>CAVSNX010000001.1:0-655276 GCA_963729455.1 uncultured Acidobacteriota bacterium
GAATAGCAACGACGCAGCCATTCGACAGGACCTAATCGAAAATTCAGTGGAGCACCAAGTCTCCACTCTCACCAACTCCGCGGCTTCGCCGGGACAACTGGAAACGCTGCTCAACTCGGAACTCGATCACGACGTTATCGAGTGGCCCCGCCAATACCTGGAAACCTATCTCGATTCCGACGCCACAGGCCGCGTCCCCCTAAATGCCGAGCAGCTCCAGGATGTTCTTGAAGCAGCCTTTGACCGCGACGGAACAGCCGCCCGCGATTATCTCGAAGAATTGAATGCCGAACGTGGACCGATGAACCTAGGCGACTCCACGCTGCAAATCGTAATCAGTCGCGGTGTAGGGAAAGACACAGGGTACGAGATGCTTTTCGACCCGACTGACAGTCGAGACCTGAAAAACCTGATCGAGCATTTAGACACCCGGGCGTGGGAGAAACAGAACGTGCAGACCACTCCCACTCTCGAAACAAAGCCCGATATCGAACGACGCGAGACCACTGCATCTGTCGCGACTCACCAGCCCGGAAGTGGGGCCGTCGAGATTCACGACAAAATGACGGGTACCGATGTCCGCAAGTTGCTTGGCGGCGAGTTGCCCGCAGGACTCCAGTCGGCAATGAAAAAGATGGGTCCGGATGCACTCATTAAAGATGCACAAACCGACAGCGGAATCTACCGCGGTGCGATCACCGGCGAAACCGATAAAAAGCTCATTCAACAAATTACTTCGCGCATCGCGGTTCTCCATCCGAAAGAGCTTCTCGACATACTCCCTGCTGTGGGCGAAAACGTACGCATTGCCTACAGCAACGACAGGGCTCGCGTCATCCCGGTCAAGGACAGGAGCAAAACGCAGGAGGTGGGACGGTGAATCAACTAACTGCTTACCGAAAGCCAAGAGACCCCGGCTACGTCGGTGGGTTCTATTGGCCCCCAACAATCGTAGGTTTTATCGGCCTCTTCTTAACAAATGTAATTGCCACTCAGTTTGTGGCTTGGCGCTTCGAGAATCAGTCCGCACTCGGTCCCGCCTTGCTCCGCATCGGCTCGTTCTCTTTGTACGCACCTTATAAATGGCTCGTGTGGGTATGGACGGAAGGCGGCACGGCAGATATTAGAATCAAACTTCCACTGCTCATCGGTGCGGGCATCATTGTGGGCGGGTCGTTCGCTTCCGGCGCCCTCTTTTTTCTCCTGAATCTCGCGCACACGAAGGCGCTCTCGAAAAACACCGAGGACCTTCACGGTTCCGCACGGTGGGCCACCAAAGCCGATATCGAGGAAACCAATCTCATTCAAGCGAAGCAGGG
The DNA here is from genome assembly GCA_963729455.1 of uncultured Acidobacteriota bacterium. Lineage (GTDB taxonomy): Bacteria > Acidobacteriota > Terriglobia > Acidiferrales > UBA7541 > Acidiferrum. Next base: position 1,320 of record CAVSNX010000001.1, read on the forward strand.
CGTGTATGTCGGAGGCTGGCACGAAAAATCCATCAAACATCTCCACTACTTGCGGCACAACGGCCCGGAACACATCCTCGCGTTTGCCCCCACACGAAGCGGCAAGGGCGTGGGCATCGTTATTCCAACACTCCTGGCCTGGGCGGAAAGCACAGTGGTCTACGACATTAAGGGGGAGAATTGGGCCAAGACAGCGGGGTTCCGTAGCCAAGCTGGGCAAATCTGTTTCAAGTTCTCTCCAGTGGAACCTGAGAGTTCCTCTCGATTCAACCCACTCGCCGAGATTCGCCTTTTTACGGACCGCGATGTTTCCGATGCTCAAAACATTGCGAACATGCTCGTGCGTACCGGGGAAGACAGTCCGCAAGAACGCTACTGGCAGGACGCCGCCGCGTCGATTACGACCGGGATGATCCTCCATGTGTGCTACGCAGCCGCACTCGACGGGAGGCAAGCATCTCTCAGCCAGCTCGCCGGCGTCTTTACGCGACCCGGTTTCAACTTCCGCGAAACTCTCACCGAGCTACTCACTTACACACACGACAAGGACAACGCACACGGTTGGCGGCTTCCAACGGGTGAAGCGACGCGCACCCATCCCGTCGTAAAAGAGAAAGTCCAGGAAATGCTCGACAAGGAGGACAAAGATTTCTCCGGAGTCCTGTCCACGGCGAAGACGGCACTAACGCTTTACAGCGATCCTCTCGTTAGCCGCACCACTTCCGTTAGCGACTTTACGATCCAAGACCTCGTGAACCACGAGCGGCCAGTATCGCTCTACCTTGTTGTACCACCGAGCGACAAGATTCGGCTTCGTCCGCTCATGCGCCTAATCTTTACCATGATCGTTAACCGGCTCACCGAAAAACTCGACTTTCAAGGTTCCGAGCAACTCCGCAACAAACATCGCTTGCTCTTCCTGATTGACGAATTCCCGTCCCTCAAACGCATGGAGATTTTCGCGGACGCGCTTTCCTACATGGCCGGGTTTGGCCTCAAGGCCTACCTCATTACCCAGGATATTCGCCAGATCGTAGACGAATACGGGCGTAACGAGAGCATCGTCAGTAATTGCCAGGTTCGCGTTGCTTTTGCGCCCAACCAATACGACACCGCGGAACTCCTCAGCAAGATGACAGGGACACAAACAATCAGGAAAGCCTCTTTCAATTTCTCAGGATCGCGGATGTCTCCCGTGCTCGACCGCGTCAGCACGCACATGGACGAGATAGAGCGTCCGCTCATGACACCGGACGAGATCATGCGCTTGCGCCCGCCGAAAAAAGAGCGCGGCGGCAATCAGGAAAAAATCATTGCCCCCGGCGATATGCTTATTTTTGTTTCCGGCCACTACCCTATTTATGGTACGCAGATGCTCTATTTCTTTGACCCCATCCTCCGCTCCCGCGCTGAAATCCCGCCGCCGACAAAGTTTTATTCCATTCATGACGGAGGGCTTTCGCCCCAGGACCCACTCCCGGACTTCGCACCTCGCCCGAAACCAACATCGGGACCACGCCCAAACCGCCGTCTGCCGGCTTCGTCTAGCGGTGGCCCTGGCGCAGACACACCAATCGACCAACCGGCACCACCTCCGGGGTCCGCTCTTCAGCGATCGCCAGGTTTGTTTGACAGCTTGGATTTGAATTCGGAGCGATGAGCAATGCAGGAGAACCGCTTTCAACTCGCCGGTTATCTCGCAGCGAAACCGACGCTGCGCTACCTGCCTTCCTCCATGCCGGTTGCCAATGCCCGACTTGGACAAACGTATCGTTTCCCGCGCAAAGATAAGCCTGCTGAACACACCAATTGGTTCAGCCTCGTCTTCTACGGGGATTTGGCGATCCTTGCGACTGAACTCGAGAAAGGCACAAACCTTTACGTCGATGGCACCTTCGACCAGCGGCCCTTCGTCGGGCAGGACAAATACACACGCTATGTCTATGAAGTCACAGTACACAAATTCTTTGTAGTTGGTAGCGCGGCGCAAGATCCACCAGTTCCGCCCAAATCGCACGCCACATTACCGAACGAGGTCATGACCGATGGAGCTCCGTCTATCGAATCCTCAGAACCGCAAGATACTTGGCTCTTATGAACTACACAATCAACTCAGCGGCGCAGTTCTCTGGGTCTGCCTGCTGGGATCTCCCTTCTTTCTCGGGCTTATTGCGGGCTGGGTTTTCGGCATCCGCGTTAATCTCACTCCCTCACTACCGCTTGGCTTCTACATCACCAGCCATTCGTCAAACGCAAAACTTGTTGAGTTCTGCCCGCAAGGAAACGCGGCTTATATCTCGCTCACCCGCCAATATCGCACCGCAGGGGCTTGCCCCGATGGCGGAGCGCCGCTTCTCAAACCAGGCGTCGCATTTCCCGGAGACGAAGTGGAGGTGAGCGCAAATGGAATTCGAGTCAATGGACAATTGCTTCCGAACAGCGCAGGACGATTCCGCGACCACCTCCAACGCCCGCTCGACCCATGGCCCTATGGCAACTACAAAGTCGAACCGGGAACCGTGTGGGTCGTCTCGTCGTTCAATAGCTACAGCTTCGACAGCCGCTATTACGGCGCGATTCCCACTTCCGCGATTCGGCACCATCTCCGCCCACTTTGGACGTTCGCTACAGAAGTTCCTCAGCAGTAGGGTTACTCTTCCCGCCGTTGCCGCCACGACCGCAGCGGCCGCGTGGAGCGGACACCTTGCGGCAATTCCTCTATCCCTTGTTGCTCCGCTACTTGTCTATCACACGAAATCTAGAAAGCACGCCTATGCTTCGATGTTCAGCTACTACGCGGGGGCAAGCTGGCCGCTCATTTCCGGAGCGCGCGCGTTCTTTGGAGTGCAGGGCACTCCGATCATAGGATTGTCCCTCTGCTTAGCCGCCGCACTTCTGCTGGCGTTGCCCTGGGGTTTGCTCTTCTCACGCGGACGTGGAAGAGCTGCGTTCTGTGTGCCGCTGTGCAACGTGCTCGCTGCGATGCCGCCGCTCGGGATCATCGGATGGGCTTCGCCACTTCTTTCCGCAGGTGTTCTCTTCCCTGGCTCCAAATGGTTCGGACTGGCGCTGATCACCGTCTTTCTGATTGCCTTCCGCTTCAAGCCAGCGCTGAGTGTCGTCAGTTTGGCGCTCTGTGCACTCGTCTTTCATTTCCAGTACACGCAACCGCAGGTCCCTGCGGGATGGGAAGCCGTCAACACAAACTATGGGGGCACCGGACAAGGGGACCCCGACTTCACGACGGAATACGACACGGCCCAAACCATGCAGACAACGATTCTCGAGTCGCATGCGACCGTGCTGCTCTTCCCGGAACATCTGCTCACGCACTGGAATGAATCCACGGAGGCTTTTTGGGGAAACACTTTAATCGCGCTTGCATCGCAGCACCGCACGGTGCTTATAGGAGCTGGAATCAACCGACCAGGCTCTTCGAGAAATCCTTTTGCGCAGAAGCGGTACTTGAATGTGCTGCTCGCACGCGGCGAGGAAAATACCGCGCTCTATCAAGAGCGCATTCCCGTTCCAATAGCAATGTGGAGGCCCCTCAGTGATGATGGGGTGCCACTGAAGCTCTTTGCCCGCGGAACAATCCGCATCCACAATCAAAACGCCGCCGTACTTATTTGTTACGAACAAGTCCTCGTGTGGCCGTTTCTTGCTTCCGCTCTCGAGCATCCGACTGTTCTATTGACCGCCTCGAATGACTACTGGGCCAAGGACACCCGTATTCCGGCGATTCAGCAATCGAGCGCTGCGAGCTGGGCGCGACTATTCCATCTTCCCCTGCTTTCGGCCTCGAACTTCTAATGCACATTACAAGAATCATTTTCGCAACGCTCTTCGCTCTTGCCGGCACGGTTTCGTGTGCACAAACAGGAACGGCGAACCCAAACACAAAGATTTCGCCTGCTTCGTTTCAAACGCTCGCGCAAAGCTGTGCGGCGAACGTCCCGGTCAGCACCCTCGAAGCTATCGCCCGAACTGAGTCTGCGCTTTACCCCTACGCCCTCAGCATCAACCGCCCCCACCAACTCGCCCGACGCCAGGGCTGGAATCGCGCCACCATCACGCTTGAGAGACAGCCTACATCGCTCGAGGAGGCAATCGCGTGGACCAAATGGCTCCTCGGGCAAGGCATCACCGTGAGCATTGGGCTGCTCCAGGTGAACAGCGAGCACGCTGCGCATTTGCATCTCACCCCTGAACAACTGTTTGACCCTTGCACCAATCTCCGTTCAGGTGCTGCGCTTCTTTCTGCCACGTACACAACAACAGCTCGAATCCAAGGTGAAGGCTTCGCCGCTCTCGATTCCGCTCTTTCTTACTACAACACAGGATCTCCTACAGCCGGACTCACCAACGGATACGTGCAGCAGGTCAAGAGCCACGCGAAATCTGCAGAACACCAACACTGATCCACCTCCGCGATTAAAACAGTTCCTCAGCAAATTCCCTTCTCCGCAAGAGGCTGCGCCCGGTCCCGCGCTTCTTCCGTCAAGGGTTTCCGCTTTTCTCCAATGAACGGCATACCCCGCCGCCCTTGACGGCGCGCGCGCCCGTTCGCAATGAGCCCGCTATGAAGGGAATTTGGTTCTTTTTTCGAGCAGCAGGTCGCTCGAAAAAGGAAAAAGGAGAAACGACAATGATGAATACACACAATCATGAAACTTGGGCACAACTGCTTCACAGCGCGGTCCACACGCCGGGAAAACTGTTGGCCGCTTACACCGCTTTCCATAACTACTCATTTGGGAATGCGTTGCTCGCTCTAACGGAGTGTCGGCGCCGCAACTTAGAGCCCGGACCCCTCAATACTTATCGCGGCTGGTTGGAACTCAAACGCCAAGTGCGCAAAGGCGAAAAGGGCATCACCCTTTGTATGCCGATGCAGTATAAGAAACGCGTTCCGAAGGATAACGAGCAAGAGGAAGAGAGCGAAGAAACAACGCGTTCGACTTTCGGGTTTCGCGCTTACTGGTTTGTCTTGGCGCAAACGGATGGGGATGCAATGGACGCCGCACCGATCCCAGGATTTGACGTGGACACTGCGCTCCGTACGTTGAACATCTCGCGCACGGGATTTGATGAAATGAACGGCAACATTCAGGGATTTGCCATCGGACGAGAAATTGCAATCAGTCCCATCGCAGCAATTCCACACAAGACCACGTTTCATGAAATCGCCCACTGTGTTCTGGGCCACACCACAAAAGAAAAACTCGTGGACTCCGAAGCAACGCCCATGAACCTCCGCGAAGTCGAAGCCGAGGCGGTTGCACTCATCTGTTGCGAAACGCTCAGCCTTGAAGGTGCGGAGTACGCACGCGCTTACATCCAACATTGGCTAAACGGTGAAAAGGAAATCCCGAATCACAACGCGGCGCGCATCTTTACCGCCGCGAGCAAGATTTTGAAGGCAGGCAATCTAGAGGCGGGGGGCCACTAGGCCCCCGCTTTGCTTTGGAAGAAATCTCACGAATGGAATAGCCACGCCCTAGGCAGGGTCCATGTTACAGCCTGGAATGCGGGACTCTCGCTTATCGCGTCTGAGTGCGAAGATCATAGATCTGATCGAGAAGAGACGATTCCCATTGATGAAACCGAGCCGGGTCCTCAAAGTATTTCAACCAAACCTGATTTAGTACGGCGACCAAATTTAAGGGTTGCGCTTGCCAATCAAATCCAGCAGCCTCCTTTCCTGTGCACTGGCGTGCAGAGACTTCGACCAGCATATCGCGCAAAGTCGCCTTCACCGCCGACTTCAACGAAGGTGTATAGAATCCGTGATGGTCGTGCGTAACACCCAAGAGGCTAGCAGTTTGGTTCCATTGTTCCATTACCCGACCGGCGTCTGCGACAAATCCATTGTCCTGAGCACGCTCTACCAAGAGTTGCATTCGAAGAAAAGAGATGGGGTGCGTGCTCCCGTGTAAGTCCGACGGTTGCCGGGTGTAATCGGAAGACTGAAACTTGTTGATATACTCCGAGAACGCGTTCAAGAAACAAGGACCTCCGATCGTCAACCCAACGGCATCACAGAAGAACTCCTGTATCCACTTGTACCAAGTCTCAACGACCGATTGACGGACTCTTGCTTGCTCCTGTGCATACTGATCGTTTCTTTGAGACGCAGGCAGCAGTTCCGATTCGACTATCTGTTGAAAATCACCTACCAACGAGTCCAATTCCTGTTCGTGACATTTGTAAAGTAGGTGGCCAAATTCGTGAAAGAAAAGAGGCTGAAAGCGAAGCCCCTGTTGTTCTAAACAAGGAAAGAAATAGAATGGAATACCCTTTGTGGGGATAATCGATACGTCATCGTCCGCAAATACGGCAGGGTACGCATTGGTTTCGTGGTGCTGTGTATGCAGCCAATTGATCGTTCGAAGACAAATGCGATCCCACTTGGTCGCGCGGTAGATACCTCGCAAGTAGCGAGATTTATAAATGCGGACAAGTTGCAAGAGAGTGGAGGTTTCGCTCAGAACATCTGCGATGAGCGATTCCTGTCCTGTCGCCAGCAAGTTGAGGTTTTCTTGCGACATGGCAAGAAGACGCCCTATTCTCGCAAGAAAAGTGACACGATAAGGTTCAAGCTCAGGGACAATCGTAGCGGTAGAGACCATCTCCGCGATTTTCTGGAGGTCGTTCTTAAGGTCTTGATTTTTCCGGTTCAGCGTCTCTCGGATCGTCATACTTCGTTAAAGACAATAGCCGCGTCTGCCTGAGCGTGCTGCTCCAAGACCGATCTGAGATGCGCCAATCCCTCGACCAACTCTTTGAGATTAGTTGCGTCGCCCGCTTCCAATAACACCTTCAGTTCTTTCAGCTCCTCGGGGCGGTAGAATACAGTGCCGCCAGCCTCTGCAGGATTAGAAAGGAACTTCCGAGCAAGACTGCTCAGCCTGGGGTCTGCTCCAAACGCTATCTTGTCCTCTGACCCCTCTGCCTTTTCAATCAGGTCGCTAAGCGTGGATAGAAAGCGCGTCAGCGTTTTTCTTGCGTCCTCTGTTTCTTGGTCTTTCGCCGTTTCTTCCATTCCTGCCAAATGCAGCTTGGAATGAATGGAAACCCGGTTGATGGCCGAGATGATATCGAGGGAGCGCTCCAAGCTTGGGGAAACGAGCCAATCATTCCTCCCTGGGTTGTCCATGTTCATCCTCCTATCTTTTATCGCCGTGGTTCACCTTACGCAATCCTCCTGATTTCCTGGGCATATCGTATTTCCAACTCCTCGTCCGTCCTCTTAAATACGAGCGGGAGCCGTTGAGCCACTCCGGGACTCGCCCAATTCAGTTGGGCTCCTGCTGCCGTCGCTTCCACGACTTTTGCCAAAAGGCCGTCTGTCCCTTCGCAAACAATCGTCATTGGTTCAGCCGTTCCTTGGTGTAGAGTCGCCGCTCCCGTCGTTGTAAGGACAGCGAGATTGGAAGAGATAACTACCGCGGAGCCCTCAATCGGATTCGTTATACTCTCCTCCGACGCACGCTCCCACAGCCGAATATTCTTCTGGCTCGACTTGTGGACCTCCCCCAATGCCGTTATTGCGTCCAATGACAAAAACCCCTTTTCCTTGAGTCTGAGAAACGCTTGGTAAAGTGCCGTTCGTTCTTGACCTCGAAACTCTCCGTCTCGGAGGACCAACAAAGAACGAAGGGCCGTAAACTTGCCTCGAGATACCTTGCCAAAGATCTGCAAGACCATATCCGCGAGAATTGTTGGATTAATAGTTTCGAGTTTATGGTCCGTTTTGGCGTGAACTTCCGTGATGATGCGGAAACTCGGAGCCGCATCCTTTTCGCGTGCGATGAGAAGAGATATGGCAACATGCCGACGGTCGTATCCTACATCGATCCCCAATTGAGCTTCGAATTCCCCGACAGATGGTACGCGAAAGGGAATTCCGTCCATCTGCTGCAACACATCAAGCGCATTCATTTGCACGTACTGCGCCCACTTCTGCCAGCCCTTCCGTTGGCTCATTTCTTTTTTCGTTCGGTCCCATACGCCTTCGCGCAAATACTTGTAATGCTTGAGGACCGATTTCTGGGTCGCTCTTTTCAGACGCCAGCCCGCCAATTGAAAAGCGCTGTCATAATAACTTGCGGGCTTTTCATCCAAAACAAAGATTACCGTGCCTGCCTGATTCGTAGTACGCAGTCGTGTTGTCGCCTCCATGATCGAATTGTAACCGGAAAGATTCGTCTTGAATGGGACATTAGTCCATTTGGACAAAACGCGCGCAATTTCACCCGAGAATTCACTCGCTACTTCGGCCGGGACTGCAGTCGGATAGGCACAATGAATCACACGGTTTGTTGTGGGCGGAAAATGGTGGACACCACCTGATTCGAGCATCTGGAGGCGCTCCCGATAGTGCTGCTTAAGCGTAGCTACCTCCGACCTCGATGGCGGATCAAGAACTTTGCCCTCCGCAAATTCTAGCGGCGGAATGGGGACTGAAATGATTCGGCTTGCCTCTGGACGCCAAAAACCCTTTGAAATCTTCAGGGGGATTCGTCCGAAGGGAGCTTCTTCGAAGAAGGCCCAGAAATTCTCGATCATGTGGACTCTATCGCCTGGCGGAATCTTATCGACTGAAGCGAGTGAATCTGGAAGAGAATCATTCATCACGCGGACTCGCAATAGCCGGGCTGCCACCCACACTGGTTGATCGAGGCCCCTAAACGAAACCAATACAGCCGGTTCTTCTGGTTTGACATTCGCATCTGGATGGCGCTGTGCGTAGTAATCGTGTAAGGAACGGTACGTCTGGCCATGCAGCTTGAACTCAGGTGTTCGGCTGCATGTTTGACCGTGGTTCGCCTTCTCGAAATAACAGACGGTGGTAGTTGACCCGATCCGATAGGCCAGAGTCCCTTTTTGCCCTCTTTGACGGCTTGTTATCCGTTCAAAAATATCTTGTCTTTGCTTGCTTACATCGGGTGAAACGCCGTGAGCAAAAAAATAATCCAAGGTGTGGCTCGCCAAAAATGCGGTGCCCACGTCAACGCTAAATCCAACTCCGACATCCTCCACGTACAGAGAAGAAATCTCAAATCGGCGGTATGCTTCGATTCCTTCTCGCGTTTCAAAAGGATCGCGCTCAAGCCACTTGCGCGGACTATCCAAGCGCCACAAGCTCGTCAATGCGGGAACTTGAGACAGAAGGGCGCGCTCAAGTAGTGCCGGCACTAAACTTTTCCCTTGAACGTCTTCCAAGCCAACCGAGAGACCATCGGTTCCCGCATCTCGCACGATCAATGTCATATTGTCGTCTTCGACCTTCAACTGAGAGAGTGGTTTGTCGGAAACAACCACAACTTCATTCTCACTGCCACCGACGGGCCTGGCGGGGAGATGATGCCGAGAATTGAGAAGATTGCAGACCCTCTCCAATTCCTTACTTGTAAGGTGGGCAGCATCTACTTTTGCATAACGCACAGGCAATCGAATTGCACTGCCCCCGATTACAACGCGAATATTAGTCTCAAGCATGAATTACGGCCTTCCCTTCTGGACAGATCTCCCGAAAAGGACAAAGACGGCAAACACCAAGTTGTGGATTGGGTGTGAAGGCATCGATCACCCCGGTGCGACCGTATTCGTGCAGGATGAGCATGCGTTCGAGATCCTGATGAATGCGAACTCTCGCATTCGCGAAAGCCTCAGGGCCAGCCTTGAATTCCACTACTTCGCCTTTAAGAAGATACGCTTTGGCGATCTCGACAGAGTCTTCCTTTACTCCAAATTCGGCACTCCCCCAAAGACCGTAAGTCGCCAATTGCAAACTCTCGGCGCCGCCGTCAGAAACCGCTCCAGTTTTCCAATCCACAATTATCACGGATGTTTCCATAGGGACGGCCAGGTCCACCTTGCCTGAAACGGGTACGGGAAATCCCGTGAGAGAAAGCCTGGCTTCGATTCGACTCTGTGCCGAAGCGCCGAGCCTCCGAAAGTCAGAAAACGCGGACGCTTCAAAGAAGCTCCTAATCGAGGACACCATCTGTTCCTCGGTCTGAATGAGATGTGCGGCGCTGTTCTCTGACGAATTCATGATTTCATCCAATATCGTTGGAGGATACTGCTGCTGCCAAAGCACTCCGCCGGCACGGACATGGGCAGAATAGTTCCGATCCTTTGCAAACAATTCCTTTGCCCACTTCGCTGCCCAATCTGCCGAAAGATTTTTGCCTTTCTTGAGATTCTTGAAATAGGTGCTGATTACAAGATGAACCAGCTCACCGCTGCGCAGAAACCGATTCTTCACGTTCTTCAGAAACTGAGCCCGATTCCTCATCTCCGCATCTTGCAGTTCCGTTGTGTAGTACTGAAAGAAATAACGTCGCGTGCATTGCTCGAGGGATTCCCTTCGGCTGTACGACCAATTTAGCCCAGTGTAGTCATGCTCCGCCTCTTCAACGAAAAGGCTCTCGACGGGATGTTTTTGCAATTTAAGAGTCATATCAGCTAAATCAGCTTTCGCGGAGGCGATGCAAGGAAGAAGTCAGTTCCAGCCATTCCTCCTCGGTCAAACCCATCTGGCTTGCACTGTTCAAAAATGATTGCGCCGCAGCACTCGATCCAACAGAAGAATGAATATCTGCGGGGAGTTTTCCAGACGAGGCGAGCAATTGTTGAGGCTCAATTCCCAGCAAACGACAAATAGCAACAATTGTGTCAGCTGCGGGCGGGGGGATTCGGTCATTCTCAAGCTTACTGATATATGAAAAATCTAAACCAGCCCTGCCAGCTAGGTCTCGCTGAGTTATTCCAGCGCTCCTGCGCTTCTCCCTAAGTAACTCTCCAAAGGTGGCCATTCTCGCTGCCTCAGCTTCAAGAGGAATTCTAGTCGTATGTTGAGTTGTTTGTCAACTCCATATTTCAAAGCAGTGCGCCCGATAGCAAATATGCCGGTATGTTTAAGATACTAAAATACTTATTTACATTCCCCTCGCATTTCCCCCGCGTGATCTTTGCATTTGGCGCAAAATCCGGAGAATCAGCCCATGAGGGAATCAACGTGTCTCGAGGTCAGAAGTCAGCCCGAGCTCTTGCAGGGCGACCCTGGTTTCTTCCACTTTTTGGGGAGATATACCACCCTCAGGAGCGACTTCGACAGTGAGAGTCAACCTTAGCCCCTGGCCACTCGCAAACTTGGACAAAACCTTGGTGTAGAAATTCATCCACTTCTGAGGCGGAATTTCCCCAGTCCAGCGCAAGACTCCTCGAGCTACCGGGTGCTTTAGTGCTGGCGGGGGCATCGAGCCTACCTTAGCCACGGTCACAGTCGCCGAGCCTTTGACCGGGCCAGCGCTCGCTGCAACAACGAAATTGCCTTCATCCTGGCCCGCCGCGAAAACACCATCCTTATCGATGGTCCCGCCAGACGCCTTCCATTCGACTTGTCCAGTGGCGATATCCTGCCCGTGCTGATCGAGCCCTTTGACTACGAACGCCTGTTTTTTCCCGGGCTGGATTTGCGTTCCAGCAGGAGACACAACTAGCAAGGTTAGTGCCGGGGGTTTCTCTCTGAGATTCTTGTAACTCTCGGCAGTCTCGCGTGTGACGATATACATTTCGTCGGAGAGTTCTACGTCTTGGGCGTTGAGGCTACCCCCGAAGTGAAATGGCTCATACTCGCCTGTAGGCAACCTGCCCACGTATCCGAGCAATCCGCCCTCAACACCCCGCGCGATCGTGTCCTTGACTGCTTCAGGATTAAGTAGCCGGGGAAATAAGGGCGACGCGAAAAATGCATCCCTCACAGACTTGGTGCTCCACTCCTTAAATGCGGGATTCCAGTTCCTGACCAACAGATTCGGGCTGATATCTTTCTCAACCTCGCCGTCCTTGCGCAATCGTTCGAGTATGAACGTGACCATCGTGTCTGCCACGCTGGAGTGCACCAATCCCAGGTCTACTAAGCGAAGCTGATTGTCTTTACCTAGGAGCGCAATGATTTTGTAAGTCCGCCATACGCTTTCTTTCAGGTCGCGCTGGGCTTTTTTCAGGTTCTCGGTCAGCTGGCGTCTTTGCGCCTCATCCAGATGCAGGTCTTCCTGTTCGTCTTCGATATCTGCCCAGGCCAGAACTTTTCGTGCCTCATCGTGAATTGTTCCTGCAGAGTCGGCTATGCACCAGATCAACGCGCTCTTGAATGTGCGCGAAGAATTGCCGCAGTCCCTGGTCATTGCCTCGACCAATTGCAGAGTCTTATTCTTATCTTGCATCGACACTTCCGGTGCAAGGATCACCACAGTGAGAACGGGACGATCCGGTATCTGATTACTTTGCTCGGGGAAGTAAATGCGCTCCAAACCCGATCCCGCACTAAAGACTTTTTGAATCTCAGCGCGCGCCCGCTCGTCGATTTTTGGTGATTGGATGCTAGCTCGCCGGTCTGCAAATCGCTTGTTGAGGTTTTCCTTCAAACTGAAGTGGTAGCGCGTCCGCTCCACGGTGAGGTAGTAACAAGCCTCGGTGAGTGATTCGAGAACGGTTTCCACATTCCCAATGTCGAGATCCTCTTCCGCTACAGCCAACCGAATCTCGGGTACCGTTGCTTCGACGCGGGTCTGCCCACCGTTCGATTCGAAGAAAATTGTTGTGGCCACTTTCCTGTGAAGGCGTGCCTTCTTGATCGAATCGACTGCCTCTTTGTCCAACCTGACTGCGTGGGAGTCCTTTTTGCCGCAGATGTCTGTGGTGATAGCACCCTCAAGACGAGGCTCACCCAACTGCTCAAACAATGCAGCGCGGAACATCGGGTCATCCAGCGGTGCTGTGCCAAGCCCGATCAATGGATCGCGGTGCGCTCCCTTGAATCCTTCTTGATAGGCCTTCGACACCCACAGGGCGAGGAGCCGCAGAATGCCTCGGGTTCTTTGGAAACGCGGAAGCGCTTGCCACTTCCGCTCGAACACTGAAAGAACCGAGGGGTGGAATGGATAAGTTGCCGCAAACGCTTCGCGACCGGTATCAATCGGAAACCATTCTGGAATCTGTTGACGATGGTCGAGAATCCAATCTGAGGCCTCAGCTATTGTCGCTCGGGCGTCATCCGGCAGCCCGTGCCATTCGAATAGTCGGCGTCGGATAATTTCAGAAGTTTCAGCCTCCGCCGACATCATTACCGGCTTGCCCACGCGGTCGAGCATTTTCTTAAATCTTTGCTCATCTGCTTCATCATCAGATGTGTACTCAATGACCGAAGCAGGTATGGAGACGACCAGGACAACATTATCTTGGCCTCTTACCGTTTCGGAGAGCGCCTGGATAAAATTATAAAGTGAGTTGTTGTAACCTTTTGTCCGGTAAGAGCTGACGTAGTTGATTATCTCGTCCATCAGAATAAGGCAGGGACGGTCCTTCGGTAGCATCGCTCGAATAACGTCGCCCTTGGGCTCTATGAACTGTTTTTCATGCTCGGCTACCAGCGCAAACGACTTCTCTCCACCAAGCTGGAAAGCAATTTCGCCCCACGGAGTCTTGCGCAATGGCGTCCCATCGGTTCCACCGCGCCCCGTGAGCGAGTCGAACTCCGTTCCGACAAATACGGCAATGGCTGCCTCGGGCACCGATGGGATACCCGCCTTCTCCAGGAGTCGGGGCACGCCGGCCCACTTGTCCGCATGCCGCCCACCTTTTGCTAGGTGATACAGCAGAGTCAACGCGTGTGTTTTACCCCCTCCGAACTGTGTGGCCATATTGAAAACAGCAGACGTTTCGGTCTTTTCTCCAGACAGGCGGCGAATTACTTCCGCAGCCAGAGTGGTCAGGGTTTGAGTAAGGTATGTGCGTTCAAAGAATTGTTCGGGGTTTTGGTAATCGGAAGGAGCTCGCCCGTCGCGCACCTGATCGAGGTGGACGGCAAATTCTGCAGCGTCAAGCGGTCGCCCTTCGCGCAAATCCTCGCGCGGTGTCACGACCTTGTACCACGGTTTGAGGGCCATTACTTGTCCTCCCATTTCAAGCTCGACTGAAACGTCCTACGTTGGCGTCGAACAACCAATCCTTAAAGAAGCCGTACGGAAACGTTTTCGTTTCATCGCGGGAACCCACGACGACGAGCGTTTCTCCTGTCACTGCCGTGCGTTCAGGAATCTCCATCGCTCGCGCAACTTCGGCGGCAAGGTGTCGCACCAATTTTGAGCCGTCCCCAGAATCCTGCCGGTAGCAAAATACCACGCGCAGTTGGGAGCGAACGCAGAGAACCTTCCACAACGAATAGGCTACGCGGTCATCGGCAGTGCTATTTTCAAGTTCAAACACGGCAACAGGGAAACGCCAGCGACGTTCACCTGCAGGCTCGAAAGCGACAACGTCGAGACCGAGAAATTCCTGGCGCGGAACCGGCAAAATAGTCGATTTGTGACCCTTGGCAACGCCTTTCCATGACATTGCCTCGCACGATCCAACGACGATAGCTGTCAGCGCTCGCGTCCATTCCGTGAGTTGCGCCCGCTGCGCGGCTTCCTGAAGATCCGGCGAAGCGGGGTGTTGGCGAACTGTCTCCATGAATTTCGCAAACCATCGCGCTGCGAGACCGTCCGGCATCAGAAGCCCAAGCCCTTTTTTCTTGCAAGCACGCCTTCCACCCAGCGCCTTTCGTCTGTGCCCTTGGGGTACAGCGCCGAAAGCGCTTGCGCCAAGCGCCAAAATCGTTGATCTTGCCCCGCCCCGTCAGTTACTAAGAAACGCTTGAGCGCCTCACTGCGACTAGCCGCGAAGAGAATCATGCTTTGGTGAATACGGTCGAGAACGGTATTGCCAAGCCGAGACCCAGTCTTTTCGCCCCACCCGCTTTCCTCGTCACCAGTCTCTCCCAAGATATCGAGTAAAGAGAGTTGCTTCGGTTTTCCCTTACGCTTGGTTGGGGCCGCGCCCTCGTCCTTGCCAAAAAGATGTCGCGCCCGGTCGGAGACAGGAAGCAGCCGAGCCTTGTCCCCGCTAATCTCCACCAGACTTGGTAGCCGCTCCAAGTGCGCGCCAAGACCCTGGGCGATCTTTCGGGCAGCGTCGTATTCCAATACAAACCCAGTCAGCTTCGCATTCTTGCCAGAATCCTCTTCTTCCTCTTCATCATCGGACACATCGCTCGCCGCACCGTTCCCATTTGAGCCTGTTGAGAGGGTCCAGAGCCACATGGCCGTAAGGCGGGCGTCTTCCTCAAAGCCAGTCGCATCAGCCCCTTCAAAAATCATGTTAAGAGCTTCCTTTGCAACCGCAGCCCAGACGTATTCTAAATACTCTTTAAGTGTTACCTGCTCACCGCTCGCCTTCTCCACGCGAGCGTACCGGGAGAAGATTTCCAATGCCGGGCCCAGACAGGCAAAGATGGCGTCAGCACCGACTACCTTTTCGGCAGCGAGGCGCGGCATCCATTCGTGAATGCGGCGAGGCAACTCCTGCAACACGTCGCGCCAATCGCCAGTTTCGTCCGTGCGCACCGAGCCGTCGGGATTCTCTCGCGGGCGGCAGACTAGATGGACGGAGGAAGCGAGACGCGCTTGGCCTTGTGCTGCCATGCGAGCTTCACGTTCGGTGTCAATCGGCCAAGAACCTGTGATGATCCAGCCCGTGTCAACGACAGCTTTCAAGATAGCTTCCCAACTCGCCGTCGTCTTGCTCGCGAAAACGATGGTAGCAATTCCATCAGGACGAACAATTCTTCTGCTGTCGGCAAACGCCTTTGTCAATTCGCGCTCGTAGAACGCAATGTCGTGCGTCGAGTTGCTTAATTCGTGCGGCCGGTCAACGACGATTTCTTGTTCTTTCGCCACTTGAGAAGCGCCGAAAAGGCCGGGGTAGTAGTCGCCGATGCTGCGGCGGAGCCAAACGTAAAAGAAGTCCGACAGATGCGCGTAAGGCACCGCGTCGTAATACGGTGGGTCGGTTATCAGCGCGTCCGCAGAATCATTCGGCAGGGGATGGTTTACCGCAGAAGCCCGCTCAACGTTTCCGGCAGGTGGAAGCTTGCCCGAAGACTCGCAGACTTTGCTAACCCATTCAACGGCACCCATCCAATTACCTGACGAATCACACCACGGGTTCACTTCTGCAAAGTCAGAAACGAATGCGAGCGCTTGTCTCGTAAATGTATGTCCCTGAAACTCGCCGCCTGGCGTCCACGTCACAGATGAAGATAACGAGTCAGCAAGTCTGTCCACGACTAACGCAAGGAGAGCCCCAAGCACGAGTGGCGGGATAGCTGGGTTTTCTGAAGCCTGTTGAGCGCTCAACTCACGAACGAATCGCGCGACTGTGGTCAGTGCAAGCTGCTGGCGCACACTGAACATATCCCCCCATGTAGTCATTCCGTACAGGGGAAGGCTAATTCTCCGAATTTCGTTCAGGGAAATCTCTTCATCTGGGACCAGACTCAAAATACCACTGTGGGAATTTTTCCTCCGTTCGAGTTCTGCTTTCGCTCCGCTGACAGCTTTCGCATCTTCGCTGGTTGCCAATCGATATAAGCGCCCCTTCTCACCGACCTGAGTTGTTACAACGCACAGGAGACTTGCGTCATTGGTGCCGCCGCGCCGTGTCTTGAGTTGTTTACGCACTCGCGCCACCGGCGTCGTGTAGCCGCAGCAAGGACACGTTGCCGAACCGCGTTTCACGGTGCCGTCGAAGCTGGGGTTTTCAATTTTGATTTTGGGATTGGCCTGCTCCACCCAGCCGTCGCGTTGATTGACGAGGATTTGAAAATCCACGCGTTTGGCTTTGAGATTCGGCAAGAGCTGGAGCGCGATGGAACCGTGGGCTTTCTTGGCCAGCCAGAGGGAACGGATGAGTGGCACTTCCGCGCCGCAGCCAGGGCCCTCGCATTGAATCGTTCGCGCCCAGAGATAGGCGATGGGCGTCGCGCCGTTCGCATCCTTGGGATAGAACTCGGCCAGTTCCTTCTCGGCTTCGCGCTTAATCCACTCGCCCCATTTGCGGACTTCATCGGCGAGGCGCTGGCCGTATTTCGGAATGTATTCGAGAACTACTTTATTCAGCAGAACTGCGACAGGGTTAAGGTCGCTGGCAAAGGCGTCCGCACCCACGCGCAGAGCTTCAAGCGGGATCGAGCCGCCGCCAGCAAACGGGTCTACGACGAGGGGACGAGTTCCAGGCGCGCCACCCAGCGCTTCGTGCGCCGCCTTGGTGAGAGCGCGGCTGGTTTCCAAATACTCCACCACAACCGAATTATCCCAGTTCGCAAAATCTGCGATAAAATCAAGCATGGCAAAGCGCAGGACGTTCCAATGCGCGGGCTTCGTTGAATCCAAACCGCCCGAGTTGGCAATCTTCTGCCACTTTTCCCAGTTTTCATGCGAACAATTTGCAGCGAGTTCCTTGTCCGTAGCTGCCTTCCGCGCAAACTCATTTACCAACCGCGATGCCTCGTCGCGAAACTGCTGTGGGCAGAGCGGGTCTGCTGGGTCTGGCCACAGCGCAGCGCAAATTACCGCCCGGCAAGCGGCTAGAGGACGCCTCGCCCACCAAATATGCAGCGTTGAGATATGCCCGTGGCGGATACTTTTTTCACGACGCGCATGCTCCGAGATGCGCTTAATGGGAAGATCAACTTCGATAAGCCGCTTCGGGTAAGTAATCTCGCGAGTCACTTCGTCCCCTGAATTATCTTCCCGGCTCCAACATGATAGTGCTCGATTTGGACGATAGGCTCCCAGCCAAGACGAACCGGATCTTGCACGATATGAATTTGCGGTGTCGAGCCGCAATTGAAAACCACGTAAAGCCAGAAATCTTTTTTTAACCGATCGGCCGTCTTGTATTCATTGGAACTCAGAGCGATCTCTCCAACCGCAGCCCTTCCTTTCACTTCAATAAACCTCACCTCGACGGATGTTTGTGCGTCCTCAGGATGCGGCTTGCGGGAGATAAGGTCAAAGCCACGATTGTCCTTCTCCACACTTTCCACACGCCAGCCTCGTGCTTCCTCGTGTGCAATCACGCTGCGGATGGCAATCCTTTCGATTTCATCGTCGCGCACCATGGGAGCGATGCCCGGAGACATTCGCTCAGGATGGGGCAGAACCCAGGCACGTCCGTGATGACGAATATCTGCAATGGTGCAATGCCGCTCCTGTTTCAGTTCTTCACGCCGCCGCTCAAGACGCCCATTTAACTCATCGAGACGGTCTTCTGTGGTCTTCATATTTGCAGCTAAGAGAGGGCTAGCGTCTCCCTTCTGCTGCTGCTCGAACAATTCAGCCATGTGCAAGTTTTGCCGGTCGATCAGTGCATTCAGACTGATCTCGACATGGCTGGCAATGGTCGAAATTTCCTTTTCCCTTTGCTTCGAAATCTCATCCAAGAAGGGCTGAAGTGCTTCTTCGATCAGGACGTGTTCCACGCTAGTGAGATCAGGCAAACTGGTGCTTTCGGGAGTCTCGGACCCATCGGACGCAGGGCGCAAAACCAGGTCAAGAAACATCGTGGGCTGGCGTACTGTCATCTTGCCGTTCATTTCCGTTTCAACAATGAACAGACGCCGATGGAGGGTATTTCCCCTGCCATCCTTAATAGTGGCTGAAAAAGCGTCTAATCGGCCCGGTTCCTTCCGATTGATGTCATAGAAAATCGTTCCGCGACCAAGATCACTTTGGACACGATCCCAGACCTCCTCGCGCACAGTTTCGAACAGCGGATGGCCAGGCGTCAGCCATTCAAGAGTTGGGTCATCCGTCAGGAGTCTCTTGTCGAACGCAACTTGCTTGTATTCCCGGCCCAATTTTCCGAAGCGCGGTTCCAGCCGCTCGCCTACAGGCCAAAGCGTACGAGGTATTCTTCCAACACGGAAAACGTGTTTGTCTTTCTGGATTTCTTTGGGGTATATAGCTGTAAGCGGCGCTGCTTGCATAAAGAAGTCTTCCACGACTTCTGGAACGAGCCGGCGTTCTTTGGCCTCCTCTGACTTGCCAAGGATGGAGGAAAGGTTTAGCTCCCGCTTGGCGAGTCCTTCGAGCGCCGAGTGTGCGATCTTTCGGAATCTGTCTGTATCTACTTGTTCAACGATTCGGCTCTTAATGACATCTTCTGTGAGATTCCGCGCATACATGTCGCGCAGCATCTTCTCTAGCTGATTTGAAGAAAATACGTCGCCCAAAACATTGAAAACAGTTCCCATCTTCTTGGGATCGAGGTCGTCTTCAATTTTCTTGATTCGCTCGAATAATTTCTGGAGAACCCGTCCCTCACGCGTATTCGTTGAAACAAAGTTAAGGATAAGGCAGTCCTTCTCTTGGCCGTACCGGTGGATGCGGCCCATCCGCTGCTCCAGTCGCACGGGGTTCCAGGGAATGTCGTAATTAATCATGAACCAGCAGAATTGAAGATTGATTCCCTCGCCTGCTGCTTCCGTCGCCACCAGAATCTGACAACTTTCGCGGAATTCCCGCTCAGCGTAGATGCGGCTACCCGGAGTATCGCGGTCCCCTATCTTCATTCCGCCATGAATCTGAGTGACAGAGAGGCCCCACTTTAGAAGCTTTCCTGGCGGGCGGCCATCCTTGCCGTCTCCAGCTAGGAAGTCGAGAGTATCTTTATGCTCAGTGAATAAAAGCAGCTTCATTTTGGGGTCGCTGAAGACCCCTTGCTTAGTAAGAACGGACTTCAGTACAACCAGCTTCCGCTCCACCTCTTTTTCTTCCAATTCGCAGGCCTGAACTATCAGTTTACCGAGTTGAAGGATTTCCTCTCGCAAAGCAACTGGGTCGATGGAGGCAACTACATCCTCAAGCTGTGCCGTGATCTCTTCACGTTCTTCCTCGGGCAAGTCTTCAAAATCCTCCGGCAACTTACGGGCGATCTGGCTCTGTCGATACGCCTCTGGATCAGCCAGGATTTTCTCGCGCTTGTCCTTCATCCGCTGCAGCGTTCGTCGTACCGCATAAACACTCGACGCGAATCGCCGTTGCAGCATAGCCATCGTGAAACCAAGCGCTCGACCACGGGGCGAGTCATCGGAAGCGGCTTTAATCGACTGGTCTTCCACATACCGAGTTAGGGCGTCGTAGAAATCCCATTCCTCATCATCAATCTGGAATTCCGTGGTCTGAACGTTTCGCTTAGTGAAGAGTGTTTTCACCTTGCCTGTTTCAGGGTCGGGAAATGTCACCAGCGCTTCTTTAATTCGGCGGAGGTAGAACGGAGCTTCATGCCGCTTCATTGCTTCTTCAAGGCTCTGCACGTCGCCGTAAACGTCTTTGTCGAGCAGTCCCAGAAAGAGACAAAAATTCTCAGGATCTCCCTTGTGAGGAGTGGCCGTCATGAGTAGATAGTGATCCGTCCGTTCTGACAGAGCCTCACCAAGCTGATAAGCGAGAGTTTTCTTGTCGGCGCTATAGGCGCTCATCTTGTGAGCTTCGTCGACAATGATCAGATCCCACTGACTGCGGAGCAGACTCTCGTTGGCGTCATCGATCCGTGACACCCAAGAAACAGAAGTGATTACTTGATTCTTGTCCTGCCAGGGATTGGAACCATAGTTCGCGCGCAGGACGTCACTTCGAATGATCTCGAAGTTCTCGCGAAATTTGTCTTTCATCTCACGCTGCCACTGAAAGGAAAGGCTGGCAGGAGTGACGATCAGCGTACGTTTGATGAGTCCTCTTATCTTCAGTTCCTTAATAAGGAGCCCGGCCATAATCGTCTTACCCGCGCCGGGATCATCTGCAAGAAGAAATCGAATCCGAGGAAGTCGCAAAAAGTGGTCGTATACGGCTTCGAGTTGGTGAGGAAGGGGATCTACGCGGGCGATGGATAGAGCAAAATACGGATCATACTCGTAGGCCAGGCCGAGCCTGAGCGCCTCGATTCCCAATCGAAATCTTTGCGGATCTCCATCAAATGGAGCGTTCTCAGGAGTTGCTTCTAACGTAGCAATTTGCTCGGCGTTTAGAATGGGCTCGTGGACTTGGCCTGTGATCAAACCCTTTCCTACCAACTTGACGGACTGCCCCATCGGAATCGAGACAATCACTTGAACCGGTTCCGGGAAGATTGGGCCTCGAACGATTACGTTTGGTTTGATTTGGTCAATTCGCATATAGATCAGACAATCTGTTTTCAGCACCTTAGAGCTTAGGCGAAGGGATTTATAAAGCTTCGGTAATCAAAACTTTGAGGCAAGTCACTTTTTCGCCTGGTCCATCTGCCTCCAGTGGACCAAAATCTGTTCGAAATGGACGCAGAACTCTCTTCCATCGGCCCAGGCCACAAGCACCAATTGCTCGGCGTATCGCGTAGGGAAATCCACACTCTTCACTAATTCTTTGTCAATGCTCACTATGACCCGTAACTCGCCAGCCGCGGCGGGAAAGACTGATATATCAAACGCGAAACTAGGCCGAGGCCACTCGAATTGGCGCAAAGCGAAAGGGCCTTGCGCCCGGCGTTCAACATACAGAAAGGCACGCGGTTGAAGTATATGAGCATCATCGCACAGGTGAAACAACACCGTGTCTGTCAGCCCTGCCTTCAGGGTATCGTCTGTTGCGCTCGTGAGACGGAATCCCGCATACCAGTTTCGAAAACTGTAGTCGGGCCTCAATTCGAAATGGGCGCTACTTACCGCGTGACCTGCTTTCGATAGACACAGGAAATCGCTGTTCTGCGGCCCGCGTTTCTCTTGAGCAGTCCAGCATTGAGTCGACAAGGACGAAGGTGGTTTCTCCGATGCCCGGTTCTCTCCAAGCACTCGCCAAACGACGGGGCGGAACAGCGATGCGCCAAGCCACGATATTGATTCAACTACAAAACGTCCTGTCCACCGCAGCGCACCCAAGACTGGACTGGAAACGGGAACGATCCATGCTGTAACCCGTTCAGCAAGGACACCGAAAACAAGGAGGGCAGCCAGAACTAGCCCCGAGTAAACGAGCCGACTCCCTGCGACTGGGTGACCACCAAATACGCGTAGGTAAGACCCGCCCGTTACACAGACCGCGGCCACGGCGATCCAGAAACCTCGAAAGCCCAGTTCAGGCTTACTCATCGGCGGACTATATCAAGCAATAGCCACGATTGTCGATTGCGGTACTAAAACCAAGATGACACTACGCTCGTACGGGAACGTGAAACAGGAAAACCCAAGGCTTTCATTTTGTTGGCCAATTCAGGGAAGCCCGGCACGTGCCTTCTCTTGCCGACGTCGGCTCGTCCAGCCAGCAGTTTCGTCAAGGGATTCGGCTTCAGTCCAACTCTGCAATGTCCTTGTCGGTCCAACACCAGTTCCGTCAATCCGTCCCCGATGGATGCTCCACGAGGCAACCAGCGAAAATATGCTGCCTCATTGCGCAGAGCCGCGCAGAATCCATCACCTGCTCGCGATTTCTGAATTGTCGGAGTTCGGTCAATTGCGTTGTTTTTGCGTTGTAAGGTCGCAAATGATGGGTAGCGAAGCCGTTGAATTTTCAGCTATGTCGTTTGTTCCAACGGCGCGGCGACAGTTTCTGAGTCTGGTGCTTTGCGCTGAGCTACGCGCTGCGCTTGATAGGGATCGGGATCACAATCTCCCCTTTGACCTTCGCCACCTTGTCCAGACCAACTCCGGGGAGTGCCCTGAAGGTTTGTGCTACGTGGCCACTAGCTAGGTGTCCGTAATATCGCTCGACCATTTTGGTGTCTACATGGCCCAGTTGCTCCGCGACAACTTTCAAGGAAACACCCAAGGTGATCCATCGGCTCGCTGCGCTGTGTCTCAACTGATGAAATCCGAAGCGTTTAATCTTCGCCATCGTGCAAGCGCGCCTCATTGGCTTCTTCTGGCTATCCTTGACCCAGGGCTCGCCATTTTTGCGTAGGAACATCACCTCACCCAAATCACGGTTGGTGCAGACGTCCCGGAAAAATCGGGCAGCCTCTAAGTCGAGGTGTACGTGTCTCTGTTGACCGCCTTTGGATTTTGCGATGAAAAGGGTGCCCGCCGAACCGTTGAAATCGCCGACGCCTAACCGACCCAATTCTCCATATCTGGCGCCAGTGTAGAGCCCAGCCCGAACGAGGCGTTGAAAGTCCTTCTCCGTTGCGCATGCCTTCACAAAATTGCGCTGATCCTTCTCACTCAGGAAAACTGCCCGTGCGACTTCGACGTTTTCAAATGGCGGCACCTTCCACGCCATAGGATTTGCATATACACGCCCCTCTTCTAACGCAAGGTTCAACGCCGCACGGAGACGCCGCATGATTCTGTTTACCGTCGCCCGGCGCTTTCGGAGTTCCTCTTCAGTCTGGATGTGTGGTTCGTTTTCCTGCTCGTGTTTCCGATTCGTTCGCCGCGGACTGGCGGCAATATCTGCGCGCCACTGTTCGAGCTTTGGGCGAGTCAACTTTGCAACTTGCAGAGTACCGAGCCTGGGGACCGCGTAAGCGTCTAGATCGTATTTTGTATGAACATAGTCAGGAGCGCCACGACGCTCCAAATGGTTTAGATAATCTAGACAGCACCGACTCACAGTGTAGCCGCCACGATCACTAACGTGCTCACCTGTCGCTAGTGTCGTCGCGCTTAAAAACCAAGTCCGGGCCTTTTCTTGAGCGTGAGCGAAGTCCAAGACTCGCGCGCCTTCGGCATCCAGAATGTCATCTGCCAATGCAAGTTTCTCTTCCTTGCGGAAACCCTCGATTTTGTACCGCGCGAGCCAGACACCGCCTCTGCTCCCCTTCCTATAACCGAGTGCTCTGCCTTGCGATAAAGGCACCCACGCGACCGTTCCGATGGGAATTGCTCTTCGTGCGGTTCTGCTGCCAAGCTCCTTGCTAGTTACAGTTCGCGCCACAGGTTGTTTCTCCTTCCTGTCATCACTGCCTGCGGAGCTTATTATTCCACTTTTGCCAACTATTTGCCAACTTTCCGGGTCGAAATCGCATATCTGTGCAGGTCGATGCACGACCGTGCATCCACTACGTATAATATTGCTTCTAAATGAGTTACATCGATATTGCCGCATTCAGCGCGAACAGCTTAAATCGGTGAGCGCGCCCCTGATAAGGGCGAGGTCGGTGGTTCAAGTCCACCCAGGCCCACCATTCCCCTGTTTTCGCCCGTTCGAAGATCGTGTCGAAGGGCTTTCTGTAGGTGGGATAAACACTTACCGCATCCACGGCGCAGTTCGATAGCACCATTCTAAGCAATTTCGCTTTTTCCTTCGGAGTCTGCGTAACGTACAGAGAATGCGCCTTATTCGCGAGTTCTAAAATGCGAACGCGGTCGAGTGCACGCTCGGGATTTTCCGCCCGTTCGAGCTCCCGCAAGGAAGCCAGAAGCCCGTGTTCCTCCTCTTGCCATTCGGCGGACTTCGCCTCCCAAAATTCCTCAGTGATTTTTCCGTCCAGGCGGTCAACGTAAGCCTGCTCCAGCCGTCTGCGCAATTGGGTCAACCGCTGCTCCACTCGTTCGGACTGGCGCTTTCTGAGCGATTCCTCGTGGGTTTTATCGGAGAGCAAGGACTCTTCAAGCTGCGCCAAAACGTCATCCGGGATGCGGATCGCCTGCAAGACCTGTCCGAGACGGTCGGCCATGACTTCCTCCCGAAAATAAGGCAGGTCGCATTTGCCCCGATAACCCGTGCAGCGGTAATACGTGTACTTCTGCTTCTTGAATTCGGCTGTCACCGCGCAGTCGTCATAAGCGCAGCGGAGCAAACCGGAAAATGCGAACTCGTGTTTCTGTTTGCGAGGCCGCGCTTTGTCGCTCAACACGTCGCGCACGCGCGAGAACATTTCAGGGCTCACAAGGGGAGGATGCGTACCTGCGTAGCTCTTGCCTTCCCACTCGTAAGTCCCGATATAGAACGGATTCCTCAGGAGTTTTTCGATGTGCCACTTCCAAAGGACCTTGCCGTACTCGGCTTTGAGAAACAGACGCAAAGTGGCAAGCGAGTACGAGCCTGTCGCGTATAGCTCGAACATTCGCTGTGCGATCGGCGCGTTGTCAGGGTCGACCTCAATCGTGCGCAGTAGTTTGTTATTCCGGTAGCCGAGCGGCGGCCGGCTCGGATAGATGCCCTGGGCTGCTTTCTCGCGCATGCCTTTGCGCACTTCATCGCGCAGGTTCTCGATGTAGTTTCGGGCAATGACGAGCTGAATGCCGTGCACCAATTTGGTTTGTGATTTCGAGTCCTTGCTGATGACCTGGCCCTCTTTGGGAAGATGGATTTCAACGTCGAGGTCTTCTAGCGTCACGCAATCGCGGAAGTTCCGATACAGCCGGTCGGTCTTCTCCACCAAAACGACGCGGCACGTCTTTTGATCGCGCAGAAAGCGCACCATTTCGCCGAATTGTTTTCGGCCAGTCGTTTTGGCCGTCTCCACATCCACAAATTCATGCAGGACGTTGAGCTCGTGCGTTTGCGCGTATTCTCGGAGAAATTTCAGTTGCGCGGGGATAGAGAAGCCCTCTCGCTCTTGGTCTTTGCTTGATACTCTCGCGTATAGGACGGCTTGTCTCATCTGGTCCTCTGTTGGCGTGCGCTGACGGCGCACGCGTTCCGGTGACCTTGCGCCGATTCAGTCTGCGTGTCAATGGGAGTCGCGGGCTTGCTGTTCCGATCCCATGCGTCGAGCAAGAGGAACATCGCCCGCAATGCGAGCAGATCATCGCCAGCGAGTTGCTTCCCCACTGTGGTCCCCTGGGCTGGGGACACCTCTCGCGTGTCAAGTAGTGGTGACGGCATGCTGTACGTTGGGAGGTGGGCTTCCTACGAGGAATTACGAGGAAGGCCGAAGGGGAGGCATAGAGGAGTACCCCTCTACTTATACTAATGGGCAAGAAGTTCGAAAAACATTTCAAGGA
Organism: uncultured Acidobacteriota bacterium; assembly: GCA_963729455.1. Lineage (GTDB taxonomy): Bacteria > Acidobacteriota > Terriglobia > Acidiferrales > UBA7541 > Acidiferrum. Next base: position 27,136 of record CAVSNX010000001.1, read on the forward strand.
AAATGAACTTTTTTGCTTTTGGGGCTCCGAAAGGGCCCTGCCGATTTCCGATAAGCGATTTGGGCGGTAGCGACCCGGTGAGCACTTTTGGGCGGCAAAACCGCACAAACATCCGGGTCGCTCCCGCCCAAATCGAGCTTTTCGCCTGCGGTCTTTTTGCAGACTCATTCTGACTTAGTCGATTGTACGGAGGGCCTTTATCTCGAAGAGGGGCAGAACGCGAAGGGTATGTTTCGACCAGAACACTGCGTGTGGTTCAGTGTTCTGCCGCGCTGAACCACATTGGAGGGGGGAGGAGTAGTTCGTCCGTCATAGCTCAGTAATCCCGGCGCAGATAAACGAGTCCTCACAACTCGACTCACGGGACAAATGGCGCACCAGAACCCGCTTGTCAGGCATCGTTTACCAGCCACTTGTGTGATAATTCTGTCAGAGACCCCTGTGACGGACTGCAATGAAATCTGCACACCCCTCTTGGAGATTCCTATTCTTTGACCCACTCGCGGTCTTTCTTCTTAGTTCATTAAGTGTCGCATCGTCGTTTTCTCTGTTCGGCTTGAACTCTGTGGCACAAAGAACGACCGAACGCCCCACTACAGACAAGTGTTTTGACGAGACGCTATTTGAACAGGTGACCTCCTCCGCTGCAAGCCTTCAACTAGAAGATAGAGAGTGGTTGCTTGCGGACATCGCGAGCTACGAGGCTAATCTCAATCAGTTTGATGCGGCACTACGCACTGTCGGACGCATGAAAGACCGAGCTTCAATTAACGACATGCTGGCCAAACTGGCTCTCTGTCAGGCCGACAGAGCTGATTTTTCGGGCGCTCGGTCGACGGCGAAGGGAATCAGCAAGAAACACCCTTACGTATTCGTGCAGATAGCAGTTAAGCAGGCCGAGTATGGTGATTTGCAAGGCGCGCTTGCCTCAATCCCGCATATTAGCTCTGAGGACCGGGACACTATTCTTGAAGGCAAAATCACTTATGACTTGAGAAAGGGAGACGTAGCCGCTGCCTTAAGGACAGTCGAGATGATTCATGACAAGGATTCTGCTTGGTGGTCAATTATGTTTGATCAGGCCAAAGCAGGCGACACAAAAGCAGCATTCCAAACAGGAGAGCTGATTAAAGACCGCGGGCTTCGCGAACAAGTTCGGGACGGGATTGTGAACGCAAGAATCGAAGCCAAAGATTTCGCCAACGCGAAACAGATTGCCGACCAACTGCCCCCTGGATTACATGCTCGGGTGCTCTACGACATTGGCGAAGCTCAAGCAATGAACGGTTTGCATGCCGATGCTGAGCTCAGTTTCAACGAGGCAGCAAAGATGGCGCTCCAAGAGTCCTCTGATTTTGGAGGCTTGACGCTCGGGATCATTGCAGAACACGAGATCCGACTGGGACTTCCGGTGAACGTGATGACCGAGATTAATGCGCTTCCGGATGGATATGAAAAACGAGAAGCGCTCATCGAAGTTGGGAAGGCAAAACTAGCATTGGGCGAAGCCGCCGAAGCCGAGGCTGCCTTTCGGCGAGCGCCGTATCCTGCCTTAGCTGCGGTGGCAAAAGCAGCACAGGGCGACTTGGAAGGTGCCCTCGCCACTTTGAGGCTCTCTGACAAATCCATAAACGTGGATGCGTATCTTGTCGACGTTGCGGAGCAACTCGCTAGACACGGCCGCATAGGGGTCGCCGTTTCAGTGATTCCCCGGATTGACGGCAGCTTGAGATATAAGTACCAAGCCGAGGCGATACAAAAGATCGCGAAAACCAGAGCACAACGGGGCGATTCTCAAGGTGCGCTCACGTGGGCTACTCAACAGAAGGACCCGTTTTTCAGGGCCTCAGCATTGTTCGGGGTATTACAAGGCAAGCTCGAAAAATGCGAACCAAATTCTACTGTTCTGCTTTAGCCCCGGTAATTCGCCTGACTGGACAAGTCGGTACTGGGACCCGCTTTCCGGCGTCAAAGAGGCGGGAGGTCTCTACTGTGTGAAATCCCTGCGACGACATGGCCTGGCGGAAAAGTTCGAAGATCGTCAACTAGGGCCCACCATTTCTATTCGACACTCATATTTCCAATCCAATTGAATTGATTCGTTTGGTCGCTAGAGACCGTTACAGGCTAGGGTTTCGGCGGTGCGGCCTGCGGTGGAGGCGGAATTGGAGGCGGCGTGAATTTGGCGTCGTCTACGGGCACGTTTTGCTGGACGTCGTCGATCTGGATGGTGAAGCGGTTGCCGGGGCGGGCGAGAGTCCAGCGGAAGGGGATTTTCACGCCGCTAGCGTCGCGGTAGTCGGCATAGTCCACTTGAGTAGGGAGGCGGCCGAGCGGGCTTTCGGCGTAACGGACGAGGCGGAGAAGCAGGCCGGATTCGGTGTCGAGATAGAGCTTGATGGGGGGCTGGCCTTCGCGTTCGCCGATGACGAGATAGGTGTCGCGGCCGGAGATTTTTTCGCCGGGCTGGACCTGGAATTTATCGTAGAGCGATTTGAGGTGCGCGGGGAAATAGAAGTCGGCGTCAATGCTGGCGGCGGCGTTCTCCGCCGCGGTGGACATGCGTACGCGCGGGGGCTGGGAGTTGATAGATTGCCATCCGACCTTCCCGTTGTAGGCGGTGACACTGTCGCCGCCGGGAAGATGCATCACGGAGTAGCGTTTGTCTGGCGCTTTGGCGAAGACTTCGACGGGAACATGGCGGTCGCCGAACATTGTGAGCGAGCCCTTCTCGACGCGGCTGGTAATTTTCTGGAGGGCTGCGGCACCGCCAACGGCGCTTAGATATTTGTCGAGGAGCTGGTCCGCCGCGGGAAGAACTGGTTTTTCCTCGCCAGGCTTTGTGCCCTCAGCAGCTCCTGGCTTCGGTTCTTCATCGCTGATGATCGGCGTGCCTACGGGCGCGGCGGAGCCGCGGTGGCAGGAGTAGCAGGTCACGACACGGTGGCCTTCGAAGTTTTCCTTGTTGATGGCCATCATCATGGCGATCATTTTGCGCGCGGTGACTTTGGGCTTCTTGTCGTCTTTATCGAACGCGCGTGCGACGTGGCAATACTCGCATTCGACGCCGAGCGAGGCGGCGATGAATTGCATTGCGGGGATGAGCTGATCGGCGGGGATTCCCTTGAACACCCGGATGTTCTTGAATTCCTCTTCAGCAAGCTTGGGCACCGCGGCACCGGAGGCGGGTGCTTGCGGTGGCGTGGATTGCGCACTTGCTCCGGCAAATGCAAGAAGGACCGCCAACCCAGTTGCACCGAGAGAAAACCAAAAACTCAGACGATTGCCATTCACGAATTCACCCCTCGCAGTTCAAATGACGAATGTGCTTTTTTGTGGCCAGAGAAAATTTACTGGAGTTCGTGCAAGCGGCGCAAGTTCAGGCGCCGAGTTCGCCGCGCTTGGCTAGCGCGGTGATGCGGTCGGCGGCGCGGAAGGCGAGCGCTTCGATGGTCATGGTGGGCTGGCCGCGGCCGGAAGTTACGAGGCTGCTGCCGTCGCAGAGGAAGAGATTTTTTACATCGTGGGTGCGGTGGTCCGGGTTGATCACGGATGTTTTCGGATCATTGCCCATGCGACAGGTTCCGAGAAGGTGCACGGCGAATTGCTGCTCCTGCGCCGGATAGCTCCATTTTTTTTCGGCGCCCGCGGCGTCGAGGAGTTCCTGCGCGCGAACGTTCAGCCAGTTCACGAGCTTGAGGTCGTCGGGGTGATCCTTGTAGGTCAAGCGGAGAGCGGGGAGGCCCCAGGTGTCCTTCAGATCTGGGTCGAGCGAGAAACTGTTGTTTTCGAGAGGTAGCGATGTGCCGTGACAGAAGATTTCCATGGTGCGGGTGAAGTTGTGGCTTAGCGCGGCCTTGAAGTCCTTGCCCCAGCGCGGCGTGTCCGGCGGAAGGCCGCCCATGGCGAAGCCGATGGGAGTCATGTCAAAGCGCGCGTCAATGCCACCGCCGCCGTAGAAACCGACTTTCCGGGCGTCGAGTTCGTAGAAGTCGTGAAAAATGCGGCTGACGGCGAATCCTTTGTAATCGTTGAGCGGATGCTCGAAGACGCCCATGGAGATCGCGCCGGAATTGAGCATCAGATTCTTGCCGACAAAACCGCTGGAATTGGCGAGGCCATTCGGAAATTGTTTGTTGGCGGAGAGCAGGAGCAGGCGCGGGGTCTCGGCACCGTTGGCGCAGACGACGACCGCTTTAGCTTTCTGGAGATGGGTGTTGCGCTGCTCATCGAAGTAGACGGCGCCGACGGCACGGCCATTGGCGTCGGTTTCGATGCGATGGACGTAGGAATTTGGGCGAATCTCGCAGCGGCCGGTTTTTTCCGCCATGCGAATGGCGGTGGCCAGCGAGCTGGATTTGGCGCCTACTTCGCAGCCGAACGCGAGGCAGAAACCGCAATTGATACAAGCGCTCCGGCCGGGGCGCGGTTGAGAAAGAATCGCCATGGGTGCAGGGAATGGATGCCAGCCGAGTTTGTTTGCGGCGCGCTCGAAAATGACGCCTGAAGATTTCACGGGCAGCGGCGGCATGGGATAGGGCTTCGAACGCGGGGGATCGAACGGGCTGGCGCCGGCCAGGCCGGAGACGCCGATTTCCCATTCGACTTTCGTGTAATAGGGTTCGAGGTCGGCGTAGGTGATCGGCCAATCGGTGAAAGTCGTTCCGGCAATCGGGCCAATCTTGCTGCGTTCGATGAAATCAATTTCGTGGAAACGCCAGAAATTCGCGGTGAAATGCACGCTGGTGCCGCCGACGCAACGGCCGTAGACGAGCGCGCGCTGAGGCTTGGCTTTTTCGTCGGGCGTCTTGCGAAACGAGTTGGGCTGAAGCTTGGGGTGATTGGTGAGCTTGTCCTGCGCGAGAATTTCGATTTCGTTATGGGAGAAATCGGATTCCGTCAGATAAGGACCTTGTTCCAAAACCACAACGCGGAAGCCGTTGGTCGAAAGTTCTTTCGCCAGGATGCCGCCTGCGGCGCCAGAACCGATGATGACAAAATCGACTTCGTCGGAAGTTTTGTACTTGGGCAAGTCGGACCTCATGACTTGTTGGCTTCCTTGTTGGCCGGCTGCCAGCCCACATAGTCCTTATCGTAGTAGCCGAAGGGCGATTGGAACATGTGCTCGCGTTCGCGGCCGATGACTTTCCAGCCAGCGCCGCTGTTGTTGCCGCCGTACTCGGGATCGATCAGGAATCCGGCGATGGTGTGCTGGCGCAGCGTTTCAAAGAAGTCTTGGGCGCCGGGGCGCGCGCGAAAGGGGCGGCGGGAGGATTTCGCGTTCTCGTCGAAGGAATGCAGGACTTCGTCTTGCTGTTCTGGTGTGGCGGCGGAGAATCTCGGGACAGCGGGAAACATTTCGGTCACTCTTGCCTGCAGTTCGGGCAGGCCTTCGCGATAGGTTTTTTGATCTTCGGTGTCGAACGTAACCAGAGCGCGGTCAATGAAGTAGACGACTCCGGCCTCGCGGGCTCCGGCGGTATCGTCGGTGGGGATGATGCGGGCGGAGATGGCGTCAATCTCGACGGCTTGTTCTGGAGTGAAGAATTCGAATTTGGGCGGGGTGGTGGATTTTGCGGCCTGGTGTGCGTGGGTTGCGGCGGAAAGCAGGGCAGGCCAGCGGGTCGAAACCCAGGCGGCGCTGATTCCAGTTCCTGCACGCAAAAGAAAAGTGCGGCGAGAAAGCTCGTTGGTGGTCATTGTTGGCGAAGAATCTCTAAACTTTGGGACTGTAGGATGAAGGGGGCTCGGCGTCAAGAAGAATTGGCCGATGCGAGCGATTTAAAAGTTTCATCAAGGAGAGACAAAGTGGCCGGGTGTTTGTGATGTTGCGCGAGGCTAGTGTAGGATGCCGCAGAATCACAGGCCTCTCGCGATTTCGCAAAAAAAGCGCGTTTTGAGACACTTATAAAGATATGGCTACGTTCACAGGGATGATCGGGAGCGGCAGCAAGTGGCTGCTGGACAAGATTGTCAGCGCCGTCGCCGCCACGGGGATCAATCCGAACTTTTTGACGTTCCTCGGGCTGGTGGTGAATTTCGTCGCGGCGGCTTTCTTTGCCGTGGGGAGTTTTTTCACGGGTGCGCTGATTATTTTGTTTGCCGGGTTCCTGGACATGCTGGATGGGCAGGTGGCGCGAAAGCAGAATCGCGTGACGGCGTTTGGCGCGTTTTATGATTCGACGCTGGATCGCTACGCGGATATGGCGCTGTACATGGGATTGCTGGTGTACTACTCCGTGAGCGGGCGCACGGAGTATGTCGTGCTGGCGGCGGTGGCTACAGCGGGTTCGGTGATGGTGAGTTATGCGCGGGCGCGCGCGGAGTCCCTGATTCCGTTGTGCAAGGTTGGGTTCATGGAGCGGCCGGAGCGACTGGTGCTGCTGATCATCGGCGGGCTGTTTAACCGCATGGGCCCCGTCTTGTGGGTGATCGCAGTGGTTTCGACGATTACCGTTATTCACAGAATCTATTACACCTGGCAGGAAACGCGCGCGGGACGCACACTGCCGGGGATTAAGCTGTCGCTATAAATCCGCTCTGCACTCTAGGGTTCGAGTTATTTCCATTCGACGTAGCTGCAAACATCGAACGCACTGAGCTTTATTGTTGCCAAGAGCCTCTTCTTCACATGTGAGCGGCCCCTCAAGATAACGGAAACATTTGCGGCGCAATAGAATTCGGATGCGACAATCAGCACATACCTTCCGTCTGGAACGCCTCGAATTTCAAAAAGGCCTTTAGAATCTGTTTGTGCTGTTGCAACAAGCATATGATCGGTTTCGGAAAATATACCGACACAAGCGTCAGAAGCCGCAAAACCTTGAAAGTCCTTCGCAATCCCTCGCACAGCAGAGATTCGTAGCGGGCCGTAGTCGATCATGTTGTGGTGCTCGTACTTCATTTCTTTACAAGGTGAAGGGCTCCGTTGGGCGCGGAGAGAAGGCAAGACAAATGGAGACAGAAGTGCGAGAACGAAAAGCTGCGTAAAACATTTCATCGATCTGATCCTCCTTTAGACCTCAGGGTGACCTCGCAGGGATTCCTCGACTGGGCCAGAGATGATCTCGCGGACGCGATCGCGCAGCGCCGGGACATCGTCCTTGGTGAACCCTTTGGTCTCAATGATGTCGTGCAGGTGCACCGTTATTTTTGCGGGCCAGAGCATCCAGTAGCCGGTGCGGTGATGCTGGAAGGAGCCAACAATGCTGACGGGCACGATGGGGATGCCGAGCTGCTGGGCGACGCGGAAGCCGCCGTCCTGAAATTGGTCCACGTGGCCGTCGCGCGTGCGCTTGGCTTCGGGAAAAATGATCAGGCTGGTGCCGCCGGCGATGGCGTCCTGCGTCAGGCGCCACATGCGTTTCAGGTCCGAGGAACGGCGAATGTCCGGGACGGGGACATTTCCGAAGCGCTTCATCAGCCAACCGTACGCGGGTATTTTGAAATGTGATTCGAGCTCCCAGCCGCGCACAAACTGCGGAATGACGCAATAGAGCATGAAGGGATCGAAAAGATTGACGTGGTTCGACATGAAGAAGCATGTGCGGTTGGGATCGAAGCCCGGGGAGCGGCGCGCCTCGACCTTCACGCCGGAAAAAAATGCGATGCGCCGGCACAGACCGCGCTGGAGCCAATCGTGCTTGTGGGGATCCAGAAAAATTCCAAGAAAAACCAGCAGGGGGGCCACGATAAAGAAGTGCAGGCCGCTGAGGATCCACAGAATCGCGCTGCGAAATACCAGCCAGGGCCGCTTCATATGTGGATTTCCACGGCAGCGGGAAGAATGTCGAGGGAGCGGCACTCGAGCGTGGCTACTTCTCCATCAATCATGAAGTCCACGGGTGCGCCAGCTTTGAATTCGACGTGGCGCACGGCGCGGCGCGCGGCGAGGGGATGTGCGATGTGCGTGCCGTCGTAGAGCCGGGGCAGCATGCGCAACAAACCGAGCCTGCCGATGGGGCCCCATCGGACGAATTCAATGAGTCCATCGGTGGAATCGGCGTTCGGCGCGATGAGCATGGTGCCGCCGGTGTACTTGCTGTTGTTGAAGGCCAGGAATAGCGAGCGGCGCTCATCCCACTCCTTGTCATCGTCACAACGCAGCGCGAACGCACGCCGGCGCAGCTGCACGACGCGTACAAATACTCCCAGCAGATAGCCGAGATGGCCGAAGGGCTTGAACATGCGATTGGTGAGGGCCGCGACGTCGGCGGTGAAGCCGACGCTCAGGAGGTTGAAGGAATAGATTTCGCCTGAGGCATGGGTCAGGCGAATGAGATCAACGGGACGTTTACGGTTTTCGAGAAGGGCTTGCATCGAAGCATCGGCGCCGTCTTTTGTAAAATCGCGCAAGAAGGAATTTCCGGTGCCAAGGGGAAGAAACCCGAGCGAGATGCGTTCCACGGAAGTGTGGCTGGCGAAAACGCCGTTGAGAATTTCGTGTGCGGTGCCGTCGCCACCGACGGCGAGAAAACGGCGGTAGCCCTGATTGTAGGCTTCGCGGGCGAGCTGAACAGCATGGCCGGGGCCGGTGGAGGCGATGACGTCAATCTGCAAACCTTTTTCGCGAAGCCGTGCCAGGGCCGGCCCGGCGAGTTTTGCCGAGCGGCCGCCACCGGCGGCGGGGTTGACGATGGCGAAAAAGCGGTCCATTTGCTGCGTGAACGAAGCCGAGATCGTAACTCCTAATCAAAAATGATTTTCAAAATAACTTCACAAAGGCAGAACCGCGGTCGCGTTGTCCAGTTTCGCGAGACGTTCCGCCAGAGTATTTCTCTTGATCTTCAGGGAAGCCGTGCGAGGGAAGTCCTCGTCTAGGAGAACGATCCCATGGATACGTTTGTAGTTTAGCAGGCGATTGTTGCGCGCATTGATGTCCTGGCGCAGCGGATCGCTGAGTTGCTGTCCTTGCTCGAGATGGAGCACGAGGACGAGCTGTTCGCCTACCATGGAACGTTTTGGCCAGATGTAGTTGGCGGCGAAAACGCAGAACTCTTTCACGGGAAGGCTTTCGAAGACGGTTTCGATGTCCTCGGGATAGATGTTCTTACCCTCTTCGGTGACGATCATGTTTTTCTTGCGGCCGACGAGTTGCAGGTGACCAGTTTCGTCGAAGCGGCCGAGATCGCCGGTCATCAGCCAGCCGTCGACGATGGTTTCGGCCGTGAGCTCGGGTTCGTTGAGGTAGCCGGACATGACGGTCTTGCTGCGAACGGAAACTTCGCCGACGCCGTCGGGAGCAGGATTCAGGATGCGCACTTCCATGCCTGGGAGTGGTTTGCCAACGGTGTCGGCCCGAAACGGCTTCAAGTCGTTGACGGTGATGGCGGTGCCGGCTTCGGTGAGGCCGTAGCCATTCGCGACTGGAATTCCCAGGTCGTAGAAAAACTGCAGGGTTTGCGGCTCGGTGAACGCGCCGCCGACAATGATGGTGCGCAGTTTTCCCCCAAACGCTTCATGGACTTGTTTCAGCAAGCGTCGACTGATGCCCGGGCGCGGGCGGTGTTTTGTCAGCGCTTTGTTGATGGCGACGAGGGCGTCGAAAACTTTCCGTTTGCCGGGAGGCAAGGCATCGAAACGCGCTTGCAGACCTTTTTGCAAGTTCTTCAGCACCAGCGGAACGAGGCTGACGTAGGTGATCTTGTATTTCGGAAAGGCTTCGCGGACGTATTCGGGGCGCAAGGTACGTAAGTGCACCACCGCGGCCCCGCAGGTAAACGGTCCGAAAAAGCCGACCATGAAATCGATGGCGTGATTCGTGGGCAGAATGCTCAAGTAACGCACCCCGGGCCAGAAGGGATAGATCGAAGTGAGCGCGACGCATTGTTCCAGATAGTTTTCGTGCGTCATCATGCAGCCTTTGGGGCGGCCGCCGGTTCCGGAGGAATAGACGATACAGGCTGTGTCCTTGCGTTCGCGCGGAATGAAGACAGGCTCGTCCTCGCCGCGAAATTCTTCCCAGCGGCAAGCGCCGGCGAGATCGGCGTTGGGCGGCGCTTCCGTGACCAGGACTGTTTTCAATTTTGTGGCGGCCAAACGGCGAGTAGATGCGCTGAGCTGCCGCCAGATGGGATATTCCGTGATGAGGATGCTGGCGCCGGAATGCTTGAGAAGTTGCCACTGCTCCTCGGGAGTGAGTTTGTAGTCCAGCGGAACCAGCGTGCCGCCCGTGAAAAAAATAACATAAGCGGAGATCAGCCATTTCGACTGATTGGTCATGATGATGCTGGCGCGATCGCCCGGTGCGAGTCCGGCGTCCTGCAAAGCTTTAGCTAGCGGATGCGCTCGCGCTTTGAACTCAAGGTACGTCAGGCGCTCTTTCTCGCGCTCGCGGTCGGCTTCGATCAAACACACTTCATTTGCAAACTGGTCGAGCGCATCCCGCAGCGCTTCGCCAATGGATTGATATTGGGAAAGGTCCAGCATTACAGGCGGGACTGAATCCGCTCGGCCAGGGTCTTAAAATCGCTGACGCCCTGGACTTCGTAGTCGGGGAGCTCAATACCGAAATGATTTTCGAGGCGGGAGAGCATCTCGAGTGTTTGGAGGCTGTCAATGCCGAGTTTCTTGAAGAAATCGTCGCCAGGCGCGAGCGATCCCGCCGGCAATTGAAAGTGCGTTGCCGCGAGGTCGAGGACTTCCTGAGTCGTTTGTTCCAGCGTGCGCATAGAAGGCTAAATTTATCATCCCTGCCGCAGGAAAGAAAATTTCGCGAGTCTCGCTTCCTTCAGGGAAGATAGGGCATGGGCCCTGAGTCTTCGACAAATTTCTTGAGCGCGGCCATCACGGCAGGGCGCGTGAAGAGCTCGCAAAAGAGGTCGATCTCGCGGCGCAGTTCTTCGTGCGGGATGGGCTTGATGAACTTCTTGGCTGCCGCGCGCGCGGTACCGTCAAACTTTGCAATTTGTGCGGCGGTCGAACGCGCAATGCGAAGCGCCTCGCCTTCGCCAGCGAGCTGTGCGACTAAACCGACGGCTTGCGCGCGGGTCGCGTTGACCGTGCGGCCCGTAAAGAGCAAATCCCGCACGAAGGCGTTGCCGAGATCGCGCTTCAAGCGCGGGATGCCGCCGAAGCCAGGAATGAGTCCCAGGCGCAACTCGGGAAATGCAAACCGCGCCATTTTGTCCGCAACGATGATGTCGCAGGCGAGCGCCAGCTCGAGTCCGCCGCCAAAACAAACGCCGTGGACGGCGGCGATGGTGACGAACGGAGCGGCATCGAGCGCGTTCAGGACGGCGTGGATGCGCTGGAGAAAATCGCGCACGCGCGCGAGGCGTTCTATTTCAGGAAGAGGCGCCGCGCCGCGATACAGCTCGCGCAGATCCGCTCCTGCCGAGAACACCGCTTTACGCGCACTGGTAATAATACAGACCGAGGTTTCGGGCGCAAGCGCAGCGAACGCCGCGACAAACTTCTCCAACTCCGCGAGCATGGCCGTGCCAATTTCATTGGCGGGCTCGTGGTCGAGGGTCAAATCGATTAGGCCCTCGCGCCATTCCCAGCGCAGCGTTTTGCCGTTGAAACTTTTCATGCGTGTTTCCCGCTGGCGACTTCCCGCACTCCGGGGCCATCGTACATGGCCTTGATTTCGGAAGCATAGCGCGCATTGATGACGCCGCGGCGAAGCTTGCCGTTGGCGGTGAGCAGCCCGTTTTCAATGGTGAAGAGCTCGGGAATCACGGTGAATTTGCGAATCTGGCGGTAATGCGGGAGCTCCGGATTCACAGTATCCAGCACGGCCTGAACGGTCGCGATCTCGACGGCTCCGGTAACCAGGGCGCAGAGATAGCCGCGTCCATTGCCGACGATTACCACTTGCTGCGCTGCCGGAAGAAGCCGTGCGATTTTATCTTCGATCGGCTCTGGCGCAATGTTGTGCCCGGAATTTAGAATGATTAGATTTTTGATGCGGCCGCTGATGCGCCAATTGCCACGCACATTCACTTCGCCTTGATCACCGGTGTGGAACCAGCCGTCTTGCAGGACAAGCGCGGTTTCCTCGGGCCGATTCCAATAACCGGGGAAAATATGCGGGCCGCGCACAACGATCTCTTCATTCTCCGCAATTTTCATCTCGACGCCGCTAATCGCGCTGCCGACGTAGCCGGGCTCGACGGGCACGCGCGGGTCGTCGAGTGTGCAAATGCCTGTAGTTTCGGTGAGTCCGTACCCTTGCAGCACGGGAATGCCAAGCATCAGGAAAAACTGCTGAGTCTCCGGCGAAAGCGGCGCGGAGCCGCAAATCAATGTTCGAAGATGCAATCCAAAACGTTCCTTGACCTTGCCGAAGATGAGTCTTCGCCCAAGTCCGAGCCAGAAGGCATCCAGCGCTCGGCCGCGGCCTACATGTTGGCGCTGCCATGCGTCCCGGGCCTTCGCAAAAAGCGATCGAATCAGAGCGGGGCGCTTCGCAAGCGCCTCTTCCACGCCGCGCCGGACGCGTTCGAGCAGCGTCGGCACGTTTAGAAAATAGTGCGGTGAAGCCAGGCGAATTTCGTCAGCAAGTTTGTTGAGGTCGGTGGAAAGCGTGAGGATGCTTTCGCGCGTGAGGTAGGTTAGAAGCACAATCCAAGAAGCGGCAAAATTGAACGGAAGGTAGTGGAAGACGCGGTCCGGTTCGTGCGTTTCGCCCATCAACTGATCGAGGCGCTCGGTGGTGCAGGAAATCATGTGCGTGACGTTGCCAACGTTGAGGCAAACGCCTTTTGGCTCGCCCGACGTGCCGGAAGTATAGATGGTCGTGACGATATCGGAATCGTGCCGCGGGTTGGGCGTGTCCGGCAGACGCTGCGGCGAGGCGGGCTGCTGCAGGACTTCGTCGAAAAGAACGCGGCGTGGAGCTTCGGGCCAGTCGTGCGCGACACCATCGCCGAGCGCTGCATCGCCAAGGAAGACGAGACGCGGCTGGCAATCCTTCATCATTCCAACAAGATCCGCCGGCGCCTGGCGCGAATAAAGCGGCACGACGATCGCGCCCTCGGCCATGAGCGCCAGGTCGAACGCCGCCCAACGAATGGAATTGGCCGCGAGAAGCGCGCAGCGATCTCCGGGCTGCAGGCCCGCTCGCCGTAGATACGCGCGCACGCGCTGCACTTGATCGAGCAATTCCCCACCCGTCAAGCTGACGAAATTCTCGCCGCGAATTTCGCGAAGAACGACGCGGCCTTCCGCGCGCTTGAGGTGGGCAAAGATATTTTCCAGGAAGTTCGGCATGAAGAATCAGCGTGACGCCGCAAGCACGGCCGGCGCAGAGTCATAGCGCTCGGTGAGTTTGAGCAAGGAATTGCTGAGCGGCGGAAGATAGTCTTCCCAGGTGAGCACGCCGGAGCGCAAGGGGAATTCGGGATACGTGCGGCGCATGGCGTCTTCGAGAAACGTGCCCATGCGCGCCATGACTTTCAAGTTGCGAACGACGGTGCGGCCGATGCCTTCACGCACGGATTCCGCTTCGGCAACGAGAGTCTCCATGATTTGAAGAAGTTTCGGTTCCAGATCAGGATCGTCCACCGTCAGGAAAAGATGCGGGTGGCCGCGCTCGCGCATGAGGTTGCGGATGCGTTCATCCATGGTAACCCCCGCAGAGGCCACAAGGCTTGGCATGCAGGTGACGATACCGTGATAGCGCGAGGAAACCATGTATGTGCAAGCGCGCAGGATGGATACGAGCTGAAACATGTCGTAGTCGTCGGAGGTGAATACTGGTGTGCCGGGAATATGTGCGGCGATATCGCGGCAGGCAACTGTGTCCAGCCGTTCCATCGCGACTAGAATGGGAAAAACACGATGGCGTTGCACAAATGCCTGCACCGCTTTGGTAAAGCCGGAAATGTAATGATGGTATTTACGGTCCACTTCGGATCCCGATTCGAAGAAGTAGACGGTGCGGTACTGGCTGTCTTTGTAGGCGCCGCTCGTTACGCTCGCAAGATATTTGGCGACGGAAGCTTTGACTGGCCAAACAAACGGATGAATCGGACAAAGCACAAGAACGGGCGTCTTCTCATCCCAGCCTGCTTCCCGCAGCACCTTGCGGGCATATTCGGGAGGTTGCGGCTCAAAGGTCCATGCCGTATCGGTGCCGAGCTCGGTCGGAATACCGAGCGAGCTTAAGAGCGTTTGCGACTCAAGGTTGCGGGTGATGACCAGCGAATCCTGCACATAGCGCTCGCACATGGATTGAATCAGGCCGTCCATGTGACCCGCCTCTCCCCCGTAGGCGAGAGAAAGTTTATTCTCCGCCGAGGCCAAACCGAGGGAGCCGATCATCATGGTGGTCAGCGCGTTGGCAAACTTACTCTTGAACATTGAGCCTTCGCACGCGATCACGCCGTGATTCTCCCGCACCTCGCGAAAAAGAAACGGCGGATAGACGTCAGGGAGATGAACCTGGCGCGCGCCTTCGAAGTAGCCCTTGGTGCGATCGAAACTTTGCGTCATCACACTGAAGTCTGTTTTGTCCGCACCCAAAATATGGCGAACCTGCCGCAGCATCTCCTGCACACGCACGTCGCTGCCGGTGTTGCGCGTGCCGTTGTAGCCCGCGAAGAGGAGCTTGAGTTTTTCGCTGGGAGTCCAGCGTTGGCCGAGTCCGAGCATCCAGCCGAAGCGCCGGAATTCGATCAAGGCGCTAACCCACGCGACCAGCAGAAAGTCCGTCATGAGCCGGCGCTCCGCACCGCGGAAATCTTCTCGACAACGGCGCCTGATGGCCACGGCTTTGCCGGATAACGAAACTTATTCGCGCGGCTGAATTTCAAGAGTGGATAGGCATAGGTCGAAAATTTTGCCGGGACTTCGCCGAGTTCCGCAACGATGCGGGAATTATCGAAGACCGTGTTCCAGTCCAAGTACGGCCAGAAGACTTTGAGGAGCGATGCGCCGTGGCCCACAGCTCCGCCGCGATTCGCCGCCCAATTCACGGTGCGGGAAAACGGCCCGCCCAACCAGGACGAAAACAGGGGCCGCCGCGTGCCGCTCGCCTGCGCGATGACTTCGGTCAATTCGAGGTAGGTTTGCGATCCGGTTCCGGAAGACAAGTGGTAGATCCCATGTGCCGGCGCTTCTTTTTGATGAATCGCCACGACCGCTTTGCCGACAAAGTCCGCGGGCACGATGTCGATTTTATCTTGCGGGCGTAGCGGAAGAACAGGCATCTGCGCCAGAACGTGAAAGGCCTGCACCATGTCGAACTGCGAGGTATCGGCGCGCCGGCTGTCGCCCAAAATAATGGCAGGCCGGAAAATTGTTTTCTCGACGTCGGGCAACAACTGATTGGCCATGTGCTCGCAGAATTTCTTGGTGCGCGCGTAGGGATCATAATCGGAGCGCGACCAGTCTATCGCCGCGTCTTCCGTTACCACTTCGTTCTGCCTCTTCCCCGCGACGGCCACGGTCGAAACGTGCGAATACCGCCGCAGGCCATGGCGATTCTGCGCTCGCCGCGCCAGTTGAATGACCTCCAGCGTTCCCCGCAAATTGACGTTCAGGCACTGCTTTTCGGACTTGCGATTCAGCGAGGCCGCACAGTGAATCAAGGAATCCGTGGTATCCACCAGCGCGTGGTACTCATCATCGGGCAGGCCAAAACAATCGCTCGTCAGATCGCCGCGAAAAATGCGCACACGCGTTATGACGTATTCGAGGAATTCGGGGAATCCCAAATGGAGTTGCAGCGAGGTCCAGAGGCGTTCGTGCGCCTCCTGGTCGGATTTCGCCCGAACCAGAAGGTTCAGCGTGTCGCGGTGCTCGGTGAAGAGTCCGGCGACAAGATAGCTCCCAAGATAGCCGGTCGAGCCGGTTACGAAGATCGCCATAAAGGGTCGGACGGTGCCGCTGCTTTGGAGAGTGCCGCTTCCCGCGGAGGCTCGGCGGGCCAATCCAGCTCGCGCCGTTCGCGTGATTCCAGCGGACGGCCCTCCATCAAGGGATAGCACCAGCGGCGCAACGCCGGGATGTGCACGTTGATCCAGTAATCCCACCAATCGATGGATTCGGGAGCGAAGTCGAAAAGCTGCCGCTCTTCGGGAGGCAGCGCGGCGGAGAGCAGGCGTGCGTTTTCGCATTCGAAGACGTGCTCATTGTGGAGAATGAACGGCTCGTAGAGTTCGATCAGTTTTTGCGCGCGGATGAGATCGCGTTCCGCCCGGGCCAGCGGCGGCTTCTTCATGCCGAGCGTGACAGCCGCCCGGTTGATGCCGGAAACGACAGCCTTCTGCCGGGGAATCGAGAGTTGTTCGTAGCGCTGCTTGGACACCGGAATCGTTTCAAACTTCACCTTCAGCCAGCCGTCAATGCTCTGCGTTGTTCTGTAGTGCTTGCGATGAGCCAGTCCCGTGAGTTCGATGCTCCGGCCCATGTTGACCGGATTGATCGCGGAGGTCGCGAGTTGGTACAGCCGGGCGTGGTGCCGCGCAATCACTCCTGCAGCGATGAGCGTCATGCCGCGGCAGACCATGTCCACGGGGATTACGTCGAGGCACTTCCGCTCGTTCGAAGGGAGTTGGCGGAAATTCGTGCCCAGCAGATACGAGAGCGGTCCGGAGGTATTGATGCCTTCGTTCCATCCGCTGAAGGGTGAGCGCTCGGAACTCTCTACGATTGATGGACGCACGATAGCGATGGGAAGATCGCGGCCACGGCGCGCGAGTAGAGACTCGCCCAAGCTTTTTGTGAACGTGTAAGTATTGGGCCAGCCAAGATGCTGGGACCGGCGCATGCCAACGCGCACAAGTCTGTTTTTTGCCCAGCGCGCGCGATTGCGTTTCAAAACGCCATCGAGCTCTGCCGCAGGCGCGGACGATTCATCGCCGCCGCGGCCCAGCGCCTGGCGCCGAAGGGCCTTGGTAAGTTCCGGGCTTTCCGCACGGGCTTCCACACGACGAATGGTCTCTCGCAGGGATTCGACTTCGCGCTCGGCATCGAAGTCGGCGCCGTTCGCCGGGCTGTAATTGCCATGCAATTCTTCCGTGACGCGGCCGTCGCGCATGCCGACAACGTAGCAGGTGGAGAGATGCATGAGCCCGGCGTGATCGCACTTTCGCAAAAATTCAAGCAAATGCAGCGCGGAATCCACATTGGACGAAACCGCATCGCGCAAATCGGGGTTGAAATCCGTCAGCCCGGCACTGTTCACGATGAGATCGAGCGATTTCGCGAGGCGAGCTTGCGTGCCTTCATTCAGCCCCAAGCCCGGCAGGCTGACGTCGCCTTCCACCACTTCCACTTTTTCTTTCAAGAAGGCTGCGAGCTTCCGGCCATGGCGTTCGTGCAGAATGTCAAACGTCGGCGATTCCTCAACGATTTTCTCGAAGCGGCGCTGCGCGGAGGTCGTGCGGTTGCGCCGAATCAGCAGCGTAATCTTCCCAATATCGGGAGTTTTTTCGAGCAGATCCACGAGCCAAACCTTCCCGATGAATCCGGTCACGCCAATCAAAAGTAGATGCCGCTTTGCGAGAGTTTCCCGGACCGAGAGCCGGTCAACTCGTGGTCCATCGCCAAACAGGGCGATTGGCTTCGCTGTGCCAGACACCAAGCGCGCGGTTGTTTGCAACGCGCTTTCGAGTCGCGATGGATCGCTCTTCCACCCAAGCTGGGAGAGAAGTTTTTCGCGCGACACGCGCCCGTCCGTCGAGCCGCTGGCAATCCACGCGAAGGGCCCGCGAGGACGAACGATCGGATCGAGCAACCTCCCGGTCGCTCTTCCGTCGCGAAATTCTAAACGGTTGGAGATGAACGACTCAACGCCGAAATGATGGGCCAGAGGCCGCAAGATGTTTTCCAGCAGCTGGCCCACAAGGACCACGCCTTCCCCGCGGCGAACCGCTTGGATAAGCTTCTCCGCGGCCTCTCGGCGCAACTGCGGTTTCAAAACGTAGTGAAAATATTCTTCGCCGAGGAGATCAAGCCTATCGCGGCTCACTCCCCGGAGCAGGGTGTGCAAAAATCTTGTGGCAAACGTGCGGTTTGCAGCATACGCAAACGGCCGAACCAGGGCCATGCCCGCCATGCCGGCGCGCCGCGCCCAGCGCTCCGAAAAACTCTGGGAATTCCAGGTGAAAAAACCGACGGGCCGCATCGCGCCGAGCTCGAGCAGCGAGCCTTCCACGCGCCAGTACGTGGCCTCACGGCTTTCCGTCACAGGCTTGGTGTTCTTCGGGTTGGAAGCAGAGTGTGCCATGACAGGCGTAAGACTAGCGACGGCCTAGTTGCCGGGAAAAAGGCTCAAGAATCTGACTTTGAGTAACGATGTGTCGTACCCTCTGACGAAAGCAATCTGGAACGGATTCTCTGCCCGGTTCACGCGCGGCCATCAGTTCCCCTAACCCAAGCTGGCCGCAAGCCGCTTAAGAAAGTGTAAAAGTAGCATTCTCAGCAGCTTCTCGCAAGGAGCGCCCGCCCTTGAAGGCCTGGCCCAGCGCGAGGAACTGGAACCCTCATAGAACAGCGGGATTCCCGCTAATTGGGACGAAAACTAGTACAAAAAGGAATGCGCTCTCTCGGCGAGCGCGTGGAAAATCCGGCCCTATACGCCCCAGCCGTAGCGCTCGGCATGCTCGAGGGTGCGCTGCATTTCCTCGCGAAGGATCTCGGTGAAGACCGAGCCACCCACAGCGCGGGCGCCGGGCTCGCTGATGTCCGGTGTGCGATAGCCGCCGGCGAGCACGCGCAAAAGTGACTGTTCGACCCAGTCAGCCTCCAGAGAAAGCCCAAAGGCATCGCGCAGCATCATCGTCGCGCTCAGGATTGAGCCGATCGGATTGGCGGAATCGGTTCCGGCCAGGGATGGTGCGGAGCCGTGAATAGGCTCAAAGAGCGGCGCGGTCGAACCGAAACTGGCCGAGGGGATGAGGCCGATCGAACCGACGAGGGCCGCGGCCGCATCGCTCAAAATGTCTCCGAACATGTTGGTGCTGAGAATCACGTCAAACTGCGAGGGCCGCAGCGTCAGCTGCATCGCGGCATTGTCCACGTACATGTGCTCAAGCTTCACCGACGGGTAAACGGCGCTCATTGCGGTAACTGTGCGGCGCCAAAGCTGCGAACTGGTCAAGACATTGGCTTTGTCCACAGAGCAAAGCCGCCGCGAACGGTTCTCCGCGCGCGCATAGGCAAACGTGGCGATGCGCTCGATTTCCGGCGTCGAGTACGACTCCGTGTCCCAGGCGCGTTTCGCACCTTTCTCGGTCGTATTGCCGCGCTCCCCGAAATACATTCCGCCAGCAAGTTCGCGGATAATTTCGAGGTCCAAATCCCCAAGACGATCCGCCCTCAGGGGCGAAATCCCCAGCAGCGGCTCTAGCAGTTTTACCGGCCGCACGTTGACATAAAGTCCCAGACCCTTGCGCAGATCAAGCAGGCCGCTTTCCGGGCGCTTTCCAACGGGCAGCGAATCCCACTTCGGGCCGCCGACGGCGCCCAGGAAAACGGCATCCGCCTTTCGGCAAGCATCGAGCGTTTCGTTTGGAAGCGGTGTGCCAGCGGCATCAATGGCCGTTCCGCCGACGGGGAGTTCGATGAACTCAAATTCATGATTGAATTCGTGAGCCGTCTCACGGAGGACAATTGTTGCGGCGCGCGTTACTTCCGGGCCAATGCCGTCCCCTGGCAGCAGGACGATGGTCTTCTTCATAAGGGTCCCCGAGTCACTACAAAATTCTAGCGTGCCACCGGCGTTTCGAGAACAATTCGCAGGGAAGGCTTCCCGCGTCGCGATCTCTTCGGAAGCAGAGAGGTCAGGCTGCTGGCGATGATTCCGCTGCCATGGCCGCCGGACGCCGACGGATGACTTCATGTGCGATGGCCACAATGTCACGCGGGCGAACGTGTTTAGCCTGATCCGCCAGTGCGGTCACGCGCGTATATACTTCCGCAAGCTCCTTATCGCTCGCTTCGTAACCCAAATCCCGCAAGGACAGCCGCAGCGCGTTGCGGCCCGAATGCTTCCCAAGCACCAAAGAGCGCGCCGGTACGCCAACGGTCTGCGGCGAAATGATCTCGTAGGTCAGAGGGTTCTTGATGATTCCGTCCTGGTGAATCCCGGCCTCGTGGGCGAAGGCATTGGCGCCAACGACGGCCTTGTTGGGCGCCACCTGCGCCCCGGTGATTTCCGTAAGCATACGGCTCGTGGGGAACAGCTCATCCAACTTAATTTCGGTGGAAACCCCGAAGCTTTCCTTGCGCACCGCCAGCGCAACGACGACTTCTTCGAGCGACGCGTTACCGGCGCGCTCACCAATACCGTTGATGGTGCACTCGATCTGCCGGACTCCTGCGCGGACGGCCGCGAGCGAATTGGCTACCGCCATCCCCAGGTCGTCATGACAATGCGCGCTCAGGGTAATTCCCTGCGGATCGCCGAGAAATTCACGCACTTTGAGGAACATCGCCCCATATTCTTCCGGCACCGCGTATCCCACGGTATCCGGCAGATTCAGGACGGTGGCTCCGGCATCCACCGCGATGCGGCAGACCTGACAGAGAAAATCGATATCCGTGCGCCCCGCGTCTTCCGCAGAAAACTCCACTTCGGCGACATGCTGGCGGCCGTACCGAATCATCGAGCCGATGGCTTCGAGGGCCTGCTCGCGCGTCATGTTCAGTTTGGCGTGGAGGTGCAAATCGGAGGTAGCCAGAAATACGTGGAGACGAGGAGCGGCTGCGGGTTTCAGAGCCTCCAGGGCGGCATCGACATCTTGTTTCTTGGCGCGCGCGAGAGCTGCAACTGGCACATTCCGGACCTCTTGCGCCACTCTCTTGACCGCTTCCAGGTCGCCCTTCGACGCAATGGGGAATCCTGCTTCAATCACGTCCACATTCAGGGCCGCAAGCTGCCGCGCCAGGCGAATCTTATCCTCGGTGTTCATCGAGAAGCCTGGCGATTGCTCGCCGTCACGGAGCGTTGTGTCAAAAATGCGTACGACGTCCATAGGGTCTCCCATGATCTAGTAACGCACGTTTTGGCCCTCTGGTCCAATTTATCTTTGTTCTGCTTTTGATAATCCTGCCTTATACTGGCTCGCAGGGGAAAACCTTGGATCTCGGCGAACTTCAGGTATTTCTTATGGTTGCAAAGGAGGGCAGCTTCTCCCGTGCGGCGGAGCGGCTCTACCGCACCCAGCCCGCCATCAGCTTGGCGATCCGCAAGCTGGAGGACTCCCTCGGCCAGCCCCTCTTCGTCCGGGGAGCGCGGCCTGTCCGCCTGACCGATGCCGGAACGCTCTTGAAGGACTACGCCGAGCGGCTGATCAACCTGCGGGATGAGGTCAAGAAAGGGCTCACCGAATTGGAAGGATTGAAGCGCGGCGAACTCTCACTCGGTGTGAACGAGAGCTCCATTCACGCCCTCCTTCCCGCCCTGGCGAAGTTCCGCGAGAAGCATCCCGGTGTCCAGATACGCGTGCACCGCATGTTTTCGCGGGACATCCCGCATGAAGTCCTGAATTACCGGTTGGACCTGGGAGCCGTCTCCTTCGTGCCCCGCGATGCGCAGCTGGTAGCCACGGAAATACTGAAGGACGAGCTGACGCTGGTCGTGCCTGCCAAGCACAGCCTGGCCAAGAAGCGCGAAGTGGATGTCGCGGAACTCGGCGACGAGAACTTTATCGCTCACATCGTCGAATCGCCGTTCCGCCGACGGGTCATCGAACTCTTTGCGCGCAACCGCACGGCCTTGAACATGCCCATCGAAATGCCCACGATCGAAAGCATCAAGCGTTTCGTGCAGATGGGCATGGGCGTGGCCATCGTGCCACGCATGTGCGTGCAATGGGAGATCGAGCACGGCTGGATGAAAGAGGTAAAGGTGCGGCAGTTGAACATGCCGCGGCACCTTTATCTTGTTTCAAGGCGTGGTGCGCGTCTGCCGCATGCCGCGACAGAGTTCATGCGTATTCTTCGGGAGAGTGAACTTTCGGTTGCCTGACCTGGATGCGTGTTCCCTGTCACAAGCGTGGCAGGAGATTGCGGGTTTCTCAGTGGGCTGCCTTTTTCAGCCGCAACACACTGGGCATCCCGCCCAGGTTCAGCTCGGACGGTCGGACTTACCTGGCAGGCACATAATGGTCGCGAGCATCGTTGCGCAGTGTACTTCCGCGCCGTCTTTCCGGACGAAAATATCCGCCATACAGATCTTGAGCGTTCTCCCGGACCGCAAAACGTTTGCGCGCGCGATAATCTCTTCGCCATCGGCGGGCGCCAGAAGATTCATTTTGTATTCCACAGTCAAAACGGAGGCATCCGCCGGCATCAGGGTGTAGGCGGCATAACCGCAAGCGCTGTCCGCGATCGCTCCGGAAACTCCAGCATGAAAATAGTTGTGCTGCTGCGTCACTTCGAGGCGAAACGGGACGCGAATCTCCGCGTGGCCCGGCTCGAGTTTTACAAGCTCGGCGCCCAGATGTTTCATCAATCCCTGGCGCACGAAACTCTCGCGGACGCGGCTTTCGTATTCCGCATCGGAAGCGGTAAACCGCGGATGGTCTTTCATGAAGGAAGTATAGCAGCGACGTGGCAACGCCATGGCGCGTGCGAGCAGGCCTTGCGTCTAGGCGCTTCGCGCGAGTGCTTCTTCAACGGAAACGTGGATGGGCAGGAGCTTCGCCAATCCGGCCACCTGGATTACGGCGTTCCCTTGCTTTGTCAACCCCGACAAGGCAAAGGTCAGCCCTTTGCTTCTGCGGTGGACGTAAAGCCGTACTAGTGCTCCCACTCCGGCGGAATCCAGAAACGACACGCCGCTCATATCCAGAATCAAGTGAGCCGCAGGCTCGGGCCGTAAGGTCTCGATAAAATTGTGCACGGTTTCCAGGCTAAGTTTGCCATTGAGCCGTGTAACGAGGTGGCTTGCATCAGATGCAGGTAACTTCTCCAGGTTGAGGCGAGCGGTTTCCATAAGCAATAGAGACTAACTCAGAATTTCCTCTCGAACATTAGAGATTTTTAATTGCCCGCGTTCAACGGCATCATGTTCCTTCTCTGTTGTCTCGTCATGTAAACCATACATTAAGATAGCTTGTTTAATAATTCTTATTGACGGCGAGAATTCGCAGCGCTACCGTGAATTTGGCACTGTTTCCCTCTCGGATTTCAGAAAGAGCCGTGTGAATAACGGCCAAGGAAGACTCATGGCCACGCAATCGGATCTCCGTTCCGCCTCAGCTCGCGTGTATTCCGGGTGCAACCCCAAGGATTCAAACGTGTTGCAGTCTTTTTGGCTGTTGGCGCTGCTCTTCTTCTGTTCCATTTCGGCACACGCCCAGTTTCAGCAGCCCCTTGTGTTTTCCACTGCTGGTGCCGTCCTAACAAGAAACGATCAGACAGGATTGCTGACTCCCGTGCAGGGCTCCCCTTACGCGGCGGCACAGTTTCAAACGTTGGATGTTCAGGGACGATTCTTGTTTGGTGTGGGCACGAACAGCATCCACATGTACCAAGTGAATTCGTCCACGGGAGCGTTCTCTGAAGTTCCTACCTCTCCGTTTGCATCACCCAACACAAATCAGCCGCTATTCATCACCGTAGAATCCACGGGTCAGTACATCGCGGTGATCAACAAGGTTGGTCAAAATCCCGGGGAGAGCTCGATCGAAACGTTTCAGATTAACGCTGCAAATCTCGCACTCGTCCCTGTTCCAGGATCCTTCCAGGAATTGGACTCCACTGTGATCGGCGCAGGAGCGGACCTGCAAAACCGGCATTTCTATGCGTTCCTGGGCCCCAATCCGTCCAGCGCGACACAACAGCTTCAAACGAATTCCGAACTAAATGACTACGTTTTGGATTCGCAGACTGGTTTGGTAAGTCTGTTCAAGGGAACGCAGCCGGGGAACGTGGGCCGGTGTTTTGCCATCGATTCCCAAGGACGATTCCTTGCGATCGGACAGGGCCAGATTGAGGGACAAGTCGGAATCTATCCAATCGCGGCGGATTCCGGCGCGATTGGCACGGGATCACTCACCACGTTGGCCACCAGCGTATTTCCGATCAGCCTTTTCGCTGAAATTACGGGAAGCTTTCTTTATTTGACTGACGCCAACGTGCCCTCTCCCCCGGTTCACATTTTTGCGATCGCTCCACAAACGCAGGCGCTTACGGAAAGTTCCAGCTCTCCATTGCCAGGCTATACCTCGGTGCCCAACTTCATGGGGGATCCCACCGGACCCTTTATGTACGGTCTCGTAGGCACGTCCATCCAGGCCTATATGACGGATCCTGAAACGGGCTACTTCACCGCGGTGGCTGGAACGTCCATTTCTGCCCCTGGGGCAAATGGAAATTTTGTTTTCAGCATCGTGCCGGGCCAGCAGAATATCTCCGGTCCGGTTGCGACGTGGACTCCCACCACTCTCTCCCTGGGTAGCATCACGATCGGCTCACCCAGCCCTGCGCAAATGACCGTCCTCTCGAGCACAGGTGGCCAGGGATTAAGTCTGAGTGCCATCGCGATTATCGGAGCAAATGGGGGCGAATTCAGTGAAACGGATAATTGCGGCGCGCCTACGGTATTGGCGCCGAGCAAATCCTGCACGATTTCGGTGATTTTCACGCCAACCGCCAGCGGCTTGCAGCAAGCCACGCTGATAGCCACGGACAATGCTCCCGGCAGCCCTCAGTCTGTGCAACTAATCGGCGTAGGCGTAACGCCACCACCGCCAAAACCAGCGGTGACCGTCACTCCGGGCAGCATTTCGTTTTCAACGATCACACAGGGAACCTCCAGCGCGCTGGCCACGGTGACGGTTATGAACTCCGGGAATGCCGCGCTGCACATCACCTCCATCGTTGTTGGGGGAAATAATTCGAATGACTTCAGTTCCACGAACAATTGCGTCGGCACCTTTACTCCCGGCATCGGCTGCACCATTGGCGTCACGTTTGCTCCTCTCGCCTCCGGTGAACGCACTGAAACCATCACCCTGACCGATGACGCCTCAAATTCCCCTCAGATCATCAATGTGAGCGGAAACGCCAACCCGGCTTTTTCGGCGGGGCCTGCGCCGGGAGCGTCATCCTCCGCAACGGTGGCCCCGGGTCAAACTGCGCAGTTCGCCATGCAAATCATGCCGGGCTCCGGGTTCACCGGGAGCATTTCACTCAGCCTGCAGCGGAGCTCCGCTAGGCGCAAACTGTCAGGTCCCCGCGAGCGTAACTGTTTCGAACGGCGTCGCGGCCTCGTTTGCGGTCATGGTTACGACGAGCGGAACTGGCGCCATGGTCCCACCAGGCATGCCTCCGCAATTCGCGCCTCCGCTGGGCGTAGGCCCGCTACTTTTTCTGGTGGCCGGTTTTCTTTTCCTGATGGTTATTCATCGCAACCGAAACCTGGGAAGAACTTCTCTTGTAGACCGCGTCTCGTCCGTCGGCATCATCGCCGTAGCGCTTATACTCGCGGTCCTGTATTCGGCAAGCTGCGGAACCCGAAGCTCATCAAACGCCCCACAATTGATCGTGACGCCTGCGGGCACATCAACCATCATGCTCATGCCGTCGGCCGCATCACCATCTGGAAAGTCACTCCAGCTTCAACCCATTCCACTCACTTTGACAGTGAACTAATACGCGGAACCACCGGCTTGGCCCATGATAGCGATCCGCCCTGCGGGTAATTCCGGGCCAGTGATGGTTCTCACGCCGTTGCGATTGTTCGCAATCCCACAGGGGCTCCGGCGCATCCAATAGGCCCTGGAAAGAGTAACCTGAGATAGGTGTTAGGGGAGACTGACTATGAAGAGCCCATACATTGGCCGAGGGATTGCTCTCGCGTTAATCATTGGCCTTGTTGGCTGGACCGCGCTGCGCGCTTTGGGCGCTCGGACTCCGGAAGCTCCCCGAATGCCTTTCCCTGCGCCCGCGATAGACGCGCCCCTGGCTAGCGCTCCCCGGCAGCAGAACGCTGTTTTCGCAGGCGGCTGTTTTTGGGGCGTCCAGGCCGTGTTTGAACACGTCAAGGGCGTCGCCTCCGCCACATCGGGCTATGCGGGCGGATATGTGAAGTCACCTTCTTACGAAAGCGTCAGCATGGGAGTTACCGGCCACGCCGAATCGGTCAGTGTTACCTACGACTCTTCCCAAATTACGTACGGGCAGTTGCTGATGGTTTTCTTTTCCGTGGCGCACGATCCAACGCAGTGGAACCGGCAAGGCCCGGACACCGGCTCGCAATATCGTTCGCTGATTCTTTACACCAGCGAAGAACAGAAGCGCATTGCTCAGGCCTATATCGCCCAGCTTGATTCCGCGAAAGTCTACTCCCGGCCGATCGTGACGAGGGTCGAGCCTTTCCACGCCTTTTACCAAGCCGAGGGCTACCATCAAGACTATCTCAAGAACAATCCCAACGATCCCTACATCATGTACAACGATCTTCCCAAGCTGGAAAATCTGAAGAAGACTTTCCCAAGTTTTTATCGCCCCTGATCCATCCGGACCATTAACGCTCTTTGCCTTCACTTCTCAGGCTATCTATTTGAGAACACTCCGTGCCACGCGACCGAGGAATCGGTTAGATTGTGGTGGGGCGATTTTCTGAGAGAGTCCAAATTCTAATTCACGATTAGCCTGGAGGAGAACCATTATGAAAGGTTTCGTTTGCGCCGCGGTGTTGTTGTCTGCGGCCTGTTCCCTTTTTGTGCAGACAAGCTCTGCGAATCCCGCTGGAAAACCCGTGACCGTGGACATCAAGAACGCCCAGGGACAGAGTGTTGGCACTGCCGTACTGACGCCGGCTCCAAAAGGCGTCAAAATCACAATTGACATCAAGAATCTCCCGCCGGGCGAACACTCCATTCACATCCATCAGGTCGCCAAGTGCGACCCGCCCGACTTCAAATCCGCAGGGCCGCATTTTGACGCCATGGGTCATGCTCATGAAGGCATGCCCGCCGGGGATATCCCGGATTTTTCGCTGCTCGTCTCCGCGGACGGCACTGCACATGCAAGTACGATCGCTCCAAACGTTACTCTGGGCACCGACGACCACTCCGTCTTTAGCAATGGCGGGACGGCCCTCGTCATTCATGCGGTGGCCGGCGGCACAGGCAACGGCGCTCCCCCGCGCATCGCCTGCGGCGTTATCACCAAGCCGGAATAAGACCGGCGCAAACCCTTCGATCTATTTCATTTGATCCGGGCGCTCGGTCACCGCTTTGCCTCCGGCGCCCGGCAATGGTGTCTTTTTGCCTCCGGCTGCTTCCCCATCGAAGAGTACCTGCAGGCTCGGATAACCGTAGATCGTCGGGGCGTGAGCCTGCATCAGTCCGCCGGCGTCCGCAGTTGGGCCGTAATTGCTGTGCAAGTCGTGCTCGAGCATGCGCAGCATGGCCATTTGCTGGCCTCGGTGATGCGCGGTATGCGCAATGCGCCTCACCAACACCCACGCGCGTGATCGTGGCACGTCGAAAAATTTCGTTTCGGACTCCCACCATGGCTCATCCTTTTCGCGGAGCGCAGCCAATCGCTTCCCGCTGTCCTCGGCGTAGCGCTTCATGAATTCCATTCGCGTCTCGGTCCCCGGTAGCGGTGGCGCATTTACTTCTATCCCCAGCATGTTGACGAACCAGAGATTCTCGCTGACGCACTGGTGCACCATCTGTTCATGCACGCTGCGTCCGCGCGGATCGCTCGCGCGCGGGCGCACGGGGAGATCTTCGTCGCGGAACTCGCTCCAAACGCTCACTACTTTGATCCGTTCCGTCTCATAGGTGTCTACTAGGAAGTCGTATCGCATTTACGCCACCCCGCGCGGCTTCGGCGGGCATTCTGCCCCCGCGCACTTACTTCGTCAACTTGGCCGCGGGGTCTCCGGTGGCAGAGTTATCTGCTTGGAAGAAGGTGAGCCCGATTGATACCATCCGCGTCTAACCTGGAAAGTCCTCTTCCGGAGTCCGCCATGAACACCGCGAATCGGCGCATCTTTCTCTCGCAGGCCACCGCACTCAGTTGCGGTGCTCTTTGCAGTAGTTTAGGAATCGGAGAAAGCTTCGCCGGAGCAACTACAACCTCGATCGGGGAGTCGCAAGCTCGGGAAAATCTCTTTTCGCGAAAATGAAATGGTTCAACGAGCCCGCCGTCGCGAAACCATCCGGCGACCAGCTTGTGGTCACCAGCAAATCGAAAACCGATTTCTGGCGGAAAACATTTTACGATTACGTCACCGATAACGGACATTTTTTCTTTCTGCCCGTTGCGGGTGACTTCACGTTCGAATGCCGCGTCGCCGGGAAGTATGCCGCGCTTTATGACCAGGTGGGCTTGATGGCACGCCTGGACGGCAGCAATTGGCTGAAGTGCGGCCTGGAACTCGTGGATGGCATCGGGCATGCCAGCGTGGTGGTTACGCGTGAATATTCGGACTGGTCCAGGTCCGCGGAATCACCACGAAGGACCCACTCTGGTGGCGCCTGGTTCGCAAGGCTCATCTCTCGAAGTTTTGTATTCCCTCGATGGCAAGAATTTCGCTTCGACGCGCCTTGGCTATCTTCCACTGCAAGCCAGCGTGGACGCCGGCATCATGTGCGCTTCTCCCGAAGGCGGCGGTTTCGAATCCACGTTCGATGAAATTCGCCTCCTGCGGTGACCTCCAATGGATATTCTGGAAGCCAAAGATTCGGCCGGGCTTTGATTTTGCTGCTAGAGTGGCCAGAGCCATGCCGCGCCGCGCACGCCGCTTGCGTCTCCGTGCTTGGACTGTAGAACCGGAGTCTCCGCTTCCTTGCCGAAGACGTATCCTTTCAGTCTCTCGGGAACATTCTTATAAATTCGCTGGATCTGCGAAGCGCCTCCGCCCATCACAATCACATCGGGATCAAGAAGATTGATGACCTGGGCTAGCCCGCGCGTGAGGCGGTCTTCGAAGCGATCCAGCGCCGCCAGCGCGGCAGGTTCGCCAGCCGTGCTGCGCGCGAGTATTTCGGGGCCGCGGAGTGAAACGTTTGTCGCGCGATGGTAATCCGCCTCCAGCCCGGTTCCTGAAATCCAAGTTTCGATGCAGCCGTTTCGCCCGCAATAGCACGCCGGGCCGGGATATTCCTCTACGGTCATCCACGGCAGTGTGTTGTGTCCCCACTCGCCCGCAACGCCGTTCAACCCGCTGTCAACGCGTCCATCAAGCGCAATTCCTCCGCCGCATCCAGTTCCGAGAATCACCGCGAAAACAACATGCTGGCCCGCGCCCGCACCGTCGGTGGCTTCCGAGACAGCCAGGCAGTTTGCGTCGTTGGCGCAACGCACTTCTCGCGCGAGCGCGCGGCTGAGATCCTTGTCGAAAGGCCTTCCATTCAGCCACGTCGAATTTGCGTTCTTCACCAGACCGGTCTTTCCAGAAACCGTTCCTGGAATTCCTACGCCGACAGTAGCGCGCCGGCCTAATTCCTTCTCGATTCCTTCAACTGCTCCGGCCACCGCGCGCACCGTTCCCTCGTAGTCAAAGCGCGGGGTCGCGACGCGATGACGGTGCAATTCCTTGCCGTCCCGCTCCAGCGCGACGAATTCGATCTTCGTCCCACCCAGATCCACGCCAATGCGAATGTGCTCGTCAGTTGGAAAAGGCATCGCTCGTATCCCTCATAGAAAGAGGGGATTCTCTACCTTGCGAGCGGATGTGGCAAGCTTTCGTGTTTCCGGAGTTCTGCAGAAGAGTTTTGCACTAAGAGACGGGAGGTTTTCTATTCGTCGCCGCGGACTTGCCACCAATCGAGCCGCTCGAACTCAGCCAACTTTTCCGCTCCGTGTTCCGCGTTCCAGCGGCTCCAAGCCTGGGCATCCGCGGGAAGATTCACGTCAGTGATTCCGTTCAACGCCATGAAACACCAGTTCCGCATCTGCGGCGTTGTGCTGGAATTGGCGGCCAGGTCAATCAGCTTGGGCACCATCCTCATACGCTGCTTGCGCATGAAATTGCCGCAATCGGAGATATTGCAGCCGGCGCGTTCGCGCACCTTCGAGGAGGGATCTTCCGTGAAGGAAACAAATAAATCATCAAGCGCCTCGTCCTTTCCGAGGTAGCGCATGCCCTCGACGGCCCACTGCCGCACCATGGGATCCTTGTCGTTCCGGGCATAGTCAAGCAGCACTGGGTGAATGCGTTCGTAGTCCACTCCGCGCCCCGCCAGCATTCCAAGAAAATAAACGGCCGCTGCCCGGTAGTGCTCGTCCGTGCGCGCTCGTTCAATCAATAAATCGGTGGCGTGCTCGTTCTTTTGCCATCCATCCAGGGTGAGATTGATATCCGCATTGGCGTAACGCACGCGAAGATCCTTGGAAAACTCCGAGCGCCGTTCCAGTTGCTTCATTCGAGGACTCTCGTTGATGTGTCCGACCCAGCTTTCGACGTTCCGCTCAAATAATTCGAGAGCGCGTTCGTCGTGGCCAATGGCGCGTTCCAGCAGCTCCTCCGCTTGGTTCTGCGCAGGCGAAGCCAGCACGCGCTCCACGTCCGCATCCGTCATCGGTCCGGAAAACACGCGCGGCGCGATCGATTTCGTGGATGACGCCGCTGCGGTGCGAGAGCTGTTTCTCCGCGACCCGCCGGGAGCCCTCCGCCACGTAACCCAGCCGAACATGGCGCCCGCCATCAAAACAAAGATGGCGATGGAAGCTGCCACGGAGACTCGCGGTTGCGGCCGTAGCGTTCCCGGTTGCGGAGGCATTGCAGATATACCGAGCGGCATATCCACTTCGACATGCGTATCCACTTTCAGCCCAGCCAGCGTTTCGATCTGCGAAACGATCCAGCGTGCTTCCTGCCGGTTATCAATCTCATCCGCGAGCGTGAGCTTGCCCCCATCCTTGGTCCGCAAACGAATGGCGTAATACGCGTTTCCGGAGCTGCTGCCTTGCTGCGCACTGAGTACCGGAACGATGGAGTCCACGTTCGAGACAGGAATGTGCTTTGTCGCTCCCATTCCAAAAATTCCCGTCCGGGAAAGTATTTCACCGCTGGTGACGCCGATGCGCGCACTCCCGAGCGCCACATGGAAGAATCCCCAGATCAAAAGCAAATCGGACAATCCGAAAACAATGGTGAAAAAGAACGGCGCGCGCGAATGGTACAGCGCACACACCACCGCGCTCCAAATCAGCATGAAAACAAAAAGCAGTGTGGCGCGCCCAGGATTGCGCAGCGCCGGAAAATAAAATTCGGTCCCGCCGTCATGAATCCCGACAATAACTTTCGTTCGTGCCGGCTTTGCTACGGCGCCCGTATCCTCCGGGCCGGAAGGCGCCGAGGCGAACGCGAATACATTCACGCCGGAAGAGGCCGCCGATTGGGAATCGCGGACGCGTGCAGTCGAAGCAGCCGTTTTGAAAACGGGAATCTCGAAATCGTCTGAAAAGTTCACTCCTGGCACATCCGCTTGCGCATGAAGAAGCCAAACAACCTGATCGTCCAGATTGTCGTGATCCGTTTGCAGACTTTCCACGGGAATCGCGAAATCCACTGGAATCGCACGGCCCAACGGCCCGGGTCCAATCGCTCCCGCGGGAACATTCTGATCGGTTTGCCAAAGCACGATTTGGCTAGTGCTCCTGTCTTCTCCTGCGCCGATAACGACTTTCCGCATGCAGGAGAGCCGCACATCAACTCCGTGCTCCACCCGAGTATCGAGCTTCAGGTGAATTCTTCCGCCGATGCGTTCGCCAAGAGAAAACGGAAGCGCATTGAACTCAAAGTAGGTGTCGCCAAAACGGCTGCGCCGGATGCTGGCTCGCACGGCGATGACAATCAAAATCGCGCCAAGCAGGTTGAAGATCAGAACAAAGGCCACGCGCGGATCGCCATTCCGTAAAAGTTGCGGAACCACGGTGAAGAGAAACGGCAGCGTGATCATGTTGCAAAAGATTGCCAGCACCCATCTAGCGACGGCGCTCTTCTTGTTCTCGCTTTCCGCGCGCCGCGACCCCCAATCCGCTCGCCACAGCCAGGGTGACTGCAGGTTCGCCTCCTCGAGCGCCGCCTGCTTTTTCAAGCGGCCGTATCCGGCAATCGCCATGTAGATGAGTCCACCGCCGATGAGAATAAACAGCGAAGCGATCATCACGCCGACGACGGTCTGCGTGGTCCTGAAGTTTCCACTGCTGGCGATTTGCGCAAAAAGGAAGAACAGTCCCCCACCAAGGAATGGCAGTCCGAAGAGGGTCAGAAAAATGGCCGCGCCTTTGGATGGCTGGGTCATGTCTAGATTTTAGAGGCAAACAACCATGTTATGTGCGGACAATGCGAAACCTTGCTCTCCGCGTGACACCTGCACTTCCGGACAGGTTTGGTCTTTCATGCCGCGCAGCAGGAAATGCGAAGGGCCGCGGCGCCCAGAGATTCGATAATATGCGCAACACCCGCCGGACGCACAGTTGCGCAGTCCCGAATACTCATCTAGTGGTGCAGTCTTTTCCGGTGTGCTAGAGTTCACGCCGCCATGCGCAAATTCCAAACGATTTTGCTTCTTCTTGTTCTCTTCCTGACAGCCAGTTCTGCATTGCAAGCGGCCGACCGCCGCGGCATCACTCCGGAAGATTACTTCTCTTTCCAATTCATCAGTGACGCGCATCTTTCGCCGGATGCCAAGCTCGTCGCGTATGTGGTGACCACGATTGACCAGAAGAAAAACCGCCGCGACTCTGCCATCTGGCTTTTACCGGTGGATGGCCCCGCGGCTCCGCGCCGCCTGAGCGCCGAAGGTTTTAGTTCGAACGCGCCCCGCTGGAGCCCTGACGGCAAGACGCTGGCGTTTCTCTCGACTCGCAGCTCCGACGCAGCGGGCACTGATGCGCCCAAATCTCAAATCTATTTGCTCCCGATGACCGCGGGCGGCGAAGCGCTCCCTCTGACGAAGCTCAAAAACGGCGTGCAAAGTTACCAGTGGTCGCCCGATAGCACGCGCCTCGTTTGCGTGGCGCTCTCCGGTCCAAGCGATGCGGTCGCCACCGCCGACCGCAAGAGCGACGTGCGCCACTACAAGCACATCCGCTACAAGTTCAACGATACCGGCTGGTTCGACGACAAGCGCCGCCACTTGTGGGTTGTGACGGTCGCGAGTGCCGAGACAAAACAGATTACGGATGGCCAGGACTGGAACGATACCGACCCGCAATGGTCGCCTGACGGAACACGCATTGCCTTCGTGTCTGACCGCAGCGGCAAAGCATTCGATAATAGTGATAACACGGATGTCTGGGTTATTCCTGCGGCCGGCGGTGCGCTTACAAAAATTTCCGATCACCCGTTCCAGGATGAGGAGCCGCGCTGGTCGCCGGACGGAAGCCAACTTCTCTTCACTGGTCAGACCGAACGCCACCAATTCCCGAAACTGTACGTCGCTTCTTCCTCCGGCAACGCTCCATCGCAGCTCGCGGTGAAAGACTTCGATTTAATCCCAGGCGAACTTCACTGGGCGATCACAAGTGAGTTTTTGTTTTCTGCCGGCGAGAAAGCCGAAACGCACATTTATCGCGCGAATCTATCATCACACTCCTTTTCTCGAGTGACTTCCGGGCCGCGCTCCGTCCATGGCTTCGACCCCAACGCCAAGGCCGGCGTAATGGTCTATCTTTCGAACGACTTCGAACACATGGACGATCTCTACGTTGCGAAGTTAGACGGCACCGGCGAGCGCCAGCTCACGCATCTGAACGCCAGCCTCTGGCAGCAACTGCAACTGCAACCGGTCGAGCGCGTTCCCTACAAAAGCTCCGACGGCTGGCCAGTGGACGGATTTTTCGTGAAACCGTCCGGCTGGCAGGCCGGGAAAAAATATCCGATGGTCCTTGTAATCCACGGCGGCCCAGCCGGCATGTTCGGTGTGGATTGGTATCACGAGTTTCAAGTCTATGCCGCGAAGGGCTGGGCGGTTTTTTTCTGCAATCCCCGGGGCTCCACCGGCTACGGCGAAAAATTCGAACGGGGAATCATCAACAACTGGGGCGGGATGGATTATCAAGACGTGATGGCCGGAGTAGACGCGGCGCTCAAGCAATATCCCTGGATCGACGAAAACGCGCTGGGCGTCACCGGCGGAAGTTACGGCGGATTCATGACCAACTGGATCGTCGGGCATACCAATCGCTTCAAAGCAGCGGTCACGCTGCGTTCTCTTTCCAATTTCATTAGCGATGAAGGCACGCGCGACGGCGACTACGGCCACGAAGAATACTTCAAGGGGATCCTGTTCGACGATTTCGACCAATACTGGAGCGCTTCGCCGCTCAAGTACGCTCGCGACGTCCACACGCCCACGCTCATCCTGCATTCCGACATGGATTTCCGCGTTCCCATCGAGCAAGGCGAACAGTGGTTCCGCGCCCTGCAACACTATGGCGTGCCGTCTGAACTCGTGCTCTTCCCGCGCGAAAATCACAACCTCACTCGCACGGGAGAGCCAAAACACGTGGTAGAGAGTTTGAACTGGCAGATCTACTGGTTTGATCGCTACCTGAATGGCAACGCGAACGCAATACCTCCAGACGCTCAGTAAGTGGTGTCAAACAAATTCCACGTGCGCGCCACCAACAGTGGCCGTTGTTTACTTCGACGACGTGCGCACTCTTGCCGGCTCCAAGTTAGGCAAGAACGCCGTCAGGATGCCAATCGCCGGCAGAAACGAGCAGACGTGATAGACAAAGTTGATGTCCGTCATGTCCGCAAGTTTGCCTAAGAGCGCGGCTCCGACTCCGCCCATCCCAAACGCAAAGCCAAAGAAAAGGCCGGAAACCGCGCCGACTCTTCCGGGAACAAGCTCCTGCGCGTAAACCAGAATCGCGGAAAACGCAGACGCCAGGATCAGCCCAATCACCACACTGAGAATCGTGGTCCAGAACTGATTAGCGTACGGCAAGATCAAAGTGAACGGCAGAACGCCAAGAATGGAGACCCAGATCACGTATTTTCGGCCGAACTTGTCTCCCACCGGGCCGCCAATAATAGTCCCAGCCGCCACCGCGCCGAGAAAAACGAACAAATGAATTTGCGCGCTCTGCACGGACACATGAAACCGGTTCATCAAGTAAAAGGTGTAGTAGCTGGTCAAACTGGCCAGGTAGAAAAACTTTGAGAACATCAGGGCCACGAGAATCGCGAGGCAAATCGCGACCTTCTTCCGCGACAAAACGATGTGCTGAGCGGCTGCTGATGCAGGGCCAAGCTTGGCGGAGTCCGCGGAAACCAGCTTCGCTTTGTCAAAATGATGCTTCTTGGTCCAGGCCCCGATATTCGAAAGAAGGACCATGCCAAGCAACGCCACGAACGAAAACCACACGATGCTGGACTGCCCTTTGGTCAGCACGAACGCCGCGAGCAGTGGACCCAGCGCAGACCCGGCATTGCCTCCCACCTGGAAAAGCGACTGCGCCATACCGTGCTGCCCGCCAGAAGCTAACCGCGCAACACGCGAAGATTCCGGATGAAATACCGCCGAACCAATGCCCATGCACGCCGCAGCGGCGAGAATCGTTCCGTAGCTTGGAGCCATCGCCAATCCCAGCAAACCGACCAGTGTGAATCCCATTCCGATCGCCAGCGAATACGGTTGCGGTCGGCGGTCGGTATAGAGTCCCACCAGAGGCTGAAGCAGCGAGGCCGTAAACTGCAAAGTAAGCGCAATCAGTCCCACTTGCCCGAAATCCAGATGAAAGGAAGTTTTGAGTAGCGGATAAATGGCGGGGATCAGCGATTGCAGCGTGTCATTCAGTAGGTGGCAAAAACTGATGGTCAGAAGAATCTTGAAAACGGTCTGCTCCCCAACATCGGCAGAGGACACCGCCTGAAAAACGGCCTTCCCCGTATCGTTCTCTGGAGCTGCGGTCTCAACCGCAGACACTTTGGTATCGCTGGACATTTAGAACCGCATTCCCGGAATTGTTGCAACCACGCCCGTTCCTCGCGTACTTTATTCTCGCCGCTACAATTACTTTACATGAAGTCCGCTTCGAATCTCGAATGCTGCTGACGGGAGCACACACCTGCCGAACCAGTTCGCTTCGCCCCCATCGGACGGAAAGTTCCTCTTCCAGGCGGGAGCAACTGCCGCGCGCGATGGATTCAGAACTAAGGTATTGTTTAGAGCTCAAGGAGGCCGCATGAATCTCTTCTTTCTGGCTTTGGCCTGGATCAATCTATTGCTCGTCCCGCCCGCTCAAATGCAAGCCCGGCCAGATGTGCCGGACAACCTGAAAGCACCTGCTGGCGAAGAAGTGATTCTCGTAGGCCACGCGACAGGATCGCAAATTTACGTTTGCCAAGCCGGAGCGGATCAAAAATTTTTGTGGACGCTGAAAGGCCCCGAAGCGGACCTGGTGGACGCGCAAAGCAACAAAATCATCCATCACTTCGCCGGGCCAACCTGGAAACACAATGACGGAAGCGAAGTGACCGGGAAAGTATTGGCCAAGCAGGATGCGCCAAAACCTGATGCCGTCGCATGGCTGCTGCTGACAGCCGCCACCCACACCGGCTCCGGAATCCTCAGCCGCGTCACGACCATCCAACGCATCCATACCGAGGGCGGCCTTCCGCCGAACGCGAGCAGTTGCAACGCCGCCGCAGGCGGCACGGAATCAAAGAGCGCCTATTCCGCCGACTACTTCTTCTACGCTCCGGCGAAATAAAGCAAACGAAAATGGATTGTGGTTTGCGCGCGATCGTCGCAACACTTCTTGTCCAGATTGCAAAAACTAGTCGCCGATAGACCCGCCAGCTATTTCGCTCTGAATCGATTCTCAGAGGCTCAGTAGCCGTCGGTCTGCGCAAGAATCGTGCGTGTCTTGTGATTCCAAAGAATCAGTCGCGTACCAGGGTATTCCGCAGCGAGTGAGGGCAGACGCTTTCGAGCAGCTTCGAAGTCGTGAGCACTTTCCAACCAGAGGTGCCGGCCGTCCGCGTCTTCGATGAGAATGTCGTAGGTGGGCTCCTTCGCAGGGGTAAGCGAGGAAACTCGTCCCGCCATAATGCACTACCTCCTGCTGAGTAGTGAAGGAGGATCGAAAATCGTTTCAAATTGGGTTTGGAGCGCCCGTGTATGGCACGAGCGATTTAGCGAGCTCTCAGGTTCAGTATTCAGCGGGCAGCAGCATCTTTCGTTTGGACCACGGGGGACGCGCCAAGCTGTTGAAATACCCCTAAGGCATCCCAGCTCACATACGAATCCATGATCTTTCCGTCCGTGATGTGGCTGATGGAGATCCCATCAACGGAAATCTTCTTGTTTGTGGGCGGTATTCCCATGAACTCGCCTTTATGAGTACCTGAAATGGTCCAGGCGACTGCTACCTTTTCCTTCTCCACAACTATGTCCTCGATGGAAAAACGCAAATCCGGGAGAGCCATGATGAAGCGCGTGACTTGCCGCTTGTAGGCTTCGGGGCCGATGGCCGAACCAGAAACGTTGGGGTCGTGGAGCGCGTGGCTGGGAGAGATGATCTCGTCCACAAGTTCGAGGCGCCGCTTATTCCAAACTTCTTCATAGAGAGTTCGAACGATGGTTTTGCTATCGGCTGTCATCCGATGCGTCCTCCTCCTCCGGATGGCCTGATCCGGTATCCTCGGAGATGGGCCTGGCCTCACGGGAAAATGGGGTTCACTGGCTGGGAGGGGTGAGGCTGGGGGAGAGCGTACTCCCAAAAAGTTTGACTTGCAATGCACTCATAGTCCACAGCAGCATGACGCAAGTATGATCGAACAGACCGCTAGCAATCAGGTTTTATCCAAAAGTTCACGCAAGTGCGGGTTCGACCGGAGGCTGCCCAGCTTTGGGGAGCGGAAGTACTCTCTTTTTGCCTCGGAGTTTCCGGCGAGCGGGCTCCTCAATGAAGCGGTACACCAAAAGCGAAATCGCACAAATGAGGGCGATGGCGAGCAAAATGCTCGTTATGCTGTTCGTGCGAATTCCACCACTCTTCGGATCGAAGAAATACATTCCCAGGATCGTTGAGTGCAGCAAGTAGAGGCTATAACTGGCGTCACCGAGAAGCACCATCGGCCGCACGTTGAGAAATGCTACCCAACGCGGCTGCAAGGCCAGACCGTACACGATGGCGGCAAATGCCGGGGCGAGCAAACTAGTGTGCAGAACCGGATACGGAATGCGGCCCGAGTAATGAGCGACCAACCCAAAACCGAATAATCCGGCGAGCACCAGCGGAAGAGCAAGCTTGGTATTTGCGCGGGTGCGCAGGAAAAGGAAGCCACAGGCCACGCCAATCAGGAATTCCGGAAGCCGCGCCAGCGGATGAAATTTCACCGCGTTGAGCCAGAACATCGTCAGCGTGTCGGAATCCACGTAGGCCAGGCCATCCGGTTTTCGCCAGACGTAAGCGCCGGAGATAGCCAGAGACACAAGCCAGAAGAGTGCGGCGGCAGAGAAGAGCTGGGCGCGCGAAAGCCGTTCGTACACTTTCAGCAAAAACGGAAACAAGAGATAGAAAAACGCTTCGACCGAAAGGCTCCAGGCCACGGCGTTCCATACCAGTGCCGCCGGTGGAACCCAAGCCTGCAGTAGGGTGAGCTCCAGAAACGCGGCCAGTTTCAGGTGTGTTTTCGCCCAGAAAAAAAACGGGACGTCGAACTTCACCACGGCAATAAAAAAAAACGGCGCTGTGATCAGCAATGAAAACAGATAGGCGGGGTATACGCGCGCGAAACGCGCGCGCCAGAATTCCCGCATCGTGGTGGTGCGGCCGGCATACGTATATACCAGGATAAAACCGGAAAGCACAAAGAAGAGGCTGACTCCAACGTAGCCGATGGAGGCCAGGTCATGAAACCAGCCGGGTCTCGTCATGATCTTCATGGCCTGCAGATGGAAGAAGACCACGTGCAGCGCCGCGAAGAAGCGCACAGAGGTCAACGCAGGCAGTCGTGGCCGAGGAGCGGTAAAGTCCATATGTCTATCTACGCGGCACCCGGACCGATGTTTCAGGACAAAATTGCTGAAAATTCACGAGACCTGGTTCCCGAGCGATGTGGACAGCGTAGCAACTTGGGTCAGGGGTACGTCAAGGCGTTTTCTGTTCCTCTGCTTCTCGACGAATGGCGCGTTCGATGCGGAACGTGAACAGCCCGCCGTTGTGCTGTTTACCTGAATGTAGTCCACCTCCGGCTGAGCAAAGAGTTTTTCGATGGCGGGCTCGAATTTGCCGTCGGACACGTACTCCTGCGCGAGCAAACGCCGGCCACGCGCATAGGCTTCCAGTGTGCGCGGGCTTGCGCGAAGCTCTTCCGGGAATCCGCCGTCTTCTTCGTAACGCGGGCAGGCCTCCGCGTGAATGTAAACGGGACCCGGTTGCGGCAGTTGCTCGACCTCGGCAAAACGGTCGTACGTAAAGAGAATCCTGCCTGGCTGGCCCGGTTCAATCGACCGCAGGCAATGGCGGCAGGGAGCGGCATCGGCGCCGACTTCCTCGTGCGCTGGAAAGCCATAGCGCGGCGCCCCCATCGTCGAGCGCACGGTCTCTGCGACTTCGGTTGGAATGGCCTGAATGCGAATGGACTGCATGGTGTCATACCTCACGTTTTTCATCAGTTTCAGAGCCCTCAGACGCATGCTCTGTACGTGAGCGATTGTGGAGGAGGTGAGCGGCTCCGTTCTATCTGGATTCGACGTTCAAACTGGAGGAGGCGGCCCCCAGCCCCGCTTTTTCGTAAGTGTTGATTCTAAGCAGTTTTAAGGTGTTTGGAATCAACACTTACGCAAGTGATGATTCCAAATGGTTTAGGAAACGCAAGAAACGGAGAGATTAGGCCTCATCAATATGGCTCTGCCGAGGCAGTGCAAACAAAATGGGCCGCGGAGTGAACACGCGGCCCGAAGGCACTCAAAAATTAGTCTTCCTCTTTGACTCGACACGATCTGCCAGAACCTGCCCGAAACTGCCGTGACTCCAGCCGAAGCCGAAGAAGGGCAGCGAGAGAAACTCGAAGCGTGCAATCCGTGAGGCCCGTGAGGACCGCGGATTGCATTGCGTGGCATGACCCGCACACCATAGCGGGTTGAGCCACGACTACTTTAGAAAGGAGGTGATCCAGCCGCAGGTTCTCCTACGGCTACCTTGTTACGACTTCACCCCAATCATGAGTCATACCTTGGGCGCCTGCCTCCTTGCGGTTAGCGCGGCGACTTCTAGTACAACTCACTTTCGTGATGTGACGGGCGGTGTGTACAAGGCCCGGGAACGTATTCACGGCGTCGATCTGATACGCCATTACTAGCGATTCCGGCTTCATGCAGTCGAGTTGCAGACTGCAATCCGAACTGAGCAGAGTTTTTTCCGATTAGCTCCCCCTCGCGGGTTGGCAACGGTTTGTACCCTGCATTGTAACACGTGTGTAGCCCTGGACATAAAGGCCATGCGGACTTGACGTCATCCCCACCTTCCTCTCCGTTATCCGGAGCAGTCCACGTAGAGTTCCCTCCTTGCGGAGTGGCAACTACGTGCAGGGGTTGCGCTCGTTGCGGGACTTAACCCAACACCTCACGGCACGAGCTGACGACAGCCATGCAGCGCCTATACTCAGGTCCCTTGCGGGAAGGCCGTATTTCTACAGCTGGTCCTAAGCATTTCGAGCCCAGGTAAGGTTCCTCGCGTAGCGTCGAATTGAACCACATGTTCCACCGCTTGTGCGGGCCCCCGTCAATTCCTTTGAGTTTCAGTCTTGCGACCGTACTCCCCAGGTGCAGGACTTAACGCGTTAGCTCCGGGACGACGCACGAACGTGCGGCACCCCAAGTCCTGATCGTTTAGGGCTAGGACTACCAGGGTATCTAATCCTGTTTGCTCCCCTAGCTTTCGTCATTCAGCGTCAGTTGTGGTCCAGCGCGCCGCTTTCGCCACGGGTGTTCCTGCAGATATCTACGCATTTCACCGCTACACCTGCAATTCCACGCGCCTCTCCCACACTCAAGCACGGCAGTTTCGGAAGCAGCCTATGGGTTGAGCCCATAGATTTCACTCCCGACTTGCCACACCGCCTACTGACCCTTTACACCCAGTAATTC
This sequence comes from uncultured Acidobacteriota bacterium, assembly GCA_963729455.1. GTDB lineage: Bacteria > Acidobacteriota > Terriglobia > Acidiferrales > UBA7541 > Acidiferrum. The sequence continues at coordinate 68,115 of CAVSNX010000001.1, forward strand.
CGAACAACGCTGGCCCCCTACGTCTTACCGCGGCTGCTGGCACGTAGTTAGCCGGGGCTTCTTCTACTGGTACCGTCACTCCTCTTGCGAGGCATTCGTCCCAGTCGAAAGGGGTTTACACACCGAGATGCTTCATCCCCCACGCGGCGTCGCTGCGTCAGGCTTTCGCCCATTGCGCAAGATTCCCCACTGCTGCCTCCCGTAGGAGTCTGGACCGTGTCTCAGTTCCAGTGTGGCTGGCCATCCTCTCAGACCAGCTACCGATCAAAGCCTTGGTAGGCCATTACCCTACCAACTAGCTAATCGGGCGCGGGCTCCTCCTTCGACGCCTTACGGCTTTGAATCCTCGAACCAGGGTCCAAGGAATGTTATGCGGAATTAGCTTCGGTTTCCCGAAGTTATTCCCCATCGAAGGGCAGATTGCCCACGTGTTACGCACCCGTGCGCCGTGCGCCAGTTGTATTGCTACAACCGCGCACTCGACTTGCATGTGTTAAGCACGCCGCCAGCGTTCGTTCTGAGCCAGGATCAAACTCTCGTTTGAAACTGGTAGCTTGGCGAAAAAAAATGCTCCGATTTGCATCGGAGCCAGCCTACCAAGCAAATTATTGTCGCTCGAATTTACTCAGACCATTGGCGCTCGAAAAGCTCCAATGGCTTCGAACAGATTCTGGCACATCGTATCGGTTGTCAAAGAGCGAAGCCCCCCTGTCTTGCAGAAAGGCACATCCACAGCCCAAGGAGTATCTCAGAGGGTGTCCTGATTGTCAACAACCGTTTACGAACAATTTCACTTTTCCACAGACATCCTCAGTCGCGGTGCTAACCCCTTTTCCCATGCTACGATGCGCGCATTGCGGCAAGAGTGGCTGCAAAGGGTAGGCAGGCCCGTTAGGCCCGTGACTCGTGGCTGGTGACTCGTGACTGGTGGAAAAGAAAAAACTCGTTCAAGCCACCGAGATCTTTCTTCGCTCAAGCAATGCCTTCTCGTCCGTCTGCGCAAGCATGAAATGTTACGCCCCGGCGACCGCTTGGGTGTAGCGGTTTCGGGCGGCGCGGATTCGGTGGCGCTGCTGCTCCTGCTACTGGAACTGCGCGAGAAGCTGGGGATCGGGCTCAGCGTCCTGCACTTCAATCACAAGTTGCGCGGCAAGGCTTCAGACGCGGACGAGAAATTCGTGGCAAAGCTGGCCGCCAAGCACGGACTGCCGTTTCACACGGCTTCCATCGACGTGGCGAAGAAAGCCAAAGCGGAGCGCGCCAACCTCGAGGATGCGGCGCGCCACGCGCGCTACGATTATCTTCACTCACTGGTGGAATCGGGCGAACTCACAAGCATTGCTGTCGGCCACACCGCTGACGACCAGGCCGAGACCGTTCTGGCTCATCTCTTGCGCGGTACCGGACTGGCGGGACTTGGAGGGATCCATCCGATCGTCGGACCGGTGATCCGGCCCTTGCTGACCACTAGGCGAGCGGAACTGCGGGCGTACCTGCGCAGCAAAAAACAAACCTGGCGCGAAGACGCCACAAATCAAGACACCACTCGCTTGCGTGCGCGCATTCGAAAGAAACTTCTTCCCTTCCTCGAGAAACAATTCCAGCACGCCATCGTTGAACACTTAGCAACGCTTGCGGAACTCGCCAGGGAAGATGAGGCGCATCTGGACCACGCAGCCCAATCGCTGGTATTCGCACTCGCCAAGAAAAGCATTGATGCCATACGCGTTCCTCTAAGTGCTCTGTCGAACTTTCGAATGGAACAGGGTACGCGCAAAAAAGGCGCCCAAACGGATTTGGAAGTTATGAGCGTGTCTCCAGCCCTGCAAAAACGAATCGTGCGTCACGCCGTTGCCGGCATCAAGCCGCGCGCGGGTCAACTTGGCGCGAAGCATGTGCAAGCCGTGCTGGAATTTGCGCAAGGCGGGCGAAGCGGAAGCTCGCTCGAATTGCCCGGTGGCGTGGAAGTGCGCCGCGAGCGCGACGAACTCGTGTTTCATGCAATCGAAAATGCGAAATTCCGAGCGACGCGCGAAAAGAATGCAGAATTCGAGTACAACATCGATTTTGCGAATAGTGCGCAAGAGGTGCTGGTGCCGGAACTCGATTGCGTATTCCGCTTCAGAGTGATTGACTGGCCCCCCAATAGAGCGGAAACTAGTAATGATGGGGCGGTCCTGGACCGTAACCGGCTGCGGCTGCCGCTTGTGCTTCGCAATTGGCGCCCTGGGGATCGGTTACAACCTGTGGGGCATCGAAGCGCGCACAAGCTGAAGCGCTTGTTGAACGAGAAGCATGTCAGCCGCTGGGATCGCAACGGTTGGCCGGTGCTGACGAGCGGCATAGAGGTTGTGTGGGCTCGTGGCTTTCCCGTCGCCGCAAAATTTGCAGCGAATGAAAGGACCCGATCAGGAGTGCTGATCGTCGAGGCAAAAAGTTGAGCGCGCAACGAGGCTCGGCGTATTCCGCCGCGCGCATCGCTTCACGCGTCGCGGCCTTGGGCAAAGATATTTCGCGGGAGTACAAGGGTCGGCGCCTGGACGTAGTTGTGACGCTGGATCGCGCCTTTATTTTTGCGGCCGACCTGGTGCGGCAAATTCAGGGTCCCATGGTCTGCCACTTCGTTCGCGCAGAAGTACGCGATGTGGATCACGGCGGGCACGCGCGGCGCGAAGTTTTTTTCGGCGCCCATCCCGAGTTGAAGGGACGGGACGTCTTGGTTGTGGATGCAGTGCTGGAAAGCGGCGTGACGCAGGAATTTCTTCTGCGGCGGCTGGGGGAAGGCGGCCCGCGTTCGATCCGGCTAGCGGTGCTTCTGGACAAGACCGCCAACCGCCGCGTGGCGCTGGAGCCCGATTACTTTGGCTTCCGGAATGCATCTAATGAAGTATGGGTGGGGTACGGTCTGGCGGCGGCAAATGGCACGGGGCGCAACCTCCGGCAACTTTCTTCCGGAGTGCGGGCCGCGTCCAGAAGACGCAGTAAGGGGCGGAAGAAGTAAGCGAACTATAAATTCTTCCGGCTGGCATCAGGACTTGTGAGGACAACGTGAATTCCAGTTCCACGGCAAAAACAATTCTCTTCTGGATCTCGATCATTTTTCTGGGCGTGATGCTCTGGAAGCTGGTCTCCGCGAACGGCGCGCAGGCGCACGAGGATACGCCAACCTATAGCGAGTGGATGGCTAAGCTCGACGCGGGCGATGTCAAGGAAGTGACGATGTACCTCTCGCCCAACAGCTACGATCTCCAGGGCGAGTACAACAAGCCGGTGAACCGGAAGTTCCAAGTCACCATTCCGAAGGAAGACGCGCCAGTGGTCACCAAGGAATTGCGCGACAAAGCCGTTCAGCTCAAGGTCAAGGAAGTGCGCAGCGGCGACTGGGTTCTGATTCTTCTGAACGCCGCGCCGTTGATTCTTTTGGTGGGCTTCTGCTTGTTCCTCATGCGGCAGATGCAGGCAGGTGGAAATAAGGCGTTGAGTTTCGGCAAGTCGCGCGCGCGGCTGCTTTCCGCGCAGCAAAAGAAAGCTACGTTCAAGGACGTCGCGGGAACCGACGAAGCCAAAGAAGAGTTACAGGAAATCATTGAGTTCTTGAAGGATCCGCAGAAATTCCAGAAACTCGGCGGGCGCATTCCCAAGGGCGTGCTGCTAGTCGGGCCTCCAGGCACGGGCAAAACGTTGCTCGCGCGGGCCATCGCGGGCGAAGCGAACGTTCCGTTCTTCTCCATCTCCGGTTCGGACTTCGTGGAAATGTTCGTCGGCGTGGGCGCGAGCCGGGTCCGCGATCTTTTCGAGCAAGGCAAAAAGAATGCCCCTTGCATCATCTTCATAGATGAAATCGATGCCGTGGGACGCCATCGCGGCGCAGGGCTTGGCGGTGGTCACGACGAGCGCGAACAGACGCTCAACGCGCTGCTCGTCGAAATGGACGGCTTCGAATCAAACGAAGGCGTCATCTTGATCGCGGCCACGAACCGGCCCGATGTGCTTGACCCGGCGCTGCTGCGGCCCGGCCGCTTCGATCGCCGCGTGGTCGTGGCTCGCCCCGATGTGAAGGGCCGCGAAGAAATTCTCCGCGTGCACACGCGAAAAGTGCCCATCGGCGACGACGTGGATTTGTCCATCATCGCGCGCGGCACTCCGGGCTTCTCCGGCGCGGACCTGGCAAATCTGGTCAACGAAGCGGCGCTGTGGGCTGCCCGCCAGAGCCGCAAGTTCGTCATGATGGCGGACTTCGAAATGTCCAAGGACAAAGTCCTGATGGGCGTCGAGCGCAAGTCCATGATTCTGTCCGACGAAGAGAAACGGAATACCGCGTACCACGAGGCGGGCCACGCGTTGGTCGCGGCGATGACGCCGGGCGCCGACCCCGTCCACAAAGTGACCATCATTCCGCGCGGCATGGCGCTGGGTCTTACGATGCAGTTGCCGGAAGATGACAAGCACACCTACACGCGCGGCTATCTCGAAGGGATGCTGGCCGTGCTCATGGGCGGCCGTTCCGCGGAAGAAATTTTCCTCGGGCACATCACCACTGGCGCGGGGAACGACATCGAACGCGCCACGGAGATCGCTCGCAACATGGTTTGCGAGTGGGGCATGAGCGACCTCGGGCCACTGGCCTACGGCAAGAAGGACGAGGCTATCTTCCTCGGCCGCGAAATCGCCCAACACCGCGACTATTCAGAAGACACCGCCATCCAGATTGACAAGGAAGTCAAGCGCATCGTCAATGGCGGCTACGAAAAAGCCAAAAACATTCTCGCGAACAATCGCGACACGCTCGAACGCATCGCGCAGGCGCTGCTCGAACGCGAAGTGATTGACGCCAACGAAGTGAAACTCCTTATGGAAGGCAAGCCGCTGCCGGAAAAGCCGCGCACGCCTCCCACCCCGCCGCCACAGGCCGCACCTGGCACGGACCCCAAGGTGGTTCGCCCCGAGCTGCGTCCGGCCCCTGGTTTTACGCGCGGGGAAAACCCAGCCAAAGCGTAGCGGAAGTCTGAATTCGGTATTCGCAGGGGCGCCCTCAAGGGTGCCCCTGTTTTTTTGCCCGGCAGGAGTACAATAGCCCCATGGGAAACCGCAGCGGCGAAAACCTCAACGTCACCTGCCCGTGCTGCCAGGCAAAGCTGGTGGTGGATGCGGTTTTTGGCGCAGTGCTTGCGCACGAAGCGCCGGTGAAGCCCGGACCCGATGTCGACTTGACCGACGCGCAAAAAATCCTCGCCGAACAAAACCGTCAGCGCGAGGACAAGTTTGCGAATTCCTGGTTCCAGGAAACCAACAAGGAAGACATCCTCGCGAAAAAATTCGAAGAAGCCATGAAGAAGGCCAAGGACGCTCCCGCCGGCAAACCCATCCGCGATTTCGACTTAGACTAGCGGCCCACTTCCCTCTCCAGCACTTGCCGGATCTTCTCAGCGCTGACTCTGCGGTCTTTGCGTCTCCGCGTTATCCTTTTCTTTTCCGTGGCGTTAAACTGAATTCTACCAATGCTCCGGCGCAAACCTTTTCGACTAAAACTTCCATCCCGAACCCTGATTCTGGACAGGCGCACGCTGATCATGGCGGTGCTGAACGTCACGCCAGATAGTTTTTCGGACGGAAATAAGTTTTATACGGAAGAGCAAGCGATCGCCCACGCAGTACAGATGGAACGTGCCGGCGGCGATTTGATCGATATCGGCGCGGAGTCTACTCGGCCCGGGTCAGAAGGGATTTCCGCCGAGGAAGAGCTGAAACGGATATTGCCGGTGCTTGGAGGTCTCCGCCGGCTCTTGAACATCCCCATCTCCATCGATACGCAGAAGGCGGAGGTCGCGGAGGCCGCGCTTGAGGCCGGCGCGCAAATCATCAACGACGTTTCCGGCTTGCGAAGCGACCCGCGCATCGCCGAGGTCGCGGCGCGCTACCACGTTCCGCTGATCCTGATGCACATGCGCGGCGATCCGCGAACCATGCAGAAAGGACCTTTCGCGCGCGACGTTGTGAAGGACGTAATCCAAGGCCTTCGCAAATCCGTCGCGACAGCAACAAAAGCTGGCGTCGCAAAGTCTCAGATCATTCTCGACCCCGGCATCGGTTTCGGCAAAAGTTACGCGCAGAATTACGAGCTGCTCCAAAAACTCCCGCAACTGGCAAAACTTGGCTATCCATTGCTCGTCGGCACCTCGCGCAAAGGGTTTCTCGGCGCCACGCTGGCCCGCGATGGCAAACCCGCTCCCCCAGAAGAGCGCCTCTGGGGCACGGCCGCCACGGTCACCGCCAGCATCTTGAACGGGGCACACATTGTGCGCGTTCACGACGTCGCCGAAATGGTCCAAGTAGCTCGCGTCGCGGATTGCCTGCTCCATCCCGGATATAGAGCGAAGAACTGAACGCGGAGACACCGAGCACACAGAGAAAGACCCGAACCGGATGCGAGTTCCACGTTTGCCTGGGTATAATTCGCTCGTCTACAAGGTCGCGCGAACATAGCATCAAGATTTCAAGAAATGAGTAAACTCATGCTGCGCCCCACGATCTTTCTTTCCGTACTGCTTTTTCCTCTCTCCATATACTTGCCAACAGCGCAAGCGCAGCTGCCGCAGGCAACGAAAGACCCTTTGAGCCCAATGCAGGGCGCAACGGCACAGGCGGGATGTTCCTTGACCGAGGCGTCTTCGTGCGCCCAGGCCGCGGCGAAGATTCTGCCAATCGTAATGGGCTCCTCGCCGATGGAGGAAAACCTCAGGCGCCTGACAGACGAAATCGGCGGACGCGTCACCGGCACCCCGGAAATGGCCAAAGCCGTGGAGTGGGCCGTCGCCGCCTTTCGCGCCGCTGGCGTGGATGTCCACACCGAAAAGTACACGCTTCCGCTGACGTGGGCGGAAGGAAAGACGGAAGTAAGGATGGAGTTGCCCTGGACGTATACGGGTGACCGCTTGCAAACCAGGACACTACGTGCGGTGTCCGAGGCTTGGGGGCCTGCTACGCCAGAACCCGTCGTTAGAGGTCAAGCCGTTGACGTTGGGAGCGGTGCTGAAGAGGAGTTCGGCCGCGCCGCGGAGCGAATCAAAGGTGCAATCCTGCTCGTTCACACTGAGATTGGCTCAACCTGGACTGACCTCTTGAACGAGCATCTTCGGCCGCCCGGGATTATCGACCGAGCCGTGAAGGGAGGAGCCAAGGCAATCTTGTGGATGGGAGCAAGAGAACGGCTGCTGCTTTACCGGCACACGAATTCGCTGAACGGTGAGATTGACAAGATTCCGCAGGCGATTGTGGCCCGAGAGGACGGAATGTACTTAGCGCGAACGGTTGCCGCATATCCAGGGCGCGTGAAAGTGACTGTCCATCTTCCCAACAAAATCGGCGGGCCCATCGAACAGGAAAACGTTGTCGGCGAAATTCGCGGCTACGAAAAGCCCGACGAAGCCGTCATCCTCGGCGCGCATCTCGATTCCTGGGAACTGGGCACCGGAGCGCTCGACAACGGCTGCAACGCGGCGCTGGTGATTGAAGCCGCGCGCGCAATCAAAGCCACCGGGCTGTTGCCGCGGCGCACCATCCGCTTCGTGCTCTTCAGCGGCGAAGAACAGGGCACGATTGGTTCGTTCGCATACGTCAAGGCGCACCGCGCCGAGCTCGATAAAATCCGCGCGATGATTAATTTCGACAGCGGCATTGGCCGCATCACGGGCTATTCGCTCGGCGGCCGGCGCGACACCGAAGCGGGCGTGCGCGAAATATTGAAGCCGCTCGAATCCTGGGGCGCGAACAATCACACTCAGGACGCATCCTTCGGCTCGGACAATTTCGATTTCCTGCTCGAAGGCGTGCCCACGCTGGACGCCAACGAAGAAGAAGCCAACTACCTGCCAAATTATCACGCCGCTTCCGACACTCTGGACAAAGTGGACATCCGCGAGTTGAAGCTCCACACCGTGATCGCAGCCCTAACGGCCTGGGGCATCGCCGACCGCGTGGAGCCGCTCGGTAAGCGTCTTTCGCGCGCCGAACTCGATGTCCTCGTGAAAGAAACCGGCCTCGACCAGCAAATGAAAGCGCTCGGCTACTGGGAGGCCTGGCAGAGCGGCCAACGCGGCCGCAAACCCTGAGCTACAGCACCTTCAGTTGGAGCCTGGGGCCGAGTTGCAGGGAACGAGCGTCGACGTGAAGAGAATCAGCCACTCCCTATGTTGCCGTGAGACGGATTCTGCGAGACGGGGCCGCCACTCCTCGGGGTTCCTTAATGGCGAGGATAACTCCAGGTTCAGGCGGTAAGTTTCCAAGATTTCGCGGTAGAGAATGGAGAGGGAGGTCGCGAGATTCTTCTTTTGCTCCTCATCGAATTCATAGGTCTCGCTAAGGCCGCGCACGGCACTGTGTATAGTTAGAAGATTCCCGCCACTTGCCTTCACCCAAGAAGGCACGGAAAGAGGTCCCTTGCCAGGAGGGGGTGCCACCGATGCGGGCAGGGCTTCACGGTAAATGTCAACGCTGGACTGGGGTGTGGCCGAAGGAAACAGTCCAGAAAGAAATACCCGAACTTGCGCCGCTGACAGCGCACGTTCGACATCATGAACAGAAGCCTTACTTCCAGAGTCGTAACCGGAAATGATTCCGTAGATTGCGTCTCCAAACTGTCGGCCTCGGAACAATTTCAATCCTTCAACTATAGAATCCAGGAAATGGACCCCATGGCCCCCTGGCTCGACAACTTCGTTTCCTGCTCGTAGCTCCCCGAGCAAAGCCAGAGCCGCAGAGCGACCCGCATTAAAATCGACGACCCTGTCGATCTTTTTGGAAAAGATCACGAGCGCCATCTGAGTTTCCTGCGGTGCCTTGGCAAACGCATCAATAGCTAGCTGCAGGGCGAGTTTCCACTCGCCATTGCTTGTTCCACGCACGGCCCGACTTGCCTCTAGCAATACAACGATCCGACGAGGGGAATGATCCTCGCTCGCGCTTACGATCGTCGCCGGCCTGCCACCGACCTCAGCACTCAGATCGGCGAGCTGCAAACCCGTTACTGGAATCCCGCGAGTATCGAGGATACTTACCGAAGCCACGGGGTGCTGGCAATCCGTGCTTCTTGCGCAAGTGACGCCGCTCGCAGCGACGATGAGCAGACCAAGTCGAAAAACTCGCGATACTTCCATACGTGAGTACGTAATAGCATAAGAACTGAACAGCGGCAAGAATTTCGATGCGATGCCAAGAGAGCAAAGGGAGGTCTTAACTTTGGGCGCAGGGAATATCTGGAATGGGGCTTCCCGGTATACTGGATGGGTGGCTGACAACCAGGTTGAACGGAACAGGCTCGAGCGCCGCTCCATCCTTGCGGTGGATTATGGGCGGGTCCGGATTGGTCTTGCCCTCGCCAACTCCGAGACACGCATGGCGCAGCCGCTCAGCACACTGGAGCGCGTCAACCGCAACGAGGACATGCGCCGGCTGCGTGAGCTGGCACGGGAGCACGGCGTGAAACAGATCGTCGTGGGGCTGCCGCTCCGGCTGGACGGCACGCGCGGCGAAATGGCGGAAGAAGTCGAGCGCTTCGCGCAGCGCCTGCGCAAGCAGATCGGCCTTCCAGTGGAACTGGTGGACGAACGGCTGACGAGTTGGGAAGCCGAGCGCATGCTGGAAGAAACGCAAGGACGATTCATCCACGACGAAAAGCTGTCTGGCGGCAAAAAACCGAAGAATGTAAAAGCAAAAATGACGGTGGACGCAGTAGCCGCCGCTGTTATCTTGAGGGAATATCTGGATCGGCAGGGGCAAGCGGCCGGGAAAATCTGAACGAAGTAAGCGAAGCAAACTGAGGGGCTGAATTGAAGTACGTGCTCGCCATAATCTTGATACTCGTGCTGGTCGCCGGGGCGGCCGCGGCGTGGCTGTGGTATGGCCTCACCAAGCCCTACCAGGGTTTCGCGAAAGAAGGCGTCTTCGTGGACGTGCCGCACGGCGCGTCGCGCCGCTACGTGGCCTATCTTCTCCAAAAAAACGGCGTCGTACGCAGCTCGCTGGGTTTTGAAATTTACGCGCGGCGCCATCCCAAGCGTACGCTTCAGGCCGGCGAATACTTTTTCGATCACGCCATGACCGGCCGCGACGTCTTCTGGAAACTGGCCAACGGCGAGGTCTACCAGCAGCCCTTCACGGTGCGCGAAGGCGAGACCATGTTTGACATCGCGCGCGAACTGGAAGCCGCCAAGTTCATGCCCGCCGGCGATTTTCTCTATGCCGCAGGCGATCCCGCGCTGATTCGCGATCTCGCGCCGGGCGCCCAGACCCTTGAAGGCTTCCTCTTCCCCGCCACGTATGAACTTCCGCGGCATCCGGCGGCCAGCGAATTGACCGCGGAGATGGTGCACAAGTTCAAGGAGCAATGGAAGCAGATAGCGCCCTCGGCCACGGCGGGATACGCCGACCCAAGCAACCGTCAAGCGGTAACGCGCGTCGTAACGCTGGCGTCGCTTGTTGAACGAGAGACGCCCAAGCCCGAAGAACGCCCCTTGGTTGCGGGCGCGTTCGAAAACCGCCTGCGCAAAGGCATGCGCTTGCAATGCGACCCCACCGTCATCTATGGAATGGAGCGCCTCGGACAGTACAATGGAACCCTCACTGGAAAAGATTTGAGTTTCGATTCTCTGTACAATACCTACGAGCATGGCGGCCTGCCGCCCGGACCGATCGGCAATCCCGGCGAAGCTTCCCTGCGCGCGGCGCTTCACCCCGCGGAAACGAACTTTCTGTATTTTGTGGCCAACACCCAGGGCGGCCACTTTTTCAGCGCCACACTGGCGGAACACAACAAAAATGTGGTGAAGTACCGTAGGCTGCTGGCAGGACTGCCGGCGGACCCACCGCCTCCGCCGCCACCTCCGCCCAGCCCGAAGAAAAAGCACGTTAAGAAGCACCGAGTCGCAGCCCGATGACCGAAGATCTGAAAACGAAAAAAAACCTGATCCTCGATACCGCCCGCGAGATCAAAGTCGAAAAGTGGACCCCTGCGGAGATTGATCAGCTGCGGCGCCGCCTCATAGCCGAGCATGGCGAGGCCGGAAAAACCGGGCCGGATTACATAGCAGAAGTGCTGAAGGACGCCGGACACCGCGTCCTGCTCACCTTGCAGGAAGAAGCCGAAGAACAATACGAGGAAGAGTTCGAGGATCTGCTGCACTTCAAAACGCTCGAAGACGCGGAGGTCAGCATCATGCGTCTGGACGAGCTGATGCGGAAATTCCGCGAACAAGGCGAGCACGCCGCCGTGGAACGCGTCCTCAACGTGGCGCGGCTTGGCAAACGCCGCGCCGAGATGATTTCGCGAAATCACAAAGTGGAACCGCACAAGCGCGACGAAAAAGTGGAAATCGCCAACTGGTTCCGGATCTGGCTGGAAACGCCCGACGCGTTTTTCGACTGGCTCGACGTGCGCAAACAGTCCCCGGAATTCCGCGCCAAGTTTCCACAACTGGAGGAAGAAGAATGAGCGCGACGGGCAATCCCGTGCGCGGCGACGCGCTCGAGTTGCCGCCTTTTTCGCTCGATGTAGAGTCGCTGAATCTTGGCGCGGACGTGAAAGCTGTGGGGCTCGAGCTGGTCGAAACCGAGAATCGTGAGCCGGTACGCGGCAAGGAAGCATCGGAGATCTGGTCGGCGGTCTTCCCTGCCATGGTCGCAAGCGAGCCCTACGTGGTGGATTTCTTTAGCCACCTCGATCGCGTGCGGGAGTTTTGTAAGACACGTGGAATTATCCTGCGCGAAGCCGCGGAGCGTTGCGTCGTATTACCGCAACCGAATCAAGAGCAGTTGCGTCAAATCTTTGAACGCTTCGAAGGCGAGACGTTTGGCATCCGTGCGGGCGCCGCGGCGCAGTCCCCTGACGCGGCCTTTGAGGGCGACCTTTCCAAGCGCGGGCTGGATGCCTACCAGCCGGCGTATGATCGCTACACCTTTTGCGCCATCTGCGAGCTGGAGGATGGCTGGGTAACGCTCTTGAGCGAATCGCTTTGGCCCAGCGAAGTTATCCGGCGGCTGCGTCCCGCGGTTCAGCCGTTTGACATACACCTAGCGCGGCCCAATTGAATGTCTCTTTTGGCTGCGACCCACGAAGTGGCACGAGCGTCCAACTGGTTGTTCGATTGCATCTCTAGTACAGCAAGGACGGAATAGATTGCTTCAGTGTGCAAAAACATGCCTGATCCTGGCGACAGTGGCTGCCATTTCCTGCGGCTGCGGCGGCGGCAGAGCGGTAACCGGCCACACCGTCTTCGCGCCAGCGCAGCGTCCGGTGGCCAAAGACGCCACACGCGAAGAACTTCTCGAGCGCTACAACTCGATTGTCCACGGCACGAAAACGTTGAATGCAACCGTGCAGTTGAAGCCCACCGCCGGATCGAAATACAGCGGCGTCATTGATGAATATCACGAGGTGAAAGCATTTCTCCTTGCGGCGCGCCCGGCGCAGATTCGCGTGATCGGACAAGCACCGGTGGTCGGCACCACGGTTTTCGACATGGCCAGCGACGGCGAAACGTTTCGCGTTTCGATCCCTTCCAAGCATAAATTCCTGGTCGGCCCCGTAGCGATGGATCGCACCAGTAGCAAGCCCATCGAAAACCTTCGCCCGCAGCACCTGCTGGATGCACTGCTCTGGCCGGAAATTCGCAAGGAAGAGGCATCGTACGTCAGGGAATTTAACGACGAATCCGCGCGCTACTACGTCTTAACCGTTTTGCGCGGCGGCTATCAAACGGAAGTTCTGCGCGAAATCTGGTTTGACCGCGCCGATCTGCAAGTCGCCCGTTTGCAAACCTTCGGCCCCAAGGGCATTCTTCTTTCCGATGTTCATTTCTCCGAATGGCAGCCCGTGGATAGCTCTGCGACGCAAGGCGCTTCAGCAGCGCTCGCAAATGGAGCGGTTTTGTTTCCCCGCGCGATTCGAATCGCTCGCCCGCACGACGGCTACCAGCTCGATCTGCAAGTCGCTAAGATCGCGCTCAACGAAGAGATCACGGCCGGCCGCTTTAAGCTCGAACAGCCTGAGGGCTCTGAGCTGGTGCAAGTGGGCGACGGCACGGAGAACAAGCAGCCATGATGGGTGAGCTGATCCTCCGCAATCTCCTGCACCGCCCGATGCGCACCCTCATCGGCGCCATGGGCATCGCCGTGGAAGTCGCTCTAGTAGTTCTGATCGTGGGGCTAACCAGCGGCCTGTTGTCCGAAACCGCCAAACGCATCGAAGGCATCGGCGCCGACATCATGCTGCAGCCTCCGGGCTCGTCCTACATGCTGGCTTTTAGCAGCGCGCCTATGCCCGTCAAGATCGGCGACAAACTCGCTGAATTGAAACATGTTCAATCCGTTGCCCCCGTGCTCTTCCAGTTCAACACTTCGGGCGTCGAAATCGTTTACGGAATTGATAAAGAGAGCTTTCGTGCCGTCTCCGGCGGATTTGTATTCATTCAGGGACACGATTTGGAAGGGCCGGACGACATTCTTGTGGATGACATCGCCGCGAAAACGAAAAAGGTTCAGCCTGGCGACACCTATCGCATCTTCGACCACAACTGGCACGTCGCAGGAATCGTCGAGCACGGCAAGGGCTCGCGCCTTTTTGTGCCTCTCGCCACGCTCCAGGAATTGGTCGGTGCGCGGGACAAGGCCAGCGTATTTTTCGTGAAGTGCACGCGGCCCGAACATACCGAAGACGTCATGGAAGACATGCGCCACGTCCTGCCCGGTTACACCGTCCGGCCACTCAAGGACTATCTTTCGTTAATGACCTCCACGAATATCCCGGGCCTGGAAACATTCATCAACGCCATGATCATGCTGGCCATCACCATCGGCCTGCTGGTCATTTTTCTGACCATGTACACCACGGTGATCGAACGCACCCGGGACATCGGCGTCTTGAAATCCCTCGGTGCCAATCACTGGTTCGTCGTGCGCGCCTTGCTCTCGGAATCCGCGGCGCTCTGTCTCCTCGGGGTTGCTGCGGGCGTTGGGTTGAGCTACGCGGTTCGCGCCGGATTTATCTGGAAATTCCCAACGCTGACCATTCTGATCACTTCTGGATGGGTTTTGCGAGCAGCGGGCATCGCGCTTCTCGGGGCGTTCCTAGGCGCGAGCTACCCGGCATGGATGGCCAGCCGCAAGGACGCCGTTGAAGCCCTGTCCTACGACTAAGGAGCTTCAGCCGTGGTGCGGGGTTTACCGAGAAGACTCCGGCTGATTTGGATGGATAAAAAAGCGCTAAAAGTGAGGGATAGCTAGGCACAGATGGGAATCGCAGCTACAATACGGGAACCTGCCGAAGGGCTGATTTTCCAAGGAAAAAAGAGCGTGGAGCCGATACTCAAGACAGAAAATCTGTGGAAGCTCTACCGCGCCGGAAAAGTTGAAGTCCCTGCTCTGCGTGGCGTCAATTTCGAGGTTCAGCCCGGCGAATCCGTAGCCGTCATGGGCCCTTCGGGTTGCGGCAAGTCTTCCCTGCTCTACGTCATCGGCGGTCTCGCGCAAGCTTCGCGCGGCAAGGTTCTCGTGGACGGCAACGACCTGGCAACCCTTAGCGACAGCGCCCGCACCAAGCTCCGCCGCCACAAAATCGGCTTCGTCTTCCAGCGCTTCAACCTGCTCCCCACGCTGACAGCCAAGGGCAACATCGCCATTGCGCAGTTCATCCACGGCGATGGGTTCGACCCGCACCGCTTCGATGTCGTCACGCAGATGCTCGGCCTCGCCGGCCGGCTTCATCACAAGCCCTCCGAACTCTCCGGCGGCGAACAGCAACGCGTGGCCATCGCGCGCGCCATCATCAACGAGCCGAAAATCCTCCTCGCGGACGAGCCCACCGGAAACTTGGATTCCAAGAATTCGGAAGTCGTGCTGCAAATGCTTCGGCAGCTCAATAAAGACCTGGGCCAGACCATCGTCATGATCACCCACAACCCCGAAGCCACCACCTATTTCGATCGCGTCGTGCACATGCGCGATGGCATCATCGTCGACGGAGTGCCTGCGGATTAATATGGCCAGCCTCGGACAAATCCTTTCAAGAACCTTTTTCTGGTCCTACGAGCGCGGCACCTGGCAGTTCGACTTGGCCGTCATCCTGATTCTCGCCTTCGTACTCGCCACGCCCCGCAACTGGTTCCACGACAAGCCCGAGAGTGGCGGGCCGGTAGCACCCGGGCAGATCCTCAAGATCTCTCAAGAAGGAAACCACGCTACCTATCGAGTAGACGTGCGCGTTCTCGCGCCGCCCACAAAGCTCGCCCTGCAGAACGACCTCCACACCGCCTTACAAGAGGCCCTGCCGGAATTGCATAAGGGCAACTTCTCGATTGGCAAAATCGAGCCGCTGCGCGATGACCAGGGCGATGTCATCGCCTACCAGGTGGAAATCCACGAATAGCTGCGCGCTCCCCATGGCCCTTCCGGAAACCTCCCGGGTAACGCGGACGCTCGTGCGTGCATCTCCTTGTCTGTGTTAGGATTCCGAGGACCCGAACGAGCCGTTAGTCCTGCATTCCATAGGGGCCGCGTTTGAAGCGTTTACCACTTTTTCTCGCGCTACTCACTTTGTGCTGCGCCGCCGGCGCCTATCGAGCCCGCGCCTCGCAGGCCGCCGCAAGCGTGACCCTCGACGGCGTCCTGGCCCTTATGGACCGGTCCGCGCAGGACTTCCACACCCTCACCGCCGACATGGAGCACACCAAGTACACCGCCGTGGTGAAGGATTCGTCCACGGAAACAGGCCACATCTACGTGCGCCGCGATGAAAAGATGCGCATCGAAATCCTCCAGCCCGATCCTCGCACCATCCTTCGAACGGGCGATTCTCTGTTCCTCTTCAACCCCAAGATTAACCGCGTTGAGGAATATGATCTCGGCAAGAACCGCTCCATGGTGGATCAATACGTTCTTCTGGGTTTCGGCTCGCGCGTGGAAAATCTCAAGAAGGGTTATCTGGTAGCACTCGTCGGCGAGGAAGAACTCGACCACAAGAAAACCGTGATCCTCGAGCTGACCCCCAAAGCCGAGCAGGTTCGCAGCCAGATCATCAAAATCCACATGTGGATTGATGAAGCTTCCTGGATGCCGCTGCAGCAGAAGTTTTTTGAGGCCGGTACCGGCGACTACTTCCAGTTTCATTACCTCAACGAGCTAAAAAACCTGAAAATCCCCGACGCCAAGTTCAAGCAGGACTGGCCAAAAGGCGTCACCCGCGTCAAACCACGCGGTTGAGTTTTCGGGCCAGCCGTCAATTTTTTCTCGGAATCTTCTCGCAGTTATCGCAATCCGGCCCGACATCATCACTGCAGCGCTCTTCTACTTCGCCGCCGCCCGCTCCTGCGCGAGCAACTGTTCCTTGCGCGAAATCCCCCACCGGTATCCCGCCATTGCGCCGTCCTCGCGAATTACGCGATGGCAAGGTACGACGACCGAAACCGGATTCGTTGCGCACGCCCTCGCCACCGCCCGAACCGCCTTGGGCTGCCCGAGCGACCGCGCCACCTGCGAATACGTGCGCGTCCGGCCTCGCGGAATCCGCTGCAGTTCCTGCCACACGCGCCGCTGGAACGCCGTCGCCTGCAAATCCAGTGGCAGCTCCATCCGCGGCTGTTTCCCTTCGGTGCGCAGTACAATCTCGCGCACCCAACGCTGAAACGCGTCCGGCGCCGGCGCAATTTCCGCCCGCGGATATTCTTCGCGCAATTCTGAAATCAGCGTGCTCTCCGCGTCGCCAAGATAGACAGCCGAGACGCCGCGTTCCGTTGCCGCCACAAGAACTTTCCCGAGCGGTGATTTCGCAATCGTGTATCCGATTTTCATACCCTGTCCTCCCTTTCGATACGTCCCCGGCGTCATCCCCAGCTGCGCATTGCTGCGCTCGTAGACGCGGCTTGATGATCCATATCCCGTTTCGTACAGCGCATCGGTGATGCTCTTCCCCGCGCGCAGCATCGCCTTGAACCGCTTGATGCGCAACGCTTCCGCCAGCTCGCGCGGTTTGAGTCCCGTCACCTGCAGAAACGCCCGCCGCAGCGTCGCTTGCGTTGTCCCCAGTGTCTTGACAAGAGCGCCCAGCCGCACACTCTCTTCCGTGGACTCCGCAAGTTGTGCGGCCGCCCGCTGCACCAGCGCAACCGGTCCGGAAATCTCGTCCGGTTTGCACCGCAGGCACGCCCGGAATCCCTGTTTTTCGGCTTCTTCCCGCGTGCGAAAGAAAACTACGTTGCGCCGCAGCGGCCGCCGCGCCGGGCACGACGGCCGGCAATAAATATGTGTCGAGCGCACCGCCAGCACGAAGGCGCCATCCGCGCGCGAATCCCGCGCCAGCGCAGCCTGCCAGTACCGCGCCGCGGCGTGCGCCGTAATGTTTTGTCCGATGCTTGTTTGTGTTTGGCTCATGTTCGACTCGTCCAAAATAACGCAGGCAGGAACGCAAATCTATCCGGAAAGGTTCGGCAAAAGAAGGCGTGAAAACCGCGCGAAACAGCAGTCGCTCAGGCTTCGCCCGTCGCAGGCACAGCCGTTTTGACTCGCGCCCGCACGGGATGCGACGCGCTGATCACCAGGATCACAGCGGTGAGAATAACCGCAGCGGCAAGCACCGTCCGCAGCGTAATCGTTTCACCAATCAGCAGCCAGCCCAGGAACAGCGCCACCACCGGATTGACGAACGCGTACGTCCCCACTCGCGCCGCCGTGCTCTTCTGCAGAATGTAAATGTACGCGCTCAAGCCAATCCCCGAACCAAACACAATCAGATACCCGAGCGCCAGCCACGAGCGCACAGAAATCGCCGCAAAATGTAGCGCGTGAAATTCTCCCGTAAGAAAGCTGGCAATCAGTAGCGCCACGCCTCCCGTCAGACTTTGCATGGCCACCCCCAGCATCGCCGAACTGGGCATCCCGCCATGCTTTGAGTAAAGCGACCCGCACGCCCACGCAAACGAGGCAAACACCAGCACCCCAGCGCCGCGCGGATCCACGCGCCCCGAACCTCCCAAATGCGCGGGCCCAACCAACAAAACCAGCCCTGCAAACCCAAGCATAAGTCCCGCCATCACCCGAGGCACCGGCCGTATCCCGCCAGGTCGCAGCCAGTCCACAAGTACCAGCCATAGCGAGACCGTTGCCACCAACAGCGCTGCAATCCCCGAAGGCACCGTCTGTTCCGCCCAACACACCCCGCCATTCCCCACAAACAGCAGCAGTACTCCCGCAACGGTCGCCGTCCGCCAATTCCTGGCAGTCGGACGGATACCTGTCTTCACGCGAAAGATGGGATATAAAATGAGGCCTGCAATACAGTGTCGCACTCCCGCAAGGATAAGCGGCGGAAACGACTCGACGCCTACGCGAATCCCCAGATACGTCGAGCCCCAAACGATATAAACGGCGGCAAACCCGAGCATCACCATCGGTGACATGCGAGCAGCAGAGTGCGCCGAGAGGGCGGAACTCTCCGTGGCGCCTTGCGCGTTGGATTCCGTCGTAGTCATCGCACAGACCTGTCTTCTTAGAAGTAGCCTCCCCCTATTCGACTGTCGAGAACCATATTGGTTGAGTCTTTCGCGCAGCAATCCACAGAATGTTGTGTAGGACTGCGGGTACTATAACTAAGTGTTTGAAGTTAAGACACTTCCTGCGTTTTCCACAGGTTGACGTTCGCCCCTTCTAATGCCATTGTATCGCTCCACACCTCACCGGTGCGGACGGGGCAATTCCAGAAAGTCAGTCTAGCAGTTACGTTTGTTGGGCAAGTGCCAGCGATCGTGAAGTGGCGTCTCTGAGGGCGAGATGAGCGCGAGGAAACGCGCAATTCCATTGGAATCTTGGCCAGCCAAACCGGCTGGAGAACCACGCGACGCCATGGCTTCGCCGCAGCCGCTTGCGGATCCGTTGCCCAAGCCTGCGCTGCGGCTCACGCCTCTTTTGGCTTCCCCGGCGCCCCGGCGCTTCGTTCGCGTCCCCACCCACGCTGTCGGCGTGCACCCCGAGCATCGCGAATACCCGCGCGCCACGCTCAAACTTCCTCTGCGCCTTCGCGGAGTCGGCGGCGTGCCTGAAGATTTTCCGATCACGCTCGTCACCCGTGACATCAGTTCCACCGGCGTCTTTTTCCTTTGCCCCAAGCAGCTCCCCATCGGCACTTCCATCGAGCTCGAAATCGTTCTGGTCAGCAAGCCCATGGGCCTTGGAAATGTGGTTGCCGCCACCATGGCTCACGTATGCCGGGCGGAACCCGCTTCCATGCCCGGCTGGTACGGCATTGCCGCTTCCTTCGATGACGTTCAGTTTGACCGCGACGACCGCATTCCTTCCCGCTTCTTGAAACCGTAAAACTCTTTCGTACTGCTTCTGAATCCCACTTCGCCCTGCTCTGCGTCCTGCTCCATTTTCGTTGGGCGCAGAGGTCTCCGGAGAACTTCTGCTACTCTAGTTGCTCATGCCAGCAAAACAAAAACGGCCCGTGCAAGGTGTGCTTTTCGACTGGGACGGCACACTCATCAATTCCTACCACGCCGACGCCTCCGCCTATCTCGCCATGTTCAAGGAAATGGGCATCAACTGGGGGATCGAGCAGCTGGAGAAACACTATTCGCCGAACTGGTATCACGTCTATCGCGCCGCCGGATTGCAGCGCAGCCGCTGGGATGACGCCGACCGCGCTTGGCGCGCGCATTACGCCAAACACCGCCCGAAGCTGATCACCGGCGCTCGCCGCATCCTGGTAAGGCTTGCTGTGGCGCATTATTTAGGCCTGGTCACCAGCGGCGATCGCGACCGCGTAACTCGCCAATTGCGCGAATTCCGTCTCACAAGCATCTTCGCCGCGCGCGTCTGCAGCGGCGACACGCTGCGGAAAAAACCTCATCCCGATCCATTGCGCCTGGCCCTGCGCAAAATGAAATTGGATCCGCTCTCCTGTGTGTACGTCGGTGATGCCCCGCAGGACGTGGAGATGGCTCGCCGCGCCGGCGTTCGTGCCATCGGTGTCCTTGGTCCATTCCCAACGGAAAAGCGCCTGCGCGCATCCCGCCCGGACTTTCTCCTCGAATCACTCGAGGAACTCCCGGACGCGCTGAAGTGCTTGGCTCGATAATTACTGCAAAGGTTGAATTGTCTTAGGTCTATGGCTTGTCAGGCGTTGCCGTCGAAGACGGCGACGGAACGAACGGCATCGCGGCCACCGGCTTGAAATCCGTCCACTTGATCACGATGCGCACCGGAATCTGCAACTCCTTGATGCGCAGCGTGTCATCCGACCGCGAGTAGTCCGGAAACCAGTATTTGCCGTCAACGTTTTCGCGATACGTTTCGAACAGCGTGAAGGGCAATGCCGCGACGGTCAGCATGTCGCCCATATCCGTCACCCATTTTCCGTACGTTTTCACCACTTCCAGGTATTTATCATCCACCCACACAACTCCGTCGAAGTTGGCCCGCTTGCGCTCCACAGTCTTGGCCTTCACTTGAAAAATGTAGCAATCGATTTCGTCCACCTGTTCCTTGCCAAGATACTTCAGGTCGTAATTCTTCAGCTGGCCCGTCGTCAACGGATACGGTGGGACTTTCTGCAATCCTTCCAGATCTTCCGGCCGTATATAAAAATGCTGCAGCGTGGAAACCGGTTTTTCGATGACTTTCTCGAAATACTTTCCGTCTACGTCCCGCGCCGGCTGCGTCACCATCGTGAACTCTCCCGATGGTTTTCCATCGGGACCGAACTCTTGGATACGCACGGTTCTGCGGTACATATAGCGTGTCCGCGCCTGCAAATATTCGTCCTCTTTCTCCGAGAACCGCTTGATGATCTCCGCTTCCGCAAGCGACGGTGGCGCCGCAGGCTCCGGCTCATTTCCGATGCGCGAGACGTGATGCTCCGGCGGCGGCTCCAGCGGCCCTTGCGGAGCATCTTGCGCTCGCAGCGGCAACCCTGCGGCGAAAATCGCGCAAACAAGAACGGCTCCCCTCCGAAGGAAGGAAAGCCATTTGCCGGATGAAAATGCTTTGCCGTGGATCATGTCAAATTGGATGCGTGCAACTCCCCGTCGAGCAGCCTGCCGAAGCAAGAGTTTACCGTACTTGCCGCAAGCGTCCCTAGAGCGACACTCCGCGCGAGACCGTCGAAGAAGATTAGCAAGCTCTCTGCTACAATTTTCCGGGTTTGTGAGCGAACCGAAACAAGCGAAACGCTACTTCGTCTCCGGCAGGGTCCAGGGCGTCGGCTTCCGCTATTTTACCCAGGACGCCGCGGAAGAATTGCGCATTTCCGGCTATGTCCGAAACCGCCGGGACGGCCGCGTGGAGGTTTTTGCCATCGGCACGCTGCAGCAGCACGCCCAGCTCCGTGTGGCGCTCGAACGCGGGCCGCGCTTCGCCTCCGTCAGCGAGGTCTTGGAAGAAGATTCCGCGCCGGACTCCGAGCATACCGGCGGATTCCTGATAGCTCCTAGTGCTTGAAACGCTCCATTGAAATTCAGTCAGCGAAGAGGAGACGTTTGCATGGACGATTTGAAAAAACTGATCCGCGAAGTCCCGGACTACCCCAAACCCGGGATTCGTTTTTACGATCTCACCACGCTGCTCAAGGACAAGCGGGGCTTTCACTCCCTGATCGACCAGCTCTGCACCCACTACGACGGCCGCGCGATTGATGTCGTGGCAGGAATTGAAGCGCGCGGCTTCATTTTTGCGCCGGCCCTCGCGTACCGGCTCAATGCAGGCTTCGTCCCCGTCCGTAAGCCGAAAAAACTCCCGGCCAAAACCACCAGCGTCTCCTATTCACTGGAGTACGGCACGGATTCCCTCGAAATCCACGAAGATGCCATCAAGCCTGGCCAGCGTGTGATCATCTGCGACGACCTGCTCGCCACCGGCGGCACCGCCGCGGCCACGGCCAAGCTCATCAAGCAACTCGGCGGCACTGTCGAAGGCGCGGCCTTCGCCGTCGAGCTCACCTTCCTCAACGGCCGCAAAAAACTGACCGGCCTCGACGTTTTCTCGCTGATTCAATACGACAACTAGGATATCGTTCTCGCGCTGTAACATTTCACGGCGCAGACCATCTCAAGTGTCTGGAGGCCATCATGGGAGAAGTCATTCACACGGCGCGAATCCGGCTGGTGCAAAAGAAGCGGCCCTTCCGCGACGCGCACATCGAAGGTTTCGAAGAGCCTTTGCATTTCGGCACGCACGGCGGCTACGCCAAATACTACGGCGTGAAGGACAGCGAGCCGATGCCCACCACCATCGATCACGTCATCTCAGCCCTCGCCGGTTGACTGACCGGCACACTTGCCGGCGCGCTGGAAGCGCGCGGAATCCCCGCAGCCAACCACCTCGAGGCCGACGTCGAAGGCCGCATCGAAGCCGATGACAAATTCTTCCGCATTGCCGCCGTCAACCTGCGCTACAAACTGAAAATCCCCAAAGGCAAACGTGCCGAAGCCGACCGCGCCCTCGCTCATCACGAAAATTCCTGCCCCGTGCACATGAGCATCAAGAAAGGCTTCGAAGTAACCTGGTCCGCCGACGTCGAAGAGGTGTGAGTCCTACTTGCGGCCCCGCTGTCGAATGGCTTCGAACAGGACCACTCCGGCAGCGACGGAAACGTTGAGCGACCGCACGGGCCCAGTTGTCGGTAGTTTCACGACAAAATCGCAGCGCTTGCGCGTCAAATCGTGCAAGCCTTTTCCCTCGCCGCCGAGAACGATGCCCGTTGGCGACGTGTAATCCACTTCCGTATAATTCTTGTCCCCGTCCTCATCCAAACCTACCAGCCAGTAGCCCGCTTCTTTCAATTCCTCCATCGTGCGCACCAGGTTCGTCACTTTCGCGACCAGCAAGTGCTCCAGCGCCCCTGCGGACGCGCGCGCCACTGTATCCGTCAGTCCCGCCGCGCGCCGCTCCGGAATCACCACCCCGTGCGCTCCCGCCGCCAGCGTCGTGCGAACAATCGCGCCCAAATTGTGCGGGTCTTCCACGCCATCGAGCAGCACGATCAATCCCATCCCACCATGGTTCCCATTGGCCCGCGCCAGTATGTCTTCCAGCGTCGCCGCCCCCCGCGCCGCCGCCAGCGCTATCACTCCCTGGTGATCTTTCGAATTCGCCAGCCGGTCCAGTTGCGCGCGGTCCTCAAACCGCACCGGAACGCCCTGCTTGCGCGCCAGCTGCACGATCTCCTCAACGCGCGTATCCTGCCGCCCCTTGGCGATAGCAATCCGGTCAATCGGCCGCTGCGCCTCCAGCGCCTCCTTCACCGCATGAATCCCCGTCAATCGGTCCATAGAGAAATCAGTCTACAGTCGACCGCCCACCGTTAAAAGGAATTGGTAGAACAGCCACTCCTGCCTGTTCCCGCCCCTCAAGGCAAGTCGCCCGCATCCGCCTTGCACCCTACTCCAACGCCGCGCAAAACTCCAAAATCCTCACCCGCGCCGGCTTCACCGCCACCGCAAACCCCAACCCCGCCGCCTCATCCAACAACAAAATCACCCTGTCCAACTCCCCCTCCCCAGCCCGCCCCGCCAGCGCCAGCCGCATCGGATGAAACAACTCCCGTCCCCGCAGCTCCATCCCCTCCTTCAGCTTCGTAACAGTTTCCTTGAATCGCTCCGAATCCAGCGCCCCGCCCTCCAGCAGCAGCAACGCCACCTCCCGAATCACCTCCCGCGCCGCATAGCGCGAAAGAACCACATGGCTCTCCACCTTGGAGAGAATCTCGCCCGCATCATAGTGAAAAACAAGCGCAAGCAGATCGCTCAGTGCCCCACGATCAACCGCGTGCCCTCCCAGAAGCGCCGCAGCATGCTCACACCAAGCCACTTGCTCGGGCGTCGGCTCCGCCGCAAGCCATCCCCGTTCCCGCAAGATGGCCTCAACGTCAGCCCCAGAAAACGGATTTGCAGCCACAACGGGCGTTTCGGAATGATCGGCCGGTTCCATGAAAAGGATTGTAGCCCAGCGCCTACCTCGGTGCCCCGTAAGCAATTTTCCAGCGCGCCAGCTTTTCCTTGACGGACCTCCATTTTGAGCCTACGATTTATTTAGGAAAAAGTGTGGAGTGCGGCAGCCCTGCTGCCGCTTTTTCGTTCTTAGCCCTGGCATTGCCGCAAAGCATTAGGGCCACATCCCGCACCAAGTTGGAGAGCGCTGTTATGAATTATGTCAACTTGTAAGTCTTTTAGAAGCAACACTTACGAGATTGTCCGCAAGTGTTGATTCTAAACCAGTTACATAAAACCTAACCCATTTAGAATCAACACTTACAAAAACGGGGGGTGGCACGAAGCCCTGCGCTTTATTCGTATTCCATTTTGAAACGCATGGACCTTTTAACGGGACACAAGTGTAGCAATAACATGCGCCGCGATGGCTTCCCCGCGGCCAATCGCGTCCACGCCTTCATTGGTCTTGGCTTTCAAGTGAATCTTCTCGGGCGGAACGCCAAGCGATTTGGCCAGTGCCTCGCGCATCTTCGGAAAATGCGGCCCCAGTTTCGGTTTCTCCGTAATCACCACGGCATCCACATGCTCAATCACAAAATGCTTTTCGTCCAGGAGTTTCCGCGCGTGCTCCAAAAAGAGCAAGCTGTTCGCGCCTTTCCATTTCGGATCCGTGTCCGGAAAGTGCGTCCCGATATCGCCGAGTCCCGCCGCCCCCAGCAACGCATCGCAAAGCGCATGCGCCAGCACGTCACCGTCGGAATGGCCCACCGGCCCTTTCTCAAACGGCAATTCAATCCCGCCGACGATCAGCTTTCGTCCTTCCGCCAGCCGGTGCAAATCGTACCCGATGCCGCAGCGCGTGCTCACGATTTCTTGCGCTCGCGCTCGAGATAAAATCTCGCCAGTTCCATGTCCGCGGGCTTCGTGATTTTCATATTGCGTTCCGACCCGAGCACTACATGCACATCATGCCCCATGCGTTCCACGAGCCCCGCTTCGTCCGAAGCATTCACGCCATCGGCCTGCGCCCGCGCAAACGCTTCCTTCAGCAGATTGGTAGCAAACGCCTGCGGCGTCTGCGCGAGCACCACGCGTTCGCGCGGAATCGTTCCGATAATCAGAGCCACGTCTTCCGGCAAACTCGCGCGCTTCACTTCTTTCACGGTGTCCATCGCCGGAATCCCAAGAATCGCCGCTTCGCAGCGCCGCGCTTCTTCAATGACTCGCGTAATCTGCTCCGCCGTCACAAATGGCCGCACCGCGTCATGCACCAAAACAATTTCCGTATCCTTCGGCACCTCGCGCAACGCCTCCGCAACCGAATCCTGCCGCGAGTCCCCGCCCTTCACCACGCGGACCGCCTGCTTGAATTTTTCCTCCGCAATCCGCTCCCGCAGCCGTGCCACCTCGTCCGCCCGCGTAGCCACAATGATGTCCGTCACCAGCGGGCAGGATGCGATGCGCCGCAAACTGTGAATCACAATCGGCGTTCCATCCAGTTCGAGGAACTGCTTCGGCGTCTCCGCGCCCATGCGCGTGCCAAGCCCGGCGGCGGGAAGAATGGCGGCGATTCGGCTCATAGTTGGAGCGGTTCCGGCCCTGTCTCGTCAAGGGAGGATTCGCAAACTTCAGAGTGTACCTCAAGCAAGGGTTAGGAGCGAAGCGACGGTTCAGTGGTTTAGCGCACGTACAGGCGCGGCACACGCTGGCTCACCGCGCAAAGCAAATCCGACGTGACCGTCCCAATACTGCGCGCCACAAAATTGGCGAGCAGTGAGTGCGTCCCGTCCGTCCCGTAAATCGTCGCGGCATCGCCAATCTCCGCGTCCGGCACGTCCGTAGCATCAATCATCGTCACGTCCATAGAGATGATTCCTACGATGGGCACGAGTTTGCCGCGGAGCAGCACGTTGCCGTGATTTCCCAGCGAACGGTGAATCCCGTCGCCATACCCCGCTGCCAGCACGCCGATTCGCGACGGCCGCTTGGGCACAAACGTCGCGTTGTACCCGACTCCCGCCCCCGCCGGCACATTGCGCATGCTGATGATCCGCGAGCGCAGGCTCATCACCGGCTTCAGCGGCAGCCGTTTCTCCGCTTCTTCACGCTTTTCCATTGGGTCGTATCCGGGATGGTAGCCGTACAAAATCGCGCCTGGCCGCACCATGTCCGCCCAGGTTTCCGGACGCGTCACGATTGCCGCGCTGTTCGCCAGATGCACGATGCCCGGATCGACGCCCAGCACGCGCAATCGCTCCAGCGCTCCGTAAAATCGTTCTTCTTGCTCACGCGTCTGTTGCCCGACTGCGGTGTTGGTGAAAACTTCCGAAGACGCAAAGTGCGAAAAAATGCCGGTCAGCTCCAGGTGCTTGCACTTCCCAAGCTGCCGCGCAAAACATTCCACGTCGCTGGCAGCGATGCCCAGCCGGTTCATTCCCGTGTCAATTTTCAGATGGAACGGAACGCGTTTCTTGCCGCCGCGATGCCCTGCCGCGCGATCCAGCACCGCCAGTTGCTCGCAGCGGTGAATCACTGCCGTCAGATCGTGCTCCACAAGCCGCGTTTCTTCTCCCGGCACGAAACTCGTGAGAATCAAAACCGGTTTCCGCACGCCGGCTTTGCGAACCGCAATGCCTTCGTCCGTACACGTCACGCCGAACCAATCCGAGCCAGCCTTTTCGAGCGCCTTCGCCACTTCCGGGCCGCCATGCCCGTACCCATTCCCTTTCACGATCGAGAGAATCTTGCGCGGCGTCTTGCGCTTCTCTTCCGGCGGATTGACGTACTTCCGAATTGCTTGCAGATTGTGCACCAGCGCACCGAGCGAAACTTCCGCCCATACCGGGCGCCTCACATCTTTGCGGGGACTCTTCTGTGTGCCTGCCATGTGCCTTCCGAAAAAAATAGTGTACGCCATCCGAACGGCGCCCGCCGACTGCCACATTGGCTGCCGCGTGAAAGACAACCCCTGTTCGTAAGTGCAAGTGGAGAACCAGAACCGACCCAGCAGTCGCTCAACGCCTAGACTACGGAGGAGTCCGCGCAAGGCTTGCTATAACATCAGCTTATGGGGAAAGGTGATGCAGCGGCTGCGTTCCTCAATAGTGTCGCGTACCGTCGGTTGTGTGGTCAAACGCCCGCGCTGTGCCTCGCACGCCGCAGGCGTGCACCAATTACATATCGTCAGGGGTGAACTGCGAGAAGGCGTCCGGCGCGGCTTCTTCGAACCGCGTAAACCGGCTGCGGAACACAAATTTCACCAAGTCGGTCGGGCCGTTGCGTTGCTTGGCAATTCGAAGCTCCGTTTCTTCCCGTTCTTCCGGAGTCGCGCCTGCTTTGAAAAAATGCGGCCGGTAAATAAACATCACCATGTCGGCGTCCTGTTCGATAGCGCCCGATTCGCGCAAATCCGAAAGCTGCGGCCCGCGCTCGTCGCGTTCCGGTGCGCGCGTCAACTGACTGAGCACCAACACGGGGATTTGCAACTCCTTGGCAAGGCCCTTCAACCCCCGCGAAATGCTGGAGACTTCTTCCTGGCGGTTTCCGAAGCGTCCTCGCGCGGTGATGAGCTGGAGATAATCCACCACCAGCATGGACAGTCCCTTGTCGCGCTTCAGCCGCCGCGCCTTGGCCCCGATCTCCAGCACGCTGATCGAGCCTGCATCGTCAATCCACAGCGGTGCTGACGAAATCGTTCCCAGCGATTCCGTCATGCGCCGCCAGTCTTCTTTGCTCAAATGCCCGGTGCGAAACTTGTGCGCGTCAATCTGCGCCACTGACGCCACCAGGCGCTGCAGCAGCGATTCCTTGGACATTTCCAGGCTGAACATCGCTACCGGGTGTCCGCCACGGATCGCGATGTTCTCCATCAAATTCAGCGCCAGCGCTGTTTTTCCCTGCGAAGGCCGCGCCGCCAAAATCAAAAGTTCCGAAGGCTGCAGCCCCGACGTGAGTTTATCCAGCTCCGTATAGCCCGTCGGGATTCCGGTGATGCTCTTGCCTTCTTTGAAGATTTTTTCCAGCCGCTCGAAATTGTCGCGAACGATGTCTTTGATCGGGAGCAATCCCGCGCGCACGCGGTCTTCCGCCAGCGCAAAAATCGACGATTCGGCTCCGTCGAGAATGGCGTCGGCACCGTCCTCCCCTTCGAACGCGCGTTGCTGGATGTTGTGCGTGGTGTGAATCAGGTTGCGCAGGATGGCTTTCTCTTTGACGATCCGCGCGTAATGCTCAATGTTCGAAACCTTGGGCATGCCGTCCGCGAGCGACGCCAAGTACGGCGCGCCCCCGGACGCTTCCAGTTCGCCCTTGCGGTGCAATTCCTCCGTCAAAGTAATCAGGTCAATCGCCTGCTGGCTTTCTCCGAGCACGATCATCTGCGTGAACACACGCCGGTGCTGGTCCAGGAAAAAATCCTCCGGCCGCAGATGCTCGATTGCCGGATTCAGCGCGTGGTTGTCGAGCAGGATCGCGCCAAGCACGGAGCGCTCGGCATCCAGATTATTCGGTAAAGGCTTCTCGAGTGTCGCATCAACAGGCATGAGAGGTCTGCTTTGTATTCGCCTTTTCTTCGCTTTTGTACCACGATCTCCGCGGGAGGGCAAGCGGAGAAATTTTCAATCCGGGTACGCACTCTTTCTTGTTCGAAGCGATGCCGCATTGTGCGTGGAAGCCATGCGCGCGTCAACCGGAGTGCCTGTGCATCGCCTCGGAAATCTCTGCAAATCTTTTCGCGCCAAAAAAGTAGGGGGCACGATATATCGTGCCCCTACGATTGCAACAATTGCGATACGCTGAATAGTGGCTACGCTTCTTTTTCCACGCTCACTTTGATTTGCGCGGTGACGTCGCGGAACACCTTGATGGTCACCGGAGCCTCGCCGATCGTTTTGAGAGGCTCGGCCAGTCCCACCTGGCGCTTGTCAATCTTGAAGCCCTGCGCGGCCAGCGCTTCGGCAACATCCGCGGTCGTCACCGAGCCGAACATCTGGTCATTCTCGCCGGTCTTGCGCGTGAACTTCACCGAAACGCCGTTGAGCAGCTCGGCCTGCTTTTGCGCGGCCTCCAGCTCCGTGGCGGTTTTCTTGGCCAATGACGTGCGAATGCGCTCGATGGCCTTCAAATTTCCCGCGGTCGCTTCGACGGCCAGCTTCTGCGGCAAAAGAAAATTCCTCGCGTAGCCGGGCTTCACGGTGACCACGTCGCCCCGGTGCCCCAGCTTCTCGATGTCTTCCTGAAGAATGATTTGCATGTCTTCTCTCTAAGCTCCTGTTCCCTTATACCTTCGGCGCTTCCGCGGCGGGCGCCGGTGTTACCGGAGCCGGTGTCGGTGTCGCGGGAGTTGCATGCGCGGGCGCGGCATGAACCGGCGCTCCCGGCACTACCACGCGCGGCGCTTGCGTGCCCGCGGCGCTGCCCGCAAACGGCAGCAGCGCGATGTTGCGCGCGCGCTTGATGGCCACGCCCAGCCAGCGCTGGTGGCGCGAGCACACGCCGGTCATGCGCCGGGGCAGAATCTTTCCGCGCTCCTGCACGAACTGCGACAAAATGTCCGCGCGCTTGTAGTCGATGAAGTCCATCTTCTCGACGCAGAACTTGCAAACTTTCTTCTTGCGGAAATACTGGCGCTTCCCGCGGGGCCGCCCGCCGGGACCGCCCGGACCACCGCCACCCGGGCCGCCTTCGCGCCGCGGACCGCCATGCCCGCCGCCGGGGCCGCCGTGACCTCCTCCGTGCCCACCTTCCCGCCGCGGTGCTCCACCGGGCGCTGGTGCTTGCTTCTGTTCCTCTGCCATGACTTCCTGCCTTTCGTGATCCATTCCGTTGTCACTCCGCAAGATCCGGAGGCGATTCTCGAATCAAAAAATCTCGTTCACCGCGCAAACGTTCAGCTTGCGGCGGCCTGCTCCGAAGCTGCCACTGGTGCGGGTGCCGGGGGCGTGGTGCGGCGCGGACGCCGCGCAGCGCGCTTCTCGCGCTTCTGCGTGAGTTTTTTCTGCCGCTTCAAATCTTCGTCCAGGCGCACCGTGAGATATTTGATCACGGTGTCCTGCACGCGCAGGCGGCGCTCCAGCTCGGAGATTAGCTCGCCATGCGTCGTGTGAATCTGCTGGTACACGTAAATGCCCTCGCGGTGCTTGGCCACGCGGTACGCCAGCTTGCGCGTGCCCCAGTGCTCGGTCTTTTCGATCTTGCCGCCCTTTTCCGCGCAGGTGTGCTCAATGAGCGTGAGGATCTTCTTGATCTCCTCTTCCGGTGTCGCCGGGCGCGCAATGAAAATCAAATCGTACAAACGCTCTTCCATAACGTCCTCTTTTCCTGTCGGCCCCGGCTGTGCCGGAGCCACTTCAAATCATCACCCGGGCGCATTCCCCGGCAATCTTCTGCTACTTCGTGTCCGGCTCATCCGTTGGCGGAAGTTTTCGCCGGTTGTATTTCGTCATCGCGGCGTCGAGTCCCTGCTTCAGGATCATCTCCACCGCGTCGCCGGCTTCGCCGATCATTTCCGCCGCTACTTCCAGTTCCGCCTTCTTCATCGGCCGCAAAACATACTCTTTGCGGCTGTTCAGCGGATGATCCGGCCCACAACCCAACCGAAGCCTCGCAAATTCCATGGTCCCGATCGAACCGATCACCGACTTCGCGCCGTTGTGGCTGCCTGCGCTGCCATCGGGATGAATTCGAATCGTCCCCAAAGGCAATTGCGCCTCGTCCCACATCACGAGCAAGTCTTTAACATCCAGCTCGTACTTCCCCAGCAGTTCCCGAACGGAGATCCCGCTGAGATTCATGTACGTCTGCGGCTTTGCCAGGATCACATCTTCCCCGGCAATCTTTCCGCGGCCCACCAGCGCCTTGCCCTCGGGCCGCTCCACGCGAATCCCGCCGCGATTCGCCAGTTCGTCCACCGCCATAAAACCCAGGTTATGCGGCGTCCACTGATACTCCGGATCGGGATTCCCAAGTCCGACAATGAGCCGCATAAGACTTTGTTCGAAGCCTCTCTAAGAGCAGGCCTCTTCTCTCCGAAAAAACTCTTACTTTTTCTTCTCCGGTTTCTCGGGCTTCTCCGCCTTGGGCTTGGCTTCCGCTTCGGCGGCTTCTTCTCCCTCCACTTCTTTCTTGCCCTTCTTGATGACTTCGGGCTCGGCGGGCGTTGCTGTTTCGGCTGCCACGGCTTCCGCGGGCTTCTCCTCTTCAACCTTCAGCGCCACGACGTGCGCCAGCACGCGTTCCGGCTCGGTGAGCAACTTCATCTTTTGCGGATCGAGCGGCAATTCATTGGCGCGCAACTGCTTGCCGAGCATCAGGCCGCTGACGTCCACCCGGAATTCCGTCGGGATATCCGCCGGCAAGCATTCGATTTCCACTTCGCGTGTCACCACTTCGAAGACGCCGCCCTGCACCTTCACGCCTGAAGGCTCGCCAAACGTGTGCACGGGAACCTTTACCTTCATGCGCACATCCATGGCCACGCGCAGCAGATCCACGTGCAGCAAGTTGCCTGTAATCGGATCCACCAGCCAATCTTTCAGGATGGCTGGTTCGTGCTTCCCGCCCAGGTCCACCTGAAACAGTGTGTTGTGCCCGCTCTCGGAGCGCAGAATCGCGCCGACCTGCTTGGCGTTCACCGCCAAGGTGATGGCCGCGCCCTTGCCGCCGTACAAAACCGCCGGCACTTTGCCGGTCTGCCGCAGGCGCCGGGCCTCATTCTTTCCGCGCGATGAGCGCGGCGCGCCTTCTACTACGATCTTCTCTGCCATGGCCTTCTTCCCTTCGCTGTAGGACAGGCATTCTTGCCTGTCCGCTTACTGCTAGATCCCTGACAAATTCCGCGGACAGACAGGAATGTCTGTCCTACAAATCAAATGAATAGTTCGCTGATCGAGGTTTCCTCGTGAATCGAGCGAATCCCGCGCGCCAGCAAATCCGCCACGCTTAATACCTTGATCTTGCCCATCTTCTTCGCTGCTTCGCTCAACGGCACCGAATCCGTCGCCACCACTTCCGTGATCCGGGACTTTTCGATCCGTTCGACCGCCGGCCCGGAAAGCACCGCGTGCGTGCAAGCAGCAAACACTTGCGTGGCGCCTTCGCGGATCAGCGCATCCGCGGTCTTCACCAGCGTCCCCGCGGTATCAATGATGTCGTCCACGATCAGCGTGCTGCGCCCGCGCACGTCGCCGATCAGGTTCATCACTTCGCTCACGTCCACGTCCACGCGCCTCTTGTCCACGATTGCCAGCGGCGCATCCAGCCGCTTCGCAAAAAACCGTGCGCGTTCCACGCCGCCCGCATCCGGCGAAACCACCGTCAAGTTCGGCAAATTCAAGTGCCGGAAGTGTTCCACCAGCACCGGCGATCCGTACAAGTGATCCACGGGCACGTCGAAATAGCCCTGAATCTGCGGCGCGTGCAAATCGAGCGTCAGCGCCCGGCTCGCTCCCGCCGTTTCCAGCAAGTCCGCGACGAGCTTCGCGGAGATCGGAACGCGCGGCTTGTCCTTGCGGTCCTGCCGTGCGTAGCAGTAGTACGGCAGCACCGCGGTGATTCGCCACGCCGACGCGCGCTTGAATGCGTCAATCATCAGCAACAGTTCCAGCAGGTGGTTATCCACCGGCGCATGGCACGGCTGTACCACGAAAACATCGGCGCCGCGCACGTTTTCCAAAATCTGGAAATAAATCTCGCCGTCGCTGAACCGCCCCAGCAGCGCTTTGCCCAGCGGCACATCCAAATGCTTGCAAATACTCTCCGCCAGAATCGGATTCGCCGTTCCCGAGAAAATCTTAAACCGGTCGTCGTTCACGACGCTCGCGCTCCTCTAGATACTCAAGATCCCAATTCTCTTTTGGACCCGGTAGACAGTCGACATTCACAGTTGAGGGTAAGAAGAAGAAATTGGGAGGGCAGCAAAAGCAACACCCCCATGTGCATCTTTTTCGACTTTCAACCGTCGACTGTTGACTTGTTTAGAGACGCTGCGGCTCAACGAACGACGTACGCGCTTTTAGGGCGCGCCCTTCACACTTCGAAAGTACCTCTCGCGCGAAACGGTCTCGCAAACGAAGGTCTGGTCGTGCGGAAACCCAACAGCGGCTCGGCGCGCCATCGCTGGGCTCGGGAAAACTCCAAACACCGCCGAACCGCTACCCGCCAGCGAGGCTTCTGCAGCTCCCCTTCGGAGCAAGGCCCGCTTGATCTGATCAAGTCGGGGGTGTCGCCGGAAAACCGGCCCCTCGAAATCATTCGAAAGGCCGCTTCCCTGCGCGCTCCAGCATAGAGCACAGAACTCAAAGAGTTTAGAGTTTGCGGCCGATTTTGTCAAACGCAGAGGCTTGGCTTTTAGCCAGCGGTAGGCGTCCGGCGTCGGGACGTGAATGTCTTTCGGTGAAACGACGAGCACATGCAGCTTCGGGATGTCCAGCAGCGGATAGATTTCGTCGCCCTTGTTCGCACCCAGCGCCCGCCCGCCCAGCAGGAAAAAGGGCACATCCGCGCCCAGCGACGCGGCAATTTCCAGCAAATGCGCCGCCGGTATTCTCCTTCCAGTCAGGCGAAGGTAGCCCAACAGCGCCGCGGCCGCGTCGCTCGATCCCCCGCCCAGTCCTCGGCCTGCCGGAATCTTCTTCTTCAGCTCGATTTCCACGCCGCCGCGAATTTTCAATTCCCGCCGCAGCGCGTCCACAGCGCGATAAACGAGGTTCTTCTCTACCGGCTCGCGCAGAAGTGTTTCATTTCCCAAAATTTTCAGCGCGATTCCCAGTTGTTTCGAATCGCGCAACCGCAATTCATCGTGGAGGGAAATGGATTGGAAGATCGTGCGCAACTCGTGAAAACCGTCCGCGCGTTTTCCCAGAATATCCAGGCGCAGGTTGATTTTTGCGTACGCGGGAATGCGGACTTCAGGCATGCGGGTTACTGCGGTTTGGCGTCCGGCGACGTGGACTTCTGCGCGACGCGGTGCTTCGAGCGCGACAACTTTTTCTCGAACTCCGCTACTTTGTCGGCTTCCATGTCCGCGGGGAGGGAGCGCTTCCATTCGACAAGAGATTTTTCCCACTCCGCCGCCGCTAAATCGCTCCGGCCGGTCTTGGCGTAGAGATCGCCCAGGTGGGCATGAATCGTGGCGTCGTGGCTTTCGCGCTCCACGGCCTGACGCAGCGCGGTTTCCGCGTCGCCAAGCTTGTTCTGCTTGAAATAGATCCAGCCGAGGCTGTCGAGGTATGCTCCGTTAAAGGGCTCTTCTTTCAGCGCCCGCTGAACGAGCGCTTCCGCTTCATCCAAGCGTATTCCCAGATCGCCCAGCATGTAGCCGTAATAATTCAGGACCGGAGCGTTCTTCGGATTAACAGACAACACTTTCTTGAACTCTTCCTCGGCTTTGTCAAAAAACTTTTGCCGCTCGTAAATGGCGCCGAGCAAATACCAAACCATTTCATTGTCGCGCGGCTGCCCCGGCAGCACTTCCGCGGCCCGCGCCGATTCCTCTGCTTCCTTGTAACGGCGGCCGCGTTCGTACACTTGCGCGATGTTCAAATAAATCTCGCGGTCGCCTTCGTTGCCGTGCAACTGTGCGCGCAATATTTTGACCGCTTCGTCCGTCTGCCCATTTTCGCCCAGCAACAACGCCTGCCCCTTGCGAATCTCTGGATCGGCGGGATACTTCGCCAGTGATTCCTTTCCCTCTTGCAGCGCCTTCGGCAAATCCTTCGCCGCGCGGTACGTGTCCATGATCATCAACCGCGCCTGGCGATCCTCTTCCTCGCCCAAATGGCTCAGCTCCTCATAGGTGTAAACCGCCGCCTGATAATTCTGCGTGTCGCGGTAGAGCTGCCCGAGCTGCTGGAACAGAATGGATAGCGAGCGGCGTCTCGACGGCAG
The DNA here is from genome assembly GCA_963729455.1 of uncultured Acidobacteriota bacterium. Taxonomy (GTDB): domain Bacteria; phylum Acidobacteriota; class Terriglobia; order Acidiferrales; family UBA7541; genus Acidiferrum. Next base: position 102,965 of record CAVSNX010000001.1, read on the forward strand.
CGGTGGAGTCTGCGCCTTGATGCCGGTCACCGCGTCCGACAAGACGCGAATCGCATCTTCGTAGCGGCCTTGCGCCTGGTACAGCATGGCCTCGTTGTACATCACTTCGAGGCTGCCGGGCGCATACTGCCGCGCCTTCACCAGATTTTCTTCGGCCTTATCCAGCTCGTGAAGCTCACGGTAAATCTGCGCAATACGCAGGTATACATCCGAATCATCCGGCATTACGTCCGAAATTTTCTCGTAGACGGCCAGTGCTTCCGCATACTTTTCTTCCGCCAGCAGCGTCTGCCCCAGTCCGCGCTGGTGGCTGAGTTCGGAAGGATCGAGATCCGCGGCCTGGCGGTAGGCCGCCTCGGCTTTGCTAAGCTCGTGCGCTTGGGTGTACGCGTCTCCCAGCAAATCCAGGAGTACTGGCGTCGGGGAATGCGCGGTGATTCCTTCCAGCAGTGAAACCGCTTCCGGCGCCTTGCCTTCATCCATCAGCAATTGCGTGAGCTGTTCCACGGCGGCTTCATTTTCCGGGTCGGTTCGCAGGATGCCCCGCAAGACTTGCTCGGCTTTCTCGTGCTCGTTCTTCAGGCGGTAGAGCCGCGCCAGCCATAAGGCCGATTCCGTATCCGAGGGATCGATGCGGTTGATTTCGCGGTATTGCTCGATAGCTTTGCTTACGGCCTCGGATTGCCCGTTGCCAGTGCTGAAGTCCCCCAGGCTGCGAAGATAAATCCGCCCCAGCAATCGTCTCGATTGCACATTGTCCGGATCGCGCTTCAGGATTTCGGTCGCTTCGGCCACAGCATCGTGGATGCGTTGGGCTTTCCAATACATTTCGGCCAGCCGCTCGCCAATTTCCGCTGATTTGGGATCCAGCGCGTAGGCCTTTTTGTACGCCTCGATCGCTTGTGTGGCGTATTCCGGCCGGCTGGTGGCTTCATATTGCTGCTCGTAAATGTGGCCCAACGTGAAGTTGTAGTAGGCCTCAGAGCGCGCAGAGTCCTTTGCGGCAGGAGCAGTCTTGGGATCTACAAAGGGAGTCGCGGCTGATTGGGGAAGCTCGCTGTCCTTGAAAGGTGCGGAACCCTGCGGTCTCCGCGCCATGGCCGCCGTGCCGGCGAAACCGGCCAGAATAAAGACAAGGGTAACCCGTCGTAGGTTCATCGTAGCCCCAGAAACGTAAAGTATCCCATGCGGCCGAAAGGCGGTCAAAACCCAAAAAGGCACCGTTTCCAGAGCTTGGGAGCGCCAGAAGGTGAGATGCGCGGAAAGCAGAATGCGTTCCCGCGAAATTTCCGCTTGACATCTTTCCGTATTTCTGCAAATATCGAACTATGAAGAAGCCCGACCCGCTTCTCGTTACTCGCTCCGCTGACCGCTTCTCCGCGCTCGGCGCGGAGCCGCGCCTGCAAATTCTCCGTTTGCTCCTGGCTGCACACCCGACGGGCATGGTCGCGGGTGAAGTCCAGGAAGAGCTTGGGATTCCCGCTTCGACACTCTCGCACCACCTGGAGAAGCTGAAGCAGGTCGGGCTGGTCAACGTCCGGCGGGAGAGTACTTATCTGTGGTATTCCGCGGACACCGATGCGCTGCGAGAGGTTTTGAACTTCCTCTACGAAGAGTGCTGCACGCGCAGCCGCGCGGTCCCCGCCGAATCCGTCGTCCAGATTTCGAAAGGAACGTGATGAGCGCTCGTCCACGCACTCGCCGCACGTTTCATCGATTGCCGTACAGTGTTTGCAAGATCCGTCTGTCCAAGGAGCACATCCATGAATGAACCCAACATCCAGGAAGCTGTAAGACAAAAATATGGCGAGGCCGCGAAGCGCGCCGCCAGCGGCGGCACCGCCTGCTGCGGTGGCGGGGCCGAACTCAGCGGGTGCGACCCGATCACGAAAAATCTCTATGACGAAACGGAGAAAGCCGGGCTCCCGGAGAAGGCCGTCGCCGCTTCTCTCGGCTGCGGCAATCCTACGGCGCTCGCGAAATTGCAGCCCGGTGAAATTGTTCTGGATCTCGGGTCTGGCGGCGGCATTGACGTCATCCTCTCAGCGAAGCGCGTTGGCCCCACTGGCAAAGCCTACGGACTGGACATGACCGATGAAATGCTCTCGCTTGCACGCGAGAATCAGAAAAGGGCAGGCATCGAAAATGTCGAATTCCTGAAGGGCGCGATTGAGAATATCCCGCTGGCGGACAACACTGTCGACGTCATCATCTCCAACTGCGTCATCAATCTTTCGGGTGACAAAGATCGTGTTCTCTCTGAAGCCTTCCGTGTTCTGAAGCCGGGTGGACGCCTGGCTGTCTCTGACGTCGTCGTTCGTGGAGCAGTTCCCGCGAATATTCGCAAGAGCATGGAACTGTGGGTTGGCTGCATCGCGGGCGCACTGGAAGAAAACGAGTACCGTGAAAAGCTCGCGCGCGCAGGATTCGCATCCATCGACGTAGAGCCTACGCGCGTCTACAAGGTCGAAGAAGCTCGCGAATTCCTCGAAGCCGCCGGCCTGGATGCCGACGTCGTTGGCCCGCAGATTGACGGCAAGTTCATCAGCGCCTTCGTTCGCGCGACAAAGCCTATGTCAGCAACAGCGTGTTGCGGACCAACTTGTTGCACTTAGGAACGATGCGGCCATGCCAGCGCGCTACAATGTGCTCTTTCTCTGCACCGGCAATTCTGCCCGCTCCATCCTGGCCGAAGCCATCCTGAACCAGAAGGGCAAACCCAACTTCACCGCGCATAGCGCGGGCAGCTTTCCCAGCGGGCGTGTCAATCCGTACGCGCTGAAACAGCTCGAAGCAGCTCGTCTCCCCGCCACGAATCTCCGCAGCAAAAGTTGGGACGAGTTCGCGAGGCGCGGCGCTCCTCAGATGGATTTTGTCTTTACGGTTTGTGACAACGCCGCCAAGGAAGTTTGTCCGCTTTGGCCCGGCCAGCCCATGACCGCTCATTGGGGCGTGCCCGATCCCGCCGCGGTGGCAGGCAGCGCGGAACAGATCGAGCGCGCGTTTCGCGACGCCTTCGTGGTTCTCGACCGACGCATCAGCCTGTTCCTGTCGCTGCCGCTTTCCAGCTTGGACAAGCTGGCCATCAAAAAGGAAATCGAGGGCATCGGCCGGCAATAAAGATCGCTAACGTTTGGCTTTTTTCTACCTCAGGCAAGGCATTGCGGCTGTCTGCGTCGCAGGCGTGGTATAGGTCGCGCCGTTTTCATCGGTCAATGACAAGAATAGCCATTCACTTTTTTCTTGCGAGGTTCTACTGAATTCAAACGTCAGCGTCCCTTTGCCGCTGGGCTTGTAGCTCATGGTCCGCTTGATCATGAGATACAGATCTTTGGTCACGTCCTCAACCGGCGGCCCGCACTTGGCTATCAAGTTCTCCGGCGTCAACGTTTCGACGGTCTTTTCTTCGCGTACCTCTGCGATGGCCTTATTCTTCGCTGTGCCGCGCCCGAAAATCAGCAGCGCCATAACCCCCAGAAACAGCGTTGCCACTATGAGCCAGGTCTGCTGAGTCATTTGCAAGGGGAACGCAATCTTCGCGGCTGGCTTGACTCCGGAACGCGCTGCCGACCCGCGCGGCACCTGATGGCCCTCAGCGTCGGCAGAATCCGCCGCCCGCGAAGTCTTTGCCTCTCCAATGTCTTCGCCTAGCTTCGTCATTCTCATGGCGTCGGTCGGCTCCGGAGGCTCCGCCGATTTTGTTGCTTCGGGGGTGTTGCCAGACTCTTCGAGCTCCGCTGGCTTTGCCGCTTCCGTTGTTTTTGCGTCGTCCATGATGGCCCGCCTTTCCCCCACCCTCTCTCTTCGCATCATCCCCCTGCGCGTGGCTTCAGGCGGCCTTTTCTTGGCTCAGACGGCGTGTCAGTTACTTTCCCTTTAGGACAGGAGCAACTCTCGGCGTCCACGGACCTTCGTTCCCTTCCGGCCTTGCAAGTTTTCCCTTTTCTCCTAAACGAACGAAACAAAATGTTGTATAGAACTCTTGGAGGATTCCATGACCCATTCACGCCGTTCGGGCGTCATTGTTGTTGCCGCTTTGTGCTCTATTCTTTTCTGCGTACCGCATCTCAGCGTTGCGCGTCAGTCGCAGACCGCTTCCCCTGCGCCGCAAGAAGTGGCTACGCTCGCCGATTTTTCCTGGCTCGCTGGCCGCTGGGAAGGCAAGCTCGGCCCGCTCACCGCCGAACAGGAATGGATGGCTCCCAAGAACGGCACTATGCAAGGCTTCTTCCGTCTCACCGACAACGAGAAAACCATCGTTATCGAGCTTTTCACCATCCGCGAAACACGCAATGGCATTGAGTTCTACTTCCGCCACTTTTCACCGGAGCTAAAACCTTTGGAAGAAAAGGAAGCCTACCATCTCGCCCTTTCCAAATCGGAAGGCGGGGTTTTTCGCTTCGACAACCCCATCGTGAATCAGCTCAAAGACGCCATCCTCACCCATGCGGACGCCGACACCTACATCTCGCACGGCGACATCACCGACGCCAACGGCCAACCCAAAGTGATCGAAGTGACCTACCACCGGGTGAAGTAGCGCACTCGTCCGCGCCTTCTCCAGGCATCGCGGCAAAATCGCCTCAAGCCGCGTTCTGCCACAGCCACTGAGGATTAGTGCAGGAAGTGACGCATGCCGGTGAACACCATTGCCAGATTGAGTCGATCCGCCGCTGCGATTACGTCTGGGTCGCGCACCGACCCGCCCGGCTGGATCACCGCAGTCGCGCCGGCCCTGGCTGCTTCTTCTACCCCATCGGGGAATGGGAAAAACGCGTCCGATGCGACTATGCTTCCCGCCAGCGTAGACTGCGCCTTCATCACCGCGAGTTTCACGGAATCGACGCGGCTCATTTGCCCGGCGCCTACGCCCAGGGTCGCGCCGCCTTTTGCGAAAACAATGGCGTTGGACTTCACGTGTTTGGAAACTTTCCACGCGAAGCGCATCGTACTCATCTCTTCCGGTGTGGGCGCGCGCTTCGTCACCGTGCGCAGCTCACTGTCCTTGATCTCGCCGAGGTCCGGTTGCTGCACCAACATGCCGCCGAGGATACGTTTGAGCTGCAGCTCGCGCTCCGGTTCCAAGCCTCCGGCAGGCAGCTCGAGCAATCGGAGATTTTTCTTCGCCGCGAAAATAGACTTAGCCTTTTCCACGAACCCCGGCGCGGCGATGCACTCCACGAAAAGCTTCGCCACTTCTTCCGCCGTCGCCGCATCCATCACGCGGTTGAATGCCAACACGCCACCGAACGCGGAAACCGGATCGCACGCCAGCGCTTTCAGATACGCGTCCAGCAGCGTCACTTGCTCCGCCGTTCCGCAGGGATTGTTGTGCTTGATGATTACCGCCGCGGGGTTCTTGAATTCTGCCGCCAGGCTGCGCGCCGCTTCCAGATCCACGAAATTGTTGTACGAGAGTTCTTTGCCCTGGAGTTGCTTCGCGGCGGCCAATCCTTCCGGCGCGCGTCCCGCCGGAACGTACAGCGCTGCGGCTTGGTGCGGGTTTTCGCCGTACCGCAGTTCCTGCTGCCGCCGTAGCGCAATATGCAGGCGTTCGGGCAAAACGGGCTTCGCTTCCAGCGCGACATGGCCGGAAGCGGCGGACAAGCGCTCCAATTCCGTGGCGATCATTCCGTCGTATCGGGATGTCGTCGCGAACACTTTTCGCGCCAGCTTCAGCCGCGTCGCCAGGGTGGTGTCGCCCGCAGCCTCTATTTCGCTCGCTACACGCTCGAAATCCGCGGAGTCCGTCACTACTGTAACGCTTTCAAAATTCTTCGCCGCCGAACGCAGCATGGTGGGCCCGCCGATATCAATGTTTTCGATCAACTCTTCGGCGGTCAGCCCGGCCTTCGCCGCGGTGGCTTCAAACGGGTACAGATTCACTACCACCAGATCAATCGGCGCGATGCCGTGTTCCGCGGCTTGTTTCTGGTCGTCCATATTTTTCCGACGGAAGAGCAGCCCGCCGTGGACTTTCGGATGCAGCGTCTTCACGCGTCCGCCCAGCATTTCGGGCCAGCCTGTGAAATCGGAAACATCGCGCACCGCGACGCCGGATTCACGCAGCAGCTTCGCCGTCCCGCCCGTCGAAAGAATCTCGATCTTCAGCGCCGACAGCCGCTTCGCGAATTCCACGATGCCCGTCTTGTCAAACACGCTGATCAGCGCGCGCGCCACCGCCATGAAGTCCTCCACAAAAGGAAAAGCACATCAGTGTAAGCGCGCCGCGCTTATTCGGAAAGCACCGCCATGTGGAAAACCGCGGCGACGAGGAGATATGGGCTGGCCAGCAGATGAAAGGGAAATCCAGGATGTGAATCTTTGTGTTTCTTAGGTTTGACTGTTAACTGTCGACTGTCAACTGATCATGACTTGACGAGGGCTTTCAGCTTGACCTGGCCTTCTACAGTCTCCACGACGTACTCGACATCTTTGCAATTTTTCTGTTTCTGGAGTTCCTTGGTTTTTTTCAACACAAATTCGTTGAAGCTGGAGCGCGAGAGTTTGCCGGTTTGTTCGCCGGCCTGCTGCTTGGCCTGCAAAAATGCCTGATACAGCTGTTCGACTTTGTCGCTCTCGCGCTCTGGCTCGGAACACGTCATGCGAAACGCCTGGGGATGGGCGGCCTGCTCTTCGGCCTCTTTTTTCAAACGCTCGGCTTCAATCAATTTCGCCGCCGCGCCAAAGTGCCGCTGCACTTTTCCTTCTTCCTTCAGCGCCACTTTCTTGCGGAAAATATCTTTGTATTTCGCGTACGTCTGCGAAAGATTGTTGAATCGGAATCGCTGCGCGAATTTCAGCTCGCCGCCGCGCTCCGCATAGCGTTTGACGAGCATATCAATGCGCCACTCGATTTCGGTGGGCGGACGCTTCCTGCCACCGCCGAAATACTGATCGTATTCGATTTTGAGCTGGCGGATGTCCCGTTCGAGCTGGCCGAGCTCTTCGTCAATGGTCGCCATGCGCGGAGGATTCCCCCAAACCTCCATGCTAGGTGCACGGAGGAAAACCGTCAACCCGAGTAAAGCGGCGCGATGCGCATCCGGCACCGTTGCCGGTCGCGGTCATTCTGCCGCGCCCAAAGCTGGTGGCTGCCATTGCTCGGCGCTCGGCTCTGTGCTGAAATGTTCGAATGGACGCACGCGCCAAACGGGCTGTTTCGAACGAGCAAGCGGAACTGCTGCGGCAGATTCCTTCGGTGGATGAATTGCTCGCGCAGCCGCGGCTTGCTGCGCTGGCGATGCGCGTGGATCGCGGTTTGCTCGTGGAGATCACGCGTGCGGCGCTCACGGATTTGCGTGCGCGCATCGCGGGCGAAATGGCGTCCGCGGTGCTTGCCGAATTTGCCGCGCTTACTTCCGATCCGGCTTCGCTCGAGGAACGCATCTCTACTTTGGTCGAGAAAATTCTCGCGCGTTCGCTGCAGCCAGTGATTAATGCAACCGGCGTGGTGCTGCACACAAATTTGGGCCGCGCGCCGCTGGCGGAGGGAGTTGTTGAGGAATTCCGGCGCGCGGCCACTCAGTATTCGAATCTCGAATACGATTTGGAAGCGGGCGGGCGCGGAAAACGCGACGTGCACACCGCGGAACTTTTGACGCGGCTAACGGGCGCGGAGTCCGCGATCGTGGTGAACAATTGCGCGGCTGCGGTTCTTGTGACGCTCGCGGCGCTGGCGCGCGGCGGAGAGGTGATTGTTTCGCGCGGCGAGCTGATCGAGATTGGTGATGGCTTTCGAATCCCGGAAATCATGGAGCAGAGTGGCGCGATTCTGCGCGAAGTGGGAACGACAAATCGCACGCGCCTCGCCGACTACGAGGACGCCATCAACGAAGAAACACGCCTCTTGCTGCGCGTGCATCCTTCGAATTTCAAGGTTACGGGATTCACGGACAAACCTTCGCTCGAAGAACTCGCGGCGCTGAGCCAGCGGAGCGGCCTGCCGCTCGTGGAGGATCTTGGGTCCGGCTGCCTCGTGGATCTTTCCGAATTCGGAATTAGCGAGCCGACGGTGCGGCAAAGCGTCGAGGCGGGCGTTGGAATTGTGACTTTCAGCGGGGACAAACTTCTTGGCGGGCCGCAGGCAGGGATCATCGCTGGAAAGAAGGATTTGATTGCGCGAGTGCGGCGGCATCCGCTTTTTCGCGCACTGCGAGTGGATAAACTTACGATTGCCGCGCTGGAAATCACGCTTAGCGCATATCTTCGGGCGGCGTGGGATGAAATCCCGGCGATTCGAATGATTCGCGCAACTCCGCAGGAACTGAAACGCCGCGCCGAAAACCTCTTTCGCGAACTGCGGCCGGAGCTTCCTCTCGATGAAGTCGAAATCGAAATCACGAATGGCACCTCGCTCGCGGGCGGCGGTTCCACGCCTGAGCAGTCCCTGCCGACCAAGGTGATTCGAATCGCCAGCGCGCGGTATTCAGCGACGAAGCTGGAACAGCGTCTGCGGCGCGCGCCGGCAGGCATCTCCGTGATTGCCCGGGTCGAAGATGACCGCCTTGTGCTGGACCTGCGCACGGTCCTGCCGGAGCAGGAACCGTTGCTGATCAAGACGCTGGCTGCCGCTCTGCATTAGCCTGGCGCCCAAAACACTGAAATTTCTCAAAATTAACGAATTTCGACGCCCGTTCGCGGATATCTTTCCTGTCGATTGCCGCGTCGAATGGGGGAGACGGGACGGGTGTCGCGAGAGCGCTATTCTGGCTGCGGCGGAATTTGCCGCTGAGGAATCATTCCATGGAGAATCTGCTGCAGGATATTCGCTACGGAATCCGGACGCTGGGCAAGAATCCAGGATTTACGGCTGTCGCCATCTTAACGCTCGCGCTGGGAATCGGCGCGAACACGGCGATCTTCAGCGTGGTACAAAATTTGCTGCTGCGCCCACTCCCGTATCCACAGCCCGAACGCCTGGTGGAGATTGCGAATACGTATCTGCCGCAGATTCCCAAGGCGGGTTTGTCTCCAGGCGATTACGCCGACTGGAAGCGGCAGAACGCAAGCTTCTCGGAGATGGGCGCGTACGGAAAGGTTTCGCAGGGATTCAACCTCTCAGGCGAGGGCGAGCCGCAGCGTGTCCAAGTCGGTTACACCGACTCCGGGCTTTTTCCAATGCTGGGGATTCTCCCGGCCGCGGGACGATCCTTTCTTCCGGAAGAGGATCGGGCGGGGAGCGCGCCGGTCGTAGTGCTGGGGCACCGATTGTGGCAAAGCCGTTTTGGCGGCGATCCGAAGGTGGTGGGGCGAAGCCTTGCGCTTGACAATCAGCACTACAAGGTTGTGGGCGTTTTGCCCGGCGGAACGCAGTTCGCGCGTTCCGCCGATTTGTGGATGCCGATTGGCCAGTACTTCGATGATCTGACGGAGCACGTGCATCATCAATTTGTGGCCATTGCGCGGCTAAAACCAGGAGTGAGCCTGGCGCAGGCACGTGATGAGGTAGGCCGGCTTCACCAGCAGGAGGCCGAAGCGTATCCGGCCGCGCACAAGAATTTTGGCGTGTTAGTCGAGCTTATGCAGGATCCTTCGGCAGCGGCGCTGCGCACGACTTTACTTTTGTTGTTTGGAGCGGTCGGGCTGGTTTTGCTGATTGCTTGCGCGAATATTGTGAATCTGCTTCTGGTGCGGAATGCGGCGCGGGAACGGGAAGTGGCGGTTCGAACGGCGCTGGGAGCGAGCCCGTGGCGATTGATCCGCCAACTGCTCACGGAGAGCACGCTGCTTTCGTTCTTTGGCGGCGCGCTGGGCTTGCTTCTGGCTGTGGCCGGGTTGAAAACGCTGCTGGCGTTCGTTCCTGCGGACCTGGCCGTGCTGCGGGAGGCTGGGTTGAACCGCTGGGTGCTGGGATTCACGGTCGCCCTTTGCTTGATAGCCGGACTGGCGTGTGGATTTTTGCCAGCGTTGCGCATGCTGCGAAACAACCTGGCAGGCGTATTGAAACAAGGAAGCAAAGGCGGGAGCAGTTCCGGGCATCACCGCACGCATAACTTGCTGGTGATTTCGGAAATTGCGATGGCGTTGGTGCCGCTCATCGGAGCGGGACTGTTGCTGCGAAGTTTCCAGCATATGCTGGAGGTCGATCCCGGTTTTCGGCCGGACCATGTTTTGGCGGTGGAAATCCAGCAGCCGGGAATTTCCTTCGCGGACTACAACAAGCTTTCGACGGAAGAACAAATTGAGTACGGGCGAAAGCAAGCGCGGCTCTTCGAGCAAATCGCCGGGCAGATCGAAACGCTGCCCGGTGTTAAGGCCGTCGGCGGGATTGACGACTTGCCGCTTGGGACGGAATTGCGACAGGCCACGCGTTTCGTCATCGATGGCCAGCCGATTCTGGACAGCGGGGGGCGACCCATCGCGGAGTTTCGCGTCGTGAGTCTCGGTTACTTCTCTTCGGTGGGAATTCCTCTGCGCGCGGGGCGTTATTTCAATGAGGACGATTTCAAACAGCTAAGCGCGGTGATCAACGAGACAATGGCACGGCGCTTTTTCCCGCACGGCGATGCGGTCGGGAAACGCATCAATCTCTGTTCGCTGGATCCCAAGCCTTGCTGGAATACGATCGTCGGAGTCGTCGGGAATGTGCATCAGTACGGACTCGACCATGCTCCGACGTACGACATTTACCTTATGGGAGGATGGACGCCTTTTTTTATTGTTCGCACAGCGTTGGATCCTTTAAGTATCGCAGCGGCCGTCACGGAAGTGGTGCATCGGTTCGATGCGAACTTGCCGGTGACGCACGTGATGACACTGGATAACCTGATTTCGGATTCCGTTTCGCCGCGCCGGTTTTCGTCGTTGCTGGTGGCTATCTTCGCGGGATTGGCGCTTTTGCTCGCGACCATCGGGATTTATGGGGTGATGAGCTATACCGTGAGCCAGCGGACGCAGGAAATTGGATTGCGCATGGCGCTGGGCGCGCAATTGGGTTCGGTGCGCCGGATGATTCTCGGCCAGACACTGAAATTGACGCTGGTCGGCGTGGCGCTGGGGCTGACGGGCGCGTTTATTATGGCGCGGTTTCTGACGGGCTTGCTCTTTGGCGTCGGCATGTACGATCCGGCGACGTTCGTGGGCGTCGCGGCGTTACTGATCGTGGTTGCTTTGGCGGCTTCCTACATACCGGCGCGGCGGGCCATGCGCGTGGATCCGATTGTGGCGCTGCGCTACGAATAAATGACGCGGCTGCAATTCCCTACTCTGGTGGAATCCAAGGTGATTTCGTGGCGTGATATGATATAGGTGTGATATAGGAGTGCGGCATGGCTACTGCGCTGATTCACATGGACGCAAAGCAAAAGCAGCGGCTCGCGACGCGGGCGAAATTGCGCGGCAAATCGTTTTCCCAGGAAGTGCGCGACGCGGTGGAGATGTATCTGGACGTTCCGGTGGAAAATGAAGCGGAACTGCGCGGGCTGGCGAAGGCGGCGAATCATGCGGCGGACCGCATGATCAAGAGATTGGATGAGACGATCGCGCACGTGGACCGCGTGCTGAAACACCGCAGGAATGGCAAGTGAGCTGGGCGCGGGATGCCGTCGCGGCCATCCGGAAGATCGTACTGATCGAAGACCGGATGGAAACGCTGACCACGCAAGTAAAACATCTGGCCGATAGTTATACCGATTTGGATCGACGGCTGGTGCGGCTAGAGGCCAAGTTCGATTTGATCGAGAAAATGGCGGCGGGCCGGAGGGCCTTGCCGGCAAAAGCACAATCGCATGGAGATAAGAAGAAAACAGGTTAGGCTCCCGCGTGCTCTCTTTCCGAACCATCAATGGAGAATTGAAAGCGACTTCGAAGCCAATGCCGAAATTGCGGGCGGGCTGGGCGCTGGTGCGCGTGAGGCTGGCGGGAATTTGCAATACGGATGTGGAGATTCTGCGCGGGTATCACAACTTTCGAGGGACGCCGGGGCATGAGTTTGTGGGTGAGGTCGCGGGTGTACATGGTGTTTCGGCAGCGGTGAAGAAAAAATGGATGGGCCGGCGCGTTTGCGGAGAGATTAATGTCAGTTGCAGAGCGTATGGTTACAGGCCGGTTTGCGATTTTTGCCGGCGGGGGCTGAAAACGCATTGTGCGCGGCGGACGGTGCTTGGGATCGTGAACCACGATGGGGCGTTTGCGGAATACTTGGCGCTGCCGCTGGAGAATCTGCACTTCGTTCCTGAGTACGTCACTGATGAACAGGCGGTTTTTGTTGAGCCACTGGCGGCCGCTTGCGAGATCCTCGATCAGGTCGATGCTAGGAAATTCAAGTCGGCGGCCGTTCTCGGCGACGGCAAGCTTGCACAACTTATCTCGCTTGTGCTGCGCACGGTCATTCGCCGCGTGGTGATGTATGGAAAGCATGGGAAAAAGCTAGCGTTGGCGCAGCGCGCCGGGATTGCCACACGAAAAGTCCGCGGCGATGCATCCGATTCGAAGCGGATCAAAGAAACATTCCCACTGCTGGTTGAGGCAACTGGTTCTCCGAGTGGGTTGATACTTGCGCAGGACATGACCGAGCCACGCGGGACGCTCGTTCTGAAATCCACGTTTCACGGCACGGCGCCGGTGGAAACATGGCCGATCGTGGTGAAGGAACTCACGGTGGTGGGCTCACGCTGCGGGCCTTTTGCGAAAGCCATTGCGCTTCTGCGCTCCGGCAAGGTTGACCCACGCCCGCTGATCACGCGCACGTTTCCACTAGCAGAAGCTGCCGATGCAATTGTGTTTGCGCAAAAACCGGGAGTCATGAAGGTTTTGCTTAGACCCTAATGCGCGGGCAAGAATTGCGCTGGTAGAAAGCGCAAAGAAAAAGATAACGCAGAGACGCGGAGTGCACAGAGGTGCGCTGAGAATTTGCACTAATTCTCAGAGCCGGTTGATGCAAGAGGCGACGCAGGCGGCGCCGAAACCGTTGTCAATGTTGACGACGGTCACGTTGGAGGCGCAACTGTTGAGCATGCCGAGGAGGGCGGCGACGCCGCCGAAGCTTGCGCCGTAGCCGACACTGGTGGGGACGGCGATCACAGGAACCGCCACGAGGCCGCCTACGACGCTGGGCAGCGCGCCTTCCATGCCGGCGACGCAAATAATGACGCGGGCTTTCGTCAGTCTTTCGCGATGCTCGAGCAGGCGGTGAATTCCGGCAACGCCGACGTCGTACAGATGCTCGGCGCGATTACCCATCATGCGAGCCGTGAGCAATGCTTCTTCCGCGACGGGAATGTCGCTGGTGCCCGCGGAAACGACGAGAATCACGCCCCTCCCGGTGAGTTCGGCGCTGCGCTCGATGGTGATGACGCCGGAGAGCGCATGGAACTTTGCCGCGCGAGCCGTTTTTCCATTTGTCTTTTTCACGGCCGCGAACATTTTGGCGTCCGCGCGCGTGACCAGAATGTTTTGGCGCGAATCCTTCCGCCGCAGCATGGACTTCACGATTTCCGCGACCTGCTGTGGCGTTTTGCCTTTGCCGAAAACCACTTCCGCGAAGCCCTGGCGCAGCGCGCGATGGTGATCCACTTTCGCGAAGCCCAAATCCTCGAAAGGCATATGCTTCAGGCGCTCGATGGCGTTGGCGGGCGCGAGTTCGCCGGCCTTCACGGATTCCAGAAGTTTCAGCAATTCAAGCTGGTTCATGATCTTCGACCGAAGCGAATTCTATCATTGCGCGGGACAATAGCCTTAACTTGACTTGCCCCAGCGCCGCTGAGAGACTGAATTCACCCGCGCGGAAAACATGGCTGAGACGCAAAAACAAATTGTTACCGTAGGTGTGACCGGGGCCAGCGGGGCGATTCTCGCGCGGGAAACGCTGGTGTTCCTCGAGGAAGATACGCGCGTGGCGCGGGTGCACCTGGTGGTTACGGAAGCGGGACAGCGCTTGCTGATGGAAGAGCTGGGCATTACTTCCGGTGATTTGAAGCAGCTGCCCAGTCGGATTCTTGGCCGGCCGAGCGCGAAGATTGAAATTCTTCCCAACAAAGACGTGGGCGCTTCGATCGGTTCCGGCAGTTACGCGGTGGACGCGATGATTGTAATTCCATGCTCGATGAACACGCTCGGGGCGATTGCCAACGGCGTGAGCGAGGACCTTGTGGCGCGCGCCGCGGACGTGATGCTCAAGGAAAACCGCAAACTCGTTTTGTGCGTTCGCGATACGCCGTTCAATCGCGTGCATCTCGAGAATATGTTGCGCGCGCAGCAGGCCGGGGCCGTCATTATGCCCGCGGTGCCGGCGTTTTATCACCATCCGAAAACGATCGACGATCTTGTCAGCCAGTTTATTTGTCGCGTGCTGGCGCAAATCGGGCTGCCGCAGGAGAAGATGTATCGCTGGACGGGCACTCCCGCGGCGAGAAAAGCAGAGGCATGAGATAACAATGACGAGCCGTATCAGAACGGTGCTCGAGATGATCAAGTTCGAGCACTCTGTGTTTGCGCTGCCGTTTGCGCTGACGGGTGCGTTGCTGGCGGCGCGGGCAACGCGCCACGGTTGGCCTTCGCTGCGGCAGATTTTGTGGATCGTTGTGGCGATGGTTGCAGCGCGCTCGGCGGCCATGACCATGAATCGCATCGCGGATTTGCGGTACGACCGAGAGAATCCGCGAACAAAACAGCGCGCGCTTGCTACGGGAGTGCTGTCGCTGCAGTTTGTGTGGTTTTTCGCGCTTGTTGCGGTGGCGGTGTTTTTCGTGGCGGCTTGGCAGCTCAATCCGCTGGCGCTAAAGCTTGCGCCGGCGGCGATCGCGATTCTGTTTTTCTATTCGTTTACAAAGCGATTTACGAATTGGTCACATCTTTTTCTTGGCTTTGCGCTCGGGATTTCTCCGGCGGCGGCGTGGATTGCCGTTACCGGCAGCCTGGACCAGCGCATGTTGATTCTTTGCGCCGCAGTCACGCTGTGGGTGGGTGGGTTCGACGTCCTTTACGCTTGTCAAGATGTGGAGTACGACCAGCAGGCGGGACTCTTTTCCGTGCCGAAGAGATTTGGAATTGCCGACGCGCTGCTAATCGCGCGCGTGATGCACATTGGCGTGATCGCGCTGCTGGCGTGGCTGGCGTTAAGCTTTGGTTTGCCGTGGCCGGCATGGGCGGGCATCGCGGTGGTGGCATCGCTGTTGGGCTACGAACATTCGCTTGTCAAAGCGGATGATTTGAGCAAGCTAGACGCTGCGTTTTTCACGGTGAACGGTTATATTAGTATGTTGTTCCTGCTGTTCTGGGGCGCTGCGGCTGCGGTTTGGCGCGTTTGAAAGTTTCGACGGATTCGACATGAGCGAACTGACGATCACCGATCAGCAGTTGAAGCCGATTGCGGAGAAAGTGCTGGCCGGAGAGCGGCTTTCTTTCGAAGACGGGATTGCGCTGTATCGCTCGCCGGATTTGCTGGCGGTGGGCTGGCTGGCGAACCACGTGCGCGAAAAGAAGCACGGGAACCTGACGTATTACAACGTCAACCGGCACATCAATCCGACAAACATTTGCGTGGCACACTGCAAGCTGTGCGCGTTTGGCCGCGATCCCAACGCGCCGGGGGCTTACAATTTTTCGCTGGAAGAAATTTACGCGCGAGCCGAACAAGGCGCGCGCGAGGGCGCGCTGGAATTTCACATTGTTGGCGGGCTGCATCCGGACTTGCCGTTCGAATACTTTCTGGAGATGATTCGCGGGCTGAAGCAGCGCTGCCCCGACGTACATTTGAAAGCGTTCACGATGGTGGAGGTCGGTTACTTTGCGCGCATCGCGAAGCTCTCCACGAAAGAGACGCTGCTGAAGTTGAAAGAAGCCGGCGTGGATTCACTACCTGGCGGCGGAGCGGAAATATTTCATCCGCGCGTGCGCAGGATCATCTGCGACCACAAGGTCAGCGGGCAGATGTGGCTGAACATCGCGCGGCAGGCGCATGAAATCGGGCTGCGTTCGAACGCGACGATGCTCTATGGCCACGTGGAGACGGAAGAAGAGCGCGTGGACCACTTGATTAAGCTGCGCGAATTGCAGGACGAGACGCACGGCTTCGTAGCGTTCATTCCGCTGGCGTTTCATCCGGACAACACGGCGCTTTCGCACATTCCCAAGCCGACGGGATACGCGGACCTGCGTAACATCGCGGTGTCGCGGTTGCTGCTGGACAATTTCGAACACATCAAGGCGTACTGGATCATGCTTTCGCCGAGCATCGCGCAGATTGCGCAGCGATTTGGCGCGAACGACCTGGACGGAACGGTTGTGGAAGAGAAGATTTATCACGATGCCGGCGCGAGAACGTCGGAATTCACACCACGCAACGAACTGGAGCGCCTCATCCGCGCCGCCGGCCGCGTGCCCGTCGAGCGCGACACGCTGTATCACCCGGTGGACCGTTCGAAGATGCCGCCGCTTCCGCCGCCAACGCGGCCGGACCTCGTAAGCCTCACCCTAAACATTTGATTCGATAAATAGTGGGTCCGAGCGAGTGGATCGCGATGGCCTCGGTCATCACTCTTTTCTAATTGCAACTAAGGGGAATCCCCGTTCGTCTTACGGTTAAATCCATATTTTCGCCAAGGAGCCACGACACGCATGCGAACGATTCTACTGCTCACGATGTCCAACATCTTTATGACCATTGCCTGGTACGGGCACCTGAAACACCGCAGCTCGGCGTTGTGGAAAGTTGTCCTGATCAGCTGGGGGATCGCGTTCTTTGAATACTGCTTTCAGGTGCCCGCAAACCGAATCGGCTCCTGTGAATTCACTACGGCACAGCTCAAGACCATCCAGGAGATCATCACGCTTTCTATTTTTCCGGTGTTCTCGGTGTTCTACCTAGGGGACAAATTTACGTGGAATTACGCAGTCGGGTTTGCGTTCATCGTAGTCGCAGCGTTCTTTATGTTCCACAAATGGTAGGGCTGGAGCCCGCGAGGAATCGGATGCCAGTCGGCGGAGATGTTTCTCGACAGAATGATTTTCCGAATATACCCTTCTGGGACGCCAGAGAATCGAATTCTCTGCATACGAGCTTAGAAGATAGGCAAAAGGAGAGAAACCATGCAGCGCAAAGCATCGGCAGTCTGGCAGGGTGGATTGAAGGACGGCAAGGGCAGCATTTCGACGGACAGCGGGGTCCTGAAGCAGACGCAGTACTCGTTTAGCACGCGCTTTGAAAACGGCGTGGGAACCAATCCCGAGGAGCTACTCGCCGCCGCGCACGCCGGTTGATTTACGATGGCTCTTTCCGCCCAGTTGGGCGGTTCGGGATTGACTGCCAGCAGGCTTGAGACGACTGCGACCATTTCGCTCGAAAAGGTCGGCGATAGCTTCGCCATCACCAAGAGTCATTTGGACCTTGTCGCGAAAGTCCCCGGGGCGGACCAAGCGAAGTTCGACGCCGCCGTGAAAGCCGCGGAAACGGGCTGCCCGGTCTCGAAGCTTTTTAAAGCGGAGATCAGCGTTAGCGCTCGGCTCGAATCTTAAATTCTTGAAGCTTCCGAATCCGCACATTCTGAACGGACGGGGCAAACAAGTACAATGCCACACATGATTCCAGTTCCGGGCGCATTCGCTGCCGGCGTGGCGATCTTTCTGATCGTGCTGTGGGACGCCTTCGAGGCCATTATCCTGCCGCGACGCGTCACACGAAAATTCCGTCTCGCTCGCCTCTTTTACCGTTCCACCTGGATCATTTGGAAATTCGTAATGCACTTCATCCCCAGACCCAAGACCCGGGAAGCCATGCTCGGTTTCTATGGCCCGATGTCGCTGCTGGTGCTCGTTGGGGTTTGGGCCGTTGGCCTGGTGTTGGGGTTTGGCCTGATGCAGTATGGCGCGGGATCGGCCGTGGTGATAAACGGCGGTCAGCCCGGATTCCTGACGGACGTTTATCTTAGCGGCACGACGTTCTTTACCTTGGGGCTCGGTGACGTCATACCTCGCTCAGAGTTGTCGCGCGCGCTGGTGGTCACGGAAGCGGGATTTGGCTTTGGATTTCTTGCGGCCGTAATCGGATATTTGCCGTTTATTTACGGCTCGTTTTCGAAACGCGAGGTGAACATCTCGCTGCTCGATTCCCGCGCAGGTACGCCGCCGACTGCCGGGGAACTGCTTCGCCGCCATAGTTATGAGTACGGCCAGGAGGCCTTGGCCGAACTGCTGAAGGACTGGGAACTCTGGTGCGCCGAGCTAATGGAAAGCCATCTATCATATCCCGTGCTCGCTTTTTTCCGTTCGCAGCACGACAACCAATCGTGGATCGCATCGCTCACGGCGATATTGGATACCTGCGCGCTTGTTATGGTTGGGGTCGAGGGTGCCTGTGAAAAGCAGGCGGAGCTCACCTTTGCGATTGCGCGGCACGCCGTGGTGGACCTCTCGCAGGTTTTCGGCACGGCGCCCAAGCCGCTGCCGCTCGACCGCCTGCCCGCGCAGGATTTGCGCCACATCCGCGACATTCTCGCGCAGCACGGGATGAAACTGCATGACGGAGAGGAGGCGGACAGAAAGCTCGCGCAGTTTCGCAATATGTACGAGCCTTACATCTATGCACTGGCCAGTTATCTCAACCAGACGCTGCCGCCATGGCTTCCGCTGAAAAAAGGCAAAGACAATTGGCAGACGACCGCCTGGGCGCAGTCCGCGGGGCTCGTGGACAAAAAAGTGGCCACCGTCGTCGATGACCATTTTTAGGCTTCCCGAACTGAGTCCGGTGCGTTGACCCCGGTTTTTTTCGTTAGCTCATTTGTTTGTTGGAGAACATCAATGAAAGCAATTCTGGTTCATGAGTTCGGCGGTCCCGAAGTTCTCAAATACGAGGAAGTCCCCACGCCAAAACCGGGCGCTGGGCAGGTTTTTGTGCGTATTCATGCGGCCGGTGTCAATCCCTACGACACGTATATGCGCGCGGGCACGTATGCCATCAAGCCGCCGCTTCCCTACACGCCCGGATCGGATGCTGCCGGAGTCGTCGAAGCGATTGGCGAAGGTGTGAAGAAAGTGAAGCCCGGCGATCGCGTGTACACCGCAAAGACCGTTACCGGAGCGTATGCGCAATATGCGCTTGCTCTGGAAGGTCAGGTACATGAGTTGCCCGAAGAAATCAGTTTCGGCCAGGGTGCGGGCGTTTGGGTTCCCTACGGCACGGCCTATCACGCGCTGTATCATTCAGCGCAGGCGCACGCCTCGGA
This sequence comes from uncultured Acidobacteriota bacterium, assembly GCA_963729455.1. GTDB lineage: Bacteria > Acidobacteriota > Terriglobia > Acidiferrales > UBA7541 > Acidiferrum. Next base: position 122,125 of record CAVSNX010000001.1, read on the forward strand.
GACGGTGCTGGTGCACGGCGCGAGCGGCGGAGTCGGAAGCGCCGCGGTACAAATCGCGCGCGCCATGGGGCTCACTATTTTTGGTACTGCCGGGACGCAGAAGGGCCTCGACCTCGTGAAGCGCGAGGGCGCTCATCGAGTTTTCGATCACAGCAAAGCGGGCTACCAGGACGAAATCATGAAAGCAACGGACGGCCGAGGTGTGGACATTATTCTGGAAATGCTGGCGAACGTAAACCTGTCGGCCGACCTGAAGCTCCTCGCTTTGAACGGCCGCGTGATCATCATCGGGAACCGCGGCGAGATTTCGATTAATCCACGCGACCTGATGCTGCGGCGCGCTTCGGCTCGCGGCTTTACGCTTTGGGGGATCACGCCCGGCGAAGAAGCGGATATCCACGCCGGCCTCATCGCCGGACTTCGCAACGGCACGCTTTGTCCTGTCGTTGCGAAGGAGTTGCCGCTCGCGGAGGCCGCGCGCGCGCACAAAGAAGTTCTGGAGCCCGGCGCCGCCGGCAAGATCGTGCTTATCCCCTAAGGGAAAAGTTGGACTGAAGCAGGCAGTTTCATCGCAGCGCCGCGCGCCATTTCATGAAACGCTGAACTATATCCAGTGCAGGACGCCGAGTAGCACTCCAACGAGTGCCGCCCCAAGAATCATCCACGCGGAATTGACCCGGTAGCGAAAAACGAGAACCGCGCTGATCACGACCATCGCCAAAGCAGGCGTATTGAGTAGCGCCGCGCGTGCGAACTGCCATCCCACAAAAGCCATCAGGGCAACCGCCGCCGCATTGACGCCATCGAGAAAAGCACTCGCCGGTTTAGATCGGCGCAGGCGCGGCAGAAATTTTGCCGTCGCGGCGACGAAAACGAACGCCGGCAAGAACATTCCAATGGTCGCAAGCGTGGCGCCGCGCCAGCCACCCAACAGATAGCCAATGAAAGTGGCTACTGTGAAAAAAGGGCCCGGCGTCGCCTGGCTCACCGCGATGGCATCCAGCAGCTGCGCTTCCGTCAGCCAGTGCAGCCGCACGACCAAGTCCGCGCGCAGCAAGGCAAGCAGCACGTAGCCACTGCCGAACAGCACCGCTCCCACTTTCAGGAAGTAGAGAAAGATAGCCGCAACACCGACTGGAACGACGGAGGCCGACGAACTCGCGCCCCCGGCAATAATTGGCAGCATCGCGGCACTCTTCGAGCCCAATGCTCCAGCTCCTTTTGCAACCATCCAAACGACGCCCGCACCGATCAACAAAAGCAGGGCAGGCATTCCCAGCATCGAGAGCACCATGATCGCCGCCGCAAGAGCGGCGAGGGGCAACGTCCGCAAAGCCGTCTTCCCCAGCGCCCAAATCGCTTGCGCGATAAGCACGACGACCACTGGTTTCACGCCAAAAAGAAGCCCCGCCACCTGTGGCACCGCACCGAATCGCATATACGCCCAAGCCAGCGCCACTACGAGAACCGCCGCAGGCAGAATAAACGCCGCACCCGCCACAATCAGCCCCAGCAGGCCGCCGCGAATCTGTCCAAGATAAATCGCCAGCTCCGTCGAACTCGGGCCAGGCAAGAGGCTCACGGCTCCCACCAAGTCCAAGAACCGCTCTCGCGTCACCCAGGCGCGCCGACGGACAAACTCTTCCTCCATCAGCGCGATGTGCGCCGCGGGCCCGCCGAACGCAATGAAGCCCAGCCTCAGAAACTGCCAGGCGATTTCGGCGAGATTGGCTCGAGCCTCAGCTTTTTCGAACTGTCCGGAGTGCATTTTCGAGCGGGATTATGCCTTATAATGTGTCGTCATTGAAATCGGACCAGAAAAACCCTGGCGGGCGTCGAAACTATTCTCATCGTGCGCATTTTCTCCTCACTCTCGGTATCTGTCGCGGCGCAAAACTCCATCGTGCATTACTGGCACAGGATCACCGACCGCACATTTGCTGGCATCTACCACGCCAACGCGTTCGATCTGGCGATGATGATTCCCTATTTCATTGTGCTGTTCGTTCTCGCGCTGTACGGCCTGCACCGCTACTGGCTGGTCTACGACTACTTCATGTATTCGAAGAACGTCCCCCCGGAGCCGCCGCCGGTTACGAATTGGCCGCGCGTCACTGTCCAACTGCCGATCTTTAATGAGCGCTATGTGATTGAACGGCTCGTCGAAGCGGTCTCTCGTTTCGATTACCCGCGTGAGCTTCTCGACGTGCAGGTTCTCGACGACTCCACTGATGAAACGTGCGAAGTCGCGCGCGCGTGTGTCGAGCGCCACGCCGCTCAAGGCATGCCCGTCGTTTACATCCATCGCACCAACCGCGAAGGCTACAAGGCAGGCGCGCTGGAAAATGGCCTCAAGACCGCCAAGGGCGAATTTGTCACCATTTTCGACGCCGACTTTCTACCAGAGCCTGATTTTCTTCGCCGTACGATTCCGTATTTCATGAATCCGGACGGCGGCGACAAGATAGGCATGGTGCAGACGCGCTGGACGTACCTCAACAGCGACTATTCGTTGCTCACCAACGTCGAGACCATTCTTCTCGATGGCCACTTCGTTGTGGAACACGGCGCGCGCTCCCGCCGCGGCACATTTTTCAATTTCAATGGCACGGCCGGCGTGTGGCGCCGCAAAGCGATTGATGACGCCGGTGGATGGGAACACGACACGCTCACGGAAGACACCGATCTTTCCTATCGTTCGCAACTCAAGGGTTGGAAGTTTCTCTACTTGCCCCAGATCGAGTGCGCATCCGAGCTCCCCGTGGACATGAACGGCTTTAAAGCGCAGCAAGCGCGATGGGCCAAAGGCTTGATGCAAACGGCGAAAAAGATTCTGCCGAAAGTTTTCAAATCGGACGCACCATGGCATGTGAAAACCGAGGCGTTTTTCCACCTCACCGCCAACATCAGCTATCCGCTCATGGTTCTTCTTTCCACCATGCTGCTGCCCGCGATGATCGTGCGCTTCTATCAGGGCTGGTTTCAGATGCTGCTGATTGACTTGCCGCTATTTCTGGCCTCCACGTGCTCCATCTCTAGTTTTTATTTGGTGGCGCAAAGGGAGCTGCGCCCCAAAACGTGGTGGCGCACGTTTCTCTACATGCCGTTCGTGATGGCCACGGGCATCGGCATTTCCGTTCGCAATGCGCAGGCGGTGCTCGAAGCAATCGTTGGCAAGAAGAGCGAATTCGCGCGCACGCCCAAGTTCAACATCGAAGGCAAGCAGGGTACGTTCGCAAAAAAATCCTACAAGAACAAAGCCGGCTGGATGCCCTACGCGGAGGTTTTGCTGGGGCTTTATTTCTCGCTGACCATCGTCTACGCGATCATCAACGAAAACTACGCCACCGTGCCGTTCCTGCTGCTTTTCGTGTGGGGCTATCTGTACACCGGCTTCATGTCCCTCGGGCAGACGTACTTCGCGCGCCTGCGCTTCGGCGTCAACGCCCCCGAAATGCGCCCTGCGACATCAGGCGCTCCAGGCTTCTAGCTCCACGGAATTACCGTCTGTTCTACGAAATACCTTCCTCAACCCGCGTTCCACACGCGTCAGATGCACGGTTTTGCCGGACTGCAACACAATAGCAGTGTGACGGGCGTCACAGATTAGAAGCGACGGCGACGGCATCCTCTATTGGCATAAGGAGGTGCCTGGTGCAGAAAACACATTCTTCGCTCGCGCCCGACGGGACTCGAATCGGGTTCCTGTTTCTTCCGGTGTTTGGCGCGGTACTGCTGGCAGCGACTCTCGGCTGGGGCCAGGAGAAGACGGTCAAGAAGGTTCCTATCGAGCAGAGCAGCCCTGCCAATGGGAAACAGATGTTCTCCGATTATTGCGCGCCGTGTCACGGGCTCTCCGGCAGAGGCGACGGTCCCGCGGCGTCCGCGCTCAAGACTCCGCCTGCCGATCTTACGCAACTCGCGAAGAAAAACGGCGGCAAGTTCCCCATGGACCATGTCATGACAGTGCTCCGGACAGGATCGCCTTCCGCAGCCCATGGCAGCACGGATATGCCGATTTGGGGGCCGCTGTTCCGGTCACTCGAACCGACGGCGTCGGTGGTCGTTGACCAGCGCATCCGGAACCTTTCGGTCTACATCGAAAGCTTGCAGGCGAAATAAGGGATCTCCTTCGGTTCTTCTCGGCCCCGGCGTCGACCGCTTTCCCACTCACGCCAGTCCCCGGGAGCGTCTGCTACACTCGCGCTCCTGAGCGTCGCTCATGGAGACTCTTTTCTTTCAAAATGGTTCCGTGCGTCTTCACGCCGTTGCGGCAGGCCCGCAGGACGGCCCGGTGGTTGTGCTTCTACATGGTTTTCCGGAATTTTGGTATGGGTGGAACAAACAGATGGAGCCGCTGGCAGCAGCGGGGTTTCGCGTTATCGTCCCTGACCAGCGAGGATATGACTTGAGCAGCAAACCGGATGGCGTCAGCTCCTATGCCCTCACGGAGCTCGTCTCGGATGTACTTGCGATTGCGGATCAGCTTGGCCAGCAGCGTATTTTTCTTGCGGGCCACGACTGGGGCGCGGCCGTCGCGTGGAGCGCAGCTCTGCTGCATCCGCAGCGCATCGCCAAGCTTGCCGTGCTGAACGTCCCGCATCCTTCGGTGATGCGTCGATTCCTCATGACGCAACCGCGGCAGACGTTGAGAAGCTGGTACATGCTTTTCTTTCAGCTTCCCTGGCTGCCGGAGGCTCTTTTCTCCGCGTTCAATTTCCGGATCGGCGCCAGATCTCTGGAGCACTCGAGCCGCCCCGGCACTTTTTCCGTCGAGGATCTTGAGCAATATCGCGCGGCGTGGTCCCAGCCAGGCGCGCTGACGGCTATGATCAACTGGTATCGCGCGCTGTTTCGCGTCCGAGCGAAATTCTCGGACAGCACCCTACGTGTCCCAACGCGGATCCTGTGGGGCGAACGCGACGCTTTTCTCTTGCCGGAAATGGCGCGTGATAGTTTGCGTTATTGCACGGACGCCGAGCTCTTCACCTTTGCGGACGCCACTCACTGGCTCCAGCACGAAGAGCCCGCGCGCGTTTCCGAATTGTTAATTGAATTTTTCCGCCGCTGATAGCTTGATCCGCAGGACATTGGGTCAGGGAATCTCGCCACTCTCACTCAAATTGCAGTAGCACAATCTCCGGGCTGGATCCCAGCCGCAATGGCGGTCCCCACGTCCCCGCACCACTGCTGGTGTAAATCAGCATCTTTCCAATGCGGCTCAGACCGTACACGAACTGGCGGTAAATCCTTCGCGCCATCCATGTCCACGGAAAAAACTGCCCCACGTGCGTGTGCCCCGACACCTGCAGCGAGATTCCTTCCCGCTCCGCGATGTGCGGCCGGTCTGGCGCGTGCGTCAGGAGAATGCTGGCGCGATTGCGATCCACGCCAATCTGCCGCAGCACGGACTGGAAATGCTCGTCTTGCGAAGCATGGTTGTAAGGCACGCCCACGATTTGCAGCTGATCCGCCTCCACTTTTTCGTTGTGCAGAACGCGCACGCCGGCGTTGCTGACGGCTTGCAGGTAGCGGGAATCGTCGCCGAACTGTTCGTGGTTTCCCGCCACAAAATACGTTCCCTGCGGCGCGCGCAGCTCGCGCAAAGGCTCCGCGGCCTTGGCCGCATCGATCGCCGTCCCGTCGTACAAATCCCCCGCCAGAAAAAACAGCGTCAGGATTCTCTCGCATGACCTTCGCCACAATGCGCCGCAGAAAGCCGCCGTTGCGGACATGCCCCAAGTGCAGGTCGCTGACGAGCGCCGCTTTCCGTCCCCGCCACGCTTCCGGCAAATTCTCAAGCCGCACGGTAATCCGCCGGATACGCGTCCATCCCGCGTTCAGCACTCCTGTTAGTCCGCTGAGCACTGCCGCAGCATAAAAAACTTCCACAATTTTGTGAAAATTCACATTCGCTCCGGCAATCCACGCCACGCCAAAAACGATCCAGGACGCGGCCGCGGCAAAAAACAGGAAGCTGACAATTCCAAGCCACACGGCGGCAATTCGATACAGGGTTCGTACAGCAGGATTGGAGTAGCGAAACGCAAGCAGCGATGCGGCCAAAAAGCTTACCGACAACATGGCCACGGTTACCCTCAGCCATAGGAAGGAAAGGGACTCACTTCCCGCGGGCGCAAACGTCCACGTCTCGTAAATGAAAAAATGGGTCAGGAATAAAATGATTTGAATGATGGTCACAAAGGTCGCAATTCCGGCTCTTCTTCTCATACTGAATTAGATTCATTAAGATGCCAAAGTGGTATGCGCTTGCTCGCCGGTTTGCGCCGATTTCGGATACAATCGCTGGGCTGCAGTTGATGCCGCAGACCTGCATGCCCTGTGGATGCAACCACCAATTAGCGGTTCGAGGTGAAAAAATGAGTAGTTGCCCAAGGCCGCTGAGGCCGCTCGGCCTTTTGCGCTTAAGCGCGATAGCGGCGCGCACATTGCTTTGCTTGGCGTGCTTGGCCGCCAGCATCAAGGCCCAGGAGCGCCGCGAGCGCGAACCCAATAGCGTTTATGCCGCGCGACGCGCAACGCTCGCTACGCAAGTGAACTCGCCGATCATCCTATGGGGGTTCACCGGACGCGAAGAATCCTCGCAAGCGTACATCTTTCATCAGGAAGATAATTTCTACTACCTAACCGGGCACAATGAGGAGGGCGGTGGGCTGATTATTCTTCCCGCACTGAAGAATGGCGCTCCGGGCGACGGGTGGGACGGCCCGCGCGAGATTCTTTTCCTTCCCGCGAAAAATGCCGCCAAGGAAAAATGGAATGGGATTCGAATGTCGCCTTCCGATCCGGGGATTGAAGCGCGCACTGGTTTCGCCACCGTCAAGTCCTTCTCGGAAATGCGCGCGACCGTCGAGAACCTGGTCAAGCAATACCCGGCTTTTTACACGATTCTTCCCTATGAAAAAGAAAACGGCGGCTATCCGCACGAAAAGGCCGTCGTGGATTGGCTGCAGCTTGCTGTACCGCAGGCCAAGCTGAATGACGTTCGCCCGCAGATCGGCGCCCTGCGCCAGGTCAAGTCGCCCGGCGAGCTCGCCTTCCTGAAGCAGGCGATCGAGTTATCCTTGGACGCGCACTTCGAAGCGATGAAGGTCATGCGGCCCGGCCTTTACGAGTATCAAGTCGCCGCAAAAATGGTGGAAGTCCACGCCTGGGGCGGCTCTGAAGCGGAAGGCTACGCGCCTATCGTCGGCGCCGGGCCAAATTCCACGGCGCTCCATTACGACAAACTCTCGCGCAAAATCGAGGATGGCGACATCGTGGTCCTCGACGTTGGCGCGCAATATTCCGGCTACTCCGCGGACATCACACGCACGCTTCCCGCCAACGGCAAATTCACGCCGCGCCAGCGCGAAATTTACAACATCGTTCTCGGCGCGCAGAACGCCGCACTTGCTGCGTTGAAGCCCGGAATGGACACGTGCCGGAAAGGCGACAAGAGCGTCTACAAAATCTCCTTCGACTACATCAATTCACACGGCAAGGATCTTCACGGAAAATCGCTCGGCCAGTACTACATCCACGGCCTGAGCCACAACATCGGCCTGGACGTGCACGACCCCGGCGAGGGCTGCAAGCCTCTGGTTCCGGGCCAGGTCATCACCATGGAACCTGGCATCTACATTCCCGAAGAAAATCTCGGCGTGCGCATCGAAGACGATGTGCTCATCACCGAAACCGGATACAAGTTTCTGAGCGAGCGCCTTCCCCGCGACCCCGACGAAATTGAAAAAATCATGGCCGCCGCCGCAACGGAACGGGCCAAACAAGCGAAGGATGGTGCCGGCGAAAACTCTCCTGCGCGTGATGAGAGCGCCGAGAGCGATGCCATCAAGAGTCTCATCGCAAAATACGCTAAGTCAGTGGATGGCGCGGACACGACACTCGCTGCCGAGGTCTGGCTGGATTCGCCGGACGTTACATTCATTCACCCGCTGGGCCACGAGCACGGTTTCGAACAAATTAAACAAAATGTCTACACGCACCTGATGGGCGAGACGTTTTCGGAACGCAAACTGAGTGTCTATGACGTTTCCGTGCATGTTTACGGAGACTCCGCATGGGCCGAGTTTTATTGGGATTTCGTCGCCAAGTTCAGGAAAGACGGCTCTCCCCTCACCACGCACGGGAGAGAAACTCAGCTCTACCAGAAAATCCTAGGCCGGTGGCGGCTGGTCCACGTTCACTATTCCGGAATGCCCGCCACGCAGCAAAACAAGGGATTCTAAGCGGCGCAGGACTCTTTGGAACGCGAAAAATGTGCGGGGCGGCTGAACGTGCATTGACCGCCGCAAAGCCGGGCCTTTATACTGGAGATTCGCGCTGAACGCTTTTTTCGTTCCAGCGTGCCTCGAGTCATTCTGGATGCGGCTGTGTTCCGGGCCCGCCTGAATTTCCGAAATTCGCAATCGTTCTAGGGAGCTTATGAGCAGCGTCAAGGCGACACAACTCCGCCCCGGCATGGTTATCCAGCACGAGGGCCAGCTTTTCACCATTTTCAGCGTGGATCACCGCACCCCCGGCAACAAGCGCGGCTCCATGCAAACGCGCATGAGAAACCTCCGCACCGGCGCAATCATTGATTACCGGTTCCGCGCCGAAGAATTCGTGGACCGCGCCATCCTCGATGAAGTCGAATTCGAATACCTCTACAACGAGGGCGACGATTTTCACTTCATGAACACCAAGAACTACGAACAGATGCAGATGAGCCGCGAGGAGCTCGGCGAATCCGTCTACTACCTGATTCCCAGCACTCTGGTGAAAGTGGAATTCTTCGAGGAAAAGGCCATCGGCGTGGACTTGCCCGATACCATGGACATGAAAGTGATTCAGACCGAACCGACGCTCCAAAAAGCCACGGCCAGCGCAGTGATGAAGCCCGCGACGCTCGAAACCGGCTTGGTGGTCCAGGTGCCCCCGTTTGTAAACGAAGGCGATAGAATCCGAGTGGACACCTCGGAAGCGCGTTACGTCCAGCGCGTCGAATAGTTTTTGGTTGACGGCCGCCGGCTTGGCATGGAAAGCTGCGGCTTCGCATTTTCTGAATTTCGATTTTCCGGTTTGGTTTTCCGCCTCCGCAGCTAATTTCAGCGCAAGCCGGAATTAGAAGAGGCAGAACGGCGTCCCGGTTTACACCGGGACGCTTTTTGTTTTAAGGCCTGAGAGACTCGCGGCGAACGCTCTCTTGGATCAGTGCTTCCCCGCGGAACCCGCGACAGACTTTTCTCCTGCAGGATGTGCGCCAAATACGCGGTCGAAGATGGCATCCACATAACGCAGCTGGCGCTGCAAATCGAAAGTGTGAGCAAGCGCCTTCGCATCCAGATATTTCGCGATGTGCGCATCACCGGCCACGCGCTCCTGAAAGTTTCCTTCCGACTCCCACGCGGCCATGGCATTCTCCTGCACCGCTTTGTACGCGTCGTCGCGCGGCATGCCCTTTTCCACCAAATCCTGCAGCAGCTGCCCGGAGTACACCAGCCCATGCGTAGACTCGAGATTCCGCAGCATGCGCTCCGGAAACACCCGCATTTGCCCAATGATCGCGGTCATTTTCGAAAGCATATAGTCCACGAGAATCGTGGAGCCGGGAAGAATGACGCGTTCGACGGAACTGTGAGAAATGTCCCGTTCGTGCCAGAGCGCGACATCCTCGAACGCCGCCAGCATGTTCGAACGCACCAGCCGCGCCAGCCCGCAGATCTGTTCCGCGCTCACGGGGTTGCGTTTGTGAGGCATCGCGGAACTGCCGCGCTGGTCGCCGCCAAACGGCTCCTCGGCTTCGCGGACTTCGGTGCGCTGCAAATGCCGAATTTCCAGCGCAATTTTTTCGAGAGTGGCAGCAATCAGAGCGAGCGCGCTGAGGTACTGCGCATGCCGGTCGCGCTGAATCACCTGCGAAGCGACGGGCGCGGTTTGCAGCCCCAGCCTTTTGCAAATGCGCTCTTCCATTTCCGTGCCGAGGTGCGAAGCGTTCCCAACCGCCCCGGAGATTTTCCCGACGGCCATTTGCTCGGCAGCATCGCGGAATCGCCGGATATTCCGCTGGTTTTCCGCAAACCAATTCGCGATTTTCAGTCCAAAGGTGATGGGTTCCGCGTGAACGCCGTGCGTGCGCCCGATCTGCGGCGTGTGCCGGAACTCGTGCGCGCGCACATCGAGAATTTCTCCAAACAGCACAAGCCCGCGCTCGATCAATTTAGAAGCATCGCGAACCTGCAGCGCCTGCGCGGTGTCCACCACGTCATTCGACGTCATCCCGTAATGCAGCCACCGCGCCGCCGCGGGATCCCCGATCGATTCGCCAACCGCCATGGTGAACGCAATCACGTCGTGCTTCACGCGCGATTCGAGTTCGTTGATCCGCGTAACGTCTACTTTAGCCCGCGCGCGAATCGTAGCGGCAGCTTCCTTCGGAACCTGTCCGGCCTCCGAAAGCGTCTCGGTGGCCGCCAGCTCCACTTCCAGCCACTTCGCGTACTTGTTCGCGTCGCTCCAAACCTTTCCCATCTCTTCGCGGGTGTAGCGTGGGATCAATTCCTCCTCCTCCAGCGCAAACCAACAACCCCAGGAACTTCCACATCAACTGAACCTCCATGATACCGCAGATGCCTCATTCGGCGCGGCCTGCAGAGGCCAAGTCGTGTGTTCGAAAATGGGATCAATGATCGCGCAACCGGCCAACGGTTGACCGCATGCCGCGCGCATATTTGCATAAGTCCATGCGCGAAAAGGATTTGGGGGTCATTTCGGGAGGCAAAGACTTGCATCGGGCAAGGATGTAGAGCGCCTACAGCCTGGATGTAGAGTTTCTACAGCCTTTGACGTGACAAAATCGCAGCTCCGTCGTCTGAACAAAGTAAGAGCGCATCAGAGCCAAGGGACACGGGTCCGCGGGAGTCCAATGGAGTGGCAACCAACCGGGAGGGGTGATGGCCGAAAAGCGAGAACGGTACCAAGACCGCATCGAGCTCCTGCAGGGAACGCTGGACCTGCTGATCCTCCAGACCTTGCAATGGGGCGCGCAGCACGGCTACGGCATCAGCGTTGCCATCCGGAATCACTCCGGCGAAATCCTGCAGGTTGATACTGGCTCCCTGTATCCCGCGCTCCACCGCCTGGAAAAACAAAAATGGATCAAGTCCGAATGGAAAGTTTCGGAAAACAATCAACGCGCCAAGTATTACCGCCTGACGGCCACCGGTAAGAAGCAACTTACCAAAGAACGTTCGAAGTGGGCCCAACTCTCCGACGCGATTGCCGGAGTGCTCAACCCCTTTGAGGATGAGAGCGAGCCATGAGATTCCATTGGTGGGGCCGCAAACGGCGGCAAGAGCTGGACGACGAACTCCAAAGTCACCTGGCGATGGCCGCGCAGGAGCGTGTGGACAAAGGCGAAGACAAGGACGAGGCAGCGCACGCAGCGCGGCGGGAGTTTGGAAATATGGGACTAGTGAAGGATGTGACTCGCGAAATGTGGGGCTGGGGCTGGCTCGCAGATTTGCAGGAGGATTTGCGGTTCGGCGCCAGAGTGCTGCACAAAAGCCCCGGTTTCGCGATCGTCGCCATTCTGTCGCTGGCGCTGGGCATCGGCGCCACCACCTCGGTGTTCAGCGTCGTCTACGGCGTTCTCATGAACCCGTATCCCTACGCCCATTCCGATCGCATGGTGCACCTGGTCGTTCATGACAACGCCGGCAATCGCCGGTTTGTTAATCTCAATGGTCCCCAACTCCAACAGTTGCGCCAGGCCAGGCTGCATCGAAAGCGCCGCTGCCATGGATGAGTGGGACCTCACCACCACCGAAGGCGATCTTCCCGAAGACGTTCAGGCAATTTATCTCACGCCCAACTCCTTCATCCATTTCGGCGTCCCCCCATTGCTCGGGCGCGGCCTTCTGCCGTCCGACGCTCCCGAAGGCCACGATCCCGAAAGTGTCGCCGTGCTCGGCTACAAGTTCTGGCAGCGCCACTTCAACGGCGATCCCGACATCGTCGGCAAGAAAATCCAGTTGGTCCATAAAACCTACTCGATTGTCGGAGTCGTCCCGCCGCGCTTCACCTGGGGCGATGGCGAAGTATATCTCCCGCTCAAAGTAACGGCCGATCCGGTGCGCACCTACTTCGTCATGATTCTGCTTAAACCAGGAGCCACGCGCGCGGCAGCAAACGCGGAGTTTCAATCCCTGCTGGAACAATTCGCGAAGCAAACGCCCACTCACTTCCCCGAACATTTTCACGTGACGATCGAAGGATTGAACGACCACTTCGTCTCCGATATCGGCGCCACCTTGTTTTTGCTCTTGGCCGCAGTCGCTCTGTTGCTGCTGATCGGTTGCGGCAACGTTTCCATTTTGCTGCTGGCACGGGCAACAGCACGCCAGCATGAGTTAGCAGTTCGCTCCGCCATCGGTGCCGCAGGCTCTCGTCTCCTGCGGCAGTTGCTCACCGAATCGCTAATGCTCTCGATTACCGGAGCCATTGTCGGCGTGGCGCTCGCAAACGGCCTCGTCAAGCTCATCGTTGATTGGCTCCCGGAATTCTCGTTCCCGCACGAAGCCGCTATCAGCATCAACCTGCCAGTCCTCTGTTTCAGCGTAGCCTTGGCCCTGTTGACCGGCATCGTCTTCGGCATCTCCCCCGCTTTGCAATCCGCGCGCCCGGACATCGCCCAGGTCATGCAGTCGAACACCCGCAAAATGACCGCCGGCGTTCATGGCCGCCGGGCTCACGGCTTCCTGATCGCCGGCCAAATCGCGTTAACGCTCCTTTTATTGGCCGGAGCCGGCGTTGCCATGCAAGGCTTCATGCGCATAATAAACGTGAATCTCGGCTACGATCCCCACAACATTATGTCCGTCGGCATCCCGGTCCACGACAACACCTACACCACGTGGGAGGCTCGGAGCGCGTTTTTCCATCAACTCCTGCGCAAAGTCAGCTTCATGCCCGAAGTCGTCGCCGCCGGGCTTTCGACAAACGCCACGCCGCCGAACAACGGCTGGGAGCAACGCTTCGAGATTTCCGGCAAGCCCGCCGCGGAACAACAGCGCGCGCGCATCAACTTCGTTAGCTCCGGATACTTTTCCGTCCTTCGTATCCCGCTTCAACAAGGAAGGCTCTGGGACGAGACCGAGACGCTTCGTGGCGCCAAGCTCGCGCTCATCAATCAGACTCTGGCCCACCAGTATTTTCCGAACGGTGATGCCATTGGCAGCGAACTCCGCGTTCCCGAACTCAAAGCTGAGCCTCCCTTTCTATTGGCGGTCCCTGGGAGCGACTCTTGGTTTCAAGTCATCGGCATCGTCGGCGATGCTCGCGATGATGGCCTGCAGAAGCCTATCAAACCAGGCGTGTATGTGCCCTACACCATCAGCATGCCCGTCTTCACCCAAATCCTCGTGCGCACCCAGGTCCCGCCGCTCACCACCCTCCACGCCATCCGCGAACAGATTCACACCATCGATCCCGACCAGCAGGCCGAGCGCGACGTTCGCGATCTCGATGGCTGGATTAAGCTTCAACCGGAGTGGGGCCAGGGACACCTCGTAGCGACTCTGTTTGCGGGATTCGCGATACTCGCGCTGGCCTTGGCCGCCACCGGACTTTACAGCGTAATTTCTTACGCCGTGGCGCAACGAACGGCCGAGTTCGGCATCCGCATGGCGCTGGGCGCCCGGAGCAAGGATGTTTTGTTGATCGTATTCCGTTCCGCTGCCGTGAACGTGGCTGGCGGTGTGCTCTCTGGTGTGGTCCTAACGATCCTTCTCAACCGTTTGCTCGCGCGATGGATCCAAGGCAGCGCCCTTAACGCCCCCATCCTTCTTGGCGTTGTCCTGCTTTTGGTCGCAACCGCCGGCTTATCCTGCTTCATCCCCGCACGAAGGGCTTCGTCCGTGGATCCCATGACGGCGCTCCGCTACGAGTGAACAAACGCTGTTAGAACCACGGAAACTACGCGCAGTGAGTGGCCTTGCATGGAGCCGAACAATTCCGCACGCGCTCACTCCAGGGTGCCTCACGCTTCCTTCCGGTAGTACCCTTAAACCGCCGTATGGGCCCTATCTCATTGCCACATAACGCCCCACGCCGACCTAACCGCAACCCTCGAATCCTGTCTAATGAATCGGATGCTACCGAGCGTCGAGAGCCCTCAGGCCATCGCAGACAGCGACGCGCTCGCCGTCGAGCGCACCCTCGCGGGCGAGCGCGATGCCTTTCGCGTTCTCGTCGAACGGCACAGCCAGAATGTTTTCAGGCTGGCGTACCGCATGACCGGCAATCAGCACGATGCCGAGGAAGTAGTCCAGGAGGCTTTTTTGCGCGCGTATCAAAAACTCGGGCAATTCGCAGCGCGGGCCAATTTCGGCACCTGGGTTTACCGCATCGCCGCAAACTATTCGATTGACCGCCTGCGCCAGCGCCAAAAAGAAGAATCACGCCGCGAAATGCCCGGCGCCGAGACCAGAGATGGAGCGGAAGACGATGCCCTCGCCCGCGTCGCGGATGAAGCCCCGACGCCAGAGCGCCTGACGCAAAGCGTGGAACTGCGCAAGCAAATGGAGCAAGCGCTGGCGGCCCTATCGCACGCAGAGAGAACTGCCTTTGTAATGCGCCATTGGGAAGGCTGCGGCATCGAGGAAATCGCCTCAGTCCTGGAGTCGAACTCCGGCGCCGCGAAAAACACCGTTTTTCGCGCGGTTCAAAAGCTTCGCCAGGCGCTTCAGCCTTTGGTGGGAACGCGGGCGCAGGCGCGCGCCATGGGAACGGAACCATGAAACACATGACTGAAGAAGAGTTGATTGCATATCGCGAAGGCTTCGTGGAACAGCGCGCGGCAGTTTCAGACCATCTCGCTGCGTGCGAACAATGCCGCGCCGGGCTCGAACGCATCGAAGCCGTTCTCGCCGCGCTGGACGCTCTGCCGGTGCCCGACCCCGGCGCCGACTATGGCCTCCGAGTTTGGCAGCAAATTGCGCCGCGGCTTCCGGAAACGCGCATACGTTGGTGGCAAGCGTGGATCGAGCCGCGCCGTCTCGCTGCATTGGGAGCAGTTGCCGCGCTGGTAGTTGCTGCCTTCTTCGCCGGGAGAATCACGAAGCACGGCGGCGAAGGCGACAACCTCGTAAGCCGCGAGCAAGTCCGCGAACGCATCCTGATCGTAGCCGTCGGCGAACACCTGGGCCACTCCGAAAGAATGCTCGTTGAACTTTCGAACGCCGAGCCGAACAATCCGGCACAGAAAGAAATCAACATCTCCGCCGAACAGCGCCGCGCGGAAGATTTGCTCGAGGAAAACCGCCTCTACCGCCAGACAGCGCTGCAAGAAGGCGACACCGGCCTCGCCAGTATGCTCGATGACCTCGAGCGTGTTCTCCTGGACATAGCGCACAGCCCAGACGAAGTCACCCCGAAGCAGCTCGAAGCCATCCGCCAAAAAATCGAAGCACGCGGAATTCTGTTCAAAGTTCGGGTGGTCAGCAAGGAACTGCAACAACGGCAAGAGGCCACGCAGCCCGCGCCGGAGCAAACGAACACCACAAAGAAGGAAGGAAAAGTATGACCATCGGAAATTCAACTAGAAAGACCGGCATCGTATGGCTCGTCATCGCGGCGCTGCTGCTGGCACCGTCGGGCGCGCGAGCGCGTCGCCTCGCGCCAAATCCTCCGCAACCCACGCACCCTCTTCAGGACCCGCAAGACGCTCAGGACAAAGAACAGGAAAAGCGCGACCGCGAACAAGAAGCCCGCGACAGGGAGCAAGAGAAACGCGATCGCGAACAGGAAGCGCGTGACAACGCGCAGGAAAAACTGGACCGCCTCCAGGAATTGTACGACGACGGCCGCGAAGATCTGGACGACGACCGCTACGACCACGCGGCGGAAAAATTTCAGGAATTGACAAAACTAAACGGTCCGCAAACCGACGCGGCCCTCTACTGGAAAGCCTACGCAGAAAATCGCCTGGGCAGGCGCGATGTGGCGCTCGCCACCATCGCCGACCTCAAGCGCAGATTCCCGCAAAGCCGCTGGCAAAAAGACGCCAGCGCTCTGGAAATCGAAGTTCGCCAATCGAACGGCCAGCCTTCCCATCCGGAAATGCAGTCCGATGACGAACTGAAAATGCTCGCCATCCAAGGCCTGATGAACAGTGACCCGGAACGCGCTCTGCCTTTGCTCGAAAAAGTGCTAAGCGGCACGGCCTCGCCCAAGGAAAAGTCCAAAGCGCTATTTGTCATCGCCCAGAGCGGCTCGCCGCAATCCCGCGAGATTCTTGGACGGATCGCGCTGGGACAGAGCAATCCAGATCTCCAACGCAAGGCCGTGGAGTATCTCGGGATTTTCGGCGGCGTCAGCGGCGGTGTCGAGGGCGGTGTCGAGGGCGGCGTCAAGGGTGGCGTGCCCGGGCCTAATCGAAACAGGGGCGGCGCAAAACAAATTCTGGCTGAGGTTTACGCCTCCAGCAGCGACGAATCTGTGAAACGCGCGGTGCTGCGGAGTTACATGTTGTCAGGGGACCGCCAGAACCTGTTCGTTGCGGCAAAGGGTGAGAAAAACGAAGGTCTGCGCCGCGAAGCTATCCGCCAGCTCGGCCTGGTCCGCGGAACAAGTGAATTGGAGCAGTTGTACCAGGCGGAATCGTCGCCGGATGTCCGCCGCGAAATTCTGCAGGCATTCTTCCTGGCGGGAGATTCGGAAAGACTTGTGAAAGCCGCGCAAGGAGAAAAGGATCCGGAACTGCGCCGTGCAGCGATTCGAAACCTCGGACTGATTCGTTCGGAGGACTCGGGAAAAGCGTTGCAGGAAATTTATAGCAAAGACTCAGACCGCTCCGTCAAAGAAGAAGTGCTGAACGCGTATTTCCTGCAAGGGAATGCCAAGGCCCTCGTCGCCATTGCGCGAATTGAAAAGGACGCCGAGCTGAAACGAGCGGCGGTGCAAAAACTCTCGCTCATGCATTCGAAAGAAGGCACCGACTACCTGATGGAACTTCTCCAAAAGTGAGGCCGATCATGCGAACACAACGAATAATTTTCGTCGGACAAGTGCTGCTTACAGCACTGCTGTTTGCCCCGCGCCTGCAAAGCGAGCCGCAATCCGCGGAAATGCCTCGCGTCGAAAACGCGAAGGTGGAAACGCGCGCCTTGACGGCAACTCTCGACGCAACATTCCGCGGGCTGCTGGCTCAGGCAGATAAGCCCGAGTGGATCGGCTACAGCGTCGCGGAAGTGGCTGGCGACCGCGGCGTGTGCTGCGGAAATTATCGCAATGGCGGAGGCTGCGGCACCTGCAATCTCGAAAGGGATCACGACGGATTCACCAGCGAGACGCACTCCGATGGCACCGTCAAGTTGGAAGGCCCGCGCCAACTCGTCGTGCTTCTACGCCTCGAAGCCAAGCAAGTCGTCCGCATCCGCGTCGCCTCCGATGATTGCACGCTGGATGCCGGCGGTCTGCCATTTGTCTGGCTGACGGGAGTGAAACCTGCCGAGAGCGTTGCGCTGCTCGAAACCTTGGTGCGTAGCGCCGATTTCGAAAATCACGGCAACCACGGCATCGGCAACGGAGCGCTGACGGCGATTGCGCTGCACGCCGACGCCTCGGCGGACCACGCTTTCGAATCCTTCGTCGCGCCAGATCAACGCGAAGGCCTGCGAAGACAAGCCGCCTTCTGGATGGGCGCCGCGCGCGGACCAGCCGGTTTCACCGCTCTGCAACATATGGCGAAGCACGATCCGAGTTCCGATGTCCGCGCCCACGTGGCCTTCGCCCTCTCTGTGAGCCATGAACCCGGAGCAATCGACGAAATGATTCGCATGGCCCACGACGACACAAGTTCACACGTGCGTGGACAAGCGCTCTTCTGGATCGCCCAAAAAGCCGGAAAGAAAGCGATGGGCACCATCACCGGAGCCATCGAAAATGACCCCGACACCGACGTAAAGAAAAAAGCCGTCTTCGCCCTCAGCCAGTTGCCGAAAGACGAAGGTGTCCCGAAATTAATCGAAGTGGCGCAGACCAACCGCAATCCCGAAGTGCGCAAGCAGGCCATGTTCTGGCTCGGCCAATCGCAGGATCCGCGCGCCTTGCAGTTTTTCGAAAAAGTGTTGTCGCAGTAATTCGTTAACGCAGAAGGTCTTCGAGTTGCACGCGGCCCTCGGTCTTCGAGTCGCGATACTTCACAATCACCGCGGCTTGCAGCGAAAGTCCCCACTTCGCGCCAGAAGGATGCGTCACCGCGCGCGACCCGGGCACCACAATGGCTTCTTCCGGGATAATCAGCGGCTCGCTATCCGTCGCCGTGTAAACCGCATCGCGAACCAGATCGTAAACCGGGATCGAACGATTGAGAATCGTTCCAGTCCCAAGAATCGCGCGGCGCTTCACGACCGTCCCCTCATACACGCCGGAATTCCCTCCGACCAGAACTTCGTCTTCAATAATCACAGGCAGTGCGCCAACAGGTTCAAGCACGCCGCCGATCTGCGCCCCCGCGGAAATATGGCAATGTTTTCCAATCTGCGCGCAACTCCCCGCCAGCGCGTGCGAATCGATCATTGTGCCTTCGCCGATGTACGCGCCAACATTCACAAACATCGGCGGCATGCAAATCACTCCGCGCCCAATATAGCTTCCATCGCGAATGCTCGAGCCGCCCGGAACAATGCGCACGCCATCGGCCGAAGTGATCGCCCGCACTGGATACGTGGATTTGTCGAAAAAAGGCTGCTTCGTCGCGTCAATGGACATGTCGGCGATCGCGCCCATGCGAAAGCCGACGAGAATCCCCTTCTTCACCCACGCGTTCGCCCGCCACCCGGATTTCGTCGTGGGATCCGGCTCCGCCGAGCGAATTTCGCCCCGATTCAACGCCGCTTTGAAATCACGGAAAAGCCAGAAATCTTCTTCCTCATAGTGCGCTGGCGCTTCATCGAACAGCCGCTCAATTCGCGACGGCAGCATGAACCCTCTGTACGAGTTCGAGCGACTCGAGAACCGCCCGAATTCGCAATTGATTCTCCGCCTTCGGCGCCACCAGGGGCAAACGCCACACCGGTTCGAGCAGTTCCATCTCCGCCATCGCCGCCTTCACCGGGCCGGGATTCGATTCCACGAAATTGATTTCCATCAGCGGATGATAGCGCCGGTGAATTTCCCGCGCCGTCTGAAAATCTCCCTGCAGCGCCGCGCGCGTCAGCCGCGACATCTCCGCCGGAATCTCGTTCGAAACCACCGAGATTACTCCGCGCCCTCCCAGCGAAATCACCGGGAGCGTGATGGCATCGTCGCCAGACAACACGATGAAATCCTCGCATACCGCATTCAGGATCGCCGCCATTTGCGACACGTTGCCCGAGGCTTCCTTGATGCCCACAATATTTTCAATTTGCGCCAGCCGCTTCACCGTCGCAGGCTCGATGTTCACGCCGGTCCGTCCCTGCACGCTGTACAAAATAATCGGCAGCGGAACCGCCTCCGCAATCGCGCGATAGTGCTGGAACAGTCCTTCCTGCGTCGGCTTGTTGTAATACGGCGTCACGGACAAAAATCCATCCGCCCCAAGCTCCGCGAGCTCGCGCGCCATCGCAATCACCTCGGCGGTGTTGTACCCGCCCGCGCCCGCCAGCACCGGCACCTTGCCCTTGGCCAGCCCGACAGCGATCTCCACCACGCGAACGTGTTCTTCGTGCGTAAGCGTGGGGCTTTCCCCCGTCGTTCCGCACGGAACCAGGAAGTCCACGCCGGCATTAATCTGCCTTTGGATTAATCGGTGTAGCGTTCCTTCATCGAGCGATCCGTCCGTTCGAAACGGTGTGACCAGTGCGGTGCCGGTGCCTGTAAACATTTTCTTTCTCCTTGCTTCTTTAAACATCAACTTCCGAAACCCGAAATCTCCGCGTCCACGAAATCCTCTTGACGCACGCTGCAACTCGTACAAAAAACCCCTCAGCCCAACTCGCCAAGAATCTCCCGGAATTCGAACACGCCATTCTTCCCCGCCACCCACCGCGCCGCCCGCAGCGCCCCCCGCGCAAATCCCTCGCGATTCCGAGCCGTGTGTCGCAACGTGACCGTGTCCGCCGCCGAATCGAAACCAATTTCGTGCGTGCCCGGATGCGCCCCCGCGCGATTAGCCGTGAGCGTTAGCGTACGCGTGTATCCGGACGCGCGAATTTCTTCTGCCAGCTTCTTCAGCGTGCCGGAAGGCGCGTCCTTCTTCGTGGAATGATGAATCTCCCAACCCCACGCCTCGTACTCCGGATACTTGGCAAAAAACGAAGCCGCCCGCGCCACGGTCTCGATGAAAACATTCACCCCCACGGAAAAATTGGGGCTGAACACCAGAGCCGTCTTGGCTCCAAGAATTGTTTCCCGAATCATCGGCAGCTGTTCGAACCATCCCGTCGTCCCGCAAACGGTATTGATCCCCAACGACGCCAGGCGCCGCAGATTGTCGGGTGCCGCCTCCGGAGTAGTGAACTCAATTGCAGCATCCACCCCGCGCAACGCCTCGCTCGTAATTCCCGCATCATGAAGATTGTTCGAACGCGTGAACTTCGCGCGCACCTCCAACCCGTATTCTGGCGCCAGCTGCTCGACCAGCTGCCCCATCTTCCCGCAACCCACGATGGCGATCCCCGTGCTCATGCGCCACTCCGCCCGGTAGCAATCAATTGCGTAGCCATCCGCGCATAAAGTTCCACCGCTTCGCTCAATTCTTTCTTGGAAATGCGCTCCTCGGCCGTATGCGCCACGTGAATGCTGCCCGGCCCAATCAGAAAAGGTTCTCCCCACGCGCCCTCAAACGTCGGAATGTCAGTGGTAAAAGCCACAATGGTCGTGAGCAAGCCATCAAACTTCGCCAACTGCACCGCCGGCGTGTGCAAAACTTCGCGCGCCTCCACGCGATTTCCTGCCGCCGCCAAAACTGCCTTCCGAATCTCCGCCGGATTCCCCACTGTTCGAAACATGATTTCCGCTTCCGCCAGATCCGCGACCACATTCGGCGCGCGTCCGCCATCAATCGTCCCGACGTTCAGCGTGCTGCGTCCCAGCAGCGCATCCTCAGGCATCGGAATCCGCCGAATGTCCTGAAGTACGTCAAGCAACGTATGAATCGCGGAGTGCCCGAGTTCCGGATACGCGGAGTGTGCGAGTTTCCCTCGCGCCGTAATCTCATATCGCAGCGCCCCCTTGCACCCCAGCGCCAGCCGGTTCTCCGTCGGTTCCCCGTTGATGAGAAATCGCGACCCGCGCGGAGCAGCAGCGGCCGCCTTCGCTCCAACACTGTTTCGCTCTTCCCCAACCACAAATAACAATCCAAAATCCCGCGTGCCTGCCGCGAGCAATTTCTCCGCCGCCGCGATCATCGCCGCGATGATGCCTTTCGCATCGCAAGCCCCGCGCCCCCAAATAAACTCACCGTCCTCCCGCGAAGCAAAAAACGGCGGCACCGTATCCATGTGCGTCGAAAGCGTAACGACGGGCTCACCCCACACCGCAAATATATTGTCGCGGTCCGCCTCCGCCGGCATGCGCTCCACGCGCCCGTTAGAGCGAGAGGCCAGCGCCGACAAATGCGCGAACAGGTAGTCCCCCACGTTTTTCTCGTGGCCTGTCGTGGACTCAATGTCCACCAGCGCGCGCGTCCATTCGAAAAGATTCATCCCAACCGGTTTTTTCTGGATGAGCAAAACGAAAGGAAGGAACCACGAAGATACAAATCGAGGCTGCTGCCTCTCGATAGCGCTTCATCCGTTTGATTCGCGACCACAAACGATCCGCGAACTTCGGACGACAGTGGACAGGCCTTGGACCTATCCCCCAACCGCCGCGGTTTCAGCTACCGCTGCGATTTCGGCGGACAACAACAACTCGTTGCCGTCGACCTCATCGGTCCCTCTGCCAGCGAACCAACCGGTCGAATCGAGAGCCCCTTTCGCGCGGGCATCCGAAGCTGCTCGGAACTGCGCACCCGCCTACTCATGGCCTCCGCACCTCTACCAAGAACAATTCAAGTCTAGAAGAGCGATGGCCGATGTGTCAACGAAAGTTCTGAAGGGAAGGATGCAAAACGCTAGAGTTCAAGCGGCTTGAGCGGAACGTGCTGCGAAGCAACGAGCAACTCGCCCGTAAACGCGCATTCAGCGGGGCGTCTCCGAAGCGCCTCTTCGGCAGAGATTCGCACGAGATCCGGATTATTGTTCTCCTGCGAAACGTGAGCCAGCACCAGGTAACGAGCGATGGCATCGAATCCGTCGGGGTCGCAAAGGTATTCGCTCACCGCGTGATTCGATAGATGCCCGGTGCGGCTCAGCACCCGCTGTTTCACCACCCACGGATACGGCCCCACCTTCAGCATGTCCAGATCGTGATTCGATTCCAGCACCAGACAATCCGCCCCGCGCAAATGCACCTTCACCAGCTCCGGCATGTAGCCGAGATCCGTAACAATCGCCATCTTCGCGCCGTTCGAACGAAACGTGAATCCCACCGGGTCCGCCGCATCGTGCGGAATCGCAAACGCGTGCACGTCAATATCGCCAATCGTAAAATGCTGCCCCGCGTGAACGGTTTCTACGCGGTTCAGCCGCTTCCCAAACGTCTCCGGAAGAATCCGCTGCATCGCTCCCAGCGTAGGCTCTGTGACATAAAGCGGCGCTTTCCACATGCCAAGCATTTGCGGCAGCCCGTTGCAGTGGTCGGTATGTTCGTGGGTAATCAGTATTCCGTCGAGATGCTCAACGGTTTTTTCAACAGCGGCGAGACGCGCCAGCGTTTCGCGCTTGCCCAGTCCAGCATCCACGAGGAGTCGGGTGCGCCCGGTCTCGAGCAAGGTAATGTTGCCCGAGCTGCCCGACGCCAGTATGGAAACCCGCAAGCCGATCGTTCGCTCCTCAACTCTTCAGCGCAAAACAGCCACAAAACAAATTTTCAGCATCATGGCAGAGCGCCCTGCGCCCGTCAATAAGGACCCCACCATTCCAACGGTGATATACTCCCGCGGCAAACCATGGAAAAGTACGATCTCATCGTGATCGGTTCCGGCCCCGGTGGCCAGCGCGCCGCCATTCAAGCGGCCAAATTCGGCAAGCGCGCCGCGCTCATTGAAAAGCTGGAAGTAATCGGCGGAACGGCCATCAATACCGGCACGATTCCCAGCAAGACCATCCGCGAAGCCGTCCTGCATCTTTCCGGCTATCAATACCAAAGCATTTACGGTGTGAACTACCGCGTCAAAGAACCGATCACCATGGCCGATCTCTCCTTCCGCGCCCTCAACGTCATCAAAACCGAGATTGACGTCCTCCGCGCCCAGCTTTCCCGCAACGGCATTGAAATCGTCACCGGAACTGCCAGCTTTATCGATCCTCATCGCATTCAAGTGACCAGTTCGCGCGGACAAACCGAGCTGGAAGCCGAAAACATCGTCATCGCCACCGGCACGAAGCCCGCCGTCTCTGCGCTGGTCCCTTTCAACAACACCACCATCATCAATAGCGATCAAATTTTGAAAATGCCCGACATCCCCAAGTCCATGATCGTTGTGGGAGGCGGGGTGATCGGCGTCGAGTACGTCTGCATGTTCGCCACGCTGGGCGTGCGCGTCACGCTCATCGAAAAACGCCCGCGCCTGCTGGAATTTGCCGACGCCGAAATGGTCGAAGCGCTTTGTTACCATCTGCGCGACCGCCGCGTCACTCTGCGCCTGAACGAAGAAGTCGAAAGCGTCGAGGAAACTCCCGAGCACGGCGTTGTGGCAAATCTCAAAAGTAAAAAGAAAGTTTCCGGCGAAGCACTACTCTACGCCGTCGGGCGCCAGGGCAACGTGGACGAACTGAATCTCGCCGCAGGCGGCCTCGAAGCCGATTCGCGCGGACGCATCCTGGTGGATGAAAACTATCGCACCAAGCAGCCGCATATATTCGCCGTGGGAGACGTCATCGGTTTTCCAAGCCTGGGCTCCGTTTCCATGGAGCAAGGCCGCATCGCCGCGGCTCGGGCCTTCGGAATTCCCACGAACTCCAACCGTGCGAATTATCCCTACGGCATTTACACCATCCCTGAAATTTCCTTCATCGGAAAAACGGAAGAGCAACTCACCGATGAAGGCGTGCCCTACGAAGTCGGCATGGCCTTCTTCCGGGAAATTGCCCGCGGCCAGATCCGCGGCGACACCACCGGCCGCCTGAAACTTCTTTTCGATCCCTCCACCAAGCAACTTTTGGGTGTACATATTATTGGTGAAGGGGCTTCGGAACTCCTGCACATCGGGCAAGCTGTGTTCGCCCTGAAAGGCACCGTGGACTATTTCGTGGACACCGTTTTCAATTACCCGACGTTGGCGGAATGTTACAAAGCGGCCGCATTCAATGGCCTGAATAAATTGGCCCGGACGTAGACGCGTCCGGGTAAGGAGTCGAATGCCCGGCTTTTCGACGACTTAAGATTGGCAGGAGCGAGATGCGCAAGACAGTGGGTGTGCTGGTCATGGAACATATCGCCGTGGGCCTCGTCGAGTCCCACAAGGTCGTTGGCGCGCTCAACGTCTATCCGGAGAAATCGCAGTCCGTGGATCCGCTGCAATCCCTGCCCGCCGAAGGCATCGTCGATGGCATCCGCCAGCAAATCGAGAAAGTAACTAATGGAGCGAAAGTCGAAGCCATTGGCATCGGCTTTCCCGGCATCATCCGCAACGGTGTCGTCGAGGATTCTCCCAACCTGCAACAAGCCAAGGGATTCGGCTTGCAAGCGGCCTTGTCTTCCGCGCTGACCGGAAAGCTCGCCGGAACCCCAGTCCGCGTTTTTAATGATGCCGATGTGATGGCCGCGGGAATTGCCGCGACGCGCGGCAAACTCAACAAACTCTTCCGCGTGTGGACCATCGGCAACGGCATCGGCTTCGGCCGCTTCCCTTCCCGCGAAGGAATCTGGGAAGGCGGCCATTCCGTCGTCACCCTCGATCCCAAGGAAAATTTCTGCGGCTGCGGCGGCAAAGGCCATCTCGAAGGAATCCTCGGGCGCCGCTCCATGCGCTTGCGCTTCCTCGATCTCGAACCCGACGAAGTTTTTGAAAATGCGCGCGCCGGCGACGCCCGCTGCAAGGAATTTGTCACCCTCTGCCATCGCGCCCTGGCCGCCGCCACCGCCACCAGCATCCACATGGAGGGCCCCGGAACGTTTTTTGTCAGCGGCCCTGAAGTCCGCTTCATCGACGTCGGCTTGCTCGACCGCCTGCTCCTCGAAATGGTCAAGATGAGCCCCCTGCAAGGCAGCCGCTTTGAAGTCGTCCCCACCTCCGACGAAATGGGCATCATCGGCGCCGCCGTCAACGCCGACCACGCCATCCAGTAGGACAGGCATTCCTGCCTGTCCCCGCGTAAAGTAAGTAGCAGACATGCGACCTGAGGAGAAAATGTTTGAACCCCGAAAGACAGATTCGAGAAGAGGGGTTGCTATCATCCCGGGAGTCTTCCGCAACAAACGCATCCGCGACTTCACCGAAGAATTAAATGCGTGTAATCCTCCGCGAAGTCGGGCGGGTGTGCGTCACGCAATGAAACTGCCAGTCGTCGCAAATTTGGCCCGCGACCCGCAGCTCATCGGAATTGCACAGGAAATTCTTGGCAACAAAGCATTCCCCTTCAAGGCGACCCTCTTCGACAAGTCGCCAACAGCAAACTGGCTCGTGGTGTGGCACCAAGATACAGCTTTGCCATTACGGGAGCGGCATGAAGTTCCAGGCTGGGGACCTTGGTCAGTAAAGGATGGACTGATTTACGCTCACGCCCCTCAGAGTGCGCTAAGTCAGATCTTAGCCTTGCGCGTTCACCTCGACGACTCGACCGCTGAAAATGGACCGTTGCGCGTCTTACCCCGAACTCACACCTTGGGAGTGCTGACGGACGGCGAACTTCATGAACTTTCGACACAGTTCGCTGCGGTAGACTGCCTCACGCCGTCCGGTGGAGTGTTAGCGATGCGGCCTCTGATTGTCCACGCCTCTTCCAAGTCCCAATCGGATTCTCCCCGGCGAGTTCTCCATATCGAATATACGTCATCCGAAACTAACTTCGATGGACTTGAACTGGCGCTAGCTTGAGACGAATCGTCTCCAAACAACTAGAACGTATCTCATAAATGGTTTCTTGGCAGGAATACCACAGAACCTGAACAACGGAAACCGGCAGAAAGTGATGATTTGGCTGAGTTTCGACAGTTTCGCCTCGTAAGTCCTGTCGTTTCCGTTGCGTGGCAACATTTATGAGATGGCTTCTAGCAAAAAACAACTACAAATCTCAGCAGGCGAGGCAGAGCGGGCCAAGAATCCCTAAACGTGCCGCGGGATGCGCGCGCCAATAAAAATAGGGGAATGATGGAACGGTCTGCACGCTGACGGCAGGCGTCAAATTTTCGGCCCTTAACTTCGAATCTCTGCCAGGGGCTGCACGTCGCGCTCGACTTTGCGGGCAATCTCATCCTCTGCGACTTCCAGGTCATAACGGGTCTGCAGATTCATCCAAAAGGCAGCGTGGTTTCCGAAATAGCGGGCAAAGCGCAAAGCGGTATCCGCGGTGACACCGCGGCGTTCGTTGACAATATCCGCGATGCGCGTTACCGGGACGCGCAGAGCCATGGCGATTTTGTTCATGCTCAGCCCCAAGGGCCCCATGAACTCCTCCCGGAGAATCTCCCCCGGATGAACTGGCTTCAATTTCTTTGCCATGTCGCACTCCTAATGGTAATCGGCAATCTCGACCTCGTAAGCGTGTCCATCGCGCCATTCAAAGCAGATACGCCACTGATCGTTGATGCGGATGCTGTACTGCCCCTGACGATCGCCTCTAAGGCGCTCCAGTCTGTTTCCAGGCAGGGTCGAAAGCGTCCGCAAGTCTGGCGCGGCATCAAGCATGTCCAGTCTTCGAAGCGCCTGCCGTTCAAAAGCTCTGAATCGCCGCACCACTTCCCTGCGGAAAAGGCGCTCGGTATCGGCGCACCGGAAGGAGCGAATCACAGACCAAGCGTATACCGTTTTCCGGTGAATGTAAACCAGTACACAAGGGGAGGGATCAGCAAGCCAAACGGGAGCGGTCGAGGGTGAAGCCGTTCAGGGGGCCGAGGACGGTTACGGCGATTTGGTCGGTTTGGAAATGCTGCTGGGCCAGGGACTGGAGCTCTTCGCGGGTGACGGCTTCGATGCCGGCGAGGATTTCGTCGAGCGAGTAGAAGCGTCCGAAATACAATTCCTGGCGCGCGAGATTGGACATCCGCGAGCTGGTGGACTCGAGCGAAAGCATCAGCGAGCCTTTGAGATGATTTTTCGAGCGGCGCAGCTCTTCTTCCGCGACCGGCGATTCTTTCAGCGCGCGAAATTCCTGAATCGTGAGATCGATCACCTGGCCGACCGTCTCCGCGGCGGTGCCAGCGTAAATGGTCATCATCCCAGCGTCGGAATAAGGCGTGAGCTCGCTGAAGACGGCGTAGGCCAGGCCCTGCTTCTCGCGAATATTCTGGAAAAGACGCGAGGACATGCCGCCGCCAAGAAGATTGTTGAGCACGGCGATGCCGAAGCGGTCCTGGTGTCCGAGCGGCACCGAAGGGACACCGATGCACAGATGCACCTGCTCGAGGTCGCGCTTGGTTTCCAGATGAATGGGCGCGCTGGTTTGCGGCGCGCCATCATTTTCGGGAACGCCCGAGGAACTCAATTCGCCGAATTCGCGCAGCACCAATTCGAGCACCTGGTCGTGCGTAACGTTGCCGGCGGCAGTGATCACCAGGCGATCCGGCGCGAACCAATTCTGGAAACGCATGCGCAACGCGTTGCGATTGAATGCGCGAACCGTTTCCGGCGTGCCAAGAATCGGCCGGCCCAGCGAATGCTCCGGCCAGAATCCGCGCGTGAAAATTTCATGAAGAAGATATTCGGGATTGTCCAGGTCCATCTTGATTTCTTCGAGCACGACCTGGCGTTCTTTTTTCACATCTTCGGAATCGAATTTCGGACGGAGAACGAGATCGGCGATGACATCAAACGCAATCGGCAGATGCTCGTCCAGAACTTTCGCGTTGAAGCAGATCTGCTCTTTAGACGTGAACGCGTCGAGCATGCCGCCGACGGAATCCATTTCGCGGGCGATGGCTTCGGCGGAACGGCGCTCCGTTCCCTTGAAAACCATGTGCTCCATGAAGTGCGCGAGGCCGTTTTCTTCCGCGACTTCGCGGCGGGAGCCGTTGCGGACCCACACGCCGACGGAAACGGAACGGACATGCGACATGGTTTCGGTAATGACCACGAGACCATTGGGCAAAACGTGCTTTTGAATGTCACGCGTTTCGGTCGCCATAGACTAATTGTGACACAGCCGGAGCGGAAGGAGAAACAGAACCGGATGGCTTTCTAAATCCAAGCTGTACAATAGCATACAACGAGAAAAATGCCGGGCTAAGACCGGTTGTCTACAAGAGTTTTTCGGCGACGTTGAGCTTCCCGTATTCGCTGGTATAGAAAAGCGGCACGTCGGAATACGTGCCCCGGTCGCGCAGATAAACTTCGCAACTATCGAAGGGCTTCGAATAAATGTGGATGCTGACGGCGCGCTGATTGAATTCCGACAGGTTCATGACTTCGTGTACGGGTTCGGTTGGATTCACATAGGCCGGGTGCGATGCGTCCATTTCATACGTGTCGGTGGGAATAATATTGCAGGTGCCGTGAGAGGCGTCCTGATTTTTCACACGGTAGTTCTGGACGCGCAGCCGGCCGATGGGCACGGACATCCAGCAATTTTGATCGCGATGATTGTGGATGCGGCTGTACTGGCCGATCTCCCAGCAAACGGTCATGCATTCAAACAAAGCATTCTTGAAAATCAGATTGCGTGTGTAATTTCCTTTTGAAAAATAGCAATATTTCTTGAGCGTTTCCGGACGAACATTGTGACGAATGACGTAGTCCTGGACATTTTCGAGCGTGAAGTCGCGCTCGGGGATGGCGGCGACGCCCTTCACCCAATCGGTGATGGAGAGCAGTTCCGTTGCGACATGTTGCGGCATCAAGCGCCTCCAGATGACAATCCTGAAAACGCGGGGATTGCCAACGAATTATAGCGTGAAACCGGGGCGAAGTAATGAGGGAACAAAGTAAAGAGATAACGAAAAGAGGTACTCTGTAGTTCGCGCGCTGCTGCGGTGCGAAGCGAGGATTGGCGAAAGAAAAAAATGGAACTGCTGGGCAAATCGAAAGAAGAGTTGCGCGAATATTGCGTCTCGCTGGGGGAGCCGGCGTTTCGCGGGGCGCAGATTTATCATGCGTTGTACTCCGAGCGGAAGTTTGATGTGGCACAGATTACGAATCTTCCGGCCGCGTTGCGCGCGCGGCTCGCGAAAGAGGCGCGCATCACGCTGCCGGAGGTGAAGCAGCGGTTTGCGTCTTCGGATGGGTCGGTGCGGTATTTACTTGGACTCGGCAGCGTCGAAGCGGAAAAAAAACTTAACGCAGAGGACGCTGAGAACGCAGAGTTCGCGGAGAAGAGCGGAAGAACAAATGTGGGCCGATTGCAGCGACCGGCTTCGGTGGAGGCGGTGTTTATGCCGAGTGAGGGGCGGCAGACGATTTGTATTTCGACGCAGGCCGGCTGCGCGGTGGATTGCCATTTTTGTTTGACGGCGCAGCTTGGGCTGATTCGCAATTTGTCGGCGGGCGAAATTCTCGCGCAGATGTTGCTTCCACTCGAAGAACACAAGGCGCAGCTCGCGCCGCAGACCAACATTGTGTTGATGGGGCAGGGGGAGCCGCTGCTGAATTTTGAGGCGGTGATGGCGGCGGTGCGGATTCTGCTGGATCCGCAGGGGATGGGGATTTCGCCGAAGCATGTGACGCTTTCAACGAGCGGGATTGTGCCGGGGATCGAGCGGCTGGCACAAGAAAGCGTGCGGCCGAAGCTGGCGATTTCGCTGAACGCATCGCATGACGAGCAGCGCGACGTGTTGATGCCGATCAACAAGAAATATCCGCTTGCGGTGCTGCTGGAGGCTTGCAAGAACTATCCGCTGCGGACGTGGGAGCACATCACCTTTGAGTACGTGATGCTCGGCGGAGTAAATGATGCGGCCGAGGATGCGCGGCGCGTGGTGCGCCTGCTGGCGCCTCTCAAGAGCGTGAAAGTCAATTTGATCCCGTGGAATCCGGGGGAACTTCCCTACCGCGAGTCCTCGCCGGAGCAGATTGAAGAGTTCCGCAGAATTCTTGTGGAACGCGGCGTGCCGGCATTTGTGCGGTATTCGCGCGGACGCGATGTGATGGCCGCCTGCGGGCAGCTGGCGCTGTTGCAGATTGATAGTTCTCCGTTGTCAGTTGTCAGCCCACAATAAAGAACACGAAAGTCTGCCGCGCCGGAGGCCGATGCAGCCGATCTCCACGAATGTGAGTCCGCAAAGTCCGACCGAAACTCCGCCTTCGCAAACTCCGCTGGCCGCTTCCAGCGCGCGGCTGCTGCCGTGGCTGATTGCGGTGGCGTTTTTCATGGAGTCGCTGGACACCACGATTTTGAATACCGGCGTGCCGACGATTGCGGCGGCGCTGCACGTGGCTCCGCTGAGCATGAAATCGGTTCTGGCAAGCTACACGCTGAGCCTGGCGGTTTTTATTCCGATCAGCGGATGGATGGCGGACCGCTTCGGAACGCGGCGCGTGTTCGGTTCCGCGATTGGCATCTTCACGCTAGGGTCTTTTCTCTGCGGCATATCGAGCAACATTCATGTGCTGGTGGCCTGCCGCATCTTGCAGGGCTGCGGCGGAGCAATGATGGTGCCGGTCGGGCGGCTCACCATGGTGCGGACGTTCGCGAAATCCGAACTGGTTCGCGCGATGAGCTTTGTGGCCATTCCTGCTTTGGTGGGCCCGATGCTAGGCCCGATCGCCGGCGGCCTGATCGTTGGATATCTGCACTGGAGATTTATTTTCTTCGTGAATATTCCGATCGGCCTCCTTGGTTTGTACATGGCGTACCGGCACTTGCCGGATTATCGCGAAGAACACACCAATCCACTCGATGTGCTGGGGCTGATTCTCTTCGGATCCGGTGTCGCGCTGCTTTCCTACGTCCTGGAAGTGTTTGGCGAGCACACGCTCAATGGGCGCGAAATTCTGGGACTTCTGGCAATTTCTTTCGTGCTTCTGGCGGGGTATGGATTTCATGCGACCCGAACCGCGTATCCTTTGCTGCGTCTTTCGCTATTTCGGATTCGCACATTTCGTGCGGCCGTGAGCGGGAGCTACTTGACTCGATTGGGAATCGGCGGCATTCCGTTTCTTTTTCCGCTCTTGTATCAGGTGGGGCTGGGGTTCACGCCGATTCAATCCGGGTTGATGATGATGCCGCAAGCTATCGCCTCCATGAGCCTGAAAGTGCTGATGCCGCAAATCCTCGCGCGCTTTGGGTACCGCACCGTGCTGGTTTCCAACACGGTGCTCATCGGAGTGCAGATCCTGCTTTTTGCGACGATCGGGAAGAGCACGCCGGTATGGCTGGTCGTGGGGGAGATGTTTTGCTACGGATTCTTCACGTCGCTGCAGTATACGAGCATGAATACGCTGGTGTATGCCGAAGTCACGGAGGAGGAGGCTAGCAGCGCGAGCTCAATTGCGAGCACGGCGCAACAGATGTCTGTCAGCTTTGGGGTGGCTGCGGCGTCTCTGGTGACGGCGTTCTTCCTTCCCGATCGTTATCGGTCCAATCCACTGGAATTTATTCACGGGATTCATCGGGCGTTTTTTGTGCTTGGCGGAATGACGATTCTCTCGACGATCGTTTTCCGGGGATTGAGGCGAGGAGACGGTGACGCGGTGAGCCTAGCAAAGGTGGTGCACGCCGAGTAGGCCCCCTCCCCGTTTTTCGTAAGTGTTGATTCTACAGGAGTTACGTACTCTGTAAGTCCTTTAGAATGAATACTTGCGGGGAATCCCGTAAGTGTTCATTCTAAAGATAGTTGGGCCCAGATCGTTCGATCGGCATCGTGCCTGCAGTTTTGCGCCGTGCGATAAGGACCGGGCATTTTGAGTTCGCGCAGCGGTCCGCCTCAGAAGGCGGACCCTACGAGGAAGCCTTCGCGGTCGAAGCCATCCAAAGAAAAATTCAGGGGGGCCGCAAACTTTGCCCCCACCCCCGGCATTTTGTAAGAATTTCAAAGGAAAGGGTTTAGGGTGTGGGGGGGGTTACAAAGAATATGATTCTAAAGGGTTTATAAACCGTTTGTTTTGCTATCGTTGCGAGGCGTCTGTAACGATTTGATGCTAAAGCGGTTGCGGGCGCATTTGTTCGCAAGAAAGTTAACAGTCTCGCAAGAATATCAAAACAAAGGGGCAAAAGAGCCTGGGGCCGAATGTGGCACGCAGTAATTCCTGGAAAATACTCTACCTCAAGCGTTACTAAAATTCAAGTGGAATGTCGGGAGGGCGACAGTTTCTGATTAGAGTTAACCAGGCAATGACCAACTCCGCTGGGTGTCTAAATCACATGTCTCGGCGCCGGCAGTCATTTACTGCACGGCCTTCGCATTACCACTTATAACTCGTTTTGCCATTCGCATCCCGCTTCTTTGGTTGCTCACCGCTTATCAAACACGGCGCCTTGGCCACCCGAATCCGTTCAATTTTGGGCCCGCGATAGACGCACAGTTTTTGTCCTGGCTATCGGCGGCAATTGCTTTTTTGCTGCTTGTGAACTGGGCGAAGCGAAAACCGTAGTCAGTCGCGTTCACGCTGTTCCCACATGTCCGGTTTCGGCGCTAATCATCCAAGTGGAAGGAGGTGCGCCCAATCTCCCAGAACCCCGCTTCTGGATCACTTCCGGTTTGCCGACAAACCATCCTCTTGGGTTTTGAAGCCAAAGAAAAAGAGCTGAGGACGGGTTCTTAAGATCGTGTTGCATTTGGAAGTGCGGATCGTCAGCATGGCCTCAGCTTAGGCCACGAAAGAAGGCGGTCAGGTCCCCTGCGACCGCCGCTGGTTCCTCAGCCGGGGCGAAGTGCCCGCCGCGCGGAAAGACTGTCCAGCGCTGGATGTTGTATAAGCGCTCCAAATACGAGCGCGGTAGTTCGCCCTCGGGAACGGTCTGGTGCGCGAAAACACCAAACGCCGTGGGCGTGCTGACGTAGGTGGGATCGACCGGGTGCCAGCGATTGTCCCAATAGTCGCGCATCGACGAGGTGATGCTCTGCGTGATCCAGTACAGGGTGAGCGTGGCGCAGAGGAAGTCGTCGGTCGGCGTAACGTCGCTCCACGAGTGCCACTTCTCCCCCACGTATGCGGCCAGCCCTGCCGGGGAGTCGTTGAGTCCATAACCGACAGTCTGCGGCTTGGTGGACTGGATCGCACTGTAGCCCCGCTCCGTCGTATCCCAGCCCCGGCTCACCGCAAGGTAGGAACGCTCGACATCGGACAGTTCGGTATCGTCCACCACGGGGGCGAGATCCGACTCCAGTGTGGTGAGATGGATCCCGATCACCGACTCGGGATGGTCTAGCGCAAGGATCGTCGTCACCCCGGCCCCAAAGTCATAACCGCTCGCACCATAGCGGGAATACCCAAGCTCAGACATGAGCCGGTGCCAGCGCTCTGAAACGTACCGGTAGTTGATGCCGACCTTGAGTGGACGCGGCGAGAAACCATAGCCGGGCAGGGAGGGTACGACCACGTCGAAGTGCTCGAGCATCGGCAGCATGTCCACGTAATCGAGGAAACTGCTGGGCCAGCCGTGCGTGAGAATGAGCGGCACACCCCTACCTGATGCCGCACGCTGGTACACAAAGTGGATGTCCTCCCAGGTGAAGTGGTTGAACGCGTTGAGCCTTCGCTCCCATCCACGCCAGTCGAACTCGTGGGCCCAGTAGGACACGAGGCGTCGTAACCAATCCAACTCGGTGCCCTGTTTCCAGCCGATACCGTGTATCTGGTCGGGCCATCTTGTACGGCGCAACCGTGCCCGCAAATCATTGAGCACGTCATCCGCGACGTGAATCCGAAATGGTTCCACTTCAATGACCCAATCTTGGCCATAGCCAGTGGCCAACTGAACGCGCAGGCAATGTCGCACGGGGTCTCGTCGATCACTGTCGACAGATAGACGTGGGGCGTTGCGGCCCGGACCAATCCCGTTACGGCGTAGTTTAGATCATGCCCCTCTTCTCACGGACGATAATGTCTCCTACCGTGGGTGAATCAGTCTAAAGAACTGCCGACAGCGGTTTTTATGAACAACTCTTCGGTCTGTAGATGATCCGGCAGGGTAATCTTCGTCATAAAGTCCTCCATATCTGATTGAGACAAACTTCCTCTGGCCCGGCTGCATCGCTGAGTGAACGAGGCATTCAAGAAGCGCTCCGATGCCCTTTGCGCAGATACAACTTGATCCAGTCACCCAATTGAAGATGGGCCTCCTCCTCGGAGATGTTCTCGGCCGCCTGACGGACTTCACGTGGAACCCAACGTGGAAACGGGATCGTGCACACTCTGTGCGCCCCTGACGGTGTATGCTCCTCTCGTAAAGCAGCGAGAGTCTTCTTGTCCAGGGAATTTGCCAGGCGAACTAGTGCTGGCCAGAGCCGGCGATGAACGTAGGTAATCTTTCCACCCACCAAACGGCAAATGAGGACCTCATCGCAATCCCGCACGGTGCGAGTTGCCCTGAAGATTGCATGCCCCTTCTTGTGTCCCCACCAATTGCCGTGTACCGGCTTGCCGACTATGGCTTCGGCTAAATTAGGTCTGGGTCCTCGACCTCCTTCTAACACGACCCCGTGCTGTTCAACGAATGCAATCGGATCCATATAAGGGTTGGCCTTGCGTGTGATGGAATCGGCCCGGCTGTCTAAGTGCGTTTCAGTAGCTGTTCGATCTCGACCGTTAGGCCACCCGGTCCCTTAAGATAGGCGGCGCGTGCGCCCCACGGCCGATCTTGCGGCGCCTCGATCATCTCCGCGCCGCGGCCCATGAGAGTACGATAGTCTGCGTCGCAATCCTCACTATCGAAGCCGAGGGTAAGCACGCTATCAGCAGGCGCGGCGTCCAGAATCACGCCAAACTCGCCGAAGCCCAGCCAGGTCATCCGCTCATTGTGGAATATGGTGACGACCTGCAACACCTGTTCGAACCAGCGGGCCGCGGCCGCCAGGTCCCGCACGCGGCAATGCATATGTGACACTTTCATCGAACCTCCTCCTAACGTGGACCCCGAGCTACGCTGCACGTTTTAAGACGTAGATCACCCAGGGAGCGATCTTCGTTTCGCTCACCCACGAATAGGGCTCGTCGCCCTTGGCTAGAGGCTCAAACACCTGAACCGCTTCGAGACCTGCTTCCCGGTATACCGCTCGATAAGATTCGTCGGTCCAGAGGATGTCCTCGACGGGCCTCCGATCCTGGTGATCGGTAACGACAATGCGTACGACATCTCCGCTGCGCGCAACCGCATTCTCTGGAAAGTCTTTCGTAGTGAAGGAAGCCCATTCATGCGTGTAAATCTCGGGTGACGAAACTAGATTGACGATGGTTCCAGCGGGCGCCAGCAGTCTTCTAAGGTCGCGAAAAAGTCCTGCCTTCATCCCTCCGGGAACGTTGTCAAAGGGGAACGAGCAAAGAACCAGATCGAAGGAGCCAGCGGCAAATTGATTGAGGTTGTCGCCTGGCACGAGACGGTAATCACTAGAAGGGTCGGTGGTCCGTGCGATACGCAGCATGTCCTCGGAGATATCGACTCCGGTCACATCGAACCCGAGTTTCCTCAGAACTCGTGTCGACCTGCCCGTGCCACAACCGAAGTCAAGCGCTCTTAGGCCGGTTACATGCGCGCTCAGAATATCCGGCAAGTCGCGGAAAGCGAGGTAGTAGGTGTTGGCGAACTCAAGTGTGGCATACGCGCTGGCACGGTTGACATCCTCATAGCAGTTGGCGGAATTCACCGCTTCCTCTCATTCCTCGTTCGCACGTGTGTTCCTGAGTCGGTATTCTAGGAATTCCAGCGGGCCATGCCAAGCTCCATATTGGTCACCAAATGGGCATTGCCGTTGTTCTGAACGGTTGACGGGCAATCCGGAAGTTATTCCGAGTTAGAAGGACCGTTGTGGGAAGTCGCGACAGCTCAGTCCACTTGCCTGTGTAGTCGGCAAATCGGAAACTGAGCTGATGCTGGAAAGTGAGCTCCCCTTGAAGAAGGGGCCAGGCGGAGAGTTATATTCAAGCCGAGTCAGGGCAGACGGAGGCCGATGACGGAGAGGATGCGGAACATGGCTGGGGACGGAGTGATTGGGAAATGGATTAAGTTTCAGAGGAAGGGGTTGACGACGCGCAAGTTGGAGAACTGCTGGCCGTGCTGGAGATCCTCGGTGTAGAGGATGCGACAGTTGGCTTCGAGGGCGGCGGCTACGATCAGGGAGTCGTACCAGGAGAGGGAGTAGCAGCGGGACAAGTGGAGAGCCTCCCAGTAGAGCACGTGCGAAGATTGAACGGCCAAGAGTGGACCAAGGGTCATGGCCAAGAACTGTTCGGCCTCGGTCGAGGACATAGAGGGATCGAAGCGTCGGAACGCGAGGCTAAGAAATTCCTGCACGACTTGAAAACTGATGACGCCTTCGTTGCTGGCAAGTGCATGGCGAATCAAGTCTGAGGAGAGCCGCTGTTTTTCCGGCGCACCCTGGTCGAATGTGTAGGCGAAGACGTTGGTGTCGAGGAAAAACCTATCGCTCATTCATCTCGTCGCGCGTGTAAGGTCCGTGGGATTTGATGTGTTTGAGACGTTCCATGAGTTCTTCGTGGGCGCGGACGGCTCCTTTACGGGAATAGGACGCAAGCCATTCGCGGAAGGCGGCGTTGAGAGTTGTGTTCTCGGACTTGGCAACGGCGCGGGCTTTTTCGATGAGGCCGGCGTCGGCGCTTAAGGTAATATTCTTCACGGATTCAAGTGTACATGATTTCGTGTGCACTGGCAAGTGTACACAGCAGGAGCTAGTCGCGGTGTCACACCTCTTGATGGATTAGGGACGAAGGGCGATGACGGACATTAGGCGGCCGGATTGGGGGCCCTGTTTGCGGTAGCTGAAGAGGAGGTCGGGGCGGCAGGCGGTACAGAGGTCGCTGACGAAGATGTTTTGTGGGCGGAGGCCGGCGGTGAGGAGTTGGGCGCGATTGGCTTTTTTCAGGTCTAGGCGGACGTTTTTGGGTGGGGGCTGGTGGCCGGGGGGCATCATGTTGAGCCACTGGATGGGGTTGGGTTCGTCGCCGGTGCGGAATTCGTCGAACCAGTTGGGGGCTTCGGCGAATTGGGAGTGGAATTGGGTGGCGACTTCGGTGCCGACTTCGTAGCAGCAGGGGCCGATGGATGGGCCGATGGCGGCGAGGAGGTCGGAAGGGTTGGTGGCGAAGTGCATTTGGAGCTGGCCGATGGCTTTGACGACGATACGGGCCAGGGTGCCGCGCCAGCCGGCGTGGATGGCGGCGATGGCGCGCTTTTTGGGGTCGACGAGGAGGAGGGGGACGCAGTCGGCGGTTTGGACGGCTAGTAGGAGGCCGGGGCGGCTGGTGATGGAGGCGTCGCCTTTGCAGGGCTCGCTCGGGGCGGCTGGGAAGAGATGGATTACGTCGGAGTGGATTTGCTTTAGGGAGACTAGCTGGAAATCGGTGGCGCCTAGGGCGGATTGGAAGCGGCGCCGGTTCTCGAGGACGTTTTCGCGGGTGTCCCAGTCGGTGAAGCTGAGGTTTAGGACTTTTTCGTGGTTTAGGTCGGAGATGCCGCCGGGTTTGGTGCTGAAGGCGTGGAGGAGCCAGGGGAGTTTGGTTAGGGCGGGGGCTTGGAGGATGCGGAGGCCGTTGATTTTTTTTTCGGTCCAGTTGTGGCTGGGCGTATTGGCGCTAGCACGCAGTTTGGATTTCTGAGGCGATGTTTTCACTCGGAGCACAATTGTATAAGTATAATCGCACCGATGATGCAAACTCCAAAAACAAGGAAAATGGTTTACGCAGAGGTCGCAGAGGCACAGAGGACACAGAGAAGAGCGGGCTAAAGACCCGCCACTGGACAGGGCCGGCCTGAAGGCCGCCGCTACGGGGGAAAATTGATCGTTGGGATGGGGGTGGACATTGCGGAGGTGGGGCGCGTTCGGGGGGCGATTGAGCGGCATGGGGAAGTGTTTTTGAGGCGGATTTATACGGAGCGGGAGAGGGCGTATTGCGAGAAGTTCAAGAATAAGTATGAGCGGTATGCGGGGCGGTTTGCGGCGAAGGAAGCAGCGATGAAGGCGCTCGGGACGGGGTGGCGGCGCGGGGTGCGGTGGGTGGATTTGGAGGTGGTGCGGGAGGCGAGCGGGAGGCCGACGCTGGAGTTGGCGGGGGAGGCGGGGAAGATCGCGGCGAGGATGGGAGTGAAGAATATTGCGGTGAGCATTACGCATACGGAGAGCCAGGCGATGGCGCAGGTGATTTTCGAGGGATAGCCCGAATACTCAAAGAGCGTAATGACGTTCCTATAGGGAGCATTTTGAAGCGCTACATCATTGCATTCGGATTTCTGGCGTTGGCGGCAACAGACATCGTGGTGTACGTAACTGCTTTCCGGGGACATACCCACAGTTCTTTGTTTTTCGTCTCTTTGGTAGTGAATGTCCTTTTCCTCGCCGCCGCGTTCACGAGGGGAAAGGAACCGATTCCACCGAAATTGACGCGCGAGCAGAGAAGAAAAGCGTCGCGGAGAATGAGGATAATTGGGGGAGTGCTCGTAGCGTTTTGCGCTGTAAATATCATGTTTACAGCTCGAGGGGGAACACCACTTAAGGACAAGGACGGGTATTACATTAAGACGCTCAGCGGCAAACATATTGAGATTAGCCATCAGGAGTACGAGGATCTGTCAAAGCTGCAGACCAGACTTTTCAGCGGAACGTGGATGGCGATAAATCTGGCATTTGCTTCGAGCGTTCTGCTCCGGGAGTAATGTTTGCGTGCCTATCTTCGGCGCGCGCCATCAGTAAGCTGTCCTTCAACTGAATAACTTCCACATCCAACCAATCATTGGACCGCCAATCGCCTAATACGACTGTCTGGAGATAGTTAGATGAAAGAGCCGGAGTGGTGTTTTTGTCTGTTCCGGCATGGCGATTAAGGGTGAGGACGCGGAGGGTGCGGCCGATTTGGGAGTGGCGGAAGGCGGCGGATTTGCGTTCGCCGAGGGCGCGGAATTCGCGGGCGCGGCGCTTGATGATGTGGCCTGGGACTTCGTTGGGGAGAGAGGCGGCTTTGGTGCCGGGGCGCTTGGAGAAGGAGAAGACGTGGAGGTAGGTAAAGGGGAGGGATTCGATGAAGGAGATGGTGGCGACGTGGTCGGCTTCGGATTCGCCGGGGAAACCGGTGATGACGTCGGCGCCGATGGCGGCGTGGGGGAGGCATTCGCGGATAA
Organism: uncultured Acidobacteriota bacterium; assembly: GCA_963729455.1. Lineage (GTDB taxonomy): Bacteria > Acidobacteriota > Terriglobia > Acidiferrales > UBA7541 > Acidiferrum. Next base: position 161,595 of record CAVSNX010000001.1, read on the forward strand.
GTTCGACGCGGCGGGCGTAGTGCTCGGCGCGGTACCAGCGGTGCATGGCGGCGAGAATGCGGTTGGAGGCGGATTGCAGGGGCATGTGGAAGTGCTGGGCGATGCGGTCGTTGGCGGCGAAGAGGCCGATGAGGTCTTGGGTGACGTCGAGAGGCTCGATGGAGCTGATGCGGAGGCGCTCGATGGTGGTTTCGTCGAGGATGCGGCGGAGTAAAGATTCGAAGTCGACGCGGGGATTTAGATCGCGGCCATAGGTGCCTAGGTTGATGCCGCTTAGGACGATTTCGCGGAAGCCGGATTTGGCGAGGCGGCGGATTTCGTGAAGGACGGTGGCCGGTGGGAGGCTGCGGCTTTTTCCGCGGACAAAGGGGATCACGCAGTAGGAGCAGCGGGAGTCGCAGCCGTCCTGGATTTTGAGGGTGGGGCGAGTGTGATTGGATTCGCCGCCGAGGACGGGGGCGGAGAGGAATTCGGTGCGATCGAAGATGTTGCCGGTGAGGATTTGGGCGAGGGCGGGCGCAGCGTGCGATTGAGGGGCGTCGGAGATGCCTGTGTTAGGGATCTCGCCAAGCAGGGGCGCAGCGTGCTGCGCCCCTACAAAGGAATGGAATGGGGCGGATAAGTCAGAATGCAGGGCTGCAGCGGGGAAAAAATCGTTCGTAGATTTGGCGGTCGTGACGGACGAGAGCGATTCGACTAGGTTGGGGATTTGGGGTTTGTGGGAATTGCCGACGACCCAGGAGACGCCGGGGAGGGCGGCCAGTTCTTCGGGGGCGCGCTGGGCGTAGCAGCCGGTTACGATGACTTGCGCGTGGGGATTTTCTGCGTGGAGCTTGCGGATGGCGTCGCGGGCCTGGGCGTCGGCGGAGGCGGTGACGGTGCAGGTGTTTATGACGACGATATCGGCGGCGGCGGGTTCCGAGGCGGAGGTGCAGCCACGGTCCAAGAGTTGGCGCTCGATGGCGGCGCCGTCGGCTTGGGTGGCGCGGCAGCCGAATTGTTGAATGTAAAAGGTCGCCATCAAAATCTTTACCGAAATGCAATCAAGAAAAGCATCTCTAGGATATAGGCTTTGAAGGGATGCGAAAAGCCCCAGGGCAGGTGGCATTTGGAGATAGTTGCGAGCAGCCTTTACTCGACTGAGCAGGGCCGATACAATCTTTCGACACGCATGGCTCATCGAAGGCATAACCCATCCGCGCTGGAGAACCCGACAATTTCGATCGTGATTCCCGTTTACAACGAGAAGGCGACGATTGATGAGATTTTGCGGCGCGTTATTGATACGGACGTGCGCAAAGAAGTGATTATCGTGGACGACTGCTCGACGGATGGGACGCGGCAGATGCTGGAAAACATGGCGGCGCGGCAGGCGAACGGCGAAGCGTCTGCGCCGGCGCAGGACGGCGGCGATCCGGTGGAGTTGCGCGATTTGAGATTTTTCTTCCAGGCGCCGAATCAGGGGAAGGGCGCGGCGCTGCGGCGCGGTTTTGCGCAAGCCACGGGAGAAATCGTGCTGGTGCAGGATGCGGACCTGGAATACGACCCGCGCGATTATCCGAAGCTGCTGGAGCCACTGGTGGAAGGACGCGCGGATGTAGTGTATGGCTCGCGATTTTTAGGCGGGCCGCAGCGGGTGCACTATTTCTGGCACTACGTGGCGAATAAAATGCTGACGCTGCTATCGGATATTTTCACGAACCTGAAACTTACAGACATGGAGACGTGTTACAAAGTGTTCCGGAGAGAAGTATTGCAGGGAATCGAGTTGAAGTCCGACCGGTTTGGATTCGAGCCGGAAATCACGGCGAAGATCGCGAAACACAACTGGCGCGTTTACGAAGTGCCGATTTCATATGCGGGGCGGACGTACGAAGAAGGCAAGAAAATCACGTGGAAAGACGGCGTGATGGCGCTGTGGTGCATTGTGCGCTACACGTTTAGCGACTAGACCTACGCTTTCGCGGTTTCCACATACCCGTGCGGATGTTTTTGTTTCCACGCCCAAGCTGAATCAATAATTTCCTCAAGAGAGGAATGCGAGGCTGCCCAGCCGAGCGTGCGCTTGAGTTTTTCCTTGCTGGCGACGAGGACGGCGGGATCGCCGGGGCGGCGAGGACCGAGTTTGCGAGGAATTTTCTTGCCGGTGATGCGCTCCGCCGCATCGATTACTTCCAGGATAGAAAAACCGCGGCTGTTGCCGACGTTGAAGGCTTCGCCGGTAACGCGGTCGATTTCTTCGAGCGCGCGGACGTGGGCGTCGGCGATGTCGAGGACGTGGATGTAGTCGCGGACGCAAGTGCCGTCGGGCGTGGGATAATCGGTGCCGAAGACGTCGACGTGCGGGATGATGCCGGCGGCGGCGTCCAGGACGCGCGGGATGAGATGCGTTTCGACGCGATGAGCCTCGCCGCGCTCTTTCGAAGCGCCAGCGGCATTGAAGTAGCGGAGGGCGGCGTACTGCAGGCCGGTATAGGCGCGGTAGTCGGCGAGAATTCCTTCGAAGGTCAGCTTCGATTTTCCATATGGATTGATGGGCGCCTTGCGATGGTCTTCGGGGATGGGAACGGTCTCCGGCTCGCCGTAGGTGGCGGCGGTGGAAGAGAAGATGAATTTCTTCACGCCGTGGCGAGTGACGGCATCGAGGAGGTTGACGCCGCCGGCCACGTTGACAGCGTAAAAGATACTGGGTTCGCGGACGGACTTGGCGACGAGGGCTTCGGCGGCGAAGTGCATGACGGCGTCAATTTTGCGATCGGAAAAAACGCGATCCAGATGAGGGCGATCGGCTAGATCCACCTGGCAGAAGTCCGCGCCTGGGGGCACGGCGGCGCGATGACCCTCCACCAAACTATCCATGGCGATAACGCGCATGCCGCGGGTGAGCAAGACTTCAGCGCAAATGCTGCCAATGTAGCCGGCAGCGCCGGTGACGAGAATATTCACGTGGTTCGGCTCCTCGACTAAACGAAAGACGAAGCGGTTCGATTTCGGAACCAATAGCATACATCAGGACGATGAAGGAGGGACTTGGAGAAGAGCAGAGAAAAAGCGGAGGTGATCAAACCTGCGAGAGGCGGCGCTGAAAGGTGAGAAGAATCAGGTCAGCACGGCGGCGCACGCCAAATTTGTTGAGCAAATTCGAAACGTGAAACTTCACAGTGCGCTCGGCAATGTTGAGCTTGCTGGCGATTTCCTTGTTGGAAAGATTTTCCAGGAGCGAATCGAGGACTTCCTGTTCGCGGCGGCTGAGATTGGTGACGGAATCGGTTTTCAGGCGGCGACCCTGGCCGGTGAGGATAGAATCGACGAATCCTGAGAGGAGCTGGCGCGGGACCCAGAATCCACCGCTGGCGACGAGCGGGAGAGCGCGGATCAACTGCTCGCGCGCTTCGACGTAGGTGAGCAGGCCCTTCACGCCTAAACGCAGAAGCTGGAAGCTGTTGGTATCGTTGTGCTGCTCGCCAACTACGATGAGGCGGGCTTCGGGAAAGCGTTCGAGAAGATTGGCCAAGAGCGCGCCGGTAGCAGGCTTCGCGGCGTGCGCGTCAATCACGTAAACCTGGGCGCGCGGCGGCTCGAGATTGCGGAGATCGGGCGCGAGGGTGGATTCGAGTTGCTTGGAAACCACCTTGAAGGGCGCTTTCGCGAGAATGCGCTCAAACTCGCTCAACACCAGAGGGTGTGGCGAGAGGATGCAGACTGTCAGTTTGGAGGCCGCTCGTTTCGTAGTCACTGTACGCCAGCGTAGTAAAAACTGGCCAAAGGGGCAAGGTCCTTTGGCGCAGTTGTTCTCGAATTGTTACTGACACCTAAGGCGCATTGGGTCCGAGTACGGGGTTCCGGGGAAAGGGTACCTGGCTGCTAGTAATTCGGGGCGGATTATCCACCATTCAGGGCCAAAAAGCACGGGTTCGATGGATGGAGGTTCGAATTCGGGGGGAAACGTGCGTACACTAGAAGGGTTCGGAAACCGTAGATTTCTTTGCTTTTGTGTGACTTTTTTGCGGGGAACGGACAAGGAGTGCCACTTTCCAACGGATGCGTAATCTGACTGAATCCGCCAAAGCCCTGCGGGAGTTGCTTTCGCAGAGGATCCTCGTGCTGGACGGCGCGATGGGGACGATGCTGCAGCAGCGGAACTTGACCGCGGCGGACTTTGGCGGAGCTGCGCTCGAAGGGTGCAATGAGAATTTGGTGCGGACGCGGCCGGATGTGGTGCTGGACATTCACCGGAAATATTTTGAGGCGGGATCGGACATTGTTGAGACGAATAGTTTTGGCGGAGCGCCGATCGTGCTGGCGGAATATGGGCTGGCGGCGGGCGCGCACTTTTTGAACAAACGTGCGGCGGAATTGGCGCGGCAGGCGGCGGATGAATTCAGTTCGAGTGGAAAGCCGAGGTTTGTGGCGGGGTCGGTGGGGCCGACGACGAAGGCGATCACGGTTACGGGAGGCGTGACGTTCGGCGAATTGCAGGATGCGTACTATACGCAGGCGAAAGGATTGGTTGAAGGCGGAGTGGATTTGCTGCTGGTCGAGACTTGCCAGGATACGCGGAACATCAAGGCGGCGATTCTGGCGATTCACAAACTTTCGAAAGAAATTGGGAGCGAAGTGCCGTTCATCGTGTCGGTCACGATCGAGCCGATGGGCACAATGCTGGCGGGACAAACGGTGGAAGCGATGTGGGCGTCGCTACGGCATGCGAAACCGCTGGCGTTTGGAATGAACTGCGCAACCGGGCCGGAGTTCATGACGGACCACATTCGAACGCTGAGCCAGGTGACGGGCGAATACGTTTCTTGCTATCCCAATGCGGGCTTGCCGGATGAAGAAGGCAAATACCTGGAGACACCGACGACGCTGGCGGCGCAGCTCGAAAAATTCGTGGATCACGGCTGGCTGAATTTTGTGGGCGGGTGCTGCGGGACGACGGAGAAGCATATTCGGGCGATTGCGCAGATGGTGGAGGGGAAGAAGCCGCGGGTGCGGCCGGCGGAGGCGCATCGCGCGGTCTATTCGGGGATTGAGACGATCGAGGCGGAGGAGAGCACGCGGCCGCTGCTGGTGGGCGAGCGGACGAACGTGATTGGGTCGCGGCTGTTCAAGAATCTGGTTTCCGAAGAAAAGTGGGAAGAGGCGAGCGAGATCGCGCGGCGGCAGGTCCGCGGCGGCGCGCACATTGTGGACGTGTGTTTGCAGAGCACGGAGCGCGATGAGAAGAAGGACATTCCGCCGTTCTACGAGAAGCTGATTCGAAAGGTGAAGGCGCCGGTAATGATTGATACCACCGACCCGACGGCGATCGAGCTGGCGCTGACTTACTGCCAGGGCAAGGCGATCATCAATTCGATCAACCTGGAAGATGGCGAGGAAAAATTCGAACGCGTGGTTCCGGTTGCGCACGAGTTTGGCGCGGCGGTGGTTGTCGGCTGCATTGACGAGGACAAGCTGCAGGCGCAGGCGTTTACGCGCGAGCGAAAACTGGCGGTTGCACAGCGGTCGTACAAATTGCTGACGGAGAAGTACGGGCTGGCGCCGGAAGACATTATTTTCGATCCACTGGTGTTTCCGTGCGCGACGGGGGATGAAAACTACATTGGCGGCGCGGTGGAAACGATTGAGGGCATCCGGCTGATCAAGCAGGCGTTGCCGGATGTGCGTACGATCCTGGGAATTTCGAACGTTTCGTTTGGATTGCCGCCGGGCGCGCGGGAAGTGGTGAACTCGGTCTTCCTGTATTACTGCACGAAGGCGGGGCTGGACCTGGCGATCGTGAATACGGAGAGACTGGAACGGTTTGCTTCGATTCCGCAGCACGAAAGAGACCTTGCGGAGAATTTGCTGTTTTCGCATCCGCCGAAGGATGTGCCGGCGGATATTTCGCAGGCGGAGGTGCTGAGGAATGCTCCGGCGGACTGGCGCGAACAGCGCAAGGAGCAGCGCGCGGCGGTCAACCAGTATTACATCGCGGCGATCACCGAGCATTTTCGAACGGCGAAGAAGAAAGAAAAGGTGCGCGCGGCGGACTTGCCGCTGGACGAACGGCTTTCGAATTACATTATCGAGGGCACGCGCGACGGGCTGATCGGCGACCTGGAGAAGAAGCGCGCGGAGGGCGCGGCACCGCTGGACATTGTGAATGGACCGCTGATGGCGGGGATGGCGGAAGTGGGGCGGCTGTTCAACGCGAACGAATTGATTGTGGCGGAAGTGCTGCAGTCCGCGGAAGCCATGAAGGCGGCGGTGAGCCATCTGGAGCAGTTCATGGAGAAGGCGGATACGGCGAAGCGCGGGAAGGTGGTGCTGGCGACGGTGAAGGGCGATGTGCACGACATCGGGAAAAACCTGGTCGAGATTATTTTGAAGAACAATGGATATGACGTGGTGAATCTGGGCATCAAGGTGCCGCCTGAGGATTTGATCAAGGCGTACCTGCAGCACAAGCCGGATGCGATTGGTTTGTCCGGATTGCTGGTGAAGAGCGCGCAGCAGATGGTGATCACGGCGAGCGACTTGAAGGACGCGGGAGTGGAGATTCCGCTGCTGGTGGGCGGAGCGGCGCTTTCCGCGAAATTCACGCAGACGAAAATCGCGCCGAGCTACGGAAAAGCGGTGTGCTACGCGAAAGACGCGATGACCGGGCTGCGGCTGATGAACGAATTAATGGATCCGGCGACGCGGGAGACGGTGGTGCGGGCGCATACGGCTTCGGACAATGGATTTGGCGTGACCACCACGGTGCGTGTGGCGGAAATTCCGAAAGTGACGCGGTCGCCGCGCGTTCGAACGGATTTGCCGATTCCGGAGGTGCAGTATCTGGACCGCAAGGTGCGGCTGGTGCCGGATTTGCGCGAGGTGTGGAGCTACATCAATCCGTTCATGCTGTATGGACGGCACATGGGATTCCGCGGGGATTTCGAGAAGCATTTTGCGGAGCGCGACCCGAAGGCCGTCGAGCTTTTCGAAGGCATGGAAGAAGTGAAGAAGGAAGCGGCGGAGTTCATGAAGGTGCGCGCGGTTTGGCAATTCTTCGAGGCGGAAGCGGAAGGTGAAGCGTTGCACCTTTTTTCAGCTGGCGGAAAAGAGCCGATTCATACGTTCCGGTTTCCGCGGCAGCGGGTGGGCGATTATCTGTGCTTGAGCGATTACGTCTTGCCGGCGCAGGGCGGGAAACGAGACCACCTGGCACTATTCGTGGTGACGGCGGGCGAAGGCGTGCGCGAACGCGGCGAGAAGGCGAAGAACGAGGGCTACTACTTCAAGAGCCATGGGTTGCAAGCACTGGCGATTGAGACGGCAGAAGGTTGCGCGGAATGGCTGCACCGGCGCATTCGCGAGGACTGGGGCTTTCCGGATCCGCCGGAGATGACCATGGCGCAGAGATTCACATCGCGCTACCGCGGGAAGCGGTACAGCTTCGGCTATCCCGCGTGCCCAAATCTGGAAGATCAGGCGGGTCTATGGAAATTGCTGAAGCCGGAAGAAATCGGCGTGCAACTGACCGAGGGATTCATGATGGATCCGGAGGCCAGCGTGAGCGCGCTGGTGTTTCAGCATCCCGATTGCACGTATTTCTCAGCCGGTGAAACTTCCGAGGCCTAGCGAAAACGGCAGAGTTGAAGAATCAAGGGCCTCGACCGGGTCGGGGCCCTTGGAATGACAGACCTGGTTTTGCCAACGACCGGCTAGAGAGTGTTCGCGGACGCGGGTTCGGAGTGGCCGTAACCGTACCCGTAGGAATGATAGGATTCGTACACGCCCTCTTTTTCGACGGCGTTCAGCACGACACCGATGACATTGCGTTTTTGCAATTCCTTGCGGGCTTTCTGAGCCATGGCGGAAGGAGTGTGCTTGGCGCGCACGACGAGGAGAACTCCGTCGCAGAGTCCGGCAAGCACTCCGGCATCGGCAACGGGCAAGCATGGCGGCGAATCCACGATGATCCAATCGAACAAAGGCGCCATATGATCGAGCAGCATCTGCATCCTGCCCGTCGAGAGCAACTCGCTGGCGTGAGTGGTTTCATCTCCGCCGGAGATGAAGCAGAGATTCCCCTCCTGACCATGCTGGATGACGCTGACTTCATCCATCTCCTTGCGCAGATAATCCGAGAGGCCGGGCGACAAAGGAGCACCGAGGGGAATATGGAGCCGGGGCTTACGGAGGTCGCCATCAATCAAGAGGACGCGGCGGCCTTTTTCGCGCGCGATGGCTTGCGCAATGTTGGAGGCGACGAAGGTCTTGCCTTCGCCGGGAATGGCGCTGGTGATGAGAATTTTTTTCAAGTTCGCGGTCTCGCGCAGATCGTAGAGGCGCGAACGCAGGGTGCGGAACTGTTCAGCGCCAATGGCTTGCGTGTGAGCCGCGGAGAAGACGAGAGCGTAAGGATCGGGTGACCACACCGGTTTGGCACATTTCTTGAGCAGCTCTTCATATTGCGGCGAGGGCGGCGAATCAATGGAGTGCCTGGCACGCGGAGCTTGGGCGCGCTGCTGGACGGGAGGGGCCGCGACTCGCTGATCGACTCTCGGCGGCGAAACTGTTTCGGTGCGCACAGGCTGCGGAATGGGGTCGTTGGAAACGATGGGTACGGTCGAAACGCCGTTGCCGTTGTCATCGCCCAGGCCGAACGAGCGCTCCTGTTGTGCTCTCTTCAATGCCTCGTGGATCTTGCTCATTATTTCCTTTCCCGAAAACTACCAGTGAGGGGCCGCGGTTGTTCGCCTGGCCGCAAAAACGTAAAAATGTCGCGCATGAGAACATCCATGCGTTCCGCCGGTTCCTTTTGGAGATTCACCCAGGCTCCCGGAGCAATGCCGGACGCAGGCTCGTCCAGATGAAATTCCTTGGCGATCTCTTCGACCACCTTTACAGGGATGGGATTCACGCCTTCCGCGAAGGAATTGATCAAAGAATGTTCGCAGAGCAGGTTCACGACTCTGGGAATCCCCTGTGAGAATTGATGGATGGCATCCATCGTCTGGCTGGGAAAAATCTGGGGGCCGTGGGCGCCGGCAATGCGCAGGCGCTCGGTGATATAGCCGCGGGTCTCTTCCTGAGAAAGCGGGGTTGTTTTGCATTTAAAGACGATGCGCTGGCGCAATTGGCGAAGCTGCGGCAGCTTGAGCTTTTCATCGAGTTCCGGCTGGCCGGCAAGAACGATTTGCAAGAGCTTTTCGCTGGAGGTCTCAAGATTGGTGAGCAGGCGAATCTCTTCGAGCAGTTCCTCGGAAAGATTTTGCGCCTCGTCCACGACAAGGACGGTAGTCTTACCGGCGCGGTAGCGTTCGAGGAGCCACTGGTTGAGCTTCATCAGGACCTGGCTCTTGAGCCGCGATTCACAGGGGATTTCAAAATCGGACATCATGAAATCGAACAACTGTTTGACGCCAAGCAGCTGTGAATTGAAGACGAAGGCAGTGGCAACGTCCTGCTCGCGGAGCCAATCGAGAAGGCGATTGAGGAGAGTAGTCTTGCCGGTGCCGACTTCGCCCGTGAGAAGAAGGAAGCCTTTGCGGCTTTGAATCCCGTAGGTCAAGGCGGCATGAGCTTCCTGCGCCGCCTTGGTCCAATACATGTAGCGGGGGTCCGGGCTGAAACCGAACGGTGTATCTTTTAGACCGAAGAAGTTTTTATACATGGTTGATCAGATCCCAACAATGGAACTAACTGGCTCACGGGGTGTTCGAACTCCAATTCGCCTGGGGCCATCCGATGCCTTCGCGGTGGCGATCACAGGAATGAGCGCGAGAGTGGGGAGCTTTAGAATGACTTCCACATCACGCTCGGTGCGCATAGCGGTGTCTTGTACCTCCAAGAAGGCTACGATGGCAACGCCGAGACCCAAGCCGCCAATGAATCCTCCAAAGCCGAAAACAAGGCGATTAGGAAAAGATGGCTTCTGAGGGAGGCTCGGCGGATCCAGCATACGAAACTGTTCGCCCTGTTCGCGCCGTTCGAGATCAGCCGCCATTTCCGAGTCGCTATGTTTTTTCAAGAGGTCATTGTAGATGCCGAGGGCCGTCTGAGAATCGCGCGTCAGAGCCTTGTACTCTTGGGCGATCGCGGGGCTGAGTTGCATCTTTCCCTGAAGGCTTTGTATCTCCTGCTGAAGCCGCGCTTGTTCCGTCGAACGCTCCCGGATGGTTTGATTGATTTGGAAGAGCTGCGCGCGCAACTGTTTCACCTGAGGCGAGTCTGCGACTGGAGCGTCTTTCTGGGTGTCGTTTGCTGCTTGGGCAACGGCGGGTGGAGGTTCATCCCGCATGCGTTTCTGCAGGCTGGCGATCTCACTCTTGGCTTTGATCACGTCGGGGTGCTCATCGGTGTAACGAGTTTGCAGAGCGGCCAGTTGATCTTCGAGGGAGGCGAGCTGTTTCTGAAGCGTGTCCGGATTCGAGCCGACTTGCGACAGCTTGGAGGCCGCCAATTGCTGGCTGAGCATGGACTCCACGAAGATTTTATCCTGCTGCGCGCGGCTGAGAGCCAAAGAAGAAGCTTCCATCTGAGAAGCATGGCTGGAGAGGAGACTGAAATTGGTTTGGGCCTCGTCGGGAAGCTCGCCCATGTAGCGCCGCTGAAAGTCGGCGAGTTTAGCATCTTGAGCGTCCAATTTTTCCTTGGCTTCATTCAGCTGTTTGGAGAGGAAGTCCGTGGCATCCGCCACGCGTTGGGCGCGAAGAAGGCCGTTTTGTTGAGTGAAGAAAGAGGTGATGTCCGCGCAGATCTGCTGAGCGAGGTAGGCCTGCCCCGCGGTCACGCTGACGGTGAAGCCAGGCAACCCGTTCGCTCTGGTTTCCGCCATGGGCCGAACGGCACTGACGGTGATGGACTTTCGAAGAAGGGCGATTTGCGCTTCCTGAGTCATGCGGCCGCGCTCTTCCTTATACAATCCAAACTTGTCGATAATTTGCTGCATGCGGGTGCGACTGAGAATCTCTTCCTGCATGGTGGCGAGGCGCTCGTTGACATCGCCGACCATGATCGGCTTGATGATGTTATCCGGCATGGTCTGCCCTTCGACAAGGACAACCGTTTCCGAGACATAGCGGTTGGGGAGCAACCGTGAAACCGCATAGGCAGCGATGGAACAAAGCACCGCAGGGATAACCAGCAGCCAGATGCGCCGGCGCAAGATCCCTACATAATCATCAATCGTCAGTTCGCGATGTACTATCATTCCTGCAATGGTCCTTTCACTGCGTCCTTAAAGCTTCATCCCCCTTATTCCAATTGCACGGGGCGAAGTCCCCAAGTGTAGCCGAGCGAAACCGTTTGGACGAGGGAGGCCACTTTGCAACTCGGCAAGGTGCAGATCGAAGCGAGACTCGACTGGCCCGCCACATTATAAGAAAGGGAAAAAGCACCGTAGCCGACGAAAAGCCGGCTCACGCGAGCGGTGGTGAACCAGGTGTTCGGAGATGCGCCAACGGTGAAAGAGAGAGTCTGTCGAATAGCCTGATTTCTGGAATAACTGCCTTCGAGGGATGTGTCCCAACTCTTGCCCAAAGTACGAGTCACGCGACCGGAGAAGGCGTCCGTTTCTGCGCCGGGGAGGATGCCACTGCCGCTTGTCAAACTGTGTGCGTAACTAGCGCTGACACCCGTATATCTCAACCGGTAAACTAGGCCAGTGAAAACGCTTGGGCCCACCACTGTCCCAGCTCCTGACAGCGGATTGTGGTAATCCTGTATCGAAGGGCCACCGCCAGCTTGCCAGCTCAACCGTCCGGTAACTCGGCGTGCGAGAGCCAACTGGATACTGTGGTCATGAACGCCCTGCGGGAGAGCCGAGAAACTGATGTCGTCGAATCGATACAAGACCGAAATGGTATTCAGACGGCTCAACATGTAATTGTAGCTTCCCTGAAAACTAACGATTTGGGTGTTCTGAAGCGGGCTATTCATGAAATCCAGAACTCCGAAAGAGCCAACGAAGTTCAGGGAAGAACGATGACTGAGCTCGTAAGTCGCCTGAGCAATGGAAGCATTGTTGATGCGCGGCAACCCGTCCACGTAGATCGAGTCCGATGGAGTAAAGCTGGAGCTAATCCCCGGGCCAGAGCCCGCGCCATTGCCCAAGCTAACCCCGAGATTCTTGACGCCACCGACGCCACCAAAGCCGAAGGGTGAACTCGACAAATAGCTGAACTCGTCTCCGAACAGCAGTTTCCAGCGGCTCCACTGAATTGCTTCGGTTGCATCGAGACCTTGAATCAGGGAATTTCCCATGGCGGGTTCATTCGAAAAGCTCGCACCGGCGACGTAGTCCAACAAGAACGAGGAGCGGCTTGACACCTGGTTGATACCGAGCCGGCCGGTTAGATAGCTCGTGCTGAGCACATCCGGGTGAGAAGTCCCCGTCGTGAATGGATCGTCCCCCGCTTGAGTGATGACGCTAAAACTTGGCAACAGGAAGTTATGAGCACTTGCCAACGAACCGAGGGTCAGTTCCTGGGCACCCGCTATGGGACGAGAGTCCGGAATGATCTGCTGATTCGAACCAGGAGAGAGATCAGCCGGATCGGGCAACTCGCCACCGACGGTTTTATCTGGGCCCAAAGGGGCGACGGGCGGAAGCGGCTGCGCCGCTCCGGTGGGAGTGGTTTGCGCTCTGCTGGCAGATCCGAGCAAGACCAGACCACCGAAAAGAACTCCGATCCTTATGATGTGGTGGCTATACATAAAAACTCCTATGGCACGACAATCGTGTCGCCTGGCTTTAGGGAAACATTCTGTTCCGGTCGTCGGCCATTCAATACTTCTTTGTAGTTCACAGGAAGCCGGACTTGCTTGCCGTTCTCCATACGAAGAATCGAAACTTTTGACTGCTTTGCGAACGGAGTCACTCCGCCTGCACTGGAAATCGCTTCGAGTACGGTCATTCCGGGAACAAACGTATAGGCTCCAGCCCGTCCTACCTCTCCGGCCACGAAAATTCGCTGTGCGCTGACTTTTGTCACAATGACAGTCACTTGAGGCGTGGAAATGAATTTGGTGAGCCGGGAAGTGATTTCCGTGCCTAACTGCATGGGAGTAAGGCCGCTGGCCTGCACATCGTTGAGCAAGGGAAGCGAAATCCTACCGTCAGGGCGGACTGGGACAGTGCGGGAAATGTCGGGCTCCCGCCAAACAGTGATGATTAATTCGTCCTCTGGCCCGATGACATAGTTCGGATCATCGGTGGCTGGCTTGACTGCGGGGGCGTCCGTCGGCACGGTCGCAGCCTTGTCCTTATCGCTCACAACCTTGGTGTCAGCCTGTGGTTTGCTGGAACCAGTTTGCGCAAATGAGGAGAGTCCAGGGGCCGCAAGCATGACCGCCAGCCAAAAATAGTTGCACTTCCTCATGGTGTATCTCCAGGCCTTTCCGTTACAGCCGTTCGGTATCAAGCAGCTGAATCTGTTTCAATTTGTAGAGCAACGCTTTGTAGCTGATCTGAAGCGCTTCCGCAGCTCTTTTCCGGTTCCAGTGAGTCGTTTCCAACGTTTGCAGAATCAGCTGGCGTTCCGCCAACTGGGAGGCAGCCCGGGAAGTGGCCTTGAGTGACCGAGAAATTCCAGTCCGAGCGGCCGCCGGAGAATCCACCGATCGTGCCTTCAGATCCGCAGTGCCCAATTCTTCGTTTTCGAGAGCTACAATCTTCTTCACGACATTCTCGAGCTCACGAATGTTCCCCGGCCAAGGATAGTCAATGAGCAGCTGCAAGGTCTTTTCACTGAGACTCATTTCCTGGCGATGAAAAGAAGTGCTGTACTTGTTCAGAAAAAATTGCGCCAGCAGCGGGATATCTTCCTTGCGGTTGCGGAGAGGAGGGAGCCGCAGGCAAATCTGGTTGAGCCTGTAAAAGAGCTCGCTGCGAAAGCGACCGGATGAGACTTCGGTCTCCAGATTCTGAGTCGTGCAGGAAATGAACCGGCCGGACAGCAATGGGTCTCTGGAGCTGTCATTCCCATCCGGCACGCACTGCAGGAGATTCCTCTGGCAGCGTGTATCAAGCTCGCTCACTTCATCCAAAAAGAGCGTTCCGACGCGCTTTTCGTGCTTATCCCGGCCCTTGCTTTTCAGTTGCTCGATCTGGCTCCGGAGAGACTCCGGGGTAAATGCCGCGCAGCTAAGTTTGACGAAGGGCAAGTCGCGATAGGCCGAAAGGTCGTGAATATGGAGCGCAACGATTTCCTTGCCTGTACCGCTCTCGCCCATCAGCAGCACGGGAATGTCTGTAGGCGCGATTTCGGCGATCAGCCTCTGGACGGTCTGCATCTCCGGGCTAACGCCCACGACGTAAGCCACGGCTGCGGCGCGCGGCTGGTCCTGGCGCTCTTGCACGGCTGCTGGTCTGAAGTCCATCCGAGACATCTAGAAGTCCCTTAAATTCAAAGCCCCGACTGAAGTACGCAGACGTAGCGGGCAATTCCGAAACTGATAGAAGCACGGAGTGTGCCATTCACGGACGCCCAGAGGAGACGCAGCCTTGGCGCTAATTATTTTAGATTGAGCGACTTATGCGGAGGCTCCGCTGGAGACCAACGCATCACTGGAGAGCAGGAAGTCTAACGCATTTCCACATTATGCCTAACGATTTACCCTTTCATGGGACTTTGGGGACCGTCGCCCACGTGCTACGGAAACACGAAAGAGAAGGCACGGGAGCGCCCAGGTCTGTAGTAAAGCCTTATAAATCAATATTTTGGACCAAAACTGCCTGAAAACGAGGCTGCCACTTTGGGGGTACTACCATTCATTCTCCCGAGTTCTGGGGATGAGGCCACGTTTCTCATCTAAAGCATTTATATTGTTCAATTTACAGCCAGACGGTGGAGAGGCCAGGAGAAATAGGAGGCTTGGCCTCCGAATTGCGAATATCCCCATGAAGCGTGCACCTCTGTGTTCTTGGATGAGGTGTCGCTGTACGAGTGAGCGGTAACTTGAAGAAGGACTATGGCCAGCACGATTGCCAATAACGGTTCAGCAAAGCAATCCATGGGGTCCTTGCCCCCAATCCCGGTGATCTTTGGTTTCTCCGCCGATATGCAGGCTATGCGCCAGCGGATAGAAAAGATCGCCGGCGCAAATGTTCCTTTGCTGATCGAGGGCGAAAGTGGAACAGGCAAGAATCTGATTGCGGAGCTGGTACATAGGCTTTCGCCGTGGGCCTCCGGATCTTTTGTCAAGGTGAACTGCGCGGCAATCCCGGGCACGCTGCTGGAAAGCGAACTCTTCGGCTACGAAAAGGGTGCGTTCACCGGTGCGGTGGATACCAAACCTGGCCGCGTAGAAACGGCTAATTCCGGAACGCTGTTCCTGGATGAAATTTCAGAGATGGATTCCAGCCTGCAGTCGAAGCTCTTACATCTACTGCAAGACGGTCAATACTCCCGGGTAGGCGGTCAAGAGGACAGGAAGCTCGATGCACGCGTGATTTGCTCCACTAACCGGGTGCTGGAAGACGAAATTAAGTCAGGCAAATTCCGGCAGGATCTTTTTTATCGCATAAACGTGATGAGCATCCATGTCCCGCCATTGCGGCAGAGGACGAGCGACGTCGCGATTTTGGTGAAGTATTTCCTGGAGGTCTACAACGAAAAATATGGCTGCCAGGCCAAGCCTCTATCCGCACAGACGCTGGAGCAAATGCAACGATATCATTGGCCAGGAAACATCCGTGAACTCGAGAACCTGATCCGCCGGTACGTGATCGTGGGGACGGAAGACGTGATTTGCAGCGAACTTGGCGAGAACCCCCAGATGGTGAACAGCATTGATATTCCGATGGAAGGCTCGATCCGGTTGAAGGAAGTGACACGGAAGGCGGTGAAAGAACTGGAACGAAAGATCATCCTGCGCATGCTCGATTCGAACCAGTGGAACCGCAAACATGTGGCGCGGGCCTTGAATATAAGTTATCGGGCGCTGCTGTACAAAATCCGCGAAGTAGGATTGCCTTCACGAAGGGCAAGATCGGGGCAGACAGATGTGCCCGCGGACTAGAAATGAATGAGAGAGCAAAAATCCGGTTGAGGAAGGAATTGATGAAAGAGTTTCAAGAACGTGATTCTTTGGCTGCGTTCATTTCGCTCGCAATGGAAGAGATCCGCGCGGCCAGGAGGCCATATGTCGCTTGAAGCCGGAGCCACGAAATGGGAGATGCCCAAGGAGATGCGGTTCCCCATTTCCGCAGAAGAGATATTGCGTAAGCGTCAAGCACTGAAGAAAGGGCTGCTGAAGCAGACGAACCTGACGCCCAGCAGGATCGCCATTCTGGGCGGCTCAACGACGCAAGAGGTCAGAAGCATTTTGGAGCTATTTCTTCTGGCGCAGGGGATCCAGGCGTCCTTTTACGAGTCGGAATATAACGCGTACTACGAAGAGGTGATGTTCGAGGGAGTCGCGCTGCGCGAGTTCAAGCCGGACATCGTATTCGTGCATACGACGTGGCACAACGTGTCGCAGCTTCCAGGACTATTGGTCAGCGAACAGGAGACAGAAGAGCTTCTCCGGCGCGAGGTTGAACGGTTCGAAGCGTATTGGAGCAAGATTCATAGCGAGTTTGGCGCGGTTATCATCCAGAATAACTTTGATCTTCCCTCTCTTCGACCGCTCGGGAACCTCGAAGCTTCGGAAGCCTACGGACGCGTCAGCTATTTGCAGCGGTTAAACGTCGAGTTTGCCCGGTATGCGCGCAGCCATTCGCGAATTTTGATCAACGATATTCACTATCTTTCGGCGCAAGTGGGTCTGGAACGGTGGTTCGATTTCAACTACTGGTACAACTACCACATGGCGCTCAGTCCCGTTGCCACGGTAGCCATGGCGCAGAACGTCGCGTCCATCGTTAAGTCCATCTACGGAAAGTCGAAGAAGTGCCTGGTACTAGACTTGGACAATACGCTGTGGGGCGGCGTGATCGGAGACGACGGGCTGCAAGGCATTCTCCTGGGGCGGGATCATCCGATCGGCGAGGCCTATGCAAATTTCCAGCGATACGTCAAAGAGCTCCGGCAACGCGGCGTTCTCTTGGCTGTGTGCTCGAAAAACGATTTCGAAAACGCGAAGGAAGGCTTCACCCATCCCGATAGCATTCTGAAGTTTGAGGACTTCAGTGCGTTCAAAGCAAACTGGAATCCAAAGTCTGACAACATCAAAGAGATTGCAGGCGAACTGAACATCGGATTAGACAGCCTGGTGTTCATCGATGACAACCCCGTGGAAAGGGCCATTGTGTCCGCGCAGGTCCCCGAAGTCGCGGTGCCTGAGGTGGGGTCGGAAGTGCACCGCTTTGCGGGGGCTATCGAAACCGAGGGATATTTTGAGCCTGTGAAGATCGTCCAGGATGACATCGAGCGGGCATCGCATTACGCGGCGAACGCGCAGCGCACCGCGTACGAGAGTGCGTTCGCCAATTACGGCGAGTTCCTGACGTCGCTGGAGATGACCGCGGAAATCGGGGCCTTCGTTCCGGTGTACCTGGAGCGGATTACCCAGCTGATCAATAAGAGCAACCAGTTTAATTTGACGACACGACGATACACCGCGGCGGAAGTGGAGGCGGTGTCCCAGGATCCCAATGCCATCACGTTGTACGGACGGCTGAGCGACAAATATGGAGACAACGGACTTGTCTCCGTGGTGATTGGGTCCGTGCAGGGAGACACCGTCGAGATTGATCTCTGGCTGATGAGTTGCCGCGTGCTGAAACGAGAGATGGAATGGGCCATGTTTGACGCTCTCGTGGAAGAATGCATGTCGCGCGGAGTTCGGAAGATTCGCGGCGTGTACATCCCATCGAAAAAGAACAGCATGGTCGCGGAGCATTATGTCGGCCTGGGTTTCACGCGCTTAGAGGAAACTTCGACGGAGCGCACCTTGTGGGAATACGAACTGTCGCAAACGTACAGCGTGAAGGCTCAACATATTCGCAGGAGCTCCAGAAAAGCAATGTCCGCTGTGGGCAGCTAGAATGCTTCACCAAGTCCATGGAGTAAACGATAGGAGAACCAGCGTGGAAGACTTGTTCCCGCAGATCCAGAGCATCTTTCGGGATGTATTTGACGATGCCGGGCTATCCATCAACGAAAGCACGACGGCGAGTGATGTCCCCGGCTGGGATTCGCTGACCAACATAAATCTTATTTTCGCGATCGAGCACGAATTTAACGTCAAGTTTGCCCTGGGTGAAATTCAAGAACTAAGTAACGTGGGTGAAATGGCGACTCTTATCCAAAAGAAGAGATCGCAGGCAGGAAAAAAATAACAACTGACATCCACAGTTGTTGGGCAGAGGTTCTGCCTGCCACGTGGTGAGAATAAGCATGAGCTTCCACTCGTTTGCATTCATTTTCGTATTCCTGCCGGTTGCCGTGGCCGGTTACTTCGTGCTGAGCCGACTAGAGGATCGCAGGTGGGCCAAGTCGTGGCTCATCGTGGTCTCCTTGGTCTTTTTCGCAGTGAGTTCCGTACAAGACTTGCCGCTGCTGGCGGGATCGGTGGTGTTCAACTGGCTGATCGCCCGGCAGCTATTGAAAAGTGAGGTGAGCCCGGCGTTGCGGCGCACGCTGCTCATCATCGGCATTTCCGCAAACATACTATTCTTGTGCTATTTCAAGTATGCAGCGTTTTTCTTGCAAGGCTTCAATCAAGCGCTGGGTGCGAAGGTACCCGTCCCGCATTCCTCCTTTCCGCTGGGGATCAGCTTCTACACCATCTACCAAATCATGTTTCTGGTGGACTGCTACGAAGGCCTGGTGGAAGGGCACAACGCACTGGATCATTTCGTATTCGCCGGATTCTTTCCGTACGTCACGATGGGTCCGATTGTTCGGTGGAAACAAGTGGTGCCTCAACTGAATGACCCGAAGGGCTGGAGCCCCAACGCGGACAATGTGGCCAAAGGATTGTTCGTCTTTGTCGTGGGATTTTTCAAGAAGGTGGTTCTGGCCGACAGCTTCTTCCGGTGGGCGGACGCCGGATTCCGTTATGATCATCCACTATCCCTGATCGGCAGTTGGATAGGAGCGACGGCTTTCGCGTTCCAGCTGTACTTTGATTTTGGCGGGTATACGGACATGGCGATCGGGGCAGCGCTGATGCTAAACATCAGTTTGCCGCAGAATTTCAATGCGCCGTTTCGCGCCCACAGCATTATTGACTACTGGCGGCGCTGGCACATCACCCTGTCCAACTTCATTACGACCTATCTGTATACGCCGATGATCCGCGCGATGAAGCGGGTCACGTTTCCAAAGGCCCTCCTGGCGACGTTTGCGGCGATGGTCATCGCTGGCTTCTGGCACGGAGCCAGCTGGACGTTCATCATTTTTGGAGCGCTCCACGGGGTGGCCCTGGTGCTGAATCAGTTCTGGAGGAAGATGAAGTGGCCGATGCCGGAACCGCTGGCGTGGGTGGCGACGTTTGTCTTCGTGATTGTTGCGCTGGTTTTCTTCCGATCCAGTAGTGTGACTCAAGCCCTTCAAGTCATAGGCTCCATGTTCAGCCTGCATGGCGGCCTGTTCAACTACGAACCGTGGATGGGAATTGACCGGGTCGATCAAGCGCTGGGAATTGGCTGGATGCTGTTCGGGGTTGGGATTTTGTTCCGGGCACCGAGCTCACTGGATTTGGAACGCAAGTTCCGGCCGTCGCTTGCAGGAGTGGCACTCGCGCTGGCACTGGCACTGGTGGCATGTGTTTACGCCAACGGGGTGGTGTCAAGGAGCTTTGTCTACCGTGACTTCTAGACAATTTCTAGCGTACTTTGCCTTGGGCTTCGTCGCGGCCGCGGCAATCGTCATTCCGTTGAACATGTACGTGGATATTTACGGCTTGTTTCGTGCAGCAGAGGGCCGCGAGATCGGGATATACGGAGAAGAGCGCATCGCCAAGTACCTGCATTCCTTCCGTTACATACCGGAAAACTTTGATGGAGTACTTCTGGGATCTTCAGTGTCTGATAATTTGCATACGAAGGACTTTCCGGGATTCCGCATCTACAATGCATCCATCGATGGCGGCAACGTCCAGGATCTAAGCCAGGTCGCTGAGAGCATTTTCGGTAAGGAGCGGCCAAGACTAACCATCATCTGCGTTCACCGGTATCTGACCAACGACGACGTGAAGAAGACCGATCTCATGACTCCCAAACAGTATTGGGGTGCGCTCGGATCACCGCAACTGATTACCGCCTATGTTTCGCGGATGGCTATCAAGCATGGCCTGACGACCGACAAATACGACGCCTACGGGACCCTGAATGATGGTGCTAACACCGACGTCAAGACTGTTAGAAAGACCATCGAGAAAGCGGTCGTTGACATCCAGCACGGAACTGCAGCGGTGGGCAATTACAACATCGACCCAAACGCGCTCCAGCGACTCAAGAAGGTTATTGCCACGGCCAGGCAGCGGAGCGGACGCCTGGTCATTTTCTACCCGCCTATCCCAGCGCCCGTCTTGGCCGTCCGTGAGGAACAACTGACACACTACCGTGACACGATCAATGGCTTGCTGGAACCAACGGACACCGTCGTGGATTTCAATTCGCCGGACTACGCAAACTTTCGGGCGAATCCGGAAAATTTCATGGACGCGGTGCACTTGAGCGCCACGGGAGCAAGCTTCGTGTTACGCGAGCTAGGGCGGGTAGTTGCGCAGTCGGAAGCGAAATACGAAAGCGCGGGCCTTCGCTAGATGAGCGAAATGTTGATGCAAACCAAAACAAATTTGGAAAGGTCGGATATTCTAGCGGCGCCGCGCCTGCATCACATCGGATTTGTGGTGCCGCGAATCGCCGATGCCGCGCCACGATTTATCGCCAGCCTCCAAATGACGTGGGACGGCGAAGTATTTCACGATCCCGCGCAGACGGTTCGAGTCACCTTTTTACGGCACGCGTCGGCGGAGGAGCCGATGATCGAGCTCGTGGAGCCGGCTTCGCCGCAGTCGCGCGTGAACAGCTTTCTCAAACGTGGCGGCGGTCTGCACCACCTTTGCTACGAGACGGATTCGCTAAGCGGCCAGCTTCAAGCGGTATTGGCGGCGGGAGCCGTCATGGTGCTCGAACCAACACCGGCGGTGGCGTTCAGCGGCCGAAAAATTGCATGGATTTACACGCGAGAAAAACTGCTGGTGGAGTACCTGGAGCGCAAGGCGGAAGGCGCGAACCAGGAACAGTGAAGAGTGAATGAGTGAGCTGAGAAAACTGTATTGGGAATCTTCGCACTACCTCGCGGGGCGCGTGGCCGTGATGTTGCTGGGATTCGTGTCGTTTCCATTGTTCACGCGCGTGTTTTCGGTATCCGAATACGGGATCATGAGCCTGGTGCTGAACACCGTCATGGTGCTTACGGCGTTTTCAAAGCTTGGCATGCAGAGCGCCGTACAGCGGTTCTACCCCGAGCACGCAACCTCCCCGGATCCTAAAGCATTCCAGCGCTACTACTCGACGCTGTTTTTTGGCGCGGCCTTAATCGGGGGAGTCTGCACGCTGTTATATGTCGGAACGGTGTACCTAATCCCTACCTCGCTCATGGGATTGTCCGTTAAGTTCGCTCTTGTATTTGCATCGGGGCTCATCGTGATCCGGACGCTTCGGTCCATGCAGACGAACCTAATGCAGATCGAGCGCAAAACGATCCTGCTAAACGTTTCGGATATTATCAACAGGGCCGGGACAATCGCAGCAATCGTCTTGCTGTTTTTTGTATGGCAACGCGGGATCAAGTCTTATTTCCTCGGTTCATTAATATTCGAAGGAATAGTGGTCCTTGCGTTTGTGCCATCTTTGCTGAAGCGACAGTTGCTTTCGGTGCGTGCGTTCGAGCCAACTTTCTTCCGCACGGTCATTTCGTTTTCGGTGCCACTGATGTGGGCGGAGTTAGCGTGGCTGGTGCTGGACACCGGGGACAGATACTTGATCGGGCACTACCTGGGAACAGAAGCGATTGGCTACTACGCGGCTGCATATGGGGTGGCTTACCATGTTCAGGATTTGGTGAATGTGCCGCTTGGGCTCGCGCTCTTTCCAGTTTTCATGAAGCTGTGGTCCACCGAAGGAGAGAAAGCCGCGGGAAATTTATTGAGCCGCAGCCTGGATCACTTCGTCATGGCATCTATTCTTATCGTGTGCACGTTCACCGTAGTTTCCCGCGACTTAATTGTCTTACTGGCCTCGCGCAAATACGAATCGGCGCACGTCCTACTACCATGGCTGGTAAGCGGGCTGGTACTTTCCGCGGGCCAGATTTTCTTCAAGCCCGGACTCCTAGTTCATAAGAAAGTTTTCAAGGTTGCACGCGTAACCCTTTATGCGGCGATCATCAACATCGTCTTAAACGTGCTGATGCTGCCGCGCATCGGAGTGAAAGGCGCGGCGATCGCTACCCTCCTTAGCTATGCGGCATGGATCTTCATGATGGCCAGAGAGTCGCTGGCCATCTTCCATTTCGAGATCCGATACTTTGCGTTCGCGAAATACCTGGTCGCGGGTGCGGCGGTGGTCCTGTTAGCCACCAGGGTTGTGGTGCCCACGCTGATTCTCAGCATATTGGTGAAGGGAATCGTTTCTGTGATTGTTTACTGCGTGATTTTGTGGATTGTTGATGCCCAATTCCGCGATCTGACGCGCTCCGGCGTGAAGTGGCTGTCAAGTCTCGGGCATCCCGTCCCCGCAATTTCCCCTGCTGGCGCAGCGGTGAAAGAATGAAACCGCAAGGCACTCAGATGGACTTGCAGAAAGTAAACCCGCAAGAAAAGCTGCCCGCAACGGACGATTTACCATCCTCCCAGTACAATAGTTCCGTGAAGCGTTCTAAACTCCATGATCCGCGCATTCATGTGCTTTTCGTCATTGACGGCATACTGGCAATGGGTGGCGGTGAAGGGGCACTACTAAAGATCGTCCGGTATCTCCCGCGCGACCGATTCCGCTGCTCCATCGCAGTTTTCAAGTCAGGAGGGCCACTCCACGATTTATTCCGTGAGGCGGGCTGTCCCGTGCACGTCTTCCCCGTAGAAAAAATTCTCAGCGTTGGAGCTGTTCGAGCGGGTTGGCAGTTGCGAAGGTTCATGAAGCGCGAAAGAGTGGACGTTGTCCACACATTCTTCGAGACCGCCAATTTGTGGGGCGGACTGGTGACAAAGCTGGGCGGTGGTCCGCTTCTGGTGTCCAGCAGGCGTGATATGGGCATCCTGCGGTCAGCGAAACACCGTATCGCCTACCGCATTCTGCATCCATTGTTTGACAGTGTCGTGGCAGTTTCCGGGCCGGTGCGCGAGGCCTGCATCCGGGAGGAAGGGATCGCCGCCAACCGCGTGATCACCCTGTACAACGGCGTTGAATTGGACCAGTCCGAGGCCGATCGTGGAACACCAAATGTGCGCGCGCAACTCGGGTTGTCAGAAGCGAGCCATGTTGTCACTTCCGTTGGACACATCCGACGATTCAAAGGCTTCGACGTAATGATTCGAGCGGCAGCAAAGGTATGCCGCGAGTTTCCGAAGGCCGTCTTCGTGATCGTCGGGGGCCTCTATGAAACTGAACACGTAAAGGAACTCAAGGAGATGGTGCGCTCGCTGGGAATTTCCGAAAACATCCGGTTTGCGGGCGCTTATGAAGATGTGTTCTCCGCGCTGAAGGTCAGTAACGTCTTTTGTTTACTGTCCAGGACTGAAGGATTCTCAAACGCGCTGGTGGAAGCGATGGCATGTTCCCTGCCTGCGGTCGCGACTCGGGTTGGAGGCGCCGAGGAAACAATCGACGACGGGCGAGACGGATTCCTCGTGAACTCAGAAGACGCTGAGGCGGCCGCAGAACGAATCTTGATTCTCCTTCGGGATCCTGAGTTGGCGAAGAGGATGGGCAGGGAAGCGCGGGAAACTGTTCGGACGAAATTCACGGCCGAAATCATGGCCAGTACGCTCGCGAGTCACTATGACCAGCTGGTGCGCGACGGACGAATGGGTGCAAAGCCCGGGACAGGTTCCAAAAACACAGTCGCTACAAGACGCAGGCGTTGGTTTTCACGAAGCAAAATCAGAACGATTACTTCCACGCCCCAGCAGCGCAGATTTCGCTCGTTGGCCAAGTGGATGCTAATCCGCATGTTGTGGCTCACCGGCATGCTGGCGGTAGCCAAATGGTGGATCCGACGCCACGGTGCAGTCGTTCTGGCGTTTCACCGGATCCTACACCGCGAGGAGTGCATCGAAACGACCATCCAAAAAGGGATGATTGTCAGGGACGAGTCCTTCAGGGCACTGTTGCAATATCTTCAGAAGCATTACGCCACCATTGACTTGGATTCCGGACCGCAGCAATCGCAACAAAAACGCGTGCAGGTGGCGCTCACTTTCGACGATGGCTGGGAAGACAATGCCTCCACGGCCTTTCCGATCGCCAGCGAGTTCAAAACTCCATTCACAATTTTCATCTGCCCCGGATTGGTCGGCCGCTCTTTGCCTTTTTGGCCAGACCGCTTGAGCGCGCTGATCCGTTCCGCCGAACACTCCTCCGATGGGATCGTGAGCCTCAGCAACACGCTGGCATCGGCCGGATACATGGAACTGGCAGCGACGCTTCGGCGAGGAAATGGGGATCGCGCAGACCGGATTATCGATCGAATGAAGACGCTGCCTCCCGAACGCCGGGACCGCGTTATGGAAATGTTGTTCAGCTGCGGGATTTCCATCGAGGCCTGCGTGAACATCAGTCTTGATCGAACCATGTCGTGGTCGCAAGTCACCAGATTGAGCGAGCGCGGAGTCACCTTCGGCTCGCACACGCAACGTCACGAGATTCTGCCACTTATTCCGCTCGCGCGAGTAAGGAATGAAATCCTGGAGTCGCAGGAGGTCATTCGAAAGCATCTGCTCAAAGACTGTGTCCTGTTTTCCTATCCGAACGGAGATGCCTCGCCCGAAGTGCGGGATGAAATTTCCCGTTCCGGCTACCGGCTGGCGTTCATCAATTCGCCAGGGGTTTGGCGGCTCGATGGAGACCCATTGTTAATCCCGCGGATTAATGTGTGGGAAAACCATCTAACGGACGCGCGCGGCCGTTTCTCGCCTTTGACCTTCGAATACTCCGTGTTCTGGCGCGCTTTTATGCATCGGCGCCGTTCCAGAAGAGTCAAAAACGCATCCAGTGTCACTGTGAACGAGGTTGGTTCCGCGGTTCGTCTGGGAGAGGTTTCAGTTCTGCAGGTGGATTCGATGTCGCAGCCGTCTGCGGCCTCAGGCGGGCGAGCAGAAAAGACCGAATCGTAAAATAGGATTCACCGGTTACTGCTTTGATTGCCTTCTTTGCCTGCCACGCGGTGGTCTGACTCCAACGAGGCCAAATCATCCCATCCGCAATCTCGCCAGAAGTGGCCGCAGGCGTGTGCCCCTGAATACAATAGCGTCCGAGGATCAGACATCCGTCTTCGACCCAAGTTGCAGTGGTCGGCTCGGAAGTGAACAGAACTTCAATGCCCGCCGCGGCCGCGGCCTTTCCAACCTTTGAAGAGTAATAACCTGCGGGGACGGAGGCAACTAGAACGCGCTCCCCAAGAATATCGGTCAACACGGCGCAACTTGCCGACCACTCCTTCACCAGCTCGCCACTATCCAGGTGCGACATCCGCTCCGGATGCGAGCAGGAGTGACTACCAATGACGTGCCCCCGCGCATTCAGTTCGCGAATCTGGCCGCGGTCCAGAAAGCCGGGCTTTCCGATCCAGTCCGTGGTTATGAAAAAATGACCGCGCCAATTGCGAGCTTCCAAAGCACCGGCGGCGCACGTATACGCACTCGTTTCGCCATCATCGAAGGTGAGGAATATGGGAGTTTGTTCTGACCATGGTTGGCGCTTTCGGATGGTCTGGACGGCAGCTTCCTGCCGGAACGAGTTCAGGTGATCGCGAAAGTGTTGGAACGTAAGGGAATAGGGAGTGACGCGGTGCGTTCCAATGTCCGATGATATTGAATCCTGGATCACGTCATGGTACATGAGGGATATCGCTCGCATGTAGAAGGCTTTCAGAAGTGTCGAGCAGGCTCAGGAGGGCGCATGGCCACTGGCGAGCCCATCGGCATCAAATTGAAAGGCCTGGTCCCCCTCTTCTCCAGCCTTCTCCGCGCTGGCCCGCTCAAGCACGAGGGCCTCCGACACCAGGCCCGCCAGGACCCACATGTAGCCGCTCACTTGAAAAAATGTCCAGCGGTCGCCGAACGAGTTGGCGACGGCGGCGCTGAGTACCCAAACGGACAGGCCAAGTCCTAACGATGCGAAGAAGGGATCCTTGGCGCGCCAGAATAAGCGAAAACCTGTGAGAAAGGTTTTGACGAGCAACCAAATGAAAAGCAAAATTCCGATGATGCCAGTTTCCAGCAGAACCTTGACGTAGATATTGTGGGTGTCCTCGTAATAGGCGGAGCCACCGTACGCACCTTTATTGCGGTGCATATACGCGTACGTATTGTAGCCAGTCCCCACAATCGGACTGGTTTTGAATACTTCAATGGCATCCTCCCATAAATCCAGACGAGTCTCTGCGGAGTGATCGAGCTTGCCGCTCTGCGTGTCGTAGGACATCATGACGCGCTGCTGTACGGCTTGCGGCACTAGTCCTGCCCAGGTGAGAATAAATATAACAAGGAACACCAGGAGTTTGCGCTGCTTCACGATTCCGAGATACACCCAGCCGACCATGAGAGCCGCGTACCCGCCTCGAGACAGGCTATACATCAGACAAATCGCCGAGAAGACTCCGAGAAAATAATACCCCGTGCGGAGCCAGAACTTCCGCTCAAAGGAGCCAAGCGCTATCAGAAATGCGGCAAACTGGGCTTCGAAGGCCGCCAGACCGTTCGTACCGGCGTAACCCATGTTGCCGCCCTCGCGCAACTCTTCATTGTAAGCGGAAAAATCACGGCCGGAGACCATGTCCCAGAAACCCTTGTTAAGAACCAAGGTGGCGAGACACATGATAAGCACCATGGTCTTGATTTGCTTGGGCGTAGGATGGACAGCTGCCACCATCAGGAGCAGGGCGGGCAGGGTCATGTAGTCTTGCCAGACTCCGAAGCGTGGATCTCCAGGTAGAGGGAATGGCTTGTCAAGGTAAAATGACCCGAAGCAAAGCGTCAGAAAAGTGTACGGCATGTATACAAGTAATAGCCTGGTCCACGGGGTTTTTGGCAGAATCGAACCACCTTGCCGCAACACCCCCACGGCTACCGCAACCAGAATGATGCCAATCATGCTCCCGCCAAGCGGGTATTCGTTCATGCGGTAGCGAATTGTTTGCAACGGGATAAGAGGAAGAAGGAAATAAATCCCCGTGATTGGCCGCCAGAAGACACTTAACAGGCACGCACCAATAAAGGCGACATACAGAACCAGCCCGACGATTCCTTCAAGTCCGAAATGCATTGTGTCTGTTTCCTAGCGTAGCACCGCTTGCCCGGCGGCGGAGATGGCGCCTGACCAGGCTATTCCACATTCGCACTTCTGGCGCAGGGGCCCAGGGCTGCGGGCGCCACCGGAGGCGCGGCTCTCTTTTTGCCAAAACCCAGAAGCGACATGCTGCGCGCGACACCGTACGCCATATAGAGAGCCGTCAACGGAAAAATCAGGCCCCTTTTCTTTCGTTGTGCCGCGTTGCGCGCGGCAAGCGCTGCCGAACTCAAGAGAAGGAAGGCGGGGGCGAGAGTAAGGAGTGCCCAGTCGTGCGTGAGCAGCGCCAGCGGCACGAGAACCACGGCCGCCACCAGCCAGAATAACCAGTACGCCGTCAGAAGTATGGTCTTACCAAAACCAGAGTCCTTGACGTTTCGCAAGAAGCCGGTACGAACGCCGGTGCCATGCCATTGCGCCTTGCGATAAAAACTCGAGAGCGTTTGCGGCGTTCCAAGATGTACGGTGCTCAAGATCGGGAACGCGAGAACCTGAAATCCCGCCGCGGTCACGCGTTGGCAAAGTTCGAAGTCTTCACTCGTCAGAATCGCTTCATCAAAGCCGCCCACCTTGAAAAAAACGTTGCGGCTTATGAAAAGCGTTCCGGAAGGCACATAGTTCACGCGGCCATGCTTCAGCTTGGTCATATGGCCGTACCAAGCCTTGGCTACCCAGGAAGAGCCTTCCGGGATGGTGTAGAAGGCGCCCATGACGCCGCCATCTCCAAGCCGTAACAAATCCACCGCGCGGCTGAGCCAGTCGAACGGGGCCAGGCAATCGGAGTCGAGAAACGCCAGGTACTGGCCTTTCGCGGCGTTGGCGCCCAGGTTGCGAAGCGCGGAAATGCTGCTGTTCGATTTCTGCAGAATCGTCAGATGGAGAGAGGTCCCAAACGAACGCGCTACTTCGATGGTGCGGTCGACGGATCCATTATCCACAACGATGACTTCAAAGGAGTCGGCGGGGAAATCCTGCCGAGCCAGTGAAGCGAGGCACTTCGCGATCACCACCTCTTCGTTCAGCGCGGGGACGACGACCGACACGACAATCTGATTTGTCGGGTCAGTAGCGCCGGCACTCTGGTTGGATTCGGACGGCAAATTCCCTCGCAATCTTCTAGTGGATATAGTGTAGCGCCAACCGTAACAGCACTATGAATATGAATGTGCTGATCGTTACGAGGCCTTCCGGCTATCGCAGCGAACCGGCCTCGGGCTACGCTCGGATTCAGATGCCCGGCCTCAGGCGGAGGCCGAGGCAACCTTCAGCACTTCTGCTGGTGGGCGCTTGGTGACAACTTGTCCTTCAATCGGATCGGGGACGCTGGCGTTGCGCACATTAGCAAAGGCCGCCATGATCAAGCTGTCGATCTCGTTCTTATTTCCTACCGCGCCGGCCATCTGCAAGAAGCGCTGGTTGTTGTAGCGAAGATCCTTGTAGTCCTGGATCAGACCTTGCTCGAAAGCGGCTTTCAGCTCTTCCACGCCATCGCGAATCGTATAGCGCGCGGAGAAGCCAAGCCGGTCGCGGATCTTGTCGAAATTCACGCGGTAGTTGCGGCGATCCGCGTTTTCGACCTGCTCCACTCGAGTGCCCGGAAAGACTTCCTGGACGATCTCGGCAACATCCTGAAGGGTGTGATTCAAGCGGGAATCGCCCACGTTGAAGGTTTCGCCGCTGACCAGGCGCACCGGGGCGCGCAGCGTGCAAATCATGGCTTCGACGATGTCGCGCACGTGGATGAAGGGCCGCCACTGCTGGCCATTGAAAATGGTAATCGTGCCGTCTTGCTTTGCCTTGGCGCTCAAGAGATTGACGACCAGGTCAAAGCGCGGCCGGTAGCCGAGTCCGAACACCGTTGCGAAACGCAGAATCGTCGGGTGGAATTCGTCGCTCCTGGCGCCCAGGAGAGCTTGCTCGGAATCCACTTTCGTCTGTGCGTACAGGGAAATTGGGCTTACTTTGGACTTCTCGCCCATCTCGATGTCGGTCGCCCCATAGACGCTGCAACTGGAGGCGAAGAGCATGCGACCTACGCCATGCCCTTTGGCCACTTCGATCATCATGCGCGTGGCTGCGTAATTGATTTCCAGCGCCGCGTCGCGGTCCTGTTCGCAAGCCGGGTCGCCTACGATGGCCGCCAGATGGACGATGGCTTCCACGCCGCGTACGGCGCGAATAACGTCTCTGATGTTGCGGCAATCGCCGACCATCAGCTCAAATTCAGGGTGATTCTCGATCGGACGAAGCGATTCTTTTCCGTAAAGCAGGGAATCCAATACGCGGACTCTGTAGCCCATCTGCAGCAGACGCTCGGACAACAGTGAACCAATGTAGCCGGCACCGCCGACGACCAGGACTTGGGATTTGCCGCTCGTGGTGGTAATTCCATTCTTGGGTTTCACGTCGAA
Organism: uncultured Acidobacteriota bacterium; assembly: GCA_963729455.1. Taxonomy (GTDB): domain Bacteria; phylum Acidobacteriota; class Terriglobia; order Acidiferrales; family UBA7541; genus Acidiferrum. The sequence goes on from CAVSNX010000001.1 coordinate 191,445, forward strand.
GCGATCTTCGATATAGCCCTTCAAGATCCGCGAGCCGCACAGCGCCACAGCCGCGAACACCATGAAGGGGAGAGCCACACTTTTCCCGGTAACCGTGTTCCCCCCGAAGAAAGTATTCAGCCCGAAGAACAGCAAAACGGCCACCAGCACGGTGCGCAAGATAACCCAGTTCTTTTGCCGTGAGGCGTAGCTGCGCGTATGCGTGTAGAACCCGTTCAGGGCAAAGATCACAGGGAAGATCGGGGACATCATCCAGAAAAAGCGCGTGTAGTAGTTTGTGAAATCTCCGGTCAGAGCCTGCGCTTCCATGCCAGACCCCACCGCTACTTGATAAACGACAGAAAGGGCCAGCGCGGCAACCATGCTGAGATGCACCATCACGAAATCAGCAATCACCCTCGGTACCGCTTCCTGCCAAGTTATTCGTCCCGACGTGCTCTTCATTAATGTTCTCCTAATTTCCCAGCCAGCTCACGCGTAAAACCTGAATCCCTCGCGTTGCTATCGCGATACCGCTCCTACGGCTGCCCGCGCCATCAGCGCGACGGTCTGCAAAACCACGCGGCAGTCCGAGAAAAACGTCCGCTTGTTGATGTACTCCAGATCGAGCCGCAATTTCTTATCCATCACCTGCTCGACGTAGAAGCGCTCCGCATCCTGGCCGTCGGGCACTGCCTCCGCTTCCAGAATGGTGTATTTCAACTGCGTGGGGCCGGTGATTCCCGGCTTCACATTCAAAATCTGCCGTTGTTCCGCGGTGTACTTCTCGACGAACTCGGGCGCCTCCGGGCGCGGGCCGATGAGCGTAAGGTCGCCGATAAGCAGATTGATGAACTGCGGCAGCTCGTCAATCTTGGTGGCGCGCAAGAACCAGCCGACCTTGGTGATGCGCGGGTCGCGCCGCGTAGTGATGGCCGTTCCAACGCGATCCGCTCCAGTCATCATCGTGCGGAATTTCCACATTCTGAATTTCCTGCCGCCCTTGCCCACGCGCCATCCGCCGTAGAACGGATTCCCCGGGGATTCGACGATCACCGCCAGCATGACCACTAGGAACAGCGGAATCATGATTGGCAGAAGCACGAGAGCCAGCGCGATATCAAGAAGTCGTCGCATGCTCTTACCTTGCCACCGTCGTAGGTTCGGGAATCGCGCTGCCCGCAAAGAAAGGCTTGTTCTTGCGTGATTTCCTTGCGATTTCGATCGCCGACTGCGCCACGTATTCCGCCTGCGTTTCGGTCATCGCCGGATAGAGCGGGAGCGAAACGAGGCGCGGATACAGTTCCAACGCTCGCGGACACTGGTTTTGCGGCATCTGCGCGTAGGGAGCGAAAAATGGATGCAGCGGGATGGGGATGAAATGCACGCTGGTACCCACGCCCATCTTGCGCATTTCGACGATGAACTGGTCGCGATTGATTTCCAGCTTGTCCAGATTCAAGCGCAGGCCATAAAGGTGCCATGCGTGGCGGCAATCCGCTTTGTCCGCGGGGATTTCGAATTCCTCGACGTTCGTGAACGCCTGTTCGTAAATCCGGGCCAGGCGCGTGCGCGTTTCGATGAATCCATCCAGCTTTCGAAGCTGATGGATGCCGATGGAAGACTGAATATCGGTCATGTTGTACTTGAAGCCGGGACGCAGCACTTCGTAATACCAGTTGCCTTTGTCGCTGTAGCGGTTCCAGGCGCTCTTGCTGATGCCGTGCAAACAGAGCACGCGCAACGTTTCGGCCAGCGCGTCGTTGTGCGTTGCAATCATTCCGCCTTCGGCGGTGGTCAAATTCTTGGTCGCGTAGAAGCTGAAGACCGCCGCGTCGCTGCGGTTTCCGGCGTAGCCTGCTCCGATCTGCGAACCCTTGTAATGCGAGCCTGCCGCATGAGCCGCGTCTTCAATAACGTGCAGATTGTGGCGGCGCGCCAAGTCCCAAATCTTTTCCATGTCGCACGGCAAGCCGGCGAGGTGCACGGGCATGATCGCGCGGGTCTTATCGGTGATGCGCGCGGCAATCGAAGCCGGGTCAATGTTTCCGTCCGGGCCAACGTCGGCAAGCACCGGCGTGGCGCCCACGTGCAGAATCACGTTCACCGTAGCGCAGAAGGTGATCGGAGTGGTGATGACCTCCATGCCGGGGCCGATGTTCAAGCCCGCGAGAGCGAGGTGGAGTCCCGCGGTGCAGGAATTCACCGCCAGCGCGTGCGGCGCGCCGGTGTAGGCGCTGAACTCTTGTTCGAATTGCGCTGTCCGCGGCCCGGTGGTCAGCCAGCCGGACTGCATCGTGCGCACAACTTCGTCAATCTCTTCCGTACCGATGCTGGGACGGTGGTAAGGAACCTGGATTGGCGTCTCTGCTGCTTTCTGATCCATGTACTCTGTTCTCCGGGCTACCTAGTGATCTTCGTAAACGCAGTTTCCGCGGCGGATGAAATCGCCGGAGCAGGGCCCACGGTCAACTTCAGCAGGCCCATGAAAAAGCCAAAACCATACGAAAAGTGATATGCCGCAAACGCCGCGGGTAGATAAGGAAGCGTCGTCCAACCGTACCGTGAGGCAGAGAAGAGCGAAGCCAGCAGACACGCACTCGCATACGTTAGGGCAAACGCCAGCCACAGCCCTGCGGCAACATTGAACCACTGCGAGGCCTCTACGGCTGTAACAGCCATGCCAATGACAAGAAAAATGTTGAGTAAAACAAAGGTCACAGGCACGAGATGCCGCCAGGAACCGGGGATGTGGTGTTTCCGCAAAACGGCCACTTTCCAGAATCCGTACTGGAAGTACTGCCTGAACAGTTGAGGCAGGGTGGGGCGGGGGGAATACCACGACACGATGGCTGGGTTCTGCCAGATCTTTCCGCCGGACCGCAGCAACCGCAGGTTCAATTCGTCGTCCTGGTTGCGAACCAGGTTTTCGTCAAACATCCCCAAGCGCTCCAGCGTCTCTTTGCGCCAGCACCCGTACGGCACGGTGTCCACGTAACCTTCGTAATCCACGTTGTGAAATCGCGCGCCGCCTGTGGAAAATCGGGAATGATAGGCCGCCGCTACCGCGCGCGCCTGCGAACCCACGGCTTTGGTCCGTGCCGGGCCGCCGACGTTGTCAGCTCCTGTGCACTCAAGCGTTTCAAGGCACAGGCGGCAATAGTCCGGCGCGTAGGAGGTGTGCGCATCCATGCGCATAATGATTTCGCCCCGCGCGGCGCGAATGGCTGCGTTCAGCCCCGTCGAAACGATGCGGCCGGAATTCGCGATCACGCGCAGTTGAGGATGGCGGGCGCTGTACTTATCCAGAAGTTCGCGTGTGCCGTCATTGCTCATGCCGTCGGCAACGATGGCTTCCCAGGTGATGCTCGTCATGTCCTGCGCAAAGATGGAATCCAGGAACGCAGTGATGTGCTTGACCTCGTTGCGGCATGCCACAACGATGGATACCCGCACTGTTGCATTCGTGCTCATTAGCAGCTCAACTCCAAAGCGGCCTGGCTCTGCGCGCGATTGCGCTGCTTTGCCAGCACCTGGCTGTAAACTTCAACGTAGCTCTTGGCCATGGCATCGGCCGAGAATTGCCGCGAGACCAGCGCCCGGCCGTTCTTTCCCAAACGCTCTGACAAAGAAGAATCTTGCAAAAGGCGGAGGATGGCGGCGGTCAGCGCGTTGACGTCGCCGGGCTCCAGCAGCAGTCCCGTCTCCTCATGAATCACGAGCCGCGGCACTGCGCCGACGCGAGTGGCAATGACGGGCCGGCTGGAAGCCATCGCTTCGAGCAAACACATCGGCATCGACTCGACAAGAGAAGGAAGAACCGCCAGATCCAGCGAGGCGTAAACTCCGGGCATGTCATTGCGAGCGCCCGTGAAAATCACGTTGTCGCGGATTCCAAGTTGCGCGGCGAGCGCTTCCCACTCGCTTCGGCAAGGACCCTCGCCGACAAACACAAACTTGGTGGCCGGAGAGACTTCGAGAACTTTCTTGGCCGCTTGTAGCAACAGCGCCCCACCCTTGTCAGGCACCAGCCGGCCCACAAAGCCGATTACTGGACCCGCGGCGATCCCCAGTTCGTTGCTTAATGTTGGTGTCGCGCCGTCAAAACGATGGATATCGACGCCGTTGACGATCATCGAGATCTTGTCCGAGGAAACGCCCGAGCGCCGAAGCGCAGCCGCCACGACATCGGATACCACAACCACTTTGTCAAAGCGCCCCAGCACGAGCCGGTCGAGCGCCGCATAGGCGCGCATGCTCAGAAGCTTGCTGGGCCAGTTATGGCTGGTCGCGACAAGTGCGACGCGCGTTTTCCGCGAGGCCGCATACGCGTAGAGATCCGCTTTGTATCCGTGTGGGTGCAGGACATCCACCTTGTGCTTGGCAATCAGTTCGCGAATGCGGGCTACCGCCTTCGAATCCCAGCGCCCGCTGCAGGGCACGAACTCCACGGTCAGGTTTTGGCGCCGCGCCGCTTCCGCCACTTCCAGATGCGGAACGCGCGAATCCTCAAATACCCCGACGACGTTCGAACAGCCCAGCTGCGAGAGATTCTTCGCCAGCGAAACCAGCATGTTCTCCACGCCGTAGTGGCCTTCGCTGCTGATGAGGGTGAGGATGGTCACGCTGCCCTCCTGCTAAGCGTTCCGGCTGCTTCCGCGGCACGCGCGCTAACGCCTCGCACTCCAGCAAAACTTGCCGTCGCGTTTGCAATCCAGATTTGGCGGATGTCTTTCATCTTAAAAGTTCTCTACTTTTCACAGAGCACGAGCAGGCCGTCCCCGTCTTTCGGGTTCGTCAACGTGTCAAGCCATCGCAGCAGCTTCAGCGGAGGAATAGATGCGAATTGCACCACGGCTGGGATACGGTAGTATTTGAGGGCCTCCGACAATTCAAACGAGAGACGTCCCCAAAACCCCATGGTATGTTTGGCGGAAAGAATCCGATAACCAATCGAACGCAGCGTTTTCAGCAGGCTTTCCATGTCGTGATACTGGCCGACATGTTCAATCGCGGCCCAGTGGGCATGTTCCGCAGTGAATTTGTTATTCAGAATCCGCTTCTGGATTCGCGTCGGTATCCGGACCAGCAAAAGGCCGCCCTGATTCAGCACGCGATAGATGTTCTCGAGGACTTTGTTGTTTTCGGCAATATGTTCGAGAACGTCGAACGAGTAGACCAGGTCATACTCGTTGCTGGCATTCAGCTCTCTCAGGTCCAGCCGTTCAAAGTTCAGATTAGAAAGACGCAGTGTCTTCTGGATTCGCTCACCAACTTGCAGAGTGTCTTCCGCGCCGTGCAGGCCTTGTTCACCAACGTCTACACCCAAGACCCGCGTCGCGGGGTTCTTCGACGCGACGTAAAACGAAAAGGTGCCATCGCCGCAGCCCGCGTCCAATACGCTCCCGAATCGTCGCCCTTTTAGAAGACGCCGGAGATAAAAACCGTTCGCGAAACTTCCCAGGTGCGGCGTGCCAAAGAGCAGAACGAAGGACTTCCCGAAGAGTCCGCGCCGTGACACGTTTTCGTGAAAGATGTCTGTAAAACCAAGGCGGCCCCACCGGATCACGAACGAATCAAGCCAACCGACCTCTATAGGAGGAGGTAGCTTGGTCACGCATACAGGAATGGACTTGTTTGAGGCAATCATGCGCTTTTATTTCCTGCAACCGCCCGAATCCGGGCCTTGTCTTGCTTTCGCCACTTCTTCGCCTGGAACGATGAAATAGACCGATAGCGAAGGGCTTTCGAGCACACGGTGCTTCACCCTCACACTCAACTTGTGCATGTCTCGTGCCATCTGTACCCTACGGTATTCCCTCGTTTTCTCTGGTTTTACGCCTATCCTCCGGCCACATCGCCGCGGGAGAGGAAAACATTTGCAACTTGTATCCCGGCGATTACCAGAGCGAAAGCAGGTATGCCCGGTTTTCAAAGAGGTTTCACTTGGCAGGAAGTGGAGGCCAAAGTGCTCTGTTTGAGGTTTCCGGTTGGCCCTAAATCGTCGTTTTCACTTGGCAACAGGTAGGCCATCAGGGTGAAAAGACGCTGATAAAAATCGCTGGCACGGTAGGGTTACTACTGAGAAGTGTAGAGCTTTCGTCCGGTGTCCTCTGTCGCGGTTTTGTGCTGTTATTTCTGTAATGATGGTCAGGGATTGTCTTCGCGCACACGGCCGGAAAGCGCTTACGAGTTAGGCGCGCAATTTCGCGGAAGAACTTGCAGCGCGGGTTAAAATGAGAACTTAGAGCACATAGAAAGAACGCGCATTCGTTTTCGCGATGCGTTTCCCTGACATTCTCAGGAGAGTGATTTTTTTGTTGGAACACGCCAGTCGAGATGTATCTATGCCGCCGCCGGTCGAATTTCCTTCCACGGGGGCGGAGTTTGCCTTTTACACCTCCTACAGCTGGTGCTTGAATCCCATCCCGTCTTTCTCGCAGTTGCTAGAGCGATGCCAAGAGGAATTGCAGCGCTTTGCGTCCGTCCAAGAAGACTGGCAAGCGCAGGAGTGCAGAATCAACATCTATCTGATGTCCTGCGGAGCGCTGTGCTGCGCTGACGACTACTTGGCGCCTGGGTTTCCTTCCTTAGCTCCCCTTGCCGGCCGTTTCCCCAAGATGCAAGGAGTTTTGGGGCTGCTGGAGTCGGCCCTCCACACCGCACATTCCCTGCGCAACAGAATCTTTGACTCCCGCGTGCATGAATGGAAGCTACACTGGGATCGCTGCGTGGAACTGGCGTGCGAGATTCTGGTGCGGCAGGCCGAACCGGACGAAGCAATCGTTCGCGATTTAGGTGAACGCCTCCGCGCGTGTGCCAGCGCAAAGCTGCCGGATGCTCTACTGCGTGCCCGCACGCAATTGCCTTCCGGCTTCCGCGCGCAGGACCTCAGTCACTACGATGTACTCAGCCTGTCCGAAGAATTCTTGCGCACCAGAAAAAACGGCCCGCATCCTGTCGATTTCGTCGGCGCGCGCACGGCGGGCTGTTATTTTGCGCCGCTGGCCGCTGCCAAACTAACTACCGCCGGATGGCCATCGGTGTCCTGGATGTCGGTGCGGCCGAAGAGCGGCCTCTCGGCCTGGGAAGCGGAAAAACTGCGGGCCATCGCAAAACGCACCGGTTCGGTAGTGATCGTGGACGATCACCCCGATACCGGAAAGACCATGGGCCTCATGCTGACGCTGCTGCAAGGCTTTGGAATCGCTCAAGAGCGCATCACCATCATGGTTCCCAGCCATCCGGCGCAAAAAAATCCCGCAGTTCTCTCGGCTGGATCGTCGGTCGAGGTTGTCACGGAACCTTGGGAGCGCGCGCACAAGTCAGAGTTTCTTCAGAGCGGAGTGCACTCTCTGCTGACGGATTATTTGTCCGGACGCGGCTGGTCGGATATCAGCATCGTCGAGGACGAGCCCGAAACTGCGGTTCTCAATCAACGGCTTTCCGAATCCTGCGGGGATGGATTCTTTGTTCACCTCAAGAAGGTTTTCTATCTGAGCGGGCGGGTCGGGCAAAACCCTGTGCACTGCCGCGTGGTTGGGAAGAGCGTGGGTTGGGGCTGGTTGGGGTATCACGCCTACATCGCCGGCGCGCGGCTGAAAGGCTACGTTCCGCCGGTACTTGGTCTGCGCGAGGGAATCCTCTTCAGTGAATGGCTCGACGGCGGCAGCGAAGGACTTGCCACTCGGCGCGAACCGACGACCGGAGAGATTGCCAGATATGTCGCCCGCCGCGCTGAAGTCTTGCAAATCGATGAAGATCCCTGCTTCGAAGGCTGGAAATACGGTTTGACCGGCTGGTACGTGCTGGTGCGCACACTCCGCGCGCCTTTTGGCCCGTATCTATCGAGATTCAGGATGCCGGCGTTGCTACGCGCGTTGCGGAAGTATGGCCCGCGTCCCGCCGTTTTTATCGACGCCCGGATCAGGCCGGAGGAATGGATTCGCACGGCGGAGGGCATACGCAAGCTCGACTATGAGCACCACGGCTTTGGCAACCCTGCCCTGAATTTGGTCGATCCGGCCTACGATCTGGCCGCCGCCATTTTTGATCTGGGCTTGGACAAAGAAGCGGAAGCGGAACTGATCCGCGAATACCAGGAGCTGCGCAACGATCCCGGCCTTCTCGATCGCCTTATCCTGCTTAAACTGGTTTGCGGCCGTGTCGCCCAAGAGGCTGCCGCCTACAAAATTACGCACGTCGGATCGCATGAGGAACGGCAAGCAGCGGAGCGCTCCCGCATCGCGGCTCGAGACTTCCTCGTCTACAACATGAACCGTTTCTTCGCCGATCGCCTGCCGGCACCCTGGCCTTCACGATGGTCCGACAAGGTGGTCTTCCTGGATCTCGACGGCGTCTTCGACCGGGACCGCTTCTACTTTCCGCACACCACTCCTTCGGGCATGCTGGCGCTCCGCCGCATGCAAGCCAGCGGCTTCTCCGTCGTGATCAACTCCGGCCGGAGTACTCAGCATATTCGCAACTATTGCTCAGCCTATTCGCTGTCCGGCGGGATCGCCGAATACGGCTCCGCTTTCTACGATGCAATCGCGAAGAAGAAACATTCCCTCGTTCCGGAACCGGCCAGGAAACAAATCGATCAGTTTCGGAAGACGGTTTCGGCAAAACCAGGAATTTTCAGTGACCCCACATATACGCACGCAGTCCGGATTTATCGCATGCAAGGAAGCACACCAGTGGGGCTAGCGGCGGACGAAATATCCTCGCTACTTGGAGAATTTGATCAACTCACATTCCTGACGACTTCCGCCGACACCTACATCCTGCCTCGCGGAGCCAGCAAGGCACTCGGCGTCATGGCAATCAAAAATCTCTTAAAGGACCGGCTGCAACTGACCGCGGCGATCGGAAATTCGGAAGATGATTTCCCCATGTTCGGACTTGTGGATCGCGCCTATCTTGTGACCAATGGATCTCGCAAGCTGAAACGCACGGCGGTCGGGGCAAAGGCACAAGTCATCCGCGATCATTTTCAAGTGGGAATGCTGGAGGCGGTGGACGATCTTTTGCAGTACGTGCCCAAGAGTCAAATCGCCCGGGTCCCTCATTCGCTTCGCTGCTATCCTGAGGCTTCACATGTCATTGAAGAGGTTCTTCAGGCGTGCGAGCGCCCCTGGTGGCATCAAGTGTGGGCGGTGGTAGCGCGGCAAAATCTGCTAGGTCAAAAAACTGTGAACCCAGACCCAATTCGTGGGCCGATAGGCTCTGACGCGAAGATAATGCCGAGAGAACAAGAGGCACGCGCAGCTCTCACTCGGAACAGCATCGAAGCGTTAAAGGAAACTTGGGATAAGCTTCCGGTTCCAACTCCGATGCAAACGTATGCTTGGGCGCATGCCTGCGCTGAAGTGTTCACGCAGGGTGAACTCAAACTCTTGACGGTGGGGAATCCCGTCACCGGCATCGCCGCCTATTTCCGCCGCGACGGCCAAGCAGCATTGTCTCCACTTGGCGCTGAACTATACGAGCCCAGCGATTGTAACTTGAGCAGCCCGGCTTCGGCCCCCGCGCTCGCGGAAGCCATTCTGCAATTGAACGCACCTCTGCTCGTAGGCGACGTCTTCGCGGATTCGCCCATGATCGCAGCGTTGCGGGAAGCCTGCCGCTGGCGGCGGCTGATGATTGTGCGCCCCAGGCGTGGGCATCCTTATTTGCCTTTGGACAAGAGCTGGCTGGAGCCGGAGTCGCATTTGAATTCCGGCCGGCGCTCCGATTTTCGCCGTGCCAAGCGCAATGCGGAGAAGATCGGAACGCTGCGTTGCGAGATGATCATTCCGACTCGGGAAGAACTTCCGGGCCTGCTCGATGAAGCGTTCCAGGTGGAAGCCGCCAACTGGAAGGGCGCGCAAGGATCCGCGCTGGCGACCGATCCGCTGGTTGGGGGTTTCTACCGCAGGTACGCCGAGGAAACGTGTGACCGAGGCCAATTGCGCCTGGGTTTCCTCCGCTTGGGCGGGCGTGCAGTGGCCATGCAGTTCGCGGTGGAGCACGCTGGCCACTTCTGGTTATTGAAAATGGGATTTGACCAGGAGGTCGCCCGCTGCGCTCCGGGACAACTGCTGATGATCGAGAGCCTGCGCTTTGCGGCCAGCCAGAAATGCGAAGTCTACGAAATCCTAGGCTCGAGCGAACCGTGGAATCAAGTTTGGACTCAACTGGAGCATCCCGCGGTTTCTCTGCGCATTTACCACTCGGGCGTCCGGGGCGCCGTAGACGCAGCGGTTGACTTTACTCGCGCCCGGCTTACCAGGAAATCGTGAATAGCACACTCAAGAAGGCGATACTGGCGATCGCGGTCCCGGTCATGGAGCGGGCCGCACGCGCGTATGTGGCTGGCCCGGAGTTGGAGGACGCACTCCGCGTCTCGCGGAAACTGGCGGAGCGCGATTGTCGCTCCATCCTTTGCTTCTGGGACGGCCCCGAGGACAACCCGCAGAAGATCACCGCTGCCTACGACGCCGCGATCCAATCCGCCGCGGCTGAAAATTCGGATTCGTACGTCGCGCTGAAAGCTCCGTCGCTGCGCTACAGCCGCGAACTGATCTCTGGCTTGCTGCCGGCGGCCCAGAAGAAACAGATTCGCCTTCATTTTGACGCGTTGGATGTGGACAGCGTTGATCCGACGATCGCCCTCATCTCCGACCTTTTGCCTTCCTATTCTCATTTTGGGTGCACCTTGCCGGGACGCTGGAAGAGGAGCGCCGCCGACGCGGATTGGGCCGTCTCCCAGGGGCTTTGCATTCGCGTCGTCAAGGGACAGTGGCCGGATCCCTCCGATCCGAACGGCGACTTGCGCGCGGGCTTTCTGAGGGTGATTGAGAAGCTCGCCGGCCGGGCCAAACTTGTCGGTGTGGCGTCCCACGACCCTGCCGTCGTTCGCCCTGCGCTGCGAACGCTGAAAGACGCTCGCACGCCCTGCGAGCTCGAGTTGCTCTATGGATTGCCTGTGGGCCCCGCGATGGCCATCGCTCACTCCATGAATGTTCCCGTGCGCTTTTACATTCCTTACGGTCACGCATGGCTTCCGTATTCGCTTTCGCAAGCAAAGCGCAATCCGCGCATTGTGTGGTGGACCATGCGAGACATGCTTTTCCGAAGCCGCCGCAACAGCGTTTATTCGTAGCACGGAGTTTCCGGAGATTCGCTCGAAAGGACTGGACTACAATTCGAATGAAGACGGACGGGCTCCTCTTCACTGTTGTTTCTACGGCCCGCTCCAGTTTCAATGTCATTCAGCTTGAACACTTCATTCGTGTAAATTGGCAGAGATGAGCACTCAAGTGGAAGAACCGGGAATCGCATCCCGAAACATCGCCCCAGCGGAAAACGTCCCGCTATGCGTGACGCTTCTCTCGAACTGGGACGAAGTGGAATTGCTGCGCTCCGAGTGGAACGCCATCCTCGAACACAATCGCAAGCTGACGATTTTTTCTTCCCCGGAATGGCTGAGCTCCTGGTGGGGTGCCTATGGCAACGGGAAACAACTTCACACTCTAGTGTTTCGCGATGGTAAGGGCGCGCTTGTCGGATTGGTGCCGCTGTATCTTCAACCGCTGCGCGTCGGCATTCTTCCATCCCTGCAGGAGCTTCGCGTGGTGGGAGATGGCTCGACGGACTCAGACAATTTGGATTTTGTTGTCGCTCCGGGCCACGAACAGGGCGTTGCCCAATCTCTCTTCCGGTATCTCGCCGCGGACCGGCGCTGGGATATTTTTCAATTGAATTGCATGGCTTCCGACTCTCTGGCCGCAAACTTCTTCCTGGAAGAAATCAAGGCCGCCCATTGGAAGTTCGACGTCTCTACAATTTCCTGGTCTGCCGTGGAACTGCCGGAGACGTGGGAGGCCTACCTGAAGCAACTCTCTCCCAAAGAGAGAGGGAAAGTCGGCAACCGCCTCCGCCGCCTGCAAAGCCGCTTCCCGACGAAGTTTTACAAGTGTTCGAATGCCAGCGAGCTGCCGGCTTGCCTCGACCATCTGTTCCGGCTGCACCAAAAACGCTGGGAATCCCGCGGCGAACCCGGCAGTTTTTCCTCCACGGAACGGCGGCGCTTCTATGCCGACATGGCACAGCAATTTTTGTCACGCGGATGGCTGGAATTATGGCTGTTCGAATTGAATGAGGCCGCCGTCGCCGCCCAATACGCCTTCCGCTATGGCCAAACGGTTTACTCGCTGCAAGAAGGCTTTGACCCCGACTATTCCTCCGACAGCGTTGGCTACGTCTTGCGCAGCTACGCGCTGCGCGAATTCATCGAGTCCGGCGTCCGCCGCTATGAATTTCTCGCCGGTGAAAACGAGAGCAAGCTCCGCTGGGGCGGAATCACCGGCAACTACCTGAATATCCATTTGGCCCGTCCGCTGACCCGCGGAAGTCTCTACCTGTCGTTCGCTCAGTTCACTAAGAACACCAAGGCCTGGCTTCGCCGCGTTCTACCCCCATCGTTTGTGGAATTGCTGGTATCGGTCCGGCGCAAGCTTTCATCGTCGTGATACGTGCGTCATCCTTTTTTCGGCCGCTGCGCGTGCAAGAACCGTCTCGCAAACAACGATAAGCGACTCGAGTAGAGAGTGATTTCCTTCTCTCGCGCGCCATTCAGGAGAAACTAAGAAACATGTCGGATTACATTCAGCCGGTCTATCCCTTCCTGTTGCTCCTTGCGTTTGTGGGCCTGATTCAGTGTTGGCGGCGCGCCAGTCCACGCAAGCCACGGCTGCTCGCCGTGGCCTTAGTGATTCTTTTTCTGATTTCCTGGCCGCCCTTTGTCTGGCTTCTCCTGCAGCCGTTCGAGGCTCCCTTCCCTGCGGGGTTCGATCAAACCACGGACGCTCAGGCCATCGTCGTCTTATCAGGCGGTATTTTGTGGTCGCCGGGCATTCCGCCCGTTCGCGTAGGTAATGACACTCTCCTGCGCTGCCAATACGCAGCTTCCTTGCACAAACAGTGGCGCCCGGTGTCCATCCTGGTCACCGGGGGAGGTGTTCAGGCCGGCCGTGAAATCCCTCCCTACGCCCTATTAATGCGTGACGTCCTCATCAAAGAGGGCGTGCCGGACTCGCTCATCTGGACAGAAAGCAAATCGCGGAACACGCACGAAAACGCGGAATACTCCGCTCTGCTTCTTCGCCAGAAGGGCGTCTCAAAAATCGTCCTGGTGACGGACGCCTATCACATGCGGCGCGCGGCGATGAGCTTCCGCAAGCAAGGATTCGCCGTGGTGCCTGCGCCCTGCAGCCACCGTGCCTTCGACGAAATCGATCTGGCGAATATTACGCCGAATTGGGAATCCATCAGCTACACCGAGGACTTGTTTCATGAAACCATGGGCCTCCTCTGGTACAAGCTCCACGGTTGGATTTAGACACGCCGCGATTCGATTCGCCGTAGGGATGTGCTCTGCCCGGAGCCATACGGCGCCTGATTCGCCGTACGGCAACTGTCAGATTCGCGACGCAGGCGGCTTCCTAGTGTTTGTGTTGCGATGCAGCCTTCTTTTTCGCGGCTTGTGCGTACACGCTAAGCGTCCTATCCGCGATTACATCCCATCGCAGAAAATTTTCGGCTCTCTTCAGCAACCGTCCCGCAATTTCGCGCCTCAATGAGTCGCTGCCCAGCAGCTCCATGATCCGCTCCGCCAACTGCTCGGGGTTTTCTTCATCAACCCAAACGGCACAGTCCCCGAGATGGTCCGGAAGACCTGCCTTCCTCGTACACACGACCGGCAATTGATTTGCAGCTGCGATCGCTGCGGGAAGTCCTGCAAAGCTTCCCGTATACGGCAGAACGCAAACCAGCGCGCTCTGATACTCGCGGACAATCTCTTCAATTGAAATTTGATTCAGCCACACGACTTTGTCTGCCAAGCCGCTTGCCTCGGTGAGCTTTTTCGCCTCCTCCGGCGTGGTTTCCCCGTAGTGCCCGTGTATTTTCAGTGTAGGCGCATTTGTCCCCATGCGCTCCTGTATGAGGGACATGGCCTTAAAGAGGCTGTGGATGCCTTTCCCGGTCATGACCTTATGTCCCGCATAGAAGATAATTCCTTCTCTTCGGTTGTCCGGCATCGTTGCGGGGACGTTCGTGCCTTGTAGGACCACGTGAACTTTGTCTTCCGGAACATTCAGCTTGACGAGATGTTGCTTCATCTCCTCGCAATGCACGATTATGCCGTCCGCCAAGTCGTACATCTTGTTTCTTTCCGGAAACTCTAGCTGGTCCCCGTCGAGTTCATGAACCGTTACAATCCTCGTGGCCTTCGAAGGCTGCCTCAGCCAATGAAACACGGCGCCCGACCCGTAGGCATTGAGGATCTGTTGAAAATGGACGACTTCCGCATTCCCAGACAGGGTGGCGAACTTCTTGGCTCGGAAATACAAAGTTGCGTTTCTGGCGACACCGCGCACTCGGCGCTTCCAGGTGCTCTTCGATCGAAAATCCCGGATGATGGGCATTTCAAAATAGTCGCACTGCTGCGCCTGAAAACTCCGACTCACTTCTACCGCATCGCCGCAGCCGCAGTTCGACGCCACCCATCCCATCTTGCTCCCAGTCTTCTTTTCAATGGCAGCCATCAAAGAGCTGGCATACGACCCGTAAGACGTCTGGAACGGGCAACAGATCATCGTCATCTGCACGGCAATCTCTCCTCTTTCGCTTTCCGCATCTGCCCACGGGTCCGCGCCGTTCGAGAACCGCCCGGCTCTATTCGGCAATCTCCGTGTCGTGTGGTCGCTTCGCGGCACTTTCGTTATTCGATTTGACCTTGGGCCTCGAATCCGATGGCTTTTTCCGTGGCTTGAACTGGCCCCGGATTCCCCTTCGCAACCTCCCAAAACGAGGAAAGAGGTTTGTCTTCGCTTCGTAAACGAGACGCGCGCGAAAGGCGCGGCTGAAGATAAACCCATTAAAATGCGGAAGCGTATCGGAAGTCCACGACGTCTTGTAACGATCGTTCTTTCCCCCAAAAAACAGCTCGGGGATGCGTTTCTCGGCGCATTCCGCGAAGATGCCGTTAAACAGCAATTGGCCCGGGCCGCCGCGGCGCAACTCCTCGTTGTAGGCAATCTTCATTGGGTAAAAGCACTGCTCCGTCTCCACGCTGAACGCTCCGGCCACCATTCCCGCACTCGTTTCAAGCGAGTGCAAGCAAAAATACCCCCGTGAAGACGCTTCCCGCGCAATCTGGTCGTAAAAAGCCCGTGTTTCTGGAGCGCAGTTTATCGCTGATCCTTCTTCGCCTTTCCAGCCCGACGCTTCCAGCTTAAAAAACTCCTCCAAAATCGTTGCATCCGGGTCCGCTCTGCGCACGAGTTTGGGATTGCTTCCCGTCTCTTCGGCCAGCAGCCGCGCGAATCGGCGCAGTTCATGCCGGAAATGCCGGCTCGTGCCGTGCAGCCAGTTCAATTGCCCCTTTTGGTCTTCCTTCATACGCAAAATCGGACCATCATGAAAATGTGAAGTGATCGTGCGATAGCCGTCCTCGTTCGCGTGCGCGATCAGTTTCTGGCAGGCGCCATTCTCCGGAATCAGCGGCATCTCCAAAATGTGCCATCCCGCCATATTCCTCAATGCCTCCCAGAATACCCGGATCGCCGCCTCCCCGGCTTCACAGGGCGTGTGCAGAATATCGAATCGCACGGAATGTACATTGGCTGCGCCCGAAAGCTTCCAAATGGGAATACCGGCGAACCAGGCTCGCTTCCGGATCATCGGCAATACCGCCACCAGCCGGTCTCCGGCGCTGGCCGTCAGCAAAACAACCTCGCTCTGCGGTTCGAAGGCTCGAAGGTAAGTGGCAATCCATTCCGGCCGGTGAAATGGCGCGCTTCGCGTCTCCTCACAAAGCCTTTCCCATCGGTCCGCGAAACGGTGAAGAAGTTCTTCTCCGCCGATCTGAACGTCGGCAATGACGGTTGCAGGTCGTTCCTTTGGTGGATGCGTTGTGGTTGTGGGTACAGACGAATGCCATACCCCTGATTCTGGGAGAAAAGTGCTTTTCATAGGCCGGCTGGGGACCCTCCGTTCCCGGCGTTCATTGTTTCTGCCATCCTACCCGCCGGTGAATTCCTTGTGAATAGTACTTGTTGGCTACAAGTCCTACTCTTCTTCACCCTCGCGCTAGCCCCGGCTCTGGCGGATGGGCTCCTCCGATCTTAGGTTTAAGGGGTTGGCCGGATCTTCAAGTCAGATGAGGCGACGTTCGTGGCTTCAGCCCCTCGGCCAGGAGTAAGAGGATTATTTCTTCACTGCGGGCTCCCCAGCAGAATCAATTGCAGAAGCAAGCCCTTCAATTGCAGAAACGATCTGCGTCATGATGCGCTTCGTCGTGGCCGCATCCTTGTGGTTGGGATCGGCAATGTCGATCGCGGGTTCGGCGGCAAATAGACCGAGCGGCACGACCCGATCCCCTGAATCCGGAAATTGCTTAGTTAGTCTTTCGTATTGCTTGAATTCCATCACCAAGATCAGATCGGCGCTGCGGACATGCGCTTCCGTGAGTGGCGTGGAGGCGCACGCGGACATGTCGAATCCCATTCGTGCCGCTTCTTCTGCGACGTTCGGAGGCGTGTGGCGGCCGGCGCGGTGATCGAAACCCG
Source organism: uncultured Acidobacteriota bacterium (assembly GCA_963729455.1). Taxonomy (GTDB): domain Bacteria; phylum Acidobacteriota; class Terriglobia; order Acidiferrales; family UBA7541; genus Acidiferrum. Next base: position 208,040 of record CAVSNX010000001.1, read on the forward strand.
CAGATTCGATTTCGAAGCCAGGAAGGCGGCGAACCGCCACCGTGTCTGCAAACGGACTGCGGCAAATGTTCGCCTGGCACACAAAGAGAAGAACAGGCTTCTTCGAGCGCCTTGCTAGGGTCAGTCTTTCGATGGCTCGCTTGAGCAGCGCGCTCCGCTGCCGAAAAAACGTCCGTACGTTCCACCGGTGACGAGCCGACCGGGTAGCGGCGCCGATCAACTGTCCCAATTCGTGAATCGCTGGGCCCGGATCTCTCCAGTGGAAATGGTCCCAGCGCTCTTTGCCAAAGATCGGCAGCGCCAATTCCAACAGCGAACGCAATCGAGGCCGGGTCAAGAGCAGTCGGTTTCCTCGATCTGCCACCAGGTTTGCTTTCAGCCACTGAAAATCGCTGCTTAGGTGGCGCGTGCGAAATCCTCTCCGAAACTGCGATTGCGGTCCAAGTGGCTGACCTTTTGCGATCTGCCACAAACCCAGCGGAAAGTTCACACCGGCGTCAATACTGAGCGCCAGCGAACCCCACAGCCTCGGATTTACTTCCATTAACGCAAAGGTGCCGTCCTGGCTCCGCTTGAATTCCACCATCGCCACGCCATGCCATTCCAATGAATCCAGCAGCCGCCTAGAGGCTTCCATCATCTCCTGAGGGGGCTCGATGGCTCTCCGGTAAGTGCTCGCCCCGCCGGTAAGCGGCCATTCATGAATACGTTCGTGGGCAAAAAACCAGGCCAGCTGGCCCTCGCGATAAAGCATTTCAATTCCGACGCCCCAACCCGGCACGTACTCCTGTTGCAACACGGTCATTCTAGGTAGCCAGTCGAGCAGCACGCTCTTCCATGACGCTTCGTCTTGCACAATCGTCGGCTCAAACGTCTTCAGTTGTGCACCTTCGGCAAGTTTGCTCCGTACGGGCTTCAGCACAACCGGAAATCTCGTTGGCGTAACGGCTTCCGCCAAGGTATGCATCAGGACGGTCTGGGGAATGGGCACGCCAAGCCCATGCGCGTGTTCCCTGGTAAGGTTCTTATCGAGGGTAATCTGCAGGGAACGGTTGGACGGCAGGACGGCGATCCGGCGAAGCCGGTGTCCCTCTGGAATCAGCAAAAAGGCCTGCAGTGAATTCTCGGTACAGGGAATAATCAGATCCAACTGCTTCTTGGTGTCCAAGTCTTCGAGCCAGCGGATGATTCTGTCCTGCGGAATTACGCGCGGCTGGACTAGTTTCTCCCGCGCATAGCGCGACCGTAAGGCAACGGCATCTGGATCCTCCGCGGAAACCAGAACCTCGATTCCTGCGCGGCCCAACGCTTGCGTTGCTTCGATCGCCGCGCGGCTATGCCCATCCAGTATTAGAGCGCCCCCCATGTCGCGTCAGCTGGTAGGGCGTTGCATCCGCCAGGCCAGGTCCGGAAGATGGAAAGAGGTTGGGATTCTAGGAAGTTCCAACAGCGAGGGCCTTGAAGGCACCCAGCCTGCTTGCGTAGTGACCGCCGAAACGAAATGTCGGCCCACGCAAGCGAGAACTTGCGCGTTGTACGCGCCATCCGGGTAGCAAAAGTGTTTCACGGGTCGGCCCAGTTCCCGCTCCAGCCAGGATTTGCAATCCGCGACTTCCCTCTCCAGTTGCTGGGAGTCTAGCTGGGGCAGGATTTCGTGGTTGGTAGAGTGCCCGCCAATCGTAATAAGCCCGTCATCAAGCGCCTTCAATTCTTTCCAGCTCATAATATCGAACTGCTGGCTCTGCTCTTCGGTCGGCATAAAGTTCGGCGTGGCTCCGCGCAGTTTCTCTTCGATTTCGACACGTTCAACATTCGGCGTGCTCTTCAGCTTCTGAATCATCGGCTCGATCTCGCCAGATGCCATGCCAATACTTTCTCCAAACCGGCGCCGTTCTTCTTCCGGCATCCACGCCAGGCGTGCTCGACATTCATGGTTCCAAAGCCAGCGACCCGAATCGATGAGCCCGGGGCAAACGAAAAACGTGGCTGGGGCACTGAATTCTTTCAGTATCGGATAGGCGATGTTGAAGTTGTTGCGCAGGCCATCATCGAACGTAAGCGCCAGTTTCGGGAGAGCATCCCGGTCCGCCGCGCTGGACGACCAGATATCCTCCAGGGGCACGATTCGGAAAAAGCGCCTCAAAAAGCTCAATTGAGCGCGAAAAGCGTCCGCTGGTGATTCCGCGCTTCCGATTCCGTGCAGCATTAGAATGCGCGGCTGCCGTTGCATACGGGAGAGCACGCTGGAAAGTCCGCCGTAGTACAAAACGTTTCGCACCAGTCTTGAGGTAGCGCGCTGAAGAGCTGACATGCATTTCTCCAATGGCTTTCAAATCCTGCCGTTCAATTTAAGAAGTATTATCGCATCGCGCCGAACGTCTGGGCTACCTCCCGATTTGCGGTGATGCCAAACACTTTACCTGCGGGCAGACTCACATTACATATCCTTAATAATTGTATTCTTCCCCAGCCACCTCCAGATTGACAGGCTTTCCGACTCCTCCATGTCCACCACATGGTCTGGTGTACAGGACAACCCCCTGTACCGAATTTGGCCTTCACGACAGTAGTCCGGACATATCTCCACAACTTACGCTCTCACCGTGGGGAATTGATCGGAGGAAGGTGATGACGTTCTTTGCGCGCGCCAAATGGCTGGCGATTAAGACAGTTTTCTGCGGGGGAATCAACAACGGGATTGGCCAGGCTTTGCTGCTTTGTGCCATGCTCGCGCCGCTCGCGATTGTGGCAGGATGTGCTGGTGTAGTCAGCGGCTCGACTCAGACCCAGCCACCGCCGCCAGCGAGTTATACCGTTACTGGAACGATCAGTCCCACAGCTGGAGGAAACGGAGCCACGGTAACTCTGAGCGGTGGCGCCAATGCAACCACTACGGCGAACAGCTCTGGCGTCTTCACGTTCACCAGCATCGCCGACGGAACGTACACGCTTACTCCCAGCAAGACCGGCTTCACGTTTACCCCCACCAGTCTGAACATCACGGTTAGCGGCGGCAACGTCTCAGGAATAGCCTTCACCGACGCCGTTCAGACCTTTGGCATCTCCGGCACCATTAGTCCGACCGCCGGTGGCAATGGAGCCACCGTAACTCTCAGTGGCGCTGGCAGCGCCACGACCACGGCCAATAGCTCCGGAGCTTATAGCTTCACCGGTCTCGCCGACGGAACCTACACGATTAGGCCAAGCAAGACGGGCTATACCTTTAATCCGGGCAGCTTGAATGCCACAGTGAATGGCGTCAACGTCACAGGCATCAACTTTACGGACACGGCGGTAACCAATCCTACTTTCAGTATTTCCGGCACGATTAGCTCTGCGGCAAACGGTAGCGGAGCCACTGTGACACTCAGCGGCGCCGCGAACGGGACGACTACCGCCAATGGTTCCGGAAACTATACTTTTACGGGTCTCGCCAACGGTACTTACACCGTTACCCCGAGCAAGACCGGCTTTACCTTCTCCCCAACCAGTCTGAATGCGACAGTGAATGGTGCGAACGTCACCGGCGTTAACTTCACCGCCACCGCGCAGACCAATCCGACGTACACCATTTCCGGCACGATCACGGGTGGCAGCGGCGTTGCGGTTACACTTAGCGGGGCAGCCAGCGGCACCACCACGGCGAACGGTTCCGGAAACTACTCGTTCTCGGGCCTTGCCAACGGCTCGTACACCATTACCCCAAGCGAAGCGGGCTTCTCTTTCAATCCTGGAAGCACAAATGCCACGGTCAACGGAGCTAACGTCACGGGTGTCAACTTCACAGCGACCGCAACGTCGTTCAGCCTCTCCGGAACGATCAGTCCGGCCGCCGGTGGAAGCGGAGCCACGGTGACCCTCAGCGGCGCCGCCAACGCGACGACTACCGCCAATGGCTCCGGAAACTACAGTTTCACCGGCCTGGCCAATGGCTCTTACACAGTAACGCCAAGCAAGTCGGGCTTCACCTTTACACCGGCTAGCGCCAACGCCACCGTGAACGGAGCCAACGTCACTGGCGTCAACTTTACGGCCGTCGCACCAACCTTCACCGTCTCCGGCACGATTACGCCGACCGCCGGCGGCAGCGGAGCCACGGTAACTCTGAGTGGCGCCGCGAATGCTTCCACGACCACGGACGGCTCCGGGAATTACACCTTTACCTCCGTCTCGAACGGCAGCTACACACTGACGCCGAGTAACTCTGGCTATACGTTCACGCCAGCCAGTCAGCCGGTGACCGTAAACGGCGCCAATGTCACAGGCGTGAACTTCACGGCCCAGGTTGCGGTGCAGGCGGCCGCCGGGGCTCCCGTGCTGTTCTTCTCGGACCTGACCAGCGGCCCGGCCACGGGTAACTCCGACACCACCTACTCCACAAACGGCGGCGTCTACGTCACCCTATACGGAAACTTCTTCGGTGCCGTACAAGGAACATCCTCGGTCTCGCTGAACGGTGGTTCTTGCCTCAAGGTCGTCTCATGGGGTACGCCTTGGCTCTGGTACCAGAAGATCGTTGTCCAACTGACGAGCTCCTGCGCCAGCGGCAATTTCACAGTGACCACATCACTGGGCACTTCCAACGGCCTCTCATTTGCCGTCAGGAGTGGAAATATCCACTTTATTTCCGGGTCGGGCAGCGACAGTGCCAGTGGCAGCTTCACCGCTCCATGGAGAACCATTAACCACGCAGCATCCACGATGGCCGCTGGAGACACCAGCTACGCTCAAACGGGCTCCGACGACACCACCGACGATGGCAGTGGCTGGAGTACTTCTCTCCTGATCAACTCCAGCGGCTCGGCATCAGCTCCCATCTCGCTCGTGGCCTATCCTGGCGCATCCGTCACCATTGGCTCAAGCTCGGTTTCAAACTCCATTCGCTCCGGAAGGACCATTCCCACCAATTATTGGAACGTGGCCGGCTTCACACTGGTGGGTGGTGGCTCCGTACTCGCGAGTTGGGGCAGCAACTACTGGCGCATGGTTGGCAACGACATGTCTTGCCCCAACGGCAACGGCGCCGGTGGATGCTATGTCCCCATTGAGACCACGTTCCTGTATACCTACGGGAACAACATTCACAATACCGGCGTATCTGGCGCATCCGCCGAATATCACGCCGTGTACCTCGCCACGGACAGCAACGACCAGGACTTCGGATGGAACGAAATCGCTTTTGTCAACGGCGGTCGTGGTTTGCAAACCCACTCCGCTCCGAACGGCGGCGGCACGCTGGGCTATTCGCTGTTCAACATGTCCATCCACGACAACATCATCCACGATACGGATCTCGACTGCATCGTCGCCGACACACTCAGTCCCAATGCTGGCGGTCCGGTAACCATCTACAACAACGTCTTCTACAATTGCGGTACCACAACTCCTCCGGAGGGCACTGGCGGCTGGAGCGGCATCAACATTCCAGGCTACACCGAAGCTGGACCAACCTCCGCCGGCACCGTCGAAATCTTTAACAACACGTTCTACGCCTATGGATTGAACACCAATCCTCCTTACGGCGGACAGGAAAACGGTATCGTCTGGAACGGCAGCGGTAGTTCGATGTCCGTCCACGTCCGTAATAACCTGCTCTACAGTGTGACAACCTCGGTCTTCCCGTCGGGCGTTCCTTATTTCGCTCCGTCGGGCTCTGCGCAAATCTACGGCGTCAACAACCTGGTTTTCGGCGCGGGCACTTCGTCCGGAAATTCAAGTATTACCAACTCCGTCAGTGCCAATCCTCTGCTGACGAATGTCACCGGCTTCAACTTCCTGCCGCTTACTGGCAGCCCGGCTATCGGAGCGGGTTCACCCATCACTGGACTTACGCCCTTCGGCATCAACAACATCGGGCGCGACATCAACGGCAACCCCAGGCCCGCTACTCCATCTATCGGTGCCTATGAGTAGAGGAGGGCTAAGTGGCTTGGAGAACCTTGGTTCCCGTTTTTTGCTGGAACCAAGAATCCATAGGCAAATAGCTCACCTCTCGAACCATTTGGCAAGATCCAGACGGTCGCCTTGCATCCGGCATCCGGCCGTCTGAGTCCCTTCCAGTGCGGATTCTGTTTCGTCAGGCAACTGCGTCATACCCATGCCACATTGCCAAGCGAGTTACGCATAATTACATGATTATAATGAACCGTTGTCCTGAGCATTACGATCGAACTAACCACAACATCCGCGCCTCGAGCCAAAGTTGCCGTCAACGCTTTGTTCATATTATTTGAGTTTGTGTCGTCATTTGGACAGACGCATGAATTCTCTGCATGCTAATTGTATTGAGTCCTTCTCAGGACAGTTGATGCTGCGATCGTCGAGCACAAGATGGAAGTTCCAAGCAAGGGGAGAATTACTCACGCTGTAGAACAATGACCGACAAGACTTAACAAAAGGTCTGACGCGATAATCATTTATACGCCGACAGAATCAAGAGCGCCTCTGCTCTAATCTTTCGCCGGAAGCGGGCCGTAGGGAATTGCATTTCGGTCGCGCTACGGACAGATCAATTTTTTCCACAGCGCGGTGATCCTCCGCACCAAGAACTTGGTTTTGTAGTTTGATCGCTTCCCCTACCCAAAGCGGTCTTTTTCGTCCCAGACAATTCAGATAACGCTTTGGAGGTATTACCAGGAACTTGGTTTTCTAGTTCGATCGCTTCCCCTACCCAAAGCGGTCTTTCTCGTCCCAGACAATTCAGATAACGCTTTGGAGGTATTACAATGAGGGTGAAGACTGTCTTTTGTTTCGTCGTTGTACTTTTAGTTCTTTTGTTGCTCTTAACGGCCAGCCCGCGCGCGCAGGGCAATCCCATATCCACCAGCATCAACGCTGGCTCCGGGACATCTTACATCGATGGCAATGGGAACATTTGGCTCGCCGACCAGTTCTTCAACGGCGGGACCACCTCCTCCACAAGTAACACCATCACTGGCACTTCCACCCTGCACGTATATCGAAGCGAGCGGTACGGAGATGGGAGTTCCTCGTTCGTTTACAATATTCCTGTTTCGAATGCCAACTCGGCAGGCAGCGTGCCCAGCAACTCCGCCACCCTCACGGTTAATGCAGCTTCGAGCTGTCTGAATAGTTCGGCGGCAACTTGGACCAATACGTCCTTTCCTGCACAGGCAGCCCAGTTCACTGCCACTTATGACGCCACGCCCAATCAGAACAACATGGACGGCGTAGTTAGCTTCTCCTTCAACGCGGCCACGGGATACACCAGCCTCGCCGTCATCACCCGGTTTGCTAGCACGGGAATGATTGACGCGCGCAACGCAGGAGCTTACTCCGCCGCTGTCCCCGTGCCTTATACCGCTGGACTGACCTACCACTTCCGCCTGCTGATCAACCCAACCACCAAGACTTACACCGTCTATGTCACCCCTCCCGGAGGAACCGAGCTGGAGCTGGCAACCAACTACGCCTTCCGCTCCGAGCAGTCCACCGTGTCCAGTCTGAACGACTGGAGTCTGTCCGCCGATAGCGGCTCCCACTCGGTCTGTAATATGACCATCGGCTCCGGTTCCACGGCTGCACCACCGACCATCAGTACTCAGCCCGCCAGTCAGACAATCACGGCGGGAAAGACGGCGACGTTCACAGTGGTGGCGGGAGGGACCGCGCCGCTCGGTTACCAGTGGCAGAAAAACGGAGCGAACTTCGCGGGAGCGACTTCAGCAAGCTACACGACGCTGGCCACGACGACCGCGGATAGCGGGTCGACATTCGCCGTGGTAGTCACGAACACAGCGGGAACGGTGACCAGTGCGGCCGCGACGCTGACCGTGAATCCGGCCCCGGTAACACCAACGATCACTACACAGCCGGCGAACCAGACGGTTACGGCGGGACAGACGGCGACGTTCACGGTGGTGGCGGGAGGGACCGCGCCTCTGACTTACCAGTGGCAGAAGAACGGGACGAACTTCGCGGGAGCGACTTCAGCAAGCTACACGACGCTGGCAACGACGACCGTGGATAGCGGGTCGACATTCGCAGTGGTGGTCACGAACACAGCGGGAACAGTGAACAGTGCGGCCGCGACGCTGACGGTGAATCCGGCGCCAGTAGCGCCGACGATCACCACACAGCCGGCGAACCAGACGGTGACGGCTGGACAGACGGCGACGTTCACGGTGGTGGCGGGAGGGACCGCGCCGCTAGCTTACCAATGGCAGAAGAACGGGGCGAACATCGCAGGAGCAAGTTCAGCGAGCTACACGACGCCGGTGACGACGACAGCGGGCAGCGGAGTCTCAGTTCACCGTGGCGGTCAGCAACTCGATGGGCAGCGTGCCCAGCAACTCCGCCACCCTCACGGTTAATGCAGCTTCGAGCTGTCTGAATAGTTCGGCGACAACTTGGACCAATACGTCCTTTCCTGCACAGGCAGCCCAGTTCACTGCCACTTATGACGCCACGCCCAATCAGAACAACATGGACGGCGTAGTTAGCTTCTCCTTCAACGCGGCCACGGGATACACCAGCCTCGCCGTCATCACCCGGTTTGCTAGCACGGGAATGATTGACGCGCGCAACGCAGGAGCTTACTCCGCCGCTGTCCCCGTGCCTTATACCGCTGGACTGACCTACCACTTCCGCCTGCTGATCAACCCAACCACCAAGACTTACACCGTCTATGTCACCCCTCCCGGAGGAACCGAGCTGGAGCTGGCAACCAACTACGCCTTCCGCTCCGAGCAGTCCACCGTGTCCAGTCTGAACGACTGGAGTCTGTCCGCCGATAGCGGCTCCCACTCGGTCTGTAATATGACCATCGGCTCCGGTTCCACGGCTGCACCACCGACCATCAGTACTCAGCCCGCCAGTCAGACAATCACGGCGGGAAAGACGGCGACGTTCACAGTGGTGGCGGGAGGGACCGCGCCGCTCGGTTACCAGTGGCAGAAAAACGGAGCGAACTTCGCGGGAGCGACTTCAGCAAGCTACACGACGCTGGCCACGACGACCGCGGATAGCGGGTCGACATTCGCCGTGGTAGTCACGAACACAGCGGGAACGGTGACCAGTGCGGCCGCGACGCTGACCGTGAATCCGGCCCCGGTAACACCAACGATCACTACACAGCCGGCGAACCAGACGGTTACGGCGGGACAGACGGCGACGTTCACGGTGGTGGCGGGAGGGACCGCGCCTCTGACTTACCAGTGGCAGAAGAACGGGACGAACTTCGCGGGAGCGACTTCAGCAAGCTACACGACGCTGGCAACGACGACCGTGGATAGCGGGTCGACATTCGCAGTGGTGGTCACGAACACAGCGGGAACAGTGAACAGTGCGGCCGCGACGCTGACGGTGCAAACCAATTCGACCTTTAGCATCTCTGGCACCATCACTCCGGCCGCCGGTGGAAGCGGAGCCACGGTGACCCTCAGCGGCGCCGCCAACGCGACGACTACCGCCAATGGCTCCGGAAACTACAGTTTCACCGGCCTGGCCAATGGCTCTTACACAGTAACGCCAAGCAAGTCGGGCTTCACCTTTACACCGGCTAGCGCCAACGCCACCGTGAACGGAGCCAACGTCACTGGCGTCAACTTTACGGCCGTCGCACCAACCTTCACCGTCTCCGGCACGATTACGCCGACCGCCGGCGGCAGCGGAGCCACGGTAACTCTGAGTGGCGCCGCGAATGCTTCCACGACCACGGACGGCTCCGGGAATTACACCTTTACCTCCGTCTCGAACGGCAGCTACACACTGACGCCGAGTAACTCTGGCTATACGTTCACGCCAGCCAGTCAGCCGGTGACCGTAAACGGCGCCAATGTCACAGGCGTGAACTTCACGGCCCAGGTTGCGGTGCAGGCGGCCGCCGGGGCTCCCGTGCTGTTCTTCTCGGACCTGACCAGCGGCCCGGCCACGGGTAACTCCGACACCACCTACTCCACAAACGGCGGCGTCTACGTCACCCTATACGGAAACTTCTTCGGTGCCGTACAAGGAACATCCTCGGTCTCGCTGAACGGTGGTTCTTGCCTCAAGGTCGTCTCATGGGGTACGCCTTGGCTCTGGTACCAGAAGATCGTTGTCCAACTGACGAGCTCCTGCGCCAGCGGCAATTTCACAGTGACCACATCACTGGGCACTTCCAACGGCCTCTCATTTGCCGTCAGGAGTGGAAATATCCACTTTATTTCCGGGTCGGGCAGCGACAGTGCCAGTGGCAGCTTCACCGCTCCATGGAGAACCATTAACCACGCAGCATCCACGATGGCCGCTGGAGACACCAGCTACGCTCAAACGGGCTCCGACGACACCACCGACGATGGCAGTGGCTGGAGTACTTCTCTCCTGATCAACTCCAGCGGCTCGGCATCAGCTCCCATCTCGCTCGTGGCCTATCCTGGCGCATCCGTCACCATTGGCTCAAGCTCGGTTTCAAACTCCATTCGCTCCGGAAGGACCATTCCCACCAATTATTGGAACGTGGCCGGCTTCACACTGGTGGGTGGTGGCTCCGTACTCGCGAGTTGGGGCAGCAACTACTGGCGCATGGTTGGCAACGACATGTCTTGCCCCAACGGCAACGGCGCCGGTGGATGCTATGTCCCCATTGAGACCACGTTCCTGTATACCTACGGGAACAACATTCACAATACCGGCGTATCTGGCGCATCCGCCGAATATCACGCCGTGTACCTCGCCACGGACAGCAACGACCAGGACTTCGGATGGAACGAAATCGCTTTTGTCAACGGCGGTCGTGGTTTGCAAACCCACTCCGCTCCGAACGGCGGCGGCACGCTGGGCTATTCGCTGTTCAACATGTCCATCCACGACAACATCATCCACGATACGGATCTCGACTGCATCGTCGCCGACACACTCAGTCCCAATGCTGGCGGTCCGGTAACCATCTACAACAACGTCTTCTACAATTGCGGTACCACAACTCCTCCGGAGGGCACTGGCGGCTGGAGCGGCATCAACATTCCAGGCTACACCGAAGCTGGACCAACCTCCGCCGGCACCGTCGAAATCTTTAACAACACGTTCTACGCCTATGGATTGAACACCAATCCTCCTTACGGCGGACAGGAAAACGGTATCGTCTGGAACGGCAGCGGTAGTTCGATGTCCGTCCACGTCCGTAATAACCTGCTCTACAGTGTGACAACCTCGGTCTTCCCGTCGGGCGTTCCTTATTTCGCTCCGTCGGGCTCTGCGCAAATCTACGGCGTCAACAACCTGGTTTTCGGCGCGGGCACTTCGTCCGGAAATTCAAGTATTACCAACTCCGTCAGTGCCAATCCTCTGCTGACGAATGTCACCGGCTTCAACTTCCTGCCGCTTACTGGCAGCCCGGCTATCGGAGCGGGTTCACCCATCACTGGACTTACGCCCTTCGGCATCAACAACATCGGGCGCGACATCAACGGCAACCCCAGGCCCGCTACTCCATCTATCGGTGCCTATGAGTAAGATCTGGGCTGCGAGCCCGGAAGTGCTTCCGGGCTCGCACCCCAATCCGATCGTCCGATCGACTACATCGCATCACCTGATATATCTCCGCCGCTCCATTCCGCCGCGCATTGTGCGGCGGGGCTGGGCGGCGGACTCCGTTTTAACTTCAGGGTACTTGCCACAGCCTTTCGCACGTGGAGCTTCTCGGTTCAGACCCTATCGTCTTATTCTGTACTGGCGCGCTGTCGCGGCTCTGCGCCGTCAGAAAGAGTTGTTCATGAGCGAGCAGCGAAATCCAGAAGTCCAAATGCTCTTCAAGACCGCAGTGGCATTTTTCTTTTTGGCGCTAACTGCGCTTCCATTCCGCTACAGCTTTGCCATTGGGACCGCGAACTCATCCAGCGCCAGAAATCGCTCCTCTCTGACTTTCCCTGCGGAACAGACGGCGGTGTCGCCGGTTCTTTTTTTCACGGATTTGACCAGTGGTCCGAAAACTGGCGGCCAAAACAACAAGGGAGTCTTCCTCACTGTCTATGGCAACAACTTCGGCCCATCGCAGGGCGGTTCGACCATGACACTCGGCGGAGTGCCCCTGGACAATTGCCCAGTATGGGGCGCGGCTTGGCTTTGGTATCAGAAAATTACCTGCCAACTCGGGAGCTCTGTCCCCGACGGAGCAAGCACTCTTGTTGTAAAAGTCGGTGGCATCGCCTCCAATGGCCTGCCGTTCTCCGCGACCTCTGGCCACATTTACTTCGTTTCCGGCAGTGGAAATGACCGGAACAGTGGCAGTTTTGCCTCCCCCTGGAAATCTCTGTTGAAAGCTCGCGAGAAGATGCGCGCTGGAGATGTCACCTACGCCATGAACGGCGCGAAACAAGAATCGGATGACGGCACCGGCTGGGATTCGGCGTTTCTACTTTCTGGCGAGGCACACGGCAACTGGTGTTCCGCAACCGGCAGCCCCCGAGCGCTGGTGGCCTATCCAGGTGCGGGCTCTGTGGTCATCGGCAACCCAAGCGGAGGCAAGCCCAATTTCGGCCTGCGAACAAGCGATTGCCAGGGAAACTGGGTATTCGCAGGCATTAGCTTTCGCGGCGTGATTCCTCTTCTCACCGGCTCGGGAAGCAACTATCGGTTTGTAGCACTCGATCTTACCTGCCCGCACAGTTCGCAAGGGGGCGGCTGCCTCGTAACCTCTCAGGCGGAGCACATCAGCCTGTATGGGAGCCACGTCTATGATGGGGGGACCTCGAACGCCTCCTCACAGTTTCATGGCGTCTATTTTTCCACCGACACCAATCATGTGGATATGGGCTGGAATTTGGTGGAATACATTCGTGGCTGCCGGGGGATCCAGGTGCACTCCTCGCCTCTCGGGTCCGGCGGCCCAAAAGATCCAACCGGTCACAATCAATATGACGTATCCATTCACGACAACATCATTCACGACACTCAGTGCGATGGGATGATCATTGATACTGTCGATCCCTCCAGGGGCCCCGTCACCATTTACAACAACGTTCTCTATAACGTTGGCCAGGGTCCGGCCAACCCGGAGAATACCGGCGGTTGGAGTGCCATCAATGTTCCCGGCAACACGGAAAATGGCCCCAAGGGCAGCGGCATCGTCGAGGTCTATAACAACACCATCTATGCATTTGGCACTTTCCTCCGTCCTGCGTATGAACTTGAAAACAGCGCCATCGTTTTCAATGGGGGCTCACCCGGAATTCGCGTGCACGTCCGCAATAATCTGATTCAGAGTGTGTCCACCTCCCTCTTCCCGTCCGGCGTTTCTTATTTTGTGGTTTGGAAGCCTTCCGTCGGTCCTTGCGCCAATAACGACAACTGCCCCGGAATGTACGGCACGAACAACCTCGTATTCGGCGCTGGTCCGCCAGTCACTAATCTTGCCAACATCACTGGCTCGGTCAATCGAGACCCAAGATTCGTCAACGCCAGTGGCCATGATTTCAGGCCCCAGCCGGGGAGTCCCGCCATCGGCGCGGGCACACCGGTCCCAGGCCTGACGCACGACATCAACGGTGTTGCCAGAGGTGCTGCGCCATCCATCGGGGCTTACGAATGAGCGCTCAAATTTTCTCGGCGGGTTCTTCTATGCGCGCGGGATCGGGCTGCTGAGTTCACTTTTGCCGGATTGCTGCTAAACGTCGCTTAAGGCAGGTTGGCGCTTCGCTTGCCCCCGGCAACACGATTCCTGAAGCCGACTGCAAGCGCCTTCGTTAGCATATAGAGGTTGGCGATCTTCAACGGATTGTAAAGCGCCGCCTTGGAATAGACGGAAATCGCCTCGTCCATCCGCGCTTTTCTGAACAGATCATCTCCGCGTTCGCGGTAAATGCTGGACAACGCTTCCATCCGTTTCAGCGGCCCGCAAGCTCCGGATTTGTAGTGTTTTTCTACAAAATACGTCTGCCACGTCAGCATTCGCGCCGTGTCCGAGCTCATCGACCCGGCCGACACGCGGTAGCGAGCGATGATTTCATCCACAAAAGCCACTCTATAGAACCGCGCGATCCTGAACCACAGGTCCCGGTCTTCCGTCGCTCGCATGGTCTCGTCAAACCAGCCGGCCTTCTCAATGCACGCCTTTCGAAACGTTACCGTCGCGCACGCCAAGTGGATCCTCCGCGTGTACAGATAATCTGCGATCATGCCCGACATGTACTTGAGCGGGAAAACAGGTTGAGTCTGGCCAACCGGGCTGCCTTCCACATTGACTCGCTCAAACCGTCCGTGAACGATGCCAATCGAGGGATCTACATCCATCGCGGCAACAGACCTTTCAAGCCGCGATGGCAGCCATATATCATCGGCGTCCAGCAGCGCCATGAACTCCCCGCATGCGTTTCGAATCCCTGTGTTCCGTGCTGCGGGCAGGCCTTTATTGGGCTGATACACATATCGCAGTTTGTCGCCCAGCTGTGGCGCATAGCTCGCCACTAATTCCCGAGTCCCATCCGTGCTGCCGTCGTCCACGATCACCAGTTCCCAATCGGTGTACGTCTGATCGATCACACTTTTTATGGAAGTGGGAAGATAGTGCGCGGCATTGTAAGCAGGCACGATTACGCTGACCCGGGGCATTGCATTTATCTCCTGCTCGGCAGATACACTTCGCCTGGCCTATTTGCCGCCGTAGAAAGACAATTGTCTCAATAAATTATCTGGCCTTGGCAGGCCTTTCTCTGGTTGATGCGCATCCGTAAATAAGCATTGGATGGAGTGCTGGCTTATCCGTTCATTCACGCCTGGAATCGAGCGCGGCCAGAAAGGACTTCTTGAGCTGCTATCGCTGCGGAAAAATAAACGACTCCAGCAAGTCCGCCCTGGCCTTCTCATCCGAGGCCACCACTCGCAGGATGTCGCTGACCGAGAGCATCCCGCGAAAGGCCTGCTGATCGTCCAGCACGATCAGGTGGAAAATGCTGTTCTGCTCCATCAACCGCAGGCAGTCGTCCAGCGTCATTTCCGCTGTCACCGTGACCAGCTCCCGCGTCATGATGTCCGAAGCCTTCATCCACGCAGGACACTTGTTCTCCGCCGCCACTTTGTCGGAAACGTCGCTGTGCGAAATCACGCCCACCAGCTTCCCACTCGCATCCTTCACTCCGACCGAACGCACCTGCTTCTCTCGCAGATATTGCGCGGCCTGATGAACACTGGTATCTTCGGTGATGGAAAACACTTCCTTGCGGGACCCGATTAGATCCGCCACTTTCATTGGACCCTCCCGAGGACAGCTTCGCGGGATGGTAGGCCCAACCTGCGCAAGAATGCAAGATCAAATCTTTGGCTATGCCTGTGAAGGACTAGCTGGAACTGCAAGGTGGGACTATTCAGTTGCTCGAAATAAATTTAGTAGACGTCAAGCAAAACTGCTACTTACGCCCGGGCTGCTTCCCCGCGGATGATGTCGTACCGCTCGATCACTGCGGCCACGCCCATGCGGTTATCGCCATCGTCCGAGTGCCGTTCTACTCTCACAACTTTCCCGAGCGCTCGCACAAAAACTTCCGTTCCATGGGTGATCTCTGCCGGCAAGGTCAAAGTAAGATCCAGCTCCGAGCCCGCTTCCAGGTTCTGCTCAATCACGAAGTACAGCCCGCGCGTGGAGATGTCCCGCGTCTTGCCCTGCTGCGTGTCCAGCGCCCGCTCCGTGGGAATTCGAATGATGATCGGCAACGATAAATCGTAGCGTCGAGCCGTTCGGCGTTCCGTCATTGCCCCCATCCTCCAGCACACTCCGCGGATACTCCGTCTTGCCCGCGTCCCCTTCTCACGATTAACCTTACTCGAAATCTGCAATCTTGGCCATATGCCACACCGCAGACGCACCCCAGCAACCTGTTGGTGGCCGCTCAAAATAACCCAGACTTGCTTGGGACGAGTATTGTTTTCTATCAATTCGCCGAACAAGTCAAGTCGCGGCGCAACCCCATGCTCCCCCGCTATTCACTAGCCCGGTCTTCCCTTGACGTAACTCCCGCGGACCTAAATGCTCTTGAGTCCGACCGGCGAAGCTTGTTCCTCCGCAGCTCCCCCCGTTACAGGAGCCTTCCGCGTGCGCGGTTTATCGAGATTGAACTGCCGCATCTTGTAGAGCAGCGCTTTATAGCTGATCCCCAGCATTTTTGCGGCGTCCTTGCGGCACCACCGCGTCTTTTCCAGCGCGTCGGCGATGGCTTCCATCTCCGCTTCGTCCTTCAAGCCTCGCACCAGTGCCTTTAAGCCCTGTTCCTTCGGAGGCGCAGGCTCCTCACGCGGCGAGGTCCGCTGCCGCGTCGACGACATCTCCACCAATTCGCGCAGGCTGCCTTCGTCGTCCTCCAGGATCACGTAGCGCTTCACGAAATTCTCAAGTTCGCGCAGGTTTCCCGGCCACGGATAATTCACAGCTGCATCCAACAGATGCTTTGAAGGTCCCGGAGCCGCCTTGCCAAATTTCTCGCTGTACTTCTGCAGGAAATGGCGGAAGAGCAACGGAATCTCCGCGGTCCTCTCGCGCAGCGGCGGCACGTTGATGGACAGCACATTCAGCCGGTAATAAAGGTCCTCGCGAAAACGCCCTGTCTTCATCGCCTCGTGCACATCAATGTTCGTCGCGGCCAGCACGCGCACGTCGGTTTCCACCAGGTGCCGCCCGCCCAGCCTCGAATATTGATGATCCTGCAGCACGTGAAGCAATTTCGCCTGCAGGTGCGTGCTCATCTCCGCAATTTCATCCAGGAAAATCGTGCCTTTATTGGCCAATTCAAACTTGCCCGGCTTGCTGCGCACCGCACCCGTAAAAGCGCCTTGCTCAAATCCAAACAGCTCCGATTCCAGCAATTCCCCAGGCAGCGCGGCGCAATTCACCTTTATAAACGGCTGGTTGCGCCGCTTCGACCGCAGGTGAATCATCCGCGACACCACTTCCTTGCCCACTCCGCTCTCGCCGCAAATAAAAACCGGCACGTCCACCGGCGCGATCTGCAGGATTTGCTGGCGGATCCGCACCATCTGCGGGCTGGCCGCCAAAAAGCTCAAGTCCTCCGTAACCTGATCGCAGTAATCGCGCAGCGCCTGGTTCTCCGTCGCTAACTCTTTCTTTTGGCGGGACTTCAACATCGCCGCGTCCAATTCCGTTTTCTCGAACGGCTTCGTCAGATAGTCATGCGCCCCGATGCGAATCGCTTCCACCACCGTGCCCACTTCGTTCGAACACGACAGCATGATGACGTTCAGGCTGCGGTCAATCTGCATCAATTCCTTCAAGGTCTCGATGCCACTCATCTCCGGCATCAACACATCCAGGATGATGAAGTCCGGCCGGTCGCCCTTGTTCACCCGCTCCAGCGCGTCCTTCCCGTTGCTGACGGTTTCGACCTCGAACCCGTCCACCTCCAGCAACGTCTGCAAATACTTTCGAATGCTGGGCTCGTCATCCACGACGAGGATTTTTTCCTTTACGGCCATTGACGTTTCCCTCTCTAACCTAAAAATCGCTTTGTGTTAGCCCTGGTCCATCGGCAATAAAAAGGAGAATTTGCTCCCTGACGGCGCCGCGTTCTCCACCCAGATTTTCCCGCGATGCGCCTGGATCAGTCGCTTGGCAATTGCCAGCCCCAGTCCCATCCCCGAAGTGTTCCGGTCCACGCGCACAAAATCCTCAAATATCTCCTGGTGATGTTCCGCCGCGATGCCTGCGCCGGAATCCGTTACGCTCACTTCCACGCTGTTCGGACGCGGCAAGCGGAATCGCCGCCGCTCCTCCGTCGGTGCCATCGCAGCCACGCGCCGTTCCCAGAAATGCGGCACCGCGCGCAGCGTAATGCTGCCGCCGGCTGGCGTATGCTTCAGTGCATTATCCAAAAGATTCGCGGCCACCTGCTGCACTTTCTGATAATCGAAGCGGAACGTCGGGATAGACGGATCAAAGCTGGCCTCCAGTTTCACGCCCTTGCGCTGAAACGCTTCCGACCAGCGTTTGGACAGCTCATCGAGGCAATCCCGCAAATCGTTCTCTCGCAGCTGCAAAACAAGCTTTCCGCTCTCCAGCGCTGAATAATTCAGGAACATGGAGACAAGCCGCACCAGCCGCTCGCAACTATCCTTCGACTCTTCAAGAATGTCGCGCTGTTTATCCGTCAAGCGCCCCAGCGAACCAGCCAGTAGAAGATCGTAGTAACCCTTGATCACTGCCAGCGGCGTCTTCAATTCGTGCGCCGCGGATGCCAGGAACACCGTTTTCTGCCGGTTCACTTCCTGCAATTTCAAATACGCTGCCAGAAGATTCCGGTAAGTGATCTCGCGCTCTTGCAGCAACTCCTGCACTGTTAGCTGCGTGGCAGCATCGGGTCTGGCGGCTTCTTCCGCGCGGTTCTCGAATTGCACCACCAGCCAGTCCGGCTCCGGCATCCATTGGATCCGCGCCGCCGACTTCAGTCCGCCACTCTCGACTCGCAATTCGACCTTGTGTTCCCCACTCTCAATCTGACTGAAGACTTGTTTGGGATCGGCCCGCAAAACATCGCCGAATAAATTCAGCCCCTTGCTTCCGGTGTGGCCCTGGGTTTCCAGAAACTTCGTCGCGCGCGAATTCACCAGCAGCAGGTTTCCGCTGCGCTCTGCCACTATCAGCGGCTTTTCCACCGCATCCAGCAGGTTGTTCACGTACACTAGTGGAAGCGCAACCCGATCCCGCTCTTCTGACATCGGAGACACAACAATCCGTCCCGCCATCGCCCAATCCGCCTCTCGAGGAAAGTGGTAAAGATTTTCTCTTCGGGGCCTTTCATCCTTGCAAAGGGTTCCAGCAGTGTCAATGGTAAAAGCGTTCCATTTGCACATTTGCGGAAGGCAAGTGGCTATCGGCGTCAGCCAACTCCGTCCGCCAATTCTATTCCATGCGCCTCACGTTCCAACTAGCTCATAAGATTGCATTTGAGGTGTGTCCACCCCGAGCCGTCTGGCATCCAAGATGCTCGTTACCGTACTAGTTCGTTGGTACCAGGGGACCCTGTGGAGACAAAAATTCTGAAAGCAGGGCAGCGCGTGGGCTCCGCGTCTACTCGACGGTCGCCACGCCTCCGTCTGCAAGTGCCTGTGTTCGTTCGTGGGATGGACGCCTCTGGTGCCGAATTTATCGAGCTCACCAAGACCCTCAATATCAGCGCTAATGGTGCCTGTATCACCTCCGCGCACGTTCTCAGGCCCGATCAGCTCGTGCACCTCACTATCCCCGCCCCCTCCCCCGCCTCTTCCAGCTTGGTCCCCAGTGAGACCCCTCCAATCTCCGCCCGGGTCCTTCGCCAAGAGCAGATGGGCGAGATGCGCCTCTTCGGACTGGAATTCCTTCGCTCTCTTGAGTAAATCATCCGGCTTTTATCTCCCTCACCCAAGCGGCATCCGGGTAATCATGTTACATGGTACGAATGGAACTTCCTCTGGGACGACTTTTCTGTACCCTATATCCTGCATTTGTAATAGGATACACCGGAATTTTTGGGAGGTTTGATTCCCCGGTGGATTTGCCGGGGTCCAGTACGATTGGACTCTTGCATGCTCCACTTAAATAGAGAAAGCTTAACTTGCTTTCCCCAAACCCCGCGGGGATAGGCAGAGGTCAGGTCTATACCGGATATGCCCAGCCCCGGCGCCCCTGCGCCCCCGCGTTTGCCGATTGAGGATTCCTATCTCGAGCTGCTTGTAGACACGCTCGATACCCTCGATCTGTCGGCGCGTGGTCAATTTCTGCAGAAGTTCTTCCGTGCGATCACTCAACTTGATCTGCACGAAACTCAATGTGTGCAAATTTGGGATGACATGCTCGTTCGCCACCGCGAACTGAGCAATCAGGCAGCTCGTCTCGTCTCCCTTAAAACCGCCCTGCTCGATGTGTTTCTCTCCTCCGGACTTCTTCGCGCGCCGATTATCATCGAATACGACGACCTGAAAAAATTGCAACTCAACGCTGTCACCGATCCGCTCACCGGTCTTTACAATCGCAGGCTCTTTGCTGAATCGTTCGAAAAGGAATTGAATCGCGCAGGCCGCTACGGCCAGCCTCTCGGCCTCGTCATTCTGGATCTTCACCGCTTTAAAGAAGTAAATGACAAGCACGGTCATCCCCGCGGCGATGAAGTCCTGCGCGCCATGGCTGACACCTTAAAGAAAGCTCTGCGCACATCAGACTCCGCCTTCCGCATCGGCGGCGATGAATTCGCGTTACTCTTGCCTCAAACGGATGCAGCTCAGGCCCTGGCGCTGACACGCCGAATAACCTCCGTATTCGCCGAGATCATTGAGCCGTTGCAACTCGCCGTCAGCGTAACCATCGATCATGGCATCGCCATCTTCCCGCAAGACGCGGAATCCGCCGATCAATTGATTCATCTTGCCGACGAGCGGCTCTACCACCTCAAGCACGCTAACCATTCCAAGACCGGCAACGGCGGCTCCAGAACTGAAACTCCGCCCGCTCCCGAAACCTCCGCTGCTACCGAGTCTTCAGCCACGCCGGCGCTCGAACAACAAACTGCTCCGCCCCAGCCCATCTCCATCGAAACCAAACGTCCGCCGGAAAAAACCGAATCGAACCTTGCCGCCGCAGCTTCCGCAACTTCCGCGGCCGTCTCCGGGGATCAGCCAGTCACCGCTCCGCCGCGCGCCTTCGCCATTCAGCGCAAAGCCGAGCGCGTTTCCATGTCCGGCACGAACGCTTACGCTATGCTCGGCGAACAAGGCTCCCAGCGCGCACGCGTTCTAGATCTTGGCTTCGGCGGTGTCGCCATCGAACTCGATTCCCTCGAAAATCTTCCCGACAATCTACTTGCTGTCTTGCACGTCCCCATTCTTCCGCCCGTGCGCGTGAACCTAAAGCCCGTCTGGAAACAACAAACCACGCAAGGAAGTTTTCGCGTAGGCTGCGCCTTCGTTTCCTGATCGTTCTCGTAAGCGGCGCCACTTTTCATTCCACATCTCCTCCCCTTACCACCGTCTCACTGCTACAATTCCCACCCGTCTCTTCCTCCTGTGAGAGGACTCAACATGCTCGACCCCAAACGCAGCCGCCCGCTTTGGCTCGACGCCCTGCAAAATCCTCCCGACGCCACGACCGGCCTCAAGCCCTGGGCGTGGGCCCTCGAGCGCCTCGAGGAATCCCACAACTACTGGATCGCAACTTCCCGCCCCGACGGCAAGCCTCATCTCATGTTGGTCTGGGGAATCTGGTGGCAGGACGCCTTCTGGTTCAGCACCGGTCCGCGCACGCGCAAAGCGAAGAACATCGCCGCCGACGCTCACGTGGTCATCGGCACCGAAAAAGCCGACGAAGCCGTAATCCTCGAAGGCCTCGCCGAAGAAATCAAAGACCGCACCATCTGGAAGCAAGTCGCGGCCGTCTACAACACCAAGTACGGCGGCGACGTCGAACCGCTTCTTTTATCCTCCGACGGCTCCATCTTCCGCGTCCAACCCCAAGTAGCCTTCGCCCAGGACGAGCACGCCGAAAACTTCACCGAATCCGTCACCCGCTGGAAATTCTAGCTCTGGTCGACCGCGAACATTTCCGCAATTTTCACGGTTCTGGCGCCGCGTTCCATAACTCTCGCTAAAACTGCCTCCTTCGCCCCATTTGGCAGAACTTGACACTTCGCGTATGATTAAGAATTGCCTCGCGACCTAGCGACGCGGCTGTAGTCCTCCGACCATGTCAGAGAGCCGTGCAGACCGGACGCGACAGAATGGAGCCTCATGAAACCCGGTATTCACCCCGACTATCACCCCGTTACGGTGCACTGCGCCTGCGGCCACAATTTTCAAACTCGCTCGACCATCAAAGGCGACAAGCTGAACGTCGAAATCTGCTCCAATTGCCACCCCTTCTTCACCGGCAAGCAGAAGCTGATTGACACCGCCGGCCGCGTCGAACGCTTCACCAAGAAATACGCCGACGCCGCCGCCAAAGTCGAAGCTGGCAAAACCGCAGCCGCCAAGAAGTAAATCGCGCATTTTAAGAAGGACGGCCCTTCCGGACCGTCCTTCTTTTTTTATCTCCATCCTCCCAAGTTTCCGCCGGCCAATTCCTTCCCCCGCTCAACTCTCCGCACTTCCCAGCGCAACTCTGCGTCTCTGCGTTATCGTTTTTCCTCATCTCTGAACCCTTAACGTTCGACTTTCAACTTCTCTCTTCCCCCCGCCCGTGTACAATAAACTTCCATCGTGGCCACTCAATCCCGCATGTTCGACGGCACTCACCCCGCCGAACAAATCGAAACCGCCCCCCCGCGCGTCACCCTCCGCAACGCCTTCGCCCACCCCTTCGATTCCGCCATCGCTGCCGCCCGCACCTGCTACGCCCCGCGCCTCATCAACCCCGAGGAAATTACCGACAAGCAGCGCCTCAACATCGGCGCCGCCACCTTCTACAGTGGCCATCACACCGTCTACCAGCACGCCCATTTCGAATTCGGCCTCGAAAACATCAGCCGCCAATTTGTCTGGTCCTTCCTCCACGCGCATCCCTTTTACAATTCCGAGCAGCAGAGCCAGCGCTACGTCCGCCTCGACCGCGCCCAGGCCTACGTCCCGCCCGTCTCTCTTTTCTTCGATGAAAAATGCAAGGAAATCTACGAAGCCGCCGTCGCCCGCGCTTGGAATTACTATCGCGAACTCTCCGCCCTGCTGATCGCCGACGCCCGCACCATCCTCAACGACATCTGGCACATCGGCCCAATGTCCCACCCCAAGCGCCTCCAAAAAATCGAGCGCTCCGCCGAAAAACGCGCCATTGAAATCGCTCGTTACGTTTTGCCCGTAGCCGCTTTCACCACCATGGTGCACACGCTCTCCGGCATCGTCCTGCACCGCCTCTGGCGCATGAGCGCCGCCTCGGACACGCCCAGCGAAGCCCGCGCCGTCATCGGCGAAATGGTTTCGCAGGTAAAAACAATCGACGCTCAATTCTTCGAACGCTTCGGCACCGAACCTCTCGAAGAATTGCCCGAATGGAAAAACGTCTCGCTGAACGCCAACGCCGGCGAACCCTTCGCCCGCGAATTCGACGCCAAGCTCAACGGCAAAACTTCAATCCTAGTCGACTATTCTCCCAACGCCGTCCGCGTCATGGCCGACTCCTACCGCGCCGTCGCCAGCCTCCCCGAATCCCAGTGCCCCGACGCCGAAGCCATCGATCGCCTCCTCAATCCCGCGCGCAATCTCTACCGCCTCGAAACTCTCAACGTCGGCGTCCACGCCCCCATGATGCGCGCCCTCCAGCACGCCAACTACACCTTCGCCAAAAAAATCAGCCACACCGCCGACAGCCAGGACCAGCGCCATCGCATGGTCCCCGGCTCGCGCCCGCTTCTCACCCTCGCCGACACCCGCGACCCCGACTACATCACCCCCGCGCTCCTCGCCGCGAATCCCCGCGCCAAAGAAGTCTACGACCGCGCCATGCACGACGCCTGGTCCGCCAAAAATCAGCTCCTCGATCGCGGCGTCCCTCCCGAGATCGCCCTCTATCTTTTGCCCAACGCCAAATCCATCCGCCTCTACGAATCCGGCTCCCTCCTCCATCTCATCCACAAATGGACCATGCGCACCTGCTTCAACGCCCAGGAAGAAATCTACCAAGCCTCCATGGACGAACTCGCCCAACTCCGCGAAGTCCATCCCCAACTCACCAAATTCATCGGCCCCCCCTGCCACATCCGCGCCGGCATCACCACCCCCATCTGCACCGAAGGCTCCCACTTCTGCGGCATCAAAGTTTGGTTAGACTTCCCAAACATCCAGCGCCGCATCTGACCTTCCTTCATTGCCCAGACTGCTGCGCACAATCGCTTCCGCCCGTGGCCAATTCCTCGATCGCCATAGCCATGAGCTCTAGCTTTTGAATTAGTAGTAGTAAGGAACGGCTGGCATCGGCCGCGATGCGTCGAATTCAAAACAGTAGTCGCCCTTCGGGTGGATCCAGGGGTCGCCTGTATTGATGCCTGGGTCATTCCGGTTATCCCTGGCGAACGTCGCGCACAATTCGTACTCGCTGCTCGGCTTTGCGCGATATCGGAAGGATTTGCCGCTGACCAGATCTTGCGTCGCGGTGCTCGGAAAATTCTTCAGATCTTCGGGGAGTAGCTTACCCGCGGCGCTCCACCTTCCATTGATTTGTTGAGCAAGCTCCGAGAGCGCCCGGATCGTGCGAAGGTCGGATTGAACCAAGCGCTGGGTTGCCGGGCTACCCAAAACACGGAATCCCAGGATAACGATGGCCACTACAGCAACCGTAGCGGCAATTGCCGCCCACGCGTTTCTATTCATCGGCATTCTTCGGACTGACCGGTTTCCTCTGCAGGGATCCCAAGTAATACCAGAAGACGCCCCCCGCAATCACGAGCACGACACTGACCTTCGCCACAAAACGCGCCGTTAGTTCACCGCGCAGAAAATACGTCAAGAATGTGATTAAATCACCCACCATCACGCACGCAGCGATGAGCAGTGCGATGTAAGTGAGCCACTTTCGAACCGGGGACTCCAGTTTTCCGGGGTGCCCCTCCGACTCCCGAATGATGTAGCGCATCACGAATACATAAATTGGAAAAGCGACGATGATGCTCGCGAGAGAATCCGCCATTTGATAGTAGCCGCCCGAATAGTAATTCATCGGGCTCAGAGGGTCCTTAATCCAGCGATCGATCAGAACGAACATCACCGAACCTGCCCCGTATGTCCATATGGCTAGAGTCGAAAAGCTGAGAAGGTACAGAAACGCGTCTTTAGCCGAGCCCGAACGTTTATAAACAGGCACTTGAAGACCGCTCTCGCCCTCATAGTGATCCGCGAGCGCACGGTAAATGTCTTCTTCGGACCAGCCGCGGCCACGAAGAAGTCCAACAACGTTTTCGTCGGTTACTCCCTGGCGCTTTGCGGCGTCAAGGAATTCTCGCAATGAACTGCCGACGGCCATATGCCGGGGAGTATACCGTAATTATTCCGTGAATTAGCGGGCCTTCTATGCAATCTGATTCGGCTGTTGACCCACAGTCAAGCAGCTTCGATAGATATCGCGACGGTTTCTGCAGCTTATTCTTGTAGTTAGGTGTGATGGACGGGGACACGTAGCGCGAGAGCTTGCGCGCAGGCCACTGCTTCTTTCTCGGTTGCTCCGTATGCCATTATACTGGGCACGTCCACAATCTCGGCAATCCAGCGCCCGTCGGCCTCGAGTTCCGTTTCGACTTTGTACACAATGTGCGACATGTCTTATTCTACTACGCAGCCATCACCGGTGCTGATGCTCTTGTAGCGGCCGCCTTCTGAGGCGGGCGCTTTTGCCCTGGCCCCAAATCTTCACCACGCGCTGCACCACGCCAGCAACCTCTCACCCGTCTTAGCCGTCTTATACTGTAGCCAGAGGCCCGGTATGTTTCGCACTCCCACCCGCGCAATCGTTGCCATTCTTGCCGCCGCTCTCCTCACTGCGCCCTCTCTTCGGTCACGTTTCTTACGCCCTTCGCCCTGCTCGTTCAGCAATCCAGCCAGCGCGTGAACTACAGCGCCCAGCAAGCTGCAAAAGAGCACAATCGCGACGACGAAATGGTCGCCATCACCATCGAAATCCTTCTTACTCCCTCCTACCCGGCCATGATTCCCACACCCACCGGCTCACGCTCCGGCTCCCCAATCGGCCTCCGGCTCCGCTCCTTCGACTTTTGGAAGGACTTCAAGATTCGCGTCTTAGATGGAGAAAAGAAACTGTCTACGGACAGCCTCACCGGCGATGCGAATGTGACTTGCGACATCTACGGAGGTTGCGACCTTTCCGGCGCCACGCTCCACCTCACCCTTCCCGCAAAGCTCTTCACTTCCGGCACCGCCACCGTTGATGTCGATCCTCCCGAGGGTGACCCCATCTCCGTGGATTTCGACCTCGCGTCCTTCCGCTGAAAGTTTCGAGCAATTGCTCCCGCAAATCTTGAAACTGCGCTACTCTCCTCAAGCGTCTAACTAGATGTGGAGGCGCTAGCCATGCCCTCAACCTTCCGTTCCAGCCTTTCCCTTCTCGGGGCGGCCCTGCTTCTTACCTCCTCTGCCCCCGCCTTCCAGACCTCCCTTTCTGACGAGTCCATCCGCGAAGCCTATTTCCTCGGCCAACGCAATGATGCGACCACCGCCTCCTTCTTCAACCCCTATCTCCGCCTCCTGCCCAAACCCGATAAAGGCGCCTTCATCGCCGAAGTCGAGGTCTACACTCCCTACGTCCAGCTCGTCGAAACCTCCCGCCGGCGCTCCATGGGCTACAGCGCCCAACAAGCCGCGCTCGATTACCGCCACAACCAACATAAACTCTACGTTCGCGTTCGTATCGATTTCACTCCCACCTACGGCGCCCTGGAGTCTCTACCGCTCCTCCAAAGCCGACCGCGAACCAACCGCCACCGATCAGCCCTTCCCCGATTTCTACCGCGACTTCCGCGTCGGCCTCTCCCAGCCCTCCGGCCCCGACAACAAAGACCGGTGGATCGAGCCCCTTCGCATCCTTCTCCAGCCTTCCTACATACAAAGCTCAAATCACCTTTCATTTATCCCGGAAGACCTTCGCTTCTTTTCCTACGCCGCAGGCTCGGGCTTCTCCTCATTCGACTACTCCATCGCCGACGGGGACATTTATCCCACCGGCTGGCTCGTCTGGCTCGAATACGACGCCCACGACGTCGCCTCCGACGACGCCCAAGTCGAAGTCATCACCACCGACGGCCAGCACGTCGTCGTCCCCTTCGACCTCTCCACCCTCCGCTGACCCGCTACCACTCTTTCCGATCCCCGACCGGCGTAAACGCGTACCATTCCTATTACACCTCGGCCAGTTTTCCCTTGATATTTCACTGGTAATCCGGTATTCTTTTCTCGTTCAGTACTATGCCTCGCCTCCCGCGAGGCGTTTTTTTTGTAGCACAGGCACTTTTGCCTGTGCTCTTTCTTTTTCCGTCATCCAACAAATCTAAAAAACTCAATCTAAGGAGACTCTTATGCCTTCGCTCAGTAAAAAGGACCGCATTTCCCTGTGTCTGTTCACCTTCTCCGACGGCCGCCGTTGCCGCACCCCGCGCCTCTCCACCCATCCCCATTTCTGCCACTACCACGCCCAAAAAGAAGCCCAATCTCTCGCCACCCAAAAACTCAGCAACGAGCTGGCCTACTTCTTCTCCGGCAGCTACCTCGCCGCCTGCGATCTCAGCACCGCCCTGTCTCGCATCATCCCCGCTGTCATCCGCGGCGACGTAAAACCCAAAACCGCTCGCACCGTCGCCTATCTCGCGCAAACGCTCCTGCAGTCCATCCGCGTTTCCCAGCACGAATTCATCAACGCCTATAGCACGGACTTCTGGCGCGGTGCCGTCCGCGACTCCGTCAAGTCCGACCGCGACTACCTCTTCCCGCCCAAGCCCGCCCCCAAACCCGCCCCGCCCTCCACTCCGCCACCCAACCCCACCGTCTCCTCGCCTTCCACTCCGCCAATCTCAACCGTCGCCACCTCGCCCACCCCTCCAACTGCAACGCCCGCCCCATCTCCAGCCCCACCCCGCGCCCCGCAAACCCCCGCCGCGCCACCCCAAGCCTCGACTCTTAGAGCCTCGACTCCCAAGAATTGTCATTCCGAGCGCAGCGAGGAACCTGCTTTTCCCCGCCCAGAAGCAAACCGCTCACAATCAACCTCCGCGCCCGCCCCAGCCACCAGCCAAGCGCAGCCCATTCCCGCACCCCAACCCGCTCCACCGGCTGCCCCACCCCTTCAACCCAACAACCCCCCCAAAGCCACCCCTCAGACCCCGCAACAATACTTCGACCCAAAAACCGGCGGCCTGCACTTCGACCACAACTACCGCCTCACCATCGACGGCAAACCCTGGGACGGCCAACCCCTTTAGAATCAACACTTCCGTACCAACCCCGCAACTGTTGATTCTAAACCACTTACACCACCGCTAAGTCCTGTATCAGCAACACTTACAAGAATCAGGGGAGGGGTAGTCTGGTTCACTGCGCACCCGGCAACGGTGCGCATCCTGAGGAGCATAGAGACGAACAAGAATCCCGGGCGTGGAGGATAGAGCCGCAACCCAACGCGGAGACTTATTCTTTCTGGTCGTTACTTCGTTATTTCCTTACTTCGTTACTTCTCTTAGGACCGCCACCGCAACGTCACCGGCCCATTCATCGGATGCACCATCGCCGCACCCGTCCGCCGCGACTCGAGCAAATTCGCCTTCAGCGCGAAATACCATTTCGCCTGTGTGTCCGCGTCATCAATCAGCATCAAACGCGGATTCGTTTTCAATCCTTCGGCCTGCTGGATCATCGTCAACTGATCCTGCCGCAAAAATTTCTTCGCAAACGGCCGAAAAACCGCCACAGGAACAGGCAAGTTCCAAGCGGCCACGAAATCAATCCGGCAAAGATCGCGCCGCACCGGCGTCACCGTCGCACGGCTGGAAAACCACAGCTTCCCGCTACGGTCAATTTCCGTGCGCAGATTCGGCAGCACAAAATCAATCGTCGTCGTCACCGTCTCGCCCGTCATCTTCGCCAGCAGCCGGTACGGCGCGCTGTTCGAGCTCGGCTGGTGCGGGCTCATCCGGAATCCATTCGGAATCGGCTCAAACTGCTTGGCCTTCTCATGAATGCTCGCGCGCTTCCGCCAGAACCACGATTGGTGCACGAACGGTCCGTGCGCCGGGTCCATCAACCCGATGATTCCCTGATCCACATGCGAAGGCAGCTCGCAATCCAGATGAATCATTTTGTATTTGTCGCTGAAAACGCTAAGCGTCGGCGCCGCCGGTATCGTCTCCGGCAGCAATGTCCCCGGAGCATTCATATAAACCCACACGTAACCGTCATGCTCCTCACAAGGAAAATGCCCCGCGAAAATCCGCTCGACCTTCAGCTTGTCCTGGCTCGTCAGCGAAGGAATCTCCACGCATCGCCCGCTGCAAGCATCGAATCGCCACCCGTGATAACAGCACTCCACCACGTTCCCATCCAGCCGCCCGTACGAAAGCGGTATCCCCCGGTGCGGACACGCATCCCGCATCGCAAACGCCTTCCCCTCCGCCGTACGCCCCAGCACCAGCGGCACTTCCAGGAGCATCGCCTTCACGAGCTTCTGCCCGCGAATCTCCGCACTCCGCACCGCCGGATACCAAAAATCCCAAAGAAATCCCGCATCCGCCTCAGCCGCAGTCTCCCGCGCCGCCTCGGCATCCATCCGCATCATCGTCCGTACCGCTTCACTCATAGTCGCTTCGCCGCGCGCTCTTCTAGGGGCCGCCTTCCGAGGCGGCCCGCTCGATTCCAGCCGCATCGTAGTATATCGCTTCGCGCTTGAGCAACGGCGCGATCCATGGATACACGGTGTAAATCAGTTTCAGACTTCCAGCCTTATCAGGGCCACTAGAAGTATCCGCTCAAGGAATTTGAATGGAACACCGACTACTTCTTTTCAAATCCAACGGGACTCGATTGCTGAAGAAACTGGACCATCACTCCTGGGCGTGTGAAGAGAATCAACCACCAAATTCCCAGGCCGTACAGAGGGACTAATGGATATAGGATTTCCGAGCTCCAACCTACGTCCGGAGCAGTCCTTACAAGATAAATATATTTGGCAAGATTCGGCAGATACACGAGAAACGTAGCAATACTAATCCACAGCGCAGAGGTACGTGCCCACCGGCGCAGGCGTAACACCCCGATGGCCGTCGCCATAGCCCAGATAGCAACACCAGTGAACAGAACGCTTTCAGATATATCGAAAGCATCTTCCGGAAAGTAAACTCCAAGAACCTCCTCAACCAACGAATACGCCAAGTATAGAAGGCAGGCGCTAAGCATGAGGAGTGCCACACTGGCTGCTGCTATGCCCTTGGAACAACGCATGAGAAAGTATAAACGTCACTGAACCGCGTCGGTCAAGTTCTCAAAACGCCGAAATCGCAAACTGTCCCGTGCCCTGGTTTGCAAGAATTTGACATCGGCGTTATTCTTGAAGCAGAGCAAATCGATGTACGCCACGTTCTATTAGCTGACTCGCCTCTCGCTCCCGCTCCGGGAGACCGCACTCCTCTGCAAACTGGAAACATTCTCAGACATACTTCTCTCTTTTTTCTTTACTAAGAACTTAGAACTAACAACTAAGAACTACTGAGGTTTTGTAATGGCCGCACTAACGTTATCGGAAAAGTTGGACCAGCTTGGCACGCGCTACGACGAACTCACGCAGGAACTTTCCTCGGCGGAGATCGTTTCGGATTCCTCGCGCTTCCAGAAAGTCGCCAAGCAGCAATCCGAACTCGGCGAAATCGTCGCTAAGCACCGCGAGTTCAAGCAAATCGAAAAAGATCTCGCCGGCGCGCACCAGATGTTTCTCGAAGCGGAAGACGCGGAGATGAAGCAGATGGCGCAAGAGGAAGAAAAAGAACTCACCGCGCGCAAGGAAGTGGCCGAGCGCGAACTGAAACTCCTGCTGCTCCCGAAGGATCCCCTCGACGAAAAGAGCGTCATCGTGGAAATCCGCGCCGGCACCGGCGGCGACGAAGCCGCTCTCTTTGCCGCCGAACTTTTCCGCATGTATTCGCGTTACGCGGAAACGCTGGGCTGGAAAGTCGAAGTTCTCGAAAGTTCTCCCTCTTCGCTCGGCGGCTTGAAAGAAGTCGTCGCCGCCATTCAAGGCAACAAGGTTTATTCGAAATTAAAATACGAAAGCGGCGTGCACCGCGTCCAGCGCGTCCCTGCCACGGAAACGCAAGGCCGCATTCACACTTCCGCCGCCACCGTCGCCGTCCTCCCCGAAGCCGACGAAATTGACATCAAGATCGAGCCGAAAGATTTGCGCGTTGATACTTTCTGCTCTTCCGGCCCGGGCGGTCAGTCCGTCAACACGACCTATTCCGCTGTGCGCATCACGCACATTCCCAGCGGTCTCGTCGTCTCGCAGCAGGACGAGAAATCGCAAATCAAAAATCGCGCCAAAGCCATGCGCGTTCTCCGCGCCCGCCTCTACGAACAGGAACAGGAGAAGCGCCAGGCCGCCCTCTCCGCCGAGCGCCGCGGCCAAATCAAAACCGGTGACCGCTCCGAAAAAATCCGCACCTACAATTTCCCTCAGAACCGCGTCACCGACCACCGCATCGGCCTGACGCTCCACCAGCTCACCGACGTGATGGAAGGCAAGCTCGCCCCGCTGGTCGACGGCCTAGTCTCCCACTACGAAGCCGAGCGCCTCCAGCAAGAGCTCGCCGAAGCATGAGTAGGACAGACATTCCTGTCTGTCCGGTTTTTTTCGCAAAAGCCGAAGAGGACAGGCAGGAATGCCTGTCCTACCAAATTATTTTCCGCGAATCTCTGTGCACTCTGCGTCTCTGCGTTATATTTTCTTCGGTCTGTTTTCACGGCGCAGTGATTTGGCTAAAGTAAAGTAGTGACCGACATTCGCACCGCGCTAAAGCAAGGCATCTCGCAACTGCGCGATGCGCACGTTCCCTCCTTCACGCTAGCCGCCGAGCTTCTGCTCCTCCACGTCCTCGGCCGCGACCGCACCTGGATCTACTCCCATCCAGAAGAAAAAATCAGCCCCGCCGACGCAGCTCGCTATTTCGAACTCCTCGCGCGCCGTGCCGCGGGCGAGCCCACGCAACACCTCACCGGCAAACAGGAATTCTGGGGCCTCGAATTCGAAGTCACTCCCGACGTCCTGATCCCCCGCCCCGAAACCGAGCACCTCATCGAAGTCGCTCTCGACCGCCTCGCCGTCCGCGAAATCCGCGCCGGCCGCAAACAAACGCTCACCGGCGAAGGCCTGCAAATCGCCGACATCGGCACCGGCTCCGGCTGCATCGCGATTGCCCTTGCGAAGGAATTGCCTGCCGCAACGATCCACGCGACGGACATTTCGCCCGCCGCTCTAGCCATCGCGCAACGCAACGCAGCGCGCCATCCCGTCGCCGGCAGAATTCGGTTTCTTGCTGGCAACCTTCTCGAAGGCGTAGCGGGATCCGTTGCAGTGGCGCAGCTAGCTGCGCCACTGCAAAGCAATTCTGAAATTGCCGCAGGGCTCGAATCGCCGGCCACGAAATGCCAGTCACCGGTCACGAGCCACCAGTCACCGTTCTTCGATCTGATCGTCAGCAATCCGCCGTACGTCGGCCGCCGCGAAAAGGAAACACTCGAACGCGAAGTCCGCGACCACGAACCCGAAGTTGCACTTTACGGCGGCGAAGAAGGCTACGAATTCTACGCCGATCTCATCGCGCAATCCGCCGCGCATCTCAAACCCGGCGGCCTCCTCGTCCTCGAACTCGGCCACAACAGCCTCCCCGCCGTCCAGCCGCTCCTCGATGCACCCACATGGACGAACGTCGGCGTCACCAACGATCTCTCCGGAATCCCCCGCGTCATCGCCGCCGAAAAGACTTGAGGAAGGACTCCACGCAGAGTAAAATCTGTTCTGAACTAATTAATCAGTTCAGCGCAGGCGGGATGGACAAATGGCAAAAAGACGATCAGCGGGATCGCAGTCTGTTGCGCGGATAGTGTCGGCGCTGACCGCGCGCACGCAATTCGGCCAGATACTCAAACGGGCGGGGCAGAACCGGGAACGGTTCGTGGTCGGCAAACGTGGCGAACCGCAAGTGGTGATCATGGGCATCGAGGAGTATTTGAAAAACTTTGCACAGCCTCTTCCCGTCGTGGAAGAAATTCGACGCGAGGCCAAAGCCAAGGGGCTTGACCGTTTAACAATGCGAGAAATAAACCGGGAGATCAAACGCTACCGCCGCGAGCGCAAGCAGAAATTAAAGAATGCTTAAGGTAGTTCTGGACACAAACGTAGTCGTTTCCGGGCTTCTGCATCAAAAAGGCGCGCCCGCAGCCATCCTGGATGCGGCGACCTCGAAACAATTTCGCTGTTATATTTCGGAACCGCTCCTCGCTGAATATCGCGAAGTTCTGACTCGCAGCTACCTTGGCATGGATCAGCATAGGGCAGTAAGATTCGTGAGGGAACTTCGGGAGGTTGCCATCTTCGTGGTGCCTCGAAAAAGAGTAGCGGTGGCGCGGGATCCAGATGACGATAGGGTGATGGAGTGCGCGCTCGAAGCCAGAGCTGATTTTATCGTTACAGGAAATATTCGGGACTTTCCGGCGCAATTCCATGGCGTGCGTATTGTAACCCCGCGCGATTTTCTGTTCGTCCTGGGATCCGCGCCGGATGCACTCTAGTTTCGCCGACAGAGCCAAATCGGAATTGTTAGGCGCGCCGCGGCGGAGTAGGCTAGCGGCATGCCGGAGATGGCACGGTTTCGGGCGAAGCATGGGCCGATCGAGGAGCAATCTTCGATTGCGCAGGCGTCCATTTTGCATGTGGATATGGATGCGTTTTTTGTTTCGGTGGAATTGCTGGAGCGGCCGGAGTTGCGCGGCAAGCCGGTGGTTGTTGGAGGACGGCCGGACCAGCGTGGCGTGGTTTCCGCAGCGAGCTACGAGGCGCGGAAATATGGAATTCATTCGGCGATGCCGCTTCGAACGGCGGGGCGGCTTTGCCCGCACGCGATTTTTCTGGATGGGCATCACGAAAAATATGGAGAGTGGAGCGACCGCGTCGCTTCCATCCTCGGGCAATTTTCGCCGATTGTGGAGATGGTTTCGATTGACGAAGCGTATCTCGATCTCGCCGGCACGGAGCGCTTGCACGGCCCGCCTTTCGCTGCCGCGGACAAGTTGCTTCGAACGATCACACGAACTACGAATCTTCCATGCTCGGGCGGGCTCGCGACCACGCGGCTGGTCGCCAAAGTCGCTTCCGACCAGGCCAAGCCGCGCGGGCTGGTGTGGGTGGCGCCGGGAAGAGAAGAGCGATTTCTCGCGCAACTTCCCGTTCGAAAAATTCCGGGGATCGGCGAAGTGACCGAGCGGGCGCTGCGCGCGCTCGGGATTGAAATCGTCGAACAAATTGCCGCCGTTCCACAAGAAAAACTCGAATCGATTTTTGGACAGTGGGGCACGGCGCTTTTTCGCAAGGCGCGCGGCGGCGATTCGTACGAATTCGTGATTGATGCGGAGCCAAAATCCATTTCGCACAATCACACGTTCGGCGAAGATGCGAGCGATGCGGAAGTCATGGCTGCGCTGCTCAGCCATCTTTCGCAAAAAGCGTGCAAGCGGCTGCGCGAAGCGGGGCTCGCCGCGCGCACGCTCACGCTGACGATTCGCTACGCGGGATTCGAAACGCACACGCGTTCGAAAACACTTGCGGAAGCAACGCGGTTGGATTCCGATATTTTTGCGGTATTTCAGGAACTGTTCCGCGTGCACCGGGATGTGAAACGAAAAGTCCGGCTGCTCGGCGTAAGCCTCAGCGGGCTCACGCACGGCAATGAACAGCTCGACTTGCTGGAAGCGGAGCGGCGCGCTAAGCTCGACAAACTTACGAGCGCCGCGGACCGCTTGCGCGACCGCTTCGGTTTCGGCAAGGTGCAGTTTGGCGGATCGCTTCGCCGCGATGATCCGGAACACGAGCGCGAAGATTCGTAACTTCCGGCGAATCTCCGCTGAATGGCCTATACTCTAACTTTCCTGAGCGAACCTTGCATGAGCGTCCCCCCATTCCCGGTGTCTCTTCTCCGCGCCCTCCGTCGCGCGCAATGGATCGTGCACGCCAATTCTGGCAGCGCGTCAGCGAAGGGCGCGATATCGAGGACCTCTGGTCGCAATTCACCGCGGATGCGCGCGCCAGTTACGGCTTCTATGGCCACGACGTCGACTGGGAAGAGATTCGCAAGCTTCCGTACTGGCGCCAACCGCTCCATGTAGCCAGGCAGTTTTTCTGGGCGCTGCTGATGAAGATGTCTCCGGCGCGGCGCGTTCTTCTGCTGATTGCTTCGGTGATGCTGGTGATCTCGGGATTCAAATCAGATGTGAACTTCGAAGCGTTCGCCGCCTTGCTGTTCCTGCTGTTGCTTTCGCTGGAGCTGGCCGACAAAGTGACGATGAAGCGCGACTTGGAAATCGCGCGGGAAATCCAGACCTGGCTTGTGCCCTCGCGAGCGCCAGAAGTCATGGGCGCGGACATTGCATTCGCAACGCGTCCACAGAATTCCGTCGCGGGCGATTATTACGACGCCTTCTATCCAAATGCAGAAGAGAGCCAGAGGCTGATGGTAGTGATCGCGGACGTGGCCGGCAAAAGCGTTCCCGCAGCGCTGTTGATGGCGACGCTGCAAGCCAGCTTGCGGACGATCGCGGGAGAAAATGCTCCGCTCGCGGATCTGGTGGCGCGACTGAATCGCTACGCTTGCGCGCACAGCCTGAACGGTCTGCGTTTCACGACGGCGGTTCTCAGCGAATACAATCCGGCCTTGCGGCGGCTGACGTACGTGAATGCCGGACACAACGCGCCGATAGTCCGGCGTGTAAATGGCGCGATTGAAACTCTGGAGGTCGGCGGACTGCCACTGGGCATTCAAACCGGCGAGGCGTATGAAACTGCTTCGCTGGAACTCAAACCAGGTGATGTGCTGATTTTTTTCACGGACGGCGTTGTCGAAGCCTTCAATGAAGAAGGAAAAGAGTTTGGAAATGAGCGCTGGCTGAGCGCGATTCGAAACCTGCCGGATTGGAATGCGCAAGAGAGCCTCAATTATTTGATGAAAAAAGTGGATGACTTCGTTGGCGCCACGCGCCAGTCCGACGATATCACCTGCCTGGTCTTCCGCAGCAGATAGCGCCAAGCGTTCGCTGAGCGGTTTTCAGTTTTCAGTTCTCAGTTTTCAGTCAGAGAAGAGTGAGTCTGCCAATGAGCAGAAGCCTCTTTTCATTCGTTTCCGCGTGAGCATCCCAGGGTTGAATTGCTGAAGTTCCGCAGCCAAAGGTCCTGCCCGAAGACCGATCCAGGTTAGGCATGGAAAAGCGTCACTCCTAAAGGGTGAGCTACAGGGAGAATTGCAGCATAATCGGAGCGTGACGGCACGGGAGATGGCCAATTCGATTTGCGAAGCGCTCCGGCGAAGCGGATATGAGGCGCTGCTGGTGGGTGGGTGTGTGCGCGATCTCCTGCTGGGACGCGAGCCGGCAGACTACGATGTGGCTACGAATGCCACGCCGGAGAAGGTGATGGCACTTTTTCCGGAAGGTGTGGCGGTTGGGGCGCAGTTCGGTGTGATTTTGATTCCTCGGGACGGGTTGAAAGTGGAGGTGGCGACGTTTCGGTCGGATGTGGGTTATAGCGATGGACGTCACCCGGACCGCGTGGTGTATTCGAAAACGGCGCAGGAAGATGTGCAGCGGCGCGATTTTAGGATCAATGGATTGTTGATGCGCCACGATACCGGAGAAGTGCTGGACTTCGTTGGCGGGCAAGCGGACCTGAAGGCGAAAACGATTCGGGCAATCGGCGAGGCCGACCGGCGATTCACGGAAGACAAACTGCGGATGATGCGCGCGGTGCGCTTCGCGGCGCGGTTTGAATTTGAAATCGAGGCGGAAACGTTTCGAGCGATTCGGCGTCACGTCAAGGAGATCCGCCAGGTTTCGCCGGAGCGTTTGCACGAGGAACTCACCAAGATGCTGACGGAGGGAGCGGCGCGGCGCGCGTTCGAATTGCTCAACCAGACGTGGCTCTTGCAGCAAGTTCTGCCCGAGATCGGCGCGATGAAAGGAGTGGATCAGCCGCCGCAGTATCATCCGGAAGGCGACGTTTGGATCCACACACTGCTTATGCTCGAAGGACTTCCGGCGGGCACGTCACCAACACTGGCGTGGGGAGTTCTTCTTCACGACGTAGGAAAACCGCCGACGTTCCGGCCGGCAGCGGAAACGGGAGACCGCATCCGCTTCGATGGGCACGTGGATGTGGGCGTTCGAATGGCGGAGGAGATTTGCCGGCGGCTGCGGTTTTCGAACGAGGACACGGAGCAAATCCTTGCGCTGGTGAACAATCACATGCGGTTCAAGGATGTTGAGTCCATGCGCGCTGCGACGCTGAAGCGGTTTGTACGGCTGCCGCAGTTCGACGAGCATCTGGCTTTGCACCGGCTGGATTGTTTGTCGAGCAACCGGCATCTGGAAACGTATGAGTTCGTGCAGCGGTTTATCGCCGAGACGCCGCCGGAGCAGGTCCGTCCGGAGCGCTTACTAACGGGCGATGACTTGCAAGCAATGGGGCTGCGTCCTGGGCCGGTGTTTAGCCGTATTCTACAGGCGCTGGAGGATGCTCAATTGGAGGGCGAAATTCGCAATCGCCAGGAGGCGGAATCCTTTGTTCGAGAGCGATTTTCAGCCGCCGAGAGGGTAGAGCGTCGAGGAATTGAGCCGATAAGTGATGGTAAGGGGAGGGAGGGGTGAATCCTGGCCAGAGGCAGCGTCTTGTATATTACTGATAATAAATAATTTACTGCATGGTTCGCGGAAGACTCATAGATGTGTTAGAATATGAGTGTTTGATACTAAGATTTTATGCTAGCAACATTCGCGTATTTGTGCACCCTTTCTTGCGGGATTGCATCTAAAATGGTGCGATGCGGCTTTTATCCCGCCGCGTCGCTGACGAGGGGACATCATGGCTGAGAAAAAATTTGTGGTGCCAGAGATACTTCCCATCCTGCCGGTTCGCGACACCGTCCTATTTCCGGGCGCTGTCCTGCCTCTGACCGTAGGACGGGAAAGCTCGCTGGCACTGGTTAGCGCCTTACAGGGCGACGAAAAGATGTTGGGAGTGGTGGCACAGCTCGATCCGCGCATTGAGGATCCTGCGGCCGCAGACCTGCACAAAGTAGGCACGCTCGCAAAAGTGCACAAGACCGTCAAAATGCCGAACGGCAATGTGGTTATTTTCCTGGAAGGCTTGCAGCGGATTCAGGTGGTTGACCTGGTCGGCATGCGGCCGTTTCTGCGGGCGCGGGTGGAAGCACAGCCGGACATTTTGGGCGAAGCAGATACCGAACTGGAAGCGCTGCAACGGAATGCGCAAGAACTTTTCCGCGATGTGGTGAGCCATTCACCGCAACTTTCCGACGATTTGCAATCCGCGGCAATGAACATTGAGGATCCGGGACGGCTGGCGGACTTCATCGCCGGCACATTGCCTTCGCTTTCAACGCTGTTGCGCCAGGAGTTGATCGAGACTTCGAGCGTGCGGAGGCGCCTGGAAACGTTGATTCGCGAGCTTTCGAAAGAGTTGGAAGTGCTGGAACTGCGGTCGAAGATTCACGATCAGGTGCAGGAGCAGGTCAGCCAGAACCAGCGCGAATATTTATTGCGCGAGCAGATGAAGGCGATTCAAAAGGAACTAGGCGAATCCGACGATTCGATGCAGGAGATCGACGAGCTCCGCAAGAAGGTGGAAGAAGCGGCCATGTCCGCGGAAGCCAAGAAGGAGTGCGACCGCGAGCTGAAGCGGCTGGCGAAAATGACGCCGGCTTCGGCGGAGTACATGGTTTCGCGAACGTACCTGGAATGGATGACTTCGCTGCCGTGGAGCAAATCCTCGGGAAGCGAAGAAATTGACATTCCCAAGGCGCACGCGATTCTCGATGAAGATCACTACGATCTTCAAAAGGTAAAGGAGCGCATCCTGGATTACCTGGCGGTGAAAAAACTGCAGCCGGGAATGAAGGGGCCGATTCTTTGTTTTGTCGGGCCTCCGGGCGTGGGCAAGACTTCGCTCGGGAAATCCATTGCGCGTTCGCTGGGACGGAAGTTCGTGCGCATCGCGCTTGGCGGCATGCACGACGAGGCGGAAATCCGCGGGCACCGGCGCACGTATATTGGCGCGCTGCCGGGGCAGGTGATTCAAGGACTGAAGAGGGCGGAGACGAACGACCCCGTCATGATGCTCGACGAAGTGGACAAGCTGGGCCGCGATTTCCGCGGCGATCCATCGTCGGCGCTGATGGAAGTTCTTGACCCGGAACAGAACAACGCGTTCCGCGATCACTATCTGGACGTGCCGTTCGATCTATCGAAGGTGCTGTTCATTGCCACGGCGAACTGGATGGATC
Source organism: uncultured Acidobacteriota bacterium (assembly GCA_963729455.1). Taxonomy (GTDB): domain Bacteria; phylum Acidobacteriota; class Terriglobia; order Acidiferrales; family UBA7541; genus Acidiferrum. Next base: position 247,042 of record CAVSNX010000001.1, read on the forward strand.
CCATTCCGGAGCCGCTGCGTGACCGCATGGAGATCATCGAGCTGCCGGGGTATACGGGCGAGGAAAAGCTGCACATCGCGCACAAATACCTGATCCCGAAGCAGACTGCCGAAAACGGGATCAAAGCGGGAGAGCAGATCGAATTCACCGATGAAGGGCTGCGGGAGATCATCCACAGCTTTACGCGGGAAGCGGGCGTTCGAAACCTGGAGCGGGAGATCGCAACGATCACCCGCAAGCAAGCGCGGCGCATCGCTGAAGGCAAGACGGAAAAGATGGTGGTGACACCGGAAATCGTTCGCGAGTTCCTGGGCGTGCCGAAGTTCCGCACGGAAAAGGAAGTCGAGGAGCGTGTCAAGCGGCCAGGAGTGGCGGTTGGGCTGGTGTGGACGCCGGTGGGCGGAGACATCATCTTCATCGAAGCCACGCGCATGCGCGGCGGCAAGCAGTTCACGATGACCGGACACCTTGGTGAAGTCATGCAAGAGTCCATGACCGCGGCGCTGACGTGGACACGTGCGAACGGCGAGCGCTACGGGATTGACCCGGACTTCTTCCGCAAGCAGGACATTCACATCCACGTGCCGTCGGGAGCGGTGCCGAAGGACGGCCCATCGGCGGGCGCGGCGATGGTGACGGCGCTGGTCAGCCTGCTGAGCGGGCGGCCGGTGAAAGATCGGCTGGCGATGACCGGAGAAATGACGCTCTCGGGAATCGTGCTGCCGATCGGCGGCGTGAAGGAGAAAGTCCTGGGAGCGAAGCGGGCGGGCATCAAGGAAGTACTGCTGCCTGCGGACAACGAGCCCAATGTCGTGGCGGATCTTACGCCGGACATTCTGGGTGACATCAAAATCACGTACGTGCGGACGCTTGACGAAGTGCTCGAACATGCGCTGCAGAAGAATGCGGTTGCGCCGCCCATCGTGCCGGAGCCGGAAGCGAAGCCGAAGCGCGTTGGGCCGGACAGCCCGAGAGCGATTCATTGATTGGTGACTAGTGATTGGTGACTGGTGACTGGTGGAAAGGCCCGGCGAGATTTTGCCGGGGTTTTTCATTTTTGGCGTGGCGCGGGAGGGAGACGGAGTCCTGCTAACATGGTTTCTGGACATGGCGCGCGAAAAAGAAAATTCGAAAGATGGGCCGGCGGAGCTGGGGCAGCGGATCATGGAGGCGCTGAATCGCGAGCGCATTGTGCCGCGATTTGTGGATTCGTACGTGATCGAGAATGGACGGCACGCGCTGCAGGTGCACGCTTCGTTGTACCGGGATCTTCTTAGCTTGTTGCAACGCGAAGCGCTGCTGGCATTGAGCGTGCGCGCGCTGGAGATTGTTTGTGACGAGCCGCGAGCGGCGGGGCGGTCCAAGCCGCGCACGATGGTGCGGCGGGACGCTACGGCGTATCGCAGGAAGTTTCTGGCGGCGTTGACGCGGCAGCAGGGCTGGAGCGCGGGCGACGCGCTTGATTTTCAGCGCGACTTGCAGATGTACGAAGAGTTGCTGGCGCGGGCGGCAAGCACACGGCGCAGCCGCAAGCCGTTCGAAGCGGCGAACCATCCGTTCGTGGATCGCTGCGCGTTTCTGCTGGATTCGTCGTTCATGGAGAAAGCGCGGCTGGCAGCGAGCCGGGCACTGACGGGCATCGAGGAATTGGCGGCGGCAATCACGAAGCAGGACTGAGGCGAGGAAGTCCGAGCGGGGCAGCAGAGTGATGTCGTTCAGTCGAAAAGGTTCTCTTTCCAAAGACGCTGACCACCGAGGGAAGTATAAAAACCCCAAGCCGCGATCACCACAAAGCCGAGCAGCACGGAGAGCGAGCGGGCAGCATACCAATTTGAAAAATCCAGGCTGATAGGCACATTGAGAAGACCATCGACGGTGAGAACGCCCAGCGCAAGAACAATCAATCCAAAGCGGACCATGGCGACGGCGGCGACGCTATAAATGAAGAGCCATACTGGCAATTCCATCAGCGGATGATCGCTGCCCAAGACTTTCGGCAGGGTGAAAAGCAGGACGAATATCGAGGCGGCCAGCCAACGGTTCTTGACCAGCACACGCAAAAGAACGATCAGGAAAAAAAAGACAAAAGTGGTTTGAATGGAGCTGACGATGCTGCTCAGGCAAACGGCCACAGTCTCGCGAGTACCCTGGAGAAATTCCGTACTTCCGAGAATGGGCCGGGCGCCCGCGCGAATCAGAAAAAGGTTGTTAAGCTCGAAGACAAAACCCCAACAGATGCCAAGGATGATGCCAAGAAGGAGATCGCGGCCGACGAGTGGGTCCCGGAAGTGTCCGCTCAGAAAGCGGGTCCAGGAGATGATGGTCTGTGGCCAGTTACGGCGAACATAGGGCTCCAAGGCAATATAAAGCATCCAGATGAAGGCGGAAACAAAGAGGGCCGTGCTGAGAGCAAGGATGAGCAGGCCGACGGTGTCCAGAGTGAGAACAAAGTGGGAGCGAAACAAGCAAATGGTGAGCTCAAGAGCAAAAACGAGAGAGGCGAGGCGCAGGGCGCCCTGGCGGTCGCTCCTGCCGCGCGAATAGTTGCGATAGGCGAGGAGCAAGCCTCCCGCAAAGATGATGAGTGCGACGAAGAGACCGATGATTTGGCTGAGCTTGTTGGCGCGAGTCTGATCGGCTTTCTTCATGCGCTCTGGCTTTGTCCACGGGCCAGTCAGGGCGAAATAAACGGGCTTGCCGCGGCGAGAGGCGGCTTCGATGTGCAGAGGACGAGAGCTGCCGGGCCAGACACCGTCCCATGCAGCGCGCGTGTCTGCGGAGGCAAGCGAATCCCAGACGGACTCCACGGAGTGAAATTGAGCGAGGTCGAGTCCCGCGGCGGTGAATAGCGGAAGCCAGTCGGCTGGACGGACGGGTTGCGGGTTCTCTTCTTTTTGAAAAGGGATTGCCTGGAAAGAAAGCAGGCGGCCATCAGGATCGAGTTCAAGATTGATCATGCCGGAGAGAGTCATGGGCGGGTCGGTGAAGGTGACGACATTGGGAGTGAAGGAATTGGACCAAAAGCCGCTGGGGCTCATTTCGCTGGGACTTTGCCGAAACCAATAGCGGAGGACGGGGGGCTGCTCGGAAAGCACGCGGTCCCATTGGGGATGCTGGGAAGGATTCGTTTCGAGGTACGAGAGAAAATCGTTGTCGTAATCGAAGCCGTCGGCTTTGTCGGCGGGCGGGCCGGGATAGCCGAGGCTCGAAATGATTTCGCGAGATTTTTTGGCGAGAACCTCGGGTGGATTTTCAGGGTGGAGACGATCGAGGCCATTTTCCTTGCGGCCCACGGCAACAAAGAAAACAAATCCCAGGATTACGGCGGCGAGGCATGCGAGAGCGACGCGCGGGGCGAGTCCGGTTTTTCCGCCGGCGGCGGCGACCATTTGAGGCGAAGGAGTTTCGCCGGCGGCGAGGGCGGCGGCGAGAGGATCGCCTCCGGGAAGAGCGGCGGCGACTTGTAGCGCGGTGGCGGGACGCTTATCGGGGTCGGTCTCAAGGCAGCGAAGGATGACGCGTTCGATCAAGGGATCGAGATCGCGAACGAGCGTGGAGGGATTGGTGATGGCGCCGGACTCGCGCTGCTTCATCAATTCCGGGAGGGTGGCGGCTTCGAAGGCGCGCTTGCCGGTGAGAATTTCGTAGAGAATCAGGCCGAGGGAATAGATGTCGCTCTTAGGGGTGACTTCGCGGCCGGCGAGCTGTTCTGGCGCCATATAGGCGGGCGTTCCTGCGCGAGCGTCCGGGCCCTTGATGCTGGCGGCGATGCTGGCGAGGCCAAAATCGGTGATGCGGATTTTGCCGGCGCCGTCGAGCATGACGTTTGCGGGCTTCAGGTCGCGATGAATCACGCCGCGTTCGTGCGCGGCGGCGAGGCCTGCGCAGATCTGGCGCGCGACTTCGGTGGCTTTGTCCGGTGAAAGACGGCCGATGCGGCGGACGACGGAAGCGAGATCCTCGCCGTCCACATACTCCATGGTGAGGAATAGCGTACCATCGGCGTCGCCGATATCGAAGACGCGGCAGACGTTGGGATGGGAGACCTGGCGCGCGGTGCGGACTTCGGCGTGGAAGCGCGCGAGCGCCGCGGCATCCTGGGAGAGCGCTTCGGGAAGGAATTTGATGGCGACAACTTGCGTGAGCTTTAAATCTTCCGCGCGATAGACTTCGCCCATTCCGCCGCGGCCTGCCATGGCCACAACGCGGTAGCGTCCGGCGATGATCTGGCCAGGCGTGAACCGTCCGCCACCAATAGGGTCCGAACTCGTGAGCGGGCTGCTAGAGGGAGAGGAGCGCGGAGTTCGCGGCGAGGAGGGTGAGGAAGGCGGCTTGCGCGGCGTGGGCGTCACGGGCACAAATGTTTCGCCTTCCGCTCGGGCTTCCTCGCCCATCAGAGTGGTTCCCGTGTCCGGATCAAGAGGTGCGCCGCAGGTGGAGCAAAACCTGCTGCTGGGAGAGACTTGTGCGCCGCACTTTGAGCAGAACATGGGAGGGCGGAATTCTATCACTGGTTCGCGGGGTGTCGCGAACGCACAAAATGAATCAGGAGATGCGCTCAACCTGCACGGCGGTGCCGTAGGCGAGCACTTCGGTGACTCCCTGCATCACCTCGGTGGCGTCGTAGCGCATGTTGATGACCGCGTTTGCGCCGTGTTCGGCGGCGTGCTGGAGCAAAAGTTCGAACGCATCTTCGCGTGTCTTTTCGCAGAGGTTGGTGAGGATGGTGATGTTTCCGCCGACGATGGTTTGGAGCGCTGCGCCCAGATTGCCGATGACGCTGCGCGACCTCACAACAATGCCGCGGACAATTCCGAAATTTCTGACGATGCGATAACCCGGCAGTTCGAGCGCCGTCGTTACCATCCCTGCATCCACTCTTGGCATGTGTGTTCTCCTCAGTACAGACGTTAACGGGTGCGATTCTAGCCGCTCAAACGGCGCTTTGCGAACATTCTTCCTCTGCTATTCTCAAAAGGCGTGGAGACACTTTTCTATTTTCTGGCGGTGGTACAAATCGCCATCGGGGCGTACCTCATCTGGCAGGTCTTGCAGTGGCTGGGTTATGTGCGACGGCGGCTGAATACCGATCCCGGATTCTATGCGCCACGCGTGGCGGTGCTGTGCCCTTGCAAGGGTGTCGAGCCGGGGCTCGAGCGGAACCTTGTTGCGCTGACGGAATTCGAACGGCAAAACTACGAGATTTTTTTTATCCTCGCCTCGGGGTCCGATCCCGCACGAAGCATCATCGAGCGCGTGGCGAAAAATTCGCGGGTGAAAGCCCAAGTGATCATCGCGGGACCGCCGAACGGCTGCAGCGAAAAAGTAAACAATCTTCGAGCGGCCATCGAACAACTGGCGCCGGAGTTTGAGGTTTTGGTGTTCGTCGATTCCGACGGACGCCCCGGAAAGAGCTGGCTGCATCACATGGTGGCGCCGCTGGGAGATTCGCGGATTGGCGCGACGACGACCATGCGTTGGTTCATCCCCAATCGCAGCAACCTGGCGACAGCGCTGCTGGCGGCATGGAATGCTCCGGTCGTTACCATGCTCACAGAGAAAGGGAAGAATTTTTGCTGGGGTGGCGGGACCGCGATCCGCAGAAGTATTTTTGAGCAATCGGGTGTTTTGGAGGAGTGGAGAAATTCCGTCAGTGACGATTATTCCATGACGCGCGTGCTGGAGCGGAATAATCGATCGATTGTTTTCTTGCCGGAGTGCCTGACGCTTTCGTACGTGGAAACGGATTTCAATGGGCTGCTGGAATTCACGAACCGGCAGATTTTGATTACGCGCGTGTACGCGAGCCAGGTTTGGGGTCCGGCGGCGGCAACGCATTTTCTGTACTGCCTGACGCTGGTGCTTGGCGCTGCGTTGATTTTGGAAGACCTCGTGGGGCAAAGACCGGCATTTCACATCGTGACGCTCACGTTTCTTCCCATTCTGCTTTCGGCGATTCGAGGTTCGTTTCGGCTCATCGGCGTGACGGAGGTTCTTCCAGCTGGGCGGTCTCAGATTACCGGCCAAGGCTGGATCTACATCCTGCTGACGGTGTTCATCCCGTTTTTGTATGTCGCCAACTTCGTGAATTCGCTGCTTACGCGAAAGATTCGCTGGCGGGGAATGGCCTACGAGTTGGTGAGTCCCGAGCAAACGCGCATCGTTTCGCTGTGAACCGTTTTGGTCCGGTTTCCCAAATCGGATACTTTTCCACAGGGCATGGACCAAATTCGTTGGCCCGGCTGAGCTAGCCATTCATCTCCAAGCAATCAATAAGATGGAATAATTTCGCGCAGTGTGCAATTCCTACCATCGCTCGGGCTGTGCCATTCTGAATGATTGGTGTAACCCCTCAATTCCTTAACAGCTTGCAATTGGGGATCTTAGGCAAAAGATTTGCACATACCCTGCAGTTCGGTAAGGCGGTTTCGGTCGTGCTTTCAGGAAGTCCCCACGCGCGCCTGACCATTACCGATCACGGGGTCTAAGCTGCCGAGTCTTGAGCCCTCTTCTCGGTTGCCTGCCCGACTGCTTACCAATCCGGGGAATACGCCTCGTCGAGGGGCGAAGAATAAAAAAACCAATTAGCTTCGGTTCCGTCACGAGGCTGCATTCTGAGGGGGTGCACGTGAAGGTGATCCGCAGAAGTGAACATTCACCGCAGATAACGAATTCGCGGGCGTCCTATGGACGCGATGTTTATTTTTTCTACGAAAAAAGTACGGGAGTTGCGCACTTTCACGTGGAGACCGGACCGGATGGCCGGTTCCCCGTGGACCAGGCGGCGGGACTTCTTGCGATGCATTGCATGGTGCGCGGCCAATCGCCGAATGATTACATTGTGATGGTGCAGGCCGCAGAGGAAACACTGGAAGGGCTGACTGAAAAAGCGGACAAGCTGCTGCAGTCCGGGAAATCGGTGCGAAGCCAAGTGAGCTTGACGCGCCGGGAAGAGGAAGTTCTTTCCGGTCTCATGAACAGCCTGGCAAACAAGGAAATTGCGTGCAACCTGAATCTCTCCGAACGCACGGTAAAATTCCATGTTTCTTCGCTGCTCGCGAAGTTCCGAGTGCGGGGGCGCATGGAGCTGGTTCGTGAAGCGTCACGGCAGTCGGTGGGGGCAATGCGCACGCCGATGCCCGTGCCAACACGCGAAGCACGGACGTTTGGGCCGCTGGCGAAAGTTTATCCCACGCCGCGGCTGCCGGTGGCGGTGGTTCCCCTGGCGAAGCGCCAGATGATGGCGTAGTTCCGAACAAATTCATTTTGGAAACGAAAAGCCCCCGGTGTAGCCGGGGGCTTTTCTATTTTACGTGTTCTCGCGAGCGAGGCTTACTTTTTTGCGGCGTCGTAAAGTACGGAGGCTTTATCCCAATTCACGACGTTCCACCAGGCCTTGATGTAATCGCCGCGCACGTTTTGATACTTCAGGTAGTAGGCGTGCTCCCAAACGTCGAGGCCGAGGACGGCCTTGCCGCCACCGGTGAGGAGGTAGGGCGTGTCCTGGTTCGGCGTGGAGTCAATGGCGAGCTTACCGTCGCGCACGACGAGCCAAGCCCAGCCCGAACCAAAGCGGCCCAAGCCCGCCGCGCCAAATTTTTCCTGGAATCCGGCGAACGAGCCGAACGTGGATTGAATCGCAGAAGCAAGATTTCCTTTTGGTTCGCCACCACCGCCCTTTTTCATGAGCGTCCAGAAGAGCGTGTGGTTCCAATGGCCGCCACCATTGTTGCGAACGGCCATGCGGATATTTTCGGGGATGGAGTCTAGCCCTTTGAGGAGATCGTCGATGGACTTGGCCTGCAGATCGGCATGACCATCCAGGGCTTTGTTCAGGTTCGTGACGTAGGCGCCATGATGTTTGTCGTGATGAATCTCCATGGTCTTGGCGTCAATGTATGGTTCTAGAGCGTCGAACGGGTACGGCAGCGGGGGGACGGTAAACGGCACGGGATTTTCCTCCAGTGTGAGATTTAAATCCGATTTGGCGGCGGCGCCTGCGCGCAAGAGTCCAGGAACAACATTTTCTCCAGCAAGCAATCCTGCGCCGGCGATACCCGTATGGAACAAAAACTTGCGGCGATGCACGGGAACTCCAACAGCGCGGAGGGCCAGTTGACTTGCGGCCTGGATTATACCGCTAGTCCGGGCTGGATGGTAACCCCGCAGGGGAGAGGCACGAACCGGGCCCTTTTTTCGGCGCTGTACTCTTCCAACTATTGGATGCGCGACAGGGCCCATTGGGCAGATTCAGCGATGATTTTTTCAGTGGAGCCCGCGAGCCGAGACAGCAGCTCGCTGGCGCGCTTGTGAACCGCAGAGCCGGGGGGCACGACGGAGTTTCCAAGCGCGATGCAGGCGTTGCGGACCAGACCGCTCCATTTCGCGCGTTTAATCGGGCTCCTGCGGAAGAGTTCGCGAAATTCAGACTCGCTCAAGCTGGCCAGCCATTCCAGTCGCGGAGACAAGAGCGACTCGGGCTCGTGCGAGTGGGATACAGCGGCTTGCTTCGATTCGTCTGGAGGAAAAACTCTTGGCTGAAATTCTTCCGCGGATGCGAGTGGAGCGCGGCGGTTCCAGGGACAGACATCCTGGCAAATATCGCAGCCGAACACGTGACGACCCATAGGTTCGCGAAGATCTTCAGGGATGCTGCCGCGGAGTTCGATGGTCAGATAGGAGACGCACTTGCGTGCGTCCATGACGTACGGGGCGACAAATGCTTGCGTGGGACAAGCATCAAGACACTTCGTACAGCTTCCGCACAAATCGGGAGGCGGCAGTTCTGTTGCGGCGAGCGTGGGCTCGAGGTCCAGCGTCGTGAGAATGACCCCGAGAAAAAAGTAGGAACCAAGCGTTGGATTAAGGAGCAAGGTGTTTTTTCCAAGCCATCCGAGACTGGCGTATTTCGCGAGCACGCGTTCTTGCAGAGGTCCAGTGTCCACGTAGGCGCGTGCTTCGAACGGCTCGGCGAAACATTGGCGGAGAAAATCGACCAAGCGATTCAATTTTTCGAGCAAGACCTGGTGATAATCGTCGCCCCACGCGTAACGGGAAATCCAGCCGCGCGGTTCTACATCGTTGCTTTGCGTCGAAAGGTCGGTAGAGAGTGGATGGGCGGTTTGGTAGTTGAGGGCGCAGACGATGACGTTCTGGATGCCGGTCATGGCACGTTGCGGATTGGAGCGGCGGGGATCGGCCAGATACTTCATTTCGCCGGCGTAGCCGCGGGCCAGCCATTCCGGGGTGTGCGCAAGCTCTGGGAATTTTTCCGCGCGCACGACTCCGCACAGGTCGAAACCTAGTGATTTGGCGCGATCAACAATCCAGCGGGTGTCGGCGCGAGGGTTCATGAAGAAGATTGTGCCGCAGGCAGACGCTTCGCGCGAGCGGAGAACATCGGAAAACTGAAACGAGTATCAAGAAAAAGACCTAACTGTCGAAACTGCGCAGCGCCGTCTGTTCGTCGGTATAGACATCGAAGACGGTGAAGAGCTTGGTGATCTGCAGGAGATCGCGAACTTTTTTCGTGAGGTGCAGCAATTTCAAGTCGCCGCTGCGGTTCTTCACCGCTGTAAACCCGCTGACCAGTTCGCCGATTCCGGAGCTGTCAATGTAGTCCACGTCGGCTAGATTCAAGAGTATCTTGGTACGCTGATCCTCAAGCAGCCCGCGAATGGTCTTGCGCATCAGGGCGCTGCCTTCGCCGAGAGTGATGCGTCCGCTGAAATCCACAACCATCACATCTCCAGCGTCACGGTGCGTGGCATGTAGAGCCATCTCTAGTTTTATGCCTCCTGCTGCGGCGTGGTGCTTTGCCCGCCCTGGCCATTGGCCGGCGTGCTGCCCGGCGCGGGGAGTTTTTTCGACATGACGATTTCCGCGCCGCCGGTTCTGCCGGACACCACATCAAATTCGTCCATGAAGGCGCGCATCAGGAAGATGCCGCGTCCGGAGGTACTGAGCAAATTCTCTTCGGCGAGCGGGTCCGGCACGTCGGAGAGTTTGAAGCCCACGCCTTCGTCGAGCACGTGGATGATCATTCGATCGGGGGTGAGGTCCACTGCAAGATAAATCTTTTTTTCCGGGCGCTCCTGGTTGCCGTAGTGAAAGGCGTTGATGACGCCTTCACGCACACTCATGCCTATGCGGTAGCAGTCGTCTTCGCCGAAGCCGGCGGCCTCGGCCACCCGGAGACACATCTCCTCGGCGAGATTGACGCTCTCGACTTGCGTCTCCAGCGTAACTTCGAGGTGCTTGGTGTCCGGCGCCATTTTTAGCGTTGCAGCGGCCTCGGGTGCCCCTAGTGTAAGCGTTCTATGGGTAACACAGCGATGGAAACGGAGTCAATGGAGCAGACTGGCTGCGATGTGCTGCTTCGGCCACGAGACGATAGGACAGTGATCTGGGGTTTGCTACTAAGCCCAATAAGAGCGGTCCAGGGTGCGGTACTGGATGGCCTCGCTCAAATGTTTCGGTTCGATTCCTGTGGCACCCTCCAAGTCGGCGATGGTGCGCGCGACTTTCAGGATGCGGTCGTGGGCGCGTGCGGAGAGGCCCAGGCGGGTGATGGCGTTCTCCAGGAGCTTCTCGCCATCCGCAGTGATGGCGCAATGTTTGCGAATCATTTTGGGCATCATTTGCGCGTTGGCGTAGGTTTTTTTCTCGCTGCGGTAGCGTTCGAGCTGGCGGTCGCGCGCGGCGATGACGCGCTGGCGAACGGCGGCGGAATCCTCGGCCGACGAGGGCGCACGCAGCTCCTTGTACTTCACGGCGGGGACTTCAATGTGGATGTCAATGCGGTCGAGCAGGGGGCCGGAGATTTTCGAGACGTAGCGCTGAATCATCGGCGGGGTGCAGTGGCATTCGCGTGTGGGATCGCCGAAATAGCCGCAGGGGCAGGGATTCATGGCCGCGGCGAGCATGAAGCGCGAAGGAAACGTTACGGAGACGGCTGCACGCGAAATGGTCACGGCGCCGTCTTCGAGCGGCTGGCGCATAACTTCCAGAACGTTGCGCTGGAACTCGGGGAGTTCATCGAGGAACAGGACGCCGTTATGGCCGAGCGAAACTTCTCCGGGCCGCGGGACGGCGCCTCCGCCGATCAGGCCTGCGTCGCTGATGGTGTGGTGCGGCGAGCGGTAGGGGCGCGTGCCAACAAGGCCGCGACTGTCTTCGAGCACGCCCGCAACGCTGTGAATGCGCGTTGTTTCGATGGCCTCTTCGAGAGACATTGGCGGAAGAATGGTGGGAATGCGCTTGGCCAGCATGGTCTTTCCGGCGCCGGGCGGACCGATGAACAGGATGTTGTGTCCGCCGGCGCAGGCTACTTCGAGAGCGCGCTTGGCGGCTTGTTGGCCGTGGACGTCACGGAGGTCCACGGAGTATTGCGCGGCTTCGGAGAGCATCTGCTGGGCATCCACGGTGACGGGCGTGAAGGATTCCGGCGAGTTCACCAAGTCCACGGCTTGCGGCAGGGATTTCAGCGCAAAGACATTCACGCCTTCCACGACGGCCGCTTCCCTAGCATTGGCTTCCGGAACGGCGACGGCTTTCACGCCAAATTCTCGGGCTGCCAGCGCGGCGGACAGAGCGCCGCGTACGGAACGGACGCTTCCATCTAAGGAGAGTTCTCCGAGGAACATCATTTTGTCGAGCTGTTTGCCAAAGAACTGTCCTTGGCAGCCGACCAGGCCCAGGCCCATCGGAAGATCGAATCCCGAGCCTTCTTTGCGGACGTCGGCGGGAGCCAGATTGATGGTGACACCCTGGCCGTAAGGAAATTCGTAGCCGCAATTGCGAAGAGCGCTTTTGATGCGCTCGCGGCTTTCCTTTACGGCGTTGTCCGGCAGGCCCACAACGTTGAAGTCCTGCATGCGCGCGGAACCGACGTCCACCTCTACTTCGACGAGGTAGGCGTCGATGCCATAGACCGCGGCGCTGAGCGTCTTGAAGAGCATATTAAGGAGGCCCCTGAGCGGGCTTCGCAAGGATAGAACAAAAGAGGTAGTATACCAATCCTTAAATTAAGGAGGTCGGGGGCCGAGCGAGTTGGCTCTCGGGCCTAAAGAGACGGTTTCGAAGCGACGCCGTAATTCGCCAGGACGTCCGGCAACGTTATGATGCCTTCCAGTTTGTGCAGGTCGGCGCGGCTCACGACGGGCAACACGTCCAATTGACTCGCGCCCATGCGGTCCAGCGCCAAGTGGAGGGAGTGATCTTCGTGAACGTGGGGAAAGTCGTTCGGGTCAACTAGTTCGCGCAGGCGCTTGTTTGCGGAGCCTTCGCTATTCGCTTGAGTCAGGTTCTGCAGACTGATAACGCCGATGACGCCGCGGTCATCGGTAACGGGCCAGGAGCGAAATTCGCTGGACTTGGTTTCTTCGAGGGCTTGCATGACAGTCATCTCCGCGTTCAATACTTCAGTGGCGTCGCGCATGACTTGAACTACTTGGCGCTGGCCTTCTTGCTGGCGCGTCTCCGCGGTCGGCAGGTGGATGCCATCTTGATGAGCGAGAACTTCGTAGATGGGCTGCTTCTGGAAGCGGGAAGAAATGAACAAGCTGATCAGATTGGAAATCATCAACGGGACGATGACGGCGTAGTCTCGCGTGATTTCGAAGATCATCACTACCGAGGTCATGGGCGCGCGCACGATGCCTGCGAATGCCGTTCCCATGCCGACCAAGGCGTAGGCTCCCGGCGACGCGACATAGCCCGGGAGCAAGTGCTGTGCGACGGTTCCCACGATGCCTCCGAGCATCGCTCCCAGGAACAAGCTGGGGCCGAAAATGCCGCCGGCGTTGCCGGAGGCGTAGCTGGTGGCCACGGCGACAAGTTTCAGCACCAGGAGAAGCAGCATCAGCCTGAAGGCCATTCTTCCGTTCAGGACTTCGCCGACATGCTTGTAGCCCACGCCCAGAAGCTGCGGCACGAACCAGCCCATCACACCAACGAGCAAGCCGCCAGCGACCGGTTGAAACCAAACTGTTTTCCTGGGGAATTTCAGAAATCTTTCGCGCATCCAGAGCAACAATTTCGTGAACGCGACCGAGACGAATCCCCCGGCGACTCCGAGCACGGCATAAATTGCGAATTCTCCAGGATGGACCAACTGGTATTGCGGGACCTGAAACAGCGGATCGTTGCCCAGCAGCAAGCGCAGCATGGCCCAGGAAGTTGCGGAGGCCAATACTACCGAGCCCAGGACCGGCGCGTGCATGTCTCCGACCACTTCTTCAAGAGCGAACAAGACGGCAGCGAGCGGCGTGTTGAACGCGGCGGCAATGGCGGCGGCCGCTCCTACCGGAATCAGCGCTTTCACTTTTTCAGGGCGCAAGCCGAGCTTGCGGCCCAGCACGGAGGCGATTCCCGCGCCGACTTGAACCGCGGGGCCTTCACGGCCGAGGGGGATTCCGCTGGCGAGCGTCGCGGAAGTGCAGAAGAATTTTCCGAAGACGGTGGCGAGCGAGATCCGGCCGCCGCGCGCGTATAACGCGGCCTTGGTCTGCGGAACGCCGCTGCCGCGCGCATCCGGAAAAAAACGGTAGAGGAGATAGCCCATCCCGAGCGAACCGACGACGGGCACCAGCAGCCGCCTCCATGCCGCGCCGCCCAGGGGATAAAGCCGTGCTCCAAATCGCTCCGTGACCAGGATAAAGGCCACAACGATCATGCCTACCAACGCCCCGATCAGCAGCGTCAAGACGAGGAACACCTGCTCTTCGCGCTCGCGGAGAAACGCCATCCATTGCTGCGACGAAGCGCTCCACCAGCTTTTTCCGGGTTGCTCTACAGCGCCGCTCATTTCTTCCATTCCTGATGTGTTCCGCATTGGTAGTTTGCTGGATGAGGATTTCAGGGCGCAACTGGGGTTTGCGTTTCGTCACGCACAGTGCCGCCAGGCAGGAAAAACCTCAAATTCAAGACTCGTTCGCGGCGGCGCTCTTCCTCGAGATGCCGCGTGCGCGCCTTCAGCAAATCGTCCAGCGAAATGAGTCCGAGGAGTTTTCCGGAAGAGCGCTCCACCACCGGCATCCGGGTGATCCCTTTTTCAGCCATGCGATAGACGACTACGCGCAGTGGTTCGTCCGGAAAGGCTTCCACGGTTTCGTGGCGCACGAGTTCGCCGAGAGGCCGCCGCAACGCGGCTTCCCGGTCTTGCTCCAAACGCTGGCGGATGGCGCCCCGCGTCAGCACACCTACCAAACGGCCACCGGTGTCTACGACGGGCAGAAGCCGCTGACTTTGCCTATGATCTTTGTGAAGTGATTGTTGAAAGTCGCCAAGCGTGCTCGCGGACGGCAGAACGACGATCTTCGTTCGCATGACTTCACACACGAACAATATTTCCAACGGGTCCACGGCGTATTCGCGGCTGAGGTGATATCCGCGGCGGGCTACTTTTTCCGTCAGGATAGAGCGCTTGAGTGTCAACACCGTGAAGGCGTGCGCCACCATGCTGCCCACGAGCAGTGGTAAAAATACGTTGGCGTCGTGGGTTAACTCGAAGGCAAAAACGATGCTTGTGAAGGGAGAACGCATCGTGCCGCCGAGAATCGCGCCCATGCTGATGAGCGGCCAAAAGCCCGCGCCCTCGTTCGGCAGGAACATCGCTTCCAGGCCGCCGAGCGCGCCGCCCATCATCAGCAGCGGCGCCAGCACGCCCCCCGATGTGCCGGAGCCGAGCGACACCGCCCAGATAAACCATTTGACCAGCAATACGCCGAGAATCACTTTGGTCGTCACGCTTCCTTGCAGCAACGCGCCGATCGTGTCGTAGCCCACGCCGAGTGCCTGGGGGAAAACCAGTCCGCCCAAGCCAATGGCGAGGCCGCCGATGGCCGGCCACCACATCCAGTGGATAGGCAGCTTTTGAAAAAAATCTTCGGCCGCGTAGACGGAAAGCGTGAGCAACGCTGACAGCACGCCTGCTAAAAGGCCGACCAGCACGCAGCCGAGCAGTCCTTTCGGCCCGATGAAGAGCGGATGTACGGGCACGGGAAACAACGGGCCAAAACCTAAAATGTAGCGGCGCACGACGTCAGCTACGGCGCTGGCCATGGCCACCGGAATCAGACTTCGCGGCTTCCATTCGAATAGAAGGAGTTCGACGGCGAGCAGCACGGCCGCGACTGGAGAGGCGAAGGTCGCCGACATTCCTCCCGCCGCGCCCGCGACCAGCAGCGTCTTGCGCTCCGCGCTGGTCAGATGGAACAGTTGCGCGATCATCGAACCGACAGCTCCGCCGGTCATGATGATGGGGCCCTCCGCGCCGAACGGCCCGCCGGAGCCGATCGAAATCGCGGAGGAGATTGGCTTGAGCAGCGCGACTTTCGGTTCGACGCGGCTGCCATTGATTAGAATGGCTTCGATGGCTTCCGGTATGCCGTGGCCGCGAATCCGTTCCGAGCCGTATCGCGCCATGACGCCGATGATTAGCGCGCCACCGATGGGAATGAAAACGCTATACCAGCCGAGATGGTTGCCCACCGGCGAAACCATCGCGGTGCTCCATCTGCCAAAATAGAAGAGGTTTGTGAACAGTCCGATCAGGCGCAAAAGAGCAAGGGCCACAAACGCGCAAACCGCGCCGATCGCTATCGCCAAGGCGGAGATCGGAAGAACGCGGACCGAGGTAGTGAAGTCTCCAAGCTCTTCGTGATGTGGTTTGGCTGGCATGCGGGGGTTGTTCTGCGGATGTGCGTTGCTAACTTTGGACACGCCTCTTTCCTGACCCTCTCTTGGAAGAGTCCACCGCCTGTTTGGCCCTTCGCGATGAGCGGGGGCTTTCCAGCAAGGCGCTAATGGCGTTCACGAGAGCTTTGCCACTCGAGCGCAGTTCGCCGATGCGGTGGCGCGCTACTTGTTCAAGGAGTTTTTCACCGCGCGGCAGCAGCGCGACCAGGACGCGGCGACGGTCGTCGCGGCTGCGGCTGCGGCGCACGTAGCCATGTGACTCCAAGCGGTCGATCAGTTCGACGGCGCTGTGATGCTTGAGCGCCAGCCGGTCCGCGAGCGCGCGGATCGTCGCTTCCTCGCCGTCGGTAAGGCCGCGGATCGCCAGCAAGAGCAAATACTGCTGCGGCTCCAGGCCGGTCGAGCGCGCGACGCTATCGCCTTCGCGGACAAATTTCCGCAGGAGGTAGCGCAATTCGGCAAGCGCCCGGTATTCGGCCGAGGTGATCTCCTTTGCCATCGTATAAGTATATCGCAATGCGATATATGTTGTCAGCAGGACAACCAAAGGTGATTCTTACCAGTCATCGGGAAGTGAGTTTCGGCTGGTCTACAACGGTTTGCGAAAGGATTTCTGCGTTTTGTAGTGCTCGTAGCCGTTGCGTTCGTAAAATTTGTGGGCGCGCTCGCGGATCACGTTCGAACGCACGGACATGCCTTTGCAGCCATGCTTGCGGGCCCAATCTTCGGCGGTGGCCAACAAGCGCGCGCCCGCGCCGAGGCTTCTTTGGCCGTCCGCGACCACCAGGCCGTTCACTTCGGCACGTAGCTCTTCCTCGAGCAGGGGCTGCCTGCTGACGTGCAGCCAGCCGATGACTCCATCGTTTGCGGATTCCGCCACGAAGACGGCGTGCTGTGATGCGGGCTGAATTCTTCGGAACCTCTCGCGCAACTGCGCGAACGTCGTCGGGTATCCAAGTTGTCCGGCAAGCTCCGCAAGGCGCGGTGCGTCGGCATTCTTCGCGCGCCGAATCTTCAGTTTGTTCTTCTTCGCGTCAGCCATTTGCTTCAAGTCGCCTTTCGCCGCAACCGTGCTTGGACGGCCTCGCTCCTGAGCTCACGCAGGGCATCCGCGGCGATCCAACGCGCGGTGCGAGAGCCTTGCAGCCGAATGCGCTCCGCGGCGCGAATGGCTTCCCGGTTCAGCCGAATGTTTCTTTTTCCGATGTTTCGCAAGGCCCAGTTGACCGCCTTGCGCACAAAATTTCGTTCATCCCACGCTTCGCGTTCAATCACGCGCAGGAATTGTACGAAACGCGCATCGGGAGCCGCTTTATCTTTGTAGCTGAGGTACGCAACCAGAGAAAAGCTGGCGCGCTTCTCGAATTCTCTTTTCCGGCGACTCCACTCAATGGCTTTTTCCCAGGCCGGCTTCGCTTCGGCGTAGAGATAGCAGCACGCTGTATCCACCACGTCCCAAGAGTTGAAATCCCTCACCCAGCGCTCCATTTGTGCAGGCGTGATTTTGTTGGATTCGCCGATGAGTGCAGCCAGTATGCGGGCTTCGTGAATCCGGCTTTCCCAAAGCTCCTCGGCAAGCGTCTGATTTTTTCCGATGTGGCGCGCAAATTTATGAAGGATGGGTGCAGAGATTCCGTGCGCTTTCGGGACGTTTACGCCGAAGTAGGCCAGTTTCGCGCGCGTTTCCGGATCGGCAGACTGCTTTTAATTCCTGCAGGACACGCGACTTCGTCCAAGCGTCCGCGCTGTTCGCGGATTGTTGTTTGCTAGAACGTTTTGCCGGAGTCGAGGAGGATTGTGACCGGGCCTTCATTAACTAGCTCCACGGACATCACCGCCTGAAAAATTCCCGTTGCCACCGTCACGCCGAGTTTGCGAAGCGCATCGCAAAACTCTTCATACAAGGTGTTCGCTAATTCCGGCGGCGCCGCCGTGATGAAGCTCGGCCGCCGCTGTCCGCGCGCGTCACCGTAAAGCGTGAATTGCGAAACGACCAGCGCGCTGCCTTTTACATCCAGTAGTGACCGGTTCATTTTACCTTGATCGTCTTCGAAGATGCGCAGGTTCGCGCACTTTTCCGCCATCGAGGAAGCGGTGGCTGACGTATCTTCGCGGCCGACGCCGAGCAGAATCATCAGCCCGGCGCCGATTTCACCTGTCACGTTAGTGTCCACCGTCACGCGCGCGCGGCTGACTCGCTGGAGTACAACGCGCATGCCGCCGGCTTAGTTGCCACCGCCCATAGTTAGCTTGGCCGCCTTCCGGGGCAGCATGTCCGGCCACTGCGCCACGTTGTAGGCAAACACCGCCAGCACCTGGGCGCCTTCCGCGAGATCGTCCCAGCGCACGCGATCCAGAGTGTCCGCCTGCGAATGATGCGTCATGGAATAGTCCGCCGGATCCTGTACGCACCAGAAAGCGGGGACGCCCGCGGCGTCAAAGGGGATGTGGTCGGTTCCACCTTCCGAGCGCAGCGTTGGCTCGGTCAATCCGACTTCTTTGGCGCGGCCCAGTGGATAGAGGATGTGGTCAATGGTTTCGCGAGCGCCGTAATTTCCCATCAATCCCACCGTTAGCACTTTGCCCGTGCCGCTGTCGTGAACCAATACGCCGGAAACTTTGCCAAGTTCGGTTGCGTGCGCTTTGACGTACGCCCTGGAGCCATTCAATCCCTGTTCTTCGCCAGTGAAGAGAATGAATCGGATGGTGCGCTTGGGCTTCACTCCAGCCTTTTGAAGCGCGCGTGCCGCGGCAAGCACGGCCATCGAGCCGGTGCCGTTGTCCGTTGCACCGGTTCCGAGATCCCATGAATCGAGATGCCCGCCGATGATCACCACCTCGTCTGGCTTCTCGCTCCCCGGAATTTCCGCCACGGTGTTGTAGACCTCCACGGGTTTGCCGCTGAAGCTGCTCGCAATGTTCACTTCGGCTTCCACGGGTCCGGCATCCAGCAGGCGCCACAACAGAGCGTAGTTTTCCCGGGTAGTGTATGCCGTTGGGAGTTTTCCCGGTTGGTATTCGCGGCCGCTCACGCTCATGTTGAGCAGGCCGTACGATTTTTCCGAGCCGTTCAAGACGGCTGCCGCTTTTTCGTCTTCGAGCAACTTCATGAGTGACCGCCGCATCTTCATGTACGCTTCGAAGTCAAACGGCCTATCGCTCTTGGGCCTGTTGACGGGAATGGTGTTATCACCCCACGGCGTCGTCAGCGGATTGCCGGGGGCCTGCACTTCTTGCGGGCGGCCCAGCAGCACAATCGCGCCCTTGAGTCTTCCTTTGTATTGATCGAGGTCTTCGATCTTCTCCGCGGAGACGCCGATGACTTGGCCGCGCACCGGGCCATTCGAACTAGCGGACCAGCCGGCGGTTTCGAGCGTCAAAGTGATCGGCGTTGGCGAAAGGATTCGGCCCGTCGCAGGTCCGCGCGTCCAACTATTGGCAATGGTCCAAGGTTCGAGGTGCACGTTCGAAAGACCGATTTCCTTAAATTGTTCCATCGTCCAATGGCTTGCTTTGTCGAGCTGTTCCGAGCCGGTCAGCCGCGGTCCGATGCGATCCGCCAAGTAGCTAAGATTCGATCTGAGGACGGGTTCATCGGCCTTCACTTGATCCAATATTTTCGTATCCATATCCGCGATCGGATCGGTCTTTGGCGCTTCGGTTTTTGCCGCGTCTTCGGAGGGACGGTAAGGGAGCGGGCGGCGCGGGAGCATGTTGGGCAGTTGGGCAGTGTTGTAGGCCCACGCCGCGAGCACTTGCGCGCCTTCGTTGAGATCGTCCTTCCACACTTTGTCGAACGTGTCCGACTGGCTGTGATGCGTCTTGCTGTATTCCGCGCCGTCCTGCAAAGCCCAGAAGCCCGGTACTCCCACTTCGTCGAAGGACAAGTGGTCGGTCCCGGACATGTGCATCATCGTGGGCTCGAGGAGTTTCAGTTCTTTCAACGGCGCAAGGACCTGGTCCACAATTTCACGGTCCTGATAGTTGTCATGCAGGGCCAGCGTCAGGACTCTGCCGGTTCCGGTGTCGTGAACCAGCACAGCGGAAATCTTGTCCAGCTCGTTTTTGTGCGCTTCGACGTATTTCACCGAGCCGCACAAGCCTTCTTCTTCTCCCGTGAACAAAACGAAACGGATGGTGCGCTTCGGCTTTAAGTTTAGTTTTGCAAGCGCGCGCGCCGCTTCGAGAACGGCCATGGAGCCGGTGCCGTTGTCGGTCGAACCGGTGCCGAGGTCCCAGGAATCCAGGTGCGCGCCAAGGATCACCACTTCATCGGGCTTCTCGCTTCCCTTGATTTCGGCGACCGTGTTGTAAACCTCCACCGGCTTGTCACTGAACGAATTCTTCATCTCGATTTCGACTTGCACCGGGCCGTGCTTTTGCATGCGGTAGAGCATGCGGTAACCTTCGCCGGTGATGAACGCGGTCGGAATCGCGCCGATGTCGAACTTCTCGCCGCCAATCCCAGTCATGTTCAGCAGGCCGTGCGGCTTGTTCGAATCGCGCAGCACAACCGCCACGCCCTCTTGCTTGTAAAACTCGTTGCGCTTTCGCGCGACCTCGCGGAACGCCGCAAACGGCGAGGGCGGCACGGGCATGCCCTTGAGCGCAGGCGGCGTCTGCATGGGACGATTTACTTCCGCGAAGCTGTCATTGGGCTTCGGCGGGGAAAGACTCTCGGGCTCCTGCGTGATGATAATCGCGCCTTTCAGTTTTCCGCGGTACTTGTCGAAATCCTCGTCCTTGCGGATGTCCACGAACAGCAATGGGCCGTGCACCACGCCGGGAGTGCTGGGAGCCCACCCTGCGGAGGCGATGGTGAGCGGATGCTCGGTGGGCGACACGATGCGCGCCCACGCGGTGCCGCGCGTCCAGGAATGCGCGATCGTCCAAGGCTCCAGGTGAACGCTGGTCAGGCCGTACTCGCGGAACTTGGTGGCGGTCCAGTCGTTAGCTTGCTTCAATTGCGAGGAACCCGTGAGCCGAGGACCGATGGAGTCGGACAGATATTCGATGTTGGCCATGGCCTCGCTGTGGTCGCGCACTTCGCTGAGAATCTGCGCGTCCGCCGCAGCGAACGCATTGCTGTCGTCGGGCACAGGCCGCGCCGACCCTGCGCGGACTCCCGCCAGAAACAGCACCACAACGCACACAAACAGAACAACTCGCCGTGAATTCATTCGTTTCCCCTCATAGCGTTCAGCTAAATTTATCGGAAAGAGCCTTCTCATCCTCGCGCAGCCAGTTCCACCGTGTTGCTGTCGTGGCCGTGCGGCCCGCTCTTTGGACTTGTTCTAATAGACGTGCGGAACCTATCGCTTCGTTTCATTTTTCCGGGATCTAGCTCTTCTCCGCGTTCTCCGCGCCCTCTGTGCCCTCTGCATTTAGGTTTTTCTTTTGTTTTTTCCCGCCAATGGCAGAGGCTTGAATCCGCACGGCGCCGGTTGGCATTTCGGACAAAAATAACTGCTTCGTCCAGCGACGATGGCTCTCCGGATGAGCGTCTTGCAGCGGTAGCAGCATTTTCCCTCTCGACCGTAGGCCCGATGGTGCCGCTGATATTCTCCCGGCTCGCCTTCGGCGTCAAGGAAATCGGAGATTGAGGACCCGCGCAGGACAATCGCCTTCTGCAGGATTTCCTGCAACACGCGGCGCAGCGTTTCCGCCTGCTTCGCGTTCAGATTTGCTCCCAGCCGCGCCGGGTGAATCTTCGCTTTCCACAGGCTTTCATCGGCGTAAATATTGCCCACGCCGCGCAGCACGCCTTGGTCCAGCAGCAGCGCTTTGATCCGCGCGCGGCGGCCTCGAATTCGTTGCGCAAATTCCTCGCCGCCCACTTCCAGCGGGTCGGCACCGAATCCCACTAACTCCTCGGCGAGCGGCACTTCCGTGAGATATGCGATGCGCCCGAAACGCCGCGCGTCCGTGTAACGCAATTCGCGTCCGTCATCGAGCAGCATGCAGACGTGGGTGTGCTTTTCGCAGGGCTGCGCCGCGGGACTCGGTGCAAGCTGGCCGGTCATCCCTAGATGCACCAGCAGAGAAGCAGGTGCGGCGTCGCCATTGGCGGGAACGCCGCCCGCTTCATTCGCACTCGACAGTCGCAGCAGCATGAATTTCCCGTAACGCTCGACGGCCTCGATCGCGCGCCCGGGTAAATGCTGTTCCAGCGCCGCGGGATCATCGATGAAATCCGTCTTCCCGAGCGTTACGGAAATAATCCGGCGTCCGAGTATCGCCCGCCGCAATCCGCGCACTACGGTTTCGACTTCGGGAAGTTCCGGCATCAGAGAACCAGGCCTTCAAAATAACACACGGCTACGGGCACTTCTAATTGCGCAGCGGAAACATCTCAGTGAGTTCAGCGATTGTTTCGCGAGACCATCGAGAGAACGGAACAGGCAGCGCTCTAATTTCAAGATTGTAGGGGCGCAGCACTGCTGCGCCCCTACAAAGATATTCGCGCGTGGACTATTTCTTGTGATAGTTCGGGTACGGCGGATGCTCTGGGATCACCACTGGATTTTTCTTCAACGCCTCCAGCGTAACTTCAACCGCTTTCTCCAGCTGGCGGTCGTGACCCGCTGCCACCGAAGCAGGATCGTTTTCTACTTCAATGTCCGGCGCGATTCCGTGATTTTCCACTTCCCACTCGCCGTGTAAGCCGTAAATTGCCACGCGCGGCGCGGTAACGGATCCTCCATCGAGGAGCGTCGGGTAGCCGTAAATTCCAACGAGACCGCCCCACGTACGTGTGCCAACCAGCGGCCCGAGCTTGTCCTGCCGGAACATCCATGGCAGCGCATCGCCGCCGGACCCGGACATCTCGTTGATGATCATCGTTTTCGGCCCGTAGATTTGCGCTAGCGGCGAGCAGAACGCCTCGCCCTCGCGCGCGATTGCGCAGTTCCGTAAGGGCCGCTTCACCATGTCGATGATGTAATCGGCGATCTGGCCGCCGTGATTGTAGCGCTCGTCAATGACCGCGCCCTGCTTGCCAACCTGCGCAAAGTAAAAGCGGTTGAAGTTCAGATAGCCGCCGACGTTGGTATCCGGGACGTGCACGTAGGCCAGCTTTCCTCCGCTCAACTCGTCCACCTTGCGCCGGTTATCCTCTTCCCACGCGCGATTCCGCAGCGCAAACTCGCTCGGCAGCGGCACCACGGTGACCTCGCGCGCATCTTTCCCGTCCGCGTTCGGACCCACTTTGATCTTGATCTGTTTTCCGGCGGTGTTCTCAAAAAAACTATAAACTTCCGCCGGCGGACGAACCTCTCGTCCTTCCACTTCCAGCAAATAATCTCCAGCCTTCACGTCCACGCCCGGCTGTGTCAGGGGCGCGCGCAGGTCGGGATTCCAATTCTCGCCGTTGTAGACCCGCGCGAAGCGGTAGCGCCCGTTTTCGATCTTGTAGTCCGCGCCCAGCAATCCGCCTGCGATATGTTTCTCGGGAGGAACGTCGCCTCCCCGAATGAACATGTGGCCGATGGTGATCTCTCCGAGCATTTCGTCGAAGAGATAATTGAGGTCCGCACGTCCACCCAGTCCTCTGAGGTATGGTGCGTACCTTTTCTCCGCGGCGTTGATATCCAGCCCATGATGGTTGGGGTCGTAGAGGAAGTCGCGTTCGATGCGCCAGACTTCGTGATACATCTGGTTCCACTCCGCGCGCGGGTCGGCGTAGACTTCCATCTCGTCCAGCTTCAACGCGCCGTCGCCTGGTTTGGGCGCAGCGTCGGTCTTGGCGATGAACCATCCCGGGCCTTGGCGGTACAACACTTTCTCGCCATTCGCGGACAGTGCAAACGCGCGGATACCGCTTAGAAATGGCTCGGTCTTTCGCGTCGTCAGATCAAACTTCGTCACCGTCACCGTCGTCGGCTCGCGGAATCGCGGCACGTCTAGGACTTCCGAAAGGAACAACGTCCGGGCCTTGCCGGTTTCCAGACTAACGTAGTTCGCCGCCTTGATCGGAAGGGCGACGATGCGTTGTCCAATCCCATCCAGATCGATGGTTACTTTGACGGCCTCTTCTTTCTTCTCACCTTCCTTGCCTTTTTCTCCCTCTTTTCCCTTGTCGCCGTCTTTGGCCTTCTCGCCTTCTTTTCCTTTATCCGCCGCCGTGGCATCGCCAGACTTTTCCGCTGCTGCTTTTTCCTCGTCGCTCTGCGGCTCTACGGGCGAAGCATCGCCTTTCTTAAGCACCGCCGCATAAACGTTTCTCAGCACCGGATGCTGGTAGCTCGAAAGATCAAGCCATCCTGAGGAAAGTCCGACGTCCGTGCTGACGGCGAAGAACAGCGATTTTCCGCCTTTGTCGAAAACGGGGTACCGCGCGTCACTGATGCCGTCGGTAATCTGCGCTTCTTTGCCGGTCTCCAGCGAGTAGACAAAAATGGCGCGTAAATGATTCTCCAGCAGCTTGGCGTATGTCAGCCACTTGCTGTCCGGAGACCACGTTTCGTTGAAGCTGGAGGTCGGGTCGTCGTAGCGGTCGCTGGTCACTTTCACCGGCGTGCCTTTTTCCACGTCTACATACCAAAGGTTCAGCCGCTTATCCGTGTAGGTAATTTTCTTGCTGTCCGGCGACCACAACGGCCCGTAGAAAAACGAGGGCGGATTGCCGAGGTTGATTTTCTTGACCGTCCCGGAGCCCGACTGGCTAATGATGTGCAGCGCATACTCTCCGGACTCATCCGAAAAATATGCGATCCATTTGCCATCCGGCGACCAGGCCGGTTCGCGCTCCGCAACCGCGGCTGTCTTCGTCAGATTGCGAATGTCACCTTTTTCGCCGGGCACAGTGAAAATCTCGCCGCGCGCTTCGAACACCGCGCGCGCGCCTGTCGGCGAAATCGCCGCGTTCTGGATCTTGTCCGCAACCTTCTCGTAGTGCGGCCGCGTCGCGGGCAAGTCCGCTGCGATTCGAATGTTCACCTTCTTCGACTTGCCACTGGCCGGATCAAAAAGAAAAAGCCCGCCAAATTGTTCGTATACCAGCGCATCCGGTCCGGCAGACAGCGACTTAAAGTCGAGACCCTTGTTCTCGACGACCTGCTTCACCATCTTCGTCTTCGTGTCATAGGCGAAGAGGCTCACCGACCCGCTGCGGTCGGAAAGAAAATAAACGGTGTCCCCGAACCACACGGGATGCGCGTCATTCGAATTCTCGCGCGGCACTTTTTCCAGCGCCAAATCGCTCAGCCGCACGATGTAGATGGGCGTCGTTTGCCCGCCGTGGTAGCGCTTCCAGGAAGTCTGCCAGGTTTCGTTTGGCACGTAGGCAATGCGCGTGCCATCCGGAGAAAACCACGCCGCTTCGCCGCGCCACATCGGCAAGACTTCCGCAGGCCCACCTTCCGCTGGAACCGTGTATAGACGGTCAAAATCGGCATAGGCATCGCGCGCCGAGCGAAACAGCACGCGCTTCCCGTCCGGAGTCCATCCCGTGGCAACATCCGCTGCCGGATGCCACGTCAGCCGCCGCGGCTCGCCGCCATCCGCTGGAACCACGAACACGTCCGTGTTTCCGTCGTAGCTCGCCGTGAACGCGATCCATTTGCCGTCCGGCGAAAATGCCGGCAGGCCCTCGTGTCCACCAGTGGTCAGTTGCCGCGCATCGCCGCCCTCGCGCGGCACGCTCCAAAGGTAGCCGCCGTAGGCGAAGACCACTTGCGTGCTGCTGAGGGTCGGCGAGTGGACGAGCAGCGGCGCTTCTTCCGCCGCGTTGGACACGGCCGCAAAAGCCAGTAAAACTCCGATCAGAATCGCGATTCGAAAGCGCATGGTTCCTCCCAGAGAAGATGCCATCGTCAAATGCAAATGGCGCAAGAGCCCGTTGCGGGACCGCTGTTCAGAGTCGGCTTGTGATTCGGGATCCACCACCACGCGGAACCCACATTCTCAGACGTAAGCAGCTCCAAAAATGTTTGCAAAAAAAAGCTGACACCCTCAAGGCACAAGCGCGAACACCCGCGCCGGGCCGCCCGACCCGCCCTCCAGCTTGATGGGCGCCACGACCAGGAACGCGCCTGTCTCCGGCAGCCCGCTCAAGTCCGAAAGATTTTCAAGATGGTAGAGACCCGCGCCCAGCGTCACGTGGTGCACCGCGAAATCGGGCGAAACGCCGTAATCGATACTGAGCGTGTCGCACCCCAGCCCACTCACCTTGCGTTCGATCATCAGCTTCGCGGCCCCGACGGAGAACCCCGGAAAGTGCATAACTCCCTTTGCGTCCATGTTCCGGTACTTCTGCACATCCGGCCACCGCGATGCCCAGCCCGTCCTCAAGAGCACTATCGCGCCCTCGGGAATCAGCCCGTGGCTCATCTCCCATTCTTCGACGCGCGCAGCCGTAAGCCGATAATCCGCGTCCTTCCCACTCTCAGCGCGCACATCAATCACAACCGCGGGCCCGAAAAGCTGTTTCACGGGAATTTGGTCCACCGTTATTTTTCCGGGGGGAAAATGCGCCGGCGCATCCAGATGCGTTCCGTAATGCTCCAGCATCCAGAAACTCCGCGTGAAATAACCATTCTTTTCAATCGTCGCATTAACTTTCGCCTCGAAGAACTTCGCGTCCCCCGGCCAGGGCACCAGCTTGTCACTAATCGCGTAGCTCAGGTCGAGCACGCGCGTCTTCCCGGACGGAATTCCTTCGAGCATCGAATCGTGGTGCGCATTCTGCGGAAAAAGGCTCACGAATGCGGCAAGACCAACAGTAAAAATTCCCCAGCGGCCAAGAGCAGCCATCCCTCACCTCGATTCCGTTTGCAACGAATGCTCAGCGCATCGCTTCGCAATCATTTGGGGGTCCGCGGTCATGGAACGAACGATGAATCAGGGCAGCGGAATTCCCGGTGTCGCAACGATCCCTGCCATGCGCAGAATTTCCTGATACTCCGCGTCGGTGATCAGCGAAACAATCAACCTTACGTTCTTCAAGAGTTTCATTTTCTTCAGCGCGGGATTAGCTCTCATTTCCGCCAGCGTCACCTGCCGGGGCAGCTTTTCAAAGGCCCGCAGGTCCGCCACCAGGTTCTTCTCTTTCCGGTCATGCGGATCCGGGTAGGGGTCCCGGGTAATCTCCGCGATCGAATAAAGCGTGCGTTCCGGGGCGCCGTGATAGCAAAGCACACGGTCTCCCTTGCGCACCTGTTTCAGCGCACGAATCGCATCGGGCTTGGACCCCGCACCATGCCACATTTCCTTACCTTTTACGAAAAGGGTGTCCCAATGATAGTGGTGTGGGTCGGCGCTGAAGATCCAGTAGTGTCGTTGGGCAGTCGGAGTCGCCATCGAGGCTTTGAGTCGGCAGCAATATACACGCTGGCATCCAAAAAGCGAAACAAAATATGAGGGTTAGCCGGGAATGAAGCCTAAGTGAAGAAATTGGCTCGAGTGCCCATGTTTCGGCAGGGATTGAATCAAATTGCTTCTTTTCAATAAGATAGAAGCGCTACCCCACATCCACAAAAATATCCTCACCTCTGACTTCCACACGGTAGCAATCCACCCCCACGGTCGGATTCTGGCTGATCTTGCCGGTGGTTACGTCGTATTGCCAGCCATGCCATGGGCAGGTCACGATGTTTCCGTCCATCACGCCTTGGCCCAGCGGCCCGCCCCGGTGAAGGCAGGAATTGTTGATGGCATAGTACTTGCCTCCAACATTCGCCAGAGCGATTGCCTTGCCCTCCACGTGGAACTCTCGAATGGTCCCCGGACTGATTTCATTCGTCTTCGAAGCGCGCGCAAACGCCATCTCTTCTTCTCTCCCTACGGCTCCTTGCTCTCCGTGCTCCCCCTGGCTATGAACTGGATTTCGTCTTCCTATTTTCCAATTTCAATTTTCTATCTTCTACCTCGGCGCTGGCGTCTGGGCCACCATCACACCCTGCTTGAATTCGTCAACTATCTCCGGCTTCAGCCGCACTTCCGTCGGCCGCTTCGCCAGCGTCATCTGATCAATCTTGTCCTGTAGCTTCAGCAGCGCGAAAAACAGTCCCTCCGGCCGCGGCGGACATCCCACAACGTACACATCCACTGGCACGATCTTGTCCACGCCCTGCAAAACCGAATACGCATTGAACGGCCCACCCACACTCGAGCACGCCCCCATGGAGATGCACCACTTGGGGTCCGGCATCTGTTCCCACACGCGCTTCAGCACCGGACCCATCTTCAGCGTTACCGTTCCCGCCACAATCATCAGGTCCGCCTGTCGTGGCGACGGCCGGAAGACTTCCGCCCCGAATCGTGCAATATCGAAACGCGAGGTCGAGGACGCAATCATTTCGATCGCGCAGCACGCCAGCCCAAACGTCAGTGGCCAAATGGCACTCTTCCGCGCCCAATTGAACACGTAGTCCACCGACGTGATCATGAAATTTTTTTCGAACCGCTGATCCAATACGCCCATTAGGACCGCTCCTGCTGCACCTCATGCTCTGCCGCGGAGTATAGCTTCCGCCCGTACTCTAGTCAAAATATGCCGCGACTACCTCGATGCATCGAGGAACGTCGCTTCGTTCCCCTCCCCTGCAAATTCCTTACCTTCCTGCGAACGAGCATGAATGTCGCAAGACCTACGCAAATCCATCCTGCCCAGAGACACCACTCACGCCAGGGGCCGAGTTGGTGGGGAAACAATTCCGCGACCAGAAGCAGCCAGGCCCCACCGATGAAAAAACTGCCGACCAGACGAGAGTTGTCCGGCAATTCTCCTTCGGCCTTGAGCAGTATTTTCAATAAGAGCTGTAGAAGGTGAAACACCGGGATCCATCCAGATTCTGGGAACGGTCGAATGAAAAGGCATCTTCAGCATGTTTCAATTGTCAGTCGCGCGTTAGTTCATTATACCTGCGCGAAAGGGCCTTCCAATACGTGCCCGGCCGCAGCCGCTGCAAAATATCAATCTTGTAGGCGTCCGAGCCGATCAGGATGCGCGGCTCGTTCCGCTCCACACCACGTAAGATCCGTGCCGCGGCTTCTTCGGGAGTCGTCCGGAAGTACTTCTCAAACCGCGCCACTTTTTCATCGAGTCCCGTTCTTGTTGCTGCGGCCCCCACCCGCGCACGACGGGCAATCGCCGTCCGGATTCCGGCCGGGTGCACGCACGAGACTCGCACAGGCGTGTCTGCGAGCTCATGCCGCAGGCATTCCGTAAATCCCCGCACCGCGAACTTCCTCGAGGAATACGCCGGCTGACCCGCTGGCGCGATCAGCCCGTATAGGCTGGAAATATTGACGATATGCGCGCGTTGTTCCCGGTTGAGCATCGGCAGGAAAAACTTCACGCCGTACACCACGCCCCAGAAATTGATGTTCATCACCCAGCGAAAATCATCCAGAGAGATTTCTTCGAACGTGCCTTCCAGCGCCACCCCTGCATTGTTGATCAGCAGCGTCACGCGCCCGTGGCGGCTGTTCACGTCTTCGGCGAACGCGCGCACGCTGGCTTCCTCGGCGACGTCCACAACATGCGTGGTGAGCAAAGCCTTC
The DNA here is from genome assembly GCA_963729455.1 of uncultured Acidobacteriota bacterium. Taxonomy (GTDB): domain Bacteria; phylum Acidobacteriota; class Terriglobia; order Acidiferrales; family UBA7541; genus Acidiferrum. The sequence goes on from CAVSNX010000001.1 coordinate 276,244, forward strand.
TTGCTCGCGATGGATTGGGCGGTCTGCAGCAGTCCCGCTTCGTCCACGTCGGCAATCGCCAGTGCCGAGCCCCCCGCAGCCAGGCGCTGCGCCAGCGCCCGCCCGATGCCGGAGCCTGCTCCGGTGACCACCGCTACGCCGCCGCTTAGAAATGACATAAGAAAGCCTCAATCTTCAGCTCGATTACCCGGGAGCGATCCTGGCCGCGATGCTCCCGTTGGGCTCACTCATACCACAGTTCCATCGTCGTCACCAGAATCTGAAAAACCCAACCTGCCGCATTCTCTTACTACTGTGCGAATGCGGACAGCGCCCGGCCCCGCAGTGTGGCTACTATCATGTGTATGTGCAACCGTCTGCGCTGGAGCAGCCTTTTGCGTCGAGCGGCACTACAAAGGAGATTCAAAATGAAGAGACTGCTTATTCTAGGCGCGTTCTTGCTTGCGCTACCGATTGCCGGATGTACCGTGACACCCACGCCGGCAGCAACACAGGGCCCACCGGGGGCAACTGGACAGACCGGTCAACAAGGTGATCCGGGGCAGACCGGAGATGCCGGGCAGACCGGGGATCGAGGCCGCACGGGACATCCCGGAGACGACGGCCATCGGGCAGATCAGGGTCGCGCGGGTGACACCGGAGAACAAGGCCGCACGGGTGACACTGGAGACCGGGGCCGGCAAGGTCACGATGCGCCTTGTCCTGCAGGGGAGCATCGTTCCACCGATCGCGATACTGGCAAAGTGAGTTGCGTTAGAGACTAAGGGCCCAATCAGGAATTCCCGGCTTAGGTTCCAACTCCAAGAAATTTCGCCGACAGTCCGCCGCTATCATGGCGGCGGATTGCGGCATCACTCGTTTGCCTGAGAGCTGCGAATTCTGGCATAACCCGGCTTGATTGCGGAATAGATGAAATCGCAACGCTTGTCATAGGGCAGGAAGGCGCTCTTCATCGCGTTGATGGTGATCTTTTCGAAGTCCTCCAGGGACAGACCGAAGGTTTCCTGGGCGGCCTCGAATTCCTTGGTCATGGTGGTGTCGCTCATCAAGCGGTTGTCGGTGTTGAGCGTGACGCGAAATTTCTCCTGATAAAAAATCTTGAAGGGATGCTCGGTCAAGCTGCGCGCGGCTCCTGTTTGCACGTTGCTGAGCAGGCAAATCTCCAGCGGTATCCTTTTGTCGAGAACATATTGCGCCAGCTCGCCCAATTTCACAGCCTTGCCGTCCGCGATGGCGATGTCATCGATCAGGCGTGTCCCGTGTCCGATGCGGTGCGCCCCGCAGTATTGAATGGCCTGCCAGATCGATTCCTTTCCAAACCCTTCGCCGGCGTGAACCGTGATGTTGAAATTCTGCCGCTGAATATAGTGGAACGCTTCCACGTGCTTTTTTGGCGGATAACCGCCCTCCTCCCCCGCCAGATCGAATCCCACAACCCCACGCTCGCGAAAATCAACGGCAAGCTCGGCCATTTCGAGCGACACATCCATGTTGCGCATCGCGCAGATGAGCAGCCCCGAGGTAATCCCAAAGTCTCTTCGGCCACGCTCCAATCCCCTCAGCACCGCCGAAACTACTTGCTGGTGGGTTAATCCTCTCCGCGTATGAAAAATCGGCGCAAAGCGCGTCTCAAAATAGACCACGCCGTCCTGGCTGAGATCTTCCGCTTGTTCGTACGCCACTCGTTCGAGCGCCTCTTCCGTTTGCATCACGGCGATGGTGTGTGCAAAGCCTTCCAGGTACTTTGGCAAACTTCCCTGATTCGCGCCTTGGTGAAACCAGTGCGCTAGTTCTTGCGGATCTTCGGTGGGAAGTTGGCCGTAGTTTGCGCTGCGTGCCAGCTCGATTACCGTTTTAGGCCTGAGCACGCCGTCCAGATGTTCGTGCAGCAAGACCTTGGGGAGTCTCTTCAATACTCCGCGATCCAACTTCATAAAGTGCTCCCGTTTCTTCGTTTAGTACGGCCGCCGTCGCGCGACAATTCGCCATCGACTCACGAAACCATTGGCTCTCAGCAAGCCCGCTGTTAAGTCTGCATTTTGGCGAGAATAGCAGCTTGCTCACCGCTGCGCTTGGGAAAATGACTGAACCTCTGCTCTTTGCATTCGGCTCGCGATAGTCCGTTGGCGAACCTAGGTTTGCCCGTGCCAATCAATAACGATGAGAGTCATATCATCTTCCTGCAAGCGGCCGGAAGAGCCTAGGGACCAGCGAGCAATTTCGCCGAGCAGGGCGTCAGCAAGTGCTGATGCCGTAAGACGAGGATGGGATTCGAGAAACTGCTTGCAACGCGCAAGGCCAAACTCCTCGTCAGCGCCGTTTTTGGTTTCGGGCAGGCCGTCGGTGTAAAGCACGTAGCGATCGCCTGGTGTCAGAGGGAGTTCGAGCGATGAATAGACAGCTTCGGGGAACATTCCCAAAAAGTAGCCGTTTTGTTCGATGGATCGAACCTCGCCGTTCGAACGGCTACTGAGCAAGAGTGGGGGGTGTCCCGCTCCCGCATAACGGACGATCCTTGCATCGAGATCCGCGTACAGATACGCCGCTGTGACGAAGTGCTCTTCGAACTTGCCGCAGAGAGCCTGGTTCAGGCCGGTGAGCACGCGGCTGGGATCCTGAGCGTTTGCTATCTGGCCAGCGAAAGCAACCTTGAGCATGGAGGCGATCAGCGCGGCAGGGACGCCGTGTCCGGTGACGTCTGCAATGTTGGTGTTCACAATCTGCGAGCAAACGTCTTAGCAAAGGATCAGTGGGATTCGATCTTAATCTGGTTGCGGCCGGCGTTTTTCGCGCTGTACAGGGCCTTGTCTGCTCGCCGCACCAGGTTGGAAAATTCGGGAGGCTCTTTGCCTTGGAAACCGCAAATTCCAAAACTCGCGGTCACGGAAAGGGTCTGGCCGCCAAACGAGAATTTCTGCGAGGCAAACTGCGCGCGCAGCCGCTCGACCGTTAGCCGAATGTGTTTTTCGTCCAGGTGCGTCAGCACCAATAGAAATTCGTCGCCGCCCATGCGCCCGCTGATGTCCGACGCGCGCGTATTCGCTTTCAAAATTTCGGCGAACTTCTGCAGAACCTGATCTCCCGCGTCGTGGCCATAAGTATCGTTCACGCCCTTGAAGCAATCCAGGTCCGCATGCACGACCCATAGCGAATATCCGTGGCGCGCTGCGCCGCGCAGTTGCCGTCCAGCCCAATCTTCAATAGCCCGGCGATTTGGCAAGTTCGTCAGCGAATCCGTGTGCGCCATTTCCGCCAGTTGTTTGTTCTTGGCGTCAATTTCGCGGTGCAAGTCCACGAAGCGAAAGCCCACGGCAATCCGCGCCAGCAGTTCCCCGCGGTCGAAGGGCTTGGTCACGTAATCGTCCGCTCCGGCAGAAAGCCCTTTCACGATGTTTTCCTTGTCCTTGATGCTGGTGAGCAGAATGACGTAGGTATACGAATCGCGGGATTCACTGCGGATTTGTTCGCACAGCTCGGGGCCGGACGTGTCCGGGAGCATCCAGTCCATGATCACCAGCGCGGGCCGGTGTTCCTTGAAAAATGACATGGCCTCGCTTCCATCTTTTGCCAACAAGAGTTCATACGCGCCGTCCGCCAGCGCGTGCTCCACGAGCTTGCGCGAAAATGGCGAATCGTCCACCACCAGGATCTGCGCTTTGGGCACAGCTTCAGTCATGCATCTCTCGCGAACTCGTTCCTGCCAATCGGGAATTACTCTTAGTTTCCGAGGGAAGAGAAATTCGTGGACACCATCTTAACAGCCGCCGCACGGGCGCGGCCCGGCACGCCGGAATTTGGTTCAAAAGGGTAACCGGTCCCGGCTACTTGGTTCCGTGAACGAGTAAGGCGCCCGCGGCCTTGAACGCGCGGAGTTCCTCCGCGTCGCGGAACCACTTATCTGCATAGACGTCCGGCGATGGGGATGGATCAACGATTCGTTCGTGCGCTACGTTCGAAAAGCCCGCCTCGCGGAAAAGCCCGGCCCATTCTTCGGCGGAGAGCAGATGCGTGGGCACGGCAAGAAGATTTCCCCACTGATGGGAGTGCGGATTGTCGCGGTAATAGTTGATTAGCATCCAAGCCGATCCGCCTTCGTGCAACACTCGAAGAATGTCTTTTATTCCTGCGGCAGGATTCGGCCAGTAGTACGAAGACTCAATGGAAATCGCGTGAGAGAAAATATTGGCCTGCCAGGGAATTTCGGCGACTTCTCCCGTCACAAACATCAGATTATGGAAGTCCGCGCTGGCGCGCCGCGCGTGACGGATCATTTCGTCGGAAATGTCCATCCCAATAACGCGCCCGTCGGGCACCAATTTCGCCAGCCGCCGTGAAAGCCATCCGCCGCCGCACCCTACGTCCAGCACGCTGTCCGTGGAAGCAAGCCGCATCTTCTCCAGCACCGGCAGCGTGATGGGCAGGTGATCCTGTTCCATGCCCTCGCCGCGGCCGGCTTCCGCCCAGCGGTTGAATTCCTCGCGCAGAGAAATCGAGGGATCAAGGGGAGGCATGAGAAGAGAGCGCAAGTAGATTGCGCGCAATCAATTTCTTTGCAACTGGGTCCACGACGAAACCCAGAACTTCGAGGGCTGTTGCCCCAAGGACTGCTTCCTCGCCGGCTTCTCCGAAGGCAACTGGCACAGGAGCTTTTCTACCATCAATGGTCAATAGCACCGCGGTTGTGTCGCGTTCCAAAACGCGGCCATCTGCCAAGGAGAAGGGTAGTCGCGAATAAGCTGTCACCCCGAGCTTTTGAAGAATTTCCCGGGGGATCCAAGACAGAGTAGCGCCAGTATCCACCAACAGAGAAATCTCCTCCGTTCGCCCCGGAGCGGCCAGATTCGCCAATTTCACTGTTATGTCAAACATCCCCATCGCACTTCTCCATAAATCTAGTCAGGCGCCCTGCACTTTCGCCAGCAGCTCGACGAACTTTTGCTTTCGCTCCGCTTGGTCGTGGCCGCCCTCGGCGTCCGCCATTTGCGTGATGTTCATCGAGCAGAATTTCGGCCCGCACATCGAGCAGAACTTCGCCTCTTTGTAGAAATCGTCGGGCAGGTTTTCGTCATGCATAGCCTTCGCCGTCGGCGGATCGAGCGACAGCTCGAACTGCTTGTTCCAATCAAAAAGGAATCGCGCGTAGCTCAACGCATCATCGCGGTCCTGCGCGCCCGGCCGGTGCCGCGCCACGTCCGCCGCGTGCGCCGCAATCTTGTATGCGATCACGCCCAGTTTCACGTCCTCCGGATTCGGCAACCCCAGGTGCTCCTTCGGCGTGACGTAGCACAGCATGGACGCCCCGTGCCACCCGATCATCGCCGCGCCAATCGCGCTGGTGATGTGGTCGTAGCCCGGCGCAATATCAATCACCAGCGGCCCCAGCGTGTAGAACGGCGCCTCGTGGCACCACTCCATTTCCTTGTCCACTTGCTCCTTGATCTTGTCCAGCGGCACGTGCCCCGGCCCTTCGATCATCACTTGAACGTCGTGCTCCCACGCTTTCGTCGTCAACTCGCCAAGCACTTTCAGCTCCGCGAACTGCGCTTCGTCGCTGGCATCCGCGATGCATCCCGGCCGCAACCCATCGCCAAACGAAAAACTCACGTCATGCTTCTTGAAAATCTTGCAAATGTCCTCGATGTTTTCGTACAGAAAATTCTGCTTCTTATGATGTTCCATCCAGTGCGCCATCAGCGACCCGCCGCGGCTCACAATCCCCGTAATTCGCTTGCGCACTAGTGGCACGTGCTCGCGCAACACGCCCGCGTGGATCGTCATGTAATCCACGCCCTGCTCGGCCTGTTCTTCGATCACTTCCAGCATCAAGCCAATCGTTAAATCCTCCGGCCGCCGCACCCGCGAAATCGCTTCATACACCGGCACCGTCCCCACTGGGACCGGGGAAGCCTCAATGATCGCCTTTCGAATCACTGGAATGTCGCCGCCGGTCGAAAGGTCCATCACCGTATCCGCACCGTAATGCACTGCGTGGTGCAGCTTCTTCAGTTCCTCATCAATATTCGAGCTCGTCGCGGAATTCCCGATGTTCGCGTTGATTTTGCACTTGCTGGCGATGCCGATGGCCATCGGCTCGAGGTTTCGATGATTCACGTTCGCAGGGATGATCATCCGCCCGCGCGCCACTTCGTCGCGGATCGGCTCCGGCGCCAGCTTTTCGCGCTTGGCGACGTACTGCATCTCCTCGGTGACCACGCCCTGCCGCGCGAAATGCATCTGCGACACGTTTCTGTTCCCATTCGCTTTTGCGGTTTCCGCTTCCCTCTTCTCAATCCATCCGTCGCGAAGTGCCATAGAGCCCCCTCAGAATGCTTGACCTATGCGTCGTGACTCGTGCGTTGCAGCGCAAGTCTGCGGTATGAAATGGAATTATGGCACCGGGGAGAGGGTGTCGCAACTTGTGCTGAGCCGCGGGCTTCTTTTCCCTTTCTGGAACAACTCCGCCTCGCGAATTTCCAATTCGGCTTCCGGTGGCGCATGCCGCAAAGCAACGGAGTGGGCAGAAATCCATCGTTCCCAAAAATTTCCCCCCGAATTCGCACTCGGAACCTCAGCCAAAGCAACGATATCCCCGATAAATCGCGCTCCGCGCCAACTCTGATCCTCTCGTTGAGCCACCTTGGCAACGCAATTGCCCCTCTTTCAGACGATTCTGAATTCGTTCTCGCACTGGGGAACGGTTCGCAATTCTTGGGACCCCGCGGTCAGCGACCGCGCGCATTGGCCGCAGCGAGATCCCATGAATCCTCGAACCATCCTAGGCATCTTCCTCCTTGGTTTCATCACCACTGCTTCCACATCCCGGGCTCAATCGGATCCCTCCGCTCCCATTCCCATTCTCTCCCTGACTGTTCCGGCTACCCCTCCTGCCGAGCCAACGCCAAAGCTTTCACTGCCCGCGCCCAAACCGGCACCCATATCGAAAGCACCCGTATCCGCGGCGCATTTCTCCAAAACAAGATTCATCCTCCTAAGCACCGCAGTTTATGGAGCAAGCCTGGCCGACATGCACCAAACGCTCGAAGTCCGAAATCTCTCCTGGTGGTATGAAACGGACCCGCTGGCCAGGCCTTTTGTCCACCTGCCCAAGCCTGCTTACTACGCCACCGGGTTGGCCATGGCTACCGGCGTCAACTGGCTGAGCTGGAAGATGGCTCATTCACGCCGATGGCACAAATTCGCGCCCATCCCCCAACTCCTCGCCATCGGCGGCAACCTTTACGGATATCACTCCAATCGTCTCTGATCGCATCGCGTCGCGAGCCGAAAAAACTGCGTTCTGCCGCTCCCGGACCAATGAGTTTTGCTCCTCTTCAACGCGCGCCTTCTTTATCAAAATTAGCACTTGACACTAGGCGAAATAAAAGCGAAACTTTCCGCGCCCTCTACCGGGCCTAGGAGTTTTGAATGGCCACCGCACCCACCCTCGCGGGGCAATCCCGCGAATTCGCCCCGGCTGACGTAGACCGCGCCACAATCTCCGAGCTCCTCCATCGCTACTGGGGCTACGACACCTTCCGCCCCGGTCAGGAGGCTATCGTCCAGAACCTCTGCGCCGGACGCGACGCCTGCGTCATCATGCCCACGGGCGGCGGCAAATCTCTTTGCTACCAGCTTCCCGCCGTGCTGGCTGCTGGCCGCACCGCCGTCGTCATCTCCCCGCTCATCGCCCTCATGCAGGACCAGGTCGCGCAGCTCCTGCAAATGGGCATGTCCGCCGCCTGCCTGAACGCCGCCACTCCCCCCGAACACCGCGCCCACGTCCTGCAGCATGCCGCCACCGGCAAGTACCAGCTTCTCTATCTCTCGCCCGAGCGCATCGCCCTCAACAACACCGTGGACTGGCTCAAGAGCCTCCCCATCTCCTTCTTCGCCATTGATGAAGCCCATTGCATCTCCGAATGGGGCCACGAATTCCGCCCGGAATACCGCCAGCTCAGCCGCCTCCGCGAGCTTTTTCCTGATCGCCCCATCGCCGCGTTTACCGCGAGCGCCACCAAACGCGTTCGCGGCGACATCATCGAACAGCTCCGCCTGCGCGACCCCTACAAGCACATCGCCAGCTTCCGCCGCCCCAATCTGCGCTATATCATTCGCCAGTCCAACGCGCGCACGCAGGATGAACTCCTCCTGCGCGCCGTGCGGCAGGTCTTCGACGGCAGTGTCATCGTCTACGCGCCCACCATCGCCCGCGTCGGCGAAACCGTGGATTTTCTCGAGGAAAACGGCATCGCTGCCATCGGCTATCACGGCCAAATGGAAAGCCGCGCCCGCCGCGAAAACCAGGAAAAGTGGATGGCCGACGAAGTCCGCATCCTCGTGGGCACCATGGCCTTCGGCTTGGGCATTAACAAGCCCGCTGTCCGCGCCGTCATCCATCTCGCGCTCCCAAAAAGCGTCGAGCAGTATTACCAGGAAGCGGGCCGCGCCGGCCGTGACGGCCACCCCGCCGATTGCCTCCTCTTCTGGCAAAAGAAAGATTACGGCCTCCACGCCTACTTCAACGGAAAAATCGAAGACCAAGCCGAAAGAGAAGGCGCGTGGCAGCGCTATCGCGAAGTTGAGACCTTCATCAATTCAGACGGCTGCCGCCAGCGTCACATCTGCCAGCACTTCGGCGAAACTCCCAAATGGGAATCGTGCGGCAATTGCGACGCCTGCGCGCCGGCTCCTGCTTGGCTCAACCTTGCATTCGACCAGGGCAAGCAAACAAACGCCACTTCGCGTCCGATGCCACCACCTTCATCGCAACCGGCAACATCGGTTGAGCCGCAGGTGTTAAGAGCGAGTGCTAGACCGTCCGTGGATCCAGAATTGAATGACTATTTGCGCGAGTGGCGGCGAAACACCGCCAGGGAGAAAGGCGTCTCCGCCTTCGTCGTCCTCCATGATTCTGCGCTCGAGGATCTGTGCCTCGTCGAACCATCGAACCTGCAGGAATTGCGCCGCGTGTCCGGCTTCGGAGACAAACGCGTCGAAATGTACGGAAAAGAAATTCTCGACGTCCTCCGCCGCTTCCGCCAAGGCGAGCGCGCCACCAACGACGCCAAACTGAAAGTCTCCTCCCCCGCGAAGGAAACTCTCCGCCTCCTCCAAGAAGGCCGCACCTTCGAAGAAATCGCCCAAATTCGTTCCCGCACCCTGCGCGCCGTCGTCTCCCTCGTCGCCGACCTCATCGAACGCGGCGAGGCCGTCTTTCGGCCAGAATGGCTGTCTGCCGAACGATACGACCAGATCGCCGCCGCCTGCCGCCAACTCGGCATGGACCGCCTCAAGCCCCTCAAGGAAGCGCTGCCACCCGCAATCCCCTACGAAGAAATCCGTTTGGTGATCGCTCGCCTCCGGACCAAGACTGCATAGTAGGCTGCAAAATCGCAACACCGCGCAGGCCGAACGCTTCTCTTCGTGGCACAGCGAACCTAACAGGCCTAAGCTTGTCGAATTGGTAGCACGCGCTGGCGGGGCGCTATGAAAAAAAAGAGACGGCAGTCTGTGATAGCGACCTTGCCGTCTCCGTATTTGGTTTTCTTCTTTTTTGGAACTTGCGGCGATTACTCTTCGTCGCCGTCGAGGCCGTCGACAGGCGTGATGGTGCCGAAGAGGCCGTCAGTTTCGTTGTTCGGGCCTGCGGTGAAGAACAACGTGTTCGCCGGTCCGGCGGTGCCATCATTGCCGAAGGTAAGCGACCACAGCCCATCAATGAACATGAGCGAATTGTCCGGGTTCCTCACGAAGCCGATGAACTTATGCGTGAAGCCGTTGAACGCGGCGATCCAGCCGCTGCGGAAATTGCCGACGAGTATGGCGTTGCTGAACTCGCCGAAATCCCGGGTGGTCCACACCACGCCCCAGGGGCCGTTGAACCAGTCGCCGTGCTCGAGGTGGCCGATGTGCTTGCCTTCGGGAGTGAAGAGCTCGACATAGCCGAAGCCTGTGCCACCGACGGGATCGTGCCTGGGCGCGTCCTGCTTGGCGTAGGTGACGAAGAGAATGCCCCCGATGTTCTGAATGTTGAAGGGAGCGAAGCCACGCGGGACGCGGTCGCCATCGTGATCGTCGCCGTCATGGTCGCCATCACCATTGGGATCGAAAGCGTCATCATCAAGGTGCTTGCGCGTGAAGGTGGTGTCATAGACTTCGACTTTCCCGGAGCGGAAATTCGTGACGTAGAGGAATTTGTTGCCCTTGATTTCGCCGGAGGTCGCGCCCTTGTAGACCGCGCCATTGGGACCGCCATTTTCGGAGTTGTCAACGACGAGCACGGCATTCTGTCCGCCGTTCCAGCCGAAGATTGTTCCATCCTCCGTCGCGAAAATGAAATGAGCAGACTTGCCGGGGGCGACCAGAAAATCGGTGGCGCTGCCGTTGAAAACCACTCCCGTCGGAGCAGACTGCGTGCCCGGCGCGAAACCTGGAGGCGGCACGGTGACCGTACCAGTGCCGTTAATGGGAATGACGCCACCTATGCCGGTGTAGAGGGTGGAAGTGCCGGAATTATTGTTGGCGACCCACCAAGGGCTGCCACTCGGGGAACGCGTCAGTCCCCAGGGGTTTTTCAGATTGGGGTCCGGAGGGTTGGGGGTGGAAACGGAGGCCAGGTCGGAGACGAGGTTCGTTTGTTTGTAATGTTGCGCTTGCGTTACCGCCGGGAGCAAGAAAAGCGAAAAAGCAAAAACTGGAAGAAACTTCCAGGACTTCCATTTGAAAAGCATTTGAGAATCCTTCCAATGCGAGATTTTCGTTGCGAAACACGTCCCATGCTTTCGCAGGCGAACTTCGGTTGGCTGGACTCATACGAATTGCTGCAACACGGCTACCAATGCACACAGCGTTAACGTGGGTTGATTCGCTTTGATAACAGGGGACTTGGAGTGATCTCGCACAATGCCACGAGCAGATTTGCTTCCAAAAACGGAATTCAAACGCTGTGCGGATACAGAAGAATGGAAATATACATTTTATGACCTGGGCGGCTTTTAAATCGTAGAGGGAATGCTACGAAGCAACCCGCTACGCGGAACGCAGGGTGAGGAGGCTAATTTCGGGAGGCACTCCCAATCGAACGGGAGCGCCAACGGTTCCGAGACCACGATTTACGTACAGATGGGCCGTCGCGGACGAAGGCGAGGCGGAGAGTGCTGGGCTGAATGTCCGGGCGACGCGCGAATTCGAAGCCGCACGCTCGGTGGGAGCGGGCGCGAAGAGCGGACGCTGGTAGAGACCGGCGATGTAGTCAGTGATGAAGCGCGCCGGGCTCAGGCGATGATCGAGAATTTCCACCTGGATCTGGCCACCGTGCGTGTGTCCTGCCAGTGAAAGCTCGATGCCGAGTTCGGCGGCGCGATTGAAGCTATTGGGATTATGCGACAGGAGAATGTTGGGCACATCGCGCCGGACCAACGGTGCGACGTTAGCCAGAGTTTGCTGCCGCTGACCTCGCGGAGTGCGTTCCCGCTGGTAGTCCACACCAATGAGATTGAACTGCGCGCCCTTGAAAGTGATTTGCGCGTTCTCGTGACGCAAGAGCTTCATGCCCGCCTGAGTGTAAAGATCAGCGGCTTCGTCTTCCACGCCTGCGTAAATCTCATGATTGCCGTTGCAGCCCCAGGTCCCCAGAGGTGCATGCAAACGGCGAACTTCATCCACACAATCGGTAATGGAGTCGCCCATGCCGGTGATGAGATCGCCGGTGACGACGGCAAGATCGGCGCCAAGGTCGTTGGCCATATCCACGGCGCGGCGCACTTGCGAGCGGGACATGTAGCCGCTCAGGTGGATATCGCTGATCTGCACGATTTGCATGCCGTCCAGCGCGGCCGGCAAATTGTGCATGGGAATTTCGATGCGGCGGACTTGATAGTTCAGGCGTTCGGCGGCAAATCCATACATGGCGCCGAGAAACGGAGCAGCCCCGGCGGCGGCGGTGGCGGCGCGGAAAAAGTAGCGGCGGCCCGGGTCTGCAACGGTTTCGGGAGCTGTGGCAGCGGCGAGGGATTGCGCAGCGGCCGGTCCCGTAACCGCGGATTCCTTCACGGCCGCAGCCTGCAGCCACCTCCAGACGCGCTCCAGTCCGTGAACCATGTTGACGGCCAGATACGCGAAAAGCGCGCTAAAAAACCATAGGCCCGTGAGCACGGAAACCATTGAGGGCTGCGGTACGATGCGCCGCTGGCCAAGGCTGAAGCTCCCCGCGATGGTGAAGATGACGACCAAAAGCGCCGCGATATAGGCTACTCGAACCCCCACGCGGAGCGAAACCCGGCCCCAATTCGAGGTCACCCGCCAGAGCGCCCGGTACCAGAAACACTGGGACAAGTAGAGCAGTGTCAGGATGCCCAAGACAATCGCGATTCTCAGCACTAAATAGCCCCAATTCACGTTGGTGGTGCCCCCAAGCACGAACCTTAAGTTTACCATGCATGGCCCCGGGAATAAGGCATGACGAGGAAGCCTTTACTGCGTAAGATGAACCCCCGCAAAGACAGGCGATCGGACGGCAAACCCGTGGAAACGCCTGACGGGGTGATGCGTCTGAAGGAGTAAACGCCCGGCTTCCGGGCGAATCGGAGGAGAGATTTATGAAAAAGTGGAACGTGGTTGGGGGCCTCGTATTGGCAGCAGGAATGGCGATTTTGCCGGCGCTGGCGCAGGATGCGGCGAAAAAGATGGAGCCGCCAAAGCCGGCGCTGGGGCCTTCTGCAGAGCTGCTCGAACAGTGGAATGAAATCGGCAGAAAGCTGATCGCGATTGCGGAAGACCTGCCGGAAGACAAGTACGACTACAAGCCAAACCCGGATTCGCGGACGTTTCGCGCGGTGCTGCTGCACGTCTCGGCGTCCATGTACTACTTCACGGATCCCGCGATGAAACAGAAGCCGCGCTACGCGGATGATCCCAAGCCCGCGGACCTGAAAATCAACAGCAAGGCGGACCTGGTGGCTTTCGTGAAGCAATGCGTGAAGGACGGCGCGGACGTCATCAAAGCCAAAGGCGACAAGGGTCTGAACGAAAGTCTGAACGATGGCGGGCCGCGCTTGGTCCGGCTGGGCGACCTGGCCTATGGATTAATCGAGCACTCTGGGGAGCACTACGGAAACCTGGTGGTGTATTACCGGATCAATGGAATCGTGCCGCCGGAGTCGCGGCCGAAGAAGTAAAGAAAAGTAACGAAGGAAGGAAAAAGGCGGGCGCGGTGCGAGAGCCTCGCGCCCGCCTTTCATTTTGCGGCGGAAAACAATTGGAGACTATTTGGTTGCGGCGCCGGCAGCGCCATTCTCGAGGAGGGCGATTAATTGTTTGGGATCGCTGGTCGGGGGCAAGCAGGTGTTGCCGGAGCAGACGACAGCGAGTGGTTTGTTGGCGGGGAGATGAGGCAAAGTTTCTTTGAGGGCGCCGGCGAGATGGAGTTGCGCCGTTTCCGGAGTGACGCGCAGGACGGATTTTCCGAAACGGTAGACGCGGTGAGCGGCGGCTTCGAGGGCTTGCGCGGCGGGATCGTTCGAATCGCCGGTGATGACGACTTGCAGAGGATGATGCGCGAAAAGAGTGGCGGCCAGGCCGTAGGTCGCGGCGAAAAGGCCGTATTGCGGGGCGATGCGGGCGAAGGCTTCGAGCGTCTTCTTGGCAAACGCGTGATAACGGTCGTCGCCCGTGAAGGCGTGCATTCGAATCAGCGCGATAGCTGCGACGGAATTGGCGCTGGGCGTCGGTGAATCCTGGAAGGGCTTGCGACGGACGTCGAGGCCGCCCATGGGCGCGGCGTCAGAGGCGCGATCGAAAAAGCCGCCGCCTTCGGCGTCCCCGTAACGGGCGATGGCGAGGTCCATCGTTTTTTGCGCGGCGCTGAAATAGCGTGGGTCGAGCGTGGCCTCGTAGGCGTCGAGAAGCGCTAGGACGCTGAAAACCTGATCGTCGAGCGAACCTTCTAGCGCGGGGCCGCCGATGCGATGGCCGAAGCCCCGGGCCTCGACCCAGACTTCCTTCAGCATTCGGTCAAGAGTTTTCAGGGCGAAGGTGCGGCAATTTGCGCCGAGCGAGCGGTCCAAAACCCACGCGGCCTCGAAGTAAGCCGAAACAAACATTGCGTTCCACGCGACATACATGGTCGTGTCAATGAATGGCGTGGGACGCGGCTTGCGAGCGGCGAACAACTTTCCTCTTGACTTGGCGATGGTCAGGCGGACGCTTGTTTCGTCGAGGCCGAGCTGTTTGGCGATATCCGCAGCATCACGCCCGATCCACAAAACATTTTTTGCGGGATTGTGGTGCATTTCACCTTGAGCTTCGACATCGTAGTTGAGTTCCATGATGCGCGCTTCGTCCGGAAGTAGCGCTGCACGCAGCTCTTCGAGCGTCCAAGTGAAATAATCTCCGTCATCATCGAGGGAGACGTCGGCATCCTGGCTGGCGTAGAAGCCGCCATTTTGCTGGTCGGACAAATCCTCATTGACCCAGCCGATGATTCCTTCGGCGGTCTCCCGCAGAAATGGGTTCAGCGTGAGCTGGTAGCCGTGAAGATAATTCTTAAGCAGCTCGGAATTGTCGTAAGACATTTTCTCGAAATGGGGGACGAGCCAGCGCTCGTCCACGGAGTAGCGGTGGAAGCCGCCGGCGAGCTGGTCGTAGACGCCGCCGCGGGCCATTTTTTCGAGGGTGGTTTCGGCCATGGCGAGAAGATGTTTTTCTTTGGTCTGTTGGTAGCGCTCGAGGAGAAGGTCGATGGCGGACGCGTGTGGGAATTTCGGGGCGCGGCCGAAGCCGCCATTCTTGATATCGAAAAGTTTGGTGATGGAGCTGATTTGCTCTTCGACGATGCCGAGATCAAAGTCGGCGCGGGCACCGTTGAAGACTTCGGCCTGCGAGACGGCGTCGGCGAGAGAGTTGGCGGCCCGCTCCAGCTCGGCGCGTTTGTTGCGGTAGGAATCGGCGACGGCGAGCAGGATGCGGCGAAAACCGGGGCGGCCCATCTGATCGTCCGGCGGAAAATACGTGCCGCCGAAAAAAGGCTTGCCATCGGAGAGCAGAAATCCGGTGAGCGGCCAGCCGCCCTGTCCGGAAATGGCGCTGATGGCGGATTGGTAGCGGGAATCAACGTCAGGGCGCTCGTCACGGTCCACTTTCACGGGGACAAAATGTTCGTTGATGATTTTCGCGATTTCAACGTTCTCATAGCTTTCGCGGTCAATGACGTGGCACCAGTGGCACCAGACGGCGCCGATGTCGAGAAGAATCGGTTTGTCTTCGGCCTTCGCGCGCGCGAAGGCCGCGTCACCCCATTCGTGCCAATGAATGGGCTGGTGCGCGGCGGAACGCAAATACGGGCTGGCGGAGTTTCTCAGGCGGTTTTCAGGATGGTCGGTCAAGTTCGCTCACAGTTCGAGTTTGCGACGGGCGCACCGGTCTTCCCGGCTCCGCCGGGACGTAAAAACCGCTAAAGAACGGCCATTAAGAGAACATTATTGGACGGTGTCACCGGGGCCGAGATCGTTCGGGTTGAGCGGCTTGCGCTTCGCGAAGCCTTCGTCCTGACGATGATAAAAACGGATGCGGTCTTCGCCGAGCTTCCAGCAGAGATACACGTCCTGATTATCAATGACGGCGGGAAAATCGAGCAGGCCGACGTCGAGATCCTTGATCAGGCAGCCGGTTTCGAGAATGCGGTCGAGCGCCGACTTCATCGTCTCCGCCAGCTGCGTGTGCTCCATGCGCAACGTCGCCAGCTTTTCGTAGGGGACGAGCACGCCGCCCATCATCATAATGCGTGCGGACACGGCGGAGAGATCATTCTCGAGGCCCGCCAGCTTCTTGCGGCAGCCGATGGCCTCGACGAGAAAAGGTTCAAGTTCCTGGCGGGCGCGCTCCGCCTCGGTCAGCGTGAAGAGCCGTTGCGGCGGCTCCGGAGATTCGTCCTGCTCCTCTTCGTCGTCTTCGTCTGCCATAGCAATCCGTTTCAGCGCGATTCACTCGCCGCATGAAGAACCAGGCGCAAGCCTGTTCTACTCGATGCTAGCGCAAAGTTTGTGTGCGGTCGATGGCAAGATTCCGCAGGCTCGCGTTTCGGTGAGGTTCGCCTCTAGCCGCCGATAAAAACCATGGTGCGCGAGGGCTGCACGAAACCAGGCTCGTTTATGCGGTGACCCTCTTCTTTTTCCACGACCACCGAACAAATATATGTAGCCAAATCCTCGTCGGAGGCGCCTTCGCGAAGCAACGAGCGAAGGTCATGGTCGTCCTTGCTGAACAGGCAAGTCCGCAGCTTACCGTCGGCGGTGAGGCGGATGCGCGAGCAGTGGCCGCAGAAGGGCTGCGTCACCGGAGCGATGAGGCCGATTTCGCCGGGCGCGCTGTCGGCAAAGCGATATTTGCGGGCGGTCTCGCTGCGCTCATGCGGAATCTGCGTAAGCGGCCAGCGCGCATGAATGCGTTCCTGAATCTCTGCCGCGGGAACCACAAGGCCGCGCGTCCAGTGGCGGTCGGCATCCAGCGGCATGAACTCGATGAAGCGCATGATCACGCCGGTATCGCGCGCGTACGAAGCGAAAGCTTCGACTTCATCGTCATTGATGCCGCGAACCAGCACGGCATTCACTTTCGCGGGCGCCAGCCGAGACTTTTGCGCGGCCTCAATGCTGTTCATGACGGTGGAGAAAGACTTGGTGCGCGTGATGCGTTCGAATCTGCCGGCGTCGAGTGAATCCAGGCTGATGTTGATGCGCCGCAGGCCAGCGGCAATCAGCCGGTCGCAGCGCTCCGCCAGCAACTGGCCATTGGTGGTCATGGAAAGATCTTCGACGCCCAGTGCGCGGAGACGCGCGATGTAGTCCTCGACGCCATCGCGCACCAGCGGCTCTCCACCAGTGATACGAATTTTGCGGATGCCGAGGCTTAGAAAGATTTTGGCAAGCCGGTCGAGTTCGGGCCACGACAGAATTTCATCATGGTCGCGGTAATTCTCCGGATCGGCGGAGCGGCAATAGACGCAGCGGAAGTTGCAGCGATCCGTGATGGAGATGCGCAGGTCGGTGATCTGCCGTCCGAATTTGTCGAGAAGGGTTGTCATGTGTCTCAAATCTTCGATGCACCGCCCGGCGCTCTCGGCGCAAGCACGTTGTAAAACAAAACCGCCCGATCCAGTGCTGGGAATCGGGCGCTCACCGAAAAACTACACATTTTCGGTGTGATCGCTCCTTTCCAAGCACAGGCAAGCCTCGAAAGGCTCGCCACAAGCGGGAGGCCCGGGCGTTTCCACCTAAACCCTCAGTCCCGAAACTGCGCGGGGCTTCGCCCCGGCTGCCGTGGGTTATCTCTCCCGTAGGCCGCAGGGGTCGGAGTTACGACCCCCAGTGTATGCCCGTGCTCGGGGAACTGCAATTCTGTAGAATCGGAGGGCGCCGACTGTCCTCAGAACCGGCCCCTATCGGTTCTATTTCTACAGCCACGAACCTGATAAGCCTCTACATGTCCACGTTGACAGAGACAATCTTTCAGCCAAGTTCTGGCTGGAACCGGTCACTCTTGTCAGAAACTTTGGGTTTAGTGCTACCGAGCTTCGTAGGATAGAATTGCTAGTAGAAGGAAATCAGGCCAGATTTATAGAGGCATGGAATGGGCACTTTGGCGTTGAAAGCTGACGAGCGGGTATCAGGCGTGAGTTTCGCCGCCGACTCGCTCAGTGTTTCACTGATGGATGGTCGAACCATAAGCGTGCCTCTGGCTTGGTATCCGCGACTATTCCGGGCTACCGAAGCGCAGCTAAATAATTGGAAAATCGCCGGTGGCGGCTACGGTATCCACTGGCCGGATTTGGATGAAGATTTGAGCACGGAAGGCCTCTTGCGCGGGGCGCCCGCACCTCGTCCTACCTCCAACACCCAAGCCTGACGTAACGGCAATACTGCCCGCCGTCTGTGATAGAGTTTTGGCCACGCCATGCGGATCTTCGTTTTGGGGGCCGGGGCGACCGGTTCCCTCCTCGCACAATTGCTGGAGCGGCAAGGACATACGGTCTGGTGCGGCGACCGCGACCCGGAGCGCGCGCGGCGCTTCCTCGGAAAGAAGAGTACGATCCCCCTCACAGAAGTAAATGCGCGGAATCTGCGCGGAATTGTGAAGGCCGCCAAGGGCTGCCGGCTCATCGTCAATGCTTCGGCCTCGGTCTTCAATGAAATCGTGCTGCGTGCGGCGCTGCGCCTGCGATCCCACTATCTCGATCTGAGCTCCCACCTGACCCGCCATCCCTTCCGGGCAGAACAGTTCCGCTACACGAAGAGATTCGAAGCGAAGAATCGCGCGGCGCTGATCAACGCCGGCGTGGCCCCCGGACTGACAAACCTGCTCGTAAAACGCGCCGCCGAGTTGCTCGACGAGGTCGAAGCGGTGCACATCCGGCTTTACGAGAGCAGTGAAAGCGATGATCCAATTTCCCAGTGGTCGCCGGAAGTTTCCTTTGATGAAGCGGTGTCACACCCGCAAGTCTATCGCGATGGAAAATTTCGCCTGGGCAAACGCTTCTCGGAAATCGAAAAGTTCCGTTTCGTGGATCCCATTGGAACTGCGCGCGTAGTGCTGGCCGCGCAAGATGAAGTCGCCACGCTGCCGCATTTCATTCCGATGAGGGATTTGGACGTAAAAATTGGCGGAAACGAGATCGACCGGCTACGCCGCTGGCACAAACAGGGGAAACTTTCGAAATCGCGCGGCATGGCCCGGCAACGCTTTCCGCAAACCTCTTCCCCGCGCCTGATTGCCAAGCTGATCCGCCAGGGCATTTTGCAAAACGCGCGTTTCGCAGCCGCCGTGCTGGTACGGGGAGTGAAGCGCGGCAAGAAAGAAGATCAGCGTCTGCTGATCCGCAGCGATTGCACGTTTCCAACGCTTTACCAAATCCGGCAGCAAGGGCGATTCACGACGCCGGTGGCTTATGCGACGGCGCACGTCGCAGCGCTATTCATTAAATTCTTTCCCCGCGATCTCGCCGGCGTCTTTGCGCCCGAGATGCTTCCCCGGAAATCCGCCGTGCCATCCTCGCCGGAATCCGCAACCACAGCATCCGCATCACACACAAGGCAGCCCTGTTGAAACGCCGCGTCGAAGACGAGGAAGAGCTTTAGCCAGGCAGCCTAGCTTCACCGTGAAGCAAAGCGAGGCTGCCCGTGCCGGTTCGCACTGTTGCTTAGTCCGCGGAGACGGGCTTCGCGTTTCCAGAAAAGTGGATGGTAATCAAGAAGCCGTTCGTGCCGTCATAGGCGAACTTGTGTCCCTCGCCTTCGAACGCTTCGTGTTTGTTCTTCCACATGCGGAAGCCGTCGTTGGACTGCGCCGTCCAGTAGGTCAAGTTGTGCATCACGACCTCGTGGTGGGCGTCATCGCCTTTCACGCGTTCCAGCATGACTTCGCCCTTGCCATTGTTCATTTTGGCGTGAGCCACGCCGGTTTTATTGTCCACTGCCCACGTGAAGTCCTGCGTATCCACATCGAATTTCTGCCACTTAAACGGGTAGAGCTGCCCGATAATGTCGCCAAGGGCAGCCTTCTGATCCGCAGAATCGCTCGGAGCAAAATTGACAACCGCCCAGGAATCCTTGCCCGTGCTCCACTCGCTGCCCAGATCGGTTGCGATCCATACTTTGGCGCCGTCGAGTTGGGTGTTCTTGTAATGGCCTTTGTCCACCTTCAAAACAAGATTGGCTCGGCAAAAATGCGCGTCCATGTGCTGCTCGTCCATGTGGTGCGTGGAATGCGTGTTGAAGTAGCAGGGACAAAACATGTCACAGCTGCAGGCTTCGATGTAGCTGGCGGTCATATCGAAGTCGGGTTTGGAAGACTTCTCCTCAGCCGCGGAGCTGACGTACAAAAGACCGAGGGCAAGCGCGAGGAGCGGCAACAAAATGAACCGGGAAGTCAATCGCATGGTTCCTCCGAAGAATTGTCGAAGATGGGGCCCAACCAGGGATTAGCGCGATTCTACTCCTGAGGGCGCGGCGGGAACAATATTTATATTGGCAAACACTCAGCAGCAGCGGTTGGGGCGTGAGTATCGGCGGTCGAGTTGTTCCACGTAGAACTCAGCGGCTGTAAGAGGAGGACACGCACTCTCCCGCGTCCCACGCGAACGCAGATAGCGTTCGTAGGCCGCGTCACCACACCATTCCCGCAGGCCGCGCCAGAAGCGGCGCAGAAAACGTCTTGTGATTTTTCTCGCGTTGCGCATCAATCGTCTCCTTGAGCCTCGCCGTGGGCTGCGCCGTCAAAGCCTTCGGCCCACTGCGTTGCGACGTAGGGCGATTCGTGGAGCATCGGCTCGCGGCGCCGGCTCAGAATCGAGTACCACTGGACCACTGCTTCCACGAGCAACACAAGAATCATCACCGCCAAAACCGCGGTAACGGCGGCATCGAGCCGCTGGTTAAAGATCAGGCGCTGGGTCTCCGCAATTTTCGCCGCGGGAATTTTTCCAGCGGCAATTTGCGCAGCCATGGCATTGGCTGCAGCCAGAAATCCAAGCCGGGCGCTCGGATCGAATATCTTCTGGTAGCTCGCGGTCATGGTGATGATGACGAGCCATGCCATCGGCAGCAGCGTCACCCAAACCCACTTCAGGTGTCCCATCTTCAGCAAAATGGTGGTTGCGACAACCAGCGCGACCGCCGCGAGCAGTTGATTCGAAATACCGAACAGCGGCCAAAGTGAGTTGATTCCGCCCAGCGGATCAACCACACCCTGATACAGAAAATAGCCCCACATGCCCGCGATCGCCGCGCTTGAAAGCAAAATTCCCGGCATCCAGCCGCGCCGCCCGAACGGCTTCCACACACGGCTGCCGAGTTCCTGCACCATGAAGCGGCCCACACGTGTGCCCGCATCCAGCACCGTAAGAATGAACAGCGCCTCGAACATAATCGCGAAGTGATACCAGATGCTCATCAGGCGCGCTCCGCCGATGGTGTGCGAAAAAATCTGCGCCATGCCGACGGCCAAAGATGGAGCGCCGCCAGCGCGGTTCCACAGCGTGATCTCGCCGACGGAATGCGCCAGGTCAGTCATAGTTTGCGTTTGCAAGGGGAATCCCCACCCGCTAATCGTGGTCGCCGCGGCATCGCTGGTCGCGCCAATAACGCTCGGCGGGCTGTTGATCGCGAAGTAGACGCCCGGGGTCATGGCGCACGCCGCGACCATGGCCATGACCCCGACAAACGATTCCAGCAGCATTGCGCCATAGCCGATCAGCCGTGCGTGACCTTCGCGTAGGATCATCTTCGGCGTCGTCCCAGAAGAAATCAGCGAATGGAATCCGCTGATCGCCCCGCACGCGATGGTGATGAAACAAAATGGAAAGATTTTCCCGGCGAAGACCGGCCCCGTGCCATTAATGAAGCGTGTGAGCGGCGGCATCAAGACTTGCGGGCGCACGAACAGGATGCCCGCCGCAAGAGAAAAAACCGCTCCGGCCTTGATGAAGGCGCTGAGATAGTCGCGCGGCGCGAGCAGGAGCCAAACCGGCAAGGCAGAAGCCGCAAAGCCATAAAAAATAATGGCGTACGTGAGCGCGACGCCGCTCAGCGTAAAAACGTGTGCCCACGCCGGCGAGTCCGCCACCCACTGCCCCGCAACCACTGCAAAAACCACCAGCGCCACACCCATGATGGACGCTTCCAGCACCCGCCCCGGCCGCACGAAACGGAGATATACGCCGAGGAGCAGCGCGATCGGAATGGTCATCGCCAGCGTAAACGTCGCCCACGGAGAAGACTTGAGCGCATTCACCACCACCAGCGCCACCACCGCCAGCAAAATCACCATGATCGCCAGCACAGCAAGCTGCGCGATAAAGCCGCCGCGCTCGCTAACCTCTTCGCGCGCCATCTGGCCAAGCGATTTTCCATCGCGCCGGATGGAGCAAAACAGAATCACAAAATCCTGCACGCAACCCGCCACCACCGCTCCGGCGATCAGCCAGAGCGTTCCCGGCAAATATCCAAATTGCGCCGCGAGCGTCGGGCCGACGAGCGGCCCCGGCCCGGCGATGGCGGCGAAATGATGGCCGAAGAGCACCCATTTGTTGGTGGGAACAAAATCGCGCCCATCGTCATGCCGTTCGGCGGGAGTTGCGCGCGTGTCGTCCAGAGCCAGGAGTTTCGCTGCGATAAACGCCGAATAAAAACGGTACGCTACAAGGTACGTACAGATCGCTGCGACGATGAACCAGATCGCATTCAGCCGTTCGCCGCGCTCAAGCGCGATTTTGCCCAAGGCTCCGGCGCCCAGGAGCGCGAGGCCCGCCCACACAACGATTGACGCGAACCGTTTCATACCGCTCTCCCCGAAAAAAAGTTCTAAGCGCCTGACAACAACCGCGAAATCGTATGCGAGCGGGCGCTCAGCGTCAATCGCCCCAAAAGTCGGTAGTGCGCATTAGGAGTGGTCGAATGTCTTTGTACTGCCCAGAGACCCCGCTACAATGCTGGTGTCATCAGAACAATCAGCAAGTCAGGAGCCTTGGATGTCCTCGTCGCCCAGCCGAGTAAGCATTGCCATTAGTCTACTTGTCGCGCTCCTCTTGACGTCATCGGCGCCCGCGCAACAAAAAAAGGAAGAGGTGCATCCGAAAACGCTCGAGGAATTGCAGAAAGCGATGAAGGATGTGCTCGACAAAGAGCACGTACCGGGAGCAGGCGTGGCGCTCGTCGCGAATGGTGAACTTCTCTGGTGCGGCGGAGTTGGGCTGGCCGATCTGTCTACAAAACGAAGCGTCACCTGCGACACGGAGTTTCGCGTCGGCTCCATCAGCAAAACCTTTGTCGCCCTCGCGCTTCTGAAACTTCAGGAAGACGGAAAAATCAATTTGTACGCGCGCCTGCAAGACGTGGCCCCGGAAATCCCTTTTCAGAACCAGTGGGAAGCTACCCATCCCGTGCGCGTCGTAAATCTTTTGGAGCACACCGCCGGCTTCGACGACATGGAATTCTGCGAAGTGTACAACCTGCGCGACCGCTACGACTTTCCTCTACTCGAAGTTTTCAAACGTTTTCGGAAACCGCAAACCGTGCGCTGGCCGCCCGGGACGCGCATGTCCTATTCGAATCCAGGAAATGCCGTGGCTGGCTACTTGATCGAAAAAGTCGCGGGAGAACCCTTCGACCGCTACATCCGGGAAACGTTTCTGCGCCCCATGGGAATGGAAAAAGCCGATTATCCGTTTACCGACACAATTAAATCGCTGCTAGCGACAGGCTATGCGGGCGAGCCGCCAAAGAGTGCCGGATACCCGTTCATCTACCTGCGCCCTGCAGGTGATTTGAAAGCTTCGCCGCGTGAGTTGGCGAAGCTGGTTGAGTTTCTCCTCCGCCGTGGAAAAGCGGGCGACGCCCAACTGGTGAAACCCGAATCCATCCTGCGCATGGAAACGCCAGAAACCACATTGGCCGCAAAAAACGGATTGCGCCTCGGCTACGGTCTGGCGAATTACTCGACTGTGGACGGCGGAGTCGTGACCCACGGCCACAACGGCGGCATCGACGGTTTCCTCTCCAGCTATCGCTATATGCCGGAGCAAAACTGGGGCTACGTCGTCCTTTTGAACAGCACGAGTTCGGGCCGCGCGTTGACGGAAACCAACCGGCTGGCCATCGATTTTCTTTCCAAAGATTTTCCAAAGCCACAGCAAGCGGCCATCAATCCCTCAGCGAGCGATCTGGAAAAACTCGTGGGCTACTACGCCCCGCACGCGCCGCGAAATCAAATCTTTGGCTTCCTGGACGTCCTGACCGGAGGCACGCGCATCCGTCTTATCAACGGCAAGCTGACGCGCTCCGGCCTATTTGGCGATGCCGAACCGCTGCTCTGCGTCGGCAAAAATCTGTTTCGCGGAGAAAAAGATCCCGAAGGCACAGTTATTTTCTTCACCAGCGAATCCGGCGGCATGGCCGTGGCCGGGAATGGAGTCGGTGGAATCCCCTACAGTGAGCGCAGTTCTCTGGCAATTCCATTCCTTCGCATCGCCGCTCTCGTTGTTTGTCTCTTCCTGATGTTGACCACTCTGCCCTTTGCGCTCATCTGGATGGTCTTGAAACTTGCAGGCGCGATGAAGGATGTCCGTCACCTGTCCGTCCGCCTGCTCCCGCTGCTGGCAACCCTGTCACTGTTGCTCGTGCTCCTCTGCTTCACACAATTAAGCGGCACACACATCGGCACCTTCAACCTCTGGACCTTCGGCATTTTCCTCGGAACATTTTTCTTTCCGCTGCTTTCGATCGCCGGCCTCATCATGGCGCTTCGCGCGCCGAAGGAAGAAATCCACCGCGGCGTGCGCATTCACTCTCTGCTGGCTTCTTCCGCCTGCTGCGTGATGACCGGTTTTCTGCTCTCGTGGCACCTGTTCGCGCTGCGCTTCTGGGCGCCGTAGATCTTGCGGCCGGAACTACGCGCTCCGAGCGATCACATAATTGCGCGATATCTTATCCACGGAGATCGTTCCCGCCTGACGCATGATCGTCAGCAATTCGCGGCGCAAGATTTCGAGCACCGCCTCGACGCCTGCCTGTCCAAATGCCGCCACCCCCCACGCCTGCGGCCTCCCTATACCCACCGCTGACGCGCCAAATGCCAGCGCCTTGAAAATGTCCGTGCCGCGCCGCACGCCGCCGTCCACGATCACGGGAATCCTGCCGGCCACGCCTTCGATCACTTCAGGCAGGCTTTCGATCGTCGGACGAAGCGTCTCTTCAGAGCGCCCGCCGTGGTTCGACACCACCAGGCCATCCACGCCGTGTTCCACCGCGAGTTGCGCATCTTCGCGCGTGACTATGCCCTTGAGCAGCAGCTTGACCGTCACGGTATCCCGCAGCCGCTTCACGAAATCCCAATTCATATTCGCCGGGTGAGCCGCAGTCACCTTCGAAAGATCAAGGCCGTCAAACATCGGCTTCCGCGCTGCGTACTGGGCAAAGCTCCCGGAGCCCCCTCTGCCTCTTCCGCGGGCATCACCCGTGTAGGCACTCGGATGGCAAGCGGCGCATTCTCTCTTATCCTCGCGTTCCGCGCGGAATAAGGTCTCGCGGTTGCTGCCCTCCTGCAGGTCCACGGTGAGCACAATCGCCGGAGAACCAGCCACCTCGGCTCGCTTGACGATCGCCCGCCCGACTTCCCACACGTTGGTTGGATAGAGCTGCTGCCACACATGACCACCCCGTGCAGCAAGCACGTCCTCAATCGACGACGTGGCGACGGTGGACAACATCATCAGGTGCCCTTTCTTGCCCGCCGCACGGGCCACCGCGACTTCGCCTTCGGGATGAAACGCTTTCTGGCCGCTTACGGGCGAGAGCACCAGCGGCGTGTTCCACTTCGTGCCGAACAGTCTCGCCGACATATCAATATTCGCGACATCCACCAGCCGCCGCGCCCGAATCTGAATGCGCGAATAGCCTTCGCGATTCGCCCGCACTGTTCCGTCGCCGTCCACGCCCGTCGCGAGATACCCGAAGTGTGCCGGCGGCAAGGCCTTGCGCGCAGCTGGCTCGAAATCCATCACCTCCAACGCCTGATCCGGCGAAGAAATCACGTCATTGCTTTGCTGAACGGAATCAAGCCAGCCAAGAAACTTTCTGTCCGAAACTTCGCTCGCCGCCAGAAGATTGGCGAAGGAACCAGCAAGCAAGCCCGGCCCAGCCAGCAGCGGGCTCGCCGAAAGCATCTTCAGGAATTTCCTTCGCGTCTTGATCAGGTCGGTGGCGCAACTCATGCTCTCTCCTTTTCTCAGCCCGGCAACGAAGTGAAACGCAGCAGCGGATAAACATCGCGGAAGATTTTTGCGGCCTCAGCCGGAAACGTGGAGCGTGTCGCGGCCGCAGGAGTCAGCTTCCTCCGCACAATCCATGCTTGAATCTTCTTCCAATCCTCTATAGCCGTTGGCCAGCCGGAATGCTGCGTCCATTCGCCCTTCTGCATGCTGTACCAGTAACTTTCGTAGCGGCGCCCGAGGCGCTTTTTCTGTTTTGCAATCCACCCAGGATTCGCGTTTACGCGAGGTTCGGCGATGATGGCAAGAATGGAGTCCTTGCGCTTCCCGCCCGAATAAATGCGGAACCCCGCCGTGACCGTCTCCGCCGAGAGGCCGACATAAAGCTGGCCCGTCTCCTTCTTCTCCGGCGCAGGAACAGAAAATTTCAAATACATATTCGTCTTGTAAAGCGTCTTGTCCTTCGCGAAACGAATATCCCGGTTAATCCGCGAAAAGTTCGCGCCCGTCCGTCCAGTCGTGTCGAATCGCTCATCGAGTTTCAACGCCGCCGGAGAAAGCTCTTCGAGCAACCGCCGGAACGGCCGCACAATCGCCGCCTTATAGCGGTCGCGATTCGCGTCCATCCACTCCTTGTGATTATTCCGGCCAAGTTGTTTGAAGAATTGAAATGTTTCGCGCGTGAATACTGCTCTTGCGGGAGCCATGGGAATCCTCGACTTAGCGTGCAAACTCGATCCGTCGGCACTCAGCCTACACGATTCCAAACCGGCGTCAATTGGACTATCCTGTCTCGCCGCCGAATGGCGGCCATGTCGGCGCGCTGTACCGAACGATTCAATCGAGGGTGGAAATGACGCAACGCAAAAATCTTGCTCTGGGAATTATTTTGGCCGGATGGTTGGCGGCAGCCTGGATGCCGTCCTCCTTGACGGCGGACGACGGGAAAAACGCGAATGCCCCCGCGGATGCCGCTCCCCCGGTGGCCAAGAAAGTCCACACCGAAAACCACATCAACGGTGGCAACCTGGTCGACGACTACCGCTGGCTCCGCGAGAAATCCAATCCGGAAGTGGCGCAGTATCTGGAAGCGGAGAACACCTACACGGACGCGGTGATGAAGCCGACGGAAGCGCTCCAGAAAAAACTGTACGAGGAAATGCTCAGCCACATTAAGGAAACCGACGTAAACGTCCCGTACAAAGAGGGAGAGTATTTTTACTATTCGCGTTGGGAAGCGGGCAAGCAGTACCAAATTTATGCGCGGAGGAAGGGAGCCTTGGAGGCCGCGGAGCAAATCACCATTGACGTCAACGAACTGGCCAAGAGCGAAAAATTCATGTCCCTCGGCGCCTACACGATCAGCGACGACGGCAATCTGCTGGCTTATTCCACCGACAACACCGGCTTCCGCCAGTACCGCCTGCACGTGCGCGATCTGCGCACGGGAAGAGACCTGCCCGATGCCGTGGAAAAAACCGGATCCATCGTATGGGCCGCTGACAATCAAACGCTTTTCTACACCGTGGAGGATTCGGCAAAGCGCCAGTATCGCCTCTATCGCCACAAAGTCGGAACGGACACCAAGAACGACGACCTGGTCTACGAAGAAAAAGACGAGCGCTTCGACCTCGGCGCGGGCAGGACGCGCAGCCGCAAATACATCCTGCTGGAATCCGGCAGCCACACCACATCGGAGGTCCGCTATCTGGATGCGGCGAAACCAGCCGGCGAGTGGAAATTGATTGCGCCGCGCGAGCAGGACATCGAATACGATGCCGAGCATATCGGCGCTCAGTTCTACATTCGTACGAATGACAAAGGCCGCAACTTTCGCCTGGTCACGGCGCCAGTCAGCGATCCAGGAAAGAGAAACTGGAAAGAGATCATTCCTGTCCGCGCGGATGTCATGCTTTCCGGCGTCCAAGGATTTCAGGACTTCTATGTTTTGGTCGAGCGCGAAAACGGACTGCCGCAGATCACGATTGTGAACCTCGCGAGTGGCGCAAAGCAGCGAATCAGCTATCCGGAGCCCGTCTACACCGCTTTTCCGCAGATCAATCGCGAATTTAAGACGAAGTTTTTCCGCTATTCCTACCAGTCCTTCATTACACCTCCATCTGTATTTGACTACGACGTGGAAAAGCGCGCTTCAACCCTGCTCAAGCAAAACGAAGTGCCCGGAGGCTACGATACTTCCAAATACAAATCCGAGCGAGTCTGGGCGACCGCGCGGGACGGTGTAAAAGTCCCGGTGTCCGTCATCTATCGCACGGACATGAAAAAGGCAGACGGATCAAATCCACTCTATGTGTACGCCTATGGTTCCTACGGCATCTCAACACCGGTTACTTTCAGCGGCAATCGCCTGAGCCTTCTGGACCGCGGCGTGGTTATGGCTTACGCGCACATTCGCGGCGGCGGAGAGATGGGCAAGGCTTGGCACGATGCCGGGCGCATGATGAACAAGATGAACACCTTCACCGACTTCGTGGACTGCACGGAGTATTTGGCCGCCAACAAATATGGCGCGCGCGACAAGATCGCCATCGAAGGCGGCTCCGCCGGCGGGCTGCTTATGGGCGCGGTCACCAATTTGCGCCCCGATCTCTTCAAGGTGGTTGTGACGCATGTGCCCTTTGTGGATGTGATGAACACGATGCTGGACGCTTCTCTGCCGCTGACCGTGGGTGAGTACGAAGAGTGGGGCAATCCCAACGAAAAACCGGCATACGACTACATGCTGAAATATTCGCCATACGACAATCTGAAAAAAACCGCGTACCCCGCCATCCTCGTCAAGACTTCCTTCAATGACAGCCAGGTGATGTATTGGGAGCCCGCGAAGTATGTAGCCAAGCTGCGAACGCTGAAAGACGATCGGAACGTGCTGCTGCTCAAAGTCAACATGGCCGCGGGACACGGCGGATCGTCAGGGCGATACGACTATTTGAAAGAAGTGGCGTTCGACTATGCGTTCATGCTGAAGCAACTTGGCATGGCGCAATAGCACGCCTCGAAGAATTGAAATGCTTCGCGTATCGTCAGTTGCTCCGAAGATCTGGCCACTGTAGGACAGACATTCCTGTCTGTCCTCTCGCCAAAGCGAATAGTCTCCCAAAGGGACAGGCAAGAATGCCTGTCCTACCAGATTGGCACTTGCCGCGATGCATGCCTGCCAGCTAGCCTGTCTGCATGAGCAACTTCACTCCCACGGAACGCACCAAAGTCCACCGCAAGCCCGACCGCGGCAGCTACGACCGCGAACTGATCTACTCCATTCTCGACGAAGCCTTCGTCTGCCACGTCGGCTTCATCTCTGACGGCCTGCCCATCGTCGTCCCAACGAACTACGTCCGCGTCGGCGACAAACTTTTCTTGCATGGCTCCGTCGCCAGCCGCCTGATGAAAACGCTCGCCAGCGGCGCGCCCTTCTGCCTCAGCGTAACGCTGCTCGATGGCATCGTGTGCGCGCCCACCGCGACGGGCCACTCCGTCAACTATCGCTCCGTCGTGGTCATGGGCAAAGCCGAGGTCGTCGAGGGCGAATCCGCCAAGCGCGCCGCGATGCGCGATTTCGTCGAATACGTGATTCGCGGCCGCTGGGCTACCGTGAATCCCCCAACGGAGCAGGAACTGAAAGGCACAATGGTTCTCGCCGTCCCGCTCGTCGAAGCTTCCGCCAAAGTGCGCACTGGCTTCGCCGTGGATGACGGCAAAGACTATTCTTCGCCCGGATGGACCGGCGTCATCCCCATGAAATGGACGGCGCAAACGCCCATACCCGACCCGCGCGGCAATCCGAACAACCCGATTCCGCCTAACATCGCGAATTATTCGCGTCCGCAGTAGGCCGTGGCTCTATAATTCTCGCTTTCAAACAAGACTTGAAATTGTTCTCTGTCGTTTCGTGAGGTGAACTTTGCGGTTGCTGCTTCGCTGCTCTATCCCGTTCTCCATTTTGCTCGCGATCGGCGCATGTGCCGGCAGCTACGGGCAAACGCCGCCGAAAATATTGACCAAGGACGACCTCCTCTTCCGCAAAGAGACCTACACGGACAAAAAAGGCAACAAGATGCCCTATCGCCTCTTCGTCCCGCTCGGGTACGACGCCAATCAAAAATACCCGCTGATTTTCTGGCTGCACGGCGCCAACGGCCGCGGCTACGACAACAAACTGCAAATCGCCGGCACCAACGAGAGCGGTTCGCACATCTGGACGCTGCCCGCGAACCAGGCGCAGCTTCCTGCCTTTGTCCTCGCGCCGCAATGCCCCGAAGATCACTTCTGGGCCGAGCCCGAACTGAACGAGGTTTCGCCCCAGCTCGAAATGGCGCTGGAGATTCTCGCTTCCGTTCAAAAGGACTTCTCGATCGATCCCGCCAGAATTTATCTCGTGGGACAATCGATGGGCGGCCTCGGCGTCTGGGCGTTGCTGCAGTCGCAACCCGATCGCTGGGCCGCTGCGCTGGTGCTTTGCGCGTTCGACAATTTCACCAATGCCAAAGCCATCGCCCACGTTCCGCTCTGGATTTTCCAGGGCGATGCGGACATGACCGTGCCGGTAGATCTGGTGCGTCAAATGGTGAAGGATTTGAAGAAACTAGGTGCGCAGCCGCGCTACACCGAATATCACAAAGTGGGTCACGAAGTCTGGGTAAAGGCCTTCGCCGAGCCGGATGTGGTCTCCTGGCTCGCCGCGCAAAAGCTGAGTTCATCAATCCCAGCGAGAAGATAACAAACGGAAAACTGAAGCGCCTATCGAATTCGGGCACAGAATGGCAAACGGCGCTACTTCTTCGCGCCGGTGCCCGCGAACGCGGTCGCCACGCCAAGTGAAATCAGCATCCCGCCGGAAACATAACGCTGCGTGCGCTGCCAGCGCGCATTTCGATTCAGCCGGCGCGCGACGGTCCCCGCAAACAACGCCCAAAGACTGTCGCTCGCGATCCCCATGCATGCAAAGAGCGTTCCCAGAAAAAGAATTTGCAAGGCGACGTTGCCTCGGGAAGCGTCCACGAACTGCGGAAGAAACGCGAAGAAAAAGAGCGCCGTCTTCGGATTCAAAATGTTGACGATGATTCCTTGCCCAAAGACGCGGCTCAGCTTGACGCGGCGCGCTTCCTCCGAAAGATCGAACGATTCTTCCGCGCGCAGTTTTTGCACTCCCAGATAAATCAGATACGCCGCTCCCAGATATTTCGCCACGCTGAAGGCCGCCGCAGAAGACATCAGCAGCGCCGACAATCCCACCGCTGCGGCAGCCACATGAACGAGCGTGCCCACGCCGATGCCGAGCGCCGAAACCAGCCCCGCGCTCCGGCCTAGACCGATGCTGCGGCTAGTCACATAGAGCACCGCGGGACCAGGAATCGCCAGCAACACCAGCGCCGCGCTGACAAAAAGCAGAAGTGCCGAATGATTGGGAATCATATCCGGTGAGACGAACGTTTCAGGCAGCCGTGAGCAGCACTGGCTCACCCTTGGTGATGACAATCGTGTGCTCGTAGTGCGCGGAGAGGCTGCCGTCCACGGTGCGGTACGTCCAGCCGTCTTTATCCAGCGAAACATCTCCCGTGCCCGCCGCAATGATCGGCTCGATGGTGATGACCAGGCCCTCAGTCAATTTGTGCTGAGCGGAAAAATCCGCGTAATTGGGCACCGAGGGCGGCTCATGAATCGTCCGTCCGATGCCGTGGCCGCCAAGTTCTTTGATGACGTAAAAGCCGCGGCGGCGCACTTCGCGCTCGACGGCGCGCCCAATGTCCTTCGTGCGATTCCCCGCGCGCGCAGCGCCCAGTGCTTGCCGGAACGCGCGCTCCGCGCAATGCGCCAGCTCGCGCGCCGGACCTTGCGAATTGGCCGGCGGCACTTCGATGCTCACCGCCGAATCCGTGTGATAGCCGTCCTTCTCCGCCGTCAGATCGAGCTTGACCAAATCCCCCGGCTGAATCACGCGGTCGCCGGGAATTCCATGCACGACTTCATCGTTCACGCTGATGCACACGTCCCCGGGAAACCCATACACCATTGGCGGCGAAGACCGCGCCCCATGCGCCGCCAGCACCCGCGAGCCAATCTCGCAAAGCTCCTCCGTCGTCACCCCCGCGCGCACTTCCGCCGCCATCGCGCGCAGCGCTTTCCCCACAATCATTCCGCAAGCGCGCAGTTTCTCAAATTGTTCTAGAGAGTTTATGGACATAGTCGAATTCTCACTTGCGATGAGGTAGGGAGTTGAATTGAAACTCCGAAGTCGTTCCTATCCCCCGGTTTTCTGTAAGTGTTGATTCTAAACAACTTAAAACGCCTCTAAATCCTTTAGAATCAACACTTAGGGACAGATTCGCAAGTGTTCATTCTAAAGGAGTTAAGCTCATAGAGGATGCCGGCACGGGTAATTCAATTGCAACCGCAACCGCCGCCGCAACAACTGCTGCCTCCCCCGGAGAACCCGCCCGATGACTTGGCCGAAGCGCCGTTGCTCGACCCATTCGCCGCGCTGAAAACGGAAAGCTGCAGGGCGTTCTTCTTCCCCGCGCACTTCGGGCAGGCAATCTCCTGCGCCTTATTCAACACAATCTTCTCAAAGTGCGTCTGGCAATCCTCACAAATGTATTCGTAAATCGGCATTTTCAGGCCTCGATTGAATTCCTTCCGTAATTATAACAGCCCACCCAAGCAATTCCTTCATTCCAAAAAACGATGGCCCCCAGCAAAGCGAGGGGCCATCGGAATCTGCGGAGTTGGACAGGATGCTTAATCGCCGGCGACAGCTTCCGCGGCCTTTTCGGCAGCTGGCTTGTTTGCCGGAGCGCCGTTGCCGTTGGAATGACCGTTGCCGTTCGTATGGCCGTTGCCATTGCCCGCTGCCGGAGCGATGTTGACCGGCTTGCCGGCATTCGCAAAATTAGCCGGAACTGCCTTGGCGATGTCGCTGACCGAGCCAATCTGCACGACCGTCGGCTGGGGCTTCTTCAGCACCAGCTCTTCGTAAATCGCGCGAACCTTGGCCTGTTCCTCGTAGGCCTTCTTGCGGCGCGCGCGGTCTTCTTCCGCCGCGGTCACTGGAACGTCGTGCTCCAGGTGGCGCACGCGAGCGGCGTCTTCGGAGTCAATCTTCAAGGAATGCTCGAAGCTTATCGAGATTGACGCTCTTGCCCTTGGCATAAATCTCATGCTTGCCGTGGTTCTTGTACCACTCGGCCACAGTCGCGTTCTTATGCATGTTCTCGATGATCTGCCGCCAGCCCACGCCGGTGTTGTACGCGCAGAAGGAAATCTCGCCCTGCTGCGTGGCGTAGGGAATGATGCACATCTCTGTGCGGCGGAAGTCATAATTGAACAAATCCTGGAACCACATTCCCGCGATGAACAGGAAGTTCCAAGGATCCGTCTGCCGGCGCTTCATGGCGTCTTCATACGTGCGCTCCGGCGAAGTGCGGCCGTACTTCTTTTCGGAGCCTTTGGTCAGCGCCCAGGTCTTGTCAAACTTCTTGAAGAGGTCATACAGCTTCAGCCCCTTCGGCCCGCGGAATGGGTGATAGTTCTTCAAGAGGGCCATGGCCATCATGAAGTTGGAAAAATTCTTGCCGCGCGCGGCGTCGGTAATGTCGGTGACATCTTTCGTGAGCTGTACCGCATCCAGGAACCGCGGAACGGGAGCCCATTCCTTCGTCTCCTTGTTGATCATCAGCGCCGTGCCCACGCCGCAATTCGGGTGGCAGCCGCAGGAGAGCGAACCCCACTGCGAGTCCTGCCCCTTGACCATGTCCGAGAATCCGGCAAACGTGCTGATAAACGAAATCGGGAACCAGTCGCGCGTCGGCTCGACCTTGCCCACCTGGTTGCTGACGTCCTTCGCCAGATGCGAAAGCGTGTAGCGCTGGCGCAAACGGCGCTCCGGAGTGATGTCCTCATCGCGGCCGGTAAAGGAAACCGGCTGGAAGCTGACGAACGCGATTTTCTTGGGGTTCTCCATCGCAAACTTCACGACCGTGCCCACCTGGTCGTTGTTCACGTTATTGACGATCGTCACCACCAGCACGATTTCGATGCCCGCTTCGTGCATGTTTTCGATGGCACGCAGCTTCACGTCAAACAGGTTGCCGATCTGACGGTGGCTGTTGGCGTCGTTGCCGATGCCGTCGAACTGCAGGTACGCATAGCGCATGCCCGCTTCGAAGGCTTTCTTGCAGAACTCCTTGCTCTTGGCAAACTCGATGCCGTTCGTCGCCGCTTGCACGCTGTTGTAGCCAATCTTGCGCGCGTAGGCGACCGCATCAAAGAAGTACGGGCTCATGGTCGGCTCGCCGCCGCTGAACTGCACGGACATCTGGCGGCGCGGCTTGATTTTGAGCGCGTTGTCTAAGATTTCTTTAACTTCTTCCCAGCCGAGTTCGTGGACGTAGCCAACCTGGTTGGCATCCATGAAGCACGGATCGCACATCATGTTGCAGCGGTTGGTCAGGTCCACGGTGAGTACCGAACCGCGGCCGTAGCGAACCGTCGAGGAGCCGTGCTTGTGCAGGTCTTCATCGTTGTGCGCGGGAATATCGCGGCCGGGGTACTGGCGTTCGATCCAGCTCAGCCACTTGGAATCAACCGCCATCATGTCTTCGTAGTGGCCGTGCAGCGGGCAATCCTTCACCATCCACACTTGGCCGTCGCGCTCGATAATCTGTGCCTTGATCTCGCCGACCTTTTCACTCATCAGGTCGCGCCAGTCCTTCTTGCCCGCGATAATCGCTTCGCGCGCTTCTTTCACGCAAGCCGGGCAAAGAGAATCGGTCTGCCGCGGGAAGCCCAGCGTCGGCTTGGTCTTCTCCCAGGACTTCAGCAACGGCTTGTCCGACCATTTCGGTGTGACGGACGGATTCGGATTGCGCTTGTTGAAATACTGGATCGCGTTGAAAGTGATTCCAGCAGTCTTACAAACCACCCAATCAAACGTTCTCGCGATTTGCGTGCCTACTTGATTCGGCATAAACCTCTATCCTCCACGATCGAAAGGTACGACCTACTTGGCCCTTGTTTGGATTCAGCCCGCCCAATCGTTGGATACAAAACCCAAACGATTGCCCCCGGGCTCACACATTCGATGCTTCAAACCGTACCACGGTCACTAGGTACGTCCAATAAGTCTTTGAACACCTATAGTTTGACGGTTACCGGGGGTAAGGGTCCAGCCTCTTGCACCGAACGGTCAAAATTGGGGGTCGAACGGTAAAAAGGGGGTCCCCAACGGGCATTTTCCGGCCCTCCGAAGGGGGTTACTCCTAGAGCGAAAGACCTGTAAGTTTTCCCTTTTTGGATACTGGTCGGGTACTCGTCGGCTATTCATTCAGGGAGGGGCGCAGCACCGCGACCACGAAGTGCGCGAAATGCGATGCGCCTTCATCCAGCTGTAGCCAGCGCACCACGCAATGATCGGCCAGATACTTCGTTACACGCGTTTCGGGAATTCCCAGATGTTCGGCGAGTTGCGGTTTGATGGAATCCACGCCGCGCCGGCTCGATCCGCCGCGCAACAGATTGCCAATCGCGATTCGCAGCGTCTGGCACGCTTCCACGTAGTAGTAAGTCGTGAGGTCCGAGTCCGTCAGCACGAATACGCCCGGCCCCACCGGCGCCGTATCCGCTTCGTTGAGGCTCACCGGCGGGCAGGTCAGCAACCGGCGGAATTGCATTTCTAACAAGGACAGCCGTGAAGAAAGCCCTGGATCTCCATAGCGCCCCTTCACGCTCGGCCCGCCCGGCTCTCCCACCGCTTCGACCGGCAAAGTGGGAATCGCCCGGCCGTGCGTCACCCGCGGAGGCGCGGGTTCTGCACTTGGTTCACTGAAAACCGCTGGGGGCAAACCGCGTCGTGGCGCAGGCGCTTCCGCGAGACGCTGTGCCGCAGGGCTCGCAGGCTCCTTCGCAATTCCACCCTTGCGCCGGTTGCGTCCGCCGCGACGCCCGCGCCGATGCCGCTTCCGCTCCAGTTCCGTGGGCGCCGCGACATCCGGCGAAGCCTCCGTAGCCTGTTGCACTTCACTCGTCAGCGCGACCACAGACTCCAGCGCTTCCGCATTCTGTTCGAACGGCAAGTCTGCCTCCGGCGCCGTGACCGGAGGTGACGTCAAGGCAAAGTCATCGTTCGCAGAAATGGCCGTCTCCAGCGGCAGCTCTCCCGGAACGCCCCCCAGCCGCACCGCAGCCTCCTGCGCCTTCGTCTTCCAATCCGCGCGCCGGAACCGTTCCGCCGCGGAGAAATACCATTTCGCCGCTTCGGCATTCTGCCCCGAGGTTTCAAAATATTTCGCCAGTTCGAACGCCACCATGGCGTCCCGCGTTTTTAGATAAAGATTCGAAAGCTGTCCCGCGGGATCCTTGCTGGTTCGTGCGCGGCGTATGCGTGCGGTGATCTGTTTCCAGTCGGCCATAACCTGGCTGGCATTGTAGCAGCGGAACGCGGCCTCGGCCAGCAGTGTCGTCCCTCCACTTCCGTCGGCTGCAACATTTCTTGTCTCTTTGGTGTTTACCGATTGACTGTCCGGCCTGTACTCAGTATTCTTCCTTCGGCCCTCTTGGAGGCGGTAATGGCGCGTTCGCGCGTTCACTGCTTTGCATTAATTCGAAGTGTTCTCGCATCGTTCGTCTCAATCACATTCTTGCTCACGCCGCTCTACGGCGCTCCCTCCGCTTCTCTCGGCATCATTGTCTACGCAAATCGCGCGCACGTTGGTGCGGCACAAGCCTCCGTTGGCGCAACTGTTTTTGGCGGCGACCGCCTGAGCACCGAGCAACCCGGCAGCGTTCAAGTCCGCGTTGGCGCCGCCCGCCTGCTCCTCTCCAGCGCCAGCAGCGCAACATTCATCGAGGACGCCAGTCCCGCGGCCACGCTCACCATCGGCTCCGCGACATTTTCCACCGCCAATTCGAAAGCCTTCGCGTTGCACGTAGGCCCCGCAGTGGTTCGCCCGAACGCCGACCAGCCCACCATCGGCCAAGTCACCCTTCTAAGTCCGAAGGAACTCGTCGTAAAGTGCACCCGCGGTTCCCTTTTGTTCGCAGTGGAGGATGATGTCCGCGTAATTCCAGAAGGCGCCGCCTATCACGTTTTTCTCGATCCCACAGAAGCCCAGGGCCCACAGGGCGCAGGCACAAAAGGTTATGGCGGACCGCCCATTAGAGCCGCCAAGAGCAAGTTCATCTGGTACGCCATCGGCGCCACCGCTCTCGTAACGTTCTTCGCCGTCCAGGAAGCTCTCGAAAGCCCCGACCGCCCGTAAGTGCCCTATCTCCAGCACGGTTTCTTATGCTCTTCAAACGCTTTCGGGCGCGCCCCCCTTTAGCCTAGAAATTCTTTCCCAGAAACTCCTTCAACAGGTCGAGACGGAAGCTGGCATCGCCGATCTCGACCTCCAACAGCAATTGCGCCGTACTCAACTGGTTGCGAAAGTCCACGGCCGCGGTGGTGTCCGCCTCGCCCAAAAGCTGAAAGTTACTTTCGATCTGCTTTTGTTCCAGCTGCAGAGTTTTCAACCGGGTGTCCTGAACGGAAATGCCGCTGAGCACCTGCTGCTTGAGGACTTCGGCGTTCCGGATGACATCGCCTTCCTGCACTTTCTTCCATTCATCGTAAGCACTCGCGGCCTGGTCCAGGTGTTTGTTGATGGCATGGCTTGCGAAGTTGTAGCTTACCGTCACTTCGCCGTAAGCTCCTTGATTTCCAACCAGTGGATTGATCTGCTGGTGCGCGCCCACCGAAAGCGCCACGTCCCAGCTATTCTGCCGTGCCAGTCTGTCCAGCGCCCGCCGCTCGTTCACTTCGCTGCCCTGCTTTTCGGCCACCAATTCCTTCAGTGGTGTATCACCCACTTGCGGTGCATAGATTGCAACGATCTTCGACTGCGTATCGGCGCGATCCGCTTCCAGCTTGATTTTCGTGGTTTGCAAAGCGAAGGCCATGGGCCGGGTCACGTTCTGCGCATCCAGCATCTTTTTGGTGGTGGTAAGAATCGCGTCCAGGTTTTCAGACGCTTTTTCGATCAGCCCAAGCCTGTGTTGTAGCGCCTCCTTTTCCAGGCTCGGCAAGGCATATTGGATAGCCCGCTGAGCCGAAGAAGACGCGCTGTAGAGCGCGCAGTTTTTGCGCGCCTCATCCATCGTCAGCCCGGCCTTCCGCACATTGGAGAGGCTGCCGGAGACACCCCACACCAGCTGCGTGGGCAAGCCCGTGTTGGGCTGCGTGAAGCCGGCAATGGCATCGGGCGTGCGCAGCAGGTCCCGCTGCGCCGCGGCCTCTTCGGTTAGGTACTTACAATACGTCTGTTGATCCTCGTCGCTCGCAAACGCGGCAGGGACTAGCAGCAAGCTAATCGTGAACGCCGCGCAAAGTTTTCCCTGGAACGTTTTCACCTTTGCTTGGGTCAAGGGCATCGTGCGTCTCCTCAGAAGAATAGCGGTTTGCGGTTCAGGAACACGGTTTTCGATTTCGCGGATTCCGGATGGTCCAGCTGCATCTGGATCAGGAAGCCGCGGATGTCCGTCCGGAAAATGGGATGGATGGCATGTTCTTCGCCCGAGAAAACCTGTTTCACCGTGCCCACCTTCTTGCACGCCACCATGTTCAGGAAGCAGTCGTAGACCGCGGTGCCGGCGGAGACATTTCCCTGGTTGTCGTAGGGTACAAACGCGAAGTACGCCGCGCTATCTCCGGATGCGATGAGGTAATAGGGCGACAGCTTCGCCGTGGTGAGCGCCTGTTTCAACCGGTTGATCTGTTGCGTCTCTTCGTGAATCTGCTTTTGTGCCACGGCAATGGCAATGTCCAGCTGGGCAATCTCCGATGCCAGCTCGGCCTGCTTGTCCAGCACGTCCATGGACTTGGTCCCCGTCGTGGTTTTGTCGAGAACGCTGTCGGTCAGCAGGACTTCATTGATCTTGCTGTCCGTGTACGAGCTCTGGGCCTGATTCACCGCCGCACGCTGCGTAGCCGCGTCTCCTTTGGTGATCAGCCCGGCCGATAGATCCTTGTCGATGGCGGCTTCCACTTCTTTGATTTGCGTCATGACCGCTTGCGTTTTCAGGTTGTCGGCTTGTTTCTGCTTGTCCAGTTCCGCCAACTGAGGACCAGTGGCCAGGTTGTGTTTCTTTTCCCGGGTGATGGCGGCTCTTAGTTCGGGCTCCAGCGCCGACAGAGCATCGCGGTGCTGATTCATTTCTTCGACGCCGCCGTCGAGCCGCCTCACATCTACGTTCAAGTCTTCCAGCGTCTGTCTACTGGTCACCAGCTTCTCGGTAAAATCGAGGCTCTTGTCATCGGTCGGGGAAAGAATCACAGGCGCAGCCCAGGAGGAGCTCAATGCGTAGAAGCCCATGACAAAGCCGTACGCCAGCACGCCAAGGAGCACAACGTAGAGAGTCAATATGGCAAAGATCCGGTATATCGTGACCACCGACTTGTACAGCATCGGTTGGAGCATGGATACTTTTGCCTCAGTTGGCGCTTTCTTGAGGGGTGTTGTCGCCATCAGCGGCCTCCTGTTCCTTGGTACGCGTTCCCCAATCCTTGGAGTCCATGGTGCACAGAGCCAGCGTGGTAATGAATAAACTGCTGACAATCGACCACGCTAAATAGGCGCCGAATGCGAGCGGGTTGTTGACTGCTTCCCTGGCGCTGTATTTTCTGATTACCCAACTCAAAACTGCCGCCAGGCCCAGGTAAAGCACCAGCGGTGCCGGTCCGGCCCACGACATCGGATTGCCGGAGAGCATCGTGAACGCCACCAACAGCCCAAGGATTGCTCCGAGCGGCGTCAGCACCAGCGTAAGCACGGTGTTGGGATGCAACGTCCACACGTGCAGTGGCAGCGTCCTCAGCGTGTAGAAAAGATCACGCACGATGCTGCGCCGCCAGCGAAGCTGCTGCTTGAATAAGTTGGGCAGGGTGGTGGGAACCGTGGTCCAGCACAACGCATCGATGTTGATATACGTTCCGTACCCGCGCAGCAGAGTCTGATGGGTAAGGAACCGGTCTTCGCCTTGGTTGACGGGAATGCCGAACCAGTGCCGGCTGCGAATTTTAGGCTCAATCTCCAGCAGCAGCTCGCGCCGGATGGCGAACAAGCAACCGCTGATACAACCCACGCTGCGCGTCCAGTTTTCCGGAACTTTGTAGACCTGAAACGCCGCATAGTAGATAAACGTCTGAATCGCAGTGATCGTGCTTTCGTTCGGATTTCGGACTCCGACTCTGCCGCCTACGGACCCGATCTTCGGCTCCGAGAAGCACGCGGCTAGCTCCCGAATCGCGTCCGGATGAAAGATGCAATCGGAATCGATGGAGATCACCATCTCTGCGGTGGAGTGGTGGAGCGCATTACACACACTCCTGGCCTTCCCGCTGTTGACGGTGTTCCGCCCCACCCTCACCTTTATGTTGGTAAAGTCGCGCTGCGCTTTGAGCATCCACTCGTAACTGTCGTCCACCGAGCAGTCGTCTTGCGCGATCACTTCAAACTTGTCGTTTGGATAGTTGCTCTTGCTGATGCTCTCGATGGTTTCGTAGACCGTCTTCCCCTCGTTGAAACAGGGCATGAGGACGCTCACCGTGGGCTGGTAGGTGTAGTCTTTTTTGACCGTCGCTCCGGGAACGGACCACTTCAGGATGAGCGCCAGGGTGTATTTGAAGATCGAGATCAGCAGGCAAAGGAACAGGATGAGCCAGACTAGAACCGGAGCCATGCACACCCCGCTTCCGGCACCTTGAAGTCGCGGCCAAGGATGCGCTTCCGCGCCGCGGCCTGAGCCGGGCGAATGTCATGGACAGAAACGCCGCTGGGCTTATCTGCGAACATAGTTCCACGATCCCGTTCCACCGCTCGATTTCCCTTGCCGGGACAATGGCGCGAACTTGTTCGTACATGTGACGAACGAAGTGGTGCGGAAGTTACGTCCGTGCCTCGGTCTTCGTTGTCCAGTACGCGTCCCTACTTGGCATCGCCGCTGTCGTGGCCAAAGCAATTATTCTCGAATGTTATCAGCCCGCGCAGTCCTTTCCCCTGAATTCCCTGGGCAAGCGGCGAAATAGTCTACGCAGGAGATCGCGCTGAACCGCTCTGACAAGCGTCAGCAACAACTCCATCGGGATGGAGTCGGAACACGGAAACTAGGTAGGAACTGGCTTTACAGCGTGGCGATGACTTCGATTTCGACGAGGGCGTCCTTCGGGAGGCGCGAAACCTGCACGGTCGAGCGCGCCGGCGGCGCGATCGTGAAATACCGGCTGTACACTTCATTCATGGTCGCAAAATCGCTCATGTCCTTCAGGAAAACCGTGGTCTTCACCACGTGATTCATATTCGAACCCGCGGCTTCCACGATGCCCTTCACGTTTTCCAGCACCCGCTCGGTTTGCTGGCGGATTTCGCCCGCCACCATCTCGCCGGTTTTCGGATCGAGCGCCACCTGCCCAGATACATACAGAAAATTATTCGCGCGAACTGCCTGGGAATAAGGCCCGATGGGCTTGGGTCCGCGATCCGTCAAGACGGTTTGCTTCATACGATGATCTCCTCCGAGTTCTGGGCCGTGGCAACGGCAGTTTCTTCGATGCGCATGTTATGCAGCATCCACACCATCTTCACTGCGTGTACAAAAACGCATTCAGGACAACTTGATTGTAACGAGGAATCGAGCCGAATCAAAATCAGCGAGCGAAAGATCTGTGCTGCGGCGCGCTGCTTTCAACCATTCGAATCGCCGTCGCGCGATCCCGTCAGCGCGACCGCCGGCCATGCGTTCGAACGAACCCCGTATTCGAATGATTGCGCGTAGCCTCGCGCAACGCCGCTTCCTTATCCGCCTGCGCGTCCGTCATGCCCGCATTGACTTGTTCCATAATCTGTTTTTCCGTCAGCCCGGTATTTTTCAGCCGCCCGATTTCCGCGCTGCTCATGGTCTTGAGGCCTTTCAGCCGCCGGTGCAAAATCGTATCCACCGACGGATCGGAAAGCCCGACGAGCCGCAACATCACAGCGTCTCCGCTAATTACATCGAGCAAATCAATTCTCGCGATTTCCAGAACCTGCGACTCCGAATATCCCGCATGAGCTAAATTGACCGCGGATTCCGCGCTGCTAAAAAGATGCTGATGCGCCCGCGCGTCGGTAACCATCGTGACGCAGCCGTCATCGCTGATCCCCGCCTGTTTCAACTTCACGATTTGCGCCACTTCTTGATCCGACGTGTTCAGCGTTTTCAGCTGCTCGACGCTGCTGGACCACATGCCCAACTGATCGAGGGGGCGATAGTCCGTGAGCGGATGCTGGTGGCAGCCGCCGAGGCGAAGCAGAAGCACACCGAGAAGGAAGAGCGAGTTGCGCATGATTCCATTGTAGCGAGGGCAACCGCGAAGGCCCGGAGGTGTGTTTTCGGAGATACCCGGCGAAAGGACAGGTACGAATCGCGGGGCCAGATGGGGCCAGGTATTTCAACGTTCGGTCAGGTTCGGCCAAGTACGGCCAGCTCCGGTCAAGTGCGGCCGGAATAAAAAAGCGGAGCGCCTTAATGGCTGGCTTGGTAGACGCGCTCGACGCCGTACACGCCGGAAATTTTCTTAATGTTGACGAGAATCGTTTCGAGTTGGCAGCGGTCCGCAATCTCCAAATTGGCATCGATGCGCGCGTTCAGTTTGTCCGGGCGGCTTTCGAGGTTGTGGATGTTGGAGCCGGCGCTGCTGATCACCGCGGTAATGTCGGCGAGCAGGCCGGCGCGATCCTTAGCGCGAATCGAAAGTTGCACGGGGAAGGTAGCCGAGCCCTCGCCTCCCCACTCGACGGCGATGCGCCGTTCGGTCTGATACATGAGGCTTTGCACGTTGGGGCATGTGCGCGTGTGTACGGCGACGCCGCGGCCACGCGTGATGTAGCCGATAATTTCGTCGCCGGGAATGGGATTGCAACACTTGGCGCGGTACACCAGCAGGTCGTCGTGACCTTTGACGATCAGAGGCGCTTCGCCGAAGCCGAGCATGCGCTTGACGGTTTTGACCAGCGTGGGCTTGGTATCTACGACCTCGGGCTCGGCCGCCTTCGCCGGTTCGCCGAGGACGCGCGTGAGCACCTGGCGCGCGGAATATTTTCCGAATCCGACCGCGGCGTAGAGATCCTCTAGTTTGGAAAGACCGTAGTCGGTGGTGAGCTTGAGCAAGTCGGCTTCGGGAATTTTCTTCAGACTGCGCCCAAAGTGCCGCGCTTCGTTTTCGAGCAGGCGCTTGCCCATTTCGGTGGCTTCTTCGCGCTCCTGCTCGTTGATCCAGTGGCGGATTTTGCTTTTGGCGTGCGAGGACTTCACGAAGCTCAGCCAATCGTGGCTCGGCCGGTGGCCCTTCTGCGTGAGAATCTCGACGACGTCGCCGCTGGTAATTTCATGGCGCAACGAAACCATCTGCCCGTTCACTTTTGCGCCCACGCACTGATGCCCAACTTCCGTGTGCACCAGATAGGCAAAATCCACGGGAGTGGCGCCGCGGGGAAGTTCCATGACGCGGCCTTTGGGCGTGAACGCATAGACTTCCAGCGGCGCGAGATCGATTTTGAGTGTGGATAGAAATTCACCGGGCTCCTGAAGCTCCTGCGACCATTCAATCAACTGGCGCATCCAGGTGATGCGCTGGT
This sequence comes from uncultured Acidobacteriota bacterium, assembly GCA_963729455.1. GTDB lineage: Bacteria > Acidobacteriota > Terriglobia > Acidiferrales > UBA7541 > Acidiferrum. The sequence goes on from CAVSNX010000001.1 coordinate 319,660, forward strand.
CATCATCTTCGGACGCCGGCTTGCCGGATTTGTATTTCCAGTGCGCGGCTACGCCTTCCTCCGCAATGCGGTGCATTTCCTGCGTGCGGATTTGCACCTCGAAGGCCTGGCCACCATGCAGCACCGTGGTATGCAGCGACTGGTACAGATTCGGACGCGGCATGGCGATGTAATCCTTGAAGCGACCGGGCACCGGCCGCCAAATGTGGTGGACCACGCCGAGCGCGGCGTAGCAGTTGCGCTCGGAATCCGTGATGACGCGCACGGCAAGCAGATCGTAGACCTGCTCAAGTCCGCTATCCTGGCGCACGGTCTTCTGATGCAACGAATACAGGCTCTTCACGCGCGCTTCGAGCTCGGCGGGAATGCCGGCTTCGACGAGCTTCGTCTGGATGGTGGCTTGCACTTCCTCGAGAAATTTCTTGTGAGCTGCCTCTTTATCGCTGACTTCCTTTTGCAGCGCGAGAAACGCTTCAGGCTCGAGATAGCGGAACGCCAAATCTTCCAGCTCGCCGCGCACTACGCCCATTCCCAGGCGGTGCGCGATGGGCGCGTAAATGTCCAGTGTCTCGCGCGCGATTTTCTGCTGCTTGGCGGGCTCGAGATATTCGAGCGTGCGCATGTTGTGGAGGCGGTCCGCCAGTTTGACGAGCACCACGCGGACGTCATGCACCATGGCCAAAAGCATTTTGCGGACGGTTTCGGCCTGGCGCGTTTCCGGCGCCATCATGTTCAGCCGGCCAATTTTTGTTACGCCCTGGACGAGATGCGCGACTTCCGCGCCGAAGCGCTCTTCGATGCGCGAGACGGGATATTCGGTGTCCTCGATGGCATCGTGGAGCAGCGCGGCGGTCAGCGTGGTGGCGTCGAGGCGCATGTCGGCAAGAATATGCGCGACCTCGAGAAGGTGGGAGAGATATGGCTCGCCGGATTGCCGGAACTGCGCGCGATGCCGCTCCGTGGCTATTTCATAGGCGCGGCGGACCATCCAGGGATCTTCGGAGGGGCGGTTCTTGCGCAGCTTTTCGAGCAGTTCCTCGAAGCGCGTGTTGAGCTGGCGCACCGCGCGGTCGCGGTCAAAGCTAAGCGGAATTTTTTCCGGCGATGGCATGTCTTAGTTTACGCCTGAAGCGAGCCTCCCGCGAGTGGCTGATTGTGAGTCCCGGAGTTCCAGAATGGGAAGAGTTGGTATACACCCGGCATTTTTGAGAAAGAGTGCGGATCCCTTTGATTGCAAAAGAGTTGTGAAACGCTCTTGGTGCAAAGAGTGAGCAAAGAGCGTGATTGAGTGGGGTACACCCCCCCCCATTACATGCATGAATGTCAAAACAAAGGAGATAAAAAATGGGCAATTCGTAAGTAAATGAAAACACAGGGGCGGCTGGAATTTGGTGGCACGTGAGGGTCGAGGAAGAAAAGGCCGGGGAAACGATAACGCTGAGACGCTGAGAGCGCGGGGAAAGCGCGGAGAGGAAAAAGACGGAGAAGTGCTCGGCTGCGCTGGCAGTAAACCAGAATGGAAACTGTGGGTGTACACCCCGGGCATTTGTAGGGATGTCAAAGGAAAGGGGTTGCGGGAGGGGGCATTTGTAAGGTGAAGAATTTGCGAGACTTAGAGTGGCGCGTTTTCGGTCGCGGTGACGATACAGAGCCGCGCGGCGAGGGTGATGGCTGACTATCACAACCCATGATAGCACATGAGTACTATACTAGTCAAGGAAAACTTTTTGTTGGTGAAAGCATTGGAAGGAAAGGAGATAGCAAAACTGTCGAGAAGCAAGAAAAGTGCCTTCCCCGAAAAAGGGGCGGGCCATGCGGTGGTCTTGCAGTTGGCCTATCCGCCGGGTAAAGAGTTATCTTGTCTGTTCTATAATGGAGTCATTTAAGGAGAAAACCGATGTACACAGTCGCATTGTTTGTCCGTTTGGAAGCCAAAGCAGGAAAAGAAAACGAAGTCGCCAAGTTCCTGGAAGCGGGGCTGGCCATGGCCAATCAGGAAGTGACCACGCCGATCTGGTTCGCCCTGCGATTGGGACCCACGACCTTTGGCATATTCGACGCCTTTACCGACGAAAGCGGCCGCCAAGCCCATCTGAATGGTCCCATCGCCAAAGCGCTCATGGCGAAAGCGCCCGATCTGTTCTCCAAGCCACCCGCCATCGAACGCGTTGATGTTCTTGGTACAAAGCTGCCCAAATAGGGACGTCGCCATTTCCGTGAAATTGTCGCTCGCCCGGCGTGTACCACCATGGAAGGTCAATGGCATGAGCGGGTGCAAGAGGGAAAAGAGAAAAGCGGGGGTACAGTTATTCAATAAACCTCCGCGCTTCCGATGTGAACGAAAAGATCCTGCCGACAGGGGGAGCCCTATCGACGTATGATGCTGGCGTCATGGGACAAATCGATGAATAGGAAGAGCGGCGGGACTGGTAAATGGGAGTTGCGGGGGAAGCGATGAGCGGATGCGAGAGATGGCGCTTGGTGGGCTTTGCAATGGCGGCGTTTTGCGTTCTGCCGATTGTGGGAGGGGCGGCGGCGCGCGCCCAGAACGAAGGCGGAACAGCGACGGAGGAATTGCGAAGCTTGATGACGGCGGCAATTTCTGCGGCGCGGGAAGGAGACCAGGCGAAACTGAAGGAGATCACGCATGGATTGGTGATCCCTAACTACGAGGCGTGGTTCAAAGCCACGTTCGGGGAGGGAGACGGCGTGAAGATGGCGGCGGCTTACCAGAAAAGTTTGGAGTTGCAGCAAAACTGGCTTCCAAAACTTTTTGAAGGACTGGCAAAGGAGCAAGGAGAGTGGCAGGTGGAAGAGGTGAAAGAGCCAAATCTTCCCGCAGCAACGGAGTGCCAGCAGGCGCTGGTGAAGGCGTCGCAGAATGGCGCTGCGTTTTATCAGGTAAGTTTGCAGACGACTGGAAGTGGCGGCACGAAGGCAGGTCGTCTCGCGGGCTACTATACGATGGTTGAGGGAGCGTACCGCCGATTAGACTGCGGGGGAATGGGCCTGCCCGGGCCACTCCGAGTGGGAGGAAATGTACAAGCAGCAAGAATCATCAACCGAGTGCAGCCGGAATATCCGGAGGAAGCGCGGAGGATAGGGATTTCCGGAACGGTGCGTTTGCATGTGATCGTGGCGAAGGATGGGAGTATGAAACAACTTGAAGTCATGTCCGGGCATCCGTTGTTGCAACAAGCCGCACTGGATGCGGTGCGCCAGTGGAGGTATCAACAGACATTCTTGAACGGCTCGCCGGTGGAAGTGGATACGACGATTGATGTCATCTTTGCACTGAACCAGCCGCGCGCGCCTAACCCTTGAACAGCAGTGAACGGTTCCGGCGCTGATGACGCGGAACTTTACTGCGAGCGCGCACCAAACGGCGGAGCGAACTAGAAAAACAGTTCGGGAGAGACGTGGAAGCGGCGGCTGAGGCGCTTGATGCGGTCTTTATTGAGTTCGCGTTTGCCATTCAAAGACTTCCGAGACGATGGCGGGAATGCCGGGTGCCTCACAGGCCCGTAATGCGCGCGAAGCTCTTGACAGTTGGTCTTCTAATCACTCACGCGAGTTCAGCGCGCGCGGCGGTGAGGGGCCTTGGCTCCGCGAATCAAGGTGCGCAGGGCCGTATTGACGGATTGCTCGTCGGGGAAATAGGCAGCGACGTCCGGCGAAAGAAGCACGAGATTCGTTCCGGCGCGGCCAGATTTGCTGCGCCACAAGAAGAAAAAGGGCGTCCTGGAGGACGCCCTTCGAGAGTTTAAGTTATAAGAAACAAGCTGCGCGCAGCGATCAGGACGGCTGCGCGGGCTGCTCGGCGCGCTTTTGCTTGATTTCCTTGACCTTGTCGATGAGGTCGTCGGCCTGTTTCTGAAGCGAGGCGCGTTCTTCGGCGCTTTCGACCATATCGGCCTTGCGGCGATAGAGCAGGTTGAGATAGGCCATGGCATCGTCGTAGTCGGGACGAATCTGAATGGCTTTTTGCAAATCGGCGATGCCTTCGTCAACCATGGGGCCGTATTTCGTGGCGTACTCCGTGCGCACGGCAGCAGGAAGCGGGTCGGTGTCCTTGACCTGCTTGTTGATGTGATCCTTGTTGTACGCGGCGCGAAGCTCGCCATTGGCGCGAAACGCGAGGGTCCAATCAATGACGCCGATCCAGTAGTACGGCTCAGGGTCGTTGGGCTTTATATCGATGTGCTTCTGGTGGTAGGTCTTGGACTCTTCGAATTTCTTGGGGTCGTAGGGAGTGCCGGCCATCTGGAAGAGGATGGAGCCGACGCCGTCAATGGCGCTGATGTTGTTGGGATCCTTTTCCAGGACTTCCTTGAACTCGTTGACGGCCTGGGTGCCGAGGCGCATGTTCTGGTCGGAGGGCGCGCCGGGAATATACTGGCTGGCATAGGCGGTAGCCAGATAGAGCCGCGCGTTCATCAAATCAGGATCGAGATCCTTGGCCTGCTTGAAATCCTCGATGGCAGTGTCGTACTGGCCGGCCTTGAAAGCGGCGACACCCTTGTTGAGGAGGTCGCGGGCCTTCAGCTTGCTGCAGCCGGAAGCGCCTGCAAGGAGAATCAAGAAGGCCGCAAAGGAAGCAGCCCGTCGAGCCGTGCGAACCGATGATGCATGAGTCATCGAAGCGTCCATCCCTGCTGAGCGCGGCCCCGAGAGGAGGGGCCAACGCCAGGATATTCACGTCCACCCTGCGAAGGGCAAATGCAAAACGGTTTAGAGGCCTTTTTCCAAGTCCGGCGTCAGCAGGCCGACTGACGCAATCCCCGAGGTGTGCATGACGTCGATCACTTTGGCCACCACACCAAATTCGACCGGCGCATCGCCGCGGATAAAGGCTATGCGGCTGGCGCGCATCTTGAAAATTTCCTCGAGCCGGGCGTCCAGGGTTTCATACGTAACGGGCTCCTGGTTGATGCGCATCGTACCATCGGCCAGGACCTGGACGACAACTACTTCATCGGGCCGGGGTGTTTCGGAGGGCGTTGAGGATGACTGAGGAACCAGCGCATCCAATCCTTTGTTGTGAACCGGGATGATCATGAAGATCACCAGGAGCACAAGCAGGATGTCAATCAACGGAACAACGTTCATCTCCGAGACCACACCACGCTTACCGCCAACCATCATGCCCATGAGTCACCTCGTTTAGGAGCGAATGCCCCGCGAGGAGGACTCTCACATCGAACAACCGGGCCGAAACGCAGCCGACCTGCGAAATTCTACTGACCAGCCTCGAGCTTGGCGGTGATCAAACCAATCTTGTCAATGCCGGCGCCGCGCATGATGTCGATGGCGCGGGCGACGTCCATGAACAGTACATCGTTGTCGCCTTTGACGAAAGCAATTTTCTCGGCGCGCTCCTTGAAGATCTGTTCCATGCGAGGGCCGAGGCCGTCCCAGGTGGTGTCTTCATTGTTGATCTTGAGCTTGCCGTTGCTGGCGACCTGGACGACGACGGTTTTGTTCTCGAGTTCCTGGCTCTGCTGCTGGTTGGGCGAGGGCTGCGGAACAAGCGTGTCCAAACCTTTGGGCGTGAGCGGCGTGATGACCATGAAAATGATGATGAGCACCAGCAAGATGTCAATCAGCGGCACCACGTTGGGATTGGCCATCGATCCGCCGCTTTCTCCTCCTACATCCATCCCCATAGCGAGTCTCCTATGAGCTAGCGGTTGAGCACCACCGCAGGCCATGAAACCGCGCCGGGTGGGATCCGGCGCGGCCGAAACAAATCAGCAAACGAACGGTGCAAACATAAACTGCGTTCCTCAGTCCGCGGGAGGCGGAGGAGGAGTTGGCTGGCTCTTCTGGATCCGCTCGGTGAGCAAACCGAGCTGATCGACACCAGCGGAGCGAATTTCGTCGACGACGGCGACGACATCGCCATACTTGGCGCGGGCATCGCTCTTGACGTAAACGGTCTTGTCGAGACGGGTGGAAATGCGATCCTTGATCTGCCCGGTGATGTCTTCTTTCTGTATCGGAGTGTTGCCCAGGAAGATATGGCCATCGCGCGTAACCGCCACGATGATGGCGTCGTCCTTATCCGCGTCCTGCATATCGTGCGGATTATTGACGTTGGCCATGTCCACGGAGACGCCCTTCTGCAACATGGGCGTGACCACCATGAAGATGATCAGCAACACGAGCATGATGTCGGCCATGGGAATGACGTTGGGGGCCGCCATCTGTGGGCCGGCTACTGGCTTGTAGGCCATGGCCGGTTACTTCTTGGCGCCGCGGCGCAGGATGAAGTAGTTGATGAGCTCCATCGAGGAGTTGTCCATCTCGACGTCGAAGGCTTCCACCTTGTTGGTGAAATAGTTGTAGGCCCAAACGGCGGGGACGGCCACGAGGAGACCGAACGCGGTGGTGACCAGCGCCTCGGCGATACCGCCGGCGACGGCCGACAGACCGGTGGCTTTGTTCGCGGCGATGCCCTTAAACGCGTTCAAGATGCCGACGACCGTGCCGAAGAGCCCCACGAAGGGTGCGGTCGAACCGATGGTGGCGAGGGCGGAGAGGCCGCGCTTCATTTCCGCGTGCACGATGGCGACGGAGCGCTCGAGACCGCGCTTGGCCGCGTCGATGACGTCGGAATCGGAAACTTGCTGCGAGGCGGACTGGAATTCGGAAAGCCCGGTGGCGACCACCTTGGCGATGTGGCTCTTCTTGTTGCGCTCGGCGATGGCGATGGCTTCGTCCAGCTTGCCGTCCTTGAGGGCGCCGGCCACTTGCTGCACGAAGACGCGCGATTGCTTGCGAGCCGCGCTGTACATCAAAGCGCGGTCAATCATCACGCCGAAAGAATAAATCGAGAGAATGAAGAGGATGAAAACAACGACTTTTGCCAAGGTGCTCATGGTGCCCCACATGCTGCGGAGGTCCCACTGACTGGCCTCTTGCAGCACCAGGGCTGAAAATACGTACAAGGTGGCTACCATTCGTTTGCTCCTTAAGTTTCAAGTGACGCCCCAAGCGAAGAAGGGAATCAACAAGAGTGTTTGCGGATCATGCTACCCGGACTGGCGCGTCTGTCCCACGACCGGCGCGCCCGACCGTACTACTGGTTGAGAGTAAAAATCACGTCGATCGTCGTGTCCACTTCGACCGGATCGCCATTCAGCAGGGTCGGCTGATAGCGCCATTGACGAACAGCATCCAGAGCGGCCTGTTGCAGCAGCGGGTGACCGGAAAGAACTTCCAGCTGCTGAATGGTGCCGTTCTTGGAAATGATGGCATGCAAGCGAACCGTACCCGAGATGCGGGTCTGGCGAGCAAGTGGTGGATAGGCCGGCTGAACACGATTGATAATGCGAGCCGCTTGCACGCTGCCGCCGACGCGGAGCGGACCAATCTGCTTCGGCTTCGGAGGAGGCGGTGCTCCGCCCATGCCGCCAATAACGCCGCCAAGCACGCCGCCCATGGAGCCACCGGCAACGCCGCCGGGGACGCCACCGACCGCGCCCATCGCGCCCATGTCGGGCTCGGCATCTTCTTTAATAATCTTTACATCCTTGGGGATGACTTTCGGGGCCATGAGTTTGCCCGCGTCCATCAAGTGCGCCTGCGGCTTGACGTGGACAATCTGTGCAGCCGCGGGCGGAGGAGGCGGAGGTGGCGGAGGTGGTGGCGCAGTGAGCATCGTCGCCATCATGGTCTTGGGAAGCGCCTCGGTGTAAATCAGCGGGATAAGAATCAGGATTCCCAGGAAGGCGACTTGGAAGAGCATGGAGAGAAACACGGTCCATGGCTTGTTCGTCTTCTTGGGATTCGGACTCGAGATCACCATTTCATCAAACATTGATCCTACCTCCTCCCGGCGGGAGCAAGACGTGCGGCCACGTTTTCGCTACCACGGGTTTTATTGCCGGCTGCGGGTCCGGTGCCTGCCACCACGCCCTGGCCGCGCCAACTGTTCCAGGCGACCACGAGCGGAGCAGCGATACCAAAACTGGAATACGTTCCTACCACAATCCCCACCACCAGAGCAAAGGAGAAAGCACGAAGCACCTGGCCGCCCATCAGGAACAGGACGAGCACGGTGAGGAAAGTCAAACCGCTGGTCAAGATCGTTCGCGAAAGAGTTTGGTTGATGGATTTGTTGACGACGTCCGCGAACGGTTCCTTGCGCAGCAAGCGATTGTTCTCGCGGATGCGGTCGAAAATGACGATGGTATCGTTCATCGAATAACCGACCAGAGTGAGCAGCGCGGCAATGACCGTCAACGAAATCTCGAAATGCAGCAGCGAGAAAAAGCCCAAGGTGATCAAGACGTCGTGAAAGACGGCAAGGACGGCCGCTGCCCCGTACACCCACTCGAATCGGAAGGCAATATATACCAGCATGCCTGCCAAAGCATAGAGGGTAACGAGAACTGCCTGGTTGCGGAGCTCGGCGCCCACCTTGGGGCCAACGATTTCCACGTTGCGAATGCCGAAGGGGCCGAGCGCGTAACTGTCTTTCAGAGCGCTGAGAACCGCCGGCGTGACGCCATCGACTTTCGAAAGATCGTCGAGATTGGTGAGCACGCCGTTGGCATTTTTGTCGCGATAGTCGAGCAGCTTCTTGGCGAGCTGCGGATAGCGGTCACCAGCGTTGACGGAGAGAACCAGAGGATCTTTCTCGGTGAGGACCGTGGTGAGCGTCGAGGGAGTAGCGGAATTAAAGTCGGCTTTGGTAGAGGAGGCGACACCGTACGTGGCGTTCAGGGCGGTCAGGACCTTCGCGCGGCTGGCATCGAGCGCCGCTTCGTCCTGGCCCTTGCCTTCGACGAAGATCACGACTTCATTGGAATTCGGATGGGCGATATCGCTGATGCTTTGGATTTCGGTGTTGCCGAGCCCCTGCGCGGCGAGGCCGCTGCGAAGCTTGTCAACATTTGGAGCCTGGGCGAAGCGCACATCCACGTTCGTGCCACCTTTGAAATCGATCCCGTAGCGAAGACCGCCACTCATGAAAACCGAAGTCCACCCGGCGAGGAGAAGAATGCCGCTTAAAGCAAAGAAATACTTGGCTTTGCCCATCCAGTCGATGTTGGGCTGTTTGAAGAGCTCGATCATGCCGCTTTTGCTTCCCTTCCTTAGACTCCAAGGGCTGGTGGAATGTTCCCGGAACAAAGCCTTCTACCCAGGGTAGAGGAAATTGCCGAGAGAACCCACTCCCCACTCGTTTCGAATCAAATAGAACACAAGCCCCAGCAGTTCTAGTACAAGCTAAATGCTCAGTTCCGCCTGACGGTCCATCTTCGTCAGGTGATACTGGAAAATCGTCTTGGAAACGTAGATCGCGGTGAAGACGTTGGCGATCAAACCGATGGTCAAGGAAATGGCAAAGCCGCGAATCGGCCCAGTTCCGAAGAGGAACAGGAAGAACGCGGAAACGACGGTGGTGACGTGCGTGTCAATGATGGTCAAAAAGGCTTTGCTGAATCCGGCTTCCACGGCGGACCCAGGTGATTTGCCATTGCGAAGCTCTTCGCGGATGCGCTCGAAAACCAGAACGTTTGAATCCACGCCCATACCAATGGTCAAAATGACGCCGGCAATCCCGGGCAGCGTCAACACTGCTCCAAAGAGCGCGAGAACGGCGAGCAAAATGACCAGGTTGAGAATCAAGGCCAGCACGGCGTTGCCGCCCGAAAGGCGGTAGTAAACGAGCATGAATAGCATGACAACGACCAGGCTCAGGATAGACGCCTGAACGCCGTGACGAATGGAGTCCGCGCCGAGCGAGGGGCCGACGGTGCGCTCTTCAAGATACTTGATCGAAGCGGGCAGCGCGCCTGCCCGCAGGACCAACGCCAAGTCATGAGCGGTCTCCTGGCTGAAGCTGCCTTCAATCAAGCCGGAATCATCAATGCGGCCGTTTATGACAGGAGCCGAATAGACGCGATGCTCGAGGACGATAGCCATCTGCCGGCCGATATTCTGCTGCGTGAAAGGCCCAAAGCGGCGGGCGGCTTCCTGCGTCAGAACGAAGTTGACCTGCCATTGCGAAGGATTCTGCGAATTGCGGTTTTCTTGTACGCCCGCCGGCTTCAGATCGCGCCCGGTGACGATGGGAGCGCGGGCCAAGACGTACCATGCTTCGCCGGTGTCCGCTACACCGGAGGGAGTTCGGGTTTCCGAGCGTCCCGGAACAAGCTCCGTGCCGGGAGGCAGAATGCCGCCGTGTGCTGCCAAGGCCTCGGATTGCGAAGTATATGCCCTGGGATCTTCCACCAGCTTCAATTCCAATTGGCCGCCAGCCTGGATGACGGACTTGGCGCGCGTGGGATCGCCTTCGCCGGGAAGCTGCACGAGAATTTCATTATCGTTGCGGCCACCGCGAGGCTGAATCGTCGGCTCGGTCAGACCCAAGGCGTTGATGCGGCGCTCGATGGTTTCGAGCGATTGCGTCATGGTCTGGTCGTGAATCGCGGCAATGGAGCCGGCCTTAAGGGTCAGCGTGTAGCCCGTGGGATCGCCGGCTGCCGGCGACATATCCCAAACGCTGGCATATTGCGCGTTATAGATGTCGCGAAAATCCGAGAGTTGTTGGGGATCAATATTGCGGATGAGGATGTGGGTGTCGTCCACGCGGCGCACTTCGTCGTAATGAATGTTCTTGGTGCGCAACTGGGTGGTCAGGCGCTCCACCATCTGGTCGGTTTCCTGGGCGATGGCTTCCTGCACCTGGACCTGAAGGATCAGGTGGGTGCCGCCCTGGAGGTCAAGTCCTAGCTTGATCTGCTTGCTGAAATTATCCTTCATCGCCGCGACGGAGGTGGGAAATGTCGGATAGCCAAACAGAAAATAGATGCAGAACAGAATGACCGCCAGGATGAAAACTGCTTTCCACTTCAAATTAGGGTTCATGGGCAGAAAGTAAGACGCGTAAGCGGCCGAAGGGTGGGCTTATTTTGCATCTTCCGATGCCTCCACCTGAGCAATCGCCGCGCGCGAGATGCGGATTTTAACCTGCGGTTCGGTGGAAATTTTCAAGATGACCGAATCGCCGTCAATACCATTAACGGTGCCGTAGATGCCGCCGTTGGTGATCACCTTATCGCCGGCTTTGAGCGCGCCGAGCATTTCCTGCACTTTCTTGCGCTGGCGCTGCTGCGGCATGATCACCATGAAATACATGATGGCGAACATGAGGCCGAGCGGGATGAGAAAGCCGCCGAAACCTGCGCCGCCTGAAGCTTGAAGTAGAAGTGCTGCCATCATCGTGAGTTTAGCCAATCCTTCGTCGAACTTTTACGTTGTCAGTTTTCAGTGTTCCGTTTTCAGTCAAGAATTACGGGATCTGGTTTTTTTCCTCGCCCGTTTTCAGCACTTCAAACCTCAGAGTCAGGCGCGCTTGCCGATTACCGACCCTAAGCCAAGTGCACCAGCATCCTCCGCGAAGAAGAATGACAGAAGCGCCGCGCCGCGGGCACAGTACCCGCGCTCCTACATTACCGACATCTCTTCGATTCGTTTTGGTGCCCCGCGGATGGCTCGCGCGCGATTCCTGCGTTCAAATGCCTCAGGCCTGAACGCCTGAGCTACAGCTGCTACTTCAGGCCCGAACTACCGTCGCTTCAGGCCGGACCTATAGCATAGCGCGCGTGCATCTCAGATGAGAAATTCGCTAGGTTCCCAAACTCGATAGCCTCGCGGATTTGCCGCATTATGTCAAGGTAAAAGTGGACATTGTGGTGGGTGGCGAGGATCGCGGCGGTAAGCTCTCCGGCGGCGAAAAGATGACGAAGATAGGCGCGGGAGTAGCGACGGCAGACACTGCAGGAACACTTGGGATCGATCGCCCGTTGATCCGCGGCGTAGCGCGCGTTCTTGATGAGCACGCGGCCTTCGCTAGTGTAGAGGCAGGCGTGTCGCGCGGCGCGCGTGGGAAGGACGCAATCCATCATGTCAATGCCGAGCGCGACGTAGTCCGCGATTTGTTCGGGGCGGCCGACGCCCATCAAGTAGCGAAGCCGATCCTTGGGCAGCAGTGCGGTGGCTTCCGCGGTCATCTCGCAGGTGATTTCGTGGGGCTCGCCGACGGCTAGGCCGCCGACGGCGTAGCCGGGAAAATCGAGATCGAGAAGTTGTCTCGCGCTCTCGCGGCGGAGATCGGCGAAAGTGGCGCCTTGCACGATGCCGAATTGACATTGGGGCAGATCGCCGTTGTGAGCGGCTTGTTCTAGAAAATAGGCGCGCGCGCGCGCGGCCCATTGCGTGGTGCGCTTCAGCCCGGCTTCGGCTTTGTCGCGGGGCGCGGGTGTCTCAATGCATTCATCGAGGACCATGGCAATGTCCGAGCCAAGCGCGAGCTGAATCTCCGCAGCTTTTTCCGGCGTTAGGAGATGCTCGGAGCCGTCGAGATGCGAGCGGAAGCGCACGCCTTCGTCGGTGACTTTGCGCAATTCGGAGAGGCTGAAGACCTGGAAGCCGCCGGAATCGGTGAGGATGGCGCGCGGCCAGGACATGAATTGATGCAGGCCGCCGAGCTTGCGAATGAGTTCATGTCCGGGGCGCAGGTAGAGATGGTAGGTGTTGGCGAGGATGATTTCCGCGCCGAGTTCTTCGAGCGCTTCCTGGGTGAGGCCCTTGACCGTGGCCTGCGTGCCCACCGGCATGAAGAAAGGCGTTTCGACCGTGCCGTGCGGCGTGGTGAGGCGGCCGCGGCGCGCGCCAGTGGGATCCGACGTTGTTACTTCAAACGAAAAACTCACACGCCGAGCTTATCAGAGGATAATCCACGCAAGCATCGTGAAGAATAGAATAAAAATGAAGGTCGTCCCGAAAGCAATTCCGAGAGCCTTCCCAAGCGGCGCTTTCTTCGGGTCAGAGGCAGAGAAACCAATTGCAATTAGGATGATGGCCCAGATTGAAAAAATGTCCAGGCTGCCGAAAAAGATAAGCTGCCAAACGGGAGCATTGTCTCCGAGGAATGCCGCTATATTCGACGCCAAAAAATTCTGCGGATCGATGCTTTGGGGATCTTTCAGGAAGGTTACGGGAATTGCCAAGAGTTCTCGAAGTCCCATCGGAAGATGTGCGAAAGCAGTGATGGCGAAGGCGGTGCCGAAACTCGTTCTGACTCCTCCGATGAGCTTGAAGGCGGCAAAATTAATCACAGTCGCAAACAGGAGCAAGAGGGGCCAGCCGATGATTCCCCTTACGTACTGCGAGATTTTCGATCGCTGAGCGCCTTGTTCATAGGCGGCTTCCTTTTTGTCCTCGGGTAAAGCCTCGATTTGTGCGGCCGCAAATTTGTTTTTCTCTATTTGCTGCCTTGTGCTGCTCACCCAGTCTGCGCGCTTCACAAGCGTGGCACAGAGCCCAAACCAGACCACAATCAGTAGAATCACAGGCGCAATCCAGCTAGGCTTGCGAGCAATATCCTCAAAAGTCTTTTTTGGTGAGAAGAAGACACCGATGATACGGCCGAGCGGGCTGATACTTGCTTGCGCTTCGGGCGCAGGCACAGGGGTTGTAGCCATCGAGGACTCCTCCACCACAAGGTTGCGTAGGACTGCTTCTGAAAGACACTACGCAGGGCGACAGAAAATATTTCAGTGGGGGGGGATTCTAGCAGAAGAAGGGAAAGTTGACAGTCGACAGTTCACCGCTGACAGTCAAGAGGAGGAGCAACAAAACAGAGGCTTCGCCGGTGACTCGTGCCCGGGGCGGAAGCAAGCCCATCAACGCCACCGTCAGTCCGCGCACTTCGAGCAAAACGCTCATCCGGTCATCTCAGAGATGAAAATGGAAAAGTGAAACTCGAAACTGGGAGAGATCGGTGAGCGCAATTGGCGAACGCTCATCTTTGTGAAAGTGGAACTACGAATTTCAAAGCGGTGTGAGTGGAAGAAAAGCCGACCACTTTCACGTCTTTCAGGCCGGATTTGCGGCCGGCGGCGATGACGTCGTTTTCCGTGATTTCTAGCTGGCCTTTGGGATAGACGATCCAGAGGGCGGTCGCGCCCTGCATGGATTTCGAGATTTTGGCAAGGCTAGCGAGCTCCCCTTTCGAATCCGCAGCGAAGAAGATCCATTCCGCGTCAGCCGCCACTTTGCCTTTGCTCACGGACTTTGTTAGTTCGGCTAGCTCGCGAATAAACTCCGGTTCGAATTCGCCCAACAAAGACACTTTCGCTCCCGGTTTCACGCCGAGTTTTTCAATGCGCGACTTGGGATGAAGGATTTTGTCGCGCCATTTTTCGGCGGCTGGACCGAGATGAAAGACGGCGAGGCCTTCGGCGGTTTGCAAGCGGAGTTCGCCGTCCGCGGCTTTTGCCGATTTAATCAAGGAGAACGGAATCCTCAGCCGGAACGCGCCGCGGAAAAGAATCTCGCTCGTTTCGAGCAAGGCCTTCCCTTCAGCCTCCTGCTTGCCGAACCGCACTTTGCAAACGACTTCTGCGCCCATGGTTCAATTCCCCAGTTGCGGCTGTTCGCCGAACTTCCTGGCCATGGATTTCAGATACGTTTCGATCGTCCCGTTGTAGCCGATGATGAAGCGCGACACAAATCGGAAGATAGGATTGTAAATTTCTCCGTCCTCGCGGATTCGCAGATTCGTGCCCGAAGGCAAAGAAGTGATTTCATACGTCCACGTACCGCCGAAAGGCAGCCTGGGATCGGCAATCTTGACGACGAGTTTCGATGGCGGCTGCGAAGCCGCGGTTTCGAACGGAATGACCCCGGAATCCGTCGTTTCCACCCACGCGGGCAATCCGTCCTTATCCGGAAGGCGCTGCACGCTCTTCAAGCCCTGCCGCCAGGACGGCATGGCATCCACGTCGGTGATCGTTTTCCAGATGACTTCCGGCGGCTGGTGAAAGCGAGCTTCGCGCGTGGCGGTGTGCTCTTTTGGAAGCAGGTATCCGATCAGCGTGACCAGAATCAGAATTCCGGCCAGCGCCACAAAGATCCAAAGAATCCATTTCATTCTGCACCTCGAGAATAGAAAATCCGCGTCACCAAATCAGGAAGGCAGGCGCCCGCGCCCTTTTTTCTTTCGCCTGCTCTGTGCTTCCATCTGTTCGCTTCCGGCGCGAGCCAGGAGCGCCAGACCAGAAATTCCTGTCTGGCGCTGGACGGGTGTAAGCCGGGCCAGCAAAGCGCGGACGCGCGCAGGATCGAGGACAGACTTCGCTTCGCGCAGCCGCACTCCCGCCGGGGTGATGCGGAGCGTAAGCCTGCGGCCATCTTCAGCCTGCGCGGTCGCGCGAAACGTAACCGCGCCGGACGAGCCTCTCGATGTTCAAAGACATCGTCGATGGCGTTACGCCCATGTGCCGCGCCAGATCCAGCAGCGAGAGCGGCTCGTGCTCGTCAAGGTGATCGAGAATGCTGGCCTGGTGGGCGCTCAAAAGCCGGTGAGATTGCGGATCTCGGACGTGGCGGGTATGGCAAGCGAAATAAATGCGCGGGTAAAGTTCCATCACTTGTTTGACAGCATCCTTGGCCATTCCAATCCAAGCCTATTGCAATTACTTTGATTCGTCAAATCAAATTACTAGGTCGGGAAACCAGCTTCACACTGTCTCGCCAGTTCCGTCGGAAACGACAACGTCCTGCCATTGCAGGCCAGCCTAGGAAACTTCAGCCATCGCCGTTTCGTGTTGCGCCCGCGAAGCCGCTAAAATAATTAGTTTCTCCCCTTTCATGGCAGCCGCAACAACAAACCGGGTGGACTGGAAGCTGATCTGGGCGCAGCGCGGCTTCCGCTTTTTCTTTTTCGCCATGTTCGTCTCGCTCTTTGGCAGCGGAATGAACTTCGCCGGCGTGAGTTGGTACATCCTGGCGGCGACGCATTCGACACTGAAGGTCAGCGGTCAAGTCATCGTCATGACGCTGCCGGGGCTTTTCGTGCCGTTCCTCGGCGGCGTGCTCATCGATCGCCTTGACCGGCGCTACCTCGGCGTCCTGCTCGACCTGACGCGCGGCGTCTTCGTCCTCGCCACCGCGTACATCGCATGGCGCGGCCACTTGCAGCTCTGGCATCTCTACGCTATGACACTGATTACCGGCACGGGCTCCGCGATGTACTGGGCCACGGTAAACGCACTGGTGCAGGAAGTGATTCCGACGAGCCAGTTCACCGGCGCGAATGCCGCGGTCCTGGTCGGTGTACAGAGCGGCATGCTCATCGCCGGCGCTCTCGTCGGCTTCCTCTACAACACCGCCGGAATCGCTGGAATCCTGGCCATCGACGGCGCAACGTACTTCGTCTCAGCCTACTGCCTGTATCAGGTGCGGCGCGGGTACGTTTCTCCGCGGGAAAGCCAAAAATATCCGCGGGAGTATAGCGAGGCAACAGAAGCGACTGCAGAAGCGCTAGAGGCGGTAGAAAATCCGGAAGTGGCGGAGGCCGGTTTATCGCTCGCCGTTTACGCGGACATGAAGGAAGGCTTCGCGTACCTGCGCGAGCAGCCGGTGGTCTTGGCGCTGGGCATCACGCATTCGATCATGATGGCCGGCGTGGTGAGCGCGAACGTCGTTCTCGTGGCGCTGGCAAACGATATTCTCCACGCCGGCGCGCGTGGCCTCGGTTTTTTGGAAACAGGCTGGGCCACCGGCGCAATCATCGGCGGACTGATTGCCAGCCAGCTTCCGCAGCGGCTGCGCATGCCGCTCTACGTTGCGGTGTGCGCCGGGCTCGCGGCGGGTCACATGGCCACGCCGTTCGTGGCGTTTCTACTCGGCGCGGTATTGATGCAGGTATTCTTTGGATTCTGCCGCGCGCTCGGCGGCGTTGTCGCGCAGTCCTCTTTGATGTCCATCGTTCCTCGACATTTCATGGGGCGAACGCAATCCGCCATGGCCATCCTGACGACGGTGATGCAACTGTTGATGAGTGTTGCGCTGGGTTGGGTGGCGCAGGGCGCCGGACTGATTGCAGGATACGCGATGCTGGCGCTGCTCTACACCGGAGCCACCGTCTCCGCCATTCGCGCGCGCCAGCTCTTGCGCTAAACTTCTCGAACGAAACATTTTTTCGCGCGAGGCTCACATGGAAATCCGCACGGTTCAGCCGTTTCTGCACTATTTCGGAAATGTCCGCGAGCGCACCATGCGCGTGGCCCGTTGCATTCCGGCCGACAAACTGGACTGGACTTACGCCCCGGGAAAATTCACGCTTGGCGATTTGCTGCGGCACATCGCCGTGGCCGAGCGGCTGATGTGGGCGGAAACACTGCAAGGCCGCACCAGCCGCTACACAACGCACGGCAAAGAGCTGGCCGACGGCTCTGAAAACGTGATCGCTTTCATGGAACGGCTGCACGCGGAATCGCTGGAGATCTTCGCAAAGTTGAGCGACCAAGAACTGCAGCGCAAGTGCAAGACGCCCGACGGGGCTGACATCACCAAATGGAAATGGCTGCGGCTAATGGTCGAGCATGAAATCCATCATCGAGGGCAGATCTATCTCTATCTCAGCATGCTCAGCGTGCCCACGCCACCGTTGTATGGAATGACTTCGGAACAAGTCCGCGCGCGAAGCTCCGCAGAATAGGGAAAGCACCGGAACAGTTCACTTGGCAACCGCCGCTTGCTTTGCAGGATCTGCCGGAACCGGCGCCTTCCCGCCAAGAAGTTCAACCGCGGCCTGATACAGTTTTGCGCGCAGCTGGTAGCGTTCGTTGGCGCGCGTGATATACCGCACGGCGATTTCGATGCCGCCAACTACCGGTTTCACATTGATGGCCGGCGCCGCCGTCAGAGCGGTCATCTGCCGCGAACTGGCCGCGCTTTTCCACTCTTGTTCGGCCTGCTTCGCGGTTTCGGTCGTCGCTTCCGTGACCTTTTTTTGAATCGCATCGATGATGGGATAGGGATCTTGCCCCGCGGGCAGCACTACCTGCAATTCATCCCACATCCACTGGCCGGAAGTAGAGAAATTGAAATAATGCCCTTCGATGGCGTAGCTATTCGTAAAGGTCACGCGCCGCCCCGTCGGATGGCCAGAATCCGTCCAGTTGCCGGTTTCCAGCAACACCGTGTGAAACATCCCCAGCTCGACCACTTCGCCGGTCACGCCGTTGATCTCCACCCAATCCCCGAGGCGCACTCCGTTCTTCCCCATCAGCACGAACCAGCCGAGAAAGCCCACGATGAAATCCTTCAGCGCTACGGTCAGTCCCGCGCCGGCCAGGCCCAGGATCGTTCCGAGCTGGCTCGGCAGTCCAAAAATCACCAGCAGCACAAAGAGCACCGCCGCCACCTGCACCGATACGCGCGTCAACGTGCGCATCGTTTCCACCTGCCGGCGATCCAGCGAGGTTCTACCAAGCAGCCGCTCCAGCCAACTATCGAAAAATAAGCCAAACAGAAAGATGCCGAGAATGATGCACACGCCGATAAGCACTTGATGCACGACAGTCTTCTGCATAGCAGCAACGACGCCAATCCAGTTGCCGTAGTTTTCGGCCAGCTGCTTTTGATCGTCGATCTGCTTATCAAACGACGCCAATGTCTTTTGACTTGCGGACCGCCGCTTGGCGGCCTTCACCAGCGCGGCGGACTCTTCATGACTCAGCGGCGCGGCATTCTTGCCGCTCGGTGGTGGGGGGCTGGCAGCTTCCTGCCCGTTGGATGGCGACGCGTTATTTTTCCCCGCGTTCACCTGCGCTTCCAGGGCGTTGTGTTTCGCCGAAAGAGCGGCCGCTGCTAAATCCGCCTCCTGCTTTGCTTGCCACAATAGAAGCTGTTTCTGGTGGAGCGCCATCCATTGCGTGAAGTGATGAATCAATCCCCGCTCGTCGGCGGTCGCGGTCACCGCGATGTGCAAAGCATCGGTAGCCTGCGAGGAGGCTTTGTGCTCCAGCATCATGGCCTCGATGCGGTGCTTGGGGTCGCCGCCCGCGCGCTCTAAATCTTCTTTGGCATCGTCCACTTCATCCTGATGTTCTTCTTGATGGGCAGTGGCCAGAATGAGCTGATCGTCCAGCGCATCCTTCTTTGCCCCGCTGGCCTTGGCGTCCTCGGCCGTTAGTCGCACTACCAGCGCATTGTCGGCATCCAGCGCATCTTCGGCTTTTTTCAACCGCGACTGGATCTCCAGGGCCTGAGCGCTCAACGCCGGAGGATGATCTTCTACGTCACGCTCCGCCGCCGCATACGCCAGATCCATGTGCTTATCGGCAAGCTGCAGCGCATTCTCGGCGAACGGCCGCTCATCGGCGCTGGTGGGCATCTTCGCTAGCCGATGCGCCGTCCACAGTGGCGTCTGATCCACGAAAGGCGTCTGCTCCGCCACTGCCGCCGCGGCCTTGGCATCCTTCGCGGGTGCATTGGCTGACTGCCTCGTGCGAAACAATCCAAACGCGACTGCGCCAAGCAGCGCTGCCAGCGCAATGGTGGCAATTTTTTGCTTTGGTTTCATCGGCTCCGCGATTCCGGGACTGGTTTCCATACTAGTATGCGACATCTCGAATGTGTTGACGGTGAAAAAATCGCCCAAGCCGTGGACGCAGAAGGGTTTGGACTAACTGACTCGCTACGCAACGACAGAGGACGATTGCCGGTGGTGCGCGTGTCGGCTAGTCTGAAACAAAGAGGTTTCCATGGATTCGCGGCTGCCCAAATTGTTGTTCGTTCTGCTGGCGATTTACGCGGCGTTCCATTTTTCTTCCTACTATTCGCAATTGCCGGATGTGGTGGCCTCACACTTTAACGGGCGAGGCGCGCCCAACGGCTGGCAAACGAAACCGGCTTTCTTTGGCGTGTTTGTTGGGGTGAGTCTTCTGGCGGCAGTGGTCGGATTTGCTGTTCCGCGAATAATCGCGGTGATTCCACCCGAGTTGGTCAATCTTCCGAACAAACGCTACTGGCTCGCGCCGGAACATCTCGCGGAGACGACCGAGTTTATGAAGATCTATTTTGCCTGGTTCGGCTGCGCTGTCTTTCTCATCATCATTCTTACGTTCGAATATGCGATCCAATCCAATCTGCATCCCGAGAACCGACCCGACGCTTTCCGCATGTGGTACATCCTCGCCGGGTTTTTGGTGTTCACAACAGTGTGGGCCATCCGCATGATTTCACGCTTCGGCCGGACACCTGAGAGCAACTCCGCCAGCCCAAAGTGAATGTTAGATGTCCGGGAATAATTGAGCTAAGATAACAAAATGCTGGTCAAGGTTGAGGTCTACAACGACGGCGAATCTTGGTGTGCCCGCGGTATCGGGGAAGACATCTTCACCCAAGGCAGCACCGTCGACGAACTCTATAAAAACATCCGCGAAGCCGTCGCCGTGCACTTTGAAGACCGGACTCCCGCCACGGGAATCGACATCCTGGTCGTTTCCGAATTGAAACCCGTTCATGCCCCGGCTGCCACAGATTAGCGGCCGCCAGCTCATTCGGTTACTGGAATCGCTCGGCTACGAAAGACTGCGCCAACGGGGGAGCCATGTTCGCCTACGCAGAATTTCGGCAGCGGGTGAGCACAATGTGACCGTGCCCGACCACAAGGTCGTGGCCAAGGGAACATTGAACGACATATTGACGAGAGTCAGCATCTGGACCGGCCTTTCAAAAGACGAGCTGGTCCGCCGGCTCGGATAAAAATTCATCACAAACAAAAGCGCCCCCAATTCAAGGGGGCGCTTCCCGATTCGAGTTTCGATTTTTCTAGAGGTAGTCGCGCGAAGGGCCTTCCAGAAACGCGCGCAATTTGCGCGACCGCGAAGGATGGCGCAGCTTGCGCAGCGCCTTGGCTTCGATCTGGCGGATGCGTTCGCGAGTGACGGCAAACGACTGGCCGACTTCTTCGAGCGTGTGCTCGCTACCGTCGTCCAAACCAAACCGCATCTTGATGACTTTTTCCTCGCGCGGCGTCAGCGTCTTCAGCACCGAAGACGTCTGTTCCTTCAAGTTCAAGTTGATGACCGCGTCGGACGGCGAAACGACGGCCTTGTCTTCGATGAAATCGCCGAGATGCGAATCCTCTTCCTCGCCGATCGGCGTTTCCAGCGAAATGGGCTCCTGAGCAATCTTCAAAATCTTGCGCACCTTGGACACCGGGATGTCCATGCGCTTGGCAATTTCTTCGGAGGTCGGCTCGCGCCCAAGTTCCTGCACAAGCTGGCGGCTGGTGCGCACCAATTTGTTGATCGTTTCGATCATGTGCACCGGAATGCGGATGGTGCGCGCTTGGTCGGCGATCGCGCGGGTAATGGCCTGGCGAATCCACCACGTCGCGTACGTCGAAAATTTGTAGCCGCGACGCCATTCGAACTTATCCACGGCCTTCATCAAGCCGATGTTGCCTTCCTGAATCAGGTCGAGGAATTGCAACCCGCGGTTGGTATATTTCTTGGCGATGGAAACGACCAGGCGAAGGTTGGCCTCGATCAATTCCTTCTTGGCCTGCTCGGCTTCCGCTTCGCCGCGATGAATGAACGTTAGCGTGCGCTTCAGCTCGGTGAGGCCGACTTCGCTGGCCTCTTCGATGTCCTTTAGCTCGGTGCGGCGCGTGCGCAGCTCCTTGCGCGCTTCCGCCGCCACGTCGCCCTTGGCCACGTCGGCGCGGCGTTCCAACCGTCCAGCCTCGCGCTCGAGCGATTGCAAACGCTCGACCGTGCCGCGCATCTTGTCAATCAGCCGCTTCTTCTCGAAAGGATTGAAGTCAATGTCACGAATGGCGACGGAGATCTCCACGCGCGTGCGCGCCACATCCCACTTCGCGCGGATATACGAGCGTTTCTTGGCTTTCGGAGTTTTGTCGAGCTTAACGGCCTGCTTCAGCGCCGTGTCGTACAGCTTCGCAATCTTGTCGATGTACTTGAGCGTCTGCTTGGTCTTATTGGCGATTTTCTCTTCGGTCAGCTCTTCATCGTCAAACTGCACGATCTCTTTGATCGAGCGTACGCCCTTGCGCAGATCGTCGCCGACGGCAATCAATTCCTTGATGACAATCGGCGAGCGCGTGATGGACTTCATCACCACCAGTTGCCCGCGCTCGATGCGCTTGGCGATGGTGACTTCGCCTTCGCGCGTCAGCAGCGGCACCGTGCCCATCTCGCGCAAGTACATGCGGACGGGGTCGTTCGTCTTTTCCAGCGAACCAGGCGTGAGATCGAGATCGCTCCCGCCTTCGTCGGAGTGTGCATCGTCCTTGACCACGGCGTCGCGGTCGCCGGCTTCCGCGGAAACTTCCACCGCGCGCGCGGCCTTGGCCGAAGCCTGGTCCTCGTAAATCTCGATACCGTTTCGTTCAAATGTCGTGAGAAGGTCGTCGATCTCTTCCGAGGAATGCACCTCCGCCGGAAGCGAATCGTTTACTTCGTCGTAGAGCAGGTATCCGCGCTCTTTGCCAACGGCAATGAGCTGCTTTACCGCATCATATTTTTCTTCAAGACCTACTGCTGCCACAAATTCCTCCCGCAATCGAAACGCTGTCCCAAGCGCTGCCGCGCATAACCGGGACCGTGCTTACCGGTAAAGACACAGGCAGGCTGGTGCGCATGCGCAAACCACGGGGATTTCTCCCGGAAGATCGCTTGCTTTTTTGATTGAAAACCTCTGCGCCGCGCCGCTTGCTCGCCGTTGGCCCCGTGCGTTGCCCGCGAACCGCACTTTGGGGGCCCGGCCCCTGCCGCTAAACACACCTATATAGATGCATTTCACGGCAAAACCGTTACCCGCGAAACCCTATTACGCTACACGTTTAAGTCCCGCTACGTCAATGTTTTAATTAGTGGAAATGTGTGGAAGACTGCAAGGCCTGCGAGCCGTGCCATCCACTTAAGCATGGAGTTTCGCGCTGATTTCGAGGCTCGGAACCCGGAAGCGCAGGAGCACCCCGGTCTTTTCCCTTGACTATTGATACACTTAGCGTATACTATTCCTCAGGTAAACCTGCGCGATTCCTTCGTGCAACCCATATCTCTTACGGTTTTGCAGTGCCGGCGGTATCGGACTCCATTAGCAGGCGCAGACGACGACGGGTCCACCGCGCTCCGTGTAATTCCTTTAGAATCAACACTTACAAAAAACCGGGGGGTGGGGTCGACCAATCCATCCAGGTCAGTTCGCTCCGGTCCCCGAGGTTCACCTTGCCGCCGCGAGGCGCCGCATCAGATCCTGTTTCTTCTCAAGTAGGCCGCGCATCTCGGGGGCGGGCGGGTTGGCCTCGATGCTGCGCTGCACTTCGGCGAGTTCGTGTTCGGCCTGGCGGTGCTGCAACGCCTCGATGCAGCTCTGCGCTTCCTCCCAGGTCGGCTCGTTGGCTTCCTCCAACAGGATTTCGAAGAGCAGCCGCCGGTCGCGTTCGTCGAGTACGGCGGCCACTTCCGTGGCTTGCAGCGGCTGGCCTGCCAGGCTGGCGATGACCAGGGCCGCGAAGATTTTCTCGGTTTCGAGACCGTGATACAGACGGGCATTTTGCAGTTGCTGGGCAAGCTCGTGCCGGAAGCCCTCGGCTTCCGCGAGCATGCGAATCAATCGCCGTTCGACCGGTTTGGCCGCGCGGCCCACGAGCTCCGGCTGCGTCTTTACTTCGCTCCGACGCTCCGAGGCGGCCTTGCTCAGCGCCGCGCGGAGCACTGGTTCGTCCAAACGAAGCTGCTGCGCGATACGTGTCGCCCATTCGGAGCGAAGAATGCGATTCGGAATTTTCTGCACGTAGGGCAAAAGAAAATTTACTGCGCGCAGCTTGCCTTCGCCGGTGGTCAAATCCATCTGCCGCGCTCGCGCGATCAGGTAGTCCACGTACGGCGGCGCTTCGCTTAGTAACTTCAGATAAGCGTCTTTGCCCATTTCGCGGATGAAGAGATCCGGATCCGCCTTTTTATTTCCCACCGGCGGCAGCGCGAGGACTCGAACTTCAAAATCCTGTTCGAGAAGGAGCGCGAGCGATCGTTCGGTCGCCGTCTGCCCAGCCGCGTCAGGATCGTAATTAACAATGACCCTGCGTGTGAAGCGCCCCAGCAACTTGATTTGCGACTCGGCCAGGCTGGTGCCGCAACTGGCCACCACGTTGCTGATCCCCGCGCGCGCCACGGCGATGGCGTCCATGTAGCCTTCGACCAGAATCGCGAAGTCCTGCCGCCGGATGCCTTCCTTGGCGCGGTCCATGTGATAGAGCACGTTGCTCTTCGAATAGATCGGCGTTTCGGGCGAATTCAGATACTTCGGCTGGTCGTCACCTAGTGCGCGGCATCCAAACGCGACGATTTTTCCCGATTCATTGGAAATGGGAAAGGTGATGCGCCGGCGGAACCGATCGAAGAGACGTCCGCCTTGATCGCGCGAAACCAAGCCCGAATCCACGAGCAGTTTCTCGTTGTATTTCGATTTGAAGTGGCGCAGCAACAGGTCGCCGCCGCTGGGGGCATAGCCGATTCCGAAGCGCGTGATCGTGTCTTTATCCAAACCGCGATCTTCGAGATAGGCGCGCGCGGCCTTGCCTTCCAGTGTGCCTTCGAGCTGCTTCACGAAGAACGACTGCGCCTCGCGGTGCATTTCCACCAGCACCGACCGCTGCTGATTCTCTTTTCGTTCTTCCGGCGAACGCTCCTTGGGCCGCGGAATCGATATTCCGCACTTTTCGGCCACGATGCGAATGGCTTCGGGAAACTCACACTTCTCCATCTCCATCACGAAGTTGAAAACGTCCCCACCCTTACCGCAGCCAAAGCAGTGATAGAACTGTTTCGTGGGATGCACGGCAAACGACGGAGATTTTTCCGCGTGAAACGGGCACAGCCCGGTGAAATTCTGCCCGCTTTTTTTCAGACGCACATATTCGCCGACAACCCGCACGATGTCAGCTTGTTGTTTTATCTTCTCCGCAAATGAGCCAGCTTCCGCCATTCAGTGACGATCACTACTTCGTGTATTCGTTCTTGTAGACCGTGCCGCCTTTCATCACAAATTTTACATGCTCCAGTATGGTGACGTCTTTCGTTGGGTCGCCATCCACGGCGATCATGTCCGCGAATTTGCCGGGCTCCAGCATGCCAACCTGGAACTTCGGGCCAAGCAAGTCGGCTGCATTAATCGTGGCGGTCTGGATGGCCGCCAGCGGCGTCATGCCCAGTTTCACATACATATGGAATTCGCCGGCGTTCAGGCCGTGCGGGTAAACCGCGGCGTCTGTACCGAACGCGATTTTCACTCCGGCATCAAAGGCCTTCTTAACGTTCATCGGAGCGGCGGCAGCGACCTCGCGCATTTTTTGCTTGGAGTACTCTGGCACGCCGCTGTCCTTCAAGTGTTCTTGCATGTATTCGGTCAAGAAGAGCGTGGGCACGAGATACGTTCCATTTTTCTTCAACGCCGCGACTGCCGCATCATCCATGAAGTGCCCATGTTCAACCGAATCGACACCGGCTTCCGAAGCCCAGCGCACGCCTTCGGCACCATGCGCGTGTGCGGCGACTTTGCGGCCAAGCCGGTGCGCGTCCGCTACGATGGCTTTCATCTCCTCGAGCGTAAACTGCGATGCGTTCGGGTCATCGCCCTTCGAGAGCACACCGCCGGTGGCGCAAATCTTGATCACGTCCGCTCCATATTTGATGACTTCGCGAACTTTGTGTTGCACGGCCTCAACGCCATCGGCCACGCCATCACCTTGAAGATGAAACACGGGCGGCAGCAGATTTTCATCGCAGTGACCGCCGGTAATGCCAAGCGCGGGGCCCGACGCCACCATGCGCGGCCCGATGACGTCGCCATCATTGATGGCGTCGCGTAGCGCGATGTCCGCGTAGTCCTTCGCACCGACGTTGCGTACCGTCGTGAAACCCGCCTCCAGCGTGCGCTTCGCGTTTCTCGCGCCGTGCAACGCCTCGCGCGCCGTGGAAATCGAAAGCCCCTGATAGCCGAGCGAGGCCAGATCGAAGGTCAAGTGCGTGTGCATATCAATCAAACCGGGCAGCAACGTAGCCTCCGGAAGATCAATTACCGTATCGCCCGCCGCGGCCTTGACTTCGCCGGCCGCCGCAATCTGTACGATCTTGTCGCCTTCGATGACGATGGCCTGGTTTGCGCGCAGTTCTCCGGTGCGCACATTGAGCAAACGCCCGGGATGAACCACGGTCCTCTTCGGGGCCGCCATCTGCGCGCTGACGGATGACGCCATCCCCGCAAGCATCATTAACGTCACACTGAAAAACACCAACAGGCGGTTCGTTCTACGCCCCCCATCGGGTAGCGACGGGGAATTTTGCACTAGTTTCATCGAGGCACCTCGTTGTGAATTGGCAAAAGGAACGCCGGGAGTATACCAAAGCGCGATGGCGGGCACCTGTTCTAAACATCAAGACGGTGAAAATCTATTTTCTAATTTCGATTTTCCATTTTCGATGTTCGACGCTGCAATTTTTATTTTTGGAGTTCCACGAGGGTAATGGCCTTGCCGCCGCGGTCTTCCGTCTCGAAAGAATGTCTCTCCACCAACGGATGCGAAGAGAGAAATTGTGAAATGCCTTTGCGAAGCGCGCCAGTTCCGTGGCCGTGAATGACCCGCACTTGTACTCGGTGTGCCAGCGCGGCTTCATCGAGAAATTTGTCCAGGCGGTCCGTGGCTTCTTCCACGGTCATGCCGATCACGTTGATTTCATCGCTGGCGGCGCCTGCGCCGCCTTGCGCGGTTACCGTTACCCTCTGCAGTTTTGTGGCAGGCCCGGCGGTATTCGGTGCCGGCGCTTCCGCCTCCACGCCCGTGATTTCGTCGATGGCAACTTTCATGCGCAGTGGCCCGGCTTCGATTTCCGCGGAGGAGCCGTCAATACGGCGCAGCACCACGGGCTTGCTGAAGCCGCGCACCCGAACTCGTGCGCCAGGCTGCAGGCGACCAACTGTTATTGGTTGAGATGAGGAGGAATGAACGCCCAAGTCGGCCTGCGAATCAGAAATGGTCTGCACCACAGCGGCGTTCAGCTCGTCACGCGCTTCGGCGCGCACGTCCTGCATTTTCCGCCGCGCGGATTTTTCCATCTGTCCGCGCAGCTCGCGTTCTTTCACCGCCTCGAGGACGCGCGTGACGTTTTCGTCGAAACGCTTTTGCATCTCCGCGAATTGCGATTCGAGTTCGCGGATACGTTTCTGCTGCCGCTCGACCCACTCCGTCCGCAGTTTTTTGCGCTCGTCTTCCAGCGCGTGGCGCTCGGCGGTCATTTGCTGCTGCAGGCGGTCGAGTTCGTCGCGCGTGCGATGGAGATAAGCAATCAAGTCCGCGGCTTCGCGAGACTCCGGGCCGAGCAGCGACCGCGCTCGCTCGACGATCCCGTCAGCAATTCCCAGGCGCTGCGCGATGGCGATGCCGCTCGAGCCGCCCGGGACGCCGACCATCAAACGGTACGTTGGCCGCAGATTCACGTCGTCAAATTCCACCGCCGCATTCACGACGCCTGGTGTCGTCGAAGCGTAGGTCTTCAGCCGATCGTGATGCGTCGTCGCCAGCACGATGCATCTCTTCGCGCGAAATTCATCCAGCAACGCGACTGCGAGCGCGGCGCCTTCTTCCGGCGCCGTTCCCGTGCCCATTTCATCCACCAGCACGAGCGAGTGCGGCGTGGCCGCTTCCAGCATGGCCTTCAAGTTCAGCATGTGCGCCGAAAACGTGGACAAATCCGCGGCGATCGATTGTTCGTCGCCGATGTCCACAAGCACGTGATCGAACAAGGGCAGGACAGCGCGTTGCGCCGCCACCGGGATCCCCGCCTGCGCCGCCTGCGCCGCCATTCCCATGGTTTTCAACGCCACGGTTTTTCCGCCGGTGTTCGGGCCGCTGATGACCAGCACGCGTTCTTCTCCGCCGAGAGAGAGCGTCATCGGCACGATGGCGCGATTTTCTTTGCGAAGTTTGTTTTCGAGTACTGGATGGCGCGCACTTTCCAGTCGCAATTCGCTGGATTCGGAAAATTCTGGAATCGCGGCGTCGAAGTCCTGCGCGAATCGCGCCCGCGCGAAGACGCCGTCGAGTTCTGCAATCGTTCCGGCTGCAGCGAGGAGCGGCCTGTGCACGGCCTGCAACTTGTCGGTGAGGTCGCGCAAAATTCGCAGAATCTCCGCTGCTTCATCCTCGGCGAGTTGCACGAGTTGGTTGTTGGCTTCGACGGTCTCGAACGGCTCCATGAAAACGGTTTGCCCCGTCGCGCTTGCTCCGTGCACGACACCGGGAACGCTCCGTCGTTGCTCTGCGCGCACTGGAATGACGAAACGCTCATTCCGCAAGGTAACGTAGTCTTCTCCCGCTTCCGAGTTCCGCGAGCGCAGAATCTGTTTCAGTGTTTTCTGGATGGAGTCACGCGTTTGCGTGATGCTGACGCGAATCCGTCGCAGAGTCGTTGACGCTTCATCGCTGATCTCGCCATTCGGCAGAATGCAGCGGCGAATAGCCGCGTGCACGTCCCGAAAATCCGCCAGCGATGCGGCACGTGCGGCCAACAAAGGAAACTTCGCCGCCTCCTCACGAAATTGCTGGCGCAGCCATCCCGCTGTTTCCAGCAGCGAACCGGCGTCGAGAAATTCTTTCGGCTCCAGCACCGCGCCGGGCCCTTCCAATCGTTCGAGCCAGCCTTCCGGATCAGAGAGCGCGCCAAATCCCAATTCGCGCGCGGCGCGAAGCCACTCCCGCGCTTCGCGAATGAGCGCAAACGCGGACTCCAACGCGCCCCGCTCCGTCCCCGGCTCAAGCGCGCTCACCGCGCGCCGCCCCGGCGCACAGGTCGTCCGGAGCCGCAGCAATTCCCGCAGCTTGTCGAACTCCAGTACGTCTTGCGCGGTGCGTGACATGGCTATGCCTTCTTCAGTTTTGCGGCGAGATGATTGGCCGCATCGCCTGCTGTCGCGGCCACGTACACCAGCCGCTGGTTCGCTTCGCCCCACGGGGCCGGATGACCGAGTTCCACTTCCCGCACGCGCTCCACGACCGGCTGCCAGAAATTTCCGAGGACTGCGAATGGTTTTCCGGGCATCACCGATTTATTTAACATTTCCCAAACTACGGCAAGTTCTACTAGCGTTCCGGTGCCGCCTTTGCATGCAACAAAACCATTTGCGAGACGGATTAATTCGAACAGCCGTTCTTCCCACGTTTTCTTGCGGACTTCGACGTCAACCCACGGATTGGTTTTCGCGGCCTTGAAAAATTCGGCGGTCACACCGTACGTTTTTCCACCGCTTTCTTTTGCGCCGCGAGAGACGGCTTCCATCACGCCGGCGTAGCCGCCACTGCAGACGGCGAAGCCATGCCTCGCCAAAGCGCGGCCGAGCACGCGCGCTTCCTCATAATCCGCGTCGCCTTCGCGCGGGCGTGAACTTCCGAAAACGGTGACGATCAGCTCTTCGTACATCTTCTCTCTGCGAACTCACTGCGGATGCTTGTGTTCTTGTCCGCGTTTTACGGGTGTGGCGTTGAACTCTTCGAGCATGGCCACGCATAATCCGTTCAGGGCATCCGCGGCTTCGTGACTCTTCCCGCCTTGATTGTTGCTCAAGAACGAAAAGATCAGCCGGCGTCCTCCGGGCGTTTCCGCAAATCCCGACAGCGTTCGAACGTGCTCGACCGAGCCGGTCTTGGCATGAATGCGGCCCGCGGCCAGTGTATTTTTCATGCGGTCTTCCAATGTGCCGTCGACTGCCGCCACGGGCAACGATCCGTAATACGCTTCGAACCAGGGCTGTTTCTGCGCGTAGGCGAGGAGATTCACCACGGCCCGCGGCGTCACCAGATCGTGCCGCGACAAGCCGGATGCGTCCGTTTGAATCACATCACCTGCCGCAATTCCTGCCGCGGCGTAAAAGTCGGCGGGAGTTTTCATCAAGTCGTCGGGCGTATTCCACACTCCACTCTGGCGAGCCACGGTTCGCAGAAGCATTTCGGTGTGGAGATTCTGGCTGATCTTGTTCACGAGTTTTACAGCGTCGCCGAGCGGTATGGAGACGTGTTCTGCGAGCACGATTGGGTCGTCTGACGTTGTCGCGAATTGATGTTGCGCCCTCGCGGCGCCTACGACCGTGATTCCGCGCTCCTCCAACAATTGTTTCAGCGTAGCTGCAGCGTGTTGCGCGGGATCCTCAATCGCCAGCACGAGTTTTCGCGAGGTGCTTCTGGCGGGCAGCGTGCCCTTCACGACGACGAGATGCGAGCCGGGCTCGCGCGTGAGCGTCAAATCCGATTTCATTTCCGGGGCGGAGGTGAGCACATCGTTTTCAACCGTGAAATCTGGGGTTGCTGGATTCACCGCGGCCTGCACTGGGGCGCCCGCTTGCTCTCCGGGAGTGAGCGTCAGCGCGACGGTGTTGTCGTCAACGACGATGGCGGAAATCGCGGCGCCGTACTCCCAAACCATGTCGTCAATTTCCCAGCCGTTTGGATAACTTTCGCGCGGAAAATAACTGTCGTCGCCGACGACGTCGCCGGAAATCTGCTTGACGCCTTTTTTCACCAGGGCATCGGCCAATTCGGCGAGCGCTTTTTCCGGCGGGCCGTCAAACTCTTCTTTCAGCTCGTATGGAAATTTGCGATTCGAAAGATTGGGATCGCCGCGTCCGACAAGCGCCAGATCGCCGCTCAATATTCCTTCATTCGAAAGCGTTCCGCGCGTTTCGAGAGTGGTATGAAACCGGAAATCCGGTCCGAGCTTTGCGAGCGCCAGAGCCGTGGTGAAAAGTTTGAGGTTGGAGGCCGGAATGAAAAGCTTGTCGGCATTCTGCTCGTAGAGCGTCTCGCCGGTTTCCGCATCGGCAATCAACAACCCCCACTCGCCTTTACTCACGGTTGGTTCAGCTAGCAACGCTTCCGCCCGGGCGGCAAATTTCAGGGACGCATTCCTTGCGGAAATGCTTTGCTTCTTCCCACTGCAACACGCGCTGTTGCTCTTCGCATTCGCTTGCGCGGTCAGCCGCTTCGCGCCGCCGAGCAAGCAGAGAGCGATGAGCAAAACCACCGCTACCCAGCGCTTCCAAAGAGTTTCAATCTTCATTTTTCGCTCGCGCGGAAAATCGTCCAGGAAAAGTATAGTCGAAAGGCAGTACAATACGTCTGTCGCGCGTCTTATGGAAGGAATAACCCCACTGTACGGACCCTTGCACGCAGCAGCAGGTTGCACCCAGCCAATTAGCACTCTATGATGTGGGAGCCCAGAAACTTAGAAGAGGTGAATCGTGATGAATAGAATTCTTGCTTGCCTGATGGCCCTGGCGATGATCGGTCTGCCGCTCGCGACCGCGGGGGACAGAAAGGAAGCGGACCGGCTGGAGAATTGCGGGACGGTCCTCAAGGAAATTATGGATATTCCCGACGACATTCCGCAGGACCTGATTGACAAAGCGGAATGCGTCATTGTTTATCCGTCGGTTCTCAAGGCCGCTTTTATCGTCGGCGGGAGCTACGGCCGTGGCGCGATGACCTGCCGCACCGGGGAGCATTACACCGGGCCGTGGAGCGCTCCGACGATGATGGCGTTGGAAGGCGGCAGCATCGGCTTCCAACTTGGTGGGCAGGCCACGGATTTTGTTTTATTGGTGATGAATCCGCGCGGCGCGCATTCCATCCTCAGTAGCAAGGTGAAACTTGGCGCCGATGCGTCAGCGGCGGCCGGTCCGAAGGGCCGCACGGCGGATGCCTCCACGGATGCGACCTTGCGCGCAGAAATCTTGAGCTACTCGCGGGCTCGCGGCTTGTTTGCCGGCATTTCGCTCGAAGGTTCAACGCTGCGACCGGACAATGATGCCAACGAGCGCGTCTACGACAAGAAAGTGGAAGCGGTGTCCATCGTGTTCAAGGGCGCGGTCGCGGTTCCGCCGCCTGCGCAGAAGATGATTGCGTATTTGAATCAGAAGTCGCCGAAGAACATGTCGGATCCCAACTCTTTGAAGGAATAGTTTCTGGAACAACTCTTTGCCCAGAACACCCCGGTCCCGACTGGGGTGTTTTCTTTTTGCCCTCCCGTAACTCCCTAGCTGATTCCGTCGTACTTCAGACAGGAATGTTCTTGACAAATCCGAGAATATGACTTACGGTCATATATGAGTTTCAGTCACCATGTCTCGTCACCCAAAATCGCGCACCCGAAGCGGCGTCTCCGAGCGTAAGCCAGCAATGGACCGTCGACAGCGCCGCAGTGCGGAGACCCGTGAACGGCTCTTCCGCGCCGCCTTGGATCTTTTTGCAAAGAAAGGCTTTGCCGAGACTACCGTGGAGGACATCACCGAGGCCGCGGACGTCGGCAAGGGCACTTTTTTCAACTACTTTCCGAGCAAGGACCATATCCTGCTGGCCTTCGGTGAGATGCAGCTTGGCAAGCTGGAGGCAGCCATCGCGACGGCACGCAAGGCCGACACACCGATGTCTGAATTTCTTCGTGGGCTTGGCATGCGCATGACGCAGGAACCGGTACGCAATCCCGCGATCATCCGGGCGCTTCTCCAAGCGTATCTTTCGACAACGCCGGTTCGCGAGGCGATGATCGATCTGCAGAAGCGTGTCCATGCGTTGCACACCCAGATGATCCAGTTGGGGCAGGAGCGCGGTGAGATTCGCAAGGATGTGCCCGCCGCGGAGCTCGCGCATGTTTTTCGCCAAACGATCTTTGGAACGCTGCTGATTTGGTCGCTCCACGGCGACGCTACGTTGCACGCGCGTATCGAGGCGTCTTTTAACGTGCTTTGGACCGGGTTGGCGCCGCGAGAAGAATTCACGGCGCCTTCAGCAAATTCATCTTTGAGGCTGGGAGAGTAGTTCCATGAATCGCAAGCGCATTCTCATCATCATTGTGGTTGCCGTGGTGCTGGCCGCCACCGCGCTCTACGCCGGCTGGTTCCATCGCGACAATTCTCTCCAGGGCTCCGGCACGGTGGAAGCGCGCGACATTCGCGTGGGCTCCAAAATTGGGGGACGCATAGACAAGGTTCTCGTTCGCGAAGGCGATTCCGTGCAGCCGGGACAGGTGCTGATCACTTTCGACGATAAGGAACTGCAAGCGGCCCTGGAACAATCCCACGCCAACGCCGAAAAAGCGCAGCGTGGCTACCGCCCCGAAGAAATCGCCGAAGCGCGAGCGGCCGCGGCGCAGGCCAAAGCCGATTACGAGATGAAAAAGAACGGGTACCGCAAGGAAGACATTGACGCCGCGCAGGCCGATTTCGATCGCGCGAAGGCCGATGAAGTTCGCACGCAACTGGATTTCGACCGCTACGAAGCGCTGGCGAAAAAAGATTTGGTCTCCAAACAGCAGCGTGATACCGCGGAGGCCAATTGGAAGATGGCCCTGGCGCAGCTGCAAAATGCGCAGCACAAACTGGATGAGCTTCATCACGGGTATCGCCCCGAAGAGATTGCTTCCGCCGAAGCGCACTACCGGGAGGCGCAAGCTACCTTGGACAAATATGAGCACGGGAATCGCTGGGAAGACGTCGAACTCGCAAAGGCAGGGTATGCGTACGACGAAGCGCGCTTCCGCGAGCGCCAGGTTGTGGCTCCTTCCGCCGCGATTGTGGAAGTTCTCGACGTGCGTCCGGGCGACCTGATCGCTCCCAATACGCCCATCGCCACGCTTTTGGAAAAAGATCAAATTTACGTGCGCATTTACATTCCCGAAACTGAATATGGGCGCCTCAAGATCGGACAAAAGGCCGAGGTCCGCGTTGATTCTTTTCCGAATACGGTTTTCGAAGGGGTGCTCGAACAGATCAACCAGCAGGCGGAATTCCTGCCGCGCAACGTGCAGACCCGCGAGGAACGCGTGCACCAGGTGTTTGGCGTGAAGATTCGCATTAACGATCCGGCTGGGCGGGTACTTGCCGGCATGGCTGCCGACGTCAAGCTCAAAGAGGGAAACTAAGCTGATGGGCAGCGCGCCGAACGATCCTGCCGAAGCCGCCATCTCCGCCGAACATCTGGTGCGGCGTTTCGGCAAGTTTACGGCCGTCAACGACGTCAGCTTTCGCGTCGAGAAGGGCGAAATCTTCGGATTTCTCGGGCCGAACGGCAGCGGAAAGACAACAGTCATCAAAATGCTCACGGGCCTGCTGCCGCTCAGCGAGGGCTCGGCTTACGTCGAAGGATTCGACGTGCGCAAGGATTCCGAAGCCGTGCGTGAAAACATCGGTTACATGTCGCAGAATTTCAGTCTGTACTTCGACCTCACCGTCGCCGAAAACTTGACGTTTTACGGACGCATTTACGGCCTCAACCCAGCGCGATTGAAGCGGCGCATTGATGAAATCGTTCAGCTGAACGGACTTGGGCCGTATCTGAACCGCTTATCCGCGCAGCTTTCCGGGGGGTGGAAGCAGCGTCTGGCACTTGGCTGCGCCATGCTGCATGAGCCCAAGCTTCTTTTTCTCGACGAGCCTACCGCCGGAATCGACCCGGTCGCGCGGCGCCAGCTGTGGGATTTGCTTTTCGAACTATCCGGACACGGCATCACGTTTTTCGTGACCACGCACTATATGGACGAAGCCGAGCGTTGCAGCCACGTCGCCTACATTTATTACGGCAAGCTGATCGCTGACGGGACTCCCAACTCGTTGCGGGAGCTTCCGGACGTCCAGCCACACGGCACCATGCGCATTGAAATCAGTACTCCAGAAGTCACGCGGGCTCTACGTTTCGCGCGGCAGATCCCGGGGATCCGCAGCGCTACCATTTTTGGACAATCCATCCATGCGCTGGTCGAAGACCATTTCAACCTGGACGATCTTCGCGAGCAGCTTTTGAAGAACGGCATTGCCGTCGCGGAGATTCGTCCGCTGGCCCCGAGCCTCGAGGACGTGTTCGTCGAACTCACAAACAAGCATCAGGCTCTGTTGGAGGCCACCCGTGCTTAATCTATTCCGCGGGTTCGGCGCAGTCTTTTACAAGGAGTCGCTGCACGTGCGGCGCGACGCGGGAACCCTGTTTTTTTCGTTGACCATGCCACTGTTGCAGATGTTTCTGCTGGGCTTCGCGATTGACACCAACATCCGGCAAATCAACACGGTGGTTTATAACGCGGATGGCCGACGCGAAAGCCGCGAGCTCCTGGACCGCATGAAAAACTCGGATACTTTTCATTTCATCCGCTACGTTGAGAACGATCACGATCTCAACGACATGATCATCGCCGGCAAGGCGCGCGTGGGCATCAAGATTCCGGTGGACTTCTCCGACCGCCTGCTCCACAACATGAGCGCGCAGGTACTCGTTTTGATCGACGGCTCGGATTCCTCCGTCGCGGGCCAGGCCATCAATGTGACTACCGCCATTGGGCTCGATGAATCTCTCCGCCGCGTTCTGCAAGATCGCTCCACATTCGCCGTGGATATGCGACCGAAGCTGCTCTTCAATCCGGATTCGCGCTCGCCCAATTTCTTTCTTCCCGGGCTTACCGCCATCATGCTTCTCAATGTGACCACATTCTTGACGGCCTTCTCCATCGTGCGCGAGAAGGAACGAGGCACGCTGGAACAGCTTTTCGTTACGCCGGTCCGCCCATTCGGTTTGCTGCTCGGCAAGTTGCTTCCCTACCTGGGCATCGGCTTCTTCGAACTTTGCCTGATTCTATTTTTCATGCGTTTCGTCTTTCTCGTGCCCATTCACGGAAGCGTTCTGCTGCTGGCGCTGCTCTCGCTGCCGTACCTTTTCGCCGCGCTCTCGCTGGGAATACTGATCTCCAGCAAAGCCGCGTCGCAAGCGGAGGCGATGCAGCTGGCGTTCCTGCCCATTCTGCCCAGTGTTTTCTTTTCCGGCTACATTTTCCCGCGCGAAACGATTCCCAAGGTCCTGTATCCGCTGAGCTATCTGATTCCGGCCACGTATTTCATCAACATCACGCGCGGCATTATTCTCCGCGGGGCAAACATCACGCACCTCTGGAAGGATGGTCTGGCCCTCTGCGCGATTGGCACAATGCTGCTGGTCATCGCCGCGCGGCGCTTCCAGAAAAAAGTCATAGTTGCCTGAAGTAGCTCATTTATAAGCATTTAGAGACTCCTGGCCAATCAATCGGTTTTGCATACCCGTCCTCTTGACATCTGACATCTAAATGATATCATTTCGATATGGCCCTCACGCATCTGACGAAAGGATGTTTCCATGAACACCAATCAATCGACGGTCAGCCAAGAACGAGTGGCATTTGCTCCGAGTGGCTGGATGATGCTGCCCACCCTGCTTGTGCTTCTCGTGGGAGACGTTGCGCTGCTGGTTTTTGTAATTAATGATGGCGTAAAGACAAACGGGCAGCCGCATTTTGGTTTGCTCATTCTCAGCATCCTGTTATTTCCAGTATTGATCCTCTTGTTGACGGGCTTCTATACGCTTCAGCCGAATGAGGGGCGGGTCCTGGTGCTGTTCGGCGATTACAAGGGCACGGTTCGCACCAGCGGGTTCCACTGGGGCAATCCGTTCTATACCAATGGGCCGGGACAGCCGGGCTTGCTGGCGCAGGCCGCTGCGATTCAAGGCGCGATGCAAGGCAAAGTCGGGGGCACGCGAGCGGGCTCTGCTGCGGGCGGACAAAAAACCACGGGGCGCAACAAGATCTCGCTTCGCGCGCGCACGCTCAACGGCGACAAATTGAAGGTCAACGACAAACGCGGCAACCCGATCGAAATCGCGGCCGTGGTGGTGTGGCGCGTGGGAGACACGGCTCAAGCCACCTTTGATGTGGACAACTATGAGAATTACGTTTCCACGCAGAGCGAATCGGCGCTGCGCCATTTGGCGAGCCTGTACGCTTACGATTACGGCGAGGAGCATGAAATTACTCTTCGCAGCAACCTGGGCGAAGTCTCTCAGGCGCTGCGCGCGGAACTGCAGGAGCGATTGGCAAAGGCGGGTGTCACCGTGGACGAAGCGCGGCTGACGCATCTGGCCTATGCGCCGGAAATCGCACAGGCCATGCTGCGCCGGCAGCAAGCGGAAGCCGTCATCGCCGCGCGCCAGAAAATCGTGCAAGGCGCCGTGAGCATGGTGGACATGGCGCTCAAGGAGCTGGCCGAGAAGCACGTCGTGGTGCTTGACGACGAGCGCAAAGCCGCCATGGTCAGCAATCTCATGGTTGTTCTTTGCGGCGAATCGGAAATCCATCCGGTGATCAACACCGGTACGCTGTACAACTGATCGGCAGGGATGATGGAACGAAAGTCATTCCTTCTACGCATCGATCCTGCGCTCTGGGCGGACGTGGAAGCCTGGGCGCAGGACGAATTGCGCAGCGTCAACGGCCAGATCGAATACCTCCTCCGCCAAGCCGTCCAGAAACGCAAAGGAAGCAAGCCGCAGCCAAACCCACCTTCTTCGGAACCGCCCTGGATCGAATCGTAAACACTTCGCCAGGCATTTTTGTCTTTTCGGATGGCACAGCGTATTCTGCTGGATTGTTTGCTGCTCAGGGGAGATTCCGTGTCCTGTCCGATCTGTGAGAAGCGCAAGCCCGAGCGGTTCTGTCCGGCTAAGGGCGAACAAATTTGTGCCGTTTGCTGCGGCACCGAACGTGAAGTCACTATCGATTGCCCATCGGACTGTTCGTATCTGGTCGCCGCGCATCGCTACGAAAACGAGCATCAGCGCGCGCTGCCGGCGGACACGCCGCTGCTTGATGAGAAAGTTCCGCAGGATATCGTTTACACGCACCAACAGCTTATGTCTGCGCTGGCTTTTTCAATTGCCAAATTCTGCTCCTCGCAGCCGGCGGCTACCGACCCCGATGTTCTCGCCGCTCTTCAGGCCCTGGCGCAGACGTATAAGACGCTGAGTTCCGGGATCATCTATGAAAAACCGCCGGACGCGCCGCTGCCGCGGGAGCTGTACGGCGCGCTCATTGCCTTGCTAACGGAAGTCAAGAAACAGCAAACGGAACGCGGCAATTCAGCGAGTTGGAAAGATTCGGAAATTTTTTACTTGCTGGTTTTTCTCTACCGGATGGGATTGCTGCGAAGCAATGGGCGGCCGCGTTCGCGGCGGTTCATCGAGTTTCTGAGGGCGCAATTCCCTCAGGCGCTCGAGCTTAAGCGCGAAGAGTCGCGCATCATCGTTCCGTAGGCTTTTGCAGTGCGGGAGCCGGGCTCCTGCTGTTCGATTGCGCCATGGAACAGTTGCAAAAGCGGCAACCGGGCTGCGGCACTCCACAAAATTCGCAACATACCAGCGCGGCGCGCATAGAGCGAGCTTCACGACCACTCACATTAGCCGGCGGCGCAGGATTGCATCCGGTCTACTTGCTGGGCTATGGCGGCGGCGTCCCAGGCTAAAGGCAATTGCGCGAAGGGCGGCTTGCGTTTTGCGTCGATCCAGGGGCGCGAGGCGAAACCAAACTTCTCTCGGATTCGCGCTACCCGCTCAGATGCCTTTTTCCGGTAGTCTTCCGGAGCGTAGCCGTTTTTCGCGTACCACTGTTCGTACTGCTT
The DNA here is from genome assembly GCA_963729455.1 of uncultured Acidobacteriota bacterium. Lineage (GTDB taxonomy): Bacteria > Acidobacteriota > Terriglobia > Acidiferrales > UBA7541 > Acidiferrum. The sequence continues at coordinate 358,009 of CAVSNX010000001.1, forward strand.
CGCGAGGCGCGGGAACTTTTCCCGTACAAATGGCAGAAACTGCTTGGCTGAGGCGGGCATCAAAAACAGCACCCCGGAGAAAAACCATTGCGCGCCTGCCTCCCGCGCGGCCGCGGCGACCGCTTCGAGATCGCCGTCGCGATCGGTGATACCGGGGATCAGTGGGGAGGCGGAGACTCCAACGGCCAACCCCGCTTCGCGCAATTGCTTTACGGCCGCGAGGCGCAAATCCGGCCGGGGCGCACGCGGTTCCAAGAGACGGGCCAGCCGGGACCGCAGAGTCGTTATGGTGATGTCGATCGCCAAATCGGAACGCAAGGCAATACGCTGTAAAACATCAATGTCGCGCACGATCTGGTTCGACTTCGTAATGATAGAGATGCTTAAACCATCGCGTTTTGCAAGCTCTTCGAGACATGCACGCGTGACGCCATATTCGCGCTCCGCCGGTTGATACGGATCCGTCGCCGTGCCGATAGCGATGTGGTCGGCTCGTTCTCCGCGCGATTTCTCCGAGGTATAGGAATACTTTCGCGAAATGTCGTGCGCCAGCAACGGCGCGGCGTCCTTCTTCACATAAATCTTCTTTTCGAACTCGGAACCATCTAGTTCCATGTATTCGTGCGTATACCGCGCGTAGCAATATTTGCAGGCAAATTCGCAGCCGCGGTAGGGATTGATGGTCCATTCGAAGGGCACGCGATTCGAATCGCAGCGGTTGAGGATGGATTTTACCGGCAGAACAAAATACTCCGGCTTCTCGGCGGAATTCCGGCGCGTCTCCGCCGGCAAGGAAGATGCTGCGAGGCGGGCAATGCCGACCAGCCGCGCGTGAGCGCGTTCGGGGGGCACCGCAGCAACATTTCGGACCGGGCCTTGCGCACGGTTTTGGTTTCCGTGCGGAGCCGAAGACGCCGGGGGGCAATCCGCCGTCACGCGATCTGAAATGCCGCTGCGTTGATCCGCGACCGGGGCAAGGTCACGAATCACTTGCATTGGGCTTACACCATCTGGGCAATCAGGAAAGAGTCCTGCTGTGGTTGGTGAAACGGGGCGACACTGGGCACGAATGCCTATCGTCGAAGAGGAAAGAACTGGGGACATGGCCGACCTCGCAGCACCCGCGAAGTATTTCGCCTTTTGTTCGCTGTGTCAAGAACTATTTTCGCTTTTTATTCGTAAGTGCCTGTACGTTTGGCCCGGTTGCACGTCTGGATACCAAGTCTTGGTGCCGACTACCTGTGGAGATTGCCTCCCTTGGCAGCAGGGGGTATCCTCGTTGGGCCTGGAGGGAAAGACTTGCGCCTCGCCCCGCGAACAAAACGGATGCTGTCCGCCGCCGTGCTTTGCTATCTGGGGGCCGCGCAGCCTTCGCGCGCGCAAACCCCACCCGCTCAAGCGCCTAAGAAGCTACCCTCCGGACCGTCGGCACCCCAGTCCACGCATTATCCGATCCTGATTCTAGCATTTGGCAACGACCCTAGTTGGAGTCTGCGGATTGGTTTGAAGGGGCCTGAACGCCTGGACCGCCCCGGTTACCCTCCAATCGCCTTGGACCCTACGGAAGTGACCCACGAAGCCACGGCCGACTCCTGGACTTATCACGCTAAAGATACAGCAACGGGAGCGCTCGTCGCCGTCCATCTCTCGCGCGAGGCTTGCGCCGAGGCCGCGACGGACCCCACGGGTACTCCTGCCCCCGCGACAGGCAAATACACCTTCCGCGCCTCCGTAGACCACGCGCAGCTCGGCTTCATGAAAGGTTGTGCCCGCATCGCAGCCGAGCTCTTCCCCAAGATCAACAACCAGCCAGACGAAGAGGACGATGCAGATAAAAAGAAGCCGCCTGCGCCAACCATAACGAACTTCAAGAATCCCGTGGCCGTAGCCTATCTGAATTCGGCAGGGAGCGTTGTTTTCAGCCGCGGCGCGACCAGGAGAATTGTCGCGCAGAGCGGCACGGAGCTGGCCCTCTCGCATAACGGGAAAAGGCTTCTTTATACGCGATCCGACTCAAAGACCGGCTCGGATCGCACCATCGTTCTTTACGATTTTGACTCGGGGAAATCGCAAGAGCTGGTGCACGGTTTGGTGCGGCTGGCTTTCTGGTCACCCGATGACACGCACGTCGCGTTTCTAAAGGCGCAGGATCAATCGTGGCAGGTCTGGTCATTTCCTGCCGCTATGCCCGAAACAGCAGCCGCTTTTTCTCCGAAGCCTGTCACCTCACTGCACGGATGGATAGACGACCACACGGTTCTTGCGAGCGATATGGAAGATGCCTACTGGCTCACCGTAAACATGCCCCAGCAAGCTGTAGCGCTAAAGGATATGTATGGTCCTGGGTTTCAAGTCATGAGCTCCGACACGATTCGCGTGCACCCCTTGAATTCGGACTTGCTACTGGTTTCTGCGGACTATGCCAGCGCGCCGGCGGGTGCTCCCAAGGATGCGATGGGTCTGACGGCGGGGTTCTTTCTGTACGAAGTGCGCTCCAAACGCCGGACCACGCTGAGCCCCCTTGACCAGTGGGGTCGGGCCGCTGAATGGTCCCGCGATGGCCTCCAGATATTCTACACACGCGTAGTTGCCGGGAGTCCCGCCGCTACTTTCCGTATCTTCTGGGACGGCACCGGTGTTCAACGCTATTCGGCTGGAACGAGCCTTGTAATTGGTCAATGAATGCTGCCACAAACCTCGGAATTGAGCCAACGGCGGTCATCGGAGAGTAAAGTCGACAGCCTAACCAGCCCCAACAGCCCGACGTGGCGTTAGGGCGGGTTACTCGATACGCGGCATCCCATTTCTTGATTTGAGACAGTTCTGCCGGTTTCCAGCTATACTTCCGGGATGAGTACTAGTCCCCCTCCAGCCCCTCGTCAAGTAGGCATTCTTGTCCTTGACAACGATGCTCAGGGCTCGAGCGCGGTCAAACAGATACTGGACTCCGAGGGCTGGCGTGTTCGGGCCGTCGCGGACACGAACATGCTCCTCGCCGAATTAAAAACGGGGGAATGGTCCCTGGTTATCGCCAACGTCGCGCTGACGGGCATCGATGGACCCGTTTTCATCACATTGAAGGAACTTGCAAGCGTCTCGCCCGATGATGGCGGGCGCATCCGCGTCCTCTATCTCATTCCGGAAATGGCTGGGAGTCAGTACACGGCACCCCTCGAAGCCGCGCGGTTGCCTTATGTGGTTCGCCCCTACCATCTCCACGATTTTCTGGAAAAAGTCAGCGACCTGCTGGTCGAAGTAAAGGCCATCGAAGCGCCCCTGCGCCAGGTCCGCCACGAATTTGGCGCCCTGCGCAAGAAGAAGAAGCAAGCCGGCCGTTCGAACTCCATGTTTGCCTCACGCGATTCCTTCTCCTACACCGATGAAGAACTCGCCGAATACGAGCGGCAGGAAACCGAAGCTTCGCTCTCCAAACGCAATAAACCACGCACCAACCTTGGCGGCTCCGACCGCTGAGCGGGACACAGAAGTTCCCGGTCCTCAGTCTTCAGTCCCGTAGCTCGCTATTCGTGCAAGAAATCTCCGCTTCGCCGTTCTAACACCGAGTCGTGCTTTCGACAGTTCACTGCGGGTGAACAGGCACGTGTACAGGAGGCTTTCATGGAACGCTCGATTTTTGCCGCCATCATGGGCGGCTTCTTGGCTATTGGCACGCTCGGAGGTCTTGCATTTGTCTGGGCGCCACCTGGTACGACGCCACCTCCGCCCCCCGGTCCGTCGTACGGAGCGTCCCCCAAGCCGGAGGGAGAATGGCGGCTGCTGGATCCCGTTACCTTCGAGAACATTTCCGTATTCCCAGTTGTCACTACGTACAGCCAAGACACCAGCCCGTTCCTCACGCTGGAGGAAGGATTGTCCAGCGGCGAAGTGGTGGTCCGCGAGCAAGGCTCCGAAGAGATGGTCCGTGGGCGCGATGGCCGCCCGGTTTACATCCCGCAATACAACAATGGCGCCAGGGTGAACCAACTCGTGCTCATTAACCGCAGCCGGCGGCCTTTGCTTTTGCTTGCGGGCGAACTTGTTAGCGGCGGCAAGCAGGACCGCGTCATTGGCAAGGATCGCATTGTTCCGGCGGGTGCTCCGCCGCTGCCGCTCGATGTCTTCTGCGTGGAGCACGGGCGCTGGACCGGCGTTTCGCAATTCGCGGCCGCGAATACCATCGTGCATCCCAGCGTGCGCGAGAGGGCGGCGGTAGATCAGAAGCAGCAGGAAGTTTGGGACGCAGTGCGCAGCGGCACTACCTCAGCGATGTCGTCTGCGGCTCCGCCCGCTCGGCTGACGGCCCCAGCCATCGCGGGAGCCATCGCTTCCAACGGGCGCACCGAGGCTTACGAAAAAATCTACCAGTCGCAGGCCGTCGGCGTTTCAATCGATGATTTCGTCGAGGAAGTGCGACGCCGCTTCGCGCAAGCTACTTACGGGTTGAAGGGTGAGCGCGTCGTCGGAGTGGTTGTGGCCTACGGCGGTGAAATCGCCTGGAGTGATATCTTCGCCTCCGGAGATCTCTTCGATCATTACTGGAACAAGCTGCTGCGCAGTTACGTTGTGGAAGCCCTCGCTCGTCCCACGTATCGCGCGGTGGCTTCGCGCGACAACGCGGCAGAATTCCTGCGTCGCTTGAACGGCCGCGAAACCCAGGAGATCGAGCCCGGCGTTTATCGTTGGCGCGAAATCACTGAAGGCCCGCTCGCGCAAATCGAGCTCGACGCCCTCCAGCCCAAACCGATGACGCTCCACCGCCTGCTCTTGCATCGCACCAGTTAGCCCACGCCCGCGCAGGGGCACCCGCCGCAGCGGGTGCCCTATGTTTCTAATTCCTCCGTGATCTCCGTGCTCCGACTTCTGTGCTCTCTGTGTTAAGCCTTTTCTTCTCTGCGTTTCCTCTGCGTTCTCAGCGTCTCTGCGTTGAATCCTTGCTTACGTTCTTCTGCCTGAATCGATCTTGCGCACTATGCTGCGATCCGTTGTCTCCTCAAGCAGCGCCTTCACAGTTTTCTTAAGACTTGGATGCACCGCCTCCGGCGCAATCTCCGCCAGCGGCACCAGCACAAACCTCCGGAGATGCATCCGCGGATGCGGCACCTGGAGCTCCGGCGCCTCAATTGTTTCTTGCCCATAGAGCAAGATGTCCATGTCAATTAGCCGTGGGCCTTTCGCGACCAATTTCCTGCTCCCCATCCGGGCCTCACTCTGTCGCAGCCCGTCCAACAACTCCAGCGCCGCCACTTGCGTCACCCCTTCCACGACGCAATTGAGGAACCACGGCTGCTCCCGTAAATCCACCGGCTCCGTCTCGTAAAATGCCGACACCTTCGTCACCTTCACGCCCGCGTCGCCCAGCGCCGCCATCGCCGTGTGCAAGTTCTTCTCGCGATCCCCGACGTTCGATCCCAGCGACAGATAAACCGTCACCTCACTCATACTCCACCCGAGACACTCCTCCATTCGGAGATGTCTTGCAGCTATTTTCCATTTTGGTGAGAGCTGATTTCGTTCGCAAAAAAGCGATTCCCCTCGTCCACGAAGCAGCTTACTACTGGAGAGTTCAACTCCATATAGCAATCAGCCCCGGATGCGAGGTTTTAAGCAAGGCTTCTAAAGGGCAAGAAACTTCTTCAATCGTGAATGCAGCATTACCGGCGATTGACCGGTCGTTCAGCCATCAATCCTTCTTGGACTGCAATTTATTGTACTGGATGGCCACGGCGGCGTAGGTTTGCAGGAATTTTAGTAATTCAAAGTCGGCCCATTCCAAATGATTTTTCTGGGGGAGAAGGCCAAAGATCGCTAGGACTCCGACGATCTCGCGACTCGACTTGAGGGCGACGCAAGCCGTCAGTTTGCTCTCATGGGGGAGCAGCTCCCCATCCTGCTGGCGATCTCGAAATTGGCTCACACCCTTGTGAACCGCTCGCCCAATCATGCCCGCACCGGAGGTGAAGGCCTGAAGCGCATGGGCTTCCAGGCCCCACGACCAGGCTACCGAAAACGTCTGATCCTCTGGATGATAGTGGAAAATGGCAATTTCTTCCGAGCCGATCAAATTGGCAACGATATCCCCGATGGCTTCATAGACGTCGCCGAGGTCCAGAGATTGGATCAGCCTAGCGCTCGCGGCGTGCAGCCGCTCCAGGAGGAAATGATTCCGCTCCAACTGTTCGCGGAAGGAGAGTTGTTGCGCACGCAGGCGCAGCTCTTCCGCTCCGGCAGGAAGAGATGGCGCTCCAATCGCCGCCGCGTTCCCGCCTTGCTTGTCAGCCGTCAGATGACTTCCAAATCTTTTGTCGATCATGTCTTCCCTTCGCTGCTCCTAAACGAGGCCCAGATGAATTCCACTACCGTTACGCCGCCGGGGGCTCGAAATACAGAAGTTGCCATTCGGAAATGAATCTGTGGTTAGGATCTAATTTCATAGCCGCATCGGCGCAGCCGCTGTGAGCGGCAACTCGTCGAGCGCCTGCCGAACTTTTCGCAGCAAAACTTCTCGCGTAAAGGGCTTCTCGAGAAAAACAGTTCCCCTGCCAAGAAGCCCGGACTTCACGACGGCATCATCGGGATATCCCGACATGTAGAGGACCTTGGTTGGGGGACGAAGACTGGTCAGCTGTTCAGCGAGTTGTTTGCCGCCCATTCCCGGCATGATGACATCCGTCAAAAGCAGATCTATGGGGCCGCTGAAGGCCCTGGCAATCTGGAGCGCCTCTTTCCCGTTATCAGCCTCCATGACCGCGTATCCGCTGCTCTTCAAGAATTCCTTCGCCAGCGCCCGCAACGGCGCGGCATTCTCGACAAGCAACACCGTCTCCGTTCCCCGGCGGACATCCCGAGTGGTTTCTTCGGAAGGGAGTGTCGCGACGGGATCATTCACACGGGGGAGATACACTTTCAGGGTTGTGCCCTGGCCAAGCTCGCTATACACCCAGATGAATCCCCCGCTCTGCTTCACGATTCCGTAGACGGTCGCAAGGCCCAGACCAGTTCCTTTTCCGAGTTCTTTGGTCGTGTAGAACGGTTCGAAAATGCGGCTTTGCGTTTCCTCATCCATTCCGCACCCACTATCGGTAACGGCAAGCATGACGTACTTGCCAGCTGGTGCGATTCTGCCGCTGCACCGGGAACCTTCTTCGACATCCATGTTGCATGTCTCGATGGTGAGTTTACCGCCCTGCGGCATTGCATCACGCGCGTTGAGAACCAGGTTCACAAGCACCTGTTCGATTTGAATGGGATCCACCTGCACACGGCCGAGCTCGAACTCGAGGCTGGTGAAGAACTCGATGTCTTCTCCGATCAAGCGTCCGAGGAGCTTTTCGGTTTCCACAACGATTTTGTTCAGATCCATGATTTGCGGGTGGAATACCTGCTTACGGCTGAACGCCAGAAGCTGGCGGACCAGCGTGGAGGCGCTATCCACCGCCTTCTTGATCTGCGTCACGTTTCTGGCGGCGGGAAGCGATTCCTTCAGGCGTTCGGACAAAAGTTCGGCGTGCCCGCTGATGACACACAGCAGATTGTTGAAGTCGTGCGCCAAGCCGCCCGAAAGGCGGCCGATGGCTTCCAGCTTCTGGGATTGCCGGACCATGCCCTCTAACTGGCGGCGATCCGTAACGTCGCGGGCGATTCCTTGAATGCCTTGCTTCTGCCCATCGCAATAAATCAGCCGCGCGCTGGTTTCCAGAAGAGCCTTCCGGCCGTCTTTCCGCAGTAAGCAGATTTCGAAATGTTGCAGCGGTTCCTCGTTCAGAATGCGCTGCATGATTTGATTGCAAAGATTGGCGTGTTCCGGGGCGACGAGGCTCTTGAGGTTGATGGACAGAGCTTCTTCCCTGCTCCAACCCATGACTTCCTCTGCCGATTTGTTCAGGGAAGTGACGTTGCCTTCCAGGTCGAGTGTAAAGAGGATGTCTTTCGCGTTCTCGAAGAGATCCTGAAAACGCTGCTCGCTCTGGCGCAGGGCGTGCTCGGCGCGTTTGCGCTCAATCGCATAGCGCAGCGCCCTCTGCAACAATTGCGGGCTCAGCGTTTCTCTCAGTACGTATTCCGCGGCGCCCGCGTCCAAAAGCTGCGGCCCAAGGGCATCCTGCTGCTCGGAAATCAGGGCAACGATTGGCAAAGAGCCTATCTGCCGCTGCAGCTTGAACATGCCCGTGATTCTGACGGAATCAAGCGCTTGCGCATCCAGAAGAAGCACATCAAAGCTCTCCGCGGCGAGGATCGGCGCGGCTGCGGGCAGAGATTCGGCGTGAACGATTTCGAAAGAAAGATTCTGACGGTCCTGCAACATGCCGCGAATGCTTCCGGCAACAGAGGAATCTGTTTCAATTATCAGAATTCGATACGACCGCGGTATCATACTTACGTCTTGCTCTTCCTTACTGGGTTTTCGGAAAAAGCCTTTCAACCTCCTCCATTAATTTCTCCGGCATTCCACTCTTCTCGATAAAACCGTCCGCGCCGCTTCGCAAGCATTCTTCCCGCAGCGCCAAGCCGTTCAGCTCCGAGAAAATCAGCACGCGCACCTCCGGAAATGACTTCCTCAGCTCCACAGTGGCCTCGAGGCCGTTCATCTGTGGCATGCTGAGGTCGGTCAGCACCAACTCAGGGCGAAGCCTTTGCGTCTGGTGCAAAACTCTTAAACCGTCGCACGCAGTGCCAACAATTTCGAACTGCCCTTCGAACTCCAGGTACTTGCAAACCGATCGTAAAGCGGTCGGCGAATCATCGGCGACCAAAACGCGAATGCGGCGGCTGGCTAGGACCATGGGGCACTCCTTCGCGAACGACTGTTCCGAGTTGGTACCCCACTTTGCATTACTACAATGTTTTGTGAAATTCGGCCGATTCCCTAGGGGTTTTCCTGTAGATGCGAACGGAGGGGCTGCCTAACCTTGGATGATCTTATTCCGAACGGCGTAGCGGACGAGGTCCGTCACCGAATGAAAATCAAGCTTCAACATTATATTCGCGCGGTGGGTCTCCGCAGTCTTGACGCTGATGCCGAGAAGTCCGGCGACTTCCCTATTAGTCTTCCCTTCCGCCAGGAGCTGCAGGATTTCACGTTCGCGCGGCGTCAAGCGGCTTCGGTACGAACGCTCACGAACCTGACCGCGGCCGGCCGGCGGTCCCGTCTTAGAGGCTACGTCGGACACGCGCGAGGATAGGAACGGTTTGTGACGGCGCAGCGCGTCCACCGCGGCAAGCAGGTTACGATCGGCGTCGTCTTTGAGGATATAGCCCCGGGCTCCGGCCTCGAGGACTTCCTGGACCAGCACGTCCGAGTCGTGCATGGTCAGGATGAGGACTTCCGTCGCGGGCGAAAGCTTGTGGATCTGGCGGGTGGCCTCGACGCCGTTCAATAGAGGCATGCCAATATCCAGCACGGCCACGTCGGGTTTGAGCGCAATGGCCTTCTCTACAGCTTCACGGCCGTTGGCAGCCTCGGCGCACACTTCCCAGCCGCTCTTGGATTCCAGTAGCGCGCGCAGTCCGGTTCGCACTACATGATGGTCATCGGCGACGAGGATGCGTAGGGGCATTCGAAACCTCGGTCTTTAAAGGTATTGTAGCCCGCACCGTTGTTCCCGAAGACGTGGATTCAATATCGAGTTTCCCGCCAAGCTGGATCATTCGTTCCCGCATGCCAAGGATTCCCACACCCAACCGCGTGCCTCCGCCGTTTCCATGTTCGACGGCGGCCTTTCCCATGCCTCGACCTTGATCCACGATTTCGAGGCTGACGGCATTCGAATCGCACCGCAGTCTGAATTTTGGCCGTCTGGCTGTCGGAGTGCCGTTGGATGTTCGAAAGGCTTTCCTGCAGGATGCGGAAGAGTGCAGTCTCCGCCTCCTGGGGCAGGCGCCGGAATCCGGCCTGTAGATCAACGTCCAGATGGATTCCGCTGCGTTCGCTGAACCCCTCGGCGTATTCCTTCACCGCGGAGACCAGCCCTAATTCATCTAGCAGCGGCGGATGCAGCAAATACGAGAGCGTGCGGATTTCTCGCGACATTTCCTGAAGAACGCGTCGCGCCTCCTCGAGCGCATGGCGTGATTTTACGTCGAGCGAAGCCATCGCGCCGGAGGCTTGCGCCAGGTTGAGATTCACCGCTAGCACGCTTTGCGCCAGGCTGTCGTGCAGTTCCCGGCCGAGGCGCCGCCGCTCTTCATCCTGGAGCTGCAGCAATCGCGTGGAGAGTTGACGCAAAGCTTCTTCCGCCTGCCTCCGCTCCGTAATATTGGTGTAGGAGTTGATTACCACCGAGACGGAACCATCCTGCGCGAATTGTGGCACGGCATTCCCGAGTGTCCAGAGAATTTCGCTCGAGTCTGGCCGCCGCCAACCAATCACCTGATTCTTCACTGCCTGTCCTGTCTTAAGCGCCAGGAAGCCAGGACGCATCGAGACAGGAATTTCGCTTCCATCCTCGCGGATGGCGGTCCAGCCGAGTTCCGTAGACGTTTTCCCTACCGCGCGTTCGCTTGAAACCCGGAACATTTTCTCGGCTGCCTGGTTCGCGAATTGAATCACCAATCCCGGCCCCAGCAAAACGACGCCTACGTCAAAATCGCGAACCAGAGTGCGAAAGCGCTCCTCGCTCGCGCGCAGCGCTTCTTCCGCCCGCTTGCGTTCGCTGATATTCGTAATGGACAGGATTACGCTGCCAACTTCTCCATCGGCGCTCAAGTGTGGCACCGCGTCAACCATGGTCCAAAGAACTTCATTTGCGTTTGGCCGGCGCCACCCAACCACTTCGTTTCGAATGGGCTGCTTGGTTGCAATCGCCATGGGACCGGGACGCATCGAGAATGGCATTTCTGTTCCGTCTTCATGGATGGCCGTCATGCTGAAATGGGAGCTTTTCTTCCCCACGGCCTGCTCTTTGCTCATTCCAAAAGATTCCAGAGCCGCGCGATTGGCGAATAGCGTCTCCGCACCCGGTCCCAGCAAAACCACGCCGATGTGCAAATCCTGAACCAGCGTGCGGAAGCGCTCCTCGCTGGCGCGCAGTGCTTCTTCCGCCTTCCTGCGGGCAGTGACGTCTTTGATCAAAGCCAGGACACAGGGTCGCCCGTTCAGCTCAATCAAAGTGCCGGAAAACTGGCCGACGCGAGTTTCTCCCCACTTGGTGAGGCATTCGAATTCTTCTTCCCGTATTTCCAAGTCCTTTGCTAACTTAGCCATGACCCTCGCGCGATGGGAAGGGTCCTTCCACAAATTCAATTGCAGCGGTGTTTTTCCGAGCGTTTCTTCCCGCGTGTATCCGCTAAAGCGCGTAAAGCTGTCATTCACTTCCAGAAACTGGCCATCAGGGAGCGCGGTAATCCCGACGGCATCCGGGCCGGAACGAAAGGCCTTGGAAAACATCTGTTCCGAGGCGAGTAGATCCTGCTTCGTTTGGAGGAGGTCGTCGGCGATCCGCTTTTGCTTTTCATTGGTCAGTACGAGGCGCCCGGCGGAAAGGACAAATGAGGCGGTAACTGCTATCCAGGCGATGGTCAGTTGCTCCGCGGCGATGCGATGGCTCATGAAAAGGACCAGCAGAGGGATGAGAACGGGCAGCAGCTGAGAGACGATGATCCCGCGGAACGGAGAACGGACTTCGCGCTCGGATGGTTCCTCCACGTGTTTCCAGGTTGCGGCGAAACACGCGACAAACACAAAAGGCGCGCACCAGATGACGTCCATCCAGGTGGCGCGATCCGGCGATGGAATTGGCGCCAGGAGAAAAGTGAGATCCGTTGCGCCGGATAATAGGAATAGCCCCGCCACTCTGCCGAACAACGCTCGTCTGGAACGCAGCGAATCTGTCGCCGCACGGATCGTGAACCCGGCCGCCAGCGCCACGTCGCGCAGCAGTTGCAGGCGGAACATCTTGAGAACCATCTGCGGCCCTTCGGCCTCCCAGCGCGAGGGGATGTAGAAAAAATAAAGGTAGGCTGTGAGCGCGACGACTCCGATTTGCGCAAAGTCGAGAACCTGCTGCCAATCCACCGTGGTGGGCTCTTCCGTAACTCGCGGCAGCAACATCATGAGCGCTGGCGTTACCCACAGGATGAATAAAATGTCGGAAGGCCGCGGTGCCAGTGTGGGTGCGTGAACGACATTCTCGTAGTAGGTCTCGAGCCCTTGCGCGGCGGCGGCCAGGAAGAGCGCCGAAGCCAGCAGCATCCAAAGCTGGCGCAGCCGGCCTGAAGATCGCCTGGCTACGTGGTATGCGCAAAAGACGGACCAGAGAACGATCGCGGTCTGCAGGAGATTGGACAGCGTGAAGCTTGTCGCCGGTACGGAGACTCCCGCGACAACAAAGGCCAGGAGCGCAGTCAGCAGGCACGGTACGCCGATGGCCAGCCAGGAAAACTTGCCTGAGGGAAGCAAGAGCGACCTCGTTAGCTTTGGCGTAGTTTATTCTGACTGCACTCCGTAAACAACTGCGGTGAACCGGGGAGTTGCCTGAATAGTTCTCCCTTCCGAGGAAACTCAGGGATTCAGTTGAACCGCGCGATCGTACCCGGTCATTTCAAGGTAGCCAACGCCCTCCAGCGGCTTCCCATCGCGAGTGCCAGTCAAAACGATTGCGCCTTCCCAATAGTTTGGCGCGACCTTTGTTTTGCCGGTGAGCTCCTGCGATTCGAGCGGCGTCTTCGCCTCCAGCGCAAGGCCCAGCTTCGGAATGGTTATGATCCAGTGGACCGGATAAGCGGCGTGAGTGACGGGACTCGTCCATTTCTCTCCAGCAGGTTGCAGCTTGAAATCACTCGCGCGCAAGTACACGGTTTTGCCTTTGGCATCAACATACGTGCCGGACGAATATGGATCGATCGAGTCATCGCTGCGGCGAATGTGAAAGAGCATCACCTCCGTATGATCCGCAAGCTGAAGGCTCAGCCAGTCCCAGCCCGTCTGGCCGGACTCCAATTGGTGCGTGAAAAATTCGTGGTCCATCCAACCTGTGCCGCTCACTTCGAATCGCTGGCTCGCCAGCTCAATGGAGCCAGTGGTCGCGAGGCGCGTCAGGGAAATGTAGTGTGAAGCCCGCCCCGGACCTCGTGCCTTCTGGCTGACGCCGTTCTCTCCGTGAATGACGGGCGGCTTCTCCGAATGTAGTTTCAGTTGAAATTGAAAACGCTCGTCGATCCCCTGCAGTTTCTGATCCTCGCCATTCCATTGAACCTGCCAGTTGCCATTCCAGATTCGGCCGAGGGATTCACTCGCGCTCGCAATCCCCGGCCCGGACCGGTTGGTCCTCTCTGCGTTGTAGAACTTTCCGCCATCCAGGTCGCTCAACGCCAGATGCGCGAAATAAACATCGTTGACGTCCCAAGCCGCAGCATTTGCTGGATCGCGGCTGACGCCTTGCCGGAAAAAAGTCAGTTCGAAACCAAAACTGCGGCCCTCCGCGGACTTCACATTCCCTGTGTAGTACCACCACTCCGTCTGAAAATCAGGATGATTGAAATGGTCCCGCGGGAATTCGTAGCGATAGCCCGGCAAGGCTGTGCGATACTGCGCCTGAAGCGGTTGCAGGAAAAAGAGCGCCGCCAGCCATGCCAGCTTATTCCTCATGCACGGCCTCAAGCGGATTTAGCCGCACCGCCATTTGCGCCGGATAAAGTCCCGCAAGCACGGTCGCTGCATACACAACGGTCAGCGCCGCAAAGAGAATTTCCACCGGCCAGTGAAACCGGATGGTCCACCCGAACGACTGCCTGTTGATCACGTACACAAGGATGAGCGACAACGCAAAGCCCAGTGCCAGCCCGGCAAGATTGGCGAACAGCCCCAGTAATCCCGCTTCGACGAGAATCAGTTTTCGAATTTGCCCTGTAGCCGCTCCGAGAAAACGCAGCAAACTGAGTTCGCGGCGGCGGTCAATCACCAGCGCCAGCAGCGCTCCCGCAATCCCCATAACCGCGACGATCACCGCAACGGCTTCCAGCGCGTAGGTGATCGCAAACGTGCGGTCAAAGATGCGGATGGCTTCGGAGCGCAACTCGCGATTCGAAAACAGCAAAACGCGGTGGCCGGCGGCGGCTTTTTCGATCTCTGCGCGAACTGTCTCCAGATGCGCGTCCGGCGAAAGATAAATGGCGAGATTCGACGGCGCAGGGTCGGGCAAATATCGCAACATCGTCTGGCGGTCCATCAAAATGCTGCCGCGCTCGCTGGAATAATCGTAGAACACATCGGCAATGCGAAACGGTGCCTGCGTTTCGCCGAGAGAAAGCGTGATGGTATCCCCTGCTTTCAGATGGTGCTTGTAGGTGAATGGCTCGCTCACGATAACGGTATTCGAATGGCGCAACTCCGGAAGAACTTGCTGTTCCGGCCGGCCGGACAAGAATTCGGAATTCTGATACCAGCGAATGACATCGAGAACATCGAGGTCCGCGGAAGCGAGCGTGGTCGGCATTCCTTGATAGCGGATTTCGTAGGCGCGCAGACGTTCGACCGCGACGACCCCGGGAATTTTTGCAAGCTCCTCCGCCAGGCCGAGGGAGACCGTGGGATGGCGGTCCGCGGCGGGAGAACCGGCGGGCCGGAGATACAGGTCCGCGGGCAACTCGTTGCTCATCCACAGCACAACGCTTTGGCGAAAGCTTCCGACCATGATGCCAACCGCCGTCATCATCGCGATGGCCGTGGACAGCGCGCCGACCAAAACCGAAGTGCGCCGCAGCGAAGCGGCAAGGCTTCGCGATGCCAGCATCGCTTCCACGCCAAAGATTTTGCCGAGCACCTTCGAAGAAAACGCCGTAATGGCGCTGACAAAAGCGGGAATGGCCAGCGCCGACGCCATTACCAACAGAATTGTCGCGAGATATCCAAAAAGCGGCTTACCCGCAACCGCTGGCGCTCGTGAAGCAGCGGCCGCAGCGATTCCGAGAGCAAGCGCCAGCCACAGATCGCGCACTTTGTGCACGCTCACGTCATATTCGCGCCGGCCTCGCGCCATCGCTTCCACCGGCGAGACGAGCGAAGCCTCGCGTGCGGGCGAATACGCGGAGGCCACCGCGACTCCCACTCCAATCGCGAGCGCCAGCAATACCGACGCGGCATCCAACTCAATCGCTCCCGGCCGGCTGCTGACATACAGGGACTGAACGGTTGTGGCCATTAACTTCACGGCTCCCGTGGCCATCAACCGTCCAAGTGGAAGCCCGATGAGCGCGCCAGCAACTCCAAAGCAAATCGCTTCGCCAACAAATGCTGAGAGAATTAAGCCGCGGCTGGCGCCCAGCGCGCGCACAATCCCGATTTCCGGGCGCCGGCGCACCACGGAAACAGAAATCGTGTTGTAAATAAGAAACGCTCCCACCACCAGCGAAATGTAACTGAGCAAACGCAGGTTCCACCGAAACGCCGCAAGCATGCGGCGATTCTCATTCGTGCCCGTGCCTTGCGGGCGAACCTCCACACCGGCGGGAAGCACAGCGCCGATTCTTCGCTGCCATTCGTCAAGATTTAGCTTCTGCGGGGCTTTCAGGAGGATGCGATCCACGCGCCCGAATCGAGTCAGCGCCTGCTGCGCTGCTGCGATGTCCATCACGATCGCGGCTTCATTGCCATTCGAATCCGCGTAAACACCTCGCACGATGTAACCACGAACGCGATCGTTGATGAGCAGTCGAACGCGGTCGCCAGCCTTGTGGCCGAGGCTCGAACCCACCCAGATGCTCTCGTGGTCCGTCAAATATTGCAGCGAATCTCCCAAGTCTCCCTGCGACGCAACATCGCTGACATTTGCCCGCTCATTCTGTGCGTACGCACTGCCTTCCGAAATAAGATCCAGCCCAATGAGCGGGAAAGTTTGCTTCGTATCAACGAGGACCGCGTAGTCCTCGACGCGCGGCGAGATTCGAATCGAATACGGCAGCGCAGCCAGAGTTCCAACCACGCCCTCCGGCACGCCGCCCGACGCCGTGATTTCCAAATCATTGTCCCCAGCGAGCGCTTCCATCGAGGAATGAAACGACCCCGTAGCCGCCACGCCTGCAAGATCAATCGCCAGCACCACCGCCACGCCCAACGCCACCGCCAGAACCGTCAATCCCGCGCGTATCGGTTCGCGCAAGAGCGGCCGCACCATCAATTGGTAAAAAAGAAGTAGCCGTGGCATTTCAGCGCCGCGTTATTTCTGCGATCTGTCCGTCGCGCAACCGTACAACCGTATCCGCGAGCGCGGCAGCTTCGAGGCTGTGCGTCGCCAAAACCGTCGCGGTATTTTTTTCGTGCGTCAGGCGCAGCAGCAATTCCAGAATGACGTTGCCCGTCGTGGTGTCCAAATTCCCGGTCGGTTCGTCGGCAAGCACAATAATCGGCGAATGGATCAGCGCCCGTGCAATCGCCGCGCGTTGCATCTGCCCGCCGGAAAGTTGGTGTGGATATCGCTCGCCCAAGCCCTCGAGTTCGACCCATGCGAGCCGTTCCCGCGCCGCCTCACGCGCGTTCGTTTTGCCTGCGAGGAGCAAGGGCAGCTCCACGTTTTCGAAAACCGTGAGTGTGTGCAGCAGTTGAAACGATTGGAAGATGAAGCCGACTTTTTCACGCCGAAGCCGGGTCAGTTCCGCATCTTTCAGTGAAGAAGTCGAAACGCCATCGAGAAGCACGCTGCCAGACGTTGGAAAATCCATCGCCCCCGCAAGATTCAGCAGCGTGGACTTTCCGCAGCCGCTGCGCCCCACCAACGCCACCAGCTCGCCTCGTTCGACGTTCAGCGAAAAGCTATGCAGCGCTTGTACTCGTTGCCCGTCGGTCAAATAATCCTTCGAAACGTCCTGCAACGCGAGTATGGGCATGTGTCTTGACGGGGCGTTAGATTTTTGCGGCCCAGCCGTGCCTCTAATAGGATTTCAGCGAGGCCAGCGCCTTCTCGATCGCCGAAGTCACCTCCGGCGAGTCCGGCGTCACCGCCGGTTCAAACCGCGCGATCACGTGTCCGTCCGGACCGATCAAAAACTTCGTGAAATTCCACTTGATCTCGCCGCCCGTTCGCGGACTCGCCGCCTTGTCCGTCAAAAACTGGTAGAGCGGATCCATGTCCCCGCCCTTCACGGACACCTTGGCCATCATCGGAAACGTAACGTGAAATTTCGAAGTGCAGAACTTCTTGATCTCCTGATTCGAACCGGGCTCCTGCGATCCGAAATTATTCGCGGGAACGCCCACAATCACAAACCCGCGGTCTTTGTATTTCTCATATGTAGCTTCCAGCGCGGAATATTGCGGCGTGAATCCGCAAAGGCTGGCCACGTTGACAAGCAAAACGACTTTTCCTTTGTAGGCCACCAGTGGCGCAGGCTGCCCGTCAATCGAATTCAAAGTAAATTCATACACCGTCTTCTCCGCAGCCAGCACCGAGGCTGCAAACATCAGCATGCAAACAAGTACCCTCTTCATGTTTCCTCCAATTATTCTTTTACCCTGTTTCGCGCCCAGCGGCAAACCGCAACGCCTCCGCAAATCTGGCGCACTGATGGAGACTCTTCCCGCGCCCCGCTTATGCCATCGATCCCAGAAATGTTTCCGGATTGGATTGCAGTTTCTCCAGAAACGGCCATTGAGCCTTGGTTAACCCTGTTATAGACTTCGCACGCGGAATTCCACGCAAACCAGCCATCAGGGGTGGCGCCGGCCCGGTCGAGGAATATCGTTTTTGCAGGGGTAGTATGGCCGCACGCCGGGCTGTGTACGTTGAATTCGGCAAGGGATTCCGGTTCAGCCTTTGTCTGGGACACCAAGGAGGCATGGATGCTCTTCGCATCTGCTGTCGAGGTAACCCACCGAGCGCTTGCTACTCCCGATCTCGTCATCATCGGCGTCTATTTCGCCATCGTCTTCGGCATCGGCCTGTATTTCTCCAGGAAGGAGCGCACCTCCGAAGACTATTTCCTGGCAGGCCGCGATATCGGATGGTTTTTCATCGGCGCTTCTTTGTTCGTTTCGAACATTTCCACCGAGCATTTCATCGGCCTCTCCGGCACCGGCGCCTCCTCGGGACTTGCCGTCGGCCACTTTGAATGGCTCGCCTGCCTCATCCTCCTAATCCTGGGCTGGGTCTTCGTGCCGTTCTACCTGCGCAGCAACGTCTTCACCATGCCGGAATTTCTGGAACGCCGCTTCAACCGCCAATGCGCCGTGTATCTCGCCGGAATTTCCATCGTTGCCTACATCTTTACGAAAATCTCCGTGCAGCTTTACGCCGCCAGCGTGGTCCTCGAACGAGTCGCCGGTTGGTCGCTTTGGAAAACGGCTGTGGTGCTCGTCATCGCCACCGGCATTTACACCGTCGCCGGCGGATTGGCCGCCGTCATTTACACGGACACCGTGCAGACGCTCATTCTCATCACTGGCGCAGTAGCTCTCACCATCATCGGTCTGGGCCGCGTCGGCGGCTTGGCGCACCTCCGCACCATGGTGCCGCCCGACTATTTCCACATGATGAAACCTGCTTCGGACCCCAACTTCCCATGGACGGGCATTTTTTTCGGCGCGCCTATTCTCGGCATCTGGTACTGGTGCACGGATCAGGTAATTGTGCAGCGCGTGCTCTCTGCGCGCGATGAAGGCCACGCCAAAGCAGGCACTATTTTTGCCGGCTTCCTGAAAATCCTGCCCGTGTTCATGCTCGTTCTGCCCGGCATCATCGCCTTCGCGCTTTTTCCAGAACAAGTGAAAAAGCCCGACTTTGCCTATCCCACGCTCGTCCTTAATCTTTTGCCTGTCGGCCTCGTGGGATTGGTGATGGCGGCATTGCTCGCCGCAGTCATGGGCGCAATGAGTTCCGTGTTCAATTCCGCTTCCACGCTCGTCACTCTCGATTTCTACAAAAAACTCCGCCCGCAAGCCTCCGAGAAACAGCTCGTAAATTTCGGTCGCGTAGCCACAGGCATGATGGTGGTGCTTGGCCTGCTCTGGGTCCCGTTCATCCACTACATCAGTAGCCAGCTCTACATCTACTTGCAGAGCGTCCAGGCCTACATCAGCCCGCCCATCTCTGCGTGTTTCATTCTTGGAATCCTTTGGCCACGCCTCAATGGTTCGGGCGCCATCGCATCACTGATGACCGGCTTCGTCCTCGGCGCCACGCGCTTCGTCCTGGAAATTGCCGATCGCGCCAGCGGCGGCCGCTTTGCCTCCCCGGCGGTCCGCTGGCTCATTGATATGAATTTCCTGCATTATGCGATTTTCATGTTCGTTGTCTGTGCGGTAGTTTTGATCGCCATTAGCATGATCACCCCAGCTCCCGACCGCAGACGTCTTGCCGGACTGACGTTCGCGACCGTGGACGACAAGATGGAAACCGTCGCCGTCGGCATCCCGCAGCGCAAGCCCGCGCACGAGACGCCGATGGAACACGCCATCAACATCGTCTTCAGCCTGCTGCTGCTCTCCACCGTCGTCGGACTCTGGATTTACTTCCGGTAGGAGCGAGCCGAGATCAAGCCAATGAGCACCAACGCCATTCACGCCCTGAAGCCCAACGTCACGCAAGAAGAAGCCGTGCGTGCGTTTTCCGGCGCCGGCGTTTCCGCGTTGTATTGGCGCATGCGCAGCGGCCCGTTACGTCGCATCGCCGATGCTTATGTTCCCTATTTCCTGTTCCGAGTGAAATATGCAGGCGCGCCGGCGCGGCTTTTCGCCATTGACGCCGTGGATGGCTCGCTGGACCTATTCGAATTCCCGCGAATTCCCGATGACCAGGACTTGCTGGCACTGGATGGCCGCAACCGGTTGCAGGCAACGCTTTCCGAAGAGCGCGCCGCGGATCTCTTGCGCGATAAAGTCCTGCGCGTCATTTTCCAGCAGGGGTTTTTCAAGCTGCGCGATGCAAGCCTGGAAATCACTCCCATTCGTCGCGAACTGCACATGCCCTATTGGCTCGGTTTCCATGAGCGCGACGGAGCCGTCCGCTGCCGCGTCATGGATGCCGTGCGCCGCCGCATGGAAGGCGCGAAAGCGTGCGCGTTTTTTGAACACTGGCTCGCGGCTTGACGCGACGGAGCAGAACTGGATCGTCCGCATGCAAGTAGAATTCTCGCCTGCCCGGTCTTCGCGTTTTCTTGCCTCACGGGAGGAATGAAATGAAACGGCTCACTCAGCGAATCGCGATGGCAATGCTTGCTCTTGCTTCGGCCGGCGACGGTGCGCTCGCGCAAGGCTGGCAGCATATTGGCAAGGTCCAGCGCGTTGAGAAATTGAGTGATGGCGTCGAACTCACCGCCGGTGCCGCAAAAGTACGCGTCACCGTTTTTCGCGACGGCGTCTTCCGCGTCCGCGTCGCCCCAAACGGCACGTTCCCGAAAGACTCTTCCTGGGCAGTCATCGAAACTCCGGAACCGCCCGCCGTAAAAATCGACGAAAGTCAAAAAGAGGTACGAGTCACCGCAGGCAGTGTTGTCGTCATCGTCCAGAAATTCCCGCTCTTGATCGATTTCGCTGACGCCGCAGGAACAGTTCTCCTCGCCGATGAACCCAGCCTGCCCATGGCCTGGGATGGCCCGCAAGTCCACGTCTGGAAAAAAATGCCCCTGGAAGAAAACTACTACGGCCTCGGCGACAAAGCCGGGCCCATGAACCGGCGCAACCGCTCCTTCACAAATTGGAACACCGACGCTTTCGGCTGGCAGGAGTCCACCGATCCACTGTACAAAACGATCCCGTTTTTTATCGGCCTTCGCAAGAACGCAGCCTACGGCCTTTTCTTCGACAACACTTATCGCAGCAGCTTCGACTTCGGCAAAGAGTCCGAAAATTATTTTTCCTTCGGCGCCGAAGGCGGAGAAATAAACTACTACTTCATCGCCGGTCCCGAACCAAAAAAAATCGTCGAGCAATACACTGCGCTCACGGGGCGCCCGCCGCTGCCGCCACTCTGGTCCCTCGGCTACCAGCAATGCCGCTACAGCTACTATCCCGAAGCGCGCGTGCGCGAAATCGCCCGGCTCCTGCGCGAAAAGAAAATCCCCGCGGACACCATCTATCTCGACATTGACTATCAGGAGGGCTACGCGCCCTTCACCATCAACCGCCAATACTTCCCCAACTTCGAAAAAATGGTCGCCGACCTCCGCGACCAAGGCTTCCATTTAATCCTGATCACCGATCTGCACATCAAGCGAAACCCAGGCCACGGCTACGCTCCGTACGATTCAGGAATGAAAGAAGACGTCTTCGTGAAAAACCGCGACGGATCCGTCTACGTCGGGCCAGTCTGGCCCGGAGAAAGCGTCTTCCCCGATTTCACCCTCACGCGCGTGCGCGACTGGTGGGGCGCCCTTTACAAAGATTTCGTCGGCATGGGCGTCGCTGGTTTTTGGAACGACATGAACGAACCGTCCGTTTTCCGCCAGCCCGAAAAAACCATGCCACTCGACGTTGTCCATCGCTTGGACGACGGCACGACGATGGACCACCGCGCGGCTCACAACATGTATGGCATGGAGAATGCCCGCGCCACCTATGAAGGCGTCCGCAAACTCCAGCCTGATGAGCGCCCCTTTGTCTTAACGCGCGCCGCCTACTCCGGCGCCCAGCGTTACGCCGCCACTTGGACCGGCGACAACACCGCCACCTGGAATCACATTTCCATGAGCACGCCGATGCTTCTAAGCATGGGACTTTCCGGCTATGCCTTCGTCGGCGACGACATCGGCGGCTTTGCCGGCTCGCCTCCTTCCGATCTGCTCACCCGCTGGTATGAGCTTGGCGCATTCAATCCCATCGACCGCGACCACGCGGAAAAAAACTCCCTCGACCACGAGCCCTGGGTGAACGGGCCGGAACAGGAAGCCATTCGCAGGAAATATATCGAACTGCGCTACAAGCTGCTCCCGTACATCTACACCTATACCGAAGAAACCACGCGCACTGGCATTCCCTTGATGCGCCCGATTTTTCTGGAATACCCGCAATCTCCCGAATTTTTCAACGACGATCACGATTTTCTGTTTGGCCCGGATCTGTTCGTGTCCCCGGTCGTCACCGAAAAGCTCGATGCGCAAGGCGTCGCCCTTCCTCCCGGCGAATGGTACGACTACTGGTCCTCCGAAAAACACACCGGCAAAGACAAAATCGATCTTCATCCGCGCTTGGACGAAGTGCCACTCTACGTGCGCGCCGGCGCCATCATCCCCATGCAGCCGCTCGTCCAGTACACCGGCCAAAAACCCGATGGCCCGCTCCAACTCCGCGTCTATCTTCCTTCCAGCACCGCGGGCAACAATTGCCGCGGATCGCTCTACCTGGATGATGGCCACACCTACGTATTTCAAAAGGGTGAATTCTTGCGCGTGAACTATTCCTGTGAAGTGTCGGCAGGTTTCGTGCGCGTGATAAGTACCGTCGAAAAGAGCGCCTATCTACCGTGGTGGAAGAGCGCTGAGGTGACCTTGATTGGCGCCGCGAGCCTGCCCAAGGAAGTCCGCGTTGGCGACCAGGTCAGTCACGAATGGCGCTACGATTCCCAGACTCACTCCATCACTCTGACCGTCCCCGATGCGCTGCCGAGCTGGAGCGTTACTGTCGCGTACTGACAGGCCTCAGCGTGAAAACTCAATCCAGCACAAAAATCGAAAGGGATTGCGCCGGCATCGTGAGGCGCATTTCGTATTTGCCCAGCTCCGCCTTGGCTTCACCGAATAGCAGCGATATTCCCGCTGCACTCTGCGCCGGTGTGTCGCTCAACGGAATGTGAAGCTCACGCGCCTGCGCCGAATTGTTGAAAGCCACCACCAATCGCTCTTCCCCCGACTCGCGCAAGAAAACGTACGATGATTCATCCGCAGCCAGATGCCAAAGCTTTCCACCGCGTAGCGCCGAATGCTCGCCACGAATCTGCAGCAGCGCTTGCACGTACGAAAAAAGTTCTTGCTGCTCGCGCGTGCGCCCCGCTTGTGTGAAAGCGTTGTTGGCGTCGCCAATCCAGCCGCCGGGAAAATCGCGCCGGTTGTCCGGATCGCCGCCGCCCGGCATTCCTACTTCATCGCCATAGTAAATTTCAGGGATCCCGCGAAGTGTCAGCGTCAAACCAAACGCCAATTTTGTTTTTTCCGGCGAGCTGCCTTCGGCGCTGGCAAAACGCGGCACATCGTGATTCGCAAAAAAAGGCACCAGCATGTCCGGATGCATATAGAGGTTATCGTGCCGCAGCACATCCGCGATTCGGCCAACGGGCGCATCCTTAAGCAAGACATCGCGCAGCGTGAAGTACATCGGAAAATCAAACACCGTGGAAAGCCCGCTATCAATTCCGTCGAAGCGTTTGACGCCGCCCACAAAAAAAGATGTCACGCTCGGATCCGGATGAAACACTTCCCCGACCGTCGTCAGATACGGATAAATCCGGCGCAATCCCGCGTGCCATTCCGCCCAGAATTTGCGCCCCACATATGGAAACGTGTCCACTCGAAATCCATCCAGCCCCGATGTCTCCGCCCACCAGATGCTGTTTTGCAGCAAATACTGCGCGACTGCCGGATTCTCGGTATTCATATCCGGCAAAACTCCGAAGAACCAGCCTTCGGTGAGATTTTTCTTCATGCCCGCAGGCGCGTGCGGATCGATCAACGCTTCGAAAGGGTCGTTGCCACCGGCCTGTCCGCTCGGCTTTCCGTAAAACGATCCCTTCACCGGCGAAAAAGAATCGAGGTGATGCTGCAGCGTCCCGTGAAACCAATCCGGCAGCGGCGGATTCACAACCCACGGATGTTTCGGTCCGACATGGTTCGGCACCGCATCAAACAAAATCTTCATGTGTTGCTGGTGCGCGGCCGCGACCAGGTCCTGATAATCCTTCACCGTTCCCAGGTGCGCATCCACCGCATAAAGATCCACTGCGCCATAGCCGTGATAATCCTGGGTCGCATCATTCTTCACGATCGGCGTGAGCCAAATCGTCGTCACGCCAAGCTCCTTCAGATACGCCAAATGCTTCTTGATCCCCGCCAAGTCGCCGCCATGATACGCCCGCGGCTTCGAACGATCGTGCGATCCTGGCGCCTCCGCCGGCTCATCATTCGTGGGATCTCCATTCGCAAACCGGTCCGGCATGATGAGATACAGTACGTCATCCGCCGAAAGTCCCTGAAATCTCCCCAGCGTCGGCGTGCGCGCCGCCAGCGGCAATTCGAACGACGTCGTTCCCTTCGGCGCCGTGATCCGGCACACCGCCGTTCCCGATTTCGTCCCCGCCCCAATTTTCAGCCACACAAAAAGATATTTCCCGCCCGCCGTTGCCTGCGTGCGTGAAACCGTCAGCGTCGGCAGATTGCAAGCAACGTGCGTCGCCTCCAGCTCCCGCCCGGAAAGCAGCACCAGCACTTCTGGCGTTAGCCCGACCCACCAATTCGGTGGTTCAATTTTTGTGACTGCGGGAGTGGCATCAGCTGCTTGTTGTTGTGGAGTTCCGAATAAATTTGTGCCGACGCCAGCAAACACAATCATGAGCGCCAACACAAAGATGCGCCTCAAAATCTGCTCGGCTGGACCGAAACGGAGATGTCGCTGAGATTTTTTCACGCAGGAAGCATAAGGAAAAAAGCGGATGGATGCCACTTTCGATCAACCCGCCAATCTCGCGACCCGTTTATTTTCGAACGGAAGCAGCATCCGCAAAAATCAATTGGCCGAACGCTTCCGGAACGTGGAAGTTGGGAACCTTCGTGCCGGTAGGCCGCCAGGCCGAATAGAATCTCGGCTCCGTCGTGCCTTCCACTCTGTAGAAATTCACGCGCCAAGCAGTCCCGCGATCGAAACGTTCGACAAGACACTTTATCGGGATCGCTAGCTCCGCAATCCAAGTCTTGTTCGTTTCGTTCAAGATTACGCGCCTTCGCAAGCCGCTTTTCAAATCGTGTTTTTCCCCCGGAGCGATGTCGAGATCAATCCACATCCCATTGGGACTGACTTCAAACTCTTTGTAATGGCGCAGATTCGAAGGATCGGGCTGCAGAAATACTTCGGCAACATCGCGATCCCAGAGCTGATCGCGGCGGCCATTGGGCTCAGCATCCGGAAACACAGTAATGACGCGGTATTTCGCTTGAAATCGCGAATAGAGCGCTTCCGGCGTCCACAGCAAACGTACCTCGGTCTCCCGTTCCGGATCGGCATTTTTGCCCTGCCAATCGGCGTCGAACCGCAGCGCCTTCGCAAATTCCCACGCAGATGCTGTCGGAAATCCCTCCGCATCGAGGTTTTCTCCCATTCGAACCGCTACTGCCATCTGTGCATTCATGGTTGCTTTGTGTTCGTCGATCCCGGGGAATTCACGAGTCATTCTGGCTCTCAGGATAGCGGTTGCCAAACGATTCACAACAAAAAAAGAAAAGCAATTCGAGGTAGACAATTCACCGCCGTTTGCTTTTTCAACTTCTCGATTCCCTCTGGCTTGGCCCTTGCAGACTATTTGCGCACCAGGCCTTTGCGTCCTCCCGAATGCTTCCGTCCGCCGTGTTAGCATCAAGTTTGGACAGATCCGACTTCTTTTTTTTCGTTTCGAACTTAACGCATCCCCAGGAGAACGGGAATGATTGAGCGTGCCAAAACCGCAGAACTGACCATACAACCGGAGCGTCGCAGACCCGAAGAATTTCAGTTTGTGAAATTCCGCATTGACGCCGGCGTCGCGCGCATGACCCTCAACCGCCCCGAACACAATCTCCTCAACGAAGCCATGCTGCGCGAACTGGCCGACGGAATTGTCCATGCCGGCGATCACGGCGATGTGAAATTGATTGTCCTCGATTCCGCACTCAAGGTTTTTTGCGGCGGCATTGACATTGGTGAGTACACCTCGCAGCGCGTCTTCCAGATGCTCGACGCTTTCCACGCCGTGTTTTCCGCCATGTTGGACGTTGGAAAGCCCGTCGTTTGCGTCGTGAATGGCCCGGCCATTGGCGGCGGCGCGGAGCTGGCGGCCTTCGGCGACCTGATCATCGCCACTCCAAAAGCGCGTTTCGCTCAGCCGGAAATCAGCATCGGCATTTTCCCCCCGCTCGCTTCCACAATTCTCCCGTACCTCGTCGGACCGAAAGTCGCGCTGGAGCTTGTCCTCACCGGCGAACCGGTGACCGCGGAACGCGCGCTCGAACTCGGCATGGTCAATCGCCTCGTGCCCGAAGCTCAACTGGAGCAAACTGTCGCCGATCTCGTGAATCGCATTAACGCGCACTCCGGCCCGGTCTTGATGATGGCCAAGAAAGCCATTCTCGGCGGCATGGGCTTGTCGCTGCGCGACGGCCTCAAGCAATCCATGAATATTTTCTTGAACGAGCTGTACCGCCTGGACGATTCGCAGGAAGGTCTGCGCGCGTTGCAAGAAAAGCGCAAACCGAATTGGAAGAATCGCTGAAGCGCGGCCATGATTTTTCATCCGCGCCTTTTTATTCGTAGTGGGTCGGTTTCGGGTTACCACGCTAATCGGGAGTTAAGTGTCCGCTAACTTGGCAATTGGGTAGCCCTGGGTGATATTCTTCGGACTCTTTGGACGGCGCAGAAATCATGCACTTCTGGAACAGAACCCTCCTGGCTGCGGTCATGAGTTGGGCTTACTCGGTGACTTTAGGACTGCTCTTCGCTATCGTCCTTTCCGAAAATCACTCGCCGAGAGACCTGTTGCTACCGGGTGTCGTTCCGGCTACTCTCATCGGTAGCACGATAGTGGCAATTGCGATAACGCCGGTGGCAATCTGGTCCGTGAGAACAGGAACAAGGAACTTGTGGCTCTACGGGCCGATTCTCTGGATCGCATTAGCCGCTTACGTTGTTTTTGCAATACCGCGAGCCGGCCACTACGGTCAATATGGTCTGCTCTTCTTGGCTGTTCTCGGCTTAGTCGCGCTTGGGTTTATCCCGGCGAGGTGACTCACTACCTTTTTGTTCCGCGCATTGACACTCTTGCGGTCACGGCTTACACTCGTTTTTCAATTTGCAGGCAAGGGCAGCGGGGAAGGCCGTGTGAATCGGCCGCGGTCCCGCCACTGTAATCGGCTGCAAAGCCGTAAGCCAGGCCACCCTCCCATGCCGCAGAGGCCCGCGTTCTTCGCGAGAAAGAATGCCGCCGAAAGCCCCAGGGTGTCTCGTGGGGCTTTTTTGTTGGTCCGTAGAAACGCTCTCGCCAGGAAAGATTCGTGAAAGACTTCGCGCACTCGCTCTTTCAAAATACAGTCTGCGCCGCAATCGCAGCCATGCTTTTCTGCGCAGCGACGTCGCATGCGCAAAGCGCTTCTCCGATCTCTGCTGCATCACCAGTGTTCCGCGAAATCACGGATGAAGCCGGCCGCACCGTCCGCGTTCCCCAGCCAGTCAATCGCATCGTGTCGCTGGCGCCTAGCTTGACGGAAACTGTTTACGCACTGGGCCTGCAGGATCGTCTGGTTGGAGACACCGATTATTGCGACTACCCCGCGGACGCCCAGAAAAAAACCAAGGTCGGCGGCGGCATCAGCCCCAGCTTGGAAGTGATCGCATCCTTGCATCCGGACCTCGTGCTGGTGACCAAGAGCTTCAATCGCCTCGAAACCGTTCATTCGCTGGACAATCTCGGAATTTCTTCCTACGCCACCGATCCTCATACTCTCGAGGAAATCATCGCTTCCTCCAAAAAACTCTCCGATGTCCTCGGTGTTCCCGAGGCCGGCGCATCCCTCGCCGCGGACATGCAGCGCCATCTCGCCGATTTGCAAAAGCGCCTGAGCGCCCTGCCGCCCAAGCGCGTCCTGTTCGTTGTCTGGACGCAGCCGCTGATCTCCGTTGGCAAGGACACGTTTATCGCGGATGCCTTGCGTCACGCCGGAGCCGTCTCCATCGTGGATGCCGAGCAAGACTGGCCGCAAGTAAGTCTGGAAGAGGTCGCCCGGCTGCAACCCGACTTTTTGATTTTCTCGGCGTCGCATTCCGACGCCGTCTCTCCCGCTGTGGATGCGCTTGCCGCGCTTCCCGGCTGGAACATGGTGGAGGCCGTTAGCAATCGGCGCATCGCGGTGATCAGCGAGGCCGTCAATCGTCCCGCTCCGCGCATTGTCTCGGCCATTGAAGACCTCGCCCGGCAGCTTCACCCGGATGCCTTCGTGGAAAAACCGGAAAGCGGTAAAGAAAAATTACAGAAAGAGAATCCTTTGCCGAACTCGCCGCCCGCGCCGCCATCTTCTTTACCGCCAGTCGCCCCCCAGGTTCAAATGGCCACTCCCGGAGGCTGCGCGTGAAACCACTGACTCTTCGGCGCCTCCTCCTGCAATGTTTGACCCTTCTCGTCGTTTTATTCGTGGTCGTAGTCATTGCGCTGAAGTTCGGTGCGGTTCAGGTTTCCCTCTATGCCCTCGGGCGCGACTTGCTGAGCGTCCTCTTTGGGCAGACTAGCCAAATCTCCAGCGATTACGGCTTAATCATCCAGAATATCCGTTTGCCTCGCGTTCTGCTGGGCATGATCGTGGGCGCCTCGCTCTCCGTTGCAGGAACCAGCTTTCAAGCCCTGCTCCGCAATCCGCTCGCCGATCCTTACGTGCTTGGTGTTTCCAGCGGCGCTTCGCTCGGCGCAATCCTGGCGCTCATCGTCGAGCCGCATCTCTCCGTTTCGCCGCTGTTCGCGGCGCTGCTCACGCCGTTGGGAGCCTTTCTAGGCGCGGCCGCGACCATCACCGCAGTCTATTTTCTGGGCCGTCGCGAAGGACAGATTGATAGCACCACTCTGCTTCTGGCCGGCGTCATCACCGGCTCTTTCCTTTCCGCCATCATCTTGTTTCTCATGAGCACGCTTTCCGGCAGCCTCCGCGGCCTTTCCTTCTGGATGATGGGCGAACTTTCTACGCCTTTGCAGAAGAGCGTCTACTGGTTTCTCGGCGTCGGGTTTCTCTTTGCGGCCGGCGCCATTTACGCCACGGCGTCGGATTTGAACCTGCTCCTCGCTGGCGAAAAAGAGGCCATGCACCTTGGTGTGGACGTGCCCCGGGTTCGCCTGGTCGTATACATCGCGGCATCGTTTTTGACCGGATTGGCGGTTTCCGTCAGCGGCGCGGTCGGTTACGTCGGCTTGATCGTGCCGCACGTGATGCGCTTCATCTTTGGCTCCGATCACCGCACGCTGTTGCCGACCGCCGCGATCGGCGGCGCCATTGCCGTCATCATGGCCGATACTCTGGCCCGCACCGTGGTTGCTCCGACGGAAGTGCCTGTCGGCGCTGTGACCGCCGTTATCGGCGCGCCGCTGTTCATCTATCTTCTCCGCAGGCGGCTGGCATGAGCAGCGGGTCGGTTCTCGCGCGGAATTCGTTCGACCCCGCTCGCGAAGGAACCGACGCGCGCCTCAGCGTCGAACAGGTCAGCTACGCGCACTCCGCAAATCCCGCGCAAGCTCCGCTCTTTACGCTCGAGGCCACCAGTTTTCAGGCCAAGCCTGGCGAAATCGTAGCGATTCTCGGACCAAACGCCAGTGGAAAATCCACACTGCTGAATTTGATCTCGGGCGCACTCGCGCCGCTCTCGGGCCGCATCCTCCTCGACGGATTTGTCACTCATTCGCTCACGCCGAAGACCCGCGCGCAGCGCATCGCCGTAGTTCAACAGGAGAGCCGTTTGCTCTTTCCCGCGCGCGCCTGGGAATTTGTTCTCCAGGGCCGCCACGCGCACGGGCGCTCGCTGCGCTTCGAATCGGAAGACGACGTCCTGATCGCAAAAAATGCTCTTGCCCAGGTGGGCGCCACGGAACTCAGCGACCGTTGGATGGACCAGATTTCCGGTGGGGAGAAGCAGCGCGTGATTCTGGCGCGCGCGTTGGCCCAGCAGCCTCTGCTGCTTTTACTGGATGAACCGACGCTTCACCTGGACATTGCCGCGCAGGTTGGTTTGCTGGACGCGTTGCGGCGGCTGGCCGCGGAAAACCGCTACACCGTCGTCGTGGTAACGCACGAATTAAATCTGGCGGCAGAGTATGCCGATCAAGTCGTTTTAATGCAGCGCGGGCGTTGTCTGCGCGTCGGCCCGGCCGCCGCGATTTATCAGCGCGAATTACTTGAACAAGTTTTTCAAACGCCGCTCACCGTGGAAATGGGCGCTTCCGGGCGCCCGCGCGTGACGGTTTTGTCTGGAATGTAGCGGCGAACTTTAGTTCGGCCTTCCTGGAACTTGAGTTCGCCTTTTTCTCGTTAACCCCAACCCCGCGGCTTTTGCCGCGGACCACAATCACCGCGGACTTCGTGCTCGGGAAGACGGGCAACCGCATCGCGGTTGCACTTGAATGGATGATTTCGAAACTCGCTTCTAAAGCGAGCTTCGATCGCCACTTCAAGAAAAGCCGTCGCCGCCGCGCGACTGTAAGGCGGAAACATTTTGCGCCGGCCACTGCGGCTCGCTGCTCCCATAGGGGCGCTGCCGCGGGAAGGCCGCGCAAGTACTGCCGCCAAGCCAGGAGACCGGCGAAGTCCGCAGCCTGTGTGAACTTCAAATGTTGCACAGGACAACCTTCAACTCCCGCGCGAGAGGGAGCGGAGGAAAAAATGAAAACGACTCTTCTTCGAACTGCTTTTCTTTTCTTCGCGGTTTTTGTAATCCGTTTTTCCCTGCAAGCCCAAAACAATTTTTCCGATGCGCATCTTTCCGGAAAACTGACCGATCGTTCCGGCTACGGCGTCGGCAACGTCAAAATCACCGCGCGGCTTGAGGGCGGCGCAAAAGTGCAAATCTGGCCGGCAGCTTCAGGTCCCGACGGTGCGTACCTCTTCATCATTCCGCCGGGACGCTACCACATCCATTTTCAGCACCCATCGTTTGTAGCTCGCGATTTTGATCTTGATTTGGCCGCCGGCGAAACTCACTCGCTCGACGTTCATCTCGAAATCGAGCGCGTTTCCGAAAACGTCGTCGTCACGGCAAACACGCAGCCTGAGGAACTCGACCGTACGCCCGCACCTGTGGATATCGTCGGCGCGCAGGAAATTCAGCAGCGCCAGGCCGTTTCGCTCCCCGACCTGCTTTCCACACAGACCGGAATTGCCCTAGCGCGAACGGGTCCCATTGGCGGCCTTGCGGATATCTTTATCGACGGAGGAGATTCCAGCTTCACAAAAGTGCTGATTGACGGCACTCCCGTGAATTTGCCGGGCGGTAATATGAATTTTTCCAACCTCACGCTCGACAACGTGGACAAGGTTGAAATCGTTCACGGCGCGGAGAGCGCCCTTTATGGCACCGACGCCATGTCCGGCGTCATTCAAGTCGTCAGCCACCAGGGCTCCACGAAAATTCCTGACTCAATCTGTTTGCGGAAGGCGGCGGCTTTTCCTCCGCTCGCGGCGGCGCGCAGGTCAGCGGCCTTGCGGATAAATTCGACTACTCGGTTGCCGGCTCGTACTTTCATACCGACGGCCAGGGCGTGAACGATTCTTTTTTCAATCGCAGCTTCGCCGGCAACTTCGGCTACAGCTTTTCCGATTCGGATCAGCTGCGGCTCACCGTTCGAAGCAACGCCAGTTTCGCCGGCACTCCGGGACAAACTCTTTTCGGTCCGAGTTTTACTGATCCGACGGCCTACGATGATTTGCGGCAGCTTTCCGGCAACTTAAGCTGGACGTTCAAGACCGGTTCCCATTGGGTCCACCGCATTTCCGGCATGGAAGCGCGATTCCTGGATACCAGCGGCTTTCCGGATTTCAGTTTTTTCGAAACCGCGCAGTTCAATCGCGCGGGCTTCCTGGAACAATCCACGTACTCGTTCCGCCGGGGCGCGTTGACGGCCGGGTATCAATACGAAGTGGAAAACGCCGATCCCAACAATCTCAGCGGCCTGCATGCCCGCAGGAATAATCAAGCTGGATTTATCGACGCACGCTGGCTGCCCATCTCGCGGCTTACGCTCACCGCCGGTGCGCGGGCGGAAGACAACACAAATTTCGGTACGCGCGTCGTGCCCCGCGTCGGCGGCGTTTATGCGCTCCGTTATTCCCACGGTCTTTTGGGAGACACGCGCGCAAGAGTTGCGTATGGAGAGGGCATTGAGGAGCCGACAATTTTCGAATCCTTCAGCGCCGATCCCTGCAATCCCGGCGATCCCAGTTTGCGCCCGCAGCGCAGCCGCACCGTTAACGCGGGTGTGGATCAATACTTCAGTGGCGACCGTTTTCGCATTTCCGCCGCGTTTTTTTCAAATCAGTTTCGCGACTTGATCAATCAGGAGCAGGGACCGGCCAACGCCATGTGCTTCGGCGGCTTCGAAATGTTGTACTTCAATACCGATCTTGCCCGCGCGCGCGGACTCAATTGGTCCGGCGAAGCGCACCTCAATCACTGGCTCGCCTTGAAAGGCAACTATTCGTACGACGACACACGAGTGCTGAAGACTGTCGCTTCGGCTCCCCCAGTTGAACAGCCTGGCAATCATTTCCTTCGCCGTCCGGTGAACTCCGGAAACCTTTGGCTCAATGCGAACTACCGCCGGCTCAATTTCAACATTGCCGGTTATTTTACGGGGGTGCGCACGGACAGCGATTTTGACAGCACCATAATCGGGAACGTTTGCACTGGCCCTTGCAATACGCACAATCCCGGTTACGTGCGAGTCGATTTCGCGACCAGCTACAATTTTGGCCGCGGCGTCTCGTTCTACGGCCGCGTCACGAATCTTCTGGACAAGCAGTATCAGGACGCGGTCGGTTTCCCGGCGCTAGGCCGCGACTACCGCCTCGGCCTCAACTACCGCTTCACCGGCCGTAATTAAACTTATCCAAGTATACTGAGTTTCTATTTTACTGAGAACGAAAACGGACGACTGACAACTGGCCATGAACTCACTGGAACCCATTCTCTTCTGCTGGAGCGGCGGCAAAGACAGCGCCATGGCGTTGCACACGCTGCTCCAGCAGAAACAGTTTGAAATCGTGGCACTTCTCACGACCGTTACAGAAGGCTACGACCGCATCGCTATGCACGGTGTTCGCCGCGAACTACTGCAGCGGCAAGCGGACGCTCTCCGCCTGCCGCTGCATGAAGTCTGCATCCCGCCGCAATGCGTCAATCCGGTTTACGAGGCGCGCATGGAAGAAGCGCTACGTCTCTTCTATAGCCGGGGCGTTCGCAAGGTCGCTTTCGGCGACATTTTCCTCGAAGACCTCCGCGCCTACCGCGAGAAGAACCTTGCGCGCATCAGCATGACTGCGGTCTTTCCCATTTGGAAGCGCGATACGCGCGAACTCATTCGCTATTTCCACGAGCAGCGCTTTCGCGCCATCGCAGCTTGCATCGATCCGAAGATTCTCGATCCCAGCATCGCCGGCCGCGAACTCGACGAATCCTTTTTCCGCGAGCTTCCCGCGCACGCCGATCCCTGCGGCGAAAACGGCGAGTTCCACACGTTTGTCTTCGACGGCCCCATTTTTCAATCTCCTATTCCAGTGCGTACTGGAGAAGTCGTCAATCGCGATGGTTTTGTATTTTGCGATTTATTGCCCCAACTGGAGGAACCAACAAAATGAACGCCGAAATCTCTCAAAAAGAAAATCTGCTCTGCCGCACGCTGCTGGCTCTCGTCTTGATTGTTCTCGCTGCCGCCTTGCGCATCGCCCCGCATCCGTGGAATTTCACGCCGGTGGGCGCGATGGCGCTTTTCTCCGGTGCCGTGCTGCGCGACCGCAGGCTGGCCTTCTTCTTCCCGCTGTTGGCGCTGTTTGCGGGAGACCTCTTTGTCGGCTTCCACAAGCTCATCCCGATCGTCTATGCGAGCTTTCTCGTCAGCGTGGTCATCGGACTTTGGCTGCGCGATCGCCGCGCGATCGGGCGCATCAGTCTCGCCACGCTCCTCGGCGCGATTCAGTTTTTTATCGTCACGAATTTTGCCGTCTGGCAATTCCTCGGCGGCTACCCGCACAACGGTTCCGGCCTCGTCGCTTGCTACGTCGTTGGTATCCCGCTTTTCTGGAACACGCTTGCTGGCGACGCCCTTTACGCCGCCCTGCTGTTCGGCGGCTATGCCTTGGCTGAACGTTCAATTCCTGCGCTGCACGCCTCCGCCCAGCGCGCTACGACTACTGACCACTGAAAACCAGCCGATGCTATAATCCTCGTTCCGTTATGGCGAAATCTACTCCAGAGGAAACGGCGCTCGCGCCGGAGGTGCTGGCGAAGTACGAGCCGGTTATTGGGCTGGAAGTCCACGTTCAGCTGCTGACCAGGACGAAGATTTTCTGCGGGTGCTCGACGCGCTTTGGCGATCCGCCGAATACCAACGTGTGTCCGGTGTGCCTGGGCTTGCCTGGAACTCTTCCGGTCGTGAACAAGCGCGCGGTGGAGATGGGCATGCGGGCTTCGCTGGCACTGAATTGCACGGTGCACGATCACTCACGCTTTGCGCGGAAAAATTATTTTTATCCGGACCTGCCCAAGGGCTACCAAATTTCGCAGTACGAATTGCCGCTGTCGACGGGCGGATGGCTGGAGATTGAAGTTGGCGGGGAGAGGAAGCGCATCGGGATCACGCGGCTGCACCTGGAGGAGGACGCGGCGAAAAATCTTCACGAAGGATTTTCGCAATCGGCGACCAAGGCCTACATTGACTACAACCGGTGCGGGACGCCGCTGAGCGAGATTGTTTCCGAGCCGGACATGCGCACACCGGAAGAAGCTTACGCGTACCTCACGACGTTGCGCCAAATCCTGCTGTACACGGGCGTCAGCGACGTGAATATGGAGGAAGGCTCACTGCGGTGCGACGCAAACGTTAGCGTGCGGCTGCGCGGCGCGAAAGAGTTCGGCACCAAGGTGGAAGTAAAAAATTTGAATTCGTTCCGTTATTTGCAGAAAGCACTTGAAAACGAAATCGAGCGGCACATCGGTGTGCTCGAATCGGGCGGAAGAATCTCGCAGGAAACGCGGCTGTGGAATCAGGCGGAAAGTCACACGGTTTCCATGCGCTCGAAAGAAAAAGCACACGACTACCGGTATTTCCCGGAGCCGGATCTGTTGCTCGTGCACATCAGCGAAGCCTGGCGTAACGAAGTTCGCCGCACACTTCCCGAAATGCCAGAGGCGAAACGCGCGCGATTTGTGGGCGTCTACGGCATCACGCCGTACGACGCCGAAGTGCTCACCAGCACGCAGGCTCTTGCTGATTATTTCGAAGCTGCCGTAAAAGCCGGAGCGCCCGGCAAAGCCGCCGCCAACTGGATGCAAACCGAACTGCTGCGCGGCTTGAAAGATTCCGGCAAGGAAATTGACGCGAGTCCAGTTTCTGCCGCGGCGCTTGCGGAATTGGTGAAGCTTGTCGAGTCCAGCCAGATTACCGGCGCTATCGGAAAGAAAGTTTTCGCGACAATGTTCGCATCTGGCCGCGGCGCCGCGGAAATTGTTGCCGCGGAAGGACTAGGCGCGCAAGTCAGCGACGCCGCCATCGAGCAAGCCGCACGCGACGTTATCGCCAAAAATCCGGACAATGTGGCCAAATTCAAATCGGGCAATGAGGGCGTCTTCAAATTTTTCGTCGGCCAAGTCATGAAGGCCACGCGCGGCCAGGCCAATCCGCAGGCCGTCAATGACGTTCTGCGCAAGCTGCTCTCCTGATTTTGGGGTGCGGCAGCCCAGCTGCCATTTTTGCGGTTGCCGGAAACTCCGAAACTGTTTCGTTGAGGAAACTGAATGCTGAAGACCGGCGCCAAAGCTCCCAAGTTCAATCTTTTAGCGGACGATGGCAAAGAGGTGTCGCTGAAAGACTTCTCGGGCTACCGCGTGCTGCTTTTTTTCTTTCCCAAAGCGAACACCTCAGGTTGAACGATCGAGGCGTCCGAGTTTCGTGACGCAAAGCCGGAGTTCGACAAGCAAGGGGTGGCGATTCTGGGGATGAGCGCGGATCCCGTCAAGGCGCTCGCGTCTTTCAAAGAAAAGTACAAACTGAATTTTCCTTTGCTCAGCGATCCCGAGCATAAAACGCTCGGGAAGTTTGGGGCGTGGGAGAAGAAACAGTTTATGGGCCACACGTATATGGGCATCATTCGGAGTTCGTTCCTGATCGGCAAAGATAGCAAGATCGAAGAGGTCTGGCCGCTGGTGAAAGCCAAGGGCCATGCCGCCGAAGTCTTAAAGCGCATCCAGCGAAGTAAGACGTAGTTCCCCGCTGGCCTCAAGACGTTCTCTTCTGACAAGTCTTTCGACGGAAGCAGCCCCTCCCCCTGTTTTCTGTAAGTGTTGCTGATACAGGACTTAGCGGTGGTGTAAGTGGTTTAGAATCAACAGTTGCGGGGTCGGTGCGGAAGTGTTGATTCTAAAGGAGTTTGCTGTCTGGGCGGGGGCGGGTGGCAGGGTCGTGGTTGAGCCAGTGGGCCTCCCGACTTGGTTCATATCGTGGAGTGGAAGGGCGGGGCTGCGGGAATGGGTTGAGCTTGGCTGGTGGTCGGGGCGGCTTTGGAGGCGGTTTGTGGGCGGTTTTCTTCTGGGCGGGGAAAAGCAGATTCTCCTCGCACAGAACGCTCGGAGGCGAAGAGGTCCTCGCTGCGCTCGGAATGACAATTCTTAAGAGCCGAGGCTTGGGGTGGCGCGGCGGGGGTTTGCGGGGCGCGGGGTGGAGCTGGAGATGGGGCGGGCGGGGTGACGACGTTTGATACTGGCGGCGTGGAAGGCGAGGAGACGGTGGGGTTGGGTGGCGGAGTGGAGGGCGGGGCGGGTTTGGGGGCGGGCTTGGGCGGGAAGAGGTAGTCGCGGTCGGACTTGACGGAGTCGCGGACGGCACCGCGCCAGCTGTCGGGGCTATAGGCGTTGATGAATTCGTGCTGGGAAACGCGGATGGACTGCAGGAGCGTTTGCGCGAGATAGGCGACGGTGCGGGCGGTTTTGGGTTTTACATCGCCGCGGATGACCGCAGGGATGATGCGGGACAGGGCGGTGCTGAGATCGCAGGCGGCGAGGTAGCTGCCGGAGAAGAAGTAGGCCAGCTCGTTGCTGAGTTTTTGGGTGGCTAGGGATTGGGCTTCTTTTTGGGCGTGGTAGAGGCAGAAATAGGGATGGCTGGCGATGCGCGGGGTGCGGCAGCGGCGGCCATCGGAGAAGGTGAACAGACACAGGGATCCGCGGTCCTTTGCTTTGAGAGAAGGCTAGAAGTCTCCTTAGAGTTTTAGTTTTGGGATTTGCTTGCTGGGTGCAACGGAGTTGGCTCCCGTAAGTCGAAACGGTTTTCAGTGGTCAGTTTTCAGTTCTCAGTCAGAGAAGAGAAAGTAACGAGACAGCCGTGGGACTTGGAAGGTACACCGGGAAGATGCCCTTCGGTGACCTCAGGGCAAGCCGGCGCCGCAAAAATGGCCCGAAAACAGAAACGCCCCGGCAAGGCCGGGGCGCAGTCGTTTACGGAAAATATTATATCACACCGCGACGCGCCGGATTGGGGATTAGGGGCCGAAGCGATTTGGCTCAATGGGAGGGAGGGCCCGCCTGAAGGCGGCCGCTACGAGAGGCTAGAAGTGGATATCGAGTTCGTCGGGGACGGCTTGATTCGGTTCGAGGTAGAGATTGTCGATGAGGCGGGTTTTGCCGAGGAAGACGGCCAGGAGAATGTAGGAGGGTTTGCTGATGCGGGTGACTGGCTCGAAGGAGTGGGCGTCCACGATTTCGGCGTAGTCCACTTTTGCCAGATGTTCTGCTCCGAGGGTGCGATGGAGCACTGTTTGTAGTTGGAGGGCGTCGCGCACCCCGGTTAGGAGTTCGGTTTTCGCAGCGTCGAGGGCGCGATGCAGGACGGTCGAGGCTTTGCGTTCGTCTGGGTTCAGGTAAGCGTTGCGGGAGGAAAAGGCCAGGCCGTCTGGTTCGCGGACGATGGGGCAGACGACGATTTCTGTGTTGAGGTTCAGGTCGTGCGCCATTTGCATGATGATGCGCGATTGCTGCGCGTCCTTGCGGCCGAAGTAGGCGAAATCGGGCTGGACGATTTGCAGGAGTTTGAGGACGACGGTGGCGACGCCGCGAAAATGGCCGGGGCGGGAGCGGCCTTCTAGGCGGTCGCTCAGTCCGTCCACGTTCACGTAGGAAGAAAATCCCGGCGGATAGATTTCGGGCGCTTCGGGAGCGAAGAGGGCATGCACGCCGGCTTGCTCGAGTTTTTCCCGGTCTTTTTCGAAGGTGCGCGGGTATTTGGAAAAATCTTCGTTGGGGCCGAATTGCTTGGGATTGACGAAAATGGAGGCGATTACGGGCGAGCAATCTTTTTTGGCGCGTTCGACGAGAGCAACGTGTCCACGGTGAAGAGCGCCCATCGTGGGGACCAGGCCGATGATGCGGTTCTCCGCGTGCGCTTGGCGCGCTAGTTCCTTCATCCAGGCAATGGTTCGAATGGTTTCCACTGGGAAGGGTGGGCGCGCGAGGCTATGCGCCGGCGGCGGTGGCGCGTTCGCGATAGAAATGCATGAGGTCCGTCGCGATGGGCTGCGCGCCGTGCTGCCGCAGCAGTGTCGTGACCTGGCCGCGGTGATACGTTCCGTGATTCACCAAGTGCTGCATCGATTCCCAGAGGGGATTGCGGTACACGCCGAATTTCAGCGTCTTGTATTCGAACACGCGGTCAAGGTCCGACTGCGCCAGGCCGCGCACGAAAGTCAGCAAGCGCGCTTCGAGCTCGTCCCAGCGTTCCCGCAGACTCGCTATGTCCTGAAATTGCGTGGTATCCGGAAGCGAAGAAGGCGAGCGGCCCTGAAAGCGCTCCAGCCAGATCCATTCGGCGCCCAAAATATGCGCCAGGGTATCGCGCACGGAACCAAAGCTGGAGCCCATCGGCTGCACAAATTTCTCGGCGGTCAGAGCGGATGCCGCTTCAATCGAGCGACGATTCGCCCAGGCATTGTAGTCGAACAGCGTGCGCATCTCTTGCGGCGTCATCTTTCCCTCCACAGATTGCGTGCGAAGACGAGGAATGTACTTTTGACTCTTGCTTCGCGGGGCGCGTTCTACCAGTCGCCGTCGGTATTGACCGACGCCTCTTTTTGCTCGGACGCCATCTGCGAGCCGTGATAGGACTCGCCGTCAGAGGGGAACGTGCCCCCGCGCACATCTTCGCAATATTCTCTGGCGGCCTTGGCGATGATTTCCCGGACATCGGCGTACTGGCGCGCAAATTTCGGGGTCTGATGGAAGGTGAGGCCGAGTAGATCATGGATTACGAGAATCTGGCCATCGCAATCGGGGCCGGCGCCGATGCCGATGGTGGGGATGCGCAATTCGCGGGTGATTTGCGCGGCTAGTTCGCGGGGGACGGCCTCCAGCACGACTGCGAATGCGCCCGCCGCTTCCACGGCGCGGGCATCGCGAATCAGCACTTCGGCGGTGTCCAACGTCTTGCCCTGCACGCGATAGCCGCCGAGGGCATTGACCGATTGCGGCGTGAGGCCGACGTGGCCCATTACCGGGATTTCGGCTTCGGTGAGGCGGGAAATTAGTTCTAGGCGGCGTTCGCCGCCTTCGACTTTTACGGCTTCGGCGCCTGCTTCTTTGACGAAGCGCATGGCGTTGTGGAGGGATTCGGACATGTCGGTGTGATAGCTGCCGTAGGGCATGTCTGCGACGAGGAGGGCGCGGCGGGTTCCACGGCGCACGGCGCGGGTGTGATGCAGCATTTCGTCGATGGTGACGGACAGCGTGTTTTCGTGGCCTAGCACGACCATGCCGAGGGAATCGCCGACCAGAATAACGTCCACGCCGGCTTCATCGAGCAGGCGTGCGGTCGGATAGTCGTAGGCGGTGAGGGAGGTAATTTTCTTGGAACTGGATAGGGAGCCGGCAGCATTGGATTTGCGCTGCAGGAGTTCGGGCACGGTGACTTTTCCGTTCCCGGAATGCGGGACAACGCTCATGGTGGCCTCCGGTGCCGTTCCTTAAAGGCGGGATACAGCCCTGTACTTCACCTTGGCAAAGAATAACAAATTCAAATGCGAATCACCAGAAATTTTGATAGTAAATCAGTTCAGACGCGGGCGTTACGTTTCGATTTCGTAGATTCCTTGCGCCAGTTTGAAGTGCACGATGAAACGATCGAAAAACCCGGATTGTCCGAGCAGGCCGATTCCGATGGGGTCAAGTCCAGTTGTGAATCCTGCGTACACCGGGAATTGACTCAGGCCCTGTAAGTCTATTTCGATCTTGACGAAATGCGTGGGGACGTTCGTGCTGCCCACTCCGGCGGTCATTTCCAGAGGCGCTGCGAGCGGATCCAAGCCCAACGGCTGCATGAAGGAACGCGGAAATACACAATGGTCGGCGCCGGAATCCACGATGGCATAGCAGGAGAGGCGATTCTGGCCGGATATCAATTTCAATCGTAATACGGGACGGAAAGCAGAGCGTCCGGCGGAAAACGCGGGACTTGGTGGAACCGGGGTTTTGGTATACGGGACTGGGTAAATTGCCACTTCGGTCTTACACGAGAAGAGCGGTGGCTTCTGCTTCCGGAACGCGAATCACGATGGGGTCTGTCTCTCCCGCTTTCTTGGCTTTGTCCAATGCTTCCTGGAGCTCGGCGGCGTAGGCGATCACCCGCTCCTCGTCTCTGGACAAGGCGACCCATGCTCCCTTGGGAACACCAGCGAGCAACCCGGAAATGTCTTTTACGGCTAGCATAGGCGCCTCGAACCGAACGAAACCCTGGTTCGTGGAAGGACTCTTCCAATGGAAGAATAGCAAGAAAGCTGGCGCGAGACTAGAAATTTGGACACCGCGCTGTACTCACTAGAA
This sequence comes from uncultured Acidobacteriota bacterium, assembly GCA_963729455.1. Classification (GTDB taxonomy): domain Bacteria; phylum Acidobacteriota; class Terriglobia; order Acidiferrales; family UBA7541; genus Acidiferrum. The sequence continues at coordinate 398,708 of CAVSNX010000001.1, forward strand.
TCAATGCGGCGATTGGGTGCGGCCTTTCCATTGGGCGCCGCGGCCGAGGTAGTGGCGGGCGGCGGAGAGGCAGGTGGCGTAGGCGTAGAAGGCGGCGGCGAGCGGGAGGGTGAAGGACCAGAGCGGGGAGAGGCCGTAAAAAGAGACGGTTAGCAGGAAGGTGGTGGTCATGATGGAGATGGCGGTGCTGGCCATGATCCAGGCGGGGTCGTTTCCGGTGAGGAAGAGAATCCAGGCGAGCCAAAAGGTGACGAAGAGGCCGACGAGGGTGGCGACTAGCAGAATGGATGAATGGCGAAGCTGCGCGAAGGCGGTGCGCGCTATCATGTCGCGGATTTCGCCGAAGGTGCGGTATTCGCGAAGGCTGACGCTGGCGCGCGTGAGGCCCATCCAGATTTTGCCGCCGAACTTTTTTATGGCGCGGGCGAGCGCGCAATCGTCGATGACTTCGTTTCGAATGGCGGCGAGGCCGCCGATACGTTCGAGCGCGGTGCGGCGGAGCAAGATGCATCCGCCGGCGGCGCCTGCGGTGCGCGCTTTGGGGTCGGCGATCCAACGCGGGGGATAGAGCATCAGGAAAAAGTAGAGGAATGGGGGGATCAGGAAGCGCTCCGGAAATGTTTTTGCCTGTAGCAGCACCATTAGGGATGTGAGATCGAGCGAATCGCGTTCGGCGCGGAAGACGAGGCGGCGCAAGGTATCGGGCGCGTGGACCACGTCGGCGTCGGTGAACCAGTAGAAAGCGGGCGTTTTTTTTGCGGCCAGGGAGATGCCTTCGTTCAAGGCCCAGAGCTTTCCGGTCCAGCCGGGTAGGAGCGGAGCGGCTGCGTGAACGAGCACCCGGTTTGTTACGCCGGATTCTTCGGCGGTCTGTAGCGCCAGCGCTGACGTGCCGTCGTCGCTGTGGTCATCCACGATGATGATGGAGAATTCGCCGGGGTAGTCCTGCTTGGCCAAAGCGCTGACGACACGGGCGATGGTTTCGGCTTCGTTGCGCGCGGGAACGACGGCGATGACGCGTGGCCAGTTCTCGAGTTGCTGCGGAACGGTGTTGTCTTCCTGGACTTTCCAGAAGGAGCCGCGGGCGAGAAGGAGATAAAACCAAATCACAAAAGGGATGGCGGCGAGGTAGATGGAAGACAGAGGCACACGGTATTTTGCAACAAAGCCGGTTGTCAGTAATCAGTTTTCAGTTTTCGGTAAGAAGTAGATTTTTATTATTTTGTCCTTAGAGAGTGGCGGCGGGCTGGAGCCCGCGGGGCACGATGTATCGTGCCCCTACGGATGGCATTGGTTTGGTGGCGACACTACGCCAAGTCTTCGGCGCGAATGGGGAGGCGGCGAAGGCGTTTGCCGGTGGCGGCGAAGATGGCGTTGCACATGGCAGGGGCGACTACCGGGAGGCCGGGTTCGCCGATGCCGGTGGGATCTTCGTGGCTCATCACCACGTGCACCTCGGTTTTGGGAGTCTCGCTCATTAGTGGCACCGTATAGTCGTTAAAATTCGATTGCTCGACGCGGCCTCCACTGATGGTGATGGCATCGTGCAAAGCGGCGGAGAGGCCGTAGATGGCGGCGCTTTCCACTTGCGCACGGATGCCGTCGGGATTGATGGGGCGGCCGCAATCCACGGCGTAGACGAGACGGTGGACCTTCACGACGCCGTCTTTGGCGCTGACTTCGGCGACGGCGGCGGTGTAGGAATTGAAGGAATAAAATGTAGCGATCCCGCGTGCCTGACCTTTGGGAAGCGGTTTGCCCCAGCCCGCCTTCTCCGCAGCGAGTTGCAGAACACCTTTGAGCCGCGCGGTATCGAGCGGCGGCGCTTTCTCGTCATTGAACTGCGGAATCTTGCGGTCACCGCCGATGAGTTTCATTCGAAACGCCAAGGGATCCTGGCCGGCGGCTGCGGCCAGCTCATCCACAAAACTTTCCACGACGAAGCCGCTGCTGGAGTGTTCGACGGAACGCCACCACGCGCGGGGCACGCTGGATTTGGCCAAGGTGTATTCGATGCGGAGGTTGGGCGTGATGTAAGGAATGGTTGCGCCGGTGCCGAATTCGCCCAGCCCCGAATCCTCCTCACCCTTCTCGCTCCACTTGGCGGCGATGGAGGTGGAGGTTTGAAAATGTTTCCAAGCCGCGAGGTTGCCGTTGGCGTCCAGCGCGCCCTGGAATTTGTGATAGGAAGCCGGGCGATAAAAATCGTGCTGCATGTCGTCTTCGCGGGTCCAGAGAACCATCACCGGTTTTCCTGCGGTCTTCGCGGCGACTTGCGCCGCTTCCATCACGAAATCCGCCTGGTAGCGCCGGCCAAAGCCGCCGCCCATCAGCGTGGTGTGCACGATGACCTTTTCCGGGGGCAGCTTGGCGGCTTCCGCGATGACGGCTTGCGCCCATTGAGGCGCCTGCGTTGGCACCCAGGCTTCCGCGCCATCGGGGCGGATGTGCACGGTGCAATTCATGGGTTCCATGCAGGCGTGGGGCGCGAAGGGCAGCTCGTAAGCTGACTCGATTTTTTTCGTGGCGGAGGCGAGAGCGGAATTTGCGTCGCCGTCGTTGCGCACGACTTTGCCGGGCTTGGCGGCGTTGGCGAGAAATTGTTTGTGGAGTTCGGCCGAGGACTCATTCACGGCGGGGCCTTCGTTCCATTTCACGTCGAGCGCGTTGCGGCCCTTCATGGCAGCCCAGGAATTGTCGGCGAGAACGGCAACGCCACCGGTGATGGAAGCGCCACGCCCGCTGGTTTCAAATGGAATGACATCGCGAACACCGGGCACAGCCTTCGCCTTTGTGGCGTCAAACGAGATCATCTTGCCGCCAAAAACGGGGCAGCGCGCGACGACGGCATACAACATGCCTGGAACGCGGGAATCGATTCCGAACTTGGCAACGCCCGTGGCTTTATCGCGGGCTTCGACACGACGAGTATCGTGGCCGACAAGCGTGAAATCATCGGAGTTCTTGAGCGGAACGGTGTTGAAATTGGGAATCGGAAGCTTGGCCGCGGCCTCGACTAATTCACCATAGGACAGAGAGCGCTGGGGATGGCCGTGTACCACTTGTCCGTTCTCGGCTTTGCAGGTGTCGGGACCGACTTCCCATTTCTGAGCCGCGGCGGCGATGAGCACTTCTCGCGCAGCCGCGCCCGCCCGGCGCAGGAGCAGCCAAGAGCCCGCGACGCTGCCGCTTCCTCCGGTGCCCAGGTCATAAATCTTGGGATTGGTCGCCGCTTGCTCGACTTTGACGCGCTTCCAATCCACGCACAGTTCTTCGGCGAGGATCATGGGGAGCGCGGTCATGATGCCCTGTCCCATTTCCGATTTGGCGAGAATCAGGGTGACGTGGTTGTCCGGCGTGATGCGAACCCAGGCGTCGAAGGGGCTGGGTGGTTTCTTTTCCTGGGCTTCGGACTGATCCGCAAACGCGATCGGCGAGAGGTGGAAGCCGATGACGAGCGCGGCTCCGCCAGCGGCACCGGTCTTGAGGAAATCACGACGGTTTACGAGAGACGTGGTTGCCATGGGACACCTCGGTGTTGCTTGTGAGCGATTCGGTTGAGGAGAAACTTTGTTGGTGATTGAGCCTTAGGCTTTCGATTGCATTTCGGCGGCGCGGTGGATGGCTTTGCGGATGCGCTGGTAGGTGCCGCAGCGGCAGATGTTGCCGCTCATGGCGTCGTCAATGTCAGCGTCGGTGGGCTTGGGTTTCTTGGAGAGCAACGCGACGGCGGACATGATTTGCCCGGACTGGCAGTAGCCGCATTGCGGAACGTCTTCTTCCATCCAGGCTTGCTGGACGGGATGGCTGCCATCGGCGGAGAGACCTTCGATGGTGGTGACCTTTTTGCCCGCGACGCTGGAGATCGCGGTGACGCAGGAGCGCGTGGCTTCGCCATTGATGTGCACGGTACAGGCTCCGCAGAGCGCCATGCCGCAGCCGAATTTGGTACCGGTCATGTTGAGGGTGTCGCGAAGCACCCAGAGCAAGGGCATGTCCGGGCTGACGTCGACGGTTTGCGGTTTGCCGTTCAGGGTGAAAGTGGTGGCCATGGAGTCCTCCCTCTTGCAGAACGATATCCTACAACAACTGCTCGTCTAGATGAAAATCCACAAAAAATCATTTAGCCGGAGCGCAAATCGGCCGAGCGAATAGGCAAGTGTCGAATGCGCTTGCCGGTGGCGGCGAAGATGGCGTTGGCGACGGCGGGGGCGGCGGGCGGGACGCCGGGTTCGCCGCAGCCGCCGGGCGCGTTGGTGCTGGGCACGATGTACACATCGATTTGGGCGGGGGCGTCGCTCATGCGCAGCACTTCGTAATCGTGGAAATTGCTTTGGTCGATGCGGCCGCGATTGACAGTGATGGCGCTTTTCAAAGTTTGTGCGAGACCGAAATTGATGGCGCCTTCCATTTGGGCCTGGACGCCGAGAGGATTGATGGCGAGGCCGCAATCGATGGCGCAGACGATGCGATCGACGCGGAGAGTGCCGCGCTTTGCGTCGCATGCGACTTCGGCGACCTGGGCGACAAGGCTGCCCCAGCCGGAGGCGGTGGCGATGCCGCGGCCGCGGCCCGCGGGGAGCGGCTGATGCCAATTTGATTTTCCGGCGGCGAGCTCGATGACGGCGCGGCGGCGGGCGACATCGATGCTTCCTTCGTTTCCTAAATCAATCTTGCGCGAAGGGCCCAGAGTGGCGAGGAGGAACTCGACGGGGTCGCGGCCGGCGGCGTGGGCGGCTTCATCGAAGAAAGTTGAGAGCGCGAATTGATTTCCGGAGGCATCGACGGAGCGCCAGTAGCCGAGAGGCATGCCGGATTCGGCGACGGCGAATTCGAGGCGGAAATTGGGAATGAAGAGGGCGGGAAAGTCGAGGGAGTCGACCTGGGCGGCGTTTTGAGGGGAAATGCCGGTGCCGTTGTAAAAAGTTTCGATGGAGGGTGAAGAGGCGCGGTGGCGCCAGGAGAGGAGATTGCCGCGAGCATCGAGGCCGGCTTGGAAGGCGTGGCAGGCAGCGGGGCGATAGAAATCGTGGCGGATGTCGTCTTCGCGAGTCCAGACGACTTGAACGGGCGCGCCGGCTTCGCGGGAGATGAGCGCGGCTTCGACGGCGTAGTCCTGGATGAGGCGGCGGCCGAAGCCTCCGCCGATGAAGGTGATGTGGACTTTGACGCGATCGCGCGGAATGCCGAGGGCCTGGGCGACGGATTCGGCGGCGGCGGCGGGAACTTGCGTGGGGGCCCAGAGTTCGCATTCGCCATCGCGGACGTGAGCGGTGCAATTCATGGGCTCCATGGTGGCGTGGGCGAGGAAAGGGAGTTCGTAGACGGCTTCGATTTTTTTGGCGGCGCTGGCGTGGGCCTTTTCGAAGTCGCCGTCGTTTCGAATGACCGGGCAGGGCTGGGAAGTAAGCTGGAGCATTTTCTCCCGGAGGCTGGCGGTGCTTTCGGTGGCAAGGGGAGGATCGTTCCATTCCACTTTGAGAAGTTTGCGGGCTGCGAGGGCGGCCCAGGTGGAATCGGCGACGACGGCGACGCCTGCGCAGGTGTAGTTGCGGCTACCGGGCCCGGAGGTTTCGCCGAATTGATGGGTGAGGTGGGCGGACTTGAGTTCGAAGACGGCGCGGACGTGCGGAGCGGATTTGACTTCGGCGACATTGAAGCTGCGGGGCGTGCCGCCGTAGACAGGGCTGCGCTCGACGGAGGCGATTAACATTCCGGGGACGCGAACGTCGAGGCCGAATTGCGCGGCGCCGTTTATTTTTTGCGGCGTGTCGGTGCGCGGAGTGGGTTTGCCAAGGAGATGAAATTCGGATTGTTTTTTCAGGGTAGGATCGGCGGAAGGCTGCAGGGCGGCAGCGGCGACGAGGAGTTGTGTGAAACCTAAAGTTCGGCCGGTCGAAGGGTGAATGACAGAACCATTTTCGGCGTGACATTCGGAGTGACGGACATTCCATTGGATAGCGGCGGCGGAGATGAGCATCTCGCGGGCAGCCGCGCCGGCTTTGCGCAGAGTATCGTAGGACGTTCGAACGCTCAGGCTTCCGCCCGTGAGCTGATTGCCATACTTGGGATCGAGGTCGGCCGCGACGACCTGAACGCGGCGCCAGTCGCAGCAGAGTTCTTCGGCGACAATCATCGGGAGCGCGGTTCGAACGCCCTGACCCATTTCGGATTTGCCGCAGCAGATTTTTACGTCGCCATTCGAGTAGAGTTCCAGCCAGGCGTTGGGTGAAAATGGCGCGGGTGTCACAGCGCGTGAAGTCCTTGGAGTTCGCATCGTTCCAGGAAAACAAAAAGGCAGGAGGAGGCTGGCGCCAGCCGTGGCGGAAGCTTTCAAAAACGCGCGGCGTGGAATGTTTGCAGGCAAGGGAGGCGCACCCAAGAAATGAGACGCGCACTGCGAGGAGGCGTGAGCAGGCTAATTGCCTTCTGCGGGGGCGGGTTTGGGCGGAGTATCGTGGAGTTTTGGCGGAGATTCCGGTTCGACGCCGCGCCAGCCAACGGGGCGGCCGCTGACGGCTTCCTTCACGGAGCGGAAGAGCACGACGTACATGAGCTGCCGGTAATAGAAACGCTGCAACAACACGGGGATGAGCAGCGTCCAGTCTTCCTTGCGCTCCAGCGCGAAGGCGATCACGCAGGTGAGGATGTCAATGAGCAGAAAGCCAAGGAAAAAGAACACCGAGCGCAGCAGGTCATCGTTGGTGGAATGGATTTGAGGCAGCCAGGAAGGGTGCCACTTTTCCAGTGCCCAGAGCACGACGGAACCAAAGAACAGGAGATCGATGATTGGAGAGATGAGCGGAAGAACGAGCTGAAAAACGAAAATGTTGGGCAGGGCGATCCAGCCGAGGGTGCCGTGCTTGGGGCGGAAAAGCGTGTCGCTGTGCTTCCAGAAGGATTGCAGAGTGCCGAAGGTCCAGCGGAAACGCTGGCGAATGAGCTGGCTGGCTTTTTCGGGCGCTTCGGTCCAGGCGATGGCTTCTTCGTCGTAGCTGACGCGCCAGCCGAGGCGGCGAATGGCGATGGTCAGGTCGGCGTCTTCGGCGACGGTGTCCGCGGTGATGCCGCCGGCGGCTTCGATGGCTTTCTTGCGCCAGGCGCCGAGCGCCCCTGGAACTACGGTGATGCAATTCAAGAGGTCGAAGGCGCGCTTCTCCATGTTCTGGCTGGTGATGTATTCGAGGGCCTGCCAGCGGGTGAGCCAGCGGGAACGGTTGCCGACCTTGACGTTGCCGGCGACGGCGCCGACGGTGGGGTCGGAAAAATGGCGGACGAGTTTGCTGATGGCGTCGGATTCGATTTCCGTATCGGCGTCAATGGTGACGACGATGTCCGTTTCAGCCATGGACAAGGCGAGACGCAGGGCCGCGGCTTTTCCGCGGTTCACTTGGTGAATGATTCGAACGCGAGGCTCATGCGCAAAATTCGTCTCGAGAAGCTCGCCGGTCTTGTCGGTGGAACCGTCATCCACGACGATAATCTGCAACTCGTTGAAATCCGAAAGAAGGACGGAGGTGACCGTCTGCACGATGACGTTTTCTTCGTTGTGCGCGGGGATGAGCACAGCGACGCTAGGCGGGGGATCGGACATCACCGCACGATCGGGGCGCAGCTTTTCGATTAACGCGAGAATGCCGATGATCAGCGCGCGACCGCTAACCAGAACGATGCCGAGGATGAAGATGGTGGCGATGCTCATTCTGGCCCAGTGATAAAGGCCGAAAATGAAGCCGTCGGCGCGAGCTTCGAACTGCTCCTCGCTCGTGAGCGGAATCATGATCTGCGCGCGGGTTTTGCCGATCAGGTCGGAGACGGAAACAAAGCTGTAGCCTTGGGCGCGGAGCTTGTCAATGATTTGGGGAAGAGCGAGGACGGTCTGGGTGCGGTCACCGCCGCCATCGTGAAAAAGGATAATGTTGCCGTCGCCGGCCTGGCTGATGACGTTGTCCACGATTTCCGCCGCCGGGACTTGCTTACCGTTCTCCTGTTTCCAATCGTGCGGGTCGATCTTCTGGCCGATGATGAGATAGCCCATGTCCTGGGCGAGAGGAAGATGCGCGACTTCTTCGGCATACTCGGGCTGGTGGTCAATGCCGAAGGGCGGGCGGAACAGAATCGATTTCACGCCCAGGGTACTTTCGATGAGCCGCTGGGTGAGATTGAGTTCCCAGCGGATTTGCGTCGGGGAAACGTCGTCCCAGGACGGATGCGTGTAGGTGTGATTCCCGATTTCATGCCCTTCGGCGTACTCGCGCTTCAGAATATTCGGCGATTGGCTAGCTTCCACTCCGATGACAAAAAATGTGGCCGGCACATTTTTCTGCTTCAGGACATCGAGGATTCTGGGAGTCCAGCTGGGGTCGGGGCCGTCATCGAAGGTGATGGCGAGTTTTTTGGGTACCGCGCCGAGTTGATCGATGTGATAGGAGAGCGGGTAGGAGTCGTATTTTTCGCTGGTGAAGAGGTCGGTGGCGGCATCGTAGGTGAAGGTGCGGCTGCCGTGTTTGGGCGTGTCAATGAAATGCCAGACGTCGCCTTCGCCTTCGAAAATCAGGTCGGGCCCTGGCGGAACATCCGCGAGTTTTTGGCGAGTCGCATCATCCGGACGCGTGGCATCCCAGATTGGCCACATGGAAGCGTCCGAGGAGCCCAGGCGCCAGAGCGCGGTGCCCTGGACGCCGAGACGTTCACTGGCGCGCAATTCGTTGTAGGCGGTCACGGCGTCGAGCATCCAAACCTGGTGCACATGGTTGTGTTCGTCGGAATAGGAATAGTGCGGATTCAGCGAGACGGGGTCGAACTCTACTTGCGTTTCGGATTCGTAGGCGTGGAGAAGAGCATCCTGAATGGTGAGTGATTCCGCAGACTCCTTGGCTTTTTTCCCCACTTCGGGCCAGTCGTAAGCATAGTTCCCAATGGTCACCACGATTTTCTGCGCGGGCACCACTTCGAGGACTTGGCGGAGATTTTCGACGAACCAATCCTGAGAGGCGATGGGGCCGGGACCGGAGGTGAGCCAGTGCTCATCGTAGTTCATGAGCACGATGGCGTCGGCCTGCTTGCCGAAGAACTCGTAGTCGTAAATGTCGTCGCGGGCGGGGAGAGCGATCATCAGCTTGAGGCTGACGGCATGCAGAGAGGCGGCGAGCGAGGAGGAAAATTCCTGGAAGTCATCCTGGCTCTTGTCGGGAATTTCCTCGAAGTCCACGACGATGCCGGCTTGATGCGATTGCACGGCGTAGTCGGTGAGATCGCGGACAAGGTTTTGGCGCGCGGTGGAATTCGCGAGCATTTCGGCCATTTCCTTGATGCGCCAGGTGGTGCCGTCGTAATTGTTGACCAGTCCCATCATGGGAATTTCGACGGGGGGATTGAGCGTTTTCAGCGTCTTCAGCCATTGATGAAGCTTGTCGTCTTTCAGGATGGAGATGGCTTGCGCTGCGGAGGCTTTGACGCGTTGCTGGCCGCGTTCGTAGTCCACCACGGTGATCGAGCCATCGGAAGAGACGGCGTGCAATTGCTCGGGCAGCAAAAGGTCGATGTCTTTGTAATGCTTCTTGAGGGAGGCCATGCTGTTGGGGTCCCAACTGACGAAAAATGCCGCGCGCAAGGGATCGTAGCTGGCGGGAATGGTACCGAGATTGGCGACGCGGCGGCGGCGGCCTTCGCGAACGGTGGCGGGTTTCTTTTTGGCTTTCAGCGTCAGGGGGTGATAGCCGGGCTTGGTATCGGGGAGAAGTCCGGCGGGCAGATCCACACTGATTGCGATGGTGACGAAGAAATAGGCGAGCAGGAGCGTCAGCAGCACGCCGGTGATTTCCATTACCCGGCGGGTACGGCGCCAGCGCACACGCTCCGCGTCATAAAATATAGGCCCGCGTTCCTTCATGTCACCTTTCAACCTGGCAGCACGGAAGGGAAAATATATCAGGCTGGGGCTGAGTCCGTCTGCTCGATTCCGACTGCTCTATTGTAAGATGCGTGGCATTGATGAGGCGAGTTTTCTCGAATACTTTTGTTGCATTGGTTGCGGGCCTGTGCCTGCGGTTGTTTTTCGTGCTGAAGTATCCCGCCACTTCCGGCGACACCATTCTCTATGAGCAGATGGCGACGAATTGGCTGAAGCACCATGTCTACGCGATGGACGTGGGCGGGACGATTACGCCGGTGGATTTGCGCATGCCGGGGTATCCGGCGTTTCTTGCGATTGTGTATGCGCTGACGGGACGAACGGGGGATGGCGCCCGCGTTTGGGTGATGGTGGCGCAGATCGGGGTGGATCTTCTTGCTTGCTTGATGATTGCCCGACTGGCGGAGCTTCTGGCGGCTACGCCCGACGGCGCTCCCGCCAACAAACGTGTGCGATCGGTGGCGATGTGGATGGCGGTGCTGTGTCCTTTCACGGCCAATTACTGCGCGGTGGAGTTGACAGAGGTGTTCGCGGGATTGTGGACGGCGCTGGCGTGCTGTGCGGTGGTTGCGGCGTTGCAGCGAATTGATAAACCTGAATTTCTTGTGAAGGGCTCGCACATGCCGCTTGGGAGGAGTGCGGAATATTCGGCGCTGGGAGCCGGATTGATCGTTGGGATGGGGACGTTGTTTCGTCCGGAGACGCCGCTTCTGTTGGTTGCCGCGGCAGTGGTGTTTGGCGGATTGCTGTTTCGTGCGCAGAGATTCAAGCGCTGGGTGATGGTGAGCCTGGCGATGGCGGTCGGCTGCGTGATGGTGCTTTCTCCGTGGGCGATGCGAAATCTGATTACGCTTGGTGAGGTGCAATTTCTGGCGCCGAAGAATTCGAATTTGCCGGGCGAGCTAGTGCCTTACGGTTTCATGGCGTGGGAAAAGACGTGGCTGTACCGTGTGAAAGATTGCTACCTGGTGCCGTGGAAATTGAATAGTGAGTCCATCGACGTGGAACAAATTCCGGCGCGGGCGTTTGATACGCCGGAGGAGAAGCAACGGGTCGCGGCCATTCTCGAACCATACAACAATGATTTGACGTTGACGTCGGAAGAGGATCAGGAGTTTGGCGCGCTTGCACGGGAGCGAACGGCGCGGCATCCGTTGAGGACGTATCTTTGGTTGCCGGTGGCGCGCGCGGCGACGATGTGGTTCACGCCGCGCATTGAGTTGATACCGGTTTCAGGACACGTGTTTCCGCTGCGGCAGATGCGGGAGGATGATCCGGTCGATCAGGAAGTCACCGTGGGACTATTTGTGATGAATATGGTTTATGTGGGGCTTGGTTTGTGGGGCGCTGTGCGGCTTTGGCGCTTGAGTTCAGCCGCTCGGCCTGCGGTGGCATTCCTGGCTTTGTTTATTCTGATGCGGACGGCGTTTCTGACGACGCTGGAAACGGCGGAGCCGCGGTATGTGCTGGTCTGTTTTCCGGCGTTGATGGCCATGGGGGCGCAGGTTTTCGCGAGACAGGCGGAGCGCTAGCTCTACAAGCTTTTGTTTGCCTTGACATTTCTCATCCTTAGAAGCGCACAGGATAAATCCTGTGCTACTACTTTTCCTCGAAGGGTTCGGGATGGATGGTCACGCGATTGATTTGAGGGAATTTTTCCTTTACGCGGTCTTCGAGGGCGGCAGTCACGTCGTGAATTTGAGTGATGGGCAGGGCGCCCTTCATGGTGCAGTGGCAGGAGACGAGAATGTGGTGCTCGACCTGGCGGACGCGGACGTCGTGACAGTTCACCAGTTCGTCGAATTCCAGGGGCAAGCCGTTCAGGAATTCCTCGACGGCGCGGGAGAGCTGCTTCATTTCGCCGATGCCCGTGTCGGGAGTGGCGATGTGGCGTCCCAGCGGCTCGATATGGATGTTGACCTCAACTAGGCCGTCGCGGAGTTCGCGAATTTCGTCTTCGAGCGCGCTGGCTTGTCGGTGCGCGTCGCGCAGGCTTAGGTTTTCGTCCACTTCGAGATGCAGCTCGATGAAGAGCCGGCCGTCCTGCTGGAGCGCACCAACGTCATGGATGGCAAGGCCCATGCGCTGGGCTACTGCGCGAATGGCTTCGAACAGGTGCTCGCCCTGCGGGGCGCGTGGTTCCGCGTGTACCATCACGTCAGAGGGAACGATTTCGCCGATGCGCTTTTCGATGGCGTCGCTCAGGGCGTGAACTTGCTCGAGGCTGGCGGTGCGCGCCACGCTGACGGTGGCGTCCACGAAGTGGCGATTGCCGGCGCGGCGGACGCGCACACGGTCGACGTCAAGGACGCCGTCCATGCGCGCCACGGCTCTGGCGATTTCCTGTTGCAGACCTTCGGGCGCGGCGTCCAGCAAAGCATCCAGCGTGCGCCGGCCCAATTGCGCGCCGACCCAGAGAATGACGGCGGCGACGGCGAGTCCGGCCAGGGCGTCGGCGTACACCAGCCAGGGAAGATCCCAGGTTTCGCCAGCCCAGACGAGGGCGATGCCGGCGATGACCACGATGGTGCTCCAGACGTCAGTGGAGAAATGCAGGGCATCGGCTTCGAGCGCGTCGCTGGAATATTTTTTCGCGACGTGGGAAAGGGCTCGCGCTCGCGTCACGTCAATGGAAAGCGCGACGAGGAGCACGAGGATGGCGGTTACGCTGGGCTGAATGTGCACGCTGCGGAAAAAGAGGCGAGCGAAGGCTTCGTAGATGATGTAACAGGCGGTCAGCGCCAGCAGGCCGGTTTCAACGAAGGCGGAGAAATTTTCGAATTTGCCATGGCCGTAGGGATGGCGCTCATCCGCCGGCTGGTCGGACATGCGGACAGAGAGAAAGGTGATGATCGCGGCGATCAAATCGAGGCTGGAGTGGAGCGCTTCCGAGAGCACACCCAAGCTTCCGGTGCGGACGACCAGAAACGTTTTGAGGGAGACCAAAAGCAGGGCGGAGCCTACACTCAAGAGCGCGGCGCGTTTTTTTTCGCGGCCTTCCTCGATTTGGGTAGTGGTTACCACGGCCCGCCTAGACTACCTTAAGTCGGCATTTTTCCTGAGTCGGGAGCATCCGCGCAGATCGGCTGGCCGGCCGGGGCGGCAAAAATGCGAGTAATCGGAATCGCAGCGATTTTCACGTTCGGGGCCTTATGTTTGTTGGGCTGTTTGATTTTCAGCTTTTGCACTATACTGGCGCTAGTTCTTCAAACATCAAGTTATCGGGAGACAACGTGCGAATCCAATTCCCGCGCGTCCTTTCTCTTACTACTACGCCTGACGATACCTGCGCTGAGGCTGCCCTGCGTTCTCAGAATGCATTGGCGGCATCTTCGCGAAGCTACGTTCGAATCATCCTTCGCGCGGCGGTGGTTTTGCTGGCCGTTGTCTCCACGGCGCGGGCGCAGAATGGGGCGAATTCCGATCCTACATACGTGGCTCTGCGGAATCAGGGTTTGGGAACGGAAGCCGTCCGACTGACGAATTTCGATCTCAAGCGCGACGCGGGAACGTTTCGCCTGCTGTCGGGGACGATTTGCCTTGTTCCGCCCGTGAATGGAAAAGTGACCGGCGGCGTATTCGCCGGCGATGGCATGTTTTTGCTCACGCCTCCCAATGAAGCGGAGCGCAAGAGCCTGACGTATTTGACGAAAGAGCCGGAGTTCAACGAAAAGTTCGAACGGCTCGTTTTGCGTTTTACCGACTCGACGTATGACGAAATCAAGAAAGCGGGCACGACCACCACGGAGAGCTGCGACGCCGGAATGCTCAAGGACAGCCAGACCACGATGCGGCGGCGGATAAAGCATAATCTGGAGATAGAGATTCTCGGTGAAGTGCTGAGCCCCGAGCCCCGGGGGCTATTCGTAGCTTTCATCCATGGAAAGCGCTACGACGATAAAGAGATCTATTCGCTCGACCCCAACCAGGATTCGGATCAAGTGGACTTCTGGACGTATGACGAGAACAAGTGGGGCGATTGGGCTTCGTTCAACTTTACGGAACGTCACCCAAGGGACTCGGTCGGCAGAAACATCAAAATTGAGCATCACGTGCTGGACACGTCGTTCGAAAAGAGCGGCGAGCTCACCGGCAAAGCTTCCACCACTTTTATTTCGCTTCGCAACGGACTGCGGGTGGTGCCGTTTTCGCTATTCCACACGCTGCGGGTTCAGTCGGTTACGGCGGATGGCCAGCCGCTTTCGTTCATACAGGAAGAGAAGAACGAAGACTCGGATTTCGCGGTGATCCTCGCGAAGCCGCTGGCGGCAGGCGAGAAGTTCACCGTCATGACGACGTATAAGGGGAAAGATGCGGTCACCAACGAGGGCGGAGGGAATTATTTCCCGGTGGCGCGCCAGGACTGGTATCCCAACAGCACGGCCTCGGGGCTGGGGGAGTATGCCAGCTACGACATGACCTTTCGAATTCCCAAGGGGATGAAGATCGCGGCGACGGGCGCGCGGATCAGCGATACGAACGATGGCGGGCAGAACATCAGCGTTTGGAAGAGCGAGGCGCCGCAGACGGTGGCGGGGTTCAATTTTGGGAGATTTAAGGTTGAAGAAGCGAAGCTAACCAAGCCCGAGATGGATATTCAGTCCTTTGCAAATGAGAACCCGCCCGGTTGGGTCGAGTCCCTGCAGCATGCGGCGAACGGCGATTTGCCGGGACAAGGCGCAATGAGTGGAGTGAGCCTGGGTACTATGAGCACGACGTTGCTCAACAAGAAGGCGCTTGCCGAAGGCGAACTCGCGGTTCAGCTCTACACGGATTATTTCGGCCCATCGCAGTTCACGCACTTGCAGATTACGCAGCAAACGGCCTGCAACTTCGGGCAATCGTGGCCGAGCCTGGTGTGGATTCCGATCTGCTATTACTTCGACACGACGGTAAGGCACCAGCTGGGGATGGATTGGGGGGATCGCGGGTATTGGAAGGTGGTTACGCCGCACGAGGTCGCGCATCAGTGGTGGGGACACACGGTGGGGTTCAGTTCCGGCCGCGATCAGTGGATGAGCGAAGGATTCGCGGAGATGTCCGCATCGCTGTATCTGAGCATGGTTGAAAAAGATCAGAAGAAGTTCCTCAAATTCTGGAGCGATGAACGAGAGTTGCTTCTCGAACGCGACCCGCAGGGCTACCGTGGCATTGATGCCGGCCCACTTACGATGGGCTACCGAGCCAGCAATTCGCGCACGGGCGGAGGCATTACGCGGCGGCTTATATATCCCAAGGGCGCGTACGTGCTGCAAATGATCCGCATGATGATGTTCGACAGCCGCGAGGGGGACAAGCAGTTCAGGGCGACCATGCAGGATTTTGTCAATACGTACCGCGGAAAAGCCGCCACGACGGAAGACTTCAAGGCAATGGTGGAAAAACACATGACTCGGGCGATGGACTTGGACGGGAACCAACGGATGGACTGGTTCTTCAACCAGTATGTATATGGCACAGGAATTTCGCAGTATGGGCTTCGTGCATCCGTGGAGACGACTCCCGACGGGAAGACGCATGTAAAGGGAGAACTCACGCGCACGGGCGTGCCCAATTCATGGAAGGATGTGGTGCCAATCTATGCGCACCTTGGAGAAAAAACTTTCCGATTGGGGACGCTGGGCGCGACGCATCCGACCGAGCCATTCGATTTCACGCTGCCGGGAAAATTTGACCGCATTACCTTCAATGATTACGCCGATCTTCTGACAGATACAAAACCTTAACAAGACCCCGGGGTAGGATCCATTCTGACTGCTTGCGTTTCCGCGCGGACTATGCGCTTCAGGATTTTTGTTGAGCGGATGATTCTCTGGAAATGAAACGCAGGGCGGCGGAATTCATGCAGTAGCGGAGGCCGGTGGGTTCGGGGCCGGCGGTGAAGACGTGGCCGAGGTGGGCGCTGCAAAGAGCGCATTTCACTTCGGTGCGGAGGACGCCGACACTGAAATCTTTTTTCTCGCGAACATTTTCCGTTGCGATGGGTTCCCAGAAGCTGGGCCAGCCGGTGCCGGAGTCAAACTTCGATTTCGAATCGAACAGGGCGTTGCCGCAATCCACGCAACGATAGAGGCCCGGAGCGTGCTGGTCATATAGAGCGCCGGAGTAAGGGAACTCGGTGGCGGCGCGGCGGGTCACGTCGTACTGCAATTCGGTGAGCCGCTGCTTCCACTCGGATTTGCTGTGACGGACTTTGGGAACGGTGAAGAGGCCGAGGCGAGCGCCATCGTCGGAGAACTTTACAATTTTGACGGGGCCGGGGTCGTCGTCCGGTTCCTGGTTGTCGGCAAAGGCGGAAAGGCAGACGCGTTCCACGCCGGCGAGCACACCGCAGGCTACTACGGTTGCCGCGCCGAAAATAAGTCCCCGTCTTGTGATTTCGTTCATTTCGAACGGTCCGGAAGAGAATTCCTCAGTTGCCAGCGCTCATCGGTGGCGGAGGCAAAAGCGGCAGGCGCTTTGCTTCTCCACGCGCGCCGCGCACTTCTAATTCCTCGAAGAACAAGGATGGCGCCACCACGGAAGCAGGCAAGCCGTTTTGCGCCGAGCCAAACGCGCCGAGCGCGGTGCCGGCAAATCCGGTGACCTGGCTCTGCATGTAGTTGTAAACGAAGTTGTCGTTGCCAATGCCAGCGAGGTTGCGCAATGCGCGGGTGTTTAACCCGATGATGCGCGAACCACGGATGATCTCTTCGCGCCCGTCATCCGGATAGATGCGATAGACGACCAGCGGGAGACGATCGCCGGTGCCCGCGCCGCCGCCAAAGCTCGCCAGGAGTTCGGAAAAATCGTCCTGATGCAGCAGGCTCAAGGTTGGATTGTCCATCTCACGAACAACCAGGCAATACGGGAGCTTTTCCGCGCGGCAGGCATCCAGGAATTTCTTCCTGAGGTCCGCGGGAGAGAGCGTTTCGGTGGAGGTGAACAACAGATTGCTCATCGTTGCATTGGCGTCGTTCAGGAAAGCGGCGCGGCCGTGGCCATTGGATTGGTCGAAGTCCGGACCGGGGCGGCGGGACATCAGTTCGCCCTTCAGGTTGCCGTTTTCGACGATGGTGACTTTCTGCGCGCGAACGCCTTCATCGTCCACGCCGAATCCGCCGAGCAGAGGCGCGCCGTTGAAATCCTTCGCGCTGGGATTATCCACGAGCGTCACAGTCGAAGGCAAAACGCGCGCGCCAAGCCGCGTCACCCAATCGCTTTTGCCACCCAGGCCGCTGAGAAGCTGCTCCATCACCGGCGTAAAGGAAACCGGCGGCCGCGCCCCGTTCATCGCAGGTCCCAAGACTTGGGCGAGAAGCGGCGCAGCAGCACGAGCCTCGAAGAGCACAGGGCCGGTATAGTCCACGGCCGTCGGAGCCACGCGCAAGGCCATCAATTCGCTGCCGGCAACGTTGAGGCCCTTGCGAACGGAATCCACGCTGGGCAGGTCCGCGGGGCTCTTCGCGTACGTTGCGTAGAAGTGATGCAAGGGCACGCCGTCATCGGCGAGCGCGTTCATGCCCGCTTCGATCGCGGCGTAGCGGCGGTTCTGGCGGATTTCGGTGCCTTCGCTGGTCAGAAGATATTCGGTGGCGTAGACGAGATAGTAGGTGACGCGCGATTCATAAATCTGAGGAAATACGCGGAGGGTTGCCGAGGCCTGCCGGGCTTCCTGCTCCCAGTTGCGATTGGTCCAATCGGGCGTTTCCAAAGGTTCGATGAGCTGGACCGGGTCGACTTTCGAGAAATCATCTATGTCCGATTGGCGGGCGAGGCTGCTGAGATAGGCGCGCTTACGCGAGTAGGTCTCGACTGCTTCCTTGAAGGCTTGATCGGTGGCGATCCACAGGTCCTGGCGGAGCGAATTGTAGTCGCGGTCGATTCCGACGGAACCGGTGGGGCCGATAAAGCCGCGGAAGCCGTCATCGCTGACGAAATTCGAGCTGTCCAGTTTGTAGCTGCCGACGCGCGCGGCAACGTTCATGAAGCGGTTGCGTGTGTGCGTGGTGGAATACAGCGCGCCGAATTCGGCGACGACTTCGCGCACGTCCAGGTCGAGCAAGCGGTATTCGACGTAGTAGGGGCGCACGGGCTGATCGGTGCCGGGAATCAGGAGGTCGAGCCGGGTCTTCGACCGGGCCATTTCGTCGCGCATGGCGCGAAGCGTTTGATCGTTGTCCTGCTGGGCTTGCGCGCCGGACGGCATCGAGCCGAGCAGGGCAATGGTGAGAGAAATGGCTGCCAGAATTGTTCGCGAGCGGCTCACTGCTGGCCTCCGGCTGCGACAGCATCATGCGCGGGCGGCGGAAGAATCGGCGGCCGGTCCGTGGAGCTCTCTTTTTTCTGGACTTCCAATTCGGAAGTCAGGATGGCAGGTGAAGCGGCCGAGACGGGCACGGAGCCAGACTCCGCGCCGCAGTAACCGTTGAAGACTTCGGTCGTATCGCCGGTCGCGACGATCTTCGTCAGGGCCGCCAGCGGCGTGCCGACGATATCCACTCCGCGAACCAGTTCGTCGGGGCGTCCATCCGGAAAGACTTTGTAAACGACTAATGGAAGGACTTGGAAGGCTTGGGGCTGGCCACGGCCGGTAAACGTAAAGCCTCCGGCGATATCGTCAATTAGCAAACCGTAGGGCTTGCCTTGCGCCTTGATCAATTCGATGAGCTTGGCGCGGAGTTGCGCATTTGTGACAGTCTTGCTGCTTTGCACGATGAGGTTGCCCTGGCGCGAAACGGGAGTGGCTCCCAATTGCCGACGGCCGTGTCCATTGGAATGCGGAAAGCCTACGAGGGGCGAGCGCGACATTTCGAAATTCTTCAGGATGCCGTGGTCTACGAGCGTCACACGCTGCGCGGGCACGCCTTCGTCATCAAACTGGTAGTAGCCCAAAAGGTCCTGCGAGCCGAGCTTCTTCATGGTGGTATCGTCGGTGATGCTCAGAAAATCCGGCAGAATTTTCTCGCCGACTTTTTTGGAGAAGGTTTGTCCTTCGGAGACGTCCTTTTGGCGGTGGCCTTCGGCGCGATGGCCGAAGACTTCATGGAAAAAGACGGCGGCCGCGCGCCCTGTCAGCAGCGCGGGGCCCACGGTGGGATCGTTGATGGGAGCGGCGACAAGACCTTCCAATTCCTTACGCATGGTGGCCGCGGCGGCGTAGACGGCTTTATCGTCCGGCGTATCTTTCTGGTCGACCCAATCGAAATTATAATAGCGGTCAATGTCCATGCCATCGGGGGCTTTGCCTTGAATGAAGAGCTCGAGGCGGTAGCGAATCTGGCCGAATTGCAGTTGCGTGCCTTCGCTGGTGACTTGATAAGCGTTCTGCGCTTGCGCGCTGAAAGTCACGATGGAATTGATGATAGCGGCGGATTTGCGGAACTCAGCCGTATAGGCGCGAACCTTTTCTTCCCAAGGCTTGCGGTCCACGGCGATGGAAACTTGCGGACCAATGGCGATGTGGGGCTCCTCGCGCGAAAAATCCGGCGCGCGGCCTTCCGCCGTTTCGACTTTTACTTCCTTGCCTGTCTTGATTTTGATCAAAGCCTCAGCAGCCGCGCGGTATTGCTGGTCGGTTTCGAGCCAGACGGCACGGCGCAGAACGTCTACGTCGTCGTCGAGGGGCGCCGAAGTGCCGGGACCGCCACTTTGCGCCTGGCGCTCGCCGACTTTGTGCGAACTATCCAGATCGTAGCCGCCAGTACGGACCGAAACTTCCAGCCAGCGATTGCGCGCCTCGTTGCTGTTCAGAAGCGCGCCGTTCGAGCCGGAAATGTCCACGCGTTGCGTATCCGTGACGGTGTAACCGAGGAAATAGGCCGGGGGATCCTGTGCTCGCAGCGTCTTGATGGAACGGTCGAGTTCCGTTTCCAGGGCCGCCAGGACAGGAGAGCGCTTGACCTGGGCATCGGGCGGTGGCGCGGCTTGCGCAACTGACACCATGGCAAAAGCCAGGGCGGCCAGCGCGCATAGGGCGCAGAAATAGGAAATCATTGGGTTACGCTTCCATAGTGTCAAAGGGTTCCTCACTCACGCTTAGACGAGACCGCGAATCATTCAGTGTACGCCACAGGAAGGGGGCACACAAACTGGGGTAAAGTCCGTTGCGCACATTTCAATTAACACTTTATTTGGACGGCAGGGGCTGTCGAATCGTTGCATGCCATTTCACTGTGCGGCGTGGAAACGAAAGCCCCGGTGCCTGTTATGCGCCGGGGCCTGTCTGACACAGTTTCGTTAGGTTTGAATGGGCTCAGCAGGCGGCGGGGTTGTTCGGCCCGCAGCCCTTGACGACAGTTCTTCCAGGGCGGGTCAACCCGACACCCAATCCCACTCCGATGGCTCCCCCGACGATCACCACCGTTCCCCATATGCCGAGGTGCGGTCCTACTCCGACCGCGCCCGTTGGGGCTCCAGGATCCGTATCTTTGCTCATAGCGACCAGCAGGTCCAACGGGGCCTGGGCCGGCGGAGTTGGACCGGAATTGTCGCCGTTGCGCACATTGGTCATCTGCCCGGCTTTGACGAGGACGCAGACGCCGGCCAAATTGCAGACCTTCACGAGACCCTCAAATGCGATCACGTTCATCGTGTTTGTGGCGGCGTCGTAGCCCACGAAGAAATCCGTTCCCACCACGCCGGCTACTCCGGCGGGCGTGCGCACTTCGAATTTGCCGTCGGGCTTGGCTATTTTTTGCGCCTGGGTGCGGAGTTTTCCATAGGTGAGCTCAAGCTCGGTTTGCTGCGCTCCGGCGTCGCTCTTGACAACTTTGATGGAGGAATCCGAGCCGACATTCAGAACTGAGCCATCATCGAGGCCGATGCGCGCGCGCGCGTTGGCCTGGGTGTTGACCAGGTCCTGCCAATCGACCACGGATTTCGCCGAGGCCGGGAGTGTCTTTGGGCCGCGGGCGATGCTCACGGCGGGAATGACGCGGGAGACTTCACCGGCGCGCTGACCCGCGGCTTGCGGAGCGGCAGCCATATCCGCCGGGATAGCGATTAGAAACGACGAGAGTACGGCCAGTGCAAGGGCATACGGGGACTTGTTGTTCATCGGGGACTCTCCTAGGTTCGCTGCGTATACCTAACGTAGTTACTGGAGAGCGCTCGAAGTGTCAACCGCATTCCTAAACGCTTTTGCCCACTCTCTACATGCCTGCGGGAACACTTCCTGGGGCGTTTAGCCGGAGTAGTGGAACAGGGCGGCGGCCATGTCGTCGTGTTGCTCGCGGCCGTGCGAAAAGCGCTCGACGGCGGAGAAGATTTGGACCAAGACTTCCGCCGGGGGTAAGCCACGGAGATCTTTGCAGAGCTCTTGCAGGCGTTCGATTCCGAATTGCTCCTCGTTGCTGTCGAAAGCATCGGTGATGCCATCGGTGCAGAAAAGCACGGAGTCCCCGGGCAGCAAGCGCACCGCCACGGTTTCGTAGCTGGTGGCGGGGAATAATCCAGGTGGAATCCCGGAAAGTTCCAGTGAGAGGCAGCCTTTTGCGCAGAGATGAAAGGGGCCGGGCATACCTGCGCTGGAGATGCGGAGGTCGTGGCTGCTGGGATCAAAGACCGCATATTGGATGGCGGCGTGCCGCCGGGGCATGCCGCGGATCATCAGGCGCCGGTTGAACGTGGCGAGGGCATCGCTCGGCGAAGTGCCTGTTTTGTGAACGCCGCGCAGGGTGCCCACGGCCAGCGCTGCGTACAGGGCCGCAGGCAGCCCTTTGCCGGAAACATCGCAGAGGTAAAGACCGATCGTCCCATCCATGAGCTCGAAATAATCGAGGAAATCACCGCCGACGGCCGAAACCGGCTGGAACGCATGGGAGATGGTCACCGGGCCGGTGCACAGCGATTCCGCAGGCAGCATGACCGCCTGGATGGAGCGTGCTTCTTCGAGTTCTTCTTCTCGCAGCTTTTCAATGGCATGCAGCTCGAGCGGTGGCGCAGTTGTGGTCATTCGCCTGTCCGAAGGGGGAGCGTTACACCGGGAAGAGGGATGCGGCGGTTGAATCGAGTGTAGCAGAGCGGCTGCAGGGCAACGTGAAAAAGAGGGGCGTTGTTTCCTAACGCACGGGGCCGCGCGTGGCGCTTGCGGAAGGCCATAGCCGGGGTCAAAATCGTGTTATGCGCGCTCTTGCGTCACTCCTCGTCGCTGCCGCACTGGTCTTTGCCATCTATCACTATTACTTCAAGCAAATGCCGACGACCGATGAAGGCACGGCAACCACGCAAGCGATCAGTTTGACGGGCGTGCGCAGCGATCTTCTGCAAATCGCGCAAGCGGAACGCGGCTACATTGCAATGAACGGCCATTGCGCGACGCTGAACGAACTTGTTTCCGGGAATTCACTCACGATGGGGCGTTCCGAGCGGGACGGCTATTCGTATTCGGTGGAATGTTCGGGCGGGGACTTCACGGTGACCGCCCGGCATGCTCCCGCGCCAGCGGGCTCACCGATTCGCTATCCAAATCTCGCCATGGACGCGACCATGCAGGTCCACGAAGTCAATTAAACCCGACAATTAAGCGCTAGCAGCGGCAGGCAGATTCCGACGAAGTGGTTTTGTGCCGGAAGCTGGGAAATGCATCTTCCAGAAGTCCGCGTAGGGAGAGACAAATTCGAAGGCCACGATGTTCTTGCCATCGCCACCAGCCCGCAGTGAAATAATCTTGCATTCGGCTATCTGGCCGCTGTTCTCGTTGGTCACGAGGAGCTTTTGCCCGATGGCGACTTCGGCGTCCAATACCGTCAGTCCACCGTGTCCGCTGACGGAGAGGGAGCGGGTATGGAGCTTGAATTTTGCGTTGGTTAGGGTGAAACCCTGGACAGTTAAGTCCGCGAAAACGGAGACTCGAGCGGTGCGGCGGCGATCAACGCGGCGAAAGTGAAGCGTGGACATTGTGACTGGGACCTCTCTCTTGCTGGAGGCTGTCCGAGTTCCCGGGTGGTCCCTCAACGAAGGAGTTTCCCGCCCGAGACGCAGATCAAACCAAATCCAAGTTGCGATGGGAAATGAGCGCCGTCAGTAGCAGGGCCCCATTTCCTCCTGGGAAGAATCTTAGATTTCGACGCGTGAGGGATGTATAGACGGACGGTACCAAAAAAAGGGGCCCCCAAACAGTACCCTTGGGCCAGCACTTTGGAGGATCCAGGAGAGATGTGCGTAGCGCCTTCCGGCTGGACATTGTCTCCTTGGAAATTTGGTCTGTTTCGCCAGGTTTTGCGGCAAAAGGATGGAAGCAGTCTATCCGATCGGGCGGTATCTTCCGGCTAAATAGCCAGGAACTTTCCGAAACCGCCAAGCGTATATGTTATTGAGAGCGGTTCCCACACTCAGCGGCGCCTTACCGGCGCATAAAAGAGAGAAGGAGTTCACCATGGGCGGAGAATTAATCGGGCTGGTCGCGGTGGTTTTGGGGATGGGGGTCCCCTTCGGGGTGCTGTATACCTATTACCGGGTGCGCAAGCTGCGCAGCGAAGAACGGCTGGCGGCCCTTGCCCGGGGAGCAGAGATTCCGATGGAGCCGGAGTTGACGCAGGTGGCGCGTTCGCGCCGGGCGGGCCTTTTGTTTGTAAGCGGGGCGCTGGGCTACATCATTACGTTTGGATTGGTCGCCCAAATTCAGGCGGATCGTGACGTATGGTCGGCTGCCGTATTCGGCATCATTCCTCTGGCGATTGGGATCGGGTATTTGCTGGATTGGTCCATGATTCGGCGGGACGCGCACGCTTCGAATTAGGTTGGTCGAGTTGCGGTACGGCGAGCTTGCTCCTCTGGGCGTTTGGGGGGCTGGTTCGCCGTCTCGTTTTTTTGTTGGGCGGAAATTGCTCACGGCGTGCGCTTCTGGTCCACAACCAAGACGCCGGCTTCGGCGTAGTTCGTGGCGGGAACGTCGTGAAACGATACGTGAATGTTCTCGCGCTTGGCCTTGCCGTCCTCGATCAGCACGGAGGTTACGCGCTCGGCGATTTTGCGTTTTTGTTCGGGTGATCGACCTTCCACCCAGGTGATTTGCACATGCGGCATGGATTTCCTCCAGACTTCTCGTTCCAAGAATAGCGTTCCCTTGAAAACGGAGGCATTGTATCCGCCGAACGGGTCGTGGGCCAGTTTCCGATAATCCAGCGCAATGTAGAAGGACGTTGACAACCCGACCACCGGACAAATTGGGGCCGAGGACTACTTCCGGTTTGCCGACCACCCGGAAGTTAGCCGGACCACTAAATACCAGGGCGTTCTCGGTACTGACCCGATTGGGCGAGCTGATAACTTCCGGCTTGCCCGTCATACGGGAAGGATCGCATAGATCGTTTGACCCGCAGTATCGGGAAGGCACGAAACCGCGTCCCCGCACCCGAGAGTGAAAGACGCTACGGAGCGGGGACGCTGGCGGCCGATTGGTTTTCGAGTTGAGCCAGTTCCCCGCGCAGTCGTGCCGCTTCCGCGCGATAGTTTGCCGCCTCGATATGGTACTTGCTGGCGGGCACGCTGCCGACCGCATTGAAAATCTTGGTGATGGCATCGTTTTTGCCTTTGCCGGTATGTTCGAGTTGGTCGGCAAGTTCGTCTTGGTTTTGCGCGTCGCCCTCCAAACCGGCAACGCGGCGCTGAAGATCATCGATCTTCGCCCAGCGCTGAGCGCGGGCGATGGCAGCATCGGTGACGGTAGTGTTGGCGGCGTCCCAATTTCCCGGGCCGCGAATCTCCAGCACATTCTTGAAAGCGTCGAGATTGATGGCGCCGCGTCGATTGCCAAGATCGGCAGACATGCGGTACCAAGTCACGGCCCTGGCGTCGTCGGGCTTTACGCCTTGGCCGAACTGATACATCCAACCAAGCTGATTTTCTGCGTTGCTGTTGCCGTGCGCCGCAGCTTCGACGAACCAAGACATGGCCTTGGCATAATCGGTTTGCACGCCGAGGCCATTTTGAAACATATAGCCGATGTTCTCCTCGGCGTCGTTGCTGCCATGTTCCGCGGCTTTGTAAAACCAAGCAAGAGCCTCGGCGTAATTCTTCGGCTGTCCCCATCCTTCTTCAGCGAAGAAGCCTAATTGGTTTTCGGCGTCGGAGTTGCCGTGTCCCGCCGCGCGGAGATACCAGGCATGCGCTTGAGCATAATCCTGCTTCACTCCATATCCGCACTGGTAAAAGTAGCCGACTTGCTTTTCCGCTTGCGGCAGGTTTTGGTCCGCCGCTTTGCGGTACCAATCAAAGGCCTGCTTGTAATCACGCTTGACGCCAACCCCATCCTCGAACATGCCGCCCACGTTATATTGCCCCAGCGCATAGCCCTGCTTCGCTGCGGAACGATAGTAGGCTACGGCTCGCTTGTAATCCCGCGGCACGCCAAACTTATGTTGGTACATGTAGCCTAATTGATTTTGAGCCGGAGCAAAGCCCTGGTTCGCGGACTTCGTAAACCAGAGGAGCGCCTGACCGTAGTCTTGAGGAACGCCGACGCCGCTAAAATAATGGTTCCCGAGGGCGAACTGCGCCTGCGCATCTCCCGCAGCGGCGGGCACGCGAATAGAATAAAAGTCGTTGTCCGGCGGCAGTGCTGTCGCCTGGCTCGAAGTCTGGACCGGTGCCTGAGCTCGCGCCGCGGAAAGCAGTGTGAACATGAAGAAAGCAGCCACCGTGGACCTTGTTGGAAAGCTCATGGAAGCGTCCCCCCGTGCATAAACTCCAGAAATCATTACCAGGAAGGATAGGAAAGCAATGGCAGCTCGTTACCCGATTCGTCTCGCTCCGCCGCCGCTTTCCGCCACGCACCGCAGTCAAATACCAACGCCAACAGCCTGGCAGGCGGAAGCGCGTCTAGCCATAGGCCGCTAGTGCTAAAGGGACAGAATGTGCCCAATATTGTATGTGCGGGCTGGCAGCCATTAATGTCAGGATCCTACTATCGCCATTGTGGGAAGCGAGAGAAGACTTTCTGAGCGAGTGGTCGGCAACAGGGAAGTAATCGAAACGAGATTCCTCGAATAGTAATGGGAAGTCGGCTTGTAGGAAGCGCTCTCCGCGCTTTGCATTAATCCTGAAGCGGATTACAGACTAACCAGATAATGACCCACGACCGCCGGCTGGCTTCCCGCAAAGCCCGCTGCCCTGCTGTGCTAGAATTATCTGCTCATGCATCCCGCCATTCCGCACCTGATTGAGCTCCAGCGCGTGGATCACCAGATTGCCCTTTTGCGGGCGGAGCTGGATTCCTTTCCGAAACGCATCGTCGAGGCGGACGCCAAGCTCAAAGGCGCTCGCGCGGAACTCGCCGCGGTGAAAGAGTCGCAGACCCAGGGGATCGCGGAACGCAAGAAGCTAGAATTTGAAGTGCAGCAGTGGAAAGATCGCGCGCGGAAATACCGCGATCAGAGCGGCGCGGTCAAAACCAACGAATCCTTCAAAGCCCTTCAGCATGAAATCACCAACGCCGATGCGGAAGTTGCGAAGGCGGAAGACCGCCAGCTCGAAGTCATGATGACCAGCGAGGATCTCGACCGCCGCGTGAAACTGGCGGAATCGCGGCTGAAGGATGCCGAACAGGTTGTGGCTGCCGAACGGAAAGAAATTCATGCGCAAGGCTCGGAGAAGAAGAAACAGTTCGAAGCCATGCTTGCCGAGCGGGAGCGGATTATTGTGCCGGTGCCGGAGGAATTGCGCGAGCTTTACGCGCGAATCGCCAAGCGCCACAACGGCACGGCGATGGCGGAGGCGCGTGACGGGCAGTGCCGCGGTTGCGGCATGCGCGTCCTGCCGCATATTCTGCAAGAGCTGCGTACCGAAACAAACGAAGAGGTCTTTCGCTGCGAGAGTTGCGGCCTGATTCTTTACACGCTGGAACCGATTCCAGTGGCAAATCCGGCCAATGGCTCCATGAACGCATCCTCGGCGGCTTCCACCAATCACTGATGGCGCGACGCACACCAACTCCCCGCGGCAAAACTCTGTTTCCGGAAACGGCCACGGAGCCGAAA
Organism: uncultured Acidobacteriota bacterium; assembly: GCA_963729455.1. Lineage (GTDB taxonomy): Bacteria > Acidobacteriota > Terriglobia > Acidiferrales > UBA7541 > Acidiferrum. The sequence continues at coordinate 425,579 of CAVSNX010000001.1, forward strand.
ACGCCCTCTCCCGCCGCCTTTCGCGCGAACATTGACGGAGGCTCGCGCGGCAATCCGGGGCCGGCGGCGTACGGCGTGGTCATTCGCGATGGCGGCGGCGAACTTGTCGCGAAACTGAAAAAGTATATTGGGCGCATGAGCAACAACGTGGCGGAGTATTACGGCTTGATTGCGGCGCTGGATTATGCGCAGTCGCACAAGATCCGAGCGTTGCGCGTCGAGAGCGATTCGGAGCTCTTGGTGAAGCAGATGCGCGGGCAATACAAAGTGAAAAGCGCGGATCTGCAGCCGCTTTTTGAACGGGCGCGGAAAATGTCGCAGGGATTCGAATCGTTCCGCATCGAGCATGTTTATCGCGAGCAGAATCGCGAAGCGGACGCGCTCGTGAACGAGGCGCTGGATGCCGCGGAGGGCGTTGTCCCCGCGGTGAAAAAGGGCGAAGCGCCTGCCGCCAAGCCAGAGGTGGTCAGCGCCAAGCCGGAGCCTCGGCGGATTAAGGCGCGTTTTCGCAGCGGAGTTCTTTATCTACTGGAAGACGTCGAATTGCCTGACGGGATCGTAGTTGAGGTTTCCGTTTTCCTGCCGCCAAAACCCCCAGTCCCGTAACTTTTCTGAATTATTTCAAAGCGTAGGAGCGATAGAGCGTGTCGCGCTGAGCAGGAATGAAGCCGGCGTCGGAGATAATGCGGCGGAGTTCGCTCTCGTTGGTCCGGTTTCGCACGCCAGCGGCGAAGACGACGTTTTCTTCTATGAGGATACTGCCGACGTCGTCGGCGCCGAACTGCAGACCGACCTGGCAGACTTTGATACCGGGGGTGAGCCAGCTCGACTGGATGTGGTCGATGTTGTCGAGATACAGGCGGCTGACGGCGAGCGTTTTCAGATAATCCACCGCGGTAGTTTCCTCGATCTTCTTGCCTAGCGCGGTATTTTCAGCGGCGAAAACCCAAGGAATGAAAGCGGTGAATCCGCCGGTGTCTTCCTGAATGCGGCGCAGGCGTTCGAGATGGTTCACGCGATGGCGCAATTCTTCGCCGCAGCCGAACATCATCGTGGCGGTGGTGCGGAGGCCGAGCGAGTGGGCCACGCGGTGCATTTCTTCCCAGTCGTCGCTGGTGCATTTCAGGCGGGCAATTTTGGCGCGGACTTCGTCGTCGAGAATCTCGGCGCCACCGCCGGGGATGGATTGCAGCCCGGCGTCCATCAGGCGCTGGATGGTTTCCCGGATGCTGATCTCGCTGACTTCGGCGATGCACAGAATTTCGGGCGCGGAGAAGCAATGCAGGTGGACCTGTGGGTAGCGCGCCTTCAGGGAGCGCAGCAGATTTTCGTAGTAGCCGATTTGCAAATCGGGATGCAGGCCGCCCTGGAGGAGGATTCCGGTGCCGCCGAGCTCCAGCATTTCGTCGATTTTCTTGTAAATCTCTTCGAACGAGAGGATGTAGCCGTCTTTGGCGCCGAGCGGACGGTAGAACGCGCAGAAGGAGCAATACTCGGTGCAAAAATTGGTGTAGTTGATGTTTCGGTCGATCTGGTAGGTGACCACGCGGGGGTCGTTTTTTTTCAGGCGCAGTTGGTGGGCGGCCATGCCGATGCCTACCAGGTCATCGGATTCGAGCATTTCGAGAGCTTCTTGTTTCGTCAGTCCCACTCGGATCCTTTACGAACGGCCAGTTCATTGTAACCAAAGCCTGTTGCAACTCGAACTGATGATCTCGGCAATCGGGCATTGCCGGCCCGCCTGAGGGCGGCCGCTACAACTTCGCGGAAACGGCTTTCGTTTCGGCCCATTCGAGCGGCTTGGCCTTCGGGATCAATCCCAGCTGGGCGGCGTGCTCGTAATACAGATGGAGTCCGCGGAGATTCTCGGCGTCCAGAGAGAAGTCAATGTTGCGGCGCAGGTAGGATTCGAGGGCGAGCGACGGCAATTCCAGATCGCGCGCGGCTTCGAAGCTGATTTCTGCGATGTGCGACAGGCCGAAGTCGCGCGAGGCGATAAAATCCGCGGTCACTTCGGACGTTGCAACGTCGCGCCGCGAGGCCCACACCGCCAGGACTGCTGGCAGCCCGGTCCAATTCTGCCATTCACCGACGACGTCGTAGACGTACAGCAGATCCGAACTTGTGATTCCGAGCGCGGCGGCTGGGCAAATCGCTTGCCCTTCCGCGCCGGGCCGGCTTTCGTTTTCGATCCCTAGCGAAATCCGCAGAGCGGGATCACCGATGAGCAGCGCGGCATCCGCTTGTGCCAACATTTCCGCCAGATCGGGAGTAGCTTCGAAGAACTTCGGCGCAATCTTCCACTTTTCCGCGCACAAGATGCGCGCCAACGCCTGCGTGCTGCGCGAGCTGCGGTCCAGCGCAAAGCTTCTCACCTGTTCTATTGGTTTCTTCGCGAGGAACAGGAGGCTGCGGACCTGTTTTTTTGAGGCGATGGCCATGTCCGGCAAAATCACCAGATCATCGATGCGCTGGTACTCGATGGCGGGGATGATGGCGACGTCCGCGCGGCCGGTGCGCAGATCGTCGGCGCACTGCGAAGGGACGGTGAAGGACAAATCGTACTTTCCTTGAAGCGGGCCGTTGGTGAAGCCCCAAACCAGCGGCGCGGTGTTCAGGTATTGAACGATGGAGATGCGAAGTTTCGTCACGCGTTGAGTTCTCGCATGTGAAGTCCAGTATAACAAAGGAGATTTTTTTCGCGGCAAGGTTCTGTAATGGCGAACGATTCGCCGGAATCAAAGCGGCCGGAGGAGTCGAAACTTCGGAAGTGTGGGCACACTCAAAATGCACGAACTGCGTGGCTCCCTGGTCCCGACGCCGCAAGCTCTTCCTTTTCAGAAAGATCCGGGCCTCCCGATGAAGTATCAGCGAGCAGGGTCTTCATGTGGATTTCTCAGGTTAAATGTTTGAAAGCATCGCGTGACCAATGGCTCCCTCCGTCGTCTATAGCGGCAGGGAGGGGCCATGTCCAAACGAAGCCTCGCGTTCCTGATTTTCTCGTCTGCCCTTTTGGCGCTGCTGTTTACTAGCGCGCGGGCGGCCTCGCATCACCACACTATGAGTACTTCCGATGGCCACCGGCAGCCCATCACAAGTTGCGCCGACCTTCACATCCAGTTTGATGAGCGAGATGCGGTGGTGCGGTCCGAGGAACACACCTTGACCAAGTCCGAGGCTCCCACGCTGCAGGTGCAACCGCATGCCAACGGCGGGGTGCAGATCTCTGGTTGGGATCAAGATACGTATTCCGTAACGGCTTGCAAGGCGGCGGCAGGGTCTAGTGAGGAAGCAGAACGCATACTCTCCCAGATTCACGTATCCATCGAGAAAGGCACCATCTCGACGAAGGGGCCCGCAGACGACAATGAATGGACTGCCTACCTGCTGATTCGGGCGCCAAAGTCTGCGTCGATTAACCTCGAGACGATGAATGGGCCGATTTCTTTCTATGACGTGGATGGCAAGCTAACCGCGCGCGCGCATAACGGGCCGATCAGCCTGAAGAATGTTTCCGGCGAGGCGGAAATTACCGCCGTGAACGGCCCCATTCACGTCCAAGGCAGCAGTGGCAACGTGCACATTCACACCGAGAATGGTCCGATTTCGGTGGCCTTGACCGGGAAGACCTGGAACGGGGCGGGCCTTTCGGCGGATGCGAAGAATGGGCCGCTAACTCTGATGGTGCCGGACGGCTACCAATCGAGCTTTGTTGTCGAATCACGAAACAATTCGCCGGTGAGCTGCCGCGCGAGCATTTGCGATGCGGCGCGCAGAACGTGGGACGACGAGAATCGCCGCATTGAATACGGCAACATGCCGGCGACCATCCGGCTCTCCACGGTCAACGGGCCGGTCTCCGTCAGCAATTCGAGAGAAACGCTCTGAGCGGCGAAGATGCTGCACGGAACTGTGGTTCCGTAATTCTCCTGAGGTCGGGATGGACGCGCTCCTGCGCTTGCAGATAAGATTTGGCGCATGCTGCTGGAGTCTCGCGTAGAGCATCCCATCACGGAAGCGGAAGCCATTGACCTGGCACGCAAACTCTACGGACTCGAAGTCTCGGCGCAGACCTTGCCGGGCGAATACGACGACAATTTTCACCTGAAGGCGGCGGATGGCCGCGCGTTCGTGCTGAAGGTCATGCACCCGGCGCGGGAGCGCGGGTTCATCGATCTGCAATGCCAGGCGCTGCGGCATCTGGCGCAGCGGGCTCCTGATCTTGGATTGCCGCGCGTCCTTCCGAATCGCAATGACGAACTGTTTTCTTCGATTACCGCCGCGGACGGTTCGAATCGCCTCGTCTGGCTGCTCAGCTTTGTAAATGGAACGGTGCTCGCAGAAGTTCGCCCGCACACGCCGGAGTTGCTGCGCGATCTCGGCCGTTTTTTGGGCGAGATGGATGCGGCGCTGCAATCCTTTTCGCGTCCCGCCGCGCATCGCGAATTGAAATGGGATTCTTCACGGGCCCTGTGGATCAAAGAGTTTGTGCATCACATCGCGGATGCTTGGCGCCGCGCACTCGTTGAAAAATTCCTGAGGCTTTACGAAGCGGAAGTGGTTCCGGTGCTGCCGCGGCTGCGTCGCAGCGTCATTTACGGCGACGCGAACGATTACAACGTGCTGGTGAGCGAGCCGTGGCCCCAGCCGCGCAGAATCCTCAGCGTGATTGATTTTGGCGACATGCATCACGGGCTGACGGTCTCGGAGCCGGCCATTGCCGCGGCTTACGGCATTCTCGGAGAAAAAGATCCACTGCAAGCTGCGGCTGCGATCGTCGCGGGATATCACCAGGCGTTTCCGCTGGACGAGTTGGAGCTGTCGGTCATCTACGCGCTGATTGGCGCGCGGCTCGCAGTAAGCGTTACCAATTCCGCGCATCGCAAGACGTTGAAGCCGGAGGATGCCTACGTCACCGTGAGCGAAGCTCCCGCTTGGGAAGCGTTGGAGCGCTTGGCAAGGATTCATCCACGCCTTGCGCACTACCGTTTTCGCGCGGCTTGCGGGTTGCCGGCCGTTCCGAAGGGGCGGGCGATTGAGCGCTGGCTGCGAGCGAATTCAGGCTCCTTTGCGCCGCTCCTCGAGACCGATTTACGCACAGCCGAATGCAAGGTTTTTGACCTGAGTGTGGGCAGCACGTTCCTCGGGGCGGATCCCGCGTGTGCAGAAACCAGTGCGCTGACGGAGAAACTATTTGGCGAGATGAAACGGGCGGGCGTTCGCGTCGGCGTGGGGCGTTACGATGAAGCGCGAATGCTGTATAGTTCGCCGCTCTTTAGTGCAAGCGATGATCCCATGGAGGAGCGCCGAACGATTCATCTGGGAATTGATCTGTTCGTCGAGCCTGGCACAACGCTGCGCGCGCCGCTCGACGGTGTGGTGCACACGTTGGCGAATAATTCCGCTCCGCTGGATTACGGACCGGTCGTGATTCTCCGGCACGAAACCGGCGACGGCGAGAAATTCTTCACCTTATACGGCCATCTCACACGAGAAACGCTCGAGAGCCTGAAAGTAGGGCAGCGCGTGGCTCGCGGTGAAACATTCGCGCGCGTCGGATCAGTGCAAGAAAACGGCGGCTGGGCGCCGCATGTTCATTTTCAGGTCATTCTCGATTTGCTCGAGCTAGGTGCGGATTTTCCGGGTGTCGCTTTTGCTTCCCAGCGTTCCGCATGGACGAGTCTCTCGCCTGACCCAAATCTGTTGCTCGGAATTCCAGCGGATCACTTTCCTGCTACGGAGCCGGACTTCGCGCATACGCTCGCGCAGCGCCGCGCGCTGCTTGGAAAAAACCTAAGTATCTCGTATCAGCACCCGCTGAAAATTGTGCGCGGCTGGATGCAGTATCTCTACGACGAGACGGGCCGTGCCTACCTCGACGTCTACAACAACGTGCCGCTCGTCGGCCACAGCCATCCGCGCGTGGTGAAGGCGGCGCAAGAACAGCTCGCGCTGCTCAACACCAATACGCGCTACCTCCACGACAATGTGAACCGCTACGCCGAGCGGCTGACGCGGCTGCTCCCCGAACCGTTGCGCGTTTGTTTCTTCGTGAATTCCGGCAGCGAGGCGAACGAACTGGCGCTGCGTCTGGCTCGCGCGCACACGAAGCATGAAGACGTCATCGTGCTGGAGCGCGCGTATCACGGCCACACCAGCACGCTGATTGATATCAGTCCGTACAAATTTGACGGGCCGGGTGGAAGCGGAAGGAAACCGTGGGTGCACGTCGCGCCGCTCGCGGATGATTACCGCGGGCTGTACCGCCGCGAAGACAAACAAGCCGGCGCGAAATACGCGCGTCACGTGGCGGAGATTCTAGAGCGCGCGCGAGCCGACGGGCGCGGTGTGGGGGCATACATCGCGGAAACGCTACCCAGTGTCGGCGGCCAAATCGTGTTTCCGCCGGGCTACCTTACGGAGGTCTATAGCCACGTTCGCGCCGCGGGTGCGGTGTGCATTGCGGATGAAGTACAAGTCGGATTTGGAAGGCTTGGCACGCATTTCTGGGGATTCGAAACGCAAGGCGTCGTTCCAGACATCGTCGTTCTCGGGAAACCGATTGGCAACGGATTTCCTCTCGCCGCAGTCATTACGACCGCAGAAATCGCCGAATCGTTTAACAACGGCATGGAATTTTTCAGCACGTTTGGAGGGAATCCCGTAGCCTGTGCGGCGGGCCTGGCGGTGTTGAATGTTCTCGAAGAGGAACATTTGCAGGAACACGCTTCGCGGGTAGGCGCTCATCTCATGAATGGTCTGAAGGCCATGCAGGAGCGTCACGCTCTGATTGGCGATGTGCGCGGCTCCGGACTTTTTCTGGGAATCGACCTCGTTCTGGACCGCAACACGCGCGAGCCTGCTCCCTTGCAAGCCTCTTACGTGGTCAATCGGCTACGCGATTGCGGCATCCTCACCGGCACGGATGGCCCGTACCACAACGTCATCAAGCTGCGTCCGCCGCTGGTTTTTTCTCAGGCCGACGCCGATCTCTTTGTTCGCAAACTCGACGCCATCTTGCAAGAGGATGCGGCGCACCCGAAGAGCTGACCCTTTTCCCTCGATCCAATCGAATCGGCGATTCATGGCTTAAGAATGAGGAGGGCCACGCCGTAGCCGGGAAGATTCACGGTGAGTTTCGACGCTGGGGTGATCGAAACCGGTTGCGGACCGGTAGTGACGGTGGTTGCGGCATTGATATTCAACTGCGAGGCAGTCGTGAAGTTTCCAAGAGCAGAAATATCAATGACGGCGGTGCGGAGATCGCCTGTGCCATTGTTGTCGGAGGGCGAAAGAACGGCGCGATCCACGACCATGACGAGAACCGAGCCGTCGCTATTTTTCGTCGCCAAAATCTCGGTGGTTGTCGTTTCCGTTGCCGTCAAAGTTAGAATGTCCGGCGCGGCCGGAATCTGCGGATACAACTGCCCCAGCCAGTAATCCACCCAATAGCTTAGATATTTGTTGCCTGTGCCGAAGTCCGCTTCGCCGAACTGCGCGTCGGCATCGTAGTCCCAATGATAGAGCGCCTGATTGCCTACCTTGCCGAGTTGGGAGAAGACGTACGGCCGCCACGCCGCAAAGAAGGCGCTGGTGCCGCGCCGATCGGTAACGAAAGGCGTGCCATTGCAAGCGCTGATTCCTCCACCCTTGTCAAAGTCAGCGTTAACGTTGTTTTCCGTCACCCATACGGGCACGCTGCCCAAATCGGGCCGCAGCTTCACCTCTTGATAGAAGTAGCTGACGTCATTGACGAAGCCCGGAACGGTGTTGAAGAGCTGTGTGTCCGTATCCTTCTGGTTGCACGAAGAATAGAAATGCGTGGAAACGATGTCCACGTGGGTGCTCACTCCGCCTGCTGCCGCCGGCATAAAAAACGCTGGCAAATTGTTCCGCGGGTCGCCTGGCCCGGAGTCGAAGTCCGAAAGTTCGAGAGCGGAAAACTTGATCGTGGGATCAACCGCGAGCATGGCGGGCACCATGGCGTTGTAAAGCTGCACGTACTGGGCGGCAGATAGTCCGTTGATGTTGTATTCGTTGAAGATTCCCCACCAGGTGATCTTATTCGTGCTTTTGGATTGGAAGTGGGTAGGAACGGGCCCCCAATCGAAGCCGCCGGTGTTGTAGTAGCGAACTAGGTTTGCACTGTATTTGACGAAATCAGTTAAGTGGTTGGCAATGTCCAACTGTCCCGAGGCGTTCAGCATCCACGCGGGAGCGACGGCGATTTGAAACTCAGGGCTGTTGTCCGTGACGCCCAAAACCGGCTGAACGATGGCGTCGAGCATCGTGAAATCCCAGTCGCTCGCCGCACCCGTGTTGGATTTCATCGGGACAGCTTGCGACAAGCCCTGGATTCGAATGTGTTGCGGGCCGAGCGTGTTCAATTGCGCGGGTTCTGTCGCCGCGTGATTCATAAAAAATTGATAGTCCCATTCGGCAGGCTGAAACGAGGTGGACATGAATTCCTGCAACTTGCCATTCACGCCCAGGTTCGTGTCAACGGTGCTGGCTGCAACCGCGGCCACCGCAACGACCAAGGTGAGATTCTGGCTGTTGGTCGCAGTGCCGACGGTGACGGTTACGCTCAGCGTGTAACTTCCGGCGGGTGTCACCGGACTGCTGGTAAGCGTAATCGTTCCGGGTGTGTTCCCACTCGGTTGCACCAGTTTCAAGGAGGTACCGTTTGGCACGCCGCTCACTCCAAGCATCGCAGCTCCCGAGTTTCCGGTAACAGTTGCGGTCACCTGAGCGGGCGTTCCGTCCTGCGGAGCTAGCGCCATGGCACTGGAGAGCGAAAGATTCAGCATGCCCGGCGGGGTCGTCGTAGAGCCCGAACCTCCATTGCATGCAGCGGCCACAAAGCAGACCATCGCCAATCCACACAAGACGGCACTACGCTTGATCCCATCGAGGTTTCTCATGTCGCATCCTGGCCGCGAGGCGCTTGGCACCAACCCATGCCCGCGGATTATATTTCTTTCTCGACCACCGTGGTGTCTAGAAATCGAAGTCCTGGCGGAATCTCTCCTGGCTGGCAAAGGCGGAAACTTGCCCTTCCAGGCGTCTCCACGAATGGCGTAGACACTCACGGCGCGGCGCGCTATCTTCTCCGGGTATACGAATTGCGGCCGCCCTTCCCGCCTGCTTGCGAGGACGAGCCGAGAGGTTGCATTTATGTCGTCATCCCGTTTTGTCTTGGGGCTGCTTTTACTCATCGTATTGTGTGCTCCGATGAGTGCGGCACAATCCGGCCAAGCGTGCCCCGAAACTCCGCCCGCGGATGTGCTCGTTGCGGGTTGCGACCTGCCGCTGCCGCAAGCGTTCGAGGCCGAGAACCAAACATCGCTCATTCAGCCGGCGGCAAGAATTCAGCTGACCGTTCCGGCGGGCACCCCCGTGCGCATCGCGCTCGATCAGCCCACGCGCGTCAATCACGCCGGCGAACCGGTGCATGGAAAAGTCGTCCAAACAGTGTATGCCTTTGATCAGCAAGTCATCCCTGCCGGCACTGCCGCGGAGGGCCACGTCACAGCGATCGACCCCGTTTCAGCCAAGCGACGCAGTCTCGCCTACGCCAACGGCAATTTTTCGCCGTTCCACAAATATGAAATCACCTTCGATACGCTGACTTTTCCGGACGGCAAGCAGACTGCCTATCAAGACCACTGTCTCTCCCGGCATCGCCGAGGTCGTACACCTGGTGAGCGATCCCGCCAAAGAAAAACAAAAAAACGCGGCGGCGCGCGCCGTAGACAACGCGAAGCAGGAAGCCAAGGACAAAGTCCACGATGCGATGACGGAAATCGACTCGCCCGGCCGCATGGAGCGCCTGAAGGAATTCCTGCTGGCGCGTTCGCCGTATCGCCGGCAATTCATCGAACGCGGAACGCGGTTTAACGCTTCGCTGGATACGCCGCTCGATTTCGGCGTGGCGACTCGGACTTCCGAACAGCTTTCCGCCATCGGTGGCGCCCCCGCAAATGACACACTTTTGCACGCACGCCTCGTACTTGGAGTGAATTCCGCGACGGCGAGCCGGGGAACCCCGGTTCTAGCCTTGCTGACGGAACCGCTCTTCTCCGCCGATCATCATCTGCTCTTACCCGCGGACACTCGGCTGATTGGCCAGGTGGTGCAGGTCAAGCCGGCGCGCCACCTGCACCGCAACGGCGAGTTGCGTTTTATTTTCGAGCACATCGAAACGCCCGAGGGCTCCTTGCGGGCGATGCAGGGAAGTCTCGAAGGCGTGGAAGTGGATCGCGCGGCAGGGATGAAGCTGGACGAAGAAGGCGGAACGCGCGCGACGGACAGCAAGACGCGCTACCTTTCGACCGGGTTTGCGATTGCAATGGCAGCCGTTGCGGCCCACCCTGACGCCGAGCGCGGCACGACCGACACCGCTGGTGATCCCGGTGTGCGAGCCGGCGCCGGCGAATCTGGTTTAGGTCTCGCCGGAGCGTTGCTCAGCTACGCGGCCAGATCCTCACCAATTTCCATCGCGTTCGGTGCGTATGGGGCGTCGGCTTCGATCTATTCGAATTTTCTGTCACGCGGACATGAAGTTGTTTTGCCGAAAGATACGCCGATGGAAATTGGTTTTGGCAATCCGCATCCCGGAGCAACGCCGTCCAATTCGCAGGGGCAGAAGCACCCTCAGTAGCTGGGCCGATTCTTTTTTCACTAGAATAATAACTTGACAAATCGGTTATTCTGCACGTAGGCTCGCCAAGCGATGGAGCTCGATGCTTCCCTCTCCTGGCTCGCGCTGGCGCTGACGCCCGGCCTGGCTTCCCGTCTGTCTGCCCGCGTGCTGCGCAAGTTTGGCTCGCCGGACGGCGTTTTTCGCGCGTCCCTGGCGCAACTCGAATCCTGCCACCTCCCGGCACATGTGGCGCAGTCCATCGTCAAGAGAGAAGCTTTCAAACGCGCCGCCAAAGAGTTGGACGGCGTTCGAAAGATCGCAGGCTGTTCCCTTCTGAATTGGACAGAACCGGAATACCCGCAGACGCTGTTGCAAATTTACGACCCGCCCGTTCTGCTGTACGTGCGCGGCGACCCGCAAGTGCTGAACCTGCCGAGCCTCAGCATCGTCGGCACGCGCCGCCCGACGCTTTATGGCACGCAGATGGCGCAGCGCCTCGGCCGCGACCTTGCGGCGAGAGGTCTCGTGATCGTGAGCGGGATGGCCCGCGGCATTGATGCCATCGGACATCAAGGCGCCATGGACGCCAACGGCCGCGCCATCGGCGTTCTGGGAACGGGCATTGACGTTTGCTATCCCAAGGAAAACAAAAAGCTCTACGAAAAAGTGCTGGAGCGCGGCGTCATTATTAGTGAATTTCCGCTGCGCACGCACCCCGCTCCGGAAAATTTCCCGGTGCGCAACCGCATCGTCGCGGGGATGCCACTTGGCGTCGTGGTGATCGAAGGCGCGCAGTACAGCGGCTCGCTGATCACCGCGCGGCTGGCCATGGAGTTTGGACGAGAAGTCTTCGGCGTTCCTGGAAACGTCACGCAGCCCGTCAGCTTTGCGCCGAACCAGCTGATCAAGCAGGGAGCCAAGCTCGTCACCTGCGCCGAGGACGTCATTGAGGAGCTGCCAACCCCCGTCCGGGCTGCGCTCCAGCAGGCCGAACAACCGGAAGCGGAGCAGCGCAATCTGATCGCGGCAGCGTCACTGGATGGCTCGCAAAAAAAGCTCTACGAACTGCTGAATGCCGAAGAGCCCATGCCCATTGACGACATCGTGGAACGCTCCGGCTTGAACTCTTCCGACGTTCTGGCTACGCTGTTTGATCTGGAGATGAAAGGAATCATCCGGCAATTGCCAGGCAAACAGTTCAGTAAAGTCTTGTTGTAGAGGCGGTTAGGGGTTTGCATCGCCGGCTGGGAGGCCGGCATCCAATAGCTCAAACGCATCCACAAGGGCTATCGCCGCATCCATTAGTAGGCACCGGAGCGGTTTGAGCCGTTTGTCTAAGGTAGCGAGAAGGACACACGCCCGCGCGGTTCGCCCTTCCAGCAGAACAGTACGGAGTTACAAAGGCTAGATGGCACGTTCGCTCGTCATTGTCGAATCGCCTGCAAAGGCGAAAACGATAAACAAATATTTGGGACGCAACTTTACCGTCAAGGCGTCCATCGGCCACGTCATGGACCTGCCGAAAAAGACGATTGGTATTCGTCTGCCCGGAGAAGAAGAAGGCAGCAAGAAGAAAAAGCGCAAGGCCAAAAAGGGCAGCAAGAAAGTAAAGGAAGCACCGGCCGGGAAAATCATTCAGCTCGATGACGACAAGATTTTCGAGCCCACGCTGCAAATCATTGCCGGCAAAGGCAAAGTCATCAACGATCTTCGCAAGTCTGCGCAGACTGCTGACGCCATCTATCTGGCGGGCGACCCGGACCGCGAGGGAGAGGCCATCTCCGCGCACCTTGCGCTGGTGCTTTCGAAGCCTTCCAAATTCACGGAGCAGGAACCCAGTGTTTCGCGATTCAAGAAGAAGGATGCGAAACCGGAAGAGCCTGCCAAAAAAGAAGAAGAAGCTGCTCCGCAAAAAGAAGCCGTTGCGATTGATCCCAAGAAGATCTTTAGGGTGACCTTCAACGAAATTACGCCCAAAGCCATTCGAGCGGCCTTCGAAAAGCCCCGGCAGGTGGATACGAATCTGGTGGATGCGCAACAAGCGCGACGTGTGCTCGATCGCATCGTCGGCTACAAGATTTCTCCGATTCTCTGGAACAAAGTGCGCCGCGGACTTTCCGCGGGGCGCGTGCAAACCGTGGCGCTGCGGCTGATTGTCGAGCGCGAATTGCAAATCCGCGCGTTCGTTCCGCAAGAGTATTGGACCATTCACGCGATGCTGGACGCCGGTCAGCCGCCGCTGTTCGAAGCCAAGCTCTTCAAACACAAAGGCGAGGACATTGAAGTAAAGGACCAGGCAGCCGCGGACAAGATTGTCGGCGCGGTCAGCAAGGGCAGGTGGCAGGTCGCGAGCGTTACGCAGAAAGAAAAGAAGCGCAATCCACCGCCGCCATTTACAACATCGAAATTGCAGCAGGCCGCTTACAACCGGCTGCGCTACACCGCCAAGCGCACCATGTCCCTGGCTCAGAAACTGTATGAGGGCGTGGAACTCGGCGACGAAGGCTCTGTGGCGCTGATCACCTACATGCGCACCGATTCGGTGCATGTTTCAAATGACGCGCTGGCCCAGGTTCGCGAAATGATTCCCGAGCGCTTTGGCTCGAACTATCTCCCGGAAAAGCCCAATTACTACAAATCGAAAAAGGACGCGCAGGAAGCTCACGAAGCAGTGCGCCCGACCGATGTCATGCGCGCCCCGGAAGACGTTCGCAAGTATCTCGAGGAGGACCTATTCAAGCTCTACCAGCTCATCTGGCAGCGCTTCGTGGCCTCGCAAATGCTCCCGGCGATTTTCGATCAGACCACGATTGATATTCCCGCGGGCGACTACACCTTCCGCGCGATTGGCTCCGTCCAGAAATTCGACGGCTACCTGCGCGTCTATCAAATGCCCCCGTCCATCGCGGACCGCGAGGACGACGAAAAAGACGACGAAGGAGAAGGCCGCGCGCTTCCGCAAGTGAAGGAAGGGCAGATCCTGCGCCTGGACAAGATTCGTCCCGACCAGCATTTTACCGAGCCACCACCGCGGTACAACGACGCCACGCTGGTCAAAGAGCTCGAGGAAGACGGCATCGGCCGGCCCTCTACCTACGCGGCGATCATCTCCACTATCGTCGAACGCGAATACGTCACCAAGACGCAAGGACGCTTCTCGCCCACCATGCTCGGAGAACGCGTCAGCACGCTGCTCGTAAAGAGCTTCGAAGACATCTTCGACGTGACGTTCACCGCGCGGCTCGAAGAAGAGCTCGACGAAATCGAAGAAGGCAAGCTGCCCTGGCGCGAAGCCGTTAAAGAATTCTGGGAAAAATTCGTCGTGGACCTCGACAGAGCCGACGACGAAATGCTTTCCTACAAAGCCGGCATTCCCACAGGAAAGAAATGTGAGAAGTGCGGCCAGGGCGAATTGCTGGAACGCATCAGCCGCCACGGATTTTTCCTCGGCTGCTCGCGCTATCCCGACTGCGATTTCATTCAGGACCTGTCGCCAGAGCTTCCCGAAGAGACCAGCGGCGAGCCCAAGATCGAGTATTGCGACAACTGCGGCAAGGAGATGGCCATCAAGCGCGGCCGCTTCGGCACATTCCTCGCCTGCAAAGGCTATCCGGATTGTAAGACCACGCGCCGCCTCGTCCAAGGTACGCGCATCGCGCACCAGCCGGACGAACCACTCGACGAAAAGTGCACGCTGTGCGGCAATGGCTTGATAAAAAAACACGGCCGCTTCGGCGAGTTCATCGGCTGTTCCGGCTATCCCAAGTGCAAGTACACGCGGCCAATCACCATGGGCATCAAATGCCCGAAGTGCGATCAGGGCGAATTCGTCCGCCGCGGCAGCGCCGGCAAAGGTGGCCGGGGACGCCCGCGCATTTTCTACGGCTGCTCGCGCTACCCGGATTGCGATTTCACTACGCCGCACATGCCCATCGCCGAACCGTGCCCGAAGTGCGGTGCGCCCTTCATCGTCGAGAAGCGCACCAAGATCGGCACTGTACACGCCTGCCTGAAAGAAGGCTGCGACTGGGAGAAGCTCATTCCCGATGCTCCGCCGCAAACGCAGCCGGAAGAAGACCCGGTCCCCGTGGCAGCCAAGTCCTGATTCAACTGCATCCAAGAAACAGCACTGCAAATCTCCCTTCTGCGAAGGGACCCCCTCCTATACTGTATCCGGGAGCCCTCAGGGGAGTTTTAGCCGGGAATGAAGCAAGCCATCGCCAGGTATCTTGAGTATCTTCGATCAGTGAAGAACTCTTCGCCGCACACCATTTCGAATTACGGAAAAGACCTCGACCAATTTCTTGTGTATCTCTCTCCGCCGGATGCGCTTCCGCCCGCGCTCACCGCAGTTACGCACTCGATGATTCGCGAGTTCGTCGGGCACCTTCACAACCACGGCTTGCAGAAAAGCTCCATCGCTCGAAAACTTGCATCTCTGCGTTCCTTTTTCAAATATTGCGTCCGCGAGGGACAACTGAAGGAAAACCCCGCGCGCCTGGTGCCGACTCCCAAGCTGCCGAAACGCATTCCTGCCGTGCTATCGGCGGAAGAAATGAGCGGCTTTCTGAACCAGTTGGCTGGAACGGGCTTCGCAACCGCAAGCGCTGGTCCGCGCGCCAAAAATCGTGCGCCATTTTCCGTGCCTGCCGATGGGAGGGCGTCCAAGAAAAAGAAAGCAGGAACCTCCGCGATCCCGGAGGAGGGGTTGCTTCTCCGTCGTGATCGCGCAATCCTCGAACTTCTTTACGCCGCGGGACTTCGCGTTAGCGAGCTCACTGGCCTTAATCTCGCCGATATGGATCAAAAAGAACGCATGCTTCGTGTCCGTGGCAAAGGCAATAAGGAGCGCATCGTCCCCTACGGAGCCAAGGCCCAGGAAGCGCTTGATAAATATTGGCCGCTGCGCGAACAGCTTCTGCTTCAGACCGCTGGTTCTCGTGCCAACCGCGGCGCCGCTCCACACGCCGAAGCCATTTTTCTAAATTACGCGGGCCGCCGCCTGACGCAGCGCTCCATCGGGCGCATCGTCAAGAAATACGTCCGCCTGGTGAACGTCAACTGGGACCTGCATCCGCACTCGCTGCGCCACGCCTTCGCCACGCACCTTCTCGCCGATGGCGCTGATCTCCGCGCCATCCAGGAATTGCTCGGCCACCAGTCCCTCTCCACCACGCAGAAATACACGCACGCTTCCATCCGCCAATTGATGGAAATCTACGACAAGGCACACCCACACGCGTAGCGTCGTTCGAAACCCGGAATCTTAGGATTGAATCTCCCCAAAAATCAAAACGGGCGTCCCGATGAACCGGGGCGCCCGTTGAAGTTTTGGGTTTTGTACGGCTCCGGTCAGAAATTCAGGCGGATGCCAACCTGGATCTGCCGTTGGGCGATGAGTGAGTTGCTGGAATTCGTCGGCACTCCGAATTTTGGATTGAACACCAGCGAGTTAACCGTGGGCTTGGCGCCCCCCAGCGGGGTGCAGCTCGCGCCCGCCGCGCAAATCGTGAACATGGTGGTGTTCACGGCGGTGACGTTGTTGTGATTGAACAGATTGAAAGCGTCGCCGCTCAGCAACAACTTCCAGCTCTCATGGAGCGTAAATTCCTTCTGTAGCCGGAAGTCGATGTTCGCGGTCCGTGGCAACTGGAATGAATTCGGCGCCAACCATGGCGTCCGATTCGATCCGCCATCGGCAAGAACTCCTGTTCCACCCGTGAAAGAAGTAAATCCCGCCTGGTTCGGAGCATTTCCGGAGATCGCTGGTGTAAACGGCGCTCCCGAAGAAACGTTGATAAGCGGCGAAAGCGTGTACCCATTCGCGAGATTCCGGAAAATCTTGCTTTCTCCCTTGTAGAAATCCGGCGTCCACACCGCTGCAAATATGAAATGATGGTGGATGTCGAAGTTGGAACGCCCGTTCTCTCCCGCCAGATTAAACGGATTCAGCACGTTGTTGGCAGTTGTAAAGGTCTGGGAGCTTTGGCCAAAGTCATTGGCGTGTGCATAGGTGTACGACGATTGGATTTGAAAGCCTTTGTAAAACCGCCGGTTCAGCCCGATGACCAGCGCGTTGTACTTGGAATCCACGCCGTCGCTGATGTTACTAATCGCCCCGAAACCCGTGTTTGGACGCCCTGTACCGCCGCTTGCCGGCTTCCCCGCTGCGTTCGCGGGAACGCCGAAGTAGGGCTCGGTAAAGCTCTGGCCCACGAAGTCCTGGCTCGCGAATGGACTGATGATGGTGCCCGTTGGCGCTACCACCGCATATGTCGTCGTCAGCGTCGCGTTCGCAAGATTCGTGTCCACGAACCGCGGCAGCCGCCTTCCCAGGCTCCCCACGTAGGAGACAGACACCACCGTATTGTTGGCAATCTGCCTCTCCACCTCGGCGTCGAACTCATGGACCAGCGGCAGCTTTGTGTCTGGCGCAAAACCTATGGCCGTGACGCCAAACGGCACGGTGCCGCCTCCCGACAAGATCACATTTGGATAGGCGGGCGCAGTCGCCGACGTTGGTTGTAGCGATACAGTGCTTTGTCCTGCGGGCAATGCGGTGTTGGCGATGGCGTTGAAGATTGTGGAGTTGATGATTCGGCCGTAGAAGATACCGTATCCGCCTCGCACAATCGTCTTGCTGTCGCCGAAGACATCCCACGCAATTCCGAGCCTGGGACCAAAATCCGTGCGGTCCGATGGAAAGGCGGTTGTCGTGGGCACTGCCGCATTTGGAATCTGTGGTGACGGCATGATCTCCGTTTCGTAGCGAAGACCCAGGTTCACCGTCAACCTCGGTCGGATCCGCCAATCATCCTGGGCGAAAAATGCCAGGTCGTTGGTCGCGAATTGAAATCCAGGGGTGCCAAAACCCTGGGCGAAGCTGCTATAACAAAATTCGGGTACGTTGGTGACCGGAACTTTGCAAAGCGGCCCGCTCGTTGTCGCCTGGGCGACAAAATCAGTAATGTAATCCACGCGTGTGTTATAGGAATACGCTCCGAATCCTTCGAACAGGTTGACTTCGGTGTCGTGCACATGATTCACGTCAATGCCAAACTTGAAAAGATGCGTGTTGTGGCTCCAGGCGATCGTATCCGCCACCTGATTCCTTCTCTCATCCGGAAATTGTGGCCGGTTCAAAAAGTTCGGCATACCAAATGTAAAGCCGCCAAATCCACCTACCAAGGCGTCATTGATGGCAACCTGGGGAGAGTTCCCGAGTGACGAGACAGGTTCGCCCGCAAGGGAACTCTGTCCGAACTCAAACTCAAAATCCCGCCCATACTGGTAGCGGAGCTCGTTGGTCATCGTGGGAGAAACCGTCGTAGTCAACCGCGCGATTCCCCAGTCATCCTTCACGAAGTCGTTTCCGAAGCTTTCCACACCTCGATTGACCACCGCCGCCGATTGAATCCCTGCAGGCGAATTCCATCGCAGCCGGTTATACGTAAAGGACGCATGGTTTTTCGAATTCACAATCCAATCGATCTTCGGCAGAAGAATGAGCTGATCGCCCCTTCTCGGCACAGTTCCCGTTAGGTCTGTGAGCAACGTAAGTGCATTCGTGACCGGCGCGCTCGTCGGTGAAATACCTCGCGACGTCAGCGTGGCTTGCTCGGACGCGCTCAAGGGCGCGAAAATCGCATTTGGTACACCCGAATTCGCCACTGCCGGGAACGGCCGCAACTGCTGGTCCGCACTGAAAAACCAGAACAACTTGTCCTTGATAATTGCCCCGCCGACTCCCCCGCCAAACTGATGCCGCTTGTCTTCCGGCAAAAATGGAGTCGAGACTTTATTGACCAGATGCGTCTGGAACGGATTGATGGCCCCCCAGTCGCTATTCCGGTCATACCAGAACGCCTGTCCGTGAATTTGATTCGTCCCGCTTTTCGTGACTGCGTTTACCACCCCGCCCGCCGCGCGGCCATACTCCGCAGAATAGTTCGAAGTATTGATCTGGAACTCCTGAATCGAGGCTTCACTGCTGGAATAACTGATGCGCGTTCGTCCCCGCTCCTCGCTGAAGAACGCCTGATTGTTATCGGCGCCATCCACCGTATTGTTGTTCAGCAGCCCGGAAATTCCGCGGAAGCTCACAAGGCCAAACCCGCCGTCCGGCACTGCGCCCGGTGTGTCCAGCGCGAAGAACGACCATCGCCGGCCGTTGATTGGCAGATTCTCGATCGTGGTGTTATTGATATTTGTGGAAAAGTCGGCGCGATCCGCGACAATGACTGGAGCTTCGGCGGTCGCCACTACTGTTTCGCTCGCCGCCTTCACGTTCAGCTTCGCATCTATGGTTGTCGTTCGGCCAACCTCGACGGTGACTCTCGTCGCTTTGAATGCCCCGAACCCACTTGCCGTAATCTCCAGCGAGTAAAATCCCGGCTGAAGATGGATGATCTGATACCGCCCGCTTCCGTCCGTTGTGCTCCCCGACTTGCTGCCTGTACCAAGATTTTCGGTGCTGACGCCGGCGTTCGGCACCACTGCGCCGGATTGATCCGTTACCGTGCCGCCGATCGCTCCGTCCGTCGTGGACTGCGCGTTCGCCAATGGCGTTGCCGCAAGACAGACAAACAATGCAAAAACCAACCCCGCAACCAAAACCCCACCCGTAGTCCCCTTCATAAGAGGAGCCTCCTTAGCAAATCAGAATGTCAGCAACAAGGGCACCCACTGACAGAAGCGAAAGCCGTCACAGAGGGGTTTCTCTGCTCGATGGAGAGGCCGTCTTCCTCAGCACAAGCTCGTTGCCAGAATTACTCTATTGCATCATCCGTTGGGCCATGTTTCTAGCGCATAAACGACCCAGAGTCAATCTGTTACATTCTGGCATCTGAGGAAAATTCGGATGCTTTGTATCCGCTTTGCGGCATCGCACGAAACGCGCTAGTCTCGTTCTCGAACTACCCGAGGAACTGAAGGTGGGCTCTAAATTTTTGGTTCGAGGCTTGGTTTTAGCTGGTGGGTTGTTGCTCGCGGCGGCCATGCCAGCTCGCGCTCAGGATAACTACGAGATTCAGGTCTACGGTTACGATCTGGTTGACCCGGGCCACACCATGGTCGAGCTGCACAGTAATTTCACCATTGACGGCAGCAAGTCCACCACGGACGGCGTCTATTCCACCAATCACGCCGAGCACGAAACCATTGAGATCACCCACGGCTTCACGGATTGGTTTGAAGCTGGTCTATACATTTTTACCTCCGCAAAGTCCGGCCTGGGCGTCCAGTGGGTCGGCGACCACATTCGTCCGCGTGTCAGCGTCCCGAAGAAATGGCATTGGCCTGTTGGCCTCAGTCTGTCGAATGAGGTCGGCTACCAGCGGCGCCAGTTCTCCACCGACACTTGGACTTGGGAGATGCGCCCCATCATTGATAAACAGCTCGGCCGCTGGTATCTGGATTTTAATCCGAGCTTCGATCGCTCTTTTCACGGCCAGAGTGTTAATCAAGGCTTCGTCTTCTCCCCCAACGTGAAAATCAGCTACGACTTCACCAAGAAAATCACGGGCGGCATCGAATATTACGGCTCGGTGGGACCGGCCACAGACTTCTTGCCGACCTTTCAGCAGCAGCACCAAATTTTTCCCGCTGTTGACTTAAATCTTTCTCCCAAGTGGGAAGTCAATTTCGGCCTGGGCGTGGGATTGACGCGCTCGACCGATCACTTGATCGCCAAAATGATTCTCGGCTATCGTTTCGATTTCTGACGCGTCTCTTGGATGGAATCACGGGGAATCAAACATGAATTACCATCTCGCGCAAATCAACATCGGCCGCCTGCTGGCCCCGATCGATGATCCGAAGATCGCCGAATTCGTCGCTCAACTCGAACCCATCAATGCTCTCGCGGACAGCTTTCCCGGTTTTATCTGGCGGCTGCAATCGAGTTCCGGCAACGCGACCGACATCCCCTATAATGACGATCCCACCCTCATGGTGAACATGTCGGTGTGGGAATCTCTGGAAGCACTGCGGGATTACGCGTACAAATCGAACCACATGAAAGTTCTGCGCGACCGCGCCAAGTGGTTCGAAAAGATGGATAAGCCAATCTACTGTCTCTGGTGGGTTCCCGCGGGCCACATTCCCACCGTCGCGGAAGGCCGCGAACGCCTGGGGCATTACCAGTTACACGGCGCGACGCCTTTCTCGTTCTGGTTCTCGCAGCACTTCCCGCAGCCCGCCGGCGAAAGTGTCCCCGCGTAGTTGGTGCGCGCAGCCACCGGCCAGCAAATGTTGAACTAAGCCTTTGTTTGTTTAATTGCGGGGCGACTCAGCGGATGCCACAAAGGAATTCCATCGCGCTCGCGTTGCTTTCCCGCCAGGCATCCGTTTCGCTGTGCGGGCTGTGTCTACCATTGCTGACGAATCGCATCGTAGCTTGCGGGGCGGCTTTCCGCACCATCTCCATTTCGCCGGGCTCGGTGCGCGGATCGAGGCTGCCGTGAAGAAACAGCGTGGGCACGCTGAGCTTGCCAAGCCTGCCATCGTAAAGATCTTCGTCGGGCCGCTGGACGCTATCAGCGATTCGAAACCAAACCCCGCAGTTGCGGCGCAAAACCGTTTGCCAGTTGCCTTCACCGTGATCCTCAGCAAGCACTTCACGGGTTTCCTCGCTCAGCTCCTCAGGATGTGCAGAGAATCGCTCGAAAAAGGATCTGGAGCCAGGCTTTCTTCGCAGGTAGTGGAAGGCTTCGAGAATCAGACCCGCGCAACGCTCCGGCGCCATCAGTCCCATCATCGCTGCAATCACGGAGCCGTCACTGTGTCCCCATAGATGAGCTTTCTCGATGCCCAGCGCGTCCAGAACCGCGACGGTCTCGAGCGCGGCGCGCCGGTGAAAATCGAGCGCCATCTCGCCCGCGAATGGAGAAGACCGCCCATAGCCGGAGCGGTCGGGAATCAAGACGCGAAACCGACTGGGGAGTGCACCGATCTGCCGGTCGAAAGGATAAAGACCATACCCCCAGCCGCCATGTAGAATGACGAGCGGCACACCACTTCCGAATTCGCGGTAATAAATGCTGACGGGACTGACGCCAGCCGCGTGAGGGGAGCGCGGCAACTCGAGCGTAGGCACCTAGCTCCGCCTCTCGAGAGAAAATCGGGCAGACACAGCGCTTTCCCGTTTTCGCGGCCGCTTTCACGGACCGTACAGTACGACACGCGAATCCCGGACTCAAGTCCTGTAAAATGAAAACGGCTGGCAGTGGTTGCTGCCAGCCGTCCCTAATTTAAGTTGCTGAATTCGAGCTAATTAGCGATGTCCACCGCCGTGGCCGCCTCCACCGCCGTGGGACCCACCTCCGCCACCGTGGGACCCGCCTCCACCGCCGTGGGACCCACCTCCGCCGCCGTGGAACCCGCCTCCACCGCCGTGGGACCCACCTCCGCCGCCGTGGAACCCGCCTCCGCCGCCGTGGAACCCGCCTCCGCCGCCGTGGAACCCGCCTCCGCCGCCGTGGAACCCGCCACGTCCGCCACTGAACCCGCCGCGTCCGCCAGCGAACCCGCCGCGTCCGTAGCCGTACCCACCGCGTCCATAGCCGTACCCACCGCGTCCATAGAATCCGCGGCCGCCGTAAAAGCCATGGAACCACGGACCGGCGCCGATGAACACGCCGCCAACAAACCAATCAGGGCCATAATAGCCGTAGGGCGCGCAATCGTATGGGTAGTATCCGTAGTAGCCGTAGGCGCAAGCTGCACCAGGGCCTACATAGACCGGGCCAACCCCGACCGCAACTTGCGCGTGCGAAGGCATGGCCGCCGGGAACATGCAAATGGCCAGTAAAGCAAGATATTTGAGATAACGCATTTTCTTGTCCTCGCCGGGTCCCGAATGTTCCTTCAAATTAGATCAGGATCCGTGCGCTTTGGATGTCTTGGTTCTGCCCAAGCCACCTATAGACTTTAACTCCAAAATGGAGAAAAAGTTGCGTTTTGCCTTTTTGCCGCCCTTCCTGCTGAGCCGCAAGGACTTAGTCTACAAAATGCATTACTTTGCCTGATTTCCCGCGTTGACGATTCGGCCCACGACCCACTATAATTGGGGTTTGCGTTTACCTCTTGGAGGATCGATGTACGCCGTTATTCAGACCGGGGGAAAGCAGTATCGCGTCGCACCGGGCGACACCATTCGCATCGAGCGCGTTGACGGAGCAGTGGGCGAAAAGGTCAACTTTGGCTCCGTCCTGGCCGTTCATACCGACGACAAAAAAGTCTTGTTGGGCGCCGATGCCGGCAAAGCCAGCGTCAGCGGCAAGATCGTCGCGCAGGGCCGCGCCAAGAAGATCACCGTGCTCAAGTTCAAGAAGGGCAACCAGTACAAGATTTCTCGCGGCCACCGGCAGAATTACACCGCCGTGGAAGTCGGCGATATCAAGCTCTAACTCTTTCCGGCCACAAATCTTCAAATTTTGATGGCTTCGAAAATGATGGCTTCGAAAAAAGGATTACGTCATGGCACATAAGAAGGGCGGCGGCTCCTCTACCAACGGCCGCGATTCACACGGACAAAGGCTGGGCGTCAAGCGCTTCGGCGGGCAGCTCGTCAACGCCGGCACGATTTTGGTGCGCCAGCGCGGCACGAAGCACCAGGCCGGCGAAAACGTCGGTCAGGGCAAGGACGACACGCTCTTCGCGCTCGTCACCGGCTACGTGAAATTTCTCGATCGTGGCCGCCACGGCCGTTTCATCACCGTGCAGCCCGCCGACCAAGCCAAGTCCGCCGCAAATTAGTCCCATTTTCCTGGATTCGCTAGGGACGGCCTTCCGAGGCCGTCCGTTCGTTTACGCAGTCCGGCCCCGCTGGACCTCGTTTTTCTTTCACTGCGCCTGCTGGCCCGAGACGCAGCTCAACGGTCCGCCAGGAAAGAATTTTTTGTAAGCGCTGCGACCGTGCGCGGGGATAATGGCCAGCCCCGGAACTTTTTCATGCAGTTCGCTGAGCCGGCCGACGACCTGGTCCGCGAGCGCCTTGTCATTGTCGCTGTCTTGCAGGATCAGCGATTTGCCGACTCGCTCTTCGAACCCGCGCTCATCATCAACGGCATCGCCGACGTAAAACATCCGCCGCGCTGGCGAGAGGTTCACGAAGACGCCCACGCTGCCGGGCGTATGTCCGCGGAGAGGCACGACGACCACCGAGCGTCCTTGTAAAGGTCGGCGCTCTCGTCGAACGTTTCGTACGGCTTCGCATCGAACTCGAGAGTGAGCCCGGAAAGCGGCGGAAATTTCTGGGTGTGCGCGGCGATCGTGAATCCTTTGGCCTGCACTTTCGGATCGTTCGCAAACTGCAGCTCTTCGCGCGTCAGCAGAACCGGCAGCGGTGGCAGGTCCATCAGCCCGCCCGCATGGTCCAGATGCACGTGCGACAGAATTGCCCAGCGCACCTTTGCGGGATCTTCGCCGATGCGCCGCAGCAACTCGGGCAACGGAACTTTCGGATTCAATTCTCCCGCAAGAGACTTGAGTTTGATCCGCAGCCAGAATGGGTAGCCTCTGATTTCTTCGTCGAATCGGCTGGAGTTGCCGGTATCAATTAGCAGGTCGCCCGCGGGATGCCGTACCAGCACGCTCCCGGCGGTCGAGCCAAACGAAAAGTTGCTGAACGTTTTTCCGGTTTCGACCCAGCACGCGGCCACGCCGGGAATCGTGGAAATCGCCGGAGCGACGCGCGCATGTGGAGCGGCAGCCGGAAGAGGCGCCCGCCGGAAGTATAGAAGATACAAAGAGGCGGCCACTACGGCTACGAGAAGCAGAAGCACTCGGACGAACACTTTGAGCACGCGGAGCATCGGTGGGCGGCCTCCGTTCCGCCATTTCGCGTTTCGGCAGTTGGCTTATGTTATCGTTTTCACGGGTGACCGCCTAGTGCTTCACTCGACTGGAGTCTTTCGTGTTTGTTGATGAAGCCAAAATATCTGTGAAGGCCGGCAACGGCGGCAATGGCTGCATCGCCTTCCGCCGCGAAAAATACGTGCCACGCGGCGGGCCCTCCGGCGGCGACGGCGGCAACGGCGGAAGCATCTACCTCGAAGCCAATCCGAACGACAACACGCTCCTCCGTTACCGCTACAACCGCGAATTCAAAGCCGATCGCGGCCGCCACGGCGAGGGCTCCAACTGCACGGGCTACTCCGGCGAGGACATGATCCTGCAAGTTCCTGTCGGCACGCTGGCCTTTGACGAGCAGACCGGAGAAACCATCGCCGATCTCGCGACTCCTGGGCAGCGCGTCCTGATCGTTCACGGCGGACGCGGCGGCCGCGGCAATCAACATTTTGCAAAGCCCTGGCACCAGGCTCCGCGCGAACACGAAGATGGCTTCCCCGGAGAGGAGCGCCACATTCGCCTGGAGCTGAGGCTTCTCGCGGATGTGGGACTGGTTGGTTTCCCCAATGCCGGCAAATCTACGTTGATTTCCGTAATCTCCGCGGCGCGCCCGAAAATTGCCAACTATCCCTTCACCACGCTCGAACCCAACCTGGGCGTCGTCAACGCCGATGGCGGTACCGGCGGGCACGGCACAGAACTCGGCCGCACCTTCGTCGTCGCCGATCTCCCCGGCCTCATCGAAGGCGCGCACTTGGGCGCCGGCCTCGGCATTCGTTTCCTCCGCCACGTGGAACGCACGCGCCTTCTCGTTCATCTGATTGACACCAGCGATTCGAACGCCGACGACCCGATCCATTCCTTCGAAATCATCAACGGCGAGCTTGCCGCCTTCAGCGAATCGCTGACGGAAAAACCGATGATCGTGGTGGCCACCAAGCTCGACGCCACCACGGACCGCACGCGTCTCGAAGCCTTACAGGATTTTTGCAAAAAGCGCGGCCTCGAATTCCACGCCATTTCCGCCGTTGCCGGCGACGGCGTAAAGGATCTCGTCCGCTCCATTGCCGACGCCTTGGACAAAATCCCCCGCGCGGCTCACGACCCTTCTCTGGACATGCCTCACCTCGCGCCGGGAAATGACCAAAGCGCGTCAGGGCACGATTCGTTGTCCACACCCGCCAAGGATTCATGAGAAAATTAGGTAGCTCCATTCAAGGCCGCTCCAGGCTTTTAGGTATCTGTATTTCGAATTCTTGATGTTCGCCGTTTGCAGGAGCTTAATAAGGACCGTTGCAATAAAATATTTGATCTGTCTTACTGAGAACTGAAAACTGACCACTGAAAACTTTCTTGGGAGAAGCATTGACCACCGCGCAAGCGCACCGCACCGCCGCCAAACATCATCCTCGCCGTATCGCACTCTTTGGCGGTTCTTTCGACCCCATTCACAACGGCCACCTCTCCGTCGCGCGCGCCGCCGACCGCCGTTTCAATTTCGACGAAATGCATTTCATCCCCGCCAGCCGGCCGCCGCACAAACTCAAGCAACACCTAGCTCCCTTCCCGCACCGTTTTGCCATGGTCTCGTTGGCGTGCACCGAGCATCCGCACTTCGTTCCGTCGCTCGCTGAAGCCGGCGATGATTTCAGTGGCACGCAGCTCCACTATTCCGTGGATACCGTGCGTTACTTCCGCCACGTCTACCACGGCCACGGCGACCGCATCTATTTTATGATTGGCGCCGACGCGTTTCTGGACATCCCCATGTGGAAGGAATATGAAACGCTCCTCGGCTTGTGCGATTTCGTCATCGCCAATCGCCCCGGCATACGCTCGGAAGCGCTGAAGCTCGTCATTCCGCCGGATCTGATCGCGCGGCCCGATGCGAAAAAAGAATCCGAGAACGGGCACCCTTCGCAAGTCGTCGCGCACCTCCAGCGCACCACTGTCTATCTCCTCGAAAACGTTTCGAGCGAAGTCTCCGCCACCGACATTCGCCGCCGCTGCAACCGCGGCCAGGCCATTCATGGACTTGTTTCCGCACGCGTCGAAGAATACATTCTCAAACAGGGACTATACCGGTGAAATTCGAATCCTTGCCACAAGGCGTGCGCCTCGCCGTCGAGGCCGCGCAATCCAAAAAAGCAGCGGGCATCACCGTTCTCGACCTCAGCGGCGTCGGCGCCTTCACGGACTTCTTCGTCATCTGCACCGGCTACAGCACGCCGCAAGTGCAAGCGATCTGCACCGAAATCGAGGAACAGCTTCACAAAAATATGGGCCGTTCGCCCGAACATCGCGAAGGTCGTCGCTCCGCCGAATGGGCCTTGCTGGACTTCGGCGGCTTCGTCGTTCACGTCTTTGGCGATCAGGCGCGCCGCTACTACGATCTCGAGCGTCTGTGGCGCTCCGCTCCGAAACTCGAAATCCCCGACGATCCCGAAGGCTCATCGTCCGGCCGGCAATCGTCCAACTCACCCTTCGGCCATGAACCATTTTCCGACGAAGCGGTTTCCGGTCGTCCGCTCGGTCGCCCCTCGCAACCATGACCGCGGAACGATTGCCGTGGGTCGCCGCTGATCCCGCATCGTTTCGCCTCTTCGAACTCGCCGAAAAAGTTGCCGTCGCTCCCGCCACTTTGCTCATCACCGGCGAGAGTGGCACCGGCAAAGATCATCTCGCTCGCCTGGTCCATGAGCTCGGCCCGCGCCGCGATGCGCCTTATCTGAAAATTGATTGCGCCAGTCTTCCGCCGCAGCTCGTCGAAAGCGAACTCTTCGGCCACGAGCGCGGCGCGTTCACCGGCGCGGTCGAACGCAAACTCGGGCGCTTCGAACTCGGCGGCACCGGTACCATCGTTCTCGACGAAGTCGCCGCGCTTTCCCCCGGCGCGCAGGGGAAACTCCTGCGCATCCTGCAGGAACGCACGTTCGAACGCCTCGGCGGCAACGAAACGCTCCACATCGAAGCGCGCCTCATTGCCCTCACCAACGTGGATCTTCCCGCCGCCGTGAAGGCCGGCACCTTCCGCGAGGATCTTTTCTTCCGTTTGAACGTGCTCATGCTCACAGTTTCTCCGCTGCGCGAACGCCGCGCGGATATTCTTCCTCTGGCCAACCATCTTCTTGTGACGCTTCGCTCCGTCCACGGGCGACCCAACGCGCAACTGAGCGAAGCCGCGCAGCGCATGCTCAGCGCATACGCGTGGCCAGGCAATGTCCGCGAACTCCGCAACGCTCTGGAACACGCCGTGGTTTTTTCTCGCGGCAGCCGCAAAGCAGCCACACCTGAAATGGATAATTCTGCGGCCGCGCAAGCTCCCGATGGTTCCGCTGCCCCCGCCGCCAAAGATCCCCTCGAACCTCACAATTTTCCCGAAAGCATCCGCGCCGCCGCGCCCGGAGCCGTCAGTTCCATCGCCGGCCTCCGCACTCTCGAACAAATCGACCGCGAAGTCATCGAAGCCACCCTCGAAGCCACCCACTACCAAATCACCCGCTCCGCCGAAGCCCTCGGCATCAGCCGCAAAACCCTCCTCGAAAAGCGCAAAAAGTATGGCTTGAAATGACTCGGGGATATAGGCCCGCCTTCGGAGGCGTGCCGCTCTTAACTGGCCACCGAAAACGCCTATGAACATGCAAATTCCCAACAACGTTTATCTTCTCTTACGGACAACTGAAAACTGACCACTGAAAACTCCCATGTGCATCCGCCTCCTCATGCTCGGAAAAACCCGCCGCTCCGAACTGCGCGCCATCCTCGACGACTACGTAAAACGCATCACCCGCTCTAATCCCATCGAAATTACCGAAGTCCGCGACGCTGATGCCGCCATCAAAAAGCTCGACGCCGATCGCGCCGCCACCGCCGTCCTTCTCGACGCCGCCGGAAAAACCCTCGATTCGAACGCTCTCGCCAAATGGCTCGGCGAACTCCGCGACCGCGGCACCCGCGAACTCATCTTCCTCTGCGGTGATGCCGACGGCTTCCCCGACAATCTCCGCCAGCGCGCCCACCAAAAACTCTCTCTCAGCCCCATGACTTTCTCCCACGAACTCGCCCGCGTCATGCTCGCCGAGCAGCTCTATCGCGCCTTCGCCATCCTCTCCGGCAGCCCCTACCCGAAATAGTGCGCGTGGTGTAAAACTGTAAACATGTCCATCCATATTTCCGCGGACGCCAATCAGCCCTCCGCCACCATCGAAATCCCTCTCGAAAATCCTCTCCCCGATTACGACCTTCACCAGCTCGAGCAACCCACGCCCCGCGACGTGGACGCCCTCCTCGTCTCCCAGGGCTTCCGCGATCTTGTGGACGACGCCCGCGGCGTCCTCATGGAACTCCTCGCCCATCCTCCCTACCAGGCCAACTCTCCGGAGCACGCCAATCTCGATTTCACGCATTCCGCTCCACTGCCTCTCGAACTCACGCAACTCACTGGCGCCATCTGCCCCGGCGGCGACGAAACTTACCGCCCCGGCATCTGGATCGTCCTCCGCGATCCTCACGCCAAACACGGAACTGCTCTTCCCCAGTCCACCCAGGAGCGCATCGCCTCCATCGCCCAAGAACTCGTCAAGCGCCTCCAGCTCGCGTAGCCGCGCCGCTCGCATCGCGCACTTGCGTTTTGTCTGGCGGGAGTGGGTCATTTTCCGATTACCGCGTCAGGGACCTTCACCTCAAATGCTACAAAACGACTGATTGCTTGTCCGACATCCGACTATAATTACGACCATGAAGTTTGTGTCCAGAAAGGTCGCCCGTGCACACGGACTACTGAACGCTTGTCTTGTCCTGTGTTTTGCAATTTGCTCGTCGCGACTAATCTCAGGTTCGACCGATTCAGCTTCCGCGCTGTTGAGGGTTTTTGATCACGACGGCAATTTCGTGCAATACCGCGTCTACCCGGAAGCACGCGCGAAAATGCTGTTTCCCACAGCTGAAGCCTGGGAGGAAGAACAGCAAGACACGAATACTTGGAGCATCCGAGCCGCACCCATCCTAAAGCAGATTCACATTCTGCGCGTTGGCGACATGGCGCGCCGCTTCACCGTGACAGGCGTATCTACTGGCGATCAGTTGTTCATCTTCGATGGTCTGTTCTGCAGTGAGAATTCCGAGGCCATGACCGAACTTATAAAAGCGACCAACTCCGCTCCCAAAAACGGCCTGGACGCTCTGAACCTCGTTAAGCTCTATCTCGCACTCTCTCTTTATCAAGATGATGATCCCAATAAATTTGTTGCCATGAGGAGCAGCAAACCCAGGTTGAAAAATGGCCCTGAAAGCCCAAGAACTTTTTCAGACATAGTCGGGGTTGCCCATTCGCCGCAGGTTCTTCACGAAACTCGGGGCTACTTGGTGGACCTGTACACACGCGAGTTGACAGTTACGGGCGGAGCGGCCATCCATTGGAAGATTAAATTGACGCCGTCAGGATTCGACGAAGAGATGTCTTCTGTGGATAGAGCTGCTGACAGGGTGGTTCCAGAAGGCAATCTCGAGAAAAATGCGGGGAACAAAAGAGTCACGTTTCAGGTGGACCTCATGGCGAATGGCCACACGGATGACGGGGCTGTGACGGATATTCAGCTTTGGTCTGCCTCAGACGGGCCGGGCATCAGTAGAGTTCACTACTACTATCCGTCTCGCGAGAAGGCGGAAAAGCGCATGGAGGATTTTCTACAAAACGCTTTGGGCGTCTTGCAGAACACTCCCTGGAAGAGCGCCGAAGGGCGAACATCCGGCGCGGAAGCGATTGTGATTCGGGTCAACGAAGATAAAAGGTCCCTCTATGCATCGCACCTCTATCTGAACGAGGCCAGCATCCTTGAGTTATCGTGTCCATGTCTTCGGAACGTTTTGGCGGCGCGCAGCGTCGACGACGCGCCGAGCCAAAATTAGGTTCAACTCCCGATAAGTCGTTAATCAGGCGCTTAGCGCCAATCCTGCAGCTGAA
Source organism: uncultured Acidobacteriota bacterium (assembly GCA_963729455.1). Lineage (GTDB taxonomy): Bacteria > Acidobacteriota > Terriglobia > Acidiferrales > UBA7541 > Acidiferrum. The sequence goes on from CAVSNX010000001.1 coordinate 456,037, forward strand.
AAATTCTGGTAATGACCATCAAGCTTTTGTCTAGCAACAAACTGTTTCGTCGATCGATCACCTCAGTAACTTGCCGGCGAGCCAGTAATCGACACTGAACTTTCCCGGACCAGAGCAGCCAAATAAAGAAGAGCACGTACAGAACTTCCGGAAGGTAGAGCAAATCGTCGAGCCAGCTAAGAGCCGAAAGTTTTTTGGGAATTGTGGAAACCGCGCTGGTCAGGATGGCGACAAGCATATCGACCAATAAAGCCACGCAGGCCAGGCTCGAAAGAAACCCCACGGCCAGCAAGGATCCGCCAACGAACTCGACACCCGACACGAAATAAGCCGTCTGGCGGGGAAACGGGACTTTGGCCTCAACGAGCGTTTCGTACATAGTTTGCGTCCTGCCGGCGACAAACAATTTGTTTGCCCCGGAGATGGCGAAGAACAGCCCGATCGAAACGCGTACCAGCAGGATGGCATATTGTTCCAAATCACTGCTACCCAGCAGCGCAAACTGGACCAACCGTTTCCAATCCATCTCTCGTCCCTCCACCGGAGGATGTCTCGCGCCCCGAGATTATGTGTCCATCCGTTCGACCCATTGCGCACGCGATGCGGGAGCCACGAATGGATCCGCAAAGTACTGTGTTTCCCGCGCAACCTTGTCGTCCCTGAACTCCATGATGCTCACGGTGTAGGACGGCTTGCCGTCATAGGTCAGAATGAATTCGGTGACCCAAAGATCACCGCCGCCAATGATTCGCCGGATAGAAAACCGCTTTTTGTTCGGCTGACTAGCGCGTTGGCCTTGTATGTTGCGTCGACCGCGGGTTCGCTCGCCGGACTGCGGGTATTCCAGCACCGCGTCCTCGTGATAGATGAGGTGCTCCGTTTCAAAATCGTTGGCATCGGACGCCGCCCAATGCTGATCCAGCGCCGCACGGATCTCTCGATCTCGCACTCCAAAATACTGCTCTTTCTTTTGTTGACCGTTCATCTTGACCCTCAATTTGACAGGTAATCCTTTAGCGGAATCGGAGTGTACAACTCGTCAAGTCGCGCCGTTTCTTCGATCACCCCAGAGTCTACACCGCGTCGACCTTTTGAGCCGGCACGCCTAATCGAAAACTGATCCACTACCGTCTGGCACACAAACTTGACCTTTTACAGGAGACTACTCAAACTCTATTGTTTTCGCCGCGCCTCGTAATTTTTCACAGCGGCCAACCACCATGCCCGAAGAAAAAGGACTGCTCATCGTTTACACCGGGCCAGGCAAAGGCAAGACCACCTGCGCCCTAGGCACCGCCTTTCGCGCCGTCGGCCAAGGCTTGCGCGTCCTGATGGTCCAGTTCATCAAGGGCTCCTGGCACTACGGCGAACTCGACGCCGCCAAAATGCTTGGCGACGACAAATTCGAAATCCGCCCCATGGGCCGCGGCTTCGTCAAAATCGGCGGTGCCGAAACCGATCCCGAAGACATCAAGCTCGCCCACGAATGCTGGCAAGCCGGCCGCGACGCCATCTACAGCGGCAAATACGACCTCGTCGTCCTCGACGAGATCAACTACACCATCAGCTACAAAATGCTCGACGCCGATGAAGTCGTCGAGGCGCTGAAAAACCGCCCCGAGCGCGTCCACGTCATTTGCACCGGCCGCAACGCCCATCCCAAGCTCATCGACCTCGCCGACCTCGTAACCGAGATGCGCGAGGTGAAACACCCCTACACCAAGGGTATACTGGCTCAACGGGGGATCGACTACTAGAAGGCGCAACTTAGCGAGTGGCGATCAAGGTTGAAAGATTCGAGGAAGCAAGCCCGGCAACCAGTAGTCTTTTTCTTTCAACTGAAACTAACAACTGAGAACTGAAAACTTTCTTCCATGGCCTGGTTCAAGCGCGAAAAAAAACCGATCGAGCAAGCCACCCCGCCCGAAGAGCGCCGCGTGCGCACCGAAGGCCTGTGGGTCAAGTGCGAGTCGTGCAGCACCATCGTCTTCCGCAAGGACCTCGAAGAGAACCTTTTCGTCTGCCCCAAGTGCCAGTTTCATTTCAAGATGAATGCCACGCAGCGTCTCGAGATGCTTCTCGACGGCCGCTGGACCGAGCACGACTCCGGCATGACCTCCACCGACCCGCTCAAATTCGTGGATACCAAGCCCTACGCCGCGCGCCTCAAGGAAGCCAAGAAAAAACTCGGCATGAACGACGCCGTCATCACCGCCGAAGGCCAGCTCAATGGCCGCCCCGTGGTGATCTGCTCCATGGAATTTGGCTTCATCGCCGGCTCGATGGGAGCGGTGGTCGGCGAAAAGGTCACGCGCGGCATCGAACTCGCCATCGAGACCCGTCAGCCGTTCATCGCCATCTCCTGCTCCGCCGGCGCGCGCATGATGGAAGGCGCCGTCAGTCTCATGCAGCTCGCCAAAGTTTCCGCCGCCCTCGCCAAGCTCGACGACGAAAAGCTACCGTACATCTCCGTTCTCACCGATCCCACCACCGGCGGCGTCACCGCCAGCTTCGCCATGCTGGGCGACCTCAACATCGGCGAACCAGGAGCGCTCATCGGCTTCGCCGGCCCCCGCGTCATCGAGCAAACCATCCGCGTAAAGCTCCCCGAAGGATTCCAGCGTTCCGAATTCCTCCTCGAACACGGCTTCCTCGACGCTATCGTCCACCGCAAGGAACTCAAAGCCTTCATCAGCAACTCCCTCGATCTTCTCCTCACCTGACCGAAGCGATGCCATGACAATTCGACTTCTCCCAAATTGTCGTCAGGTGCTCCGTAGGGCTCGCCTTCGGAGGCGGGCCGCTCTTGCCGTTCACTCTCATCGGGAAATTCGCGCATGAACTACGATGAGGCGGTCCGTTACCTTCTCTCCCTCGGCCGCGAGCTCGCCGCGCCCACGCAAGCCGCCGCCGCCAAATTCGATCTCGAAAATATCTCCGTCCTCGCCGAGCGCCTCGGCCGCCCCGATCGCGCTTGCCCCAGCGCCCACATCGCCGGCACGAATGGCAAAGGCTCCACGGCCGCGTTCCTCGAATCCATCCTTCGCCGCGCCGGCTTTCGCACGGGATTGAACACTTCCCCGCATCTCGAAAAAATTAACGAACGCATCCGCATCAACGGCGCAGAAATAAGCGACGACGCGTTCGCGGAAACTTTCACGCGCATCCGCGGCGTCATCGAAGACTTGCTCGCCGCCGCTAAACTCCGCGCGCATCCCACCTACTTCGAATGCGTCACCGCCATGGCCTTCGAATACTTCGCCCGCGAACGCGTCGAATTTGCGGTCTTCGAAGTCGGCCTCGGCGGCCGCCTCGACGCCACCAATATTCTTTCCCCCGTCGTCACCATCATTACCCGCATCGATTTCGATCACGAAAACTTCCTTGGCCACTCCCTGCCCGAAATCGCCACCGAGAAAGCCGGAATCCTGAAACGCGAAGTGCCTGTAGTTCTCGCCGAACAGCGCCCCGAAGCCCGCGAAGTCATTCTCGCGCGCGCCCAGGAACTCGGCTGCCCCGTAACCGAAGCCGCCCCTGATCCCTCGCTAGAAATTTCCCCCAGCCTTCCCGGCCGCTTCCAATTGCAAAACGCGCAAAACGCCGTCGCCGCCGCCCGCGTTCTCCAAAATCGTGGTTACCGAATTTCCAACAACGCCATCACCGAAGGCATCGCCAACACCGTCTGGCCCGGCCGCCTCGAAAAATTGCAATCCCATCCCGACGTCTACCTCGACGGCGCGCACAATCCTTCCGCCGCATTCGAACTCGCCACCTTTCTCGAGCAGAATTTCGCCGGCCGCAAAATTTGGCTCCTCTATGCCGCCCTTCGCGACAAAGCCGTTGACGAAGTTGCTGGCCTCCTCTTCCCCCGCGCCGAAGAAGTCATCCTCACCGCGCCGCGCACCTCCCGCGCCATCTCCCCCGCGCAACTCGCCGAAATCACCGGCCACCACGCCGCCCATTTTTCCGTGATCCCCGAAGCCGAACAAGCCCTCGACTACGCCTTGGCGAAAGCCGCCCCCGAAGACGCCATCTTCATCACCGGCTCTCTCTATCTCGTCGGCCAGCTCCGCCACTATTGGAAAACCCGGGCTCAGGTTCACGCCCGATGATTGGCAGCGAAACACCAGGACTTGTCTCCCAGTAGGGGCACGATATATCGTGCCCTACGGTCGAAGAATCACCATGACTGCCAAAACGAAGCACAAACCATCGTCCGCCAAACCTCTCGTCGGCATCATCATGGGCTCCGGCTCCGACTGGGACACCATGAAATTCGCCTCCCAAATGCTGACCGACCTCCATGTTCCACATGAAACGCGCGTCGTCTCCGCTCACCGCACGCCCGATCTGCTCTTCGAATACGCCTCCACCGCCGAAAAGCGCGGCATCGAAGTTATCATCGCAGGTGCAGGCGGCGCTGCTCATCTTCCCGGCATGACCGCCGCAAAAACCGTTCTCCCCGTCCTCGGCGTCCCCGTCGAATCAAAAGCTCTGAAAGGCCTTGATTCGCTTCTCTCCATCGCGCAAATGCCCGGAGGCATTCCCGTCGGCACGCTCGCCATTGGCCGCTCCGGTGCAGTCAACGCCGCCCTCCTCGCCGCAGCCATTCTCGGCGCCAAATATCCCGCCATCCGCGAAGCCGCTCGCAAGTTCCGCACCGAACAAACTGGCCGCGTTCGCGCGAACCCCAATCCCTCCGTCGCCGTTTCGCCCAGCAAGAAGGGAAAGAGCAAGTGACCATCGGCATTCTCGGCGGCGGCCAGCTCGGCTACATGCTCGCGCTCGCAGGCTACCCGCTGGGCCTGCACTTCCGCTTTCTCGATCCTTCTCCCGAAGCTCCCGTCGGGCGCATCGCCCAGCGCGTCACCGCTGACTACACCGACGAAGCCGCACTCGAAAAATTCGCGAGCGGCCTCGAACTCGTCACCTACGAATTCGAAAACGTTCCCGTCGAAGCCGCCAACTTTCTCGCCGAACGCGTCCCCGTCTATCCTCCGCCCGCCGCCCTCGAAGCCGCCCAGGACCGCCTCAGCGAAAAACATCTTTTCCAAAAGCTCGCCATCGCCACCACCGAATTCGCTCCGGTCCTCAAACCAAACGATCTCGACGCCGCCGTAAAACACATCGGCCTCCCCGCCGTCCTGAAAACCTGCCGCATGGGCTACGATGGCAAAGGACAGTGGATTCTCCGCACCGCCGATGACGTCGCGAAAGCAAAACGCGAACTCCCCGCCGCGCCACTCATTCTCGAACGCTTCGTTTCTTTCACCCGCGAACTCTCCGTCCTCGCCGTCCGCTCTCGCACCGGCGAAATCGCCTTCTACCCCCTCGCCGAAAATCATCATCGCGGCGGCATCCTGCGCCTCTCCCTCGCTCCCGCGCCTCGCCTCGAGCCGCCTATCCAGCGCGCTGCCGAAGACGCCGCCCGCCGCATCCTCGAATCCCTAAAATATGTCGGTGTCCTCGCCATCGAATTCTTCGAATCCAGCGGCCGCCTTCTCGCCAACGAAATGGCCCCCCGCGTCCACAATTCCGGCCACTGGACCATCGAAGGCGCCGTCACCAGCCAATTCGAAAATCACCTCCGCGCCGTCCTCGGCCTCCCCCTCGGCTCCCCCGGCCCCGCCGGCTACTGCGCCATGCTCAATCTCATCGGCAACCTCCCCGATTCCTCCGAAGTCCTCGCCGTCCCCGACGCCCATCTCCACCTCTACGGAAAATCCCCCCGTCCCGGCCGCAAACTCGGCCACGTCACCCTCCGCGCCGCCTCCCCCGAGCGTCTCGCCCTCCGCCTCTCCGAACTCCCCGCCTTCTTCCACCACCCCGACTTCTGCCTCGACGCCGCCCTCGCACCGTCCGCCCCCCTCCGCGCCTAATCCTAGTAGTGGCGGGTCTTCAGACCCGCGCGTTTGTCATCCCGGCAAGCCTAGGTGTCCGAATCCGCGACATAACCATCCTGAAACCGAACATCTCATCCAAACATATCCCCCAGTAAGTGATTTATAATCCGGTGCTTAGCATTGGCGCGTGCAGTGCCTTATCCATCTCTAAAGTGAGGTCACGATCATGTCATTCCTTCGCGATCTAAAAGTTGCCTTCCACTCCCTCGCTCGCACGCAAGGGCTTACGATCACCGTCATCCTGACCCTCGCCCTCGGCATCGGCGCCAACGCCGCCATCTTCACTCTTGTCCGCGGTGTGCTCCTCAAGCCGCTCGTCAACAGCGACGAGGACCGCCTCATCTACATTCGCCAGAGCGCCCCCGGCACCGACGACGAGAACACTACGTTCTCTGTCCCCGAAATCCAGGATTTGCGCGCCAGCGTCAAAACCTTGAGCGCCTTCGGCGATTTCTCCACCACCGAATTCACCATGATCGGCCTGGGTGAGCCTCGCGTAGTCCAGGCTGGCGTCGTCAGCGGCACCTTCTTCGAAGTCATGGGCCTCCATCCGGTCCTCGGCCGTCTCGTCGGACCGCAGGACGACGGTCCTAAAGCTCCAGGCGTCGTCGTTCTCACGTATCGCTTCTGGACCACCACACTCGGCAAGGATCCTTCCGTTCTCGGCAAAACTGTCCGGCTCGACAGCGGGCTCATGGGCGATCGGACTGCTACTGTCATCGGCGTCCTCGAACCTTCGATCCCGTATCCTCAAGAGACGGAAATCATCGCCAACATCGTCACCAGCCCGCACCACCTCTCCGCAACTATGGTCACCGGCCGCGTCCATCGCATGACCGAGCTTTTTGGCCGTCTTGCTCCCGGCGCCACCCTCGATCAAGCTCGCGCCGAGTTGCGCTCCGTCTACGGAGCCATGACCAAAGAACACGCCGAAGCCTACCCGAAGAAAGCGAACTTCCAGATCAGTGCCAAGCCGCTGCGCGACCAGATCACCTCGGGCGCCCGCACCGTCCTGCTGGTGCTGCTCGCAGCTTCAGCGCTCGTCTTCATCATCGCCTGTTCCAATGTCGCCAACTTGATTCTCACGCGCACCGTTCGCCGCGAAGGCGAGCTATCGATTCGTGCGGCGCTCGGCGCAAGTACAGGCGCGCTGCGCCGCATGTTGCTGGCTGAAAGCCTTTTGCTCTGCACCGCTGGCGCCGCGCTTGGGGTTATGAGCGCTCAACCGATGGTGGCCATCCTGGCCCGCTACGCGTCGCGTTTCTCGGTCCGCGCTCTTGATTTGACGGTGGATTCCAGTCTGTTGTGGGTGGGCGGGGCGCTGGCCATCGTCGCCGCGGTGATCTTCGCGTTTGTCCCGCGCCTGCCGTCCGCCGACACCTCGAAAGGCCTTAACCTTTCGAGCGGCAGCCTGCGCATCACCGGCAGCACCAGCCGCCGCCAGCGGGTCTTCGCGGTGACGCAAATCGCCGCATCCTTCGTGCTGCTAGCCGGCGCAAGCATGTTGTTCACTACGCTGATCGCGTTGCAAACCGCGCAGACCGGTCTCGACATGCGCCACGTCCTCACCATCAACGTTCCCGCGATGTCCCACGGAAAAACGCCTCAGCAAGTGGTCGATTTCTACAAGGAAACAATTCGTCGCGTCGATGCGCTGCCCGGCGTGAACAGGACCGCTTTCGGCCTGTCGGTTCCCTGGCGCGATGTTGGCGACTCCGGTTTCGGCCTCCAATTCTCCGCCGACGGTCACGTTCATGTCCAAGGAGAGGACCCTCGCGCGCAGTTGCGCGTCATCTCTCCAGGATTCTTTGTTGCGCTCGGCGTTCCCATCCTCTACGGCCGTGATTTCAACGAGCTCGACGGCCAAAGTAAGGAGCCCGTCGCCATCGTCAGTGAAACGCTCGCAAAGCGCATGTTCCCCAATCAGGATGCCGTCGGCCGCCACGTCTATTGGACGGATCCCGTTCTGCAATTCGCTCCCGGGATTAACGCCGCGCCGCACCGCATCATCGGCGTTACCGCCGATATTGATGACGAACACATCGTTCCTGAGCCCATCGTCACCATCTATACGCCTTTTGAAGAAGGCCCCATCTTTGGCGGTCGCCTCTTCATCCACACCACTGCAAATCCATATTCCCTCGTCATGCCCGTCACGCGCATTATTCATACCATGTCCGCCGAACAGCCCGTCGAGCATGCCGCCACTCTCGAGGATGTCCGCGCCGAAGTGCTCACGCCGGACCGTTTGAACTCCCTAGTGTTCGGCGTGTTCGCGGCAGTCGCGTTGGTGATTGCCTTGGTTGGCGTCGCGGCCGTCCTGGCGTTTTCCGTCAGCTCGCGCACCCGCGAATTCGGCATCCGCCTCGCGCTTGGCTCACAGCCACAGCATCTGCTGAAAAGTGTCGTCATCGAAGGCGCCTTGATGGCTGGAGTCGGAGTCCTCGCAGGCGCTGCCTTCGGGTTCGTAGCCGCGCGCTTGTCCGCCAGCTATTTCCCCGACATGAAAATGCCCGGCGCCTTCCCCATAATCCTCTCCGCCTTCGTCCTGCTCGCCGCCGCCATCATCGCCTCCTCCGTCCCCGCCGCCCGCGCCGCCCGCATCGACGTCATTCAAGCCCTCCACTCCGAGTAATCTTTTTTATCTTCTAAACCTCGCTGGCCACTTCCGCGCTGCGTGAAACACCCGCAGAATTTCCACTGCATCTCCACGAACTCGATAGGGAATGATGTACGGCGTTTCGACAATCACCAGCTCCCGCGTCCCCGCAACCCGGCCCGCCCGTCCCATCGCTGGATTCTGCTTCAAGAGGTCCACTGCCCTAAAAATTTTCCGCACGACTCGCGCAGCCGCCGCTGGATTGTCTTCGGCAATGTACTCCGCTTCGGCATCCACGTTGGCAAGCGCCGTTCGCAGCCACCTAACGCGCACGGCGAGTCCACTTCTTCACCACTCGCTTTAGTTCATTCTCGCTGGCAAACTCCCCGCGCTCTGCCTCCGCCAGCCCCTTGTGAATCTCTTCAATCTGCCAGCTATTCAGCGCCACGTACTCCCGGATCGCCTCCGCTGCCAGGAACGACCGCGACCGCCGCGTGGCCGCCGCCAATTTGTCCAGCTTGCCCCGCAGCCCGCCCTCCAGCCGCAGCGTAAGGACCTTTTCGCTCGCCATCGTCGCCTCCCGACTACATCTGCATACATTGTATTCACTGCGAGGCGTCTTTGGAAAGCGTTAACGCGTTCCTAATCCCACAAGTGCCCGGCCCTCCATCAGGTAGATCGCCTCAGGTTGGCCATCCCTTGCTTTCCGGGGAACCGGGGAGAACAGGGAACCCGGGGGGGAAGCCAGAACGTTTTCGATGGGCTATCTCTCTCTGTCCAAACCACTTAAAGCACTTCTTGACTAACTGTACCCATGTGCTATAGTAACCTTTGTAATCGGCAAGCTCCTCCGCCCGCCGCAACGCTGGCGAGGGAGCCTGCCCGCAACTCATGCCCGCCCGCCAGGTAGTCCTTCAAATTTCCCCAAGATTCTCTCATCCAGAGGCGTTACCTTCTCGCCAACACCCTGCCTCCATAAGTCCTTTACCCGCAACACTTACAGACCTCCTCGTAACTGTTGCAAATAAAAGACTTACAGAAAACTTAACCCCTTTAGATGCAACACTTACAAAAAACCCGGGGGTGCGGCGGACCCCCTGCTCGAAACCTGCAAACGTGCCAACCGTCCAACCTGCTAACGGTCCTGGCCCTAACTCCTTTCCCCACACATTCTTAGCAATCCCCCACCAACTAACTCCTTACCTGTCAAATTCTTACAAAAACCATAGGGGGTGGGGTGCAAGGCTTCTCTCTTCCACTGTTCACGGGTCACCGAACACGGATCACGATTCCTCCGGTTGCCGCCTTCTCGTCCGGATGCTACGATTTGGTGTTCCATGTCCCCTGCTAACACCCAACTTACGAACGCCCCCCGGCCACGTGTGGGCATTCCCTGGCGCACTACCCAGGAACAACACGAAGGCGTCCGGGACAAGCTCGATCTTTACTTCCAAGCCGTCCGGAAGGCCGGAGCGGAACCCGTAGAGGTATCGCTTCAACAATCGCCCGCGGACCTTGCGAGGCAACTACAGGACTTGGACGCCTTCGTCCTTCCCGGCAGCCCGGCAGACGTCGATCCAGCACGCTACGGCGAGCCCAGGCACGCCAAGACAGTGAACTTGGATCCCAATCGCGACAACACCGACTCCGCCATCCTCCGCCATGCGCTGGAGACTTCGAAGCCCGTGCTGGCCATCTGTTACGGCTGCCAGATTCTTAACGTCCACCTCAGTGGTACCTTGGTCCAGGACATCCACGCGGAGAAGCCCGCGTCCGGGCCGCACGGCACCACCGATTTACCTCCGGGGTCCGTCAAAGGCGATATCAAGCACGATGCGCAATTCGCGCCAAAGAGCCGCCTCGCCGAACTGAATGGCACGCAGGCCGCCATCATCAACAGCAGCCATCACCAGGCGATTGATAAGCCCGGCGAGAATCTTCGCGTGGCCGCTCACGCGCCGGACGGCACGATTGAAGCTGTAGAATGGACCGGCGGGCCGAATTGGGTTGTCGGCGTCCAGTGGCACCCGGAACGTCTTGGCGACGCTTTGTCCGAAAAGCTTTTCGCCGAATTTGTTGGCGCCGCGCGAATCGCCCATGAAGCCGTCGCGCACAAAACGTAAGCGTTTTGGTTTTTCCATTTTCGATTTTCCAGTTTCGAGTTTCTACTTTCGGGGGTTTCATGATTTCGCTCGCAGGCAAGGCGGCACTCATCACCGGCGGTTCACGTGGCATCGGCGCAGCGGCCGTTAAATTATTTGCGCAGGCCGGTGCCGACGTGGTCTTCAACTACGTCAAAGCCAAGGACGCTGCAACTCAGGTTCAGCAGGAAGCCGGCAAGCACGGCACGCGCGTGGAGGCCTTCAAAGCCGATGTGGGGAAACACGCGGACAATCAAAAACTCGTCGAGCACACCATCGCGCGCCTCGGTCGCCTGGACATTCTTGTCGCCAATGCCGGCGTCTGGAATCAGGAAGATGCCCCGATCGAGAAGATGACCGAAAAGCAGTGGGACGACATGATTCGCATCAACCTCAAAAGCGTCTACTCCGTCATTCATTTCGCCGTTCCGCAGATGATCAAGCAGAAGTCCGGAAAAATTATCCCCATCAGCTCCACGGCCGGACAGCGCGGCGAATCGTTTCACACACACTATGGCGCCTCGAAAGGCGGCATCATCAGCCTCACCAAGGGCCTCGCCACCGAACTCGCGCGTCACAATATCCTCGTCAATTGTGTCGCTCCCGGATGGGTCGCCACGGACATGTCCAATCCCGTGCTGGAAACGAAGGCCGGCCAGAAAATGGCCGCTTCTTCCATTCCGCTAGGCCGCGCCGCGTCTGCGGAAGAAATTGCAGGACCAATTCTCTTTGCCGCCTCGGACCTGGCCAACTTCATGACCGGCGAAATCATCAATGTAAATGGAGGCGCGATCTTGTGCGGCTAAAGTTCACCCAGTTTGTGGCAGTTGGTTTGCTCGCAGGTACGGTGTTTGTAGCACGGGCCGCAGCCCAAAACCCGGACACCATGATGCCGGAACAAAGCGCCGCCAAAGGGAAACAGATCCTCAACGATCTCATCAATGCATTTGGAGGTCCCGGCTACACCGAGGTTCGCGAAAGCCAATGCAACGGCCGCCGCGCGCTTTTCGGCCATAGCGGCGACGTGACGGGCTATATCCAATTCACCGAAGAGCGGCGCCTCCCGGACAAGGTCCGCATGGAATATGTCGCCAAGGGACGCAATACTCTTCTCGCGTCTTTGATCGGATTAGACGGCTTGGACATCACGCACGGCGGCATTGTGATCACGCTTTACAACGGCGATCGCGGCTGGACGTTTGACCGCAGCGGCGTCAGCGAAATTCCCGTTACCGCGATCAGCGTTTTTCAGGAAGGCGTCAAGCGCGACATTGATAATTTACTACGCTTCCGCCTTAACGAGCCGGGCTTGGCCGTCCGCTTCGGCGGCGACGACATCGTGGACCGCAGGGAAGTGCAGTGGGTCGAGATCACCGACAGCGAAGACCGCAAGTTTCGTCTCGCGGTGGACCGCTTGACGCATTTTCTCATTCGCAGCGTCGTTACCACCAAGGACGAAGAAAACCAGCAGCTCAACGACGACGTCACCATTTACACGAACTACCAGTTGAAAGATAGCGTCTGGATTCCGCTGCAAGTTTCCCGCGAACACAACGGCCGCCGAGCCTCCCAATTTTTTTACGAGACCTGCAAATTCAATCCTGGCTTCCCCGATGTTCTGTTCTCCAAAGAGTCTCTGCAAAAAGGCGGCTCCGAAGCCGTCCTAAAAAAGAGCAAGAACTAAAAACGAAAAGGGCAAGAAACAAAAAGCGAATCCGCGATAAGCTTTAGCCGCTTCCATGAACCTCACTCCCCGGCAGCAGCGCGCGCTGGAATCCATCTGCGAAACTTTTCTTCCGAAGGCGGAAGGCTGGCCTTCCGCATTGGAATTGGGCATTCCCGGAACCATCTCCCGGGCGCTGGATTTTAATCCGCGTTCAAACGACCGCGCCCAGTTTCTCCAGCTTCTCGATGTATGGGATTCGAAACTCCACAGTTTGTTCACCGTCGGCCATATGAAATCCTTCTCGGCGCTTTCGAATGAGGAACGCATACGCGTGCTGCACTCTTGGGCCGACAGCGGAATGGTCAGACGCCGCGCCGCGTTTCAGGCGCTTCGCAAGGCGATCGGATTTCTTTATGTGATGTTGCCCGCGGCGGACGGCTCGCGCAGCGCGGTCTGGGATCGCCTGCAGTACCCGGGCCCGCTCCATGCGCAGAACGTTTCGAAACCGCGTCCTCTGCGTGTCACGGTTCCCGATCGCGACATGAATTTGTCCTGCGATGTTTGCGTGGTGGGTTCGGGCGCGGGCGGCGGGACCGCGGCTGCAGTTCTCGCTGCGGCGGGAAAAGATGTCATCGTGCTGGAGGCCGGAGGCTACTACGACGATGCGGATTTTGACGGCGCCGAGTTCCGCGCTTTTCAGCGGATGTATTCGGAAGCGGGTTTCTCGGCGACGGCGGATTATGGTGTCGGACTTCTTGCAGGCGAATGTTTCGGCGGCAGCACGGTCATCAATTACTGCACGTCGTTTCGAACGCCGGATGATGTTCGAACCGAGTGGGCTGCCGCTGGCGTTCCGTGGTTCAACAACGAGGAATACTCGCGCAGCCTCGATGCGGTTTGCGAACGGCTGCACGTTAATCTCGAGCACAACCGGGTGTCCGCGCGGGAACAGGTGCTTGAGCGCGGTCTGCGCGCGCGCGGATGGCACGTGGACAGAATGCCGCGCAACGTGATTGGCTGCGACCAGGGAAAGGTTTGCGGCTATTGCGGCTACGGATGCGCGATTGGCGCGAAACAGTCCACGACGAAAACGTGGCTTGCGGATGCGCAGGAACATGGCGCGCGGTTTGTCGTGGAGACTCGGGCGCTTCGCGTTCGAATCGAGGCGGGGGCCGCAACGGGCGTGGAGGCGCGCTCGAAAAGCGGTCACAGCGTCAACATTCGCTGCAAAGCGGTGGTGGCCGCTTGCGGTTCCATTCACACGCCCGCGCTTCTGCTGCGGTCTGGACTAACCAACAAGCATATTGGGAATCATCTGCACCTGCACCCCGTTTCGAATGTGTGTGGCGTATTCGACGAGGTGATTCGACCGTGGGAAGGAACGATGCAGGCCATCTATTCCGATGAGCATCGTTTTCTCAGCGGAAGTTATGGAGTGAAGTATGAAACGACCGCTTTGCAGCCCGCCATTGCGGTTGCTGTTCTCCCCTGGCGCGATCCGCGGCAATACCGGTCTCTGTTGGAAAAGCTTTCCCATACATCAGCGATTGGCGTTCTTTTGCGGGATCGCGACGGCGGGCGCGTGACGATCGGCCACGACGGCCATCCCATCGCTCACTATGCGCTTTCTTCCTTTGACCGCGCGCATCTACGGCGCGGATTCCTTGGAGCAGCACTTATCCTGGAGGCTGCGGGCGCGCGGCTGATTTTTTCTCCGCATACAAAGTGGTGCGCGTACGAACCGGGACGGAGTGGTTCACTTGAGGCGTTCACGGAAGCGATGGATTCCGCCGGGTGGGACGCGGGCCGCCTGGCGCTCTTTTCTTTCCACATTCAGGGCACCGTTAGGCTCGGGGGCTCGCCGAAAACTTCGGCTACCAATCCCGATGGGCAGACCTGGGAGACGCGAAATCTCTATGTGATGGACAGCTCTTCGTTTCCGTCCGCTTCCGGCGTGAATCCCATGATTTCCATCGAAGCAATCGCCCACCGCAACGCGTCTGCCCTTGCAGCGCGCTTTCCGTAGCCATTTGTTTTAACTCGAATGAAATTCTGCGATGGTGAGAAGATGTTAACTGATAAATACTTTTATTGTTACCGAGTCAGCTGTTGCTTTCGCGTGGCATTCCGTCACATTTTTACCCATACGCAGATTGCCGCTTTAGGCTGTATACTTGTAAACTCTAGAAGTACCTACTTTTGGCGATAGTTGCACGGGGCTCCTCTCGGCCCTGCAAGTGCAACACTATGGGAAGCTTGCGGTGTCGGCAGGCTTAATGCTCGATTGGAGCAGGACTAGGGAAACCACCTTGGGACGGAGTCGCAAATACTCGAGGGCGCGTCGAAGCTACAGCAGCGGCTTCAGCATTGTTGAATTGGCCGTGTCCTTGACGGTGTTGCTCATTCTGACTGCCATTGCTATTCCCTCACTGATGTATTCCTTCCGGACCTATCAGCTGAATGATGCGGCGACGCGCGTTTCCGACATGCTGAAATTCACGCGGTATGAAGCGGTGCGGCGCAATACGCAGGAGTGTTTCTTAATCCAACAGAGTTCACCCAATTGGTTCCTCGGGACGGACTCCACTTGCACCGGAACACTCGATACGAATGGGAGGCAGCAAGTGATTACCGGGTTCGCGAGCCTCCTGTCCTCAGGCATGCCAAGCCCCTCGGCTATATCCACAGCGTTGGGCGGGGCGACCCCAACAACGAAGTACGGCACAAGCATCTCGATCACGTTCGACTCGCGCGGGGCAGTCCGAGTCAGCAAAAGTGGAGCATTGGCATCGAACGCATATGCGTTCTATATCGGGAGCACGACCGATTCTGAATTTGGATACCGTGCTGTGGTTTTAGTTCCCTCAGGGAATATTCAAATCTGGACCGCCCCGGCGGGCGGGCCTTGGCAACAGGTCAGCTGAGACATTGCGGCAAGGATAATGATGAAGCTCTGTTTCCAATTCGCGCGGAGAAAGGATCGGGGCTTCAGCATTCTGGAAATGATGCTTGCCACAGTGATCTTGCTGGTGGGATTGGTAGCCATTGCGCAGCTTGTACCTGCTTCCATCCTCCTGAATTACCGAAATCGTACGGATTCTTCGGCGCTGGTTTTTGCGCAGCGTGAACTGGATCAGATGCTGAGCCAGCCACTCAATCTGCCGGGGAGCCCACCTCAATTTACGGATGCGGAAGGAAACGTCTGCTCTCTTGGTGATCCGACTCGCCCGAATCAGGCCGTTGGCACTGGGGTTGTTGTGTCCGTCAACAATCAGCCGCTGATCGATTTCGGGTCAAGCGTCTCCGGCTACAATTTCCTGTACACGGATCCAACGGATCCGAGCGGTACCACTTACGACGTTCGGTGGGCGGTAATCATCACTGGCGGCGGTACTAACGCCACTGTATACAGTAAGCGCTTTATCCTGGGAATTCGCCAGCAGGGGGGCGAAGGCTATTTTCAGCCGATCACGCTGGATACGATGGTGCAGCGATGAAGCGGTCCAAAGGCACGCCGCGGGACGCCGGCTTTACGCTGATCGAATTGCTTGTCGCTCTCGGTATATTTCTTCTTGTCACCGGGGCCGCGTTCACGCTGCTAGGCTCTTCGCAGCAGCGATACCACACCGAATCTCAGCTTCTGGCCTCTTTTCAGGAAGCACGCCTTGGCATGGACCAGATCGTGCGCGACGTCAATGACGCCGGCTTCCCCCCGCCTACCTTCTTTCAATCGGCTCATCCGTATCTGTCCACCAGTTCTCCGTTTGCTTGGAGCACTGGCGCCGGCTATCCAGGAACGTCCTGCCTAATCGGCACGGGTGGAGGCGGGACGTGCACGACTGCCACGGGAGGTGATACGGCGCCAGGCGATTTCGACATCATCATTGAGACGAATCCCAACCCCAATCAGCAAGATCCGGCCTGCGCACCCTATTGCCCTGTCCAGTGGATCCGCTATCAATTGCAGAACACCCTCCCACTACCCACGCTTATGCGCGGAGTGAGCTCCAAGGCAGCTGGCGACCCCGATGCAAGCACGGCAAGTCAACTTGTGCCATTCGTCGGGAATGTCGTAAACACGCAAGTTATTCAGGGTGCTACGAACAGCCTGGTTGCGCAATATCAGGCTGCTTATCCAACGGTATTCCCGGGTGGGGCTGCGGTGCCGATTTTCTCCTATACGTGCGACAACTCGACCACACCTCCGCCAACGCTTCCGTGTCCCAGCGCGGGTGGGGACAATTCGCCGACGAACATTCGAGACGTCATTATTACGCTGATTGTTTCGGCACCTACGCCGGACGCCACGACTGGGATGCCGCGCATCGTGCAACTAAGCGGGCGTGGGCGCCGTGTGAATCCTAATCAGTAAGTCAGGCGGAGCTGGTGAAAACGTTGAACAAAACTCGAAAACATCAGAAGGAAAACGGGGTCGCGCTATTGATCTCGATTTTCATCTTGCTACTGATCAGCATCGTGGCAATTGCTTTGATCGTTTCTTCGGGAACGGAATCGGCGCTGGCCGGTAACTATCGGTCCGCGACGGGGGTCTACTACGCGGCGCTTGCTGGGCTGGAAGAGGCGCGAGGGCGGCTGCTTCCGAAGAATCCCAATTCTTTCCAAACCACAGCATCGGGCTTCATGCCCTCGCCTGGAACTCCGCTGGCCGTCGGCTACGTTAATTACGTCCTGAATCCGGCTGCCAATGAGTCCGCATCGACATTGCTCACGAACTATCCGGATTCAGAATATGACAGTGAATTCGGTGCAGGATCGCTTACGGGCGCGACAGTAAATACGACACTTTCGATTTGGAACAAAGCCCCACTAAGTTCGCTTACCATCCCCGTTCCGTTATACAAATGGGTGCGCATCAACGCGGTCACCGAGAAATCCCTAAACGTGCCGGTCGGTCCCTCGTATTCGAGTCCCCCCTACGATTCCACAACGCCGGTGTTCTATGACGGTACTCAACCGACCGGCGCGCAGCTGAATATTTCCAATACCGGCACACAAGTTCTGGAGCTCACTGCGCTTGCCGTGCTGCCAAATGGCAGCCAGAAGCTGCTGCAATACCTCGCTACTCCCACACCATTGAATCTGAATTTGACCGCGGCTTTAACCCTGGATGGCAACACTCCGCAGTTTACGGCGTCGCCTTCACCATCTTTTTGGGTGGGAGGAGCTGACCAGGGGAGCACGGGAAGTTGCACTCCGAGTTCGTCCCCCGCCACAGCAGTAGACTACACGAACGGTCCCCTCTCTAACTTTGAGCAGCCAAGTAATCCATCAGGGATTCCTGCTGGACTACTAAATCACTATACGAACGGCGTGGCCGCAAACCCCAACATTCTTTCGGTCCCACTGTCCCCGAATCTGACGACAGTAGGCGGGCTGAACAGTCTCGTACAAACGATCAGCGCAAGCGCGGACGCGGTGATTCTAGGGCCAGTGACGGAGAGCGGTAGCACTAACTATTTCCCAACAGCGATGTCTCCGACGAATCCAGTAACAATTGTGGTCAACGGAGACCTGACGTTTAATGGATGGCGCAATACGGGCTACGGATTGCTGCTTGTGACTGGCAAACTAACGTATGATCCGGACGCCAGCTGGGACGGGATTATTCTGGTGATTGGGCAAGGCTATATGTATTCGCACCAGAGCGCGTACACAACCACTCAAATTCAGGGGGCCGTATTCCTGGCCCGGACCGTGGATGCATCAGGAAATCCGCTGGCGCTATCCTCTGCTCCGATATTCACCCCCGTCACGTCGGCTTCGCCTTCAGGGTTTGATTTTTCCGGCACTCCGAATACTCTAACAACTGGTATTTACTACAGCAGTTGCTGGATTAAAGCCGCGATGCCGAATATTGGCTACAAAGTGGTTTCCTTCCACGAAATTGCGCAGTAAGAGATACGCAACAGGGACGTTTTTTCTTCTCGCCCCGCAGGGTGTTTCCCACTTCGATAAACAGGACCTTTTGAAGTCCCATTTGCGAGGGCGTGCCGCGTAGAGTGGGAAATGAAGTGGCATAGAGGCCCCATGAGAATCCGCGCGGTTACAGTCTTATTTCTGATGTTGCTTTCCAGCGGGATGGCGTTCGCACAGGACGCGACGGTCCCAGCAAAATCGGATGTGTGGCTGCCGGGCAAGCCGTGGGCGCTGGAGCTGGATGGCACGGGCTTCACCACGAAGGCGAATGAGATGCAGCCCGATGGCCGCCGCTACTTCCTCGCGGAAGACAGCAGGACGCGCTTCGTTGTTTCCGTATATCTGGAGCCCACGAAAGGGCCGGTGCGGCCGGGCGAATGCAAACGTTCTCTGGAGGAGAAGGCCAAGCACAATGCGTCTCTGGCGTCCGGAGAATTGAAGGGCGTCGGGTATCGCGAGAGCGGAGACATGCAGATTCTGGAGTTTACGCTGCCGGAACTCGATGGCGTGCCGACGAACCAGAAGAACATTTTTGGCTGCTTGATCAAGGATGACGTCTTCGTGGACATCCACATTTCGAAAATTTTCGCGAAGGCCGCCGACGGGCCTGTGTTTGACGCGCTGCTGCAAACGATTCATTTTGTGCCGAAGGAAGCTTCGGACGCGCCGGTGCCGACGGGGAACAGTATGCTGCTGTTTCAGCAGGGGAGCCGGTACTTTGTGGCGCATCAATACCGGCAGGCGATTGCGCCGTACCAGAAGGCTTTCGAAATCGAGAAGAGCACGCCCACGCTGGAGAAAAATCTGTGGCGCGTGCTGGTGGACAATCTCGGCATGGCCTATGGGATTTCGGGCGACCTGACGAATGCGCGCGAGACGCTGACTTACGTTGTTTCGAAAGACCCGGACTATCCGCTGTTCTACTACAACCTAGCTTGTGTGACGGCGGAAAAAGGCGACCGGCCGGACACGGAGAACTATCTGAAGCTGGCGTTCGAACGGCGCGAAAATATGATTCCGGGAGAAACGTTTCCGGATGCCCGCGTGGATGATTCGTTTCAGAAACTTCTGCTGCAAAAGGAATTCCGCCAGTTCGTCAATGCGCTATACGGTCCCGCGCAGTAGAACACCTGCCTCAACAAGCCTTTCTTGGACTTTCATGGGATTTTGCTGCCCGGTGCTCTTGAGCGGTATAATGGCCAAATGCGAACAAGCCAGGAAAGCGCACAGATGCACGGGACTACGGTTTTGTGCGTGCGCAAGGAAAACAAAGTGGTGCTGATCGCCGACGGGCAGGTGACCATAGGCGATCACGTGATGAAGCACACGGCGCGCAAGACGCGGCGATTGTTCAACGACAAGGTAGTCGCGGGCTTTGCCGGTTCAACGGCGGATGCGATTACCCTGTTCGAACGATTTGAAGGCAAGCTGCAGGAGTTTTCGGGCAACCTGCAAAAGGCGGCTGTTGAGCTCGCCAAAGAATGGCGAAAGGACCGCGCGCTGCGGCATCTGGAGGCGTTGCTTATCGTGGCGGATTCCAAGGCTACATTTATTCTTTCGGGCAATGGGGACGTCATTGAGCCGGACGACGGCTTGGTGGCTATCGGATCGGGCGGGCCGTATGCACTGTCTGCGGCGCGAGCGCTGCTGAAGCATTCCAAGCTTACGACAAAGGATTTGGCGATGGAGGCCATGCGCATCGCCAGCGAGATTTGTATTTTCACCAACGCGAATTTCACGGTTGAGGAATTGTGAGCCGGGAAGCGGGAATCGCAGAGAAATAGTTTCCAAACCCTTTCCGGGCATGTAGCATCAAGATTCAGGGAGCAGCGAGCAGAGGTTTGGTGTGAATACGCCTTCACCGGTGATTCGCAGATAGCGACGAAGAACTCTTATGCCCATCAAGTCCGATAAAGAAGTGATTCTCGTATCCGGCGGCAACGGCGCGGCACCGGTCGAGGGAGAGGAACTCCTTCCGGCGCTGGACGACATGACGCCGCGGGAGATCGTGCTGGAACTCGACAAATACATCGTCGGGCAGGCAGCGGCGAAGCGCGCCGTGGCCGTGGCATTGCGCAATCGCGTGCGGCGGCAAAAGCTTCCTCCGGAAATTGCGGAAGACGTTTTGCCGAAAAATATCCTGATGATTGGCCCCACCGGCGTCGGGAAAACAGAAATTGCACGGAGGCTGGCACGGCTCGCGGGGTGCCCATTTATTAAAGTGGAGGCTTCCAAGTATACGGAAGTCGGCTACGTCGGGCGCGACGTGGAATCGATGGTCCGGGATCTGGTGGAAACTTCGATTGACATGATTCGCGAGGAGAGACTGGACGAAGTCGCAGACCGCGCGGAACAGGCCGCGGAAGAGCGCGTGCTCGATTTGTTGCTTCCGCCGCCTCCACCGCCCACGGCCGGCACGCTGGAAGCGGATGCGGCGGCGCAACGCGAGCAGACACAGCGCACGAGAGAGAAACTTCGCGCGCAGCTGCGCGAGGGGAAGCTCGACCAGCGCATGGTGGATATTGAAGTGCGCGAGCGCGCCATGCCGTCGTTCGAGATTATTTCCAACCAGGGCGTCGAGGAGATGGACGTCAACATCAAGGACATGCTCTCCGGCATGTTCGGGCAGCAGAAGAAAAAACGCAAAATGAGCGTGGCGGACGCGTTCGAATACTTGATTCAGGAAGAGGAGAACAAGCTGCTGGACATGGATCAGGTTACACGCGTGGCGGTCGAGCGCGCCGAGCAAATGGGAATTATTTTTATCGATGAGATTGACAAAGTGGCCGGGCGGGAATCAGGGCATGGGCCGGATGTTTCGCGCGAGGGCGTGCAGCGGGACATTCTTCCGATTATTGAGGGGACGACGGTCAACACGCGGTACGGGATGATTCGCACGGATCACATTCTGTTTGTCGCGGCAGGCGCGTTTCACGTGACGAAGCCGTCGGATCTGATTCCCGAGCTGCAAGGGCGCTTGCCGATCCGCGTGGAGCTGCAATCGCTGAAAGAGGAAGATTTCATCCGGATTCTCACGGAGCCGAAGAATGCGCTGATCAAGCAGTACATCGCGCTGCTCGAGACGGAGGGCGTGAAGCTGAATTTCACGGAGGACGCGGTCGCAGCGATTGCCCGCTTTGCCACCAGCGTGAACGAGCAGACGGAGAATATTGGCGCGCGGCGGCTGCACACCATTCTCGAAAAAGTTCTTGATGAGATTTCCTTTGAGGCGCCGGATTTGAAGAAGAAGAATGTGAAGGTGGACGCGGCGTACGTGACCAAGCAGCTCGCCGACATTGTCAAGAATCAGGACTTGAGCCGGTACATCCTGTAGATCCTGAAATCGGAAAATGGAACATCGAAAAGGGACGCCAGCCCTCATCGCGAAAATTTCTGTGCGGCACCTTTCCATTTTCTATTTTTTCTTTTCCATTCTCCTTTTTGTGGCTGGTTGTGGGGCTCCTGGGGAGCCTGTGCCGCCGTCGCCGCCGGTTCCGTTGGCGATTGCGGATCTTTCCGCGCGTCAGGCCGGGGATGGCGTGCAGCTGACCTTCACGCTGCCGACGAAGTCCATCGGCGGGGAAAAACTGGCGGCTCCTCCTGCGGTCGAAATTTTACGAGGAGCGCTGAAGACGGACGGTTCGACCGATTCGAAATCGTTTCGCGTCGTGTACACGATTCCTGGAGCGCTGGTGGAAAGCTACCGCACCGAAGGACAAGTGCGCTTCACGGACCCGATCTCACCGGAGGAAACCAAAACGCATGCGGGTGGGATGGTCGTTTACAGCGTTCGAACGCGCGCTTCGCAAAAGCGCGCCTCGGCAAATTCGAATGCGGTCACAGTGCGCGTATTTCCGGTGCCGGAGCGCATCGCTTCGATCGAGGTTCGCGTTACGGAACCCGCGATCGAGTTGAGCTGGCCGGTTCCGACACGCACTTCCGCAGGCGAACCACTGGATACAGCCATCACTGGCTATCGCGTTTATCGCGCGGAGATCAATGCCTCTGGGCCCGCTTCGGCCGTCACGCCCTCAACGCAAAGTTCGTCGCAGGGCAAAGAAGAAGCGAACTTCGTAGCTCTCTCGCGGACCGAGACCAACAGTTATCGCGACACAGCCTTTAGCTTCGACCACACGTATGTGTATATGGTTCGCAGCGTCATTCAGGTGGAAGGGAACGAATTGGAGTCTTCCGACTCGCAGCCCGTGACGACTACTCCGCGGGACACGTTTCCTCCCGCGCCTCCGCAAGGACTGGTTGCGGCGGTCTTGCCCGGTTCCACCGCGGGATCGGTCCTAGTAGACCTATCCTGGTCGATAAATCTTGAAACCGACCTGGCCGGATACCGCGTCTATAGGAGTGAGCAGGAGGGCACAAGGGGACAGCTCATTACCGCTGATTTATTGCCCACACCTGCCATTCGTGATACGTCTGTAGAGCCCGGCCACCGCTACTGGTATACCGTGACTGCCGTTGACCGCGCGGGGAACGAAAGCGCTCCGAGCGCGCCCCTCGCTGTTGACGTCACGCAACCATCTTCGCAGGTCCGGGTTCAACAATTGCTTGTTGTTTGGGAGCCCAGCATCGGATGGCCATTAGAGCGCATCTGCCCGGATACCGTTGGTTCCACGTCTTTCGCAATTCGGCGATACGAACCGGAGTGTATGTCGGTGTTTGCATGACGCTAGTGTTCACGGCGTGGCTAATCGTTGCCAATCATTTTCCGCTCCTGGAACGATTTGCGATGGAGAGAAATATTGCCGCGGCTGTGATCCTTAGTTTTCTCGCGCTTATTCCCGTTCTTCGATTCTTGCTCATGCCGGGCCATCTGCTGGCGTCGAGCCTGATTGCCTGGGTGATTTTTAGTGCGAGCTATCGCGCGCTTTGCCTGTTTTATGGGGCGCTCAGCGAATGGCACAGCACGTTTCAGGTATTCATGCTGGGCGCGGTCGCGTATATGATCCTCACGACGCTTTGCTGGATTGGCACGATGATCTGGAAGGCGCGCGGTGAACATGTTTCTCATCCCAACCATCACGTGAGCTGACTTCCCCATGAAATTCTGCCGGTACACGATGCGCAATGGCTCTGTTTTGCCGCACTTCGGATTGATTGAAGGCGATGCCGTATTCGAAATCACCGGCGTTCCCTGGGGCCAATGGTCGCGAAGCGGGCATTCTTCACGGCTCAACGAGGTGCGGTTGCTCGCGCCCGTGGAGCCGTCGAAAATCGTGTGCATCGGGCGGAACTATGCGGCACACGCCGCGGAGTTGGGCAATGAAGTGCCGAAAGAACCGATGATGTTCCTCAAGCCGCCTTCTTCGATTGTCGGTCCGGAGGAGGCGATTGTGCTGACGAAGTATTCGCAGCGCGTGGAGCACGAGGGCGAACTGGCACTGGTCATTGGCCGCCGATGTTCACATCTGCGCGACAGCGACGACGCGCTTTCCTTCGTGATGGGCTACACCTGCCTCAACGATGTCACCGCGCGGGACCTTCAGAAGAGCGATGTGCAATTCACGCGTGCCAAGGGATTCGACACGTTTTGCGCGGTTGGGCCGCATATCGAGACAGATCTTGATTCTTCGAACGTACTGGTCGAGACACACGTCAACGGTGCGCGGCGCCAGTCCGGCACGACCGCGCTGATGACGTATCCGCCCGCGTTTCTCGTTCGCTGGATTTCGCGGATGATGACGATGATGCCCGGGGACATTATCGCCACCGGGACGCCCGCGGGGGTCGGTCCGCTGGTGGCCGGGGATACCGTCGAGGTCAGCGTTGCCGGTGTTGGCGTGTTGCGCAATCCGGTGCACGCGCCGCAAGCCTAGTTTCACGCAAGCCGCGTGGTTTCGGTAGAATACGCAGCAGTGGGGCGTCGAAGGGATTCGGGATTCCTTTCGAACCAAGGCACTAGTTTTCTTGCGCGATGTTTGGCCTCTATCCTTCTGACGGCACGGAGTTCGTTCGTTGAAAGCATTTCTCGCTGACTGGAAACTTGTCCTGGGCATGGTTGGCGGCGCGATCGCTGCGCTGGCGATGATTGCGTATGCATTTTTCCGTCCTGCCGAGGATCCCGAGGATGCGGAGCGCAAGCGCCGGCTTCATTTGAATCAGATTGGGCGGATCGCCGAAGGCCAGGTGGTCGAACTGGTCGAACATCCGCCGATTTCGAGAGAAGCCCGCAAAGGATTGTTTAGTGCGAGCGCCCGTCCGCTGGCAGATATGCGGCCCCGCCATCTGGTCTCCTACAGCTATATGATTTCCGGTGTGACCTATCACACTGCGCAGGATATTACGGGCTTGGAGAGCCAGGTTCGGCTCGAGCGGCTGGTTGCCGGCCAGCCTGCCAGCATCAAATATGACCCGTCCAATCCGAGCGACTCGATTCTTGCGGCCGATGACTGGTCGGGTTTGCGCTGATTCAGGTGCCCGTGTTGATGGGGCTTCTTCGTTCTGATTTTTCGCTTTGTTGCGCTATCCTTCTCGTTGCCGCCTCAGAGTGGCCAAGACCAAGTCCCATGAAAATGATCATCGCTTCTACCCTGACCACGATCCTCATCGTGGCGATGACTCTCGGCGCAATGTTTATTCTTGTGCAGGCGACGGAATATGTGACTTCGCTTGAATCGCCGCTGCAACGGGCTACCGCCATGGGAGCGGAGCTGCTGCTTGGCGTCGTTCTGCTTTTGGGAACGGTTTGGCTGGCCACGCATCTTGCTGTGCGCATCTTTTCAGTCACAGAGCCTCCTTCCGAGGGAGGACCCGTTGTCTGAGCCAAAACCCATTTTGTCCGCGGCGGCAAAGCATAGTGACCGCATGGACGAGCTCCACCGCATCTCTGCTGAAGCGGAAGCAGGCGGCGGCCCGGAGCGGCGCGAACGCGAGCACAAGGCCGGCAAGCTCACGGCGCGCGAGCGCATCCATTTGCTTCTCGATGAAGGAACATTTGAAGAGCTGGATAAATTTGTGCGGCACGGCTGCGTTGATTTCGGAATGCAGGAGCAGCGTCCTGCCGGAGACGGTTTCGTTACGGGATTCGGCCGTATAGACGGCCGGCTGGTCTATGTTTTCGCGCAGGACTTTACCGTTTTTGGCGGATCACTATCCGAAGCCAACGCGCAGAAAATCTGCAAAATTATGGATCTGGCCATGCGCGCGGGCGCTCCGGTCATTGGCTTGAATGATTCCGGCGGCGCACGAATTCAGGAAGGCGTGGCTTCGCTCGCTGGCTACGCGGATATTTTCCTGCGTAACACGCTGGCCAGCGGCGTCATTCCGCAGGTCAGCGCGATCATGGGGCCTTGCGCGGGTGGCGCGGTGTATTCGCCGGCCATCACTGATTTTATTTTCATGACGCGCGAAACATCGTACATGTTCGTTACAGGCCCAGATGTCCTGAAGACCGTGACGCATGAGGAAGTTACAAAGCAAGAGCTCGGCGGCGCCATGACGCATAACGCGACCAGTGGGGTTGCGCATTTTGTTTCGCGGGACGACGCCGACTGCCTGGCCATGATCCGTGAGCTGATGAGTTTTCTACCTTCGAACAACGTCGAAGACCCGCCTCGCCGCGTCACAACGGATACTCCCGGCCGCCGAGACGAATCCCTCAATACGCTTGTGCCCCCTGATCCACAACTGCCCTACGACATGAAGGACGTCATTCACACGATCGTGGACGACAATTACTTTTTCGAAGTTCACGAGCATTACGCGAAAAACATTGTCGTGGGATTCGCGCGGCTCGATGGCCGCCCCGTGGGCATCGTCGGCAATCAGCCAGCGTATCTCGCGGGCGTTCTGGACATCAATGCATCGGTGAAGGGCGCGCGCTTTGTGCGTTTTTGCGATGCGTTCAACATTCCGCTGATTACGTTCGAAGACGTTCCAGGCTTTCTCCCGGGCACGCAGCAGGAGTTTGGCGGCATTATTCGTCACGGCGCGAAACTTCTTTTTGCTTTCGCCGAAGCCACCGTTCCAAAGATCACGGTCATCACTCGCAAGGCCTATGGCGGCGCGTACTGCGTCATGGCCTCTAAACACATTCGTACCGATGCCAACTTTGCCTGGCCCACGGCGGAAATTGCCGTCATGGGACCCGAGGGCGCAGTGAATATCGTTTACAAGAGGGAGCTTGACAAGGCTCCTGAGTCCGAGCGCGAAAGGCTTCGCCAGGAAAAAATCGCGGAATTCCGTGAGCGCTTCGCGAATCCGTTCGTCGCGGCCGAGCGCGGGTATATTGACGCCGTCATCGAACCTGCCGAAACCCGTGCCCGCATCATTACCTCGCTTCGCGCGCTTGAAAACAAGCGCGACACCAACCCTAAGAAGAAACACGGCAACATTCCTTTGTAGCGTTTTTCGGTCAACGATTCGAAGGAAGAGGCTGTGCGTTCCAAAGGCGAGCCTTGGCAAAGCCATCCGCGGAACAAGGCGATTGACAACCGGCCCGGCTCAGGCATACTGATGCCGAAGTCCCCCACCTTCTCATTGGGCAATGTTCCCGCGGGCCCAACTGACAGGAGACTCCTATGGCCTCACCAGCCCGTCTTTTTTCTCTTGAACAGTATTTGCTGGAGCATTTGAAATACAGCGGAATCGATCGGGAGAATCTCGCCGATCTGGTTAGTATCATAGTCAGCCTCAAGAACAAATATGGAATTACGCCGTTTGCGGCCGTGCCGCAGGGATCGCCCGTGCCGGTCGCCCTTACGGTCCGTTATTTGATTGATTCCCTTATGCTGACGAAGCTCACGAGCATCATTCACGACACGCCGCGGCTGAGTTCGCTCACGGTGGTGCGCCGCGGCATTCCGGCCTCGGCGCAATTCGAAGTTCGTGTCACCATCGGGGGTTAAGCTGTGTCAGGCGCTTATGACTCTGTTAAAATATTTCAAATGAAGCATCCATTCACATCTGTCATCGAAAAAGCGCGGGAAGTGGTATGTGGCTTACGTGGAAGAGATTCCCGGAGTCAACACCCAGGGCCGCACCATAGCTGAGGCGCGCCGCAATTTGAAAGAAGCCCTTGCCATGGTCATCGAAGCCAATCGTGAACTGTCCTTAGTGGTGGCACACTAGACCATTTTTAAAAACTCCACGGCTGCCAAAAAAGCAGGGTGCAGGTTCGAGATCGTTTGGTGTACCTGTGACCCTCGTTTTTCTCAATCCAGCGCCACAGAGAGTTCGTGCTAACCTTTCTCCTGTAAAATCCTCCTCTGGAGATTGCATGCGCATGCTCAAGCTCGCTGCCGCTATCGCGATCGCGCTTTTGACCTCTACAAACGCCGCCTGCCAAACCAAGACCATCGCGGAACGCTTGGGCTATCCCGCGGATGCAAAACTCCTCATCGTCCACGCGGATGACCTTGCCGTTGCGCATTCTGTGGACGCGGCCAGCTTTGACGCGCTGGACAAGAAAGCGGTCACGTCCGCCAGCATCATGGTGCCCTGTCCCTGGCTGACGGAGGTTGGGGCCTACGCAAAAAGCCACCCGGACGCGGATTTGGGGTTGCACCTCACGCTCACCAGTGAATGGCGGACTTACCGCTGGGGGCCAGTGGAATCCAAGGACAAGGTTTCCAGCCTGTTCGACTCCAATGGATATTTTTGGCCGGATTCGATCGTGGCGGTGCAACACATCAAGCCCGAAGAAGCTGAGCGGGAAATTCGCTCACAGGTCGAGCATGCGATGGCGGCGGGGATTCATCCGACACATCTCGATACGCACATGGGAGCGCTGTTTAGCTCCCCCGAACTGTTTGCGATCTTTGCCAAAGTTGCGCATGACTATCATTTGCCGTTTTTTGCGCCCAGATTTCCCGGCGAACAGGGCAGCAAGCTCTTATCGTTGCTCTCCGACAAAGATGTCATTATGGACTCTGTTGTGATTGCCAACCCGGCTATTCCCACCGGTGGATGGAAGGACTTTTATATAAATGCGGTAAAAGGCATGAAGCCGGGACTCAACGAAATGATTGTGCACCTCGGTCATGATGATGCGGAGTTGCAAGCCGTGATGGTGGATCATTTGGACTACGGATCCGCGTGGCGGCAGCGCGATTATGATTTTGTGACCAGCGCGGACTTCACAAATGCGCTGAAGGAAAACAAAATTATTCTCATCAAATGGAAGGATTTACAACAACTGCTGAAGTAGCTTCCAGGAAACGCAGAACGCGGACGCGCGCTGCCGCGTTTCTCTCCATGCTAAACTTGCCCCTCGCTTAGAATCCTCTATGTTCAAGAAAATCCTGATCGCCAATCGCGGCGAAATTGCTGTCCGCATCCTGCGCGCCTGCCGCGAACTGGGCATTCGCTCCGTCGCGGTCTTCAGCGAGGTGGACCGCAAGTCGCTGCACGTGCGCTTTGCCGATGAAGCTTACCCGATCGGGCCCGCGCCTTCGCGCGAAAGCTATTTACGCATTGACAAGCTCATGGACGTTGCGCGGCGCGCTAGTTGCGATGCCGTGCACCCCGGCTATGGATTCCTTGCGGAAAATGCCGCGCTGCCGCGTGCTTGCACGGAGGCCGGCCTCACATTCATAGGGCCGCCCGCGGAAGCCATGGAAGCGCTCGGCTCCAAGACGGCAGGGCGACAGCTTGCGCGCCGCGCAGACGTTCCGATTGTTCCGGGCACCAACGATCCTATCGAAAAACCTCTTGATGCTCAGGTCCTCGCACAAAGCATGGGCTACCCGGTTTTGCTGAAAGCCGTTGCGGGCGGCGGTGGCAAAGGCATGCGCCTGGTCTACAGCGATGCGGAGTTTGATTCCGCGTTCCGCGAGGCGTCCTCCGAAGCGATGAACGCCTTTGGCGATGCGCGCCTGTATCTTGAAAAATATTTGGAACGGCCGCGCCACGTGGAAATTCAGATTTTCGCCGATGCCCACGGCCGGGTTGTTTCTCTCGGAGAGCGCGAATGTTCGGTGCAGCGCCGGCACCAGAAAGTCATTGAAGAGGCGCCTTCGCCAATCGTTACGCCGGAGCTGCGCAAAAAGATGGGTGATGCGGCGGTGCGCCTGGCGCGCGCCGGCGGTTACGTCAACGCGGGTACGGTCGAGTTTCTGCTGGACGCTCACCTCAATTTTTATTTTTTGGAAGTGAACACACGGTTGCAGGTCGAGCACCCTGTCACCGAACAGGTTACCGGGCTTGATCTCGTCAAACTGCAAATCGCCATCGCCGCCGGCCACCGCTTACCGTTCGCGTGGGAAACCATCACACCGCGCGGGCACGCCATGGAAGTACGTCTATACGCGGAAGATCCCGATAACAATTTTTTTCCGTCACCCGGAAAAATCCTCTCGCGGCATGTTCCGAGCGGCCCTGGCATTCGGCTGGACGACGGCGTCTACGAAGGGTGGACTGTTCCGAACGATTATGATCCGCTC
Organism: uncultured Acidobacteriota bacterium; assembly: GCA_963729455.1. Lineage (GTDB taxonomy): Bacteria > Acidobacteriota > Terriglobia > Acidiferrales > UBA7541 > Acidiferrum. The sequence continues at coordinate 485,679 of CAVSNX010000001.1, forward strand.
TTGAGCAAGCTCATCGCCTGGGGCAATAGCCGCGAAGAAACCATCGCACGGCTGCGCCGCGCGCTCGAGGAATATTCCGCCACTGGCATCAAGACCAACGCCGGCCTTTTCCGCCGAATTCTCACCGAGCCGGAATTTCTGCGCGGCGAGATCCACACCAAATGGCTCGACGAACTGCTCCGCCGACCGCATTCGTCGGCGCCAATGGCAGATGAAAAAGAAAACGCCGCCTCCGACGCCGCCGCCATCGCAGCTTCATTCTGGCAGGTGAACCAGTGGGACAGACATTCAAGTCTGTCCTCTTCTACCGCAGAGCAGCCCTCCCGCTGGAAACTAGAAGGCCGCCGCCAGCAATTGGACCGCACGCCATGAAATTCGAGGTTCGACTCACCGGCCGGTCCGGAAAGAAAACACGCATTGTCGAATTGGAGCGCGAGGGCGGGGCTTGGCGCGTACTCCTCGACGGCCGGCCCGTGGCTGCTGACATGGCAGAGATCGCACCGCACACGCTTTCGATTTTGCTCGACGGCCAATCGTTTGAAGTCAGTGTGACACCGTACCCAGAAGGCCAGCTGAAACTTCAAACCGGTACGCAGGAATTCACTGCCGAGGTCATTGATCCGCGCGCGTGGAGCGGGCGGCGCCACGGCGGTGTCGAAGCGGAAGGACGCCAGCAAATCGTCGCGCCGATGCCCGGAAAAGTGGTGCGCGTGCTCGTCCAAGCAGGCGACCATGTTGAATCCGCTCAGGGCTTGCTCGTTGTCGAAGCCATGAAAATGCAAAACGAGATCCGCTCACCCAAGAGCGGCACGGTCGAGCGCGTCCTCGTTAAGGAAGGCCAGGCCGTAAACGCGGGCGAAGCCCTTTGCGTGGTCGCCTAAGAAATCTTAGTTAGTGTCCGATAGACCTGGGTGGCATTGTGGTCTTCGCGGCGTCGGGCAATTTACCGGCAGCTTCCACCACTTGTTCCGCGAGGTAATTAGTGGTGCGGGCCTCATCGCGCGCGATGGCTAGATATGCGGAGCGCAGCAGTTGTTCCTTGCGGTTGCGCAGCGTGTCGCGGATGGTCTGCTGCACTTGAGGATCATTGATCCCGCGAAGCCCCGGCGATTCGCGCGTAATAAGCTTAAGGATGCGATAGCCTTCCTTCAATTGAATCGGCTGGCTGACCTGCCCGGGCTTCAATCCCAGAACGATGTGCTTCAGCGCGGGGTCGGACTGGTTCAGCGCCGATTCCGGCACGTAGCCCAGATCGCCGCCCGTCCCGGCAGTGTTCATGTCCTCGGAATAATCCATCGCCAATTGCGCAAAATCCGCTCCGCTGTTCAGCCGGTCCATCAGCATTTTTATCTTGCGCTGGGCCTCGGCTTCGTTTGTGGCGTCATCGTTCTTGCGATTGCGGATCTGCGGTTCCTTCCGCGGCGTCACGACGATCTGCGCGATGCGGTACTGCGGCTCCGCCACATTGAACTGCGCTTTGTTGGCGTTGTAAAAATCCAAGACGTCCTGATCGGTGATCGAAATTTTCGCCACAACCTCACGATTCAACAGCTTTTGGATCGAAAGTTGCCGCCGCAGGTCGCTTTTCAGATCCTCCACGGAAACGTTGCGCTCTTTCAATTGCCGCTGGAATTCGTCTTCCGTGTAGGGACTCTTCAATTCGGTAAACTTATCTTCCACTTCGCCGTCGCTGGCTTCCAGGTTCAGTTTCTTCGCGCGTTCCAGCAGGATTTCGTTGTTGATCAGCTCGTCCAGGACGTTCAGTTTCAACGACAGCGCCTCTTCTTGCGAAGGTTCCTGCCCCTCGGGATTCACTCGCGTGCGGTAGTATTTGTCCACTTCATCCCGGTGGATTTCTTTCCCGTTTACCACCGCCCACACGTCCGGCGCATGCTGCGCTTGCCGGTTGCAGCCCGCCACGAACGCGAGCGCCATGGCAGCCAGCGGAAACACCGCTGCGGCACGCTTCACTCCTTTTGAGAGTTCCATCGAACGCCCCACGAATTGCTGATTCGGAACGGGTAAGTTCAAAGTTGGAGGCTCAGGCGGCTTTTTTCACGCGGCCTGCGCGGATGCACGAGGTGCAGACACGCACTTGCTTCTTCACGCCCGCCACGAGCGCGCGCACGCGCTTCAGGTTTGGATTCCACCGCCGCCGCCGCGTGTTGTTCGCGTGACTGACCACGTTTCCATAGTGCGGCGCTCTGCCGCAAAATTCACACTTCAGTGCCATTTTTATTCCTACTTCTGTTTTTATTTGAGCTTGGATTCCCTGCCCAGAAAGTCGTAAAACCAAGCTCCTTATTCTAACAGACACTCCACCTCCTACAAAGAAGCCTTTCGCTTCGCAGAGGATTCGCGCGCCGCACTCTCACAATTCTTCGTCTGGCCTGAGCCGCATACCTGTCCCCTGTCCTCAGGTACGGGAGCGCGGCTCGCGGCACGTAGAAGTAACTGCCTGAAACCCATTGAAGCTACAGGGTTTGCCGGTGAAACAGTGCATTTTAGACCTGCCGTACCATTGTTGGTTCCTGCCCCAACCCCTACTTTGACGCCAGGTTGACGCACCAGACTGCACGCGGGACGGGATGAATGGAAGAACCAACAGGACACCCTTTCGGGGCCTCCAGCAGAGCCCCAGCATGCGACACCGCTTCTCCTAGCGGCTCGGGGAGTCGGAATCGTTCCGTTCGCTATGCGTCGTTCCTGACTTTGCTCGCGGTCATTTCCACCGTCGCCGGTTTCCAGTTCGCCCATTTTAGGAATGCCCTGGACCAGTGGCGGAGCGCGGCTCCCCCGTACGCCTCCTCTGCCCCTGCACCGGCGCTCGTGTCAGAATCCAGACCCAATGCCGCGGATATGGACGCGGAAGAGCTTGGCCATCTGGCGCCGCAGCAACAGGCTGAACGTCTGCTCGATCTGGCGATCAAACGGCACGAAAATTCACTGGAATTGATCAACCAGAAATTGGAATCTTGGCGCGGCCGCCTGGAAAACACGGACCACCTCTTCCATCTGGTGCTTTCGGCTTTGGACTCGGACGATCCCCGCGTACGCACCGCCGCCGTGGAAATCGATCTGGAAGCCAGCAATCTGAGCAAGTCGCCGCAAAGCGTTACCCGGCTCTTGAAGCAAATTCAAACGGATCAGGGCGGCCGCTATCTCGCGCTGTGGAGGCTTGGGGCACTGGGCAATCGCGGCGTCGAACCGGCAACCGTGCTTTCGAATCTTCTGCGGTATTCGCATGACGCCAACCAGAAGACGCGCTTCTGGGCCGTCGAAGGTCTAGCGATGCTGGGCACGGAGGAATCTATCGATTCACTCCTGTCCATCTTGGCGCACGACCCCGCAGAGAAAGTTCGTGAGCGCGCCGCAACCGGCCTGGCCCGCTCTGGCTTGCTGACCGGGGAGCAGCGCCTGACCGCCGTTCCCCAGCTCTTGAATCTTCTCGATGACGATTCGCTGGACTCCGGCACTCTGAGCCTCGTCTATTCGACGTTACGCGCGATCACCGGCGCCTCCTTCGGTCAGGATCCTGAGGCCTGGCGCGAGTGGTGGGCGCACCATGACGCCCCCGAAAAACGGGTCCACATCCCCAAAGGTCTTCTTCTCTCTTAAAGTTGATTTGACGCGATTTAGCTCCGAAGACAATCTTTCGTGGGCTGAAAAAACACTTGACCCTTCCCCACTGTCTTCGTAAAACTAATTTCTACCCTGCCTAATTCTCAACCTGGTTCCCTCACAGGTCCAAAAGGAAAACCATGCCGGTACCTGAACGACGTTCTGCACGCCGTTTCATCATGAAGGTCCCATTGAAGTTTCGGCCCATGAAAGCAGCCACCCGCCCCGAAGAGACTGCCGCGTCCATGAATATCTCCGCGCATGGAGTTTATTTCGCCACGGATCAGAAAGTGCCCAAAGGAGTTATGCTTCAAGTCCATTTGAAAATGCCGAGGGAAGTCGTTGGAGACGATGTAACGGAATGGTGCTTCACGGGTCGTGTTGCGCATGTTGAATCGCTGGGGGCCGCGAACGATAAATCGGGTGTGGGCGTGCAGTTCCTGTACTATGAGGTTCCTCCAGTTTCGCTTGAGCAGCACTCCCGATAACCGAATGTCTTCGCCGTCCGTCCATACTTAAAGGATAGGCTATCCTCCGGACATGTCGTTGTGAGGAGGTCGCATGAAACGGCGCGAATTCATCCACGGCACAGCTTGTGCCACCGGCGCAACCTGGATCCAGGGGAGCGCGCTTGTACGGCGTACCTTCGCTCTTCCAGCCCTATCTCGCAAATTCAGTGCGGCCGAGACCGTTACGCTTGGCAAGACCGGCATCCAAACCAGCCTCCTCGCCATGGGTACGGGTACGGTTGGCTCAGGCTATCATTCGCACCAGACCGCGCTTGGCATCAAAGGGCTCTCCGATTTGCTGCTCAACGGCTACGATCACGGCCTTCGCTTTTTCGACTCCGCCGATTCCTACGGCAGCCATCCCCACGTCGCTGAAGCGCTCAAACACGTGCCGCGCGACAAAGTTACCGTGCTCACGAAGACCTGGGCGCGGGATCCGGCTTCCGCCCGCGCCGACCTTGACCGCTTCCGCCGCGAACTTGGCACTGACTACATTGATATTTGCCTGATGCACTGCCTCACCGATGGCGACTGGACCGACCGCTACAAAGGTGTCATGGACGTCCTCTCAGAAGCCAAGCAGAAAGGCATCCTCCGCGCGCATGGTTGCTCCTGCCACAGCATCGAAGCGCTCCGCGCCGCCACGAAATCCTCGTGGGTCGAAGTTCATCTCGTTCGCATCAACCCCGTCGGGACTTACATGGACGCCGATCCGCAGACCGTGGTCACCATAATGCGCGAGATGCGCGCCGCCGGAAAAGGCATCATCGGCATGAAAATTCTCGGCCAAGGCGAGCTTCGCAACCGCCAGGATGAGGCCCTTCGTTATGCCCTCTCGCTCAACCTGCTGGACGCTTTCACCATCGGCGCCGAATCCAAATCCGAGCAAGAGGATCTGATCCGCCGCATTTCTGCCGCCGCCTAACCCGTCAGGGCGTATAATCTCTCGCCAGCACCGCAGGAGGTGCTCTCATGGCCAAAACCAAGCAATTCACCATCGCAGTTGACAATCATCCCGGCGCGGTCGCCGCAATCGCCAAAACACTTGGAAGTGCCAAGGTAAATATCCTCGCACTTTTGGGCGCCGCCCAGGGCGCCGGCGGCACCGTTCAACTCGTCGTTGACAATCCGCGGCTCGCCAAAAAGGCTCTCGATTCCGCGCGCGTCGCGTACCAGGAAACTCCGGCTGAACAACTCGATCTTCCAAACAAACCTGGTGCGTTGGCGCAATACCTCGAAAAGCTTCAATCCAAGGGCGTCAACTTGAACACGATTCACGCCACGACAGCGAAAGGCGGCAGGACGGCTGTTGTGGTATACACCGTAGATGCCGCCACAAAAGCCGCGACCGCCAGCGCATAAGATCGTTCATTTTTTGTCATGGCGATTTCGCCCGGTTGTGCGGGCCAGGGTGGCGCTGGGTTGTGGTGTCTTCATTAGTCTTGATTGGCACAAACTAACCGACGTGAGTCGGAGCTTCTGGGAGCCGCTACAATGAGAAGGAGAAAATCCGAGCTCATTATGACTGCACAAGCCCTTACTACCACTCTTCATAGGGCGAGCATCTGCTACCGGCTCCTGGTGGCAAGAAAATCCTGAGGGCGGCGAAACGATTCCATCGTTCCGCGCACTAACCTCAAGAGGCCATCCAGCCATGGTAGACGCCGGCATAGGCACCATCCAGGTCCTCTCCATTGATGGCGGGGGGATCCGCGGAATTATTCCCGCGGTGATTCTCAGCGAAATTCAGAAACGCCTCGGCAAGGAACTTTGGCAGACCTTTGACTTGATTGCCGGTACCTCCACCGGCGGGATTATCGCGCTGGGACTCGGTACCGCCTGCAACAGCGGCAAACCCTATACACCCGATCAACTCCTGAAGCTTTACCTGCAGAGCGGCGCCGCAATCTTTAAGAAGAACTGGCTGACTCCTGTGCGAGAGCTTCTCGCTCCCAAGTATTCACCCGACGGTTTGGAATATACTCTGGCGAGATTTTTTCAGGCCACGGAATTCTGTACGGCGTTTACGCCTCTGTTGATTTCCAGCTATGACCTGCATCATCAGTTGCCCTTCTTTTTCAAAAGCCACAAAATCGCCGAGAAGCCCAACTACAACTGGAAAGTGACGGATATTGCCCGCGCCACTTCTGCTGCGCCGACGTATTTCCCCCCGAAGCATCTGACTCGCGGCGCCGAGGACTATGCTCTCGTGGATGGCGGCGTCTATGTAAACAATCCTTCAATGGCCGCCTACGTCGAAGCGCGCCTGCTTTATCCAGAAGCGACCCGCGTAGTCGTTGTTTCCGTCGGCACCGGCGACCGCCAGGACGGCATTACCTATGCGCAGGCAAATAAATGGGGACTACTGGGATGGGCCAAGCAGATCGTTCCCGTTTTGATGGATAGTGTTTCCGAAGCCGTGGACTTCGAACTCAATACGCTTCCGCAATGCACCTACTATCGCTTGCAGCCGCTCAATTTGCCCGTGTCGGCCAGCCCGATGGACAACGTCACACCCGAAAATCTCGCCGCATTACAGAACATCGCCAAGAACTACGCCGCCGCACAATCCACACTGCTGGACAAAATCTGCGCTGAACTCAGACCTGGCCGCGGCAGCAACATGCCCGGCATTGGCCGCAGTCTACTGAATCGTGCTGCAACAAACTCCTGACTCCTTCACATCCCTCCTGTGTGTCTCTCACTGATCGTGCGACATCCCCGCCATGTCATGCGCATGCATCGCGTTTCGGCGGAGGGCTGCCATCTTTGTATCATTGTTCGCCACGAAATAGCCCACGGCAATTCCCATTGCACCATCATGCAGCAGCCGGCCGGTGGGATTGTCGTAAACGGCCGAAATCTTCAGCACATCGCCGGCGCCGAATTTGTAACCGCCTTCCTGAAGGAACAGCTTTACCGGCACCGCCTCCAAATGGCCCTTTTCATCCACCTTGGCATCCAATGTCGCTACGGTCTCTTTGCGTGAAACATCCTTCAGCACCACTTCTCGCCCGTAATCGTGCAAGTGTCCGCCGACGCCCAGCAGCACGCCGTCATATTTCACGGTCACGGTTCCGGACTTTTCGCTTTTTCCCGCGGGCAAGTCATACGCGGAATTTCCGCATGAAGTCACATCCATCCACGCGGGATAGACATTCTTGCGCGGCGCCGTCGCTTTATCATTCGCGTCTTGATAAGGAATTACGACTTCCAGATAAACCTTGCCGTAGGAAATCTCCGTCGGGTTGTACACCATCGTCTCGATTCGAATCTTGTCGCCCTTCTCCACGCGATAGCCGTAGCCGGGCACTTCCGCCCAATCCGTCATCTCACTTCCCGCGCCAAAGATGTGCTCTTCCTTGTTGGGACAAAGAAAATCCGCACGGTTCTCGTTCCAGAACGCCACGTGATGCAGCACCGTTCCTGGCTCCGCATTGCCGCTCGCGTCCACAAGTCTCGGGTGGTACGCCAGCAGCCAGCCCTCCATCGCAATTTCCCACACAAGGTCCGGCGGCTGCGGCATCTTCATGTGGTCCGTGCGCGCCGGCAAAGTCATCGGGCCCACGCGAAGCGTGATCGTATGCGCGGCCGCATCCGTCTTCGCGTCCAACGTAACGCCTTTTGCCACGGCGTGATGCATGCCTCCTTGCATAAAACCGCCGTGATGCATGTGCTCCATGTCGGGCGAAGGCGCGGCAGGTTTGTCCTGCCCTGCGGCAGTAATGGAAATCAAGAAGATGGCCGAGCAAACTGCAATTGTTGTTTTCATTGGGCTTCTCCGCGCATAAGTTCCTGCACGCACAGGAAACTTCCTTCATCATACTCCCGGCGGAGAAGCAGCGGAATTGCCCGGAATGCTATGTGTTGCACGAGATGAGCACTGAAGATGTGGAAGTGGAAACGCTGACTACGGCTTGCCCGGCGCGTCGCCCGTAACGATCGGCAAATCCTTGCGATGGCTCCAGTCTTCCCACGAGCCGTCGTACATTTTCGCGTCGTACCCGAGCATTTTTGCGGTGAAATACAGCACCGTGGCCCGCTGCCCGATATGGCAATAACTCACCATCAGATTGCCCGGCTTCAAGCCCGCAGCCTTGAACAGTTCTTTGATCGCGTCGGGGCTTTTGAACTTATTGTTGTCCTGGTCTATGACGTCGAGATAGGAAAGATTCGTCGCCCCGGGAATGTGGCCGCTGCGGGGATTCCCGTCGCTCTGCGAACCGGTGTAGAACTCGTGCGTGCGCGCATCAATGATCGTGACTTTGGGTGCATTGAGATGGCTGCTGACCCACGCCGCATCCGTCACGATTTCCTTGCGCGCGGCGGGCGTGATGGACCCTTTCGCCGGCGGCTTGCTTTCCTTGGACACCGGATGGTGCGTCGCTTCCCACGCCACCAGTCCGCCATTGAGAATCGAAGTGCGATCGCCCAAGCCCATGTAATCGAGCGTCCAGTAAACGCGCGTGGTCGGCGTCACCCAGTTCGTCCCGAAGTACAAAATAATGTGCGAGTCATTTGACACGCCAAGCTTCTCGAACACTGACACGAGCTGCTCCATTGGCGGCAATTCCAGCATTAAGCCTTGGCCGTGCGGCGTCGAAATGCTCTCGTACTCGAGGAACTGCGCGCCCGGGATATGTTCCTTGTCGTAGTCTTTTTTCTCGCCGATTTGTAGAAGTACCAGCGAAGGGTTTTGCAGGTGCTCACCGAGCCAATCGACGGTGACTAACATCGGTTCGCGATCGGCTTTGGCCGCACTTCCCGCCGCGTATTCCCTGGCACCGGCGCTTGTGCCAGTGAGGAGCAGTGCCACGAACAACGCACTGAAAAGAAGCTTTTTCATGGAGGCACCTCGATGGCAAATCACGCCATTACGTCGTACTACGCTATAGCGCCATACGCCATAGTGTCAAGCTTTTTCCGACAACAACCCGCTCCAAGCCGCCGCTTTCTTTTCCCACGGCCATTGGTACACTTTCTCACGTTCCATCCACGCGCAGGAGCGTTCGCTACGTGAAACTTATTCGCTTCGGCGATATCGGCCAGGAGAAGCCCGGCATTCTGTTGAACGACGGAACTCGCCTGGACGTTTCTGCATTTGGTTCCGACTACGACGAAGCATTTTTCGCAACTGGCGGATTGGCGCGCCTCCGCATCTGGCTCGCGCAAAACAGTTCTTCGGTGCCGCACATTGCGGACTCCGCGCGTCTCGGCCCGCCCATCTGCCGGCCAAGCAAAATCGTTTGCATCGGCCTGAATTTCCGCGACCACGCCGAAGAAAGTGGAATGGAAATCCCCAAGGAGCCGGTGATTTTCTTCAAGGCCACGTCGTCGCTGGTCGGGCCGAATGATCCGCTGGTGATTCCCAGAAACGCGACGAAAGTGGACTGGGAAGTGGAGCTAGCGGTCATAATGGAAAAAAAGGCCACGTATGTCAGCGCGGAAAGCGCTCTCGATTACATTGCAGGTTTCGCCCTGCATAACGATTATTCCGAGCGCGCCTTCCAGCTCGAACGCGGCGGCCAATGGGTCAAAGGCAAAAGCGCGGATTCGTTCGCGCCGCTGGGTCCTTTCGTCGCCACCAAGGACGAGATTGGTGATTTCAATCACCTCAGCATGTGGCTGAAGGTGAATGGACAATTCCGCCAGCGCGGTTCCACGTCGAAAATGATTTTTGATATTCCTGCGCTGGTTGCCTACGTCACCGAATTCATGACGCTGCTCCCGGGGGACATCATCAGCACGGGAACGCCGCCCGGCGTCGGTTTGGGAATGAAACCACCGCAATATTTGAAAGCAGGCGATGTCGTCGAGCTTGGCATTGAGGGTTTGGGGGAATCCCGGCAAGAAGTTGTCAATTTTGAGTAAAACGCGAACGCCAAGAATCCGTCGCGGAAATGTTTTGCAGAATTTCACAGCAAACTAGTTTGTCCCGCTCCGATGCACATTAACGCTCATCAACATTTCTGGATCTACGAGCCGCGTCAAATCGCGGCGTCCATCAGTGAACCGTTCCGATAAAAACTCCAAACGCCGGAATCGTCAAATGCGCGAGGCGTGTCGCCTCAGGTCCGATTTCTGGCGCAGCGATCAGCGTTTTCGCAGACTTTTCCAGTACTCCATACTTATCAAGCGCGAAACTGACCGTCTTCGCCTCACCGCTCATATTAAGCACCACTAAAACCGAATCGCCCTCGCCGGGATTCTTCCGCAGAAAGCTCAACACATTCGGGTCGTCCTCGTTCAACGATACATAACTGCCATCCCGCAGCGCCGGTTCGCTTCGCCGAAACGCGATCAAGCGCTTGTAAAATTCCAGAATTGAGCCGGGCTCCTTCGATTCCACACTCACGTTATATTCCGCCGCGCTCGGCGGCACCGGCAGCCAAGGCCGCTCGGCCGTGCTGAACCCCGCATTCTTCGAAGTGTCCCACTGCATCGGCGTGCGCTCGCCGTCCCGCCCTTTTTCCTCCGGCCATCCAATTTTTCCAATAGGATCCTGCACATCTTTCTTGCGAGCAGGCACCGTGGTGCGCATGCCAATCTCTTCCCCGTAGTACATCAACGGCGTCGCGCGCGGCGCAAGCAGCAGTGCCGCCATCAGCTTCGCAATTTGATCGTTGTGGACGCCGTCCCCGTAGCGGTCCCACGTGCGCGGCTGATCATGATTGCTGAAAAAATAGTGCGGCTGTCCGCCAACCGCGTTGTGTTCCACTTCATTCAACAGCCTCCGAAACTCCGGCGCTGAAAGCTTGTTGACATCCGCAATCTGAAAATCCATCGGCAACTGCACTTCATCGTTCTTCGCGCCGTACATCTTGGTAAGCTCCGCGATATTTGGCTCGTCGGCCTCGCTAATCAACACGGGATTCCCGGGAAATTCGTCCGCGACTCGCCGCATCTCCCGCAAAACTTCATGCACCTCCGGCAAATTGTCCGTGTACTTGTGCACGATATTCGGATCGCCGTACGCATTCTTCCCCGGCACGATCGGATCGTCGTGCAGATCCGGATCCTCAAACAATCGCGACACCGCGTCGAGCCGGAACCCCGCCACGCCGCGCTTGAACCAGAAGCGCATGGCGTCGTACATCGCCTTGCGCACTTCCGGATTCCGCCAATTCAGATCCGGCTGCTCCGTGTAAAAATGGTGGTAGCAATACTGACTCGTCGTCGGATCCCATTTCCACGCCGAATGCCCAAACCACGATTGCCAATTATTAGGAGGCTCGCCGGGCGCCTTCCCATCCCGCCAGATGTACCAATCGCGTTTCGGATTCGTCCGCGAGGAACGCGACTCCTTGAACCACGGGTGCTGATCCGACGTGTGATTCGGAACAAAATCCATAATCACCCGGATATTTCTTTTTTTCGCCTCGCTCATCATCCGGTCAAAATCCGCCAGCGTCCCATACAGCGGATCAATCGCCGTGTAATCCGAAACGTCGTACCCAAAATCCACCAGCGGCGACGGATACATCGGGCTGATCCAGATGGCATCAATCCCTAAATCGCGAAGGTAATCGAGCCTCGAAGTAATCCCGTTAATGTCGCCAACGCCGTCCCCATTCGAATCCTGAAAGCTCCGCGGGTAAATCTCATAAATCACCGCGCGTTTCCACCACGGCTCCTGCCTCTTCGCCTGGGCGTGCGCTGCATTCGGACTTTGCGTCGCCGCCTGCTGCGCCCGCGCTGGACTCGCCGCCAGGCAAAACGCAAGCAGCACCACGAAAAAGACAGACTTGAATCGTTTTAGCACGGTTGCTCTCCCTGGCTCACCCTCGACAGCGTCACTCAGGGTTTCGCATTCTGCCGATTTTGCAATTGCTCCGATAGTTTCAATTCACGTTCCGCGTCTTCCGTCTGCCCCAACTCACGATACGCCTGCCCTAGCAGATGGTGCGGAATCGGATTGTTCGGGTCCATCGCCAGCGCCCGCTGCAGCGCGCGCACCGCCAGCGCCGTCTCCCCTTTTTTCTCCAGCACCTTCCCCAGCAAAATATACGGCCCCGTAGACGTCGCATCCAGCCAGATAGACCGCTGCAAAAGCCGTTCCGCCTCTTCGAATCTCTGCACCCGAGAGTACGCATCCGCCAGCTTGTAATACACCGCCGCATCCGCCGGATTCAGCTCCAGCTCCTTCTGAAACTCTGCGATGGCCTCCTGCAAACGCGACTTGTACAGATAAATCTCTCCCAGCAGCGAATGCGCCAGCGGCAGCTTCGGGTCAATCTCGACGGCTTTCTTCGCGTACTCCTCCGCTACCGGCGCAAAGTCCTGCCGCAACAGCATCCGCGCAGTAACCACGTAACTCACCGCCGAATCGGCCGGAACCGCAAACATCTTGGCGAACGCCCGTCGCGCAGCGGGATAGTCCTTCGTCTGGATGTAACAGACGCCCAAGATGTACGCCGCATCCACATTTGCGCTGGGATACCACGTCTGCACTTTCTCCAGAGGCGCAATGGCTTCTGCAGGCCGCCCGGACAAGTAATACGAGAGTCCCATCAACTGAATCGCCTCGTTGTCCCCCGGATCCTCCTCCAGCGCCTTCTGAAAGCTTGCGGCAGCCTTTAGAAAATCTCCTTTCCGGTAATTGGCGATCCCGATCTGTCTCATCACTCCATGACGTCCGGGCTCCGCCGCGGCAATTTTTTCCAGCAACGCCAGCGCATCATCATTCTTTCCCTGCTGCATCAACTGAGTGGCTTGTTCAAAGCTTGCTGTGTCTTGCGGTGCAGCCGAAGCCTCCCGTTTCGAATCATTCTGCTTTGGCGCATCCTGGGAGGGTTGCGATTCCGCTTGCACGGCGGCGCAGAAGACCAGCGCGCCAGCCAGCAAGCCTTGAAGCCGTATTCGGATCAGCGCCATTTGGAAGTTCTCGGCAGCAACTACCTGACGGTTAGAGCATAAAAAACGGGGAGCTGGTCAGGCTCCCCGTCGGGGTTGGTGGGGTGTCCTTTTCTCTTTTTTTAAAAAGTGACACGGACGCCGAACTGCAGTTGCCGCATGCCAATGGGGGCACCTGGCGCGGAATCCGCCTCGATATCGCTGATCTGGCCGCCGTTTGCGCAATCTACGCAACCGTTGGGCAGAGCCAGCACGGGATGGTTGAAAAGGTTATAAGCGTCGAAGCGGAACTGTGCCTTGACGCGTTCGGTGATAGTAAAGTTCTTCGACAGTGCCATGTCATCGTAGAACGCATGTGGACCGCGGAACGTATTGAAACCGGCGTTGCCGATTTGGCCGCAGGCGGGAAGTGCGAACGGTCCGGCTGTCGGACGAGCCACCGCGCACTGGTTATCCATACCGGTAAGGTCAACGGGAGAATTGGGGATATTGGGAAGGTTCTGGCTCAGCGTTGGAACCGGTGTAAACCAGAACGTACCGTTTGCGTTTCTGGTGACTCCAGTCTGGAGCCCCCCGTTTCCTACCAGGTTGGGCCGGCACGGTCCGGCATCGGAGATTTGACCGCAATTCGCGAGGCTCGCAGTCCACGGGAGCCCTGTGCCGTAAGTAAGCGTGTTGGTTACTTGCCAGCCTCCAACGACATAATCCATGGCGCGGCTGGCGTTGCCCATATACGTTTTACCCTTGCCGATTGGCAACTCGTAGATCACATTGGCCACAAATACCTGATTGCGGTTGTATGGGTTGGGTCCCCAAGCGACCGCCTTATTTACGTCAAAGTAGCCCGTGTCGTAGGCATACGCATGCGAGAAAGTGTAGTGCGCAATGAACTGCAGTCCGTAGCTGGTGCGCTTTTCACCCTTAATTTGCAGCGCGTTGTATTTGTTGTCGGCGTCGTTTCCGAACCAAGTCGTATCCACAGCGCAGCACGTAAGCGGCGCCCCGGTCGGTGTGAAGAAGCCTGGATAAGTGAATGCGGGAACGCCGTTTAAGAAATATTTACGGCGATTGTTAAACGGCACCGCGGCTTTGAACGACATCGTGCAATTGAATGTACCACCGCCGTTCGGTGTGCAGGTGTAGGCGTCGGTTCCGGAAACGATCGAAGCCTCATTGTTGTTGTAAGAGGGCCCGGTGCCAGCGAATACGTGCGTCCCCTTGTTGCCGATATAGCTTACTGTCAGATTTATCGTCGGGGTGAGTTGTCGCTGGACGGTGCCATTCCACTGATCGATCGTAGGCAGCCGCTGCACCGTCGGACGGATTCTGGGCGCCACCGTGCCGTCTGGCCCGTACAGGGGCAAAGTGCCGCCGGACGAAATCGCACTAAGAATGTTGGCAAAGGAGAAAGGTATCGGCCCCTGACTAAGAGTAAAGACCGGATACCGGTTGGCCGTCGTATTCGGGCCACACGTTGGCTGCTGCGAGCAGTTTGAGTCCTGGAGCGACTGCTGCGCAAGTACCGGGAGGTTCTGCGTCACCACGTGGCCGAAGTTCGATCCAAAAACACCGATGTCGAACCCGCGGCCGTACCCAATACGCAGCACGGTTTTAGAATCGAACTGATACGCAAAGCTGAGTCGTGGCGCGAACGCCTTATATGTGTTGTTAATATTGCCGTTCAAGCCGATCGGTCCGTTTCCTGCAACGCGGATGAGACCTTGATCCAAGTTCGCGAAACCGCCGTTATCTTTGGCATTCACGCTTTCAGGGAAATAGATTTCCCAACGGAGGCCATAGGTCATTGTGAATTTTGGACTGATGCGCCAGGAATCCTGACCGTAAAAAAACCAGCGTTTCTGCCGCTCGGCGGCGTTCAAGCTGGTGCTCACGAAGCGCTGAAAGGAAGTCACGTCCCCCAGCGCGAAGGTGGCTAAAGACAACCCGCCAGCACCCCCGTTGGAAGTTCCACCGTTGTCAAAGTTCAAGAGTCCGGTGCGGCTGGCGTCGCTCGGAACACGCAGATTCTCTGCGTACCGAATATCCGCGCCAAACTTGATGGTGTGGTTGCCCTGCGTTCGCGTCCAGTTGTTTACAAACTGGAACTGTTGTTCGCTTTCCGTCAACGGACAATTGCAGCGACCGACGTTCAGGCCATCCCCGAAGCCATTGGAGCCATTGGAGCCAGAGATGCTGCTAGGCCCCCCTCCGTTACCGCCCGTAGTGAAGATGAACCCCGAGAGGCCGCCGGTTTCCGGCGGGCCCACGACTCCGGGCCCTGAGTTGAGTCCGGGAATCCCGAATTTGTCCATAGGCGATTGACTCGCGTCGGAGTACGCGGTTTGCGGATTGTACTTAAAGTACCCGAAGCGGAAGTCCGTCAGCCAATGCGTTCCGATGGCTTTGGTAAACCCGGAAGCCAGGCTGTAGTTATGCACATTCGAACTTCCGTTCAACCCACCCGGACCAAAACCTGCGCCGCCGAGTGCACCCAGGCCGCCCGCGCCGGACAAACTGAAGTAGTCAAGGCTGAAGCGCCCGAAGACTTGATAGTTGTGCGGGGCGCTGTAGTCAATGCGCGTGTCGAAGGAATGCTGATTAAAGGGGCCGGAACCGGTTGCAGAGAAGTTGTTGGCGACGCAGGCAGTGGTAGCCACCGCACCACAGGCCACCGTCGGCGTCGGAAACGCAGCAAGTATGTTACCCACGTTTTGGCTAATGTCCGCTATTGGAATCATATTGCCTGGAAACGCTGTGCGGCCGGAGCCATCGGGTGTGGTTGCCGATGCCGGGTTATAAATTTGCGCGCTGGATCCGAGCGCGGTCAGGTAGTCGCCAAAGTTGCAGAAGCCCTTAGTAGAACTCTGTGCGTTCGTTGCCGGATTGCAACTTTGGATCACGTTTTCTGTAGGGATTGTGTACAGATTCGTGATGCCTTGAATCTGCTTCGTCTGCTGATAATCGCCAAAGAAAAATAGCTTATCTTTGATGATCGGACCGCCGACCGAACCGCCAAACTGTTTCCACGTCGCGGGGGCTAGCGGAACGCCGGGCTTGTTGGTGAACGGGTCGCGCGCTTGCTGGTTGCTGTTTCGATAGTAATAAAAGCCGCTTCCGTGGAATTCATTTGAGCCTGACTTCGTCTGCACCCGGATTATGCCCGAGGTCGCCTTCCCGGATTCCGCGTCGTAATCCTGCAGCGCAATCTTGGCTTCTCCAATGGCGTCCAGGTTTGGGTTCACAACGATAATACCCAGGATGGGATCCTGGTTGTCCGTACCGTCAAGCTCGAAGTTCGTCCCAGAGAAGTGCTGTCCATTGACTTGGATCTGACCACCACCTTGAGGATTTTCCGTCGCAGCGTGGTTAAACCCGGGGAGCTTCTGCGTGCCCGGCGACAGTAATTCGAAACTGGTGAAGTTGCGGTTCAGGACCGGCAGATCCTGGACGTACTTTTGGCTGAACTGCACATCCACGTCGGCGCGGTCCGTCTGCAGCTGAGGAATCTCGCCCGTGACTTCGACGGTTTGCGTGACCGCCCCCACCTGCATTTGTACATCGACGTTGGCCGCGGTATCGGCTGAGACAGCCACTGTTGGAATATCCACAGCCTTGAAGCCCGGCGACTCCACGTGCACTCTGTAAGTGTCCGGGATCAGGTGCGTTACCGAATAGTTGCCGCTTTCATTCGTGGTCGTATCATAGGCAAAGCTCTTAGTAGTCGAAGTAACTGTGACTTTGGCCCCGGCAACCGCATTGCCCTGCGGGTCTGTCACTGTGCCGATAATGCTTCCGAACACAGCTTGGCCTAGCGACGTGCTCGCACTGAACCCAAACGCCAAGCAGAGAACCAAAACACACCCTAGAATCGCTTGCTTTTTCATTACACCCCTCCTGAGCACCCACACTGTTCGAAACTTTTCGACCAAAATCTCTCGTTCCATATCGGGGAATCCGCTAGGTTACGCGTCCCGGTTCGGCAGCTACCGACCATCCCTACAGGCGATTTGAGCGCCCGGGCACACCACTAGATAAGCTGGAATAGACGGCAATCGGTTGAACCGACCTGCGAGTAGCGAACTGCTCCCCCAAACTCCTCGAGCTTCTGTCGCTTCGCCGCCCCGTAATCCTTCTTTTTGGTCCCTCCTCGAACAGAGAAACCAGCACCCAAACGGGGAGCGGTGAAGAAATATGATGCCTTGTATCAGTTTTTTGAGTGACGTGCATAGTCTCTGGGGGTCTGATACGGTTACCGGACTTAAAGTCCCGTCTCCCAAAGAGATGCACTCTACGTTACCTTGGTGTTACAATGCCGCTCGGTGGTCCCCATGACTGAGAGAGCCCAATATCTCGGCCAAATCGAAAAACTTCTTGCCAGCCATACGCTGCATGGCTCGGAGTCTCTCTGCAAACTTCTGCGCTACTTGGCTAATCACTCTTTGGACCATCCCGGTACCTCTCCCAAGGAGTACCAAATTGCGACCGAGGTCTTCGGACGTCAGAAAGACTTTGATCCCCATCTTGACTCCATGGTTCGGGTTCAAGCGGGGCGCCTGCGCACCAAACTGGCGGAGTACTACGCTTCCGAAGGAGCTGACGATTCGATCCTGATTGAGATGCCTAAGGGCAACTACGTTCTAACATTCCACCACCGGAGCCCCAGCGCGGGACGCGAGCACTCCGGGCATTCTCACGATACTGCAGAGCCTGTGCCATTAAATGGCCAGACCACCACTCGATGGTTCGCTGCTGTGCTCATACTCTCGGTTCTCTTGGCTGCGGTCCTTGCCGTTGGCGCGGACCGTTTCCTGACTCGTAAAACCGCGGAAGCCCGGCTGACCAGCGATAGCCCCGACGTTCCGGTGGCATTTCGCGTTTTCTGGAGGGGATTTCTCACCGGACCTCAGGAGCCCTGGGTCATCTTCAGCAATGCCGCCTTTGTCGGCCGGCCGGACATCGGCATGCGCTATTACAATCGCGCTAAAGATTCAGGTGCCGTAATCCTCGACCATTACACCGGCGTCGGCGAAGTCCTGGCGGTCCATGCGTTGGACAATGTTTTTGACAACCTGCACCAGCCCATTCGCGTGAAACGCGGCAGCTTGTTCTCTCTGGATGACGCCAAGAACAACGATCTCATTTTCATTGGCTCGCCCTCGGAAAATCTCACGCTGTTGGAAATACCAAACACCCGGGAATTTACGTTCAAACAGGTTACTTCCGGGCCTCGCGCAGGCAACGTCGAGATCATCAATGTTCATCCGGAGTCGGGCGAATCCAAGGAGTACCTCGCCACCGCTTCCAATGAGCCGCTCACCGAAGACTACTCTGTAGTTGCCCTGGTGAAGGGCCTCAATCCCTCGCGTTCTGTTCTGATTCTCGCGGGCACCACGACTATCGGCACGCAAGCCGCCGTGGAATACGTCTGCCAGCAGAATTCTTTGGAAGAGCTGCTCTTGCGCCTCTCCGTTTCGAATTCCGGCGAGCTCAAACCGTTCGAAGCCGTCATTCGTGTGAAAGTCGCCCGCGGCGTCCCCGTCGAAACGGAACTGGTGGCGCTACGCAAGGGCCCTCAATAGCCTCATTAGGAACCTCGTTCGAACGCCGAGATTTCTGCCTGAGAGAGGCCGCTCTCCGCGCGAGATTTCGTAGCTGATCGGTTTCTATTTTTTCTGGGAAGCCGGTGGCTTCAGCCGCGGATCAAGGGCTGCGGCCTTTTGAAACTCTTCCTGCGCCTCATCGGATTTGCCCTGCTGCCGCAAAGCCAACCCGAGTTCGAAATGCGCAGTCGCGTAATTGGGCGAAGAACTGATCGCCACTCGAAATTGCGAAATGGCGCCCTCGATGTCCCCTGCGTTGAGTAGCCGGCGTCCTGAGTTCGTCGCAAAGAGCGCGGACTGTTCGCTGGTCTTTTGTTTCGCGATTTCCGCTCCGAGACGGCCTTCCGCGGCCGCGCCTTCCGCGTCGCCGAGCTGGCGCAGCACGGCAGCAAGCGTGGTGTGCGCGCCCGCAAAATCCGGCTGCATTCGAATGGCTTCCCGCAGCGCAACCGCAGCGTCCTGCAGATCGCCCTTCTGCTTCAGCACTGTCCCGAGCGTGTAATACGCCTCGGCATAATCCGGCTTCGCATGAATTGCGGCGCGGAGTTCTTCCGCCGCCTCAGCGAAATCACCCTGCTGCCACAGCGTAACTCCCAGCGTGTAATGCGCATCCGCTTGACCGGGGTCTAATTCTGCCGCCTTGCGCAACTCCGCCATGGCCTCTGGAAATTTTTCTTTCAATTTATAAGCCAACCCGAGGTTGTAATGCAGCGTCGCATCCCGCGGCGCAATTTTTAGCGCTTCTTGAAAATCAGAAATGGCCGTGTCGAAATCTGCCACTTGCAGATGCGCGGCGCCCAGGTTGCCCTTGTACGAGCTGTCCTCCGGTCGCAGCCGCACCGCCGTTCGAAACTCGGCGATGGCCCCGTTGCCATCCCCGGTTTGTAAATATGCAAGCCCCAAATTATTGTGCGCGTCCGCATTCTCTGGCTGCTGTTTCACAGCTGCGTGAAACGCAGCGACCGCTTGCTCCATCTCTCCGCTGTTCTGTAGCAGCAATCCCAGACTGTTCTGTGCATCAGGATAATCTGGTTTCAATGTAACGCACGCTTGCAGTTCGCGGATCGCGGATTCCTTGTCGCCCTTGTTTTTCAGAACTTGCGCGAAATAGTAGTGAGCGCCGAAATCCCCAGGAGCGAGTTGCACGGCAAACTGAAGATGTTGCGCGGCTTCATCGAAGGATTTTTCTTGATAGAGCAAAACGCCGAGATGAAATTGCGCGGGCGCATAATTGGATTGCAGCCGCAGGGCTTCGGAAAATTCGGCTAAAGCTTCCTGCTGGCTCGATTTTTGTACCAGCAACGTTCCGAGGTCGTCGTGCAATTCCGCGCGCTGCGGTTCCAGTTCGATGGCACGCCGGAATTCGCGGATGGCGCCGTCGAGATTGCCGGAAAAATCGAGCGCGCGGCCCAAGGTGCGATGCGTTTCCGAATCCTCCGGAGCTAGCCGCACGGCTTCTTTCGCTTCGCGCAGCGCACCGGGCATGTCTCCTTTGCGTGCGAGCGCGTTCGAAAAATTGATATGCGCTTGCGTGAAATCGGGCTTCGATTTCACGGCGAACTGGAATTGGCTGATCGCCGAATCCACCTCGCCTTGCGCGAGGAGCACCCACCCGAGCGAATTGTGTCCCTCCGGGCTTTGCGGCGCGAGCCGCACGACTTTTTCGAACGCCGTGCGCGCCGAAGCGAGATCGCCGTTCTGCAGCGCGGACATCCCTTGCGCATAAACCGCTTCCGCCTGAGACGCGGCATCTGCACGAGCAGTGCTACCCGATTGCGCGTTGCACGTGATAGTGCACGGGAAAAGAGAAAAATAAATCAGCGCTACAGCGAAAAACAAATGCATCCGGGAATGGAGCGAAAATATTTTCACGCGCAAACGCTCGAAAAACGCTAAGCAAAAATACTAGCATGTTTGCGCGTATGCCTCGCGCCCGCCGGAATCTCGGAGCGGCCCGGCCGCTTGGTTGACCAGCGCCAGCGCGGGCCTTAGTATGATTTAAGATTGATGACTTTCCTTTTCTCCTTTCCTCGGGTTCTCGGTTTGTTGGGGCCACTTGCCTGGCTGTCCCTGCATTTTGCCATTCCACAAAATGCGTCTACCGATCCTTCGAAAAATACAAATGCCGCGCCGATCGCACATTTCACGGACGTGGCGCAAAAAGCCGGTCTCACCGCGCCGATAATTTTCGGCGGCGAAAACACAAAAAAATACATCATCGAGACAACCGGCACCGGCGTGGCCATTTTCGATTACGACAACGACGGCTGGCCGGATATTTTCATCGTCAACGGCACTACGCTGCAGCCATTCGCTCCGAACAAAGCGCCAACCAGCCACCTTTATCACAACAATCACGACGGCACGTTTACCGACGTCACCGAAAAAGCCGGACTCACTCACACCGGATGGGGCCAGGGCGTGTGCGTCGGTGATTATGACAACGACGGCTTCGAAGATCTGTACGTTACCTACTACGGAAAAAATGTTTTGTACCACAACAATGGCGACGGCACGTTCACCGACGTCAGCGAAAAAGCGTATGTCGCGGGCAGCGGCAAAGCCTGGGGCACGGGCTGCGCGTTCGTGGATTACGACCGCGACGGCAAGCTCGATTTAATGATCGCCAACTATGTTGACTATGATTCGGCTACCTCCCTTGCTCCCGGCGAACGGCCTTCGTGCATGTGGAAAGGCGTTCCGGTGATGTGCGGCCCGCGCGGATTGCCGTGGGCGAAAAATATTCTGTATCACAATCGGGGCGACGGCACATTTGAAGACGTCACCACTAAAGCGCATATTGATCAGACCAACGGGCATTACAGCTTTAGCGTTTCCACGTTCGACTATGACGACGATGGCTGGCCGGACATTTATGTCGCGTGCGACAGCACGGCCAGCATTCTGTATCACAACAATCACGACGGCACGTTCACCGATGTCGCGGTCGTGTCCGGCGCGGCGTTCAATGATGACGGACGCGAGCAGGCCGGCATGGGCTCAACGGTTGCGGACTACGACGGCGACGGCAAGCTCGATCTATTCAAAACGAATTTTTCTGACGATACCTCCACTCTTTATCGCAACGTTGGTGACGGCACCTTCGACGACAAAACGTTTCCTGCCGGGTTCGGCCTGAACACGCAATATCTCGGCTGGGGCGTCATGTTTTTCGACTTCGACAATGACGGCTGGCCCGATCTGCTGCTGGTCAACGGCCACGTGTATCCGGAGGTGGACAGCCAGCACCTGGGCAGCAGTTTCCGGGAGCCGAGAATTCTGTATCACAACAACGGCAACGGAACATTCACCGATATTTCCGCCAACGCCGGGCCGGGAATTACCGCGGTGAGTTCTTCGCGCGGGCTGGCGGTCGGCGATTTGTGGAATGACGGGCGCATGTCCGCGGTGGTCAGCAACATGAACGCGCCGCCATCTCTCCTGGTGAACGACGTGCGCAACGGCAATCATTGGATTGCGTTTCGCACGATTGGCGCTTTTTCTTCCTCCTCGGCGTCACAAAAGTACAAATCCAATCGCGACGGCATCGGCGCCAAAATCACGGTGAAGGCCGGCGCGCGCATTTTCGTGGACGAAGTGCGCAGCGGGTCGAGCTACATCTCCAACAGCGACATGCGCGTGCACTTCGGCCTCGGCGCCACCACAAAAATTGATTCGGTCGAAGTCCGCTGGCCCAGCGGCTTGATCGAGCGCTTTGAAAACGTGGCCGTCGATTCCTTCAACACACTCAAAGAAGGCTCCGGCTCGCCGATCACTACCGCGTCCTCGCCCGATAAATCGAAATAGCGAACAAATGGATTCCATAGCGCACGACGGACTCCCGTTTCCTCTTGAACGTATGTCCCAGATATGAGACACTACCCCCGTGAAGGCTGCGCTCTTCCATCCGGCGGCCATAGCTGCGATCCGCTCGTTCCCGGATGAGGTCAGACGTGAACTTGGCAAGGCCATCTTTGACCTCCAGAAGGGCGATTCGCTCGGCATGCCGGTCTCTCGTCCCATGCCCTCGATAGCGCCTGGCGTGGCAGAGCTGCGAATTCGGGACCGACACGGAATTTATCGCGCTTTCTATTACAGCCTGTCGCCGCGAGGGATTCTGGTGATACATGCGTTCGTGAAAAAGAGCCAGGCGACACCGAAGCAAGATTTGGATTTGGGAAAGAAGCGCTTGAAGGAGATGCTCCATGAAAAAGTCTAAAATCACCGTCACTCGTACTGCCGCTGAACTCGCCAAGGCGCTGGGACTTACTCCCGCGGATGGAGCGGATATCGCGCTGCGCAGCGAGCTCAATGCGAAGATCATCGCCGTGGTCGAGCGCAAGAGCCTCACGCATGCTCAAGTGGCCCGCCTCGCGCGCACTTCGCGAACTCGCCTCACAGCGATCATGAATCGCAACACCAAAGACGTCTCCACCGACCTCTTGCTGCGCGTCCTTTACGCCCTCGGCTACACCGCCAAAATCAAATTCCAAAAAGCCGCCTGAGTCGGCCCCGGCAGTTCCAGATTGGGAAGAGTTGATATACACCCCGGGTGTTTTCGTAAGAGTGGCAAATACAGGACTTAAAGGATGCGGAAAATAAAAGAGTGCGCAGCGCATAGAAAACAATGGGTTTGCGAATGCGGCTTTTTGCGCGGAAGAGCGAGCTGCCGCACTCCGAAGAGATCGGAGGATGTGAGGGGGGCCATACCCCCCATTACATGGATGGGCGATAATATACTTGACTAACCACGGCGTCTCTGCTACAGTTTAAGCAGTGAGGGACGCCATGAGCAAGCCAAAAACACTCCAACAGGCCATCCGCTATTTCAGCGATGAGCAGGTCTGCATTGATACCGTCGCCTCTCTCCGGTGGCCGAACGGCCCGATCTGCCCGAAGTGTGGCCACAAAGAGCACTACTATCTCGCCTCACAGCGCCGCTGGAAGTGCAAGGAATGCTACAAGCAATTCTCCGTCAAGGTGGGAACGATTTTCGAGGATAGTGCCATCTCCCTCGACAAGTGGCTTGCGGCTCTGTGGATGCTCGTCAACTGCAAGAACGGAATAAGCTCCTATGAAGTGGGCCGCGATTTGGGAATCACTCAGAAGTCTGCGTGGTTTGTTCTTCACCGTCTCCGCTTGGCTCTCCAGAGCGGAAGCATGGAAAAACTTGGCGGAGAGGGAAAGCACATCGAAGTGGACGAAACCTTCATCGGCGGGGCCGCTCGCTTCATGCACCCCGAACGGCGGAAGCGCATGATTACGGAGCGCGGAGTAAAAGACAAGACAGCCGTGATGGGCATTCTTGAGCGTGGCGGGAAGGTTCGCGCCATGATGCTCCCGAATCGGAAAAAGCACGCGATTCAAGGGAACATCCGCACTCACGTCAAAGCGCAGAGCGCGATCTATTCCGATGCGCTCATGTCCTATCAGGGACTCAGGGACCAAGACTTCGCGCATCAAGTCGTTGACCATGCCGAAAAATACGTTGATGGGCAAGTGCACACCAACGGACTCGAAAACTTCTGGAGTTTGGTGAAGCGCGGATTGAAGGGAACGTATATCAGCGCCGAGCCATTCCATCTCTTCCGCTATTTGGATGAGCAAGTATTCCGATTCAACAATCGTGGAAGCAAAGAGAACCCACTGAACGATGGAGACAGATTTCAGTTGGCCTTATCGCAGATTGCAGGGAAGCGGCTCACCTTCGCGGAGGTGACTGGTAAGGTGGGAGAAACGATTGCCTAGTCCTTTGCGTCTAAAGCGCGGGAGGCAGAAGCGCGAGTGATTCGCTTCTGCATCTCCTTGTGCGAAACCGTGAGAACTTTCTTGAGGGCGCTTGAAAACGTGGCGTACTCGTCTTGCTGTTCGATGGTACAGGGTGCCGTTCGAGTGTCATTTTCGACCGTTCGCTGTTTTTGAGGCTTTTTCATTGATACAGTATGATACGTAGTGGCAGGCAACGCCACTAGATGTTGTGGGCGTCAGATGTAGTGCCACAGGCCATCGATCAGTAATCCCTTGCAGCTTGGTTTTCCGCTCGCTCCCAAGCTGCCATCTGGCTTGCGGTAGTAAATGAGCACGGCCAAAAGTTTTCCCGTTTGGTCATAAAATTTTTCCCCGATCGTCGCTGTGCCGGGGACTTGGCCTCGCTGAGGCGGTGTGGGTTGGTTATGGAACTCGCGTTTCGTGCACTTTGCGAGCCGCTCCATCCAATCGCCCTCATTGAACACTTGGTCGAGAAATTGCTGGGAAACACGTTGTTTGTTAGGAGGGGTCATGATTAGCGTCGCCACCATAGTCCAGAGCATTCAATGCCATCTACGAGGAGAAATGTCCTTGGACACTTTCCGTGATTGGATGGTGGATGCTGAATTGGAACTGGAAAATGCTCCTGAAAATTCGGCGGCTCGGCGTTTGATTTGGGAACTTGAAGCACACTATGCCGAGTTGTCGGACAGCATGATAAACGGCGAAGTATGGCATGCCGTTTTGGAACAACTTGCGGAGGCGCAGCGTCCGGGAACAGACCCGATGGTCGCTGTCTCGATGGAAGTAGCATCACCTCAAGATTGGCCATTTTATACTCTTACCTCGACTTCCAATTCGATAGAGCGGGAACTGGTCCCTGCTTAGCCCTGTGGCTGAACAGGCGCTTGCGCGGGCAGATTCAATAGCACAGAGAAGTGAGTCATGAGTCGCTCTGACTGCCCGTCGATCTCCATGCTAAAAACATAGGGCCCCTGACTGATTAATTGGATACCACCGAACCGAACGAGGGAAATCCCATCGCCCGGCTTAGGAAAATTTAATGCGCCCATTCCTTGTTGCACAATCCTCCCTGATTCCAGTTGTTCGAGTTTCATGCGAAAAGGGAAACTGCCGGGTCGGTCGGAATGAATCCAACCAAAAAACGAGATGCTCGGCAAAACTATGGGAATTTGCGGAACAGCCATATCGGGCGTGTACATCCCGATAATCAGGAATTTTCCATTGTTTTCTTGCCTCACATCATCACAGACAATCGAGTGTTTTTGAGTAATCGGCATAGGCCGCTCCTTACGAGCACACAAATATATTTACTTTGGGCTTGACAGGAAAATTGGGAGTGTTACTCTGAGGCCGTCTCTGGCGGTCTACAGCAGCACAGACAAAATTCTAAGCCAAGGTTCAAAGCACGGGTTATCGGACCCGTGCTTTTCCTTTTAGCACTCTCCCTCGTCGGGTGCAAGGGCTTTCCTTGTACTTTCCACAGCCCCTACACCACATCCTGTGGGCGAAAGTTTCTTCGGCGAAAGTCGGCGAAGATACCGCGATCTTCCGCCCTAGTTGCGCCCCAAAAAAGGGCACAATTCCTAGTGGACCACTTGCATTGCGTGCTATAATCGCCCCGCTGTAATGCAAAAACGCCTCACTTTTCTGGAGTGAGGCGTTTAGGTCCCGTTGTTGCGGGGAATGTGGAACTCGTACTTCCGCTATCCTACTTGCCTTAGGGCTTCTCCGTCAACAAAAAACATTAACAGCTAGGCACGCAGTAGGGGTGTGCCTGCATAACAGCCTTCTCAGAGGCAGAAAAGGATAGATGAAATGGCAAGCGTAGGAGATGTATTCAAACCCGGAGAGAAAGTCCCTCACTCCGGGATATACCGAGTAATCCATGACCGCAATCACTCTCAAGCGCATGAGGTGACGTGTGTGTATGGAAAGCCGTTTCCACCGTGCAATCACTGCGGGCATCATGTGCGGTTCGTGCTCGACCGCGCAGCCATACATGTAGATTCACACGAGCACTTTAAGCAGTAGGCTCCATGCTGTAGAACTCGGCGAGATACCCGTCGTTGGTTTTTCGGATTGTGATCTCGTGGCCTTCTAGCATGGCCAGATGGTCCTTTACGAATCGCTCCACCTCGCGGGTATCTCCCGTTTTCAATTCACATTGTCCTGTCACGGCTTCCATAGCATACCCTTTTTGGTTAGTCATCTATATTATTGCCCATGGATGAATGTCAAAACAAAGGGGATAGAAAATGGGCAATTCGTAAGCGCATGAAAACAAAGGAGGGGAGAAAATTTGGTGGCGATTCCGAGAGGGTCGTCGAAAGGGTCGGGGTGAACGGGTAGCGGACAAAGGAAGGCGCTCCTTTCTCCGCCGAGCTGAACGACTTCCAGACTATAGCACAAGAGGTACTAGCTGTCAATGTTTATTTATATGTCATTCGAATGATTGTGGAAGGTGTTGAAAGGATGGGTTTTGCCAGCCACAAAGTGCAAAATCCATACTCTCAACATCGCAGGTTCCGGCACTCGTCTCGCAGCGTTAAGTCTTGGCGCTCGGAGGTAATGATAGTTCCAGGAACCGATGGGGAGGGACAATCTCAATCCTGGGGAACGGGTTTAGGGTTAGCAGGTCGGCATCGCCAGTGACGATGTGTGTTGCCTGGCCACTCACAGCGAGTTCAAGGAACTTGTTGTCCTTGGGATCGCGGCAGGCTGATATTTGGACATCGACATCAACCCATTGGGCCTCTCGCGTCAGTGCCGCGAGAAAGCTTCGAATATCTTCTTCAGACGCGTATCGGCGGAATTGCTTTCTAGTCAGGACTTCGTAAAGTTCGGCGAGCGTCGCGAAGGAAAGAAGGACTGTTCCGGTTCGAAGGGCCAGGTCAAGCGCTTGGCGAGGCTTCGATTTGGGTAGGAGCAATGCACTGACTAAAACGTTTGTATCGAAGATACAGCGCAACTACACGCCTTTCAGAAGGGAATCCAGCATCTCTGGGGTGAGCCCGCGGTCCTGCGCCTTACGGCCTACGTCATCGAGCACTTCTTGGAGCGATCGATATTCACCCGCTGCCAGTTCTCTAAGCCAAAGGCTCAGAAGGGCCTGAATCTTCCGCTTTTGCTCAGGAGCTGCGGAATCGTAGGCGCGGGCCGTTTGCGGGTCCAGCGGAATCGTAATTGTGGGGTTCGCCATGGTGCTAACCTTTCACGATTCTACGGCAAAAACAGTGATGTCGCCACAAATGGCGCTCACCAATGGGCACTTGGCCCTTACCCGGAGTTGAAATGTCCGGAAGCGATTTCCCGAAGCATCGATCCAGGCCAAGGCATTGGCGACATCGGACAGCCGCTCTTCTGCGTTCATCTTCCTGAGCCCATCACTGCTTCAGCGACGCCGACGAATTTGTCGGCGGCGCCGTAATAGAAGAGGAAGTAACTGCGCAAGGGAGAATCGTCCCTGGTTTGCTGCCCTGCTAGCATGCTCTCAACGAAAACGACGTTAGGGACCTGGCCGACTTTCTCCCAGTTTTTATCGGGGGCGAAGATAGGAGTGTCGGAGCGGGAGAGGAGTTTGCGGGGATCGCGGCGGTCGAAGATGGCGACGCCGGTGCGGTAGACGAGGTGGTCGTCGGCGCCGTTGTAGATGAGGACGATGCCGCGGCCGGTGAGGATGGGCGGGGGGCCGGGCTCGACGACGCGGGAGTCAAACATTCCGGGGCGGCGCGGGAGGACGGGAGTTTGCGTGGCTTCGGTCCAGTGGAGGAGGTCGGTGGAGTACGAGAGGCCCGTTTGATCGCTTTTGTCGGCAGCGGTACCGAGCCAGTACATCCAGTATTTGCCGTTGATTTTTTCGGGGACGATGGCGCCGGACTTGGTCCAGCCGACGTTCCAGTTTCCTTTGTAGGCGGGAAGAATGATTCCTTTGCGTTCCCAGTGGATGAGATCGAGCGAGGTGGCCAGGCAGAGCTGGGCGTCTTTTTTGTTGTAGGCGGTGTAGGTGAGGTAGTAGGTGTCGCCGAATTTCTGGAGGCGGGGGTCTTCGACGCCGCCGTCTTTTTCGTAGGGTGTTTCGGGGGAGAGGACGGGTTCGGGGCGGCGGGTGAAATGGAGGCCATCGTTGCTTTCGGCGTAGCCGAGGCGGGAGGTGCCGGAGGCGTCCTGGGCGCGGTAGAGCATGACGATTTTTCCGAGCTTTTCGTGTTTGCCGTTGGGCAAAACGACATCCTGGGTTTCGAGGGAGGTGACAGCGGGATTGAAAGTGGCGGCGGATTCCCAGGTGGTGCCTTGGGGGGAGAGGATTGGGTTGTTGGAGGCGCGGATCCAGGGGCCGAAGGGGAGGTCGGCGGTTAGGGCGGCGAAAGCCAGGGTGGCGGCGAGGAGAGAGATTGTTAGGAGGAGCTTGGATTTCATAGTGCGTTATTGTGGCCAGCGGGTTGATGTTCACACAAATACAAAGTGGTTGCCAGAGGGCGCCGTAGAGGAAAGCGGAAAAGGTCTACCTCAGAGATCACGGAGGATACAGAGGGTACGGAGAAGAAAAGAACGGGTCTGAAGACCGGCCACTACAAAGGCTTGGGTGGGGGGAATTGCTGGGTGCGGAGGAGGCCTTGGCCTTCTTTTACGAAGAGGACTTGGTTGGGCTTGAGGTCTTTTAGGGTTTCGACGAGGCCGCTGGGCCAGCGGATTTCGAGGAGGTCGACTTTATCGGCCTTGCCGAGTCCGAAGTGGACGCGCAGGTCGTTTTGGGAGAAATAGCCGCCGCCGCTGCGGACTTCGTCGATCTGCGAATGGGGATTTTTTTCGCCGGGCGGATGGGTGACGCATCTAATGCGCGCGCCGATGCCGCTGCGATTGGATTTTGTGCCAATGGTTTTGATCTTGATCCAGTTGTTGCCGGTGCGTGAATCGCAGCGGAGGAGCTGGGGGAAATCGTTGACGGTGTTGACGACGACGTCGAGGTCGCCGTCATTGTCGAAATCGCCGAAGGCGCAGCCGCGCGCGGCGACGGGCGTGGAGATGCCGGGGCCGGCGGCGTAGGAAACGTCGTCGAAGCGGCCGTTGCGAAGATTTTTGTAGAGCAGCTTGCGCTGCGGGTAGCCGGCTTCGGTCTTGAGCTGCTCGACTTCGGGATAGACGTGGCCGTTGCAGATGAGGATGTCCGGCCAGCCATCGTTGTCCATGTCAAAAAAACCGCAGCCCCAGCCGAGATACTGCGTGTGCTTGCCGAGGCCGGCCTGATAGGTGGCGTCCTCGAAATTCGCGCCGCCCAGATTGTGGTAGAGCGAAGGAGTGTCGCCGGCAAAATTGGTTTTGACGAGATCGAGATTGCCGTCGAGATCGTAATCGGCGGCGGAGATGCCCATGCCGGCCTGGGGCTTGCCGTCGGCGCTGAGCGCGCAGCCGGCTTCGAGGGCGATGTCCACGAAGGTGCCGTTTTTTTTATTTTGATAGAGAGCGCTGGCGGTGGAATCGTTGGCAACGTAAATGTCCGGCCAGCCGTCGTTGTCGAGATCGGCGGTGAGCACGCCGAGGCCGTAGGTGCCGTTGGCGTTGAGGATGCCGGATTTTTCGGTGACGTCGGTGAAAGTGCCGTCGCCGTTGTTGTGATAGAGAATATTTTTTCCGCCGAGCAGGCCGGGAGGGCCGCAGGCGACCATGACGCCTTTGTAAAGGCAGGGGCCGGATTCGGGGACGGGGGCGGTTTTCAAATCGAGATCAATGTAATTGGCGACGAAGAGATCGAGGTGGCCGTCGCGATCGTAGTCCACGAAGGCGCAGCCGGTGTTCCAGCGCTTGCCGGTGCCGGCGACGCCGGATTTTTCGCTGACGTCGGTGAAGGTGCCGTTTCCATTGTTGTGATAGAGAACATTTTTGCCGAAGTAGGTGACGAAGAGATCGTCGAAGCCGTCGTTGTCGTAGTCGCCGACGCAGACGGCTTGTCCCCAGCCGGAATGAGCGAGGCCGGCTTTGGCGGTGACGTCGGTGAAGGTCCCGTCGCGATTATTTTTGAAGAGATGCGAAGTGGGCTCCTGGCCGGCGGGGAAACCTTCGAGGCGGGAGCCGTTGACGAGAAAAATGTCGAGCCAGCCGTCATTGTCGTAATCGTAGAAAGCGACGCCGCAGCCGGTGGTTTCGAGGAGATATTTATTTTTGTGCTCGCCGCCGAAAATGGTTTTGGCATTGAGGCCGGATTCGCGGGCGACGTTGAGGAAGCTGATGCCGAGGTCGGTAGCGGGAGCCGCAGCCGCGGAAGGCGCGGACTGTTTAGGCGCTGCGCTAAAAGCAGAGAAGGTGGACAGCCACTTTTTTGGGAGCGCGAGGGCGAGGATTTTTTCCAGCGGGAGCACCGAGGCGGAACGGCTGAGCGATTTGAGAAATGCGCGGCGCGTTGGAGGCAAAAGAAGCGATACCTTTCGTTGCGAGGCTCGTGCTAGAATCCGGCGCTTTCCTTTATAGTCAGGCCAACGAGGCATTGCAAGCAAAGGACGCAGCGGCGGCCATTCGATGAACTTCTTGCGAGAACTTCCTACGGTTTCTAAAAAGCAAGATTGGCGAATGTGGATGAGTTTGTGCTGCGTTTGCGCGGCTGCTGCGCTGGGCGCGGGGATTTGTGTTCCTGCGGCTTTCGGGCAGCAAACGGAGAGAGCTCCGGAGCAGCTTGAGCTATCGCGAACGGTGCGGCCTTGGGAATTTTTGCCGGTGACAGGGACGCGCGCGGGGCTGCTCGGAAATGAAACGGGGCGGATGGAAGCGTGGGTGTATCCGCTGAAGATTTTCCGAGAGTTTCATCTGAAATTCCTGACGGAGGGAAGAGTGCTGCCGGCGGAGGCGCTGGCGCGGACGGTCACGGTGCGGCCGGAGTCGGCGACGATTCTCTATGCGGGCGACACGTTCACAGTGCGAGAGACTTTTTTTGTGCCGGTGCGGGAGCAAGGCGCGGTCATTTTGCTCGATGTAGAAACGGAAAAACCGGTTGAGATTGAGGCGGATTTTCATCGCGATTTTCAGTTGGAATGGCCGGCGGCGCTGGGAGCGACATATTTGGACTGGAGCGCGGAACGGCGCGCGTTTTATTTTGGCGAGGAGCAGAAGAAATTCGTTGCGTTCGTTGGCTCGCCGACGGCAGTGGAACCTCAGATGGAGTATCAGACGAATTATTCGGAGGCAAGGGAGAGTTCGTTCCGGCTGGGCGTGACGGCGAAGGGCAAAGAGACGAAGTTGATTGTGATTGCTGGATCCACGGAAGGGCGGACGGCGGCGGAAAAAACGTATCAACATCTGCTCGCTTCGTATGCAGATTTATGGCAGGAGTCCGCGGAATATTACCGGGATTATTTGCGGCGGACGGTGAGCGTGGAACTTCCGGACGCGCAGCTTCAGCAAGCGTACGACTGGGCGAGGGTGAGCGCGTTGCAGGGAGTGGTGACGAATCCATCTTTGGGCACCGGGCTGGTGGCCGGATATCGCACGTCGGGGGAGAGCCAGCGGCCGGGATTTGCGTGGTTTTTCGGGCGGGATTCGTTTTGGAGTTCCTTCGCGCTGAATTCGGAGGGAGATTTTTCGACGGCGCGCATGGCGCTGGAGTTCATCGGGAAATTTCAACGGGAAGACGGCAAGATTCCGCACGAGATTTCGCAGGGCGCAAATTTTGTGAACTGGTTTAAGGATTATCCGTATCCTTACGCTTCCGCCGATGCGACGCCGCTCTACATTATCGCGATGAATGATTATGTGAGGGAGAGCGGCGACACGGCGTTTGCCAAAGAAAAGTGGGAGAGTTTGTGGAAGGCCTACGAATTTCTGCGCTCGACCTATGATGAGCGGGGATTTCCGAAAAATTTGGGAGTCGGGCACGGCTGGGTGGAAGGCGGGCCGCTGCTGCCGGTGAAAACGGAGTTATATCAAACCGGGCTGGGGATTGAGGCGCTGCGCGCGCTTTCGAATCTGGCGCGGTTGGTCGGAAAGGAAGATGCAAGCAAGGAGCTCGCCAAGAATTTTGAGCAACAGAAGCCGCTAATGAATGAGGCGTTCTGGATCGCGGATAAGAAGAGGTTCGCGTTCGCGCTGGACCAGGGCAATCATCCGGTGGATGAGCCGAGCGTGCTGGCAACCGTGCCGATGTGGTTTGGATTGCTCGACGAGGGCAAAGCGGAGGCGATGATCACGCAGCTGGCGGATTTGGATCACCAGACGGATTGGGGAATGCGGATCATTTCGAATCGCTCGCCGCTCTTCAGCGGAGGCGGTTACCATTTTGGATCGGTTTGGCCGCTGTTCACGGGCTGGGCGTCGGTGGGCGAGTATCGCTATCACCGGGCGCATGCTGCGTACGCGAATCTGCGGGCCAACGCGCTGCTGGCGTTCGATGGCTCGCTGGGCCATGTAACGGAAGTCCTCTCGGGCGCGTACTATCAGTCGCTTTCGACGAGTTCGCCGCATCAGATCTGGTCTGCCGCCATGGTGGTGAGTCCGTTGCTGCGCGGAATGTTTGGAATGGAAACGGAGGCCACGACAGGAACGCTGACGTTTGCTCCACATGTTCCGGCGGATTGGACTTCGTTTGCAATTCGGAACGTGGCGGTCGGTACCGCGAAAGTGGATTTGCGGTACACGAAAGATTTGAGTGGAATCACGCTGGAAGTGAAAACGGCGGGGGATGCGGCGCGTACAATCGAGTTTCAGCCGGCGGTGAGCATCCGCGCGAAAGTCCTCGGGGTGGAATTGAACGGGCACGTTGTGCCATTCAAGGTGCAAGCGAGCGACCTGGATCAGCACGTGCTCGTTCGAATTGCCGTGGCAAGTGCGACGAACTCACTGCGGATCCGGCTCCAAAATGACTTTGGCTTCAGCTATGCGGGCCAATTGCCCGAGATTGGAGTGACCTCGCAAGGCTTGCGCATTCTCTCTGAAACGTGGACGCTGGCGCGAGATCGTCTGACGATCAACGTGGCCGGGCTCGCCGGCGGCCGGTACGAACTTTCCGTTTGGAATGCAGAGCAAATCGCTTCCATTGACGGAGCAAAGCTCTTCAAGTCCACCGGCGGCAAGTCAGAACTGATCGTCGAACTCCCAAAAAACGGCGCGGGGCCCTACACTCCGGCCGCGATAACGATCCGATTTGCAGGGGCAAGCAAAGGCGGGGAAGGTACGAAGAAGTAAGCTCGACTTTGAAACGCAAGATGAACTGCCTTCAAAAGTGTTTTAGAATAATGAGTACTCCTACTGTGGGCGTGTAGCTCAGCTGGGAGAGCACCTGCTTTGCAAGCAGGGGGTCGCCGGTTCGAGCCCGGTCACGTCCACCAACCACTTTCCCAGGTGTGCAAGGAAAGGCATCGTTAAGGGTTAACGCTGCATGCTGGGCAGGCCAAATCCGCAGAATTCTGAGATCGTTTCTATTCGGGGATGACTTCGATCGCGCTGATCGAGGGGTAGTTCACCGCGGGAGTAAAGTAGATCTCGATTTTGCCTTGCGGCGTGGGCTCAATATGCTGGAAGGTTTTGATCAAAGGCTCGGAGCCGGCTTCGCGGAAAATATCGAATCCCTTGAGCAGCATCAATCCGTTACACGAGACATCAAACACGCGGCTCCCCATGCCGCCAATGCCGCCATTCTGTACGCCAAACCAATGCTCCATAAAGTGCAGTTTCAACGTGTACTTCCCGCCCGTTGCGACAGGCACCACGTAATGGAAGTGCCCAAAACGATGCCATTCGTAGAGACGCCCATCGGAAATTTTAGACAAATCACCCCCGAAGCTACTGAGGCGGCCGCCCATGAAATACTGGTCAGGCATCCAAATATTCCCCTGGGAATCACGATAGGGAGAGTGTCCGACGACGATCCTGACAGGAAGCATGCGATGCGGCGCGCTCTGCAGGATTTCGACCGCATTTGCAAACGCCTCGGGGTTGGTAAAGTCCACATGAATCGTTCCGTCGCTCGCGGGCGTGACATCTGTAATGATTTTCGTGGTGGCAATGTCATCTCCGCCGGCGTCATCCACGACATCCAAGTTCGTTGGAGGTCCGCCATTGATTGAGAACGCCGCGTTGCGACTGGCTTCTTGAAGCCCCGACGTTTCAGCAAATAGCAGATGAACCTCGTACGTTCCCGGCGCCACTGGATAACTGCAGTGAAAAATGCCGCGCCGCCCGGACAAAAACAACTGCGGATCTTCCGTGCCCTGGATAGCGTGGCCCGTGACGGAGAACGAACTTCCTCCCGAGCAGAAATGATCGCTCTCCCACGTGGATCCGCCGCGATCCAGGTAAGGGGCCGAAGTATTGCCAACCATCGCGCGCAGAATTTTGCCGGACGAAAAGTCCGAGGCGGCAACGGCTGGAGTCAACGCCGAGCTTTCGCGTCCAAGCTTTCCATTCCATTTCTTCCAGGCGAAAACCGCCAGAAGACAAACCGAAATGGAAAGTAGTACAGCCAGCGTCGCCATGCCAGCTCGCGGCAAAAACTTACGCTCGGATGCCGCGGCTTCGTGCAGAGTTTCGGTCTCGTCGGTTCGCGAGGCTGGCGGCGGCTGGGAAATAGGATCTTGCCGATCTTCGAGCCGCCCGTTGCCTCGGGAGGAAACCCCGTCGAGAGATTGCCCATTCTGCTTGTCTTCGAGGGGGGATTCGCCGGTGGCCGCCTCCACGTCGTTCAAATGAGTGAACTTGGGAACGTAATGTCCAGGGGGCAGGCAAATATGGACCGCATGTTCCGCCCCAGCGGTTCGATAGTAGTCTTCGAGCCGCTTCCGCAAGGCGTGAGCCGTTACGCGGACAATGGTATCCATTTGCGGGTCAAAGGATTCCGGGCGACCCAGGGCGTGTACTGCGATGCTGTACTCCTTGATTTCGTCGATGGCTCCTTCGAAGTATTTTTCACAAACAAAGGAGAGGAGCCGAACATGATTGTTGGTGCGTCCCAATACACCAGACGACAATACGTCCTCTACTTCAGCTCGTTCGGCTTCCAGTTTGCTGATGGCCGATTGCAAGTGGATACCCCCAAGAAGGGTCCCTTCGACCCTACGCCCTGCTATTGGGGGGAGTATAACCGAAATTTTGCCGCGTGACACTGGACCAAAAAGCCTGCAATTTCAGTAACTTAAGGAGCAAATCGGACGGCAAAGGCTCTTGCTCTCCCTCGAAACAACATCCTCATACTAACGGTGAATTCACCGTTGTCTAACTTCCCAAATACATCTCATCGCTGCTCTACTCTGCCATCGATTAATTTGATCCACCCCATTCCAGGTGCAGCTTCCTGAACCGCTTTCGCGGCGGCCGGTCAGAGAAGCCGATCAGCAACCGAATTGCTTTGCCGTCCTTAGGAGCACCAAATGATTCAGGTCCGCTCGAACAATTCTTACTCGACCAGTCGCTGTGGCACGAAAAAATATTTCCGCCTTGCTGCGCTCCACGCGTTGCTGATCATCATCGCGGCGCTTTTGTGTGGTGCCGTGCAGTTTGCCGCTGCTCAGGACATCTTCGGCCGCATCGTGGGAACTGTAACGGATTCCTCTGGCGCCACCATTCCGGATGTCAAAGTGAGCATCGTAAATGAGGCAACGCAAGCAAGCCGTGAAGTGATGACCGACAGGAATGGGTACTTCGTTGCAGAGGAACTGCCAGCTGGCTCCTACACCGTGATGGCGGAGAAGGTTGGCTTTAAGAGAATCACAAAAAAAGGAAACGATGTAACCGCCGGCGGCCGTTTGACGGTGGACTTCCGGCTGGAAGTTGGCGCGGTCACGGAAACCGTGACGGTGACTGCGACCGGGGAAACGGTGAATACCAGCTCGGGCGAGATCTCGACAACCATCACGGAGCAGCAAGTACTGAATATGGCCTTGAACCAGAGGCACTACGAATCGCTCATTTCTTTGGTTCCCGGCGCGGCCCTGCAGAGTTCGGGCACCAATCCCGCCGCCTTGACAACAAACTACAATACCAGCGTCGCAGTTACCAACGGACAACGAGGGGACGGGCAGAACTTTAGCGTGGACGGCGGGTTTAACCTGGACTCCGGCTCGAACAACAGCACGTTCAATCAGGTGGGTATTGATTTCATTCAGGAAGTGGACGTGCAGACTTCGAACTATGATGCTGAGTTTGGGCGCTCAGCTTCATCCACAATCAACGTAGTGACGAGAAGCGGAGGAGATCAGTATCACGGCGGAGGCTTTGAATTCGTCCAGAACAATATTTTTAATGCGGAGAATAAAGGCACCAAACTGACGACTCCTGGTCTGACGGGCTATAAGGCCGTGCCCCCGTTTCATTACAACGACTTTGGATGGGACCTTGGCGGTCCCATCCCGTATATTCAGCGGAAAGGCAAGCTGTTTTTCTTTGCCGGGCAGGAGTGGAAGAAGCTCCGCGGGTCAATCCCGGGAGGGCCGGCTGGGTCGTCATCGCAGACTTTTCCCACGGCAGCGGAAGCGGCAGGCAACTTCACCGACATTTTGCTGCCGCCGGCCCCAGGCAAACCCGGACTCACACTAGCGACTCCCGCTGTGATCCCCGCAAGTTGCAGCGGCGGTGTTCTCTATTCTGCGCCGAATGTCATCAACCCCACTTGTATCAGCGGCGACGGCGCAGCCATTGCGGCGCTCTACACGTCGGCGGCCAAATTGTCTGTGCAGGGAGCTTTGCCCACTTCGACCAATACCGGCAACATGACGTTCAACCTCGCGACCCCGTTTAACATTCGCGAGGACATCATTCGCGTGGATGAACACGCCAACGATAAGCAGAGTTTTTATTTCCGGTATCTCCACGACTACGTCGACATCTATGCTCCCTTTTCGACGTTCGGCGCCGGCGGGGCCGTTCCGGTGGATCCGGACACGCGCCATCGTCCCGGATATAACTATCAAATTGGGTGGGTGGATGTAATCAGGCCGACGCTGATCAATGAAGTCAAATTCAACGCCGACTGGCATAAGCAAAGGACACCGCTGCAAGGCACCGCCTGGATGAAGACTCCTTACGGGTTCAAGTTCATACCGCCACTGGGAAACCCAACCACGTTCCCCGACGGGCTTCCGACGTTAAGCTTCACGGCGGTCACGAATTTTCCGACGGCCGCACCAGCTGGAGTCAATGGTCCAGCGCCGAACTTCCTTGCGTCTCCCACGACGGATATAAATCCGGCGGACAACGTCACGTGGCAGAAGGGCAGTCACTCGCTAAAATTCGGAGCAGAGTTCGCGCGGAACCGCAAGACGCAGAACTCGCGCACGAACTTCGACGGCACGATCAATTTCAGCCCCAACGCGGGCGCGACCACCGGCTCAAACTCCACGGGTGATCCGTTCGCTGACGCGCTGCTTGGGAACTTTAATACTCTCGGACAAAGTTCGGCCGTCACCGTGGGCCAATTCCGATTCAACGATTTCGAGTCGTACGCGCAGGACACTTGGAAGGTGACGCGCAAACTTAGCTTGGTCCTCGGTGTGCGGTACATCTACACGACGCCTACCTACGCTCAAGGCAACAACATGACGAACTTCAACCCGTTTGCATTCAACCCCGCTCTCGATCCGACATTTACAGGCGGGCTCGCATCGAGCAATATTAACCCCTCTTCACCGGGTCTTTGCAGCGGTCCTCAACTTAACGTCGTCGGAACCCCGATACTGACGATTGAGTGCAACGGTCTGCAGCGGCCTGGACAGGTGCCTGGCGACCAAGCCAGCAGGGTTCCTGTCACTTCTACGAATCCGCAGCTCTTGGCGGCAATACCTGCCACTGCGGATCGGGGTTTCTTCCAAGCGGAGAACCTGTTTGCGCCCCGCGTCGGCTTCTCCTATGCGCCATTCGGTGAGAAGACCGTGATTCGGGGAGGATTTGGCATTTTCTACGATAAGCCGGAAGGCAACGTGCTGGGCAATGGCATTAACTCCCAGGGCTATCCACCATGGGCGCAGTCGGCCTCGATTTCAGGCACCAACGCCTCATTATCGCAGTTCGATTCCGCCCCCGGCGCGGGTACGGTGCAAGCTCCACAAACTCTAAGCCTGAGTGGGGTGGATCCGCGCCTGGTGGTTGCGCGCAGCTACCAGTATAGCTTGGGAGTGCAGCACGAACTGCCAGCAGCAATGTTGCTTCAGGTGTCGTACGTCGGCGATCTGGGACGGCACATTCTGCGCACGCCTAGCATCAACAATGCCACCTGGACACAGCAAGGATTTATACCTGTTTCACCGAACCCAAACACGATGGCATGCCCTGCTGGAATAAACGCTGCTGCATTCCAGTGCTCAGGAGGCTTCGCGCCTGCTGGCTTGACGAAGGACCAGATTCGCCCCTACCTAGGATACTCGGGTCTTAACTTGGCATTGAGCGACGTCGATTCCAACTACAATTCGCTGCAAGTCAGCCTGACAAAGCGCGCAGGCATCGTTACAGCCACGTTCGCCTATACTTATTCCAAAGCGATGGGGGACGGTGGTGGCGCAGGTGACGCCTATAACGAAAATCCCGAGCCGGAATGCCCGCTCACTTGCCTCGTCAGCACAGCTGCCAACCCTGTATTGGTTAACGGCGGAACCAAGGCGGTAGCAGGAGGGACGCAAACCGGGGGAGTGGTGGAAAATTGGAAGCAATTTAACTATGGCAGATTGAGTTTCGACGCTACGCATATCGTGGCCTCAAGTTTCACTGTCGAGTCACCATGGGGCAGGCACATGGCGGGCGTGGGAGGCGCGCTTGTAAAAGGCTGGTCGCTGAGTGGGCTTATGCACTACCAATCCGGAGCGCCGCTCACGGCAACAGCTACGGAAAATCTTGGCTCCAGTACCGTAGGTAATGGCGTGGGAATTGCCCGGCGGGGAAGCACAGTTGCCGGCCAATCCATTGGATTTAGCGGCACGTGCGCGAAATCAACAGTGATCTGTTGGGTCAATCCGAATGCGTTCGCGCTGGAGAGCTTTCTCGGCGCCGGGGACGCCCCCATCGGCAATATCATCGGGCCCAACTTTTATCAGTGGGACCTATCGGCGCGGAAGACATTCAATTTGCACAGGGAAGGCATGAAATTACAGTTCCAGGCAGATGCCTTTAACGCCTTCAACCGGGCGAACTGGAACAACCCGACCGTGAATAACGCTGGCAACACCTCGTTTGGACAGATCACCGGTTCGCTCCCGGCGCGCGTTCTTCAGTTCGGCGGGAAAATCAATTTCTAGTTCCTGGTCTCCGGGATCGAATGCGAATTCGCATTCGATCCCGGAACTTTGCCGAATACTGACTAAAGCCCTTTCATGACTAAACTCTTCCGGTGTTTGACGCTTGTTTTGTGCTTGCTACTCATTTCGAGCCGAGGTGCGGCGCAGGTTGTGCCGTTGATCGCGAATATCAATGCGCGACACACAACAAGCCTGGACGGCCAGTGGCAGGCGATTGTGGATCCGTACGATGTTGGAGCCTTGGATTACCGCGCCCAGCCGTTGAAAAACAACAACGCATTTTTCAAGAATTACAAGCCGCAGTCCGAATCGGAGCTGGTCGAATATGATTTCGATACTTCCGGCCAACTCCAAGTGCCCGGTGACTGGAATACGCAGCGCGATTCGCTGCTTTTTTACGAAGGAAGCGTCTGGTACAAGCGCTCCTTCGACTACGCAAAATCACCGGGGACCAGGCTGTTTGTGCATTTTGGAGCGTGCAATTACTTCGCTGCTGTTTACCTGAATGGCGAGCAACTCGGCGAACACGAAGGCGGCTTTACCCCGTTTGATTTCGAAATCACGGATCGCGTTAGAGCGCATGACAATTTCCTCGTGGTGCGAGTCAACAACACGCGCGGCAAGGATCAAGTGCCCACCGTCAATACCGATTGGTGGAACTACGGCGGCATTACGCGCCCGGTGACGCTGGTGGAGGTTCCCGAGACATTTGTTCAGGACTATTTCATTCAACTGGAGAAGGGCTCGACACACCAAATCAAGGGTTGGCTGCAACTCAGCGGGAAACAACTTCAGCAGAATGTCAGCATCCGGATTCCGGAAGCGGGGCTTAGCAAAACATTTCAGACGGACTCGAGAGGACGCGCCGAATTTTCCTTTAGCGCCGACTTGACGTTTTGGTCCCCTGAAAATCCGAAGCTGTACGACGTGGAGATCGCTGCAGAAACCGATCAGGTCACCGACCGGATCGGATTCCGCTCCATCGAGGTCCGCGGCACGGACATTCTGCTGAACGGAAAGCCGATCTTCCTTCGCGGCATCAGCGTCCATGAAGAAGCGCCCCTGCGGTCCGGCCGGGCCTGGAGCGAAGACGATGCGCGGACGCTCCTGGGTTGGGCAAAAGAACTGGGATGCAATTTCGTGCGCCTCGCGCATTATCCGCACAATGAAGCCATGTTGCGCATGGCGGATCAAATGGGAGTGCTGGTCTGGGGAGAAGTGCCCGTCTACTGGACGATTCAGTGGGAGAATCCCGAAACCCTGCATAATGCCGAAAATCAATTGAAGGCAATGATCACGCGCGATCACAATCGTGCCGCCCTGATCATCTATTCCGTCGCGAACGAAACCCCGATCAGCGATGCCCGGAACCGCTTCCTGCGGCAGCTCATTCAGGATGCGCATTCCGCCGACCCCACGCGCCTGGTGTCCGCGGCCCTGCAATCGAACGAAGTCGCGGATGGAAAGCATATTACCGTTCATCTCAACGATCCCATCGGGGGCGATCTCGATGTGCTCGGGAACAATGAATACATCGGCTGGTATGTCCACCGGCCCGAGGAAGCCGATTCGATGGATTGGGTCTCGGAGTATGGCAAGCCGCTGATCATGAGTGAATTCGGCGGCGATGCACTCTTCGGCAACCATGGCGATGCGCTGGCACGCTGGACCGAGGAGTATCAGGAAAATTTGTACGAGCACCAGCTCGCGATGCTGAAGCGCATTCCGTTTTTGCGCGGAATGACGCCGTGGGTTCTCAAGGACTTTCGCAGCCCGCGGCGAACGCTGCCTCGCATTGAAGATTATTTCAATCGCAAAGGACTTGTCTCCGACCGTGGAGAGAAAAAGAAAGCCTTCTTCGTGCTGCAGAAGTTTTATCGGGAATTGCAGGCCGCCCCTAAATAGCCGAAGCTCGTCCCCCACAGCGGCATGGTCCCTCGTTTAGTTCCAGAAAAGTCCCTTGCGGATTGACAATCCTACGCCAGCGATCCTTGCAGCACTTCGCGCAGGAGTTCCTGCTTTTGCGCGGGGAGCTTCTTGCCTTGCGCAGTCAGATAAAAGACGTCAATGGCTTTGTGGCCTTCCGTGTCAATCAGCGCGACTTCAATATTGCATCCCAGACGAGCCAGCGCGGAGCCGATCTCGTAGAGCAATCCGGGATGATCCTGTGTGAGGATTTCCATCAGCGTGCTGTGCGCGGACGATGTATCGTCGAAATTGATGCGTGTTTCGACGGTGACCTTCGGCGGGCGCGCGCGGCTGGCGCTGTCGCGCCCTTTCAGCAACGGCTCGAGCGCGGCCTTGCCGTTGACGACGTCCGTTAGGCTCTTGCGAAAGCGCACAATCTCGCTGGGATTCAATTCCAAAGTGTGGTGCAAATCCGCGAAGTGAAACGTGTCCAGAACCACGCCGGCGGCGTTCGCGAAGGCGTCCGCCTTGATGATGTTCATTCCCCAGCTCGCGAGCACGCCGGAAATCGTCGCAAAGAGCGCCGGACGATCTGCGGTGAGGAGCGTCAGCGAGAACGCGTGGTGCGTGGCCAGCAGTTCGGTTTGCACCGGCTCCGCGCCCAGTTTCTGATAGAGCGCGAAGTGCGCGGCGATCTCCTCCGCCGAATGCACCGCAAGATAGCGGCGCGGGAATCCTTCGAGAAAGCGTTCGATCTGTTCCAGTGTCGCGCCACTCGCCAGCGCCTTGACGCGCTGGAGAAGCGGAACTTCGTCGAGCGCATGCAGCCGATCGCGATCCAGCGTGCGGCTGAAATGATTCGATGTGGCAACGAAGAGCTGCCACAGCATCTCCGCTTTCCACGGAGTCAGCGCTTCTGGATTCACGGAATGAATGTCGGCATACGTCAGGAGACATAATCGCTGCAATCGTTCCAGTGTACCGACGGACTCCGCAAACGCCGAAACTGTCGCGGGATCAAAGATGTCCCTGCGTTGCACGGTGGCGGACATATCCAGGTGATGCTCGATGAGGAAATGCACCTCCGCCTCTTCCTCGGACGAAAGTTTCAGCCGCTTCGCCGCGCTATCCAGCGCCGCGAGGCTTCCGGTAACGTGATTCTGCACCGGCATCCCCTTGCCGACATCGTGCAGCAACAACGCGAGGATTAGCAGATCCCGCCCTTCTACGGTTTTCCAAAGAGGAGTGAAGTGCTCCCCACGCGGATCCGGCGGATCGGAGAGTTCCTGCAGATGCTCGATGGTCCGCAGCGTGTGTTCATCCACCGTATAGCGATGATAAAAATCACGCACCACCAGCGAATCGATTAATCCGAATTCCGGCAGGATTTCCGTCAGCAACCCTAGCCGCTGCATCGGTCGCAGTGCCACGCCGGGAAAATCGGAGCCGAGAATCTCCCGCAGGGTGTTCCAGGACATCTGCGTATTCCGCGCAGGTAGTTCCGGATGCGTCAGGATGTAGGCGATGCTGCGTTCGGCTTCACGGCTCAGAGGAGTGCCCGTGCGCGCGGCTTCGGAGAACAAGGAATACGTTACGGCGCGATCCGAAAGCGCCGGCAGATCCACAACCTCCAGCAAGCCATCGCGCACTGCAAACGCCCTTCCGTGATCCGGCTCGAATTTCGCCGCGCGCGCAGCGTTGAAGATCCGCTGGCGCAGCGTCAGCGGGCTAGGCGCTTTCTGCTCGAGATAGCGCAACAATTGCCGGTTCAGCGCGCGCGCGTGGCGAAAATACAAGCGCATCCACTCCGCGGCGTTTCTCGCCGCTCCGTCGCCCACGCCCAGCCCGCGCTCCGCCGCCGCGGCCTGCAGTTCGTACGTAAGCGTGTTATCGTTTCGTCCGTTGTTGTAATGGAGAAAACACCGGATGGCGCTCAGGAAATCCACCGCCGCCGCCGAAAGCTCTTCTTCCGCCGCTGTAATTTTCCGGACGTCCTTTACTTCTTCCACTATCTGCCGCAACCAAACCGTCGCCTGATAATCCCGCATCCCGCCAGGCGACTCTTTCACATTCGGCTCAAGGTGGTAGATCGTATTTCCGTAACGCGACAACCGTTCTTTCGTCAGCCGGTGAAGCTCCGCCTGCAAAAACGGGCGCGCATGTTTTTCCGACCCCGGCAGGATTTTTGTGTCGAGTTTTTCAAACAGCGCGGCATCGCCCGCCAGAAACCGCCGGTCGAGAAGCGCCAGATGAAATTCCGCGTTGTCCTCTTCGATGCGCTTGCATTCTTCCAGCGTGCGCCCGGCCGAGCTCACACGAAATCCCAAGTCCCAAAGCGTGCGCGAAAACTCCGAGATAAGCTGCCGCGAATCCTGTTCTGCCTTGTCGCTCCCAAATAAAAATAAAATGTCGAGATCGGAATAAGGAAACAGCATGCGCCGGCCGTAGCCGCCAAGCGCGAGCAGAGACAGCCCCTGCTCCGTCCCACACTGCAAACGAAGCACTTCCGCGAAAACTTGCTGGATGTTACTGTCCGCAAGTTCGCAAAGCGCCCGCAGCGTCTCTCGCGCACTCGTGCCTGCTTCAAACTGTTTCCGGATGCGTTGCCGTTCCGTCTCGGCCAGCGGCCCGAGGAGGGAAAGAGGCGTAGGGGATCCTTGCATGTTCTTGGCGGGTGGGATGCCCGGATTGAGACCGGGGCGTGCGGCGGTCGTCACTTGGGCTAGAGCGCGTTCTCGCCGCGCTCCTCATTGCGAATCCGAATGGCTTCCTCTACCCTCGATAGAAATATCTTACCGTCACCAATCTTCCCTGTCTTGGCTGTCTTCAAAATTGTGTCCACCACGCGGTTCACCAGGGCATCCGCAAGCACCATCTCCAATTTAATTTTCGGCAGCAGGTCCACGGTATATTCGCGCCCGCGGTAGACCTCGGTGTGGCCCTTCTGGCGGCCGTGACCGCGCACTTCCGTCACCGTCATTCCCTCGATGCCGATTTCGCGCAAGGCATCTTTCACGGATTCAAACCGCGAGGGCTGAATGATTGCCTCAAGTTTCATCATGGATGTTTCCGCCCTGCCCCCTGCCTGGC
Source organism: uncultured Acidobacteriota bacterium (assembly GCA_963729455.1). Lineage (GTDB taxonomy): Bacteria > Acidobacteriota > Terriglobia > Acidiferrales > UBA7541 > Acidiferrum. The sequence goes on from CAVSNX010000001.1 coordinate 530,229, forward strand.
GCTTTCTCGCCAGCTTCGCTTACGACTCCAGGTTATACGCTTCCTCGCCGTGCTGAGTAATGTCCAGGCCCTCAATCTCCTGCTCTTCTGGCACGCGCAGGCCGGTAATCAAATCCGTGATCTTGAGCAGAATAATCGTTCCGACCAGAGCAAACCCCCACGCGACCAAAACGCCGACGAGTTGGTTGCCGATTTGGCTCCAGTGCCCGTCGAGCCCGCCCACCGGCTTGCCCGCGCCAAAAATGGGATTGATCACCTGCTGCGCAAAAACTCCGGTCAGCAGCGCGCCGATCGTTCCGCCAGCGCCGTGCACGCCGAAGGCATCCAGCGCGTCATCATACCCGAAGACGGCCTTCACTTTCGTCACCATCAGATAACACACCACACCCGCGACCAATCCGATGGCGAGCGCCGGCATTGGACCGACAAAACCAGAAGCAGGCGTGATGGCAACCAGCCCAGCCACCGCACCCGAGATCGCACCCAGCGCGCTCGCTCGTCCATTCTTCAGCCACTCTGCCACGCTCCAGCCCAGCGCCGCCGCAGCGGTTGCAAAGTGCGTGGCAACAAACGCGCTCGTAGCCAGGCTGCTCGCAGCCAGCGCGCTGCCCGCGTTAAATCCGAACCATCCTACCCACAACAAGCACGCGCCGATAAAACTGAGCACCAGGCTGTGCGGAGGCATCGGCTGTTTCGGATAACCGGTACGCTTTCCAAGATATAGCGCGCACACCAGCGCGGAAACACCGGAAGAAATGTGCACAACCGTGCCGCCCGCAAAGTCCAGGCACGGAAACTTGCCGCCAAGCGAAGCATTCAGCAATCCGCCCTTGCCCCAAACCATGTGCGCCAGCGGCGCATACACCACAAGAAACCACAGCGTGAGGAACAGTACCGTTCCGCTGAACTTCATGCGCTCCGCCGTCGCCCCGGTAATCAGCGCCGGCGTGATGATCGCAAACATCAGCTGGTAGACCATGAAGGTCGCCTGCGGAATCGTGCCAGCGTAGTCGGGATTCGGCTCCGCGCCCACCCCGCGTAAAAAGGCGTGTTCGAATCCCCCAATCACCGGACCATTTCCGCCGAAGCAAAGACTGTAGCCCACCAAAGCCCACATCACAGTGATCAGCGCCATCAGCGCGAAGCTCTGCATCATGATCGCCAGGGTGTTCTTTCGCCGCACCAGCCCGCCATAAAACAGCGCCAGCCCGGGCCCGGTCATCATGAGCACCAGCGCCGCGCTCACCAGCATCCAGGCGTTATCGCCCGCGGACTGCGCAGCTTTCACGTCCTTATCAAGCTGCACTAACTTGTCGTTTACAGCCTTGGAGATTTCTGGTGTGGCGGAGGAGGACGATGTTGAGGCAGGAGCGGCAGTTTGTTGCGCGGAGAGCGGTATCGCGATAAGCGCGAGAATCCCAAGCACCAGAACAAGCTTAAAACAACACGTCCGCCCCACAGACCTCATAAATATGCCTGCTCCACTAACGCTGGATTCGATTACCAGGGACTCCCCATTTGGATGCAGGGGATTATACGCACCTGCCCCCCATATCACAGTTTGAAATTTGAATTCCTTGGATTTGTTTTTCTGATAGAGATGCGGGTTGAGTCAGCCGTGCCCGGCCACCAGCAGATGCCGTGGCGTGCTCGTTACAGAGCGATTTCGTCTCAATTACTGCTGCACGCCCTTGGGCGCTTCGATTCTCTGAATGTCCTCCACCGAGAACAGCAAAAAATGGCTAAAGGTGTGCCGCCGGTGGTAGCGCTGCCCCGCCAGGTTGCAGTACCAGTCCGCGCTTTTGGGCAGCCACATCGGTATCTTCGCTTTTTGGAATTCCACCGGGCCATATTCAATCATCTGGTGATCGCGGACCAGGCGAATTTCCGGCACGGTGCCCATCATGTCCGCCTCCATCGCCAGGATCTGTGAGCTTTCGGCGTCAATCCACGCGCGCCCCTTCAAATGCACGGGGAACCACATTCCATTGACGTGATACCCGCGCATTTCGCTCATCTCGTTGTCCTTCTGCCTAAAATGAATGACCCACGCCGGCCTGCCCCGCCACTCTCCGCGGCCCTCGCACTTGAACTCATATTCAGGCCGGAAATACGAATGAAACACCAGGGCCAGCATGGGCAATCCCAAGGTAGCGACGTGCGCCGGAAAAGGCTGCGTCGAGACCGAGCCATCGCGATATTCCTGCACGTCCAGCCCTCGCGCACCCAGTTTGCGGATTGCCACAAGGTAGTTGAACGTTCGCGTCTCTTTCGAAATGCGCACGCCGAGCGGGCTGACGCTCTCGTGTTCCATCTCTTCGGTGGCGGTGAAGCGATCCACATTTTTGACCAGCTCTGCGACGCGCCCTCCGGCGGCTTCCGTCACTTCGTTCAACGCGCAGCTCGCCCCTGTATCCGTGTTGAGCTTTTCCTCGTCCACGTCCGGGGGCGCCCAGTTGGTCTCGATTACCGGCAGAATCGGCGGGATGGCGAGATCGTTCAAGTTCGCCGTCACAACGCGAACGGGAGCACTCGCCAGCGCACCGGGGAGTGCTTCCGCCGCTCCGTTCTCCCGTTGCTCCACGGCGCGCAGCTGCTCCATGAGTTTCTTGGCCGTCGCGGCCTGCGGAACATCGGGCTGCTCGCGGACGAACTGCTCGAGCGCAGCGAGCGCCGCGTCTCGTTCTCCCAGAGCAGCGTCGGCCTCTCCCAGAAGAAAACGCGCGCTTCCCGCCTTATCCTTGCCGACACGCAGGGCTTCTTCGCATTCTTCGCGAGCCTTTTGATACTCACCCTGCTGGAAGTGAGAGGCTCCCGCCAGCCAGTGCGTCCGCCAAGAATTGGGCCTCAATCCAATGCTTTGATCCAAATGCGCGGCTGCGTGTTGATAATCGTGCTGCAGGAATTCCACTTCGCCCAAGGCCTGGAGGGCAGGCGCATGTTTGGGCGCCAGTGCCACGGCCTTTTCCAGGTATCCGCGCGCCTGCGCGCTATCGTGCCGGCGCATCCAAAGCAAGCCCATCAGGTAGTTGACATCGGGAAACCCCGGCGCCAATTGCATGGCGCGCTTCAGGTGCGACTCCGCTTCATCCAGCTTATCGGCCTGGAGCGCCTCCAGCCCTTTTTCGGTTTCCCTCAGGGCCTTGGGAGCAAGAATCGGTGTGCCGGGCGCCTGGGGGGTTCCCCTCGAGCCGGAGTCCGGCACCATCAGCACATCAATGTTTTCCGTCTCTTTGTCCGCGGCGATGATCGCTTGTACCTGGACGGTGCGATATCCCGGTGCGCTTACCTCCACCTGGTAGTCACCGGCGTGTAACCCGGTGAACTGCGCCTGTCCCGCATCCGTCGTGGGTACCGTGGCGTTAGTCAAATGGCTTGGCGAGCGCAACGTGACCATCGCGCTCCTGCCGATAGGGGACCCATCCGCTTCGTGCACGCGAACCAGGATTTGCCCGCTGGCCGCGCCAAGCGTTTGCCCCGGGAACTGCCCGCGGGCAATCACTGGGCACCCCAGGAGGCACACGATGGACAGCAGAAAGTTAGTTTTCAGCGGCAACCGCCGGAACACGCACCCCATAACTACTCCGTCTCTGGGGCCACTCGGGTGCGTCTACTTTCCATCTGAATCGCGTGTCTGTCAATCGCCGTGTTACGCTTGCGTTGTACCCTGGATGCCTCCGCCAGAGTCAGAGTCAGGAGGGCACTCTCTGCGATGCGCTTCCTTCGGAGTTTCCACGGAGCAATTCCAAATTGGATATAGGATTTCTGCGAGGCTGTTCTTGCCCCGTGGCGCGGCCATCGTATAATGCAGCGCGGGCCAGAAAGCACGTCGGATCCTTGCTCCCGGAGAAAGTGTCCCAACTTCGAAAATGACCGAACGTCTGCCCATGGAGATCAACGTCCGCGAGTCCGGCGACGTGTCCATCCTCGACGTCCACGGCCGCCTCACCATTGGCGAGCCCGCCGATCAGCTTCACGACGCGCTGCAATCCGTCGTTCAGAAGGGCGCGAAAAGAGTGGTTGTGCTATTGAATGGAATCCCGCAGATTGACAGCTCCGGCATTTCCACGCTGGTACGCATCTCCATCAAGCTTGCCCGCGAAGGCGGCGTCCTGCGGCTCGTCTGCGGCCCCGGCCGCGTCCGCGACGCCCTCACTGTCACCCGCCTCGTCGAAGCCATCCCCACTTTCGAATCCGAATCGGCTGCTCTGGCCAACTTTTCCTAGAGTCTAGGGTGGGCCTCCAGTTTGTTGTTCTCGTTCAATTAACCATTGTGGTAAGGTTCCCCAATGTGGAAGAGCAGAACCATACGTGCCCTAACAACGTTGAGTTTGGCACTTCTACCTTTCTGCCTGAACTGCCACGCTCAGGAGACACCGGAGCTCGACAAAGTTGCTGATCGTATCGTTCAAAAACTCCAGAAGGCCAAGAAGCAAAAAGTAGTCGTCATAGATTTTCCACTGGCAGGCCAAAGGGTTACAGCCCTGGGCCAAATCTTGGCTAATCAGATTACGTCAGCACTGACGAAGAGAATGACGCCCAATGATGTCGTAACACGCGCACAATTGTCAGAGCGCATAGGCGCCATGGGATTATCGCCTGACGATCTCAGAGAGCGAGAGATTGCGTTCTGGCTGTCCGGCGAGGCTGGGGCAACCGTAACGGTGTTCGGATCCCTCGTTCCACGCGAAGAGAAATTCGTACTCTCGATCGAGCTCGTGAGTATTAAGGATTCCAAACTGCTTCTGAAAACTGAAACGGATTTGCCCAAAAACGAGCAACTTATCGCCTTGTTGGGAAAACCCCTAGATTGGCCGCCCCCTCCATCGGTTGTGGTTGCCTGCTCGCCCACTACTGATTCAGGGTAAACACGTGAGGCTTATGAGGCGGCAGGCGCAACAATGCCGAGTTGTGCTTACTGTCCACAGCCAAGTTACACAGACGCGGCGCGTAGCGCGAAGTATCAAGGAGGTTGCAAGTTCCACGTGGTGGTTGATGAGAACGGACGCGCAACCTCAATCAGCTTACTTGATCCCGCGGGGAACGGTTTGGACGTGCAGGCCATCAAAGCTATTCGCAATTGGAGATTTAAGCCCGCCACCAAAGACGGCAAACCGGTGCCAGTCTGCGTACTCATTGAAGTTACTTTTCATTTGTATTGAGAGTGCTAGAGCGGCACAGGATTTTGGGGTGAGAAAGATAAATCGGCAGACTGAAGTTTTCGAAGAAGAGCCCTACCCGCCCTTTTTCAATTCGGCAAGCACCAGCTTCGCGACCTCTTTCAACGTTTCAAACACGCCCACGCCCTGAATCGCCACGCCTTCCAAAACCGGCTCACCTTTTTTCTGCAGATGCTTTGTCAGGTCCGCAACGGACATGGCATTCGGCAAGTCCCTCTTGTTCAGCATCAGCACGTACGGAATTGTCGCGAAATTCAGATTGTGCTCTTTCAAGTGCTCCATCAGGTTCTCCATCGTCTCGAAATTCGCGTCCAGCCTCTCTTCCTGCGAATCGGCCACAAACACCACGCCATCCGCGCCCTTCAGAATCAGCTTGCGGCTAGCCTCATAAAAAACCTGTCCAGGCACGGTATACAAATGAAAGCGCGTCTTGAACCCGCGCACCGTCCCTAAATCCAGCGGCAGGAAGTCGAAGAACAGCGTGCGGTCCGTCTCCGTCGCCAGAGAAACCATCTTGCCCTTTTGATTCTGCCCGGTATGGTCATAGATCCACTGCAGGTTCGCGGTTTTTCCGCCCAGACCTGGACCGTAGTACACCAGCTTGCAGTTTATTTCGCGCGCAGGAAAATTGATGAAAGGCACTTTGTCGTCAATCCGAGTTCGGCCACAAACTTATAGCACACGCGGTGCAGGCAGGCCAGTCTGTGTCCCCCGGCTGTCACCTGCTGGATACCGTACATACAGTTTCCGCGATTTCCCCCGGAACTCCATGCCTTATTTTCGCAACATGCCACCGGGAGGTAACGCATCCGGCATATCCTTACCGCGTACGGCACTCGTTGACGCGCGAAACCGCCTCTGTTAGCATTCGCCACATGGCAAAAGCGCATAAGCCCTCCTCAAGCTCGTCGGGACATTCCAAGGGCTCCACGCGCAGTCAGTCTAAGTCACACAAAAAGAAGGCTTTACCTCCTGCCCCGCCCGCCCAGCGCGGTGGTGTCGAGCTGGTCGATCCGCGCGTCCAGGCGCAACTGAAAATTTACGACGAGGCCCTCGCGCTCTTCCATCAACAAAAATTCGCCAAAGCCAAACAAGAGCTTGAAAAAGTTCTCGAAGGCCCCAGTAAAGAACTCGCTGATCGCGCGCGCATGCACCTGAAAATCACCGAGCAGCGCATGAAGCCTTCCCAGGAACAAAATCCTCGCACCGCCGAAGAACACTATCAACGCGGCGTGGCCATGATGAACATCGGCCGCTGGGACGACGCGCGAGAGAGTCTCGACAAAGCCCGCAAAGCCGCGCCCAAAGCCGACCATATCCACTACGCCTTGGCCGCGCTAGATTGCCTCACCGGCGAAGCCGATTCCGCTCTCGCCAATCTCAAAGTCGCCATTCAACTGCATCCCGAGAATCGCTACCACGCCCGCAACGACGAAGATTTTGCCTTCCTCCAGGAAGATCCGCGCTTCACCGAGTTGCTCTATCCGGAGAAAGACGGCCTCGCCAGCTAGCGCTTTTGTGGGACAGGCTTTAGCCTGTCCGCTCTCTTTTCTTCTCCGTGCTCTGGGTGTTCTCTGAGTACTCTGTGTAAAATGTTTTTCCGTAAGGTGGTGCCGGGCCTCCCATCCCAAATCTCGCCGTGAAAAAACACGCCTCCAAATCGAAACTATTCCCCCGCAGCTTCCGCGTCGTCGCCCTCGGCGGCGGCACCGGCCTCTCCACGCTCCTCCGCGGCCTCAAGGAACACGTCATCCGCCGCAGCGACGAGCACACCACCGCCGAGCGCCCCATCGCCGACCTCGCCGCCATCGTCACCGTCACCGATGACGGCGGAAGCTCCGGCCGCCTCCGCCGCGAAAATCGCATCCTTCCGCCCGGCGACATTCGCAACTGCATGGTCGCGCTTTCCAAAGATGAAGCCCTTCTCGGCCGTCTTTTTCAATATCGCTTTCACGCCGGACGCGGCCTCATCGGCCACAACTTCGGCAATCTTTTCCTCGCGGCGCTCACGCACGTCACCGGCGATTTCACCGAAGCCATCCGCGTGAGCAGCAAAGTCCTGGCCATCCGCGGACGCATTTTCCCCTCCACGCTTTCGAACGTGCACCTCGTCGCCTCGCTCGAAAACGGCCGCGTCGTCCACGGCGAAACGCGCATCACCGCCAGCCGCGCGCCCATCAAAAAACTCAGCCTCTCGCCGCGTCGCGTGCGCCCTGTTCCCATGGTCGTCGAAGCCATCAAGCAAGCCGACCTCATTCTCCTGGGCCCCGGCTCGCTCTACACCAGCATCCTGCCGAATCTGCTGATTCCGGAAATCGCCAGCGCCATCGCCAAATCCAAAGCCCCGCGCGTCTACATCGCCAATCTGATGACCCAGCCGGGCGAAACCTCCGGCTACGCGCTCGCCGATCATCTTCGCGCCATCCAGAAACATGTCCCGCACCGCGTGATCGATTGGGTCGTTGCCAATCGCCAGCCAGTCTCACCCGAAGTCGCTCGCCGTTACCGCGCGCAAGGCGCCGAGCCCGTCGAGATTGATCTTCCCATCCTCCAGAAACTTGGCTTCCGCGTCATCCTCGACAACCTTCTCGAGGAGCACGGCGTGATTCGCCACAATACGCGCCGCCTCTCGCGCTTGCTCCTCGAAGAATTTCTCCATCGTTAGTCAAATCCACCGCGCAGCCACTCTGCCCGCCCTGCCAGTTTCCTGTAAACTTGTCCACGGCACCCTTCGAAATATCTTGCGGAGAAAATTATGTCCACCTTCGGTTTAATTGAATACAAAGACGCCCACCCGGAAGTCCGCGCCATCTACGACGACATCATGGCCACGCGCAAAATCGACTACATCAATAATTTCTGGAAAGCCATCGCCCACGATCCCGCCTTGCTCCGTCGCACCTGGGAAAGCATCAAGCACATCATGGCTCCCGGCGCGCTCGACCCGCTCACCAAGGAATTGATCTACATCGCCGTGAGCGTCACCAACAATTGCAACTACTGCCTTGCCTCGCACACTGCTTCCGCCTTCGCCAAAGGCATGACCGACACCATGTTCAAGGAGCTCCAGGCCGTCATCGGCATGGCCAATGAAACAAACAAGCTCGTCACCGGCTATCAAGTGGAACTCGACGAGCGCTTCCAGCCTCCGCTCCACCGATAATCGCGAATTTTTACCCTGTCCATTCGAACAGGTGTTCCACCGTAGTACGCGCGTACTATGGTTGCTCCTCTCCCTGCAAGCACACCATATATAGGTTCGCGTGGAATCCTGTCTCGACAGGATGGCCGCCAAAATCTTGCTTCGCGAGTGAACAAACCATGCCCCCCATCGCCAAAGAAAACGAACTCTTAACTGCCACTCCAGACGCGCGTCCCACCACGAACGCCTCTACCGCCGAACCAGCGAATAAGCCGCAGCCCGTTGCCCTGGAAGTCGCCGTCACCGTGAACGGTGCGCGTGCCGTCGACGGCACCGACAAACGCGAGCCCTTTTCCGAAACCACTTCGACCGTTCTCATCTTCGGCAACGGCGGCGTTATCCGCCTGGCATCTTCCGTCGCCCCAGGCCAATTGTTATTTCTCACCAACGAAAAAACCAAGAAGGAAGTCGTCTGCCAGGTCGTCAAATCAAAAAATTACAGAAATGTCAGCGGCTACGTCGAACTGGAATTTACCGAACCGGTCGTAGGCTTCTGGGGCATGCGTTTTCCGGGAGACCGGCTCGGTCCCGCGGTTCCCCAAGCAGTTCCCGCGAGTCCCGCAGCTTCTGGCGGCGTTCCCGTAGCGCCAAGCGTCGTCGCACCAAAGCCGGTTGAACCCAAGATTGCAGCGCCGGTTCCTACAACCCCAAAGTCGGCCGCGCCCGTGGTCGTGGCAAAAGATCCGGAACCCAAACTTTCCGAACCCAAGTTCGTCGCTCCGTCGCCCGTGAAAATCCCGGAGCCGGTTGTGCAAGTTCCCGTCGTGCCAGTGCCGCCCCTCGTTCACGCTGCGCCCGTTCTTAGCACGCCCAAACTGATTTCGGAAATTGCCCCCGATAAATCCGCCGACGCGCCCTTCCCCGGCTTTGATCTCCCGCGCACCTCGGATGTGAAGGCTTCCATTTTCGCGCCTCCGCCGCAGACTACCGGAACTCCGTCCACCTTCACCCCCACCAGCTTGCCCTCCGCGCCGGAAGTTCTGCCGGTCGCGCCCCCGCCGCCAACTCCGGTCGCACACGTGCCGGCCGCCGTTGACCCGGGAACCGAAGCGCTCAAACAGCACACCGCGCGCCTTCAGGAGCAACTCTCCAGCTTGCTGTTCCAGCAGCCGGAGGCGCAGAAGTCCGTGCCGCCCGCGCCAGTCATCCCGCCCGTGGACAAACAAACGGTGGTTGACGTCGCCGCAAAAGTTTTGGAGTTTGCCAAGAGCGAACCATCGCCCCTGCCTGTCAAGCCCGCGGAACCGGCCAAACTTGTGCCTCCGCCTTCGAAATCTTCTTCTTCTCTCGAGGAAGAGGAGCTGAAGATTCCCGCCTGGCTCGAACCGCTCGCTCGCAACGCGGCCGCGCCCGTCTCCACGCAGGAATTAATTGAACGAGAGAAGGCCAAGCGTCAGGCGGAAAAAGCCCAGACCGAGGACAGCGCCCCGGAAATCGAAGCCGTCGTCGAAGACGAAAGTGTCTCCGTTTTGCAAGTGCCCAACTTTGGCAGCGCTCTCCCGATAGATGAGATCACGCACGAACAAGCTGCGACCTCCCGCAGTTCAGGCAAAGGCCTTCTGCTGGGAGCGGTTGCCGCGGGAGTTTTGGTAGTCGCCGGCGGAGCTTGGTGGTTTATTACCCGGCAAACCGTCAGCATGCCTTCCAGCGCGGCTTCGGCCGTCACACACACGGTTCAGGCTTCTGCTCCCGCGGTCGTTGCGCAAACGAAACCGCAGGTGGATGCGCCAGCTGCAGTGCCTACTCCGGTCCAGGCAAGCTCTATACCGCCGTCTACGTCGTTCTCCTTAACCAACCCGGGCTCGACTTCTTCCAATGCGACTCCGGCAACAGTCTCGGGACGCACTCAGCAGCCGTCAACGAAATCACAAAACGGCGGTGCAACAGTAATGCCCGCGTCCGCGGTTGAGCCCGTGCCGGCAGAACCCAAAAAGCCAGTCCTCGGCGAAGTTCGCCTGGCCACCCCCACGGTCACGAAACACCAGGGAACCCAGGACAGCTCCGACGCAGATCCCGGCCTCGCCTTGAGCGCCGATCAGCCGGAAACCACCGATGAATCGCTCGGCGCAGGCTTAGCTGTCGGTTCCAAAGGGCCCGCTGCCCCTGCCGCGCCGATCCCGGTTGGTGGAGCTGTGGTCCAGGCGCAGTTGCTTTCGCGCGTTTCCCCGGTTTATCCGCAGCTCGCTAAAAACCAGCATATCTCCGGCGACGTGAAAGTGGACGCACTCATTGACGCCAGCGGCCACGTCACCACCATGAAGGTTGTTTCCGGCCCCACGCTCCTCCATCAGGCCGCCATGGACGCCCTCAAACAGTGGAAATACCAGCCCGCCTCTCTCGACGGTAAGCCCGTCCCCATGCATCTGACGGTCACCATCCAGTTCCGCTTGCAATAGTCTTCCGCCATTCTGCTCTTCACCTGTTCCGGCACGGGTGTGCGCCTAAAACAACGCTCCGTAAGGTGGTGGCAGGTCAGTTACAGGAAACCGACCCACTACCAAGAACAGCCGCGGCTTGCGGGAACCGGGGATACGTTCGTATACTGGCGGCCCGGCCAATTGGCAGGTCTGGCGGTTGGGTAGACCGCCGAAGTTCACCTCCCTTGGCCCTCCGAAGCGTGCCTGTAAATTTGACTACAGGTTGAAATGCGTGTGGAGTTGGAGCGCGTTTGTCCGCTTCTTTGCACGGTCCACGTCCGGGTGTAGTGATGCCTCGCGCCGACCGGCTAACGGCTAACGGGACTGGCGAAATGCGATTTTAGAAGCAAGCCAGCAATCGCGAGGAATTAGCAGCACAATTGGAATTCGTCAGCGAAGGAGAATCTCGCATGTCGCAACCCCCCATGCCGGAAGAAATGAATGTCTACCAAAACGCCGAAGCGCGTTTTGAAGTGGCCGCAAAAAAGCTGGGGCTCGAACAGGGCATCTACAAATACCTGAAATATCCCAGCAAAGAGGTCACTCTCTACATTCCCATCGGAATGGATAACGGAACTCTGGAAGTCTTCACCGGATATCGCGTCCTGCATTCCACCGTGCGCGGGCCGGGGAAGGGTGGCATCCGCTTCGCTCCCGATGTTTCGCTCGATGAGGTGCGCGCGCTGGCGACCTGGATGACCTGGAAGTGCGCCGTCGTTAATATTCCCTTCGGCGGCGCCAAGGGCGGAATCATTTGCGATCCGCGGAAGATGTCGCGTGGAGAGCTCGAACGCATGACGCGCCGCTACACCGCGGAACTGGCAAATTGGCTGGGTCCCGAGCGCGATGTTCCCGCCCCCGACGTGGGTACCGGCGAGCAGACCATGGCCTGGGTCATGGATACCTACGCCATGCACGTCGGCCAGGCTACCACCGCCGTGGTCACCGGCAAGCCCATCGAACTCGGCGGCTCGGCCGGACGCCGCGAGGCCACCGGACGCGGCGTCATGATTTGCTGCAATAAAGCCCTCGCCAAGATGGGCATCAAGCGGGAAGGCTGCCGCGTGGTCATTCAGGGCTTCGGCAACGTGGGCTCCCTTGCCGCGGAGCTAATGCAGAAAGTGGGCTACAAGATCGTCGGTCTGGCAGACATCGGCGGCGGTCTCTACAACGAAAACGGCTTCGATGTTCCCAAAGTGATCGACTGGGTCTACACGCAGAAGAAATCGCTCCAGGATTTTCCTGGCGGCGGTACAAAGATGACCGCGCGCGACGTCCTTTTCCAGCCTTGCGAGATCGCCATCCCTGCTGCCATCGAAAATCAAATCACCGAGAAAAATGCCCATTCCGTGCAAGCCAAAATTCTCTGCGAGGGCGCCAACGGCCCCACCACCTGGGAGGCCGACGCCATCATTGACGCCAAGGGAATTTTCACCGTCCCGGACATTCTCGGCAACGCCGGCGGCGTCACCGTCAGCTATTTCGAATGGGTTCAGGACCGCCAGGGCTTCTTCTGGCGCGAAAGCGAAGTCAACGAACGCCTGCTCGATGTCATGGAAAACGCCTTCGACCAAGTCGTCCGTTTCGCCGAAATGCACAAAGTGAACAACCGCATCGCCGCCTACATGCTGGCCATCGACCGCGTGGCTAAGGCCCTGAAATTGCGCGGCATCTACGCCTGAAACATCACCTGGCAGAGTGCCAGCTTCCGTTTAGCCCATAACTCAAGATGAATGAGTACACAAGCTGCTAATTTAGACATAGTTTGCCCGCTTGACTGATAGAGCTGTGCATTCAAGTGAAAAGATCTGTGAAAAAGGTAAAAGAAACCCGTCAGAACGATTCAATTTTGGAACCAGTTCAGACGGGTTTCTTTTGGGCAGCTAATCGCCTAGTCGGTTTCGGCTGCAAAGACCGCAGTGGTGAGCGCGGGGACTGTGGCTGTTCCCAACTGGGAATTAAACGTAGACTGTCTCGTTGCCGGATCGCTTGAGTTTTTCTGTACGGGGTGCAGATGCAACCGCAGACCTTGTAGCCGGCTGTCGGTGAAAGTCACGGGCGCACTGGTGGCGTTGAAGACCACTACAATGTGCTTGTAGGCTCCGTAGTCCCCGCCATTGGCATCGAGCTTCATGACAATCAGCCCCGGCGTCTGGTTTGGTCCGGTGTTCAGAAAGGTGAGGTTCTGTTGTATTTCCTCGAATGTTGCCATGCGGAACAGGCCGGAACTGTAGCGGATTTTCAGCAGCTCGCGAAATGCCCCTTTACTGTAGGCGATGTCTGCTGGGAGCGGAGTATAGGCCGGGTCGCTCAGCAACGGCGTCATGATTGGCCACTGGCCTTCGTTTTGGCTGGCAATGGGCAGGCCGATGCTCCAGTTGGCGGTCTGGCCGGTCCAGTCAATCTTATTGAACCAGTCGCCGGAGTTATAACTGTTTTGATCCATGTCCTTGGAGCGCAGCAGGTCATCGCCGCCCTGGAAGAATGGGATGCCTTGGCCTAGCGTTACCAGGCTCATGCCCATGATGTGGCGGCGGGCGCGAGTGGCGATGCTGTCATTGAAGCTCGACTTCAACTGCACCTGGTCGAAGAGGTCCTGGTTGTCGTGAACAGAAGCGTAGTTGATGGCCTCAATGGGACTCTTGGTATACCCGGTCGGCTGCCCGTTGTAGTTTACTTGAGCTCCGGTAACGGTTGCCCCGGCGCTATCCGTAAAAGTGTAGTCGCGCAAATTTCCTGTGAGTCCTACATCGATCCAGTCAGAGTACTGGAGCAATTGGGCCTTCTGCTGATTTGAAGAAAGGCTGCCATTGGTGAAGTCGCTTGAGTCGGTGAACAGCCCCGTGGCAAAGCCCTGCACCCGTTCATCGGTAAACGGGCTGCCGCCATGTATGCCGTCGCGGATGCGGTCGTTGAAAGTGCCAACGCCAAAGCCGTAAAGATTGATCTGCGAGGCGTTGGGCCCTATCTGATTGTTCGCAGTGTCTCCGAAGTTGAAGCCTTCGCCATACAAATAGATCTTGGATCCGTCCACGCCGTCCTTTTCCAGAGTAAGTGACCGCAGGGCCTGCTGAATGTCTTGCACGTTGTACGTGAACATGAAACTCAGGATGTCGAAGCGGAAGCCATCGATTTTATATTTCCGCGCGTTGAGCAAGAGGGTGTCGATGATCAGCTTTTCCATCATCTTATGTTCGCTGGCGGTATCCGGGCAGCACGAGGCTGTCTCGAGGTTTCCATTCGCATCCAGACGGTGATAGTAATTTGGCACCACCTCGTCGAGATTGGAGTTGGGGCCTTCGCCGCTGGCATTGGTATGGTTGAAAACCACATCCTGTACCACGCGCAGCCCTGCCTTGTGCAGCCCATTCACCATTACCCGGTATTCGCGCACGCGGTCATCGGGATTGATCGCGTAGCTTCCTTCCGGCGTCATGTAGTGCACCGGATCGTAGCCCCAGTTATAGGCAGGACTAGTTTGGCTAGCGGTGACGGCTGCCTGTTGCTGCTGGCCGTCCGGTGGGAATTGTGCCAGGCCGGCGGGAATGATCCATTTGGTTTTGTCCTCATTCACGCTGGCAAAGTGGAAGGAAGGCAGAATATGCACCGCTTTGAGCCCGCTCTTGGCCAGCGACCGTAGATGCCTCATTCCATCCGAGTTCTGGTCGTCAAAAGCCTCATACAGGCCGCGATGAGCCGCTGGAACTGTAAGGTCATTCACGCTGAAGTCGCGAATATGCAGCTCATATAGGCTCATGTCGCTGAAACTTCTCAGCGGAGGTGAAGTGTCCTCGTCCCAGCCCGCGGGCTTTGTTTCATCAGAGTCGAGGTCGGTGATCCGGCTCTTGGTTCCATTCAAAGCAATGTCGATCGAATAGGGATCAGAAGTGACATTCGTGTCCACGGCGGAGTCGGCTGGCACCCAGACTTGCACGCTATAAAGGTAGTATTTGTCTTTCCAACTGGAATCCACATTCGCCACCCACACGCCATTGTGTTCGTGCATCGGTACAACGGCGGAAGGCGTCGTATCGAATTCGTGATCGAATATCTGCGCAGAGACACTCTGCCCCGTGGGCGCCCATAGCTTCAGCTTCACAGCGCCGTTTTCGTCGTCGGCCCAGTCGTGCCAATCGCTCTCTTCATGGCGAAAGACGACGCCCAGTTTGCCCGGGTAGTAGAAGAGATCATCCAGAACGCCCGCGAACTGAATGCCTGTTGCGTACTTTAACGTTCCGGCCGAATCAATCGCTGAAAAGGCGAGTTGTCCCTTGAGAGCCGTCTGCAAGGTCGAAACTTGTGTATCTGGCGGCAGCTGGAGGACAGTGTAACCCTTCAATTGTGGGTAACGGAGCAACTCATCCACAGTCAGGCTTCCGCCAACCGTGAGCGGAATATTGGTTCCTCCCGTAATGCCAGTGGTGGTCACAGACAGGCCGCCGGTCAGGCTGGAGCTGATTGCATAAGTATCGCCGCTCTGCGCGAACTTCGGCTGAATGGCCACTCGCTGGCGATCGAGCCAGTAAGCCTGCTCCACATTAAGCAGGCTCGCCAATATCTGCGCCGGAGTCGGCGTTGAGGTGAATACCGTCGCGTTTCCTGAAATCGCCCATGCCTGGCTGTAGGTGCCGACGTTCAGAAACATGTTCGGACCGGGATCTTTAACGCCCGTGGAGATATTGTGGATGATGAATCCGAGGTTTTGCGCATTGGGAATCAGGCTGATGTCGAAGTACACTCCGTAAGAGTCCGTGCTGGTCACGCCCGTCAGTCCGTCGTTATAGTCGCCGGTATATTCTGCGGTGTCATCGAAGGCGTAGACGGTCCAGTTCGCGTAGTCTCCATCGGGCCGGAAGTAGTGAATGCGAGCGTATCCGGGCAACAGCGCAGTGGGATTGGTCAGACTGGGCTGACTCTTGTACAGCTTGCCGATCCCCGTGTAGCCCCAATATTCAAAGCCTTCTGTGGGCGGATCAACAAACTCGTTCGGTCCTGGGTCCTTCTGGTCTCCGCCGGGCGCAGAGGGGTTGTGGATGATCAGCCCAAGATTCTGCGAATTCCCGGTAACCGCCACATCAAAATACACTCCAAACGCGTCCGAATTTGTTGGAGGCACGAGCCCGCTATTGTAGTCGCCGGGGTACTCCGTCGTATCGAAGAAGGCATAGATCGTCCAGCCGCTATAGTTGCCGTCCACTCGGTGGTAGTGAACGCGGACGTATCCCGGCAGCAGTGCGGTCGGATTGGTCAAGCTGGGCGCAGTTGTATATAGCTTCGCTATCCCGGAATACGCCCAGAACTCAATGCCTTGCGAGGACGGATCCACAAACAAATTGTTGGGAGTGTCCTTCTGATCTCCGCCCGGCGCCGTTGGATTGTGAATTATGATGCCAACTTCTTCCGCGCCCGTGGTCACTCCGACGTCAAAGTACGCGCCGAAGCTATCGGTGCCCGTCACTTGAACGGGGCCGCCGCCATAGTTGCCCGTGTTTTCCGTGGTGTTATCAAAAGCATAGACCGTCCAGCCGCTATAGTTGCCGTCCGGCCGATGGTAGTGGATGCGAATGTCCCCCGATGGAATGGCGGGATCAGACGCCGCGAAAGTCTGAGTTGATGCAAAAACACAAAGCAGAAGCAGGAAGGCGCAGGTACCAATCCTGCACAGGAGTCGCGGCGTGGCAAATCGGAATTTCATGGGGGCTCTCCAACAGATTTGGTTTGATCGAGGGGGCGGTCGTTCGGCGCTCGCCTGAGAGTCGCTCATTCGAACGCGGCGATGGTACTTAGACAGATTGTCAGGTGTCAAGGAATCTGTGACCCCGTTCGCTTAAGCCCAGGGCTAGTCCGGGAAAAGAACAGGCTAGCGGGTACCGCGTCATCATCGATCATTGAATTTGTGTCGTCCGCGATTGAAGACCTATCGGAAAACCGTTTGGGTCTGGGAGTTTGCGCACGAGAACCGAGTCAGAAAGACCACGCGCAATGGCGGCTCGGCACGTGGGAGTGCTGGGCAAGATTTTGGATGGTGGTCGGTTAACCGGAAATTGATCCCCTACCCATCGCCTTGGACTCATTCCCGCGCTCTGTGCGCCTCACGCGCCTTGCGACGCTCCACCGCAGACGCTACAATCAAGACAACCTAGGGAACCCAGGAAAATTGTTCCCAGGGCAAGCGTCTGCGACGGGGCCGCAAGGTGTCGCCTAACCCTCTCTATCTTCCGCGCGTTTGGATGGGAAGTCAGTTTTCCCCTAAATTCCTGCCCTCTGCCATCCGGCCTCTTTCCGCTCACATCAAATTGACCGAAAATTGCCAGGCTCGCTGCATCAGTTGCGATTACTGGAAAGACCGCTGGGAAAACAAGATTGACAGCGAGCGCGCCGTCTCGCTTGTGAACGAGATCGCGGACGCCGGCATTCACGGCCTCCGTCTGACCGGAGGCGAGCCTCTTCTCCGCCTGGATTTGTTTGACATTTTACGGAAAGCGAATACTTCCGGCTTTAAGCGCATCATCCTCCAGACCAACGGCCTCCTCATCAAGAAACTCCATAAAGAAATCAATGACTCGCCCATTTCTCACGTGGCCTTGTCCATTGACGGCCTGAAGGAAACGAACGACCTCATCCGCGGAATCAAGGGCTATTATGATTTGGGCTTGGAAGGCCTGCGCTTGCTCCGCGGCAAGCACCTCGCCCTCTCCGTCACCCTTAATCGCATGTCTGCCTGGGAACTCGGCAAGCTTGCTGACACCGCGCGCGAACTGGGCGCTGACATTGAAACGAATATCCTCAGTAACAGTCTTTTCTTTTTGAAAGGCGCCGACCTCGATTCCATGTGGCCGAACGGGAACGACGCGGCCGAGATTGTTAAATTCGTCCGCGACCGCCTCCAGCGCCCCTCCTACGAGGTCGACTACATCCAGCAGTATTACAACAAAGAGGCCATCAACGAGCCTCCCTGCGTTCTCGGCTACCTGCAAGTCTTTGTCATGTCCAACGGCGATGTTTTGACCGGCTGTTACCCCCTGAAACCGGTCGGCAATATTCTTCAGGAAAGCCTCGCCACCGTCTTGGCCTCGGAGGCCTACTCTCGCCAGGCCCAAGCCATGCTTCGCCGCGAGTGTCCCGGTTGCACCTGCGGCATCGAGAGTTCTCTGGCCATGAAGCATGCCGCTTCCAGCGCCCTCTTCGAGCTCAAGCATCTGAAGCCCCGCCAACACGATCCCGAAAGCGCATTGCCCTTCGCGGCAGCGCAAGCACAAAGTTCTTCCCGCCCGTAAGTCGCAGAAAAGCACCTCTCGCTTCGCGCAAACTCGTTCGATTTCACGTTAGGAAATCGCCAGCGCCCAATCCACGACCCTCCAGCTTCTGGCACTTCTACCCCGGTAGCATCCCGGAAATGCCCTCTGCAGATCGGCAATTTCCCCGAACTCGCTCCTTGCGGAGATCCAGCCTGGGGATTTGGATTGGCAGTAGCTTTTGTGTCCAACTTGTATTAGCTTCTTTTGCGCTCCTGCCGCGCTATTGGAGATCGGCATGAGGCGCTCCGTAACTCCGCTACGGATGGTGCCCGAATCAGTTCAATCTGAACGGCTCGAAAAACTTTCGAAGCCAGGAAGGAGTCCGCCCTTGAACCCGGACTCACTCTCGTCAGGCCACTCGAAGAGCGAAGAACAGCATCGCCGCGATATTTGCATTGCCGGCCGCTGGATGTACGAACGCGGACACATCGTCGCCTGCGAAGGAAACATTTCCGTCCGCTTGGAGGACGGCAGCGTACTCACCACTCCCACCTGCATGAACAAAGGCATGCTCGCCCCTGAGGATCTGGTGATTACCGATTTGGATGGCCGGCAGCTTGCTGGCGATCGCAAGTTTTCTTCCGAACTGGCGATGCATCTTTTGTTCTACCGCATGAGGCCGGACGTAATGGCCATTTGCCACGGCCATCCGCCCACCGCCACCGGATTTGCGGTTGCCGGCCGCGCGTTGAATTATGCTCTGCTTCCCGAAGTCATTGTCGGACTCGGACAAATTCCCCTGGTCCAATACGCCACCCCCGGAACGAAGGAATTAAGCGAAGCCATCGAACCATTTGTTCCGCACTACGACGCGCTCCTGCTGGCCAACCACGGCGCCGTCACGTGTGGTCCGGACCTGCTCACCGCCTTCTTTCGACTGGAGACTGTCGAGCACAGCGCGAAAATTACCCTTGCCGCAGAGCTTGCGGGAGAGCCCGTGCTGCTCTCCGGCCGCGAAGTCGCCAAGCTGATGGCCGCGCGCCCGCGCTACTTCGTTTCTCCCCCTCCCGGTGGCGGAGCGGAACTGCCCATCACCAGCGACAGCGGTGAAAACGGCGACGACGACGTCAAGCTGACGCGCAGCGAACTGGACGCCTTGATCGACGAGGCCGTCCGCAAAGACCGCAACCGCCGCTGATCGCCGCCAAATTGGCTGGCTGCGTTTGATTTTTTTCTTTTCCTTGACGCACCCACTCGCTCATTCGAATCATCCAGCCGAAATGAAACCATCGCTCTCTTGTGCAGGATCGTAGAGAAGCCACCTCTGTGGGCCTCCGTCGCCGATCCTAGATCAGCCACTAGGAAAGTGCCTGATCAACGCAGTAACTGTACACATTTGAAGTCCTGGAACTGGCGTTGTCCGGTAAGCAAGACTAACCAGGCAAGTGGAAATGATTGCTGAAGGGATTGCTTCCGAGTTGCCCGTGATCCAGGCACGAATCATGGCCTTACGCAAGTCTTCAATGTAGGCTGCCCTTCCTTCGGCAGTCCCCTCCCGCGATTCCTAATCTTGAAATTACGGTAGCCTCCACGATGTGTCGGGCAGGTACAGAGATGCCCCGCAAGACATACCTGGCGGAGAAAAGTTCGGTGCGTCGTTAAGGCTTTTCCTGCGGAGGACGATCGCCCTTTTGGGGCTTGGGTTGATTCTGCCGTTCCTGCTTCTGTTTGTCCGCCAACAGTTTCTGCTCTTCCGCGTGTTTTTGCAGCAGTTGTTGCGTCTGCTCTTGATGCTGTTGCTCAACTAGTTGCTTTTTAGCTGCATCCGCCTGTTGCTGCGCGAGTTTCGCGTGTTCCTGCTCCTGCTGCTGCTGGACTCTCTGCCGGTCCTGCTCCTGCTTCGCGCGGAGCTGATCCTGCTCCTGCTGGTGCTTCCTGTCCAACTCGGCATTCGCGGAGGGTTGAATAACGATCCGTGGCGGAGCCGGAATCTCGTTCGGATGGACTGTCGAAGGCGCACCAGGGCGATTGGCCTGCGCTGGTTGAGCCGCTTGTTGCCGGGCAGCCCTGTCTGCGGCTGCCTGTTGCTGCGCTGCCTGTTGCTGCGCGGCTTGCTGTTTGGCCTTTTCGGCGGCTGCCTGCTGAGTCGCCTGCTGCTGCGCGGCTTCCTGTTTGGCTTTTTCGGCGACTGCCTGTTGTTGCGCCGTTTGCTGTTTTGCCTTTTCCGCTGCCGCTTGCTGCGCCGCTTGTTGCTGGGCGGCTTCCTGTTTGGCTTTGTCTGCGGCGGCCTGTTGTTGCGCAGCTTCCTGCTTGGCTTTTTCGGCGGTCTGCTAATTGAGTCGCTTGTTGCTGGGCGGCCTCCTGTTTGGCTTTGTCTGCAGCGGCCTGTTGTTGCGCAGCTTCCTGCTTGGCTTTTTCGGTGGCGGTCTTTGCTGGGCTGCTTGCTGTTGCGCAGCCTGTTCCTTGGCCTTTTCTGCAGCCAGTTGTTGCTGCGGGGTCTGCTGTGATCCAGCGGCCGCAGGCGGGGTTCCAGGAGCCGGAGGATGGACCTGCTGCGAAGTGTTTAGCGAGGTCGCTGGCTGGGGCTTTTTCGCTGCCGTTTCGACTGGTTTGACCGCCGGCGCCGGAGGAGCCGTCTTCACAACTCGCTCAACGGGTTGAGGCGTTGCCGCGCGGAGAGACTGCTCGGCCTTCGCATCGAGTGGCTTGCCAGGATTTGCTTGCAAAGCCTGCTGCTTTTGCGCGAAGGCTACCGGCGGGGGCGGAGGAGCTACTTTGGCCACTACCGGCCTGCTGACGACCGCAGCCGGAGGCTTCGGCGGAGCACTGGCAGCTGCGGCGTTCGCGGTACTCTCTTTATTTGCGCCCATGATGCTTGCTTTGACGGGGGCTACGGTCGCGGTGTGAACCGCGGGAGCCGCCGTGATCGCGCTGGGAGCGACTTTCACCGCTGCCTGGGCCACCGGCTGGGCATTCACGAACGTTGCGCGGGGAACGGCCGTAACGGCACCAGCAACTTTTTGATTCACATAGGTCGTTGTCTGAACGTTGTTGTTCACCACATTCGTTATGGTGGTCTGCTGCACCACGGTGTTGGTAACGTTCACGTTGGTGACGTAGGTCGGGCTGGCCTGGCGCGCGGGCACGTAGACTTCGCCAGGGGCCAGCGCAAACCACGCCACGCCGCCGCCACTTCCGAAATCGCGCGATGAATTCGAATCTCCCACAAAGGTAACGAGCGCTGGGGAATACACGGGGCGATACTCGCGTTCATCATGGTTCGCTTCGCGATGCGGCGGAACCCAAGCCCAACCCCCACCGCCGTTCCCATCATTGTCCAAGTGAGCCCAACGGCCGTAATGAGAAGTCACGAATCCAGAAGGCGCGTCATCAACCCACGTCCACCCCCACGGGTCCACCCAGGCCCAGTGACCATCTCTGTAGGGTGCCCATTCGCGCGAGACGTGCGTGGGAACCCACACCGGACCGAGATTACGATCCGTTCGCCAGGTGCCATTTTGATCGAGGTCTTCCGAGCCGGTTAGTTCCGGGGAAACATAACGGGCTGACGGCGAGCGCTCTTCGCGAAGTTCGCGGTTGCGCGACCACTGATCGAAACTGTCGCGGCCCGGCAGATCGTAAATGTCGTAGGAAATATAGTCCGTGCCGGAGACTTGAACCTGGGAGCCGCCGTCCACAAGAAACGCCTGGCCACCGCCGGTAATCTGTCCGTGGCCGTCGCGCAGCGTAATGGTTGTGAAGCTGCCATCGGGATCAACGGTGATGCGGTAGTCGCCGCTGCTGCAAGACGGTAAACGCGAGGTTCGGAGTATCCACTTCGAACACGTCGTCGCCGTAAAGATTCCGCACGCGCACATTGATCGTTCCGGAGTTCAATTGTATCTGAACCGTACGGTCATCCAGATTCAGGAAGGAAACCGAGGTCTGCCCATCCACGCGAATGGCCGTTGATCCGATATGCATCTCCGCTCTGGACCTATTGCCGGTCCAGAGACTGTCTCCGGCAGTCATGGGACGGTTCAAGGTAGCCCACGCCCAATCTGTTTCGCCGCCCGGCTGGAAAGAAACCTCGCCCTCGACAAAATTGAGCCGCGCTACGCGAAAGGGTGGATCATCGAACGCAAAAGCTGAGGGCACAGCCGCAACGAACAGGCCGAGCACTAGGAATGCTCGCCCGCAAAAACTTGCAAAACCGACCGGTGTTTTCATCGCTCAACTCATTCCTGGCGGGCCATTGGCGCCCCATTTTCGTGTAACAGGCAGTTGAAAGTGAATTTCCTCGAAGGAGTTCCTGGAACGCTAATCAGGCAACCCGAATTAGCCCCAGGCCTGAATGCTCGGATCTCCGCCATTGTTCAACGCCTTGGTTGTTAGGGTAAAACAGGAGCCGGAAGGTTACTGTTCTGTTTTGGACATTCTCGTCTCGCTGATGACTCCAGCATTGGACGTCGAATTCGGAGAAGTCCTATTCTCAGCAAAAGCCAGACTGAATTGGCATCAGAAAATTTCCAGATCATGCCCCACGACAATCTTGCCGTTGTAGGATTGACGGACTTCTTTTAGCAGTTGCTCTTCGCTTCCAGCCTCCCGGCATTCTTCGGTGTGCGCTTGATCGCATCTCGGATTCGCTCGATGGCAGAAGTGGCCGCACCTGGCCTTCGATTCGAGCTACCACTCGATGACTCCCGGATGGTCGGCTACACGGAAGTTATCCTGCAACAGCGTTCGAGGAAGTAATTGAAGCGAACCGTCGCGGCACTCGGACGATTAACGCGCTAATCGGAGAAGTGGAATCAACCCCCAAAATCAATTAGGAAGATGTCCGGTGACGGGACTGCACGGGCCATCTCCACTAACTTTCACGCAGGCGCGTTACAACGCTTGCCGTTTTCGAAGTCAAGGAGGAAATCTCGCCTATAATGGCGAGGTGCAAGTTCGCGGTTACTTCTTTCGAGTCGCCCTGGAAGCGGGGCTCATGCTGGCGTGCGCCCTTCCCTTTATGTTGATTGCCGCCTGGCGCTCTCACACTCGGCGTTGGGGCTTATTGCTATTCGTAGCATCCTTAGTAGTCCTGGACATTGGCCTGGATGAAATACCACGGGTCGGTGTATTCCAGCACCTGTACTGGAGTTGGCAGGAGAGCATCCTCTCGACGGTGTGGCCCTTCTTGCTGGTCGCTCTCGTCCCCGGAATCTCGTTAGCCTCCATTGGCGTAACTTCGCGTTTCCGGCCCGGTTGGTTAAAGCCATCGATCCTCGCGGGGTCCCTGGCTTTGGCGGTCCCCGCGGTCTTCTTCCTTCTTGGGACGCGCAAGAAACTTGACGCCGGGAGTTGGGTCTTCCTCCTGATCATGCCCGGCCTCGCCGAGGAACTGGTATTCCGGGGCGTGTTTCAGTCCATGTTGAACCGCGTTTTCGGAAAACCGTGGCGATTGGCCAACGCGGAGTTCGGCTGGGGGCTCATCATCACTGCCGTACTCTTCGCCGGTTCCAACGGCCTTATCGCCATCGATAGTCAGCTTCATGCCCGCATTGTTCTTCCGGCTGCCATCGCTCCGTTCCTGATGAGTATGGTTTCAGGATGGATACGCGAACGCACGGATAGTGTCTGGCCATCTGTGTTTGGCCACAATCTGAGCAACATCGTGATACCTTTTGCGAGCCTGTTTACCTGACCACTAAGCAGTACAGCCCGAGGACTGCGTGGGGCAGGTCAAGAAAATCCTAACTAACTCCTTCCATGAGAAGGCCGGTATGAGTCAAGTGTGTTTTTCTATTTTTCCTCTTTTTCTTCTTATAAGGATGTTTTTGTTCTTCTCTCCTCCCTGTGAGTTCCTGCCCTTGAGCCAAGCCGCTCCTGTCGCCACCCTTCCATCCGCACTCTTGGTTGAGCGATGGTCGCTCGGTGCATGGTGGGTATACTCGATTCAGTAGGTGCTGCTACCTGATTATCGACCTCGGTTCCCCTCTTTTCGAAGGGAACTGGGCCAGGAGTTGGCCGCAGTCACCTGATCTCGGCGGTTGAGCTCGGCTGTTTGGATCTTTTTTCTTCTTGTATGCTCCTTTTTCTTTCTTCCTGTATTTCCCACTTTTCCGCAGAGAAATTTCGAGCCAGGATCGCCCAGCAACGACGATCGCCAACTCCGTCGACCCCTAGCATCCCCTGTTTTGTGGGTTCTTCACTTTAAGCCGCAGCGCGCATCGCTTTGTTGCTATTGCGCAGTGGTTCGTACACCTCTCCACTCACCCACAACCGATGCAGTAGTACCGCTAATTTTCTGGCCACCGCAACAACCGCTCGTTTCTTGGCGTTTTTCCCTCCGCGCTCGGCAAGTTTTAGCCCCCAACGTCGCAGATCACTGTCTTCTCCAAAGGGTCCCAGGATGTAGTGCGCCCCTTGCACCAGCATGGTCCTCAAGTAACGGTCTCCTTCTTTACTGATGTTCATTTGCGGCTGGCTCTCTCCGGAGTCCCTGCGCCCAGGTTTTAACCCGAGAAAACAGCCCACCTCGCGACTCTTTGCGAACCGATGTGGGTCGTCTAGAGTCAGGACATACGTCAGCGCGATCTGTGTTCCTACTCCCTTCACCTGTTTGAGCAGCACGACTTGCGGGTAGCTCTCCCGGGCGATTTTCTCCATCCGCGCGTCGTATTCCTTGACGCGCTCGGTCAACGATTCGATTTCTTTCAGCAACGGCTCCAGAACCTCACGCAACTCCGTGCTCAATTCCGTGGCCAGCTCCCGGCTCACTTGGTCCGTGCCACACTTGCGCAGCCGTTCACCATAAGACTTCGCCAATCCTCGCGCCGCATTCACCAGCGCGGTTCGTGCACTCACCAATTCCGCACGTGCCCGGATCACTGTCAGATGAATTTGTGCTTTCGCGCTGCGATGCCGTACCGGCCCCAACAGCTCGGGGTCGATTCGCGCCAGCCGTGCTAGTGTCCGCGCATCGTGTCGATCATCTTTTCGATTGCTCTTGGTGATCAATTCCACCTTTTGTGCGTGCGCCACGAGCACTTCGTATCCCAGCTCTGTTAACAGCCGGCTGACCCAAGGCGAATGTGTTCCGGTCTCCAGGGCGATGAGACTCCGCGGGATCCTCGCAAATGTCTGCTTCATCGCTTCCGGTGTCGTCGCTAGTTTCTGTTCCAGAAGGACTTCGCCCACTTCATCCAAAACGCAGTAGTTCGACCAGCGATCGCCGAGGTCCAGACCAATCGTGAGCTTGTATCCCTTGAAAATCATGTTTCCATTTACCCGAACAGTGCTACTCTTTTTCATGCCGGTCTCCTTTTTATTGTGCTTCGAGCACGTCGAACATTGGGAGCTTAATGCATCCCGCGGAGACCGGCCTTCTCATCCCATCTGGTTAACGCCGTTACCGGAGAAGTGGATTCAGCCCGAAAAGGACGGTTATGCGTGCGAATGGGAAACTTAAGCCGTGGTCTTCAGAATCGGGAGAAGTCATGGAACGAAAAAGAGTGAGGACGAGCGCAGTAAAGAGCATCGCTCTGGTCGTCCTGTTCGCCGCGGCGTGGCCCGCGCAAGCTCAAAACGCCAAGACAGCCTATCCGGCCATGGCTCCGCTCGAACAATACCTGATGCCGGATCGCAACGAAGAGATCAAACTGGCGCGCAGCGCTGCGCCGGATTCTATCTCCGGCGAAGCCGAAGTTCTGGTTCTCGGCAAAACTGGCTATGAAACTGCCGTTCAGGGCAAGAACGGTTTCGTATGCCTGGTAGAACGCTCGTGGACTGCCGGGATCAATGCTCCGGACTTTTGGAATCCTAAACTGCGCGGCCCGCTCTGCCTCAACGCTCCGGCGGTACGGACCTACCTTCCGCGCACGATCAAAAAGACCGAGTTGGTCATCGCCGGGCGGACGAAAGCGCAGATTTTCGAGGCCATCGCGGCGGCCATCGATAAAAAGGAGCTGCCGGCGCCGGAGCCTGGCGCGATGTCCTACATGCTGTCGAAGCAAGGCTATTTGGGCGACCAGGCGGGTGGACCGTGGCTTCCGCATCTAATGTTTTTCACTCCCGAAACTGATTCCAAGGCCTGGGGCGCGGATCTTCTCGGATCGCCAATTATCACGTTTTAAAATCCGGAGGAGCACCTTACCGTCTTTCTGATTCCCGTACGCCGCTGGTCGGATGGTACGCCCGCTCCCCCTCCGGCTGCGCACTAGCGTTCGATCTCGAGCGAGCCGTGGCCCTTGCAAGAACAAGGACCGTCCGAGCTCGAGCACAGGAGGGTCACTGGAGTTTCGGCTTTCATGAAGGCGGGCAGCGCAAACGCACTATTCAGCAGCATTGACAAAGTACGCCCATAACCCCGGGCAAAGAGCAGGAGGTCATCGGAGTCAAGGTGATCCCGGCGACTTCCTGCCCCCATAGCGCTTACCGGAGAAGTGCAATCTCCTGGGAAGGCCAAGTGACCAGTAATCTGAAAACTTGGGATGGCCGGCTCCTCTATTCCCTTCACAATTTTCTCGCACCCACTCGCGCGTTCGAATCATCCATTCAAAAAGCAGCCCCGCAGGGAGTAAAATCGCTGGTGACCCGACCGGCTGCGCGCGCAGTTTCCCTGCCGAAGGAGGAATTCTCATGCAACCCAGAATTGACGCCAGAAAATACTTAACCGAACCACAAAAATCGCTGTACGCAATTGAAACTTATTTCGCCGAATGCGGCCTCGATCACAAGCTGCTCCATCTGATCAAAATGCGCGCCTCGCAAATCAATGGCTGCGCCTACTGCATTGATATGCATTCGAAAGACGCCCGCGCCCTCGGCGAGACCGAGCAGCGCCTCTACGAGCTCGACGCCTGGCGCGAAACTCCCTTCTACACCGAGCGCGAGCGTGCGGCCCTGGCCTGGACCGAGTCCCTCACTCTCGTTTCCGAGACCCACGTTCCCGATGACGTCTTCGAAGAAGTCCGCAAGCAGTTCAGTGAAAAAGAAATTGTGGATCTTACTCTTGCCGTCGGAATGATCAATCTATGGAACCGCCTGGCGATCGCTCTGCGCGCCGTGCCCGGCCACTACAAGCCGGCTGCGACCGCGGCCTCCGCCTCCTGATCGGATTCGAATCCCGCAGCGCGCAATGCGCAGCCGCGCCGCGCGCCGAAGTGCCGCCGCATCAAGCACTGCTGTGAACCTGCGAGGGGAAGCCGTTCTCCCATTTTCCGGTTGCGCTTTCGAATCACCGGGCAAACGTTGCGCCGCTCCCCGTCCTCCCGCGTGTTGGCGATTGCATTCGAATCTTCAGGTCCCGCGTTGACGGGCGAAGGAAAAGCGGCAATACTGGCGAACGATGATTGGCCAGCTTTGCGGACGCCTCGCCGAAAAAAGACCGAACCAGGTGCTCGTGGATGTCGGCGGCGTTG
The DNA here is from genome assembly GCA_963729455.1 of uncultured Acidobacteriota bacterium. Lineage (GTDB taxonomy): Bacteria > Acidobacteriota > Terriglobia > Acidiferrales > UBA7541 > Acidiferrum. The sequence goes on from CAVSNX010000001.1 coordinate 557,679, forward strand.
GCTACGTCGTGCAAGTCCCCCTTTCCACTTATGCGGCGCTTGGCGAGCTCCACACGGAAGTCACCCTCTTGATACACACTCATGTGCGGGAAGACGCGCTCGCGCTATACGGTTTTGTCTCTGCGCGCGAAAAACACTTCTTCGAAATGCTGCTCTCCGCTTCCGGCGTGGGCCCGACGCTGGCGTTGAAAATTCTGAGTGGCATGAGCGTAGAAGAATTAGTTCCGGCGATTCGCGGCAGCGACCTGGGGCGGCTTACGAAAATTCCCGGTGTTGGAAGAAAAACCGCTGAGCGCATGGTCGTCGAACTAAAAGACAAACTGGAGACCGTCGCAGTGGAGTCAGAAAAACCCGCGGCGTCCTCGCCCGCCGGCATCGAAGCCGACGTAATTTCCGCGCTCATAAATCTTGGTTACGACGCGCGCGCCGCCGAAGCCGCTGTCGGCGAAGCGAAGCGCGAAGCAGGCGCGGCGAACTTTGAAAAACTTCTTCGCGGCGCTTTGCATTCTTTGAGCGCGCCAAAAGGCCGCGCCGCAAGATCGGCATAACCATGGCGGATGCAACCGCAAAACGGATGATGCAGCAACGGCAGCCGGAGCGCATTGTTTCCGGGCAGGCGTTTGAGGAAGACGCGCGCATTGACGTGAGCGTGCGCCCTAAACGCCTCGACGAATACATCGGACAAAAACGCGTCAAAGAAAATATTCAAATTGCGATCGACGCGGCGCGCAGCCGGGGCGAAGCGCTGGACCACGTGCTTTTGTATGGCCCGCCGGGACTGGGCAAAACCACGCTCGCGCAAATTATCGCGAATGAACTGAATGTTCCGATCAAGACCAGCGCGGGGCCGCTGCTGGAACGCAAGGGCGATCTCACCGCGATTTTGACTTCGCTCGAGAAAAAAGAGGTTTTTTTCCTCGATGAGATTCACCGCCTGCAGCCGGCGGTCGAAGAAGTGCTGTATCCCGCGATGGAAGATTTTCGCGTGGACCTGATTATCGGGCAGGGGCCAGGCGCGCGCATTCATCCGTTCCAGCTGGGGCACTTTACTTTGATCGGCGCGACGACGCGCGCGGGATTAATCACCGCGCCGCTTCGCTCTCGATTCGGCATCGTCCACCGGCTCGATTTTTACGAGCCGGAAGATTTGCTGATCATCATTCACCGCTCCGCCAAAATCCTGAACATCCAGATGGACGAAGGCGGCGCGGAAGAAATTGCGCGGCGGTGCCGGGGCACGCCGCGCATCGCGAATCGCTTGCTGCGGCGCTCGCGCGATTTTGCGGAAGTGCGCGCCAACGGGCGCATCACTTGCGCTGTTGCCCAGGAAGCGTTGCAAATGCTGGGCGTGGACGATCACGGCCTTGACGAAGTCGACCGCAACTTGATGATCGCGCTGCTCGATAAATATGCGGGCGGGCCGGTCGGCCTGGGCACGCTCGCCGCCGCGCTTTCCGAAGAAGAAGACGCGATCGAAGAGATGTACGAGCCGTACCTCATGCAAATCGGAATGATTGACCGCACGCAGCGCGGTCGCGTAGCGACTCCGCGCGCCTACGAATATTTTGGCCGCGAAGTGCCGAAGCGGCAGCCGCGTTTGTTCTGATTCGTCTCCTAACTTCGAACTGCAAATATCACGTCCTTCACGCAAGAGTGTTCCACGAAAAAAGCCCGCTGCGTCAGTGCGTTTTTTTCGCGGACGCTACACTGTCGGCTACGACTGAGCGGCGAAAAACGAAAACGGCGATGGCCGCTGAGTCCGTTTCCGATCCTGCATGTTTTCCGGGCGTGAAACGCCATTGGCGCGCGGCGGCTTCGGCTGGAGTTGCGAGCAATTCCATGCCGTACACTTCGCGCGTGGAAGTAATTTGGCCCTGCTTATCCACGACGTCGAACAGAATCACGCTGCCTTCGCTGGCGCTGTTCGGCAAAGAGCCCGGCTCGACGGTGTCCAACGGCAGTGCGGCGCGATCCGGTGCGTTCGTGGACAGCGCGGCGTACTCGCGCGTGCGATTCTCCACTGCTCGCAGGAACGTTTGCGGAAATTGAAACGTCACGCCGATGCGCGCTTCCACTGGCTTGCCGTCAGCGCGCGCGGGAAGAAATGTCCATGTGCGCATGGCGCTGAGCCCTTTTTCGCGGAAAGGGCTTTCGCCCTTCACGACCTTGATGTCTTCGAGCATGCCGCTGGTGTTCACCAGGGCGTCGAGAAGAACTTCGCCGCCGGAAAGCGATTGCGAAGGAAACGGCGCGGCGACCAGGGAAAGCGGAACAGGGACGGATACATTTGTTGTTTGCGCGGCTGCGTCTTGCGCCAGCCCGGAAGCTCCCGCAGCCGTTTGCCATGCGATGCCCTTTTCCTGCAGCAGCGCTAGCGCGTAGTGGATACGAACAGCTGCGCCAAGGGTCGGCGTCATTGGCTCGTCGGCTGTGCCTGTCTCGCCGGGATGGAGCCAGCGGCCGTCCACCAAGCCCACCACTTCGTGCGAATCGGCGGAGACGACCGGAGCGCCGCTCTGGCCGAGGAGCACTTCGTGGCTGAACAAAAATAATTCCGTATCGCCGGCGCTTTTCTCTTCTTGCGTGAATTGATAGTTCAGGACGCGCGCGGAGAAGCTCTCTTTTGCGGGCAGCTCGTAGGTGTGCGGATTCTGGATCTTGACGGGACGCAAGGCCACGGCCAGCACGGACTTTCCCGGGAGCGGCTGCTCGGCCGTGAGCGGCAGAAACGTTACCTTGTATTTGCCCTCGAAGGGATTAGGCGTGGCGCGCAGGACGGCGACGTCGTGTTCCCAGTCCACGGCTACGACTTCGGCTGGGAGCAATTGGGGCGGCGCCATTGGGCGATCCACCAGGATGTGAGGCTGGCCGCCGCCGTTGCGGAACGAACTCAGGACGTGCGCAGCGGTCAGCAGGTAGCCCTGCTTATTGATAAAGAAGGCGTTGCCGAAGAAAACGTAGCGGTAGCCTCGCGCGGAAGGCGTTTGGTCCACGGGGTAGACGATGGGACAGATCGCGGAGGAGATGGCGGAGTCGTCCGCGGGCGGGTCGGTGGCGGCGGTGGCCGAGAGGCAGCACGCGAGGCAGGCAAGGGCTGCCAAGGAGCGGAGAACGAGTTTGCGCGGGAGGTTCATGTTATTGCTAGGATAGCGGCCTCCGCGCACCGTGCAATGGGACTGCGGTGCAGGTGTGCTCCGAAGGAGCTGGGGACGAAGTAAGGACGCAATGAGGTAAGGAAGGAAGAGGAAGCCCCCCACCCCCGTGTTTTTGTAAGTGTTGCATCTAAAGGGGTTAGGTTTCCTGTAAGTCTTTTGTTTGCAACACTTGGGAGGAGGTTTGTAAGTGTTGCGGATAAAGGACTTAGGGGGGCGTGGTGTCGGCGAGAAGGTAACTCTTCTGGATGGGAGAATCTTGGGGAGATTTGAAGGACAACCTGGTGGACGGGCATGAGTCGCGGGCAGGCTCCTCGTCAGGGCTGCGGCGGGCGGGGAAGCTTGCTGACTACAAACCTATTATAGCAAATGGGTACTGTTAGTCAAGGATAACTTTAAGTGGTTTGGATGGAGAGAGATAGCGGATCGAAAACGTCTCAACTGTCCGCGGTTTCCCATGCTAGACTGCGGGAATGGAAGTCACGCTCCACATCCCTGACGATGTCGCCAAGCGGCTTTCCGCTTCTGGTGGAGACGTGTCCCGGCGCGTGCTAGAGGCCCTCGCCCTCGAGGGCTACCGCGAGCAAACTCTGACACTCTACCAAGTTTCGGAGATTCTGGGTTTTTCCAGAGTTGAGACGGAAGACTTTCTAGGCCGGCACCATGTTCCCCTCGCCGTGATCGAGGAAGCCGATCTGGACCGCGAGGCAGCGTTGTTCGACGCGGCGTCGCGTCGCAGCCCACGCTAAGCTATTCGCGGCATGAAAGCCGTCTCCAACACCACGCCACTGCGGTATTTAATTGCCATCGAACAAGAACATCTCCTGGGACAACTGTTTGAGAAGGTCTTTGTCCCCGTTGCAGTGCACGAGGAATTGACAGATCCGAGAACGCCGGAGACTGTGCGAAGCCGTGTGTTGTCAATGCCGGACTGGTTTGAGGTTCGGACGGCGCAAGAAACTCAGGCAACCACGTTTCCGGTTGCATTGCATCGAGGAGAACGGCAAGCCATTCTGCTGGCGGAAGCGCTGCGGGCGGACGTGCTTTTGATTGATGAGCAGATTGGACGGACTATCGCTCTGAGTCGAAATCTTCCGCTCTCGGGAACGCTGGGTGTCCTGGAACGTGCGGACACGATGGGGTTGGTGGGCGATTTCACGCAAGTTCTCCAACGATTGAAGGCGAGCGGGTTCTTTGTCACTGAGGCTCTGGAGCAACAGCTCTTAGAGCGTCGTCGCTTGCGGCGGGACCGCTCGTCATAGAGCGGGAGGCGCCAAGGGCGGGGAAGGGATAAAACTAGAAATAGGATGGGAAAATCGGGACTTTACACCCCGACCAGGTCGGGGCAGGCGCGGGCCACTGAGAGCACAGAGTTCACAGAGGATAGGGAACAAGAAAAAACAAAGTCAAAACCCCCACACGCTAAAAACCCGCGTATGGGGCACCCACGGAGGGGACACCCGTCCAAGAAATAAGAAGAGTCAAAACCCGCACCCACCGCTTGCCAGCAATGTGGCGTACAGTGAGAATTGGCTTGACCCTGGAACTGATTCCAAGGTTTAGGCTCATCCTGTGAGTTCCAAAGTTTCCACAACTCGACCCTTATATTGCGGTGAACTGGCTCGTCTTTCCGGCGTAAGTGCGGACACGATTCGCTTCTACGAGCGGCGGAATCTTTTGCCCGCTGCTGCTCGAACTTCCGCCGGCTACCGGGTGTTTTCGCCAGACAGTCTCGCTCGAATGCGATTGATTCGAGCTGGACTGGCCATCGGATTCTCGGTAGCTGAACTAGCAGACATCTTCCGCGAACGGAACAGCGGAGGCGCACCCTGTCGCCGCGTTCGGGAGCTGGCTGCTGAAAAACTTGCGATCCTCGAAAAGAGACTTCGAGAGTTGCAATCGTGGCGGCGCGAATTACGTTCCACACTTTTCGCGTGGGACCGGAGGCTAGCCAAGACGCCTCGCGGCAAACAGGCTCGACTGCTCGAAACGTTGGCAGCTCACCCGAAGACCCATGCACGAGATTTGGGTCGCGGCATTCAAAAGCGGGGACAGCTATGAAACTGATTCTTCTGATCGCACTCACGGTATGGGTTTCTGCTCAATCCAACCAGAAACCGGAATCGCCGAACGAGTGTCCGATGCACGCGGCACATACGCAGATGAATGAGCGCGGAGAAAAAGGCATGGGCTTCTCGCAAACCGACACGACACATCACTTCTTGTTGAAGTCGAATGGAGGAGTGATTCAGGTTGAGGCTAACGACTCCGCCGACACGACCAATCGAAACGAAATCAGGATGCATTTGGGGCACATCGCAAAAGCATTTCAAAACGGAGATTTCGATATTCCGATGTTTGTTCACGATACCGTTCCGCCCGGGGTGCAGGAAATGAAGCGGCTGCGGAAGGATATTCAATATTCGTTCGAGGAAACTCCGAATGGAGGACGTGTTGTTATTTATTCCGCGAACAAAGAGGCAATTGAAGCCATCCACCGATTCTTGCGCTACCAAGTTGAGGAGCACAAGACTGGCGACCAGATGGACGTGAGATAAAGCGTTCACTCTCGATGTGTGGAGGCTGGCCCACCCGCCCCTAAATATTCGAAAACGTCCCGTCTGGAACGTGTGAAGAAATTGGCGCGGTGGATGGAGTCGCTTTGTGTAGACTGCGAGCATGAGCAACGATGAGACTGCCGTTCCCCGACTAGTGGCGATTGATCGCCGGCAACTTTTCCTGCGAACGGTGGATGTAGAGAAGTTGGTAGAGCAAGAGCACTGCGTGCGTTCGATTTGGGAGTTGGTCGGGCGGCTGGATTTGCGGTTGTATTATGCGCAAATCGCTGCGGTGGAAGGCAGCGCCGGGAGAGAGCACACCGATCCGCAGTTGTTAATCAGCTTGTGGCTGTACGCATATAGTCGGGGGATCAGTTCGGCGCGCGAGCTGGCGCGGCAGTGCGAATACGAACCGGGTTGCCAGTGGCTATGCGGGTTGCAGACTGTGAGCCATCGCACTTTGTCGGGGTTCCGCTCCGACAACAAATCCGCACTCGACGATCTATTCACGCAGGTGCTGGGCATGCTGAGCGCCGAAGGTCTGATCACTCTCGAACGGGTCACGCTGGATGGCACCAAGATTAAAGCCAACGCGGGCGGCAACACGTTCCGTGGCCGCGAGAAAATCGCGGCGCATCTGGCGGCGGCGCAGGAGCAGGTGCGCGTGTTGAACGAGCAAGCCGAGAACGAAGAGCAACTGGTGAAGCGCCAGGCCGCCGCCAAGCGGCGCGCGGCACGGCAGCGAGCCAGTCGGCTGGAAACGGCTTTGCGAGAAGTAGAACGGCTGCAGCGCGAAAAAGTGCACGATCGCAAAACCTTTGTGGCGCGCGCCTCCAGCAGCGATCCCGAAGCGCACGTGATGCGCAACGGCGAAGGCGGCACGGTGCCCAGCTACAACGTGCAACTGGTGACTGACACGCAGCACGGTCTGGTGGTGAACGTGGAAGCCACCACCGATGCCATCGACTATCGCCAACTGGATCCCGCCCTGGAGCGCTGCAAACAGAAATTAGGCCGCGCCCCTCAGCAGGTCATTGCCGATGGTGATTACACCAATCATGCATCGGTGCAGGCGGCCGCAACGCACGGCGTGGATTTTTACGGCTCGTGGCAAGACAGTTGGAAAGCGACGGAAGGCGACGCGCAGGGCCGCCGTGCGGCGTTTTTGAGAAGCGCTTTTCCTTACGATGCCGAGCAAGATGTTTTTCGCTGCCCGGCGGGAGAAGCACTCCGCCCTGGCGCGATTCTGAATCGCGGGCACGGTGTACGTACGCACGTGTATCGCGCACCGAAAGAAGCTTGCCGCACCTGTGCGCTGCGCGAGCCATGCGCGCCGCCGGGAGCGCGACCTGCCTGGAGGCGCTCGATCACACGCCTCGCAGAACCGCCCGCGACAACCGCCTTCAAGGCCAAAATGCAGACGGAAGAAGGACGCCAAATCTACGCGCGACGTTCGCAGATCGCCGAGTTCGCGCATGCCTGGATTAAAGAACGCTGCGGCCTGCGACAATTCCGCTGCCGAGGCCGGCTGAAGGCCACGATGGAAGCTACCTGGGCTTGCCTGACCTACAACTTAATGCGCTGGTTCGGCCTGCGCCGCGCGCTGCAAGCGCAGCCTGCGGCCATGGGTTGAGCGAGCATAGGGGCTACAGCGGTGGAACGGAAATTAATGCAGGAGAAGGAATCGCCAAAGATCGCGCACGTAAAGTTGCCGTCAGACTGGGTTCGTTTCAAAACCCAATTTCTTCACACGTTCCTGTCCCCCGGTTCCCCCGGTTCCCGAGATTGATCCTGGGGCATTGGCAGTGGAGGAAAACAGCGAGGGGGATATTTAAATTCGTGGGGCTGGTGGCCGCGCCCTAGTTGGGAAAAACGGCTTTGGGGGGCGGGGAAAAAGAAAACTAGAAGGCAGAAAATAGAAATCACCAGAGAGAAGAGAAAGCGGATCCCTCGACTCCGCTCGGGATGACGGGCTTGGGAAGGGCGAAAAGAACGGAACCGAAGAGGGGGCACGATGTATCGTGCCCCTACGCGGAACAATGCAGATCCCTCGTTAGGTAAATCCCGGACAAGAGAAGCAGGGAAAGACCGGATTGAACGGGGCGGGATGGTAAGCAAACTATGCGCCAGGTTGACGGCCATTTTCTAACCCCGACGTACCCCCGGCATGTGCCTCGCCCGACGGGGCACATGCCCCGTTCGAAAGGAGATTTCGCGCGCCATGATTCGACCTTCCCGGAAAATCCTGCTCCTGGTTTCTGCCCTGTTGACGGCCAGCGCGCCGGCGTTTTCAGCGACTCCCGGCAGCGGCACGCTCGCGGGGGCCACGGCTCCGGTAAATTGGTCCGGCGGCCCATACACGGCGGTGGCCACGGACACCAGTTCGTGCACTACGCTCAACTGCGATACGTTTTATCTCAGCGTCAATACGCCAGCGAAGTTCTTTACCACGAACCCCACGGATGAGGTGCAAATCCGCATCACGTGGCAGGGGGCCACCAACGAGTTTGACCTGTACCTTTTCGATCCTTCGGGGAACCTGCTGGCTTCGTCGGTGCAAGCTTTCGAAACGTACGAAGAGATTGACGCCGGGCCGCTGCCCAACGGGACGTATAAGCTGGTCATCGTGGCTTCGCAGACGGTGAACGTCTCCTATTCCGGAACGGCGCAAATTGCGGCGGATCCCACCGTGGCCAACGGCAAAGCGCGCTACCAGACGGGGAAAATGATTTTTGGCACGCCCTTCGAGCTTCCGCGGCCGAACGATCCGGCAAACTCCGGCACCACGCTGGTGGCGGACCAGGACGTCGAGCCGCGGGTGGTGCACGATGCGCTTGGCAATCTTTATGTTGCGGCGATTCAGGGCGTCCCGGGCGGCGTGGACGTCTGGAAATCGTATGACACTGGGAAGAGCTTCACGTATCTTGGCCAGCCTGATGGCACCCAGGTGGTGGCCACAACCGGCACGACGACGGGCGTGGGCCTCGGCGGCGGCGATGAAGACCTGGCGGTCGGCACTTCCGGGAACGTGTACATGAATTCGCTCTGGCTGGGCTCGACGACGCAGGCCAGCTCTTACGACGGCGGCAACGCCTGGGCCGTCAATCCGCTCTCTTCGGACATTCCCGGGGACGACCGGCAGTGGATCGCTTCGTATGGCAACAACGTGCTTTACCTCACGTACAAACAACTTGGCGCTGATCTCACGGGGACCGTCAGCATTGTGGTCGTTAAATCCAGCGATGGCGGGATCACGTTCCCGCAAATCACGCAGGTCACCACGCCGGTCGCGGGCGTGCAACCCGGCGACCAGGGAAACATTGTGGTGGATCCGCGAAATGGCAACGTTTATAACGTCTTCTTCGATCAGACCAGCACGCAGGTGTACCTGGCGCGGTCCACGGACGGCGGCGTTACTTTTAGCCTGAAGCTCGTTTACCAGGGTCCCGCGGATACCTCGCTGGCGCACGTGTTTCCCGCCATTGCCGTGGATAACGGCGGCAATTTGCATGTGGTTTTTTCGGATGGGGTGAACACCTATCTGAGCACTTCGCAGGATCAAGGTGCAACGTGGTCTCACGCGGTGCGCGTCAACAACGGGGCTTCCACGAGGACCGCCATTCAGCCCTGGGTGGTGGCCGGAGATTCCGGCAAGGTGGACGTCACCTGGCTCGGGTCTTCCACCACCAATTTCATGGACACCTCCGCGCAATGGCAGGTGTTCGCGGCACAGTCACAAAACGATTTCGCGAGCGTGCCAACATTCGCGCAGAGCACGGTAACCGGCGTGGTGCACGTTGGCCCGGTTTGCGTGAATGGTCTTGGCTGCGCCTCGGGCACGCGGACGCTCGCGGAATACTGGGCGCCTGACGTGTTTCTGGATGGAAACGCCCTGATCGTGTACCCCGACGACAAGAATTCAGGGCTTCCATCCGGAGACGCGCGGACCTGGTTCATTCGCCAAACAGCGGGACCGACCATCATCCAGACGATGCATTAGTTCATTGCCGGTAAAAAACAAAAAGGCCGGTCTGAGCATTCAGACCGGCCTTTTCTAAATTAATCCCGGCGGTGACCTACGTTCCCACACAGTTGCCCGTGCAGTATCATCGGCCCGGCGAGGCTTAACTACCGTGTTCGGGATGGGAACGGGTGTGACCCTCGCGGTATGACCACCGGAAACTCTTTGAAGTTCTCTGTTTTCAGTTCTCAGTTGTCAGTAAGAACGGACAGAGTGAGAACGTTTTCAGTGCTCCGTTTTCAGTAAGAGCAGAGATAGAGAGACTTCGAAATTGTTTTGCCGAAATTCGGCACCATCGCCAGGAAACAAAGGCGGCGATGGTGACAACAGAGATTGGCTGGCGTTACAAGTTCGACAGCAGGTCGAACAACACTGTGCAGAAAAGGCGTTGCATTGATCACTGGCCGTTAGCGGGCCAGAGTTTTCTGCGCTTCCTCAAAGACGGATTGAGAAAGTTTTATGATTAAGCCGAACGAGCGATTAGTATTGGTCAGCTTCATCCGTTACCGGACTTCCACCTCCAACCTATCAAAGTCGTAGTCTTCGACTGCTCTTCTTAGGCATTGATGCCTTGGGAGAACTTATCTTAGGGCGAGCTTCTTGCTTAGATGCATTCAGCAATTATCTCTTCCAGACTTCGCTACCGAGCGATGCCCCTGGCGGGACAGCTCGTACACAAGAGGTCTGTTCATCCCGGTCCTCTCGTACTAGGGACAACTCCCTGCAATTCTCCTGCGCCCACACCAGATAGGGACCGAACTGTCTCGCGACGTTCTGAACCCAGCTCACGTACCGCTTTAATAGGCGAACAGCCTAACCCTTGGGACCTTCTACAGCCCCAGGATGCGATGAGCCGACATCGAGGTGCCAAACCTAAGCGTCGATGTGAACTCTTGGCTTAGATCAGCCTGTTATCCCCGGCGTACCTTTTATCCGTTGAGCGATGGCCCTTCCACGCGGGACCACCGGATCACTAGACCCGACTTTCGTCCCTGCTCGACTTGTAAGTCTCACAGTCAAACCGGCTTATGCTCTTGCACTCCACAGCGGGTTTCCAATCCGCTTGAGCCGATCTTTGGGCGCCTCCGTTACAGTTTAGGAGGCGACCGCCCCAGTCAAACTACCCGTCTGGCCGTGTCTCCCCGCCCGTCACGGGCGGTAGGTTAGAACGACAGAACAATCAGGGCAGTATTTCACTGTTGCCTCCTCCTCAGCCGAGACCAAGGAATCACAGGCTCCTGCCTATGCTACGCAGATTGTTCCGTTACTCATGACCAGAGTGCAGTTAAGGTGCACGGGGTCTTTCCGTCTAGATGCGGGCATCCGGCGTCTTCACCGGAACCACAAATTCGCCGAGCCGTTCGCCAAGACAGTCGATCTATCATTCCACCATTCGTGCAGGTCGGAACTTACCCGACAAGGAATTTCGCTACCTTAGGACCGTTATAGTTACGGCCGCCGTTCACCGGGGCTTCAGTTCAAGCCTTCGCGCCTTGCGGCGCTAAGCCCTTGCTTTAACCTTCCGGCACCGGGCAGGTGTCACCCCCTATACGTCGTATTCGACTTTGCAGAGAGCTGTGTTTTTGTTAAACAGTTGCAGATCGCGATTCGCTGCGACCGCTTCGGGCTATAAACCCTACAGCGGTACCCCTTCTCCCGAAGTTACGGGGTTAATGTGCCTAGTTCCTGAGCGAGCGTTCTCTCGAGCGCCTGTGGATATTCACCTCGTCTACCTGTGTCGGTTTGTGGTACGGGCACCTGGACGACTCCTTAGGGGATTTTCCTGGCAGCGTGAAATGAGAGACTTTGCGGTCGTATGACCTCGTCCCCACTCTGACCGTTGAATGACCCCGGGGATTTGCCTCCGGGATCCGGCTTGCAGTGGGCAATCGGGACGTCCATCACCCGACTCTCCTATCCTTCTGCGTCACCCCATCGTATTAACGTCGCCAGGCGGGACAGGAATGTTGACCTGTTGTCCATCAGCTACGCCTTTCGGCCTCACCTTAGGACCCGCCTAACCCTGAGCGGATTAACCTTCCTCAGGAAACCTTAGACTTTCGGCGACACGAGTTCTCATCGTGTTTATCGCTACTTATGCCGGCAGGGTCTCTTGTGTAGTGTTCAGTAGTCCTCACGGTCTACCTTCAGACTCCACGCAATGCTCCCCTACCAAAGACACTTCCGAAGAAGTGTCATTTCGCAGCTTCGGTGATGTGCTTGAGCCCCGTTGGATTGTTGGTGCATATCCGCTTGACCAGTGAGCTGTTACGCTTTCTTTAAAGGATGGCTGCTTCTAAGCCAACCTCCTGGCTGTCCGAGCGAATACACTTCCTTTCCCACTTAGCACATACTTAGGGACCTTAGCTGGCGATCTGGGCTGTTTCCCTTTTGACCACGAAGCTTATCCCTCGTAGTCTCACTCCCGCATATTTGTCCACGGCATTCGTAGTTTGATTGGATTCGGTAACCTGAGTTGGTCCCTAGTCCATTCAGAGCTCTACCACCGTGGCAATTCATGCAAGGCTGTCCCTAAAGACATTTCGGGGAGAACGAGCTATCACGGAATTTGATTAGCCTTTCACCCCTACCCTCAGCTCATCAGAGCGATTTTCAACTCACACCTGTTCGGTCCTCCAGTCGCGGTTAAGCGACCTTCAACCTGGCCAAGGGTAGATCATCCCGCTTCGCGTCTATTCCAACGTACTTGTCGCCCTATTCGGACTCGCTTTCGCTACGGCTCGCTTGCGCTTAACCTTGCACGTTAGAATAACTAGCCGGCTCATTAAGCAAGAGGCACGCCGTCAGGCTTTCACAAACCGAAGTCTGTGCATGGCCCTCCGACTGCTTGTAAGCATACGGTTTCAGGTTCTTTTTCACTCCCCTCGCAGGGGTTCTTTTCGCCTTTCCCTCACGGTACTGGTTCACTATCGGTCGCCAGAGAGTATTTAGCCTTGGAGAGTGGTCTCCCCAGTTTCCTACGAGATTACACGTGTCTCGTAGTACTCAGGATACCGCTTCGAGTCCGGTCCATTTTCGGTTACATGGCTCTCACATTCTATGGCCCCGCTTTCCAGCGGGTTCACCTAATGTCCGGTTTGGTAACTCTACTTATGCGGTCCTACAACCCCCAAGTGTAAACACTTGGGTTTGGGCTGTTCCGATTTCGCTCGCCGCTACTTTCGGAATCTCTGTGATTTATTTTCCTCCAGGTACTGAGATGGTTCACTTCCCTGGGTTAGCTCATACCCGCCTATGTATTCAGCGGGCTGTAACGAGAGTTCATCTCGCCGGGTTTCCCCATTCGGAAATCCTCGGATCAAAGCCTGCTTGCGGCTCCCCGAGGCTTATCGCAGCTTGCCACGTCCTTCATCGCCTTCTGGCGCCAAGGCATCCACCGTACGCCCTTAGTAGCTTAATCATAAAACTCACTCAAGCCGTCGTTGTTCGTTTTAGCACGCAGGTTTTGAGGCCTGCGCTTTTTTCGATCTTCGACGTTTTGATTTTCGTAGCTCCATACATCCTCGCAACCGAACTTGCTGCAACCCGGGCATGGGCCGCAACGAAGGCTGTGTGACTCTTTTGGAGGCACCCAGGTATCGGCAGCAGGCTTTCGTTTCTACGATCCTCAAACGATTGAATAAGCCGCCTTTTCTTCCACAGTTTTGCTCGACTCGAGCAAACTTGTAAGTAATCCACACCATGGCACCCCGCCCGACCGTAATCGGGACACAGGGTTATCGGCGTGGACTTGCCAGCCTTTCTGTTGTCAAAGAGCGTTTATTCCGAGTCCATCGGAACGTCCCGGTCAACCGTTTTTCGGTTGCCCTTCACACTTGACCGACGAGCGGTCACGCCAAAAACATTGGCTCGGGACTTGTCTGGTGGGACTTATCCGGCCTTCGCTAACTCAGGGTTTGCAAGTACAAACCCCGAACCCCGTTGCGCGGCCCTGCCTTCCAGCTCTGCTTACCCCAGCTTGCGCTGAGTTTTTGCTTGGTGTTTTAGCAGCTTTGCGACTTGCTTCGGAAATCCCTTGTTCACTCGGGGTTTGCAAGTACAAACCCCGAACCCCGCGGAACTTCTCGCCACTCGTCACTCGCTACTAATCACTGCCGCAAAATAAAAAACCCGGCGTCGAGCGCCGGGTACAGCCACCCACACTAGGGTGACTCCACGCGATGCTCGACTTCGTTCTAGCCAGTGCTCGTAAAGAACCTCACTATAGGATCTACTTCTTGCCTTCGCTTGATCTTACGCTGGGAAGACTTCCTTCGACCCGACTGTGATGCCCCTAATCACGCCCGGCGATTCATAGAACCCCCGAGCCATCTGCAACTATACCAGTTTTTCTAAATCCGTCAAGCCCCCGCAATAATTATTTTGGGGTTGTCTGTGGCTTTCTGTGCAAAAGACAGGGGATACGGAAAGTCAGCCGATACGCCGCCGAGAGAGCTACAAAACAAGCGAGTCCCCCGCGAGTACCCATCCCTGGTCCGGCTCGGCACCGCCCATACGCGGAACCTTGTTAATCCTCGGTTTAGAAACCGAGGCGTAGCCTTGTTTCAGCGGGGGCCAGCTCCCGTGCTCAGGAGGGAACATGAAAGTGAATCGATTCGTAGTATTTGCCGCCGGGGGATTGCTTCTTGCCGGATTCGCCTGCGCTCAGGAAAAGAAAATCAAGCGGTCCGATCTGCCGCCGGCTGTTGAAAAGACGGTTGCGGCACAGAGCGCAGGGGCCACCATTCGCGAATTTTCCACCGAGAAAGAAAACGGTCAAACTCTCTACGAAGTGGAAATGACGGTCAACGGGCACAGCAAGGATATTTCCATGACCGCCGACGGTTCGATCGTCGAAATAGAAGAGCAGGTGGCAATGGATTCCCTCTCTCCGGAGGTCAAGGCAGGATTACAGGCCAAGGCCGACAAAGGAAAAATCTTAAAAGTGGAATCGCTCACAAAAAAGGGCAAGCTGCTGGCCTATGAAGCCAAGGTCGAAACCAACGGAAAGAAATCGGAAATCCAAGTGGGGCCCGACGGGAAACCGCTGGATCACGAGAAGTAGGACGAAGCGGATTTAGATTGAACTGGCACGGGTTGCGCCCCTCAGGAGCGCCGGCCTTGGTCGGCGCAAAACCATTGAATCCAAGAGGATAAAGAGACGCGTAGGGCACACGTTTCCCTCAAAAGTGTTCCCCACGCGTCGTCCAGCCACGGTCTTCACAGGCCGCCCTATCGAAGCTGCCTTGGGAAGGGAGGCACATCCCTCCCGCTGGCCGGTTCAATACTCCCGTGAAGATAGACCGCGCGCTGGAGCCTTGGACGATTCACTGTCCAATCTGGGGGGATAGTGCACTGGTCCGCGAAATCGTTTCATCTGGGACAACCGGTGATTTGGAATCGTCGAGAATTACACAGGTGGTGGGTTGGACAACACAACCTCATGGGGATTTGCGCTTTCCGCCCATCCCGGGCATCGAAGGCTTGCCCTTGAGGCATGCCCGCCCTCTTCTCTGAACCGCTATTCTCTGGCTGCCCTCTCGGCACGGCGGCGTTCCCGGAGTCGGCGGATGGCTCTTGTCAGGAGCCACAGGCCTGGAACGATCACGATTAACCAGGGAATGATGGCCGCGACGGCGGTGATGAGAGCAGCGAGGCTGTCGCTAAGGACCGAGCCGAAATCGCGAAGAGCTTCCGCGACGGACGCGAAGGTGCCGCGCCTGGTAGTGGGCTGTTCGGAATGGAAAGCGATTTCGACATAGACCTTTTCGGTTTCGTTGGCGAGCATCTTGCGCTGCGTGGCTTCACTGTCGAGCTCCGCCTGAGCATCCGCAAGTTTTTCCTGGATTTGCAGCAGGTCGGCGACGCTCACGCTGGGCTTGGTAAGCATCCTGCGTAGATTGTCGCGAAAATCAGTTTGGTTTTTGAGTTTGGCCTCGACGTCAACGACCGCAGCGGTTTTGTCCTCCGATTCCGTGGAGTGCTGTGCAATTTTTCCTTGTTTCCCAACGAAGTCGAGGAATTTGTTCAGGTCAGCCGGCGCGACGCGAGCGGCGATGTTCCCTGAGGGAGACAATACGGCCGTTTCATTGGTGACGCTCGAAGAGAGTACCTCGCACTGAATCGTCCCGCAAAACACCAACACCGCTTCAATCGATTTCGCTACTCCAGAGCTTGGCTCAACTATTTCCAGCTTGTGTCGCACCGAGACGAAACGTGGCGCAGCGAGAACTGCGCCTCCACCTCCAAATCCAAATCCGCTACTCTGTTTAGCGAGGGCAAGGAATTCACGGGGGGCGTACCCAGCCAGCCCACTCGTTTGCGCGCTATCGACAGAAATCATCCTCTGGTAAGTCGCAGCTTTGTGAGCGCAGCCAGCACAAAAGATCGCAGTAACACACAAAAGCCCCTTCGATTTGCGCAACACGGACGTCCTCCAAAGCGAGCTACTCTAGCCCAGCCTGCATTAGAACGCTTCAAGTCCTACGCCTTGCAAGCTTAGACACCGGAGGGTTGCCGTGAGTTGCTGGGGGCAAATTCAAATCTTGTAAGTCCTGTATTTGCCACTCTTAAGAAACTGCCGGGTGTATACCAACAATTCCCATTCTGGAACTCGTTCCTGCACCCGTCCGCACGCGGTCAATCGTCTGCGGATCTTCAGCCTGCCGCCCCAACCCTTATTCCGGGAACGCTCTCGCGTCAATGCCCGGGACCAGTTTCAAGGCATTCTTGTAGTACACCTTTTTCAGCACATCGTCCGGAACCTGGAAGCCGTAAATCCGCCAGAAGGCGTGACGCTTGCGGTAGTACTCGAAATATTCGTCTCGCGTTTCCAGCGCGCGGAAATACCATTTGTATTCGTCCACGTCGTAGATGTCTTTGCCCATCAGCACGCGGTCCTGATATTTGACCAGGAAATCGTGTGCGGAATACGGCTGCCGGCCGAGTTCGGCGAGCACCGCCGCGATATCCACGTACACATTGGGATTGGCGTCGAACAATTTTCCGAGACGATCGAGGTCGTTGCCGTGAAAGGCCAGGTGCGCGGCGATGAAATTGGTGTTCGGGTGTTTCGCAAAGAGGTGATTGCGCTCCGTCATCAATGTTTCGAACGGCGGATACTTCGCCGGCGGGCGCGCGCGGCCGGGAAATTCCTTCAGTTCCTCCCAGCGTTCGTTGCGATAGTCCCAGGGATCGAAAAAGGCCGAGGGCTCCGCGACATGAATCAGCACGGGAATCTTTAGCTGCGCGCACTTCTCGAACACCGCGTCGAACTCCGGATCGTCCACATGCGCGCGCTGCCCATTCGCGTATTTCAGCTCCATGCCAAAATCCTTGAAAATTTTCAGTCCTTGCGCGCCGTTCTTGACGTCTTGTTCCAGGCGCGCGGCCACGCGCTTGCCGAATCCGGGCGTGTTCAAGTCGTCGTAGCTCATGTTGGCGAATACCACAAAGCGGTCCGGGTAGCGTCCTTTCATCACCTCGACCGTTTTCCGCAGTTGCTCGCCAGTCCCGCCGCTCAGGTTCACCATCACGCGCAGGTTGATGGAATCCATACCCTTGATGAACTCATCCACCTCAGCGGCAGTGGGATTCCAATGATGGCTGTGGATGTCAACAAACGGAAATTTGGCCCGCTCGAGCTTGTGTGCTTTGGTGATCAGCGTGGACTTCGGCTGGTACTCATCAATGGTCGGCGTTTTTTGCGATCTTTGCGCGGCCGAGTCCTGCTGCGTCCTGGCCTCGCGGGGGCCGACGATGAGCAGGGCGAGTAGTGCGACGAATAGGATGGAGGTGGGGATGATGCTTCGCGGAAAAGTCATAGAGCCCTTTTGGATCCTGGAAAGCGGGATTATCTTCCCATAGGAAGGTCAGCTAGCAGAATGCTCTGCTAGAATCGCCAGCTATGGCGCAGCGCGGGCCGTTCCGAATCCTTTTGCTGGCAGGGCTTGCACTTGTCGCGGGCTTTCTGGCGCTGGCGATTGCCGTGCCCATGGAACCGCAGATTCCGGCCGCGCTGATCGCTCTGTTCTCGCCCGGGTTGAAACTCGCGGAGCTCATTACGCCCGAAGGTCATAGATCCATGGCCTGGACCTTCAGCTGGTTCCTGCGCATCGCCATTGCTGCGAATACGGTCTTCTACTTCGCGATATTTTCCCTGCTTGCTTTCGCGATGAATCGTTCTAGCTCGAAATAGCCCTCACGTAGCCGGCACTTCTGGTTAGACGGAGAGACTTGGAGGAAGTGTGCCGCGTAGAGACGTGGGGCGAAGTTCCCGCGAGGAAATGACGAAAGGGGGACACAACTCTCCCAAGAGCGCCCCCCGCCCGTCAACGATCCAGTGGGAACAAGAGGCCGCGAGGCACAATGTCATTTGTGTCGGCCGCGTGTTCCAACTGGGCTCGGACTTTCTGCGCAAATAGTGTCAACATGCGCAAAATCGTTTCACGAACGATCGCAGGCCGAGTCAAATTTCGACTGGGCTCAGCGATGGTTTTTCCTGGCCATGGCCTGGATTTCCGGGCGGCAATACCGCAGCACCTCAGCGGTATTTCGTGCCGACTGACCATCCAACGAGTCAGTGTCCTCCGGGATGCGCCCCACGATGTGGCCAAGTTCGTGGAGCATGGCGGTGAGCTGCGCCTCGGGCGTGTCCCCAGGATAGGAGTCCACCCGCAGCGTGCGCATACCGCCAGGCCGCGCGGGCCCGCCATCAGGAGCGGCTTCAAATACCGCGGAAGAACGGTTGAAAAATGCTCCGTTCACGTTGAGTTGAATCGCGGAATTGCGACCGGCGTTTTCCATGGCGCTGGCCACGTAGGGGTGCTTGAAGTGCAGAACGTCCCGGCCATCTCTCAGGATGAAGACATACGGCGACCCCTTGGCGTCAAGAACGAACGCCAGCGATCGAAACGTCGCAGCAGGGTCGGGGTCCACTTCCTGGTACCAGGCGGCACACGCATTCTTACTTTGCAGAATCGCAAGGACCATCTGGCGAATACGGGCGATGGTCTCACCGCGCTTTCCCATGGCCAATAGTTGCATCTGAATGGGTTCCACATCGCTTTTGCAGGCTGTGGCAGTAGCGTCACCGCGGGCGCAGATAGCATTTGTCCAGCTACCACGTGGGAGTGTTTCGCAGGACTCGCGAGCAAGCAGGATGCGCTGGGCAAGAGGCGCGGCCTCATCCTCCTGGGCGCAGATCGCGGAATCATATGGAAGATTCATAGAGGAAGCGGAGCCGGCAAAGCTTGTGGCTGGGCACGGTTCTTGCGGATAGGAAACGTCAGGAACAAGCAGCAAATACAAGAGACCGCCAGCAATGGCGGCGCGGCACTTCCTCCGTGCGAACATCGAACGCTCCTGCCGCGGCAGCACCACCACAGGCCGTTTGTTCGAGAGCGTTCCCGACGCCACCGAGCCGCTGCTGCCGAACAAAACGGATGACCCAATTGCGGGGTCAATGGATGGACGCAGCGCGCGGCACAATTTCTCCCCGAACGTTGCTGGAAAAATTGTCAAAAAAGAGTCAAGCCGCTGATATTGAAGACACGAGGGATACGGGAAATTCTAAAGAAACAGCAGTTCGAATCTTTTCAGCAAGCCCGCAAAAAGGTTGGCTCTTTTTTGCCCGCTAGGGGAGCAGCCGGATAGCGGACGGACCCACTGTTTCATTTTCGAGCGAATTGCGCTGACTGGAGAAGGACTCCAAAGCGACTCAACGAGCGGCTGAAAATACTCCGCGCCCGCCTAAGGCATCAATGGCAACGCCGCAATTGCGCAGGACCTCATCGGTGTTGTGGAGTGACTTTCCGTCGAGGTCGTCGCGATCGGTCGGCAAGAGATCGATCAAGTGGCCGAATTCATGGAGCAAGGTAGCTATCTGGGCCGGCAAAGTGGCGCCGAAGTACGGCCCTACGCGCAGCGTTCGCTCCCCGCGGAAGATTGTAGGACCGCCTTCTTTGTGGATCTCTTGGACCGTGGCTTGCGCGCGGAAGAAGGCTCCTCTGGCGTTGATGGTGATGGTGGCATAGGAACCATCGGCCTGCATGACCCTGGCGACGTACGGACTACGAAAGACTTCCCCCGGGCCGAGATCCCTCGATTCCAGGACGTATTCGTCGCCTTTGCGATCTAGCTCGAAGGTGAGCGTTCGAAAGGTGGCTGCGGGATTCGAATCTTTTTGCTGAAACCAGGCGCTGCAGGCGTTTGGGGATTCCAGAATTTCCAGGACCTTCTCGCGCGCTCGCGAAATGGTCTGACCTGCCTTGCCCATGGCGTCCAATTGGATTTGCGCTGCGTCAGCCGGCGAAACGCAACCCGTTCGAATGCCGTTCGGAAGCTTGCACGGATCCACCATAGGAGAGGCCGCCTCGGATGCGGAGCTAGTAGATGGCGTGTCGCAGGCGGGAAGCGCCTCGATGGCGGCGATGTTAGGTGAGCGCAGTCCTGCTGGAACATTCAACGGCGCTCTCGAATCGGGAGCTGCGCTGAGCGATTCGCTCGCGCAAGTGGGCGGCGAGGGCGCGAGGCTCGCAATCGGCAGCGGGTCACCGAGCAGGCGTGTGCTGCGAGAGGCTTGCGCCGATCCAACGGCGCAAAGAAAAAAGGGCAGAACAGAAAACGCGAGGACGGCGCGCAAGATCCGGCGAGCGGCGGACATCTACACTTCTCCCGCCCGGACCTGCAACGCACCACAGACCGTTTTTCAGGAAGGCTTCCTGGCGGCCGCAGGGAGGGGCGGCGCGATAAACGGTTGACCGGTGATCCGGACTATTGGGAGAGACGAAGAACGGAGGGGAAGTTCACCTCAAACGTTTCTCGAATATTTCTGGAATGTTCCTCAGCGCAAGATGAAAGCCATGTTGCTGCAAATGCAGGACAAAGAAATTTCTTAACAGAAGAAATCCGGAATGTAACATCGTTAAATTTAGATGGAAATCCCGGCGACCAAAAAGCTATGCCGTCCTCCAAGACTGCAACGTGCCGTTCGCTTTTTCTAGCATCCACCCATATGTGACTAGAAGATGGATGAGAAAAATCGCGGAGAAAAAGATCCAGCCGGCCGAAACATGGAAGCGCAGTACGTAATCGGCGAATCCGTGATTGCCCAAAACAACGAATGAGCAAATTCGAAGGGCGTTGCCGACCAGCACGGCCAGCAACCCGGCAAAGTATGCGAACAGCGCCCGGCCTTTTCTGAGGCGATTCCAATCCATCAAGGTAACAAGGCCAAAGAGGTAGCCGAAGAGTTCGAATCCGGTGATTCCGGAACACGCCTGGACTATGGTGATGTCCAGATGCGGACCGGTAAGCGTGGGCGTGAGATCACTTACGTAGCCAAGACCAGGGACAGAAAACCGGGACAACTCATAAACGAAGCGGCCCAACACTTGTCCGTACCATGGCCAAACCGCCTGAAGCACCCGCCAAGGAGAAAAAGTGGCCAACACGACGAGGCCAGCGATGATTTCGTGCCTATACCCGGAGAGCAATTGTTTCAAACGAGAGGGCGGAAGCAGGAGAAGGAAAGGGGCCAGAACCGTCAATTTCCACACCGCAATGAGAGCGCCTGTGGAGGTCGGGGTGCCTGCTGCTGGCTGAAACGTGGCGGTCATCCAGCGCGCGAAAAAGATCAGCAGGATATGGGCAGAAAAAAAAGCGGCAACGCGCCACTTCGACAGAGCTTGTTCGATGGCACCGTTTCCAAAATATGCGGGCGATGGGTGTCGCCGCCAGACGAGCAGCAAACAGGCGGCTGTGGCCCAGAGGGGCGAGGTGGTCTGCAGGATTGGCGCGGCGTGCTGGTCTGCCGCAATTGCCACAAAGGTCAGGGACAGCACCATCAGAATAGAGCGGCGAACTTCGGAGGTTCCCTCGCGAACGACGGTGCGTGAAGCTAGACCCTCCTCTGCGGAACCGGTGAGGGACACCTTAACTGTCAAAGTTTCAGACATGCGCTGGCCGAAGACAATGCTGCGGAACGGCTATTTTTGAGAAGCGTGACGCCGGCGGAGAACCAGGTAGCCGGCTATCCCAACAGCAGCAGCTGCTGCCAGTCCGACACCGGGCATCTCGGGGGCACCGCTGCGATGGTGATTCCTGTCGTCGCGGTCCCGATCTTCGGCGTGAACTGGTAATGACAGAGGGGCAAGAAGGAAAGATAAACAGACCAAAAGGCAGATTTTTTTCAAGGGTTCTCTCCTGAACCGTGGGTAAGGAAAGCAATTCGGAGGCCACGAAATGAGGGCGTCCGGGGGATGCAACCAAATTTTAATCATTTATTTACAATGACATGCGGACAGGTTGCGGGATGCACGAAGTGAACATGCGCAAAATTGTTCCGTCTTATGCCTTTTTCTCGCCTTCGCAGGTAATGCGTTTCCAGGTATCACCCCTATTCCAAGGCCTGTTCCGAAAGGTAGTACGGGGCGCTGACGGTAAAGATGCGCTCGTTGCCGCGGGCCAAAAGGGTCCACTCCAGGAGGCGGGCGCGTTGGTTGTGGAGGAAATATTCGTACCAGCGGTTTTCAACGAGGGCAGGAATGACAACGATGATGCGGCGACCGGGATGTTTTTTCGATAGCTCGAGGACGTATTGCACGATGGGGACGACGATGAAGCGATAAGGGGACGGCAACATGACGAGCTTGGGAGGCACGGCGCCGGCGGCGCGGTAGGGTTGCTCGACGTAGCGATCCCAGTCCTCATGCAAAAGTTCGGAATGATCGCCGGGCTCGACGTGAACGGCCATGATTTCGGGCGAAAGGCCGGTGGCAAATTCGAGGGCTTGTTTGAAGATGCGGCTCCAGTGCTCGACGGGCACGATGACGATGGGGACATCGTCCAGACGAGAAGGGATGACCGCGTCGGCGCAGCCCGTCGCGACGGTGACCATGTGATAATGCCGCCGAATGATGCGGAACAAGACGATGAGCATAGGAATGAAAATGACGGTGATCCATGCGCCTTCGACAAATTTGGCGACCAGCACGACGATGACGGTGACGCCGGTGACGAATCCTCCGAGGCCGTTGACGAAGGCGCTCTTCAGCCAATGCGGCCCTCGATTTTTCCGCCAGTGCATGACCATGCCGAACTGCGAAAGCGTGAAGGCCAGGAATGCGCCGACGGCGTAGAGCGGAATCAGGCGGTCGGTGACACCGCCAAAAATGATCAGCAAAAAGCCGGTTAGGAACGCGAGAACGACGATGCCGTAGGTGTAGACCAAGCGGCGGCCGCGGTAGCCGAAGGAGTGCGGGAGGTAGTTGTTTTGGGAGATGGCGCGGCAGAGGCGGGGGAAATCGGCGAAGGCAGTGTTCGCAGAGAGAGACAGGACGAAGAGAATCGAAGCAATGGTGAGGTAGTAAAAAACGCCTTTGCCAAAGACCACGGCGATGAGCATGGATAGGATGCTTTGATAGCCGGGCTGGCCTGGATCGGTGGCTGCGATGCCGTAGACTTTGACGAGATAGGAGATTCCCGCTAACAGGACCGCCAATAGAAAAATGATGACCGTGAGCGTGCGTTGGGCGTTTTTTACGGCGGGCTCGCGGAAGGCTTTGACCCCATTGCTGACGGCTTCAACACCGGTGAGCGCGGTGCAACCGCTGGCGAACACTTTCAAGAGCAGCCAGAAGGTGACCGTGGCGGTCATGGCGGGCGGTGGCGGCAGCGGAGTAATCGGTACGGGGTGGCCGCCGCTGAGCGCCACGCGGACCAGTCCGCCGACGATGGTGATGAGCAGCGTGCCCACGAAAAGATACGTCGGCAGCATGAAGGCCACGCCGGCATCGCGTACGCCGCGCAGGTTGAAGATGGTGATGATAACGAGGATTCCGACGCACAACCAGACTGTGTGCTTCTGTAAGGAAGGGACCGCCGAAACCAACGCGCCGACTCCCGCCGAAATGCCCACGGCGGCGGTGAGAATGTAGTCCGTCAACAACGCCGCAGCGGCGAGAAGGCTGGGGAAGGCGCCCAGGTTGAAGCGCGCCACAGTGTAGGAGCCGCCGCCGGAGGGATAGGCGGCGATGGTCTGGAGGTAGGAAAAGTAGACGATGACCAGCAGCGTGATGATGGCAGCGCAGATCGGGACGATGTAGTGCACGCCGAGCAAGCCAAGTGGAATCAATAAACTAAGGGCGGCCTCCGGGCCGTAGGCGGCGGAGCTAAGTGCGTCCAGGCCGAAGATGGGGATGCCTTCCTGGATGCCGACCTGTTCGGCACGTTCGTCGCTGGTTTTGATGGGCTTGCCAACGATGAGGTCGAGGATGTTCATTGGCGATCCTGTTGGGAGAAGTGGGCTCTTTTGGAGCATCCATTTGCGACGAGATGGGGCGGAAAGTCAACCAGCAGAAAAGGCGAGGCAAGCTTAAGCCCGGTGAGTGCCTGCGCCAAGTATCATGCTGAGGTTTGCGGCCTCCGCGAACGCGCGGAAGTCTCGGTCGCGTGTGATGAGAGGAATGTTCTGGTCGATACAGCTCTGGGCGATCAGCGCATCGCCGAGGCGCGCTCTGCGGCGCTTTTGGAGCACCTTCGCTCGCAGCGCTCCGGCCCTCTGCCAATAGCCCGAGCTAACCTCGAGCAGCGGAATTTCTGAAATGGTTTCGGCAAGGTCAGACGGCAGACTCGCGTCACTTAAGAGCTCCGTGAGCACAGCGGGCACCATCACCACCTGCCGATCCTCCAACGCACGATCGAGCAGCCGGACATCCTCGCCACTGCTCCCTTCGAGGAAAGCGATCCAACTGCTAGTGTCCGCGGCGATCACCGGTCGGCCTTGAGCTCCGCCAGCGTGCGCGAAAAGCGCACCTTGCCTCGGAGTTTGCGCAGGCGCGCATACGTCCGCGAGGCCGCCACGAGTTGCAGCCCCGTGCGCACCGTCTGCGTGACGCCAGTGCCGCTCGCACGCTGTGCCTTTTCAAGAAGCGCTAGGGGAACCTCTACCGTAATCTTCCGCGCACTATCCATAATGCCTCCACTATACCATATTCGATACCAGCATTAAGTATGGTGTCTTGGCTCCGCGCGGCTTCAGAGCAGACGACACCGGAATAGGTGGCGGCTGGAAGCGCTTTGGAATTTATCGATCGTGCCACCCGCCCAGGCCTTAAGCATTTGGAACATTCGTTACAGATACGTCTGAAACTCGACGGCCATCGCGTACGTCAGGTTTATAGATGCATATTGTTGCTGAGAGAGCGGTGAAGCTAGGTCTCCTAACATGGATGTCATTCGCGGTTTGCGGAGCCATTCTAACTGCCGCACAGGCAACATTTGCTCAGGATCTCATCCGCGTCGAGACTAATCAGGTTCTTGTGCCCGTTCACGTCCTGGACAAGGACCGGGCAAAGGAATCATCCTGGCACCAGAGCATCCTTCGAGCATTATCGGCCGGTGATGCGCGGCTCGCGGACTCGCTTTTCGAAGGAGTTGAGATCCGTAATTTGACCGCTGCTGATTTTCAAGTTTTTGAGGATGGTAGAGAACAGTCAATCCAAAAGGTCACGTACGAGCGAAGCTTATACTGGGATGTGCGCGACAACGTTGGTCACCACACGGAGTACATGGGCCCAGGGGGGGAAATGGAGCACATCAGAATGGCCGGAGGGTCTAATTGGAGACGGAGATCCCCCTCACTATGTCATTGCCTATGCGCGTCCCGAGTCGCCGGAAGGCAGTTGTCATCAGATTAGAGTAAAAGGCAATCGCCCCAATATACTCGTTGTTTCTCGCACTGAGTACTGCAATATTGAACATGCCGCTTCGGACCCGGTGAAGGGGACAAAACTAGGCGATCAAATGGAACGTGATTTGGCTGCTCCAAGGCACAACAATGTGGACCTGTCGCTTCTGGCGATTCCGCTCTTCACAAAAAGCGACTCCGCGCGTGTTCACATCGGCCTCGATTGGCCCGGGGAGTTGATGAAGAGCAAGATGAGGACAAAGGGCGTTCTGGGAATGATTTTCAAAGAGGACGGAAGCCTGATAACCCGTTTCAGTGATTTTGCTGGGAGAGAGGGTGTACCTTGGTACGGCGACTTGCCTGGCTTTCAAAGCAATGGACCTGACGAACATTGGCCCGAGAATCGCTATGACGCGCAAGTGGAACTCCCGCCCGGTAAATACAAGCTTCGGGTGGCCCTCGGCGACGGAAAGAGATTTGGCCGAGCCGATATCCCACTGGACGTTGAAAGTTACGACAAGAAGGAGCTCGCAATTAGCCCGGTATCCGTCTGCAAGCGAATTTCGGATGTGTCCGGTAACTCGCCCCATCGCACGCCCACGTTACCTGGAGCTTGGAAAGAACTGCCCGGGAACTACGTGCCCCTCGTGAGCAACGAGACTGAATTCAAACCGACGGGTAACACGCGGTTCAAAGCAGGTGAGACTCTGTATGTCTACTTTGAGATCTACGAGCCTTTGCGAGACGGGGCGCCGCAAACGACTGTCGACTTTCAAATGCGCATTGTTGACGTGCAGACTCGCGAGCTCAAGAGTGATTCGACACCTATCAGCGCCAGCCCTTATCTGAAGGCCGATAGTGCCATCATCCCCATCGGCCGGGGAATCGATATAAGCAAATTGGCCAAGGGCGCGTATCGGCTGGATGTCCGGGCAACCGACTCAGCGGGAAAGAGCACGGATTGGCGCAGCGTAACCTTCACAGTTGAGTAGAATGCTCCAAACCTTGAAACGATGGGCTCTGATGGCCTAAATGGTAGGACGGAAGGCCGCCACAGTGATCTTCTTTTCTTCAGGCTCTCGATTTCTTGCGGATGTGGCCATGCACCTCACCTGTTAATTGGCGGGACATAGGCTGGGCGAAATGACAGACGGGCGGGGGGAACCTTTGAGTTGCGGCGTTGGTTAGTTCCACTCGGAGCTTGTGAGTTTTACCGTCGAAGGCGAGAGGCCTAAATCCCAGGACATAGCGGAAATGGACTTGAACGAGGATGTCGTCCAGGGCCGTTGCATACATTTTTGGTTCGACGGAGAAAAACTGGCCTCCGGTTTTTACCGCAAGGAAATGAGCTACATTCGGTTGGGCATGCTGGTTGTCAAGGTAGACGGGACTTACCGGCACGGCACCATCATTGATGCCATACACGATGCCCGAAGTTTGCAGAAGATCGTTTAACAGATCGTCGACCTCTTCTCTTTCCATGCCGCTGTGATCGCCGTAGAGAAACACAATGACTGGGAGCGGCTCGGGCTTGGTGCGATGCACGTTTTCCAAGATTAGCCCCAGCATCCCCTGCAAGGCCAATTCGCCCGCCCGCGTGCCCACACCTTTTGGCCATCCGTGGAATAATTTTTCGAGTGCGGCCAGGGCAGCGTCGAAATCGCGGGACGGTGTGTAATCGATCTTAAAAGTTTGGTTGTCGCACCAGTGCGCGATGCCAAGCGTGTCGTTTTTGTCGAGATGGTCGAGCGCGGGCCTTAGCAGTGAACTTTTTCGGCGCATGAAACCGGAGCCATTTTCATCCCAGTCCCATTCGTTACAAATGACTACGAACCAGAGCGAGATCGGACGGGTGCCATACCGCGCACCGACGTCGAAACTCTGTATCGCCATTTCTGAGTCGTTATCGAAGACCCGAAAATCCTCTTTTTTTAGGCCTGCGAGGGGTAAGAATGTCTTCGCGTCTTGCGTAATTACATCGACAAGAACAAGGGATGAATTCACTCGAATGGTCGTTTGAGGGGCGTTATCGGCTTGCGCACAGCTCACAGTTGGGAAGAACAATGCACTAGCCAGGGTCAACTTTCTCACTGCGCTCAGTTTTTCACGACCGGCCTGTTTCCTCATCTCGGTATCCTGTTCGAGAGTGTACAACGCTGGTTGCCTCCGCTGCCGTAGGACGAGAATTTGCAGCCGACGGGGCTTCTCGGGGCGATGCTGGAAGCGCTGCAAAAAGGATAAGCAGAGTCAGGAACCGCGAACTGTGAGCGCGACTGCGAAAATTATTCAGCAGTCTGCGGAGGCTTCACAACGAATTCGGCGTGGTCTTTGTTTTTTGCCCACCAGTCTTTCCATTTCTGGATGTTTTCGGGGGTGGCGGGCGCTCCCGGCGGGAGGGGAGGATCTTTTACCATATACCCCAGGACGCCGACGACGCAGGAATGAAAACTCATCGCCTGGCAGAGTTCGGTCTCTATTTCGTGGCCGTCCATTTGTAATTTCCAAATCTGGCGCCAGTGGACTCGCACGTCGGGATAGCACGCGCGGATTGCGCATTCCTTCATGCGCGCTTTTTGGACGGTATCTTCGGAAAGGTCCAGTGAGCTCACGAGCGCATCCACGGAATGCTTTCCGCCGAGATATTGGAGCTTGCGCACGGACTGATACGGGGTCTCGCCGCTGAGCCCCGCGACGATTTGCGCGAACATGGCGTCGTCGCCCAATTGCGCCAGCGCCACTTGCACGTTGCCCTGAATCATCTCCCAATTCGGGTTGAAGGGCGCGCTTACGGCGTAGCCCATCATTTCCGGTTTCCAAGGAACCGGAAATTTTCGAAGGATCGGCAGCGCTGCGTCGCCGCCATTCGCGGCGATGGCGAGAATGGCGTCGGGGAATCCCCAGTCCACGCGGCGGGCGAGACATTGCAGATAGGGGTCGGTCACCTCGAGATAGGCGGGGAAGGTCAGTTGTCGGCCTTTGTGGTTTTCCAGATAGGATTTCCATTGGGCTATGCCTGCGTCGGAATAGTCCGCGAGCGGCAAATCGGGCACGAGGCGGCGACGACGAATGAGGTCGATTTCGTGGAGAAGTCCGTCGCGGGCGTCGGAGCCGTAGTCGCCGAAGTTGTGATACATGGAAGGGTCTTTGGCGTGAGCGATGAGGAATTCAATCAAGTCGGTGAGCGCGCGATCGTCACCGATGAAACTGGCTTCGCCCATGCGCAGGGTGGCGCGATAGTTTTCGTCGCCCAATTTCGCGAGCGCCATGCGCGCCATGTTGACCCAACCCAGGCAGCGGAGTCCGGGACCCCTGTCGGTGGGCCAGACGGCGATCTTGCGGAGGGCGGGCAGGGCTTCCTGATCGGCGACGGCGGTCAGACTGTAGACATCGGCGGAGTAGGGAATGTCGTCGCGCTGGCAGGAAAAGCGAATCTGGTCGATGAGTGCCGCAGCGTGCGCGGGGTTGCGGTCTTCGCACGTTTGCGCGACAGCCGCGGCTGCAGCTAAGAGCGATGTGCCCAGGATGAGCGGCGCAGCGAAAACCCAATAGCTACGAACTCTCCATGCGAGTCGCTTTGGCAGCAAATGCAGGCCTGTGGTATTTCGACGATTCATCGGATGCGTCTCTCCGTTCAGCCGACGGGCTCTATTTCAGTGTAAGGAGTCTGTGTACTTAGAACGCGGAAACTCTGCGTTCTTGCACACATCTGGTAAGCGGAGGGGGATAGAAGATTCGGAGGGTTGGGGCGGACTGGACTGGTGGAACTTATTGGAGGGTGGAGCGTATCATCTGGCAGGGGGTGGACCATGTTTTGCGACGGATGCGGGGCCCCAATCAGTGCTGGCGGGCAATACTGTGCGAGGTGCGGGAAGGCGATCAAGCCTGTAGGGGTGGCGACAGGGCAGGGCGGCGCGCCGGCTAGGGCGTATAGCGCGAGCGATGGGCGAGTGCGGCGGAATCTGCGAATTGTGGCGACGCTCTGGATGATCAATGGGGTGCTGCGACTGGCGGGAATCGCGTGGATGATGATTTTTGGCACGATGTTTTTCCCGCTCATGGGAAATTGGGGAGGCGGCGCGTGGCCGTTTGGCGGGCGGTGGGGCCTCGGTTTTCCGTTCCTGGGCGGACTTTTTTCGATGGGAATTTTTCTAGCGCTCTTCGGGGTGCTGCACTTGGTTCTGGCGTGGGGGCTCTTTGAGCGGCAGCCCTGGGCGCGGATTCTGGGGCTGGTCATTGGGTTCCTGGCGTTGATTCGTTTTCCGCTAGGGACGGCGTTGGGGATTTATACGTTGTGGGTGCTGCTGCCAGAGAGTTCGGGGAGAGAGTACGATCAGATGGTCGCGGGTGGCGGGCAGGTAGGTTCAGCGGCGGTTTCGTCGTAGCGGCTGTCGCGAGTTCTCTTCAGGGGCTAAAGTCCATTTCATTACAAAAGCTTTACTGTGAAACCTTGACAGTGTGAATCAATCGGCCTACGCTCGCGCGGCTCGCGGAGAAATGCGACGGCTGCAGCGGCGGAGGCAATCCCATGAAAATCAAGAGACTGGACGAAATGAGCGAGCGGCGACGTTTCGTTCGAACTTGTACTGCGTTTGGCTGGATTGTGCTGAGCGTGGCGGTCTGCGCGCCGGCCGCGTGGGCCGCGCCAGAGAATTACGAAGTGCGGGTGGAACGGAATATGGCGGCGAAGATGCGGGATGGAGTGACGCTGCGGGCGGATATTTACCGACCAAGGGCGGATGGAAAATTTCCAGTGCTGCTGACGCGGACGCCATACGACAAGACAAACTCGATGGGTTTTGGAATGCGAGCGGCGGCGCGTGGCTACGTAGTGATCGCGCAAGACGTGCGCGGACGGTTCGAATCGGAAGGCGAGTGACGGCTACGACACGGTGGAGTGGGCGGCGGCGCTGCCGTATTCGAACGGGAAAGTGGGGATGTTTGGAGGATCGTACGTGGGCGCAACACAGTTACTGGCGGCGCTCGCGAAACCGCCACACCTGGCGGGAATTTGCCCAAATGTGACGGCTTCGAATTATCACGATGGGTGGACGTACCAGGGCGGGGCGTTCGAACAATGGTTCAATGAATCGTGGACGACCGGGCTGGCAGTAAACACCATGCGGCGGCGGATTGAAAGGAGCACTGATCCGCTGAGCGGCACCAGGGTGCTGCCGCTGACGTCCTACCCGGTGCTGGAAGCTTCTTCCACGGATGGGCTGGCGCCGTATTTCAAGGACTGGCTGGCGCATCCGGATTTCGACGCCTATTGGAAACAGTGGTCTATCGAGGACCACTACGCGGAGATCCAAGTGCCGATCTTTCATGTGGGGGCGTGGTATGACATTTTTCTGGGGGGGACACTGAAGAATTACGCACGGCTGAAGACGGAGGCAGCCACGGAGGCGGCACGGCACGGGCAGCGGCTGATGGTGTACATCGGCGGGCATGCGGGAGGGGCAGGGGAGAGAAAAATCGGGGCGGTGGACTTCGGGGAGAAGGCGGCGTTCGATTTCGACGAGGTGATGTTGCACTGGTACGACTGGCTGTTCAAAGGAGAGATGAACGGAGCCGAGAAAGAAAAGCCGGTAAGAATTTTCGTGCTGGGGAAAAACGAGTGGCGCGAGGAAGACGATTGGCCACTGGCGAGGGCGAAAACCACGCGGTATTACCTGCACTCGGGGGGCGCCGCGAATGGAGTGGCGGGCGATGGGACGCTCAGTGCGATGGCGCAAACCGAGGAAAAGCCCGATCACTACGTTTACGACCCCGGTGATGCGACACCAACGATTGGTGGTCCGCTTTGCTGCGGGACGCCACCCCCGCCGGGGAGCGGTCCACAGGATCAGCGAGCGGCGGAGTCGCGGAGCGACGTGCTGGTGTACACGACACCGGCGTTCGCAAAGGATACGGAGGTGACCGGGCCGGTTTCCCTGGACCTCTATGTGAGCAGCTCAGCGGTGGACACGGATTTTACCGGGATGCTGGTGGACGTTTGGCCGAATGGATTTGCGCAAAGCTTGACGAGTGGAATTCTGCGTTTGCGCTACCGGAATTCGCAGGAAAAGCCGGAACTAGCAAATCCGGTAGAGACGTATCACATTACCGTGGACCTATGGGCGACGAGCAATGTGTTTCTGGCGGGGCACAAGTTGCGACTGGAAGTATCCAGCAGCAATTTCCCGCGGTTTGACCGCAACCTGAACACCGGGGAACTGCAGGCGCGTGGGTCGCGCATGATCAAGGCCACGAATGTGGTTTATCACGACAAAGCGCACCCGTCGGCGCTGGTTGTGCCGATCGTACCGTAATGGATGGAAGCGCACGGAGCGGCTGCGGGGATGGAATGCGCATTGACCTTATCCCTTCCGGGATGGTAAGCATGTAGGGTTGCGTGAGCCTTGAAGTGGGGAGCAAAGAGCGGCTGGAAGCAGGGGTGCAAAAGGCCGCGGGAGTTGGGACAGGCCGCGAGGCTATCGCGGTCAACGCGCAACGCGATTTTGGCATCTCACCCCCAAAGTGAACTGGCGCTGCGGGTCCCCCCGCCGAATGCCGCGATAGGCCAACCCTGACAAGGTCGGGGGTCGCCAGAAACGATCAAGGAGTATCAATGAAGCGGTCTTGGACAGCGTTGGCTGTCGCAGCGGTGGCGGTGCTCGGGGTAGCGGGCTGCAACGACTACGGCAACACGTTTCAGAACAACACGGGGGCGACCATATTTTCGATTTCCCCTTCGGTCGTCAGCGCCGGGACCGGGCAATTCATGCTAACGGTGAACGGCGGGACGTTTGTGGCGCAGACGGTTATTCAGTGGAATGGTAAGACACTCAAGACGGTGGTCCCAACGGACAGTTCGGGGAACATACTGGGGAACATCGTGACGGCTGTGATCCCTGCCAATTTGATCGCCACTCCAGGAATCGCGACGATTAACACACTTAGTCCGGCTTCGGGCGCGGGGAACAATGGACTTTCCAATACGATTTCGTTGGTTATCAATCCGCCGCCAAATCCGATGCCGGCACTCACTTCGATTAGCCCTATGACGGCGGTGGCAGGAGGCGCAACATTCCCGCTGACGCTAACGGGCAGCTCGGCCATGGGGAACAGTTTCTTGCCGACGACGGATCCAACGGGAGGCTCCATCGTGCGGTGGAGTGCAGGCGGGATTCTGTACTCGTCGGCGCCGCAGGCAGTGCCGAATCCGCCGGCGACTTGTCCGGACCCGGCGTACATTACGACTACATCGATTACGGCGACGCAGATTGCCGTCAATATTTCGCAGTGTTTGATCAAGACGCAGGGGACGGCAACGGTCACGGTTTTCAACGCGGCGTCTCCGCCGCCCGCAGGATGCGTCGTAAATTGTGGCGGGGGCGGCGGCGGGGGCACGAGCAATGCGATTACCTTCACGATTTGCCCCACAACGCAACCGGCTTGCCCGCCAGCAGCGGCGGCGAAGAGCGGCACGGCGACTGCGGAGGCAGTTGCTGAGGAATCTCCGGCAGTCAGCCTCGACGGGCGGTACGTCGCGTACACCGCAATTCAGAATCAACTCGCACAAATCTTCGTGCGTGACACGTGCGAAGGAGCGGCGGCGGGATGCCAGGCGCAAACGACGCTGCTCTCGGTTGCGGCGGCCGGCTCCGAGGCGAACGACGAAAGTCATACGCCTTCGATGAGTTCGGATGGACGGTATGTGGGGTTCAGTTCGGCGGCGACAAACCTGGTGGAGAATGCGCCGGCGGGGAAACAGATTTATTTGCGGGATACGTGCGCGGGGGCGAGCGGGTCGTGCAAGCCTTCGACGATTCTGGTTTCCACGGATTTGAATGGGGCGCTGGTGGGAACGGATAGTATCCTGCCTTCGGTGAGTTCTACGGGGCGTTATGTAGCGTTCGTGGCGGTGAAGCCGAGCCCGGCTTCCGGCCAAAGTTCGGCGCAAGCAAAGACGATGGTGGGCACCACCAATAGCGGGTACCGGCAGGTGTTTATCAGGGACACGTGCCTCGGAGCGAGCGGTTGCACGGCGAAGACGATGCGCATTTCGCTGCAGCCTGGGGACGGCACGGAAAGCGGCGGGAAGCCGGCTGGGCCTGCGTTAAGCGGTGACGCGAAGCATGTTGGGATTTCGGGCGGGAACGCCGCCACACTTTTCACGCGGTCCGTTGCCGTAGACGATCGCGTTTTCCTGGCCATTACCAACGGCCAGCAGTGAACTTTTTCGTTTGGGAACTTTCCGCGCCGGCAAATGTGCCGCAGGCTCGAGTCTGACGTGAGCGCACCCTTGCACGGCACAGCAAACTTTGGCAAAACCGTTTTGGTGACAGGGGCGGGGGGCTGCATTGGGTCCGCGCTTACGGAGGCATTGGCTTCCAACGACTCGCGTCAGCTGATTCTCCTTGACCATTCCGAACAAAATCTGCACGAACTCAATATGCGACTTACGGGGATGGGGCGCGTGGGCTACGCGGCAATTCTCGGTGACATTCTAGATGGGCCGCTGCTGGAAGAGATTTTCGAGCGATACCGGCCAGACACGATTTATCACGCGGCGGCGTTCAAACATGTTCCGTTGATGGAATCCAATCCGCTGGCGGTGGTGCGCAACAATGCCATCGGCACGTGGGAGCTGGCGAAGGCGGCGGGGCGATTCGGGGTGGGACGCGTGCTGATGATCTCCACGGACAAGGCGGTGAATCCGCGGAGCGTGATGGGAGCGTCAAAGCGCGTCGCGGAGCTGGCGCTGCTGCGCATGAGCCAATCGAAAACAAAGATGAATGCAGTGCGGCTTGGGAATGTCCTGGGTTCGCAGGGGAGCGTGACTCCTTTGTTTCAGCAGCAAATCGCGCACGGCGGTCCGGTGACGGTGACGCATCCAGAAGCGCGGCGGTATTTTTTGACGCTGGATGAGACGGTGGGATTAGTTCTGGCGGCCATTTCGTTGAATGAGTCCGGATGCATTTTCGTTCCGAGGATGAGCGCGCCGATCAAAATACTGGATTTGGCGAAGCGCATGATTCAGGAGGCGCGGCTCGAGACACCGGGGAATATTGAGATTGTGCTTACGCGGATGCGTCCGGGCGACAAACTCGAAGAGGGGTTGATTTTCGCGCACGAGACGCTGGAACCGACCGGAGACGCGAGACTTCAACGCGTGAAGGATTGGGACCTGGATGCGCCGAGCTTGGATGTGGCGCTGAACGGCATCGCGGGGTACGTGCAGGAGCGGAATCTGGCGGCCGTTCTTGCGGAGCTGAGCAAGCTCGTGCCGGAATATCAGCCGAGCGAGACGGTGCTTGGACTGCTTGATCCTTCGCTTGCGTAAGCAGAGCATTTCCAAGTGAGAAACCGTTCCGTTAATTGAAGCGCACTTTGATGTCTGGGCGCTTTTCG
Source organism: uncultured Acidobacteriota bacterium (assembly GCA_963729455.1). Lineage (GTDB taxonomy): Bacteria > Acidobacteriota > Terriglobia > Acidiferrales > UBA7541 > Acidiferrum. The sequence goes on from CAVSNX010000001.1 coordinate 592,491, forward strand.
AGGTGGACGGAATCGATGAAACGGACCTGGCGATCATCGAGCGTCAGAATCATGGAGCTGGTGCGGATGCCTTCGCCGAAGAAGCGGACGCCTTTGAGCAGGTTTCCGTCGGTGACGCCGGTGCAGGCGAAGACCATTTTTTTGCCGGGGGCGAGATCTTCGGTGTCGTAGACGCGCTTCGGATCTTTGACGCCCATTTTGGCTAGACGTTCGGCGTGCTCGGGCTTGCTGACCACGAGGCGGGCGAGAATTTCTCCGTTCAGGCAGCGCAGCGCGGCGGCAGTCAGAACACCTTCCGGGGCGCCGCCTGTGCCCATTACAGCGTGCACTCCTGTGCCGATCACGGCAGCGGAAATTCCAGCGGAAAGGTCGCCGTCACCGATTAGCCGGATGCGCGCGCCGGCGGTGCGGATGTCGCCAATCAATTTTTCGTGGCGGGGGCGATCGAGGACGACGACGACAAGATCCTCGACGTCGCGGTCCAGGCGCTTGGCGATGGATTTCAAATTGTCGGCGACGGGGGCATCCAGTTCGACGGCACCTTTGCAGGAAGGACCCACGACAATTTTTTCCATGTAGAGATCGGGCGCGTGTAGCAGGCCGCCGCGCTCGCTGGCTGCGAGCACCGCGATGGAGTTCGCCGCGCCGGTGGCGCAGAGGTTGGTGCCCTCAAGTGGATCCACGGCGATGTCCACTTGGGGGAAGAGCGCTTTGGGGGCGTGCGTGGCCAGGCCGACTTTTTCGCCGATGTAGAGCATGGGGGCTTCATCGCGTTCGCCTTCGCCGATGACGATGGTGCCGTCCATTTCCACGGAGTCCATGGTCTTGCGCATGGCTTCGACGGCGACTTCGTCGGCGTGGTGGCGGTCGCCGAATCCCATGGTACGCGCGGCGGCAATCGCGCCATTTTCGACTACGCGCAAGAATTCCAGGCTAAGTTGTTCTTCCATGCGTCTCGCTCCTCAATTCGTTGTAGCGCAGGCGGCCAATCATAGGCTAAATGGGCTGGGATCGTCGACCACCACGACGATTCGATTGCGACTGAAGAGCAAACAACCTATATAATCCCCCGCGGCCCTACTGCCCTGAGGTGTTCCATGATTCGCAGAATGCATTTTGCTTTTCTCAGTCTGTGTTTTTGCGCGACCGTCAGCTTCGCGGGGCCCAAGCCCTGTTCTGTGAGCGAGCATACGGAGTACGGCAAGAAAATCAAAGAGTTCACCACGGAATCTTTTTTCAGCACGGAGCTTGTGGACCATCTTCCGCTGAGCTCTTGCGTTCCGGCGCCGGATACTTTTCTTCATCACATCGTGGGAGCGCCCGATGTTCTGGATTACACGAAGGACATCAACGCGTATTTTCGTCTGCTGGCCAGCAAGAGCCCGCGGGTGAAGGTGTGGAGCATCGGCACGTCGGAAGAAGGGCGCGAGATGCTGGTTGCGGCTGTGTCTGATGAAGCAAATCTAGCGAAGCTGGACCGCTACAAGGAAATCACCGCGCACCTTGCGGATCCGCGCGGACTGAGCGAGGCCGACGCGCAGAAATTGATCGGCGAGGGCAAGCCCATTTACTGGGCGGATGGCAGCATTCACTCACCGGAAACGGGCGCTCCGGAAATGCTGATGGAACTGGCGTACCGACTAGCGGTGGAGGACTCGCCGTTCATTCAAAAGATACGGCGAGATTCGATTGTGCTGATAACGCCGATTGTCGAGACGGATGGACACGACCGCATGGTGGACATCTATATGCAGCACAAGAAGCATCCGGACCAGCCGCCGTATCCGCTGGTGTGGTGGGGCCACTACGTTTCGCATGACAACAATCGCGACAATTTGGGTGTGAACCTCGCGCTCTCGCGCAATATGCTGAAGACGTTTCTCGATTGGCATCCGACGGTGATGCACGACCTTCACGAATCGGTTCCGTATCTTTACATCATGACGGGTACGGGGCCGTATAACGCTTGGCTTGATCCAATCGTGATCAGCGAGTGGCAGGAGATGGCGTATCACGAGATTGAGGAGATGACGAAGCGGGGCGTGATTGGAGTTTGGACACACGGTTTTTACGACGGGTGGGCGCCGAACTATTTGCTGTCCATCGCGAACAATCACAATGCGATTGGGCGGTTCTACGAAACGTTTGGCAATGGCGGGGCGGATACGCGGGTACGCACGCTGCGCTCGCCGGATACGAGCCGCGAGTGGTACCGGCCGAATCCGCCGCTGGCTAAAGTGAAATGGTCGGCGCGCGACAATATCAATATGCAGGAGAGCGCGATTCTTTTTGGGATGAACAATGTGGCGACGAACGGGCAGAAGTTTCTTAACAATTTTTATTTAAAGAGCAAGCGAGCGGTGGAAAAGGCGCGAACGGAAGGACCGGCCGCTTGGGTCTTCCCGGCGGACGAGCCGCGTCCCGCGGAACAAGCAAGCCTGCTGAATCTCTTGGACCTTCAGGGCGTGGAAGTGGACCGCCTTGGAGTTGAAATGCATATTCCGGCGGCGGCCAGCGTTCAGGAGCCTGCGGGTGAAAAACCCAGCGAAAAGTCCGATGCTGCGGCCAAACCGAAAGAAGAGAAGAAACCTGCTGAAACCGTCATCCCCGCGGGCAGTTACGTCGTGCGAATGGACCAGCCCTACAGCCGGCTGGCGGACATGATTTTGGATACGCAGTATTACAGCCCGCGCGATCCGCGTTCTTATGATGATACCGGCTGGACGCTCGGGGCGTTGCGCAATGTGAAGACCACGCGGGTTACGGATCTCTCCATTCTCAGCGCCGCTATGCAAAAAATGGGGAAGATTGAGGCGCCGGGCGGTATCGAGGGTCAGGGCGCGACCTTTCTCGTGCAACACAACACGGACAACACCCTCGCGACGTTTCGGTTTCGGCTCGGCAGCGTTGCGATGGAAGCCGCTGAAGATTCGTTTGAAGCGGACGGGATGAAGTTCAAAGCTGGGTCGTTCATCTTGCGGAATGCGGATCGCGCGCAGGTGGAAAAGGCGGCCAAAGAACTGGGAATCAAAGTTCATGCGACGAGCGCGAGCCTGAGCGTTGCCACGCATCCGCTCGCGGTGCCTCGCGTGGCGGTGATGCACAATTGGCAGAACACGCAGAATGACGGCTGGTTCCGGATTCCGATGGAGGAGTTGAAGGTTCCGTATACGTACGTGGCGGATACCCGGCTACGGGAAAACCAGAACCTGCGCGAGAAGTTTGACGTCATTGTTCTGCCTCCCATGGGCGGAGGGGGGCCGGCAGGGCTGAGTGCCGTGCTGCGCGGATTGCCAATGCGCGGCGATGCTCGCCCGTGGAAAAATACGGACGAAACTCCCAATTTTGTGGCTCCGGGTCTGGATTCTACGGACGATATTCGCGGAGGACTCGGGTATCAGGGTCTGTCGAATTTGGAGCGTTTTGTCCGCGAAGGCGGTTTGCTAATCGCGGTGCAAACCAGCGCTTCGCTTCCCGTGGCCGGCGGGATGACGGAGATGGTGAATGTCTCCGATGCACGGACGATGCAGGCGCCGGGGAGCGTGGTGCTTTCGACCGTTGACGACAAGAAGAGCCCGATTACATATGGGTACGACGACAAGCTGTATGTTTATTTTCGGCAGGGTCCGGTGATTACCGTCGGCGGGAATTTCGGCGGACCGGGGCCGGAGGAAGGACCGGGCGGCGCGGGGCGTTCCAGCGGGCGCGGGACGGCCAGCGATCCGGACATTATTCAGGCGCGGCCGTACGAAGCTCCGGAAAAACCGGTGAAGCGCACGCCGCATGAACAGGAACTTTATGTTCCGGAGGACTTGCCGGACTTTGCGCGGTTTGCGATTCCGCCGAAGGATCAGCAACCGCGCGTGGTCTTGCGCTTCGCTGCCGAAAAAGATTTGCTGCTGAGCGGGATGATTACGGGCGGGAGCGAAATCGCGGAGAAGCCTGCGGTCGTGGATGTGCCGCATGGCAAGGGGCACGTCGTTCTTTTCGCTAACAATCCCATGTGGCGCGGGGAAACGATGGGCAGCTACTTTCTTGTTTTCAACGCCATGCTTAATTTTGACCATCTTGATGCGGGCAGCGCGGTTAACGCGAACAAGTAAAAGCGTCCAGCTACTGATTTACGATTCAAAAATAAATCCACCGTGCGAGCAGAGAGCTCGCTTGATTTCTCTTTGCGAGAGTCAGCTACAATGCTGCGCGGAGGATTCATGTTCAAATCGCGCAGGAAGTTTTTGACTCAGACTTCGCTCGGACTTATCGGCGCGGCGGTCGCTACCAGCGCCAGCGCACAAGATCACACAAATGAATCCGCGCAGGAGCCAACGCCGCTACCACCGGGGGCGCCGCCAGCGTTCGGGACAGGGCCTGCCGCGGGACCTGATGTTTCGCCGACCACATTCGCTGAGGCCGAGAAACTCGTTCAAGTACAGTTGACGAGCGCGGATCGGAAGCTGGCTGCGGAGACGTGGCGGGTGAATCTGGCCTCGGTATACGAGCGAAGGACTGGTCCGCGCGCGATTGCGCTGGAATCCTCGCTGGCGCCGTTTTCGCGCTACAACTCCGTTCTGCCGGGCCAGCAGGCGGGGCCACAGCGCGATCAGTTTATTCGGAGCAAGAATGACCCAGGGCCGTTGCCGGGGAATGAGGCGGACATTGCGTTTGCGCCGGTTACGCAGCTCTCGCGATGGATTGAACAGCGCAAGATCAGTTCGGAGCGACTGACGCAGATTTATCTGCGGCGGTTGGAACAATTCAATCCAAAGCTGCGATGCGTGATCACGCTGACGCGCGAGCTAGCGCTGGCGCAGGCGAAGAAGGCGGATGAAGAAATTGCGGCTGGAAAGTATCGGGGGCCGCTGCATGGGATTCCTTGGGGTGGGAAGGATCTCCTGGACACGGCGGGGATTCCGACGACATATGGGGCGGAGCCGTACCGTAATCGCGTTCCAAAGGAAGATGCGGCGGTAGTGAGGCGGTTGCATGCGGCGGGCGCGGTACTGGTCGCGAAACTCAGCCTGGGGGCGCTGGCGCTGAACGATATTTGGTTCGGTGGACAAACCGTGAACCCATGGCTGTTGGAGGAAGGTGCGTCGGGCTCCAGCGCGGGACCGGGCGCGGCTACGGCTGCGGGGCTTGTGGGATTTTCTGTTGGGAGCGAGACGGGAGGAAGTATCGTCAGCCCGAGCATGCGTTGCGGCGTTACTGGCCTGCGACCGACTTATGGACGCGTAGCGCGAACGGGGGCGATGACGCTGTGCTGGTCGCTAGACAAGCTTGGGCCGATGACGCGCTCGGTCGAAGATGGGTTGCTGGTGCTGCAAGCGATTTCCGGGCCGGACGCGGGTGATATTTCCAGCGTGCCGAGCCGGCTGGATTTTGATGCGGGCGCGAGCATCAAGGGGCTGCGCGTGGGTTATTTTCCGGGCTGGATGAAAGAGGATCCGGCGACGGCGGTGGATCGCGCCGCTTTGGAGATGCTTCCGAAGCTTGGACTGGTGCCAGTGGAAGTTTCGCTTCCCAACTGGCCGTATGACTCGCTTAACTTGATTTTGTTTGCGGAAGGCGCGGCAGCATTCGAAGAACTCACGCTTAACCACGGCGTGGATCAGCTGAAAGTGCAGACGCCGGATGCGTGGCCGAACCTTTTCCGGCAGTCGCGATTTCTTTCGGCGGTGGATTTCGTGCAGACGGACCGGTTCCGGCGGAAAGTCGCGGGGGAGATGGAGAGGATCTTTTCGGAGGTGGATCTGTTGCTGGTGCCGTCGCTGCGCGACGAGATGCTTACCATCAGCAATCACACGGGGCATCCGTCGCTCACATTTCGTGCGGGATTTGTGGAAGTGTCCGAAGCGCGTTCGGACTGGGCACCTGACCCGAAAAATCCATTGCCAAAATTTTCGCCGTCGCGGCGCGTGCCGCACGGCATCACGCTGCTAGGGGGGCTCTTTGAGGAAGGCACGCTGTGCCGCGTCGGCATTGCGCTGGAGCGCGCGTTTGGCGTCGCGGACCAGCGCCCGCCGAACTTCTGACTCGCGCTGAGTTGCAGAGACAGCTTTAGCTAGGCCAGGTATTTCTCCAGCGGCTCCCAATAATTCACTTTCCAGCCTCCAGCGAGGTGTTCCGCTTGGCCGTCGGGGAAGCCGGTGTGATCGAGAACGAGTTTGGTGCCCGCACCTTCATCAGCGAGCTCAAACTTCACAATCGAGTAGATGCCGGGCTTCCAGCTTTGTGGACGCCAAGCCTGGACGATGCGCTCGTTGGGAATTAGCTCGATGTGTCTGCCTGAGACATAGCCGCCGAAGAGGGTGAAGGGCCCGCCAACTTCACGGCTGATCTCCGTGGGCGGAGCCCCTGGGGGCATGCCGCCCTTCATCGCTTCACTTAGGTGCACAACTTTGTCGAACTGTTTGGTTTCCGTGAGCGCTTCATAGATGCGTTTGCGGCTGGCTTTGAAAACCACTTCCTGGTGAATGGCCGCACAGGTGTGCGAAATCTCTTCCCCGGATTGCGCCCAGACTTTGCGTGAGCCCAATGCGAGTCCGCCGAAAACGACGGCGGCGCCGACAATGGTTTGCCGCCGCGTGAGCCCTTTGACCAGTGATTCCAGATTCGTTTCGTCGTTCATGCTTATCTTCTCCAGATATATCGGTCCGAGCCACCTGTCCTCAGTCGGAGCGCAAGGCTTCCATGACGTTGATGCGTGCGGCGCGGGCGGCGGGCAGAGCAGAAGCTACAACTGCAGCCGTGAGCAGGATCAACGCTGAGGCGATTACGGGCGTGGCGCTGGGCATACGGACGTCCAGGAAATAGCTGCCGGCAAAGCGGGCCAAGAGATAGCCGCCGGCCGCGCCTGCGACGACTCCGGCGATGGCCATGATGGCGCCTTCGACGATGACTCCGGCGAGGAGACGGCGGGGCGGCGAGCCGAGCGCGAGGCGAATGCCGAATTCGCGGGTGCGCGCACTAACGGAGAAGGCGAGAACACCGGCAACGCCGACAAGCGCGATGGCCAGAGCGACTCCGGCAAAGACGCCGAAGACGACGGTGTTCAGGCGGTCGGGCGTGAGGACTTCCGCACGAACGTCTTGGAGAGTAGAAGCGCGTTCAACGGGTTGATCCACGGACATGTCGCGAATGATGCGAGTGACGGGCGTGACCAGCGAATACGGATTTGCAGTGGTGTGGATGAAAAGGCGACCGCCAAAGATGGGACCCTCATCAATCGGGCTGTAGACGGTGAGGATGGGACCAGGAACGATGTGCTCGTCGTCAATATCGGCAGTGACGCCAATGATGCGGTGCGGCGCGGTGCTAATTCCGGGAACGAACTTGATCACGGGATCGGTCCAATAGACGTGGCGATTGACGGCATCCTGATTGGGGAACATGCGCTTTGCGAGAGTCTCACTAACGATGACGACTGGATCTTTGGCGTCCTTCCCGTCCAACTCGTTGAAATCACGTCCGGCGATGATGGGAACGCCCAGCGCGGCAAAAAATCCAGGAGAAATGGTGCGCAACTGGGCGCGAGGATCCTCTTCGCCGGGACCTTTCACGTGGAGGTCCGCGGAAAAGGCAAAACCGGGGCCAAAGCTGCCGGCATCGCGCCAGGGAACGACCAAGCCGAAGGCGGTCTTGTTCACACCGGGCAGAGCTTCAATGCGGCGCATAGATTCCTTGTAGAAATCGACGATTTGCAGAGGCGTTTTTCCGTAGGAGATAGCGGGAACGTTGATGGCGAGAACGTGGCGCGTGTCGAGGCCGGTCTGCGCGGCCTGCATGGCCAGGAGCGTTTTGAGAAGCATGCTGGCGCCGGCGAGGAGCATGAAGGACGCCGCGATTTGGGTAATGGCGAAGAGCCGAAGGCGGCGGCCAGTGCTGCCGGTGATGCGAACGCCGCCGCTGGTGAGGCCGGGGGTTTGCGCGGAGTTGGCGTTCGGGAGGTGCGGCACGTAGGCCAGCAGGACGGCGGCGATGACCGCCAGAATGGCGCCGACCCAGAGCATGCTGGAATCCACGGTAAGGTCGAGGGCGCGGACGGAAAAGCGGGAGGCATAGCGCGCGAGCACAACCAGGAGCGGACGCGCGATGACTACGCCCAATGTAGCGCCGACCACACAAAGAATCAGACTCTCCGCGAGCAACGTCCGGCGCAAGGCGCTGGTGCTGGCCCCGAGGGCCGCGCGAATGGCGAGTTCGCCTTCACGGCGCACAGTGCGCGCGAGAATCAGATTGGCGACGTTGGAGCAGGCGATGATGAAGACCAGGCCGGAAGCCGCGAGCAGAACAAGAAGGACGGTGCGGGCACCGGAAGTGATTTGATCGCGGAGGAGGACGGCGTTGATCTGCGAGCTGCCGTCTTTCGAGTAGTCCCCCGGATATTGGCTGACCATCGAAGCGTACACAGTGCGAAGCTCGGCGCGAGCCTGCTCGACTGTTGCGCCCGGAGCGAGACGACCGAAGAGTTCGGTCATGCGATGAACGCGGCCGGTAACCATGGTGGCGGAGAGGTGGTGAGGACTCGTCACGATGTTGGCGATGATTTCCGTATCCGCAGGATAAGGGACAGAGGGTTCGAGGACGCCGATGATGGTGGCGGTGCGATCTCCCATGCCACCGCTGCCGAGGCGAAGCGACTTGCCGAGGACGGAAGGATCGCTCTTGAGAGCGGTGGACCAATAGCGATAGGTGAGGACGACCACGCCGGGAACCTTGGGACCGTCATCTTGCGGGCCAATGAGACGGCCGAGGACGGGATGAAGGCCCATGACTTCGAAATAGGTGCCGCCGACAACGCCGGCGCGGACTTCGCGGGGTTCGCCGAGGCCGATCATGGTGAAGCCAACGACAGAAAAATCGCCGAATTTGCCGACCGTGTGGATGCCGGACTCGATGTCCTGAATCTCCGGCACCGAGAAATTGGCGTTTTCGATGCCGAGGCTGGGTGCGCTTTGGCGAATGTAGATGAGGCGGTCCTCGTCGGCGTTGACGAGCGGGCGGAGGAGCACGCCGCGGACCAGACTGAAAATGGCGGCGTTGGCGCCGATGCCGAGAGCGAGCGTGAGCACAACAGTAATGACAAGGCCTTTGGCGCGAGAGAGCGAGCGGAGGGCGAATTTCAGATCCTGAAGGAATAAGTCAACTTTGAGATTCATGGTTCTACTCCCCTAAGTCCAGACGTTTGACCGAGAGAAACGTTTCCGGAACTCTGTCCCGCTGCGGCACGATTTAACTCCGCAGAGGAATGAGGGCGCGCACCCGCTGGTCACGCAAGTACAGTCCCGCCCAAACAAGCACGCCGAGAAGGACGGTCATGATGGAGGAGGGATCGCCTACGCGCACGTTGGTGGCAGTCGCGCCGCCCAGGTAGGCGGTCACCAGGATGGCGCCAAGTACAGCGGTGCGCGGAATCAGGTAGATGATGGTGCAGGCGATCTCCAAGATGCCGATTTTGAAAATAATGCTTTCGGGAAGGCCGAAATGAGCGAGGCTCTGCAGGACGGGCGCGGGCTTCAACAGTTTCAGGACGCCGCTGAAGAGCAACAGAAGCACCGGCACGGCGCTGAGGATGCGTCCGGTCCAGAGCGCGCCCTTCGAGATGGGAGCTGATTGCATGGCAGAGTCCATTCGTTTTCTCTCCTGACGCGCTTCTCAATTCAATACGACAAAATGCTGAAATCGATTTCAGTGCTTCGGAAGAGCCGCAGCACCGGTGGCGCTAGCCGCCGGCAATTGCCCCGATGATGAGAAGGGGCTCTGCTCCGGAAGCGATGGCTTCGGGGAGCGGTGTATCCGGCGGTTGAAGGGAATAGTCCTCCTCGCACGCGAAGAAGCGCAAGAAGGGACGGCGCTCTTGCGTGACGTGATCGCGAATGGTCCCGCGAAGCATGGGGTATTGCGCTTCGAGAGCATCGAGGACGGAGCGCTGCGTGACCGGACCTTCCACGTGGACCTGCACCTCGGCGCTGACGCGCGCGAGCGTTCGCAGGTGACCCGGGAGAATGACGCGAATCATGGAAGCGTCTGGACCTCGACGGAAAGAACGGCCGGAAGATGTTCCGCGATGGGGGCCCAAGTGTCTCCGGCGTCTGCGGAGGCGTAGACCTGGCCGCCGGTGGTGCCGAAGTAGACGCCGCATTTGTCGAGCGTGTCGATGGCCATAGCGTCGCGCAGTACGTTTACGTAGCTGTCGCGTTGCGGCAGGCCTTTGCTGAGTTCTTCCCACTCGTTGCCGCCAGTGCGGCTGCGATAGACGCGGAGCTTGCCATCGAGAGGGAAATGTTCACCGTCGCTCTTGATGGGAACGACGTAAATGGTTTCCGGCTCGTGGGCGTGAACGTCGATAACGAAGCCGAAATCGGTGGGCAAGTTGCCGCTGACCTCATGCCAGGAATCGCCGGCATCGTCGCTGCGCATGACATCCCAATGTTTCTGCATGAAGAGCGCGTTGGGCTTCGAAGGATGCATGGCGACGTGGTGAACGCAGTGGCCGACTTCGGCACGCGGTTCGGGAATGTAGGGGGAAACCAGGCCTTTGTTGATGGGCTTCCAGGTCTTGCCGCCATCGTCGGTGCGGAATGCGCCCGCAGCCGAAATGGCGATGACGATTCGAACCGGGTTGCTCCGATCGAGAATGATGGTGTGGAGACACATGCCGCCGGCGCCGGGCTGCCACCTCGGTCCGGTGCCGTGGCCGCGGAGACCGGAGAGTTCGTGCCAGTTCTTTCCTCCGTCGGTGGAACGAAAGAGAGCGGCGTCTTCCACTCCGGCGTAGACGGTGTCCGGATCGGTGAGAGAAGGTTCGATGTGCCAGACGCGCTTGAATTCCCAGGGATGCTGGGTGCCGTCGTACCACATGTGCGTGGTGAGAGGTTTTCCGGTTTCGGCGGAGACGTCGTAGACAAATTTGTTGCTCTCGGCTTTGGGCATTCCGCCGGGGCCGGTGGTGGATTCGCCGGGAGGCGTGCCGGGCTGTGTCCACGTTTTGCCGCCGTCATCGGAACGCTGAATGATTTGGCCGAACCAGCCGCTGCATTGCGAGGCAAAGAGGCGATTGGGATCCACCGGAGAGCCTTTGAGGTGGTAGATCTCCCAGCCGGAAAAATGGGGCCCGCTGATGTCCCATTTTTGGCGCTTGCCGTCCGAGGTCAGAATGAATGCGCCCTTGTGTGTTCCCACCAAAACTCGTACGCCGCTCATCTGTCAGTCCTCCGTCGTAGTCAGGCCGCCGCAAGAGCGTACCTTTTCTGATTTCTTTACTCCAAAATGTTTTTTCTCTCTACGACTTAAGCGGGAGCCAAACTTCCATGCCTCCCATTCCAGTTTGCGGATCGAATTCCTCGGAGTAACGCTCGAAAAAGTCCGGCGCGCCAACGGTTCCGCCGGCGACATGAAGTCCGGAGCCTAGGAGCCACTTGTCGATAGCGTCCAGCGTTTCGCGGAGTTTGGAAACATGCTCGCGGTGCGAAAAGACGGCGTATTTTTGTGCGGGGATGGAGATGACGCTGAAGTCGGCGCGATGATGCGAGGAGCTGGAGACCTCGACGCCCACCATGTAGTCCATACCGTCGGGGCTCTGGGCATTGAAGCACAAGCCATACGCCACGCAGCCCACTTGTCCGGGGATGCTGCCAATGCGAGGCGCAAAGCGCAGCCAAAGGGCGGGAATGTCATTCATGGTCTCGGAAGTAAAGTGCTGGCGGAACCCGGCAATCCACAAGGGCTTGCCGTTTTCGAAGCGCGGCGCTTCCAACTTCACCGCGGGCGATTGTTTCATTGTGGCGTGGCTCATTATCATTCCCCCGTTTCAAAGTGCGAGCGAATCTCGCCGGGTTGGGAAAGCCAGTCTGCAACAACTAACTTGCATAATGCAAGTGAAAAATGCTAGGGTAAAGTGGTGGCAAAAAAGAAGCCTAGTCCAAAATGGCGGTCGGGATGTCCGCTGAATGCTTCCGTGGAGATACTGGGGGATCGCTGGTCGTTGCTGATTATCCGGGACATGATGTTGCGGGGATTTCGAAGCTACAAAGAATTCCTGGAGTCTTACGAAGGAATTGCGACGAACATTTTGGCGGACCGCCTGCGGAGGCTGATGGCTCATGGAGTTATCACCACGGGACGAGATCCATTGGACGGGCGGAAAGTGATTTACTCTCTCACGGAAAAAGGGATCGATCTTGCGCCGGTGCTTACGGAGATGGTGCTGTGGGCGGCCGGGCACGAAAAGACCGAAAATCCGGCGCTTGTCCAGCTGATCCAAAAAGACAAGGAACAATTCCTGGCGACTGCGCGGCAGCGCTGGGCCGGAAAGGCGATCGCTTCCGCAGCGAAGTAACTCCGAACGGCGTGCCTCTTCTGTGTTTCGTCAATATCCTACCGAGAAATTATAACTACTGATTGCGAGCGCTACTTAACGTCCAGCGGCTGGACTTTTGCATTCACTAGAAACGGATCGTTGAACTCGGTCATTTCGCCCCAGCCTTTGCCTGCGACTGGGAGCAGGCGCGCGGAGAGCGGCTTGTGCCATTTGTAAGCGAGGCTGGCCATGTCCCCGATGATCAGCGAGAGTTGTTCGACGGTGATGTCGCCGGGGAGCGGAACGGTGTCGAGACCAGTTCCACAGACCGCGGAATAACTCAGGAGGGCGTCGAGGGAAATGTGTCCTTCGCTCCAGCGCTGCGCCAGACGAGTGTCTTCCAGAATCGGCAGCATCAAGCCGTTGTAGCCGGTTTGTTTTACTTTTACATCGCGGATGGCGGCAGTGATGGTTGCGGCGGCCGTTAGCGTTCCGCTCATGCCGACAGGCACGGTGGTCAGGTTTTCGATGGCCGCGCCAATGGAAACATCTCCCGCGGGGGCGGGGGAAAGATCGATGCCCATGTATGTCCAGCCGGTTTCCTGGTCGATGCGTCCGGCGTGACGCTGGATTTCGAAGGCGCTGGCGGCGAGCGAATCGGTGAGGCGCTGCTTGGCGACGGCCAGGTTCGGGGCGTCCTTGAAGGCGGCCTCGACGACGTTTGCCGATTCAAGCGCGATGGCGAACTGGTGGCCGAAGCCGGTGTGATAGGCGGCGGGAAAGAATGGCGTCAGCGGCGGCACCATGGCGATGGCGGCAAAATGAAAATTGCCCTGGCTATGTTCGGTGGCTTCGAGTTTTTTCATTACGCGGGCGGCTGCGCCGACAGCGTTCCAGCGGATGCCGTCTTCGCCGGCCACTACGAGGCTGGCGTTCAGCGATTTCGTGTTGGTCAGGATTTCAGCGAGGAGGTCGGCTTGGGCTTCGCTGTCGTCGGCGTTCAACATCGCCGGACCGATGGAGGCGGCAAATTTTTCTTTTATGGCGAGGGCATCGTATTCCCTGAAGAAGGCCACGGCCTGCTCGGTCGTTAATCCTTCTGTGTATTCCGGAAAAGGCTGCGTGGCGATGCGAATCGTCTGGACTCGGAAGCCGCGGGATTCAAAGGTGGTCTGCGCGCGCTTGAGGAGTTTCAGAGCATCGGCCACCTGTTGCTGATATTGCGCGCGATCCAGATTAATGAACGCGGTGATCGCGCGGATCTTTGGTTTCTCCGGCGCCGGTGTGGGTTTCTGTTGCGCGCCCGCAGAACAGACACAAATGGCGGTGGCGACAACCGCGAATGATGTGAGTCTTAGAATTCTGGCGGCAACTCGAAATCCCATGCTTAGTCTCCCGTACGCCCATCCGCCGCGGCGGGTGTCCCTACAGCTTACAAGATTCAATGCATCGCGCTATGGATGCATTGAAGGCGGGCCGTTCGGCTGCGGGTTTGATTGTTGTGTTTCGCTTTGGTTGCAATCGGCCCACCATGAATGGCTATGACGTTCCATGTCACTGTAGTGGAAAAACTCGCACGACGTCCCTTTTCTTTGCCCCACCCACTGCGGAGACTGCCCGTCAATTGGACAGACATTTTTGTGCGTTTGGCTCTTGGCACATCCTGTGATGATGAGAAAAATCACCAGCATCATCTGGAAGATGACTTTCTGAGCCATCTGGCATGCTTCTAGACGTATGCGGCGATGCCAGTGATGCGCTCGCCGATCACCAGTTTGTGGATGTCGTTGGTGCCCTCGTAGGTGAAGACGCTTTCGAGGTTGTTCATGTGGCGCATGATGCAGTAATCGTCGACGATGCCGTTGGCGCCGAGGATGTCGCGGGCTTTTCGGGCGGTGTCCAAGGCGATGCCTACGTTGTTCATTTTCAGCATGGAGATGTGCGACGGATCGACTTTGCCGTTGTCCTTCAGGCGGCCGACGTGGAGCGCCAGCAATTGGCCCTTCACGATTTCGGTGATCATCCAGGCCAGTTTTTCCTGCACGAGTTGGTGCGAGGCGATCGGCTTATTGGCAAATTGCTTGCGCGTCTTGGCGTATTGCAACGCGGTGTCGTAGCAGGCCATGGCCGCACCCAGGGCGCCCCAACCGATGCCGTAACGCGCCTGATTCAGGCAACTCAGCGGGCCTTTCAGGCCCACAACTCCAGGTAAAAGATTTTCTTCCGGAATTTCACAATCCGAGAGCGACAAGCCTGAGGTCACCGAGGCGCGCAGCGACCATTTTCCGTGCACGTCCCAGGCTTTGAATCCCGGCGTGCCTTTTTCGACGAGGAATCCGCGAACTTTGTCGTCTTCGGCTTTGGCCCAGACCACGGAGACGTCGGCGATGGAACCGCTGGTGATCCACATTTTCTCGCCGTTCAGGACGTACTTGTTTCCCTTCTTCACCGCGCGGGTGAGCATCCCGCCGGGATTCGAACCAAATTGCGGCTCGGTCAAACCGAAGCAGCCGATGGCTTTGCCCTGCTGCAATAGCGGGAGCCATTTGTTTTTCTGTGCGTCGCTGCCGAAGGTGTAAATCGGGTACATCACCAGCGCGCTCTGGACGGAGACAAAGCTGCGCAGTCCGGAATCGCCGCGCTCGAGTTCCTGGGTCATCAAGCCGTAGGCCACGTTGGACATGCCCGCGCAACCATAACCCTGTAAGTTCGCGCCAAAAAATCCCAGCTCGCCGAGCTGCGGAACGAGATGCATCGGAAAGGTCGCTTCGCGGCTGTGTTTTTCGATGATGGGAATGATTTCGTTCTCGACGAATTCGCGCGCCGTCTGGCGGACCAGTCGTTCCTCATCGTTCAACTGCGAATCAAAATCGATGAAATCCACTCCGCCATACTTGGCCATACGCCGCTCCTTGATTCTGACGGTCACACAGCGACCGACACGCGAAGTTCTTGATGGCGCGCCTTCCGTCCGGCGACTCGTGATTGGTTCGCAGGGAAATAGGTTGCTGCGGGCGCCGTTCCAAGGGTGTGCCCCGTTGGGCCGCGATACCGACGCAGCGATTGTAGCAAGCCCCCGAAAGAGGCGGCAACAGAGAGTACGCACGTCTCGGGCTTCATGGACCGCCAGTGATTTCCGTTCGATGGAGTTGCGAGCCGAACATTGCGCAGGAACGCGGCCGGGAGCTTCTGCTATCGGGTGTGCCCAATAGAATTGGAATTCTATCATCAAGATTCGATGAGGCTTATCCCAACTTGTAACATTTCTACCCATTCGTTGCCTGCTCGGGAGGGAATTAAAAACCTGAATCCTCGTAAATTATTCTAGTGAAAGGAGTTATTCTGCGTTCGATGGCGGCATGCGATGTGCAGATTACTTCCACGGGGATAGTCAGAGTGTATTTTCCACGCTCCCCGTCCGGGATGTACAAAAAAGAAAGTAAAGTTCAAGGCAAAAAATGAAGCTTGACCGTAGGACCAGGAAAAAAAGCGCACGGGGCATGCAAGTATCCGGATTCAGCTTGTTGGAGCTCCTAATCGTCGTGTTCGTCGTGATGGTTGTCGCCGGGATCGCCATACCCAACATCCTGTTAGCCGTTTCGAACGTACGGCTGCGTGCTTCGGCTGGCGATCTGGCGGGACTGCTCCAAGACGCAAGAATCCTGGCCGCGAAGAACAACACAACCTACGCCGTTCGATACGTGACCCGCAACGGCGCAAACATCGCCTATGTCGATTTGAATGGAAATGGCAGCTTCGACACGGGCGAACCGCTGATGCAGTTCAGCGGGACGACGGTCCCGGCCTCCGGCACACCCAGCGGCAGCAACGGACAGCCCTCGGCGTATGTCCTGGTGGGAGATACGGGAACCGGCTCCTATGACAACACCAGCACCCTCGGCTATACGGGCAGAGGCTTGCCTTGCAACTACGACACGACGACGACTCCTGCTACCTGTACTACTCCGCCAGCAAAATATTTCGTTTACTACATGTCCGATACCCGGGTGGGTGGATCGGGTTGGGCCGCAGTAGTGGTGACCAAAGGCGGACGCGCAAAGATTGTGACGTGGAATGGAAGCTCATGGAATTGAAACGAAGCAGCAGAGGCTCAAGTCAGTGCGGCATGTCCATGATCGAGCTCATGATCGCGAGCCTGGTTCTGACGGTCGGAGTATTGGGATGCGCGGTGCTGATTCCAATTGCAATTGGGACGAACTCGAGAAACAGGCAACAGAGCAATGCCACGGTCATCGCGCAAATGGTGACAGAGAAAATATCAAGTGCTTCCGCCAGCGGCTCGTCAACGCTCACCATCACGGACTGCACCGGCACATCCAATACGATCAAGGTAACGGGATCGACGGCAGGAACCGGAGCGACGGTGCTATCCACGGGATCAATCGACTTCTCACAGGCGCAGGGGAGTTCCGGTGCGCCTGCCGGATATTACATGTCCTATACGGCTTGCGGAACGACTGACCGGCAGTCTGTGTACGACGTGCGGTGGAACATCCAGACGCCGTCGAATTACGTCAAGCTCGTAACGGTGTCCGCAAAAATGCAGGGTTCGGGGACGAACCCCATCTTGTTTTCGCTCCCGGTGACGATTCGCTCGATGGCGGGAGGACAGTGAGATGAACGAAAAGAGGCTAGCCGGCAGTGGTCAAGGCGGGTTCTCGTTGCTCGAAATGATGGTGGTGTTGCTGATACTGGGCATCGTCAGTGCAGGACTCTTTATGCAGATTGATAATGCTCAACAGCGCTCCTATACCGAACAAGTGAAGCTGGATAATTTCCAGGAAGCTCGTGATTTCGTGGATCAGTTCTTTCGAGACATAAACGAGATTGGCTATCCGAACTCGCGGATGGTGGATACGACAAGCCTTTCCTGGAGCCCGGCACTGACCACGCAGACCGCCTATACCTGGGCCAATGCCTACATTAACGACAATCGGTTGGCCATGGGCTTGGCAAAAATAGATGCGAACGAGATCCAATTCGAAGGCGATATGAATGGTAACGGCGTGGTGCAAAGCGTCGTGTACATGATCAACGGATCGGGGAACTGCAGTCTGTGCTTGCAGCGCAGCCAGGTAGCCAAGGTCGTCGGCAATCCCCTCACGGGCCAGACACAAAACTGGGGAACCGAAACAAACGATGTGATCAGCAATCCCATTTTTTCTTATTTTCAAGCGAATGGGACCCAGATCACGTCTTTGCCGGTGGACATCAGCACCAGTAGCGGAGCCCAAACCATCGCGTCGATCAAGACCATCAAGATCAGCTTGCAGATCCGCAACAATGGGGTGATCGATCCCAAAACGGGGCAGCCGATCGAAACAGTCCTTGAGGGCGAAGTCTCTCTCAACAATTGCTCGATGGCGGCTTCTGGACAACCGATGTCGTGCTAGCAGGAGAAGACCATGAATAATATTCGCGGCAAGAAATCCAAAACGTCGGAACGAGGGATTGCTCTGATCGTTGCATTAATGGTGTTGCTGCTCCTCAGCGCGGCGTTGATGGGAATGATTATGATGTCCAACACGGAGACCAACGTCAGCGCGAATTTTCGCGATGAGCAAACAGCGTATTTTGGGTCGAAAGCGGGCATTGAAGAGGTACGTGATCGTATGCGCTCCGGGGCCACGAACAGCTTGGCCAGCACTGTCCCCGCGACGGCGCTGCCCGGCGGGGCCAGCGGCGTTCTTTACGTCACCAACCCCGCGTCAGGAGAGACCGATGCTCCATGGCTCCCACTAGGGACTAACTATCCCGATACTGAAATCTGCCAGGAAGTGACCTGTACAGGTGGCGTGCCTACGGGAAGTTGGTACATAACGCCTGCTGCTTCCGCCAGCACGACCTATGCGGCATCACCCATACTTCCCTGGAAGTGGGTCCGCATAATGGCCAAGGCTAACAAGTCGGTTACAGGAACAACGCTTGTTACGTCTGTAGACGGCACTACGAACGGCAATCGTGTGTGCTGGAGTGGGACGAATGAAGTGGCCGTCGCCAATACCTATGCGAGCTGCGCCGCGGCAAACGGCAGTTACTTGCCGGTGTATGAGCTGACGGCACTGGCGGTCACACCGAGCGGTTCACGCCGCATGACGCAATACGAAGTCAGCCGAAACTCTTTCCCGAACATTCCGGGAGCGATGGTATTTGACGGTCCGAACCCAGTTTATGGCGCGCCAAACTCGAACGCATTCAATGTGAGCGGCACGGATGCCGACCAGGGACCAAACGGCGGAGCAGGCTGCGGGGCCGCGGCGAACCAACCTGCGTTAGGAGGGTACAACAACGCCGCCGTAACGAGCTTAACGGGGCAGCTCAACCGTCCGGGCAGCTACACGTCGAGTACGCCCTATACGGCCACTCCCGCCGTGTCGAACGTAAATACCGCACTGGGCCCCCTATCCACAGTGGATGGCCTGACAAATCTGGTTAGCAGTATCACCGCCGCGGCGGGTGCCAGCAACGTCTTTCCCAATGCGAATAGCTCCGTCCCCACAAATCTGGGCACCAATAGCGCGCCGGTGATAAATGTTGTTCAAGGAGATTATTCCTTGAGCGGCTCAGGAACCGGGATTCTGCTGGTCACCGGTACGCTGACCATGAGCGGAACTCCCAGTTTTAATGGGCTCATTCTGGTAATCGGGGAAGGGAATGTCGTCAAGAACGGAGGAGGCAACGGCACGCTGGACGGTTCGCTGCTCGTCGCCAACCTGTACAGCGACACGCCGCCTACTTACACCCACCTGATTCCTCTGGGTGCCAACAACCCGCCGGGAATACCGACAATCAATTGGAACGGCGGAGGCAATGCCACGATTCAATACGACAGTTGCTGGATCAGTTCGCTTAGCCAGTCGTTTCCTTATACGATCGTGACGCAACGTGAGCTAATCTACTAACGCGGACGTGTTAAATCACGAAGGATTCCATTTGAGGGGCGGCAGAAGCGTTACTTTCCGCCGTAACTTGCGCGCTCGATGAACGAGATAGTCGTTTGCAAGCCGGGTGCGGTCCTTTGGCTTCCCATGCAATCTTCATGAGTTTCTTGTGGCTCGTCCCCGTCTGAACCTTTTCCATCCATCCAGCGTGATATCCTGCTTTTTAGACTTATTCTCCGGTTCCGGCGCGCATTCGTTCCGCGCCGTGGGGAAAACCCACAATCCCAGGTGAACTTCATAAAAATGAAAAAAAGGCTGGAGCCGCAAATCCTGATCTTCGATGTGGACGGCGTGCTGGTAGACGTGCGCGGAACGTATTGGCGGTCGGCGCTGGAGACGGTGCGTTACATCACCGGGAAACGCGTGACGTATGCCGAGCTGCACAAATGGAAGAGCAAGCCGGGCTTTAACGATGATTGGAACATGGTGTCCGCGTGGGTGACCTCGCTCGGGCATCCCGCCACCTACGAGGAAGCGCGCGCGGCGTTTGAGAAATTCTACTGGGGGACGGACGGAAAGCCGGGAAATGTTCGAAATGAAAAGCTGATTGTCACGCCGCGACAGATCGAGCGATGGGCGCGGCGCTGTGAATTGAATCTCTTCACCGGCCGCACGCGACGGGAATTTGAGTTTACGTTCAAGCGCTGGCCTGCTGCGAAGTACTTTCGCACTGTTGTGACCATGGATGACGCAGAGAAAAAACCGCATCCCGAAGGCCTGCAAAAAATTCTCGGCGCGCGCGATCCCGCGAGCGCGCTGTATCTCGGCGATAACATTGACGACGCGCTGGCCGCGCGCGATGCCGGCGTCCCGTTTATGGCCATCATCGCTCCAGGCGAACATGGCTACCGCCAGCGGGCCGCACGCTTCCGAGAGCTCGGCGCTCTCGCTTTCCTCCCTCGCGCGACGGACCTCAACAGCTGGTTGGAGTAGCGGAACAGGAACTTTTCTCTGTGGAAGTGGGAATACAAGGATGCTGCCGGAAGTATTTCTGGACTTACCCATGAAACCTAGAAAACTAGCCAAGCAAACAAGTTACATGGTTTTCGCTGCGCTGAGCTTGCTTGTGCCAACCGCGATTTACGCGCAAGCCCCTCCGGGGCCGCTTGCTGGCGCACCCCCTCAGCCCGCTTCCACGCCCGCGGCAAAACCACCGGAACCGGCGCCGCTACCGCCACCGCGAACGACAATTCTGGGTCCATGGAAGCTCAATCGCGACGAAAGCGACGACCCTCGCCAGCAGACGCAGGATTCGCAAGGATCGAATAGCGGGCGCGGTGGAGGTTACGGCGGACGCGGCATGGGCGGCGGCTGGCCCGGTGGTGGAGGTGGTGGCGGCTTGGGGGGTCGCCGCAGTGGAGGGGATAGCGACGACCAGCGGCAAAAAATGCGCGAATTGACGACGCCGCCAAGCACAATGTCAATGTCCATGACCGGAGCAGAAGTGGATTTGGTGGATGACCAGAACCGCAAGCGCGCGTTCCTGACCGACGGGCGCAAGCTGGAGAAGTCCAAGGACGCCAGCTATCAAGAGATTGCCGCGAAGTGGGACGGCAATCGTTTGGTGAGCGACGAAAAAGACCCGCACGGCAATAAGATGAGCCGCACGTTTGAGCTTTCCGAAGACGGCCGTCAGCTTTACGAAACACTGCACATGACCAGCGGACGAAGCAACACTCCTGTTACCTATCGGTTCGTCTACGACATTGCGCCGCAGACGCGGCCGTGAGCCAACACTCGGATCCCTTCCTATAATTTGCGGCGACGGGTCACGTTGACGGAAGCCGCGACGGATGCTATACAATATTGGTTTAAGACGGCAGCGTTTAGCCCGCCGTAGGGCTCCCACGGGGTGGGGCGCGGCGTGGCTGCCAACCTGACTTTTAGGCGACACAATTCTCGATGCAGGCGATTGTTGGCCAACTAGGCGAACTGTTCCTTCAGGCTGTGCCTACAGTCCTGATCATCCTCCTTTTTTACATCATCTTACGGGCACTTTTCTTCAAACCGCTGCTCCGGGTGATGGCCGAACGCGACTCTCGCACTGCGGGCGCCCAGAAGGCCGCGGAAGCTGCCCAGGCCGCCGCTGCCGAGAAGGTCAAGCAGTACCAGGATGCGCTCAGACAGGCCCGCGGGCAGGTTTACGCCGAGCAGGAAGCGGCGCGGAAGAAGCTGCTTGATGAGCGTGCGGCGCAACTCAAAGAAGCGCGGGCGAAGGCTTCCACGGACGTGGGCGCTGGGAAAGACCGGATTGCGCGCGAACTTGCCGGCGCGCGTGGCGACATCGAAGCCACCGTGGACCAACTTTCCGCGGAAATTGCGCGCCGCATTCTGCAAACGCCGCCGTCGGGCGCTCCTATGAGAGAGGCTCGATGACCCGGAACCGCCGTGTTCTTTTTGCTGCGGGTGTTCTATTCGTAGTGCTGTTTGCGGCGGTCGGCGCGCACGCTGCGGAGGAGCACGAGAATCCTGCCGTGGAAAGCGCCACGGAGCTTTTCAAGTGGATCAACTTCGCGATCGTCGCGGGTGCGATTCTTTGGCTGTGCTTGAAAAAGGCTCCGGCATTTTTCAGCGGACGCGCTTCGGCAATCAGCTCGGCAATTACGAAAGCCACTAGTGCGAAAGCTGCGGCCGATGAGCAGCTCCGTGAGGCTGAAAGCAAGCTGGCGAATCTACAAGTGGAGATCACTGAACTCCGCGCAATTTCAGAGCGCGAATCCGCCGCCGAAGTCGCGCGGCTCCGTGCGGCCACGCAGAGCGATGCGCAGAAAATCGCCGCGGCGGCAAAGTCGGAAATCGAAGCCGCGGAACGCGCGGCGCGGCTGGAACTGAAGGCTTTGGCGGCGACGCTGGCGGTGGATGGCGCGGAATCGCTGCTAGCCAAACAGCTCACTCCCAAGGCGCAGGAATCGCTGATCAGCAGCTTCGTGAAGAGTCTGGAAGGGAGGCCCAATTGAAATCCGCGAGCCTCCAGTATGCCAACGCGCTGGCAGATGTCGCGCTCGCGCAGGGCGCTGCTGAGCCGACGTCCAAACAGCTCAATGATTTTGGGACGACCTTCGCCCAGTCGGCGGAGCTGCGCACATTTCTGGCGAGCCCGGCGGTCACTCTCGAGGACAAACACGCGGTGATCGAAAAAATCGTCAAGCGCTTGGGCGCGAGCAAAATCCTCCGCAATTTTCTGTTCTTGATTGCCGATCACCACCGCACGCATCTGGTGCCGGAAATCATAGAAACTTTTCAGCAAGTCCTCCGGCAACGGCAAGGCATTGCCGAAGCCGAGATTTTTTCGGCGGTGGAGTTGAGCGCGGCGCAGAAGAAAGAATTCGCGGCGACGCTCGTGAAGCTCACCGGCAAACAAATTGAAACTAAGTATTCGCTCGATCCGGCGCTACTGGGCGGCGCGGTCGTGCGCATTGGAGACACGATTTACGACGGCTCGTTGCGCAATCGTTTGAACGAACTGCGCACGCGCCTGGCGTCGGAATAGGCAACTAGACAGACCGAAACGGAAACGACGGAGCAGGCATGGCGAACATCAAGGCAGACGAAATCAGCAAGATTCTGCGCGAGCAGATCGAGAACTACGAGCAGACCGTTTCGGTGGACGAAGTCGGCGCGATCATCAGCGTCGGAGATGGAATCGCGCGCGTGCATGGCCTAGAAAAGGTCATGGCCGGCGAAATGCTTGCTTTTCCGCACAACGTGTACGGCATTGCGCTCAACCTCGAAGAAGAAGAAGTTGGCGTGGTGCTACTCGGCGAATCGCAGGAATTGAAAGAGGGCGACGTCGTCAAGCGCACCAACACGATTATGTCCGTGCCGGTGGGCGAAGGGCTTATCGGCCGCGTGATGAATCCGCTTGGCGCGCCGGAGGACGGCAAGGGACCCATCGTCGGGAAGCAGCGCAATGCGCTCGAACGCATTGCTCCTGGCGTGCTGGACCGCCAGCCGGTTCGCGAGCCGCTGCAAACTGGCATTAAAGCGATTGACGCCATGATCCCTATCGGGCGCGGCCAGCGCGAGCTGATCATCGGCGACCGGCAGACCGGCAAAACCGCCGTCATCCTCGACACCATCATCAATCAAAAAGGCGGCGATGTTATTTGCATTTACTGCGCCATCGGACAGAAACGCTCGACGATCGCGCAGGTGGTGAAGACGCTGACCGATGCGGGTGCGATGGACTACACCATCATCGTCGCGTCTTCGGCCGCGGAGCCGGCGTCTCTGCAATACATCGCGCCATACGCCGCGTGCGCCATGGGCGAGTATTTCCGCGATACCAAGCGCCATGCCATCGCGTTTTATGATGATCTTTCGAAACACGCGCAGGCCTACCGCGAGATTTCTCTCTTACTGCGCCGCCCGCCGGGCCGCGAAGCGTTTCCCGGTGACGTGTTTTACTTGCACTCGCGCCTACTGGAGCGCGCCGCGAAATTGAACGACAAGCTCGGCGGCGGCTCTCTGACTTCGTTGCCGGTCATTGAAACGCAAGCGGGCGACGTCTCCGCGTACATTCCGACGAACGTCATTTCCATCACTGACGGACAAATTTATCTGGAAGCGGACCTCTTCAACGGCGGCATCCGCCCGGCCATCAACGTCGGCATTTCCGTGAGCCGCGTCGGTGGCAACGCGCAAATCAAGGCGATGCGCCAAGTGGCGGGTACTCTGCGACTTGACATGGCGCAATATCGTGAGTTGGCGGCGTTTGCACAGTTCGGCGCGGACCAGTTGGATAAAGTCACACAGGGCCAGTTGGCTCGTGGTCAGCGTCTCACCGAAGTTCTGAAACAGGATCAGTACGTGCCGCTCGCGGTGGAGAAGCAGGTGCTGATTCTCTATGTGGCGACAAGCGGTTCTCTCGATTCGGTTCCGGTTCCTGAAGTTCGGCGGTTTGAGCGCGAGTTTTTGCAGTTCGCGGAGACCAACCACCCTTCGATATTGAAGAACATTGCCGCGAAGAAAGCGCTCGACGACGCCATCAAGACGGAGATTAAGACAGCGGTGGAGGCGTTTAAGGAGCGCTTCACCGTGGTGGCGGCAGCAGCAACGAAGTAAGAACTTGCGTGTAACGAACAACGAATGCCCACACTTCTCGATTTCCGGCGCCGCATCCGCTCGGTGAAAAACACCCAGCAGATTACCCGCGCGATGAAGTTCGTCGCGGCGGCCCGGCTGCGACGCGCGCAGGAAGCGGCGCTTGCGGCGCGGCCCTATGCGCGGGAGCTGGCGCGCGTACTCCGGTCGACGATGTCACGTATTTCGGAGCCGCAGCATCCGCTCCTGGCAACTCGCCCAGAGGAACGAATTTTGGCAATCGTGTTAACTGGTGAGCGCGGGCTGGCGGGGGCATTCAATACCAACATTTTGCGCAAGGCTAACGAGTTTTTCAGGGGGCACAGAGGCAAGAAGCTTTCTGTCATTCCGGTGGGCAAGAAGGGCCGCGACTCGCTGAAAAAAGCGGGCTTTAACATTGTCGCCGAATACATCAACGTGCTGGCGAGGGTGAACTTCGCGACAGCGCGCGATATTGCTACGCTCGTCACAGGGCTT
This sequence comes from uncultured Acidobacteriota bacterium, assembly GCA_963729455.1. Lineage (GTDB taxonomy): Bacteria > Acidobacteriota > Terriglobia > Acidiferrales > UBA7541 > Acidiferrum. The sequence continues at coordinate 617,310 of CAVSNX010000001.1, forward strand.
TACGCCAAGGAAGAGATCGATTCCGTTTATATTGTGTTCAGTGAATTCAAAACGGTCATGACCGCAAACCTCGTGGCCGAGAAACTGCTTCCCGTCGAAGCGGTGCGCGAAGGCGAGGGATCCGCTGTCGGCGGTACTTCTTCCCAAGTCGATTACATTTACGAGCAACCAGAAGAGCAGTTACTCGACAAACTGCTGCCGCGCTACATCGAGACGCAAATTTTGGGCGCGATGCTGGAATCTTCGGCCGCCGAGCACGGCGCGCGAATGACCGCGATGGAATCGGCCACCAAGAACGCGGGAGACGTAATTGAAGCGCTGACGCTGCACATGAACAAAGTGCGCCAGGCGGCGATTACGAAAGAAATCATCGAAATTGTGAGCGGCGCAGCTTCCACCGCTTAGGAGACAGCATGGCAGAGCAACCCGCAGGCGTAGGACGCGTAGTGCAGGTCATCGGGCCGGTGCTCGATATTCAATTTGAAGCGGGGCATTTGCCCGCGATTTACAACGCCGTTCGCATTACCAGCGAAGGCTACAACGTTCCTGAGCCGCTCGACATTACCGCCGAAGTGCAACAGCACCTGGGCGAAGGACGCGTGCGCGCGATCGCAATGGAGCCGGTGGAAGGCATGGTTCGAGGAATGAAGGCGCAAGACCTCGGCAAGGGCATCGAAGTGCCCGTGGGCCGGACGACGCTCGGTCGGGTGATGAACGTCCTTGGGAAACCGGTGGATCAGCTCGGCCCTATCGTCAGCAAGACCTATTATCCGATTCACCGCCCTGCGCCGACGCTCGAGGAACAGTCCACCACTCTCGAGATGTTCGAGACAGGAATCAAAGTGGTTGACCTCATCGAGCCGTACCTCAAGGGCGGCAAGATCGGATTGTTCGGCGGCGCTGGCGTCGGCAAAACCGTGCTCATCATGGAACTGATTCACAACGTGGCTATGAAGCATGGCGGCGTTTCCGTTTTCGCTGGCGTCGGCGAGCGCACCCGCGAGGGCAATGACTTGTGGCTGGAAATGTCCGAGGGCGGCGTGATCGTTCCGGGCAATTCGGAAAAATCGCGCGCGGCATTGATTTACGGACAAATGACGGAGCCGCCCGGGTCGCGGCTACGCGTGGGGCTGACTGGACTAACCGTTGCGGAATATTTCCGCGATGAAGAGCATCTCGACGTGCTGCTCTTCATTGATAATATTTTTCGTTTTGTGCAGGCCGGCTCGGAAGTTTCGGCGCTTCTCGGCCGCATGCCTTCCGCCGTCGGTTATCAGCCGAACCTCAATACGGAAATCGGCGAGCTGCAGGAGCGCATCACCTCCACGAAGTCCGGTTCGATCACTTCCGTGCAGGCGATTTATGTGCCCGCCGACGACTACACCGACCCGGCACCGGCGGCAACGTTTGTGCATCTGGACGCCACCACCAACCTCAGCCGGCAAATCGTCGAGCGCGGCATTTACCCGGCGGTCGATCCGCTGGCCAGCTCTTCGCGCATTCTCGATCCGCGCATCGTTGGCGCGGAGCACTACGCCGTCGCGCGCGGCGTCAAGGGCATTCTGCAGCGCTACAAGGAACTGCAAGACATCATCGCCATTCTGGGTATCGAAGAACTTTCCGACGATGACAAGCGCACCGTCGCTCGCGCGCGCAAGATCGAAAAGTTCCTTTCTCAGCCGATGTTCGTGGCCGCGCAATTCACGGGCCTCGAAGGTAAGTACGTCAAGATCGAAGACACTGTGCGCAGCTTCAAGGAGATCGTCGAAGGCAAGTACGACGATGTTCCGGAGCAGGCGTTCTACATGGTGGGCACAATCGAGGAAGCGCTCGAGAAGGCCGAAAAGATGAAGGCGAGCGCGTAAAGCAAACGATGCTTCCTGAATTCATCGAGCTCGTGGTTGTCACGCCGGAGAAGCAGTTGCTTCGCCAGAGCGCGAAGGAAGTGCAGCTTCCTGGCGCCGACGGCTATCTTGGGATTTTGCCGGGACACGCGCCGCTGATCACCGAGATTGGCATCGGAGAGCTGAGCTACCACGACCCGAGCGGGAAGGAGTCGGCGAATCTGGCGATCATTCGCGGATTTGCGGAGGTCTTGCCGGATCGCGTCACGGTCCTGGCGGAAACGGCGGAATTTGCAGAAGACATTGACATTGCTCGCGCGGAAGCAGCCAAAGCGCGCGCCGAAAAGCGTCTCACTTCCGGAGACACCAACATTGATTGGGACCGCGCTTCCGTCGCACTTCAACGCGCTCTAATTCGCATCCAAGTCGCCCGCAAGTACCGCGGGGCTTCTGTCAATTCCCACCTATAACGCTTACGTCTCATCGGAAGAAGGCTCTGCGACCGGCCGGGCTAACGCGCATCCAATGGCATAGGACAAAAATATGGAGACCATCACTATTTACAGCACCACCTGGTGCCCCGACTGCCGCCGCGCAAAATCGTTCTTGAAAGAACGCGGAGTGGCTTTTCGCGAAGTCGATATTGAGCAGGATCCGTCCGGGGAAGCCATCGTCATCAAAGCGAATGATGGCAAGCGTACAGTGCCCACGTTCGATGTCGGTGGGCGGTATTTTGCTTGTAGCCCGTTCGATGCGGAACAGCTTGCCGGGGAGCTTCACATTCCGCTCAATCCGTAAAGCTTGCGTGAATTTTGTAGGACAGACATTCCTGTCTGTCCTTTTCGGTTATTGGGCTAACACCGGACAGGCAGGAATGCCTGTCCTACTCAATTCAAAGCCACTCCGCGAGCCCACACGTTTGTCACATGCAATCCTTCGTCGAGCAGCAAGATATCCGCGTCCGCACCCACTCGCAGAGACCCTTTCTTAAATTCGATCCCGAGCAGCGTTGCAGGATTCAGCGTCAGCATGCGCACGGCGTCCGGGAGCGGGGCGCCCAGCGCCACGATATTTCGCAACGCGCGGTCGAGCGTCAGCGTGCTTCCCGCCAGCGTTCCTTCGGCATTCCGGCACACACCGCCGCTGACCGTCACTTCGAACCCGCCGAGCATGTACTTTCCGTCCGGCATGCCCGTCGCAGAAAGCCCATCGCTGACTAGAGTGACATGGGCGGCTCCTTTGGCGATTAGCAGCAACTTCATCGCGGCATCATCTACGTGTACGCCGTCGGCGATCAGTTCCGCATTGACATCAGGCGAAGTGAGCACGGCACCGATGACGCCCGGGTCGCGGTGGGTAAAGGGACGCATGGCGTTGTAAACGTGGGTGGCGCTGCGCGCTCCTCGCGCCATGGCTGCTCGGGCTTGCTCGTAGGTTGCGTCAGTGTGGCCCATGGAGACGACCAAGCCAGCTTCCCGCGCGGCATCAATGCAAGGAGCAGCTCCGAGAACTTCTGGCGCAATCGTTAGTATCCGGGCATTGCCCCCGGCGGCCTTGAGGAAACGGGACAGCGTTTCCGCTGACGGCAGCTGAATCCATTCTGCAGGATGAACACCGCGCCGCTGCCTGCTGATAAAGGGTCCCTCGAAATGGATTCCCAGGATTTCCGCACGAGGTTCGTCTGTTTCGTGCTGCCGCGCGATGAATCCAGCGATTCCTTCCGCGGCACGTAGCGTTTCGTCGGTGCTGGCCGTTACGGTGGTGGCCACAATTGAAGTTGTTCCGTATTCCGAAACTTTTCGCGTGATGGCCCGCAGGGCCGTGGCGTTGCCCTCCATAACGTCGTGGCCACCGGCTCCGTGAATGTGCACGTCCAGGAAGCCCGGGATGGCGGTCTTGTCTGTCGCTCGAATCTCGTGTGCTCCCGCGGGCAGGCTCATCCCCGAGCGTGGCCCAATGGCTTCAATAACGTCCTCGTGAATGAGGATGCCCGCATCGGCGATTTCTGCCGTTGGGGTCAGAGCACGGCCAGCATGAATGAGAGTGGTGGGCATGGCAGCACAACATCGTAACGGAAATAGCTCACGGTACAAAACAAAACGGGCGAACCGGCTCAGCCGGCTCGCCCGTTCTCAGAAATTGCAGTAAAAACTACAGTTACATGCTCTTTGCTGGCGCCATGTCAATGCTAGCCAGCTTGAGGTTTTCGCCATCCACGCTGCCCTTTACGGTCACGTGGTGGCCGGCATGCGCCGCCACCTTGTCTTGCGCATCGATCGCGTAGACTTTCTTGTCGGCGTCGTTCACAAACACATACTTGGCGCCCTTTTCCTTCACGCACTTCGTGGCGCATTCGGCATGCTTTTCACTCATGCCTTTGGCGCCGCAATGAGAATCGGAAATGTACCCGGTCCAGGTGCCTTCCGCCGCCATTGCCAGCGCTGCCGCAAATAGCGTGACTGCGATTCCAGTTGCAAAACGGATTTTCATGATTCCCCCCTCCAGAAATCCACTGCGGTTTGTTGATCCGCCGGGCCGTCCACTAGCTTGTCACAGCGGCGGCTCGGTGTCCAGACTCTTCCTAAGACTCCCTACGCAAGATCCTTATTCCTGGATGAGCCCAATAAAAAAGGGAGGATTCTCTGGAATCCTCCCTCTCCTACGGTTGTTACTGTGCTCTCAAAGAGTGTAAAGCGATCGTCTGCGAAACTCGCTTACTGCCCGGAGGTTGCCGTGCTCGCCGAGGTTGCTCCCGCAGCCTTCGGGATGCTCAGGTAGCCTGCGGCCGTCGTCTTGGTGACTTTGTTGACCACCAGTTCGAGCGCCGCGCGGGTTCCACCGGTGTAGAAGAAGATTGGTTCGTTCACCGAACGATCCTTCTTTTCGAAGCTGTTGTCATCGGCAAGAACGTTGATGGTGTAACGGTTCTTCTTCGTGTTGGTGTCCTTCAGCTCGATCTGGATGGAGCCGACTTTCGTCGCGCCAGCCTTGCGCTGCACGGTGAACTCAAAGTAGTCGCGCTGTCCCATGCGACGGAGTTGGTCGATTTCATCGTGGTTGCGAGCGATGAGCGTGCCCATTTCGCTGCGCGCCATCTGAATGCTGTTCTTGGTGGCGTCCAGGTCGCTCTTCACGCCCGTGACGTCGCCATTCAGCTTGTTCACGTCATCCGTATTCGCCTTTGTGGCGAGCTCAGCCTTTACGGATGTCGCCAGGCTGGTTACCTTCTGATCCACGGCGCTCGTGGCATTCTTGTCCTGTTTGCGCGCCGCAATGAGTTCTTCTTTCGTCAAATTCAGTTTGTTGGTGACCACTTTCAGGTCGCTTTGCAGTTGCTGGTTGATCTCATCTTCCTTTGCCAGCCGCTGCGACAACGCATCATTAGACTGCTTGACGGACGCCAAGGTGGACTGCTCAATGCCCTTGGCTTGATTCAATGCGCTCCAGCCTACCCCGAGGCCGAGAAGCGACACGCCGCCCAAAACCACGACTGCTAGTCCGACCCAACGTGGCGTCCCAGATGTGCTCGCGTCGGTCGAGTGCAGGAATTCGCTCATATACTTCATTCTCCTTTTGGCTATTCGCCCTGTGCTATAGGTGGGAGCATCCTTTGCGCCAAAATCGTTTAATCAGCGGATTCGGAGGCAACTGCTTTAGATTTAGTAGGTTAAGTGGAGTTTGGGGTTCAATCAGTAGTGGGCTTATACGTACTAGTACTAGTAAAGATTACTTGTTCTCTCCTGCAAGCGTAAATTTTGCTGTTTTGGCAATCCGGCCACAGTGGGAGTGGCCTCAAGTCTAGCTTTCCAAACATGGCTTGCTTCACCGGCAGATAGTCGCCGAGTTTAACTCGCTTTTCTTCAATAATTTATGGAAGATCTGTACTAGGCGGCGCGGGAACCAGCCTCGGCCCCGACCGTGCGCTCAGGCGTGAAGTAGCGATCAAGGGTGTTCATTGCGGCGTCCAACACCAGATGGCAATCGGAGCAGGACTGGACGTGCCGTTCGATCTCGCCTCCGACGGAAGCAGACAGGCGTCCCTCTAAGTACCAACAAATCAAATGGATAGTATCCTTACAGCTCATAGCCCCCGTCCCCTAGATTCCCCAAGGCGAGAAAAAGACGATAGCAGAAGTAGCACTTCAAGCGCCAATGCTGCGCCGGTTGGCCGCGATTTCTATCTGCCTGTAAATAAATGGTTTAAGACGTGTGAAAAATCCTAACATGGACCAGTACTTGAGCAAATTCCTGAAAAGTTTACACTCCGCCTGGCGGAAGTGTGCAGAACTCTGGCTTAGGCTTCACCTTTGCGGAACGACAGTCATCTCCCGAAGGGCCTTGATCCGCGCTTCCAGCGGCGGGTGCGTGCTGAACAAGGAGTTCAGCGTGCCTCCTTCAAATAGCGGCTTGACAATGCACAGGGCCGAAATGGATGGCGAAACCGACGTCGTGGGAATGCGCTGGTTGTAAGCTCCGAGCTTTTGAAGCGCGCTAATCAGTCCGTAAGGCTGTCCCACCATTCGCGCCCCGGTCTCATCCGCGGAGTATTCTCGCGTACGAGAAAGAAAAAGTTGCAGCATCAGGGCGGCAAGCGGTGCCAGGAAAATCATAAGCAGCGCGGCGAGTCCGCCGCCTTCGCGGTCGTCGTCGCGGCCTCTTCCAAAACCGCCAAACAACATGGCCCAGCGCCCCATGGACGCCAGGTAGGTAATCGCTCCCGCAATGGTTGCAGCAATCGAACTCGTCAGGATGTCGTAATTTCGGACATGAGAGAGCTCGTGCGCGATCACTCCTTCGAGCTCTTCGTCGTTCATCAATTCCAAAAGGCCTTCGGTGACCGCTACGGATGCATGCTGTGGGTTGCGCCCCGTCGCAAACGCGTTTGGTGCAGGTTCCGGAATTACGTACAACCTGGGCACCGGAATGTTTGCCTTTGCTGCAAGCCGTTCCATCACCTCATAGAGCCTCGGCAACTGCTCGCGCGAGACAGGCTGTGCCCCGCTGGAAGCAAGCGCGATCTTGTCCGAATAAAAATACGAAATGCCATTCATCAGAACGGCGATCGCGAGCGCGATCTTCAGCCCGCTTTGTCCGCCGATCGCGCCGCCTGCGAGCACCAGAAGCACGCTCATTAGAATCAGCAAAACACCAGTTCTCAAAAGCTTCATTTGTTCCTCATCCGCCCGGCTCAGCCTCTAAATTAGATTCGTGCCGCCGTTGCCGGTTGTTTTCGATTGGCGCGCTCGAAGCGCATCGCATCTTTCTGCCCGTCGCGGTCCACCCGCACGTGATCGCCCGGCAGCACGGCACCTTGCAGAATCTGCATCGCCAGCGGATCCTGAATCAACCGCTGAATCGTCCTGCGCAACGGCCGCGCTCCATACGCGGGATCGTAGCCCTCGGTCAGCAACAGCTCCTGCGCGGCGGGTGTCAGTTCCAGCGTGATTTGACGTTCCGCCAGCAGTTTCTCGACGCTCTTCAGCAGCAGCGACACGATGCCCTTCAACTGCTCCTTCCCCAGCGGATTGAAGATCACAATCTCATCAATGCGGTTGATGAACTCCGGCCGGAACGAAGCGCGCAATGCCTCCATCGCTTCCTTCCTGGCACGCTCCGGATCTTTATTCGACAATTCGAAAATAGCCGTCGAGCCCACGTTGCTGGTCATCACCAGCACCGTGTTCCGGAAGTCCACCGTGCGGCCCTTGCCGTCCGTGAGCCGACCGTCCTCGAGAATCTGCAGCAAGACGTTAAACACATCAGGATGCGCTTTCTCGATTTCGTCGAAAAGAATCACCGAATAGGGATGACGGCGCACTTGCTCCGTAAGCTGTCCACCCTCTTCGTAACCAACGTAACCCGGAGGCGCGCCGATGAGCCGCGACACGCTGTGCTTTTCCATGTATTCGCTCATGTCAATGCGAATCATCAATTTTTCGTCGTCGAACAGAAACTCCGCCAACGCGCGCGCCAGTTCCGTTTTTCCCACGCCGGTGGGGCCAAGGAAAATGAACGAGCCAATCGGCCGCTTAGTGTCCGAAAGCCCAGCGCGACTGCGCCGCACGGCGTTCGAAACGCGTGCCAATGCATCGTCCTGCCCAACCACGCGCTGCCGCAAACGCTCTTCCATGTGGACAAGCTTCTGCACTTCGCCTTCCAGCAAGCGTCCCGTGGGGATTCCCGTCCACTTGCTCACCAGTTTCGCGATGTCTTCTTCGTCGACTTCTTCCTTGAGCATCGGTGCGTCCTTCTGCACCGCGGCAAAGCGCTCCTCGGCTTGCTTTAGTTCGCGTTCCGCCGCGGCACTTTTGCCGTAGCGAATCTCGGCCACTTTGGCCAGTTCGCCCGCGCGTTCGTATTTCTGCTCCTCAGCTTTTAGTTGTTCGATCTGCTCTTTCAGCTTGTGAATTTTGCCGATGGCTTCCTTTTCCGCTTGCCACCGCGCCTTGCGCCCGCTCGAATCTTCCTTCAGCACCGCCAGTTCCTTCTCGATCTGTTTGCGCCGCTCTTTCGAATGCGCGTCGTTCTCTTTCAAGAGCGACTGCCGTTCGATTTCCAGTTGCATGATGCGCCGCTCGATTTCGTCAATTTCCACTGGCAGAGAATCAATCTGCATGCGCAGGCTGGCGGCCGCCTCGTCAATCAAATCAATGGCCTTGTCCGGCAGAAAACGATCCGAAATATAACGGTGGGAAAGCGTCGCCGCTGCAAGGATGGCTGCATCCTTGATCCTCACACCGTGATGAACTTCGTAGCGCTCCTTCAAACCGCGCAGAATCGCGATGGTATCTTCGACGGTCGGTTCGCTGACCAGCACGGGTTGGAACCTGCGCTCCAGCGCGGGATCCTTCTCGATGTGTTTCTTGTATTCGTTCAGTGTGGTTGCGCCGATCGCCCGCAGCTCGCCTCGCGCCAGCGCCGGCTTCAACATATTGGAAGCGTCCATTGCGCCTTCTGCCGCGCCAGCACCCACCAGCGTGTGCAGTTCGTCGATGAACAGGATGATCTGTCCTTCCGCCTGCGTGATTTCCTTCAAGACGGCTTTCAGGCGGTCTTCAAACTCGCCGCGGTATTTCGCCCCAGCCACGAGCGCAGCCAGGTCCAGTGCCACAATGCGCTTGGTCTTCAGCACGTCCGGCACGTCGCCGGAGACGATTCGCTGCGCGAGTCCTTCCACAATTGCGGTTTTCCCTACGCCCGGTTCTCCGATCAGCACCGGATTGTTTTTCGTCCGCCGCGCCAGGATCTGCATCACGCGGCGAATTTCCTCATCGCGCCCAATCACAGGATCGAGTTTTGATTTGCGCGCCAAGTCTGTGAGATCGCGTGAATATTTTTCCAGCGCTTCGTAGGTCGCCTCGGGATTCTGCGAAGTTACGCGCTGTGTTCCACGCACCCCCGTCAAAGCCTGCAGAATCGCGTCATGTGAGGCGCCCTGCCGCTTTAGCAACTGCCCGGCAGGATCGCGATCCTGTCCGGCAATGGCCAGAAACAGGTGCTCCGTTGAGACGTACTCATCCTTGAAGTTGTCCGCCTCTTTGAAGGCGCGCTCCAGCACGTCATTCAGTGGCCGGCCCAGATGTTGCTGCCCGAAGCCTTGCACTTTCGGCAGCTTCCCAATTTCTTTTTCAATCTCTTGCGACAGCGCCTCGCTGCGGATTCCCAGCCGCGCCAGTAGCGGCGGCACCACGCCGTCTGCTTGCCCAACCAGCGCCGCGAGCAAATGCACCGGCTCGACCTGTTGATTTTCGTGGCGGGCGGCGACCTCCTGTGCGGTTTGTACCGCCTCCTGAGCCTTTACCGTCATTTTTTCAAATCGCAACATAACAACCTCAATTCCTCTACGACTTTGCAGAAAAAGGGGCTGGCATTTTCGCCAGCCCCTTACTGTACTGCTGAACTGCGACTACCTTCCAGACTTACCTTCCCGCGGCAGCCGCGGCCACCGCCGGAGTTCCGACGTTGACCTTGATCTGCTTGGGCTTGGCTTCCTCGCGCTTCGGGATGCTCAGCGTCAGCACGCCATTCTGATAATCCGCCTTGATGGCTTCCGAGTTCACGGTGTTCGCGAGTGTGAAGCTGCGGGCAAACGAACCGTAGGAGCGCTCCACGCGCAGGTAATTCTCTTCGTTCACCTTCTTCTCAAACTTGCGCTCACCGCGAATCGTAAGGATGTTGTTCTCCACGCGGATGTCCAGATCCTTGGGATCCACTTCCGGCAGATCGGCCTTGACCACCAGCTCGTGCTCGGTCTCGTAGATATCCACGGCCGGAGCCCAAGCCGTCAGGCTGGCTTCCTCATCGGTTTTGTTAAAAGCTTGATTGAACAAGCGATTGACTTGGTCTTGCAGAGTGGAAACCCCACGCGAGGGTTCCCAGCGGGTAAGAATTCTCATAGTAGATTCTCCTTCAAAAACTGACCACAGCATGATAATAAAATATGAGCGTATCTTTGTCAAGACTAAATTGGGTGCCCCTAATGCTCGCTTAAGCTACTAAATATAAATGCTTTAGTGGCGGTTTAAGCGCTCCTGACGACTCCCTCAACGCCTCGAGCTCTCTGCCAGGCTGACGCTTCGGTGACCTTCCCCTTTCCCTTCTTGGCGTCCCAGCGATTACTGGTAGACTCCAGATTTCATGGGACTCGAGGAACTCGACTATCACTTGCCTCAGGAGCGGATTGCTCAGCGACCCCTGGAACGCCGCGAAGCTTCCCGTCTTCTCATGCTGGATCGCTCTACTGGAGTGTTCTCGGATCGCCTTTTCGTCGAGTTCCCAGGACTTCTTCGCGGAAACGAGCTTATCGTTCTAAATAATGCGCGGGTCATCCCAGCACGTTTGTTCGGGCGTCGTGCTGGCATTCATTCTCAGCCTCCGGCTCGCTCCACACGCTCGGAACATTTGAGTGGAAAAATCGAAGTTTTCCTCACACGTCAACTCGATGCGAATCTATGGGAAGCGCTCGTACGGCCCGGCCGAAAAATGCCGGTCGGCGAGCGCGTACTCTTTGGCGATGGCGAACTCGAATGCGAAGTCACCGCGCGGGGCGAACTTGGGTTGCGCACGCTGCGGTTTGTCTCGCACGACCAGCGCACCATCGGCGAACATCTGGAGCGGCTCGGACACATGCCCCTTCCCCCATACATCGACCGTGCGGATGAAACCTCGGATCGCGAACGTTATCAGACAGTCTTTGCCAAGCGTCCCGGAGCCATTGCCGCACCGACGGCGGGACTGCACTTTTCACCAGAAATCCTGCAGGAAATTCGCGCGCGCGGTGCGGAGATCTGTGAGCTCACGCTGGACGTAGGCCTGGGCACGTTCCAGCCAATTCACAGCGAGACGCTCGAAGGCCATGTGATGCACGCGGAATCGTATGAAATTCCCCCGGAGACCGCCGCCCGCATCCGGGCAGCTCGCACTGCGGGTCGCCCCATTTTCGCCGTCGGCACTACCGTCGTGCGCGCGCTGGAAGATTCCGCGCGCCGCGCCGTCGAGACAAACTCTCCGAATGTTGTGCTTACCGGAAAAGCCGAGGCGCGCCTGTTTATTACTCCAGGGTATCCATTTCGGGTAGTAGAAGGCCTGCTCACAAACTTTCACTTGCCGCGTTCCACGCTTCTCGCGCTGGTCTGCGCCTTCGCGGGCCGCGAGCACACTCTCGCCGCCTACAAACATGCCGTCGAAGCAGGCTACCGCTTCTATAGTTACGGCGACTGCATGCTGATTCGCTAATCCGTGCAAGGGGTCGTTACTGCGGGGAAACGGTAGGAGCGCTGCTTGCGGTCATCTTGCGTACGCCGGGCCTTCGGGAACCTAAGAACTTCACTCACCCGCGTCACCGGATCTTGCCACTTGAAAAGTTCCGCGGCGAGAGCGACAAGCAGGGAGGCCGCAGCAGTGTGCAGCCTCCCTCTCGTCCCAAGGAAAGGAGTCACGGAATCTCCTCGTTTACTCGCTGAATACAAAAACACGCGTCTGGCCCGCGAACCGAACTTCCTTCACCTGCCCGCCATCGCCGATCAGCAGGGAGTCATAGTTGGCCTTGGAGCTGCGGTCTTCCCAACGGCCTTCGGATTCGGCAACAACCTGCTTACCCTTCTGCACGGTGGCTTTGTTCCCTTCAATCTCCAAACGGTATTCGCCGGCCTTGAGCTCGGACTTGCCGAGTTTCGCGGTCTGCGTAACATTAATGGTCTTGGTGAAGGGCCTGGCAAATGCCGGTATCGCCAGTGCGATCGCGGCCAGCAAAGCGATGCTGCGGAAAAATGAATTGGTTCTCATGCGTGTCAATTCCTTTCAATCAGGATCGAGTCAGCCGCACGGCGGGCTGCCCTTGGCCAGATGGAGTTGACACGCAAGCACAGGACGAGTACTCTCGCCCGTGAAGACACCTCTTCTTCCTGGACTAACGGCCGGAAAGACTGCGTGTCATGGCCCCGCGGCTGCCACCGCGGGGTTTTTTCTGAATCTCACCTCGAGCTGCTGCGTTACCGGCTGCACCTGTATAGACGAATGACCTGATGCGAATGTTTCGTCCTTTGGATTATATTTTCTTCTGCTTTTTCGCACCCTCGAAACCACTCCCATTTGTGGGACGGTCCAGCCGCTTCCTTGCTGCCCTTGGTTCTAAAGTTGTCATAAATCGGGTGTTCCCCTTCGAAACTTTTTCGCCTTCTCGGCGTCGTACCACCTAACTATTTCCCGTTGCATCGCATCGTGCATCGGCTCTCATGTTCATCTATACTCAAGGTCATTTTTTCGGACACCAGGGATGCGGATTCTAGTCCTCAGCGACTTGCATTCGAACGCCACTGCACTTGACGCCGTCCTTTCCGCCGCGAAGGGCCACTGGGATCTTTCCGTCTGCCTGGGGGATGTCGTGGGCTATGGCCCCGATCCCGACGAAGTCACCGCGCGGCTGCTGGAAATGGGCACGCAAACGATTCGCGGCAATCATGACAAGGCCGTTACAGGATTGATGATCACCGATGACTTCAACCCCGTCGCAAAGGCTGCGGTGGAGTGGACGCGTGCGCAGCTCACGCCTGAACACATGGCATGGCTCTCCGCCTTGCCCCAGGGGCCTCTTGCGACTGATGGGATCGTGCTCGTTCATGGCGCGCTTCAGGATGAAGACGAATATGTCTTCACGCCCGCGCAAGCCCTCGATGGGCTTCTGGATTCCACAGCGGAGGTCACGTTCTTCGGGCACACGCATCACCAGGGTGGATTTTCATATCAGGATTCGCAGCTCGAAGTGCTGCAGATTCGCCCGCGTCCGAGCGAGTCCTTTGCCGCGCTGCGCATTGAGCAACCGCGGCGTTACCTGCTCAATCCCGGCTCGATTGGGCAGCCACGCGACGGAGATCCGCGCGCTGCATTTGCCATCGCCGACCTGGAACACCAGACCGTGGAATTCTGGCGCGTGCCCTACGATGTCGCCGCCGTTCAGGAACGCATGCGGCTCGCCAAGCTTCCGGAGCCCTTGATCCAGCGCCTCGTGGTCGGGCGCTAATTCGTAATTTTACTCATAGTCTCCTCCATCACGAAAAGAATAGTTTACAATAGACGTATCTGACTTATACTTCTGCGCATGGAATTCTCCGCAGAATTGCAAGCCAGCCTTCAGGAGTTTGTTTCCTCCGGGATCGTTGAAGTGCGCGAGAGTGGCGGCCGCGCCGCCCCTTTTTCCGGGATGTCCTGGGAAGTGCGTGGCTCCGGTGAAAAACCTCTTCTTCATCTGTGGTCGGAACAGTTCAATCTGACGCGCCGCGTGCTGGCGATCACCGACCATTCCGAGCAGCGGCTGGCCCTGGCGGTCGAACGCTTCGGGCGAGCCAAGCCAGACCGCTTGGAGTTCATCCGCAGGGATTACGAGCGCAGCGCGCGCGAGCTCTCGCGTGAGGATTTTCGCGTTCGCCTCGCGCAGCTACTTGCTTCCCAGTTCCCAGACGAGACCGTCGAATCGTTGAGTATTTCTCCAGACCTCGAGCATTCCCTATCGGGCAACTATGCCCGGGGACTGCTCCGTCGTGGATCTTCCTATGTGGCTCTCTTGACGGTGCCCGACGGCGAGTCCTCGGAAACGGCCGACAATAGCCTCACGTTTGCGTTGCTCTGGCTAACACGCGTGCGCCAATCGAATCATCGCGGAACGATTGCGGCGCTGCGCATCATACTTCCGAAAAATGCCGGCCGAGTCGTGGCCCATCGCCTTCCTGCGCTGGCTCCGCATTGTCCCTTGGAATTATACGAACATAATCCGGCGCTCGAGACTCTGGAAAAAATAGATCCGCGCCGTGCCGCGAATCTTGACACCTGGCTCGTGGCCCATCGCGAGTCGGAAGCATTGTTGGACCGCGCACGCTCCGCGCTAGAGGCGATTCTCGCTCTCGCGCCCCAAGCGATTACGTTGCATCCTGCCGCGCAGTCCCGCGAAGTTTGGCTGCGCTTTCGAGGTCTTCCTTTTGCGTGCTGGGATGATGGACGCATTTTCTTCGGAATTGCCGATCCCCGAAAGGAGCTGTCACGCGCCACTCACCCAGCGCTGAAGCGCCTTCTGCACGACCTCGAAGTGCAGCGCCACCCGCTCGCCGATGATACGCGCCACACACTGTACCGCGCGCAAGCCGAACGCTGGCTGGAGTCCATGGTTCGCGAGGACGTCACGCGCGTGGATGCCGCGCTCGATCAGCGCTTCGTCTACTCTCAGGTTTTCGCCATCGCCGGCGGCGAACACGGCATTCTCGACCTGCTCACGGTCACGCGTTCGGGGAGGCTCGCGATCATCGAATTGAAAGCCAGCGAGCACATCCACCTGCCATTGCAAGCTGCCGACTATTGGCTGCGTGTCCGTCGCCATTTGCTCAATGGAGAAATCACGCGCTACGGTTATTTTCCCGCAGTCGAATTGCAACAAGTGCCGCCGCTCGTCTACCTGGTTGCGCCCGCGCTGCGATTCCATCCTGCCACGGACGATATTCTGCGATATCTTTCACCCGAGCTCGAGGTTGTTCGTGTGGGCCTCGCGGAAAGTTGGCGGCGGGGTCTCCGCGTAGTCATGCGCCAATAATAGTTCCAACCCAAACTGTCGTCCGGCGTTTTTTCCACAAGTCTGGCTGTGTCTCAGGAATTTTTTGCGCCATTCACTCTTCCGCAGGTACTATTGCGTCCCCCAGCAAACGGGGCGCATATCGTGGAGCAAGCAAACTTTTCAGCAAAAATTCGGCAGGCAGGCCCAGTGTCTCTGCTGGATGTCTCCGGCCGCTTAACATCCTTCGAAGTCGGCGCCTTGTGCGATTCGATTTCCAGATTGTTGAAGCAGGACCGCAAGGACATCGTTCTGAACTTGAGCGGCCTGCAATATCTCGATAGCTCGGGAATCGGCGAGCTCGCGCGCCTGTACGTCACGGTGGTGAAACACGGCGGCCAAATGAAAGTAATCGGTCTCTCATCCAAAGTGGAAGAAATTCTGAAAATCACCAAGCTCTATCAAGTCTTTCCTGAATTTCCGGACGAGGCAACGGCGCTGCGGAGTTTCCCGGAACCGCGCGAGCAAAAATAATAGAAAAATACTAGGCGTAAAATATCTGCCCGTAAAAGGAGAGAAGCGGCTAGGGTGTTGCCCTAACCGCTTCCCGGGGTGTGTCCTCGAAGTGGTATTACACTGTTAGATGTGCGCCAGCCAAAAAGGTTTCTTCTTTTAGAAAATTTTTCTAGAAAATCGATTTAGCGGCGTAAAACTCAGTAAAACAAATACTTACGCCACCGCTCGTCGCGGTGCCCGATCAGCCTCATCAGCTGCCGCGAGGTGTGCAGGGTGAACGGCCGTGGCCGCCGAGCCAGTTTTAGCCCCGCCTCCTCCGGTGTCCGGTCGCCCTTGCTGTTATTGCAGCGGTAGCAGCAGGCCACCAGGTTCTCCCACGAAGACCGCCCGCCCCGCGAACGCGGCACCACATGGTCCAGCGTCAGTTCCGAACTCGGAAAAACACGCACGCAAAACTGGCACGTATTCCGGTCGCGCAGCAAAATATTCTTCCGCGAAAGCGCCCGGCTCTGCTGCGGAATATGGCGGTACGCCAGCAGTCGAATCACCGACGGCACCCTGTGCGCGTGCGCCGCGGAATGCACTTCCGCGTTGTGCATCTCTTCCGCCTGCGCCACGCCCTTCAGCATCAACACCATGGCGCGCCGCACCGCCGTCACGTTAATCGGCTCGTACGTCGCGTTCAGCACCAGCACCGGCTCCTGCATCAATGAGCCACGCCGCGCCGGGATTGGGTTGGGGTTTCTACTGCCTGCGGGACCTTCGGAGCCGGACACAGCCGCTCCGTCCACTTCGGGGGTATAGCGCCCCCGGGGATCCACCGACATGTGCCGGTTTGCGCCCATTGCGCTTTCCTTTGGCTATCTTACCACGTATCGGAGCTGGGGAGCGGGTTTCGGACCGCCCGGGCCACCGTAAGCCCAATCACTGACTTGGCCCCCGCCTCGCGAAGTGCCCTCGCGCACGCGTCCAGGGTCGCCCCAGTGGTCAATACATCATCTACCAGCAAGACGCGGAGATTGTCAACTTGGCTGCCCGGACGTGTGGCAAAAGCGCCACGCACAGACTCCCAGCGCTCCTCCAACGTGAGGATGCGCTTGTCCGGCCGCGCCCGCGTTCGCATCAACAGAAGTGCCTTATGCGGCAACTGTAGCAGCCTCGCGAGCGGCCTGGAAAGCAGCGCCGCCTGGTTATACCCCCGCTCCCGTTCCCGCTGGCGATGCAGTGGAACTGGCACCACCACGTTCGCCGCCAGCTTGCCCCCTTCCGCGCTCACAAGCTCAGCCAGCCGCCCGGCAAACCACACCCCCAGCGGTTCCATCTGCTCGTATTTCAGCAGCAAGATCGCTTGCACCAGCGCCCCGTCATACACCGCCAGGCTCCTTGCACGCTCAAACGCGTACGTCTTATCCCCGCAGGCCGGGCAAAGCGGCGTCTCCGCAGCATTCCGCGCAAACGCGGCCAGTGGCCGCCCGCAAACCTCGCAAATGTCCTCCGGCATCGCCACAAACGAGGCAAGGCACTCCTCGCAGATTGGCACGCGGCTCGCCTTGGTCAGCAGCCGGTCGCAGATCCGGCACCCCGCCGGGAAAAACACGCTCACCAGCGCGTCCCCCGCCTCCGCCACCCATCCGCGCACACCCCTCCGCCGAGTTCCTCCCGCCACGCCGGATGAGCTTCCCGCTCCCATGCAGCCAGAACTCTACTCTTCTGCCTCTTTTATTGAAAGAAGAAATGTACGCTTAGGTAATCTGATTCCACAGTGGCGGGTCTTTAGACCCGTGCGTTCAACCGCGGCTCGCGCATCCCTACAGCAGTCCCTGCTCCATCTTCTCCTGGCACGCGATGCAATGCTTGGCCCACGGCACCGCTTCCAGCCGTTTCTGCTGCATCTCTTCCTGGCAATTCGCGCACACGCCGTAATCATCCGTCTGGATGCGCTTCAGCGCCGCGTCAATCATGTTCAGGATCGTGCGGTCCGTATTGGTCATCCCAAACAGAAACTCTTTGGTGTACGAGTTCGCCGCCTTGTCCGCCAGGTCCACCGTCGGATCTTCGTCCGCTTGGCGGCCTTCTTCCTGGGTGCGCGCGATCGTCTTCATCAGCTCCTCGCGCCGCGTCACCAGCTTCTTCTTGTAGTACTCCAGCCTTTTCTTGTCCATTGCCTGTCTTGGTCCCTTCCATGAAAGTTCCGCCTCTAGGCCCGCTTTCATGGCCATCTAAAAACTCCGTAGTGTAGGCCGACTCAACTTCCATGTCAAGGTGACGCCCGTTTAGCAGTTCCGTTGCGTTACCGGCGAACGCGCTTTTCAGCCGCCACCTTCATTTGATGAGGCGGAATCGAAAACGAATCCGCTACCACGCCACGCATTAGGAAAAAATGCGACCAGCGCGAAGCCTTGACAGACGGATGCCGGCTCTTCAATGATGCTTCAGCGTGAAAGAAACTCTCAGCCAGCAGCTTTCAGAAATCGTTCTCCCCGACTCCGACGGCCCGGAAATCTGCCTGGGCTCATTGTGGGAGAGCCAGCCCGCCGTCATCATTTTTCTTCGCCACTACGGCTGAATTTTTTGCCGCGAACACGTCGCGCAGTTGCGCGAACACCAGCAAGCCTTCCGGGACAAAGGCGCTTCTCTCGCCGCCATCGGCCTGGGCGACCGCACCTATGCTGGCTTTTTCCGCGAAGAAACCGGCATCACTTTCCCCCTGCTAGTGGATGAAAAACGTCAGGCGTATGACATCGCCAACTTGCGTTCCGCCAATCTGCTTCACTTGCTTCGCAGCGACAATTTCGAGAGCCGCAAGCGCGCCCGCGCCGCCGGTCACCAACAGCACAAACTAGGCCAGAATCCCTTTCAGCTCGGCGGCAGCTTCATCTTCGCCCCAGGAAATATCGATCACTTCGCCCACCTCAGCAAAACTTTCGGCGACAACGCCACTCCCGCTGCGCTTCTAGCCGCTCTCGACCAAAGCAGACCGACATCCATGAAGCATTAGTGACTGCCGTCCGCCACGCTGCCCCCGAGCGCTGCAATGGAAACGCGAACGAACTCCCGCACGCGCTTCTCGCATTCGGCATCCTGAATCTTTGCAGCGCCTGCGGCCCGATAACAGGCGAGCGCTTTTTCTTTGCGCCCGAGCTTCGCGTACAAATCTCCTCGCGCCAATTGAAAGAGCGGATTCTCTGGATATTTTCCCGTCAAGGGACTGATTACTGCCAGGGCCTTCTCATACTGCTGATCGTACCGGTGCAAATTCAGAGCGAGATAAAAGCGCGCGAGGTTGGAGGTCAGCACGCCCTCTGCAATGGCGTGTTCGAGAAGGCGCACGCCTTCTTGCTTCGAGCCTCCGGGGATCCCCATCAAGAAACGCAAGACCCGGGCGATCGAGCTAAGCGTGTCAACGTAATAGTTGTACAAGCCAAGGCCCAAGTCGGCATCGGCCAGCTCCGGGTCCAGAGTCTTGACGCGTAAGAGATGCTCGCGTCCGCGCACGCCGGCACGCGCGGCGTTGCGATTCTCCCCTCGCAATCCGTAGAGCCGCGCTGCCGCGGCATCGGCCATACCTGCGTAAAACTGCATTTCGGCGGTTTCGTGCTGCTTGATCTGCACTTCGGCCAGCGAGGAAATCTTTTCAGTCAGTTGGAGGTAGTGCCGGTCCGCTTCAAGCTTCGGGCGATGCCGCGCGTCGTTCATCCCATATTTGAATTCTGCCGACGTGCACCAGATCCTCCACCAGAGCGCTTCCGCTTCCAGCAGATAGCCCAGTGGATGCTCGGGCTGCTCCGCTTGCATCCGCCGCGCGTCATCGATGGCTTCTTGCAGATCAAAGGAATAGATTTTGTTCAGTATGGCTGGAGTTTCGCTTGGAACCGCTAGTTTGGCCGCGCGCAGGGGAACGGCAATGAGTGAAAGCAAAAGGAGGAGAGCTACTATGCCGTAGCCGCGCTTGCGCATCGAAATCATCGCCCCAGTGTAAAAGAAAAACACCGCGCAGTCCCAGGCTTCGCGCGCGATGTGTTCAGGCCGGCCAAGAGGAATTGCAAACCAGAATTCCGATTCACCAAGATTCTGGGTTAGGCGGCGCGCGGTGCATTTGCTATCCTCGGCGAGCCGATGGCGACCGAAATCAAACCAGAAAGCACAGGGCTCGAGCGCGGCCTGGGCCTCAAAGAGGCCGTCGCGCTCAACATGATCGAGATCGTGGGAATTGGCCCGTTCGTGGTCAGCTCGCTCGTCATCCGCGCCATGGGCGGGCCGCAAGCCTTAATCGCCTGGCTGGCCGGGGCGCTGCTGGCGACGCTCGACGCCTTCGTCTGGTCCGAGCTGGGCGCGGCCATGCCGAAAGCCGGCGGCACCTATGTTTTCTTGCGCGAAGCCTACGGGCCGTTGCGCTGGGGCCGGCTGATGTCCTTTTTGTTCGTGTGGCAGACGTTTGTCCAGGCGCCGCTTTCCGTAGCCTCCGCCTCCATCGGCTTCGCCAAGTACGCGGGCTACCTCCATCCGCTTTCCCCGCTCGCCTCGAAATCCATCTCCGGCGGCCTCGTCATTTTTCTGGTGATCCTTCTTTACCGCCGTATCACCACCATCGGAAAAATCTCCGTCCTGCTCTGGATTGGCGTCGTCGCGACCTTGCTCTGGCTGATCTGGGGCGGAATGAGCCATTTCAACGCGAAAATTGCCTTCGATTTTCCCCCAGGAGCATTTCATCTTTCGTGGCTGTGGTTTGCCGGGCTCGGCTCGGCGATGGTCAGCACGATTTACAGCTATTGGGGCTACTACAACATCTGCCACCTTGGCGGTGAAATCAAAGATCCCGAACGCAATATCCCGCGAGGAATTTTTCTTTCCGTCCTGGGAATCACCATTCTGTATCTCGCGATGCAGACGAGCATCTTGGGCGTCGTGCCCTGGCGCGAAGCGCAGAACTCCGATTTCATCGCTAGCTTATTTGTCGAACGTCTATATGGACAGGCCGCCGCACGCTTCGTCACCGGGATGATTTTGTGGATCGCCGTTGCTTCCGCTTTCTCGGTGCTACTGGGCGCCTCTCGCGTCCCATATTCCGCAGCACGCGACGGAAATTTCTTCCCCGTGTTCGGTCGCGTGCATCCCACAAAGCATTTTCCTCACATCTCGCTTCTGGTGCTGGCAGGGCTCGCGTTCATCTTCAGCATCTCGCTGAAACTGAAGGAAGCTATCGCGGGAATTCTCGCCATGCGCCTGTTGGTACAGTTCATCGGGCAGGCCGTCGGAGTCATGTTGCTGCGCAAGCGCAAAGGGACCGCGGGATTGCCCTTCAAAATGTGGCTGTATCCCCTCCCTGCCGTGCTGACCATGATCGGCTGGGCTTGGCTCTTCTGGCAGACCGGAGCATCGCGAAAGTGGGGGCTCGCGGAGATTGCCCTCGGTGCCCTCGCATTTTTCATTCGCGCTCGAGAAGTGCGACAATGGCCTTTCGAACGTTTGCCGTCAACGATTCACAGTTGACTCTAGAAAATCGAAACCAGCTAGTGCCGGAGGACGCGTGCGTTTCTTTCTTAAACGTCTGACTAATCTTGTTTCTATAATTGGCAGCATAGCCGCGATTCTTGCACCTTCTGCCGCCGGGCAATTTCCACCGAAGCTCGGGACCGGGCCAGGACTCCCGGAAACGGTGGAGGCCATTGAGAACGCCCGCGTCACCACGCGCATCCTCTTCATCACCGCGCATCCCGACGATGAACCCGCGGCCGTACTTACCTACCTCGCACGCGGGCTGCACGCCGATGTCGCGCTGCTCACTTTGACGCGCGGCGAAGGCGGGCAAAATGATCTCGGCCCCGAGCAGGCTCCGCAACTCGGTTTGATTCGAACACAGGAACTTCTCGCCGCCACCCGCGGCTACGGCGTGAAGCTTTATTTCACGCGCGCCAGGGACTTTGGCTTTTCAAAAACTCCCGAAGAAACGGAAAAGATCTGGGGCGACCAGGTTCTCAGTGACATGGTCCGCGTCATCCGCGCATTTCGACCCAACATCGTCATCAACGGCTGGGGCGGCGTGCACACCGGGCACGGCCACCATCAGGCATCAGGTCTTCTGACGCCGAAAGCGGTGCAACTCGCCGCCGATCCCTCCTACAAGTTGCAAGGTCCGCCTTCCGAAGAACAAGACTTGGGGCCGTGGGGCGACCGAAAACCCGTCGTGATTTTGGACATGGATCGCAGCGAAACTCCGAAGGGTTACCTTCTGCCGCTCGATGGCATTTCCCCTCTTTACGGAAAATCTTGGCGCGAAATTGGCCTGGACGCATTTGCAAATCACCGCACGCAGGGAATCACCGGATTCCTCGGTTCTCCGTTCCTACGCCGTCCCATTGCCCTCAAACGTGAGGATGGCGCCGACTTTGATCCTGCGCTGCTCGCGCAAGGACTCGGCCCCCTCGATGAAGACTACGAAGTGGGGAACATGGGCGTTGACCCGCTTATGCGAACGGTGGACGCGGCACTGGTTGCCGCGCGGGATGCCGCCTTGCGCCTGGACTGGAAGTCTGCCGCTGACTCTCTTGTTGTAGCAGGAAGAAAAATTGACGAGGTGCCGAAGCCCTCGGCAACGTCACAGATTCCGGCGCCGGTTGTCTCTCTGGTTCGCAGCCTCGCGCGCAAGCGTGAAAAAATTGATAGAGCGCTGGCGCTCGTGGTCGGGTTGCGGCTCGAAGCGGTCGCCGACCGCAGCGACATCGTCTCCGGCGAAACGTTCACCGTTCGCGTCGATTCCCGTCATCGCGAGGGAATCACTGGCGATTTTCAAAAACCAGCCTTGGCGTTTCCGCCCGCGTGGAGCGTCGCCAAGGAAGAACCGGAACCGGGAGGTGCAATTCGTTTCACTATTTCCGTCGTGCCGAATCCGCAAAATTTGCAGAGCACATCGGGATCGCTCAACGCGCAATTGCCGGAACCTCCGCCACTCGTAACAGCCAGCCAGGAAGCCGTGATCGATGGTTACGCATTCTCTGTAACCGTGCCGGTAACCAGCGTGCACGCCACCTCTACGCGGGTGGATCAAATCAATCCGCGCTTGGTACCCGCCTACGCCTTGGCGGTCGAACCGAACCAGGAGATCGAGCTGGTGGCCAAGGTGAGAAAGCCATTTGACGTCTTGCTCCGCGTGCACTCGTACGCGACGCAACCGGGAGAAGTTCGCGTGGGCCTTGGAGCACCGAAAGGTTGGCGGACCAGCCCAGCCGTATCATTGAAATTCACCGGCACGGGCGACCGCTACGCCCGCCTGACGGTAACGCCTCCGGTAAAGCTGGTCCTGGGAAAGTACAAGATCAGCGCGTACGCAGAGCGCGGCGGATCGAAAGCCGCGAAGTCGGAAAAATTCACGACGTCTCTGGAGCCGCTACAAACATTGCCGACACTGCTTTGGAGGGAGCCGGCGCAGTGCGTTGTTCACGCCTTCGCGGCCACTGTGCCGCTCAATCTCCGCGTCGGCTACATCAGCGCGGAAAGCGAGCCGGTGCCCGAAGCGATCGCGCGGCTCGGAATTAAAGTGGACATGCTCGATGCCGCTGCATTGAATTTCGGCGATTTGTCGAAGTTCAATGCCATCGTCGTTGGCGTGCGCGCCTATGAATTGCGCCCGGAGCTGCCCGGCGCGAACCAACGCCTGCTGGATTATGTTTCGAAAGGCGGCACCCTCGTCGTTCAATACCAGCGCGATTTTGCCTGGGATAAATTCCAGTACGCTCCATACCCGGCGCTCATCTCGCCGCCGCTTCCCATTTCGAAAGATGGCGCGCCGCAAACCCCGCGGCCCCTGCCGCGCATCACCGACGAAACTTCTCCCGTCAAATTCCTGAAGCCGAACGATCCGCTGCTCAACAAACCAAATAAAATCACCCAGGACGATTTCAAGGGCTGGGTGCAGGAGCGTGGGCTTTATTTCTGGACGCAATTCGATTCGAAATACACCCCGCTCCTCGCGATGAACGATCCCGGCGAACCCACCCTCAACGGCGCGCTCGTCTACACGCACTACGGCAAAGGCACCTACATCTACACCGGCCTGGCCTTCTTCCGTGAACTGCCCGAAGGCGTTCCCGGAGCCTACCGTCTCTTCATCAACTTGCTAGCCGCGTCGCGCTTTAAGTAAACCATCTGGGAACATCCCTTCCCGTTCGAATCTCCACTGCTCACGTGTACGACCAGAACGAGTTCGGCGAGCTTGCCCGCTGTTCATCAATTTGCTGGCTATGTCGCGCCACGTAAACCTTCTAAGCACATCGCTCCCGCGTTCGAATCTCCACTGCTCACGTGTACGACCAGAACGAGTTCGGCGAGCTTGCCCGCTGTTCATCAATTTGCTGGCTATGTCGCGCCACGTAAACCTTCTAAGCACATCGCTCCCGCGTTCGAATCGCCGTGCTATCCTCTTGACCCAGAGGAGTCGAATGCGAATGAAAATCCCTTTCAAAACTCGCCGTGCGATTCGAACAATGCAGACGATTTTCCCGCTTTTTCTTGCGACCGTCTTGTTCCTCGCCTGCGCCTCGCCCGCCGCCGCGCAGAAAGACAAAAAAAAGAAAACCACAGATACATCAGAGAGCAGCGACACGTTCTCTGCTCTCACAAACGAGCAGCAAATTGACTATACGATTTCAGAAATGCTCGGCGCGTGGCAGCTCGGCGACGTCGAAAAAATGCACAAAGATTACGCCGACGACGTTTCCATCGTGAATGGATCGTGGGCGCCGCCGATTATCGGGTGGACGAATTATTTGGCCATTTATCAGCTGCAGCGCTCACGCATTTCGCAGGTGCGGATGGACCGCTCGAATACGTATATTAAAGTGAGCGGAACAGTGGCGTGGTCTTGCTATCAGTGGGATTTTGGCGCGATCGTGGATGGCCAGCAGACGCAATCTCAGGGACACACGACATTAGTGCTTGAAAAACGCAACAATCACTGGGTCATCGTGCACAATCACACTTCACTCGCGCCGGCGGCTCCACAAGTGGCTCCTGCAAATCCGCCAGCGCAGCAGCAGCCGGCGAGTACGCCTTCAACGGCCCAGCCGCCTCCTGCGAAACCTTAGACGCGCTGAGGCTTGGCGCGAGTGGGACACGCCAGAAGAACTAGAAGTTCTGCTTCAGGCCTTGATAGATCCAGAGGCCGCCTGCGAGCAGCAGAAGTGCTCCCGACAAAACTCCCGAAATGAGCAGGGGCCGCGAAAGCTTGGTAATTTTGATGACCAACTCGCGTTGCTCCTTGGCCATGTGCTCCTCTGCCGCGTCGAGAAAAATTTGATCATCCTCGTGGCTGGAAAGGACACTGCGCCAAATGAACAGAATCACGAAGATGGCGGTGATGATCCCCCAGGCGATCAGAAGGTAGAGAACAGGCCCCGTTAGCGTGGATTCCATAGTGACCTCCCGTTGGAACCGGTCCGCGGTGCCAGAATAAAAAGAACTGGCAAGGGGTACTTGGGCTGATAGGCGGAGTATAGCACCTTGGATTCAAAATTCCACTCTTGGCGATTGTAGAAACGGATGAGCAATCCCAAGGGTTTTCTAGCCTTTGTGGGGGCATTTGCTGCGCAAACAAAGCTGGAAATTCGACTTGCCTTGGCGCGCGTTGACAAAGGGTGGAGCGGCGGGCACAATGAAAAAGCCTCGTTGTATGCGTGATCCCGGCTTGGCCGGGATCAACCATCTCAGGATTCAGCCCGACGCGGTTGGGGTGAATCCGCACTCGTGCCCGAGTGGCGGAATTGGCAGACGCGCTGCGTTCAGGTCGCAGTGATCGCAAGGTCGTGGAGGTTCGAGTCCTCTCTCGGGCACCAACTCTCTGATCGGTTTGAAAATTCATTGTTGTCCGCCCCTCACCTCTCGGGGTGTTTTCGTCCCACAGGTGCATTTGCACCTTGAAAAACTGGGGGGGGGTACCCACCCCCCATTACATGGATCAATGTCAAAACAAAGGGGATAGAAAATGGGCAATTTGTAAGTGAATGAAAACAAAGGGGGCGCTGGAATTTGGTGGCTTGAGCCCGAAAGCGAGGTTGACAGTCGACAGTTGAGAGTTGAAGGGGAGGAAAGAAAATCTAACGCAGAGGCGCTGAGAGCACAGAGGAAACGCGGAGAAGAGGATACCCCCCACCCCCCATTACGATGGAAAGAGTGTGTAAGTGATTGAAAGGAATGGAGATGAGTTGGCGCCATCGCGGAAAAGAGTGCGGAAAAGGAAGGAAGTAAAGGAGTTACAAGAAACAGAGGAGTTTCGCTAGCACGGGAGATAGTACCGAGCAGGCTCGATGGGCGGGGCCCTTCGCACAGAACGCTCTGGGTAAAATGACGGCTGACGATCACAACTTATGTTACCAGAAGAGTACTATTCCTGTCAAGGAAAAGTTTTGGCGCGGAAAGGGTTGAGGGGAAAGGGGATAGCAAGACAGAGAGGCCCGCCCCTTAGCCTGCCTGCGGCAGGCAGGCTAAAAGCAAAACCGCAAAGGAGTAGGCCACCCCGGAAAAAGTCAAAGTCAAAATCATCGCGGAGTGTTAAGGGTCGCCCACCCGCCGAGGTCGTCATCTAATCCGGCCTTGCGAAGCGCTTTAGGGCTGTGGCTGCATCGCTTGGGGATACTCTTGCTGCTCAAAGTCGAGAACGTGCACCCGAGACTCCGAGCGAAGTAGGAACACCTTGGGTCCGTGAGTCCACGCGATTGTCGTTAGCTCGGACTTACCAGTCGTCCGTTTAGACAAGAGTTCCACTCTCGTACCGACTGATTTATCAGAGGCGTCACTCTTGTAGCCAGTTGTGATGACCTTGGACGCGCGTCTGGAGAGTTCCTGCAGTTCGGCAAGCGCTTCCCTTTCGGTGCTGTAGCTCTCGACGAAGCGCTCAACTAA
Source organism: uncultured Acidobacteriota bacterium (assembly GCA_963729455.1). Lineage (GTDB taxonomy): Bacteria > Acidobacteriota > Terriglobia > Acidiferrales > UBA7541 > Acidiferrum. The sequence goes on from CAVSNX010000001.1 coordinate 643,596, forward strand.
TATTCCGTCCTCCGCCCTAAACCGGCCGAACGAAACTTCGATAGCGCCTTTCTTCATCGTCCGGCCGCCGCCCGCCCATTTGAATGTGAAGTGATGAACTATCTGCTGTTGCTGTGAGAGACGCAACTTGCCAATGATCAGAGGTGCGCAAGCGTGTACTACGAGGCAGATGAGAATCGCGCTGGCAGCCGAAAGGCGCAGCTTGCCCTTGGTTCTCAAGTACTGATTAATCGGCCTTCGCGGCTCGTTTCTTGAGGTGAAAATGTTCGAGGCTGGTGACTCGGTCATGGTTTAGTTCCTCTGGATACCGTTCTGTTGCTTGACACAATCTTCGAGCGCTTGCCCGGCTTCTCCGTTAGGCTCTGGAATGAGGTTTGATCCCGACGCTATTTTGAAAAGGGAGTGTCCAAGCTCGTGTACCTGGGTGGTCACGGTCCCGAACGCATTATTGTTATTATTCGTAAAATTATTATATGGATTAAGTGGTAGAGTGCATCCGTAGGCTGCCGACACGCCACAAAGTGGGCCCAACTGCGCAGCATTATAGGTCGCAGCGTCGTTAGTTACAACGATCGGAACATTGTCGCCCTTAGAGCTTAGGAGATCTGTGCCAATTCCGATGGCGTATCCTGTGCCACCAGGATCCGAGGGATTGAAGGCTACGACATTCACGTTGATTCCTAGGCTCGCCAGACAATCATTGAGTACCTTGAGGTTAACTACGTATGACTGCTTGCGGGTTGAGCCGCCCTTGCGACCGCCTTCGAAGAGGAGGAAGGGTGGCGAGGGGTTCCAGGGATCACCCCAATCCTCCTCGTCCGGCGCGTCCGCCGTGACTTCGATTGAGTCACTGACGGAGCAGGCGACGGGGTTCCCGTCGATGTCTTCTAAGCATGATTGTGTTGTGTCTAGGCCCAAAGGGTCAGCCAGATTCACCGGGTCGTTCAGTCCAAAGGTGTAGTGGTTCAAGGATTGGGGATTGCTGGTGGAGCCGGCCATGGGATCCGGGGAGGAGAAGCGTCCGAGGCGGTTGACGTTGTAGCGGGCCATGGCGTAGTCGTTGCCGGACTCGGCGTCTCGCTCGTAGGTGGTGAAGAGGAGCTTGTCGTTCGAGGCGTTGTACCAGGATTCGCCGAAGGGGTAGTGACCGAGTTGTTCGAGGGCGTTGCCGCTGGAGTCGGTGACTACGCGATTGGATAGGTGGTCCCGATGATAGTACTTGGTGCCAGAGGAATCGATTTTGGCGAGGAGTGTGCCTCCGGAATAGATGTATTCGCGAGAAGGCGAGCCGACGCCAGCGCCGTTGTCGTACTCAGCGATGACTTTTGAACCGGAGAAAATGTAGACAGTGGTGGTGCTGCCGGAAGCTTTTTTCACGCGCAAACTGTTTCCATCGTAAGTGTAGGTGCCGGAAGCGCCGCCGTTGGTGGCGCTGAGGACACGATTTTCGGCGTCGTAGACGAGGGTGTTGTTGCCGTCGTTGGTCATGTTGCCGTTGGCGTCATACGCGTAGGGCGAGCCAGTGATCTGGTTGGTGGTGGCGCTGACCGTGACGGAGTTTGTTGGCGGAGCATCGTAAGTTTGCGATTGCGTGAGGCGGTTGCCGTAGCGGTCGTAGGTCCACTGCAAACCCCATTTCGTGTAATTCGAGGAGCCGTTGGTGGTCGCGGCAGTAATGCGGTAGAGCGAATCAAAGGCGTAGCTTACGGTGCGGCCGGGCTCCGCATTATCGGTGATGCACTGAATCTGGCCGTTGTTGCCTGAAGCGCCGCTAGGGCAGTTGGTGGCGTCGGTTTTGTACCAATAGTTGGTGCTGAAAAGCGTGCTCGAACCTTTGGTGTACGCTAGGCTTTGCAGTAGCAAACGGTCGGGCGCGTAACCGAACGTGGCGGCGACGCCGTTGCCGTAATTGAAGCCGGTGACTTGGAAGGCGGCGTTGTAGGCATAGCCGGTCGCGTAGGTGGTACCTGACGAGCAGGTGCTGCCGGAGGCGCCGACGGCACAGAGGCGCCCGATGGTGTCAAAACTTTGCTGCACGACGCGACTCGAGGGGTAGGTGATGGAGCTTAACTCTCCAGCAAGATTATACGCGTAGCCGGTGGTGTACGTGGTGCTGCCGATGACTTTTTGGAGCTGGGTCATTTCGCCGAGATTATTGTAGGTGTAAGTTTCCGAGCCGACGCCGTCGGTCATGGACGTGAGGCGACCGAGGGCATAGGCAGCGGAGCCGCCCTGGTCGTAGGTCAGGGTGACGCTGGGCGTGGCGGTTACGCCGGAAGTTCCCACATTGTAGCTAATGGTGGAAAGTCTATTCAAATTGTCATAGGTATAGCTAGTTAGGACGCCGCGCGCATCGGTGCGGTACAGAAGGTCTCCGAAGGAATCGTAACCATTTTGCTGGCAGGTGCTGCCGGAATATGTTCCGAAGCAGAAGGTGCCGGCTTCCGGCGTGGTGGTTTTGTTTACTCTTCCGAGATCGTCATAGACGTAGGTGCGCGTCTGAGCGCCCTGGGTGACTCCAGTAAGCTGATCGAGAATGTTGTACGAATAGTCCGTCTCGTAATTGAGTCCAGAGGGATCTTCGAACACCTTGGTCATGCGGCCGAGGCCGTCCGCGAACGATTTTCGCGCTTTGGCCGCGGGATCCGTGACCGTTGCAGTGTTCGTGGCGTAGGAGAAGGTGATCTGCGAGCTGTCCTGGAGCACATTGTAGGTAGGGCGGCCAAGGACATCGAATTTCGAAGTCGTCCAATACTGAGCGGAGGAAGTGTAGGGATTGCTGGTCATGTAGGCCCGGCCGATGGGGTCGTACTGCATCGCGACGATGGAGTAGGTGGTGGTGCCGTCGGAGATTTTCTGCGTGACGGTCCGGCCGAGGCCGTCCACAGTCGTGATCGTGTTCTGAATGTTCGAGCCTGGATCGGAACGGCTGCCGTGACGCTGGATTGCGTAGGGGGCGTTGCGTCGGTGTAAGTCCTATCTTTAGGTAGTTGGCGTAGGGGATAGAGAAATTTGGTCTTGGCTTGTCGTGGGTTACGTTCTGCTCGAATTGGTCGGCGATGAGCGGGATGCGGCTCGATACCGTTCGCGCGGTGTAGATAACGCGGACCCAGTTGGTGTTGGGTTCTCCATATAAAGGACGGGCGTTGTTGTAGAGGCGGTCGGCCAGGAATTCCAGCTGCGGGCGTTGGGTTGGGGCGTATCCGTTGTGCACCGCGGTTAGATAGCCTCGGGTGGTGAATTGGGCTGGGTGGCAGGCGATGCAGAGCTGGGTTTCGGAATGCTGCATGGTGGTGCGGAGAGCTATGGCTCCCCGGCGCGGGGTGTTGGAGAGCCAGGAGTCTCCCATGTTGACTAAGAAGTCCATGCCGGCCCGGACGGCCTGGTGCGGGTCAGAGTAGGGAGGAACGGGGAAGTCGGAGGTGTGGAGTTGGTAGGCGGGGTGGTTTCCGGCTATCCGGATGTAGTAGTCGTGGTTGGGTTCCAGGATGCGGGTTCGGAATTTGTAGAGGCCGGGGTAGTTCTGGGTGGCTTCTACCTGGTAGACAAATTCTCCTTTGGTGTAGGGGATTGCGTCGTCTTTGCCGGGCTGGAATATATCGACGTCTAGCGGGACGTCGCGGTCGGTGACGTTGAGGGTGAAGTAGACCAGGCGGGGCTTCGGTTCCTTAAAGGTGAACTTGAACCATTGGAAGCCTTTGAGCATGGCGGCGTAGCCGTCTTCGTTGCGGGAGGGGGCGTAGGGGCGCTCGTCGTCGGCGCCGTAGATGGTTTGTCCGAATTCAAAGGGTTGGGCGGTTTGCCAGGTTCCGTTGGGGGCGGCGGCGATCACTCCTGGCGTTTCTGTGGGGAGGGTCGGGGGATCTTCTTTAAGGATGTCGTGGTTTCGGGGGCGGCGGTGGTGGAGGAGAGGGTTACGGTTACGGGTCCGGCGGCTCTGGGGCGGAGGGTTAGGTAGAAGTCGAGGTCGGCGGTGTGTAGCCATTTGGAGTCGATGACGCCCTGGGCGTCTTTTACGGTGGCTAATACGGCGTCGGCTCCCTGGAGTTTTGTTGGGTCTTTGATGGCCACGGTCATGGCGTAGAGGGTGCCGGGTTGGGCTTCGCCTAGTTTTAGGGTTTTCGGGCCGGAGGTGGGGCTTGGTCGGCATGCACCGGGTGGGTTTTGTGTAGGGCTACTACGGTTAGGGCTACGGAGAGAGGGATGAGTGTCCAACGTAGATGTGTGCGTTTGCCCATGGTTTGGTTCTCCCCTGGCGGTTTTGGTGCTGGATTTCGTTCGAGTTTCCGACCGCACACAATATACCGATTGGATAGGAGGTTTGGGCAGGGGTTTGTTCCCACCGGGGGTTAGTAAGGGCACTCGATGGGCCTCTACTCGGAGGATCCCAGGTCTCGAAGGCGAGACCTGGGGCACCCATCCCTGGATGCCCATTATTGGTTAGTAGGCTTCGTCGGCGGAGGGTCCGTAGATCGCCGGCACCCTGGTTTCCAGCAGACGGAGGTAGACGGTGAGCTGGCCTCGGTGGTGGGCCAGGTGGGTGATGGCTCCGTCGGCGATCATGGCGTAACGGGGACCTTCGCTGACCACCTTTCCGTTCATCCGGAAACGCCACATTTTGGTTAGCTCCTCCTCGGTGGTGTTTTCCAGGGCGGTGCGGGATTTGGCTAGCCCTTCGGCGAGCATGTGGCATAACTCGGCTCGGGTCTTCACCGGCTTGGTGCGCAGGACTTCGTTGGCAGGGTCGGAGAGATCGAGCTCTTTACGGTTGACCATGAACTCTATCCAGCCGGGCATGGAGGCTACCAGGGCGGCTAAGTAGCCCAGCTCCATGGAGCGGGCGTGCGGCTTCCAGGTGTTTTGTCCTTCGGGGACACGCTCGATGACTTTGCGCGAGGTGCCGGCCTCGTGCTCTAACTGCCATAGGAAAAATTCTCTCAGCCCCATTTTCGTTCTCCTTTTGCACTCTCTTAAGGTAAAAGGGCATATATGACAGCTGATGGCATATATTGAGAATTAATTTAAAAGTGTGAAATCCGGACGCTTGCTTTCCACATTGATGTTGCTTCAGGCGCATGGGCGCCTCTCTACCCGGGAACTGGCGGAGCGGCTGGAAGTGTCTCAACGCACCGCGCATCGCGATATGGAAGCGCTCAGCGAGGCTGGGGTTCCTATCGTTGCGCTTCGAGGGGCGCAGGGCGGATGGGAATTGGCTAAGGGTTGGCGCACCAAAGTGCCGGGGCTGGATGAGGCGGAGTTGCAGGCGTTGCTGATGTCACAGCCGAGCGCGCTGGGGCATCCCAGTTTGGCCGCGGCTTCGGAGCGGGCCTTTGGCAAGCTGCTGGCAGCGATGCCGGAGAAGATGAAGACGCAGGCAGCATCGATTCGGGCTCGGCTGCTTATTGATCCTGAGGGGTGGCACTTGTCCTCGGACGATCTGGGATTGTTACCGATTGTTCAGGATGCGATCGCTCGGGATTGCAAGCTTACCTTTCTTTATTCGCGGGCGGATGGGGAGAGCGGGGTGCGTACGGTAGATCCGTTTGGGATCGTTTGCAAGCAGGCGATTTGGTATCTGGTGGCGCGGGCTCCGGCGGGGATGCGGACATATCGGCTTTCGCGGATGCAGAATGCAGTGGTGCTGGCAGTGACGTTTGAACGGCCTGCGCATTTTGACCTGGCGGCGCATTGGAAGAGTGCTACGGCGCAGCTGCAGCAGAAGCGGGTGCAGTTTCGCGTGACGCTGGCGCTGGCTCCGGATGCGGCCGTTTCGCTTAGCCGGTGGTGTAAGGTTGCTCCTGCTCCGGAGGTGCGGCGGGAGCTTCCGGAGAAGTGGTCGGTGCTTCATGTTTCGTTCGAGAATAGTGGAGAGGCTCGGTTTGTCGTTTTGGGATTTGGGGCGCGGGTTCAGGTTTTGGAGCCGGTGAGTTTGCGGGATGAGGTCATGGAGGAGATGCGGGCGGCGATGAACCGCCCGGTGATCACGGCCTCATGATTTGAATTGGTTCAGGTCCATGCCGAGCTTGTAGGTTTCTTTGTCGCCAGTAGCTCGTCCCAGGTGACTTCGCGTTTTTCGTAGCCGGCCATGCGGCCCAGCATGCAGCTGAGGGCGGTTTCTACTCCGGCGGCAATCTGGTTGTGGCATTGGCCGGTGGTGATGCTGTCGATGAAGGTGCGCTCTTTGTCGCGGTCGGCGAAGGCCAGGTTGTCGGGAAGGCTCCGTTGGCGGCGAATTTTGCCGGGGTGGTGGGGCTTTGCGCATCCGACCACGCCCAGGGTTGCGCTCCGGTGATGGCCACTGCGCCGGAGTAGGGAACTGTGGCTGATCCATTTGCTCCGTAGAGGCTTAGCCCGGCGTTGAAGCCTGGGTTGCCGAATTGGGTGGAGGCGAAGGCGAAGTGGACGTCTCCGGGGTAGGTGAAGTCGACCTGGTAGTTATCCCAGCAATCGCCGGCGTGGGTGAGAATGTTGCGGCCTCCGGTGGCGGTTGCTTTCAGGGGGTGGGCGCCGAGCATCCAGTTGCAGAGGTCGATGATGTGGATGTTTTGCTCGACCAGGATGTCTCCGGAGAGGGCGCGATACCAGAGCCAGTTGCGCAGGCGGTACTCATCGGGCGAGGCGCCGGGGTGAACTTTTTCTTCTGACGCGGGCGCGTTGTAGTAACCGGCTACGGCTCCGATTTTGCCCAGCTCGCCGGCTTTGATTTTTTCTGCGATGGCGGCGATGGGCGGCGCGCTGCGGCACTGGAAGCCGACATCGACGCTTTGCGTGGGCTTGACGCGCTTGGCGATCTCAAGGGCTTGCTTGGCTTGTGTCACGTCGACGCCTACTGGCTTCTCGCAGTAGACGTGCTTGCCGGAGGCGACTGCGGTTTCCAGATGGTGCACGTGGAAGAAGGGCGGCGTGGAGATCTGAATCAGGTCGACGTCCTGGGATGCGGCGAGTTGCTCGAACGCTTGCGGGCCGTGGAAGAGCAGCTTGTCATCGATGGGCTGCCGGTTGAGAGTGGCGTTGAGCTGGTTGAAGTGATTGCGGCCCAGGGCCAGCTTGTCGGGAAGAAAATCCAGTCGTGTTCGCCAACGCTATCGACGAGCCTTGCGTATAGAGCGCCTGATTGTTGTAGGTTATGCCGGGGAGCAGCGCAGCGCCCGCTTGATAACGATCCTGACGCGCGAGGGCTGCATCCGTCTGCGCGGCCTGGAATGGCACGCTGTTTTTTCGGGCGCGGTCTAAAGTGTCCTGTAGAGTGAGCCGGACCGGTGAGTTGGCTGAGGGAGCGCTGGATTGCTGAGCGGACTGCGCGTTCGGTCCCGATAGAGACGCAGCTTGCTTCGGCGCCGGATTATCCGGTTGCTGGCTCGTGCCTGGAAAAGGGAAGACTCCAAGCGTCAGGATCGTAAGAAGTGTCGATCGATACAAGATGATGAGTGTTCACGGGGCTTCTTTCGAGCGGCCGCGGGAATTTCACGTCCGCTAACGCGAATTTAGCGATTTTGAGATAAATAGACGATTAATCTGTGCCTGCTAGGCGCAATACCCGGCTTCTGGCAAATACACGGCGAAGTGGCTTCCCGTCGCGTCAGAGCGGACCAACTCCAGCCGGCCGTTGTGCGCCTCGAGCGATCCACAGAGCGATGGAAAGTCCCAGACCCGCGCCGCCTTCGCGCCCGGAGCGCGATCGAGCGGGATCTGCCCGGAAGAAACGCTCAAAAATGCGCGCATGAAGCTCCGCCGGTATGCCCGGGACCGGTATCCGTGACGTGTATCTCGGCCTGTCCGTGGTTGCGCGGCACGAAATATCCACGCGCCCGTCCGCTGCTGTGTACTTGATCGCATTGTCCAGGAGATTGAGGATCATACGCCGCAGCAGCGCACGATCTCCGCGGACCAGGCATTCGGAGGAAGCATCGACACGCAATTCGATATTTTTTTCGCGCGCGAAAGACCTTGCTGAATGCGCGCAGTCCGCCACCACTTCCTCAAGATATACATCCTCTGGCGAAAGTGGATACTGTCCCGAATCCGCGCGCGTCAGCGTGAAGAGATCTTCTACGATTTTAATCAGGCGCGAAGTTTCCTCGTGCAGAATCCCCAGCGATTCGAGATAGTCTGCCGCGCTTCGGCCCTGTTGCGACATAGCAACCTCGGCCTCTCCGCGAAGGATGGCTAGCGGGGTCCGAAGCTCGTGCGAAGCGTCCGCGATAAACCGGCGTTGCCGGTCAAACGATTGGTCAAGCCGATTCAGCAGGTCGTTGAAAATGGTGGCCAACTGTCCCAGTTCATCGTTTGCGTTCAGCACCGGAAGCCGTTCATGCAGGTTGGTTGCTCCGATGCGCCGCGCATGCGATCCCATGGCAACAACCGGGGCCAAACTCTTTTTTGCCAGGAAATAGCCGCCAGTCCCCGCGAGCAACAGACCTACAAGAATCATCCATGTAAAGGTCAGCCGAATCGTTTCCAGCATTTCGTTTTGTGCGTGTAGCGAGTGGAGAATAATCAGCAAGTAGTCTGGCCCTTCGCTTTGAATTGCCGTGAGTAGGCGCGGAATCGCGAATGCTCTCCGCGGATTGTTTCCAGCCCAACTTCTTTGTTAGCTCCCATTTTTGCGAAACGCTGATACTCGCCGGACGCGAGGACGCGAGCAATGGACGACTCAGCTCTTGCGCTCAAGGTGACCCCATCGTTGGAATTAGCGATGACCTCTCCGCTCGGCCCCAGGACCACAAACGTGTCGCTGTCCGATCGGTGTTCGATCATCGACTGATGAGCCGCCACGAAAACCGGGAAGTCCTGCGTGGCTGATGGCGTCCTGGAGCTCAGCCTGAAAAGTGACCAGAAACGAGTCCGCCAACACCGCCAGGTCGCCGTCGGTTCTTTGCATTGACGTTTTTTGAACGATGAGGTAGGTGGTCGCGCAGACCAGTATGAGCACCACGGCGAGCACCGCCGAGTACCACACGGTCAGCCGCACGCGAACGGAATCAAGCATGCTTCTTGCGATCCGAGAGGCTCGGCTTGCCGGGTTCGCCTGCCGATGGCCCGCGCCCTCCGCCGTCAACATCTTCTCCAGACTTTAAGATGTAGCCCGCGCCCCTCCGCGTTTGCAGCAGCCCCGCGTTACCGTCCGGATCAATTTTCCGCCGCAGGCGGTTGATATAAACCTCAATCAAATTTGAAAATGGGTCGAACGTTTCATCCCAAACGTGCTCGGCGATGTCGGCTCTGCTCACAACGCGTCCTGCATTGCGCACCAGATATTCCAGCAGCGCATATTCCTTGTGAGTCAGGGAAATCGCGTGGCCTCCGAGTGTCGCGTTCTGCGCCGCGGTATCCAGCACCAGGTCGCCGACGCTCAGGCGCGGTGGATGCAACTCCGCGGAACGCCGCAGGAGTGCGCGAAGTCGCGCGAGCAGTTCGCGAAACTCAAATGGCTTGGTCAGATAATCATCGGCGCCGCTGTCGAGTCCACTTACGCGGTCCTCGACGGCGTCACGCGCCGTAAGCATCAGGATGGGCATTCGCCGCCCGGTCTTTCGCAGCTTGCGGCACACTTCGAATCCATCCGTTCCCGGAATCATAACGTCCAGAATGATCAGGTCATATTCGTTGATGTCCGCCTGATACAAGGCGTCATCGCCAGTGGCGGCGGCATCGACGGCGTACGCCTCCTCGCGCAGTCCTTTCACCACAAACCGGCGTACCCCTGGATCGTCTTCGACCAGCAAAATCCTCATGGCTGCATGATACGTGAAAGATCGCTCCGGCGTGCACTTGTGGTTGTCAGCCCGTGGCCGATGTCGCGGATTCGTCAGAAGGGAGTCGTTGCGGGGCCAAATACCAAATTCCAGATGTGGATTCGCTTAGATCGTTTTGTCTTTCGAATAGCAGATCTTCTCGAGATTGCACTCCATGCATTTCGGTTTGCGTGCAACGCAAACTCGCCGCCCGTGCCAGATAATCTGATGTGAAAAACGGATCCACTTTTCTTTTGGAATCACCTGCATCAGGTCCTGCTCGATTTTTTTGGGATCCTCATTTCGTGTCAAATCCAGCCGGTTTGAGATGCGAATTACGTGGGTATCCACAACGACGCCGCTGGCGATGCCAAAGGCCGTTCCCAGCACCACGTTCGCCGTCTTTCGCGCCGCTCCCGGCAGTGTCAGCATCTCTTCCATCGTGCGCGGCACTTGACCGCCAAAATTTTGAAGGATGGCCTTGCTCGCTCCCATAATCGATTTCGTTTTATTGCGGAAAAACCCCGTTGGACGCAATCCTGTTCCAACTCACTGGGATTGGCATGCGCGAACGCTTCAGGCGTCGGATATTTCTTGTAGAGCGTTTCCGCCACCTGATTGACGCGCACATCCGTGCACTGCGCCGAAAGATCGTCGAAATCAGAAGCTGAAACGCCGCCTGGCGCCGGCGCTTTCCGCCAATTCCTGGATCGCCCGCCGCTCCACCGGGGTCGACCCGAAGGGACGCATACCACGATCTGAGGGGTCGCAAAGCTGCGGCGGTTGTGCACCTTGCGGATGAAATGCTTGATCATTTCCTCCGTCACCTCGAAATCCGCGATCACCCCGTCGCGCAGCGGCCGGATCGCCTGGATGTTCCCCGGAGTGCGGCCGAGCATCAGCTTGGCTTCCTCGCCGACCGCGAGAACCTGTTTGCGGCCCTTGACACTGGCGAGCGCCACCACCGAGGGCTCGTTCAGCACGATGCCGCGCCCCTTGACATAGACCAGCGTGTTGGCCGTGCCGAGATCGATCGCCATATCGGCCGAAAACAAGCCCAGCATTCTTCCAAACATCGCAGCGCGAACCCTAAGAGGCGAGAAATCCTAACCGCCGCCCTCGTCAAACGAGCGTCCAGCCTATCGGATCGCCCCTAAAATGACATCCTGCCGCAAATGCCTCAACGGCGCGTTAGCGGAAAGCGCGATTGCGCTGCGGCAGCAGCCGATTAAAGTGCACCAGCGACTCTGCGACGGGAGGCTTCAGAGACGATGATCATCAACCTTAACCAACACCGCAAGAAGCGCCGGCGCACCGAGGCCGAGACCCAAGCGAAGGAAAATCGGGTCCGTTTCGGGCGCAGCAAAGAAGAGCGCACCGCGGAACTGCGCGAACGCGAGCGCGCGAAAAGGGAGATCGAAAACAAGCGCCTCGACTAGCCTTCTGGCTTGCTGAAGAAGCGGTTTCGGGCGCGGCAGGCCGAGCTCCGGGGCGCGTGGCCGAGCGCGATCGACAGCGAGGCAGCCTGGCAGGATTTGGATGGTGGTCGGGCGAACGTCGAGCAGGCGTGGCGGGCTACAACCATTCATTGAAGCGACGCCTAGCCGTTTGCTGCTCCTGCAGCAAATCAGCAGCAGAATCCCCCGCGTTGGTTGCAGTCTTCGTCGACCCGCTCGAGATCAATGGATCGGCCCTGCCGAAGCGCCTCAATCCCTGTTTCGCCTGTTTTATCAGGTCGAGATCAGGCATCACCAATTCCCGCATCGAAAATCCCGAACCCGCTCACAGTTGCTGACGCCCGCGACAGTACAACGAGACTGTGGCAATTGCGGGGTTGTTACGTAGAAATTGCTCGATCGCTCGCGGGTTCCTTCCTGGGAGGCTTTCGGACGCCGGCCCTCATACGGGCGGATAGGTCTGAACGGGCCGGCATCCGAAACCCTTCAC
>CAVSNX010000002.1:0-634838 GCA_963729455.1 uncultured Acidobacteriota bacterium
CCCTATTGACAGTCATAGTAAATCACTATAGTTTTAGGCACACCAAGTCAAGGACAAAAAGAACTTGACAGGGTTTTTGAAGGCCCAAAACGCGAAAAAGGAGGTGCAAGGGATGGCGCGAATCCCGGAGGGCGAGATCGAGCGGCTGAAGCGGGAAGTCTCGGTAGAACGTCTGGCCGAAGCGCGCGGGGTAAAACTCAAGCGCCACGGCGCGGACCTCATCGGCCTGTGTCCCTTCCACGAAGACCACACGCCGTCGCTGGTCATCAGCCCGCAGAAAAATCTCTGGCACTGTCTCGGCGCGTGCAAAGGCGGAAGCGTGATCGACTGGGTGATGCGCGCCGAAGGCATCAGCTTCCGTCACGCGGTGGAGCTGCTGAGACACGAGCATCTTCCTTTAGCCGCGCTCCAGGAGCGAAGCTGCCGCAACGCTCGACGGTGCCGAAGCTGCCCGCGCCGGTGAGCGCGAGGCGGACGACCGCGCGTGCTCTTGCAGGTCACGAGCTACTACCACGAGACGCTGAAGCAGTCACCGGAAGCGCAGAAGTATCTCCTCAAGCGCGGCCTCACATCCTCGGAGATGATCGAGCACTTCCAGCTCGGCTTCGCCAATCGCACGCTGGGCTACGGACTGCCGCGAAAAGACCGAACCACGGCGCGGAGCTTCGAGGACAGTTGCAGCGCTCGGCATCTTGCGCGAGAGCGGCCACGAGCACTTCAACGGCTCGGTGGTGATCCCGATCTTCAACCGGCAAGGCGAAGTGGTGCAGATGTACGGGCGAAAGATCACGCGAGAGACTGCGCTGCGCGCAGGAACGCCGGTGCACCTGTATCTGCCCGGGCCGCATCGCGGCGTGTGGAACGAAGAGGCGCTGGCAGCATCGAAGGAAATCATCTTGTGCGAGGCGCTGATCGATGCGCTGACGTTCTGGTGTGCGGGCTATCGCCATGTGACGGCCAGCTACGGCGTGAACGGCTTTACCGACGATCACCGCGCGATGTTCAAAAAGTACGGCACGCAGAGAATCTATATCGCTTACGACCGCGACGAAGCCGGCGAGCGAGCGGCGCAGTAGCTCGCGGAAGAACTCATGGCCACGGGCATCGAGTGCTTCCGGGTGCAGTTCCCGAAAAACATGGATGCGAACGAATACGCGCTGAAGGTGACGCCGGCAACAAAGAGTCTCGGGATGTTGCTCAGCAAGGCGGCCTGGCTGGGCAAGGGCCAGCGGCCCACAGTGGCGGTGAGCGAACCCCAGAACAGCGAAGAAAAATCAGAAGCAGCAGCTAAAGAAAAAATCGCCGAACCCATCACAGCAGCAGCTCCTGTGGACCCTAGCGAACTAAAGAAAAAATCTCCGAGACCATCGAGGCCAACACGAACGAAGAGAGCATCGCGGAATCCGTCTCTGCAATCGAGGAGCAAGCTGATTTTTCTTTAGCCGCTGAGCCGCCCATCGCCTCGTTGCCGACCGGTTCAGTCGTGCCGGTGCGGGATGTGCCGGTCGAAGTGAGCGGCGAGACGATGTACGTCTCGCTGGGAGAACGGCGCTATCGCATCCTGGGTCTGGCGAAGAACATGGCTCCCGGCGTTCTGAGGGTGAACGTGATGGTCACGGGAACCAACACGCGCGGGGAAACGCGCTTGCACGTGGACACGCTGGACCTGTACGCCGCGCGCCTGCGGGCGATCTTCGTCAAGCAAGCGGCGAAGGAACTGGGCCACAAGGAAGAGAGCATCGAGCGCGAACTCTCGACGCTGGTCTTGAAGCTCGAAGACCTGCAGCACGAGTGGATGGAAAAGACCTTAAAGCCCCAGGAAGAAAAAATCGAGATGACGGCGGAGGAGAAATCCGCCGCGCTGGAGTTCTTGCGCGATCCGCAGTTGCTCGAACGTATTCTCGCGGACTTCGAGCGGTGCGGCGTGGTGGGAGAAGAGACCAACAAGCTGGTGGGCTATCTGGCCGTGGTGTCGCGGCTGCTGGAAGCACCGCTGGCGGTGCTGGTGCAATCGAGTTCCGCCGCAGGCAAGAGCGCCATCATGGAAGCGGTGCTGGCGATGCTGCCCGAGGAGCAGCGCGTGCAGTACTCGGCCATGACCGGGCAGAGCTTGTTCTACATGGGCGAAACCGATCTCAAGAACAAAGTGCTGGCGATCGTGGAAGAAGAGGGCGCGTCCCGCGCAGCCTATGCGCTGAAACTGTTGCAGAGCGAAGGGGCGCTGAGCATCGCTTCGACGGGCAAGGACGCCACAACAGGAAGGCTGGTCACACACCAGTATCGCGTGGAAGGCCCGGTGATGATCTTCCTCACAACGACGGCGATAGACCTGGACGAAGAGCTACTGAATCGTTGCCTGGTGCTGGCCGTGAACGAGGGCCGCGCGCAGACGCAGGCCATCCACAAAAAGCAGCGCGAAGCGCAGACCATCGAAGGCTTGTTGGCAAAACGAGAACGCGACGAAATCCTCCGCGTGCACCAGAACGCGCAGCGGCTTCTCAGGCCGCTCTTCGTGGCCAATCCCTACGCGCGGGAACTCACGTTCCTGGACAGCCAGACCCGCACGCGGCGCGATCACATGAAGTATCTGGCGCTCATCCGCGCGATCGCGCTGTTGCACCAGCACCAGCGGGAGCGAAAAACGGCCACGCACAATGGCCAGGCGCTCGAATACATCGAAGTGACGCTCGACGATATCGCGACAGCCAACCGGCTCGCGCATGAAGTGCTGGGCCGATCGCTCGACGAGCTTCCGCCACAGACGCGGCGCTTGCTGCTGCTCATCGACGAGATGGTGAGCGCGGGATGCGAACGGCAGAACATCGAGCGCATGGACTTTCGTTTTAGCCGCCGCGACGTGCGGCAATACACCGGCTGGGGCAACACGCAACTCAAGACCCATCTTCGCCGCCTCGAAGAACTCGAATATCTTCTCGTGCATCACGGCGGCCGCGGCCAGAGCTTCGTTTACGAGCTGGTGTTCGAGCGCCAGGGCGACGGCGGCAAGCCTATGCTGCCCGGCCTAATCGACGTGGAAAAACTCACCGGCTACAGCTACGACACAAAGAAGTCGGGGCAAAACGGCCAGTGGTCGGGGTCAAGTCGGCCCCAAGTCGGGGGGATGTCGGGGGGTGGTCGGGGTGAAGAATCGCCAGTGCTGGCGCGGCGGAATGGCGATTTTAGGCGAAATCAGGAAAAAAGCACTACTCGGGACCCCCGAGAAAATCGCATCGTACGCGTAGCCGCGAAGGTGAAGTGATGGCCCGCGTCCTTAAGCGGCGCCGCCCTCAGCCCGTGCCGCGCACGCCGCTGGGCCGCTTGCTGGAAGAGCACCTGGAATGGTTGCTGGTGAGCAACTACTCGGAAGATACCGCCGATCACGCGCACTACTCGATAGGCGACTTCGTGCGCTGGGCCGAACAGCGCGGAATGCAGCACCCGATGGAAGTGACCCGCCCGATCCTGGAAAGCTACCAGCGATATCTCTACTACTACCGGCAGAAAAACGGACAGCCGCTCACGTTCCGCACGCAACACTCGCGGCTGACGCCCATCTGCCGCTGGTTCCGCTGGCTGGTGCGCAACAATCACATCCTGTACAACCCGGCTTCCGATCTGGACATGCCGCGCATGGAGAAGCGCATCCCGCGCACCATCTTCTCGGCGGAGGAAGCCGAGCGCGTGTTGCAGGTGCCGGACATCCGCACGCCGCTGGGTCTGCGGGACCGCGCGATGCTCGAAACGTTCTACTCGACGGGCATCCGGCGCAAGGAACTCATGCAGCTCAAGCTGTACGATGTGGACCGCGAACGCGCCACGCTGACGATCCGCCACGGCAAGGGCAAGAAAGACCGCATGCTCCCAATCGGCGAGCGGGCGCTCGCGTGGATCGAAAAATATCTGCGCGAAGCGCGCCCGTTGCTGGCCATCGAGCCGGACGACGCCACGCTGTATTTAACGCAGTACGGAGAGCCATTCAATCCCGACGCGCTGAGCAATCTGGCGCGGGACTACATAGCTCAGGCGAACCTGGGGAAATCCGGTTCCTGTCACACGTTCCGGCACACCATGGCGACGCTGATGCTCGAAGGCGGCGCGAATCTTCGCTACATCCAGCAGATGCTCGGGCACGCCGAACTGAGCAGCACGGAAATTTACACACACGTGGCCATCCGCAAGCTGCAAAAAATCCACGCGGCCACGCATCCCGGCGCAACGCTGGAGCGCAAAGCATCGGCGGTCACGAGCGAAAACACCGGCCCGGACGACGACGAGCAAAAGGCCGAGTTGCTGGCCGCGCTCGACGAAGAAGCGGAAGAAGAATCCGTATAGACCGACGTGGGGCACGAAGGCGACAGAAGGCAGCTTCTGTCGAGTGGAGCGCGGGAAGGCTCGTGCAGTTCGAGGCCGCGTCGGATAACGAGCTTGTTATCGGATGCGCCGTGCGCAGCGTCCTGCGTGCCCCACGGAGCACAAATATGCTATACTTGTATAGCGAGGTAGTTATGCTGGCCATTCGGCTTCCGCAGTCCATCGAAAAACGCCTGGAGAAGCTGGCCCGGCGCACCGGGCGCACCAAAACCTACTACGTCCGTGAAGCCATCCTCGAACACCTGGAGGATATCGAGGACCTGTATCTGGCCGAACGCTCTCTTGAACGCATCCGCAGCGGCGAAGAGCGCACCATCCCGCTGAAAGACGCAATGAAACGTCATGGCCTACAGCGTTGAGCTGTCTGCTGAGGTTGACCGGGAACTGAGCAAGCTCGACGCGCAGCACGCTAAGCGCATCCTGAAGTTCCTCCATCAACGGGTAGCCAAGCTTGACGATCCCCGCAGCATCGGAGAGGCCCTGCACGGCTCGCAGCTTGGGGAGTTCTGGAAATACCGCGTGGGCGATTACCGGCTCATCTGCAAGATCGAAGACGAGCGCCTGGTCGTGCTGGTCCTCCGCGTCGGACACCGCAGGGAAATCTATCGTTAGTGCTGTAGCATAAGCACATCGCTCATCAAAACCGCTACGCCGGTCCACCAGTCAGCACGTAAAATCTGGGTAATGCCAACAGCGGCTAAAGAAGAAATCTTCTCTGCACCGATGGTGTGGACGGACGAGCGTGTTCTTCCTTTAGCTGCTTCTGGGGTGTACCCGAAAACTCGCGTCACGGGTTCGAGCGAAAAAATGTTGCACTGTTTTAGTGCAACCGCGCCGCTAAGTGGAAACGCACGTAGGGGATGGGAGAACTCTAGCGGGAAAACAGCGTTAGGGTCAGCATTAGACAACAACGGGAACACACAGACGAAGGTGGTCGGATCGAACACCACGAGTTATTCGTGGGATTTCGAGAACCGCATGACGAGCGTGACACTGCCGGCAGGCGGCGGGACCATCAGCTTCAAGTACGACCCGTTCGGTCGGCGCATCTACAAATCCTCGTCCACGACGACGAGCATCTACGCCTACGATGGCGACAACCTCATCGAAGAAACCAATTCGTCGGGTGCCGTCGTGGCCCGCTACGAGGACACGCAAAACATCGACGAACCCCTTGCGATGCTGCGCAGCAGCGCCACGAGCTACTTCCACGCCGATGGCCTGGGATCGGTAACCTCGTTGAGCAATGCGGCCGGCTCGATTGCCAATACGTACACCTACGACTCCTTTGGCAAACTAACCGCTTCGACAGGTTCGCTAGTCAATCCCTTCCAGTACACTGCACGCGAATCGGACTCGGAAACTGGCCTGTATTACTATCGCGCCAGATACTACGATCCAAGCACCGGCAGGTTGCCACTCGCCTCATCGTACATCGAGGTGGGCGTCCGGAGAACCCAGCGCATCACCCGGCGTCGAGGATTTTGTCCGTCTCCGCGCTACCCATCCCATTAGAAAGCCGTTTCCGACCGCGAGACAAATTCCCAGGGATGTCATCAGCGTTACCTCGTTTTGGGTTTTTTGTCGTTCTTTAAGCCAAAGTTCCTTGTTCTCCTCGGTCGGCGCACTTCGATACCGCATAAACGCATCGATATCTGCGGAACGGCGAGGAAGGTTGGACGCGAAGGTCCAAGAGAGGAAAACTACCTCCAAAAATCCCAAGACGAGGAGAAGAACTGTTTTTTTCCCTGTCCTCATTGGAGCCTTTCTTCTGCTGGCACGGTTTCATTCACCTATTATCAAGGCAAGAAAATCCGCCGCACCGTGGAGGCGTCGGATATTGCGGGTTTGGAGACGCAGACGGCGGATTGCAGTAGTAATGAATTTCGGGCCCCTTGGGGTTGGAGAGTCCTTGCGCTCGACCCAATTCGTCCAATAACTGTTGTAGTTCCTGCTTCTCAGCTACGGTCAGTGTTTTTTGCTGCTGTAGTTGCTGAATTTGTTGCTGCAGGATGGGTATTTCCGCTGCAAAGCCTCTCGATTCAAGAAATTCACACGGCTTGGTGAAGGCGTTTCCATTCCAGAAGTCACATCGATGTTGCTTCTCGTGAGCTCTTTCAGCGTTGATCTGAGCTTGGCTCATGCCCTCTTGATTGGTGTACCAAGTAAATGGTCCCCGCGTATGGCCGTCCAGCCCGGACTCGTCAACTAGATTGCTGGCGTTGTTCCAAACGTAATCGTAAAAATTGATTCCGCCTTCAAACGTCGTGGGGTCTTCGCTCAGAAAGCGTCCTGCGGCTGGGTCGTAGTATCTGGCGCGATAGTACGATGCACTCCAGATTTCCGCCACCGCTGGCTCCTTGCCTACAATCATTCCGGAGTTCTCTAGATGAATAGCTCCGCGCTGACATGGAAAAATTCAGCGAGCTTCCTGGCTTGGGTTTTGCTGATGGAACGCTTCCCGTGAAATACCTCGGAAGTAATTCCCTTCGAGCCGAATACTTTCCAAAGGTCTTTTTGCATCAGGTTGCGCGCCTCCATCAAATGCTGGAGCGTCCGCTGGGGACTTGCTTTTCTAATTGGATAGCGACGCTCTTCGTACTCGTCAATGAGCACGGTCAGCAATTCAGCTAGTTCCTTTTCTTCCGGCGAAGGGTTCTCACGTTCGTCGAGATGCAGCAGTTCGCTCGTGAGACGTTCGCATTCCTCATCCGTGTGAATGACATGAGGCAGTGTACGACCCAGCAGTTGTCCGTATGTTTTCTCGTCGAGATCTATCGTTGTCGTGCTCATTGTTTCCAGGCCCCTTCGTCGTATTCCGAGTGCGTCAGCAAGTACAACACAAAGACCCTTTGCGTAAAGTAGTTCACTCGCGCTATGAGACGATACTTACTGCCAGCGATGTTGAATACTGTTCTCCGGCCAACCAAGTCAGCATTGTGGTAGACCTGTTTCATTTCCGCGGGCGTCTTCCAAGTTGCCTTGCGCACCACCCCGTACCATGCTTCGAGGCTCGCCTTCGCGTCTGGGTGTTTTTGCCAGAATTGTTCGAGCGCTCCTCGTTTTATGATGCGCATGGGTTCTTAGGTTCTCACAATGAGAACGTAGAGTCAAGCGCTATCGCTTCATCTGCGCTCATTCTGATTAGGCGGCCGGGGAGGAAGACTCTTTCCGCAGCGCTGCCTTAGCAAATCTTACGGCGATGCTCCATGGGAGGACGCAGATCGCCGCAATGACGAGGCCCACGGCCACAGCTACCCAACGGGGCACGGTAGGGTCCCGAAAACCCTCAAGAAGGATGGGTATGGCATACGCCCACAGTCCCCACAGCCCAGCCAGCGCAAAGATCACTGCAACTACCCATGAAGCTCCACGGCGAACTGCAGGAGACTTTCCACGCCAGGCGAGTGCGTAGGCTCCTCCAACGGTGCCGACCACGATGATCAGGATCAACAGTCCCTGGGCTTTTTCATTCATTCCAGGCCTCCTTGACCGACCCTCACTTCTTCGTTCCTCCCTTAGGTCCTATAGGGTTTGGGAGTGTGTAGGATCTGTTTAGCCACGGATCACACACGACGATTGGATCGGACGGATTACTGGAGTGGCCTTCAACAACACGATGACTTCCACCCCAAATGGGCACAACATTGAAGTTCCATTTGTCGTCATACGGTTTTGAAGGATTCTCCAGGCAAGGCTTTGCTATCTGCGCTTGCCCATAGCAGGACTCCTGTTTCGTAAACCAGTATCCTGCGTCGTTCACCCATCCAAAAAGCACTGACCCTAAGAAACCCACCAATGATCCACTTGGAGGAGGTCCCGACGGCAATCGTTGTCCCGCTGCAATCATCTGGTCAACACAGTCATGGCAACCTGCCTGGATTTGCTTAACATCACCAGGGCTTAGACCCGCCGGATCAGTCAGTCCAATCGGGCTGTCATAGACATAGCGGTAGAAGTCTTCGCCACCACCAAATCCAAGCGGGTCTTCCGAGGTGAACCTGCCAGCAGATGGATCGTAGTATCTGGCGCGGTAGTAGTACAGGTCGGTTACCAGGTCAGATTCCAGAGCAGCGGGGCGGGTGCCGGTCTCACTCATCTTGTGCATGGAAGTTGACTCTAAACCCGCACACGCGAAACCGGCGTATGCGGCACCCAGATTCGTCCTAGGCTCACGTCTGCGCCACCCGCCAGTTAAGTGAGACAGGCTCAGGCACTCGGCAATCTTCGGCGGAGGCGGCTTAGTTGTAACGCACCAACCAAAACACCAAGTAATCCGCCCAGCAAGCCACCTACAACGCCGGCAGCTTCCAGTTGGGCAGTAGAGACATAGGGTCTAGGCGCGGCGTAGACCACAACGCCGAAAAAAGGTCCCACCAACATTAGAGTCACCGCCCAATATACTACTAAACGTTTAGTCGGCATCGTCTGAGTGAAAATGGCCCCAAAGCCAGATCCTATGCACGCGCCCCAGATCAAGCCAATAATGAGCCCGACCCTGCCCCCCGCATGCCCGCCAATGAAAAGAGCGGCAAGGCCAACTCCGACAGTCCAAAAGACTCTTTTCATAATCCCACAACCTCCGAAATCGCTAGCACTAAGAACAAAGAAGTCGTATGCACCTTCACTTCAGAATCGCTGGGGGACTCCCGTGCAATTCCGGTCCCCCGGAACAGTCCAAGTGAAATGCCCTCACTGATCGCAATACCTCTTCGCTTGGAAATTCAAAATTTCGAATAACGTGGCCACGGCTCAGGAAGAGGATTCTGAGGTGCCGTCCAAGTCTGATCCCTCCACGGATCGCAGTACACAATGGGATCATTCGGATCACTACTCTTGGCCCTTACGATTGTGTGAAAGCCGGCCCACCATGCGACCGGCGAGAAGTCCCAGTTGGCATCGAATGGTTTTATTGCGTTTCCGTTGTCCAAGCATCCTACAGCTCTATAAGCTTGGTCCTTACAGCCGATATACTTCGAACCT
The DNA here is from genome assembly GCA_963729455.1 of uncultured Acidobacteriota bacterium. Taxonomy (GTDB): domain Bacteria; phylum Acidobacteriota; class Terriglobia; order Acidiferrales; family UBA7541; genus Acidiferrum. The sequence continues at coordinate 9,355 of CAVSNX010000002.1, forward strand.
GTAAACAATCCGATGAGCGATTGGTTAGAGTTTTGGTCATTGAGACCTCCATTCCACATGCCGTCCCCCGGCCGTCGGACTCCGCCATTTACCATATCTTGCACACACGAATGGCAGATCTGTCGAATCCGCTGAACATCCTGCGGACTCAGGCCTGCTGGATCCGCCATCTGAATAGGTCTGTTCAGAACATAGCTATAGAAATCTACGCCGCTAATAAACCCCAGAAGGTCTTCTGAGATGAACCTGCCAGCACTGGGGTCGTAGTATCTGGCGCGGTAGTACGATGTGGTGATTTCGGAGCCGCGCATTAGAAACGTTCCCGTCTTGTCCCCGAGCTTCCGGCGCCAAAGCGCCGCTCTTCTCGTCCTAACGGAGATGAGCCGTTCAACCTGGCCGGAATCGCTTCTATATCGGGCGGAGAGATTGCTGGACCGCCCACCGTTCACTTGCTGCTAAGCCAAGAAGCAATCGGTATAGCGATTATGCACACCATGACCGCCAGGACGGCATACATGAAATGCCATCCCGATTGCCATGCCCGCAGTTCGTCGGGATCATCGGGACGCGGGCCAGAGAAAAGGCGCAACCTGCCTTGGCCGTCTAGACCCAGCTTCCTTAGATTACGAAAGCACAGGGCCGTGGACACAAGCCCCCAACCGAAGGAGAGGCAGAATAGCGTAACGAGAATCGGATTGAGGAGCGTCGTGTGACGCGCCCATGCAAACCAGAGAGTGAGAGGGATCACGACCAACAGCCCTAGCAGGATCGAGAGGGCTGACGTGGTCTTAACAAGACCTGCTACAGCGCCTTGAATTCTCTCATATAGTCGCGTGCCCATTTCGTCCTCCACCTCAATTCTTTGACGACGAACATGACGGGCAGTTCTGATACTTCCAGATGAGGGTGCAATTACCCCAAATGCCGACCAATCCGGCACCTGCGCCGACTCCGATACCGCCTCCTCCAGTAAAGGTTGCGCTCGTCTTACTGAGGGAAGCGCTTCCATTTACGGCCCCGGTCAGCCCCACACCAGCAAACGCCGTGACTCCTCCAAAATCGCCCTGCAAGTCGCAGATCGACTTGCAGTTCGGACAAATTATGCTCGGCAGCGAGACGCTCACAGAGCCTCCGGCGCCCGATATGCCTCCAATCCCACCGCCACTGCAGTCCAGAACCCCCTGATTGCCAAGTGAGTCTCCGACAAAATAGAAACTGCCTTCCACACCAGCACCAAACCAAAATGCGCTGAACGCGCCTGAACCGGAGATGCCGCCTCCCCAGGCGGCTCGGCCCGAGGGATCCCGCATCAGAGTTGGACGGTTCTTTACGTAAGAATAGAGATTGATTCCACCCCTGAACCGGATTGGGTCCTCGCTGATAAATCTTCCTGCATTGGGGTCGTAGTATCTGGCGCGGTAATACGAGAAATTGGGCGCGGATTGGAACTCGCGAACTGTGCCGATCTCGCGAATGTCTGCCATGCATTCGACTCTAGACCCGGACCCTTCCACATCAAAGGGTCTGGCACCCTAGCAACGCCACCCAGTAAAGGGTGCTCCACCCCCCCGAGTCTGATCTCAGCTCTGTCTCCATACGTAATACGCAGTAACAATTAGACAACCTAGCAATGTTAGCCAAGCGTACCTGAATTGTCGTCCCCACTTCCAAGCAGGGATCGCAATCTGGTCAGAAGGCTCGGGTCCTAGCAACAGCTGTGAGGCTTTGAACCCAGATGTCCTGCGGAAGTTCGCGCTCCAGCGCCAGGTTGAAACGAAACACCAAACCTCAGCAGCAGCGAGAAGTGTCAGAATCAGCCGTTCCCCGGTTGGATTAGGATGTGTCCAGGCCGAGCGGATCAGAAGAAATCCAATGAAAAGGGATGCCGCCACCCCGAGAAGCTGGAATGCTTGCGTGAAGTACTTCACGTTAGATTCCTCCCTGGTCTAAGAACTTCAGAATCTAAGAAGGATCACTGAGTCTTTGGTGGACACCCTTTGCACTTCTTCCCGCCAAGCACTAGCGTGCAACTGCCTCCCATTATGTCTGCGCCCAAACCGGCGCCGCCCGCAGGACCACCAGAGATGGAGATGGTTACATTCTTCAAGTTGAGAGATAAGCTGGCGCCTCCTGCAGCACCCTCACCCACAGCGCCGAAAACCTGGACCGCCACGAATCCACCCTCCATGTCACAAATAGTTTTGCAGTTTGGGCAGGCCAAAGTAGTGCCCTGAAGGCTGAGGCTTCCTCCTGCAGGTACAACGGTGCCAGCGCCGAATAGGAGGCAACACAACACGCCTATATTGCCCTCGCCATCAATAACTGCTGCACATGAACCCTCCCCACCGCCAGCGATAGACGGAGTGCCGATAATTCCTCCCAAGGTTCCTCCAAATCCTCCCGCCCAAAGGCCCCGGGGGTCCGAGAACTTAGTTGGATCATTGCGAACGTAGGAATAGAAGTTCATCCCCGCACGGAAGCGAATCGGGTCTTCCCTCAGAAACCTTCCTGCGTTCTGGTCGTAGTATCTGGCGCGATAGTACGATGCCTGTGGATATTTCGGCACCGTTTCCACTGGCCAGCTCACTGGTTCTGAGGTTGTGCAGGCATCACGCAACGATGTTCGCTGGCTCATCGTAAGCATCACCTCTATTCTACGTTTTAGGTAGCTGAGCCCCGAAAAATTCGGGAACAGTGTGCCCAGTATGGCCCTTCTGATGGAACGTTACTTCTCATCTTGCGAAATGGCGGTTTCCACTTGTGGGTCTAATTTGACTTGGGGCTCTAGGGTCTGTTTGCTGTCTGAGTCCAGCCGAGCACCAGGGTGAGTGGCCTCGTGGACCTGCTTCAGCTTGCGGATTGAGACATGCGTGTAGATTTGCGTGGTGTCGAGCCGCACGTGGCCCAGCATCGCTTGGATATAGCGAATATCCGCGCCCCCTTCGAGCATCAGCGTTGCCATCGTATGGCGGAAGATGTGGCACGCGCCATTCTTGCCGATCGACGCAGATTTCACGTATTGGCGAGCCAGCCAGCTTAGGTGGTTCGGGGTGAATGGGACGCCGTTCGCCGTCAGGAATAGAATACCGTCATCAGGTTTCTTTGCGATTTCGGCTCTCAATCTACTTAGATACAAGTCCAGCCAAGCCAAGGCCCTCTCGCCGATGGGTACTACACGGTCTCTCTTGCCTTTTCCTTCGCGAACAGTTACGAGACCGTGTTTCTGGTCCACATCGTAGAGTTTCAAGTGTAGAAGCTCCATGCGGCGCAATCCGCTAGAGTAAAGCATCTCCAGCATGGCGCGATCACGGATGCCCAGTGGCTCCCCTACGTTTGGCTGACTCAGAACGCGCTCAGCTTCGTCTCTATTCATCACATTCGGTAGCTTGTAGCCAACACGTGGCAGCTCCAACTCTGCAGCCGGGTCTTGCGGAATATACTTTCGATGAGCCAACCACTTGAACCAGACCTTCAGGGGCGCGAGCCTGGAATGCTGGCTGGCAACTGCCAGCGGATGACCGTCTTTTTTTCGGTACTGGAATAGATATCGCTGATAGCTTTCGAGCGAAGTTCGGGTGATTTGGTAAAGCGTGGTGGTTCGATTTCTTCTACACCAATTCAAGAACATTTCCATGTGAACGCGGCGAACTCTCAGCGTGCTCTCGCTGTATCCCTTCACGGCAAGATATTGTAGATACTTCTCCAGGAGTAAGGAGAGCGACCTCCTTTGGGAATCGCTTGGGTTCGGTTGTGCATGTTGGTTTCGGCGGACTGGTTTGAAATTCTTAGGTTCGTTTTTTTCATGGTGCCTCCTGAGCCTGGCATCTTGACACGTTAAGAGACCGAGCTGGTGCATGGCGCAAGCGCGGGGAACAATAAGGGAACATTAAGCGCCGAACACCATCGAAAACCGGGTACATAGACGCGAGAACAAGCTAGACGAATCAACAACTTAGCATTCGGGGTGGTGACAGCGGGTTGCAGGTTCGAGTCCTGCCCGGTTCACCAAGTCTTTTCAATGAGTTAGCCGCGTCTGGGTTTTCGTTCGAGAATAGCTGGGCCCTTTTTTGTTCCCACACCGGCTCGTGACTTAGTTGGATCCGCTACCCGGGCGGGCCGTTGTCTCGCGGACAATCAACTCCGGTTCCACGTGGATATTCTTTGGATAGGGAGCTTTCGTCGGCGCATTGATGCGGCGCAAGAGTGTTTCCGCGGCGATGATGCCCATTTGGCGCAACGGTTGGCGCACGGTGGTCAGCGCGGGATTCTGAAAGGCGGCGCTTTGAATATCGTCGAAGCCCACCACGGATACATCTTCGGGGACGCGGCGCCCTGCTTCCCGCAGCGCGCGGATGGCGCCGATTGCGGAAATATCATTGAAGGCAAAGAGCGCGGTGAACGACTCTCCGGTCGCGAGAATTTTGCTCGTGACTTGATAACCTAGCTCCGGCGACGGGGATTCGCCTTGGAGCTGACCAATCAGCCGTTCGTTGAGCTCCAAGCCCAGTTCTTTGGCTGCTGCGCACACTGCTTCCCACCGCACTTCGGTATCCGAACTGAACTCCTGGCCCTTGATGAAGGCGATCCTGCGGTGGCCGAGCTTGGTGAGGTGTTCGATCGCCAATCGAGTCGCTAGCAGATGGTTTAGCGCGATATTGGTTACGCCGGGGATTTCGCGGTGGCCTGAAACGGCGACCACCGGAATGGTCACGCCTTCATGACAGGCGGTATCCACGGCGATGAGACCCTCGACGGCGCGTTGCTGCAAGAGCCGGGGATATTCGTCGATCAGATCGGCGCGGTGGCGGTGGCTGACGACAAAATAAAAGTAGCCTTCCTCGAGCAGGTGATCTTCGATGCCGGAGAGTACCAGCGCGGCATACCCTTCGCTAATTTCAGGAACGACGACGCCGATGGTGAAACTCCGTTGCGCCCGCAGCGAGCGCGCCATGAAATTCGGCCGGTAGTTCAGTTCGCGCGCGGCGGCGCGGATGCGCTCCTGGGTGCGGTGCGGGATGGACTTGGCGGCGGGAGACCGATTGATGACAAGTGAAACCGTAGCTGGCGAAAGACCGAGGTGCTCGGCCAGAAACTTCAAACTCACAGTCTGCGCGGAATGGCCTCCGCGTGGCCGGGCTGTTGCACCCGCTTTAGTACGAATCATGGGGTGTTCAATGCGCGTAGTCTGGCACACAGAAGTTGGCCGGGCAAGCGGAGAAGTACTCGCGCGAAGTGGGCCAGCGAGGTGTGCAGAACTGAACAGACAAGCGGGATGCTGGACTGACATTCTTTTTTGCCTTTGTCGGCCTCCTCTCCACCGGGACAAAATATGCTCTTGACAACGCTCGTACAACGGGTGTTTCATGCTTCCCAGAACCGGGGATAAATCGATTTACTAAATTCGTTTTTCGAATGCTGACCTCGAGGTGAAACCATGCGTTTGAAAGTCCTGCTTGCGATTTTGCTCTCTCTCTTCGCCGTATCCGCCTACGCGCAGTTCAAAGCCAGCCTTCAGGGTACCGTTCTGGATCACCAAGGAGGCGCTGTCCCTGGTGCCAAGGTGACTGTGACGAACCAAGACACCGGCGCCAGTCGCGAGACGGTTGCGTCTGCCGAAGGCTTTTACCGCATTAGCGAATTGCCGCCGGGCAAGTATACGGTCACGGTCGAATCCGCCGGATTCAAGAAGGTCATCTCGAAGGACGTTGAAGTGAAGGCGGAAGAGCCGCGCGGTTTCGACGTTACGCTGAACGTGGGTGCGGTCACCGACCAGGTAACCGTCACCGCATCGGCGGAAGCTCTCCATACAGAAAATGCCAATGTGGGCAATACAGTCACGTCGGATGAAATCACCCGCTTGCCCGAAGTGGGCCGCGACCCGTATGAACTCTTGCGTCTGACGCCCGGCGTCTTCGGTGACGGAGCATCGTTCAGGCAATGGTAATTCGGCCAACCTCCCGAACTCTACGGGTCCTGGCGGTTCAAACTCCTCCATTTTCCAGATCGAAAACTCGGTCCAGGCCGTGGCCAACGGTCAGCGCCAGGACACCAACAATTTCACCATCGACGGTGTCAGCGTAAACAGCCTGCAGTACGGTGGCGCGGCGGTGATTACGCCGAACCAGGAATCCGTTCAAGAGATCACCGTTCTCTCCAATTCGTATTCAGCGGAGGACGGCCGCGGGACCGGCGCACAGATCAAGGTAGTCACCAAGGCTGGCACGAACCAATACCACGGCAGCGGATTCTTTAAATATCAAGACCCTAACTGGAACGCCTACAACAAATACGGCGGCCCGGACAACGCACCACCGACTAGGGTGAACAACAATTTCCGCCAATTCGGCGGCAGTCTTGGCGGCCCGATTAAGAAAGATAAACTGTTCTTGTTCTTTTCGTACGAGGGCCTGAGAAGCCACACTTTGGATGTTTCCGCCCCGACATGGGTGGAGACCTCTCAGTTCCGCCAGTTGATAATGACGGACCGGCCAGGAAGCGTCGCGGCGAAAATCGTGAGTTCCCCTGGGGTAGCTCCCCGCATTCAGACCGTCTTGACCCCCACTTGTCAGCTTGCGAGCCTTTCTTCGACATATTGCGTTGTCGTCGGAAACGGACTGAACATCGGCTCTCCATCTGGGATGACCGGACAATACTTGCCCTTTACCGGCCCAAACGCCAATGGAGTCGGCGGGGCGGAGCTCGGCGGTGGACTTGATCCCACGACTCCCGACATCGAGTTCGTGACGCTCTCGCTGCCTGGCAGCAGCAGCGGGAACCAGTTCAACGGCCGGCTGGATTACGTCAGGGGAAGCAACCAGTTTTCTTATAGCTCCTACTTCACACTTTTCAATAACACGACGTCGGACGCCAGTGGAAGCCGCCCACAGGGAGATTTAAACATCCAACCGTTCAACCAGGTTCAGGCGATTTCCTTTATTCACACTTTTTCCCCTACCGCGATCAACGAGTTTCGCGTTAATTTCACTCGCTTCAATTTCAACCAGATTGCGACGAGCGGCAATGTCGATTTCGGCGTTCCGCGGAGCCAGTTTGAGGGATACAACTTCGGCCTTAGTGCCTTTGGCGCGAACCAAGCCTCGACGACGCCCGCAATCTTCGTGGAAAACAGTTACAACTTCCGCGACAAGCTCACCAAGAATGTTGGCCGCCACGCTCTCAGCACCGGTTTCGATTTCACAGCCGAACAAAATAACAATGACTTGAGTGGGATGGCTCGCCCGCTCTATTCGGTGCATGGAATCTGGAATTTTGCCAATGATGCGCCAATCTTTGAACAGATCGATGCCAATCCACAGACTGGGGGGCCTGCGAACGCGCAGCGATACCTCCGAAGTAAGGATTATGCCGTGTTTTTCCAGGACGACTGGAAGGTCAAACCGAATTTGACACTCAACCTCGGTCTGCGTTGGGAGTATTTCAGCCCTCTCAGTGACGCAAAAAACAATCTCACAAATCTCCAGTTTGGAACAGGCGGCGTTTTGGCAACTTCTGCGCTCATGCACGTGAATACTCTCATTCCCACGACCAAGAGGGATTTCGGTCCACGGCTGGGGTTTGCCTGGAGCCCCGAGCGTTTCAAAAATACAACTGTTGTTCGTGGCGGGATGGCAATCGCATTTAACCGGCCTGACGATGTTCTCTTCGGCAACGCGGCATTTAATCCGCCCAATTATGCCCGCTTCGGCCTGTGCTGCGGAACTTCCGACGGTCAGTCCAATTTTCCGCCAGGCGGAGGTGACACTTTTGGCGCGCCCTTTCAGAACGGAATTGTCTACGAAACCGGTACCAGTAATGCCTTCAACAGCTATCCGCCCAATCCAGCGCTGGCGTTTGGAATTGATCCGAAGACGGGGGGTGTTTGCGGAAATGCTAAATGTACATTCGATCAGGCCGTGGAAATCTACGGCGGCTCCCCCAATTATCACGACGCGTATGTGTACATTTATTCGCTGGAGGTGGAGAGGCGCCTGCCGTGGAGCCTAATTGCAACCGTCGGATATCAAGGCAGCGACGGCCACAAACTCACTCGGCTACTCAACCAGAACTTCCTGCAGCAACCAAGTAACTCCTGGTACGCGGTGTACTTTCCAACCAGCGATGTCGATTCAAATTACAATGCTTTGAATCTCCGTCTGCGCCGCCAGTTTTCAAATGGGTTCATGTTCGATACGCAGTATCGCTTCAGCAAAAGCATCGATCAACTGTCAAACGAGGGCCCTGGGGCCGTCACCAACCAGACGGATCCGGCGCATCCGGAGACGGAGTTCGGTCCATCGGACTTTGACGCCAAACATTACCTGAATTTCTTCACGCTGTACGATCTACCCTTCTTCCGTGATAAATCGCGCTGGACCGGAAAGGTTCTGGGCGGGTGGCAGATAAACGGAATTATGACTTGGCATACTGGGTTCCCATGGACGCCAGTGACTTGCGTTATTTCATCCGTTCCGATTACCAGCGCGGCCAACATTTGCCCCGTGCGTCCAACGGCTCTCTTGATGGAACCCCCACGAGATACGTCCAACCATGCATTTATGACGCCTGGAGCGGAGTTCCCCGGGATTGTCAACACCGGAAATTGCAACGCGAGCAATGGGCCAATTGGGGGCACTCCCTATTTCAATATCTGTCCTCCCGCTGGCCCTCCGGGCATCGGCCGCAATTCATTCCGCGGCCCCGGCTACTTCAACATCGACACAAGCGTTGCCAAGAAGTTTGGTTTGCCGAGCTTCAAATTCCTAGGCGAAGGGGCGAGTCTCGAGCTCCGGGGCAACTTCTTCAACTTCTTCAATAAGCTCAACCTTCAGCCGTTCGTGTCTCAATCGAATAACGTCCACATTGAGAACCCCCTGTTCGGGCTATCACCGGGCGGCTTGGCCGGTCGGGTAATCGAGTTCCAAGCACGACTCACTTTCTAGTTGCGCGGGATAATGCAGGGACGCGTCTATATGCGTCCCTGCATCGTTCCTCTGGTTTCCTGAGGGGTTTCACGATGCGCCTCCCAACTTTTCGCGCTTACTCTCTCCGTGTCGCGTTCCTCTGTGTGGCGGGCACTCTGCCGGCGATCACACTGCAGGCGCAGACTAGCGCTCCGACTGAAACCATCGAGATTGACTCTGCGGCTCCTTCCCATCCCTTCCCGCACTTCTGGGAAAAGATGTTCGGTTCGGGGCGCGCCGTCCTGAGCCTTCGCGAAAACTACGGCTACGACCTGCGCGAAACCAAGCGCATCACCGGCATTGAATTCGTGCGCTTTCACGCGATCTTCCATGACGAAGTCGGGCTTTACGACGAGGACAAGGACGGCAAGCCCATCTACAACTTTTCTTATGTGGACCAGATCTATGACGGTTTGCTCGAGAATCATGTTCGGCCGTTCATCGAGCTGAGCTTCATGCCCAAGAAGCTCTCGTCCGATCCCAGCGTGCTTCATGCCTTCTGGTACAAGCAAAACGTCGCTCCTCCCAAGGACTGGGACAAGTGGGAGCAGCTAGTCGAAAATTTCGTCCGGCATCTCGTCGCGCGCTACGGGGAAGAGGAAGTCGCGCAGTGGTACTTCGAAGTCTGGAACGAGCCGAACATTGATTTCTGGGCGGGCGATCCGAAAGAAGCCACGTACTACGAGCTATACGACCGCGCCGCGCGCGCCGTCAAGCGCGTGAGCCCGCGGCTGCGCGTGGGCGGCCCGGCCACGGCGCAGGCCGCTTGGGTGGACCGCTTCTTGGCGCACTGCAAAGAGAAAAACGTTCCGGTGGACTTTGCTTCCACGCACGTCTACGGGAACGACAAAGCGGAAGACGTGTTCGGCACGCACGAGAATATTTCGCGAACGCGGATGGTGTGCCGCGCCGTCAAAAAGGTTCATGAGCAGATTGCCGCTTCAGCTTTTCCGAACACGCCGCTCATCTGGAGCGAGTTCAACGCCAGCTATATGAACGAGCCTGCCGTGACGGACACGGCTTTTATGGGGCCGTGGATGGCAGACACCATTCGCCAGTGCGACGGCCTCACCGCGATGATGAGCTACTGGACGTTCTCGGACGTTTTTGAAGAACAGGGCATCGTGAAAACGCCGTTCTACGGAGGGTTCGGATTGCTGGCTGAACGCAGCATTCCCAAGGCGGCGTTCAACGATTTTGCACTGCTCCATCGGCTTGGGGAAACGCGGTTAGACGTGAACTCGGAGTCCGCGCTGGTCACTCGCAACAAAAATGGCGCGCTCGTGCTGGCAGTCTGGAATTTATTCCTGCCGGAAGAAACTGGTTCACCGAAGAGCTTCACGTTGCATTTCAAGGGCGTTAGCGGAACGGCCTCCGCGCGCATTACCGTCGTGGATCCCGACCATGGGTCGCCGCTGCCGGCCTGGGAAAAAATGGGGGGCCCGGCGTTCCCCACACTTTCGCAGATCGAAACACTGCGCAAGGCGGGCGCGCTACCTGCAGCGCAGCCCATTGCGCTCAATAATGGCGCGTTGACACTTACGCTCCCGCCTCACGCTCTCGCGTTGATCGAGTTTGGCGAGTAGCGACGAGCGCCTCTACCCCGGCTGAAATCCAGCCAGATTCATCCCGTTCTGCGCTGCGGGATCCTGCATGAAGGTGTTCCAAACAAACTGGGTGCGCTGATTCTCCGCCATCAGCATGGAGATCCCCAGATCGATCCCAAGCACGTCGGTGTCATACCAGCCGGTCAGCGGATTGAATGCGTCCACATAGCCGTAACGCTGCCACGCCTGGGCGTAGTGTCCGCGAATCCATCGCAGCACATGGATGGTATTGGACAAGTCAAATGGAAGTGAGCCTGCCGTGGCACATGGAACGATGCTGCCATCGATGGGCCCGAGGGCGGGCGGCCCGCCCCAGGCGACGTATCCGTTATTCTGGGAGTCGGATGAGGAAATTCCCCAGAGATCGCTACTGTAGTCCGAAAACTGGCCGGCCAGTGAAATACAAAAGAGGCGATGAGCCATCGTTGCGGTGACGGAATTCTGGAAATAATCGGCGAATGCGTCTTTCTTGTTTCGGAAGTCGAACCACGCATGCGAATACTGGTGCGTGAAGAGCGGCGCGCCCGAAGAGATGTACGTGAGGCCCTGGTAGGCAAAAGATGGCCGGGACCACGCCTGCCAACTGGAGGCCGGAATCGGAAATGTTGGCGAGGCCATCGCCAACAAGTACGACATCATGAGCTCGCTATAGGTGTCCCAACGCGTGGGGAGAAAACCATTCTCTGGCGTCCAGCCCTGCGAAAGAGTTGCGCCACCATGCAGCATCCAGGCGAAATTCACATTATTGAAGATCTGCGTCGCCAGGCCAGGAATTTGCGGATCTTGCGAAAAATGCTGGCGACACGTCAGCACTCCACAGAGCAGGATCGCGGTATCAATCGAGGAAACTTCGGAATTGAATGCCCGCGCGCCGGTGGTCATGTCCACGAAGTGATAAAAGAACCCGTTCATCCCCAGCGGCTGCAGTTGATTGAGCAGAAAATTCAGTATTGCTCGCACGCGGGAGATGACATCTGTGCTGGGTTGATATCCGCGCTGATCGCCGATGCAGAGCGCGGTCAATCCAAATCCAGTTGCGGCGATGCTTGAAACCGTGCGCATATCGTTTCCTGCTGCCAGTGCCCGGTCTTTTACTTGACCCGTAGTATGATCCGCTTGTTCCCAGAAAAAGAGAAAACCTGCAGCTTCGATTTCTTCAAGGAGCTGATCGTTTGTCCCTGGGTAACCATCTCCTGGGGGCGGGGCAGGCAGGGATGACCCTTCTCCTCCGCAACCAGCCAGGAGCCAGCCCACTCCGGCCAGCGAAGAAGCGCCAGCGACTTTTCCTGCTTGCGCTAGCAGCTCGCGCCGCGTCAGGCACGGTCTCACCGTGTTGTTGCCCGTGTCCCAGAGGAACATGAATGCATCACTAAGTTAGATGCCGGGCTCTGACCGGGTGGTGCCGGTCTGAATCCCGCGCGACTCATGCCTCTCTGCACCTCTTCGTTCTTCATGAACTGTTCCCAAACGAAGGCAGTTCGCGCGTTTTCCGCCATCAAGAGGGTGATTCCCAGATCAATTCCGATCACGTCGGGGTTATACCAGTTTTTCAGCGGATTGAACGCATCCACGAAACCGTATTTTCGCCAGACGCGTTTCTCGTATTTTTCACGGATGTTTTGCAGCACGTGTATGGTCTCCGCCGGCAAAAAAGGCAACGAGCCTGCGGCCGCGCAAGGGACGATGCTGCCGTCAATCGGCCCCATCGGAGGTGGGCCGCCCCAGGCAACATATCCATGCATCGAATCGGAGGCAGAGATGCCCCAAAGGTCCTCGCTGTAGTCCGGGAATTGTTTTGCGAGCGAGATGCACCACAATTTGTGCGCCTTCGTTGCCGTCACTGAATTCTCGAAGTAGTTGGCGTAGGCGTCGGCTTTCCCGCGGAAATCGAACCACGCATGCGAATACTGGTGCACGAACAGAGGAGCATTCGAACCGATATAATGCAGCCCATTGAATTCAAATGCCGGGCGCTTCCAGGCGTCCCAGCACTCCCTCGGCAAGGGATGCGTGGAAGAGCCGAGACCGAGGAGATAAATCATCATCAACTCACTGTAGCTGTCCCACCTCGCCCTGAGAAAGCCGCTCTCCGGCTTCCAACCCATGGAAAGCGTTTTTTCGCCTTGGAGAAGCCAGGTCCAATCCGCGCGGTCGTACAGTTTGGTGGCGAGGTCGCGAATCTCGGCATCGTCGAAGTAGCCGCGGCAGGCAAGCACTCCGCAAAGGAAGAGGGAGGTGTCTATCGAAGATACTTCCGATTGGAAATCACGGTCGCCACTTTGCATGTTGAGAAAATGAAAGAAGAAGCCGTTGTTGTGGCTTAAGCGCGTGGCGGCGAACCGCAGAGTGCTTCGAACGCGTTCGCGGATTTTTTTGCTGTCTTCCCAGCCGCGATGGTCGGCGATGCAAAGAGCGGTAAGACCGAACCCAGTTGCGGCGATACTCGCGGTCGCGCGGGAATCCGGTCCGCCAGCCTGGCTGCGGTCCTTCACGAGGCCGGTGTAAGGATTCGATTCTTCCCAAAAATAGCGAAAACTGGTGTGCTCCAACTCCTCAAGGAAAGCGTCTTCCGCCGGCGAAAACCGATATTGTGCTGGACCAAGCGCGGAAACCGTCGTGGTCTTTCCCTCGGTCTGCGGCGAAACGGATTGCGGTGGTGGCGGTGGGCTCTGCAAAAACCGTGACGTGAGGGAAGTAGAAAATCCGAACGGTAAAACACCGGCAATGGTCCGGACTTGCCGAAGCCATGCACGCCTTGAGATCTTCTCGGTGGTCACCTAAGCCATCGCCTATCGCGAGTCGCGGTTCTTCTCACAAGGAACGGACTCGACATTCCAAATCATACTTTTGTTTTCTCCTGGGTCAAAATTCTCCGTGAGAAACATTGTCCTGCCCGGTTCACCAAGTCTATTCAATGAGTTAGCTTTATCTGACCGTTCCCACTACAAAAACTGTGCCCTGTTTTGTGGACAACTTCGCGTAAACTGGACATTTGTGTGATCGTTCTTCGAGTTATTCCACGAGCTGGAGGCTTAAGCCGATGCGGACGCCGTTGACGAGGATGACGCTTTGATCGAGGAGTTGCTGGTTGGTGATTTCGGCGTTGACGAATTGCTTGAGGGCGGCTCGCGGGCAGATGAATTCGATTGCTTCGGAGGTGCCTTTGGCGCCGGGTATGAGCTTGTTCAGGACGGAAAAGTCGTAGAGCTGGAATTCCACGTCGGCGGCAATTTTTTCGGAGAGATCCTTCAGCTGGGGCGCCAGGAACAGGTCAAAGCTTTGGGCGGCGCGTTTATAGATGGAGTTCTTCACCGGGCCGAACTGGATGGAATTTCGCAGGGTCATCTGGAGAGCGATCTGATCGTGGAAAATCATGAAGGTGGGCGGGGCGTACTCCACGAAATGAAATTTCGCGGTGCCCATCTTGGCCAGGGCAGCGAACTGCTCTTGATACTTTTCGTTTAGACGCTCGGCGTCGGCCTGCGTCGGCACGGGGCGCGCCGGCTCTGGATCCGCGACCTTTGGTGAAGGCAGAGCGGAATTCGCTGCATCGCTAACAGGCTGTGGTGAAGCCGGCATGACAGGAGAGAGGGACGGCAAAGAGGAATTTGCTTTGAGCAAGGGAGAGTGGCCGGCCGTGATCGAAGAACGTGCCGTGGAAGTCGCATCCGGTTTGGCGGGAATGGAGCGCGGCAGCGCTTGAACGTTGAGGGGATCGTGCTCGGTGAGCGAGAGACCGAAGTCCTTCCCGCTGACAAACACTTTCGAACGATTCACGATTTCCTGGCGCTGGACGTCCGTCGAGGCGCGAGACAGCGCCCAGGCATCGTTGCGCTCGAGGACCACGACGAGGATTTCTTTGCCTTCATAGTCGTATCCGGGATCGCGCGTGTGAGCGTGATGAGAAATTTCAAAACCGATGCCGTCACATGCGATGTCTTCGGGTAGAGCGGCCGTCACCTGCTCCAGGACCGGAAGAATCACGGTGCGAAACGTGGCCGCCGCGCGTTCGTTGCGGTTGAAGCGTGCGGTGTCATAAGCGGCGTTGTAATTTCCCGTTACCTTGAGAATCACGCGATCCTGGAAGCGGACGAATTCCAAACCCCGGGTATCGGCTTCCGCTTGCTGGGCGGGGTCGAGGCCGACGTAACGGCTGAGATAAAACGGAAAAGGAAATTTGGTTCGGGCGATGGACTGATTGAGTGTCTTCAACTGCTGGAAATATGTCTCTTCGAGAGCTTTGAGATCAGGGTTCAGGATTTCAGCAGGGCTCACTTGCCCTAACGCCGGCGCCGCGGAGAAACAAATTGTCGCTCCGATGGCCAGCAAAAACGCACGGAGACAGAAATTGGGTGTAGGCCTGAGTTTCATGGGTAGTCTGAGTGTACCTCACTATTTGGCGGTGTATTGCGAGCCCGCACGTGCCGGCGGCTGGTAGGCCGGCTGGGCGATGGCGCGCGTGAAGGCAATTACGGAGCGAATTTCTTCCGCGGAAAGCATGCGTCCGTAGGGCGGCATCATCGCTGATTTGCCCATCGCCGTGCCTCCAAGCGTGATGATGTTCTGCATGTATTCGTCGCTCTCGGCATTCAACGTGGCGCCGTCGTTCAGCAAAGGCGGAACAGGCATGAGATTCGAACGGTTGGAGGGCCCGGCGGGCGTGGCATCGGCGTGGCACCAGACACACTGTTGATAGAAAATTCGCTTGCCTTGCGATTGCTGAAAGCTCAGGGGAATGACTTGCTGCGCGTCTGTCCAATCAGCTTCGGAATCGTATGCGGACAAAAGCGGGTCGGGCTTGGCGGTTTCGGCGTGCTTGCGGCAGCCCGACGCACTAACGAGCGTGGCCAAGAGAATAACACCGATCCAAATACGAGCGTTCATCGGCCCGCTCCCAGTGCTGCAGCAGGCATTCTAGTGGTACTCGCCGTTTGTTGCGGTTTGATGCTCTGGCGCAACGTCATTAGGTACGCTGTCAAGGCTCTGACCTCATCGTCGGTAAAGTTGCGCCGAGGCTCGATGGTGTCTGGAATAAGCGCCTGAGGATTTCGCAGCCACGCTTCAATCCAGGCGGCGGTCAGCCATCCGCCGGCGTTGTTCAAGTTGGGCCCAACGTATCCGCCGGTGCCGCCGATGGTGTGGCAGGCTTGGCATTGATACTTCACCTCATAGAGCTGCTTGCCAAGCGCGACCATCGCGGGCGTGAACTGCTTTGAATCAACGCTGGCAGGATTTGCGGCGGGATGCTGCAGGACCATGGTCATGTAATCCGCGAGAGTCGCGGCATCTTTATCAGTCATATTGAACTGCGGCATGCGCAGGATGAGCGTGGGGCGAAGAGTCTGCGGATTTTTCAGGAAGTCCACAATCCACTGCCGCTGGGCCCGGCTGCCTTCGTAGGTAAGATCGGGCGCGAGAGTTCCGCCGTAACTGTTGAACTTGTGGCAGGTATAGCATTTGTAGCGCTCGTAGACTTCGCCGAACGCGCCGGTGGGATGGAACGAAGCTTCCTTGCGCGGCACCACCAGATTTTGCAGCGCGCTGGTGGCGGGCGCACCCTTCATGCTGAGCAGGGCCGTGGTGACGGCGTCCAGATCCGCTTGATTCCAGTTGTATTGCGGCATGCGCGCGACGGGATTCACGGAACCGGGGTCCTGCAGTTTCGCCTGGATGTAGGCCACCAGATTGTGTGGGATTTTCGCGGCGCCGAATTCCAGTTCGGAAGCGTTCTTGCCACCGAGCGCGCTCAGGTCAGGGCCAAAATCTTTCTGTGGATTCAGACCGGCGATCGAATGGCAACTCGCGCAGCCCTTTTCCAGGAAGAGCTGGTGACCGAGTTGAACTTCCTCGTCCGTCGGCTGGCCGAGCTGCGGAACACCCGTGAGCAAATCGGAATCGGTAAGCTTGGTGGTGATGTACTGCGAGACTTTGTAGAGATCTTCATCCGACCAGCCGTAGCGCGGCATGCGCGTGTGTTGCAGATAGCCTTGCGGGTCGCGAAGCCACGCGATGAGCCAATCGGGGTTCACCTTGCTGCCCACTTTCGTCAGCTCCGGGCCGATGTCGCCGCCGATCAGCTTCGTTTCGCCTGCGCGCGTGACCGCGAGCGAATGGCAGGTCGAGCAAAACATTTGACGAAAGCGAAGTTCACCCTGTGAAATCAGTTCCGGATTCTTGCTCCACGTGGCCACGACGCGGGCATCGATTTTGTACAGTGGGAGGGCTTTGGTTTTTTGAACGCTGAGATATGCGGAAAGCGCGCGAAGCTCGGTCTCGCTCAGGCGGAACTTCGGCATGCGCGGCTCGTCTTCCGTCTCGTAACCGTTCACCGTGACGTTGCCGTCTTTGTCGACGATGGTGCGCGGTTCTTTCAGCCACTTGTAAATCCACTCGCGGCTGATTTTCGTGCCGACGTTGGTGAGATCAGGGCCGAGCATCGCGGGACGCTCGATTCCCGGCAGTCGGTGGCAACCCTGACAATTCAGCCGGGCGAGAAGTTCGCGGCCACGCATCAATTGCGGCGTCTGCGGCAGGTCCGAGGAATGGCACGTGCCGCACGACGCTTGAATGAAGTGCGTCGGCAGGATGGGCTGTTCCCAGGCCAGGGTGGACTCGTGCGCTTCGGCGACTTCGGTGGCAGGACCCTGGCCGCGGTGGCAGGCGGTGCAGCCCCAATCGCGCACGTTGTGCGGAATGGGAGGGTGGGCGCGGAACGGCTGCGGCACGGATTTATCGGCAAGGCTGGCCTGCGTGATTCCTTGATGACAGGTGGTGCACCGGTCAATGACATTCATTCCAGGAAGCCAGATCTGATCAATGTCCGGACGGTAGTCCGCCAGCAGTTTTTTGGTATCAGGGCGGCCTTGCGCAAATCGCAAGTAGGAGCGCTTGTACTGTTTCCACTCGCGGCGAAAATCCTTGAAGGGCGAAATCGCCAGCACCGCCAGGAACACAACGCTGGAGACCGCGAAGACCAGGCGCGTGCGGTTTATAACTTTGCCGATGTCTTCAGCCGGCATGAGTTCTCCACGGCCAAACCCAGGACCACCCTGGCCCACGGAAAAACGTCCCAACGACGGTCAAGCAGATAGCGACTGCGATGAACCACGTCATTACCCACCAGGAGATAGGCTTAATGGCCAGCGTCTGCAGCCAGCCCGGTTGCCCCTGCCTGACGGTATAAGAAAACAGCAAGAGAGCCGCAACGAGCGCCGTAGGAGCAAAAATCGTCCAGGCATGGAACACTGCAAGAAATGCGAGCAGGACGATTACAGTGATGAGGACAATTCTCAGATTTTGCGACGGCCGCCGGGCCCAGATTGCCTCGCCTTCGACGTTCACGTTGAAGTAGGGAATGACAACGAGCGCGATCACCACCAGAGTCGGGATCAAAATACCGGCGACGAATGGCGGGAAGAAGTGCAGCAGTTCCTGAAGGCCGAGAAAATACCACGGCGCCTTGGCGGGATTCGGCGTCAGCAGCGGATTCGCGAGCTGTTCGAGCGGCGCGTCCCAGAAAAGCGCGACGAGCACCATGGCAATCACGAGCACCTGGAAGGCGATGGCTTCGCGAATCAAAAGATGGGGAAAGGTCATCAACTGCGGGCCGGGATCACCGACGACCTTGGCGGAAGTCTTCTTCGTGACGAAGACGATGCGCCGAGGCTCTTTCTTCGCGTCCGAACTGAAGCCGGTCTCGATTTTATTTTTTTCCATCGTCATCCTTGGGCTTTACGGTCAGGCCGCCGTCTTTTTGCACGCGCCAGAAATGGATTGCGATGAGCAAGAAGGCCACGAGCGGGAGAATCACGACGTGAAGCACGTAGAAACGCAGCAACGCATTTTCTCCCACGATGTTTCCGCCAAGCAGCAGGAAACGGATTTTGTCGCCAACAATGGGCATCGCGGAAATGATGTTGGTGCCGACGGTGACGGCCCAGAAGGCCAGTTGGTCCCATGGCAAGAGATAGCCGGTGTAGCTGAGGAACAGCGTGACGAGAAGAAGCACGACGCCGACCACCCAGTTGAACTCGTGCGGCGGTTTGTAGCCTCCGCGGTAGAACACGTGGAACATGTGCCAGAAGACGGCGAAGACCATCAGGTGCGCGGCCAGCCGGTGAAGATTGCGGAGAAAGACGCCGTTCGAAACGACGAACTGCAAATCCTTCATGTCGCGGTAGGCATGCGGCGCGGCCGGGTGGTAGTAGAACATCAGCAGAATGCCGGTGACGAAAAGAACGATGAAAAGAATGAAGGAGACGGAGCCAAGATAATACGACGCACGCACGCGGAGAGACTTCTCTCGAACCTTGACGGGCAGCCAGTGAAGAAAAAGATTACCGAAGACTGCAAGGCTGCGAGTGCGATTGGTGTTTGCGGGGCCGCGGCGAAAGATGGACTTCCAGACTTGCGTCTCGCGAAGAGTTTCGAGCGCCGTTTGAAAGGATGTGGCCATCGTTTACCCTAGACTTTCAGGACCTGTGCAGGCTTGATGTTCTGCAGCTTGTCCACGAGAAGTTCGCCATCCGCTGTGAGCGTAATAGAGAAATGAGGCAACGGCCGCGGCGCGGGGCCTTCGATCTTGGTGCCATCGGCTTTGAATTTGCTTCCGTGACAGGGGCACGCAATGATGTACGCATCGGGTTTCCATTGCGTCACGCAACCCAGATGCGTGCACACGGCGGACACCGCGTAAAAGCCTTCCGGCATGCGCACGATGTAAACCTGCTGATCTTGAAGAAACGTCACCGAATGGACGGGATACAGATCGGGGTTGCCGGCCCGGAATGTCGTCGCGGGTTCAAACAGGACATTGGGCGAAAAATACTGATAGGTCACGGCGACAGAGCCGAGGCCGGCAATCCCGAGAGCACCAAGCGTGATTTCATTCAAGAAGTCGCGCCGGGTGATCCCATTCCCCGCTTGAACGGAGCGAGGTACATCGGGACTCGTGGAATTTTTGACGTTGCTCATGCGCGGAGAACGATCTCCTCGATTTGAATCAGATTCGGGTCACGATCGAAAACCTCGAAAGCTTCCATGCTGATGGTGTGAACCGGGCAGCGTTCCGCGCAGAGCCCGCAGCGGATGCAAATGGTTTCGTCCTTCACCATCACCGAGCCTGTCGCGGTGGCAAGTTCTTCGGCCGAAAGGTGAAGAAGTTCGTTGTCGCGCGAATCGGATGTGGCGGACAACTGCTGTGTGGTCTCCTCGGAGAATTCGAACTGGCTGAGCGGCACGAGCTGCAAACAATTTTCCGGGCAAACATCCACGCAGCCGCCGCAGAGGATGCACTCGCTGCCGGTCGCTTCGGTCCCTTCAAAGATGGTGTTGATCCAGCACTGCAGACAACGCGACGCTTCCCGCCTGGCCTGCTCCTCCGTGAAGCCCGTTTCCACCTCTGCGATGCCGGTGCGGCGTTCGAGAGGGATAACCGGTACGGCCAGGCGGGAATATTCGTCGTACTGCTCGGCCATCTTGTGATGATCGAGAAGTGTGATTTGCACGTATTGGGGCTTGGGCTTCCACTCGGATCCCCGGATAAACTTGTCGATTTCTTCGGCGGCTTTTTTGCCGTCGGCAACGGCGTTGATGATCAGGCGCGGACCAAAAGCGATGTCTCCGGCGGCGAAAATCCCGGGTGCGGAGGTCATGAGCGTGGCGGGATCAATTTTCGGTGTTCCCTGGCGGGTAACTTCGATGCCGTCGGATGGTTTCAGGAACGAGAGGTCGGAGGCTTGTCCGATGGCTAGAATCACCGTGTCGCACGGGATAATCGTCTCCGTACCTGGGGCAAAGGTAGGACTGAAGCGGTGCTGGCCGTCGAACACGGAAGTGCACTGGATAACTTCTAACCCGCTCAGTTTGCCGTTCTGGCCGACAAATTGTTTTGGACCGAGCGAGGGGCGCATACGAATTCCTTCGAGCAATCCCTCTTCAATTTCCTCTACCGAGGCGGGCATCTCTTCGCGGGATTCCAGGCAGACCAGGTTTACTTCGCGGGCGCCCATGCGCAGTGCCTGGCGGGAGACGTCCATGAACTCTTTCATGGCCACGTCCATTTCGCTGGAATTCAGCTGATCGGGAAGGACCACGCCGGCGATGTCCGTCACCAGTTTTTGTTGCTGCTCTCGCATAGCAGTGCGCGCAACGTCGATAGCCACGTTGCCTCCGCCAATCACAACAACCCGCTTGCCAATCGAGAAGCGGTAGCCGAGATTCACGTTGAGAAGAAAATCGATGCCCTTTACAACGCCATCCAGCTCATGGCCGGGAAGATTGAGGTCACGGCTGCGGTGCAGGCCAAACGCAAGCAGGACGGCTTTGTAGCCCTGGCTGCGGAGGTCTTCCAATGAGAAATCGCGACCGAGCCGCATGTTCAAGCGAAGCTCCGGGCCGAGGTCGAGGATTTCGCGAATCTGCGCCTGCAAGACATCGCGAGGCAAGCGGTACTCCGGAATGCCGAGATGCATCATCCCGCCAGGAACTTGAGCTGCTTCGAAAATGGTCACCGGATAACCGAGCAGCGCCAAATCGTGCGCCGCGGACATTCCCGCGGGACCGGAACCGATAATGGCAATCCTTTCCGCCCGAGTGACGCCGGCCCTTTCCGGAAAAACGTCTATCGGATTGCGCGATTCCGGCCCGTGGCGTTCGGTGACGAAACGCTTCAGAGCACGGATGGAGATGGGCATGTCAAATTGCCCGCGGCGGCATGCGGGTTCACAGGGATGCCCGCAAACCCGGCCACAGATGGAAGCAAACGGATTAGGGACCCGGGCATAGCGGTACGCTTCCTCGTACCTCCCCTGCGCGATGAGCGAGACGTATCGCCCAGCCTGCGTGTGCACCGGACACGCCTGCATACAAGGAAAGTTTGATTCGAGCCACTCGAGATCGACGAGTTTGGTGCGCGTGGTCACGAGGTTCGTTCCGGGCCCCTTCCTCGCTTACTTCTTGACCGTCAGTTCCACAGAAGTGCTGGCTGCGCTGACTTCCACCGCTTGGGTAGTTGGTTTGCCGTCCTCGCTCCAAGTCTTCAGTGTGTACTTTCCGGCGGGGATATTCTTGATGTCGAAGTTGCCGTCCTTGTCGGTCACGGCAAAATAGGGCGTGGGAACGACGACCACGTAGCCCGACATTTCCGGGTGAACGTTGCAGAGCAGGGAAGCAACGCCGAGATCATTGAACTGGAATGGTTTCTTGTCGCCCTTCGGCCAGGTCCCGAGATTGTGGGAGAGCTTCTTGTTGCCGCTGATGGATGGCCAATAGACGTTGTGACCGACAGGGTCGCTGTTCAAGAAATCCACCGTGGTGCCCTGCTGCACGGCCACCACATGAGGAATGAAAGACATTTTCCGCTGGTCAATCACCACGTGCTCGCTAGGCGCGTCGAATTTCTTGTCCGCAATCACATCCACGTACACGGCGATGTTTTCCGCGGACTTGATTCCCTGCACGCTGACCTTGCCTTTGATTTCATTGGCCCAACTGGCTCCCGCCAACGCCAGCGCGATGCTTGCTGCGAGTGCTGCCTTCAGTGCGATTCTCGATAGACTCATGGCTTTCCTCTCGTGTTTGACTTGCGTGCAATTTGTTTTTCGAGCTCGATCTAGCTAAAAAACGTAGTCGATGCCCGTGTGAAACGTGTTCGGGCGGAAGAAAAGAGTGTTCCTCGTTGTCGTATCAACATACGGCTGTCCGAAGGTGTACTGGTATTCGCCGACGATTTTGATGTTGGCGCGCACCAGCACTTGGAAACCGGGGCTGAACCGGTTGCGGGTCTGGTATTGCGACGCGGGGGTGCCGTTGACAAAGTCAGCGTGGGAATTCACGGCGTCATAGTGAAAAGTGCCGATCAGCCAGGGGTAAAACCAGTAGTTAGCCCCAGCAAACCCTCCGGCGAATGTGATGGCCGGCGCGGAAGCAATCGTCGGGGGAGCGCCCGGCGTTACGATGTGATTGTCGTCGTGCCCATACATGCCCAGTCCAAATAATTCGAGATTCCGGTATTTGAAGCGCAGGTCGCCGCCGATGCGATAGAAGGGTTCATCGATGGTGGCCAGTCCGGGGAAAAGAACTCCGTCCTGATTCTGCTGATTCTTCCCGTAGTAGTAGAAGAACCCCGCCCGGATCGAGGTGTGGTCTCGCGGACCGGTTGGGCCCGCTGCCCGGATGGCGTTGCGGCTTTCCGGGTCACGCTCCAGGTTGAATCTCTGCGACACGCGAACATAAACATCTTTGGAACTCCGCGCCGCCGTTCCCGCATTGTTCCCGTCAACGACTGCGACGGACCAGTCGAAGTTGCCGTTGTTCGGTGTTCCGCCGAATTCGATGCCGCGCTGCGGCGATCCGAAAATCATCGGGTTGTTGGTCGTGCCCAGCGAGCCCGCCACGCTGGCTTGGCTGTAGATGTCGTACGGAGACAGGTAGATGCTCTTCGCCTGCGTGAACGGCAGATCCAATTCGAATTGACCAAACCTCACATTAAGCGAATTCAGCGGCAATCCAATCCCATGACCGAGGTCGCTGTACTTCAGCCAACCGTCTCCCATGAAGCCGTTGGCATTGGCTCCGCCCACGGAGATGTCATCGTCAACCCAGAACGACAGGTTTTGCCCGAAGCTCCCCGCGGTGATGATCGTGAAGGTGTTTGGTTCAAAAAGGTCAGTGCGGGGGGTGAAACCGTTCTGCGCAATTACGCCGGCCGGCTGCGCACGATTCAGTGTGAAATTGCCTTCGTACCGGAACGCAATGGGCAGATACCCTGGAATTTCGCCCGGATACACCGCGCCAGGGAATGCTTCCTTCTGGGCCTTCGAACCCAGCAGGACGGGCGGCTCTTTGACGAAGACCTCATCGTCCTTCGGAAACTTGAAGCCGTTTTTTTTGAATGCCTCGCCAAAGTCGTTCAATTCAGGATAGTTGCTGTGGCAGGTGGTGCAGGACGTCTGGTACTTCCGCGAAAACGCGGGGATCGCGGAACTTTTTGGGACTGACACAAGCATTACCCACATGACGACTACGCCCGCTGTCACACTCGCCATGATGCTGGCATTGAGTACACGACCCTTCATTCCCCTGTCCTCCCAGTCTTGCCCTTGCAGAAGCAGGCCAAGTTGATGAACGCACGGCTAGTTTCAATGCCGGGCATTCTCTCGTGCAGTTTCGTTAGTGTTCTGTGACGCACGTCACGTACGTATGTGACGCAAGTCACCAGCTTCATTTGAGAGGGAGATAAATAACTGGAAGGGAAACCGGGTGCTACGAAACCAAAACGCTTTCAAGTCCGGCTTTGTTGGTGATAATAAGCGTTGAACCCTTTACTTGCAAGAACTGTCTCTTCTTGAAATCGGCAAACAGGCGCGTGACCGTTTCGCGCGACGAGCCGATCATCTGGGCGATTTCCTCGTGCGTGAGAGTCAGCGTGAGCTTGATCACTCCCTTTTCTTCCTGCTGACCTGCGGCCAGATCCAACAGGAAGCGGGCCAACTTTTCGCCGGCGGAATGAGAGAACCCGATGGTGCGCATTTCTGCGATTGCGGAATGATAGGTTTCACCGAGCTGCTGCGCCACGCGCAGGGCCGCCTCGCTGTGCTCGCGCAAGAAACGGAGGAAATCGTCTCTGGAGACGAAATTTGCCTGCGCCGGCTCGATGACGTCGGCGGTCAGCTCGTAAACTTTGCCCGTGACCGTGGCCGGCAGGCCCAGGACCTCCCCTGGATCAGCAATGCGGAGAATAAGAGTTTTGCCATCCGCGGAAGAAGTGGAAAGCTTGACGCGGCCCGAGCACAGAATGAAGACACCGCGCGGCGATTGCCCCTCCACAAAAAGAGTCGCCCCTTTTGGATAGGCAGCTGCTGAGGTAATGGCGGCCAGTCCCTGCACGGCAGAAGGAGGCAGATTGCAGAAGAGCTGGTCTTCGCGCTGGGGGCAGGCGAGGCAGCTCTCCACAATTTCTAAGCCGTAGGGAGAACGTGCGCCTTTACCGCCACGGAGTACGCCTCCCTCCTTGCGCAAAACAAAACGAAACCCAGTTGGCATACGGAGCCACCCGGCAGCAGATGATTTACTGTCTTTTTATTATGGCGATCGGGGAGCAGATAGATGTGATGGGCGTCACGCTCGTGGGTGAGCAAAGTTACAACGGTCCGTTTCCCCAGAGACCCAAGGCGAGTGAAACGGACCATGCAAAATACAAATGGATTAATGGGCGAAGGCCAGGCGCCAGAGCATGGCGTGACTTAGAACGGATAGGCCAGCGAGTGCGAGAAGGCGCAGCGGAGTGAGCCGCGGAAGAACGGAGAAGGCGATGATGCCGAGGAAGGGCGCTACCTGCAGGACGTAGCGGTCGTAGAAGGGAAGATTGCCGCCGACCCCGATTTGTTCCGCGATGAAAAAAACAACTACAAGCAAAGCAAAGACGGCGGGCGCAGAAGATGAGAGTGAATCTCGCTGGTTCCAGAGCAGGATACAAACGGAAATGGCATTGACCAGGGCGACGATGGCGATAGATGCGAATAGCATTGTACCGCTGTGAGGGAGCCGCGAAGCGACGCGGATGAACGAATTAAGCGGGCCGGGCTGAAGAATCTGAGAATTGAAATAGGTGACACCTGCTGCGACTGGGAGCGCAATCCACAGCGCCAGTCGGCGTTGTGGATATTTGAGTCTAGTCACGGCCGGATATGTCAGCGGCACAAGATATACTGCGGCGTAAAAGGCCGCCACGAGGGGCCTGTATAAATTTAGCCCCACGCTGGCCAGTTGCCCTTGGTAAGAAACTCCGGCAACCATTCCTGGGCTTGAGAAGTTCTTCCAAATAATGAGCAGCACCAAGACCGGTACGCTTGCGGCCAGCAGCGACAGGGCAGCCGTAGTGCGCCACCGCCAATTCCTAGCGGCATTGTTTTTGAAACTTTGCCAGATCGCAAAGATAACCGCGGCCGGCAGCAGCGCCAGAAAATATTGCCTGCAAGTGACGGCCATGCCGAGCGCAAAGCCTGCGAGAACCCCGCACAGAGCTTGATTGAGCGAGCTCACCGGCCGCGAAAAAACCTTAAGCCAAGTAAGGGAGCCCAATAAGGCGAAAAGAAGCGCGGGACCTTCCGTGAGCACCAAGGCGGTAGTCGAGACCGCGTGAGGGAATACCAGAGTGACCAGAAAGGCGGCGTACCACAGTTGCGGAAATGAGGTCCCCTCGCTCAAAAACAGGATACCTGTACCAAGGAGAACCCAACTAAGTAAAGAAGCAAGGCGCGCATCACGCAAGGCGTCGCCCCCGAGAATATGTACACTAGCGGCCATCCAAATAAAGCTTGTGGGCCCGGTTGGGTTTTGGTGATGGCGCAGGGTGTCGACGGAGACTCCGTGGCTGGCATACCGTTGAACGTCAGGAAAGTTATTCGGGTCATCGTAGACTGGGAGGGGAGACAAAAAAATAAACAGAAGTGCTGACATTGCGTTCAGAACGAGTGCCACAACCAGGAGCCGCCTGAACTCGAGGCGTTGGACTTGCCCGGCACCCATCACGCCATTTTGATTTGCTGGATCACTTGCGACAGGCACCATCATTTTCGAACTGTCCTCCAACCACTCACACGCTGCCCACTACAGTCATACTGAAGCCGTGCTTCGGGAAATCGGCGGACATCAGCACGGCTCATCGTGTGAAAAGAGCAGATTCACCGCGAACAAAGTAGCTGAAATCGCGCATCGGCAAGAATCCCAAATGGCTGCGTTCAATCATCATCGAAAACATTAGCAGGAAAGCTGCGACCAGGGCTTGGCCTGCGAGAATGATCAATAGACCCATCGTGATAGCGGCCCATCCTGGAATTGGAAGATGGGTAATAAGGCGTACTCCGATCACGCCAAAGATCGTCAGAAAAAGAATCACGGTGCCGAACAGCATCATTAGGAGCAGGCGCGTGCCCGCGACTTCCTGATTGGCAAAGAGGGCTGACAATCCATGGATCAGCAGGCTGACGTAGGTCATGTGGGACTCGCCGGTGATGCGTTTGGCGCGGTCGCAGCGGACGCGTACATAGGGCAGACGAGACTTGAGAAATGTCGCGGCGTAGTGATTCCACATTTCGGGGAACAGAACTAGCGTGTCCAGATGGGACCAAGGCAAGACGCTGAAGTTGCCGAAACGGATGTCTCGGCCTGTCAAGACGCGATGGAGAGCGCGGTAGACATTGTAAAAAGAGCGAAACAAGACATTTTCCAGGCGCTTGCCACGTTCCGCGAACACAGCGGTCGGGCGCGGTGCGTTTCCCATGGCTTCCAAGAGGAGCAGAATGTCCTCGGGCTGGTCCTCTCCGTCCGCATCCATCACAACGACCGCATCCCCCTGGCAATTGTTGTGAATGTGGGCCAAAGCGATGGCAATGGCGCGTTGATGGCCCAGATTCCGGCGCAACGAAAGCAGTGTGACGTTCTCCAAAGCGACAGGACGGAAGGGAAGCGCACTCGGACACGCCGTTTCCGTGGAACCGTCGTCCACCAGAAGGACGCTGACTTGATAGGCTTTTTCTTTTGCGAAGACGTTGTCAATGCTTTGGCACAATTGCATCGCGGAAGGCCAGTCTTCGTAGACGGGCATGGTGATCAAGATTCTCATGAGTTCGCCGGGAGAGCAGCGAGAAAGCCATTCTCGGCTTTCAGGACCGTCCCATGAATCCAGTTCCGATGCATATTCGAAGAATTGGACGTTACGTGAAGTGAATCAACGGGTCAACAGGCAAATGGCAAGCGTGTGCCAGCAACGCAAAGTGCGGTGGTGGCTGGAACCTGCAAATCGATGTAGGAGAAGCTGCTCGGACTAAATATGCGAGGCAGCAGCACGGACAAGTGCCGAAGAATCGCTGGAGGCCATGGATTCGGCGAGAGAGAGGCGCGGGGCGCGCAACAGGAGGAAGAGTTCGCCGGCCCAGAGCAGTATATCCAGCAGACGGCCACGCTGGAGATTGGTCAGGTCATCGGAATGGAGGCTGACGTCGAGAGCCTTGCGCGAGCACTCTTCGATGAAGGCACGCATGGCGGGAGCGTCGAGGGTTTCCGAGCAGAACCGGCGGCCGCGAGGGTCCAGGCCTTCCAGCTTGTCGTAGCAGCGCAACAGAAAGTGATTCAGGCAAAGAGCCTGGTGATCCAGCTCAGTAACCGGGGCGCCCGTACAAGAAGCCACACTGCAGTTTCGTTCTCGATGCATTGAGCCCATTGTCCCCCAACCCAACGATTCAGGTCTACGACGGATTGCATTCTTCCTCAGCTTTTCCACATATAAATTAGATGCGTTATGCGATGCAGACGGTTTCACAGGCAGTTGCGAGATTTTGCTCGTCGGCGGAGTCGTCCTCGCAATTGGGCGCGCACGTAAGAATCGGCAGCAGCGGCAAATGTGCAACGAGAGTTTGTACGCGCAGGCGGCGATCCACGTACGGTGCGAGGAGCGCGTGAACCCATCGCGCATTCTCGGCGCAGCGTTTGTGGCGATCGTTTCCACTCCATAGCGTGACTACGGTGAGGAGGCGCACTTCCTGATCGGAGACCATCACCAGGCATCCGGCAAAGCCGGTGACTTCCCGCAGCGCTCCGATGATCGCGGACGGAATTGCCGTTTGCGCGCGACGCGCTTCGTGCGGCTTGGCGACAAACTCGACGCTCAAAGCTGTGACTGGCGAATTTCTTGTTGCGACGGAAGCCGTCGAGTAAGGGCTGGGCGCCAGTGCTTTGGGGAATGGAAAGGCAACATTATTGGTAGTACTTGGGTGACGCATGGGACTTGCCACAATACCTCCATGGAATTGGCCCACCCTTGGGAGAGGGGAGGCGCATCCTCGCCTGTTCAGGGCAGGCTCAAATGCGCCCACTGGGGCACATGGGGACCGGGGAAGGTTCCCCACGGATAAGGACTCCCGAGCGTTCGGGGTTCCTACGAACGAGTAGTGCAGGTCGGGCGTTTTTCGTTTCAGCAGTTCCAGAATGAATCTGATGATTTATTGCCCTAAGGGGAACGGCAAAGCTATACTTCTCGACCAAGAATCAGAGGCACAGGTGGAATTTTTCGCATTTGATAAAGCCTATGTAGTACGGCTGCGGGAGGGAGACCCCCCGACTGAGCACCACTTTGTGGCCTATTTTGAACAACTTCTGAGGATCAAGCTAAGAGCCCGGACGCTGCCTTCGGACAAGGTGGAGGATCTGTGCCAGGAGACCTTTATAAGGGTTATCGCGGCACTGCGGCGCGAGGGTGGGGTGAGGCAGCCGGAGCGCTTCGGGGCCTTCGTTAACTCCATTTGTAACAACGTCTTACTGGAGCATTACCGGTCGTCGGCGAAGAATCAGCCGATGGACGACTCGCATCTGGAAATCCCGGATAAGGTGTTGGATTTAGAGGGGACGCTGGTTACCAAGCAGTCGTCCGAGCAGGTTCGGAAGATACTGGATGGGATGCCGGAGCGAGATCGTGCCCTGCTTCGGGCTATCTTCTTGGAAGAAAAGGAGAAAGACGTGGTTTGCCGGGAGTTTGGGGTGGACCGGGACTATTTAAGGGTGCTGCTCCACCGGGCCAAGGATAAGTTCAAGGCCTTGTATGAGAAAGGGCAGATTGGGTTGGCGCGGCGGGCGACGGGGTTGGGGCACCAGTGAAACGATATTGTAGGCCGGTGCACTATCTACCGGATGGCACATATGGATCATAACGAGGCAGTGCGGCTTCAGGCCGCCGAAAAGTACGTACTCGGGGAACTTCCGCAGAATCTGCGCGAAGACTACGAGGAGCACTATTTTGAGTGCGCCGAATGCGCGCTGGACTTGAAGGCTGCGGCGGTGTTTGTGGATACGAGCCGGGAAGTATTGCGCGCCCAGCCTGAGAAGGCGGAGAAGCCATCTGTGGCGGCGGATGGCGGATGGTTTGCGTGGCTTCGGCCGGTGGTGGCGGTGCCTGTGTTTGCGGCGCTCTTAGTCTTTATTGCGTATCAGAATACCGTTACGATTCCGCGGGCGAAGCAGAGTGCGAGCCTGGCATCCGGGCAAGTCTTTACGTCTTCGTTCTCACTGAAGAAGGCCGATACGCTCGGCGGCGAGGAAGCCAAGGCGGTGGACGAAGGGAAGGTTCAAGTCCACGCGAATGAAGGGTTTGCGCTTAAGTTTGACTTTACGCCGCGGCAGCGCTTTGACAGCTACGTCGGCCAGATTCAGGACGAATCTGGACGGTCTGTTCTACAGGTGAGGATTCCGGGGAGCAGCGCGAACCGAGAACTGCAGATTGCCGTGCCAGGCGGGGTAATCCAGCCCGGGAACTATGTCCTAGTATTGGCAGGCGATCCTGGCGCCAAGGGCCAGGTGGCCAAGGAAAATGAAGTGTCCCGGCTCTCTTTTACAGTTGAATTCCGTCCCTGAATGAATAAGTATCTTGCGTCATCCTTCACCCTATCTCTTGAGGTGTCCCCATGGCAGCCCCAGCTAAGAGAGTTTTTCATTACCATGCCAGTGCGCACGCTTACAGCGGTGAGTTCACGCGGCCGGTCCATCATCTGATCGAGGTGCAAGCGGCAACCGCGCTCCCGACTACTGGAGGCCACGGGAACGCGCGCGTTGACAATTTTCGTTTCAATCACTTTGTCTCGTTTAAGGCCGGCTACACCCACGTCTCCGGGAGCGAGCATCGCGAGGGAGACAAGGTCTATCACACCACGCTGGTAACGAGCACCATCGAAGGCTTCAACTTCCTCGATGTGGTGACAGCGGACCGCCTAGTGGCTCGGCTCTCGTCCTACCATCTGTTCGAAGAAGAGCAGTCGCACTATAGTTTCGTTGGAACGCAATTCGAAAACCTGCGCATCGGTGGCTATCCGGTAGAAGTGGAGCTCAACGAACGACTCTTTGCGCACCTGGGCACGTTTGACAAGGTCAAGAAAGAGTTGGACACGGACCAAGAATTCCGGAAAATGGCGGAGGATCCTTTTAGGACGGAGCAAAAGCAAGCGTTGGTTGACGGCACCAGGGAGATTCTTTGCTCACTTGTGAAGAGAATGAAGACATCCGCACCCGGAGTAAGACAAGAGGGGCATGCGTTCAGCGTCCATCATTTTGGAAAAGTGTACCTGGCCGAAACGCTGATCGGGCGCTGCAAGCGGACGCTCACAATGTTGCGGCTGGAACTAGGTTCTCCCGTTGGAGGAAATCACAGCGCTGGAGGGGTTGTCGGAAACGGCGAGCCCTGGCCATAGGAAGTTTGCTGACCTGCCTTCTGTGGTTGGCGGCGTCAGCGTGCAAACGTCAAAGCGAAGCGCCACCTGATCAAATCTACCAAGAGACTTGGCTCAATCTAAAGCGTGGAGAGCAGAAGACTGCCCTTGCGCAGGCGGATGCGGCCCTGATCCGTTTTCCCGGCCCCCAATCGGAATGGCACTGGCGTTTCACCCTCCTTAAAGCAGAGGCTTTGGTACAACTGCGCCTGAACAAAGAATCGCTCGCTCTGCTCAGCGATCCCATTCCGACTACTTATGCAAAGACCGATCTTGCGGTCTGGCAAAGGCTGACTCAGGGTATGGCCAACTGCTTCCTCTTGAACTTTGCAGAGTCTGAGAAATTGCTGGCTGACGCAAAGACGTTGGCATCCTCAAACGCTCCAGGCCTTCTTGGTGAAGTCTATTTGCGCGAAGGGACGCTCGCCTTTTCTCGCGGTGATACGACTAATGCCAGCGCTGCCTACGCGGAGACCCTTCGCTTGGCACGCGCGCAGAAAGATGGGTTCCTTGAGACCGCCGCGCTCGGGAGCCTCGGACTCGTTGCCACGGCGCAGGAACACTATGATGAGGCCATTGATAGGAATCAGGAAGCGTTGCAACTGTCGAGATCGGTCGGTGCGCAGAATTCCGAAGCCAGAATTCTGGGTAACCTTGGCTGGGGTTATCTGGAGCTAGGTGACTATGACAATGCGCGCGCTTTGTTCGAGCAGGCAGAAGAAGCGGCCAGGCAGGCGGGACGAATTTCGTCTCAGATCAACTGGAGCATCAACATCGGCAATGTGTATCTCAATCAGCGCAAATACGACTTAGCGGAAGCGGCTTATGGAAAGGCCCTGGACCTGGCCCGCAGCCGCGACGAGAAGGCTCCGGTAGCGGAGTGTTTGGAAAATCTGGCCCTGCTAAACATAGCGAAAGGCAATACCGAAGCTGCTCAGAATCAGAGCCAGGAGGTTCAACTCTTGCTGAAGTCCGTGCCCGACAAGATTCTGGCATTGAATGCATCGCTAATCGCGGGCCGGATCGCCTACAGCAAACATGAGTTTGAGAAAGCAGAGCTATCTTTCAAAGACATAATCCAATATCCGAATCTGAGGAAGTCGCTGCGGTGGGAAGCGGAGGCACGGTCGGCTGCTGTGTATTGGTCCGAGGGAAAGAAGCAGAAAGCGGAAGGTGCGTTCTTAACTTCGCTGGGGACCGTCGAGGAAGTGCGATCTTCGGTGACTCGGGAGGAGTCTCGTTTATCCTTTCTTTCCAGCGCCATCTCCTTCTATGGCGACTACATTGATTTTTTGATCTCGCAAGGCCGATCGAACGATGCGCTAGAAGTCGCGGAACTAAGCCGGGCGCGAACGCTGGCGGACGGGTTGGAAGCGCGTGCCACCTCTTTGAAGTTTCCGCTGCCTAATTTTCAACCTCAGACTGATTGCACGGAATCTGCATGCGTCGCTGCTTTTCTACTGGATAGGAGAGAGGAACTCCTATTTGTGGGTAATCGCTCCGGCGAAGACTACGTGGTTCAAGCTGGCGAAAGCATCGGAGATCGAGCCGGTGGTGAAAGCGTATCGCAAGGCGGTTCTGGAGATGCATGATGCGCGGGATGCGGGCAGCTCCGAAGGGAAGCAGCTCTATTCAATGCTGGTGGAACCTGCGAAGAAATTGATTCCCGCGGGCTCGAAGGTGATTGTTCTGCCGAGCGAGAGTTTGTATGGCCTGAACTTTGAAACTTTGATCGTACCGGATCCGCAGCCGCATTTCTGGATTGAGGACGTCACGTTGACGACGGGGAACTCGCTTTCGTTGTTAGCTTCTTCGGCAGCGCGCACTGCGCCAAAAGAAAAGAGTCTTTTTCTCGTGGGCGATACGGAGTCGCCTGGGCCGGCGTTTCCGCCGCTGCCGCAGGTGCGAGAAGAAATGAAGCTGGTGGAGAAATACTTCCCTCAATCGCAGACCAAAATTCTGGAAGGGAAGCAGGCTACGCCTTCGGCGTATTTGGGTAGCGACCCTGAGCGATTTTCTTACGTTCATTTTGTAACGCATGGGACGGCCAGCCAGACGCGTCCGCTGGAGTCTGCGGTAATTCTCAGCAAGGAAGGGGATTCGTACAAGCTTTATGCGCGGGATATTGTGAAGCACCACTTGAACGCCAATCTGGTCACGATTTCCGCGTGCAACGGATCCGGGACGCGCGCGTATTCCGGCGAAGGATTGGTGGGGCTTTCGTGGGCTTTCTTGCGGGCCGGGGCGCACAACGTCATCGGCGCGCTTTGGGAAGTCAGCGAGGCTTCCACGCCGCAATTGATGGATGCGTTTTACGGCGAATTGTTCCAGGACAAAGATCCTGCAACCGCGCTACGCGATGCAAAACTTAAGCTGCTGCATTCGGCCGATGCGGACTCGGTGTTCAAGAAGCCGTTTTATTGGGCACCGTTTCAGCTCTACGCCGGCTCGTAGACAGCACGGTTCTGCTTCTTCGACGGAAGGACTAGCATCCTCTGGTTTGAAGCCGGTTAGGGAATTGCAATTTTTGACTTCATCCCTTGCTCATGAGAATTCGACCCAGATCTCAAATTATTTCAGGCATGTGAGGGGACCGGAGTGGTGCAGAAACTACGATTGACACCTGCGTGCACAGGTCAGTAAGATGCATCCACTTCGCGGC
Source organism: uncultured Acidobacteriota bacterium (assembly GCA_963729455.1). GTDB lineage: Bacteria > Acidobacteriota > Terriglobia > Acidiferrales > UBA7541 > Acidiferrum. The sequence goes on from CAVSNX010000002.1 coordinate 42,836, forward strand.
AGTAAATCGTTTCCCTTGGAACTGGGTCCCGAGTGTGAGGTCCATCATGAATGTGGTCCGGCCTGCTTCCGGCTTCTTGCCTTCCGTTCCCGCGGCAAAGAATGAACGCCCGTGCAAAGCCCACTCACATTTGGAGTAATTGCGCTGGTGGTCGGCGCTAAGGTCCATAGGAAATCTTCTGGAGGGCAAGACGTGTGCCTGATTTGAAAATGATGGGGGAGATTGCAAGGAGGGTACTGATGAATTGGAGCGAACGCGGCAAAAGTATTGTTCGGGGCTTTCTAGTTTCCACGGTTTTCCTCGCAGTATCGGTAGGTGGAGCGGTAGGACAGAAGAAGCCATCCGCTCCAGCGGCACCAAGCAAGCCTGCGGCTGCTCCCAAGCCAGCGGCGGCGCCGAGGCCGGCGGCGAAGGCGCCCACCACCGCGCAGCACACGGGCACGACCGGCGGGGCCAAGACAGGTACAACGACCGGGGCCAGGACGGGCACCACGGGCGGCGCCAAGACCGGCACAACAACTGGAGCCAGAACCGGCACAACAACCGGAGCCAAAACCGGGACGACTGCCGGCGCCAAGACCGGCACAACGACCGGTGCCAAAACTGGGGCGACGGGCGGAGCTAAGACCGGAACAACGACCGGCGCCAAGACTGGGGCGACGGGCGGAGCTAAGACTGGTACAACCACCGGGGCCAAAACGGGGACGCCCGGAGGGGCTAAGACCGGGGCGACCAACACGGCAGCAAAGGGCGGCAGTCATCCTCCCGGCGGGACCTCTAAGGCTGGGGCGAATGGAAGCACCCACAATTTCAACGCGGCCGGAAAGCGCACCAGCGTCGAAACCAAGAGTGGCACGAAAGCGAATTTCGATCGCGGTGGCCACGTTAGCACCATCCACACCAAAAGCGGCATGACCATCAACCACGGTGCTCATGGCGAGCGGCGATTCGAGTCGCGGCGACGCGACGGCGGAAGGGTAGTTGGCTACGGACATGGCCGCGGATTCGCCGAGCACGGATACTATCGTGGCGGCCACCCGTACATGCGGCGCAGCTATTATTATGGCGGCCATAGATATGCGTACGCCTACCGCGGGTATTACTACCACGGGTATCCGTATTACGGATACGTTCCGGCCGTTTACTATGCTCCGGGATTTTACGGCTGGGCTTACAATCCATGGGCTGCGCCCGTCGCTTTTGGCTGGGGCTGGGGAGCGGCTCCCTGGTACGGATATTATGGCTACTACTTCGCGCCAGCTCCGGTTTACGCTTCACCGGCTTTGTGGCTCACCGACTACTTAATCGCGGCGAATCTCCAGGCGGCGTATGAAGCACGAGCGGAGGCTAATGCTGCGGCGGCTGCCGCTGCATCGGCCGACGCTGGGGATGCGCAAGCCTCAGCTGGCGGTGGCGGCGGCGCAGTGGGACTCAGTCCCGAGGTAAAGCAGCAGATCGCCGACGAAGTGAGAGCGCAAATCCAGGCACAGCAGGCAGCCGCAGCGCATCCTGAACCTGCTGCGGCAGTGAGCAGCACCGCCCCGGCGGGCGGCGCCCAGAACGGACCCGATGAAGTTCCGGCTGCGCTGGATCCCGCGCATCGCACCTTCATCGTCTCGGTGGTCCTTAGTGAAACTACCGCCGACGGAACCGAATGCTCCTTGAGCCCTGGCGATGTGCTGACGCGCGTCCAGGACACTCCCGACGCAGACCAGAACGTGAAGGTACTGGTAGCCAGCAGCCAGAAGAATGACTGCGCTTCCGGTACACAGGTTGCCGTGGCCGTTAACGACCTGCAGGACATGCACAACGACTTCCAAGCCAAAATCAGCGAAGGACTTGGGAAGCTCGCGGAAAACCAGGGAAAGAACGGAATGCCAGCCGGTCCTGCCGCAGGTGCCAAACCCAACGCGGCGGGCCAGGCGCAGCCAGACCTAACGGTTGAAGCTGACTTGAATGCGCAACAGGACGAAGCGACCCAAGCCGAGAAGGAAGTCCAAGACGCGTCCGCTAGCGGAAGCGGTGGAGGCAGACGGCGGAAGTGGTGGCAGCGGAGGTAATGGAGGCAGTGGCGGAAGCGGTGGCGGCCACCGCTAGCGAACGGGAGTAGAAAAACGCAGGTTGCCAGAACGGGAGCATTGGAAGTGATTGGCCAATGCTCCCCTCCTTGGCGCGAAATTCCGTTTCAAGACTTTGGTTCAATGTGAAATGAGTGCGAGCGGTCAAGAGAAGGAGCTTGCCATGAGCGGGAAAGCAAAGAGGGCAGTCCAGATCTTTGCAGTAATCTTCGCGGGAATGTTTCCCGGGATGCTGGCCTTGGCGCAGGGCGGGGATGATTCCCTGGAAAGTCAGCTTGCGGCGAAATATAAGCTGGTAAAGCTGGGCACGGATTCGACCGGGCTGGCAGTGCTTGAGACTGGCACAGTGCTGGTGATAAAAAAAGGCGGAATCATCAGCGTTCCCTCGGGTAACGCGGTAATTCTGCCGAGCACCGTCAAAGATGGTCAGGTGAAAGCAGCCAGCAACACGGCGGCGCAAGGAGTCAGCAAACTTCTGAAGTGGAAAGGCGTGTCGGATCCGACGGGCGCGGCCTCGACGGACACCAAGTTCCTGACGGTCGGTGAAAAGGTGTACGTCTCCAAGATCGACGTTAATCGCAAGGACTCCAAAGTAGCACTGACGATTATTGAGTGCGACACCTGCAATTCGGTTCAGGATCCTTCCAATCGAAGAGCGCAGGTCATCTTTCAATTCCCAAAGGACTATCTGGGCGGGGCCGATGGCGGCCAGATTTCTGACGTCATAAGCCAGGTCCTGGAGGTCCAGGCAGACGATGCCGGACAGCAACAACAAGGACAGGATGCGCAGGGCCAGCAGGCGCAGGCTCAACCGGCAGCGCAGCAGCCGGCTGCTCCGCCTCAGCCGCCGCCCACGATTCAATTGGGACAATCGCCAGACGACGTCACCGCCGCTCTGGGTCAGCCGGAGAAAATCGTCAATCTGGGCCCCAAGCAAATTTACTACTACAAGGATATGAAGATCACGTTTGTGAAGGGCAAAGTCACGGACGTGCAGTGAAGTAAAAGCTCGGCCATTGTTTGAACCCAGCTTTCTGGATGACGCAGGGGCTTTCTCATGGGAGCATTTGGCCGAACGCCCATGGTTGCAATTTTTAGCGGTTTCATCCTGCTGGAACGAGCGCACTACAATTTCGTCTAGACTCTTATCCGGGACAAGCCCTTCTTGTCATTCACAGGCTCGGGGTTCCTGAGTCCATATCTGAGATGCACATCTGTGAGTATCACCAAACTTGGACCTATGAGCACAGGGAATGTTCCGAACGCTTGCGTGCGTCTTGCGAATCCCTGACAATGTAAGGTTTACAGCGCAGAAATATTCTGCACGGTAGCGGTTCTCCGCGCCCAACTGAGAAGCGAGAGAGATGGCAAGCCAGGGTAATTCCGTAAAGCGCATCGTCGCTTATTTTTCCATGGAAATTGCGTTGGAAAACGCCATGCCCAGCTACAGCGGCGGGCTTGGCGTTCTGGCGGGAGATACGATCCGCGCGGCCGCCGACCTGCGCCTGCCGATGGTGGCCATTTCGCTCCTCTATCGGAAGGGGTTCTTCACCCAGCGTCTGGCGGAAGACGGCTCACAAACCGAGGAACCGGTCGAGTGGCGGGTTGAGGATTTCTTGCAGGAAGAACCCGTGCAGACGCATGTCTCGATCGAAGATCGCCACGTGGATCTGCGCTGCTGGCGCTACTCCGTGAAAGGCGTTCGCGGTTTTGAAGTCCCGGTCTATTTTCTGGATGCCGATCTGCCCACCAATGCGGATGCTCACCGCAATTTGACGGGCTCGCTTTACGGCGGCGATTCCTACTACCGCCTGTGTCAGGAAGTCGTGCTCGGCATTGGCGGGGTGCGGATGCTGCGAGCCCTGGGCTACAACGACCTGACGCATTACCACATGAATGAGGGCCATGCGGCGCTTCTCTCGCTGGAATTGCTGGAGGATGAGGCCAAGAAGGCTGGTCGCACCGCCGTCCGCGGCGAGGACATCGAGAAAGTCCGCAGCAAGTGCGTCTTCACAACCCATACTCCCGTCCCCGCGGGGCACGACCGTTTTCCGATGGAGTTCCTTACTCGCGTGTTTCCGAAGCAGACCGGTTTTTTGGATATGAAGGACGCCGCTTCGGTGGATTTGATGAAGAGAGTTTTGCAAGCGGAGCAGAATTTTCCCGGCTTGGAAGAAGCGGCGCGGCAAGGCGCAACGCTAAACATGACGCAGCTTGCGCTGGGTCTCAGCACCTACGTCAACGGTGTGGCAAAAGTGCACGGGGAGACTTCGCGCCAGATGTTCCCGGAAGTGCCGATCGAGGCCATTACCAACGGCGTGCACGCTGGGACTTGGACGTCACCCGCGTTTCAACAGCTCTTTGACCGCTACATCCCTTCGTGGCGCGAGGACAATTATAGTTTGCGCGGTGCGCTGGGCCTGCCGGCGGAGGAAGTGTGGGCAGCGCACCTGATTGCCAAACATGAACTGTTGGAAACTGTGCGCGAGAAAACCGGTCTGAACTTCGACCCGGAAGTTTTCACCATCGGGTTCGCGCGGCGTGCCACAGGATACAAGCGCGCGGACTTGATCCTCTCCGATCTCGATCGCTTGCGGCAGATGGCCAAGCGCGAAGGCCGCTTCCAGATTATTTATGCAGGAAAGGCTCACCCCAATGATGGCGGCGGCAAGGACATCATTCGCCGCATTTATCAGGCCAAGAAAGCGCTAAAGAAAAGCGTTCCGGTGGTTTTTTTGGATAACTACAATCTCGATCTCGGTGGAAAGATAACTTCCGGCGTGGACCTGTGGCTCAACACGCCGCAATTTCCATTGGAAGCGTCCGGTACAAGCGGCATGAAGGCTGCGCTCAACGGCGTGCCGAGTCTCAGCATTCTCGACGGCTGGTGGGTCGAGGGCCACATTGAAGGCGTAACGGGCTGGTCCATCGGCGAAGCGCGGCGTTCCGTCGCAGGCGGAGCTCCAACGGATAACAATTCTGAGGCCGAGTCGCTCTATTTCAAGCTGGAGAGCGTGATCCTGCCGATGTACTACAACGAGCGCAACAAATTTCTGGAAGTCATGCAGCACGCCATCGCCATCAACGGCTCCTTCTTTAACACCCAGCGCATGGTGCAGCAGTATATTACCGACGCGTATTTGCGCTGACCGGGCGGAATGCAAGGATTGAAGTGCGCGTTAAGCAAGTCGTTTCTTGTAGAGGGCCATTCCCACTGCAGCGTCCATTCCCATTTTTTCCAAAGCCAGAATCTCGCGCCGTGTCTTGATTCCACCGGCGGCAATAATCGCGTGCGGCGTTGCCCTGCGGAGCGTTCGAAACCAGTTGAGGTTCGCGCCGCTCATGGTGCCTTCGCGGTCCACGTCGGTGCACAAGAATCCTGCACAGAAAGGTTCGAGCTGCGCCATCACTTGTTCGGCCTTTACCGCCAGGCGCCGCCGCCACCCGTGAATCGTAATCTTCCCCTTGGCTGTATCGAGAGCAATGACGATTCGTTCGCGGTCCAAATTCCCTGCGAGCCTATGCAGAAAGCGCGTGTTCACCGTGCCTTCGTGGAACGCGGCGCTTCCTATGATGATTTGGTTCGCGCCCCAGCCGGCCATCTCTTCCGCACGAGCAACGGTTCGAATCCCGCCGCCAACGCGGACTTTCATTCCGAACTCTTTTCGTGCTCTCGTGCAGAGCCCGCGCACAAGTTCATCGTTTACGCCTTTTCCCATGGCGGCATCGAGGTCGATGATGTGCAGCCAGGGATATTTCCTGAATTGCTGCAGGAGGCCAAAGACGTCCGCGACGGCTAGTTCTCGTTTTCGTCCATGCACCAATTGGACCGCCTGACCGTCTTGCAAATCGATGCACGGAATCAGCACGGAAAGCGCACCTCGACGCCATTTGCGGCGAGAAACTCCTTCAGCGCGCGGATGGATTGCACTTTATCGTGAAAAATGGAAGCGGCCAGCGCGGCGTCCGCAGCGCCTTCCTTGAAAATTTCGACAAAGTGTTCCGGCAATTTGGCGCCGCCGGAAGCGATCACTGGAACTGAAACGGCCTTGGAAATCGCTGCGGTGAGCGCCACGTCGAAGCCGCTCTGCGTGCCGTCACGATCCACGGAGGTCAGCAGGATTTCTCCCGCGCCCTGCGTGATGCCTTGCTTTGCCCAGGTAACAGCATCCAAAGTTGTAGATTCACGTCCCCCGCGAACCATGACCTGCCAATGATCGCCGCAACGCTTCGCGTCAATCGCCAGCACGACCGCTTGCGCGCCAAATTCGCGCGATAATTCCGAAATTAATTCTGGTCGTTCGACCGCGGCGGTGTTTACCGTGACTTTGTCCGCGCCGGCACGCACCACGGCGCGGCCGTCCTCGAGCGTTCGAATTCCACCTCCCGCCGTCAGCGGAATGGCCAGCTCCGCGGCCACGCGCCGGATGGTTTCGAGAAAGGTGGGGCGCCGGTCGCGTGACGCCGCGATGTCCAGCACCACCAATTCATCGGCACCTTCAGCGTTGTAGCGCGCGGCAAGCGCGACGGGATCACCGGCGTCGCGTAACCCCACGAAGTTCACGCCCTTCACCACGCGCTCGCCGTCGGTATCGAGGCAGGGAATGATGCGGTGCGCCAAGCTCATGCAGCTAGCCTTAGAAAGCTGCGCAGCAGGCGTGCACCGGGTTCGCCGCTTTTTTCCGGATGGAATTGCACGGCGAAAATATTTTGTTTCTCCACAACGGCCGCGAAATCCGTGCCGTGCGTGCACGTTGCCGCGGAACTGCCATTCGAATCGAACAGAGCGTAGGAATGCGCGAAGTAGAAGTAGGAGTCTCCGGGGATTCCTTCCAAAAGACGCGATTGGCGCTGGGCCGCGACTTGATTCCAGCCCATGTGAGGGAGTTTTACTGTGGCAGGCAGCGCGCGTACTTTTCCCGGAAGCAAGTTCAGGCCTCGCAGTTCCGGAGCCTCTTCGCTGGATTCATACAGAACTTGCAGCCCAAGACAGATTCCGAGAAACGGCACGCCTCGCCGGAGGGCCTCGATCAAAGGCGCGCGCAGATTTTGTTCATCGAGCGCGCGAACCAGAGCGGCGTAATGTCCAACGCCCGGTAGCAGCAGCGCCTCAGCTTTTGAGATGAGCTCGGGGGAATTCGTCCGTTCTGAATCTGCGCCGAGTCGCTGCAGGGCGCGCTCCACGGATGGCACATTTCCTGTCCCATAGTCCACGATTGTCACTTTCATAGCAGCCCCTTCGTGCTGGGCAGAACTTTCCGCAGGCGCTTGTCCCGCGCCACTGCAAAACGCAGGGCTCGGGCAAACGCCTTGAAGATAGCCTCGACTTGATGATGCGACGAGCGTCCGTATAAGGCGCGCAGGTGAACATTGGCCCTAGCGGCCTGCGAAAAGCCTTGGAAAAAATCCTCGACAAGTTCGACTTGGAAATCGCCAACGCGTTTTGCGGCGATCTTTGCACTTACGACGCAAAAGGGCCTGCCACCCAGGTCCACGGCCGCGGCGGCCAGCGTTTCGTCCATGGGCATCAGAAAGTAACCGGCGCGCAAAATGCCGCGCTTCGAGCCGAGAGCTTTCAGCACGGCTTCGCCCAGCGCAATCCCCACATCTTCAACGGTGTGATGTTGGTCCACGTCGAGGTCGCCGAGCGCATCCACATCGAGATCAAACGCGCCGTGCCGCGCCACCAGTTCGAGCATGTGATCGAGAAAACGAATGCCCGTTGAAATGCGCGCTTTTCCACGCCCGTCCAGATGCAGCTTTAGGCGGATGTCGGTTTCGTTTGTCTTGCGATGTATGGTCGCTTTTCGTGACATGGTGAGCTTCTTTTTGGCGCTGGCGTTCAGGCCGGTGCTTTCCATTCCTTTCGAATGGCCTTCAGAACAAGTTTCATTTCCGATTGCGTTCCAATGGTGATGCGTACAAATCCCGGGCCAATGTCCTTGCTTCGGTCGCGCAGAAGAATTCCTTGTTTCTCCAAATTGTGAAACAGCGCTGGCCCAGCTGGCCCAAAATTCGCCAGCAGAAAATTTCCGGCACTGGGAAAGATTTCAGCGCCTAATTTTCTCAGTTCCGCAGCGAACCAGACACGCAAACGCTTTACTTCTTTCACGTAACCCAGCATGGTCGCGCGGTCGGTGACGGCCGCTTCTGCCGCCACCAGGGCCGCGAGGTTGACAGGGAAGGGCGGCATGGCACGACGCACCATTGCGAGCGACTTCTCGCAGGCAATTACTGCGCCGAGCCGCAGGGCCGCAAGCCCAGCCACTTTCGAAAACGTTCTCGCAACGAATAGCTGAGGATAATTTCGAATCCACGGCACCGCCGAGAACCCGGAGAATTCCGCATAGGCTTCATCCATGACAACGGCGGTGTGCGTGGCGGCCCGCAAAACCTTCCGCAGCTCGTTTTCCTGCAACAATGTTCCAGTGGGGTTATTGGGATTCGCAATGAAGACCACTCGCGGTTTCTTTCGCAACGCCGCGATGACCTCCTTGAGTGGAAACTCCATCTGCCGGCCGTAGCGCAAAACCACAATCCTGGCGCCATAAATCTCCGCGTAGTAGCGGTACATCGGAAACGTCGGCTCGCAAATCAGGATGCTGGTGCCCGGCTCGACGAAAGTATCAAAGAAAACGCGTAGCGCGTCGTCTCCGCCATTAGCAAGCAGCAATTCTTCCGGGCGCACGCGAAAATAGCGGGCGAGACGCTTCGTCGGCGCCTGATATTCGGGATACATCGCCAGTTGCTTGCTTGTAAGCTTGGCAAGCGCGCTCCGCACCGCCGGCGAGCAACCCGCGGTGTTTTCATTGAAATCCAACCGCACCTTGTCCGAACGTCCTTCGGCAGGCGCCTCATACGTGCGGCGATTCAAGATGGCTTGGCGCACGGGCAAGTAAACTTTCATCGGCGTATCTCCGCGGCGTTCGCGTGTGCCAGTAGCCCTTCGGCGCGCGCCAGCCTCTGCACATCATCCGCCAGCCTCGCGAATCCTTGGCGGCCGATGGATTGTACGCTGATGCATTTCACAAAATCAGCGGCCGATAGCCCGCCACGCCTGCGCGCCCAGCCGCCTGTGGGTAAGACATGATTGCTGCCGCTAGCGTAATCGCCAAGCGGCTGCGCGGCCCATGGCCCAAGAAAAACAGTGCCGGCAGCGTGAATCTTTTTCAAGAGCGCGTTGCCTTTGTCCGGCAAGCTCAAATGCTCCGGAGCAAAGCGATTCACAAACTCGCACGCTGCTTGGAGCGACGACGCCACGAGTATCGCGCCCGCACGCTTGATTGAAACGTGTGCCGGATTGTTTTGGGACAACTGCTTGAGTTGCCGGAGCATTTCCGCTTGAACTTGCTGGGCCAGTCGAATAGAGGTGGTTACGAAGAAGCTTCCTGCATCCGCAGCGTGCTCGGCCTGCGCCAGCAAATCTGCCGCGATCCAGCGTGGATTTCCATTTGCCGCCAGGACAATCGTTTCGGTCGGTCCGGCGGGCATTTCGATCGCGCAGTCATTGCTAACGAGTTGCTTGGCTGCGGTCACGAAACGGTTTCCCGGCCCGAATATTTTCTCGACGCGCGGCACGCGATTTGTGCCGTAAGCGAAGGCGGCGATGGCTTGCGCGCCGCCGATTCGTGCGATGCGCGTAACACCGAGCAGGCTCGCTGCGGCAAGCAGCGCGGAATTCGGTCGCGGACACGCTACTTGGATTTGAGGAACACCTGCAACCCTCGCAGGCACGACAGTCATCACCATTGTCGAAAGCAGAGAGAATTGCCCGCCAGGGATGTAGCACCCGATGGATTCGATCGGCCGCACCATTTGGCCAATTTGTACTCCCGATTCCACTTCGATGGTCCACGGTTTCGGCAGTTGTTTCTCCGCCACGCGGCGGACGTTGCGCGCGGCATGTTCCATCGCTCGAAGAAAATCGCCACTCACCTCTAAGCGGGCGGCACGAATTTCGCTCTCGGGAATCCACGGTCCTGCGCGCCGAAGATCCATGCCATCCAGCTTTTTTGCCCACGCGTAGACCGCCGCGTCTCCACGCAGACGAACGTCGCTGATAATCCGCTCCGCAATGCGCTGAGCCTCGTCGTCGTGTTCTTGACGCGCGCGAAGAAGTTTTTTCTCAACCGCCGGCGTAAGTTTCACGATGCGCATCAGAGCACGATCTTATTCAGGGGATACTCGACGATCCCCTGCGCTTTGGCGGCTTTCAGCTTTGGCAAAATCTGCCGCACCACGGCTTCCTCGACGATGGTATTGATAGCCACCCAATCCGGATCGCTCAGCGCCGAAATCGTAGGCTTCTTGAGCGCCGGGAGAACGTTCAGCACTGCCGCCAAATCGTTCCGGTGCACGTTGAGCAGAAGACCCACTTTGCTCGCGGCCGCGATGGCTCCTTGTAACATAAGGATCAAGTTCTCCGCTTTTTCGCGTTTCCAGGAATCGGCCGCCGCCGCGCGATTCATGATGAACACGGTTGCCGACTCTAGCACCGTATCCACGATCCGCAGCCGATTGGCGCGGAGCGACGAACCTGTCTCCGTGACTTCCACGATAGCGTCGGCAAGTTGCGGTACTTTCACTTCCGTCGCTCCCCAGGAAAATTCCACGCGCGCCTTTACTCCGTGTTTCGAAAGATAGCTCTCGGTGATTCGAACGACCTCTGTGGCGATCACTTTGCCCTCCAGACCGCGCGCATCGCGGATCGCCGAATCCTCCGGCACGGCCAGCACCCAGCGCACCCGCGCCAGCCGCTGTTTGGCGTATACGAGCTCGGACAATTCCTCCACTGCGGCGCCGGTCTCCACAACCCAATCGTGGCCAGTGATGCCCGCGTCCAGCGCCCCCGATTCGACGTAGCGTGCCATCTCTTGCGCTCGCACCAGGAGGCATTCGATTTCGTCGTCGTCAATCGCGGGAACGTAACTTCGCGATCCCAAAGTGATTTTCCATCCGGCGCGCCCAAAAAGATCGAGCGTCGCGTCTTGCAAGCTGCCTTTCGGAATTCCCAACTTCAGCCGGCTCATCGCGCCTTCTCCTGTCCGTAGACTTTCTCCGGTTCGAACGTGCGCTCGGCGATGATCTTCGCCTCTCCACCTGTCCCGAGTGCGCGGAAAAAACAGCTCCGATAACCTTCATGGCAGACGCCCGGTCCTATCGGCTCGACACGGACAAGCAGCGCATCGGCGTCGCAATCCACACGGATTTCGCGAACTCGCAACACGTGCCCGCTGGATTCGCCCTTCTTCCACAGCTTGTTCCGTGAACGGCTGAAGAAAACCACCTCGCCAACGCGTTGCGTCTCCGCCAGTGATTCGGGGCTCATGAAGCCAAGCATCAACACATCGCCGGTGCGCTCATCCTGAATGATCGCCGGCACCAACCCACCGCTTTTCTGAAAATCGATCTCCACGTCCCTGCCTCCCAAAACCAAACATTCTGAAAACAAAAAACCCGCTGGGGCTTGCTGCGCCAGCGGGCTGAAGAGTGCTTTGTTTAGCGAATCGCTATGCACACCTCAGCAGGCGCAGCTCGTGGCCGTGATGATGATGGTGGCGATGCGCGCGAACTGTGAGTGTGCCGTTCATTTCGAATCTTGAAGGTAAAGGAAAACGGTTCGCCTGTCAACGACGGTCTTTTTCTCGATCGGCGATGGAGTCTGAGCTACGCGGATTCCCGCGGCATTCGGCAGGGAAGTGTCGCTGAAGGGCAAAAGAACGCGAACGAATTACGTGGAAGATTTTGTGCCGCTGAAGTTCATACTCATTTTGAGGTGGACTGCCACGCCGGATTTGCCATTGGGCAGCTCTTCTACGCGCACGACTTCCGCCACGTACTCGCAGTTCATGGGGTCGTGGGGCGAGCTGTACGGAAAGGTCACGAAAACCCGCATCCCTTTGTAGTAGGATTTTCGCCGCGTGCTGAAGAAGATGCCTTCCTTGGACGCGTTTACGCTGACCGGCAGATCCTCAAAGTGCTCGTCATTGGGGTCGGAAGGCCGCACGCGCACCGGCCGGGCAATCTTAGCCCTGCGGCTGCTGCGCTTCACCGGATAGTCGGTAGTCGAGGCTTCTGGAGTGATGACTTTCGAGATGGTCTTGCTCCATAGCTACTATTCGCGCACGCAGATGAATCGTCAAGCGGGTGCGCTGAATCTGATAATGCACGGGATATACCATTTCAGGAATCAGCTCTAGGAGATGTCATGAAAGAGAAAGTTCAAAAGGACGCCGCTGCTTGGAAGAAACAACTCACGGAGAATCAATACTTTGTGACCAGGCAAAAGGGTACGGAGCCCCCCTTTACCGGCGAATACGAGGATACGGAAACCCCCGGCACCTACAAGTGCGTCTGCTGCGGGCAGCCGCTGTTTCGTTCTGATACAAAATACCACTCGGGCTCCGGTTGGCCCAGTTTCTACGCCCCTAGTAGCGAAGAGGCGGTGGAGGCTGAAACGGACTGCAGCCACGGGATGCGCCGTACCGAAGTGAAGTGCAGACGTTGCGATGCCCATCTTGGACACGTCTTTGATGACGGTCCCCAGCCCACGGGCTTGCGGTACTGCATTAACTCTGCGGCCCTGGAATTGGACGAAGACTGAAAGGCGTCCCGAGTTTTCGGGACGCCTTTTCATAGCTCCGTTTTCTCAAGGTATAGCTAGAAAGGGATTATGTAGCTGGGCAGGCGCAGGCCACCAGTTCAGCCACCGGATCGCGTTCCCAGGCGCCGAGCAGCAGCACTTTCGTGCCTGTTGGATACTTGAACACGTAATACGTGCTCGAAAGCCCTTCCATTTCATAAAAACCGGGCCGGCGCGGATCGGGCCGCGAAGGCGCACCCACAGTGAGAAGTTGACGCAGTTCAGCGATCTGTTCCTGCGAATGGTTTCGCAGGTCTTCCACAACGGGCGGTTGTTTTGTGCAGTTCATAATCATTGTTAATCTCCGCCACATTCAGCTTATGCTCTCCTCACATATAAAGACGTAAAAACCGGGAAAATGTTTCATGGGCGGCAACAAGTTTTGTGACAAATTGGCCTGTATGTCCCGGCGCTCCCGCAAGAGAACCGTCCAACATTTGATGCGGCGAACTGCGAATGTGGTGCATGTCAGTGCGGTCCGCGGGCCGGCAATCTCGAATTGTAGATTGCTGCCTGAATAGTAATAAACGCACAGAGTATCCGTCACGCAATGACACGTTTTTCCATTTCAACTGGCGCTCTTTTCTGTTGTAATGAACCGCAGGCTAGTATCTCCCCCGGTACTTGCGCGGCGCCGGCTTCCCTGAGATAGTGCCGTGCTTACTCTTGTGAAGCAGGGATGGTCAACGTGACAAAAAGTATGACGAAGAAGGGTGCGGGACGAGGAAAAAGTACCTTTGCCAAGGACCGCCGCCGCAAGCATCACCATTATCTCGTTAGTGTTTATTACGCCGACGGCGAAAAGTTCGGGCGCGTGTACACGGACAAGGAAAAGGCTTCGCGTTTCGCTGAGCGGCAGCGCCGTTCGCCGGTGGTGAAGTCCGCGCGCATTACGCAGGTTTCCTGACCGCCATCTGAACGCGGATTGTTTCGCATTGGCGTGGCACGGCCAAGCAAGGCTTGTCGCTGCCGTCGCAGGCATGTTATAAAAAGAGTGTGGTTGAGCGGCCTTAGTATAGTGGTAGTACGGAACCTTGCCAAGGTTCAGGTGTCGGTTCGATTCCGATAGGCCGCTCCATAATTTCAACTACTTACAGCGACTCCATCTTCAGCGCGGGACCATAAAGGACCAATTGCTGTTTCTGCCGCTGGATGAATCAATCCAACCAACTTCAGATGTGCTGCCCGTTTAGCCGGGGTCAGAGCCTGCGCGTACACATCCAGCGTCAGTCTGCTGCTTGCGTGCCGCATCAGTTCCTGGACCGTCTTTACGTCCTCACCGCCGCCTTTCAAGAGCGTTGCGAACGTCCTGCGGAAGGAATGCCATCCCAGAGCCTTGGTGATGCCTACGCGCTTCGCAGCGGGATGCACGTAGCACTTTAGCGGAGTCTCTGGCCAGTACGGTTGTTTGCCGTCCATATCCGGGCTAGCAAATACCCAGTCACCCATCTGCTGGTACGGTGCCTGTCTGCTCCAATCCTGCAGAGCTTCGAGCAGTGCGCCATCCATTGGCACGGGCTTCTGGGAAGCCTCTGTCTTCATGTCACCGACATGCTGATGAACTACTGCTCTGCTGAGCCGGATTTCACCAGCGGCGAAGTCAACGTCAGACCACTTCAACCCCAAAGCTTCAGATACCCTTAATCCCGTGGCAGCGGTCAGAAAGACCAGCGCACGGGCCGGGTTCTCAAGCTCTGCCAGTAACTTCTTCAGTTCATCCAGCTCCAGTACGTCGGGCAACTTCTCACGCTTCGCACTCTGGCGCACGAGCGTCATAGGATTCGTCGCAATCCACTCGTGGCGGCCGGCATGGGCAAAGATGACGTGCATGGTGTTTCTGATCTTCGCCTTTGTCGCGTTCGCAAGTGGCAGGCTGTGAAGCCAGCATTCCACTTCCACTGTGCGCACGTCTGAAAGCCTGTGTTCGCCCCACTTCGGAAGAACCCAAGTCTTCAGCGACGTCTGGAAGGTTCGTTGTGTTGAGAAGGCCTTGCTTGGCAATTCGTTCTCTTCATAATGCTTGACCAATTGCCTTAAGGTCACGGGCACTGCGGGATTGACCGCGTTGATCGTGGAGCGAAATGTTTCAACGGCACGTTTTGCCGCTGTCTTGGTTGGGAACTGTTCGATGGTACCCACAACCACCTTCCGGTAGACCCTTCCTTCCGTTGCGTTCTCGCGCCAACGAAAGATCCAAACTGCGGGGCCGGCCTTCCGCATTTCGCGTGACAAACTTCCTGACTGATAGCGTTGCCGTGTGAATTTCACTGTGTCTTCTCCTGTGTGAAATCCACGCGGTCAGCGGGTTGGCAATTTGAATTTATCCGAGATTGCAGCCATGCGTCCAGCTCTGATACACGAAAATACCAGTGGCCGCCAATTTGGTATCCGGGAAGACTTCCCGTCCGCGCGTAGCGCTGCAGGGTCTTGACGTGAATATTGCCCAGCAATTTCGCCGCTTCGGGACTGCCAATCAAGGCTTCGAAGGCAGGCTTGGATTCTTGTGAAGGTTTGAGTGTAGATGCTTGGGCCGAGCGCTCAGCACGGGCCCTGCCTTCTCCCCCTGTGGCCGCGTGTTGTGACGCGGCATGTAGAAGGCTTTTGCTACCTTCCGCGAGTGCGTCGGCTAGAAGGGAATCTCCCGCTACGTCTGAGTTCTCTTCCTCAATACAAATTGCATTCGAGCGAGCATTTTCTACAAAGCGCGGGGCATGCTGTCTTGGGGACGCTGTGTTCTCGCGCGCGCCGAATTGGGTTGGACGGGACTTCATGTTTGTTAGACGGCCTTCGCAAGAACGTCTCCTTTAGCTTTTCCATTGTTGTGGTTGTTTGCGTGTTCGTCTGCCCAGCGTCTAAAGTCGTCGTCCTTGCGGAACAACAGCTTCAGGGCTTCGGTGATCACGTAAGACGGCGAAGCATCGATGAACTCAGCGTAGAGCTCTAGCTGCGTCTTTACCGATTCTTCGACACGCGCTTGGATGGTGACTGCTTTCGGCTGTTTTGGTGGTGACTTCAAAATAGACAACGGACTTCTCCTTTCGTGTTCCTACAAGATGTCAGACATCCTGTCTGACAAATTCTCGGGTCCGTATATGCAAGCGCGCAAAACGCGGCCCCGAAGTTTCTGTGAGGGCGGGAGCGACCACACGGCAACCGTGACGCACCGTGCGTCAAAGGGTGGGGTCGCTCCCGCCTCAGGCGCGGTCTGGGCCGCGCACAATTTCGTTCTTCGGGACGATTCATGTGATTGATTTCCGTAATCTTGTACTCGATCGAGGGTGAAGTAGGAGGTGAGGTTGCGGTGAAGTAGGAGGGTGAAGCCCACTTCACCGGAACTTGAGATTTTGACGGCCAGGAGCGAGGCTGCTTCGCCCTTGACGAAAAAACATGCGCACCGGAATGCAGCAACGGGCGGGAGCGACCCGGACAAAACTTTTGGGCGGATTGATCGCCAAAAAGTGGGGTCGCTCCCGCCCGATTTGCCCTTTTTTGCACGGTGACTTTCGCAGAGGTGGTGGTTGGAAAACGCTTGAGAATGAATTCCGTGAGCCGAGCGTTAGGTGAAGAAGTGGCAGTTCTGAAAGTGCAGAGGGTAATTCTTACTGTCTTCACCTGATTCACCCTTTTCCTAAACATGTTTCGTCTAAGAGTTCGGCAACACACGCGGGCAAAACATCGGAAGGAATCTCCTCGTGGGCTGGAGCGACCCCAAGTATCACTTTGGCCACGGAACCGTGTGCAAGAGTGGGGTCGCTCCAGCCCAACACAGGGTTTTGCCCGCGTCCAAATTGATCGTCGCGCCGTGCGCAACCTCTTGTTCCTTGGGCATTTGCTCGATCGCCAAGGTGAACGCGAGGGTGACGGATCGGGTGATCTGTGTCTTTCATGCACCCGTCACCTTCCCGCGCTGCAGAGAGCGGTACAAACCCTTTGACATCGTCGAGTCCTCTACTATTAAAGAGGCCTTGAAAATGGAAAAAGTAAGAAAAAATCTTGCCCCTGACCTACTGGAAGCTGTAGTAAGTATCTTCATCGCAGAAAGTCCACCAGTCCCTCTACTTACTAGGGAACATCCAGTCGGAAAAAAGTAAGAAAAAAAATTTTAATCCCTCAGGGATTCCGGGTTGCCAGGGAAATCCCGGCCACAGCCCTCTACTTATTAAAGGAACATCGAGAAGGCAAAAAGTAAGAAAAAATCTTAATCCCCCGGAAAAGTCCAAGCTGGCGGAGAATTCCCGATCACGGCCCCCCTCTACTTAATTAAGGAACATCCAGAAGTCGAAAAAGGAGGAAAAATCTTGGTACTAGTACATTTTTCTGAAAGTCGCCTGGAGGAATGTGCCCACAGAGGGGAGGAGAGAACAGGAGACTAAATCCGGTAGTTCGCATCGTTCCGAGTCTTGAGAACTCCTCGAACGAAATGCATTGATAACCGTTTCAACGCCAGGGTCCGCCGGGCTTCCACGTCTTCGTGAACGAATGTCCTTCTTGGACGGTGCGGACTGGGAGAGCGAGAAAGTTTCGGATGGTTTCCATCACCGCCTTGAATTCAGCCTTCTCGACGTAGGACTTGTTCTTCGCGCAAAACGCGGTCCATTGCCGTTTCTTGTTTACGTCGTCATAAAACTCGGACGTGAAGGCGACGGGCAGACCTGCCATCGGAAGGTCAGTCCCACGTTTTTGAAAGGTGTTTTGAATCGCCTGGGCGAGAGTTTTTCCTTCGAACGCGAACGTACGGGACAGAACCTCCAGATCGTAGAAATCCTTCATGCGGGTATTGGCGATTCCGAGTTTCACAAGTGCTTCGAGTTTTTCGGCAACGACCGTTTCCTTCGGATAGGCAAGCAAACGCGGGCCAGGGAATTCCAGGAGCGTGGGATAGTCGGTCCTGGAAGGTGCTGGTGTGACGATGTCGCCGAAGCCGATGTCAACCTGAATGGGAATCTTTGCGCGTTCGAGATACGCAAGCAAGGTCACCCGGACGCCTTCGTAGTCGGCATCCTCGGATATGCGTTCCGCTTCGACGGTCTCGGCGTCGAAGCGCAGGCCGTCCTCGTCGACTTCCAAAACGCAGAGTTCCCGAAAAATATGGGCGAAGCGCTCCGGGGCGTTGTCACCGCGAGCGAGGAAATCAGCATCCCTTGTCGGACGATAGCGTTGTGCCGTCCACAGCTCAAAGAGCAGCGCGCCTTTCAGAATGAAAACGTCACGGTGACGGGAGCGGCTCAGCCGGAAGAGAATGCGTTCGAGCCCGTACTTGACGAGGATCAGTCCGAAATCCACGTTGCGCTCGCGCGCTAGGTTCGCGAGCTTCTGGCGGACGGAAGCGGGGAGATTCTTTGGGGCCGGTTTTGTCAACTAGAGTGACTCCAGATACGGGCGCATGACGTTGGCGACGCGGCAGATTTTGGCGGCGGCAGCGAGTTCGTCAACCGAGGCTTTCTTCTGCTGGCGACATTCCTTGAGGGCTTCTATGGCGACATCGAGGCCAACCTTGCTGCGAAACTTGAAGCAGTCGGCCACCGTCTTTGCCGGGGAAAACACCCGAAGAGTCGCGCCGGAAATAGAATGTTCTTTCATTCCAAAGTGAAGGGCTGGCCCGGACATGCGCACGATGCGAACGGGGGGAGAGGAAACTTTGGGAGCCCAGGCTTTGTGGCCGATCGCCATCCAGACCTCGTGGGGAGACTGCGTTGTGAAATTATGAAACCGGAGCGCGGAGAGCAGGCAGACGATCCCCTTGGGGATTTGGTAAGCCGCTTCGATGAGGGAGGTGTTCTCAGTTCCGGAGAAATCCCGAGAGGAATAGAGACCGCGGCCGACCTTTTCCAGGTCCCCCCGGCGAGCCAGCCGCGGGAGATACGTTCGGGGAATGCCGAGTTCCCTGGCATCTTTGGCCCTTACGATCTGGCGTTTCGAGGCCAGCTTGCGGAGCTTTTCGGCTTTTGAGGTTTGCATGAGGTCCTTGGGAACAGTGTACCAAATCCTCGGCAGATGTAAATAAGTGCCTAGAGTATGTAACATAGGGTCTCTCGCGAACGGCAAGAGGGATGGGCAGGGAGTTTGCGTCATTCATCTCAACACCAAATAGGTCAGCGCCCCTGGCTGCCAAACAGGTAGGCTATCTACAACGGTCTAGGGAACCGTCGTTTCGGATTATGAAGCCATTTTCCGGCGTCCTTTAACAGTTGTTGGCACCAGCGCTGGTGACCCCACGGCGTGACGAATACATTATGGATGAAACTCGGCGGTTTGAACGGGCACAGGAACTGAGTTTTCCCAGCGTCCTTTGAGAAGAATGGCGGAGAGGTGGGATTTTCCGGCAAAATCTTCGAAAACGCGGCCAAAACAAAGGAACCCGTGCTTTTCCAGTTGGTTGGCGCCCGGCGCTTTCAATTGCTGATAGCTGCTCATAGCCCTTAGAGAGTTCCGTTTCGGCAACCTTAGTAAAAGTAGTAAAAAGACAATGAACCTTGAAGTCATCAGAAGACTTGGGCCTGACCCCCTCGTCACCGAAAAGGACTCCCGGCCGCTTGCAGTCCCGGACTTCCGGCATGCCGTCCCCATGCTCGCGGGATGTACTGTTTATGATCCAGAAGTTTCTCGCGGAGCGCGTGCCTGGGGTAGGCCGCTCTGCTCAGCCACTTCGACGAGGACGAGTGACACGTCGTCGACCGGCGGGCCATCGCGCCACGCTGAGATGCGATCGAGAAGACCCTGCTTCATTTCGCTGAATGGCAGAAGCGCCGTTTCGCGGACAAAGTTCTGTAGACCATCTACTTCGAGCATTTCGCCACGCGAGTCAAACACCTCAGTGATGCCATCGGTGTACAGCACGATGCGGTCGCCGGGCTGGAGTTCTGCGGATAGCGTGGCGTTGGCGTCCACGGCATTCGGCAGTGTGCCGAGAATCATGCTGCGGGATGGGAGCAGCCGAGGCTCGGCTCCTGGCTGGACGATCATCGCCGGCGGATGTCCAGCTCCAGCGAACTCCATGTGCCTTCCGCTTCGGTGAACCCGGGCCGCCGCCAAGGTGAAAAAGAATGCTGGCAGGCCCACATTCCGAATCACGAGAGAGCTCAGTTGACGAAGCAGGTCCGCGAGCGGCAAACGATTACCTAGCAGCGTAAGCGTCTCCGAGTAGATTCGATTGGCGACCAGCGCGGAACTGATGCCGTGGCCGGAGACATCGCAAACCAGAATATTCAGGTATTCTTCTTTGAATGGAGTGACCAACCCGAAGTCACCACCGATTCTGTGCGCCGGTTGGTAGAAAGTGTCGACACGCAAGCCTCCCCAGCGGACAGGTTTCGGTGCCAGGCTCTGCTGCACGCGGGTCGCCAGCGTTAGGTCTTGCTCAATGTGTGTCCGATACTCTTCGAGCCGCTCGTTAGCTTCGCGGAGCTTCTCTTCCGTGCGTTTTTGTTCTGAAATATCGGTCAAGGTCACGATCCCGAAACGCCCGGCCTCGGGACTTTGGATTATGCGCACACTGAGCACCACGGGCAGTCGCCCGCCGCCCTTCGTGGACAGGTAGAACTCTTCGCGGCCCCGGCCCCTATCAAGGGTTTTCTGTTGGAACGCGTCGACGCGAGCAGAGTCTACAGCCCCATGAATCAGCTGCCGGGGATCGCGGCCGATGATTTCAGCACGAGGAATTCCGGTCATTTCCTCAAAGACCGTGTTGACGAAGAGAATCCGATGGGATTCATCAGTGAGGATGAGAACACCGTCATTCAGTATTTCGAAAATCGGCTCCATCTGTTGGAGCCATTGCGGCTCTTCGTTGAGCATAAATCTCTCGTTTCGCTGATCCAAAGCATGTATAACTATGCCCTACCAATTGACCTTTCGTCTCAGAGGATCAAGCACACGCTTGCGGATCGGCGGCCTTGATCCTCTCGTTGCAATCATATTCGTCTTTGCATCGATTCGAGTTCAGAGCGACAAATGTAGCTGAATTCTCTCAACGGATCGTCACCACTTGTGGCCCTGGACTGGATTTGCTCGGGCGTCAGGTTCGGCTCCAAGTAAGAGCCTACGATGTGTCTTATAACTTCTTCGGCAGTGGCCACTACCTGTGGCGAGGAACTTAGGCGCATGCGGCTCAACACAGCATAAGCCGGAATCAGATTGTTTGGATCAATTACGTTGTGCTGCGAGGCGTGCAGCAGGAGGCGCGCGCTCTCCCTGATGAAATCTGAATACAGCTCCTCGCGGTGGAACAACTTTTTTGCCAGCAAGTCGCGCCGATTCTGATGCATCTGGGTTATCCAGGTGGCAAAGGCCGCACCCAGTGCACCTACAACCGAACCAAAAAGCGCGGCAAGAGCCGAGATCGTTCCTGGACTCATCGGCAGAGATCCGACCAAAGTCATTTCCTATCTCCTCTTCTAAACGGGGTCTGCATATGAGACGACTTCTAGCCGTTCGTACTCCCCAACCGAAGGCGCTTTCCTCCGATAGACCCCCCAGATCCTTGAGCCGGTCTTCCACATCCCGAAGAGACCCTTGTCATCAGCTGGTGTGTGGCGCCATTTCAGGGGCCGGGCGAGCTTCCGTCTCAGCCGCAGGTTGCTTCGTTTCCCAGCGAATGATTTTCAGATCAAGAACGAAGATGCTGTAAAGGACAGGCACCAAGAGCAACGTGATGAACGTCGCGACGGCAAGCCCGCCTATCTGTGCATAACAAAGAGGCTTCCACAGGGGCCCTCCTTCAAGCGCCAGTGGGAAGAGCGCCAAGATGGTCGCTAGTACGGTAATCATTACCGGCCGAATACGTTGGATGCCTGCGTCCGGAAGGGCCTGTTCCAGAGGCTCCCCTTTCTCATGCATTTCCTCGATGAAATCGAAGAGTACGATGACGTGGCTTACGATCACTCCGATTAAGCTGGCGATACCCAGAAAGGCCATAAATCCAAACGGTGTATGCATTACCGAGAGGGCGATCAGAGAGCCAATCACTCCGTAGGGAGCAGCGGCGAATACCAGAAGAGGTTTTACGGCATTATTGAATTGAATCAATAGCGCGAGGTAAATCCCGAGTAAAGAGATCAACAGAACGAGTTTGAGGTTGTCGAATCCGTCGATTTGTTTGGCCCGTTCGCCACCAATCCGAAGCTGATAACCCGGCGGGAGATTTTTTTGAAATTCCTGTATTTTTGGAAGGATCTGGTTAAGCACTTCAGATGCAAGAACTCCAGGCTGGGGATAACACAGGATGGAAATGGTGCGAAAATGCTCGCGGCGCCTAACGCGACCGGTTTCCAAAGAATTTCCGACCGTCGCGACGGACAGCAGAGGCACCCGGTTGTTCGTCTGTGAAGAATAAACATACAGGTTCTTGATGTCGGCGAGCTGAGCACGCTCCTCCATGCGAAGGCGCGCCACAATCGGAATGTTCTTGTCGCCTTCCTTGAATATGCCCACTGGGGCGCCGCTCATAGCTGTCGCCGATGAGTCTGCCACATCGGCGTTGGTAATGGCTGCCACGTTGGCGCGGTCTGGATCGATCTGAATCCTCTGCTGAACGTTGTCAGGGAGCCAATCATCGCGAAGAACGGCAATACCGCGAGCCTGCCGGACGATGTCTTGGGCCTGCCCGGCAATCTGTCGCAGCGTGCGAATATCGCTAACTTCATTTCTTGAGTCAACGTCCTCCTGCCCAGAGATCAGCAGCTCTACGGGATTCTCAACAGGATTCGTTTGAAGCTGGCGAACCGTAACCCACGCGCCTGGTACTTCTTTGTCCAGTGCGTCCTGGATCGGACGAGCTAACTTTGGCGAAGCCTCTTTATCAGTGACCTCAACAATCATTTGAGCGTAGTTGGTCTGCGGCATTTCGGGCGAGACTGAAAACCAGAAGCGAGGTCCCCCACCACCGGCAAAGGTCGTTAGTGACCTGAGAAGATGCCCACGGTTCTCTTTCGTAGTGACGTCAGGCGAATTGTCAATCACTCGTCGGACGACTCTTTCGGCCTGCACGGCAGCATCGTTGGTGGCGCTCAAGGGTGTGTCATTCGGCAACCAAATATCCAAATAAAACCAATACTGGACGTCTTCGGGAAAGAATTGGGTCTTAAGTCGAGAACCGAACAACCCGCCGCCGATCAGGAAAACCAAGGACCCGCCGAGGACAGCCCAACGGTGTTTTATGGCTTTGCCGACGAGTCTGTTGTAGAAGCCGTAAAATCCTCGCTGCCGTCTCTCCTCGATCGTCGGTTCTCGCTTTGCCGGAGGACGCAAGATGTAGTAGCCCAGGAACGGGACGAAGGTCATGGCGACAAAGAGCGCGCACAGCAGACAAGCCGTCATCACGACAGGAAGGCTCTTCAAGAACTCGCCAGTATTGCCGGTGAGCATCAAAAAAGGCAGGTAGGCGATGATATTCGTGATGGTCGCGTAGAAAATCGCGGTTGCCAGCTTTGTAGGGCCGAGCCAGCAGGCAATGCTGCGCGGAAACCCTTCCGCCAAATGGCGTTTAATGCCGTCTCCTGAGACCACCGGCACGTCCACGAGAAGGCCCAGTGCGATGATCAGCGTTGCGATGGAGACTTGTTGAAGATCGATTCCCAACATATACACGATACCGAAAGTCATCGCGAGTGTGATGGGTATTGCCAGCGCCATGATCAGCGCCAGCCGCCACTCCCAAAATCCAAGTAGCGAAACAAGGACGACGAGTATAATGGCTTCGCCAAGTGCCCGCATGAACAGATGGATGTTCTCGTAGACTTGCAGCGGTTGATCAGAGGTGTGCGCCAGAATCAGGTCGGCGGGAAGGATTTGGCGAAGCTCCGAGAGCTTCGAATTCACGGACTTTCCGAAGCGCGCGATTTGCTTCCTATCACGCATGTAGATTGCCAAGGTGATCGCGCGGCTGCGCTGCCAGTGCCCATTTGCGTCTCGCCAAGTGTAGTAGTTGAGATACTGCGCAGGAGCCTGATAGCCTCGGCTGATTTGGACGAGATCCCGTAAATATACGGGGGTACCCTCTGATGTAGCCGATACAGCCACATCCCCGATACTTCTTGGCGTATCAAATTGTCCCGAAGGGGTGAGAATGAACCTACGCTCGCCTGTTTCAGCAGTTCCGCCCGGCGCGATGATGTTCCGAGCCGAAAGCACTTTGGAGAGATCAGCAGGACGAAGGCCGTAGGCTGCGAGGCGATCCTGCGAGTAATCCAGATAGATAGTCTGCGACAAAACGCCCCGCCGCTCCACCTTGGAAACTTCGGGAGCTCCCTGCAGCGTTCGGCCAATCAGATCAGAAAAATTGTCGAGTTCGGCATAGCTATATTTGTCGCCAGCAACGTTGGCCAGTTTCGTTTGTGTGTCCCTGGGATCGCGGATGATCGCTGGGGCCCACGCATCGGGATGCATCTCGGACCGTTTTAGCCGCTCCGCGATGAACCGCTGGATGAACGCTTGAATGCTGCTATCATCCCCTTCGGAAACGCCATCCACGCCGATGAATCCGCTCCCCTGTATGATTTCCGAGTCTCGAATGATGCCGTCGGTCCGCGCTTTCTCTTGAAACAGGTATACGGTGTCAAGAACTGCGCGCGCCGGAATGGATTGTGGAAAGGAAACTACCACTGTGATCTGCTGCCCCACTCGATTCTGCTGTTTTGCATCACGAGTTTTGCGAATTGCCGATTCGACGGAGTTGGCGCGGGCTGTGATTTCGATATCGTCCGCCTTCGGGCTCGCGACGGTCAGCATGAGCGCGGCGGTGTCTCCGAAATCGCTTTGGAAAATGATGGGGCCGGCGCCCTGAGGCAACTGAGAATTTAGAGCATCCAGCTTGAGGTTGATATCGCTGAATTGCCGCTTGGTATCGGTGATGCCCTCATCCAGTTGAATGGTCACAAACGAATAGCCGGGCAGAGATGTGGACTTAATGCCGTAGTCTGCATCCGTTCCCGGATGGATGGTCTTATTCTCGGCGGCAACGTCCTCAATGCGACGTGTAATAAACTGTTCGACCTGTTGGGCAGTGGCTCCGGGCCATGGACAAGCGGCCACACCGAGGCGCACGGGAATGTCCGGGTCCTTGCGCTGCGGCATCGAGGTATAGCCGAAATAGCCCCAAATGAGCACCCCGAGAAGAAGGATCCAAGAGATGTGCGGGTGCTCCACAAAAAACCTGGGGATATTGCGACGATTGCTGATGTCTTGCCCGTTTTCGTGTGTCATTGTTCTATACCTTTAGGGGAGGACCTGGATGAAATCGCCGTCCTTCAGACCAGCGGCTCCAACGACGACAACTTTCTCGGCTGGATTTACACCTTCGACTGCCACATCACTCTCGTGGGTTTCACCAAGTGCGACCTGGCGCAAGTGCGCGACCCATTTGCCGCCCTGTTCGCTGGCGACGAAAACCGCGTAGTGTCCGGCTGAGCCGGGGTCAGCAACAACGGCGCTAAGGGGCACGGAGGGAACCGGGGCATTGTGAACGCCTGTCAAACTGAGTGAAGCAATCATCCCGGGCTTCAATGACGCTTTCGGGTTTGGCACGGTCACCTCGATGGCAAAGACGCGATTTTTCTCATCGGCGCTCGCGGCAATACTCGTGACCCGTCCGTTGTACTCTTTCGGATCGTCCTGCAAATGAATGCTGAATTGTTGCGCCAAGCGCAGACGCCTTACGGCATAGTCAGGAACGCCAAAACTGATTTTGACCGCACTCGTGTCGGCGATAGTAAAGGCCGGAGTCCCGGGTGCTGCGAGGTTCCCTAGTTCAATGTTCCGGGCAAGGATGTACCCTGAGAAGGGCGCCGTCAGATCCGCGTCCTGGAGAGCCAACTGCGCTTGGTGCACATTTGCCTGGGCCTGATCCACAGCCGCGAGGGTCGAATCGAATTTCGCCTGCGCTCGGTCGAAATCGGGCTTGGTCAAGCTCTCTGAGGCGTAAAGCGTTTTCGCGCGCTCGTAGTCCTTCGTCGCCTCGACATGCTGAGCTTGGGCGGCACTTACTGTTGCGGTGGCCTGGTCAAGTTGATTCTTCAAGTCCTGATGGCGAATCTGCGCGAGAACGGCGCCCCTGGCGACATAGTCTCCTGACCCTATGTCGCGACGCCGCCCGTCAGCACCCGCGACCTGTTTAATTTCGGTCACATATCCTGCGGACTTGAATGACAGAACCGCTTCCGCGAACGGCAGAACGGAAGCCGAGTAGCGCAAATCTTCTGAAGGCGAATACAAAGCCACATCCACTACATGAACGGGTGTGGGAGATTTAGCTGCGACTTTCGTGGGTTCCTGACAGCCACTTGTAGCCACAATCGTGGCGAAAAGCACAGCCCCTATTACTGACCCCCGTCGTTTCCTGTTGCTGCTCATAAAGTCCACTCCTCTCCGATCGCTTTCTCGAACTCCGCCCTGACTGGCTGTCGCGCCTAAAATTCTTGCTCTCATCGGTTACTCTTCTCCCATCGATTTGCGCAGTTCGGCAAAAGCGCTCCAATAAGAGGAAAGCGCTTGCTGATACTGGAAATTGGTTTCGGAATTTTGCGCTTGCGCCTGGAGAAGGTCTCTTAACAGCGCGGCCTGCACCTTATATTTGTTGCCCGTCTCGCGCAATTGCTCCGCAGCCGCTTCGTGGGCAGTACGGGAAGCGTTAAGCAGCAAAGAAGCTTCGTGCCATTTGCGATATTTCCCACCAACTTCGACCGCGAGGTTCGATTCCGTCTCTTGGATCCCGTTGTGCGCTTGTTCGACAGTCTTCGCTGCTTCAACAACCTTGTTGTGGCGGCGGCCCCAATCGAATGGCTCCCAACTCAGGTAAAAGCCGGCCGTGGTAACGTTTTGCGGGAGAACTTGCACGTTGTTGATACCCTGATAGCGCAGGGACAGACTTAGGTCCGGAATGTACTCGGCTTTCGCGAGTCGCCGATCATATTCAGCTTGCTTTTCTTTCAAGTGTGCTTGCCGCACCTCGGGGCGGTTCGCCAGCGCTTCCTGCCGGGCCGAATCGAGAGTCAGATCGCTTGTGTCCTGCTCAGGAATAAACTCGACACGAAAGAGTGTCGCAACATCGCGGCCAAGCAGTTGGTTCAACGCCTCACGCAGTGTAGCCAGCCCATTCTCCGCGACGGACAACTCATAGCGCGATTTCGCTAAGCGCGCATCGACGTCCAATTCCTCGGCGCGCAGGACCGTCTTTTCCGCCACGTATTGCACCGTGACCCGCTGTGCTTCTTCGAAGGTTTTTACCGCCTCCCGCGCGGCGTCCACACTGGCCTGAATCGCGAAAAGGTTGAAGTACGCAGTGCGGACTTCGGCAGCGATCTTCTGCCGCTCGGCGCGGACATCTTCACGAGCGATATCGCGGCCAAGCTCTGTTGCGCGAATTCCTAGGCCAATCTTGTATTGCTGTGTCAGTGGTTGATCGATGCTGCCAGTAAGATAGGTGGTAAATACCGCGGGCGTGTGCACTTTGGCGTTGGTCCCTGGGATTGGCCCAACGTTTGGATACGTGCCGAACACACCTTTTTGGAAGGTGAAGTCAAATGGTCGCAAGAGCTCGCCGCCCAGCATGGAAAATTGAAATTGGGGCAGCCGCCGGCTGCGGGCTGTACTCACCCGGAAGTCGTTTTTCTGAGCCTCCAGCACCGAGTTCTTCACATTCCAGTTGTGTTGGAGTGCCAGACTAACCGCCTCATCGAGGGTAAGCACGGGCGCCTGAGTCTCGGCGTTCGCTGTTTGCTCTTGCGCCGACAAGGCCAACGGCGATGCAAGAGCGCACATGAGGAAGACCAGTGATCGGTAGTTGAATCTCATATTGTTGATATCCACATGCCTACGTATTCCGGATTTTGAGTAGTGCAGATGACAGGCCAATTCGCGCGGATTGCAAGTGGTTGAATCTAAATGGGCACGACGGATTCTGGCCGCGCGGGCTGCCCGTATGCGGGCATTGCCGCCGCCAGGTGCCCACTGCCCGCGAACTTCGGAAGCCGTGGAATCGTTTCTGATTCCGGGAGTGCCATCCGGTAGGGCATTTGGAGTTAACGATTCCAATCTGTTGCGGACGGAAATGCCGGCACGGCTGACTGCTGCTATCACTCGGCGAGCAAGTGAATACGGCCGAGACTTCGGAACCACGCACACCGGTCTTTGTTAACCTATATTTTTTGAAGAATGATCGACATTAACTGCGAGTGTGAGCACAAGCGATGACAGACAGGACAGATTCAGGTGATTGGGATTAGAGGTCTTTCTTCTTTTTTATCGGCACTAACCACAGGAATTGCAGATCAGGCGATTTTGTGAGCGGCGTTTAGGGCTACCGGCGATGGCTAAAGCGCCGTGGCTAGACATCCGAGGCGATCTCCTATAGCGCCTCAGTGTTTCGCCTAGCTTCTTTCTCCCTTGGAACACCCGTGCTTTAACGGCGCCGAGCGAGAGACCCATGCGGCGAGCGGTCTCCCAGTTGGTTAACTCACCAAGTTCTCGCAACTCGATGGCCGTCCGCATTCCTGGCCTCAACTCGCCTATCGCAGCGAACAGAATTTGCAGTCCCTCTCGCTGCAAGTACTGAGCTTCGGGATCTGGACTTAGATCCGGTATCTCCAGTGCGGGTACAGTTTCATCCTCGCTGCTCAAATTGTCGACGGACACCTCGCGCAGCGCACGAGCTCTGCGCAACCACATAAGGGCTTCGTTGATGGCAATACGCGTTACCCATGTTGAGAACGAGGATTTCCCTTCGAAACTGTTCAAGTAGATGAACGTTTTTTGGAGAGCCTGCTGGACAACATCTTCAGCGTCTTCTCGAACCCGCAGGTAGCGCAGCGCAAGCGCAAGAATTCTTGGCCGATGGCGTCTGACAAGTGTTTCAAATGCCTTCTCATCGCCCCTCTTGGCAGCGGCCACAAGCATCTCGTCCGTCACTGGATCACGGAAGGCAACGATGCCGGCAATCGTTGACTGCGAGGCCCGTTTCTCATTCGAAGAACATACTGGATTCATGGAGTATCCCCTCTAGCTAAGCGACAGCCACAGGCCATAGCGCACGGAGTCGGCGAAGCTGAATGCCTTGTGGTACCGCAGCACGCGATACCACCGGACCCATCTACGAGCGAATATGAGAATCAGCGACATAACGTCTCCCAAGAACCGAAATGTCCTAACACCAGGCCCTGCGGTTTCGCCATGCTAATGGGCAATGTGGGTGCCAAACTTTGGCCGACGCAAGTTGTTGACATCAATGGAAGAGGCGGCAGGTGTGGCATGCAGGCGGGACATACGCTGCCCGCATGTGGGCATTGCTGAAATCTCGGTTAGCGACGACAAAGTTGGACAATAGCGTGGGGGTTATCTCGATCTGGAGAAAGAACGGGCTGATCTCCGCAATAACTGAGAACGACACCGTATTGGGGTCACATCGCGATTCTCGCAATGATGTGCTTGCCCGGTGTTCAGACTCCCTCGTTTTCCGGCTGACATGCGTGGGCCCCGCGTTGGCCAGCGTTTGCGCGTGAAGCACCTGAGGTGTTCGCCCCCGATGCGCCACCGTCGGCGAGGCGGAGATGCAGGCGCTCACATACGTCGAGTGAATAGGATGTTTGGGCAACGAACTCCGCCCCGAACCGGCCAAAAAACGACAGTACCTCTTCCCCCTCCGAGTCAATGAACGTGACTTCCGTTAGATCGACAACCAGTCTGATTCCGTCGCGGCAGCGCGCAATAAGCGTGCGAGCGTTCTCAGCGTCATGGCCGGTGAATCGGCCTTCAAGCTTGAGGTTCAAACTGTTCGCGGAATCGTGTATCTCGACGCGTAGCATCGCACCTCCTAGGAGTATCTGGGCAGCCACGAGCGTCGGCTGGGAGCTTCCTTGTTAGAATGTTGCAGGTGTTATGCCATGTATTCGTCCGCGTAAGTTATTGAAATTACAGTTGAGTATTGAAACGTGGCCGGGGTGCCTGTGCCCAACCAACGGGCAGTGCCGCCATGCGGGCGTGTCCCCTGTCCCTGGAAACCAGGGGCTCGATGGCTGGCTTGAAGACCAGAGTTCAAAAGCAGCATTCCAGAGCTGCAGGATTGTTACTCCGAATAGTCCGCACGACTGATGTTCAGTTTGCGCATCTTGTTTTGGAGTGTTGTCCGTTTGAGTCCAAGGCGCTGTGCGGCTCCGCCTTTGCCGGCTACTCTTCCGGATGCGGCTCTCAAAGCATCGATGATGACCTGCCGCTCGGCTTGTTCGAAACTTGACGCGGCTGAAGCAACGGAGCGGCCCGACGCCTTCTTCAGCTCTGCATGCGGGACACTCAACTCGTCCCCTTGCGTGAAAATCACGCAGCGCTCGATAAAGTTTTCCAGCTCGCGAATGTTGCCCGGCCAATCGGCATTCACCAGCGCCTCCATGGCCAGCTTCGGAACGGACCTAACGCGCTTTTGCATTTGGCGGGAGTGGCGCAAGACAAAATAGTGAACCAGGAGGGGAATGTCCTCGCGCCTTTCGCGAAGCGGAGGAATCTCGATCGGGCAAACATTCAGCCTGTAATAAAGGTCTTCGCGGAACTGGTTGTTACGTATCATTGCTTGCAGATCGCGGTGCGTTGCGGCAATCAGGCGAACGTCCACGGCAATGGTCTTCGTACTCCCCAGTCGTTCAAACTCACGTTCCTGCAAAGCGCGCAACAGCTTCGGTTGCAGCTCGAGACTGATGTCGCCAATTTCATCTAAGAAGAGAGTGCCGCGATCGGCCAACTCAAAGCGGCCTCGTTTCTGCATGAGCGCGCCGGTGAAAGCGCCCTTTTCATGCCCAAACAGTTCGCTCTCCACCAGCCCGGAAGGTATGGCGGCACAGTTAAGCCGGACGAAAGTGCGCTCGCGACGCGGGCTGCGATTATGAATCGCCCGGGCGAACAGTTCCTTGCCGGTACCGGTCTCGCCGTGCAAGAGCACCGTTGACCCCGTTGGCGCAACGATCGCAACGTGATCGAGCACTTTGCGGAGGGCGGCACTTTTACCGACGATGTCCTCGAAGCTGTATTCGGAACGGATCTCCGATTCGAGGTACAAGCGCTCTTCCTCAAGGCGATCCCTGGCTTCCGTGACGCGTCCATAAGCAATCGCGTTGTCCACCGCAAGCGCAATTTGAGTGCTGATTTGTGACAAGAGGTCCAAGCCCTCTTGTCCGAAATTACTCGGCTGTCGGCTGCCCAGAGTCATCACGCCCAGGGGGCCGCTTGCAGTAAACATTGGCGCGATCGCCACCGAGGTGATTGACTCAGCTTTGAGCTTTTCAGCGATTTGCGCCGGAAGCCTCTCGATCTCTTCGATCGACAACAGTTCAGGCACGCGGGAGCGCAACTTTTCGTGATCGGCACCGCTAAGTTCGGACCTCGCGACCTCGGTCAACGAACCTTTGCCACTGGGGAAATCCATTACAACGCATTCAAGCTGGTTCGATTGTTTATCGATGAGCCAAAATCCCGCGAAGTCGTTTCGAAAATAACTTCGGATGGTTGCCGATGCCGACCGGAACAATTCGTTGATGTCCAGCTTGGAAACGATGTGATTGTTGATCTCCAACAATAGCCTCAGCCGATCCCGCTCTTTCACCACTTGTCGCTGGTACAGCTCTGCGTTGTCCTTCGCCAGCGCGAACTCGAACGCGACCGCAACGTGCGAGGCGAGAGAACGAAGGAGTTCGACATCTTCGGGAACAAATTCCTGTCCTCGGTCCTTAGTCACTACAAGAATTCCGTATCGTTGCTGAGAGGTAGACACTGGAAACACATAGGTAGGGCGGCCGACAGACTCGGGCGCAAAGGGAGCCAGCTCGGGATGTTTGAACATCTCCTGCGATACGTCCGGGAGGAAAACTGCTTCCAGATCCTCAAGTACTCGCGCCACCTCGCCAACGCGCGAAATTTTTGTGCCAATCTTGATCGCGGGCGCGTCCGCTTCGCGATCGAACTCGAGGAGATGCAGGCTTTCTCCGTCACTCCCTAGGACGTAGAGGTGGGCTCCCGTGGAGGCGACAGCTACTGGACAGAACACGGCGAAAGCTGTGCACGACGGCCTTTACGGTAGGTTGCTCGACCATCGCGCTGGACACATCGAGCAAAGCCCGATACCTGCTATCAGTCGGCGTCGGTGTCCTGTCATTCCCCGTCATGCGCATGAGACTATCACCGCCAGAACGGAACTACCATAACGCGGGCGTATACTCGCTCGGAAATGCGAAGAATCACGGGTAGTGCGGCGGAAAGCGCTTGGTATGAATTTTCCATGCGCCAACTACGGCTCGAGTTCTTCCGTTATGCAAAACGTCTGTGGTCCGACAATCAGGGAATGCTATCACTCACCCGGCGACTTCTGCGATTCCAGCTTGTGTTTTACCGTGACGAGGACTCGCTCGAGTGAAGAACGGGTCTTGTCTACGGCCACCTTGCGCACGATGCCCCCTTTCAATCCGGTAAGCCCGGCCTGTTTCGAACCTTTGACGGTAATGATGTAAAAGCCGGGCCGTTGCGCATCTTTGACGCAGACGGTTAGATCGAGCGCGGTTTCGAAGTAGTGGCTTGCGTAAATCTGTTTCTCAGCCACTGCGTAGGCAGGCTCTTTTCCAATTGCTCCCCGATAGACGATCTTCTGTACGATCCGGAAAGTCGGCTTCAATCCGAAATTAACCTTCTCCCAATAGAAACCGGCCTGCACGTTGTCCGATTTCGCCTTCGGGTATTCGAGCAGATACTCGTTGAGTTCCGGCAGGTACACGGGAAGCGCCTCGAGACGTCTTATCAACGAAGCGAAGGTTTCCGCCATCGCCGCGGGATGCTTCTTGTCACGATAGGCTCCCAGGGCGGTATTGCCCCCTTGTATATAGTCCTGGAGTGCCTGCAGTGCCATTCGCTGGGCCAGGCGATTCACCCTCTCGGCAACGTCAGGTGCGGACCAGTCAATCGATTGCTGAAAGTCTTCTATCGCCTCAGTCGGCAGTTGGAACTGGCAATGCCCTGTCTTGCAGTTCTTCAGCTCCTCGATGTCTTGCTGTTCCAGGGTGAAGCCCTCTAGGTCGGAAAGCTTCGGCGGATCGCTGAAACTTTGGATGGCGAGATAGCTGGGGAGCTTGCGCAACGCGTCCATGTCAGAAGCAAGCTTGAGGTAGCTCTCTGGAGTCGCCTCCACGTAGACCGATCCGAAGACGTACACTTCATCAGGGGTAGGCGACTCGATGACCTTGGCAACAGCCTTCCCCGAGTGGATCGCAGCTATCTGCTCTTCATTCAATCTAACAAACTCGCGGAAAAATCTATATGGCTCGTCCGGACTATCGGCTTCAATCGCAGGAGCCATTAGAAGCAACACGACTGCAAGCGTGACGTAAAAACTGGTCCTTAGCATCGCACTTCACCTCTATCTTGTTTGTCCACTCGCCTCTCTTCATCACTGTCATGCAGATGGCCCCTACTCCTGCCCAGAAGACGGCACGCGTACGTCGGCACAACGCCAGCGTCAATCCAGCAGTGCCCGTCGCACCGAACATCTTTGCAATGAGCATATTCCCGCCTTCGTAGGTCCCGAGGTTACCTGGACTTAGCACGCCAATGAGGTTGATCACTTTTGTCAACCCTTCCAATGCAAGCGCACCGACCACGCCGATCCCCGCTCCCATAAATCGCAGGATGAGGTACACCTCCAGGACTGCCATCGCGTGCCATAGGAGATTGAACATCAGGCTCGCGCAGAATGCTGTAGGCTCCTCGCGATAAAACGTGAGTAGGTTGTGTTCGGCTGAATCAATGACTGACAGCTTGCTGCTGACCAACTTGTGAAGCCGAGGCAATCGCCCAATCGCTCTAGCCGCGTTTCCCATCAGGTGCCACTGGCGTGAGACGGCCACAGCCGCCAGGACCACCACTCCTATTAGGAGGGCAGAGAGCAGCAATGCGTAAACTCGCGACCTACCGTCAAGAGGAGCGAGCAATAAAGTGGCGGAGATGCCGAATACTGTGACGACTGCCGCCGTGAAAGTGTGCAATCCTCCATCAATCGCGGAAGACGATATTCCATTGGCCAGCGGCACAGCAGAACCCAGCATAGATATGCGCAAGCCTTCGCCAAGCAGCTTCCCAGCAAAACCAAGTTGGCCGGCCGCATCGGAGACCAGCTGCGCGCCAAAACTGCGCGACCAGGAAAGTGCTCTAATATCGCATGCAAAAGTTTGTCGCCAGGCGCATGTCTTAATCAGCTGGGAAAAGCCTCCCAGGACGATGATCAGGACTAGGCCCCAGCCGACTGCGTGAACTTGCTGCCAAACAGCTCCCGGACCGGTCCGAAACACCATGTACCCTAGCAGGCCAAGCCCAAGGAGAGCAGTAAAGAATCGAAGAGAGATGCGAGTTAGAGACTGGAATTTAGGCATGGGAAACGCCTATTAAACCTGGCTGACCCGATGTCGTTCGAGGAAAGCACTCGGCAGGAATACCGGCTGCAGTCAAAAAAAGTTCTACGGGAATCGGTAAGCAGAGGTGCTTCGCGCACACCGCTATCAGGAGAGTCCGACAAGCAATCTTCGGGATGTGGTTAGTTGTCATGTGCGAATTGCCGCTCCACTCGCTCCCAAGGAAGAACACTGAATAAGGTCACATGAGCTCATTCTGATGGACATTTGAACGACGCGTGGTCACCCACATTACGTCCGCCACCTTGCCCATGTCCGAGCTTGTGAGTCCACATCCGCCACGAAGACACAGAAAGATCAGCACCGGGACCATAAAAGCGACGAACGAAGTGACCTACGAAATGCCTCGCATTTGCTACGTTGCATCGAGATGGCCAAACTCGAAAAAAAAAGAGTGTGCTGCCAAATCAATGGTTTGGAATAAAAATCACGGATGGCACCGGTCCTTGTGCTCGGTTGTCCGTCAAGCGCTGCCCGCATGCGGGCAGGGAATCGCGGCACGGTCTCGAAAGGTCGTTTGTTTTCATTGATTTCCTTTGGCGCTCTACTTGCAGTCCCGTTAGTAGCGGTGTTGCGGCGAAATGCCGCGCGGCCTGCGATGCTCGGAGCCGAATTTTCGGCGCTCCGCGGACCGCGACAAAGGAAGATGTGATATGCGTCCGAATCCGACTCGCACAGGGTTGATGCTGGTGACGATACTACTATCGCCCTTGCTGGTGCTGGCGGTTCAACAGACGACTGTGCTCCTAATCGACGGGCGGCAGGGACAGGCAGAAGTCATTCAGGTGCAGGGGAAAAGCTATGTGGAAGTGGAGGGATTGGCGCGAATCGCCGGGGGATCGCTGCGCTTCGTAGGGAATCAAATCACTCTGACTCTGCCCGCGAGCGGCGATACGTTATCGCAGGCGGTGCAGTCGGCTTCAGCGCCACCAGTCGGCTATTCAAGGGAATTTGTCAGCGCTGGAATTGAGACCATGAGGGAAATCCTTGAATGGCATGCTGCGTTGAAGAATGCCATTGAACGAGGGTATCCCTTGTCCGACACATGGTTCGGGAACTACAGGAGGCAAATTCGATCCAGCCTGGCGCAGGCCCAAGCGGCGGCGAGCACGGACATGGATCAGAGCGCGTTTCCGCTACTGACCAACGAGTTCAATACTATGAACGCCTTGACCGACAAATACCTGAAAATCACAGTGAGTAGAGACTATCTTGCGCCCTACTCCCTGAATAGCGATCCTCTGAATCAGAAATTATTGACGTGCTGGCAGTCGCTCGCATCGATGGCCTCTTCGAATCAGTTTGTGGACGACGGATCGTGCCAGTAGGCAAGCAATGAGATTGCGGAGCGGATGGGCCAGGATTCCAGGGTCAAAAGAGCCCGAGCATTCAGGTCTCGCGTTGCAATGATCGCGTCGCCGCCAAGCGAGCTACTCGGAGAGGCAACGACCAAAGAGCCTTCCTCGCGCAAGGTGGAGTCGCAACAAGCTTAAATCAAGGAGCCTAAAATGACATCGAGAGTATTAGTTGAAGAACCCGCATCGGTCTCGCTGAGTGCATATGGGAAAGCGCGCTCCACGGTGCACGGAACACCGTTGACCTCTGAGGAACTGAGGAAGACCCACGCATATTGGCGGGCCTGCAATTATTTGGCGCTCGGGATGATCTATCTCCAAGCGAATCCGTTGTTAAAAGAGCCGCTGAAGCCCGAGCACATCAAGAACCGCCTGCTCGGACACTGGGGTTCCAGCCCCGGCCTCGCTTTCACATACATCCATTTAAACCGCCTGATCAAGAAATTCGATCTTGACATGATTTTCATGGCTGGGCCCGGGCACGGGGCGCCAGGGGTTCTCGGGCCGGGGTATTTGGAGGGTACATACTCCGAAATATATCCGGAAAAGAGTGAGGACGAAGTAGGTCTGAACGAGTTCCTTAAACAGTTTTCGTTCCCTGGGGGCATCGGCAGCCACTGCACGCCGGAAACTCCTGGTTCGATTCACGAAGGAGGTGAGCTGGGGTACGTGCTCTCGCATGCTTGCGGCGCGGCATTTGACAACCCCGACCTGATCGTCGCCGCCGTGGTAGGAGACGGCGAGTCCGAAACCGGACCGCTGGCCACTTCTTGGCACATCAGCAAATTCCTGAACCCCATTCGCGATGGCGCGGTACTGCCCATACTGCACTTGAACGGCTACAAGATTAACAATCCCACTCTTCTGGCGCGCATTAGCCACGAAGAGTTGGAGAACCTCTTGCGAGGGTATGGCTGGACGCCCTACTTCGTTGAAGGCTCGGATCCAGACAGCATGCACCAAGCCATGGCAGCCACCGTGGAACATTGCGTCCGGGAGATCCAGGAGCATCAACAGGAATGCCGCACGACCGGTGTTCCGAAACGGCCGCGCTGGCCGATGATCGTGTTGCGCTCTCCGAAAGGCTGGGGCGCACCGCAAGAAGTAGACGGTCACCGCCTCGAGGGTTTTTGGCGCGCCCACCAGGTACCTTTGACCGACGTCAAGAAAAACCCCGAACAACTGCGAATCCTCGAGAAGTGGATGCGCGACCAAAAGCCTGAAGAGTTATTCGGCGAGAACGGCAGGTTGATTCCGGAACTCAAGGAACTCGCGCCCACCGGGAACCGCCGCATGAGCGCCAACCCGCATGCCAATGGTGGTGTCCTCAGGAAGGCGTTGCGTTTGCCTGATTTCTGTGATTACGCCCTGAAGGTGGATCGGCCTGGAAGCATCGAAGCTGAGAATGTGCCGCCACTGGGGAACTTCCTGCGCGATGTGATGAAGTCGAACATGACTAACTTCCGCGTGTTCGGCCCGGACGAAAACACCTCGAACAAACTGCAAGCGGTCTACCAGGCAGCCAAGAAATTCTGGATCGCTGAATACTTCCCTGAAGACGAGGATGGCAGCGAACTGGCGACTGACGGACGCGTTATCGAAATGCTCAGCGAGCACACCATGGAAGGCATGCTCGAGGGCTATCTGCTCACCGGGCGCAATGGCTTCTTCTCCTCCTACGAGGCCTTTATCCACGTCATCGATTCCATGTTCAACCAGCACGCCAAGTGGCTGTCCATCTGCAACCATCTGTCCTGGCGCCAGAAGATCGCCTCGCTGAACCTGCTGATCACTTCGACGGTTTGGCGGCAGGACCACAACGGTTTCACGCACCAGGATCCCGGGTTCCTGGACGTGGTGCTGAACAAGAGTGCTGCGGTCACGCGTATTTACCTTCCGCCCGACGTCAACTGCCTGCTGTCGGTTGCCAATCACTGTCTGCGGAGCGAGAACTACATCAACGTGATTGTTTCCGACAAGCAGCTGCACCTGCAGTACCTGAACATGGATGCTGCGATCGAGCACTGCACCAAGGGCATCAGCATCTGGGACTGGGCCAGCAACGACCAGGGCAGCGAACCCGACCTGGTAATGGCTTCCGCCGGAGACATCCCGACGCAGGAAGCCCTCGCCGCAACGGTGTTGCTGCGCGAAGAATTCCCTGACCTGAAGATTCGTTTCATTAACGTGGTCGACCTGTTCAAGCTGCAGCCGAGCACCGAACATCCGCACGGGTTAACGGATGCGGATTTCGATTCGCTGTTCACCACGGACAAGCCGATTATTTTCAATTTCCACGGATATCCGTGGCTGATTCACCGCCTGACCTACGGCCGCACGAACAAGACTCTTCACGTGCGGGGATACAAAGAGAAAGGCAACATCAACACGCCGATGGAGTTGGCGATCAACAACGAGATTGACCGTTTCAGTCTGGCTATAGATGCCATTGACCGCCTTCCGCGGTTGCAGAACATCGGTGGCCACGCTAAGGAGAGATTTCGCAACGCGCAGATCGCTTGCCGGGCCTACGCCTACAAGCATGGCATCGACAGCCCCGAGATCACTGGATGGAGATGGCCCCAACAGTCAGCCTAACTGGATCGAATGTAAGGGATAGCTGCGCACGAGTGAAACGGCCACCTTGGATTTGTTTGGTGCAAAGTGGACCGCCGGATAGAGGCGGCGAAAGGATTCTGATTCTCAAATGAGCATAGCAACTGTTTCCCTCAGTTCTTCCGTGCTGCAAACAATGGATCTGACCTGTGTTAACGCCATTCGTACACTCTCCATGGATGGGGTCCAGGCCGCTGGCGCCTCCGTGGCTGCCAATAAAGTGAGCGGCGCACGCGCGGCGCTCTGTCACGATGACTCTTCGGCGCGCCAGGGGGTGGAGGATGATGACCTGAATATCCTCTGCTTCGGAGGCCGCACCATGGGTATTGCGGTCGCATGGGACTGCACGAAAAATTTCCTCGGCGCCAGGTTCAGCGGCGCAGACAGACATCGTCGTCGGCTGGCCAAGGTCACTCAGTTTGAAGCTAACAAGATGGCCGCATCACGCGATGGCAGGTAAATCCAAAGTTTCAGACTGAACGATAGGAGAGAACAATGACATTGTTAGAATCCCTGAAGAAATACACGACCGTTGTAGCGGATACCGGTGATATTGAGGCTATTGCCCGGCATCGGCCGCAGGACGCTACCACCAATCCTTCGCTTCTCTTTCACGCCGCGCAGATGCCGGTCTACACGCACTTGGTGGAAGAGGCTGCCGAGCTGGCCCTCAAGCGCGGCGGCCGCCATGAAGAGATGGCGGAAGAGTTCATTGATCGTCTTTTTGTCCTGTTCGGATGTGAAATTCTCAAAGTGGTGCCCGGCCGTGTCTCCACGGAGGTCGCCGCAAGCTTGAGCTTCGATACCACGGCGACGATCGCCAAGGCGCGAAAGCTAATCTCGCTGTATGAGAAAAATGGCGTGGCGCGCGAACGCATCCTGATCAAGATCGCCAGCACGTGGGAGGGCATTCGGGCAGCCGAACTTCTTGAGAAGGAAGGCATCCACTGCAATCTCACACTTCTGTTCAGTTTTGCTCAAGCGGTCGCGTGTGCCGAAGCCGGAGTAACCTTGATCTCGCCTTTCGTTGGCCGCATTTACGACTGGTACAAGAAAGAGCGCGGCGGGACGGAGATTCCAGCGGACCAAGATCCCGGCGTTGCGTCCGTCACTCGCATCTACAATTACTACAAGAAATTCGGTTACAAGACTCAGGTGATGGGGGCAAGTTTCCGGAATGTGAATCAGATCGTCCGCCTGGCCGGATCGGATTTGCTCACCATCAGTCCAGACCTTCTTGACCAGTTGGAGCAGGCCGAGGGCACTTTGGAGCGTAAGCTCGATCCGGCAAAAGCACGGGCCAGCAAGGAAGAACGCATTCACCTGGACGAGAAGACCTTCCGCTGGATGCACAACGAGGACGCGATGGCGACGGAAAAACTTGCCGAGGGCATCCGCAAATTCAACAGCGATGCTCGCCACCTGGAAGACTATGCGCTCTCCCAGATGACCCAAAAAGTGGCGTGAGAAACGGTCCCGCAGAATAAAAAAAACTGAACTGGCCTATCAACATATGAAAATTCTCGTACTCAACTCGGGTTCCAGCAGCCAGAAAGCCTGCTTATACGAAATTGGCGAGACGGTCCCGCATCATCCGCCCAATCCCCTGTGGCAGGGGAAAATCGAGTGGGGTGCCGACACCGCGGCGATACTTGTAAGAAACTCACAGGGTGTCACCTTCAAAGAGGAATTGCCGGTTTGCTCG
Organism: uncultured Acidobacteriota bacterium; assembly: GCA_963729455.1. Taxonomy (GTDB): domain Bacteria; phylum Acidobacteriota; class Terriglobia; order Acidiferrales; family UBA7541; genus Acidiferrum. Next base: position 82,654 of record CAVSNX010000002.1, read on the forward strand.
CGCGAGCAAGTTATCCGGCACCTGCTGCGCACCGCGCGCGACGGGAACGCGTGTGCCATCGCCTCGACTTTGGAGATCGACGCAGTAGGACACCGTGTGGTCCATGGCGGCGCGCATTTTAGGAACCCCGTGCTGATCACGGACAAAGTGCGAGCGGCCATTGAGAGCCTCTCGGCTTTCGCGCCACTGCACATTCGCGCCGAAGTGGAAGGCATGAAGATAGTCGAAGATCTTTTCGGCGCAGTTACCCAAGTGGCCGTCTTCGATACCGCGTTTCACTGCCAAATACCACCATCCGCGGCGATCTATCCTGGTCCTTATGAGTGGTTTGAGAGCGGAATTCGCCGCTACGGATTCCACGGGATCAATCATCAGTACTGTGCCGAGCGGGCGGCGCAGATGCTCGGAGCGGATGTGAAAGCTCTAAGAATTGTGAGTTGCCACCTTGGGAACGGTTGTTCAGTCACCGCGATTCGCGACGGCCAGAGCATTGATACGACAATGGGCTTCACACCGTTGGAGGGTCTGATGATGGGGACACGCTCCGGGTCGGTGGATCCCGGAATTCTGACTTTTCTGATGCGCCAGGGCCAGTTGGATGGCCAGGACATCGACAAGGTGCTGAACCAAAAATCGGGCTTACTCGGTATCTCGGGTCTTTCGAGCGACATGCGCGACATCCTCGTCGGCATCCGACAAGGTCACGAGAGAGCGAAGTTGGCATTCGACATTTATGTGCACCGTTTGCGAGCAGCGATAGGTGGTATGGCCGCCGTGTCGGGAGGAATTGATGCCCTGGTGTTTACCGCCGGGGTGGGCGAGAACTCCCCCGAGGTGCGAGCCGCGGCTTGCAGTGGATTGGAATTCCTCGGCCTCAGACTCGATAGTAAAACGAACGCACGACCTTCTCTCGATCAGGAAATTTCTACGGCAGATTCAAGTGTGCGCGTCCTGGTGATTCGGGCTGAGGAAGATTGGGCTATCGCTAAAGAATGTTGGAAGCTCGCGCAGGCACACCAGCGGGGACAGCATACACGAGTGTTGCCCAGAAAGAGTCCCTCCGGCAAGGCGAGAGAGCGGCAGCGAATGGGGCATTAATTAAGTCAGAAAAAGGATAGAACCAGCATGAGCGAAGTACTTCCAGTGTTGTATGTGGCACGTCACGGCGAAACGGCATGGAGTCTCTCGGGCCAGCATACTGGCCTTACCGACTTACCTCTGACTCCAAATGGCGAGCGCAACGCCCGGCGGCTCGGAGAGCGCCTCAAGGGCATGACATTTGCCAGGGTGTTTACCAGCCCGTTGCAGCGCGCGGCCCGAACCTGTGAACTGGCCGGGTTTGGCGCCGTGGCCGAAACTGATCCTGACCTGATGGAATGGAACTACGGTCAATATGAAGGGCGGCGCTCGGCCGAGATATTTGCGGAACGCCCAGACTGGCAACTGTTACGAGACGGCTGTCCGGGAGGCGAATCGCCGGTACAAGTAGGCGAGCGGGCGGACCGTGTGGTCCAGCGTGTCCGCACAGTTCCGGGACACGTACTGCTCTTTTCCAGCGGACACTTCATTCGAGTTCTTGCTGCCCGCTGGCTAGCGCTCCGTCCGGGATCCGTGGGCAGGTACTTTCTCTTGACCACGGCGAGCCTGAGCGCGCTCGGCTACGAGCACAAACTCTCCCAGCCGGTGATCCGGCTTTGGAATGACGATCATCACGTGGCCGCGTGAGTGGCCCCAATCGTTCGGCGAGAAATTGAGGGTTTTGGATGTTGGATAGTACGGATTTTAGATAACTCAGATCAAGAGGACCTCCAATGAGCACAAAAGTTGTTAAAACCGCGGAAGGCGTTCGGGTCCCCCCTAGAACTCCAGAAGAATGGCGCGTTTCGGAACTTCTCAAACAGTACGGCTGCGGCCCGATTGCATTCGCCGGTTCAGAAAACGCGTTTTATGACCGGCACTTGGTTTTCGACCGTGTCATCGACCCGCAGGTCGCGACGGCGCGAGAGCGTTTCGAGGCATTTTCACATTCGATTCGAGACGTTCTCGCACAACGCTGGGTGCTGACCAGGACCACGTATAACAAAGCCAATCCCAAACGCGTTTATTACCTGTCCATGGAATTTCTTCTTGGACGCTCGCTGACGAACAACATATCCAACCTCCTGCTTAGCCCGTTGGTTCAGTACGCGGTGAAGGAGAAAGGACTCGATTGGCTTAAGCTAATCGAAGAGGAACCCGACGCAGGCCTCGGCAACGGAGGTCTGGGGCGGCTCGCGGCTTGTTTTCTGGACTCGATGGCCACAATGGAATTGCCAGCCACAGGCTATGGTCTTCGGTACGAGTACGGTATGTTCAGGCAATCCATTGAGGATGGGTGGCAAAAGGAACATCCAGACAATTGGATCCGCATGGGTGACCCCTGGGAGGTCGTGCGGCCTCCTGAGATGGTGGAAGTGAAGCTAGGATGCTCGTTCAAACTGATCGGGGGCAGCATTCAGGTTCTACCTGGACGGCCATCAACCCTGATCGGCATTCCATTTGACCGACCTGTCGTAGGCTACGGAGGAAAAACGATCAACACGCTTCGGCTGTGGGCCGCAGCTGCGCCAAACTACTTCGATTTCCAGGAATTTGGTACCGGTGATTTCATCGGAGCCCTGGGGGACACGCTTGAGGCGGAGTCACTCACGCGCGTGCTGTATCCCGACGACTCAACGACGATTGGGCAAGGACTACGATTCATCCAGGAATATTTTCTGGTGGCCTGCTCACTCGCTGACATCGTCCGGCGATTCCGACGGTTCAATAAAGATTGGGAGCAGCTGCCCGAGAAGGCGGCAATCCAGCTCAACGATACGCATCCGTCGTTGGCCGTCGCCGAGCTGATGCGAATTTTGCTGGATGACGCCCACCTGGGATGGGACCAGGCGTGGGACTTGACGAAGATGACGCTCGCCTATACGAATCACACGTTGCTTCCGGAAGCGCTCGAGAAGTGGCCCGTTGAACTCTTCGAGATGCTTATCCCCCGCCATTTGGAAATCATTCACGAGATCAACCGGCGTCTGCTGGATGAGATTCGACTTCGCTTCCCTGGCGATGACGGACGCGTGGCGCGCGTCAGCCTGGTCGAAGAGGGCAACCAACGCAAAATCCGCATGGCCAACCTAGCAATTGTTGGCTCGCACAGCACGAACGGCGTCGCCGCAGTCCACTCCAAACTGCTGCGGACGACCACTGTCAGGGATCTGGCTGAAATGTACCCAGAACGTTTCAACAACAAAACAAACGGGGTTACGCCGCGGCGATGGCTGCTGCAAGCGAATCCCAAACTAGCCAGTGCCATCTCAGATGCCATCGGCGAACGATGGATTACTAATCTCAGCGAGCTGAGCGCGTTGAAAACACTTGCAAATGAAAGCGGCCTTCGTGATGCATTTCTTGCCTCAAAACGGGAAGCCAAGGCGCGATTTGCGAATTGGCTGAAATCGGCATCAGGACAGGACGTGGATCCGGACACGATCTTCGACTGCCAGGTCAAGCGCATCCATGAATACAAGCGTCAACTGCTGAACGCCTTGAGGATCATAGTCGCGTATAACCATCTACGCGCCAACCCCAATCTTGAAATTGCGCCGCGCACATTTTTCTTCGCTGGCAAAGCGGCACCCGCGTATCACCTGGCTAAGCTGATCATCAAGTTCATCAACAATCTCGCGGAAACGATCGATGACGACCCTGCTGTGCGAGGGAGAATGAAAGTTGTTTTCCTCCCCGAGTACAACGTCTCGCTTGCGGAACGCTTGATTCCCGCTAGCGATGTTTCGAACCAAATCTCAACGGCCGGATTTGAAGCGAGCGGCACGAGCAATATGAAGTTCATGATGAATGGCGCCCTGACGGTCGGCACGCGCGATGGCGCAACGATCGAGATGGCCGAAGAGGCCGGTGAAGAGAACATCTTCCTGTTCGGCCTCTCGGTAGAGCAGGTCGAGAACAGCCGTGAGTGGTACAACCCGCACTGGCATTACGACAATGAGCCGGACACGCGGGCCGCCTTGGACCTGATTTTCTCCGATTATTTCAGCCGCAACGAGCCGGGAGTCTTCGCTCCATTACGCGATACCCTTTTGACGAAGGGCGACCACTACATGCACCTGGCGGACCTTACCTCGTATTGCCGAGCGCAAGAGGCCGTGGGCTCGCTGTACGGCAATCGGGGCGAATGGGCCCGCAAAGCAATTCTGAACATAGCGAGTTCCGGAAAGTTTTCTAGCGACCGCACCATTGCCGAATACGCTCGCGACATCTGGAAGGCCGAGCCATGCCCAATCTAGTAGGAACACGCCCAAGCGCCGCGGTGCCAAGCGAAGGCTCGATCTCGCCGTTAGCGGGCAAGCCGGCTCCCAAAGAGATGTTGCTCGACGTCGCGCGCCTAGAAGGGGAATATTTCGAGCGCCATCCTAATCTGCAAGATCGCAACCAGCTCGTTAGCTTTGGAACCAGCGGACACCGCGGCTCCCCCTTTCATGGCACGTTGACCGAGGCGCACATCCTGGCGATCACGCAGGCGATCTGTGACTACAGGCGGGAGCAGAAAACCTACGGGCCGCTGTACATGGGTAAAGATACCCACGCGATATCCGCAGCCGCGCAACGCACCGCGCTAGAAGTTTTAGCCGCGAATAACGTCGAGGTCATCATTCAACGGGATGACGGCGTGACTCCGACGCCGGTCATCTCTCGCGCCATTCTCGTTTACAACCGCAATCGCAAGGAGCATTTCGCCGACGGCATTGTTGTTACGCCATCGCACAACCCTCCGGAAGACGGAGGGTTCAAGTACAACCCGCCCAACGGCGGTCCGGCGGATACCGATGTGACGCATTGGGTAGAAAGCCGCGCAAATGAATTGTTGCGAGCGGGCAATGCAGGAGTGAAACGAATTCCGTTCACCAAAGCGCTGCAAGCTGCGAGCACGCACCAGGAAGACCTGATGCTGCCGTACGTTCGCGATCTGAAGAACGTTGTCGACATGGAGGCCATTCGCGGCGTCAAGCTCCAACTGGGTGTGGATCCCTTGGGCGGAGCCGCGCGGCCCTATTGGGAACCGATCAACGAGATTTATGGGCTGGACATCAAGGTCGTCAACCCTGTGATCGACCCGACTTTTTCATTTATGACCGTGGACCACGACGGCAAAATCCGCATGGATTGTTCCAGTCCATACGCCATGGCCAGACTCGTTGCGCTGAAAGATCAATACCAAGTGGCTTTCGCGAACGATCCGGATTCCGACCGGCACGGGATTGTGACTCCTGTTGCGGGCTTGATGAATCCCAACCATTACCTCGCGGTGGCCATCCAATATTTGCTTACGCACCGCCCAAAATGGCGCAAGGAAGTTGCCGTCGGAAAGACGCTGGTGAGCAGCAGCATGATCGACAGAGTGGTCAAAAAGCTCGGGCGCGATTTGCGGGAAGTTCCCGTTGGCTTCAAGTGGTTTGTGCCAGGCCTCGTCGACGGTTCGTACTGCTTCGGAGGGGAAGAGAGCGCTGGAGCGAGCTTCCTTCGGCTCGATGGAACAGTGTGGACGACCGATAAAGACGGGCCCATCATGGATCTTCTTGCAGTGGAGATTACCGCCCGCACCGGCAAAGATCCAGGTGAGCACTATCGCGAACTGACCGCGCAGTTCGGCACTCCCTACTACACGCGCATCGACGCTCCGGCCTCCCCTGAGCAGAAACGCATATTGCAAAAGCTCTCGCCAGATGCGGTCAAGGAATCGGGTCTCGCAGGCGAGCCGATCATGGCCAAGTTGACGCGGGCGCCCGGCAATAATGCCCCGATCGGAGGGCTAAAGGTCGTGGCGAAAAGCGGCTGGTTCGCAGCCCGGCCCTCAGGAACAGAGAACATTTACAAAGTTTATGCAGAGAGCTTCAAGAGCGAGCAGCATCTGGACTCGATTGTGGCTGAGGCCCAGGGGATAGTGAACAACGCATTGCGTTCATCGACAGCGGGTGGGTAATGAGCACCAGTTATGAGGTCGGGAGAATTCCGCCGTTCCCATCGGAATACCGCAGTTCCGGCATACTGCTCCATGTTACGTCTCTGCCATCGTCTTATGGGATCGGCGATCTTGGGCCATCCGCGTTTTCGTGGGTCGACCGACTCCACGACAGTGGGCAGGGGTGGTGGCAGGCATTGCCGCTTGGGCCCACCGGTTACGGAAATTCCCCATACCAATCACTATCTTCCTTCGCGGGGAATGGCCTGCTTATCAGCCCCGAGTGCCTCATCTCGGATGGACTGCTAAAGGCGAGTGACTGCGCATCCGAGTTTCCTTCCGATCTGGTCGACTACGATTCCGTTATTCCTTTCAAAGAGAAGCTGCTCGAAAAGGCATGGACAACATTCAATTCCGGTGAGCGCAGCGATCTCCGCCCTGCTTATCAGGAATTCTGCGCAACACAGGAAAGCTGGCTAGAAGACTACGCGCTATTTCGAGCACTAAAGAACAAGTTCGATGGCTCCTATTATCTCGAGTGGCCCGAGAATTTAGTCCAGCGCAAGCCTGCCGCTTTAGCGAAGGCGCGGCGTGAACTTGCTAATGAAATTGATCGGTTTCGTTTGGAACAATTTCTGCTGCTACGACAAGCCGATCAGCTCAAGGAATACGCGCATGCCAAAGGCGTGAGCCTCATTGGCGACCTTCCGTTCTTTGTCTCACCGGATTCCAGCGATGTTTGGGCGAATCCAGAGTTTTTCCTGCTCGATGAGCGGCGGCGGCCACGTTTCGTCGCTGGAGTTCCTCCCGATTATTTCAGCGCGGAGGGACAGTTATGGGGAAATCCGGTCTACAACTGGGATGCGCTTCGTTCCACGGGTTACCGGTGGTGCATCGATCGAGTGCGTGCGCTGCTGGCTCACGTAGACGTGATTCGCCTGGATCACTTCCGGGGTTTCGCGGAGGCGTGGCACGTCCCAGCCGGGGCCAAGACAGCGCAATCCGGCGAATGGGTGCCAGGGCCAGGAGCCAACTTTTTCCACTCGATCCAGCGAGAACTGGGGCGCCTGCCATTTATCGCGGAGGACCTGGGCACCATCACTGCGGACGTAGCACTGCTGCGTGACCAATTTCAATTGCCAGGCACACAAGTCCTACAGTTCGCGTTCGATGGTCACGCTGATAATCCGTATCTTCCGCACAATTTTGTCAGCAATACCGTGGCCTACACCGGCACGCATGACAACCCGCCAACTCGCGAGTGGTATGAACAGTTTCCCGATTCCCAGAAAGAAACTCTATCGAGCTACCTCAAGCGCAAGCTCAAAAACAGTGCCGAAGCAGCACCGGCGCTGGTCGAGCTGGCATGGTCTTCGGCGGCGGCCTTGAGCGTTGCGCCGTTGCAGGATGTTTTAGACCTCGGCGTTGGAAGCCGAATGAACGTACCTGGTCGTACGGGTGGAAACTGGCGCTGGCGCGTCACGGAAGAGATGCTGTCCACAACCGCCTTCGAATGGCTGTGTGAATTGACGGAGAGGTCGAAGCGTTGCTCGAACGTGGGTTCAAATGCTCAGCCGGTGAAGGCGGGAGGCGCCGAATTATGAGAACGAGCAGCTCAACTCAAAGCACAAGACTAGGTCATTACACGTGAGCAACCCGATTCACAAATCTGCTGACAAGGGCTGTGCATTCGGCGAAGATCGGTCGGGAGTCTCGCCGCAAAAACGCCGGTGGACACAAACCGAAGGATCTCCATTGCCACTCGGCGCAACCTGGATCGAAGAGGAGCAGGCGTTTAATTTTGCAGTGTATGCGGAGCATGCGGAGAGCGTCACTCTGTTTCTCTATTGTGCCGAGGAACTGGCAAATCCGATTCTCACATTCCCATTCGATTTCGTCCTCAACAAGTCGGGACGAATCTGGCACTGCAGACTACCTCTCAACGAAATGCGCGGCGCTCGTTATTATGCGTACTCGGTCTCGGGGCAGGTTATTTCTGAACTTCACACCTTCGATCCTCAGAAAATTTTGCTCGACCCCTATGCCCAATGTGTTTTCTTCCCGACAGAGTTTGACCGCAAGCCGGCCACGGTGCCCGGCCCCAATCCGGGAAAAGCGCCGCTGGGAGTGCTGACCGGGCATACTGTCGAGTTCGATTGGTCCGGAGATGTTGCACCTCGCCCCGAATCCGAAGCAATCATCTACGAGCTTCATGTGAGGGGCTTCACGAAAAACCCGAATTCTGGCGTACATCCTTCGCGTGCCGGCACCTACTCCGGACTAGCGGACAAGATTCCGTATTTGAAGGAGCTCGGGGTAACGGTCGTCGAATTGATGCCTGTATTTCAGAGCGATCCGCACGAAGGGGATTATTGGGGTTACATGCCTTTGAACTTTTTCTCGCCGCATGCCCAGTATGGGTGTACGCGCAATGACGATGGGCAGCATCTCGAATTCAAAGAAATGGTCAAGGCCCTTCACAAAGCAGGAATCGCCGTAGTGATCGACGTTGTTTATAACCATACGTGTGAGGGCGACCATCGAGGCCCCCTCTACAGTTTCAAAGGGTTTGATGGCGCAGGTTATTACATGCCATCCTCCGCACCCGGTAATCCTTACGCGAATTATTCCGGCACGGGTAATACGCTGAACTTCAGCCAGCCGCACGTGCGCAAACTGGTTATGGACAGCCTGCGGTATTGGAAAAACGAGATGCACATTGATGGGTTCCGCTTCGACCTGGCATCCGTGTTTAGCCGTAATGCCGATGGATCGCTCAATTGGGGAGATGCTCCAATTTTCAGTGAAATTGCCGCCGATCCGGAGTTGAGCCTATTGAAGTTGATCGCTGAACCTTGGGACACCGGCGCGTATCAACTCGGACGCGGATTTCCGGGGCTGACGTGGCTCCAATGGAACGCGCGGTTTCGCGATGATGTCCGCCGTTTTGTGAGGGGTGACGCGGGCATGATCCCGGACTTGATGAGCCGCGTTTATGGCAGCAACGATTTGTTTCCGGATAGCCGCGCCGATGCCTATCATGCCTATCAAACCGTGAACTACATCGATGCCCATGACGGTTTCACGTTGTACGATCTGGTTTCCTATAATCAGAAAAACAACTGGAAAAACGGCCAGAACAATCAGGACGGAATGGACGAGAATATCAGTTGGAATTGCGGACACGAAGGAGACGAGGGCGTTCCAGAAGTGGTTCTGGCACTGCGCCGGAAACAGGCTAAGAACTTCTGCTGTCTGCTTCTGCTCTCGAATGGCATCCCGATGTTCCGGTCGGGCGATGAGTTCCTGAACACACAATTTGGCAACAACAATCCGTATAATCAGGACAACGAAATCAGTTGGCTTGACTGGAGCCAGCTGCGGGCGAATCAAGACATTTTTCGGTTCTTTAAAAGCATGATTGCGTTCCGAAAATCGCATCCTTCTCTCTGTCGCAGCAGATTCTGGCGCGAGGACATTTCCTGGTACGGCGTTGGCCCCGTGGTCGATCTGTCGCCAGATTCACGAAGCCTGGCGTTTTGTCTGCATGGCGCATCCCAGGCGGATGACGACATCTACGTGATGATCAATGCATTCTGGCAAGAGCTGCAGTTCCAGATCCAGGAGGGTGCGCCTCAGGATTGGCTAAGGATTGTAGATACGAGCTTGCCGAGTCCCGACGATTTCTCAGAGCAAGGTTTGCCGCTGCATCAGTCGATATATCAAGTAGCCCCCCGATCCATTGTTGTCTTGGTTCGACCTAAAACAAACGGCTAAGGTATTCCACTCCTTTGCAACGATTCCCGCTTCTCGCCGATAGCGTTCATACTCACTTATGTCGTCGTAATTACTTCACGACATAATTTCTGGCCTTCATACAGGCACTGAACCCTTTCTTGAGTCGCCGAACTTCTGCCGCATCTCAGACTTCGCGTGAGCCTGCTGCTGAGCTCGATGATCGTCTCCAGAAAAGAGGGTTCCTGGCGATCGCCTTCGCGCCCGCGTTGCTCGTCACCGCGATTGGCGGTGACACTCATCGGCACGTTCTCTCGGTATCAGTCCACGTACGTCACAGAATTCGAAGCCGAGCTCATGTTTTACTCCTGCAGGCAAGGAATGAGGATTTGCTTTCGAACCTGTGCAAATGGATGAAGCCCTTTGGGAAGGTTTGCTGGACAATATCTTCCTCATCTTCCCTTACAGGTGCGTATCGCAGCGCAACCACGAATATTTTCGGCTCGTACCGCGTGACGGGGATTCCAAAGAGCCTGTCCGTCTGCCCTCTTCGTGGCGAGCACGCGTCATCACCCGCTGGATCAAAGAAAACAGTCGTCGCGTTTGGCTTGTTATTCTTCGCGGTCTCGACTCAGCTACGCGCTAGCCACAGGCCACTGCGCACGGAATCCACGAAGTTGAATCCCTTGCTGTAACGCAGTATGCGATACCACGCATTCCACTTGCGTAGGAGAACCAGAATTATTGACATAACGCCTCCCGAGGACCCCAGCTGGAATATTCAGCACGACTGATGTTTAGCTTGCGCATCTTGTTCTGGAGAGTGGTGCGCTTCAATGCCAACCGTTCGGCGGCACCACCTTTGCCCGCGATCTGGCCTGATGCAGCCTTCAGCGCATCGATGATCGCGGCACGCTCTGCATTTTCGAACGTTGGGACTGGGGCGATCTGGCGCGAGTGGGACGCTTTCAACTCTGTAATTGGTGCTTCTAGTTCTTCGCCCTGCGAGAGAATGACGGCGCGTTCGATAAAGTTTGCGAGTTCTCGGACATTTCCCCTCCACGGATGATTGCTCAAAACCTCCATAGCTTGCTCGGGGATGGACTCAATCTGCTTTCCCATGCGCCGGGATAGCGTGGAGACAAAATAGTTCACGAGGAGCGGAATGTCGTCGCGCCGTTCGCGAAGCGGCGGAATCTCAATCGGAAAGACGTTGAGCCGGTAAAAGAGATCCTCGCGGAATTCTCCGTCCCGAATCATGGCTGGAAGCTCGCGATGAGTCGCGGCAATCATGCGCACATTGACTTCAATCGTCCGGGCGCTTCCGAGCCGTTCGAACTCCTGCTCCTGCACTGCGCGCAGCAATTTCGGCTGTAGTTCCAGGCTGATGTCACCGATCTCATCGAGAAACAGCGAGCCCCCGTCCGCAAGCTCGAATCTGCCTTTTTTTTGCATCAGGGCTCCGGTGAACGCCCCCTTTTCGTGTCCGAAAAGTTCACTTTCAAGCAGTCCCGACGGAATGGCAGCACAGTTGAGCCTGACGAATGGCCGAGTTCGGCGGGGACTCAGCTTATGAATGGCACGGGCGATCAACTCCTTGCCGGTTCCGGTCTCCCCGTGCAAGAGCACTGTCGAATCCGTGGGCGCCACGATGGACACATCGCGAAGCACTTTTTGCAACGCCTTGCTTTTTCCCACGATATCTTCGAAGCCGTATTCCAACCGCGTTTCGGATTCGGGATAAACGCGCTCCCCCTCGAACTTGCCCCATAACGGTCTAGGCTGCTCTTCCACCACTGGGTAGGCAATTGCTGCGCTCATTTGTTCTGCCCCCTCCGCTGGTCGATCCACTTACGAACGTAGGCCGGACAATTTTCGAGAGCCATGCCAGCGGTTTCGCATCCGGCCAAGAATTCCACTCCGTCACCATTCACTAGTACAAGCTCCTTCAGGTTCAGCGCAATCTGAAGCGCAGAAGACTCGAGCCCAAACAGCCTCCGCAACTCGTCAATGTCTTCCGGGTCTATACGTCCGCTTAAGGTATAGACAATCTTTCCGTTCGCGGCCCTCTGGATTCTCAGCATGGTACCTCCTGGTGCTCGCTGCGCACTTTGCGCCGTGACGTTAGGAATCGGCGCCACGTGCCTAGCTCTTTGATCCAACTGACCTCATAGACTAGTTCTTGCTGTTCCGCGGTGCCTTCTCGTGCATTCCAAACCTGAAGATTTGTTGCTTCCCAGTGCACATCGGTTCTTTCTGGGAACGGTGCCCACTCGGCTGCTGCTTGACCATGAACTTCGTACGTCATTTCGACCTCGCGTGCGAAAACTACGAAACTGAACTCTTTTCGCCTTTCCGTGGATTCTGAGCGTGTTAGCTTCTAGTGCTCGCTGCAATTTGTTGAAGCAATGCGGTGGCCATTTGCAAATAACTGAAAACAAATGGTTTGTCTGGCAGGAGTGTCCGCAAGTTCTGCGATTTCGCGAGTCTTGCGAGTTGCGAAAGCACAGCTGGCTTTCGCGCAAGCCTTGTTGAATGCCTGCCGCAATCGCTTTTTTGCAGGTTGCGGTTTGTGACCAACAGGACGGGTACATTCACGCGAATTGACCGCTAACAGCTCCATCGTCTCAACCTGCGGCTGGCGCAAGAGCGCCAGGACGCTCTGTTGCTGCCGCCTGCTGCTGTTTTCCAAGCAGCGGTTCACCGTTTCTATTAAATGAAATTGACACTACTACGATTGTGTTGCTTTCCGGCTGCACCGTGGATGGAGCCACTGTTGAGCTGGAGACGATAAGGCAGAGGCGCGAAGCCCAGACCATCGGTCTGGGCTTCGCGAGGGGAGGGGGCAACAGGAGAAAACTACAGGGCGAAACTCGGAGCAGGTTCAGGAGAAAACGGTGCTCTAGGGATTTCCACGGGCCGCCCGGCCTGTGCTTGCGAGGAGTGCGCCGGCTGAACCGGTTTGGGTCGGCGAGCGGGCAGGGCCACGTTTTCGCCTCCCCGTGTAAAGGTAAGGCGATTTAGCTGGGGCTCGCAGCTGATACTAATCAGGTCGCCCGAACGAACCTGATCGGTGGCCACCAGATTGGCAAAAGGGTAGACCACATGGCGCTCGATAGCGCGCTTGAGGTGGCGTGCACCGTAACGCTGGTCAGTCCCCTCTTTCAGCAGGAAGTCGCAGGCCGTTGGGGCGACAGTAAACAAGAACTGCTCCTTTGCGGCGTCTAACACACGCTGCTGAACCATCGACAACTCGATGTCCAGCACTTGTTCAAGCTGCTTGCGCTGCAGTGGGTGGAAAACTACGATCTTGTCGAGGCGATTCATGAACTCCGGGGAAAACTTGCGGCGCGCCGCTTCCACCGCTGTGCGCTCCACTTTTTGATCCAGCCCAGCGGCAGGTTTGTCTATCGGCTGAATAAAGCCCATCCCACCCTGTATCAGTTCGGTGATTTCTCCGCCACCGAGGTTCGAAGTCAGGAAGATGACCGTTTGCGAAAGGTCGACGCGGCGATTGTCGCCGAGTGTGAGCGTGGCCTTGTCCAGCATTCCCAGGAGCAACTGCCAGAGCGCGTCGCTGGCCTTCTCAATTTCGTCAAACAGCAGGAAGCTCAGCTTCAGCTTGTCCGTATGGCTGGCCGCCAAAGCTTCTTGTGTGATTAGCGGATGCGTCTCCCGATGGCCCAGATATCCTGGAGGGGACCCAACTAGCTTCGCAATTTCATGAGAGTGTTGGAATTCGGCGCAATCCACCTTAATGACCGCGCGGGCATCGCCAAATAAAATCTCGGCGGCCGCTTCCACGATGCGTGTTTTGCCAGAACCGGTCGGGCCAAGAAAGAGCAGGTTGCCTACGGGTCGTCCGGGAGAGTTCAGACCTGCACGGAACACCTGGTAGAGATCGACGAGGGCCTGCACGCCCTCCTCTTGCCCCACAATTTTTGCACGGAGAGCCTGACCGAAAGCGAGTGTGTCGTCGCTACGGATGCTGGGATCGAGTTGTTGCCTTACGGCGGGTCTCATGGCTTGTACCTCTATGATTTTATTTAGCAATGCGGTAGCCATTCATAAGTCACTGAAAACATGTCGCTTGGTTGACAAGGATAGTTGCAAATTCTGCGAATTCGCAGTTTTTGCGAGTTGCGGAAGTGCAGCTAGCTTTCGCGCAAATATTTTTTGAACTGGTGCTTGTTGATCTTCAGAAAGCGGATCTTGTATTCCAAGGTGGAGGCTGGGATACCGAGTTTTGCGGCTGCGCCTGACGGACCAGAAACTCTACCTTCTGCTTCCGCCAGCGCCTTTTCAATGAGCTCTTTTTCCTCTGCCGGGCTTTTCCTGCCCAGTGCCCCGGTTGGGCCCTGGGGCTGCGAAGTTGCGAGGGAAACCCAACTTTCGTCAATAGTTAGAGTCTCCGTCTCGCAAACAATGACTGCGCGCTCGATTACATTCTGGAGCTCACGAATATTTCCCGGCCAGGCGTACGACTCCAGGAGCTCGAGAGCGCGCTTTTCGATGCTTCGAATGCTTTTGCCAGCTTTTCTCGCGAAACGGTCAACGAAGTACTCCACCAGCACGGGAATGTCTTCGGTGCGTTCGCGAAGAGGTGGAATGTGGATTGGGAAGACGTTAAGACGGTAGAACAGATCCTGTCGAAATGCGCCTGCGGCAATTGCGTTATGCAAATCGCGGTTTGTAGCCGCTAGGACGCGCACATTCACGCGAATTGGTTGACCGCCGCCCACGCGCTGGATCTCCCTTTCCTGCAAAACGCGCAGGAGAGCAATCTGCGTCTCTAGGGGCAGTTCTCCGACTTCATCGAGGAAGATGGTCCCCCCTTCAGCCAGCTCGAAACTGCCTAGGCGACGCTGCAAAGCTCCGGTGAAGGCTCCTTTCTCGTGCCCAAACAACTCCGAGGCAATCAACGATTGGGGAATCGCAGCACAATTGATGGCTACGAAGGCCTGTGCACCGCGAGGCGACTTCTTATGGATAGCACGCGCAAATAATTCTTTCCCTGTACCAGTTTCACCAGTAAGGAGAACTGTTGAATCTGTAGGGGCGACCTTGGACACGGTCGAAAGCACGGACCGAAGGGCTGGAGAGGCACCCACGACTTCCTCGAACATCCATGCTTTCTCGATCTCCTCACGCAGCGCGACGTTCTCATGTTGAAGTTTCTCTTCCGTCCGTTTGCGATCGTGGATATCCGTCGCGGTTCCATACCACTTGACGATTTTGCCCACCTCGTCGCGCAGCGGCACATTGCGGACGAGTAACCAGCGATATTCTCCATTCGCCGCCCGCACCCGCACTTCACTCTCGGTTGGTTTATCGGCGGTTAGGGCGGCGCGCCAATCCCCGACGAACCTGGCGCGGTCATCCGGATGAACTACAGCCTCCCAATTCCATGCCAATGCGTCCTCGCCGCCTAAACCTGTGAACTCCTGCCATCGACGATTGATAAATTCAACCGAACCATCCGGGAATGTACTCCACACTATCGCGGGAATGGTTTCAATGACGTCGCGAAGCTGCCTTTCGCTCTGGCGGACAGCTTCTTCGGCCCGCTTGCGGTCGCTGATGTCCCGAGCTACATTCAGCAGGAAGCGACGACCGCCGTACCAAACCAAGGTGGAGTGTGCTTCGACAGGGAAGACTGACCCATCCTTTCGTCGATGCCAGTGTGTGTTGACCACGGTCCCACCCGCCGCAGCCGACTCCGCCACTGATTCCAAACCAGCTCGATCCGAATCCAGGTGGAAGGCAGGCACCGTGTTCCCGATCAGTTCCTGCCGAGTGTAACCAAGGCTCTCGCATGCCTGCCGGTTCACATCAACAATCGTCCCTTGCTCGAAGTCCTGGACGAAGAGGGCATCCCCCGCGTGATCCACAAACGTGCGGAAGCGCGTCTCGCCCTCGCGCATCTCTTCTTCCGCACGCTTGCGCGCCGTGATGTCGTTACTGGTCACCATGGTTGCAACCGGCGCACCTCGGTTATCTCGTTTCAATGACCAGCGGCTTGCCGTGACCATCTGTGTTCCGTCTTTCTTGGTTTTCACAAGTTCGCCTTGCCAGCGGTCTGTGCGAAGCAATTCAGCCTCAATCTGCTCAAGCGGCACCGGCGGGACCGTCTTCAGAAGTTCGTGCGCAACCTCGCCAACCGCGTACTCCGCTGGCCATCCATACAACTCCTCCGCGCCGCGATTCCAATAGCGGATAACTCCCTTCATATCGCGGACATATATTGCGTCGTGAGTGAGACTCAGAAGGCTTGCTTGCTCCCGCAGTTCTTCGTAGAGTTCCTGAAGTTGCCGGGCCGCATGGTTGAATGCCCTCCCAACGATGGCCAATTCGTCATTTCCACTGACATGGACTTCGTGCTGAAAATCGCCTCGCGCCAGTGCCTCGGCGCCTGACCCCAGTTCGGCGAGCGGAACCGTAATGCTCTGAGTGACGTACGAACCGAGGGCGACAGCCAGTAGTAATGTCAGCAGCCCGGCAATGAGGAGCACCAAAGAAAGACGCTTCTGCACACTCGTAACATCTTCGATTGCTTTGCTACGTTCCTGCTGTGCCTGCCGGTCGACGTTGGCCACGAGCGCGGAGCTAAGATCGATCAATTGCTCAATTTGTGTTTTGAGGCGGAGACGAACCGCAGCCCAATCTTCCGCATCGGCGAGCTGAACCGCTGTGTCCAGTTGCGAAGGAAGTGTGACTTTGAGCACCTTTACTGTGGCGGGGATAGTCGGATCTTCTCGCGCAATATCGGGAACCGCACTCAGTGCTTGCTGTGCGTCTTCGACATCATGAAGGAAACTCCGGCGAAACCCTGCGGCTTCGGATGAGAATTGTTTCGTGTCGTGACTGCTCTCCAGGGCAGCGACGTTTTTCCTGAAACTGCTCACATCCAGGCGGAGGCGGACGATTGCAAGGGATGTCTGGTCGGCATTGCTGAGACGGCGAGTGGACGTGACCATTTGCCTGAACTGCCAAAAAACTACGGCATCAGCGGCGACTATCGACACCGCGATCAGCAGAAAGCATACGGCCAGACGTCTGCCGATGCTCAATGCGCTTTTACGGAACAGGCTCCCGGCTGCATGCGGAATGCTTTTCACTTCCCCTGATGTGTTGGGCGGAGTCGTTGGCATGTTCCTGCCCTCGAATTCTGTGCGCTCCTGCTGACATTATCTTCTTGAGGCGATTGGACCCTCAGAACGATGTGTATTGGAGTTGCTGCTTGCCGATGGTTTGAGGATTGTCACCAGTTGCTCTTGTAAGCTGCTCGCCGCCTGTGCGGCGGTCCGCCTTTGAGTAAGCACAGAATGCACCGCCATGAAATACGCGCGCGATACCTCTGGATACATTTTGCCCGCCGGCACAGATGGCCGCAATGCTGCCCCTTCGTGCACTTGCAGAACACGGGAAACGTAGGGATTTGCACCTAACACGTCGGCGTTCTTGTACAACGCTGGAACCGTAGGCGGCTCAGAGAGTTTGCGGCATCGCCTGGCTTGCTCCTCGGGGCTGGCAAGAAAACGGACCAGCATTGCAGCCTCGCGAGGATGACGCGAATAGCGCGAAACACCATAGCCGTTTCCACCTAAGGTTGCAGCGAAGCCGGCGTGGCCCCGCGGCAGCGGCGCTACGTCAAAGTGGCCTTTCGTTGGCGAATTCTCGGCACGCGCTGCCACATATGCGTTAGTCCAGTTGCGCATGAAGGCCGCTTTTCCCGCTTGCCACATATTGAAGGCATCCCACTCTTTGTACTCCGTGACTCCTGGTGGCGAAATGGATCCCACCCAACGCGCCGCCATGCTCCATGAGCGGATCGCCTGCGGGTTGTTTACGGTCACTGTGCCGCTCTCGTCGAGAATGGTTCCACCACCCTCGGATACTTGCCATTCCAACGCGTTGCTGGTCAATGCTTCAGACGGGGCACCTTCCCAAACGAAGCCCCAGAATTCCTTATTGCCGTTCGCACGCTCGCCAGCTTGAATCCGTCTGGCCATAGCTTCGAGTTCTTCCCATGTCTTAGGTGGTGCGGAATATCCGTAGTTTGCCAGCAGATCGACGCGGTAAAACAACAAGCCCTCGTTCATGTTGTGCGGAAGAGCTACGAGTTTGCCATCGGCGGTGTAGTTTGCAATCAGCTCCGGAAAATGTGCAGCAATGTCTTCGGGCGGCACGTAAGGTTTAAGGTCAATAAAACTGTCCGCCAGAACTCTAGGCCAGATTATGTCAATGGCGTAAATGTCCGGCACTTCTACGTGGCTATCGAGCAGCTCGCGCCAAGTTTCTAATTGCTCCACCGCCCCTTCCGGAGCGGGCAGGATCTGAACTCGAATACCGGTTTGTCTCGTAAATTCTTCCAGCTCTGGACCGAGCCGTGGGCCGGAACCTAGCCAGCCCTGATCAATGATAGTAAGGATGATCCCGGAAGTATCGCGGCCGGCACTATGGCAACCTAGAGCATAAAGGATAACAAGAAGGATACATGTGATCGAAAGGAGCCGCAAAGTAGGCGGCGACACGTCTAGTCCACGAAAACACGACATTTTTTTCCTGGAATTCATGGCCAATTCTCTCTGACCTTATCGGTGTCTGTGAGTAATCGGCACAGGAAACTTCTAGCCGACGATTCGGCTACAAGTCTATCTTGAACAGCTCTGTTTCAAAAGAGTTCCGGGAAGTGTGCTTAGATGTGTTCCTTTTGGAGATGAAAAGTGTCTATCTGAGGTTGTGGTACCGCGGCCAGTAGTCGTAAAGGGATTCTAAGCGTAGGATTAGGGCGAGATGTCAACTAGGCATCAGTTCGAAAAGCCGGCCGAGATCAGTGCAGAACAGGCTGATTCGGTTCGCAGCGCCCTCGAACTGGTGATTTCTAGTGATGCGTTCGCTGGAAGCAAGCGCTGCCAGGATTTTCTCAGGCTGGTCGTGGACCACGCGTTGGCAGGTGGGCTGGATGCCCTCAGTGAGCGCATGATCGGCGTAGAAATGTTTGGTAGGCCCGCCGATTATGACACTTCGAACGACGCTGTCGTCAGCGTGCGAGCGACAGAGGTTCGAAAGAGGCTCGCGCAATATTACAGAGAGGCCGCAATAACCCCAGTTGTCCGTATCGAGCTTCCGCCCGGATCGTATGTGCCTGAGTTCCATTGGTCCTCACCGACACACGTTAAAGATGAAATTCCAACAACTGTACCTCCCCAGGCGGTTACTCCGAGATCATGGCGTACGCCAGCAATCGCGATTACTGCCGTGCTGGTTATAGCCAGCGTGGTTCTCATAACTTGGCTGCAGCTTCGTACGAAACCTCAGTCGATCAATGCGTTACGGCTGTCGCTCGGTTTGCCGGAGGGGGTAAACTTACATCGGAACTGGCATCCCTTCGAACACATCGCGCTCTCACCCGATGGCCAGATGTTGACTTTTGCAGCCACTGATGCTTCCGGTAAAAGCTTTTTGTGGATCAGGGCTTTGAGTTCGTCCGAAGCGCAACGGATTGAGCAGACTGAGGGCGCGCTTTTGCCTTTCTGGTCGCCGGACTCGCAGTTCATCGGCTTCTGGGCGGGGGCCAAGCTGATGAAGGTTCAACGACCGGGTGGAGTCCCTGAGCTGATCTATAGCGTACCGGAAATTGCACAAGGCGCCTGGGGACCCGACGGCACCATCCTCTTTGCCAAAGCAGTGAACAGTCCTATTCTCCGCATCTCTCCCACTGGCGGGCCTGCCACGCCTGTCACCTCGCTCCTTCCTGGACAAGTCAGCCAAATGTGGGTTCAGTTCCTGCCTGACGGAAAGCATTTTATCTATTTGGCTCGCACAAGCCTGACCAGTAGCGATCCGGGAGCGAAAATCTACGTTCAGTCTCTGGATGGCGGAGATCCGACACTGCTGTTGGCAAGCCAAAGTCGTGCCATAGCGGTGCCCGATTACCTGCTGTTCGCGCAAGACCAGAATCTCTTCGCGCAACGCATGGACTGGAAAGCTGTGCGAAATATCGGCGAACCGTTGTTGCTCGCCCGCAACGTCGCGGCCTCTCCGGCTTATCTGGGCACTTCCGAATTCACGGCATCGCAAAACGGAGTGCTTATCTATGGCACCGCAACAGGCTCCTCGTTCGATCAATTCAACTGGTACGCCCGAGACGGCGCTTTGATTGGCAGCTTCGAACCGGTGATCGACTTTCAGCAATTCACGCTTTCCCCTGATGGGAAGCATTTGGCATTGAACTCGTTCCACCAGCATGCTACTGGCAGTCTGTGGCTCATAGACCTGGCGAGTAATACAACGACTCCTCTAACGACTGATCCGCACGCGCAGTCGGACCCCGTTTGGTCGCCAGACTCGCGCTATGTTGCCTTCAATCTTCTTCCTAACGGTGGATCTGATCCGCCGTTCCTGGTACAGAAGATTGAAATCGGACATGAGCAGCCACAGCCGATCTATGGCGACAACGAAAGGCACTGGGTCGAAGACTGGTCCTCGGATGGGCGCTTCCTGCTGACGCACGACACAAAAACATTTTCGATAATACCTGTGACAGGCGATAGCAAGCCTAAAGCAGTATATTCATCAAGCTTCGTAAAGGATGAATTTCATCTGTCTCCCGACGGGCAGCTAATCGCTTACGGGGAGAATCGCACCGGTAGATGGGAAGTTTTTGTGGCCTCCTTTCCTTCGTTTGACCACATCAAACAGGTTTCGCTTGCAGGCGGGGCCCAGCCCCGTTGGCGCGGAGACGGCAGAGAACTTTTCTTCATAGATCCCCAAGGAAAATTGATGTCGGCCAGCGTGGAGCGCGGCTCTCCTGCGAAGATCAGCGTCCCGAGAAAGCTGTTCGGTACGGGACTCGTACCAGATCCCACTATCAATCAGTATGCAGTCACCGACGATGGACTTAAGTTTCTGGTCCTAGAACCACGCAAGGGTTTTCTGGAAACTTACTCTGTGGTTCTTAACTGGCCCGCGACCGTGAACTAGCGCTTCGAAAACAGCGCGGTTCGGCAGCTCATGAACTGGTCGCCGCTCGCGCATCTTGTTTTGCGGTGTTGTTCGTTTCAATCCGAGGCGTTTGGAGCGCCGCCTTAGCCGGCTATTCTTCCGGAAGCTGCTCTCAACATCGATGATTACCTGCCGCTCGGGCAGATGCTCCGATTTGCCTCGTTAATCAGATTAGGAGCTTTGCTGATTCCTTTTTTGTAGTGGCGATTCCACTGGCTTTGGCAGGAGACGCGAATAGTTTGTGCAAGGTATCGAAATCCTTGCTGAGCAGCCATCGCTCTGCTTCTTTGGCCTCTTTCCCATTCTCCAGGACATCAGAGATTGCCTGATTGACGACGGCCAGGAACAACCGTTCTGTGGCTTGTACGCGGAACTCATTGTATTGGCCCTGCATTCCGGGACGCTCCTCGTTGATCATCTGTATTGCTGTTTATGCACTCCGATTTCCCCGACTACCATGCAGCGAGCAATCCGAGGGCCAGAAATCTGAGACGGCTCGCCGACATCACCCGCACAGGATGTCTCGCCACGAACTACGATTGCAAAGTCCGAAGCATCTGTCTTTCCTTGTTGGCGACCATGATCGGTCGCTTCACATCAGCTCTAGTCGCAAAGTCGGCTGCCACAATCTAATCGGTGATGTAATCAGCCGTGAGTGCAATTCGCGAAAAGCCCTTGTGACCGTGACTCAGCGTGAATTTGGGCACAGCAACCACTCACGGTCAGAATCCAGCACGAAATTTAGGACACTCAAACTTCGCAGACAGCCCTGACCGAATGCGGGCAGCGCGCCCGGAATCTGCCTACCTCGTGCTGCGAAAAGATCTGCGACAAAATCTGGCGAACTCTCCCTATGTTCTTGACGGGAACGCACTTGAGCGAACAGTCCGATGCGGTAATTCGATGGCCGCTTGAATGCATCACCGAAAGGAGCATTGCTAATTAGAAAGGAATTGCGATGGGGCTTGTGAGGAAAAAAGATCGTTTGGCAGCAAACAATGAAGCTCGCAATCAAATAGGAGGTAGATACGCATGACATTCAGAAGCACGAAAACCTTTGTGCCGGTTGCACTGTTGGCCGCGGCAATCGCGGCTACCGCCGCCTCCCCACAGCAAATCTCAAAAGCGGTGAAGGTGGTCCAACTCACGGGTCTGCCCGGCATGAAAGAAGATGCAAAAGGAATTTTGAGTGTCGAGAATGGGAACCTACACTTCGTCCGCGGCAAAGCCATCTCGGACGTAAGTGCCAGCTTGATCCAGGACGTCGTTACCGGTAGTGACAGCCAAGCGGCCTTGGGGAAGACGGTCGGCATCATCAGCATGGCTGCACCATATGGCGGCGGCCGCTTCCTGAGCTTATTCCGCAACAAGATCGATACCCTCACAGTGGAATATCGCGATGCCGATGGGGCTATTCACGGCGCGATATTCACGATGCCAGTCGGCACCGCAGAGGAAATTAAGAAAGAGCTGATTGCCCAAGGCGCTCACACTTTGTCAAGCACTTCGGCGGATAAGGAGCAAAAGCAATGAAACATCTCCCAAAGGTTGGAGCACTTCTGTGCATGTCAGTGGTGTTCTCGAGTGGCCTTGCTTTGTGCGGCGGAAAAAACCAGCCCACCAAGATCAAGGCAGGTGCGATTCAAGTTGCGATGATCCAATCGGACGAAGCGCCGGTTCCTGCGGAATTCCGGGTTGCACTTTACGAGAACCTGATTCGACAGCTTGAGAAGCGCGGATTTCAGCAGGTTTACCGAGACGGCGACCGCAATGCCGCGAGCGTGGCCGACCTAGTTGTTCTTCATAGCACAGTACAGGGTTTCAAACCCGGAAGTGAAAGAGCTCGACGGGTAACCACGGTAGCTGGCGCAACGTCGATCAGCATCCATTGCCAGTTCACGAATGTGGAAGGACAGCCTCTCCTCGAACGCGACGTGACAGGAAAGGTCCGGTTCTTTGGGGGGAATCTCAGGGCTACCTACGATTTTGCAAAGAAGGCCAGCGGTGTCGCCTATGAAAACTTTTCCCCTACGGACAGCAAGTGATTAGGTAGAGCGAAAGCGGTGTTTTTACGGAGTTCGAACCATGCATAGGGCAGACACAATGAGTGACGAACAGGGCAAAAGGCTGTCGAGCAGTCCAAGGCCGATGTTCGTGATAGGCGTCCTGTCATGAGAGCACATGTTGTCTCGACAGTTGTCATCTTTCCGTTGTTAGTAACCTTGTGTTTCGTGCCCTTGGCCTCGGGAAAACAGACTGACACTGTTGGTGCTAAGATCGAAGGAACCATCTTTGTTACGGATTCTGAAGGAAAGCAATCATTTGTTCCTGGTGTCACGGTCAAACTAACCGGCCCGGTCACTTGTGAGACGCAAACAGACGAGAACGGAAGGTATGCGCTTGCGGCTGTTCCACTTGGGACGTATGCGCTGGAAGCTCTTTCCCCCGGTCTAAAAGCCGTAGCGTCGATACGCGTAGAAACCGCTCAAGTCCAGGCCGATCTGGAATTAAAGCCTATCGCAGTCACCGATTCCGTAGTAGTCGCCGCCGATCAGGATGCGTCCGCCAACTCGACTCCCCCTGAAACCATTGCGGCGAAGACGCTGAGCGAAGCTCCCAATGTGAACGAGCGCTTTGAAAGCGCCCTGCCACTGGTTCCCGGGGTCGTTCGTGGACCCGACGGACACATCAACCTGAAAGGCGCGCGCAGCACGCAAAGCGGGGCGCTGGTGAACAGCGCAAACGTGACTGACCCGGTAACCGGCGGGCCAGCGATCAATCTCCCGATCGACGTGGTGTCGTCGGTGCAAGTCATTTCGAATCCATACGATCCACAGTATGGGAAGTTCACAGGAGCCGTTTCCACCGTCGCCACGAAGACTAGCGACTACGAGAAATTTCACTTCTCTTTCCAGAATTTCATCCCGCGATTGCGCGATCGCGACGGGACGATCGCGGGCATCGGCGCGGCCACGCCACGAATGACAGTCACCGCCCCGATTGTGAAAGACCGCATCGCGATTACGCAGTCCTTCGAGTACCGCTACGTGCGCACGCCAGTGAACAGTCTTCCAGCGTTGCAACGGGATACGAAACTGGAAAGCTTCGATTCCTATACGCAATTCGACTTCATCCTCAGCCCGAAACAAACAGCGACGGCGTCTTTTGCGCTATACCCGCAGAAACTTGACTTCCTCGGCCTGAACACTTTCACGCCTCAACCTTCTACGCCGGATTTTCATCAGCGCGGCTTTCAAGCCTACTTGCAGCACCGCTACATCCTCGGCGATAAAGGCTTGCTGACTTCACAGTTCAGCTACAAGCGGTTTGACGCCGACATCACTGCACAGAGCGATGATCCCTATCGCCTGCTTCTTGAAACCACCGAAGGCGGTTTTTTCAACCGGCAAGCGCGTCGAACTTCACGTACCAGCTTGCAGGAGAACTATCAGTTTGCCCCGAAGCAATTCGCCGGCTCGCATACCTTCACAGTTGGCCTGAGTTACGAGCATTCCTCCTACGATGGGCGCCAGACTTTTCTGCCCGCGGAAATCGATGGGTTTGCGAACCAACCTGTAGAGCGGATTACCTTCACTTCCTCCTCGTCGTACCAGATCGATCAAAACGAATTAGCCTGGTTTGCCGGTGACCAGTGGGCCATCAATCCACGTTTGACCCTGAGCTTTGGCCTCCGCTTCGACAACGACACAATCACAAGTTCCACTCATGCCGCTCCGCGCGCCGGATTTCTCCTTGCGCTCACCAAAGACGGCAAAACTTTACTGAAGGGCGGGGTGGGCCTGTTTTATGATCGCGTTCCTCTCATGGTTCCCGTTTTCCCCTATCTTCCAGACCGCACGGTCACTCTGCTCGGCCAAGCCGGCATTGCGCTGAGTTCCGTGTTCTATCAAAATGAAATCACCGGACAAACCCAAAACCCGCGCAGCACTTCGTGGAATCTGGAACTCGACCGTCAGGTTCTTCCAGGCCTGTTGCTGCGGGTCGCCTCTGAGCAACGCAACACCAGCAGAGACTTCATTGTTTCACCGTTCTCCTCAGGATCAACTGGAATCCTCGACCTTTCCAATCGTGGCAGCGATTCTTACCGGGAATTCCAGCTTGCAGCCCGTTACCAGATAGCTCGCCATGTGCTGAACGTCTCGTACGTTCGGTCGCGGGCCTTTGGCGACCTCAACGATTTCAATCAGTTCTTCGGGAATCTCGCGCAACCTGTCATCCAGCCGGATGCCCGAGGGAGACTGCCGTTTGATGCACCCAACCGTTTCCTATTCTGGGGCACGTTCACCGGCCCGTTGCACCTAACACTCGTTCCCGTTTACGACCTGCACACCGGATTTCCCTACTCTGTCGAAAACGAGCTCCGCGAATATGTTGGACCGCGAAACGTCGATCGTTTCCCGCGCTTCTCCTCTTTTGACCTGCAGATTACGCGACCGATCACACTCCACTTTGGAGAAAAGCGCATACACGCACGCGTCGGAGGCGGAATCTTCAACCTTTTCAATCACTTCGATCCACGGGATGTACAGAACAACCTTGCCAGCGCCAGGTTCGGGGAGTTCTTCAACTCATCTTGGCGTGAATACCGCGGAAAATTTGTTTTGGAGTTTTGACGATGAAGAATCACTTTTTGCTTGCTGCTTTGCTTCTGCTTCCGGCCTCTGCTGCTGCGGCGGACGAATCCCCGTCTCTCCTGACTGCTGAGGAAATCGTCGCACGGATGGGTTCTCGAGACCTGCAGCGCCAGGTCTCCATTGAGGGATACGCCGGAATGCGGCGGTACGTCCTCGATAATCAGCATCTCCACAAACGCGCGGAGATGCTCGTGCAGGTGCAAGGCGACCCGGACGGCACAAAGCATTTCGAGGTCGTGTCTGAAGAGGGCTGGAAAGCAGCGCACAAGCACGTCTTGCGCAAGATGCTGGAATCGGAATCGGAAACGTCGCATCCCGAAGTTCGCGCCAAAACTAGAATCAATCCCGAGAACTATGACTTCAAAATGGTTGGAACGGAAATAACTGACGGCCGCACAGCTTATGTTTTAGAAGTCAGCCCCAAACGTAAAGAGAAATACCTATTTCGCGGCCGCATCTGGGTAGACGCGGAGGACTACGCACTGGCGCGCGCGGAGGGCCAGCCTGCAAAGAACCCTTCTTTCTGGACGAAGAGCACGCACTTCGTCCAGATCTACCAGAAAAATGGCCCTCTCTGGTTTCCCCGCTCGACGCAAAGCGTCACCGACGCCCATATTTTTGGTACGACGGACGTGAACATCGAGTATTTCGATTACGCACCCAAGACGGCGCATGCTTCCGACAACTCCGTCATGTCCGCAAAGGAGATGTTGAAGCAATGAAAAACACAAAGACCTTCCTTTGGACTGCAGGGCTTCTTTGCGAAAAAGACCGATTCCTTGAGGTGGCCCAATGACAACCGTTAATGAATGCCTGATTCTCGCTGCGGGCAACGGGAGCCGAATTGCATCTGTGTCCGGCGGCGTCCCCAAACCCCTGGTGCCACTGCGCGGCATACCACTTCTCGAACACGTGATGACGTCGTGTCAGGAAGCCGGAATTACGAAATTTGTGATTGTCGTCGGGTACCGCGCCGACCAGATCCGCCGCTGGTTTGCCGAGCGCTCGTTTGAGGGCATTTCTGTCACCTTGATAGAGAACCCCAACTACCACAAAGCCAACGGGGTCTCTGCTTTGGCCGCTAAAGATGAACTTCACAATCCATTCTTACTTCTCATGTCTGACCACATTTTCGAGCCAAAAACAGCCAAGGGCCTAGCGCAGCAACCACTGGCAGATGACGAGGTGATTCTTGCAGTCGACCACAATGTGGATCGTGTTTTTGACCTCGACGACGCAACAAAGGTCAAATGCGAAGCGGATCACATCGTTGATATAGGCAAGGATCTTGCCCATTACGACGCCCTCGACACAGGGATGTTTTTGTGCAGCCCGGCACTCTTCGACAGGCTCGAATCAGCAAAAAAAGACGGGAACTGTTCCTTGTCGGATGGTATGCGCCAACTTGCGCGTGAGCAGAAACTGCGGGCCTTTAATATCGGCGACGCGAACTGGCAGGACGTTGACAGCCCCGAAGCATTGGCTTACGCCGAAAGCATCTTTGATGTTGACTTCACTGAAAACCCGTTCGCGGAGAGTTTTGTCAATGCTTAAAATCCCATCAAAAGCGCAACTCCCGCTACGCCTCTTCGCCATCGCTATCAGCGCAGGCTTTTTCGTTTACTTGATCTGGCGGGCCGGGGCTGGCAAGCTTTGGAAAAGCCTCTCTGAACTCGGTTGGGGGATCATATTAGTAATTGCATTGGCCGGAGTTTCGCATCTGGCGAGGACGTGGGGTTGGCGGCTTACTCTGGGTGACGACCAAGATAAAATCTCATTCTCGCGCTTGGTGGGGCTTCGGCTGGGGGCGGAAGCCGCCGGACAGACTGGGGATCCTGGGGCAGACCCTTGGAGATTCGGTCCGAGTCTCGCGCATCAGTG
Organism: uncultured Acidobacteriota bacterium; assembly: GCA_963729455.1. GTDB lineage: Bacteria > Acidobacteriota > Terriglobia > Acidiferrales > UBA7541 > Acidiferrum. The sequence continues at coordinate 109,942 of CAVSNX010000002.1, forward strand.
CAGAAATACCCGTCGCCACTGGCCTCGCTTCAGTAACCCTCGATCGCGGTCTCTACATCGTGACGGCGACCGTAACCACGATCGCCGGGATTTTGGCTGCCCTGCCCCTCGTGGGGCTTTCCCATGCTTTGCGTCTGTACGCGAGTCTGTTCGCTCTTGCAATGATCGCCTTTCTGATGCTGACGTTGTTGGCAGTACGAAAGCGTTGGCCGGTGCTTTCGTCGAGCGCCCGCAGCATTGCTCGCATTCCTTCCCTCAAGAATTGGATCGAAAAAAGATATCTGATGGTGGAGTCCGTTGAGAATGCGCTTTTCGATTTCCATCACAAGACCCCCGGACCATTTTGGGCGAGTTTTTCGCTGAATCTGGCCTCTCAGTGCATGGCTGTATCGGAGGTGTGTTTAATCCTCTCGCTGATGGGCATGAAGATGGGTTTCTTCAGCGCCCTGGTCATCGAAGCATTGACCAAGCTCCTGAACGTCCTGGGCAATTTCAACCCAGGCAATATTGGGACGTACGAAGGTGGAACCATGCTGATTGGGAAGGTGTTTGGCCTAAGTAGTGCGACCGGATTGGCTTTGGGATTATCAAGGCGATTGCGGTCCTTTTTCTGGGCTGCGGTTGGCGCGATTTGTTTTATCTTGCTGACGCGCTCAAGAAAGCACCGCGGATCCAAAATCCTTGTGAGGACAACCGCAACGGTCGCGTCATCTCCCAGAGCGCGAGCGAATTCTTCAAGCAACCGTTCACCGGAAAACCATATCGTTTTCGCCATTTTCCTCGCCGAAGGAGAGGCCATGGGCAGCCAATTCTGCGCTTCAATCTCTCGAGTCGGCACTCTACCGATCCTTCTCCGAACGATACTTGCAGCGCAAAAGGCCGGGGCAACACGCATCATGGTGGTGGCCGATCCCGCCATCAGGAGAAAAGTGCAGCATGCGTTATTCTTTACCGGGCGACTTCCCGAATCTGTCGAGTGGATAGAGGCAGCCGCTGGCGCCTCTCATTCCCAACGATTACTGCTCATTGTCAATAAGGCGCGCAGCGAACGATTGGTCTTGATCGACGGAAACAGAACGTATCATCCGTCATTACTCCGGAAGGCTGCTGAGTGGAACAATGATAGGTCGGCGTTGGCGGTAGCGACTGATGACGAACTCGCCGGAATTTTTGCGGTCCCCGTTGAGATGATTCGTGATTTCGCGGCCCGTTGTCCAGCGCAAGCAGAAACGCTCAACGAACTGCACGCGTCGCTCAGCGAAATGTACTCGGTCGTTTCCATGCCGGTCGCGGAGGACCAGTGGCAGCACGTCGATACTCCAGAGGACTGCCAGGCTGCCGAACGAAAACTGGACCGCTGGCTGGTCAAACCCACCGATGGCATCTACGCGCGGCTGAATCGCAGGATCTCCATTCCAATTAGCCGGCAGCTCATCAAGCTTCCGATCACAGCAAACATGGTCAGTATTTTCACGCTCGGCGTCGGCATTGCTTCTGCCGCATTCTTCGCTTACGGCGGTTACAGGAGCACATTGCTCGGCGCGCTTTTATGCCTCTTCGCAAGCATTATGGATGGGTGCGATGGGGAAGTCGCTCGCTTGAAACTCCTGGAATCCGATTTCGGCTGCTGGCTGGAGACGGTTTGCGATTACCTGTTCTATCTGTTTCTTTTTGTCGGGATGACCATTGGCCTGTGGAGAAGTTCAGGATCGAAGTCGTACCTGGTTTGCGGTGGCCTGCTGCTTTTTGGAGCTATCGCAAGCTTCCTCGCCATCGGCTGGGAGCGGCATCGCCTCGCCGGCGAGCGTCCCGAGCAGTTATTGAAAATCTGGCAGGGTCATGCGGAGAGCCAACCTTCGAATCCTTTTTTGTTTTTCGGCCGGCATTTGGAATTCATGACCCGGCGGTGCTTTTTCCCATATGCGCTGCTGGTCTTTGCTCTCTTTAACGTCATGAACGTGGCGTTTGTTATCAGCGCGATAGCCGCCAATCTGGTTTGGCCCATCGCACTGTACTCGTCTCGCGCTTTCGTGGGCCCCCGGAAGCCGCCGGTGGCAAGGACGGCGGCTCGTGCTGAGAGCGCACCGGGATCGCGCGAATATGCGCCAGGTTTGCCTTGAGCCTCTATTATTTATGATCCCAGGTATTTCGCTGATGGGGACCATCCCCGTGTACCCAGCCAAAAGGTGTGGCAAGCTGTGACCGCGATGCAGGAGATCGAAACAGGCAGTTTTGCGACTCCACGGTGGGTGCTTATTCCACCGGATTCCATCCGTGTCGTGAACTGGAACATTAATCGCGGCTTTCACCTGCAGAGAGTAATCGACTTCCTGTCCGGCGCAAAGGCCGACATTATTCTCTTGCAGGAATCCGATCTGAATGCCCAGCGCACGCATCGCGTCAACGTAGCTAGGGAAATTTCCCAGAAGCTCCAGATGAACTATGCGTTCGGGCGTGAGTTCCAGGAATTAACGCAGGGAACACGGGCGTCGCCGGCGTATCACGGACAGGCCACGTTGTCGCGCTGGCCACTATCGAGTTCCCGCATCCTGCGATTTCAGAAGCAGTCCAATTTCTGGCGGCCGCACTGGTTCCTTCCGGAGATTGAGCCGTTTCAAGAAAGAATCGGAGGACGCCTGGCGCTGGTATGCGAAGCGAACGTCGCCGGGAAAACGATAGTGACCTATAACCTCCATCTGGAAAGCAAAGGCGATGATCTACTGCGCTGCTCACAAATAGACGAGACTCTGGACGATGCCCGGCGGTACGATCCGAGTACGCCAGTGGTGCTTGCGGGTGACTTCAATCTCGATGTTTCGGGCGGTGCTGTCGCTGCCGCAATCAGTCGCGCGCAGTTTCTGGATGCCTTTGCAAATCCGCACGTGCCGACAACGCCTCACTCGTTCTTAGAGCAGGGACGGACTATCGATTGGATCTTCACGCGAGGGCCCCTTCGCGCGAACCAACCCCAGGTCCATCGCACGGTCACGGCATCCGACCACTACCCGTTGTCGACTACTCTGCATTTCGTCTAGGAGGCGAAGCGCTTCCGCCCCGCCAAAACATTGACGAGCTTGTCGCCAGTTGGTCTCATCCCATGGGGTCGAATCTGATTGCAAATTCCGCACTCTCCTGCACGGAAAAAATCACGGACTCGCGGACCAACGATACAAGACCTGAAAAGGAATCCTGAACCCGTTCGCGGTTCAAGAACAAAGGGTGCCAACCCGCCTTCCGCGTGGGACCAACTGTAGGACCATTAAGCGTTTCTGACCGCTCTAAATGCTACTTAGTGCTACTGAAAGTGCCTCGTAAGTTGTTGACACTCCGTTCCCTGCAGATTTGCCAAGGTTCAGGTGTCGGTTCGATTCCGATAGGCCGCTCCATAACTCAAGCACTCTTAGACACTCCTTCCTCAGAATGGGAACGCAAAGGAACAGAAGCTGTTCCTTCCGTGGGCCGAATTATCTCAACTAGCTTTAGGTGAGTTGCACGCATCGCGGGCGTTACGGCCCGTGCGCAAATTGACGCAGAGGTGTGCGCGGTCCTGGCGGGGCGGGATCGGGGGCGGTGGCGTGTGCGTCGGGTCATGGGTGGTTCTCCATGGGTTGGTGCGCGGGGCGGGTGAAATCGCCGAAGTCAACGGTGAGGGGCCGGTTTTCGAGGTCGGTGGCGAGCTTGCGGTCGATGGCGTGGTGGGAGTGGAGGAGCTGGTTGGTGATGTAGGCGAGGACGGAGGCGCGGCGGGGGGAGACGCGGCCTTTGGTGACGAGGACGAGGAGGCGTGCGAGGAATTGTTTCACGTCGAGGGCGGAATCGAATTCGGAGAGCTGGGGGAGGAGGTCGGGGGAGAGGTCTTCGGAGTCGTTGAAGGGGTTCGCGGGCATGAGTTCGGGGACGCGATGCTTGGAATGGCCGAGACAGAAGCCGAGGTGGGCGGACAGGCCGGGGAGGCGGCAGCGCTTGCCGTTGGAATAAATGAAGGGGCAGCGAGCCGGATCGGTTTTCACTGGTGCGGACAGGGGAACGACGGCGGAGACAGGGCTATCGAGTGTGGTGTTCATGGACTTTTCCTTTTCTGAGTTGGGAGGGGGTACCCACCCCCCATTACACGTATGAATGTCAAAACAAAGGGGATAAAAAATGGGCAATTTGTAAGTGAAAGAAAACAAAGGGGTGAGTGGAATTTGGTGACACGAGAGGCCAGCCGGAGAACAAAACAGGGAAAAGGATACCGCTGAGACTCTGAGGAAACGCAGAGAAGAGGGTGCCAAAACGGGAATGCGGCTGACGATCACAATTTATGTTAGCATAGAAGTACTATACCTGTCAAGTAGAACTTGTAAAGCGTTTAGAACGAGGGGATTGGAGGCTGTCGAGCCGACGGTTCAAAACGTTACATTCGGCGGAATGGGAGTTCCGACGCGAGGGGATCAGGATAGGAAGCTGGCGAGGGGAGCATGGAATCCGAGGGGAGGGCCCGAGACTAACGGCGCAGCGGCAGCGGGACGAACGAGAACAAAGGCAAAGTCAAAAACCGCACCTCCGCAAGATCATCCGGGACGCAAAAAGCGCGCCTGAAAACCGCAGGGTTGCGGCACCCAAAGGCGCTTTTCGGAATTAAGGCGCGGCCACCTCCCCGTCCTATTCGATGTGGTTTCGTTCCACCCAGTCTAAGACCGTGCGAATTTGGTCCTGCCAGTACAAGCCTTTCGGGAGATTCGGTTCAATAACCCCTTCCGCAATCGCGCGTTCAAAATAGAATCTGGCGCGCTCGTAACCGCGAACGTGTATTCGTTTCACCATCTCTAGGACATCCGCCTGTGAGGAATCCTCTTCCGTCAGCAACGAAAGTAAGTGGATGATACCGTCGTCTCCGCAGAACCCATACAATCCAAAGTCCTCAATAATCCCACGGTCTTCACGGAATTCTGCGTTCTGGTCAAATTGACAGCCGTGTGCTTCTTTCAGTTTTCGGGGGCTGGCGGGAACGTGGTGCACGAGGGTAAGGTCGCGCATCTTGTGGCCACCTTTTTCCGTGGGGACGCTTATCCACTGAAGCCAACCATCGCCAGCCGTTTTGATCGTTTCCCCGCAGCGGTCGCAGATCCATCCTTTACCGTCTGGGCCTCTGTATTGGTGCAGGTCGTCCTCGTGTTCGGTTGCAGCCTTCATGAGCCGCCTCTCTTTCTGTCTGCGGGTTTACGACACTTCTGATTCAAATTATACTCCTGCCTCAAAGACTCTTTGCGTCGCCTTGAACGCGGCACAGTTCCCTTCGATCTGATATCAAAGATGGAAACTTAACTAAAGGGATCTCCTCAAATAATATGAGAAAACGTTCCGTCTGGAACGTGTGAAGAAATTGGGTTTTGAAACGAACCCAGTCTGACGGCAACTTTACGTGCGCGATCTTTGGCGATTCCTTCTCCTGCATTAATTTCCGTTCCACCGCTGTAGCCCCTATGCTCGCTCAACCCATGGCCGCAGGCTGCGCTTGCAGCGCGCGGCGCAGGCCGAACCAGCGCATTAAGTTGTAGGTCAGGCAAGCCCAGGTAGCTTCCATCGTGGCCTTCAGCCGGCCTCGGCAGCGGAATTGTCGCAGGCCGCAGCGTTCTTTAATCCAGGCATGCGCGAACTCGGCGATCTGCGAACGTCGCGCGTAGATTTGGCGTCCTTCTTCCGTCTGCATTTTGGCCTTGAAGGCGGTTGTCGCGGGCGGTTCTGCGAGGCGTGTGATCGAGCGCCTCCAGGCAGGTCGCGCTCCCGGCGGCGCGCATGGCTCGCGCAGCGCACAGGTGCGGCAAGCTTCTTTCGGTGCGCGATACACGTGCGTACGTACACCGTGCCCGCGATTCAGAATCGCGCCAGGGCGGAGTGCTTCTCCCGCCGGGCAGCGAAAAACATCTTGCTCGGCATCGTAAGGAAAAGCGCTTCTCAAAAACGCCGCACGGCGGCCCTGCGCGTCGCCTTCCGTCGCTTTCCAACTGTCTTGCCACGAGCCGTAAAAATCCACGCCGTGCGTTGCGGCCGCCTGCACCGATGCATGATTGGTGTAATCACCATCGGCAATGACCTGCTGAGGGGCGCGGCCTAATTTCTGTTTGCAGCGCTCCAGGGCGGGATCCAGTTGGCGATAGTCGATGGCATCGGTGGTGGCTTCCACGTTCACCACCAGACCGTGCTGCGTGTCAGTCACCAGTTGCACGTTGTAGCTGGGCACCGTGCCGCCTTCGCCGTTGCGCATCACGTGCGCTTCGGGATCGCTGCTGGAGGCGCGCGCCACAAAGGTTTTGCGATCGTGCACTTTTTCGCGCTGCAGCCGTTCTACTTCTCGCAAAGCCGTTTCCAGCCGACTGGCTCGCTGCCGTGCCGCGCGCCGCTTGGCGGCGGCCTGGCGCTTCACCAGTTGCTCTTCGTTCTCGGCTTGCTCGTTCAACACGCGCACCTGCTCCTGCGCCGCCGCCAGATGCGCCGCGATTTTCTCGCGGCCACGGAACGTGTTGCCGCCCGCGTTGGCTTTAATCTTGGTGCCATCCAGCGTGACCCGTTCGAGAGTGATCAGACCTTCGGCGCTCAGCATGCCCAGCACCTGCGTGAATAGATCGTCGAGTGCGGATTTGTTGTCGGAGCGGAACCCCGACAAAGTGCGATGGCTCACAGTCTGCAACCCGCATAGCCACTGGCAACCCGGTTCGTATTCGCACTGCCGCGCCAGCTCGCGCGCCGAACTGATCCCCCGACTATATGCGTACAGCCACAAGCTGATTAACAACTGCGGATCGGTGTGCTCTCTCCCGGCGCTGCCTTCCACCGCAGCGATTTGCGCATAATACAACCGCAAATCCAGCCGCCCGACCAACTCCCAAATCGAACGCACGCAGTGCTCTTGCTCTACCAACTTCTCTACATCCACCGTTCGCAGGAAAAGTTGCCGGCGATCAATCGCCACTAGTCGGGGAACGGCAGTCTCATCGTTGCTCATGCTCGCAGTCTACACAAAGCGACTCCATCCACCGCGCCAATTTCTTCACACGTTCCTGTCCCTGAGTTCCGTCCCTGAGTTCCCGGCCTTGCGTCCGTGCCGCTGGAAGCTTTTTTGGAATTTGAAGAGATCGATTACTAGAAGACCCTAGCCGCGTCTTTCATTCCGCGCTCTGCCCCCGGAGGAAACGGGGATAGACGAGAAGTTTACCCCATGCGAAAAATCTCCACTCGTTATGGGCAAAACAGGCTTTTTCAAACAATATGAGAAAACGTTCCGTCTATCCCTGAGTTTCCCATCTCCAAATTTGAGTCCTATTTCTGGACACTGACATTCACTGACTCAAGTCTCGAAAATCCGACGACGTTCCACCCTGGCGCTGGTGGCCCGGGATCCTCTGCATAGTCGCCGAGCGTCATAGTTCCGATCATGCGCTTCCTAGAATAGTAAGCGCCAGAGGCTAACGTCGCGACCCCTTTGGACATTCTGACGTACTGGAACGGCGGGCTGCCTACGGACTTATCGCCTGGTCTTTTCGACGCATCTTCATACCATACGACGAGTTCAGTATTTTGGTATCGGCTGTCGCGAGTGAGTAGTGTTCCCTGGCAGCTGTAGAGCCACGAAGTGTCATTCGTTGTTTCTGAGCACCGAACTTCCCTGATTTCAAAACTCGCTATCTCACCGTGCTCCCTATTGGCGCGGTGCCAGGCCCAAAACAACGCCACGTCGGCCAGCAACAAAAGGCCCAGCCCAACGCCTAACAAGAGTCGTCCCATTTTTCGTGCCTCCTTGACTGGCGGAATTTACAAATATGAGACCGTAGAGGCAAAAAGGGTGTGCTCTACCCGGTTCTCGTTGCGCCATTCTTGCACGGCCCTTCCAAGTAACTGCAACGACAATGGCAAAAGTTGACAAACCGTGAATCTATCGGATGTTCACTCGACCGCCCGAAAGGGACACTGACTCGGGATTAGCTATGTTGAGGCGGTCCCTGCGGCCCCGTATCCTGAGTCTGTTCAAATTCAGATGCAGCCCTGTCATGACAGGCTTTGCAGTAGCCATCAATCTCGGTCACAGCTTGGGAGCAAGGGATGGGATGACCATGCCTCGGCGAAACGCAGCGGCAATTCGTGCGCGTTTGTGTGCTCCCTGCACGGAGCGCCGCGTTTTCCCTTTGGACGTCTTGTAGCTTCAGATACGCCGCCAAGAGATTTCGGTAAGTAATCTCCCGTTCTTGGAGCATCTCATGCACCTGTGTGGCTTGGTTTTGAGCGGATGCGCGAGAGAGTTCAAGGATTTCGGCAAGCAGTTCCTCTGGGGGACGTTTCGGTGGAGTCGCACCCGATGGTTCCGGGATGTCAGCCAACTCTTTTTCCAGATCCGGCCACAGTTTGTCGAACAAGCGATTCACCCTGCTTTCAGGAACAGCAGGGTCGAGGTTCTTGTTGATCGAGTGAATCAGTTTTCGGGTGTCTTCTTTCTCCGCCGTTGTCGCCTGGAACATTGCGAGCGGGTCCTTAACGTGTTGTGGTTTCAAATCGGCCAGGAGGTACGTCCAGACGCGCGTTTTCGGGTCGCGCGTCTTTGACATTGCGCCAGCCTCGAAAAGGAGCCACTCTGCGGAGAGATTTTCGGGAGTGAGGCAGATAACTCCGGCTTTCATGGTGTCAAGAGCCGCTGCAACTTCTTCGCGCCATCGTGTGCCCTTGTCGATGTCGGTAGTTGACATCCAGGGGCTGGCGGTAGGGACTACGAGGGGCAGCCATTGTTTAATCGCTTCGGCTGCGCTCTTACTGCGGGACCCGGACCAACTGAGGAAAACGTTGTTTGCTTCCGCCATCTGATAAACCTGGACCTTTTTCAGTGATGCGGCGGTTCCTGCTTGCCCGGATGCTAAGTCTTGAAAAATTCATTCGCGGGCGGGTAGCCGACCGTCGTCTGTCCCGGCTTCCCGAAAGCTCGTTTAGTCTTTCATTCTTTCGATTGCGACTAGCATCTTTTCCCTCTTTCCAGCAGCAATGATCCACCTGCGTAGCCGTTCGTCGCCTTTAAGTTGGCTTACGCGCCCCGGAGAGATGCCCAAGATATCTGCCGTCTTTGCAACACCCATCCTGCCGATGAAATCCACGATCTTATTTTCTGTGATTCTACGATTTTTCTTGGATTGCTTGGGTTCTTGGTTAGGGTAGAGGCTAGCATTTATCTCGTCGAGTGCAGCCTCTTTCATGGACTTCCGTAACTCTTTTCGTAGATCATCTCTCAGTTTTCCGCGGTTCTTGTTGCCTTCGGGCTTCGATACCCCAATTAGCAGTGATTCTACATCATGCAACTTCAGCTTTTGGTTGATGATGTATATTGCCAGCTTATCCCAGTTCTTTCCGTGCAAGTCACTTCTGTGGGCACTGAGCCGCTGTAACAGGTCAGAGGCCCTTCCGACGTAGTAGAGTTCGCCGTTCTTCTTGTATAGCGCATAGAGACCCTGACGTTCATGCTCTTTTAAGAATGCCGCGAACTTTTCCTTATTCTCGCCTTCCAAAAGGGCGCGGCTAACCTCGGGCAGATGTTTTGTTACAACGCGTGAGGGTTTCACGAAGTGCATAATACTACAGCCTGTAGCTACACATGGTCTTATGTTGCCCCGGGCGGGTGGCGGCGCCTCGCTTCCGAAAGACGGCTTTGGGTGGCGGGGGAAGGGGAAAACTAGAAACTAGAAAGCAGAAGCGGAGAACAAAACTAGAAGTCAGAAACTAGAAACTAGAAATCAGAAATCGGAAAGGGGCAAGAAGCAGATCCCTCGATTTAGAAAATGGAAATGGGAAAATGGAAATTGGGAGAGAAAGAAACCTCAAGCCCCAGGTTCAAACACTGCGACCCTAGGGCACCCGGGGGGATTATGCGGCCAGGAGTTTAGCGATCACGTCGGAAGCGTTGTAAGCGGAGCGGTTTGGGGGCAAGAACTGCACAATTTCGCTAAGATCGTCTCCGGAAGTGACCAATCCTTTTTCGACATAGTTGGCACCGCGGACCTGTGGGTGTCCGATGTTCGCGAGCAGGGCGTTGCACAAGCAGACGCGGCCGACGGTGTCCTCTACTTTTCCACCCTTGGAGAGGTACACACTCACCGGCTCGCCGGCGCAGCGATACTCGATTGCGCCGGCCTCCGTTCTGTAGGCTTCGCGCAGATAGCCAAGATCGCAAATGCGGGGCCGGGCCTCGTACACTTCGCGCTGCGAAAGCGTGCCTTCCAACTGCGCGGTTTTGAACGGGAACCCGGTCGGAGAGGCTAGTGGATTGGTGAAAACCCTGGCCTCCCCGGAAATCGCTTTCTTCAAGAGCGCTTGCTTAAGGTCACTCCGCAAACCGGACTCGTCGCAAAGCGCAAAGGCCGTTCCCACTTGTACTCCGGAGGCGCCTGCCTGCAGCGCTTCGCGGACCTTACCCGCGCGGCCGTATCCTCCGGCCAGCCAGAATGGCACTCCCAGGGCGCGCAGCTTCTCCAAGTCAACTTTGTCGCGGTCACCATAGATGGGTTCACCCGCGTCGTCGAGCTGCAGCTTCCCGCGGGGCGGGGCATTATGTCCCCCTGCGGTTGGCCCTTCGATGACGAATCCGTCGATTCTGCCATTGGCTTTTTTGAGCAAGGTTACCGCCAGTGTGTTCGACGCCACGATGGCGAGAAAGTTTGGGCGCGACAACGGTGGAAGGTCGTGCTCCATGAAATCACGCGGCACAAACGAAACCGTGGTGTCGTCGCCATCCTGCGCGCCCGTGACCTGCAACGGGTAGCTGGCGGGCTCGTGATTGGCCAAACGGTCGAGGGCCCCAGGAATTTTAAACGGGATGCCCGCTCCCATCAGCACAAATGCGACGCCTGCGAGCATGGCACCGTAGAGGGAAGGCAGGTGGGGAAACTGAATCTTCTCCAGATAGTTGATTCCTACCGGGTTTTCATGACCTTCGCGTGCCAGAATAACCTCGACAAAGTTGGCCACAATGCACAACTCGATTCGCTCGCGCGGGCTATCCTTGGACTGCTTCGGCAAGGTTTTGTATGGCTGGTTTTCCGGCTTACCGCCGGGGATGTAATACGCTTCCCAAATGCGCTCCGCCATTTTGCGGAACGGAAAGCGATCCAAGCCGCTGCGCATGTGCCCGCCAGGATCGCCGTCCTGCAATCGACGGATGAGAATCTGATCGATCGCTGTTCCCGAAACAACGCCAAGCTGGCCGAGGCGGGACACCGTGCGCGCAAGCTTCCAGTGGGACACTCCCGCCCCCATGCCGCCCTGAATAATGGCCGGATAGCCTTTCAGTTTTTGCATATTGTCAGTTCACGCAGTCGCTCTCACGTTTAGCATAGTAGACGCCGTCCGTCTCCGTATGTGACGGCGGTCACACCCACTTGTGAAAGTGCATCACGTGCAGCCGCGCCTTACTTCCGAAAGACGCCCTTGGGTGGCGGGGAGAAAGAAAACTAGAAGGCAGAAACTAGAAAGCAGAAACGGAGAGGCAAACTAGAAGGCAGAAACGGAGAGGCAAACTAGAAGTCAGAAACTAGAAACTAGAAATCAGAAAGTAAAAAGCAGAAACGGGGAGGCAAACTAGAAGGTAGAAACTAGAAAGCAGAGACTAGAAATTGGAAAACGGAAAATGGACGAGGGACAAGAGACAGACCTCGATCTTCGAGCAGCTGGCGGGGGTGCGCGGTAATTAGAGGGCGGAGGAAACGGAAGTGCCGGCGGCGGCGAAAACGGGGGACATCTCTGCTTGGGCAAAAGAGAGAAAGGACTGGACGACGACGGAATCAAACTGCGTACCACTGGACTCCTTGAGCCTGCGGACGGCTTCCTCGTAAGGCAGGCCTATACGATAGGGACGGGAGGAAACCATGGCATCGAAGGCATCGATTACGCAGACGATACGAGAAACCACCGGGATTTCACTGCCTTTTAAACCAGCCGGATAGCCCCTTCCGTCGACCGATTCGTGATGGTGAAGAATATCGAGGGCCGCGCGCTCGAAGCCCGGGAGCATGCGCAGGACAGCCCAGCCGTACTCCGGGTGCCTTTTCATCAAGGCATATTCTTCGGGCTCCAGCTTGCCGGGTTTGCGGAGAATCGAATCCGGAATCCCGACTTTGCCGATGTCATGGAGGAGTGCCGCAACTTCCAGATTTTGCAGTTCAGGTTCCTCGAGGCCCAGTTCCTGTCCGACACGCATTCCCCATTCCGCTAGCCGGGTGCTATGAACGCCGGTGTTGAGATCCTTGAGGTCGAGGAGTTGGTTGAAGGCGCAAATCACAGAATTGCGAAGAGCGGAACTCTGCTCTTCGAGTTGCTTGATGCGCAACTGATCCGGCGCCCAGAGAGGGGGATTGCTCATGGTGAGCGCCGACGATTCGCCAACGGGCATGACTTTTACCAGGTCGAGACCCAGGCAGAAACCGCATTGTAGACGTCCAGGCGGCCGTGGTTTAGGTTGGGAGTAAGCTTCACGGCGTTGGCTAGAGCCTTGGCGGCCTGCGCTTGGTTGAGGGACCGCTGCGTTGCGCTGAGCATCAGAGCTGCCGTTCCAGCCACAATAGGTGAGCTGAATGACGTGCCGGAAGAGCTCGCATAGGTCCCGCCGGGGAAGGTGCTGACGATGTTCTCACCGGGGGCGGCGATCCAGACGTCCGGGGTGCCATAGTTCGAGAAAGAAGAGCGAACGTCGGAATCGGACGTTGAGGCGATGCCAACGACGTAATTGTCGAGTGCCGCTGGGTAAACGGCAGCGTTGGTGTCACCATTTCCCGCGGCTGCCACGAGAATGACGCCCGAGCTGTTGGCGTAGGCCACGGCCTGCGCGAGCGCCGGGGATGAAGAAGTGAAGTTGAAGCTCATATTCACCACATTCGCCCGGTGCTGAACGGCGTAATAGAGCGCGGCAACGATGTTGGAAAGATAGCCCGTGCCATCCGATGAAAAGGCTTTGAGAGGAAGTATCTTGGCCGTGGGAGCAACCAGGTGAATCAGCCCGCAGGTCATCGTGCCGTGGCCGAATGCGGTGTAATCATCGCCATCAAGGACCGCGGCGGTGGACTGGTCGAGTACGGCTGCAGTGGACTGTTGGACATAAGCGGGTTGCTGATTCTGAGTATTGGTGTTGATGTAGCCGTTTTGCATGCCTGGCACATCAAGCCACTCCGAAGCTCCCGGCTGGTTGCGCGTGAAGTCATAGCCGGGGAGCAGGACGGCGTAAAGAGCAGGATGGTTTACGTCCACGCCAGTATCAATGTCGGCGACGATTCCAGTACCGCTGATTCCAAATCCGTTTTGCGCATCAATGAGACGAATGATCTGCGTTGCCGGCTGCGTAGCGTAGCCGCCCCAAGTGATGGTGCCGTAGTAATCCACCGGGTTCTGGTCGTAGAGACCAGAAGGAATGTTGGCGAGCGGCACCTGCGGGATGGGCAGTAAGTGGTCAGCTTCAATGCTGACGATGCCCAGCAGGGATTCCAGCAGCGTCACCGTGCCGTTTATCAGTCTTCCCAGCAAGTTATTGGAGGATGTTACGAGAAAAGTCTTCCCAATTTGGCCGTCTAAGGCCCCCTGGACCTGACAATTCAGCAGATTGCAGAGATTCAGCACGGAGGACAAGCCATTATTGGTCCGGACGATGTAGCGGTTTTGGGCTGCCACCGGCTTCGCAGAGCCGAGGGTAAGGATGAGCATCGCGGCAATAAGGGTAATTCGTTTCATAGTTTTCAACCCTTTACGGGTTCTCCCACAAATGGATTACTCGCTTACTGGCGCGCTGGCTTGCCCATCTAGTTTCCCTGGGCAAGCTTCCCGAGCAAATAGTACGAGCGTGTCTTTCTGCCTAAACAAAATTGCCAGCGGTCTTGGTACCTTCGTACCACGGCAGCGATGTGTGGCGATTTCGTGAATGGAGTGCCACTCATCGCTTGCCTCCGTAGAGACTTCCGAGCGCATGCCGGAGCGAAATCACAATGGGCTGTTTTGCGGGTGTTGCGAACGTCATCTGCAGGTCCCCGCTGTTCTCCAGCTCACCACTAAACTCGCCAAACTGATTGGTGACGGCGTCAACGACTTGTCCCTGCATATTGGAAAGAACGACACGGACATCGCGCCCCATTACGCTAGGATTGCTCAAGTCCAGCAACTGGCCCGTAACCACCAGGCGGTTCGCCCCAGGTTTGGCCTCCACCTGTACATCGATCTGAAACGGATCGGCTCGATACATCATTTGCCTTGTGCCGGCGCCAGCCGAGCGAGCTCCTTCGAAAAGGGGCTGCAGAAAACTATCGAAGAGAACCTTTATCGGGCTGCCTGCTCCCTTTTCTTGGCTCGCCAACCGAGCAGCTGCGAAAGCTGCCTTGGCGACTCTGACGGCGCCCTCGGGCGGCTGGTAATTCGCCTCCGAAGCCGCTGATTGCCGAACTTTCTGCCACAAGGAGACTGTTTTCATGCAGCGTTTGCAGCCTTGCTTCAGGTGCTGCACCATTAATTGATTCTGATTGGAGTCAACAACCTGATTCACGAAGTCGATCCATTTCTCCGTCGTAAAGTGTTCCATCTCTTTCCCCCCAGATTCCTTTCAGCATCCCAAACACTCCCCAGTGGTCAGGACGATTCAATGACACTCATGGAATAAGGGGAAGCCGCGGGCGATTAAATATAGGCGCCGGGTGAATTAGTTAAGTTTTGTGGAATCAGTGAGTTTGCCGATAAGGACGAACGGAGCCCAGAAGTACGGGTGCGGGTTTTGTTCCCGGAGCGTTTGCATGGCGCGCCGCAACGCCCCCGCCATGTCGCCGCTTCGCAGGTATTCTCGATAGAAGAGCTGCATCAACTGAGAAGTGCTCTGATCGTGGACGTCCCACAAAGACAGCAGCAACGTGGTTGCCCCGGCACAAAAGAGACCTCGCTGAAGTCCCAGGAGTTCGTCGCCGGCCGCGATGAAGTTCATTCCCGTGGCGCAACCGCTCAGCGTGACCAGCTTTGCGCTCAAACGCATTTGATAAAGATCGTACAAATTCAAGTACCCATCCCCCAGCCGAATGCCAGAAAACATCGGGTTGTCCTGCCGGTAGAGGCCGTGGGTGGCAATATGAAGCAAGCCGCTCTCCGGGCCCTGCTCGCGAAGCAAGGCTGAGGTCGCCTGAGCTCCCAGGTGGAGCGATGACTGCGGCAGGAGCGCCGCCACGAATTGGACTTCTTCCAGGATTTGAGGCGCCCGTTCGTCTGCGATTCCAAGAATGAGGGATCTCTCTTTCCCGCTCGCCGATTTTTCCTGACACAAACGGAAAACCGTGGCGCTGGGAGCATACGAAACCGTGAAGGCGTCGCACAAATACTCGTTCCCATTTCGGAGCGCGTGGAATGGCAAGAAATGGAGAGGCCCGTGTGGCACGATGAGGAGATGCTTTCCTTGAAAGAAAGGGCGCAAAGGAGCAATCAGTTCACCGTACAGAGATTCCAGATGACTTTGCGTGGCGCGCAAAAGCGGCTCTTCAAATCGCCGGACGTATTCGCCGCCCAAGCGAAACTTCGACAATTGAAATCGCAGCAATTGCAGATAATGAGCGGCCCGAGAAAGCACGGTCACGGGGATGACACGGATTTCTTTCCTCGTAATAACCGCAGCTACAAGCCGGTCTCCCGCCGAAAAGTATTCGACGAGAGTGGTGTCCTGAGGGAGATTAGCTTGCAGTTTTTCGAGGGAAAAACCCGCGTGAGCCTCGAGCGTTGCGTTTTCCCGCTCTTGCGCCGGGAGCTCGCGCAAAGTTTTCAGCAGCTCTTTCTCGTGCGATTGTGCCTTTTCCTGGAGGGCTTCGAGCCTCTGGTGGGTTTTTTCTTCAGGACGAAGTTGCTCAAGCTCGATGCGGTGATAGTACCAATTGAGTTCTTCACGCAGGTCTCTGATTCGGCGCACCAGATCGCTCTGCCCCGCCTCTCCCAGCGGAAGACTCTGTCCACTCTGAAATATCATTTCAACCATGCTGCGCGATTTCGCGGCTTCCATGCAGTCCAGAGCTTCTTCCGTGGAAATATCCGTTCCGTCTCCCGCAAGGTACAAATCCACCAGCGCTTCATACACTTGCATGCGGTTCTTCAGAAAAGAGATTTTCAGTTCTTCGCCTTGCAATCGGCTGCGCAAGGCTTCCAGCGCTTTCCTGGCTTCGAGGTAAGCCGCCCGCGCAGCCGGGCGGTTGTTGCCCGCCTGCGCGATCTGTCCTTCGAGCAAATGAGCTTGATAGGCGAGGACCGGGCTTTGAACCGTTTTCAGCCGCGCAAGCGATTCGTCCGTTTCCTTTTGCGCCTCCGCGGATTCTCCCATTTGCAAAGCGATCCGCGCGAGCAGCAGGTGGGCAAGTACCCCTTTTCCGGAGAGCGCAGATGAATCGAAAAAAGCCGCGGCCGCAACACACAACCGCCGGGCTTCAAAGTATCTTCCTTCATGGAAAAGCAGCAATCCCTGGTATAAGTCTATAAGCCAGGGCCAAACGAGATTTTTTTCCTTCCCAAACATTTCGCGCGCTTTTGTGAAGCGCTCCAAAGCCTGGACCGTCTTCCCCTGCTGGCCATACGCTGTCGCTTCATTCGATAGTGTTTTCGCGGCCTCATACCCCATCCCAAGCTTCTCGAACCGCAGGAATCCTTCATGGGCCATCTCGCGCGCTTCTTCGCTCAGGTTGAGTTCCAGATAGATGTCGGATAAATCGAGGTGGCACAGCGCAAAATGATAGGCGTCGCCCGTTATTTCACAAGCACGCCGCGCCGCGTAGAGCGCCTCGATAGCGCGGCTGTACTCCCCGCGCAGATAGTAGAGGTACGCAATGTTGTAATCTGCCTGCGCTACCAGAAGAGGCATGTTGTTCTGCTGGCAGAACGCGCGCGCGCGCTGATAAGTCGCCAGCGCGCGTGGGAAGTCGTTCAGGCTGATCAGGCAGACAGCCGTATTGCTCAGCACCACGGCGATTCCCTCGGTGTCTTTGTATTGCATCAGGCCCGTGTAGGCGTGCTCGTACTCCGCGATGGACTCCTCGAACCGATCTTGCCGGTGGTAGATGTTGCCCACGTTGATTTCCAGCCGCGTCAGCCTCCAGGGATCGTTCAGACGCTCAAATATCTCCCGCGCGCGTTGCGCGGCCTGAAACGCTTTGTCATATTCACCCACCAGGATCATTGGCTGGATCGCGCTGCTCAAAGTCCTTGCGGCTTCGTTCCAATTGCCCAGCTTCTCGTAGAGCTGGAAAGCCCGCTGATGGTGCTCAATGGCTGCGCGATTGTCTCCGGAAGAGTAGAGCGCGTTGGCCTTTGCCCGTAGGCCCAGAGCCAGACTCTCTTTGCGCCGCAAGCGTTTGGCGATGAGCACGGCTGCCTCCGCCAGGTGCAGCGCTTCTTGCGTGCTTACACGGACTTTCTGGACCACCAGCTTCGCCAGTTGCTCGACAATCTCGGAGCGCAACAACGCCTTGTGTTTTCCAATAAATTTGCGACGGACCGCTTCGCTCGATAACCTTCCGAGCTCGGCGATCTGTTTCTTGCTTAATTCTTTCCTCTTCGTCGCAGCCATCAGCAAAAACCTAGTTCTTCAAGTTGGCGCCGCAGCCGCTCGATGCACTTCTGGCGGGTAAATCCAATGGAACCCACGGCGAGGCCCAATTCTGCGGCTACCTCGGAATACCGCCGCGCAGGCGTTTCAAGGAACAGTAGCCCCACCAGCCGCCGGCACTGTGGCGTCAGCGCCGCCATCGCCTCCCGCAGCATCTGCTCTTCCTGGCTTTGCTGTACGAGGCTCTCTGCGATCGCCGGTGTTACCGGCTCAGGCAAATCCGGCTCCGCATCCCGGCTCACCACCCGCTGATTCTGCCGCTTTAGCCGGTAACACTCATGATGGGCCACTTGCATGAGCCACTTGGGAAGCGCCCGAGGCTCCCGCAATCCCGGCAGGCGAACCAGCAGTTCCATGCAGGTCGCCTGAAAAACATCCGCGGCTTCGTGTTGCGACAGTCCGTATTTCACCGGGATGGAGTAGATGAGCGCTTTGTACTTATCAATCAGCGAGGACCAGGCAGCTTCATTTCCAGAAAGACATTCTTTGACGAGGCGCGTGTCATTCTCTGCGGCCGCCGGTTTCTTGGAACCTTTGGAAGTCACCCCACTCATCGAGTGGCGTTCTCCTGCCCGCCCTTCAGATAAAGCTGCTCCACATTCCAGAAGACGTAGGGTTCCAGCACTGCGGGATGGAAGTTGCCAACCGAGTTTTTCGCACCCGCCAGGATGTCCGGACTCGCGAGAAAAATCATCGGCTGATTTTCGGCGAGAATCTCCTGCGCCCGGTCGTAGAGCTTTTTCCGCTGCTCGAAACTCGTTGCGGACATCTGCTCCTCAATCAGCCGGTCAATTTCCGCTTCCCACGGAGTCGCGGGATGCGCTTGCGAGGGATTCCACAGATGCGTTCCGCCGCTCGATAGCCAAACGTTGATGTCGGAATTCGGGTCGGCATCGAAGCTCGCTATTCCCATCACGCAGGCGTCGTACTCCTTGGTTTGTGTGACGCGATCGAGCAGAGAGCGAAACTCGAGAGGCACGACTTGCACTCCCATTCCCAGTTGCTTCAGATCGTCCTGGATCAGCGCCGCCATTTTGGCGCGGTCCGCATTGGAAGAACTCACGAGGATACTGAACTCCACGGGCTTCCCCTCCGAATCTTGAAGCACAGATTCTCCGCGCGGTCCGTTGCTCCAGGAAAAGCCAGCTTCTCTAAGGAGGGTGCGCGCCCGGTCGAGGGACCGCGGCGGATGAGCGAGTTTCTGGTTCCCCCATCGCCGGTTGCCTGGCGCCACCAATCCCCAAATCGCGGCACCGCGCCCCTGGTAGACAAGCCGCACGATGCCTTCACGGTCCACCGCGGCGGATACTGCCTGCCGGAACTTCACTTCGCGGAACCATTTTTGCTTCCGCTGCATCTCCGGTGATGTTTTTTCTCCGGTATCGTTCAAATTGAAAAACAGAAAGTTGTACTCCAGCCCCGGCCCGGCGTCCAGCATCGTGTAGCCGCGTGGCTGACGCGACAGCACCGCGAAATTCTCCGCTCCCAACTGGCTGATCACATCCGTCTCGCCCGATTGGAACTTCAAAACCTGTGCGTCGGCATTCGGCACGAATAGAAACACCAGTTCATCCAAGTAAGGCAGCCGATGCCCTTTGGCATCCGACTTCCAATAGTAAGGATTGCGCTCGAGCACCAGCCGCTGCCCGGCGACGTACTCTTTCAGCCGGAACGGCCCCAGTCCCGCCCATGGATTCATTGCCGTCCCTAAGCTTCCAATCTGCCCAAGCTTGCCCTCTTGGTACGGTTTCTCCAGAAGATGCCGTGGCAGGATCGCCAGGCCGTCGAAGAGTCTCTCTCCTACTCCGTAAGTTTTCGCCAATCGAAAGACGACGGTTTGCGCGTCCACCTTGCGAACCGCGATCGGCTTGCCGTCCACAATCAATAGATCCCGCTGCGGTGCATGCACGTTTTCATCAAGATAGACATGAAACGTGAAAACCACATCATCGGCATCCAGCGGCTGGCCGTCCGAGAATTTCAGTCCCCCACGGAGCACCAGTGTGTATTCGAGCCCGTCGGAAGAAACCTTCCAGGACTTGGCCAGCGACGGTTCGGTAAGTTGCGTCGCCCGATTGATATGCACCAGATCGGCCTGCATCACGGCGATGACCTCACGAGATCGCGCATCCGCGGCAATCAAGGGGTTCAGCGTCTTTGGTTCGCCGCGCAGCGACACTACCAGTCGTCCTCCGGATCGGCCCTCTTCTCCAGCGAGTACCAGCAACTCTTCTTTTGTGTTTTTCTGTTGGGGTGCGGCAGCGGACGGCTGGCAGAGAAGCGCAACAAAAGGCGGGAGCAAACCCAAGAGCACACGGCAGGAAAGAAAATTTACTCCTCTGATTCTCACGTTAGGCTCCCAGGATCGCGCCTTTCCATCTTCTACGCCTGTCCTCGCTCCTGCAATGAACTCGCTAACCCCAGGTATCCTAGAAAGAACGGCACCATTACCAGCGCCGGCAAATACATCCACCAATACGAAACTAAAACACTGTACTCTTGCAGGTTGGAGAGCAGGTTTCCCCAGCTCGACACAGGCTCTGGCACCCCCAGACCAAGAAACGAAAGTGTCATTTCCGCTAAAACGTATTGCGGTATGAGGATCGCGGCCTGCGTCAGCAGTACGCTATAGGTTTCCGGCAGGATGTGCCGCCGCAGCAGATAGACATCGGTCGCTCCAAAGCCTCGCGCCGCCCGAACGAAATCCCTTTCCTTGGCGCTCAACACCACGGAACGGACTAGCCGCGCTGGTCGCGCCCAGCCCACCGCTCCGATAACCGCCACAATCAAGAAAAATGATTCGAGCGGACTCACCGCGAGTGGCAGGAAAGCCCGTAGCGCGAAGAGCAGATACAACCACGGCAAGGCGAGAAAAAGTTCCGCGCCTCGCATCAGCACCTCATCTCTCCAGCCTCCGTAGTAGCCGGCCACAGCGCCGATACACAACCCGATCATCAAGGTGATCCCCGCTCCCAGCAGCCCAGCGAGCAGCGACAGCTGGCCCCCAAATAGAAGTCGCGACAATTGGTCACGTCCAAAGGCGTCCGTACCCAGGAGATAAATCCGCGTGTGATCTGCGCCAAAAAGGTGCAGCTTGCCAGGCAAGAATCCCAACAACCGATAGCGATCTCCGCTCACAAATAATCTCAGGGCATGGGTCTCCGCCGTGACTTCCTCGTATTGCTCAAACGCTCCTTCGCGCAGTTTGAACGCGTACACAAATGGACGCAGGTGAACATGCCCTTGCTCGTCGACGAAATGCACTCGCATCGGCGGCCGGTAAGGATTCTCCCGGTCCTGCTCCGACGGATCGTAAGGCGACAAAAATCCCGCACAAGCGACGATCCCATGCAAGATCCCAAGCACGATGAGCCATCTTGCAACTGCGCGCCGCAACTTCATCGCGGGCCGCTATCCGTGCGGATTCGCGGGTCCGCGCAGTACAGCAGCATATCCGCCAGAAAATTTCCGGTGACTAGAAAAATCGTGGAGAACAGCACGCCGCCAATCACCACAAACAGATCGCGAGCCAGGATGGCCTCCAGTAGAAACGGCCCGAGTCCCGGCCAGCTCATCACCACTTCGATGAGCAGCGATCCGCTCAACAACGCGCCGATACTGAATCCAAAGAGAGAAATAAGCGGATTTGCTGCGGCCGGAAGTGCATAACGATATAGGAGCGTGCGCTTGCGGATGCCGTGTCCTTGTGCAGCCAGCAGGAACGGAGCGTCGAGCACCTCCGCAACAGCGGCGCGCACGTGTCGAACAAGCAGCGGCAGCGCCGAAAGCACGAGCGCCGCAACTGGCAGCGTCATGTGGAGCGCCAAATCCTCAAGTTTGTGCCCCAGGGAAAAACTCTCGTAATCAACGGAAGCCATTCCTCCCGCGGGAAACCATCCGGTCTTCACCGCAAACAGCAGCAGCCCCAGTACCAGTGCCAAATCCGGGATGACCAATAGCGCCGCCGTTCCCCACGAAAGCATCCGGTCGGGTAATCGTCCGATGCGTTCCGCGCTCCATACGCCAAGTGGCAGAGCGATCCCCCATGCCAGCAGCGTCGCCGTGACCGTCAGCAACAAGGTATTCCGCGCGCGCACCAGCAGCAGCGGAGCAACGGGACTGTTGTAAGCGAACGAAAATCCCATCTCGCCATGAACCACGGAATGCAACCAGGAAACGTATCGCATCGGCAGCGGCCGGTCGATCTGGTACTGCGCACGCAGCGCATTCACCGTCTCCGATGCAATCTGGGGGTTCAGACGCATCTCGTCAAAATAGTTTCCGGGTGCAAGAGTCGTAAAAAGGAATGCAAGAATGGATACGCCAATCACCAGAAAGAACGCGTGCGCCAACCGGCGGAGGAAATAACGCATCATGGCTCCATTGCCGGCTTCAGTGCCCAACTAAGCCGAGGCACCGCTGCAAGGAGTTGCCGCGTGGTTTCATGCCGCGGCTCTCGCAGCGTTTCCTCCGCGGGACCCTGCTCCACGATTCGGCCACGGCTCATCACGGCGATTTCATCCGCAAGGTGCGCTGCCATTCCCAAACCATGAGTAATAAACAAGTACGTCATGCCAAGAGAACTCTGCAGCTCCATCAGCAGATTAGCGATCTGAGCTTGCACGGAACAATCCAGCGCCGACAGCGCTTCATCCAGAATCAGTAGCTTGGGCTCAAGCACCAGTGCCCGCGCAATTGCCAGCCTCTGCCGTTGCCCGCCGCTCAACTCCCCGGGATACTTCTTCGCGATTCCCTGGGAAAGTCCGACGCGCTCGAGCATGGAATTTGCGAGCTGTTTCTGATCTTCACTTTTGCGTTTGCCCTGCAGACGCAACGGTTCCAGAACTATCTCGAGAGCATTCCATCCGGGATTCAGCGAATTCGCGGGGTCCTGAAAAATGAGCTGAATCTTTGGTCGTATCTCCCGCCGCTGATTATCTGTCAGCTTGCCGATGTCCCTCCCTTCAAACCAGATGTTTCCCGAAGTGGGGTACTCGAGGCACGACACGCAAAATGCCAGCGTGCTTTTGCCGGAACCCGATTCCCCCACTACGGCCAGCGTGGTCCCCTGGAGGATCGCAAGAGTGACCCTGTCCAGGGCGAGCCGTTCCTCCCGCCTGCCGATGAAATCCCTCTTTGCGTAGCGTTTCACCAGGTTTTCGACTTTTAATAGGGTCTGCATGTCCCGGTCGCGGCTCGCTCCTTCAGCTTTCATATTTGAAACAGGAAGCCGTGTGCGTCTCACTCACGTTCACCAGCGCGGGCTCACGCTCGCTGCAAATGCCCATCCTCTCCGGGCATCTCGGTTGGAACGAACAGCCTCCCGACTGCAGAGACCCGGACCATGAATCTCCGGCGATGGCCGGAAGTCTTGCTTTACGGCCTTTCCCGTTCGCCTCAAGACTCGCCGGAATGGATTGAAGGAGAGCTTTCGTGTAGGGATGCTGTGGTGACCCAAGTACCGTTGCCGTCGGGCCCAGTTCGATAATCCGGCCGCCGTACAGAACCATCACGCGATCCGCAAAGCCGGCGAGCAGCGCCGGATTGTGGGTGATAAAGATCATAGCCACCCCCAGTTGTTCCCTGAGCGATCGAAATACTCCCAGAATTTCCATTTGCGTTGTGGGATCCAGCGATGCGGTAGGTTCATCTGCAATAATAACGCGCGGCCCGCACGCCAAGGCTTGGGCGATCAGCATGCGTTGCCGCTGCCCGCCACTCAACTGGTGCGGATAGGACTCCGCGATGCGCTCCGCTTCCTCCGCAAAGAGCATGCGGAAGAGTTCACTCGTCCTATCTCGAAGGGCACTTTTTCCAAGTGGACTGTGAGCTGCGAGCACCTGGCGAACCTGTTCCCCAACGCGCATCGTCGGATGGAGCGCCAGCGACGCCTCTTGAAAAATCAGCCCGATGTGCCCACCCCGGATTTCTCGCAATTCCTCTGGCTTTGACTGAAGAAGTTCCTTTCCCTCAAAGTGGACAGCGCCTCTCGTAATGTCGCCATTCGCAGGAAGGAGCCGCACGAGCGCTGCCGCGAGTGTGCTCTTGCCCGATCCCGATTCGCCGAGGACGCCCAGGATTTCGCCCAGCTTGAGACTAAAACTGACGCCCGCTAAGGCTGGGCACAGGACACCTTCGCGAGATCGATAGGAAACA
Source organism: uncultured Acidobacteriota bacterium (assembly GCA_963729455.1). Taxonomy (GTDB): domain Bacteria; phylum Acidobacteriota; class Terriglobia; order Acidiferrales; family UBA7541; genus Acidiferrum. The sequence continues at coordinate 133,706 of CAVSNX010000002.1, forward strand.
TGAAGTTCATGGATATTGAGAACGGATGCCATGTGCCAGGCCTGAATTGGCCCATCCCCACCTCGATTCATGCTGCGGCAGGATCACGGTGAGAACAAGACAAACGTAGCGGTAAGCGCACCAAAGGTAATTCTCTGGGATCAGCGGACTTTATATCAAGAATAGGCCAGATTTGCTTCGCAGGGATGCACACTTAGAAGCCGGAATTTCGTGTAATGGCACCTGCCCACAAGTTGCCGCAGATGTTGATAAGTTTCGAGGCTGGCAGGAAAACACAAACTCAATCTTCTGTTCAAGACCACTCGCTGGTCTGAGACAGCAAATGGAAGTCTGGTTCTGTCGGGAATAGGAACCACGGCTGAGAGGCCAACACACGCGGCGAAGAAACAGAAAGAGTCTTGTACCCGCGCACCTCCGAAGCGCGTCGGGAGAGCTTTTGCCCTCTTGACAAAGACCTATCATGGAAGTCATTGGGAATTGAGAACTGCCATAGAACACTGATATTCTGGACTCTCCGCCAGCCACCCCCAGCAGCTGCGCCTCTCTCTAGAAAGGCAGCCACGCATGGATGCCGAAAAACTCCGTATTGCGCGGGACAAGCTCACCCGTGTGTTCCGCTACTTAGAAGCCTTGAACCAGCACCGCAATCCGGCCAAGCGCCAGATTCGCGAACAGCTTTGGAGCTTCTGGTTACACAATCTTCCGGACCATCCTGCCATCAAGTTAGGCTCTGCTCAAACCCGCAAAGGGAAAACGGAGACGACTGAAAGCGTGCCCGCCGACATGAGCAGCGAGGGATTTGTGCTGAAGGTGCAGCGCCCGCCGCTGAGCAGTTCTCCTGAACCTCCTGGTGAGATTGTCGAATGGCTGGAACATGGATGGGATGATCCGTCGAACGAAATCTCCGTGCTACATACCAGGGACGATTCGAACCATGAAGGCGAAGCGCACATTGTGAGCTTCGCTGACGACCTGGCAAGGCCTGCTGCCCTGCAGCGCTGGAAGATCTTGCGCGAGGAGTGGGCAAAAAGTGAAAGGCCCGCTCGCAGCGCGATGAAAATCTTTGAGACTTTATATGCCCTGTATGGCCGCATCGATCGTGAGGGCGAGCGTGTCGAGCTTGTCCTTGGTGACGGGATACTGAGCTGGCGACGCGACGAAGGGAGCATCTACCATCCAATTCTGCTTCAGCGGCTGCAATTGCAGTTCAACGCGGCGGTGCCGGAGTTCGCGGTGTCGGAGGCCGACCACCCGGTTGAACTCTATTCGGCGCTTTTCCAATCGATGGCCGATGTGGATGGACGTGCCATTGGGCGTTGCCGTGAGGAGCTGGAACAAGGCGGCTTTCATCCGTTGATCAACGGATCCACTTCTGGGTTTCTGAAACGCCTGGTCATTCAGTTGTCGCCGCGCGGGGAGTTCATCGAAAACGCGGCGCCTGCGGAGGGACAGAACGATCCTTACATCGGGCGCGATCCGGTTCTATTCCTGCGCGCGCGAACACTGGGTTACGCAGCAGCCATTGAGGGTATCCTTGCGGACCTGCGCACGCGCGAAGACTTGCCATGGTCGCTCTTGAACATTGTGGGAGAAGAGTCGCCCGCTGCCGGCGGGGGAGAAGCGGAGACTCAGACCAGTGAAGCAGCCCAAGGCAATGCCGAAGTGCTTCTGAGCAAACCTGCAAATCCCGAGCAGATCAGAATTGCAAAACAATTGGAGGAACACGGCGGAGTTCTGGTGCAAGGTCCGCCGGGAACCGGTAAAACTCACACCATCGGAAATTTGATCGGCCATTTGCTGGCGCACGGGAAGAGTGTACTGGTCACCAGTCATACCACGAAGGCGTTGCGCATGGTGCGGCACCATATCGTGCCCGAATTGCGTCCCTTGTGCGTCAGCGTTCTCGAGAGCGATCTGGAAAGCCGCAAACAGTTGGAAAGTGCGGTGGCGTCAATTGCGGAACGGTTATCGCGAGCCGACGCCGGAACGCTGGAGGTGGAAGCAAAGAATCTGGAGGAGGAACGCCGCGAGGTTTTGAAAAAGCTCAATGAGATTCGCCACCAGTTCGCGGACGCGCGGGCCGACGAATATCGTGACATCATGATTGCTGGAAAATCCTGGGCCCCTTCCGACGCCGCGCGCAAAGTAGCACAGGAAAAAACGACGCTGGGCTGGATTCCCGGGCCTGTCGCGGCCGTGGCTCCCATGCCGCTGTCTCCCGGGGAACTGGCCGATCTCTATCACACCAACGTTTCGCTCTCTCGCGAAGACGAGAGCGAGCTTTCCGGGCACCTTCCTGAACTCCATGACCTCCCACGCCCTGAAGAATTGGAGTCATCCTTGAACGAGCGGAATCGGCTAGGCATGGAGGACCTCGAGCTGCGTTCCGATCTTTGGCAAGCCGGTAATTTGCAAATATCACCCGACGAATTGGAAACACTTGCCGCGAGCCTGGCGCGAGCCGTTGAGCCACTTTCCGGGAAAGAGAAATGGAAATTGGCTGCGGTATACGCCGGCAAGCACGGTGACGTTCATCGGCAGCCCTGGGATCAGCTGATCAGTTTCGTTCGAATTGTCCATCGCGAAGCGGCAAACGCGCAGGAATCTCTCCTCAAATACGGTCCTCAGCTCGCGGATGGTTCCACTCATGGAGAAAACGAACGCGTTGCCAGTGAAATTCTTAGTCATCTTGAGAATGGCGGCAAACTCGGTTCTCTGACGCTGTTCACTCACAAAGCCTGGAGTCAGTTCATAGAATCAGCGAAAGTGGGTAATGCAAGCCCGCGCCTCCCCGAACATTTTCACGCTTTGCGTAAACTGGCGCGTCTCAAGAACCTCCGCGAAGAGCTGTCCGCGCGCTGGGACCGTCAAGTGGCAATTCTCGGACCAGCACCTTCGAGCGAGATGGGCGAAGAAGTCGAAAAAACATTGATGCAGTTCTGTGATTCCATCGAGGACTGCCTAGGCTGGCACGAACGCACCTGGCTCCCACTGCGGAAGCAGCTTGGGGATATGGGCTTTCATTGGGAGAAGTTTCTCGCCGAACAACCCGCGGTCGTCGGCGCTGACGGAGAATTGGTGCGAATCGGCAGAGCCGTGAATGACTCCCTGCTACCCATCCTGGACTCACGATTGAAAAAGTTGAAGCTGCTGGGGATTGCGGAGGAACTCCGTGACCTCAAAGGACGACTCAAGCTCGCTGCGCGCGTTGCCAAATCGTCAAAAACTACTGCGAATTTGCTCGCCGCGGTAGGTGATGAAGATTCCAGCGAATACGCCGACGCTTACGAGCGACTCTTAGAAGTGAAAAGCCGCCAGGCTGATCTCGATCTGCGCCGCTCGCTTCTCACCAAACTGGAGAGCGCCGCGCCTGCCTGGGCGGGCGCCATCCGCAACCGGGCGGGAGTACACGGCCGCAGCGAGCCGCCGGGCGATTCAGAAGGAGCTTGGACATGGCGTCAGCTTAACGATGAGCTCGACCGTCGCGCTAAAGTTTCATTGGAAGCGCTCCAGTCAAAAAGCGAGAAATTGAGTGAGCAACTACGGCGCACAACTGTGGGACTAATCGACAAACGCGCATGGTCCGCGCAGGCTCGCCGCACTTCCTCTCGGCAGCGCCAAGCACTCGTCGGATGGCTAGACACCATTCGCCGGATAGGCAAGGGGCACGGAGTTCGGGTTTCACTCCTGAGAGGGGAAGCCACACGAAAAATGTCTGAGTGCCGCGGTGCCGTCCCGGTGTGGGTGATGCCGCTTTCCCGGGTGGTTGAGAATTTCGACCCGCGCACGACACGCTTTGATGTTGTGATCATCGATGAAGCAAGCCAGAGCGATGTCATGGCGCTCGTGGCGCTTTACCTTGGCAAGACGGTTCTGGTCGTCGGTGACCACGAGCAGGTCAGCCCATCCGCGGTCGGGCAGGACCTCGGCATCATTCAAAACCTCATATTCCAGTACCTTCCCGGGATTCCCAATTCCGATCTCTATGACGGTCAAATCTCGATCTATGACCTCGCGCGCCAATCGTTTGGCGGAACTACGTGTCTCGTCGAACATTTCCGTTGCGTACCGGAAATCATTCAGTTCAGCAACATGGTTTCCTACGATATGCGCATCAAGCCGCTGCGCGACGCCAGCCGAGTCCATCTCCGGCCTCATACGATTGCGCATCGAGCTCATGGCTCGAGCCGGGATGGCAAGATCAATCGGCAGGAAGCGCTAACCGTTGCCTCGCTTCTTGTTGCTGCGATCGAGCAGCCGGAATACAAGAAAAATGACGCCGGGCAACCTACGAGCTTTGGGGTAGTTTCTCTAGTGGGCGACGAGCAGGCTCTTGAGATTGACAGCCTGCTCCGTTCTCATCTTTCCCCGGACCGCTACGAGCTTCATCGCTTGCTTTGCGGCAACGCGGCCCAATTCCAGGGTGACGAGCGCGATGTCATTTTTATCTCTCTTGTGGATACCGCGCAGCGTGGACCGCTTTCCCTCCGCGACCAGGAATTGTTCAAGCAGCGATTTAACGTTGCCGCCAGCCGTGCCCGCGATCAGATGTGGATCGTCCACTCCCTCAGCCCACAAAACGACCTGAAAGCCGACGACCTTCGGCGCCAGCTGATCGAACACGCCCAGGACCCCAGCCGGCTCATGCGCGCGCTCGAAGAAAAGGAAAACCGCAGCCAGTCCGCCTTCGAGCGTGAAGTTATGAAACGCCTTTCGGCTGCGGGATATCGCGTGTCTCCGCAATGGAGAGTCGGCGCGTTCCGCATCGATCTGGTGGTTGAAGGGGATGGCAGACGTCTGGCCATCGAATGTGATGGCGATCGCTATCAACCTCTCGAAAAACTACCTGAAGATATGGATCGCCAGTCCATCCTCGAACGGATGGGCTGGATTTTCACGCGCATCCGAGGCACGGAGTTCTTCCGCAATCCGGAACGAGCGATGAAGCCGGTCTTCGAAAAGCTCCAGCTACTGGAAATATCTCCCATCGACATGAAAAAAGACGCATCCAAGCGGACGCAGCCTATTACTGATCTCGTCGAGCGCATCGTCCGCCGGGCCGAGGAGTTGCGGAACGCCTGGGCGAGTCCCGAACCAAGCTTGCCCCGGCGCCAGGTGACAGTACGAGCGGCAGGACAAGTGTTGTCCACTGGAAGAATCTAATCGGGAATGCGTCTCCCTTAAGAAGCACCCTGTGGAATAGAGGGAAAGTACAGAATAAAGGAAGACGGACCAGTCTGGCAGGATTCGTGTCGCTGCCTCTTGCTGTGGAACAAGAATTTGGTTTCAGTTGGGACGACACACATTGCACCTCGAGCGCTTAATCCGGCGAGGCCGTTGACTCTCGAACAACCGTTTGCGGGAGGAATCCGGCCAGTGCTGTGGTGAAGAGGGCTGCCCCCTCCGAATTCAGGTGCAGCTCATCGGAAAGGTAATATTTGGCAGGGAGCGCCGCGGGGTCGATCGGCACTAACGAATCAACGCCGACCCTCCGCGAAGCAATGGTCATTTGTTGGACCGCGTCTTCGGATGAGGGAGTCGGCGGGATGAGAATCATCAGCTTGGCGCCATATGCTTCGCAGAGTTCGTGCAGCTGCTCCAAGCGGGAGTTCGCGATGGCCTGGAACTGGGAGGATGGTGGAATGGAAGGCTGTGGATTCAGGAGCGAGACGAGATTCTGATAATGGGGAATCGTGTGACGCAAAATCTGCGTGCGGATGACGCCGCGCGTGTCCCAGAAGACGCTCGAATGCGCGAGTAAAAGGTTGCTGGTAGCGGTGTGATCCATTTTTAGATCCGATGCCACGCCGAGGGAATCTCGCAAATCGAACAGCATCAAAGGGGCATAGTCCTGGCGCACGGTGTTTGCCAAGAAACTAGTCACTCCGACACCGAGAACAACGACCTGAGGTCTGGAGCCTTCTCGAAACAAACGCTGTAAGGCATAGAACCAGTCGTAGTAGCCGGTGGCTTCGAGGAAAATGGGACAGATGTGAACGCGGCCGGCGGTCAAGTTCGTCAAACGATCCATGTCAACGCCATAGAGAAGCAAAGAATTGCCGACCATGAGGACCGAGGCCGGCTCGCCGGGCTTTGCTGGGCGCATCTTGACAGCTTCCGCGTACTGTTGAGAGACACGGGCGTATGTTTCGGAATGGTGTTTGAGCAGAAAAGCACTTAAGAATTCGAAGACAAGGATGAGAAGGGCACAGATGCCGACCAGAAGTTTGGCGTAGAAGAGGGCGGGATGTTTAGAACTGGAAGTAGACGAAGGCATTGAGATTGCTCCCTGAAAAAAGTGCGAGAACGACAAGCGCTACAGCAGCGAGGGAAGTTCGGAATGCATAAGTGGAGTTGGCGAACGGATATTCGAGGTTGCTCGCTTCCAGCAGAAGATCCACAACGAACAAAGGGATAGTGAAAAGGCAGAGCATGAAGAACGCGGAGGCATATTCGTTCCGCCAAGCGAAATTGGACAACCCTGCCAGCAGTTGCACGGCAGCATGAAGGGAGGTCGCCCGGAAGAAAGCCAAGCTCAAGCCAAGAATGTTGAAAGTCAGAATTCTCTGCGCCCAGAGAGCGAAAAACCTGCTGGAGCGCTGGGGAAGATCCGCGCCTGCCGATTTGGATTTGGCGGGGAAGAAGTAGCGCTCGACGGAGAGCACAACGCCGTGAATGGCGCCAAAGATGACAAAGGTCCAATTGGCGCCGTGCCAGAGGCCGGCGAGGACCATAGTAATGAAGAGATTTCGGGAAGTCTTCCAGTTGCCGCCGGCGCTGCCGCCAAGGGGTATGTATAAGTAATCGCGCAGCCAGGTGCTCAGACTGATATGCCAGCGCCGCCAAAAATCTTGAAGACGATTGGCAAGGAAAGGTTGGCGGAAATTGACCATGAAATGGAAGCCCAGCAGTTGGGCGCTGCCGCGCGCGATGTCGCTGTAGCCGCTGAAATCTCCGTACACTTGCCAGGTGAACGCATACGTTCCGAGCAGAACCAGCCAGAAGTTCGAAGGTCCGAACTGACCGCCAAATACGGCGTTTGCCAGAAGCGCGCAATTGTCTGCGACCACGCATTTGCGGATCAGGCCAGAGAAGATCAGCATCAGGCCATCAAAAAATCGATCGGGGTCGAGGGCGCGCTCCTTTTGGACCTGCGGGAGCAGATGTCCGGGCCTTTGTATCGGACCGGCGATCAAGTGAGGGAAAAGGCTGATGAAGAGACCGTAGTCGAAAAAAGACCTGGATGCCTCGATCCTTCCTTCATAAACGTCCACGATGTAAGCGACTTCTTGAAAGGTATAAAAAGAAATTCCGGGCGGAAGGATGATGCGGATCAAGGGCAACGGAATATTGTGAATTCCCAGTGTGCCGAGGGCGCTTGCGAAGGAACCCGCGAAGAAATCAAAGTACTTGAAAATCCCCAAGATCGAGAAATTTAGGACGAGGGAAAAGATAAACCACTTCTTCCGGTTGGGGTCCGAGCGGGTGGGTGCGATTTTTTGTGCAATCAGGAAATCCACCGTCGTGCTGCCGATCATAAGAGCGAGAAAGCGCCAATCCCACCAGCCGTAGAAGAAGTAGCTAGCCAGGAGAAGGAAGATATTCTGGGCGCGGTGATTTAGACGCCAGTACAGAAGCACGACCGGTATCAAGAAAAGGAAATAAGCGGGGGAGTCAAAGAGCATGGCGTCAGGTCAAGTTTTTAATGTTTCACGTTTTCCGTAGAGAGCCAGGCGCTCACTAGGATATTCAGGCGCGCGTGGCGGGAACAATCCGTTGAACCAAGCAATTGGAGTCGGGGAAACACCTGAGTCCAGGACGAACAGAACGCCACTGACGAACTGTCGTCGCGCAATACCGCTGAGATCCGACGAAATGTGAATCCTTCCAGTCGGTGGGGAATTGTCCGCTGCGATATTTAAGGTTAAGACCGGATTGTGAGCGGGTTCGGCATCGGTTACTGTTCCGCACGAGCCAAAGTTCTCCCCGGTCAGCGAAGCGGGTTTGCGCTGAAAGATGCGTTCGGGGACACGGGCCTTCGCCGAATCGGGTGTTCTGAGAATTATGGGACTCCAACGGCGGTAGCATCTCTAGAGGAGTTCGCATGGGGATTCACAATCAACCGTGGCCGTGGTACGCGATCCAGGCCAAATCAAGCAGAGAAAAGACAGCAAGCTTGCTGCTGGAAAACGCGGGTTACGAGTGCTTGGTCCCCATCAGCAAATACATGCGGCGCTGGTCCGACCGGATGAAAGAGGTTGAAATGCCGTTGTTCCCTGGATATTTCTTTTGCCGGATGGACGCGCACAACCGCCTGCCAGTGCTGATGACACCGGGAGTCATACAAATCGTAGGGGTCGGCAAGACGCCTATTCCAGTTGAGGAAGAGGAAATTGCCGCGATCCAGCGGGTTGGAAAGAGCGGGCTTCCGACAATGCCATGGCCGTACCTGGAAGTCGGCCACGTGGTGGGGATTGAAGAAGGCCCTCTTCGCGGATTGACGGGAATCGTGCTGAGGATCAAGTCAGGAATGAAGCTGGTTTTATCCGTCAGCCTGCTGCAGCGCTCGCTGGCAGTGGAAATCGACCGGAAGTGGATCGGTGAAATACAAGCAGGAAGGCCAAACGCAACTGCCGCGCAGGCTGGCCGATCACAGCCAATTCCTAGTCACTCGGTCCAGCTTGAACCCGTGCAAAGTCTCGCGGGCGGGCCAGTTGAGGCAGATTGATTGAGCCACCAAGAAGGTTTGTGCCCAGCGAGGAGGCATCGTTGATTCGAAAGTATTTGGGCTGTATCAGTATCTCGCTTTTTCTTATGACTGTGACGTGTGCAGGCACTCAGGCGCAGCAGGTCACGGCTCCGGCAACCGTTGCACCGCAGCAAGCGACCGGCGAAAACACAAGCGGTGGTGCAGCGCACGAGCAAACACCCGTGCTGCAGCACCGCAATCGCCGCTATCAATTGCATTCCGCCGATGTGCTGGAACTCAGTTTTCCGTTCACGCCGGAGTTCAATCAAACCGTGACCGTGCAACCGGATGGTTACATCACCCTTCGCGGTGTGGACGGCCTACACGTGGTAGGTCAGACGCTGCCCGAAGTAACCAATTCCTTGCGAACTGCGTACGCCAAGATTCTGCACGACCCGGACATCAACGTCGAATTGAAGGACTTTGAGAAACCTTACTTCATTGTGGGCGGAGAGGTAGGACATCCCGGAAAATTTGATTTGCGCGGAGAGACTACGGCGACGGAAGCCGTTGCCATCGCTGGCGGCTTGCGGGAGTCCGCCAAGCATTCTCAGGTGGTACTGTTCCATCGGGTTCCGGACGGCTGGGTTCAAGTCAAAAAGTTGAACATGAAAAAAATGCTGAAGGACGGGAACCTCGACGAGGATGCCTATCTGCAACCTGGCGACTTTCTCTTCGTACCAAAAAACACGTTGTCCAAGGTCGAAAGATTCATACCCACCTCGTCGCTCGGTCTTTACGCGAATCCGGGCGTTCTCTAGTTGGCTTTCGAGAGAGTGAGGTCAAGGCCATGCTTGAGGAAAAACTAAATACTTACGTTGACGAAGGCAAGCACACCTTCACCATGCGCGATTTCCTGGCCGTCGGTTTTCGACAGCGGCGTCTGATCATCAATACATTCCTGGGAATCTTCTCCATCGCCATCGTGATCGCGTTCCTGCTACCCAAGAAATACGAAGCCCAGATGAAGATTCTGGTACGGCACGAGCGTGCTGAATCGGTGGTGTCACCAGAGCGCGAAGCTCCCGTGCAGTGGCGGACGGAAGTCAGCGAAGAAGAACTGCAATCGGAAGCGGAATTGATCAAGTCCAGGGACTTACTTACAAAGGTAGTTGTCGCATGCGATCTGCAGAACCTTGGAATGGGCCCCCTCTGGAACAAACAGGGGGAAAGCGGCGACCAGAGAGTATCGCGGGCGGTCCTCAAGCTGGAGAAGGACCTCACGGTACAACCTATCAAACTCACGAACCTCATCGGCGTTTCGTATAAGGCAAAAGATCCGCAACTGGCTGCGAAGGTGCTGAACTCCCTGGCCGGCCTGTACCTCGAAAAGCATTTGGCCATGCACCGCGCTCCAGGAGAATTTGAATTCTTCCATCAACAGGCCGAGGAGTATCGCAAGGCCCTGGCGAACACAGAGGAAAAACTGACGAATTTCAGCAAGGACCAGGGAGTCGTGAATCCGGCACTCGAGAAAGAAATGAGCGTGCGCAAGCTCGCCGAGTTCGAAGCCGAAACCAAGGCGGCACGTGCGACCACGGCAGAAATGCGGCAACGCATCGCTACGCTTGAGGCGCAATTGGCGACACTCCCCAAACGGGAGACCACGCAGGTGCGCACAGCAGACAACCCGCAACTCATGCAGAACATGAAGTCCAAACTGCTGGAATTGGAATTGAAGCGAACAGAGTCCCTGACAAAATTCGAGCCGACGTACCGGCCGGTCCAGGAGGTTGAGGAACAGATTGTCCAAACGAAAGCGGCCATCACTGCGGCAGAAAATGCGCCGCTTAAGGATGAAACAACGGATCGCGATCCGACCTACGAGGCATTGCGCTCCGAACTCGCCAAATCCACGACCGAGCTTGCAGCCACCCAGGCGCGAGCCGCCGCTACGTCCGGTCTCATTCGAACGTATCGCACGGAGAGCGAGCAACTGGACCGCAAGGAGCTCCTGCAGGAGGATATGCTCCGTGCAGCCAAGGCCGATGAGGAAAATTACATGTTGTACCTCCGCAAGGCAGAGGAGGCACGGATTTCGGACGCACTGGACCGCCAGCGCTTTTCCAACGTCGTGGTTGCGGAGCCTGCCACGGTGCCGTTTACCTCCCAGGGGCGATGGCTGTTAGTTGTGGTTCTCGGTGGGTTCTTGGCGAGCCTGGTGAGCACAATCCTTGCGTTCGTTGCGGATCGCTGGGATCCGTCGTTCCGGACCCCTGAAGAGGTCGAATCTTTTCTGGGCAGCCCTGTGGTTGCGGCATTCCCGAAAAGCGGCAGTTAGAAACTATGTTCCTCGACTTCTACAAGCTGCGTGAGCAACCGTTCGGTGTGACACCGGACCCGCGTTACCTTTACTTCAGTCCGGGACACAGGGAAGCGCTGGCATCCCTGTTCTATGGGATTGAGACAGGGCGCGGTTTTCTCTCCCTCATTGCGGAGCCGGGAATGGGCAAGACCACGCTCTTGTTCCAACTCCTCCAACGATGGAAGGGCTATGTTCATAGTGCGTTTCTGTTTCAGACCCAGTGCGATTCCCGCGAGCTGATCCGCTATTTGCTGGACGATTTAGGTCTGAAGAGCGGCGGCGAAGACATTGTGCGGATGCATTCCGAACTGAACGATTTCCTGTACCAGGAAACGAAGGCCGGAAAACGAGTCGTGGTCTTCATTGATGAAGCACAAAATCTTTCGGACTCGGTGCTAGAGACGGTGCGCTTGCTCTCGGATTTTGAAGCGCCAGACAAGAAATTGCTTCAAATCATCCTTGCGGGACAACCAGAATTATCTGAGCGGTTGTCGCGCCCGGGACTGGCGCAGCTCCGCCAACGCATTGCCATCCCGGCACGATTGGAGGCGCTGCCTGCTGGTGAGGTCGTCCTCTACGTCCAGCATCGTCTCCGGGTTGCAGGGTATGAAGGCCCTGACCTGTTCAGCCCCGCAGCTCTGGAACTGATTGCGAAGAGCAGCCGGGGGATTCCGCGGCTTATCAATAACATCTGCTTCAACGCGCTGTCACTAGGCTGCGCGATGCAGAAGACACAAATTGATGCAGGAGTGGCGATGGAAGCTGTGCAGGAACTATCGCTGGATCTTCCTGTCCCAAAGGCCGCAGGCTCGCAGCCGCGGGCCGTGCGAACTGTGAAGGCAAGCCTTTGGTCCTCAGTGGAGTCCAGGTTCCGCTGGATTCAAGACGGTTTTCTCGGGCGCCGTATTCTTTCGATGGCACTTCTCTTGGTCGCGATCGGCAGTTTGGGGATTTTCTTGGGAAAGCGGACACGCTCGGCAACCATTCAACCCTCCGTCTTATCTGGGCTGAATTCAGCGAGTGCCGCGGGGTCTAAGAGCCCGGAATCCCCAGCGGAACGGCACCTCGCTGGCTCTGCGACTGGCCAGACGTACGCCGAAGTTCGGCAAGCAGTGGACGGAGGAAGCTCGATTAAGTCTTTCGCGTATGTAGTTCAGCCGAAAGACACGCTGCGCGACCTTTGTATGTCGATGCTGGGGCGATATGACAGATCGGTTTTGTCTGAAATCCGCGAGCTCAATCCAGATTTGAAGAACCCCGACCATCTTGATGTGGGGCAAGAGATTCGTCTTCCAATCTCAGCGACGAACTGAAGAGGAACGCCATGCACGAAGCGTGGATCTTGAATTTAGAGAGTGCGACCGAGGACTTATGAGCAAGAACTTCGAACTTCTTCAGCAAATAAGAAACGATGAAGAATTGTTCCGCACGGAAGTGAAGTCAAAGGATGCTGACTTTGCTGCGGAGTTCAAACCGGAACTTACTTTGGACCAGGAGACCTTCGAGAGACTCATGGAGAAAGCATCTTTGATGGGTCTGTTCCAAGCCTCGAACGAATCGTCGCAACACAATGTTGCCGAGAGCTCCGAATTCAGATTACAGGCAGGCGTGGAGAGTGCGGCGAGAAAAACGGCTGGTGACGCCTCGCCGGATTCCTTCCGAACTTCCAGAAACCCTGCAAGCCCGATTGGTGATCCGGAAGTGATTGTTGAGAATCAAGCCAAACCAGGCACCGCGCAGGCTGTTTCCGTGCCGAAGACTTTTCGTACGGACGAAAAACCGAAGGGCTTTCATGACGTCAGGAGCAATAGACCACTCCCTGATCCGAAAACGAGAACTCATCAGAGGACTTACCAAAAGCATTCCTTTTCCTCTTCATGGCTGGATTCAATCAAGAGCGCTGCAAAAAGATGGGAATGGAAAGAAAGGGCGCGAAGTACTCGTAGCGGAGCCGATCTCGAGGCCATCACCCGTGAGGAGGAAATCAAGCTAGTTCAACGCGTTTTTCCCGGGACAGCTCCGGATTCACCACGGGTCGCGCTCTTTGCGAGCCTGGAGAGCGAAGCCGGGTGCGTACCGACGTGCGCACGCGTTGCGGAATTGTTGGCGGCCCGGGCCGAAGGACCGGTTTGTATTGTCGACGCAAACTTTCTGAAGCCCTCACTGCACGAGTATTTTGGAGTGGATAACTTGAAAGGGCTTGCCGAGGCAACCGTTGAATCCGGCCCCATACAGAATTTTGTGCAGCAGATTCCAGAGCCTGATCTGTGGCTGATTCCAAGTGGAAAGGCGGCTTCGCAACTGCGCTTTCCCGCGATGGCAGATGGCCTGCGGGTAAGAATCGAGGAACTGCGCGAAACCTTTAAGTACGTGGTGATCCATTCGGGGCCTCTGCGAATGGAAACTAGCGCGATGCTGTTGAGCCGTTGGACGGACGGAGTAGTCCTCGTACTGGAGGCAAATGCCACGCGGAAGGTCGCGGCGCGGCGAGCAAAGGAGATTCTTGATGCCGCGGGCGTCAGCGTGCTGGGTGTCGTCCTGAACAACCGCACGTTCCCCATTCCAGAGGCGATCTATCGCACTTTTTAGAAAATAGTTGCAGTCCCCCCTGCAAGAAGTCGCGGTTGCTTCCCCCACGCGACTCAAGACTTGAAAGTATGGTTTCTCAGCTCCGGGGCATTTGTTTGCAGAATTTCTATATGAATAAATACAAATGATGAGGTCCTGCCGAACCGGGCAGCGGCCTTCACTTCAGAAGGACTAGGTTGACAATTATGGCTGGACAACAAACGTGGCAATGGCCGAGCCGGATTGCGCTGGTAGATGACCGTACAGAAAGCGATTTCTATTTTGCCGTCAAGCGATGCATGGACGTGATTCTGGCGGGCCTCCTCTTGATTTTGCTTCTCCCACTGATGTTACTCATTGCCGTCCTGGTGAAGCTGGATTCAGCGGGTCCCGTCTTTTTCAGTCAGGAGCGGGTCGGGGCGAAACGTCAATTGCTGGGAAGGCAAGGGATCTGGATCATCCGGAACTTCACGATGTACAAGTTTCGCTCCATGGTTCACAACGCGGATTCTTCCGTGCACGAGGCATACATTCAGGATTTCGTCAAAGGACGCGCGCGCCCTTCGGCCAAGAGTAATGGGAAATTCAAACTTACCAACGACGCCCGCGTGACACGAATTGGCCGTCTGCTGCGGAAATTCAGCTTGGATGAGCTGCCGCAACTTCTCAATGTGCTGGAAGGTGACATGAGCCTTGTCGGGCCTCGTCCAGTTCCACCATACGAAGTCGCCAGTTATGGAAATGACCACCACAAAAGGTTGGCAGCACTGCCTGGAATCACGGGTTGTTGGCAGGTGAGCGGGCGCGGCCGGGTCACCTTCGAAGAGATGATTTGCATGGATATGGATTACATTCAGAACGCATCTATATTGCTCGACCTAAAGATCCTTTTGCTAACGTTCCCGGCAGTTCTCTCCCGGAGAGGTGCGGAATGAAGACCCCAATCCTTTCTCTTGGAGTGAAGGAAAATCCCGCGAGCCCGAAACCCCTCGGTATCGCGGTCGTAGGCTGTGGCTATTGGGGAATGAACTACGTCCGAATCTTCAACGAGATGACAGATGCGCGCGTGGTTGCAGTTTGCGATCAAAGTTCCGATCGCCTGAAGGAAGTTGCGCGGCGATTCCCTGGCACGTACCTGACAACGCAGTTGAATGATGTGATATCGCGGCCAGGTGTGGACGCCGTCGTGGTTTGCACGGAAGCTACGACGCATTACAACGTCACACGCGACTTGTTGCTGGCTGGGAAACACGTCCTGGTGGAGAAGCCGGTGACCACAACATCGGCCGATGCCGAGAAGCTTATTGCCTTGGCATCTTCGAACTGTGCAATTCTGATGGTGGGTCATACGTTTATTTTCAATACCGGTGTCCACAAAGTTAAAGAGTATATCCAGAAGGGTGATGGCCGGGTCTATTACCTCTACGCGCGCAGAACCAACCTGGGTCCCATCCGCCATGATGTGAATGCCGTCTGGGACCTAGCTCCGCATGACATCGCCATTTTCAATTACCTCCTAGACAGCTCGCCGGAGTGGGTCAGCGCGGTAAGCGGTAAAGTTTTGAGGAACTGCCGCGATGACGTGGGATTCATTTCACTCGGTTATCCAGGCGATATTCTTGCTCACGTTCACGTGAGCTGGGCCGATCCAGGTAAAGCGCGGGAGGTCGTAGTCGTCAAGAGCGACAGACGCATCGTCTTCAACGACCTAAACGGAATTGAGCAGGTGAGGGTGTTCGAGAAAGGCGTCAGATCGCTTGAGCAGGAACCCCTGAATTATGGAGAGTTCCGATTCGAGATCCGGGACGGTGACATTGTTAGTCCTCGCATTGAGCCAGTAGAACCTTTGAAACATCAATGCCGGCATTTCCTGGAGTGCGTGCAAACCGGGAAGCGGCCGATCAGCAGCGGCGTTGAGGGGCGGGATGTAGTGCGCGTGCTTGAAGCAGTAAATCGTTCCATCGAATGCAAGGGACTCCAGGTGGAGGTAGAAAACAAGGTTGATTATGTCCACACAAATGGTGATGCAATCAAACCAGCCACAAGTGCCATTCGTTGATCTCGCCGCTCAGTATCGCACGATAGCCGACGAGATCAATGAGGCGACGTCCAGAGTAATCCAGGGGGCGGATTTCATCTTGGGGCGGGAGGTGCGCCTTTTCGAGGAGGAATTTGCAACCTTTTGCGAAGCCCAATATGCAGTCGGCGTGGATTCCGGCACTTCGGCATTGGAGCTGGCTTTGCGAGCGTATGAAATCGGACCAGGCGACGAGGTGATTACTGCCGCGAATAGCTTTATTGCCTCGGCGTTGGCGATTTCCCATAGTGGTGCGACGCCGGTCTTGGCCGACGTGGATCCAATTACCCACACCATCGATGTGACAGGGATCGAGCGAGCTATTACTTCGCGCACGAAAGCCATTCTTCCCGTGCACCTCTACGGTCACCCAGCGCACATGGATCCAATCCGGCAACTTGCCGAGCAACGTGGATTGATCGTAATCGAAGACGCATGCCAAGCGCATGGCACGCGTTACAAAGGAAGGCGGGTGGGCTCTTTAGGTCATGCAGCAGCTTTTAGCTTTTATCCTGGAAAAAACCTGGGCGCCTATGGCGATGGTGGCATGGTTGTCACCAGTGACCGCAACATCGCAAAACGCTTAGAGATGCTGCGCAACTACGGACAGCAGGAAAAATATCATCACCTGTTCCGAGGTTTCAACCGCCGTCTCGACACACTTCAGGCGGCCGTGCTGCGAGTGAAGCTGAAGTACTTGGATAAATGGAACGCGGCCCGCCGCTGGAACGCCACTCTGTACAACAAGTTTCTGGATGGAAGCGGAGTAACGACTCCGGTCGAGGCTGGGGGTGCCGAATCGGTGTGGCATCTCTACGTGATCCGCACAGAGCAACGCGACCTCCTAAAAGATCACCTGGTCAGCCGGGGCATCAATGCAAGTATTCATTATCCGATTCCCATCCATTTGCAGCCGGCTTACCGAGATCTGGGTTACCAGCGAGGACATTTCCCAGTCACCGAAGCACACGCAGAGCGGATTCTGTCGTTGCCGATGTACGCGGAGCTAACGCCTGAATTCGTTGAGTATGTTGCAAAAAGCATTGTGACATTCCTGTCTGCGAACCGGAATAGTCAAGGATTGCGCGAGCAATTATTAAGGCACACTAGTCCGCCCCTATGAATTCAGCGGGAATTCCATCAAGTGGGACAAACAGCCGACTGTCTTTAGCGGCTGGAAGGGATCTGTCCGAGAGAACGGGCGGCACCGACGTACGGCAGTCCGTAGCCGACCCGCCAGGTTTCTGGTCGCACTTCCGCACGTTGAGTGCAAATTCTCTCGTAGGTGCTGTTATCAGCCCGTTCCTCGTCTTGACATCCGGATATGTGTCGAGAATCCTTTTGGCGATCGTAATTTTCGACATACCATTTCAATTGGGGACTCACTTTTTTTATCGGGAGGAGGACGCGGCATTTGGTGCTCTAGGAGGATTGAGCATCTCAGCCACAACCATAGCTCTGGCCGGGTTATATATGTCATGGTTCATCCGGAGACAGGCCAACAGAAGTTCTGTGGCGAGTCCCTCGCTTAACATCAGTCTTCCTCTTTTGCTGTACTTCGGAATCACCACACTTTCCGTGGCAGTCGCTCAGGATGTCAGCCTCTCCCTCTTCGAGGTAGCCCTCCTTCTCGAAGCATCCTTGGTGAGTTTTTATGTGGCCAACAATGTTCGAACCCGGCAAGACATCTTGTTTGTTGTTTCGTTGCTCTTGATTGCCTGCGTTGTGGAAAGCTTGGCGATGATTGTCCTTAGATTTACTGGCATGCCCTCAACCATCTGGGGTTTCCCAACCCATGTTCGCGTCGATACCGATGTGAAAGAGAGTTTCGTGCGAATTGGAGGGACGGTGGGGGCACCCAATTTCGCGGCGGCCTACCTCAGTATCTCGCTTGCATCTGCGGCCGGCCTCCTATTCACGAACCTTGGACGCGCGCATAAGTGGCTCGCAATAGCGGTTATGGTGTTTGGCGGGATCGCATTGATCTTCACATTCTCGCGGGGGGGATGGATGGCCTTGGTGCTGTCCGTCTCATTGATATGTTTGCTCGGCTGGCGCCGGCGCGGGTTATCTCTGAAAACCCCTATCGCCGTTATCTTGATACTTGGGATGCTGTATTTGCCTTTTCACAGCGCTATTTCTGCTCGGCTGTTAGGGGATGACAGGGGCTCAGCGGAATCCCGCATTCCTTTAATGAAGCTCGCGTTTCGGATCATCGAGGACAATCCGGTGCTCGGAGTGGGTGTTAACAATTTCACGGTGGTCATGGACCGCTATTTGACCTCTGATTTTCGGGAAGGCTGGCTCTTTGCCGTTCACAATAAATATTTGCTCGTCCTGTCTGAAACGGGAATCATTGGGCTCTTGTGTTTTCTTGCATTCTTGGTGGATGCTTTGCGCAAAGGATGGCAATGCTGGGCGCTCCAGGACCCTCTCTTGTCGCCGCTTGCCCTCGGTATCATGGCTGGCATAGCCGGTCATATGGTGCATATGACCGTTGACGTCTTCCGCGGCCGCCCAACTCAACAGTTGCTCTGGTTGCTTGCCGGTCTCCTGGCTGCGATGCATAGGATAGGTATGTCAAGTCAGCGGTTCAATTCACTATCCAATATCACCTAAAGATCTTCCTTTGCTCTTAAGGAATCGATCTCGCCGCTGCAACGCAAGTAGCGTCCACATTAGTGAAATCGCAGCGAAGTTGAGAACGGCAAACGGCGTATGAAAGCCGCTCAGGAAACCTTATGTGTGGAATAGCGGGCATCATCGATCCAGCGATGTCGAGTGCTGAGATACAGCGCACTCTGCGGCGCATGGCAGATGCGATCTGGCATCGTGGCCCGGATGAGGGCGGATCCTTCGTAGGCGAAGGTGTTGGCCTAGCGATTAGGCGCCTGAGCATTATCGACGTCGGTGGTGGCCAGCAGCCCGTTGCCAGCGAGGATGGTCAGGTTCAGGTCGTCCTGAACGGCGAGATTTATAACTATCTGGATCTGAGGTCGGAGCTGATTGCACGTGGCCACCGCTTTCGTGCTTCCTCGGACACCGAGGTAATCGCGCATCTGTACGAAGAAAGGGGTGTTGATTGCTTGGCTGCATTGCGTGGCATGTTCGGGGCCGCAGTTTGGGACCAACGCAATCGGCGTCTCCTCCTGGGGCGTGATCGCCTGGGAAAGAAACCCCTTTTCTATGCCCAGCGGGGCAGTCGGTTGGTCTTTGGCTCGGAGATCAAGGCCATTCTTGCCGCGTTTCCCGAGCTGTCCGACCCGGACCCACAGGCGGTTGTTCCTTACTTTCGTCAGGGCTTCGTTTCCGAGCCAGGAACCATGTTCCGGGCCATCCGAAAGCTGCCTGCGGCGCACTGGCTCACTTATCAGGATAGTGTCGTCACCATCGGTAGGTACTGGCACCTGAGCTTTAAGGAAAGTGACCGAGGTCTCCGGCCCGTGGGTGAAGTGGTGGAAGAGTTGGACGCGCTCCTTGCGGAAAGTGTGCGCATCCGGTTGATGAGCGAGGTACCTTTGGGCGTTTTTCTGAGCGGGGGGCTGGATTCCAGTACAGTGGTTGCGTACGCGCACAAAGCCGGGCTGCGCCCTCTCAAGACTTTCACGATTGGCTTTGAGCGGCCTGAGTGGGATGAATCACGCGACGCGCAAGTCGTTGCAGACCATTTTGAGACGGACCATCATGTTTTGCACTTGAGCGAGGGCGACTTAAAGGCACATTTGCCCGAAACGGTGTTGAGCCTGGTGCACCATTTTGATGAACCCTTCGGAGACTCTTCGTCGCTCCCTACGTACTATGTTTCCAAGCTGGCGCGACAACATGTGACTGTGATTCTTAGCGGTGATGGTGGTGACGAACTCTTCCTGGGTTATACCGGCCACCAAGGCGTCCGCTTTGCCGATTACTACCAGCGCCTGCCACGCTGGCTAAATCGCCGGATTCTGCCCGCTTTGGCGAAAGCGGGAGTGGCTTGCTTGCCCGCTGGTCGAAAATACGGCGCCTTGAGGGCGGTGAAGGTACTTGAGGATAGCCTCTTACCCTTCGAAGAGATGTATCTCAGCAAAGGTTCTCTTTGCAGCGAGGCCCTGCTGAAACAGCTCTTCACGAAGGAATTCTCGGCGCAGGCTTTCCGGTTCTGGGCGTCACAATACCCAGAGGACGTCACTGCGGTGATGCGTTCGGAGTTGCCAGCGTTGAGCAAGGCAAGTTACATCGACCTGCGCCACCGGCTACTAGAAGACATGCTCGTCAAAGTGGACCGGATGAGTATGGCCCATTCCTTGGAGGTTCGCTCGCCCTTGCTTGACCACCGGCTGGTGGAGTTCGCTGCAAGCCTGCCCGCCTCTCTGAAGTTGCGCGGCTGGCAAACAAAAGCCATTTTGCGTGACACGGTGCGACGCTATTTGCCTTCAGCCACGCTGCGCAAACGCAAACACGGGTTCAGCGTACCCTTGCGCGAATGGTTGCGGGGAAGCCTGCATGAGATGGTTTGCGATTACCTCAGCGCGGGGAGCGGCCACCTGACTCCTGGCATGTTCAATCATGCGACTATCAGCCGATTGATCGCCGAGCACCACAGGGGAGAACGGGATCACTCCTCGATTCTCTGGCTGTTGTTGAATTACGCTGCCTGGAACAATCTTTACTGTCACGCTGGAACATCCCAGCACTGGCGGCAACCTGCTGGTGAGACCAGAATCGCTGCGTCATTTAGCTGATTCTCCTTAGGGAAGACAACGTGACTGGTATGGGTCCGGGCCAATGTCCCGCCCAACGTAAAACTTTTCATGAAAGTCCTGATCGCCACCTCGATTTATCCCACGAGCGAAAATCCTGCCAGGGGTACTTTCGTTCGAACTCAAGTTGAGTATTTGAAGCGTGCAGGAATTGAAGTGGAACTGTTCGTCTTGCATGGGCGCTCGCGAAAGTTAATGTACCCCAAGGCTGCACTGGAATTGCGGCGGCGACTGGCGGATGGCTCGATTGACTTGGTACACGCCCATTACAGCTATGTGGGCATCGTCGCTCGCACGCAATGGAAAGTACCCGTGGTCGTCAGCTATTGCGGCGATGACCTTCTGGGCACGATCAATCTGCGAGGCAAGCCAACCCTCTTCAGCAGGCTGGTGGTTTTTGCCGGGCGCCTGCTGAGCAACCGGGCCGATGCTGTCATCGTCAAGAGCCGTGGGATGGCCAGCAGGCTCAAAAGAAAAGATGTTTACGTTATCCCGCATGAAATAGATTTCGAATTGTTCCAACCCATGGACAAGGGACAGGCCCGGACTATTTTGGGTTTAGATCTGCAGAAAAAATATCTGTTATTCGCCGCCAACCCGGAAATTCCGGTCAAGCGGTTTTCTCTAGCAAAGGCCATTGCAGACCAGATGACCATGCAAGATCCCACGGTCGAATTATTGGTCGTCTATAAGGAACCCCAGGAGCGCCTACCCCTCTTTATGAGCGCCTGCGATGCCCTGGTTTTTACTTCTTATCAGGAAGGCTCGCCGAATGTCGTCAAGCAGGCCATGGCCTGCAATCTGCCGATCGTCTCCACTGATGTGGGAGACGTGCGCGAAATCATCGGCAACACGCACGGGTGCAACATTTGCAAGCCGGACGTGCAGGAGTTCACCCGCTGTCTCGCTGATATCTTGGGCCGTCGCGAAAGGACGTGTGGACGGGAAAGTGTTCGGCATCTGTCCGGGCCCTCAGTAGCACAGCGAATCATCGAGGTCTACGAGCAAGTGTTGAGAAAGCGCGAGGCTCCTGCCATCGGCCGGCCGCAGGCCGAACTTTCCACTGCGAGAAAGTAAGCTCAGGAAGGAAACCATGTGCGGGATTTGCGGTTTTTACGAATATCAGAATCACAAACCGGCGGGCCGGCAGATTCTGGGTGACATGCTGAATGTAATGCATCACCGGGGGCCGGACGATTCTGGCGTCTATTTGGACAAGGACGTCGCTCTCGGAATGCGCCGCCTCAGCATCATTGACCTTGATGGAGGGAAACAACCGATCTGCAACGAAGACGGGACTCTCGTCACCGTATTTAACGGTGAGATCTACAACTATCGGTCCGTTCGAGAGCAGCTTGAAAACCGGGGGCACACGTTTGCAACTGCGAGCGACACGGAAGTGATAGTCCATCTGTACGAGGATTTCGGAGAAGAGTGTGTCCAGCATTTGCGCGGAATGTTTGGCCTCGCCCTATGGGACACAAAAAGACGGCGACTATTTGTGGCCCGCGACCGCCTCGGAATCAAGCCTTTGTACTACACGCAGACAGGCGGCAATTTGATTTTTGCTTCTGAAATCAAAGCGATTCTTCAGCATCCTGCCGTACAAGTTCGATTAAACGCCGAGGGTCTAAACAACTTCCTGTCGTTGAAATATGTGCCCGCACCACAAACCATGTTTGATGGCATTCATGCGCTACCACCGGGGTGTAGTTTGATTTGCGATGCAAATGGCGTAAAAATCGTGCGCTATTGGGATCTCTCCTTTGCAAATCATCACAACGGGGATCTCCGTGAAGAGGTTTATGCCGAGCAACTCGAATCTTTGCTCCGGGAATGCGTTAAGTTGCATCTGGTCAGCGATGTCCCATTCGGTGCCTTCCTAAGCGGTGGAGTAGACTCCAGCACCATCGTGGCGCTGATGAGCCAGTCCTTGAACGAGCCGGTCAAAACTTACTCCGTCGGTTTTGAGGGTGATGGAGAGGCGTTCAGCGAGCTACCTTACGCTCGCCTAGTCGCGAAGAAATATCAGACCGATCATCACGAAGTCATAATCGGTCCCTCTAACCTAGTCGACCTTGCGGAGAAAGTGGTCTGGCATTTGGATCAGCCGTTGGCAGAACAAGCAACTCTAGCAAATTACATGGTCGCGGAGCTGGCCTCGCGTCAGGTAAAGATGGTGGTCACGGGTGAAGGTGGCGACGAGTTATTTGCCGGTTATGCACGTTACTCTGGCGAGCGACTGTCACCCCTGTTCCAACTCTTTCCCAAAGCCGTCAAGTCACTGGCCATCGCGACAAGCGATCGGATCCCCGGGCTGCGACGCCAAAAGCTCGCTCTGTTCGCGCTCTGTCAGCCCGAGGAAGCCCCGCGCTTCGTCAACTGGTTTCCGCTCTTTAACTCCAAGATGAAGCAAGCTCTGCTTTCGCCGGAGCTGAAGGAAACATTAAGTGCTTGCGATGCAGACGAGGTGTTCGCGGAACATTTGGCTCGTACTGACGCCACTGCATCCCTCAACCGTATGCTTTACGTCGATACGAAACTCTGGTTGCCCGACCTTCTGCTGGCTCGTGGAGACAAAATGAGCATGGCCGTGTCGCTGGAAGCACGCGTGCCGTTTTTGGACCACAAGCTTGTAGAGTTTGCTGCCACTCTACCCCAAAAGCTGAAAGTGAAGCGGCTCGTCCGCAAGTATTTGTTAAGGAAGGTGAGCGAGGCCTGGCTTCCCCGCGAGATCCTTCACCGCAAGAAGCAGGGCTTCCCCATGCCCTCTTCCCTGTGGCTGCGCAATGAAGCTCGGCCCTTCCTCCGGGATGTTCTCTCTCCGTCGGCGGTACGGCGCCGCGGCCTATTCAATCCGCCCTTCGTCGAGAAGTTGATCAGCCAGCACGAGAGCGGTTTTGCCGATCACGGCTCTCTGCTCTGGGGTTTGATGAGCGTGGAACTATGGCAACGCGTTTTTATGGATTCACATGTGCGCCGGCAGCAGGTCGCGTCAGCCTTCGCCGAGCAGGCTGTATGATCCTGGGGACAAGAAGCCAAGATCGAAAAAGGGAAATGGCATGAAAACGTTGGCCAATAATCGGATCCTCATGCTGCTGGAAAATGCGCCCTTCCCGCAAGACTTTCGCGTTCGCCGAGAAGCTTCAGCATTGGTTGCCGCGGGGTACCGCGTCACAGTCATCTGTCCAGCGGCTACGGGACAGCCATCGCGCGAGATGGTGAACGATGTGTCGATTTATCGCTATCCGGCGCCGCCCGTTGCCAACGTATTCCTCGGATACCTCTGGGAATACGGATATTCCATGCTTGCGAGCTTCGCTCTGACCCTGCTAGTTCTCATTCGCGGCGGCTTCGATGTTATTCACGCTCACAATCCACCGGACACTTTTGTATTTATTGCCGCGTTTTATAAATTATTCGGAAAGCGCTTTGTCTACGACCATCACGATCTGTCCCCGGAAATGTATCTGGCGAGGTTCCCGAGGGGCGGGAAGCGGCTTGTTTATAGAGTGCTTATTTTGCTGGAAAAACTGTCGTGCCGTATGGCCGATCGCGTCATAGTCACAAACGAGTCGTACAGAAAGCTTGCGATGGAACGCGGCTGCGTTCCTGAATCGAGCATCACCATCGTTCGCAACGGAATCGAGTTGAGCCGTCTTGATCGCCCCATTGAGCCCGACCGGGGTTTGCGGCAGATGGGAAAGGCGATTATCGGCTATGTTGGCGTAATGGGGTTTCAGGATGGCGTGGACTACCTCCTGCGGGCGCTTCGTCATTTGGTCCGCGATTTGGGTAGGACCGACTTCTATTGCGTCCTTGTCGGTGACGGGGATGCGTTCGCCCACCTGAAATCCTTAGCTGAGCAACTGGAACTCTCCGACCATGTCTTTTTTACGGGCTGGGTGGATCATACGGAGGTGGCTCGCTACCTCGGGGCGGCCGACGTCTGTGTTGCTCCCGAACCCTCAGATCTCTACAACGATCGCTCGACGGCGATCAAGATGATGGAGTACATGGCCTCGGGAAAACCCATCGTTGCTTTTGATCTGCCAGAGCATCGCTTCACTGCGCGCGGGGCGGCCGTCTACGTGAAACCGAACGATGAGCTCGGATTCGCTCGAGCCCTGGCGGAGCTTATAGACGCCCCAGCGTACAGGAGTGCCATGGGTTTGGCGGGGCGTGTGCGGATTGAAACCGAGTTGGCCTGGTCGTATTCGATTCCCGAGCTCCTCAAAGCCTATCGAGCAGTCCTTCCTAGGCCGATGGAAGCGAAACGAGCCATTACCTCAGACGCACAATTCGAGCTTAAGCACGAACCCTCAACCTCTTCCCTAAACGCAACCACGGCGGACGAACCCGCCGGTCCAGCATGAGTTTCCCGTCATTACGTTAAATAAGAGAAAAATGTCCGAAACTTGTGAGACAGCCAATCAAGGTAGCAGCGCCAGGCAACCGCTGACTGACCGCTATCGTTGCCCGGATTACATTGCCGACTTTGAAGTCAGTAGGGATTTGTCCCGTGACTCGGGATTTTTCCGAATGGGTGTAGACGCAGTTTGTTACGGGCGGTGCTCTTCGGGGATTCCTGCAATGCTTGTGACCGATCCCCTCCACGATGTTAGCCCACGCATCACCACGAATGGATCAAGGATGCGGCTGCCCTTCGACCCGGCACAAGTGATCGATAACCTTCGTTGCGAGCGATATGTTGCGCACGGCAATGGAACGGGCAAGCTTTTCCCAGCAAAGAGAATTCTTCGAAACACTTATTACCTAGCACGGCCGTTCCTACCTGTTGCCGTGCGTCGGCATCTTCAAAAGTTGTATTTGCGTGGCTGGGACAGTATCCGTTTCCCGACCTGGCCAGTAGATCGAACGGTTGAGAATCTTTACGAACGGCTGCTTATTCTGACGCTTAAGTCTCAGAAGGCGGAGAGAGTGCCCTTCATTTGGTTCTGGCCGAAAGGTGCCCGGAGTTGTGCAATGGTGACCCACGATGTGGAAACATCTTCTGGAATGGACTTTTGTTCACAACTGATGGATCTGAACGACTCTTTCAGGATCAAGACGTCTTTCCAGATCGTGCCCGAAAAGCGGTACACGGTTTCAAAATCATTCTTGGAGTGTATTCGGGGGCGCGGCTTCGAGGTGAATATCCACGACTTGAATCATGACGGGCATCTCTTTAGGGACAGGGAAGAGTTTTTGTGCCGCGCCGAACGAATCAATCATTACGCGAAGCAATTTGGGGCTCGAGGTTTCCGGTCCGCCGTGTTGTATCGGAATGTCGATTGGTACCACGCGCTCGATTTTTCCTACGACATGTCCATTCCGAATGTGGCGCATCTGGATCCCCAACCTGGCGGCTGTTGCACCGTTATGCCATTCTTCGTCGGTAAGATCCTGGAACTCCCGCTGACGGCGACCCAGGATTATTCGCTTTTCCACATCCTCAACGACTTCACGATGCGGCTCTGGAAAGAGCAAATCTCCCTGATCCGGGGAAAACACGGCCTCATCAGTTTTAACATCCACCCGGATTACATCATTGCCAAAGCGGCGCGACGCTTGTACGCCGAGTTACTCCACTATCTGTCTGAGTTGCGCTCGCAGGAGGAGACCTGGATCGCGTTACCGGGGGAAGTGGCTACTTGGTGGCGAATGAGGAGCGAGATGAATCTCGTCAATGTAGGAGGCTCGTGGCGCATCGAGGGAAAAGGTAAGGAACAAGCGAGAGTCGCCTATGCCACGTTGGTGAACAACATGGTTGCTTACGAAACCGAGAGAACCGCTCCGAATGAGGGCGCCGAGTCAGAAAGAGGAATTAAAAATGACAGCATCGACGAAGATTTTGAACAAAGTTCTCGAGCCTTGTGTGGCGTTAGAACTGGGAGTGGGTTGTCAGGTTGATCCCAGCGCCCTGCTGGGTTACCCGACCGGGCGACGGATCGAGTTGCGCCCGGTGCGCATCGGGGTGGGGGCGCACATCCGCAGCGGCACGGTGATCTATGCTTCCGTGGAAATCGGGATGGGATTTGAGACTGGCCATAACGTTGTGATCCGCGAGGAAACGAAAATTGGCGACGATTGCGCAGTGTGGAACAACTCCACGATCGATTACGGTTGTGTGGTAGGCAGTCGCGTGAAAGTTCACTGCAACGTCTACGTGGCGCAGTATACGGTGCTGGAGGACGATGTGTTCCTTGCACCCGGCGTCATGATTGCCAACGACCCGCATCCGATTTGCACCAAGTGCATGCAGGGCCCCACCATCCGGGCGGGCGCACGCGTGGGCATGAACGCCACAATCCTGCCGCACGTGATCGTGGGAGAAAACGCGTTGGTGGCCGCCGGCAGCGTAGTCACTTCCGACGTCCCTCCGAACAAGGTCGTGGTCGGCAACCCGGCGCGGGTGATTCGCGATGTCGATGAGCTCAAGTGCCCCTTTGAAATCGTGAAGCCTTATGTCAACGGCCTGGATGTGCGCCGCCGCCCCGAATGGGAAACGGTGCCAGCGCTACAGCGACCGGTGCGTCGGCCGAAAGGGGTTTCATGACCACCCGGGAGCTAAATTTCTCAAAGGCACCTGCGGCTGAGGCCGGACGGGAGGAAAAGGCAATTGGCGCCGTGGTGGTGGGCGGCGATTTCCAAGGGCTCGGAATCGTTCGCAGCCTTGGACGGCGAAAGGTGCCCGTCTGCGTCATTGACGATGAGTGCTCCATCGCACGTTTCTCACGTTACACCACCCACGCCGTAGCTGTGGGGAGTCTGCGCGACGAGCGGCAGACCGTTGATACCGTGCTGGACATAGGCCACCGGCTGGATCTCAGGGGCTGGGTACTTTACCCGACGCGAGACGAGACGGTGGCCGCTTTTGCGCGTTACCGGTCGCTGCTGACGGAATTTTTCCGCGTGCCAACCCCGGACTGGAACACGATGCAGTGGGTTTGGGACAAACGCAATACCTATCGTCTTGCAAACTCGCTGGGTATTCCTACCCCGCAGACGTGGTATCCTCGCGACCCCGAGGAGTTGGAGCAGATCCGATCAGAACCTCCCTTCGCAATCAAGCCGGCAATCAAAGAACACTTTTTCTACGCGACGAAGGCCAAGGCTTGGCGTGCAAACAACCGAGCTGAACTGAGGGAGCTTTTCGAGCGTGCAGCCGCTCAAGTAGAACCGGGTGAAGTGATGATTCAAGATCTCATTCCCGGTGACGGCCAGCAACAGTTCGCTTATTGCGCCTTTTTCAAAGAGGGTCGAGCGGTCGGAAGCATGGTCGTCCGGAGGAGGCGCCAGCATCCTCCGGAATTCGGCCGAGCCAGCACGTTTGTTGAGACGATCGAGCTGCCGTTGCTCGAGGCGTTGTCCGAGCGCTTCTTGCGAGCGATCAAGTACTACGGACTGGTGGAGCTAGAATATAAACTCGACCCACGCGACGGCCAGTATAAGCTACTCGACGTCAACGGACGCACCTGGGGTTATCACACCCTCGGATTGGGCGCTGGAGTAGATTTTCCCTACCTGCTATTTTCCGACCAAGCTGGTGAATCCGTCCAGCAGTGTCGTGGCCGAGCTGGGGTCAGCTGGATCCGGTTAATCACCGACGTGCCGACCGGAGTCTTAGAGATCTTGGGAGGTCGCCTAGACTGGCGGGCCTACCTGCGAACCCTTAAGGGATTCCACGTCGAATCCGTATTCAGTCGGGAGGACCCGCTGCCCGGCTTTGCTGAGCTTGCTCTTCTTCCCTATTTGGCCGTCAAAAAGGGTTACTAACCCACATTTGCGAGACGAGCTCTGTTCAAGGAACCCTCGACTGCTATCTTCACCGCGTTTAGAGCCACATAAATACTGATGAAAATACCGTTTCCGAATGGAAATTGCTCTCTGTATGCCCAGACCGACAAGATCCGTAGGCTATATGCGATATTTATGTCATGCAGAAGCATCACTATGGCAGTTATTGTAGGAAAAGGATTTTCTGCAAAGGGCCATTCAGTGATCTAAGGTCAGAATCTAGTTCCCCTGTGCAATTTACCGCACGTGTGAGGCGGCGAGAGGATACGAATGAACAAGTGTGATATAGCCATAATCGGGGCAGGACCATATGGACTGTCCGCGGCGGCCTATTTGCGGGGCATCCCCGGATTGGACGTTAAAGTTTTCGGGGAACCGATGTCGTTTTGGGCGCAGCAAATGCCCCAGGGAATGCTTCTTCGTTCTCCTTATGTCGCTTCGCATCTGGCCGATCCGCATGAAGAATTCACACTTGATAGCTTTCAACAGGCCAATGATGTACGGATTTCCGGTTCCGTGCCACTCGACAGCTTTGTCGAGTACGGAAGATGGTTTCAGAAACTGGCTGTACCAGACCTGGAGCGTCGGGAAGTTTCGTGTATCGGAAAGAAAGGCGACGGATTTGCCTTGATTACCAAGGATGAGATGGAACTGAAGACTCAACGCATTGTCGTAGCAGGTGGCATCGCTCCGTTTCCCAAGTATCCGGATTTGTTTCGAGGCATACCGAAGCCTTACATTGTGCACTCTTCCGAATTGAGAAAGCCGAGCGAGTATGCGGGCCGCAAGGTCCTGGTAATCGGTGGTGGACAAAGCGCGCTCGAATCAGCAGCCCTGTTGCACGAGGCTGGAGCAGAAGCGGAAGTGATTGTCCGGGCGCCAGTTGTGCATTGGCTGGGCCAGAGACCCTGGTTGCGTGTTGGGCCCCTCGAGAAGATTTTGTACGGGAAGGGCGATATCGGACCTGCGGGAGTCAGCCAATTCGTCCAGCGACCAAACCTATTCCGCCTCTTACCACGAAAAATCCAGGATAAGCTCGGACCGCGCTCTATCCGGGCGGCGGGAGCGAAATTTCTAATTTCCCGCATGAAAAACGTGTCGATCTCAACGAACCGGTTTGCAAAACGGGCTGCCCTGCGAGGAGATAAGCTCCATATTTCTCTCAATGATGGCGCGGAAAGAGTTGTGGATCACGTGCTGTTGGGGACGGGCTACAAAGTTGACATCTCGCTCTATCCGTTCCTTTCCCGCGAATTGCTCGAAGCAGTCGATCAATTTGACGGGTTTCCGAAGCTGAAACACGGGCTGGAATCTTCCGTGCCCGGATTGCATTTCCTGGGCGCGCCGGCGGCGTGGAGCTTCGGCCCATTGATGCGATTCGTGGCTGGAACAGAGTTTGCTTCAAGCCATCTTGCGCAGTTCGTTCAAAGGAAAACTCGTCGATGAAAGACGCTGGGTCTGCTTGCTCACAGACCTGCCTACCTGAGAGGTGGGAATCGTGGGGGGGCAAGTAGGATTCGCCGTTCTCCGGATTGATGAAGAGGCGGTCTTAGCCGGGAAGATTCTCTACCGACGTTGCTAAGAGTGGCCTTGGTTCCTATCTTTCGCTCACGCTTGGTTTCTGACATATGGTGATCTACTTCCTCCTGGGTGTTCTGCTGGCCCTATTCACGACGCTTCCGCTTGCATGGAAGTGGCAATTGGGGATGCGTCGTGCCGGCGTAACAGTGTTCCTGCTGGGAATTTTGGCTGCAGGGCTGGTCGGTTTGTTCGGCCGGGCGCTTGTGTTGACAAATGCGTTGACGGCCATGCTGGTTTGGTTCCTCGCAACAGGCATGGCCGTCGCGATATTGCTCTACCGGTTCTATCGCGATCCTGAGCGCAACCCGCCCAGTGGGACAAACGTCATGGTGAGTCCGGCGGATGGTGTGGTCATCTACGTTCGACGATCGGCCAATGGTGTGCTGCCCGTTTCTACGAAGAATGGTCGCGATTACAAACTTGTTGAGCTGACCAAGACTCCGCTCTGCACAGGAGACGCGATTGTGGTCGGGATTAGCATGAGTTTTCTCGATGTACATGTGAACCGCACGCCGTGTTCAGGCCGAGTGATCTTCCGGCGGCATTTTCCAGGGCTCTTTGGGTCCCTTCGCCATTCGGAAATGACCTTCGAGAACGAGCGGGCCACCACTGTGATTGAGAAGGACGGCTTCAAGGTTGCCGTCGTGCAGATTGCGTCCCGACTTGTCAGGCAGATCGTCGTCTTTGTTCGCGAAGGACAAGAAGTGGCTCTGGGGCAACGGATGGGCGTGATCCGCCTCGGCTCTCAGGTAGACGTTGTCTTCACGCCAGCCGAACACCTGAAAGTCATGGTTAAGCCAGGCGACCGAGTTCGGTCCGGTGAATCAATCATTGCAGAACTCGGATGAGAGACGCTTCTCCAACATCTTCAAAAATCAGGTTCACTGGCCGGAATCGGGAGCGGCCTTGGCAGCCGATTGGACGTCGTTTCTTGACGAAAAAAAACGGAGCCCTTATTATCGGCGGCAATTACCGAGGTCTCTCCATTGTCCGGAGTTTGGGCCGTGAGGGTGTGCCCGCCTGGATAACTACCCAGGCCCCCGAGCTGTTGGCCTGCTTCTCTCGGTACGCCGCGAAAACGCTCCCCTGGACGCAAGGGGGCAGCGAAGAGCAAGTCGCGCACCTGTTGCGCCTCGCCGAACAATACCAGCTCAATGGATGGGCGTTATTCCCAACCGACGACTCGTCGGCCGCTTTGGTTGCGAAGTTCCGTGACGAACTCTCCCAACGTTACGCTGTGACGACCCCTGCCTGGGAAGTCTTGCGTTGGGCGTTCGACAAACGCCTGACGTACCAACTGGCCGCGGAACAACAGGTGGACTACCCGCGGACGTTTTATCCTTCCACGGAAAAGGATCTCGCGACCGCTGACTGTCGCTTTCCGGCCATTCTGAAACCTGCTACTCATGCCTCCACGAATCGGTTCACGGTGGATAAAGCCTGGCCTGTAGCGGATCGCGAAGAACTTCTTGCGCGCTACCGCGAAGCCCATGAGTTGGTTCCACCCGATTTAATTCTCCTTCAGGAGATGATACCCGGAGGAGGTTCTGCCCAATTCTCGTATGCGGCACTTTGCCGCGACGGACGACCGATCGTCTCCCTCACGGCGCGGCGGATGAGGCAATACCCGATCGATTTCGGACATTCGAGTTGCTTTGTCGAGACGGTAGACCTCCCCGAGATCGTGGCCCCTTCCCAGCGCCTTCTGGCCGCGATTCGATACACAGGACTAGTTGAGCTCGAGTATAAGCTCGACGCTCGAGACAGCCGCTATAAGCTATTGGACATCAATCCGAGGATTTGGACGTGGTCCCCGCTCGGTGGGCGTGCCGGCGTGGACTTTCCTTATCTTCTCTGGCGAATCATGATGGGCAAGCCGGTGGCGGAACAGACCGGTCGCGTGGGTGTTCGCTGGATTCGCATGACCACTGATATTTTGGCCGCCGCTCAAGAAGGGTTTCGTGGTCGTCTCACCCTGGGTTCGTACTTACGCTCTTGGCGCAGCCCGGTCGAATTCGCTTTGGTTGCAGCGGACGATCCGCTGCCAGGATTGTTGGAACTACCGATGTGTGCCTATTCCTATTGGATGAATCATTTCCGAAGGAATCATGGCTAGCGCAATTTCTGCGGCCAGAGGCTAAAGCTGATAGGCCCCCAAATCAATGCTAGTTCCGTGCGGGCGCCCATTGCCGTTGATGTCAGTGTAAACGTGCCTCTGCAAGTCCGTAACAATGGCAGCCGGCAAATTAGGCAGCAGGCTCGGATCGATCCCCTTCTGCAGGGCCGGACTTTGGGGTACAAGCTTCAATCCGTCACCCAGCAAGGACGGGGCAGCGACCGTGGCATATTTCTCCGCGGTGGTCCGATCAATGCCAGGAGGATGGGCAAAGAGAGGATCGGCTTGGACAAACTGAGATGGATCGAAATAGTTGAAATTATTGGGGCTTCCAAAATACAGGTTCGCGTAGTAGCGGATGTTCGCGTTCGAGTTTTGCTGGTCATACGATGGGTGGCTGCTGTCCCAGCTCACGACGATATTGTTGACGACGTATCCGTCCCTCGAATTGCTGGTGGTGATGGAGCCGGTGCCTTGGAGGGACGGGTCCAGGTCATTCATGTAGCATGTGTTATTTACGATCCAGAAGTTTGTTACGGTGTATGCCTCGATGCACCGGCCACCATTGCCGTAGACCACGTTGTTGATGACCAGCGCCGCGGGTGTGTTGGCCGAGCGGTATTCATAGGTCCCGTTGCTCAGGTCGAGGATAATCCCGTTGCCATCCGTGTGGTGAGGCGAGCCGTCGTATTCTCCCGCGATCACGTTGTTCGAAATGACGTTATGGAAACCAGCGTAGGAGTCGTACCACTGGTTGCTGTTGTAAGAAATCCCACTCGTCCATCCGTAGAGATACCCGTTGTGGTTGATAATATTGTGATCACTCGTCAGGTAATCACAGCCCATAGACGCGATGCCAGCCCCTCCTGTATCGCTGATCGTGTTTCCAATGAACCGCAGATGGTGGGAACCCACACAGAAAAAGCCATCGAGAGCATTTCCCTGGCCGTCCAGTTTCAGGCCCCGGAATTCGAGATACGCCGGATTGGAAGACGACTTTCCGTTTCCAAATTTGAACATCGGTTGGCCGATTGGCCCCGCATCCCAGACGAAGTTGACCTCACCATCTCCATAGCCCTTGTAAACGATCCACGCCGAGGGCGTACCACTCATTGGGGGGTAGAAGGTGGAGCTCATTCGATACGTTCCGGGGAGAACGCAGACCACGGAACCAGGCTGAGTCTTCGAAGCTGCGCCCATAAACGTAATCGGTGCCATCGGACTCGCACCGGAGTTGCCGTCATTCCCAGAGGGCGAAGCATACAGCGTGCATGTCCCGGCCGCAGCGGAAGGCGTGTTGCCGCCGGACCGCGCCCTGGTGGAACTCTTCCCTATGTATGCCAGCAGGCCCACGCAAGCCAGCAGGCCCACGGCGATCCAAAAGAGAACTCTTCGATTGGTGTGATGGTGAAGAGTCCGATTGCTCTTTGCGAGTGTGGTGAGCACGGAACCTCAAATTCATGTTGCTTGGACACAAGAGAGGTCGCAATCAGGTGAATCCCTTAGCCGGGTGTAGAAAACCCTTGTCGTCCAACTCCGTGGCCGGAACGGTGATGGCCGTGGCAGTCTTTCCCGAGGCCGTGGTCATCACACCCCATTGACCGGGCGGGTTCAGCCTGCGGGTCCTGGCAAAGTGAGTTTGGATTTCCCGGCCCCGCCCGCGGGTCAAAGTGCAGGGATGCCCGCCCGGCGCGGCGTCCGGTAATTTCCTTGCCCCCGAATGCGGTATTCACTGGATTGCCGAGGCTCCTACCGTCGGCTATTCAGAACAAGGGAGAGCCGTGCCCGGTACCGGCGGACGGATTTTCGGCAGGTCCTGGAGCCTGCGCCTCTGAGGGAGGTGAAAAACCCGTGGAGATCCCGACCGTTGCGGACAACACGTGGGTTAGTCTCCGGTCCTCGATTTCCTATCTGACGACACTGCCATGCTTTTTGATTCCACAGCCTACGTTCTCTTCCTGACTCTTATCACGCTGCTGTACTGGAGGCTGCCATTCCGCAAGCAGAACTATTTGCTGCTCGCGGCCAGTTACTTCTTCTACGCCTGGTGGGACTGGCGATTCCTGTTTCTGATGGCAGGTTCGACCCTGGTGGATTTCGTCGTGGCGCGCAAGATTGCCGCAAGCTCAGACGAACGAACCCGCCGGGCGCTGCTGGTCTTTTCTCTCATCCTCAACTTTTCTTTCCTGGGCGTCTTCAAGTATTTCAATTTCTTTGTGGATTCCACGGCCCATCTCGCCACTCTCCTCGGGATGAAGCAAATCCCCGTGAGTGTTTGGCGCATCCTGTTGCCCCCGGGCATCTCGTTCTACACATTCCAGGAAGTGGCCTACATCTTGGATGTCTATCATCGCAAAGTGGAGCCTGCAAAATCGCTGGTCGATTATGCTCTATTCATCAGTCTGTTTCCTCATCTGATCGCTGGACCGATCCAGCGGCCTTCGCATTTGCTTCCGCAAGTGCAGAAGCCGCGCATGTGGGACCCCGCCAAGGCCTTCGACGGCTTGATCCTTATTTTGGAGGGGCTTTTTCGCAAAGTCGTCATCGCTGACAACTGCGCGCTCATTGCAAATGCCGCTTTTGGCGGCAGTTTCGGCGGACCTAACACTATGACCGTGCTCCTTGGAACGTACGCCTTCGCCTGGCAGATCTACGGCGACTTCAGCGGCTACAGCAGCATTGCTCGCGGCAGCGCTCAGCTTCTCGGCTTCCACTTCATGGTTAACTTCCGGCAGCCGTATCTCGCCGAAAGTCTTCAGGATTTCTGGCGCAGGTGGCACATTAGTTTGAGCACGTGGCTGCGCGACTATCTCTACATCCCGCTCGGTGGCAACCGCCTCGGAAATGTCCGGACCTACATCAACCTGATGCTCACGATGTTGCTGGGAGGTCTGTGGCACGGAGCGAACTGGACTTTCGTCATTTGGGGCGGCATCCACGGCGTAGGGCTCGCCATTGAGCGTCTGCTCACTGGTACGCGTGAAGTTGGATCTTCCTCCAACTTCATCGTGCGTTGGGGCCGCAGAATAATCATCTTCAATCTGGTTTGTCTGACCTGGATCTTCTTCCGGGTTCCCTCTCTCTCGGGTGCTTGGGAACAGATCGTAGGCCTTGCGACATGGCAGTGGAGACCTGCATACTTGGTAGCCGTCGAGTTTTTGGCGTTCTATGCAGTGATCCTCTTCCTCCTCGACTTGCAGCTCGAGGCATCCAACGGGGAACATGTCTTTGCTTCGCGCCCCTATGCATGGCGCATCGTCACCGGAGTCGCGTTTTGCCTGCTGATTACACTTTTCGGAGCAAATCAAGAAAATGCCTTTATCTATTTCCGATTCTGACCGGAGGAGCGCCACCCAAGCGATGGCAATCTTGCTCGCCTTGCTGGCCGCTTATTTCGGTCTACTCGAGACTGTGACGCGGATCGGTTTCCCGCGCATCAATCATGTCTGGCGCAGCATTCAAGCAGATCATCGTACGGCTGTCTCACTTCGGCCAGCTCCGGCGGATAAGTCTTCCACAATGCTGATTGTCGGTAACTCCTACTTGGAGCTCGGCGTGAACCGCGACAATCTGCAACAGGAGATATCACCCCTATACTCTGTGGCTTACCTGCCGATCCAGGGCACCAGTTATTTAGATTGGTACTTCGGATTGCGGCGGCTCTTTGCCGAAGGTTCTCGCCCGTCCATCGTTGGAGTATGCCTCTCCACGCGAGACTTGATCTCGGATGCGACCTATGGCGAGCCCTTCGCTCATAGCCTGATGCTGGAACGCGACATCCTCAAAGTCAGGGAAGAAGGGCGCCTGGACAACACGATGACAAGTGACTATTTTTTTGCCAATTTCAGCAGTTGGTTGGGACATCGCGCAGAGATTCACAATTGGCTCCTGCGAAAGTCCGTGCCCAACGTTACGGATCTAGTGTCCACTTTTCGTCCGAGAAATCCGCCCCTTCCGCTAAGTGACATCGTTGTAGCGAAGGCGCTGCCGCGCTTGCGCCTGCTTAACCAATTGTGTGCGGAGAATGGAATACGCTTCTTCTTGCTCATTCCTCCCTCGCTTGATGTGCAAGACGCCTCTAATGCTCTTCAAGAGGCAGCTGGCAGAGAGGGTATGCTCGTTGTGTTGCCGTACCAACATGCTGAATTGCCGGAGAGCGCATTCCTGGATGGATCCCATTTAAATCCCAGGGGAGCTGCTCTCTTTACCGAGCGGCTGGGGCCGACGCTACTTCAATCGCTTTATCGAAACTGATGGCAACGGAGATGTGGAGGGAAAAGATGTCCTTGTCAATGCCTTTCGGTTCACCCCGACACGTGCCGTCGTGGCTGTTACCCCGTCTTGCTGGCGAAAGCGAACTCGATCATCGGACCCGCCAAAACGAGCAATACTTTAGCGAGCAAGTCGTCGAGAATCATGATTGAGGAAGGAAGCGGGTCAACGTATCTCATCGAGATGAATCCGCGCCGTACGCAGCTGTCTCACCTCAACTTAGGCAAAGAAGGTTCCTCGCGCGCAAGACATTCTCGTTCTGGGAGAAGCTAGGGCTCCATCTGGACCCAACTCACGTGAGTAGGGGTTTCGCTGGAACATGGCTTCCGGTGTATACCCGATTGCCCGGGCATCATTGGCTGGTAGCATTACACCTTAACCTGCAGTCTGGCGTTAGACAGGAGCTCACTATCCGAAACCATCTGGAATTACAGGGCTCGCATTTCGTCGGCCAACT
Organism: uncultured Acidobacteriota bacterium; assembly: GCA_963729455.1. Classification (GTDB taxonomy): domain Bacteria; phylum Acidobacteriota; class Terriglobia; order Acidiferrales; family UBA7541; genus Acidiferrum. The sequence goes on from CAVSNX010000002.1 coordinate 170,370, forward strand.
TGAGCGTGCCGGCGACTCTTGTCCCGCGCGACTCCCCAGCCAGCGGTGCGCGCGGCGCATGAGACCGGGGCTATCGAGCGAAGAGGGAATGCAAAACGAAATCTCCGGAGCGTTTCGGTTAGCGGTTGCGGACCGAGCAATCCCCCGAGGGCAGCGCGAATGAGCGCAAAGGTCGACATGCTCTACCTCCAAGGTAGAGACCCGGTACGGAGGTTTCTCGGACGAGCTGGCATTTATGAGCGCATGAAGGCTTCATGGATCTACGATTTCTACTGGACCTTCGCTGATAAGCGCCTTGTCCAAGATCGCCGCAAGGAACTAAGTTTCTACCGGAATCTCCTTGTCGGATTTCGCAAAGGTGACCTGATTTTTGACGTAGGAGCCAACGTTGGCTACAAGGCCGGCATTTTCCTGAAGATGGGGGCTAGCGTCGTAGCGGCGGAACCAGATGAACTCAATCAAGAAATCATCAAACAGAAGTTCCTTCAATATCGATTGAAGAGAAAGCCGCTGGTCGTTGTCGGCAAAGCGGTCAGTGAAAAACCTTCGATCCAAAAGATGTGGATTGAGGCCCCCGGATCTGCTCTGAATACCCTGAGTGCTAAATGGTCCGAGGCGCTAAGGGCGGACGACAGCCGCTTTGGCCACCGCCTTGCCTTTGCGCAGTGGAAAGAGGTCGAGACTACCTCACTCGAGCAACTCATCGCAGCCCATGGCGTGCCTTTCTTCGTCAAGATCGATGTCGAGGGTCACGAAGCGAGTGTCTTGCGCGGATTGCGGCGCCCTGTACCTTATTTGTCGTTCGAGGTTAATCTGCCTGAATTCCGGCAAGAGGGACTGGAGTGCGTCGAACTTCTCCACAGCCTAGCGCCGCATGGCAGATTCAACTTTACATCCGACTGTCGGTGCGGGTTGGGTCTGCAGCGTTGGCTTGGCGCGCTGGACTTCGCGAACATCCTCAGCCACCGCGCAGAGCCTAGCATTGAGGTGTTTTGGAACACGACGGGCGGCCAAGCGATGGCCCCGCCTCTAACTTTCGCAAAAGCGTCGTAGCTAACGACGGACACCTTCACACTCATCGGAGGCCATTATTCCTTTGGACGTTCCTATCGCAAGGCTCGTAATCAATCGTCCAAGCGCTCTCCGCCGGGCTCTGGAAATCTCATGAGCATGAGCTTGCGCAGCATCGGCGGAAACGCGCTCTCGATTCTCACGAGTGACGTGTTGAACCGCGCGACGAGTTTTGTTTTGTATGCCATGGTCGCTCGGCGCCTCGGCGCGTTTGAATTCGGACAGATGTCTTTGGCTCTGTCGCTCTTCTACATGTTTCAAGTATCCGCCGTGGCCGGGCTGAAGATCTTGACCATCCGGCAGGTAGCGAATGACCGGTCTCAAACGAGATTGTATTTCAACAATGGATGCGCGATCGTCGCAGTCTCTTCGTTTGCTTCCCTTGCGGCGCTTTACCTGTTCCTTCGCCTGATGCACTACTCTCCCGCCACCAACCGGATCGTGCTGCTGCTCTCGCTGGGTCTTTTTCCCTACGCGATTTCCTCCGTTTGCGAGGGCATCTTTCAAGCTTGGGAAAAGATGCGCTACATCGCTTGGGTCAATGTGCCCGCGAATATCGCCAAGATGGCGGGCGCGTACCTGCTTCTCGTCAGAGGAAGGGGACTCTACACCGTCGTCTTGGTTCTGTTGGTGGCTATCTTTGCCATCGCCCTCGCCGAAGTATGGCTTGTGCTCAGCCGGTTCCCCAGGCAGTTCGCCCCCATCAGCCTGCGCTTCTGCTGGACCACTCTTCGTTCTTCCATCACGTTTCTGGCCATCGACAAGGTCATCGCCATCGAAAGCAGCTTGAACATTATTCTTCTCTCGAAGCTCGCCAACGAGACCGAAGTCGGCCTCTACAGTGCCGCCACGCAAGTGATGGTGCCCTGGCGCTCGTCTATCTGAGTATTGCGCAAAGTATTTTCCCCGTGATGTGCCGCAATGTGCAGGCCGGGCCGCCCACGCTCAGGCGCATCGCGGAGCAAGCCTGCGAATTGCTCTTGATCTTGGCGCTGCCGGCGGTGGCCGGGATCATTTTCCTGAGCCGGTGGGCGCTCTCCGTGCTTTACAAAAATCCCGCGTTTTTGGGAGCAGCGCCGGCCCTGCGGATCATCGCCTGGATACTCATCTTTCAGATATTCTCCTACGTGCTGGGTGAAGTGCTGCTTGCCACTCATCGCGAGAAGGTCACCCTCCGGATTGTCATTGTGGGAGTGCTCATCACCTTGCTTGCTGGCATCCCTTTGATAGGACGCTTTGGCCTGCTCGGAGCCGCTATGACTCTCCTGCTTTCTAGGGCCGCCGCCGCCGTTCAGCACTATGGTCCCGTCTCCCGCCTCCTTTCCGGAATTTCAATCGGGAAAATTGTTTGGAAGCCACTTTTGGCAGCGGCTTGTATGGTTCTCTATCTCGCTTTCGTCCCGGACCAGACCGCCATTTGGAGGGCGGTCTTTGCCGCTCTCATCTATGGTGCTGCTCTGCTCGCCCTAATGGTTTTCTCATGCGGGGGCGTCCGAGAATTTAAGATTAAGTATCGCCTTCTTTTGTCAGAGTAGCTCATGCAATCGACTCAAGAGCGTAAGAATCTGAATTCTCCCCAAGCAAGCCGCCTCCGCGTTGCCCTGATCTCGCATGACTTCGGAGAATATTGCGTCCGCCTCGCGAGCGCCCTCGCGGGGCACGCCGAAGTCCTGTTGGTGGCTCCTGAGCGTATGATCCGCCCTAACCTCGGCAAGCTAAATGATGCCGTGCGCCTGTTCTCCTTTCGCAATCCGAGACTCCGTCAGCCATATAAGCAATTTATGACGATTCGGCGGCTGTTCCGGGAAATACATGAATTCAAGCCGGACGTGATCCATTACCAGGGCACCCACTTATGGTTTGACCTGGCCTTCCCGTTCTTGCGCAGATACCCTTTGGTATTCACAATCCACGACTTTAAGCCGCACCCGGGCGACCACCTATCGCAGAAAACCCCGCTCTGGATCGAAATGTTTGCGCGGCGTCAAGCCGACGAGCTGATCGTTCATTCGCGACAACTTCGTGATTTGGTGGTTCGAGAGATACTCGGCCGCTCGGATAGAATCTCAATCATCCCGCACATCCAGATCGGCGCAGAGTCGGGCCCCAGCGAGGTCCGCGAGGAACAAAACCTCATCCTCTTCTTCGGACGAATTTGGGAGTACAAGGGCCTGGAGTACTTGATCCGCGCGGAGCCTTTGATCAGCTCTCGCGTGCCGGACGTTCGGATCTTAATAGCCGGACAAGGAGAAGATTTCTCCCGATACGCCCGGATGATGACCCATCCTGAGCGCTTCATCGTTCACAACGAATACATCCCCGAAGAACAGGCTGCCGAATATTTCCGTCGCGCCAGCGTTGTGGTGCTTCCTTATATCGAGGCTTCGCAAAGTGGGGTGATCCCCTTTGCCTATTCCGCCGCCAAACCCGTTGTGGCCACCAGCGTCGGTGGCCTCCCAGAAATGGTGGAGCACGGCCGTACGGGCTACATCGTGGCCCCGCGAAACGAAATGCAATTGGCGGAGGCCATCACGCGACTCCTGCTGGACAGGCGGCTGCGCCAGCAGATGGGCGCGAGCGGGAAAGGAAAAATTGAAGCGGAGTGCTCGCCCGCCGTCATCGCCAGGAAGACCATGGATGTTTATCTCCGGGCCATCGAGAGAGGAACTACAGTCGAGAGATCGGGGGTCAGATCTTCCCCTGCCTTGACTCCTCGGTCCCGTTTCGAGGGCTGAAAGTACGCGAGAGGCGGTCTTCGCGGGTTCTCGTAGCTGGCCGCCAGAGTGACCTCACGCGCGCTAGGGCTGGCTCTGCGTCAGCTTTGATCTCCGACCGGTTCCCTTCTTCGCTCAGATCGGCTGTTAAGCGGAGCAGCCTCTGCACATCTAGTTCGGGCAGGGGACCTATTGTTTTGGACGCCTAGTATCTCGTCCCTGGTTGACGTTCAGAAATGCGCCCTCCCGTCTTTGTTAACGCTTACTTGTATCTCGGCTGCCACACGATGCCGACCGCCTCCGGCCGCCAGCCATGTAGTTTATATCCGCTTGGGTGCGCCGAGCCTTTGTGCCGTTAGCAGGTTAGGCTCATTCGAGTAGCTTAGGAAAAGCGGGCTCGATGATTATGCCGCAGCGTTTCACGGTCTCCTAACTCGCAAGCGGGTCGGCGTACTCGCCTGCTTGGCCTGCTTTCACTTGGCTCTGCCCGTCGCCAGCCTAGTGTTGGTAGGCTCCCAGGTCGGAGCCGCCGCCTTGCGGGCGAGCTTTGCCGTTGATGTCGGTGTAGATGTACTTCTTCAGGTCGGTGATGATGGTAGAAGGTACACCGGATAACGTGCTGGGGTCGATGCCCTTGTTGTAGGCGGGGCTGAGGGGTAGCAGAGTCAGTCCGTCGCCGAGCAGCGAAGGTGCGAGTGCCGTCGCGTATTGTCCAAGAGCGGCAGAATCAAAGACAGGAGGATTGACGAACAGGGGATCGGCCTGGAGGAATTGCGAAGGATCGGAATAGGTGAAGTTGTTGGAAGCTCCGAAGTACATGTCCGAGTAGTAGAAGATGTTGGAGTTGCCAGATCCTTGATCATAGGGCGGATTATTGCTGCGCCAAGCCACCGCTATGTTGTTGATAAAGTAGCCGTTTTGCGAACCGAAGGCGCTGAAGGAACCGGCATTTCCCAAGGTGAGGTCCAGATTATTTTTGTAGCAGGTGTTGTTAACGACCCAGAAATTCGTGACGACATTGGCTTCGATACATCTCCCGCCATTCCCGTAAACGACATTGTTGATGATCAGGGCTGGGGGAGTATTTGTGCCCAGGTCGAGAATGATGCCATTGCCGTCGGTGTGATTGACGGAGCCATCGTATTCTCCCGCGATGATGTTGTTGGAGATGATGTTGTGGAAGCCGGAATAGGAATCAAACCAGGGGATAGTGTTGTAAGAGATGGCGCTGGTCCAACCGTAGAGATAACCGTTGTGGTTGATCAGGTTATGGTCGCTGGTGAGGTAATCGCATTGAACCGCCCCGACGCCGGCACCGCCCGTGTTGTTGATGGTGTTTCCGATGAACCGCAGATGGTGGCCACCGTCACAAAAGAACCCATCGAGGGCGTTATTCTGGCCGTCGAGGTTCAAGCCGTCAAATTCGAGATAGGCAGCGCCTGATGGGAAAGTGCCGTTGCCAAATCTAAACATGGGCTGGCCGATGGCGCCGGCGGTCCAGACAAGGTTAACCGGGCCATCGCCATAGGCTTCGTACACGATCCATGACGAGGGTGAACCGCTGTTTGGGGGGTAAAAGGTGTTGCTCATCTGGTAGGTTCCCCCAAGCAGACACACCACCGACCCAGGCTGAGTTTTCGCAGCTGCGCCGAGGAATGTCTTGGGATCCGCGGGAATCGTTCCGGAATTGCTGTCATTTCCGGAGGCCGAAGCATAAAGCGTGCAATTCGCGGCCAGGGCTCCGTTGTTCACTGTGATGGTTACTGGGGAACTGGTGGCCGTGATCCCTGCCAGGTCAGTGGTCTTTGCGGTTACGGTATGCGTGCTGTTTGATAGAGAAGCCGTGTTGAGGCTGAAGGACCAGTTGTTGGTCCCGGAAGCGTTAGAGAAGGATCCGTTGTCGACGGCGACTTGCACGGAGCTGATGCTGACGGAGTCGGAAGCGGTGCCGGAGACGGAAACAGTACCCGAGACAGAGGAGCCGGTGGCGGGAAAAGTGATTGCGACGGTGGGCGTGGGAAAAGCGACGTTGATGGAGAAGTTACTGGACGCGGTCTTTGAGGAAGCGTCTTTGACTTGCACGGTAAAGGGAAAGGAACCGGCGAGAGAAGGAGTGCCGGAGAGCACGCCAGCAGAACTGAGAGTAAGGCCATTGGGGAGCGAGCCGCTCAGCACGCTCCAGGTGTAGGGAGAGGTGCCGCCGGTGGCGGTTAGGGTGTCGGAATAGGAGCCGGCGACAGTGCCGCCGGGGAGTTGAGGAGGAGAGATTTGGATCACCACGGTAGAGCCGGAAGTGACGGTGAGAGTAGCGGGGCTGCTGGTTGCGCTTCCGGCTGCATCAGTCACCACCACGGAGAACTCTGCTTCATTATCGGAGCTAGCCGTCGAAGGCGTGGTGTAACTGGACGAAGTCGCGCCACTTATGGCGGCGCTGTTCTTATTCCATTGGTAACTTAGTGGAGCAGTGCCCGTGGCAGTCACCGAGAAAGTAGCGGTCTGGCCCGCAGTGACCGTTTGACTTACCGGTTGCGTGGTGATCGATGGCGCTACTGCTCCAGAAGCCGTGATGAAAGCCACATCGACCCAATAGTTTGAGGAGCTGTATGTAGAGGTGGGAAAGCAGCTGGTGCTGCCGTAGCAGAAGGGTCCGTCCGGGGTACTCGAGGTATTCGCTAGCGCGTGCAAAGGGGCATGGTCCACACCCGCAGTCGCGAAAGCGTTGTTGGTATCGCTGTAGTGTCCGATCGTAGTGTGGTAAGAAGCCACGTACACCGTGTTTGCCGTGATCGCCACGGGCTTCGCAAAATTGACCTGCTGCCAGCCGGAAGCCGTCTCTCCCGCGAAGGTTGCCGAGGCCAGCAATGTGCCCGTGCTGCTCCATAGGTTGCCAACGTGAGTCCCGGTGTTGGCGGCGCTCTTGTAGAAACGGATTCCGGTAATGTTGCCGCTCACGTCCGACTTAAAGCTCACGCCCAGTTCTACGGGCGAGTCGGCACCAGCGTCCACAACCTCCGGCGTCGCCGTGCTCGGCCAAATCGTGCTTGTTGCCGGGGTGAAAGCCACGTCGACCCAATAGTTTGAGGAGCTGTATGTAGAGGTGGGAAAACAGACTGGTGCTGCCGTAGCAGAAGGGTCCGTCCGGGGTACTCGAGGTATTCGCTAGCGCGTGCAAAGGGGCATGGTCCACACCCGCAGTCGCGAAAGCGTTGTTGGTATCGCTGTAGTGTCCGATCGTAGTGTGGTAGGAAGCCACGTACACCGTGTTTGCCGTGATCGCCACGGGCTTCGCAAAATTGACCTGCTGCCAGCCGGAAGCCGTCTCTCCCGTGAAGATTGCCGACGCCAAAAGTACGCCTGTGCTCGACCAAAGATTGCCCACATGCGTGCCGGTGTTGGCCGAACTCTTAAAGAAGCGAATGCCATTGATGTAGCCGTTTGTATCCGACTTAAAACTTACGCCCAGTTCCACAGGCGAGTCGGATCCCGCATCGGCGACCGGAGGTACGGTCGTGCTTGGCCAAATAGTCATCTGTGTCTGTGCGAAAGAATTACTTGAATAGCCAAAAAAGACTATTAGCGCCAACAATGCACTCTTCACATGTGTCAACTTATTTGCCCTGGACGTGCCTCTGGCTATTTGCGCTTCCAAAAGCGGCATTCCCCATTGCGATGCCCACAAACGCAGAAATAGTTCCTTGAAAAATCGCACCACTACACCTCCGAAATAGTCTTAGTTGGGCGCAATGGCTCGCCGGGTCGCTGGCTGGGTGTAGTGGTGACGAATCGGAGGAGAGAGGGGTCCCCGGTTAATCAGGCTTGCTGAGTACGTGAAGTTCGGCAGCCCCGGCGAGAGCGCAATGCACTCTTAAGCATTCCGCCCACGGCGAAAGAGTAAGTCAGGCGTTTCTTTGAAGATGTCGGCAAGGAAATGATTCTGTCGTCAGACCTTATGTTCTAAGACTGTCCACTGCTGTCCTACAGAAGGACAGTTCCTACCTGTACTTTCTCGTAGGACAACGTATGTAAGCTAATAGAAATATCTGAAGCTGGATTAGAGAACTTACGCCCACCTTTTCCAGGGTTTTGCCCGATTGCCCAGCGGAGCAAATTCGCTTCAGCGTATAGCCAGGGGCACAATGACCACGCGCCGAACTTCCGGGCCGCTAGCCCAAGCCGCTAAAACTGCACTGAATCCCTCGGGTGATTCCACTGTCTCTCTCTATTCAGAGATATTCAGTGGCCTGCCTGTGGGAATAGTCGTTTTGTACCTCGAAATCCAAGAGGACCCGAGGAGTTTCAGGATCATTGACCTCAACCCCGCCGTCGCCGCTCTTACTGGGTCAACACCCGAAGACCTCCGCGGCCGCACCCTGGCGGAATTCCCTAAGCTCTTGAAATCTCCGTTCCCGCATGGGTGCCTCGAAGCTTTTCACGCGCGCAGAGCAAAAAACTTGGGAGAGATTTCCTACGGTGACGAACGCATTCGTCAGGGTATCTATTCCGCCCAGGTTTTTCCTCTTTACGATAATTTCCTGGGTGTCGTCTTCGAAAACGTTACTGCTCGCCATCGCTCCGAACAGGACTTGCGCGAAAGCGAGGAGCGCTTCCGTTTGCTCGTCCAGAGCGTCCAGGAATACGCCATTTTCCAATTGGACCCCCTTGGCCAGGTGGTCAGCTGGAATAGTGGGGCCGAGCGCTTGAAAGGCTATCGTCCCGAGGAGGTCATCGGGAAACAGATCTCCATGTTCTATCCTCCAGAAGACGTGAAGAGTGGAAAGCCTGTGCGGTTGCTGGCTGAGGCAGCTCAACGCGGACAAAGCGAGGACGAGGGCTGGAGAATCCGCAAGGATGGCTCTCGATTTTGGGCTTACGTCGTGGTCACCGCACTGCGGAACCCCAAGGGAAGTTTGCAGGGTTTTGCCAAAGTTACCCGGGACATGAGCGAAAGGCACGAAAAGGAGGAGGCCCTCGTAAAGGCTAAGGAGCAATTGGAGCTCCGCGTGGAACAGCGAACCACGGTGCTGGAACGAGTGAACGAGGAACTGCGGATAGAAATCGCCGAGCGCGCGCGGGCCGAGGAACAATTGCGCGTGTCACTTGATCAACTCCGCGCGCTGGCGGCCCGTCTTCAAAGTGTTCGAGAAGAAGAGCGCACATCCATTGCACGCGAAATCCATGATGAACTCGGGCAGGCATGTACTGCGATCAAGATGGACCTGGCCCTGATCGGTCGCAAGGCGACAAAGCGGCAAACGTATCTGCGGGCAAAGGCTGACTCGGCCATGAAATTGGTCGACGGGATGATCGTCACCTTGCGGAGAATCGCCTCCGAACTTCGGCCGAGAACACTGGACGATCTGGGCCTGACGCCTGCGCTGGAGTGGCAGGCGCAGGAGTTCGAAAGTCGCACCGGGATTACCTGCAGCATCGTTTTACCACCGGAACCGTTGGTCCTCGATTCCGATCTGTCCACGGCCATTTTTCGCATTTTTCAGGAATCACTCACCAACGTCGCGCGCCACTCTCACGCGACACGCGTCGAAGCCTTTCTGGAGCAGGAAGCGGATCAACTCATTTTCCGCGTTCGCGACAACGGCAAAGGATTTGATCCCAAGGAAGTAAAGACACACAAGTCTCTTGGTCTGGTTGGAATGCAAGAACGCGCGTTACTTCTCAACGGCCAGCTCACCATTGAAGGGATTCCACACGTCGGAACAAACCTAACCCTGCGAGTCCCATTTCCCCGCTCGGCCCCGCCCAGCGAGGAGTCGAAATGAGAGTCCTGATTGCTGACGATCACGCGGTCTTCCGCCGCGGTCTCAAAGAGACAATCAGTGAGGCATTTCCTAGAGTCACGTTCGGAGAAGCAAAGTCTGCGCCGGAAACACTGGAGAATGTGCGGGTTCAGAATTGGGACATCGTTATTCTGGACATCAGCATGCCTGGACAAAGCGGACTCGATATTCTGAATGATCTGAGGCGATTGCGGCCAAAACTGCCCATCCTTCTCCTAAGCATGCACCCCGAAGAACAGTACGCCCGGCGTGCGCTCAAATCCGGCGCCGCCGGTTACGTTACCAAGGAGAGCGTGCCTGAAGAGCTGAAGCGCGCCGTCCGGCAAATTGTGGCGGGGGGCCGGTACGTTAGCGCGACTCTCGCCGAAAAGCTTGCCTACGACTTAAGGAGCGGAGTGGATGTACCTGTGCATGAGCTCTTGTCAGATCGCGAGTTTCAGGTGCTGCGAATGATTGCTTCCGGTAAAACCGTCAAACAAATCGCCGACGAGATCGCTTTAAGCGTGAAAACAGTGAGCACCTATCGCGCGCGCATCCTGGAGAAGACCGGAATGAAAACGACCGCCGAGCTGATTCGCTACGCCTTTCAAGCACAACTTGTGGATTAGGGATGAATAGGGACTCTCTATCTGGTTTTGGGGACTCGGAATTTTGGCGGCATTCTCTTCCCGCTGGTGTGGGACGAATTCCGTCCGTCCGGCTTCCGTTTGTCCTACGCCAGATTGCTGTTTCCACCGGATGTATTTCCAGGCGAATTCGTCATTATCTGTACATGAGCAGACGATTCTCGAGGAGAAAGAGGATGAAAGTTTTTATCGCCGATGATTCCACGGTCGTCCTGGAACGTCTTGCCGACTTGCTGCAGGAAGTACCCGGCGTAAAGATTGTCGGGCGCGCCAGCGATGTTCCGCAGGCAATCCGCTCCATCCCCGAGGCAAACCCCGATGCTGTAATTCTCGATCTTCAGATGCCTGGAGGGAGTGGTTTGGAGGTACTGCGCGCCATTCGCCGGACTCATCCCTCCCTTTGTGTTTTGATTTGCACGAACTATCCCTATCCCCAATACCGTGAAGAATGCATCGCCGCTGGCGCCAATTTCTTCCTCGACAAGTCTGCAGAATTCCAAAAAATTCCAATTATCTTCCGTGAATTGATCGAGCATCGGACAAGAACCACTTCGGCGACCCGTTAGAGAAGAACATCCGGTTTCGTATGGCGGCAGAGATGAGTCGCTCGATCGTTCGAATGTGATCGCATGGCGCGAAGGTCTATTCTCGGCCATCAGCTTAGTGTTGATAGGCCCCGAGGTCGGAACCGCCACCTTGCGGGCGAGCTTTGCCGTTGATGTCGGTGTAGATGTACAGCTTCAGGTCGGAGACGATATTGGCTGGCGCTCCCGGCACTGTACTGGGATCGATGCCTTTGCCGAGGGCGGGGCTGAGAAGTGGTGTCAGCGTGAGGCCACTGCCGAGCAGGGAAGGAGCGAGAGAGGTGGCATAGCCGCCGATGCTCAAGCTTGGGGGAAGGAGAAACAGGGGGTCGGCGTTGATTAACTGCGAAGGATCGGAATAGCTGAAGTTGATGGGGCTCCCATAATACATGTCCGCATAGTAGTAGATATTCGCATTGGTGCCCCCTTGGTCGTAGGAGGGATTGTTGCTGGCCACGGACAGGGCGATGTTGTTGATGAAATATCCGTTGCTGGAATCTTGCGATGTAAAGGAACCCGCGTTGCCGAGCGATGGATCCAGGTTATTTTTGTAGCAGGTGTTGTTCACAACCCAAAAGTTGGTCGACTGATTGGCTTCGATACATCTTCCGCCATTTCCATAAACCACGTTGTTGACGATCAGGGCGGGAGGAGTATTGCCGCCAAGATCCAGAATGATGCCGTTGCCGTCGGTGTGATTGGAGGAGCCGTCGAATTCACCGGTGATGATGTTGTTGGAGATGATGTTGTGGAAGCCGGGATAGGAATCGAACCAGGGGACGGTGTTATAAGAAATTGCGCTGGTCCAGCCGTAGAGATAACCGTTGTGGTTGATCAGGTTGTGGTCGCTGGTGAGGTAATCGCATTGAACTGCCCCGACGCCGGAACCGCCCGTGTTGTTGATGGTGTTTCCGATGAACCGCAGATGGTGGCCACCGTCACAAAAGAACCCATCGAGGGCGTTATTCTGGCCGTCGAGGTTCAAGCCGTCAAATTCGAGATAGGCAGCGCCTGATGGGAAAGTGCCGTTGCCGAATCTAAACATGGGCTGGCCGATGGCACCGGCAGTCCAGACGAAGTTGACGGGGCCGTTGCCGTAGTTTTGGTAGGTGATCCAGGAGGAAGGGGAGCCGCTGGTCGGAGGATAGAAAGTGGAACTGAGGTTATAGGTGCCGGCGAGGAGACAGACGACGGAGCCGGGCTGAGCGGCGGAAGCGGCGCCGTTAAAGGTTTTGGGGGCAGAAGAGCTGGAGCCGGAATTGGAGTCATTGCCGGAAGGGGAGGCGAAAAGGGTGCAGTTGGAGGCGGTGGAACCGTTGTTAACGGTGAGAGAGAGGGCGGAGCTGGTGGCGGAGATGCCGGCTGCGTCGGTCACTTGGGCAGTGAGAGAATGCGCGCCGTTGGAAAGAGAATTGGTATTGAGATTGAAGGACCAGGTGTTGGTGCCGGAAGCGGGAGAATAGTTGCCGCCGTCGACGGCGACTTGCACGGAGGTGATGGAGACAGAGTCGGAGGCTGTGCCGGAGACGGAAACAGTACCCGATACAGAGGAGCCGCTGGCGGGAGAGGTGATGGACACGGAGGGCGAGGGGGAAGCGATATTGATGGAGAAGTTTCTGGAAGCGGTAGCGGAGGAAGCGTCCTTGACTTGGACGGAGAAGGAGAAAGAACCGGCAAGAGAAGGAGTGCCGGAGAGCACGCCGGCAGAACTGAGTGTAAGCCCGTTGGGCAGTGAGCCGCTGGCCAGACTCCAAGAGTAAGGCGCGGAGCCACCGGTAGCGGCAAGCGTGGCGCTGTAGCCGCCCGCCACGAATCCCCCCGAGAGTTGCGAGGTTGTAATTTGTAGCGTTGAAGCTACATTCACGGTGAGAGTGGCTGCGGTACTTGTCGCATTTCCGGCTGCATTGCTGACGACCACGGAGAACTTTGTGCCGTTGTCGGAGGCTGTCGTGGCCGGGGTAGTATAAGTAGAGGAGGTCGCGCCACTCATGGCGACGCTATTCTTCTTCCATTGATAAGTCAGGGGAGCGGTGCCGGTAGCTGCCACGGAAAAGGTAGCAGTTTGGCCAACGGTGACCGTCTGGCTGGCCGGCTGCGCGGTGATCGAAGGTGCCACGGCAGCCGCACTAACCGTCAGCATGGCTGAGCCGCTCGTTACGTTTCCGGCTGCGTTGCTTACGACCACAGTGAACTGCGCTCCGTTATCGGAACTTGTCGTGGCGGGCGTGGTGTAACTGGACGAGTTCGCGCCACTCATGGCGACGCTATTCTTCTTCCATTGATAAGTCAGGGGAGCGGTGCCGGTAGCTGCCACGGAAAAGGTAGCAGTTTGGCCAACGGTGACCGTCTGGCTGGCCGGCTGCGCGGTGATCGAAGGTGCCACGGCAGCCGCACTAACCGTCAGCATGGCTGAGCCGCTCGTTACGTTTCCGGCTGCGTTGCTTACGACCACAGTGAACTGCGCTCCGTTATCGGAACTTGTCGTGGCCGGGGTAGTATAAGTAGAGGAGGTCGCGCCACTGATCGGACCACTGTTTTTCTGCCACTGATAACTGAGTGGGGCTGTCCCCGTAGCTGCCACCGCGAAGGTGGCGGTCTGCCCCGCCGTCACGGTCTGGCTTGCCGGCTGCGCGGTGATCGAAGGTGCCACGGCAGCCGCACTAACCGTCAGCACGGCTGCGCTGCTGGTCGCGGTTCCAGCCGCGTTGCTCACGACGACAGTGAATTGCGCTCCGTTGTCGGAACTTGTCGTGGCCGGGGTAGTATAAGTAGAGGAGGTCGCGCCACTGATCGGGCCACTGTTTTTCTGCCACTGATAACTGAGTGGGGCTGTCCCCGTAGCTGCCACCGCGAAGGTGGCGGTCTGCCCCGCCGTCACGGTCTGGCTTGCCGGCTGGGCCGTAATCGACGGCGCCACCGCAGCTGCACTAACTGTCAGCATGGCTGAACCGCTCGTTACGCTTCCAGCCGCGTTGCTCACGACAACAGTAAATTGCGCTCCGTTGTCGGAACTTGTCGTGGCCGGGGTAGTATAAGTAGAGGAGGTCGCGCCACTGATCGGGCCACTGTTTTTCTGCCACTGATAACTGAGTGGGGCTGTCCCCGTAGCTGCCACCGCGAAGGTGGCGGTCTGCCCCGCCGTCACGGTCTGGCTTGCCGGCTGGGCCGTAATCGACGGCGCCACCGCAGCTGCACTAACTGTCAGCATGGCTGAACCGCTCGTTACGCTTCCAGCTGCGTTGCTCACGACAACAGTAAATTGCGCTCCGTTGTCGGAGCTCGTCGTCGTGGGCGTGGTGTAACTGGACGAGTTCGCGCCACTCATGACGACGCTATTCTTCTTCCATTGATAAGTCAGGGGAGCGGTGCCGGCGGCGGCCACGGAGAAAGTAGCAGTCTGGCCCGCCGTAACAGTGTGACTAGCCGGTTGCGTGGTGATCGATGGCGCCACCGCAGCAGAGCTGTTGCTGCCCGAAACTATCCCAGCGCATCCCGAATTCACGATTGCGAGCAATACAGCCAATAAAACCAGGGCCCAACGATTCATTGTGTGTCTCTTTCATTCACGAAACCTTCCCGGCGCGCGCTTCGTTGACCTGAAGAGGAACAACTAGCCGGAGAGCAGAATCATAAGTTCTAATACTTCTAGTACTAATATCCAGGCCAGAGTGTGCGCCCGTGCACTGCGAGAAGACAACTGGTCACAAGTTCAAAAATTGGGCATGCGGTTTTTGCCCGTTGGGGTGGTCAGCCGGAGTCCTACAACCACCAAATGCAGAGCACCTGCGTTTAAAGCCTTTAAAATATTGGAGTTGTAGGGACTTAGAGGGGAGTCATAGAATCATAGAAGTGGGGCCGACGACCTGCGGATAGAACTGCCGCGCTGGGGGGCGAGGGTCGAGCGTACGAGCGCGCATTTTACCCGAGAGGAAGGACGCCCCAGCAAGCGCGCATGTCGTAGGCGTTCCGCAGAAAGAAGAGGAAAACAAGTCGCCCTGCGGGCAAGGTATTAAACAGCAAGAGGAGCTGAAGCACTCGCCGACCCGACTTTGGGAATGTACGCGGGTGCGAGCACAGGTGTTGCCTTCTCCGGTGGCCGGCCAAAACTGAAGTACTCAAAACCGCACTCCAGCATCGTCGCAGGATTGAGCAAGTTGCGGCCATCAATCACCAGTGGACGGGCCATCAGCCCGTGGACGCGCTCCCAGTCGAGCAGGCGGAATTCTTCCCACTCAGTGAGGATCAGCAGCGCGTCGGCGTCCCGAGCTACATCGTAGGGTTCGCGGCAGCATTGAACCTGGGGAAAAACCGCTGAAGTTCTATCCATCGCTTCCTGGTCGTAGGCCCGGATCTGCGCGCCCTCTGCCAACAACCGGCGTAGAACATCCAGCGACGGGGCAAAACGTATGTCGTCCGTGTTCGCCTTGAACGCAAGACCGAGCACGCCCACTCTCTTGTCCTTCACGACCCAAAGGGCCTGGCGGATCTTCTCCAAGAACAGATCGATTCGGCGTTTATTCACGCGCTCGGCCTCTTTCAGCATGCTGAAGTCCACACCGGAACGCTCGGCTAACCGGATAAACGCCTGAACATCCTTCGGCAAACAGAACCCGCCGAAACCAAGTCCCGCATCAAGAAACCTCGGCCCGATGCGCGGATCCAAGCCCAGTGCCCGGGTCACTTCCTTGATGTCGCCTCCGACTTTCTCGCACACATCAGCGATCATGTTGGCGTACGAAATCTTCATAGCCAAGAAGGAGTTGGAAGCGTGTTTGATGAGTTCGGCGCTGTTGATGGTGGTAACCACCAGAGTTGGCGGCTTGGTGGCAGGGCATCCTGTCAGATGAACCGGGCAGCGGAATCGCCGCTCCAGGATCGGCCTATAGACCTCTCGTAATTGCTTTTCCGATTCCTCGTCTTCTACGCCAAACACGATGCGGTCCGGATGGAGAAAATCTTCCACCGCCGTGCCTTCCCGCAGGAATTCCGGATTGGAAGCCACATGGAACTCTGCACTGCCATTCCGGCGGTACACTTCCAGCACGCGCTTTAATTGCTGTCCCGTTTGTGCCGGTACCGTACTTTTCTCCACCACCAGCTTGGAACCACAGGCTTCGGCGGCGATGAGCCGCGCCACGTTGTCAATCGCGGAAAGGTCGGCCTCACCGTTTTCCTGTGGGGGAGTGCCCACGCAAATGAAAATGGCTTCTCCCGCTCGCACCGCCGCTCCCGCATCGCTGGTGAAAGAGAGTCTGCCCGACCGGTGATTTTCCGCGAGCATGGCATCGAGACGTGGCTCGTAGATCGGAACGACGCCAGCCTTTAAAGTGGCGATCCGCTCCGGATCATTGTCCGTGCATACAACTTCATGGCCCGCTTCAGCGAGGCACGTTCCGGTTACTAAACCGACATATCCGCATCCAATTACCGAAATTCGCACTGTAGTCCTCCGGAACTTCTTTTAGAAGTCATTTTTACCATTGATTCAAAATCGAAGCTCTTGACCAAGAGATCGCCAATTGGCCGATGGCCTGGGCAGCCTTTTCCCTCATGGAAACCCCGCCCTGAAGGCAAGCGAAGCGCCGTAAAGATGACCTCCTCGCAACGTCCAAGCCAACGTCCTTTTGCGCCCTGTTCCAGCCTCCACGCGGAACCCTATGCGATCTCGTTCGGTGCCGGAATCCAGCAAAGACCCCAATTCAAGGCCGGTGGATTCCTGTGCCAGGAGGAGGGCCATATCAAATCTGCTTCGCAACTTCCAGTCAATCTGGCGCACCCGCCGCCGAGCCCTTTTGCCAATTGATCGAGACTGCCTGGAACTGCAAGCCCATGGCGAAGTGCCCATCGGCAAGCCGCTCACAATAAACAACCCGGGCAAGCGTGCGAAGATCGCCCACGACCGAGCTGCTAATCATGAGCCGCTCATTTAATTCTCGTGCGCGTTGGGCAAAAATGCGTATCCCCAGCGAGCAGACGTTTTCTGTAATGGTCCGTTCAGTTGTGGCAGGATCCACGGGGCTGGAAATCTGCACCGGGATCGCAAGCCGAATCCGTTTCTCGAGTCGTCCAGACCGTGCAGGCATTTCTCAAATAACCTTCCAAACTTCATTCAGTTCATTGGCACCGGGCTGGGAGATGCCAAAAAGCTTCGAAGAATGAAAAATAGTTGACCGAGGGTGATCCTCACTCGACCACATGCCCTATTGAGCTTGTGGACTCATATTCGTCTCGATGCGCGATCTTGATCGCCGCCTCTTCTGTTCGTACATGGCTTTGTCGGCCCTCATCATTAATTCTCCGATGGGTGCGCGGCTGCACGGATCGAATCGTGCAAGCCCGAGACTGACAGAAATTTCGCAGCGGCTCTGTTCGGCGCTAACTGATTTCAAGCGCTCGAAGAATCGAGTCCTGATACTGGCCTCGCTGTGACCGGCCGCCTCGATCGCAAGAACCGCGAACTCATCTCCTCCCAGTCGAGCAACGACATCAGAGTCCCGAAACGTTTCTTCCAGGGCGCTGGCCGTGCGCTTCAACACACAGTCACCCTCGAAATGTCCGAACGAATCGTTGATGTGCTTCAAGCGGTCAACATCCATGACAAAGAGCAACATGCCCCGTCCGGATCTTCGCCCAAGTTTCAATTGGCGCTCTGCCAGAGCCATAAAACCCCGGCGGTTGTACAAGCCTGTGAGTTCGTCGGTGAGCGCAAGACCGCCCAGCTCTGCTTGCAACATGTACTGTTTTGCAGCGCAGCGCACCGCGCGCATTACGAGATCGCTCACCGGTTGGTTCTGCGTGTCACCCGGGAGCTTAGCTTGGGACTCCGTGCGCAAGTCTCGCAATAAATTGGCAAGCTCTCGATTCGCCTCGGAGAGAAGAGCAGGGAAAACGTTATTAGCAGCTCCATTCTCTCTGCTTGGTGACAGGTCCAGAGCCCTGCGACGAAACAACGATTGGGAATCCACCGTCATGTTCAAGATCGCGGCATCCGCAGGGTTGTATTCAGATTCCATCCTCGTCCGCCGTCTCCCCGGACCACCGCTCAATTTAAGTCTCATGGTTCCCATTGTCATTTGTGTTCATCCTCAATCTATGGATGATCCTCCTCAACGATTTTGATTTCTTTTCCTCGAGGCCCCTCCACATGCGGTTTCGTCCCAGCCCGTGCCTTCAGTTCGGCAAGCAAAATACGTTCGTCCCCCAGGAAGGAGAGCCGGCGCGCAATACTCCCTAGATCATAGAGGTCGTTTAGCGCTCCGAGTCTCACCGGTCCTTTCCAAAGAGCAGGAGAAACGGGCAGCGGAGCGCGCCCCTGTTTCATTGCCAGCAATACGATTTGATGACGAAGCAAATGAACCATCGTCTTTCGCCATTCGGAAGGGTCCGCTTGCCCATCGGGGAAATCAAATCCGTTCCCGTGCCCTCCCCGCTGATATCCTTTTCCCACCGATTCCTCCAAATTCGTGAGTTCGGTCCGCCTCCGTGTCAGAGCAGTTCGGTAATTGGGGTGATCGAGGTGGGGGCCCTGTACACGGAGGCGGCCCGCTCCTCTGCTGACAACTTAGCTCGTCGCCAAATGATTTCAATCCGGTGAATCACCCATTTCCGCCGAGTGAAATGCCCCCATTTTGTCTGCAGGTAAGCCTTTTCAGAGTGGCGTTAGGGCTGAATCAAACCCTGGCGGATTGCATAGCGGACCAAGCTTGCCGTTTCATGGATATCCAGTTTCTTCATGAGCCTTGCTCGGTGCGATTCGGCTGTTTTTGCACTGATCCCGAGGTGGACTGCGATGTCCTTCGTGGATTTTCCTTCACCGACCAATTGAAGAACCTGGCGCTCACGCCCTGAAAGGGAATCGGCCGAGACATAGGTCTTGGATAGATATGCATCAACAACAGCGCGTGAGATGTTTGGGCTAAGATACACGGACCCGCGGCAGACTTCTTGTATTGCATGCACCAGGTCGTCCGCTGCCTGGCTCTTCAGTACGTATCCCCTGACTCCGGCGCGCAACGACTCCGTCACGTATTGATCCTCATCGTGTTGGGTAAGAAGAATTATCTTTGTCTTCGGCGACGATTTCTTTAATTCGCGAGCAGCGTCGACCCCATTCAAGATCGGCATGCTGATGTCGATGATGGCAACGTCCGGCTGAGTTTTTTCTACCGACCGAATCGTTTCTTGCCCGTCCGATGCCTCGAAGACAATTTGAAATCCCTGTTTTTCCAGCAATACCTTTAACCCCTGGCGAATCAGGGCATGATCATCGGCAAGCAGTACGCGTGTAGGCATCGTATTGCGGCCAGAGTAAGGAGTCCTTGCACTTCCATGCAATCAGGTCGTTGCCTATATTTTTAGGGAGGAAAGACCTGATCAATGAGGGAACCGAAGCGAAAAGGGTATTCACAATAATTTCTTATGGCACTGAAACGGAACAACTTACAAAGACCTTGAAAGAGAAACGTCAGCGGGCTTCATCCCGATTGGACACCCTTCCCAAAAATGATCACGAAGATGGGATGTAGAATCGCCTCGAAGAACCGACTGCCTCGGTTTCGCTCCGCCCGGTTGAGCCGAACATGGATGGTCGGTTCGTCATGCATCCGGCGGCCGCGACGGTCAGCACCGAGGAGCCTTCGAGCGCGAATGAAACTTGAACGCCGTTGTAGAAGTAGAGAGACCCCGGTAGAGCTCTCTTATATCCAATTCGAACCAGAAGGCGGCGGAATCGTCGTGAATGCTTCCGAGCAGGGTCTTGCTTTCCACGCCGCGGCCGCATTGCGGCAGACCGGGCCGATTCAAGTTTGCGTTTCGCCCAACCCCATGCAGCAGATCAAACTCGCCGGCGAGATCGTCTGGATGGATGAGACGAAAAAATCTGGCGGCTTGCGCTTCAGGGAGCTTACTGCGGACGCCAGGAATCAAATTCTTCGATGGCTGGCCCAAACCACTGAATCTCTGGCTCAATCCAAAAAGTTCACGGCTCCGTCATGCGCACCTGTGGAAGAAACCGCTCCTCGCATGCTCCCGGAGAAAGGAACACCTAACCTAATATCACCCGTTCCGGACGCTGCCATGCCATCTGTTTCAGATTCCGCGACGCCCCTGGAACCTCGAGCTCTTAGAGTCCAGTCGACAGAACTCTTTTCGGCTTCATTTTCGCGAGAAGGACACGTTTCTATTTTCCATTCACGACTTCTGCATGGACTCGCGACTGGGCTTCTAGTTCTCGTTTTCCTGAGCACGCCAGTCTATTTCATACGATCCTTTCGCCACAAAATCGGCAACGCACTCGTCCGCGTGGGAGAGAATCTCAAAGGCAATCGTGATCCCCAACTGGATGCCTCTTCTTCGAAATCGGTTCCGGTCGCCAACCCAAGTTCGACGAATACGTTATCAGTCCCCAATTCAACTTCAGCGACCTCCACAAACCAGACTTTAGATCCGCCCGCCCCCGCCGCATCCCCTCAAACAGCACAGCCCGCATTGAATTCCGCGGTCTCCGCGCCTGTGGATCGCCAGAACTCTCCCAAACCCCTTGCACTTGCGCGCCCAAGGAAAGGCCGCAGCGCACATGCGCTCCAGCTCTGGTCCGCGTTGGATGCAGGTGACAGCTCGGCGGAGGTTCCGCTTGCACAGCTTTATCTGGCGGGTGACGGCGTCCCCAGAAGTTGCGATCAGGCGCGCGTCCTGCTGACCGCAGCGTCGAAAAACGGCAATATCGAGGCTCTCCGGCAGTTGCAGCAACTCAAGAAGAGCGGCTGCCGATAGCGAAGAGACCATCTAGGACACATCGAACCGCGAAACTCGAACCTTCAGAAAAGCAGTTGGGAATCCGTGGCACACAAGCGCCCGCGGCCATTTCCTTTAGGGCTGCACCAAGCCCCGACGGACCGCATAGCGCACGAGGCTCGCTGTCTCGTGAATATCCAGTTTCTGCATGAGTCGCATGCGGTGCGATTCGGCCGTTTTCACGCTGATCCCAAGGACGGAAGCCGTGTCCTTTGTAGATTTTCCTTCCGCAATCAACTGCAGCACCTGGCGCTCCCGCACGGTCAAGGGATCCTCTGGCCTAACCGATTTGGAACGGTAGGCCTCTACCAGCCCGCGCGATATTCCCGGACTCAGATAAAATTCTCCCCGAGACACCTGTTGAATTGCATGAATCAGATCGTTCGCGACCTGGCTCTTCAATACGTATCCCTTCACGCCAGCTTCCAGCGCTTCGTGGATGTACTGCTCTTCTTCATGTTGAGTCAGAAGAATTGATTTCGTCTTTGGGCTGGACTTCGACAGTTCACGAGCAGCATCTATGCCATTCTGTGTCGGCATGCTGATATCCAAGACCGCGATATCCGGATGGTGCGTTTCCGTCAACCGAACTGCGTCTTGCCCATCGGAGGCTTCTGCAACAACTTGAAATTTCTCCTTTTCCAGCAACGTTTTCAGCCCCTGTCGTACAAGCACGTGGTCATCCGCGAGCACGATTCGAATTGGCATGTTTACCCTCCAATGGAATTCGTATGGAAAGTTCAGTCCCGGTTCCCAAACTGGAATGAATACGCAATGTTCCACCGATTGCGCTTATGCGCTCCCGCATTGCAATTAAACCTAAGCCCGTCCGGCTCGATGTTGCAGCGGCGCCGCTGGAGTCGAAACCTCTGCCGTTGTCCCTGATCGAACAACACAGCACAAGATCTTCTCTCCACGCTCGAATCCAGACGTTGCTCGCCTGCGCATGCTTGGCGGCATTTGTCAGGGCTTCTTGAACGATGCGATAGAGAGTCGTCTCAACAGTGCCAGACAGCCGTTCGGAAACACTAGATTCGATGTGAATTGGCAGATCAGCGCGCTTCGAAACTCCATCCGCCAGAAAACGGATCGCGGGAATCCAGCCAAGATCGTCCAGGATCGTAGGGCGAAGTTCATGAGAATACCGTCGCAAATGTTTTTCAACCTGGCTCAACAATTCCTTGATCCGCGCGACCTGCACTTTCTGGGGCTCCGGAAGTTCGGCGGCCACTTCAGCCAGGGCCAGGTGCACGGCGACGAGCAATTGTCCAGCCTCATCGTGCACGGCGTAGGCGATGCGCTTGATCTCCTCCTCAAGCGTTTCGTTCAATTGGCGAAGAGCTTTCACCGCATCCTGGAATCCACGGTGTGCCATCTCATAGGGTGACATGCATTCCGCGTGGAATTCCGCGCTCACCCGGAGCAATTCTACCAGGCGTTTTTCACTTTTCGCACCGCGCACCAATGCAAGTGCGGCTTGGTGATGCAGGGAAGCCATATCCACCAGGCTTTTTTGCTCGCCGAGCGCCCGACGGCCGAGGTCGTATGCCCGGCCGAGCGCGATTTCGCCTCCCCCCGCGGCATATTCATTTAAGGCAGAGCGGTACTCGTCTTCGAAATCCGCATACCGCTTCACTTTTCGTCGAACTGCGATCTTCATGGATTAATTCCCATTAGCCGCGCGACTAGGACCAGCGCATCATCATTTCCGCTGCGATACTGCTTGAGGATTCTGTCTGCCGCCCTTTGCGGATTCTCGCGTGCGGACAGGCCCACAGAAAAATCACCTCGGACTCCGTCCGTAGCAAAGAAGAGTGTATCTCCCTGCACAATCGGAAGCACAGTGGCCTGAAGGCCGGGGAGTTGTGAGCCGACGACGCCGGCTCGGAGAAGAAGTGTTTCTTGCACATTTCCCTTTTTCGTATCGGAGCGCATCAACATTCCCTGGACGTTGCCGACGCCCAGCCAAGTCATCATCCCAAGTTCAGGCTCAATGAAAGCAAGGCTCAACACAACGCCACGAGTTGCCCGGAGTTTCTCGTGGCATTGTTCGACGAGAGAGATAATCGGCTCGCCGACTGAGCTCTTGAGAAGCACCGCCGCAGTTTTGGAGGCATTGGCAGCTTCTTCGCCATGCCCTAACCCATCAATCGCCGCAATCAAAATTCCGTTTCGGTTGCAGCAAACCAAGTGATGATCGCCTGACTCCCCCTCGCCGGGAAGAGCAAATTTGGCTACACCATACTCGACCATCGGTTCTTTTATTGTCTCCACTTCTTCACCGTCACAATTGTTCCCCGGCCGGGTTGGGAATTGATCTCAAATTCGTCCATCAAGCGGCGCACCCCTGGCAGGCCAAGCCCGAGACTCCCAGAAGTGGAAAAGCCATCGCGCAAGGCCTGGCGAATATCGACGATCCCGGGGCCAGCGTCTGACGCGATAACCACAATTCCGACTCGACTTGAACCATAAACTCCCTTAAGCGTGATTTGTCCCTTGCGTGCATAGGACACTATATTTCGTGCCAGTTCTGAGATTGCTGTGGCAATCAGTGTGGCGTCACCCGAGGAAAAACCCAGCTCACTCGCCATCGCCCGCCCCTTCTGGCGGGCTGAGACGATGTCCTGGTCGGAGTTGATAGGCACCTGGATTTCCCCAGCCGACACTATGACTCACTCTCAGCTCGTAGTTTTGAACTTTTCGTTCAAATAGGCCAGACCTTCTTCCAAGTCCAGCGCGGTCGCAACGCCTTCCAGCGTCAATCCCAGTTGCACCATCGCAAAAGCCACTTCGGGCTGAATTCCTACGATGACGGTCTCCGCGCCGCGCAACCGGATCATGTGCGCGATCTCACGCAGCGTCCGCGAAGCAAACGAGTCCATCACGTCCATGGCCGTAACATCGACGATAACCGCGCGCGAGCGAAACTTCACGACCTGCTGCACCAAGCCCATGCGCAGTTGATTGAGGTCCGCGTCCGATAGAGCGGCCTGAAAGGTGGCAATCAGGACCGCTCCCTGTTTGAGAATCGGGACTTCCACCTGGTCCTTCCTCCACTTTGCTTAGCGCGGCTCCGCTAGTTTTTCGACTTTGTATCCTAACAGTCTTTCCGCCTGCTCGATGCCACCCTGCAAGTCGCCCACGGTATTCATTTTGCCCAGGTCCACACCGATGGTTACCAGTGTCTGAGCAATCTCCGGCGAAAGCCCCGTGACAATGACGGTCGCGCCCAGCAGCCGCGACGCCTCCACCGTTTGCACCAGGTTGTTCGCCACCGTGAGGTCCATGGCCGCCACACCGGTGATATCAATGACCACGACTTTCGCGCGGTTTGTACGAATTCCGCGGAGGAGTTGCTCCGTCAATTGGCGGGCTCGCTGCGGGTCGATGACGCCGATGATGGGAAGAATCAGCAGCCGCTCGCGAACCTGCAGCACGGGAGTGGAGAGTTCGCGGATCGCTTCCTGCTGCTGGCGAATGACGCGTTCGCGCTCTTGCACGAAGCCAACGGCCACGGTGTTTGCGATGCGGTTTGCCGCGGGCTCGTAGGCGTCTAGAATGCGATTTAGTTTCTTGAAATCGTTCTGATACTTCGCGAAGAGGGAACGCGCCAGCACGTCGCGCAACAACAGCACAATTCCCACGACTTCGTGCGTTTCGACGCCTCGCGGAATGATGCGTTCCGACAGATTTCGCGCGTAAGCTTGCAGCGCTTCGAAAGCTTCCGTTTCCAGCGCCTCCACGTAACTGTCGTACACCGAAGTAGCTTCCGCGAAGATCTCTTCTTTGGTCATCGCGGTGAGCAGGCGCGTCTCGGTGATGCGCACCACCCATTCCTCGCGCAATTGCGTTCGATTCTGCCGGAGGTGCGCGACCAATTCTCGAAGAAGCTCTGATGGTTCTTCCGCTTGCTTTAGTTCGGGGGATGTGGGCGTGCCTTCTCGTTTCGCCATGAAGACTCTCTCCTCGGTTCGAACAGTTCTACTTTGCTGCGATTTGGGGTCCGAATGCGCAGGAACCTTGCTATCAAATACCATCAGAAACCCGACTTCTCAATCAAGTAAACTCCCGCAACAAGCCTCAGGTAAAGACCTGAGGTCCGAGCCAGGCCTCAGGGTTGATGGGCAACCTTGACCGGTCTTTGGATTTGCGCGGGACTGCTCTATAGGCCGTCATATCTCCGCATGACGGACCATGTGACGGGGCCATCTTGAAATCTTATTCCGATGCCGTAGCGGTTGTTTGGAAGCCTCTGAGAATAAACCACCTCCGCCCAAACCGAGTCTTCGTTTAGGGGAGTAACCCGCACCCCATCTCCAGCTTGCCAGGCGTGGTTCGAGAATATGCGAGCGCCATGCGCACTGATGTTGTCAGTGAAAGTCCGCTCTCCATCGGTCGCCGCGCTTACTGCCGGTGCGAGGCGCAGTACGACGATGATCGGCAGCCGCCTTTCCATTCTGCCACTCGGCCCGTGGTCCAAAGGTTTCTCGCTCAGACCTAGACTTGTTACTCGGGAGGTGCGGCGGCGCGCTAACTCGGTTTGAAACCATCATCTATGTCTTCAGCAAGAAACTTCCTAGATTTAGCGCACTGATGGTTCCTTTGCATGGTCCCGTGCTGGGTCACTTGGTCCGTAGCTTGGAAACCCCGTCAACTACCTCGCGTCTCTATTGGGTAGCATTTATTCTTACCGAGGACAATCAAGTAGATACCTTAGTACTCTCTCGGCAGACTGCCGTAGTACGTAAACGCGGATTTGCTCGGAGTCGAATCCGGTAATTTTCTTTCCCGGGGCAATCTCCCGAGTGGCCGACTTGCCGAAGGTCGCCGAAACTCGATGAAGAGCGTACCAGTCATTCACTCGATCCAGATAATGCATCTAGTGGCCCGCGGAGCAAAATGACGATCGGTTTTCCACCGCGGCCAAGGAAAGAAATCTCCAAATCGCCCGAGTTCTTGACTTCGCCGACAAATTCGCCAAATTGATTTGTCACCGTGTTGACAATAAATTCGCGGCCATCCGAGAGCATGACCTGCACGTCGCGCGCAACCATCTCGGGATGGTTCAGATCCACCAATTGACCGGTGACGACCAAGCGATTCTGCTCCGGCTTCAATTCGATATGAAGATCGATCTGATACGGTTCTACCCGGTACAGCATCTGCCTGATTCTCATCGCAGCCGAGCGTGTTCCCGCTGGCCTCGGTTGCGAAAAGCTGTCGAATAGCAGACTGGATAGAGCCGCCTGCTTCGTTCCGGTTACCTGCCAAGCCAATCGTTGCAATTGTTGGCTTAACGGTGCGAGTCCATTCCGCAGCAGGCTGGAAACGCGCCTCGCCTACGCTCGTGCAGGCTTCTTTTTGCCAAAGAATTACTGTCTCCACGGAGGATTTGCATCTGTCCCCCAGGTGGCTCCGCATCGCCTGCTGCCAACCGTCACAGGCCGTGTTTCTCCCAAGATCATTCCATTCCTCAGCTCTAAACTGCATCATCAGCGTTCCCCCATTCACTCTTCTTTGTGCCGTTCATGCGCTCCCCAGCGGATGGGCAGTTCATCACTACCCACGGAAGAAGGAGCATGCCATTGGAGAAAGATATAGATAAGCCGGTGATGACCCTAGAGCTCCATCAGGTGCGTACCCCATGCGCAAATGGAATGGCTAAGCAAGAGCCTCTCTGCACGCAGTGAATGGCCTCGTTTGGCGAAGAACGAGCGAAAAGAAGCATGAGGACAAGCGCAATCAGGTAAACACTGCAAGCGCTATGAAAATTCTTCCTAGCACTCGCAGCAATTGTCTGCCAATCGCTCTGCAAGAGCCGATTTCTTAATCAGTTGTAGATGGCCCAGTTTGGCATTTCATGAGCATCGGTCAAGCCCGCCAAGCCACCTCATTCCTTCTCGTCCCCGGGAAGCGGAGGCAGGGGTCCTCCGAACACAGGGATTGGAGATCGGGAGCAAGTCCAATTCCTCGCATGCACTTTTATCTAGCGTGAGGAGTGATGTGCTCAGCACTCCGGGCGCAACGAACAGCGAGGGACGTATGAACCCGGCCGTCTTGTTGGTGGATGTTGCTTCGCCAAATCGCGAAGAACTGAGGTCTTTCCTGCAGAACCAGAATTGCGATGTAGATACAGCGGAAGATGGCGAATCCGCGGTCAGATGCTGCCTGCAGACGCAGCCGGATTTGGTTCTTCTATACGATAGCTTGCCGGACATCGGCAGTTTCGAACTTTGCCGTCAGATCAGGAAAGATCCTCTCAATCAGCTCACCCCGGTTGTCTTAGTGAAACCCTCGCCGGATCAATGGGACATCCATGGTGGACGGGAAGCCGGCGCAATGGATGTTTGGCCTTTCCCTTCATCGCTCTTGGACGCCCTGGGGCGCATTCGAACGGTCTTGCGGCTCAAGAATTACATGGATGAGCAGGCGAAGTTCGCGGTGTTTTCTCTCGCGCGCAGCATCGACTCAAGAAAGAAATTGCGCAATGGTCACTCGGACCGTCTGTTGGCTTACGCGGAGCAATTGGGAGAAAGTCTTGGTTTTGCAAAAGATGACCTGCAGGAACTCCGCATCGCAAGTTGGCTTCATGACATTGGAAAGATCAACATACCGGAGAGCATTCTCCTTAAACCCGGGCCTCTGGATGCGGAAGAAAGACGAATCATGCAGGAGCATCCGATTATTGGAGAAAAACTCTGCGCCCCTCTTAAGTCACTTCGCCGCATCCTCCCCGTGATACGCCATCATCATGAAAAAATGGATGGCAGCGGGTACCCGGACGGCCTTCGTGGAGAGACCATCCCGCTGAAAGCAAGAATTCTGCAAGTCGCGGACATTTACGACGCATTGACCACCTACCGGCCTTACCGGGGTGCACTTGCTCCCGAACAGGCGTTGCAGACTCTTTTCATCGAAGCCGTGAACGGCTGGCTCGATGCCTCCATCGTGTTGAAGTTCTCTCACATCTGCAGATACGGCGAAAACTTCCCGATAACGGAGAGAACCATGCTGGCCTCCTATTACGTATAGCGGCCGATCATTCTTCCGACTTGTTTAAGAGGAAGGTAGCAATCGCTACTGCGGTTGCTCAGTCGGCGCCCGCTGTGCGGAACCAGGTTTTTACCCTAATGAGATTTCAAGTGATTCCCCTCTTTTTTACATCCCAGTTTGGCACTAATTGGATGGCAACACTCGCAGGCATCCGACCGGCCCTCGCGTATGGCTGGCTGCCGCCGGGTGGGTTCGAAAGCTATCGATTAAAAATGACTCGCGAAATAAGGAAGCAAGATCAACAAGGAGTACCAAGTCGTGAAACGAAGAGTGTGGCTTGCAGGGGCGTTATTGGCGGTGTTGTCGGCGACGCCTGCCAGGGCGGATAACCGCTTTATCGTCAGATCTGCTCTAGCTTCTAACCTGCTGGAGGAATTCTGCGTTTTGCAGGACTGTACAGTGGCAGGCGCCCTCGATGGAAACCTGAACCAAGTTTTCCTGCTCACGACCCCGAGCACCATTGATCCTACGATTTTTCTGAATATCCTTCGAGTCACGCCAGGAATCTTGGATGCCGAGCTAGATGAATTAATCAGTTTGGTCGGCGGCCTGAATGCCGTTACGACACCACCACCCGGATTGACAGACAATGCTCCAATAAATTACTTCGGTACGACGGTGTGGAACGGCTATGCCAAGCAACCCGCTTCGAAAATCGTGCGTGTCCATGAGGCACAGCATACGTTTCAAGTGGCAGGCACAGGTATTGTCGCGGATATCGATACGGGAGTAGATCCCAACCATCCCGCATTGAAGAGGGTTCTTCTGCCAGGTTACGACTTTACGCGCAACCAAGTCGGTGGTTCGGAAATGACGGATTTTACTTCACCTGCGCCCCCGTCTTGCCCGAATTGCCAACCGGCGATGGTGAATCAATCGACCGCCGCTGTGCTAGATCAATCGACCGCTGCGGTCCTCGATGGAAATTTCCAATACGCGGCGTTCGGCCACGGCACGATGGTGATGGGTGTGATCCATCTAGTTGCGCCAAGGGCACGGCTATTGCCCTTGAAAGCCTTTCAGTCGGACGGCACGGGCTACCTCTCTGACATTTTGCGGGCGATCTATTACGCCGTTCAGAATAACGCCAACGTGATCAACATGAGCTTTGATTTCATGACGGCATCTAATGAACTAGCGAATGCACTCAACTATGCCAACCAGTCCAACGTGATATGCGTGGCGTCGGCGGGCAACGACGGCCAGGGCCCGCCGCTGCTCGTGTATCCTGCCGCTTTGCAAAACGACGTAATGGGGGTCGCCTCAACCAGCGACTTGGACACTCGTTCGACTTTTTCAAACTATGGAGATCAGATTGTTTGGGTGGCTGCTCCGGGCGAAGCAATTGTGACCACCTACCCGTTCAGCACGTACTCGGCGGGATGGGGAACATCGTTCAGCGCACCCTTTGTTTCTGGTGGGGCGGCCCTTTTGCTGAGCCTCCGCACCGACATCAATGAGTCCATGGCCGCTACTGCGCTGGCCAACGCTCAATACGTGGGCCCTGATATGGGCAATGGGCGGCTGGATCTGTTCATGGCCCTCTCGGCTTTGCCAGCCGGGAACTGTTGGCAGAACCAATAGCCTAGGCGCGAATTGCGCGGCCACAGTCTCCGCCATGTGGGGTGCCAACCCGCGTTCCGCGTGGCAAATCTGAACCGCTTCTATACTCTTTGTTTCGTGGGAACAACCTGAGGAGCATTAAGTGTTTCTGACTGCTCTAAATGCTACTCAGTGCTCCTGAAAGTGCCTGTTGACACTCCGTTCCCTGCAGACTTGCCGAGGTTCAAGTGTCGGATCGATTCCGATAGGCCGATCCATCATCCTCTAGGGTTCGCAGCTTCGCATCCTTTCCTGCATTCCCAAAATTACAATTTTGATGCCAATCTTGAGGAACGGAGTTATTTCGTCAGGCCGATCTGGCGCAGAATCGCCTGGAAGCTTGGGATGGCGCGGAGGGAGTCGGCCATAGGATCCACGTTCAAGAAGATCAAATAATCGGAATGCTCTTTGGCGGCCTTCTCGAGTCCGGCGATGGCATTTTTTGAATCGCCAAGACTGGCGTAGAGAGCTGCGGAATAGAGCGCAGGAACGTAGCGGATTCTGGATTGCTCCTTCAATTGTTCCAGCGCTTTTCGCGCTGCCGAAGGATTTCCGGCCTTGGCCTCCGCGTAGCCGATGGCCATGACCATCGCGGGTGTTTCGCGGAGCGACGTTTCTGCTTTTCTATATTCCGCGATCGCTTCCGGATACAGGCTCTTGGCCAAATAGGCGTCCCATATGGAAATGGGCGAGGGCATAGTTGGGATCGAGCTCCAGCGTTTGCTGGCATTGCGCGATGACTTCGTCGTAGTGCCGCGAATAGTAGAGCGATTCCGCGACGGCCGTATGCATCAGCACTAGCAAGGGGTCCGCATCGCGCGCGCGTTTCATCTCTTCCAGGGCTTCGGCGCCGCGGCCCCTTGCCGCCAGAAATTCCGCATACCATTCGTGAGCGGTCGCGTAATTGGGATTGAGCTCAATCGCGCGGTGAAATTCTTTCTCGGCGGTGCTCCAATTCCAGTCGTAAACCATGCTGACGTAAGCTAGCGAGGCATGGGCCTCCGCGAGCCCATCGTCCAGTTGGAGGGCATTCTGCGCCGCAGCCTTGGCTTTGGGCATGGCTTCATTCGGCGGCAAGTCATCGTTCGGGGAAGAGCCGAGCAGCGCATAGGCATCGGCGAGGCCCGCGTAGGCGGGGGCATAGTTGGGATCCTGACCGATGGCCTGCTCGTAATACTGAATGCTCTTGTGGAAGTCCTCGACGGTGCGCTTGTACCAGTAGAAGCGACCGTGCAAGTAGGCAGCGTACGCTTCCGGATTGACTTTGCTTTGACTATTCAGCCGGAGTTGATCTCCGGCGGTGAGATTCAGCTTCAGTTTCTCCGCGATGGTACGCGCCAGCTCGTGTTCCAAAGCGATGACGTCGCTGGAGTTGCGTTCGTAGGTCTCGCCCCACAGATGTTGATCGCGCACGCCATCCAGCAACTGCACAGTCACTCCTACACGGTCGCCGGAACGCATGACCGATCCTTCCACAAGGGCTTCCACGTTTAGCTCGTGAGCGATTTGCTGCAGCGGTTTTTCTCGCGTTGGTAGAGCATGACCGACGTTCGGGAGGGAACCCACAATCCGTGAATCTTTCCGATTTCCGCTGTCAACGCCTCGGTCATGCCATCAGTGAAGTATTGTTTCAAGGCATGGGCAACACGATTCCTCCCCTGCTCAGTTCTTTGATTCGTCTTGTACTCTCCAGCATTCCCGTGCTGATTCTTTCTCAGACTCCTCATTTCACGATTCGCCAGATCTGGGTCCTTTCCGCGGCTTCCGTTTTCGTGCAAGCCGTTGGCAACATTTTTCTCCTGCGCCGCGAATTCGACCGCAAGCTGGTTTTTCTTCCCGTCGAGCAACCCTCCGACTTGGTAGTTTCCCTGCCACAATAGCGGCTGGAATTCTGCACGTGAGTCAATACATTTGGATCATGTGCTGCTCGCCAAAATTGCCTTGGGCAGAACGCATGTTCTAGGCAGGCTCGTCTCTCTGGAACACTCTGGGCGCGGGTAAGCAAGCGCCAACAGTTACAAGGAACTGCATCCCCGATTAGCATTGTCGCCATTTACGGGGTACTCTAGGTTCTTGTGTGGGGGAACTACGCAGATCTATGCGCTGGCAGCCTTGGCCCTCGCCCGGTGACGCAAGCGCGTGAACTCCAATTGACGATTGTGCTTGTCCAGGGGCGGCTCATGCGTCCAGGTCATGGCTTCGGACAAATACGGATATTCGCGACCGCACTCCACACACCAGGCGCGGAAAAACGGGCGTTCCTCGGCGAATCCGCCGTCAGGCTGCGGAATGCTCCGCGCTTGCCGAAGCGCTCACTGGCTCCGCATACAGAGGAATCGGATTATGACATCCCAGACAATTCACCGCCCAATAGCGGAAAGTGTGCTCTTTATCGGTCATAACAACGCTCCAGTAACATAACCAGGTTTTCGTGTGCTTACGTATCAGGACGAGGGAGCCAAATCGTATACCCCAGAACCGTGTTTTGCAAGTGGGTCGAACCCGATAGACAGTCCCAATTATCCCCGAGTTTTCCTCAGGTCTTTTGAATTCCCAGTGAATTTTTCATGGAACTACCATTAGAATCGCACAGCCGGTTTTCGAGCCATGGAAAAAATAATCCTCGCTGTCGGCAGCAAGCGCGGGCCCAAGCTGGGCGCCGTCTCGGAAGCTCTGCACTCCTTCTCAAGCGTCCTCGCTGCAGACACTCAATTTGAAGTCGTGGGAGTGGAGGTCGAAAGCGGCGTCGGCCACACGCCCGCCTCCCGTGAGGAATTGATGCTTGGAGCCCGTCAGCGCGCCGAAGCCCTAATGCAGTTAAATCGTGAAAACGGATCGGCCTGGCAGTATTTCATCGGCCTGGAAGGCGGCCTCGATGTCGTCCACGAAGGCGCTTCCACCGACGAGATGCTGCGGCATTCGGCGCTGAAGGGAAATAGCCATCGCCGCGTCTTCCTCGAAAGTTGGGCGTACGTCAGCGATGGCGCGCGCGGCCATTACGGCCGCTCCGGCGGCATCGAGATTCCAGAGGCCCTGGCCCACGAAGTCCTCGAAAATGGCGTCGAGCTTTCCGTCGCCATCGACCGCTTCGCCGGAGCCGTTGGCATCCGCGACGCGCAAGGCGCCTGGGGCGTCCTCTCTAACAATTTCATCACCCGCCAGGAAGCCTTTCGAGTCGCTGTGATCGCCGCCTTCGCCCCGTTCTATAATGGAAGGATGTACAGAGCGGTAGCAGTCAGCAGTTCGAAGGCATTTTAGTAAAAGCACGATCAGCATGGATTTGGGCCATTCAAGATCCGGAGCTTCTTACTGAACACTGACAACCGAAGACTGAAAACTTGTTTCAGGGAGAGACCGTGGACATCGTCAAAGGTAATATGGGCTGGATCGAAGTCGTCGTCGGCCCCATGTTTTCCGGCAAGAGCGAAGAGCTCATCCGCCGGCTGCGCCGCGCAGAGATTGCGCGCCAGCGCGTTCAAATCTTCAAGCCCGCCATTGATGAACGTTACGCCGCCAACGAGATCGTCTCGCATTCCGGGCTGGGCATCCCATCGGACGCCGTCTTCAAAGCCTCGGAAATCATGGAAAAACTCTCACCGCGCACGGAAGTTGTGGGAATTGACGAAGCGCAATTCCTCGGCGATGAAGTGGTAGACGTCTGCACAAAGCTCGCCAACCTCGGCAAGCGCGTCATCGTCGCCGGCCTGGACACCGACTACCGCGGCCGCCCATTTGAACCCATGCCGCGACTCCTGGCTGTCGCCGAAGAAATCACAAAGTTGCTGGCGATTTGCGTGCGTTGCGGCAATCCCGCCGTTCACACCCAGCGCTTGGTCGAAAGCGAAGAGCTCATCGTTGTCGGCGCCATGGGCGCCTACGAAGCCCGCTGCCGCCGCTGCTTCGAACCCAATCCCGCCCTCGCCCAGGAAAAAAAGGACGGCCCGCAACTCATCGCCCGCAATCGCGCCGTCACCGCCGGCGGTAGCTGAGATTTCTTGAAACAAATGAAAATGCTGTGGCCGCGCTGTGGCTGCGAACATCATTGGCTTTCCGTTGACAGACCTTCGCTTCACTGCTTGAGCTTCGTTGCGCCTTCCGTCACACTGGCTCGGCTGAAATCTTCCCAGAATCGAGCTCGCTTGCGCACATGATCATTGAATCCAAAGCACCGACCCGCGTAGACTTCGCCGGCAGCACGCTCGACATCTGGCCGCTCTACCTATTCCATCCGGGCTCGGTCACATTGAACGCGGCAATCTCACTTTACGCCTCTTGCGTCATCCAAACGCAAGACGCCGGTGACAATCGCATCGAACTCGTCTCCCGCGACATCCACTGCGAAGAGAGTTTTGCCTCCTTCGCCGCCCTCGTAAAAGCCAAGCGTTACCGCCTCCCCCTCCTCGCCGAAATCACGAAATTCTTCAAACCCCAGGGCGGCTTCACGCTTACGACCGATTCCGGAGCCCCAGCCGGCGCAGGCATCGGCGGTTCCAGCGCCATGGCCGTGGCTATTTGCGCCGCACTGGACCGTTTCACGGGGGCAGGGAAGAGCAAAGTGGACTGGATTCACATCAGCCGCGACGCCGAAGCCATCGTCATCAACGTTCCCACCGGCACGCAGGATCATTACCCGCCGGCCTTTGGCGGCGCCGCCGCCATCGAACTCCCGCCCGGCGGAGAACATCGCGTCGAGCTGCGCGTCAATCTCGACGAACTCGAACGCCGCATCGTCGTTTGCTATACCGGCAAGCCGCGCCAGCACGGCATCAACAACTGGGAGGTTTTCAAGGCGCAAATCGGTGGCAAGCGCGCCGTGCAAAAAAGTCTCGAGCGCATCTCGGAAGTTGCCCAGGAAATGCGCCTCGCCCTCGAAAAGCCCGACTGGCCCGAAGCCGGACGCCTCATGCGCGAGGAGTGGTCCTTCCGCAAACGAAATCTTCCCACTATCTCCACAAAGACTATCGACCGCGTCATCGAAAATGCCCGGCGCAACGGCGCGCTGGCTGGCAAAGTCTGCGGCGCTGGCGGTGGAGGCTGCGTGGTACTTTTGATCGATCCCGATGCCCGCGAACGTGTGGAAAGATCCATTGTCGAAGCCGGCGCCGAAGTCCTTCCCGTGACCATTGACCGCCAGGGCGTGCAAGTCGTCTCTCGTTAAGGGGATGCCGCCAATCTCCCGCCCAGCAGGGAACTTGGGTCCAATCGGACTTCGGGCAAAAAAGACTTCCTTCCGCAGATACATGGCACCTTTTCAGAAGGCTCTAGGCATCATAGAATAGGGACTGCCGC
The DNA here is from genome assembly GCA_963729455.1 of uncultured Acidobacteriota bacterium. GTDB lineage: Bacteria > Acidobacteriota > Terriglobia > Acidiferrales > UBA7541 > Acidiferrum. The sequence goes on from CAVSNX010000002.1 coordinate 204,896, forward strand.
CCCGCATACGGGACCCGGCTCAAGTATGTCGAACTGGCTCGCACTTTCTGTCGCTTTCCTACTGTTGGCTGACGCGGACATCCCGCGCGTAAACAGCCTTCGTCCGCCCGCGAACTCCCCCGTGAGTTTCCCATCGGGTGAAGACATTCCCCTCTTTCCTGACTTGGGCTCGCCAAGTGATTCCCAAGCGCAGACGACCTCTCCAACGAACGCACCACACGCTGCCAATAACACCCCGCTCCAGGAAACCTCTAAACTCGCCCTGATCCGTTACGTTTCCGGTGAATTTGCGAAAGCCGTCAAGCCTTTGCCCGCGGGAAAAGAAGGCCTGATTGTCATGGTGGGAAAGCCTCTGGACACCTCAATCGTTGACCGCGCCGTGGCCACCCATGGCGCCGCAGTCAACTCCGGAGACAGCGTCCAGATTACCAAGCTCGATTTTCGCGATCACCAGATTGTCGTGGACGTAAACGGCGGCGGCCGCGGCAAAAAAAGCTGGAAGGATCATCTCCAAATCGGCTTCGGCGGCGGTTTCCCCACGGCGCAGACCACCACAACGCAGGAAGGCGGCCCTCCGGGCGTGCAGCCCGGAATGGGCAGCACGATCTTCCTTGAATTCAGCAAATCGGTGCCGGACCTGACGCCCGACGATTTGAAGCAGCTCCTTGCGCCTTTCCTGAATTTTGCAAAGGCCCGTTCCGCCGCCGTCCAGTGGTTTGACACGCTTCCGCCCGAAATGAAGAAGGCCATTCAGGACCGCCGTCCCGTTGTCGGCATGGACCGTGAAGAACTTGTCGCCGCCATCGGCAAGCCCGATCACAAAGTGCGCGAGCGCGACTCCGACGGCAACGATATCGAAGACTGGATTTACGGCCAGCCCCCCTCGAAGACCGTCTTCGTCCGCTTTATGGGCGACCGCGTCACCAGCATCAAGCAATTCCCGCACTAGGTTCGGTATTTCTTCCAACTGTAGTTTTCGTCTCTCCTTGCCAGAAGTTGGCGCGATGATTCTGAGTTTATTCATTTCTCGTGGCAATGAATTCAGCGCGTCATTCGCTCGGTGCGGGTGCCGCGGGCCATTCCAGCACTACAACCCTGCCGTCGGATTCGCGTTCGAGCGTCGGTGCGTAGAGTCCGAGAATCTGACGTCGCCACCAGAAGCCTTGCGAGCGCTTCTCCGCCGGCGTCGTGAACCAATACTGCCAAACCACCACGCGAACTTGGCGCGGCGGAGCGTGCGGGAAGGGATTGCCCGCAAAGAGCGCGAGTACGTCTTCATCCCCATGAAGCAGGCTCTGTTCCGTGTGCACGACGATCGGCTCTTGCCGCCACGAACTCAGCGACGCAAACCACAAATTCCAATCGAACCGCGGCTGATACGGCGCATAAATTCCCGGCGGCTCGCCGGGATTCTGCGGTTTGTATCGGAATGGGTAGACGCGCCAGTTCTCTCCATCCTCCGATCCTTGAAACTCGATTTCATAGCGGCCGCGTGTCATCACCGCAAAGAGTCCGTAGCTGTTGGCGATACGAAACGGTTCCAGTGCTTCCACCGGCGAAGTTGGAAACGGCAGTGGCCTGACCATCCACACCATCTCGGCCAGCGTCACGTAGAAAATCCAGGCGAGCATCACAGCGCTGACGGCCATCTTTACCGCCCGGGCATGCAAGCGCAGTTTGTCACGCCAATTTTTCCCGGCGCTCGACGTGGCGACCGGCTCTTTTTCCTTGCTCGCCAAAAAACGATTCTTACAGCGTTGCGGCAGGAAGCGCACGAGAAACGGATCATCCAACAGCAAAAATCCCAGCACCAGCACTAGATAATTCAGAAACGTGTAGTTCGCCGAAAGAATGATCCCAATCTGCCAGGGCGTCACGATAAAAAAACACAAAATTCGCACTCGCCTCGGCAAAAACATCATCCACGCCAGCCCAAGTTCCAGCGCCAGCGTTCCAAACGCGGTAGCGACATGGAACCAGTGCGGCCAATGCTCCATGTACCAGCCAATCCACGTGGGCAGCGGGCCGTTCTGGTAATACTCGTCCAGCGCCGTGAAGTTCCTCCATTGCGGATCGCCGCCCATGATTTTTGCCACGCCCGATTCGAAATAAATCCGAAAGCATTCCCAGGCCAGCAAGAACAAGCTGGCACGCGACGGCGGCTGCGCTGCACCCCAGCCCGGCCGCCACCCGCCCGGCGCAAAAAACAGTGAGATGAATCCCGCTTCGAGCAACATCCCGTCCGATTGATACGCGGAAAAATCACGCGCCGCACTCACAAACGAAAGAAAACACACAAAACAAATCACAAGCATCCCGCGCGGACAAAAATTCAAGATCAGCAGCACGGAAGCAATCATTCCCACCCAGCAAATTCCCGTCAGCATGTGCCCGCTGCTGGAAAACCATAGCAGCGTCGGCGCGTACCAGTAACCGACATGGCCAAACTTCTCAGCAACTGCTTGGAGATATTCGTTAGCGGGGAGAATTCCCTGCGGCCCAATCAGTCCGCGGATTTGAAAAACCAGCGAGAAAAACGCGGAGTAGTAGATGAGTCCAAGCGCGCGCAGGAATAGCCAGCGGGGAAGCAGCCGATCCACTGCGCCGTGTTCCGAGTCGAACACCCAGCGCATCGCCGCCGCAGGTGACCAGTCTTTCATCACCGGTCATTATAACGGTCTGTTTTCTCACCGGCGTGGCACGCGCCGTATAGACGCATGCAATCGTCCAGTGCTAACATTAAAAAGTTGCATTCCGGTGGGGCCGTGGCGCAGTTGGGAGCGCGCCTCGATGGCATCGAGGAGGTCGTGGGTTCGAATCCCATCGGCTCCACCAATTCTGAACCTCGTTCCACTTTTAATCCTGGAAATTGACTGTCGCGATGGCACCTACGACATTGCTTGTTCTCAAACGCATCCTGGCCGGCCTGTTAGCGGCCTTAGCCCTTCTTTATCTTGGCGACTATCTGTCCGTGCGCATCCGCGCCATGCACCCCAAGCCCTCCGACCCCTTCGAATCTCTGAGCACCCTGCGCATGCTCGCCATCCCACAAAAAAATGGCAAGACCGATTACGAAATCGACTCCCAAGACCCGAATATCACAGTCACCTGTGTTCACTCCATCTTTCCCCACATGGGTTATTCGCCCTGCTGGTACGTCAAGCCAAGGATCAACCAGCCGATCCCCATGTGATCGCCGCCACGGCATCCATTTCAATTGAGTGATTCTTTGTCCGGCAACAACTTACTTTTCCGGTGCCTGTTTAGGAGGAATTTCCGCGTAACCCGGCGCCGCTTGCTTCAGGTTCTCATCCAACTGCGCGCTGGCATCCCCGATCGACCAGCGAATCCCGCCGCCCAGCAAATTTAGGAAAAACTCATTCTTCCAATTCTCCGGCCGGTCGCCCATCGCCGTATAGAACACGCGCCCCTTGCCGTGCATGCGTGCCCACGTCACCGGATACGGCGCGCGCTGGTAGCACGCCCCGTTCATCGTGTGCGTGTCCAGCGTCAGAATCACATGCATATCCGGCACAAAATCCTTCATCGAATACCACTCCTCCATAAAGCTGACTGGCGACGTCACACCCTCCAGGCCCGGAAATTTCGGATCGTTCACAATCACGTTCGCCGTCTGCAGTCGCGGATCCTCATCCCGCCCATGCGTGATGAATTCCGCGCCCACCATCCGGAGATAGGGATCCTCGTTTTCTCCGTGCGCAATGTAGCGGTTCGAACGGTCCGGCGGATCGGGCAGCGTATGAAACGTATCGCTCGCCGCGTGTACTCCCGCAAATCCCATTCCCCCGCGCACCGCGTCCAGCAGCGTCTGCTTGCCTTTCACCGTCATCGGCGGCTTGCCGTCCGTCCCCAACGTCGTGAGATCGCCGGTAGTGAAGAACACCACTCCCGCATACGAATGAAATTCCTTCGAATCGAAAATGCGCCCATCCTTCGTCACGCCGACATTGAATCCGAGTTTGTTCCCCAGATCGTTCACCGCATCATCCACGATGCTCGGCTTCCCACCGATTCTTTTTACGACATCGTGTTCCCATCCCGACGATTTCGTGAACACCAGCACCGTCTTCGGTTTTGTTCCAAAAAGCGGACTCGCCAGCGCCAGTCCCGCTCCGGTAAGCGCCGTCGCGCGAAGAAATTCTCTGCGATCAAAAATAGCCTTCATGAAATCCCCTTGGCGGTCTCCTCTAAGACCTCAATGCTGCCGAAGAGTCCTTTTGCCATTCCGAGCGCAGCGAGGAATCTGCTTTTCGCCAGACCTGAAATGACTCTCAACTGTGTCCTTCCGCATGCTCGCACCCCGGAAAACTTGCAAACACATAATCCCCAGTCCATCCCATCTCCCGCATCCCCGCTTCCGAAGAGTAATACGCACCGCTAATCCACCCCTTCAAATTTTCGAAGTGCGCATGAAGTCTGTCTTTCTCTGTTCCACCGTCCGCTGCCTCGCCTCCAACTTTGCGCACGGACGCATCCGTCAAAATCCCATCCACCTGAGCCCCATCCAGAGCCGTGAGCCGCTTTTCGAATCGCCTGCCCGCTTCGCCTTCGAACGCCGCCAGCGCCTCCACAAAATCCCTCTGATGCTTTTCGTTATCCACGCTCAGCAACAAATCAACGAATCGGTTCACCCGCGCCTTCTCCGACCCAGGAACAATCCTCTCCGCAAGGACGACCAATGCTTCATCTTGCTGCGCATTCAGGAAAGCTGGCTTCCAATCCGCATCCCCGAGCTTTTCGGCCTCCTCGAAGACCGCACCAATCGAAAGCTGCTCGTAAACTGGATGCGCGCACACCACCAGCGGCCACGCTGCTCCTGCACTCACACCCGCAAGCAGCCGCCGCACCGCTTCCCGCCGCGTTAGTTGTCTGCCTGTAGCCGCGTTATTGTCAATCACCTTTGATGGGCTGTCTTTTTTCATTGCAATGATTAAATCGCTTCCTACTCCGCGCGATGGTATCACTCACGGTTCTCAGCTCACAAGAACGAGCGATACCGCTCTCATCTCATTCGTTTGACCTGTCCCCAATCACTTGTTAGCATCCCACTTCGAATTGAGATTCATGCCCAAACAGAAAAACTACGATGTCCTCGTCGTCGGTTCCGGCGCGTCCGGCGGCTGGGCCTGCAAGCGCCTCGCGGAAGCCGGCCTGAAAGTCGCGCTCCTCGAAGCCGGCCGACGGCAGTCCGACAAAAATTTCACCGAGCACAAGCCCCCTTTCGAACTCAAATATCGCAATCGAGCGATAGAAATTATCCGCAAGACTCGTCCCATCCAATCCGTATTCGACGTCTGCAACGAATACACTTCCGACTGGTTCGTCAACGATCTTGAAGAGCCTTACACCACTCCCGCCGGCCAGCCCTTCCTTTGGATGGGCCGCCTGCGCATGACCGGTGGCCGCACCAACGTCTGGGGCCGCGTCAGCCTGCGCTTCAGCGATTGGGATTTCAAAGCAGCTTCTCACGACGGCTACGGCGAAGACTGGCCGCTCAGCTATAAAGACATCGAGCCCTATTACGATCTCGTCGAAAAATACGTCGGCATCACCGGCAGCGCCGAAGGCCTCGAGCATCTCCCCGACGGCCAATTCCAGCCGCCCGTCCCGCTCACCTGCCAGGAAACGCTCTTCCGCAATCGCGTCAAAGAAAAACTCGGCCGCTCCGTCATCCCCACGCGCTCTGCCAATCTGACCAAGCCCCTCAACGGCCGCGGCCCCTGCCACTACTGCGGCCCCTGCGAACGCGGCTGCATGACTCATTCCTATTTCAATTCCGCCTTCACCACCGTCGCCGACGCCCTCGCCTCCGGCAACTGCACGCTCATTTCAAACGCTATGGTCTACAAAGTCCTCATGGACCCCGCCAGCAGCCGCGCCCACGGCGTTCTCTACATCGATCGCAACACGCGCCAGCCCCGCGAAATCCACGCCCGCGTAGTCGTCCTCTGCGCGCAAGCCCAGGAATCCGTGCGCATCCTCCTCAATTCCGCGACTCCTCCGTATTCGAACGGCCTCGCCAACTCCAGCGGCGTCCTCGGCCACTACCTCACCGCCCACGTCCGCAGCGCTGGCGGCCGTGGCGAATTCCCGTCCTTTGGCACAAAGCCTTCGGTCCAGGGAGGCGGTCCCCACAAGCCCTTCGGCATCTACATCGCGCGCTTCCGCAACCTGAAAAACGCCCCGCCCTACAAAAAATTCCTCCGTGGCTTCGGCTACGAAGGCGAATCCTCCACGGAATTTAATTGGGACGCCCCCGGCTTCGGCGCAGCCTACAAGAAAGCCCTTCTCGAACCCCGCAACACCATCGAAATCACCGGCTTCGGCGAAGTCCTCCCGCGCTGGGAAAATTTCGTTGAGCTCGACCCCGCCGTCAAAGACATCTACGGAATTCCCGTCCTCAAAATCCACATGTCCGACGGCGAAAACGAACGCGCCATGATCCAGGACATGGGCGACTCCGCCGGTGAAATGCTCGAAGCCGCCGGAGCAAGAAACATCCGCACCTACGCCCACCCCTCCGCTCCGCGATGGGCCCTTCACGAAGCCGGCATCGCCCGCATGGGCACCGACTCGAAGAAATCCGTCCTCAACCAGTTCCAGCAAACCCATGACATCAAAAATCTCTTCGTCATGGACGCCTCCGGCTTCACCTCCAACCCCTGCCAAAACCCCACTCTCACCATCATGTCCCTCGCCGTCCGCTCCTGCGACTATCTAAAGTCCGAGCTCAAGCGCAACGCGCTCTGAACTACCCACTGGATAAAATTTTTTCATGCGGACACACCTCTGCCCCGAACATTTCCTCCAGGAAGGCGCCTCGTCATCCATTCTGTTTTTTATTTGTTGGGAATGCGGCGGTGGCTCGCCCTCGGACTGTCACTGATGAACATCCTGCTCACTGCGGAAGCCGAACTACCCCGCCTGCCTCTGATGTTCCCGCTCCGCCTCATCCAGCCACCGCTCCAGCACTTCCTGCGACGGCGCCGCCACTTCCAGAAAGCCCACTCCCGCGCCCATATTCGGCTGCGAATAAACGATCTTCGACTTGGCCTCGAAGAACGCATCCCCCGCGGCGATTTTCACCAGCACCAGAGTCCCAGTCGGGAACGGATTCATCATGTCCAAATAACAACCGTGCAAGCTCAGCTCGCTCACTCGCGACGCGATGCGCACGTCAGCCCGTTCTTCAATCAGCTCCGCGCTGGCAATAAACGAGTATCTAGGCGAACGTCTTTTCTCTCGGTAATCGATGACGGCCTCCGGCGGACTTCCCCTACTCACAATGGTACGACTTTTTCCCTTCCGTGCTGAAGAACATCCCAAACGAGCCTTAACCAACTAGAAACGCCCGCTACTACGCTTCTGACCCCGTTCGGCGGGTCGGCCGCATGCCGCCCATTCCTCCTCACCTCTGCAAGAATTTCAAGTAGTGGTATTCTAGCTGCCATCATTCCGGTTGCTGAAACCACGCAGAGGAGGGCGCGCCCATGTTTCGCAAGCTCATGAACACGACCGACGATTACACCGTGACCATTCTTCGCCTCTTGCTCGGCGTTGTATTCTTCGCTCACGGCGCTCAGAAAGCTCTGGGCTGGTTCGGCGGCTACGGCTTTTCCGGCACCATGGGTTTCTTCACCCACCAAATGGGCATTCCCGCACCGCTCGCCGCTCTGGCCATCGCCGCGGAATTCCTCGGCGGCATCGGTCTGCTGCTCGGCTTTCTCGGCCGCATCGCCGCCTTCGGCATTGCCTTCGAAATGGCGGTCGCCGTTGCCCTGGTCCACCACCATTTCGGTTTCTTCGCCAATTGGACCGGCCAACAGAAAGGTGAAGGCTTCGAATACCACATCCTGGCCGTCGCCATCGCCTTGGCCATCATGATCAAAGGTTCCGGCGCCCTCTCCGTCGACCGCGCCCTCTCAAAATCCTGATCGCACAAGATAATTCTCACCGACACCCCCAGCCCTCATCTAAACATCTAAAAATGGTCGTCGTTCGAATCGATTCCGTACTGCCCGTTTGCTTGCGAAGCTGCATCAAACTTGGGAAAATTTATGTTTGGGCTGGGAGGCCGCTAGAAATGAAAAATACTCTTCGTTTGCTCGCCGTACTTCTTCTCGTTTCCGGAATCTGCGCCGCGCAAGACGTCGTTCACGCTGTCCACGGCACCATCACCAAAGTTGACTCCGCCTCGAAGACCGTTGCCGTCAAGACCGCCGACGGCACCGAGCACACCATCAAGTTCGTCGACAAAACCACTGTTCACGGCGCAGAAGCCACTGCCGACGCCGCCAAGGATTCCTTCCACGGCCTGAAGGAAGGCTCCGAAGTCGTTGCCCACTATACCGTCAAGGGTACGGAGAAGACCGCTGTCGAAGTGGATAAAGTCGGCAAAGACGGCATGAAAGCCACCGAAGGCACCGTGACCGAACTCGATCGCGGCGCGAAAGTCGTTGCCGTCAAAACCGCCGATGGCACCGTTCAAACCTTCAAAATGTCCGACCACGCGGTTGCCGATGCCGGCAAGGAGATCGGAAAGGGCACTGAGAAATCCGCGAAAGTCACCGTCTACTACACCGAAGAGTCCGGCAAGAAGATTGCCCATTTTTTCGAGAAGTTCTAAGGCACACGAAATTTTGAGCTGACACGCCAGTCGCCTGGTTAGTAACCCGGCAAACTACAACGTCGCTAAGTTGTGCTAAAGTACCGCCATGCTGGGTCGAGCCATTCTCCGGCGCGCAACCCTTCCCGGTTTGCTGTTTCTCGCCGTCGTGTGCGTCGTTGCCGCTCCTAAAGAAAAGGAACTCGCCCCGCGCTTCAACGCCGTCACCACCACCGGCGAGAAATTCACCAACGACTCCGTCAAGGGCAAAGTCGTCCTCCTCGAATTCTGGACTACCTGGTGCGGCTACTGCGCTGACGAAGCCGCCTTCGTGGATAAAATTGGCAAAGAGTTTGCCGATAAGGGCCTGATCCTCCTCGCCATCAACGTCGGTGAATCCAAGAAAACCGTCAAAAAATATCTCGACCTGCATCCCCGCAATTGCAAAATCGTCTTTATGGAAGACGCCAATCTCGCCGCCATGTACGCCGCCACCGCCTATCCCATTTACGTCGTGGTGGACCGCGAAGGCCTCATCGCCGGCACCCAGCGTGGCGCCGCCGGCGAAGACGCTCTCCGTCGGCTCCTCTCCCGCGCCGGCCTCGAATCCCCGGACACCGATGACTCCAACTAGCGCCGCGTTCCCGACGCCTGCCAGGTTGGAATCTGTTATTATATTCTATTTTAAGAATATTCCTTGACAAGAATATTCGTATTGAGGCATATTCGTTCCCGCCATGATCGCCACGTTCCGCGCCCTCGCTGAGCCCAACCGCCTCCACATCGTCGAACTCCTCCGCCAGGGCCCTCGCCCCGTCGGCCACCTCGTCCGCCGCCTCCATCTCCGCCAGCCCCAGGTCTCCAAGCATCTCCGCGTCCTCAGCTCTGCCGGCCTCGTCGACGTCCGCGTCGACGCCCAGCGCCGCATCTACGCCTTGCGCCCCGCCCCTCTCCAGCAACTCGAAGCCTGGCTCGAAAAATACCGTCGTCTCTGGGAAGGCAATTTTCAGCGCCTCGACGCCCTCTTGCACGACCTGAACTCCGGCGACCGGAAATCTCGCAAGAAAAAACACCCACGCCCGAAGCGATAAGGAGCAACCTCTATGAGAAACGTTGGAGCATTGCAAGTCACCACGCCGACCGACCGCGAAATCGCCATGACCCGCATCTTCAACGCCCCGCGCGCCCTGGTCTTCGACGCCTTGACCAAGCCTTCCTTGGTCAAGAAGTGGCTGACCGGCCCGCCCGGCTGGACCATGCCTGTCTGCGAGATCGATCTCAAAGTCGGCGGCGCCTATCGTTTCCAGTGGCGCGGCCCAGACGGAACCCAAATGGGCAATCGCGGCGTCTTTCGCAAAATCACCCCGCCCGAAGGCTTCGTCGCCACCGAACGCTTCGACGATCCTTGGTACCCCGGCGAGGCGCTGATCACCTACGTCCTCGTCGAGCACGCCGGCAAAACCACGCTCACTCTAACCGTCTTCTACGAGTCCCGCGAAGCTCGCGACGCCGTCCTCAAGACCCCCATGGACCAGGGCGTCTCCATGAGCTACGACCGCCTCGCGCAACTGCTGACGTCGCTCGCATGACGGCTTAGAGTCCAATGGAGTGTGTTTGTTTTTGGGGCACTGCCAACCTGGCTGTGCGCTGGAAGTCGCAAGTCGGCATACGGAGAAAGGCCAATCGACGAATTCATCTGCAACGCAAAGGAGAACCCCATGCAAAAAATCACGCCGTTCCTGTGGTTCGACGGCAAAGCCGAAGAAGCCATGAACTTTTACATCTCGATTTTCAAGAATTCAAAAATCGTTGGTATTTCTCGCGCGGGAAACAACGGGCCAGTTGTAAGCGGGACCTTCATTCTCGACGGCCAGGAATTCTTCGCCCTAAACGGCGGCCCTCTATACACCTTTACGCCGGCCGTCTCCTTTTTCGTGAACTGCGAATCGCAACAAGAAGTAGACGACCTTTGGGAAAAACTCTCCGCTGGCGGCGAACAAGGCAGATGCGGCTGGCTCAAAGATAAATTTGGCCTCTCCTGGCAGATCATCCCCTCAATCCTCGGGAAGCTGATGCGCGACAAAGATCCCGCGAAAGCCAAACGCGTCCACCAGGCCATGATGCAAATGAACAAACTCGACATCCAAGCCCTGCAGCAAGCCTACGACCAAAGATAGGGCAAAGGCGGGTCGGCGGCGAGAGAGACTCCTAACGCGAGCGATCGCACGCCTCGCCGGCTTGTCTCCCCGTCGCGCCGTCTGCATGTAGATTAGTGTTTGCCTTCCGATTTGGCCTCTGTTGCGTGGCCGCGTCCATCTCGCTCTTCGTTGCCCTTGAAGTGCGTGCTATCAGCACGCTTTGTCGGCTCGGCTTTCTCGCCACGGTTCGGCTTTGCGCCCTTGTAGCCCTTCTGGGGATCGAAACTGTTATCTACCTTGCCGCGGAACTCGCTTTTGCCATGAAACCACGGGCCGGCTCCAACAAACACGTCGCCTGTAAACCACTCTGGACCATAATATCCAGCCGGGGCACAGTCATACGGCGCCACGTCAAAGTAACCATACGGACATTCCGGGGCTACTCCTACTTCGACCGTGACCTGAGCCTTTGCTTGGGGCACAGTTGCCGTGAAGCAACTTGCCACTACTGCTGCTACCAAGAGAAATCGAATTCCTCGCATCTTTTCACCTCGCCATCTCAGTCTCTGCTACCTCGAACACCCCCATCCTAGAGCGCTTCAAAATGCTCTGTCTGTCCCTTATCGGTCACGTTCAAAGATTCAAAAAGGTACACGCGTGGCAAGGTGGCTCGCACATTTGAAGGTAGGAAGCCGGGTCAACCTAAGCCCGCACGATCCTCTTGTCCGTTCCTAGCTCGCTTTCTCGTTTACGTCTTCCAGCATCGCGGCACGCAGTAAAGCGTTGGCTCTCGTCTGGTAGCCCTTGCCCTGCTGCCGCAGCCACGCGATCACATCGGCGTCCAGCCGGAGCGTGAGCTGTTTCTTCACCGGCCGGTAGAACGGATTGCGGATCGCCTTGCGCCAGAACTCCTCGCCAAGCTCCGGAATGTCGGAGAAGTCGATCTCGCTATCGGGCCGGTCTGCATGCTTCTTCAATCGGCGTTTGCGTGCCGCGTTCAGGCGAACCTCAGAAAGAGCTTTCTTCACGATTTTCGTCATAGTGTTTGCGCTCCTCGGGCGCGGCTTTTCGCGCGGAGATGATGCGAATGATTTCGTCCGGACCATCCTCACTTACTGTGTGTGCCACCAAGAGCAACACCGTTCCTCCGGCCATGCCGATGGTTTGCCAACGTAATTCTCCATCTTCGATGCGATCTTGCTCTATCAGGGCAAACGGATCGGCAAAAAACCAGCATGGCGTCGTCGCAGTGCACGCCATGCTTTCGTTCGTTACTTCTGGCCTTGGCTTCATCCCACTCAAACCAGACCATGACCCCACTAGTATAACGCGGCAGTTGTAGCAGCGCAAATGTAGTTACAGTCTTGTATCTCCTAAGTTCTTCTTCCGGCGATGACGCGCGACCTACCTGGGTGCCTCCGATGCAGGCTTGCCGTGTCGGGTTTCGCCTTTGCCTTCTATATCTTCTTCGCGCTTGGGCGATCGTGACAGCCGTCCGATCCCGTATCGTTTAGGGTGAACGCTCTACGCCGCGCGCCGCGCCACGTGCTAAGCCGATGGTATGCTTCGTCCTGTGCTGGCATCCCAGCCACGGAGGTCACACTATGAAGCTGCTAGCGGCAATCGGCGTTCTCTTATTTGTTTCGGTCCCCGCTCATGCACAAGGTGCCAAGGCTTGTGAAGAGCTGAAGGATGAAATCACCAAGAAACTGGACGCAAAAGGCGTGAAGAGCTACACCCTGGAAGTCGTCGCCAAGGACAAAGACGCGGAAGGCAAAGTAGTCGGCACCTGCGACGGCGGCACCAAGAAGATCATGTATAGCAAAACGTCAGCCGCTCCCGCCGAATCCCCGGCCAAGGACGCAACCAAGCCCTAATCCTCGGATTGTTCGGCAGAGCGACCGGCCAGGCCGAATTTTCTCCCTAAGATTCTGCTGCCGGCTCCTGGCTTGCTTTCTTGTTTTACGTCTTCCAGCATGGCGGGTCCCGCCGTTCTGGAGACAATGCCGGCCATTCACCGAAGTATTGAAACGTGCCGCCTAGCCCTTCCAGACGTACTTTCCGCAGGGGCAAGGCACCGTCTCCGTGGGATGTTTCTTTGCCAGCGGCTGCCGGCACACGGGGCAATTTTTACGCCACATACATTCGCCTCTACTTCAACTAACACGGTGCAGCGCAGTCAGGCAGGTCCTGCTGACCGATCGTCGCGTAGAATTCTTCCCACTGCTGCAGTGCTGTCAGAAGCTCCAGCGCTTTCCCATAGGCTGCTATCGCTCCGGTTAGCTTGTGAAACTCAGGAGAGTCCTTAACCGTCCCTCGTCTTCGTATGTGCGCATCCGCCGAGAGTTCGAGGATCCGCTCTATGCTTTTCTCCCCCAGATCTGAGTTAGGCTTCATCATCGGTTCGGCCTCCTTCTGTAAGTATGGGTGCAGGTGTCCGGCCTTTTGGATAAGGGAAATCCTCCATTCTGTGCACGAATTATCATGGACGAGGAACACAGGTAGGTAGCCGAGCCTTACTTTGCTCACTGCCCCGTTAACCCCGCCCCATTACCGTCCACTCCCTAATTTTCACCATTCCCTGCATTTCTCTTAGCCTGTCGTTACTCCCGTGCTATCCTGTATCGTGTTCGTTCATACCGAGCCTCGAAGCGTTTACGCCGAACCCCGAACTGCTAAGCTGCCTCTTCGGATTGACCCGCGACTCATGTGCCTTCGCCCCGTGAAGAGAGGCCCTCTTTTGATTCAACCCCTTTCCTTTCAAAGCTTTCCACACTCTTTTACGCAATGGACGACAACTAAGTCTTTTCCTTTCAATATTTTCCACACTCTTTCCATCGTGATGGGGGGTGTAGGGGTCCCTCCATCCGAAAACCTCAACCGTTACTTTAAGTATTCCCCGAACGACCAAATATTCTGCCGCCCTTTCTTTTCAACCACTTACGAAATGCCCGTTTTCTATCCCCTTTGTTTTGATATTCATCCATCTAATGCGGGGTATCCCCCTCCTCGAGTTTTGTGGCCCGATGCTCGGACGAGCGGACGTCTCGACGTTCAGACGCCCTTCCTTCCCCCACCAGTGCCATTGCGGCGCAACCCCCTTGGTGCCACAATGGCCATCGGCGCAACCTTTCTTCGCTCTCCGGGGAAACAACTCCGCACCCCCCGGTGTCTAAGGATAGTGAGCGGACATCGGGGCCAGCTCGACGCGAGTCCCCGTTGCAAGTCGTGCCTGGGGCATCGTTCTAACGTAAAGTGCGTTCTAACGATGCACCGATCAGCAGGGTGGCCCGCATTTCACCAGCGGGTCGGAAAGGCCGGCAGTGTCCGATTGGGCTAGTGCACTTAGCTGGGGCCGCGATGAAGCCGAACTCGTCCACGAGCTGCAAGCCGGCTCGGAGACAGCCTTCGACTGGCTCGTCACGCACTATCATGCGCCGGTCTATAACCTCATCCTCGGCATGCTCGGCGATACCTCGGACGCCGCCGACGGCGCGCAGGAAGTTTTCTTGAAAGCCTTTCGCGGCATTCGCAATTTCCGCCAGGGCAGCTCTTTGAAAACGTGGCTCTATCGCATCGCCATCCGCGAAGCGCTCAATCACAAGCGCTGGTTCAAACGCCATCTCCAAAAGAATGTTTCGATTGACGCCGAGCCGGAAGAAGGCCATGCGCGCATCGAGATCGAAGATCTCGGCGCCACTCCCTTCGAGCTGCTGGCTTCGCGCGAAATTCAAGTGGCGGTGCAGGGCGCATTGCATCAAGTGCCGGACGTGTTTCGCAGTGCCGTGATTTTGCGCGACCTCGAAGGCCTCAGCTACGAAGAAGTCGCCGAAGTTTTGGAATGCAGCGTCGGCACAGTGAAGTCTCGCATTCTCCGCGGACGCCGCGCGCTGAAAGAAATTCTCGAGCCGTTGTTGTCAGAGGCGAATGCGCACCATTCACACGCGCAATCGTCTTCGCACGGCAGCGTCTCCGAGCCGCAACCATCGCCGTTCGCCGATGCATTTACGGCCGCGCGGCGCGTCACAATGTCGGAACAAAGTACATCCCCGCGGACAAGTTCCACGGGCGAGGGTCTCCCATGAAGTGCAACACGGTACAAACCAAACTGGCGGGTTATCTCGATGATGCCGCGACCGGCGCGGCTCGCGTCGAAGAGCGCATCGAAATCCGCGAACATCTTGAAGGTTGCAATGTTTGCCGCGCGGAATTCCAGAAATTCCGCAAACTGGCCGTTCTTTTGTCGCGCATGCCCAAGAGCCTTCCGCCTTCCGATCTTGCCGTCCGCATTAAAGTCGCCGCCGCGCAGTCCCAGCCTTCGCACGATTGGCCCAGCCGCCTGCGCCGCATGAAAGACCGCGCGGAAATCCTGCTCGATAACGTTTTCCGCCCCATCACTCTTCCGGCCACCGGCGGTTTCTTCTCCGCCATTCTCGTTTTCGTTCTGGTCTTCCAGATGATCGTCCCCGGCATCACCGTCCGCGCCGTGCAGAACGACGTGGCTCTTAACCTCATGCGCCCAGCCGAGCTGCTGACGCTCACCGACTATCCGCAATCCTGGTCGCAGGACCAGAGCGATCTTGAGCTTTCCCTGCCGCACGGCCTTCTCATTGATGTCACTGTGGACGCGCATGGCCAGATGACCGATTACCAAATTCTCTCCGGCCCCGACAGCGTCGAGCTGCGCCGCCAGCTCGATCAAATGCTCCTCTTCTCCCGCTTCAGCCCGATGCTGAGCTTCGGCCGTCCGACGGCCGGCGGTCACGTGGTTCTGAGTTTCAGCGCCGTCCACGTCCGCGGCTGATTCTGTACGCCATGAAAAATTTCCGGTTTTTCATGGCCGCCGCAATTGTCACTTTTCTTTTTGTCTTAGCCGCCATCCCAAAAAATCATCCGCCGGTTTCGACCGCGCCGCCTTCCGTGCAATCTTCCGCCGCACAGCAACTCTCCGCGCAATCCTCCGCAACAACTTCGCGTTCTGCGCAACCTTCCCCTGCTGCGCCGAACTTCACACATTCTTCCCCCGCGGAGCAAGCCCTCTTCGACGACGCCAATCGCGAGCGCGCCAAGGAAGATTTGCCGCCGCTGAAGTGGAATCCGCTCCTCGCTACCGCCGCTCGGCACCACGCCGAACTCATGGCCCAGCACAGCGCCATCTCCCACCAATTTCCCGGTGAGCCCGCGCTCGTCCAGCGCATCGCCGCTATGGGCGCGCGCTTCTCTTCCGTAGCGGAAAACATTGCCGCCGGCCAGGACGCCGGTGACATCCACTATGGGTGGATGCATTCCCCCGGCCATCGCGCCAACATTCTTGATCCAAAATTTACAGCACTCGGAGTTGCGGTCGTGGAAGCAAGAGGCAGAATATTTGCGGTGCAGGATTTTTCTGCGGCAGTGGCGGAACTGAATTTCGATGAGCAAGAAAAACAGGTCAGCGCACTCCTCAAGCAAAGCGGGCTTGTATCGACGACCCAAACCGCGGACGCGCGCAAAGAGTGTGCCAACCATGGCGTGCCGGTTGCGAATCGCACCATGTCCATCGTGCGCTTTGAAGCGCCGGACCTTGGAAAATTGCCGGAAAGCTTGGAGAGAAAAATTCACAACCAGGAGTTTCATCGCGCTGAAGTGGGTGCGTGCACGCCGATACAAGAAACGGCGTTTCCGGTTTATCGCATCGCGGTAGTCCTCTACTGAAAAATTATTGGGATCAGCCGCCGCAGGCGGCCGGCGAAATAAATAGTTGCATCGAAGGAAAAGACTCAATAGACTTCTCGCTTACGCCAATGACCAACGCCTACCACACGTACTGGTTTCGATTTAGCGGTCCACCCAACTAGGTGGCGGGGGGGGCGTTTCTGTAAGCGGATCCAGAAAAAAAAGATTCGGCCCACTCGCAGCGAGTGGGCTTTTTTATTTTGCGGAAATAATTTTTGCGAGAGAGTTTTGAAGAAGGAAAAAGGAAAGGAAGAACAGCGGAACAGAAAAGCAGAAGAACAGAAAAAAGTTGAGAGGACAGAGCCATGATTATTTCGATGAAGCTGCACGCGACGCGCGAAGAAATTGATGAAGTGCGCAAACAAGTCGAGCACTTCGGATACAAAGTGCATTCGATCGAAGGCGAAGAGCGCGTGGTGATTGGTGTGGTTGGCGTCGGCGACGTGACGGCGTGTTTCGAATCGGTCGAAGCCATGCCGCAGGTGGAGAAAGTGGTGCGCATCTCCGCGCCGTACAAATTTGTGAGCAAGGAGTTTCGGGCGGGGAAGACGCGAATCAAAGTGAACGGCACGGCGATTGGCGGAGACGAATTTGTGGTGATGGCCGGACCGTGTTCCGTGGAATCGGAAAAGCAGATCATGCAAGCGGCGGAAGGCGTAGCGAGAGCAGGCGCGAAAATGCTGCGTGGCGGCGCGTTCAAGCCGCGGACTTCGCCATACGATTTTCAGGGCATGGAAGAAGAAGGGTTGAAGCTGCTGCAGAAAGCGAAGAAAGCGACGGGCCTCGCAATCATTACCGAAGTGATGAGCGACCGCGACGTTGATTTGGTCGCGCGTTACGCAGACGTGATGCAGGTGGGCGCACGGAACATGCAGAATTTCATGCTGCTGAAGGCACTCGGGAAATGCGGGCGTCCAGTGCTATTGAAACGCGGGCTAAGCAGCACGGTGAAAGAGCTGCTGATGTCTGCGGAATATATTACGGCGCACGGGAATCCCGACGTGATTCTGTGCGAGAGGGGAATTCGCACGTTCGAAACGATCACGCGAAACACTTGCGACATCGCGGCAATTCCCGCTCTGAATGAACTCACACACTTGCCCGTGATTCTTGATCCAAGCCACGCGACGGGGAAGCGCAGCCTGGTGCCCGCGCTTTCGCGCGCTGGCGTGGCCATCGGCGCCGATGGCTTAATCGTGGAAGTGCATCCCGCCCCGGAGAAAGCCATCAGCGACGGCGCGCAGTCTCTCGACCTCGTGCAATTCCAAAAAATGATGAAGGACCTCGAGCCCTACATCCAGCTTTGGAACGAATCGAGGCAGAAGGAGGTGGCTGCTGCGGCGGGTTGAGAGCTACGAGCAGTTGAATGAAGGCAAGAGATAATTTACAGACACGGAGTTAGTGGAGGGATCGCGGAGACGCCACGGAAGCTGGACAGGGCATAGGTCGAATGGCGAGGGCTTTGTTATTTGAGGCCCGGCAAGATTCGAAACGGTTTGTTTTTGCCCCAGCGATAAACTTCGAAGTCCTTGTCTAATGTCAGGATATCGGGGGATTCGAATTCATCGGCCAAGCGGATGAGGCAGGCGTCAGCAAGATCGATTTTGCGGTCACGATATTTTCGCAATGCCTGTTTAACGGTGGCGGTTTCCCGTGAGAGCTGGAAGGGAATCTGGAAGATCCCGGCGGCCGCGTTTTCGATTACGACTTCCGGCGCGCCCGGGAGATTGCGCAAAAGGTAGCAAGTCTCAGCAATTACAGCTTCGCAGGTGATCAGCGGGGCTTCCACTTCGCGGATGGCCGTGGCACAGGGCTGGTGAAATTTCTCGCTGCGGTCCAGCAGAGCCACGATGACGCCGGTGTCCAGCAGTACCGGTTTCAACGGCCGAAGCCCCGGAGATGTTTCTTGTTCGAACCCAGGTCGGGCACGCCGGAGCGGAACTTTCCCAGGCCGATCACGCCTCGCTTTTTCCGGCGCAGGTAGCTTGCTTCCAGGATGCGAAGGCCTTCACGCACGACCTGAGAGGGACTCCAGCCCAGTTCGCGGACCAATACCGCGAGCCGTTTTCGCGAGGGATGGTCAAGCCTTGCTTGAATCACAGAGCGCATGTCTCATTGTATTACAAAATGCAAGGTGTGTGACAAGCACGTTGGAGCGAACGGGGAGGAAGGCGCCAGCCCGCGATTGCCAGGCGAAAATCGAATTTCGACAAAGAAGGGGGCTACGACGGCAAGTTGAAGGCGAAATAATGGCGGCCGCGAGAGGTCCCTTTTTTTCTTGACTTCAAAACAGTACCTCCATACCATTTCGGTCTAGGCCTAGACCAACACTAGCTACAGCGAGGCTTGGAGGCAACTTCCCAATCATGAAAAACCGCGAGCAGCGAGACCTCTTTCCTGGCGCGTTGGAGATGATGATTCTCCGGACGCTGAAGCGGCAGCCCCTGCATGGGTACGCCCTCGTGCAGCACATCAAGCGCACGTCAAACGATCTGCTGCAGATTGAAGAAGGGTCGCTCTATCCCGCTCTCCAGCGTCTTCTCAAGGAAGAGTTGGTGAAAGCCCAGTGGGGCACTTCCTCCACGAACCGACGCGTGCGGATTTATAAGCTGACAGCGAAGGGAGCGAAGCACCTGGAGCACGAGGTGTCACGATTCGAAACGATGCTCGAAGGGATTACACGCGTGTTAGCACGGGGTGAATCATGAAGTGGCTGAAGCAACTGTTCTCGCGCGGCCGGATTTACGGGGAGCTCTCGGAAGAGATTCAGGAGCACCTTGAGGAGAAGGTTGAGGAGTTGGTTGCCGGCGGGATGCCGAGGGAAGAAGCGAGGCAAGCGGCGCGGCGCGAGTTTGGGAATGTGACGCGGGCGGAAGAGGACGGGCGAGAAGTTTGGCGGTGGCCGAGGGTGGAGAACCTGATCGAGGATGTTCGCTATGGACTCAGGGTGCTGCGCAAGAGTCCGGGGTTTACCGCAGTCGCGGTGCTGACGCTGGCGCTCGGGATCGGGGCGAATACCGCGATCTTCAGCGTGGTCAATGCCGTGTTGTTCCGGCCGTTGCCGTTTCGCGATCCGGGGCGGCTCATGGTGGTGTGGCACACGCCGCCGCAGAAGAGTTTTCCAGGAGTTACGAAGTTTGTGGTTTCGCCAGCAAATTATCTTGACTGGCACGACCAAAATCACGTCTTCGAACAGACGAGCGCCGTGGGCTTCCGCAGTTTTAATTTGACGGGCATGGGGCAACCTGAAGCGGTGGAAGGGCGCGCGGTATCGGCTGATTTCTTTTCGATGCTCGGCGTGCAGCCTGTCCTCGGGCGAGGATTTCTTGAAGAAGAAGATCAGTCGGGGCACGGTAACGTGGTGGTGATCAGCCACGACTTTTGGCAAACGCACTTTGCGGGCAGAAAGGATGTCCTTGGAAGCCAGATCAAACTAGACGACAAGAGCTATGAGGTGGTTGGCGTGGCACCGGCCAAGTTTGATTTTCCATTTCAGGCGAAACTTTGGGTGCCCCTGGCCTGGACGGAGAAGGAAAGGGCAGTGCGGGGAAATCATGGGTACATCGTCATCGCTCGACTGAAGCCTGAAATAGAAATGAAAAAGGCGCAGTCCGAGATGGACACGATTTCAGCCCGGCTGGCGCAGAAGTATCCCGCGGACGACGCCGGATGGGGCGCGGTCGTCCTGCGACTGAACCTGCAAATGTTCCAGCAGGTGGGACCAGCTCTATTGGTGCTATTTGGCGCAGTTGGATTTGTCTTGCTGATCGCATGCACAAACGTGGCAAATCTGACGCTGGCGAAAGCGCTGGGACGGCGGAAGGAGATCGCCGTTCGCACGGCGCTGGGAGCAAGCCGGGGGCGCGTCATAAGCATGGTGCTCACGGAGACGGTTCTGATTTCGGTGATTGGCGGCGCGCTTGCGCTTCTGCTCGCCCACTTTGTCATCGAGGCCATTGCGGACTTTATAGGGCCGCTGCTACCGCTCGCTGTGCCGATCGGTCTGGACGGATGGGTTCTGGGCTTTACGCTGACGATTTCCATTTTGACGGGGTTTATCGCGGGATTGGCGCCATCCTGGCACTTGACGAAAACAAATCTGAATGAATCCTTGAAGCAAGGCTTAGGCAAGACGGACGCCGATTCAAGCGGCGGGCGAGCGCGGAGCGTATTTGTAGCGGCCGAGGTGGCGGTATCGCTAGTGCTTTTGATTGGAGCAGGGCTGATGATCCGCACGCTCTATTTGCTGAGAAACGCCGACTCCGGCATGGATGCGCGAAACGTCTTGACGGTGACCTTGGGCATTTCGAGCGAGAAGTATGCCGCCGTTGCGCTGCAAAACGGGTTCTTCAATCATGTGCTGGAGCAGATTCGCGCGTTGCCCGGTGTGGAGTTTGCCAGTGCGGTCGATAGCCTGCCGCTGCAAGGAGGTTCGATACAACCGGTGGCTGTGGAAGGGCAACCCGTCGTTCCGATGGCGGACCAGCCAGAGGTTCCGGTGCGCCTCATCGCTCCCGGATATCTGCGAGTGATGAGAATTCCGCTGAAACAGGGCCGCGACATTACGGAGGCGGACAATGCGAATGCGAGGCCGGTGATTCTGGTGAGCGAATCCTTTGCGAGGCGCTTCTGGCCGAACGAAAATCCAATCGGCAAGCATGTGAAGCTAACCTTTTTGCCGCGAGAAGCTAGCGAAGTGGTGGGGGTGGTCGGCGACGTGAGGCTGAACGGATTGAGCGTCACGGAACCGGTGCAGTCGGTTTATCACGTGATGGCGCAGAACCCGCAGACCACCTTCATGAAACTCGCCTTGCGCACCGGCGTGCCGCCGGCGAGCCTGATTTCCGCGGTGACGGAGGCGATCCATCGAGTCGATGCGGATGAGCCCGTTGTCGGCGTGCAAACCATGGAGGAGGTCGTAGACGAGTCCATCGCGCAGAACCGCTTGAATATGATTCTGCTGAGCGCGTTCGCGGGACTGGCCCTGCTGCTGGCAAGCATAGGAATTTACGGCGTTCAGGCTTATGCGGTGCGGCAGCGAACGCGTGAGGTTGGAATTCGAGTGGCGATGGGTGCGCAGCCAGCGGAGGTTTTCCGCCTGATCATCGCGCAGGGGCTGCGGCTGGCAACAACGGGAATTGTTATTGGGCTCGCTGCCTCCTTCGCGCTGACGCGCTTAATGGCAAGCCAGCTTTACGGCTTGAGCGCGACGGATCCGTGGACGTTCATCGGCGTGTCGATTGTGTTGCTGACGGTGGCGCTTGCGGCGTGCTTTATTCCGGCAAGACGAGCCACGCGGATTGATCCGGTGGTGGCGTTGCGGTACGAATGATTGCTCCCAACAAATGAAGAGCATATGCGCAGACGGATCTCCCTGGTAAAGGATCTGGGGATTGATTCGGTCGGTGCGGGCGGAATCCAGCAGGCGCAAACCCTCGAGATCCTCGCCTCCTTCTGGGGCACACTGGCTTACGGACGGAAACTGGGCCGGAGCATCGGCTTCCGGTTGATGCGGCGTAGTAACTGAGAGGACGTGGAAGCGGTTTAGGGACAAGTCCAGAGTATGATGGACGCCCCGGAAAAGTATTTGCGATTCTGGTGACAGATGAAGAAACGTAAGCCGGGAGCGGCGGTGGCTGGATGAGTTCTCTTGCAGGTGAGGCAAGCTCTAAAATCCTTCCCAGTATTTCCACGATTCATGAAGCTAGGGGATTTTTGGCGAAGTATTTTGCAGTGACGCGGCTGGTAGGGGCGCCGTTTCTTGGGCGGATAGCGGGCAGGAATGTTTATTTGAAGCTGGAGACGGAGCTGCCGACGGGTTCGTTCAAAGTGCGGGGGGCGATGTGGGCGCTGGCGCAAAGAATGAAGCGCGGGGCGGTGCAGGAAGTGGTGGCGTCGAGCACGGGGAATCATGGGGCGGCGGTAGCTTATGCGGCGAAAGAGTTTGGGATTGCAGCGAGGATTTTTTTGCCGGCGAATTGCAATCCGGTGAAGCGCGGGCGCATTGCCTTGCTGGGGGCGGAGATTGTCGAGAGCGGTGGGAGCGATCCGGCTGCGGTGTTTGATTTGGCGGCGGAACACGCCAAGCAGCCGGGCGTGTACTTTTTGAACGATGGGACCGACGAGGATTTGCCGGCTGGTCCGGCGACGATTGGGTGCGAAATCCTGGAGCAGCTACCGGGGACGAGCGCAATTTTTGTGCCCATGGGAGATACGGCGCTGATTCGAGGAATCGCGGCGGCGACAAAGCAGATTGCGCCGCAGGTGAAAATCATCGGGGTGCAGGCGGAGCGGGCACCTTCGTATTATTTGTCGTGGAAGGAAGGCAAAGTTGTGGAGACGGAGACGTGCGACACGATTGCGGATGGGCTCGCGACGCGAACGCCGGAAGCGGCAAACGTGCGCGATGTGAGAAATCTTGTTGATGATGTGATTCTTGTGAGTGAAGACCAATTGTTGCGGGCGGTCGAAGTTTTGCTTCTTGAGGAACATGTGCTGGCGGAACCTGCGGGAGCAGCGAGCACGGCGGCGCTGCTAAAATCCAGCGCCAATTGCGGCGATCACGTCGTGCTGGTGGTCAGTGGCGCGAATATTTCGCGCGAGGTGCTTCGCCGGGCCGTGGCCGGCGCTTAAGGTTCGGAATTTTTCGCTGGCCGTACACTTCTTTCCAGAATGACCCCTGAAGAACCCTGCGTTTTGAACTGACCAACCCTCACTGGCCATTCGGCCAAGTACGTTCAGAGCAAGTCCCATTGCTACCCGCAGACTGACTTGGAACCCTGAGAGAAGCGGTTTCTTCGCACATTTGTGAGAAGCCGCCGGGCTATGCGGAAAATGAGAACTCACTCTTTTCGGAAATGGACGGCCGGGGTTTCGTGCGCACTCGGCCTCATCTGGCTGTGCTTTGCCGAAGTCCGAGCCGCCCACGCGCAATCCGCAACGGTCGTGTCCGAATCTGCTGGGAACTTGCGATTGCTGAATGTCCCGGAGGGAAGGGCCATCGTCAGCGCTGCTATGGAGCAGGATCAGGTCGCAAGCGGAGCGCACGATTGCTCGCACGTCGTGCACCAGATTTATGTGGACGCAGGGTTCGAGTATCCGTACGCGAGTTCGTTTGAACTTTATGCGGGTAACGAGAATTTTGCGCGGGTGAGACATCCGCAGCCGGGGGATTTGATTGCCTGGCCTGGCCACGTCGGTATTGTCCTCGAGCCGGCGGAGCATAGTTTCTACAGTCTGGTGAGTACGGGTCTGGAGCCACAGAATTACGAGGGACCGTATTGGAGATCGCGCGGGACGCCGCGTTTCTACCGGTACAAAGTAGAAAACGTTGCGCTGACGACCGCGACGAAAGCTCCGGCATCTTCACGGGCTTCCAATTCTGTGGGGCCGCGAGACTCGGGGACATTGGTGGAGGATCGTTCCGCCGCGGAAGCTGCAGCGTCCAATCGTCCGCCGAAAAAGGCGTCGGCAGTCGTGCGTGACGCGCCAGCTGTTCCCGCGCCAAAAGTTACAAACGCTAAATATGAAATAGCGCGCAGCATTGTCATTGCTCCAAAAAACAAGCAGCCGACGAAGGCGGAAGTTGCTCAGGGTATCTCGGAGCTGAGCAGCGGCGCCGGGAACGTGCTGCGCGGAGATGATCCCGCAAGGTTGGAGGTACCGGTTGTTATTTTCGAAGGATTTCAAGTGGAGCGCCTAGAACTCAAACGAGATCACGGCTGGGCGCATCTTCTGGTTGATTCGCGAGCGACCATTGCGGGCGGAGAAGCGGCCTACACGCGAAAGCGCGAGAAAGTTCTTTGGGAACTGCATCGCGCGTCATCGGGTTGGGAAGCGATCACTCCCATGGATCGAACGTATGTGCCACAGGATGTGGCGGTCAGGAATTTGGCGGCGCAACTCGCGCGCGTGACCGAAGCGGAAAGCAGCGCGGCGCAGCGAGAGGCAGTTTTGCGGCGGGAATCGCAGCTCGCCAAGCTGATCAGCGGGCTGCTGGATTGAAATTAGCCTTTCTTCATCAATCATACGAAGCAGCCGTTTCTTAGCAGGCGCACCGGGCAATTCTGCCCGGCGGGAAAACACAATTGCAGACAAGAAGACGTTGCCGAGGCATAATCGGAAATCATGGCTGCAGCTGACAAGCAGGCAAACGTTCTCGGACTGGCTTCCTCGTTAAAGACGAACGAGCAGGAGTGGCCGGCATTGCCGCTGGGAGAGTGGGAGAGCACGTACCGCACGCTGCACATGTGGACGCAGATTGTCGGGAAGATCCGGCTGGGACTAGCGCCGCTGCAGAATCATTGGTGGAATGCGGCACTTTATGTGAGCGCGCGAGGATTGACGACCTCAGCGATGCATTACGAGGGACGCACGTTTGAAATTGAGTTTGATTTTATTCAGCATCGGCTGGAGATTCGAACGTCTGACGGCGGGGAACGATCTGTGGCGCTTGCGCCGAAGTCGGTGGCCACTTTTTATCGAGAACTATTTGCTGCTCTGCAAGAGGCGGGCATCCACATCCGAATCAATACCAAGCCGCAGGAAATTCCAGACCCGATACCATTCGAACGCGATGAAACGCATGCATCGTATGACGCGGAATATGCGAACCGCTTGTGGCGGATTTTGCGGTCCACGGATCTTGTGTTTCAGGAATTTCGTTCGCGATTCATGGGCAAACAGAGTCCCGTGCATTTCTTCTGGGGCAGTTTTGATTTGTGTTGCACGCGATTTAGCGGCCGGGGCTGTGCACCGCGAAAAGGCGTGATCACGGCGGAAGCGTACTCGAGGGAATGCATCAGCCTGGGCTGGTGGCCGGGAGGAGGGGACGTTGCGGGACCGGCGTTCTACGCGTACTCGGCTCCTGAACCGGCAGGCTTCGACCAGCAGACGGCTCAACCGGCGAGCGCGTTTTATCAGAAGAAGATGCGCGAGTTTTTGCTGATGTATGACGACGTGCGCCGCGCCGCTTCTCCGCGCGATGAAATCCTGAAATTCGCGCAGAGTACCTATGAAGCCGGTGCCAATCTTGCAGGCTGGGATCGCGCCCTTCTCGAACGACAATCCCGTCCTTGAGAACACATCAACGGTGCGTCGCGGGGACCCAGTGATGGCTGCCCAAGCGCGGGGATGCGGCCAGGGAGCCCAAGCCACGCCACTTGGGCGACCCGCCTTTAAAAAATTTGGGTGTTGACAAAAGACTGAATGGTTACTAAATTCCGGGACAGTCTCGCCATCCTATCTGACTTACCTGCTCCGCACTCTGATTCGCCTGAGAGGTGAAGATGATCGCAACTAAAAAGTCCGCCAAGAAACTCAAGAAAGTGTCGCTCCTGACTCCTGCGCGAAAACAAATAGTGCTACAGTCACTTCGCGTGCTAAATGCGAAAATCAAACAGCTCGAGACAACGCTCCTTGGTTGGGACTTTAGGCACTGAGCCACGCTGAAAGATCCTGATTCAATATTTGGGTTTGCACGGGAGGTTCTCGGTGCGTCTGCGGCGGGCGAGAACGATCCTTGCGTACTGGAGCAAAGGACAACTCGTTTTTGAGAACTACAGCACCCGGGTTTCGATTGCTGCCGATCCAATCGTCACCCGGATCCTACATCTCTTCGATCGCTGGCACCGCATTGAGCAAGTGCTCCCCAAGATGCCTGAATATTCGTCGCGTAGTCTCCGCCTTGCCGTCCAGCAGTTGACGCAGCACACACTTCTGGTAAGAGAGGGAACACGGGATGCAGAGCAGGATGCGTATCTCGCAGAGGTCTGGCGTGACTGGCTGCCACACGGCAGCTTTCATTTCGCGACCAAGGATGTAACGTTTGTCTGGGGAAGCCGCCGAGAAAAGATGATGGAGGCGTACCTGGCAGAATCACGTCAGCCCTCATTCTACAAACGCTACCGCGAAGCACCCCGATTGCGCCTCCCGACCTGCCCGCCACCTAGAGGAGAATTTCTGCGCGTGCTCCTGGAGCGCAAAACCCAACGAGCGTTTTCCGCCGGAACACTTCCTGTCAGTGCCGTTTCCCAACTGCTCTTTTACACTTGGGGTGTCATGGGCTACCTTTCGACCCCGTTCGGACGTTTAGCCCATAAGACGAGCCCTTCCGGCGGTGCAAGACATCCCGGGGAGGTTTACCTGCTCGCTCTAAGAGTGAAAGGACTGCCGTCTGGGTTGTATCATTACGACCCCAGAAACCATTGCCTGAAACGACTTCGCAAAGGACCAATGCAAAACAAAGCCGTGGCGTATTGCGCCGGACGAGCCAGCGTGAAAGAAGCCGCCGCGCTTTTCCTAATGACCGCCGTGTTTCCTCGCACGATGTGGAAATACCGGTTCGCGCGCGCATATCGGGTCGTCACGCTGGATGCCGGACACCTTTGCCAGACCTTTTGCCTCACCGCGACGTTCTTAGGACTAGCCCCTTTCTGCACAGCGGCATTGAAAGACAGCTTGATCGAGAAAGATCTTGGATTGGACGGAATCAGCGAATCAGTCGTTTACGCTGCTGGGGTTGGCCTTCCGCGCGCCGCGTCACAGACTCGAGGAGCAGAGTAGCTTCCTTTAGGGTTGGAGTTTCATTCGGCGTAACAGATCCTGGAAGCGTGGGTCAGACCGCAAAGGATCCCACCGGGGATCTACGTTCAAGAAAGGCAGTTGTGGGGAACGCTCGTCGTAGGCCTTACGCAGCCATTTCAACGCGTCCTCTTTCTCACCCAACGCTGTGTAGACTCTGGCGACCCAAAGCGCCGGCATATACGATTTGTGCGGTTGCGCCATAATCTGGTGAAGCATGCCCAGACTGTCCTCGCGTCGCCCCGCTACCGCATAGCCGTAGGCTAGATCGAGTCCATCCGCCGCTGGGCTGTCGGAAATCCTGCTGTTCTTCTCCAGCGCGATAATGGCCTCTTGGAGTTTCCCTTCTTGTAAGTAAGCCATTCCTAGATAAAGATATGGTGCGCCGCTGCTCGTATCCATCTGCATGGCCTTCTGAAGCTCTTCAACGGCTGCATCATATTGTCGAGCGAAGTAGAGGATGAATCCCACATTGGCATTAATTCGGGGGGAAAGCGGATCCAATTCGCGGGCCTTCTTGACCGCCGCAATCGCCTCGCTGTGACGCCCCATTCCCGACAAGTAACCCGAATACCAGTGATAAGCGGTTGCATAGCCCGGGTTCAGCTCAATCGCTCTTTTGTATTCCCGGTCGACGATATCCCAATCGAAGTCATAGTTCCAATGCGCAAACGCCAGGGACGCGTGAGCCTCAGCCAAATCCTCGTCCAGGGAGAGCGCTTTTTCCGCGGCCGCTTCGGCCTTGGGGAACGCTTCGTAGGGCGGGAGAATCCGATTGTTTCCCATTGTGGCATAAGAGTCTGCTAGCCCAGCGTAGGCCCGTGCATACGTTGGATCGATTGCGATGGCCCCATCGAACGACTTGATGGACGCATTCAAGTCTGCTGGAGTCCGCTTGTTCCAGAAATAGCGCCCCTGCAGGTAGGACTCGTAAGCCCGAGGGTTTACAGTCTGGCTCTTGGACAAACTCGCGGATTCCTGCGGCGTCAACTGTGCCCGGACCTCGCCTGCGACTGCCCGCGCCACATTACCTTGCAGGGTGAGAACATCGCCGAGATCGCTCTGGTAGCTCTCCGTCCAAAGATTTCGGTCTTTTCTCGCGTCAATTAACTGCGCGTCAATTCTTACCCGGTCGCCCGAGCGTTGGACCGAGCCTTCGACGATCACGTCAACGTTCAATTCCCGGGCGATTTGCGACAACGGTTCTTTGGTTCCCTTGTAGCGCATCACGGAGGTTCGCGAAATCACTCGCAGCGTCCCGATCTTTGCGATGTCCGTGATCAGGGCTTCCGTCATGCCGTCGGCGAAATACTCTTGTTCAGGGTCGTGCGAGAGATTCTCCAGCGGCAGCACGGCTAAAGATCCAATCTCCGGAGGAGCCGCCCAGCCCACCAGACGCCCGCGCCAACCGCCAACATTGAAGCCCAAGACGATGGCTGCGAGGGTGAGTAACCCTGCCACGAAGTAAGCAGCGGAACGAGCCGCTTTGGTGCGACCCCTCGGCATCGAGGCCGGCGGATTGGTTCGAGAAGATACGGGTTCCGCTAGCCGGCGCAGATCTACTAAGAGCTCTTTGGCGGATTGGTAGCGTTGCTCGCGGTCTTTGTCCAAACATTTCAGGATGATGCTTTCCAGGCCAGGCGAAATCCTGCGGTGGAGGGCGCGTGGCGTAACGGGCGTTTCATGGAGAATAGAATCAATAAGCCGGGAAGGGATTCGTTCACCGAATGCTCGGCAATTGGTGGCCATCTCGTAGAGAACCGCGCCGATGGTAAAGATGTCCGAGCGAGCGTCCACTTCTTCGCCCTGGAGTTGCTCCGGGGACATATAGGGAAGCGTGCCGACGATGGCTTGCGTGTCCGTGACAGTGTCGGTGGAGGCAAGGGCCCCAGGGCTAAGCAGCTTCGCAAGCCCGAAATCCAAGACCTTTGCCTGTCCCTTTGCCGTAATGGCGATATTCCGCGGTTTCAGGTCGCGGTGAACAATCCCACGCTCGTGGGCCTCGCCTAGCGCAGCGGCGATCTGCATGCCCAGAGCGACCACTTGCTTCTCCGGCAGAGCCCCGTTTTGCAGCTTATCTGCCAGAGTCTTCCCGGGGACAAACTCCATCACCAGGAAGTCCATACCATCTTGTGTCGCGAACTCGTAGACCGTTTCAATGTTGGGGTGGTTTAGCTTGGCCAGGGCCAGGGCTTCTTTGCGGAAGTGCCTCCGGGAGGCCTCATTGCTAAGAGTGCCCGCCGGCAGGACCTTGAGCGCCACATCCCGTTCAAGTTGTTCATCGCGGGCGCGATAAACCACGCCCATTCCGCCGGCGCCAACTTTTTCCAGGATGCGATAGTGGCCGAGAGTTTGGCCAATCATGCGGCGGGAACCTGCCCTTGCAGGCATATTAGGTTGCGCAAGCCACTAAGTCAACGCTGTGAAGCCCGCCGGGAATTATGAACGGATTCCCCCAAAGAGACCCGCAGATGGGAGCGCTTAGAAGCTGTCGGCGGCTTCGAGGGCAGTGGGATACGATTTCAAGAAATGATCGGCGTGCGTTAATTTCAGGAGCCCATCGATCATGCCGGTGACGCCAGCAAGCCGAAGCGCGCCGCCGGCGGTTTTCAACCGAGAAAAACAGTTTACAAGTTTCCCCAGGCCGCCGCTATCGAGCTTGGTCACGTGGGAAAGGTCGACGATCACGCGCGTACGGTTTTCGCGGATCAGTTGATCGAAGGCCAATTCCAGTTGTTTGCACTCCACGCCCATTTGCAGCGGCCCGCTCAACTCCAGGACCATGATGCCGGGCTTCAATTCCTTCGTCAGGATTTTCACAATCACCTTTCGAACGGCTGCATAATTCTAGGGACGATGATCGGAATATTTCAAGTGGCGTCCGGAGAACGCCGGCGGTTACGTCAGTTGCCGGACGCCCCACTCGCCGTGGAAGTCTCCTCGCCTTCGTAGGGAAATTCGCGGATCATGCGGATACAGTCGTTGAGCGCATCGAGGATGGAATTTCCCCAGCCGGTTGGCAGAATTGGCGCGATTCTCTGGTTGACCAGTTTGTCCGCCTGCGCGAAAAAGCGCGCGAACTGATTCTTGGGAGGCGCGACGTATTCTTTTATGGTGATCACAAAGCTAACGTCGCCGCCTGCCTGATGCTTCGTGAACGAGAACTGTGTCAGCAAGGCTAGTTGTTCGGAGGCGTCTTTCTGCGCAAATTTCCAATCGTTCACCAGGCCCTCCGCCCGAAAAATCGCGCTGCACAGCACAGCAGCGACCGGCAGCATGCATATTAGGATGCTCGGATAAAGCAAGTCAACGCGGCGCAAACGAATCTCGCCAAGTATGGATGCCGAAGGAGGGCACAACGCTTCGGGCGAGTGATGATGTTCAGCGGCGAATTCCCATCACGCGCATCAAGGTTTCCTGGACGTGGATGAGTTCGCGCTGGCGCTCGTGTTCCACCTTGGTGCGGTCGGTCAGAGCTTCCTTCAACAGAATCAAGTTGCGGCGGAATTCGAGCTGGGCCAAAACCAGGCGGCTCAGCGCCTTAAGCGCTTCCCTTTGTTCGGACGTCAGTTCGCGAGGCGTCCGATCAACGACACACAGTGTGCCGAGGGCATAGCCATCCTCATTGATGAGCGGTGCGCCGGCATAGAAGCGGATATTGGGATCGGAAACGACCAGGGGGTTGTCGCGAAAGCGGTCGTCCTTGAGCGCATCGGAAACCACGAAGACGTCGGACTGCAAAATCGCTGTGGAGCAGAAGGCGATCTCGCGGGAGGTCTCGGAAGCATCAATGCCCACGCGAGACTTGAACCACTGGCGATCCTCGTCGACCAAAGAAATCAACGCGATGGGAGTTTTGCAGACAAAGGAAGCCAGAAGAGTAAGATCATCGAAAGCCTGCTCGGGATCGGTGTCGAGAATGGCGTACTTTTCCAGGGCCACGATGCGGCCTTCTTCGTTTTCTGGTTTGGCGATGACCACGAGCCACCTCCCGAGAGAAAGTCCGCGCGGCGTCTGAGTGCTGGCTGGGGCGGAATCATACTCTAAATGGGGGAAGAGTGCGCGAGGAGGTGTTTGCTGTAGGAATGGCGTAGCCTGGGTCGGGTTCGGATAGGGCTCAAAAAGAGACCACCTCCTCTGTTCAGGGCAGAGGAGGTGGTTTTTTACTGCGTGGTGGCGTCGCCCGGGGAGGCGACGTGGTGGGAATCGTTGAAGCTCTGTGCTCCGGTCAGCGGGCCGTTGGGGCCACGGAGGCCGTCTGGAACCCGCGCGAGGTAAGTGTCTGCGCAACCAGCTCTACTTTTTCGACTCTGGCCGCCCCGGCTTGCGTTAATTCGTACTGCGCTCGCGATTCACGAAGCTGCATGCCGATGGGCTGATCCGTGGCCCAAACCTGGGCTAACGTATAAGTTTCACCAACACGATTGAAAATCACTCTGCCGCCCTGCCTAACTTCGGAGCGTGAAGCGGCGGATGTCACGATCGCTTTGTAGACGCTCCCATCGGCGCTGCGAATCACCAGGACATTCATGTCCGACTTCCAACCCAGCTGAGGGTCGAAGCTGTATTCGCCGGCGGGAAGCGTCTGGTCGCCAACCATGAACGAGAAGGGCACATGGACTCCGCACTTTTGACGGGCCTGGGAATATACCGGGCAAACCGCCAGGGTCATGGTCATCAGAATCAACGTCATCGTTGCGATTAGCTTTTTCATAAGGCCCCCTTCTTTTTAGGTGCCGCCGCTTTGGCGGTCACCGGATTCGCCTGCTGCCGTTCTAGCGCCCCTCAACGATGCGTCACTTTCGCTCAGAACCAGCAGGGGCTCAATGCACGGCGGGTGATTTGGAGGTGACCTCGTGGTGAACCGAGAGCGCTAGGAATGTTCCGCAACAGGCGAGACTGATGCTATATTCTGCGGCAAGTACGAGTGAAATGAATGGCTTCGCAAGCGCATGCATCCCGGCTGATCCAATTTGGCGATTTTGCCATTGACCCGCACGCGGGGGAACTGTTCAAGAAAGGGAAGAAAATCAAGCTGCAACAGCAGCCCTTTCAGGTGCTGGTCATCCTTCTGGAGCGGCCGGGCGATCTGGTGACGCGCGAAGAGTTACGCCAGCGGATTTGGCCCGCGGACACGTTTGTGGATTTCGACCACAGCCTGAACACTGCCGTGAAGAAGCTGCGGCAAGCGCTGGGAGACGGGACCCAGAAGCCACGCTATGTGGAGACCTTGCCGCGCAAGGGCTACCGCTTTCTGGAAACCGTCAAAGCTGCGGTAAAGAGCACACCCACTCCCGTCACAAAACGGAAAGACCAGAGCAAGTGTGTCGGACTTGTATTCGAGGTTCGCGCTGACGGCAGAGAAAAGTACCTGCTGGCCGCTGTAGACGAAGCTAGCCGCAAAGAGCGGGAGAGATTGGACGTGGCCGGCGATGACGTGGGGTTCTCCCTGCTGATCGCCCACCAAAGGGTCCTGCTCTTGCCCGCAGGACTGAAGGTGAGAGTGATCGAAGCACTGGATTCCGGGCCGATGATAGAAGTGCGCATCCTCGAAGGCGAGCACTATGGCCGGACGGCGCTTCTAACCTTGAGCCAGCTTGCGGATTCCCCTCCACGAGAGCGGCCCCCAGTGGCATCCTTCTTTTCTGCACGGTCTTGATGTCTACAGTGGGAAGGGTAAGGACCGAGAGGGATTCGTTTTCAATTCCACGGGTTAAAGAGTGCTACTCCAGAAGCGGTGAAATCCAAGACATTTCGCGTGACCAGAGTTAGAGAATGGACTTCGGCAGTCGCGGCGAAGAACGCATCCATCACGCCAATCGTTCTACCGGGCAGCGGCGGATTCGTCGAGCTTGAGGATGAGCACCTGGCCGTTCGAAGTGAATGTGCTACCCGTGGCGGTCTTGGCTTCGATGAGGGGGTTGTCTGGAAGAAAGTGAGTGACATCAGTGACGAGCCCGGTGGAGGAGAGAGTTTTTTCCACGTAATCTCGCTCAAGGTCGATATTCGGATCGATCTTGTGCGTGAGGCCATTGTTGCGTTGGTCTTTTTCAAAGCCGATGTCATGTGTGGCGGCGCCAACCCACAGGGTTTGGCCACGGAGCTCGAACGGCGCTTTCCAAATGCGTAGGTGATTACGCGAACGCACGACGCTGATGGGTTCAGCGTGGGCCCAGCCGTAGTCCTGCGGTCGGCCAAAGAGATAGAGCTGGCTCATCGGCATGGTCAGGTAAGACTCTTTCGAAAGGCTCTCGATCAGCCCATGAAGAACGGTGTCCTTGACGTCCGCGTCCACCTTGACCCATCCCGCTGTGGTGAAGACGCGCTGCATCGCCACCTCTGATCCGATGATGAGAAAGTTGACCATGTCGCCGGGATTGCCCTGCTTGTCGCCGATGCGCCGGGGAATTTTGGAGAAAACATCGTTGTTAACACCAGGGAGTGAGCTGACTTGTCTGGCGACCACGCGGGCCCTGCCGCCTTCAGGCGCATAGACCTCGATGCGCACCGAGTACGTGCCATCGCCAACGTCGCTGGTGGTCTGATTAATCCCCACAGAAAGACGGCCGGAGACGGGCATGAGAACGTCGCGCTTCACGCCGATCAGAAAGGGCTGCGCGATGTCCGCGTCGCCGATGCGGCCAATCAGCGCGCCCCGGCCGGCATCATTGAAGGGAAGCACACGAATCAAATCCTTGAAGCCGCGCGCGAGTCCGTCAGGGGTGTTGTCCGCTTTGGCATCTGCGTAACGTAGTTTGCCGGAGGCAGTGATGACGACGTGCTCGCCGGCTTGCACATCGATGCCGGTGTCCGTCCAGGCGGAATCGCCGGTGAGCTGGATTTCCTGAGAGATGCGGCGCTTGCCAGTTGGCGCCTGCGTGGGTGCTGCACTCGGCGTGGACTGTTTTGGCTGCGATGGTTGGACCGATGGCGCGGGAGTTTCGCGGACAAACTGCGCGGAGAGTGGGGAGCATACAACCACCGCGGCCAGCGAGACTCTAACTAAGAACGGCACTTTCATCATGCGAGGTTTTGAATTCACCGCGTTCGCGTTAGCCATCCCGTCCGCGGGATGACGGCATCTTCTCTGTTAACAGATGCCACGAAAAGAGACAAGCGTTGCACCAGAATGCGGCAGGAAATGGCATGTGATTCCTTGACGAGAGAGGTACACGACGGTAGATTGGCAAGATGCCGCAGCATTGCGACAGGACATAGTCCGCTCCCAGGGATGCCCTTCCGTGCTGAATACCGCTACCCGCGGAATGTAGACAGCGACCGGCTTAAGTGAGAACTGCGGCGAGAGGCATGAAAAAACTTCAGCTACAAATTGCATTGCTTGCGTTGTGTGCGGTGATGGCTTCGCCGGCGGCTGGCCAGGCTCCCGCCAAAGTGCCAACGCCGCCTCAGGCTCCGGCTCAACGAGCACCAGCGCGGCGCGAAGTACGCTCCGCCGCCCAAAGCCCAGTGACCGTGGACGGCAGCGAGGCCATGTTTACAACCATGTGCGCGCTGCTGGCCGCCGGCTTCGAATCCGACGTGCGTGCGGACAACTGGACGCCGTTCCGCGCGCAGATGAGAGAGAAACTACGCGCTCAGCAAGGGCCCGCCGTGGACGCCCTGCGCGAGTTCTACAGAAAGCACGAATTACGGGATCCGGGGGCCACGCTTTCCAGATACTTGTGGTTCGGACTGGTTTCAGGGTCCGCGCCCCAGTTCCAATCCGTATTGCGCCGCGACGATTTGCCCCCTGAAGTGATCGAACTGGAAGGGTTCAGCGAGATCCTCGCGAACTACTATCAGGAGCAGAAAATCGGCGTGATGTGGCGGCAAGTGCAGCCCATTTACGAGCGCGAAATCGAGCGGCTGCATGATTCGGTTTCGCAGATCGTATTTATTTCGACGGGCTACTTGCGACAGATACTGGATCAGAGCGATCCACGAACGTTTACAGTCATTGTCGAACCGCTGGTGGGGCGCATCACTAACGTTCGGAATTTCGGCGATCATTACGCGCTGGTGTTGAGCGGCGGGGAAGACATTCCCACGGACATTTTGCGCCACGCCTTCTTGCATTTCCTGCTGGACCCGCTGCCGCTGATGTATTCCCACGTGATCGCCGTGAAACGGCCGCTGTTTGAAACTGCGGCGACCGCGCCGCGTCTGGCGCCCGAACTGAAAGATGACTTCCCCTCCTACTTTGCGGAGTGCACGGTGCGCGCCGTGGAACTGAAGCTCAAGCGCTTGTCCCCCGGCGAGCGCGATGCGGCCATGGGCCGCGACGACGAGGACGGCTACGTCTTCGTGCGGCCGCTCTTTGCCGCACTTTCGAAATTTGAGACCTCTGAACCCTCCATGAAATATTTTTATCCGGACCTGGTGCGCAGCATTGACGTAACCACCGAGACCAAACGTCTGGCGACGGTGAAGTTCGCTAAGCTGGACTCCGCGCAGCCCAGCGATGAAGCAGCGCGAGAGGAAACTGCGCGCCAGCGGAAAGCGGCTCCGACGACCGTGCCGAACGACGCCGACGTCATCGCCGCACTCACCGAGGGCGAACGCCAGATTGCGGCGAAAAATCCGCGTGCTGCGGAAGCCTCCTTTCAAAAAGTGCTGACCCGCTACCCGGACCAGCCGCGGGCGTGGTTTGGAATCGGCGTGGTGGCTTCCCTCGATCAGGACGCCGCAAGGGCCAAGCAAGTGTTCGGGCGGCTGACTACCGGCGAACACGCAGCCACGCAGGACCCCATGGTGCTGGCTTGGTCGCATGTCTACCTGGGACGGATTTATGATTCGGAGGGAAACCCCAGCGTGGCGAAAGCGGAATTCGAATCCGCGCTGGCGGTGGAAGGAGCGCCGGAGCAGGCCAAGCAGGCCGCGCAAAGAGGACTTGCGGAATTTGCGGGAGATAAACCTTCCGCGCGGCCTTAAGAGCGTTACGATGGAGACGCGGTGAAATGATTTGTGCAATCACGCGAGAGAGCGTGATGAGCGGCGTGCAAGCCGCTCAGGGAGGTCCAAATGAAGCGCATTGGGAGGATTTGCAGGGGGGCGAGCATAATCGCGGGAGGGATGCTGTGCCTGGTTGGCGTTTCTGCCGGTCAGGGCGCCGCTGCCAGCCGCTCTACATCAACGAGCGGCACGAACAGTTCGACATCGATTGGCAGAGACAACTCGCCGCTGAACCCCGAAAACTCGTTGGAATTGATCAGGCCGGCGGATAAGAGCGAGCAAACGGCGTTCGAGAAGTTTCAAACGGCGTCACCCGAAGATCCTAAGAAAAAGATCCAGCTTGGCGAAGCGTTCTTGCAGAAGTACCCGGCAAGCCGCTACCGGGCCTCCGTTTATTCTGATCTGACTGGCGCTTATCTTCAAACAAACGAAGTGCCGAAAATGCTGGATGCGGGCGAGAAGGCCCTCGCCCTGAATCCCAAAGATGTGCAGGTGCTGGCGATGCTTGGGCAGACGATTCCGCGAGTCATAACCGCAAGCACGCCGGACCCCGACGCGCAGATATTGAAGGCCGAGCAGTATTCGAAACGCGCCATTGAAACCATGCCCACCATCCCAAAGCCGGAGAACATGTCGGACGCTCAGTTTGTTCAGGCGAAGGACCAAACGCTGGCCATCGCCCATAGCGGCCTCGGGTTGGTGGATTTTCACCGCGGAGATTTTGCTGGCGCCATCGGGGAACTGCAGCAGTCCGTAAAACTGGCCCCCAGGGCGGACCCGGTGAATTATTATGTCTTGGGCGTCGCTAATGTGAATGCGTCGCACTTCGACGATGCGGTAACGGCCTTCAAAAAGTGCGCGGAGTTTTCGGGAAGCTTGCAGCAGACGTGCAAGGACAACATGGACAAAGCCAAGGCCCTGGGCGCGGCGCAGCCCGCTGCTCCGAAATAGGGTCATGAACTGCGGCAAGAGGCTCGTGACATAAATTGAATTGAGGAATCCAAGAGGAGAAAAAGGATGAGAAGGATCTGGAATTTCTGGTTGGAAGCGGCGGCCATCTCAGCATTGTTGCTGTGTTTCAGCGGGATCGCGGCCGCGCAAGGAACGCCGAGCGGGCAGGGGAGCCAGACTCCGCCGCCCGCCCAGAGCGGTGACAAGCCGAAGGCTACCGATGCACCCGCTCTCACCCTGGACGCTCCGGCGCCGGTAAATGCGGAAGAAGATGCGGCTTACAAAGCGTTTCAAGATGTCGCGGCAACCGACCTGAACAAGAAGATCGAAGTAGGAGAAGCCTTCAACGAGAAGTATCCGCAGAGCCGCTACAAACCCGTGGTGTATGCGACGTTGACCATGTTCTACCTGCAGAGCGGTCAAGTGCAGAAGATGCTCGAAACGGGGGAGAAGGCGGTTGAGCTGACTCCCAACGATGTGGCCACACTCGCCATTATGGGCCAGACCATCCCCCGCGCCTTGAATGCAACTAAGGATGACCCTGCGAAGCAATTGGCGAAGGCTGAGACCTATTGCAAGCGCGCCATCGAACTCACGCCCACTCTCCCCAAGCCTGCGAACTTGACGGATGACGCGTTTGATCGCGCGAAAAACCAGACGCTGGCCGCCGCACATAGCGGGCTGGGTTTGGTGTATGTGCGCCGCGGGAAGTACGCTGAAGCGATTCCCGAACTCGAACTGTCCGTGAAACTCGATCCGGCTCCCGACCCCGTCAATTATTATTTGCTTGGTATGGCCAACGAAAAGGCCTCGCACTTTGACGATTCGATTACCGCGTTCAACAGGTGCGCGGCCATGCAAAGCAGCCTGCAAGCGACGTGCAAGAATGGGGCCGAAGAAGCCAAGAAGCTCAGCTCCACGCAATTGAGCGCGCCGAAATAATCACTTTCGCCAGTCCCCGCGGATTTATGCACGAGACCACGCAGGTTCACGACGGAGCGCTCGAAGAACGATTGGGGCATAAGTTTTCACAGCCCGCGCTTCTGGAGAAGGCGCTGACGCACAGTTCCTCTGTCCCAGAGCTAAGAGGCTCCGGCGCAGAAGAATCAAGCAGGGACTCGCTTCCGATGGACAACGAACGCCTGGAATTTCTGGGCGATGCGGTCTTGGAATTGCTCACCAGCGAATATCTCCTGGCGAGTTTTCCGGAGTGGAGCGAGGGTCAGCTTTCCAAAAGTCGCGCGCGGATCGTGAATGCAAGTTCTCTGGAAGCGGCGGCGCGGCGGCTGCGATTGGGTGAACATCTTCGCCTTGGCCGCGGCGAAGAAAAAACGGGAGGCCGCGAGAAGCCCACGATTCTGGCGGATGCGTTCGAGGCGGTAGTCGCCGCTATTTACTTGGATGCCGGACTCGGCTCGACCCGGGAAATCCTGCGGCGCTTGTTGTTCGAACAGGCCCTGGAAGAACGCGGCGAACGCATCTCCGAATCGGATCGCAAGTCTGCCTTACAGGAATTCTTGCAAGGGCGCGGCCGTCCACCCGCCGAATATCGGCTGGCAGGCGAGAGCGGCCCGGATCACCAAAAAGTCTTTTTGATTGAAGTATGGGTCAATGCGGAGTGCATGGCCACGGGCGAAGGCAGCACGAAAAAAGAAGCGGAACAACGAGCCGCGCGCAGAGCCCTGGAGCAACTCGAACACACCGAAGCGAAAGGCTAGTCCCGAATGCCCGAAGAGATCACAGCGCAAGTGGAAGAACAAGCGCCGGAAGCAATCCACGAAACCCATGAGCACCACGGCGATCAAACGACCATTTCCGAATATCTGGAGTCTCTGCTCGTAACCGTAATCCTCGCGCTGTTCGGAACCAGCTTCGTCGTCCAGGCCTTCAAGATTCCCTCCGCCTCCATGGAAGGCACCCTGCTGATCGGCGATCATCTTCTCGTCAACAAATTTATTTTTGGCGGAACGGGCGCGTGGTATGAAAAATTGCTGCCCTACCGTTCGCTCGAGCGCGGCGACATCATCGTTTTCAAGTACCCCTTCGCCGATCACCAGCATTTCGTGAAGCGCGTCATCGGTTTGCCCGGAGAACGCCTGAAGCTGGTCGACCAGCGGGTCTTCATCAATGGCAAGCCGCTTTTGGAACCGTACGCCGTGCACGATGGTTCCGCTCCTTACGACCCGCTGAATTACAATTTCCCTCCGCCGCGTAGCCAGTTCATCACCTCCGCGATGCAACCCGAATGGGCGGAGGAGATGCGCAAATACATTCACGGCGATGAAATCGTCGTGCCACCGAACAAATATTTTGCCATGGGCGACAATCGCGATCGCAGCCTGGACAGCCGCTACTGGGGCTTCGTGGACCGCAGCGCCATCATGGGCCGGCCATTTCTAATTTACTGGTCTGTGGACGCGACCAGCAGCGACTACAACGGAGAGAGCACTTTTTGGTCACGTTTGAGCGGAATTTTTCAAACCCTGGCGCATCTGCCCTCGCGTACGCGTTGGAGCCGCATGCTCCATACCGTGCATTAGAATTCGATCGAACGCATTCATGTCGGCGGCGAGTTGACTCTTCTCTTCTTCCGGAAGAAGGTTTCGTCGCTACACATTTGCCCCTGAGTCTGCGAAACTTCCGAGCGAGATGAGCAAGCTGCGAAAGTGGTGGAAATTGGCGCTGACGGTCGTAGTTTTGCTGATCGCCCTGCAGGCCGCCGTGTCGCTGATCGCGCGCACCCACCGCGTGCACGGCTATCTTGTGGCGCATCTGGAACGAGCCTTTGGCCGCCCGGTGGAAGTGGGTAGTTTCAATGTTCGAATTCTGCCGAGCCCGCAGACTGGATGCCTACGCCGTGACCGTGGGCGAAGACCCTGCGTTCGGCTACGAATATTTCCTCCGCGCGGAGCACATGAGTGCCGGTCTGCGCTGGACGGGCCTGCTACGTGCCCATTTTGAATTCGGCACGCTGTCGCTCAGCAAGCCGAGTCTGGTTCTGGTCCGCAATTCCCAAGGCCGTTGGAACCTGGAGCGATGGTTGCCCCCGGCGAAAATCAATCCCGCCCAGAATTCGCGCGGCTACGGACCTCCTTCTCCCGTCGCTCCCGTAAATCACCTCGAACGAATCGAATTTGATGACGGCCGAATCAATTTCAAAACCGGCGAGGACAAGCGGGCATTCGCCTTCACAAATGTTTCCGGGAGCGTCGAACAAGTTTCCACCGGCCGCTCGGCAGTTGCAATTGGAGGCGCAGCCCTGGCGCAGCGGAGTCTCTCTGCAATCTACCGGCACCATCCGCGTCCGCGGAGATGTCGCCGGCACTTCCGCGCGCCTGCAGCCCGCGGAAGTCTCTTTGCAATGGAGCGAAGCTTCGCTCGCGGACGTGTTCCGGCTTTTGCATGGACAGGACTACGGCGTGCGCGGCGAGTTCTCTCTCGATGCCTCCGCAAAAAGCGGAAACGCCAAGGACGATCTGCCCGGCGACTGGACCTTTTCCGTGCAAGCCCGTGCCGCGCAAATCCATCGCTGGGACTTGACCGAACGCGCGGACAATCCGCGCTTGAACGCGGGTCTGAAAGGCCGTTGGAATATTGGAACGGGCAACCTGGTCGCCAAACAAATCGCCTTGGAAGGCCCGAAATCGAATCTGCGAGGAATGCTCGATCTGGCCGGAGCAAGCGCGCGCTCACTTGAACTGCGCGTGGATTCGATGGGCATTCAAGCTTCAGATCTGCTGGCGTGGTATCGCGCGTTCCATCCCGGGGTGGCGGAAGAAATCACCGCGGAGCAGTATTTTACCGGCGGAATGATCCTGAGCGGATGGCCTCTAGCTCTGCAATCGGCGGCGTTGTCCAGCAGCGGAGGGATCGTCAAAGTTCCGGGCTTCACAAAGCCGCTTCGAATCGGGCCAGTCAGCGGCGGACGTGATCGCTCGCTGCTGGTGCTTGGCCCCGTGCGCGTCGCGCTCGGAGAGGAAAATCGCGACGCACCGGCGCAGAAGAAACGCAAGGCCACGCCGCCGCTGGAAAACACTGCGGACCTCACCCTCGCCCAAGACTTGCGCAGCCAGGCCGGCAGCCTCAGCATCGAAGGAAATATCTCCAAGGTCGAGGATTTTTTGAAGCTCTCCGCGGCGTTTGGTCATCCGCTGAATCACGGCTGGGAATTGAACGGGCAAGCCACCGCCGCCACGAGATGGGAATGGGAAACGCCTTTCCGCGGCAAATGGAACGGCAGAATCGCTTTCAGCAAAGCAAATCTGACCGTGGCAGGATTGAACCAACCTCTGAAGATTTCCGAGGGCGCCTTGGATTGGGCTGGCGGACGTCACATCGCACGCTTGATGAAAGTGGAAGCATTAGCCGGAACATGGTCGGGAGACATCGAGGAGTCTCCCGCAGTTGACGGCGATGCCGCGCCGAAATGGAACTTTCATTTGAACGGGGACCAGTTGGATGCTGCGGAACTCGATCGCTGGGTCGGGCCCCGAGCGCGCCCGGGCTGGCTGCAGCGGCTCCTGCCCTCATTGCTGGGCGGCTCCGCGCCAAGCATTCCCGCAAGCGAATTGGTCCGGCGCGTGAACGCCGAAGGCGAACTCGACGTGCAGCAGCTGACAATCGAAAAGTTGAAACTGGAAAAAGTTCACGCGAAGGGCTCGCTCCACGATTTGCAGCTCGACGTGAAGGACGCCAGCGCCGAATGGGCCGGCGGCACCGTCCACGCTAAGATCGACGCGAAGTTCCTGCCGCGCCCCGTCTACGAAATCTCCGCGGAGCTCGACCGCGTGAACCTCGCGCAATTGCCGGGAACCGGCCGCGTCGCCGAACGCCTGGCCGGCACGGCTTCCGGAACTCTGCAATTAAAAACCGCCGGCGTTGGCCGCGAAGAACTGCTGGCCAAGCTGGCCGGCCGAGGCGAGATCCATTTGAGCAAAGTGGAATTTCGCGGATGGGACGTCAACGCCAGCGTCGCCGACGGCGCCGCGCACACCGGAATTTCCCGCTGGGCCTCGGGAGAAGGCGCCTTCAGTTTGAAGGATCGCAGCATCCTACTCGAAGAACTGCGCTTGGACGGCGGCAAGGAATGGACCCTGGTCAACGGAACGCTCAGCTTCGGCCGTGACGCGGATTTGGCCATCGAAACGGCTAGCACGCGCAAGAGCAAGGATCGCAAGACCATGGACTCCGGCCTGGGATACGTACTGAAGATTTTAGGCCCGCTGGATGGGCCAAAGGTCTCGGTGGAGAAGCTCAGCGCCCGGCAGCCCGCGGATTGAAATTTCGAGCGCTGCATGAAAAGCGCACGACGCCGCAATGGAGTCTGCATTCCAGTCGCATAGTGTTGGCTTCTAACATGAAACTCGTTATTCCATGGATCGCGGCGACGCTCTTACTTGCGATGACCGCTACGGCGGCCGGCGAAAAACGCGCCAGCCTACTCCCCAAAGTGCAATCTGGCCAGAAAATCACCTATTTAATTCGCTTCCGCATCGACAAATCTGTCAAAACGGAAAGCACCGTCACCGCACCGATGGCGCCCAACACCGCACAAATGGATGCGCATGGCTTGTTCCAGATGGATGTCTTGGATGTCCAGCAAACGAGCGGCAAACCCGCGATTCACGCTCGAGGTCAATTTCGGACGCTGGATTCGATCCTGCCATTGAAGAAGCCAGCAAACAAAGACTCCCCAGCGACGCAGCCGCAAGAGGAGCCGGGTCAAACGAGCATCGAATTCACAATTTCCCCCGACGGCGTCGTTCGGCAACTCACCGGCTTGGACGCTCTCTCTCCCGAACAGCAACAAGCCTGGCAAGCATGGGTGGCGCGCTTCGCCGTGGCGTGGACGCTTCCCGCGGACGGCGCGAAAATTGGCGACAAATGGAACTCCGAGCAACCGGAACAGGCCGCTTCGCCGATCGCCTCGCTGACTTGGGAGCGCGAATCGCAGTACGTGAAAAACGAACCCTGCCGCGCGAGCCAGCTTTCGAACTCCGGCGAAGTCTCAAGCGCAACGAGCGCCGCCGACACCTGCGCCGTCCTCCTGACCACCGCGACCTTGAAACAAAACTCCTCCCCGAAAGACGCCACCCCCGAGGACTTCAAGCTCCACGACCTAAAAACCACCGGCACCGCCCAAGGCACCAACGAATCCTTCACCTACATCTCCCTGCAAACCGGTCTCGTCGTCCGCGCCACCGAAGAAGCCACCCAGCGCATGGACGTCATCGTCGCGAAAGCCGACGGCTCAAATCGCGTCCACTACAAAGTAGACGCAAAAAGCCACGCCGAAGTCCTGCTCGTCACCGGCGCGCCCTTGAATCGCCCCTGATTCGATAGTGCGGCCACTTTCCGGCAGTGGTCATCACTCTCCGATTTCGGCGTCAACCTGGAATTTGGTCGCTCTCGATTTCGCGGAATTCGCCTCTCCGCTCTGGCAACGCGGACTTGATTCCGCAAGAAAAAGTGAGCGGCTCGCAGTCCTTCTGCGAGCCGCTCACTATGGGTTGAAGATCGGTCCGGCCGCACAAGTACGTCTTAGTGTGGTTCGGACTTTGTCGGTTTTGGCTCACTCTTCTGCGAAGGTCCGGACTTTGGCGCGGCTTGTGGCTTCGGCGCGGCCTGATGTTGTGTCGCAGGATTTGGGGCGGCTGCCGGCCTCGAAGAAGCCTGATGTTGTGTCGCAGGATTTGGGGCGGCTGCCGGCCTCGAAGTAGTCTGATGTTCTACCGCAGGTTTCGGCGCACTTTGCTGGTGAGGAGCCGCCGTCGTTTTTACAGGTGACGGAGCGGGCTTTGCCGCTCTCTGTGCAGCTGCCTTATTTTCGGCGGCCTTATTCTCATTCGAGCGAGTTGCGGCTGCCTTATTTTCGGCGGCCTTGTTCTCATTCGAGCGAGTTGCAGCTGCCTTATTTTCGGCGGCCTTGTTCTCATTCGAGCGAGTTGCAGCTGCCTTATTTTCGGCGGCCTTATTCTCATTCGAGCGAGTTGCGGCTGCCTTATTTTCGGCGGCCTTGTTCTCATTCGAGCGAGTTGCGGCTGCCTTATTTTCGGCGGCCTTATTCTCATTCGAACGAGTCGTGGCTGCCTTATTCGTAGCCGCCTTGTTCTCATTCGAGCGAGTTGCAGGTGCTTTGTTCTCGCTGGCCTTAGTCTCAGCCGCTGCACCACCATGTGCTGCTACTACACCCCTTCCCGTAAACTCTCCCGGCTTGGAAGTTGCAGCAATTGGCGGCTTGCCATGATTCACGGACGCCAATAGTTCGTGGTTCCCGCTGGCGGCCCTTTGATGCCCCGTTTGTGCGGACGTTTCGCGAGTATGACGCTCATGAGCCGCAGCCTCTTCGGCAGCGCTCGCTCGCGCGTTTATTCCGCCGGTTCCGCCGTTGTAGCTGACGTAGTTTCCCGCCCTTTCGTTCCTTACCGGCTTTTCGTAGATGTTGTGAAAGTTTCGCTCGTCTACATGATTCACCGATCGGTTGTAGTTGAACCTGTGGTTTCTCCAGTATCCACCCTCGTAGCCGGAACCCCCGTAGCCATAGCCGTAGTTAACGCCACCGTAAAAGCCCACAGTCGGGCCCCAGTAGCCTTCGTTCCATACATACGCGTCGCCACTCCAACCCCAGTAGCCTGGAGTCCAGAGCAAGCCTTCGCTGGGCGGCTCCACCCATGTACCAGGCACCCA
Organism: uncultured Acidobacteriota bacterium; assembly: GCA_963729455.1. Lineage (GTDB taxonomy): Bacteria > Acidobacteriota > Terriglobia > Acidiferrales > UBA7541 > Acidiferrum. Next base: position 249,545 of record CAVSNX010000002.1, read on the forward strand.
GAAATAACCATCGTCACCGTAAGCCCAGTAACCGGGTATCCACAGATACCCTTCTTGAGGACAAATGGGTTGCGAGTACGCTACCAACTCGGGGGGAGCGACCGTGATGGTGATGCCGAACTGTGCGAACGACATGGCCGGAATGGCCAGTGTCACCAAAAGAACTAGCAAAAATCGAATCAAACTCCGAATACTCATATCTATTACCTCGCCAGATCATCCTTCGCTTGCCCGGTCTTGCCTTGCTGCTCCGGGTTGCGCGGATGGAGAGGCCTCGCCACACCCATAGCCTGACGCAGGCACTTTTCGAAATCTGTTCAATAGGAGTCATATTTCGCATACTCCCCAAAACACACACCCATGTGTAAGACCCTGCCGGAGCACATCCAGACAAGAAAACCGGCGCTGTTCGACAAGAGAACTGAGAGAGGGCGGCATCTACAGGTAAATCGGAAAATCGGGAACTGGCTTTTCCCGCCAAAAGCCCCGAGCTTGCATGACGGAGTATAATGAAAGTTTCGGCACAGGCCGGAGGACCGGCAGGAGACCCTTCCCATGAATTTCAAGCTGCACAGCAGCTATCAGCCGCGCGGTGATCAGCCCGCGGCCATCGAGCAACTCACTCGCGGCCTGGATGCCGGCGAAAAGCACCAGGTGTTGCTCGGCGTCACCGGTTCCGGCAAGACTTTCACCATGGCCAAGCTAATCGAAGAAGCCAATCGCCCGGCTCTTGTCCTGGCGCACAATAAAACGCTTGCCGCGCAGCTCTATCACGAATTCAAAGGCTTCTTTCCCGAAAATGCCGTCGAATATTTCGTCAGCTACTACGATTTTTACCAGCCCGAAGCCTACGTTCCCTCCGCCGACATCTACATTGATAAAGAAGCCACCATCAACGACGAGCTCGACAAACTGCGCATGAGCGCCACGCGCTCGCTCTTCGAGCGCCGCGACGTCGTCATCGTGGCCTCCGTCTCCTGCATCTACGGCCTCGGCTCGCCCGAAGCCTACTACGGCATGCTCGTTATGCTGGAGAAGGGCCAGCAAATCCCCCGCGAAGCGCTCCTGCGCCGCTTCGTGGACATTCAATACGACCGCAGCGAAGACCTGCGCCGCGGAACCTTTCGCGTGCGCGGCGACACCATCGAAATTTATCCCACCTATGAAGACCAGGGCTACCGCATCGAAATGTGGGGCAACCAGATTGACGCGCTCCGCCAAATCGATCCGCTAACCGGCGAAGTGCGCGCAGGCCAGGAAGACTTGACGCGCGTGCCTATCTATCCGAAAACGCATTACGTCATGCCCCAGGAGCAGCGCGACCGCGCCATCGTCAGCATTCAGGAAGAGCTCTGGTGGTGGAAAAAGGAAATGGAGAAGCAGGGAAAATTTGTCGAAGCGCAGCGCGTCGTGCAGCGCACCATGTTTGACATCGAGATGATGCGCACCATCGGCTACTGCCACGGCATCGAGAATTATTCCCGCCATCTGAGCGGCCGCCTCCCCGGCGAAGCGCCGCCCACGCTGCTCGACTATGTCCCGCAGGATTTCCTGATGTTCATTGACGAATCCCACCAGACCGTCGGCCAAGTCCGCGGCATGTTCAATGGCGACCGCTCCCGCAAGCAAACTCTCGTGGACTACGGCTTTCGCATGCCCTCAGCCCTGGATAACCGCCCGCTGACCTTTGAAGAATTCGAACACCGTATGAATCAAGTCGTCTACGTTTCCGCCACACCCGGCCCCTACGAACTGACCAAAGCCGGTGGCGTAGTAGTGGAACAAGTCATTCGGCCCACTGGCCTGGTAGATCCCCAGGTCGAAATTCGTCCGGTAAAAGGGCAGGTGGACGATCTCCTGGAAGAAATTCGCGTGCGCGCGGAAAAAAACGAACGCGTTCTCGTAACCACTCTCACCAAGCGCATGGCCGAAGACCTCTCCGAGTATTTTTCAGAAATCGGCGTGAAGTGTCGCTACCTCCACTCCGAAGTGGAAACGCTCGACCGCATCAAAATTCTGCGCGACCTGCGGCGAGGCGAATTCGATGTGCTCATCGGCATCAACCTATTGCGCGAAGGCTTGGATCTGCCAGAAGTTTCGCTGGTCGCCATTCTGGACGCCGACAAAGAAGGCTTTCTCCGCAGCAATACGTCATTAATCCAAACCATCGGCCGCTGCGCCCGCCACATCGAAGGCCGCGCCATTCTCTACGCCGACCGCCGCACCGATTCCATGAACCAGGCCATTGACGAAACCAACCGGCGCCGCACCAAGCAGGTCGCCTACAACAAGGAGAACAACATCACCCCCATGTCCATCATCAAGTCCGTGGACATGGAGCTGGCGAAGATTGTCGAAGCAGATTATGTGACCGTTCCCTTGGATGACGTAAGCCTCGATGCCGCAGCGGCCGGCATCAAAAGCGAAAAGCAGCTCGCCGAGATGCTGCAGCAGCTCGAAACGCAAATGCGCGAAGCCGCCAAGAAATTCGAATTCGAAAAGGCCGCGCAACTGCGCGACCGCATTCGCTCGCTGAAACAGAAAGACTTGTCCGGAATGTTTTCCGTGGAGGCGCCGCCCGCGGCCGCTGAATCGGCTAGCTAAACGACGCCGCGCTTGAGTTCGTCGAGCGGATAAAAGGTGTCACGCCACACGATTCCGCCTTGCTTCAGCGTGACCACCGTCGACCGCAGCAACATGTAAGTCATGAGCAAGGCCCCGAGTGGGTGCGTCAGCGCGTACAGCGGTGAGACGCGCATGGTGACAGCAATCGCCATGTGGAAGAAAAGCAGGATGACCAGCGAAGCACCCGCCAGCGTGCGAATCCAGCCGTGGCCGAAAAGGACACCCACGAATGGCGTGATGTTCATCAGCAAAAGCCCTGCAGCCGCCAGCAGCACGAACGGCAGCCTGTAGCCCGCGGCGGCAAAAAAATTCTTGGTCACCCCGCGAACCAGATTGCCAACCCCCTCGTGCCAGCGAACAACCACGCTCCCCTGCGCGATTCCGACTCCGGAACGAAAACCGGACTGCTTGACGATTTTTCCCAGCTTCATGTCATCAATCACTTCCATGGCCAGCCGCCGGTGCGTTCCGCTCGCTTCATACGTGGAGCGCTTTACAAGCTGAAAAGCGCCGACTCCCACATAGAAGTGCGAATGCGGATTGCTCACGCGGTGCGGATCGCTGGCGAGTTGAAACACAAACGCAAAAAAAGTGATGAGCACCTTCTCCCAGAAGCCGATCATCTCCACGTCGCCGAACAGCGTCAGATGATCGAGTTTGCGCTCGGCTGCGAGCGCCACGGCGCGGCGAAGCGCATCCGGTTCGAAGCGCACGTCGGCGTCGGTGAACAGCAGCCAATCGCCGGTGGAGACTTCGAACGCTTTCTGCAGCGCGTGCGGTTTGCCGAGCCAGCCTGGTGGCAGCTCCGCAACATGTACGACGCGAAGCCGCGGATGCTCGACGGCGAATTCGTCGAGGATGCGGCCCGTGGAATCCTTCGAACGGTCATCCACGGCGATCACTTCGAGATTCGGGTAGTCAATTTCCATCAGCGTGGCGAGCGCCGCCGGAAGCTTTTCTTCCTCATCGCGCGCGGCAAAGAGCAAGGAGATTCGCGGACAAGTCTCATCAGGAGCAGGAGCAAAATCTTTCAGCCAGGGAAGCTGAGTCGCGCCATAGGCAACGCGAAGACCATGAGTGAGCCAGAAAAACGCGATGAAACCAAAAAGAACAAGCCCAAAAAGATGCATGGAAATTGGTGTCGGCGTCAACCTCAGGTTATGCTAACACGAGATGGAAAAGACGCTGGCTATCGTCGGAGCAGGTCGTGTGGGACGCGCACTCGCACGCCGGTTGCGCGAATTGGGATGGAAAATCGGCGCCGTCGTCGCGCGCAGCGAAAGCAACGCGCGGAAAGCAGTCCGCTTCATCGGGGCCGGAAAAGCCCACGCCGGAACCACGCGGCAAATCCTGGCCTCGCGCGTGATCCTCATCACCACGCCGGATGATGAAATCACGTCGGTTGCCCAGGAACTTGCGCGAATCGGCGCGGAGGAGTTGCACGGAAAAGTGGTGCTACATACAAGCGGCGCATTGGATGCGAGGGTATTGGAGGCGGTGAAGGCCCAGGGCGCGACCGTCGGTTCGATGCATCCTTTGCAATCGTTCAGCGGAATTTCCGTGCCGTCTCTGGAAGGAAGAGTGTTTGCGGTGGAGGGGGACACGCAGGCCGTTCGCGTGGCGCGTCAAATAGCACGCTGCCTCGGCGGCTCCGCCGTTCGAGTCGCGGGAGAGAAGAAGGCTTTGTACCACGCGGCAGCGGCGATGGCGGCCGGAAACGTTCTCGCGGTCGAAGAAGCCGCGATGCAATTGCTGATTTCGCTCGGAATGAAGCGTGGCGAAGCGCTGCGCGCGCTGCTTCCTCTGACGCGGCAAGTGCTTGAAAATATTGAGCGCCTGGGACCGCGCGCGGCGTGGACAGGACCGCTATCACGCGGCGATTATAAAGTGGTGAAGGCGCATCTGACCGCGTTGCGCGAGTGTCCGCCGGAATTCGCGGAAGCGTACGAAGCGCTGAACCGCTTGGCCGCGCGCGTGCTTGCAAAAGACGCCGCCGTGATGCTCGCTGAATTAGGCAAACTTTCGGAAGGAAAAAAAGCAAAGGCAAACGCCATGGGGGGCAACGCGTGAAACGACTGCAGGTTGCAATCGAAAGTAAGACGCTGGCAAATGGATTGAAAGTGGTGATCGCGCCGGATACCACGGCGCCGGTCGTGACCGTAGGCGTGTACTACAAAATTGGATTCCGGCTGGAACCGCAGGACCGGAGCGGCTTCGCGCACCTTTTCGAACACATGATGTTTCAGGGCTCGGCGAACGCGCCGAAGATGCAGCACATCAAACTGATTAATTCGAGCGGCGGCACGCTGAACGGCTCGACTTCCTACGACGTGACGAATTATTACGAGGCTGTGCCTTCGAACGCGCTGGAACGCGTCCTGTGGCTAGAAGGCGACCGCATGTGCGCGCTGAAAGTGGACGACGACAATTTGAAAAACCAGCGCGACGTGGTGAAAGAAGAAGTCCGCGTCAACGTGATGAACGAGCCGTACGGCGGATTTCCCTGGCTGGACATGCCCCCGGTGGCGTTTCGAAACTGGGCCAACGCCCACAACTTCTACGGCGATTTCGCCGATCTCGACGCCGCGGAGCTAAAGGATGTTCAGGCGTTTTTCAAAACATACTACGTGCCTAATAACGCCGTGCTCTTGATGCTTGGCGATGTGAAACTTGAAGAAGGTTTCGCGCTGGCGGAAAAATACTTTGGCAATATTCCCCCCGGAGCTCCCCCGCCATTCGCCGATCCGAGCGAACCGGAACAAAAGGAAGAGCGCCGCGGCAACGTGGAAGAAAAATTCGGAACCCTGCCTGCAATGGCCATTGGATACGTGATGCCAAAACGCCGCACTGCCGATTGGTACGCCATGGCGCTGCTAGACCAGGCGCTCCACGGCGGAAGAGCAGGGCGGTTGCATCGCGAACTCGTCCTGGAGAAACAGATCGCGGTGGATGCGGACGGCGGCATTGACGATATTTTCGGGTACAACGGCCCGACCCAGATGACCACGAAAATCATGCACAAGCCTGAGTATTCGAGCGATGCCACGCTGGCGGCATTCGATGCCGTGATTCGCGAAGTACGGGAGCACGGCATCAGCGCGGATGAGTTGGAACAATTAAAAGTGAAATGGCGCTCGGATTATTACGCCACGCTCGAAGGCGGCCGCGGCGGCTCCATGCCTAAGTATGGACTGATGCATTTGCTGGCGTGCTTCACGCTTTTTGATAACGAACCGCAACTCGTGAACACCATTCTCGATGGATTCCTCGCGGTGACGCGCGAGGAAATTCAAGCCGCCGCGAAAAAATACCTGCGGAATGAAAAACGCGCGATTGTCTTTCGAACGCCGGTGAAAGCCAAAACACAGGAGGCCGCGTGATGGCGACGGGCACGGTAGAAGTAGCCACGGGCGTGCCAGGCCTTTCCGCGGAACGCGCAGTGACTTGGCCGAAGCGAACCAAAGCGCGACTTTCGAACAGCCTCGAAGTCATTCTTGCGGAATCGCACACAATCCCGAAATTTCATGGTGAACTCTTTTTCCGCTCGGGCAACGCCGCGGTGGCGGATCGCGCGCCAGGGCTTGCGGAAATGACCGCGATGATGGTGCGAACTGGAACTACCAGGCGCGCCAGCCGCCAAATCGAAGAAGACTTGCGCCGCATCGGCGCCGATCTTTCTTCCGCCGCCGGAATGGACACCAGCGCGATTTCCTTCGCGGGATTGTCGGAATTTGCGGAGCCATTGCTCGGATTGGTGAACGAACTGGCACGGGAGGCGGCGTTTCCCGAAGCCGAATTCGAACGCGAACGCCGCCAAAAACTGGAAGAAGTGAAACTGGAACGCACCCAACCCGGGTTCCTGGCGAGCGAGCGCTTGCGAAAGGTTTTGTTCGGCGCGCACCCATACGCGCAAGTTTCCCCGAGCGAGGAACAAGTGGCCGCCTACAAGCGCGAAGATTTACAAACCGTCTACCGCGATTCGTACACGCCCGGAAACGGGTTGCTGCTGCTCGTAGGAGATTTCGAATCGCAAGCGATGTTGCAAAACATCGAAAAAGTCTTCGGCGCATGGACCGGCAAAAAACCAGAATCAAGAATGGCTGCAGCCCCGGCGAATCCACGCGGCCGGCGCGTTTATCTCGTGCACGTGCCCGGAGCAGTGCAAACGCAAATTCTTGCGGGGTGCCACGCCATTACGCGCAAGCATCCGGACTGGGTGAAGCTCGGACTAACGAACAGTTTGTACGGCGGCGCTTTCAATTCGCGATTGGTCATGAATATTCGCGAGGACAAGGGCTATACGTACAGCCCGCGCAGCGGCGTCAGCGCGCTGCGCCAGCATGGATACTTTTCCGTTTCGGCGGCAGTGCGCAACGACGTCGTGGCGGCTTCGCTCACGGAGATTTTCTACGAGATGGATAAGCTGCGTTCGCTGCCGGTGCCGGAGGCGGAACTTGGCGATGCGCAGAATTATTTGAGCGGCGTTTTTTCCATGGGCCTCGCGACGCAGGACGGCTTGCTCTCGCAATTCTCCAACGTGGCGCTGAACGAATTACCTGACGACTATCTCGAAACCTATCGCCAGAAAGTCCGCGCACTCACGCCGGACGATTTGCTCGCAACCGCGCGAAAATATCTGGATTCCGCGAACATGCAAATCGTCGTGGTCGGCGACCGCGCGCAAATTGAGTCGCAAGCTGCTCTCTTCGGCGAGCTCGAAGTCTACGACGCGCGGGGCAAGCGCGTGGATTGATAGCGCAATTCTATAATTATTGATTGATATAACTACCGGGAGTATTATACTCCGGTAATGATGCAACGTCTCCTTTTTGCGCGGTTCTTCCTGCCTGTTCTCATTATTGCTGTGCTTTTTTCACCGGCACTGTTTGCCGGGAAGAAAAAGCCGCCGGCGCAGCCTGTCAACATTAATACGGCGAATTCGGAGCAGTTGCAGTTGGTGCCGGGGATCGGGCCGGCGACGGCGGATAAGATTTTGCAGATGCGCAAGTCGTATGGCGCGTTCAAGAGCGTTGACGATTTGCTGGCGATTCGCGGTCTCGGCCCAAAGCGCCTCGAAAAAATGCGCAAGTATTTGACCATTGGGAAGCCGGGGGCGCAGCACGCGACTCCGGCAAAGGCTTGTTCGGGCTGCGCGAAGCCCAAAGCAGCGCCAGCGAATGCGCTGCCGAAAGCCACAGCACCTGCTACTACTGATCCGCCTGATGATGAACCGACAGAGCCGCCTTTGTAGTCACTGACCGAAAGAGCAGATTCTTCGCGCAAAAAACGCGCAGAGGGGCAGCGGTCCTCGTTTCGTTCGGAATGACAGTTTGAGATGGAGATAGAGTTGGAGGTAGAGGCAGACCTAGGAGTAGGCCTCGAAGTGGGTGGAGTGTGTGAGTTCATAGGGTTTGATGGGTGGGTTTGGGGTGCTCGATGCGGAGGGGGACTTGGTCGGCGATGCGGATGCCGTAGCCTTCGAGGGCGACGACTTTTTTCGGGTGGTTGGTTAAGACGCGAATGTCCTTGAGGCCGAGATCGATCAGGATTTGCGCACCGATGCCGCTTTCGTGCTGGACCAGGCGCTGGCGGGCGGGCTCGCGGTCGAGCTGGCCGCGCTTATGAAAATGAATTTGCGGGAGCACGCCGGGCTGGTCGGGCGCATCCACGCTGAAGCCGCGGCCGGTGTGATGCAAGTACAGAAATACGCCGCGGTTTTCCTTGGCGATGGCTTCGAGTGAGCGGGAAACGAGCTCCGGGCAATCACACGTCGTCGAGCCAAAGACATCGCCGGTGAGGCAATGCGAGTGCACGCGGACAAGGGCCGGTTCCGTGCCAACAAGCTCGCCGCGAACGAGAGCGATGTGCTGGTCGTGATCCACGTCGCTCGAATAGGCGATCATGCGGAAATCGCCGTAGCGCGTGGGAAGAACGGCTTCGGCCACGCGGCGGACGTAACGCTCATGCTGCATGCGGTAGCGGATGAGGTCCGCGACCGTGAGCATCTTCAAGTGGTGTTCCCGGCAAAACTCGATGAGTTGCGGCACGCGGGACATGGTGCCGTCTTCGCCCATAATTTCGCAGATGACGCCAGCGGGAGTCAGCCCGGCGATGCGCGCGAGGTCCACGGAGGCTTCGGTCTGGCCGGCGCGAACGAGAACGCCGCCATTGCGCGCGCGCAGCGGAAAAATGTGGCCGGGACGCGCGAGATCCTGCGGCTTCGTTTTCGGATCGATGGCGGTAAGAATCGTGATGGCGCGGTCGGAGGCGCTGATGCCGGTAGTGACGCCGACGCGGGCATCCACCGCTTCCGTGAACGCGGTGCCGTGGACGGACGTGTTGATCGGCGACATGAGCGGGAGACGCAGCTCGTCGCAGCGGTCTTCGGTGAGGGGCATGCAGATCAGGCCGCGGCCGAATTTGGCCATGAAGTTGATGGCGTCGGGGGTGATCTTTTCGGCGGCCATGGTGAGGTCGCCTTCGTTTTCGCGGTCCTCGTCGTCCACGAGGACGATCATGCGGCCCTGGCGAATCTCTTCGACGGCTTCCTCGACGGTGGCGAATGGGGAGTAGTTTTCAGTCATAAGTGGTTCGTTCTACGTTTCTTCCGCATGATAGCACCGCGGTGCCATGGATGGGAGGTTGACAGTCGACAGTTGAAAGTCGAATGCAGAGCAAGCGGAAAACAGACAAAAAATAACGCAGAGACGCAGAGGCACAGAGGTTGGCAGAGGGGGATGGGAGAACGGGAACAGAGGGGGTACCCCCCGGATTTTTGTAAGTGTTGCATCTAAAGGACTTCGTTTTACCATAAGTCGTTTGTTTGCAACACTTGTGGGAGGTCCGTAGGTGTTGCTTCTAAAGGACTTACGAGGGTCGCCGCTTAAAGAGAAATCGAGTGGCCCCCATACACCCGGGGCATTTGTAAGGATGTCAAAGGAAAGGGGTTGCGCGAGGGGGCATTTGTAAAATGAAGGATCTACGCGAGTTGCGTTGAGGAGTTTTTCGTCACCGTGACGGAGGTAGGCAGAATGCAAGGTGGTGGGCAGCGGGGAAGCGGTCTGGCGACGATTTGGTTCGCGATACACGACAAAGGATAGCATGGTAGTGACGACAGGCTAAGTGAAATGCAGGGAATGGGGAAAATTGAGGATCGAATGGTTGAGCAGGGGCGCTTAACTGTACAACCGCCCCGAGGGTGAACAGGAAAAAAGCAAAGTCAAAAGCCCCACCCTCAAACACTGAGGGTTAGGCACCCGCTGAAATAGAGACCTTCTCCGACTGTTGCTACTTGTGCCTCTGCGGTGTGTGGCATGGCTGGAGTGACGCGGTCACTCGCGCGTTGGCGAACTTAGGCTTGGACCGCTCCGAGCCTTGGTTGTCGAACAACTGCCAAGTCTCCTTGGACCAGGGAGACGACGCGGTCATCCAATGGGATAGGAGATAGGAGGCTCTGAAACTGCCCTTTTTTATTGTACCCTTTCCGATTTTTTCCCAAATTTTCAACTAAAGGCGGGACAATTTCGATGCTTCCACCTGCGCTTGGACTCGTTTCCTGAAGTCAAAGGGCTTATTAATTGACTTGAATAGTTCCCCGGTTGCCAAGACTGCTATCTCCATATTGGACCTTGCTTTGGAGCATCGTTCCAAATTGAACTGCGTGGCCCATCAACACCGATCGAAACGTGTCGCGGAGGAGCCGCTACTGCGCGTCGGTTACCTTGTCATTTGTGAAAGTGATTTTGATGTCTTTGTACACATAGATTTTTTTCGATCCGATAGTGATGATTCTACTCGGCTGACCGAGGATGGCGACCACTTGATCAGCAGTCTGGCCCAACTGGACCTCCTGCGGAGGCTGCGGCGGAGCCACCGACGCCGCCTGCTCAGCCGGTCGCTGCGCCTGCAGAGGCTGTGGCAGTGCAGCTGTTCGAGTCACCTTGTCATCTGTAAATGCGATCACAATGTCCTTGTATTGATAGACTTTTACCCGTCCGGCACCGGACATTCTAATCGGCTGACCGAGGATGGCGACCACTTGATCAGGAGTCTGGCCCAACTGAACGGTCGCGGGAGGCTGCCCCTGAGTGTCCTGTTCTTGCCCTTGTTGCTGCCCGACGCTGTCGTTGCTCGTATCGAGAACCAGCACCTGGCCGATCACGTCTTCGATTTGTCCGGCGTCAGCACCTTCTAGATAGCCCTTGGGGAATTGGAAAGCGACTTCAGATTTGTAGGAAGAGGGTTGCTGCACGCCGTTGCAGGAATCGCACTCGACGATAGTCAGCATAACCTTGTCATTTTTAGCGTGGACGTCAATCTTTGTGACGTACACCTTCTCGCCGACGGTAAGTTGGCGCGTGTTCTGACCGAGAAAGGCAACCCCGAACCCGTTTGGGCGGTGCAAGTCACCGTCTTTGTAGGTTGCTGGAGCCATGACGGCGTTATCTGGGGGAACGCCCAGGATTCCGCCCTTTTGGATGACAAGGACGGTGCCCGTCTCGACCACCGACCACCCGTTGGAATCGCTTCCCATCTTCGCAAGTTTGTAGTGCGTCCTGAGCTGATCCCCTAGCGAAGAGGCCGCTGTATCTTGCGCTCGCGCCGGTTCCACGCCAAGAATTCCCGCTATCAAGACCACGCCTGCAGAAACCACCAAGCTAATTTTCGCCGGCATGATGCACCTCTTTCGAGAATACTCGTGACTTGGAGTGATTCGACCAGGATTCCGCTAACTTCTGATGCGCCAACAGTAAAGTCACTAGCCAATACGGATGCCCGCTTAATTGTTCCCCCCAGGGCCGCCCCGGGAAGAAGCGGCTTGCTGGACTTTTTTTTCGGGCTGATCGTGCACGCATAGGCGCTTGCGTTTTCTTACGCCTACCGCATATGAACTAGTAACACCGTCAGGGGCCGACCCAGAGAAAAACCTTGCGACGCGAAGGATTAGTCAGGAGTGATCGCGGGACTCGATGACTGTAGGTAGGCTACGTGCGGAGTGTGCTCTCCGTATTTTCATAAGTCAAGTTATTTTCTAATAGATAGGCTTGAGCATTTGGCTGTCTGCTTGTTGAGGCAGGGTCCGCTGTCCGCCTGGCAGTTCCACTCGGAGTAGGACGACCTCTGTCTTCAATATTGTGGCCTAAATTTTCTTCGACGAATGCCAGCGCAAGACTTGTATGAGGAGCGTGAGAGCAATACCTTCAAGAGGCACTTGACCTTCTCCTAGCTCCGCGCACGGAATCATACGACACTTGAATCGCTGCGCGACTATTCCATACGGTCGCTGCGACTCGGCCTGAACTCTCGTCGGGTTTGTTGGTTCTGACCGGGAGCAACGTCAAGCGAAAAGGAACGGTTCGAAGTTAACCGTGTTTTTGTCGCAACACAGCGCTCGTGGAAGAACGCGGATGACGAATGGAGCTCGAAAACCGAGGGAGGGGCACCCACAATCAAAAACAAACTGGATGAGCGAGCCTTGAAATGAGGCGGAGGATTAGGCAGGATTTGGGCGCATCACGCGAGGTGGGCGATGGCTTGCAATCCTGAGACGTTGAAGCATGTGCCGCTGTTTGCGTTGCTGGATGATGAAGAGAGGGCGGTGCTGGCGGGGCGGGTGCAGATGAAGAAATTTGCGCCGCGGCAGCGCATTTACAAGATGGGGGACTCGAGCGGGCAGGCGTACGTGATGGTATCGGGACGAGTGCGGGTTACTACGGTGGATGAGGACAATCAGGAAGTGGTGGTGGATGAGCCGGGGCACGGGGAGTTTTTTGGGTTCGCGTCGATGCTGGAGCAGACGCCGCATCAGACGAGCGCGGTGGCGGTGGAAGAGACGGAATGCCTGGAAGTGACGCGGAACAATATTGGCGTGCTGCTGGAGCGCAAGCCGCATGCGGGGATGGATATGTTGACGGTGATCGGGCGGCAGTTCCATGCGTCGCAACGGCTGGTGCGGCTGCGGGCAAACCGCAATGCGAACGAGGTGATTGAGAAGGAAGCAACGTTTGGCGAGCGGGTGTCGGACTCGGTGGCGCGTTTCGGTGGGTCGTGGTTTTTTATTATTATGTTTCTGATTTTGTCTTCGATTTATATCGCGATAAACGTGTACCTGAAGCGGTCGGCGTGGGACCCTTATCCCTACATTCTTCTGAATCTTTTTCTTTCGCTGCTGGCGGCGATTCAGGCTCCGGTGATCATGATGAGCCAGAACCGGCAGGACACGAAGGACCGGTTGCGGAGCGAACTGGATTTTGACGTGAACCGGCGGGCGGAAACGGAAATTCAGGGGCTGGCGCGGAAAATGAATCTGTTGGGCGACCAGATCGCGGACCTGGAAGACTTGGTGCGCAAGGGGATGTCTTAGCTCGCGGCACCGCGAAGATGGAGCGCGAGGAAGACGCTCCTCCACAACGAAAAACTCAACGGACGAAGGTGATGAGGATGCGGTAGAGGCCTGCTCCGAAGAGGGCGGCTCCGGGGATGGTAAGGACCCAGGCGAACACGATGCGGCGCGTGACGCCCCAGCGGACGGCGGAGAGGCGGCGTGTTGCGCCGACGCCGACGATGGCGCCGGTGATGGTGTGCGTGGTGCTGACGGGGATGCCGAAGACGGCGTTCATGACGAGCGTGAGGCCGCCGGCCGTTTCGGCAGCAAAACCACCGAAGGGAGTGAGCTTGGTGATGCGCTGGCCCATGGTCTTGATGATGCGCCAGCCGCCGGCCATGGTGCCGCCGCCCATGGCGAGGTGGCAGCAAATGATGACCCAATAGGGAACGGAGAAGGATTTGAGCAGGCCACCGGCAACGAGCGCGGTGGTGATGATGCCCATGCCTTTTTGCGAGTCGTTGGTGCCGTGGCCGAGGCTGAAGAGCGCGGCGGAAAGCAACTGAAGGCGGCGGAACCAGCGGTCCACTTTAAGCGGGCGCTGGCGCCGCACAATCCAGCTGGTGAGAATGGTCAACAGGATCGCGAGAACCATTCCAACAACCGGCGACAGAAAGATGAAGAGAACCGGCTTGACCCAGCCGCTGAGAATCAGCGCTTTGAATCCGGCGTGGACGACGGCAGCGCCGCCGTAGCCGCCAATAAGAGCGTGGGAGGAACTGGTGGGGAGGCCCAGAATGAGCGTGATCAAGTTCCAGGTGATTGCGCCGAGCAGGCCGGCGAGGAGGACTTGCTGGTTGATGAGATCGATGTGAATCATGCCTTTGCCGATAGTGCTGGCGACGGCGGTGCCGAAAACGAAGGCGGCGATGAAATTCCAGAAGGCGGCCCAGACAACGGCGCGGAAGGGAGTAAGGACGCGAGTGGAGACGACGGTGGCGATGGAATTGGCGGCATCGTGCCAGCCGTTCGAGAACTCGAAGGCGAGGGTGAGGAAGATGACTATGACGAGGAGCGAAAAGCTGGTCATCGTGGCTCAGGCGGATTTCAGGATGACGCCTTCGATGACGTTGGCGACGTCTTCGCATTTGTCAACGGCGGTTTCAATGACTTCGAAGATTTCTTTCCACTTGATGATTTGGACGGGGTCTGTTTCTTCGTCGAAGAGCTGGGCGATGAGGGTGCGGCAGAGGCGGTCGCTGTCGTTTTCGTAGCGATTGATTTCGATGGCGTGCTTTAGCGCTTGTTGAGGTTTTTCGAGGGAGCGGACGGCGGCTTCGACTTCGGCGGTGGCCGAAACGAGAACCCTGACGAGTTCCACGGTGCCGGTACGTACTGTATCCACGCGGTAGAGGACGAAGCGGCTGGCGGCGGCGTCGATGAGGTCGATGACGTCGTCAAGGCGGCTGCAGAGTTCGTAAATGTCTTCGCGGTCGAAGGGCGTAATGAAGGTCTGATTCAGCTTTGTGAAGAGGGCGTGGGTGATTTCGTCACCTTCGTGCTCGATGGCCTTGACGATCTGCACCTGCTCGGGGACGCCTGTGTAATGCGACAGCATCTTGAGGAGGGCGTCGGCGCCTGCGTGGATATTGACCGCTTGTTTGGTGAAGAGGTCAAAGAAGCCCTGTTCGCGCGGCAAGAAGCGCTGCAAAAGTCCTGGCATGGGTGACTCTCCCCTGAAGAGTCCGTGTGAAGCAAAGGGACGATAGCAGAGCAGGTTCGGGGTAGGCAAGTAAGCGTCTGGCTGGCTTGCGTGGAGCGGGTTCCGCGTGTGCCGATGGGGCTCGGGGATTCATCTAAGCTTTGGAGCGCCAGGACATCAGATAATTTTGGCCTATTGTGGCCGGCGCAGGAGCTTTGGATGATCCCGTTTTCAGTGCTTGATCTCGCGCCGGTTTGTGCGGGTGCGACCCCGGCCGACGCCTTCCGCAACACCTTGGAGCTCGCGCGGCACGCAGAACGATTGGGGTATCAGCGCTACTGGCTGGCCGAACAGCATAACATGCTGGGGATTGCGAGCGCCGCGACGGCGGTGGTGATTGGATATGTGGCCGGCGGCACGAAGACCATTCGCGTGGGAGCCGGCGGCGTGATGCTGCCGAATCATGCGCCGCTGGTGATCGCGGAGCAGTTCGGGACGCTGGAGTCACTGTATCCGGGGCGGATCGATCTCGGCCTGGGACGCGCGCCGGGAACGGATATGGCGACGACGCAGGCGCTGCGGCGTGACAGCAAGGCCACTGGCGATGATTTCCCGCAAGACGTGGAAGAATTGCAATCGTATTTCGAGCCCGCCAAACCTGGGCAGCAAATCCGTGCGATCCCGGGCGCGGGGTTGCAGGTGCCGATCTGGTTGCTAGGATCGAGCCTGTTCAGCGCGCAACTGGCGGCAATCAAGGGGCTGCCGTTTGCATTCGCCTCACATTTCGCGCCCGCAGACATGATGCAGGCGCTGGCGCTGTACCGAAGGCACTTCACGCCTTCGAAGCAACTCGACCGGCCGTATGCCATGCTCGGAGTGAATGTCGTCGCCGCTGCGACTGACGCGGAGGCGCGGCGGCTGTTCACTTCGCATCAGCAAGCCTTTGCGCTGCTCCGTCGCGGAGTGCCGGGGCAGATTCCGCCGCCGATTGACAACATCGAGACGTTTTGGAGTCCGGCGGAGAAGGCTATGGCCAGCCAGTCGCTGGCGTGCTCGTTCGTGGGCTCGTCGATGACGGTGGAGCGCGGGCTGAATGAATTCATCGAGGTAACGAAGCCGGACGAGCTGATGGTTGGGGGGCTCATTTACGACCAGGACGCGCGCTTGCGATCTTACGAAATCGCCGCCGAGGTGCGCGACCGCATGGGATCGGACGAGAGCAAACTTAATGTTTCAACGGTGAGCAAGGCGTAATCCTGTCAGAACTGCAGATAGCGAGCTTTGATAGGAAAGAAAAAGGGCGTTACAGTTTGCACCGTGACGCCCTTTTAGGATTGAGGTTGTGGGCGAGCTGGTAAAGCGACGCCCGAGCACAGGCAAGGGTGCCTGTGCTACTTGGATTTAGTACATGCCGCCCATGCCGCCAGCGCCGGGGGCTCCGGCGGCGGCTGCCTTCTTGTCGTCTTCCTTGAGGTCGGCGATGAGGGCTTCGGTGGTGAGCATGAGGCCCGCGATGGAGGCTGCGTTCTGCAGCGCGAGGCGGGTGACCTTGGCTGGGTCAATGATACCCATCTTGATCATGTCGCCGTATTCGCCGGTCTCGGCGTTGAAGCCGAAGTTCTCTTCCTTGGAATCGCGGATCTTGCCGATCACAACGGCGCCTTCGTGGCCGGCGTTGAGCGCGATTTGGCGGGAAGGCTCTTCGAGAGCGCGGCGCACGATGCCTGCACCAACGGCTTCGTCATCGTGGAGCTTGAGCTTCTCGACGATCGCGATGCAACGGAGCAGAGCCGAGCCGCCGCCGGGGACGATACCTTCCTCGACAGCCGCACGGGTGGCGTGCATGGCGTCTTCGACACGGGCCTTCTTTTCCTTCAGCTCGGTTTCGGTGGCTGCGCCGACTTTAATGACGGCGACGCCGCCGACGAGCTTGGCAAGGCGCTCCTGGAGCTTTTCCTTGTCGTAGTCGCTGGTGGTGTTTTCGACTTGCGAGCGGATCTGCTTCACACGGCCTTCGATGTCCGCGGACTTGCCGGCGCCTTCGATGATCGTAGTGTTGTCCTTGTCGATGGTGATTTTCTTGGCGCGGCCGAGGTCCTCAAGCTTCACGTTCTCCAGCTTGATGCCGAGGTCTTCGGTGATGGCCTTGCCGCCGGTGAGGGTGGCGATGTCTTCGAGCATGGCCTTGCGGCGGTCGCCAAAGCCAGGGGCCTTGACGGCAGCGCACTGCAGCGTGCCGCGGAGCTTGTTCACCACGAGGGTGGCGAGGGCTTCGCCTTCGACGTCCTCAGCGACGATCAAGAGGGGCTTGCCCATCTTGGCGGTCTGTTCGAGGAGAGGAAGAAGATCCTTCATGGAGCTGATTTTCTTTTCGTGGATCAGGATGCGCACGTCTTCGAGAACGCATTCCATGCGGTCGGGGTCGGTGATGAAGTAGGGGGAGAGGTAGCCGCGGTCAAACTGCATGCCTTCGACCACTTCGAGGGTGGTCTCCATCGTCTTGGATTCTTCGACGGTGATGACGCCATCCTTGCCGACCTTCTTCATGGCTTCGGCGATGATGCCGCCGATTTGCTTGTCATTGTTGGCGGAAATGGTGCCAACTTGCGCAATCATGTCGCCCTTGACGTCCTTGTGGAGCCGCTTGATCTCTTCGACGGCCACTTCGACGGCCTTCTCGATGCCGCGCTTGAGAGCGGTGGGGCTGGCGCCTGCGGCGACAGTCTTGACGCCTTCGCGGAAGATAGCCTGAGCGAGCACGGTCGCGGTGGTCGTGCCGTCACCGGCAACGTCGGAAGTCTTGGAAGCGACTTCGCGGACCATCTGCGCGCCCATGTTCTCGAGGGGATCGCGGAGTTCGATTTCCTTGGCCACGGTCACGCCGTCCTTGGTGATGATGGGCGCGCCGAACTTCTTTTCGATCACCGCATTGCGGCCCTTGGGGCCGAGGGTGATTTTCACTGCATCGGCAAGAGCGTTCACGCCGCGCAAAATCGCCTGGCGGGACGCTTCACCTGTTACAATCTGCTTCGCCATACTGGTCATTCCTCCTGATATTCTTCGTTCTAACTTTGAAACCCTTTGGAGAACCGCACCGGTCTGAAGACCGGCCACTACAACCGGGCCGGGCTAAAACCCGGCGCCTACACTCGGGAAACTACCTCTTTGCTGCTTTTGCGGCGCCGCCCAGCTTCGCGAGAATTTCTTCTTCGCGGAGGATGAGCAGCTCTTCGTCGTCGATCTTGATTTCGGTGCCGCCGTACTTGCCAAACAGCACGCGGTCGCCGACTTTGACGTCGAGGGGATGAAGTTCGCCCTTCTCGCGCTTGCCGGGGCCGACGGCGATTACTTCGCCTTCCTGCTGCTTTTCTTTGGCGGAGTCCGGAATGATGATGCCGCCCTTGATGCTTTCCTTCTCTTCAATGCGCCGCACGACGACACGGTCGTGGAGCGGGGTGAGATTCACAGCCATCTTGAAAAACCTCCGTAGGTGATCTTGCGGTTTCTAGTGTGGTTCGCGAGGAAAAGGGGATTAGCACTCCTCGCTACCGACTGCTAATATAGCAGAAAGTTCGGGCATGTCAAGTATTTGGCGGACATCGGGTGGGTAGGCTGTGGATTCTCGCTTAAGGTAAACCTTTTATTTGTAATAACTTGAAAGGTGCAAGGAAAATATGGCACTTGGCGATTGTACTGCAAGTAGCTCAAGGGTAGAATCCGACGCGTTGGAGCCTTATGGGGTCACTGCTCTACATCCGGCTGATTGGGTATACGGCGGGGACGCTGCTGCAGCTTTTCTGGATGGTAGTGATCCTTGGTTACCGTCGGCAGCGGAATTTTGAGCGTGTTTTCTTTTTTCTGTGCCTGGCGTTGTTCTTTTTTTATGGTGGTTCGCTCCTCGCGCTGAATGCGCAGATTCATTACACGGAACCTCCTGCGCTGTTAACCGCATTTGCCAAGACCGTGCTTTGCGCTGGGCTTCTTATGCTGCCTCCGCTACTGATTCATTTGCATTGGGAGTATGCGGATACGAGGGACCTGCTGCGGAGCCGCACCGTGAAGCGCGTCGTCCTCTTCGCGGCTTACGCGCCGGCACTGTACATCGCGCTGAAAGTTTATCCGTTGCTGGCGACATCGCCTGGATTTGATTTTCTGATTCCTGGCAATGCGTTGGGCAGGGGATACGGAGTTTGGCTCGCATTGGCGATGGCGGTGAGCGCCGGTTGGGAAACACGCTTCATCGAGTGTGCGCCAGACCGCCCACAGCGACTGTTCCACTCTCTGCTGTCGCTCCTATTCCTTTCCGGGGCGGCTCTGACTTTTTACCTGCACGTTCTGGGCGGTCCGTTGTCGCAAAATCTGGCCGCGGCTGTGAGCACAACGCTCGCACTGCTTTCTATCCTCCCCTCGGCAGTGCTGATTTATTTGGTGCAGCGATTCAACTTCTTGCAGATCGGGCGGCAGAAGAATCTGATGTACGCCGTCTCGGCGACGTTTTTGGCGCTGCTTTATTTGAGCTTGGTGCGGCGTGTCGGCGTTTGGCTGGAGCCGTTGCTGCCGCCGGAAGCATCCGCGTCCATATTGTTATTTGTGCTTGTCATTTTTATCGAGCCGTTGCAGCGGGTGTTGGGACGCCGATTGCAAGAGACGGCGCATAAAGAAATGGACCGCGTGCAGCGTCTCACCGCGGAGATTCAGCAGGAAGCACGACAGGGAAACCTTAAGAATCTGGTGGAATTCATCCAGAGACGGACGAAGGAAGAGTTTGAACTTGCCGGGGCAACGCTAACCCTCGTAGACCCGAGCAAAGCAGTCTTGCGAGGTTACGTGTTGAGGTCCGGCGAGGTTCGTCCGCCTACTTTGCCGGCGGAACAATTCATTTCACTGCGGCAGGCAAATGGTTTGGTGGGTTTGATGAGAGTCGAGCCACACGGGGCCAGCATTTCCGGCGATACTCGGGCGGCCCTGGAGTTTTTGTGCGAGCAGTTGCCGGGGGCGCTAGATTTGTGCCGGTTGATTGAGGAGAAGCTGCAGTTGGAGAGGGAATTGGCGGAGCGGGAGCGGCTGGCGCTGGTGGGGCAGATGGCGGCGAGCATTTCACACAATTTGAAGAATCCGCTGGGGTCCATGAAGACCATCTTGCAGGTGCAGCTGGAGAATCCGGAGCTGCCGGAATCCATACGCGGGGAAACAAAGATGGTGCTGGAGGAAATTGGGAGACTCTCGGGGAAGCTGAATCAGTTGCTGCAATTCAGCCGGCCGGCGGTGCGCGGAGGAAGCGTGGTGGGGAGTTGCGACGCGCGAGTGGTCATCGAGGAAGTGGCGGGTGTTTTGTCGCACGAAGCGGAGCGGCGCGGGGTGAAACTGGCGCTGCGAGTCTCCGGTGAGAACTATCGAGTGGCAGCGAGCGCGGAAGCACTGAATGACGTCGTTTCGAATCTGCTGGTAAATGCTCTTGAGGCAACGAACCGAGGGGGACATGTGAGTGTTAGCGCGGCGGCGGGCGAGGGCGCTTGCCTGCTTATGGTGGAAGACGATGGGCCGGGGATTCCCGCGACGCTACGGGAAAAGATTCTGCAACCGTTCTTTACCACCAAGTCGCAAGGAACAGGGTTGGGGTTGGCGATTGTGGCGCGGCGCGTAGCGGAGTTTGGCGGCAAAGTGGATTGGGAAAGTCCGGTGAAGGATGGACGGGGAACGCGGTTCCAGGTGACGTTGCCGAGGGAAGAAGCAAGGAAGCAATGAAGTAAGGAAGTAAGGAAAAGAAAATGAAGACGATATTGATTGTGGATGACGAGCCCGCGGCGCGATACGGGTTGCGGCGGGCGCTGGAGGCGAAATATCGCGTTGCGGAGGCGGAATCGGCGGAGGCGGCGCGGGAGGCGTTGCCGCGCGAGCAGCCGGATTTGGTGCTGTTGGATGTGGTGCTGCCGGGGCAGGATGGGATTTCATTTTTGCGGTGGATGCGGGAGCAGGGAAGCGAGATTCCGGTGCTGATGGTTTCGGCGCTGGACACGGCGAAGACGGCGGTGCAAGCGCTGCAGATTGGCGCGGCGGATTATTTGGTGAAGGGATTCGAATTGGAAGAGTTGCGGCAGCGCGTGGCGAATCTGCTGAAGCTGGCGACGCTGGAAAAAGAAAATGATACGTTGCGGCGCAGGCTCACGACCGAAGGGCAATTCGGGCAGATGATTGGGCGCTCCGCGGAGATGCGGCACGCGTTCGAGATGGCGGACCGTGTTGCAGTGGCGGATTCGACGGTGTTGATTTTGGGTGAGAGCGGCACGGGGAAAGATTTGATGGCGCAGGAGATTCATGCGCGATCGGCGCGCGCGGGGAAGGCGTACGTGGCGGTGAATTGCGCGGCGCTGCCGGAGACGCTGATTGAATCGGAATTGTTTGGTTACGAGCGCGGGGCGTTTACGGGTGCGGCGCAGCAGAAAAAGGGGAAGTTTGAATTGGCAAGCGGCGGGACGATTTTCTTGGACGAAATTGGCGACATGAATCCCGTGACGCAGGCCAAAGTGCTGCGCGTTCTGGAGAATCGCACGATTGAGCGGCTCGGCGGGACGCAATCGATTCCGGTGGATGTGCGGGTGATCAGCGCGACGCACCGGAATCTGGCGGCGGAGATTCGCGCGGGAAAATTTCGCGAGGATTTGTTCTATCGCTTGCGGGTGGTGACCATCGAGTTGCCGCCGCTGCGGGCGCACAAGCTGGATATTGCGTTGCTGGCGGAAGCGTTTCTGCAGATGCATGGAGCGCGGCTTGGGCGCACAGCGCGATTGAAACGCGAAGCGGTTGCGGCGATTGAGAAATACGATTGGCCCGGGAATGTGCGGGAGTTGAAGAATGCGCTGGAGCGAAGCCTGGTGCTCACTCGCGGGGATGAGATCGGGTTGGACGATTTGCCTTCGGAGGTTGTGCATGGGGAGGCGATTTCGCACAAGCGCGGCGATGGTGAGCAGGACAATGGGATTGGGGAGCGGGATTTTCGGGACGCGAAGAGGAAGTTTGAGGTGGCGTATTTGACGAGGCAGTTGGTGGAGCACCGGTGGAATGTTTCGCGGACGGCGGCGACGATTGGGTTGCACCGGCAGAGTTTGCAGGAGAAGTTGCGGGAGCTGGGGATTCGGCGGCCGGGGCGCGAGCCTTTGGAAGAAGAGTAGGAATTTACAGAGAGGGCACAGAGAAGAGAAAAATTGGGACGGCATTGAATGACGAGTGAGGAAAACAAGCTGAGGATTGCAGGGTATGTGCTTGCTGGTGGCGGGAGCACGCGCTTTGGGCGGGACAAGGCGCTGGTGGAGATTGATGGGGAGCCGATGCTGGCGCGGATGATTGAATTGCTGCGTGGCGTGCCAATGGCGGTGAAGATGATTGCGGGGCGGAGGAAGTATGAGGCGTTCGGGGTGGAGATGGTTGAGGATCGGTGGCCGGGGGAAGGGCCGCTGGGGGGAATTATTACGGCGCTGAAAGATTCCGCGAAGTGCGCTACGCCATGCGAATGGAATCTGATTCTGAGCTGCGACATGCCTTTTTTGACGCGGGATTGGATTGCTTTTCTTTGCGAGCGTGCGCGAAACAGCGATGCGCAGGTGGTTTTGGCGCATTCGAAGCATGGGCCGGAACCGCTGTGTGCTTGCTGGCGGACGGATGCTAGGGAAACGCTTCGAGCGGCGTTCGAACGCGGAGTGCGCAAAGTGACGGAAGGAATATCACTGCTGCGCGCGGAAGTTCTTGACGAAGGGGATTGGAAACGATTTGATAGCGAAGGGCGGCTGTTCTGGAACATGAATACGCAAGCGGAGTACGAAGAAGCAAAACGTATGTTCGAAACGGGGCAGGCGTGAGCGAAGCGGCGCAAAGCGACGGCAAGCCGGTCAACTTTTTCGAGTTTCGCGAAGTGTGCAAGGCGTTTGACGATCGCCCGGTGCTGAAGGACGTGAGTTTTACGGTGAAGCGCGGCGAGACGTGCGTGATCATGGGGCGCAGCGGCGTGGGCAAATCCGTGTCGCTGAAGCACATTATGGGATTTTTGAAGCCGGATTCGGGGCAGGTCATCATTGACGGCCAGGACGTAACCAACTTCACGGAAGCGGAATTTGAAGTGGTGCGGCGCAAGGTGACGATGGTCTTTCAGTCGGGCGCGCTCTTCGATTCGCTGACCGTTAGCGAGAACATCGCGTTTCCGTTGGAAGGCCAGACGGGACTTACTGACGAGGACGTTGATGAGTACGTGGGAAAAATCGCAAAAATGCTGGAAGTGGAGGACGTACTGGACAAATTGCCGAGCGAACTTTCGACGGGGATGAAGCGGGCGGTGGCGATAGGGCGCGCGCTGGCGCAAAATCCCGAAGCGATTTTGTACGACGAGCCCACCACGATGGTGGATCCGATCATGGTCGGGCATATGGGTGAGCTAATCCTACGGTTGAAGCGCGCGTATCAAAAGACGTCTATCGTGGTGACGCATGACACGCATCTGGCAAAAAAGCTCGCGGACGTGGTGGTTTTTCTGCAGGAGGGGCGAGTGACGTTTTTCGGGCCATGGGACGATTTCGAGAATTCGAATGATCCGTTCTTGAAAAATTTCCGGCTGCAAGATGACTTGATTCCCGCGCTGGACGTGACGCTGTGAGCCAGACGGCGAACGGCTCTTCCGATCCGATCAAACAATTACGCAAGGAGATGGGATTCTGGGACGTTCTCCTTTTCAACATCGCCACGGTTTTGGGGCCACGGTGGATCGCGGCAGCGGCGCACAACGGAACTTCCTCGATCAGTTTGTGGATGCTCGCCGCGCTGCTTTTCTTTGTGCCCTCGGCGATGGTCATTAATGAACTGTCGTCGCGCTTTCCGGTGGAGGGGGGCCTCTACGTTTGGGCCAAGGAGGCGTTCGGCGATTTCCATGGATTCGTAGCCGGCTGGACGTACTGGGTTTATACCATTTTTTATTTTCCGGGATTGTTGCTGGCCAGCGCAGCCATGAGCGCGTACGTAATCGGCGAAGGTGGGGCAACGCTGGAGCACAATCGCAAATTCTTGATTCTCGTTTCACTGGGATTGCTAGTCGTCGCCGTCGGCTTGAACATCATCGGGCTGAACATCGGAAAGTGGCTGCAGAACGCGGGAGGAGTCTCCACGTACGTGCCGCTGCTGATGCTGGTGGTCATTGGCGCCGTGGTTTGGATTAGGCACGGATCCGCGACGCACTTTACGACGGCGAACATGCTGCCCACTTGGAATTGGGATACGGTGAATTATTGGTCGCAAATTGCATTCGCGTTTGCAGGGCTCGAACTGGTTTCCGCAATGAGCGCGGAGGTTCGTGATCCGCAGCGAACGCTGCCGCGCGCGGTGCTGGGTTCGGGCGCGATGATCGCGGCGATGTATATCGCGGGGACGGTGGCCGTTCTTGCCCTGGTGCCGGCTGCGGATGTTTCCGTGACAAGCGGAGTTTTCCACGCCATCACCGTCGGCTCGATTGCGCTCAAGGTCGGTTTTTTCGGAATACTCGCTGCGATGCTGGTGACGGTTGGCAACGCCGGAGGAGTGGGGAGCACCGTTGCGGGAATTGCGCGTGTGCCGTTCATCGTGGGAATTGACCGCTATATGCCGGCGGCGTTTGGAAAGATTCATCCGCGTTGGAAGACGCCGTGGGTTTCGATTCTTGTGCAGGCGGTGGCGTCCGGCGCAGTGCTGCTGATCAGCCAGATTAGCGAAACGACGCGAGGCGCCTACCAGGTTTTGATTGACATCACCATTTTGATTTATTTCATCCCGTTTCTGTATATGTTTGCGGCGGTGATCAAGCTAACGAAACGAAAAGACCGGCAGGAGAATGCGCACGCGGTGCTAATTCCCGGGGGCGCGGGCGGCGTGTGGTTTGTTGGCGGAATGGGATTTATTGTGGTGCTCGTTTGCATGGCGGTTTCGATGGTGCCGCCGGGCGAGTCGTCGAACAAAGTGTTGTTCGAGGCGAAATTGTTCATCGGGACGGTTGCGGCGATTCTGCTGGGGCTGGTTTTGTACTGGCGCGGCGTGCGCGAGAAGCGGTTGGAATCTTCGCAAGGCGCGCCCGGCGCACACTAATTGAATGGCGCGGCGCGTTGCGATGCGTCAGAAGCCTTCTTCTTGCAGGCGCGCGAGAGTGAGGGGAGTTGGCGACGCGGTGGCGGCTGCGCCTTCGCGAGCTTCTAGGTAGCGCTCCACATATTTTCCCAAGACATCGCCTTCGAGATTTACGGTGTCGCCGGGTTTGCGATCGCGGATGTTGGTGTGCTCGTAGGTGTAGGGAATGACGGCAATTTCGGCGATGTTGTGGTGCCAGCGTGCGATGGTGAGGCTGATGCCGTCAATGGTGATCGAGCCTTTGGGCACGACGTAGCGCGCGAATTCTTCGGGGACTTGCACGCCGAACCACCAGCTATCACCTTCGGGAGTCAGATGGGTAACGCGGCCGACGGTGTCTACGTGGCCGAGGACAAAGTGGCCGCCAAATTCTTTGCCGGCGGTGAGCGGCTGCTCAAGATTTACGCGCGCGCCTTGCTTCAGGCTGGAGGCTTCGGCGCCAAACGAAGTTTTGCTGACAGTTTCGCCGGACAAATCCGCGGAGAGCCGCCCGTTGTGAACGCCGACGATGGTCAGGCAGCAGCCGTTCACGGCGATGCTGTTCGAAACGGCGAGCGATGGGGCTAGCGAAGGCGCGTGGATGGTGACGCGGCCGCCGTTGCGGTCGAGGTCGAGCGCTTCAAGCGCGCCGGTATGCTCAATGATTCCGGTAAACATCTTGCAGGTAACCTTCGATGGCGATGTCCGGTCCGAACTGCCGTACAGTTTGACGTTGAAGTGGGGGAAGAAGCAACTTTGGGGCGATGGCAAAGGGGACGCGATTCTCGCCGGCGATTTTTGGCGCGTAGAAGAGGACGAGCTTGTGGACGATGCCGGCGGCGAGCGCGGCGCCGTTGAGCGTGGGGCCGGCTTCCAGGATGACGCTGAGGATTTCGCGGCGGCCGAGTTCGGCGAGGACGGCCTGCAGATTGATGCGGCCGCCCAGCGACCTCGCGGGCAGGACATCCACGCCCAGTTTTTGGAGTAGGCGCGCGCGCTGGGCGCCGAGGGCTTGATTGGTGAAGACCAGGACGTCGTCATCAATCGTTTTTACGATGCGAGAACTCAGAGAAAGAGAGAGCCCGGAATCGAGCACGACGCGCAGTAGCGGACGCCGGCGAGAGAGGCCGCTGCGATCGGTGAGCAGCGGATCGTCCGCGCGAATTGTGCCGATGCCGGTGAGCAGCGCGTCCGAGACGTGGCGCATGCGATGAACTTCTGCGCGGGATTCTTCGGAAGTGATCCAGTTCGAATGCTCGTGCTTGGCGGATTTTCCTGCGAACTTTTTGTGTTCGCCGGGGAGGGCGAGCTGGCCGTCGAGGGTCATCGCGGATTTTAGTGTGACGAATGGTTTTTTCGTGCGAATCCAGCACGCAAAGGGCTCGTTGAGCTGGCGGGCTTCGTCTTCGAAAACGCCGGTGAACACTTCGATGCCTGCTGCGCGCAGGCGTTCGAAGCCGCGGCCGGTGTTGACGGGATTCGGATCGTCCATCGCGGAGACGACGCGTTTTACGCCTGCGGCGATGATCGCTTCGGTGCACGGGCCGGTGCGGCCGGTGTGGTTACACGGTTCGAGGTTCACGTACAGCGTTGCGCCGCGCGCTTTTTCACCCGCGGATTTCAGCGCGACGACTTCCGCGTGGTCGCGCCATTCGTATTGATGAAAGCCTTCGCCGACGATTTGGCCTTCGCGCACGATCACGCAGCCCACCAAGGGGTTGGGGCTGGCGAGTCCGAGGCCTTTGCGGGCTAGCGCCAGCGCGTGCTGCATGAAGCGAATGTCGTGTGCGTCCACGGTTTAGTCGAAGAGGGAATTCGCGTAGGTTTCGGCGTCGAAGGGAACCATGTCGTTGATCTGCTCGCCGGTGCCGACGAAGCGGATGGGCAGGCCGAGTTCGCGCGAGATGGCCACGACGATGCCGCCCTTAGCGGTGCCGTCGAGTTTGGTGAGGATGATGCCGGTGACGCCGACGGTGGAAGTGAATTCGCGCGCTTGCGCGAGGCCGTTCTGGCCGGTGGTTGCGTCGAGGACCAACAAAACATCGTGCGGCGCGCCGGGAATTACTTTCGCGGCGGTGCGCTTCATTTTTTCCAGCTCGGCCATCAGATTGGATTTGGTGTGCAGGCGGCCGGCGGTGTCCACGATGACGACGTCGGAAGAGCGCGCTTTGGCGGCGGCCATCGCATCGTAAACCACGGCGGCGGGATCGGCGCCGGATTTTTGCTTGATGACTTCGATGCCGTTGCGCTGCGCCCAGATTTCCAGCTGCTCGACGGCGGCGGCGCGGAAGGTGTCCGCGGCGCAGAGCACCACGCTGCGGCCTTCCTGGCGCAGGCGGTTCGCGAGCTTGCCGATGCTGGTAGTCTTGCCCGCGCCGTTGACGCCAACGATGAAAATCACGCGCGTGCCGCTGCCGTTTTGCGAAGTGGCGATGCTGCTGGCGGCGGCCACATCCGGCCGGACGGGGGCGTTCAGGATTCGAATGATGTGCGACTTGATCTCGCGCTTGAGCTGCGCGGCATCGGAGAGGGCGTTGCGGTCCATCTTCTCGCGCACCGCATCGAGAATTTCGCGCGTGGGCTTCACGCCCAGGTCGGCGGAGAGCAACGCGGTTTCCAGATCCTTGAGGATCGAAGGATCGATCTTGCGCTCGCCGAGGAAAACAGTATCCACGGCTTCGGAAAGCGCCGCCTTGGTCTTGCTGACGGACTTCTTCAGCCGCTCCAGGAGCGTCGGTTCCGGCTCGTTCTTGCCAAAAAGCGAAATCATAAGATTGCTGCTTTACAGTCAGCGCAACACAAAATTGTAACAGAAGCAGATGGTGAGCACTGCGCTTGTACGGATTACGGAGAACTAGCGGTAGGGTTGCTCGGTCAAGAAGCTGACGTCTCTTATTCCTGAAACTCGGATTTGATCCAGAACCTTTTCGGCATCGCCGTATTTCGCCCTGGCATCCACCGCCAGGTAGATTTCTCTTTCCGCACCATTCCGTACCCTTTCGCGGATTTCACTCGGCAAGTCTTCCGTCGCAATCGCATGATTGCCGAAGTAAACTCGCCCATCGCGCATAACGAAGACCCGCATGGCATCTTCTTTTGTCGCGCCTGGCATTGGTGTGGAATGGACAGCGATCGCACGGTCAACGCCTACGCCGTGGTAAGGAACCGGCGGATAAACCATGAGGATGAACAGAAGGACCAGCAAGATACCGAAAAGTCCCCAGACATCGATGCCGCTGAGAAGCATATTTCTTTTTCTAAGTGCAGATAGATGCAATCGCGAATGTTTCCGCCACATTTGAATCTGCCTCAACCTATCTGGACACCGAAACAGCATTCAAAGTTCCCGTGCTTCTACGCTCGGGGCATCTCTAAACGTGGACTTCGACGGCGCTGAGGCGGAGCTTGCCGGCGGTGACGGCGGATTCGAGGGCGGTGACGACGACGGCATCGAACTTTGAACCGGTGAGCGCGCGGATGCGGTCCATGGCGTAGTCCAATTCCATCGCGGTTTGATACGGGCGGTTGGTGGTCATGGCGTCGAGCGTGTCCGCCACGCCGATGATGCGCGCCATCAGAGGAATTTGCGGCCCTTGCAAACCGTAGGGATAGCCGCGCCCATCCATGTGCTCGTGGTGGAGCTCGATGCCGGGGAGCATTTCTTTGAGCTGCGAAACCGGGCGCATGATGTTTGCGCCTTTGACGGTGTGCTGCTTCATCAATCCGAATTCTTCGGGCGTCAACGAGCCGGGCTTTTTCAGCACGCGGTCCTCGACACCGATTTTTCCGACGTCGTGAAGCAGCGCGGCGATGCGCAGCTTGTCCAGATCTTCTGTGCTAAGGCCCAGCTCCTGTCCAATCAGCGCCGAGTATTTGGCCACGCGGCCGGAGTGACCGCGCGTGTAGGGATCCTTTTCGTCGATGGCCGCGGCGAGCATGCGGATGGAACCGAGAAACAGCTCGCGATTTTCTTCAGCAGCTTCCTTCAGCCGCTCGATGTACTCCTCGATGTCGCCGGCCATCTTGTTGAAATTTTCAGCGAGCTCGCTGATTTCCGATGCGCCTCGCACGGGCGAGCGCTGATGAAACTCGCCGCGGCTGATGGCGCGCGTGGAAGCGGCCAGGCCACGAATCGGTCCGCTGATGCCCACGGCGAAAAAGTATCCGACCAGAATCGCGGAAAGGATAACCACGGTGACGAAGGCCAGCGCCTGGCGGTTGAGCTCGGTGACGCCGGTGTCGGTTTGCGCTTCGGCGAGGCTGCGCTGCGCAATGACCGCCCAATTCACTTCCGGAAACGTGCTATACGTGCCGATCATTTCGACCGGATGTTTCTTACCCGCTTCGGAAAAGCGCACCGTCTCCGTGCTGCGAAGATCCTGCGGAAGCGCCTTGATCTGCGCGACGAGGGGATTGCTGCTGGCATCCGCGCCGGGGACGAAGTCCTTGGTGGACGGATGCGCCACGATGTGCCCGCTGTGGTCCACCAGAAAAACCGAGCGTCCGCGGACGCTGGCGTCCTGCAAGCGATGAAGAATGGAATCGAGCGAAACTACGGCCGCGAGCATGCCCGTGAAGTTCTCGTTTGCATCCTTCAGCGGCACCGCAATCACGAACGCTGGCCGGTTGTCGGGAGCCAACGCCAGAGGATCGCTGCGGACCTGCAACTGTTGCGACTGCAGGCAGGTAACGAAGGCGCGCTGCAACGCTTTGGCTACGAACGGATCCTGTTCCGCGCGGAAATTTCCCTGCGAAGCGCTGGTGCCCTTGCCGGATTTTCCCACCGCAGTCAGGTAGATGAACGTGTTGCGGTTGCTGTCCACGAAGTTCTCGAGCAGGCGGGTCACTTTGGGCTCGGAGACAGGATCTTCGACGTTGTCGCTGAGGCCGGTTAAATCGAGAATCTGGCGTTCACTGAGAAGCTGCTGCGTAAGGTTGGTTTCAAACTGCTGAATTTCCTGGGCCAGCGAGCGCGTAAGGTCTGTCTGCTGAACGCGTTCCGTGTCCACAAGCTTGTCCTGGCTAAGCTGCAAAACCTGGCGGTGGTAGAGGCCGATGGGGAGCGCGCTGACGAGCAATAAGGCTCCCAAAACGAGCCAGAGAATGCGCACATTTCCAGCGCGCACGCGGTCCCAGCGAGATTGGGCATGGGGAGGCATCCCGACTCTCTATTTTAGGGGAACGCGAGGGGCTTAGGCGGGCTGGTGGAGAGTGGCGTCTCGCATGTGCTACTGGGACTTTAGTACTACGCGCTCGTTCTTCTCGTCAGGGGAGAGGCTTATTCGCGCTTAAGCGGGCGGTCCATGATGTCGCGGATGGCGTCTTTGGGGGACTTGCCCTGGTGGAGTATGGCGTCTACTTGTTCGGTGATGGGCATTTCGATTTGGTGTTCGCGGGCCAGAGCCAACAGGGGTGCGGCTGTGCCCACGCCTTCGGCAACCATGCGCATGTTGGCGAGGATGTCCGGCAACTTGCGGCCTTTGCCAAGTTCGATGCCCACGAAGCGGTTGCGGCTCAAGGAGCCGGTGCAGGTTAGGACCAGATCGCCCAGGCCGGCGAGGCCGCCCAGCGTTTCCGGGCGGGCACCAAGCGCGACTGCCAGGCGGGTCATTTCGGCGAGGCCGCGGGTGATCAGCGCCGCAAGGGGATTCGAACCCAAGCCCAATCCCTGGCAGGCCCCAGCAGCGATGGCCATGACGTTTTTCATAGCTCCGGCCAATTCCACTCCGAGAACGTCATCGTTGGTGTAGAGCCGGAAGGATGGCGCGGCGAATTCTTCTTGCAGCTCGGCCGCAACGGCGGCGTCTTCGGCGGCGAGGACCACGGCGGTCGGCTCGCCGCGCGCGGCCTCCATGGCAAACGAAGGGCCGGAGAGCACCGCGATATGTTTGGAGAAAGAAGTCGAGGCTGCTTGCGCGATGCACTGCAAGATGACCTTGCTCATGCGCAAATGCGTGGCGGGCTCCAGACCCTTGGTGGCGCTGACCACGATGGTGTCCGACGTGACGTGGGCTAGGGCTTGCGAATAAATGCTGCGTGCGTGGACGGAAGGCACAGCGCCGACGATGATGTGGGCAGCACTGAGCGCTTCCGGAAGATTGTGCGTTACCTGGATCGTCGCGGGGAGCGAGACGCCGGGAAGGTAGGTTTTGTTCTCGCGCTTGCGATGAAGCGAATCGGCTTGCGCTGCGCTGTGCACCCAGAGCGAGATTTCATGCGGCTTTCGCGCTCGCGCAAAAATAACGGCAAGCGCCGTACCCCAGCTTCCGGCGCCAAGAATGGCGATTTTCGTCATTCTTTGGCCTTTTTTTTGCTGAAGGAGAATTTTGGCTCCGCGCCTTCGACGAGGCGCTGAATGTTTGCATCGTGCTTGTAGACAATCAGCATAGCCACGGCTAGCGCGCCAAAGGTGATTACCGGCGGCGGCGCGTGCCGCGGCGCCCAGAGAAAATAAATTAGCAAAGGCATCGCGGCTGCCGCGGAGATGGAGCCCAGCGAAACGTAGCGCCAGAAGACTACCACCAGGATGAACAGCAGCAATGAGCCGAGAAACGCGGGCGGGCAGAGAACGAGAAAAAGGCCGGCGGCGGTGGCCACGCCTTTGCCGCCCTTGAAGCTTAGCCAGATCGGAAAGCAGTGGCCCACGAGGGCCGCAAACCCGGCGATCATCGTCCATGTGGCGCTGCCATTCGAAAGACGCTCTGCAAGGAGAACGGCAGCTGCGCCTTTGGCCGCGTCGAGAAGCAGCGTGAGGATTCCCGCGAGCGGCCCGGCCACGCGCACGACGTTGGTGGCGCCGATGTTGCCGCTGCCTTCTTTGCGCACGTCGGCACCGCCGAACAGTTTCGTGAGAAGCAAGCCAAAGGGGATGGAACCGAGGATGTAAGCGGCGATGGGGATGCACAGGAGCGTGATCGGAATTCCAAACATGCCTCGCTAAGCCTCCACCGCCGCGAACGGAAAAGTTTGCAACGTAGTGTACTCCGCGCCGGACGGTTTTAGCTTGCTTTCGATGAGGTGAAATTCGTTGGTGCGAAGCGAGCCGAATTCACGCGTGGCATTTTCCTGAATGGCGGCGCGAAGTTTTTCCGGCAGTCCTGGTGGCTCGAAGCGCGCCAGTGTCAAGTGGGGCGAGAACGGTCGCTGCTCGCGCGGGATGCCGAGTTTTTCTGTGGCGTGGTCAATCTCGCTCGCGAGCGTTATCAAATTTGGCGAAGCCCCAATACCAGCCCAGAAAACACGGGGACGCTTTTCGTTAGGGAAATAGCCGAGACCGTGGAAATCAAGTGTTACGGGTTGATCTTGGTGCACGGCCGACAGCGCGCTCCGGAGGACTTCAAGATTCTCAGACGTCCACTGGCCAATGAATTTCAGTGTTACGTGAAGATTTTCTGGCCGCACCCAGCGGGGCTGCGACGAAACAGCGCGAAAGGAATTGACCAAAGCCGCGAGAGATTCACGTACCGCCGTGGGAATTTCCAGCGCAACGAAGAGGCGCACGCTTCAGGACCTTGCGGAACCGCGCGCCGGCGGCTCGCCGCCATTGTAAAGAAAATGGATGCGCACCATATCGAGCGCCAGTTGCGAAGCATGCCAGCGAATCGTTTCGCGATCGCCGGGAAAGCGCGTGCCGCGCTCTTTGACACCCGCGGCGTGCGAAACCGCCACATGCACGGTGCCAACGGGTTTTTCTTCGCTTCCGCCGCCCGGGCCCGCGATTCCGGTGATGCCCACGCCAAGCGTGCTGCCCGTGCTCCGGCGGATGCCGTTGGCCAGCGCAATCGCCACTTCGCTGCTGACCGCGCCTTTGGACAGGATCAATTCGGGCGGCACGTCGGCCCACGCGGTCTTCAACTCGTTGCTGTAGCAGACCACGCCTCCCAGAAAATACGAGGAGCTGCCGGCGATGCTCGTCAGCCGCTGCGCCAGCAGGCCACCGGTGCAGCTTTCCGCGGCGGAGATGGTGGCATTGTTCATCGAGAGAATGTGCGCGATCACTTCCTCCATCGAGGAGCCATCTTGCGAAAAAATGCGGTCGGCGAGCGCCAGTTGAAAACTTTGCGTGATGTCGTCGAGCGTTTTTTGCGCGTGCGCCGCGTCGCCGGTCCACAGGCGCAGATGAATTTGAATTTCGCCCGGAGCCGCGAGAATCGTCGTATTCACGTCCGCATAGCGCGTGTAAATCGGCTTGATGCGCTGCTCCACGGCGGATTCACCCATGCCTGCCACGCGCAGTTCGCGGTGAAACATTCGAATGCCAGAGCCGAGCCGCTCCAGCCGCGGCAAAACCTGTTCATGGAACATGGGTTTCAATTCGCGCGGCGGGCCGGGGAGAAGCGCGATCCTGCGGCCATGGTCTTCAAGCCACAATCCCGGCGCGGAGCCGCGCGGATTTTCGAGCACTTCCGCGCCTTCCGGCACCATTGCCTGCCGCACGTTGACCGCGGGCATTTCGCGGCCGAGCTGCCGGAAGCGGCCCTCGATGTATTGAAGGATGGATTTGTTGAGCACCAGCTTGCGGCCGAGAAGATCCGCAACGGTTTCGCGCGTCAGGTCGTCTTCCGTGGGGCCGAGTCCGCCGGAAGCGATAATCAATTCGACGCGCTCGAGCGCCTCGTGGAACGCCGCGCTCAAATAGTCGCGATTGTCGCCAACGATGGATTTACGGACCACTTCGATGCCCAGCTTGTTCAGCTCTTCCGTCAGAAAGAGCGAGTTGGTGTCTATGCGGTCCGGAGTAAGCATTTCCGAACCAACCGCAATGATTTCCGCTTTCATCTTGTCAATTATCCGGTGAGAGGCAATCCGCGCACATCCCAATCGAGCGTGAAGAGGGCCCCCGTCGTGGCCAATATGGCGCGGCCGGAAGGCAGCAGCGCCATTCCCACGAGGCCGGAGCCGCTGAGAACAACTTCGGCATGCGCTTGTGGCGTGATTCGCACGATGCCGCGTCGGCCACCGTACGAGCCGGCAACATAAAGGTTGCCAACCTGATCGAAGGCGGTACCTTGTGGCCGGCCCAGGCCACGGAAAAAAACACTGACCTCGCCGCCTTGCGTGATGCGATGCACGCGATCGAAGCTGGAGGTCGTCGGGCCGGTCACGTAAAGATCGCCGCTCGGATGAAACGCCAGATGATACGCGGCGACGGAAGGCTCCATGGTTGCAAACACAAAAATCTCGCGGCTGGGGCTGATCTTGAAAATTGTGCCGCTGCGGTCGCCAACGTAGAGATAGCCGTTAGGGTCGAACGCGATCCCTGTGGCGATGCCCATGCCTTCGATCCACTGCTCGGCGCGGCCTTCGGGTGTGATGCGATGAATGGTGCCGTCATTGCGGCAGGAGACAAAAAGATTTCCCGCGCGATCGAGAGCGAGCCCGCTGGGATTCACCAGCGAAGTGATGAACGGCTTCACGCTGTAGTTCGCGGTGATTTTATAGAGCGAAACGGCAACGCGCTGGCCGCGCGGGCCGGAGAACGTGACGTAAATGTTGCCTTCATTGTCCACCGCGGGATTCGCGACCGGATGCAGGTTATCCGCGATTTGCAATCCGATATGCACGGGATGCGGCGGGCTCTCGTGGCCGTTGGTCGCGACGCACACCACGCCGCCGCTCGCGCCTTCCGGAACGCGCGCGATCAGACGATTCTCGCTGGTGAGCGCTAGGCTGGCTTCCGCTTCGCCGAAGCGCACCACCGGGCGCGCCTGCGCGCGCGACGCAAAGCCTTTTCCGTGAATGGTGATCTCGCCACCGGGAATGGCCGCGGTGGGCGCAACTCTCTCAATGTGTGGAATGCCGTTCTTTTCCGCCGAGGACCCGAAGCCAAATTTCATACCAGGCCAATGTGAAACGTGAGCAGTCCAAAGTGTAACGCCACACGCAGCAGAATCGCAGCATAGATGCCTGCCATCCAGTCGTCGGCCATGATCCCCCATCCGCCCGGAAGTTTTTCCAGCCGCCGGATCGGCCACGGCTTCCAGATGTCGAACACCCGGAAAAGTATAAAACCGAGCAGCAGGTATTTCCAGTTGAGGAGGCTGAAGGCTGAATACAGCGCGAAAACGGAGGCCTCATCGGATGGAATGAGATACGTTGGCAATCCTACCGGCATCA
Organism: uncultured Acidobacteriota bacterium; assembly: GCA_963729455.1. Lineage (GTDB taxonomy): Bacteria > Acidobacteriota > Terriglobia > Acidiferrales > UBA7541 > Acidiferrum. The sequence goes on from CAVSNX010000002.1 coordinate 284,425, forward strand.
GCGCGAGCACAAGTGTCAAATGCATGCCGGAGACCTCGTCAATCACCACATACTGTGGGTCTCCGATTCCAGCGTACTCCGCGGCGCGTGAACTGCTCCAAACACCTACGAAGCAGAGGACGAGAAACGCAATCAACGACGGAACCAAGAGAAGCACCGGAGCAGAGTGTCCATTGAACATGGGCATGTCGATGCCTAAACCAGGTAAAAAAAGGACGCTGACAATTACCAAAAGGCTGACCGGATGGGTGAGAATCGCAACCACGATGCCGACCAGCGATCCGAATGTTCCCGGCGCCTTCGGAATGTAGCCGACGCCGAAAGCCGTTGCGATGGCCAGCGCGAGGCGCGGCTTCTTGCGCTGGGTCGTGGGTGCGGCGTTGCCTTCAGCGTTCGTTGTCATTCGGGTTTTCGAGATCAAGAATAATGGTTTTGCGCTTGCCTTCTGCAATTTCTTCTTCGTCGAAGATGGGATCGGAGACCACGTATTTCTCGGTTGCCCAGTTGCCCAGGTCCCGTTCGCGGCAGCGCTCGCTGCAAAAAGGGAAGTCTGCGTGAACCGTCGAATCGGTCTCAACCTTGCAGATGGGACATTTGTGTTTCATGGAGTGCTGCTCTTCTTCTCCGCGAACTCTGTGCTCTCCGCGCACTCAGCGTAAAAAGATTTTACACAGAAACCACCGAGGACACGGGGTTCACAGAGATAAAGTAATCGACGTCTTCGAAAAGAGAGTATAGCTCAGCTCAGGACGCGAAGGGGTGCCCCGGTGGCGATGCGATGAAGCTTTTCGGCCGAGGGAACCGATGAGACGGGCACTTCGATCGCGTTGTGCCGCGCGGCGGGTCGAGGCAGAATTTCGACCACCCGGCCGATCAGGTCGTAGGCGTCAGACTTGGTGATTTCCACGCGGGCGATGTCGCCAGCTTCAGCGACTTCTCCGCATGGCAATTCAATGTCTGTGAGGTACAGCTTACCGTCGATCTCGGGAGCCATGCCTTCGAGGCGCGCTTCCCAGACGAGTGGATTGTCTTTCGACGGGCCTTCCACCAGCGCGATGAAAGTGGAATTGTTAGCCGCGCCATACTTCGCGCGAAGATTGTCGCGCGAAACTTTTTTCTGAATGGCCATTAAGCGTTTGCGGCGGTCCGTAATCGTTCCCGAATTCACTTTTTCATCGAGCGAGTAGCTTTCCGCGTTGTCAACGTCGGAGTATTCAAACACGCCCATCCAATCCAGTTTCGCCGCTTTCACAAAATCGCTAAGTTCCTGAAAGTCATTTTCTGTTTCGCCGGGAAAGCCCACGATGAACGAAGTTCGCAGCGCAACGCCGGGAATCGTCTTGCGCATGCGCTCCAGCAATTTCAAGAACGCGTCACCGTTCGAACCGCGCTTCATGCGCGCCAAGACGCTGCGGCTGGCGTGCTGCAGCGGCATGTCCACGTATTTTGCAAGCCGCGGATGCGCCGCAAGCGTGTCGAGCAATTTCTGCGTAACGCGATTCGGATACGCGTAAAGAAAACGCACCCAGAGTAGTTCGTCAACTTGAGCAAGCTTTTCAAGCAATCGCGCAAGCCCGTCACGCAGGCCCAGATCTTCTCCGTAGGAAGTAGTGTCCTGTCCGATCAGCGTGATTTCCCGCGCGCCGGACCTTGCCAGATTCTCCGCCTCCCGGACCACCGATTCGAACCGGCGGCTTCGAAACTTTCCGCGAAGCTCCGGGATGATGCAAAACGTGCAAGGATGATCGCAGCCTTCGGCAATCTTGATGTACGCGGCATGCTTCGGCGTCGTGATGATGCGCGGCGTAAGGTCGTGGTAGAGAAACGCAGGCGGCTGCGCGGGCAGCACTCGCAAATCACCTTCCACCGCTTCCATGATGCGTTCGACTTCGCCGGTGCCCACGACCGCGTCTACCTCCGGCACCTGTTCCAAAATTTGCGCACGAAAACGTTCGACCAGGCACCCTGCGACAATCAGTTTCTTCGCGGCGCCGAATTTCTTGTGCTCCGCCATCTCCAGAATGGCGTCCACCGATTCCTTTTGCGCCGCTTCGATGAAGCTGCATGTATTGACCACCAACACTTCAGCCTCGTCCGCGCGCGGCGTAAGTTCGTAGCCTTCGCGCGCAAGAATACCCATCATCACCTCGCTGTCCACGAGGTTCTTCGGGCATCCCAGGCTCACGAATCCGACCTTGGTCATAGGCAGTAAATTTGCGCCTTTGCGCAATTCTCAATTGTAACATGGGCGAGGTAAACCCATCGGAATGCGACGAAATCAGCGGCCGCGCATCGCCGAACGAATTTGATCGAGAAGCTGGCGCAGACGGGTGGTATCGCAAGGCGCGCCGCCAAAGCGCGCGTGAGAATAGATTTGCGTGAATTCCCGGACGGCCGGCGCGAGATTCGGCGAATTCACTGCCGCCGCGAATTCGAAGGGTGTCTGCGATTCGAATCGCAGCAGACCGCGGCGTGCCAGTGTCCGCAGCAGTTCCGCGTAAAGCCGCGACGCCACCTGCGGATTCATGCGGGCGGTTTTGGGCGCGCGAAACTGCAGGAACAAACGCACACGGCGGATCAACACTGAAATCAAATTGAATCGCAGCGTGACGAGGAAAAGCACCAGAGCGACCGGCAGAAAAAAGCCCAGCGTGCTATGGCGGAATTGCCACGACCGCATCCATCTCTTCCCGCTCCGCTGTTTTTGATCGAACCAGTTTCGAACTGCTTCACTCCAGTTCTTCGAATTGCGCTGCAAATTCTGCGCCAGAAGGAACTGGTGAGCAAAGTCGTATCCGATGACCCACTCGTTCCACGAAAGTTCGAGCCAGTCCGCGTACTGGCCGAGCCGCGTGAGAATGCTGGTCGAACTCCCGGCAATCGAAGGAGTCGGATCAAATGTCTGCCAGCCGTTGCCGGGGAAGTAGACCTCTACCCAGCTGTGAGCATCGCTCGCGCGCACGATGTAATCGCCGCCAAGATCGTTGTATTCGCCTGGGAGAAAGCCGTTGACTTCCCTCGCCGGAATGCCGAGCGTGCGCACCATGACGGCCATCGCAGTAGCGAAGTATTCACAGTGGCCGGCACGCGTAACAAAAAGAAAATGCGCGAGCGGGTCCTCGCCCCCTGCTCCCGTCAGATTGAGCGTGTATGAAAAGCGGCTGCGCAAGTAGCTCTCGATCGAGAGTACTTTGTCAAACGGCGTTTTCGAGTTCTTCGTGATTTGCACGGCCAGCTCCGGAATCCGCGGATCGAGTTTTGGCGGAAGCTGGAGGTACGTTGAGGTGATTTCCGGAGAATAGTCCGTCGAAGCAGCGCGAAGCTTTGCGACGTTTAGCGCCGGCATGCGTGAAAATCCGGTGTAGCGCACCGCGGTGTAATTGTGAAATGGATTGAAAAGGCTGCCGGTAGCGTCGCGAAAAATATAACTGCGGCGGCCCACCGAGTAGGCGCCAGCGCCTTCGCCGGTGAAATTGCCTTTTAACGAAACAGATTTGCCGGGAACGAATAGCGCGTCGGTGGCGAGCGGTTCCAGGAAAACGGTGTAGAGGAGTCCCGGTCCGGAGTTGTCAGCTTTCTGGAGCGGATCGCCGGTGTAAATCCAGCCGTCGGGATTCGGCAATAACGTTTGCGCGCCGTGTTCAATCGAAGACCAGCGCTTGCCATCAAACGCGGTGAGAGCGATGCCGCGCCACCGAAGGCGGTCGTAGCCGACCGGCTTGCCGGTCTGAACGCGCATGACTACGGCGGAATTCTTTTTGATTTCGCCGATTTGGCCGAGCTCGACGTTATCGGTGAAGCCAGTCACAAGAGACGGATTGAAACTGGTGCGGCCGAGATACCCGGCGTTGAAACGCGGGAAAAAGAAAAACAATCCGCTGCCAAAGACGATCGCTCCCAACGCCACGCTGAGAGCGGCGAGAGAAAGCGCGCGCGTGAGTCTCTTTTCACGTTGCGGCTGCGCGCCCGGAGCCGGGGAAACACTGCCTACAGCGCCGCGGCGCAACTCCATTCCCACAAACGCTGCCACGCCAAACAACATAAAAACGAAAAAGAAAATCAAAAAGGTGGTGTCAACGGTGAGAACCGCGGCGGCCAGAATTCCGGAGAACGACAGCATGGTGAGGAAGAGCGCATCGCGGTCGCTCGCGGCGCTGTAAAAACGGACGAGCGTGACATAGATCAGAAAATGAACCGATCCGAGCAGCGCGGCGAAGAGCGGTGGATTCGCCGAGTTTCCCACGAAGATGCGGGAAAGAAACAGCGCGTCGAACGGAAAGAAAACCAAGTACACCAAGACGAACCAGGTCGCGGCGCGGTGCGAAAGCTCTGGGGGGCGGCCGTGCCACCAGCGATAGCTCTTATAAAGAGCCGCTAACGGGCCAACGATGGACGAGAAGGGGTCGAGTTTTCCGGTACTGACGAGAGTCAGAATGGACGTGAGTATGAGAAGAGAGAGCGAGGTGCGGAAAAAGCGCTCGGCGGGCAAGGCGGGAGCGCGGGGAGTGGCGAGAGAGGCGGCCATGGCGAAGTTTTAAGCTTAACATTTCCGCTGCAACGGGCGGAGAAGAGGGGGCGAAAGGATAACGCTTAGCGTTTCTTGACATGCGGAATCGCGGCTGCCTCGGCGGCTTGCGCAACTTTGCGGGTGAGATTCGAAACCGGCAGAGCGGAGATTTCGCGAAGCGGAACAATTTTTGCGCCGGGAATGCGCGGAAATTTTTTCAGGTTGATGCGGAACGGAAAGATGGTGATGGCGCGATAGGTCACGGAATGGCGGACTCTGGCGGCGGGCGATAACTTCCAATTCGCTGTGCGCCCACGCTGCATGAATTTTTTCAGAAACGCGCGCAGTTTCGAGGCAGGATCGCCATTCACGGAGATCGTCGGAAAATGCCATAGCCGGGAAACGATTATGGGAACAAGATCCGCGAGGCTCTCTTCATTTTTGTCGGGCGGCGGTGGGAGCAAAAGCGTCCGGCAGTTTTTATCCGCGAACACGGCGGCAGCGAGGGTGACTTGGATGGTGGCGCGTTTCTTGCGCTTCTCGGGCAAGTCTTCGGCGATGCCGAGTTTGCGTCCTTCGCAAAACGGTGCGACGGGGCAGAGGAGACACTGCGGTGATTTCGGAGTGCATACCGTCGCGCCGAGTTCCATCATGGCTTGGTTCCAATCGCCTGGTGAATTTCCATCGAGCAGCCCATCCGCGGTCTTTTGCAATTGTTGCCAGCGCCGCGGCTCGCGGAGGTCGCCGCGAAGGGCGCCGAGCCGCGCGAGGACGCGGGCGACGTTGCCGTCCAGGACAGCGTGTTTTTCGCCGAAGGCGATGCTGAGGATTGCCGCAGCGGTGTAGTTGCCGATGCCGGGCAAGTTGAGGACGTCCTCCAAGCGCGTCGGAAATTGTCCGCTGTGTTCCGCGACGATTAGTTGCGCGGCCTTTTGCAGGTTGCGCGCGCGGCTGTAGTAGCCGAGGCCGGACCAGAGGCGCAGCACGTCTTCCTGGGGCGCGGCTGCGAGTGATTGAACATTTGGGAATCGTTCCAGAAATTTTTCGTAATACGGTATGACGGCGGCTACGCGCGTTTGCTGCAACATGATTTCGGAGAGCCAGATGCGATACGGATCCTGTGTGCGGCGCCAGGGCAAATCGCGCTGAAACTGGTGGAACCAGGCGAGAAGTTGTTTGCGAAATGTGGCGAGTTCGCGGGCGCTGAGCATTGGGCTGGCACATTTTCGCACAGATGGGTAGGACAGACATTCTTATCTGTCCGGCTAGCGAAAAATTACCGGGTGAATTGGACAGGCAGGAGTGCCTCTCCTACTTACTGCGCAGAGTCATCGAGAAAAACGACGTAGGAGGAACTCCACACGGCGGCGGGGATGGAGCCGTGGGGCTGGCTGGTGACGATGATTTTGAAAAGATCGGGGGAGGCGGCGAGTTCGGCCATCAGCGCTTGCTTGGGGTCGGCTGGAAGAGGCTGCACGAGAGCGAGATGGCGCAGAATCGCGAAGATGATTTCATCGGCGGCGGCCAGGGGCGTTTCAATATTCACGCTGCGATATTGGAGTTGGGAATTGCGCTCGTAGAAATGCCAGGCCAGGCTGGCGCAGATGGTGACGCAGCGCTCGAAGCGATCGTTTACCGAAGAACTAGCGGAGGAACTATCTGCCGCGGAAACTGAGGCGGACGACGCGGCGAGATGAGGATCGAGAACGAGCAGTACACGGCAATCGTCTTCGCGCGCGAATTCACGGACCATCAAGGAACCGTACCGCGCGGAAGCTTTCCAGTGAACGTAGCGCGCGCTGTCATTGGGGACATAATCTCGCAGCGCGTAGAGATCCTGCCCGCGGCCTTTCGCCAAACTTTCCAGCGCTCCTTCGAGGCCCGGCAAAATCTTTGTGTATTCCTCGGTGGGCTCCACGGACGGATAGACGAGTGCTTCCGTTTTCAAATTCATTTGCCGGGCTTTTTGCAGAAATCCAAAAGGGAAGCGCGTCACGACGCGGAACGCTTCCTGGCGGTAGACGCCGCGGTGAGGAAAGGTGATCGGAACAATCTGCTGCACGCGATCGTGCTTCGGGAGGTAAGGAAAATAGACCGGCGTTTCGAGAATCGCGGCCGCGGATTTGCCTTTTTCTTTGACGGCTTCGACGCGTAGCGAAAAGGATGGAAGCGTCAGTTTTTCGTTTTCGAGCTCGACCATCGCGCGAACCGGTTGGCCTGTGAAGATGTGTTCAGGCAATTCGAGGCGCATGGCGATGCCGGAGAGCGTGATGGAGGAGAGAATCCCGGACATCAAGATGATGGCAATGAGGCACGCAAGCACGAGAAACAAGAGATTGTTTCCAGTGTTCAGAGCGGCGAGCGAGACGAGAATGATGCCGGCGAGATAGATCCAGCCTTCACGCGAGACGCGATACTCCATTTTGAAGCCGAGCCAGCGCAGCGGCGTGCGGCGAGCGAGAACGGGTACCAGCGTGATGCCGACCCAGCCGGCGACAGCCAGCGCGGCGATCGCCGACATGCTGGCGAGAACGACCTGGCCCAATTCCGCGGCCGCGCCCGAGTAGAGCGCGAGGAGAAGCGCGGCGGAGAGGGCGGCCATCGAAAGAAGGAACGCGCGGACGCCGGGGCGGTCTGCTCTGGCCCAGAGTTGCGAGATGGTGGACGGCACGCTCACGGAAGAGACTACAAAGGAACAGGAACGGATTCGACGATTTCACGGAGGACGGATTCGGTGGTTTCCGATTTTCTTTGCAGAGAGGCGTGACGGGAACTGGCGACGACGCGATGGGAGAAAACGGAGACGGCGAGCTGTTTGAAATCGTCTGGAAGACAATAGTCGCGGCCGTCGAGGAAGGCGCGCGCCTGGGCCGCGCGCTGAAGCATAAGAGTTCCGCGAGGGCTGACACCGAGTGTGAGCTGGTCGCTCTTGCGCGTGCGGTTGACGATTTCGAGAGCGTAATCGTGCAGGCTGGAATCCACTTTCACGTGAGCAACGGCATCCTGCATCGCCAGCACGTCGGTTACGTCAGCCACCGGATCAAGTGACTCGAGCGGATCATCACCAACGCGCTTGCGAAGAATTTCCTTTTCGGTTTCGTGCGATGGATAACCCATCTTGATGCGCATGAGGAAGCGGTCGAGCTGCGATTCGGGCAATGGGTAGGTGCCGTGATGCTCGACGGGGTTTTGCGTGGCGATCACGAGAAAAGGCTGCGGGAGCGGGAGCGTTTTGCCGTCCACGGTGACTTGCGATTCATTCATGGCTTCCAGAAGAGCGGATTGCGTGCGCGGCGTGGTGCGATTGATTTCGTCGGCGAGCACCACGTTTGCGAAAACGGGACCAGGGCGAAATTCAAACTCGCGGGATTCAGGATTGTAGACACTGACGCCGAGGACGTCGCTCGGGAGCAGGTCGGAGGTGAACTGAATGCGCTGAAACGTGCAGTGAAACGATTTTGCGAGAGCTTGCGCGAGGGTGGTTTTGCCGACGCCGGGGACGTCCTCGATGAGCAAATGACCACGCGCGAGCAGCGTGATGAGCGCTAGCTGGATGGCGTCTTCCTTGCCGTAGATGGCGCGGGCGATAGAGCGCTGCAACTGCGAGACGACTTGGGCTGTGGCAGTCGGCATCGGTTGAAAACCAGGGTCCTTCCTGTTACAAATAGATGAGCATCGTAGCTCATTGCGGCAAGTTGGGCGACTAGCTCAGTTGGTTAGAGCGCTCCCCTCACACGGGAGAGGTCAAAGGTTCAAGTCCTTTGTCGCCCACCATTCTTTTCCTTCCACGCCACAAGCCATTCTAGCTAAAATCCAGGCATGTCAACCTTCCTTCGTACGATGGAGTTTCTAGGTTTGAGCCTGTGGCTCGGGAGCGATGTATTCCTGGGCTTTGTGGTGGCGCCGGGGGCGTTTCGGATATTGGCGAGCCGGGACCAGGCGGGGGCGATGGTGGGGTACGGGTTGTGGTGGATGCACATGATTGGAGTGGTTTGCGGGATTGCGATTTTGTTGGCGCGGTTGTTGCGGACGCGGACGTTTGCGAGCCTGGCGGGGCCGGCGGCGCTTTGCGTGGTCTTGATGATCGGGCTGACCGTGGTGTCGCAGCATGCGGTGAGTCCGAAGATGGCGGCGCTGCGGGTGCAGATGGGGTCGATTCAGGCGACGGCGGCGGACAGTCCGCTGCTGGCGGAGTTTGGGCGGTTGCATCGGATTTCGGTTTCGTTGGAGAGTGGCGTGTTGCTGGCTGGATTTGTGGCTCTGTATTTGATGGTAAGAGAGTTGGGGGCCGGTCAATAACAGGGGGACGTTGGCCGAGAAGACAGCCACCCCCTCCCCTATGGTTTTTATAAGATGTAGTGGGGTAAGGAGTTAGGGTGTGGGGGGTTGCTAAGAATGTGACAGCAAAAGAGTTAGAACCCAGATCCGTGGAGGATGCGCGTACTCCCTGGATCCGTGAACGACGCACCTACCCCCCTGTTTTTTGTAAGTGTTGCATCTAAAAGGATTACATCTTCCGTAAGTCCTTTGTTTGCCACACATGCGGAAGGGTCCGTAAGTGTGGAAACTAAAGGGGTTAGGTTGTAGGAACGGGAAAGTGTGGCGGGTAAACGCCAAAAGCGGCAGCCAGACCGCCGCTCTCGAAAGACATGTTTACCTGATAGCTATATTAAGCTCAGACTAAGGCGTTGTCAAGGAAGAGTTTTGAGCGCTCGAATGTGACCGACCTAGTCGGCGTGACAGGCAAAATGCACAGGCTAAAGCCTGTGCTACTGGGAGGTACTCGCCGCGGGCCGAGCCTAAGCCCAGCCTCTACAGAAGTTTGCGCTTGCGGCGTACCGGCTTGGTGGGCTTGCGTTTGCGGCATTTGGCGGGGCGGATTTTGCGCATGACGGCGTGGCCGGCGCGCTGGCAGGCGCGCCACATGTACCAACTGGCGACGGTGCGGTAGGGGCGCCAGCGTTCGCCGAAGGCGAGGAGTTCCTTGGGCTTGGGCATGTGCTTTTTGCCGTAGGTGATGGACCAGCCTTTTTTGACGCCGAGATCGTGGATGGGGAGGACGTCGGGGCGACCGAGGCGGAAGATCAAGAACATTTCGACGGTCCAGGCGCCGATGCCGCGGACAGAGACGAGGCGTTTGACGAGTTCTTCGTCGGAGAGCTTTTCGGCTAGTTCGAGAGACGGGACGACTCCACTGATCGTTTTTTTCGCTAAATCCTTCATGGCTTGAATTTTTGCGCCGGAAAGACCGACTTTGCGCAGGGCGGGCTTGCGCAGCTTTAACATTTCGTGCGGAGTGGGGGCGCGTCCGTTGGCGCTAAGGGCTTTGACGCGACCGAAGATGGTGGCGGCGGCTTTGCCGGAGATGGATTGATAGGCGATGGATTCGAGGAGGGCTTCGTAGGGGGATTGCAACGGGTCGGGATCCATCTGGAAGGGCTGGGTGCTGGTGATTAGCTCGGCGAGTTTGGCGTCGCAGGCGGAGAGATGGTTCATGGCGGCGGAGAGATCGAACGGCGGAGTTGGAATCGCGACGGCCATGGCCCCGATAGAGTAAGACAAACAGAAAGAAAAGGAAAAAACTTAACGCAGAGACGCTGAGTGCGCAGAGGAAGCCTGAAGAAGAAGAGTGAATGCGCGGGACTGGTGGGCCTAGCGATTCTGGGCGAGAAAGATTCTTGCGTCGCGAGGTTCGGGACGCTCCGAATCGGCCTTCGGGCAGTTGGCAAGTATTTGTAAGTAGTAGGTCTTGGCTTTCTGAGGGTCTCCGGCAAGACTCGCGGAGCGCGCGGCTCCATAGAGTGCATTGAGACGTCCGGGAGCGTCGTGCAGCACGGATTCAAAGGCGAGGAGGGCATTCGTTGGCTGCTTTACCTGGAGCAACATTTCTCCGAGAAGTTCACGAGCCGGCACGACAGCTCCGGGAGTCACCGGAAGTTTGTCCGTGGCATCTTCGTGATCCGCGGCGGCGCGCATCTGACTTAGTGCAACGTCCGCTTGCCCTTGGGCTAAGAAGATCCAAGCAGTGACGACTTGCCGCTGAATATCCACCTGGTCCGCAGAGTAATTGTTTTCCTCGTGGATCAGATTGTCGCGCAGGGATGTCAACTCTTGTAAGGCGATGCGTGCGGCGTCGGAGTCGCCCTTGCGCGCGGCACCGAGTGCTCGCGCGTAATAGAAATCGGCTTCGGTCCAGAGATAGCTCCCGCCGGGAAACGTATCCGGCGGCAAGCTCAATGCGGCGGCTTCGGACCAGTTGCGGCGTTCCACGGCGAAGCGCGCGGGGATGCTGGCAGTGGCATAGAGGCCCGCAAAATAAGCGGCGTCACCCTGACGCACACGGGGGATGGCATCGCGTATTTTGCGCGCCTCGCGGTCCTGCCCGGTCTGAAGGTAGGCGTAAACCAGGTAATCCATGGCGTGTAGTTCGTCCCCCGTGAGTCCATTCTTTCTCGCGGTGGCCGCGGAGGCGAGATTGGAATCAATGGACTCTTGCCACAAACCTAGCCTGGTGAAAATGTGAGAGGGCATGTGGAGCGCGTGAGGCGCATCGGGAGCGATCTTTGCGTAGCGACGCGCGGCGTCGAGCGCCAGCGGGGCCAGGGATGGATAGTCATCGCAGTGGATGATGTAGTGCGCGAGACCGGGATGATCGGGCTCCTCGGTAAGAATTTTCTCCAAGATGGCGCTGGCCTTTTTCTGATTGGCGTAGGTTTTGTCAGCTATTGGCGCGTCGGCGCGGAGGGCCAGGGCGTAGAAAATCTGGGCTTCGCGATCCTGCGGGTAGCGCGCTTGGAGGTGCTCCATGGATTGTTCATAGGCCAGCGCGCGCGTGTGATGATCCAGCTTGTCGGAGTCTTTATAGAAAACTTCGATGGCAGCGATGTAGTCGCGTTCGCGCTGCGTTTTGACGTTTGCGGACTTGGCGCGTTGGACTGCGGCCCAGCCAGCCTGCAAATCCGCGGCTGTGGGCGGGTCCCAGAGCTGGCGATAGTGCGACATCGCTATGCCCCATTCCGCCATGCCGCAGGAAGGGTCTTGCTTGGCGATAGCGGCAAAGGTTTCGGCGGATTTCTGATACCAGAAGGAATGAAGCATTGCTACGGCGCGATTGAAATCGGGCTGAACGGCGGGGAGGCAGGAGGTGCGGAACTCGACGCGACCTAGCCGTTCGGGTTCATTGCTGGCATGTTCATGCTGGGCCGCCGCCAGAGAGGCCAGCGCCAGCGAGCTACAGCACAGTGTGAGGATCGCGATCCAGAGATTTCTCATGCTTCATCCTTAAGACAGCAGATCGACGTGTTTGAGGCTTCGAATCGATGGATTATGCTGTATTTCCGTTTTGAGTGCTAGGATTGGAAGTTTGTTCGGGCAGAAAATAAAGAGAAGTGTGAAGGGACTCGAGTGCAGACAGGGATTATTGGATTGCCGCAGGTGGGGAAGACGACGCTGTTTCGGATTTTGACGAAGGCGCAGGTCGAGGGGAAGAGCGGGGCGTCGGCGACGCATGTGGGCGTGGCGAAGGTGCCGGAGCCGCGGCTGGTGGAGTTGGCGAAGCTCTATAACCCGAAGAAGATTACGTATGCGACGGTGAATTATGTGGATTTGGGCGGGATGCAGAAGGAGCGCATGCGGGATGCGTTGGCGCAATTGCGCGAAGTGGATGTGATCGCGCATGTGATTCGGGTGTTTGACGATCCGAGCGTGCCGCATTCGGAGGGAAGCATTGATCCGTTGCGCGATGCGACGAATTTGGATTTGGAGCTGATGCTTTCGGATCACGATCAGATTACGCGACGGCTGGAGCGGCTGGAAAAAGATTTGAAAAAGAAAAGTGAGCCGGCGCTGCTGCTGGAAAAGAATACTTTGGAGAAGTGCAAGGCGCATGTGGAGGCGGAGAAGGCGCTGCGGGAACTGGAGTTGACGGCGGAGGAGAGGAAGTCCATCGGGGGATTTTTGTTTTTGTCGGCGCGGCCGGTGCTGTACGTGCTGAATCTTGGGGACGACGAAGCGGACAAGCTGGACACGGCGGTGGAGCGGCACAAATTGAGGCTCGTTGCAGGGGCGGCCGAATGCGGCAGTGGTGGCGATTTGCGGGCGACTGGAAGCGGAACTTTCGGAGATGGATGAGAAAGAAGCGGCGGAGTTGCTGGCTTCGTATGGGTTGAAGGAGCCGGGGCTGAACCGGTTGATTCGCGCGACGTATGATTTGCTGGGGCTGATCCAGTTTTTCACGGCGGGGGAGCCGGAAGTGCGGGCGTGGACGATTCGAAAGGGCGCGACGGCGGTGAAGGCGGCGGGGGCGATTCATAGCGATATCGAGAAGGGTTTCATACGGGCGGAAGTGGTGCGGTGGAATGATTTGCTGGCGGCGGGGAGTTTGGGGGCGGCGCGGGAGAAGGCGCAGGTGAGGCTGGAGGGGAAGGAATATGTGGTGCAAGAGGGGGATGTGATTCTTTTCAGACACTCGGGATGAAGAAGAGAAGTAATGAAGTAAGGAAATAAAGAAAAAGAGGGAAGAAAGATTAGGAATTAACACAGAGTTCACAGAGGACACAGAGGGCCACAGAGAAGAAACCGGGAACAGAGGGCTTTGCGCTAATCGCACAATTGCTAGAGACAATTGGTCGCAAAAGCGGGAGCTGGGCTCCCGCACTCCATATGGGACATGATTTGGCATTTCGGACGGCGCTGGCTGCGGGGTTGGGGCTTATCGCGGCGGCGGGGAATTTGGCGGGTGGGTATTTTGTTGTTCACAAGGAGTGGCCGCGGAGATTTCTGCAGTATTTTTTGGCGTTGGGCGCTGGGTACATGCTGGCGGTAGCGTTCATTGACATTATTCCCGAATCGGTGCGGTTGGGCGGGGAAGGCGCGCTTCTTTACGTTCTGATTGGATATTTTATTGTCCACCTGTTCGAGCACACCGTTGCGCCGCACTTTCATTTTGGAGAAGAGACACACTCTGAGGAGGTGAGTCATCACCATGCGCGGACGACCGTGCTGCTGGGGATGGTGATTCACACGTTTTTCGATGGGGTGGCGATCGCGGCGGGGTTTCTGGTTTCCACTTGGCTGGGGGCAGTGATTTTTGTGGCGGTGTTTCTGCACAAGCTGCCGGAGGGATTCACGGTCGCTTCGGTCGTACTGGCTAGCGGGCAGGGAAAGCGCAACGCCTTGCTCGCGGCCGGGTTATTAGGAGTGGCGACGATAGCCGGAGTCTTGCTAACCAGCTCGTTGCAGGGCCAATTGAAGTACGCGCTGCCGCTTTCGGGCGGAGTGACGTTATATGTGGCGGCGACGGACCTGCTGCCAGAAGTGAACCGTGAGCCGAACTGGCGACTGGCGCTGCTGGTGTTCGTTGGAGTGGTTAGTTTGTTGATAATGCAGCACTTATTCCATGTTTAGGGCGCGTTTGACGCGGTTTTGGCGAACGCAGGAAAGCCAGTATAAGTCCCAGCAGTTCAACACGTTACGGATGGTTGGAACGCCTTCCCCAATCGAAACTTTCTGAGACAGCTTGGGTTTGATACAGTGTGGCGGCTATGGCCAGGTCGGACGTCCAACTGATGCTGGACGTGAAGGCGGGCGACGAACAGTCGTTCGCGCTTCTGCTGCATCGTTATCGGAGTCCGCTGGTCAATTTCCTGTACCGGATGGTTCGGAACCGGGAGCAGGCGGAAGACCTAGCCCAGGAAGTATTTCTGAGAGTGTACCGCGCGCGGGAAGAGTACGTGCCGAGCGCGAAGTTCACCACTTGGCTCTTCCGGATTGCGACAAACCTGGCGTTGAACTCGGTGCGGGACAACCGTTACCAGCGCATGGAAATCTCACTGGATGCGCCGGTGACGGTGGATGCCGAAGACGGCGAAGAGAAGATGCTGGATGTCGCGGAGAAGCACCCGAACATCGAGCAGCACCTGGTCGAGGACGCGCGGCGGAAGATGATCCGACATGCGATTGACAAGCTGCCGGAAAAACAGCGCGCGGCGGTGCTGCTGCACAAGTATCAAGAGCTGGATTACGGGGAGATTTCGAAGATTTTGAATTGCTCGGAGAGCGCGCTGAAATCGTTGCTCTTCCGGGCGTACGAAACGCTGCGGGTGGAACTGGCCCCCCTCGTGGCGCAGCAGGGGAAGGTAGGCTGACCGGTCTAAAGACCGGCCACTACAAAGCCCTGGTGCAGTACGGCAGTGGGAGTTGGGCCAGAAGGGAAGGACGTCATGAGTTGCAGTCGGATGGAAAGCAAAATTTTGGGATTTGTTGACGGGCGCCTGAAGGAAGGCGAACGGCTGGAGATGGAGAAGCATCTCTCGACGTGCGCGGCGTGCCAACTGCGCGTGAACCAGTTTCGCGCGGTGAACAGTTTGCTGGATGAGCTGCCGATGATCGAGCCGTCGCCGGCGTTTGATATTCGCGTGCATGCGCGAGTGGCGGCGGAGCCGGTGAAGCAGAGCTGGTGGGCATGGTTTACGCCGTCGCCGCGCGTGGCGCTTTTGGCTTCGATGCTACTGCTGGCGACGGTGTGGATTGGATATGACGCGGGGGGACCACCGACGCCGATTGGCGATCCAAAGGTAGCGGACTTGCAGATGATGCAGGACATGCCCGTGCTGGAAGATAACGATGTGATTTCGAATTTCGAACCGTTGAAGGATTTGCCGCAGCCAGTGCAAGCGGATGAAGCGGATCAAACGAATCAAACGATGTAAGACAGGATGAAACTGCGATTCCAACTCGGCGCATGGTTGCTTGCGGTGGCGAGCTGCGCGGGACTTTCCTTGCCTGCTTACGCGCAGCGTCCGCGGTGTACCGCGGCCCACCCGCAGGCGCATCAACAGCCGAGACAAGGCCAGCAACAGAAGAATGCGAATCGGCCACCGGCGAATCAGGGTCGCCCGGCAGGCCGTCCCGCCGCGCAGAGTCCGGCGGCTCGGCCGAATAGAAATAACGGCCCGGCGAGGCCAAATTCGCAAGGCGGAAATTTCGTGGCTCGTCAACAACTCGGTGTGGGTGCGGCACGGCCCTGGGTTGACCGGATGCGTGAGTTGAGTCCGCAGCAGCGCGAGCGAGTGATGCAGAACAGCCCGGCGTTTCACAATTTGCCGCCCGAGAAGCAGAACCGCATTCGCAATCAGTTTTCACAATGGGACAACAAGACTCCTCAGCAGAGGGCTGATCAACGCGAGCGCGAGCAGGCGTGGAGACAGATGACGCCGGAGCAGCGCCAGCACATCAAGAATGACGTTTTGCCGGCGTGGCAGCACCTGCCGCCTGAACGGCAACAGGCAATTCAGCAACGGCTGACCGTGTTGAAGAACATGCCGGAATCCGCGCGCAATCAACGACTGAGCGATCCGAACTTCACGAGGGGCATGAACGACGAAGACAAGGCCATGTTGCACGACTTGAGTCATCTGCACGTGGGCGGACCGCCGGACCCACCGGGCGAATAAGACAGTTGTCAGTTTTATTAGTTCTTAGTTTTTAGTTCAAGAGCGAAGACAAATCGGGTTGCGGGTGGCGGTTTGATTTTTCCTTGTTTGAAAATTTTTCCAACTCAAATTTCTAGATTCGAACGATCCAGTACACACGGGCGCAGCAGTGCTGCGCCCCTACAACTGCAGGAATGTCGAGAATAACGCAGGGTGGAAGAAAGTCCGCGTTGCAGGTCATTTTGGTTGCGCCGACACGCGGCAATCTCTTGCGGGCGCGTTGACAAGGCGAGCCTAGTCGCGGCATGGTGAATAGTTGGCGCGGTTTGCATCCAACGAGTGGAGGAAGAACTTTTGAAGAGTGACCGCACAGCGGTCAGTCCGGCCGAGCCCCCGCGCTTCCCGCCTGTTTCTGCGCGCTTTCGCGCGATGCAGCACCGCAACTTCCAGTTGTTCATCGCAGGACAACTTACATCGCTGATTGGAACGTGGATGCAGACGACCGCGCAGCTATGGCTGGTCTATAAGCTGACTGGTTCCGCGGCGCTGCTTGGCGTGTTCGGATTTGCGAGCCAGGTGCCGATGTTGTTTCTGTCGTCGCTGGGCGGCTATGTGGGCGACCACTACGACCGGCAGCGCGGAGTGATTGCCACGCAGACGGCGTCCATGATTCTCGCCTTTCTTCTGGCGGGGTTGACGCTGACGCATTTGATCAACGAATGGGAATTGATTGTGATTGCGTTTCTGGTGGGCATCGTCAACGCGTTTGACGTTCCGATCCGGCAGGCATTTCTGGTGCAGATGGTCGGGAAGGAAGATTTGCCGAATGCCATCGCGCTCAATTCGTCGATCTTTAATGGCGCGCGTGTTGTGGGGCCGGCGATTGCGGGATTTGCGATCGCGTGGGTGGGAGAAGGCTGGTGTTTCTTTCTGAATGGCCTCAGTTTTGTGGCGGTGATCGTGGCGCTGCTGCTGATGCGGATCGAGCGGCGAGAAATCAAGCCGCGCACGGATTCGCCACTGAAGAGCCTTATGCAGGGTTTCCGGTTTGCGATGGGCGATCCGCCGATACGTTCGACATTGCTGCTGCTCAGCGTGCTGAGTTTGTTTGGATTGCAATACTCGGTGTTCATGCCGGTTTATGCACAGGACATCTTGAAGGGAAATGCGCGAACGCTGGGATTGCTGATGAGTTCGGCAGGAGTTGGGGCCGTGCTCGGGGCGCTACAGTTTGCGGCGCGAACGCATTACCGAGGGCTGGCGCGGTGGATTGCGACGACGGCGACGACTTGCGCGGTCTGCTTGATTATTTTTTCGCAGGCGAAGACGTTCTGGCTTTGCGTGATGGTGCTGTTTGTGGTGGGATTCGCGGCGACGTCGCAGATGGCGGCGACGAACACGCTGATTCAGAATCGCGTGCCGGATGAATTGCGGAGCCGGGTGATGGCAGTGTACGCGACGATGTTCATGGGCGTGCAGCCGATTGGGGCGTTGCTCGCGGGAGGAATGGCGAAGCGCATCGGCGCGCCGAATACGCTGACGGTGTTTGGGTCCTTGGTGCTGGTGGGCAGCCTGGTGTTCATTGGTCGAGTGGTGATGAAGCTGGGGCAGACGCAGACTGCGACAGCAGATTAAGTGGGATTCGGGCGGTAGAGCCAGGCGGGCTTGACGAAAAGCTGGGCGGGGGGCGCGCCGTTCATTCCAGCAAGGATGGCGTCGACTTTCGGGCGCAGCGGCGCGAGCGAGCAGACGGGATCGGTGGCGGCGGCGTCTCCGGTGAGGAGCAAGGCTTGGCAGCGGCAGCCGCCGAAGTCCTGTTCGCGGCGGTCGCAAGTCTTACAGG
The DNA here is from genome assembly GCA_963729455.1 of uncultured Acidobacteriota bacterium. GTDB lineage: Bacteria > Acidobacteriota > Terriglobia > Acidiferrales > UBA7541 > Acidiferrum. Next base: position 302,207 of record CAVSNX010000002.1, read on the forward strand.
GTTCCTGCATCCAACTTTCTCCACGGAATTTTTGGAATGCGGCGGAGTGTTCCCAAATTTCGCGCAGGCTGCGGTCTCTTACGTTTTCGAAGACGAGTCCGGGAATCACTTTTGCGGAGTGGCAGGGGAGCGCTTCGCCGCTCGGCGTGATGAGCAGTAGTTTGCGGGCCCAGCCGCCCATGCAGGGTTTGGGATATTTGGCGTAGTAGTCGGGAACGACAAATTCGATGCGAATCCTGCCTTCGAGCCGTTTTTGTGCGCGCGTGATGAGCGCGAGCGACTGATCGAGCTGTTCGCGCGTGGGCAAGAGGTGCTCGCGATTGGCGAAGGCCCAGCCGTAATACTGGACGTTGGCAAATTCGACGCGGGTGGCGCAGGAGGATTCGGCGATGGCGAGCATTTCCTCGAGCTGGTCGATGTTGCGGCGGTGGATAACGAAATTCAGGGTGACGGCGACGCGATGCTGCTTGAGCCATTGGAGGACGCGGAGTTTTTGCGCGTGGGAGCGGGTACCGGAGATTTCGTTGGCGATTTCTTCGCGGGCGCCCTGGAAGCTGAGTTGAAAGTGGTCGAGACCGGCTTCGACCAAGGCGGCGAGTTTGGCTTCGTCCAGGGGCAGGCCGGAAGAGATGAGGTTTACGTAGAGGCCGGCGGAGCGAGCGGCGCGGACGAGATCGACGATATCGGTGCGGGCGAGAGGTTCGCCACCGGTGAAATCGGCTTGCAGGACGCCGGCTTCGGCGGCTTCCCGGAAGACGCGGGACCAGGTTTCTTTGGAGAGTTCTTCGGCGCGGGATTGGAGTTCGAGCGGGTTCGAGCAATAGACGCAGTGGAGCGGGCAGCGGTGGGTGAGTTCGGCGATTAGCGCTAGCGGGTTGGGGAGACGCGTATCCATGATTGCGCTTTGCAAGAGCCGCGAAAAAGGCCTCACCCCTGAAGGGGTGAGCTACAGCTATAACTACAGCTCGAAATCGAGGGCGCGCTCCTTCTGCAAAAGAGCGAGGTAGCCGAGGATATCTTGCTCAACTTTATGAGGCTCGGCTTTGGAATAGATTTTTTGGAGGTCGGCGATGATTTGCTGGACGGTGTGCTTGCCGTCGCAGCGCTCGATGATTTCGAGGCTCGGGCCAAGCAGGCGCAGGGCGCGTTCGGGCATGAGCAGGACGCGCTGCTGATTGTTTTCGCCGAGGCGGCAGCCGGGAGCGAGGCGCGGTTTGCTGTTTGTATCGGGAACCATGGTCTTCAGGATTCCTTGGCAGGTTGGAAGGCGCCGGGAGGCGGCCAGCCGGGATTGACGTAGGCGAAATAAAGCGCGTCGAGCTGAGCCCAGAGGATGTCGCATTTCGCGCGCAATGCGGCGTGGGCCAGATCTTGTTCGGGGCGGGTGTGCGCGTGATCCACAACCCAGGCCAGGGCGAAGTCGGAGTCTTCGGGGGCTTGCGTGAGCCGGCCGGTGAAATAATCGAGTCCGTTGGAAAGCCATGGGTAGTGTTCGCGCAGACGATCCATGCGCAGGGCGATTAGTTTCTTCGAGAAGAGTTCGGTGAGCGAGGAGGCTACGGCTTCGAGGTGCGAGCGCGTGGTCACGAAATCCACGTAGGCTTGCACGGCGTAACGCGTCGCCGGCAAGATGCCGGCGTTACGAAGCGCGAGATCGCGAGAGAGGCCGGTAGCTTCGACCAGGCGCAGCCACTTTTCGATGCCGCCCGGATGGATGCCGTCGCCGTCATGATCGAGGATGCGTTTGCGCCACGCGAGGCGGAAGGCAGGGTCTTCGCTGCGCGCGAGGATGGCAGCGTCTTTGATGGGGATGCGGCTTTGATAGTAGTAGCGGTTGAGGGCCCAGGCTTGCAACTGGCCTCGGGTGAGCTTGCCTTCGTGCATCAGCAAATGGAACGGATGCTTGTGATGGTAGCGCTCTTCGCCAATGGTATGGAAGCCGGCGATGAACTCGGCCTTGGAGAGCGGCAGCTTTTCGACTTCTTGACTCACGGATGGGCTCAAAGTTCGAACTCCATCCCATCATAGGCGATTTCCCAACCAGCATCACGCACTGCGCGATTTTCGGGGCTGTCTTCATTGAGCACGGGGTTAGTATTGTTCAAATGAATCAAGACGTGGCGCGTTTTTCCAAGGCGGAAGGGTTGCTTCAGAAGGCCGCGTTCACCCCATAGCGGCATGTGTCCCATTTCCCGCGCGGTCTTGCGGCTTCGCTTGGCCATAGCCAGCTCATCATCTTTCCAGAAGGTGCCGTCGAGGAAAGCTAGATCGCACTCATCTACGCAGCGGCGCCATTCGTCTCCGATTCCGGGCAAGCCTGGGGCGTAGAAAAGCCGCTTGTCTTTATGAATAAGTTGAAGACCGACGACAGCTTCTTCGGGAGGAAGGCTCTGGCGAAGAGCATCACTGACGTAGTCCGGGAAAGCTCCCATGAGCGGCACAGCTTTATAAAAGAAGCCGTCTTTCATTCCCGGCGAAGAGGGCGGAACGAGCGGCATAAGTCGGTCGAGCGGCATGGTCTCCCACCGCACGGGTGGGTTCGAGCGCGTCAAGACTCGGAAAATACCATTTTCCTCTGTGAGGATACGGCGGACGGACACGGTGCAGAAAATGTGGAGAGGCTGGAATTCGCGTAGATGAAGCAATCCCATCACGCAATCCACATCGGCGCTGGTGAGCATCACGGAATAAATTGGTGAACCACGAGTACCGGGGGGTGGAACTAGTTCATGCGTCGCGTTGATTTGTTGACGAAGGTCTGGGGAGGCGTTCAGAAGAAACCACTTGGATGGGTCAGGTGCCACGGCAACCTGCGCCTGCGTTCTGGGGCGGGCCTTCAGTGTACCGAGGCGCAAAGCGCTACAGTTCGCACATATACAATTCCATTGCGGGAAACCGCCCCCGGCCGCGGAGCCGAGGACTTTAACGCGCATTTGCTCTCAGACTAGAGCTCGGCGTTCGCGTAGGAGCTGACTTCGCAGTTCAGCTCGACTTCTTCGTGCTTTGGGGTGGTCCATTCCATGAGTGAGACTCCTTATGGAAAGCTGCACGTTCAAACAAGCATGAGGATAACACGTGAGCCGCGCGAAGGGAAGAGCGCAGGGAACGCGCACAGTACCAAACTGAAACAAAGGGCCGACGCAGACGGATTCAGATCGGAGAAAGCTTTTTCAAGAATCGAACCACCAAGGCTAGTCGTTTGCATTCTTCGCGAGCACAAGCTGTCGTAGGGAAATCGCGTGGACCTTGCCCAGTAAAAATTCCACAACTATTTTTGAAAAAAAGTGTGATTCCTCTTGACAAGCGGGGAAAGCAGCCTATCATGTGGTGAAAAGTGGTAGAAAGTGGGCAGCAGTAGAGTTCAGTAGCGGGCTGTAGGGCAAAGTAGACAACTTCCCAGAGTTGTGGTGAAAGTGGGCATTTTGGCCATTCTAGACCACATATTCGTGTGCGATCCGGCGAATACCAGGGTCGCTTTGAGCGGAGTATATGAACCTGCGGGGCAACTGTCCAGCGAAGGTGGACGAGAAGGGCAGATTAAAGATACCCGCCGTGTTTCTCGAGGCTTTGAAGGAGTACGGGAGCCAGTTTTATATCACCAGCACGACCGGTGAGTCGGCGCGGATTTATCCGATGAAGGTTTGGGTGGGGATTGAAGACAAGCTGGCGGGCGTTTCGAGCCAGAACCGAGCAAAGAGAAAATTTTTGATGAGAACTAGCTATTACGGGCAAACGGTGGAGTTGGACGGGCAGGGAAGAGTGCTGGTGCCCGCGGTGCTGCGGGAATCGGCGCAGATGAAGGGCGAGGTGGATGTGTTCGGAAACCTCGATTACCTGGAGGTCATGAACCATACGCGCGTGCTGGACGACCTCAAGAATTCGCCGTTCACCGAGGAAGATTACAAGGCTTTGGAAGACCTGGGGATTTAAGGCGTTGGGAGAGTGAGTGCGGCGCACACGCCGGTGTTGTTGGAAGAGGTGCTCGAATGGCTGCGTATAAGACCAGACGGAACCTACATCGACGCCACGCTGGGAGCGGGCGGACACTCGGAATCAATCGCAAAACGGCTTACTTCCGGCAGGTTGATCAGCCTGGACCGGGACGCACAGGCGTTGGAACTGGCGCGGGAGCGGCTGAAGGGCTTCGGGGAGAAGGTGACGCTGGTGCAGTCAGCGTTCTCGAGGATTGCGGAGGTCGCGCGCGAGTTGGGGATTCCGCCGGTGGACGGGGTCTTGGCCGACTTGGGAGTTTCGAGCATGCAGCTTGATCAGCCTGCGCGGGGATTTTCATTCCGCGAGGCGGCTGCTCTGGATATGCGAATGGACACTGCCAACGACGAACTGACGGCAGACGAGATTGTGAATCGCTGGTCGGAAAAAGAAATTGCCGACTTGCTCTATCGGGAAGCCGACGAGCACGATTCCAGAAGAATCGCCAAGGCGATCGTACGAGCGCGACCCATACGGGATACCGCGCACTTGGCAACGACTGTGGCTGGGGCCCGAAAGCAATGGGGAAGGCAGAGACTGCATCCCGCAACAAAAACGTTTCTGGCGCTGCGGATAGCGGTGAATCGAGAGATGGAGGAACTCGGGCAGTTTCTTTCTCGGACCCCCGCCACAATGAATTCAGGCGCACGCTGGGTGGTGTTGAGTTACCACTCGCGGGAAGACCGCCTGGTGAAGCATGCGTTTCAAGAGGGAGAGCGGCAGGGAATGCTCCGCGTGCTGACCAAACATGTAATCCAGCCCACAGAGGAAGAAATGATGGGCAACCCGCGTTCGCGAAGCGCGAAGCTGCGGTGTGCGGAAAGAGTGTCGGCCGCTTAGCGGCCGCCAAGGTAACGTTATGGCTAGGAAAAAGAAGGCTCCAGCGATGCTGGAGTTTCAAACCGTCAAGCGGATTGACAATTCGCGGTTGGTGCGGCACGTCGAGCCGGTGAAGATGCGGAATCTGTATCGCACGGCGGCGTTGGGCGGGATCGTGGCCATGTTCTTCATGCTGTACATCTACCAGCACTTTCGTTGCATTGATTTGAGCTTCCAGCTGGAAGACGTCAAGGGCAAGCAAGTCGAGGCGACCTCGCTGAACTCGTCCTTGAAGCTGGAAATCGCCAGCCTGCGGAACCCCATGCGCATTGACGTGATTGCGCGGCGCCAGCTGGGCTTGACGGAACCTCTGCCGACGCAGGTGCAGGAATACGACGTGCCGTCCGGCGCGGAAGTGGCTGCGGCGCGGTACATTCGCCCGAATCGCGCGCAGTAGTTCCTGTTCGTGCGGGGCATTCGTCGAAGAATTTGCGTTCCATGGATCGAGCATCCTCGGGGGCGATCGCCGAGCCGAATTCGCTATGCAACAGAACCGATCTCACGTCGCCTCCAGCGGCCGCGTAGCGGTGGGCTCGAAGGGTGACCGCTTGGCGGTCAAAAACCTGCTCATCGTTGCCGGCCTGGCGCTGCTATGGATGACGGCGGTCTTTGGACGGCTGGCCTACCTGCAACTTTTCCGTCACAGCGAATACATGGCTCGCGCGCAGCGGCAGCAACAGCGCGTCATTGAAATCACGCCGAAGCGCGGCTCGATCTTCGACCGCAACATGCATCCGCTGGCGATGAGCATCCCGGTGGATTCCGCGTTTGCCGTGCCTTCTGAACTTGCCGACGAGCAACTTGCGGCGCATCTGCTTTCCGGTGTGCTGGGCATTCCGCGTGATGTTTTGGAAAGGCGGCTGGAGTCTTCGCGTTCGTTTGTGTGGATTGCGCGGAAGCTTCCTCCGGATAAAGCCGAAGCGGTGGCGGCGCTCAACCTGAAAGGCGTTTATTTCCAGAAGGAAAATCAGCGCATTTATCCAAAACGCGACCTTGCTTCGCATGTTCTAGGTTTCGTGGATGTGGATGAAAAAGGATTGGGTGGGATCGAGCACGAGCTGGACAGCCAGATTCGCGGGAAGAGCGAAAAAATCATTGTCATGGCCGATGCGCGCCAGCGCTGGTTCGACGGGGGAGAGGCGCAGCGCGAACGCGGCGCGAATGTGGTCCTGACGCTGGACGAAAAGATTCAATACATCGCTGAGCGGGAACTGGCCGCGGCGATCACCAAGACCCACGCGACCGCAGGCACGGTCATCGTGATGAATCCGAACAGCGGTGAAATTCTGGGGCTGGCGAATTGGCCGAAGTTCAATCCCAACACGGCGAATGAAGCGCCGGCAGAGTCGCGCATGAACCGTGCAGTCACCGCGCTGTATGAGCCGGGCTCGACGTTTAAATTGATTACACTGGCTGCGGCGTTCGATCAGGGGATTACGCGGCCGGAGGAAGTGTTTGATTGCGAGAACGGCGCGGTGTACGTGGCTGGACATCGCATCCGCGACCACAAACCGTTTGGGTTACTGAGTGTCTCGGAAATTTTGGCGCAATCGAGCGACGTTGGCGCGATCAAGATTGCCCTGCGACTCGGCGCTCCGAGATTTTACGACTACATCCGCGTGTTTGGATTTGGACAACTCACGGGAGTGGACCTGCCCGGCGAAAGCAAGGGGCTGGTGCGGCGGCTGGAGAACTGGACGCCGATTTCAATCGGCTCGATCTCCATGGGACAGGAAGTTGGCGTCACGCCAATCCAACTGATCAGCGCCGTTTCGGCGATTGCCAATGGCGGAATGCTTTATAAGCCGCATGTGATTGCGCAGTTGCAGCGCGGCGAACAGGCGTTGCCCGCCGAAGGGCCGCTGGCTCCAGTGGAGCCGCGGCGGGTCATTCGGCCGGAGACGGCCGCGACGCTGCGGCGCCTGATGGAAGGCGTAGTGTTGAATGGCACCGGAAAGCTGGCGCATCTCGATGGCTGGACGGCGGCGGGGAAAACAGGCTCCGCGCAAAAAATAGATCCCTCGACGGGGCGCTATTCGCGGACGCAGTTGATTGCGTCTTTCACTGGTTTTGCTCCGATCAGCAATCCGGCGGTGACCATTCTGGTTTCGCTCGATTCGCCGGTGGGCGAGCATGAGGGCGGGCAAGTAGCCGCGCCGGTTTTCAAGCGCGTCGCGGAGCAGGTACTGCCGTACTTGGACGTGCCGCGCGACGTGCCGGTGGGGCCGCGGCTAATGCAGGCCGCGTACAAGAATCGAGAGGCGTCGGACAGCGCAGCGCTCGAGGATTTCGCGCCAACAGATTTTTCCGGCCAACCGGACCAACCTCCGGCGGAAGCTGCGGCGGCAAAACCCAGCGAGGGCAAGAGCCAGGCGCCTCCGGTGACCGTTGCAGTGGAGGAAGGGGGCGATATTGAAGTGCCGGAGCTTTCGGGGAAGACGATGCGTGACGCGACGGAGATTTGCATTCGAATGGGGCTGGACCCAGTCTTGATTGGCAGTGGTCTTGCTACGAATCAGACGCCAGCGGCGGGAGTGAAAGTCAGGCGCGGGGCGAAGATCACCGTGCAATTCGGAGCACCAGCGGAAAAGATCGCGCAGACGCAGCGGAAGGCAAGGCATTAGGATGAGAATGGGATTGAGCCAGGAAGAACAAACACAGGACGCCGCCACGAACGAGATCGAACGCCAACGTAAGCAAGCTGCCCACCGAGACAGCGCGAGCATTGGGAAAAAACTGAGTGAAGTATTCGAGGGCTTGCAGGCGAAGCTGCCTGCGGACGCGAGCGACGTGGAAATTCGTCAGGTGGCTTGCGATTCGCGGAAAGTGCAGCCGGGTGCGCTGTTTTTTGCGTTGCATGGGGCCAAGGCGGACGGAAATGCGTTCATTCAAGATGCGGTGAAGCGCGGCGCTGTCGCTATTGCGAGCGCGGAGGCTGCGACCAGCACGCTGGCAAGTGACATCGCTTGGATTCAGGTTCAAGATGCGCGCAAGGCATTGGCAATTACTGCGGCAAATTTTTTCGGGCATCCAGCCAATGCGCTGCAACTTGTGGCGGTGACGGGGACGAACGGGAAAACAACCACGACCTCGGTCATAGACGCGATCGTGAAGGCTTCCGGTGCCAAGACCGGTTTGTTCGGAACGATTGCGTATCACACCCCGCTTGGCGATTATCCCGCGCCCAATACGACGCCGGAATCGGTGGACCTGCAAGGATTCTTCGCGGAAATTCGCGATGCGGGAGGGACATGCGCAGTGCTCGAGGCCAGTTCGCATTCGCTGGCGATGGACCGCCTTTGGGGCTGCCACTTTCAGGCCGCGGTTTTCACCAACCTGACGCGCGAGCACATGGATTATCACAAGACGTTTGAAGATTATTTTGCGGCCAAGAAAAAGCTGTTTGAAGGCACAGGCGCCGGCGCTCCCGAAGTTGCGGTGGTGAATACCGACGATGAATTCGGGAAAAAGCTGGCCGGGCTGGCGAAGAAAACCGTGACGTACGGGCTTGAGTCGCACGCCGAAATCACCACAAAGAAATTTCACCTTACATTTGACGGCTTGACGTTCACTGCCCATACGCCGAACGGAAAAGTCGAAGTGCTTTCCTCATTAGTTGGCCGGATCAACGTTTATAACCTTCTCGCCGCAATCGGTGCGGCGCAAGCGCTCGGTCTTTCGAACGAAGTGATCGAGAGGGGCATCCGAAATCTCGAAAGCGTCTCAGGACGATTCCAACGGATCGATCTTGGGCAGCCCTTTCTGGTGATTGTGGATTACGCGCACACGGATGATGCGCTGGAAAACTTAATTCGCACGGCGCGCGAACTGAATCCCAAAGGCCGCATCATCACGCTCTTCGGCTGCGGCGGGGAGAAAGACCGCACCAAGCGCCCGGTCATGGGAGAAGTCACCGGGCGGCTAAGCGATTTGACGATTCTTTCGAGTGACAATCCGCGCAGCGAAGACCCGCTGAAAATTATCAGCGACATCATCGTTGGCCTGCAAAAAACGGCCGGCAAATATCTGATCGAACCGGACCGCGAAAAAGCCATCAGCCTGGCGATGGACGAGGCGCGCGCCGGTGACATCGTGCTATTAGCCGGAAAAGGCCACGAGAATTATCAGATTCTCGCGGACCGCACTCTGGAATTTGACGACCGCGAAGTGGCGCGGCAGGCCCTGCGCGAACGTGGATTTGATGGGCCGCTCGCCGGTTCACCGAAAGGTGGCCCGCGAAATGGCTCAGGGTTTGGCACCTAGCGCGCTTGTTCCGTAGCTGTGACGAGGGTGCTGGTGTCCCGGCCCGGCCGGGACAAGCCAATGGCTGGCCTCTTGAAAGGAGGAGCCCTCAAAACGGTGACAACCAACAGAAGTGCGGGGTGTCTGGGTAAGGCAAACTCTTTGAGGAACTTATGCGGTGGACGATTGCACAAGTGGCTGGCGCTTTGGGTACTCGGGCGGGGACGGGACTCGACCCCCTGGCCCGGGTGGCCGGCGTCTCGATTGATTCTCGCACGGTACGTGCTGGAGAGTTGTTCATCGCCATCCACGGACCGCGTCATGATGGACACGATCATGTGGCCGGTGCGCTGGAGCTGGGAGCACTCGCGGCAGTGGTGGCGGAGGCGCAGCTTTCGCGGTATGCAGAAGGCGTCCGCGCTCGATGCATCGCCGTGGCCGACACCTTTGAGGCGCTCAAGCAACTCGCGCGCGCAGTGCGCGAAGCCTGGGGCGGGAAAATTGCCGGCGTCACGGGTTCTGTCGGCAAGACCACTACGAAGGAGATCCTGGCGGCACTGCTGGGCGCGAAGCTGCGGATCCTAAAGTCAGAAGGGAATTTCAATAACGAGTACGGGCTGCCGCTGACGCTGTTGAAGCTGGACGAAACGCATCAGGCGGCGGTGCTGGAAATGGGGATGTCGCGCCTGGGCGAGTTAAAGCGGCTGGCTGCGATCGCGCGGCCGGATGTCGGTGTTGTGACGCGGGTGGCTCCGGCGCACCTCGAATTCTTTTCGTCGGTGGATGAGATTGCGCTGGCAAAGCGCGAATTGATTGAAGGATTGAACGGCCACGAATCCACCGCGGTGCTGAACGCGGATGATCCGCGCGTCGCCGCGTTTGGCGCGTATGCGCCTGGCCGCGTAATGACGTATGGGATCGAAAAGCCGGCGTTTTTTGCGGCGGAAGAGATTGAAGACCGCGGAGCGCTGGGCTCTGCGTTTGATTATGTAAGTCCCGAGGGGCGCGTGCGGCTGGAATTGATGGTGCCGGGGCGGCACGCGATTTCGAATGCGCTGGCGGCGTTGGCGGCGGCCAGCGTTTGGAATATCGGCGCGGCGGAAGCGCAGAGCGTGTTCCGGTCGCTGCGCGCGCCCTCGATGCGTGGGGAGCTTTTGCGGTTTTCGAATGGAGCGGCGCTCATCAACGACAGTTACAACTCGAGCCCTGCGGCGCTGCAAGCCATGACCGAACTGCTGGCGGCGACGCCGAATTATCACCGGCGCATCCTTGCCGCGGGGGAAATGCGTGAACTTGGTACCGCTTCGCCGGGACTGCATCGCGAAGCCGGCCGATTCGCCGCGAAGACCGGAAAGATTGATTGGGTCATTGGAGTGGCGGGAGATGCGGCGCAAATTGTGGAAGGCGCGCAAGAGGCCGGACTGCCGCGCGCGCAGACGAAATTTTTCCCGACTCCCGAGGAAGCGGCTGAGTTTCTGGGAACCCTGGTGATTGCAGGCGACCTGTTGCTGGTCAAAGGCTCGCGCGGAGTGAAGATGGAGCGCATCGTGGAGTCGTTGATCACGCGCCACTCGACACCGGGCGAATTCCCAGTGCAGGAGCATCGGCACTGACATGCTCTACTACCTCCTCTACCACACGCTACAGCGCTACTTCAGCCCGTTGAATATTTTCCGCTACATTACCGTGCGCACGGTGTATGCGAGCCTTACGGCGATGTTTCTGGCGCTGGTGTTTGGGCCGTGGCTAATCCGCCGCCTGGGCGAATTGCAAATCGGCCAGTACATCCGCGAGGAAGGCCCCGAAGAGCACAAAAAGAAAGCGGGCACTCCCACGATGGGGGGTGTGCTGATCGTGTTCTCCACGGCCGTGCCGGTTCTCCTTTGGGCCGATCTGACGAATCCATTCATCCTGCTTTCGCTCTTCGCGTTATTTGGTTTTGCCGTGATTGGGTTCATTGATGACTACGCGAAAGTTTCCAAGCAGCGCAACCTGGGCCTTACGGCGAAGAAGAAAATCTACTTTCAGGTGTTCCTCAGCTTGATTGTGGGCGTCGCGCTTCTTGTTTTGGCAACGAACAGCGCGTACTCGACGCAGTTCGTTTTTCCGTTCTTGAAGCGTTTCCATCCGGACCTGGTGGTCCATTCACTGCTTGATCATTCTCATTTTTCCGGGCATCTCTGGCCGCTGGCGTTTGTTCCGTTTCTTGTAGCGGTGGCCATTGTGATTGTGGGTTCTTCCAACGCCGTGAACCTTACCGACGGGCTCGACGGCTTGGCCATCGGGTGCACGGTCATCGCCGCCGGTGCGTTAACGGTTTTGACTTACGTGAGCAGCAATTTTCGCTGGGCCACCTATCTGGAGATTCAGTACATCCCGCGGGTCGGCGAACTAACCGTGTTCTGCGGCGCGCTGGTGGGAGCTTCGCTCGGGTTCCTGTGGTACAACGCGCACCCCGCGGAAATCTTCATGGGAGACGTCGGTTCGCTGTCTCTCGGCGGAACGATTGGCACGATTGCGGTCATCATCAAGCAGGAGATCCTGCTTTTTTTTGTCGGCGGCATATTTGTGATCGAAGCGCTTTCTGTGATTCTACAAGTGGCTTCGTTCAAGATGCGCGGGAAGCGCATTTTTCGGATGGCGCCGATCCATCATCATTTCGAGTTGCTCGGTTGGAGCGAGTCGAAAGTGATTGTGCGCTTCTGGATTGCCGCGCTGGTTTTTGCGCTGTTTGCGCTGACCACGTTGAAATTGAGGTAGCGGGATATTTTGTTCAGAGGGCTTGGCGACGCCGATGGCAGGTTCGTTCGAATTGCGAGGCAAGCGCGTGCTGGTCGTGGGACTGGCCCGAACGGGTGTGGCCACGTCGCTCTTTTGTGCTGCGCGTGGCGCGATCGTGACCGCAACAGATACACGCACAGAAAACGCGATTGGCGAGGCGCTTCTGCAATTGCGGACGGCGGGTGTCCATCTTGAATTGGGCGGCCATTCGAAGGAAATATTTCTGCAGCAGGATTTGATCATTCCGAGTCCCGGAGTGCCCGCCGACGCGCCGCTGCTGCAAGCGGCCCGCACGAGCGGAACCACGATTTGGAGCGAAATCGAATTGGCGGATCGATTCTTGAAAGGACGCTTGAGCGGAATCACGGGTTCGAACGGGAAGACCACGACGACTTCGTTGATCGAGCACATCTTAAGAAGTGCCGGAGTTCCCACGATTCTTGCGGGGAATATCGGGACTCCGGTGATCTCGATTGTTGAACAGACGAACGACCGCACCATCACGGTTGCGGAGCTGAGCAGTTTTCAGTTGGAGCTGATCGAATCCTTTCGCCCCAACATCAGCGTCTTTCTAAACCTGACGCCCGATCATTTGGACCGGCATCGCACGTTCGAAGGATATGGCGCCGCCAAGGCGCGCATTTTCGAGAACCAAACGGAAGCGGATTTCGCTGTGTTGAATGCGGATGACCCGGCAACAACAAAATATGCGCCGTCGAAGCCGCAAGTCTTCTGGTTCAGCCGAAAACAGCGCGTGGCGCAGGGCGCGTTCGTGCGGGAAACCGAAATCGCTTTTCGCAGTGACGGGAAAGAAGAATCCGTGCTGAAGATTCAGGACATTCCGCTGGCGGGCGCGCACAACGTGGAAAACGTTTTGGCCGCCGTGGCCGCCACGCGGCTCACGGGTGCCGATGCCGCCGCCATCGCAAAAGGCGTGCGCTCGTTTTCTGGTGTCGAACATCGCTTGGAGTTTGTCGCGGAGATTGGCGGCGTGAGGTACTACAACGATTCGAAAGCCACCAATGTTGACGCCACGGTGAAAGCGCTGGATGCCTTTCCCGGAAGAATCCTGGTCATTCTTGGAGGGAAAGACAAAGGCAGCGACTACACCCTGCTGCAGACGTCGTTGCGCGAAAAGGCCATTCTTGCGCTGCTAATTGGCGCGGCAGCGGACAAAATTGAAAAGCAGATTGCCGGAAGCGTGGCTATCGAGCGTGCAGGAACCATCGAGCGTGCCGTCGAGGTCGCGTCCGACGCAGCGCGGCATGGCGACATCGTGCTTCTCGCGCCGGCGTGCGCCAGCTTCGATCAATTCGAGAATTACGAGCACCGCGGACGCGTCTTCAAGGAATTGGTGCACCAATTGGAACGCCAATCCGCCAGCACAAGTTCCGGGAGAGGGTGACGAGACGTGCCGAGACGACTGGAAACGGACCGCTGGCTGTTTGTCGTAACGCTCGTGCTCTGCTTGTTCGGCGCGGTGATGATTCTCAGCGCGTCGGCGGTTACCGCGGAGCAGAAATACGGCCACTCCTACATTTTTTCTGGCGCGGCAGGCGGCCTGGCTGGTCATCGGCCTCACGGGAATGTTTGTGCTGATGCGCACCGATTATCGCAAGCTGCGCGAACCCGCGGTCATCTATCCCGTTGTTTGTTTGGTATTGCTGATGCTCGTGGGCACTTTTGTTCTGGACAAATCGCATGCCACACACCGCTGGATCAAATTCGGCCCCGTCAACATACAGCCTTCGGAACTCGCAAAACTCGCCGTGATCCTTTATTTGGCCTGGTTCCTGGACCTCAAGCGCCGCGGCAAAGCCGGAATGGAATTTTGCAAAGAGGACTTTTGGCAGACCATTCTTCCCGCGGCGGGGCCGATTCTAATTTGCGTCGTCCTTGTGCTTTTGCAACCGGACCTGGGGACTGCGATTGATATCGTCTTGGTGGCCACTGCAATTCTGTACGTCGCGGGCCTTTCCTGGAAGTGGATTGCGGTCGGCGCTGTGGCAGCAATGCCGGCGCTCTATCTGCTGATTACCCATGTTTCCTACCGCCAAGCGCGATTGATGGCATTTCTTGATCCGACCTCTGACCCGCAGGGCGCTGGATTTCAACTCTTGCAATCGCTGATCGCGGTGGGCTCTGGTGGGTTTACTGGTGTGGGTTTGATGGAAAGCAAGCAAAAACTTTTCTACTTGCCAGAGGCGCACACCGATTTTATTTACGCCGTGATTTGCGAAGAGCTGGGATTTATCGGCGCCATGATCGTCATTGCGCTGTTCGCCGTTTACGGGTGGAGAGGGATGCGCGCAGCGTTCTCCGCACGAGATGGATTCGGCCGACTGCTGGCGCTGGGAATCACCGTGATGGTACTGAGCCAAGCGCTGATCAATTTCGCGGTAGTGCTCGGGATGGTGCCGACAAAAGGCATCCCGCTGCCGTTCATCAGTTATGGCGGTTCGAGTTTGCTGGTGATGCTGCTGGCCACGGGCGTGCTCCTGAACATTTCGCAGCAGGCCGCAGAAGCGTGAGGAGCGGACGCGTCACGTGAAATTGCTGATCGCAGGCGGCGGGACAGGTGGACACGTTTTTCCAGCGCTGGCGATTGCACAGGAATGGCTTTCGAGAGGAACCGAGAGGGAAGTGGTGCTGGTCGGAACAAAACGCGGAATTGAAATGAAGCTGGTGCCGCAAGCAGGGCTGCCGTTGGAGACGCTGCGCGTGGCCGGGCTAAAGGGCAAGGGCGGCGCGACGCTGCTGAAAAACCTGGCGATGCTGTTTCCGGCGATGCTGGACGCGCGCCGAGTTTTGCGGAAACACAAACCTGTCGCCGCGTTCGGCGTCGGCGGCTACGCGGCGGGGCCGATGCTGCTGGCGACTTGGCTCGGGCGCGTGCCGAACGTGATTTTTGAGCCCAACGCTGAGCCCGGCTTCACCAACAAAGTTCTGGCGCGAATTTCCGCGCGCATCGCCACAGGGTACGAAGTTTCTGCACAGTCGTGGGGGAAAAAAGCCATCGTTACCGGCTGCCCGGTTAGGCCGGAGTTCTTCTCGATCGTTCCGCGCAAGCCTGAGAAGCCATTCCGCCTGCTGATTACCGGCGGCAGCCAAGGGGCGCTGCCGATCAATCGCGCGTTCGTGGGTGCCATGGACCGCCTCGCCGCGCGAAAAAACGAATTGGCCATCGTGCATCAAACTGGCGAAGGCGATTATAATGCGGTACGCACCGCGTACGCGCGGCGCGAAATTCTTGCGGAGGTTGTGCCCTTCCTAACGAACATGGCGGAGCGCTTTGCCTGGGCAGATGTGATTGTTTGCCGAGCAGGAGCGATCACCGCAGCGGAAGTCGCCGCCGCGGGACGAGCCGCCATCTTTATTCCATTCGGACGGGCCACCGACAGCCATCAATTGCGCAACGCGCAGGAAATGTCCCGCGCGGGCGCCGGCCGGTTGATCTCCGAAACGGAACTTACCGCCGGACGATTGACCGGAGAAATTTTCTCGCTTCTCGATCAGCCCAAAGAAATCGAAAAACTGGCAGCCGCTGCACGAGGACTTGCCAGCCCGAACGCCGCGCGCGACATCGTCAACTTGATTGAAGAGGCTGCGAACGTGCAGGGAAATTCGCAGAGGGCACCTTCATGATGGTCTCTTTTCGCAATTTTCAGCGCATCCATCTCGTCGGCATTGGTGGCATCGGTATGAGCGGCATCGCCGAAGTGCTGCTGACGCTCGGCTATTCCGTTTCGGGCTCGGACGTCAAGCTTTCGAACATCACCGAGCGGCTGGAGAATCTCGGGGCGACCATTTTCGAAGGTCATAAGGCCGCGAACGCGAATGGCGCGCACGTGGTCGTTACTTCCTCCGCCGTGAAAGCCGACAACCCCGAAGTCATCGAAGCGCACAAGTGCAAGATCCCGGTGATTCCGCGCGCGGAAATGCTGGCGGAGCTGATGCGCTTGAAATACGGCATCGCTGTGGCCGGCGCGCACGGCAAGACCACCACCACTTCGATGGTCGCCTCGGTGTTAGCAGCAGCGCACCTCGACCCGACGTTTGTGATCGGCGGGAGAGTCAATCAAGCAGGCACGACGGCCCGGCTCGGCAAGGGCGAGTATTTTGTTGTGGAAGCGGATGAAAGCGATCGCAGCTTCCTGATGCTTGCGCCCGTCGTCGCTGTGGTGACAACCATCGATCGCGAGCATCTGGATCAATACTCCTCGCTCGAAGACATTCAGGGAGCGTTCATCCAGTTCGTGAATCGCGTGCCATTTTACGGCGCGGCAATTCTCTGCATTGACGAGCCCAACGTGCAGGCCATCGTTCCCAGCGTGAAGCGCCCCATCATTACCTATGGCACTTCCACGCAGGCCGACCTGGTCATCAGCGATGTGAAACTCGAAGGACTCGGCAGCGAATTTCGGCTCACCTACCGCAGCGAAGACCTCGGATTGTTCCGCCTGTTGCATCCGCCGGGTATGCACAATGTCCGGAACGCAGCGGCGGCCGCGGCGGTCGCGCTGTACTTGAATGTTCCGGCCGATCTCATTCGCGAAGGCCTGGCCAAATTTGCCGGAGTGGGCCGCCGGTTCGACATCAAGGGCGTCGTGAACGACATCACCGTCGTTGATGATTACGGCCATCACCCCGCGGAAATTCGCGCCACGCTCGAAGCAGCGCGCGGGTGCGAGTTCAATCGCCTGCTGGTTTTGTTTCAACCGCACCGTTACACGCGCACGCAGCATCTTTGGGACGATTTCTGCCGCGCTTTCAACCAAGCCGATATTCTCGTGCTCCTCGATATCTACGCCGCCAGCGAGGCGCCCATCCCTGGCATCACGAGCGAGGCGCTGGCCAACGCCATCCGTGAAGCCGGTCACAAAAACGCACACTATTTCCGCTCCATGCAGGAAGGCATGGTGTTTCTGCTGAAGCAGGCGCGCCCTGGAGATGCCATCTTGACCATCGGGGCGGGCAGCGTCAGCCGCGCCAGCGGCGAGCTGATGGTTTTACTCGGAACGGAGCATCCCACGCATCATGCGCATTAGCGATCCCAAACTTCTCGGCGGCCTCGCGAAGCTCGACGTCGAGCTTCGGCAAGGGACTTCGCTCGCGGAGCTCACGTCGCTTGGCATTGGCGGGACGACCGATCTCCTGCGCATCAAGAAGCATGAAAGCATTCCTTGTCTCTTGCGGCTTCTCGATGACGGCGGCATTCCCCACAAGTTCCTGGGCGGCGGTTCGAATCTGCTAGTCGACGATGGCGAATTGCCTTGGGTCATTCTTCAGCTCGGTCGCTCCGGAGCCCGACATCGTTCTCGATGGCAACCTTGCGCATGTAGACGCCGCAGCGGACCTCGGCCGCACTGTCACGTACTGCGCGAAGAACGACCTCGGCGGGATGGAAGGCCTGATCGGCGTACCTGGCACCGTCGGCGGCGCCCTCCGCATGAACGCCGGCGCCTACGGCATGCAAATCGGCACCTACGTCCGCGAAGTGAAGCTCTACCGGGCCGCCGAACGCAAACTCGAAACCCTCCGCGGCCATCAGATTTCTTTCGAATACCGGCACACTTCTTTTGCGCCCGATGATATGATGCTTTCGGTGACGCTGGAACTACCCTCCAATCCGTTCCATGAAATCCTAAAAGGAATTCGTATCTGCAACGAAAAGCGGCGAGCGAGCCAGCCGCTTGGCCAGAAAAGCGCCGGCTGCATCTTCAAAAATCCTCCTGGTGCGTCGGCTGGGCGCATGATTGATGAGCTCGGCCTCAAAGGCCACTCCGTCGGCGATGCCCGCGTCAGCGACCGCCATGCCAATTTTTTCGTGAATACAGGAAAAGCTTCCGCCAAAGACATGCTGGCGCTGATTGCCGATGTGCGCGAACGCGTGCAGAAGGCTTTCGGCTTCGAACTGGAGAACGAGGTGGTCGTTTGGAACGCGTAAAGACCATGCAGCGCAATGCGACGGCAGCTGCGGACGCCGATGCTTATCGGCCGGAGCTGATTGCCGACGAAGAGCCGCGTTACCTGCGCCGTCAGAAACCGGTCGAAATCCGCCGTAAGAAATTTACCGGGCGAGGCTGGCCGTTCTATCGGCGAGTGCTGGTCCTGAGCGTCGCCGGAATTGCGGGCTTGACTGCCGTCGTCTATGGAACGCGATTTCTGCTCTATTCGCCCACGATGCTTTTGCTCAAGCCGGATCAAATTGATGTCAGCGGAAATCACATTGTGGCCCGCGAAGCGGTGCTCCAGCAATTTGTGCATGACCGCGACCGCAGCGTCCTGCGCATTCCGCTGGATATGCGTCGCAGCGATCTCGAACAAATCCCGTGGGTCGAATCCGCCAGCGTGCAGCGGATCCTGCCAAACCGCATTCGCGTGGAACTAATCGAGCGCACGCCGATCGCATTCGCGCGAAACGGCAACGAACTGGCCCTGATTGACGCGCATGGCGTAATTCTCGATCGTCCGCAAGGCGAAGATTTGCAATTCCCGATCGTCAACGGCGTCTCCGAAGAAGTCTCTCGCGACCAGCGCGAGAAACGCATGCAGGTCTACCAGGAGTTCATGAAGGACGTGGACCGGGTCCGCGCGGGCTCTGCCGATCGCGTCAGCGAGCTCGATCTTTCGAATCCCAAAGACTTGCGCGTGGTCATGACCGGTCTTGCCGGACCGACCGATTCGCAGGCGGTCACGATTCATTTTGGCTCCGGAGAATTCACCGGGAAATACAAAATGCTGGTGGATAACTTTTCGCAGTGGCAGGCGAACACCGGACGCGTGCAGTCCATCGATTTGCAGTATATGCGGCAAGTGGTCGTGAATCCGGAGACCAGTTCGGTCACGGCCAGCAAGAAAACAAAATAGATTCATCGCAGGAGCGGCGGCTTGGCGAAGAAAGACAAATACCTGGTTGGGCTGGACATCGGCAGCACGAAGACCTGCGTGCTCATCGCCGAGGTCGAAGGCGAAGTCGTAAAGTTTCTTGCGCTCGGTGCGGCGGAGTCAAAAGGGCTGCGCAAGGGCCTGATCGTCAATCTTGATTCCACGGTCAGCTCGATTCGCCGCGCCGTGGAAGAAGCCGAAAGCGTGGCCAACGTCCCGGTGGAAGAGGCGCTGATCGGCGTAGCTGGAGGTCACGTCCGCGGCGTCAACAGCCGCGGCGGCATCAGCCTGGGCCATCGCCCACGCGACATCGAACGCGATGACGTGCGTCGAGCGGTGGACGCCGCGCGCAACATCACGCTACCCGAAGACCGCGAAGTGCTGCACGTCCTTCCGCATGAGTTCATGGTGGACGCGCAGACTGGCATTCGCGACGCCATCGGCATGGTTGGCCATCGCCTCGAAACCAACGTTCATCTCGTCACCTCGTCCGTCGCCGCCACGCAAAATCTTGTCACCGCCGCGAACAAGGCTGGCATCCTCATCAGCGACACGGTTCTTGAGCCGTTGGCTTCCGCGGAATCGTGCCTCACGCAAGATGAGCGCGATCTCGGCTGTGCCTTGCTGGACATCGGTGGCGGCACCACCGAAGTGATCGTTTACGGCGGCGGCGTAGTCCGTCACACCAGCGCCGTGGCCATTGGCGGCGATCACTTTACAAATGATCTCGCCGTCGGTTTGCGCACGCCAATTCCCGAAGCCGAGCGCATCAAGCGCCGCCACGGTTGCGCCGCGTCCGCCTTCATGAAAAAGGAAGAAGGCTCCATCGAGATTGCCAGCGTAGGCGACCGCCCGCCGCGCACCATCTTTGCGCACATGCTCACGGACATCATCGAGCCGCGCGCCATGGAACTGCTTTCATTGATCCGCGACGATTTGCAGCGCGCCGGCCTCGATGGCCAGATTCCCGCGGGATTTGTTTTCGCCGGCGGCGGCGCGCGTCTGCACGGCCTGGATGAACTCGCCGAGAATTCCTTCCATCTGCCAGTGCGCATTGCGGAACCAAAGGGCTTGGCTGATCTGCCCGAACAGGTGGCGCAGCCGGAATATGCAACGGTAGTCGGGCTCGCTTTGCATGGCGCGCGAGCGCGGCGCAACTCGCCGCAGCGCGCGGGAAATCTTGTATCCAAATTGAAGGCCATGTTCGCAGGCGCCTCGTAACCCTGCCCGAGAGCCGCTAGCGAAACTGGAGAAGTCTGGGGGAGAGATATGACAGCAAGAGAAGCAGGAATCCGCATGAGCTTCAGCGAGGATCTGCAGCCGGCGAAGATCAAAGTGATCGGCGTGGGCGGGGGCGGATGCAATGCGGTGAATCGCATGATCCGCGCCAAGCTCGAAGGCGTCGAATTTATCACCGCGAACACCGACTTGCAGGCATTGAAGCTTTCGCAGGCGCCCGTGAAATTGCAGCTCGGCGCGAAACTCACCAAGGGCCTCGGTGCCGGCGCGAATCCGGAGGTCGGCCGCAAGGCCGCGCTCGAAGACACGGAGAAAATCATCGAAGCGCTGGAAGGCTCGGACATGATTTTCATCACCTCCGGCCTCGGCGGAGGCACGGGCAGCGGGGCTGCGCCCGTCGTCGCTTCGCTCGCTAGCGAGTTAGGCGCTTTGAGCGTAGCCGTTGTGACCAAGCCGTTCGCCTTCGAAGGCAAGCGCCGCATGATGCAGGCCGAGCAAGCGCTGCAAGAACTCATTGGAGCCGTGGATACCGTCATCGTCATTCCCAACGAGCGCTTGATGGAAACCGTCGAGCGCGGCACGAGCTTTTTCGATGCGTTTCGCATCGCCGACGACATTCTTCGCCAGGCCGTGCAAGGCATCTCGGACATCATCACTGTTCCCGGCATCATCAATCGTGATTTCGCCGACGTAAAAGCCATCATGCACGGGCAGGGTTACGCCGTGATGGGCACCGCCGTAGCCACCGGAACGAACCGCGCCGTCGACGCCGCCAATCGCGCCATCGCAAGCCCCTTGCTCGAAGACAATTCCATTCAGGGCGCGCAAGGCATCCTCATCAATATTTCCGGTCAGCTCGAGCCTCACGCTGCACGAAGTTCACGAAGCGTCGAGCGTCATCCAGAAAGCCGCGCACGAAAACGCCAACATCATCTTCGGCGCCGTTCAGGACGACAACATGAAGGACAGCGTCAAAATCACCGTGATCGCCGCGGGCTTCAAGGACGCCAACAAGAAAAACTTGCACCAAAAGCCTTCGTTCCTTCCAAAAACTTGGAAGGCCGGTCGTGAAATGCCCGATGCGCCGATGCAGCAAACGCTGCCGAACGTGGTACACCAGGTTCAGCAAAATGTCCGCGAAGTCAGCCAGGAAGTTCCCTCGGACGATCTCGACGTCCCGACATTCCTCCGCCGCCAGGCGCAAAAAGCCTAACGTAAGCTTACGTCCCTTTGCTATCTGCGGCGAGCCCTTGGGACGATTCGGGAGGCCAAGATGTCAGATTATGGGCGTACCCGCCGTGTCATCATCCCTGGAACTGCTGCAGTACTGACTGTGTGGCTAGTTCAGTCCGCGCTCGGGCTCCTCACTGGAGCAACGAGTGCCTCGTGGATATTCCGCATGCGCATCCCGTTCACTCCTCTGCCGCTTTTCATGCACTGGGATTTGATAGTGAGCTTCGCCTTCGCAGGAGCCATTTCGGCACTGTACGGAGTATTCGTCAATAGCTCGCCGAGACAGCGCTATATCGCCGCGCTGTTTCCGGTCTTCTTTGAAATCCTAAAGTGGCTCTGGCTGCTTCGTTTTCCACTAGCTCCGTGGATTGACCCGGCACACCCGCCCTATCGGTTTGGGACGTTGCCGGTATCAGTCAGTATTGGCTACTGGGTCATTCACATCATAATTCCGGCTGTCGCGTTGCTGGCGGCGCTGTCCCTCTTCAATCGTCGGTTTTATGCCCGAATCACCGAAGAAGTCAAAGTGGCAAGGACGACCTGACAGTCCTTCGGCCGTGTGTTATAATGTTTTCAGGTCAAATTGTGATCTACACGGACTGCGGCAGCTTCGTCTGCCGCAGTTTTGCTTTCACTCCCAAATTCTCTATGCCGGCCCAACCTCTTGGCTAAGCGAGAGGGGAGCTGGGGACCGCGGCGCACCACTTGAAGAAGCGCATTTTGCAGAATTCTGGTCCAATGTAAGCCCCTTTAGAATCAACACTTGTAGAGATGCCCGCAAGTGTTGATTCTAAAGCACTTACAAAAATGATAAGTCCTTTAGATGCAACACTTATGAAAAACAAGGGGTGAGTGCTGGCTATGGTTGACTAGAACTTATGAGCTTCACTCCCGCGGGGTTACGTGCCGTTCATTTGTGCAAGGTGTCTTGCCAGCTTGCGCACTTCCTCCTCGAACCGCCCGTAGTCGTGGCTCCCGTAAGGAAGCGCGGTGCTTAGTCCGGAGTGAAATTCCCGTGCGCCCGTCACTTTTGCCACCTGAGCAATGTTGGAAGCGTTGATTCCAGCGCCCGGAAGGATGGTGATGCGATCTCCGGCCGCGGCAACAAGATCGGCAAGCATGGAAGCTCCCCCGAAAGCGCTTTTCGCACCACCTGATGTCAGGATTCTCTTCGGGCCAGTCTGAATTACGTTTTCAAGCGCTTGAGGCAAATTGACGCATTCGTCGAAGGCTCGATGAAATGTAATAGGCAAGGGCCGCGCCAATTCAACCAACTCGCGCGTCCTCGGAACGTCCACATTCCGGTCTCGCCGCAAGATTCCCAGCACCACGCCATTGATCCCAAGTCTCTTCGCGGAGCTGACGGAAGCTTTCATGCCGGAAAATTCAGCGTCGGAATAGAAAAAATCGCCAGCTCTTGGTCGAATCATCACGAAGATGGGGACTTGTACTCGTTCGCGCATGGCTCCCATCAGTTCTACGCTCGGCGTAACGCCCCCCACGGACAAGTCAGCACAAAGCTCGATGCGATCCGCGCCACCGCGCTCCGCCGCCAGTGCCGCCCTAAGCGTTTCAACACTGATTTCGAGTAGATATTTCTTTGGCATGCTCAAAATAAGTGGACTGAGTTTACATGCGTGAACGTACCGTGGTTCCAATTCCAGAAGATGCCCAGCAATGCTGCGATGTTCCAGCCCCACAGGAACAGCCGCATTTCCGTTGGCGTATACGCACGATTTCTCCAGAGCGCTGCCGCGTCCAACACAAACCAAAGCATGCCGAGGGCGAGAAATCCCGAAACGATCGCGTCGTGAAAATAGAAATATACGAGCGCCGTTTCAGTGCACAAGAAACCGGCGATGAGGAACTTGGCGGGGACTCTGCCAATGAGCGCGGCGGTCGTCGTCCGGCCGCTTAACCGGTCGGGCTCGATGTCCATCACCTCGCCGAAGACATGTGAGTGCATGGCGAACAGGGCGCCAAACAGAAACGTTTGCCAGGGAAGCTGCGGCGCGTGATTCAGCCAACTGCTCAAAACGAAAACCAGCAGGTAGCTTGCTTGAATCAGCACGTCAAACGGAGGGCGTCCCTTCCATCCAAGGCGCGGTGCGTTGTAGACACCAACGGCCAGCAGCAGCACCGCGTACCACCACAAGATCCGCGGCCCCACCAGAAAATAAAACGCCAGCAAAAACGGAATTTGCACCGCAGCAACCTGCCACTTCAAAGCCGCAAGCTGTTCGCGTGCGCCCCGCGACCCAAACAGAAACGTGCCCTTCCGTGGATTCAGCCGATCGCCCTCGGCATCTACGATGTCATTGACGCCATACAGCAAGAATCCAAGAGGGAACAGCACGAAAAACAATCCCAGCCACAATTTGCCGGAGTGCAACAGATCCGCGTGGCCGAGTGGCATGAGGTAAAACATAGCCGTTGTCGACCACAAACCGGGCCGCGAAACCTGTAACAGGAACGACAGGTTGGAGGCTTGCAGCCCTTTACTCTGTTCCTTGGAAAACGTCACCGTCGCATCAGACATTTCCACCAATATACAGGGCTTGAGGACCTTCCTCAGTTTTCAAATCATCGCCCTGTGACGAATTGTTTCGTAACATTCGAATCTTCAGAATGACTCCGCCCAAAGAATCTGACTTGATGACTCCTTCCCGCCGTTGATGTGGTAGGCTTACCCCTCGAAGTAGGCGAATCCTACTCCGGCTCTTTCACCTCGTTTCCTGCGCTTGGAAAATTTCTAGAAGGAGGCCTCCCATGAAAATTCGTCACGTTCACGTTCTTCTCCCGGCCATTCTGCTTGGCGGTCTATTGACCGCCTGCCAGCAGCCCTACCACCAGCCCGAAGAGCGCTATGTTTTCGTGGCTTTCAACACCGGTTTGCCGTACTGGCAGGAAGCGGAGGCCGGCCTAACGGATGCGGCGAAACAGATGGGAGTGAAAGCCGAGCTGGTGGGCCCCGCTGCGTTTTCAGCCAACGATGAACTGACCGCCTTCCAGCAGGCAGTCGCGCAAAAACCGTCGGGCATCATGCTTTCCGCCGCGAATCCTGACCTATTCAAGGACCCCATCAACACCGCGGTCTTACAAGGCATTCCAGTCATTTGTGTGGATGCGGATTCGCCCGATTCCAAGCGCGTGATGTTTATCGGCACGGACAATTTCCGCGCCGGGCAGGAAAGCGGCAAGCGCATGGCCGAGGTTCTTGGAGGAAAAGGCAACATCGCGGTGATCAGTATCCCCAGCCAGTTCAACATTTCCGAACGCATGCGCGGCGTGGTCGAAGCGCTAAAGAAATATCCCGCCGTCAAAATCACCAAGACCATCGACGACAAAGGCGACGCGCGCGTGGCCGACGATGCCATCTCTGCGTTGCTCCACGGAAAAGACAAGCCAGACGGCATCATCAGTCTGGAAGCTTCCGGCGGCTCCGGCGCAGCCGACGCCTTGCACATCGTCAGCCTGGAAGGAAAAGTCCCGGTGGTGACCTTTGACAAGGATCCGGAAACGCTGGATTGGATTCAGCGCGGCGCCATCACCGCAACCATTGTCCAGAAACCCTACGTGATGGGCTACTACGGACTGAAATTCCTCGACGACCTGCACCACAATGCCGTCCACGAATTCAAGGATTGGCGCACGGCTCCGGCCCCACCCATGCCCGCGTGGGTGGACACTGGCACCGCCATTGTGGACAAGAATAATCTTGCGGCGTTCCGCGAAGCACTGGCTGCGCATCCAAAACCAATGTAAGAACTGGCCGCGGCGGAGATTTTCAAGCGGAGAACGATCGCGCCAGAGCTGGCGCAGCTAAGCCAACCCCATCGAAGCAAATACCGTAATGGAAGCGCATCCCAGCGCAACTCCCAGGAACATGCCGGCAAGCACATCACTCAAGAAATGCATGCCCAGCACGATGCGCGAGATCGCGATGCTGAGCGCCAGGAAAAACAGGACCCCTTCCAGCGAAGGGTAGAAGTAGCTCACCACCAGCGCGACCGAGAACGCCGTCATCGCGTGGCCCGACGGAAATGAGAATTGATCTGGCGGCAGCACCTTCGACCAGCAGTGCGGCTCAAACTGGCAAGGACGGGGACGCTGGCTAAGCTTCTTGAGCGCCTTGAACACAAAAATTCCAAAGGTTGCCGCAGCGCCCGCCGCGCCGATAGCCGCAAAACGCTGAGGCCCGCCGAACGCCAGCAACATCAGCCCGAGTCCGTACCAAATCCATCCATCGCCCATGCGCGTCGCCGTAATCATCCAGATGCGAATCCAGCGCGGCGCACGCCACCGGTTCATCCGGTGCATTAACCGGTGATCCCGGCGCTCGATGTATCCCCAGACGTTGCGTGCGACTGCCATCGCCTCACCTCATCCAGAAGGCCGGAAACAAGCAAGCGCTTTCAATCAGTAAGATGCAAAGGTACGCGAGCAAGATTTCTCGCGTGTAATTTGCCCGCAAATAGACTGCTTTGCGTTTCGCGCAAAACCACGGTTCGTAGGGCTTCCCCATGTTTTGCCTCAACCTGCCAGGTTGGTCCCCAAGCTCGAATCCAGCTCCCACAGCATCCGGGGCTGCTTCTTGCCCTCCACCATGAGCTTCGTCCACTTCTCGCAAAAACGCATTTCGTTCATCCAGTGGCCCAGGGTGAATGCCGGGACCAGAACGGCCAGCGGTGACATCGCAAGCGTCCAGGGCTTGTCGTAAAAGAGCGCTTTAATGATGGAATAAACGTCTGCCGTGATCTTCGAATAGCTTCCATGGGCTCCTTGCACGCGCCCACGTCCCGCGCGCAGCCCGGCAAAGAATTCGTCCACTGTGCGCACGCCCGTAACTTCCGTAAATGTCAGCCCCACGCCGGCGATGGTGTGGGAGTCGCTTCCGGCGATGGCAATTTTCCCCATTCGCGCTGCCATCTTCGCGGCGCCTTCGTTTGCCGGCGGCCACATCTGCCCGTTGCGCGTTTCAAACGATGGCACATAGGAGGCGAACCAGCGAAAGTCCTCTTCCTCGCGCCGCCCGGTAAGCCCTGAAAACACATGGTTTACGCTGAAAAAGAGCTTCCGCTCGCTAAGGTACATCACCAGGGAAATAAAGTCGTTCCGCCGCCGCTGAATCTCCACATGATCGCGCTCGGCCATTCCGTACACGCCCATGTGCATCTCCGTCCCACTGGGGGTTCGGACGGTTACCTCTTCGCTCAGGAAGAAGTCCGGGTGCCGCCGGAGAACCTCCGCGGCCTCGATCGAATCATGGTCGGTTAACGTAACGATGGACATCCCCAGCCGCTTGAGCCGTTCATAGACCTCTGCGGGATCGTTGTAGGACTCCCGGCAGAAGCGGTTCAGCACCGGGGCGGTGAACATTCCGGATGCGATGGAGTGCACGTGAAGGTCGCAGCGCATGATGTAATTTTGCCCTGCCGATATGAACAGCCCGTGAAGAGGTCACGAATTCTGCGTGAATGTGTCCATGGAACTCATTGAGCACGCGTGGTTTACAATCTTATCCACATGGCATGGTGTGTGCTCTTTCCAGACCACTATAACGTGTGGCACAATCAATTCCGATGAAAAAAGTCCGCGTCGTCTTCCATGATGGGGGAGGGGGACACCGTAACGCTGCCGTCGCCTTGCAGACGGTAATCAGCCAAGAGAACCGCGATTGGCAGGTCGAATTGGTCCAGTTCCAGGACTTGACCGACCGCTTGGACGTCCTGCGCAAGCTAACCGGCATCCGCATCCAGCAGCAATACAACATCATGCTCCAGAATGGCTGGACCCTGGGCAGCACCTATCTCCTACGAGTCCTTCAGGCCACCATCCGGTTGTTTCACGGCCCCCTGGTCAGACTGTTGGAGGGCTTCTGGCGGGAGCATCCGGCGGACCTGCTCGTTTCCGTCATTCCGCACTTCAATCGTCAGATTTGCGAGAGTTGGACCAAGGTCTATCCCGGCCGCCCGTTCGTCACACTCATCACGGACCTCGCCGATTTCCCACCCCGCTTTTGGATCGAGCCGATCAAGGAGCAATACGTCATCGCTGGCACCGAAAAGGCCGCTGAGCAGGCCCGCGCTATGGGCCACGACGACGCGCACGTCTTCCTCACGTCGGGGATGATTTTGCGACCCGACTTCTACCTCACCGACAATTCCGATCCCTTGCAACTGCGAAAAGAAATGGGCTTGCGCACCGATTTGCCGACGGCCATCGTCCTCTTCGGCGGCCACGGGTCAAAAGTGATGTATGACATTACCGAACAGCTGGATGCAGCCGGATTGCCGCTGCAACTCATCTTGATCTGTGGCCGCAATGAAGAGCTCGCCGCGAAGTTGCGAGCCCGGCAGTGGAAAATGCCCGTGCACATCGTTGGATTCACCAAGGAAGTCCACAAACTGATGCGCGCCGCCGATTTCCTGATCGGCAAGCCCGGTCCCGGCAGCATCGCCGAAGCCATGGTGCGCAAGCTCCCCGTCCTGATCGAGTGCAACGTGTGGACGCTGCCGCAGGAGCGCTACAACGCCCAATGGGTGCAAGAAAAGCGTGTCGGCATCGTACTGAAGAGCTTTCGGGAAGTTGTATCGGGCGTCCGGCAGATGCTCGATCCCGCCACGCTGGCCGAATTCCGGAAAAATGTCGCGGCCCAAAACAATCGCGCGATCTTTGAAATCCCCGAGATTCTTGCAAAACTCCTGGGTGAAGCCAGTGAGCAATCAAGTCCCGCACATCCCGCAACCGTCGCAGCCGACGCAGACTAATCCCAGACGCGGGTCGGCCTCTTACTGAAAACCGACAACTGACAACTGTGAACAATTATTGGAGTTGTGCGTGCTCCGCGCGGCCCGGATGCGGAAATCGCGGCCCGGCGTTCGAATCCTTGGTCGGCGTTTGCATGTGCGGCTTGGCGCACTTCGTCGCCCAGGCGCGCTGCGCGTACTTCTTCGAATCGCACAGTTTCACGCATCCTGCCCGCAGATGCGCTTCTGCGCAATGGCAGTAGCATCCACCCGCCGTGACTCTGCGCAGTAGCGCGGACGTATCCGCGAGCAGTGGAATCGAGCACGCCAGGAGAACAATGCCGGCGCAAACCAATTTGCAGGATGGGAGCCGATTTAGAACAGCGCGAGAAAAGGCCCGTAGCATCACTGCATTCTGAGGAAGTTCCGGAGAAAAACCGATAGCTCTGCAAGCCCGTGAAAACCATTACCCGGGTCCTGGAACCAGCTTTTCTGCGGAGTCCCAAAACTATGCAAAGAGAGTCCGTCGCCCAATTCAGAAAGAAACCCGTCCCGAATTGAGCCGAGAGGACGGAATTGGGGCAGGGAGCCGTCCGCCCGCAAACCTCAAGGCAAAGATAAGAGGCCACTTATTCGCTGCCGGCAGAACCGCGCGATTGGCGCAGTCCGTGCACTAGAGCATTGCGTAGGCGCGTTTCAAATGACGAGATGTAGAGAGAGACAAGCGAGGGGGAAGGGGCTTGCTTGTCACTTTTTGCAAATCGTTCCCACCTGCCTCTGAGAGGGAAGCTAGGATGGATGACCCCACGCGCTGGTGTGAAAACGACGCCAGCAATGGAACGCGCCTTCAGGGGCTCCCGGTCCCAAGCGGGAGCCCCACTTTTTTCGTTCTAATCTTCTGCAACGCTGACCGGCAAACCCTACCCGCCTAGTTGATCTTTCGAGCTACCGCGATTCGTGCTTGCGCCAGCACATGCTCCACCTGCGTCTCGCGGAGCCGCGACGCATCGTATTCAAACGACAGACTGGTTCTTCGCTTCGTCCACGTGAAAGCTCCGCAAGCCGTAGGTGTTCGCGAATTCGCCCAGATGGCGCAGCTGGTCATCCGTCAAAGGGGATTGCAATTCATACGTGATATCGACGAGTGTCATGCCGCACAGTATACCAGCCCTCCCCACAGACCGTCGTGGAGCGGTTCCCGGTCGATTTGACATTAGATAGGGGGGCAGGGTATACATGGGACTAGGGGGTATCATGATGGCCCGGACAAAGAAGACAAGTTCTACCGCATCAGCCGGGGAAGTGCACGACTCCATAGCCATCTGCGCGTGCGAAACTGGTGCCCACGGCCGCAAAGCATCCGGCGTAGACCCCGCCCTGAAAGAAGCCAATCGCAAGCGCCTCCGCCGCATCGAAGGCCAGGTCCGCGGTCTGCAGAAAATGGTCGAAGAAGACCGCTACTGCGCCGACGTCATCACTCAGGTCGCTTCCGTACAGGAAGCACTGCGAGGAGTCGCGCGTAACCTGATGAAGAATCATTTGCACCATTGCGCCGCCAAGGCTTTGCGAAGTGGCAAGAAGCAGGAGACCGAAGCCATGTACGAAGAGCTGCTCGAACTGATCTACCGACATCTTCGCTAGTGGCGGCAACTAAAGGGAGTTTTCAAGTGAATTCGCAAAATGCAGGTGGCATGTCGCTGCCGATCTTGAACGCAACACCGAAGCAAAAAGATCCCGTGTGTGGAATGTCCGTTGATCCAAGCAAGGCTGCGGGAAAAGTCGAGCACGCCGGCCAGACCTATTACTTTTGCTCGACACGCTGCGCCGAGCGTTTTTCAAAAGAGCCAGAGAAATATCTTGCCGCGCTTGGCAGCGCTGGAATGGAGCACAGCCACGCCCAGCACCACGCCGCAGCCGAGCATGTGCAGTCCGTCGCACTCGGCTCCTCCGATTCTGCTTCGCCTGCAACAAAGAACGCGCGCTACACCTGCCCGATGCATCCGGAAATCATTCAGCTTGGCCCAGGCACCTGCCCCATCTGCGGAATGGCCCTCGAACCAATGGACGTCTTCGCCGAAGTGGAAGCCGATCCCGAGTACGACTCCATGCGCCTGCGCTTTTGGATTAGCGCCGCGTTGTCGCTGCCCGTCCTGCTCCTTTCCATGTTCGGCGAATCGCTCGGCCTCCATCTCACGCCGAGCACGCGCAACGGAATCGAATTACTCCTGGCGACTCCGGTAGTCCTTTGGGGCGGCTGGCCGTTTTTCCAGCGCTTCTGGTCCTCGCTCGTCCTTCGCAGCCTCAATATGTTCACGCTGATCGGCCTCGGCACAGGCGCAGCGTATCTCGATAGCCTCGTGGCTACGCTCTTCCCGCAAATTTTCCCAGCTTCGTTTCGCGACATGGATGGTGTCGTCCCCGTCTATTTCGAAGCCGCCGCGGTCATCACCACGCTCGTCCTGCTCGGGCAAGTTCTGGAATTGCGCGCGCGGCAGCGCACCAGCGGCGCCATTCGCGCCCTCTTGAACCTTGCGCCGCAGCAAGCCCATCTGCTTGCGGCGGACAACTCAGAAAGAGATGTCCCGCTCGATCAAGTGAAACGCGGCGACCGTCTGCGCGTCCGGCCCGGCGAACGCGTCCCCGTTGATGGCGTCATCCGCGAAGGCGCCAGCGCCGTGGACGAGTCCATGGTCACCGGCGAACCCATGCCCGTTGAAAAATCCCCCGGCGATATAGTCACCGGCGGAACGCTGAATACCAGCGGCAGCTTCGTCATGGAAGCCGAACGCGTCGGCAGCGAAACCATGCTCGCCCAAATCGTCAAGCTCGTCAGCGAAGCCCAGCGCAGCCGCGCCCCCATGCAACGCCTCGCCGATAAAGTCGCCGGCTACTTTGTCCCCGCCGTCATCATCGCCGCCATTCTCGCGTTTTTCGGCTGGGCCTTCTTCGGCCCGGAGCCGCGCCTCGCGCACGGATTGGTCGCCGCCGTCGCCGTCCTGATCATCGCCTGTCCTTGCGCTCTCGGCCTCGCCACGCCCATGTCCATCATGGTCGCCGTCGGCCGCGGCGCCCAAACCGGCGTGCTCATCCGCAACGCCGAAGCCCTAGAGACCCTCGCAAAGGTAGACACGCTCGTCATCGATAAAACCGGAACTCTCACCGAAGGCAGGCCACGAGTAAGCGCCGTGACTGTTTTCGAAGACGGTGGATTTACGAAGGATGGATTGCTCTGGCTGGCCGCAAGCGTGGAGCGCTTGAGCGAACATCCCTTGGCACGAGCCATCGTGGCCGCGGCAAACGAAAAAGGAGTGGAGTTAGCAGAAGCGTCTGAATTTCGCGCCAGTCCTGGCGGTGGTGTGGAAGGACGCGTCCTCGGAGACAAAGTCACTGTGGGAACTTTGAAGTTTTTGCAAGAACAAGGTGTGCATGCTGCGACTGGACAGAGACTCCCCAGCTTGGAATTCGGCGTAGAACGCGCGGCCGCATCTACCTTCGTTTTCGTTGCCGTGAACGAAAGATTGGCGGGAGCATTTGCGCTGTCTGACTTAATGAAGGAGTCCACGCCGGAAGCCGTCCTCGCACTCCGGGTTGAAGGACTGCGCATGGTGATCCTCACAGGTGATCGAAAGGACGCGGCGAAGGTCATCGCCGACAAATTGGGAATCAAAGAAGTCGAAGGGGAGGTTTTGCCCGAACAAAAAGCCGAAGTCGTGAAGAAATTGAAAAGCGAAGGCCGCATCGTCGCCATGGCTGGCGACGGCATCAACGACGCCCCCGCCCTCGCCGCCGCCGACGTTGGCATCGCCATGGGCACCGGCACCGACGTGGCCATCGAGAACGCCGGCATCACTCTCGTGAAAGGCGACCTTCGTGGAATCGTCCGCGCGCGCAAACTAAGCCGCGCCACCATCCGCAACATCAAGCAGAATCTTGCCTTCGCCTTTCTCTACAACGCGATCGGCATCCCCATCGCCGCAGGCGTGTTCTACAAACTCTTCGGCTGGATGCTCAGCCCCATGCTCGCCAGCGCCGCCATGAGCTTCAGTTCCGTCTCCGTAATCGCCAACGCCCTTCGTCTTCGCAAGACCGCCCTCTAGCCGACAAGCAAGCTCAGCCCTTATTTATTCTCCGCCGGCTCCAACAACCAAATCTCATCCGAAACATGCTGAAAATTAGTCGTCGCCAGCCACTTCCCATCCCGGGAAATGTCGAACGGAAAATTGGTCCCCAGGAAGTGCAGATTCGAAAGCGTCCGCGTCTCTCCTGATTTTAAGTTCAGCACCTGAATCTGCGCGTTGCCGTCCGCACCAACCACTTGATATCCAATCTGCTCTCCATCCGGCCACCACACCGCCCACCCGCCGTTTTCCGTCAGCCGTTTCAATCCACTCCCGTCTGGATGCACGATGTTAACGCCACTGGAGAAACCGCGGTTGGGGCTGAAGCTGATCCACTTCCCGTCCGGCGACCACCGCGGAATAGTCGCCGGCGTATCCAGAACGCGCCGCGGCTCTCCTTTTCCATCCGTTGTTGCGATGAAAATATGCGAAATCTTGTTTTCCGTGCGCGTGAAAACCACCGAACGCCCGTCGGGCGAAATATCCGCATACGCGTCACTCCCGGATCCAGGCGACGTTGCCGGCTTCGGCGGACCTCCGTTGCTTGGCACCCGCCAAATGCTCAAAGGCTCCGTCCCCCAAGTATTGAAATAGATAGTCGAGCCATCGGGTGAAAAACGCGAATAAATCTCCGGCACTTTTCCCGAAGTAATTTGGCGCGGCGCGCCGCCGCTCGCCGGCAACATCCACAAGTGCCACGAACCATCCGGCTCGTCCCGCGAATACGCGATCTGCTTTCCGTCTGGCGAAAACGCCGGCGCCCAAACGCGTGACGCGTCGGTCAGAAGCGTCTTGCTTGTGCCATCCGCAAACGAATACACCAGCAGCAGATTTCGAGACCGCGAATTCAGAAATGCGATCGTGCCATTGCGCGTAATGCTCGGTGAAGTGTCCGGCCCCGGGCCGGTCGTCAACTGCACCGGCGATTCGGTGTCCAGCGGCTGCAACCACAAATTGGAAGCGCCGCCCCGATTGGATCGATGCACAACCCCGCGACCATCCGGCGCAAATACCGGCCAATCGCTAACCACTCCGGCCGCATCTTTTGTCAGCCGCGTAGCCTCGCCGCCATGCGCCGGAACGATCCAGATATCGCGGTTCATCCCCCCGCGGCTTCGCGACACCGTCAACGTCGTCCCATCCGGCGACCACGCCGGGCTCGACAAAAACGGGTAGACATCATCCCCTTTCAAAATGACGCGAACATTGGAACCGTCCGTACCAGAGATCGCCAACGCTTCAGTCTCACCTGGTTTTCGCAGGATAAATGCCAGACTATTTCCGTCCGGTGACCACGCCGGATACTCCGCATCCGGAATCAATGGCACCACTTGCCCGCCCAACGATGGAATCAAGCAGATTTCAGACTGGGCCGAGTTCGCCGCGTATCGAACGAACGTGAGTTTTTCACCGTCGGGAGAAAACTGGGGCGCATCTTTTCGAGAATCGTCATTCGTCAGCCGCACGTGCTCCCCGCCCGCGACGCGGCTCACGTACAAATCCTGTCGCCCGTTGCTCTCCCTGACGTACGCAACCATCTTGCCGTCGGGAGACAGCGCTGGCCCGCTGAGATTGTCATCCGAAGAAAGAAACAGCCGCAGCTTTCCGCCAACCTGCGGACCACCGCCGTGTTTCCCCAACCGGCCGTACACAACCAGCCCAATCACTGCCAGAGCCAAAATTCCGATGGCCCCAAGCATCACGGGAGTTCGCGATTTCGCAGCATCCAATGGAGCGACCCGCTGCGTCGAACCCGTAGCAGACTGCAGTGCCTCCAAAGCTGCCCGAACCTCACTCGCTCGCTGATACCGTTTCTCCGGCTCCTTCGCCAGACAGCGCGTAATCACCGCGCGAAGTCCCGGCGTAACATGTGTCGGCAACGCCGCTGGCGATTCCCGCAGAATAGCCGTCGTCAGTTCGAACCCCGTGCGCCCATGAAACGGAAGCGTGCCCGCGGCAAGTTCGTACAGAAGCACGCCCAACGACCAAATATCCGTCCGGCTGTCCGAAGGTTTGCCCACCAGCAGTTCCGGCGCCATGTACGCCAGCGTTCCAACAACACTGCTCGTATCAAGATTGGTCGATCGCGTGAGTCCCTCTACCCCGGAGTCCTTTAGGTTTAGCGCCAGCCCAAAGTCCAGCACCTTGAGCTGCCCCGACGAAGTCATCCGCACATTGGCCGACTTCAAATCCCGATGCAGAATTCCCTGCGTGTGCGCATGCTCCAGCGCATCAGCGATCTGCGCGCCAAGATCGAGCACAGACTCCGCCGGCAATCCGTTCGGAGGAATGCGCCGGCTCAGCGTCTCGCCGCCGATGTATTCCATCGCGATATATGGCTGCCCCTCGAACTCCCCCACCTCGTAAATCGTGCAGATGTGTGGATGGTTCAGGGCAGAAGCCGCACGCGCCTCGCGCAATATGCGCGCGCGCGCATCTTCATCCGAGTAGGAAGTTTTGGACGGCAGCTTGAGAGCCACGTCGCGGTGCAACGTTTCATCCCGCGCGCGAAACACCACACCCATGCCCCCGGCCCCAGCCTTCTCGAGGACAACATAGTGTGCAAACGTCTTCCCAATCATCGGGTGAGCCTGTGAGCGGCATCATAGGCTGGTCCCCGGAACCTCGTCAAACCAGTTAAGCGCCAGTTAAACGCCCGCTAAACAAATGTCGCCCACCTGACCAATCGCTCTCCCCATCGTCTAAAGCATGTCGGTGAGGGAACTTTTCGGCCGGGTTTGCGTACTCCTAGATAGCAACGAGTGAGATCGGCGGAGGTCTGGTATGTCCACGAATGGCAACGGGTTAGCGAACGGCAAGAATGGCAAAAAACGCCGCCGGCGGATCATCTGGGCCGCCATCGCGCTCCTGGTTCTGGGGGGTGGCGGCTATGGCGTCAAAGCGGCGCTCAGCCCCAACCGCACCATTGATCCATCCAAGCTGGCTTCCGTCGAGCGCGGCGATCTGGCGCGCGTAGTCGTGGCCACCGGAAAAATTCAGCCACTCTCGAAAGTCGAAATCAAATCCAAAGCCAGCGGCATCGTGAAGAAACTGTACGTAGATTACGGCGAGAACGTGAAGCAGGGCCAGCTTCTCGCGGAACTCGACAAAGTCCAACTCGAAGCCGCCGAGCGCGCCTCTCGTGCGAATTTACAAGCCGCGGAAGCCGCCCTCGATTCCTCCAAAGCCACTCTCGAACGCAACAAAGTGGACGCCGAAGGTCCCGACGTTCCCTTCATGAAGCTCAATATGGAGCGCGCCGAGCAAATGTTTAAAGACGGCTTAATCTCCAAGAGCCTCGTCGAAGACGCCGAAAAAAATTATCAGCTCGCCCTCAATAAACAAGTCAGCGCCCAGCGCACCCTTGCCGTCTCCAAAGCCGAAATCGCCAAGTGCGAAGCGCAAGTCGCCCAAGCCCGCGCCTCGCTTGAAAATGCGCAGGAAGACTTGCGCAACTCCACGATCGTTAGCCCCATTGATGGCCTGGTCCTCTCCCGCGACGTGAACGTCGGCGATGCCGTCAGTTCCATCCTGGTCCTCGGTTCGCAAGCTACTCTGATCATGACTCTCGGCGACGTCAGCGAAGTCTACGTCCAAGGCAAAGTGGACGAAGCCGACATCGGCAAGGTCTATCTGAACCAGCCCGCGCGCATCGTAGTCGAATCCTTCAAAGACAAGAAATTCACCGGAAAGGTCACCAAGATCTCTCCACTTGGAAAAGAAAAAGACAACGTCACCACCTTCGAAGTTCGCGTCTCCATCTCCAATCCCGGCGGCGAACTCAAGGCCAACATGAGCGCCAACGCCGAAATCCTTCTCGAGGAAAAGAAAAACGTCCTGATGATTCCCGAAGCCGCACTGATCTACGACAAAGAGCGCAAAGCTTCCGTCGAAATCCCCGACGCCGCAGCCGACAACGGCAAGAAAAAACTCAGCGTGAAGCTCGGCATTTCGAACGGCGTGAAAACCGAAATCCTCGACGGTCTCAACGAAAAGCAACAAGTCGTTCTGCAGTAGCGGAAACTAGAGGCGGCGTGCGATGTCCTTCCAGGACTTACTCCGAGATACGCTAGCCACGCTGTGGGCCCACAAGCGCCGCACCCTGCTGACTATGTTTGGCATCGCCTGGGGCATCATCTCCATCACCATAATGGTCGCTGCCGGCGAAGGCTTGGGCGTCGGCATCCAGAAAAATCAAGAAACCTTTGGCAAAGACGTCATGATCGTTTTCGCCGGCCGCACCAGCATGCAAGCCGGTGGAACCCGCTCTGGCCGCATCATTCGCTGGACCGAGGAAGACTATCTTCAAGTCGCCAAGGAAGCCCCCGCCTGCAAATACGTCATGCCCGAGCTAGGCAACAACGTTCAGGTGCACAGCCTCTTCAACAGCGGCGACATTCAAGTCGTTGGCGCGCTCCCACCCTTCACCGAAATTCGCAGCATCACCGTCGCCGAAGGCCGTTTCTACAACGACGAAGACAACGCCGAAGCTCGCAACGTCGCCTTCCTCGGAAGCGACGCCAAGAAACAGCTTTTCGCCGATCGCGAAGCGCTCGGCCAGACCCTCTGGATGAACGGCATCCCCCACATCGTCATCGGTGTCATGAAACCCAAAGAGCAGAATTCCAGCTACGACGGCGCGGACGTGCGCAAAATCTTCATCCCCTTCAATGCCATGCGCCGCGATTTTCCCAACAAGCCCCCCGCCGTCGAACATAGCGTGGACCGCTTGCTCGTCGCTCCCTGGTCTCTCGAAACGCACGCCGATTGCGTCAAGCAGCTTCGCCGCACGCTCGGCCGCATTCACGATTTCGATCCCCGCGATAAAGAAGCCGCCAGCATCTGGGACACCGTGAAAAACGCCGAAGCCAACCGCATGATCATCGTCGGCATGGAAGTTTTCATGGGCGCCGTCGGAGTGGCCACGCTCTTCCTTGGCGGCCTCGGCGTGATGAACGTCATGCTCGTCTCCGTCCGCGAACGCACCCGCGAAATCGGCGTCCGCAAAGCTCTCGGCGCCACGCGCGAATCCATCCTCCGCCAATTTTTCCTCGAAACTATCATCGTCGTAGCCCTAAGCGGCGGCACCGGCTTAATCCTCTCCTACGGTTTCTGCGCGCTGGTCAATCTCCTCCCCATGCCCCCATTTTTCGCCGGCCTGCTAGCCAGTTGGAAGCTAGGCGCCCTCTCCATTTCTCTGCTAGGTGTTATCGCCGTTCTGTCCGCGCTATATCCCGCCAACCGCGCCGCGTCCATCGACCCCATCGAAGCATTGCGTTTCGAGGCAGGAGGCTAGCGATGCTCTTCGAAATCTTTCGCGAAGCATGGGCAGCGTTAGGACGCAATCCCGTCCGCAGTCTCCTCACCATGACAGGGATTTCCTGGGGCATTGTCGCCGTCACTCTTCTGCTCAGCTACGGCTCCGGCTTCCGCAACGTCTTGATGTACACGTTTGAGGTTTTCGGCAAAGGCGCGGTGGTCTGTTGGCCCGGAACCACCAGCGAACAAGCCGGCGGTGAGCGCGCCGGGAAAGCCGTACGTTTCGAACAGGAAGACGCCGACTGGGTAAAAGCGCAATCTCCGCTCATCAAGCGCGTTACGCGCGAAACCGTCCGCTGGAAGGGAATTACCCACGACGAGCGCCTTTCTGATACTGCCATTCGCGGCGTCTATCCCGAATACGGCGAGATGCGCAACGAAATTCCCCTGGAAGGCCGCTGGATTTCTGCCGAAGACATCGCCGAGCGCCGCCACGTTGCCTTTCTCGGCGCCATCCTGCGCAGAAAACTCTTCAGCGGCACTCCCGCCATCGGCGAAACCGTGCGCATCGATGGCGTAAAATTCACCGTCGTCGGCTCCATGGACACAAAATTCTCCGACAGCAACTATTTCACCAGCGACGATGAATCCGTTTTTATCCCGTACACAACGGCAGGCGACTTGTGGGACGCGCGCTACGCCAGCGTCATGCTTTTCGAGCCGGTCGCGCCGAATTTCGAACCCGCCGCGATGCAACAGTTCCGCGCCGCCATCGCCAACCGCCAGCGCTTCTCTCCAAACGACAAGCGCGCCATCACCATGTTCGGTCGCGAAGAATTCAAGCCCATCTACGAAGGAATCACCCTGGGCATCGAAGCCCTTCTCTTTTTCGTCGGCGCCTTAACGCTCGGCATCGGCGGCGTCGGCGTAATGAACATCATGCTGGTCTCCGTCGAAGAACGCGTCCGCGAAATCGGCCTGCGCCGCGCCCTCGGCGCAAGAAAATCCCACATCCGCTGGCAGTTTCTGCTCGAAGCTCTGGTCATGACGCTCGCCGCCGGCATCATCGGCATGCTGCTTTCCGCGGCCATCACTTCCGCCGTCGGCACGCTCCCATTCCTCGGCCCCGCCTACGAGGACGATTCCGGTAAAGTGGACATCCACCTCCAGCTCTCCTTCCTCACCATGATGCTCTCCACCGCCATCCTCATCCTTGTCGGCGTCATCAGCGGCTGGCTCCCCGCCATGCAAGCCGCCAAACTCGACCCCGTCGAAGCCCTGCGCTATGAGTGAGGTTATAAGGGGGCCGGAAGCCTCAACGATGAGCGAGGTTCAGAGTTTGTTTGAACCGTTCAGAAGTTTTCTTCGATAGCTGCGAAGATTTCTTTCCGAAGCTTCTTGGCAATATTTCGATGCCTGCCGAACGTACCTTTATAATCCTTATTACCTTTGGGATCCGCGACCCGTATGAGAATTGTTTCAATATCCTTTAGATACTTTTTCTTACCGATCGCGTAAAAGCTAAATCGATCCCACTTCTCCTCGTGTTTGTCCTTCAGATGATGTGCCACGCGGGAGGGTAGCTTGCTCGCAAGGCCAACATAATACGGAGCATCCTTCCGGCTGAGTACGTAGATGCCACTCTTACGTCCTATCACCGACTTGAAAGTCTTGCGGTGCTCTTCCAGTAGGTTCGAGCTCAGGTGCTCAGCAAAGGATTTAACCAACGCACCTCTCGGGGTCTTTTTTTTCTTTTTCGTCACACCACCCTCCGACTTGCTTTGAAAGCTTTGCGCTGACTGCGCGTAAGCGCCTAACGACCTTTTAGAGATGGTCAGGTCTGCCCGAGGATGGCATCGAAATACGCCAGCATCTCCGGAGAATCCCACTGCTGAAACCCAATAATCTTCCGCGCAATTTTTCCGTGCCGGTCAATCACATACGTCTCCGGATACATCGAAGTCCCATACTCCCCCGCAATCGGCGAATGATTGTCTTTGGTGCCCGGATCCCGGTACGTCGGGAAAATCACGCCCTGGTCCCGCAAAAATTTTTCATAAGCCGCCGGGTCCTCGTCCGCCGCCACGCCCAGCACTACCCCGTTACGCGACGCAATATATTTCTGCAGGCGGTTGAGCGCCGGAGTCTCCTCCACGCACGGCGGGCACCACGTCGCCCAGAAATTCAGCACGACTACCTTCCCCTTGAAATCGGAAAGATGCCCCGGCTTCCCGGATACCTCGATCGAAAAATCCTCCGCGGTCTTGCCCGCCACCGAAGCTTCTCCCTGCCGGTACGACGGCATCGCGAAAAACACCACCACCAGCGCGGCAATCGCCACCACGCCCCAAGCCGCAATTTTTCTAAGGATTACCATCGAATGCTATACTAACCCAACCGCCCCTCGACGGGGAAACGACCCTCTGCTCTTCTACGCGATGACCAGCGACTCCCACACTCCATCACCAAGCGGCACCACGGTTCCAACGCTGGCTGCGGGCTCTGTTTCCGCGATCATCCCCGCCCGCAACGAAGAATCCGTCATCGCCACCTGTATCGAATCTTTGGCCAGCCAGCCCGAAATTGCCGAAATCCTGGTGGTCGACGATCAGTCCAGCGACAGAACCGCGAATGTCGTGCGAGCCCTGATGCAAAAAATCACCAAACTGCGCCTGCTCAAGGCCAACACTCTGCCCGATGGCTGGGTCGGCAAGAACC
The DNA here is from genome assembly GCA_963729455.1 of uncultured Acidobacteriota bacterium. GTDB lineage: Bacteria > Acidobacteriota > Terriglobia > Acidiferrales > UBA7541 > Acidiferrum. The sequence goes on from CAVSNX010000002.1 coordinate 342,303, forward strand.
ATGCTCTCTGGCTCGGCGCGCAACAAGCCAAAGGCGCGTGGTTGCTCTTCACCGACGCCGACGCCGAGCACGAACCAAACTCCGCCGCGCGGGCACTCCAGATCGCCAGCGAACAAAACGCCGCCTTGGTCTCGTTCTCTCCCGAGCAAATCACCACCACCTGGTACGAAAAAGCCCTAATCCCCTACATCTATTTGCGGCTCGCCAGTCGCTTCTCCTACGAAGCAGTGAACGATCCAAAATCCCCCGCCGCAGCCGCAAACGGCCAATTTCTGTTGATCCGCCGCGACGTCTACGACCAAATCGGCGGCCACACCGCCCTCGCCGGCGAAATCCTCGAAGACGTCGCCATCGCCATCCGCGCAAAATCAGCCGGCCATCGCATCTGGTTCGCCTTCGGCAAAGGCATCGTCCATGTCCGCATGTATCGCTCGTTCGACGCCATGTGGCAAGGCTGGAAGAAGAATCTCTATCGCCTGATGGGTGGTACGCCCTGGGCCGTCATCCGCGAAACCGAGTCCACCCTCCCCTGGATCCCCTTTTTCCTGCTCCTCGCCGGATGGAAGTATCCTTTCTTGTTTTTCATCGCCGTCCTGTTCCTAATCGCTCGCCAAACCAGCTACGGCCTCGACCTCGCCCGTAACCAATATCCGTTTTCCCTCATCTTTTATTACGTCCCTGCTGTACTGCTCTATGTCGGCGTGCTCTGGGCCTCTTACCGGAGCCACGCAAACGGAAGAATCGAATGGAAAGGGCGCGAGTACTCCATTCCAGCCCCCAGGGCGGTAAAATAGACCAACACCCATGATCCTCCTCACGCGCAAAATCGAATTCTCCGCCTCGCATTTCTACAACAACCCCAGTCTCTCCCCCGAGGAGAATCATCGAATCTTTGGGAAGTGCAACAATCCCCACGGCCACGGCCACAACTACACCCTGGAAGTCACCGTCGAAGGCGAGCCCGACCCCGTCACCGGCATGGTGCTCGACCTCAAGGAATTGAAAGACATTCTGGAACGCGAAGTGATGCAGCGCATGGATCATCGCCACCTGAATTACGAAGTCCCCGAGCTCGCCGGGCAAATTCCCACCTGCGAAAATATCTCCCGCGTCATTTGGCAGTTGCTCGAGCCAAAAATCACCCAGGGAAAATTGCACCGCGTGCGCCTGTACGAGTCGCCCGATCTCTTCGCCGATTGCTACCGCAACGGCGCCAGCGGAGCAGGGAAGTCATGAGCAGCACCCTCAAAATCGAACTCGGCCGCCGCTACCGTTTTTCCGCGTCACATCGCCTCCACTCCGCGCATCTAACCGAAGAGGAGAACTGCCGCGCCTTCGGGAAATGCAACAATCCTTACGGCCACGGCCACAACTACGTCGTGGAAGTCACCCTGTCAGGAAACGTCGACCCGGCCACCGGCATGATCGCCAATCTTGCCGACCTGGACTCCTTTGTCGGCCGCCAAATCCTCGATGACTTCGACCACAAGTCGCTCAATGAAGACGTCCCGGCATTCCGCGACACCGTGCCGACCACCGAGAATTTGTGCATCGAGATCTTTCAGCGCCTGGAATCCTTCCCTAGCGCCAAGCTCGAACGCATCCGTATCGAAGAAACCGGGAAAAATAGCTTCGAATATGCCGGGGATACCTCAGAAGGGAATCACCAGTGACCAAACCGACGGAAGAAATTCTGTTGAACGACACCGAGACCAAAGACCTCGACGCGCGCCGCATTGCTTGCCACGTGCGCGAAATCATCAAACTCGTCGGCGAGGATCCCAACCGCGAAGGCCTCCGCAAAACGCCCGAGCGCTATGAGAAAGCGCTGAAATTTCTGACCAGCGGCTACCACCAGAACGTGGACCACGTCCTCAACGGCGCCACCTTCAGCGTGGCCTACGACGAAATGGTCATCGTCAAGGACATCGAATTCTTCAGCCTCTGCGAACACCACCTGCTTCCATTTTTCGGCAAGGCCCATATTGCCTACTTACCGGAAAAGCGGGTTATCGGCCTGAGTAAGATCGCGCGCCTGGTCAACATGTTCGCTCGCCGCCTGCAGATCCAGGAGCGCCTCACCAGCCAGATCGCCAAGGCCATCGAGGAAAAAATCGCTCCTCAGGGAGTCGGCGTGATCATCGAAGCCCGCCATCTCTGCATGCAAATGCGCGGCGTCGAAAAACAGCACGGCCAGGCCGTCACCAGCGCCATGCTCGGCGCCTTCCGCCACAACAAACAAACCCGCGACGAATTCTTGGCCCTCGTCCGCCCCAAGAATTCCTAAAGTCGGTACAGCGTGAGAGTTCGTCAGTCTGCCTAGAAGAAGGACTCTTCTCGTTAAGCTGTTCGTGCGTGCGCTGCCCGTGCACGCCGCACGCGCGCGCGGTTTCCGCACGTACTGTCCTTGCACCACCGCTTAATCCTCGCCTTCGTCGGATCATAGAAAACCCATCGGCAGTCCCCATTGGCGCAAATCTTCACGCGATCCACGCCACCATTTGCCAGCATCTCTCCTAGTGATGCCGCAATCCGCGCAATCACCCAGCTCCAATCGCTCTTCACCGGAATGAGTTCAGAGCGGAAACCATTTTGGTGCTGGACGAGTTCCTGCCGAGTCGGTACGTTCAAAGCACGGTTCAGTTTGGAGAGTTCTTGCGGGCTAAGAGATCGTCCAACGGAGAATTTCTCAGCTGCGCGCCGCAGCACGTCGCGCAATTGAAGTAATTTGCGGCGAGGAGGGTGGTTCGATTGAGCGGGATGCAGCTTCCAATGCTTGAGAAATGCATCGATCCAGTGCGGGTCCGCAAGATGGTCCTTGCGTCTCCCGAAGCCGTCCCATTCCTCGCTGTTGACCAGGTCCACCCACGGCGCCACCCTGCCGAATCCGTGGTCGTGGAAAATGTGTTCGCGTGTCATCGCCGTAATGAGATAAAAGGAGTTGACTCGTTACATTAAATCAACTAGGATCACGTAATGAGCATAGCAGCGTTAAGCCGTTACAGCAACCAGAACCTTCAGACCGATAACGCGCCGCGTCCTGCCGCTCCCAGGTAATCCCATGTCCGCCAACTCCACCGCCGTCCAGCCACTTTCCAAAGCCATCCCCGCCGCGCACCCGCGCTGGCACCGTGCCACCGTCATCTTTTCCTTTCTCTCCATCTACCTCATCTGGGGTTCTACCTATCTCGCCATCCGCTACGCCGTGGAAACCATCCCCCCGCTCTACACCGCCGGCCTCCGCCATCTGACCGCCGGAACGATTCTCCTCGCCTGGTGCCTTGCTAAGGGCCTCCGCCCTACTTGGGCGCAAATTCGCGCCAGCGTCATCATTGGTTTTTTCTTTTTCCTCATCGGCCACGGCACGCTCCACTGGGCCGAACAAAAAGTGCCCTCCGGCCTTGCCTCTCTTCTCATCGCCTCCGAGCCGATCTGGGTCTTTTTGCTCTCCGCCATCGTCAGTAAGCAGTGGCACTGGAACGCCAAACTTCTCGCCGGAATTGCTCTCGGTTTCGGCGGCGTCGGCCTGTTGATGGGCCGAAGCGCCCTGAACTCCGGCCCCGGCGTTTTCGTCGGCTCTCTCGCGGTGGTCCTCGGCGCAATATTCTGGTCCGTCGGAATCATCTACTCGCGCAAGTCGCATCTCTCCGGCCATCCGCTTCTGCTCTCCGCGCTCTCGCTTCTGGCAGGCTCATTCCAACTTCTTTTCGTCGGCACTTTGGCAGGTGAATACAAAGGGTTCTCTCTGGCCTCCGTCTCCACGCGCTCCTGGCTCGCCCTCGCCTACTTAATCATCTTCGGCTCCGTTGTAGCCTTCACCGCCTATAACTGGCTCCTCGAGCACTACTCGCCCACCTTCGTCGCCACCCACACCTACATCAACCCTATCGTCGCCGTCCTCCTCGGCTGGCTCTTCGCTAGTGAAGCCGTCACGTTCAACGTGCTCCTCTCCGCCGCCATGGTAATCGGAGCCGTCATGCTCGTCGACCGCGGCATGAGCCGCTTGAAGCTCAGTCTGTAGCACAATCCCGCGGCCGGCGCCCTCATTCAAATAACATAGGCGGAGCAGGCACCTCGCCCACTCCGCCCAATTTGCCGCATCCGCACAAGCGAACAAGCGCACGCGTCTTTCACATCCTTACATCTTGCTGATTTCCACCGACGCCCTGGTCTTCTCCCAGTCCAGCCGCATCGTGCATTCTCCACCCGCCTTGTCAAACGCGATCGTGAAATTCTCCACCGCCGAAGGCAACGCTGACACCTTCATGTCTACTCGCGCCAGATCCTGGTCCTTGCCCGGGTAGGGAATCCCCCACTCGCCAGTCTTCTTGCTGATGACCAGCGTCCACTTATCCTGGTTCGGAATCGCAAAAATCGTGTAGCTGCCCGCCGGAACATGCTGGCCCCCAACCATCAAGTCAGCCGTCGTCACAAACGTAGTCGCCTCATTCGCCCCCGCGCGCCAAACTTCTCCGTATGGCACCAGCCCGCCGTAGATCTTCCGTCCCTTCGCTCGCGGGCTCGAATAATCCACGGTAATCGTCTTGCCGTCTCCCAGCGCACAGCTCGCCTTCGCCGGCGGACTGGGCTTCGCCCCCTTGTCCATCTGCGCCGATCCCAGCGCTGCCATCAAACCCAGCGTCAGACATCCAACCCCTAAAACTGCCAGTGCTTTCCTCATTGTTCTCTCCCTCCTCTATCGGAGCGCAAGCATTGAACCTAATTTGTACGCCAAGCGCAACACCCAACACGCGCAATCGTAACAGACGGCTGAAACCTCCACTCGTTTCTCTCACCTCTTTTGAATGCTTGCGAAACTCCAAAAAAGGGTCTAAACGTAGTCATTGTCCAGGGACGGACAAGAAAATGGGGATAAGTTTCAGGAGAGACCCATGCAAGAATCCAGGCGTAGTCTGTTAATGACCTTCTTTGGCTCTGCCAGTGTATTCGCGCTGGCACCTGTTCTTTCCGCGCTGCAGGGTGCTGCTGGAAGTCGACCGTCTCCTCCGCAGCCTAAACCCTCTCCCAATACGCCCGACGGCCATGTCCCTTCAGGGCTGGACGGCCCGCCAGTTGTTTCGGATTCCAAGCCCGGTAGCAAGCAGAACCAGGCTGAAATAAAGTCAGACGTGACGCGCCTCTACGAGATGGTTTCCGAACTGAAGGAACAAGTCGAGCACACCGATTCGAATTCCACCCTTTCGATCTCCGTGGTCAAAAAGGCCCAGCAGATCGAAAAACTGGCCAAACAGATCAAGGAACTTGCCAAAGGCTAGCCCTTGTCTTTTTATCAAAATCTCTTGGGAGCCTTTCTCGCGAAAAGACCGCTCCGCCCCCCCTCCTTCTATCGCTTTACACTTTTGTTCACATTGTGTTAGCCTGAATGAGTCGAAGAGAAGAGGAAAAATTCAGGGGACGACGGAGAGGGGCACTTGAGCGCACCGAAATCAGCGTTGATCGAACAATTCCGGACACATGTCAAGGACACAGGCTCGCCAGAGGTGCAAATCGCGCTTCTCAGCGAGAGGATCAACTATCTGACCTCGCACCTCAAGTCCCACGTCAAGGACCATGCATCGCGCCGCGGGTTGATCATGATGGTCAATAAGCGCCGCCGCTTGCTGGACTACCTCAACCGCCGCGACCCGGATCGGTACCGCGAGATTGTTGAACGTCTTAGCCTGCGCAAGTAATCGCCCCTTCCTTTCATTATCCATGGGGCGGTTTCCACTGCGTTCGTTCGAAGTGACACATTCCACACGGAGTCTGTCGTCAGGCATCCGGCTGATTTAGCGCCGGAGTTTCTCGTGGTGTTGACCGTCGCGTTTCGTTCGTCTCGCGCTTGTTCCAGCCTCTTTTCTTCCTCATGGATGGCTGCAAAGCAGCCAACGTAGTCTGCAAGGCCGTTCGCTGGCGAACTCCTATCGAGGACTCGCTTTCCGGACGTGCCCGAAAACGCTCTGCGCGAACGCCGAGCCAAAGGAAATAATCGCTCATGTCTGATAACACAATTGCACCCGCACCTCATCAGGTGACTGTAGATGTCGGAGGACGTTCTCTCATCCTCGAAACCGGAAAAATCGCCAAGCAGGCGAATGGCGCCATCACCGCGCGTTACGGCGACACCGTCGTTCTGACCACTGCTTGCATGGCTCCTATCGCCAATGATCGCGACTTCCTGCCTCTCACCGTGGACTATCGCGAAAATACCTACTCCGCCGGAAAAATTCCCGGAGGCTTCTTCAAACGCGAAGGCCGCCCCTCTGAAAAGGAAATTCTCACCTCGCGCCTCATTGACCGCCCCATGCGCCCGCTCTTCCCCGAATCCTGGCGCAACGAAACCCAGATTGTCTCCATGGTTCTCTCCGCGGATAGCGAGAACGATCCCGACGTCATCGCCGTAACCAGCGCCTCCGCTGCCGCCTATTGCTCGGACCTTCCTTTCGAGAAGCCCATCGCCTGCGTCCGCGTGGGTTTGGTGGACAGCCAACTGGTTATCAATCCCACCGTTGCCGACCAGAAGAAAAGCTTGATGAACATCATCATCGCCGGAACCGAGGAAGCCATTGTCATGGTGGAATCCGGCGCGCTCGAAGTTTCCGAGGAAGCCGTCGCCGATGCCCTTGAGTTCGGCCACGCGCAAATCAAGAAAATCGTCTCCGCCATTAAGGAACTCCACGGGCAGATTAAGCCCAAGAAAGTTGTCGTCGCCCCGCTTCCGTTCGACGAAGCTATCTACAAGGACCTTCAGAAAAAGTATGGCACCCGGCTCCACGACGCGGTGGACACCGAGAAGCATCCCAAGAAAGAAAGCTACCACCTCATCGACGCTCTCAAGGAAGAGATCATCAAGGCCATTCCCGAAGAGCCCAAGAAGGAAATGGACGAGAAGCGCACCCTCACCAAGCGCGCCTTCGACCGCCTCCGCGAAAACATCTTCCGCGATGACGTTCTCAACGCTCGCCGCCGTCCCGACGGCCGCGCCTTCGACCAGATTCGCCTGATCACCTGCGAAGTCGGCTTGCTCCCGCGCGTCCACGGCTCCGCGCTCTTCACTCGCGGCGAAACACAAGCGCTCGCCACTCTCACCCTCGGCACCAAGGAAGACATGCAGCGCCTCGACCTGCTCTTCGAACAAGATCAGTTCAACCGCTTCATGCTCCATTACAACTTCCCGCCGTTCAGCGTCGGTGAAGTGAAATTCCTTCGTGGCCCCGGCCGCCGGGAAATCGGCCACGGCGCTCTTGCGCAGCGCGCCCTCGTGAATCTGCTTCCTCCCGAAGCAGATTTCCCTTACGCCATGCGCCTCGTCTCCGACATTCTCGAATCCAACGGCTCCTCTTCCATGGCCACCGTCTGCGGCGGCTCTCTCGCCCTCATGGACGCTGGCGTCCCCGTCAAGGCCGCCTGCGCCGGAATCGCCATGGGCCTGGTCGTCGGTGAAGATAATAAAAAGTATTCGATCCTCACCGACATCGCCGGTGCCGAAGACCACTACGGCGACATGGACTTCAAAGTCGCCGGCACTCGCGCCGGCATCACCGCCCTCCAGATGGACATCAAGGTCCTCGGCATCAGCATCGCCATGATGCGCGAAGCTCTTGCTCAGGCCAAAAAAGCCCGTCTACAGATTCTGGACACCATGGAGAAGGCCCTTAGCGAAGCGCGCCCGCAGATTTCCGCCTACGCCCCGCGTCTCTTCAAGCTGAAAATCCCGCAGGACAAAATCCGCGACCTCATCGGTCCGGGCGGCAAGAAGATCAGGTCCATCATCGAAGCCACCGGCGTCAAAATCGACGTCCTCGAAGACGGCACTGTGCACATCTTCTCCACCAGCGGAGCCGGCGGCGATGCCGCTCTGCAAATGGTCCGCGACGTCACTGCCAGTGCAGAAATCGGCAAGACCTATCTCGGCAAAGTCGTTCGCCTCGCCGAATTCGGCGCCTTCGTCGAACTTTTCCCCGGCACCGACGGCCTTCTGCACATCAGCGAAATCTCCGAGCATCGCATCCGCGACGTTCGCGACGAACTCAAACTCGGCGACCAGGTCCTCGTCAAAGTTCTCTCCATCGAGGGCAACAAAGTCCGCCTCTCCCGCAAAGCCCTGATCCGCGAAGCCCGCGAAAAGCAGCAAAAAGCCGCTGCAGGCGGCGGTGGCACCCAATCATCCTCCGGCGGCGAACCCTCCGGCGGCGACTCCGGCTCGCACGAGTAACTTCTCAGTTCCTTTTGGCAGTTGCTTTCGTAGGGGCACGATACATCGTGCCCCTCTTTCTTTTGACTTTGCCTTTGCAGGGGCCGCCTTCCGACGCGGCCGCTGCTGCCAGCTGTATTCCGTTGTTGACAAGAACCCTTGTTATATGTACGTTTGAATGGTACGAACTGTACATTCAAAAACCATGGCGAAAACCAATCCAATTCGTGGCACGGTAGTCTCCGCTCTCCACGCCCGCGCTAACTTTGCGGAACTCCTTCGCCGTGTCGAGCATGACCGTCGCTCCATGGTCATTGAAAAACGCGGCACTCCTCGCGCCGTCCTGCTCAGTATTCGGGACTATGTTCGCCTCGCTTCTCCTGAACCCGAGGTCTTGCAAGCCCTTGGCGTGGAATCCCGCCGCAAGGGAACCGACGCGCTCACTTCCGCTCAAATCGACCGCATCATCAAGGCTGCGCGTTCCAAGAAACCGCGGCGTTGATGCTCGCGCTCCGGCTGGTTCTGGACACCAACGTCCTCGTTTCCGCGGCCCTGAAACCGGATGGTTTGCAACGCACGGTTCTCCTGCTGGCCCTGGCGAAACCGGCCCGCCTGTACGTCTCGGCTCCGATTCTCGCCGAATACAAAACGGTCCTTTCGCGTGCGGAGCTTCAAATTCGCAAAGGCTTGCGCCATCGCTTCCTTCAACTCATTAAAACACACGCCCATCTGGTCAGACCCGTCCGGCGTCTCGCGGTCGCGGCTGACCCCGACGACAATATTTTCTTGGAATGCGCCGACTCTGCCCGCGCAGACTATCTGGTAACGGGGAACCAGCGGCACTTTCCACGATTCTGGAAACAAACCAAGGTCATCACCTCTCGTGAGTTTCTAAACCTTGTCGCTCCCCACCTGCTCTCCTAAACAAAAGGCCCCCGACTCGGGGGCCTCTATCCGAACTCTTCTCTGTGTTCTCCGCGTCCTCTGCGTTAATTCTTTTTCTTCGTCTTTACCTCTTTACTTCATTACCTCCTGCCTCTCGCAGTGCACCGCGTCCAGCGCCCCCCAAAGCGCATCCAGCGCCTCATTCGTAGTCGCCAAAATCTCTTCCTCATCTCCGCCAGCGTGTTCCTCCAGCCACCCCCTCCAAGCCGCTCGGTGCGCCTTGTCCGCCTCCTCATGCACCTCGAAATACGCCAGCCCCTCCGCCCGCGTCACCCCATAATATTTCTTCAGCCCATCAATCTTCGTCGTCGCAATCTCCGGCACCTGCGATTCATACGCATACAGCGCCGCCACCGCCTCCGCCACCGGCCGGTCCCCGCAAATCTCCCGGAATTTCTGCACCACCGCTTGCGTCCCCGGCATCGAAGGGCAGCACGTAATGTCATCCTCGCCCACGCCCACCGCCGCCGCAAAATCCCGCCACAATTTTGGATGCGACCCCTCGGGACTCTCTTCCTCCGCCAGATTCTCCCGGATCAATCCCTGCAGCGCACCCTCCGTCCGCGCCGCCAGCACCCGCAAGTGTCCCGGAAACGCCTCCACATGCCGGTAATACTGCGCCGCATACAGTTGCAGCGCCTCGCGGCTCAGCTTCCCCGCCTGCCAATCCTGATAAAACGGATGCTTCAGCAAACTCTTCTCCGCAATCGCCTCATCCAGCCGCGCCAGCAATCCCGCATTCTTCACGCTCAATCCGTATCCCGCGCCCGCCATGGCTCGCCTCCCGCGCACGCCGCGCCGCCCAAAAACTCCGCGCGCGCCCACGCCAAAACCGTGCCGCGCATTGTACCAAACTTCCGAGCAAATTGTCGGTAACGACGATCAGGGCAAGTGGCTCAGTTTCCGATTGCCCGACTCACCGGGCCTTGGGATTCTTGGAACAGCTCAATCGAGCCAACTTACTGTCCATATCTTGCATGAGATAAAATTGTAAAATGCGCATCTTCGGCCGCGAGCCGTGGTGGGTGTGGTCCAGGGTTTTGATGACTGCGGGTGTCACCGGATGTTTAGTCGTATTCCTTTGGTCTTTCACACTCATCGGATACTACTCGTCCGTACGATCGTTTGGACCCTCGCCACAGCGCGGATGGATCGTGCCCTTGCCGTGGACGCATGGTTACTACGGCACATTTTTGGAAAGACAAAGAATGCTTGAATTGCACGACTGGTTTTTGCCCTTTTTCGCGATTGCGGCTGCCGGGTCGCTGATTCAGCAACTCCACAAGAAAAAAGAACCGTGGATGAAGAAACAATTTTGAACTGGGAAATTAGTCCGCTTTTTCAACATGCCTGGCTAACGCGCTAGCCGGACATTTGAAGTCCTAGTGCAGCATTTGCCACGCAATGCGGCTCGTCGCGCACTGGAACGGCTTCCATCGCAACGCCCGGCGAAGAAAAAACTCAGGCATCGCCTGATGTAGACCGCTCCAATTATAATTGCGTGGATCGCCCATACGGCCCAATCCGCAATGCAGAAAGGCAGTCATGATGGATGAAAAGCACAGCACAGAAGCCCGCCTAACTCCCGCAGAGCAATTATTGAACGACCTTTGGGAGCAGCACATCGGCCACGAATTCACGACCCAGGACACGAATGCCACGCTGGACACCATGGTGCCCGACGCCTACGTGAACCACATCCCGGTCTTGACCGGCGGTGTGGGTCGCGATCAATTGCGCGAATTCTATTCACAGCACTTCATCCCGAAAATGCCACCCGATACGGAGATCGTTCCCGTCTCCCGAACCATCGGCGCCGAGCGGCTGGTGGACGAAATGATTTTTCGGTTTACCCACACCATCGAAATGGACTGGATGCTTCCCGGCATTGCTCCCACGGGCAAGCGGGTCGAGTGCCCGCTGGTCGTAATCGTCCACTTTCGCGATGGCAAGCTTTCCAACGAGCACATCTACTGGGATCAAGCCTCAGTGCTGGTGCAGCTCGGGCTACTCGATCCATCCAGCCTGCCCGTCGCCGGCGTAGAAACCGCGAAGAAGCTAGCGAACCCCCGCCTGCCCTCCAACCATTTAATTGAGCGGGCTAAGGTCGGGCGCGGATCGTAGGCATTCGGCCATAACCTCAAGTGAAAAACAAAAAGGACAACCAACGATTTCGGCATCCGCCAGTCATGCGCGGTGGCTTCACCCCGATTTGCGTTTCGAAGCAAAGGATTCAACCCACTCGCGCTGCTCCGTCGTATCCGCGGGCATCCTGAATTTTCTGAAAAGCAGTTGCGACGGAAACTCCCTGGCGGACTAGCAAACACGTACATAACATTGAAGAGCGTCCGATGCCGGCACGGCAGTGGATGGCTATGCTTTTCCCGCGTTTCACCCTTTCATCCAGAGAATCAAGGAAAGCATCCAGGCCACTCTCAGATGGCGGCAACGACCGGTCTTCAACAGGGAAGGAAAGAAACTCGATCGCAGACTCAGTTCAGTATTTTGCCTCTTCGGAAAGTCCCAATTCTTCGCTTTCTGTTTCCGTGAGTGCGGAAACGAGTACATCCACTCCTGCGCGCCTGGCCGCCGCAATATCGTCCGCCAGCCAGTCAAATCCTCTCGGTCGCGGCAAAATTGCGAGCCGACAGGAGCCCAAGTCGATCCAATAAGGATTCATAGAGAATTTGTCCGTCAAACAATTAGCGCAAATCAGGCTGCGAGGGCCGCGTGTCGGTTTACGCTCGACCCATCGGGCCGCGCCAACAAATAGTACGGAATCTCCATCCCCAGCGTCGCAAAGAATTCCTGATGCGAATACCGAAACCCCAGCTTCTCAATCACCTTCTTCGACGCCAAATTCTCAGGATGATGTCCCGCCGACAATCCCTTCGCCCCCATCCTCCCAAACGCGAACTCAATCACCGCCCGCGCCGCCTCTGGCGCCAGCCCTCGCCCCCAATACTTCGGCCGCAAATGAAATCCCAATTCCGGTATCCCCTGCTCCAACCGGTACGGTCGCAGCCCGCAGCAACCCACATGCTCGCCATCCGCCAGCAATTGAATCGGCCAATACTGAAACCCGTATTTCTCCATCCGCGAAATCTCCCGCTCCAATCTCTCCCCAATCTCCGCCTCCGAAAAAGGCCCGCCAAAGTACCGCGTCACTTCAATGTCCCCCCAAAGCTCCCGCGCTAGCGGCAGATCCTCCTTCGACCAGCACCGAAATCCCACCCGCTCACTCTTCAGAAAATATCTCTCGTGCACCACGCCACCCATCATCGTTCCCTAACGCACCAACGATTCGAGACACCAATCCAATGCACGCGCCAGCACACGCGCGCCAAAACGCAAGCCACAGCCTAGCAAATTTTGCAGGAATTGTTCGGGATCCGTTTCTTAGTCAGCCGGGAGAAATGCCGCCTCGGGCCTGGTCTTTTCCCGCTTCTTTCCCCCGCGAGCTCTCGCTTCAAACGCCTCGCCAATCGTGCTAATCAGCGTGTCACGCGAAAATGGCTTCTGCAACACCATCGCCTCCGCGAATATCTTTCCGCTGCAGGTGTCCTGCTCCAGATACCCGGACATATACACCACTCGCAATTTCGGAAAAGCTTTCTTCAATTCTTGCGCCAGCACCGTCCCTCGCATCTTGGGCATCACAATGTCCGTCAGCAGCAGTTGAATCGAATTCCCCAGACGCTCCGCAACCTCCAGCGCCTCCACCCCGTCCCGCGCCGTCAGCACGCTATACCCAGCCGACCCCAGGAATTCCGACGTCAGCGCTCGCACTTCCTCCTCATCCTCCACCACCAGTATCGTTTCCGATCCATGCCGCGCGCTCCCCAGCGCCCGCTCGTACGAAACCGTCTCTTCCTTCTCCAGCACTTGCGGCAAATAAATTTCAAACCGCGCCCCGTTCCCCGGCGACGATTCCACCCAAATAACTCCGCCGCTCTGCCTTACCACGCCATATACCGTCGCCAGTCCCAGCCCTGTTCCTTTGCCGGACTCCTTCGTCGTGAAAAACGGCTCAAAAATCCTCGACTTCGTCACCGCATCCATTCCATGCCCGGTGTCCGTCACCACCAACTGCACGTAATTCCCGGTTCTCAGCGGTGGCCGAGCATGCGCGTAATCCTCATCCGCCTTCATCTTCTTGGTCTCAATCGTCAGCTTCCCACCCTGCGGCATCGCGTCACTGGCATTCACCGTCAGGTTCAGCAACACTTGTTCCAGCTGACCCGGATCCGCCTTCACCCGCCCAAGCGAATCGCCCAGCTTAAAACTGAATTCGATATCTTCCCGAACCAGCCGCCGCAACAGCTTGCTCATGTCCGCAACCAGCGCATTCAAATCCAGAATCTTGGGTTGCAGCACCTGCATCCGGCTGAACGCCAGCAGTTGCCGCGTCAGCGAAGCCGCCCGGTCCGCCGTCTTCATAATCTGCTGCGTGCGCCCGTACGTACCCTCCGTCGGCTTCAACTGGTCAATCAGCAGCTCACTGTGCCCCTTGATCACCGTCAGCAGGTTATTGAAGTCATGCGCCACTCCCCCCGCCAGCCGCCCTAGCGCTTCCATCTTCTGCGCCTGCCGCAGTTGCTCTCGAGCTGCTCGCGCTGCGCCTCATTCCGCTGCAACGTACCGCGCAAACTGTCAAACGCCCGCGTCACTTCCGCTAATTCATCCCCTCCGCGCGCTTCGATCGGATGAGTAAAATTGCCCTCCTTCAGCGCCTGCACTCCTTCCAGCAGAACTCCCAGCGGCCGCGTGAACGTATGTGAAATCAGGTAGATCAGCGTTCCGCCCGCCAGCACGGCCACCAGCCCGACTCCAAGCAACAGCCGATTGAGCCCTTCCAGGTTCGCCGCCGCTTCTTTGTATGATTTCAGCAGGATGATGTTTGCCCGGATGGGGGAGCCGGGTGCGAGGTCCACCGAATTCGTCAAAAACCGCTCATTGCCAACGTAAACCTGCTCCTCAATAGGCTGGTCCTGAATCTGTCGAAGCAACTCTTGCTCTTGGAGGCTGGTCAGCGTGCTCACCACCGCTTCCTTGCCATAGCGGAAAACAATCTGGCTCGAGGACAGCCGCGCCAGATCACTCGCCGCCCGCGAATCCATCGAGCGGCCTACCACCACCGTTCCCATAAGATTGCCCTTTACCGGCGGGCCATCGTAATAGCGCTGCAAGACCACTTGGTACACGTTCCTGCCATTGATCCACCATGCCGAGGAGACGCCGCTGGCAAGCGAGCGATTCAGCATTTCCTGCGCGGTTGCGATTGGGAAGGTCGTGGTCGTCGGGTTGAGTGCCACAATTTTGCCCTTCTTGTCCGCCAGGGCAAACATGTCGCATTCATCCGATTTCCAGGGGTCTTCGCTGGCCTCTTGGATCGCCGTGCTGTCCCCATTCCTCATGTACGCCAGCGATGCCAGCAAATCCGCTTTGCGACTCAGCGCCTCCTGCCGATGATGTTCCATGACCTGGAACTTCAGCGTGGCCGTTCGCACATCCTGTTCGACCTGATGCTGCATCTGCGCCTGCGCGTTTCGTCGCACCACCAGCAACGTCGCGCAGGTCAGCCCCGCTGACAGCACCACAAACGACAGCAATAGCTTGGTGCGTAAACGCAGGCTGGACACCTGCGCCGGCAGGGATTGCAAGGACAGGCCGCCCACGACGACTTCGCCTAACAGCGATGCCCATTTCATGAGGCCAGAAAATTACCATTTTGGAATCGCAAGGAGGAATGGACGCCGAGTACTATGGCCTAGTACTTTCGGTCAATCAGTAACCCCCCGGACGCTCCCCGCCCGCACGTCAGGTCGTCCCATGGATCCGCTCAATCTCCGCCCCCACCCCGCGCAACTTCTCCACAATCCCCTCATACCCGCGATCAATGTGATAAACCCTCTCTCAATAATCGTCTCCCCGCTCGCCACCAGCCCCGCCAGCACCATATGGCGTTTTCATATACGTCATCCTGGCCGAAGGCCCTTCCCTTCGCGCCCTCTTCATGGCTATAATAGCCATGAATGGAACGAGGTTCCCCCATGCGTAGCGTAAATGTTGCCAGACTGAAAGATCAGCTTAGCAAATATCTCACCTTCGCCAAGAGCGGTGAAGAAGTCCTAATCCGGGATCGCAACCTTCCAGTAGCGAAGTTGGTCCCTTTCTTCGCTGAAAGCGCCGACGAACAGGAACTGGCCCTGGTGGCGGCCGGGAAATTGCGCTTGCCCGCGGCGCGGCTGGATGTAAAGGCTCTCTTGAAAATCCGCACAGGGAGAGTTGCGGGCAACAAGGCCATCCAAGCCGTCGCCTCTGACAGAGAAGAACAGCGGTGAAGAAAACGACCGCATTTTGGGACTCCCGCGCGCTCGTCCCCTTGTGTATTCGCGAAGCCGGCAGCCGTCAAGCTCAGCTCTATCTTAGAAAATTCGACCCGGTGGTTTGGTGGGGAAGCTTGGTGGAAATTCACAGCGCGATTTGCCGCCTTCATCGGGCCAAGGAGATCAGCGACGCCAACAAACAGGGCGCAGTGGCCCGTCTACGATTGCTGAGCCGCGCTTGGCGGGAAGTCCTTCCTGACGATCAAATTCGCGAGCTGGCAAACGAGTTACTCGATAAATATTCCTTGCGAGCCGCCGACGCCCTGCAGCTCGCCGCTTCGTTGGTCTGGTGCCATCAGCAGCCCTCCCGAAGGAACTTTATTTGCGCGGATCGCCGCTTGGCGCAAGCGGCGGAGGCGGTCGGGTTCTTCGTCCTCGAAATTCCTACCTCCAACCCCTGAGCGCCGCCCTTAACAGGCGCCACTCGCGGGCGGTCAGAATTGTCGCGATGACTCCGGCGGCGATTCCTCACGCGCCCTAAGTGGCGATGGAAGGGTGAGAGCTGGTTCCGTGCACCCGCTCAATCTCCGCCCCCACCCCGCGCAGCTTCTCCACAATCCCCTCATACCCGCGATCAATGTGATACACCCGCTCAATCAGCGTCTCCCCGCGCGCCACCAGCCCCGCCAGCACCAGCCCCGCGCTCGCCCGCAAATCCGAAGCCTGCACCGTCGTCCCCGAAAGCTGCGTCGGCCCATGCACCACCGCCGTGTGCCCATCAATCGAAATGTTCGCTCCCATGCGCATCATTTCGCTCGCATGCAAAAACCGGTTTTCAAAGATCTTCTCCGAAATCACCGACGTCCCTTCCGCCTGCGTCGCCAGCGCCATGTACTGCGCCTGCATGTCCGTCGCAAATCCCGGGTACTCCTCCGTCGTCATGTCCGACCCCACCAGTTTCTTCGCTCCTCGCACGCGCACCGTGCTCTTGTCCACAATTTCAATCCCCACGCCCGCGTGCTCCAATTTCGTAATTACCGCGCCCAGATGCTCCGGCGCACAATCAGCAATCGTCAAGTCCCCGCCCGTGATCGCCCCAGCCACCAGAAACGTCCCCGCCTCAATCCGGTCCGGAATCACCGTATGTTCCGTCCCATGCAACTCCTTCACCCCGCGAATCCGCAGCGTCGCCGTCCCATCCCCGGAAATCTGCGCCCCCATCTTCCGCAGCAGCACCACCAAATCCGTCACTTCCGGCTCCCGTGCCGCATTCTCCAAAACTGTCTCGCCATCCGCCAGCGCCGCCGCCATCAAAATATTCTCCGTCCCCGTCACCGTAATTTTTTCAAACACAATGTGCGCGCCCCTCAACCGCCCGCCCTCCGGCGCCCGCGCCTCAATGTACCCATGCGAAGTCGTAATCTCCGCCCCCATCTGCTCCAACGCCTTCAAATGCAAATCCACCGGTCGCGCCCCAATCGCGCACCCGCCCGGCAGCGAAACCCGCGCCACTCCCACCCGCGCCATCAGCGGCCCCAGCGTCAAAATTGACGCCCGCATCGTCTTCACCAACTCATACGGCGCCTCCGCATGATTCAACTTCGGCGCCTCAATCAGGTAATCGCTGCTAGGAAACTCCGCCACCGAAACCCGCGCATCCATGAACGCCAGCAACTTGCTCATCGTGATCAAATCGCGCACCTTAGGAATGTTGTGCAGCGTCACCTTCTCCGCCGTCAACAACGCCGCCGCCATCACCGGCAGCGCCGAATTCTTCGCCCCGCTGACCGCCACTCTCCCCCGCAGCGCCTTCCCACCCTTAATCAAGAATTTATCCATCCCGCCTCACGCCTTTTCTTCTCCGTGGCCCTCTGAGCTCTCTGTGTCCTCTGTGTTAATTCTTCCTCTTCTCTGCGTCCTCTCTGCTCCCCCCTGCGATAATCGTTTCTCTTATTTTTCTAGTGCTTGCCTCAAATCCCCCAGCGCCGCTGCCAACTTCTTCCGCGCGCCTCGCGCATCGACCCCCCTCTTCAGCATCACCAACGCCACCCTCATATCGTGTCCCCCCGCCCGCAAAGCGTCCTCCGCCGCACCCACACTCCTCCCGCTAGCCTCCGCCAATACCCGCAGCGCCCGCTCCCCTAACTTCTGATTAGTCAACATCATGTCAATCATCAAGTTCTCATACACATGCCCCAGCCTAACCATCGCCGCTGTACTAAGCATATTCAGCACCATCTTCTGCGAAGTCCCTGCCTTCAACCGCGTCGACCCCGTCAACACTTCCGGCCCCACCTCCGGCGCAATCACAATCTTCGCCATCCGCCCCACTGGCACCCGCAAATTTGACGTCACCGCCACCGTCATCGCCCCCCGCGCACGTGCATACCTCAACGCCCCCAGCACATAAGGCGTCGTCCCGCTAGCCGCAATTCCCACCACCACGTCCTTCCGCGTCATTCGAATCGCCCGCAAATCCCTCTCCCCATTCCGCGCCGAATCCTCCGCCCCCTCCACCGCCCGCGTAATCGCCCGCCTCCCGCCCGCAATCACCGCCCGCACCACCTTGGCCGAAACCCCAAACGTCGGCGGACACTCCGCCGCATCCATCACCCCCATCCGCCCGCTCGACCCTGCTCCCACATAAATCAACCGCCCACCCTTTCGAATCCCCTCCACAATCGCATCCACCGCCCGCGCAATCGCCGGCAACACGCGCTCCACCGCCCCCGCCACCTTGCGATCCTCCCGATTCATCAGCCGCACAATCTCCACCGCCGTCATCCGGTCGAGTTCCCTCGACGCCGGATTCCTTTGCTCCGTATTTCTGCGTTCCTTGCTTCGAGAGGGCATCCCCGCATTATACAGACCGCGAAAACCACCAGTAGCACAGGCACTCCTGCCTGTGCGCCTTTGTGGCACAGCCACTCCTGTTCACCCTGAGCTTCAAAGGGCCTGTGCGCTTCAAGCACGCGCAACCAACAAAGCAACTCGCTCTCAACCGAACGAATCTCTTCGCCAAAAATCAGTTATGTTAGAGAAGCTTCGAAGAGGAATACCTGAAACCCATGTCGATTGACGTCTTAAAGACTCTTTTCGCGCATCACTTCCACGCCCCACCCTCGAGCGTCCTCCCGCTCCAGGGCGACCTCGGCGCCTCCGGCCGCAAAATCCTCCGCCTCTCCACCGCAACCCGCCGCGCCATCGGCGTCCTCTACAACGTCCGTGAAGAAAACATCGCCTTCCTCGAATTCTCCAAACATTTTCGCCGCCACGGCCTCCCCGTCCCCGAAATCTACGCCGAAGATCTCGACCACGGCGCCTACCTCGAAGAAGACCTTGGCGATACCACCCTCTTCGAATTCCTCACAAAAAATCGCATCGCCACCTCCATCTCCCCCCAAGCCATCGAAGCCTACCGCAAAGTCGTCGCCATCCTCCCGCGCTTCCAAATCGAAGCCGGCCGCGATCTAAATTATTCCGTCTGCTACCCCAACCCCAGCTTCGACCGCCAATCCATCGCCTGGGATCTCAACTATTTCAAATATTATTTCCTCCGCCTGGCTGGCATCCCCTTCAACGAACGCGCCCTCGAAGACGATTTCAGCCGCCTCACCGAATTTCTTCTCACCGCCCCCCGCGATTTTTTCCTCTATCGCGACTTCCAATCCCGCAACATTCTCCTTCGCAACGGCGAGCCTTTTTTCGTCGACTACCAGGGCGGCCGCAAAGGCGCCCTCCAATACGACATCGCCTCGCTCCTCTACGACGCCAAAGCGGATCTACCTCCCGAACTCCGCCAGCAACTCCTCGATCACTATCTCGACACCCTCGCCAATTTCATCCCGCTCGATCGCCCCGCCTTCCTCCAGCATTTTTATCCCTACGTCTACATCCGCATCATGCAAGCCCTCGGCGCTTACGGCTTCCGCGGCTTCTACGAACGCAAGCCCCACTTCCTCCAAAGCGTCCCCTACGCCCTAAAAAATCTCCGCTGGCTCCTCCACAACGTCGAACTCCCCATCGCCTTGCCCGCGCTCACCTCCGCATTCCAAAGCATGCTAGCCTCGGAAAAACTCCAATCCATCGCCTCCGAAGCCGACAATCTAGTCGTCCGCATCTTCAGTTTTTCTTTTCATCAAGGTTTGCCCAAAGACGAAACCGGCAACGGCGGAGGCTTCGTTTTCGACGGCCGCAGCCTCCCCAACCCCGGCCGCGAAGACCGCTTCAAATCCTTAACCGGCAAAGACGCCCCCGTCATCGAATATCTCCAGCAACAGGAAAGTGTCCACCAATTCTTCGCCAGCGTTCTCTCACTAGTCGATTCCACCGTGAGCACCTACCAGCAGCGCGGCTTCAAAAATCTAATGGTCTCCTTCGGCTGCACCGGCGGCCAGCACCGCTCCGTCTACCTAGCCGAACAACTAGCCAAGCGCCTCCGCCCCCGCCCCGGCCTAGAAGTTGTCCTCCGCCACCTGGAACTAGAGAAGATGGGTAAATGAAATCTCTCAGCACAACGCCCGTTCGTAATCTCTGTTCTCTCTTCTCTGTGCTCTCGGCATCCTCTTTGTTGATTCTTTTCCTTCTTCGTCTTTCTCTGCGTCTCTGCAACCTCTGCGCTAATTCTTTTTCGTTGTCTTCTCTGGTTGCCCAATGAAGGCCATGATCCTAGCCGCCGGCCTGGGCACCCGCCTAAAGCCCCTAACCGACACCCGCCCCAAGGCCCTAGTCGAACTCAACAACCGCACCCTCCTCGAAATCACCATCACCCGTCTCCGCACCCTCGGCGTCACCGAATTCATCATCAACGTCCACCACCACGCCGACATGGTCGTCAACTACTTGAAATCCAAAAACAACTTCAACCTCCGCATCGAAATCTCCCGCGAAGAAATCCTCCTCGACACCGGCGGCGGCCTAAAAAAAGCCTCCTGGTTCTTCCTCGAGGATCCAAAAGCCCTCGACGAACCATTCCTCCTCCACAACGTCGACGTCCTCTCCACTATCGACTTCTCCCAAATGCTCCAATTCCACAACGACCACCACGCCCTGGCCACCTTAGCCGTCCAATCCCGCCCCTCCTCCCGCCAACTCCTTTTCGACGACCACGACCAACTCCGCGCCCGCGCCAGTAGCACAGTCACTCCTGACTGTGCACCGCAAATGAAGGCACATCCGAATCCCTCAGCCACTGCGTCACCCGCACCGCCCGATCAATTCGCAAAGCCTCGTCATTCCGAGCGTAGCGAGGAACCTGCTTCTTCCGCTTCCCCTGCGCCATCCGCAGCGTCCCTCCACCCCTTCGCCTTTTCCGGCATCCATCTAATCTCCCCCCGCCTCCTCCCCCTCCTAACCGAAACCGGCATCTTCTCCATCATCGATTCCTACCTCCGCCTAGCCTCCCAAGGCCAAAAAATCCTCGCCTTCCGCGCCGACACATACTACTGGCGCGACCTCGGCCGCCCCGCCGACCTCACCCAAGCCGCCCTCGACCTACAGCAAAACCCCCTTCTATAATTCACCTGTCCCGCAATTTGCTTTAGTTGCAAAAGCCAATTTGACCAGTGTGTCAAAAGTGTGTATTCTCAGCCATGAGCAGCCGTGAGGTCATCCAGCGTTTGCGGGAAGACGGCTGGTATGAGGTTGCGCATGAGGGGAGTCACAAGCAGTTCAAGCACGCCACCAAACCCGGCAGAGTTACGGTCCCGCACCCGGTGCGTGACATCCCCATCGGGACGCTTAGAAGCATTGAAAAACAAGCAGGCATCCGGCTGAGGTAAAATGGATTACATCGCCTATTTGCACAAAGACAGCAAGTCGGATTTTGGCGTCAGCTTTCCGGACTTCCCCGGCTGCGTGACAGCCGGAAAGTCGCTCGAAGAGGCTCGCCGTAAGGCCCCGGAAGCGCTGGCGTTTCATATCGCAGGCATGCTGGAAGACGGAGAAAAGATCCCCAAGCCTTCCAAGATCGATGCTTTGGCCGGCGACCCCAATCGAAAAAATGCCGTAGCCTTTCTAGTCACCACGGACTTCAACAAAACAAAAACCGTGCGGGTCAATGTCACGGCGCGCGAGAACCAGATCGAGATGATCGACCGTCTGGCCCGCCGAGCGGGCATGACGCGCTCGGCGTATATGGTACAATCCGCCACGTCCGGAGTACCCTTCAAGAAAAGGGATGTGTCCGCACGCCGAAGAATCAATGCGCTCGCAAAGCGCGTGAGGTCCGCCAAGTCCAAACAGCGCCAGGCGAAGCAGAGCCCATAGCACATGTCCACGTCCGAAATTCCCGTCTTAAAAATCATTAAGGTCCTCACCGCAGCCGCAGTCCTGCTTGTCATCGCCACGTTCAGCAGCCCCGCCTGTGCCCAATCCCCGCGCTGGCCCGAGCAACAAGCCAACGCCTGGTACGCCCAACAACCCTGGCTCGTCGGCAGCAATTACATCCCGAAGTCCGCCATCAACCAATTAGAAATGTGGCAGGAGCCCACCTTCGATCCCCAGCAAATCGACACAGAACTGGGCTGGGCCGAATCCTTGGGCATGAACACCATGCGCGTTTTTCTCCATGACCTGCTCTGGCAGGAGGACCCCGTCGGCTTCCAGAAACGCATCGACCGCTTCTTGACCATCGCCTCCCGACACCACATCCGCCCGATCCTTGTCCTCTTCGACTCCTGCTGGGACCCTCTGCCTCATCTTGGTCCGCAGCACCCGCCGATTCCCGGCGTCCACAATTCCGGCTGGGTCCAGAGTCCCGGCGCCGCAGCCCTGGCCGACCCCAATCAATTCCCGCGCCTGAAGGCCTACGTCCAAGGCGTAATCGCAGCTTTCGCCAAGGACGACCGCATCCTCGCTTGGGACCTCTGGAACGAACCCGGCGCCGACAACGCTGGCAGCTACGCGAAACAGGAATTGAAAGACAAAACCCCCCGAGTGATCGCCCTTTTGCCCCAAGTGTTCGCGTGGGCCCGAGAAGCCCATCCCTCGCAGCCCCTCACCAGCGGCGTTTGTTGCGTGGACACTTCGCCCGACGGCGCAAACCTCCCCGAAATCCAGCAGATTCAGCTCCGCGAGTCCGACGTCATCACCTTCCACAACTACACCTGGCCCGAATTCTTCAAGCAGGAAGTGACCTGGCTGAAAAAATACAACCGCCCCATAATCTGCACGGAATACATGGCCCGCTCAGCCGGCAGCACCTTTGACACAATCTTGCCCCTCGCCAAGCAAGAGCATGTCGGCGCCATCAACTGGGGTTTCGTCGCCGGCAAAACACAAACCTATCTACCCTGGGAATCCTGGCAGCACCCCTACATCCTCGACCAGCCTCCCGTCTGGTTCCACGAAGTCCTCCGCCCCGACGGTACCCCCTACCGCCAAGCCGAAGCCGACTTAATCCGCCGCCTCACCGGAAAACAATAGAACTCACAATGCGCGTACCTATAAAGTTGCACCGTTTTCGGACATATTGATGCTATGAGCCCCACGAACAAGTTCACACGACGTGGCATCGAAGCGGGGAAGCGCAAGCGCCATCAGTTCTTCAAGTTGGTCGAGCGCTTCCGCAACGCCGCCGACCCAAAAGAAGCCCAGCGCCTCGGCAACAAACTGGGTCGCCTGGTTTTCGGCAATTAATCCATAAGAAGCAGATTGCACGGTTATGGGACGATTCCCACTTCAGTAATCTCGCCGGGTTTGATGGTCTCTAGCGCTGTTAGAGCATGCGGAACATGCGGTCGAATGTCGTCGAGATCGTTCGAAGCCGCGCGGATGATCAACACTGCTATTTTGCGTCTTGAAATGTTCTGCTGGTATCGAATGTTCTTGTCAATGGTGATGAACACATCAAAGTTTTTTTCCGCTAGTGTGAGCAACTCTCCGTTCTCTTTGCCGCTGTATCCCGCCTCTTGAACGGTGGCACACCCATGCCCGCTCTCTGCAAAAAGAAACTTGGCTCTCCGGGGCAAGCACCCATCAAGCAACAATCTCATTTCAAGTTTGCTATTAAGCTGCTTCTGGCTTCTTCCAGGGCCGCGATGGCATCTGCCCTGGTCACGCTCGGGAAATCTTCGAGAAATTCACTCAGACTCCGTTCGTGCTCCAGATAGTCCGTCAGAGATTTAAACGGAACACGCGTTCCCCGAAATACGGGCTCCCCGCTGAGAATCGCCGGATTGCTCACAATGATGCTTGCGGCCATTTCTTTGCTTCTCCTCCCAAGAGTCTAAACCATTTTCGCGAATCCCATCCAGTTAACCCAATCGCTCCTCCACAATTTGCCCCCGCTATCCCCGTGATACAATATCTTTGTAGATCACTGCGCCCCGGCCAACCCGGGGCGTTTTGTTTAGTAGCACAGGCACTCTTGGCTGTGCTCTTTCTTTTTCCGTCATTCAAGCAAATCCCAAAACTCAAACTCTAAGGAGACTTCCATGTCCTCTCTCAAAGCAAAGGACCGCGTATCCCTGTGTCTGTTCACCTTCTCCGATGGCCGCCGCTGCCGCACCCCGCGCATCGCCAGCCATCCCTATTTCTGCCTCTACCACGCCCAAAAAGAAGCCCAATCCCTAGCCACCCAAAAACTCAGCAACGAGCTGGCCTACTTCTTCTCCGGCAGCTACCTCGCCGCCTGCGATCTCAGCAGCGCCCTGGCCCGCTTAATCCCCGCTGTCCTCCAAGGCCATGTAAAACCAAAGACCGCCCGCACCGTCGCCTACATGTTCCAGACCCTCCTCCAGTCCATCCACCTCTCCCAACACGAATACATCGAGGCTTTCGGCTCGAATTCCTGGCGCGACGCGGTCTGCCACTCCGTCAACTCCAACCGCAGCTACCTCAACCCACCCGCCCCCGCTCCCAAACCCGCCCCGCCCTCCACCCCGCTCTCCACTCCACCACCCAACGCCACCGTTCCCTCACCTTTCACGCCGCCAATCTCAACCGTCGCACCCGCGCCCGCCCCGTCTCCAACTCCGCTCCGCGCCCCACAAACCCCCGCCGTACCAACCGCCAACAAGCCCTGCCCACAAACCACCTCCACGGCCGGCCCGGCCACCAGCCAAGCTCAACCCATTCCCACACCTCAACCTAAGCCGCCGGCTGCCCCACCCCCTCAACCCAACAACCCTCCCAAAGCCACCCCTCAGACTCCGCAACAATACTTCGACCCAAAAACCGGCGGACTGCACTCGACTACAACTACCGCCTCACCATCGACGGCAAACCCTGGGACGGCCAACCCCTTTAGAATCAACACTTCCGTCCCCACCTCGCAACTGCTGATTCTAAGCCACTTACACCAACTCTAACTCCTTTATCAGCAACACTTACAAAAATCCGGGGGGGTGTCTCTCTCAAAGTTGCCCGATCCAAAACGCCCCGCCCACAGCTCACAGATTCCGGGAACCACCGCTCGTGGTGTGACTATGAATCCAGCATCAATTTTCCCAGCACCCACTTCCTGCCGTTTGCGATACCACCCGACCGATGGGACAATGCTTCCATGCGAAAACTACTCATCACCTCATTCACAACCATGGCCGCCGCACTTCTGCTCTTGGGCAACGCCCACGCACAGCAAACTCCGGCCGCCACCACCCCAACCACTCCCGCGGCGCAAGCTCCAAAAACCCCCGCCGCAAAAAGCGGACAAGCCACCACCAAACCAAAAACCGCCGTCCCTTTCACTCTCAAAACCGACAAAGACAAATTCAGCTACGCACTCGGCATGAATCTCGGCACCGGCCTACACAAGCAATCCGTCAAAGTGGACCCCGCGATTTTCCTGCGCGGGTTGAAAGACGGTCTCGCCGCCGGCAAAACCCTCATGACCGACCAGGAAGCACAAGCCACGCTCCAACAAGTCCAGAACGACCTGCGCAAAAAAGCCCAGGAAAAAATTCAACAGCAAGCCGTGGATAACAAGAAAGCCGGAGAAACATTCCTAGTCGCGAACAAGGCGCAAGACGGCGTAGTCGCTCTCCCCAGCGGCCTGCAATACAAAGTCCTGCAAGAGGGAACAGGCCCGAAACCGGCCCCCACCGATTCCGTCGTCTGCAATTACCGCGGCACGCTTCTCGACGGCACCGAATTTGACAGCTCCTACAAACGCGGCCAGCCCTTAACAATTCAAGTCAACGGCGTCATCAAAGGATGGACCGAAGCGCTCCAGCTCATGCCCGTTGGATCGAAATGGCAATTGTTCATCCCCTCGGAACTCGCCTACGGCGAGCGCGGTGCAGGCCAGCAAATCGGCCCCAACTCCACGCTCATTTTTGAAGTCGAGCTACTTTCCATTCAGCCCAAGGCCGCCACCACCACCCCGGCCCCTGCTCCCACAATGGAAAAGCCGCACTGACCTCGAGCTGCGGGCGAAGGCTTGCAAGATTTGGGTTTCCACCAAGGAAGGGGAGGAGTATCTTTCGTGGCATTCCTCTCCGACAGACAACTGAGAACTGAAAACTGACAACTAGTTCACCGCGCCGCCGCCGTCGCAAATCCCAGTGCCTGCATTACCGCATCATGGAGCGACGGACGCACCTGCTGAATCTTGGTATTCTCGCGCGTCGGATGCACGCGATTCGTCAGTAGTACCACGAAAATCTGGCGGTCGGGATCGATCCAAATGGACGTCCCGGTAAATCCGGTATGCCCGAAACTGTGCGCCGAAAAATAATGCCCGCTCGAACCGCCTTCGGTCGGCACCGCCCAGCCCAGCGTGCGCGTACCTTCCGAAAGCTTTTGCGGCGCGGTGAATTGTGCAATCGTTGCGCGTCGCAGAATCCGCTGATGCGCGTAAACTCCGCCATTCAGCAGCATCTGGCAGAACGCCGCCAAGTCCGGCGCCGTGCTGAAAACGCCCGCGTGTCCAGAAACGCCGCCGATCGCAAACGCATTCTCGTCGTGCACTTCGCCTTGCACCAGCCGGTGCCGCAGATTGTTGTCCATCTCCGTCGGCGCAATCGACGCCCAAAGTTTTTTCGGAGGTCGATACATCGTGTCCTTCATTCCCAGCGGCGAGAAAATAAATGTTCTCGCAAGATCGTCCAGCGTTCTGCCCGTCAATCGCTCGACGATCTCTGCCATCAAAATAATTCCGAGGTCCGAATAAATTTCTTTCGTCCCCGGTTCATATTCCAGCGGCTCCGCAAAAATTCTCGCCAGCGTGTCCGCCTTGCCTTTCGATGTGCGCCAGTATTCCTTGAACGCCGGCAATCCCGAAGTGTGCGTCAGCAAATGCCGCACCGTCACTTTGTGCCGCCACTCCGGCTGCGGCCCGCTCGCCCACTCGGGCAAATACCGCTCCACTTTCGCGTCGAGATCCAGCGGCACAGCGAAATCGCCTTCCGCCAACTTCGCAACTAGCGTCGTGGTCGCCACGACTTTCGTCAGCGACGCAATGTCATACATCGTGCTCGGATTTGTCGCTGCGGCCTTCGCGTCATAACTCAATTTTCCAAATGCATGCACCGAGACTTTTCCACGATAACCAACCGCCAGCGTTGCTCCGGGAAACGCCCTGTCCGCAATCGCTTTTTCAATCACCTCGAATGCCGGCTGCAACTGCGCTTCGCCGCGCACATCCATCGGTTGCACCGTCTCCGGATTCGCCGGCAATTCCATTCCAAATCCCGCCTTCAAATTTACGCCGGGAATTGTTACCGGCAATTTTCCACGAACGGGAATTTGTCCAAACAGTGCGCGCGCCACGGAAATCTGAGCAACGTCGCTGATTCCAAACGTGGCGAGCCACGTCTCCGCCTTCGGAAAACTTTCAATCAAATACGGGCTCCCGAATCCCACGGTAATGACGGGCTTGCCGGTCTTGTAAAGCTGCTCCGCCAGCGCGGCCTGCTCCGCCGGAACATCTACATTTCCTTTGCGGTCGCTCACGCGCACGAACAGCGTGAGAATCGCAATGTCATACGAATCCGGCGCCGGCAGTTTCAGATTGCCCGCATTCACAAATCGCGTGTCCGCGCGCAACGTCGTCATCGAATCGAATCGTGAACGAAGTTCGCGCTCTAAATCTTCGCCTGGGTACGGCTCAGGATCGGCATAAAACGCCAGCAGCAATGCTCGCGAGGGTTTCGTTCCATCCAGCGGCAGCCGGTGCGGCGTGTCGCGCAAAAGTGTTACACCGCGATCGGAAATTTCCTGCGCTTCTTTTTGTGACGCCACGCTTCCGAGTTTGTGATTTATTGCGTTCAAATCAACAAGCCGGTTCTGATTCAGGCCCAGGCGCGCCTTCGCTTGCAAAATGCGCCGCACGGACGCATCCAACCGCTCTTTCGAAATCCTCCCCGATTTCACCGCCGCCTGCAGTGCCTCGAACGCCGCATCCGGCACCGGCGGCATCAACAGCGCGTCCGCACCAGCAACAACTGCGCGCACGGCCGCTTCGCCCGGCGCGAACCGCACGGTTATCCCGCCCATGTCCATCGCGTCCGTGACGACCAGCCCTTCGAATCCAAGTTCGTCGCGTAACAGTCCCGTCAAAATATTATGAGAGAGCGTCGCCGGCGTGTTCGAGTCCGGCTCGAGCGCGGGAATGGAAAGATGTCCGGTCATCACGCTGCCCGCGCCAGCGGCAATCGCCGCGCGGAAGGGAACAAGTTCCAGATGTTCGAGCCGCTCGCGGTCCGCGTGAATCACCGGTAAATCGATGTGCGAGTCCGCCGCGGTGTCTCCGTGCCCCGGAAAATGTTTCGCGGTGGCCAGCCCGCCGTTTTCCTGAACGCCTTTCACGAATGCAGTCACGAATTCCGCCACGCGTGCAGGGTCTTCGCCAAACGAACGCGTATTGATAATCGGATTCCCCGGATTGTTATTCACATCGGCGTCCGGCGCGTAAATCCACTGAATCCCGACGGCGCGCGCCTCGAGCGCCGTAATCTTGCCCATGGTGTACGCGTCCTTCGGGTCGCCCGCGGCCGCCAGCGCCATCGCTGTTGGAAACGAGGTACCCTCATCGAGCCGCATCGCCGTGCCGCGTTCGAAATCCGCGCCAATCAGCAACGGCAGCTTCGACTTGGCCTGAAGCTGATTGAGCAGCACCGCAGTTGGATACGCCTGGCTCTTCACGATTCCCAGCGGCGTGATTTGCGTGATGGTGATAAATCCGCCGACGTGCAAATCGTTCACGTCGTGCATCATCTGTTGATACGCCGCCGCATCCGTGGGAGTAAAACTTCCGTGATAGGTGGTGAACAACAATTGCCCGATCTTTTCGTCCACGCTCATTTTGCGCAGCGTGGTTTCCACCCAGGCGTTCGCCGCCGGCGACAGCTTTTTCGCGCCGGTTTTGGCAGCAGAAGTGCTCACTTTGGAAACAGTTTTTTGTGTGGAAGTGCTGCGGCTCTGGCTGCGTGTGTTATGGGCCATAAGAACAATGATAGAGACGGGAATTGAAAGCAGAAAGCGGACGAGGCGTCTATCCATTGGTTAGAATTCCCTAACGGCCGCCCGCACCCCGCATTTATTCATAGCACACGCACGCTATGCTCTCAACGCGGCTTCGGCCACCGCGTTCCAGAATATCATTGTATTGTTTCCATAGCGGGGGACCATTTGGCCAAACATAAGACGGTGCTTTCCACAGCGTTCGAACTTGCGATTTGCCTTGCTTTGCTTTCCACCGCGTCCGCCGCTACGCAGTCTTCGAAACACTCGAGCCACGCGGCGCGCGTACAAGTCGGCCTCGACGTTCTCGAAGCCCAGAAGTTCGCCCCGCTTCGTGGCAAACACGTTGGTCTGATCACCAATCACACCGGTCTCGATTCGCAGGGCCGCAGCACCGTTGACGTTTTGGCCCATGCCGCCGGCGTCCAGATTGTGGCGCTTTTCAGTCCAGAGCACGGTCTCGCCGGGCGCGAAGACGAAAAGCTTTTCTCCTCCAAGGATCCTTCCACTGGCCTGCCCGTGTTCAGCCTCTACGGCGACAATCGGCGGCCTACCGATGACATGCTCGTGGGAATTGATGCGCTCGTCTTCGACGTTCAGGACGCTGGCGTGCGCTTTTACACCTACACCACGACCATGGCCTATTGCATGGAAGCAGCTGCCAAGCATAACATCGCCTTCTTCGTTCTCGACCGTCCCAATCCAATCGGCGGCGATGTCGTCGAAGGCCCGATGCTCGATTCCGACAAGACTGCATTTGTTGCGTATTTTCCGATGCCCATTCGCTACGGCCTCACCATCGGCGAACTCGCGCAGCTGTTCAATGCTGAAAATCATATCGGGGCCGACCTTCACGTCATCGCCATGAAGAACTGGCATCGCAACTATTTTTTCGACAGCACCGGCATCAAATGGATTCCGCCCTCTCCCAATCTGCGCACCACGAAGGGTGCGATTCTTTATCCGGGCATCGAGATTCTGCAAAACGCTGGCGTCTCCGTTGGCCGTGGCACACAAACACCATTTGAGGAATTCGGCGCGCCCTGGCTCAACGGCAGCGATGTGGCCTCCGCGCTAAACGAGCGGCATCTCCCCGGCGTTCATTTTGCCGATCAACCTTTTATTCCCATCTCCGGTCTCTATAGCGGCGAGCGCTGCGGCGGCGTCGCGATCCGCGTGACGGATCGCTTCACAGTGCGCTCCATGCGCGTCGGCCTTGAAATTGCGGCTCTGCTGCAGAAGCTTTATCCCAAGCAATTCGACACGGCAAAACTTCTATTACTCGTCGGAAATGCCGACACCGTCCAGCAATTGCAGTCCGGTGTCGCCCCAGAAAAAATCGTGGCGAGCTGGTCCGCCGATCTCGCTGCCTTTGACCAAATCCGGCGCAAATATTTCCTCTACAAATAAAGGCTACGCGGTAATCAGCTCTCAGTTTTCAGTGGGAACGGAAGGACTATTTAGTGATCTCGCTGTAGCCCAATTCTGGTCGTTCGCCGACAAGGTCACACGTACTTGAAGCGGCTCTTCCCTCACCCCAAAGCTCGTCCCATGTGCCTATCGAGGAATCTGGATGTGGTACATTTCTCACATGCGAATTGTGTCGTTGCTGCCGTCGGCCACGGAAATTCTGTTTGCGCTCGGGTTCGACCGGGAAATTGTGGGCGTGAGCCATGAGTGTGATTTTCCGGCACGCGCGCGAACCAAAACGGTGGTCATTCATTCGCGATTGCCGAGCGACGCTTCGCCGTCAGAAATCGACGCACACGTTCGAGAATACGTTCACCGCGGCGAGAGTTTGTATGCCGTGGACACAGAGGTGCTCGAAGCGCTGGAGCCGGACCTGATCATTACGCAGGATCTGTGCCATGTGTGCGCGGCTTCTCCGGACGATCTGGCCACGGCGCTCATGCGATTCGACCGGCGGCCGGAAGTTCTTTGCCTCAATCCGCAGGATTTGGGTGACGTCTGGCGTGACATTCTTTGGGTGGGCGAGGAGTCCTGCCACGGGCCGCAGTCGGTCACGCTGCTGCAGCAAATTGGCGAGCGGCTCGGCACACTCGAAGTCCAGGTGCAGACACAGGAAGATCGCCCTCGCGTCGCATTCCTTGAATGGCTGCAACCGTTCTATGTTGGGGGCCACTGGGTTCCGGAGATGATTCATGTTGCCGGCGGGGAAGACGTATTCGGAAGCGCTCGCACGCCGTCGTTCCGCATCGGCATGGATGATGTGATCAATGCCGCGCCGGAAATTTTGTTGATTTCACCGTGTGGCTACGGCGCCGAAGAAGCGCGCGACGAATATCGCGGCATGGTGTTTTCGGAAGAATGGAACGCCATTCCCGCCGTGCGCAATGGGCGCGTCTACGCGCTCGAAGCCAACAGCTACTATTCGCGGCCCGGCCCGCGCCTGATTACCGGCCTCGAAGCCCTCGCCAAACTTTTTCATCCCGCTGTTGAAGTTTCCGCTGAGGCCGAAGCGGCAATCCTGCCAATCTCCGCTAGTCCAAGTAGTGCCCGCGCCGCAACCGTTTAACCGCGGCATCGCCCGTTCGCCTTTGAGCACCTGTTCCCCGGGACAGTTGACAATCCTTTGCTTCGTATATAAGAATCTTACATGTAAGGGAGAGCCTTATGATTGGAGCAGGAATCAAGCGCGGCACTGCGGAACTTGCCGTTCTCAGCGTTCTGGAAGACGGCCCGCTCCATGGGTATGAACTGGCGCGGCGCATCGAGCAGCAAACCAAAGGAGCGCTGCGCTTCACGCTTGCCGCGCTGTATCCCATGCTTTACCGGATGGAGCAGCGGCGGTGGATTCGCGGTGCTTGGGAAACCAGCGACAACGGCCGCCGCCGCCGCTGCTACCGGCTCACTCCGGCCGGGAAGAAGAAACTTTCGCCGCTTCGCCAAGAATGGTTGGAACTATTCCAAGCCCTGCGGCGGCTCAAGAAGGTGGCCCATGCGTGATTGGGAGGCGCTTGTTGAACAACACCTTACCGGTCTTGCCTTGGAGCCGACAGAAAGGGCCGAAGTCATTGCGGAACTTGCCGCGCATCTTGCGGACACCTATGAGAGGCTCAGGGCACAAGGCGTGCCTGAGGAAATAGCTGCGCAACAGGCGATGCGGGAAGTGCCAGACTGGAAAGAACTACGGCTGAGAATCTGCGCGGCAAAGGAGATGGAGGATCAAATGCCGAACCGTGTGCGCCAAGTGTGGTTTCCGGGTTTCCTGACATTGACGTTCTCTTCTTTTCTACTGATGGTGCTGCAGAAGAATGGGTTGCAGCCAAGAATAGTGACGTGGGAGGGTGTGGACACGATTCTCGTTTACGTCCCTTGGCTGCTGATGCTGCCTTTGTTGGGCGCGTTGGGCGCTTACATCTCAGCTCGCGCTGGCGGATCCACTCGCGCGATCTTGTTTGGCGGAGTTTTCCCGGTGCTTGCGATGGTGGCCTGTTTCTTCGTTGCCCTGCCATTCAGTTTGGTGATTGATCGAAACGTCGCGTTTCATTTCAAAATGCAGGGGTTCCTGAACGCTTTTGTCGGATGGGTGCTCGTCCCGGGGCTCGCGCTGCTGCTCGGGGCTTTGCCAATCCAGATTTTGCACGCCCGCTTGGAATCGCACCGCGCGGCGGACGTTTGATGGATGCGACCGATGCGTGAATGGGAAGCAGTTGTCGAACAGCACCTGACTGGTCTTGAGCTTGGGCCGGAGGAATGCGCCGGGGTGATTGCGGAAATAGCCGCGCATCTCGAGGAAACCTGCGAAGAATTGCGCCGACAGGGGATGACGGAAGAAGAGGCTGCGCGACGGGCGCTATCGCAAGTGGAAGATTGGCGGGAATTGAGCCGGTTGATTCAAGTAGCCAGGAAAAAGGAGAACGGCATGACAAATCGCGTGAAGCAATTTTGGCTGCCTAGCTTGTTGACACTTTTTTTGTCCATGGGGCTGCTAATGCTCACACAGGTTTTTGGTCCTAAGCCATGGACGGCGTCGATGAAGAGCGGCTGGTCTTTGATCGCGCCGGCAGCGATGATTTATCTTCCCTGGCTGTTTTCGTTGCCGTTGATTGGTGCAATGGGGGCGTACCTCTCGAATCGAGCGGGCGGATCGAAGCGCGCGATGCTCTCTTCCATCGTTTTTCCCGTCTTGCCTTACTCGGTTTTTTTCCTTGTCGCGCTGCCCGCAATGGCCCTATTCAATGAGCACCTTGGCCACAACTTCATGTTTCTCGCCCTTTTCGTTGGCCTACTCGCGTGGGTGGTGGCTCCTGCAGCGGCGCTGCTTACAGGGGGAGTG
This sequence comes from uncultured Acidobacteriota bacterium, assembly GCA_963729455.1. Taxonomy (GTDB): domain Bacteria; phylum Acidobacteriota; class Terriglobia; order Acidiferrales; family UBA7541; genus Acidiferrum. The sequence continues at coordinate 375,475 of CAVSNX010000002.1, forward strand.
CTGGTGCAGCACTTTCTTTCAAGAAGGCTGGAGCCCGGGCGAATTGCCGGCAGCTGAGAGGGAGCGATTCCAGCGGCGATAGAAGGGAAGTCCGGCGAGGATTAGCAGCAAGCCGATGGAAGAGCGGCCGGGGCGCTCGAGCCAGATGTTGAAGGTAAGGGCGAGGGCGCCGGCGACGAAGAGGCCGGGGACCCAGGGGTAGCCCCAGCAGCGGTAGGGGCGCGGCAGGTCGGGTTCGGTTTTGCGCATTCGGAAGAGGGCGACGACGGCGAAGGCGTAGAAAATCCAGGCGGCAAAAATAAATAAGTTGGTCAGCTCTTCGAACGTTCCCGTGAGTGCCATCAGGCTCGCGAGCACGCCTTGGAAAATCAATGAGCGCGCGGGGGTGCGGAATTTTGGGTGGATGCCGTCGGCAATTTTGAAGAAGATTCCGTCGCGGGCCATGGCGTAGCCAACGCGCGCGCCGCTCAGCACGGAGGAATTCATCGAGCCTAGCGCGGAAATCGCCATTGCCAGGGTGATCCACGCCGCCGCAGTGGCGCCTTTGATGTGCTGGACCACATCTGACGCAATGTGCTGCGAGGCCGCCACGGCTTCGAATGGCAGCACCTTCAGGCACGCCGCGCTGAAGAGCAAATAAATCACGGCGACAAAGGCGACTCCCCCGACCAGTGCGCGCGGGAAATTCTTTTGCGGGTTTTCCACTTCTGAGCCAACGAGATTCAAATCTTCCCAGCCGTCGTAGGCCCAGAGCGCCGCGGCCAGCGTGGCTAGAAACGCGCTGAAAATCGCTGCGCCGCCCATGCCCGCGGCTGGCCAAAAGGGATCGGGCGCGCGCGCCGCAGGCGCCGCTGGAAAAAATGCGACGCCAATCACAATCGCCACGGACATGATTTTGATCGTCGTCAAGAAAACTTGCACGGCCCCGCCGAGCCGCACCCCGAGATAATTGATGCCGGTCATGATCAGCAGCCAGACGACGGCCAGGGGCTGCGCCCAGGTGAAGACGAAGTCGTATGGTTTGATCCATCCGGTGAGGCCGGGAATTGCAATGTGAATGGTGAAGAGCGGAGCCGCGACGACGGGAAGCAGAAAACTGAGGAAGCGCATCATTCCTGCCGAGATCGAAGCCAAGGAGCTGGGGCGGCCGACGATGGAATGCATCCAGCCGAAGAGGAATCCGTAGACGGGGCCGAAGCCGCGACGCAAATAGGCGTATTCGCCGCCGGCTTCCGGAATCATCGAGCCCAGCTCCGCGAAAGAAAACGCGCCGAAAATGGAAAGAATCGCGCCGATGATCCACGCGGCGAAAACGATGGAGACGCTGCGGCCTTCGCGGGCCATTTCCGCGGGCTTCAAAAAAATTCCTGTGCCGATCATGGTGCCGACGACGATGGCTCCGGACGCCCACGCGCCGAGGCCGCGCACCAGTTCGAGACGTTTTTCGGTCAATTCATCCTCGCCTTCATTATCAAGGGCACGATGTATCGTGCCCCTACGGTCCGGTAACGCGGCTCGCAATCGAGCCGACGACAAACGTGACGATCGCGCCAAACATGAAGTACCACGTATAGGCCACGGTCGTAAATTGGAATAGGCATAAAATCGTGGCGAGGCCCACAATCATTCCGGCGAGGGCGCCGCGCGCGTTGGCGCCGCGATCGAAAGTGCCGAGAAGAAAGAGGCCGAGCAGGCTGCCGAAGGGGAATGACGCCACGGTCAGCCCGGTTTCGAGCAGCGGACCCCACTTCACCAGACCAAAGGCCATCAGCACCAGGCCCCACGCGAGCGTCATCCCGCGGGAGAAGCGCACGAAGCGGGCGGGATCGGCGGTTTGGCCGCGCAGTGTTGCAAAATCGAGCACGCTCGAAGCGGCCATGGCATTCAACGAGCCGCTGGCGTTGGACATGGCCACGGCGATGATCGAAGCGAGCAAAAGGCCAGCAAGTCCTGTGGGCATCTCGCGGACAAGAAAAAGCGGGAGGATGCGGTCGGTGCGTTCGCCGGCGGAGAGGAGTGGCGAGTGCTGCGCGAAGACGAAGAGCAAAACGCCGATCAGGAGAAATACGGTGAACTGGATCAGAACGATGACGCCGCTGGCGAGCAGGGCGCGGCGGCTGTCGCGCTCGTTTCGCGCGGCGAGCAGGCGCTGGACGATGATTTGGTCGGTGCCGTGGGTGGCCATGGTGAGAAAGGCGCCGCCGATGAGGCCGGACCAGAAGGTGTATTTGGTGGCGAGGTTCCAGGAAAAATCGAGCACTTGCAATTTGTGTCCGGCGAGGGCCGCTACTTGCGTCACTTCGCTCCAGCCGCCGGGGATGCGGTGGAGCAGAACGAAAAACGTGACCGCGCTGCCGGTCAGATAGATCAGCAACTGCGCGACGTCGGTCCAGATGACGGCTTTCATGCCGCCTTCGAAGGTGTAGAGCACGGTGAGCGCGATGACGATGACGACGGCCAGTTTTTCCGAAGTGCCGAGAACGACGCTCACGACCAGCGCGATGGCGGAAACACGCACGCCTTCGGCGATGGCGCGCGTGATTAAAAATGTGGATGCGGCTACGGCGCGCATGCGCGGGCCAAAGCGTTTTTCGATCAATGCGTAGGCGGTGAAAAACTCGCCGCGAAAATAACCGGGAAGCAGTAGGACGACAATCAGAACGCGGCCGAGCAGATAACCGAAAATCAATTGAAGGAACGTGAGGTTCCCGCCATACGAGATCGCCGGCGTCCCGATGATCGTTAACGTGGAAGTTTCCGTGGCGACGATGGAAAACGCCAGGGCCCACCACGGCGCGGTTCGTCCGCCCAAGAAATAATTTTTGGCGTCCTGCTGACCGCGCCGGAAATGCATGCCCAGGGCGGTTACTCCGAGCAGGTACGCGACGACAATCGCCAGATCCAGCGGATGAATGCGCATGGCTGGTGGATTATATGTAGCCGCGGGCTTCAGCCCGGCATGTTTTTTTGCTCTTTGTCGCGTGCTAGAACAATTTTGAGGAGTAGAGGAACAGGACTAAGACGGCGGCAAACGATGTCCATGCTACGACCGTGACCCATGCCGGCACGCGTTTTGCTGCGGCCTTTACGCGCGTGATTCCATCTTCAAGCGGTGCGGCAGAGACTTCGCGAGACAAACCGCGGACCGCGTTTGTCAGCCAAATGCACGCTGCGGCCGCGGGCAGCAACGCGACGGCTCGCAACAACGGCAGGCCGCGGACCCAATACAGGGTTGCAAGCGTCACGAGCATCACTGCGGCGCCGGCCGTGGCTAGCGCGGAGGCCAGCGCAATTCCGCGCGCGAGGCCCAACGAAACAATTACGGTTTGCACGCCGGCTTCGCGATCTTCGGGATAATCCTCGGCGGTGTTCACGAGGATGATGCCCATTTGCACGGCGCCGTAAGCCATGGCGAAGGCCACCAACTCCGGCGTGGGCCAGGTGCCGAAGAGAGTCGCGATCATCAGCATCGGGCCGACGAAAATGATCAGCCAAAGGCAAAGCAACTGGGCGAGGCCGCGGCCCTTTAGGCGAAATGGCGCGACGGAATAGGCGGCGCCCAAGGCGAGGCCGACAGCGGTCAACGCGAGCAATTGCCAGCGGTGCAGCAGCCATGACACGTGCGCCGCGAGAGCCAGCGCGAGTACGGCCCACAGAATAATTTGGAATGTGACGAACGGGACGCCCAGCTTGTAGACCGCGCGCGAAAGGTGCGGCTTGTATTTGGCGTCGAGATCACGGTCGGCAAGGCAGTTGATCATGTCTCCGAAGGCAAACAGAAAAAAGAAAATGAGCACGCCCTCCCAGAAGGTTTGCGTTTTCAGCGGCGCGATGTCTTTGTTCACCAGGAGCGCGGGCATGGCGACGATGGGAATTTCGGCGATGCGAAATTCGACGCGGCGGATGATCAGCAGGTCGCGCAGAAAATGGAGCAGCTTGGTCATCCTAGTATGTTGATGCGGCGGAGATGGCGCGAAGCCGCGTGAACGAAGGCGTTGCGGCCGTGTAAGAGCGCGTAGTTGTCCGCGATGAGGATGTCGCCGGTTTTCCAGGCGTGCGCGGCGAAGCAATCTGGTTTGCGCAGAAGGGCACTCACTTCGGCGATGAGCGCGTCACGTTGAGCTGGCGCCATGCCGGGAATGTCGAGCGACACGGGATTCAAATCGCGCACGGGTTCAGCGAATCGCAGCGTGTCTTCGCCGCTCGTAGGATGCCGTACGATCATCGGCGATGTGAACGAACCACCGTAGTGGACGACTTTGGCGGTGCTGTAGGTGATGGACGTCGATTTCCAAAGGGCGCGCTGCTGCGGCATTGCGGCGTCTAACACTCGTGCACCGTCGCAGAAAATTGTTTCGCCGCCGCTGTTTTCGGGTGGCGCGGCTTCGCAGGAAAAAAGAATGTAGTGCGGGATTTTCCCTACGAACGCGCCGTCCCAATGGAACGGCACGGGGCCGGTCGTGTAAATGTAATTCTTTGCATCCGGTTTGGCGACAAGCTCGTTGACGGCGCCGAATTCCCATTCAAGCGGCGTGCCGAGTGTTTTCGCGAGGCGCATCATGTCGTCGGTAGAGAGGGGTACAAACCCGCGGAGCAGGACGAATCGCTCTTTGGCAATCCACTCTTTGAGAAGCGGCACTTCGATTTCTGCGAGGCCCTCCGTCGTGGCCGCGGCTGTGACCTCCAGACCAAACGGCGAGAGCGCGCGTGTTTGCCATGTCTGCGTTTTCATTGGGCCTCCTGCCAAATCAGCTTGCGCAGTTGGGTGACATCCATCGCCAGCAGAGTTTCGTAGGGCACTTTGGTTCCGTAGAGGGAGCGCGCACTACGCGCCGCTTTCCACGCGCGTAACATGCGGCGTGGAGACAAACACAAACCGACGAGAATCGATCCGCAGCAGAGAAAGAAGATGAGCGCATTGCCGCTGCCGGCGCGCAATTCGAATGCGCTGATTTCTGCTTCTCCCAGCAGCGAGGAATCGTACCCGGTGGCGACGTGATGGAGATCATGCATCGGCAACAGGCCGGGGTTGGGGAATCGCATCTTAATGAAGCCGACCTTTACCGTGAAATGGGGATCCGTGTACGAATCGGTCGTAAACCCGGAGGCTTGCAGATACAGATCGCGCGCCGCGCGAACGTTTTCGAGCGAATCGATCACTGGCTGACTCCATGTAAGAAGGCACTCCTTCTTTTAAGACGATCGTTGCTCCTAAGTCCTCCGCTTCGCGGCGCTTGATGAGGCGAAACTGGCCGTTCTCTTTGAACGCTACGGCGTGCCACGGCGTCAACCATACATCGCGCGATTCGCACAGCAGAATGCCGAGTTTCTCCGAATGCGGAGGCTGCGGATGAATGGAAAGCCGGAGCGCTGCGGGGAAACAGTCCGCTACTAAACGCCCCCAAGCGTCGCTGCGGCGGACCACTTCGTACGTTCGTTCTTTGCACTCGGAGCGAATACGGCTGCGGCTTTTTTCTTTCTCGATTTCCACCTGGTCTTCGAAGAGAAATCGTTGAATGCCGTTGAACAAAGCTTGCTGGCTCTCGTTCGAATGCAGGCGCTCGCGGATCGCTTCGTCCGAATCCGCGTAGTGGCGGCACAGCCACTCGCGCATCTGCTCGCCGGATCCCACTTCGTCATAAAGATCCTGCATATGAAACGTTTCGAGCGATTCCAGTTGTAGGTGCTCGATCATTTCGGCGATGCGCTCGCCATAGCTCCTAACGTCCGAATCGGTTACGCCCACGAGATCGCTAAAGACCAATCCGTCGGAACAAATGGTGATGCGCGCGCCGGGCGGATAAATCGTTCGAACCTCCCCACACAGGCCATCCAAAAACTTCAGGCTCAATTCCTCGGCCATATCCGGCATGCGCCCGAGCACCTTCCCCGGATTCGGCGACTTCGCGGGAAACGCAGGGAGCACGAAGTGAACCGGGAGATCCGCTCCCACAAACCGGCGGACGAGCGGAAGGTGCGGCTCCAAACATTGCTCGCACGGATCGTTGCTCGCGGCCTGCGCACATTTCTCCGTGCCCGGCAGCGTCCGGCGGTGGCGAAACACCAGACGCAGAATTTCCCGCGCGCGGGCCGTCGTTACAGGATCCACGGGTGGATCTATGAGCGGTCCGCAAATCGCTCCGATGCTTTCGACGATTGTGGCGGAAATCGGCGTCCAGCGAAACCGCGAGACCAGCGCAGTCAGTTTGCAAACCATTTCGAGCGCGGCGTGCGTGCTTTTCGAATCCGGCGTTTGGTCCTGGCTCCAGATCAGCAACAAAGCCAAATGCGCTGCGTAAAGACCTTGAATCAGTTGGGCCGCGGCGTCCGGCGCGTCATCCGCTTCGTAAACCACTTTCGCGAACGCCGCCCGCGCGCGCAGCCGCACCAATTCCGTTTGCTTGCTGAGCACACCGACATTTGTTCGCGGATCGAGCATTTTCGCGAACAAGCCCGCAAACGCCTCGCGGTACGGTTTCACGAGTCCCAGCTTGGCGAGCATCAGCGCGCGGAATCGTTCGGCCACGCCTCCCGGCGGCAGCGCCGAGGCGCGCACCTCGAGGTCGTTGGCCAGCCGGAGATACAGCGCAAGAATCAATTCTTCGTCGTTCTGGAAAAACAGTTTGGCGTTCGAAACAGGAACACGGGCGGCTTCAGCGGCCGCTTCGACCAGCTGCCCGGGCAAGCCGCCTTCCCGCAACAAAACCACCGCGGATTCCAGAATCCGCTGGCGGCTTCGCGTGACCTGCGAATCCATAATTGAAAAGATACCGCAAATCTGGCGGGAAGTTGGTGCGACGAATGCGGACGTTGCCTAGCCAGAGTCACACAAAGTCATGAGATGCGCGTCCACCCTCACGCAAGCGCGTGAGACGTTCCAACCACAGCGGGTGCCACCGGATAGCCGTCGGTTTCGTAGGCAAGCAACGGCATGCCTAGTTGCAGGGTGAGTGGCGTGAGGACGGCCTCCGAGATGCCTATATTGATGCCCAGGCAGGACATGGCCACTTTCTTTTCGGGGCGAATCAAGGGAGGGGGCACCGGTCACAACAACAAACGAAGCGTGCTAATTAATCTTTCTTGTGTTGATGACATCGGGGTGTATGCTTCAGGTGTCTCGTCCCCACACCTTCCGCCGTGCCCGCCATGGGCGACGGTTTCTGTGCCGCAAGACCTACATCCCGGAGACCGAGTATGACGCCACGGGTCTCGGCAAACTAACTGAGCGTCGGGGTGTAGTCCGTCGAAAACCAAAGTTAGGAGAACACAAATGAGTTCGCAAACAGCAACCGCGATGCAACCCGCCAAGACCCCTTTACCGGTCAAACACACCGCTACCGATGAAGCCTTCGACCGGATCCAGCAAATTTACAACTCGATTGCTCGGAGAGCCTTCGAGATTTTTGACAACAATGGCAGGTGGCTCGGTCACGAACTGGACGATTGGTTCCGAGCCGAGTCCGAACTGCTGCATCCCGTGCACTTGGAGATCGCAGAGTCTGATGACCACCTGTCGATTCGGGCAGAAGTGCCGGGTTTCAGCGGCAAGGAACTGGAGATCAGTGTCGAACCACGCAAGCTGACGATTGCCGGGAGACACCAAGCCCAGGAAGAAAGCAAGAAGGGCAAGACGATTTACTCGGAGCGATGCGCGAACGAGATCTTGCGCGTCGTTACCCTGCCGTCTGAGGTCGAGAGCACGAAGGTGAGCGCGGTCTTGAAAGACGGCGTTTTGAACATCGAGCTGCCCAAGGCACCGCATGCCAAGGCAGTCCGCGTCGAACCGAAAGCAGCATAAACAGTCGGAAACGCGGCGGGGCGGGGACGCACTGCGATTCGCCCCCGCCCAGACTGTACCCTCGATTCAAGGCGGGTCCAATCGCCAAATTGCGAAGGCCGGACACGCGGCTACCGGCAAGCCAGTTTTTGAGCCATCAGCAGGATGAGTTTGAGATCTTCCTCATTCGCCTTGCCGAACAGACGGCGAAGCTTGCTCGGAAACTGTCCGTCTTTTCGCGAACGAAGCGCTAGTCGTGCAGGACGACACTCAGAAGAGAAGTGTTGACGCGGATCTCGCCGTTGTATTCGATGAAGCCCAGTTTCCTGAATTTGTTCATAAAAAAATTGACGCGCGACCGCGTTGTGCCGATCATCTCCGCGAGCACCTCCTGCGATACTTTAGGAAGCGTCTTTTCAGGCTTGCCTGGCGCGCCATAGCGCGCGAGCAGCAGCAGCGTGCGCGCCAGCCGTTTCTCGCTGGAGTTGAAGAGCTGGTCGATGAGGTCGGCTTCGACGCGAACGTTTCTAGCAAGCATATAGGCGATGAACCTGTCGGAGAACTCATGTTCGACGTGGAGGACGCGAAGCATCTCATCTTTTTCGATGACAAGCACGGTGGTGGCTGCGATGGTTGTCGCAGTGGCTATGCACTTGGACTGGCCCGCAAGGCATCCTTCGCCCAAAAAATCCCCTTGTGCGAGAAGCGCCACAACGGCTTCTCTGCCGGATTCATTGACCACAGAAAGCTTCACACCGCCTCCCTGGATGTACATAACACTCTGAGCGGGATCGCCCTGCGTGAAAACGGTTTCTGCTTTTCGAAACTTGCGAATGGATCTCTTCAGACCGGCCGAGTCGAGAAAGGCCTGCACATCGAACACAGGCCCTTTCAAATCCGCTTTTTTGGGGGAGCGGGCGACTGGGGCGAGTACGCGCCGAACTGCGGAACTTACCATAACTCAGAATAGCACGAAACTGCTTCCTGTACAATATTGGACACTTGAGGCCGATCGGCGGAGTGTCCATTGTCCGAATCCTTGATTCCCAGAAGTTTTGGGAACTCAATACACCCAGTTTCTTCAAACGAGGGCGGCTATGTCTCCTCAGCCGGGCGCGATTGTCCGGTCTGCCGCGCTGCGCGTCCAATAACGCTGACTTGCCCTACGATTCTTTTTGCTGCAGAGACGCCAGGAACTCGCTGAGATCCCTGATGCGCTTACGCACCGCAACTTCGTCATAGCCATCCATGGAGGCGAAGATTGGACCCCAGATCGGCATGTCGGATGAGCCATGCGCGATGATGCGCGTGCCAAAACGAAGCACGTCGGAGACATACTCGTGCGGGAATTTTCCGCCATGACGTTTGGCGAGCACGGTTAGGTCAGGCGGTGTTGTCTTGAGTATGACCGCGGCCGGTCCATCGCCCCGAGCGTCAGCGCCGTGACAAGAAGCGCAATAGTGCATATACGTCTGCTTGCCGGACGCCGCAGCAGTCTGTGGCGCGGGCACTTTGCCGTCCACTGGTTTATTTTGAGCGGCGGCGGCGGCGGCGGCGGAGACCAATAGAAGCAGAGCGCCGAACGGAAGGGTACGGCACATACGCATAATCATCTCCAGGCACTTATCGTTTAAAGTGTTTGTGATTGTTCTCCGGAGGCGACTCCTGGTGGTTTCGGAGAACTTTTCTCAGCGACTGGTGCACTTCCAATCCCCCGTCGTAGTCTATGAATCCCTTTTTCCTGAATCGATTCATGAACAGATTGACTCGCGGGCGGGTGGTGCCAACCATTTCCGCCAGAACTTGGTGACTTACGACGGGAATCTCGACGACCGATGGGCCTCTCTTATCCAAGTGCGCCAGCCGCAAAAGCACGCGCGCCAGTCGCTGCTCGGCGGAAGAAGTCAGTAACTCCGAAACATGGTCCTTGTATTTCTGGACGCTGGACAGCAGATAAGCCACCAAGGCATTTGACGCCTTGTTCCTTTTGCGAAGCATTTCGAGCATCTTTTTTTTCTGGATGGTGCGTATGGAGCTGGAGGTCAAGGCGACGGCCGTGGACATGCGAAGGGGATAACCTGCAAGGCAAAGCTCACCAAAGAAGTCTCCAACGCCAAGGATGGCGGTAACTGCGGATGGCTGCTGTTTCGTTCGGGTACTGAGCCGCACGCCACCTTCTTGAATGTAGAAAAGCGTGTAAGCAGAGGTCCCTTGTTTGTAGATATTCTGCTTGTCCCGATAGTGAGAGACCTTGCCGCCGAGGCTGGCTCCGGAAGAGAAACCACCAAGGTGGCCGTTCATCTTGCGTTTCATGAGTCGCTCCGCACCCTATGACTTCCCCGCGGCTTTCTGGGACTTGCGATGAGCATCTTCCGACCACTGCATGGCTTTACATGCGTGCTCCAACGCTTGTCTGGAATGCTCGTGCCCGGTCAGGTGATCTTCTTTTCCGTGGTGCGTGGCGGCAGCGCGGTGCGCGTGCGCGGCGAGTTCGTGGAATTCAGCAGCTCTTTGGTGCGAGTCGTTTGGCATATGTTTCCTGGCTTCACTATCCGATGCATCCTAGAGCAGTTCCATTTTTCGGACTGTTCAATATAGGACACTCGCGCCGAGCTAACCTGTCTCGGATTAATTGATATGGATTGTGGCACGGAGTGGGGCCGGGCTTGTGAGTGCCCCGCTAGGTCAGCCCGGAAGTCAGCGCGCCGCAGTTGCGCTGGAAGTTGTACACGGGATGAAAGAATGAGAGGCATTCGCGCCAGAGAGGCCAATAATCCAGGCACGATTGTTGTCGTCTATGTTTGTTATTTCCACTCCCATTTCCGCTTCAGAGGTGGCCACCCAGCGAACGATACCTTGTCCCGTCACCTTGCGCTTGTCAGCATCGAAATTCAGCAGCAGATCAACAGGGCCTTCTCGCAGGTTGAGAATCGAGTGAATACGAAAGCCGCCGCGGCCGAAGGCGAGGAGTCCCTGGCTCAATGCTGCCGCCAGGCTTTCGAAAGAGGCATCGAGAAGGGCGTCTGGTTGAAGGCTGGCGAACTGTTGCCAAAGCTCGTCGCGCGACGTCAAGACACGAGTCACCGCCGAGATCAGATCTTTGCGTTCCACGGGTTTCGCCATCATGGCCTCGACACCCAGGTCATAAGCCTCTCCTGGCCCGATATCGCTAAAGCCGGTAATGAACATGACGCTGGGCTTATAGCTTTCGCTGGCTTTTATGTTTCTCAGGAAGGTGATCCCGTCCATGACGGGCATCCGGACGTCCGAGACCACGACGTCAATCCGATTGGTTCGAACGAGGTGGAGAGCTTCGGCGCCGTTCTCTGCATCCAGCACACGGCATCCTTCACGCTCAAACCAATCCCGGATGATGGCGCGCCAATCGGGCTCATCGTCGACTACCAGTACGGTGGCGTCCTTTAGTCGCACTTGGCGGCTCCTTGGGGAAGAGAAAAAGAAAAGCAGGTATGGCCTTCAAACTCGGAGAGGGTGAGTTCTCCTCCGTGCTCTTCGACAATGGCTTTCGACAAGCTCAGGCCCAGGCCAGTACCTTTGCCCACCGGCTTGGTGGTAAAAAATGGGTCCATGATCCGTGCTTTCAGGTTGGGAGGCACCCCTGGCCCATTATCGATCACCGCGAAAACAGCCGACTGCTCGTGCCCCGTGACTTCAAGGCGTATCCACTTTTCACCCGGACATTCGGTAACCGCGTCAAAGGCGTTCTGCAGCAGGTTCAGCAAGACCTGGGCGATCTGCACCTCACGACAAAAGACGCGCAGTTCGGGGTCAATGGCTGGTGTGTCGAGCCGCACGGAGTGTTCTCTGAACCGCTCTCTGCACAACTCCAGCGCTTGTTCGACAATCTCAGCAACGGAGGCCTGCTGAAAAGGATCGGCGCTACCTTCGCGCGAAATCTGCCGCAAGCTCTTTACAATTCTGCTGATGCGATCGGCGGTGCGTTTGATGCGAGTGCTGGTGCGTTGCAACGCCGGGAGCGGCACGCTGCCCATTTCGGCCATCTCCATCAGGTCGCTTGCGGAAGCGTGGATGACGCCAAGCGGGTTGTTGATCTCGTGCGCGATGCTTCCAGCCATCATTCCGAGGGCCGAAAGACGGGCAGTAGAAACAGCCTGGGCTCTGCTATTTTCGAGTTCGGTCTGCAAGCGCTTGTGCTCGGTGATATCTCGCATGACCTTCGAAGAGCCCACCAGGTTGCCAAGGGGGTCAAAGATCGGAGAAATGGTGACGGAAACGTCGATGTTTTCCCCGTCTTTCCTCCTGCGTATGGCATCGTATGCGTTGATGGTTTCTCCTCTTTTCAGGGACTCCAGAGTGTCCAGTTTCTCGTCCTCTCGGCCAGCGGGATGTAGCATCGAGATTGGTTTCCCGACGGCTTCCTGAGCGGGATAGCCGAAGATTCGTTCCGCGCTGCGGTTCCAACTGGTGATGATGCCGTCCATCGTCATGCCGACGATAGCGTCGCCGGAGGAGTTCACGAGGGCCGCGAGATGAAACCTAAGGGCTTCGCCAGGTTCGCGCTTGGAGAGGTCGCGGATGAGGCTTAAGGTGAGCGTGCCGTGTTCTGTCTCCAGCGGACTGCGCAAAACATCAATCAGAAACTCTCTGCCGTCCTTGTGTCTTCCGCAGAGCTCCAACCCGGCACCCGCTGCGCGGCGGCGAGGTTCCTGGCGGTAGTAGTGGCCGTAGCCCAGCTGCACGGTGTGCAAACGTTCAGGAAACAGGATCCCGACGGGTTGGCACAGTAGTTCCATGCGTGTGTACCCGAAGAGGGTTTCCACTTCTGCGTTGACCTGCACGATGCGGCCTTTATCATCGCAAACCACGACAGCACCCGGAATGGAATCGAACAAACTCTCGAGCAATTCGCGGCTGTGTAGAAATGTCTCATCTGCTGGAGTTTGTGGGGCTATGTTAGAGGCCATAAATGGGCGCGGCGCTCAACCGGACGGAAATAAACCGAGTTTTCCCAACTAGACGTCGGAAGGGACAAAAGGAAGGGGGTAAAACAGTTACTCGTAGAGTGTGGACCTATGGAGAAGTTGCGTCAAGACTAACTGCCAGCTAGATGTGCGTATGCGACTACCTACAGTTGGGTCGGCGGGATGCCCAAAGCAATCGAAGCAGGGAGGGAAGCGAATCATGACAAACGGGGACGGTACAAGCGAACTGCCGCCGAGCCTTCAGGGTTGGCTCGCGAACTGAAAGCAATCGAGCCTAAATTGCCAATTTTCTTGCTGACGGCAGATTGCGATGCCGAGACGGAGAAGAAAGCCCTCGCGAGCGGAATAACAGCGGTCTTTTCCAAATGCGACGACTTGGCGACACTCGTTGACAACGCTCGCGCAGTCTGCGGGCTCGAATGACCTCGCGAACACCCTCGCGGCGTGACGACTGGCCCATCTAAACAGTCGGCTAGCGGCGCGCCAGTTTCTGCGCCAGAAGCAGAATAAGTTTGCGGTCTTCCTCGTTTGCTTTGCCCATCAGGCGGCGAAGCTTGTTCAGATAACGCGCATCTTTTCCCGAACTGCCCCAAGCGTCTTCGTCAGACGGCTTGTTCCTGAGAAGTGTTGGCAATTCAGGTGGCTCATCGCCTTCGTAGAACAGTTGATAAAGGGGGACCTCGAACGCACGCGCCAGCTTTTCCAGCGTTTCAACGGCGGGGACAGTATGGCCATTTTCCACGCGGGAGACGTAACACCGCAGCAGACCTGTGCGTTTTTCGATGTCGCCCTGGGAGAGTTTCTTGGCCTCGCGCATTTCGCGGAGGCGGTCGCCTATAATCATGGCGGGATTATTCCATTGCGCCGCCCGGAACGCAAGAAAGGCGGCAAAAGGCCGGGAGGCCGGACGGCACTGAAAAAAGATATTGCGTGGCGGGGGGCGCTGGACTATAGTCGACCATCGATATAGCGGCTATCGACTACCAATGCCTAAACGAAAACTCGATCCATTGCCTTCGGCAGCGTTTCAGATCCTGCTTTCCCTCGCGGGGGAAGACTTGCACGGCTACGGCATCATGCGGCAAGTCGCGGAGCAGACCGACGGCCGCATGCGACTGGGCCCCGGTACGCTCTACAGCTCCATTCAAACGCTGCTCGAAGAGAAATTTATCGAAGAGGTGGACCGTCGCGACGACGCACGACTCGGCCAGGAACGGCGGCGCTACTACCGCTTGACCTCGGCGGGACGAAAACTGGCGCGCTCCGAAGCCGAGCGGCTTGCCGATTTGTTGCGGCCCGCGCGCGCCAAGAAAATCTTGAGGGGGGACTATGTCTGAAAAGATATACGCCTTGCTGTTGCGGCTCTTTCCTTCTCATTTTCGCGAGGCCTACGGAGAGGAAGCCTTGCAACTATTCCGTGACCGCGCTCGCGATGAAAAAGGATCTTTCCAAAGCGTGCGGCTTTGGTTGGATTTGCTCGCCGATTTAGTGTGGTCCGTCCCGCGCGAATACTTCCATATGCAACCGGCGTTGGTCGGCGCTGCAACTCTGCGGCGTATGGACGGCATGCCTTTGTTTTTTATTTTGGAGGACGAATCGCCCCGTGTTGGTGCGCTTCTTTTGGGAGGCTTATTTTCGCTCGCGGCGGTCGGCACCATCGCGGTTTTGATCAGCCAAGTCGGGTCCTACCGCACGTTTCGTCCTTGGACGTTTCAACCGCAACATTCGGCATCTGCACGTTCGTCTGCGTTCAAGCCGCCAGCAACGGACGCTGTCGGCAATGCGGAAGGGAAGCCAACGGCGTCCGGACACGCAGTGACATCCGCAACCAATGTGCCACCCAGTGACACCGAGCCTGCCGATGCCCAGTCGGATGGGCGCCTGATTGAGGACCGCGCTGAATCTTCCCGCCCGCAAACTCCGCCGCCAGGCGCGCAGAATACTGTTGCGGTAACGAACCGTGTCGGGAACGAACACGCGACGCTGGATGCGGCGGAGCGCCATCGCGTGATTGTGGGAGCCATCGTTACTCTAAAAGAGCACTACGTTTATCCGGACGTCGCGCAGAAGATGGCAGGCGCGCTGCTGGCGCACGAAAAGAGCGGCGAGGACGACGCGGCGACGGAGGGTCGTGCGTTCGCTGCTCTCCTGACGAAGCAGATGAGAGATGTAAATCCTGACAGGCATGTGGAGCTGGTCTACAGCCAGGACCCGCTGCCGCAGCACATGACAGGACCAACTGCGGAAGACGTTGCCCGTTATCGGGACGCAATGAATCAACAGAACTGCACGTTCGAAAAGGTGGAAATCCTGCCGCGCAATATCGGCTATCTGAAGCTCAACTCGTTTCCCGATCCTTCGGTGTGCCGGACAACGGCGACAGCGGCGATGGCTTCCTTGAATCACGCGGATGCAATCATTTTTGATTTGCGGGACAACCATGGCGGCGAACCGGAGATGGTCGCACTGATGGCCGCCTACCTCTTCGACCATCCGGAGTACTGGTATAACCCCAGGGAAAATACGACGCTGCAGTCCTGGACGCGCTCGCCTGTTCCGGGAAACAGGCTTGCGGACAAGTCGGTTTATATTTTGACTTCCGCCAGAACTTTTTCCGGGGCGGAGCAGTTCTGCTACGACCTGAAAATGCTGAAACGCGCCACGCTGATTGGTGAGACGACCGGCGGCGGTGCCCATTCGGGAGTCTTTCATCGCATTGATGATCACTTCGGAATGGGCATTCCGGAAACCAAGCCGATCAATCCCTTTTCAACGACCGACTGGGCCGAGACGGGCGTGGAGCCGGATGTAAAAGTGCCAGCCGCGGATGCGCTGGAGACAGCCGTGAAGCTGGCACAGAGCAAGCTCGCGAAGGAATAGGCGCACTCGCCGTTTGTCATTTCGGAATGACGGGGAGGGCGATCTGCGACGGATGCTTCGCGCCCGGGCAGCTGGTGTTCTCCGCAACTTGCCAACGACGGTTGTTATTGAGCGGCTCGCCCGTGTTTGGGTTGACGTCGCAGCGCGGGAAGTTGCTGCTCAAGATGTCGAGGCGAATGCGATGGCCGCGCTGAAACGCCAGCGTTGCAGCATCCTGCCAATTGGCGACTACTCGCCGTTTCCGTTTTGTCTCAAGCCGCCACTTTTCAATACCTTACCATCGGACCTCGCATTGCATTTCCTTCGTACAGATTTCGGAGAATGAGGTGCGAAGCGGATAGTATGCAGCGCAAGAAATTTCCCAGCCTGCAACTGAGAGTGGATTGTGAGAGAAAGAAATGAAACGTGATCCTCGTCACTGCATAACGCAGGGGGATTGGAGGAAATTCCTTCTGGGCTAAAGGCAATCCCGTGGCGTCTGGTAACACAAAGCTAATGTTCAAAGATTCCGCGTAGGGAAAGGAGCACAACATGGGCGACCTAAGTTTGATCGTATTGACAACCAACTCAAAGAATGGGGCCGGAAAAGCTCTCGACTTGGCGAAGGAATTGGATCGTGATGGCTGGATTGAATTGATGGACTATGCCCTTCTGCAGAAAGATGAAAAGGGGCATGTAACGGCACGAAATATGGGAGAAGAGTTTACAGAGATAGCCGCTGCGGCAACTGCCGGCTTTGGCGTCGGCGTTCTCGGCGCGGCCGCAGGCGGCCCCGCGGGAGCTGTTGCCGGAGCGGCCGTGGGCGCGTTGGCGGGAGTAGGATCCATGCGACTTTTGGAAACGCTCGTCTTTGACTCTTCCTTCGAGGGATTTCCCGTTACCCTCGATGTCAACAGCTCTGTGCTGGGGGTGATTGTAGAGGAGAGGTACGCGGAGCGACTCGACGAAGAGCTACAGAAACTGGGCCGGGTTGCTCGCAGGGAGTTGAAACGCGCTGAGCGCGAGGCTGAATTCGACGCCTATTTGCAACGGTCAAAAGATAAGCTTCGGTCCATTGAGAAAGATATCCAGGCAAAGCTGGGGAAGGCTCAGGCTGCCACAGGAGCGGAAAAAATCAAGATTGCAGCGGATGTGGCCGCAAAACGGGCTGAACTGGAGGCTACAAGGGAAAAGGTCGAAGAGCACATCAAGGCGATGAACTCCGGCCTGCGGTCGGAGATTCGCGAAATGAATTTTCGATTGGAATTGGCAGGTCTCTCGGCAAGAGCGGGAATCGCCACAGGGATCGACCATCTTCACCGCCAGCTCAATCACTTCAATGACGAACTGGAGGATCTGATCCAAGACCAGATGGAAGCTCTGAAAAAGGAAACTTCGGAGCTAAAGGCGAAGGCCGCCGCAGCGACTGGAGAGACGAAGATGGCTATCCAGGATCATCTTCTGGCTGTCGAGCTGCGCCTCCATAGGGAGCAGGCGAAATTGCACGAGAATTTCGAGGAGCGCCTGCTGCAAATGAAACAGTGGTTCGATAATTTGCGTGTTCAATCCGCTCTGGCACATGCCGAGCTTCGAGACAAGCTGCTGGCAAGCGTTCAGGCGGCTCAGCATGCTTTGACCGAACTCAGAACTCGCGTGCGCATGAGAAACCGTGAGGACGAACGATCCTGGAAGGACATCCGGCAGGGCATTAACAAGGCATGGAAAGACCTCGAAAAAGCGTTTGACAAGGCGAGTCACGAGCGCGTTTAGGTGCGCGGGTCCAAATATTCGGGCCAAACGAGTGAGAAGGAGAGTGTTATGAGCGAGACTTCTGCGGCAACATTTGTAAAGAAGACGGTAGGATGGTCCATTGGGCTCAGCGTGGTTATGATTCTGGCTGGGATTCTGGCGATAGCTTCACCGCTGGCTGCCGGAATCGCAGTCAATGTGGTGGTTGCCTGGCTGCTCGTTTTCAGCGGGTGCGCCCACCTCGTATTTGCCTGGCAATCGCGAAGCGGCCGAGGTTTTCTCTGGGAGTTGCTGGTTGGGATTCTCTATATTTTCATCGGGGTTTATCTGCTCATGCATCCATTGGCGGGCTTGGCGTCCCTGACGATTGCATTGGCGATTTATTTGTCCTGCGAAGCGATCCTGGAGTTTATCTTGAGCTTCATGCTCCGTCCGCTGCCGGGGACAGGATGGTTGCTCTTCGACGCGATCGTCACCTTGATTCTGGCGGTCATGATTTGGAGGACCTGGCCAACAAGCGCTCCGTGGATCATCGGCACACTGGTGGGAATCAGCATGCTTTTCAGTGGTACTTCTCGGCTGATGCTCTCCCTGGCTGCGCGTAGTGTTACGACTAAACTGGCCTAGGCCTTGCGGGTCATCCGCACCGAAGTTATCCTGCGGCCACCGATGGGATTGCTGCCTGCACGGCTTGCACTCGTTGGAGGGCAAGGACTGAAGTGAAACTTCGACGCACCGGTGCTCTCTGCTGGAGCTGATGTATATACCGTGAGACGGAGGAAATTAAAGTGGGAGCTATGATCCCATTAACCGACGCGTCTCGACACCCGGTGCATTTTCCCATCATTACGATTTGCATCATCCTCACGAACTTGTTCGTATTCGTGCTCGAACTCACCGGCGGTGATGCGTTCGTGCTTAAGTGGTCGGCGATCCCCGTAAACGTCACTGCTGGCCATCAGTGGATCACCATACTGACCGCCATGTTCATGCATGCCAGTTGGTCCCACATCATCGGCAACATGGTTTTCTTGTGGGCCTTTGGTCCCGAGATCGAAGACTCGATGAGCCCTTTGCGATATCTGGCGTTCTACCTTCTCGGCGGCATGGTGGCTATGCTCGCCCAGATCGCGATGACGCCGAGCTCCCCCGTTCCGAATCTGGGGGCGAGCGGCGCAATCGCTGCTGTCATGGGCGCATTTCTCGTGACCTACCCCCGTGATAAGATTCGCGTACTTCTGCTCATCTTTGTGTTTGTGCGTGTCACTTTCATCCCGGCCGCTCTACTCATTGGAGTTTGGTTTCTCATCCAGCTCTTTAACGTCGGGTCCGTGGTGACAGTCCAGACCGGCGGAGTGGCTTACCTGGCGCATGTCAGCGGATTCGTCTTCGGGGCTGTCACTGCGCGTCTCTTTGAGGATCCGCGGCGCGTCACCGCCTAGCGTGCTTAAGCACTGCTTGAAAGGACGCGCCATGAATGGCGGCGATCTGATCCTTACTTGGTCCGATATTCTGCCGAAATAATGCTTGCAGGTCAGGATTCGACTGAGAAGAAACTGACAGGGCGATCGCGACAATCAATACCAGCAAAGCAGCAGCCGGAACACCACTTCGAATTACGGAAGTCTTGCCCCCAGGTGTTCTCCCCGCATCCCTCTGTTTGTTTGAGGGATTCAGGCTCCTTTCTGAGAGCTTTTTGGCACGCACGTTTTTCACGTATGCTCTTGGCATGGAATATCTTTTGGGATTGGATGGCGGGGGGACGAAGACCGAGTGCGTTTTGATGGACCGCACCGGAACGATTGTTTCTCGGAGTTTTTCGGGGCCGTCGAATCCTACGCGGGTTGGGGTGGAATCGGCGGTGCTTGAAATTGTGAAAGCGGCGGAGCTGGCGTTGATACAAGGCGGCGTCGCACGAAATGAGCTCGCGGCGCTTTGTGCGGGCATGGCGGGCACGGGGAACGCGTCGATCAAGGAACGAGTTCTTGGCTCGTTGCAAAGCGCGTTTCCCGGAGTGGCCATCAGCGTAATTACGGACTTGGAGGCGGCGCTGGCTGCAGCGGGCGAAGGTCCCGTGGTTGTTCTTGTCGCGGGAACCGGGTCGGCGGCGATTGGGCGCGACGCGCAAGGGCATATCTGGCGTGCAGGCGGGCAGGGCCCGCGAACAGGAGACGACGGCAGCGCGTATGATATCGGCGCCCGCGCGGTTGCGCGTGCGATGAAAGAGCGCGAAGGGAAGGGAACGGATTCCGGCTTGGGGAGCAAGATTCTGGAGCAGCTCGGTTATTCTTCTTGGGCGGAACTTCAGGGGCGCGCCGCCGAGCAGCCGGACGCGGTTTTTCCTTTGGTATTTCCGATTGTCGCGGCCGCGGCCGATGCGGGCGATGCGGCTGCGCGTGAAATTTTGCATCAAGCCGCCCGCGAATTATCATCACTTGTGAGCACCGTTGCGGAGCACATGGGGTGCGCCCGCCAGAGTATCCTGATTGCGAAGACGGGAGGCACCGTGGGCCGCTCGGAATTCTTCGATGCGCAGCTTGACGCGGCGTTGAAAAAAGCTCTGCCGCTCGCCAGAATCGGCGGGCTGGCAATGTCTCCGGCGGAGGCAGCAGCACGAACTGCACTGAAGTGACGCACTGAATGGAAATGTCTGACGTAGGTACAAATCGAGAACGCGCGCGCATCGCCACCGGCGAGGAACTCGCCCTGCTGCTGCATCATTCCGCAACAGACGTGCTCCTCACGCTTCTCGACAATCCCGCGCTCGATGATGCGCAACTCTGCCTGCTGCTCGAACGGAAAAATCTCCCCGGAGAAATTCTGGAGGAAGTGGCGCGCCGAAAGCCGCTTCTCAAAAGTTACCGCGTGAAGCGCGCGCTGGCATTTCATCCACGCACGCCGCGCCTGATCGGTCTGCGGCTCCTCCGCGATCTCTATCTGATGGACCTGGTCCAAATCACGCTTTCGCCGGGAGTCTCCGCCGAGTTGAAACGCAACTCCGAAGAGCAATTGCTCGCGCGCCTTCCGCAAATGCCGCTCGGGCAGAAAGTCACGCTGGCGCGTCGCGGCCCGGCGCGCGTTGCGGGCGCGCTTCTCGCCGAAGGCCACGCGCAAGTTGCTCCCATCGCTCTGGACAATTCGAACATCACCGAAGCGCAAATCTTGAAAACACTTACGCGCGATAAGCTACCCACCCGCGTAATTCAATCCATTGCGCAACATCGTAAATGGTCCATCACCTATAACGTGCGCCTCGCGTTGGTCCGTCATCCGTCCTCGCCGCTTGCGACTGTTCTCGCCTTTCTGCCGGAAATCACCGTCTCCGACCTCCGCGAACTCGCCTCCCCCGGAATCGTCTCCGAAGGCCTGCGCAAATATCTGCAGGCCGAAGTGCTTCGCCGCACCCAGCGCAGCGAAAAATCCGCCCGCCGCGCCGCTAACCCCGAAGGCCCGCCCGCGTCTGAACAGGGCTGAGCTTCGCATTCGAATTGCAGGAAGCTGGTCGAATTGTGTCGCGCTGTTCGAATGGCATCAAGTCATCCAAATTCGGAGAAGTCTTTCGAATTGGCGGCGTGATTTCTTTTGTGTCCAACCACAAAATGACGGGAACAAAACATTGCCTTCCGGCGTCGTATGTTTTGTGGCAAAAGAAGGCGTATGCTTGCTGCAAAGGAACGGCGGTCTCGCCCGGGCGCCGTGGTACGTGATCCCTGGCAGGGGGTTGCACCCGACTTATGGGCAGTGCGGATCATCCAGCCCGAAGACTCGAGCGCCGCTGGGCGCCTCGTTATTCGTTTCGCGCCGACCTCGAGATCGAATGGGGTTCCGCGGTGCTGCGCGCCAGCACGCGCGACATCAGCGCCAACGGAATGTTTATCGAAGCGGTGGACCCGCTGTGGATTGGCGCGGGATTTACCGCGCGCTTGAATCTCGAGCGCCCGGTCAAGCTCGATTGCTTTGTGAAGCGCATCGAGCCGGGGCACGGCATGGGCGTGGCCCTGGCAGTCGCCGAATCCGAAAGCCAGAAACTCTTCCAGGATCTTCTTTCCACACTCTCCGGCAGCGAAGCCTGAGTCCGCCTTATACTAGACTGGACCGTTGCAGGGCCTCGCCTGCGATGCAAAGCGCAGGGCCAGTCGCGGTCACCAGAGACGAATGACACGCTGCCTTGATTGCGGTTCGGAACGCACCGCGGACCAGTGTCCCTCGTGCGGCCTGACTTCGGCGGCGGCAGAGTTAGTGTTCCGCACGCGCTTGATGAAGCGCACCGCGGTTTTTTCTGGCGGGATCACTTTTATTTCCGTACATCAGCCAAATCTTTCCACCGTTGGATTTGGATTTGATGCTGGTATTTTTCGGCGTCATTTTTTTCATCGCGCTGACGCTCGCCGTCATTCTCGAGCGCCGCGCGCGGATGCGCCAGGAACTGGAAGTGCTGAAGCGCATTTATTCGGGATTTATTTTGATCCCGTGGATTCTCTCGTTCACACTTTTCGTGAACGGCAAACTCGATTCACAAAAAAATCTGACCTATCACCCGACGACGGTGGACAGCCGCTACAACATGACCGGCATCGTGCGCGGCACGCGGCGCATTTTCGTTCGCTCCTGGCGCGAGGGGCAAAAAATCGAGCGCCTGGCCGTGAACGCCGATGACTACGATCGTTTCCACGATGGCGATGCCGTCAACGTGGCCGTCGAGCCCGGCGCGCTTGGCATTCCGTGGTATTACGGCATCTATCGCCGGTGATGAAAAGTTCTCAGCTTTCAGTTGCCAGTTTTCAGTTAAGAAACGGAAACTCGAAACGCGAAACTGAGAACCCAGCACTCCCAGGTAAAACTCCGAGATTCAAAACCAAAACCAAAAACCAAAAACTGAAAGCTAAAAACTAAAAACTGAAAACTGAAAACTGAAAACTGAAAACTGAAAACTGAAAACTGAAAACTGAAAACTGAAAACTGCTCCTCAATAGACCGGCTTGCCGGTGGGGAGGAGGGGGATTTGCAGCTCGAGGATGTAGCCGTTCTTGCCGAGGCGGAAGCGGATGCGCTCGACGGAGCGGAGGTCGCGCGTTGTCCATTCGGGAGTTTCGATGGGCTGGCCGGGCTTATCGGCGAGCGACCATTCGACGCCGTCGCCGGCGGGCTTCACGGTTTGCGGATCGATCTCGAAAGCTTCTTCTTCCTTGATGTCCAGCAGCAGGTAGCGCTTCCAAAGGTGCAGGAGCAGCAGGCCTTTTTTCTCCGAGTGATACATGTTCCAGGATTTTGGCGCGTCGTCGTTGAATTTCACGATGGCGAACGGGACGGCCTTCCACAGAGATTTTTTGTCCACGGCCTGCGAGCGTGCGTGAACTGGCAACGCGCACGCCGCGAAAAAAAGCAGAGCCAGCGCCGCGAGCACACGTTTTATTTTCCATTGCGTGCTCGAGGGCTGGCTCACTTTCCAGCTCAATGACGGACCTCGCTGAAGGATTTATCGAGGAGCTTGATGGCTTCGTCCACGTCGGGTTTGGTGGTGTTGAGCATGGGGGCCATGCGCAGGGTGTTGTTGTAGAGGCCGCCTTTGCCGATGAGCAGGCCGTTCTGGCGGGCGCGCTCCATCACTTGCGTGGTGGCTTCGGGAGCGGGCTCTTTGGTTTTGCGGTCCTTCACGAGTTCGAGCGCTTGCATCAAGCCCATGCCGCGAACATCGCCGATGAGCGGATACTTGGCCTGCAACTCTTCGAGCTTGCCTCGGAAATACGCGCCGACGACGTGCGCGTTCTCTCGCAGATTTTCTTCCTCGATCAATTCGATGGTGGCGCGCGCGGCGACGCTGGTGACGGGATTGCCGCCGAAGGTGGAAATGTTCGCGCCCTGGAAGCTTGCGGCGATTTCCGGCGTGGTCACCGTCAAGCCGATGGGCACGCCGTTGGCCATGCCCTTGGCGCTGGTGATCATGTCCGGGGTGACTTCCCACTGCTCAATGCCGAACCATTTCTTTCCGGTGCGTCCCCAGCCGGTCTGCACTTCGTCGGCGATGAACAGCGCGCCGTATTTCTTCACGATCTTGAAAACAATTTTGAAGTACTCCTTCGGCGGAGTGATGAAGCCGCCGACACCCTGAATGGGTTCGGCGATGAACGCGGCGATGTTGCCGCTCGTGCCGGTTTGAATCAGGTTTTCCACGTCATCGGCGCAGGCCACTTCGCATTCGGGATATTTCAGGTGCAGCGGGCAGCGATAGCAGTAGGGATTCACGGCGTGGGAAATGCCCACGCTGATGACGCCGCCTTTGCGGTACGGCGCGTGCGCAGTAACGGCTTTCGTCAGCGCGGTGCCGCCGGAATAGGCGTGCCGCAGCGCCACCACGTCGAAGCTGCCGGTGGACATGCGCGCCAGGAGGATGGCGGCTTCGTTGGCTTCGCTGCCGGAGTTGGTGAAAAAGCTCTGCTGCAAATTCCCCGGCGTGATGTGCGCGATTTTTTCGGCGAGGGCCACGATGTGTTCGTTGGGATAGAGCGTGGAGGTGTGCTGCAGGCGGTTGACCTGCGCGGCGACTTTGCTGGAGACCTTGGGGTTGCAGTGGCCCACGGAGACGGTGAGGATGCCGCCGAAGAAGTCCAGGTACTTGTTGCCGTCCAGATCCCAGAGGTGCTGCATCTGGCCGCGGTCGGCGACCAGGGGCTGCTGGAAGTAGTTGGTCACCGAGGGCCAGAGGTATTTCTTGTGCTTGGCGACGACTTCGTCGCTGCGCGCGCTGCGAGCGAGCTGGGATGCGGGAATGAACTGTGCTGGTGTGGTCACGGGCGAGTCCTCATGGTTTCGTCAGGATGGTCCAAAGTGTACGACGGGGCTTCCGTTGCGGCAAGGGACGGTGACTGGTCGGTCCGGAGGTGCGGAGTTCCAATATGGGACGAGGGGGATACACTCCGAGCCGCTCGGAGCACGCGAAGGAAGCAGTGCCCCCCACCCCCCCATTACATGGATGAATGTCAAAACAAAGGGGATAGAAAATGGGCAATTTGTAAGTGATTGAAACGAAAGGGCGGGGATGATTTTGGTGGAACGGAGTGAAAGATAGGGTGCACCTCTCCCCCCGGTTTTTTGTAAGTGTTGCATCTAAAGGAGTTAGATTCTCCGTAAGTCTTTTGTTTGCAGCACTTGCGGGATGGTCCGTAAGTGTTGCTGGTAAAGGACTTAGGGGGGCGCTGTGTTGGCGATAGAGTAACGCTTTGGCATGGCGAGCTTTCGAGGGAGTTTGAGGATCGTTTGCATGTTGGAAGGTTTGAAGGTTAAAAGGTTGGGAAGAGCGGAAAGAGATGGAGCTTAAGCGCGCGGGGGAGATGGGCGGGCGGGGATGGGATTCGGCGTACACGGGAGAGGATAGCATGGGAGTGACGACAGGCTAAGTGAAATGCAGGGAATGGGGAGAATTGGGGATCGAATGGTTGGGGAGGAGGGGTTAACGGTATGCGTGGGACAGGACGAAGCGAAGAGTGTCCCACGCTTTGTCCCGCAGAAACATCCGGGACGCAGAAAACGCGCAAAAACAAAACCGCAAAGCGTAGGCTACCCCCGGAGAAAAACAAAATCAAAGTGATTTCGGCGTGCTAGGGGTTGCCACCCGCACGCCCTCCAAAACTGTGTTGCTGTAATAGTTAAGACAACCTGTGCTAACCTTGCACTTAGGGCGGCACCAACGCGTGGAGGTCCCCCTGTGGCAAAGGCCGATGTGGTTCAGCTGAAAACCGAAGAATATCGCCAGCTGGTAGCGGTTCAGTATTTGAATGCTAGTAATGCAATCTTCGCAGGACTCAAAAGCCAGCAGGCGGCGAACCTTTTCCATTTTGTTGTGACGCTGCGCAGTTTCATCGAATACACGCGCCGCGGAATTTGGTTCCTTGCCTGGGCTACCGACGACCAGTTGAGGTCGGTCAAAAAGCTCACCTTTGACAAACCTGGAAGTCCTGGGCTAGCTGCGATGGATAAGATGATTAATGAAGCGTTAGGCGAAGGCAGGGTCAGTCATTTAATGAAGCCGGTGAAGGACATTAATAATGAGCCGTTCCTAAATCTCCTTCATGCATTGACGCATGGCAATCCCATTTCGGTGCGAATGCTGACCTTCGGTGTGGATAAGATTTTTCAAACGGATAAGCTTTTGTTGAGGGCCGAGACCGATTTGAATCTATTTCGGGTTCTGCTCTATCGGCGTATGCTCGGCCAAGAAATGAGTGACATCTGGAAGATGCTCGTACCAATACACAACGAGCCTGACACGATGAGGACGAACGCGATGATCGCGGCCCGTCAGGTGAAGGAAGCTGGAGTAAGCCTGCCTTCGGGGCCTCCGGTGTCTGGCGGCGGAACATAGGCGAGCTTCGAGCACAGTAAACGGAAATAAAAAGGCCTGGCTGGCAGCACAGCGAAATCTACGGGAAATACCCTTCGATGTAAGGAGGCTGGCCCACCGGCTTGGCTCAATTGACGTTCAGTCTTGCGTCTTAGCCATTCTTGTTTTCGAAGCGAGCCAATGGAGGCATACCTTGGGCAAAAAGGAACTGATTCGGCTGGGGAGTAAAGGAGAAGGCCTATTATTGGGTGACAGTAAGAAGCCCATCTCTATTTTCAAGCCTGGATGGGTGATGCTTGTGGTTGATACCTCGCAAAGCATGAGTAGTTTTCCCTTCGGAGTCAATCCACATTTGACGAATATGAAGACTACTGGCACCGAAGTCGTGGATGGTCAAACGATCTCAATAGCCGACTTGCCTCCAGGACAACATCTGACGGGTAAGACAGCTTTGGATGTGGCTAAGGTAGAAGCAATCGAGTTTGCGAATAAGGCGCGAGCACAGCGCTATTTGACAGGTCTCGTTAGTTTCGATGATCAGGCAAAGATCATTCGGCATCCCGAGGAGAAGATTCCCTTCACCGAATCCGTTGCTGCTCTCGAAGTGGGAGGGAGTACAAATATGGCAGCGGGAGTCTTCGTCGCGTCCACGACGATGCAAGATGCTCCGGGTGAAAAGGCAATGGTCATCATTTCTGATGGTTTGCCCAACGATGAAGAAAAAACCATTGCTGCGGCAAAAAGCGCGAAGTCGTTAGGTGTTCGCATTATTACGATTGGAGTTCCTGGTGCGAACGATGCATTCCTAAGGAAGATCGCCTCTGCCTCTGACCTGGCAACCTTAACTGAGTTTGAAAACCTAGGCGATGCAATGGATAAGGCGGTGAAACTCTTGCCCGCCCCTCGCAATATCAGCCGGAAAGGACAATGATTGTCCACGTATTACGACATTCTTCGTGTGCGAGAAGACGCGAACGATAAGGAGATCAAAGCCGCGTATAGGCAAGCCGCGCTCGCTTATCATCCGGACCATATACCCAAGGGTGTCTCCAAGCGCATGAGAGACGATGCAGCTCAAACATGGATGGAGGTTCAAGAAGCATTTTCTGTTCTAGGTGATTTGGAGAAACGAGAGGAATACGACGCCCTTCTGGAGGAGATGCGACGATCCGAAGAGGACGAGAAGCAGTTTGAACCCCCGGCTCCTCCATCTGCTTTTCCAAAACATACTGCTGCGCCGACTCCGCAACAAACTGACCCACAGCCCACAGAGCAACCCGCTCCGCAACCTGCTCCTCAGACTAAATCCCGCTCTACTTGGCTTTCGTTCTGTTTTCAAGTGGGTCGCTACTGGCGTGAAGCGTGTTTCGTAGTTGCGGTCGTGTTGTTCCTTGTGAACGGTTTTCGAGACTCAGAGGCTTGGAAGGTGATGTCGGTCGGGATTATTTTCGCTAGCATTGTGGCTGTGTTCATCATCGTAGTAGATGCTGGGTCGTCTTGGAAGGATAAGCGCCGATACATTGTCAATGCTGTGGCGCTGATCGCGCTCTTCATCACGTGCGTTTCTGCCATGATTATTCCTACCCTGACTCCAACTCCGAGGACTGCTGCGATGGCTGCTTCCCACTCGGCGGCTCCGGCTAGCACAAGTAACGCGCCCTCCCCGTCCACGGTGCCTTTGGCAGATGTCTTGAAAAGATATGGATTCAGCGGGATGCCTCCCGACTGCGCGAAGGTCCCTCCCAATGAGTTGGATTCGTGTCTAGTGAATGTGAAAGAAGACTTCGCAAAGAACCATCTAAGACCCACGGGGAAAATGGAGGACCCCTATCAGAAGACTCGGAAAGACATGCAAGCGTCAACCGTCGATAACAGTTGGCTCGCTCAACTGCCTGAGGATTATCTGTTCGCCTGTTTCGAAACAGACAGGTCTCGATGCTCCCCTACAGTCACTCACCTAAAATATCGACCTGAGCAGAATGTCTTGCTGGAGACAGAAGAGTTCCAAGACTACTTCCTAGACACGGACAAGAAGCTTAAGCCTAGTCCTGGACGTTGGCACGCGAGTTGTCCGCTGCATCCGAGAAAAGATGGTCACTGGATAGGCGAATGTACATACACTCTGCTTTGGCCGGAGAAAGGCAAGCCAGATGACGCCGCTTGCACAGTCACTACCTCCGAGGAGATCACGGGGTTAACTCAGGACGGCATAGTGTCCGGTATATCTGGCAAGATCGATTGGACGCCAAGGCGCGATGAGTTTAATCCTGTGTGTCCTGAAGACAGCGGCAAGAAAACGGAGTTCCACCTCGTTCGTAGGCAATAGTTATCTAAGGACATTAGTTCGGCGCATGGGAACGGGTGTTCTTAAACAATATGAGAAAACGTTCCTGTCCCTGAGTTTTAAAAGAAAACTAGAAACTAGAAGGCAGAAAGTGGGAAACGAGGGGCTGTCCCTGAGTTTTTGTCCCTGAGTTTCAAACCGCAAAGCGTAGGCTACCCCCGAAAAAAAACAAAATCAAAGTGATTTTGGCGTGGTAGGGGTTGCCAGCCGCCGTCTTAGGATTTATCGTCTTTGCCACCCGCCAGGACAAGGGTCTATGCTGCGCGATCAAAGGCTTCATGCATTCGATGGCATTCCGTCTTCACTCGAGGAAATTCTTCATGCATGAATTCCGCTACGCAAAGGAACACGCAATAGCTCGAACTTTTCATAAGGCCTTCCGACTGGTAGGGAGGTGTTTGCTGCTGGGACTGATGGTCGCGGTCTCGCTTGAAGCACAACAGAGTTCACCGTCTCCGCCAGGGTGGACCGGTGTCGTACGCACGGCTGCCGGCGAACCTGTGGCGGGAGCGAAGGTAACGGTATTCACACCCGGCGCCAAAAAGAATCCAACCGCAGTTACAGGAACCGACGGAAGGTTCGCGATTGCGGAGCTTCGACTCGGGCCAAATCGCGTGAGCGTGCAACTGCCCGGGCGAGGTCCGACAGGGCAAGTGGCAGTGAACATTACTGGCGTAACGATTGTGCTGACGGTCTCCGATCAAAACGTGCTGTCGATTGCCGCCAATCCGCAAACTTCTGCGGGAGTCTCGAATGGGAACCCGAGCACAACTTCGAACGCAGCCAGCGGAACAAGCGGGGAGAAACTCTCCAGCCAAAAGGTAAATGAGTTGCCGTTGAATGGACGCGACTTCAGCACGCTGTTGTTGTTAGCAGCGGGCACGATGACCGACGTGAACAGGCAGACGAATTTTACCCAGCAGTTTGCCATCAACGGACAGCGCGGCGTTGAGGCCGTCTTCGCGATGGACGGTGCGGATGTCAGTGATCCAGAGATGGGTGGGAGCACGTTCACGAATTTCAACGTAGATGCGATTCAGGAGTTGCAGTCAAGCTCAGGCTGGATGCCGGCTGACATCGGGCGCGGGGCGGCAGGTTTCACCAACATCGTGACACGGTCCGGGAAAAGCGGTTTTCACGGGTCATTCTTCGAGTTTTTAAGGAACTCTGCCCTCGATGCGCGGAATTATTTCGATCACCCATCGATTGCGGAGCCGGGCAGAATTCCTCCATTCCGTAGAAATGAGTTCGGGTTTACGAATGGCGGGCCGGTCGTGTTGCCGCATCTGTATGACGGCCGAGACCGCACGTTCTATTTTGTGCAGTATCAGGGATTCAGGCAGGTGCTGGGAACGACCCAGGTTTTGGCCGTACCAACCGCAGCCGAGCGAGCGGGTCAGGACATCGTGAAGTACCCGGACGGCAGCACGGACACGCTGCAGGTACCGGTGAATCCGGCAATTGCTGCGGTGCTGGCCCGCTATCCACTCCCCAACAACCCAACCGGCGCGTATGGTGCGCGAACCTATGCTGCGCCTTCAAACGTGAACACGGACACGGATCAGTTTTCTATCCGCATCGATCAGAAGGTTAGCGCAAAAGGACAATTGTTTGGTCGATTGAATTACGACAATCTGACGGGACCGACAACAAATCCGGATCAAACGCTGCTCGATCCGAGCTTTGGCGTGCAGTACGTGGATCGGCAGCGGAACGGGGTCATCACTTACACGCGCGCCGCGTCACCGCACTTTCTCTGGTCGACATCGTTGAGTTTTACGCGGACGACGCCTTCGTTTGTAACCCCGAACCACACCGATCCGGCCCTCAAGTTCAACGATGGTCTGTATGAGGCGTACAACAGCGCGGCGGGCTCCGTGATCTCAGCGTTCGGGAATTTGTTCCAGTTACAATTGAATTTCGCCTGGACGACAGCGCGACACGCGGTGAAGTGGGGTACAGAAGCGCGCCTCAATCGCGACACGACATACTTTGGCATCAGCCCGAACGGGGAATACGATTTTGGCGGCGGAACGGTTTATTCGCCCGTTTTCATCCCTTCTGCGAGTGGACGGCACGACGTTCAGCCTGGCCAGCCTCTGCCGGACACTTTGAGCAGTCTGTTGCTAGGTGTTCCGTACGCATACACGATGGCGGTGGCGCCGCCCTACGCATCGAATGGCGCGCACATTGGGCCCGCGGCGATCAACCGGAATGACGTGAACGCTTACATCGAGGACACGTGGAAAATCAATCCGGAATGGACGCTCGAATATGGGCTGCGATATGAGCTCTACACGCCGATTTCGGAGCGGGCAAACCGAACGTCGAGCTTTCTGAATTCGTTCCCACCTGCGGGCGTTGGGCAGGAATACTTGATCAATCCGCAGCCTACTTATCAAACCGATTGGAACGGTTGGGGGCCGCGTGTTCAGGTGGACTGGAACGCGCCCCACGCGGTGCATGTGCACATGGGCGGGGCGATCACAGTGATTCCGCCTAATATCTGGCAGGACAATTTTCTGACAGGGTCAACGCCTTACGTTGTTTATCCGCGCGTCAATGCAGCGCAAAACGGAGAGATTTCCTACGGATTCCAAATCACACCGGACGAGTTGCCACAGGTCTACAACACAGCGGGTGTGAACGTGCTGGCCAGTGGCAATCCGAAAAACGTCCCGGCGAACACGGTGATGGACGTAAATCGATACCAGCAGGATTTGGCGGCGCTGACGCCCAGTCATCAGCTCTCGCTACTGAGTCTGGCCGGGATCGACCGGCGGTTCGGCAATGGCTACTTGCAGACTTGGACATTGGGGCTGGAACGGGTTTTCGGCGGCCTCACGGCCGATGTCGCGTATGTGGGAACATCGGCATTTCGACTTCCGAGAATGTCCTATCCAAACGCGTATCCCGGAGCGGAGTCGGAATTTGCGCGGTTTACAGACTTCGACGGTAGCGGCGTGGTGACAGGCGGTTTTGGATTCGAGTCCGTGATCACGGCAACATCGCACTCATCGTACAACGCGCTTCAGACCTCATTGTCGGGAAATGTTGGGCACGGCGGACCGTCATTGCAAGCCGGCTACACCTGGGGCAAATCGCTGGATGATGTCAGCGGCATTATCGGAGGAACAGGATCCACCGGCGCCGTGACGTTGTTTAGTCCGCAAAACCCGTTCGATACACGAGCGGAAAGAGGGCCGTCAAGCTTTGACGTGACGCACGCCTTCACGTTGAGCGCGGCCCAGGATTTGCATTTTGAGCATTTGGGACTTCAGTTGGATCGAACCCACCTGTTGACGAAGGGATGGGAATTGCTGAGCATCTCGTCGATCACGAGTGGCTCGCCGTTTACGGTTTATTCGGGTATCCAGCAGACGGGCGCGGGAACGATTGGCGCGAACCGGCCGGACCAGATTGGGTTACCGGACCTATCGAGCGCCGGCAGTTCAACCCGACCGCGCGACGATTATTTTGGGCGGGGCGCGAACAACGCAAGCTTCTTTGCCATTCCGAACGGGATCGCAGGTGGAACTGGACCAAACTCCGGGCGCTTTGGAACGCTCGGCCGTAATACCTTTCGCGGCCCGGCATATTACGATTTCGATTTTGCGCTCGTCAAGACGACTCCGATTGGCCACCGAGAAGGCGGTTTGGAGCGAGCGGATCTGCAATTCCGCGCAGAGTTATTTAATCTGTTTAACATCGTCAACATGGGACTACCTGCGAACATCATCGAGGGCACAGGGTTTGGCATGATCAGCAAGACCGCCGGAACTTCACGGCAAATTCAGTTTTCTTTAAAACTCATCTATTGAGGCGCGTCCTGCAGCGACACAGGGTTGTCCGGTCGGGTGACGAAAAAGGACACTGGGCATCAAATGGGTTGCGCGTTGGGACAGATATCTGTGGGAAGTTGCGCTTGCCCTCGTTCTGACCAGGGATTTGGCGCGCTGAGGAGAGACGGATCATGACGAGTATTTTGATTACGGGAGCGAATCGCGGGCTAGGGTTGGAATTTGCGCGGCAATATGCGGCGGACGGATGGGAGGTACTTGCGACAGCGCGCCATCCGAAGAGCAGCGAGGAATTGCAGCGGCTGGCAAAACATAAAAATGTGTCTTTACATGGCCTGGATGTGGCGAGCGATGCATCCGTCAAACAGTTGGCGCAGGCTCTGGGCGGCAAGCCGGTGGATTTGCTGGTGCTGAACTCGGCCATTTATACGCGAAACGGGGACAAACTTGGCGCGCTCAATTTCGCTGGATGGCGGGAGTCGTTCGAAACCAACGTGCTGGGAGCGATGCGGGTGGCGGAGGCGCTGATCGAAAACGTGGCGGCAAGTGCGCGGAAACAGATCATCGCGATCAGCTCGGGGATGGGCTCACTGCAAACGCTGGGAACTACGCTGGGATTTGGAACCGCGTATCAATACAGGACAAGCAAAGCGGCGCTGAACATGACGATGGCGATCCTGGCGAAAGAAGTGGAGCCGCGGGGAATCAGCGTGGTGCTGTTCAGTCCGGGATGGGTGAAGACGGACATGGGAGGCGCGAACGCGGCGCTGACGCCGGAGCAGAGCATTGGAGGGATGCGCAAGGTGCTCGAAGGGAATCCGATGGAGTTGACGGGAAAATTCCTGAGCTACGACGGGACGACTTGGCCGTGGTGATGGAAGAAAGCGAAGAGGGCACGATGTATCGTGCCCCTACTCACAGTGCATCGTTGACGATGCGATGGCCATGGCGCGGATGTTGGCCATGTAGGTCGCCGCATTCGTGAAGGCGACTGCACCTTCCGTGCAAGCGATGGATGGGAGGCGGACGAAGTTGAAGCTCAACCTTGGGACGATCTTTGAGCCCTTGGGCTCGTCCATAGCATCGTTCACCGTGACAACGAGGTCGTTTACGGCCTTATTGTAGGTATTCACGTTGTCGATCAGCTTGTTGTAGCGGTCCACAAGTTTTCGTTGCTCGGTTTCACTTTGCAGCAAGGCATTTATCACGACATTCTGACCTTCCAAGGCAGCATCGGCCAGCAGCCCCTCCGCCTGGGCGACCGTCAAGGTATCCTGCAACTGACGGAGGGCGTCCACCTGCGCGTAGGTGGCCTCTCGCTCGCCTAATTCGGTGTTGCATTGGGCGTTGGCTGCGGCGAGTTGCGCGCGTCCTCCTTCCACGGCGTACCAACGAATGAATTCGGCGCGCTTGTCCAGCTGTAAAGTCATCCTTTGATATTTGTCCTTCTCGCTCTTGAAATAGTCCACGCCCTCTATCTGTGTGCCATCCCTGTACTTTTTCATGCCTTCGTCGTACTCGGTCTTGCTGATTTCTTCGATTCTGTAAACCGCATCCAAGCGCGCCGCCATGCCATTAAATGCGGCGCATGGCAGAGGCTCGTTCGGAACAAACGTCCTTGGCACAGGAGCAGGCTGCCTTTGTTGGGCCGGCACTGCGCCGCACAGGAATAGCACCGCTACGGAGAGTAGAACTGCTCGCATGCTCCGCCTCCTCGAAACTTAGCAGGGGATTGCTGGTCTGGGTGGCCCATCCGCGAGGGATAAGCATCGGCATCATAGCACTCTTAAAACTTGGGCGGTGGCTGCGCGTTACATTCGAAAAACGCTTTTGGGTGGTGGATCCCTACGGTTTTCAGGCTCGCCCGCCGCAGGAGGGGTACGGTTTATGGTCTGGTTTTTTCGTGGGCTCTTGCTGGATTCCAGGGAGCGGAAACGCAGGTTGCGCCAAGCTCCTCTCTTCCTAATTTCGATTTACCATTTTCGACTTTCCAATCCGGAGCTTCCCATCTCCAGTCTATAGCCGGGCAATTATCCCTTGACAACAAGTAGTTGTGTTATAGCCTCGCGGCATCAGGAGGGTTGCAATGATGGATAAGGCTCATCTCCGCGATAAAACTGTGATGCTGCGCATGGTGACGGCGAACAGAACGCTTAGCGCCGTTGTTTCGCACGTCGAAGACGACGGCATTTGGCTCCTGGGAGGCGATTTTGTCAATCAATTGGCCGCCGCTACTGGGGGGTTGCCTGCCGGGATAAAGAGTGCCGCCGTTTATGTTCCTTTTTCGCAGATTGTTTGGATGATCGCCCCGAACGAGTAGGCATTGGCATTTTCAGACTGGTCCAGAACGGACAATTGCCACTAGCCGTGTCCTTTCTGCCTCCCTGAACCTATAGACCTTCCCACCGGCGCGCGGGGTTGCGTTTTGGAGCAGGAAATCCTGCAGAACCCCAGCGAACCCCTTACAATCAGGCACCCGATGAAGGCCGACTCCAAAGCACTGATGACGTTTTTCCGCGACCAGGGAATCTACTTGTTCATCGCTCTGGTGGGCTGCGGAATTTTCTGGGCGATCGGGCAGCCCATAAATCCCTTCACGGTGATTTTGTACTCGCTGTGCATCGGCAATTTCATTTCGCCACCGATGCAATGGCTGCACGCGCTGTACGAAAAGCCGTCTCCTTATGACTGGATCATTTTTCTGAGCTTGCTGTGCGTTTTGACGGTGCCCGTTTACTTGCTGTCGAGCGTAATTGTGTGGTGGCTGGCTCCGCCGAGTCCGCAACCGCTTGGGCACCTGCTCAGGACCGGCTGGAAGATGCCCTTCCTGATCACGCTGGTGTACGGGACGATGAATTTTCTGTACGACAAGACGAAGTTGCGGCTGGAGCGGCGCAATGTCGAGCTACAGCACATAGTGCAAGCGGGGGCTGCGCGGCTGGAGATACAGGATGAGGAATTGCAGCGGGCGCGGGAGATACAAGTGTCGCTGCTGCCCAAGGTGATTCCGCAGCTGGCGGGATATGAAGTGGCCAGCGCGTGGCAGCCGGCGCGCGCGGTTGGCGGAGATTATTTTGATGTGTTGAAGCTAGGAGAAAACCGGCTGGCGCTGGTGATCGCGGACGTGTCCGGTAAAGGCGTTCCCGCAGCTTTGCTGATGGCCAACGTGCAGGCGAGCCTGCGGGCATCGGTGCGCGACATGAACAGCCCTGCGCGCGTGTGCAGCATTATTAACGGCATGCTTTGCGAAACCATCGCGGCGGACCGGTTCGTGACGTTTTTCTGCGGCGTATTGGATGGCGGGTCGCGGACGTTTCGCTACTGTAACGCGGGACATCCGTATCCCATCCTGGTTTCCTCGGGCGGGGTGCGCACGCTGGACCAGGGCGGAGCGGTGCTGGGCGTCTTTCCTGATTGGACGTATCAGGAGGCGAGCGTGGAACTCAAGCCGGGCGACCGGTTGCTTCTATTTACCGACGGGATTACGGAAGCAGAAGAACTGCATGGCGAAGAATTTGGAACGGAACGAGTCGCGGCGTTCGCCAAATCACATGCGGCAAATTCTTCGACCAAGATGAATCAAGAGCTGCTGGCGGAGGTGACGGAATTCTGCGGCGCGCAATTTCAGGATGATGCGACGCTGCTTGTGCTGGCCGTAAAATAACCGTCGCTGCGGGAGGAATGGAATTCGGCCCTCGGCGTAGAGAAGAGAGATTTGCATACAGGAGGGATGGGACATCCCACTCTACGTCGCCGCTGGCCTGCTGGGGCGGCAAGCTATTCAGGGAGGCGCAGGCACTTATATTCTGGGTGTCCTCCTGCACTTCTTTATCGCTTTGACAGCCGCGACGGTGTATTACGCGACAAGCCGCAGGCTCCCTTTCTTGACGGAGTACCCGCTGGTGTGCGGCTTGTGCTTCGGCGCCTGCGTAATGCTGGTGATGAACCTGATCGTCTTGCCGCTCTCCGGGCTCCACGCGAGGGGCCCTTTTACGCTTCATTATCTGATTCTAGGGCTGCTCCAGAAAATGGTGGTCGTTGGACTGCCGATTTCCTTCAGTGTTCGGCGCTTCGCGAAATAGACGGGTCGCAGGCATTTACTCGCGTCAGCTGCATCGTGAGTAGCAAAAAAATCAACCGTGAAAGAAAGGAGATCGGATGAAAAGGAACGCTTTCTTGGCAATCGCCGTGGGCGGCGGGATCGCCGGGACTTTGGACCTTCTTCAAGCGTGTATCCTGTTCGGATGGGACATCCCGCTAGTGATTGCCGGCGGGCTGCTCGGTCAAATCTCTTTGCTGGCGGCTGCCACGTGGCGCATGCTTCGGTCGGCGCCTTTAGAAGTTCTTTCCTTGCAGGTTCTCCGATCAGAAATGGCCCATAACGCGTGGGATGGGGTCGGCGCGCTTCGCGAGACGGACCAGTTGCGCCTCCGCATGGGCAGTTGGAAACCGCGCAAGCACCTCCAGCAATTTCCAGGCATTTTGCGGATCTGTACCGTCCAGCGCGGCAAGAAGAGGCGGGACGAGGATATCCGCGTCGTGGATCTGGTCCAATTGGTCCATTATGACGTCGCGCTCGTGGCCTTCGGCCGTTTCCAATTGTTGGATCAGTTCGTCGGGAGTGGGCTTCTTTTCTGATTGGGCTAGGGAGCGAGGAGAGGATCCGAGAAGAAGCGCAGGGGCTGCGGCGACGAGAGCGATGCGAAATCGGAGGATCATGGCACCGTGCGCTTTCTCGAGGGGGAATACGTTCATTGTTCCGCCCGAGAAGGGAGCAGGGCAAGGACCGAAGTTGGGTTTGCGTCGCAAGTTATATCAGGCAAAGGCGTTATGGTTCCGGGGTGGGCTGAACTGCGTAATTGGGGTGCGGAAGGAAGCACACGGGTTGTGGCGTGGGGGAGGCCCACAGAGCGGCTCGCATCCAAATGCGCGCGGATCATGGATTGGAAAGCGGACGGGAGGAGGGTCAACCAAAACACAGGGTCGGCGGGCAGGAGTTGGACATCTAAGGGGGGATGGCGGAGAAGAAAAGTCCCCCATGGGCAGAAGGATAAAAGAACGATGAAACTCGTATCGGTGAACACGGGGTTGCCAAGGGACGTGCAGTGGCACGGGAGAGTGGTGACGACGGGCATCTTCAAGGAGCCAGTCAAAGGGCGGGTGCGATTGCGCAAGTTGAATTTGGATGGAGACCGACAGGCGGACTTGGCGGTGCATGGGGGCGAGTTCAAGGCGGTCTATTGCTACTCGCTGGCGCACTACGACTACTGGAAAAAGGAGTTCATCGCGCAAAAAACGCGCGATGGGGCGGAGGTGCCGGGGCGGGAATTGCCGATGGGGATGTTCGGAGAAAACTTTACGGTGGATGGCGGCAAGGATGAACCGCTGGAAGAATCGGTTCATCTGGGCGACCGATTCTCGGTCGGGACGGCGGAGGTGGTGGTGACGCAGCCGCGGCTGCCTTGCTACAAGCTGGCGGTGAGATTTGGCTCGGACGACATGGTGAAGCGGTTTTTGGCTAGCGGGAGGACTGGATTCTACGTTGCAGTGACGCGGGAGGGAGAGGTTGGAGCGGGAGATGAGATGAGGGTGATTGGCTGGGGCGCGGATGGCGTGGCGGTTTCGGAGATTACGCGGCTGTATGTGGCGAAACGGTTTGGGGAGGCGGAGATTCGAGCGGTGCGGCGGGCATTGAAGGTGGAAGAGTTGCCGGAGAGCTGGAAGGAGTACCTCAGGAAACGATTGGGATATGCGGCGGCGGTGTGAAGGGAGTGGGGCGAGATTTGTAATGTGAGAAAGCCCTGGTTGGAAAAGCAAGCAAAGTGAAAATATTTGCGCGGGCCCGGGTGGAGGAACGGAAGATATGCGCAATGTTGGAGCGCAGCCGAGTGCGCAGTGAGTGAGCAACCAATCATCCAGTTGCGCTCTAGGGGGCTTCCTGATAGGGGGAGCCCTCTCCCCTAATAAGTCAATGCTGGAGCCGGTTGGGATAGCGGTCCCTTAAAATCGGCTCCCTTCCTATAGATCGTATTAAATCCAAACAGCGTATCGGCTTGGGAGACCGGCTAGGGTTTCCGTGTTCTGTGTCCCTGCGGGGGAGAGGGTCAGATGCGACGGACGAGGCCCTGGTCGGTGGCTCGGGTGTTGCGGACGAGGAGTAGGACGAGGAGCATGCCGACGAAGGGGATGAGCCCGGCGGCGATGACGATGGGGTCGAAGGAATGCGTGGCGGCGGACTGGCGGGCGTCGGAGTAGTGGCCGATTAGGAAAAAGGCGAGGATAGTGCCGAGGCCGGCGCCGGTGCCGCTCATGCCGCTGACGGAGGCGACGGCTTCGTTGGAGAAGAGGTCGGTGGGCAAAACGTTGGCGATGGTGGAGAAGGATGCGTAGGAAAAAGTGGCTAGGGCGAAGAGCAAGGTGATGAGGTAGAGGTTCACGGTGAAGATTGTAGGGATGAGCAGCATGACGCCGAAGCCGCCGAAGACGACCAGGGCTTTACGGGCGGAGCCTAGCGACCAGCCGCGGCGGATAAGGTAGCCGGAGACGCCGCCGCCGAAGAAATTGCCGAGGTCGGCGGCGAGGAAGGGAATCCAGACGGCGAGCAGGCCGTTCTTGAGGGAAATACCTTTGGCGATGAGGTAGATGGGGAACCAGTCGGTGACGAAAAACCAGACGGGATCGGTGAGGGCTTTGGAGACGATGGTGCCCCAGGTTTGCGGGAGTTTGAGGAGATCGCGCCAGCGCGGAAGCGGTTTTGCGTTGAGGGATGGCTCTGTTGACATCCTCGACACGGATGGTGTTCGGAGAGGTCGACAAGGGGAGTCCTGCAGTGTTTTCTGATGAGGCAGGAGGGACCATGGCCGAAGTTGGACTCCTGCCCTTTGCTCGCATGGCGCTAGAAATGGCCACGCAGGTTTTGCCACCCTACCGCACCCGCTTCAGTAAGCATCAGTTCACCCAGCCGCAGTTGCTGGCGGTGTTGTTGCTGATGCGCTACGAAGACTGGACCTTCCGCGAAGCCGAGACCCGCTTGCGGGAGCACCAGGAGTTGCGCGCCACGTTGCATCTGCAAGCGGTGCCCGACTACACCACGCTCTATCGTTTTTTGCGGCGGCTGCCAGACGACACCATCGATCGCGGGCTGCGTGAAACCGTGCGTCGTCTCCGACAACGGCGACGCCGAGCGGTGGTGGTGGCGGTCGACGGGACGGGCCTCTCTTACAATTCCGTCAGCAGTTTCTTCATCCGGCGCGTGGAACAGCAAGCCCAGCGCAGTTCGCGCCATCGTCATTGGTTGAAGTGGGTGATCGTCGTGGATGTGCAGCAGCAGATTTTGTTGGCGCAGCGGGCCCATCAGGGACCGGGGTCGGACGTGCGTTTTTTGCCACCCTTGTTGGATGTGGCCGCCTGCGGCGCGCCCATCCGCCTGGTGCTGGCAGACGCGGAGTTCGATTCCGAACCCAATCATCAACACATTCGGCAACGTCTGGGAGCGCAGAGCATCATCCCGGCCAAGCGTCGTGGTGTACCCAACGGCGAAATTCGCAATCTGATGTCCCGCCGCTTTCCCGCGAAGCCCTACCGCCAGCGCGTCAAGATCGAAACCACCTTCTCCACGATAAAACGCAAACTCTCCTCGCGGGCCCCCGGTCGCAGCCTGTCCATTCAAATTCGCCAAGCACTTTTGCTCGGTCTTGCGTTCAACCTCTACCGCTTGAGGCCTCTCCGCTCGCACGAGGATGTCAACAGAGCCTTGAGGGATTCAGATTGCGGCTTGTCGGCGAGGATCATCTGGCGTTCAGAGTCGCTGATGCGCGGGTGATCCTGCGGCAGATGGTAGAAGCGGCGCCAGACGATTAGCCACAGGAATCCGAGCACGCCGGGAATGACGAAGGCGACGCGCCATCCCCAACGCAAATAAATAGGCAAGATGAGGAAGGGGGCGATAGCGCCGCCGACGGAGGAGCCGCTGTCGTAGAAGGCGGCGGCGAGGCCGCGCTCGCGCTTGGGAAACCACTCGGAGACGGCCTTGGCGGCGCCGGGCCAGTTGGCGGATTCGCCGGCGCCGAGCAGAAAACGAAAAATGGAAAAGCTGAAGAGGCCATTTGCCAGCGCGGTTAAGAGCGAAACGATGGAATACCACATGACGCTCAGAGTCAGGCCGAGGCGCGTGCCCAGTCGATCGATCTGACGCCCGCAAACAGTTTGGCCGATGGAATAGGCGGCGCGGAAGGCGATGGCAATGGCGGCGTAGTCCGTGTTGGTCCAGTGATATTGCTGTTTGAGGAAGGGCGCGAGGATGGAGAGAGTTTGACGATCGATGTAGTTGATGACGGTGGAGGCGAAGAGGATTGCGCCGATCCACCAGCGCAGGGATGGGATGGAGCGTGGGTGGGGCGAAGCGGATGGGAGTGTTGGCGGCATGAAAGATCAGGTGGAAGAAAGCGCGGTGAGAGTTGCTGGGCTGAGCAGGCTGGCGGATTCTCTGTCCAGATAAATTGATGCGGCGGAATGCGTGCGAAGGATAGAAGCGGGCGCCATTGGAGTGATTTCGCCTTCGAAGCAAACCTTGACGGCTTGCGCTTTGCGGGTGTCGGGAACTACGGCGATGATTTCGCTCGACTTCAGAATTTGGCGAATGGACATGGAG
Organism: uncultured Acidobacteriota bacterium; assembly: GCA_963729455.1. Lineage (GTDB taxonomy): Bacteria > Acidobacteriota > Terriglobia > Acidiferrales > UBA7541 > Acidiferrum. The sequence goes on from CAVSNX010000002.1 coordinate 415,956, forward strand.
ATGGCTTGGCGGGGAACTTCGGAAATGTCGGTGAACCAGGCTTCGCCGACTTGCTGGTGGCGGCAAGCTTCGTCGAGATCGACGAGGAGATAGGGCTCTTCGGTCTGGAAATCGGCGGGCGGGTCGTTGAAGGCGAGATGGCCGTTTTCGCCGATGCCGGCAAAGGCGACGTCGATGGGCGCGGAGCTTAGGAGTTTGCCGATGCGGCGGATCACTTCGCTTGGGTCAGCGTCACCGTCGAGCAAGTGATAGTGAGAGATTCCAGCTCTGTTGATCATCCGATCGAGAAGATATTTGCGAAAACTGGCTGGATGCGTGATGGGCAGGCCAACGTATTCATCGAGGTGAAAGAGTTCGACGCGCCGCCAGTCGATATTTTCCGCGCGGGTGAGAGTATCCAGAAAATCCAACTGGGAAGTGCCCGTTGCGGCGATGATGCGGGCCCGTTCGCGATCGCGGATGGCGCGGCGAATAGCGCTCGCGGCCTGCTCGGCAGCAGCGGCGCTCAGAGAAGATTTATCCTCGAAGACTCGTAGAATCATTCAGTGTTTTCCTGCGCGCGACTGTCAGCTGGGCGACGAGCCACTTTAGTGGGGACACGATTGGGAGTCAATTCGCGGGCGCGAGATGCAAACTGCGAGAGTTCGTGATGAACGCGGAAGAAAGGTGGAGTTGATTGCTTGACGCACCGAGGGCGGTCCGGTAGCGTAAAGTGACTGCGTTGGTTGCTGCGAGCCATTGGTGCGAACACTGTGAGAATTTTGTTTGTGGCGTCGGAGGGGCTGCCGTTTTCGAAGACGGGCGGCCTGGCGGACGTGGTGGAGGCGCTGCCGAAGGCACTGGTGGCGCAGGGCCACGAAGTGGCGGTGGTGTTGCCGCGCTACCGCGAGACGAAAGCGACAGCGGTGGTGATGCCGAGCCTGACGATTCCGATGGGCGGGACGCGGCTGCGGTTTCCGGCGATTGCCGACGGCACGCTGCTAAGCGGCGTGCGGTATTACTTTGTGGATGATCCGGCGTATTTTGACCGCGAGGGATTGTATGGCGGGAGCGCGGGGGATTATCCGGACAACGCGGAGCGGTACGCGGAGTTCTGCCGCGCGGCGATCGAGATTTCGAAACACGTGTGGCCGGCGGATGTGTTTCATTGCCATGACTGGCAGACGGCGCTGGTGCCGGTGTTGCTGCGGACTTCGTACGGCGATGATCCGCTGGTGAAGGACACGCCGGTGGTGTTCTCGATTCACAACATGGGATATCACGGGCAGTTCACGAAGGATGTGCTGGAGCGCGTGGGATTGCCGCAGGCGCTATTTCAACCAGCCGGGATCGAGTTTTTTGGAAGCGCAAATTTCTTGAAAGGCGGATTGGTCTATTCGGATTACCTGACGACGGTCAGCCGAAAATACGCAGAGGAGATTCAGACGCCGGAGTACGGATACGGATTGGACGGAGTGGTACGAGGCCGGGCGGACCGGTTGGTGGGAATCTTGAATGGCGTGGACTACAGCGCTTGGAACCCGGAGAAGGACAAGCTGATCGCGTCGCGGTATTCGGCGAAGGATTTGAGCGGGAAGCAGGTGTGCAAGCAGGAGCTGCTGGAATTATTTGGATTGTCGCACGATCACCTGGAACGGCCGGTGATTGGGATTGTGTCGAGGTTTGCGGATCAGAAGGGATTCGATCTGATCGCGGAGAAAGCGCATGAGTTGATGCGCGAGGATTTGGTGCTGGTGGTGCTGGGGACGGGCGAGCGCAAATATGAGGATTTGTTCCGGGCGCTGGCGGCGGCGTATCCGGGGCGCGTGGGAGTGAAGATCGCGTACGATAATGCGATGGCTCACAAGGTGGAAGCGGGCGCGGATATGTTCCTGATGCCGTCCCGCTACGAGCCTTCCGGGTTGAATCAGATGTACAGCTTGAAGTATGGTACGGTGCCGATTGTGAGAGCGACGGGCGGGCTGGACGACAGCATCGAGCCGTTCGACCTGGAACACGGCACGGGGACGGGATTCAAGTTCAAAGAATATTCCGGGGACGCGCTCTTGTATGCGGTGCGGCAGGCGCTGCATCATTATATGGATGAGCGAATCTGGAAGCGCATCCAGTTGAACGGAATGGCGAAAGATTTTTCTTGGAAAGGGCCCGCGGCGGAATATGCGAAGTTGTATGAGGCGGCGCGGGAGGCTCGAGGATTAGGGCAGGTTTCGCAAGACACGTTGCAAACGGGCCAGGCAGCAGGGCAGGGGAAAAGAAACCAAAAGCCTGCTACGACATCTAATTGACTTGACTAAGGAGACCCAAGCGGCGGCCGGCTCGCGGCGGGCAAGCTGCTGAGGACAAAGAACATGGCTGACAATTCAATTCAGGCGGTAACTGACGGAAACTTCGAGGCGGAAGTGCTGACGGCGAGCAATTCGCAGCCGGTGATGGTGGATTTCTGGGCGGAGTGGTGCCGGCCGTGCCACATGCTGGCGCCGACGGTGGCGGAGATTGCGCACGATTATGCGGGCAAGCTGAAGGTGATGAAGTTGAACGTGGATGAGGCGATGAATTCGGCGGGACGCTATAATGTGCGCGGGATTCCGACGCTGCTGGTGTTCAAGAATGGGCAGGTGGTCGAGCAGATCGTTGGCGCCGTGCCGAAAGACCAGATCACGAAAGCGCTGGAGAGACACCTGGCGTAATTTAGAGATAGAAGAAGGTCAGGGCGTGTCGTAGAGTTAAGTGCGACACGCCTTTTTTTGCGTGAAGAGCACGCGAAATTATTTTGAATTTGGGAGAGACGATTTGGCTACGGCGGAACCGGCGGCGAGCACTTCGCGGACGATTAAGGGAGCGGATCATCCGCCACTGCTGGCGGGGAATCGCGGGCCGGAGGCGATTTCGCGGCCGGGGTTGCACGAGACGGTCCTGGGAATCTTGAAAGGGCTGCCGCGCGGGCTGGTTCTGGACTGTCCGACGGGAGAAGGCGCGCTTGCGGAAGACCTGATCAAAGAGGGATTTGAGCTGCGCTGCTGCGATTTGTACTCAGAGCTTTTCCGGTTGGATGGAGTGGACATCAGGCGCGGTGATCTGTCCGGGACGTTGCCATATTCGTCGAAATCGTTCGATTACATTGTTTCGCTCGATGGGCTGGAGCACATCGATTCGCCGCCGCAGGCATTTCGCGAATACAAGCGATTGCTGAAGCCAGGCGGGCACCTGATCATCAGCGTGCCGAATATTATGAACATTGAAGAACGGTTGAAGTGGCTGCTCTTCGGGTACACGTCACATTTCAAGCCACTTTCCGAGCAGTTCAAGGCGAAGATTCACTACGACACGGCGGGAAAGCACGAGATCTCCGTTCATGCGAACCCCATCGGGTACAACGAGCTGCGGTACTTCCTGGAGTTGAATGGCTTCGCGATTCAGGAAGTTCGTCGCGACCGGGTCAAGGCGAACCAGTGGCTGTACTGGCCGCTTGTCGTATTCATACGGTTGCTGGCGAAACTGACGCCGGAAGCGCGGCGCAAGGATCGCTGGACGGATGAGTTGGCGTCGGACCCGGTGCTGCTGGGCGGGAATACGATTATTATTCATTCGATCTTGCGCTAACGAGTCGATTCCATTCGGCGTCTCTCAAGAAAACTCAACGATGAAAAAAGCTGCGGATGCTGTTGTTCGTTGTCACTGGGCAACAAGCGAGCTGAACATTCCTTACCACGATGAGGAATGGGGTGTGCCCGTCCATGACGAGCATACGTGGTTGGAGTTTCTAATTCTCGAAGGGGCGCAGGCGGGGTTGAGCTGGGACACGATTTTGAAGAAGAGGGCGCGGTATCGCGAAGTGTTTAACGGGTTCGACCCGGAGAAAGTGGCGCGGTACGACAAGAAGAAAGTGCGGGAGCTGCTTGGGGATGCGGGGATTATACGGAATCGGCTGAAGATTGATTCGACTATCAGCAATGCGCGCGCGTTTCTTGAGATTCAGAAAGAGTTTGGGAGCTTCGATGCATACGTGTGGCGATTCGTCGGCGGAAAGCCTAGGCAGAATGCTTGGAAGACCCACAAGCGCTTGCCTGCGCGGACGGCGGAATCGGATGCGTTGAGCAAGGATTTGCAGAAGCGGGGATTTCGATTCGTGGGGTCGACGATTTGTTATGCGTTGATGCAGGCGACGGGGATGGTGAACGATCACCTGGTGAGTTGTTTTCGGTATGCGGAGTTGTCTCGGTAAGATCGCAAGGGGGACTTGCTTGCGTTGAGGGCGGGGCGAGCTTACGATTGGAACCTGCCGGTTCTTGGCGAATTCCAAAGCAGTTTAGGTGAAGTGGCGCGAAAGCGTTGGGGTGTGTTGAGGAGACGGACGGAATGAAATCGGTGGTGGTGGTGGGAGCGCAGTGGGGAGATGAGGGGAAGGGCAAGGTGGTGGACTACCTTGCGGGATCGTTTGATTACATTGCGCGGGTGGCGGGCGGACACAATGCGGGGCATACGGTCATCATTGGGAAAGACCGTTATGTGTTGCAGTTGATTCCTTGCGGGATTTTGCGGCCGAAGCAGCAGGCGGTGATCGGCACGGGTGTGGTGGTGGATCCGGCGGCGCTGGTGGCGGAGATTGAGACGCTTTCGAAAGCGGGGATTGACGTGAAGGGGCGGCTGCACGTCAGCAATCGCGCGCACCTGATTTTTCCGTATCACCGGGAGCTGGACAAAGCGGCGGAAAGCGCGCGGGGGGCGGACAAGATTGGCACGACTTCGCGGGGCATTGGGCCGGCGTATGAAGACAAAATGGCGCGGCGGGGGTTGCGCATGTGCGATTTGCTGGAGCCGGAGTTGTTTCGAAAGAAGGCCGCGCATGTGGTGGCGGAAAAAAACCGCCTGGCAAAGGGCGCGTATGGCGCGGACATTGATTTTTCACATGAAGTGGAAGAGACGCTGAAGCTTGGCGAGAGGATTCGCGGGTACATTTGCGACACGGCGGAGTTGGTGAACCGCGCGCTGGACGAAGGGAAGTCAGTGCTGTTTGAGGGCGCGCAGGGCACTATGCTGGATATTGATCACGGGACGTATCCGTTTGTGACGTCATCGAGTGCGATTTCGGGCGGGGCGACCACGGGCGTGGGAGTGCCGCCGACTAAGATCAAGCACGTGCTGGGAATCTCGAAGGCGTATACCACGCGCGTGGGAGGCGGACCGTTTCCTACGGAGATGCCGGATCTTGAGGCGAACGAGGTTCGCGCGCGCGGGAAAGAGTTTGGGGCGGTGACGGGGAGGCCGCGGCGCTGCGGGTGGCTGGATTTGCAGGTGTTGCGGTACGCGAAGATGATTAATGGGATCGACTCGCTGGTGATTACGAAGCTGGATGTCTTTGATACGCAGCGGGAGATTCAAGTTTGCGTGGGGTACAAATACAAGGGCACGACGCTGAAGGAAATGCCGGCGCTGGCGGAGGAGTATGAGCACGTTACGCCGATGTACAAGACGGTGCCGGGGTGGAATGAGATGACGTACGGAGTGAAGGACGCGACGAAGCTGCCGAAAGCGGCGATTGAATATTTGCGGTTTATTTCGGAGTTTTTGCAGGTCGAGATTGGGATGATTTCGACAGGGCCGGAGAGGGATGCGACGATTGTGCCGGCGGGGACGTTGCTGGCGCGGTGGCTGTGAAAAGATTTTAAACGCAGAGACACAGAGTTCGCAGAGAAAACGTAAAGAATGAAGATTGGCCGGGTTGAAGGCCGCCGCTACGAATCCTCTTTTATGCTCAGCTACGAGCAGGCACGACAGACAGTTATCACACAACTCAAAAAACGGGCGGGGACTCCTGCGACTGCTGGCGTGAGTGTGTGGGAGGCACTGGCATTGGTGTTGGCGCAGGAGGTGCGGACGGATCGGGAGTATCCGCCGTTTGACCGGTCTACGCGAGATGGGTATGCGGTGCGGGCGAAGGAAGTTGTGGCTGGCAGCACGCTGAAGTGCGTGGGGGAGATTAAGGCGGGGGATACGGTGCGGGAGGGCTTGGCGCCGGGGACTTGCGTGCAGATTATGACTGGAGCCGCGGTGCCGGCGGGCGCGGATGCAGTGGTGATGATCGAGCATACGCAGCGCGAGGGCGATTTGGTGCGATTCGAACGCGCGGCGCACCCTGGCCAAAGCGTTGTGCGGCGGGGAAGTGAGGCCGCGGCGGGGCAGGCGATTCTGACGCCGGGGATGCGGCTGGGATATGCGGAGTTGGCGCTGGCGGCGCAGGTTGGAGCGGCGACGCTGCAATGCGCGAAGAGGCCGCGTGTGGCGATACTGTCGACTGGCGACGAGGTTGTGCTGGTGGATGAGACGCCGGGAGAGTTTCAGATTCGCAATAGCAATAGTGTTTCGCTGGCGGCGCAGGTGCGGATTGCGGGGGGCGAGCCGGTGATTTTGGGGAATGCGGCGGACCGCGTTGAGGATTTAGGGGAGAAGATTGAACGCGGGCTGAAGGATGACGCGCTGGTATTGTCGGGCGGAGTTTCGATGGGGAAGTATGATCTCGTCGAGAGCGTGTTGAAGGCGATGGGGGCGGAATTTTTCTTTGATGCGGTGGCGATACGGCCAGGGAAACCTACGGTGTTTGGCATCTGCCGGGGCAAACCGGTGTTTGGGTTGCCGGGGAATCCGGTTTCGACGATGGTGACCTTCGAATTGTTTGTGGTGCCGGCGATTGATTTGTTGAGTGGGGCGGAGGCGCGGGCGCTGCCGCTGCTGGAAGCGCGGCTGGCGGAGGCAATGAAGGAAAAGCCTGGACTGACGCACTTTTTGCCGGCGCGGGTGGAATGGCGTGGAGGGGTGCCGGAAGTGAAGCCTTTGCGCTGGCAGGGATCGGGGGACATTGCGGCGCTGGCGAAGGCGAATTGTTTTTTGGTGTTACCGGCGGACCGGGAGAAGATTGAGATTGGGGAGCGCGTGTCTGTGCTGATGAGGAAGGACGTCGTTTAGTTGGGGGGAAATGGCGAAGCTATCGCATTACGGGAAGAAGGGCGAAGTGCGGATGGTGGACGTGTCGGCGAAGGCGACGACGACGCGGACGGCCGTGGCGCAGGGATTTGTGAAGATGAAGCCGCGGGTAGTGCGGGCTGTCCGGCGGCTGAAGAATCCGAAGGGGAACCCGCTGGAAGTGGCGCGGATCGCGGGAATCGCGGCGGCGAAGAGGACCGCGGAGTGGATACCTCTTTGTCACCCACTGCCGCTCACGCACATTGATGTGACCGCACGGCTATGCCAAAATGGCGTGGAAGTGCGATCCACAGTAACGACGACAGCTCAGACAGGCGTGGAGATGGAAGCTCTGGTCGCCGTTGCCGCCGCAGCCCTCACGGTCTACGACATGTGCAAAGCTCTCGATAAAGGGATGGAAATTACGGATATTGTTCTGGCCGAGAAGACCGGTGGCAAGAGCGGAGATTTCCGTCGAACGACGGCTTCGTTGAGGCGCGGAAAATGAGCGCGGCGAGCGGAAAAACCGTAAAGCTGCTGCTGGCGGATGACAATCCGCTGGTGCGCGACTTGATTACCAAGGGGCTGGAGCCGTTCTGCGAGGTGGAGACTTCCACGGACGGGGCGGACGCGCTGCTGAAAGTGATTGATGCTCCGCCGGACGTGATTCTTTGCGATTACAAGATGCCGGGGCTGGACGGACGGCAGCTTTTTGAGAAGCTGCGTGGCCGCGAGGCGACGAAGCACATTCCGTTTTTGTTCATGGCCAGCCGGCCGGATATCGAAGAGCGGCTGAGACCGCTGGTCGATGGCGTCGAGGATTTCATTCCAAAGCCGTTTTTGATCAAGGATCTGGTGCGCATTGCGAAAAAGGTTGTAGACCGGCTGCACCTGGAAAAACTGCAGAAGAAAGCCAAGCGCCCAGGGGTTATTCAGGGGCGGCTGGAAGAGATGAGCATGATTGACCTGATGCAATCGCTGGAAATGGGGCAGAAGTCGTGCCGGTTGATCGTGCAGCATGATGGGGCGCAGGGGGAATTGTATTTTGCGAGCGGGCAGTGCCGCGATGCGAAGATTGGCGGCGTAGAAGGCGACGATGCTGTTTACAAAGTGGTGTTGTGGACGGCCGGGGAGTTCGAGATTGATTTTAATGCGGCGAATGCCTCCACGCGGACGACCACGACGAAGAACACCACGGGCCTGCTGATGGAAGCGATGCGGCTGATGGATGAATCCAACCGCGACGCTGTTCCGACGCAATGAGCCTCCGGAAGAATCTCCCTTCATGCGCGTAGCGGTCCTTACCATCAGCGATTCCGTTTCAAGAAATGAGCGCGAGGATTTGTCGGGCCCGGCGGTGGTGGCGGCTTGCCGCGGGCTGGGGTGGGAAGTTACGTCGGCGCTGCGCGTGTCCGATGATCCCGCGAATATTCGCGAGCAGTTGCGGGAGATGGCGGATTCGGGGCGTGTGGATGTGCTGCTGACGACGGGCGGGACGGGGCTGGGGCCTCGGGACAATACTCCGGAGGCGACGCAGGCGGTGGCGGACCGCATTGTGCCGGGAATTCCGGAGGAGATGCGGCGCAAGGGGCTGGAGCACACGCCGACGGCAGTGCTCTCGCGCGGGACGGCGGCGGTGCGGAGCAAGACGCTGATCGTCAACTTGCCGGGAAGCCCGAAGGGCGCGGTGGAATCGCTGGACGCGGTAGCGCACCTGCTGCCACATGCGGCAAAAGTTCTGCATGGCGCTCGCCATGATTAAGGGCGGTATTTCCTTCCAAAAGACATTCTTCGGTTGACCGATTTCGCAATCGAGTCAAGAATGCTTGCATCATGGCGACTAAACCATCCGACAAAAAACTAGCTGTTCTGGGCACGGGAAAGCTCGGCGGGATTTTGCTGCGCGCTTACCTGAAGCAGGGGCTCTTTTCGCCGAAGCATGTTACCGCGACGGTGAAGCACGGGGAAAAGGCGGCGGCGCTGGCGAAGGAGCTGGGCGTCAGCATGACCACGGAGAACCGCAAGGCGGTGCGCGGCGCGGATATCGTGCTGCTGGGCGTGAAGCCGCAGGTGGTGGGCGATGTGTTGAAAGAGATTGCGCCGGAGTTGAGCGAGAAGACGCTGGTGATTTGCGTGGCTGCTTCGGTGCCGACGAGCTATATCGAGCAGCGCGTCAGCGCAAAAGTGCCGGTGGTGCGGGCGATGCCGAATACGCCGGCGGCGGTCGGCTGCGGCATGACCGGGATTTGCGCGGGCGCGCATGCGAAGGCGGAGCACCTGGAAACGGCGCGGACCATGTTCGATGCGGTGGGGCGCACGGTTATCGTGGATGAAAAGAATATGGATGCGGTCACCGGGCTTTCGGCGAGCGGGCCGGCGTATGCGTACATCATCCTAGAATCGCTGGCGGAGGCTGGCGTAAAGGTGGGATTGCCGCGCGACGTTGCCACGCTGCTGGCGGCGCAAACGATGAAAGGCGCCGCGAGCGTGGTGCTGGAAACGGGGGATCATCCCGCGCTGCTAAAGGACGCGGTGACCACGCCGGCGGGGTGCACGATTGACGGAATCATGGAATTGGAAGAAGGGAAGCTGCGCGTGACGTTGATCAAAGCCGTTGTGAAAGCGACGAGCCGCGCGGGGGAGTTGCTGTTCGAGAAGTAGCTGCAACAACGGCATCCAGCGGGGAAAAATGTCCCTGGATCGGCCCGTCGACATCCTCGGATTTTCGTGAAGTAGAATGGTAATCGGCCCCTCCCGCAGGAGGTTCACATTCCCGTGAAACACAAACGCTCAGGTATCGCGGCTCTGTCGATAGTTATTTTCGGCGCGATTTCGCTGCCGGTCTCGTCGCAGAATGCGAGCGAGGTTTCTTCCGATGAGTACAGAGTGTACGAGGCAGTTTTGGGCCTTATGGACCACATTCCTAAGGAAGAGCCACACGTCACTCTTTTCAGTGTGACGCTGAACAGCAAATGCGGTGAAGATGGTTTTCCCGTCCCACTTGCAAACGGCTGCACGTTTCTGTGGATCAAGCCGGACACCGCAATCACTGTCAAAAGGCTGCTGCGAACAGAATGGACCGACATGGAAAACTCTACCTGGTCGGATTTTGAAGAGAAGAATGCTGCGAGTGTCCGTTTGCACGAACCGATTTCTACTCCGTGGAAGCATAAGCTAATAGGCCCCGGGGACGAGCCATCGAAGGATTGGGAGTCCCCAGATCTGTCCATCTTTCTCTCAAGAGTTGGTTTCAGCCAGAAAAAAACAGAAGCGGTTGTTTATGTCCTGATCTTCTCCTACATGAACCAGGTTTCGACAGCGGGTGACTATTTCCTTTTTCGGGTCGATAAAACTGGTCATTGGAAACCCGCTGGCCGAGTAAACTATTTCACGAAGGACAAGGACCAATCGTCGCAGTAGCCTTGGTTATTCCTATGAGCTCGATTCACTCAAGGGTGGACCAAAGAATCCAAGAACACGGCGTTGCTTGCGTCGGAAATGGTGATAGGATGCTGCGCGTGAGGGAGTTATGCCGAGCGCTTACATTCCCGTTTTGATTTATGCGGCGTTGGCGGTTGCGTTTCCTGCGGTGACGATCCTTTTCGCGAAGCTCATTCGGCCGGAGTCGACGCGTGTGGGGGCGAAGCTGATGCCTTATGAGTGCGGGATTCCGCCGGAGGGTGGCTCGCGCGGACGGTATTCCGTGCGGTTCTATGTTATCGCGATGCTGTTTTTGATTTTTGACGTGGAGATCGTGTTCCTGTTTCCCTGGGCGATTTCGTATAGGGGGTGGGTGGCGGCGCACACGGGACTGTTTGCGCTGGTTTCGATGTTTGTGTTCCTGGGGATCCTGGTGGTCGGCTACGTTTGGCTGTACAAGAAGGGCGCGCTGGAGTGGGCTTGAGCCGAGCGATTTTTTCTTCTCCTCGAAGGCGTGGTCTTGGCCCCAAGTGGTTATGATTGACTCGGTTTGCGGCGTGTGTTAGAAACGCGGCGTTTGAATTCTAGGCGGCTCCGTCGTTGCTTGTAGCGGACAGCAACCCGTTCGGCGCAGCCTGTCACACATCCAGGGTCCATGGCCGACGAGCCTCGGGAACCGAAACCGCCCCAAGCGCCCCCGGGCGAAAAGCCCGCGGGAAGTCCGTCTCCTGTTACAACGCCTTCTGCCAAGCCAGTCGATGCCAGTGCGCCCGTCGCTCCTGCGAAGCCGGCAGCGCCTGGCGCTCCTCCTGCGAAGCCAGCGGCGCCGGCTCCTCCCAAACCTCCTGTAGTTTTGCAAACTCCGCTTAACAACGATCTGGTGGCGCGACTGCGCGCGAAATATGGCGCCGGGATCCTCGAAGCGATGGAGGATCGCAAGCAGGCGATTGTCACGGTCGAGCGCGCGCAGCTAGCGGAAATTGCGTTGCACCTGCGCGATGAAGAAAAGTTCGACATGCTGTCGGACCTGACGGCGGTGGATTGGCCGAAGCGCGAGAAGCGGTTCGATGTGGTGCTCAATCTCTACTCTTTTCCCAAGAACGAGCGGCTGCGCGTGAAGGCGTGGGCGGCGGACGGAGAAGAAGTGCCGAGCCTGGTGGGAGTCTGGCCGGCGGCGAATTGGCTGGAGCGCGAGGCGTTTGACATGTTCGGGATTGTTTTCGCGGGGCATCCGGGCTTGACGCGCATTTTGCTTCCCGAAGAGTGGCAGGGCTATCCGCTGCGGAAGGACTACGACATCCTGCAGCAGGATACCGCTTGGGTGCGGGAAAATCTGGGAATCGAGAGCGGGCAGTGACGCAGTTTTGCGGCTGAATCGGAAGCTGAACGGGAGATGACTCTGAGTAGCGAGGCAACAACCGAAAACAAGACGCTGCTGGGTGCAGATGAGCTCATCCTCAATATGGGGCCGCAGCATCCTTCGACGCACGGGGTTTTGCGCGTGAAGCTGAAGCTCGATGGGGAGCGGGTGATCGGGTCGGAGTGCATCATCGGCTATTTGCACCGCGGCGTGGAGAAAATCGGGGAGAACCGCACGTATCAGCAGTTTGCGCCGTACGTGGACCGCATGGACTACGTTGCGGCGGTGAGCAACGGGCTGGGATATTGCGAGGCCATCGAAAAACTGTTGGTGGTGGAAGCTCCACCGCGCGCGCGGGTGATTCGAACGATCCTCACGGAGCTGCAGAGAATTGCCAGCCATTTGTTGTGGCTGGGGACACATGCGCTGGACATTGGCGCGTTGACGCCGCTTTTTTATTGCATGCGCGAGCGGGAAGAGATTCTGAAGATTTTTGAGAAGTATTGCGGGGCGCGGCTGACCACGCACGCGTTTCGCATCGGTGGATTGCAATACGAGGCTTACGACACGCTGGAGAAAGATGTCGAGCGCTTCTGCAAGGATTTCGAATCGCGCATCGCGGAATACGAGGCGCTGCTGACGCAGAACCGCATCTGGATCGGGCGCACGAAGGGCGTGGGGATTTTGACCGCGGAAGACGCTATCGCGTTTGGCGTGACCGGGCCGGTGCTGCGTGCGAGCGGCGTGAAGTGGGATCTTCGGAAAGCGGCGCCTTATGCGGCGTATGACCAGTACAAATTTGAAATTCCTGTGGGCACGACGGGAGACACATACGACCGATACCTCGTGCGGATGGAAGAGATGCGGCAATCGCGGCTGATTTGTTTGCAGGCCATCGAGAACATTCCGGCGGGACCGATCCTGGCGAAAGTGGGGAAAGTGCTGAAGCCGCCTCCGGGCGAGGTGTACCACGCGATCGAGGCGCCGAAAGGCGAGTTGGGATATTACGTGGTGAGCGATGGGACGGTGCAGCCGTATCGCGTGCGCATCCGGCCGCCTTCGTTTATTAATTTACAGGCGTTTGATCGCATGGTGCGAGGACATTTGGTGGCGGACGTGGTCGCCATTATTGGGACGATTGACATCGTATTGGGGGAAGTCGATCGGTAAGTTCACAAGAATAAAGAAACGGTGAGTTCGCGGGAGAAATAGATCGCTGATGCAAGCCGTCATTCAGGCCACGATGAATTTCCTGAAGCTCTACTGGGCTCCGCTGCTGTGCGGGCTGGTCATCGTCGCCGTGTTGCCGCTCATCGTCGGCTACATCGTTCTCGTAGAACGCAAACTCATGGCGGACATGCAGGCGCGGCTGGGGCCGATGCGCGTGGGGCCGCACGGCTTGCTGCAACCGATCGCAGATGCCGTCAAGCTGCTCATCAAGGAAGACATCATCCCAGACAAAGCGGACAAGCTGGTGTTCTGGCTCGCGCCGGTGCTTTCCGTGGGAGCGGCGCTGCTTTCGATCGCTGGGCTGGCGATTGGGCCGGCGTTTCAGATCGCGAAGGATATCAATATCGGGATTTTATTTGTTGTGGGCATCAGCGCGATGGGAATCTTCGGGATCGTGCTGGGCGGGTGGGCTTCGAACAGTCACTATTCGCTGATGGGCTCGCTCCGGAGTTCCGCGCAACTGGTGAGTTACGAAACGGCGGCGGGCATGGCGCTGGTGAGCGGGTTGCTGCTGACGGGCACGCTGAATATCAAAGCGATCGTGGAGGCGCAGAGCAAAGAAGGAATTTGGTTCGTGATGCTGGCGCCGGTGGCTTTCTTTATTTATCTCGTGGCATCGATTGCGGAAACGAACCGCGCGCCGTTTGATTTGCCGGAAGCGGAGTCCGAGCTGGTGGCGGGCTACATGACGGAGTTCAGCGGGTTTCGTTGGTCGCTTTATTTTCTGGCGGAATACGCCAACATGATTGTGGTGTCATCGGTGGCCACGACATTATTTCTGGGAGGCTGGCTGCGGCCTTTCGCGCGCGTGCACTTTTTCAATTTTCTGGATTATGTGCCGCCGCTGCTGATGATTGGTGTCGCTGGCTATTGCCTGTTGCGGACGCCCAAGCAGCCTTCGCGGGTGCAGCAACTTTTTATGCTGGCGGTGGCGGGTTTGTGTCTTGCCGTGGCGCTAGTACTGCTCGCGCCAGTTGCCCTGCCAATTGCGAAGCCGTTTTATGCGGGGATTCATGGCGGCTTCTGGTTCATTTTCAAAGTGAGCGCCTACATTTATTTTTTCATGTGGCTGCGATTTACGATTCCGCGCTATCGCTTTGATCAGCTGATGCGGCTGGGATGGCAGTTCCTGATTCCATTGTCAATCGTCAACGTCTTGGTCGTGGGCGTGGCGCTGATTATTGGTTCGTATTTTAATTTGCACGGCTGGACGATGCTTCTGGTCACGACGCCTGCGGCGATCATCGCTCTCGTGGTGGCGCTGATGATACTGGCGGCAGGGGAAGGCACTGAGGCAGGGAAAGAGAACGCGGCGGCTTCGGATTTCTATGCTGGATAAGGTCCTATTTTATTTTTTCGCAGGACTGGCGATTGCCAGCGCGGCGCTGACGGTGACGCGGCGCAACGCGGTGCATAGCGCGATTTTTCTGGTCACCGCTTTGCTCGCCACGGCGGGAATCTTCCTGCAATTGCGCGCGGAGTTTTTGTTTATCGTTCAGATCATCCTGTATGTCGGCGGGATCATGGTGCTTTTTATTTTCGTGATCATGCTGGTGAATCTGGACGTGGCGCTGCAGCAGATTCAGTTCGCGCGGCAGAAGTGGGTGGCGCTGATCGTGGCGCTGGCGCTGAGCGCGCAGCTCGGCCTGATGCTGTGGTCGTCGGAAAAAATACCGGGGCAGGGAATTCCTGTTCTGGCCGCTCCGCCAGCGAGTGAATTGCCGGCGAATTCCGAGGCTGTCGCGCAGAGTCTGTTCAGAAACTATTTGCTGGCGTTCGAAATCGCCTCGGTATTGCTGCTGGTGGCGATGATTGGAGCAGTGGTCATGGCGAAGAAGGAAAAGTGATGCTGCCGATTGGGCACTATCTGTTTTTAAGCGCGGCGCTTTTTATTATTGGCGTGATCGGGGTGATTACGCGGCGCAACGTAATTGTGATTTTGATGTCTATCGAACTGATCCTCAATGCCGTGAATATCAATTTGGTGGCGTTTTCGCGTTTGTACGGTGACGTGGCGGGCCAGGTCTTCGCCCTCTTCATCATTGCCGACGCGGCGGCGGAGGCAGCGGTGGGGCTGGGAATCATCATCGCGTTTTTCCGCAACCGCGAAACGGTGCTGGCGGACGAAATGGATTTGTTGAAGTGGTAGCGTTGGAAACGGCGACGTGAAAAACGAAATGAAACTCGCATGACGCCTACGGGAACGTTTCTCAGCTTTCTGTGGCTCATCCCGCTCTTCCCGCTAGCGACGGCGGCGCTGATGCTTTTCGTCGGCAAGCGAATTCCGAAGCCGGGAGTCAGTTTGCTTTGCGTTGGGAGCGTGGGGCTGTCCTTTGTTTGCGCGGTGGGAGCGGTTTCTGAGCTTCTTGCAGCGGATACTGATCACCGTGTCTTCCAACAGATTCTATTCGAATGGCTGACGCCGGGCCCGATGCAAATGACGGGTGGACACCTCGTGCCATTCGTGGCGGATTGGGGATTTCTGCTTGATCCGCTTTCCTGCGTGATGGTTCTCGTGGTGACAGGAGTCGGCTTCCTGATTCACGTGTATTCAGTCGGGTACATGGCGCACGAGGGCGGCTATTACCGGTTCTTCGGATATATGAACTTGTTCATGTTCGCCATGCTTACGCTGGTTCTGGCGAACAATATGCTGCTGATGTTCGTGGGCTGGGAAGGCGTCGGACTGTGCAGTTACCTGCTGATCGGATTTTATTTCCTGAAGAAGTCCGCGTCCGACGCGGGGAAGAAAGCGTTCATCGTGAATCGCACCGGGGACGCGGGATTTATCCTTGGCATTCTGCTGACCGCCGTGACATTGGGCACCGTTCGATTTACCTCCGATGGTCTCCCAGACGCGGGAGGCGCTTCCGGAATCTTTCAATCGCTGAAAGCCGCAGTGGACGCGCACACTTTGGGCTTCGGCGCGCCGGTTTTGACCGGCATTGCTCTCTTGCTGTTTGTGGGAGCGATGGGGAAGTCGGCGCAGATACCTCTGTACGTGTGGTTGCCCGATGCGATGGAAGGGCCGACCCCAGTGAGCGCGTTGATTCACGCGGCCACCATGGTGACTGCGGGCGTGTACATGGTCGTGCGCATGAACGCGGTATATCAGCTTGCGCCATTCGCCATGGACTTTGTGGCGGTGATAGGCGCGGTCACGGCGATTTTCGCAGCGTCCATGGCGCTGGTGCAGAACGACATCAAGAAGGTGCTGGCGTACTCGACGATCAGCCAGCTTGGCTACATGTTCCTGGCTCTCGGCGTCGGGGCGTTTGCGGCGGGAATTTTTCACTTGATGACGCATGCATTTTTCAAAGCATTGCTGTTCCTTGGTGCGGGCAGCGTGATTCACGCGATGTCGGGGGAGCAGGACATCCGGAAAATGGGCGGCTTGTGGGGAAAAATTCCGACCACGGCACGCACGTTCCTGGTTGCGACGCTGGCAATCGCGGGCATTTTTCCGTTCGCGGGATTTTTCAGCAAGGATGAAATTCTCGGCCGGGCGTTCGATAAATTTTTTCTCATGTGGATTGTCGGCTTTTTCACTGCCGGCTTGACGGCGTTTTACATGTTTCGCCTGCTTTTCCTTACGTTCTTCGGCTATTCTCGCGCCGACGAGCACGTGGAGAAACATATCCACGAATCGCCGCCGGCTATGACCGTTCCGCTCGTCATTCTCGCCGGACTTTCCGTGATTGGCGGGTGGATTGGATGGCCGGGCGCGCTCGGCGGAGAGAATCGATTCGAACGGTTTCTCGAGCCGGTCTTGGCCGGCGTTATCCCGGAGACGGGAGCCGTTCGAATCGCACACCATGCGGTGGGGAAAGAAATCTTCCTGATGGTGCTGTCTCTCTCGATTGCCGGTGCGGGCATTTGGCTGGCGTATGAGTTCTACCGGACGAAGAGAATTGCGCCGGAACTCGTTGCGAGCAAGTGGCCGAAGGTCTACGAGTTGCTTGTCCACAAATATTATGTGGATGAGATTTACGACGCATTGATCGTGAATCGGGTGAAGGACATCGGCACGTTCTTTGGAGTCCTCGACGCAAATGTCATTGATGGTTTGGGTGTGGACGGAGCCGGATGGCTGGCGCGCTTCGGGTCAAAGCTCTCGATGTGGTGGGACAAGTGGGTGATAGATGGGCTGCTGAATTTTGGGGCGAAGTTGACGCAGCTCTTCAGTTACCCCGTGCGTCTTCTGCAAACCGGGCTGTTTTCCAGTTACGCATTGCTGATTCTGGTGGGACTGGTCGTCATGCTGGCTTACTACGGGCATCACATGCAAACCTTGCTGCGCGCGGTGCGCTGAGAGGCGGAGAATGGACTTCTTTGCACATCATATCTTGAGCGTGGTGCTGTTCACGCCGCTGGTGGGCGCGCTGATCTTGCTCTTTGTACCGCGCGAGCAGGATGGCGTTCACCGGCTCGTGGGAAATTTGTTTGGCGTCCTGGGATTCCTTGTTTCGCTGCCGCTGGTGCGCTGGTTCAAGCCGGAGTGGGGCGGGTTCACTTTGGAAGAGAATGCGGATTGGATTCCGTCGATCGGCGCAAGGTACCACCTGGGCATCGACGGCATCAGCCTTTTGCTGGTGATGCTCACGACGCTTCTGGGTATGATCGCCATCTTTTCGTCCTGGAGCGCCATTAAGCAGCGGCAAAAGGAATACTACATTCTGTTGTTGCTGCTGCAAGTCGGGATGATCGGCGTGTTTGTTTCGCTGGATTTTTTCCTCTTTTACGTTTTCTGGGAAGTGATGCTGGTGCCGATGTAC
This sequence comes from uncultured Acidobacteriota bacterium, assembly GCA_963729455.1. Lineage (GTDB taxonomy): Bacteria > Acidobacteriota > Terriglobia > Acidiferrales > UBA7541 > Acidiferrum. Next base: position 433,698 of record CAVSNX010000002.1, read on the forward strand.
TTCCTGATCGGCGTGTGGGGCAGCGACCGGCGGCTGTACGCGGCGATTAAATTCTTTCTCTACACGTTGGCGGGATCGGTGGTCATGCTGCTGGCGATCCTGGCGCTTTACTTCTATGCGCCGGCGGGTGCGGATGGGATGCGCACGTTTGATGTTCCAACGCTGTTGGCGGCCGCGCAGGGCTTTCCCGATTCGCTGAAGGCGTGGCTCTTCTGGGGCTTTTTCTTTGCGTTTGCCATCAAGGTGCCGATGTTTCCGTTTCACACGTGGCTTCCGGACGCGCATACGGAAGCGCCCACCGCTGGTTCCGTCATTCTGGCCGGCGTTCTGCTGAAAATGGGGACATACGGTTTCATTCGTTTTTCCTTGCCGCTCTTGCCGAAGGATACGGTGATGCGCGCGCGCATCATTCATATCGTCATTGTGCTGTCGCTGATCGGCATCATCTATGGCGCGCTCGTCTGCCTGATGCAGAAAGACATGAAGCGGTTGATCGCCTACAGTTCCGTCAGCCATTTGGGTTTCTGCACGCTAGGCATCTTCGCGCTCACGCCGAATGGGCTGTCCGGCAGCGTGCTGCAGCAGATCAATCACGGCATTTCTACCGGCGCGCTGTTCTTGATTGTCGGCGTCCTTTACGAGCGGCGGCACACGCGTCTGATTTCCGAGTTTGGCGGGCTGGCCACGTCGATGCCGAATTTCGCGGCGATCTATCTCATTATCAGCTTGAGTTCGCTGGGCATGCCGCTGCTGAATGGGTTCATCGGAGAGTTCACGATCTTGTATGGCGCGTTTCAGGTGAGCAAGGCGTGGGCCGCGTGGGGCTCGCTGGGCGTTGTGCTGGGCGCGGCGTATCTGCTGTGGCTCTACCAGCGCGTGATGTTTGGCTCGGTCACGAACCCCATCAACGAAAAACTACCGGACCTGAACGCACGGGAATATGCCACGTTGATTCCTCTGGTGATTCTGGCGTTCTGGATCGGGATCTATCCCAAGCCATTCTTTGCCTTCATCGAAAAGCCGGTGGACAAAATCGTGCATCAGGTCAACCCGGGATTTTACGGAGTAGAGCACGCCAAACTGCCGCCCGCGGAAACGCCTCCCGCCGTGGTGGAGACGAAATAGCCCGGCCGCATGAATATTCCAATCATTGACGCGATTCGCAGCTATCTCCAGGGGGACGGCGCCACCATTCTGCCGGAGATGGAACTGACGCTGTTCGGGCTGGGTATTCTACTAATTGGATTTTCCGCGAAAGACTCGGAAGGCAATAGCGGGCTTTGGAAGGTAATCTTCAAGGATTTCTACGCGAAGGCCGCTTTTGTGGGCACGGTGTTCAGCGCGTTCACGCTGTGGAGGCTGCGAGCACAAGTTGAAATGAGGGGCGACCTGGTCGGGTTCCACGAGACGGTGGTTGTGGACGGGTTTTTTCTGTTCTTCGCCGCGCTTTTTCTGGCGGCCACGGCGCTTGTGATTCTTCTTTCCGTGAAATACATGGAGATCGAAAAGGAAGAAGAAGGGGAATACTACGCGTTGCTGCTCTTTGCCTGCGTGGGCATGATGCTGATGGCTTCGGGGTTTGACCTGATCGTGATGTTCCTTGGGCTCGAGACCATGGCGCTCAGCTTCTACGTGCTGACAGGTTTCCTGCGGCGCGACAAGCGTTCGAATGAAGCGGCGCTGAAATATGTTTTGCTTGGTGCGTTTAGCTCGGGAATCTTAGCGTATGGCTTTTCCATACTTTACGGTTTGAGCGGAACGACGAATGTTCAATTTCTTAGTTATGCATTTGATCCGAGCAGTCCGCTTGCGCAAGCCATCCAGCTGAGCCGCCAGCCCGGTCCGGGCGGCGAAGCGATGCGCGACCGCTTCGCGTCGCAGTATCCAGCCGCATTGCATCTGGACCCAGCCATGTTGCTGCACCAGATGCCTCTCTTCGCCGCCGCCGCGTTCGTCCTGGTGGCCGTGGGGCTATTCTTCAAAGTTGCCGCCGTCCCGTTTCATCAATGGGCGCCGGACGTCTACGAAGGCGCGCCGACGCCGGTCACCACCTATATCAGCGTTGCATCAAAAACCGCGAGCTTTGCGCTACTGCTGCGGTTGTTCCTTACGGTTTTCGCGGCTTCGCATGAGATGTGGCTTTACGTGCTGGCCGGCGTAGCGATCGCAACTCTGACGTGGGGAAATCTTGCCGCGCTGACGCAGACCAACGTCAAGCGGCTGCTGGCCTACTCCTCGATCTCGCATGTCGGCTTCATCCTTCTCGGTCTTGTTTCGGGCAACAATACGGCCTTGATCGGGATTGGGTACTACTTGTTTGCGTATGTCTTCATGACCATAGGGGCGTTCGCCGTCGTCATCGTTCTGCGCCAGAAGGGACTGATCGGCGACGAGCTGGAAGATTTGAACGGTCTGTATCAGCGCAGCCCGGCATCGGCGCTGCTGCTGCTGGTTTTTATGCTCTCGCTTGCGGGAATTCCGCCGACCGCGGGCTTCATGGGCAAGTATTTTATTTTTCTCTCGCTGATCGAAACGCACCATCCGGTGCTGGCCGTTTTCGCGGTGCTGTACATCGTTCCCGCGCTGTACTACTACTTCCGCATCATCGTGCACGCCTGGCTCAAGCAGCCGGGCGATGCGCCGCGCGTGCTGATGAGTGACGCGCAGGCCGTGGCCCTCGGCGTGGCAGTATTTGTCACGCTCGCCGCGGGGTTGTATCCTGAGCCGTTCTACAAGCTCGCGCACTATGCCTTCGGACAATAATCCGGACAAAACGAAATCAGCAGCGCCCATTGCGGAGAAGGCCAGGAATTCTTCGAATCAGGCCGCGATCGCCTTGGAGCTACCGTTCGTGCTGGTTTCTGCCATGGTTGTCGGCGGGCTTCTCGGCTACTTTCTCGACCACTGGCTGCACACCAAACCTGTTTTCCTACTGATTCTAGGTGGAATTGGATTTTTCGCGGGAGTGCGCGATGTCTTGCGGCGAGTCGGCAGAACTGGCAATGGAACCAAGAGCAGCTGAGACGGCCCCGGGTGCCGCAACGGAACGGCGCATCTCCTGGCTGACGCTGCTTCTGGGATTGCTCGCAGGTGTGCTGGTTGCTTTGCTTCGGGACCGCGCCTGGGGCGCAGGCCTGGCCATTGGCGCGATTCTAGCCTGGCTGAATTTTCGCTGGCTGAAGCGCGGCCTCGACGCTCTAGTGCAAGCGTCCACAGCTCAAGCTGGCAATAAGAAGCCGCAGGTCCCGCTTGGCAGCTACTTCGGCATGCTCTTCCGCTACGGGTTGATAGCCCTCGCCGTGTATGTTATTTTTGAATATCTGAGAATTCCCCTTTTGAGCATGGTCGTAGGTTTGTGTGCTCTTGGAGCCGCCACCATCGCGGCGAGTGTGTACGAAATCTTGCATCCGGCGGACTAGCGAATGGTTGAACACGTATCCGGACTTACGCTGCTGGTGAATCATTATCTGGGCCGATACGCTCTCGCCCTGCTGACGTTCCTGCACATCCAGGTCAAGCATCCGAACCGGCCCATCCCCGAACACATTGTGATGTGCACGGTCGTGCTGATCATCGGCACCCTCCTGGCGTTGTTCCTCCGTTCGCGGCTGTCCGTGGAGAAGCCGGGAGCCACGCAGCAAGTCGCTGAAATGCTTCTGACGAATTCGCTGGGCTTCGGCATTAAGGATCTTCTCGAAGAGAACGTTCACCACGGCGCGCTGAAAATGATTCCGTTTGTGGGCTCCATCTCCGTGTTCGTTCTGATTTCGAACCTGCTTAGCGCCGTTCCATTTTTCGCCGCTCCTACGGCGGAAAAAACCGTGCCCTTGTCCTGCGCCATCCTTACTTTTATTTATTTCAACTGGCAGGGAATCAAGCATCACGGCGCGGGCCGTTATCTGCTTACGTTTGCGGGCTCGCCGAAAACGGTAGGGGATTGGGCGCTGGCCGAACTGCTTTTTCCCGTGGAGATCGTGAGCACGACGGCGCGCATTCTTTCCCTCACCGTTCGTCTCTGGGCCAACATTGTGGCCAGCGACCTTCTATACACGATTTTCGTCGGCTTGTTTTCGATGGCCACCGTCGCGGCCTGGTCCAAGTCGCCTGTATTGGGCGTCGTTGTAGGCATACTACCGGCCACGATTCCTGTCGCGTTTATTGGCTTGCACTTATTCGTGGCCATCATTCAGACCTACATTTTCACTGTCCTGCCCGCGGTTTATCTGGGCATTGCTACGGCCGACGAGCATTAATCGAGTTTGCCGGTGAAGTTTACCGGCAATAGGCTGCTCCAGTGTGAGCCCGGCTGCACGGTGTCCGGGAACCACCTCCTGGCAGCGATTCACAAGGAGGAACTGATGAAGAAGTGGATGATGGTGTTAGTGGCGTTCGCGGCGGTGATGTTGATCGCGCCGTCCGCGTTCGCGCAGGAAGCCGCAGGCGCAGCGGCCGGAGGCAAGGGCATGCTGGCAATTGCCGCAGGCTTCGGCATGGCTCTCGCGGCCTTTGGCGGCGCGCTGGGGCAGGGCCGGATCGCTTCGGCGGCGTGCGAGGGCATGGCGCGCAATCCGGGAGCGGCGGGCGCGATTCGCGCAGCGATGATTCTCGGCTTGGTGTTCGTCGAGACGCTCGCGCTCTTCACGCTGGTTATTATTTTCGTGAAAGTCTAACGCTCAATGAATAGAGTTTTTGAAACGGCCCGGGAGCGCAAGCCCCTGGGCCGTTTTCTTTTGAATGTCGTGAAGTGTAGAGGCCGGGCTTTAGCCCGGCGTTTTTTGTTCTCAATGGCCGAAGCCGAAGAGGTTCGGCCGCAGGAGGAAATTAATGACCGAATTGGGCAGCACCCCGAACAGAATTGTGCCGATTGCGGTAACAGCAAGGACTACGCTTACACTCAATGGAAAGCCCACGGGAGCGGCAGCGGCGGCCTCCGCGCTCGATTCGCGCATGTACATCACCACGATGACGCGCAGGTAATAGTAAGACCCGATGACGCTGTTAATCCCCATTATGACCGCGAGCCAGATCAAATTCGAATTCACCGCGGCCTTGAAGATGTAAAACTTGCCGAAGAAGCCCGCGGTGACCGGCAGTCCAAGCAGGGACAACATGTAGATGCTGAGGATTGCGGCGACCACCGGCTGGCGCTGCGAAAGCCCGGCGTAGTCGTCCAGCGAAAGATTCTTCTCGCCGGCGCCGCCAAGCTGCGAAACGATGGTGAAGGCCCCCAGCTTTACCAACGCGTAGGTGAGCAGGTAGAAGAGCACCGCAGCGTACGCAGGCCCGGCTTCTGCTGATCCCCCCTGCGCCATTGTCGTGACGGCCGCGAAAGCTACCAAAATGTAGCCTGCGTGCGCGATGGAGCTGTACGCCAACAGCCGCTTGATGTTCGTCTGCACCAGTGCGCCGAGATTGCCGGCGAACATCGTCGCTACCGCCAAAACCCAGAAGGCCCAGAACCAGAATGTCGTGGCCGCCGGAACCGTCGCAAAGATGCGCAACATCAATGCGAATGCCGCGGCCTTCGGCCCAGCGGAAAAGAGCGCCGTGACCGGCGTTGGCGCGCCCTCGTAGACGTCTGGCGTCCACACCTGGAAGGGAGCCGCAGCCACTTTGAAGCCCAGGCCAATGAGAATCATGGAGAGCCCCAGCTTCAACAGCGTGCTCGCAGGGTCCGCGTCGCGCATCCTGTCCAGCATGGTCGTGCCAGTCGCGCCGTACACCAGCGCGATGCCGTACAGAAAAAACGCTGTCGCGAACGAGCCCAGCAGGAAATATTTCATTGCCGATTCGCCGGACTTCAACGAATCGCGGCGATAACCCGCCAGCACGTAACTGGAAATCGAGCTCATTTCCAGGCCGATGAACGCAGTTAGCAACTCCTGAGCGGAGGCAAGCACGCCCATGCCCGCAGTTGCAAACAGCAGCAGCGCGTAGAACTCCGGGACGGGCAGCCGCTCGCGATCGAGATACGGACCCGCAGCGAGAACCACCAGAAACGCCACTGTGCCCACGAGCAGCCGGAAAAAGAAACTGAACGAATCGGACTCCACTAGCCCGTAGAAGCCCGGACCCGCATTGGCCACGGAGATGACGGAGGCCAGCGTTCCCGTCAGCGTGCCGATCAATGCGAGGAACGTAAAGAAATGCCGGTTGCGCACAAACGGCTGCATCAGCATTACGAGAACGCCGAAGCCACACCAGAGGAGCTCGGGAAGTACGCGGTACAGGTCTATGGTGCTCGGAAGCATCTAGCGGGTTCCCAGCCTTTCGAACGAAATGGGTTTCGCCGCACGAGACGAATCGTGCTCTGCTTGCAGCGAACCTGCCGACGTCCCAACTCTTGACGGAGCAGACGCCTCGTACGGCCGCTGCGGCTCGACCTGGTCAACCACGTTTTGCGAGGCTGCGGCGGTTTGGCGCGTAATGTACGTGGAGCCAATCCCCATCCACAGGGTCACCATCGCCATGGTGGCAAGAATCCACTTTTCACGCAGCGAGGCGTCCGGCAACGTGCGGTTCTTTTCCTTGGTGATCTCTCCGAAGAACACGCGCTGATACGACCACAACAGATAGCAGGCCGAAAGAATCACGCCGAGCGCTGCCCACGAGGCCCACTGCCAGTGATGCTGGTAGGTTCCGAGCAGAATCAGAGACTCGCCGACAAAGCCATTGAGCATCGGCAGGCCCAGCGAAGACAACGCGACAAACAAGAAGAACGCCGCAAGTTTCGGCATGGGGGTCGCCAGGCCACCGTATTCGCTGATTTCGAACGTGTGGCGACGGTCGTGGAGCATGCCGACGAGAAGGAAGAGCGCGCCGGTGGAGACGCCGTGCGCCAGCATCTGATAGACCGCGCCCTGCATGGAAATGTTGTGAAACGCGAAAATGCCCAGCACCACAAACCCCAAGTGGCTGACGGAAGAATAAGCGACCAGCTTCTTCAAGTTCGGCTGCACCATAGCCACCAGCGCGCCGTAAATGATGCCGATGATCGCGAGTACGGCCACCCAGCCTGCGGCGCGACGCGAAGCGTCGGGGAATAGCGGCAGGCAGAAGCGGATCATGCCGTACGTGCCCATCTTCAGCAGCACGCCAGCGAGCATCACCGAGCCGGCTGTGGGTGCCTCTACGTGCGCGTCCGGCAGCCATGTGTGCAGCGGGAAGAGGGGCACTTTGATCGCAAACGCCACGAAAAAGGCCAGGAAGAGAATCATCTCCGTGCGCGGCGTGAGCAAGATTTTGCCATCTTGCAACATCAACTGAATTGTCGGTAGATCGAATGTTGCGGCTGTCCAGTTCGTTGCAACCCCCGTGGCGTTGTACAGCCAGATGATGCCGACCAGCATGAGAATCGAGCCCGCCATGGTGTAGAGCACGAATTTCACAGCGGCGTAAACGCGACGCTCGTGGCCCCAGATGCCGATCAGCAAAGCCATGGGAATCAGCATCACTTCCCAGAAAAGGAAGAAGAGGAAAAGGTCGAGCGAGAGGAACACGCCCACCACGCCGACTTCCAGCATCAGCAGCATGATGAAAAATTCTTTGACGCGGTGCTCGATGCTCTTCCACGACGCCAGAATCGAAATCGGCGTCAGAAAGGTCGTCAAGATCACGAGAAAAATGCTGATGCCGTCCACGCCCAGGTGATAGTTGATCGGGGGCTGGTTGATCCACTTCGCGAATTCCTCTAGTTGATACCCGGATGCGCCAGCGGGCGCCTTGAAGAGCAGGAAGAGAGAAAAGATGAATTCGGCCACGGAAACGATGAGCGAAAGATAGCGAATGTATTTGTGATCGTCGCCGCGCAGAAGCAAGAGCGCCAGCGCTCCCACGGCAGGGAAGAAGATCAAGACCGACAGCAGATGTCCGCCGGGCAGCATCAGTGCACCATTCCGATCACTGGCTTTCCCGCGTTTGGCCAGAAGAAGACGACAGCAATAATTACAATCGCTCCGACGACAACCCACACCGCATAGCTGCGCGTATTGCCGGATTGCGTGTGGCGCACACCGTCGCCAACATTGGTGAGGCCCTCCGCGACTCCGTTGACAGCCCCGTCGATGACGGTGACGTCGACTGCTTTCCAGAACACGACCGTCGAAAGCCACAGGAGCGGCTTGACGACCACGGCCGCGTACAGTTCATCCACGTAATACTTATTCAACAGCGTGGTGTAGGCGGGCTTCATGGACTTGGCGAGCTCATCGGCCTTGCCTGGCTTCTTCAGGTACAGCCAGTACGCGACCCCGAGGCCGATAAGCGCTGCCGTGACTGCGACACCTGCCAGAATCAATTCCAGTTGGTGAGCCGCCACTTCGCCGGCTGCTTCCACGGCTTCATGGCCGCCAAAAACGGGCGCGAGGAAATTGCTGAAATAGTCCGGCCCCTGAAAGAATGCAGGCAGAGCGAACCAGCCGCCCGCAAACGCGAGCACCGCCAGCACCACAAGCGGCCCCAGCATGCTCCACGGTGATTCGTGAACGTGAACCTTATGCTCGTCAAAGCGCTCCTTGCCATGAAACGTCAGAAAAATGAGCCGAAACATGTAGAAGGAGGTGAGCAGCGCCGTCAGCAAGCCGAAGGTATAAAGTATGCGCCCCCCGTTTTCGCTCTGAAACGCAGCGAGCAGAATGGCATCCTTCGAGAAAAATCCGGAGAAGAGGGGAATGCCCGCGATTGCCATTGTGGCGACCAGCATGGTTCCAAATGTCCACGGGATTTTCTTGCTGAGCCCGCCCATGCGGTTCATGTCCTGTTCGCCGCCCATGGCGTGAATCACGCTGCCCGCGGCAAGGAACAGAAGTGCTTTAAAGAAGGCGTGCGTCATCAAGTGGAAAATCCCCGCAGAAAAGGCGCCGACGCCGCAGGCCAAAAACATGTAGCCGAGCTGGCTGACCGTGGAGTAGGCGAGAACTTTCTTGATGTCCGTTTGTACCAGGCCGATTGTGGCTGCAAAGAACGCCGTCGCGCAGCCCACAATCGCGACGACCAGCATGGCGGTTGGAGTATGCGTGAACAATATGTGCGAGCGCGCAACAACGTAAACGCCTGCTGTTACCATCGTCGCCGCGTGAATCAATGCACTGACCGGCGTGGGCCCTTCCATCGCGTCTGGCAACCAGACGTACAACGGAAGCTGCGCCGATTTTCCGCACGCGCCCATGAAAAGCAGGAGACATGCAAACGTCAAAGTGCCCAGGTGCCCGCTCAATTCAACAGGCCAGCCCTGCAGCGTAGCACTCGTGAAAATGGCTTGGAAATCCAATGTATGGAAGGCACGGAACAGCAAAAACATTCCCAGCATGAATCCGAAGTCGCCGATGCGGTTGACGATGAACGCTTTCTTGCCCGCGTCGGCAGCTGACTTTCTCAGGAAATAAAATCCGATCAGCAAATAGCTCGACAGGCCCACGCCCTCCCAGCCAACGAAGAGCAAAACATAGTTCGCGGCCAGCACCAGAATGAGCATGAAAAACATGAAAAGATTCAAATACGAAAAAAAACGGTAGTATCCGCCTTCATGCGCCATGTAGCCGGTCGCGTAAATGTGGATGAGCCAGCCCACGCCCGTCACCACCAGCACCATCACGACGGTGAGCTGGTCCATCTGCAAATCGAAGCCCGCGCGGAAATTGCCCGCCGCAATCCACGTGAAAAATTCCTTGTGGAAGAGTGCCTGGCCGGATGCGAAAAATTCGCGAACCGCTTCGAGCGCGCAGGCAAACGACAATCCCGTCGAGCTCAGCGCAACCCAGTTGACGATTTTGTTCGGCCATTTTTCGCCGAAAAGTCCGTTGATGGCCGAGCCGAGGAGCGGCAGCAGAGGAATGATCCACAAATATTCGAGTATCGGGTATGTCGGCATTAGAGTTTGAGCAGGTCAACGCGCTCGACGTTCAGCGATCGCCGGTTGCGCGCAATAAGAATGATGATCCCGAGGCCCACCGCCGCTTCTGCCGCGGCCACCACGATGACGAACAGCACAAATACCTGCCCATCGAGTTTGCCCAGTGCCTGGCTGAACGCCACGAACGCCAGATTCACCGCGTTCAGCATCAATTCGATGGACATGAAAATCGTGATGATGTTGCGCTTGAAAACGAATCCGAATACCCCGAGTCCGAACAAGACCGCGCTCAAGATGACGTAATAGTTCGTCGGCACCATTTCAGTTCTTCTCCCGTTGCGCGAGCACCGTGGCGCCCATGATCGCCACGAGGATCAGGAACGAAGTCAGTTCGAACGGGTACACAAAATCCCGGAACAGCATGTTCGAAATGCCTTTGGTGGACGACATCACGCCGGTTTGCGCCGCAGCCTGCACCGTCCCGGTCGAGCGCGCAATCGTCGCCGCGAGGAAGCCCGCCAGCGCGACCACCAACAGCAATCCCGGCGGCCCGGCAAACTTCGAAAGGCTCGTGTGTTCCTCGATGCCGGCGTTCAGCAGCATGATGACGAAGACGAACAGCACCATAATCGCGCCGCCGTACACGATGATCTGCACCGCGGCTACAAACTCAGCGCCCATCAGCAAGTACAATCCCGCGAGCGCGACCATCACCACGATGAGTGATAGGGCGCTATGAATCGGGTGCTTCTGCAGAATCAGGTTGACTGCACCTAACACCGCCAGCAGCGCCAGCACGAAAAAGATCAGAAGTTGCGGCGTCACTGCGCACCCCACTTCAGGATCACGAAGCTGGTGGCGATCACGTTCGCAATGGAAAGAGGCAACAGTAGCTTCCAGCCAAACGCCATCAACTGGTCGTACCGGAAACGTGGCAGTGTGCCGCGCATCCACACGTATACGAATAGAAATACAAATATCTTGGACAGTAGCCAGAACGGCGCCTGAATAAATTCATTGACGAACTGAAGATTGGGCATCAGAAGGGCAATCCCCGCTGCTGTTAGAACCGTCCCCACGCCCGGCAAAATAATTCTGCCGAAAATCGTCTCGTAGCGGATGCCGTCCCAGATGATCCACAAGCCCGCGGGAATCAAAAGCACCGAAGGTAGATAATGGGTCAACGTCCACGAAGCAGGGAAGGGCGAGAGCCAGCCGCCGAAGAACATGATTGCGCACAACGACGACACCGTGATCATGCTGGTGTACTCCGCGATAAAAAACATCGCGAACTTGAAGCTCGCATATTCCGTGTGAAATCCCGCCACCAGCTCAGATTCGGCTTCCGGTAGGTCAAACGGCACGCGGTTGGTCTCCGCTACCGCCGCGATGAAGAAGCATATAAATCCCAGAATCTGCGGAAAAATGTTCCATCCGAAGATGCCCCACTTGGCGCTAGCCTGATTGGCGATAATGTCCGTCAGGTTAAAGCTTCCGGCGATCAGCAGCACTCCCACCACAGACATGGTCAGCGAAAGTTCGTAGCTAACCATCTGCGCGGAGCTGCGCAATCCCCCAAGCAGCGGATATTTGCTGTTGGAAGACCAGCCTGCCAAAGCGACTCCGTAAACGCCGAGCGCGGTGATGGCAAACAGCGCCAGGATCCCAATATTCAAATCGGGCGGCGCAATTCCCAGATAAATGTCATGCCCAAACAGCCGGATAGGATTCGGCCCAAACGGAATGATGGAAATGGACGTGAGTGCCAGAGCCAGGGCCAGCAGCGGCGCGAGAAAGTAGACAAATTTGTCCGCGCCCGCCGGCGTGGGATCTTCCTTAAAAAGGAATTTCACGCCGTCCGCCAGCGGCTGCAGCAATCCATGCGGCCCGACGCGGTGCGGCCCCCAGCGCGACTGCATGTGCGCCACGACTTTTCGCTCAAACCAAGTGAGATACGCGTTCACCGTGAGCACGATGAAGAGCAGTAGCACTATCTTGACCAACGCGATGATCAGCTCGGCGTTGCTGGCTAAGAAGGTGTTCACGGCTTCGCTTTGGCCTCCGGCACAGAATCCATCATCGTGCAGAAGCGGCCCAGCGTCCCGCTGGTGAAAAGCGTATCTTCCGCGGAACGAATCAGTCCCACAGGGACATCGTAAGGCGCGTGCCCGTTCTGCGCGAACTGGACGCGCGTTGCTTCCGCCCCGCCGGTCAGCAAACCCGCGGACGCCACATTGTAAGCGGGCACGGCCTTGCGAATTTCTTCGAACACCGCCGCCGGCGTCTTGTAATGAAACGCCTTCCCCAGCCCCAGCTTTTCCAATTGGTGCGAGAGGATGCGCAGAAGATCGAAGTCCGTGCGCGGACCCATCACTTCCGCGGCCTTGTGCAGCAGCTGAATTTCGCCCGAAGTGTTCGTGACCGTGCCGTCCTTCTCATACGCCGAAGCCGCGGGAAAAACGATGTCCGCCACCTTGGCCGTTTCCGTCAGAAACATTTCGTGGACGATGAGCAAATCCAGTTTGCCGCGCCCGTAACCGAGCGTGCCAAAATGCGCCAGCGGGTTCGCGCCCACCACATACAGCGCTTTCATCGTGCCGTTCTGCGCTGCCTCCACCATCTGCGGCGCAGTCAGGCCCGCCTTCGAAGGAATCACACCGTCCCAAAGTGTTTCGAGCCCTTCACGTGCTCGCGCGTCGTCCACATAGGCATATCCCGGCAAGCGATCCGGCAGCACTCCGAGATCCGCCGCACCGCGCGAATTGGCATAGTCGCTGAGCAACATATACCGAGTCTTCCCCGGAAGTTTCGAGCCGAACGCCACCAGCTGCGCGATCGCCGCGCCGGAAACTTCCGCGCCAAAAACAATCGCCACATCCGACGCCGCCTCAAGCTCCGCCTTCATCAGAACGAGCTGCTCGACCAGCGTAGTCGCCAGCTGGCCCTCTTCATGCCCCAGCCACTTGAGCACCGCCCCTTCCATCCCTGCCGTAATCTTCACGAACTGCGTGGCCTTGCGCTTCAGCTTGATCTCATTCGAATTGATAACGAAGAGCTTCGTCCCGAAGTGCCGGATTCCGCTGCGAATCTGCCAGCCCACCAGCGGATTCTGATTCGTCGGATCGTTTCCGATGACTAGAACCGCTTTCGATTCGTACAACTGCTCCATGGTCAGCAGGGAATCAGCGGCGCGCTCGCCCAGCGCTGTGATCAGCCCGGTGTAATCCGCCGTCCGGTGATGATCGATGTTATTTGTGCCAAACGTGGCGCGCGCCATCCGCTGCAACAAATAATTCTCTTCGTTCGAAGTGCGGTTCGATCCAATAAACCCGATCGAAACTTTTCCGTTGGTGTCGTAAATCGACTTCAGCTTGCTTGCCGCCGCCTGCGCCGCCTCTTCCCACGAAACCGGGAAAAGCTTGTCGCCCTTGCGCACCAGAGGTTGACGGATGCGCTCCGGGTGCTTCGTGAAATCAAAACCAAAGCGCCCCTTCACGCAAAGAAAATCCTTGTTAATGCCGCTCAAGTCGCGATTATTCGAACGCAAAATCTCATGATTACGCACGCTGAGCGTCGTCTTGCAACCATTCGAACAGTGCGTGCACACCGTCGAAACATAATTCATCTCCCAAGGCCGCGTCTTGTAGCGGTACGTTCCGCTGGTCAGCGCGCCCACGGGGCAAATATCAATACACATGCCGCATTCTTCGCATTCCAGATGATCTTCACGGTTGGGAATGATCACGCTGTTCGCGCCGCGCATCCCAACGCCCAGCGCCTTCACGTCCATGCCCTCGTCGCACACGCGCACGCAGCGGAAGCACAAAATACATCGCGGCGCATCGTAATAAACCAGCTCCGACCATTTTTCCTCGGGCCGGTGAATTTTTTCTTCCACGAACCGGCTGGAATCCGCGCCGTAGCGGAACACCATGTCTTGCAGCTCGCACTCGCCGCCCTTGTCGCAGACCGGGCAATCCAGCGGGTGATTCGTCAGCAGAAATTCCAGCATGTACTTCCGCGCCTGCCGCACTTGCTCGGTGTCCGTTCGAACGATCATGCCTTCGGTCGCCACCAGCGTGCACGCCGTCTGCAGCTTCGGCGCTTTTTCCACTTCCACCAGGCACATGCGGCAAGCTGCCTGCAGCGAAAGCCCGGGGTAATAGCAGAACGACGGGACCTCCGTGCCGATCCGCCGCGTCGCTTCAATCACCAGCGTTCCCTGCGGCACTTGCACTTCGCGGTCGTTGATTTTCAGCTTAACTAGCTTCTGGTCAGCCATGGATTTATGCTGCGAGCCCCTTTGTGATGAATCCGATTATCGTGATCCAACCAACGCTTCCGCGGACTTATACGGGCAGCGTCCTGGCAGGTGCTCTTCAAATTCCTTGCGCCATTTCTTCATGATGCTGATCGTGGGCATTGCCGCCGCGTCTCCGAGCGGACAGAACGTACGGCCCAGCATGTTTTTCGCAAGGTCGGCAATGATGTCGATATCTTCTGCGCGCCCTAAGCCTGCGTGGAAGCGCTCCAGAATCTTGCGCAGCCACGTGGTTCCTTCACGGCAGGGAATGCACCACCCGCAAGATTCGTGCGCGTAAAACTGCATGATCCGCCGCGCCATATCCACCATGCACGTGTCTTCATCCATGATGACCATGCCGCCCGAGCCCAGCATTGAGCCGGCTTTGGCCACGGAGTCGTAGTCCATCGCGATATCAATTTCATCGCCCGTCAGCAGCGGACACGAGCTTCCACCCGGAATCACTGCTTTGATTTTCTTCCCGCCCGGAATCCCGCCCGCCACGTCGTAAATAAACTTTTTCATGTTCATACCGAGCGGAACTTCATAAATGCCCGGCTTGTTCACATGCCCCGCGATGCACAGCATGCGCGTGCCACCGTTCTTCGGCGTACCGCGATTGGCGTACGCTTCGCCACCTTCGCGAATAATGGCCGGCACGGCGCTCAGCGTCTCGACGTTATTGATAATCGTCGGACATCCGTACAATCCAACCACTGCCGGAAACGGCGGCTTGATGCGCGGGTAGCCGCGCTTGCCTTCCAGCGATTCCATCAGCGCGGATTCCTCGCCGCATTCATACGCGCCCGCGCCCGTGTGAATCAAGAGATCGAAATCGAATCCAGTGCCAAGAATGTTCTTGCCCAGATAGCCGCGCTCGTATGCTTCCGCGATTGCCGCGTCCACAATGTCCAGCACGTAGCGGTATTCCCCGCGAATGTAGATGAAGCCCTGGTGCGAACCAATCGCCCGTCCCGCGATCACCATGCCTTCAATCAACTGATGCGGATCCATCTCCATTAGCGGCCGGTCTTTGCAAGTGCCCGGCTCGGATTCGTCCGCATTGCAAATCACATATTTCGCTTTCGGTGAATCCTTCGGCACAAACGACCACTTCATGCCGGTCGGAAATCCCGCGCCGCCACGCCCGCGCAAATTGGATTTCTTCACTTCCTCAATGATCGTTTCCGGCGTCATCTCCCGCAGCGCTTTCTCCAGCGCCTGATAGCCGTCATGCTTCACGTACACATCAATCTTGTGCGAATCCTTGATGCCCCAGCGCTTGCTGATCAGCGGTGTTTCCGCGGGATTCCGCTCATGCCGCGCGCCGGAAATGACCGCTTCCGGAGTCGGACGTCGGCCTGCATCCAGTTCCTGGATAATGCGGTCGAATTTAATTGGCGTAAGGTTTTCGTAGAAATCGTAATTAATCTGCATCGCTGGAGCGCCCGTGCAGGCGCCAATGCATTCCACCTCTTCCAGCGAGAAAACCCCGTCGTCCGTTGTTTCTTTGTGCCCGATTTCCAGCCGCCTCTTCGCGCGGTCCAGCAATTCATACCCGCCCTTCAGCATGCACGCCACGTTAGTGCAAATCTGGACGTGATTTTTTCCCATCGGCTTGCGATGTAGCATCGAGTAATACGCCAGCGTCTCCTCGATCTGCACGTTGTTAAGGTCCAGCCTCTGCCCAATCTCCGCGATCATTTCGTCGCTCACGCAGCCGTACTCGTCCTGCGCGTACATCAGCATGGGAATCAGCGCGCTGCGCTTCACCGGATAGCTGGTTTGCAGCTTTTCAAACTTCGCCGCAAGCGTGGGGGAAAGTTCCATGTTTACCTGTCCACTTCTCCAAGGACGATATCAAGCGTGCCAATGCAAGCGATCACGTCGGCGATCAACTGGCCTTGCACAAGCTTTGGAAGCGCCTGCAAATTAATGTACGACGGCGAGCGGAAGTGCACGCGCAGCGGCTTCGGCGACCCATCGCTGGCGATGAAGCATCCCAGCTCGCCGCGCGGTGATTCGACGGTCACAAACGCTTCACCCGGCGCCGGCGAAAAGCCTTCCGTGAAAATCTTGAAGTGGTAGATGAGCGCCTCCATCTCCGTTTTCATCTTTTCGCGCTGCGGCGGAATAATCCCCGGCGCTTCAGCCTTGATCGGGCCTTCGTTCGTGATCTTGCCGAACGCCTGCCGGATAATCTTCAAGCTCTCACGCATTTCCGCCACGCGAATCATGTACCGCGCAAAACAGTCGGAGTCCATACGCGTTGGAACGTCGAAATCAAACTCTTCATAGCTCGAGTAGGGAAATACTTTGCGGTTGTCGTACGCCACTCCCGCCGCGCGCAGCGTCGGCCCCGTCATGCTGTAGGCAATCGCGTCTTCCGCCGAGATATAGCCCACACCTTGCGTGCGGCCCATCCAAATGCGGTTCTCCGTCAGCAGCGATTCGTATTCGTCCACCCGGCTCGGCATCATCTTCAGGAACCGCTCCACCGCCTGCCGCCAGCCCGCTGGAGGATCGAGCGCCACCCCTCCAATGCGAATATAACTGGTCATCATCCGCTGCCCGGCGAACATCTCGAAAATTTTCAGGATCTCTTCCCGCTCGCGGAAGCAATACAGAAAAACCGACATCGCGCCAAGGTCAATCGCGTGCGTGCCCAGCCATACCAGGTGCGAAGAAATTCTCTGCAGTTCCACCATCATCACGCGGATGTACTGCGCCCGCTTCGGAACCTCTAATCCCAGCAATTTTTCCACCGCCAGGCAGTACACCAGGTTGTTGCCCAACGGATTAAGATAATCCATCCGGTCCGTCAGCGTGATGGCCTGCGAATAGGTCTTGTCTTCGCACGATTTCTCGATGCCGGTATGCAGATACCCGAGGTCCGGGACCGCTTTCACCACGGTTTCGCCGTCAAGCTCCAGCAGAATTCGCAGCACCCCGTGTGTCGAAGGGTGCTGCGGTCCCATGTTCAGGACCATCGTTTTTGCTGTGCCGGTTGCGGTTTCGACGGTGGTCATGGCGTGCTGCTCTTCCTGAAAAGTTCCCCGGTATTCGGAACGTCGCGGTAGCCCTCGACGGGATAATCTCTTCGCAGCGGATAGCCCTCCCAATCATCGGGAAGCAGAATGCGCCGCAAATCCGGGTGCCCCGAAAAACGGATCCCAAACAAATCGAAAATCTCGCGTTCCAGCCAGTTGGCACCGAGCCAGACGGGCACCAGAGAGTCCACGACAGGGTCGTCGCCGGAAAGCTTCACTTTCAGGCGAACTTTCTCTCGTCTTGGAATGGAGACCAGGTGATAGTTCAATTCGAATCGCGGCTCGTGAGGATAGCGGTCCAGGCAGGTAGCATCGGTGAGCAGGTTGTATTGCAAGCCAGCGTCCTTACGACAATGCTCGGCAGCGGAACGCAAAAGCTCGCGTGGCACCACAATGGTTGTCTCACCGCGGAATTCGATCACTTCGGCTACAGCCTTGGGGTTCCACGAACGCAGCAGTTCGGCTACAACATTAGCGTTTTGGCTGGAAGTCTCCGTCACGATTTCGAATCCCGCAAGCGCCGGCTATTTGTGCCAGTCCAGCGCGCCCTTTTTCCAGAGATAGAGGTAACCGACCAACAGGATGGCGATGTAAATCATCATCTCCACAAAGCCGTACCACCGCAAACTTCGAAAAATGTAGGCCCAGGGGTATAGGAAGATGGCTTCCACGTCGAACAATATGAAAACCATCGCTACGAGGTAAAACTTCACCGAGAAGGGCTCTCTCGCGTCCCCGGTGGGTTCCATGCCGCACTCATACGGCTGCTGTTTGGCCCGGCTCGGGCGCCGCCACCCGATCAGTACAGAAGCGGCCGTCAGCGCGCTGGCGAGCGCCGTCGCTATCAGCAGGTATAAAACAAGTGGAGCATACGTATGTAAACCCGAGCCGCTCATAGGCGAAGCGTTATAATAGCGACTTAACCGCCAGTCGGTCAAATGCTCCCGGGAAGTTCCTGCTGGCAAGCTGTCAGACCGGGCGTAGAGTAAAGCGAGCGACCCAATGTTGTTCGGGCACAACACCAACGTGAAGGCGGGCGAGACGACCTATCACGTCCAAACGGAGGACCGTGGCACCTCCAACGCTCTCATTGATACCACCGTTTATTTCAGCGGCCGTGTCCTCCACCGTAGGACCAACAACTATTTTGATCTCCTCCCGCTCAACCCCGCCCGCGAGCAAGCTCTAAAGCTCCGCCTCGATGAGCAGCATCGCGCCGTCGTCGAAGAACTTCGCTCCGGAGCATTGCATCTTGCTTTGCCTCGAGAAGAGAAGCCAGTCGCGCCTGCAGCTCCGGCCTCCGCGGCCAGTTCCTCATCGACAGTCCTCAAATTAGAGTTGCTCAACGCCAAGACCTGGCTCACCGGAAAGCGAGCTTTGTTGCAGGTCGCCGTGCGCGACCACGCCAGTCGGCTGCTCGACGGTGCCATCGTAACCGCGAGAGTGGAGGGCGCCACCGTTCCGACGGAATTATCCACCGTGACCGGAGCTTTGGGGCGCGCCCAGCTTGATTTCGAAATGCCTTCACTCTCCTCGGCGGAGGCCGCCGTCGTCATCGAAGCGTTCAAGGGCAACGCCAAAGGTCATTTGCGTTTTCAATTACGCGCCAAGCCTCGCGTGCCTTCCGTGAGCTAACCATGGAAACGACCATCGCCATCACCGTGAACGGAGAGACTCGCGCCGCGAAGCCCGACGCCACCGTCGCCGATCTTCTACGCGAATTAGGACTCGATTCCGGCCGCGTCGCCATCGAGCGCAACCTCGAAATCCTCCCGCGCCCGAAATGGCCCGACACCCGCGTCACCGCCGGCGACCGCTACGAAATCGTCCAATTCGTCGGCGGCGGCTAATTCTTACTTGTTCCCGCGTTAGTTTGGATTCAATGGCCGGCGGAACTGGCTTTCACGCAGCTGGGCAAAGTCAGCAGACCGTTCTTTCTTGAACAGCAACTCGACACATTCTTGTGAACTTTCCGTAGCCCATCCCTATACTCGATGTAGCCATGATGGTTTTTCTCCATTGATCCTCCGAAACTCGCTCAAGAGGTCTGCTTCGTGAATGCCATCGTCGTCATCCCCACCTACAATGAGCGGCAAAACATCCCCGTCCTGATTGCCGGCATTCAAAAAGCGGTCCCGGATCTCCACATCCTGGTTGTGGATGACAACTCGCCCGACGGTACGGGGCAAGCCGTTCTCGATCTGGCCGCCGCTCAAGATGGCAAGATTTCGCTTCTATCCCGCCCCGCGAAAGACGGCCTCGCACAAGCCTATTCAGCCGGTTTCAAAGATGCCCTAAAGCGTGGCTACGACTTGATCCTCCAGATGGACGCTGACCTCTCCCACGATCCCGTTTATCTCCCCGAATTTCTTCAACAGATTCCTTCGTTCGATCTTCTCTTGGGATCGCGCTACATGCGCGGCGTCAATGTCGTGAATTGGGACTTCAAGCGACTGATCCTAAGCAAAATGGCTTCCGTGTATGTCCGCTGGGTCACACGCATGCCCTTCAGTGATCTGACGGGAGGCTTCAAATGCTGGAAAAGAGAGACCCTCGAAAAAATTAATCTGGATCAGATTTTCAGCAACGGCTATCTCTTCCAAATCGAAATGACATGGAAGGCCTACCGTGGAGGCGCTCACATCGGCGAGATCCCAATCATATTCTATGAACGGGAAATCGGTCGTTCCAAAATCAATTCAAAGATCATTATCGAAGCCATTTGGGGTGTGTTGACCCTGCCGTTCCGCTCCTAGCGCCCGTTTCCGTAACTCTCACGCACCCGCTTTTATCTTGCGCGTTGTCTTGCCTTGCGCTCTTCAACAAAATGGAAGTTCATGGAAATCAAGTCTTCCTTTCGGGCAGACTGGCAGCGCTGTGCTCTCATCGCTATCGCTCTCCTCTACGCCTTCCTCGCCGGCCTGCACACCGTCAGCGAAACCGACCTCGGCTGGCAAATGGCCGCCGGCCGCTACATCGTCCAGCATCATCAAATTCCTTCCACTACTCTCTTCACCTACACCGTCCCCAATTCAACCTGGATTTATCCCCCGTTTTCCGGCGTCCTTTTCTATCTGCTGTATCTGCTCGGCGGTTATGCCGCGCTCTCCTGGTTGAGCGCGTTCGCATGTGCGGCGACTGTAGCGCTGATGGTATGGGGCGGCGGACGCGTAGCCGCTGCTCTCGCGATTCTAGCTGTCCCCGCGATCGCCTTTCGAACCATGCCGCGCGCCGACCTTTTCACCACCGTCCTCTTCGCCGCGGTTCTCGTCCTGCTCGCGCGCTACTACGAAGGCCAGCAGGTCCGCCTCTGGCCGTTACCCGTGCTCATGCTGCTCTGGGTCAACATGCATCACGGATTCGTCGCCGGATTAGCGTTGATGGGCGCTTACGTTTTTTCAGAAGTTTGTGACCTGGTTTTCGCGAACCGTCGCGCCGCCGCGTTCGCGCGGCTTCGAAAGGCCGTGCCTTGGCTCTTCGCATCCGCGGCCGCAACTCTGATCAACCCCTGGGGCTTTGGCATCTATCGAGCGCTTTCCCGCCAAAACAAAGTCACTCAGCCCCTGACCAATTTCATCGGCGAATGGTCCCCCGTTCACTTCAACTCCCTGGCGCTCCGCCAAGCGTTCAGCCCCCGCGATCCCGCCAGCGCCGATTGGTGGATGCTCGCTCTCGGCGCAATCGCGATTCTCGTGTGCCTCTGGAAATTGCGCCCCGGACCAGCGATTCTGCTCTCCGCTCTCCTCTATGAGTCCATCGCGCACGTCCGCTTTCAAGCCGTCTTCGCCGTCTTGGTCGTAGTCCTGGGCGGCTCGCTGCTCCCAGCGCTGGCTGAGCTTTTCTCCGCGCGCCAAGCCCCAGCAACTCAAAGCAGAGAATCGCCGCCGGCGCAATTCATCAACACATCGCCGCGCGCGCTTGCGCTAATCGTCGTCATTTTATTCGCGCTCCTCGCAGGCGTGCGCTCCTACGATATCGTTTCAAATCGCTACGACATCGAGTCTGGCCAGCTCTACTTCTTCGGTCCCGGCGAATCCTGGTGGTTTCCCGAACGCGCCATGAACGTCCTCGAACGAGAGCATCTCCCCGCAAATCTCTTTCACCCCTACGACATGGGCGGCTTCCTCACCTTTCGCGTCGGCGATAAATATCCAGACTTCGCCGATGGCCGCTTCATTCCGTTTGCCGGCGCGGTGTTCTTCGAACAAAAAGAACTCTCTTCGGCCGAGCCCGATTCCGCGGCCTGGCAGAAAGCCGCCGATCGCTGGAACATCAACACCATCGTCTTCTCTCTTTCTCGCTACGCCG
The DNA here is from genome assembly GCA_963729455.1 of uncultured Acidobacteriota bacterium. Classification (GTDB taxonomy): domain Bacteria; phylum Acidobacteriota; class Terriglobia; order Acidiferrales; family UBA7541; genus Acidiferrum. The sequence continues at coordinate 455,209 of CAVSNX010000002.1, forward strand.
GTCTCGGATCGTTTCCTCTGGACGCTTACTGCCACAGCACAACCTGGAAGCCCGTTTATCTCGACGACGTCTCCATCCTCTTCGTCCGAAATCGCCCCGAGTACGCGGATCTCCTTGCGCGCCTAACCATCCGGTGCGAATCCGTCCACCTCGTGTCACCGCCCGCAGCCATTGGAAATTCCTGGCGTGCCCGAGCCGAGCGCTTCAATTTCTTGATGAACTCCGCCTCGATTTATTATCTTTTGTCCCGCGACGCCGAAGCCTTTTCCGCATTGCACGAAGCTGCTCAGCTATTCCCCGGCGAATCCAACCTTCATCTCGTCACGGCCCAACTGCTGCAATCCAACAATCGCCCCGCGGAGGCCGAGCAAGAATATCTTCGCGCCATCCGCGCACTGCCCGGCGACGCCGCTTGGTTCGCGCTTGCGCGTCTTTACAATTCAGAGCATCACTATTCCGAAGCCGCGCGCTGCATCAAGGAGGCCATCGCCTATTCTCAAGTTCCGTACGATCGCTTCCGTAGCCTGGGCCACGTCTACCTTTCCATGAATCAGCCGCAAGACGCGCTCGACGCTTTCGACCAGGCCGAGCGCGCCAGCCCGTATCGCAACGACACCACCAATCTTGCGAAAAATTTCAATGCTCAGCTTGCGGAAGATCGCTCTCGCGCCTATCGCGCTTTGAAGAATCTGCAGCTCGCGGTTGCACAGCAGGAATTTGCCGTCCGTTTGACCCCGGAAGATCCGACCGCGTGGCGGACTCTGGCTGAGCTATACGACGCCGATGGCAATTGGGCCGGCGCCGAGTACGCACGCCTACAGGCCACGACCCTGCAATCGCCTAACGCAGGCCTCAAGTAGAGCGTGCGGCCGAATCACCGCAGCTCTCAAATTCCTTCGAGCAAATGCCCCATTTTGCGTTTTTTTGTTTTGAGATACGCCCGCGAAGTTTTCGACACGCGCGGCTGGCAGGGAACGCGCTCCACCACTTGGATTCCCGCACTTTCGAGCTGCCGCACCTTCTCCGGATTGTTCGAAAGCAAACGAATCCTCCTCGCCCCGAGTTTCTTCAGAATTTGTGCCGAGAAATCATAATCCCGCGCATCCGCTGCGAAGCCCAGCTTTTCATTGGCTTCTACCGTGTCCATCCCGCCGTCCTGCAGCTCATACGCGCGAAGCTTGTTCATCAATCCAATCCCGCGGCCCTCCTGAGGGAGATACAAGAGAATCCCCGACGGCGTGCGCCCAATCTCCCTCAGCGACAATTCCAGCTGCGCGCGGCAATCGCACCGCAGCGAGGTCAGAACGTCCCCCGTCAAGCATTGCGAGTGCACCCGCACCAGCGGCGCCGTCCTGCCTTTCAGATTCCCGCGAACCAGCGCCACCGCTTCTTCCTGCGGCCCGCGCCCTTCAAATCCGTAAATCGTGAAGCGCCCGTAGCGCGTCGGCAAATCCGCATGCGCGACCATTTGCAGTCCAGCAGTTTTTTCCTTCGTGCGCTTTCTTGCCTGTAACTTTTTGCTCATAGGGAAACGAGAAGTATAGCAGGCTCGTCGAATCGTCGAGCCGTTGGGCAATCAGAAGAAGAAAAAACCTAACATAGAGATCGCAGAGAACGCAGAGGCCACAGAACTCGGAACTCGTGCGCGGCGGGACCCCCGCACGGCACACCCCTTTACACGCAGGCAGGGAAACGCTAGCGTTAGCCTAAGAAACGCAACCCAAAATGGACACAGCCACCTCCGTCCGCGACCTCCTCTTCACCTTGCTATTGAAGGTCGGCGTGGCCTCGTCCATCGCCGCGCTCCTCGCCCGCTGGAACACCTTCCGCCGCGTGCTCTTCACCGAAGAGCGCGACGTCGACCAAAAACTAAAATTAATGATGTTCATGGTCCCGCCGCTCATCGTCGGCGTAGTGCTCCGCCTGGTCGGCTCCGCCTACAAATTCGCCGACCTCTCCATGGAAGGCGCCTTCCTCATGGGCCTCCTGGGCGGCCGCGTCGTCGGCCCCATCGGCGGCGCCATCATCACCATTCCCGCGCTCATCTCGCACGAATGGCTGGCCATGCCCGTAGCCTCCACCGCCGGACTGCTCGGCGGATTAATCCGCCAAGCCATCCCCAACAAAGAGGACCTCTGGAATTTCGGGCCCTTCACATTTCTAAACATTCCCAAAGCCACCGTGAATCTGCTGCGCAAAGCCGAATTGTCCTGGGAAATGGCCCCGCTGACCACCTGCATCGGCCTGGAGCTGGGCCGCGTGACCCTCGTGCAAGCCACCAAGCTCAAGTGGCTCTTCGCCATTGATCCCCACTGGGATTGGTGGCTCGGCCTCGTGGTCATCGCCACACTGATGTCCGTCGCCGCTCCGTTGAAAATCTGGAACAACACGCGCATCGAAATGAATCTCGAACGCCACCAGCAGTTGCTCCTGAAGGCACGCATGGACGCGCTCTCCAGCCAGATCAATCCACACTTTTTGTTCAACACGCTCAACACCGTTTCGGCGCTCATTCGTTTCGATCCCGATTCCGCGCGCGGCGTGGTCCTGAAGCTAAGCAACATCTTGCGCAGACTCCTGCGAAAACACGAAACCTTCGTCCCTCTCCAGGAAGAGCTGCAATTCATTGACGACTATTTGGACATCGAAGTGGCCCGCTTCGGCCGCGACAATCTGGAAATCGTCAAGCAACTCGAGGACGCTTCACTCGAGTCTTTCGTCCCCAGTATGTTGCTCCAGCCAATCGTGGAGAACTGCCTGAAACACGGCCTGGCCCCGAAGCTCGGCGGAGGAAAAATCCAGCTGCGCACCAACACGCAAGACGGTCGCCTGAAAATCGAAATCGAAGACAACGGCGTAGGCATCTCCGAAGAAAAAATGCCCCACGTCTACGTCGAAGGAATCGGCTTGAGCAATGTCCGCGAACGCCTGCACGTGTTGTACGGCACCGACTTCCGCCTGGACATCCAAAGCCGCCCCGGCGAAGGCACCGTAATTCGCATCGAAATTCCCGAAGTCGTGCCCGCGCTCCAGACCGTCGGATAAAAGGAGGGAGTGCCGCTTCACCGCGGCACTCCCTCATCAGCCTAAGTTCCGATGTAGTTCACGTGGACGTACACGCCCGTGTGAACGTTGTATAGCAAATACCACCCAACATGATCGGTATCCTCGTACACAACGAAGTCATCCCCGCAGTCCCAGCACCAGTCCGCGCAGAGCGGCCAGTCCCACGCCGCGATTTCAAATCCGAACCCGCCCGGAAGCCAGAAGCGATGATGGTCGCGGTCAAAGCGAAGTACGTTGTACCGGAACGACGGGCCAAAGTGCTCAAAGTGTCCGTGTTCGAACGGATGATCCATGTGAAACCGCGCATCGTTCGGCTTCTCGTGCCCGTACCAGTGATCGTTGTTCACGTGCGGCGTGCTGTTGGTGCGCTTGGAATCGTGGCGCTCGACTTCGGGCGCCGCTCGCCTGTCGGTCCGTGCCGGCGGCGGCGGGGGAATGCGCCCCTGGTTAGCGCGCGGAGTGCCGGCACCGTGGGGCTCGCCGTGCTGAGAAAATACTGGGAGTGCGATCAGAAAAGCCAAAGTAAGCAGGGACGTTAAACGAATCTTCATTCACTCCTCCTTCTCGAATTACTGGCTGTGTGATTCTTTTAATGCACTTCGCGAATTGTCCACCCAATGGACACACGACCCCCGTCTGGTCTTTGCCAGCTTGTGCCTACCATATCATTTTTTGGGAGCGGCCTTTTAGAAATTCAAATTTCGCCGCAGTTTCCGGCTGACCTCGTCCGGTTTCGGCACTCCGGCATCTCTCGACCGCGTGAAGCCAAGCAACAAGCGCTTCATTCTTCGCGCAGCGCCACCATGGGATCGACTTGCGTAGCCCGCCGCGCGGGAATGTAGCAAGCGAGCAGCGCGGAAAGAAGCAGTACGGCAGTAACAGCGCTGACCGCCGCAGGATCAATCACCGTGACCTGATACAGGATCGATTTCATCACGCGGCCAACAAAATACGTTCCCCCCAGCCCCACAACCAGCCCAATCAGCGCGAGCGCCATTCCTTCTTGCAGCACAAGCCGCAGCACCTGAGCGGGCCCTGCGCCGAGCGCCATGCGCAATCCAATCTCATGCGTCCGCTGCGCCACCGCAAAAGACATCACCCCGTAAATCCCAATCGCCGCCAGCAAAAGGGCCACCCCCGCAAACGCCGCAAACAGGATCGTCGCAAAGCGATCTCCCGCCAACGATTCATCCACCAACTGATCCATTGTCTTCACCTGGTCCAGCGGCAAATCAGGGTCCATCGATTGCACCGCAGCCGCGATGCTCTTCGTGACGCTCGCGGGATCGCCCGCCGTACGCACCTCGATCCCCGCCTGCGGCCAGGGCCTCTGCCAGAACGGCACGTTGATTTCGGGGAACCCATCCCTACGCACTCCGCCGTTATGCACGTCATGATAAACACCAACGATTTGCCATTCGATCGCCGGCCCCAGCCGCGGGACGCCGGGAATCAACTGTTCAACGGAAAGACGCTGTTTCAGCGGATCGACGTTGGCGAGGTATTTCTTAACAAACGTCTCGTTGACGATGGCGACTGGAACCGCGCCTGCAATGTCCTGTTCCGTGAACGCGCGCCCCAGACTGATATTGATCCCAAACGTCCTGAAGTATTCGGGAGTCACCATGGTGAATCCCGCGCCAGGTCGCGAAGACGGATCGCCCACCGGCTGTCCCGCAATGCTAAACGGCATCCCAAAATTCGTGCCCGCGATCGGCATCCCTGTCGAAACAGTAGAAGAAACGATTCCGGGCAGTGCATTGATTTTTTCGAGTAGCTGCCGGTAGAACGCAGTGATCTGCTCCGGATGAGAAAAGCGATCGATGGGTGTAGGAAGATTAAAGGTCAGGATGTGATCCTGCCTGAAGCCCAGGTCCACGCGCGTGAGTTTCCAAAAGCTGTGGATTATCAGTCCTGCGCCAGCGAGAAGCGTAAGCGCCATCGCAAATTCCACGACGACGAGCGCGCGCCGAAGCCCATGCTTGCCTGCCGTCCCCGCGGATCGCCCGCCTTCCTTCAGAGTGTCGCTGAGATTCCATTGCGCCGTTTGCCAAGCCGGAGCGCAGCCGCAAAGCACGCCTGCCAACAGCGTTGCCCCCAAGCTAAAAAGCAGCACCGGCAGATTCAAGCTGACATCCGCTTCCGAAGGTATGGAATAAGGCGGAAGCAGAACCGTAATTATCTTTAGCAGAGCCCAAGCAAGACCCACGCCGAGTGCGCCGCCAATCGTGGCGAGCGCCAGACTCTCGGTAAGGAATTGCGAAAACAGTTGCCCGCGCGTAGCACCAAGCGAAGCGCGAACCGCAACCTCTCTTTGCCGGGCCGTTCCGCGCGCAAGAAGCAGATTGGCAACATTCACGCAAGCAATCAGCAACACAAATCCCACGGCACCCAGCAGCAGCCACAAATCCTTGATCGTGTCCTTGCTGGTGAAGTTGTTCTGCAGCGGCTCGACCGTAGCGCCCCAATTCTTGTTTGAAAGCGGATAGACCTCCGCGATGTGCCGCGTGACGGCGTCCATGTCCGCATTGGCCTGTTGCAGAGTCACGCCGGGCTTCAGCCGCCCCATCACCAACAGCCAATGAAAATCATGATTAATTTGTTCCGGCTTGAACGCCAGCGGAAGAAAAAGCGGAGCTTCGAAGCGATCCGTCAGGCCGGGACGCAATACGCCCACCACCGTGTACTGCTCCCCGTTGAGCCGAATGTTCTGCCCGATAATGTGAGTGTCACTGCCAAAGCGCTCCTTCCAAAATCGGTGCGTCATGATGACCACGTGATTCTTGCCGACTTCTCCTTCCTCAGGGAGGAAATCTCGCCCGAGAAGAAACGGCACGCCCATCATGTTGTAAGAACCGGGAGACATGATGCGCGTCTGCACCTCTTCCGGATGGCCGGACATGGACAGGCTGTACGCTCCACCCGTCCACGCGACGATGTCCTGAAAAAGCCTGTTTTGTTTTTTCCATTCCAGATAGTCGCCCGCGGAAACCACATTCCTGCTGTCATTGATCTTCGACCAGATCATGACCAGCTGATTCGGGTTGGGGTAGGGCATAGGCGCAAGCAGCGCCGCGTAGACCACGCTGAAGATGGCCGTGTTCGCCCCGATCCCAAGCGTCAGCGCCAGAAGCGCGACCGACGTCAACCCGAGGTTCTTCCCGAGCAACCGCGGCCCAAAACGAAGGTTACGCCCCAGATTCCTCATCCCGGCACCTCCAGCTACACGAGTAGATGACCCTTTGCCGGAATTAGACGCCTCAATGGGCTTGTGGTCACTACCCAATGTGAAAAAGCCAGTTAAACGGATCCATCGGGACCCACTCCACTAACTTTCCGCCTCCAGCTTTCCCGCAAGAGTCTTCGGCGCAGCAAGGAGCCAGGCCGCCCGCAGCGCGCGCCGCAGCGTAGCCGCGCGGACGCCCTTCAGCCGCACGCAGGTCGCGCCACGCTGTCCCCAAGCGCCCTTGGCTGGGACGAATACGGTTGGCTGTGCTTTGACAAGCATTTCCTGTTCAAGAGGAGTGAGCTTGACCATGCCCCAGCCGCTCTCCGGGTAGCCTAACGTCGCAAAAATCCTGCCAGCCACGCGAAAGTCCGGATGGTCCATATGGGCCCGCTCCGAAGCCTCCGGGAGGCTCAGGGCAAGGTGCCGAAATTCTTGTGAAGTCATCGACAGTCTCCGATGGATAGCGAAGGGAATGACAGCACGGTTTCGGAGCGTAAGAAAGGGACTTGACAGCGGGCTTGACATACTGTATGTTCTGTACTGACAGAAATGAGTGAACAAACAAAAATGACTCAAACCACTCTCACGCCCGTGGCCCAGAAATTCATTTTGCATTGGGGTGAAATGGGCACCCGGTGGGGCATTAATCGCACCGTCGCGCAGGTGCACGCGCTGCTGTTCCTGTCGCCGCAGCCGGTTCCCGCAGACGAAATTTCCGCAACGCTCGCCGTGGCTCGTTCAAACGTCAGCACCAGCTTGCGCGAACTGCAAGGCTGGCGGATCGTGCGCGTGGTGCATGTACTGGGCGACCGGCGTGACCATTTTGAATCCATCAAGGACGTCTGGGAAATCTTTCGCATCGTCTCCGAAGAGCGCAAGCGCCGCGAGATCGATCCGACTCTGCGTGTGCTGGCGGAGTGCGTGCAAGAAGTAAAGACCGATCCGAAAGGCGATGCCTACACCCGCGAGCGCTTGGAAAGTATGCTCGAATTCCTAACCGCGATGACCGGACTGTTCGAAGAAATCATCCGCATGCCCACCGGTGCCTTGAAGGGCGTAGTGAAGTTGCGCGGCAAAGTGATTACGTTGCTGGGAACAGAGAAGAAAAAAGCAGCAGGATAGTTGCGAAAACCATGATTTCGCTGGTGAGTGAATACACGGACGGGAAAGGGCGGCACGCGCGCGGCTGGTTTTTCTTTGACGCGGAGTGCAAGTTCTGCACGCGCATCGCGCGCTGGCTCGCGCCGATTCTCGAAAAGCGCGGACTGGAGCTGGCACCGCTGCAAGATTCGCGCGTGGGTGCGCTGTTGGGACTGTCGCGCGATGAATTGATGCGCGAGATGCAATTTCTTCTGAGCGACGGCAGCCGCTACGGTGGCGCGGATGCAGCAATAGCTTTGGCGCGCGAAATCTGGTGGTGGCGCCCGCTACTGTGGGTCTCGCGAATTCCCGGGATGATGGCAGTCCTTCACAAAGGGTATCGCTGGGTCGCAGGGCGGCGGAGCTGCGCTGCAATTTCTTGCCCCATCGATCAAATATCTCCTCGGGCGTAACGCGCAGCTTCAGGAATTTTTGCAGAGAGCAGGCCGAAGATGGCTTTTCAGTTCTCGGACTTGTGGCAATGGGATGGAAAAGTCGGCCGCGGGAAATATGCGGCGGTGGGATTAATTGGCGTAGCGATCAAGTACAATCTTGACCGGTTGATCGCGGCTTCGTTTTTTGGTTACGACAAAAGTTTTTTCTTCAACTACTGGGCGCCGCTGGGAAAGGCGGCCCGGCTCAATCATCTCTCGAATTCCGAAGCGAAATTTCTTGCGACGCTTCTCCTTTTTTCCATTCCCTTTGTGTGGGTTGGGGTGACGTTGACTGTGAAACGGCTGCGCGATGCGGGGCAGCCGCTGTGGCTGGTGGTGCTTTTCTTTGTTCCGGTAATTAACGTTTTGTTTCTACTGGCGCTGTGCGCACTGCCGCCGCAGGACCGGTCCGCGTACTCCGAAGGGGCGCCGTGGCCCGGGCCCGGCGTTGTGGCCGGAATGATTCCGCGCAGTGCGCTCGGCAGCGCCGTCCTCTCGATTTTTCTGACGACCGCTTTGGGCCTGGCGTTTGTAGGCCTCGGGACGCTGGTGGTTGGAGCGTATGGCTGGGGGTTGTTTGTCGCACTGCCATTTTGCCTGGGCATGTTTTCGGTGTTGCTGTACAGCTACCATGCGCCCCGAAACTTTTGGACCTCCTTCAATGTGGCATTGCTGCCGGTGGGCTTGCTGGGCGCGGTGCTGCTTTTGGTGGCAATGGAAGGTGTGATTTGTATTTTGATGGCCGCGCCATTCGCGCTGGGGCTTTCGGCGCTGGGCGGAATGCTGGGGTACACGATTCAGGCGCACTACTGGCGACCGCAGACGCCGGCGATGTTGTCGATCATTCTGCTGATGATTCCGGCGTCGTTTGGGATTGAGCGCGCCGCGGCGTTGAAGCCGCCAGTGTACATGGTGAAGACGGCAATCGACGTGAATGCGCCGCCGGGAAAAGTTTGGAACCAGGTGGTGGCGTTCGCGGAAATTCCGCCGCCGAAGGAATTGTTGTTCCGCGCGGGAATTGCGTATCCGATTCGCTCGGAGATCTCCGGACACGGCGTCGGCGCGGTGCGACATTGCATTTTTTCGACGGGCCCGTTCGTCGAACCGATCGAAGTCTGGGACGAGCCACGTCTGCTGCAGTTTGGCGTGACGGCAAATCCAGCGCCGCTGAATGAGCTGAGTCCTTATGGAAATATTCAGCCGCCGCACCTGCATGGTTACTTCGTCTCTGAAAAGGGCCAGTTTTTATTGACCGCGCTGCCGGGCGGACGGACGCGCCTGGAAGGCACGACCTGGTATCACGACACCATCTGGCCGGCGGGCTACTGGCGTTTGTGGTCGGACTACATCATCCACCGGATTCATCTGAGAGTGCTGGAGCACATAAAAAGCTCGGCTGAGGCTGCGGGCGATTGAAGAAGGATTTCAACGCAGATGACACGGAGAGCACAGAGTTCACAGAGCCCGAGAGAAGAGCGTGGGACCCCTCCCCCCGGTTTTTCGTAAGTGTTGATTCTAAATGGCTTAGGTTTCCCGTAAGTCCTGTGGAATCAACACTTGTGGGCCTCTCGTAAGTGTTGATTCTAAAGGTGGTTAGGCCTCCGGATCCTGGCACAAAGAACCCGAGGTAGCCCGCGCCGATACGTCCGCCAGTTTGCATGGTTATCAAACGAAAAGGCTTACAGGAAGGGGCATTCGCAATGTACTGATTCTAAAGGAGACGTTTTAATTGGTCCGAAGGAGCAAGCGCCGAAACGGCAGCGCAAAAAAGAAAAGCAGGAGCAGGGCTCCCGCACTCCACATGGAGTGTTCTCTAAGCCTCATTATACCAAAAGGATAACAAAAGTCAAGGAGAAGTTGGGCGAGTCGGGAGAGGCAGCGTCGGCGGGGGGACTGGGCGCCCCGTTGATTAAAGGGGACCAGTTCCGAAGTCAGGGTCTCTGCAAATATATCCGGAGCGAAAATAACGCGCTTTACACCAAAAACTTGTCCAGGTCGCTCATTGGTGTACGGTCTACGGTTTAGGACCCTACGAAGGAAGGCCCCGAGCATACCTTGGCGGGGGTTACAAAGCCAAGAGCCAGTGACCGAGGTTCGAGCGACGCCGCAGAACGCGATTCAACTTTACGATTTAGCCTTTTCAGTTGAACGCACGCGAGATATAAATCGAATGAAGAACGGCCACAATCATTAACGCGGTCAAGAGGAACCAAACCAGAGCAACTCGTTTCAATACCCAGTTCATTTTGTGTCCCCGTCCATTCCGCACACCGACACCATCTCAGCTCTTATCGGCAGGGGCCCGATTTGCTTGAACGGATTTTGAGTGAGGATGATGCAATTCCACTGGCCAGGCAGATTGTGTGGCCGGGAAACTACGAATCCACATGTACGGCGAGGGCGTTACTCGCGCATGAACTCCTGGCGGTTTGGCGATGCATTGCGGCAGCTCTTGGTGACATGAAAAAAATTGTTTTTACGAATCGCCAATTTCCGCGCAAATAATCACTTTTCATGTAGCTCCGGGCTCCCTCTCGCTCATCTAACTTACTAACGAAAAAGGTGAAACTACTCCGCGGGCAACGCGTGCGGTGTCCTGCACCGGGCGGCCACGGAAACTTAAAGGAGCTGTAAATGAAAATGTCGAAAGTCTCAATCATTCTCATCGCTGCTGCGCTGGTGCTTTCTTCGAGCGCAATCGCCGGAGAAGCCAATAAGGGGAAACTTCATCTGTCAGACACGGTGGTCGTGGAAGGCAAGACCGTCAATCCCGGTGTATACACCGTGGAATGGACGGGCACAGGCCCAACCGTTCAAGTCAGCCTAATCCAGGGCAAGGAAACCGTCGCCACGTTCCCAGCGCACGTAACCGAGCAATCCAATCGCAATGCCAGCGACGCCTATGGAAGCGCGCTGGACCCGGATGGCTCCCGATCGCTGACCGCCATTTACTTTGGCGGGAAGCGGACCACGCTGGAACTCGAGCAAAAAGAAGCCAGCAAACAACCCGGCACTCCCGGCACGAACTAAATCCAACAAACAACGCCCGTTCCTTTCCGGTCGAGCCGGGAAGGAACGGGCGATTCTTCTCATAAACATCCGACTGCAAAATTCCCTCTCCACTAGCTGAACCGCCCTCTGCTATTCATGTTCGGCTATGATTTCCCAACTTTCGCCGGTCACCGCAGGTTCCAGGCTGAGGCGTCCGACAATCTGTTCGAGCAGGAGGTTCTGGCGGCCCGTGCTGGTGAGCATGGCGTGCACTTCCACCTTTCCCGTGGACTCGATATCCTCACTTTTCAGAGACTTCAGAATGAGCGGCTGACCGGCGAGGGAATGGAGCAAGAGCGCGCGCATGTGGTTCTCCTGATCCGCGCGGCCAACGATTCGGAAAAGGTAAGTGATGTCGGCATCTGCCGGACCCTTTCCGCGGTTGAGGGCTTTCCCGATGGGCCGCAGACAAATATTAGTGGCGATCACGCCAACAGCGCCGGTGATTGCGGAGCCGTACATTCCATAGCCCGCCAGCGTGCCAATTGCTGCCGAGCACCACAACGTCGCGGCAGTGTTGAGCCCGGTGATATTTAGCCCGTCGCTCAGGATTACGCCTGCCCCCAGGAAGCCGATGCCGGAGACAACCTGTCCGGCGATTCGAAAACTATCGTCAGCGCCCCGCGCTGTAAGGGCCGTAAGCATGACAAACATCCCTGCGCCGGCGGCGACGAGCGCGTTGGTTCGCAGCCCGGCCATACGCTGGCGCCACTGGCGTTCCGCGCCGCCCGATCCAGTATCACGATTAAATCAACATCATGGGTTAGGCGCGGCTCACCATAAATGATGACCGCGACGCTGCCGCTGACCATGTAGGGGACGCCCAGTGTGGTCAACCTCTGGGTGCATACACGAAGATATTGCGAACGGCCAGACGAATAGCTTCGTCGGTCCAATCGGGGTGTTCCGCGCGCAATGCAGCGGCCTTGAGTTGCCAAGCGGAGTAATACAGCCGTTCGGCGGCGCGCAATTTCTGCGCCGGCGACATTGCTTGCAACACTTTTTGCGCTTCGGTTTTCATCATCACATGACTCAAAGGCGAATTCACAGACCAACTATAAGATGTTTAACATGCCGACGGAAAGAGGTTAGTTTCATTGCTGCAGTCGTTTCGCGCCCTTACGAGGGCAAATCACGAAGCGTGATCAGGATTCGGCGAGGACGCGTTTGTAGTAACGCTCGTAAGAGGGGATGACGTCGTTGGCGCAATAGTTTTTCTTGGCGTGGAGGCGGGCGATTTTGCCCATTTCGCGGCCGCGGTCGGGGCGGGACAGGAGTTCAATGGCGTAGCGCGCGGCGGCTCCCACGTCGCCAGGTTCCACCAGAAAACCGTCCACGCCGTGCTCCACGACTTCGGGGACGCCGCCAACGTTGGTGGCGATGACCGGGACTTCGCAGGCCATGGCCTCGAGGGCGGCGAGGCCGAAGGATTCGAGCTGGGAAGGAAGAAGGAAGAGATCGGCGGCGGCGAGTTTTTCGTAAACATTGTCCTGCTTGCCGAGGAAGTGGACGTCTTTCTGGAGGCAGTATTTGCGGACGAGGAATTCCGCGGCGCCGCGGTCCGGGCCGTCGCCGATGAGGACGAGTTTTGCAGGCATCGCGGCGCGGACGATGGCGAAGATTTCGACGACGTCGGTGAGGCGCTTGACGGGGCGGAAATTCGAAAGATGCATGAGGATGGGTTCGCCGTTGGGCGCCCATTGCGCGCCTAGACCTTTGTCGGCGGTGCGATTATAGAGATCGCAGTTGACGAAATTGGGGATGACTTCGATGGGGCGCTTGATGTCGAAGTCCTTGAGCGTTTCTTTCAGAAGATACTGGGAGATCGAGGTGACGCCGTCGCTTTGCTCGATGGAAAATCTCGTGATGGGAAGATAGCTGCGGTTGCTGCCGACGAGCGTGATGTCCGTGCCGTGAAGCGTGGTGATGAAGGGCAAGCGGCGCGGCGCAGCCATGGAGCGCGCGAGCAGGGCGCTGACGGAGTGCGGGATGGCGTAGTGGACGTGGAGCAGGTCGAGCGATTCGGATTCGAAAACTTCGAGCATTTTCGTGGCGAGCGCCAGGGTGTAAGGCGGATGGTCGAATAGGGGGTAGGAAGCGACTTCCACTTCGTGGAAGTGGATGCGCGGGTCGTTGGGGTTCATGCGGATGGGCGGGGCGTAGCTGATGAAATGGATGTCGTGGCCGCGCGCGGCGAGTTCCATGCCGAGTTCGGTGGCCACGACGCCGGAGCCGCCGTAGGTTGGGTAACAGGTGATGCCGATGCGCATGAGGGCTGCTCAGGAGCTCCGCCCAAGGTGTGGGCTCGTTACGATACATTAAAATCAAGCTTCCGCGATGCAGCTCCTTGCAGGGCGAGGGAGCCGGATGCTAGAGTCGCGGCCACCCGCGGCCTGCGGCACAAGGATCACGGGGCATCTGATTAGACGCGGGAGTGGGTAAAATCGTGACACGGCTTTCGGGTAAAGTGGCGCTGATTACGGGCGGCGGGACGGGAATTGGGAGGGCGATTGCTTTGGCGTTTGCGCGCGAAGGCGCGAGCGTGACGGTGGCGGGACGGCGGTTGGAAAAGCTGCGCGAGGTGATCAGCGAAATTCAGAAACAGGGCGGGTCAGGATTGGCGATGGAGTGCGACGTAACGCGGGCCGCGGAAGTTGCGCGAGCGGTGAGAGGAACGGTAGAGCGATTCGGGCGGCTGAACGTGTTGGTGAACAATGCAGGGACGCTGCACGCTTCGACGGTGGAGGGCATCAGCGAAGAGGAATGGGACCGGCTGATGACGGTGAATCTGAAGGGGCCATTTCTCGTGTCGCGTGCGGTTTTACCGGAGTTTCGAAAGTGCGGCGGCGGGGCAATCGTCAACATTGGATCGGTGCTGGGGCTGTTTGCGGTGAAGGATCGCGCGGCGTATTGCGCGTCGAAGGGCGGAGTGACGATGCTGACGAAGGCCATGGCGCTCGACCATGCGCACGAAAAGGTTCGCGTGAATTGCATTTGCCCTTCGGTTGTGGAAACGGATTTAGTGAAAAGTGTTTTTGACGAGTCAGAACTGGGCCAGGAGAAATTGAAGGCGCGGCTAGCGTCAATTCCGCTGGGGCGGTTGGGGCGGCCGGAGGATGTCGCGGAGATGGCGGTGTATCTGGCGTCGGAGGAGTCGTCGTGGCTGACGGGGGCGGCGATTCCTTTGGATGGAGGGGTGACGGCGTACTGAGTTTTGAGTTCTCAGTTTTCAATAATAGGGATGAGCTTGGTAAGGGTGGTCTAGGACGCGATGACTAAGAAAATGTCGAAGGCGGAGAAGCAGGCTACAGAGATGGTGCGGCAGCGCTTGAGGGAGAGCCGCTCGACGGAACTTCTGGGCTTCGATGTGGAGAGCGTGCAAACGGGGCGGGCGATTTTCCGGCTGGATGTGCGGCCCAGCCACAAGCAGATTCACGGTGTGGTGCACGGAGGAATTCTGGCGGCGCTGGCGGATACAACGGCGGCGATCGCGGCATACACGACCGTTCCACAGGGCACGGAGATCGCCACGGTGGAGTTGAGCATCAATTATCTTGAACCCGTGCCGGGCGGGCGCATCAAAGCCGACGCACGCGTCTTGCGAACGGGAAGAAATTTTGTTGTGACGGAATGCGAAATTTTTAACGAGGACGGATCCCTGGCCGCAAAGGCGCTGCTCACCTTCGGAGCAGCTACCGGCCATTCCATCAAAAAATAGAGCGGTTACTCGTCCCCACCTTGAGCGGATTCTTCGCCATCTTTGAAAACATACTTGATGACGCGCTTGAAAATGAGCAGGTTGGGGCTGCCGGTGCGGGTCAGCTTGATGCAATCGCGGTCATACCATTCGACGGTTCCGCGGAGCGTCTCGCCATCCTCGAGGACGATGGCCATCGGGGTATGGGACTGCATCTGCTTGACCCAATAGAAGTTCTCGGCGTGGGTCATCTCCGGCGGTGCGGGCTTTTTGCTGGGCACAGGGCCGTTGTGCGACGGGCCACTATGGGATGGGCCATTGTGCGAGGGGCGGGGTGCACTCGGCTCCTTGAGGTCCGGAAAGCCCGGACGAAACATACGACGATTCACCATGACTGCTCCTTCTGAACAGAGGGGGTGGACAATCTAATCGTGAGATGCACGGCAGCGTCCGCGGGTTACAGTCCCCCAGTGGAAAAATTCAGGGCAAAGAATTGCCAAAATAATGTCACAGAAGAGAGCTGGAAGCTCGCGAATCTTTTGGGGCCAGGGACGCGGTGAGAGCGTCCAGGCCGAGCTGGCGGTTCAAATTGCGACGGGCGCCGGCGTAGAGCTCATCAAAACCGGCGATAGCGCGGAGAACCCAGGCGGAATCCACCGACGTAGCGAGAGACTCGAGTTCCTTGGCGAGCGGCGCGTTGCGGAGAGCGGGCTCTTTTACTTTGGACGTGAGTTCGAGGAGATCGGTGAGCAGGCCGTAGAAAACGCTGATTTGATCTTCGAAAGAGGACTCGCGGTCCTTAGCGAGAGCCGAGGTATCGGCGAAGAGCTGCGCGAAGCCTTGACCGCGGGCGGCGCGCTCGAGAATGCGGAGAGCGTTTTTGCGGGCTTGCGCCGCTTTTTCGACATCCATTTCCATGGCCAGGCCGGGACTGCCTTCGGCGAGTTGGGCGGCGAGCTTGATTTCGGCGGGCTTGCGGCTGGTTTTTTCTTTCAGGATTTTCTCCACGGCGGCTTGCGACAACGGCGCGAAATGAAATTGCATACAGCGCGACACGATGGTGGGCAGCAAGGCATAGGGCGACGGTGCGGTGAGAATGAGCGTGGCGGAGCCGGGTGGCTCTTCGAGGATTTTTAGGAAAACGTTGGCGACGTCCCAACGCATGGTCTCCGCGCCGTCGAGGATGAAGACGCGGCGGCGGCCCATCGGTTGAAAGTAGGCGGCGCGTTGAACGGCGCGCAATTGGCCGACGCGTAGCATAGGACGCACGACGGGGCTTTTCAGGCGGACCGGATCGGGGACCAGCGCCCAAACGTCGGGATGCGATTGCAGGATTAGCGGCACGCGCTCGACGGTCGCGGCGTCGGCGCTTTCGCCGCGCTCGACGAGGCCCTGTGCGATCAGATCTTCAGGATGCGCGAGCAGCGCGATGCGCTGGCAGGTGGCGCATTCGCCGCAGGAATCGTCGGTGAAGCGCTCGCAATTCGCGGCCTGTGCAAAGAGGCGCGCCAGCGTGAATTTGCCGACGCCGCGAGCTCCGGTGAAGAGCAGCGCGTGCGGAACGCGATTGGTGCGCAGCGCGCCACGCAGCGCGCCGACGATACGTTCGTTGCCAAGAAATTCGGCGAAGCCCATGTGCTAGCGTCCCTCGCCCGCAGACGCGGAGGAAAGCACGCCTTCGACAGCGGCGAGAACATCGATGGCAATTTCCTCGGGCTCGCGGATGGCGTTTTGCGTGGCGTCGAAACACTGGATGGTAGCCCAGGGGACGCTTCGGGAAAGCGAGTCGTACATCTCAGCGGCGTCTTCGAGGTGGCGAAGGCTGGACTCCAGAATATCTTTTTGCGCGGAAGTGTATGTGCGCGCGGGCTTTCGGGTGACGAGGCGCTGCGCTTCCCGCGGCGGAACGCGAAGGTAAAGGATGAGGTTCTCGTGCGGAAGTCCATAAATCTTGTATTCGAGGTGCTCGATCCATTCGAGAAATTCGGAGCGTTTCGCAGGCGGGACGCGGGCGGTCTGGTGTGCCAAATTGGAAGCGATGTAGCGATCCACTAGCACAATTTGGCCACCGTCTAGCGCTGCTTCCAGCTTAAACTTGGCTTCGAAACGGTCACCGGCATACAGCATGGCGGTGAAGTGGGGGTCGACCCTTTCGAGAGAACCGAGTTCACCGTTCAGAAATTTGCCGACCATTTTGCCGAACCAGGAATCGTATTGCGGGAAGCTGGTGGAAAAGACGGCGTGCCCGCGCGCTTTCAGGGTAAGCGTCAGGAGTTCAACCTGCGTGCGCTTGCCACTGCCGTCAATGCCTTCGACGGCGATGAGTTTTCCGGAAGAGGCCATTGGTGAATGAGTGTAACGCGCCCAGAAGCGATACGGGCAACGGTAGAAGGCCAGTCTAACCGCAGAGGGTCTGCGCTGCAATGTCGCGCGTGCTAGGATTTCAAATCGAACATGAGGCAGTTTTCAATACGCGAAAATCTGAGCCGGATTCAGGAAAGAATCGCGCTTGCGGCGAGGCGTGCCGGGCGCAGTGCAGGTGAGATTACGCTGATCGGGGTGTCGAAGACGCATCCTGCCGGTGCGATTCGAGAGGCGTTCGAAGCGGGTGTGCGGCACTTCGGTGAAAACCGCGTGCAGGAGTGGGAAGGGAAGCGCGCGGGAACGGAAGGCTTGACGGCCACGTGGCATTTGATCGGACACTTGCAGAGCAATAAAGCGGCCCGCGCGGCGAGACTTTTTCACAGCGTGGACTCTGTGGATGATGTTGGGCTGGCGCAGCGGCTGGATCGAGCTAGGGCGGAAGCGGGCATCACAGGCAAACTGCGGGTGCTGATCGAGGCGCGAGTGGCCAGCGAGGAAACCAAAAGCGGAGTGGAGATTGCGGAGCTGCCTGCTTTGGCGGAAGAGGTCGCTAACTTGCCCAAATTGGAGTTGTGCGGGCTCATGTGCATTCCGCCGTATCTAGAGGATGCCGAACGAGTGCGGCCGTATTTCCGGCGCTTGAGAGGATTACGCGACGATTTGGTGAAGAGGATTGGACTGGCGCTGCCGGTGCTCTCGATGGGAATGTCGCACGATTTCGAAGTGGCCATCGAAGAAGGCGCGACGGAGATACGCGTGGGCACAGCGCTGTTTGGGCAGCGAGGAATCCAAATCACCGGCCAATAAAAGTTCTGGGGGAAGCAGGCATGAAATTACTGGATCCGATTCGAATCCGAGACGTCGAATTGAAGAACCGGATCGTCGTTTCGCCGATGTGCCAGTATTCCGCGAAGGACGGCCATCCGCAGAACTGGCACCTTGTGCATCTCGGGAGCCGCGCGGTCGGCGGCGCGAGCCTGGTGATGACGGAAGCGTCGGCGGTGGAAGCGCGAGGCCGGATCTCGCCTGCCGACACGGGCATTTATGAGGAAGCGCACGTTGAGAGCATGGCGGCCGATCGCGGAGTTCATCCGCTCGCAAGGCGCCGTGCCGGGGATGCAATTGGCGCATGCTGGGCGCAAGGCCAGTGTGACTCCGCCATGGGGAGGAGGAAAAGCGATTGTGCTGCAAGAAGGTGGATGGATTCCCGTGGCGCCTAGCGCCATCGCGTTTGGTGAAGGCTACGCTGTTCCGGCGGCGCTCAGCAAAAAAGAAATTGGAAGTATCGTCAAGCTGTTCGCCGACGCCGCGACACGAGCGCTGGCGGCGGGATTTGAGCTATTGGAACTTCATGCCGCGCATGGATATTTGCTGCACCAGTTTCTTTCGCCTTTGTGCAACGAGCGCACGGATGAATACGGCGGCGCGTTTGAAAACAGGATTCGGTTTACCCTGCAAGTCGCAGAAACGGTGCGAAACGTCTGGCCGCACCGGCTGCCTTTATTTGTTCGCCTTTCCGCGTCCGATTGGAAAGAGGGCGGCTGGGATTTGGAGCAGACGATTGCGCTTTCGGCAAAGCTGAAATCCGTTGGAGTGGATTTGATTGACGTTTCAAGCGGGGGCACCGTTCCTGGGGTCAAGATTCCGCTGGGTCCGGGCTACCAGGTGAAGTTTGCCGAGGCCATCCGCAAGCAGGCCGGAATTGCTACGGGCGCGGTAGGATTAATCACGGAGCCCGCGCAAGCGGAAACCATCCTGATGGGCGAGCAGGCGGACTTGATTTTTCTTGCGCGTGAGATGCTGCGTGATCCGTATTGGCCGAGGCGCGCAGCGAAAATGCTCGGTGAAAAGATAAAACCTCCGGTGCAGTACGAGCGCGCCTGGTAAATCCTGGATGCTGGAAATTTCAGAGAACCAAGCGGGCGGCACGATCAGCTTCCGGGTGAGAGTGCAGCCGCGGGCAAGCAGGGACGAAGTCGCTGGCGAAATGGGCGGCGCGTTGAAAGTGCGATTGCAGGCGCCGGCGGTGGAAGACCGCGCAAACGAGGCGTTGGTGGAATTCCTGGCGCAGCTTTTGAAAAGACCCAAGGCGGCTGTTAGAATTCTTAGCGGCGAGCGCAGCCGCATAAAACGCGTCGAAATCAGCGGAGTGACGCGACAGCAGGTTTTGGACTTGCTGATGCACGAAGCCTGAAATTCCAGTGAAGATTCGTTTTTGAATCATGGAGTCAGTCCCTTTATGAGCGCGGATATTTCAGAGATTCAGAGTGATCTGCGGGCGGCCAAGCTGGACGGCTGGCTCTTTTACGATTTTCGCGGCCGCGACCCCATCGCGCAGCGCATCCTGGCTTTGCCGGAGCACATGCGCACGCGGCGATGGTTTTATTTTATTCCTGCCAAGGGAACGCCGAAGAAGCTAGTGCACAAGATCGAGTCGGAGTCGCTGGCCGCACTGCCTGGCGAGACGCTGTATTATGCAGGCCAGGACGAACTTCGCAAGAATGTCGGTAAGATTCTTGGCCGCGCGAAGAAACGTCGCCATGCAGTATTCGCCCAAGAATGCCATTCCCTACGTGGCGATGGTGGATGCCGGCACCATCGAATTGGTGCGCAGCAGCGGCGCGAAAGTGGTGAGCTCGGCGGATTTGGTCCAGAAGTACGAGGCGTGCTGGAGCGCGGAGCAACTGGAATCGCATCAATTGGCGGGCGCGGCCATAGACCGCATCGTGCGCGAGGCGTTTCAGACTGGCCGCAAAGAGCGTGCGCGAGAAAAAGACGCTGACGGAATACGATTTGAAGAATTGGATGCTGAAGGAGTTTGACGCGGCGGGAATTTGGACCGAAGAAGGACCGGACATTGCGTTGAATGCGCACGCCAGCGATCCGCACTATGGTCCCACGGCGGAATCCGCCTCACCGATTCGCGAAGGCGACTTGCTGCTGCTGGATGTTTGGGGGAAGAAAAAAACGCCGGGAAGTGTTTATTACGACGTGACCTGGATCGGATATCCTGGGGCGAAGGTGCCTGAGAAATATGCCAAGGTTTTCAGCGTCGTGCGCGAAGCGCGCGATCGAGCCGTGGACTTGATTCGCTAGAGCATCGCGGCGGGGAAGCCACTGCAGGGCTGGCAGGTGGACAAAGCGGCGCGCGGCGTGATCGAAAAAGCGGGCTACGGAAAATATTTCTTTCATCGCACCGGCCACAGCATTGGAGAAAAGGTTCACGGCAACGGCGTGAATATGGATGGACTGGAAACGCACGACAGCCGGCACTTGATTCCGCGGACTTGCAATTCCGTGGAGCCGGGCATTTATCTTGCCGGAATTCGGCATTCGCAGCGAGGTGAACGTTTACATTGACGAGAACGAAGCTCGCGTAACAGGCGCCGTCCAGAACGAGATATTGGCGTTGCTGGCCTAGCGCGCATCGTAAAGGAAAAGAATGGCAGACGAGATCATCGCACCGGCGGTTCCGCAACACGATTCAGGATTGCAGGCCCGCGCATTGATCGTCGGCGTGGCCAGTTGGATTCTGCCGGGATTGGGCTACGTGCTTTTGAAAATGTGGGGACGCGCGCTTGCATGTTTCCTCACAGTAGGTCTGCTCGTGTTAATCGGAGCAGGCATGCGAGGAAATCTCTTCGCCTCCACTGGCAATGACGCGTTCGATTCATTGGGCTACGTCGCAGACATGGGCACAGGGACGTTTTATTTTGCAGCGAGGGGTCTCGAAAAGAATGGTGCAGATGTGTCCCACGCCACCGGCGACTATGGCACGCGCTTTCTCGCAACCGCCGGCGTGTTGAACCTGCTGGCAGCGTTGCACGCGTATGAAGTGGCGCGAGGGCGGAAAGCATGACCAACGGATTCGAATTCAAGCTCAGCCATTTTCAGGCCATGCTGCTTTTCGCGCTGGTCATTTCCATCGCGTTCGGTTTTCTCAGCCGCCGCGGTCCGCTCGACCGCGTCAAATACATCGTGTGGTCGCTCTTCCTCTTCCTGCTGATCGGCGTGGGCATCGGCTGGGCCATGTACCCCTTTTCGCGCTGAAAGAACGCCATTTTCGGGGATGAATTGACAGCAATTTTCCGCGGATGCTATTGTCGTTACAACGGGCCGAGGTAGCTCAGTGGTAGAGCAGCCGATTCGTAATCGGCAGGTCGTGGGTTCAACTCCCACTCTCGGCTCCACGATTTTGCGGGATCTCCCCAGCCTGAACTCATCTATAGTGATAGCTGAGCGTTACGCAGGATGCTTGGCTCGGTAGTTCTGCAGGCAGCGTTGCGCCGTTTCGAGTTCAGAAAAGCGGCTGCCCTCCTGCTCCAACAAGTAGTATTCGACGCCTCCCGCGCTCTCCGCCGCTTCGAAAATATTTTTCCAATTCGCCGCGCCCTCACTGAATAGCACGGCATAGCCCTTCCCTGGGTCCGGCGACCAATCCTTCAGATGGAGCGAACGGATGCGCCCCGGATTCGCGCGAATCCACGCCACCGGGTCCGAGCCCGCTTCTACACAGGTGCCCACGTCAAGCTGCAACATGACGGACGGCTTTGTGTTTTTGGCGAGGATCTCGATGGGGCGCCGGTTTTCGACGGGAGTAAACTCGCGCTGATGATTGTGATAGCCGGCTTCCAATCCGGAGGCTTCCAGCCGATCAGCCGCGAAGTTTAGTGCATCGGCCACTTCTTTCCAGCCATCCAGGCCCGGTTTCGGGTCGGAGGAAGCCATCACCACATACTTGCAGCCGAGAATCATGTTCCAATCACGCGCGCGATTGATATTCTCTGCGCTCAAGTACGAGCTGTTGTTGTGCGTCGAATAACAACGGATGTCCAGGTCGTCCATGAGCTTCCGCATCTGCTTCGTCTGATTTTCGGACCATTCGAAATACGGCGAGTAGAATTCGACGCACTGGTATCCCATCCCGGCGACCGCGCGCACCGTGGCCTCGGGATCTTTCTTCAATTCGCCGCGCACGGAATACAGTTCGAGGCCAATCGGGATTGTAGTCGCGCCTCGAACCGAAAAAGCCCACGGTAGCATCGTTGAAAACGCGATGAAGGAACGTCGGGAGTACCTGTTTGGAATCATCGCTGAATCCTACTCAAAAATCGGCCAATTTTCACGGTCTTTTGCGGAACGCTTGCGGCAGTTTCATGGAGCGCAAAATCGCCGGGAGCTTACTTGGACTCGGCGGCCGCGGGCGTTGCATGCGAATCGCTCCCCGGAACGATGCTCCTGACGATCACGTACAGCGCGGGAATGAAAAGCAAGTTGAGTGTTGTCGCGGCGATCATTCCGCCAAACACAGTGGTGCCTACGGAGATGCGCCCCGCGCGCCCGGCGCCTCGCGCCAGAACCAGCGGCACAACACCGAGAATGAACGCCAGCGAGGTCATCAGGATAGGACGCAGCCGGATGCGCGCAGCCTCGACAGCCGCGTCCACGACCGTCATGCCTTGACCGCGCAACTGCTCTGCAAACTCGACAATCAAAATGGCGTTCTTGCTGGCGAGACCGATCAGCATCACCAAACCGATCTGGCAGTAAACATCATTCTGCAAACCGCGCAGCGCTTGCGCACCAATGGCTCCCAGAATGGCCACGGGCACTGCTAACAACACGATGAAGGGAAGAATGTAGCTTTCGTATTGTGCCGCGAGCGTCAGATACACGACCACCAGTCCCAACGCAAACAGAATCAACGCTTTCCCGCCGGATTGTATTTCCTCCAGCGAGAGTCCGCTCCACTCGAACGTCATCCCGTTCGGCAGCACCTTGTGAGCCAGCGCCTCCATGGCCGCGATCCCATCGCCGGTGCTCTTGCCGGGCGCGGCGTTGCCGTTGATTTCCGCGGAACGGAACAGATTATAATGGCTGATTACTTGTGGATTCGCGGTTTGCTCGATGGTGATCAGATTACCGAGGGAGATCATCTTGCCGGTGTCCGAGCGCACGTAATACTCCCCGATGTCCTTCGCCTGCGAGCGGAATTTCGCGTCCGCCTGCACATACACGCGGTAAGACCGGTTGTTGAAGTCGAAATCGTTCACATACTCCGACCCCATATACGTTTGCAGCGTGTCGGTCACCTGCGTTAGCGGAACCTGCAAACTCTTGGCCTTCTCGCGGTCAATCCGAACGAGATATTGCGGATCGTTCGCCGTGAAGCTGGTGAACAGGCCGACCACCTCTTTGCTTTGGTTCCCCGTAATCACCAGCTGATTCGCCGTTTTGGCGATGGCTTCCAGAGAATTGCGGCCGAGATCTTCCAATTCGAATTGAAATCCGCCGAATTGCCCCAGGCCCTGCACCGCCGGCGGATTAAACGGCACTACCAACGCGCCCGGAATACTCATCAGCTGGCCGCGCAGACGCTGAATGACCGCCGCGGCCGAATGTTGGTCGCCTTTGCGTTCCGCGAACTCCTGCAAATTGGAGAAAATCATGCCGCGATTGGGAGCGTTGCCCGTAAAGCTGAATCCCGCCACACTGAAGGTTCCCGTAATTTCCGGCACATGCGAGAGTGTCTCTTCCACTTTGGCGCATATATCCCGCGTATACGTCAACGAAGCGCCTTGCGGAGACTGCACGATGAACATGATGTAGCCCTGGTCATCTTCGGGGATAAACGCACGCGGTACGCGCTGATAGACCAGGTAGGTGCACCCGAGCAGCGCAAGAAAAACAATCGCGGTCACGAATCGCCAGTCAAGAACCTGATGAACCGTCCTTCGGTACAGATTTGTTCCGGCTTCGACGATGCGGTTGAACGCTTTAAAGAACCGGCCTTGCGCGCGTTCCCGGTGATGGCCGAGAAGAATCGCGGAGAGCGCCGGTGTGAGCGTCAGCGCGTTGAAGGCGGATATCGAAACGGAAAACGCAATCGTCAGCGCAAACTGCCGAAAAAGAATCCCCGTCGTGCCAGGAAAGAGCGCCACGGGCACGAAAACGGAAACCAGTACGAGCGATGTCGCAACCACCGCTCCGGCCACTTCCTTCATGGCCACGGACGCCGCGTTGTGCGGCTCCGTGATGCCCTCGACGATGTGCCGCTCGACGTTTTCAATGACGACGATGGCATCGTCAACAACCAGGCCCGTGGCCAGCGTAATTCCGAACAGCGTCAGCGTGTTGATGGAAAAGCCCAGCACCTTTACGAAGACGAATGTGCCGATCAGCGAAACCGGAATGGTGATCGCCGGAATAAACGTGCTGCGCCACTCCTGCAGGAAAAGATAGATAACGATGACCACCAGCACGATCGCTTCAAACAGCGTGATCAGCACGTCCTGAATCGATTCGCCGATGACCGTCGTGGTATCGAAGGCCACCGCATACTTCAGCCCTGGCGGGAAATTCACGGAAAGCCGGAGCAGTTCGGCTTTGACGGCTTTGTCCACGTCCAGCGCGTTTGCGCCCGGAAGCTGCGTGACAGCTAGCCCGATCGCATCGTGCCCATTGAAGCGCAGGATCGAGCCGTAGTCTTCTGCACCGAGTTCCGCGCGCCCGACGTCCTTCAAGCGAACCAGGGTGCCGTCGGTGCCCGTTTTCAAAATAATATTTTCAAATTCCGAAGGCTCGGTTAAGCGACCGATCGCGCGCACGCTGAACTGAAATGCCTGCCCGTTCGAGGCCGGCTGCTGCCCAATCTGCCCGGCCGCAACTTGAACGTTTTGCTCTTGCAGCGCGTTCAACACCGTGGTGGCCGTCAGGCCGCGCTGCGCCATCCGCGCAGGATCAAGCCAAAGCCGCATGGCGTATTTACGTTCGCCAAAAATAATCGCGTCGCCTACGCCAGGCACCCGCTTGACGGCGTCTTTGACGTAGACATCAATAAAATTGCTGAGAAACAGGCTGTCGTACTGCCCGTTCTCCGAATACACGCCCGCCGCCATCACAAATCCGGTGGCCTGCTTGGTAATGATGACGCCGGTGTTTTTGACTTGGTTCGGCAGGCGGCCCAGCGTTTGGTTGACGCGGTTCTGCACGTCCACTGCGGCCAGATCCACGTTCCGGGTCACGTCGAATGTCACGGTAATCTGGCTGGTCCCGTCGTTGCCGCTGGTCGAGGTGATGTACTTCATTCCTTGCACGCCGTTGATCGCTTGTTCCAGAGGAATGGTGACCGCGGACTCCACCGTCTGCGCGTTTGCGCCGATATAAACGCTCGTCACCAGCACTTGTGGCGGCGCGAGATCCGGAAACTGGGCGATCGGGAGAGTGGGAATCGAAATCGCGCCCGCGAGAATGATGAACAGGGCGCAGACGGTGGCAAAGACCGGGCGGCGAATGAAAAAATCAACGAACAAGAAGGGCACCCGCCTGGGATTGGGTTGGATTCGAACGCATCATTTTCCTGCGAGTGCTATCGCGCAACCGCGCTTGCGCCGTCGCTCACGATTTGTTCGGCAATGGCCGCGCCGTCCTGCAAAAACTGCGTCCCGGAAACGATGATGTGGTCTCCTGGCTTCAGACCGTCGAGCACGGCGAAATCATTCCCGATCGTATCGCCCAGTTTCAAGGGCTTTTGCCGCGCCACCGTTCCTTTGCCTTCATTCACCGCCACGAACGCAAAAAATTGCCCGTTGATTCGCTGTACCGCAAGCACGGGGATCACCGGGCCTTCGTGCGTTCCCCAGGTAATCTGCGCGCTGACTTGCTGCGCAATTCGAAATTTGGCTTGCGGATTCGAAAAGGCGGCTTTCGCCAATACCGTCTGCGTGTCCGTATCCACTTGGGGGGAAACAAACGAGATTTGCGTGTCGATTCCCACACGATTCTCGTTGTCCAGCAGCCGCACCGGCAGTCCGACCTTCAAATTTCTCGCGCGCTCTGCCGGAACATAAATGTACGCCTCGAGCCCGCCGGGCTCGTCAATATTGGTCAGCAACGTGGACACCGTCACGCGGTCGCCCACGTGCACCGGAATATCGCCCACGATGCCATCCATCGGCGAGGTGACGCTGTAGTAGTGCAACTCCACTTTTTGCTGCTTCACCTGTTCGTCCAGGGCTTTCACCTGCGCAAGCGCCGCGTCGAAGTTCGACTGCGCATTGTCGAGTTCCTGCTTACTGATCACCCCAGCGGCGGAAAGCTTTTGCGCGCGTTCCAGCGAAACCTTCGCATAGCGCAGATTCGCTTCCTGCGCGGCGCGCGACGCTTCCTGGCTGTTCACCGTGGCTTCCTGTTTCAGCGGATCAATCTGTAAGAGAGCCGTCCCCGCAGTGACGCGGTCGCCGGACTTCACGAAAATGCGCGTGACTTGTCCCTCCACCTGCGGATTGATCGCTGCGGAGTGCCGCGATTTCACGATGGAGAGGTATTCGGTCGTATCGGGAATTTTCACCGAAGGCGCGATGTGCACTTGTACCGGAATAGCCGGCGCGCTGGCTGCGGAGGCATTGCTGGCCGCGCTTTTTTGACAGCCGGATAACAACACACCCGCTGCGAATGCCAGCAGCAACGTGGCTGCCCGGCACGCGCGGATACGGCTTCCTTCTGGGGTTCGAATTGATATGGTTCGGCGCATTTCCACCTGGCTTGCTTTAAATCTTACGATACTCAGAAGCAGGAACAAAACGCGGACAGGCTCCGGCCACTGATTAGACGCGCTAGAAATCCTTTGGTTACCTGAGGTTAGCGACGGCAGGCTAGTAGAAGTCGCGGGAATCGATGCGCTTGCTGGACAGGCCCAGCTGCAGGACATCCATCTGTTCCGGCCGGTCAAAAAACTTGCCAGGGAAAAATGTCTTTGCCAAAACCCGGACGCCCCCGAACGCCACTCCCAGCACCACGGCCACCACCATGAACACCATCGTGGCGATGATGATCTTTGCGACAGTCGACAACAGCGGCGGGTCGGTGAGCGTATGCGACGGCTCGTTCCAGGTGACCTCTGTCCCGTAATTCAACGCGCTGCGCAGCGACGCACCGTAGGCGGCCGACGATGGCCGCAGTACAAGGGAAAGCAGGGAAGCCTTGCGCTCGATCGTCGCGCTGGACTCTTTTTCGGAAGCTGAAAGCGTTTGCTCCAGATGATGCAAATGCTGTTCGGCCAATTGCGGCGTCGGATACTCGATCAGCAGCAGCACGGCACCGTCCTTGCCACGATGATACTCGCCTAGCATGACTTCTGCGCCCGAGTTCCAGCCGGCCTCGTCTGCCAGCACGGAGAATTCATTCTGGCGCAACGCTTCCAATGCCGCGCGGAACCCGTTCGGACCCAGCGCATACTTTTGCGTTCCATCCGTGAATCCTTGCGGCAGATACGTTCGAATCGGCGGCAACGGCGTCTGATCGGAATGCGCGCCCACGGTATTCACAAGCGTCACCAAATCTTCCGTCGAAATCGCCGGTGTAGGGCTGAGCTGCAAAATAAAACTCCCGAGCAGCACATAGACCTTGTCGCCGTCTACGGCCGAGGTTCTGTTCAGTGTGGACGGCTGCATGTCTGGGCGAAGATAGGCGGTATAGATTTCATATGCGCTGCTGGGATCGCGGTATTTATCCAAGTCCACGTGGATCTTGCCGTCAGCGGAGGCGTAATCGCAGAATTCAGTCGTGGTGAGTCCGGCTTCTTTTTTCAGATTTGTGAATGACGCAGTTTCCGCCACGTGCGCGTCATTAGCGCTTGCCCCGCAAGTCCAGCTAGCAAAGTGAGAGGGAAGTGCCCCGCGTTGAGCAAAGGAGTGCGGAGCGGCGGCGAGCGCCAGCAGGCAAGCGGAAGTAAGGCACAGTTTTCGCATCCCGGCTTCTATTAGACACCAATACACTAGTTTTGGTTGCGAGATTGTTCGACCGTGGACGTTGCCGCAGGCCGCCCAGGCCCGGGCTTCCCCGGCATATTCACGGTGACGCTGTTCATGCTCTGGAGGTAGCTGGCCACGCCCTGGTACAGCCCCTCGGCCACCCTCTGGCGTTGCTCGGGCTGCTTCAGGAGCTTTTCGTCCGCCGGATTGCTCAGGAACGAAATCTCCGTGAGGATGGAGGGCATGTCCGCGCCAATCAGCACCACAAAGGGGGCTTTGCGCACGCCGCGGTCCTTAACCGTCTTGCTGGATTTCTGAACGCGCTTCGCGAGCGAGTCCTGGATATCTTCGGCGAACTCTTTCGATTCCTCGATCTTTTCCGTTTGCGCGATTTTCTTTACCAGGTCCTGTAGGTCGTGAACGCCCTGCTCTGCGGTTGCGTTTTCGCGCGCCGCCACTTCCATAGCCTCAGCTGAGCCCTTCATATTGAGGTAATACGTTTCGATGCCGCGCGCGGCATGGTCCCGGCTGGAATTCGCGTGGATGGAAATGAACAGGTCGGCTTTGGCTTGGTTCGCGATATTCGTGCGCTCTTCCAACGGGATAAACGTGTCGTCGGCTCGCGTGTAGACGACATCCGCGCCGGGCAAGCGCTGCTGGATGATTTTGCCGAGCCGCAGTGCCACATCAAGGCAAAGATCTTTTTCCATCAAGCCGGTCGGGCCGATCGTGCCAGTGTCGTGGCCGCCGTGGCCCGGGTCAATGACGATACGGCCAATTTTCAAGCCGAGCGCACGGGTCAATGTAGACTGGCCATCGCGCGTAGGTTGCGGGGCGGACGCCGGCTGGATCAAATCAGGCTTCGTTCCCGAGGAAGACGCCCTCACGGATTTCGATCGAGCATTCCGCGAACCAGGAGTTGGGATCGTTGTGCTGGACGCTGAATTGCTTCCTCCGACGGAGCCGCTGATGGCGCTGTTCGAGTTTGACGCAGGTTGATCGGAAGAGCGCGACGCGGCGGAGGCATCTTCCGCTACGCCGATTCCAGCCGAAAGCTGCTGACTGCGCTTCGCTTTGGCTGTCTTTACCGGTGCGGCGGGGGAAGGCGTGGCATACAGGTCGATAACGAGCTGCGCCGGATTGTTCGTCAGCGACGCGGTGTATTCCTTCACGCCCTTGACGTCCAGCACTACGCGCACAACTCCGGAGTGATTCTGCGCCACGCGCACAGCCGTCAAAAGCAATCCATCCACGTGGATGTTGCCGCGCGCCACTTCGGGCGTGAGACGCGCTGCATGCAAATCAAAAAAAATGCGATCGGGATTGGCAATGCGCCCGGAGGTGTATTGCACGCTGTCTTCGAGGTCGATGGTCACGCGCGTGGCGTCGCCGTTTGTGGCCGCGCGAATGCGGCGCACGCGCGGAATTTCCGTCGATCCCGAATTGCTGACGGACTTTCCTCCGGAATGGACCGGCGTGCTCGGAGCGGTCTCCTCTTCCACGGGAATAGCAGCCGCTGGTTTTGGCGCGGCGTTATTCGCAACCGATGGTTCTTCACTGCTTTGCAGCAGCGTCAATTCCGCAAGCGCTTCCTGCGCTTCACGCTTCCGCGGGGAACGCGGATAGCGTTTCAAAAAATCTTCGTACGTTTTTTTCGCGAGCGCGGAATCGCCAAGTTGATCGCGCTGCAATTTTCCGATGCGCAGAATCGCATCCTGGCAATAATGATTCGCCGGATATTCGTGCACAAGAAATTGGTAAGAATCCACCGCGGACTGGTAGTAGCTGCGCCCGAAGCGGTCGCCCATTTCCGTGTAAAGCTCGGCGATGGCGAGAAGGGAATCGGGAACTTCGGAAGCCCGCGGCGTAATCAACGCGACGCGGCGGTAACTCGAAACCACTTGTTTGTAGTCGGCGAGCGTGCGCTTTTCGTTGGGCTTGCTATTCAAAGCCGCGCGCTGCTCTTCCCCTTTTGCGAATTGCGCGGACGCGGCGCCACGCTTCAGTGAGGGGTTGGCATCGGCGGTTCCAGCCGCCGCTTTCGCCGGGTAAGCCGCGGCTGCGCACAGGATGAAACCCAGCGAAGCGCTGGCGAAGGTCCTGTGGAAATTTTTTCGGCCCACTAACATCCTGCTACATCCCCCAAATCACGCTGCAACACCCCATAGCCTGAGAATTCACTCAGGCAAAATACTCACATTTCCGAAGCCGCAAATCCAGAGGTTTCGGAAAGAGAAAGAGCAACTGGATACTACTGTTTTTAGTCGTTGGTGAAAACGGTGCGGCCGCCTTCAGTGACGTCCTTGTGGATGGCGCGTGTGTTGACGAACGCGTCGGCAAGACGTCCCGAACCTGGCCGGAAGTAGGCATCTTGAACTTTTTGAACGTAGCTTCGCGTTTCGCGAAACGCTGGGATCCCGTGAGCCCGATCCACGGCACCCTCTCCCGCATTGTACGCCGCCAAAGCCAAATCGAGGTTGCCGTTGTAGCGTTCCAGCAACGTCTTGAGGTATCTAACCCCGGCGTCGATATTCTGTTGCGGGTTGAATACGTCATTGGCTCCAAATCGTTGTGCCGTTGTGGGAATCAACTGCATTAATCCGCCGGCGCCTTTGTGCGAATACGCCCGAGGATTCCAGTTGGATTCCGTTTCGATCACCGCGCGGATCAGTGCAGGGTCCACGTGGTGCCGGTCCGCCGCTTCCTGAACGAGTTTTTCGGTGCCGTCACGGGTTATGCTCATGGCCGGACGGTCGTGCCCCGTAAAAGAAGATTCAGATGGCAAGTAGATGGATGCGCGCGGCTTGATTCCCGATAGCCTGGCCGACAGGGGTGGCTCAGCGTTGACAAAGAGCTGGCGTCCGGTGGTGTCCACGACCTTGGCGATCTGGGCGCTGGCGCTGGGCGCGAAACCGCTCAAGCAAAGAACCAGCGTCGCGAGAAGAAGCCCTGTCGTGATTGCCGTGCGTTTATTCATCATCCCTCAGGGAAGGCCTACAACAAGTTTGGATCCAACCGCTTAGCGGCCAGTATTCGATATAGCCGTGTAGCGGTCAATGCGACTTCCGTACTATGGCCTTAGCCGCCCGGTCAGGCCTATGCGGACTGCCAAACGGTGGCCCGTACTGCAAATCCGACCCTGCGGGCAAACTTTTGCCACCGCAAGACACGGTTCTAGCGCTGCCGGGCATTATAGCAAAGGCTCCAGTAGGGAGGGGATACTCAATAGGGCACTTTTTAGGGCGGCTGTGTCCTTGCCGCCAGCCTCGGCCAAATCGGGCCGACCGCCGCCGGAACCGCCTACTTGCTTCGCAAGGGCCTGTATCAGCTTGCCAGCATGGACTTTAGCGGTGAGGTCTTTGGTGACCCCGGCGATGAGGGCTACTTTGCCGTCTTCGGGCATGCCTAGGGCGACGACGCCGGAGCCGAGCTTCTGGCGCAGGGTGTCAACGAGCTGCCTAAGTCCTTCGCGGTCAACGTTTTGCACCTCGGCGGCGATAACCTTAACGCCTTTAATGACTTGCGCGCTTGCGGCTAGTTCGTCCACCTGGCTCAGGGCCCCTTTGCGTTTTTGGGCTTCCAGCTCCTTTTCGAGCTGCTTGGCGGTATTGGTGAGCTTCTCGACCTGGGAGAGGATGCCGTCTTCGCCGACGTTTAGCTCTGCGGCCAGCTGGCGGAGAATTTGGGCCTGATGCTGGTAGTGCTCGAGGGCGCCGATGCCGGTTACGGCCTCGATGCGGCGGACGCCTGCGGCCACGGATTCTTCGCTGACGATTTTCAGGACGCCGATATCGCCGACGCGTTGGACGTGCGTACCGCCGCACAGCTCTTTCGAGTAGAAGCCGCGGGCAGCGCGAGGATCGGGAATGGTCACGACGCGGACGTTGTGCTCGGGATATTTGTCTCCGAAGAACGCCAAAGCGCCGGAGGCCAGGGCCTCTTCGAGCGAGGTGACGTTCGTTTCGATTTGTGTGTTCAGGCGAATCTCGTCGTTGACTTGCTGCTCGATGTCGCGGAGCTCTTCGGCGTCCACGTGCGCGAAGTGCGAGAAGTCGAAGCGCAGGCGCTCCGGCGAATTCAGCGAGCCGGACTGCTTCACGTGCGTTCCAAGAATGTTCCGCAGCGCCGCATTTACCAGGTGCGTTCCCGAATGGTTGCGGATAATCCGCGCGCGGCGCTCAGCATCCGCCACAACGGTAACGCGGTCGCCGACTCGCAGCGTTTCTTTCGCCACAACTTTGTGCGCCACCAGCCCCACGACGGGATAGAACGCCCCGGTTACGTCCGCGAGGATTTGCGACTCCGAGTTGTCGTAGAACGCGCCAGTGTCCGCCATCTGACCGCCGGATTCCGCGTAGATCGCCGTGCGGTCCAGCACCACTTCGCCGCTTTCGCCGGGAATCAGTTCGTTGACGGCTCCAAGCTTCGTGACGATCGCCTCAATCCGGCAATCCTTAGCACATGTCCCAAAATAAAAATCCGGCTCCGTCTTAAACGTCTCCGCCAGTTTCGCATACGCCGGATTCGCCGCCTCCTTCGCCCCACCTTTCCAAGACGCGCGAGCGCGCGTCTTCTGCTCCTGCATCGCCTGCTCAAAGCCTGCCTCATCAAATTTGACCAACTCGTCACGACACGCGTCTTCGATGAAGTCTCGGGGTAAGCCATAGGTGTCATAGAGGCGGAATGCAACTTGGCTAGGCAACTCCGGAGTACCCAGAGTAAGTCCGCCACCATCGGTGCGCGTGGTTTGCGAAAGCACCTTTGAAAGCTCTTCCTGGAGTTTCTTAAGCCCTATTCCTAGCGTGTTATTGAATCTTTGTTCCTCGGCATAGACCGCCTTCGGAACGTGCGCAAAAGAAGGACCTCGAAGCTCGGGATAGGCACCCTCCATCATTCTCTGGACCACGTGGACCATTTCATTGAGAACAACCGGTTGCTCTTGGCCCAAGAGGCGTGCGTGTCGTATCGCGCGGCGCATTATTTTGCGGAGCACATAACCGCGGCCTTCGTTTGAAGGTAGAACTCCGTCAGTAATCAGGAATGTTGTGGCGCGGGCATGATCGGCAATGACCCTTAGCGATGCAGCTCCATCCTCTGTTGCCTCGCGTGTCATTTCCTCGCTGAATTTGACGCCGCAGAGTTCAGCGGCCCGCTTCATTAGCGGAACGAAGAGATCAGTTTCATAGTTGGAGATCTTGCTTTGGAGAACGGCCGCAACGCGTTCGAGCCCCATGCCGGTGTCTATGGAGGGCTTGGGCAGGGGAGTGAGCGTGCCGCCGGCATCTCGATTGAACTGCATGAACACCAGGTTCCAGATCTCGACATAACGTCCACAATCGCAAGGGAATGTGCAGTTAGCGTGAAAGGCTTCCGTTGCCGCTGGTCCCATGTCGTAAAAGATTTCGCTGCACGGTCCGCACGGCCCGGTATCGCCCATGGCCCAGAAATTGTCTTTCAGGCCGGGTATCTCAAAAACACGATCTTTGGGCACTCCCTCGTTTATCCAGAAAACCTTGGCTTCGTGATCTGATCCCAGTAGTTGACCAGGTGACACTTCGGTCGCGCCGAAGACGGTGACGTACAGCTTTTCCTTGTCGATGCCATACCACTCTTTTGAAGTGATTAACTCCCAGGCGTAGGCGATGGCGTCCTTCTTGAAATAATCGCCGAAGGAGAAATTGCCGAGCATCTCGAAGAAGGTGTGATGGCGCTTGGTGAAGCCGACATTTTCGAGGTCGTTGTGTTTGCCGCCGGCGCGCACGCATTTCTGTGCTGTCGTGGCGCGGTTGTAGTCGCGCTTTTCGAGGCCGAGGAAGACGTCTTTGAATTGGTTCATGCCGGCGTTGGTGAAGAGCAGGGTGGGATCGCCATGCGGGACGAGCGAGGAACTCCGCACGCGGCGGTGGCCTTTGCTTTCAAAGAAGCACAGAAAGGCTTCGCGGATGTCGTTGCCGCTCCAGAATTTCTCGTGTTTGTCGCCGCCAGTCACGTCAACAGCCTCAGTTCCCACAAGGAGTGGAGTCGAAACACGCCGGGTTGCACGTGTGACACGGCATTATGGCAGAGGCGAAGCGGGCAAGCCAACGCAGAGGGAGGGGGCACCCCCCTCTTTTTTGTATGTGTGGCAAACAAAGGACTTTAAGTCTAATGATTTTGGATGTGTGGCAAGGAAAGAAGTTAGAGGAGGATTTTTCGGATGTGTGGCAAATGCTGGGGTTAGCGGATTGTGGGGCGCGATTCACACAGAAGGATAGCATGGAAGATGCACTAAGTCAAGAGCTACCTATGTGGTAAATATGAGACAGTTCCGCTAAGCCGGTTCCTTGGGTGACATAAAAGGAGCAAGCACCGGAAATTCCGGTGCCTGCTCTTCGCAACGAGTTTGGCAATACGTTATTGTGGGCAAGGGACGGCGGACTGCGTCAGCGCGGTGGTGTCTGGATAGCTAAAGGCGCCGCCAATGGCATCGGAAGTGGCGCCCATTTCAAACCATTGCAACAAGGCCTCGGTCTGGGGGTGATACGTAAAGACTTCCTTCCGCTCCCGAAGCGTTATGGGAACGGTAGAGGTCTGCAGCACCTCGACTGGATCGCCGGTTTCCAGGTTGCCCTGGCAAACCTGCGAATTCGCGGGCTGGCCGGGGAACTGCCAGGGTGGCACCGAATTGCTACCAAAGGGGTCGTTAAACGCTTCCGAAGTTTCGTGCGAGAACGCGGTGACATCCAGGAGTCCGGGGTTCCTAAATATTCCCGGAGAGATCCAGCTCGCGTAGGCGAAAATCCAGGCGGGTGCAGGCGTCTGGCTGGGATCGAAAATATAGGTGTGGAAACCGATGACGCAGCAGCCTGCGGGCTTTCCCGTCGCGTCAATCGAAAACAAATAGGTGTTGGGCCAGGCCTGCATGTTGAAGGCATCGGTAGAATAATTGTTGGCGTTAATATCGTTCACGGCTTGGTTGAACCACAAGTTGTTGAACAGCAAGTCCAACAGTTCGATGAACTCCGTCCCGTCCGGGGCGTGGCCAACAAAGTAGGATTGCACGGTCACGATGCTGCCGTCCGGCAATTGCACCCGGACGTGCCGCGGTATGTTGATGGTGACGCGGCTAACGACGCTAGGGTCGAGGACGGTGTGCCAGTCGTCTCCCATGGTGTTGAAGAATTCCGCGCGCTGAACGGCGTCGCCGAACTGAATGTGGCGGCCCGAGGTGTAATTTGTTTCCACAAAGTTCGGGGAATCCGTGAGGAGATCCTCGAAACTGAAGGGCACGCTCGGGGAAAAGCCCGCGGGTACGTTCAGAAGATTGAGAGAAACCGCCGTGATCTTCGCCGGAATATCGGTCCTTCCGCCGAGGACAGGATTATTCCCCATCATGACGTAAGGGAAGACGCCGCCGAGAAAAGGGCCATTTTGAGCGGCAAACCCGCCTCCAAAGGTGGGTAGGGTGACGAAACCAGAAATGCTGTTGCCTGTGCTGCGGGGACCACTTCCGGACTGGCTGCCGTTGTTCCCCGACGCGGCATTTGGACCTGCGTTTGTACTCGCGGCACCCTTGCGCGTCTTGAAGACGTCCCTGGAAGTGGCCGCGTTCGGCGGGAATACCAGGACAAGTCCTGAGGCTGCGGAACTCGCTGCCAACGCGGAGCTCAACGGGACAGGCGACGCTTTGGTGTAACCTGGAGAGGCCTGGGCCGAGAATGGAG
The DNA here is from genome assembly GCA_963729455.1 of uncultured Acidobacteriota bacterium. Taxonomy (GTDB): domain Bacteria; phylum Acidobacteriota; class Terriglobia; order Acidiferrales; family UBA7541; genus Acidiferrum. Next base: position 490,644 of record CAVSNX010000002.1, read on the forward strand.
AGGGGTCACTCTGAGCGGTCTGGCCGGCCGTGCGGGTAGCAGAGCAAGCCAACAAAACGGATCCCAAAAACAAGGCCGTAAATCGGGTCGAACTGGGCATAGATGTTCTCCTGAATGCAATCAAAACTTGGAAAGCTCCCGGACAATACACTCACGGTTATATCAATGCAAGAACAACTGCATAAAAAAATTTAATAATCGTCGGCCACCGTGAGTTTCCTCGACCCATTCAGGAAAAAAGTTGCGTTATACAGCGAATGATATTGATTTCCATATTTCTCCGCTCGCCGCTCAGACCTTCTCATCGAAGATTAATAGGAGTACTAAGGCTTCCATTACTCGGCTATCGATCGCGCTGAAAAGGAAGAGGTGAAGCAAATGGGTGCTGAGGAAATGAGCAAACAGGTTCCGCTGCGCTTTGTTGAGCGCAGGCAAAAGCCAAACATTTGTCATAACATAGCGGTAGCAATCTACTTTGCGTGGAGGGATTTCATGGGTGAGATGGTTCAGTTCAAGCGGCCGGACGGGAAAATGTGTCCCGGTTACTTGGCGACTCCGAAGACGGGTTCGGGTGCGCCAGGATTTGTTTGCATACAGGAATGGTGGGGGATTAACGAGCAGATCAAGAAGACGGCGGACCGGCTCGCCGGGGAAGGCTACCGGGCGCTGGTGCCGGATCTCTTCCGAGGCAAAGTTGCCAAGTCCTCCGACGAAGCCAGCCACTTGATGGGGAGCCTCAACTTTCCTGATGCGGCGGAGCAGGACATTCGCGGGGCGGTGCAATATTTGAAGCAGAGTTCGAAGAAGGTGGCAGTGGGCGGATTTTGCATGGGCGGGGTGCTGACGATTCTCACGGCATTGCGCGTGCCGGAGATGGATGCGGGTGCGTGTTTTTACGGGATTCCGGATTTGCCTGCGGCTGAACTAAAGAAGATCAAGATTCCGCTGACTTGCCATTTTGCGAATCAGGATGGGTGGATCACGCCGGCCAAAGTGAATGCACTGGAGGCGGCGCTGAAGGAATCGAAATCGGAATTTGAGATTTATCGGTATGACGCGCAGCACGCGTTCATGAACGAGGCGCGGCCGGAAGTGTATGACGCGGGGAGCGCAAAGCTGGCGTGGGAGCGCACGATGAAGTTTTTGAAGAAGGCGCTGGCGTAGCGGTCGCGGAGTCGAAGCGAAGATCGAAGAGGGCGCAGCGACACTGCGCTCCTACAAAGGGACATTCGGGCACTATTCCGGGTCGATGTCCGGAACGTCTTCTTTTACCAGGGCTTTCAATTCCCGGCGGACTACGTCCGCGGAAAATCCTGCTCGCAACAAACTTCCATAGATCGAGGCCATTTTCCTTTCATCGATTTCGCCGCGGTAGGAGCGGAGCTTGCGTTCGATGCGCTGGCGGACCATGGCGCTTTCATCGGTGGACTTGGCGGTTTCTTCCAGTGCGGCTTCGATGTGCTTGTCGGGAACTCCGCGTGCGCGGAGGTCGCGGGCTACGCGGAATTTTCCTTGTTTGCGGGATTCGGTGCGCTGGCGGGCGAACTGCCTAGCGTAACGGGCGTCGTCAATGAGGCCGTTTTCTTTCAGGCGCGCCATGACGACTTGAACGAGGAGTTTGTTGTCGCTGCGGCGTTCGAGTTTTTTCTTCATTTCGTGGACGGAGTGGGCGCGGCGCATGAGAGCGCGCAGGGCGAGGTCGTACATTTCGGATTCGGTTTCGAGTTGGCGGGGCTTGGAGAACATGCTGGAAGGATAGAAGTAAGGAAGTAAGGAAGTAAAGACGGGCAGGAGGTTGACAGTCAACAGTTGAAGGTCGAAAGGAAGAAAGAGAATCGAAACGCAGAGACACCGAGAACGCAGAGAGTGCGGGCGCTTCGTTCGTGAATCGGCTGTGCAATTTTTGACGGGTTAAGGAAGTTCTTATTCTAGGCGGACGTCGTCGATGGCGAAGGTAAAGGCGCCGGGGGTGCCGCCGGCGCAGAAAAGAATGGCGGTGATGTCGTGACCGTCGGTTCCGAAGGTGGAGAAGGGAACTGTGACTTCTTTCCATTCGGTGCCAACGTTGAGGCTTTGGATGGCGGGGTTGTAGCCACCGGACTTGGTGAAGAACATTAGGCGGTAGGGGCGGCCGTCGCCGCGAATCCAGAAGCGAATGGATTTCTTGCAAGAAAGATTGACCGATTCGAATGGATGGGAGCCGGGGGAAAACATGGCGCCGGCCCAGGCGTAGGCAAAGGCGTCGGAAATTGTGCCGGTGATCTGCATCGCGCCTTTACTGCCATTTGCTCCTGGCGCGAGCCATTTCAGTTCGGCGGTAGATTTGCCGCCGGCCATGGTGTCGGTGGAGACAGACCAGCCGGAACCGAACTTTGACGTGGTGGCGTCAACTTCGAAATCGCTGATGAGGCCGGACTCGGAGCCTGCGGGCGCTGGCGTTGCCGCGGCGGCTTGAGCTTCTTGCTTTTCTTTTTCCACCATGGCGCGGGTGGCGGCACGGTCGGCTTCGGCGCCGGTTTTCCAGACGAAGACGATATCGCGGGTGGCGAGAATGTCCTGAGTGGGGTCGCCTTTTACGAGGACGAGGTCGGCACGCAGGCCGGGGGCGATGCGTCCGCGATCGCTGAGGCCGAACGTGTTAGCGGGGACGGATGTGGCGGAGCGCAGAGCTTCGGTGGGCGTGAGGCCGGCTTGCACGAGCAGCTCGAGTTCGCGGTGGATGCTGACGCCGTGAGCGGTGCCGGGATTGGGCGCGTCGGTGCCAGCGAGAAGAGGCACGTTGGCGGCACGAAGAGCGCGGACGGCGGCGAGGGCGTTGGCGAAGTTTGTCTTGCTGCCGGGACGATGGGGAAACGACTTCTTTAGATTGCCGACGGATGACGCGTCGAGATAAGGAGCGAGACGCGGATCGTTGACAAGAGATTCGCCGCTGGGTTTGCCGGCGACGGATTCGTTGACGGTGAGGGTGGCGATGACGAAGGCGTGATGCTGTTTTACGAACGCGGCAAAATCAGAGGCAGGAGGTTCGTCTTCGAAGATGTGGGCGAGGCCGTCGGCGCCGGCTTCGATGACGTCGCGCGCGCCAGCTTGCGAGCCGATGTGAACGACAGCGAGTTTTTTGCGGTTGTGAGCTGCGGTGACGACGGCGGCGACTTCTTCTTTCGTGAGCGTCGGAAAGTTGATGCCGTAGGCGGCGCCGTCATCGTAGATGATCTTGATGTAGTCACTGCCTTCGGCGATGCGGGCGTCGACGAAAGATTGCGCGTCGGCGGCGCTGGCGAGTGTGGGAATGGGGAAGCCGTACTCGGTGCCGTGGCCCTTGGCGACGGTGACGAGCGTGCCGGAGGAGCGAAGGTCGGCGGCGTTGAGATTCTGCCCGGCAGCTTCGCGCTGGCGGATCTCCGCGTCGAATTTTGGATCGGAAAACATGTCGAGTTCGGTGGTGACTCCGAAGATTAGCGACTGGTTGAGAGCTTGCGCCCAGGTGTGGGTGTGGGAGTCGATCAAGCCAGGGAGGAGCGTGTCGCCGCTGGCGTTGATTTCTTTCGTGCCGGCTGGGACCTGCAAGTTCTTGCCGATGGCGTGGATGAGGCCGTTTTCGATGGAGACGTCGGTGGCGGGGAGGAGCTTTTCGCCGTCGAAGACGCGGACGTTGCGGATGACGAAGGTTCTGGCGGATGCGGCGGGCGCGGCTGGAGGAGACGTGTTCTGCGCGGATAGTAGGCCGGCCGCTGCGATGGTAAAGGCGATAGCGAGGATTGACAGGACGAGCAGACGGTTCTGATGAGGGAACGATTTCTTCATGGCAACCCCAAGGAGATGCACTCTGCCATATAGTACGTGCCGCCTAGAGGAAAGATATCAGTAAACGTTGGGCAAGATCTCACGCGAGGCCGCATCGTACACTCCGCCTTAGGTCTCAAGTTGGTGCGACTTCTCGAACATGCAGGAAGCATAGAGGAGAAGATAGCGAGTGGCCAGCTAGTAGGGTGACCGTCGTCAACTAGAGGAAGAACGGCCAAATGGGGTAATGCAGCGATGCTGAAAACTCGAAGGCTCTAGCTACTGGACTTTCAACGGCAAATCACCCCGCTCTCGTGATCCTTCTTCGGCGAAACCTCGATGTCGCCAGCGATACCGAACCCGGATGTAGCCTTCCGAGCAACAATCACCGACACGCCTTTCCGCGTCGGCAAAATCAAGTACCAACAAGCCCTCGGCAATAGAAGTTCGCACAAGACCACCATATCCGCGCGAGCCGCTTTCAAGAACACCCAGGAGCTTAGGCTGGCCACGATCCAGTTTATAAATATAGAGGAAATCCCAATTGGAGGTGCCTCCGGTGCTGTAGTTCAAGTGCACGGCCGCTTCTTCCCCTCCGTCTCCATCCAGATCTCCGTAGGTCACGGAATCCACACTGATCAATGGAGCATGCTCGCGTTCGAGGTTGCTTTGACCCGAGAAGTAAAAATGGTGAATACCTCGTACAGCGCGAATGTGTGACTGCGGCAACGGGTCAATCCAGCGCCAGACCGAGGGGACTGAAGAAGCCTCTGCCATCGCTTCGTCCCACGGAAACAGGAAGTTCTTGAAGTCAACGCGCCGGATATCGGTTGACTTCGGGACGCCGGCGGTCAATGTAGCCGCAAGACTCAGGCCGAGGATTGTGGCTCGGGCGAAAATTCTCATACGCTTCACGCACTGGAGGAATAATAACGGAGTTCAGGCCAAAAGTACGCAAGACTTCAATCCGCAAGCTTCACAGCTGAGGCAAGATGCCGGGCTAAAGCTTGGCGCTACACAACATGGCTATTTACGGGCGAAGCGTTCGAAGTCGGCCATTTGCGAGGCCATTTCTTCGCGGGCGGCGTCGGCGGCGGAGCGGATACCCTGGATGCGGAGCTTGAATTCGTCGGCGTTGGAGGCGCGGGCGAGAGCTTCGTCAAGGGTGATGAGCTGCTTGGAATAGAGATCGAAGAGCGACTGGTCAAAGGTCTGCATGCCGTATTGGCTGGTGCCGGCGGCGATGGCGTCGTGGATCAAGCGGGTTTTGTCTGCGTTGATGATGCAATCGCGGATATAGCCGGTAGCGATCATGATTTCGCAGGCGGGAACACGGCCCTTGTCATCGGCGCGGCGCACCAGGCGCTGCGAGACGACGGCCTTCAGCGTGGCGGCAAGCTGCAAGCGAATCTGTTTTTGTTCGGGCGGGGGGAAGACCGCGATAATACGCTGAATTGTTTCCGTGGCGTCCAAAGTGTGCAAAGTGGAGAGCACCATGTGGCCGGTTTCGGCGGCGAGCAATGCGGTGGAAATGGTTTCCAGGTCGCGCATTTCGCCGACCAGAATCACGTCGGGGTCTTGACGCAGGGCAGCGCGCAAGGCGGTGGAAAAGTTTGCGGTGTCCACTTCCACTTCGCGCTGATTGATGAAACTTTTCTTGTCGCGGTGCAGGAACTCGATGGGGTCTTCGATGGTGATCAGGTGATCGGCGCGGTTGGCGTTGATGCGGTCAATCATGGCCGCCAGAGTGGTGGACTTACCGGAACCGGTGGTTCCCGTGACCAGCACTAATCCGCGCTGCTCTTCGCAAATTTTGTCAATGACGAGCGGAAGGTTCAATTCTTCTGTGGTGCGAATTTTTGTGGGAATGACGCGCAGGACCATACCAACGTTGCCGCGCTGCTGGAACACGTTGACGCGGAATCGGCCCAAGCCGGCGACGCCATAGGCCATGTCCAACTCCGCCGTTTCCTTAAACTTTTGCTTCTGGCGGTTGGTCATCATGCTGAAGGCCATCGAGAGCATTTCTTCCGGCGTGATGCGGGGCACATCGGTGAGCGGGGCGAGCAAGCCGTCCACGCGCAGGTACGGGTGGTTGCCGACTTTCAAGTGCAAGTCGGACGCTTTGTTTTCAACTGCGCGACGCAGCAGATCGTCAATGCTTACGGCCATATCGTATGAACCCCGCAGAAATGCAGCTAATACGCGACACTAGCACCGGCCCAGAGGGGGTACAAGGCGGCTGAACGAAGGGGTTGCGCGGTAGTTACCTGAGCCTAGGGACAGGTTTTTCGGGGAAGGAAGCGACGGCTCAAGCCTTCTTCAGATAGAGGGTGTCGTATAGGAGGCCCGCGACAAATCCTCCGGCGAGTGGGCCGACCCAGTAGACGCCGTGGTTGGCCCAGTGCGTGGCCGCCAAAGCTGGTCCGAAGGCACGCGCGGGATTCAAGGCTGCTCCCGTGAGAGGCCAGGCAACCAGAATGCCAACGGTATAAGCGAGGCCAATGCCAAAGCCGGAGATGGAACGAAACGCGCCCTTTTCGTCAACCTCCGTAGCGAACACCACCAGCACAACGAAGAACGTCGCGACCGCCTCCAGCGCAATGCCTGCCCAGCGCGGGAAATCTCTGGCGAGTTCCGGGACGCCCAGAGCCACCGCGCGCCAGGTATCTTCCGGGACGACGGCCTTCAGCAAAAACGCCGCGGCCGTTGCGCCGGCCAACTGTGCCGCCCAGTACAGGATTGTGTCTATGGTGTTCAGGCGCTTCGTAACCCAGAAGCCGATGGTGATTGCGGGGTTGAAGTGGCCGCCGGAAATATGCCCCATTGCGGAAACCATGATGGCGATCGCCAAACCATGCGCGAGGGCGATGCCGAGGAGGCCCAAGCCCCCTGTGGTATGCAAATACTGGTCGGAGCAAATGGCACCGGCACCGAAAAAAATCAGCGCGAATGTTCCAATGAATTCAGCGACCAGTTTTTGCGCCGTGTTGTACATTCAAAAGTCTCCCCGCACAGAGTGGAATCCGCGCCCGATTCGAACGGCTGCATTCTAGCTGGAATGCGGCGCATAGCGCCAGCAATCTTGACGAGTTTTGTGATGCGGCGCGGACAACATCAATTTAGCGGGGGGAGGCCAATTTTTTTCAAGAGGCTCTGCGAAACGCGGATCCGCGGTCCAAAACGAATCCCCGTCAGCGCGCGCCCGGATCGCATCCATTCGAGGGTCGCCCTGCTGATACGCGAGCTCCAATGCGGCAAATGCGTGATCTTTTTCACCCAGGCCCTCATAGATGTCGGCAATTCCCCTCCAGGAGACATACTTTGTTTTGGCTTCTTCGGTCAAAGCGCTCAGAATTTTTCGGGCCTCCCCCGTTCTGCCGGCCTTGGCAAGGGCGTAGCCAAGATAGCCGCGATAATAGGAAGATTCCGGTATGAAGTGAACGGCCTTTTCCATTTCCGACACCGCTTCATCAAACTTCCCCTCACGAATCAGCAGTTCAGAATAGGTGTAGTGAGCGATGGGGAAGTTCGGGTCCATATCCAGCGCTTTGCGAATTTCGTCCTCCGCCTTGGAATACTGACGAGCGAACATCAGCGAAAGACCTAGAGTGCCGTGAAAAATTAATGTGTAGGGTTCCGACGCCAGGGCTTTGCGGGCCTCCATGACCGACTCCTCGTAACGGCCGGTGGCGAGGAGGAGTTCCGAATACCACTGATGCGCGTAGGGGTAATTCGCATTGAGGTCTATGGCCCGGCGGAATTCTCGTTCCGCTCCAGGAAAGTTCCACTCGAATATCATCAAGACGAGTGCCAGAGAGGCATGCGCTTCTGCGAGGGTAGGATCGACTTCGATTGCTTTGTCCGCGGCCTGTCGCGCCTTCTGGCCTGCTTCCTTTGGCGAGAGCGTGGCTGCCTGGCGCGCCAAGGAGTAGTAACAGTCGGCGAGGCCGGAATACGCGAGGGCGAAACCAGGATCCTTGTCGATGGCTTGCTGAAAATAATCAATGGCTTTGTTCACGCCGCCGGACGTTCGGCGGTTCCAATAAAATCTCCCCTGGAGGTAGAGCTGGTAAGCCTCTGAATTCTGCGTGGGGCGCTGGGCCACGAGATTTTGCTGTGCGCGGCTGAGCTTCAGCTTCAGGTTTTCCGTGATGTCCGCAGTAATTTCCGATTGCAAAGTGCTTATGTTGGCGAGCTTGCGCTGGTATTGCTTGCCCCAGAGTTCGCGGTCGTGCTCCGCGTCGATCAATTCGGCGCTGATGGAGAAGTCGTCGGCCTGCTGGGTCATGCGGCCGGTCAAAATGGCGCGCACGCCGAGTTCGCGAGCGACGGCGGGAGGGTCGATGGCCTTGCCCTTGTAGCGGTAGGCGGACATCAAAGAAACGACTTTCAAATTGGGAAGCTGAGCAAGCGTGCTGATTAATCCTTGCGTAATGCCTTCGCTGAGGTACTCCGCATTCGGATCGCCACTGGCGTTGACGAAGGGCAGAACGGCTAACGAATCGATCGAACCCGAAGCTGCTGGCGGGTTCGGCAATTCCTGGCGGAGGCGATGAAAGCCGTACCAGCCGGCGGCGATGGCCAGCAGCACCAGGAACGCAAGGGCGGAGTGTAGACGCGTTCTGCTGTGGCGCGGAGAGGTTGTTGCCGCCGCATGCACAGCGGCGGTCACGCGCGTGGAGTCCGTGTCGCGTTTGAGGCGCTTCAGGTCGGCTTCGATTTCGGCGGCGCTCTGGTAGCGCAGGTCACGATCTTTTTCGAGCGCCTTCGAAACGATTTCGTCGAAACGGGTGGGGAGCTTGGAGTTCAGGCTGCTGGGATTCGGCGGCGTGCGCTCGAGGATGGCGTGGAAAATGACGGCGGAAGTCGAGCCAGAAAAAGGCATGCGACCGGTGGCCATTTCGTAAAGCACGGCGCCGAAGCTGAAGAGGTCGGTGCGCGCGTCAAGTTGCTCGCCGCGCGCTTGTTCGGGGGACATGTAGGCGACGGTGCCCATTGCGACTCCGGGGCTGGTGAGGGCGTCGTCAGCGGTAACGCCTTCGGGTGATCCAAGCGTGCTTCCGGCTAAACTGGCATCCGACCCGAGTTTGGCCAGGCCAAAATCCATCAACTTGGCTTGGCCGCGGGCGGTCATGAAAATGTTCGCGGGCTTAATGTCGCGGTGAACGATGCCTTTTTTGTGCGCGGCATCGAGCGCGTCGGCGATTTGCACGCCGATTTCCAGGAGCGTGTCGAGCGGAAGTGGCCGGCCGGCGATGCGATCTTTCAGCGTCTCGCCTTCGAGCAGTTCCATCACCAGGAAATATTTTCCTTGGTGCTCTTCGAGGTCGTGAATCGTGCAGATGTTGGGGTGGTTCAGGGCGGAAGCGGCACGCGCTTCGCGGCGGAAGCGCTCCATAGCCTGGGGATTTTTGCTGAACTCCTCGGGAAGAAATTTGAGCGCGACGCGGCGGCCAAGCTTCAGGTCTTCGGCAGCATAAACTACGCCCATGCCGCCGCCGCCGAGTTTCTCCTTAACCTTGTAGTGAGAGATGGTTTCTTCGGTCATTGCGGGGATTGCCGCTGGGCGAAATGATAGGGGTTGCGGTGAAGTGAGTCAACGCGGTGCGAAAAAGTGTGAACCAAAAAAGTACGGGCGCCCGCTGCTGCAGACGCCCGTAGAAAACACGAATTGAAACTGCGCAAGCTAGCGCGTCGCTGCGCCGACGGGCGCATTTACCGGCGTGAGCCAGTTGTGGCGGTCCGGCTTGCTGCCGCTGGTGATGGCGAAGAATTCTTCCTGCAGTTTGCGCGTGATTGGGCCGCAGACGCCTTTGCCTACCTGGATGTGGTCGACGGAGCGGATCGGCGTCACTTCGACGGCCGTTCCGACGAAGAACACTTCGTCCACGATGTAGAGCATTTCGCGCGGGATCACCGATTCTTTCACGGGGATGCCGAGGTCTTCTGCAAGTTTCACGATCGCATCGCGTGTGATGCCGGGCAGAATGCTGGTGGCCAGCGGCGGAGTGTAGAGCGTCCCCTCGTGGACGAGAAACACGTTCATGCCGGAGCCCTCGCTGACGTGGCCGGCGGAATCCAGCGCGATGCCCTCGGCGTAGCCGTTGAAGGAGGCTTCCATGCGGATGAGCTGCGAGTTCATGTAGTTCGCGGCGGCCTTGGACATGGCGGGAAGAGTGTTGGGAGAGATGCGCGTCCAGGAGCTGACGCCGACGTCAACACCTTTGGCGAGCGCCTCCGGACCGAGATATGCCCCCCAACTCCAACAGGCCATGTAAAGGTCAATGGGCGAACTCAGCGGGTTCACACCTACTTCGCCGTAACCGCGCAGGGCGATGGGCTTCACGTAGCAGGAATTCAATTTGTTCAGGCGGACCAGTTCGCAGGCGGTGTTGGCAAATTCGTTTACCGAGTGCGGCAGCTCCATGCGGTAAATCTTGGCGGAGTTGATGAGGCGCTGCATGTGTTCGCGCAGGCGGAAGATCGCAGGGCCCTGCTTGGTTTCGTAGCAGCGAATGCCTTCGAATACCGCGGAGCCGTAGCTGACCACATGCGAGAGCACGTGCAGCTTGGCGTCGTCCCAGTTGATCCACTTTCCGTTGTGCCAGATTTTCTCGGTTTTCTGAATCGGCATGATTGCTCCCTGTTTGATAGTGCCACTCGCCGTGGTCGAAATCGCAGAATACGGTACGCGGGAGGAAGCGTCAATGAGCCGGGTGTAGTGGAAGCGGCGCGGGCGGAACCAATTTGGCGCGTGGGGCGTGGCGTCCACCGCTCAAAGGCTTCGCGAATCGAGAGAAAAATAAGTCCGGATCATTGCGCTTTATCGGACGGGGGGCCGGGCTTCGCTGGCGCGTTGAGCGAATTGTACATGGCCTGCGCCGTCTTCATCGTCCGATTGGTGTTGTTCTCCCAAATTCCAAGAAGGAGAAAAGGGATGGCGGTGGCCGCGGCGAGGAGCTTCGCTCTACGGGGAATCTTGGACTCCGGCTCCCAGCGGAAGAGCTGCGCGGACAAAAAGAACGTCAGGATGCCCCACACGGCAAGTGAGCACAGCGCGAGCAAAACGTCCACGCTCCAGGCAGTGAAGGCCCAGAAGATCGCGGCCTGCAGTCCGGTGACGAGATAGGTAGCGGGAAGGAAGAGGCCCACATGCTTGGCGACTTGCGGAAGATCCGCGAGCGGGATCGTGGCTCCGGACAAGAAGATCAGTGGGAACCAGATGAGCTGGTTGATGACCTGGGTCTCCTGCATGGTATTGGTAACGCTGGCGACAACGAGACCCATGGACGCGAACGAAACGGTCCCAAGCGTGATCAGCAGAAACGCGGAAACGAGGTTGCCAAAATTTGGGACGTGATAGATGAAGCGCGCGAACAGGAATTCGACAATCACCGTGGGCATCGTGAGCACATAATTCGCGACGATGCTGGAGGCCAGCATGTCGCTCGCGGTCACCGGCGTCACGTGGAAACGGCGCAAAATGCCTTGCTCGCGGAACATCACCAGCGCAGCGCTTAGGCCCCAGAAGCTGCCCATCACCGTGAGCGCCAGGACCGGACCAAGCAGATAGCGGATAGCCCACGGATTGCCTTTGGCGAAAACTCCGGCGTAGAGGAAGAAGAAACCATAGGGCATGATCACGCTGAAAAAAATAAACATCTTATTGCGCAGCGTGAGCTGAATGCGCATGCGGGTTAGTGCGGCGAAGTTTTTCAATCGCGCAACCTCCTTCCGGTCATTTCGATGAAGACGTCCTCGAGAGAGGGCGAAGCAATTTCCAAGCTGATTAACTCGTTGCCCTGGGCCTCAAGATACTTCACAAGAGAAACGATGGCTTGCGGCGGACGCATCGAATGAATCACGTACGCGCCGTCCACCACGCGGGCGTCCGCCACGCCGTCCAGATTTTTCAGCGCGCCGTCCGTCTCCGGTTTCGAAAGGCGCACTTCGATGCGCGTGGCGCCGCCGGAATGCGCCTTCAACTCACGAGGCGTGCCCAGGGCAATCACTTTTCCATGATCCACAATGGCGACGCGGTCGCAGAGCTTTTCGGCTTCCTCGATATAATGCGTGGTCATCAGTATTGTTTTTCTCTCGCGCTTCAGTTCTTCAATGATGTCGTAGATTTCGCGCCGCACTTGCGGATCGAGTCCAGCGGTTGGCTCGTCAAAAAACAAAACCTTGGGATCGTTGACGAGGGCCATCGCAAGAGCCAATCGCTGCTTTTGCCCGCCGGAGAGTTCGCGGTAGAAGGTGTTGCGCTTTTCTTCCAGGCCAAAACGCTTGAGCAAGTCTTCCGGGTTACGGCCCCCCTTATAGAAACTGGCGAAAAGCCGCAGGGCTTCCATGACGCGTAATTTGTCCGGCAGGGAAGTGGATTGCAGCGCGGCGCCAATCTCGTGTTTGAGGGCGGCCGATTCGCGTTGCGGGTCGAGACCGCAGACGGACACGCGCCCTCCGTCAGGGTCGCGAAGACCTTCCAGAATTTCGACGGTAGTGGTTTTCCCTGCGCCGTTCGGCCCAAGCAGGCCGAACACTTCGCCTTCGTCCACGTTGAAGCTGACCCCGCGGACGGCCTCGACGTCTCCGTAGCGTTTGACAAGATTCTCCACTTGCAGAATGGGACCAACCATATTTGTTAAGCCCACCAGTCAGGGCATGTTTCGGGGCGCGTTTTGGGGCGCACTCAAAAAGAGCTATAGCATACCGCAGGTGGGGGCGTGTCCCGTAACGCAGGCGCGGCCCAGCGGACCGCTTACTTACGAATACGCTTGCGGGAAGCTGTTTGTTTCGACTCGGTTTTTTGGGAAGGTTTCCAGAGGTGGCGCTTCAGGTCCACGCGCGACTCAATCACGGTGACGCCTTCGCTTTCAAGGAGTTTTCTTTGCAGAGAAGCGTACGGTTCGCGAATCACGATTTTGCCGCGCTCGCCAAGAACGCGGTGCCAGGGAATGCCTTTGCCCGAAGGAGTCGCCGCCATCGCGCGGCCGGCGCTTCTCGCGCCGCCCGGCAGGCGCAAGGCTTTAGCAAGCTCCCCATACGTTAGAACCCTTCCGCGAGGAATTCGTTGCACGAGTTTGTAAACGGGACTCCAGGACATTTCGAGTTCATCTCCGAGTGCTCCCAGAAGAGCAAGAAGCAAGCGCGCGCCATCGTAGATTTCCTTCACGACAAGAACAAGAGAAAAATCCCGCAGCTGGGTTTAACGCAGTAGCTACGCTTCGCGGACGGATTTAGCATCCACGATGGAATGGCAAACATCAAATGTTGGTAGTGATGTATGAAGAGGCAAACGTGGCGAGCAAGCAAGCATGCGAAGAACTGATGAAACGCAGAAAAATTTGTGATGCGCAATTCTGCGCAGCTTCCACTACGTTTGTTGCGTTACTGATAGGAAGCAAATTTTGCAAAGAGCACGGATATTTCATTGACGGCTGTAGTGGAAAGAAAATACACTACAGCGAAAGGGGCAGCCTTGGAGTGACGTCATGGCTTTTGTCCGCCGCAAAGGAAAGTCGTTCTACCTGGTGCACAACGTGCGCCGCGGCGGAAAAGTGCAGCAGCTGCATCTCGCACGGCTCGGGGACCGTGCAAGGATCACTGATGAAGTCGTTCGTGAAGTCTCGAAGAAGCACCCGTTCGTGGAGCTCAACTGGCGCTCGTTGCGCGAGCAGCTCAACCACCGGCTGGATCTCGCGGACCCCCGTTCGCCCACGGTACAAAAGCTCGTTTCCAGCCTGCGAGCCCTCAATCTCGATCTGGCGGACCTCTTTCCGCCCTTGCTCCGGCTTTCTGAAACGCCCGATGTGGCGCGGGAGCTGCTCGTTCAGCTGCGGCTCCTGCAGTCCACGCTTCAGGTCAAGCTCGACCAGTTTGACCGCGGACGCGGACGGTTTGGCAATGCGTCGCAATCTCGGTTGCGGCGTTAGGAGGCCGTTATGAGCGACTACATTCTTCCACTTGATCCGAACAAGCGCAGCACAGACACCATCGATTTTCAGACGGCGCTGCGTTCCCGCATTGTCGGGCAGGAAGAAGGCGTCCAGGCGCTGGTGGACTTGTATCAGGTTTTTCGCGCTGGACTGAACTCGCCCGGCCGCCCCGTGGGAAACCTCTTGTTCCTTGGTCCAACTGGTTCGGGGAAGACGCGCCTCGTCGAAGCTGGCGCCGAAATCTTGTTTGGCGATGCCCGCTCGATCATCAAGGTGGATTGCGCGGAATTCCAGCATTCTCATGAGATTGCGAAGCTCATCGGCTCGCCCCCGGGCTACTTGGGGCACCGGGAAACGCATCCGTTGATTACGCAGGATGAGTTATCGAAGAGCCATACGGACAAGCTGAAGCTCAGCTTCCTCTTATTCGACGAGATCGAGAAGGCCAGCGATGCCCTCTGGCAGCTTCTTCTCGGCATGCTGGACAAGGCGACCTTAACCTTGGGTGACAACCGCAAGGTGGATTTGTCTCAAACTGTCATATTTCTGACCTCCAACCTGGGCGGCGGTGAGATTGCAGAACTTATGGAAGGTGGGATGGGCTTCATCCAGCCTAAGGACAAGCCAGAATCCGGGATCGACCAGAAGGTCCAACGCACGGCGGTGGAAGCCGCACGGCGTAAGTTCTCTCCCGAGTTCATGAACCGACTCGACAAAGTGGTCGTTTTTCACCCGTTGAAGCGCGAGCAGCTCCAGGAAGTGCTGGATATCGAGCTAGGTCAGGTGCAGCAGCGCGTTCTGGACACCGCCAAGGGACAGTTCCTCTTCCGCGTAACCCCTGCTGGCCGCGACTTCCTCCTTCAGGAGGGAACCGACCAACGTTATGGCGCCCGGCATCTGAAGCGCGCCATCGAACGGCATGTTGTCTATCCGCTGGCGAATCTACTGGCTACCGATCAAGTCAACCTAGGCGATTTGGTTTGCATTGACTGGGACCAAAGCCATAACCAGCTTACATTTATCCGCGAAGGCGAAGGCGCACTCGTCCAGGGGCCGCTGCCACTAGTCGCCGGAGCCGACTGCCCCCATCGAAGCCAAAGACGGCAAATCCGTCAACGAGCCGACTGAAGCTGTCAAAGAGGAGAGAAAGTCTCGCGCAGCGCAACCATCGGGAACCCCCAGCGCGACGCCGCAAGCCCGCAAGAAGCAGGACCGCTAAAGACTTAAAGTACAACTTTAAGTGTTCCCGGGGCGCATCCAAAAATGCGCCCCTTTTTGTCGTCCAACGCATGACAGAAACTGTTCCGCCTCTCTCACTTTGCGCTCGGATGAAACACTGTCTCACCCGATGAGACACATTCCAGATTTCCATACCCTGTATGTTGTTGAGCCTGCGTCATTTTCCTAAGCGTAACCCTGTGGAAAAGATTGGCACTTCCCATGCAGTATCATCTTGGTGCGCGAGCATGAGACGCTCAGGGCGTTCGGCAAAACCGGGCGCTAAGAAGGGTGGACGATATGAAAGCCGCCGTCCGACACCAACTGGATCCAAGCATTCGTAGCAACGATACGCATGATTTTCATGCCTCGCTGAAGGCGAAAATCGTGGGCCAGGAAGAGGGTGTGCAGTCCCTCGTAGACATGTTCCAGGTCTTCTGCGCCGGCCTCAACTCTCCCGGCCGCCCAGTAGGTAACCTCTTGTTCCTGGGCCCAACCGGCTCCGGAAAGACGCGCATTGTGGAAGCAGCTGCCGAGATCCTCTTCGGGGATGCCCGCGCGGTTATCAAGGTGGATTGCGCCGAATTCCAGCACTCTCACGAAATCGCCAAGCTGATTGGCTCGCCCCCAGGCTACCTCGGCCACCGCGAAACACATCCTCTCATCACCCAGGAAGCCCTGGCGGCCAGCCACACCGAGAAACTGAAACTCAGCTTCCTGCTCTTCGACGAAATTGAGAAGGCCAGCGACGCCCTCTGGCAGTTGCTGCTGGGCATGCTGGACAAGGCCACGCTGACCCTCGGCGACAACCGCCGCGTGGACCTCTCCCAAACCGTCATTTTCCTAACCTCCAACCTTGGAGGCGGCGAAATCAGCGAACTCATGCAAGGCGGCATGGGTTTCGTTCAGCCCAAAGACAAGCCGGCTGACGGCCTCGATGAGAAGGTCGAGCGCACGGCCGTGGAAGCGGCCCGCCGCAAGTTTTCCCCGGAATTTATGAACCGCCTCGACAAAGTGGTGGTATTTCATCCGTTGCGCCGGGAGCAGCTCGAAAAGGTGCTGGACATCGAACTCGGCCAAGTGCAGCAGCGCGTGCTGGAAACCGCCAAGGGGCAGTTCCTGTTCCGCGTGACCCCTGACGGCCGCGAGTTCCTGCTTCAGGAAGGCACTGACCAGCGCTATGGCGCGCGTCACCTGAAGCGCTCCATTGAACGCCACGTGGTCTATCCGCTGGCGAACCTGTTGGCGACCGAGCAGATTCACCTCGGAGACTTGATTTGCATTGACTGGAACAAGGAGCGGGACAGTCTCACCTTTGTCCGCGAAGGCGAAAACCTGGCTCTCCCGGCGCGGAAGCCGGAGCCGGTGGCTCCCGCGCGGGCGAACTCCGCGCGCAACGGAAAGACCGCCGATGCTCCCAGCGTGACGCTTTCTCCCGAGCCCACGCCGCGCATGGCCCGTTAACTCCACTTTCTTCTCTCTCCAGTTCCGCCCGGGTGGTCCTCCACCCGGGTTTTTTGTTTTCGGCTACGGCTCGTTTCAAGTAACCTTGATTCGAGGGTTGCCATCCTATTTTGTGCAGGCCTTGGGAGGCCCTTGTGGGCATCAAGTGGTTTCAGAGAGAGCCTTTTGGTGGGCCAGGCGCTCGGGACCTTCGAGCCATTCGTACGCAACTGGCGTTGCTCGCCAGCTTTTTCCTAAGCCTATTCTTCCTTTTCGTCCCGGACGCAAGCGCTCAGCGCACGCAGCTCAAGCAGGGATGGAACATGTTCTCCCCTCCGCAGGACATCGAGGTCGGAAAACGAGTCGCGGCAGACGCTGAGAAACAATTGCCTCTTTGCAACGCGCCGAAAGTAGACGCATACCTGACGCAGCTCGGGACGCGGCTGGCCCAGAAGCTGCCTACCGGTGGCGTGCAGTATCCGTTCGAATTCCATTGCGTGAACGATAAGGCGATCAACGCCTTCGCTCTTCCCGGCGGCTTCGTGTTCGTGAATCGTGGCGCGATCGAAGTGGCCGACAGCGAAGCGCAACTCGCTGCGGTTTTGTCTCACGAGCTTTCTCACGTGGCCCTTCGCCACGGCACCACCCAAGCCACAAAGGCGCAACTCGCGCAAGGTTTTCTCGGGATTGCCAGCGGCATCTTCGGGGATAACACTGGGGGAGCGCTCTTGACCCAACTCGGCGTGTTCGCAGCGGGCGGCGTGCTGCTCCGGTATTCGCGCGCCGCGGAATCGCAAGCCGACATCATGGGAACGCAGGTTCTCTATGATTCTGGATACGATCCGCGCGCCATGGCGCAGTTCTTTGAGAAACTCGAAGCAGAAACGAGAGGGAAAAATCCCCCGGAGTTTTTTTCCGACCATCCGAGCCCGGAGCACCGCGTCGAGCGCGTTGCCGAGGAGATCGACAAGTTAGGCGGCGTTCCAGCCAATGCCAAACGGGATTCTGCCGAGTTTGAGGCCATTAAACGCGAAGTCCTAGCCCTGCCAATCGTGAAAAAGCCGGTCCCCGGCGAGCCGAGTGTGGCCGCTCCTCCCGCGCCGCCATCTGGCAGCTTCGCGGCTTATCAAGCAACTGCTTACTCGCTGAAGTATCCGGACAATTGGAAGAAGTATCCGGACAGCGAGGGAGGCGGCGTTTCGTTCGCTCCCGAACATGGAGTGCTGGATGACGGCAGCGGCCATAGCGCTCTCGCATACGGATTGATCGTGAGCGTAACGCAGACGAAAGTTGACCCGGGCGATTCTAATGCTTTGGAAAATGCCACAAAGAAAGTGATTCAAGAGCTTCAGCAGGCGAATCCCAATATGAAGGTAACGCATCCCTCCGAACGTGTGCGTTTAAACGGCCAGCCCGGCCTTTCAACGTACTTGAGCAACGATTCTCCCGCGGGCGGCCAGGAAACGGATTGGATCATCACCACGTTGCGCCCCGAGGGCATCGTCTCTTTCGTGTGCGTCGCCCCGGAAGCGGCCTACGACAAATACGACAAGACGTTTTCTTCGATCCTGGACAGCGTGAGATTCGTCCACTAGAGTGGGCGGAATCGGCGGACCTAGCCTCCGCAACATCCACGTTCTTGTCCCGGCGTGTAGCAGCGATTTGGGCCCGCAAAAAAAGAGCGGGCGCTCCATCAGCGCCCGCTCCGCAAGAGTGAATCAATACGACTATTTTTCGGCTCCCGTGCCTATCGGTCCGTATCCAGGCCCGGCAGGACCGGCGTGCCTTCGGCGCGAACGGCATCGAGTTCATCGGGATCGAAACCGAGGAGTTGAAGAATTGTGGGAGCCACCTGAGCGGTTTCCACAAAGCTGTGAAGGGTCTTGGGGCGGAGGTGAGGGTTAGAGACGAGCAACATCACGTTAGTGTCATCCCAGGCATAGCCTCCGTGTTCGGACTGCTTTTTGTCGCCGCCGGTATAGACCACGCCGACGTTTGGAATCACTACGATATCGGGAGTACGCGGGTCGCCCCCTTCCCGCAAGCGGCAGCAGGGCCCGGGATTATTGGGCAAGCCCGGCGGGTTAAAGATGCTGTTGAGCGAAGCACCATAGAGGATCTGCCCGAGGCCAACTCTGGCGGCGCCGTTGCGTTAGCTTCCAACATGTTCACTGCGTTGCCGGTCTGGGTAGGATCCGCTAGCCAGAGTTGGGAAATGTCGTCTTCGGCCAGCCCGAGGGCGTTACTGGGGTCGTTGTAAATTGCCGGGAGCAGGTTTGCGATGACCCCGCCCGGGGAATTGCCATTGCCGGTTTTCCCAGGAATTGGGAAGAAGCGGTTAGGGTCGATTGGCGACTGTCCATGCTTGGCGGTGATGATGATGGTGGTCGAGTGGAGCAGCCCTTGGGACTTCAAAGCACTGACCATCTGCCCGATGGCCGCGTCCACGAATACGATTTCCTTCGCCATCAGGGGTCTGGGCGTACCCTGGGCATCCTCGTAACCACCTGAGTTGCTGTCGCTTCGGTCTGCGGGCAAGGCTGCGGGACTAATAAGCTTCTCGCCGACGCTGACCGCCTGGAAATTCATGCCGAGGATCACCGGGACCGGAGCCTTGCTTGTCCCGAGGTGGTTCTTGCCGTTGATCCAGTTCACCACGGCGTTGACCTTTAACTGGTCATAGCATTTTATGGCATCGAAATCGGTCGTCCAGTCATTCCCGTCCATTACGACGTTGGCGCAATTGTAGTTGGTTCCCGCTGTGGTCAGGCCAGGGAGCGGAATCTTATTGGAGTTGACTTCCGGGGAATAGTAATCATCCACATTGCTGGGCTGATTGGTTCCGGTGGGGCCCGAAACGAGAGAGTAAACAGCGTGCTTGTCGGACCAGGCTGTGTAGCCGCCGGCGGCGTGGATCACGCCATAAATGGTGTTCGTGCGGATGAAGTTCCAAGGATATACGGGTTGGCAATTATTAAACGGGTCGCGAACCAGCCTGGCGGGATTAATTGATGTAACGTTGCCGTCGATGAGATCCAAGGGACTTTTGGCAGGAGCGGGGCGCCCGTTAAGCTGGGACTGGTCGAATTCGTCGCCCTCTTCATATTCGGTCTCTGTCCCGGTTGATCCGTCTGAGTTCTTATAGATTTGATTGGGGACACAGGGTTGCAGTGTATTGTCGTCGGCCGTGCCCGGCAGCCCGTTACCGGTAGTCTTTAGAGGCGGAGCTAGAACGCGATCGTAAGCCACGTCGTAGAACCCGCCTACCGTTCGGGGACTCCCGCCCGTCACCAGTGCCAGCAGGCCGGGAAAGGAATCGGACGGCCTAGATGTGGTCGTGCGAGTGTAGTTCACGCCCGTTTTGCCCAGAGCGGCCAGTGTCGGGCAGGTGTTGGATGCCACGCAGTTTTCGTAATCAACCGCGTGCATCCCATCAATGCTGATGAGGAGAACATGCTTGACTTTGTGTCCGTCGTCACGGTCATCGTTGGCGCGGGCCGGTGCGGGAAGAGTGGTGCCGATCAGTCCTACAGACAGCGCTACAGCTAACAATTTTCGTTTCAATTGAATCTCCTTTGTTGGGGAAATAGGGATGGAAACGCCTAATCCAGCGCTGAGACTAGTCGCAGCGCATTACAGGATGGCGAATGCCTTGTTTTGGTTTGGTGAATCAAAGCGAAAAATGCGCGAATCTGAAAGAAATTTCACGTGAGTAGCAGCGGTACTGGGATTCCTAGTCACCTACAATTGTGAATCTGTCGGGAAATTTACGGCCTTCTTGCGAGAATGGACGTTTAACCCGCGGCTTCGCTGCGAGACGTGGCGGGTTTCCAGCGGAGAACAGGCTTGCGCGCAGCGCCAACTTCATCGAGGCGGCGTACGCGCGTGGTGTGCGGCGCGGTTTTCACAATCTCCGGATTCTTGGCTGCTTCTTCGGCGATGGCCTTCATCGCGTCAATAAAAAGATCGCATTCTTCTTTGGATTCGGATTCGGTCGGCTCGATCATCAGCGCGCCTGGAACGATGAGAGGAAACGCGGTGGTGTACGGATGAAATCCGTAATCAATCAGCCGCTTGGCGATGTCCATGGTGTTCACGCCATTTTTCTTTTGGGTGGCGTCGCTGAACACCACTTCGTGCATCGAGGGCAGGGAATAGGGCAAATCGAAGACGCCCTCGAGATTTTTTCGAATGTAATTCGCGTTGAGCACCGCGTCTTCCGTGGCTTGCCGCACCCCCGGACCATACGCAAGGATGTACGCCAGCGCGCGAACCAGCACGCCGAAATTGCCAGCGAAGGCTTTTACTCTGCCGATGGAATCCGGCCGCACCGGTTCCAGCGCCAGCCGTCCGCCCTCTTTTTCCACCAGAATGGGCACCGGCCGGAACGGTTCGAGGATTTTCTTCATCGCCACGGGGCCTGCGCCGGGGCCGCCGCCGCCGTGCGGCGTCGAAAAGGTTTTGTGCAGATTCAAATGCATCACGTCCACACCCAAATCACCGGGCCGTGTTATGCCTGTGAGCGCGTTCATGTTCGCGCCGTCCATGTAAAGCAGCGCGCCTTTGGCGTGCAGAATCTCCGCGATTTCCGGAATGCGCTGCTCGAAAATTCCGAGGGTCGAAGGATTGGTGATCATCAGCGCCGCGACGTCGGGAGTCACCAGGTCGCGCAGCTTTTCCACATCAATCTGTCCGTGCGATTCGGACTTGATGTTCTCCACTTCGTAGCCGGCAATCACCGCCGTGGCCGGATTCGTTCCGTGCGCGGAGTCCGGGATCAGCACCTTTTTCCGCGGATTCCCTTGCTTCTCCAGGTTGGCGCGAATCAGCAGCAAGCCGGTCATTTCGCCCTGCGCGCCCGCGGCGGGCTGCAGCGTGATGGCGTCCATGCCGGTAATTTCCAGCAAGCATTTTTCGAGCAGTCGCAGAATCTTCAGGCAGCCTTGCGAAAGTTCTTGTGGTTGGTAGGGGTGCTCCGTGGCGATCCCATCGAGGCGCGCGACGAATTCGTTCACGCGCGGGTTGTACTTCATCGTGCAGGAGCCCAGCGGATACATGCCCAGATCAATCGCGTAGTTCCAAGTCGAGAGCCGCGTGAAGTGGCGAATCACTTCGATCTCGCTCACTTCGGGAAAGCCTTCGATGCCATCGCGGCGGTAACTCGCGCCCAGCGCTTTCGCCGCATCGGCTGCGGGCACATCGAGCGGCGGCAATTCGAACGCCCGCTTCCCAGGCGAGGACTTCTCGAAGATCAGCCCCTCATTCTGATTCGTATGTCGCGTCGCCTTCTTGATTTTATCTTTCATGTCCCCAACTTGCTTTGTAGGAGCGCAGCACCGCTACGCCCTCCGATGCCAAATTGACTCTACACCTGTTGTTCGAGTACTCGTTTCAACGCCCCCGCGAAACGCTCAATCTCCGCGCGTGAAGTGGTTTCCGTCACGCACACCAGCGCGCGCTTCGTCAGTTCCGGATACGCCGTGCCCAGCGCATACGGTCCAATGATTTTCTCGCGCAAGAGTTGATTGTTGACCAGCTTTACCGACCGCGGCAGCTCCACCACAAATTCGTTGAAAAACGGCGCGTCAAAGGTGCGCTTCACTCCCGGAATCTTCAACAATTCAGACAGCGCGAACTGCGCCTTCGAAAAATTCTGCTCCGCCATCTCGCGCAAGCCTTCCTTGCCCAACAGCGTCAAATGCACCGTAGCGGCCAGCGCGCAAAGCGCCTGGTTAGTGCAAATATTGGAAGTGGCTTTCTCGCGCCGAATATGTTGCTCGCGCGTCGCTAGCGTGAGCACGAACCCGCGCTTGCCTTCCGAATCCGTCGTTTGTCCTGTCAGCCGCCCCGGCATCTGCCGCACGAATTTATCGCGCGAAGCAATCACACCGGCAAAGGGTCCACCGTAGCTCGGTGCCATGCCGAAGCTTTGCCCTTCCATCGCCACAATATCCGCTTCTGCGGGTGGCCTGATCAATCCAAGCGAAACACCTTCCGCCACGGCGACGACATACATGGCTCCCACTGCATGCGCAGCTTCGGCCAGCGCAGCATGTGATTCGATCACGCCAAAAAAGTTCGGCGATTGCACCACCACCGCCGCGACGTCATCGGTTAGCTCTCCCTTCAACGCTTTAGCGTCCACCGTGCCGCTCGCCGTGAACGGAATCTCTTCTCCGACCAATCCCGAATTTTTCGCATAGGTTTGCAGCACGCCGCGGTATTCCGGATGCACCGACCGCGCCACCAGCACGCGATTGCGCCCCGTGAGCCGCTCCGCCATCAGCACGGCTTCCGTCATTGCCGTCGAGCCGTCATACATAGACGCATTCGCGACTTCCTGCCCGGTGAGTTGGCACATTAGGGTCTGGAATTCAAAAATTGCCTGCAGTGTGCCCTGTGTGATCTCTGCCTGATATGGCGTGTACGACGTGAGGAATTCGCCGCGTTGGATAATCGCGTCCGTCACAACCGAGCGCAAATGGTTGTAAACGCCGGCGCCCAGAAAACTCGTATAGCCGTTCGAATTCTCCGCCGCGCGCTCTTTGAAATACTGGATAACTTCCGCTTCGGAAAAAGGACCAGGAATGTTCAGCGCATTGCGCAGGCGATATCGTTCCGGAATGCTGGAGAACAACTCATCGATGGATTTTGCGCCGATGGCGCCAAGCATTTCCTGCCGTTCCGCAGGGCTCTTCGGGAGATAGCGCATTAGGCCGAGGTTTCCTTCGCTTTTTCAGCGACGTACGCTTCGTAGGCGGCCGCATCCATCAATTTCGCCACGTCGGCAGGATTCGCGAGCCGTACTTTGATGAGCCACGCTGCGCCATGTGGATCGCTATTGATTTTTTCCGGCGTATTGTGCAGCTCCGCGTTGGCCTCGAGCACTTCGCCAGCAGCAGGTGCATAAATCTCGCTCACGGCCTTCACCGATTCGACGGTCCCAAACGATTTTCCCGTCTCGATCTTCGCCCCAGGCTTCGGCAGCTCGACAAATACCACGTCGCCCAATTCATGCTGCGCGTAGTCGGTGATCCCAATCGTGGCGAGATCGCCCTTCGCGTCAACCCACTCATGCTCTTTCGTGTAGCGGAACTGCTTTGGATACGCCATTGGACTGCTCCTTCCATTTTTCTTGGGCAGCTCAGGCTGCGCTGGGCGCCACTGCTTTTTTCGGCCGCTTGTAAAACGGTGTGGGAACCACTCGCGCTTTGCACTTCTGCCCGCGAATCTCCACATACAAAACCGTGCCAATCGCCGAATACGCCGGTGGCACGTACGCCAGCGCAATGTTTTTTCCGAGCGTCGGCGAAGGCGAGCCGCTGGTCACTACGCCGATGACTTCGCCCGTCTCACTGCAGCAGCAATACTCGTCGCGCGCAATTCCGCGGTCAATCATTTCCAGCCCCACGAGCGTCCGCGTCAATCCCGCCGCTTTAGCGCGTTCGAGCGCCGCGCGCCCCACAAAATCGACCTTTTCCATCTTGCAGTAGCGATCCAGCCCCGCTTCCCACACGTTAATCTTGTCGCTGATCTCGTGCCCGTACAGCGCCATCTTTGATTCCAGCCGCAGCGTGTTTCGCGCTCCCAGGCCGCAGGGAATAATCCCGAATTCGCGCCCCGCTTCCATCACCTGGTTCCACACCTTTTCGCTGGTCGCCACATCCGACGGCACATAAATCTCAAATCCGTCTTCGCCCGTATAGCCCGTGCGCGCGATCAGCGTATTCTTCAGCCCGCACATCGTCCCATGCGTGAACCAGTAATTCTTGAGCCCGTTCAAATCCGCGTCGGTAAGTTTTCGCAGGACGTCCACGGCCCGCGGCCCCTGAATCGCCAGCTGTGTATACGTGTCGCTCAGCTCTTCCACCACGCAGTCGAAGCCCGTGGTATTCGCGCGCACCCAATCAATATCTTTCTCTCGCGTGCCCGCATTAATCACCAGCAGAAAATCATCCTCACCAAGCCGGTGCACAATCACGTCGTCCACAAACGTGCCTTCTGGATACAGCATCGCCGAGTAGTGCGCCTGCCCGGTGGCCAGCTTCGCCGCATCATTCATGCTGATGTGCTGCACTGCCGCCAGCGCGCCTCCGGGCTTGCTGCCACTGCGGATGCGAATGTCTCCCATGTGGCTGACGTCGAAAACGCCCACGCTCCCGCGCACCGCCCTGTGTTCCGCAATCAATCCGCCGCTCGACGGATATTCGACGGGCATATCCCAGCCGCCAAAATTCACCATCTTGGCGCCCAGCCGCCGGTGCAACGCGTTCAGGGGCGTCTTGCGAAGCTCGCGAATAGGAGGAGTTGAGGCGGATTCCATTCCATGTGCTCGGAAGAACTTGATACTAACACGCGCTCCCAAACGGGTCAAAGAAGCCGCTCGCGCGCCCGCGGAGGGACTCGCTAACCCGCCGCAGGAGGTAAACGACACGCCGTACCCTCCGGACCTTCGTCTTGCCGCGCTGCCACTGCTCAGGTACAGTTTTCTGGGAGGCCCTTATGCAAGGTCCCACCGTTTGCGTCCAGTGTGATTTGCCCGAAGAACGCTGCACGTGTGAACGCTATTGCACCATCTGCAAAGGGCAGCACAACGTGCGCCTTTGCATGGACGGTCTCTACTACTGCCCGGATTGTCGGGAAGCCTGCGAAGTCTCCCTCGCCAGCAGCCGTGGCCACTGAACCCTGGATCTTCGACCTGCAACTCGACGCGGACGATCGTTTGGCCGCCGCGGTGGGCGGAGCCGCCCGCTATCTCGCTGATTCCGCCGGAATGGAAACCGACGCCATTTCGCAGCTGCAGTCTTCCGTCGTGGCCGCGTGCCGGGAAGCTTTCGAAGACTTGACGGCGGAAGCTCCCCATCTGCACGTCACCTTGACGCTCTACGGCGATCGCATTGAAGTTGCTCTGTGCCATCGCGGCGATGCTCTGCCCGCCGTGGGCCTTGACAGAATTGCCGGATTTGCCGGGCGGGTTGCAGGCAACGGTGCCATGCCAGGCATCTTTGAGGGCGTCGATCGCGTCCAGTACGAAACACACGGCGGCGAAGCCGTCACTCGCCTCACGAAATACATTGGCAAAGTCAGTCCACGCATTTAACTGCTCCCAAAAAGCAAAAGAGCCAAACCGTCTGCCGGTCTGGCTCTTTTTATTCGCGAAATAATTTTGCGCCGTGCTACATCTTCAACGCAAACGTATTCTTGCGAATCAGCGCCGTAATCTGGTCATCGCTCAGCGACATGCTCAGCATCACACGATCGCCCGACGGCGTCACCCGCGCCGCATCGAGCAGTTGCGCCAGGTCAGGATTGTCCTTCTGCGCCTGATACCGTTTGTAGAGAAACCCTGCCTGCAGCAGCTGCCCAAGCGTGTTCGCATCTTCCGTCGATCCGCACACCGCTTGGAACTTTCCATCCACACCGCTGTTGGCATCCACGTTGATGATCATGTTCTGCATCCGCCCAACGAGCTTCGCCGCTTCCGGGAACTGCTCCACTTCCGGAGCGAGTTGCTGCATTGCCAGCCGCGTATACGCAGGGTTGAGCACTGCCCAGACCGTGCCGCTACCATTCGCCTCATTGATCAGCGGAAAAAACTTGTCATTGCTCATCAGCCCTTCTTCGCCGCCAAACCGAACCTCAATCATTTTTTCGAGCAATGACCGGTGGCCAAACGCCGCGGTATTCGAATCAATGAACAGAAAGAAGAGATCGTTCGGCCCTGCTCCCGTCCCGAACGCATACATGGTGTACCCGCGCGCCTTGAAGGTCGGCAGCTTCTGTTGCTTGAAGTACGATTCCGTAGAGCCGGGGTTGAAATTTCCCAGCGCCACGCCCACAACCTGCTCCCCTGTAGGCACGGACGAAGCTGCGGAGGCCGCCGCCGCATCATCCGTCTTCCCGCTGATCCCATCGGCCACCAGTGCCCACGCCAGCTCTTCCACCTGCGAGTTCGGATCCACTCCCGCGGAGGCCAGGAATTTCTCGAACTGCCGGAAGCGCTCCGGCAAAAGTTGCTCCTGCAATTGCGGAAACCACTTCAGGGTTCGCGCTTTTTTCAAATCCGCGTACGCAAATTCGCCGATGTCCTTTGGGAAGAGCGCAATCACGTCCGGCCCCAGCCGCCCAGCTCGCGCCGGTTTCGGTGTCGCCAAAACCATTGCTGCCAGGATGCCTGCAGCTACGAGTCGGTAGAGAAACGTCCCCCGTCGTGCCGCAGCAAAACCTGAATTCGTGCTCAATCTCATGTACTGCTCCTTTCGGAAAGGGCCATAGGGACTTCTATTCTACGCGCTTGTCGCGCGTGGCGCATCGCCCAGGCGCTCTCGCAGTGTTGCCATCTTCGTTCGAAGGGACGCGACATACGCCGCATCCGTAATCCCGTCCAAATTGATTTCCACGTTCGCCAATGCCCCGCGAGCGCCCGCGCCGGCCATCAACCGCGCCACTTGCAAGTCTGATCGCATGGATGCCGCCGCGATAGCCTCCAGTTGTCCGAGGCGTTCGAATACTGCAACACTTCTCTCCGCCACTTGCAGCGGCACCTCGGCCGCTCCTTTCGTCGCCTTCTGTATGGCCTCGTTGCGCTGCTGGGTTTCCTGCGCGTCTCCCTGGGACATTTTGAACGCGGCCATCACTGCATCAAAGGAAGCCGCATCACGGTCGATCGCCTGCGTCAATTCATCCGCCGTGCGCCGCAACTCGTCGAGCGCAGCGGAAAGTTCATCCACAAATTGCGCCTGGGATTTCTTCTTCCGTGAAAGCCCCGCCACCATCTGTCCCAGCGAAGCCGCCAGCGCCCCCGCGAACGCGGAAACGCTTCCGCCCCCGGGCGTCGCCGTAGGCGCAGCCACAGCATCCAGAAACGGCCGCGCAAGCCCCGCCAGCTTGCCGTCTTTTGCAATCTCCAGCGGCGCTCCCGTGAGCGCCGCTTCCAGCTTATTTTCAAACACTTGCGCGGGCGAGAAGTTCTCCAGCTGCAGGAAAAAGTCCGCCGCCATCTCGATGGCTTTCTTGGGAATCAGCCCGACAATCTCGCTGCCCACCGGCATCGCGCCGTACCGTTCCGCCTCGCGCTTCACCATTTCGTATACGCGATGCATGGGCGTCTGTTCAAAATCGGTCAAGTTGATGGAAACCTGCGCCAGGTTCCGCGCTTTCAATTCCACTCCCATGGATTTTACATACCGCAATCCGCCCGACGAGAATCGAATGGCCTTGGCAATCTTGTTCGCAATGCTGATGTCTGCGGTATTCAGATTGACGTTGTACGCGATCAGAAACTTTCGCGCCCCGACCACCGTCACGCCCGCGGTCGGATGCAGCTTCGGTTCACCCACGTCCGGTTGGCGCGCATGATTCTTCTTCATCTCTTCGCGCAGCCCTTCGAATTGCCCTCGCCGCACATTCTCGAGGTTCACGCGGTCCGGACGCGTCGCCGCCGCTTCATAAAAGAAAACCGGTATGCGGTAGCGCTGCCAAATCTCATGTCCCACGCGCCGCGCCAGCGCCACGCAATCTTCAATGGTCACGCCCTCAATGGGAATGAACGGCACAACATCCGTCGCGCCTACCCGCGGATGCGCACCGCTATGTTTCGTAAGGTCAATGAGTTCCAGCGCCTTGCCCGTGCCCAGCAACGCAGCCTCCGCCACGGCATCCGGCTCGCCCGCAATCGTCACCACGCAGCGGTTGTGATCGGCATCCATCTCCCGATCCAGCACGTACACGCCCGGCACGCTGCTCATAGCTCCGACGATGGAATCTACTTTTGCGGGATCGCGTCCTTCGGAAAAATTCGGCACGCATTCAATCAGGCGTTTCATCGTTTTGGTTTTTTATCCTGTCGTCCGGGCCAATTCGCCGGCAGCCTGGGCTTCCGGTCGGGCAGCGTCGGCCTTTCATAGACGAACACCGGCTTATTTCCCGGCGGCGCGGGCTTTCCGGCAGCCTGCGCCGGCCCCTTGTCCACTTTCAGTGGCCATTGCGGTCCAATCATCGGCTTCAAATTTGGAGAGAGCGGCACTTTCGTCACCACGGCCGGAGTCTTCGCGGCCTGCGCTTCCTTCTTTGCCCCTGCCGGGCTCGATTTCTCTTTGAAATAGCGTCGCAATTGCTCTGCGAACCACGTGAAGACCGCGAACCACAGCCCCGCGACGACCGCGTTGTACCCTTCCATCCCCCCCGCGATTCCCAGCACCGCCACAACCACGAAAATGATCACCAGAAACGCGTAAAAATACTCTTCGAAGAGGCTCTTCCTCTTCGGCCTCCCTATTTTCGGCAGGCGCAACTTCTTTGTTGTTCCCGGCGAATACCTGGATTTGGGCTTATTCGTTGCCATGAATCACGCGACCACGCTTCACGGTCATCCAGCAATGGCTTACACCAAAATAATAGGGAATTTCCCGGTAGTCGGCCACTTCGAATACCGCTATATCCGCTAGTTTGCCAACTTCCAGCGACCCGATGTGTGTTTCCCGCCGCAGCGCATAAGCTGCATTTATAGTTGCCGCAGCGATGGCTTCTGCCGGCGTCATCCGCAGCTGAGTGCACGCCAGGGACAAAATCATCGGCATACTCAAGGTTGGACTTGTCCCCGGATTATAGTCCGTCGCCAGCGCCACGATCGCCCCGGCCTCAATCAACTCTCGAGCCGGCGCATATTTCTTCAGTCCGAGATGAAAATCGCATCCCGGCAGCAAGGTCGCAACGGTGTTCGATTTTCCAAGCGCGCGGATATCGCTCTTGTTCACCTGCTCCAGGTGATCGCAGCTCACTGCCTTTAACTGCACCGCAAGCTGCGTCCCTCCGCTCCGCGTAAGCTGCTCGGCATGCAACCGAGGCAACATGCCCCACTGCCTTCCCGCCTGCAGGATGCGCTTTGCCTGCTCTTTGGTGAATGCCCCCCGATCGCAGAAAACGTCGCAGAACTCCGCCAGTCCGTACTCTCCGACCTCAGGCATGATCGTTTCCGTCAGCAGCTCAATGTATCGCTCCGTTCCCCTAGGCTTGTTTCTATACTCTTCGGGTACAACGTGTGCGCCCAAGAACGTAGAAACAATTTCGATAGGGTGCAAGGCCCGCAAGTGGCCCTGCAATGCGAGGATTCTCGTTTCACTGGCCAGATTCAGTCCATATCCGCTCTTTGCTTCGATGGTCGTAGTCCCGTGGGCAGCGAACGTCTTTAGCGCCACGAGGGCGCGCGATTCGAGTGCTTCGTTCGTCGCTGCCCGCAGCTTCTTTACGGAATTGAGAATCCCACCGCCCTTGCGCGCAATCTCTTCATAGCTCGCGCCTTCAATTTTCAGTTCGTACTCTTCCGCGCGGCTGGCCGCATGAATCAAGTGCGTGTGCGAATCCACGAATCCCGGCAGCGCCACGCGCCCGCCCAAATCCAATTTCTCCGCCGTGCGCGCTTCCGGCAATGCCTCCACCTGCGTTCGCCTGCCTACCGCCGCGATCACGCCTTCGCGCACTAGTAGCGCGCCGTTCTTGATTATCGTTAGGTTGGAAAGGGAACTGCCCCGCCGCGGGCCGCGCCCGCGCAACGTCAGCAACTGCGAAGCTCCGGTGATGAGAAGGGGACTCGGCAAGGTTACTTCATTATGCCGAAAAGCGCGCCACTAGCACAGGCGCAGCTCTTCGCCAAAAATTTAAATGATTTTGCTTCCTGCGCCCTGGCCCAGGAGCGCCAATGAAACTTTAGCTACGCGCTCGCAGTCTTCGCGCCGCGGAAGGCTGGCAGGAACTCCTCTTGCACAAACGTTTCGAACGAAGTCGGCGTGGTATTCGCGTCTGTTCTCGCTTCGAGCGGTTTCATGTAACCGCTATTCAGCGCATCGGCCATTTCGCAAATTAGGCTGGCCATGTTTTTCGAAATGCCCATCTGCGCCATCGCCATTATCACCTGTTCGGCAGGCAGCTGAATGTAGGCCAGCGCCGGCCTCCCGATCGCCGCCCCCACGATGTGCGCAACCTCGTTGTAGGAGATGTCCCGCTGTCCCAGCAACTCGCGCGTTTGCTGCCCCGTAAAATTCAGCCGCAACAGCGCATCCGCCGCGGCCGCGCCAATGTCGCGCGTTGCAATCATCGCAAGTTTCAGGTCGCCGCTTACCGGTCCAGCCATCATCCCGAATTGCTGGATGATCCCCGCCTGCGGCAGTGTGTTCTCCATGAAGTAGCCGGCGCGCAAGTGCAGCACATTCAGCCTGGATATATTGGCGAACCGCGTTTCCATGTAATGCAGGCCAAGAACTGGCCCGGTCTTGTCCGGCTTGTCCGCGCCGATGCTGCTCAGCGTCACCGCGTACTTTACGCCGGTGGCTTCCAACGCGCTCGCTACCGAGTCCGTCACCTGATCCTGGTACGCGCGGTAGCTGTTGCTGGCCAGATTTGGCGGCGTCAGCGTATAGACCGCCTCTGCCCCTTCAAACGCGCGGGAAAGAGCCTCCTTGTCCACTACGTCCGCGGCGAACGCTTCCGCGCCTCGGCTCACTAACGGCGCGAGTTTTTTTCCGTCGCGACCGACGACGCGCACCTTTTTCCCCATGTCCAGTAACACGTTGGCAATGACCGAACCGGTGTTCCCGGTAGCTCCTAGAATGACGTACATGGTTCCTCCTTGCAGGCTTGTACGATGCAGGGCTGAGAGGAAGCTGCTGCCTGATACTGTTTCTGCGGACTGGGGAGCTTGATAGTACTACAGCATCGGAACCTTGACGCCGGTTTTCTTCGCAAACGCAATCGCCTCAGGATATCCCGCATCCACGTGCCGCACCACGCCCATCCCCGGATCATTCGTTAGCACGCGCTCGATGCGCTTGGCCATCTCTTTCGTGCCGTCCGCCACCGTCACTTGCCCTGCGTGCTGGGAATAACCAATCCCCACGCCGCCCCCATTGTGGATCGAAACCCAGGACGCGCCGCTCGCTGTACTAATTAGCGCATTTAGCAGCGGCCAGTCGGCGATCGCGTCCGACCCATCCATCATGGATTCGGTCTCACGATAGGGCGAAGCCACCGATCCGCAATCCAGGTGGTCGCGCCCTATCACCACCGGCGCCTTGATTTCGCCTTTGGCCACCAATTCATTCAACGCCAGCCCAAACTTATCGCGCTCGCCATACCCCAGCCAGCAAATGCGCGAAGGCAGCCCCTGGAATTTCACGCGCTTCTGCGCCAGTTTAATCCAGCGGTTCAAATGCTCGTCGTGCGGAAACATCTCCAGCACAAGTTGATCCGTCCGCGCAATATCCGAAGCCTCTCCGGAAAGCGCCGCCCACCGGAACGGTCCCTTGCCTTCACAAAAGAGCGGCCGGATGTATGCCGGCACAAATCCGGGAAAATCGTACGCGTCCTTGATGCCTTGTTCGAACGCAAACGTTCGAATGTTATTGCCGTAATCGAACGTCACGGCGCCCAATTTCTGCAAATCCAGCATGCCCTGGACGTGCTCTGCCATCGCCGCCATTGAATGTTTCTTGTACGCTTCCGGACTCTTTGCGCGCAGCTCCAGCGCCGCTCCCAGTGTCATCCCATTCGGCACGTACCCGCCAATCGGATCGTGCGCGCTCGTCTGGTCCGTCAACAAATCCGGCACCACGCCGCGCTTCGCCAGCTCCGGAATCAAATCCGCGCAGTTGCCCACCAATCCAACCGAAGTCGCCTCGCCCTTGCGCACCGCGTTCTTCAAAATCCGCAGCGCTTCATCCAGCGAAGTCACCATCACGTCGCAATAGCCGGCCTTCACGCGCCTTTTGATCCGCTCCGGATCCACATCAATCCCTAGAAACGCCGCGCCATTCATCGTGGCCGCCAGCGGCTGTGCTCCACCCATCCCGCCCATGCCGCCGGTCACAACCAGCTTGCCCGCCAAGCTCCCGCCAAAATGTTTCTTCGCCGCCGCCGCAAACGTTTCGTACGTCCCCTGCAGAATCCCTTGCGTTCCGATGTAAATCCAGCTCCCCGCGGTCATCTGCCCGTACATCATCAATCCCGCGCGATCCAGCTCGTGAAAGCGGTCCCAATTATTCCAGTGACCCACCAAATTCGAATTGCAGAGCAACACCCGCGGCGCATACTCATGCGTTCGGAACACCGCCACCGGCTTCCCCGATTGCACCAGCAGCGTCTCATCCGCCTCCAGCGCCTTCAGCGAGCGCACAATCGCATGAAAACATTCCCAATTCCGCGCCGCCTTCCCAGTCCCGCCGTAAACCACCAAATCTTCCGGCTTCTCCGCCACCTCCGGATCAAGGTTGTTCAGCAGCATCCGCAGTGCCGCCTCCTGCTGCCACCCCTTGCACGATATCTCCATCCCGCGCGGCGCCCGATACGGCCCCCTCGACAAATTCGCCTCCGCCACCGTCCCCGGCAATGTCGCACTCATAACTTTTCCACTCCGCCGCTCATCTTAGCGCACGCTCTCCGCATTTGCACTTGCGCCGAATCATCTACGACGACCTTTTTGTCTTGGCTCTGTTGCCTCGCGGCCGCACATAGTGGAACCGCACCAAGTAAATCTGCTCGCTCCGGCCATGCTTCGCCACCTTCAGCAGATCCAGCACGCCCAGAAATCCCGATTCGCGTGCCAACTCCGGAGTAATATCCGGAAACCCGATCATCTCGAGCGAATCAATCTCGATCGCGCCTTCTCCCATCGGGTAGCGCGCGCCAACTCGCACGTGCGGACGCATCCAGAACCGCACGCTGCACGTGATCTCTCCGCGCCGAACGCCCTCGCGCAGCCGCTTCGTGAACATCATGGCCCGAGTTTACTCCGTCTCGCCGCTCGCATCCGAAGGCAATGTTCTATAATCCGCACCGCCTAAAGGAGGTCACATGGACATCCGCTGCATCGTCACCGGCCAAAACGCTTCCGGTAAGTCGGTTTTCGTCCGCGACGCGCCCATCCAGCCGGTAACTCTCGCCCTATTTTCCGGCTACGAATTCCATCGCCTTTGGGGCAGCGATTCCGCCCCCAGACTCCCCTCGGACGGCAACTTGGCGGTGCCGCCTCGCTATTTCCCCTCCATTCAAGGTTTCCGTTTTGGTTTCTTCACCATTCCGCCGGACACCACGACGCGCATCGAGCGCCTTAACACCGCTTCTGCCATCGAAGAAATCCAGCAAAAGCTCCCCGGCATGCTCGATGTTTTGGAACGCGACCATCCCGGCATGCACACCACCGACACCGTGGACTTCGACGTAGTCGTCTCCGGCGAAGTGGTTCTCGAATTGGATGACGGAGCCGAAGTTCTCCTCAAACCAGGCGATTGCGTAATCCAGAACGGCACGCGCCACGCTTGGCACAACCGCTCCTCTGCAAACTGCCTAATCGCCGTCACCCTCCTTGGCGCACAGCGCAAATAAGCGAGGGTCTCACTTCAACCAGTCGCGGCGATCAATCTTCTGGACGAGTCCCTCGCTTCGGTGTAACTTGTTTGTAGAGAAATCTATTTGGAATGCGGCAAGTTTACTCCGACCCGGTCGGGGACCAGCCGCCGTTTTTTCGCTCTTGACCCCAAGTTCTTCCCAGGCCCTCTTGACCGCCGGACGTAGGCGAAGAAGAAGATTGATGAACTGAATTATGTTAACTTGTAAGTTATTTAGAATGAATACTTCCAAGAGGGCTCGCAAGTGTTGATTCTAAATGACTTACTGGAAGTCTAAGTCCTTTAGAATCCACACTTACAAAAATGTGGGGGAGGGGCTCTGTCACTATCCTGGGCGTTTTCTTTCGCCCCGAGCCCCGACCTCAGTTGGTTTTCTGCTCGTCGGCCGTCTCTTCCGACGGCACTTCCACCTTATGCCAGCTGGAATTGGGGTTGTACTCTTTCATCGCTTTGGCGATGGTCGCGGTCTTGGGCCCAAGGTCCTTCTCGAAGATCACTCCATCTTGTGCCACGATGAATGTCATCACCCCGGACGACCTGTATTCCGCCGGATAGGCCACGAACGCGAATCCCTCGGTCATCTTGCCATCGACGAGGTAGCTCTTCGCTCCGCCCGGGGCGTTTTTCCCCTGGCCCGTCAGGATGTGGAAATAGTAGCCGCGATAAGGTGTCGGAGGTCCATCCTGCCCCTTGGCGTAGCCCTGCGCGACGGCAGCTGCCACCAGCGGCCCGATGGGGCTCTGTGGTTCGCTATCCGCGGCTTTCCAATATAGGCCGTTGTGCTGTCCTTCATCACTGAAGATCTTTGCAGCATACTCGCTGTTCTGGGCCGAATAATATTCCTTCTCCGCAGCCACGAGTTCCCGGCATATGTGAATGCTCGACATTTCATTCCGGCCAATTCGCCTGTACAGGATCTCTTTCTTCCCCGCCTCGGTATCGAAATACCACGCGCTGCCCTTGTGCACCAACGGGATAGGAGTAGGCCAATTATGCGCCCCGATATACAAGGTCACAGTTCCGTCCGGTTCTTTCACCAGGCGGTGCATTTCCTCGTATCTCTTCACGAAATTGGCGCGGCTGTTGGCATCCTCGACGTCGTCTCCTGAATAGACGATTTGCTTTCCGTTCGGCCCGAGGATCTCGAGCATCGCTTTTTCATCGTTACTCTGCGCTGCCGTAACAAATGCTTTGCTCGCCTCTTCCGGCGATGAAAACGTTTTCTGGCCCACTTGCTGCGCCAGGGAGCGGCTGGGAACGCTCCCCGTCAAAAGGATAGCCACCGCGGCTAATTTAGAAACTCTGGCCCAATGAGACTGGTCGAAGCTCAGCTTTATACGCCGCATAGTGCATCTCTCCAGTTCTAGATTTTGCCAAGGGTTCGGAATACAACCAATCTTCGACTACCGGTGCCTGCCCCCGCCGCCACCGCGAGCTCCTCCTCCGCCATGAAAACCACCACCACCAAAGCTGGATTGGCCCCGGGACGAATAACTCCGGGCCTCTCCGCCATGGTCGTAGCCGCTGAAGGCGCCCGAGCGCGTGCCGCTCTGGCCGCGAGGCTCCGCGTAGCCGCGCGCTGCATGGTTGTCTCCCTCGAACGGCCTGGCTCCCACTCCCGGACGGTTGAACGCTCCCCCTCGCGGGCCTCCGCCGCGGGGACCTCCGCCGCGGTAGAAATTGCTACGATTGTAAAACGTCCTACTTCGGGAGTAGTACCGGTCGTGGTTATAAACCGCGTAGTGATTGTGCCAATCGAATCCCCAATGGTGCCACCCCCACCCATATCCGCCAAAGAAGCCGATTCCAAACCCTATCCCAAACGAGAGAAACGGGCCGTCATACCAAATCCCGGGATACGGATACCATCCCGGCCACGCCACGATCGGCCCACCATAAACTACCCAAGGATCGTACGCAGGGACATACACTACATCGGGTTCTGCGGGCTCAATGACCACCGTAGAGCCTTGCGTTGTCACGGTTTGTTGCGGCGTGCTCTTCAGATTGCCGGCTGCTTGCGCCTTCTGCCGCATTACCTGCACCGCATCCATCACGTCTTGTTCTTGATTGTAATACGCATCCCCGAGCGAAGAAGTCCATGACAGGTTCTTGTCCATATTTCCAAGGACGGAGGGGAATGCAATGAGCGCCTTGACGCTTGGGTCCCAGGGTTGTTGATCCACCGCCTGCGCAAGCGCGTCGCCCTTCAAATCCGGATGGGTTTGCACGAACCGATCGGCCTCGACGACCTGCTCGGGAAACGTGGACGCGGCCAGAATCTGCGCCACCAGCGAATCGGGATACAGCGCAATGGGCGCGACCATCTGCTGCAACTGTTCTGGGGTGTGCTGCTGGTAGGGTGCAGCTTGCGCCTGGGGCTGTTCCGGAGGCGGAGCGTCTTGATAGGCCGCCAGATTCTGCAGCAGAGTCGCGAATAATAGACCACACGACAGCAGGCCAGCCAAAATCTGCTTGCCCACACGAGGCATTGAGAACCCTGTGTCAGATCCGAAGGCTTTCACGTTCTTGAACTCTATGTGTACCTTCATCGCTTCAGGCCTCCACTCTACTCAGATGTCCAAAACGCGCTTTGAGTTTCAACCTATGTCATCCTTTAACGGCCCTTCCGGGCGCTGTGCCGAGCGAGAACCCATTCAAACTACATGATCCGGAACCCGGCCACATATAACTAAACACGAAGAACCGAAAAAAGTTCACTGTTGCACTCACTCGTCACATTGCGCGACCAAATCCGATAGAGTAAAGTGACCTTTGGGCATGAACTACGGAACCCTTCCCTCTCGATTCCTGAATGCGGTGGACAAACTGCCGAGCCCGCGCGCGCAGATGGCTCGCCGGGCCGGGCGCTGGGAGGCTATTTCTTCCCAGGAATTCCTTCGCCGCGTCGCCAGCCTTTCCACTGCCTTTGTCGAACTTGGCGTGAAGCCAGGCGATCGCGTCGGCCTCTTTTCCGCCAACCGTCCCGAATGGCACACGGCGGATTTCGCGATCACCGGCGCGGGCGGCGCCACGGTTCCCGTGTACTTCAATGAATCGCACGACCGCATGGCTTACATCCTGAAGCATTGTGGGGCCAAAGTTGTTTTCGTTGCCGGCGCGCCACAATTAGAAAAGCTTCTGGCGATTCGTGCGCAGCTTCCCGAGCTGGAGCAAATCGTTGCCGCCGATGCAGGCCCCGATCTTCCCAGTGAATACCTTCGGTACGAGACTCTTATCGCCGGCGGCAGCGCAACGGACATCTCTGCCTATCGCTTGCGCGTTTCCAATGTGCTCCCGGGGCAGCTCGCCTCCATCATTTATACTTCCGGGACCACTGGCGAGCCCAAGGGCGTGATGCTCTCGCACAACAATTTTTGTTCCAACGTCAGCGGCGTCGGCCAGGATTTTAAGATCAATTCGCTTGAGGACACGGCGCTCTCGTTTCTGCCTCTCGCTCACGTCTATGGCCGCACCGTTGACTACATCTACATTTTTCAAGGCGCTCCGCTTGCCTACGTGGAGTCCGTGGATGCGGTCGCGCAAGCCCTTCTGGAAGTGCATCCCACCGTGACCGCGGCGGTTCCACGCGTCTTTGAAAAAATCTATGTACGACTCGTCGAACAAGGCTCCAAAAACACCGGCATAAAACGCAAGATTTTTGATTGGGCGATAAGGATTGCCGAGGAAGCCGCCCCTTGGCGCACCATGGGAACTCCGGCAAGTCTCGCGCTGAAACTCCAATGGAAAGCGGCGGATGCCCTGGTCTATAAGAAGATTCGTCTTGGCACCGGCGGCCGCCTGCGACTGGTCTGTTCCGGAGGCGCGCCGCTCTCGAAAGATCTTGCGGAGTTCTTTTGGACTGTCGGCGTTCCCATTTATCAGGGCTACGGGCTGACCGAAACGTCTCCCATTGTTTCCAACAACTACCCGGACAATCGCTTCGGCAGTTCCGGCAAGCCCATCACGGACGTGCAAGTGCGCATCGCGGAAGACGGCGAAATTCTCGTTAAAGGCCCATGCGTCATGCAAGGCTATTACAAGGATCCCGAAGGCACGCGTGAAGTGCTCAGTGAGGACGGTTGGTTCAGCACCGGCGACATCGGTTATCTGGACAAGGACAACTATCTCTTCATCACCGATCGCAAGAAGGATTTGATCAAGACGGCGGCGGGAAAATTCGTCGCGCCACAACCGATCGAGAACGCTCTGAAAACCAGCCCGTACATCTTGAATGCCATGGTGATCGGAGATAAGCACAAGTATATCGTGGCCCTGATCGTTCCGAATCCTGCTACGGTAGCCGCCAAGATGGCGGAGCAGGGAATTCGCTTCAGTTCTAACGCGGTAATGATTTTGCATCCTGCGGTGCGCGCACTGATTGACGGGGAGGTGAAACGCCTCACCGCCAATCTGGCGCAGTATGAATCCATCAAGCGCTTCGCCCTGCTCCCCGAAGACTTCACTTTTGACAACGGAAGCCTTACGTTCACGCTTAAACTCAAACGCCGCGTGGTCGAAGAGCAATACCGCGACGTCATCGAATCGCTTTACGCCGGCGCCCCCGAGCCCCGCCCCGTCGTTCAGGAATAACGGGGCTAGCGGGAGTCGAGTTCTGATTTATTTAATGCATCAAACCTCGAGCGGAATTCATCTAAGTAGGCAGAGGTGGGTCTTTGGACAGACTGGTTTCTCATTCCAAGAGTTTGGTTGAAAAAGGAGGGTTCACGTCATGGCAGCTACAGGAACTTCCGCAGTTCGTACGTATAAAAGCAGTGTCGGCGTGCCGGAACAAAATCGCCAGGCTTTGATCGCGCTTCTCAACGCACGGCTGGCCGACAGCATTGACCTTCGCAGCCAGATCAAGTGGGCGCACTGGAACCTCAAGGGCATGCACTTCATTCAGCTTCACGAGCTTTTTGATTCCGTCTCCGCGCACGTGGACGATCAGAGCGACACCATCGCGGAGCGCATTGCAACCCTTGGCGGCGCTGCCAACGGTACTGCGCGCGAAGTGGCTGCGCGGAGCGGCTTGAAGGAAGCCGACCTCACTGCCTCCGATGGTGCGGAGCAGTTGAAATGGCTGGTACACAACGTCGCGCATCACGCGAACGCGCTGCGCACCGCGGTGCAGGAAGCTGGCGACCTCGGCGACGACATCACTGTGGATCTTTTCACGACTATTACCCGCGACTTGGACAAGGATCTCTGGTTTCTCGAAGCGCATTTGCAATAGCCCTCAGCGCGACGAGCAAACCAAGAAGAAGATAAGCGGCGTTTCATTGCGAAACGCCGCCCATTTCTTTCGGAACTAATTCTGTTTCAAATGTGCTGGATTACATAGGCTTTCCGTCTGGGCCGAGGAACTTCAGCTCTCCCAAATTCAGTTCCTTGACTCCCGCTTCGATCTTGGCGCGGTCGCCGACGACCACCCAGATCAAATTATCGGGATGCACGATAGTCTTCGCGGCGTTTGCCAAATCGGTGGTCTTGAGCGCGCGGATTTTTCCGGCCATCGTTTCGTAGTAATCGTCAGGCAAGCCGTATTGCACGAGGTCGTTGATCGAAGCTCCGACTTCTTCCTGCGTTTCGCGCGAACCTGGCAGGCTGAGGGTTTCGCTATCCTGAATCGCCGTCAACTCTGTCTGCGTCAATGGCTTGTCGCCCACGACTCCGCGCAGCTCTTTGTTGAGTTCCACGAGGGACTCTTTCGTTTTGTCAGTTTGCACCG
This sequence comes from uncultured Acidobacteriota bacterium, assembly GCA_963729455.1. Classification (GTDB taxonomy): domain Bacteria; phylum Acidobacteriota; class Terriglobia; order Acidiferrales; family UBA7541; genus Acidiferrum. The sequence continues at coordinate 530,153 of CAVSNX010000002.1, forward strand.
GCGCGAATGTTATCCACGGCCGTTGCGCACGCGCTCCCCAAAGTAAAGTTCTGGTGCCATACGACCAGTGCTTGTCCTCGCGCAGATTTGAATTAATTCTGGAGAAGAATGCTCCTCCCAAGCCGTCATTCATTGCCTGAATTGCTATCTCATTCGGATTGGCCGTTGGCGGCGCGATGTCTCCCACAATGATGATGGACTGCAGAGCGCCTGGTTTGTCGAGCATGTACACGACGGATTTCTGCGGCATCTGCACGTTCTTGACGTTTTTCTCCGGCATTGTTCCCGGCTTCCAGCTCGCAAAAAGTTTTTCGAGCTTTGGCGTTACTTCACTGAGTGAAGTATCGCCGGTAATCACCAATGTTGCGTGATTCGGCTTGAACCAAGTCTCGTGGAATTTTAGCAGGTCTTCACGCGTCATTTTTTCGACACTGGCTGGAGTTCCGGATCCCGTCAGCGGATTTCCGTAGGCATGTCCGGGACCGTACAGCAGGCCCGGGAACACGCGGAGTCCCATTTGAATTGGCGTGACTTGCTCACGCTGAATTGCGGCGATCTGCTGCTTTTGTTGGCGCTTGAAATCCGATTCCGGAAACACTGGATTCAGGATGATGTCGGCGAAAAGATCGAGCGATGGATCGAGCTTCGATTTGAGCGAGGAAAGTTGTACGACGGATAGGTCCAGGTTGGCATACGCATTCAGTTGCGCGCCCAACAAAGCTTGTTCATCGCTGATTTGCAGCGCCGTTCGAGTTTTCGTGCCGCCGTTTAGGAGTGCCAGCTGTCATGCTGGCGGTTCCCGGAGATGCGAATTGGTCCGCCGCGTATCCGGCGTCAACGTCCAGCCAGAAACTTACGAGCGGAACTTCATGTCGCTCCGCTAGAATTATCTTCAGCCCATTCTTCAGCGTTGCACGCTGCAGCTTAGGCAGCTTCAGTTCCGGCGGCGTGCCAGTGTCCGGTGCTTTCGAACGATCGGCTCCCGTTGCTGCTGTCTTGTAATTCGGGAACGGCTGCACCTCCAAAAGAAAGACGCCGTCGGAAAGCCAGCGATTTGCCGCTGCCTTCAAATCTTCCGCGGTGGCTTCCTGCACTCGTTTCAGCGAAATCTTGTACGCGTCCGGACTTCCGCGGAACACCTGGCTCTGCGCCAGCCGATCGGATTTTCCGCCGAACCCGCCAATGCGCTCGATGCCGCGGATAAAATTCGCTTCGTACTGCGCTTTTACACGCGCCAACTCTTCGGCGGTGGGTCCTTCCTTCAGGAATCGCGCCAGTTCTTCGTCCAATTCTTTCTCGACTTGGGCGAGATCGCCGCCGGGCTTGGCTGTGGCTTGCACGTAGAATTGTCCGGCGATCTCGTTCAAGGGCACGAAGGCGTTTGCGTTGGTGGCAATTTGATCGTCGTAGACGAGGCGCTTGTAGAAGCGCGAAGTTTTCCCGACGCTCAGAACGTCGCTTACCAAATCGAGATAGTCGCCGTCGGCGCTGCCGTATTCCGGAATGTTCCACACCTTATAAATGCGAGCCTGCGGCACGCGGTCCTGCACGATTTCCCGGTGTGAGCCCGTCATTTTGGCCACCCAAACTTCCTGATGCGCCACCGGAGGGCCTGCCGGAATATTTCCAAAATACTTTTCGACCTTTTCTCTGGCCGTCTTTACGTCAATGTCTCCAGCGAGAACGATCGTCACGTTTGACGGGCCGTAGTAGGTCTTGAACCATTCCTTGACGTCGTCCATGGAAGCGGCGTTGAGGTCGCCCATATCTCCAATAACCGTCCACGAATACGGGTGGCCCGCTGGATATGTATTTTGCGTGATGAGCTGCCGCGAAACAGCGTACGGCTGGTTCTCGCCTTGCCGCTTTTCGTTCTGCACAACGCCGCGTTGCAGGTCGAGCGTTTTCTGATCCAGCGATCCGAGCAAGAATCCCATGCGATCCGATTCCATCCACAATGTGTAATCCACCGCGGAGGTGGGCACGTTCTCGAAGTAGTTTGTTCGATCGTTATTTGTAGTTCCGTTCAGGTCGGTGGCGCCGATTTTTTCCATGGCGTCAATGTAGCGGCCGGGCGCGTGCTCGCTGCCGCCGAACATCAAGTGTTCGAACAGATGCGCAAACCCGGTTTTGCCCAGCTTCTCATTTTTCGACCCTACGTGGTACCACGTGTTGATCGCCACAATCGGCGCCTTGTGGTCTTCGTGGACGATCACTGTCAGTCCGTTATCCAGCACGAACTTTTCGTAAGGAATATCCACATTCGCGCTTTGCGCGACGGTTCTTCCAGCCACCATCGAAAACATAAAAAGTATCAACGCCACTCGCATCTTCATTTGCAGGAATCCTCCGCTAAGATTTCGTTCTCAATCTCGACACGCATGCCATCCGATGAGGACACCGCTAGCTCCGTCATCGGCGGCTTCATCTCCCTGGAATTCACTTCTGTGTGGGTTTGTTGACCTGTCAACGAGCTCTGCCTATCCCCTGGTCTCTCGGATTGGAAGTCTACACCGCATCGCCGGGATTGGAAAAAGCTTTTTCCTTCCGTTCTCTGCGTACTCTGCGCCTCTGCCTTACGTTTTCCTTCTCCAGTTTGTACCAATGCCTTTGAAGGTCTAAAATCTCCGTGAGGTCATCATGCCGGACAATCTGGTCATCGCGGGCCGCGCGTTCAACTCCCGCCTCATCGTGGGAACAGGGAAGTATCGCAGCTTTCAGGAAATGGCGCGCGCGCATGCCGCTTCCGGCGCGGATATGGTCACTGTCGCCGTCCGCCGCGTGAATCTGACCGATCGCACGAAGGAATCTCTGCTCGATTACATTGACCGCGAGAAAATCTTCATCTTGCCGAACACGGCCGCCTGCTATACGGCAGACGAAGCCATTCGAACGGCGCGCCTCGCACGCGAAGTGGGCCTTTCGAATTGGGTCAAGCTGGAAGTTATCGGCGACCGGCAAACTCTTTTTCCGGACACCGAACAGCTCATCGAAGCCACGCGCGTTCTCGTGAAGGAAGGCTTCGTCGTTCTCCCCTACACCAACGATGACCTGGTTGCCGCGCGCAAGCTCATTGACGCCGGTGCTGCTGCTGTGATGCCGCTCGCGGCGCCTATCGGCTCCGGCCTCGGCGTGCAAAATCCCGCGAATCTTCGTATCCTTCGCGAACGCATCACCGAAGTTCCCATGATTGTGGACGCCGGCGTGGGCACCGCTTCCGATGCTGCTGTGGCCATGGAACTCGGCGCCGACGGCGTGCTCATGAACACCGCAATCGCCGAGGCCGCCGACTCGGTCCTGATGGCCGAGGCCATGCGCGACGCTGTAATCGCCGGGCGCAAATCCTATCTCGCCGGCCGCATGCCCAAGCGCCTCTACGCTTCTGCTTCCTCGCCACTGTCTGGCGTCGTTCGCTGAACTCGATGAAAGCTTTCAGCAGCGTTCGCTTCTAGCTTCGTCGGCGCCAAATTGCATCGCGCGCATTTCTGATAAGGAAAAGGCCGCTCGGATCATCCGAGCGGCCTTTTTTCCATGCACAGTTTTGTCTGTAATTAGTATCGCCTAGGATGGTCGTGGCGCCATCTCCAGTAATCTCGCTGTTCGTCGCGATTCAGCCTGTTGTACTCCCGCCACTCGTAGTGCCGTTCTCCCAACCACACGCGGTAGGCGCGAACTTCACCGTCATCCCAGCGATGATAGTCGCCGTGGTATTCATCGTAATAGCGCACGCGCGCCGCACAACCACTTCCAGCCAGGGGCGCAACGATCGCTGCAGCAAGCAACAAGGGCCCGACAAAGAGGTTCATGCGAAGCATCTCTCATTCCTCCTGAAGTTCAGCCTTTAAAATGTGCCCGGTTCGAACGATGCGGCGGCTAGGGCCCATGAAATCCGCAATCCCAGGCTCCTCGGCTTTCCCTCAATAAAACACGACCGTTGTGCCAAAGTTGCGGAGCGGCCTCCGAGATGCTCAGTTTTCAAGTGAATGTGTCAGTTGCTGTTCGCGTGGATGAAGCCGATGACAATCTTGCTGAACTCTTCCGACTTTTCGAGATACATCAAATGTCCCACGTCGGTGAGAACCACTCTACGCGAACCGTGAATTCCCGCTTCGATCGCTCCGGCGTGCGCATGCACGTCTGGGATGTCGGCATCGCCCGTCAGAATCAACGTGGGAACTCGGATTTCGCTCAGCCTTGGCAACGCCGGCTGCGTGGACCGCGCATAATCATTGTGCGTCATGTCCTGGGGATTGCTCTTCAGCAATTCCAGCAGCCGCTTCCGCGCCGCGTCATGACCGGGCGCAATGAGATATTTATCGTTAGCCCAGTTCGTCAGCCCAGCGTTCACATCGTTTTTTTCGAATGGCTTGGAGTTCACCATCCCGCGATTCAAAAAGTGATCGCTGTAGGGAAGCCCGCTCACCACCGCGCCTACGAGCACCAACTGTTGAACCATTTGCGGATATTGCAGAGTGAAATCGATAGACACGCTGCCGCCGTGCGAGCTTCCCACTACCGCCGCCCGCGCCACTTTCAAGTGGCGCAGCAGGGTCGCCAGGTCTTCCACCTCGTAATACCAGGTAGTCGCTTCCGGCGAACGGCCGTAACCGCGTCGGTCATAGCGGATGGTATGAAACTACTTGCAGAACGCGGGCCAGACATCGTCCCAAACCGCGGAGTGCGCGCCGCCGTCGTGGAGCAGAACGACTGTTTGCGGGCCGCTCCCGCATTCTTCGTAGTACAGCTTTCCGTTTTCGACTTCGACAAACGATCCTGGAGCGGGAATCTCCGGCACTTTCGTAATTGTTTGCGTCTGCGCCTGCAAGGTGGACAGTGAAAGAAGAAAAAGAACCATACCAAATGTTGTGCGCACTAGCATCTCTCGCTCCATTCGTTCCGCACGCAGTGCCGTGCCGCCAGTCCCGACGAGGCCAGCCTCGGCTGGCGCCATCAAAATAGCGCTTTCGAGCCAGTTCCGCCGGGCAGGGTAGCTCGTCCATCCCTCCGAAGTCACGAGCTTCCCTTTGACGTCAAAAGAATTGCGAGGGCTCCACGCTTCAAATAGGCCTAACTGTACCTGGAAGCCTTCCACCTGACCGAGCGGGCTGGGGTGTTTACCGTACGAACGGAGTGGGGTCTTTGCCTGACTAACCCTTTTGAAACCATTGGGTTAGAATCCATTTTGGTTTGCGAAGAGTCTATGCCATTAGTAGATAGGGCCCTCAGGGCGTCTGTACGGAGCCGTGAAGGGACGCCCATGGCGCGGAGTCAAAATCTCGACCAATTGGACACGCAGTTTGAGCAATCCCCGATCCCCGGTCCTCAAACAAATCGCGACCGGCCTAGCCGTCTGCGCCATCTACATCCTTGCCGCGAAGCTCAGTCTTCGTCTCGCTTCCGTACATCCGAGTGCAACTCCGGTCTGGCCGCCAACCGGCATTGCCATTGCTGCGCTGCTAACTCTCGGCACAGGCTTCTGGCCCGCCATATTCGCCGGAGCCTTTCTCGTGAATCTCACGACTGTGGGTACGGTGCTTACTTCGTTCGGAATCGCCTGTGGAAATACGCTAGAGGCAGTCCTGGCTGCCTATCTGGTTACTCGCTTGGCAAACGGTGTGAAGGTCTTTGACAGGACCTGGGACATCGTTCGCTTCGGACTCTATGCCGGAGTCTTGAGCACGGCCATTGCGGCAACCTTGGGCGTTATCAGTCTTTCTCTCGCAGGATTCGCTCCGTGGAATCAGTTCGGCATTATCTGGCGCACCTGGTGGCTTGGTGATGCCGCAGGGGCCATAGTTTTCACGCCCTTTCTGCTTCTCTGCATCACTCATCTGCGTCTGGGATGGTCGAGGCGCCAATATTTTGAGGCAGTTGTCCTGTTTTGTTTGACGTTGCTCACCGCGGTAATCATTTTCGGCCCCTTGTTCCATACGCGCATCAGAAGTGATCCCTGGACTTTTTTGTGTACTCCATGGCTCGTCTGGGCGGCATTTCGCTTTGGCCAGCGGGAAGCCTCGGCCACCATCTGCCTTCTGAGTCTGGTGGCCGTGAAAGGCACGCTCCACGGCTACGGGCCCTTCGTCCAAGAGTCGATCAATGACTCGTTGCTCCTTTTGCAGTGCTTCCTTGCGGTAGAAGCGCTGATGACTCTCATTTTTGCCGCGGAGGTTTCGGAGCGCCGCCGCCAGGAGGAACACGCTCACGTTCTTTCCGTAAGCGATCCCCTCACGGGCTTGGCGAATTACCGTCTGCTGCTCGATCGCCTCGGTTCGGAAATCAAACGTTACGGGCGCGACGCCCGCCCTTTTTCCGTTCTCTTGCTGGATGTCAACGGTCTAAAGAAAATCAATGACGAGCACGGCCACGTTGTCGGCAGCCTCGCACTCTGCCGCGTGGCAGAGGTTCTTCACCTGAGTTGCCGTGCCATTGATACGCCCGCCCGCTATGGCGGTGATGAGTTCGCTCTGGTTCTACCCGGAACTTCCTCCGAGGATGCCCGACGCGTTGCGCAGCGGATTTCCCAACGGCTCGCGGAAGACCTCGAAGTTCCGCGTCTCTCCGTCAGCATCGGCATCGCCGAGTACCCGCGCGACGGCGGCACCATTGAGCACATTCTCAGCGTTGCCGACCGGGTCCTTTACTCTGAGAAACATCATCCCGTGGGTCTCTCCAGCGCTACCCAATCCTGATAACCGGCAACTCCCGCTCGCGCACCGCCGTGCGCCAATCATTCTCAGCGGATGATTTCCTTTACGCCTGCGCGGCTTTGCGCGCCTGCGCGTCGTCGTAGCTCTCGCCGTAGATCGACGGCACTTTTGCGCCCATGCATCGCAGGTAGGAAGAGAGCTGGCCGCGGTGATGGATTGTGTGGTGCAGGCCCATCATCAAAAACGTCACTGCGGGCCGCTGCATCATTCCGCGAAAATCCACGATCTTGATCAATTGTTCGCCCTTCAGTTTCGTCAGCGCCTCAAAATTCTTCGCGAACCGTTCCTCGAACCAGGCTGCGATCTCCGCGGGCGTCTTGACGTTTTCAGGAATCATCGTTGTGTTCGCGTCAAACACTCCGTTGATCACCGTCTCGAGAAAGCGGTTGTCCGCGGCTGCGATGTGCCGTACCAGCTCGATCGCACTTTTCGAAATCGCATCCGGCCGGTACTCGCACTTGCCCGCCGGCACCGCCTCCAGTATTTTCTTCGTGACCTTGCTTTCATTTTTCAACATGCCCAAATAAACGTCTTGTAGCAAAAACGTTGCCTGCTCCGCAGTCATCGGTTGCATTTCTTCCTCCCGGTTCGTGTTCGTCTCAGGCCGTTCGCGGCTTTGCGACTTTGGCGATCGCTAATCCCGCGAACAGCCAGGTAATCGTGGAATCGGCCACCATCACGGCAGTATAACTCCCCGAGAATCCCCACCAATTCCAGTTTGGAAGGTCACTGATGACGCTGGCTGCCAATCCCGCCACGGCAAGAAATATGACCCGCTGGACGTAACTCAATCCGCTGGTCTGCAGGAGCAGCCAGGTCAGCAGAAAGGCCCCTGCCGTCAGGATTAAGAATTGTTTGATGAGCCCCGCTGCGAACGAGCCGAATCCTCCACGCCGGATGGCCGCAAACATAATTGGCCCTTTTTCCATCTTGGCCATCAGTGTTGTTTCCGCGGCTTTCTTTTGATCGGCAGTCATGCCCTCCATCGTCGGCCGGCCGGGAAGAATGTAGTTTCCGGACACCGTGGTGTGCGAGGCGATTATCGCGGACACTTCCTCATCGTTCTGAAAACTTTGGATGCCTTGTTCATGCCAGGGAAGAATTTCCCAGGAGATGCTGCTCCAGATAAACGCCACGATGCCGCCGAGGATGGTTCCAAGCACAAGCGATTTCACCATAGACCCTCCGCAGAATGTGCGCGGAGTCTATCCCTGACGCGGCCCCGGTTCAAGAATTGTTTGAATCTGTCCTACGCCCCTGGTTGGGGATTCTTTGCCGGGCTATCTTCGCGAGATAGCTGCTCCTGCGCGGTGAGCCAGGCCTCCAGCTGTTCGCGGCCTTTGCCATGAAACGTTTGGAGAACGATTCCCGCCATGCCCTCGGTGTTTGTCCAGGCGACTTGGCCTTTTCCGCTGATGCCTGCGCCCAGTGTCAATTCGAACGCAAAGTCCACGACCGAGGAATGCTTCAGCGGTTTGGTCGTGCGCACCGCCATGCCTCCTTCGCTCAAATTGGTCATACGGGCATGATGCTCGGTTTCGCCGTCTTTCAAAACCACCGGCAGATGCACCGCGTGGCGGAAATAACGCCGGTGCTCGCGCAGCAAAGGCTCTTTCGCGATGGTGATGTGCATCGCCACGCCTTCGGCCGACAGCGGTTTGCGAAGGACGAAATTTGCGCCCGCGCTGAGCGCCGCCGTGGACTCCTTCATGCCTTGAATGCACGCGAAAATCACGGACTTGGCGTTAGCTGTTCCTTTGCGGACCGCCTCGATCAGCCCCAGCGATCCCGGTACTGCGACATCCACAAAAATTCCGTCAACTTTACGTCGCACAAAGTTTTCGCGCGCGGTTTCAGCCGAGGGCACCAGCCCAAACTTGGCGCCGTACTTTTTCACGCCTCCGGAAACGGCAGTCGCAAGCACATAGTCGTTCGACACGAGCACAAATTCGAGCTCTAACGGCGGGGACATGGCGGTTGGGATGCTCCATTGACCTGGGGAGGTCGGCTTGAATGGTCTTGCGTTTCGCGGACAATATATCGTATCCGGCGCTCCTGTCGAAGGTTTTTCCGCGATTTGTTTTTTAAGAAGGAAGCAATAAATCAGCGATGTAAGACACGCTTCGTGTTCTAGACCGTGCGGAACAAGAAATGCCAGAGCGTGTCCACGCCGGCGTGCACCAGCGCGGAGGCAAAGATCGAGCCGGTCTTGCGCCAAGTCCAGCCATAGAAAAATCCCGCGATGGAGGCCAGGATTACGTATTTCCAGTTCGGAAAGCCCATGTTGGTGATGTGCGAGAGGCCAAACAGAATTGATGCCGTCCACCAGCCGGCCAGTTCATTGTTGCTGGCGCGCGCGAGCATATTCTGGAGCAAGCCGCGAAACAAAAACTCTTCCGGCCACGCGGTGAAAAAAAGAATGCCCAGCGAGACTAGTGGGAACGACTTCCATTGCGCCCACTGTGGCGAGAATTGGGTGAAGTGCATCGCGGTACCCAGTGGAATCGCGATACAACTGAATACGAGCAGGCTCGCGAGCACGAAGAATCCCCAGTGGCGGCCCCAGGCAATTGAGTAGCCGATGCCATTCACTCTCCGCAACAGAACGAACGCCGCAAGCGCGACGTTCACACAAAGCATCACGGTGAACATGTACGCGAGACGGCCGTCGGGATATGGCCACAGCCAGTGCGATAACGACCAGCCCCACGGATTCGGCAGCGGCTTCACCGCTAACCAAACGCCCGCGAGGAGCAGGAAATCGTGCCACGATCCCGGCGGCCGGCGCTCCGCAGCGGCAGCCAGCGCCAGCGGTACAAAAACCAGTCCCGCGACGGCTCCGACACGCGTGAACGCGAAACTATTTGTCCCCAGGGCGTAAATCAGATAAACAAGGATCACTGCGACGCCCAGCAGGTAACCGCTGCCGGCGCCGAAGCGCTTGGCTATCCAGTCGGAGACACCGCGCGCGGCAAAAAGTAACATCACCAGAAAGAAAAACGCGAACGCCGTCAGCGTGGCTGCAAAGCCACGCCCGCCGTAATCTAGCCAGGAGGCGTAGAGCGCGCCCGTGAGCGTCACCGCGGACCACAGTCCGAGCATGGAGAGCGGGCCGAGTTGGCGAGTGGCAGTCAAACGAGGATTGTAACGCAGAGAGATGGCAGACCAAATTCAACCCGCGATGAAACGGCTCGCATACATTGATTGGATGCGTGGCCTCGCATGCGTGCTGATGTTTCAAACCCACGCCTACGATTCGTGGATGAGTCCCGAGGCGAAAAAATCTTCTTCGTTGATTGCCTGGTCGCGCCTCGGAGGGACGCTGCCCGCGCCGCTGTTCATTTTTCTGGCGGGGGTTTCCTTCGCGCTGATGACCGAGCGTTTGCGCGAGAAGGGAATCGAGCGGGGTGCCATCGCGAAGCAAACCATTCGCCGCGGCGCGGAAATCTTCGGCATGGGCCTGCTCTTTCGCGTGCAGGAGTTCGCACTCGGCTACCCCTGGTCGCCGTGGACGGATCTTCTGCGCGTGGATGTTCTGAACATCCTCGGCCTCTCGATGATGCTTATGGGCGTGTTGTGCTGGGCTACCGGTGACGGCGCTGTTGCCGTGGCGAGAACCCGCACGCTCGTCACCTCACTTTTTGCCGCCGCGACCGTCGCGATAGTCACTCCGCCGCTCTGGACCACGCTTCGCCCAAAGTTTTTGCCATGGCCGCTCGAGTCCTACATCAACGGCGTGCACATCTTCAATCAGCCGCAGCCCTGGCTGTTCCCGTTGTTCCCCTGGTTCGCGTTCGCCTTCGCCGGCCTCGCCGTCGGTTTTTTTCTTTTCACGGATTTAACCAAGCGCAGGGAAGGCCTGATGTTCGCAGCGCTAGGTGGCGCTGGAATTCTCGCGGGAACTCTTTCCGTACTTTTTGATTCGTCTCCCATCCGCCTCTACGCGGTGTACGATTACTGGCACACCAGCCCCAATTTTTTCCTGATGCGCTGCGGCATTCTGCTGGTGATTTTGTTTCTGGTGTATGCGTGGTGCCGCTGGGGACTTGGGCAAACAGGCTTCAGCCCCATCATTCAGCTGGGCAAGACCTCGCTGCTGGTCTACTGGGTGCACATCGAATTCGTCTATGGACGCTTTTCAATCCTCCCAAAAGGCCACTGCAGCGCGTTGAAAGCAACCGCGGGACTGCTCACGATATTCCTGGCAATGCTTGTGCTTTCTTTGCTAAGAACCTCGTGGAAGAAGCGGACCGCTAAGGCTGCGTAGTCGGGTGTTGCGGCAACTGCTGCGACTGCGGAATCTTGATAATGGTCTCGCCCGGCCTCGCCAATCCTAGTTCGTCGCGCGCGATGGATTCGATTTTGTGCGGGTCGGTTTTCAGTTCGATGACTTCCTTTTCCAGCTTTAAATTCTCCTTGTTCAACTGCTCGAGATCAGCATTCACCTTCTTGATTTCCTGCTGCGTCCGCCGCATCGCCAGGAAGCCATGCGTGCCAAAAATGTCGTGAACAAAGAGCAGCACGACCAGCAGCCCCAGCAGGCCGCGGCCATGCCGCTTCCATAACGACTGAATTCTTTCGTTGGCATCCATATTCTTCAGCTTAAAACCCATTGCGTCGCTTCCCGCGTCAATTTCGCCGAGGCTGCCGCGCTTTCCGCTTCCACGTACAGCCGCAACAGTGGCTCCGTGCCCGACAATCGCAAAAGCATCCACGACCCGTCGTCGAACACAAATTTTGCGCCATCCGTGCGGTCCGTGGATATGACTTTCCGGCCTAGGAGTGTCGAAGCGTCCACCGCCACCTTCTTCACCGCGTTTGCTTTTTGTTCGTCGGAGAGATGCAGATTTTCGCGCACTGGCCAAAATTCGCGCCCCAGCTTCTTGAACATTGCGCGAATTTGCTCTCCGATGGAAGCCCCGCGCGCCGCCATCATCTCCGCCACCAGCAGGCACGCGAGAATTCCATCCTTCTCCGGCACGTGTCCGCGAATCGTCAGCCCCGCGCTCTCCTCGCCGCCGAGCGCAATCTTGTCCTCGCGAATCAGCTGCCCGATATATTTGAACCCCACCGGCGTTTGATACGTTTTCTGCCCGTGCGATTTCGCCACTGCATCCACCATCTGCGTGGTGGCCACGCTCCGCGCGGCCGGCATGTTCCACTTCCGCGTTTCCACCAGGTAGTCGTAAACCAGCGCGAGAATTAGATTCGGCTGGATCCAAGTGCCGTCGCCATCCACAATCCCAAAACGGTCCGCGTCGCCGTCCGTAGCCAGTCCAGCGGTCGCTTTCGAATCCGTAACGGCCTTGCGCAGCGGAGCCAAATTTTCTTCCGACACATCCGGCCCCGTGCCATCGAACAAACAGTCGCGATTCGTCCGCAGCGCCTGCACCGCCACGCCATGATCCGCGAGCGCCCGGTCCAGATACCCCGCGCCGCATCCGTGCAGCGCGTCCACCACAAATTTCGAATTCGCCTTTCGCAGCGTGCCGAAATGCACCAGCTCCTCAAGCCGCTTCAAGTAATTCTCGCGCAAATTTACTTTCTCGCCGGCCGCATGCTTCTCGTGCCCCACAGAAGAAAACGCTATCGGGAACGGTGCATCTTTCCCGATCATCTTCGCCACGCGCGCTTCTATGTCCTTGGTCACTTCCGGCAAAGCTGGCCCAGCATCCGCCGACGAAAACTTCAGCCCATGGTATTGCGCCGGATTGTGGCTCGCAGTGAAATTCACCGCGCCATCGAGCTTCCGCCGCATGATCTCGTATGCTACGGCTGGTGTCGGCGTAAACGTTTGGCACAACAGCGTTCGAACGCCATGTTGCTCGAGTATGTCTATGGCCAGCTGCGAAAACTCTTCCGAGTAGAAACGCGTGTCGTAACCGACCAAAATCGTGGGGTGTTCTGCCTTGGTCTTTACGTGCTCCGCAATCGCGGTCACCGCCAGCCGCACATTCGCGAACGTAAAATCGTCGGCGATCAGCCCGCGCCAACCGGAAGTGCCGAACTTGATGGGACTAGGCCGCTCAGCGGCCGCACGTGATTGGGAGCTCATGGAGCGCTATTCTAGTCCCAGTTCGCAAAAGACAAAAGCACTTCGCAGTGCCCAAGCAGGATAGAAGGAGGAATGCGATGAAGGCACCGGGAAAGAATCGCATAGTGCTGGTGACGTGCGGGACTCTGACCGAAGGCCGACACATCGCGCGTTCCGTCGTCAGCAAGCGCCTGGCAGCATGCGTCAACGTCGTCCTGAACCCCGTCGATTCGTATTACACCTGGAAAGGGAAACTGGAAGCGGCCCGCGAATATCTCTTGGTGATCAAAACCACTGCAAAAAAATTAGCTGAACTCGAAAAGGAAGTGAAACGCCTGCACACCTACGATGTGCCGGAATTCATCGCCCTGCCAATCGTAGGCGGTTCGAAGAGCTATCTCGATTGGCTGGGAAACTCCGTAGGCTGAAGTCTCGGTGATGTCCACGCGATCCTGAACTTCCTTGGAAATCTCCGCATGGCGGTTGCCGTCTCGAAAAGAATCTACTGCTTCTCTTCTCGCTTTTTCGGAGTGTTGAACGATCGCTCCACGCTGTCCTTCGGATCGCTGGAGATCTGGTGATCGCGCCACAGCCAGTGCATCATGTCCGGCAAAATGGCCCCACCCATCTTCTGCCCGTGCTTGTTCATTCCCCAGGCGTAGTTCACGTCGTAGCTTTTCGCCGTAAGCGCCTGCATCATTCGCACGTTCTGATAAAACCAGTCCTTGGCCTCGTTGTAGGCCTCCCCCGGCCGCTGCCCGCGATTGTCATTCCGCCCATCGCAGAGAAAAATACGAATCGGCTTCTTGTCGCTTCCGCGAATGATATCCGGGTAGGCATTTCCTCCGCGCAGGTCCACAAAGCTGCCGACATTGCTCAGGACTTTACGAAATTCGTTCGGACGCTGCCAGGCGACGGTGAATGCAGCGATGGCGCCCGAACTCGACCCGCCTATGCCGTGCCGTTCGGGGTCCTTGGAAATGTTATATTCCTTGTAGAGCACCGGCATCAGCTCATCCACAATCACGCGAGCGTATTTATCGTCGAGCGAATTGTATTCGGTGGGCCGGTTGGTGGTGTGGTCGCCCCACTCGCTCGCGTTGGGCTCGGGCTGATCGGGGCGGCGCCCGGGGTTGATGAAGACACCGATCATCACCGGCAGCTCACGCCGGAAGATGAGATTGTCCATCACATTCTGCGCGCGCATATCTCCATCAGGATTCAGGAAGGCCTGACCGTCGTTGTAGATCATCAAGCTGGCCGCAACGGCCGGATCGTACTGCGCAGGAACGTAAACCCAATACGTATGTTGCGTGCCCGGATAAGCGCTGCTCGGCAGCGTGAACGGCCCGCGGATTTCGCCCTTCGGGACGCCATCCTGCGGCAGCGAGTCGGAACCGAGCTTATAGAACGCGTCCGGGTCCGGAGTCTGCGCCGGAGCGGACTGAGCAAAGTTGGCCAGGGGAGAGGCCAGCGCAACGAAGAGAACCATCATCAGCGGCGATATCATTGAGGCACACAAGATAGCACACCAACCCAGCGGCAAATGAGTGGACGGGTGGCCTTGGCTCGTGCTGAATTTCCGTTTAGCCCGTTATCGAACGCGCGCAGAGCTCCATGCCCAACCCCGCTGCCCGACCAAAACGCGCGTCCGATTAAGCACTAGCGTCCCTTGGGCGGAACTGTGACGGACATCGCCAACCCAGTTCACCGATTTACGCGCCACGAGCAAGCTGCTGCATTGCGCTCTAACTTCCCATGAGCGGAGACCTTAGATCAGATGCGTAAATCGCATGAGGGCATTGTCGTTTAGGCATCCTCCAGCCCTCTGCAATGGCCTATGCCGCCGCGCCGTGTTAAGAATAAAGACACCCTTCCCGCGTGGCCGCCGGTTCTTTCCTTCCCGACCGTGAGCCCTCGACAAAACTTTCCTCTAGAGGTGCGTGCGATGTTTCATCTTGTATATGCCAGCTCCGCCTTGCAGCCATTCACCAAGCCCGAACTTCAGGCGCTCCTGGAGCAAGCCCGCCAAAAAAACGCCAAGCTCGGCCTGACCGGAATGCTCCTGTACAAGGATGGAAACTTCATGCAGGTCCTCGAAGGCGAGAAGGAAGTCGTGACGACACTCACCACAACCATCGAGCGCGACCCCCGGCACAAAGGAGTTCTCATTCTCCTGCGCGGGACCTCGGAGGAGCGACTGTTTCCCAATTGGACCATGGGATTCCGCGATCTGGCGGACCTCCATGCCGCGAAAACGCCCGGGTATGCCGATTTCCTGAATGCTCCGCTGACCGATGCCGAATTCTCTCGTGACCCAAATCGCTGCATGAAGTTGCTGCTGCTCTTCAAGAAAAACATGTAGCTCTCACTTCAGGGTTGAATGAGGAGATTTCAATGGACGCGGATCACCGCACGCTCATCCTGTTGACGGGAGCTTCAGGCTACATCGGGGGTCGCCTTCTTAAAGCACTTGAGAAAGCAGGTTGGCCCGTTCGCTGCCTCGCCCGCCGTCCTGATTTTCTTAGACCAAGAATTGCTCCCTCAACGGAAGTGGTTCAAGCCGATTGCCTGGATCCCAGTTCCCTTGCGCCGGCAATGGCTGGAGTGCAGACGGCGTATTACCTGGTCCACTCCATGGGGTCTCTGGGTCAGTTCGAACAGGAAGACCGGCAAGCCGCACAAAACTTCGCCGCCGCTGCATGCCAGTCTGAAATAAAGCGCATCATCTTCCTGGGTGGATTAGGAAACCAAGACGAATTGTTGTCCGCTCATCTGCGAAGTCGTCATGAGGTTGCAGACATCTTGCGGAGTTCCGGAATTCCTACCGTTGAATTTCGCGCTTCCATCGTGATCGGTTCCGGAAGTCTTTCCTACGAAATAATTCGCGCGCTAGTGCAGCGCTTGCCGGTGATGATTTGTCCGCGTTGGGTGGCCGTTAAGGCCCAGCCGATCGCGGTCGAAGATGTGATTACCTACCTGATGGCAGCTCTGGAGTTGCCGATGGAACAAGGATATGTATTCGAAATTGGTGGCCCCGATCAGGTGAGCTATGGAGAAATCATGCACGAGTATTCGCGGCAATGCGGCCTCCGCCGATGGATGATCCCGGTTCCCGTCTTAACGCCGCGCCTATCGAGTTTGTGGTTGGGTCTGGTCACTCCTGTCTACGCTCGTGTAGGCCGCAAGCTTGTCGACAGCATGCGCAACCCGACGCTAGTGCGCGAGCCATCGGCGTTGACCGTCTTTAGCATCAAGCCGAAAGGATTGGGAGAAGCCATCGGGAGAGCGCTTCGGCAGGAGGACCTGGAATTTGCCCGGACGCGCTGGTCCGACGCACTCGCATCGAGTGGCAAGCCAGTATCTTGGGGCGGTGCCCAGTTTGGGACGAGGTTGGTCGACTCTCGAATTGCACAAGTATCGGTTCCTCCGGCCTCCGCTTTTGCTCCGATCCGGCGAATTGGGGGTTCGAATGGCTGGTACTTCGCGAATTTTCTGTGGAGGTTGCGAGGCTTTTTGGATCTCCTTGTTGGCGGCGTGGGACTGCGCCGGGGCCGTCGAGACCCACACACACTGGTTCCGGGCGATGCTCTGGATTTCTGGCGCGTGCTGGCCTGTGAGCCGGATCGGCGACTGGGTCTGGTTGCTGAAATGAAGGTCCCCGGTCGTGCCTGGCTTCAGTTCGAGGTTGAGCCAAACGGCCGAGGTTCCGTTATTAGGCAAACCGCTATTTTTGATCCGGCCGGGCTAGCGGGGCTTCTCTATTGGTACATGCTTTATCCTGTGCATCGCTGGATTTTCAGCGGGATGCTCCGCGAGATCGCAGCTATCGCCGAGCGCGAAGCAGGTCTTGTTTCGTCCGAGGCATAAAGCCCATTCCCGCAATACCCATCGCGTTTCCTGGCGCCTGACCGCGCGAAGGCACCTGTTGAAGTGGCTGGTTGGCAGGTCGATTCGGTCCACTACGTGATAACTCCCCGATTGTCGGCCACTCGGACGTTATCGTCAGACCAAGGCCGCCGGGTGGTTGAAGTCGAGCAGATTCGGTTGATCGGAGCGAATCACATTTTAAGAAAGTCCGAAACGAAAAGCTCGTTGCCGTGTAATCCAAGAGCTTGTCGAATTCTCAGACGTACAGCAGCGCCTGGTCGAGGTCCGCAATAATGTCTTCGACGTCCTCGATTCCAACCGAAAGCCGCACGAGCCCCTCGGTAATGCCGACCCTTTCCAAGACCTCCTTCGGCATGGAGGCGTGGGTCATCATCGCCGGAAGGGAAATCAGCGTTTCGACTCCGCCCAAGCTCTCTGCAAGAGAGCACAGCTTCACATGATTCAGAAACCTCCGTGCCGCTTCCAGCGTGCCGAGCTCGAACGAAAGCATCGCGCCCGGACCTTTTTGCTGCCGCCGCGCGATGTCGTGCTGCGGATGGGAGGGAAGTCCCGGGTAGTACACTTTACGGACTTTCGGATGCGCGTCCAGATGCCGCGCCACGCTGATGCCGTTGGCGTTGTGCTGCAGCATGCGTACCGCTAGGGTTTTTATGCCGCGGGAGATCAAGAAGCAGTCCATGGGAGCCAATCCGCTTCCGGCGGACCGCTGAATGAAATAGATCTTCTCCGCGTCCGCGGGCCGAGTAAGAACCACCGCCCCGCCCGTCGAGTCGCTGTGGCCATTCAAGTACTTGGTCATGGAATGGACGACAATGTGCGCTCCCAATTCGATGGGACGCTGCAGATATGGACTGAGAAACGTGTTGTCCACGACCACGGTAACGTTTCGTTCGTTCGCAAGTTTCGAAAGCGCCGCGATGTCCGCCACTCCCATAGTGGGGTTGGCGGGCGTCTCGACATACAGCATTTTTGTATTGGGTCGCAATGCCATGCGCACCGCGTCTGGCGATGAGGTGTCCACGAAACTGAATTCCAGCCCGAAGTGGACCAGCAGTTGCGTCGAGAGCCGGAACACACCGCCATAAACTGCTTCCGACAGCACCACATGATCCCCGGGACGCAGCAACCGGAAGACCGCGTCAATTCCTGCCATCCCCGAAGTAAAAACGTACGCGCTGTGGCCGCCTTCCAGTTTCGCCAGCGTCCGTTCCAGCGCCTTGCGGTTCGGATGATTCGTTCGCGCGTAATCGTAGCCCTTGTTCTTGCCAAGCTCTTCGTTCACGTACGTCGAGGTTTGATAGATGGGCGCGACAATCGCTCCCGTCGCGGGATCCGGCTCCTGCCCGACATGAATGGCGTTGGTGGCAAAACCCATCGTTCTCTCCTTACATGTTCCTGTTAAACCGCCGGGCGGTCCGTTCCATGGACAGCCTCTGACCACCCGAGTTCGACTCGCCTCGGCAGTGAATCTGCGCTACGACCTATGCCGCGCGCGGGATTGCACAGAATAGTAGCAGACAGCGCGACCGGCGAGTGTCAGAGGGAGGGGCTTCCACTGTGGAACGGGTCTGGCCTTGCCTGCCGTGCAGATTCTAGAGAAGTTACAGGAGCAGCGGGACTCCGTCAATTGCGCGCTTGAGGAAGTTTCCACCGAGATGTTCCTGCCGAGCATCGTGCTGTGCCGCATTGGCATCGAACCGAGAAACGGAGAGACTTGACCCAGCACCTCGTTCCGTACAGGATGGAACCCAGGCTCCTATGAAACTCATGCGAAAGTTTCCAGGATTTTTGTTTTTTGTGGTTGCAGCACTGCTCGGGCAGTTTGTGGCCGCGCAGAACCCACCTCCAGCCGACTCCAAGCCGCAAACTCCCCCCACGACCGCCGTTCGGGAGACTCGCATCACCATTGAAGTTTCTGGCGGTGAGAAGGATGTCCCCATCGAGAATGCCAGCGTCTACGTGAAGTTCATCGAACAACACACAATCAAAAAGGACAAGAAGCTGGAAATCAATGTGAAAACAAATCGCGACGGCGTGGCGCACGTTCCCGATACGCCGTTCGGCCGGGCCTTGATTCAAGTTGTTGCCGAGGGATGGAAGACTTACGGCCGCTGGTACGACATCAACGACCCCAAGCAAATCATCAAGATACATCTCGAGCGGCCACCGAAGTGGTATTGATGTGTGCGGACGAAACGCGCGTTTGCTTTCTCCATCCTAGGAAAAAATTACAGAAATAGAACCGCTGCCCACGTGTCGTCACGAGAATTTTCTCGACAGAAATTATTTTGCCATCGTGAAACCTCTGTTCGCGCCGGGCGGAGTGTGGAAGAATCAACTTGCACAGATATTGTGCAAACCGGAGAAGAGTGTTGAAGAGTGAGAAGTTAGCTGGCGTCGAAGCCTGGATTTCCACATGCTTATCAACACTTGTGTTGAAATCTTCATCGAAAAGAAATATTTTATTTGGAAATCGGCACTCGTCTTGCTATGCGGCTCGACTCTGCTGTTTTGACCGGCACCAAACCGCGATGATACAGTTCGAACTTGGTGTTCTTGAATGACCGAAACTTACGACGGCCCTTTTTCTCTTCTCCAAATGTTTTGGGGCAGCATCGCCGCGCGCCCCCTTCGCAGTTCTCTCAGCGTCGTAGCCATCGCTATTCAAGTCATTCTCGTCCTCATGATCGCCGGTCTCACCACTGGAGTGGTTTCCGAATGGGGTAAACGCCAGGAGGGAGTCGGCGCGGACATTCTCGTGCAGCCGCCGAACTCTTCTATTTTCTTTGCGTTCTCCAGCGCCGTCATGCAGGAATCGCTGAGCGCGCAGCTCGAGGGGCTCAGCGGCGTGGACGAAGTTGCTCCCACGATTATTCTCACCGAGCCAAAAAATCTGGTCCTCGTTTATGGTATTGATTTCAAGAAGTTTAATGCCTTGAGCAAAGGATTTCTGTTCCGCGACGGGCGGCCCTTTCAAACCCCGGACGAAGTCATCGCTGACGACATCATTGCGCGCTCGTATCACTTGAAGGTGGGAAGCCAGGTTGTTCTGTTGAATCATACGTTTACGGTCAGTGGAATCGTTGCCCACGGCAAGGGCGCGCGCTATTTTATTCCCCTCAAAACCGCCCAGGACATTGCCGGGGCCGAGAACCGTGTCTCCATGTTCTACGTCAGGAGCAAAGGAGATACAGAAGCCACGCGCGCGCAGATTCTTGCGTTAATGCCCGATAACAGCGTCCGCTCGTTGTCCGAATACATGACCCTCATGAACTCCGCGAACTTGCCGCAGTTGCGCCCTTTCACGCGCACCATGGTTGCCCTCGGCATCGTCGTGAGCTTTATTGTTGTGCTCCTCAACATGCACACCATGGTGATGGAGCGCACTCGCGAGGTCGGCATCCTCAAAGCTCTCGGCTTCTCCCGCTTTGACGTGGTCCGCATGCTCCTGGGAGAGACTTTGATTCTCACACTGATGGGAACAGGATTGGGAATCGCGCTTACGTTTCTGACTAAGGCGATTTTGAGGCAGACGAATCCCGGCCTGACCATTCTCATTTCGGCGGGCTGGATTTTCTCCGCCGTCCTACTGGCATTTGTTGGCGCTTCCGCCGGCGCTATCTACCCAGCTTTGCGCGCCGCCAGTTACGATCCCGTCGTTGCCCTCGCTTACGAATAGCCCGCGCTCCTGCACTTGGCATTGCTCTCCACCCCGGAACTTGATAGTTTCTTCTCCCAAGATTCGCCCTTTGGCAATCTGCTTCCGGTTGCAAGAAAGATTCGAATTGCAGCAATGTTTCGAATGGCTGCAAGGTTTTGAATTCCGGGCGGAGCATTACACGGCTCCGCCCGGTGCGTTTTTGCAGATTCGATTGAGACGTCAGCGGAGCGTCTGACATGACCCCTTCCCCGGACAAGCACTACCTGGCGCACATCCTGGAGCGCCGCGATCTCTCCCCGGACCTGTGGCTGCTGCGTGTCGATCCCGGCGGTCCGTTCAAATATCTCGCTGGCCAGTACGCCACGCTGGGCGTCGAGCACGACGGCGTTCAAATCGAGCGCGCCTACTCCATCGTTTCCTCGCCCTATGAAGACACGCTCGAATTTTTCATCGAACTCGTCCCGCAAGGCGGCCTCACCCCGCATCTTCACAAATTAAAAGAAGGCGACACGCTCTCCTGCCGCAAAATCGCCAAGGGCAGATTCACTCTCGATTTGCGCAGCGGCCGTTCGAATCATCTTCTGGTCTCCACCGTCACCGGCATCGCCCCATTCGTAAGTTATGTTCGAACGCTCTACCGCGATTGGAAATCCGGCAACTCGCCCATGCCCGGCAACCACAAACTCTTTTGCCTTCAGGGCGGAAGCAGGTCCTGGGAGCTAGGTTATCGCGAGGAATTCGAACGCTACGCCGCGGAAACGCCGTGGTTCAAATTTGCTGCCACCGTCAGCCGCCCCTGGGAAGATCCCGCGTGGTCCGGCGAAACCGGCCGTGTGGATGATCTCCTACGCAAATACGCCGACGCGTGGGGCTTGCAGCCGGGGACAACCACCGCATATCTCTGCGGCCATCCCAACATGGTGGAACACGCGCAAACCATCCTCGAACGCGCGCGCTGGAAACGAGACGCCATGCTCGAAGAAGTTTACTTCCCGCAAACAAAAGGAAGCGCAGCCGCGGCGGCCGACGCCGCCTCTGATCAGCGGTTCGAATAAACAATTGTCGGTCTTCTATGTCCGGAAAGGTCTTCTAGGGCCCGCCTTTTGCTTGCCATGAGCGTCGCGGGGAAGCGTGCCGCTTCTTTGTCGATCGTCATTCCCGCTCACCGCATCATGCGGCGGGGGCGTTGGCTTCGAGCTGGCGCGTTACGTCGTCAATCGTGGAGAGAGGGCAGAGCACGTGGACTTTCTCGTCGGGGGCGTCGACGTCAATTTGCAATTTGCCGTTGTGCGTGCGGATACGCACGTGTTGCGTTGCGTCGGTTACTTCGACGAAGTCGGCGTCGGGATACTTTTTCATTTCCAGCACGATGGCGCGCGCGACGGGCAAAAACTGCCGCGCGTGTTCCGCGCCATGCATCAGTTTGCGCTGGGGAGTGAAGTGCATGGCCATGGGCACGGCCGCTGCCGGCACCCAGAAGTGGACGTGCGAGCCGCCGTCGCGATATTCGTCCACGTCCACGCGGATCACGCCTTCATGAAAGGTGTACGCGCCCGCAAGGACGAGTGTCCCGCCAATTCCCAGGGCTGCTTTCGCGAGTAGTAGCATTTCTTAACTCCTCGGAACTCTCGCTGAGGCTCAGAGTTCCGCAAAAACTTCTGTGAGATCCAACTATCCCAACTCCTCTTGTTAGTAACCCAACTACTATTCCGTCACGTTTTTCGAGTCCAGCCAGACGCGCACGGTGTTATCCCTGTCTTTGACGGACACAAGTTCCATATCGCCCTGCCCGGAGAGGACATGGAGCGCCGCCACGAGGTCCAATTCGTCTTTGCCGGCGGAGAACAGCGCGTCCACCACCTTCATAGGCACCTTGATTTCCACCTGCGTGCCTTTGGACTTGCTTTCGCTCTTATCCAGTACGTGGACGATCAAATAGTTGTTCTGCTTGGCCACGCGCACGTCGTTTTCGCGGCCCTGCACGGTGACGTATTCGCCGTCCTTGGCGTTGTGGACGGCCGCCACCAGCGCCTTCAGGTCCACGTCGTCCACGTGGGCGCAGTCAATTCTCACTTTGCCGTCGTGCATGCGGTCATGATTGAGGGATGGCAGAACGGCTTCGGCCAATTCCAGCGGCACGTTCACGCGAACTGTTTCGCCTTTGGCGTCCGTGCTGATTACCCGGACGTGCAACCAGCGATCCTTCGACGGCGATGTGGTTGTTTTTTCAGAGCTTGCGGGGGTTGCGCTGGCCGGGGCGGCGGTTTGTGCCAGGGTGCCGAGCGGTAAGAAGAGAAGTGATGCGGCTGCGGTGAGAGCGGTCTTTGCGAAGAAACTCTTTGTATGGCTGGACATGACCCCTTGCCTCCTGGCCCGCCGGAGCGCTATATGTGAGCCCCAACCGGGTGCTTGAGGATAGATACGAACTCGCCTCCCATAATGTTTCCTAAAATGATGCCCTCTCGGGGCCAGTGCCTATTCCAATGCAAATCCTCATGCTTCCTCATCATTTCCACAGTTGGCCGCTGCCATCCTCTTGTGCCGCTCAGGGCAATCGCGCATATTGGCGCCACCTGGCTGACGCTCGACGTCCGGAGGAAATTCCATGATGTTTGCGATCGTGTCCCGCGGTAAGAAGTCCGGAATCCGTTTGCTCCCGCATCGTTATAAGGACAACCGCTATCACGTCTGCCTGGGCAAAGAAGGACCCTACATCCCCATTTCCGATGACCGGGATATCCCGTCGTACCTCGCCAACGGGTATTCGCTTCGTATGAGCAACCCCGCCGAGAGGCACAACCCCAGCTTGATCCATCCCAAATCCATCCGCGGCTGGAAGCAGCCGAGGCTGTGACTTTTCCGCTTCCCCCGCCCAACCTGAGAAAGTCATATCCCTGAAGGGGTGTTTGCGCAAAGAGGGGGGGTACACGTACACCCCCCCTATTACGTGGATGAATGTCAAAACAAAGGGGATAGAAAATGGGCAATTTGTAAGTGATTGAAAACATGGGGGTGATTGGAATTTGGTGGCGGGGGAGCCCAAGGAGGAAAAAACTGAGGAGAAATCTAATGCCCTTCGGCTGTGCTCAGGGTAGACGCCGACGCTGAGTACACAGGGATTACGCGGAGAAGAGGGCGGCGGGATCGCATGGCGTATGGGCTGGATCGCCAGATTCGGACAGAATGTTAGGACGGTATGTACTGATTGTCAAATGTTTATTTACTGGTGATTCGAATCGAATGGTAAGGCGCTGAAAAGGGGCGGGTTGGAAGAACGACGTGCGGAAATTGGAAAATGGAAATTTGAAAATAGAAACGGCAATTCCAGAAAAAAGAGGAGAGAAAAGAGCGGAGTGTCCCACCCTTGCAAAAATCAAAATCGCAAGGGAAGGCCACAACCCAGAGCTTCGGAACGGAAAAGGCTGGCCCACCTACCCGCCTTTTTGGCCAGACGGCGGGCGATGAGGAACCAGCCGCGCGGGTCTTCGCCGGAGAAGGCTCCCGGTCTATATTCAGGGCGGATTTCGAGGCGCACGGGCTTGAGGGATTCGATTTCCCAGCCATCGGCAAAGGCATGGTGCAACTCGGACTGCGAGACGCGTCGCGGTCCTTGCGTTCCCGGGGTGGCGTCGCTGAAACAAAGCAGGAACAGACGCCCGCCGGGATTGAGGACGGTCTTGAGCCCGCGCACGTAGCGAATGCGGTCCTCGTCGGAAAAAACGTGAAACAGGCCGGAGTCGAGCACGTTATCGAAGCATGCGGTCCAGTCATGGAGTTTTAGGGCATTTTTGACCAGGAACTTAACGATGAGGCTGCGCTCGGCAGCCTTTCGCCGCGCCGCAGCGATGGGTTCCTCCAGGAAGTCGAAGCCGGTGACAGCATGGCCCCGTGCGGCGAAGAACAGGGCGTGTTCGCCGGTGCCACAGCCCGCATCGAGAACCGAGCCGACGACCTTATCGGCGGCGGCCTGAAACGCAGGCTGGGGCTTGCCGATGTCCCAGGGCGGGTTGCCGGCGTAAGAGCTGCGAAAGGATTCGCGGTCGTGGGTCAAGACGTTGTTCGAGAAAAGACTTCTCTTAGTTTAATGCATAGAGTGAGCTAAAGAGAATGGTTTCAATACTTCGTAATTTCGACCTTCTCCCGGAAAGTCGGCACATGGGAAGTGATCGCGATTGCTCCTACCAGCCTACCGGAAGTTAATTCGGGTTAGAACTCCGGTTCCGAGAAGTTGCGACGTGCTAACTCCTGTGTAGTCGGCTAATCGGAAACTTGAAAATTCACATGGACGGTTGATACGGCGTTAACCAGGCAAGTGGATTATTTGCGATTGCGCCGTTACCCTAGCAGAACCGCCCAAGCCTGCGAAATAGTTCCATCCTGACGTGTCAGGCGTCCAGATCAATGCGAACCGTAAGCAGTTGGGTACCGAAGAAGCGGACCGCGGCGGCATTGCTGGCGCTGCTCGGCAACTGATTCGCGAGCCACCGTTGACGTTCGCGTGGATCATCGTCGGAAAGCAAGTGGGCCGTGCCGGCGTACCAGCGAGCTCGCAGGCCATCGCGCAGTTTCAGGCGTACGCGCGGATTACCCACGATATTGCGAACGTACCCAGCTTTCTTGCCGTGCTCTGCCACGATCCAAAACTGCCTGCCAACGAGTCCGTTGCCCACGGGGGTACGGCGCGACTTTCCGGTCTTGCGGCCGGTCGTTTCCAGGAGTCCGTATCCTGGCGGGACTAGGCCGATCGCGAACAGAAAGATGATGGGCGGGTTGAACAGGTATTTCTGAAGAAAGTGAACGATGCGATGTTTCATTGTCTCGTGCTCGTGGTCGAGATTTATATCTTCACCTTGGGGCGCAGGGGACCCCGAAGTGAGAACAAGAGCCGAGCCCAACTCCTGGTCGGTCGGATTACCGGACATGTCCGGTATCCGCTGCCGGCTCAGACGGTCGACGCACTAGCTTGCAGTTTACTCGCAGGAGTTTCAAAGCCTAAAGTTTTTCTCGGACGTTGCTTACGCGCTGGGTAACCTCTTGCGCGCCTCCGGCGCTTGGGGCACGGGCAGTCCTCGCGCAGGACATCCGGGTTATACTGCGGCTATGGAGCAAAGCAAACTTGTCGTTGTGCAGTCGTACGGCAGCCGGCCGGAGGCGGACTTGGCGAAGGGCGCGCTGGAGGATGCTGGCATTGCAACGATGGTCCAGGCGGACACGGCAGGCGGAATGAGAGAACACATAGCGTGGTCCGGTGCGGGTTTTAGGATCTTGGTGCGCGAGGAAGACGCAAGCGCGGCGCGCGATGTACTCGCTTTTCCCGCGGAAGGCGGGGAAAGCGTTGAGGAATTTCCATCGGACGACGACCCTCAGCCAAGGCGGCGGCGGGTTACCCAGAAAGACTTCCCCCGAACTTTAATCACTAGTCCGTGCTCATCACCGCACCAAGTGGACGGGTGTGGCAGCCTGTCCGGTCGGGATTGCTCAGTGTCGGCGGTGTGGCCGCTTTCCGAAATAATAGATCACGGCCGCCGTTGTCCTAAGATTGCTTTGGCTCCGGACCACCAAGGAAGAATCGTAGAAACCTGTTCTCAAATAGTCCGCGCCCGTGCGAATAGCCATGGAATCTGTCACCCAGTATTCAACTCCGCCACCGACGGCCCACGCATAGCTGGTCGTCCATCCGCCGAGCAGGATTAAGCCGCCATTCGCGAGAATCGGACCACTCACCTTGGCGCCGCCCACCAGCGCTTGAACATAAGAATCAAAACTACGATGCATGGTGGGATGAAAAATGGGACCTGCGAGGTAACTTAAGACAGCGGTGTGGCGCCCCGTGCCCAACACGTCGGAGGCTCGAACAAAACCTACATCCGCCTTTATGCCCAGGCGAGAAGAACCGATGGTCAAGCTGGCATCTGCGCCGCGTAAGCCCAGTCGCTTGGACTGATTCTCCGCTTGACTGACGTAGGAATATCCGAGTCCCATTTCAAAAGTCGTACCCCAAGCGGCCGCGACTGGATCTTCCCTCCTTATCGGGACGAATGGAGTGTTGGCGCTTGCGGCCGGCGGCGCGGGAGCTTCGCCGCCTGTGCTCGCGATGGACGACTGCGCTAAAGCAGGCGCACTGGACACAAGAAAACAAAATAACGCGGGGAAGATAATTCTCATGAGAAAGAGCACCACCCTTCCGTTCCGTGGGGAGGGCACGGGGTCGGTCATAAGACTTGGCCAGCAGCTTTGGGATGCGGCAAACACAGACGCGCTGGATCGCCCAGCGTGCCGGAGAGAAGTGGACCGCACACTGGACGAAGATGTGAACGTGTCTGGTAACCCAGAATATGCCCGTGCCCAGTCCGATCACATCAGACTGGCACCTGCACAATCGCGGGTCACCGATGCGAGTCCCGCTCGGCGCCAGCCGACCATCAAGCGCCGCATCCTAAAGACTCTCCATAGTGTGCGCTGTTCACTTTTGCACAATTAGGGGAGATGGCTGGGCGGGATGACAGAGAAAGCTAGGGAGTAAGTGCTTTGCGAATGGGCGGGCAAGTGGGAGAATGCAACGGGCTCATGGAGGGAGTCCCAGTCGCGAGGAAATCGTTGAACAAGGGAACCCGCTTCCATAGCAAGCCACGTCTAGGACCTTCCGTTGTCGAAGTAAGAAAGAATCCCAGCCAAATAAACAAAAGGAGAGACGCATGCAGACAAAAGCAGCTGTCAGCGCAGGGGCCCTGTTATTGCTTGTCGGTAGCATGGCCCCGGGCTATGCACAGGAGAGGAAGGAAGAAGGAAAAGCGCCACAGGAGCAGCAACATCAGCAGGAACGTCCGCAGGAGAAGGCGGCGCCGCAAGCGCATCCGCAGCCGGCGAGTCGGCCGGCGGCGCGGCCGCAGCCAGCGTATGGCGGCACGGATCATGCGGGGGTGAAGCCGACGGAAGACGACGCACGGGGGCGTGCATCCGAGCGGAGTGCCGCAGCATATCGGGCAGGTGCACAGCGGGTTCACGCAGTCGCGTGCCAAGACGTGGAGTGACGAGCACCATACTTGGGCGCAACGCGGCGGGTACAACGGGTACCGCGTTCCGGATGACCGCTTCCGGCCGTATTTTGGGGCCGAGCATTTTTTCCGCATCAGCCGGCTGCCGATGCTGTTCGTGGGCGGGAATCCGCGCTTCCAGTATGACGGGTATTGGGTGACGTTCGTGGATCCGTGGCCGGAAACGTGGCCGGCGACGTGGTACGAGAGCGACGACGTGTACATTGATTACACGGACGATGGGTACTATTTGTATGACGGGCGTATCCGGGTGTGGCGATCGCGGTGACGATTTCGTTTTGACAAGATGGGGCGGCGGGCCAGTCGAGATTCGTTGCGAGAGCTTGGCTGGCTTATCGCCACGGTTTTGTTTTTCGCATACAGCTTGCGGATTGTGCGAGGCAAACTTGCGAGTATGAAGGAAAATGTTTGGCGTCAGAGCTGCGTGATGACTCTCAACACGAGGCCAAACCGATGACGCCAGCACAACGAGAGCTACTTCAGGAGTTCCAAAGTTTTGCCGGGACCGCTCCCACGTCGCAGTCGCTGATGGAGAAGATGGTCAACCGGCTGCATGAGAAGATGACGCGGTACAACTGGGTAGGATTTTATCTGGTGGATCCGGCGGATGCGGGGTACCTGATTGTCGGGCCGTATACGGGGAGTTTTACGCCGAATGCGCGGATACCGCTGGGCACCGGACTGTGCGGTACGGCGGCTGCGAGCGGACACATCGTGATCGTGCAGGATGTGACGAAAGATCCGCGATACCTGGCGGGGTCGTCGATGGTGAAGTCGGAGATGGTGGTGCCGATCTTTGTGAATAAGAAGCTGGCGGGGGAGCTGGACGTGGAGAGCTATTTTGCGGATACGTTTCCGAAGTCGGAGCAGGAGTTTGTGGAAGCGTGCGCCGAGGTGATGGCGGGGTACTTGGGAAAAGGGTAGAGAAGGAACAATGGGAACTGGAAGGCAAAACCTAGAAAGAAGAAGATGGAAAAAGCGAACTTCCGAGTAAAAACCAAGCGGACAAAAAATGAGGGCGTCCACCGCGGTGGACGCCCTCTAAACTAAACCGTAAAAGTTTCTCACTTTACCGATCCCATCTGGGGACGCGACCCGCCGTTAGGCGTGCCGCAACTTCCAAACGAAACCGAAAAAGTTACTGACCTTGCCGTTTCCATCTCGAGACGCAACCCGCCGTGAGGCTTGTCGCGCCTTCGCAATGGAACCGTCAAGGCTTCGAGCTTTGCAGTTCAAGTTCTCGGCACAACCGCTGTTAGGCTTGCTGCGCCTTCTAAACTGAGCCGTAAAGTTCTTACGCTTCCCGGTTCAATCTGGTGCGCAAGATAAATCTTCCTGTTTTCGCCGTCAATCAAAATGTGAGTGAAACGTTGTGCAAATCTGTGGACAGTTGTGCAAATTTTTTGCGAGCGTACCGGCGATGGGTAGCGAAAGCCAAAGTCAAAATCAATATTGTCCAAACATAAAAAGGCAGCGCAGCGAGATCTGGAAGCAATCCTTTCGGGAGACTCGTACTATTGCCTCCGGATGAGGCGGTTGCTACATTGCGGGGGCCAAGTTCTCAACCTCTAAAGATCCGACCGGGTGCTATCTTCGACGTCGCGAAAACGTTTTCGAAACAATGTGCGCGCCGAGAGCTCCGGTAGCGGCCTTGCCGTACAATGGAGGTTCCCATGAAAGCCAACTTCTGCACAGTTAGCAAGATTTCGATCCTGTTCGCGCTGGCGTTGCTTCTGCCTTGCCAGGTTAGGCCTGCCAGCGGGGCCCAGCTGGTAGTGGGTAACAACAAGGCGGAATGTCCGAATGCTGGTTTCACGCGCATTCAAGACGCGATTAATGCGGCTTCCCCTGGCGATCATATTCGGATTTGCAAGGGCACCTATGTGGAGCAGCTTTCCATACAGAAAGCGCTGGACATTGACGCGGACAGCGGAGCAGTGCTGATGCCCAATGCCATGCAGCAGAACACCACAAGCCTGTTCGATGGAGCGCCGATCGCCACGGCGATTCTGGTTGCAAATACTACGGGTGTTTCCATCAGTGGGCTGACGGTGGACGGTGCGAATAACGGCGTGTCGGAGTGCTCGCCGGACCTGGAAGGAATAACTCTCCAAAACGCATCGGGAAGAGTCGAGAGAGCGGCGATTCGCAATTTCAAGCTGGGAGCCGGTCTGGGAGGCTGTCAATCCGGCACAGGATTTTTTGTGCAGAGTAGCGGCGGCAAAATCTCCAAGGTGGAGATTGAAGACTGCACGATCCACGATTTTCAAAAAAACGGCATTACCGCGAATGAGATTGGCACTACGGCGTTCATTCGGCGGAACGTGGTTACGGGAATCGGGCCGACGCCAGCGATCGCGCAGAACGGCATTCAAATCGGATTTGGCGCTGGGGGAGCGATTGCAAGAAATGTGGTGACCAACAATTTGTATTCCGCGTGCAGCGCGGTGGCAACTTGCACGGCCGTGGCGACAAATATTCTCGTTACGCAATCCGATGGTGTGGAGGTCTCCGGAAATAAGGCTGGCATCAGCCAAGTGGCCATCTTTGTGGATGGGAATGGCGCCGCGGTCGAGCGCAATGAGACTTTTGCAACGAGCGTGTTCGACGGTATTCGCGTGGAAGGCAATCAGGCGGAGGTCCGGCGTAACCGCGTATTCAACGGGGCCGAGTCCGGGATTTTCGTGATGGGAAACAACAACGTGTTGGAAGACAACGTCATCACGGAAGCGGCAATCGGCATTCTCAAGGAGACCGGGTCCACCGGGAATGTGATTGCAATGAATCGTTTCTTCGACACCCCCATCGCGGTGCAGGATCCTGGGCCGTCCGGGTCGGCGAAAATGATTCAGCCACAACGCTAAGTTGCCGGAAAGAATCCACGCGTCCCGTGGGGATACCTGCCGAAGAAATATGCGGGCTACGGCGGCGAGACAACGCAGGGCTTCGGACATGGGGTGCGGGATGAAGTGCGGATCCTGTTGATCAGCGCTACAAGACGAGGACAGTCCTGGTCGGTGATGGCAGTGAATTTCAGGCCCAGCCCGCCGCCGGCAATATGATATCGCACGACGGCTTCGGCCCTGATCTGCCCTTCTTCCACAAGGAAATCAAGCTTGGCCTTCACCCCCACCGGCGTTGGAACAGGAGTGGACAGAAAAAGGCCGCCGACGCTGAGGTCAGAGACGCGGGAAATGTCATGCCTTCCTTCACAGCGCCAAATGACCCAAATATTCTCTGCGGTTTCGACCCGAGAAATCATTCTTCGCGAATAGGGTAGTTTTGCAAATGCGGTTGCCACGAATCTCCTCTGGCCGTGCGGGCTTGGGCAGGTCGTTCCCAAAAGGAACGAGCGAACGCAAGGCTATTGCAGACGTTAGCTGGGGAAGGGGTAACGAACAATCGGGGGAAGACCTTAAATGTCGGGCAGAATTAGCCTGACCGTTGGGTGAGCAGCTAAGTAGAAAAGCCAAGAAGGTATCGCAGGGACGGCCGGGCCCGGCCCTCGAGCCACTCCGACCGGGTCGAGCTAGGTCTGGGAAGGCCGGACACTGGATTGTGTTGATGTTTCCGCAGCGCGGCGAATCCTTGACGCCTAGACCTGGTTTTGCGTTGCTATTCTTGTTACATGAGTGCAAAACTTCGCCGAGCATGCATAACCGGATTTTTTGTGCTGTTCCTTTCGCCGTTGGCCTATTCACACCAGGGCGCTGCGGAATGGGACGGTGATTCACTTCGAGAAATACCGCGTGGTGAGCAATGAGTTGCTCTATCTGGATGCGAGCGGTCAGGAGCGGTCCGTTCAGTTGACAGATATTAATTATGCGCGGACGAAAGAACTGAACGCGAACGAGAATCCTCCCTTGAATTTGCCGTTGCCGAGCGCTAAGAGCACGCCGGTGAAAACGGCTCCGACGCCGCCGGGAGACGTGGCGCGGCAGGTCGGGACGAAGCCGGAGAAGAAAGCAGAAGGGCGGGTGTTCACCAACGATGACTTTCCGTCATCGCCGATTCCACGCGGCACCACGAATGGTGGAGCATCTCCATCGACGACGGTGAAGACGACGGCTGCTACAACAGTGGCGGCAGGTGCGCCAGGCGGCGCGCCGGACTGGGCTACGAACAAGGCCAAGATCGAGCAGTTCTTGAGCAGAACGCAAGGCTTAACCGAACAGGAGTATGTCGCGAGACTATTGGGGGCAGAATTAGCGGAAGTGCAATTTCAAAGGCGGGCCGAGTGACAAGCGGAAATCTTTCGTGCACACCAGAGATATGTGGCGGATGCGACGCTGTGCATATCGGACCGGGTTTCGGATGTGGGACGAAGGCAGAATGAAGCCTGTTCGCGGCTGGATTCCGACAAGACAAATGTGCAAACGATGCGAGATCAGGGAAAGTCGCGGGGGCAGGATTGGAAGACGCGGCAAGAAGTGGTTTCTCCCTACTGATGCGGCGTCGCGGAGCGCTACAAAACAGGGCACTGCGGAGCGGAGTTTTTTCCGGCGTTTTCGGCGCCGCCGAAAT
The DNA here is from genome assembly GCA_963729455.1 of uncultured Acidobacteriota bacterium. Taxonomy (GTDB): domain Bacteria; phylum Acidobacteriota; class Terriglobia; order Acidiferrales; family UBA7541; genus Acidiferrum. Next base: position 562,025 of record CAVSNX010000002.1, read on the forward strand.
CGTGCTCTCCCCGAGGCTATTAGGGGATGACGGTGATGCTGGTGACGGGATGGATTTCCATCCATTGGGCGTGGAAGGTGTCCTGGACGTAGACGCCTAAGATTCGAACGTGAGAGCCGACAGGCGGAAGCGTGACGTGGTCAGTGTAGCCCAGGCAAGCGGCTTTGGCGTCGGATTGAGTGACAGGGTATTTGCAGACGATTTCGAAGACCAGGTTCCCGCCTTCGTCGCTGATGTTTCCTGCGTTGACCAAACCTTGAAATTCGGGGTCGAGCTTTAGCCAGCCGTGAGTGTCGCCATCGGGTTCGTGGCGGACTCCGTCGGGCTCCTTGCCGGCCGTTGCATCCACAATCGTTCCCGTTACGGCGATGCATTGCAGATTCACGATGAGGCGCGTGGGGTGGTAGACGTGTGCTTCCAAGGTTGAGTCGCAGCCCGCTGCTGGTGGCGGCAGAGCACCAGGCGGCGAGGGCGGGGTCGGCGCTAACGGGGCCTGCGAGACGATGAGGGCTTTTGTGGTGACCCAACCAACTTGATCGTCTTCAGTGCGGACGTGATAGAAGCCGCTATCCGGTTTTACATCCACGAACATGACACGCGTGCTCCTCGGGAGATGCTCGAGGTACAGGACTGGTAGCAGACGGGTCACGGCGAAGGATGGCGTTGCGGCTGACGGTGGCGTTTTGTGCGCGGAGCGAAAAGGGGCACGCGAGAAGAACTAGGAAACAGATCAAGCGTCGTCGCCAGGCAGATTGCACGCGTCCTCGCTTTCTGCGGTGAGCCAGTGCGGAAGTGATATCGCTATACATACAGAGCATAGGTTGGCACTAGACGTCGCAGAGATCCGCAGCTTCGCGCAGGGAGGTGAGCGGGTCGCGTGTGGGGACGAACTCATGGGCGACGAAGCCGTGGAAGTTGGTGGCGGCGATGCCGCGCATGACGCCGTCCCATTGGACTTCCTGGGAGCCGTCGAGTTCGTGGCGGCCGGGAACGCCGCCGGTGTGGAAGTGGGCGATCCAGTCAATGTTTTTCTGGATGGTGCGGACGAGGTCTCCTTCCATGATTTGCATGTGATAGATGTCGAAGAGCAATTTGACGCGGGGGGAGTTGACGGCCTGGACGACCTGGATGCCCCAGGCGGTGTGGTCGCACATGTAGTCGCGGTGATCGACTTTGCTGTTGAGAAGCTCCATGCAGATGGTGACGCCGTGGTCTTCGGCGATATTCTTCACGCGATTTAGTCCGGCGATGGCATTCTTGGCGCCTTCCTCGTCGGACATGCCATTGCGATTTCCTGAGAAAGTGATGACGTTGGGGACGCCGGCTTTGGCGGCCAGCGGAATGAATTTGCGAAAGCCTTCTTCAATCCTGGCGTGGTTTTCGACGCGGTTCATGGCGCTGGGAATCTCGCCGCCACCGGCGTAGGCCATGCTGCAGATCAGGCCATAGCGGGGCGGAACTTCGTACTCCTCGGGATTCAAGAGATCGATGCCTTGCAAACCGATTTGAGCTGCGAAGGCGCAGAGCTTGTCGAGAGGAATGTCGCGGTAACACCAGCGAGAGGCAGACTGGCGGATGCGGCCCTTGCGCTTGATGGGAACGTCTTGGTGCGACCAGGAGACCGTGTGGAGAGATGCGACGGTGACTCCCGATAGGGACTTGAGCACGGCGCGGCGCGAAAGTTTGGACATGGCGGACAGGCAGAGTTTACCGGAGAAATTCTGAAGGGGAAGTGAAAATTACTTCTTCGGAGGCTTGGCCTTTGGATCGGGCTTGTCGGGACCCGTTTCCGGAAGCGGAACTCGCCAGATGTCCTTTTCGGCTTGCAGGCCGAAGACACCCACTTGATTGGATTCGTCGGACCCCACGTGGCCGATCCAGACGACGCGGAAACGTGCGGTGCGCCAGCGGCGGCGGACTTCAATGGTTTGGCCGGGAGTGGTGAGGAAGCCAATGCCGTCCAGGCGAGCGCCGTCTTTGCTGAGATCCACAGTGTAGGCGGTTTGGGCAAAATTGTGGCCCTTCGGATCCGTGCCCTTGACAGTGACGCGAAGAGTCTTGGAGACGCGCGGCTTTTTGCGGTTTTTCCTCCAAAAGTCGGGAATGGGTTGTTTGAAGGCGAGGCCGACTCGCGTTTCGCGATCAGAGTAAGGGTCCAGGTAGGCGACGCGAACTTCCTGCTCCTGGCGACTGCCTTTGTGGATGAGGAAAGCAGTATCGCCGATTTCCAGCTTGGATTTCAAAATGACAAGCGCGCCGTTGGCATTGACGACGACGGTTTCGGTGTCCTCATGGAACGCGCCGCTGCCTTTGGCGAAGCCATAAATAACGACAGGAACGCGCATGGAGACGCGCTCACTGGAACGCTGAACTTTTTTGTTGGGAGCGGCCCAAGTGGGCACAGGAAGCGAGGGAGCTTCCTTTTTCTTGGGCTTGATGTCGTCGAGGGGGGCGACTTCGATGACCTCTCTCGGGATGCCGCGCTGGACGCCGTGCTCACGGCATTTGAATTCCCAAGATTGGCCTAGGACCTGTTCGAAGGACTCCTCGCGATCCTTGAGCGTGACCCAAGAGTCGCTGTCCCCGCGTGGGCAAGCAAGCCGGACGGCAAAATTTCTAGGCATAGAGAGACCCCGCAATTTCCAATGATACCTGTTGGGCAGGGCGGCGGCGCGCCAGTGGAGAGGGGTTTCGTCGAAAAGTAACCGTCCAAGGGGACAGGAGGTGGGCGTTCGAATTGGCGATGGACTGTAACTTTTGGCGAATTGCGGACTCGCATGGGTGAACGGGAGGAGAGCCCAGAGGGGCTCCCCAATACTCAAAAAACAGAGGAGAGATTCGAATGATTCGCACGATTAAGGCAGGTTTGGCATTTGCGGGGCTGGTGGGGGCACTGTTGCTTCAGCCGACGCTGCGCGCGCAAGACAGCATGAAGCAAGATGACATGAAACACGACGACATGAAGCAAGACAAGATGCAGGACGACAAGATGATGCACGACGGCAAGGCCAAGACGCTGGAGACGGGTAAATTCCATGGCAAAGTGCACAAGACCGAGGGCCGCGCGACGGTCTATCAAGAAGCGGACGGGAAACTGGTGCTGCGGCTGACCAATTTCAAGACCTCGAACGGGCCGGATGTGCACGTGATCCTGGTGGCGACGAAAGATGCGATGGATGATGCCAACTTCTTGAAGGACAACACGGAAAAGATCGAGCTGGGGAAACTTAAGGGGAACGAAGGGGACCAGAATTATGAGATTCCGGCTGGGACGGACCTGGCGAAGTACCGGACGGTTTCGATTTATTGCGAGCGGTTCAATGCGAATTTTGGGGCGGCGCCGCTGGAGAAGTTCTAAGGGGAGTTGTAGGGATAGCAGAAGCAGAAAGGCGGGAGTAGAAGCACGAAGAAGCAGGTGATTGCCAACGGAGGGCGCAGCGATGCTGCGCCCCACAAAGGCAAAGGGAAGAACGGACCGCCTGAGAAGGCGGTCCCTACATGAGAGGGAAAGAAATTACGGATAGGAAGGGACGATGAACGAGGGAGAAAAGTCGCGAGTTGCAAAATGGAGAATTGCTTTAGTGGTGATCGGGATTCCCGTGTTGGTGGGGGCGTGGTGGGCATTCCGGCCGGAGAAGCTGTTCATCAATCAGAAGGTGAATGAGGCAGCGCCGGCGGCGTTGAGTTCAGAGCCGGAAGCCCTGTATACGGGGCGGCTGGAAGGGAAGGTTCACCAGACGAGCGGACGGGCGACGATTTATAAAACCGCAGAAGGAAAGAGGTATCTGAGGCTTTCCGATTTCACGACTTCGAATGGGCCGGATGTGCACGTGCTGCTGGTGAAGGCGGAGGACAAGGCGCTGGAGCAGGAGATTGTGAAAGGCAATTTGGATAGTGTGGAGCTTGGATCGTTGAAGGGGAATCAGGGCGATCAGAATTATGATTTGCCAGCGGCGGCGGATTTGAATCAGTATCAGGCGGTGGCGATTTATTGCGAGAGGTTTCACGCGATTTTCGGCGTGGCGAAGCTGGAGAAGTTTTGAGGTAGCGTTGAAGATCTGAAGGCGGGCGCTAAAGAATTACTCAGTGATGCAGACGAAGAACACAACGGAGGCTGGGCTGATCGCGCGGATACTTGCGGGCGAGAAAGAACTGTTTCATGAGTTGATCCGGCCGTACGAGCGGATGGTTTATCTGACGTTGCTGAGCATTGTTAAGAATGAGACGGAGGCGGAGGATGCGGCGCAGGAAGCGGTGATCAGCTCGTACCGACATCTTGGATCATTTCGAGGGGAAGCCAAGTTCAGCACGTGGCTGACGACGATTGCGATTAATGAAGGGCGGAAACGGCTGCGGAAGGCCAAGGCGGCGGCCGAAGAATCGATTGAAGAAGAGGTGGAGGGGCAAGAAGGAGACTACACGCCGGCGCCGCTGACGGACTGGCGCGAGGTCCCGCTCGAAGCTTTGGAGCGGAAGGAACTGCGGGAAGCTTTGCGGACGGCGGTCGCGGAGCTTCCTGATCTTTACCGGCAGGTTTTTATTTTGAGGGACCTGGAAGAACTGAACATCGAGGAAACGGCACAGGCAATGGGAATCAGTGTTAGTGTGGTGAAAGTGCGGCTACACCGCGCGCGCATCATGCTGCAAAAACGACTGGTGCCCTACCTGAAAACGACCGCTCCGGCACGCAGGGGTTTCTTCGGGAGGGCGCTATGAAACTCGAGTGCAAACACGTCTGGGAGCACATCTCCGAATATATTGACGGCACGGTGGATGCCAATTTGCGGGAAGAGATTGAGCGGCACCTGGAACACTGCGAAATTTGCTCGGCGATTCTGGATTCGACGCGGAACATTCTGGTATTGACGGCGGATGACCGGACGTTTGAGTTGCCCATTGGATTCAGCGATAGATTGCATGCGCGGCTGGCGAAAGAGCTGGAGGAAGCGGATAACGAGCCGCGTAAGAAATAGGTGTGGGAGCGGAAGGTCAGCGGCCGGGGAATAGGTAGCGATGGGCGAGGAATTCGGTGGCGAGCAGGGCGAGGGTTAACACAGAGAGGGCGAGCTGAAAAAGTTCTGAGGCTTTCTTCTGTGTGGAGACTGGTTGCTGACGCCAGGCGGAGGCGGGGCGTCTGCGCAGTCTCCAAATCTGCCAAAGTACAATTAGGTTTAGAACAGAGCCTAGCAGCGCCAGGAGCATCATGGGGATGCGGATGGCGGCAATGTGCATGCGGTCGGCGAGCTTCAATGCGCCGGAAGCAGCGGCGAAGGCGCCGATTCCTATTAAAAGACGGACGCCGTTGAGAGCGATGAAGGCGCTGCAGACGCTTTGAAGCACGGCGAAGAGTAATGCGGACCAGTTGATGAGCTTGATGTTGACGAGCGGCATCTTTGCCGGGGGCGCTGCGGAGGTGGAAGCAGATAGCTCAACGGGATTCTGTGTTTCTTCCTTCATGATTGAACTCGCCAAATTCTAGCCTGATTCCAAGCGATTGACGATGGTTGACTATTGAGGGCAGGCGGCGCCACCGTCGATCCAGATTTTTATTTGCGCGATGGTTTCTGGGCGTGAGAGCGGGGGCGGGTTGCGGCCGGCGCCGGGATTCCAGGCCCAGCCGACTAGATCGTCGGTGGAGACATGCTCGAGCAATTGCGGGAGGCCGCGGCCGCCGGTTTGTTCTGAATCTTTAAGCTGGCGACACAGTTGCGCAGGGGAGCGTCCGACGAAAACCATTTTGTGGTCCGGGGACGGAAGGGACCACTTGGGATTTCCGGGAGGCATGTGTTCGCCGGGACGTTGGCGATTTGGTGGCAGGTGTTGCAGCGCATGCCGTAGACGCCGTGTCCCGATTCGCCGCGCACCACGTTTTGCATGTGGGCGTGACTGTCATCGCCCTGGAGAGGCGAGTCTCCGGATGGGTGACAGTTTTGGCAGCGGGGCGAGGTGAAGACTTTGTAGACCTGCAAGAAGGCTTCGCGGGAAGCCGCGGCGTCCGGTTTCGGGTTTGGAGGCGCGGCGTCAATGGTAGCGATGTGCGTGACGGCGAACAGAGAAACGAGACAGAGTGCGGAAAGCAAAAATGAGAAAGAGCTTTGGTGACGCGCACTTCTGGTATTCATGATTTGGCCTCGCTTCCTGTGGCGAGATCGCTGGCGCGAATCGGGAGGCGACGGATTCGCTTGCCGGTGACGGCGAAAATGGCATTGGTCAATGCGGGAGCGACGGGAGGCACGCTGGGTTCGCCGACACCGGTGGGGCTCTGTTCGCTGGGAACGATGTGGACTTCGATCTCCGGGGATTCGAACATGCGGAGCATGGGATAGTCGTAGAAATTGTGTTGCTGGACGCGGCCGTTTTCCAGGGTGATTTCGGTTTTGAGCGCGGCAGTGAGGCCGAAGACGATGCCGCCTTCCATTTGCGCTTTGACGATGTCCGGATTTATGGTGCGTCCGCAATCCACGGCGCAGACGACTCGATGGACGCGGACGGTGCCATCTTTCTCGACGGAGGCTTCGATGACTTGGGCGACGTAAGTATCGAAGGAAAAGTGGGTGGCGATGCCGCGACCGCGTCCGGGCGCGAGGGGCTTGCCCCATCCGGCTTTTTCGGCGACGAGATTCAGGACGGCGAACATGCGGGGCTGATTGGCGAGAAGCGTGCGGCGCAGCTCGTATGGATCTTTTCCACCGGCATGAGCGACTTCATCGAAAAAGCTTTCGACGGAGAAACCGGTGTGCGAATGGCCGACGGAGCGCCACCACTGTACGGGGACGCCGATTTTCGGTGTGTGCAAATCCACTTGAAGATTGGGAATGCCGTAGAGGAGATCGGCGGCGCCTTCGACGGACGCAGAGTCGATTCCGTCTTTGACGCCGTAAGGTTCGAATGCAGTGCCGGTGAGGATGGACTGGCCGACGATGGTGTGCGTCCGGGCGACGGGATTGCCAGCGGCATCGAGGCCGGCGGCGAAACGATCGTGCCACATGGGACGATACCAGCCGCCGGCCAGATCGTCTTCGCGTGTCCAGATCACTTTGACGGGAGCTTTGGCGACTTTGGCGACGTGCATGGCCTCGACGACGAAGTCGGAGGCAACATTGGCGCGGCGGCCGAAGCCGCCACCGAGAAGGGTGGTGTTGAGTTTGACTTTTTCCGGGGGAAGGCCGGCGACTCGGGCGGCGCTGGCGCGGTCGACGGTTTCGAATTGCGTGCCGGTCCAGAGTTCGCAAGTGTCGGCGCGGAGGTCGACGACGCAATTAAGGGGCTCCATCATGCAGTGAGCGAGATAAGGAACATCGTACTCGGCGGTGATGGATTTCGCGGCGGAGGCTAAGGCGGCGGAGGGATCACCGGTTTTTCGGGCGACGGTTCCGGGGGAGGCGGATTGTTTGGAGAAATCAGCGAGCAGTTGTGAGGTGGAAAGATTGGCGTTGTCGCCGTCGTCCCAGGTGATTTTTAGTTTTTCGCGGCCGAGCTTCGCGGGCCAGAAAGCAGTGGCGATCACTGCGACGCCGGAGGGGATTTGTTCGACGGCGCGGACGCCTTTGACCTTTAGGGCTTCGGAGGCGTCGAAACTCACCACTTTGCCGCCGAAGACGGGCGGGCGAGCGACAAGAGCAAAAAGCATGCCGGGAATACGCACGTCCAGACCGAACTGGGCGGTGCCATTGGTTTTTGATGGTGTGTCGAGGCGGCGAACTGATTTTCCGATCAAGGTGAATTGCTTGGGGTCCTTGAGCGGGATATTTGCCGGTGGACTTAATTGCGATGCGGCGGCGACGAGCGAGCCGTAGGTGGCTTTGCGTCCGGAGGCCTTGTGAAGGACCACACCTTTTTCAACGCTGCATTCTGAGGCGGGGACGCTCCATTTTTGCGCGGCGGCGTCAACAAGCATCAAGCGCGCCATGGCTCCCATTTTGCGGAAGCGCTCCCATTCAGAAGGCGTGGTGGTGCTGCCACCGGTCATTTGGAGGCCGAACACGGTGTGGTTGTAGGCGGCACTAACTGGCGCGGATTCGACTTTGATTTTGGACCAGTCGGCTTCGAGTTCTTCGTTGAGCAACATCGGCAGGCTGGTGTAGACGCCCTGGCCCATCTCGGAATGGTTGGCGATGATGGTGACGGAATCGTCGGGGGCGATGCGGACGAAGGCGTTGGGCGCGAATACGGTGCCGCTTGGCGGCGGATTTTCCAACGTGCGGGCCGCGAGTTCCGGGATGTAGGCGGCGATGCAGAGGCCGCTGCTGAGTGCTGCGGACGTTTTCAGAAAATCGCGACGGGGAATTCTGGTGGATGCAGCGCTCATGACGGCCTCTTTTCCAGGGCGAGCTCGGCGGCGCGGTGGATGGCGCGGCGAATGCGAGAGTAGGTGCCGCAGCGGCAGATGTTGCCGGACATAGCTTCGTCAATATCTTTGTCGGTGGGCTTGGGATTTTCTTTCAAGAGGACGGCGGCGCTCATGATTTGTCCGGACTGGCAATAGCCGCACTGGGGGACATCCACTTCGATCCAGGCACGCTGAAGGGGATGCGATAAATCGGAGGAAAGACCTTCGATGGTGGTGACGTGCTTGCCAGCGACGCGGGAGAGAGGCGCGACGCAGGAACGAATGGCGGCGCCGTCCAGATGGACGGTGCAGGCTCCGCAAAGGGCCATGCCGCAGCCAAATTTTGTGCCGGTGAGACCGAGGGAATCGCGGATGACCCAGAGCAGGGGAGTGGAAGGATCGTCATCCACGGATACGGATTTTCCATTCAAGAAAAAGGAAGTCACGGTCGCCTCCGAGAAATTTCAGGAACATCCACCACAAATAGAAGCCGAGGGCGAGGCTGGGAAATCCCAAACGGTTCTACTTTGCTTCAGATGGGCTTTGGATGCAACCGGCTGATTTTCCGTCACAAGGAAAATGACTATTGAGGGGGAATCCACTTAATGAAGACGGCGGCGAGCGGGGGGAGAGTGAGGACGAGGGAATAGGGGCGGCCCTGGGCGGGCTGATCCACGGCGTCCTGGCCGCCGCTATTGCCGACGTTCGAACCGCCGTAGTGTGCGGCGTCGGTGTTCATGATTTCTTTGTAATAGCCGGCGTTGGGGACGCCGAGACGGTAACCGCCGCGAACGACGGGGGTGGCGTTGAAAATGGCGACGATCAGGTCTTGCGGAGTTTTGCCGCGGCGGATGAAGGTGAGAACACTGTTGTCGGCGTCGTTGGCGTCAATCCATTCGAAACCGTGCCAGTCGAAATCCACTTGATGGAGGGCGGGCTCGGCGGCGTAAAGATGATTGAGATCGGCGACGAGATGCTGAACGCCGCGATGAGAATCCCATTGGAGGAGATGCCAGTCCAAGCTGCTTGCTTCGCTCCATTCGTTGCGCTGGGCGAGTTCCTGGCCCATGAAGAGGAGTTTTTTGCCGGGATGAGCGTATTGATAGGCGTAGAGCAGACGGAGATTGGCGAATTGCTGCCAGAGGTCGCCGGGCATTTTGTGGAGGAGGGAATTTTTGCCGTGGACGACTTCGTCGTGGGAGAAGGGGAGAAGGAAATTTTCGGTGAAGGCGTAGAGAAGCGAGAAGGTGAGTTTGTTGTGTTCGTACTTGCGGTGGACGGGATCGTGGGAAAAATATTGCAGAGTGTCGTTCATCCAACCCATGTTCCATTTGAAGCTGAAGCCGAGACCGCCGAGATAGGTGGGGCGAGAGACGGCGGGCCAGGACGTGGATTCTTCGGCGATGGTGAGGATGCCAGGGAATTTCTGGTTGGCGACTTCGTTCATGCGCTTGATGAAATCGATGGCGTGGAGATTTTCGCGGCCGCCGAATTGATTGGGGATCCACTCGCCAGGTTTGCGGGAGTAGTCAAGATAGAGCATGGAGGCGACGGCGTCCACGCGGAGGCCGTCGACGTGGTATTTGTCGAACCAGAAGAGTGCATTGGAAATTAAATAGTTTTGGACTTCGTTGCGGCCGTAGTTATAGACGAGGGTGCCCCAATCCGGGTGCGAGCCCTGGCGCGGGTCGGAGTGTTCGTAGAGATGCGTGCCGTCGAATTGAGAGAGGCCGTGGGTATCGCGAGGGAAATGCGCGGGTGTCCAATCGAGAATGACGCCGAGGCCGGCTTGATGACAGCGGTCGACGAATTCCATGAATTCAGCGGGCGTGCCGTAGCGGCTGGTGACGGAGAAATAGCCGAGCGTTTGGTAGCCCCAGGAGCCGTCGAAGGGATGCTCCATGATGGGGAGCAGCTCGATGTGGGAGTAGCCCAACTCCTTGACGTAGGGAATGAGCCGGTCGCCGAGTTCGCGGTAGGTGAGCCAGCGGTTGTGATCTTCGGGGACGCGGCGCCACGAGCCGAGATGGATTTCATAAACAGAGACGGCAGATTCGAACCAGTTTTTTTGTGTGCGGTGGGTGATCCAATCGGCGTCATTCCATTTGTGATGGTCTAGGCGCGTGACGACAGAGCCGGTGTTGGGACGAAGCTCCGAGCGGAAGGCATAGGGGTCGGCCTTGAGCGGGAGAATGTTGCCGCTGGGGCCGACGATTTCATATTTGTAGATGGCGCCTTCGTTGAGCTCGGGGAGGAAAATTTCCCAAAGGCCGGAGGAGCCGCGAGCGCGCATGGGATGGGCGCGGCCGTCCCAATGATTGAAATCGCCAACGACGCTGACGCGGCGAGCGCTGGGTGCCCAGACGGCGAAGTGGACGCCGCGGACGCCTTCGAGAGTGATGACGTGCGCACCGAGTTTTTCGTATGTGTCGTAGTGGCGGCCTTCGCCCATGAGGTAGAGATCGAATTCGCTGAGAACGCATGGGAACGCGTAGGGATCGTAAATTTCGAAGGGGTCGCCGTAGTGAGTGCGGCCCTGGATTTTGTAACTACCGGGGGCCGGAGCACTGGTTTGATTGGAAGGCCAGGTGGCTTCGAAGAAGCCTTCGGGGCGGAGCTTGACGGCGTCCGTGACTTTGGCTGGAGCGAGCGTAGCGCCTTCGATGGCGGGAGGCCTGAGGGAGATGGAGGCTTCGGCGGCCCAGGGGAGGAAAAAACGGACGACCCAGTTGCCGTTCACGGGATGCGGGCCCAGGAGGGCGAAGGGATCCGAGTGGCGCGCGGCGAGGAGGGCGGCAATTTGCGCATTGAGCTGCGGGTCGCCGGAGGCGGCGGGCGCGGAAGAGTGCATGGCTGGGCGTTGCTCTGACAAGTAAATGATCTCCAGAATCTGGCGAATGCGGGACGGAGCGGAAAGCTTACCCTGAGCTGTGCCCCGCGCCCCTTGCATTCTAGGGCGTTGGAAGGGAAATGCCAAATAATCCGTGATCGCTTTGTCCCGACGGTCGTGGGGGAGCAAGATGCTTGCGGGTGTGCAGCGCAGAGGATAGAGTGCGGAAAGATTGTGCGACGGTTGTTCGAATGCGGAGATGGAAGGAAGCATTGAAGGAGCGGGCTTAAGACCATGCGGATTTTCTCGGGGCTGCGCATTTTCCTGTTTGTTTTGGGCGGAGCGGCAATGGCGATGACGAGTCATGTGAGCGAAGCGCAGGACCGGTCGCAGGCTAGGTCGATGGTGATCTCGCGGAATGGGATTGTGGCGGCGGAATCTCCACTGGCGGCGCAGGCTGGGGCGAAGATACTGGAGCGCGGCGGGAACGCGGTGGACGCGGCGATTGCGACGAACGCGATGATGGGCGTGGTCGAGCCGATGATGAACGGAATCGGCGGGGATCTGTTCGCGATTGTGTACGACGCAAAGGCGAACAAACTGTACGGATTGAATGCGAGCGGGTGGGCGCCGAAGGGATTGACGATCGAGTATTTGCAGAAATTGGGACTGAAGAGTATGCCGCAGCAGGGCGTGAACGCGATCACGGTGCCGGGGGCGGTGGAGGGTTGGCAAAAACTTGCGGATAAATTTGGGCGGAAGAAGCTGGCGGAGGATTTGGCGGCGGCGATTCGAACGGCGCAGGACGGATTCCCGGTTCCAGAGTGGGACGCGGCGTATTGGGGAATGGAAGTGGATCACCTGCGAACGGATGAGACGGCGACGAAGGTTTTTCTTCCACAGGACCGGGCGCCGAAACTAGGGGAGATTTTTCGCAATCCGGACCTGGCGTGGTCGCTGCAACAGATTGCGCTGCATGGGAAAGATGCATTCTACAAAAAGGAAATCGCCGCGAAGATCCTCGAGTCCATGAAACGGCACGGTGGGACGATGACGGCGCAAGACCTGGCGGAGTTTTCCGGGGAATGGGTAGAACCGATCTCCACGACGTACCGGGATTGGACGGTGTATGAATTGCCGCCAAACGTGCAGGGGATGGCGGCACTGGAAATGCTGAATATCATGGAGACGTTTCCGCTGGGGCAGAAGGATTGGGGATTTGGCTCGACGAAAACGCTGCACGCGATGATCGAGGCGAAGAAGCTGGCGTACGCGGATTTGGTGAAGTACATCGGCGATCCGCGAAAACAGAAACTGCCGGTGGCCACGTTGGTTTCGAAAGAATGGGCGGCGCAGAGGGCCAAGCTGATTGACGCGGACCATGCCAACTGCGATGCGACGGCGGGAGAGATGCCGGCGGGAAGCGATACGACGTATTTGAGCGTGGTGGACCGGGATGGAAACATGGTGTCGCTGATCCAGAGCAATTACTCGTTGTTTGGATCGGGGATCGTGGCGGAGGGGACTGGATTCGTGCTGCACAATCGCGGGGGGCTTTTCAGTATGGATCCATCGTCGCCGAATGCGCTAGCGGGGAGGAAGCGGCCGCTGCATACCATCATTCCGGCGTTTGCGCAGAAGGGGGACACGCGAGTGGCGTTCGGGATCATGGGTGGCTGGAACCAGTCGCAGGCGCACGCGCAATTTGTGGCGAACCTCGTGGACTTTAAGATGAATATTCAAGCGGCACTGGAAGCGCCGCGATTCAGCAAGGTTACGTTCAATGGGTGCGACGTGATGATGGAGAACCGCTTCGGACAGAATGTGCGGAATGAATTGACGGCTAAGGGGCACAAGATTGATTTGAAGGGGACTTTTTCAAGCGTGGTGGGCGGGGGACAGGCGGTTATGAGGGATTTTGCGGCGGGCGTGAATTATGGGGCGTCGGACCCTCGGAAGGATGGGCAGGCAGTGGCGGAAGTGCCCTTTGAATAGTGCTTTTTGGGTGGGGCAAACGGCTAACTGAGGCCTGTGGATATGCCCAGAGACTTCCCTAAAAGGGTTCTAGATGTACATAATTCTGCCGCCTGGGCCAGAAGGACAGGTAGGGGCCTTGTAGTAAAGTTAGTGTAATGTGTAGGTTAGGGGGAGCTGGCTTGGCCCACGAGTTGCACCTGTACCAACGGCCAGGGAGCGCCGCCCGCAGCCAAGCGACCTGGAAGTGGAGACCCAAATGGGGCACGTTCGAGCCGCTCAGAGCCTCGCACGTTTTCTGACAATCGCAATAGTGCTGTTTGTAGTTCTTCCCTCAAGCCACGCGCAGACCGTAAACGTTTCCGGGCGGTATGAGTGCGCGCGGGCGAAAGTGCGCGGGAAGGAAATTCCATGCAAGGCCGCGCCGCTGATCCTCAAGAGCGATGGGCGATTCGAATTGCGCGGTTGGGAGGGAAGTTACCTGGTCAACGGAGAGTGGGTGGAGCTTTCGGATTCGCTGATCAAGGCGCGCGCGAAGATTGAGCCTGGGCACAAGATTGTTTTGCGGTGCTACGGGAAACATGGTCTGGTCGAAATGGTGTATGAACGGCGCGTGGCGGAGCTTGGTAAGACCGCACTAATTTAAGTGATCCAACTTCAAAGTTCAGGACCCGGCTTCCAACTTGTTTAGGCCCGTCCCGAAATAGCTGCGTAGATTTTTGCCATCCCTTCAACAATTTTAGCGGGTTGCCGGCTGCCAACCTCGGCCGCGCAAGATTTGGCCAGAAGTGACTCCGGTAAGCTTGCCATGATCGAATTCGATTTGACCGTTGACGATGGTGTAATCGATTCCATCGGAAAGCTGATCGGGTTTGATAAAGGTGGCGTGGTCGAGGATTGTGGCGGGATCGAAGATGGTGATGTCGGCGAAAAAGCCGGGCTTGAGGAGACCACGGCTTTCGAGATGCACGCGCTGGGCGGGAAGAGAAGTGATTTTGCGGATGGCGGTTTCCAACGAGAGCAGATGTTCGTCGCGGACATAGTGACCGAGGAAGCGCGGCATGGAACCCATGGCCCGGGGGTGCTCGTGCGGTTCGTAGATTGGACCGTCGAGGGACATTTCGCCGGCGTCGAGGCCGATACTGGTCCATGATTGGGTAAGGCCGGTGCGAAGATCTTCTTCGCTGGCCATGAAATAGATGGCGCCGGTTTGCGCGTTATCCGCGAGGACGAAATCCATTAAGGCGTCCTCGGGAGATTTCTTCCAGGCTTTTGCGACCTCATCGAGTGTTTTTCCTGCGAATTGCTTGAGCTCAGGATTTTCCGTAGCGGAGATGAGAACGCCGGCGGCACCGCCGCAATCGTAGAAGAGGTTTTCCCAGTCGGGACGATCTCCGGCGAGATCTTTCTTTATGCGCGCGCGAGTCTCGGGATCCTTCAAACGTGCGAGCAATTTCTGAGTGCCCCCGTCGGCAACCCAGGGTGGAAGCGCGGAGGCCAGCGCCGTGGCGCCGGCGGTATACGGATACATATCGGCGGCAATGTCGAGGCCGGAGTCACGCGCATTTTGTATGGCAGCGACGACGTTCTTCATAGCGCCCCAGCGTGGCTTGCCACTAACTTTGAGGTGGAAAATTTCAACGGGGAGATTGGCTTCCTGCCCGATGCGGATTGCTTCGGCAAGCGCGGGCATCTCTGACGCGCCTTCACTGCGCATGTGCGTGGCGTAAAGTCCGCCGTATTTTGAGGCGACTTGCGCAAGGGCGATGAGTTCGTCGGTCTTGGCGTAGATGTTTGGTGGATAGATAAGCGCGCTGGAGACGCCGAGGGCTCCGTCCTTCATGGCCTGTTCGACGAGGGATTTCATTTCTTCAAGCTCCGCAGGCGTAGGAGCGCTATCGTCGTTGCCAATGACGGCTTCGCGCACTTGGGCGGAGCCGACGTACGTGCCAATATTCAGTGGAGTGCCTTGTTTCTCGAGGCGGCGGAAGTAGCCGTCCAGAGTGGTCCAATCGATGGTCAGGTGGTAATGGTCGAGAAAAGGCTTTTGCGAGGCGATTGTTTTTTCGTTTTGCGGAGCAATCGAGCTGCCTTCGCCGGTGATTTCCGTGGTGATGCCCTGAGAGAGTTTGCTGAGGGAGCGATTGTCGAGGAGGAGAGAGGCCTCGGACTGCCCGAGCATGTCAATGAATCCAGGCGAGACGATGCGACCCTTCGCGTCAATTTCGCGCTTGGCGCGGGCTCCGCGTAAATCACCGATGGCGACGATGCGATCGCCAGTAACAGCCACATCCGCTGCATACCAGGGGTTGCCGGTGCCATCGAGGATATGACCATTGCGGATGATCAGATCGTAGGGAGCTGGATTTGTTTCGGAGGCGACGGCGGGGCCGAGCTTTTCGAAGGGGACGTTCAGGATCGGGTATTCGTGCCAGTCTTTGTAGTCGAAGTGCCACCACTCGGATTCGTACACGGTGAAGCCTTCGGATTCCATAGCGCGGCGGAGGAGATCTCGATGCCAGCGTTGCAGCGAAGTGCCGCCGGGAAAACTGGGGAAAGAGCGCGGGGACATTTCATCGTAGGTGCCGGTCATCTCGATGGGCTTTCCCGTGGAGAGATCGTAGAGCGTGAGGTCAACCGCGCAGCCGCGATTGTGCCGCGAACCTTGTGCGGGATCGGCGACGAAGATTTTCCCTTCCGGGGGAGTGGCGTCCCAGAAGATTTTGGTGACGTACCAGGGGCGATAGGCGTCGTGAATGAGCAAGCCGTAGCCAAGGGGTTTGAGTTTTTGCTGGACGCGAAGAAGGGCTTCGGCGGCGGGGCGTTGAAGAAAGGCGCGAGCCTGCGAATAAACAGGAGTGCTGAGGAAGTTGTTGGAAGTGGCGTAGCGAATATCGAGATGAATCGAAGTATCCAGTGGCGCTAGCTCGACGAGATCTACTTTGCGGAAAGGACCTTTCTCATCTGGAGGCGCGGCGGCAAGCGCTTCGCGGCGAAGGTCATCCACCGGGCGTGGAGGAGTTACGTGGTAGGAGCGCGATGGATCTGCGCCGGCGTCAGTACGGGTATAACAAAAATTGAGGTAGCAGAATCCCGTGACGATACCGGCTTCATCGCGCTCTATGGTATGAGCGAATTGCTTACCGTGTTCGGATGGAGGAAAGACAGAATCCTCGTCCACCGAAATTTCCAGGCTTACACCCTTCTCATCACGCCAGAATAATTTTCCGTCTCGTTCCAAGAGGACGTTGGAGTGTTTGGCATCTTCGTCCAAGTAAATGCCAACCAATTGCTTCCACTCTAGCGGCGCATCGGCCGGCTTTGGGCCTGGGAGGAGAGGGTTGGGCGATTGCGCGAACGAAACGGGCGTGGAAAGTAACCCGAAGAGGAAGGCGGCGACGGTGTGTCTCTTTAATCGAAGGCCGAATTTATAGAACATGCGGGAATTCCTCTTGGATCGCTAGGTCTTCAGTCCCTATGTGAAGGACATGATAGCTGAGTTCCGGCAGCGAGGAGACTTAGTCGAGTCCGAGGCTGACCTCAAGTGCTGTACCATCGGGGACCCTTGCGTTGTTCTTCGGCGATTTCTTTGGCAAGGGCGAGAGTGCGGGAGCGGCGATACTGGCCTACAGCGGCGAGGATGGCATTGACCAGAGCAACGGGAGCGACATAGGAAGTGCCAAAAAATGTGGACTCGATGGAGGCCAGGAAAACCTCGTCGCAATCGCGCGCGAGGGGAGACACGTAGGTGTCGGAGATACCGACGCAGTAAGCACCGCGAGCGCGCGCCTGCCGTACACCTTCGACGGTTTGGCGAAGTCCGCGGCGGAAGCTGATGGCGATGACGAGGTCTTGTTTATTCACGACACGAACGATGTGGGTAATCCTGCCCGCCGAAGTGGCGCAAACGATCGGCAAATCCAAGACACTGAGCTGGTATTCAAAGTGGTTTGCCAGTGTGGAGGCCAAGTCACCAGCGATGAGAACGATGCGGCGCGCGTCATAGAAGCGCTTGGCCAAGGCCACGAGTCGGCGGGCATCGAGGCTGTTTTTGAGGCCTTGCAGGTTTTTCAGGTCCTGTTCGAGTGAATCGCGGACATGAGCAGGCATGCTGGCATCACTTCCGCCGGACTGCATGGTATCCAGTGCGGTGGCGAAGGCCAGGGAGAGTTCGTGCAAATGACGCTGGAATTCGCGGTAGCTCGGGAAGCCCAACGCGCGCACGATTCGGACGATCGTCGCCGGGTCGGTCTTGAGGCGCTTGGCCATGGCGCGCACGCTGAGCAAAACGTATTCGCGCGGGTGTTCCAGGATTGGCCGGATAATTTCCTGGCGCTTGATGCTCAGGAGTTCAATGCGTTCTGCTAGATGCGGTGTGGGGTCTTTGGAAGAAACCTCGTTGCGTTTCATCACGCGAGAGGATTGCCTAATTCCAGACGTGTGTCAACTGGGCCGCAGTCTTAACGCGACGGTAAACAAAAAGACAAGCCGGGAGCTATTTTTTCGACGCGGCTGATTTGCTCTCCAGCCCGGGCGCGACGATGGGCTGGAGGAAGGGCATCATGGCGCGCAGCTTGGGGCCGAGTTGCTCGATGGGGTGATGCTGCTCGCGCTGGCGAGTGGCCAGAAAATTCGGGCAGCCCTTTTCGTTTTCCTCGATCCATTTCTTGGCGAAGCTGCCGTCACGAATTTCGGCGAGGATTTTGCGCATCTCCTCGCGCGTTTGCTTGGTGATGATGCGCGGGCCGGCGGAGTAGTCGCCTTGCTCGGCGGTGTCGCTGACGGAGTAGCGCATGTAGCTGAGGCCGCCACGATAAATCAAATCCACAATGAGCTTGAGTTCGTGGAGGCATTCGAAGTAGGCGACTTCGGGTTGGTAGCCGGCTTCCGTGAGCGTTTCGAATCCTGCTTTGATGAGTTCGCTGACGCCGCCGCAAAGAACGGACTGCTCGCCGAAGAGGTCCGTTTCCGTTTCTTCGGTGAAAGTGGTTTCCAGGACGCCAGCGCGGGTGCAGCCGAGGCCCTTGGCGTACGAGAGCGCGAGGGCTTTAGCAGTGCCAGAGGCATCTTGCTCGACCGCGAGGAGAGCAGGAGTGCCGCCGCCTTCGGTGAACACTTCGCGAACGCGGTGGCCGGGAGCTTTCGGAGCGATCATCGAGACGTCAACGGTTTTCGGCGGCTTGATGGTGCCGAAGCGAATGTTGAAACCGTGGGCAAACATGAGAGTTTTGCCGGGCTTGAGATTTGGCTCGATGGCGTCACGGTAGAGCTTGGGCTGCCTGGTGTCCGGCGCGAGAATCATGATGACGTCGGCCCAGGCTGCGGCTTCGGAGGGCGTGTTGACGGTCAGACCTTCTTTTTCGGCTTTGGCGCGCGAAGCGCTCCCTTCGGGAAGGCCGACGCGAACGGAGACGCCACTGTCGCGCAGGTTCAGCGAATGCGCGTGGCCTTGGGAGCCGTAGCCGATGATGGCGACTTTTTTCGCTTGGATTAGGGAAAGGTCTGCGGAGTTGTCGTAGTAGAGATTTGCCATTTGCTTCCTCTCGGGACCGGTTTGCGGTCGTAAGACTTTTCGTTGCTGAAATACGTGGCGAACTTTTTAATTTTTTCTGCGCTTTAAGAGGGCAGGCAGAAATGCCCGTCCTACCGGGACTTTACGGCGACTCCTTCGGCAATTTCGGGAGCAGCGATTGGGGGACGGAGCAAATCGCCGCCGCGGGTCATGGAGATGCGGCCGCTGCGGGCCATTTCCAATACGCCGAAGGGACGCAAGACTTCGAGCAGACCGTCAATTTTGTCCACAGTGCCTGAGACCTCGATGATCAGCGATTCGGGAGCGACGTCCACCACGCGGGCGCGGAAGACTTTGATCAATTCCATTAGGTGCGGACGATTCTGCTGGTCGGCGGAGACTTTGATCAAGGCTAGATCGCGTTCCAGCAGGGCACGGGCGGAAATGTTTTCCGCCAGGAGGACGTCCACTAGTTTTTCGAGACTGGCTTCGAGGCGGTGGGCGCCCTTTTCGTCGGTATGCGCGACGATGGTCATGCGCGCAATTTCTTCGTTTTCGGTAGGGCCGACGGTGAGCGAATCAATATTGATGGCCAGGCGGCGCGCGAGGGAAGAAACGCGGTTCAGGACGCCAGGTTTGTTTTCGACATACGCGACGAGTGTTTGCATGGTGTCCTCTTCTTACGGCTCGGTTGCGGTTTCGACGAGCGGATTGTTGGGGCGGCGAATCATGTCGCTCAGGGACGCGCCGGCGGCGACCATTGGGTAGACGGAGTCTTCCTGTTCGACGCGGAAATCAATGAGCACGGTTTCGGCCGATTCACGCGCAGAACGGATGACGGGGACGACCTCGGCGCGCTTGGTGATGCGCTCGCCGCGAATGCCAAAAGCGTTCGCGAGAGCAGCAAAATCAGGCGCGACGAGCGGCGTGGCCACGTAACGCTTGTCGTAAAAGAATTCTTGCCACTGGCGAACCATGCCCAGAAAGCCGTTATTGATGATGGCGATCTTGATGTTGATCTTTTCCTGGACGATCGTGGCGAGCTCGCTCATGGTCATTTGAAAGCCGCCGTCACCGACGACGACCCAGACTTCGCTATCCGGCTTTGCAAATTTGGCGCCGATGGCGGCGGGTAGAGCGAAGCCCATGGTGCCAAGCCCGCCAGAAGTGATCAGCGTGCGGGGGCGATTGTGGTGATAGTACTGCGCTTCCCACATTTGGTGCTGGCCAACGTCGGTGACGACGATGGCTTCGCCGTTCGTTTCTTTCCATAGGTCGTTGATAACATGGGCGGCATAAAGATGGCCGGTGTCCGGCAGGCTCTGAATATCGCGTACGGCGGAGTCGCCCTTCAGCTCATTGATGTGTTGAATCCAGGCGCTGTGGTCGTGAGTTTGGATGAGCGGAGTCAGCTTTTCGAGAACTTCGCGCGCGTCGCCGACCAGAGCGGCATCCACCGGAACGTTCTTATTAATTTCCGCGCGATCAATTTCGATATGAATCTTGCGAGCGTTCCTCGCGTAGGTACGCAGATCGCCTGTGACGCGGTCGTCGAAGCGCATCCCCACGGCGATGAGGAGGTCCGCTTCCTGAATGGCGTTGTTGACCCAAGCTTCGCCGTGCATGCCCATCATGCCGAGGTTCAGAGGATCCTTGGCAGGGAAGCAGCCGATGCCGAGAAGAGTCATGGCGACGGGATAGTTGCCGGCGCGGACGAATTGCTCGAACGCGTGCATCGCGCCGGAAACCATGATGCCGTGGCCGGCGAGGATGAGCGGGCGCTTCGCCGCATTCAAAAGTTCCACGGCGCGATCGAACTCCGCTTTATCATGATTGGTACGCAGGCGCTTCGGCGGAAGCTTTGGCGCGGAGGCTTCCCAGTCAAATTCCGCGGTAGCTTGTTGCGCGTCCTTCGTGATGTCCACGAGAACGGGACCGGGGCGACCGCTGCTGGCGATGATGAACGCTTCGCGGATGGTGCGCGCGATGTCTTCGGCCCGAGTCACCACCACATTGTGTTTCGTGATGGGCATGGTGATACCGGTGATGTCGATTTCCTGAAAAGCATCGGAGCCCAGCACTTTGCTGCTGACCTGGCCGGTGATGCACACGACCGGAGAAGAGTCCAGCATGGCGGTGGCGATGCCGGTGACCATGTTGGTTGCGCCGGGCCCGGACGTGGCCATGGCGACGCCGACTCCACCGCTCGCGCGCGCGTAGCCATCGGCCATGTGAGTGGCGCCTTGCTCGTGGCGGACCAGGATGTGATGCAGCTTCGATTTGCCAAGCGCGTCGTAGACTGGAAGAATCGCGCCGCCCGGGTAGCCGAAAAGTTCGCGCACGCCGAGACGCATAAGCGATTCGCAAAGAATTTCCGCACCGGTGAGCTTCATAGAGTCCTCGCTGGGGAGCCAGGTTGCACTGGCAAAGAAAAAGTTGCAGGAACGGCGGTGACCGCTCCCAAAGACGATGAGGAAACTAGCAGGGCGTATTTGGCCATGACTCCGCTCGAGAAGCGCGGAGCAGGCGATTTCCAGGAAGCGAGTCGTTGTTGGAGCTGGGCCGGCGTAAGCTCTACGTTTAATTGTCTCTTAGGGATGTCGAAAACGATGGTGTCGCCGTCGGCGATTGCGGCGATGGGACCGCCGTTGGCGGCTTCCGGGGCGACATGGCCGGCCATGAGGCCGTGGGTAGCGCCGGAAAAACGGCCGTCGGTGAGCAGGGCGACGGAGTCACCGAGGCCTGCACCGACGAGAGCCGCGGTAACCGCGAGCATCTCGCGCATGCCGGGACCGCCCTTGGGGCCTTCGTAACGAATGACGACAACATCGCCAGGCTTGATAGCGCCACTTTCGACAGCGGCGAATGCTGCTTCTTCGTTATCAAACACGCGTGCAGGGCCGCGGAAATTTTGAAGATTGTGGCCGGCGACTTTCACGACGCAGCCTTCCGGGGCGATATTTCCCTTCAAGATCACGAGCCCGCCGGTGGGCTTGAGAGGCGCGTCGAGTTTGCGGACGACTTGCTGCGATGGCGTTTCTTTTGCGGCGGCGGCTTCCTGGGCGAGCGTGCGTCCGGTCACGGTGATGGCGTCACCGCGGAGCAATCCAGCTTCAAGCATGCGCTTTGCGATGAGCGCAGTGCCGCCTGCTGCGTAGAGATCGGTTGCGACAAAACGACCTCCGGGTTTGAGATCGGCAAGTATAGGAACGCGTGAACTAATGCGATCGAAATCGTCAATGGAAAGAGGAATCTTCGCTTCGTTGGCGATGGCGAGAAGATGCAAGACGGCGTTAGTGGAACCGCCGGTGGCGGCAACGCCTGCAATGGCATTCTCGATGGCTGCCTTTGTGATGATTTTGGAAGGCGTGACGTCGCGGCGGAGAAGATCGACGACCAATTCACCCGCGCGATGACCTGCGTTGCCCTTTGCGGCATTGGTGGCGGGAACACTCGAAAGCCCCATCGGCGCAATGCCGAGAAACTCGCAGACCAGCGCCATCGTGTTGGCCGTGAATTGCCCGCCACAGGCTCCGGCACCGGGGCAGGCTGCGCCCTCGAGCGACCGGAGCTGTGCGTCCGTCATTTTGCCGCGGCCATGCATGCCAACGGCTTCAAAAACGTCCTGAATAGTAACGGAGTGTCCCTCGAATTGTCCGGGAGCAATGGAGCCACCGTAGAGAACGAGTCCGGGAATATTCAAGCGGGCGAGCGCCATGACGCCGCCGGGAATGGTCTTGTCACAACCCACGAGGACAATCAAGGCATCGAAAAGATTGCCGCGAGTAACGAGCTCGATTGAGTCTGCGATCACCTCCCGGCTGACTAGAGAGGTGCGCATGCCCTCCGTGCCCATGGTGATGCCGTCGGAAATGGAGACGGTGTTGAACTCCAGCGGAGTGCCGCCGGCAGCGCGAATCCCTTCCTTGACATGCTGCGCGAGTTCGCGGAGATGGTAGTTGCAAGGGCCAATCTCTATCCAGGTGTTTGCCACACCCACGAGCGGCTTCTTGAAATCGTCATCCGAGAGGCCTGAGGCGCGGAGCATGGCGCGCGCAGGCGCGCGATGGGCGCCGTCCGTGAGAGTGTGGCTGCGTGGTTTAGAAGAGTTCTCGCTCACTTCCGAATTCCTTCGATGGCCGATAACTGCGGCCATCAGAAAATCCATGATCCAAAAACAAGTGGGGCCATCACCCTTGTCTGGATGATGGCCCCGAAAGCTTCCGGAGATGCTCTGCTAGGCCGCCATCATCCGCCTGTGGTCTGTACGAGGACGGAAATAATTCGTACGTCGACGCGGTATACACAAGGGAGGATTACGCCCCTTCTTGCACTGCGGTCCAGCACGATGGCGACGGTCGACATAAGTGTTCGCCATCAAAGTAGCAGGATGAAGGGACGAAGTCAATGAGTCAAATTAATAGTTATGCTGAATCAAATAAAAGCAAATTATACAGGAGGCTGGCCAGGTTGAAGTTGACGCGCATTCGCCGATGCTGGGCGCCTAGGAGATCGAGAAGACCCAGACATCTTCCCTCGTGGCGCGACATCTAACCGAAGTACGCTCGCGCCAGCGGGTTGCGAGCAGGGTTAGGAGCGTTCATGGGGCAGAGCACGGATGTGCTGGTGGTTGGCGGCGGACCTGCGGGATTGGCGGCGGCGATTGCCGCGCGAACGAAGGGATTTGCGGTGACTGTTGCGGACGTAGCGAAGCCGCCGATCGATAAAGCGTGCGGCGAAGGGCTGATGCCGGGGACGGTTTCGGCCCTTAGCCAGTTAGGGATCGAGATTCGTGGAGGCGATGGCCGGATTTTCCGCGGCATCCGTTTTCTTCATGGAACGACCTCGCTGGAAGCGAACTTGCCTAGTAAGCTCGGCATCGGAGTTCGCCGCACCGTCCTGCACCAAAAGCTGGTGGAGCGAGCGGAGGAATGCGGAGTTTCGTTCTTGTGGAACACCTTGGTGACGGGCCCGACGCCGGAGGGGGCCGTAGTTGGAGGGAGCGAGTTGCAAGCCAAGTGGATCCTTGGTGCAGATGGGATACGTTCGCGGGTGAGGCGGTGGTGCGGGCTGGATGTAAATTCTCAGGGCAAGATTCGTTTCGCGCACCGCCGCCACTACAAAGTGAAGGCGTGGACGGATTGCGTAGAGGTTTATTGGGGCCAAAGAATGCAGGCCTATGTGACGCCGATTGGGAATGAAGAGACTTGCGTTGTAGTAATCGCGAGCGACTCCCGAATGCGCTTTGAGGAAGCGTTGCAGGAGTTTCCGGTCTTGGCGAGTAATTTGAAAAAGGCGGAACTAAATGCCTCTGAGCGAGGGACAGTGACGGAGATGCGAACGCTGAGCCGTGTTTACCAGGGGAAGACAGTTTTGATCGGGGACGCCTCCGGCAGCGTGGACGCTATCACGGGCGAAGGACTTTGCTTGAGCTTTCGGCAGGCGGCGGCGCTTGCGGAGGCTTTAGCAGTCGGGGATTTGGAGATTTATCAGGAGGCGCACCGCCAGTTGGCCAGGCGGCCTAATGCAATGAGCCGAGTTCTGCTTTTACTTGATGGAAGCCAGACTGTTCGGCGGCGGGCCTTTAAGGCCATGGAGAAAGACCCAGAGCTACTCACACGCCTGCTGGCAGTCCACCTCGGAGAAAGCTCGCCGGGGCGCTTCGCAACCGCGGGCCTGCGGCTTGGCTGGCAATTCCTAACAGCGTAAATTGGAAAGAATGGACTTGAGATTGTTCCGCAGCCGTTCCTTACCTCAGGTTTCCGTGTTCGCAATCGCGTTGGTAGCACCGACAGTGCTTGACGCAGCGCCGCAGAGTGTGTCGCCTCGGACGACTGCCGGAGAGATTGTTTTCGCGCTCGATCCGGCACAGAGCAAAGTGCATTGGACGCTCGGGACTACGCTTCACACAGTGCATGGAACGTTTGGATTGAAGAAGGGCATCCTGCATCTGGACGCTGGGAACCGCAATGCCAGCGGGGAAATCGTTGTGGATGCTACGAGCGGAAACACCGGTGATGACTCGCGCGACAAGAAAATGCATAAGGACGTCCTCGACAGTGCACATCACGGCGAGATTGTTTTTCGGCCGGATCGCGTGGAAGGTAAGATTTCCGGCGAAGGAACCTGCAACGTGCTGGTCCACGGCGTGTTCGTACTTCTTGGCCGCGAACATGAATTGACGGTTCCGGTTCAAGCGGATTTAACGGCGGATCACTGGGCGGGCAGTGCGAAGTTCGGCGTGCCTTTCATTGACTGGGGATTGAAGAATCCCAGCAATTTTTTACTGCGAGTGAACCACGTTGTGGAAGTCGAGCTGGAATTGAAAGGCAGCTTGCAGAGAACAGGCGCGCCGTAATCCCTAGTCATTCTTCGGATTCATGGGTCACGATGTGGACGTCCACGGCGGGAGATTCGCGCAAAAAGCGGTGCACGGCTGACAAGTACAGATACTTCCGCCAATCGCGGATGGCGGCGCGGCCGAAAATTACCTGCGTGATGTGCTTGGAGCGAACGAATTCCGCCACGCTATCGGCTACGCTGCGGCCCTTAAGCCGAATCACCTGCGCGCCAAGGCTTTCCGCAAATTTCAAATTCGCGGTGAGCGCGCTCTGATCGGCTTTCTTCGGGCCGAATTCACGATCCACATGGACAACGTATAGTTCTGCATCCATCCGGCGGGCCATGCGCGCGCCTCGCGCGATCAAATACTGTCCGGTGGGATTGGAAGAAATACAAACCGCCATGCGCTCGCGTACCGCCCAGTTCTTCCGGATGTCCTGGGCTTCCATATACGATTCGAGGCTGCGGTCCACCTGTTCGGCGACCTGGCGAAGAGCGAGTTCGCGAAGAGCGATGAGATTTCCGCGGCGGAAGAAATTCTTGAGCGAGCGTTCCACTTTTTCGGTGCTATAGACATCGCCACGTTTCATGCGGTTCTGCAGCGCCTCGGGAGTGAGATCCACCATGACGGTTTCCGTGGCGGTAAGAGGCACCCAATCGGGAACGGTCTCGCGCACGGTGATACCGGTAATGGAACGCACGACCGGCGCGATGCTCTCGATGTGCTGGATGTTGAGCGTGGAGACAACATCTATTTTTGCCGCGAGAAGTTCTTGCACGTCCTCATAGCGCTTGCGGTGTTTGCTGCCGGGAATATTAGTGTGAGCAAGCTCGTCCACCAGAACGACCTGCGGGCGGCGCGCGAGAATGCCATCCACGTCCATTTCCTCGAAGACGGTGCCTTTGTATTCGATCTTTTGCCTGGGAACGGACGGAATCTGTTTGAGGAGCTCTTCCACGCCTTTTCGGCCGTGAGTTTCGACAACGCCAATCACGACATCCTCGCCGCGGCTTTTGCGGCGGATGGCCTCGCTCAGCATGCTGAAGGTCTTGCCTACGCCGGGAGCGTAGCCGAGGAAAAGCTTGAAAATACCGCGCGGCTTTTGCGAAGGAGAGGCAATCTCCAACCACTCTTCCGGCTTTTTCGGCAAAGGATTATCTTCTCCGCGGCAAATCGCACGCCTGAGTTAGAATGTAGAAATGCAGAGATTCCTCGCGAGCCGGGTCTTCGGGTTTGCACTGTCCATCGTCGTCATCGCCGGCATCGCATTCCTGTACCGCCATGTCCTGGTCGTAAATCAGACTACCGTCGCACTGAGCTTGCTTCTCGCCATTCTAGCAGTTTCGGCAGTTTGGGGAATGGCGGTGTCGGTGTTCATGTCCATCGTGGCCATGCTGGTGTTCAATTATGAATTCCTGCCGCCAATCGGGACGCTGACCATTGCCGATCCGCAGAACTGGGTGGCGCTGGGGGCCTTCCTGGTCACTTCCATCATGGGCAGCCAGCTTTCCGCGCGAATCCGCAAGGAAGCGGACCAGGCGATCAGCCGGCGGCGCGAAATTGAACGGCTCTACAAGTTCAGCCAGAAATTGCTAGGCGAGGGAAACGTCATCCAGCTGATGAATGCAATTCCCAATTACATTGTGGAGAGTTTTGAAGCTGGCGCGGCGGAATTATTCTTGCCGCAGAAGGACAAGTTTTATCGGTCTGGATTCGGTGCTTCTCACCTGGATGAAGAGAAGATGAAAGCCACGTTTCTGCGGGACGAGTCCTCGATCGAGACGCAGCAGAGCCTTTATTTCATTCCGGTGCGGCTCGGAGTCCGGGCGATCGGGAGCCTCGGGATTTCGGGGGCACGGCTATCGCGGCAAACGCTGGATGCGGTGGGCAGCCTGGTGGCGATTGCCATTGAGCGTGCGCGCGCGGTGGAACAACTCGGACAGACAGAGGCGGAGAGACAAGGAGAGAGGCTGAAGTCCGCGTTGCTCGATTCCGTCACGCATGATTTCCGCACGCCACTCACCTCCATGAAAGCGGCGGTGACCAGCTTACTTGCCAGCGCTAAGACAAACGCCGAGCAGCGTCACGAATTGCTCACCATTATCAACGAAGAGTGCGACCGCTTGAACCACCTGGTGGAAGAGGCTTCAGAGATGGCGCGGCTGGAAGCGGGAGAAATCGAGCTGCATTTTTCGCCAACGCCAATGGAAGAGATTGTTCAGGAAGCACTCGGACAGATGAAGTCTTCGCTCGCGGGCCGCACAGTAGAGGTCAAGCTGAGTCCGGATTTGCCGCGGGTGAAGGCCGACCCGGAACGAACCAAGGACGTACTGGTAAATCTAATCGATAACGCCAATCTGTACTCGCCGAAGAAAGAACCCATCATCATTTCGGCGGAAATCAATGGCGACTACGTGACGACGCATGTGGCGGACCGCGGCCCGGGCATCGAGGATTTCGAGCAGGGAATGATCTTCGATAAATTTTACCGCGGCAAGGATCAACGCTACCTTGTGAGAGGGACGGGCATGGGGTTGCCGATCGCAAAGGCCATCGTGGCGGCGCATGGCGGAACAATATCCGTGACCAGCCAGCTCGGTCATGGTTCGGTATTTTCGTTTACGTTGCCCATTGCGAGAGAGGCAGAAGGTTAACGATGAACAGCGCCACAATCCTGGTGGTCGACGACGAGCCGCAAATCCGGCGCGTACTGCGTTCCACGCTGTCCAGTCAGGGCTACGTCATCACGGAAGCGAAGACGGGCGAAGAGGCCGTGGAGTCGGCGCGAAAAAACAAGCCGGACCTCGTGCTTCTTGATGTGAATATGCCGGGCATGGGAGGAGTTGAGGCGTGTCGCGAGATTCGCCGCTCGTCCGAGGCGCCCATTATCATGCTCACGGTGCGCAATGCGGAGCGGGACAAGGTGTCCGCGCTGGATGCCGGCGCGGACGATTACGTGGTCAAACCCTTTGGGATTGAGGAGTTGCTGGCGCGCATCCGTGCAGCATTGCGGCGATTCGCGCCGGGTGATGCGATGCCGCCATACGTCTCAAAAGAACTCACGCTGGATTTTGAAAGCCGGCAGCTGACGGTTCGCGGGCAAGAAGTTCATCTGACGCCGAAGGAATTCGACGTTCTGAAACATTTGATCGGCAACCAAGGCAAACCGCTGACGCACCGGCGAATCCTGCAATCCGTATGGGGGCCGGATTACGGCGAGGAAACTGAAAATTTGCGTGTAGTGATCAACCAATTGCGAAAGAAGATTGAAACGGACCCGGCGCATCCGAAATACATTCGGACGGAGCCGTGGGTGGGATACCGGTTTCAGCCGGCACGCCCGAGTGCGGCGAAAACGTCCTCTCGAAAAACCTGATTGCTATCGTTTTGGATGCGTGGCGTCCAGGTCCAGATTCAGCTCCAGAACATTCACGCGAGGCTCGCCTAGAATGCCAAACTGCCGGCCTAGCGTGTGCTTTGCAATGAGCGCGCGAACGTCCGTTGCGCTCATGCCGCGCTCGCGCGCGACGCGAGGAATCTGGAACTCGGCGGCTGCTGGTGAGATGTCCGGGTCAAGCCCCGATCCGGATGAAGTAACAAGGTCCACGGGGATCGGCGTGCCCGGATTTTCCGCTTGCAGTTTTTCCACGTCCGCCTTAACGCGATCGATCAGTTGGTGATTCGTTGGGCCGAAATTCGATGCGCCAGAAGACCCAGCATCATAACCGTTGCCAGCCGCGGACGGCCGGGAGTGGAAATAAGCTGGCAAAGAAAACGGCTGGCCGATGAGGTGGGAACCCAGAACCTGATTGCCGTTCATGATTAATCCGCCGTTGGCTTGCGCGGGGAAGAAGAGTCGCCCGAGGCCTGTGACTGCCAATGGGTAGAGCAGCCCAAACATAACGGTCGTTACAAGCGTCATCAAAATCGCGATCTGCAAGTTCTGTTTCATAGAGTGCCTCAAGCCAAATGCAAATACGTGATCATCAAATCGATCAGCTTTATGCCTAAAAAAGGAGCGGCAATACCGCCAAGGCCATAGATCAGAAGGTTCTGCCGGAGCAGGGCAGCTGCACCCACTGGACGATATCGAACGCCGCGCAATGCCAGGGGAATAAGCGCGATGATGATGATGGCGTTAAAAATCACCGCAGAAAGAATGGCGGACTGGGGCGTGTGCAGGTGCATCACGTTAAGAACTTCGAGCTGGGGAAACGCCGCGGCGAACATGGCCGGGATGATGGCGAAATATTTTGCAACGTCATTGGCCACAGAAAACGTAGTGAGCGCGCCACGCGTGATGAGCAGTTGCTTTCCGATCTCTACGATTTCGATGAGCTTGGTGGGGTTCGAATCGAGGTCCACCATGTTGCCGGCTTCTTTTGCGGCTTGCGTGCCGGTGTTCATGGCCACGCCAACGTCGGCTTGCGCGAGGGCGGGCGCGTCGTTGGTGCCATCGCCGGTCATGGCTACGAGTTTGCCTTTGGCCTGTTCACGTTTGATGAGCGCCATTTTGTCTTCGGGCTTAGCCTCGGCCAGAAAGTCGTCCACGCCTGCTTGACGAGCAATGGCGGCTGCAGTGAGCGGGTTGTCGCCCGTAATCATCATGGTGCGGATGCCCATGGCGCGAAGATGGTCAAAGCGCTCGCGCATGCCGCCTTTTACGATGTCCGTCAGGGCAATGGCGCCCAGGACGCGGCGATTCTGTGCGACCAGAAGCGGAGTGCCGCCGCCGTTGGCGATTTCGCGGATGATCTGCTTGATTTCCGGAGGCACGGCCTGGCCCCTCTCCGCGGCATATTTCTCGATGGCTTCGGGTGCGCCTTTGCGAATCTCGGAACCGTCCATGTCCACGCCAGACATGCGCGTCTGCGCTGAGAAGGGAATGAATGTCGGATTGTGGGGCGCCAGCTCGCGGCCGCGCAGGCCGTACTTTTCCTTGGCTAGAACAACGATGGAGCGGCCCTCCGGCGTTTCATCGGCGAACGAGGCGAGCTGAGCGGCGCTCGCAAGGTCCGATTCCTTTACGCTTGGGGACGGGTACAGCAAAGTCGCTTCACGATTGCCGAGTGTGATCGTCCCCGTCTTGTCCAGCAACAACACGTCAACGTCGCCGGAGGCTTCCACAGCGCGACCGGACATCGCGATAACGTTGCGCTGGATCAGGCGATCCATGCCAGCAATGCCGATAGCCGACAAGAGTCCGCCAATCGTAGTAGGAATCAGGCAAACCAGGAGCGACACGAGCACGAAGATGGTCTGGGGAGCGCCGGAATAAACAGCAAAGGGCTGCAACGTAGCGACGGCCAAAAGAAAAATAATCGTCAGCCCTGCCAATAGAATATTGAGAGCAATTTCGTTGGGAGTTTTCTGCCGCGACGCGCCTTCTACGAGCCGGATCATGCGGTCAAGAAAGGTTTCTCCGGGATTCGAGGTGATGCGCACACGGATTTCATCGGAGAGCACCCGTGTACCGCCAGTGACGGCTGAACGGTCACCCCCTGATTCGCGGATGACGGGAGCGGACTCGCCTGTGATGGCGGATTCGTCCACAGAGGCGACTCCCTCGATGACTTCGCCGTCTCCCGGAATGAATTCGCAGGCGGAAACCAGCACGATATCGCCGGAGCGCAATTTTGAGCTCGTCACAATCTCCGTACACCCGTCCGGCCGCAGCCGGCGCGCTTCCGTCTCCGCCCGCGCCTTGCGCAGTGTTTCCGCCTGAGCCTTCCCTCGTCCTTCGGCCATGGCCTCCGCAAAATTGGCAAACAAAACGGTGAACCAGAGCCACAGCGTAATCTGCAAGCCGAATCCAAACTGTCCGGCATGCCGCAATGTATCGCGCACCAGTTGAATCGAAGTAAGCAGCGCGCCGACTTCCACGACGAACATGACGGGATTCTTTATCATCGTGCGCGGATGCAGTTTCTTGAAGGAATCGACGATGGCGGTCTTCAGGATTCTGGTGTCCGCCAGCGCTGCGGCTTTCGCTTGTGAGACGTGTTCCATAGGTTCCTTAGAAAGCCTTTCCCGAAAGCATCAACAGATGCTCAAGAATCGGCCCCAGGCTCAGCGCTGGGAAAAAGGTAAGGGCTCCGACAATCAGAATCGTGGAAATCAGCAGAACGCTGAACAACGGGCCCGTCACAGGAAACGTTCCGAGCGACGCCGGCGCGGTTTTCTTTCTCGCGAGGTTTCCCGCAATGGCGAGGATGGGAATTACGACGAAAAATCTCCCGAGGAGCATGGCAAAGCCCATGCTGGTGTTGTACCAAAGCGTATTGGAGTTGATGCCGGCAAACGCTGAGCCGTTGTTGCCAGTTGCAGAAGTGTAAGCGTATAGAATTTGCGAAAGGCCATGAGGACCTGGGTTTGTGATGCCTGCCGTCCCGAATTTCGCGACTACTGCCACGGCCGCGAATACCAAAATGGTCAGCGAAGAAATGAGGACCGATAGCATTGCCATTTTCACGTCGAAGGCTTCGATTTTCTTCCCGAGGTACTCTGGCGTGCGGCCCACCATCAGCCCGGCGATAAACACGGCCAAAATGACGAAGACGAGCATTCCGTAGAGGCCGGCGCCAACGCCGCCGAAGATCACTTCACCCAGCATGATGTTGACGAGAGGAACCATGCCGCCTAGTGGCGTGTAGGAATCATGCATGCCATTCACAGCGCCGCAACTCGCATCGGTAGTCGCGGTCGCAAAGAGGACGGAGTTTGCGATGCCGAAGCGGACTTCTTTGCCCTCCATGTTTCCGCCGGAGTGCATGTTACTGGCAACTTGATTGACGCCAGTGAGTTGCGGATTGCCCTTCGCCTCTGCCCAGTACGCGGCGGTTACACCGACGAGGAAAAGCGCGGTCATCGCGCCCCAAACGGCCCATCCATGGCGCCGCGACCCGGTCATACGGCCCAGCGTATACGTCAGTGCCGAGGGAATCGTAAAAATCAGAACCATTTCGAAGAAGTTTGAGAGAGGCGTCGGATTCTCGAACGGGTGCGCACTGTTGGCATTGAAAAATCCGCCACCGTTCGTGCCGTACATTTTGATGATTTCTTGAGACGCCGTCGGCCCGAGGGCGATCGTTTGTTGCCTCACGATTTGCGTGGTGGTCTTTCCATCAGGACCTTGCGTCTGCACCGTCTGGGGCTCAACAAGTTGTGCCGTGGCATAGGGCTTCAGATTCTGAACGACCCCCTGTGAAACCAGCACGAGCGAACCAACAAGGCATGCGGGCAACAGCACCCAGAGAAAACAGCGCGTGAGATCCACCCAGAAATTGC
Source organism: uncultured Acidobacteriota bacterium (assembly GCA_963729455.1). Lineage (GTDB taxonomy): Bacteria > Acidobacteriota > Terriglobia > Acidiferrales > UBA7541 > Acidiferrum. The sequence continues at coordinate 594,300 of CAVSNX010000002.1, forward strand.
CGATGGATTCTGATTCGTGCCTGGCCACACCGCGAATCAAAGCGATTGCCAGCGCAATGCCAACGGCCGCGGACGCGAAGTTGTGATACGCAAGGCCCGCCATTTGCGTGAGGTAGCTCATCGTCGTTTCGGGCGTGTACGACTGCCAGTTGGTATTGGTAGTGAAGGATGCCGCAGTGTTCCACGCTAAATCGGGAGTGACGTTAGCGAGCTTCTGTGGATTGAACGGCAGCCAATGCTGAAAGCGTTCCATCGAGTACAGCAGAAGCATGGAAACCGCGCTGAACAGCAGCATGGTAACGCCGTACTCGATCCAGGACATCTCCTTCTGCTCATCAACCCCTGAGATGCGGTAAACAAGCTTTTCAATCGGACGCAGCACGGGATCGAGAAACGTGCGTTCGCGCTCAAAAACACGAGTGAGGAAAATGCCGAGCGGCTTGGTGATGAGAAAAATGACCGCGATAAAAAGTCCAATTTGAAACCACCCATTCGCGGTCATAACTAAAATTTCTCCGGTTTTAGCAGCGCCACCAGCAGATAACCGAGCAGCAGCACACAAATGACGATGAGTACGATGTTTCCCAGCATAATATTGCTCCGTCTTACTTCAGGCGTTCGCAAGCGCGAAGATAGAGGATGGCCACGCCAAAAAAGAGTGCCGTCAACACCACAAAAACGATATCGCTCACTGGTATCTCCCTATCGACCCTAAGGAATATAGCCTTAGAAAGTGATGAATTGAAGCTAAGGATTTTGTGAGGAGGGAATCGGCTGGTGCAGGGTTCGTAAGTTTTAGTGAATGCGAGACTTGGGCCAGTATTCGAGCTGCAGCGAGGTGGTCATATTCTTTTGCAAGCCGGGCGCCAGCAGCGGAAACTTCCACTGTTCATATTGCACGAAGGCCGAAACCGCCCACTCTCGTCTGACCCAGAAATCGGCGCGCACCGATGCGTCGTTTATCGTTCCTCCGCTGGGAATGAGGTTTGGATCGACTCTGGCGTGGCGATACCCGAATTGCAAGAAATTGCGGGCGCTCAGCCAGTAGCGGCTCCAAGCCTGGATGCCCGATCCATCGCGGCCAACCCAATCTCCCATCAACACTTTTCGATTCGTGTACAAATCGTGATAGTAATTGTCCCAGTAGATGTAGCGTCCTGGGACGTCTTGCCCTACAGAATCTGTGAGGGGGGCTTCGACACGCAGATCAAGCTTCGGCAAACCGGGGAAATGCGTGAGATAAAGTCCTGGGTCAATCCCTGCACGCCGCGGAGCCGCGAGCGGGGAAGGGTCATCTGCAGAGATTGAGTCGTTATAAATGCTCAGCCATTTCCGCAGCAGAGGCACGCGGTAGCTAAAATCGAATCCTCCGTCCCGCTTTCCAGGATCCCGTGCTGCAGGCTTGTTGGCGTAACTGGTCGCGCTAAAGTAGGACAAGAAAAGCCGATACGGGGTCAGGGGACGCCCTTCACCTCCGACGACGACCGTACGTGTGAATCCGAATTCAAGATTTGGCGTGGGCTTGAAACTGATTTTTTCGCCGTGAAAGAAGGGATTTGGCGAGATTTGATGTCCCTGCAGCCGCCCGAAGAAAGCGTCCCAGCGCATGGGCCCGAGAAACTTGAGCGGTCCCGGCAAGCGAAACGGTGACACGCGATTGATGTGAAAAACCTGCACCGGCGGCGCATTGTCGCTGAGCAACAGCGGCCCGCTTTCATCCGGCCCCCACCAAAGACTTTCCTGCCCGTACGAAAGCTGCCAGTTTGCGACATTCATTCCGATGTAGGTGTCCAGCAACCGCGCCTGATTCCGCGCAGGCTGCGGGCTGGCGGGCAGTCCGACATTGTCGTCAATTGTATCCAGCGCCGTTTGTATTTGCGGCGAATTGGTGGGCCCTGATGGGGCGTGTTGATACTCTCCGCGCAGGTACACAACCCATCGTCCCGCAGTGGCCCAGCCGGAAAATCCAGACACGTCGTTGAATCCCTCCTGGTATGGCCGGCCGTAGTCGTTGAAGAGCGTTTGCCCGGAATGATACCCGTCGGTAAGCGGCGGGCCGGAAATCTCGGTAAAGCGCGTGTAAACGGATTCGAGGTGTATGGCGCGATTGCTTCCGCCGCCTAGGAGAGTTAACTCCGGCAAAAACTCCTGGCGCAAGGAATCGTAGAGTTTTGAAGTCTCTCCCCCAGCCGCTTTATCGGCAAACCGTTCTTCTGCTTCGTTTACGAGTCGCGCGCATTCCAGGCGCGTCCACGGCCTGATTCCAAGAATCGCGTCGTTCATCGCCCCCATCGCCACCAGCCGATCAAAAAGGGGATAGATCCAGCTATCCAGCGGAACGTATGGCGATCCCATCGCACTTGGTGTTCGATCGGTCGGGATGACCGGCGAGTCCGAGAGGCTTCCTGCAACCCCGCCACCCAGTTCTGCGTTGTGATGCGCGCGATACGTTTGCCAGCCAACCAGCCAGCCGATGCCGCTGCCCACAAGGACGTCCGATGGAAAATGCTCTTTGCCTTGAATTCGCGCGATGGAGATCGCCGAAGCCGCGCCATAAACCAATATCTTTGTGAATGGCCCGGGATATTCGTGCGCGAGGACGCTGGCGACAGCCCATGCTGCAGTTGCGTGATCCGACGGAAAGGAGCTCCCGCCCTGCCCGAACTTGCCGTGAGACGCGTCTACGTATGGCCTTTCCCGCCCCATCCCATATTGCAGCGCTGTGGAAACGAGCAATCCATCCACCGCTGCTTCGCCGCTGAGGATTCCTGCTTCTCGCTTGTGCGGGTCGTGTGTGGCCTTCCCCCACAGGTACATGCCACCGACGGCCCCGGCCATTCCTGCGATTCCGTAGTTTGAGAAATCTCGATAGTTTCTTAGCGTGCCTGGAGAATTCGAAAGATGGAGGCTCACATCCCGGTCTGTCACCAGGAGTCCTGCAGTGAGTCCCATAAATGGCACAAACCAATCGGCATGCCCGAGCCGCAGATGGGCAGGGCTTGTCCAAATTTCTCTTTGATCGCGGGCGATGTTTCGGATGGTCTGGAGCCCAAGTTCATTCTTACGGGTTTCATTTGTAGGTGAAATGTCGGCTTTTTTAGGAGCGCGCTTCTCTGGTTCTTCCGGATTCGCCCTGGCTGCCATGCCCTTTGAGGAGGAATCCTGCGAAGCCTCTTGCGCTTCCACCTGAGTTAGACTCGCGCATGCCGAGCTGATCAGGGAGAGCACGCCTAGGATGCAGATGCGCGAAGGCCATCGCGCCGCTATATTGGTTTTGCCGAAATGGTTCACGCCGAGCTAGTGGGCACGAAGGCTGCCAATCGAAGAATACGACCCGTGCCGTAAAGGCATGGGAATCTGTCGGTTGGCGAAGCAAGTGCCGAAGAAAAAGCGAATGCGATTCCCAAAATGGAATGCGGCGTTCGTACTGGAGAGGCTTGAATCGCTAGGTGCTAATTTGCGTGACTAGACGGGGAGCCGTAGTCGCGCTTCACAACCTCGAGCATTGACTCGATTGGCCAGGGTGAGTTCGCCGCCATGAGCTTCCGTAATCTGCCGACTAAGAACGAGGCCGATCCCGGACCCGCCCTGCTTGGTCGTGAAAAAGGGAACGAAGAGATTTGTCGTTTGCGGAAGGCCGAGGCCATCATCCTCAACCCACACTTCGAGTTGTGAGCCGTGCCGAGACCAACCCACTCGGACGCCGCCTCCTGTTTCAAGGGTAGCGTCCGCTGCATTGCGAACGAGATTAATCAACAATTGCTCCAATTGGTCGGCATCCGCGGAGATGACCACCTCCGGCCCCATCACAAGCTCCACCTTCACGCGAGTTTCGAGTTTGATCGTCCGGCTAATCCATTCCGATACTTTTACCGGCAACAGCTTCGGTTGCGGTAACCGCGCCAGCTGCGCGTACGCGGCCATGAAGCGGCCCAGCGCCTCCGTACGAGAACGAATGATGGACAGGCCCTGCCGCAAATCGTCCAGGATGGCTGCCGATGATCCACTCTGCAATTCGGGAGATTTCGCAGCGGTTATAAGTCCGCTTTCGAGGCCTTGCGCCACGGATTGAATCGGGGCGAGCGAATTATTCAGCTCGTGGCCCAGAACACGGATCAGTCGCTGCCACGCTTTGCGCTCTTCATCCCGTAGCGTGCGGCTCAGATCGCTCAGCACCACCAGATGATGCGGCAATCCTCCCTGGCGAAATGTGCCACGGCGCAATCCCCAACGGCCAGAGCCGCCTGGGAAGTTCAGCTCCATGGTGCGCGCTGGATCACCTTGCAGGCAGGGCGCCAGTCCCAGTTCCTCCGCCGTGAATCCCAGGAGACGTTCAGCGGGACGCGACATCAATCGTTCGCCCGCGCGATTGACAAGCCGCAACTTCGAATCGTGGTCAAACGTGAATATGGCGAGGTCAATTTCCTCCATCGCCGTGCGCAAGAGTGCAGTGGCTTCCATCGCCCCGAGGCGCTGTTGCCGCAGCGTCTCGCTGAGGGCGTTGACTTCAATCATGACCTCGCCCATGGCGTCGTCGCTGCGCGCCCCTGGCGCGCAACGAAAAATCCTCTTCGCGCAAAGCGGCCAGTAAATTCGAAAGCGTCTGCAGAGAGAAGACCACGCGGTGCTGGAGTGATAGCGCAAAACCGAGCCACAGAGAAAAAATGAGGAAGGTCAGTGTCCAGACAGTGCTAGAGGAAAAAGTTCCTGTCCAAAGTAGAATCAGCGCAAGGAGTGATCCTGGAAAGCCCGCGGCCAGCGCGAGGAGCTGGATGCGGCGCTCATAAGTCAGCGGCTTCATTCCAGGCCGTGTTTTTGCAATCGGCGGTACATGGCGCTTCGGCTCAATCCCAAAGCCTTTGCCGCATGGCTGACGTTTCCTTCGTGGCGGGAAAGTGTGCGCTGGATAAGATAGCGTTCCACTTCGTCGAGACTCATCTCTTCCAGCTTTGCGGGGCCGCTGCTGGCTTGCACACGCAAACCAAGGTCAGCGGCGTGCACCGAAGGGCCGGACGATAGGAGCACACCGCGTTCGATCGCGTGATCGAGTTCGCGGACGTTGCCGGGCCACGGATGCTCGTGAAGAGCCTTGAGCGCCGCCGGGTCAAAGCCGGAGATATTCTTGCGATAACGCTGTGAATAGCCGTGGAGAAAATGGTGAGCCAGGAGGTCAACGTCTTCACGGCGGTCCCGCAGGGGAGGAATTTGGATCTCGATGGTGTTGAGACGAAAGAGCAGGTCCTGCCGGAAGCGGCCAGCAGCAGCTTCGGCGTTGACGTCCGCGTTCGTTGCGGCGAGGACGCGCACGTTAACGCGCCGCGTGGTGGAGGAGCCCACGCGCTCGAGGTCGCCCGTTTCCAGGACGCGAAGGAGTTTCGCCTGTAGATTCAGTGGCACGTTGGCGATTTCGTCCAGGAACAGCGTGCTGCCATCGGCGAGTTCGAATCGCCCCACGCGATCGGAGCGGGCATCCGTGAAAGCGCCTTTGACATGTCCGAATAGCTCGCTTTCGAACACGCCTTCGGACAGCCCGCCCGCATTGACAGTGACCATGGGCTTCGATGCGCGATCGGAAAGTGCGTGAAGAGTTCGTGCGACGACTTCCTTACCTGTGCCATGCTCTCCCGTGATTAAGACGTTTGCTTCCGAAGGACCGATGCGGCCGATAAGTTCAAGAACAGGTGCCATAGCGGGGGACTTCGCAAGAAACGTGGGCCTCGATTCGGCGCGTAGGATGCGATTCTCGGCTTCGAGTCGCGAAGCCTGGCGTAGCGCCTGGCGCAAATCAATCTGCGTGCGCAGAATGGAAAGCAGTCGCGTGTTCTCCCACGGTTTTTGCACGAAGTCCCGCGCTCCACGGCGCATCGCCTCCACGGCCACCTCAATGCTGCTCCAGGCGGTCATGACCACGACCGGCAAAGTGCTGTCCAGCATTTGAATGCGAGTCAGCAGATCCAGCCCTTCCTGGCCGGAAGTAGTGTCACGCGTGTAGTTGAGGTCCATGAGGACCGCATCGAATTCGCGCGTTTCGATCGCGCTCAACGCTTCAGAAGGAGAAGTGACCGCCTGGATCTCATAGCCTTCGCGCTTCAGCAGCAAACGAAGTGCGTCGCGGATATCCGCCTGGTCGTCGGCGATCAGGATTCGAAAGGGCTGCGCAGTTGTCGTTTTCATTCCACTCTGTAGACGAAGTTTACCCTACTGTTGTTTCCAAGGCACGGCAGGAAGCATCCAGAAAACCGTCAGTCCCCGCATGTCTTACTCATACCGAAGAGCGACCAGCGGATCCACGCGAGTAGCGCGTCTGGCCGGCAAATAGCAAGCCAATAAAACAATCGCACCGAGCGTCGCCGCGCCAAACGCAAACGTCGCGACATCCAGGCTGCTCACCTGAAACAGTAAGCTGGACATAAGCCGAGTCAACACGAGTGCTCCAACCAGGCCCAACGTCACGCCGATTAGCGCGAACCGCAATCCTTGTCGAAGCATCATCTCAAGAATGTTTCCCCGGTTCGCTCCCAGCGCCATGCGTATCCCGATTTCGTGCCATCGTTGCGTGACCACATATGCCATCACACCATAAACTCCAACTCCGGCAAGCACCAGCGCCAGCGCAGCAAACGAACCAAAGAGAATGACCGAGAGACGCCGCGACGCCGTGTTCTCGCTGACGATTTCTTCCAAAGGTCGAATGTCGAACAGCGGAACATCCGGATCGATCGAATGGAGTGCCGCGCGCACTCCTGCTGTCAGCGTGGCCGTGTCGGCATCCGAGCGGACAACGATGGCGCCGCCGCCGGAAGGCAGCTGTGACTGCGGCACGTACGCCTCCACGCGCGAAGGCTGATCCACCCCATAATTCTTGACGTGTCCCACCACTCCAACAATGGTCATCCAACTCGCTTGATCCCCGGGCTTCGGCGGAAAGTCGATCGAAATCCGTTTCCCCAGCGGATCCTCGTTCGCGAAGTTTTCTTTCGCAAACGTCTCGTCAATGATGCATACGCGCTGACCCTTTTCATTGTCATGGGCGTCAAACAGCCGCCCGCGAACCAACCGCACGCCCATCGCCGGTATAGCACCCGGCGTTACTCGCCCCATATCCGTCGAAGGTATCTGCCCCGGAGCAGGCAGGGGACGCCCCTCAATTGCAAAGGACGATTGCCAGCCGCCGAGAAGCGGATTTTTGAATCCTGCCGCGGTCACTCCAGGAAGCGTCTCGACCTTGGCAACGAGCTGCTCAACAAAAACGCGCCGCGACGCATCGTCTTTGTACTTAGCGTCCGGGAGCGAAAAGAATGCCGTCAAAACATGCTCCGGATGGATGCCGCCATCATCCTGGAGAACGCGATGGAGGCTCTTGGCCATTAATCCTGCGCCGACCAGCAGGATTAGGGAAATCGCGACCTCGGCCACAACCAAGACATCACGTAGCCGGTGCCTTCTGCCACCTTCGCTTCCACTGCGCCCGCCTTCCTTGAGCGCTTCTTGCACATCCGTGCGAGAAGCTTGCAGGGCGGGAAAAATACCGAACAGAATGCCCGTAAAAATCGAGAGACCAAGTGAGAAGGCTAGAACCTGACTGTCAACCGTAACTTCATTCAAGCGCGGCACCCCCGCCGACGCCGCATGAACAAGAGCTGCGGTGATCCATACAGCGAGGAGCAGACCAAGCGTGCCGCCGAGAAGCGAAAGAAGCACGCTTTCCGTCAGCGTTTGCCGCACCAACCGCCCGCGCCCTGCTCCAAGCGCCATGCGCACTGCCAGTTCGCGCTGCCGTTCTGTTGCACGCGCAAGCAGCAGATTGGCGAGGTTGGCGCAAGCAATCAAAAGCACAAAGCCAACCGCGGCGACCAAAGCGATCAGCGACGGGCGCACGTCCTCAACAATTGCGTCCAATAGCGGTTCCAGCGTGACGCCATCCTTGGCATTGGTTGCAGGATGCTGCTCATCAAGGCGTTGGGCGATGGCTTTCATCTCGCTGGTTGCCTGCGCAATGCTGACTCCCGGTTTAAGGCGTGCGTACGCATATATCCCGGGATGGTTGCCGCGATTCTTCTCCCCGCCGAGTTCATCCTCCAATCGCCACAGAGAAGTAAAGAGGTCCGTCTTGCGCCAGCTGCTGTGCAACCGCCCTGGCAAAACTCCAATGATGGTGTACGGCTCCGCGTCTAGCGTGAGTTGCTGGCCGAGAATATTCGGGTCGCGCCCGAATCGGCGCTCCCACAAGCCTTCGCTGAGAAGAACGACGCGCGGTGCTCCAACCTTGTCGTCTTCCGGCCCCAGCGTACGCCCGAGGATCGGATTGACACCCATTGTGGGCGAGTATCCCGCAGTGATCCGGCGCAACCGCAATCGCTCCGGTTCGCCTCTGCCCGTCATCACCGTGTTGTCGCTTTGATAGGCGACCATGTTCTCAAAAACTTTGTTTTGCGCGCGCCAGTCGTTGAAATTGGCCATCGCGATACTCATCTCCGGCACCTGCTCGGAGTACTCGCCAAGAAATACCAGCCGGTTTGCCTGTGGGTAGGGAAGTGGACGAAGAAGGACGGCATCAATCACGCTGAAGATGGCTGTGTTGGCCCCAATTCCCAGTGCCAGCGTCACGATGGCGACGGCCGTGAAGCCGGGGCTCTTCAGCAACATGCGCAGGGCGTAGCGGAGATCCTGAAAAAATGTTGCCATTGCACAACCTCCTGCCAAGTGAGAAGACCTGGGCTAGGCCGATTGCGTAGCGCCGGCTCGCGTACCCGCCGCCAAGCCATCGCTGACCACCCAACCGTCCTTTAATTGGATAATGCGATTTCCGTACGCTGCATTTCTCTCCGAATGCGTCACCTGAATAATGGTCGTGCCGCCGTCATTCAGTTTCTTGAACAACTCCATAATCTCCTCGCCCTGCGCGGAATGGAGATTTCCCGTCGGCTCATCGGCGAGAATCAGCTTCGGACTGAGAATCACCGCGCGCGCCACGCCCACCAGTTGCTGCTGGCCGCCGGAAAGCTGGTTCGGGAAAAGATCTTTCTTGCCTACGATATGAAAGCGATCGAGCGTATCGCAGACCAAACTGACGCGCTCTTTGTGCGGAACATTTTTGTAAGACAGCGGCACTTCCAAGTTTTCGAAGACGGTCAGATTGTCAATCAGGTGATAGCTCTGAAAAACGAATCCGATGTTGGCCTTGTGCAGCTCGTTGCGCTTCTTGACGTTGAGCTTGTGAACAGCTTCGCCGAGAAAGAAGAAGTCTCCGCTCCACGCCCCGTCCAGCATTCCGATGATGCTGAGCAGCGTGGATTTTCCCGCCCCGGACGGGCCCATAATGGTCACGAATTCGCCGGGTTGAATATCCAGGTTGATCCTGCGCAACAAGAAGAATTTATTCGGGCCCGCTTCGACTACTTTTTCCAGATTTCGCAGCTGAATCAAAGGCTCCACAATTTCTCCTCAACTCATCGCAGGGCATCTGGGCAGTAGCACCTTCAATTCGTTGCCCATCTCTATCTTTTAGCGCAAGCGGCGCGTTCCTTCAATGCGCCAACGGATGGCGCCGCGCCGCAGCTTAGTCGTGTCGCAAAGCCTGGAGCGGATCGAGATTCGCCGCCCGTCGCGCCGGAAGATAGCACGCCAGCGCGGCCACCGCGAGCAGCAACAAGGGCAACCCGATGAATGACGCTGGATCGGCCGCCTCCACTCCGAAGAGCAGTGACGAAAGAGCCCGCGCCAGCAAGAAAGCAATGGGCAGGCCGATCGCCAGCCCCAGCGTCGTGAGCATCATCCCGCTCCGCAGCACCAAAGTGAGGACGTCGCGTGTTTGCGCGCCCATGGACATGCGAATTCCAATCTCGTGGGCCCTCTCGCTCACCGAATAGGACATGACGCCGAACACGCCGACGGACGCCAATATCAGTGCAATCGCCCCCATCACCGCCATCATCGTCGCCACATAGGCAATGCCCACGATTGATTCGGTAATTAACTTGTCCATCGGCTTGATTTCGTACAGCGGCAAATTCGGATCCACCGCCGCAATCTCCGCGCGCGCCGCGGACACGAACTTCAGTGGATCACCCGCCGTGCGCAGCACAACCGCCGTGAAGTAGGGAGGCGTTTGACGGAAAGAGCGGTAAAGTGTGGGGACTGGCTCCTTTACGATCCAGCTGTAATGGACATCGTTCACCACGCCGATCACCGTCATCCAGCGACCTTCGCCTTCCGCTTTCCCCACCTTGATATGGTGGCCCAGCGCATTCTCGCCGGAGAAATAACGCCGCGCTAGGCTCTCGCTGATCACCGCGACATCCGGCGCACCGGCTCCGTCTGTGTCGCTCATCAACCGGCCGTCGCGCAGCGCAATGTTCAGCGTGTTGAAATAACTCGGAGAGGCTGTCTCAATGATTGCGGTGCGCACGTCACCGCGTTGCGCCAATGGACGGCCTTCGATCGAGAAATCGCTTTCTCCAATGCCTCCGCCTTCCGAGTAGGGCACATGCGTCACCAGCGAGGCCGCTTGCACTCCCGGAATTGTCCCAAGTCGCCTCAATATTTGTTCGTTGAAGCTCACCCGCGAGGCCGGCTGCCCGTATTCCGCTTCTGGCAGCAAAAAGTTGAGCGTCAGCAGCGTGTGCGGCGCATAGCTCTCGGTCACATTCAGCAATCCCTGGAACCCTTTCACCAGCAGGCCCGCGCCAACGAGAAGGAACAGCGCGATTGCCACTTCGGCAACGACCAGCGCGCCACGCAAGCGGTGCCGTGTGCGGCTAATGGAAGATCCGCGGCCGCCCTCTTTCAGCGCTTCCGCGATGTTGGCGCGCGAACCCAGCAGGGAAGGAGCGATCCCCGAAATCACCCCGCTAAGCACCGCGATGACCAGCGCGAACAGAAACGCATTGCCGTCCAGACGAATCGTCTTCCATCCGGCAACGAATCGCGCTACATCCGGCGGCATGTGCGCCAGAATCATCTGGATGTCCAATTGCGCCAGGAACAACCCGACTACCGCGCCAGCCAGCGACAGCAAAATACTTTCGATCAACAACTGCCGCACCACGCGCCAGCGGCTGCCACCCAGCGCCGTGCGCACCGCGAACTCGCTCGTTCGCCCGGTGATCCGCGCAAACTGCACATTCGCCACGTCGGCGCAGGCTATCAGCAGCACAAACGCGACCGCGCCCATGAGCAGGATGGTGTATTGACGCGTCAGCGGCCCCGTGATGAACTCCCGCAGCAGTTGCGGGTGCACGCGCCAGGCTTTGTTGGTATCGGGATACGCTTGCGCCTCACGTTCCGAGATAGCGCGCATCTCCGCCGCGCCAGCCGAAAATGAAACGCCTGGCTTGAGCCGCCCAAGCACCCACAACCATCGATTGTCACGCCGCAGTCGCTCCTTCGTGCTGAGCGTCAGCGGAATCCACGCCTCGGCAGGCATTGGAAAATCGAATCCCTTGTTCATGACGCCGACAATGTTAAAACTCTTGCCATCCACTTTTATGACGCGGTTCAAAACGTTTGGGTCGGACGCGTACCGCTGTTCCCACAGCCCGTAACTCAAAATGATTTCCTGATTGTGGCCGGGTTCTTCTTCTTCCGGAAGGAATGTGCGGCCCATCAGCGGCTGCACGCCGATCATCGTGAAAAAGTTGGCCGTGACCTGAAAGTCCTGGACCTTTTGTGCCTCGCGGTCGCCGGTCAGGTTCACGCTATCCCACGCGTACGCCGCCAGATCGTCGAAGGAATGTACCTCTTTTTTCCAGTCGAGATACGTCGCGGGCGCAACACCGCTCAAGTCTTGAGGGCCGAACCCCTCGCTATTGCCCTGGCTGTTTACTCGCGTATCCACCAGTGCGACGATGCGGTCAGGATTTTCGAACGGGACGGGATGGACCAGAAACGCTTCCGCAAGGCTGAAAATTGCGGTATTTGCACCAATCCCCAAGCCAAGGGCCACCACGCAAACGATTGTCGCAAGACGGTGCTTGATCAACATTCGGAAACCGAATCGAACGTCTTGCCAAATCGTTTCCATGATGTGCCTCCCGGGGTCAGGCTCCGACGTGCGCTTCCTGTGTTTCTTCCACGATGCGCCCGTCAAAGAGATGAATCGTGCGTTCCGCGAAATTGGCGTAGCGCTGATCGTGCGTCACCATGCAAATCGTCGCTCCATTGCGATGCAGGTCTCGCAACAGTTCCATCACCGCTTCGCCGTTCTTGGAGTCCAGGTTTCCAGTCGGCTCGTCAGCCATCAGGATCAGCGGGTCGCCCACCAAGGCGCGCGCCACGGCCACGCGCTGCTGTTGACCGCCGGAGAGTTGCGAGGGGTAATGACGCAGCCGGTGCGCCATGCCCACGCGTTCGAGCGCGTGCTGCACCTTCTGTTTGCGTTCCGCGGCGCTGGTGCCACGGTACGTCAAAGGAAGCTCCACGTTCTCGTAAACCGTGAGGTCGCCGATCAAGTTAAACGCCTGGAAGATAAACCCAATTTCGCGGTTGCGGATGCGCGTGCGCTCGCTAATCGTCAGCTTTGCGACTGGCTGGCCGTTCAGCCAGTAGTTGCCATCGGTCGGAGAATCCAGCAAACCCAAAATGGAGAGCAGCGTGGACTTGCCGCAGCCCGAAGGCCCGGCAATCGAAATGTACTGCCCCTTCTTGATCTCCAGGTGAATCTCTGAAAGCGCGTGTGTTTCGACCTCATCGGTCAAAAACACTTTCTTCACGCCTTCCATCTTGATCAACATTCCGTTTGCGTCCGCCATGTTTTCTCCTTCTCGTATTCGAACTTTGAAATCCGTCTCACCCGCCACTGATTCTTGTACGCTGAAATAGCAAAAATGTTCCCATTTATTCGCATCGCAGCGCCTGCCGCGTGGGAACACAAACGGCCACTAAGGCCACTGCAATCAAAGAAATGAAAGCGGTACCGATGATCCATGGATTGCGGAGCATTCGCAGGCCGTAGCGCACGTCCTGCCAGAGCGCGTGCATCCTCATCCTCCTGCGACTATCTCTTCAAGAAGCTCGTATCGCCCGGCTTTGCAAACTCATTCCTTCGACGACTTGCGGGCGCCAAAGTCACTACCTCAGGCGGATGCGGTCAAAGTTGTCCCACGCCGACATATCCGAAAGGATCACCTTGTCGCCCACCTTCAGCCCATCCAGGACTTCGATGGTGTTCACCGAGCTGCGCCCCAGCTTTACATTGACGCGCACGGCTTCCGCTCCGTCATCCACAATCTTGAAAATTCCGACCGTGCTATCGGACTGGCCATGCACTGGCCGCCCGACATACAGCACATCCTTCAGGTTCTCCAGCGTGATCGTGCCGTCCACGCTCAAATCCGGCCGCGCGCCCAAAGGAAGCGGATCATCAATCGTTACGTCCACCGTAACCGTGCCATTCACCACCGATGGATCGATGCGCGAAACATGTCCCCCAACAATCCCGTTGCGCGTGTCCACCGTGGCCTTCTGCCCAATCGCCACGTCTTTTGCCTGCGTCTCCGCAATCTTGATTTCTGCTTTCAATTTCTTCGGATCCGCCACCCGCGCCAGGTTTGTCCCCGGAGTAATGTGCTGGCCAACATCCACCGGCACCAACTGCAACACGCCATTGATCCCTGCCCGCACATGCAGCGCATCCAATTGGCTCTTTTTCAGTTGATACAGCGCCTTCTGCTCATCAATCTTTGCCTGCTGTGCCGCCAGGCGCGCGCTTCCCGAATCCGTCGCAATTCTCGTCCGTTCGCCTTCCAGCTCAACGCGTATCGCCAGCTGCTCTTCCTTCACCCGCGACAGCCGCTCCGTGACATCCGACGCAATCCCTTCCTTCAAGAGCTTCACGTCCACTTCATGCTGAATCTTCGCTTGCTCGTAGTCGCTCCGCACTCCCGCTTCCGCCGCCTTCTGGTTCATCAACTCGCTGTTCACCTGCACTCGCAGGTTCGCGTAGTCCGCTTCCGCGCCTTTGAGCTGGAATTCCGCGTCCAGCGCCGTCTGCTGCAAAGTCGGATCGCTCAATTCCATAATCACCGAATCCGGTTTGACGATCGCCCCCGGCCGCAGAACCCACCGGTCCACCCGCGAATCCGTCTGCGCCGCAATCCACCGGATGTCCTCGGGAACCAGCGTCCCCAGCCCGCGGACTTCCCGCACCATCGGCCCGCGCTTCACTTCGTCCGGCCAGATCGTGGCCCGGTCCACCGTGGGCGCCGCCGGCCGCAGCCGCGACAGCCCATAGCTCACCCCAGCTACCAAGAGAACCGTAATGGTGGCGTAAATAATCCGTCGTATTTTCTTAGCACGTGCGTTCGATGGTCGTTGGATGTCCATATATTAAGGTCGCATTGCAAAGCGCAACTCACCTGCCCTGCTCTCCCTTCCCTAAGTCTCACTATTGCAATAACTTACAAACCTATCCAGCCCAGATTTGAGCCCCAATTGCCCGATAATGGGATTGCCTGTCCCAGCTTCGAACAAGCTTTTGAACCAACTACGAGATCCGCATCAGTCGTGCAAAGAGCAACTTCACTCTCCTGACGGCCAACTTAGAGCCTTCGAAAACCTGTTGTATCATTTCACCCCGTGAACCTCCTCCTTAACGAAGTCGAATGCCGGGTCCTGGGCTCGCTGGTCGAAAAAGAGATTACCACCCCGGAGTACTATCCGCTTTCCCTGAACGCGCTGATCAACGCCTGCAATCAAAAGTCGAATCGCGAGCCGGTGATGAATCTGGATGAAGCGGTCGTCCGGCAGGCGTTACATACGCTAGACGGCCAATCCCTGGTCCGGTCCGTCAGCGCGTCGGACAGCCGCGTAACCAAGTACGAGCACCGTCTTCAGGAAGCGTTCAACTTCTACCGCCATGAAATCGCCATCCTTTGCGCCCTGTTGCTCCGCGGCCCGCAAACCCCCGGCGAACTCCGCGTCCGCGCCGAACGCATGCACGCCTTCGATGACCTGAGCGCTGTGCAATCCAGCCTTCAGCACCTGATGAAGCGCGAGCCACCGCTCGTTAAAATTCTTCCACGGCAGCCCGGCACAAAAGAGGCGCGCTACGCCCACCTCTTATCGGGAGATGTCGTCGAGCAGGAAGGGAAGCTGGATACCGCACCGCGGATCGCTACTCATTCTCCTGACGGCGATCGCGTTTCTGTGTTAGAGAAGGAAGTCGCCGTCCTCAAGGACGATATAACAGATCTCAAGCAACAGTTCGCCGCCTTCCGAAAGCAGTTTGAATAGCCGACTCTCTACCGGCCCCTGCCATCCCGGGCGCTCAACGCCTAGATGGTTTTGCCTGAAGCTCTTGCGCGAGCCTCACGGCATGATCCCGGATTGGCGAGAGTAAGCAAGCCGCCACATGGAAAGCTACGATTTTCGCCCGGCACGAGACTGTGACGGACGTCACAAAACATTGTGACGGCGATGTACGACAATGCCGGCGGCACGTGGCAAGCTGCAATTCGTCGCAGTAGGAAACACAAGTTTGCACGTCGATCTCGCTCGCCACATGCGTGAAGATGTCGGACTCGATGGAAATTCTTTTACGTAGGCGGGTTATGGAGAACAGGAGTATGTTAGGCGGCATGCCGGAACATCTTGTCCTCAGAAGGGATGACTTTCCAGGCGTGCTCGAGGCGTTGAAGACGCGCGGATATCAAGTCATCGGGCCGACGATTCGCGACGGTGCCATTGTTTACGATGAACTCAGTTCCGTAAACGACCTGCCCGTCGGCTGGACGGACGAGCAAGAGGGAGGCAAATACCGGCTCTTGAAGCGTTCCGATCAAGCGCTTTTCGGGTACGTTGTCGGGCCCCATTCCTGGAAAAAGTACCTTCATCCTCCCGCGGTCCGTTTGTGGAAGGCCTCACGCGAGGGTAGCGGAGAACAGGTGTATGTTAGATGTCGCACAGCAATCTCCGTGAGGTGCAATTTCAGTCGCACATTGATTGAATGCAGCCACTAACCAAACCCGTCATTCCCAGCGACGATAAACGCTGGAAGATAGTCGACGCGACCATGCGCCGCGTCGGTCGCAACCCTCGCGGACTCATCGAGACCTTGCACACCGTGCAGGAGGCGTTTGGCTACCTCGACGATACCGCGTTGCGTTATGTCGCCGTATCACTGCGCGTTCCGCTTAGCCGTGCCTACGGCGTGGCCACCTTCTACCACTTTTTCACCCTCAAACCCGCGGGCCTGCACACCTGTGTGATCTGCCTCGGGACGGCATGTTACATCAAGGGCGCGCCTCAGTTGGTGGATACACTAAAGCACGAACTAGGGGTCTCCCCGGGAGAAACAACCGAGGACGGAAGAGTCTCCGTGCTGTCTGCGCGGTGTCTGGGCTCGTGTGGACTGGCTCCGGCTGCGGTCTTCGACAATGAAGTGGCCGGCAAAGTCACTTCTGCACAACTACGGCAACAGCTGGCGAAGTGGGGGGCTCATGACGCCTGAGGAACTGGAAAACATTGCGCAAACTGAACGGGCGGTCCAGGCCAGCATTCCCCTGAACGTAAATGTCTGCGTGGCCGCCGGATGTATTTCGTGCCACAGCCTGTCGGTGAAGGAAGCCCTCGACAAAGACTGCGCGGGTCGCAACTGGGGGGCGCGCTGCAAAATCAAAGGCGTCGGTTGCATGGGGCTATGTGCTGAAGGGCCCCTGGTTTCCACCAACAATGGGACGCTATACAAACGAGTGACTCCATCGGACGCCACTGTTTTGCTCGACGCGCTGGAGCAAGGGCCCGTTGAGCGCCTGATATGTCCTACCGACGTTCCTTTTTTTCAACGGCAAAAGAAAATTGTCCTGGAGAATTCCGGAACCATCGATCCCGAGCGAATCGAAGAATATATCATGGCCTCTGGATATCGCGCGCTCATCCAAGCCGTCACAGAGATGACTCCAGCGGAAGTCGTCGAACAGGTCGTAAAGAGTGGACTGCGCGGACGCGGCGGAGCGGGCTATCCTACGGGACTAAAGTGGAGCACCGTTTCGAAGGCCCTGGGAACGCAAAAATTCGTCATCTGCAATGCAGACGAAGGCGATCCCGGCGCTTTCATGGATCGCAGCGTCCTGGAGGGAGATCCACATCGAGTTCTGGAAGGGATGCTCATTGCCGCCTATGCGGTGGGCGCCACGCAGGGATATATCTATGTCCGAGCCGAGTATCCACTGGCCATCAAGCGATTGAAAATCGCCATTCGGCAGGCGGAGAAGCTAGAACTCCTCGGGTCCAACATTTGCGGCACGCACTTTAGTTTCCGTATCGAGTTGCGTTTAGGCGCGGGTGCCTTTGTCTGCGGAGAAGAGACCGCTCTAATTGCCTCGATCGAGGGGCGGCAGGGCACGCCGCGCCCGCGGCCGCCTTATCCGGCGCAGGAAGGCTTGTTCCACCAGCCAACCCTCATCAATAACGTGGAAACGTTCGCCAATATCCCTCCCATCGTGCGGAATGGCGGAGCTTGGTATGCCGCGATCGGCACGGAGAAAAGCAAAGGAACGAAAGTCTTTGCGCTCGCCGGCCGCGTGCAAAACACAGGGCTGGTCGAAGTTCCCATGGGCATCAGTTTGCGCGAAATGGTTTTCGAAATTGGCGGCGGAATTCCCGAAGGCAAAAAATTCAAAGCGGTTCAGACGGGCGGACCATCCGGCGGATGTCTCCCTTCGGAATGCCTGGACATGCCCGTCGAATACGAGTCGCTGGCGCGCGCGGGTTCCATCATGGGTTCCGGCGGCATGATCGTGATGGACGAAAGTTCCTGCATGGTGGACGTGGCCAAATACTTCATGGATTTCTGCATGACCGAATCCTGCGGCAAGTGCATCCCGTGCCGCGTAGGCACATACCAGATGCACCGCCTGCTGGATACCATCACAAAACTGCAGGCTACTCCGAAGGACCTGTCGCTCTTGGAAGAGTTGTGCGACCTGGTAAAGAACACGAGCTTGTGCGGTCTGGGTCAGTCTGCCCCAAATCCAGTGCTCAGCACGCTCCGCTATTTTGCAGACGAGTACAAAGCGCACATCGAGCGGAACCAGTGCGTGGCCGGAGTCTGCGGCACGGGTGCGCAATCGTGACTACCGTGGCTAACGTCAAAACGCTCAAGGTTGACGGGCGGGACTTCAGCGCCAGAGAGGATGAAACCATTCTTGATGTGGCTCGCCAGAATGGAATCTTCATCCCCAGACTTTGCGAATTAGAAGGGCTTTCAACCGTTGGCGCGTGCCGTCTGTGTCTGGTGGAAGCGAAGGGTTCCAACCGACTTCTGGCCTCGTGTGTGACGCGGGTGGAAGAAGGAATGGAGGTCACCACAACTTCCGAACGCCTGGAACGCTACCGCAAGGGAATTGTGGAATTGTTATTCAGCGAACGCAATCACGTCTGCTCAGTGTGCGTTTCCAATGGCCATTGCGAATTGCAAACCCTGGCTCAAAAGCTCGACATCACGCACATCCATTTTCCGTATCGCTTCCCGCAGGCCGCCGTGGACGCATCCCACGAGCGATTTGTGATTGACCACAACCGCTGCATCCTGTGCACCCGGTGCGTTCGCGTCTGTGACGAAATCGAAGGCGCGCATACCTGGGATGTCATGGGTCGCGGCATAAGCTGCCAGGTCATCACCGATTTGAACCAGGAATGGGGCTCGTCAGACACGTGCACCAGCTGTGGCAAATGCGTGCAGGTGTGCCCAACCGGGGCGTTGTTTGAAAAAGGACGCTCCGTCGCCGAAATGGAGAAACGCAGGGACTTCCTGCCGTACCTGCAACTGATGAGGGGAGAACAGAGGTGAGCAAAAAACGGCTGGCGACGGTTTGGTTGGATGGATGTTCTGGTTGCCACATGTCCTTTCTGGATTTGGACGAGCGTTTGCTCACTCTCGCCGAAAGTGCGGAGCTGGTATATAGCCCGCTCGTGGATGCAAAAGAATTCCCTGAGGGAGTGGATGTGACGCTTGTAGAGGGCGCGGTCAGCAGCGAACAGGATCTGCGCCACATCAAGATTGTGCGGCAGCGGACAAATATTCTGGTATCGCTTGGCGATTGCGCTGTCACCGCGAACGTCCCGGGAATGCGAAACCCGTTCACGACCAAGTCCGTTTACGATCGTGCTTATCGTGAGAACGCTACGCTGGATCCCGGGATTCCGGATCAGATCGTTCCGCGCTTGCTGCCCCAGGCGCGGCCCATCCATGAATATGTTCCCGTAGATGTTTTTGTACCGGGTTGTCCGCCTTCCGCCGATACGATTTTCTATGTTGTCGGCGAATTGCTAGCCGGGCGGCAGCCGGAATTGAGTTCGAGGACGCGGTTCGGGGCTTAAGACCGATGGAAAACAAAAGAACCATCGTTATCGACCCGGTGACTCGCATCGAGGGCCACGCAAAAATCACATTGCATCTCGACGGCCGTGGGGAAGTTTCAGATGCGCGTTTCCATGTCACGCAATTCCGTGGTTTTGAAAAATTCTGCGAGGGGCGCCCGTTCACCGAAATGCCTTCGTTGATGGCGCGGATTTGCGGCATTTGCCCCGTCAGCCACATGATTGCGTCCGCTAAAGCTTGTGATGCGCTGCTCGCGGTGCGCATTCCGCCCGCTGCGGATAAACTTAGGCGCATCATTAATATGGCTCAGATTGTGCAGTCCCACGCCCTGAGTCTGTTTCATCTTTCCTCGCCGGACCTTTTGTTGGGTATGGACGCCGATCCGGCGAAAAGCAATCTGTGGGGTGTTTTCGAAAAGGATCCTCAGCTTGCCCGGGATGGAATCCGGCTTCGCCAATTTGGCCAGCAGATCATTGAACGTCTCGGAGGAAAGCGCATCCACCCCGCCTGGGTAGTGCCCGGCGGCGTGAGCCAGCCCCTGAGCCAGCAGGACCGAGATGCCATTCTCGAAACGATTCCGGAGGCGCTGGCAATTGCCCTGCGAACTCTGGGTTGGCTCAAGAAGATCACCGAAGCGTTTCGCGCGGAAGTCTCCAGCTTCGGAAATTTCCCTTCGCTGTTCATGGGAATAGTGAAGAAAGACGGCAGCATCACATTTTATGACGGCAAGATTCGCATCGGCGACGCGACTGGAAATCTTGTCGCAGACGGTCTCGATGCGGCAAGCTACTACGACTATCTCGGCGAGAAGGTCGAGACGTGGAGCTACCTCAAATCCGCATACTACAAGCCACATGGTTTTCCGGACGGCATGTACCGCGTCGGGCCGTTGGCGCGGCTCAACGTCGCCGATCGCTGCGGAACCGAGCGCGCCGACCAGGAACTCGCGGAATTCAAGGAATTGCAGCGCGCCGCTGTACTTAGCTCTTTCCACTATCATCGAGCCAGACTTGTCGAGATTCTTTATTGCGTGGAGCGGCTAGAACTGCTCTTGAATGACCCTGAGATCCTTTCAAAGCATGTTCGTGCCGAGGCCAAACCCAATTCTTCGGAAGGAGTGGGCGCGGCGGAAGCTCCCCGTGGCACACTGTTCCATCATTACAAAATTGATGAGCATGGACTAATCCGCTGGGCGAACTTGATCATCGCCACCGGCCAAAATAACCTCGCCATGAATCGAAGCGTCCTGCAAGTTGCCAAACACTTTGTGCGCGGAAACGCGCTGAGGCCGGGGATGCTCAATCGCGTCGAGGCGGTAATCCGGGCTTACGATCCATGCCTCAGTTGCTCGACTCATGCGCTGGGAGAGATGCCGCTGCGAATCCAGTTGCTCGACCCCGAGGGGAACATTACTGCAGAAGTCGCTCGTCCGTAAGAACCAGCATGCCTCGCGTCCTCATCATCGCCTACGGTAATCCGTTGCGCCGCGACGACAGCTTGGCATGGCGGACCGCGGAGCAATTGTCACAACTGGATCTGCCTCGCGACGTCGAGATCCTTACTTGTCACCAGTTAACGCCAGAGCAGGCTTTCCCGATCAGCAGTGCTTCCCGAGTAATCTTCATCGATGCTGCAAGCACCGGCGCTCCGGGCCAATTGGTGTCCGTGCCGCTGAAGCCGCAGCCGGAGTTCTCTTTGTCCACCCACCAGTGCTCCCCGGCAGCCATCCTCAGCTTGGCTCTGAAGCTGTATGGTGTCTCTCCCGAGGCTGTTTTGATCTCCGTGGCCGGCGAATGTTTTGAGTTTGGCGAGGCACTCTCGTCCAAGGTTATGGAGACCCTGCCGCGTGTCCTAGCGTTGGTTGAGGAGTTGTCCAGGCCGCAAATCGCCGCGAGATTTAACTAGGATCGGGCTCTTGGTCGAGATTGATGCCGGCTCGTTGCAACTGCCCCGCTTCAGTTCTTGTGTCGGAACCCGATGACTTCCCTGGCCCAGTCTCGCGCTTGCAACAAAAGGTCGCGCGATTGATGGAGACCAAGAGCCCTTCCGATCTCTTTCATGGTTCTTTCTTCGAAGTAGTACAGCGCCAAAATCTGACGCTCCTTTTGGCTTAGGAAACACGGGAAACACGGGGACAGGAAACACGGGGACGGAAACACGGGGGAAACACGGGGGAAACACGGGGGGAAACACGGGGACAGGAACGTGTGAAGAAATTGGTTTTTGAAACGAACCCAGTCTGACGGCAACTTTACGTGCGCGATCTTTGGCGATTCCTTCTCCTGCATTAATTTCCGTTCCACCGCTGTAGCCCCTATGCTCGCTCAACCCATGGCCGCAGGCTGCGCTTGCAGCGCGCGGCGCAGGCCGAACCAGCGCATTAAGTTGTAGGTCAGGCAAGCCCAGGTAGCTTCCATCGTGGCCTTCAGCCGGCCTCGGCAGCGGAATTGTCGCAGGCCGCAGCGTTCTTTAATCCAGGCATGCGCGAACTCGGCGATCTGCGAACGTCGCGCGTAGATTTGGCGTCCTTCTTCCGTCTGCATTTTGGCCTTGAAGGCGGTTGTCGCGGGCGGTTCTGCGAGGCGTGTGATCGAGCGCCTCCAGGCAGGTCGCGCTCCCGGCGGCGCGCATGGCTCGCGCAGCGCACAGGTGCGGCAAGCTTCTTTCGGTGCGCGATACACGTGCGTACGTACACCGTGCCCGCGATTCAGAATCGCGCCAGGGCGGAGTGCTTCTCCCGCCGGGCAGCGAAAAACATCTTGCTCGGCATCGTAAGGAAAAGCGCTTCTCAAAAACGCCGCACGGCGGCCCTGCGCGTCGCCTTCCGTCGCTTTCCAACTGTCTTGCCACGAGCCGTAAAAATCCACGCCGTGCGTTGCGGCCGCCTGCACCGATGCATGATTGGTGTAATCACCATCGGCAATGACCTGCTGAGGGGCGCGGCCTAATTTCTGTTTGCAGCGCTCCAGGGCGGGATCCAGTTGGCGATAGTCGATGGCATCGGTGGTGGCTTCCACGTTCACCACCAGACCGTGCTGCGTGTCAGTCACCAGTTGCACGTTGTAGCTGGGCACCGTGCCGCCTTCGCCGTTGCGCATCACGTGCGCTTCGGGATCGCTGCTGGAGGCGCGCGCCACAAAGGTTTTGCGATCGTGCACTTTTTCGCGCTGCAGCCGTTCTACTTCTCGCAAAGCCGTTTCCAGCCGACTGGCTCGCTGCCGTGCCGCGCGCCGCTTGGCGGCGGCCTGGCGCTTCACCAGTTGCTCTTCGTTCTCGGCTTGCTCGTTCAACACGCGCACCTGCTCCTGCGCCGCCGCCAGATGCGCCGCGATTTTCTCGCGGCCACGGAACGTGTTGCCGCCCGCGTTGGCTTTAATCTTGGTGCCATCCAGCGTGACCCGTTCGAGAGTGATCAGACCTTCGGCGCTCAGCATGCCCAGCACCTGCGTGAATAGATCGTCGAGTGCGGATTTGTTGTCGGAGCGGAACCCCGACAAAGTGCGATGGCTCACAGTCTGCAACCCGCATAGCCACTGGCAACCCGGTTCGTATTCGCACTGCCGCGCCAGCTCGCGCGCCGAACTGATCCCCCGACTATATGCGTACAGCCACAAGCTGATTAACAACTGCGGATCGGTGTGCTCTCTCCCGGCGCTGCCTTCCACCGCAGCGATTTGCGCATAATACAACCGCAAATCCAGCCGCCCGACCAACTCCCAAATCGAACGCACGCAGTGCTCTTGCTCTACCAACTTCTCTACATCCACCGTTCGCAGGAAAAGTTGCCGGCGATCAATCGCCACTAGTCGGGGAACGGCAGTCTCATCGTTGCTCATGCTCGCAGTCTACACAAAGCGACTCCATCCACCGCGCCAATTTCTTCACACGTTCCAGACGGGACGTTTCCTTCTGTTTTTCTATCTCCTTTCCCTTCAACCCTTTCGCTGCCCAAACTTTTCCTTGACAGGAATAGTACTCTATGGTAACATAAGTTGTGATTGTCAGCCACCAGCCCCGGTTAGCCGCTCTGTCTTCTCGCAAGAGCGAAAATCCCACCACTCTAACTCTCGCAAATTCTTCACCTTACAAATGCCCCCTCCCGCAACCCCTTTCCTTTGACATCCTTACAAATGCCCGGGGTGTATGGGGTCCATTTCTCTTCTCCGGCCGCGATTCGCTCAGCCCCCTCCGTCACCGTGACGAAAACTCCGCCACCGCCCGCCCTGCTTTCCCTGAGGAACGAAGGGAGCTCCGAAGCGTAACTCCTTTAGCCGCAACACTTACAGGCCTTCCCGCAAGTGTTGCAAACAAAAGACTTACGGGAACATTAACTCCTTTAGATGCAACACTTACAAAAAACACGGGGGAGGGCGGTCCAGCCTGTTTCTTAACGTTCCAACGTTCTAACGTTCAAACGTGTAACGATCCTCGCCCTAACTCTTTTCCTTTCACATCCTTAGCAGCCCCCCACCCCATAATCTCCATCGAATCACATCCTTACAAAAACCACAGAGGGGCAGGGGTGCGCTACATAATTTCCCCGAGTCACCAAATTCCAGCCGCCCCTTTATTTTCTTTCACTTACAAATTGCCCATTTTTTATCCCCTTTGTTTTGACATTCATACATGTAATGGGGGGGTGTACCCCCCTCCCAGCTTTTCTGCCTCGCGCATCCTGGCACTTCCAATCTTTGTATCATTTCACTCCGTGAACCTCCTCCTTAACGAAGTCGAGTGCCGCGTCCTGGGTTCCTTAATCATCGTCACCGGCCAAAATAACCTCCCCATGAACCGCAGCGCAGGACGTTTATCCCATTCTTTACTGCAGCACCCAAGTTCCCGCCTTCTCTATGAAGCGGCATCCGTAATGGCGAAGAGGCGCAGCCCTCATGCTCGAATGAACAATTCTGGCTTTACCTACATAGTCCTCACCGGGGCCTACGAGATAGACGTCCACAATGCTGTCAGTTGGGAGGTCCGCAGTACAGCCACACAGAAAGCCACTCAAACTTACGTTTTCAGTCGTTGCGACTTCTTCAAACTCCTTCCCGTGTCTGTTCATGCCGCGGAGCTTCAAAGTGACTCGCAGGCGTACGCGCACTTCGCTGCGGGGAATGTATTGGCCGGTCTCGACGATTTGATTGAGGCATGCCCGCAGCGCCACAAAGTCGATCGGTTTCTCGAAATAGCCAGCCGCACCAAGCTGCTTGCAATGCTCTTTCGTTTGCGCGCCGCACTCACCACTTACGATGATCACAGGGATCATTTGAGTGCGGCTGAAGGACGTAAACGTCTGAAGCAGCTCATAACCGGAATATTTTGGCATTCGCAGATCAAGCAAGATAGCGTGGGGCCTGTGCTCCATGGCAAGCGCCAAACCCTGCTCGGGCTCTCCAGAATCGAGGATTTCATAGCTATCGCTTAGCTCCAGGCGCAGCAGGCGCCGCAGTGCCTCATCGTCGTCTACAACTAAGACTTTATCCATCGTCTAGCCTCCCCTGCTGTCCGGGCTCGTACATCGACACCATGCGATGAAAGCATTGTCAAATTTTTAGTTTGATACGTGGCGTGGCTCGGTGCTCGGACGTGACCGTGAATTCTCCTTCTTGCGCCTGTAAAGGGTGAGGCGAGGCAGGATCAATCTGAGTGGAAGGGGACCTCACTCTCGCAGAGCTTTCCGCGCAGGTCAAGTGAAATCTTATTGGACCATTCTAATGTGACGTTTTTCTCTCCAATGTCCGCAGCGGTCCCGACAAATGAAATTGGTCCGAGATCATCTCTCCAGTAACACGTCTATTATGCGGGGCGTAGCGGAGCGCCCGCATCTCGTCGTCATTATAAAGGTTGGCGCGCCGCACTTGGTGTCGTGCCCCTGCGGCGGCTTGCTGGCCGACGTGGCTGGCGCGAACGTTCCGGATGCGGCGTCATAGTCGAACATGGCATATCCCCATCCGTGCGTGCCCGAGAATCTCTTGCTGTCCTTCACGATGAACTCGACCTCCGTCAGATCGCCAGGCACTGTTGTCCGGGGCGCTCGCGGAAAAAGGGGGATCTGTTAACTTTTTCGGTCTCCACTCAAGCTTCACAATCTTGGAGCCGTCGGAAAAAGGCTTGCCATTGCCGGAAATGCCCTCCTGGTAGGCTTTGATCATCACCGGATTTGGCAAAAATCACTCGGATCAACTTTGCGGCTTCGGTGAGGCTAGGGCCGACTACCTGCTATTGTTCGCATCCCTTATTTTGTGCTGACGCGCGGATGCAGCCAGGTGCGGCGTCTTAGTTTGGCAAGGGGGAGGCCTGTGTAGTAGCGAAACATCTTCAGTGCATCGCGCAGGTCGGTCCGGCGAGGCAACAGGGTGCGCCAGCCACCTCCCATGGCCAAGCCTATAGCGAAGACGAGGCCGTTCGGCATGAACAGATAAGCACAGAACCAATGAAGGCGCAGAGCCACGGCGAGCATTCCAGGACCGAGGCTTATGTGGTTGTAGACCCAATCAGGCGGAATGCTGTATTGGTGCAGCCCGGGCACATGCACGCATATCCAGATACCGACGTCTGCAAGAAGATCGAAATTCCCGGTCAGTGGATCCGGTTTGTGCTGATAGACCTGAGATGCCCAATAAATGGATACGCCACTCAGGATGAGGCCCAGAAGAATTGGCACGTTCAGCCAATGGCTGCACCGCACCAACAGGTGGTGCCTGCGAGCTACAAGCACGCCAGCTTGACGCTCCGGCGTGCTTATAGCGCTCTGCTCCTTATCGAGTTGAGTGGAACATGACACAGGCATTCTCCTCGCTAGTTTCGAGAGGTCATGCTGTTGGCTGGCGCGGGTGCGAAATGCGCGCGCCCATCCGCGATCAGCCATCGACCGTTGTGACGGACGGCCACGTAGTAAAAGTTAACCGGTATCACAGGGATGATCGTCCCATCCGGACCGTTGACATTGTGCAGAGTAAGTAGCGCGTCGACGAACGCGACATCGGGTTTGACGAAGTCGACCTTGTAGTTGGAGAACGCCGCTCGTGTGCTACCGTTGACAGCTTGCGCCTCGGAACCGAAGTCCTTTACCATGGCGACCCGCCCTTGCAGATAGTCGCCCACAGGCGTCACGAAGGTTCCATTTTCGACGAATAGGGATGCTCGGAGTTCGGGATTCTTCTCAATGAAAGCCTTAGCAAAGGTATCTCCGAGCGCGCGAACGGCTGCTTCGTCTTGAGCCTCGCCCGCGCTCGCAGTGCCAATTCCACCGATGACGAGCGCGCATGCGAGAAACGCCAAGCCGAGACGCTGCATCAGGCCCCGGAGCGCTGACTTGGGCTCGTGGGACACTGAAGCAGGTCGGTACGTTTGTGAGATTTTCATTTCTTTTTCCTTGATTTGCATTTCCTTTCTCCTTTTTATTTCTTTCTCCTTGCTTGTCATCTCTTGCAAACAGAAATGACATTCTTCCTGTTTACAAGCAGACAGTCGCTCACCCTTTTAAGGGTGTGTTTGCAAGGACCTCCACTTTTTCTATCTGCGGAGGAACCGCAAACAATTCGTTGGCCCGCGCCGTCAGCGCCTTGGCGATCTCGCCAGTCAGGTGGGCATTGCGGCCCGCTTCATTTGCAAAGGTGTCGAAGATGCCGAACTTCCCCGGGCCGAGTTTGATGGCGTACCATTTCAAGGTCGCTTTTTCACCGAGGGCGAGTGGCTGAGCTGACTTTAGAAATGCCTCGGCATCAGCCTCCTTGCCTGGGCGTGCTTCGAGCTTGACAAACAATCCAATAGCTTCCATTTGAGTAATCCTCCTGTGTTGAATTTTTCCCGATCGACTTCAGTGCGGATCTCCTTCCGCATGAGCTTTTGCCAACTTCCCCTCGCTACCGAGCGGCCTAAATACGTCCTGAATAATGGGAGCTCCAAACGGGGCGCCCGTGGCTCCGCCATCCACCATCAGCTCGACCGCGTTGACGTATGAGGAATCGTCCGAGGCAAGGAAGAGCACGGCTTTGGCAATTTCTTCCGGCTCGCCCCAACGGCCCTGCGGAATTACAGAAGAGAAGAACTTCGCCAACTTAGCGGAATCTTCTGCGGAAGCAGAGGCGCGGGGCCCGCGCTTCCAAATGGGAGTTTTGATCGCGCCCGGTGCGACGACATTCACGCGAATGTTGCGCGGCGCAAGGTCGGCGGCGATGGAACGCGCCATCGAGACGAGGCCGCCCTTGGTGGCTGCATATGCGGCGACGCCGGGTTGGCCGAGATAGTTATGAACCGACCCATTAAAGATGATGCTGCCGTTGTCGTTCAGCAGAGGCGCCGCTGAATTCACCGTAAAGAAGGCGGCATTAAGGTTGGTGTGGATCACGTTCTCAAAAATGGCCTCGTCGGTCGAGCCCGTTGGAGTCCGGCCGGAGATGCCGGCATTGGCGAAGACAATGTCGAGTTTCCCGAAATCTTTGGCCAGGGCTTCGAAGAGCCGCCTGCGATCTTCCGCAATGGTCACGTCAGCGCGGTAGCCACGCGCGTTTGCTCCGAGTTCTGCAACCGCCTCATCCAGCGTCTTCTGGTCGCGCCCGGTAATAGCGACCTGCGCGCCCTCCGCAATGAAGAGTCGGGCTGTGGCAAGACCGATGCCACTGTTGCCGCCGGTAATAAGAGCCTTCTTGCCTGTGAGCTTCATACTGCCTCCTTTTTGTAGGACCGGCATCAGATATGATGGCCGTCATACATGTGATATGATGACCGTCATAGATGGAGGGATACAAAAAATATGCGCTATCCCGTCGAAGAGACCGCCGCAAAACATGAACGGATTGTCAAGGAGGCTTCCCGCCTGTTCCGGGAACGGGGGTTTCAGAACGTAACCGTGGGCGAAGTGATGAAGGCCGCGGGCCTGACGCACGGGGCGTTCTATGCCCATTTCGATTCGAAGGAAAAACTGCAGGCGGCCGCCGTTGCCCACGGGCAAAGCGTTTCACTAGGCCGCTTGCAGCGCAGCAAGAGTAAGAAGAGCAAAGGATCGTTTACTCACCTGTACCTGAGCCGGTGGCACCGAGATAATCCAGGCGACGGCTGCACTATGGCCGCACTGGCCCAGGAGGTGGCTCGCTCGACCCCTGAACTGAAAGCTGCCTTCGAGAAGGGACTTGAGAACATTCTCGCCGCTAAGCGTGGAGACCGGAAAGAAGCCATCTTTTGGGTAGCCGCGCTGATCGGTGGCGTAGTATTGGCCCGCGCCGTGCAGGATCCGCGACTCTCCGACGAAATCCTTAGCAGCGTTCGACAAAAGCTCGGCTGATCATGCACTCGCAAATGCGAATCTCGCTCTCCGCTCTAATGATCTGGAAGCAACCAAGTTCGCGGCAGAGGATGGGCCATTGTCTTATCCCCCAAATTCCGTGCGATGCTTTTCGACAAACTGTTCAACCGTCATCGGAGGACGACCGCTGATCTCTTGGATATAATTATTCATCCCACTAAAAATCCCATTTTGGTGGTCGATAGCGATCTCTTTTAGATGTTGGAAAACGAAATCCGAGCCCGCACCTCCAGCTTTGTCTGCTTCAGCGTACGCTGTAGCAGCGGTATTTCGAGCCGGGCCACGGGGCCGACTACTTACGATCTCACGATACTTCTCAATTGGAATCTGCTGGAAGTGAATTCCCTTTCCGAGCACGTGTCCAATGATGTGCGAAATTTCTTTATGACTATATTCGACCGGGCCAACAAGAGGATACGTTTTCCCCGCATGTGCTTTCGGATTCTCCAAGATTCCGACAATCACTCTGGCTTGATCTTCTGCCGCGATGGGAGCGTGGCGGCCAGTGCCGAATGGTACGAGCCAGGTCCCTTGACGGATCATGGCGGCCCCATAGAGCATCCACTCCGAAAACAGTGTCGGTCTGATGTGGCTGGCGGGCACCTCGGACCAGTCAAACACACGCTCCGATAGCCAGTGCGCTAGTGCTGCATGGCTTTGAGAGTCGCCGCGTGCCGACTTTTGTGACATGTTGACGATGATTTCGACGCCAGCCTCCTTTGCAGCCTGAGCAAATCGAACACTTGCATCCACGATCTCCGGCCGAATCGGATAAACGAAATACGCTCCGTAGATTCCACGAAGGGCGGAACGTACCGATTGCATGTCGAGAAGGTCGCCAAAGACAACCTCTGCGCCCAATTTGCTGAGTCGTTCCGATCGTTCATCTTCTCGGTGAGCAAGTGCTCGAACGGAGTGTCCCTTTTCAAGAAGCTGTTCAACCGTTTCACCACCGGTTGCGCCGGTCGGTCCCGTCACAAGAAATTTCTTTCCTGATTTCATTTGATTCTCCTTTTTCGACCTTACGGCTAACGGTGCACTCCAACTGAATAAATTTCCTCAACAGGGGGAAGGTTTGAACCCACGTCAAGTGGTGGCCGAGCCAAACTAGTGGGCGGACTGTTCGTTTGCTCAGCCGGCTCTAAGCCGACTTCGCGAGATGAGACGACTCGGAGAGGGAAAAAGATTCAGAAAACCTGCCTGTTGGCAGGGAGTCAAGCTGAGGTTGCACCCAGGGAAGCCGAAGACGTATAGTCGCTGTTGTTGATTCTCGGGGGCGGAGGGTGGGCGAATGAGCTTTCTCCGTGAAGTTCGACTGGAGGAGAAATTCGGCCCCTTTGCCGCGTTTCAAGAGGCCCTTGGATTCATCCCCAATCTCCTCTACGCGCAGACCTTGTTACCTCGCCTCATCGAGGCCCAGGCGAAGCTCGAAGGTGCCGTGCGTTTCCAGGAAGGAGCGATTTCCCGAGTACAAAAGGAACGAATCCTTTTCCGCATTGCAGCTGACCGACACGACACGTATTGCGTGGCCCTGGATAGTAAAGTCCTGTCTTCACTTGGCGTGACGGAGAGTCAAATCGATTCTCTCTTGAGCGACTACCGTAACGCGGACCTTTCGGCGACCGATTTAGCCTGTTTGCAGTTCTGCCTCAAACTAGCGCGTCACGCTCCCTCCGTAAGTTCGGAAGACATAGAAGCGCTGCGGACGTGCGGATTCAACGACGAGGCGATATTCGAAGCCGTCGTCGCGACCGCTTTGGCCGTCTACCGCTGCACGCTATCTGTGGGTTTGGGTCCGGAGCCAGATTTCGGAGGGCGGAAGCTCTCTGCGACGAGAATTGTTCCACCGCGTGAGGGAGCGCCCCGTAGCCCGAAGCCCCATGTTCATGCTGCGGCTAAGAGAAAAGGGCCGTATGTGCCCGCTCCATACCTGAGTCCGAAGACGTTTGCACCTTTTGGCATCGTTCAGAAGAGTCATGGGTTCATCCCGAACTTTTTTCGCGCTCAGACTTTGCGCCCCGATTTGCTGGACGCCGAGCTGCAAGCAGTGGACAGGATTCTGGTACACGAAGATCTCCTAACGCGAGTGCAAAAGGAATGCATTCTGCTAGCTGTGTCGGCGGCAAATCTCAACTCTTATTGCGTTGCGATGCATTGCAATCTGTTGCGCGGCTTGGGTATGCCCTCGGAGGAAGGAGACCAGATTGCCGTGGACTATAATGAGTCCAACCTGGCGGAGGCTGATCGGGCATTACTCGACTTTGCAGTCAAATTGGGGACGCATGGTCCGGAATTTTCTCGCGAAGACGTTGTCAGGCTTCGAGCATTTGGTTTCAGGGAGGAGCAGATTCTGGAATGCGAGGTTGTCACTGCCCTCAACAATTTTGCAAATACCCTTCAGATGGGACTCGGAATCGAACCCGATTTCGAGCCGCCTCCGGTCTTCGGGAAAAATAAAATGCATCTTTCTGACTCCGCCCAGACTCTTATCGGCGGTGAGGGCGTTATGCATCTCGTCGACGTAGTGGACCCGGACGCTGAATGTGTCGCCCAGGCGCAGGGGGGAAACCTGCAGGCTTTTGAAGAGCTGGCCCGCCGGCATAGCCAGTTGATTTATCGCACACTCGCCGCCATCTTGGGCAACCCGGCCGACGCACAGGACGCCATGCAGGACACTTTGCTGAGCGCGTTCAAGCACATCGGTGGGTTCCAGGGCCGCTCGAAGTTTTCAACATGGCTGATGAGTATCGCGAGGAATTCGGCGTTCCAACGATTGCGACGCGGAAAAAATGTGGAAAGCCTGGACGAAGGTGCGTACAACGAAGAGAAGGATTTTCGCCCTCGTCAGGTAGCGGCCTGGCAGGACAACCCAGAGCAGTTCTATTCCAGGTCAGAAATACGGCAACTCGTTGAAAGGGGAATCTTGGCGCTTCCCACAAACTACCGAGCGGTGGTGATGCTCCGCGATATCCAGCAGCTTTCGACCGATGAAGTTGCCCAACAGCTGGGGCTGAGCGTGCCTAACGTAAAGACACGGCTCCTGAGAGGCCGCCTTATGCTCCGAGAGTGGCTCTCCCCTCACTTTATAGCCAATGTCAGGGGGGTAGCCCAGTGATCACATGTGAGGAATTCTTCGCCGAGTTCGGGGACTACCTCGAGAACCAGGTGTCGCTAGAGGTTCGTGAAGAGCTTGAGTTGCACTTGTCCCAGTGCCGCGCTTGCCACGTGCTGTACGATTCCAGCCTCAAGACTATAAAGATCGTGACGGAAAGCAGTTCATTCGACTTGCCGGAAAGCGTCTCTAATCCAATCATCGATCGCGTGATGGCGAAGTTGCGAACGAGCCGCAGCTGACGAGCTCAAGATTTCAAATCTGTTATGCGCACATCGAAGCTTGCCGTCTCGGATGGTCATCCGGTGATTCCCGCACTTCCACTTTGACTCTATCGTAAGTTTTCTCTGTCTCGCTCTGGCGCGGGAATACGATTCATGCTGACAAACAGAACGCGCTAGGCACTGCCGAATTGCCGCATTTTTTGCTCATCCGTGTAACTTTCGCGCGGCAGATGACTCCTATTGCCCGTGAGAGTTGAGCGCTTCAGGGTGCTCACCGAAAACAAAACCGAAAGGAGAAATCATCATGGTTTGGAAGATCAGGACAGTGTTGGCAATCGCTGCGCTGGCGTTCACATTCGGATTGCACCCGCCGGCGCACGCGCAAGACAGCAACGCGAAGACTCTGGAAACCGGCACCTTCCACGGGAAAGTTCACAGCACTTCAGGCCGTGCAACGATCTACCAGGAGAAAGACGGGAGGTTGATCCTCCGGTTGACAAACTTCAAGACATCCAACGGGCCCGATGTACACGTGGTTTTGATCGCGGCCACGGACGCGGACGACGACGCCAATTTTCTCAAGAGCAACACGGAGCGGGTGGAGCTGGGCAAGCTGAAGGGGAACGAAGGCGACCAGAACTACGCCATCCCGAGCGGCACGGATCTGAGCAAGTTCGAGACCGTTTCGATCTATTGCGAACGGTTCAACGCGAATTTCGGCGCCGCGCCTCTTGAGAAATTCTAAGACTCACGTATTCATTCCGATTGAGTCGGGCAGGTTCACCTGCCCGATCCGCGGATTGGAGGGACAAAATCATGGATTCGCATATACGTTCTTGGTTCTCGCGCCGGAAGTGGGTATTGGTCGCGGTGGGTCTTCCGGTGCTCATCGGTGCCTGGTGGGCCTTCCGGCCGGAAAAACTGTGGGTCAACCAAAAGGTGAATGAACCGGCCCCGTTCGCTTCAAGCACCGACCCTCAGCCGCTTTATACCGGCCGCCTCGAAGGGAAGGCTCACCAGACGAGCGGGCGAGCAACGATCTACAAAACGGCCGACGGCAAGGAACATCTGCGCCTGACGGACTTCTCGACCTCCAACGGTCCGGATGTTCACGTCCTTCTGGCGCGAAGCGATGACGAAAAGCTCAAGCAAGAAATTGTGACAGGGCAGGTAGATAGAGTGGAGCTCGGGCTGTTAAAAGGAAATCAAGGAGATCAGAACTACGATATTCCTGCATCTGTTGACTTACAGAAATACGACGCGGCGGTTATCTATTGCGAGCGATTTCATGCCGTATTCGGTATCGCTAGACTCGAACAATTCTGACGCACACTTCGTTTCAAGTAAATTTGGCACAGGCGTTTAAAGGAGGTCCCACGAAGGCAGATGACAACTCCGCGGCAGCCGCGAGCGTTCCGAAGCGACGAGGAGATGGTCCAGGTTTAAATGCAGCGCCCGCCAGCAAATCTCACCAGTAAATTCATCCAATAAAGGAGAAGGCTTTATGAGTGATACGACTTCGCAGACAGCAACAAAGCGCGCAGAGGCCCATTACACAGCGCCTCCAACGATCCACTGGGTCCGAAGCCGATGGCGTCCGAGTGTTTTATCGGGCGGCCGGTGATGCGACCGCCCCCATTGTTCTCCTTTTACATGGATTCCCGGCCTCATCGTTCATGTTCCGCGAACTCATTCCGCGCCTCGCGACTGATTACCGCGTGATCGCTCCGGACCTCCCCGGTTTCGGGTTTACCGAGGTTCCGGCCGAACGAAAATATGTTTATTCGTTCGATGGATTGGCATCGACCATAGAGGCCTTCACGCAAGCACTAAAAATCAACCGCTATGCCATTTATGTATTCGATTATGGCGCGCCAACAGGTCTCCGCTTGGCGATGGCTCACCCCGAACGAGTCACAGCGATCGTTTCGCAAAACGGAAATGCGTACGAGGAAGGTCTCGGCGGCGCCTGGGGCCCGATTCGCAAATACTGGGCTGAACCCACCGCAGAAAACCGCGACGTCATCCGCAAGAATGTTTTGACACTGGAGGGAACGCGCTGGCAGTACACGCACGGCGTGGCCAATCCAGACAGCGTCCCGCCAGAGTCGTACACATTGGATACGGCGCTGCTCGAACGTTCGGGGAACAAAAACATTCAGCTCGATCTATTTCTGGATTATGCATCGAATGTGAAGCTGTATCCGAAATTCCAGGAATATTTCCGCAAATCGAAGCCGCCTTTGCTCGCGATCTGGGGCAAGAACGATCCCTTTTTCATTCCCGCGGGAGCGGAAGCTTTTCGCAAAGACATCCCCAGCGCAAAGATTCAGCTCCTCGACACCGGACATTTCGCGCTAGAGACGCACGTTGTCGAAATCGCATCTGCCATAAAGGACTTCCTCGAGACGAATGGTGTGAGTCGCCAGAGTGGCGAAAGTACGGCCGCACGATGAGTTCCGGAGGCCGTCTTCCATAACCCATTTGGACAAGGTTCCTTCGGTCTAGAGATTCTCGATGAGTATGTCTCGACTTACCGCGATCCGGCGCGGGTTCATGGAATCTGCGAGGAGTATCGAGCCGCGGCAACGATGGATGTCGAACACGATCGAGCCGACAAGGACGCGTCCAGACGAATCGAATGCCCAATGCTGCATCTCTGGGCCAAGGATGGTCCGCTCGACACTTTCTATGCAAAAGACGGTGGTCCGCTCGGCATTTGGCGGCAATGGGCACCGCGCGCGCAAGGACAGCGAATGACGGGCGGCCACTTTTTCCCGGAGGAGAATCCTGACGACACCGCCGTTCTCGTCAAACAGTTCCTCTCTGCCTGAGAGAGCAATCGTCGATTTCCTTGTAGTGTCCGTTTCGAAAGAGACCGCGCGAAAACTACCCGAAACATTTGCATCACACTCCAGAGCATGTGGACCACGGCAAAAGCGTGGGGCTATGTCGCTCACAACCTAATGGAAGGCGTCGTACTCCCCGACATAAAGCGAGTGCAGCGATTCTTCCTTTCCCAGCGAGAAATTTAACTCATTCTTGCCAAGGCTCATGAGCCATACCGCACATGGTACGGACTTGCAGCGGAAACGGGCCTGCGAGCTGGCGAGTTGTGCGGACTGACAGTCGATGACATAGATCTAGAACGCGGAATGCTTCAAGTGCGGCAGAGCGCATGGCGGGGGAAACTAGGCGATCCGAAGACAGATGAGTCAATTCGGGTGGTCGAGCTATCGCCTCAGGCTTGCAGGCACTTGACCAAGTTCTTGGAGTCTTGGCATCCAAACCAACGTCGATTACTCTTCGCCACTAGCAGCGGAACTCCGTGGGATCAGAACTTGTTACTCAAACGAAAGTTCCGACCTTTGCTTCGGGCCATTCGTATCCAGGTGCCACGTGGTAATGGCTTCCATGCTTTTCGGCATGCGAACGCAACTCTGATGAGCAGTTTCGGAGCATCGCAGAAATTGCGCCAGTAAAGACTGGGCCACGCTGATGGATCGCCAGTCACCGAGACAATCTATACGCATGTGATTAGCGAAGACGGAAAGCCAATCGCGGCACAGCTTGGCAACGCAGTTTGGGGCGTTTTGGACGCAATTGGACGTAAAAGGCGAAACGGCTTAGAGGGAGCATCCTCTAAGCCGTTTCTTATCAACTAACAAATGGTTGCGGGGGTCAGATTTGAACTGACGACCTTCGGGTTATGAGCCCGACGAGCTACCAGGCTGCTCCACCCCGCGTCATAGATACTACGCGACTTGCCGTTCTTCTGCAACCGCACCCACATCAGGTGCCCGATAAGTGCCCAGAATTGGGGCACGCTGACGCTCAAACTGCTCCATGTGTTCAGCCAAGACGTGTGCGTAAATGTTCAGAGTCGTTGAAATGCTGCCGTGCCCCAGAATCTTGGACACCACAGTCACTGGGACCCCCGCTTGTAGCTGGCGCGTTGCGAACGTGTGCCGGAACATATGCAAATGACCGTTCGTAACTTTCAGCTTCCCGCGTAGGTGTCTCTTCAACACAAGGTCAGCATTCCACGGCGTGCCGTTCTTCGTGGTAAAGACGAAACCTTCAATCCGGTTTCCAATGTGGGTTCTAAGTTCATCCACGATCTGGAATGGGATGGGGATATCCCGAATTGCGTTGTTCGTCTTCGGAGACTGAACCTTGCCGCGCCATACGGCTTGACGGACACGAAGCAGCTTTCTGTTTGGGTCAACGTCACAAACGCGAAGCCCACACAGTTCGCCTGCCCGCATCCCGGTTTCAACGGCTAGCCAGTAGAACAACCTCACCGCTCCCGTTGACTTGCTGAGAATGTTTTCCACTTCAGCGTCCGAATAGGCGCGTACTTCCGTTTCCGACTTTCCAATTTTCTTGGCTGACTCCCAGATGTTCTCCCGCACGTTTCCCCATGCCCGGCCTTGCTTCAGGATAAGTTTGAGCGTGCTGAAGATGTTCTTCTTGGTCTTACGACTGACAGCCAACTTCGATAGGAACGTGTCAATGTCCCGTGTGGTGATTTCCCGAACTTGCCGCTTGCCGAAGAAAGGAAGCAAATGATTCGCGAGATGTCCACGCATATTCAAAACCGTGGAGGGTTTCATCTCTCGGAACGCTTGGTCGCCCCACTCTTGAGCAAGAGCCTGAAACGTCGTGGCTGATTCGGGGAGATACCCGGGGTCGTTAACGCGGGAAAGGATGCCGTCGAGCTGCCTCTTGGCCTGCTTCTCTGTAATTCTTCCGACGATTCCGAAGACCCTGGAACGCTTTCTTCGGATGATCTGGCCATTCGACAGACGGAAATCCTCTTTCCACCGTCCCATATAGCTGTCATGCGCTTTGCCGTGCTTAACCACTATTTCTCCGTGCTGGTAACGTGTGCGAGCCATGTCCCTCCCTTTCGTTGGGTCATGGCTCTGCCGGATTCGGGGAGGAATGTTAGCACAAGATTCCTGGCCCGTTCCGTCTGACGGTTTACTTTGAAATCGATCCTGTGTGATCGCTGACATTCTAGGGTCTTACGTGGTCACAGCGCGGAGCTGGTTTTTAGAACCGCTCCGGAATATTTCACAGACCGAAGCGTCATTGATGCGTGCGACCGGGTTCCTCATCTGCTTTTTCCACGACAACGCTCTTGCGTTCAAGGTCTTCCTGGGCCTTTGACACGGTGTGCCGTGCGTAGTAATTCGGATCGTCTTTATCTTCCGAGCGATAGTCGGCAATGCGCTGAATCACGACTTCGGGATCGTCGCCGCGAGCGAGGGCGCGCTTCGCGTAGGCCCAATCGTGCTCGGATTGGCTTTTGTGGTCACTGGGGACCGTCCGTGGGCGTTCTTGGTCGTCGCTTAAATGCCGGGGTGTTTCGGGTGAATCTTCATGGATAGTGAAATCGCGGCGCGTGTAGAGCGCATCGCTTTCCTGGCGCGCTTGGACGATGAATTCCTCGGGAAGTTTCCGATTGGCGAATCCCGGCACGCGAAGCACGCGCGTCGAGTCCGTCGCTGCCATATCACCGCCGAATTGATTGGCGAGGCTGTGCAGTAAAGATTCCGCCTCATCCTGACTGAATCCGCTCACCTTCCATACGACCTGGTGCTTACCGGGCGAGGTATCGAGGACAAAGTTTGGGGCTGGCACTGAAGGCGAATTTCGAATCGCTTCGAGAGCCTCGTCACCCTTTCTGTCGAGGTCGAGATAGACGTGGCGGATATCCTTTATGCTTCCCTTTGTCCGGCTGTGGGCGCCGTCTTTGATGGGATTCATTCCCACGAACACGTCGGAACCGCTGGCATTCTGATTGGCGAGCCAAGTTTGAAAGTCGGGGCTCGCTATCGACTCAGCCTTGGCGATTCGTTGCACCGTGTGACCTGTGGAGCGATTCCGCACGAGGATCGCGGCGTTGTCTGCGGGCTCGAAAAGGCCCCGGACATACTCCGAAGCGGTGAGAGATCGCGGCGCGAATGCAGTGTCGGTGCTCATGGGTGATCCTGCTTGGCCAGGAACACCGCGCCGTAGTCGAACAGGTCCGCATCCGGGTCGTATCTGTTGATCAGGAGGACTTCGGAAATGTATCTGCGTCCGGGACGGCGGTCGACGTGTATGACCACGTTCAGGGAGTCGGCGATGTTCGTCTTAATCGCGCGGTACGGCAGTTCGACCCCGCTCTGCAGGACGCAGCTTGTGAACCGCGCGAGCCCTTGTTGCGCGGAGTTTGCATGAATGGTGGACAGCGTCCCTGAGTGCCCGGTGTTCAGGAGTTGCAGGAGATCGAAGGCTTCGCCGCCGCGAATCTCTCCGAGAACGATCCGGTCCGGGCGATGGCGGAGAGCGGCCTTGAGGAGATCGCGGATGGCCACTGCCGGAAGGCCGTTTTGCTCCCGGCGTGCTTCAAATCGGACGAGGTTCTCCTGCGCGAGGTGAATCTCGGCAGTGTCCTCAATCACAAGCACCCGTTCATCCTGGGGAATGAATTTTCCGAGGATCGATAAAAGTGTGGTTTTACCAGTCCCGGTTCCACCGCTGATGAGGATGTTCTTGCGTGCGAGGACGTAGTCTTCGAGGTGGTTCGCGAGGGCACGGTCGAGAGTGCCCGCCCGAATCAGATCCTCCATCTCGAAGTGGCGGGTGTTGAACTTGCGGATCGTGAGTGTCACGCCGCCAAGACTGCAAGGCGGGATGATCGCTGCGACGCGGCTGCCATCGGGCAGCCGCGAGTCGAGAATGGGTTTGGATTCGGAGATGTCGTCACCGAGACGCCGGGCGATATTCTTCACTGCAACCATGAGCGATTTTTCGCCGATGGACACACCCTGCACCTGTTGAAGGAAGCCCTGTTTTTCGATGAACACGCGGTCGGGGCCGTTGACCATCACCTCGCTGATGGAATCGTCGAGAATGAGGTGCTCGATGGGCTTGAGGAACGGCAGGATCATTTCGAAACCGTTCATTAGAGTTTCCCTTTGGCGAGTTGGATGAAGTACGAATCGTTCGGATCGTTGTAGTAGGGCTTCAGGTAGCAAAACATCGGCGGAGCGGGGTTGATTCCATCGTAGGCAATGATGACGGACTGCGCGTTATGCAACTCCATGAACGTCTTCATGTCGAAGCGGTAGTCGCTTTGCGTGTTGTAGCTCTTGGAGGCGACGATGTTCGCTTTGTGGGAGAGGGCCTTGCCGGTTAGCCAACTGACCTTGGTATCGTGCCCGCTTTCCGACAGGCTGTAGCTGACTTTGAGCTGGTCTTCGCGTCCGCAGAGATCGCTCGCCGTCCTCGCGGAGAAATCATCCGACAACGAGAGGAAAATCTTGGTGCGGAAGGTTTGGAGGAGTGTGCGCCAGCTTTCGCCGGGTAGCGCGGATCGCAGCGAGCTGATGCTCTGGGTGGCGACGATCGGGATGCACTTCGGCTGGCGCGAGAGACTGAAGAATTTCTCGTCGCCGGTCGGGTCGCTTTCGCCCACGGTTGCAAAGTGCTGGTACTCATCGCAAAGGAAGAGAACCTGCCTGAAATACTGCTCGGGGTGCGCCTCGATTTTCGGAACACGATTGAGCACGGCGCGCTCAAAATCGAGCTTCATCATGACGCCCAGAGCCTTCGCGAGGCCGGCATTCATGCCGATGGGGAAATTCAGAGCGCAGACGGCTCCGTGCTCGATAAGCCAGCCAAACGAAGGCAGGGGCTTACCAAACTGATTGTCGGCGTTCTTCTGGAGGTCGTAGCACTCTTTCTTCGGGCAGAATACTTTTTTCACTTTAGGGCTGTCATCGAAGAGCGAAAGGAAGACCGAAACACCCTCGACAATAGATGTGCGCAGCTTCGGCTCGATCCTTCGCCAGTCATCATTAAACCAACGCTTCACGGCCTCCAATTGCGCTAGTTTTTCTGGATTTGCCTGGGCCGGGTCCAGGACCGTGCGGGCCTCGGATTGAATGCCTCGCATCCTCAATATGTCCCGCAACTCGGGCGTGGCGGGTGCGAGAAAACGGTCTTCCTTCTCGTCGTGCACGAAGCCAAGGCCCGCGAGGTCGGCGGTGCGCTCGCCATAGACCTTCGGCGTGACGGCTACATAGTGGCGTCCGAGAAGGATCTCCTCGGCCTCCGCGATCCGTTCTTCAAGGAGCGGCGGAGAGATGGCGCACTGGTAGACATCGAAGAAGGTGACGTAGTCGTAGGCGACCTTATGAAGGAGGATGATGAACTTGACGAGGTTGGTGTAAGCCTGCTGCCAGAAAGGTTCCTTGCCTCGACCAAAGAGATTGTTCAAAAGCGAAGCGATGTTGTACGCGAGAGCGTACGCGTCCAAGTCGTTGTGAAGAGGGTTGTAGCAGTACTCGGAATCGAGACTGATTTCGATGTAATCCTCGGCCCGCTGGTGACGGTCGAGGATGTTTTTTGCCTTGCGGCAAAAATCGCCTTTCACTTCAAGGATCAGCCCGCCGATGCGCTTGTCTTTGTCGGCGGCTTTGTAGGCCAGAATCTGCTCCGCGAACGGGAGCATGCAGCAGGAAGTTTTGCCACTCCCAATAGCGCCCAAAATGGCGATTCCCGTGAACAAACCGCGCTCGGGAAT
>CAVSNX010000003.1:0-931356 GCA_963729455.1 uncultured Acidobacteriota bacterium
AAACTGCGCCTCATTGGTGACGAGGTTGTGGAAACTGATTCCAACGCCGGGGATGGGCGTGCTGTAGTAATTGACCATCGCAAAGCCAAAGCTGATGGTCAGAAGCAGGCTCGCAAAATGATCGAACTGGAAAGAAGGCCTGCCGCTGGCGGAGGCGAGAGCGGACTTGATTCCAAACCAAGCCACGAGGATGGTGGCGAACGAACGGAAAAGATTCTGGCCCATTGCGTCGAAGAAGCCGAGGTTTTGCGTGAGCAAGTTGTTGATCGCCTGAAAGATGTACTGCAGGAAATCGGTTTGCATTGCCGTCAGCTCCTTCGACGCGGGGCATCTATAAGCGCACGCCTACGGCATGCGGAAGTTTTGAAGTGAATCGGTGATGGTTCCGGTCACCTGGGCCATGTTGCCGGCCATGCTCTCTTGGCGACCGATATCGGTGTTAATGGCGTTGGTGGTGGCGTCGCGCTGTTGCTTTGCGAGGATGGTTTGCTGTTCCAGAAGCGACGCGAGGAGTTTGTTCGAGTCCTGAACGGTGCGAAGAGTCAAAACACCCGCCGCATTGATTTTGTTCAGGACGGAAACTTCGCTGTTGAGATTTGAGTCGCCGGAAAACGAATCTTGTTCGAGGTTCCCGATCTGAGTCTGGACGTTGTCGGCGCTTCCGCGGATCGCGCCGATGGTGGCCATCGCGTTTATGTTTGCGCCGTCGGCAAGTTGGATGGACGCGTACTGGGACTGCACGCGCCCGAGTTCCGCAGAATCCATTCCCGACAGTTCATATGGACTGTACTGGGAGAGTGGAGTAGTCGCCTTCAAGTAGCCGGTGTTGATGTTAGGAAGGACGCCCGTGTTGATGCCGTTAATCCACGAGACTGTGTTCCCGAAGGTGTTGAGCGAGGTGACATTTCGCCATTGCGAAAAGAGCGCGCGGTAACGAGCGGGCATGTTTTTGACGAACTGGGCCATCTGTAGAGCGAGATTGAGTTGCCCGGTGATCTTTGCGTAGCTCTTCTGCAGTTCAAGAAGGTGCTGCTGGAGCTGGTA
Organism: uncultured Acidobacteriota bacterium; assembly: GCA_963729455.1. Taxonomy (GTDB): domain Bacteria; phylum Acidobacteriota; class Terriglobia; order Acidiferrales; family UBA7541; genus Acidiferrum. The sequence continues at coordinate 1,045 of CAVSNX010000003.1, forward strand.
GTAGCGGAGCAACGCGTTCTGGTAGTTGGTTGGGTCGTAGACGATCCCGCTCCCGAGTTGCGCGGTGGCGGTACCAACTCCCAATCCCAATACGAGCATGCAAATCAGAATCTTTCTTTTCATTGGACTGCTCTCCTTTTTTGCCTTCAGAAATCGGAAGGCATCTTGTGGTTGTTGTAATCAGGCAACGCGAGATCGCCCGAGAGATAAACTTTGACTCGGTGGCCTTCCCGGATGGTCACCGTGGGCATGATGTTCAGGAACTTGTCGAGGATCTGCGCCGAAGACTGCACGGTGCTTTGCGCGAATCCCTGGCGCATGAGGTCAGCGCTGGAGGCGTTGAGGGAACCAGCGGTTCCCGTTTCCGCAACGGCTCCGAGAGCGCCAACCGCCAGCGACACTCCGAAGATGCGGAGATAGTGGTTGTTGACCTGATCCCGCAACCCGGTGTCGCCGATTTGGTTGAGCCCCTTGAATTGATCGAGGCTGACGGAATAGCCGTCGGGCATGAGCACGCGATGGAACACGACGGCCAGACGTGTCTGGCCGAAGGTGTCCACCTTTTTCGTTTCACCCAACAACTTCGAGCCTGCCGGAATCAGCAGGTGTTGGCGGTCGTTCGAGTAAACGTCGGTTGAAAGCAGGCACTCGACGGGACCTGCAAAAGCTCCGTCGAGGCGGTTGATGAGAACGGTTTCGAGAATGGTTCCCTCAAAGAGTACGTAAGTTTTTCCTGCCGCCGCATTGGCGGAGCCAGCCGGTACGGCGGCAGGATTTCTGGTTTCCTCCTTTCGATCCTTGGTTGTTTCCGCGAAATCGTTGCGGGCTGGCACGGGAGAAATCGGGTTGGGCTGCATGTGTTTCAAGAGTTGCGCGACCTGAGGGGAGTCGGGGCCCGCGGGGACAAGGCTCTGGGCGGCGGGATCTACTTCGGGTTCGGGCGCTGGCGCGGTTGGGGGAGTTGGCGGAGTTTTGCGGTAGGTCAGAGCGACATTCGAAGCAAACAGCGACACGTAGGCACGTCTCTTCCGCTCCGCCTGAATGGGGTCCTCCGCTCGCTGGTCGGCCGGGTTACCGGACGCGCTTTGCTGCTGGGATTGTTGCGAATCTTGAGGGCTGACACCGAGCAAGCGAGTCTGCTGGGCAAGAGCGCTCTGCGCGACAAGTTGCTGGCGCTGCAAATCCTGGATGCGGTTCTGCATTTCGGCAATCTTGGTTTCGTTAACTTCGAGGGGTGCCTGGACCAGAGTGGCGGGCGACGCTGCTTTGGCTGGCATTTGCGGTTTCTTGCCTCCGGTCAGCCACATGATGGCGACCATGAGAAACGCCAGGCCGATGAGAAGCCAGGACTGGACGTTCTTCGGCAGAAGGCCTTGGGGTTTCTGCGCTTTGTCCTGAACTTGTGCGGGTTGGTTCGGTTGGTTCATTGTTGGCTCCTCAGTTCGCGGAAACGCGGCGCGCAAACGGCAGTTTCTTTTTGCCGACGGCGAGGTAGCCGGTGTCGATGATCTTGGGTGCGATGTAGACGCCGTTCTCAAACTGAAAAGAGATCAAGTTGGGCTTGCCATCCTTGATTTCATACAGAGCGGGCTTTTCCCGCGCGGCGCACTTGATGTAGGTGAACGCGTCGTCGTGGTAGATGGCGGAGACCAGGAACGGCTCGCGGCCCGCTTTCGAGTCGAGCGGGTAGTCGAATTGGAGTTTGGTTGCGTAGCTGGAGCGGAACTGGTTGAGCTGCTCGGCGGACTGGGCTTGCGCCGCATGGATTTGATCTGCCGTCTGGGAGCGGAGCGTTTCCAATTCCTTCTTGTATGCTTCCGCCTCGCCCACGCTCACATAGCCGTGCAGCCCGGTGCTCACAGCGATGCCCGAGCCTTCTTTTGGTTCCACGAAGATTTTGAGATCGGGCTCGGCATTCGGCTGGTTGCTGATTTCGGTCAGCAGAAACGAATACACGTGTCCGCTCGCGGTGATGAGGTTCAAATTGCTGCGAATGCCGGCCTGGGCCGGGTGGACGTAGCAGAGGTTATGCGCGCCGTTGATGACCCAGAATTCTTTATCGCCGGTAGTGAAATCGAGAATCTCCTCGTCCTCGGGTAGAACGATGAGCGTCGAAAACCGGAGTTTGGCGCGGACAGGGACAATGTCTTCCTTCGAATACTTCACGACTCGCGCCGCTGCTTCCGTTGCGGCGTGCGTGGGCGAGGCTTGGAAGACGGCTGCGCCCACAGCCAGGACGGCGAACACCCGAAAGAAAAAGCCGCGCAACTGAGTGTGAAACATTTGTTTCATTGACTTGCTCCTTTTGAAAGTGATTCGCGTTGCTGGGAACCTTGGCTGCGAGCGGAAAAAAGCACGACAGACCACTGGACGCCGAAAATGATTGCGGTCGCGAATCCCGCGAGCGCGAGGGGCAGGAATACGTAAAGCGGGTCGCTCTCCGCCATCCACGATTCGAGAGAGCAATAAGCAATCACGACTGTCCTCCCGCGAGAACTTCCAGGCCTCGTTCGAAGCCGTAGGTCTCGAATGCTTCTTTCCGTTTCTTGTTGTCGTAGGGGTCGTTCGTATAGAGCCAATAGCTTTTGGCGTCCACAGTGAGATTGGCGACCTTGGCCAGCTCCGGCGTCTTAATCAGAAATTGCTGCTTGGGGATGAGGCCCGAGATAAGCTCGACTTCGTTTTCGTTCAAGTGAAACTGGCGGCGGTAGAGATCGCGGTCCATATCGGGGTTCGCGAGGAAGATTTTGGTGGCGCAGCTCTCGATGATTACGTCGAGGATGTCCGAGCGCTTGAGTTCGTCGAGAGATTGCGTCGAGAGGATCATGGCGGCGTTGTGCTTGCGCCAGGTCTTGAGGGCCTCGACGACATAGCGTTGAATGCTGGGGTTCTTCAAAAATACCCACGCTTCGTCGATGAAGAAGGCTTTGAAAACGGAGGTAATCTGGCGGTCCGCGATGACGGCATTGGCGCGATGCAGGATGTAGAAAAGCAGCGGTTCCAAGAGTTCCGGGTACTGGCTCATGCGCTGGAAGTCGAAGCACTGAAAGCGGGAGAACGAAATCGTGTCCTCGGCGTTGTCGAACAGGAATCCGAACTGTCCGCCATGGGTCCATTTGGCGAGGCGGCTCGAAATGTCGTGCCCCAGGGTGTTCGCCAGCACGCCCAGCGTGCGTAGCGCCGGGTCCACCGCATACAGATTTTCGACTTGGTGGAACAGGTCGCGCTCGGTGGCGGGGTCGAGCTCGCCCGCCCTCTGTCCCTGGATCAACACTTTCAGGAAGAGAGCGAGGAAATCGAGATTTTCCTTCGTCGGTGGCAGCGAAAACGGGTTGATCTTGAAATCCTCAGATTCCAGGCCGACGCGAACATACGAGCCGCCGAAAAGCTGCGTGAGACTTTCAAAACTGCCGCCCAGATCGAAGATGAACGTGTGCGGATCGTATTTCTGGAGATTGGTGATGAGGAAATTCAGCAGGAATGACTTCCCAGCCCCCGTTCGCCCGAGAATCATGGTGTGGGCGACATCGCGGTAGTGGAGATTCAAAAAGTAGGGGGTGTGGTGGTTGGTCTCAAGGACCGCCAGATATTCCTGCCGGAGATGGCTATTCCGAGGCTCGCCAGAGTGGAGGGTGAAGAGAAACGAGAAATCCGCGTAATTGGTGTTGAGCAGATACAGGGAACGCAAGTTGAAGACGTGGTTGCCGGGAACCGCCGCGAGAAAAGCGTTCAGGAGGTTGTATTTTTCTTCATAGAGCTGGGCGTCATGGACGCTGAAAACTTTATAGAAGTCGGCGCACGCCCGGTCCACCTTGGCCATGTCCAGGTCGTAAATCACGACAGTCAGCGAGAACTGGCCAAAGTAATTCCCGTGTAGCTCGATCTCCTTGATGCCTTCGCCGAGTTCCCTGACCTGGGATTCCTTGGAATCGTCGAGCAACACATCCTGCGGACCCGCGTCGTTCATGTTGACCTGGCTCACAAACGAACGTTTGGTGTTGTGAAAATGGCGGCGCTTGGTCTGGATGACCCGGCGCATCTTGCCGGAATCTTCCTTTTTCCATTCCGTGACGATGTAATAGTTCGCTTCCACTTCGAGCAGGCGTTTGAAAATAAGCGGAAAGCTCTGGGCGGAAGGTTCCTTGAGCGTCAAAACCTTGACGTAGTAGTCGTCCACGCGCAGATGCCCGCGATGGCATTCGAGAGCGGATTCGGGGAGGTAGTAGTCGAGGAAGGTGTCGTATTTGAGCTTGGCGAGCGCGAGTTTGTCGGGATGGAAGTTGAGCGTTCTCTTGAGAACGCGGAAGGCTTCCTGTTTGTCGAGCATCCGAACAGCGAGGAAGTCGCTGACTTGCAGGATGAAGCTACGGGCTTTCTGAAGCAGCGCTGCCTGAGCATTGCTGACGTGCTGGCCAAGAACGACGACCTGCTTCTGACCAGAAAAATGCGCCCGCAGATCGGCAACGGCTTTTTTCGGATTCTTGGGAAACTCGGCGAGCGCGCTTCCGAGCTTGGCTGAAGTCTGAAATCCCTGGTACAGCACGACGTAATAGACCGACAGGGAAAAGAGCGTGTCAGCCTTGCTTGCTAGGTAGGCGATGCGAGTTTTGATCGCGGTGTTTACGATGGGGTTGGCGTAGAGCTTGTAGGGGATGGTCTCGTTGTTTCGCTTGAAGAGGTATTGGTAGAAGCGGTAGTTTTCGTCGAACAGCTTCAAAGCTGATTCGAGCCGCTTCGTGAAACCGTCAATCGATGCGCCGTCGAGACACTCGTAATCGACACCGCGAACTTCGAGGATGACACCCACCTCCCCACTCTTCGTGAGGAAAACGTGCGGACCAATGAAGCCGTAGAGATTGATCTGCTCGCTGAGGGAGCCGGTCTCGTTGTAGTTTTTGAAGATTCGGCTAAGCCTGAGCATGGTCATCCCTTCGGATTGCAATCGGAGTGAACTTCATCGGGTCGTATTGCGCGCGGAGTCTTGCGGCGGTCAGCAGAAATCGCAGAATCTGCGGATCGGTCTGCGTGGCCCAGCGGGCCATGAAATAGAGCAACAAAAACATCAACAACCCCCCGAACAAGCTGTTGAGCAGATTGAAGGTGGCTGCGCCCAGGCACATGGCAAAGAAGAAAAGCTTTCGCTCGGCCCCGAGGATCGTCAGTGGCCGGGACAACGTCCGATGCACTCTGTTGATGCGTCTGGTTTCTGCCATGTGCTTCTCCCTTCAGAACGCGGGTGTTTCAGTTGCCGGGAAAAAGCCACGACAAGAAATTCACCGCCGCGATAGCCATTCCGACGCCGAAGAGCACACCGGCAAGCACACGCTTCGAGCCGCCTTCACCGAAGGCGAAGGTGAGTCCGGCCACGACAATGGCAACGAGCGAGAGGCCGCGAGCGATCGTGCTGGTGAAAGCCTGCTGCAGCACGCTAACGGCGTTCTCCCACGGAGAAGCTCCCTGGGCGAAGGCCGGAGCCGCAAGGAAAAGTGTGAAACCGAGGGTAACCAGAGGTGAACGCAGCCAAGAGCTGCGGAGGTATGTCCAAAGAATTCGCTTCATGTTCGGGTTCTCCCTGACTCTTCCGAGTCTTAGAAATGGGCCGTTGAGAGGGAGTCCCCGTTGGCTGCGGCTGCGGGAAGGAAAGCGGATGGCGATTGATGGGACGGCTGTATGCGCCGGTTCCTGGACTTCCCCATCCAGGCACACTTGGAGCGTGCGCTCCGTGTACAGCGTTGTCCCACAATCGCGTCCGTCCCCTCTAGCGGGCCGTACGCGACACAGAGCGAAACACCGAAGGAATCGGTTGCGCCCTGTCCGCGGGAGTTAACCGGCGGGAACTCCCCTCATCTATACAGAGGGGAAAAAACGGAAAAAGCTCACCAACAAAATGCAATTTTTTCGCTTTTACGCTCTTGGTCGTTTGGGGGATCGGGTTTGCGGCCTTGGGTTGGAGTTTCTTGCTTTCATCCGCTGGAGGAAGCCACTGTAGGTCGTGTAACAAGGTGAACACAAGGCGATGTGATCTAGAACTGAGTCTTCGACCTTTGTTGGTTGTTCGGCCAAAAGTCTTAATACATTGTCCTGGGGGCAACCTTGGCGCGTGGGGTTGGGAAAATCGTGGGCGAAATGTCTCCTACCAAGTTCAAGAAAGGCCTTGTCCACGGATTGCTTCCGCTTGTGGCCCTTCGAGTTGCGACTGTCAGACGGCAAGGGTGACGCCCTCCTCAACCCTTTCGCCTCCGTATTTTGAGCATTTTTTCTGGCGCGGTCAAGTGCTTTGCTAAATCGAGCCTCTGCCGCATGGCTTGAAATGTCAAATTGTCTCCCGATCTCTTTCCATGTGAAACCCTCCAGGCGAAGGACGACAACCTCTCGCGATGCCCTGTCACAGGTTTCCATCACTTCGTTCAGAAGCACGGCGGTCTCCACTTGGGCCTCTTCAGTCAAGGGAATCCGCGCCTCGCCGGATTCCCTAAGAGATTCCTCAAGGATTTTCTCTTTGTGCTTGGCCTCATCCACCATGCGAATGAATGTGCGGAACAAATATGCGGCGACATTCCGTACAGCGGGTGCGCCAGAAGTCTTCTTCTCCTCGATTGCGGCAGACACGGAGGCCGCTGCCTCTTCAAAGTAGTTCATAGCCAGGGCGGGATCACCGATCAGGTTTTGGGCGTACGCTAGGGCGCGTGGGCCAATTTCCATCGAGACAGACAACACCGCAGGAGCGATTTGCCTGCCGAAGCGGTCAACCGAGTTCAACAGGAACGGAGGACCGGGCTTCGTTTCTCGGATCGGGCGCATGGGGACCCATCTCTTTGTCGCCGCGAATCTGCTGATTTGGATGTGGCGAAATGGCTTTGGGATTGCTGCGAATTCACGTGATCGTTCAAATACCTGTAGTACTTTCGTACTCCTTCGTACCAGGGCGATTCTCGCTGATTTTCGCCTGACCTTTGACTCGGCACCGCAAGACGAGGAACGAATTTCGCCAAGGAAAGAACTCCGTGCGAAGGCGTTGCTGGTCCGGCGTGACGAGGATGCCAACGCGAGTGACAGGAGAGGGTTCTACGACTGGCGCAAGCGAGTGCAAGCGGAAGGCCGCGCGCGGAGCGCGACATGCGTAAGTGTCAGAGACATGGAACGCCCGAGCACACGAAAACGGAGCAAATAGATCCACTCTGCCTAAGCTCGCCCTTCAAATATCGGGTGGAGTTTCACGCACAGACAAACCGGTGATTGATGCTACGCGAGCAAAATCCGTCAGGAGGCCCTTGGGATCAAACGACATGGAATTCTCTTTCCCTGGTCACAGTGAGTACAACGAATAGAGTTCTTTGATACTCTGCGGCCTCTGCTCTGACTTTTTGAAATACCGCACCATATCTGCAAACTGGGGACCCCACAACTCATAGTTGTATCGGATGTCACACTGCGGTCGGCGCTGTTCCGGTCGAAAGCATGTCCATACGAAGTTAAGAAGGTCATCCTCGAATACATAGGGGCGACCGGGCGATTCATCGCGACGCTGCTCCGCCGCGAACAACACGAATCGAAGCTGACACTGTCCATCTCTAAGTGCAAGTGTGGGGAAGCTCCCTGACTTTCTGACTTTCTCCGGCTCAAGCAAATCCGGGAGGCACGCGCACAAGTGTTCGATCTCGTGTTCCTCGAACGCTCCGAACCGATTGAGAACGGTGCGAATGGAAGCCTCGTCCTCGCGGAAACGAACATTGAAGTTGACGTTGTTCAGTCCACCTTTGACCTCGCCGACCACAAAATCGACACGGCCACTCGGAACCACCAAGTGTTCCGAGCACTGCACTTCACGTTCCGGCTCCCTATGGCGTGGGAAGCGGATCGCCAGAACGTCCATCTCGGTCTTGTTCCGCTGTGGCGCATGAACTATAAAGCCTGTCCCGAAGTACCCGTTCAGCCGCAGGTACAGCAGCACGAGCGTTTCTTGGGTATCGCTCTTGTCCACGCGACAATACCTCCCCAGGCCCGATTAGGCGGGATTGTAGCATCGTGTTCGGTAGCATTCACGCGCGTGCGATTGATTCGGTGTCAAGTGCCCTCGGGAGATCCGCCGAACGGACTTCACGAAAATCGGTTTAGTCCGTGCAGGTAATTGCCGCGAGGATTTCAGCGCTAACGCGTTGGACTTGTTGCAGAAATTCCGCCAGCGTTTCCGTGTTAGCTCACTTGGATAACGCCCTCTTAAGGTCCTTAAGAAGTTTCTCTGTCTCTTCCAGCTTTCGAATAACCTGCTGATCACCCTTCAAGGCCGCGAGAGTCGTCCATGAGTAGCGCTGGAGCGATTCGGAAATCTGTTCGATGTCCCCTAGCAAGCCGTGAGCTTTTTTTGAGGGGGCGGGACCTAATGTTCGTAAGGCACTTTCTACGCTACCACCCTCGGATACAAAATTCTCCTTTGCTACCGGGTCTTTCAATATTTGGCGCAGTTTGCGTATATCCTTTGAATTCGTAATTTCCTGCTCGTTGATTTTCTTGATAATGTCGTCCAACACGCTAGGAGTCAGAATCTTCTTGTTGAGATTCTTAATCTCTCGTGCCCATGTAATGGATGCACCTGGCTCCACGAGATTCGTCAACTTCATGGAAAGATCGTATATCTCCACAAGTTTGTCGACTTCTCTAACTGTAATTCCCAAGATGTTTGCAGCGCTCGCTCGCCCAACCATGTTGACGAGACTGTACGCCACCATTTCCTTTTCTTTGGTGTCCCACTCGCGCCGTTGGCGATGTATATAAATCCAGACACGAAGCCGTTCCTCGTCTGTAAGGGTTCGGTCAGTGATTTCCGCTGGAAGAGCCTTGTACTGCTCTTTCTTTTGGACCTCCACTAGAATTTTCGAGTTCGTCCAACGCCGATCCCCGTCAATAATGCGGAATTTATCGCGATTGTCTGGGTGAGGCTCCAGCAATAGTGGCTCGAAAATCCCCTCATTGGCCTCGATTTGCCTCTGTAATTCAGGGTCTTCCTTCGGACCCATGCGGGGCTGCTTTTCGTTCGGAAAGACATCGTTAAGATCGACAGTGTCTCTATATGTCCGCAGGAGCGTGCGGCCCAGCCGACGCTCCTGCCAGTGAATTGTTAGTGCTGAGTCTGGCCCCATACACTTGTCTCCATTGTCTACGAAGCTGCCGATTCCACTGTGGCACGTTTGCCGTCGAAAACTGGCAACGCTTCCTTTGCGTCACCATTGCTCTCGATCACAGCCGCGACATCCGTTTCCACTTCCCTCAAAATGTTCTGCGTGCGTTTCACGAGCGCTCCGCGGTTTTTCCATACCCGGGTATGTTCGGCTTGCTCCTTGACTTCCAGTTCTAAGATGTCTTGGGTAAGCCTGTTGGCCTCGGTGAATTTCGCCGCGTATGATTCGGACGTGATGAGGTTATAGAGTTGGCTCATCTTGCCGGTGCGCTCGTTCATGCTCAGACCTTTGACATGCATCATGACCATTGCCTGCCGGAGAACATGAACTATGTGGACGACGCGGGCACGGGATATGACAATCACGCCTGATTCAATGCACAGCTCTTTTTTCCCTGCTGGGAACACGGTGGTTGCCAAAATGGCTTGTTCCGCTTCGGCCTCGACTTGGTCTTGCCGAAGCTTAGATACAAAGGTGTTCTGCCACGCCTGTCGATTTTTTGAGTCAACAACGATTCGACCACACACCTCGCCCTTGTATAGGACCTCATGCAGAATGTCCGCTCCCGGCAGCCCTTTTCGAATTCTTGTGATTTTGTCTCCCTGGAAGGCATCCCGGAGTGCCTCGAACACGTCGATCTCTCCTCCGTCTCCAAGCTCGTTGGCGGTTTTGTTTTGTAGCTGGTGTTCCAGCATCTTGACTTTCTTCTGCAGTGAGTCGCGGTCTCGGTGATTTTCCGATTGCTGCTTCAGTAGAGCCAGGTTCTTGTCTTTTTCCAGGGCTTGGCGCTGATCGAGGAGTTGTTTCTGCGTGTTCTTTGCAGCTTGCTCTTCTGTCTGCTTCCGAACCTGCGCTTCACGATCTTGGGCCTCCTTGAGTTTCTTCGCCGCCAGATCGCGCTCGGCAGCAATTTTCTTGATCTGCTGTTCGGCGTCCGCCTTTGCCTTCTTCTCTGCCGCCTGTTTCTGTTTCTCGATTTCCAGTCGCGCCTGCTTTCGAATCCCCTCCTCGCGTTGCTGGGCCTCCAGGAGTTGTTTGGCCAGCTGTTCGCGCTCGGCGAGCGCCTTTTTCACCCGTTGATCTGCTTCCTCTTTTACCTTTTTCTCCGCGGCCTGTCTCTGCAGTTCGAATCCCTTCTTTAGCTCTGTTTCAACGCTCCGCGTAATAGCCAACTTTGCCTCGGCCAACTCCGTCGCTTTCCTTTGCTCTTGGTCTCTGAGCTTTGCTCGTATCTCACGGAATTTGGTTTGTGAAAGTTCGGAACCGCATAATGGACACTGCTCAAGGTTGGTTTCCATTTTTGCTTGCCACTCCCTTCGCGGATAGGCCGCGCTTGATTTTGGCCCCTCCCCCGAAATAAAGCAAGGACGCAGAAGGAGTAGGTAATGTCCTTTTTACTCCTTTTAATAGCTTCTGTCAAATGGAAAAATTCACTCCAGCGGCGACGGACGGGTACCCGGGTACTTTGGAGCCCAAACATTGTGCCTCTACCTAGTGCAAAATGGTTCTGCTTCGCTGGGCGGCCAGCCCTCTTGCGCCAAGTGTCACGTTCGACCGCGCGTACGGAGTAATTCGAGGCTAGACGGAATTGCACTGCCGGTCGGCTTCCGAGTCCGACGGACAAAGAAGATGTATCGTCCTAGAAGGGGCTGTCGAGTCCTTCGGGCTGCCATCCTTGGTTGGTCAGTATCAGAGCCTGATTCATCGGTGTCTTTCCTGCTCCATCGATTGCCAAAACGATTCCAGGAAAAATTGTCTGAACGTCTGGGCGCTTCGCCCAGTCAGCGAGATTCTCGATCTTGTACGTATAGAAAACCGACACTTCTTTGGAGTCGCCAGCGGCATTTGGCCCCTCCCACTTGACGATTTTGTCCAGTGCTTGCTGTCCAAAGCAGAGGTCGCCCTGCTTCCCCTTCGTGCCAACCAAAGGCAGAGTCGGTTTTTCTCGGTAAAACTTCTTGCCGTCTTCAGTCAATTCGTATCGAAGAACCCTAGCTTTCACAGGTTGGGTACTGAAAAACGGTGTGGATTCAGTTTCCGTCTCGTGAGAGCGCACTAAGCCAGCTTTCTCCAGGGCGGCCATTTCCGCTGCCGTACCCATACCGCTCCGGCGCTCGGCTTCATTGAGATCGACCGGCCACGTGGACGGAATGCCGAGGCAAAGCTGGCCCTTCTTGGCTAGGTAAGAATTCAACGCTTCTGAGAAGTTTTTCTCGTTCGCGTCTTTCTTGCTTGCACAGCCGATCAGTAGCAAAACGCCCAAAAACATCAACCAGGGGAGGCTCTTTTTCATGCGATTCACCCCCTTGGTATCAGTAGATGTAGGAAACGGTTAGAGCGTTGCTATCAGTAGATGTCCGGTTGATCGGCGTACTCACCACGGAGTTTCGACATCCTCAACCTTGTCGTCACTCCGTGATATATTCGCGTTTCATCGCGAATACCGACCTGACTGAGGTTTCGTACCACGAGGCGTGATCTTGGAAATAAGTGCACAAAGACGAGAATCTGTCGAAAAAGCTCGCCAAGCTTGGATTAAGAAACTTATAGATCTCTCGCGCCGGAACAACCTGCTTTATTACCGTTCGCTTAAATGGGGGACGTTGGGCTTGTCGCTTGACGATGGCGAACGCTGGGCCGCTCTCCTGCGCGGTGATTCCGTGTCAGTGAGGAGCCTGGTTAGGAACTTGCCGGATGAAGAGCTGGTCTTAAAGGCGTTGGGTATCTGGCGCCGCGCTCAGGCGAACCAGGAGGAAAAGGGGCTGGCCACGATGTTCGTGGCCCTTGGCATGGCGAGTTGGAAGGCCGCCGATGGTGGCCGGGACTCTGATGCACCAGTTCTCCTTCTCCCGGTTGGGCTGGAAATGAAAGGGCACGCGGGAACTTCGCTTTCAATTCATCGCGGCGGACCTGTGCAAGCAAATCTTGTTCTTCTGCATGTATTGGAGACGGAATTCGGGGTCTCGATCTCGTCGGAAAAAGTGCTCTCGCGTTTGCAAGGGCACGAGGAAGAGGAGGTCTTTGATCCATCCCCTGTTTATGAGCTTTTCAACCAAGCATGCGAATCAATTCCAGAATTTAAGATTCGTGATGCCGCCGTTCTTGGCAATTTTGCTTTCCAGAAGATGGCAATGGTGCGGGACCTCCAGGAATGCTCGGAGCATCTTGTATCCAGCGACCTCATTGCGGCACTGGCTGGTGATACAGAAGCGAAGCAGTCGATTGGGGCTAAGACGCAGAATCCCGATCCCAAAGAATTCGACACGATCCCACCTCAATCAGAGTTTCTAATTCTCGATGCCGATTCGAGCCAACAGTCCGCCATAGCCGCCGTTCTCGCCGGCCAGAGTGCGGTCATTCACGGACCGCCCGGAACAGGGAAGAGCCAAACCATCGCGAACCTGGTCGCAAGTCTCGCGGCTACGGGGAAGCGCGTGCTATTCGTCGCTGAAAAGAGAGCTGCGCTGCAGGTTGTGCTCAAGCGACTCCAGCAAGTTGGCCTAGACAAGATTGCCATCGATTTGCACGGGGCCGATGTGTCTCCCAAGCGCGTCATGGAACAGGTTGCTGCCGCCCTGAATACGGTCCGACAGGCTGTTCCTGTGGACTGTGATCGGATGCATCAGCAATACGTGGAACGCCGTGATCGCTTAAACCGCCATGTCGAAAGTTTGCATCGAAGGCGGAAACCAAGCGGGATGTCGGTGTACGAGCTGCAGGGAACATTGCTTCGCTTGCAATCAGAAGTCCAGTCAGATATTCGGTGGCGAGGCCCGGAACTGACAAAGATCGAAAAGGCAGATCCGGCTAAGGTCCGTGACCTATTGAGAGAGGCTGGAGGGCTCGCGTCCCTTTTTCTCCGGTCCGATCCTTCTCCATGGAACGGCGTGAGGCTGGCTGACGGCGCGGCCGCACAACAGGCCGTCGATTTGGTCGCACGCCTATCTTCGCAGATTTGGCCCGAATTCATGTTATCTCTTGCGGAATTGCCGAAAGTGGTTGGCTTCCGAACGCCGAAGACATTGAAGGACGCACAACAGATGTATTCGTTGCTTGCGGCTGTGCGCAAGACGCTCGACCTCTATTGTCCTGAGGTTTTTACCCAGAATATTCAAGGAATGATTCGTGCGCTGGCACCAGGCAAAACCGGAGGACTAAGAGCTATCTGGGCCTGGTGCGCGAGTGGCGAATATCGCCGCGCGCGAAGTCAGGCTCTCAGTTGTCGCATTGCAGGCACGACGCGTGGCCCAGAATTGTTCGCAGAATTGAATGCAGCTGAAGACCAGCGAATGAAATGGGTAGACCTAAGTAGTCGATCATCTTTGCCTCAGACGATCCCGAGTTACGCAGAGAGTCGCAGAAAATTGGAGTTAGCTGTTGCGGATCTCGCTGCGCTAACCTCCATTGTTCCAAGGAAGCAACTCGATTCGCTACCGCTGGATGAGGTTGCAAGCTACATCAATGCCCTTGCCAAGGACCGGCTCACACCGATGAAATTGCCAAAACTGTGTGAGGTCGAACAGGGACTGGACAGATGTGGCGCTGGGAAACTGGTCGAGGAACTCCGCAAGAAGGAGATGGTGCCGGGGAAGTGGGTTTCTGCTTTTGACCAATCGTGGTATTCCTCCAGTCTCGAGGCCGCACAAGCTGAGGACCCCGAAATCGCGGGTTTCAACGGAAGAACACACGATGGGTTTGTACGAGAGTTCAAAGAGCTCGACAAGGAGCGAATTCGTATCGCAGCTGCGCGTGTCCGTCGAACCTATGCGGAACGAGCTATAGCGGCGATGAATGAGCACAAGACTGAGGAATACATCATTCGGTCTGAAGCGGAGAAGAAGCGTCGGCACCGGCCCCTTCGTGCGCTTTTTGCAGAGGCGCGGCATGTGCTTACTGCCGTGTGCCCTTGTTGGATGGCTAGCCCGCTGTCGGTAAGTCAACTCCTGGACACGACGCGATGCTTCGACTTTGTCATTTTTGACGAGGCCAGCCAGGTCCTGCCAGAAGACGCAATTCCCGCAGTCATGCGCGGATCACATCTTGTTGTTGCCGGTGACAGATGGCAACTACCTCCGACGACTTTCTTTGCTGCCGCAGATGATGACGAATTGCTCGAAGACGAATCAAGTGCCGCAACCGAGGGATTTGAGAGCCTCCTCGACACGACAAATGCTTTCATGCCGTCGTGGTATCTTGACTGGCACTATCGAAGTCGAGATGAAACGCTAATCAGTTTTTCTAATCACTACATTTATAAAGATCGCCTAGTGACATTTCCCGGGCCTGGGGGATCACCTGTAATCCAGCATGTCTTGGTTCAACAACCATCGGGCCTGGACGGACAGGAAGAAAGTTCCTCAGCAGAAGTCAATAAGGTTGTTGAGCTCATCCTTGAGCATGCCGAGAAGAGACCGCGACAATCGTTGGGCGTCATTGCAATGGGTATCCGGCATGCCGACCGCGTTCAACGGGGTATCGATCAAGCGCTCTTACACAGGCCTGAGCTTGGTCAGTTTTTCGACGCGAATGCTGAAGAGCGATTCTTCGTTAAGAACTTAGAGCGCGTTCAGGGAGACGAGCGAGATGCGATTATTTTATCCGTTGGCTACGGAAAAGACCGAGGCGGCAATCTACCTTTCAGGTTTGGTCCCCTCTTGTCTTTGGGCGGTCAGAGGCGACTCAATGTAGCCGTCACGCGGGCTCGGCAGTGCATGACACTAGTGTCGTCTTTCAGCCATCTAGATATGGACTTGGCAAAGGTCAAGCCAGGGACGGGGGTAGAGCTACTGCGTTTCTATCTGGAGTACGCTGCGAGTGGAGGAAAGAGACTAGGAGACTTGGCTTCGACGGACTTCCCCATGAATTCGTTCGAGGCAGAGGTTTTTGACGTTCTTGAGTCAAAGGGCATCCCACTTGTCCCACAGTGCGGCGCATCCAGCTACCGAATCGATCTCGTCGCTCAACACCCAAAGCAACGAGGCAGATATGTTTTGGCAATCGAATGTGATGGTGCGTCCTATCATTCGAGCCCGACGGCGCGCGATCGAGATCGCCTGAGACAGCAGCAACTTGAGAATCTTGGCTGGAAATTTCACCGGATATGGTCCACGGACTGGTTCATGCGCAAGGACGAAGAAGTGAACCGTGCGCTGGCAGCTTATGAAAATGCCGTCGCTTCCGTCGATGATTCCAAGCGGATTTCTGAGGTCTTAACGACCATGCCATCTTCGACGAATAAAGATGCGTCTCTCGTTAATACGCGGAGTCGCGAGACACGTCCTCATATTGGTCGGCGCGACGCAATTACGGAGTTTTCAGAGTGGGAACTTGTGGCCATGATCGATTGGATCGAATCAGATGGCCGTTTGCGAACTGACGAAGAAATTATCGACGAATTACTGCCCGAGCTCGGATTCCAGCGTCGTGGCGCTCGAATCGACGGCGTTCTCAAGTCTGTACTCGAAAAGCATAGGAATCGACTGAGGACTGGTAGATAGCTCCCGGCACACATTTCACGCCAGGAACAGTCTTGAGTGCAGCCATACGCCCGCCTAGACGGGCGGCGCGGAGGTTCCTTCCGCGCCGATTGCATTGAGAATCTGGGTTGCGGTTTTCTGGATGTGCTCCAGGCTGGCCGTCAAGAGCTTCGCGTCACCTTGGTAGAGCTGAATGTAATCTTGTGACGCTGAGCCCGTCTCCAGGCTGATGGCATGGCAGAGCACGAATGCGACAGCCTCAGCTTCGGTTTCACGGCTCCGCTTTGAAGTGCTGGCGCGACGCTCGTCGCGGTGCATCATTTCATGGGCGAGCTCGTGCGCAAGTGTTGCGAATTCTTCAGCCCGGGACTGTCCGGGCAACAACTTGATTTTGCCTCCGGAGGAAGTGCCTCGCGCCGGAGCGATGTCCTCCGAATATTCAAGAGCGATGCCTTGTTCGGCAACAAACTTCGCAAGGCGCTCAAGGTACTCACGAGGATCGCCAATGACGCTGCCGGTTGCGGGGAGTTCTTGGCCGTCCGTCTGGGTGATGTCGAACACATACGCTGCCTGGAAGCGGACAGGGGTTGATGATTCATCGGTTTCGGTTTGCTCGACGGTTTGGCTCTTCGATCGAACGATTGGAGCGAGAATCAAAATGCCTTTCTCGCCTTTCTTAACAAAGCGCCCAAGTTTGTGCCATGTGTGAAAGCCCGCGACGTGCGTAGCCGTTGGCTTCTGCGATGCGATAAGCATCACGTTCCGCAGACTGTACCGATGGAATCGGCCAATCGCAGCGAGGTAGCTTCTGAGCGTCTCACTGTGACCCCTTTCGAGAGCCTGACCGAGTTGTTCGATGGCTTTGCTGACGATCTGTTTGGCTTGCTCTACTTTCATGATTGTTCTCCTGTTTCGGGAGCTTCGTGCCCCCTTCACCAAACAGCGAGGGGGCAAGGTCCCGAAACAAAGAACGGGAGCGAAGAGATTGGTGCGTCCAGGTCGGAACGGGTCGCACGCTTGAGTGACACATGTTTGTGGTGGCACGAAACGTGCTAGTGGAGGCCGGAGGCGTAGTGGCTTAATCGCCGGGGCGAGGCAATCTCAAAGCGGCGAAAAGAGGAGAGCGAGACAATTCATCTGCGAAAACTGAATCGGACGAATCGGGACGCGAACGTGGGGTGGCGATGATTGCTCAAACGATTCAAAGGCCTCAGGTGAGTTGCAACAACCAGTTTGACTTCAGAGATTTTGCTTTGTCAGAAAGGCAATATCCATTAGGCGGTCTTCGGATGCAAGCCAGTTTGCGCCTTCGCTAAGGAGAAACATGGGGCCCAGCTTCTGCATAAGGTCGGAACCGGCGATAGCTGCTCTCACGTGGGCCGGCGGTAACCGGCCGAGCGTTGCGAGCACCCAGTCATCATTGCCCGCTGCGGTTTCGATAAGCACGCGCAATACGGTCTCATTGGCGATCAAGCGCAGCGCTTCAGAAGCCGCCGGAGCGCGGCGCGGATCAGCGCTCAGGAGTTCCTCTACCAAAGATCTGATAACCGGCTCAGGCGTGTCTTTTCCGAACGCGACAATCGCGTGCAGGGCAACGTTTTCGTCGGCGTCAGCCAGAAAAGGCAGCAGGTCCCCGTAGGCGCGCAATCCTGTTTTACCCAGTCCCCAGACAGCGGCTTGACGGATTTCGTCGCCTTCAAAATGAGCCCGGTCGCCGGCAACCCGCAGAAGCTCGTCCCGCGCGAAAGGACTGGCGAGTTCGGTCAGTATGAGAACTGCTTCCATGCGGAGGTCTTTCCGGCCTTCGCCCCATAGAACCTGACTGATGCGCTCCTGCCCCAGCACTGATCCTAGAGTTGCAGCGGAGCCCGCAGCTTCAAGAGCGACGCGCTCTTCCTGCTCGGTGTGAAGCAATTGTTCCAGTCCTGGCACGGCTCGATCGCGCAAATCATCCCTCCGCGGCAGGGCTTTTACCGCTGCATAGCGGTCAACCGGATTCGGTTCGCGCAATGCCGCGAGGGGGTCATAGGCCCGCCGGGCGAAGTCCGCCAGATCGGCCAATTCAGCCGGTGCACCGGCGAGTATCGAGACTTTCGCTTTGAAGCGGTCGCCGGGGCGAAGATAAGCATTCTTGCCCCTTAATGTATAAGTTTGCCTCCGTGCAGAATCCTGACCGTCGTTCATGGTGACCACTAGTTTTTCAGCGGTCACGGACTGAACGGTGCCGTCGCAACTCGGGATGATAGCGGGCCATGTGCGATCGCGCTCCGCGCCTTCAGAGGCGGATTTTGGCGGGCCAAGTTTTGACGCGTTGACCGATTGCCGCAAAGCGCGGATGCCGAAGAAAACGGGAGCGGCAGCCGCGCGCTGATTGCCGTTTTCGTCCTGGCAGATGGCTATGAAGGCAGCCACGTCATCGTCGCGGAGACCGGCATCCCAAGTGCGGTCAGGATTATTGGGAGCGTCGCTCATTCTTATGCGGAGATCAGACTTCGCGCGTACTTCAAGACGCAGGCCCGTGCGGACGCACAGCACATCGGGCAGGCGGAGCCGTTTGACCTTGGTCATCCATATTTTGTTAGAGCCGCAGTATCGTTCGAGTTCTATGGGGCTGAAACCCCGCGTGCGCAAATGGGCGATGGTTTGCTGCACGCCGATGGCGCCCATGCTTAGAAACCGCAGGAAACTCGTGTCTGTTTTGAATCCCATCAGCCGGAAGCCTTTGGTGGGGCTGAATTGAGGAGATCCCCGGGCGGGACCTTAAGGGCCCTGGCTATAGCGAAAATATTTTCGATGGAGACATTTCGCTCTCCACGTTCGATCGAGCTGATATATGTACGATGGAGTTCGGCGCGATCAGCGAGTTCTTCTTGGGAAAGTCCGGCCTCTGTGCGGATTCGTCTTACATTGTGCCCAATAATCTCTTTAGGGTTGCGTTCCACACTGCCGCCATGATTTTATTCTTGCTCTCAGGCTAATTGGGGTGTAAACAATAAGTCTACAGACTTAACGTTACGCATCTGGGACTTGGGCTGAATATGCCTGTGAAACCTCAACTTAGCCAACTGTCCGAGACTATTTGCGCCCCTCGCACCGACCCCATCTACAATTGCCACGGCTACTTGACCAAGGTTCCGGTCGCGGCCATCGAACCCTTCATCGGCACTTTCACACAGCCGGGGGAAATCGTCGCGGATTTGTTTGCCGGATCGGGCATGACAGGTCTCGCGGCCATTCGTATGGGGCGAAGGGCGCGATTAAGCGACATTTCAGTTCTCGGAAGGCACATCGCGACAGGGTATTCAACGAAAGTCCATCCTTCGGACTTTCAGGAGACGGCCGACACAGTAATGAAAAAGGCGCGCGCCGCGATCGGCGATTTATATATGGCTCGGCGTGCGGAGGATCAGGCCCTCGTCGAGATGACACGGACAGTTTGGTCGTTCACATATAAATGCCCGTCGTGCGGTTTCGAGCTGGTTTATTTCAGGCACCTTTCTCCAAAGGGGGCGCCGCCGAAAAATTGTCCGGGCTGTTCCGCCGCCTTTGTCCGCAGGAAATGGCGTCGCGGCTCCGACGTGCCGGTCGAAACGGTACTCAGGAACGGGCTTGGTCGTCTGACCGAACAGAGCGTTTCAAATTTCGACATTCAAATGATCGAGAAAGCCAGAAATGATGCGCGGCAGAAAAAGACTCCGTCGCTTGATATTGACGAGGGCCGCGAGATGTTCAGCCGTTCCGGCCTCGGCAAGGCGGGAATGGTGCGAACAGCCGATTTCTTTTCTCCGAGAAATGCCATTGCTCTGCTTGAGCTGTGGCACGCCATCAACAAAGTGACAGAAATAGATATTCGCAACAAGCTGAGGTTTGCGTTCACGGCTATTCTGCCGCGTGCGTCCCGTCGCTACCAGTGGAGCACGCAACGCCCGCTGAACGCGCAGAATCAGACGTATTACATCGCGCCGGTTTATTACGAGTGGAATGTCTTTGAGCTGTTCGAGCGGAAGATCAGCGCGGCTCTCCGTTCCGATGAGGCGCTGTTCGAGGAAGGGCCGTTGTTCTCTGCGGCTTCCGCGAAGGATTTTGAGTATGTTCTGGCTTCAGCCGAGAACGTCGCGCATTTGCCGAGCGGGTCGGTCGACTATGTATTCACTGACCCCCCGTTCGGCAGCAATATTTTCTATAGCGACATGAACTTGTTTCACGAAGCGTGGCTCGGCGAGGTAACGGACTATGCTTCGGAGGCTGTTGTCCATACGACGGGAAAGCGCAAAGCAGATTCGGAAGCCAGATATGAAGCGCTGCTTCGTCGGGCCTTTACCGAGGCTTTTCGTGTGCTGAAACCGGGGCGGCATATTTCGCTGGTCTTCGGCAACAGCAGCGGGCGCATCTGGGGTTTGGTGCAGCGTGCGATGCGGGATGCCGGTTTCAGCGCTGCGCCGGTCCACGTCGCGATCCTCGACAAAGGACAGCGGTCGGTCAAGGGCCTCAACTCAGGGTCCGAGAGCGTGGTTACGGTGGATCTGATTTTGACGATGCAAAAGCTTCCCCAAGGGGTAAAGGCGCCGGAAGTTCACGAGCTGAGAAACGGCGACACACAGCACCTTATCCGGGAGGCGATCAACGAACTATCACGCGATGAAGCGCGCAATCCGAGTCACGTTTACGCCAAGATTCTTCGCAACGCCATCCATAAACACTATGTCCTTGATGATCTGCACCTGTCAGACGTGCTGCTTGCGCTGAGGAACGCAGGCTATGTAACCGACCGCAAGACTGGGCTGCTCGTGCTCGCCAGTTCGGCAGCCGCAGTGGCATAACGGCGTCGCTGAAGTTGCATTGGCGAACGCTTCCCGAATAAGATACACCCATAATTTAGTCGACAATCAGTAACGTCCGCATTCTCGCTGGCGTCCATCATCGCACGATGAGAGTCGAGTCCAACACGGTCCGGCTGTCAGCTACTGACCTCAGTAATCACCTGGCGTGTCGCCATCTAACAAGTCTGGACCTCTCCGTTGCTGCGGGTAAGAGGGGCGAGCCGGCGTGGCGGTCACCTGATTTATGGGTGCTGCGGCAGCTTGGTCTTGAACACGAAAATGCTTACGTGAAGCATCTGGAGGGTTCGGGGTTGGCGATTGTCGATTTGCGCGCCACAGCTCCGGAAAGCGCCCTTGCAGGTTCGCTGGCGGCCATGAGGAACGGCTCGGAAATCATCGTCCAGGCCACGCTCGCCGATGGCCGGTGGCTCGGGCGCGCGGACATCCTGCGCCGTGTGGATCGACCGAGCAAGCTCGGGAAGTGGTCGTATGAAGTTTATGACTGCAAGCTCGCGATGGAAACAAAAGCGGGGACAATTCTGCAACTCTCGCTTTACTCCGAGCTGATCGCGGCCATTCAGGGGATCTGGCCCGAATGTATGTATGTTGTTCCTCCCACGGAAGGGCTGATCCCTGAAATATACAGAGTCAGCGAATTCGCCGCCTATTATCGCTACGTTAAACGTCGTCTCGAAGGCGCCGTCGAAAATCACGATCGGGAAAGCGACAGTTATCCGGAGCCAACCGCGCACTGCGCGATCTGCCGATGGTGGACGGAATGCGACGGGCGCTGGCACGCGGACGATGATGTATCTCTGGTCGCAGGAGTCAGCAAACTGCAGGAAAGGCAGCTGGACAGTTGGGATGTCAGAACGATGACGAGCCTCGCCGCGCTGACTTTGCCACTGCAGCGCCGACCCGATCGTGGGTCTGCGGAAGGATACGTCCGTGTCCGCGAACAGGCCCGGGTCCAGGTTGAAGGGCGCAGCCAGGGCAAACCCGTTTATGAAATCCTGGGCTTGGATGACGACCACGGCCTGCACCAATTGCCGGAACCGTCCGCCGGCGATCTCTTCCTCGATTTAGAAGGGGATCCCTTCGTGGGTCGGGGCGGGCGCGAGTACCTGTTCGGGGTCGCAAGTCAGGACGGGAATTATCAGTGTCAGTGGGCGCTCACGGCGCCGGAGGAAAAAGCGGCGTTCGAGTGGTTCGTTGATCTGGCGATGGCGCGGTGGGCGGAGCATCAGTCGATGCATATTTATCATTTTGGCGGCTACGAAGCCGGCGCCCTGAAGAGACTGATGGGTCGCCACGCGACGCGCGAGGATGAAATCGACCGGATATTGCGTGCGAGGCTCCTGGTCGATCTGCACACGGTCGTGAAACGAACGGCGCGGGCGAGCGTCGAGCAGTACTCCCTTAAATCTCTGGAAATAATCTACGCATTCGAGCGCAAAACGCTATTGGAGGACGCGCGCGGCGCTATGCGTCAGATGCAGCACAGCCTGGAGCTGGGCCTTGGCGTTCAGTTGGACAATGCAATCCGCGATTTGATTGTCTCCTACAATGCCGAGGATTGTCTTTCCGCGCGCGCGTTGCGGCAGTGGCTCGAAGCCGAACGCCAGAAAGTGGAACAAGCGGGACAGCGCCTAAACAGACCGGAATTGTCCGAAGGCGCTCCGCCGGAGGCCGTGGATGAGCGGCAGCAGCGGAGCGCGGCCTTGGCGGCCGGTCTGCGGAACGGCTTGCCCGAGGATGCAAGTCTTCGTAGTCCGGAGCAGGAAGCGTGCTGGCTTTTGTCGAATTTGCTCGATTGGCACCGGAGGGAAGCAAAGGCCGATTGGTGGGAATTTTTCCGGCTGAAAGACATGGCGGATGACGATCTCGTCGATGAGAAGGCCGCGATCGGGGGCTTGCATTTTGTGGAACGGCTCGGTGTGGAGCGCGGCATCCCGACGGATCGCTATAGTTTCGATAAACAGGATACCGATGTTCGTGCCGGTGATGATCTGTACGCCAAAGGAGATAAGATCGGCGAGGTCATGGCGCTCGATCTGGCTGCGCGAACGGTGGACATAAAAAAAACTAGAAAAACCAGCGACATTCATCCGAACGCCGTTTACGCCAGTGATGTGGGACCGAGCACGGCGGTGCTGGCCGACTCGCTCCTGCGTTTAGGCGACTGGATCAAGGATCACGGCATTGATGCGGCGGGACCTTATCGAGCCGCCCGCGACCTGTTGCTGCGACGGCCGCCACATCTGAGGGAAGCTGCCGAGCGCCTTGTCGGCGAGGGAGAGCCGACAGTCGAGGCCGCCAAACGTTTGGGGACACATCTGGACAACTCGTTGCTGGCAATTCAGGGTCCGCCTGGTGCCGGAAAAACCTATACCGGCGCGCGCATGATCTGCGAGCTGATACGCCAGGGAAAGAAGGTCGGCATCACGGCCACGAGTTACAAGGTAATTGCGAATTTGCTGAATGAAGTCGTGAAGGCCGCCGACGAAACAGGGTTAAAGGGATTGCGCTGCGTTCAGAAAGTCAAAAAAGACGATAAGCCGGAGCAAGATTCGCCACATATTCTGACAACCGTCGAGAACAAGGAAACGCGCGCCGCGTTTCTGGCCGGTGCGAACGTCCTGACCGGGACGCAGTGGCTCTGGGCGCAGGCCGATTATTTTGAGGCTGTGGACGCGCTGTTTGTGGATGAGGCAGGCCAGATGGCGCTCGCGAACGTCCTGGCGGTCGCGCACGCTGCGAAAAATCTGGTGCTGCTGGGTGATCCGCAACAACTGGACCAGCCATTGAAAGGGAGCCATCCGGAAGGCGCGGATCTGTCGGCTCTCGAATATTTTCTCGGCGACGCCAAGACAATGCCGCCCGACAAGGGATTGTTTCTGGAAAAAACCTGGCGCCTGCATCCGAAACTTTGTGAGTTCACGTCCGAGGCATTTTATGAAGGCCGGCTCTTTTCCATGGATGGACTGGATCGGCAACGGATTGAAGGCCACGCATGGCTTGGCGAGAACGGCCTGTGGTTCGTGCCCGTCGCGCATGAGGGGAACCAAAATTCTTGCCCGGAAGAAGTTGATGCGGTGGTCAAGATTGTCGATAGCCTGACACGGCATAAGGTGCATTGGGCCGATGCAAGGGAACACCGCGTTTTGACACTCCGCGACGTTCTCATCGTTGCTCCTTATAACGCGCAAGTGTCCGATCTGCTCGGCCGGCTGCCGGGGGCGAGGGTGGGCACGGTCGACAAGTTCCAGGGCCAGCAGGCGCCGGTCGTCATCTATTCGCTGACGACGTCGGCTCCGGAGGATGCGCCCCGTGGAATGGAATTTCTGTACAGCTTGAACCGCCTCAATGTGGCCACATCGCGGGCGCAGGCAATCGTCATCATCGTTGCCAGTCCGCGCTTACTTGAACCGGAATGTTCCAATCCGCGGCAAATGCAGCTTGCGAATGCGCTATGCCGTTATGTCGAGCTCGCCGGTCGCGCGACGGTTGCGTAAGTATGACGAAATTAGACGGAATTTGTGTATAGCTCGCGAACGTGGTAGTCGTCGTTTGGTGTACGCCAAGTGGGGAGAAAGACTGGATAAGGCATGCCATCGAATGCACATTACAGCCGTAACTGAGGCGATTGCCTCCGAAGACGTTGGGGCGCCTGTGTTGAATGTATTGGTAGCCAACGAAACCGATTACACGGTACTCGCCATGCAGCCACATGGCGACATAGACGCTAGTGTCGCCGGAGTTCGAAGCCGCGATCGCAGCCTTGCCCATCAGCAGTTCGGTGCATTCCTTGAAATGGTAAGAGAACAGCAACCGGATTTGGCAATCACACCGGAATACTCGATGCCCTGGGAAATCCTTTTAGGGGCTTTGAAAGGCGGAGCCGTACCGGCTCAGGGTAAACTCTGGGCGTTCGGTTGCGAAAGTATCTCTTATCGGGAATTGGAAGCGTTGAAGACGGAATTGGCTCCCAATGTAACCATCATCTACGAAACTTTGCTAGGCGGTGACGGACGGTTTCTCGACCCGCTTGCGTACATATTCCACGCGCCAGGAACGAAAGAAAATGCGGCCTCGAAGATGCTCATGCTCGTGCAATTCAAGACATACCCGATGGGGGACAACGACCATTTCGAAATCAACGGCTTGCAGCGCGGCACACGTATTTACAAGTTTGGAGGGTCAGAAAATACTCTCAAGCTCGTTTCTCTCATTTGTTCCGATGCCCTGAACTTCCTCGACCCGCAGGCGGCGGCCATTTATGACCGAGCCCTGATTCTTCACATCCAGCTTAATCAAAACCCGCGAAATGTGACTTTTCGTCAATACCGGGACCGTCTGCTCCGCTATTCCGGCGATGCAACGGAAATTCTGTGTTTGAACTGGGCCAAAGATGTCGTTATTTGGTGCGATGGTCAATCCACAAGCTGGAATAACATCGGAGGCTCGGCCTGGTACCTCAAATTGCAGAATTACGATGACCGCGATGAAACAATTCTCGAAAATCATAGACGGGGGCTTTACTACACGTGGTTTGAACAGTGGCGAACGCATTCCCTGTTTTTCAATTTCGAGCCTGCCGTTTACTTCCTTACCGCAAGCAAGGTGGCTCACATCGGAGTTCCAGCTCCGATGTCACGGCGGCGCGGGCCGCAACTTACAAAAACATGCACCTGGAACAGTGATAGTGGAGCATGGGTCGAGCAAGCCTCGGCGAATGACGGTTTTTTTTCTGTTGTCGGCGAGAGCGGAAACGCTGAGGCCGAGGTCGTGAGAATTGCAAATGCCAATCCGCTTGAGTTGGAGCGCGTGCTTGCGTTGGCGGCCGGTAAGATCGGCTTCGTAGATTGGCACGGCGTTCGCCGGCTCGACTCGTGCGGAATCGATATGTCCGAAACTATCCGGCGGATCACGTTTTGCCAAGATCCCGACGAGTCGGCCTGTGACTTTCGAACCCGCAGGCTAAGGCGAGGTGGGCACCTATGGGATATCCTGAATACGCACGACTTATTGCCTCTAGCTTTGGCCGATTTCAAGAACGGTTTCAGTCTGGAATGGTCAAAGGATGCTCCCCACCAGAACGCGAAATCGTTAGCTGGAAGACGCGCGACGGTCATCTATATGGGAGAGGAGTGCAGTGATAGGCAAACGGAGGAAACCGCCCGTACTGCCGCAGAATATCTACATCGCGGACAATCGAATCCCAAAGATAGTCTCACGGTGCGGCAGCGTCTGGCCGTCTGGTCTCGGCAAAATGGTCAGATCAAGCTACTTGACCCTCACCGATATGTTCAGATCGATCAGACGGGCGATACCTCCGAAATGGATATTGGAAAAACGGCATGACATTGAGCATCTCCGAACTCCGCGAACGCGTTCAAGCTCGATTTTCCGAGTTTGAGCAAATCAATGATTCCGTTATCCGCTTTACCAAAAAGGCGGGAAGCCACCCGTTTGCAGTCTGTTATGTCGACATTGCTCAGGACTTACCTGGAAATCAGGAGACGCTTGTCAAGTATCAGGACCGAATTATCGGCGCGCACTATTTCGATGGCGAGAAGAGCCTTCAATGGAACAACTATCTTTACTTTGTAACGGACGAGGATCATCTAACAAGCGGCGATGGTTGGCGCATAAAGGAACTTATTGAGCGCGACCGCACCTATGCCCGCAAATTCGTTATTTCAGAAGATGAGCTTGATCTTGTTCTGACGTACCCAGCGATTGCCCCGACGACAAGGGGCCCGCAGAGCAATATTCTATCCATCTGGACGGATCGCCTTGTCGAGGCTGGCCTCGACCGAGCCATTCTGACGGATGAAAATCTCCCTAAAAGGCTCGCGCTGATAGAGGCTCCGCCTCCCAAAACGCGAAAGACAAAGCAAGCCCCGACTGCGGTCGAGATAAAAGCACTGCCCTTCATCCACTCCTTCCGGTTGTCGAAATTCCGTCCATTTCCCTTGCAACGAGACTTTACGTTCGGAAACGTAAATCTGATTTTTGGCCCAAACGCTACCGGCAAGACTTCGCTTCTGGAAGCAATCGAACTATTCTATTGTGGCAAGAACAAGAGGAACCCGGAGTCAACGCTCAACTACGCTTTCGACGTGGTTCTGGGGGACGGGCGGTCGGAAACGGTATCCGGCCATCCGCTGCAAGAATATCGGGACAGAAACTTGAAATGGTATGGGGTCCTAGAAGTAAAGACCTCTAGACTGTGCTCAAGTTTTGCACAGTTCAATTTCTTGGATACGGATGCGGCGGTAAGCCTTGCCGAATCGACCTCTCGGATCGAAGACGACCTTTCCAAGCTGTTGGTTGGCCCTGATGCGTCGAAGACGTGGGAGAACATAAACAAAGTCTGCGATGCGGTAGCTTCACGGCTAAATGAGATGACGCCTCTCGAACGCCAGATTTCAGAAGAAATCGGCTCTCTCGACAAGCAAACCGCGGAGGCCAGCACTGTACGACAAGAATCTGATTCTATCTCCAGTAGGCTCAAGGAAATCCTGATGCGGCTCGGCTGGAAGGCCATAAACGATGGCAAAGAATCGTTTGCGGCCACGCTGATTGAAACATTTGCAGAGCTTGCGGCTGTGGCACAGCAGGCATCTTCTCTCGAATGGACGGAATCGCCGGTTTCGATAAGGGGTCTCGCCAAGTATTGTCGTGAAGCGAAAGCAACGATTGAGAAGGTTGAGCCTGATATTTCTCGTTTCGAACGTTTACAAAATAGGTCGAAGTCCCGTGCAGACTTGATCAAACGAAGCCAGGAGGCGCTTGATCTGACGCAAGAGGTAAAACGACTATTTGCAGCGAATGTTTCTGGACGCGTCGCAGAGGCCGCGAAGCAGAGAACGCTAATCGCTTCCTATTCGGACCGGTTGGCCGGTCGTGATCCCGAGGCCTTGCAAGCGCTTTCGAACACGCCAAAAGAAATGATGATAGCTTCCCTGCATCAGTCGGCTAGTTCTGCGCGATCCGCGGCTGACACGCTGCTGGCGAAGAGGAAGAGCGAGTATGCAAATTTCAGTAGCCTGCGCACGCAATCGCTCAATCTCGCTCAGGAGTTGCGGCAAATTGCCAGCAGAATACTAGAGCGGACTGCAAAACCAGATGAATGCCCGCTTTGCCACACGCAGTTTGGTCCCGGCGAACTTGCAAAGCACATGAGTCTCGGAGTTGATGAGCATCTGGAGACCGCAGGACAAACGCTTCTAAGCCAAATTTCTGAAGCGGAATCTCAGCTAAGTTCTGCAAGTGTGCAGGAAAGTGCGGTTATTTGGGTTGACACATTCTGTAAACGAGTGAACCTTAGCGGGCCCACGGTGCTATCAGCATTGCTGGAAATTCAGAAGGCCGCGCAGCTACTCACGGACGCCCAAGATCGCCTGAGAATTCTGAATGGAGAAATAGCGGCATTAGAAGCGCAGGGGCTTTCTATAAAGAAGCTGAAAGAGGTTACAGCTCGATTAGAAATCATCGGATATCCACTTCAATCGGATTCTCAGGCAGGCGCTGACGCCCTGCTCTCGACGGTCAACCAAACTCTGACGACCGAAGCGGGCACTAATGAGACAGAGAAAAAACAAGCGGACGAACTCCAACGGACGTTACAGGCTGCTTTCAATACGGCGGAACCGGGTGTTCAACAATTTAAGTCATCTTTGTCTCGTCTGAAGGAAAGGCTTGCGAGAACGGAAACGGTTCGCACCAAGCTTGCCGGTTTGTTGTCCCCGCTTGCGTGGCCTGAAGACAAGCCTGTAGCCGAGCTAGCCGTCGAAGCCGAAGCCGTTCGGGCTATGGCGTCAGAATTACAAGCGGCGCTGAGCAGAGAGGCGCACGCCCGTACGACCCTCGCTGAATCGATCAAACGCAAGGAAACACTTGCAAAAGAGCAGTCTGTTTTGAAGCCCAAAATTAAGCGATTTTCTGACGCGTTTTCGGTCCTCAACAGCTTGAAAAAGGAACACTCCTTGTCGCACGCAATGGAGTCGGCTTTGCAGCAAAATCGCAAGGGGATTGAGGCAATTTTCTCACGTATCCATTCGCCGGCAGAATTCCGTGGCCTTGGTTCGGGATTAGCGACACTGATCCGCAAGGCAACGGGAAGGCAGGCAACTCTGAGTGAAATCAGCACGGGACAGCGGTCTGCGTTCGCGCTGTCAATTTTCCTCGCACAAAATGCTCAACTGACTGCGGCACCCCCGGCTATCCTGATAGATGACCCGATCGCACATGTAGATGACTTGAACTCCCTTTCCTTTCTAGACTATCTGCGCGAGATCGCTCTGACGGACAAGAGGCAGATTTTCTTTGCGACGGCTAACGACAAACTGGCAACGTTATTTGAACGGAAGTTTGACTTCATGGGTGCCGATGGATTTTGCCGCTTCAATCTTCAACGCACCATACCGCAGTGAACGCGCCCACGAGGACGAATTTCAGTAATGATCCGTCGAGCTATGGGCCATGGCGGAGACGGGCGCGTCGGCCTCTTCTATGTGCCAGTGGTAATGTTGGACATCGCGACTGCCGAGAGTCACACTCATCAGCCAAACAACGAGACCTGGCGCGGGTCAATGTGCTTCATGGGCTCTTCAAATCTGAACGTACTGGCTTTGAGATATTCCTCTACGGCTTCGCCCGCGAGCCAACGGCGCTTCAAGCTCTCCGCGACTGCGCCCGTGGTGTTGGAACCGGCGAATGGGTCAAGCACGAGGTCATTTTCTTCGGTAAGTAATTTGATGAAGAATTTCGGCAGCAATGCAGGAAAACGGGCCGGGTGGATTTTGATGCCGCTCTCCTTGCACCGTTTCGTGTAAGCATCGTTCGCGGCGTTGTTTCCCATCTTGAGCATACTCTCAGGTACGTCCTCAAAATCCGCTTCCGTGACGTTGGAAGGAATCGACCCACCTGCATCGATCTTGTCAAACGAATGACGGATCACGTGACCGGACGGACGCACGGTGCCGCGAACACCGTTGCGGTTGAGCCGGATCATGTCTTCGCTATATTCCTTGAGCACGCCTAGATTGGACGCCTTGGGCCACGGCGTTTTGGACAACCACCAAACGTATTCAACCGAGTCGCGCACACGGATACGTCGCACCGTTACCCACTCGGCCGGCATGGGCATCTTTGCCGGGTTATACCAGAAACATTCTTGGGCGAGATGGAAGCCGATCTCCTCAATCAGCGCGATGAGGAGCTTGAAATGATAGACAGACCTCGTGGGTGTTCCGGGGTTGTAGCTCCCTCCGATATTCAGAACGAAGCTGCCATCGTCACTCAGCACCCGATGAATCTCACTAGCGAATGGCAGGAACCAGTTGATGTATTCTTTCTTTGTCTTATTTCCATACGCCTTCTTGAAATGAAGGGCGTACGGCGGCGATGTGACGACAAGGTTCACTCCGCCAGTGGGCAATGATCGAAGCAATTCAAGGGAATCGCCGAGATAGGCTGCTCCGTACTTTCCCGTGAAATAGGGAGCATTCGGAACTAACTGTGCGGGATGGCAATCGGAAGAATCTTTTCTCTTTTGCTGGACGGGGACCGAGACTATGTTGCTCCCGGTGACCTTCGTGCGTTTTTTGGGACGAAGTGTCATTCGCTTGCGCCATCATAGTACGGCTTGGCTGCGGAAAAGAATAGCAGAAATAGGTTTACAATGTCAACCCATTCTACGAAGGAACCTCGCGATCTAGAAAACTGGGTTTCCCAAGCGGACGCCGCGCGCATTAGGGGCGTAACTCGCCAGGCCATTAGTCGGCTTATTAAAAAAGGAAGATTCGATGTTTTGAAAATCGGAGGGAAAGTTCTGTTGAAGAGATCAGAAGTTGAAACGTTCAAGCCGGAGCAACCGGGGAGACATTCGAAGTGAGTGAAACCCTGGAGAACCTTGAGAAGCTCCTCGACGAATGCACCGTCGAGGAGCAAGTCGCCCTTCTGGACTATCTCAAGGCGCGGGTGCCTCAGCACCCCTTAGAAAAGGAATGGGGCGTCGGTGCCGAGGTTATCTTGAGCGCCATAGCTCGATCGTCTGATTTAACAAAGCGCGGCGTGCGCGGCATCATCGCCGAAGCGATCTTTGAGCGGCATGTCTTAGCACGGCTTAACAGTTGGGAGGCTATAGCCTTAACCGGAGACCTCCCCTATGACTTTCTTCTTCGGTCAAAAGGGTCGGGCTCCGAAGAGGCTCGTATTCAGGTCAAGCTTCAGCGTATGAAAACACAGCGGGCCATGATGGCATCAGAAGCGAATCGCCATTATCCAGCCGACCAATTCGTTGTCGAGGTGCAAAAGACCCGGGGCGGCGTGGACCTTCAAACTGGCGAGGACACCCGTCCTTACCATTTCGGCGAGTTCGATATTTTAGCCGTGAACATGCACCCATCGACCCGCGACTGGAACGCGTTCCTTTTTACTTTGAGCAAGTGGCTTCTGCCTCGACATGCCGATGCGGCATTGATAGAGATATTTCAACCGGTGCCTGATGGCCCGAACGATTTTTGGACAGCAAGTCTTGAAGAATGTCTCCAGTGGCTTGCTCTGTCTGAGGACAAGAAAATACTGGACATCTCGGCAGATCTATTACGGCGTCGCAGAAGAAGAACAAGCCCTGAACAGTCCTGAATCTATTCAGATTTGGAGATAATAGTGATGCAAATCATGATTCTCGGCACAGATCATCTTCTCCAGGGTGACGATGAAGACCTCAAGATTCTGATCTCGGACATCGTAGCTCGATACCGCGTCACACTCATCGCCGAAGAAAATCGCGCGATGGTGGAGACGATTGCTCGTCAGATGGCGCCATCCCTGGGCATCCAATGGATTCAGATCGACATGTCCATCGACGAACAGGTCAAGGCCGGCATTCGAGCAAAACTATCCAATCGAATGATAGATCGCTACGACGCAAACGGTGACTTGTATGTGCCAGCTCGATATGCTCCGAAGGAAGACGGAATCAGGGAAGAGTTCTGGTTGGATCGAATTCAGGAAGCTGCTGTTGACGGAACGACTCTCGTGATCTGCGGCGCGGTACATCCCACGCCGTTTGCAGAGAAGG
Organism: uncultured Acidobacteriota bacterium; assembly: GCA_963729455.1. GTDB lineage: Bacteria > Acidobacteriota > Terriglobia > Acidiferrales > UBA7541 > Acidiferrum. Next base: position 32,612 of record CAVSNX010000003.1, read on the forward strand.
CCGAAAAAAGGGGACACAAAATTGTGACCAAGGTATTTCACCCCGAGAGTCTGTCCGAACTGAAGATTGAGCTTTTCTGAACGACGTGCGGTCGGCTCAGCCTTTCGTCGGGGTTCCTCGTGACCGCAGTGGATCTTCAACATCCAGTGCCTCAGCTACCTAGTTTCGTGATGCATTGTCGACCTCGTGACCAGCACGAGGCAGGCGCGTCCTGGAGTGAACCCCTAGATTGAGACACTTTTACGAGAAACGCTTTGCTGGAGACAGTTTGTACGTTTGGAAAGCACGCGATGTATGAGCTCTTGTCTATGGCTTCGGAATAAAATCCACGCTGCCAAGTTGTTCTCTCATCTTGTCCGCTTCTGATAGGGGATACAAGAACGCCAGGAATCCAGCTTCCTTTGTCGCGTCCTTCATTGTTTCGTCCGGATCGAAGCCGCCGTAAAACAAGAACATCTCCGGCTCCGGGCCGAGCTTCGAAATCGGTTCACAAGTGATAGCGAGCACATGCCTGGTATTCGCATTTGGGCTCGCGAACATGCATGCATTTCTTTGGATTCCATCGGGGTCCGTCGTGAGAAGGGTCGGGCCTATGGTGGGCGTGGGGTTATTGAAACGCATTTTATTTACATCAAACCAGTGGCCAGCGAATTTGATGGCTTCTGAAGAATCGACGGCAAATTCGACGAGTGCCCGCTTCGAAGACGTTACCGTATCTTTTTTCGGATCGGCAAGTTCGAGCGCGTGTAGCCCTTGAATCAGCAGCGAGAACATATGGCCATGCTGCTTTTCGAGGGCGATGGACTGCCGCTTAATTGCAGTGACTATTTTCCCAGTCTGAGAAAAATGAGCACGTCCGTCCGTGTGATGGGAATATTTGACGAGATGGGATGTAACTTTACCGCCCTGTTCGAGGTTCACCTGAGATTGCCTTGTGCCCGTGGCGGGGATTGCGGAGGCCGAAAGAATTCCTGTGCGGTGCCGGAAGTAAGGGAACGTAATAAATAAACTTCCGTCGCCGCCAAACACTATCTGAAAGGCTTTCACACGGAGATCGCCGGCTGTGACTAGGCACACCACGCGTCCGCTGCGGATCGCATCGATGTTTCCGGCCTGAAATCCCTGCATGCGAATTAGTATAAGCCCGCAGTTCGGAACGATTGACAACGCATGTCATTGCTTGGGCTCTCGTAATCGATCAAGCTGCCCCCTCCTCTTTCTTCCGTTCACGTATGAGGCTGAGGGCCAGCAGAGAGTGGAACACGTAGTCCGCAATCTGCTGGTTGAACGCGGCGGGATCGAGCAGACCGTGAGCAACATCATTCCTGAGATTGAGGCCGCCGCGCTTTTCAACATAGACCAGGGTGAGGTATCGCCAGAGCCTCTCCTTGAGTACTCCACGCATTCGCTCGTCGGCCAGGATGTCGTTCAGGTTCTTGGCCTCGTTAACTCCCGGATGATTCCGCGAAGGCTTTCTTGTCGGGACGCCCAACCTTTCGAGGAACCCTCGCAAAGCGCATTCCACCTGCGGTATCAAAACATGAATGGCTTTGACGAAATCGCCCTGCTGGTAGGCGGTGAGGCCGTCCCGCAGGAGTTCCTGGCGCAGACCGGCAAATACCGGGGACTTCGAGAGAAACCCCAGGAGATCGTCTACGCTTGGATGGAGCACTTCTCTCAACTTCTTAAGCGTATACCCGAGGATCGGTTGCAAGAATTGCAAGCTACGCCCTAACTGCTGATAGACCCGTCCATCTTCATCGTCATCAAGGGCGCCCATCACTGCCGTTGGATTCCCCTCTTCATCCACGAAACTGACCGGAATCATGCTCAGGAACGGAGCATCGGTACGTAGCCGCTCCAACAGCGTCCGCGCTGCGTCAACGTCTGGCATAAAATACACACCAATGCGCGTCAGAGAAGTATCGAGATCACCCGGCAGCACCAACTTCGCGACGAGATTGTCAACGTCCTCTTTTTTGAGGTCGCTTTCGATGGAGATCGTTTTCATGTCGCCTGCAATATTCTTCCCCTTTTCTTGTGCGAGCAACTGCGCTCGCTCCGCGTCTTCCTTCAGCCCTTCCTGCTGATAACGCTCGATTATGCGTGGGAGAAAGATGCTTGCCATCACGGGATTCGCCTTCCGCGTCATATCTTCAAAAGTGGCTCCAAATGCCTTCATCACGCGTTCGGCATTCGGCCTGTCATTTAGTTTGTGGTAGTGCCGCAGGAGTCGGTCCGCGGCTGCTTCAGCCGCAAATGGGTCGGCACGGTACGCGCCGGATGCCGATGGCTTTGTATCGGTTACTTTCGCAAACATGTCCTCAAGCTGTGCAACGATTCGCGCCTCCTGGTCCGCATTAGTGCATTTCTCTCCGTACAAAAGGTCGAACAGGAAAATCCACGTTCCGGCTCGTCCTACTTCTGCGACCTTGTCGTGGAAGGCGAAGATGGCACCGACAACTCGCTTGGTGCGCTCGTCGTCCTTGATCGAGCGTGCGAGTTGGAGCGCCCGGGCGACCCACTCAACGCCGAACATCTCCATTTCGTAGCGTGCCTTTTCGATAGCCTCCAGATACGAGTCGATGGCGACCCGGGCAAACTCGACGTTCGGCCTTTGCCCTATGGCCTTGTTCTTCATATCCCAGACAATGTCCGCGTACCTTGCGCGCATGACCGGATTTGTGCAGTTCATCGCGCGCTCTCCCAAGTGAGCGAAACTTTCAGCATCCAAGTCCTTTACGTCCGGGGAGTAAAACACAACCCCGTCAGACCGCTTGCGCGTCATCATGGGACCAAAGTAAGTGCCCCAAACGCTGTCTCTTTGCCTACTCCCGTCGAAGTTAAACGCGGACCATTCTGTCAGCGTGCATTTACGGTCCTGATCGCTTAAATCATTTTTCTCTTTGGCAGCCTTGTTCAGCGCACTGCTGATCTCGCACTCTTGGAATGGCTTTTCTTGCGTCGCGTAGCCATCCAAAACGCCTCGAACCCAGTCAGGAATTTGCACAGCTACCGTCCCTTCTCCGGGATGTGCCCACGCATCCGGTTCAGTCCCTGGAATTCCTCATTCGTTAGGATCGCGGTTCGACTTCGATATATCCATACGTATATATTCTACCTTGCGATAGCGGCTGAGAGATTGCGCACTGCCCGCGAGGTGGTCGTGCTGGAGCGGAGAACTCAAGATTTCAACACCGCTTCTTGTTCTTAATCATGTCGAAACGCTCAAGTGGTTCGTCGAATGGAAACGTATGAAGATATCGCGAATTATGATTTCTAATTTTCGATCTTTCGGGTCGCAGCCTGTGACAGTCGATCTCTGCGATTCGACATGCTTTGTCGGAGCCAATGGTTCTGGAAAATCAGCCATTCTCGAAGCAATGTGTAGGCTCTTCGGCTTATCGGGAGCGGAACGAACGATTGTAAAGGGGGATTTTCATATTCCCCATGACTCGGAGGACGAAGAAGTCGAAAAACAATCGCTGTCGATCGAAGTTCGGCTGGAGTTTCCGGAACTCGGTGATGAGGAAACCACGAGTATCTTGGCTTTGCCCGAATGCTTTAATCAGATGATTGTGGAAGATGTTGACACCGGTCCTTTTTGCCGGGTCCGGCTAGAGGCCACTTGGACCGCCACGAACCTCCCCGAAGGAGACGTAGAGCAGAATCTGTATTGGGTAACGACTCCGGAAGGTGAGGCCGACGAGACGAAACAGCCGATGACCGTAGTACAACGCTCGCAGATCCACGCCATTTACGTGCCCGCATCTCGTGACCCTTCGAGGCACCTCCGGGCGGCTCGTGGATCGGTGTTCGGCCGCTTATTTCGAGCCGTTCGATGGTCTCCGGCGATTCGCTCCAAACTCAAGGACGGCGCGGAGGAAATTCTCGATGCGTTTCAAGACGAGCCGGCGATCAAAAGCATCACCGAAGCAATCCGGAAGAACTGGGAAGAGCTCGAGAATCTCAGCGCCTTTGACAACCCCACGCTGCGCCCGTTAAATCCGAGATTCGAAGAACTCGTCAGAAACTTGGAGCTGGTCTTCAATGCGGAAACGGAGGGAAGACTCGGGCAGATCGATCAGTTGAGTGAGGGCCTCCAGTCGTTATTTTATTTAGCGCTCGTGGGGATGATGTTCGATTTGGAAGAACGGCTAATAAAGGAATCGATCGAATCCGAGTCTGACGAGAGCGCCGAAGAGGACGATGAACCAGAGGAAGAAGAAGACAGCAACGACGACGGTGAGAATACGGAATATGGAATCCTCCTTGATCGGCTAAACCCACCTGCGCTGGTCGTCTTAGCCATTGAGGAGCCGGAGAACCACCTGGCCCCGCACTATCTCGGTCGGATCATGCAACGGCTCCTTAGGCTTTCTGAGTCTCCTCGGGGGCAGGTGTTACTGGCAAGCCATTCGCCGGGCATCCTGTCTCGTGTACCCCCAACCAACGTGCGCTACCTACGGCTCGACACGGAGAGAGAAACCGAGGTGCACAACATCATTTTGCCAGCCGACGAGGATGCTGCTTTCAAGTACGTGAACGAAGCCGTGCGGGCCTATCCCGAGCTATATTTCTCAAATCTCGTCATCCTGGGTGAGGGCGACTCGGAGCAGGTTGTGTTGCCGGAGGTGGCGAAGGCTTTGGGAGTTCCGCTCGACGTGAATTTCGTGTCCTTCGTGCCCCTGGGCGGGCGTCACGTCAACCACTTCTGGAAGCTTCTTTCGGACCTGCACATTCCGTATCTCACGTTGCTGGACCTCGACGTTGGACGGCAGGGGGGAGGATGGGGAAGAGTGAAATACGCCTGCAAGGAATTGTTGCGACTCGGTGTCAGTCGAAAGGAATTGCTTGAGGTCACTGACGATTCGGGGAAACGCAGCACGCTCTCCGACCATGAGCTGGAGAGAATGCACACGTGGACTGTCAAAAACAAAGAAGATTTCGATCACTTAAAGGCTTGGGTTAGTTGCCTGGAAAAATACGGCGTCTTTTTCTCAAAGCCGCTCGATCTCGATTTTGCCCTTCTTCGAAAGTTCCCGGAAATGTACAAAAGCCTAGTTGAGGAGGGATTCGGGCCCTCGATTCCAAAGCCGAACAGCGAAGACTACCAGGAAATGCTGAGCGACGTAGTCACTGCGGTTTTGAGACGCGATTGTTCTGAACTCGTGGCTTATTCAACCTCGGGCCAAGAGCTGTTCTTCTGGTATCGGTATCTCTTCCTCGGCCGCGGGAAACCCAGCACTCATTTCGCGGCAATGAGTCAACTCTCAGCGGAGGAATTAGCGAGTGAGACGCCCTCAGTGCTCAAGCGGTTGATCGGCACGATGAAAGACAAATTAGGGATGGACCGGTAGGCACCGATGTTGATGAGACTGTCTGTCTGGCGCCCGATTGGTGTCGAGAGTTTGGAGCCGGTTGCCGAACGGGCGGTCCGATCTTCGTCGAACACCTTGGTCGTCGCCGGCCCTGGCGCCGGGAAGACAGAGCTGCTCGCTCAGCGGGCGTGTTTTCTCTTGCAAACCGGGATGTGCGAGTGGCCATTTCGGATCCTCGCGATCAGCTTTAAGCGTGACGCGGCCCGGAACCTCGCGGATCGCGTGCGCCTGCGTTGTGGCCATGAGTTATCGTCAAGATTCAACTCTTTTACGTTTGACTCCTTTGCGAAGCGTCTTGTGGATCACTTTAGTAGTGGTTTGCCCAAACCTTGGTGCCCCACCAAAGACTACGAATTGAGATTGAAAGAGCTGAACTGGAAACCTTCGGCTCGCATTGCGGAGGAGCCGCCGGCGAATACCGCACTCTGGAAGAAGTTCGTCGAGGACAAAAAGCCCTCGTGGATGAACTTCCCTATGCTCTCCGTACTTGCCGAACACATCTTGGTATTGAATCCCTTCGTTCTTAAGGCCTTGCGCGGAACCTATCGGTACGTGTTTTTGGACGAATTTCAGGACACAACCGACCTGCAATATCAGCTCGTGAAGACAGCATTTCTCGGGTCCGAAGCCGTGCTCACTGCGGTTGGCGATCCGAAGCAGAGAATCATGCAATGGGCTGGCGCTTTGAGCGGGATTTTTAAACATTTCAAAGAAGACTTTCAAGCTTCCGTATTGCGCCCAGTCGTAAACTATCGTTCCGCTCCCGAGCTGGTTCGGATCCAAGGAATTTTGGCCGCCGCGCTGGAAAAGCACACCATCCCTGCGGTCTCGTCCGAAGGTAACTCAAACGTAGGCGGCGAGTGCCGTATTTTGTCTTTTGAAGATTCGAGCCAGGAGGCCACGCATCTGGCTTCGCTCGTAAGGAGCTGGATCGATGCGGATTCGCTGAAACCAAGGGATGTGTGCATCCTGACGAGGAATAAACCTCCCGAATACACCGGGGACGTTCAGGAGCAGCTGCACAAGGTAGGAATCAAGGCGCGCGTCGAGGCGGAACTCCAAGATCTGCTCGCCGAACCGGTCACGAGCGTGCTTCTCGATTTCTTGAGGATGGCAGCCGTCCCGAGAGCACCGGCTGCGTGGACGAGAGCCCTTGATGTCCTCCTTGAGATCATGGGTGGAGATTCGGAAGAGTCCGAGCGCGAAATCGAAACCAAACTTTCTCAATTCCTAAGGAAGCTGCGCGTTCTTCTGGAAAATACAGACACAAAGGAAACCGAGATTGAGAACCTGCTGCGCGTGATCCTGTCTTTCTTGGGTGAGGACTCCATCAAGGCCCTTTATCCACAATATGCGCAGGGTCAGCTCTACCGAGACACGTTACGGCAGCTCCTGTCGCATCTTGTGCGGTTTCGCAAAACCATGAAATGGGACGCTGCGCTCGATGAATTGGAAGGGGCCGATTCGGTGCCGATCATGACTATACACAAGAGCAAGGGACTTGAGTACCACACGGTCGTTTTCGTGGGATTCGAGGATTCTGCGTTCTGGGGCTACCGCAAGAATCCGACCGAGGAGACCTGTGCGTTCTTCGTTGCTTTTTCGCGGGCGAAACAGCGGGTTGTATTCACCTACTGTGACCACCGAGAAAAACCGGCAGGGACGCCGGCCGAACCTCAAGAGCGGACGACCATCGGTCCCCTGTATAAATTGTTGCACGAGGCGGGCGTCTCTCTTGAGACTATTGCGGACTAAACATGACACGCCCGGTCGTCTGACACACCAATGTGCTGCCGACCAAGCCTAGGGAACCATGCCTCCCCCAATCGGCCATCTAAGGGACACCCCCAGGATTCCAGTCCAACTTCGGTCCCATTAAAGAGCGAGATAAATGACGCCCTTCCTCGCAAGCGACACCATTTAGATTCTTATACTGCGCACCTTCTAAGCAGAGGGTCAGGAGTTCTGTCCCCAGCGCGCCACTTTATCTCTCTGGCTAGGGCTATGGAACGACGCGGATGCACAATACATCATATAAGTTGTAGCATTGTGTTATGGCGAGAGGGCGCAGGGAAGCAGCCAAGCGGCTCTACGAGATTGCCGAAGACCAGCAGGGTTTCTTCACGACCAAGCAGGCGAAGGCTGCGGGGTTCGCCGAGAATACTCACCCATACCACGTTCAGGTGGAGAACTGGATTCGTGAGCATCGAGGGATCTATCGCTTGGCCAGATTTCCCCGAAGCGACCGCTCTGACCTGATGCTTTGGTCGCTCTGGTCTAGGAATCGGGAAGAAGTTATTAAGGGAGTCTACAGCCATCAAACCGCTCTGAGCCTTTACGACCTTTCGGACGTGATGCCTGCAAAACTGCACATGACCGTCCCGAAAAGGTTCCGGCGAAATAGTGCAATCCCCCGAGTGCTCGTTCTGCATTTCGCTGATCTACCCCAATATGACATTGGAACTGCTCATGGAGCCAGCGTAACAATCCCTATGAGAACAATTCTTGATGTCCTACACAGTGGGGATGTGCCCGCTGCGAACCTTCGTCAAGCGCTCCGAGAAGGACTACGACGAGGCCTCATTCGCAGAAGCGAAATTGCGCAGGCCAGGAAACATATCTCCGGATCAAAACAACTGCGAATCTTGTTTCAGTCGTAGCTCAGTGCCACCGGTCTGGTACTGCTGTGCCAGCTGTGCCAGAACGTTTTGGGGAGAGCTCCTGCTTTTGACGAATTGGTATCGCGCAGGCGCGTCCCCTGTGCCAAAACTGTGCCAGAATCCGATCTTTTCATGCCATTGGGGTTAGCTTTGAGCGAAAAGCAGATTCCCCAAATTACTGAAAACACAGAGAAGCCAAAATAGGGAATGGAGCTGTTGGAGTCGGTCGGTCCGCGCCCAAGGCAGGCGCGCTATTCAAAGGAGGTGCTCATCGATTGAGAGAACTTTTAAGTCTTTCTAGTGGGTGCTGCAATCGCAACACACTTTTGCCGAGCTGATGACGGCCTTACCCTTTGCGTTTTTGGGCGGTCAGATAAATCCCTTCTCATGTCGGAAGCGTTGGAAAGAGCGTCGGGGCCATTTGCGCCGCGAATTCCTTGAACAGGCGCACGGGCCGTGTGATGTAACGACTGCCGAGATGGACCACCCAGAGATGGAAGATGGAGAAGCGCCATATCGACATGACCTCGACGAGCCGGCCGTCGCGCAGCAACTCAGGCTGCACCAGCGGCGGAAGGTCGCCGATGCCGGTGCCCGCGAGCAGCGCGGTCGCAAGGCCAGCGTAGTCGTTCATCGAGAGGAAAGGCTGGAACGTCAGTGTCTCTTTTTTCTTTCCGTTCGAATGAGTGAAGTTCCAGATACTCAGGGGCGTCCAAAATGAAAACGCGAGTAGCCGATGGTCGAGCAGGTCCTGCGGTGTTTTGGGCGGCTTGCACTTTGCGAGATAGACCGGGCTCGCTACAAGCTGATGCCGGTAGGTCAGGATTCTGCGCGCGACGAGCGACGAATCTTTGAGTTGCTCTCCGACCTTGAACACCAAGTCGACGCCCTCGGCGATTTGATCGACAATCCGGTCGGTGATGAAGACCTGTACGCGGACGTTGGGGTAGGATGCCTGGAATGCGCCGACCAGAGGCGCAAGCAACGAGTCGGAGATGCTGGGTGGCGCGGAAAGCCGTAATACGCCCGAGACGTTCGACAGATGGTTCGAAGCGATGTTGTCGACCGATTCGCTCAGTTCCGCGCTGTGCTGGGCATGTTCGAGAACTTCGGACCCGATATCAGTGAGCCGCAGGCTGCGCGTCGAACGTTCGAGCAGGCGGACGCCGAGTTGGTCCTCCAGGTCGGCCACGCGGCGGCTGACAGTCGAGGTCGGCATTTTGAGGCGGCGCGCCGCTTCCGAAAAACTATTCGCCTCAACTACCTTGGCGAAAATCATCAGCGAATTGAGATCTGTCATCGTTCTCCTCCGCTCCGATGCTTCGTCAAGAGATTATCCCAAATTTGGGAAATTCATTTGCAGTTTCTCCCGCTAGTCTCAAAGATGGGATAAGCCTATAGTCCCTTTTGGACTCATCCTCGAACACAAAGGAGCGAAACCATGAATGCAGACGAACAGGCAGTCGCCGCTGTACTAGCCAAGTATCAAGACGCATTGAATCAATCCGATACCAACGCAGTGATGAAGCTCTACGTTTCAGACGGCGTATTCATGCCGCAGCACTTCCCGTCCAGCGTCGGAGCCGACGCGGTCCGTAAGGCGTACGACTCGGTGTTCACTGCCATTACGCTGAGCGTCAATTTCAATATCGCCGAAATACACCAGATTGCGCCTGAATGGGCAATCGCGCGCACCAATTCGGCCGGGACGGTCAAGGTCAAAGCCACTGGGGGGGGCGGCCCGGAAGCCAACCAGGAGCTCTTCGTGTTTCAGAAGATCGACGGCACCTGGAAGATCGCGCGCTACTGTTTTTCCACCACCAACCCCCCGCGCGCATAAAACGAAAGGACCTGAATGATGACCACCATGAAAGTCGCAGTGATTCACGAAGCAGGTGGGCCGGAGGTTCTCAAAATTGAGAGCCTCCCGATCCCCGCACCGCAGAGCGGCGAAGTCTTGATTCGGGTCAAGGCGTTCGGGCTCAACCGCTCCGAACTGTTCACGCGGCAGGGTCATTCGCCCAGCGTCAAGTTCCCTCGTGTGCTGGGCATCGAGGCGGTCGGAGTCGTCGAGTCAGCGCCAGGAAACGAGTTTCGCAGGGGCGATATCGTCGCGACCGCTATGGGCGGCATGGGACGGCAGTTCGACGGCGGCTACGGCGAATTCACCTGCGTGCCCGCGACACAGGTGCAGGTCGTTAAGACCGAACTCCCTTGGGAAACGCTCGGAGCCATCCCGGAGATGCTGCAAACGGCTTGGGGCTCGCTGTTCAGGTCGCTACGTCTTGAAAAAAGCGAGCGTCTGCTGATCCGCGGTGGCACGACTTCGGTCGGGCTGGCGGCCGCGGCCATCGCTAAGAGCCACGGTGCCTTCGTCGCCGCGACGACTCGTAACCCTGACCGCGAAAAACTGCTGCGGGCCAGCGGTGTCGATCAGGTGTTTATCGATACCGGCTCGATTGCCGAACAGGTCCAGGAGGTCTGTCCGAAAGGGGTCGACAAAGTGCTTGAATTGGTGGGCACAACGACACTCAAAGACTCGCTACGTTGCGCCAAGCAGCGCGGCATCGTTTGCATGACCGGCATTGTCGGCAACAAATGGTCCTTCGACAATTTCGCCCCGATGGAGGCTATCCCGACCGCGGTCAGCCTGACCACCTATGCTGGCGAATCGGAAGATTTCATGCGGACGCCGCTTGAGGATCTGGTCGAGAAGATCGCAGCAGGCACATTGCACGTCCAGGTCGGCAAAACCTTCCACCTCGACGAGATCGCCGAGGCCCATCGCTGCATGGAGGAGAACAAGGCGGGCGGAAAGATTGTCGTGCTGACCTAGCAGCGCTGCAGAGGGGGAACGGCTCAATACCTCCCAGAATTCGTTGCAAGGAACACGACCAATGTTGGAGTACATTTAACGCTGCGTCAGGGGGCTGGCGTCCTCCGTTTATTGCCCTATTGCTTTTTCGATGCGCGGGTCGGGGAGCAGCCACATGATAGCGACAATAACGTAGCAGGCGCAGGCGATCCACGGCTGTACGAACGACAGGGGAATTGCCGCTGCGTAGACCACGATAGACAGCGTGCCCTTCCTGTCATTTCCAATCGATGCCGCCAGCGTTGAATCTTTCCCGTGGTGGGCGATCAGTGTCTTCGTCAGAAGGAAATAAGCGGTTCCGGCGAACAGTAACACCACCCCGTACAACGCCACCGGCCAAGGCGCAAAATGGTTCTCCCCCATCCAGGCGGTAACGAACGGGGTCAACGAGAGCCAAAACAACAAATGCAGATTCGCCCACAGGATGCCACCCGTAACATGCTTCGCCGCCTGCAGGAGGTGATGATGGTTGTTCCAGTAGATGCCGACGTAAACGAAGCTCAGGACATAGCTGAAGAAAACAGGAAGGAGTGGCTGCAAGGCCGCAAGACCGGTTCCTTGTGGAGACTTCATTTCCAGCACCATAATGGTGATGATGACCGCGAATACCCCGTCACTAAAAGCCTCCATGCGGCCCTTGGTCATCTTTCCTACTCCTTTTTTTTGGTTTGCGGGCTAAGCGGGAGCAGCCAGTTACGGGCCGCTTCCTCCAACGCCCATCGCCTTGGCTTCAATGCCAGTTTTCGCAATAGCCCCGAGAGTGTATTTCACGCGTAAATTCTTCTGCTGTATGGACGAAATCCCTAAATGCTGGTTGCACTACCAGTCAAGGTTCCTGAACAAGTTGCCTGTTGAGTTGTTCAGACATGATCAGTGCAGGAGAGCTTCCCAATCCGGTGGGACTCTTCCCGCTGGGCCTGGTGCCGGCTGAGTCGCTGGGTGCGAATGAGGCGGCAGCAACTCCACGCCCTTGATCATCCGCTGCTTTTCGTAGTCAAAGAACCAGTCCTCACCTGGTTCGAAGCTCGCAATCACAGGATGTTTCGTTGCTGCGCTGTGTTTTGACGCATGTTGGCTTGGAGAACTGTCGCAGCATCCGATATGCCCGCACTCGGTGCATCGGCGAAGGTGAAGCCACCAGCCTCCCGCTCCCAGACATTCCACACAGCCATCCCCACTTGGCTTTGAAGCAGGGTTAATTCCTGGATGATCTTTCTTCATCGCTGCTTTCTCCTCGCTGTCGTGCGTCCAAAACACATATTCCGGACTAGAGTTTCGCCTATCCCCAATTGCCGAAGACTATCTCTCCCAAAGCTTTCCGCTCTCGGCGCGCGTCCTCCAACTGCTTGTACTAGAGACGCAATCAGGCGGCGGAGGTGGTCCTCCGCCCCTGCGACTGGCCTAGAAAAGATCTACCGCGCCATACTTCCATACGTTATGACTATCTCCTCATACCCTCATTCTTTATCGTCCCATCGGACATAAATTAGGGCAGTGCGAACATGACTTGGCAACCACACATCAACACCGGCTAAGCGATTAATCCATCGAGGTTGAAGTTCCTTGACCGAGTCGTTCGTGGCCTTGTCCAGGAGCACCTTGAACAAAAGGAATTCATTGTCCGTTCCAATGGTTTTCGCAGCTTCACCAGTAACGGCAGCTTGGTCCATGTTGTTATGAACGCGTTTAACCGTGTTGTAGACGTCCATGGTGAACTCTTTGGTCATCTCAACATCTTCCTTCGTCCCTATACTCGTAAGATGGCCGCCAACAAAGGTGTCAAAGTTATAGGCAAGGAGTTGATCGAATACCTTCAGATACTCATGGAAGTTCGTCGTAATATCGAAGCCCTGGAAGGGAGCATAGCCAGGGGTTACGCAGTCAACGGCCATTAAGAATTTGGCTTTGGGGATGTAGATGAAAAGATCGCCTTCATTCGAATGATAATCATGGCGGGTGAGCTCGACAGTCTGGCCTCCAAGTGTGAGCGTCTTCTCCGTTTTGAATGTTACGTTCGGCAACAACCGATTCGGGTCTTTCATTTCCTTCAGAAAGTCGCCGACAGTGTCGAGAGCAACGATCTGGAGACCTTTTATGTTCTTGAATGCTGCTGAGCCACCTATATGATCTTTGTGTTCGTGAGAGTAGACAAGCATCTTGATCGGCTTGTCGGTCACGTTTGCAATCGCTGACGGAATACTCTTTCCGAAGCTTGCTGGAGCATCAAAGACAATGACCCCTTCATCGGTTACAAGGAATGCAGATTGCCATCCGTTATCGGAGATGACGTATACGCCTCCCCCAACGCTGTGGACCGCATATCCAAGCTTTGGATCGATTTTCCAAACCTGCGCCTTCACCGAAGGCAAAAGAGGAACATACTTTTGCAATTTTTCTGGTGAATCCTCTTGTGAGGACTGAGCCGAGACGTTAACGCAAAAGACGGTAGCAAGCAGCAATAGATATATGAGCTTTTTCATTTTTGGGTCTCCTTGTGACTGATTTGCCTTCTTTGGTCGTCAGGTGACGATGACCGAAGAGTATGCGAACGCGCTGCTTTCCACTAGACGGCAAAGCCGGGAATTAGATTTCCATAATTGGGATGATTTCGACCCCAAAGCCGAGGTGATTCGAGTGACGCAGATGGCGTTCGACGCAGAAAAGAAAATGATTTCAGCACCCTCGTAGTTCGCTTCGATCTTGACACTGTGCCGTGAACCCTTATATTTTTTGGATTTTATGGCGCGGGCGACAGGAGTCGAACCCGCGACCTCCGGCCTGATAGTTAGCAAGCGAATTGGTTCGAATCGTGTCTGCTGTTACCACTCGATGCCCTCATGCATTACGGCCGGCTTAACTTTACGGCCCGTCACATCGCCGGACAGTACGGCTTAAGCGAGAACCTTGTGAATTTTCGGCGCGCCGCGTGACCGTCGTGGGGACGCAGGTTCGAGCTTTCCGCTATACTTCGGCTTACTTCGTGACGGGATTCAGCGCTTCGACAAGTGTGACCCGTGAGTTTTCAATTTAAATGTCCAATTTAGCACCGATCGGATTCAGCCTGAGTACGACTGCGGCTTGGGGCACCGCGAATTTTTTGGGTGGCTATGCCAGCCGTCGCGGAAATCCTTTTGTCCTCGCGACAATCGCGCACCTTTCGGGACTCGCATTCATGATCCTCGTTGCCACAACGGTTCACGCACCCATCCCGTCGAAGCACGCATTGACTTGGAGTCTGGTCGCTGGGACCGCTGGAGGTTTAGCCCTCGCAATATTGTACGGATCATTATCAAGCGGAAGAATGGGATTGGCAGCACCAGTTGTTGCTGTTCTTTCTGCGGGCATACCCACGGCGGCGACGATGTTTAGAGAAGGTTCGCCAGGCGCATCACGGTTGATTGGCGTTGCGCTAGCGACTCTAGGCGTTTGGTTGATCTCCCGCTCCGACGACAAAACCGAAAGGAAGGTCCTCGGAATGGCAATTCTGGCGGGCTGTGGTTTCGCCGCATACTCTCTAGCCATAAAACAGGCCGGTGCCGGTTCCGCTTTGTGGATTGAAGTGCACAGCCGCGTAGCGGCGCTTTTTGTGACGGCTGCGATCACAGTTTATGGCCGAAAACTCCGCGATTTCCATCCGCGCGCGGGACTATGGGCCGCCGTGGCCGGTTTGGTAGACGTGTCGGGGAGCGTCGCGTTTGTCCGCGCCACTCAATTGGGGCGACTCGACACGGTGGTAGTACTTTCATCGCTTTACCCCGTCGTTACAGTACTTTTGGCGACGGTTCTTCTGAAAGAGAAGTTAATGCCTTGGAAGGCGGTTGGAGTTTGCGCCGCGCTCATCGCCGTACCGCTTATTGCTAGCTAGCCTCCCGCGGGATCGCTGTAGTCTAGCGCAAGCAGTAACATGCGATTATCAGGTGCCCGTTAAGTGCCCAGAATATCCCGTTTTGAGAGGTTTTCGTGGCCGAGGAGAACAGCTAAGTCGTTTGAATCCGGCAGAGCCGGGTGATAATTGGCGCGTTATGAGCCCGACGAGCTACCAGGCTGCTCCACCCCGCGTCATAGATAATACGCGACTTGCCTCTGTTCTGCAAATACTCAGGTGCCCGTTAAGTGTGCAATGTGGAGGCAAGAACTTCATTTGACTAGATTTGCGTGAAAATTCAATGAATCTGTCGGGCATTAGCCCGACGAGCAGCCAAGTCGGCCCACCTTTTGATGAGCGCGCCTGCCTGGTGAGCAGATGCGTCGATGGATTTGGCAAAACACCATGGTCGAGTCAAGAATTGGCATAGCGGACCGATTCGACGGAGTCGGAGCTCCGAGTTCAACGATATAAAAAGTGATGATTCAATCCGACAGATTCTGCGACCGTGCGACGGGCAAATGCCATCCTCGATATATCGCCATAACCCGCAGCCAGAAGCAAAGAAGTGCGCCCACGGTCATCATCAGAAAAGCCGGGTAATGCAAAACATATCCGATCACTACTACGACGCCAGCGGCTAGCGCAGCAACGGCATAAATATCGGCCTGAAGTACCGTCGGCGTTTGGTTGACAAGCACATCGCGCAACATGCCACCACCAATCCCCGTTAGCACTCCCATGAATATAGCCATCACTGGATTGAGTCCGGCGGCCAGCGCTTTTTGCGCGCCGGTGACGGCGAACAGGGCTAGGCCCGCGCCATCGAACAACAGCACGGGCCTGCGGCGCACGTCGATATTGGGATACCAGAAGAACGTCATCAAACCAGCCAGGAGAGAGACTCCTAAATAACGCCAGTCGCTGATGGCTCCAGGCGGAACAGAGCCGATAAGCAGATCGCGAGTAATTCCCCCCGCGTTCCCTGCCGCGAAGGCGAGCACCATCAGTCCAAACAGATCGAGTTTGCTCTTGACACCGGCTGCTGCGCCGCTTAGTGCGAAGACGAACGTACCGAGCAGATCGAGCGCGACCAGAAAGGCACCCTCCAGGTGCTGTCCGTCAATGAGAGTGTTGTTCACGATGCCAGCCAGGCATGCGTCGCGACGACCAGAGCTTTCACACCTGTCTCCAGAGTTGGGTGGATCACTGGTGCAAAACGCGGATTGTGGTTCGTCGGAAGCTCGTTCAGCGTGCCGTCCTTCTTTGCCTTGTCATACACCTCAGGATCGTCCCCACCAAAGAACCAGAATACCGCCGGGGCGTGCCATTCCGCTCCAAAACATCCGAAGTCCTCGCTCGCCATCGTAGGCTTCGTCTGCTCTACGGAGCCGTTAGGGAAGTTTTGACGAAACGCGTTAACGACCTTATTTGTTGCGTCGACATCATTCATTACCAAGGAATAACGATCCAGAGGAGTGATCTCAGGCGGTTTCGGCGCACCTGCCGCAGCTGCTTCGGCATTCACAATTCGTTCAATCGCTGCAAGCACATGTTTGCGGACTCCCTCATCGAAGGTGCGCACGTTCAACTTAATGAGCGCCTCGTCGGGAATGACGTTCTCTTTTGTTCCCGCCTGCAGAACCCCTATTGTCACCACGGCAGCATCCGTGGGCGCGACTTCCCGCGAGACGATCGTCTGCAGCCTCATCACGGTCGAGGCAGCCATGACGACGGGATCAATGCTGGCCTCGGGCATCGAGCCATGTGCGCCACGGCCGAACATGCGAATTTGCAGGCTGTCGGCAGCTGAAGTGACAACTCCAGTACGCCAATCGAGATGCCCGGAGGGCAAGCTCATGACATGCTGGCCAAGCACAACATCGGGTTTCGCGAATCGTTTGAAGAGGTTGTCATCAATCATCGCTTGCGCGCCCTGTGCGGTCTCTTCCCCTGGTTGAAAAACCGCCATGAGCGTTCCGTGCCAGGCATCGCGGCTCTTGGCAAACAACGAGCTAGCGCCAATCAAGCAGGCCACATGCATGTCGTGGCCGCAGGAGTGCGCCACCGGCGTGGACTTGCCATCAGGGCCAGTCGCAGTGACGGTGCTGGCATAGGGAAGACCGGTCGCTTCCTTGATGGGCAACGCATCCATATCCGCGCGCAGCATCACCGTTGGGCCGTCTCCGTTGCGTAATATACCAACAACCCCGGTCTTACCGACTCCTGTCGTCACCTCGAATCCGCTCTTCTTTAGGTGGTCCGCCGCAATCCCTGCAGTGCGCGTTTCCTGCATCGACAATTCGGGGTGAGCATGGATGTCCTTATATACAGCCTCCAACTCTGGAAGGGCAGCGGTGAGATTTGCAAGAACTGCTGTCACGTCTTTTTCGCTCATGGTGATGAACTCCTTTCACATCGAGACAAAAAATGATACTCCTCGAGATCGCGGATCTGATCGGGAGAGGTTGGAGATTCTAGCCCTCACTCTTTTGCCTGCCCTTGGGGATGGTGAGCATGATCGACATGATCGCCACTGCGGCCATAAACACATTGAACATGAGAGCGATGATGGCAGCTTGTCGAACAGCAAGGTTGTCCTGGCGTCCTTGGAAGGTAATCACGCCTTCCAACCAATGTGCACTGTTGGAGCTTGCGCCCAGAGCGGTAAAGATTGCTGCCGAAATGGCCACCCCGAATGCAGCACCCAGAGAAGATGCCATCTTATAGATGCCTGAGCCGGATCCCGCCTGCGTCGCCGGCAAACTGGAGAGCGCGGCATCGGTCGAGGGCGTCGCATAGATGGCAAGGCCGAGACCAAACAGCGTATACCCGATGATGGCCAGGATCTTGTAATCCGATAGCATCACGTTTGCCGGCAAGAGAAACAGAATAGAGAGGCCGGTAACGAGGCAGCCCCAAATCATCGGTTTGCGCGCGCCAAAACGTTGCAACAGTTTCTCGCCGGCGCGGATGAAGGCAATGATCGCAATGGCGTAACCAAGCGTCAGCATACCGGCCTGCTGCGCGGTCATCTTGCCGCCAATCTGGACCAACTGGAGCGACACGATCATGGTGCCGGACACAGCATTAAGCAGAAAGTTAGAAATCGTGGCCCCGGTAAATGTCGGATTGTGGAACAGTGTGAAATCGATGAAGGCTGCGGGCGCGTGCCCCTCGGTGCGAAAGAACAGGATCCCGAATATCACTGTGACGGCAACGAGAATGAGCGCATAGGAACTGGTCCACCCAAGTTTATTCCCTTGGGTCACGAAAATTTGTAAGGCCACCATTGCGATCATGAAGGAGATGACGCCTGCAACGTCGAATTTGTAGTCTTTCTGGCTCTGTGCTTTGCTTTCAGGCGTGCCGCGCATCAACACGAGACCAACGATCGCGACAACGACAGACGCAAAGAAGATGTAGCGCCATCCGAGGTTCTGCGCGACCAGTCCTCCGAATAAAGAGCACAAGCCAGAGCCGCCCCAGGAACCGATCGACCACAGGCTAACGGCACGCTGGCGCGGAGCGCCGGTCCAATAGGTTTTCACCAGTGCCAGGCTGGCAGGCATGATACAGGCGCCTGAAAGCCCCTGCAGAGCTCGACCGGTCAACAGGAACGCAGATGCCATGGTGCCGCTCGGCGCAAGGCCGACGAGCAGAGAGCCGAGTATGCTGAGATAGAACCCTATATTGACGAGCTTGACCCGGCCCACACGGTCGGCTAACCCACCCATCACCACGATGAATATCCCAGAGAACAGGGATGTGATGGACACCGCGGTATTCATCGCATTCGCATCGAGACCGAGGTCTTTGCCCATGTCCGGCGCGATATTCAGCGTCGTCTGCGCGAACAGCCAGAAGGTGATGACGCCGAGGATGATACCGAAGAGCAATTTGTCGTTGCCCTGAAACCCAGCCGATTCGTTCGACTCCGAAGTCACATCGCCCTTGGTGATGTCGGAAGGCACGTGCGACGGATCGCCTTTTCGCTGAACAGCTGCTCTTGTGTGATTCATACCTCTCCCACCTCTGCGCCACTCAACGGCGGCCGACCTCGACCTGAACCAGGAACTTTCTCCATCTTTTCGGCGCGCCCCGATAGAAGTCCGCTCAAGGTTCAACGCCAGTGGAAAATTTCCACCGGAAGGATCGGGCGGACCTCAGAGTTGTCCCTCACGATTCCCATGGGCGACATGTCGTTCCCCCCAATGGTTTTGGTTTCAGGTCCACGCAACTTAGTGACAATTGCTGTTGTCCGCGTCGGCGATTGCCAGAAATGTGACGCTGGTTGGCCCAAAACTGAGGCGTCCCGCGCGCGTTGGCTGACCTGCAAATTGTGGCACATCGCCATCGCTGTTCAGTTGAAGCGTCTTCCCGTTAAGCTGAACCGTTGTGCCTTGAAGCTGCTTGGCTGTCAGCGTGTAGCGTTCTGCATCAGACGGCAATGTAATTTCATGGACTTGCTGCCGGTCGGCATTGATGACCAGAAGGGTCACGCCACCGGGATGGTTCTGAAGGCAGTGGGCATAGACGTACAGATTCGGGATTGGCGATGTGTGGGGATCGAGAACCGTCGCACCCATGAGGCGTCGCCAAAGCAAAGCGGCCCAATAATTCGGACGTGGTGCGAATGTATTTTCGTCTAACAGGCCGTAGTCGCTCGACGCCAGCGTGTTGTGCATAATCACTTTTACGCCGCGTTGGGCGAGGTTTGCGTGTTGAACAAGATATCGGAAGGTGTCCAGAAAAGTCGAGGCCCAGGGGTTTCCTCCGCAGGCTGCATCGGCGGTTTCCGTAATCCAAAGTGATTTGCCCGGCTCGAACCTGTCTCGAAGGTCCGCGTAGAATGCGCCAATCTTTTCCGGGCGCGAGAGCCAATCTTCCGAAAGCGCCGCTGTCGCCGTTGTTTGTGATGATGCGCCCATGCTTGCGCACCGCTGCGAAGCAGCCGCATACAGATGGTACGAAAAAACGTCGAATACGGGACCGGCTGCGTGAAGCAGGTCTTCGGATTTCAGCACTCCGCCACCCATAGGCATCGCGAACGGCCCCTCGCCAACTGAACCTGGACCGAGAAATATTGTATCCGGCGCAGTTTTCCGAAGGAACGGACGGAAAACCGCAATGTCGCGGCCATAGTTTGCGGCATCGTATCCTTTCGGTGCGCCGCCCATCGCTGCATATGTCGGCTCATTCATGAATTCGCTTGCAGCGATTCGCCCTCCGGCGGACTTGGTGTAGTCGAACAATTGCCGTGCCTGGTCCGAAGTCCATACGCCTTGAGCATCGCGCGGTCCCGGCCCCGTCGCCACGGATATAACTATCTCGGCGTTCACGGCATGAGAGAAAACAATGACGCCTTTCCATTCCTCTCGCGTTAGGACCCCGCTGAACCCTGATGGCGCATTGGCTGGAGCGGCATTTTCCGAGTCCTGGAAGTACACAGAATTTGCCCACGTACCGCTAACGCGCACATATGCGGGGCCCAGCGCCGCCGCCAGTTTCCGCAGTCGAAGATTGGAAAGGTCGATGGGTTTTCGGTATTGATAGAGGTTCGGGTCAATACCGGCCGGAGTGGAGCCCTCCTGGGCGGCGGGCTCCTGCGCTTTGCTTTTGTTCGTGGCGCTCCCGTATGGTTTCCAAAATCGCCCGCCGATTACCTCCACCATTTCAATGTTGTAAGACTGAAAACGCTCATCGACCGTACCAATGGAGGGCATCTTGCCCACATCAATCGATACAACCTGTGCCACCAATTGGGTCGCTAGAAACACGACGGGCACGGCGCACAAAATCGCCGCCAAACATATTAACGAACCAGTACTTTGCTTCATTTCATGACCCCTATCAACTCTCAGCGACGATAGTTAAAAACAAAACTCATCTGATTCGCAAATGACGCGCTTGCGAACCAATTCGAAATGGCACCTTCAGGGCAGCCCCAGAATCACGATGGCATTGTCGCCTTTTACCTTGTAGGTCGGGTTGTTGTCCCCCGCTCCGACGGCGATGAACTGCCTGCCGTTCACTTTGTATGTGATCAGGCCCCCATCCATTGCTCCAGCACCGACCTGTCGTTGCAGCAGCAACGTGCCTGTTTTCGCATCTAGTGCAAAGAGATCGCCCTGCGTGTCGGCCGTCAGCAGGAGCTCTCCGGCGGTTACGACAAGACCCGCGACCGGCGGTGACGGAACTCGATAACGCCACAGCAAACGGCCATTTGTTGGATCGATGGCATTGACCAGTCCAAAGGCTCGCTCAATGGGATCACGGTTGGCATACCCGCTCGGCGTCGCCCAGCCCAGATATGGTTCGCCTTTGACGTATACGGGCGGGGGGCCCTTGATCGCCTTAGCGCACCAATCGATGCCGTTCATATAGAGCAGATTGGTATCTGGACTGTAGGCCGGACCGTTCCACTGCGTTGCTGCAACCGGGCAGAAGCTCACATTCGCGTCCGTGGGAATCGGCGTTCCGCGATTGGTGTACTGTGAGACGATCGATGTAGTGAAGCGGAGCTTGCCGCTTGCCCGCTCCACTACGTGCAACACACCGTCTTTTCCAGCTCCCGCCGCCAGATGACTGCCATCGGCCGTATCGAATGCCGCGACGATCGTGGTATCAAAATCGCGGTCATCGGGCCCGAGCAGCTGGTGCCACCATTTCAGGTGTCCCGTCATAGCATCGAGCGCCACGATGGAGTTGGTGAAGAGATTGGTGCCGGGCCGCGCTTCGTTGTCAAAATCGGGGCCCGCATTTCCGACGGGTAACAGGAGCAAGCCGCTTACGGGGTCAAGACTATAGCTGGTCCACGTTGCGCCGCCGCCATGCGCGATGCTAGCGGGGTTCTTCCATGTTTCTGATCCCGTCTCCCCGCTGCCAGGAATCGTGTGAAAGCCCCATATCTTGGTGCCGTCTGCGGCACGGAAGGCCATCATTTCGCCGCGGATTCCCAAGTCTCCGCCAGCTTTACCGATGAAGATCATGTCTTTCCACACCAGCGGCACGGCAGTCGCGTATTCGCCGCCGCTCGCGTCCATGATAGTTCGGTCCCAGAGCAGCGTGCCGGTCGCTGCGTCCAGCGCGATCAGATGACCGTCCGGAGTGCCGCGAATGACGCGGCCGTTCGAGATTGCCGCGCCCTTATTGTTCCGCTGGCCCATGTGCGCGCCGGGCGTGTGCTGGTAGCTCCAGCGCTTCTTGCAACTCGCCGCATCAATGGCGAACGTACCAAAAACGGAGGTCATGTATAGAACGCCGTTGTAAACGAGTGGAGCACTCTGGAACGATCCCTGTTCGCCCAACTTGAACGAGCATACCGTCTTCAGTGTGCTGACGTTTTGAATATTGATCTCGGCGAGCTTCGAGTATCGATAACCCAAGTAGCCCTTGTTGGATGTGAGCCACTGATTGGGATCTGTGTCCGCGTTGTCCATTTCAGATTGCGTGGGTGTTTGGGTGGACGGCTGAGCGACAGCAACCTCGGAAGGTGGCGCTTTTGCGGAGGGGTCCTGAGTCTGAGCATGTGCAGTAGTACAAAGGGCCGCGCCGACAAAGGCGGTCATCATGAGGCTTCGCAATCGGCTCAGTGTGCTTGACATCTTGGCACTAAATAGTCGCCGCACGCCAAGCCAGAACCACTGCATTTTGTTGTCGTGATGGTTCGTCATTACTCTACCTCCAAATTGAGAAGTTCTGCTCAAAACGTCACCTGCGTATACAGGCCGATGACGAAGGCGTTGGGAATTTTGCCCGTGCCTCCGGGGTTGATCACGTATTGCAGGTTGGGGCGAATCTTGAGCCACCGCGTAAGTTGCAGGCCATAGTCGATTTCGGCGATGCTCTCGTAGGTTTGAATTCCGACGGAGCCAGGCGCCACGGTGTCGATGTCTTGCTGATATTGCGTCAATCGGGAGTTGGTGCGCGCATAGGAGATCATGAAAGAGACAACATCGTTGTCGCGACCGGAAAAGGTGCCTTGGTAGTGGCCGCCCGCCACCCAAAAATACGAGTACTTGGCCGTGCCCCGATCGCCGATGGTGACCATACCGCCTAGCGTCAGTCCGCGATTGGATCCAGATTCTTCGCGAAAGACCATCTGATCGGCAATGATGTAGCCACCCCAGCGACCGTTGTGCTGCAGGAACGGTTCGCCGGTCAGCCCGGCGGGCTGTCCATTGATATCCTTGAATAGGTCCGGTGTTGCCGATGAATTGTAATAGCCGCCGATTTTGTAAACGCCGGGCAACTCTCCCGTAGCTTGGCCAGTCAGCCAACCGAGTTCGATGGGGACAAGTGCCCCGGTGCTGCGAAAGCTCAAATCGAAACCTTTGTCGGAATCGCCTCCGTTGGGATTCACTTGGTAGATGCCGGTCTCTACATAGAAATTCGGCCTCGGGTTCACATTGATACGTGCGCCCCATTGAGCCGTGGGAAAGTTGTGCGCACCGCTATCGGTCGTCATAGGATTCGCATGACCGCATATGATGCCGTTCTGAAAATTGCAGAAATATGGAAGTCCCGCAAAGTTATCGCCTATCGGCGACCAGCCCAGCTCGATGGTCACTTTGTGTTTGAGGAAATCCTGCTGGTAATACATTTCCGCTAGTCGGAAATTCTGGCCCGCACCGTAAAGTTCCTGTACCGCAAACTGGTTTCCGATTGCATCGGCCGAAAGACTCTCTCCGACACGGTCCGTTAGGGTGAACTGGAACTTTGCGTCGTGAATTCTCATCAGTCGATCGAGGTCGAAATCGGCGCCGAAGTCAATTTGCTGCGTATAGCGCACCGCTTGATAGTTGCCGCCGGAAGGGTTCCCCGCACTTTCGGTGGTGAAGTGCGCGAACAGGTCGATGCCAGCATCCTGCAGCGAGGTACGCGCGCTGCCCCAGTTACCCGTCATCGTGTCTTGGTCAAACCACCGCTGGCCGCCAGTTGTCTGCTGGGCCATTGCGGGACACGAGAAGAACGCGGCAGCGGCGAACAAGACTAGCCGCGTGTGTTGGAACCATTGTTCCCGGTACGAAATCAATAGTTCCATAAGGGGTTGAGCGCTCCATTCCGCCCCCCTCCTTCGCGTCTTCGATTCACTTTTTGTTTTCCTTTCTCGGTTTGACGCCAGTTCTGGGCCACGGCCTTTTGCAGTTTCTCAATGTCCACTCGGTAGTGTTTTGCGCCGTCTATCAGAACGTCGTCAAGGCTTTGCACAACCCGCCAGAGTGACCCTGGCGACAAGGGCACTCATGCTGTGATCTTCGCGCTGTCGCCCGCAGTAACTTCGTAGGTAGAGCCGGATACCATGGTCGCTGCATCAGAGGCTAGAAAGACAACCACGGGAGCGATGCAGTTCGCATCGATCCATGGCACACCCAATGGGTTCGATTTTGCGAGATCTTCGCGAGCTGCCTGTTCGTCGGTTGTGACATCACCGGTTGGCGTCTTGCCGCTCGCTTGCAAGGCCTGTTCGTATCGCTCCTCATGGCGCGTGAGAGGCGTATCAATCAGTCCCGGAACCAAGCAGTTCACGGTAATGCCACTTTTGCCGAGCTCCAGCGCGGCGGACTTCATCAGACCAACAAGTGCCCACTTCGAAGCAGAGTAAGCGCTGGCGTTGAAAGTCCCGTGCTGCCCCTGTGTGGAGGTGGTGATGATCATGCGGCCGCGCTTGCGCCGCACCATCGCGGGTCCAAAGGCGCGCAATACATTAGCTGTGCCTGTCAGGTTGGTGTCGATGGTGATTTGCCAGTCGGCATCCTCCATCTCCATCAAGGGGTGGAACTGCTGAATTCCGGCGTTAGCGAACAGGATGTCGACCGCGCCAAAGGAGGATTCGATCTGCTCCGAAGCCGCCCGCAGTGCCGGAAGGTTCCGCTGGTCGACAATATGCGACTGCCACTTGACCCCAAGCGTCTCGACCAGTCTTCCGGTCTCCGCAAGGTCCTCCGGTGTCGATGGCGTGACACCGGAGCGGGGATCGACGACCGCGCAGATGTCGAGCCCCGCTACATTTGCCCCTGCACCGGCAAGGGCAAGCGCGGCGGCGCGGCCGATGCCACGCGCGGCACCGGTGACGACGGCGGTCTTGCCTTTCAGCGCGGTTGAAAGAAAGGTGTTGGTGGAGGGCTTATTGGCGGGACTGCCTGGCATCGAGCTCTCCTGGGACAACGACTGGAATGCGTGCGCTACCGTTGAGCGGCTGGATAAGAGCAAGGCCGCCGGGGCCTGCGTGACAAAACCTCGACGGGTAAGCTCCGGTTCTTCGAGAGGTCCGTCACTCTATACCTCGGGGGTCGTTACGCAACCTCGGGGGTCGTTACGCACTCCTTTTAACATACTGCCGTTGAAAAATCTGTGCTATATCGGACACGTGCGGAAAGCTCTGATGGGAGCCACCGCTAAGAGCCCAACCAAGGTGTAGAATGAGCCCCGCCGGGCTGCGGCTAGCACCCGTTTAGGCGAACCTGTGCTGCCGCGTATTTTGGGAGGATCACATGACCCAGAACAATCTTGAGCTCATGCGGACACTCGACGATTCGTGGAACGCACAGGACTGGGAAACGTTTGAAAAGCGGCATTCCAGGGACACCACTGTGTTTTGGCCCGGTCAGGCCGAGCCGACAAGAGGGCGCGACAATCACAAGGCGGAATCCGTTGAATTTTTCAAGACGTTCCCTGACAATCGTCTGGTCAATCATCCCTATAAAGTGGAGATTGCTCAGGGCGAGTGGACGTGCACCGTCGCGGATTTTACAGGTACGATGCGCGGGCCCATGAAGGGTCTCGACGGCAAACTGATCGCGCCGACCAACAAGAAGTTTCATATCGAGTTCTGCACCGTCGCACACTGGAAGAACGGCGAGATCGTCGAAGAAAAACTCTTTTATGACTTGGTGGGATTGTTAAAACAGATTGGAGTTATGTGAGCTGTTTTGTCCGCTCGCTACGCTTCCTTCATAGTTCCTCAGCTTTCAGTACCCAACTGTAAAGCGCTGCCGGACATGCTCCGGGCGTTCCAGTTCGTCGATCATCGCAACGGCGTAATCCTGAACCGAAATATTGCTATGGCCGGTGGCGTCTACCAAGAGCTGGTCGCTTCCAAGGCGAAACTTTCCCGTGCGCTGCCCTGGCTTCAGTTCTGCTGAAGGGCTCAGATAGGACCATTCAAGTTCTGGTTCGTTCCGCAATTGGTCCAGAGCATTGATCGTTGCCAAAGAACCTGGCCTCACCCAGAGCGGTATATCCGGGCTGTCGATAACGCGGACTCCTGGCTTGACCTGCAACCCGCCCGCGCCGCCGACCCACAGGACTCGTTTGAGACCCGCAGTCTTCGCGGCGGCGATGATGGACGCTGTTCCCCGAACTTGGTCATCATAAAGGGTTGGATTCTTCCATCCAGGATTGAAAGCGCTGATAATTGCATCGTTTCCCTGGATCACCGTCGCAAGAGAAGTGGTGTCATAAACATCGCCAGCCTTCGCAATGAGACCCTCGCGTTTTTCAAGCTTCTCGGGATGCCGCACAATCGCTGTCACCATGTGCCCTCGGTCGAGCGCCTCCTTAAGCAAGGCTGAGCCAACGAAACCTGTTGCACCTAACAGGGCTACGTTCATTGTGCACTCCTCCTGTTCGGTAGCAGCAGAACCAGCGGACTAACCTACTTGCACGGTTAGCATCGATATCGATCCGCCATCGACACCTTCGATGGGGAAAGTAATGACTTCGCCTTGCTGCCGAGTCGCGACCACATACAGCATGGGGAGGTAATGATCCGGTGTCGGAATCGAAAGCAAAGCTTCTGGTCCGAGCCTCTCGTATTCAATAAGCGGCTTGTACTCGCCGGCTACCATCATCTCCTTTGCGTCCCGTTCGAAACGAACAGCCCAATCGTAAGGGTCGGGCATGTGCCTACCCCAAGCATATGCATGGAGATTGTGGACTAAGTTGCCGCTGCCGATGATGAGTATGCCCTCGTCGCGCAATGGCGCGAGTTTCTTGCCAATCTCAAAATGGAATGATGCTGGTTTATTTTCGTCGATGCTTAGTTGGACGACGGGAATATCAGCATCGGGATATACGTGCCGGAGCACCGACCATGTCCCATGATCAAGCCCCCAAGAGTTGTCGAGCTTTACCTCTAGCGGCGCGAGCAATTTTTGCACTCGACGGGCGAGTTTGGGATCACCAGGCGCAGGATATTGCACCTGAAACAATTCTCGCGGAAATCCGCCGAAATCGTGAATGGTTCTCGGAGAAGTGGCGATGGTTACTCCGGTTTCTGAAACGAACCAGTGGGCCGAGATAGAGAGAATGGCTTTCGGTTTCGGTGTCGTCTGCCCTATGCGGCTCCATGCTTTTGTGTAGCCATTGTCGAGGACGGCATTCATCGGATTGCCGTGACCGAAAAAGATTGCGGGAAGTATCTTGGGCATAACGGGTAGCCTTTCTCGACTCGCGGTCCGAGCTAGCGATTGGAAACTGCTACTGGAGCCAGTCTTTCCATGGCTGCCGGTGCAGGCTTGGTTATATCACGCCAGGAAGTGCCCGGCCGGGGCTGCGTTGAAGCTCGTGGAACTCAACTGTGCACGAACCGTGCACGAATCCAACGTTTTCATTCCATTCGGCTTACTTTTGAGCGAAAAGCAGATTCCCCGATTTGTTGGAAATGTTAGAAGTAAGAGAAGGAGCCGTTGGAGTCGAGTTCGGTGCGCCCAAGGCAGGCGCCCTTCTCCAATTCTCAGGTGCCCGTTAAGTGCCCAGAATATCCCGTTTTGAGAGGTTTTTACGGCTGAGAAGAAGGGCTAAGTCGTTTGAATCCGGCAGAGCCGGTTGACGTTTGGCGCGTTATGAGCCCGACGAGCTACCAGGCTGCTCCACCCCGCACAACCACTATAGCGGACGCGCACCATTCCGTCAAACTTGGTCATTAACCGCTCAAATATTCTTGAAAATTGTTTTCGCCTCTGGTGAGTAGAAAAACTACCACTCGCTATAGGGCGTTCCGTTGGAAGACACCCCGGCTGCATTGGAATGAATGTCCACCATCCCGGTACTCGACTGGTCCGGGCTAAGCACCACGCTATCGTATTGCGGCACCCAATCCTTCGCCTGCGTTATTGGATCAACGGGGATTTGCCGCAGATAGCCCGACTGCACGAGATCGTCCAGGGACTGCGGCGCAGCCTGCTTGTCGAGCGTGTAATTGTCGATGGATTGCCGCATCACCATCAAGTCCTGCTTCAACGTGGCTTCCCGCGCGCGCTGTATCGACTTCTCATAACGCTGCGCCGCCATCCCCACCAGGATGAGGATGATCATAATCACGACCATCAGCTCAATGAGCGTGAATCCCGCCCCGGCTCCCCGGCCAAAGTGGTTCCGCTTAGATAGGCGGAAATTCCGGTTTTGCAGCAAGATCTTCAAATCAATTCCTCACTCGCATCACCAGTCCGAATATTTCGTTCCATCCTGTGCCAGGCCCGTGGATTTCGTATACACGTCAAAAACATTCTTTCCGCCCCAGCTCGTGGAATCCGGATCATCCTGAACGGCGCGCAATCCCCAATCGGCACGCCCGGTCATGGGATCCACCGGTATCCTTCGCAGAAATCGAATTTTCCGATCGCTTCCGGCGCCAAGCTGTACGCCTTTCACCAATGTTTCCAGGTCCGGCGGATAACCTTCGCTCCCGATTTCCACGCGAATTTGATTCCGGTCCGCGGTGTCTTTGTACCGGTCGATCGCGTCGCGCATCTCCCGCAGATCGCGCCGCAGTTCCGCCTCTTTCTGTCGAATCACCGCAAACTTTGCGATGGGCAGCACCGCGGAGGATAAAATCAGCAAAATCGAACAGGCAATAATGAGTTCCAGCAGCGTCATGCCCGCTTCGCGAGAAATTCGCCGCTGCGCGCCCCGCACGTCAGAACGCTTCTTCGCTCGTCCGCAAGAATGAAAGTTGCGCAACATCGCCTTCTCGCTCGCTTACGGCTGGACCTGCACGCTCGCCTCGCTGGTCACCAGCGGAATCGACTTTTGCTGCGAGTCTTTTGCATTCACCTGCACGATGGATAGGTTCGACGACCCCGGTGCCAGCGCCTTCACAACAATTCCGAGCAACGTCCCGCTCCCGTTCACGCCAGGTGTATTCGGCTGACGCGTCGCAGAGATGATGGCCTGACCGTGTTCCTTGTCCACCCGTTCCACGATGGCGATTTCCTGCGTTCCGCCGGACAGGAATCCTCCGTGTTGCACCTCTTCCACGCTGATCACCGCGGGGTTGTACTGCAGCAACAACGGAATCGAGAAAAGATCATTCACGTTTTCAACTACGATCCCCAGCGTCGCCGTCTGTCCCGGCTTTAGTGACAAGGTCTGCGGCTCAAATCGAATCCTTGCTGATGCACTACTCGCGGAAGCCGTGCTGCCGCCCGGCGACTGGCCCGGAGCCATATTCTGATTCATCTGCTGTTTTTGCGCAGGAACTTGCGCTGGCGCGCGAATATCGCTCTCGCGCTTAACTTGCACCGTCGTTTCCGTCCCGGACATCATCGGCCGCAAGTTATCCTTCGTCCATCCGGGAATGCGTACGATTCGCGGCGTCAGCACGATCAGCACTTCATCTTGCTGCACGTCATTGCTGTTTTCGGAGAAGAGCCGCCCGAAAATCGGCAGCTTTGCCAGACCCGGCCAGCCATTTACGGTTTTCGTTTCCGTATGTTGAATCAACCCGGCAAGCACGCTGACTTCGCCTTCCTTCAGGCGAATATCATGTTCAATCACGCGCTGGCTGATGATCGGCTGCGTGATGCCGCCAATGGTCACGCTGCCCGTCTGCGAAGAGACTTCCACTTTCAATTTCAGGCTGACGTCGCGGTTCGGGTGCACGCGCGGCGTCATATCAATATTTACGCCAACGTCCAAATACGTGAACTGCGTATTCACCAGCGGACTGATGCCTCCCGCCGTCGTTCCCGTAAGCCCAAGCCCCGACGAAAAGCTGCCCGTTGCCACCGGTATGCGGTCGCCGATCTTCAGCTTGGCTGTCTGCCCGTCCACCGAACGCACTTCCGGGTTCTGCAGAATCTTGGTGTCCGTGTCCGTCAAAATGGCATTCGCCGTCAGGCTCGGCAGCGTCACCGCATAATCGTTGCTATTCAAATGCCGCAGATTGTTTAAGGTGATTGTGTTATTGGTTGTAGTGGAAGTCGTGGTCCCGCTTGTCGTAGTGTTTGCATTGGGATTGATAGCGATGCTGGCATTTTGCCCCGGCAGGATTCCCAAGTCGCGCAACCGGTCCGTCCGCGCCTCGAGAACTTCCACTTGCACGACCACTTCCGGCTTGGCCTTGTCCACGTCGTCGATCATCTTTTCCGCCAGCATCAGCCGGTCCGGCGTATCCCGGACGATGATCGCGTTCTGCGAGTTGAGCTGCTGCACTCTCTTGATGTCCAGCAGCGACCGCAATCCCGTCACAATTTCCGTCAGATCCTGCGGCTGAACCGTATTCGAAAGATAAAACGTCCGAACCACCTGTTCTTCATAGTCCCGGCGCTTCTGCGGCTGGTCCGGGATCACGAAGACGATGTTCTCCGTGACCGGCTTCACAAACGCCTTGCTTTCCAGCGACACGATTTCCAGCGCTTGTTCCAGCGTCACGTCCGTCAAGTCCACTGTGATTTTGCGTGCGGGAAAGTCTGGGTCATAAATAATGGTCAGTCCTGCCAGTTTCCCGATCGTACCGAAAACAATTTTCGCGTCATCCGACATCTTCAGTGTGATGGGAGCGCGCGAAAGCGGCTTGATCTCCGGCGGCATGGATGCCAGCACCGGTTGATTCGAATCCGTGGCCGGCTGTGCGGCCGCATCCGACTGCCGGTTCTTCTCCGCGATCATCTGAACCGTAGCTTGCAGCTCTTGCTCCGCCACCGGGCTCGACGGATCAATCGTCTCCGCTCTTTGGAACTCCCCCGCCGCCGCTTGCAGGTCGCCCTTCTTCCGCAGCGTCAACCCTTGCCTGACGTGGAATTGGCTGGCTTCAAACCGCGCTTGATTCAGCCTGATCTTGTACTGGGCGTTGTTCGGATCAGCTTTGAGGGCTTTTTGGTAGTAGTTGTAAGCTGCGTCGTAGTCCTGCAGCTCCTCAGCCTTCTTCCCTTGATTAAATACAGGCTGGCCCTTCGGGCAGCCCGCAGCGAGCAGTCCTAATCCAGCACACAATAATAGGCTTCCCCAGCGGCGCATGCACACTCCGAGGCCTCAACGTTTGACCAAAGCAGTCTAACATTCGCTTTAGAGGCGCGGCAAGGTTCCTGGGGTTGGCTGTCTTGCAACCGCTAATGCCAACTAGCCAAGATTTCACACAGCAGTTATGATGGAAAGTTGTGGCTAAACCGACCAAAACCGCAGAGAAGTCCACAAAGTCCGGCGAGCACATCGTCGCCCAGAACCGCGCCGCCGGCTATAACTACCATATTCTTGAGAAACATGAGGCCGGTTTGGTCCTCCACGGCACAGAGGTCAAAGCCCTCCGCGAGGGCAAAGCCAACATCCGCGACGCCTACGTGGATTTCAAGCCCAACAGCGCGTGGCTCGTTAACGCGCACATTGCACAGTACTTACCGGGTGGACCCTGGAATCACGAGCCCCTCGGCTCCCGCAAGCTCCTGCTCCACAAACGCGAAATTCTCAAGCTTTACGGCCGCACCGAGGCCAAAGGCCTCACGGTCATCCCCTTGAAAATCTACTTCCGCAACGGCATCGCCAAGGTCGAAATCGCTCTTGCACAAGGTAAAAAGTCGTGGGACCGACGCCAGGACGAGCGCACTAAGGAAGCCCGCCGCGAAGTGGAACAATCCATGTATCGCAATCGGAGGCGATAACGCACCATGCAGATCACGCTCGATACCAAGCCGTTCGCATCACTCGAAACCGATGCCCTGGTTTCCTATGTCTTTGAAGAGACCGACCCCATTCAAGGCCGCATCTCCGAATTAGATCAAGCCGCGGCGGGCCTGCTTCGCAAGCTCGCAAAAAGCGGTGAGCTAACCGGAAAGACTCTGGAATTTACGCTCATCCACTCGCCCGCCGGTCTCAAAGCCGCCCGCCTCCTCCTCGTCGGAGCAGGGAAGCGCGAGCAATTCAATGGCGCTACCCTCCGCAAAGTTACCGGCGCCGCGCTGCGCTACCTCAAATCACGCTCGGTCAAAAACATTGCGTTCGTCGTCCGTGAGGGCGACGCCACGGAAGAAACCGCCCAAGCCATCGCCGAAGCCACAATCGTCTCCAATTTCGAAACCGACAAATACAAGACCGACAAAAAGAACGAGAAGAGCGTCGAAACAGTTCTCCTCGCTGGCTACTCCGAAGCCGATCGCGCCGCCGGCGAAAAAGGCCTTACGAAAGGCCGCATCATCGCCGAAGCCCAGAATTTCACCCGCGACCTCGTCAACGAGCCCTCCAACAAACTCACTCCGCGCATCCTCGCCGATAAAGCCGAAGCCATGGCCAAGGAAGCCGGCCTCGCCGTCGAAATCCTCGATGAAAAGAAAATTGCTGACCTCAAGATGGGCGCCCTGCTCAGCGTGGCCCAGGGCGGTCCCGAACCGCCGCGCGTCATGGTCGTAACCTACACGCCCGCAAACTTGAAACCCGGCGCGCCAGTGATCGGCCTTATCGGCAAAGCCGTCACCTTTGACACCGGCGGCATCTCCATCAAGCCCGCCGAAGGTATGGAAAAAATGAAGTACGACATGGCAGGCGGAGCCACCATGCTCGGCGTCATGCGCGCCCTCGCCGCGCTGAAACCAAACGTGAAAGTAATCTGCGTCGTTCCTTCCACTGAAAACATGCCCGGCGGCGCCGCACAAAAGCCCGGTGACATTCAAACCGCCATGTCCGGCAAAACCATCGAAGTCCTCAACACCGACGCCGAGGGCCGCCTAATCCTCGCCGACGCCGTCCACTACGCCAAGCAACTCGGCGCCACCCATCTCGTCGACGCCGCCACCCTCACCGGCGCCATCGTCGTCGCCCTCGCCAACATCAACGTCGGCGTCTTCGGCTCCGATCAAGCCTGGACCGACAAACTTCTCGCCAGCGCCAAAGCCGTCGGCGAAAAAATGTGGCAGCTTCCCATGGACGAGGAATATCGCGAATTCATCAAAGGCAGCTTCGCCGACATTCAAAACATCGGCAGCGGCAAAGGCGGCGGCTCTATCACCGGCGCCTGGTTCATTCGTGAATTCGCAGGCGACTCCCCATGGATCCATCTCGACATCGCCGGCACCGCCTGGAACGACGACGCCAAGCCCTGGCTCGCCAAAGGCCCCACCGGTGTCGCCCTCCGCACCCTAGTCCACTTGGTCCTTTCCTACTAACTATTAATTGCAAAAAAAATGGGCGGGTTCACAACCCGCCCCGCGGTTCTTCTTTACGTCCTTACTTTCTTACCTCTTTATCTCATCCTTTTCTACATCTTCTCCGGCGCCTCAATCCCCATCAATCCCAGCGCCCGCACCAACTGGCTCTCCACCAACTCCGTCAGCCGCAACAGAAACGCACGCTTCTGCTCATCCGCTTCCGACAAAATATGATGCTTGTGATAAAAATTATTAAACGCCTGCGCCAATTGAAACGCATACTTCGCCACAAACGCCGGCTCCTGCGTCCCAATCGCCGCGTCCACCGCATAATCCAGCGAACCCGCCGCCACCAGCAGCTCCCACAGGCCATTCCCCTCCGCCCCTGAAAGCAACGCACCGGCGGATTCCTTCGTCACTTTAACGTTTGTGGCGCCGGCCTCCACACCCTTCCGGCGGATCCCGCGAATTCGCACCACCGCATACTGGCAATACGGCCCCGTCTCTCCCTCAAAACTCAGTGCATCCTTGAAATCAAACGCAATAATCGAAGTCCGCGTAAACTTCAGCAGAAAAAATCGCAGCGCTCCCACCGCAATCGCATGCGCCGTACGCGACTGTTCCTCCGCACTCATGTCCGCATGCCGCTGCTGCACCTCCGCAATCGTCGCCGCCTCCAGCTTGTCCAGCAAATCATCCGCCTTCACCCCAAATCCTTTGCGCCCGCTCACCTCCACATACGGCCTCTTCGCCTCTTCCGGCGTAAGCTCATACCCCATCTCCGCCGCGCATCGCGGCGTCAGCGCCACAATTTCATACGACAAATGAATCGACCGCTCCGCCGCCTCCCCATGCCCCAGCGCCCGCAACCCCTCCGCCACCACCTTCTGCAAATACGCCTGCCGCGCATCAATCACGTTGTAAACGCAACTCGCCGCCTCCCCAAAATGCGGCGCT
Organism: uncultured Acidobacteriota bacterium; assembly: GCA_963729455.1. Classification (GTDB taxonomy): domain Bacteria; phylum Acidobacteriota; class Terriglobia; order Acidiferrales; family UBA7541; genus Acidiferrum. The sequence goes on from CAVSNX010000003.1 coordinate 66,709, forward strand.
GCCGGATCACTCTTCCCGCTCGTCGTCGCCCAAACCGTTTCCCCCTCCGGCGCATTCGGCCACTCCCGGTAATGAAAATCCTTCCCCAGCAACCCAAATTTCCAAAGCTGATACGCAATATCCTTCCCAACGTACGTAACCGTCCCATTCGACCGCACAATAATCTTGTCCTGCGTATTCTCCTCGTCCTCGTTCTTCTCCGTGTCCCCTGTGTTAGCTTTTGAAGTTTCTTTCTTCTCCTCTTCCCACGGCAAAATCCAGCACCCCGCCATCTTCCCGCTGGTCGCCAATTGAATCGCCCCCGACTTCTTCAGCATCTCAAACGCCGCATCCCAAAACTTCAAATGCAATATCTCGCTCTCCCGCGCCAGCAAATCGTAGTAAATCCCCAGCCGCGCCATCGTCCGCAGATGGCTCCCCACAATCGCATCCGCCACCACCTGCGCCACTTCCGCATCCTCGCCCTTGCCTTCTTCAATCGCCCGCAGCGTGGCACCCCGCAGCTTCTCCGCGCGCGCCTTGTCCTCCGCAAAAAAGCTCGTCGCCTTCGCATACAAATCCCAGCAGTAGTAATCGAACTTCGGCTCCATCGCCATCATCTTCACGCCGATCGGCGTCCGCTGCTCCATCTGCAAAAACCCAATCACAACGTCCGCCACCTGCACGCCCGTATTGTCAATGTAGTTCTGAATCTGCACGCGGTTTCCCACGTGCCTCAGCACCCGCACCATCGTGTCGCCCAGCACCGCATTCCGCACATGCCCAATGTGGGCCGCCTTATTCGGATTAATGCTCGTATGCTCGACAATAATTTTCTCGTCGCTCGCCACTCGCCGCTCGCCACTTTTTCCACCCGAAACATTCGCCCAAAACACTCCGCGATCAAAATACGCATTCAAATACCCGCCGCCCGCCACTTCAACCCTGGCAATCCCTTCCACCACCCCCAACCCATTCGCAATCTCCTGCGCAATCAATCGCGGCGCCTTCTTCAACCTCTTCGCCAACTCAAAACACACCGGCGAAGCCGCCTCCCCCATCTCAATCTTCGGCGGCCTCTCCAACACAATCGCAATCTCCACCCCATACTTCTCGCGGATATACCCCGCCAGCGCCTCGCGCAATCGATTCGTCAGTGTTTGATACACAGTTCCCCAGTGAACCTAAGTCTCATGAATGGAATCACGCCAGTATAGGAGATGCCGCTGACAAGGGTCAAAGCCAGTAGGAGTGCGCCATCTGTTTGACACCTCTGGTCCGCGCCGATAGTATCAATTTGTATCCGACGGAGAGACAATTTCGCGTTGTAGTCCCACCGTACGGCAGCGACCTTGATGAAACTGGCTTATTTTGATTGTTTCTCCGGCATTAGTGGTGACATGACTCTCGGCGCCTTGGTGGACGCCGGATGCGCCATCGAGCATCTCCGCTCCGAGCTGCATGGCCTCCAGGTCCCCGGCTGGGAGCTCACCGCCGAGAAAGTCTGGAAGAACGGAATGGCCGCCACCTTCGTCAAGGTCAAAACCGAGGATCAGCAAAAACACCGCTCGCTCGGCGCCATTCTCGAAATTCTCCAGAAATCACGACTCGCTCCTCAGGTGCGCGAGCGCTCCGCCGCGATCTTCACAAAACTCGGCGAAGCCGAAGCCCGCGTTCACGACGTCCCGCTGGAAAAGATTCATTTTCATGAAGTTGGCGCTGTGGACGCCATCGTGGACATCGTCGGCGCCTGCATCGGCTTCCACGCCCTCGGCATCGAAAAATTCGCCTGCTCGGCCCTCAACGTCGGCGGAGGCACCGCGAAAATGGCCCACGGCGTCTTGCCCGTCCCCGCGCCCGCCACCGCGAATTTGCTGCGAGGCAAGCCGACCTACTCCAACGGCGTGCAAAAAGAACTTGTCACGCCCACTGGTGCCGCAATCGTCGCAACGCTTTGCGACACCTTTGGTCCGCAGCCGCCCATGAGCGTAACCGCCATCGGCTATGGAGCAGGCACTGCCGATCTCGAGGGCCAACCGAACGTCGTCCGTCTCATGATTGGTGAAGCCGCCGAGAAATCCGTCGCCGGTTTCGACGAAGAAATTGCCGTCATCGAAGCCAATCTCGACGACATGAACCCGCAGATCTACGGCTACTTCCTGGAAAAAGCCTTGGCCGCCGGCGCGCTCGACGTCTACACCGCGCCTGTGCAGATGAAAAAAAATCGTCCCGGCACGCTGCTCACAGTCTTGTGCAAGCCACAGGACACGAATGCATTGATGTCTCTGATTTTTGCCGAGACCACCACCTTCGGCGCCCGCACCTATCCTGCTCAGCGCCGCACCCTGCCCCGCGAGTTTGTCAGCGTGGCCACAAATTTCGGCGACGTGCGCATCAAGATTTCCCGCGTCAACGGCCGCATCCTCCACGTGGCTCCCGAATACGACGACTGCCGCAAATTAGCCGTGGAAAAAAACGTTCCGTTGCAGCGCGTGATCAGTGAAGCCCTCCGCGGCTACCAAGGAGGCTCGTGATTTTTTCTGAGTTCATAGGGGCACGATATATCGTGCCCTCTTTGATTTGTTTCTCGGAACTGAAAACAGACCACTGAGAACTGAAACACCAAAAATGCCCGGTAAACCAAAATATTATTTGACCACGCCGATCTACTACACGAACGGCTTGCCGCACATCGGCCACACCTACTCGACCATCGTGTGCGACACCATCCGCCGCTACAAGCGCATGCATGGCTACGACGTGGTCATGACCACCGGCACTGACGAACACGGCGTAAACGTCGAGCGCTGCGGCGAAAAAAGCCGGCATTCCCGAGTCGGAATTTGTCGCCAAGATGGCCGCCGAGTGGCGCGCTATTGTGGGACGAACTCGGCGTTCAGGGCGATGAATTCATTCGCACCACGGATCTACGCCACGCCCACACCGTGCAATGGCTTTTCAAGCTCTGCCGCGAAAACGGTTTCGTCTATCCCGGCCACTACACCGGCCAATACTGCATCTACGACAATGCCTATGTTGACGTGAAGCCCGGCGAAAATTGCCCCGATTGCGGCCGCCCCACGGAAACCGTTACCGAAGCAAACTATTTTTTCAAACTATCTGCATTTCAGAAGCCGCTTCTCGATTGGTACGCCAAGCATCCGGATTTCATTCAGCCCGAAACGCGACGCAACGAAGTTCTAAGCTTTGTGGAAGGCGGCCTCCGTGACTTGAGTATCACGCGCACTTCCGATTCGCTGGGGCATTCCCGTTCCCGGCGAAGAGCCGCACGTGTTTTACGTCTGGTTCGATGCGCTGACTGCCTATCTCAGCGCCGTCGGCGGCCCGCAGTATGAGAGAATCGGATATTGGCCAGCGGATGTTCATCTCGTCGGCAAGGAAATCATTCGCTTCCACGCCGTCTACTGGCCCGCATTTCTGATGGCCGCCGGTCTGCCGGTGCCGAAACAGATCTGGGCGCACGGCTGGCTGCTCATGGACAGCGCCAAAATGAGCAAGTCGCTAAGGAAACGTCGTGCGCCCGCGCCCGATCGTGCACGTGCTTGGCATGGACGCCGTTACGCTACTATCATCTGCGCGAAACTGTTTTCGGCCAGGACGGCAATTTCAGTTATGACGCCCTAGTCCAGCGTTATAACAGCGATCTGGCCAACGGCCTCGGCAATCTTGCCAGCCGCACCGCTGCCATGATCGAGAAAATTGCGGCGGCAAGATTCCCAAGGGCCCAATGAACTGGCGTCAACCGCAGGACACCGCGCTGGCCACGGGCCCAGGAAACGAATTCGGTGAAGTCCTGGAACAGTACGAACAAATCGGGATTCACGCTCGTCGCTGGAAGAAATCTGGTCCTCATCGCGGATGTCGACAGATAAATACCTCACCAGCCGAACATCCGTGGTCGCTCGGCAGAAGACCGACGCTGAGCGGAAACCTGCGAGACAATTCTCTGGACCAGCTGCGGAAGTCACTGCGCGTATTGCGGTATTAGCGCATCCCGTATTTGCCAGAGACACCGAAAGGTATGGCGGCTGCTGGGTCAAGCAGGTCAACCGGAGCCAGTGCATGGACGGATTGCGATGGGGAACAGCTGCTGGCCCGGCACGCAGATCGGCAAGTCGGAAGCATTTTTCCGCGAATTGAAAAAGCAGAAGCAATCGAGAGGATGGAAGCCATGGAAAAGCGAAGAACAGAAGCAACCGTCGGCGGTAATACCACCCGCGGCAGCCACTGCGATCGCACCGGTGCGGCGGTGCGCTGCTGCCGCCGCGCCCGCGGCCGCGGGAAAAGATCGGCATCGAAGATTTCGCGAAGGTGGAGATGCGCGTCGGCCAGATCAAGACCGCGGAACGCATCGCCGGCGCGGACAAACTGTTGAAGTTGACGGTCGACATCGGCAGCGAAGTGCGCCAAATTTGCGCGGGCATCGCCCAGTATTACGAGCCGGAAAAACTGATCGGCCGCAAAGTCGTAGTCGTAGTCAATCTCGCGCCGCGCAAACTCCGCGGCGTCGAATCCAACGGCATGATCGTTGCCGCCAGCGTAGGCCCCGAAGGTAGCCCAGTCCTCGCCGCCTTCACCGCGAAGACGTCGAGGTCGGCGCGAGGCTCAAGTAGCGCAGGCACTCTTGCCTGTGTGACTGAATGTACGCCCACGATATTAAAGCCGCACAGCCAAGAGTGCCTGTGCTACCCAACCATGGAACTGATCGACTCGCACGCCCATATTGATTTCCCGCAATTCGCGGAGGATCGTGAGGCCATGCTCGAGCGGGCTCGCGCGGCCGGTGTCTCGACTTTGCTGGCGATCGGCACTGGTCCGGGTCCTGAAAAACTCGATTCCGCCATTCCTTTTGCCGAGCAGCACGATTGGATTTATGCCACCGTTGGAATTCATCCGCATGAGGCCAAGGAACAGGTCACCGCAAATCACCTCGAACAATTGGCTGACACTCGCCAAACATGCAAAAGTCATTGCTTGGGGCGAAATCGGGCTGGATTATTTTTACGATCATTCACCGCGCGACGTGCAGCAGCGTGTTTTTTGCGACCAGATGGAATTGGCGCGCAAGCGCAAGCTGCCGATCATCATTCATTGCCGCGATGCCTGGTCCGATTGCCTGCAAGATGATCGAAGAACATTGGCGTCCGACGGGCCTCGGCGGGATTCTGCATTGCTTTACCAGCACGCTGGAAGATGCACGGCGCGGCTCGACATGGGTTTCATGATTTCCTTTGCGGGGAATTCCACCTATCCGAAAGCGCAGAATCTTCGCGACGTTGCGAAAGCTTTGCCGCTTAGAGAATCATTCTGATTGAAACAGACTCTCCGTTCCTGGCGCCGCAAGCTTACCGCGGCAAAGCGCAACGAGCCTGCCTACGTCGGCGAAGTAGCGACGTGCAATAGCGAGTGTGAGAAACTTAGCGCCGGAAGAAATCGCCGCCGCCACGGCAGGAGAATTTCCGGCGCTTTTTCGGGCTACGCGCTGACTCGCTGAGGAAAACCGCGGCAACTCAACCGCAATGATTCGACCGCGCGGTCTTCACATGAAATTGTCCGATGTCAGCTTGCGGGAGGAAGATCCAGGAGAAGCCATCGCGCTGCTGACGGTGAAAGAGATTTTTGATTTGGTCCGTGACGATCTCGCTTTGGTCGAAGAGGAACTCGCGCGGCAAAGCGACGCCGCGTTCGCCCGACGTGTCGGAAATTACCGCTATCTGTTGGGCGGTGGCGGGAAGCGGTCTGCGCCCAGCGCTTTTGCTTCTCTCCGCGCGTCACGCGGGCCGCTCCGATACGCAGCGCCATTCGTCTCGCCGCCGTTGTCGAACTTCTCCACAGCGCAACGCTCATTCACGACGACGTGATTGACAGCGCGGACACGCGCCGCGGCCGTCCTTCCGCCAATTCACGCTGGGGCAATCATCGCAGCGTGCTCACCGGCGATTGGCTGTACATGCAATCGTTTCAAATGGCTTTGGAAGAGCGCAATTTCCGCATTCTGGACATCCTCATCGATCTGACGCAGAAAATGGTCGAGGGCGAACTGATCCAGCTTTCGAAAATTGGCCGCATTGATGTGACCGAAGATGACGCCCTCCGCTTGGCCACATACAAGACCGCGTGTCTCTTCAGCGGCTGCGCACGTCTCGGCGCCGTGCTGGGTGGCCTCGAAGGCGAAGAAGAGCAGCGCTTGCCGATTATGGCAAGTATGCAGGCTTAGCTTTTCAGTTGGTGGACGATCTTCTGGATTTCACGGCGTCGGCACAACAATTGGGTAAACCGGTGCTGAGCGATCTCAAAGAAGGAAAAGTCACGCTGCCATTGATTTACGCGATGGAAAACGGTCACCGCGATGCGCGCGAAATGGTTGCGCGAGTTCTCGCGGAAAAGGAATTCAACTCCGTTCGCCCTGAAACGATCGTTTCACTGGTCCACGAATCCGGCGCTCTCGATCGCGCGCGAAACCTCGCACACGATTACGCGCAACGCGCCAAAGCTTGCCTCAATGGTGACAATGATTCGGAATACTATCGCGCGCTCGCGACGCTTCCTGACTTCATCCTCGAGCGAGAGAACTGAGAGTAGTTAAGAGTGGACAGTAAAAGTTGAAAGTGAATACAAAAAAGTCGTAAGCAAAAGAAAGAAATCCTGATCCTGGTTGATGACAGCGCTTCTTCCATTCAAGATTGTTTACCACGAGCGGTATGATTTGAATCTTGGCCCGCACGTTTTTCCCTCGCAGAAATTCCGGCTCATCCACGAAATGCTTCTCCGAGAAAACATCGCGACGAAGGATGATTTTCTTCGGCCCAGTCCCGCGAGCGACGAAGATATTTTGCGAGTGCACACTGCGGAGTGGGTGCGCAAATTAAAAACCGGTACGCTCACCGCCAGCGACGTGATGAAGCTGGAAATCCCGTATTCGCCGGAACTCGTGGAAGCTGTGTGGCTTGCGGCGGGTGGGTCGATTCTAGCGGGGCAGTCGGCGCTGCGGGATGGATTCGGTTCGAATCTCGGCGGCGGATTTCACCACGCGTATCCCGGGCACGGCGAAGGATTCTGCGCGATTCATGATGTGGCTGTAGCGATTCGAAAGCTGCAAGCGGACGGCGAGGTGAAGAAAGCGATGATCGTGGACACGGATGTGCATCACGGCAACGGCACAGCCGCCATTTTCGGCAAAGATAAAACAGTCTTTACAATTTCCATTCATCAGGAAAATAACTATCCGGCGCACAAGCCGCCGTCGAACATTGATCTGCACATGGCAGACCGCGTGGACGACGAGGAATATCTGGATGCATTGATTCCGGCGGTTGAAAAAGCGCTTGACGAGTTCCAGCCGGAGATTCTTTTTTATGTGGGCGGCGCCGATCCTTACTGCGAAGACCAACTCGGCGGTTTGGCGTTAACGAAAGAAGGATTGAAAGAGCGCGACCGACAGGTTTTTGAAGAAGCGCGTCGGCGCAAAATTCCGGTGGCGACTACGCTGGCTGGCGGCTACGCGCGGCGGGTCGAGGATACCGTTCGAATCCACGTCAATACGATTCTCGCGGCGCGCGAAGTTGCGGAAAAATATCCGCAGACTTCCTCGACGCATGGCTAGGGCGTCTTGCTGCCGCTAACCGCCGGCGCGGTTGCTGCGCCAAGCGCGCGACGCACCGCGGCGGTCAAGTCCTGTTCGAACGCAACCGGTTCGAAGCCATCTGAACGAAAAGCTGTTTTTCCATCGCGATCAATGACGATGACAGTGGGGAAGGAATTGATAGCAAAGAGCCGCTCCAAGCCGTCGGCAAAGACGACGGCGGTACGGGGCTTGGACTCCGCGAGGTAGGGAGGCACGAGAGTCTCGTCTTCATCACAATCCGCCGCGAGAAAAAGCGCGTCCGGGTTCCCTAGGAACTCCGCTGCCACATGCGCGAACAGCGGCTCCAGGTAGTGGCATGGGCCGCACCAGGTAGCCCAAAAATTCACGACGAGAACTTTTCCCTTGGCGTCCTTCAGCGGGAACGGAGTGCCTTCCGGCGCTTTGCGCAGAGTGAATTCCGAGAGCTCATGCGCGTCGGCATTTCTTTTGGGTTTCGGGCCGCTTGCGACCTCGGAGACCTCATCGTAAGTTTTGAGGAGATACTCGCCCAACCCATCGTCGGAGCCGTGCGCGAGCCGCCAGACATTTCCCAATTTCTGCCGGATAGCGCGGCGCCCCGTGGCTCCGCTCGAGGAATCGCCAAGTCCGAAGGCCCGCGCATACTGTTGGATCGCGGAGTTTAGGTCTTTTTTCAATTCAGCGAGTTCACCGAGCTGTTCGGCGGTTGTGGCGCTGGGCAAAACCGCGTAGCTGTCTTCAAAATCCTTCTGCGCTGCCGAGGCGTCCTTCAATTTCAGTTCAAGCCTTCCACGCAAAGATAGGACGGAGGAACGATCGCGCTTCTGCTCGATGGCCCACTCTTCCTGCGAGAGCCGCGGGGATTTTTCCTGGGAAGAGCTGCGATCCACATACTCAAGCACGCGGGTCGCGTAATTGGCGGCGCGGCGGAGACCGGCTTCGTCGCCAGTGCGCTCGAGAAGCTGAATGGTGAGAATGGTCATGGAAATATCGTCGGGACGGAGAGCCACGATCCGCTCGGCGTAGTTGGCGGCGCGTGTGTTATCGCGCAACTGCATCGATGCTTCCACAAGCGCGCGGTAGATTTGAGGCCGTTGCGGCGATTCAGGGAATTTGGCCAGATAGTATTCCAGATTGCGGACCAGAGCGGCGCGGTCATTCCCGGCATCCGCGATGGCATGCTGAAGTGCTTCCTCAGGCGAGGGCAGCTTTGCGGAAGAGGCTTGCTTCGCGTCGCCCTGTTTCGATGATTGCTGGGGCAAAGCCTGTTGGTCTTGTGCGGCGGTGGCCGCGTTCGTAGCGAATGCCAAAACGCAGAAGAACAAGAGCGCGGCTGGATAAGCGGAGGAAGACTGGGATGCCATGGAAGAAGATTCTAAAGGTATCGGAAAGAAATGTCGCCCGTTCTCACGCGATTTCTGAGGCGTTAGGGTGCGCCGGCAACCCGTGCGTTGTTCGAACCGCTCACGTGAATGTCGCCAGACACAGTGTGCACTTCCACGCGCCCGCCACCGGAGCCCATGTGAGCCCGCAGAGAGCGTTTGCCCTGTTCCTCGATCACTATGGGGATGTCGGCGCGAATTTCGCCGGAAACTGCTTCCGCCGAGAGGTGAAAATTCGAGGAAGCTGGAACGTTCAACTGGACGCCGCCGGAAATCGTTTTTAGCTCCCAGTAGGAGTCCGCGTCGGGGTTTCCCTGGACGGAGACAAGGCCCGAGGCGGCGTGGGCCTTTACATTATTCATCGCGCCCTGGATTTCGACTTCTCCGCTGCCGGCACTTGCATCCACGCGTCCGCCCGGCTTTGACACGCGAATGACTCCGGCGACAGCATTCGCGATCACATCGCCTTTGATATTCAAAACGCTGACATTTCCAGAGACGCTGGAGATTTTTACGTCGTTGCCGATATCCGTAGCGGACACCGAACCGCTGGTGCTATTCAGCTGAACGTCGCGATCGATTTTCTCGACGTTGATCACGCCGGAGACAGCCTGCACCTTGACGGGGCCGCGCACTCCGCGAATCGTTTGCGCACCGGATACCACATTAGCGCTCACTTCCGTGTCGTGCGGAACTTGAATGCTGTAGGTGATGGCGAGGTTGCGCAGGTGGGTGGCTTCTTTGCCGATGCGAATCGTGTCGCCCCGTTGATCGACGGGAGGATTTGCGATGGTGTCATTCAGACGCTTCTGCGGATTATCAAAACCCATTCCAGAGGCTCGCACATCCGCGTGGACGTGCACTTTGCCATCCGCACTTCCGGTGATGTCCACGTCGCCAGCGGTATTTGTCAGTTCCAGGCGAATTGGGCCAGATACAGTGAAAGTGCGATCAAAGCTGCCGCTGACGGATGGCCCGACGTTGCAACCAACCAGAAAAAACGCCGCCGTAAGCGCGGCGACTGGCAGGCCAAGATTGCGGTGACGCGGCATTCATCCTCCGTAAAGATCCAGAGATTTGCTCTGGGTGGTTCCACCAATAGATACGCACGACAAGGGGATTATGTTCCCGACGCAGCTTTGGCGGAGCGCTCTTTGCGCGGCGAAAGAGTCTCGTTCAGGGAGCCTTGGCGGTAGCCTTCCAAGTCTAGAGCGACATAAGTGAATCCGGCCGCCCTCAGACGATCCGCGATGGCTGCGGACATTTGCGGCGAGAGCGCACGCGGCATCTCTTCGGGCGCGATTTCCACGCGTGCCAGCTGGTCATGCAGACGCACACGAAATTGGCGGAAGCCGAGTTCGCGAAGGGCGGCTTCGCCGCGCTCGACAAGTGCGAGACGCTCCGGCGTGACCTCTGTGCCGTAGGGCAGGCGCGAGGCGAGGCAGGCAGAGGCGGGGCGGTCCCACGTCGGGAGATCGACGCGCTGCGACAGCGTTCGAATCTCGGCCTTGCGAAGGCCGGCGTCCAGGAGCGGGGTGAGAACTTGGTGATTGGCGGCTGCGCGATGGCCGGGGCGGAAGTCGAGCGTGTCATCGGCGTTGACGCCGTAGGCGACGGCGGCAAACTCCCGCGCAACGGCGACTTCGTCGAGTTTGAAGAAAAGTTCGTCTTTGCAAAAAAAGCAGCGGTCGGGTTCGTTGGCGCGGTAGGAAGGGTTTTCCATTTCATAGGTTTCTATGAATTGGTGCTGCACGCCTAGCTTGCTCACGAACTCTTCGACCATGGCGCGGTCATGCGCGGAGAAACTGGGCGAGAGCGCGGTAACGGACAAGGCGCGTTCGCCAAGCGCTTGATGGGCGGCCCACGCTAGATAAGCGGAATCCGCGCCGCCTGAGAGTGCCACGATGACGGAAGAAAGGTTGGCTAGCCGAGAAAGCAGCCGGGCTTCTTTTTCTTCAGCGCTCTCGCCAGTTTCCTCGCTGGAGAGAATTTGAATTAGGTTGTTCATGCCAACGCAAAGTATATCGCAGAGTTTGGTTTGCAAGGCAGTTTCTCGGATGGCTGCGCGGGCGTCATTTGAAATCCAGAAGGATGTCCACGGTTGCCTTGGCGGGGTCCGTTTGCAACCAATGTCCCACGTTGTCGTAGTGCACAGGCAGCTCTCCGAAAACTTGTTCTTGATGCGTTTGCAGCTTCAGGAGGAGTTCTTCGAACTTGGCTTTGTCGAAGACATTGCCCGAGGGGATGGCCCAAGCGGCGTACACCTTGCGTTCGCCAGCAAGGGAGAGACCTGTCAGGACCATTTTGCCGTAGTGATATTGAGCGCCTTCCTGCATGCTCACCGCGTAGGAGACGGTGTGCGCCTCGTCGTCGAACTTTGCAACCGGATCCAGTTTTGCGTCGAGGTAGCCCTGATGGCCGTACTCTTCGCGAATGCGATCCCAACCTGCTTCCATTTGCATGCCGTCGGCGACGTCACCGGGTTTGACGCCCAGCAGACCGGTCAGCGTGAATTCCGATAGCAACGTGTTTCCCGTCCAATGAATCTCTTTCCAGTGATAGACGCCGCCAGGCGTCACCGGCACATAAACAGGAATTTGATCGGGAAGTTTTTGATTGGGATTACCGGTCAAGCGAACTTCGGGCGGCCCGAGTTTGGCGCGCAGGTAGCCCTGCTGCAGATAGATCGGCCGAATGGACTCAGTGAGGAACAGGTCAATGGTCATGCGCGAGTAAGGCTTTCCCAAAACTTCGGAGAGATGCTGCTGGACGGCGTGGGAGGCGGACAAGGAAGGGTCGCTGAATTCCACTTTGGACATCTGCATGGTCGCGCCTTCGATGCGGAATTCCTGGACATTGCCTTCGCCGATGGGATCGGCGATGACCAAGTGTTCGAGCGACACCTGGAGCCCTTTCGCGGTCAACAATGCGTTCACGGCTTGCGCGGCTTGATCCACGGCGGCGCCGGCTTCGGGCAGGGTTCCGTCGAAGAAGGGAAGTCTCTTGCGGATAGCGTCGGCGAGTTCGGAGTCTGCGAACCAAGGAATATTGTCGAAGTAGGCGGGGATGCGGGGCGATTCCTCGACATGGTAGGTCACGGACACGCCTTGGCCGCGCGTCTGGAAACTGTAGTTCACTTTGGAGAAGAGACCGCTTTTCACGAGCCGGTCGGCGGCGGTTTGAAGATCGTCTTTTCCAACTTGTGATCCAATTTGCAGCTCGGTGAGAGACAGCACTTGCGCTTCCGTGAGGATTTTGAAACCTTCGACGTGGAGTTCGCGGAGCGGCGCGGTTGCCGCTGGAGGCGTTTGAGCGTCGGCGGGGCAGAAGGCAGTGAGCAATGACAAGGGGACGGTGCACACAAGTATCCGCAAGATTCGAATCATACGTTTATTTTAGCGGAAAACGCGCCCGGCTACTCGACGGTGACAGATTTCGCCAGGTTGCGCGGCTGGTCCACGTCGCAACCGCGGCGCACGGCGATGTGATAGGCCAGCAGCTGAAGGGGAATAATTTCGAGCAAGGGTACGAGAATCTCCGGAGCTGGCGGCAGCTCGATAATGTGATCGGAAGCTTCGCGAGCGAGGTGATCTCCATCGGTGACGATGGAGATGACGATGCCGTCGCGCGCTTTGACTTCCTTGATGTTCGAAACGCTCTTTTTCGTAGCGAGTCATCGCTTCGGGGTCAGATTCATCGCGCGTCGCCAGGACTACGACGGGAAGATTCTCGTCGATGAGAGCGTTGGGGCCGTGCTTCATTTCGCCGGAAGGGTAGCCTTCGGCGTGGATGTAGGAGATTTCCTTGAGCTTCAATGCGCCTTCGAGCGCGATGGGGTAGTGAATGCCCCGGCCGAGGTAGAGAAAATCGGTGTGGCGGAAAAATTGGCGGGCAAGATTTTCGTAGAAGCCGGTTTCATCGGCTTGCAAGATCATTTCGATTTTGTGCGGGATACGCGTGAATTCCTGCATCAAGGTCCTGGCGGTTTCCTCGGTCATTTTGCCGCGCACCTGGCCGAGGTAAGAAGCGAGCAGAAGCAAGGCGGTCAGCTGTGCGGTGAAGGCTTTTGTTGAGGCCACGCCGATTTCCGGGCCGGCGTGTGTGGGAATGGTTCCTGCGGCTTCGCGAGTGATCATCGAGCCGATGACGTTGCAGATCGCGAGAGTCGGAGAGCCTTTCACTTTTGCCTCGCGCTGGGCGGCAAGAGTGTCCGCGGTCTCGCCGGACTGGCTGATGCACACGGTCAATGTTTTCGAATCGATGATGGGGTCGCGGTAGCGGAATTCGCTGCCGTAGTCCACTTCGACGGGCACGCGCGCCAGGCGCTCGATCATGAATTTCCCAGCCAGTGCCGCATGCCAGCTGGTGCCGCAAGCAACGATGCGCACGTTATGAAATTCTCGGAAATTCTTTTCGGTGATTTGCATTTCGTCGAGGAAGACTTTTCCGGTGTCCTGCGAGATGCGGCCAAGAAGAGTGTCGCGCACGGCGCGGGGCTGCTCGAAAATCTCCTTCTGCATGAAATGCTTGTAGCCGCCCTTTTCGGCCATGATGGGGTCCCATGCCACGTGGTGGGCGGGACGTTCGACGGGGCGGCCGTCGTGGTCCATGACATGCACGCCTTTGGCGGTCAGGACGGCAATGTCGCCATCGGCCAGAAAAAAAATCTCGCGCGTGTGCTGGAGAAGGGCAGGGATGTCGCTGGCGACAAAATACTCCCCCTCACCAAGGCCAATGACCGAGGGCGGGCCGAGGCGAGCGGCGACGATTTTTTGCGGATCTTTAGCGGACAGAAAAACCAGCGCGTAAATGCCGCGCAATTCCTTCAACGACCGGCGCACGGCTTCTTCAAGAGGTACGCCGCCTTGCGAATTCTTTTCCACGAGGTGCGCAACGATTTCTGTATCGGTTTCTGTGGCGAACTTGTGGCCTTCTTTTTGGAGTTTTTCTTTCAGCTCGAGGTAGTTTTCGATGATGCCGTTGTGCACGACGACGATCTGTCCGCTGCAGTCGCGGTGCGGATGCGCATTTTCTTCCGTGGGACGGCCGTGGGTGGCCCAGCGTGTGTGGCCGATTCCGTAGGTGCCTTCGATCGGGGACTTGGCGATGACTTCTTCGAGATTCCGGAGCTTTCCCGGGGCCCGGCGAATTTCAAGCTTGCCATCTTGCGTGACGACGGCGATACCCGCGGAATCGTAGCCGCGGTATTCCAGCTTACGAAGGCCTTCGATGATGACGGGGACAACTTTCTTAGGGCCGATGTAGCCGACAATTCCACACATGCCGGGTTTCTCCTGGAAGCGATTTCAAAAGCGTAACATGCTTGCCATTTCCGGACCGTGAAATCGCGGCAGAGTGTCGCGAATGAGATTACGGCTGCGAGATCGAATCCGGGGCTTCGGCCAGCTCATAGGACTTGAGTTTGTCGCCGGCGTCAAAATGGAATGTGACAAGCGCCGTTACAGGCTTGAGTGTTTCCGTGTCCACATGATGGACGACAGCCACTAAAGCACGCGGATCACTTGATGTTTGCAGTGGAAAACCCTGCGAGTTGAGGTAGACGACGACTCGCGATTTTGTGGAGCCCTCGGGCAGCCGAGCGTCGAGCATCTCGTCAATTTCGCGCAAACGCGGATTGTGGGTGTGACGGCCTCCCTTGCAGCCAGCGAGCGGCAGAACCAAGAGAAGGCCGAGCACGAGGCAGAGTGCAGAAATTGTGATGGAGCTCGCGGCGCGGTGTTGCGGCTGGATCATGAGCTGGCCAAATCAGTCTACGATTTCGAAGCGGTATTCTTCGATGACCAGGTTGGTGAGGACTTCCTTCGAAATGCGCTCCAATTGTTTTTGTGCTTCGTCGCGGGTCCAGCCGTCGAGATTGAGGACGAAGAATTTGCCCTGGCGAACGTCTTTGACAGCGGAATAGCCGAGTCCGGCGAGGGCGTGCTGAATGGTTTGTCCTTGGGGATCCAGAACGGTGCGTTTGGGCATGACCCAGACGTGTGCTTTCATGCGGCTAGTATAGCATTGCCTTCAAGTGCTTCGCGCTTCGCGGCGATCGGCGGCGGGGGAAAATGCGTGGTGGAAGCTCATTTCCACTAGCTTCTGGAGTTCTTCTTGTGTGAGTCCCATGCGCACGGCGTTTTCATACTCCGTTTGCAAAGTACTGTGGAACATTGCGGGATCGTCGGTGGAGAGCACG
Organism: uncultured Acidobacteriota bacterium; assembly: GCA_963729455.1. Classification (GTDB taxonomy): domain Bacteria; phylum Acidobacteriota; class Terriglobia; order Acidiferrales; family UBA7541; genus Acidiferrum. The sequence goes on from CAVSNX010000003.1 coordinate 81,893, forward strand.
ACCGGGATTCCGTGGCGCAGAAGTTCGGGCAACGGATGGTCTTCGATTTTTGCGTGCCCAAGGCCGAGTTGCAGAGCGAGCGCGCCGGTTTTCAAGTTGCTGCCGGGGCAAATTTCGAGAGGGATACTGCGTTCCGCCAGCAGGTCCATTAAAGCTGGATCACGAATTGCGGCAATGCCGTGGCCAATGCGTTCGGCGCCAAGAAGTTCAACGGCTTCGCGGATTTTTTCGGGGCCGCCGGTTTCCCCGGCGTGCATCACGCGATGCAGGCCGATTTCGGCGGCTCTGTCGTATGTGGAACGAAACGCTTCGGTGGGAACGCTAAGCTCATCGCCGCCGGTGCCGAAGGCGACGATCGCTTTCGAGGCGCAACGTTTGGCGGAATCCACCACATGCCTGGCGGCTTCGGCACCGAATTGGCGAGCGGCGTCGAAGATCCAGCGAAAACGCAAACCGCGACGTTCGAATGGCTCCGTGACACGGAGCAGGGCTTCGAAATTGGCCTCGGGCTGTTGCCTTCGAAGGAGCATCACGCCGACGGAGAGTGTGACTTCGGTGTAGACGACGTTCTGTGTGAGGAGGTGTTCCGCCAGATCTTGCGCGATAAGGGCGTAGTCTTGCGGCTCGCGAAGAAAAGACGTAACCCACTTGAAGGCTTCGATGAATTCGGAGAAATTGTGGTACGCGTAACGGCGGCGCACATCCTCTTCTGTCGTGGTAACGCCGTGACGGGCGGTGAGCTCGCGCACGGTCGCCGGTTGGATGGAACCTTCGAGATGAAGATGAAGCTCGGCCTTGGGCAATGAAAGGATGCGGTCGGACAGTAAGGCTGAAGTCATTCGCGAAGGATTAATGCGGTAACTGCGGCCGGCCGGCGTTCACCCAGGCGGTGAGCCAGAAGGAGCCAACGTCGGTGGCGGCGTCAGAGAGCTGGCGAATGAGAATGGCTGCGGCGTGATTGTAGAAGCGATCGTAATATTCGTCGGTGTATGAATTTTCGGTGTGGCGTGCGCGGCGGTCGGCCAGAAGAACAGTTTCGAGCCAACTGTGCGAACTGAGGCAGGCCTCAAAGGCGTAGTCCGTTGGGTCGCTGATAAAGACAGCGTCATTCGGTCGCATGGGGAAGAAGGAAGAGAAGCGGTCGATCAGGATGGTTCCGAAACGGTCGTTGATGCCGGTCTGGCCGCTGAGGTGGCCGTCGAAATTGTCCGTGGTGTTGAAGGGGTCGTGGGCCTCGGCCACATAGTTCGCGAGGATGGCGGCGTCCACTTTCGCTTCATCCCACTTGCCGGCTTTCATGGCTTCGGTCAATTTTTCGCTGTAGACGCCGATTTGCCAGGGAAGCAGGCCGTTGGCGTCCAGCTTGGCTTTGCCGTATTTGGTGACGGCGGCTTTGTACTCGCGGGGGAGCGCGTCGAAGGGAAAGCGCCCGTAGCGATCAAGAAAAAGGAAATGATTGTGGCGCTCCGCGGGGGACTTTGCCAGGGAGTCGAGAGGGTCGGTCACGTGCTGCACCAATACTCCGCGATTCGATTCGAAAAAGAACCGGATGTCGTAGGGCAAGGTGTCGATGGCTTTATTGACGACCAGGCGCTGACCATTCCTTCCCCAGGCCCGCGATGCTTCGGGAGAAGCCAGGAAGACGACGAAGACCGCAAGCACGGCCAGCACTTGTCTCCAGGGACGATGATGAGACTGCCGCTGCATTCTGCGATTCCTTTTAAGCGCGATTGGCCGCCCTAAGCGTGCTGTGCTTCCGGCCATAAAAAGAATAAAGCACCAGACCCAGGAACATCCAGACGAAGAAGCGGATCCAATTCATGATTGGCAGCCCGGCCATCAGTAGGACGCATGTGATGATCGTGAGGGCTGGGGCGAGTGGTCCGCCTGGAGCGCGGAAGGCGCGTGGGCGATCCGGCTCGCGATAGCGCAGGATCAAAACGCCTCCGGCTACCAGCGCGAACGCGAAAAGCGTACCGATATTCGAAAGATCGGCGAGCGTGCCTATGTCGAGCAAGCCTGCCGGAATTCCGACCACGAATCCGGCCATCCAGGTGGAAAAGTCTGGCGTTTGAAAACGTGGATGCACGCGGCTGAAAATCTTTGGAAACAGGCCGTCGCGGGACATCGCGAACCAAACGCGCGCTTGCCCGAGCTGAAAGACCAGCAGGGAAGAGATCATGCCCATCAATGCGCCGATCAGAACGATCAGGCGAACACCGGTGAAATGAAGTTTCCTTAGAGTGTTCACAACTGGCGCGGCGTCGTCCACCAGAGTGTCCCACTTCACCAGCCCCGTGAGCACGACAACTACGGCGATGTAGAGCAAGGTGCAGATGACCAGGGTTGCGATGATGCCAATCGGCAAATCGCGTTGCGGGTTTTTACACTCCTCGGCAGCGGTAGAAACGGAATCGAACCCTATGTAGGTGAAGAATACGATCGAGCCGCCTGTCAAAATGCCCGGCCAGCCATTCGGCGCGAAGGGATGATAGTTCGCAGGAATAATCAATTTTGATGCAAAGGTCACGAACACGAGGATGGCGACAATTTTCAGAAACACCATGATGTTGTTGGTGCGCGCGGATTCCTTGATGCCGCGCACCAGGATCACCGTCAGGAGCATAACGATGATGAACGCGGGCCAGTTGAAACCCATGTGCCAGCCTGGGCCATAGAGCATGTTGCCTTGGAGGTCTGACAATCCGGTGGGCAGATAGGCTGGTGAAATCCAGCGGGGATTTGGATGCACGCCGAACCAATCGAGAAGGTTGACCATGTGCTGGGAAAAGCCCACACTGACGGCCATATTGCTGACGGCGTATTCCAGGATCAGGTCCCAGCCGATAATCCATGCGATGAGTTCTCCCATGGTGGCGTAAGTGTAGGTGTAAGCGCTGCCTGCAATCGGGATCATGGCCGCGAGCTCTGCGTAGCACACCGACGCGAATCCGCAGGCGATGGCAACGAGGACAAAGGAGATAGCAATCGCCGGGCCGGCGCCGGGGCGCCCGAAGGATGCGGAATGGTGAATGAGATATTCAAGCAGCGGCGCATTCAGAATGGAAGAGGCTTGAAACTTTTGTCCGGCGATGGCCGTGCCGACGATGGTAAAGATGCCCGACCCGATGACCGCGCCGATGCCCAGCGAAGTCAGGCTCAGCCAGCCAAGGGACTTTTTTAATCGGACTTCCGCATGTTCCGAATCGGATAAAAGTTGATCGATGCTCTTGCAACAGAAGAGGTCTGAACCCACCCATGCACTCCGATCGCGTCCGGGCCATCCGGGAGCCTGACGTCATTCGAAACGGTCTTGGGGAATGAAGCTGCGCCTCAATGTACCCTGAGACGCTCCGTCACGCAACTTGTTGGCGCAGGCCGTGTTGCGCGCTGGTTCTCACGGGTTACGCCTGCTCCAGCTGCGCGTACCGCTCGATAAACTTCTTGGTTCCACGGCCCGGGAAACTGACCGAGATGCGGCGGTCTTCGTCGTCGCCCTCCACTCCTACGACCGTTCCGACGCCGTAGCTGGGATGCCGCACTTTTCTCCCGAGCATCGGATTGGTGTCGCCGCCTCGTTTGACGGAAGGACGCCCGAACGACGGGGTCGTTGACGCGCGGCGGGGCGCAACTGCCGCGGGTTTTGTTTCACCGCGCACACGCCGCAAGAACTCTTCGGGCGAATATGAATATTCCGGATCGGGCTCGTAGCGGCGCGTTTCTCCGATTTCAGCCATGGACCCGCGGACAGTGTCCACCAGTTCACTGGGAATTTCTGCGAGAAAGCGCGACGGCAGGGAAGCGCGCAATTGTTGCTCGTTACCAAAGACGCGGCGGTATACGGCTCGCGTCAGCGTCAAGGATTGCCGAGCTCTAGTCATACCCACGTAGACTAGACGCCGCTCTTCTTCGACGCCTTTTTCTTCGGTTATGGAGCGGCTGTGCGGGCAGATGCCTTCTTCCATGCCGGTGAGGAAAACGTGGTCGAATTCCAGCCCCTTCGTGCTGTGCAGCGTAATCAGTGTCGCGCCGGGTTTGCCGTCGTATTGATCCGCATCGCTCACTAGCGCCGCGGCGTCCAGAAAATCCGTGAAAGTTTCGCCGGCTTCCATGCTCTCGGCCACCGCGCGCGTGAGTTCTTCCAGATTTTCAATTCGCGCCACGTCTTCGGGAGTGTTGCGGTCCTTGAGCATATCCATGTAGCTGGATTCTTCCAGAACCATGCGCAGAAATTCCGCGGGCTCCTTCTCGGCCAAGGCCACTTGGAGTTTGCCAATCAGTTCCCGGAACGCGCGCAGCGGTGTAACGGCGCGGCCCGCCGAAGCGCCGGAGACGAACTTTTCGATGGCGACCCAGAGCGATGATCCGTCCACGCGCGTTGTCTCCCGCAGCGCATCTACGGTGGTTTTACCAATCCCGCGCGGAGGAACGTTGAGTACGCGCAACAGCGAAATATCGTCTTCAGGGTGCATTGCCAGACGGACGTAGGCCAGTGCGTCTTTCACTTCCGCGCGATTGTAAAAGCTGAAGCCGCCGACGAGTTTGTAGCGCAATCCCCTCCTGCGGAAGACTTCTTCGAAAGCCCGCGACTGGAAATTGGTGCGGTATTCCACCGCGCAGGTCTGATTCGAATCGTCGTTGATGATGCGTTCGAGTTCACCCGCGACGAATTCCGCCTCCGTTTGGGCATCCCGCGCTTCGAAGTACTTTAGGTTAGTCCCCTCCCCCTTTTCCGCGATCAGGGATTTCCCCAGCCGTTCCGGATTATTCGCCACGACTGCGCCGGCGGCATTGAGAATCTGCTGCGTCGAACGGTAATTGCGTTCCAGCTTGACGATGCGCGCCGCGGGAAAATCTCGCGAAAAACTGAGCAGGATGGAGACGTCCGCGCCGCGCCAGCGATAAATGGATTGGTCCTCGTCGCCTACCACGCAAACATTTTGCTGGGGTCCCGTGAGCAGCCGCATCAGTTCGTACTGCACGCGGTTCGTATCCTGATATTCGTCCACGTGAATGTATTGGAAGCGCGCCTGCCACTTCATTCGCGTGGCAGTGGATTCCCGCAACAATCGAGCCGAACGCAAAAGGAGATCGTCAAAATCCAGCGCCTTGCTGTCATGAAGCAGCTTTTCATACGCGGCAAAAATATCAGCCGTGCGGCGCCCATTTTGGTCAAACGCTTCGGCGCGCATTTGCTCCGAGCTTTGTCCATGATTTTTTGCGTAGCTGATGCGGCTCAGAACATTGCGAGGCGTCAAGCTATCGTCCTCGATCTGCAGCTTGGTCATGACCAGCTTAACCGCGGCAAGTTGATCATCATCGTCATAGATGGAGAAGTCTCGCGGAAGTCCTGCCGCTGCCGCCTCGCGGCGCAGAAGGCGCGCGCAGAGCGAATGAAACGTGGAGAGCCAGAGCTGGGCGGGTGGAATCCCTGCGCGCAGCAGCAACTCCGAGACGCGATTGCGCATCTCTCCCGCGGCCTTGTTCGTGAAGGTGACGGCAAGGATGGCCTCAGCGGACACGCCGCTGGCGATCAGATTGGCCATGCGATAGGTGATGGCCCGCGTCTTGCCGGTGCCGGCGCCCGCGAGGATCAACACGGGACCTTCGACCGTCTCCGCTGCAAGCCGCTGTTCAGGATTCAGTTCATCGAGGAGGTTCAGCATTTTTCCGGGGTGGTGAGTGAAAGTCTGCACAAGTCATGGTAGCCGAGCGGAACGAGCGGCGCAAACCGGCTGAAATTTGTGCCGCTGTGTTTCGCCGGGTTCGCAGACGCTTGCGACCTAAATCTCACCCGGCCGGCTCAAATCAATTTCGAAGTACGTCAGTGAGCGGTTCTTCTGCATCACCAAAATGTCCGGGATGTAGAGGTGAGCGGTGCTCAAGAGGTCGAACTGCCCTTGCAGATCGAAATAGAGCAGCCCTTGAATGGTGCTGTGCGGGGCAGCGACACTAGTTGGGATGGCCGCATTTTGAGCTTGCGTCTGCAGTTCCGTCCAGTTCTTGTCTTTTCCGGTTTTCGGCGCGCCGGCCGGAACAGGAAAGGGAAGTCTACGCTTTGCGGTGGGATCTTTGGCGCCGGGCCTCAGCACGGCGTCCGCCAACTCCCCGGCGGTAAGCGGCGTCAGTTCTTGGCGATTGTCTTCCTCGATGAGCACCGACATGCGGATGCGATCGAGGTTTATTTTCACGCTTTCGTCGGAATCGTTTCGAAAGGCGACCTGCACCGCGAGCACTCCAGCCGCATAGGGAGACTTTTTCGGGAATTTCCCCTTGTAGAGCCGCGCGTCCGTCCACGGCGTTGCTGAGATGGTCATTCCTTCATGGGACTGCAGTGAAGCGGACTTCACCGAAGCGGGCTGCTGGGTGCTGCCGGGGATCGCCACCATCAGGCACAGCCCAAGCAAGGGAAGGAAGGCGGTTAGTTTTCGCATGTGGTTATAATAGACTTTTCCTATCTCGACGCCTTCGATTCCTGGGGGACTTGCAGGGTTGCCCTGCGTCGCGCTTCGTCCGCGGTTGGAGGAAGCGTGGACAGACCGGAGCCACGCTTCGTGTATTTCATTTATAGCCTACTCATGGGCTTTGCAGCCATTTTGCTCGCGCCCTACTGGCTCGTGAAGGGGCTGCGCCAGGGCAAGTATTTATCCAATTTGGGCGAGCGTCTCGGGTTTTCATTTCCGGGCCTCGAGAAACTACCCGCGCAGCGGCCCGGCGCCATTTGGATTCACGCTGTATCCGTGGGCGAAGCGCTCTCGGGCGTTACCTTGGCACGGCGATTGAAGGAAGCATATCCCGATCGACCGCTCATCATCTCGACGACCACGATCACGGGACAGCAGCTTGCACGCGAACGAATGCCGCTTGCGGACGCCATCATTTATTTTCCCCTCGACTGGATGTTCTGCGTGCGCCGCGCCATGAAGGCTGTGCAGCCATCGCTTGTTCTGGTGCTTGAGACGGAAATCTGGCCCAACTTTTTGCGGGAGGCGCGACGCCGGAACGTGCCCGTTCTTTTTGTTAGCGGGAGGATTTCCGACCGATCGTTTGCGCGGTACCAGAAATATCTCGGTGCGTTCGGCTTCTTCCTTCGGCCTTTCTTGAAGGATGCCCTTTCCAACGCCAGTGCGTTTTCCATGCAGAGCCAGCAGGATGCAGAACGCCTCCGTTTGCTCGGAGCGCCTGTTGAGCGCGTATTCGTAAGCGGAAACTTGAAATACGACTTGGAGGTTCCCGCCGCGACGCCGATTGCGAATTGGCTTGAGGCAGAGACCAAGCGCAGCGGCCGCTCGCCGATCATTGTGGCAGGAAGCGTGGTCGCTACGGAGGAACCGCTGGCGCTCATCGCGTTCGGTACGCTGCAGGGCGAATATCCCAAGGCGCTGCTTGTGCTGGCTCCTCGCAAGCCGGAACGCTTTGATGCTGCGGCGGAGTTCATTGATGAATCGCACCGCAAGTTTATCCGGCGCTCACAATTGCCGATTCCAACGGCGCAGTCGCAAGCCAGTGCGGCTTCCAGTGCTTCCACTATTCCTGATGACGTTAACGTGCTATTGCTCGACAGCATTGGGGAACTTGCTTCGCTGTACCGTTTGGCGGACGGTGCCTTCGTCGGGGGTTCGCTGGTTCCTTCCGGTGGCCATAATATTCTGGAGCCGGCGGCCTTCGGAAAAATTCCCGTCTTCGGGCCATCGATGGAAAACTTCGCGGAAATGGCGGCGCGATTCGTGGCTGCGAACGCCGCGGTGCAGGTGGAAAGTCCGGAAGACGTCGGCGTGGCGTGGATCGAGTTTTTTCGCAACCCGGAGCGTATGAAAAAGATGGGCGAGACCGCGCGAAACTTGGTCGAAAGCAGTCGTGGGGCGACCAATCGAGCGATGAATGAAATTGCCAAACATTTGAATGGTGCCGCTCGATGAAGCTTTCGCCGCTTTTGCGGATGCTGCTTTGGCCCCTTTCGTTGCTGTATGGAGTGGGTGTCCGTGCGCGGGTCTCTTTTTACGAGCGCGGGTGGTTCAAGCCCAAGCGCTTGAACGCACCCGTCATCAGTGTGGGCAACTTGACGGTTGGCGGCACCGGCAAAACCCCCATGGTGATCTGGCTCGCTGAAAAATTTCTGGGAGACGGGAAGCGGGTCGCGATTCTCAGCCGCGGCTATCGGGGTGCGGATGGCACAAGCGACGAAATCGAATTGATGAAATTTCGCCTGCAAGGCCGCGTCTCGTTTGGCGTAGGCAAAAATCGCTTCGCGGAAGGCCAGCGCCTCGAATTGCAGCAGCCGGTGGACGTATTTTTACTGGACGACGGATTCCAGCACTTGCGCCTTGCGCGCGACCTGGACATTCTTCTCCTAGATTCGTCTCAACAGCTTGGGGGCGAGCCCCTCTTGCCGGCCGGTCCCCTGCGCGAGCCGATTTCCGCGATGAGCCGCGCGAACCTCGTGATTTTCACTCGTACGGAGACAACGCCGGGTGCGATCGAAGCCATTGGCAAGCTAAATCAGTTTCCTGTTTTTGCCGCCGCCACTCGTCTGCTCGGATTCCGGCGGCTCGGCGGAGAGATTGGTTTGCTTTCTTCCGGTGAAATCGGAAAGGGACCTTTCTTCGCTTTCTGCGGCCTTGGGAATCCAGAGGCTTTTTTTCGCGATTTGCGAAACTGGGGCTTGGCGTTGGCCGGGCAGACAACCTACGCGGATCATCATCGCTATTCCGATGCAGAAGTATTGGAGATAGAGGCGGCAGGGAAGAGTGCCGGCGCGAATGCGTTTGTGACCACGGAAAAGGATGCGCAGAACCTCCGTGAGCGTAACTTTGTGGAAGCTCCTGTTTACGTCGCAGTGATCGAGCTCGTGGTGAGCCCTGAAGCGGATTTCAGGAATGCCCTCGATCAAACGCTTGCGGCCAGAGCTGGAGCCGCGGCATGAAAATTGTCATCCGGGCGACGAACTGGGTCGGCGATGCGATCATGGCGCTGCCCGCGCTTCGTGCAGCCCGCAATCGCTTTCACGATGCGGAAATCTCTATTTTGGCGCGGCCGTATGTTGCCGATATTTACCGCGATCAACAAATCTGCGACCACCTGATCAACTACGACGTGCAGGGCGTTCACGCTGGCATTTCCGGCCGGGAGAAGCTGGCGGCTGAACTTCGCGCTCAAAAATTCGACGCAGCCATGCTGCTCCAGAATGCGTTTGATGCCGCATGGCTGGCTTGGCGCGCGAAGATCCCGGAGCGAGTCGGCTACGCTCGCGATGGCCGCAGCCTGCTTCTTACGAAGCCTGTGGCTGTGCCCAAGCCCGGCGAGATTCCTGCGCACGAGAAGTTTTATTACCTGGAACTGTTCCGCCGCGCAGGATGGCTTGAATCCCTTTCCGACGTGACTTGCATCGAGATGAATGTTCCCGAAGAGAAGCGGCAGCGTGCCGCGGACTTTCTCATCTATTCCGGCGCGCGCCAGCATTCATTGCTCGTGGCCATTGGGGCCGGTGCATCTTACGGTTCCGCGAAGTGCTGGCCGCCAGCGCGATTTGCAGAGGTGGCCAATCGTTTGCAGTCGCAATCGGATGCTGACGTTATTTTGTTCGGCACCGCCGCCGAATCTGCGGTTTCCACTGCCATCGCGTCCGATATGCGGCGTCCGCCCATCGACCTAACGGGTAAAACTTCCGTCGCCGATCTTCCTGCGCTGCTTTCGCAATGTCATCTTTTCATCGGCAATGATTCCGGTGCGATGCACGTGGCTGCTGCGGTGGGACTTCCTGTCGTCGCCGTGTTTGGACCCACCGATCCTCTCGGGACCGCGCCCGTCACTCCACGCTGCACCGTGGTGCAGGAAAAGCCCTACTGCAGCCCTTGTTTCCTGCGTCGCTGCCCGACGGATCATCGTTGCATGACGAAAGTTACGCCGGACATGGTGGAAGCCGCGGTGCGTCCCTGGCTTTCCACGATTGAGGTGCAGAGTGCCTGATCCGCGGGCGTTGCGACCAGCGGTGTTTCTGGATCGCGACGGCACCATCGCCGAAGAAGTCGGCTACTTGAATCACGCCAGCCGATTTCGTATGTTCCCCTTCGCGGCGGCGGCGATTCGACGCCTGAATGAAGCTGGATTGCCTGTGGTTGTGGTGAGCAATCAGTCCGGCGTGGGACGCGGCTACTTTCCGGAGTCGCTGGTGCAAACTGTGAATGAACTCATGACTGTGCAACTTACAAAGTCGGGCGCGCGGATTGACGCGATCTATTATTGTCCGCACACGTCCACAGAAAACTGCGAGTGCCGGAAGCCGCGGACTGGAATGCTCGAACGCGCCGCGCGCGAACATTCTTTGGATCTGGCGCGATCGTTCGTCGTTGGTGACCGCTACGGTGATATGGAACTCGCGCAACGCGCTCGTGCCAAGAGCATTCTGGTCCGCACCGGATACGGCGAAGGCGAACTGGCCTGGCACTCCGCCAAATGGCCGTCGCAGCCTGATTTTGTCGCGGAAGATCTTTCGAAAGCGGCAGACTGGATCCTGAGGCAACCTCGATGAAGCGGTCGCCCGCGCAAAAAACAGCATCGCAATCGGTTGATCTACTCGCCCTGGCCGAATTCGTCGAACAGTTTTCATCAAAGACCGTTGTCCTGCTTGGAGACTTCGTCGCCGATGAATTTCAATTTGGGGAAATCTCCCGCGTCTCTCGCGAAGCACCTGTGCTCATCCTCAAGCATCGCGAAACGCAGCTCGTTCCCGGCGGTGGAGCCAACGCTGCAAACAATTTGGCGTCACTCGGCGCGCGAGTCTTGCCCGTGACCGCCGTCGGCCTGGACTCCGCCGGCGATGCGCTCGTCGCTCATTTTCGCCGCAAACGCGTGGACGTATCAGGCGTTGTTCGAGTGAAAGGGTGGACCACGCCGACGAAAAGCCGCTTCCTGGCTGGCTGGGCGCACACCGTTGCCCAACAGGTTCTGCGTGTGGACTACGAACCGAAAATCCCATTGCCTGACGCGATTCGAAAGAGATTGAGTCAACATCTCTCCGCTAAGCTCCGGAAAGCCCACGCGCTCGCTATTTCCGACTATGGTTTTGGCGTGGCCACACCCGAGCTTGTCCAGCACGCCATCGCAAAGCACAAGAAAGCGCTCCATATCACACTGGACGCGCGGTATCACCTGCACAGTTACTCGAAGGCCGGCGTCACCTCTGCCACTCCCAACGAAGCCGAGCTTGAAGCGCAGCACGGCACAACGATCGGGCAGGACATCGAAGCACTGGCGCGCGCGGGCCACACCACACTTTCCGCCATGAAGCTGCAAGCACTTCTTGTGACTCGTGGCCGCCATGGTGCGGCACTATTCGAACCGGGTGACCGCCTCGCGCAAATTCCCGTGCACGGCAGCGATCAGGCTGTGGATGTCACCGGTGCAGGCGACACGGTTCTTGCCGCGTACACTCTCGCGCTCGCCTGCGGCGCGTCGCCTCTCGAAGCTGCCCACATTGCCAACATCGCCGGGGGCCTGGTGGTTATGAAGCGCGGCACCGCCACTGTTTCCCGCGAAGAGCTTCTCGAAGCCATCCGTGGCGAAGCCTCCGGAGCTGCTTCCTGAGCCATGCGCGAGGCCGCTTCCAAAATCGTGCCCCGTGAACTGCTTCGCCAAAAACTAGCGGAGCACAAGCGCCGTGGCCAGCGCATCGTTTTCGCCAACGGTTGCTTCGATACGCTCCACGTCGGACACATCCGTTATCTGGAAGGCGCGCGCCACGAAGGAGATGTTCTGGTCGTTGGCGTCAACGCGGATTCGAGCGTTTGTGGTCTCAAAGGTCCAGGCCGTCCTATCCTCGATGAGAACGCCCGCGCGCAACTCGTTGCTGCACTCCGCAGTGTGGACTACGTCGTGCTCTTCGCCGAACCCAACGTGGAAGCTCTTCTGGAAGATTTGCGGCCCGATGTGCACGCGAAGGGGACCGACTACACCGTGGAGAGCGTTCCCGAACGCGCTGTTGCCGCGCGTCTCGGAATTCGCATAGCCATCGTCGGCGACCCCAAGGACCATTCGACACGAGAGCTTCTCGAATCCATCCGCAAGGCGCCGCATGTCTGAGCTGAAGTTCCTGGTTGTGCGCCTGAGTTCGCTTGGTGATATTGTCCACACGTTTCCCGCCGTAGCCGGACTTTGCGAAACGTTTCCGACCGCTGAGATTGTTTGGGTGACTCATCCCCGCTGGAAGCTTCTAGTCGAAAGCAGTGGACTAGCCTCGGAGGTTTGGACTGTCGAGAATCGTTCCATGGCTTCGCTGCGGAACGTCGTCCGTCGAGTCAGAAAAACCAAGTTCAGCACCGCAATCGACTATCAAGGATTGTGGAAGTCGGCAGCGCTCTCGTTCTTGAGCAATGTTCCTCGCAGAATTGGATTTTCCTCAGAAACGATCCGTGAATACGGAGTTCCTATTCTCTACACGGATCGCGTTCGATGCACCGAGGCACACATCGCCGACCAAAACGGAGAGCTCTCACGGCGCGCCGGTGCGCACAAGGGAACTGCTGAAGTCAAGCTTGTCGTGCCGCCATCCGCCGAACCCACCGTCCGCGAGTATCTGCAAGGACACGGCGTCAAGCGCTACGTTGCATTGAGTCCGGGAGGAGGCTGGCGCTCCAAGTGCTGGCCAGCCGATCGTTTTGGGGCGCTGTGCAGAAAAATCCACGAATCGCTCGGAATTAGCTGCATCATCAATTACGGCCCGGGGGAAGAAAGTCTTGCGAATGAAGTCCACGCCGCCAGCGGCGCCGCCGGCCCGCTCCTCTATAATGGAGAACTCGGTCCATTGATGGCTCTGCTGCGCAACGCGATGTGCATCGTCGGCGGTGACACGGGGCCGCTTCATCTCGCGGTCGCGCTCGGAACACCGGCGGTTGCTCTCTTTGGTCCCACTGATCCCGCGCGCAACGGCCCGTATCGCGGTGGCGGCAGTTCCACCAAAGATTTACCGAAAGACATCGTCTTGCGCAGTCCGAACGCGATCACCACCTATAAACGCAGCGACCAGCCAGATCCTTCCATGCTTGAAATTGACGTGGATTCGGTCTTCGAAGCCGTGCGCCGCCTGGTTGAGGTTCGCGCATGAGCGCCGTTGGCGCATTCTTCGTTCGATGGCGTGTGCGCTTGGGCTATCCACTTGCGATTCTGGTTCTTTTCTTTGCGCGGCCTTCGCCGGTCAGTATTTTGGCTGGCGCGTTGATCGGCGTGATCGGTTTGTGGCTGCGAGCCCGCGCGGCCGGATACCTTCACAAGCAGAAAGTCCTGACCGTCACCGGCCCGTATGCCTTCACGCGCAATCCTCTTTACCTCGGCAGTGCCATCCTTACGCTGGGCGCTGGAATTGCGGCACATTCCTGGACCTCAGTTTCCATCCTGTGCGTCTACTTCGCGTTGGTGTATTCCATCGTGATGCGCCGTGAAGAGAGGGAACTCCACGCGCGCCATGGAGCAGCCTTCGAAGAATACGCACGCGCCGTACCCCTCTTCCTCCCGCGGATGACGGCAATCAAGTTGGCGGGCGGATCCGCGAGTTCATTTTCGTTTGAGCAGTACAAGAAGAATCATGAATGGCAGGCGGCCGTCGGCTACCTACTTCTTCTCGCCGTCTTGTTTGCGATTTGGAGATTGCGATTGAGCTGAAGTGACTGCACCTACCGTTTCCGGACATCCCAGAAAGCACGTGATTTCCAGCCGCGTTCCATCTGTAAGAACATGCACCGCCCCGTCGCGATCCGTCCTCAAGATTCGCACTCCCGCACCTTCCAATCGTTCCAGCAATTCCGGACTGGGGTGCCCATAGGGATTGCCCTCGCCCGCGGAAATAATCCCGACGTGCGGCTGCATCGCGGCGAGAAACTCCGGCGTCGTGGAATTCTTGCTCCCATGATGCCCAACTTTCAATACATCCGCGCGCAACGAGTCCGCGCTGTTCTCCACAAGCATTTCCTTCTCCACTTGTTTCTCGGCGTCTCCGGGAAGCATTAGGCCGCGGTTTCCGTACCGCAAGCGCAGGACAAGTGAATCATTGTTCTTTGCCGATGGCGCGACTTCCTCCGGCACAATTTCCGGCCACAGAAATTCTCCTTCCACGCCCTCCCACGAAAATGACTTGCCTCGCAATTCGTACTCGATGGGAATTTTCCTAGCTTGGGCAAGTTCTTCCAGCTTTTTGAGCGACGCGCTATTCACTTCGCGTCCAATCCAGAGCCTGCCGACGCGGAAGTTGTTGAGCACTGCGGTAAGGCCGCCCACATGATCTTGGTGCGCGTGCGTCAACGCCACCACGTCCAGCCTCTGGATTCCCCGCAACCACAGATACGGCGAGACCGCTTCTTCGCCGGGATCAATCCCAAAGTGTTCTTCCATTCCCGGAAACCCGCTAAACACCCCGCCGCCGTCAATCAACATCGTCTTGCCGCGTGGGAACACCACGAACAGCGAATCACCCTGTCCTACATCCAGAATCGTTACTTCCAGCTTTCCCCGCTCCCACTGCGAGCCAAACGGAAAGATCGCCACCGCTAGCGCGCTTGGTACCGAAACCGCACCTATGGCCCAAAGGGTTTTTTGCAGTAGGGGGCGATTCAAGCGCATAGCTGCGGCGAGAGATACAGCGGCGACGAAAAAAATCACAACCAGCCATATTGGAGGCCCGGGTATCCGATAGCTCCACCGCGCGAAATGCGCAAACCACTGAACGATGTGCAAAAGCAGGACTGTCAGCCAAGCAAGCAACGATGCAAGAAGTTTTCCCAGCGGATAATAAATCAGTCCACAGGCGAGCGTCAGAAAACCAAGCGGCACGACGACACCGGTAAGTGGCACGGCAGCGAGATTTGCAAGTGGTCCCGAAAGTGTCACGCGATGAAAATCGCGCGCCATTAAGGGCAACATTCCGAACTGCAGCACCAGGGTAAGCACAAGCAATTCCCACACGCGCAGCGTCAGCGAGAACCCACCAACGAGCAAGCCCTCCGCCGCGGTGCCCAGCCGCTGCGGCAACGCCGAAGACACCCAATGCGCCAAGGAACGCACATCAATGCGAAATTGGATCGCCCGAGGTTCGTAAGCAGCGTCGCGGGTCACGTCTCTCCAGCCCCGCAGCGCCCGCGCATACGGCTGAACAGTTTTCTCCAGCCAAGGCAGCGCCAGCCCGGCGATGCACCCAATCGCCACGAACGTCAATTGGAAGCTGGAATCGCGCAGCGCAAGTGGTCGCGTCACAAGAAGCACCAGCGCTGCCAGCGCCGCCGAATTCAGCAAATCCAGCCGCCGGAAGAAAAAGCCGCTGAGCACCACAACCGCGGCCATCACGGTGGCCCGCAACACCGGAGCGCGCTGCTCCACGACCGCGACGTAAGCGAAAAGAACCGTTAGCGTGAACGCTGCCCTCCACATCGGCGAGAGGCGAAGTTTGCGGCACACCCAATACAGCGCGAACGCCAGCGCGCCGACGTGCAGACCCGCCACCACCAGCACGTGAAAGACGCCCGTCTTCTGAAAATCCGTTGATTCGTCCCTATCCACAAAACTCCGATCGCCAAGCAACATGGCTCGCAGCACGGCGGCAACTTGTGGCCTTCCCGCAAACAGTTCATCCACTTCGTCGCGCAATCTTTGCCGCACCCGCGCCAGCCGCGTCGCGGCCGTGGGCCTTGCAAGGGAAACCCGCTGGATCAATTCCGGCGCGCGCAGTGTTGCCACTAAATCAATATTCTGCTGCGCGAGATAAGCTCGCCGATCAAATGCGCCTTCGTCCTTGAAGACCTGAGGCAGCCTCGCTTCGGTCAAAACCGACACCTCATCTCCGGCGTGCAGGTCAGGTGGAAGAGGCTGCTCAGAATGAGTTGTGAAACCTAATCGTAGGCCGCCACGTGCCGGCAGAACCACCGCTTTGAATTCGACGCCCGAGAGTTCGAGTTCATACCCGTAGCCCCAAGGCAGCCGCGACGGTTCATCTCGAAGGTGACCATACCACCGTAACGGTGTGTGTAGAGGGACGCGCCCTTTTTCCACAAGCGAGGCGATATGGTCCGCCGGCCGCGGCTGTTGCGAGACGATTGCCCCCAGGAATCCAAGCAAAACCCACGTCAGAAGGGAAGCCGCGGCAGCAGAAACAATCCAGTCGAACTTCAGCAGCAGAAATCCCAGGAAAACAAGCAACGTGGTGGCCGAGAAGGAAAATGCGAGCAGCGTCAATGAAGAAGTATTCCGCGCAGCCACCGGATGCAGCCCCAGTGCGATGCCGCTCGCAAACGCGGCGGCGATCGCCACGGCGGGCAGCCTCATGGCACTCTTCGCAACCTCACCAGCGTTTCGATGTGAAAAGTCTGCGGGAACAAATCGAACAGGTGCATTTCAGTGATTTCGTAGCGAATCTTTGGCCCGGTGATCTCCCTCGGTTTTCTAGCCGAGCTCGTCAACACCGCCAAATCGCGGGCCAGCGTTGATGGATCGCAGGACAGATACACAATTTCCGCAGCACCAAGGTCCGCCAGTTTTTCCGCCGCTTGTGCGCCCAAGCCGGCCCGCGGCGGATCAAGAACCACAAAATCCGGTTTCTCCGTGGTCTTTTTCAAGAAATCTTCCGCATGTTCGTTGTGCGAAGTGATGCTCACGCCTGCGGCTTCCGCATTAGCGTACAGATCGCGCGTCGCGGCAAGGTTCGCATCCACGCTCACCACTTTCCCGAACGCCTTCGCCAGCGGCAGCGTGAAAAATCCTACTCCTGCGTACATGTCCAGTGCCAGGGCGCCGTGCGCACCGCTCGTCACGGTTTTCAGCAAGTCCTCAATCAAGAATCGGTTGACCTGGAAAAACGAAAGATGGCTCACGCGATAGCTGTACCCCCCCGCGTGGTGGTACAAATACCCCGGCCCTGTCAATTCAAAGCGATCCTTCTTCTGGTCCAATAGCAGCAGGCTCTCCAGTTCCGGCAACGCCCCACGGAAAGTCGCCGCCAACTCAGCCGCAGGCTTGGTGAATTTTTCAAATGCCACGTTCAGCGCAATCTTTTCGTCTGCCGAATCTGCAAACGCCTCAATCTCCAGAATTCCCTCCGGAAGCGTTCCGGCGCGCGCGATCTCCTGAAGCCGCAAAAACGCATGCGTGAGCCGCGGCGATAGCACCGGGCATTCATCAATCGGCACAATCACGGAGCTCTCCGGCAAGTAATATCCGATCGCCCTCGGCATCCCGCTTCGAACGGCCCACTGCGCGCGATTCCGGTAGCCATACGGCTCCGCAGAATGCTCTGCAATCGCGCCGTCCCACGAAATCCCTCCGAGTCGAGAAAGTGTTTCGCGCAGAATCTCCTTCTTCAGCCGAAGCTGTTCCGCCGCCGAGATGTGCTGATAATGGCAGCCCCCGCATTTCTGAAAATGCGCGCATTTGGCCTTCCCGCGTTCCTTGGCTGGCGAAGTCACCTCCAGCAGTTCCGCCCAGATCAATTTCTTTTTCTTCGACTTGGCCGCCGCGCGCACCTCTTCCCCGGGCAAAACGTACGGCACGAACACGGTGTTCCCATCGGCGTGCGCCAAGCCATCACCGCCATACACAAGCTTCTCGATTGATAATCTTAACTCATCAGCCATAATATAATCCCATTCTGCGTCGGTTCGCGTGGAAAAGAAAGGTGCGTATCGTATCCCTGAAGCCGAATCTAGGGGAATCGTCTGTCAGTAGAAATAATAGAGACTCAGCCGCGGCAATCCAAATTCTTCCAGCAGCCGTTTTTGCAAATATTGTTTTTCGACCATGGCCAGCTGCTCGGCCTTCATCTTGCGCCGGTACACGGCCAGCTGACCATCCAGTTCGCGGCGAACTTTGAGCATGGTCTCTTCTCGTGCGTGGCTGGTGAGTGCCGCGTGCACCTTTTCGTCCAGAATCGTCAGCCGCCGCTCCAAATCTTCCAAATCCAGCATTCCCGGCGCGTCCAGCAGCGTAACACTCCCGGCGAGCGAGTTGGCAATCTCCGTCAGCCTCGCAGCCATTTCCGACTGCTGCGCCGAACACTTTCCTGCCGCGAGCCTCATGCGCTCCACATTTTTCGCAAAATACGCCCGCAGCTCCTCTCGCGAAAAAGTTTCTGCAGCAGCCGCACGTCCGGTTTTCGGCGCGCTTCCCGCAGCGGCTTTCTGCTGTTCCTCCGCAGCCTCCAACACTGCATCCGTGCAATACGCCAGGCTCTTCAACGCCTTGCCCGCCCCGCGCCGCGAACGCTGGTAGCTCTCAAACGCCTTGTCGATTCCTTTCAGCACCGCTTCCAGCGGCACCCCCGCCTTCTGCCACGCCTCCATAATCGCCCAGTCCAGCGGAGACACCAGCAAGTGCGCCCCGCGCTTCTTCCAGAAATATTCTTCAATTTCCGTGAAGTAGTTAAAGTAATTCCAGTTGTTCATTCCGATGGTTTGCGTCGCGGTTCCTTCCAAGGGTCGCATTCACGAGTAGAAAGACTGCCGTAGTTTGCTGATTACCTCTGCGCCTTTTTCCCCGGCGCCGCCGCACTCTTCCCGTGTTCCGCTGGTTGATTTTTCTCCCAGATCAAGCGCAGCCCCGTCAGTGTCAAAAATTCATCTGTGTGCTGAATATGTTTCGACCCGCGCGAAACAAGCCTCGCTTGCCCGCCCGTCGCCACCACCGTTGCCTCCGTCCCCAATTCCTTCTTTATGCGTGCCAACATGCCGTCCACCATGTCCACCGCACCGTAGTACAGCCCGGCCTGCATGTGCGTCACAGTGTCCGTGCCGATTACTTTCCCCGGATCTTTGATTTCCACGCGAGGAAGCCTGGCCGCACGCGCAAACAACGCTTCCGAGGCAATTCCCAAACCAGGCGCAATCACCCCGCCAAGATACTCGCCCTTCGCCGAAATCACATCGAACGTAATCGCTGTCCCAAAATCCACCACAATGCACGGCCCGCCATACTGATGAAACGCCGCAACGCCATTCACGATGCGGTCCGCCCCAACCTCCAGCGGGTTATCCACCAACACCGCCATCCCGGTCTTCACCCCAAGTTCCACGAACAAAGCCTTCTTCCCAAAATAAACCCGCGACATTTCCGCCAGCGTCCAATTCACCGGCGGAACCACCGAACTAATGATCACTCCAGTGATGGCATCACGATCCAATCCCGCCAGCGTAAAAAGATTCCTCGTCAGCACGCCGTACTCATCAATGGTCTGCTCGCGCGCCGTCGTCAGCCGCCAATTGGCGATCAGCTTCTCCTCGCGAAAAACGCCCAGCACCGTATTGCTGTTTCCCACGTCAATCGTCAATAGCATTTAACGCGCCTCCGTCACGTCGCCGGCAATCACCGTCACCAATCGCCCGTTTTCGCGCTCCACTTGCAGCAATCCCTCCGGCCCGAGCCCCGCGGTCGTGCCAACGTAACTCTCGAAGCCGTTGTTGACGCGCACGCGCTTCCCCCGCGCGTAGCTCGAAACAGTTTCGAATCGCTCCACCACGCTGGAAACGCCTTCACGCAAAAGCCGATTGTAGTCGCTCTCGAATTCACGCAGCAACCGCACCAGCAGTTCCATGCGCGAATGCCGCTTGCCGCTTTCCATCCGCAGAGAAGTGGCGATGCTGGCGAGCTCGCCGGGAAATTTCTCCTGATTCACATTCAGCCCAATTCCCACAATCACAAATCGCACCTGGTTCGGCTCCGCGTGCATTTCCGTCAGGATTCCGCCAGCCTTCTTACCGCCGATGAGCAGATCGTTCGGCCACTTCAAATCCACCTTCAGGCCAGTGACGGCCTCCACCGCCGCGTGCACCGAAAGCCCCGCCATCATCGTCAGCAATGGCGCTTGGACCGGCGCCAAACGCGGCCGCAGCAAAAGCGTCACATAAATCCCCGCCGCCCGCTCGGAATGCCAGGTGTGGCCAGCCCGCCCGCGTCCCGCCGTTTGTTCCTCCGCAAGCACCACCGTGCCTTCCGGCTCGCCCGCGTGCCCCAACTCCAGCGCCACCCGATTCGTCGAATCCGTCTTGAAAAAATGCTGTATCCGCTTGCCGAAGAGGCTCCCCTTCAGCCGGCGCCTCAACATATCCGGTGTCAAAATATCGGGCACCTGTTCCAGGAAATATCCCGTCGCGGGCTGGCCCTTCACTTTCACGCCCAACTCGCGCAGCCGCTGCACGCGACGCCACACCGTGGACCGCGACACGCCAATTTCTCTCGCGATGCGCCCACCGCTGATCACGATAGTGGCGTTTTCCGCCAGCAAAGTAAGCAGTGCCGCCAGCCGGCGATCGGTCGTTCCCGGAAGAGTGTCTTGGGTCATCGCGATGAAGGCGCGCCTTCGTGCGCTGCCTTAGCTTACGTTTCCTCGATGCCGTCCACAAGCAGGCTGAGGTGTGCCGCGGGCGCCGAATTCGTCAGCAGCCCCGCGGAGAGAAAGTCGGCTCCAGTCTCCGCGTACGCGCGCGCATTTTCCAACGTGATTCCGCCGGAGATTTCGACTACGCAGACTGACTCGAACCCCGCGAGCGATCTTCACGCATTCCGCGGCGCGCTCCGGCGTCATATTATCCAGCAGCAGAGCTTCCGCGCCGGCCCCGAGAGCCTCCAGCAGTTCTTGCTGATCCCGCACTTCAATCTGCACCGCCAGCGGTCCCGGTCCGACCACTTCAGGGTCCAATCCAGCCGCGTCGTACGCGCTCGCCGCTCGTGGTGCAGGCACCTTTGGAGACGTAAATGTGTGCGCCTTGTCCAGCGCCTGCTTTATCCCGCCTGCCAACGCAATGTGATTTTCTTTTAGGAGAATCGCGTCGTACAGCCCAAAGCGGTGGTTGGCGGCGCCGCCCGTCTTCACCGCATATTTTTCGAGCGCCCGCAATCCAGGCGCCGTTTTCCGCGTATCCCGGATGCGCGTTCTCGTGCCCGCCAGTTGTTCCACAAAACGCCGGGTCAGCGTCGCAATCCCGCAAAGATGCCCGAGAAAATTCAGGGCCGTTCGTTCCCCGGTGAGAATGGCCCGGGCATTCCCCTTGATCTTCACGATTTCGGAGCCTGGTTCTACAAACGACCCGTCATTGTGCGGGAAGGTGACCAGTATTTCCGGATCCAATGCACGGAAAACTCTTTCGGCAATCGGCAAGCCCGCGCATACGATGGTCTGTCTCGCAAGGATGTGCGCCCGTATCACCGCATCCGGTGGCACCACTGCCGCAGTCGTTGCGTCTCCCGACCCAATATCTTCTTCCAGCGCACGCCGCACTAGTTCATCCATGTATGGAGAATTCCAGTCCATAGGCCCTCGACTTGCGACGATTTTTATTCCAGCTGCGACAGGCGATCCTGCAACTTTTGAAGCTCAATGCGCTGCTCGGCGAGCGTAGCTTCCAGCCCTTTAATGATTTTTTCCGGCGCGCGGCTGCGAAACGTTTCATTCGCAAGCTGCGCTTCCTTCGAGGCGATAGCCTTCAGCAGTCTTTCAATTTCCTTATTCAGCCGCGCTTTTTCAGCCTTGGCATCTAGCGCATCCGAGTACGCAATGCGCACGTCAAATGCTGCCGTCGACCGTACGGCTCCGCCAGCATGCTCAAGCGCGGCTGGCGAAATCTTCAATTCGCTCAGATAAGCAAGTCGCGAAATTGCATCAGACTCGACGCGTACCCTGTTGCGGATTAACTCAGCGGTGCTCCAAAAGTCGGCAGGAACTTTTTTCTTCGCGTCAAGCTTCTTCTCCGCACGTATATTTCGCAGTGCGGTAATTACGTCTTGTATCTGGGTGAAGATCTCGACGGCGTCCACAATCTTCCCTTGAGCCCACTCTTTCCGTGCCGTCGGGAATGCGTCAAGCGCAATCGACTTTGCACCAGCTGTTTGAGGCAATTGGTGCCACAACTCCTCCGTCAGAAACGGCATGAAAGGATGGAGCAGCCGCAGCGCGTCATCGAATGCGGCAAAAAGATTCTTCCAAGCAATAGCAGCCTGTTCACGGTCTGCGCTCTGGAGTTCCGGCTTCACCCATTCGATATACCAATCGCAAAAGTCTCCCCAAAAAAATTGGTACACGCTCTGCGCCGCCTCGTGGAACCGGTAATTCGTTAGCGCATCGTTCACCAACTCGACCGTGCTCGCCAGCCGCGAATAAAGCCACTGATCCACCAGCGGAACGGCTCCGTGATAAGAATAAGGCGCATTCTTGCGCACCTCAGGAGCAGCCAAATCTTCCAGCTTCGTCCCGCCTTCCTCAAACTTTTCCAGGTTCACAAACAAAAACCGCGCAGCATTCCAGATCTTGTTCGCGAAATTCCGCGAACTCGCCAACCGGTCATCCGACAAAATAATGTCCGTGCCCGGCGCCGCCAGCGACGCCAGGCAAAACCGCATCGCATCCGTCCCGTACTGTTGATTGAGCGCCACCGGATCGAGTCCCGTCCCCTTGGACTTGGACATTTTCTCGCCGCTCCCGGTGCGCACCAGCGAGTGCAGATAAACCGCGCGGAAAGGAACCTTTTCCGTGAAATGAATCCCCAGCATGATCATGCGCGCCACCCAGAAAAACAGGATGTCGTAGCCCGTGATCAGCAGCGTCGTTGGATAGTACGTTTTGAAGTCCGCGGTATTCTCCGGCCATCCGAGCGTGGAAAACGGCCAAAGCCCCGAACTAAACCACGTGTCGAGAACGTCCGGATCCTGCTCCAGATGCCCTGATCCGCACGTCGCGCACTTGGCCGGCGCCTCGCGCGCAACCGTAATGTGCCCGTTTTCCTTGCAGTACCACGCCGGAATCCGATGCCCCCACCACAACTGCCGCGAAATCGTCCAGTCGCGGATATTCCGCATCCAGTTGAAGTATTCTTCGCGCCGGTTATCCGGCACGATCAGAATCTCGCCCCGCTCCACCGCCGCAATTGCTGGCTCTGCGAGCGGTTTCATCCTGCAAAACCATTGCGTCGAGACTCGTGGCTCAACGATCGTCTTGCTCCGCTCACACAATCCAATCGCGTTGGTGTGCTCGGTGATTTTTTCCAGCAAACCCAGCCCCTTCAAATCCTCCACAATCTTCTTCCGCGCCGCGAAGCGGTCCATCCCCGCATACACGCCCGCAGCCGCACTCATCTTGCCGTGTTCGGTCATCACGTCGATTTCCGCCAATTTGTGACGACGCCCTACTTCGAAATCGTTGGGATCATGCGCGGGCGTAATCTTCACGGCACCGGTACCAAATTCGCGGTCCACCATCGCATCCGCAATGATCGGAATCTCTCGATTCATCAACGGCAGCACCGCGTTCTTGCCAACCAGGTGCTTGTATCGCTCGTCCTCCGGATTCACTGCCACCGCCGTGTCGCCCAGCATCGTCTCCGGCCGAGTCGTAGCCACCACTAGAAATTCTGTCGTTCCCGCCACAGGATACTTGATGTACCAGAGCTGCCCCTGCCGCTCCTCGTGCACCACTTCCAAATCGCTAAGCACCGTCAAACAATCCGGGCACCAATTCACCAGCCGGGTTTCGCGGTAAATCAACCCTTCCTCGTATAGCCGCACAAACACTTCCCGCACCACGCGCGACATTTCCGGCGAAAGCGTAAACTTCTCCCGCGACCAGTCGCAGCTCTCTCCGATGCCCTTCATCTGCTCCGTGATCTGGCTGCCCGCCTCCGCTTTCCACTTCCAAACCTGTTTTTCAAACTCCTCCCGCCCGAGCTTGTGGTAATCAATGCCTTGGTCCATCAGTTGTTTCACCACTACGCGTTGCGTGGAGATGCCCGCGTGGTCCGTGCCCGGCAAATATAGCGTGTTGTACCCGCGCATCCGGTGCCAGCGTGTAAGAATGTCAATCTCCGTATGCTCCAGCATGTGCCCGATGTGCAGAGACCCCGTCACGTTCGGCGGCGGAATCACAATGGAAAACACCGGCCCCGGCGCATTCGCATCTGCCTTAAACAGCTCTTCTTTTACCCAGAACTCTGCCCATCGCGGCTCAATCAGCTGCGGTTCGTAGGCCTTTGCTATCTCGCGAGCCATTCGGTGTGCGTCTCCAGAAAAGGGTTCCGGCGCCGCGCCTGCACGCGCGCCATTTCATCTTCAGAGTAATATTCGACTATACGAGGGGAAAACCAGCCGCGTCAATTCAGCTTTCGTGCACGCGGAAACGCGCCGTCGCAAGCCAAGCTCAGAAAATCAGTTCGTGTGTGGAATGGAATAGGGCAGGGAACTACGGCTTCTTTGAATTCATCTCTTCTTTGACCATCGCTTCCACGACGGGCTTCAATATCTCGCGCGTTACCGCCTGCAAAACGTCCGGACTCATCTTCGCCAGCACTTTGGCAACCAGGTCGTCCATGCTTGGCGTAGCCACAGGCGTTGGCGCCGCGGCCTCCAGAATTTCTTCATGCGCATAGAAAGCAGTCCCGTCGGCATTGAGCGGCTCGATGGTTTGCGTGGCATCCACAGCCACTTGCGCTGCCTCTTCTCGAATGGCCTCAACGGTCTCCGCAGGCAGCGCTGCCTGCTCAATCACCGCTTGCACGGAATCGGTTGCAACGCTGGACGCGCTTCCGTTATTCGAGGCCACCGGACTCGCGGTCGTCGCCGGAGCATCCCATGTCGAAGCAAGCTGCGTCGCCTTTTGCACTTCCGCATCCCAAGGGCTCGGCGCCGCAGAAAACCACGAATCTCCAGCGGGCTTCTTCTCCTGCTCCGGTTTCGCTGTTTCCGGCACCGCCGCGATCACAGGTGCGACAGGCTCTTGCCCGCTGCTCACCGTGCGCACCACTTCTTCCAGCGCCGTGACTTTTTCCGCCACCGTTTTCTCGCCGCCCGCCGCAGAGATCGCTCCGGCCCAAGCTTCGCCCGCAAATGGCGCAGCCGGTGTTGCCGGCGCTTGCGTCACACTCGCTGTCACCGCTGGAGCCGTTTCCGCTGGCTTGGACGCCACTGCTTTTTCTTCCTCCGGCTCCCACGCATCCACCGGAGTTTTCTTTGCAAGAATCTGCTCAAATCCGCCCGACCGCCAATCATTACCCTTGCCGCCGGTCTTGGCATTCGCATACGTCTCGGAATCCTCGCGCCGCCAGGCCGCCGCTGGCTTCTCTTCTTCCCCTTCCTCGTCCTCTTCTTCCGCATCATGGCCGTTCCAATCCCGCTCAGCCAGCTCGGAATGCTTGGGCGGCATAAATGCCGGATCATCCTCGGAAGTATCGTCCGCCGGCGTTTCCAGCAAGCTTCCAAATGCCACCGTCTGCGAACCCGTTTCAAATTTCACCGGCTCCGGCCGCAACGGAGCCTCATCCACAAATCCTTCATCATTCAACGCCGCAACCGGCTCTTCCTGCGGCGCAGGCATGCTGGTGACCGTCGGTACAACCACAGGACGCGGCTCGGGGAAACTTGGCACCTTTGCCGCTTCCGCTTCGGCTGCTTTCTCGGCTGCAACAAGCGCAACTCCCGCTCGCGCCAGCGCCGACTTCACCATCGAAATCAAAGGATCCGGTGGAACAAACGGCTTCTTCAAAACCCCATCCGCCCCCACTCGCTGCGCTTCTTGCTCATCCAGCGGATCAAACGCTCCCACCAGCAAAATCACAGGTATATGTGAAAGGTTCGGATCCGCCTTCACATACTGACAAACTTCATATCCATTTCGCACCGGCATGAACACGTCTGCCAGCACCAGGTCCGGTTTTATATCCGAAATTTTTCGCACCGCTGCTTCGCCATTGCCCACGGCAACGACATCAATGCCCTGATCCTTCAGGGCAAGCCCCACCATCTTTTGGATGTTGCTGTTGTCGTCCGCCACAAGAATCCTGGGCACCGAACGTCCTCCGGCGAAATCACACCCGTGCAGGCCACGCCTACTTCATCGCGGCCCCATCAAGGTACCGTCTCCAGAGTATTGGAGCATTCACGGGGGTACGCGTCAATGTCAACAGGTACTGTGTGTGTCGGAAGTGAACACGGCGCTTTAGGCATCGTTTCAAGGCCTGCCAAGCCCCTAAATAGCCGCCTAAATTGCCGAAGGGTGCGGAACCCTCCCGCACCCTTCGTCTAAGCCAGACCTCTTCCGCTCGCAATGGAGCCCCGCGGCGCACTTGTTTTCCCTACCAGGGGATCAACTTGCGCAGTCCCTTTTTCTTCTTACTCGTTGACTCTTTCTGATCGTTGCTCGCCGCTGCGGTTTGCGTGCCGTCCTTCGCCGGTGCCGCGTCCGTTTTGGCCGCATCAGCGGGCTGCGCAGCCCCCGCTGTCGCATCTGGTTTGGTTGCAGAATCTGCAGTTCCAGCAGCCGCAGGCGCGTCGCCGCTCTTCGCCGCATCGCTCGTCGCGCCGGCCACACTCGGACCAGCCGCCGCCGCACCAGTATTCGCATCCACCTGCGCCCCGCCATTCGGCGCGCTCTCTTCTGTTGTGGAACTCACGTTTTCAGCTCCGCCCGAGCTCCCGCCGCTGTTTCCCACCGGGACCGTAGCCACGATTCCAGTCGCCGTCCTGCCCTTCCCCCTTGGGCTCGCGCCGCTCAGGGTTTCCACCCCTGATTCGTTCTCCGCTTCCGGCGTCATTGTGGGCGTTCCCTGCCTCGCAGCCACCTGCAATTCCTGTCCGGGCCCATTGTGCAGCAAGCCCATCGGCCTCTTGACCAGGCTAGTATGCTGCCGCGGCGTGTTTTGCTCTGCCGTCATCCATGCCACTGCTTTTGGATCCGACTGCGGCACCGGCGTCCCCAGCGCCTTCAGTCGGCTCTTCGCATCCGGAACCAGTGGCGATAACGGGTAATCCCGCACAATCCGCGCATAATAATTCGACGCAAAATCCTTCTTTTCCGTCGAATCCCAGATATTTCCCAGCATCCACAGCGTCTGGTCTGCCTTGCTGTAGAGCGGGTAGCGGTTCACCATCACGCGCAGCCGCGATTCCGCGGCCTTCTTGTCGCCCTTCACGTAATAGTAGTAGCCGATCCGGTAATCTCCTTCCGCCAGTACTTCCTGCACTTCGCGCAGATGCTGCTCTGCCTTGGCCGCCAGCGCATGGTTAGGATACTTCTGCAAAAATGTCTGCAGCTCGTCCTCTGCCTCCAGCGCCTGCGTCCGGTCACGGTCGGGCTTCTCCATCTGCCTGAAGTGCGTCATGGCAACTTGCAGTTGCGCGTACGCCGCTTCCTGCATGAACGGAAAGAAGATGATGAAGTCCTTATACGCTTGCACGGCCTGCGTCAGGTTTGCCGTTCCACCTTCTTTGTAGTACGAATCCGCAATCCCCAGCTTCGCTTTTGCCAGGTATTCGCTGTCGGGATACGTGTTGATCAGCGTTTGCAAGTTCAGCCGGCCCACTTCCTGCCGCCCGTGCTTGATATCATCCATCGCCTTGTCATACAGGATCTTGTCGGGCTCCGCGGTATTTTCGGCAGCGGTGGATTTATTTACTTTTTTCTTCTTGTGTAGGATTTGGGCGTCGCAGCAAGTGGCGCTGAGCAGAAACAATCCGGTCATTACAAGGAACAGAGTACGGCGCAAACGTCACCTCTCTCTCGAATCTGGAGTTCCTTGCCGCTGTCTGCCGAACAAATGGGTACCTGTGGACTCCCCGCAGCTTGGAACACCCTAGTATACCCTGAACGAAAGGCCAGGCCGAAGTGGAACTTTGCCCTTCCGGGCAGGTCCCCTCCGGTCGACCCCATTCTTCTGATGCCCCCATCCTCCGCACCGGGTTGCCTCAGTCCTCTCCTCACAATTGACGTTTTTCAACGAGCCGTAACAATCGCTTGCCGTTCTTTCCTCTACAATGCCATCATCCGCATGGCAGCCTTGAGGAGCTGTGTCCTCGGAAAATGGACAAGCGCAAATTTCTTTTTGTCTCCCTTTCAGGCCTCATCGGTGACATCGCCTGGCAAGTTCTCAAGGAAGGCCATGACGTCCGCTACTTCATCGGTGCTGAAAAAGAGCGAGACATCGCCGATGGCTTCGTTCCAAAGTCCCTCGACTGGGAAAAAGACGTCGACTGGTCCGACATCATCGTCTTCGACGACACCCTCGGCCAGGGCGCCAAAGCTCAGGCCCTCCGCGCCAACGGCAAGCCTGTAATCGGCGGCTCCCCGTACACCGACCGCCTTGAAGACGATCGCTCTTTCGGCCAGGAGGAGCTAAAGGCCGCCGGAGTCAGCATCATTCCATACGAAGACTTCGACTCCTTCGATCCCGCCATCGAATTCGTCAAGAAAAATCCCGATCGCTACGTCATCAAACCCAGCGGCGAAGCCCAAAATGTCAAGCGTCGCCTCTTCGTCGGCGAAGAGGAAGACGGCGAAGATGTCATTCGCATGCTCGAGGCCTACAAAAAAGCCTTCTCCAATGAGATAAAGGTGTTTCAGTTGCAACGCCGCATCAACGGTGTCGAAGTCGCCGTCGGCGCTTTCTTCAATGGCAAGAAATTCGTCACTCCGGTCAACATTAATTTCGAGCACAAAAAGCTCTTCCCCGGCGAAGTCGGCCCGCCCACTGGCGAAATGGGCACCGCCATGTTCTGGAGCGAGCCCAATCTCCTCTTCCATCGCACCTTGCTCAAAATGGAGTCCAAGCTCGCCGAAGAAGGCTACGTCGGCTACATCGATTTGAATTGCATCGTCAATAACAACGGCATCTACCCGCTCGAATTCACCTCCCGCTTCGGCTATCCCACCATCAGCATTCAGCAGGAAGGCATGCTCAGTCCCATCAGCGATTTCTTTTGGGAGTTGGCTACCGGAGTTGATCCCAAGTGGCGCACCCGCAGCGGCTTTCAGATTGGCATTCGTATCGTCGTCCCGCCGTTTCCCTTCGACGACGACGCCACGTTCGAATCTTTTTCGAAAAACAACGCCATCGTTTTTAAGAAACCCAACATGGAAGGAATCCACATCGAGGACGTAAAAGACGTGAACGGCCAATGGTTAATCGCCGGAACTTCCGGCGTCGTCCTCGTTGTCGTCGGCATCGGCCAAACCATGAAGCAAGCCCAGTCCCAGGTCTATTCCCGTACCAAAAACGTCCTTATCCCCAACATGTACTACCGCACCGATATCGGCGACCGCTGGGCCGAAGATTCCGACAAACTCCACAACTGGGGCTACTTGCGCTAACTCCCGGCATTTGCCTCCAAGTGGGACAGGCACTCTTGCCTGTCCTCCGACGACCGTTCAACTCAGTTAGTGCAAAATCACTCTCGGACCTCTCCGCCAGCGACCTCGCCTCCTAACACCGCCTAAATTTCTTCATCCGTCCCCAAATTCCTGGAATATTTTTCGCCCAAACGCGGTCTTCCCATAAGCCGGCGCCCGTTCGTCTGCCGACCCCTTAGAGCGTGGCAAAAGTGGAACGACGCAAATGAAGCGCCTCCTAATTCTCGGCCTCCTGGTAGCCACGGCGTTAGCCGCCCCTCCCGTCGCGCGCCAGCTCCAAAAGTCCCAAATGGCCAAAATGACCCTGAAAGCCAGCGATCCCGCCCCCGATTTCACCCTGCTCAGCAACGAGTGGAAAACCGTGAAGCTCAGTGATTACCGCGGCAAGAAAAACGTCTTTCTCGCCGTCTACGTCTTGGCTTTCTCCGAAGGATGTACCAAGCAGCTCCAGGCCGTGCAAGCGGGCATCGACAGCGGAAAGATCGATACCGATGACACCGAGGTGTTGGGCATCAGCCTGGACAGCCCCGCCGCAAACGCCGCCTTCGCCAAACAGGGCGGCATCCGGTTCCCGCTCCTCAGCGACATGAATCACAAAATGCTGAAATCCTACGGCATCTTGAAAACCTACAACGTCGAGAACGATAATTATCAGTGGGCCTTGCGAACCAACATCGTAATAGATAAGCAGGGCATCATCCGGCTGATTGACGAAGGCGATAGCGCCGTCGACCCCAACACCGCCCTCGCCCTCTGCACCACCATGCATAAGAAAGCAGCCGTGCAGTAAGCTGCCTTTCCTAGAGCAGAATTCTCTGCGCTCCAAGTCTCCTCGTCCCCAGTCCGTCAGCCTTTTCTGAATCCATCCAGCACCCTCAAAAATAATTCTTGACAAACTACACTGTACGTCACATAGTATATGCCGTACACTATATGACGCCCGGTAACGACAACCACGAGCTTTTCGAAAACCTTCGCCTCGAGCTCCGCCGCGGCTCTCTCATCCTTGCCGTCCTCGTCATGCTTCGCACCGAGCAGTACGGCTACACCCTCCGCAAAGCGCTCGCCGATCACGGCATGCCCATAGATGAGGGCACTTTGTATCCACTCCTGCGCCGCCTCGAAACCCAGGGCCTTTTGGTCAGCGAGTGGCGCGAAGAAGACAAGCGCAACAAACGTTTCTACCGCCTCTCCACGGAAGGCAAAGCCATCCTGAAGCCGCTGCTCGCCGAATGGCAGGGCATTAACACCTCCCTGAACGGGATTCTTTAGGAGCGTTATGGAAATCCTCGATAGCTACCTGAGAGCGGTCAAGCGCTACCTGCCCAGAGCGCAGAGCAGCGACATTATCAAAGAACTTTCCGACGACCTCCGCTCGCAAATCGAAGATAAGGAAGCCGCCGCTGGCCGCCCACTGACGGACGAGCAAATCGCTGCGTTTCTCAAGCAGCACGGCGATCCCATGACCGTAGCGCGCCGTTACCGCCAGGATTCTCCCAGCCTGACCATCGGTTGGGAACTGATCGGCCCGGAACTCTTTCCCATGTATTTGATCCTTTTAAGCATAAATCTGGTCATCACCATTGCCGCCATCACCATCGTCAACCTTTTTTTCCACACCCCAATCACCTGGCAAACGTTTGCGCTCCCGGTAATCATCCAGATTGTTTGCGTGACCCTAGCGTTTATGGCCATGAACGTTGTGAAGCGCAAATTCCCGCAGCCCTGGTATTACCCTCCGGCGGAGATGGCGGCGATGATGCGCATTAAGCGTGGATACTCCATTTCCGGTTTGATCTTGTGGAGCCCCGTCCTTCTCTGGTGGCTGGCGCTGCCTCACTTCCCATCTTTAATCTTAGGTTCAGCCGCCGCGCATTTGGTGCTCGCTCCGTCTTGGCACAACTTCTATGTTCCCATTCTGTTGCTCGTGCTGGCCTCCATCTCGCAGCGAGTCCTCAATTTGTTCTACCCAGACTGGACCTGGCTGCTGCCCGTCATGCGGCTGCTCATCAACGCCTCCAGCGTGCCGGTTCTCTATTTCCTTCTCTTCAAGAGTCAGCCGTTAGTTCTGGTCGCCGCAGCGTTCCAAGGCGCACCGCAATACGAAAAGCTTGCTGAAACCGTCAATGGCTCGCTTGTTTGGGGTGTGTTCGGGCCGTGGCTCTGGGGCTATGCCGGAATCAGCGCGCTCGTCTACGTCTGGTATTGCTTGCCCCACTTGCGAAGGTTGCTGCGTCGCAAGGCTGGCGCGACGTCAGCGGCCGTTTCACGGTCTCCGGAGAAATGACCATGACTCACACGTTGCTCTTTCTCTTCGATCTTCTAGCGAATTCTCAGATCGTTGCCGCTTTGGTTCGCGATCTCTTAACGTTTGGCGCGGCCAATACAGGTTTCGCTTGTTTCTTGGGCAGCCTGGAGATCTTTCGCCGCTCGCGGCTCCGTCCAAATCAAACGGCGTTTTCGCGCGCGTGAAAATGCAAACAAATTAGGAGGCATCAATATGGACAACGCATATCTCGCAGAACTCTCCAGAGCAAAAAAGAAGTTCGGCAATATCATTGCCCTCGACGGCCTCGATCTGCAAGTGCGGCCCGGCGAGCTTTTCGCCGTTCTCGGCCCCAATGGCGCCGGAAAAACTACCGCCATCTCTCTGCTTCTGGGACTCCAGCAGCCCGACGCAGGCACTGCCAGCCTCTTCGGCAAGTCACCGCAACTCGTCGAAACGCGCCGACAAATCGGCGTGATGATGCAGGAAGCAGGCCTCGCGCCAGAGCTGCGCGTCCGCGAACAAATTGATCTCGTCGCCAGTTATTACCCGGTGCCGCTCACGCCGGACGCCGCGATGGAACTGACTCACACGACTTCCCTCGCGAATCGTCCCTATGGAAAACTTTCCGGCGGCCAGAAACGCCAGGTGCAATTCGCCATGGCCATCGTCGGCAGGCCCAAATTGCTTTTCCTCGATGAACCCACCGTCGGCCTGGACGTCCAGGCTCGCGAGCTAATGTGGGTCACGCTCCGCAAGCTCGTCAACAACGGCGCCTCCATCGTTCTCACCACGCACTATCTTGAGGAAGCGGAAGCCTTGGCCGACCGCGTCGCCGTTCTCACCAAAGGCCGCGTCATCGCCTCCGGCACCGTCCGTGAAATCCGCGCCCTTGTCGTTCGAAAGCACATCAATTGCTCGACCACGCTCACCGTGGAAGAAGTCTCCGCGTGGCCCGAGGTGGAAAATGCCACCGCGGACAAACAGCGCCTGCTCATCACCGTGAGCAACGCGGAATCGGTTTTACGCCGCCTGCTCGCCGCCGATCAAGACCTGCGCGAAGTCGAAGTCCGCAGCGTTGGCCTCGCCGAAGCTTTCGTAGAACTCACTCAGGAGAATAAATCATGAGCGCAATTTCCGTTCAGCTCCCAAGCCAATTGGCAGGCGGCGCGTTGATGCCCGCGCGCCGCGTGCTGCGAGCGTATTTCACCGAAGCTAAATACGAAACCGTTCGAATGTTTCGAACGCCCGCTTTCGCCATTCCGTTCCTCGGCCTTCCGGTTTTGCTCTATCTGCTCTTCGCTGTGGCGATTTTCGGCGCCGCCATCCGCAACGATTCGAACGCTGGCTTGTTTATGTTCGCCGCGTTTGCTCTGTTCGGCGTGATGGGCCCCGGGATCTTCGGCTTCGGCATGCTCGTGGCCAATGAGCGCGAGCACGGCCTGCTCACTCTCAAGCGCGCCCTGCCCATGCCTCCACCCGCGTATCTCATTGCAAAACTGCTGATGGCCATGCTGTTCGCCGCCATCGTCATGGCCACCATGTTCGCCGTCATCCCGCTCGGCCATTTGCATTTGAGCCTCGCTCAATACTTTGCCCTGGCTGCCGTCGGCATTTTGGGAGCGTTGCCGTTCTGCGCCATCGGTCTGTTTATCGGCGTGCGCGCCACCAGCAGCAGCGCGCCGGCGTTTGTGAACGTCATTTATCAAGTCATGATGCACGCTTCGGGGCTCTTTTATCCGTTGCCGAGATTTCTCCGCGTGATCGCGCCTGTTTGGCCGACGTATCATCTGCAGCAGCTTTTTTTCACTGTGGTCGGCGTTCCAAGTCAGGGCAGAACGATCACTCACATTGCGGTTCTCGTTGGCGTGACGCTGGTTCTGACTTTGTTTGCGGTGCGTCGCCTTGCCCGCAAAGGCTGAGCCGCAAACGTATTCGAGCGGAAAGGGAAGTCACGTCACCGGAATTGCGCGCCCGGACCGAAACACTTTAGTTCGCGACGGTCAGTTCGATTGTTGAGGAAGCTGGAATCCGCGCACCGCCCATCGGCGATTGGTCAGTCACCGCCGCGTGCGGCCACTGCGGCGCCGTGACGTAATTCAGTTTCCGGCGCAGTTGCGCCACGTCCAGCCGCCGCTGCGCATCAATCTCATTCAATCCAATCAGGTGCGGCATCACGTACGCCGTTTCCCGCGTTCCTTCCGACACCAGCACGTCCACGCGAGGCGTCGCCGCTCCCGCTCCCGGCTTCGGATTTTGAATCACCACGGTGTCCGCCGCCGCATTTCCCAGCGTCACGCCGGTGACTTCGCCCACCTGCAATCCCATGCGCAGCAATTCAATTCGCGATGCGCGTAGCGAATTTCCTTCCAGCAACGGAATTTGCAGTTGCCGCTGGCCCAGGCTCAACACCACATGCGCCTGTTGCGAAACTTTCATCAGCAGTCCCGCCGGCGGCGTCTGCCGCACCACCACATTGATCGGCAACTCGTTGTACACGCGATCCGCCACGCGCAGCATTAGCCCGCGCGATTGCAGCATCTGGCTCGCCTCGGAAACATTTTTGCCCACCAGGTTCGGCATCGTCACTTCGCGCCCGTGAATCGCAATACGCATCGCGGTAATCGCGCTCAAAAACGCCGCCGACGCCAGGATGAACACCAAAAAAATCATCCGGCTCAGCCATTCCAATCGTTCTCTCAGCGTCATAGTCTTTTGTAGGGCCCGCCCGCCGTAGCGAGTGGGGAGCTCCAGCCTGCCTGAACTAAAGTCTCGAATGTCAGCGCAGATTCGTCAACGCTTTCTTGCGCGCGCGTTAACAACCGGCGGAAATATTGCGCGTTGTAACTTACGGAATCAAACATGCTGCTTTAGTGCGCCAGCCTGCTATTTCGCGGGGTTGAGGATCACGTCCGAGTTCACGTAGGCGGTGAAGGGCGTGCCCTTTTTGATTTCCGCTTGTTCGCCGTGCTTGAACAAACCCGCGAGGGGAAATGCCACCGTAAGCGCGATCGCCGTTCCTGCCTTGTCGTGACCCTCTTTGAACGCTCCACCACCCAGCTTGACCGGTGTTCCATTCACGTTCAGCGAGTCCGCCTCAAACCCGATTTCGCCCGGCACTCCGCCTCCGCGCGAACCGTCCGCTTCCCGCACAATGGCAAACGCTGGCGCGCCTTTTTTCACAACCACCGTGTCTCCGTCTTTCAAATCCTCCGCCAGCGTCATAGGAATCTTGTCGCCCACATCCGTCTTCTTGGAAGTCACGTCCGCCGCAAACACCAGCGGCACAACTGTGCCCGCACGCAGAATGAGTTGCTTGGGCTCAGCAGCAGCAGATCCAGGCGCAACGGCTGCGGATGCCGCAGAGCTGTTTGCTGCGAGAAGTGCATCCGGCGTCGACGAAGCCGGTTTTGACGCCGCCGCAGTTACCGTATACTGCGCTGAGGCTACGCGGCTGCGCACGCCAAATGGCGTGACCGCGATAGCCTGCAAATTGGTCGTTGCATCAATGGTGATCGGCCCGGTGTAGCGCGCGGACGCCGTTGTAGGCGTCCATCCATCCGTCGTGTAGTAAATGATTGCCCCGCGCGTGGCGTCCTTGATCTTCACGGTCATTGCTGTCGCGTAAGTACCGGCCTTCACGGAAAACGATGGTTTCGCGGCATAGAAACCAGCTGGCGTCGCAGGCGACGTCGCCTGCATCTGCTGATTCATCGTCTGCATGGCCTGTTGGTTGGCTTGCGTTGCCTGATCCATCGCCTGTTGTGCTGCCTGCTGCGCCTGCATTGCAGCTTGCTGGGCCTGCATCGTCGCTTGTTGCGCCGCCTGCATGCCTGGATCCTGCGCCTGCGCTAGCGAGGCGCTCGCTGCCAGAATTAACAATATAAGAAGGTTTCTCATATCGTTTCACCTTACTCATGTGACGCGCCTGCACCAGTTCTAGTTACAGGCCGACGGACGACCGCAACAGTACAAGTAACCTTCATTTGGCTTCAGGGCGAATCAAATTACGCTTCCTAACTTTTACGTTACAGCACCCTCCGTCGTCTCCTCGGTTGAAAATTACGGGCCTACAATTTATCTATGAAAGTAAAGCTGTCCTGGATCACCGTGGGGCTGCTCCTCGCCACCATAGCGGGCTACGTCGGGCCCAGGCTGAAATACTGGTTTCCGTCCACGCCCGGATTTACGGAAGCCGCTAGCGCGGAGCAGGTCACTCCCGAAGCTACCGCGAACGCCATGTTCCAAGCGATCGATCAAGGAGCGCCTTCGGAAGAAAATCCCAAGGAAGCCCTTGACGACCGCATGGATTACGGTCACATGCTTTCGGGCAAGGAGATAACGCCCGAGGAACAAAAATTTGTGGCGCTCTTCCGGGACAACCAGCGCAGCGCATCCATTTACGCTGCTTTGCGCGGTAACTTGGCGAGATCAGCCAACATCACCGGGACCAACGTCACTGGCGATTCCGCCGTCGCCAATGTGGATTTGCAAGTGATGCCCGAGCATGGCTCCGATTGGGTCCCATACACTTGCACCGTGGAACTCAAGAAGCGCGGCCCCAATTGGTACATCGACGAAGTGAAATCCCCACGCGTCCCTGCCGGCATCTACCATGCCTTCAAGCAACGCCTCGGCTCTACTCCCTGAGCCGGAGAACCGTCACAGAATTCTTCACAGCCGTAAACTAACTTCTCCGGTCCACAATGTTCTCCAGCGTGGACTTGAGCTGGATGTTTTTGTAGCATCAGCTGCATGAAAAAACGAAAACAAGCCAATCGGCGTTCCGCGGCGAAAGCGAGCGGCGGTCCGAAAGACGTGGACGAGTATCTTGCTGGCGTTCCCGAACCGGCCCGCAGCACGTTGAATAAAATTCGCGCGGCGATTCGTTCCGCGGCGCCAAAGGAAGCTATGGAGACCATTAGCTACAAGATGCCTGCGTTCAAGTACAAAGAAGTGCTTATCTGGTTCGCCGGGTTTTCCGATCATTGCAGTTTGTTCCCCACGGCTGCGGTGATCGAAACGTTTAAGAACGAACTAAAGGGCTATACCACCTCCAAAGGGACCGTCCACTTTGCGACCGACAAACCCTTGCCGGCGGCGCTGGTCAAGAAAATGGTGAAAGCGCGGGTCGCACAGATCGAGAGCAAGAAAAAGCGTTGACGGAGTCGACCCGGAAAACCTGTTCGTGATTAGACGTGAGACCCTCCAGATGCCCGACTTCTATCGCTTTCCAGGTCTCTGAGTGCTCCTCTCTGATTTGAGTTTTTTGCAATTGTTCTCCACGCCTGTCATCCCGAGCGCGGTCGGATGCCCTGAGTACATGCGAGATGCATCGGAGCCCCATTTCGCTCGGGGGCGAGCGGTGTAAAACCAAATGGGAAAGAAGGGGGGTACATACCCCGGTTGTTTTGAGAAAGAGTGCGGAACCGTTTGATTGCAAAGGAATTGTGAAACACTCTTTGGGTAAAGAGCGAAAAGAGCGACCAAGGAGAGTGGTAGAGGGGGGTACACCCCCATGACGATGGAAAGAGTGCGTAAGTGATTGAAAAGAATGGTGATGAGATGGCGCTATCGCGGAAAAGAGTGCGGAACTATCAGAAAGGAAAGGAATTACAAGAAATGGAGGGATTTCATCTGCAGGGGCGATAGTACCGAGCAGGCAGGATGGACGAGGATGCGTTCGATCAATCACATCTCATGTTACCATAAGAGTACCATCACTGTCAAGGAAAACTTGCAAACGGCTCATAACAGAGAAGTTGGAGGATGCTGGTAGAAGGAGCGAAACGCGGTCTACGGCCAACCGTCAGGGAACGTGAGATCAGATGGTCGGCTGCGACCGATTCCCAAAATGGTTCTTCGCTAGTGTTGAGAGAAAAACGGTTTGGAGCGATGCCTCGAACATCCCTCGCGAAATTGTGTTTCGCCGAGGTTGGAATGGGTGCTATTGGACATACGACAGACGGCTACCGCGTTATCTCTAACGACGCCGGCCGTTGCAAGAGTTTTTTCTGACGCTCAGGACTCGGATCGAACACAACTCACCGTCGGCGCAAGAAATGCGTCTGGTTTTGGAGCTTCTGTTCATCTGCGTCACCCTAAGTGCTCAGCCCTTCACGTTCATCAACTAGGTGTTGCCCACCAGTCATCTCTTCGATCATCAACGACCATGATGAGTTTTTCGATCTCCCCTCTCAGGGAGGCGGGTAGCCTAATCAATCAGCCGGTGACTTTCGCACCATAACGCGGTCCTGGCATCCCCGCACAGGCATCACCACTTTTCTGCTGCATCTGTCCACGACGACAGAACTCGTTGTACTCAATGCCATCCCGCAACATGATCCACATGCGGATTCCCAGCTTGCGAGCCACCGCTGCTCTCGCCTTTCCGAGACCTTTCTGGATTAGTTTGCGGCGGTAAAAATGTTTCAACTCTGGATCCCGGCGTACCGCATGGATCGCTGCTTCACTCCACAGAAATCGCAACAGCGGATTGCCTTGTTTGGTCAGCCCACCCAACCGCTGTCGCTTCCCACTGGAATATTCGCCTGGGATCATCCCTACATAACTGGCCAGGGCCTTGCTGTTTGCGAATCGGGCCGGATCGCCCAGGAACACTTCGGTCGCTAACGCCGTAATCGGTCCTACTCCGGGATGAGTCATCAACAAGCGTGCTCCAGAACGTTCACGAGCTTGCTGCTCGACTCGCTGATTTAGTGTTTCGATCTCCGCCTTGAATTTCTCATACATCGCCTGCAACTCATTCCGCCGATAAGCGGCATGCGGCGACAACGGTAAAGACGCGATCGCGTGTTGGCCTGCTTGAGTCCACAGTGAGGAACCCCGTCGCAGGCCATTCGCCAAGGCAATGGCCTGCAGCGCATTTTGTATTTTGACCCGCAGGCCCACCCACTGATGGCGGTGCCGCAATAAGGCTCGCAGGTCTAACAGTTCTTTTGTAGGTAACCAGATCGCCGGAAAGCGCTCTTCTAACAGCAGGGACAGAAGTAAGTCCGCATCTCGCCGATCATGTTTCTGCTTTCGTGGTTCGGCTGCTCGAATCTCTGCCGGATGACCCACCAGGCATTCGATTCCGAGTTCTTCCATGAGGTTCACAAACCACTGCATGGAGCCGGTGGCTTCGATTCCCACTCGCACCGGTCGTGGAAGGCTGGAATAAAACTCTCGCACGTGGTTGCCTTCGTGCTTCAGAGTCGTCTTCACTACCTCTCCGGTGGTGGTGTCCAGCATCGCCAACGTCTGCTGGCGAGCGTGCAAATCACATCCTATAATTCGCATCTCGGCCTCCTTCGGTCCGAGCTCTGTTAGGGTGAACGCCGAAACAGTCTACTCGGGCCGTCGCGAGGCCGGCCTCGTTAAGACATCAAACAGGAGTTACGAATCATCCCTCAGTAGCGCCAGGTATGAACGCGAGTACAGGGTCAAGCCTAGACTATCTATTGCCCTAAATTCATTCTCTTGGACCATTGCGCTGTTCCCGAGCTTGCTCTAGCTTGAGAGCGGATAGTGTAAGCAGGGACCCTTCACCCAGCAGCCCACCTCGCTTCACC
The DNA here is from genome assembly GCA_963729455.1 of uncultured Acidobacteriota bacterium. Lineage (GTDB taxonomy): Bacteria > Acidobacteriota > Terriglobia > Acidiferrales > UBA7541 > Acidiferrum. Next base: position 120,861 of record CAVSNX010000003.1, read on the forward strand.
CCAATTTAAATAACTAATCATGTTGTCGAGGAGGACCCTTGAAGAAGCTTCTCTGTGTAATTAGCCTTTTGCCGCTCACACTGTTCTGCGTGGCTCTCCCTACGTTTGCGCAGACGTGCCTAACCAGCAATTCGACATGGAGCAATAGTGCACCCGTTCCTTCACAAAGTGGCACGTTTTCAGCCACCTTTGACCTCACTCCCCAAGCCGCGGGTAGCGACGCAATCATGGGCTTTTCACTGAATGCGCCTACTACTTACACCAGCCTGGCGGTAGTCGTGCGATTCAATTCTTCCGGCTTCATAGACGCGCGAAACGGCAGCAATTACACCGCCGTGTCCTCCATTCCCTATACTTCCGGGCTGACATACCACTTGCAATTGAATATAAACATTTCAGCGCACACGTTTAGCGCTTACATCACTCCACCTGGAGGAAGCGCAACGGCCCTGGCCACGAACTATGCTTTCCGTTCTGAACAGTCGAGTGTTGCGAGCCTAAACACCTGGGCAGTGGAATCCGACCAAGGTTCGGAAACGGTATGCAACACAACTCCCCTCGCTGTAGCGTCCATACCGTTGAATGTCTCTGGAAGTGCAAAATTCGCGCCCAGCGGGACACCCATCATTACCGGAGCGGCGCTCAACTTCCAGCAATGGAACGGCGCGGCATGGGTACCGATCGGAACGGTCTCCAGCGATTCTAGCGGCAATCTGAGCGGCACCATCACTGTGCAGCCTGCCCTTGTCAACGCAGGCGGCGCGCTGTCGTTTCAAATCGGTATCAACGGCATCGGAGCCGTCACCAGCTTTACATTATTGGCTTCCCAGTTTGCACACCATTCCACGGGGATGACGCTTTCGCTGCAGGTTTTCGATTCGTCCATCGATGCCAAATCATTCTCAGTGGGTCTGTTGCCTTGACGTAGTTACGCGGCGCGTCTCTGATGTCTTTGCGGAGTTGCCTAAGTTATGCTTGTTGCTTAGTGTGGGCAAGCAAAATGAAGCCAAATTCCACGCGCGCCTCTGCCGGAGATGCAGGAAGACAACGAGAATACAGTCGACCTTTCTCACTGATCACCGTTGCAAGACTCATTCTCTGTTCATTTCTCTCGCTGAGAACGGAGAGATTGCTCTGCGGATTGTTGCTCTTCGTAGTAGCCCAGGGCATAACGGTGGCGCAATCCAAGCCTGAAGAAGTTGTGTTTCCGAGCGGCGGACGGGAGCTGCACGGGTTTATTTGGAAGCCCGAGGGTAGTGGCGATGGCCTTCAAGAGGAAAGCCAGATTAACCATCGAGCGAAGCGCGCTCGGTCTTCTGGCTGCATGGCGACAAATTTAACGCCCATTCCTTGGTGGGGTTGGCTGGTGCGTACCACAGCACGTGCGCGTACCTCGCCTACCGGCACATCGAGCAACAAGTGGATGAACGTTCCGGGAAGCGGAGGCTCCGGAGTGCGAATGTACATCCCACACAGCCCCAGATTATCCACGGAGGAGACGAATCGTTTGCCGGCAGTTTGCCAAGCCAAGATTGTCCCTCTTGGAGAAGAAATACGAGGATAGCTACGAAGTTCGTTTGTGGCGGTCATGGAAACGCTCGAAAAAGCCAGACTGCCTTCCCATTCTCAATGGAAAGTAATCCGACAGCGTTGATACTTAGCACGGGCAGCCGGCGTGCCAGGGTGCCGGACAGCAGGGTTTTCACAGGCTTGCTGCAGAGACTTCGCTTTGCTTGCGAACGACTTTATGAACTTTCTGCGCGCGCGCCGTTTTGTCACCGGAAGTTACCGGAGCGAGGCCCTGGACTTTCGCGAGTTTCTTGGCCGAGGGCTTCACGACTGGGTAAGAGTCTTCGACGCCCGTGGCGGTGAAGAGCGCGGGGCTGACTTCCTGGGCTTTGCAGGAAGGCGAGCCCAGGAGAATGGCCGCAAGTCCAAAAGCGCCGAGCCACAGGGTCTTGGGTAGCAGTTGTTTGGAGAAGTTCATGTTCATTGTCCTTTCGTCTTGCGATTGAGTTGAACGCGACTGCATGATGGGTGCGTTTTTCGCATAGTCTGGGTTGCGTGCCAATGCACCAGGTCTGAAGAACAAATGAACAAAATCTGAACAGGGAGGTCACAGATGGCGTGGGAGATTTCTGCGGGAGGCGGCCTTGAGGCGGAGCCTCGTGCGGGAAGGGAGCGCTCTGAGAAGCGCGGGGGCGCGGGAAGCGGCGTGAACTAACAAGACAAGTTGCCGGGAACTGGGGTGGTGGTCTGCGTTTATAATCAACGTGCTCGTATCCTTATGAGGTGGTGCGTGCTCGGTATTCTGGGAGAGAAAGCGATGAACATCTTGGGGAATTGGCGGTTGAGCGGGCGATGGAGATACATTCTGGCGATGGTGGTTTTGTTCTTGGCCGGGGCGGGGAGAGCCAGCGCGCAGAACTGCACGGGGGTCTCCACTAGCACGACGGGGACGGTGACTTGGACGCCGCAGTGGTGCCAGGAGTTCAACGCTAATACAGTCAGCTCACCCGACACTTCGGTTTGGAAATTTGACCTTGGAAACAACGGTGGCTGGGGCAACAACGAGGTGGAGGTTTACTGCGGGCCTCCAGGCTACCAAGGTAACGCGACTCAGTGTCCCACGATGTTGAGCAGCACCACGAACACCGTGTACCTCGATGGCAGCGGGCACCTGGTGATTCAGCCGATTAGCAGCGGCGGCACGTGGATCTCGACGCGCATGGAAAGCATGATGAGCTTTCAGTACGGGCGGATCGAGGCAAGCCTGCAATTGCCCGACACAACGAATCAGGGTCTTTGGCCGGCCTTTTGGTCGCTTGGCACCAGCATCCGGAACGGAACTTCGTGGCCCACCTGCGGGGAAGCGGATTTCATGGAGGACTGGTCGCCTCAGATATTTAACGGGCCTGGTACGGGAGGGAATCGATCCACGATTCACACGGCGCTTACGGGAGGTTCCGGCATCGGGGGAAACTACACTTTTCCCGGTGGGCAGCAGGCAAACACTGCATTTCATATGTACGGAGTGATTTGGTCGGCGAACATGATGCAGTTTTATGTGGACACTCCGGCGAGCCCGTTCCTGATTAAAACCACCAGCGATCTAGCTTCCGGGGATACCTGGCCGTTTAATGCGCAAATTTTTCTGCTGATGAATGTGGCGGTGGGCGGGACCTTGGGTGGGTCGACCGCAACTCTGGTCAACCCGCAGCCGCTAATGGCGGATTATGTGCGGCAGTATTCGCCTTCCAGTGTAGGCAAACCGACGCTGGGAAATCCGCCATCGATCACGGTGACGGCTGGGGCGACGACAGGCAATAGCAGCACGTTTACGCCGGGGCTGACGGCTGGGACGGGCTACGTTTATTTTAGTTGCAGTACGGATGCGCCGAAGGCGAGTTGCGCGATCAGTACGACGGATGCGCTGAATCCGTACGTTGCGAGCTCCAATGGCGCGGACAGCGTGAAGGTGACGGTGACGACGACGGCGAACTCGGCCTTGCCGCCGTTCTTTTTTGATCCGAGGATGCGCATCTGGCTGCCCGTCGCGGTCGCGGGGCTGCTTGCGTTGACGCTTTTCGCGTTTGCACGGCGAACACGAACCCTCGCGTGGCGCCACGGCTACAACCTAATTGCAGGACTAATTCTTGTTGGGACGGTGATTGCAGGCTGTGGTGGCGGCAGCAGCACGGTGACTCCGCCTCCGCCCAACGGCACAGCGCCGGGTTCCTACACGGTGACGGTTTACGCGTTCACGGAAAGCAACAGCAGCAATGGGGCGAACGCCAATGCGGATGCGAATGTCGCCATCCCGCTGACGGTGAATTGAAGCAACATTGACCGGCAGCTGCGTGCGAGAGAATTGATGGGAATCACGCGCGAGTCACGCATAGTCCGCGGCAATTCACTTCTTTAGCGGTGGCGGCGGATAGTCCGGCAGCTTGTCTTTGCTGGTGTCGGCGCGCTTGACTTCGAGTTCGTCGAAGAGCAGCGAAGGGCTGATGATGGTCGTGGGAGCGCTGCCGGCGCGGTTGCTGACCAGGGGATCGTTGCCGACGGCGATCAGGTCGCTGCGCAAGGCGCGAATGTCCAGTTCGCTGAAGATGGCGCCGCGCACCAATTCTTCGTGGCCGTCTTTGGCGTACACGCGATAGAGCAGGCGCGGCGAATTGCCGGGGCCGAGCGTTTCCACGCGATAGCCGTATGGGCGGCCCTGATCGGTCACCATCTGGATGACTTTTTGTTTCAATGCGTCGGGGGACTGCGCGTCGGAACTTTTTACCAGCAGCACACCGAGGCTTGGACCGGGGAAGGAGCCGGGAGCGGCGCGGCCGTGGCCGTTGGAGGCAGGAAAGTCGCGAATGGGCTGGCGGCCCAAGACATAGTTGCTCAGCACGCCATTCTCGACGAGGTTGACGGACTGAGCCTTCACGCCTTCGCTGTCCACGGCGTAATTGCCGACCAGGCTCTTGCCTTGAAAATCTTTTAGCGTGGGATCGTCCACGACCGTCAGGAATGTCGGCAGCACGCGCGCTTTATAGCTCGTGGCGAAAGCGCCTGTCGTACGGTTTGGTTTGCCGATCTGCGGCTTTCGGCCAACCACGTTTTGACCGATCAGCGTGGAGACCACGTCGTCGGCCGCATCTGCTGCGAAAAGCACCGGGCCGCGATATTCTTCTTCGACGATCGGCGCCTGGCGCAGGGCCATAACCGTGTCGAGCATTTTCTTTGCGTCGGTCATGAGCACGTCGTGCGTAGGCAATTCTTCCGGGCGCGCGACCATGAAGGCGGGGCTGCGGCCCAGTCGCATGCCGTCGGCGGCCTGCGCTGAGCTGCCGAGTTGCACGCTGTATGTCGTTCTTCCGCCGCGTGTGACGGTCCCCTCAGAGTTCACGAGGTACTCGTTGACGGCGGTGAAGCGCGCTGAGGCGGTGACGGACTGCACGTCGGGATAGTGTTTGTACAAACTGGTGACGTCTTCGAGCGTTTTTTTCCACGCGGCTTCGTCCACTTTCAGGGAGACGGTGGGCTCAACGGCGATGACGGGCGGGGCTTTGGCGAAGTCGTCGACGGGATTGGGGTCGGCGCTGAACTGTTTGAGAGCGGCTTGTTTTTCCGCGAGGGCTTCGCCGGCGGCTTTGTAGGCTTCGTCGGTGGTCAGCCAAATCTGGTGGCGCAGCGCGATGGGGTCATCGTCCAGCGGAAGGATGTTGGTTTCGCCCTGGCCACGACCGAAAAAGCTGTCCTGCTTGTAATCGCCGATGCGGACAACCACGCGAAGCACGCGGACATGCGCGTGCTGGCTTTCGCGCAGCGCGCCGAAACGCGGCCTCCGCGCCGAAATCGTCGACATCGTTTACGCGGTACTCGATGTAGTAGGGCGCTTGCACTTGATCCATTTTGAGTTGGGCTTTGGAGCGGTCTAGTTCGGTGAGCAGGGCTTCGAGGAGGGCGTCGCCTCTTGCGGCGGCGTGGGCGGCGAGCATGGCGGCGTCGGGCTGGATTTTGCCGCTGGGACGTGGCTGTGGACCGGCGCCGCGCTCATGGCGAATAACAGTGAGAAGAATCGCTAAGCGTTGCAGAGTGCAACCAACGAAATGGCGAATGCGCGGAGCTTTTCACGGCTTCACCTCCGGCTTGGTTTGCGCGTCTTTTGCTGTGCCGCTATCTTCGAACCCGGGCGGCGGCAGAACGGCGGACGTTCATGCTCGTGCGCGCGCTTCTGGACTTCCATTTCGGAGAAGAGCATTGCAGGGGCGACGGCAGAGACGGGGACTTGGCCGCTTTCCGCGCCGCAGACGCCGTTGAAAACGTGCTGCTCGTCGCCGGTGGTGAGAATGCGCGTCAGCGCGGCGAGCGGCGTTCCGACGATGTCCACGCCGCGGACGAGCTCGTCGGGACGGCCGTCGGCGTAGACCTTGTACACAATCACCGGAAGAACCTGGAAGGCTTGCGGCAGCGAACGCGTGGTGAGCGTAAAACCTCCCTGGATATCGTCGAAGTACAAACCGTACGGCTTGCCTTGCTTTTTCGCTTCGTCTATCAGTTTCTGCCGGAGTTGCGCTTCGGGGACCGTTTGCGTGGAGGTGACGATCAGGTTGCCCTGGCGTCCGGTGGGCATGAGTCCCGGCTGGTTGCGGCCGTGGCCGTTGGATTCGCCGAAATTTTTGATGGGCATGCGCGACATCAGGAAGTTTTTCAGCACGCCGTTTTCAATTACCTCCACGCGCTGGGCCGGTGAGCCCTCGTTATCGAAATCGTAGGAGCCTGCGAGCTTTATGCCACCGAGTTCGTGGGTGGTCGGGTCGTCAATTACGCTGAGAAATTTCGGCAGCACTTCCTGCCCGACTTTTTTCGTGAAGGTTTGGCCTTCTTCTTCGTCGCGCTGGCGGTGGCCTTCGAGGCGGTGGCCGAGCACTTCATGAAAAAAAACCGCGGCGGCGCGGCCGCTTAGGAGAGCGGGGCCGTCATACGGTTCGGCCACGGGGGCTTTGCGCAAGGCGTTCAGGTCGGTGGCCATTTTTTCGATTTTGGCGGTCAGTTCGGCTTCGCTCGGCAAACCGCTTGCGGAGGGTGCCTGAAAAGTTTCGACGCGCAGGAGATCCATGCCGTCCTCGGCGCGCGTCTGCGCTTCCATGATTAGGCGGGTGGAAGAGTTCGGGCTTACGATGGCGCTGCCTTCGCTGGAGACCATGCGCGAGTTTGTGTTTTGCACCTGCATCATGACGGAGGCGAAATAGACATCGGGATACTTTCGAAAGACGCTGGAGAGACGCTTGATTTCGCCTTCCCAGGCGGCGCGATCGAAGGAAGAAGGTGTGATTGTCTCGCCGATGCGCGTTTGCGGCTTCTCTTTCGAAAAGTCGGGGGACTTGTCTTCTTCCTCGGCGCGCACGGCGGTGTTTGTCCGGACATTCATTAGGGAAGGCGCTGCGCGTTTGTATTCGCGATCGGTGAGTTCCCATAAGACGCGTGCGATAGCGTCCTGATCGTTCCCAAAGGGAAGCGTGCCGGAGGTAACGCCGCTGGGACGGCTCTGGCCGTGCGTGTTGTCGAGTTCGGGGGCGCCCACGCGCATGTGGACGTCGGCTTGGCGGCGCTGTCCGGCGGTGTCGGTGAGCAGACTGCCGTAGGCGCCAACGAGGACGACGTACTCCTGGTCATAGACGGTGTAGCTCAGGTAGTAGGGAGGCTGTTCGGCTTTGCCGAGTTCGGTAGTGGCACGAGCGAGTTCGGCCTGCATGGCTTTGAGGACCGGATCGGCTGGTGCGCTCACGGGCGCGGAGGGAACAGACTTGTTGCCTCCCGCGGCGGCAAATGGCGGGCAGTCCAACTGCGCGGCGAGGGCACAGCATGCGGCGAGGCGCAGGAATTCCGTTCCGCGGAAATGTGATCTTCCGCAGGTTCTTGAAGGTTCAAACATGATCATGAAAAGTGAACTCCCGGTACGACGGTTCATCAAAGAGTGTCCAAATCCAAGTCGCTAGCGCAGAAGGCGAGTATGCCTGAGTGAATGGATGCGCGCAAATGGGGCGTGTGCGAGGTGTTCCAAGGGTCGCTGGTGCGCAGCGAGGCGAGAATCGATTCCGGCCGTCTGGAGTCCATGACCATGGTATAATGACTATGGTCGTGAAGGAGGCCGCAGATGAAAGTGAAGAAGATGGCCGCCGGCGTGTTTAAGACGAATTGCCTCGCAGTGATGGATGAGGTGCAGGCCAAGCGGGTAACGGTGGTGATCACCAAGCGCGGCAAGCCGGTGGCGAAGCTCGTCCCGGTGAATGAGGAGAAGGACGACATCTTCGGTTTTCTTGCTGGGAAAGCGACCATAACGGGCGACGTGGTCTCGCCCGCTCTTACCCTGGAGAAGTGGGGTAATCTGGCGTGATTCTGGTGGATACCCACGTGGTGTTGTGGCTGGCGTTTCATCCGGACCGGCTTTCCAAAAAGGCGCGGGAGGCCGTCGACGAGGCGCGCAAGAATAAAGATGGTCTGGCCATTTGCGATATCACACTTTTGGAGTTGGCGGCGCTTGCCAGCAGGGGCCAACTGAACCTGAATATCTCCCTCGAAGCCTTCCTCGCGGAAGTGGAATCGCGTTTTGTGGTCCTGCCAATCAGGTCCGGGGCTTGCGCGCGAATCGCTGAGCTTCCCGCGACATATCCTAGAGATCCGGCCGATCGCATCATCGGAGCCACGGCCCTGGTCGAAGGTTTGACGTTGTTGACTGAGGATCGCGAGATCCGCCGGTCGAACGTGGTTCGCACGATTTGGTAGATGGAACTCGGCAGCTGCGGGGTACGTCTTAAATCAGGTTTCGTCAAAGCGTTCAACAGTTTTCAATCTTGCGCCGTTGGCAAATTCGAGCGCGGAAATTTCCTTGCGCCCTTCCAGTTTGACGGTCAGCAGGCGCAAAATGGTTGCGTCACCGCAGGAAACCAACACCTTATTTCTTTCGACGAGCATGGTTCCGGGCACAGCGCCAACTCGGCTAATCGATTCGCCTGCTTCTTTAGACACCGGCTCGCCCCAGAGGTGGCAGGTCTGCCCGCGGAATGCGGTGTAGGCACCGGGCCAAGGTGCGAAGCCGCGCATGCGGTTGTAAATCTCCTGGGCGGTGCGGGTCCAGGCGATGCGGCCATCTTCTTTTTTCAGGATGGGGGCGAGCGTGGCTTTCGAATGGTCCTGCGGGCGCGGGACGACTGTTCCTGCGGCAAGGCCACGCAAGGATTCCACCATCAAGGGGGCGCCCACTTCGGACAATCGTCGCGAAAGCTCGGGTGCCGTTTCCGAGGGACCGATTTCGAGTTCACGTTGGAGAAGCATGTCGCCTGTGTCCATGCCCGCGTCAATGCGCATGGTAGTGGCGCCGGTTTTTGTTTCGCCGTTGACGAGGGCCCAGTTGATGGGCGCGGCCCCGCGATATTTTGGGAGTAGGGAAGCGTGCAGGTTGATCCAGCCGAGCTGGGGGATCGGCAACAATCGGGCGGGGATGATTTGTCCGTAGGCGATGATAACGATGCAGTCGGGAGAAAGTTTCTGCAGGAGATCCTGGGCTTCCGGTGCGCGAATTTTCTCAGGTTGGAGCACGGGAATGTTCGCGGCGAGAGCCGTTTCCTTCACGGGAGAAAACGAGACTTCGTTGCCGCGCCCGCGCGGGCGGTCCGGCTGGGTGATGACGGAAATGATTTCGAAGTCCGGCTGAGCGGGAAGAAGTTTAAGTGAGGGAACGCGCGAATTGGGGAGTGCCGCAGAAAAGGATTCGCATCTTTACTCCCCTGCGGCCCGAAATCGGCCGGCGACGCCTCTTACCACTCGCCTTGCTTCTTGAGCTTCTTGATTTTGCGTTTGATGAGGTCGCGCTTCAGCATGCCGAGATGCTGGATGAAGAGGATGCCGTTGAGGTGATCGATCTCGTGGCAGAAGGCGCGGGCAAGAAGATTTTCGCCGCGAATTTCGAAGGGTTCGCCTTTGGCATTTTGGGCTTTACGGTGACAAATTGCGGTCGAACGACGTAACCGCGAAATCCCGGAATGGAAAGGCAGCCTTCTTCTTCGCGCACTTCGCCTTCGGCATGGATAATTTCGGGATTGGCGAGCACGATTTTGGCCTCCGGATTTTTACCGGCAGTGACATCAATTACCGTGAGGCGGAGACTCAATCCGATTTGCGGGGCGGCCAGTCCAACGCCTTGCGCGGCATACATCGAAGAGAACATGTCCTCGACGAGTTTTTCGAGCTCGGCGTCAAATTTTTTCACGGGCGCGCCGGGTTTTTCGAGGATGGGATCGCCGTACTTGACGATTGGGTAGAGCTTCAGCGGGGCTGCCGGTTTCTCCGGCGCGGTGACCGTTGCGGCGTCCTGCGGCCGCTCCACGGCCGGGGCTTTAGAACTCGTCGATTTGTCGGGCATAGTTGTCGAAATTCCGCCGCATCTCGGCGAGAGAATCTCCTCCAAATTTTTGCAGAAAAGCATCCGCTAGCACAAGTGCGACCATGGCTTCGCCGGCAACGGCGCCCGCGGGGACGACGCACCAGTCCGAGCGCTCATAGGCGGCTTGCACCGGCTCTTTGGTGACCATGTCCGCGGTGTGGAGCGGCTGGCGCAGCGTGGAAATCGGTTTTAAGTAGCCGCGGACAACGACGTCTTCTCCGTTGGTGATGCCGCCTTCGAGGCCGCCAGCGCGATTGGTGGTGCGGCGAAAGCGGCGGGCGGATTTTTCGTAGAAAATTTCGTCTTGGACTTCGCTGCCAAAGGAGCCGCGGCCGTCACGCCCACGCCAATCTCCACGGCTTTCACCGCCTGGATGCTCATCATGGCTTGCGCGAGCCTGCCATCGAGCTTTTCATCCCACTGCGCATGGCTGCCGAGCCCCACGGGAACATTGTGCGCAACCACTTCGAATATGCCGCCAACGGTATCGCCGAGTTTGTGGACGGCGTCCACTTCGGCTTTCATTTTTTCCTGGAGGGCGGCATCAATGCAGCGCAGCGGCGAATCAAGGTCGGCGCTCGCGCGCGAGAATCTTTTTCCAGGTTGCGGGGTTTTCCAGGCGCACATGGCCGACTTGAATGGTGTGGCTGGCGATTTCCGTCCCAAACTCGCGGAGGAGTAATTTTGCGAAGGCGCCGACGGCCACGCGCGCGGCGGTTTCACGGGCGGAAGCGCGTTCGAGGATATAGCGAGCATCGCGATAGTCGAATTTCTGGGAACCCGCGAGATCGGCGTGGCCAGGGCGCGGCGCGGTAAGTTTTCTTTCTTGCGCGGCGGATTCCTTGGAAGCCTGCACGGGGAGAATTTGTTCCCAGTTGGCCCAGTCGCGGTTTTCAATCCGCAGCGCGATGGGCGCGCCGATCGTCTTGCCATGGCGCACACCGGCAAAAATATCAGCATGGTCCTTCTCAATTTTTTGGCGGCCGCCGCGGCCGTAGCCGAGCTGGCGCCGGCGCAATTCGTGATTGATGAAATCAACGTCAACGGGGAGTTGCGCGGGCAGGCCCGAAATAAACGCGAACAGCGCCTGTCCATGCGATTCACCAGCGGTATAGAAGCGAAGCATTCGCGAGCAATCCCCCACCAAACGTCACGCGACGTGTTGAAAACAAACAGTGTAGCTGCCGCTGCGCTGTCCGTCCAGCCAGCGCCTTTGCGCGACAGTTGAAATATGTGATGGCGTGCTAGGGAGGAAGAGTGACGATGAGGATGAGATTTTCCTTGGCTGGGACGATTGCTGCGATTGCAGTGCGCTGCGCCGCAATAACGTCGCAAGGGTTTGCTGCCGGAGCCGCGGCTATTCGAATCGCAGAGCGACGAGGGGGCTGATGCGAGTTGCGCGGCGCGCAGGGATCCAGCAGGCCAGCAAGGCCACGGCGAGCAGCAGAAGGGCGACGGCGGCGTAAGTGAATGGATCCGAGGGCTTGATGCCGTAGATGAGATCAGAAAGCACGCGAGTGCCGGCAAAGGCCGCGGCCAATCCGACAACTACGCCGAGCCCGACGAAGCCGACGCCCTGGCTCAGGACCAATTTCAAAATATCGCGAGGCGTGGCGCCGATGGCCACGCGAATGCCGATCTCATGGGTGCGTTGGGAAGCGGCGTAGGAAGCGACGCTGTAAACGCCGACGACGGCGAGAATGAGGCCGAGGAGGCCCATCGTGCCGGTCAATTGCGCTCCCAGGTTGTAGAGCATGAAGCCGTTAATCCCCTGAAGCGCCTCATTCATCGTTTGCAATTGCGAAATGGGAAGGTTGGGAGCGAGCGCGCGAATTTGCGCTTGCACCTGCATGGAGAGATTCTCCGGCGGACTTGAAGTGCGAACGTGGAAGGTACGCAGTGGTACGTAGGATTGGCTCAACGGAATGTAGAAATGAGGAAGCGGGTCTTCGACTACTCCTTTGTACTTGCCGTCCTGAACGACGCCGACAACTTCAAAGAACGGGCCGGAAGCGCCTTTGGTGCTGAAGCGCTTTCCAAGGGGATCTTGATCGGACCAGAATTGCTTGGCCATCGTTTGGTTGATGATGGCCACTTGCTGGGACTTCTCATCGTCGGTAGTGCTAAACGTCCGGCCACGGTGCACGGGTATGCGCAAAGTATCGAAATAACCGGGTGAGACCATGTTGTAGTCCACGCTGGGAGGCTGCGTGCCGGCTTCTACGGGATGACCCTCAACGCTGACCTGTCCGGAAGCGCTCATGACGCCCATGGGGACGGTGAAAGCCTGGCCCACGGAGACAACGCCGGGGAGCGCGTGGAGACGCGATTCGAGTTCGCGATAAAATTCGCGGCCCTGGACTTCCTGATAGCCAATTTGCTGGACGTCGAGCGAGAAATTGAGGACGTCGCTGGGATTAAAGCCAAGATAAATGGTCTGGGCCTTGCCGAGGCTGCGGATGAAAAGTCCTGCGACGATGAGCAACACCAGCGAGCCGGCCACCTGCGCGACGACGAGCGTGCTGCGGACAAAATGGCGGCGGCCGTCGGTCGAGCCTCGGCTGCCTTCGTGGAGGATGGAGTTGATGTCACGACCGGCCACGCGAAGCGCTGGGAATACACCGACGACTACACCCGTGAGGAGCGCTGCGCCAAACGCAAAAAGATAGACGCGGACGTCGGGCATGAAGTCCATGCGCAGGGGCAAATCGGTCCCAAGCGAAAGCGTGCTGAGATAACGCGTTGCCCAAAAGGAGAGAAGCAAGCCGCCGGCGGCTCCTAAGAATGCCAGTAACAAACTTTCCGTGAGGTACTGGCGAACCAGGCGGGCGCGACCCGCGCCGAGGGCCGTGCGGATGGCCATCTCACGCTGGCGCGCGGTAGCGCGGACCAGCAGAACATTGGTGACGTTGAAACAAGCGACGAGAAGCACGAGAGCGCCAAGGGCCATAAATGCGGCGGCCACGGCAGGTAGAGTGTTCTCAGGATCGGGATCGGGACGAGCGAGCTTTTCCGGAAAGCCGAGAACGGAGATGCCCTTGTCAACGTCAGGGTGCTGTTCGGCGATGCGCTGCGCGACCACGTTGAGAGAGGCCTGTGCTTGCTTCAGACTTACTCCGGGTTTAAGGCGCGCCATGAGCGAGAGCGAGCGGTCTGCACGCTGAGTGTACAAATCCTGGATCAGCGAATCGCCCTTGGATGAGATGTCCGCGCTCAGTGGGACGTACAGGTCTGAATCAATCACAGAATAGGTGCCGTGGAATTCCGGCGGAGCTACGCCGACAATTGTCAGTGGATGGTCGTTGATCGCGACGTGCTTGCCAATGACGGCTATGTCGCCAGCGAAACGTTTTTGCCAGTACGAGAAGCCGAGAACGATCACGGGATCGGCCCTGGGAGTTTGCCCCTCAGTCGGCAAGAACAAGCGGCCCAGCGCGGGCTGGACACCGAGAATGGGAAAGTAGTTGCCGGAAACGCGCGTGATGATGCAGTGGTCGCCCCGGTTGTCGGCGGCCAGGCCGCCGAGCGTAATGCGATAGGCCACGATGTCTGCGACGGAAGCCGCTTGATCGCGAAGGTCCACAAAGTCGGGGTAGGAGAACTTCTGAAGAGAGTGATCGCCGGCCTGCTGCAGGCTGAGGACGGCGAGCCGCTCCGCATGCGGTACGGGCAGGGGCCGTAGGATGAAGCCGTTGATGATGCTGAAGATGGCTGTGTTGACGGCGATGCCGAGCGCGAGAGTGACAATTGCAATAGCGGCGAACCACGGTGAATTGCGAAGAGCGCGGAAGGCGTAACGCAAATCCTGCCAGAAACTGGTCATGGCATCACCTCGTCGGCTTGGAACTGGGAATCCGGTGCAAAAGTATCTCCGATTGCTTTCGTGGAGATAGCTCGTTCAAAAAGAATGGGTTGCAGGCGGAAGGCGCCGACGAAAATGGGCGCGGGTGTGCGATTCCGGGACGGCTTTGTCGCGGAAACGGACGAGCCGGCGCGGGGGTGTTAGCCGGTTGGGGAAGGCGAGCCGGCAACGAGTTCAAGGCGGTTCCCCCAGGGGTCTTCGGCGAAGAAGCGACACGTGCCGGGAAGAGAGTTATCGTCTGTGACTTTGACGCCGCCGAGGAGCAACACTTGGCGCAGCTCTTCGAGATCGTTGGCGACGAACGCAGGGTGGGCTTTCTTTGCGGGGCGGAAGTCGCGCTCGACGCCGATGTGCAACTGCTGGGCTCCGCGCATTGAAACCAGCAGCCGCCGCGGGCGCGAAGCGGCGCGGGCTTTTCGATTTCGGGGAGGCCGAGGAGCCCGCCGTAGAATTCGCGGGCGGCGGGTTCGCAGCCTGCGGGAGCGGCAATCTGAATGTGATCAATGCGTTCGACGCGTAGCGTCACCGGCACTCTGGAATACCAGCCTGCTGTTCATTTCATGCCCTTCCTTCGAAGAGGCAGCGACACTATCCCTTACTTGACGTGCTATGGCGGCGCAGTTAGGCTTTCGTTGCTGTGGTTGTGCCGAGAGTTTCTTCCCGGAAGGTCAACACGAACAGGGACTTGTGGCAGACACTCCTTTCCAGGTCGCCGGCAGCGCAGGCAAAGAAGAAAAGAGAATCACCGCGGCTGAATTGCTGGTGGATTCGGCCAAGAATGCCGTGCTCGCGGTGCAGAGCTACGCGGAGCTCTGCGGGCGCACGCTCGTAAACATGGTGGTTGGCCCGCATTATCTCCAAGACACATTGGAACAAATGGATTTTATTGGGGCAGGGTCCATGCCGATCATCCTGCTCGCGGGATTTTTTATCGGCGCGGTCATGGTGTTGCAGACGGGCTCGCAATTTATCCGCTTCGGCCAGACGTCTTTGACAGGAGACGTGGTCGCCATTGCGCTGGTTCGCGAACTAGGGCCAGCGTTTACCGGATTGCTGGTGACGGGGCGCTGCGCCACGGGAATCGCGTCGGAGCTCGGGTCCATGCTGGTGACCGAGCAAGTGGACGCCATGCGCGCAATGGGGACGGATCCCAATCGCAAATTGGTGGTGCCGCGCGTGCTGGCTTCGCTGCTGATGCTTCCGCTTTTGACGGCTATTATGGATTTTATCGGATTGCTGGGCGGATGCGTGGCTTCGGTTTTTTCCTTGCGGCTGAGCGCGATTGAGTTCTGGCGGCGCGCGATTGATGCGCTGGATTTTGCGGATTTGATGCAGGGTTTTACGAAGCCGGTGATCTTCGGCTTCATTCTCGCTACCATCGGATGCTACAAAGGGCTGACTGTTCGCGGGGGCACGCAGGGCGTGGGAAGGGCCACGACGCAGGCAGTCTGTTTTGGGTTCGGTTCTGATTATTGTGGCGGATGCCTTTCTTACGAAGCTCGCGCTGTTCCTGGCGGACAAGGTCCTCTAACGCGCAGAACGGCCACCTTAACTCCTCCCGATATCCCCGGCGACCTCCGGCGCAATTACCGCTATAATCAGGCGCGTCCGATGAGCAGCGCCATCACAGCTCCCACAGATTCGGGCCCAGCCATCCAGTTCGAGGACGTTCGCCTTGGTTTCTCGGAAGGAGATGTATTCCGAGGCGTGTCGTTTCAGGTGCAGTCGCGCGAAACGATGATTTTGCTCGGCGAAACGGGCACGGGTAAGACGCTGACACTCAAGCTCGCTGCTGGGCTGCTGGCTCCTTCCGCTGGCGTTATTCACGTTTTGGGAAAAGAAATTTCGAACATGCCCGAAGCGGAGTTGCTGGACTTTCGGCGCAAGATCGGATTCGTTTTCCAGGAAGGGGCCCTGTTCGATTCGATGACGGTAGGAGACAACGTGGCCTACCGGTTGCGCGAAGAACGCGTTCCCGAGGAGGAGATCGAACCTCAAGTGCGGGAAGTTTTGCGTTTCATCGAATTGGAGGACACCCTCGAGCTTCTGCCGTCGGAATTGTCGGGGGGAATGAGGCGCCGCGTTTCGATCGCGCGGGCGCTGATCAGCCAGCCGCAGGTCGTCCTGTACGATTCACCCACGGCAGGACTTGATCCGGTAACCTCGCAGACGATTATCACGCTCATTCTGCGGCTGCGCGATGTTTATGGCGTGACGGCGCTGCTGGCGACGCAGCGTTTGCAGGACGGTTTTGCGCTGGCGAACTTTCATTACGATCCGCAGACCAAGCGCGTGATCCGCAATGCGCAGAACGGAAACGCCGCGGCCGCCGCGGAGGCGGGACGAACGCGCTTCCTGGTCTATCGCGACGGCGGAGTTTATTTCGAAGGCGGGCCGGAAGAGTTGGAGAACTCCAAAGATCCTTATTTGCAACGCTTTCTCGTTTGATTCTGCGATAGTGTGTTTCATTGAATCTAGGGAGGGATGCAGAAATGGCACAACGCAAACAACTTAGCTGGACGGAGTTGCGTGTGGGAGTCTTCGTGCTGGTTGGCTTGTTCGTACTGGGTGCGGGAATTTTTTACGTGACGGCGCCGGGGATTCTGGGGCCGAAGTACGAATTGAAAACGTTTTTGCCGGAAGTCTCGGGACTTACCGGCGGGGCACCCGTGCGGCTTGACGGCGTGGAAGTCGGGAACGTGGAAGCGATTCGTCTAGTGCCACGCACACCGGGAAAGCCGCTGGACAAGAATAAGAACATTGAAGTGGTCATGCGCGTGGACCGGCGGTATCAAACAGATATTCTGACCGATTCCACAGCTAGCCTGGTGACGGAAGGGCTGCTCGGCAACCGGTATGTGAACATCACCCGCGGCTTCACCGGAACTCCCCTGAAACAGGATGGGGAGGTTCCCGGAAGTGAAGAAAAGGCGATGAAAGAAGTCGTCGAGCGGAGCGCGGATCTGCTGGGCAATCTTCAGGCGCTTTCCGACAACGTGCAGGATTTGCTGGCTGGCGTGAAGCAGGGCAAGGGCTCGCTCGGAAAATTGCTCACGGACGAGAAAGCGTACAACCATCTGAATGACCTTTTGTCGAGAGGGGATGCCATGTTGGCGGATGTCCAGGCGGGGAAGGGAACGCTTGGGAAAATTGTTTCCTCGGATGAGATGTATACGAAGGTGGACAAAGGCTTGGACAATGTGAATGTGATTTTGGCGGACGTGCGCGCGCAAAAAGGGACGATTGGAAAGTTGATGTATGACCCGACACTTTACGATCAGGCAAAAGAGGCGCTCTCCAACGGAAATGCGGTCATCGGCGACGTACGCGCGGGAAAAGGCACGCTGGGAAAGCTGGCGACGGACGACACGCTGTACAACAAATTGCGCGACACGAGCGACAACCTTGCGACGGCCACAGCCAAGTTGAATGACAACAACAACACCGCGGGCAAGCTTTTCTCCGATCCGAAGCTCTATGACAACCTGACCGGAATGACCGGAGACATGCGGCTGCTGATCAGCGATTTCCGGAAAAACCCGAAGAAGTTCTTGCACATCAAGATCACACTTTTCTGAGCGGGCGCCGGCGGGTTGGTGAGAACGGGTCCCGTGTGCTGTAATGCCAGTGTAACAATGCAGGACTAGGCTCGTAGATCGTATCGCTTCTCTCAACGAGTGACAATGGAAACTCAAGACGTTGCAATAAAAGCGCCGCGCGCGGAGCCGGCCAAATCTACGCTTCCGCAACCCGGGCGGCCGGTTCCCAGCCGCGCGTATCCGGGAGCTTTGATTGTGGTGGAAGGCACGGACGGGTCCGGCAAAAGCACGCAGCTGTATTTGCTGAAGCGCTGGCTGGAAATTGGCGGGTACCGGCTGCATTTCACGGAATGGAATTCTTCGCCGCTGGTAAAATCCGCTACGCGGCGCGGAAAGCAGCGGCGGTTGCTGACCCCGGCCACGTTTTCCCTGTTGCATGCGGCGGACTTTGCGGACCGCTGTGAGCGGCAAATTATGCCGCTGTTGCAGGGCGATTATCTGGTGCTGGCGGACCGCTACATTTACACGGCGTTTGCTCGCGACGCGGCTCGAGGCTGCCCTGCGCGTTGGCTGCGAAATTTGTACCGCTTTGCGCCGATTCCGGACATTACGTTTTATTTCCGCGCGCCGCTGGACGTCGCCGTGCACCGCATCCTGAGCGGGCGGCCAAAATTGAAATACTACGAAGCAGGGATGGACTTGGGAATGTCGTACGACCGCGCGGAAAGTTTCCGCCTTTTCCAGGCGCGAATTTTGGAAGAGTACGACAAGATGGTGGACTCCGATAACTTCGTGGTGCTGGACGGCACACTCCCTGTGAATAAACTGCAAAAGCAGATGCGCGACATTGTGGCTTCCAAGATTGACCTGAAACGCTTTGCGCCACGCGCACCGGAAGCAGAGTGAACATGCCCGATCAGGAAAAAGAAAAAACGGCGCCGCCAGTTGTAACCGAAACTCCCGCAGCAGCAGCCCCCGCGCCACCGGCAAAAACCGCGGCGGTGACGGAAGAAGCTTCCTCTCAATATTTCTTTGGCGAGCCGCTGGTCGGGTTTGACCCAAGCGAAATTACGGGAAGTCTGATCGTCATCGAGGGGATGGACGGCTCCGGTCGCTCCACGCAGATTGCTTTGCTCCAGGAATGGCTGGAATCGGAAGGGTTCGCGGTGCAGACCAGCGGATTGCGGCGTTCGAATCTGGTTGGCCGCGACATCGACGAACTCCTCGCGAAGAACGCAGTGACGCGCTTAACACTGGCGCTGATGTATGCGACGGATTTCTTCGACCAGATCGAACACCGCATCCTGCCGGCGTTGCGCTCGGGCACCGTGGTGCTCGCGGACCGCTTTATTTTTACGCTGATCGCGCGCGGCGTCGTTCGCGGCATCAATCGCGATTACATGAGCGGTCTTTACGCCATGGCGCTGCGCCCGCACCTGACGTTCTGGCTGAACGTCCGGCCAGAGACCGCCTTCGGGCGCGAATTTAAGAAGGCGCAAGCCATCAGTTACTGGGAAGCGGGGCGGGACATGTCCCTGTCGCACGATCTCTACTGGTCGTTCATCCGCTACCAGACGATGATCAAGCGCGAGTTCGAAGTCATGGCGAAGAAAAATGGTTTCATCGAACTTGACGGCGAAGCCAGCGTCTCCACCGTGAACAAGCAGCTCCGCCAGCGCATCGGCGAACAATTGGGAATTCGCGCGACCAAGTACACGCCTTCCGCCGCGCTTGCGCATCTCTGGCGGTAAATTCTGAAATGTCCGAGCCGGTTCATATCGCCGCCATTGATGCCGGCTCCAACGCTCTCCGCTTGTCTGTGGCGCGCGCGTACTCCGCTCTGGACATCGAGCCAGTCCACACCGAGCGGTATTCCTTGCGGCTTGGGGAGAGCGTCTTCCTGCGCCACCGCTTCACGGAAGACATTTTCAAAAAAGCCGCCAAGGCCTTCCAGCATTTTCACGAAGTCATGGATGAATTCGGAGTGACGCGCTACCGCGCGGTGGCCACCAGCGCCACGCGAGAAGCGCACAATCGCCAAGCCTTCGTTCATACCATCAAGCAAAAAGCAGGGATCGCCCTGGAAGTGATCAATGCCGCGGAAGAATCGCGCCTTGGCAGGGAAGCCGTGATCGCCGCCTTGGGGCCGGAGACGCCGCTGCGCTGCATCGTGGATCTTGGCGGGGGCAGCCTGGAGGTCAGCATTTTGCGCGACCACACCGTGGAGCAAGGCGCTCAGTTGCCGGTGGGGACGGTGCGGTTGATGACCACGCTGAACATTCCCGGCGTGATCCGCCCAACACAAGCGGAACAAGTGCGGCGGTACGTGCGCGCACTGCTCGATTCGAAACTGGTGCCGCGGCCGAATTTGGGCGAGAGCATTGCGGTGGCGCTCGGCGGAAACGCGGAAACACTGGCCAACGTCGCGCCGGGGCCGCGCCAGCATGGCTTGCAGACCATGGAGGTCTCGCTCTTGCGGGCGCGGCTGCCGGATATCCTTAAGCGCAGCGTGCGCGAGCGCATGAAAACGTATGCCGTGCGGCGCGACCGCGCCGATGTGATGGGCATCGCGGCGATCACTTTCATTACTCTGGGCCGCTATCTGAATCTGCGCAGTTTCGCGATTCCCGGCGTGGGTATCCGCGAAGGAATTTTGCAGGAGATTGCACGGGAAGCCTTTTCCCGCAAAGAGCCGCACCGCTACACTGCTGCCTCGCGTCAAATGATTGTCGGTACGCGCAGTTTTGCGCGGCGCATGGAATACGACCAGCGGCACGCGGAACACGTGCGCGAGCTAAGCATCCTTTTGTTTGACCAGCTGCAGCCCGTGCATCACCTGCCCGCGCAGGCGCGCGTTTTGCTGGAAGCGGGCGCGCTGCTACACGACACCGGGCACATGATCAGCCATCGCGGCCACCACAAACATGGCGAATATCTTGCCCTGAACGGCGACATCCTGGGGCTGGAAGGCCGTGACCGTGCCATTGTGGCGGCCATTGTGCGCTATCACAATCGAAAGTCGATGCCGGCGGGGCATCACGCCGCCTACTCGGCGCTCAACAGCGGAGACCAGCGCATCGTCCGCAGACTCGCGGCGATTTTGCGGATTGCGGAAGCCCTCGATCATTCCCACCGGCAGCGGGTGCTAAAACTGCGCGCGTCCTTCCAACGCGGCGCCGTTGGCTTGCAGGTGCACGCGCGCGGGGACGTCGCGGAAGACCTGCGGGATGCGAGTCGCAGCGCCGAGCTTTTTGAAAATGAATTCCACGTGCGGCTATACTTCCGGCAGGCCGCGGCGAGTTAACGGCTCACAGTCAAAAGTTAACTGTCAGAGAAGAACAACGAAGAAACATCGTTTGGGCGTGGATGAAGCGCATATTCTAAGGAACAGCTGAGAGGGAATCATGCAGCTTTACATTGTCCGGCACGGAATTGCCATTGACCGCGAAGACCCCAAGTGCCCGCCCGATCCACAGCGCTACTTGACCGAGGAGGGCATCGAAAAGACCGAGCAAGTTGCGAAAGGAATCGCGGCATTGGGCGTGACGGGAGACCTGTTTTTGACGAGTCCGTATGTTCGCGCGGCACAAACCGCCGAAATCTTTGCGACCGTACTCGAGTACGCCAAGCAAAAGATTCGTCGCGCCGATTTGCTGCTTCCGGGAGCGGAGCCCTCGCTTTTATTCCGTGAACTCGCGAAGGACCGCCAAGCGTCTTCCGTTTTTCTCTTCGGCCATGCCCCGCAACTGGATGATGTCGTCGCAACCGCTCTCGCTTCCAAGCGTCATGTCACATCGCTCAAAAAAGCAGGGGTCGCATTGATCGAGCTGAAGCGCCTCTCACCGCCGATCGGTTTGTTGGTCTGGCTCGCTACGCCGAAACTGCTGCGGCGCGCAGGGAAGTAAACTATCTATCTTGCGTCTTTCGTCTGTTTCGGGAATCGGATGAGGGATTGTCTCAATCAGAGGCGACCGAGAATTCCGGGACTTGCCTATCCGGTAGCGGCACCACTTTTCCAGCCTTGATGACGGGCTTCACGATCAGGCTGGTGCGCAGAAATTCTTCCAATAAATGCTTACCAGCAGCGAGGCGGGCTGCCACAGTCACATCATCGGCTAGACCCGGCACGTGAAGAACGATGGCCTCCGCGGACTTTTCCGCGCGAAGCCCGGCGCCGCTTTCTATCCCGCATTTCCGCAGCGCGCGAGCAAACCGCAATATTCCGGCGAGGGCACGGACGATTTCCTGCTGCTCGGTCGAAAGTCTGGAGAAAGGGCCGCTCTTCGCTTTGGGTTCCGCGCCGCGATGAAAACGGACCGCGAAGGCGAGGAGTTCCCATTCTTCCTGTGACCATCCCGGGGGAATTGGCAAGTGCAGCAGAAACTTGCGCGCCGCTTTCTGCGGGGAGCCATCCGCCGCGTTCGAACCCACAGCGTGCAGGCGAGCCGCTCCCACCAAAATGCGCCGCAGTGATCCCCCGGAGGACGACGATGCGGAATCCGCGCGCCGCAGAGCATCGAAGGTGGCCAGCGCGATTCGGGAAATTTGAGAGGTGCGATATGGGCGAGGATCGACGGCGCGGGCCGTCGCGCGCAAGCGAGCCATGGAGGCCTCTTCGACGCGGCCATTCGTGGGAAGTCCCGCTCGCCATTCGTGCCATAGACTGGTCTTGCCCAGAGTGAGCTGGCGGTACGTTTCCATCCGCTGATGCCGCGCGCTCGCCATCGCATCTTCCCAGGCCTTTCGCGATTCCTCGCTTTCCAGCGAATCCGATTTGCGCACCAACGCCGCCAGCACATCGAGGTCATGAATTTCGCCAAGTAGATCCTGGAGCCGCTTTAAATTGTCGTTCCACGCCATGTACTTGTCCGGAAGCAGGCTCTCGACCGTGTAACGGAAGCGCTTCAATCCGATTCGCAAAGCGTGCCAGGGATTGGATTTTTCCGTGCGCAGCGCCTTGGCGTGCAGTTCCCTGGCACTTTCGAATCGCTCGAGCGCAAGGCACTCCGCCGCAAGGCTCCCTGCTGGAACAAGGCGGGAACGCTGGCGCAGGTTGCGCTCGAGTCGCTTCCAGGATTTTTGGTCGAATTTATTGGCTGCGCGCAACGCGCTCTCTCGCAAACCGGGCTCGCTCGTTTCGAACCGCGATTGCAATTGAATCCGCACCGGATCCGTTTCCGGGGCGAGTTTTTTCACCCACTCGTCCATCACCTGCGCATCGCGCAACGCCCCAAGGCCGCGGAACAGCTTGCGCGCGACCTTGCGCATCCCCGGCCACGCGGGATCCGGATCCACCTCCTCCATCACTGCCGCGACAGAGCGGCAACGCCGGATGGCCACGCGGAGATCGTGGACGGCGTCGGGACCGGGGGACGAGCGGACATGTTCCAGTTCTTTGACGACCCGGTCCATCCAATACGACAGACCACGCTGCTCCGGACGGGGTCCGGAGGAGAGTGCAGTAACAGTTGCCATCAAAAAGCCTCGGAGAACCGCCCGGTCGTCTCCTCAAACGAATCCCCTGCCGAGCGGGGGACTATAGGGTAGACCTTGGCAGGGAGCGCGTCTACTCGGCCTGTGGAAAACTCCGTGAGCAGAGAGACGCCTCCTAAGTAATTTCGACGTCCTGCTGTAGTCTAAGAATCCGCGGGCGAACGGAAGAAAACGAGACGGCTGTCCGCGAAAGAAGGATAGCCTGTCGCTTGAGCGCGGGGCGGCAGCATGCTATTTTGGATTGCTACCCCGGAGTGGCGGAACTGGCAGACGCGCTGGACTCAAAATCGTTATTCTTACTTTTATGAATCATATCAACTGCTTGTAATAAAAGAAGTTATTGACATAATCTTCTGCCGCGATACACTTGCACAACTCTTTCACACTTTCGCATTTTTGAAGGAGTGCGGAGGTGTCCGCGATGGCGGAACAATACGACATCCTGGGCGGCAAGGTTCACGTCTACAAACGTCCGAACAGCAGCCACTGGCAGTGCTCCAGCTATTTCGCCGGCAAGAACCGCCGCACCAGCACGAAGGAAGACAGCCTCTCTAAAGCGAAAGAAATCGCCGAGGATTGGTACCTGCAGCTGCGCGGCAAACTCCGCAACGGAGAAATCAAGACCGAAAAAACATTCCGCGAGGCGTCAGACCTGTTCCTGCGTGAATACGACATCATCACGCAAGGGCAGCGCAGCAGAATCTACGTCGAAGGGCAGCACTCGCGGTCCACCGTTCACCTTGTGCCGTTCTTCGGTTCCATGGGCCTCTCGGAAATCACGGCCGGCAAGGTGCAGGATTACAGGATTCACCGCCACGAAGAGGCGATTAAGAAGCGCGGCAAGCCGCCGGCCCATAACACCATGCATCAGGAGATCGTGACTCTCCGCCAGACATTGAAAACCG
Source organism: uncultured Acidobacteriota bacterium (assembly GCA_963729455.1). Lineage (GTDB taxonomy): Bacteria > Acidobacteriota > Terriglobia > Acidiferrales > UBA7541 > Acidiferrum. Next base: position 144,600 of record CAVSNX010000003.1, read on the forward strand.
CACTCCGCCACGGCTGGCTCGATCATCTTCCCGATCTTTCCGAGCCGTACAGATCGTCGCCGAAAATCTCGCACCGGGCCTGGTTCTCCCCGGAGGAATACAAAAAGCTCTACGAGGCCACGAGAAAGCGCGCGCATCAGCCCAGAAACGCGCGCTACAAATGGGAATCGGAACAGCTTCACGACTACGTTCTGTTCTCGGCCAACACCGGCCTGCGGCCGGATGAAGCGCGGCGACTGCAATTCCGCGACGTGACAATCGTCGAAGACGAGGGGAGCGGCCAAACGATTCTTGAGATCGAGGTGCGCGGCAAGAGGGGCGTTGGCTACTGCAAGAGCATGAGCGGGCGCCGTGCGCCCATTCGAAAGGCTCAAGGCCAGGCTGCGTCCCCCGCGCAGCGTACGAAGAGGACAGGAGCGGGCAGGGGACGGCAACCGCGGAGAACGGCTCCGTGCCATGGCGCATGCCGCAACCCACATGACCTTCTCTTTCCGAAATGGCAGCGCGAGCAGTTCAAGACGATCCTGACGGAAGAAAATCTCCGGTTCGACCGCGACGGCCGGCCCCGGACGGCCTACAGCCTGCGCCACACCTACATCTGTCTGCGCCTGCTGGAGGGTGCCGACATCTACCAGATCGCCAAAAACTGCCGCACCAGTGTCGAGATGATCGAGAAATACTACGCGGCGCACATCAAGACCAATCTCGACGCGGCTGCAATCAATGTGATGAAGCCCAAACCAAAAAAGAAACAGAAACCAACTGAAAACCCGACATCAGACAGGACTTCCGACGCACGGAAACTGACGTGCAAATTCCGGCAGCCTGCTTTATGATACGTAGCTAGCTGATTGCCAACCACGCGGGCGTGGCGGAATGGCAGACGCGGCGGACTCAGACAAAACTTGAGTGCTCGCCGGGAAACCGGCGATGCAGAACTGCTCAAAGTCGGGGAAACCTTAATGGCAATCCCGAGCCAAGCCCGAAGCGATGCTTCGGGAAGGTGTAGAGACTAGACGGGCAGCACCTACCCCCCGATGTCCGGGACACGGTGAAGGGATAGTCCAGACCCCAAACCTCGACGAAGCGCCTCAGGGCGATTTTCGGAGAGGGCGGCGAAAGCCGTAGAGGTAAGAAAATCCGTTGGCCGCAAGGCCGTGTGGGTTCGACTCCCTCCGCCCGCACCACCGTCTTTCTATCTTCCTTGAGTCGGGAATAGCGGGACAGCTCGATCCCGCCCCGACGACCGGGGATGGAAGCATCCCACATCACAAGCCTGATGGGCGGCACATGGCCGTCACACTCTGCTTTGATTTCAGAGCCGCAGGGCGATTTAGAGTGTCCTCACTTGAATCGACCATTGTAGGGACGCAGATAAGAGGATATTTTCAGTCCTACCGAATTTCAGACAAAAAAGAGGGGCAAAAATGGGCCACGGCGCGACAGCAGCGAACAAGAATGATCTCAACGTAGCCAAGTTACTTGATGAATTCGCGAAAGAACTTCAGCCTCTGGAAAATAAGCAACAGTTGATTGCTTTGGAGGATAAACGGACAGGTGCACATTATTGTGAATGCCATATCAAGGGCAGCAAAATAGTGTCATTGGGAACAACAGATGTTCCGTTGGATTTTGAAGAGCAGCCCGACTATCGCGCGAATAGAGAGATCGTTTTGAACAATCCGGCTTTTGCGGCGATGAAAGAGGACGCGAAACAAGGCCGAACATTCAGTAATATTGTGACGGAATACACTAAGGAGTTTGATAAGGATCATCCGCTTAAAATTATCGGCGGCCAGCATCGGTTCGTGGCGATTGAGGAGGCGATAAAGGATGGCATTGATGAGTATCACGGCGTCAAGGTGTATCTCGGTCTGGAGATGTCGCAAAGGCTGGACGTCCAATTAATCTCAAACACAAATATTGCGGTCTCTGCCGACTTATTCGATCGCCTGCAGGAAACTTCCCAAGGTCCTGAGCTTCGCGAATGGTGTCAGACGGTCGGATTACTCGAAAAAGGTGCTGATTTCTCTGACAGCTATAAAAGAGGAGGTGCAATTTCAGTGAAGGTTGCGAGAACCTTTATCATGAATTATTTCCAAGGGAAGTCGATTGATAGCAAAAGCTTTGGGCAAGCAGATACGACCCCGATTGTTTCACCAAGTGGAGGGGAGGATTCTGAATGGCAAAACACAAAGAGTGCTCATCCAGATCTTTGGAAGGATAAGGATTTAATTGCGGCCGGGACTGAATTCGCAGCTCTGATAAAAGCTCAACGAGACTATTTCAAGGGGGATAAGGCACCAAAGGCAAAGGCCGATTATCCCGAAAAAGCTCTAAGCATAGGAGTTGTCTCAGGCTGGTCGTTTGTGGCTGGTGTATTGCATAATAACTCCGCGAGATTGAAGCGGCATTACGCTTTGAGAAATGCCTCCGGTAAAGACCCCTTGAATGCGAAGGCTCTTGCGGATGGCCGGCATAAATCAGATGCAGAAAATTATCGTGGGTTGGGGTATCGCACAGATGCGAAAGAAAGAGGACGGTTCGTAGAATTGTTTTGGAACCAAGCCGAAGATGGAAAGGGAATTACGCCCTCCAATATCGATATCGCCATTCAGGCCTATCACGTTAAGCAATCAACTCTGGAACTAGAAAAAACGAAGGCAAGAGCGAAAGCAAAGGAAAAAGCGAGCGAGCAGGGATAATGGCGGAAATCGATTTATTCGCTAACCAACTCCTCGAAGAGGGAAAACGTTTTCTCGAGAAAGCATCAGAAAGCGATGATCCAGCAACAATAGATGCGAACCTTCACGCTGCGCTAATGCTATCCTTTTGCTCACTTGAAGCGCATATAAACGCAATCAGTGAAGAGTTTTCAGCTCATGCAGATTTGTCTGTGCATGAGAAGGCCCTTTTGCTTGAGAAGGAAGTCCGCTTGGAAGCGGGGGAATTCAAACTTCAGACTGTGCTTAAAGTATCTCGTCTTGAGGACCGAATTGAATTTTTATATGTAAGATTCTCAGGCGCGCCAATGGATAAGAGCGCGAGGTGGTGGGCAAACTTAGGCGCTGCAACAAAGTTGCGTAACGAGTTGACGCACGTAAAAACAGTTCCGAAAGTTTCTGCGAATGCTGTACAGCAAGCTATTGAGGCAATTATTGGCGTATTGGACGCACTGTACAATGCGCTTTACGCGACGAAGTTTCCGCCAGCTAGCCGGGGCACAAAATCACGAATGAATTTTTAATTGCACCGTTGAGGCTTGCAAGACGCCTCGTCCTGAGCTGCCAGTTTGGCCTAAAAATACAAAAATAAGACAAGCCTCCCTGCCCTGAAAAACAACCTATAGTTGTCATAAGATACATTATCACTCTGGGATTCCATCACCGGAAGCAGCACTTTAGCCCCTGGTCCACAGCGAAAGCCGACCGCGCCGTCCTTTCCACTCGTGACCGTTTTGCACGAAACCTGATCCGGCTAAAGTCTTTTTCATGTACTGACTGTCTGTCGTCGCAAACAACCCCCCTTTATGTTGCGAGAGCAGCGCCGCGACGATACGCCGTGAAAGTCCCCGGTTCCTGTGACCGCCATCAACGGCCACATAACCAAGTTCCGGCGTGGTCGGGTCGAACGTCGCGCCGCTGCGCTGTGCAATCCGCGCAGCATAGCCCGCGCGGACACGCTTGATCGCTCCCACGCCGACAATCTTCTTGCTTCCTGTTCTTGCGATTGCCAGCAGGGCAGCGCGAGGCAGCTCTGCCGCCGCTGAATTCCGGTCCACCGCTTCACCACTCCGGATGATGACCAGGCAGGATGCAAGCTCCGCCGGGGCCAAATCTACGGGCGCACAGCTTTCTACCTCGTACCCCTTTCCAGCATCGCCATCAGAATTTTCGGGCATTGATTTCCCTTTCCATATTTCGCCTTTGTCGAGGCATAATGAACCCGTCTTTTTCAGGAAAGTGACCAACTCCCATGGTTACAAAGAATACCGTGCCCGACGGCAATCCTCCATCTCCCATTCTGGACCAGCTCACGCGCGAAGAATTAGTCCATCAGATCGAAGACCTGCGCGAAGAACTCCGGATGAGCCGCGCGTTTTCAAATATCGCAGACTCCGGAGCCAACGACGCTATTCTGCAGTGGCAGGGACGAAACCGATTCCTTGCCGAAAAAATTATCCCCGTCCGCCTGAAGCCGCTCGCCGCCGAAAGCCTCAATCCAGAAAAGGGTGAACACCGGATCATCGATGGCGACAACCTGGCCGTCATGACTTCCCTCCTGATGGATTTTCGCGGCGGTCCTACTCGCGGAGTCGACGTAATCTATATAGACCCGCCCTACAACACCGGCGAAGACGTTTTTTCCTATAACGATGATTATTCACTTTCGAAAACCGAGGTCAAATCGCTGCGCCGCGCTATTGGCCGCGCGGAGAGCCTCGTCAGCCTCGATGATCCGACGAAGCACACCAAATGGATCAACCACATGGCCCCGCGCCTTTGGGCCGCCAGAAAGCTTCTGAAAATCACCGGCGTCGTAATCGTTTCGATCGACGAGCACGAACTGCCCCGGCTGTGGATGCTCATGGATGAAATTTTCGGCGAGAAAAACAGAATCGCCACCATCATTTCGGAACGCTCACGAAAGAATGACGCAGCCTACATCTCCGAAGGCCATGAGTACATGCTCATCTGGGCGCGGAACAAGACCGACCTCGACGCCAAGAAAGGCCAACTGGGATCGACGCCTGAGTGGGCGAAGGTCGCGGGCCGGTGGAGAAAGCCGAAAGACGGCGTTGACGAAATCCTCACCGCCTATATGGAGGCCAAAGAACTATACAGAGACAATCTGACCAAAATCCGGAAGGCCATGGACACTTTTTTCGCCGGCCTGCCCGCCGGTCACCCGGCGAAAAAAATCCGCTACAAAAAAGTCAATCGATGGGGCATGTATAACGACGACGGCGATCTGAACTGGCCCGGCGGCGGCGGTCCTATGTACGACGTGATCCATCCGGTAACCAAAAAGCCTTGCAAACCGCCCGCTTCAGGCTGGCGCTTTCAGGAAGACGAGATGAAAGCACTCATCAAATTACCGGAATCCGGTGAGCGCGAACGCATCGCGTTCAAGGCTTCCCATACAGGGACGCCGCGCTATATCCGGTATCTGGACGAAATGGAACGCGACGTGAGAACGAGCGTCATTTCACGAACCGGCCAGCGATCGGTTGAAGTTGTGGAAGCCATTCTCGGCAAGGGAAGTTTCAAGAATCCGAAAGATCACGAAATACTCGCTGAGCTTTTCAACCTCGTTACGTGGCGCGACAAGGAAGCCGTCATCCTCGATCCCTATGCCGGTTCAGGAACCACAGGACATTCCGTCCTGGCCATGAACGCCGAAGACGGCGGCAACCGCCGTTTTCTGCTGATTGAAGGTGGCGATCCCTCCCCTGCCGCGCGAGTTCCCCGCGAAAAATACACGAGCGAAATCACTGCCGAACGCATCCGCCGCGTCATCACCGGCAAATGGGCAGACGGCGAGAAACACGCAAAACACAAGACCGGCTTTCACTTTATTCGAGCCTATGAGCGGATAACCAAAAAAGCCATCATGGCCTCAACGCGGGAAACTCTTGCCGACATAATTCTGCAAATCGTCGAGGATGAATCCAACCGGATCGATTGCCGTATGGAAGGCCACCGTTACCTGATCGGTCGCACACGGCTCGGTTACGGGATCGCTTTGATCTGGCAGGCTTCGAAGAACGGGAAATACGATCAGGTTCTCACGTTGAACATCCTTGAAACCGTGCTCGACGAGGCGGAACGCGCCAATCTCGGCAAGCCCGTCCACGTCTATGCGACCGGCAACACCGCGCCCCTCGGCGACGATCTGTATCGCTTCCACCAGATTCCCAACTCCATTCTCGCCCGCCTCGGAATCCTGGATAGTGACGAGGAGCTGGTCACAGCTTGACCACCACCATCATCCGCCGCAGCGACATGAAGCCATTTCAAGAGCGCGCCGCCAGCGCCCTCGCAGAAATGATTCAGGAATATCCAAGCTCGCGCTTCCGGCCGCGCTACAACCCGGACAGCGGCGCTCTGCTGCCTTTCCTATGCCGCCTGCGCGCCATAACCGGTGCTGGCAAAACACCGATACTCGCCCTGACAGCACAGCATTTGAAGACTGGCGTGATTCTCTGGACCACCAACAGGGGCGCAGTGATTTCACAAACCCTTGCAAATCTCCGCGCCGGCGGCAAATATGCCGCCCTGCTTCCGGAAGGAACCCAGATATTTCAGCTCGGGGAAATGAGTCCGGGCGACTGGGAGCAGACGATGAAGGCCACAACCGGCCTCACGATCTTGCTTTCCACCGTCGCCGCGTTCAACCAGGAAGGTGACAATCTTAAAATCCATCAGAAATACGGCGATGTCACGCGATGGGAAATGCTCGGCGGCACAGCGAAAACCTCCGAGGGCCGCGTCCGGCCGCTCTATGTTTTTTACGACGAAGGCCACGGCGCCACCGAACGACAGTTCCAAAAGCTGCGCGAGCTGGACCCCAGGGCTTTCGTGCTGGCATCCGCCAGCCCGCTGCCGGAGGACCTCGCGGATCTCGTTTCAGGGAAAACGCCCGAGGAACGCCGCGAATCGATGGACGAACGAACGGTCGCCGTATCCACCAAAGACGTGGTGGAGGCAGGACTCCTTAAGAACCGGCTCTATTTTATCGATTGCAATACCGCCCAGGCCGACGCGATCAGGGAGGCGAACAACAAATGGACTGAACTCTACGAGAAACTCGCGCCCTTCGAAAAAATCCCGATCGCATGCTTTATCGTCAACGAAACCGTCCGCGGCGTGGACATCTGGGAACACCTCGTTTCTCTGGGCGTCAACCCGGCAAAAATCGCCGTTCACCTCAACGGCGCGGGCGATGTTATCTTCGACCGGCGCGGCTCGACTTCGACCCTGATCGATACCTACACGGGCAAGAAAACTCAGGACCGTTCTCCGGAAATTCTCGCTGCCGCCGGGTATACGCACATCATCTGGAACCTCACCTTGCGCGAAGGATGGGATGAAGCCCTGGCCTATATCGCGTATCTTGACGACAAGGGCCGCTCACCTGTGGACATAGTTCAAAAGATCGGGCGCTTTGTCCGCCAGCCGGACGCGACGCCCTTCAGCGATCCGGACCTTAATTCGGCCTATTTCTATTTCAATGTCTCCGACGAGGCTTTCGCGGAGCTGATTCAGAGCACGCAGGAAGAAATGGAAACGGACGGGTACGAAGTCATCCCGATTGAAAGCGGAAGGCGCGCCCCCAGCAGCCGCAATGCGGGGGTCCGCACATCAAAGTCACTGCCGACCATCGGGCCATGGTTCGGTGACAGCATCGCCGAACTCGACCGCATCATCCTCGACCACGTTCCGTTATTTGCGCCCAAAGCACTCCAGGCGGACGGTTCCATCAGGACCCGCGTTTTCGAGATGGCTCAACTTCAGGAAGACGTTGCGCTGAGAACCGAGGTCCGGAGCGATGCCAACGAAACCATGACGCCATGGGAATATCTTTCCGTCCGGCTCGGCGCGATCGATTCCAGAATCATCAATGACAGCGGGACAATCTTCAGCGCGAATCTCAAAGACGACGAGAAGCTGAAACAGCCGATGCAATTCGGCTCCGACGCCATGGCGACGCTCGCCAATACTATCGCCCCGATCAAAGAGCGCCTCAATGAGAAATTTCTTCTCAAGAGTCTCGGCCGTCACGGCATTTATTCCGTCAAACCCTTCAAACTCGTATCTCCCGACATGGAGGGCGGGACGGAAGCCTACCGCGAAAAATACAAAGTCCGGCGCTTCAAGAATTCATTGCACGCGGAATATAACGGCTTCAATCCCTTCGAGCTGAAGGTCGCGCAGGCTCTCGACAGCCTCGGAAAACCATGGTGCCGGAATCCCGTCGGCAAGGACGGTTACAAAATCCCCATCCAGGAACTCGGCTCTGATACGATCTGGTTTTATCCTGATTTTCTTCTTTGGGCAAAACAGAATGAGGTATGGGCGATCGATCCGAAGGGAAAGCACCTGATCGAAGGAGCCGTCCCCCCCAAACTCCTCGATCTCAGCGGCCTCAAGAACATCACGCCGACCATCCGCGTCGCTTTCATCCTTGAGGGAAGCTACACCATAGATCAGCAAGGGCTTTTCAGCAGGAGCGGCCGCGACGGATTCACTCTTGTACGCAAGCCAGGAACAACGCCGAAAGCTCTTCACGGCTCGACTTTGAAGGAACTCGTTAAGACACTCGTCTAAAGAGGCCCGCTCTCATGAGAACCAATTTCCTCCAAAGACTGTCCTGTGAAGCGCAGGCCTCGTGGCTGTCCACCTCTACGTGAAATCAAAGAAGTCGGCTAAGAGCAAACCATTCACCGTTCGATCCCGCGCATCGATCCAGCAAACCTCCGTAGAGGGAATCTCCCGCAAGCCCTCGACCAGGTCCATGTGTTCCGTTCCCTGCAGGAAAACGCCGTGCCTGTCCGGACTTAGAAAAACAACGCGCGTGCGCTCCGGGTCGAAGCGCCGAACGAAAGCACGGCACGTCGCCACTACGTTCGGCATATTGTGCCTGGAGCGTGGCTGAAGCGCGCAGGCGAAGTTCCATCGCCTGCCAAATCGTGGCGTGTTTTCATCGATTATCTGGGCCGTCTTTTCGAGAAAATTCCTTTTGCCGCGTTTTTTGCCGAGGGCCTCTCCTGCTTCATGAGGCGAGGTCAGGCGCAGATACAGGCTGCGGTCGTTTGACAGGCGATAGACTTCATCCAACCTTCTCCCTGTGGGAACATTCCCGCTTGTGCCTAGGCGGACATCGCGAAACATGCTCCGCAGCTGGTTGCTTTTACCAGAATTCGGCTCACCCACGACAAACAACGCTCTCTCAAAATAGTATGAAGGCATCAGTTCTCCTCAGTCATTCTTTAGTTTCACGATCTCCTCCTTCTCAAATGTTGTCAACTCATCTCCCGGACGAGTTATCAGGTCGAGAAACCGTTAACGTCGCCAATTAACCGGATCTCCGCCGCGATGCACGTGATCCCGTATTGCCTTCCCGTTCTCGAATCGCTTTCCAGCGCAAATCTATCCCCACCGGGATAAAATGAGCGTCTCCATGGCCGAGCCATGACGACTTCGGGCAATCCGCTTTGCAGTCCTTGATCGCACCCCAGGCTAGGGTGCCCTCCTCGATGTAATACCGTTGCACCCCGCGCAGCGTCGCCGGCGTGACCCTCAGTGCGATCGCTAGAACGCGAAGGCCGATCAAGCTGGCGACAAGCCCGTTGTTGCAGATGATGCTGGGCGCACGCAGTTTGCCTTTCCCTTTTTTCTTTCGCCCCGCGCCCTTTCCAAAATTAATGTAATCACCCCAGGCCGCGCTCTCGCGGGCAACCGTGGCCTCCTCCTGGCTGTAGACGCCTTGGCATTCCAGGCATGCGTGCCCCGGCCCGGCTGCCACGGCCTGCGACTTACCCGCGACGAGCAGCATCGACCCCTGATCCGGGACCAGCGTCGTACCGCCGTCGATAACGGGTATCAGGTGGGCGTAAGCGGCATGATCGAGAACCTGACGGCCGAACGCATCGTCGGCCGCACATACAATGATGTCGCAATCCAGCAACGGCTTCAATCCATCGATTTCCGCCACGGACGCACGGAAAGGGAAGACTTCAAAGTCAGGTGCCGTCGCGGCTTCTTTGGCGATGCGTGCGTAGACCTCAACCTTGGGCCGTCCCGCCGCAACGTCGGAACGCAAAGCCCCTTGCGAGCGGTTGAAGTTGCCATCCTCCAGGCAATCATAGTCAACAAGAACGAGCGCGCCGACACCAAGCCGTGCGAGGTGTTCGGCGATAATTCCGCCGACGCCGCCGAGTCCGGCGATACCAACGCGCAGCCCGGCCAACAGCTTTTGCCCGTACTCACCCCACAACAAGATGCTGCTCTCCGTCATCCTATGACTGACATCCGCTTCGCGGGCAATTCGGCTTGGGTTTCCTCGCAATATCCGCAAGCCCGGCCCGACCACGCGAATCCGTTCGGCAAAGGCAATTTGTGCTCCCGCCGGCGCGAACGCTTTTGACGAAGCTTCCTCCTTCGAGCGCGGTCTCCGGAATCCATATTCCCTCGCACTGATCCCCCCGCCCGGCGTGACAATTGCCGCAGCGGTCGCCCGCCCCTCTGGCAGGGCACGCGAAACAAAGCACAGCTCCCTGGCGTCCGTCCTAAAGTCCTGCCCGCTCGGCTGAGGCGGAGAAACGCCACGAAGCGGCCGAGGATGAGAATGCACATTCAGCAAGCCCGCGCCTGGAATGGATTGAATTGCCGATAGCGCGCGGCTGTAGTAGTGGTGGGACATCACAAGACCCTCTTGCGGCGACCAATAGACATCGTCGGGTCCCGGTTCGATGATCTGACCCAACAGCAGCGTCCGCCGGCTGGCGCCCGTTGCCGCGTAGACCGCCGCAAGGAAACCGCGCTCCGGGTCCTTGATCCGGTAGGCGCGATTTCCGAAGAGGCGATTGAGTATGTCGCCGTGTTGCTTTTCCGTCAGTGCGAACTCAAGTCTCATCCTTTACGAATCCGCCTTTCATACCACTGCACCACGCCGACGATGTCCGCCGGCAGACGCAACGGCGGGGCGTTTTCCCAGGTCCAGCTGTAATAGTGCGCCCCGCCCAAAGACCCGACGGGCTTGCACATATCGTGCCCCTGGTTGTAACCGTCCGTGACGGTCCCGTTTCCGGCTCTCTTCAGGGCCTCGCGCGTTATGAATCCGTGAGGATTGGCGTGCGGGAAGGCCAGAGGTAACCGAATCCAGCCTCCCGAAGATTCGGACTGATCGTTCTTTACGATATTGCCGACCCACACGTATGCGAAGTTGTCCTGAATCGCGTCTATGCGCGCCTCAGCGTCCCGCTGCGACCGGAGATACGCGAGTGCTTCGGCGAAGGGCGGGGGTAGCTGCCCTTCGAGACCACTCACGACCGGCCTCCTCCGCCTGGCGTTACGCGAAAGAACTTGCGGTCCTTGACCGTGAGGTCAACGGAATCCTGCGACCCAAATTCTGCAACCGGCGTTCCGCCCTTGTGGTCCAGAGCTTCCAAAACAAATTGATCGGGCTCTGAGACACCCGCTTCCTTCATGATCTGACCGGCCGTTATCGTTGCATCGTTCCACTTTTCCTGAATGTCCCCGACGAAGATCACATAGACCGCATGCGAATCCTCTTTCCCTGCCTTGCTCTGTTCCACAGTTGTGCTCATAATTTCTCCTTCGAATGGACTGCCGGAGTCACAAAACGCTCCTGTCCGGGTACGCCGAAGCGTGACACTCGCCCCCCCTTTTCTCTTGCTGGTGCGCCACCACGCCGAATATGCCCACGACCACTGTCACGCTTGCGCGTATAAGGACGGTGTACAATCCCGGCGTCGATTGTGACCTCCCCTCCACCAGCCCGGACGAGCTTCGCCAGCGACTCCGACGAGGATCTGCTCTTCTACATGTCCCTTCAGGCGGAGGACCCATCCACCGCCGAGAAGGCATGGGAGGAGTTTTTTTCCCGACACTGGGATTACATGGTTGGCGTATGCCGACGATTCCAGCGCACGCTTGGTGATTTGGGGGTACAAGATTTGGCCAAGGATACCCTCGTCCGCGTTTTTCAGAAGGCGCATACGTTTACGCCCTTGAAAAACGCGGATGCCAATCGCGCGCGCGCGCGCATCCGCGCCTGGCTGGGCCAGATCGCAAATCGCCTGTTCCTGTCCACAATGCGTCGAAAGCCTCTTATCGACTTTGTCGACGACCCATTCTTAGGCGTCGCTGAGCCAACGACCGAGGACAACCGCGGTGACAGTCCGGGAAATTCCTCCCGGACCCTCCTGTTGCGCAAAGCGCTTCGCACCTTAAGCGACCGCGAGCGCGAGGTCCTGCTTGCAAGTTACGCCTGGCACGAACCGGGGCGCGGATGCCAGCGAATGCCCAGCGACGAACTGGCAGCACTCACCGCGCGCTTTCAGACGACCGCCGTCAATATCCGTCAGATCAGGGCACGCGCCTTTGACAAAGTGGAACAGTACATAGCCGACCACACCAATGAATAGCCCGGAGGAACGAGACAATGCCGAAACCCCGAGGTAAAGGAGAGAAGCCCGACCGCTGCAAGCTGGAGCAGGAAGTTTTGCAGGCGATGCGCGAAGAGGCGTGGCTGGCCCCCGAGACTGAGGCGGAAGTCCTCGAAGCGGAGGCCAGCCTCGCCGCCGAGCACATCCACATTCAGCCTCCTGAACATCCATGCGAACTGCTTCACGAGGCCGTTAGAATCAGAACAACCTCAAACGTCCAGTCCAAGCCGGACAACACCGAGGTGAGCGAAAATCTGGCGCGCGCCGCCCGTGAAGGCGGCGTGATTTCGCCAGAAACCAATGAACGAATGAAAGAAGATCGTGACGCAGCCGAAAGAAAAGATGGCGACAAGTAGCTACCCCGAAATTCCGGCAGCGAGGCTGGATGAAATTGCGGCTCTGGCGGAAGCTGTCTCGCGGGAGTATTGCCCGGCTGCGCCTTTCGACCCCGCTCCCGTATTGGCCGAAAACCGGATCACCATAAGTTACGGTCACTATGATTCAGCTTTTGACGGCATGCTGGAGCACCGCCGGCAGCGCTTCCACATCTACTGCAATCTGGATCGCGTCTACAGCGCCGACAGCGCGAGAGCCCGATTCACTGTCGGGCACGAACTCGCCCACTACTTCATCGACGAACACCGCAACGCCTTGAGTTCCGGATCGGCCCCTGCCCACGGGTCGCAATGCGAATTCGAGTCATGGTTGCCAGTTGAGCGTGAAGCCGATCATTTCTCTTCGCACCTCTTGATGCCCTCGCGGGAATTTGAACAGGCGGCTCGCCGCCAGAAAGTCGGCTTGGGCGGCATACTCGCCATCGCCAAACATTTCGGCACCTCCGTCACGGCGACCGCGCTCCGCTATACGCAGGCCGAAATCGTCCCCTGCGTCGTCGTGAAATGGTCTCCCACCGAATACCAATGGCGATGGATTTCGACAGAACCCTTCCGCGCCCGTTTGCGAAGCGTTACGAAAATTTTGGTTTCCTTGCCTGAAGATTGCCCGACCAGGATAGCGTTATCGGGCGCGTCGACGCCGCCAGCCGGGTATTTCGAAGCCGGAACCACGGCCGCCAGCTGGTTCCCCTATCTCAGCGATACCGATACACGAAACGTGATTCTCATGGAGCAGGCCGTACAGCTCGGCCGGTTCGGCGCGTTGACATTCTTATTTCCTGTTGGTTCTTCGTTCCAGTAAACCGTCAGCCCCCTGTCCTCTCAGCCCCTTGCCCGCACCGCCCGCAATCGTTCCCATAGCGCCTACTCCCGTTGATGACGTTCATTGGCGAGGACCCGCTCGTCGGCGCTCAGGTCTGCGAGAAATCCGAACCCCTGACGCAATCAGCGGTAATCTTCTCGCGGTCGATGACCACCGCGCGGCTGGCGGAAGTCATGCGGTCAACAACGATGTGTAACGAAACCCCCTTAAAAAGGGTGTTTTGTTACAAAGTCATGACGAAGCCTTCGGCACTGCCGGCAACGGCCCGCCCGCCAACCGTTTCTCAACCAGGCCCGCGAGGAAATCCGCAAATGGCACAATGTCCTCGCCTACGCTCGCTTTTTCCAAGGCATTCAAATAATCGTTCCGGTTATCCACCGGTATGACCGTCCATGGGTATCCGCCCGACGCCATCATCACGTTCATCAGAAAACGGCCCAAGCGGCCGTTTCCATCCATATAAGGATGAATGTACACGAACACGAAATGCCCGAGTACCACGCGCACCGCCGGGTGGCTTTCCTCCCGCAGCAAATCGAAAAATGCGGGCATGGCGTCCCTCACCGCATCGCAGTTCAACGGCACGTGCATCGACCTCCGAATATAAACCTGACTGTTGCGATAACCGGCAAGGTCCGAGCGCTTGAGCAGGCCCGCCGTCACGCTCGGCGCGAACAATTCGGTATACCACGTCCGGTGATCCTCGTCCGCGACCAGTCCGGCATTCTCTCCCCGCAGCACGCGGCGGACGCTTTCCTGCACAGCCTGATAAGCCTGCCAGTAACCGCGCGCCGCCATGGCGTTCCGCTGCTCCCGGTCGCCTTCATTTGTTTCCGGATTCCACGTCCCGCTACGGACACGTTCAATCAGCTCGCGGCTGACGCGATAGCCTTCGATCGACAACGAATGATACGCATCTGTGACATAGGCGTCGTTCACGCGCTTCATATATGCCTCAATACCGCGCGGGAGGCCTGGGCCTTTCGGAAAGCGCTCAATGACCGGCTCACGCATCTTCTCCCATAGAAGTCGAATCCTGTTCACATAGGGTGAGGTTTCGCGAGGGCCGATGACCAGTGACGGCTTGTCCACAAAGGGATCGCTTTCACGCACGTTGTATCCGGCCGCAGACATTGTCCTGGCGATCTCGTCCGCCATGCGGTCGCGGCCGATATTGCGGAAAGCACCGGCCAGACGGCCGGCAATCACGGTATGACCGCCCTCCAGCAGACGGGCGAGCAGGCGGGAAGCATCACGGATCATTGGCAGCACCGCGCGGACATCGGTCGAATGATTTGAAAAATATCCAGGAGAACATCCGATCAAACCGGCTTCCGCCGAGAAAAGGCGCAGCCCTTCTTTTTCCTCCCGATCTGCGGCGTCGGGCAGCGCGGCGCGGAGATCCAGCAGCGATGTGCCGTGCGGAAGTTTTGTGACCTTGTTCCGGGCGCCCGGCGACCGCACCAAGAGCTGCCGTGGCACCGTCCAGTTCCCCGCATGGAGCGATAACGATTGTTCGGGCGAGAGGCACCACTCTGCGCCAAGGCGCTCTTCCAGATAGGCAGCGCAAAACCGCCAGAACGACGCATACCAGGCCGTGCTCTCGCCTTTCACTTCGTTCGGGCGGCTCGGGATATACCAGCCTTTTATAACCTCCTGAAGGAAGCCGCTCGACACCAGGCGCTCCCGATGCGTGCGCGGCAGGTCTCTTGCGCGAATGGCGGCTGCGCCATCCGCAGTCTGAAGCTTGTGGAGCAGTTCCAAAGACTCTGCTAGTTTTTCGGGCGGTGTCGCCATGAGCGATTCCTCAGATTAGCTTATTCTGCTGCACCATTATTAGCTTATTACGTTGTACCATTTTTAGCTTATCATGTCGAGCGCAAATTAGCTTTTTCTGCTGGTAATCCCCGAAAACCCCCGGCCATCGCAGCCCGTCACCGCCTCCACAGCCGGTCGGAAGTGCAGCCTCGCACACAGCGAAGACTGGCATTTCGATTAATCGCCCCTTTATCCGGTTGCCCTCAACAAGGATGGGACTCTGCCGGCCGCGCCTTTCGTGTCAATGCTCAGAGCTTCTTTCGTTCACGGTTTCCGTTCCGGACCCTCCGCGAACGAACAGAAGCTTGTGACACGCGCAGGCTATGCGCCCGGTCCGATCGATTCCCATGTTGAGGACAACCAAACAGCAAAGGAGCTAGAAATGAACGATTTCAAAATCAGTATCGATCCCGACGAGCCGAATGCAATCCCGCGCCGCATCGTCGAGGTCACGGACGAAGATGAAACCATCTTCCCGGAGTTTGTCGAAATCTACCCGTTCGACCCACGGAGGCCGCAATGACCGGCAAGATCGACAATGCCTTTGACATGCGATGCCCAAAATGCGGCACGTCAGACGAAATCGACATTGCCGCCACGGTCTGGATTCGCTTATGTCCCGACGGCACCGACGTAACTCAGGCCTCAAACGGCGACCATGAATGGCAACCCGGCAGCCTCGCCGTCTGCAATTCCTGCGGTCACTCCGCCACCGTCTGGGAATTCGATATTGAAAACCAGCCGGACCCGGCGGAAAACGAAGCCCGCGCCGAGCGCGCCCGGACGGCCCTGGAGCAATACGTCGTCGCCAAAGGCGAGGTCTTCGAGAACAGCAGCAGTGAAATCGCCGACCTGATTACCGACCTTCTGCACCTCTCCGTCAGGATCGATCAGGGCGATGATCCGGCGGAAAGCACTCTCCGTCTTGCCCGTATGCACTTCGACGCTGAGCGCGGCAACGACATCGAGGAGGCTGCGCCATGACCGTCATCGACCTGTCCGAACAGATTGACGACATCTGCCGCCGCTACCCCCAATACTGGCTCTCTGACGAGGCTCGGCGCGAGTTGCAGGCTCTATGGGGCGGAGCCGATTGCAACGACTGCGGCGTTTTCGAGCGTGACGAAACGATCCGTATCAACCTTGATGGCACGAATTGGTACGGAGAAGTCTGCGTCGCCGTCGCGCCGATCGGCTGGCATGCTATCTCGACAAGCTACTGGTACGGCCAAGGCGGAGGCGGCTCATCGCCTTCTGTCTGGAACCGCTTCGCCTACACCGCCCGCGACGAAGCCGTCGAGGCCGGTATTAACAAGCTCATCGCCATGTTTGAGGGCGTGCGCGATTGTAAAGGCTACGCACCGCAAAACCAGTCTGACCTTGCAGGCCGCATGATCCAAACCCTGAAAGCCTACTTGTCACAGTCCCGCCAGTTGTCGCTTTTCTGAAAATCACCAGCCCGTCCGTTGCCCTCAGCAGCGCGGACGTTCAGCCTCGAACACTGCGCCGCGATTTCTCTTTTTCCTCCTTTCCGTGGTTGCCGTTGCGTTATGGCTCAGTTTGCCGGGCCTGCCGCCGTCGTCAACGGGCGCCCGCACCAAGCGACCGAGTAACCCGTTGACCCCGGCGTCATACCGTCCCGGCTTTTTCCTCGCCATCGACAACAACCAAGGAAAGGACAAAGCCATGTCTAAACTCGCAGACCCTATCCACGCCCTTGCACTGAGCGCCACGATTGAAATCCTTTGCGGCATGCTCGGGGAGGCCATCCACTATCTGGAGCAGGAGGAACATCTCTCCGCGCTCGGCACGCTCATTCTTTTCGACGAGCAGGCCGAGGATGTCAAAGCCGCCATCCGCCTTTTCCGCCGCGACGTTCAGGCCGACGGGAGGCGCAAATGACCTTCACCGGAAACCTCGATCATTTCATTCTTTTCGAGAGCATCGCCCGTAAACGCTCTGACATCCGAACGCTGCGCACGCGAGGGCGCGACAGCCTCGATTTCCACGATGTCTCTGTATGGGCTCTCTTAGACATGATGCAAGCCGCCTACAACGCTGGCTTCGAAGCAGGCAAGAAAGCGGGGCGTCCATGAACCGGCTCTTTTCGCAAATGCTCAACGGCGTCACCTGCGGCGACTGCGTCGATGTCATGTCCTACATGCCTGCAAGGAGCGTCGATTTCGTTTTGACCGATCCGCCCTACCTTGTCCGCTACCATGACCGCTCCGGCCGCCGTGTCATCAACGATGACAACGATGCGTGGATCAAGCCTGCATTCACGCAGGTCCACCGCCTCCTGAAATCCGACAGCCTGTGCGTCAGCTTCTATGGCTGGAACAAGACGGATGTGTTCATGGCCGCGTGGCGCGAGGCAGGGTTCCGCATCGCCGGCCATATCGTCTTCCGCAAGCGCTATGCTTCCAGCGCCAGACATCTTTCCTACACGCACGAGCAAGCCTATCTGCTGGCCAAGGGCTTTCCGCCATTTCCGGATCGCCCGCCGCCTGATGTCATTGACTGGCATTATTCCGGCAACCGCCTGCACCCGACACAGAAGCCCGTTCCATCGCTCAAACCGTTGATCGCCGCATTTACCGGCCATGGCGATATTGTTCTTGATCCCTTTGCGGGCTCCGGTTCCACGCTCGTCGCCGCGCACGAGCTGGGCCGCCGATTCATCGGCATCGACCTCGACCCCGTTCACCACCGCACCGCGGCCCACCGTCTGCGGCATTTAACCTGATAACCCGTCATTGCTTCGTATTACAGGTTGACCAACCCCCGTCGCTCCTCTTAAATCGTGAGCTAACCCACCGAAGGTTTTCACCATGGCCCGAAATTTCAAGCGCCTGCCCGAAGGTCCTTTCTACCGCGAGCTAGGACGTAATCTCCGCGTCGCTCGTACCGCCTCTGGCAAGACCCAGAGCGAAATCGCCGAGCATCTTGACGTGACTTTCCAACAGGTACAGAAATATGAAAAGGGCACGAACCGCATCCCGCTTGACCGCGTTGTCAGCCTTGCGCATTTCCTTGAGGTGCCTCTCTCGCAATTCATCACCCCGTCCGAAGGCGATTCCGACTTTCAGTCGCTTGCGGCGCAATTCAGCGCGAAGGAGTTCCATGCGCTCATGGAAGTGTGGGCCACAATCAAGAACGGCCCCAAGCGCGCCGCGCTGCTCAAACTTGCCAAGTGCATCGCAGATCCGGCGTGTTGATTGACACCTCGCGCTCATTGTCTGCTGCGCAATATCGATCCCCAACAGCTTCGCTATTTCATAGCGGAGGACCGCAGCCATCAGCCGCAATCCTAAAATCAATGGTTGTATTACGGATAAGATCAGCCTTGGGTTGTATTGTGCTTGCCGCGTGAAAAATATTCAGGCAGACTCGGTCTGGGCCATTACGATTCTCGGCCCGCCCTGCGGTAACAACTGAAGGAATCCCGATGACCTAAAAAAGAAAACCCGCCGAAGCGGGCCTTCCAGAAACTGAAGCTCTGTAAGAGCGGTGACCTGAGAATCCCACTCTTGCAGAATCCGGCAGCGGACGCAAGAGTTTTTGCGGCGGTTTTGTGCGGCCTGAATGCGGCGGATTTCCTCCCCTCCTCCAACGAGAAGTCCGCTCTTGTCCACACCGATCGCATACACACACACATCCAAGCACCGCAAGCCTTCCCGCCTGATTCGCGTGGCCAGAACGCCGCAGCGGCACACATCGTTCGCCGTGGCGCGCTTGCTGCGCCGCGATTCTTACTACACACTTTTTCTGTGGCCCATCCGATTCCGGAGTCCGGCCATTTCTGTGTTCACAACTGTCTCGAAGGAAATCCGATGACGTAACAAAAAGAAAACCCGCCAGGAGGCGGGCCTTCTAAAAACTGAAGCTCTGTAAGAGCGGTGTACGTGGCAGTCCCCACTCTGCAGAAACCGGAAACGGACGCAAGCGTTTTTTGCGGCGGTTTTTTGCGGCCTGAAATCGGGCGGGTTTTCTCATAACCAAGGAGAAAACCATGCACTTACATCGAAAGACACCCGCCGCCGATTGAAGAAATCGCGCAACGCCTCGCCGCGCGGATCGCCCGCGACGGCATCCGCATCGAACGAAGTCCCTCCCCCGCCGTGCCGCCCAAAGACGAAGACCGGCGGCAGCGGTCACTGCGATCCTGCCACCTTCCCGCCGAGCCGAAACCCCGGCACGCACCGCCGCGCGACAGCGGCGCCTATGTGCCGGAGATGGCCGCGCGGATCGAGGACGACCCCAACCTCACGGACGGCGCACGCCGCTGCGCGCGCAAACTGATGCAGTATGTTTACCGGAAGAACCGCACCGCCCGCGCCGCCGACATCACCGTCACCTGGCTCATGCGCGCGCTCGGCAAGGACCGCCGCACCGTGCAGCGCTACCTGCGTCAGCTTGAACACGCAGGTTACATCACCGTCGAAGTCGTCCATGCCCGCACGCGCATGTGCGCCGGATTGTTCGTCGCACTGCTGGCCCCGCTGTTTCCAAGGCATCACCGGCAAAAATGGCCGCGGAAGCTAATAGATTCGGATGCGTCACGAAAGTCACAGAACAATAGACTCAGAATAAAATACAGCCGGGAATCATGGGCACTGCGCTGCATGGACGGTGTTTTCCGGTCCTTTATGAAAACGATCCCGCCTCTACCCGCCATCTACTGACCCCAAATCGCTCCCGGACGTTCCAAAGATTGCTCGGCGAGGGGAGCCAATGGGACGGTCTGTGCCCAACGTCCTGACACCTGCCTGAAGCAGCCTGCCTGTCACAGTCCCGCCGGTTGTCTCTTTTCTTGAGAGTCGCGACCGAAGAGGGCTTACAATGTCCGCCTGTATTGCAGGAGGCCGCGAATGGACAGCCCCGGCAAAAAGTCAGATCCCGCCCCCGCGAAGTTCCCGGACGAAGGTCAGCAGCGACCACCCCGCCCCGAAAACCAAGGAAGAAGCCGGGCAACTCGCCGTAGATGCGCGCTATCACGAGCTTGAGAAAATCACCGATCCGAAGCAGCGCGAGAAAGCGGAAAAGGACCTGCGTTCACACGCCGAAAAAACATTCGTCACCACCGGCAGGGCCCTTGAGAAACTCCGGGCCACTCAGGCCCGGTTGGAAGAGAAGCTGAATCCCGCGAACGACAAAAGCCCGCTCAAGGCCGCCGCCGCTCCCGTGCTTCGCGCCGTGCAAAAACGCCAGCGCGCAAAGATCGTCGGCACGGTCCTGAAGAACGCCCGCAAGGATGCGGCGATCCTCACCCGCGCCCAGAAAGCTTCCAAGACGTTCCGTCAGCGCGCGGCTCAAAGCCAGCCGGCCAAAGACCTCGACCGCGAACGATAACGTCCCCGTCACTGCATAGCCTGTCCGCGCCTTCAGCGCGTGAAGTTCCGCCCGTAACACTGCGCCGCGATTGCGTAATGCCGTTTTCCTTCCTGGCTAATGCCGCCGTACATCCGCAGCCTTTTCCAAACGCACTTCATTTCCTCTTTAAAACCGATACCAGAGCCGCCCTTTGCGCTGTCAAGGGTCTGCGATGAACGCCGCTTGCGCGCCGCCCTGTGACAGCCCGTGCGGCTCTGAAGCCCGCTCTCCAGTACGAGGAAATGAAGTTTTTCAAATGCTGGAAAAGGAGCAACAAAATGCACGACACAACCGAACGCAGGACGTTTACACCCGCATCACCGCGCAGATCGTGGCCGATCTCGAAAAAGGCGTGCGCCCGTGGGTCAAACCATGGAACGCCGAACACGCCGCCGGACGCATCACCCGCCCGCTGCGCCATAACGGCCAGCCTTATAGCGGCATCAACATTCTCTCGCTCTGGATGTCCGCATCCGTGCAGAATTTCGCCGCGCCAATCTGGATGACTTTCCGCCAGGCCCTGGAGCTGGATGCCCACGTCCGCAAGGGCGAGAAAGGCTCGCTCGTGGTTTATGCCAACGCATCACGCGCACCGAGCATGACGAGAAATCCGGCGAGGATGTCGAGCGCGAAATCCCGTACATGAAGGGATACACCGTTTTCAACGTCGAGCAGATCGAGGGCTTGCCCGAAATCTACTACGCCAAGGCCGCGCCGACGCTCGACCCCGTCGCCCGCATCGATCATGCCGAGAAATTCCTGCACGCGACCGGCGCTGTCATCAATCACGGCGGAAACCGTGCCTATTACAGCCATGTCGACCGACGCCGTGCAGATGCCGCCGTTCGAATCCTTCCGCGACGCTGACAGCTATTATTCAACGCTTGCTCATGAACTGATGTCACTGGTCCGGCAGCAAAAACCGCCTTGACCGCGACTTCGGCGGCCACCGTTTCGGCAGCAATGCCTATGCGCAGGAGGAACTCGTTGCCGAACTGGGAGCGGCTTTCCTCTGTGCCGATCTTGAACTGGCGCTTGAGCCCCGCGAAGATCACGCCGCCTATATTGCGAATTGGCTGGAAGTCCTGAGGGACAACAGCCGCGCGATTTTCACCGCCGCCGCGCACGCGCAACGCGCCGCAGATTTCATCCATAAATTCAGCGCCAGCGACAGCGCCGCAACCATTGCGACAACCGACCCGACACTCGCGGCAGACGCCGTCGCTGCATCTTCCTGAACCGGCGCGGATTCACGATATATTTACTTCGCGTTCCACTCGTTTCCTTTCGCGGGTTTTCCTCGAACTCTTTGCCGCAGCTCTAAGCCGGACGCGCCTTCGCGTCAACGGGCGGCCCGCTCAAAGATTCCGTGTTGCCCGTTTCCCCTCAAGAGGCGATGCGCGCGCCAGGGCGCGAGGGATCGCCTTTTCGGGTGACTCGCCGGCTTGTCCGTCCGGCTTCCTGTTTCTGCGTTTTCAAGGAAACCAACAGCGAAAGGACAAAACATCATGCAAGACGAAGACATAATCCCGCTCGAAGCCCTTGACCTTCTGCGCAACGCGTCCGACGAACTTCTGTAGCATGGCCGCACGCGGCCAGATCGACCTGAACAGGCTCGCCCATTGGGAACTGCGCTCCCGCCGCCGCGACGGTGGCCTCCAGTGGATCGGCGCTCTGGCAAGGAGTTCCGAGCCATGACGGAAACCCATACAACCGCATTTGTCGAATAACGGCTTTTTAACGGAGTTATCCTACGCTCAACGGATGATCCCCAAAGGCAACCAGCGCGCCGGCGGGCAGCAGCTCGCCACCCATCTGCTCAACGCTTACGACAATGACAGCGTTGAAATCGCCGACATGCGCGGCGCCATCGCGCAGGACCTGCACGGCGCGTTTGCCGAATGGTATGCGGAGGCGAAGGCCACGAAGTGCATCAAGTATCTCTACTCGCTGTCCATCAATCCCGACCACACGCAAGGCCCCTTCAACCGCGAGCACTATTACGATTTCATCCGCCGCACCGAAGACAAGCTCGGCCTCTCCGGCCAGCCCCGCGCCGTCGTCATTCACGTCAAGCACGGGCGCGAACACTACCACGTCGTCTGGTCGCGCATCGACACCGAAAAAATGAAAGCCGTGCAGCTCTCGCACGACCACCAGAAACTCCGCGCCGTCGCGCAGGAATATGCCCGCGACCACAACCTCACCCTTCCGCCCGGCATGCAGAACGACCGGGGCAAGGACCGCTACGCCGACCGCGACAAGCAGGAAAACCTCGGCGACAAGCAGCGCGAGGAAAGAACCGGCGTCAGCAAGCCGCAGCGCCGGCGGGAGATCGCGGAAGCTTGGCACGCCAGCGATTCCGGCCCGGCCTTCATCCGGGCGCTCGAAGAAAAAGGCTATTACGTCGCCCGCGGCGATGACTGCGCCTATGCCGTCGTGGATCTGTACGGCGAGGTTTCCAATCTCGCCCGGCAAATCGACGGCGTGAAAACCAAGGCGCTGAAGGACCGCCTCGGCGATCCGTGACAAGCTCGTCGACGTTGCCACCGCGCAGGACCGCGCCCGTCAGGAGCGGCAGGCCCGCCTTCTCAAAACACGAGATCAGGCGAAAACAAAAGAGACAGCGCAGGAGCGCCGCGAGGCCCTGCAGAAGACGCACGCCGTCCGGCGGGAAAATCTTGAGGAAAAACGCCAGCAGCTCGCCGCCGTCCATGGCGGCGAACGCAAGGCGCTTGCCGAAGTGCAGATCGCCCGCAGCGCCGCCGTCTTGCAGGAACGCGCCGCCAGACAGCCGACAGGGCGTTATGGCTTTCCTCGCCCGCATCACGGGTTTCAACGCCCTCACCGCCTTCCGCCATGCCCGCGAGGACAAGCAAAGGATCGCCGAACAGCGCCAGCAGACCGCCGCCCTCATCCGCCGTCACCGCCGCGAGATGCAGAATTTCAGGCATCAGGAAAGCGCTCTCGGCAGCCTCGACAAGCGCGAGCGCCGCTCCCTCGAGACAAGCGTTGCGCCGCGAGGCGTTGCAGCCGTCTCGCCCGTCCCGACCGCACCATCCAGCCTGAATTCACGGCCGCCGCCACCGGCAAGACCGAAATCAGGAAGGGCGATGACGAGCGGAAAGAAAAACTGAAAAAAGATTTTGCGGCGGCGGCCAAAGGACAGGAAGCAACAGAAGCGCGCGGCGGGGAAAGCAAGGGATCGAAAGCGGCTGCTGAGTTCAAGCGAAGTGGCAAAGCCATCTGCAACGACGCAAGGGCGATCTGCAGCGTGCTTTCGAGCAGGCGAAAAGCGCCGCCCGCAAGCCTGCCGCCGGCCAGCAGGAACGCACGCGGAGAAGTCGATCCCGCGAAAACTGGAACAGGCCCGCGAAAGCAAAAGAAGAACTCGGAACGCCGCAAGCCGCCGACTCCCGGCCCCGAGCGGGACCGGGAGAAGTGAGCGTCACGGCCCTTCACGGTGCGCATGTGTGCATCCGCACCGCGCGCGCGCGGCTGATATTTTCCAGAGAGGCGAGAGCGTTCCTTCGCTCCGGCGATCCGCGCTTCGTGCGGACAAGACCCTTGGACACCGTGCAGAACAACGCGGACAATTCGTTTTCACTGCGTTTTTGCAACTCGTGGTTAGAAATCAGTTTCATCGTTTTTTCCTCCTGTTCGAGGCCCCGCCATTGGAGCCTTTCATGCCCACGGAACGGCAGACCCGCATGTCCGGCCGTCAAGGGTTGAGAACCGAGGGGGATCACCCGGCCTGCACCCCGGAGCCTTCATCCGGGGGAAGGTTGGGGAAACGGATTCGATCCCTTGCGGCCATGAGGACACGGGTATGCGAACGTGCCCGTTTGAAAGGTTCTGTGCGGGACGCAGCAGAGGGAGAACGTATCGATTTACTGATTTTTAACGCAAAGGTTGTAGAGTGAAAAAAGACACAATCTCAGGACGGGGTTTTCATGCCGCTCAAGCTTGTAAGGAAACCGCCGATTGGCAACCCGAGAAGTGATCGCTTCAAGGTCACGCTGACGGAGCCCACACCACCAAGCAGAAAATCTCCATGCTGCTGCAGGCCAAATTCTTCCTGCACGAGCAGGGCATCGACAATGTCGGCGTCACCGATGTTTATTTTCCGCTGCTTGATTCCAACGGCCATCCGCTCACGACATTTTGGCGACGGCAGGGCGGTCTCCGACTACAGCCTCTTCATCGAAAGCCCTTACCACTGCGCGGCCGACGAATATGACCGGCGCCCGGTCCCCCGTCCGTGCCCCTCGCCACATTCATCGCACTGATAGTCCGCGTCGTCGACTTGCCGCCCATGCACTCGGCGGTGACTGTTTCATCGCGTTTTTCATGCGTTCGTGTCATCCAGCGCCGTGTTTCCTTCGTCCTCGGCCCGGCTATCTGCTGATTGCCAGCCTTTATTGTGAATTTCTGCCTGAAAACCGGCCCTCATGCCCGCAAGGGTTTCCCCGTCTTCCCAGCGCTCGTCGCTTCGCTCCTGCAGCCGGGTGATGCCCCTCCCTGTGAACGGGCGGTCCGGCTTTGTCAGGGCTGATCGAAATCACAAGGCTGGCAATGATGCCGGCCTAACAGAAAAGGAAACTAAACATGTCACTACAAGAACACGAAGAAAAACGAAGCCGCTGAAACCAAAAAAGCCCCCGTCGACAAGTCCGCGTCGGTCTGCATCAAGCCAGCATCTGGGAAAACCAGACGGACAAAGGGCATCTTCCACAACGTCACCTTCGAGCGCCGCTACCGCGACTGCCGAAGGCAACTGGAAGATCCTCGCACAGCTACGACGTCGAGGATCTTCTCGCCCACCGAGGCCGCGGGATCTCGCCCACACCAAGATCGATCGAAGCCCGCAACGGCGACGATGAATAGGCACAGGGCGGCGGCTCCTGACGGGGCCGCCGCTTACTCTCAGGGTGAGCGGCTCTCAGCTTCGGCTGATCCGCGTCTAAGTCCCCACCAGGGGCAAGGCGGCATCCCGCAAGGGTTGCCGCCTTTTTCTGCCGCTCCTTTTTGCGGTATGATCCGGGCATATGGCCGACCGGCCCACGTCCGTCGCCAAGAGCGTCGAGGGGCTGCATCACGAGGAAAGCGCCCTCGACCGCGCCCGCGCGCTCCGCGAGCAATTCGCCCACGCACAGGAACAGAACAACCAGAAACAGAAGGAACGCCAGGCCGAAAGACCCCACGCCGAAGGCTCAAAGATGGTCAAGGAGGATGCGCCGGTCCTCAAGCCCGACGCCGAGCGGCCCCATGCGCCAGATGTCCGACCGCAGGCCGCCGCAGCCAAGCTGGGGAAAGAACACGACAACGCCGGCAGCAAGATGGAAGCGGCGAGAAAAGCGCAGGAAGCCTTCAAGGCCCGCCAGCAGCAAATCCACGATAACGAACGCGACCGGGAACGCTAGACACTCACTTCTGCGGGGAGTATTTTTTCAGCGCCTCTTTGAGGTTGTTCAGTTTCTTGCCTTTCGGTATCACGCTGGCGATGGTCACGCCGACGCCCAGAAGAATAATAACCCCCGCTGCGCCGATGCTGCCCGCGATTGCCGCGATAATACCCAGAACGAAGGCCGCGCCCAGTATTCCTAACGCAATTTTCTTGGTCGAACTCTCAATGTCGCTGTACTGCTTTTCCAGAGTCGCCCTCAGATTCACCCCGATGCCCGCGATGTCCGCGAACGGGTCCAGCAGGTCCGCCCCGTCCTCGTAATACAACAGCGTAAACAGCGGACCTGCGGGCACAGCTTTCCCGCTCCCCGGAACCGCCGAAATCATGCCTCCGCGCGCCACCCGGATACACCCCGCCTTGCCGCCGCCTTCGGTCACGATCAATGCGGCCGGATCGCCCGCCGTCACCATTTGCCCGGCCTTGATCGGCCATTCCGCAATCCGCAGCCCGAGGCCTTGTTCGCCGAAATAACTCAGATAGAGAGGCTCCATAGTCCGGCCATCGACCGTCAGTTCCTTCGGCCCCGTGAACGGATAATCCGGATGCGGATCGAACAGCCCCATGAACTGGAAATCCTCGTAGTAATTCACGCGCCGCAGCGCCACCGGACGCGCCCCGGAGATCACCACCAGCGCCAGCCCCGGATAGGCCTGATGCGCCTTGTCATCGATGCGGGCGAAAAACCTGGCCTATCTCATCGGGGGTAACGAGGGCGCGCTTCTGGATGGTCTCGCTCGTCCCCGCCGTGCGCGATTGCGAGGTGCCGCGGTCGTCCCTTCCGTTTCGCTCATGCTGGTCTGCGACTCTCGGAAGTGCCGTCGTGCGCGAGCGCGACGTGCCGTGCGATACCCGTGCGACTGGCCTTTCGTCCATGCCTTCGATTTCCCTCGACTGAGCTTCTGCTGCTCCGATTCTCGGTTATCGTAATTCCGAAAGAACAGCCCTGCGCATAGCTTGTACATTCTGCGAACGCTCTCGCTTTTTGCTCCAGCCACTTGTCG
Organism: uncultured Acidobacteriota bacterium; assembly: GCA_963729455.1. Lineage (GTDB taxonomy): Bacteria > Acidobacteriota > Terriglobia > Acidiferrales > UBA7541 > Acidiferrum. The sequence goes on from CAVSNX010000003.1 coordinate 171,670, forward strand.
CGGAATTGCTGACGGAGCTGTTTGTCCCCTCGGTTTCCGATGTTCCCGTGGAGGACGACCGCCCCGGCTTTCCGACTGTGACCGCGACGTGCTGTGCGAAGGCTTTCGGATTCCGACTGCTGTCGCTTGCGACCGCACTTCGCGGATCACTTCGGTTTCGCCGATCAGCTTGGAGACATAGTCGCGCGAGAAATGATCCTCAAGGTTGAAAAACACCTTGAGCCCGGAATTGGCGAGGAAGGTTTCCCAATTGTCCTTGTAGACCGCCTTGAGCTGCTCAAGGCTCTGCAGGACGAAGAACAGCTTGACCCCGTAACCGGCGATCTGGGCGACGGCGTTCTCGATGACCTCCATCCGCTTCAGGCCCGCGAATTCGTCCAGCACCATCAGGACCGGATAGCCGGTCGCGGGCTGACCCCTGACCTTTTCCATTTCCGTGACGGTCAGGGCGATCATCATCCGCAGCCAGCGGTAATGCGTGCTCATGTACCTCTGCGGCAGGCACAGGTAGACGCTCAGACCGCCGGGGCGGGTCTTCAGTTCCGAGAGCTGGAAATCGGACGCCTCAAGGCAGCGCTGCATCGCCGGACTGTCGATGAACTCGGTGTTGCGGTTCGCCACCTGCAGGACGCTTTCATACTGCTTGGGCGAATTCAGCAGCATGTTGGTGAAGCTGTCGCCGATCCCGGCAATCAGCCCGTCGAAAGCCTGGTTGTTCGCCAGCCCGGTCCACAGCAGCCCGTGCGCCGGGGGAATATCAGTCTCGCCCGCCGCCTTGCAGCGCCTCGACCGATTCCCAATCTCCCCGCGTGATGAGCTTGCGCAAGGTAATCAGGTTTCTTCGCCCTTCGTATTCCGGCGCTGTCAGGACGTGAAGGATCAGGCCCTTGACCATCGCGCGGGCGGATTCGTCCCAGAACGGATCATTGCTTTCGTGGATGACCACCACGGCGTCGGCAATCCGCCCGGCCTCGTCGATGGTTTCCTCATTGGCGGGGTCCAGCGCATCGAGCGGGTTGAAGCGGCCACGGAGGGATTCGTCCACCTGGGCGGCCTTGAACGGGTCCAGAACCTTGAACGGCCTGTCCGAGGCCCTTGCAATGCTCCGATCCCTTGCCCCGTCTGGCGGCCGTGATCGTGGCGTTTTCGCCTTTCGGGTCCACGACACAGAGCGATCCCGGCCAGAGGATTAAATTGTTAACGATTGAGGTTGTGCCCTTGCCGCCTCGGGAACCGCTGACCAGACAGACGTGGCGGTCATCGCGATAGCCGACCGGAACCTGGTGTTCACTGGCCGAGCGCCCGAGCCAGACGGTCCCGTCACGGTAGACGTATTTCTCCTCGACGAGGGCCGGGTCAGCCCATTCCGCTGTTGCGATGCGCTCACTCATGGGATCAGCGACTTTTTACCACACTGCGGTAATTGCGTGTGCCATTTGTTTAGTTTTTGTCTGCGGTCTGCGTTGCCACAGGAGGACTCCGTCTTTGACCCACGTCAAACCGCTGGCAGCTTCTGCTCACTCAGCCTTGCCTTTTGGCCGTGATATTTTCTAGCGACTCTATGCGCATCTACGGACCAAACAGAGGCCACCTGCTCCTGGTTTCGGATGATGGAAAATGCAAGGGCGCTCGAACCTGTTTTGCTAACGATTTCTTCCCGATAGTGACCATTTTTGTTCTGGAAATGTTCGTGCCGTTCCATTATAGTCTGCTCAACAAAGTCACCCGAAGGCACCCGCCGCAGGGTCTGCAACATCACCGTTAGTACGGCTCGCAAGATGTGCGCGCGTAATACCGCGCGCCCGCTCAGCCTACGGTCTCGCTCATCTTGGCAAGGGGGCAGCTTCGCCCCCCGTTGCATCCCCCGGCCCAGGAGCGTTGCTCCGTGGACCTCACCAGACGCGCTTCGCCTTCTGGACTTCCGACCGGGGCGATTTCATCAGCCCCTGGACCCTCGACCAAGGGGGGCCTTCGTGCCCGCCCTGGACCCCCAGACCGAGGGAGACTTCGCTCTCCCTCTGGACACCCATCGACCAGGCTTTCGCAGCCATGGACCGCGCCAAAGGGGTAGCCCCTTGGAACCCCCTCCCCTTGCTTTCGCGCCACCGGCGCACGGTTGTAAACCCGCCGTTAACTCAACCAGAGGTATTATGGAATTTCAGCAAGGGGAGGTCTTATGGCTGGTCGCAGCGGCAGCGAAAAACGGCAGCGCACTACCATCGTCACGATGCGCATCAATCCGCAGGAGGCTGCCGCCATCCGCCAGATCGCCCGGACTCGCGGGGAGTCCGTCAGCGCACTGATGCGCAGCGCCCTCCTCCACAACCGCCCTCGCCTCTCCCGCATTGACACGCAGGCGGTCGCCCGGCTCCTCGGGCAGCTTGGCAAGATCGGCTCGAACATCAACCAGATCGCCTACCACCTCAACGCCGGCCGTCCCGGCGACCGCGTCGAGGGCAGCCTTGGGGAAGCCCTGCGCGACCTGTCGGAGCTGCGCATTGTCTGCCTTCAGGCACTCGGAAAGGAGCCACAGCGGGGTGTCAGTGACGGGCATGAGGACGAGGGCTAACGCCCCTCATGACCTTACCCTAACGTCACTTCAAGGTTGGCATGACGTTAATATGATATTGGAGATTTCACGCCCATAGGAATCGCATCCGTCCCGACCGGACGGGAGGGCGCAATCAGAACGATAAATCCACGGACGCGGGATAAACTCACTCTGACCTTATTTCAACCTCACAACAACGCCACGATGACCGTACGGCGGACGAGGTATCCGGAACTTGGCCGCGCCCCGGCTGTTAACGAGGGGCAATTGAAGCGACAAATTTGCGGGCGCTGATTGAAATCAGATTGACGTTATTTCAACCTCACAACAACGCCATGATGACCTTATAAATTTGCGCGCACTGGATGAACTCAGACTGACGTTATTTCAACCTCACAACAGCTCCATGGTGACCTTATCTCAGACGCAGCCCCCCTCCCCTATTTCTTCGGAAGAATCCGCAAGTTTGGTCGCGCCCCGACCCGGTTCCCGTGCAATCAGACCGATTGATTTAACGGATACTCCATGAACTCAAAATGACCTTACTTCAACCTCAGAACAACGCCACGATGACGTTATGGCAGAGGTACGCCAACCACCGGACCTTGTCGAGCACCCAACATCTCCCTCTTGACCTCACGATGACCTTACATTAAGGTGATCGTAACCTTAGCCTGATCCCACCTCAGCCACTCCAATTTATCTCCAATCTCTCCAATCTCTCCAACCTCCCTCCAAGGTGATTCCATGATCGTGACAATCGGCGGCATAAAAGGCGGCAGCGGCAAGACGACCATCGCCACCAATCTGGCGTGTATTGCGGCAGGGCAGGGGGCAGATGTGCTCCTGGTCGATGCCGACAATCAGGAAACCGCGTTCGACTTTACCAACGCCCGTAAGGCAGATAATCCGAACGCTCCGTCCTATACCTGCGTAAAGCTCAGCGGTGCCTCCGTGCGCACCGAAGTCTTGAAGATGGCGAAGAAATACGACCACATCATCATCGACGCAGGCGGGCGTGACACCACCAGCCAGAGAGCGGCGCTATCCGTTTCAAACGTCCTCTTGATTCCCTGCAAACCGCGCAGCTTCGATCTGTGGGCGATTGAGAACGTCGCCCTGCTTGTCGAGGAAGGTCGCTGCATCAATCCTGCCCTCAAGGCGTCCGTGTTTCTCAACCAGACCGATCCGGCAGGGCAGGGGTCAGAGAACCGGGACACTATCGAGGAACTGAAAAAATTCCCCGCTCTGGGCTATCTGGATGCGCAATTGGGCAGTCGTAAGGCGTTCGCCCATGCCGCTTCCCTCGGCCTCGCCGTTACCGAACTTCCGCGTCAGCATTACAACCCGAAAGCCGTTGACGAGATCATGGCCTTATTTCAAGGTTGCTTTAAGGTCACTATGACTTCACGTAAACGTAAAGCCGCAGGATAGACCATGGCCATCCGTTCCAAGCCCCAGCAACGCACCCCAGCCCCGGCGTCTGACGAACGCGCTGTCGAAGCCTTCATCGGCAAGGGCGGCGGCGTTACACAAGCCCCGGCGAAGGGCGGAAAGATAACCCGCCTTCAGCTTCGCCTTCCCGAGGACATTCTTAAACGCATTGATTCGGTGCGGCCCAAGGGAATCGCCGCTCCGTCGCGGCACGACTGGTTCCTGCTGGCGATGCTAGAAAAACTGGAGCGAGAAGAAACCACCAGATGAAACCGCTCCTGAATTGTCCGCGTCAAGCACGCCCGTGGATCTCAGATCGCCGAAGGGCAGGGCAGGGGCCTTGTTCTTGCGGGAGGTAAACCTGCCGCCTGCGAGCGGCACTGCCGCGCCATATTCTGCGGCGTTGCGGTGTTCCGGGCTCTGAATCCACCGTTGGAAAATGTCGTTTTTTGATACCTTGTGCGCGCTGAATTTTTGTCTGCGGCTGGATCTCGGCAGGAGAGGGCAGGGGGTGGCAGACTTACACAGTTACTTACACAGTTTCACAGTCACAGAAACTAACTGTATTATTTGTCATTGTTTTACGAGCACATGCATAGCACTCAAAATCCAGTGGTACTTAGTACCGTGTGGGTTCGACCCCCTCCTCCGGGACCATGGCCTTCGGCTGGAACCGGTCTCTGAAGATCGCACGAGAAAGCCGCACAGGGAATTTTCTCAAGAAAACCGCTGGAACATTTATTGAATCGGTTTAATATGAGCATACTGGACATGGCTCGGACTGCCTTCTTGCCGGGCCTTTCCTGTCGGGCTGTTCTCTAAGGAGCGCTATGCTACGTTTTCTCGCGATTCGCCTTGTTGTGATTGGCTTGGGATTGAGCCTTGCCGGAAGCGCGATTGCCGTTTGCGCGGCGGAAGACCAGCCGGAAAGAACCTATCTTCACAAAGTTTGGCAGATTCAGTCCTCCTGCGAGGCCAAGTCGACGGGCGAGCAGATTTCCACGGTCGGTTTCGACGCGAAAGGCTGGCACAAATCTGACATCCCAGCGACGGTAGTTGGCGCGCTCGTCACCGACAAGACCTATCCCGACCCGAATTACGGCACGAATCTGAAATCGATTCCCGGGATGAATTATTCCGCCAAAACTTTTTTTGCCAACCAGGATATGCCCAAGGACAGTCCCTTCCGCTGCTCCTGGTGGTACCGCACGGAATTCTCTGTGAATGCCGACGCAGCGAAAACCACGGAGTGGCTCCATTTTCTGGGCATCAACTACCGCGCCAACATTTGGATCAACGGACAGAAAGTCGCTGACGCCCACGATGTCGCCGGAACCTACCGCTCCTTCGAATTCAACGTGAGCAAGTTTCTGAAGCCGGGCAGCGCCAACGCGCTGGCGGTCGAAGTCTTTGCGCCGGAGAAAGACGATCTGGGCATCACCTGGGTGGACTGGAATCCGACGCCTCCCGACAAAAACATGGGGATTTGGAAAGAGGTCTTCCTAACCTCGAGCGCCGAAGTCGCGGTGCACAGCCCATTCGTTTCGTCAAAGTTGGATACGGAATACAAGACGGCGGAGCTGACCGTCAGCGCGGAATTGCGAAACGTCGCCGACCATCCAGTGAAGGGCGTACTTCGGGCGGAACTGGAAGGAATTCAACTGCAGCAGCCGGTAGAACTCGCAAGTGGGGAATCGAAGATTGTTAGGTTTGCCCCAGACCAATTCGCGCAATTGAAGTTGGCGCATCCACGGCTGTGGTGGCCGTATCAAATGGGAACTCCGAATCTCTACACCGCAAAACTCTCGTTCGAAATCGGAACACAAATTTCCGGTTCGGCCAGCGTGAGATTTGGTATTCGCGAGGTGACTTCGGCCCTGACGGACAAGGGTCATCTCCTGTTCAAAGTGAATGGCCGCAAAGTGCTGATTCGCGGAGCGGCCTGGGCGCCCGATCTCCTTTTTCGCTGGTCGTCGTCGCGCCTCGATGCGGATCTTGCCTACGTGCGCGATATGGGCATGAACACCATCCGCCTGGAAGGCCGCCTGGATCGCGACGAATTCTTCGAGAAAACCGACCAGCTCGGAATCCTGGTCATGCCCGGCTGGACCTGCTGCGATGCCTGGGAAAAGTGGAAAAATTGGAAAGGCGATCAAAACAAAGTGGCCGCCGCTTCGCTCCGCGACCAAATCACGCGCCTGCGCAATCACCCGAGCGTTTTCGTTTGGCTGAATGGCAGTGACAATCCGCCTCCGGCCGCCGTCGAGAAAATGTATCTAGCCATCGAAAAAGAACTGGAGTGGCCGAATCCGATCGTTTCCTCTGCCGGCGACACCTCGACGACGGTAACCGGTAATTCCGGCGTGAAAATGACCGGACCCTACGAGTACGTGCCCCCAGTCTATTGGCTGGCCGACACCAAAGCCGGCGGTGCCTACGGCTACAACACGGAGACGAGCCCTGGCCCGGCCATTCCTCCGCGCGAATCCCTGGAACGATTTATTCCGAAAGAACATCTGTGGCCGATTGACGACGTGTGGAATTTCCACGCGGGCGGCGAGCGCTTCACGACCGTAAATGTATTCACCGACGGCTTGAACCGCCGCTACGGGCAGGCCACTTCGTTAGACGACTACGAGCGCAAAGCGCAGGCCATGACCTATGACGGCCAGCGCGCCATGTTCGAAGCCTACGCGCGCAACAAGTACACTGCGACCGGCGTGATTCAATGGATGCTGGATAACGCGTGGCCCTCGCTGATCTGGCATCTCTACGACTACTACCTCGTTCCCGCAGGCGGCTATTTCGGCACGAAAAAAGCCTGCGAGCCAGTGCACGTGCAATATTCCTACGACGACAATTCCGTCACGGTGATCAACGGCACCAACGCGACGCTGAAGGGGCTGAAGGTCAGCGCAAATGTTTACAGCCTCGACGCAAAGCAAAAAGCCTACGCCGAAGCCTCGCTGGATTTCGCGCCTGATAGCAGTACCAACGCGATCAATCTGCCGAAAGTGGTCGATGGGCTCTCGACGACCTATTTCCTGAAGCTCGAGCTTCGCGATGCTGCGGACACCCTGGTCAGCGAAAATTTCTACTGGCTGTCCACCAAGCTCGACACCCTCGACTGGGCCAAAAAGAAGGACACGGTCTACACGCCGCAGAAAGAATTCGCGGACCTGACGGGATTGAACACTCTGCCCACGGTGACGCTGACGCTTTCTAAGGAAATCCATGCAGAGGGGAAAATCTATTCGGTGACTCTGCTTGCGGAAAACAAAAATGAGAGCATAGCGTTCATGGTTCATCCGCGAATCACGCGCGGCAAGGGCGGGGAAGACGTCACCCCGATTTTCTGGAGCGACAACTACTTCTCTCTGGTGCCCGGAGAAAAGAAATCCGTTACGGCGACGTTTGACGCTTCTTCACTGGAAGGCGCCACTCCTGAAGTTGTGGTCGATGGATGGAACGTCGCTCCCGCAACCCCCTAGGCTGCGGAGAGAGACTGTATCGCAAAGCCCGTGCGCTTCAATAGATCCTGGAATCGCGGATCCCCCCGAATGGGGTCGTACGCCGGATCCATTTTCAAGAACACCATCCAGAATGAGCGCTCCTCGATCCCTTCGCGCAGCCATTCGAACGCTTTGTCGCGCTCCCCAAGCCCGAGATAGACGCGCGCAATCAACGGCGAAGGCAAATAGCGCGTGCCAGCCATTTCTCTTGCTTCCATCAGGATGTCGCGTGCTTCTTCAGTTCTTCCTGCGAGAGCGTACGCCTGCGCCAGCGCCAGGCGGCCTTCACGGTTCCCAGAGAATTGTATTGCTTGCTCGAAAGCCGCAATTGCTTCGTCGTACCGTCCTTGTTCCACGTACACGCGGCCGAGATTGAAAAGCGCAGGAACGAAACGCGGTTCTTGTTCCAGCAAAGCAAGCAGATGCGCTGCAGCGCGTTCAAATTGACGTCCAAAAAAGAGAGGGTCGGCGGCATTCATGTTCAAACTGAGTGAGTGGGGATCCAGTTCGCGCGCGCGCCGCAGTTCCGCATGGGCCTCGTCGAGTCGGCCCATGCTATTCAAGTATGACGCGAACCACTGGCGGGCCGATGCGTAACTGGGATTCAACTCGATGGCGCGGAGAAACTCTTCCTCGGCTGTTTGCCAGTTCCATTCGAACCAAAACTTGACCAGGCCGAGGGAAGCGTGCGGTTCGCTAAGAGCCGGGTCGATTTCAATCGCGCGCGTCGCCGCCGCCGCCGCTCGCGGCCCGGCTTCGTTCGGGGAAAGGGCGCCAAACCAGCACAGCATCCCGCAGCAGTCGGCGACCCCGGACAACGAGCGCGAACACTTAGTTTCGATGCGCAGCGCCGATTCGAACGAAGCGAGGGCCTTCTGCACGCTTTCTTCCGACCGCTGCCCAAAATAAAAACGTCCGCGAAGATAAGCTTCATGCGCCGTGGGATGAAAGGCCAGTGACTTTGCGGAATCCTCCGGAAGCAATTCGCAGGCCAGCGCTTTGCCGACCTCTCGCGCCACATCGGCTTGCATTCCCAGCACGTCGTCGAATTTGCGGTCGTAGCTAGCCGACCACAAATGCGTCTGATCCTGCGCCTCAATCAATTGCGCCGTGATGCGCACGCGCCGTCCTTCCCGGCGCACGGTGCCTTCCAGAACATAGCCCACGTTTAATTCCTGAGCGATCTGGCCAACCGACTTCTTTGTGGTTTTGTATTGAATGGCTGACGTGCGCGCAATCACTCCCAGCCGTTTCGGGTCCAGCTGGCCGAGATGCGAAATCAATTCCTCCGTGAGTCCGTCGGCGAAGTATTCTTCCCCTGAATTTCCTCCCAGATCTTGCAGCGGAAGAACCGCCAGCATCTTCCTGCCTGTGAGCGAGCCGGCGCGACCGGGCTTGAGGACTGGAGCGATGAACCGGTAGCCCAGCCGCGGAAGCGTCTCAATGAACCGCGGACTCTGCGCGGAATCTCCCAACAATTCTCGAAGTTTGTTGACTGCCGTGTTCAGGTTGTGCTCGTAGCCGACGTGCGTATCCGGCCAGAGTTTTTCCCGCAGAACGCGACGGGTAATCACTTGCCCCGGCCGCTCCAGCAAAAGCTCCAGAATCTGGAAGGGTTTTTCTTCCAGCCGCAAGCGCAAGCCGTGTTTGCGCAATTCGCGCGATTCCAGATCCACTTCAAACGTTCCAAAACGCACTGCCTGGGGACGGGACGCCCATTCGTTCATAGTTGCAGTTGCCTGCCTTCAAGGATTCCACTCGCGTGACAGTCCCCTAACTGCTGTTCGAACGTGAGACTTGCACCCAAGTCTTTATTCGCAAGTGGACTGCACATTTAGAAAGACTTGTCCTCCCCCTGATTTATTCCCGGCATCTTTCCGCCATCTAAGCCCGGAGAACATCCAGGCATACGTCATTACGGCTGCCTTAACCCAACTAGGAGCAACTTCGCATCATGCAAAGAATCCACGGTTTCCTGCTCGGGCTGGTTTGCCTGAGCACGTTTTTCGTCTCACCTGCCTACGCGCAGAGCAACAGTTACAAGCAGACCAATCTGGTCACGGCAGACGCCACGGTCGCGGCGCCTCACACGGACTCGAATCTCATCAATCCCTGGGGTATCGCCTTCCAGCCCGGTTTGCCTTTTTGGATTTCCGACAACAACGCCGGGGTTTCCACGCTGTACGACAAGACCGGTGCGCCCAGCCAACTTTTCCATGTTCCACCTCCCACCGGCAGCTCCAATCCATCTACACCCACCGGAATTGTTTACAACGCGACCGGAGGCTTTGCCGTATCCGGTTTTTCCAGTGTTTTCATTTTTGCCACGGAAGACGGCACCATCTCCGGCTGGTATGCAGGGAATTCCGCCATCCTTGCGGTCGACAATTCCGCAAACCCGACGGCCGCCGCGGGCGCGGTGTACAAAGGTCTGGCACTGCTAACCAATGGCCAAGGGAACTTCCTGCTAGCCACGAATTTCCGCTCTGGCAAAGTGGAGATCTACGACGGCAATTTTCATCAGACCCAAGTCTTGGGTCCCGGCGCCTTCAATGATCCTGCTCTACCCGCCGTTCCCGCCAATTCCGGCTCTCCGGGCTACGCGCCCTTCGGCGTCAAAGCGATTTCCGTGAACAACACCCCGATGGTTGCCGTGACCTACGCCCTGCAGGACACCCTTATGCACGATCCGCTGCACATTGCCGGTGCTGGCTTTGTGGACCTCTTCAGCACCGACGGCACCATGCTCCGCAGAATCACGGATGCTTCCCATCTCAACGCGCCGTGGGCCGTGGTCATTCCACCGGCGGGTTTTGGCTCTCTCGCGGGCGATCTGCTGATCGGGAATTTTGGCGATGGCACGATCAACGCCTATAACTTTGCCACCGGCGCCTTCATGGATCAGATGAAGGATCAAACCGGCGCCCCCATCACCAACGCTTCGCTATGGGATATGGTGTTTGACCCCTCCGGGACGACTGGCGACCCCAACACCATGTACATAACCGCGGGCCTTGCCAACGAAGCCCATGGCGTCTTCGCGAAAATCACCCCCAACACCACGTCCGCAGCAACCGGGGATTTCACCATCAGTGCGTCGCCAGCAACCATGACGATCAGTGCAGGGCAGCCCGCTATGTTCACGGTGACCGTCGGTGGCCTCAACGGCTTCAATTCCGCTGTGAACCTTTCCTGCTCCGGCCAGCCGATCAACTCCACGTGCAGTTTCTCGTCCACATCCGTCATTCCCTCCAGTGGTGGGACGACAACTTCGATGTTGACGATTGGAACTTCGGCGTTGCCCTACTCCGTTCCTCACAAAATGGCCATGATTCCCGGCGGTGGAATTTTTGCAATGTTTCTTCCAATTCCCGCTCTGGGATTCTTGGGCTTGTTCCTTGCCGCATCCGCCCGCAACGGCCACCTTGCGGGGAAGAGATGGATTCTCAACCTCGCTGGAAGCGCCGCTCTCCTGCTCGTCGCAGCCTGGCTGTTTACGGCCGGCGGCTGCGGCTACAGCGGCGGCGGCACGGGCACCGGAACGCAACGAGGCATGACGACGGTGATGATCACCGGCACCTCGGGAAATCTCTCCCACTCAGCCTCCGTTTCACTCACCGTCCAGTAAAAGCAGGAGGGGCCTGCTGATCGGCCCGTAGGCCCCTCTTCTTCTGCTGTGTAGCGGCCTGGTGCGCGGCCTCCCGCAGCATCAGGTGGACGGTTCAAATCTACAGCGGCCAACAACCCAGCTTCACGCAAGTCCGGTTTCTCTGATCACTCTGTTTCACCAATCTCGAATCACAACTTGAAGAGGAGAAAGACCAATGAAGAATGAGGGGAATTTGTTCACGAAGGGTAGCACCAGGCGTTCGTTCTTGAAGAGTGGAACCGTGGCCGGCGCAGCGACGGTAGGTGCCGGGCTGCTGGCAGGCAAATCCTTTGCATTTGACCGGGACGATGACGATGATCGCGCACCCATCACCAGGGGCGACATCGCCATTCTGAAGTTCCTTCAGGCCCTCGAACAGGTTGAAGAAGACCTCTGGAGACAGTACGCGGAACTCGGCGGCACCCAAGACAACGAATTCACCGGGCTGACCGGCGGAAACGCTGCCTACACCCAGGCGCTGCAACTCCTCGATGGCGACATGGCGCAATACATCCACGACAACACTGACGACGAAATCAGCCACGCCAGGTTTCTTGGCAACTACCTGGAATCCAAGGGCGAGGGCGCTCCCGACCTTTCCGCCTTCAAGACATTGCCCAGCAGCAAAGCGGACGGCGCGCAGCAGATTGGTCGGCTAACGAACTTGACGCAACTCACCATCGATACCAGTTTCTGGTCCAGGTATCGCAGCATCACCAACCCCGATTTTGACCCCAAGGCAAAATTTGCCCAGGCTGTCCCCAGCTTAAACGTTGGGAAACACACCGCCATCCCAAGAAGCAACGATGACACGGCCGGAAGCGTCATCAATCTCGGTAACCCAGCTCTGTCCACATTCACCAACCATCTCATGGCCATTGCCTTCACGGCTGGGTTCCACTTCGCCTTTATCGAGCAAGGTGGCACCAGCCTGTATCCCACTCTCGCTCAGCACGTCAACAATCTCGAAGTTCTGCGGATTCTTTTGAGCATCGGCCCCAGCGAGACCATGCACTTCCAGACTTGGCAAGACAAAGCCGGCAACGCCACTCCCTTGACGGACGTCGATCCGGTGAACAATTCAACGGCGACCTTCACAAATCTGGCCGCCGCTCAGGGCGAGACGAATCCGGAATCTCTCAACGGCGACACTCTCCAAGCGAACCTCATCATGCCCGAGCCAACCCACTTCTTGAACCCCAAGTTCGGCCCGGTGGCCATCATCCGTCCAACTTCCATTCAAAACGGAGGGGCCGTCGCTTCTGTCGTCAGCTTCGCTGACGACGGACTCTTCCTCGATCCCAAAACCAACAAGAATACAGGGCTTGTGCAAAGGCTTATGGAACTGGCTGCAGACGCCGATGCCGCGCGCCGCCAACTTTAGAAAGCGGGTGGACAGCAGCTACTTCATTCGCTGCAACTGCGAGTTGGAACTGCCTGGGCCCAAGCCTCTTCGGCTTGGGCCCTGTTCTTTCCGTTGTCGTTTGGCGTTCGAACGGCGCGTAGGTTTTGGCAAGCCGGCCTCCCTCGATCCTTCTCCTTCGCCATTTTGGCGCAACCCTTCGCCACGCGAGAATCATCGAATACGGTAGAATTGCTGGGCGAGCTGAGACGTGTGCTAGCTCGGAACGGTTTTTCGCATTCCGTGGTCCCTTTTTTGAGAGAGGTAAGCATGAGTCGAGGAATTCGTTTTTTGGCCGTTATGACGCTGACGTTGTTTCTTGGGGCGGCCGCATCGGCCGACACCCTGGAATTGAAAGATGGCCGGATCTTGCAAGGCCGCTACCTGGGCGGCACGCAAGCCGTGCTGCGCTTCGAGATCAATGGAGAAGTTCAGGCCTTCAGCACGAATGACGTTGTGGCGATTACATTTACCGGACGTTCCGGCAGCTCCGTGGCTGCGGCTCCGCCTACTGCAGCCGCTCCGATGGATTCAGCTCCGGCGCCCGCCACGGCCGCTCCTGCTTCTCCGGGTGCAGCTCCTGCTCCTTACGCCGCGCCCTCTCCTGCTGCGGCCGTGGATTCCGCTGGCACCATCACGCTCCCTGCCGGGCAGTCGCTGCTGGTGCGCATGATTGATAGCGTGGATTCCTCAAAGAACCATGTGGGCGACGTGTTTCACGCGAGTCTCGAGACCAACCTGACTGTGAACAACATACTCATCGCGCGCAGAGGCGCGGACATTTACGGGCGGCTGGCCAATGTACAGGAAGCGGGCCACATCTCCGGCAGCGCGGAGCTGCAGTTGGAACTCATGCGCATCGTCATCGACGGGAAAGATTATCCCCTTGTCAGCAGCGACTACACGCTGGAAGGCAAAGGCCGTGGCTCAGACACCGCAAAGAAAGTGGGCGGAGGCGCGATTGCCGGTGCCATCATCGGCGCCATCGCTGCCGGCGGCAAAGGCGCGGCAATTGGCGCGGGCGTAGGCTCGGCAGCCGGCGCCGGCGTCCAGATTTTCACACGTGGGCAGCAGGTTAGAGTACCGAGCGAGACGCTGTTGGAATTTCGCCTGCAGGAGCCTGCCACCGTCGTTCCCACCACAAGATAGTTTTGGCACAATCAACTCGAATAAGGAACTTCACCCCGGCGGGCGCTCTTCGCCCACGCCCGTTAACCCTGCGGCGCGACTGGGCGTCTTGGACAGGCCGTTATCTGTTTGGAACCACTCCCCCGAAATTCCCTCTTGCCACTCCTACTGTTAGTGACTAAGATACCCCCTTCGACTGGAGAGACCATGCCTAAAGAAAAACCTCGGGTAAACATCGGAGAAGTCATCAAGAGCTACCGCAGCCAGCGCGGCCTGTCGCAGGGCGACATTGAACGTCGCACTGGCCTGCTGCGCTGCTACCTTTCGCGCGTCGAGAACGGACACACCGTCCCGTCTCTCGAAACCCTCGCCAAAATTGCGGAAGCCATGGACATTTCCCTGGCGGATTTTTTCCCCGGGACGGAAACCCCGCGCGACCGCGAAACCCAGAAAGCGCTTGGCGAGCTTTCGCAGGACGAGATTCGCTTCCTCGCGGAGATCAAGAAGTACAGCAATACGCTTTCGGACGGCGACAAGCGCCTGGTGCTGGCCATGATCCGCAAAATGGCCACCTTGCTTCCCATCGCCGCGGCAAAGAAGCTCATTGCCCGGCGCCCCACGGCGTAAACTCGTTCATTTTTTATCGCATGGAATAGCGCGGTCAGCATCCCGCGCCTTTTCTTTTGGCTGGGTGACTCTTAGTTGCCTTGCCCGCGGATGATTCGAATGGCATCCGGAAGAGCACCTGCGCCGCGCCCGCTCCCCGCCGACGTGGCCTCACGCCCGTTCGGCTCGTCACTTTCGAGGGTGCTTTCTCCCGGAGCAAGAAACAGGTTTGTCTCTACCGCATGCTGCTTGGTGTACAAATCGTAGTAGCGCCCGCCAAGCGCGTAGAGCGTTGCATGCGTGCCCCGCTCAATAATCCGGCCGTCCTCCACGACAAGAATCTGCTCTGCGCGCCGAATCGTCGAAAGGCGATGCGCAATAACAAACGTCGTGCGGCCGCGCATCAAGTAGCGTAACCCCTCTTGAATCAGCGCCTCGGATTCCGAATCCAGGCTGGACGTCGCCTCATCGAGAATCAGAATGCGCGGATCGGCGAGGATCGCGCGCGCGATGGAGACGCGCTGCTTCTGCCCGCCGGAAAGTTTCACGCCGCGTTCTCCAACCACGGTTTCGTATTTATTCTCGAAGGTCTCGGCGAATTCGTCCACGCGCGCAATGCGGCATGCCGCGAGAATCTCTTCGTCAGTTGCGTTGGGCCGGCCAAACGCCACATTCTCGCGAATCGTTCCATCAAACAGAAAAGTCTCCTGCAAAACCACGCCCAGCTGCGTGCGATACGAGCCCAGTTTCACTGTCGAAAGGTCCACCCCGTCCACCAGAACCCGCCCGCTCGACGGCACATAAAACGCCGCAATCAACCCGATAATGGTGGATTTTCCCGCTCCCGAAGGCCCCACAAGCGCCGTGACCGTCCCCGGCTCCGACTGAAAACTCACTTCGTGTATAACTTCCTTGCGCGAATCGTACGCAAAGCTGACGTTCTCCATCACCACCCGGCCCTCAACTCGCCCGAGAACAACCGTCCGGCCCGGAGCTTCGTCTTCCAATTTTTCGTTCAGGATTTCGCGCGTGCGCTCGAGCCCCGTAATCGCTTCCGTAATCTGCGTCCCGATGGCCACAATCTGAAACACCGGCGCAATCAGAAACGCCAGAAACGCGTTGTATGCGAACCACTGCCCGGGTGTCATCGTCCCGGCCAGTATCTTGTGTCCGCCAAGTTCCAGCATCAGCGCGCTGACGATGCCCAGCAGGGTTGCGCCGGACAAACTCATCAGCGAAGTGGCCGTAAGCGTCTTCAACACGTTGTCGAGCAGCCGCTGCACGCCGCCCGCAAATATCTTTTCTTCCCGCTCTTCCGCGTGATACCCCTTCACCACGCGCACGCCACCCAGTGACTCCGTCAGCCGCCCTGTAACTTCCGCCGTAATCTTCGGCCGCGCTCGGAAAATCGGCCGAATAGTCTTGAACGCCCGGCTAATCCCGAATCCAAACACCAGCAAGATCGAAAACGCCACCAGCGTCATCTCTACGCTGGTATGAATCAAGTACACCAGCGCAATCGCCGCGGTCATCAAGCCGCCGACGAATTCCACAAGCCCCGTGCCAACCAGATTCCGAACGCCCTCGACGTCGCTCATGATCCGCGAAACCAACACGCCAGTCTTGTTCGCATCGTAGAACGAGATCGGCAACTGCCCGATGTGCGCCTGCACCTGCTGTCGCAGGTCGGTGATCATTTTTTGCGCGGATTTGGAAAGCAGTTGCGTCAGGCTGAACGAAGTGAGCCCCTGCACAATCGTCGCCCCCAGAACCCCAAGAACGATCGGCGTCAGCAGGTAAACCTGCTTGTGCAGGATCACGTTGTCGATGAAATACTTCGTCGAGGCCGGAAGGATCAACCCCGAAACGCGGTTGATCGCCATGAGCACAAAGCCCAGTGCCAGCAGCCCGCGCCGCGGCTTCATCAGCGCCCAAACGTCGGGAAGATTCTTCCACGCGTTCTTGCGCTTTTCACTTTTCGTCGGTGATTTGCTGTCCTTCTCGATGGCCATGATTTGCGGGATGAAGTATAACCTCCGCATTGGATGCCAGAGGCGAGAATACAGCTATATTTCGAAATCGTGCCGGAACGTGACTCCCTTTTCAGTCGCCGGCGGTGCCAGTGCGCGGGACACGCGCCGCGGGACGGTCCAGATTCAACACGCTAGCGATGAATTCGCTGACGGTGATGCCCAGGTGGCCCCACAGCCGCCGTTTCAAACTCGAATAATCCTGTGTTCCGCTAAAAAGATCTCCCATCAATTGCCGGAACACCGGGCTGCGTCGCATAAACTGAACCATGCGTGTAGTAACCGCACTTCCCAGAAAAGACCCGCGATAAAAGCGCCGCACAATGCGCGCCGCAAATTCCAGCTCCGTCGAAAACGCCGCCTTCACCCACGCCGGATATTTTTCCGGGCAGCCTTCCGCCAGCGACCGCCCGAGCAATTCGCCCGACCGCATGGCGTAAAACAGCCCTTCGCCCGTCAGCGGATCGACCCACGCCGCCGCATCCCCGATCAAAGCCCAGTTTTTTCCGACAACATTTCGCTGTGAAAGCGTCCGCTCCTGCGGCGACGGCAGCACGTGGCTGTAAAACTTCGCGCCCTCCGTCGATATCTCCTGCTTCTCCACAAACGTCTGCAAATGGCTCCGCAACTCCGTGCTCGTATGCGAAGCCATGCTCCCGCAAATCCCCACAGATAAATGATCGCAGCGCGGAAACGACCAAATATAACCCTCGAAGTGTGGCAAGAATTTTATCGTGATGGCATCCGCCGTCTGCGGCACGAAGTACCCCTGCGTCATCTCCAATTCGTCGCGCTGCAGCGCCCGCGTTTCCGGCAACAGATGATTGCGCGCACCCGCCGCCAGCACCAGAAAATCCGCCTCGTGCCACTCGCCCTCGACGCAGTAGCGCGGCTTCGTCGTAGCCGTATCCACACTCATTACGTGCGAACGCTGCACGCTGCACCCCGCCTCACGCGCGCGATCCAGCAGCATGCCATTCAGCACCGTCCGCGAATAAATCACGATCGGATGCGGCATTTCCAGCGTAGCGTGTTGTTCATCGCTGCTGATCAGGTCCACGGAATGGACCAGCTTCTTGGGGTAAGGGCTATCAAGCAGAAAAGGGAAGCACTGAATGGCCTTGTGCGTGAGCCCGCCGCCGCACGGCTTTTCCCACGCCAGGTGTTCGTCAAATAGGGCCACTTTGTGCCCCGCGCGCGCGAGCTGTTCACCGCACATTGCGCCGGACGGTCCCCCGCCGACGATTGCTATCTCCGCCATGGTTGTGTCTCGCTGCGAGCCTTCAATTCCGTTCCCGGCGCGGAACCCCGGCTAGTAGGCCATCCCGGTAAGAGCCTCTTAGGTGATGGGGAAAATCACCAGGCAAAAACCAGCGAGGAGTATAGCACCGAAAAGCGCCGTCGCGGTGACCGAACCGGTTTCATTACGCACTATGTCCATGCCGCTCCGCTGTATAATATTGAACAATGCCATATACACGGAGAGCAGCACCATCAGAATCTCTCCGCTATGTAACAAGAACACTCCGCCCGTCAGCGCGCCCCAGCTAATTAGCCGCAACGACAATCCGGCGGCCAGCCGTTGCCACCTCTTACCAGGCTGCGGCGCACCCAACAGGAATTCTTCCGCAACGTGATACGGCAGCAAAACGAGGAGCAAAAATGGAAACCGCGCCCATTTCGGCGCGGTGAGCCAGGCCACGTAGAACGACAAATCGAACCACGCGGTCACCAACAAGTGTAGGACCAGCGCGGCGAACGCTGCCGCGGCTAGCGTGCGAACCGGAGCGCTCAACGTGGAGCGCAGGGACTTCCAATGCGCCAAGACAAGGGCGCTGCCGAGCAACAGCAAAAAGCTGGCAAGATAATCTCCCTGAAAAAGTCCGATCACTTTCAACGGATTCCAGAATCGCAGCAGCAGCACGACCAGAATTGATCCCGCCGCGAACTCCACGAAAACTCGTCCAAGCGGTATTGGAACGCTGGTCGCCTCGCGCTCTTTAGGCGGCTTCTGCCCCACGGCTTCTCGCAGAAACGGCCCCGCAATCAGCAGCATTCCCGCAAATCCAACCAGTGCCCCCGCGAGCGGGGCATGCGATGGCAATGTTGTGGCCGGTGCCGATCCCAAGACTTGCGCCGCCCAATCCTGCGCCGCGCGCATCGCCGCGCTCTCAAAGAGAATCCCCACGTGCGAGGCGCGCGGAATCTCCAAAAACTTCGACGTGCCATCCTTGCTGAACGCCACCAAATCGGCCGCATTGCCGCGCATCGATTCCAGCTCCAGCCCTCCCATCATCACCAGCGAATGAGCCGGCAAGGGCGGCGGATCGCTGTACAGCAGTTGCTCCGGCCTTGCGCCATGCGCCGCGCGCATGGGCGCCGGCGAAATCGCAATCACTCCCGCAACCGGAACGCGCGACGCAATGCGTATGGCCGCCGCCGCGCCCATCGAATGCCCGGCAAGAATCGTGCGCCCCGGCTCGATAGCGCCCCGTGCCAATAGCTCGCGAACCAGCGACTCTCCGCACTGCTCCGCACGCGCCGGAGAAAAGGGTCCCGGCGTGCGCCCGTGCCCCGGAAAATCCGGAGCGTACACACGGAATCCCGCTTCCGCAAAACCCCGAGCGAAGTACGACATGATCTTCTTGTTGGCGGATATCCCGTGGAAAAGCACCACCGATCCATGTGTGCCACCCGTAGCCCGTTCCACCACGGCGGTTTCCATACGGCAGCCATTGGCATCAATTAAATAGGTCCGCTCCCGATAGGGTGTCGGAATCGCCAGCCAGAAACCTGCGCCGCAAAGCAGGATTCCTGCCACCGCGCGAAGCGTTTTGCGCGACTTCATCGCGGGCGGCGGGCCCGTAGGCGCCGCGCCTCCTGCGCGTGATAAACTGTCTTTTTACTTGGCGTCATCTGATTCTCCCGCGCCTCCATGGAGTCTCTTTTGAACTCGGCAATCCTCACGCTTGAGCAAGCGATTTTGCGGTTTGGCCGCGAGAAACGCAATGGCCGCCGCGTCGTCTTCACCAACGGCTGCTTCGACCTGCTGCATCCCGGCCACATCCGCAGCCTGGAGCAGGCGCGTGAATTGGGTGATGCGCTCATTGTCGGCCTGAATAGCGATGCCAGCGTGCGGCAATTGAAGGGCGAAGGCCGTCCCGTCATCGCCGAACGCGAGCGCGCCGAAATTCTCGCTGCGCTCGAAAGCGTGGACGCCGTCGTGATTTTCGATGACCTGACGCCCCGCGAAGTCATTGCGCGCCTGCTCCCCGACGTCCTGGTAAAAGGTGGCGATTGGCCCGGTGATCAAATCGTCGGCCGCGAGGAAGTCGAAGCCGCCGGCGGTCGCGTCGTTACCGTTCCCGTCATGCCCGGCCATTCGACCAGCGCCATGTTGAAGAAAATTCGTGATGGGGCGCGCGCCTCTCGCGCGGATTCCTGACCGCAACCGCATGATACTTTCTGCCGTCCGCGAAAGATTGGAGGCCTTGCTCCGCCATCCAGCGGTTGAAGGCGCGCTGGCATCTTTGCGCTCGGGCGCGAGCCGCGTCTCGCTCACTGGGCTACACGATGTCGCCAAGGCTTTGCTCGCTGCCTATCTCACGCACGAGTTGCGCCGCCCCGCTTTCTTCGTCACCGATTCGAATCGACGCGCCGAGTCGCTCGCCGAAACCCTTCGTTTCTTCAGCGCCATTTTCTCCAGTCGCCACCGGCGGCGTCGCCACCCTGCCCGCGTTTGACACGCTTCCCTGGGAATCACAAAGCCCACACGCCGACATTCTCGAGCGTCGCGCGGCTACGCTCTTCCGCTTAGCCGATGGTCAAATCTCTCTCGTCATCGCACCCATACCCGCTGCGCTCTGGCGCTATCAAGATCCCGCCGCCTATCTCTACCTCACAAAAACGCTAGCCAAGGACACCGAGATTCCCTACGCCGAGCTGGTCACTCATCTCGGTTCGGTCGGCTACACGCGCACCGAAATGGTCGAACTCCCCGGCCAATTCGCCGTCCGCGGCGGCATCATTGACGTGTTTTCTCCGGAAGCACCGCGCCCCGTCCGCCTCGAACTTCTCGGCGACACTGTCGAATCCGTTCGCGAGTTCGACCCGCGCACCCAGCGCTCCATCTCCCCCGTCGTTCGAACCACGCTTCTCCCTCTCACCGAATGGTCCGTTCCAGCCCCCGAAAATGGCGATGATCCCGATGCCGCGTCTTGGGAGACACCTTCCTTCTTCGGCCCGGCCAGCGAACCCGGATCAAGCGCCATCTTTGAACTCGCGGAAAGCTCTCTCAAGCCCATCGTATTCCTCGATGAGCCGCAAACTCTGCGTGAAACCGCCATCAAATATCTAGCCGCAGCGACGGAAAAATACGAACGTCACGGCCACGCCAACTCCCCCGCCGCCTCTCATTACTTTTTGTCCGAACAGGAATTCGCCGCCTCTCTCGAAAAAACTTCCCAAATCCAAATCGAACAGCTCGCCCTTGAAATCGGCTCGCCTCATCAATTCGAACTCTCCTCCCGCCCCAGCGCGCGCTTCCACGGCGATGTCGTGTCCTGCATGACTGCCGTGAAATCCCAACTCGCCTCCGGCGGCACCGTCTTCCTCACCGCTGCCAGCACCGGCGAAATCGAACGCTTCGCCGACATCTGCCGCGAATACGAAGTCCCTTACGTCCTCGGCGAATCCGAAGACGCCGCCGCCGGTTTTACCGCCGAAGGCGCGCAGGAATCCGCCGCCATGCTCCTGATTCGCGCTCCCTTCGCCGAAGGCGTCACTTTTCCCGACGTCAAACTCACTCTCTTCGGCCACGCCGATCTTTTCGACGTCACTCCCACCGTCGAGCGCCCCAGCCGCAAAATTCGCACCTCCGGTTTCTTCAGCGATTTCGCCGAGCTGAAGCCCGGCGACTACGTCGTCCACGTGGATCACGGCATCGGCCAATTCGAAGGCCTCCGCCAAATCGAATCCGACGGCCATCGCGGCGAATTCATGCTCCTGAAATACGCCGACGATGCGCGCCTCTACGTCCCTCTCGAGCGCATGGATCTCGTCCAAAGCTACCGCGTCCTCGAAGGCACCCATCCACCTCTCGACAAACTCGGCGGCACCGCCTGGAACTCCCGCAAAACGCGCGCTCGCAAATCCGTCGAGGACATGGCCGATCAGCTTCTCGCGCTCTACGCTCAGCGAAAGGCCGCGCCAGGATTCGCTTTTTCTCCCGACGGCAATTTCCAGCGCGAATTCGAAGACGCCTTCGAATTCGAAGAAACCACCGATCAAATCACCGCCATCAGCGACATCAAACGCGACATGGAGCGCCCCGAGCCCATGGATCGCCTCCTCTGCGGCGACGTCGGCTATGGCAAGACCGAAGTCGCCATGCGCGCGGCCTTCAAAGCCGTCATTGACAACAAACAAGTCGCCCTTCTCGCTCCCACCACCGTTCTCGCCTTCCAGCATTTCGAAACCTTCAAGCAGCGATTCGCCGCGTTCCCCGCGCGCATCGAAATGCTCAGCCGCTTCCGCAGTCCCGCCGAGCAGAAAAAAATTCTCGTGGATTTGGAAGCCGGAAAAGTGGACATCGTCATCGGCACCCACCGCCTGTTTTCGAAAGACGTGAAGTTTGCCGACCTCGGCCTCTTAATCGTGGATGAAGAGCAGCGCTTCGGCGTCGCCCACAAAGAGCGCCTCAAAGAAATCCGCAAAAACGTTGACGCGCTCGCGCTTTCCGCCACTCCCATTCCCCGCACGCTGCACATGTCTCTCGTCGGCCTGCGCGATATGTCCCTCATCGAAACGCCCCCGCGCGATCGCCTCGCCATTCAAACCGTCGTCGCTCCCTTCCAGGAAGATCTCGTCCAGCGCGCCATCGAAACCGAACTCGCGCGCGAAGGCCAAGTATTCTTCATCCACAATCGCGTCGAATCCATCTATTCCCTCGGCGCCATGGTTGCCAAGCTCGTCCCGAAAGCCCGCGTCGTCGTAGCTCACGGCCAAATGGGCGAAAAAGAACTCGAAAGCGTAATGCTCAAATTCATTCGCGATGAAGCGGATGTCCTCGTCGCCACCACCATCGTCGAAAATGGCCTGGACATTCCGCGCGCCAACACCATCCTCATCAATCGCGCCGACCGCCTCGGACTCGCCGAGCTCTACCAGTTGCGCGGTCGCGTAGGTCGTTCCAGCCATCGCGCCTACGCCTACCTCCTCGTTCCGCCCGAGACGGTGCTCTCCGACATTGCCCGCAAGCGCCTCTCCGCCATGAAAGAATTCAGCGAACTCGGCGCCGGCTTTCGAATCGCCGCTCTCGACCTCGAACTTCGCGGCGCCGGCAACATGCTCGGCCGCCAACAGCATGGCCACATCGAAGCCATCGGCTTTGACATGTACTGTCAAATGTTGGAGCGGGCCGTGTCCAAGCTCAAAGGCGAGGAAGTCGCGCCCGAGCTTCGTACCACCCTCAGCCTGGGCTTCGACGTTCGAATCCCCCAGGACTACATCCCCAGCGAAAACCTCCGCCTCCGCACCTACAAGAAAATCTCCTCCATTGCTACCGAAGAAGAGAAGCAAGAAGTTCGCAAAGAACTGCAGGACCGTTTCGGCGTTCCGCCCTCTTCCGTGGAAAACCTTTTGGAGTACGCCGTACTCAAATCCTTATGCGAACGGCTGCGCATTTCCGCGGTGGAACGCCAGGGCAGCCGCATCGCCGTGCGCTTCCATCCCGAGACCACCCTGGACCCGGCCAAGCTCGTGTCCGTGGTACGCTCAAGGGCTGGCATTAAGCTCGATCCCAGCGGCGTGCTCTGGCTGGAAACCAAGCGGGGCGAATCCGTTCCCGCCGCCCTTAGAAACGTATTGCTCGGCCTTCAGGGGCAGGGCTAAAATTCAGAAGTGAGGAAATGAATGCGAAATCTAGTTGTCATTGCGGTGCTTTGCGCGGGACTGCCTCTTGCAGCCCAGGATAAGTCCCAGGACACCCGTCCCAAGCCGCCCGCCCCCACTCTCGAGAAACCCGGAATGGCCCCCGCCACCGACACGCCCACGCCTGCGCCGGCGAAGAAGCCCGCCGTTCCGCCTGCCGCCGCCCCCGCCGCGACGGAAGGCAAAACCGTCGAAGAGATCATCGCCCGCGTCAACAACGAGATCATCACTCGCTCCGAGTACGAAAAGGCCCGCCAGACCGCTCTTGATGACGCCAGGGAGGAGTGCCAGGGTCGCTGCACACCGGAACAGCTTCAGATCAACATCGAGGACCACCAGAAAAATACCCTCCGCGACCTCATTGACCAATCGCTTCTGGTCCAGCGCGCCAAAGACATGGGCGTCAGCGTGGAGCCCCAGCTCATCAAAAAACTCGATCAAATCCGCATTCAGAATAAATTGGCCAGCATGGAAGATTTGGAAAAGGCCGTTGCCGCTCAGGGGCTCAACTGGGAGGACTTCAAGAACAACATTCGAAACACCCTACTCACGCAATCCGTGATCAGCAGCGAAGTCGGCTCGCACATCAACGTCAGCGACGATGAAGTCGCGAAATACTACGAAGCACACAAAGCCGATTTCCTGCGCCCCGAACAAGTCGCTCTCCGCGAAATCGTCGTCAGCACGGAAGGGAAGAAGCCCGAAGATCTTCCCGACCTCAAGAAAAAAGCCGAGACCGCGCTCAAGCGCGTCAAGGACGGTGAAGACTTCGGCGAAATCGCCAAGCGCTTTTCCGATAGCAGCACGAAGGATCAGGGCGGTTTTCTCGGCGTCTACAAACGCGGCGAACTTTCGAAAGAGCTCGAAGACACCGTCTTCAAAATGAAGAAGAACGACCTGACTGACATTCTCGAAACGAAACAGGGCTACCTCATCCTTCAGGTTCTCGAACACTACGACGAAGGCGAGCAGGCCCTCCCCAAAGTCAAAAATGAAATCATGGACAAACTCTACAGCGCGCGCATGGAGCCCGCCATGCGCAACTATCTGAAGACTCTCCGCGAAGAAAGCTACGTCATCATCAAGCCCGGTTACCAGGACGCCGCCGGCGGCGCCGGCAACACCGAGATTCAGGAAGTCAGCACCACTCCGGAAGCCACCAAGGCCCCGAAAAAAGGCCACAAGAAATTCCTGTTGTTTGGCAAGCGTCCCGGAGGACAGACGGGCACATGAAGACGTCGTTCATCACCGATCTCGGCTCCGAACAGAACATCACTTCTTTTTTTCTCGTTCACGAAAAAGAGATTCGCAACACCCGTGAAGGCAAGGCCTACTTGCGTCTCGAGCTCGGCGATCGCAGCGGCACCATCGAGGCTCGCATGTGGGATCAGTTTGACGTCGTGGTGAAGGACATCAATCGCGACGATTTCGTGAAGGTCCAGGCGCGCGTCGAAATTTACCGCAACAAGCCCCAGCTTTCCTTGCAAAATCTTCGTCTCGCAAAACCCGAGGAAATCGACCTCGCTGATTTTCTTCCGCACACCAAGGAAGACGTCGGCAAGCTCTACGCGCAACTGCTCGAATACGCCGGCTCAATCACAAATCCCTGGCTCAAGAAATTGACAACGGGCATTGTCAACGATCCCAAAATCGCCACGCGTTTCAAGCGCGCCCCCGCCGCGAAAGTCATGCATCACGCCTACCTCGGCGGCTTGTTAGAACACGTCATTAGTTTGTGCGGCCTCGCCAAACAAATCGCCACTCACTATCCGGAGCTCGACCTCGATCTGCTCCTCACCGCCGCCATTCTCCATGACGTCGGCAAGCTCGACGAACTCTGCTACGAGCGAGCCATCAACTACACCGTCGAAGGCCAACTGCTCGGCCACATCATGATGGAATTCGAAACCGTTTCCAAAGCCATGGACGCCATCGAAGGTTTCCCCGCCAATTTGAAAACCGTCGTCCAGCACATGCTCATCAGCCATCACGGCCAATATGAATTCGGCTCTCCCAAACTCCCCATGATCCGCGAAGCCCTCGCCTTCCACTACATGGACGACCTCGATTCCAAACTCGCCGCCGCCCGCGCCGCCCTGGCCCTCGACTCCGGCGAACCCGAATGGTCCGCCTACTCCGGCGCCCTCGGCCGCAAATTCCTCCGCCTCGACCAATTCCTGAAGTCCACTACTGCCAAGGCAGACGAGAACGCGCCCAACCCAAAGCTGTTTCCGTGACGATAGTGATGAAATCCGGAAAAACCGCGTCCTGAAAACGGCAGTGTGGCGCCAGCCGACGAAGAGGTGCTACGTCGGCTCTATGACGTGCAACCCTCTAATTTGAGTAAAATGCCGTTTGTTAAACGTGGCTACGTCGCTTCCACGTTCCAGAGCCGTTGCGCCAACGATCAAGTCATAGAAGCCGATCATTTTGCCGAAAGACTCCAACTCTGACCAGACTCGTGCATGCTCATACGCGGTTTGCTCGGTATACGGGATGACCGGGAGGGGCTGCAAAACAGCTCTTAGGTAGCGCTCGCGCGTGGTCCGGTGTTTTCCGGTCGCCCGTTCCACTCCATGCCATAGCTCGGCAACCGTGATCGCAGCAACCTCAAACCGGTCGTTGGGACGGGAAGCCACCCACTTCTTGAGGTCGAAAGTGCCCCTCTCGCCCCTAATGATGACGTCAGCGTCGAGAATTATCGCCATCGGTTGGGCGGGGCCTTGAGCCTTCTGCGGGCGGTTCGCAAGTCGCGGCGCCAGGTTCTGGCTTCGTTCTCCGGCAAGTCGGTTCTAGACAGCGCTTCCGCCAAATCGCGGCCGGCGCACACTTTCTCGCCGTCGGGGACCAAGCGAGCGAACGGTTCACCGTTCTTCATAAGCACAAACGACACGTTTTGGTAGTGCACGCGGTTCACGCAATCGGCGAAATTGCGTGCGGCCTCGGTTACCGTTATGTTGGTTTTCTTCATAATCTGATTATCAGATTATCTGATTGTTCAGGGATGTCAAGCACATCTAGGGGGAAACAGGTCCGGAATGGAAAGACCCGCACCCTGAAAACCGCAGGGATGGGGCACTTAACGTCGTTTTTCGGAATTAAGACGCGGCCACCCGCCAAAAGAGAAGAGAGTTGTTTCTGGGACGCTGTACCCGTTCGTGGCTGGCGCTAGCTTGTGGCCTGCAGGTCAGGCGAGGGAAGGGCGGAGCTTGCCTGAGGCGAGGGAGTCTAGGGCGCCGAGGC
The DNA here is from genome assembly GCA_963729455.1 of uncultured Acidobacteriota bacterium. Lineage (GTDB taxonomy): Bacteria > Acidobacteriota > Terriglobia > Acidiferrales > UBA7541 > Acidiferrum. The sequence goes on from CAVSNX010000003.1 coordinate 198,155, forward strand.
GGGCGGCGAGTTCGGCGGCGGTGAGGCGGCGTTCGCGGTTGGAATTAGAAAATGGAAATTAGAAAGTAGGAATTAGAGGCGTCCTCTACCCATCTGTGGTACGCGGGAAAAACACTGCGGGAGAAACGTGGAATCGTTTGCTCAATTTCTCGATGTGGATTTTATTAAGGGCGCGTTTCTTGTGTAAGACTTCGGACACGATGCTTTCCGAGCCAAAAATGGAGATCAGATCTTTTTGGCGGAGATCATTGGCATCCATCAAGGTGCGAAGGATTTCCACGGGGGGCGCATCTGGAATGGAATGATGCTCTTCTTCGTACGCCTCGATCAAGGTCATCAAGACTCCGGCATACTTTTCTTCATCGCTTGTCGGGTTTTCCTTGCTAGCCAGCTTATCGAGGACCGCAAGGTATTCTTGGTGTTGGCGCTCGGAGGTGATCGGAGCCGGCGAGCTGACTTCCAGCGCATATTTTTCGGGCACTTCAATCATCCTTTTTGCCACTCTTTCTCGTCGTAATCGGCGTGACTCAGAATGCGGCGGATATAAACCATTCTCCACCTGTATTTGATGGTGGCAATCAGCCTGCATTTATTGTGGCTAATATCGAACACCACAAACGGCCCGACGACATCCGAATTTCTCCAACTGTTCCGGACCTCCGTAAAGTTTTTCCAATCCGCGTGTTTCGCGATCTTGTACCAGGCGTTCAGAGAGGCGCTCCATGCGCTGTGCCTGGCGGCGGCTTCTCGAATCGCCTTCCGGCTGACGACCCGCATGAGAAATCTTCGCATTATGCGAAGTCAGGGTCAATGGGAGAATTCGCCTCACGGCTGGTGTCCGATGATTGGTTGTGTAGGAAAGGGCGCAGCCTGCCTGCGGCAGGCAGGCACGATGCGCCCATACAAAAGCTAGGGCAAAGAAGGGCGGAGCTTGCCGGAGGTGAGGGCGTCGAGGGCGCGGAGGCGGGCGGCGAGTTCGGCGGCGGTGAGGCGGCGCTCGCGGTAGAGGCGGCGGAGAAAATCGGCGGCGGCGGTTTCTCCTTTCTGGGTGTTGCATTCCATGCAGCTGGAGACCAGGTTGCGGTAGGAATTGCGGCCCAAGCGCGCTTGCGGGACGACGTGGTCCAGGCACTGGACGGACGGAGGGGTACGGCGCAAGCAATAAAAGCATTGGTCGCTCTCGCGCGCGTGGATGGAGTCGCGCAGCGGCTTGTTCTTCATGAAGTCCACGCCCTCGAGATTCACCGGCGCGCGGGTGATGGTGCTTTCTTCTTTGGCGGCGGCGCGGCCTGGGATGCGGTTCAGGCCTGCGGCGGGAATCTCCTCGGGCAGGCGCACCTCGACGACGTGCCCGGTTTTGCTGCGCTGGACCATGCGCAAAGCGTCGTGGGCGACGAGGCGGCGGACGGCCCTGCGGACTGGACCCGCGGATATACGGATATTGCGTCCCACGCCCATGATCGAAAACTGGAGGCGGAGTTTGCCTTCCAGGCGGCTGTGCCGCAGGAGATGCGCGTAGACGGTGCGCTCGATGACGGAGAGGCGCAGGCGCGGGACGAGGAGGTCTTCCAGTTGTTTCCAGACGAGTTCGGCGTTCGGTTTTTTGATTTTCATATGTTGATCCTGATGAGAAGTTGACAGTCGACGGTTCACAGTTGATAGAAAAGAAAGAATTTAACGGAGAGGCCGCGGAGAATACAGAAATCACAGAGAAGAAACGGGGCAAATGCGGCGCAAAATAAAAAAGGGCAAAACCGCGTCAATCCGCAGTTTCACCCGAAAACCAGTGTACCACAATTCCAATCTTTGGCAAGTGCTATTTTCAGGAAATTCTATGTAGCTGGGACGTCCCCGCGAGGATTGATTCTTGGCGGTTGGTCAGGCACAGTACAAAAACCGCACTCCTCCCGTGGCGGACAAGCCTGAAACCGCCGGGATGTGGTGCCCGGGCAGGAGGTGCACATGCCAGCGCCGAACGATTCCCTAAAGGACCGCCTTTCCCGATATCGCGAAATCAAAATCAGTGTGACTGGCAGGAATTCCGGACGCACAATTTCAATCCCAGTCTGGTTCGTCCTGGAAGGCGACAAGCTTTACCTGCTGCCAGTGCAAGGTTCGGATACACAGTGGTATAAGAACGTGCTGAAGAACCCTTCGATTCGAATCGATGCGCGCGGCACTGAGGCGAAGTTTCAGGCCGTTCCTGTCACCGATGCCATAGCAGTCTCGTCCGTGGTCGAGAAATTCCGCGACAAGTACGGCGCCAAAGATGTGAAGAAATACTATTCAAAGTTCGACGTTGCCGTTCTCGCTCAGATGCCGTGACTGCCTAGTGGCGAAAGCCGCGCCCTGAGGAGTACATCGTGACCCACCGCGTAAACGGGATTGAAAACAAATGACCGTAGCAACGCCTGGTTCGAACATCGGCCGTCATGTGTTTGGAGTGGCGGCTTTGGCCTTTGGCCTCATCACGCTGCTCTGGCGCGACTACAACGGCTGGCAACAACCGCGTTACCTGGTCTACGCCGCCGCCGCTGCCCTGATCTTCGGCGGCGCTGCGATTCAGTTCACTCGCACCGCGAAAACGGGCGCACTCGTCCTTGGTGTGGTTTATCTTGTTTTCGCCCTACAGTGCGTGCCGGAAATCATCGCCCATCCGCGGATCTACAATAGCTGGGGCAACTTCTTCGAGCAGTTCTCTCTCGTCACTGGAGCGGCGATCCTTTCTGCGCGCTTTTCCTCGGTATGGTCACCGGAAACACTGAGTCGCATCGGCCGCATTCTTTTGGGCATGTGCGTTGCCTCCTTTACCCTCGAACAGGCGTTTTATCTAGCCCCTACCGCCAGTCTCGTTCCCAAGTGGCTTCCGCCAAGTCAGATGTTTTGGGCGGTAGCCACGACCGTTTTCTTTGCACTCGCAGCCATAGCTCTTCTTACCAATCGCAAGACGCTTCTCGCCGCACGCCTGCTGACATTGATGCTCGTGCTCTTCGGGCTACTCGTCTGGGTACCCGTGCTTCTTTCCGATCCCCGCACTCATTCGAATTGGAGCGAAACCGTCGAGACCTTCGCCATTGCCGGAACAGCATGGATTCTCGCCGATCTCTCCGCAGAGTTTCGGCGGATTGACCCTCACCCGCGATGACGTGAGCGGCGTCAGACCGCGTTCATCATGACTTGCCCGGCACGCGCTCCCAAACCAATTCCCAGGTTTGGATTTTTCCGTTACTCGCTGTCGGTGGTGTACGTAATACGATTCGGTCACCTTGGAACTGGATGAGACGAACCAAGTCGGTGTTTACCCAGTTCTGCAGCGACGAGACTTCGACGTGATGGATCACTCGCTCTTCCATCAGTGTGTACCGCCCCGCGTAGGCCGCAAACGTGCCGAAAGCCTCAGCCTTCTCTTCCGCTGCCGCCAGTGACCAATCGCCCACAGAGAGCGGCTTTCGCCCGCCGTGGCTGATCATCGCGGACATCCTGCCTTCCCGCGTATACGTCAGAAAACCCGTAGGGCTCGCGCCGAAGGGAGCGTCGTTTCGCTCGCCGCCCTCGGTCGAAAGCGAGGCGCATACCAATTTCCATGTCCCGGCCAGTTTGTCGCTACCCCAGGGCATCGTCGCAGCACCGTTGCAATCCTGTTTCGCCGCTTGCCAGGATCGCACCCAATTTCAGAATGTATGGTAACTCCATTTTGCATTGAGGAGCCGAGCGTGCCCCAGATCAAAAGCCTCTGTCACCCCTCCTCCGCGATCCTCAGAAACTTGCAACCGCTGCAGTTTCACTCGGAGACGTTTCGAATACTGGCAGCAGCCGGGCTATTTCCAACGCTTGCCTCAAGTTCGGGCGGAGATGACAAAGCTTCAATCCACCGCCTTTGGCTTTTGTCTTCCGATGCATTTCGATGAGCGCGCCAAGTCCCGCGCTGTCAACATAATTGACTTGCTCCAGATTAATGACTATCCGTGTGGCGCCGGATGCCAGCAGATTGTCGATCACGGTAAGCAAGCCGCTGCTCTCTTCTCCGAGCACAAGACGCCCTTTGAGCGCCAGAACGTAGATTCCATTCATCTCACGCTGCGTTATTTCCAAAGGCATCGTCTGCCTCCCCCAAGAACGATTCAAGGGCCATTACACGGATTCGCGAACCCATCCATGATAGCCTCCGGATTCCCCATGGCCAAAGAAATACGTCCCTCCTGTCCCTCGGTTCCATGAATAACTTTTGATTTGTGAGGGATGCATCCTTCCCGCGTTGCCGTCTCAGCCTGTTTGTTAAGGTTGCGCCATCCGCCGGGAGCGGAAGCGCGCGCACAGGCGCTCTTGTCTGTGCGTCGTTCCTGTCTCTGTGTGCTCTGTGTCGCTGCGGCCCTCTGCGTTAAGTCTTTTTTTGCCGCGTTGCCTTACCGTTCCGCGTTCCTCAGCATGTCGCGTTCTTCGGGCGAGAAATGACTGTAGCGGCCATGCTCGATTTCGCGCTCGCGCGCAAACGGCGGCATTTCGTGCAACGCGCGCATAGCGTTCAACACTTCGCGCCGCGGTGCGGGCGTGGCAGGCTCCGCGGCGGGCGAACGAAACGCCGCCGCGCGGGCCCCCACGCTGGCCATGATCACGCCATTCGCGCTCGGCGGAGGGTTGGGATCCGGCGACGGCGCCCCCGAATCCTTCGGTGTGGCCGTCGGCCGGTCGTTCCAGTCGTTGGGCCGGTCGTTCCGGTCAGTGGGGGGTCTCGGCGCTGCGGTCGGCGGCGGAGCATTCCTGTTCCGGTTGTCCCGGTATGGATAATCTCGATACGAGTCGGCAGGCGGAGGATCGCCGGGCGGAGGGTCGTCGTAATAATCGTAGTAGGGATCATAACTGGGCGCGTAATCAGCCGGCGGCCACCACGGGTCGTACCCATATCCGTACGGATACGCGTATCCGGGCCAATCCCAATAATACGGCCAACCCCAGCCGAGGCCCCAACCCCAGCCCCAGCCGCCTCCCCAACCCCAACCGCGTCCGCGCCAGCCCCGGCCGCCGCGGAAGCCGTTACCGCGAAAGCCGCGGCCGAACGCTCCACCGCGAAATCCCGCCCCTCCGCGAAATCCCGTTCCTCCGCGGAACGCGCTGCCACGAAACCCGCTGCCGCCGCGGAATCCCGCTCCGCCCCGGAAGCCGCTCCCGCCGCGAAACCCGCCGCCACCTCGGAAGGCGCCCCCGCCATGAAATCCTCCACCGCCGTGGAAACCGCCTCCGCCATGGAAGCCGCCTCCACCGCCATGGGATCCACCGCCGCCATGGCCGCCGCCGGGCCCAGCGAATGCCGGCGCAGGCACACCAAGAACTATGAGCGCAAAAATTGCAATGAGAACTACAGGCAGGGTCTTCTTCATTTCAGTCCCTCCAACCCAACCACTCGGGACTGCCTGGCAGGAACAAAATTCCGCAGGGGACACTTGCGTTGGCAGCCCACCTACCGCCCCATCTTACACCCGCGCCACGCTTCGAGCCACCCGGGGAGCGCGTTTGCGTTTGTTGCGGCCGTTGCGTTTTGTGAAATGGAGCATGGCGTGGCGCAGGAGCCAATTTGCTTTGGTCTGGTAACCGCATCCATCGGCTTTGAGCCAGTCAATGATGTCGGAATCCAAGCGCATGGTGACTGGCTTTTTTACAGGCCGATAGAACTTGCCGATTTCGGCGCCGCTCAAATCGAGAACCGGGGGAGCATCCGAGAAATCAATGTCGCGGTCTCTTTTTGCGGCGATGGATCGGATGTCGCGCTTCTGCTCCCTTGTGCGCTTCCTCATAGGTGACCAGCGAAGCTGCATTTACTTGCGAAACATTTGATCGATGCGAGCGCCGACCTCTTCGTGCGTCAGGAACTCCCCTCGGTCGAGCTGCTCCAGGCCTCGTGTCACCTGCTGGCGGAACCACGCGTCGTGATCGACGTAGTGTTCCACAAGCTGCTTGACATATTCCTCCGCGCCGCTCTTGTTCTCGGCAGCGGCCCGCTCCACTTTCGCTTGCAGCTCAGGTGAAAGATGCACTTCCATATTTTTAAACTAGGTTTACACCGCGCCCCTGTCAAGAGCTAAACCGCCTCTCGCCTCTCCCATTTCTAGTTTCTGCCTTCTAGTTTCTAGAAGCTATTTCAAAACCTCTTTTTGACCAGGCTAAGTTGTTGATTCCAAATGAGCTGTAGGGGGTTTTGAAACCAGCTCTAGTTTCCTTTTCGTTTCTCGCCACTCGCGACTTCCTCTGGGCCGCAACGGAGAAAGTCCCGTCTGTCCCGGTTCCCGGTTTCCCTGATATAGGAAATGCTATTGATAAAACCAAGCTATCGACCCAAGATGTTCTGATGCGAGGCCCTGCAATGTCGTTAAGTTGCGCTTGCTACAGCAAAATTGTTCCGAACGAGCCAAACACTGGAACGAAATGACAGGCTTGCGACCAGAACATCTTGGATACAGCACCACATCTACCGAGTAGTTGGGCTGGATTTCTGATAGGGTTGGATGCCTTGTTGTCGTCAACTCCTGTTTGTTTTCACTGCATCGGCGGCTTTGCAGTCTGCTTTGTTTACGGGGCTTCCCGACAAACGAATGACCTCGATTACTACGCGTCAGTGCCCCGCATAACTACTCCCAGTTCTTGGGCGGGGAAACGCTCCGATCTTGGGAAGAGCTATGGGATTTTCCTACAGCAGGCGTGCTTCGATATACCAAGTAACTATAGATCTCGTTTGGTAGAAATTTTCCCGAACCGCTTCACAAATTTTCGCCTTCTTGTTCCCGATCCAAGCGATTTAATTTTGTCAAAGCTAAGCCGGAATAGCGACAAAGACCGTGCGGACGCCATGTTTTTGTTTGAAAAGTACGGCGTAAACCCTGCGACGCTGGAAGCGAGATATCAGAAGGAACTGCGGGGCTATTTGGAAGATCCAGCCGAAGCGGACGACACGTTTCGGCTGTGGCTCGCCATGTTCCGCTCAGGCATTTGCGGTGCCTAAGCTACTTCTTGATTTGAATTACGCCAGGCCCAATCCTTTTGCAGCAACACTCGATATTTCTAGACAAGCACAAGCTGACCTTACGGGCAGTTAACTGCTATGAAAAGTCCTAGAGACGGACAACCGACGGATGGTAGACAGTCGATTTCAGAGCGGGAGACCGCAGGAGCAATGGAATGATAAAGAAAATCGCAAAAGTGGCTCTGGTTTTGGTCACCATGATCTTCACGGCATCGACAGCAATCGCGCAAACGACAACGAACACTAACTGCACGGCCACGTCTACCGGCGGAAGCAGCACTAACGTTGATTGCACAAGCACCAGCAGTACCGCCCCCACAGCAGCGGACAACGCGGCGGCAATGGAACAGGCGCGGAAAAACGGTGAAGAGGCGGGCAAGGCTCTGGCTACACCATTTGTGGCGCTCGGGCAAGTTATGGCTCGAAAGCGTGCAATCCAGCAGCAGGAAAAGAACGACCTGGTTGCCGTCGTATATTGCCGCCAAAACCCTTCGGGAAGTTGGGCATTCTCCGGCAAAGCACCAATGCCATGCGCTACACTTGAGAAAAACGTGGTTGCGTATTGCACGGTCAACGCTAAAACACCCATCTGCAAGGATGTGGCAAAGCTCGGACCTGCTCCAGTTTCGGCTCAGGCCGCAGTCGCGGCTCCTGTTGCCTCACCAGCTCCCCAGGTTCAGCCACCTCCCGACCAAGAAAAACTCGACGCGATCTATTGCAGAATGCACACAGCAGACGAGATAAATATGACCAGCGAGCGCACGCAGGCAGTCTGCAAGGCCGTCGCGGCGGAATCTGCTTCTTCTCCCGCTGCATTAACTCAACCGCAACCACAGCAAGCGCCAGTCACGACACAGCCCGTGCAGAACACGGTCGTTCCGCAACAGCAGGCCAACGAAGCGGTGGCTTCCGCCGCTGAGGTTAGCGTTGCCGAAGCAGCGCGTCGGGCACGCATCGCTAAAGCCATTCGAGAAGCTAAGGAAAAAGCAGAGCGGGACAATCCGCCGCCACAGCAATAGGGAAACACGGGGGAAACACGAAACTCAGGAAACTCAGGGACACTGTCCCCCAGTCCCGAAGGCTACAGAATGTTGATAATTGAAATCATTGTCGGGATCGCATTGGGAGTTTTCCTGACTCACTGGCTTGAAGCACTTCCACATAAGCGGCGTGTCAAACGCTATAAACAAACGTTACTGCATTTAGACAACTATCAGCTAATGAGGGCAGCAACCGAAGGTTACGACTATCTGTTCAGCATGACAAACCGCAGTTTGTTTATTCAATTATCGTTTTGCAAGGATGAGGGCGAGAGAGATCGGTTGGCTACAATACTTGCTGATGATGTTGCTGACCGATGGGACAAAACGAGGACGGGGACAGGGCCAGAACTTAAACCACTGATAACTGAACAGGATAAAGAACTGCTACGCGCAATTGGAGAGGAGATTCATCGCGTCGGGGAGCCCGAGAGAGCAATGAATGCGGTCCAAGCAATGGAAGACGAAGAGGTAACAGAGGAAGACAAAGAACGGACGTTACGCATATTTAGAGAGCAACAGGCCAGGGGGGCCGAGAGATTGGACAAGCTGGTGCAAAAAGTAGCGCCAGGATTCAACCAAACTAGAAATTGCCCGTGAAGCGGTGATCTTCGCACCGGGGATAATCCGAAGGAGCTGGACGGGCGGGTGGACGACCACTCTCCTTTCAGGGCAACTTGTAGCTACGTTTTTCGGGGAAGCATCGAAGGAAGGGGCCGCAAGGGGGAAAAGAATGTACCGCGTCCGTCAGGAAGAGTTGCCGTTTGTGGGGAGCTCACACGAATTTGTCGGGACCGAGCAGGGAGACGTGGGCGTCTCCGTGTTTCTGTTCAGCGGGCTGCCCGGCAAGGGTCCCGGGCCGCATCGGCATCCGTATGATGAGATCCAGTTTATCCGGGAAGGCCGCGGAGTGTGGACCGTGAACGGAGAGACGTTTGAAGGTGGCGCTGGGGACATTTTCGTCATCAAGGCCGGCGAGATTCACAGCTTCAAAGTCATCGGGGATGGCCCACTCGTCCAGGTGGACGTGCATCTCAGCCCGCGATTCATACAGGAAAATTTGGGCTGGTAGGCGAGTGGCCGCGCCTTAATTCCGAAATCGCCTTTGGGTGGCCCACCTGTCCCGACCCGGTCGGGATCCCTGCGAGTTTTGCAGAGGTGGGGTCTTCCTCTCGTCCCTTTTCTGATTTCCATTTTCTACTTGGCCGCTGGCTTGGCAAACACAATCATTTTTGGAGACTATTACGGGCCCTGATCCGTATGCACCGCTAGCACGGATCCCCACGAAGGAGTCTCGATGACCTCGAAAAGATCGCTTCACCTGTTCCTACCTCTCCTTTTGGTTCTTTCCAATCTGCCTGCAGGCGCGCAATCCAGCCCACAGCCCGATCCTCTCTTTGAGACGATTCGGTCTTTAGATACCAAGCTCTTCGATGCATATAACCACTGCGATCTCACTACCCTGGGTGCAATGGTGGCCGAGGACCTGGAGTTTTATCACGACCAGACAGGGCTATCCGTGGGGAAAGGACCGTTTCTAGCTGCCATTAAGCAGAACATCTGCGGGAAGGTGGAGCGGACGCTGCTACCGGACACACTGGAGGTGTACCCGCTGAAGGGATACGGAGCGGTAGAGATCGGGATACATCGCTTCCATCACCCCGGACACCCAGAGGATGGCGTAGGGGACGCCAAGTTCGTCACGCTGTGGCAGAACAAGGATGGTGCCTGGAAGGTGACACGCGTGATCAGCTACAACCACAACCATGGATTGTTGGCAAAGTAGGCGCTGATCCGTCCTACTGCGGAGTGCCGGGTGCCCCATACGCGGGTTTAGCGTGTGGGGGTTTTGACTTTGCTTTCTGCCTGTCCGCCGCGCATCTCGCTTTGCCGTTCATCCCGCCCCATTACCATCCACCCTCAAATTCCGACCATTCCCTGCATTTCTCTTAGCCTGTCGTCACTCTTGTGCTATCCTCTCCCGTGTACGCCAAACTCCAGCCCCGCACCGATCTCCCATCCGCACACACCCGCCACGCCACCATTTCCGGCGTTTTGATTCATCCCCTTTGTTTTCAAAGTCTTCCGCACTCTTTCGCGCAATGGGCGACACCTATCTCTTTTTCTTTCAATCGTTTCCACACTCTTTCCATCATGATGGGGGGTGGGGGGTATCCCGTCTCCAAAAACCCAAACCATTACTTTAAGGTTTCGTCCTCACCCTTACCGGCACCAATCCACCAAAATAATCTCCGGCCTTTCGTTTCAACTACTTACAAATTGCCCATTTTCTATCCCCTTTGTTTTGACATTCATGCATGTAATGGGGGGGTGGGTAGGGGATCCCCGATGAAATCCCTAAAGAAGTACTTTAACTTTCTCGCTATGCGCCGTGAAACAAAGAGCTTCCGGCGTTGGTTGCCTCGCAGTCCGTTTCTAGCGTCCAGAGCATGCCACGAAGACTGGTCACGGAAAACAACCCACAGAACACGGGTCAGGCATCATCTTGCCACGCAGAGAGGACCAGCCTAGACTGAACCTATGATCCCCGCGAGCTTCCAAATTCGCGACCTCACCATCCGCCCCGCTGCGGTGCTCGCTCCTATGGCAGGCGTGACGGATACGCTCTTCCGCCGCGTCATTCGCGGACTCGGCGGCTGCGGCTTGCTGATGACCGAGTTCACCAGCTCGGAAGGCATCACGCGCAGCGCCAAGAAAACGCTTCGCTATCTCTACTTTCAGGAAGACGAGCGCCCCATCACCGCGCAGCTTTTCGGCGCAAGCCCCGCCGTGATGGCCGAAGCTGCGAAGATGGTCGAAGACCTGGGCTACGACGCCGTGGACATCAATCTCGGCTGCCCCGCGAAGAAAGTCGTCAAGTGCGGCGGCTCTGGGCTGCTTCGCGATCTTCCGTTGCTCGAAGACATTTTCAAAGCGGTGCGCGCCGCCGTCAAAATTCCTCTCACTATCAAGCTTCGCGCCGGCTGGGACGAAAACTCCATCGTCGCCGTGGACGTCGCCAAGCTCGCCGAATCCATCGGCGTCGAAGCGGTCGCCGTGCACCCGCGCACCCGCACCCAGGGCTACGCCGGCGCCGCCGATTGGACCATTATCGCCGCCGTCAAGCAGGCCGTGAAAATTCCCGTCATCGGCAATGGCGACATTAACCGCCCCGAAGACGCCGCGCGCATGTATCGCGAAACCGGCTGCGACGCCGTGATGATTGGCCGCGCCGCCGCCACCAATCCCTGGATCTTTTCCCAGATGCAGCAGTACGCCGAAACCGGCCGCTACGAGGCCCCCACCGAAGCCCAGCGCTTTCGTTTACTCATAGACTACTATAGGCAAATTAATGCTGCCCACCTGCCCGATGGTGTAGGCAAAATGAAGCAGTTCGCGTGCTGGTTTACTCATGGCGTGGGGAACGGCAGCGAGCTTCGTCGAATTGTGCATGCGGCGCAAAAGCCCGCCGAGATTCTCGAAAGCGTCGAAAGATTCTTCGAGAACCGCAGCGCGGTGACCGCCGAGAACGTTGAGAGTCTTGGGAGCGCGCGAAGCGTCACCCGTCTTACGGGTGCACAAGGAAACGAGGGCCAGGTTGCGATTGCCCAGCACGCCGGAAATGTTGACCTACCAGGGGTCAACAGAAATGAGGACCCAGCCCATGGTCCCTCCGAGCAGCACCTCGCTTGCGAGTCAACGCGCGGAACGTAGGATCGCCGTCCGCCTGCCTCTCCGTGTGCGCGGCCGCGATAAGCGCGGCGTCATCTTCGAAGAAGAAACCTCCAGCGAAAATCTGTGCCGCAGCGGCGCCGCTTTTGTCACCCGTTTCGACGTGGCTATCGGCTCCAATCTCGAAATCAGCATCCCGTTTTCCCACTACGCCTCGCGCCGCAGCGAAGCCGACTTCGAAACCCACGGCCGCGTCGTCCACGTGCGCGATTCCGAGTCCGTCGGAGAGCGCATGGTCGGCGTCCAATTCACCGGCCCGCGCTTCCAGCGCGTCTTCCGCTCCGAATCCGCCGCCTAGTTTTTTAGGGGCGCAACATATTGTGCCCAATCTCGGCAAGGCTTCGAACGTATCGCGGCCTACGCCATTTCTACTGCGTCATTTTCCCAAATACGTCGCGATGAACCAGCTATTTCCCCAGGCATCCTTCACGCCCGCCGACCGGTCGCCATACGGCTTGTCCTGCGGTTCCTCCACCGACGTGGCCCCTGCACGCAACGCCCGCGCATACGCCGCATCCGTATCCGGCACGTACACATGCAAATGACACGGCATCGGCTGAAACTCTCCATGCGCTTCGTCAATTTCCAGCGTGGCGTTCGCGATTCGAATCGTGCCGTGCAACACCACGCCCTCCGGCGATGTGTGCACACCCATCGGTTCGGCCCCGAACGCTGCTTGCAGGAACGGAATCATCTTGTGCGCCTCGCGGAGGTGCAGGTACGGCTGCACTGAGGGCACTCCCTCCGGTCCGGGAGTCCATCCACGAGGCTTGGCGATGTACCAATGATTGCCGAAGGGGTCTTTGACGGCGCCCCAGCGGTCGCCCGAGGGATGGTCATCCGTCGGCGCGTAGAAGGAGTTGGAGCCGGCTTGCAAAGTCCGTTGGTACGTAGCGTCAGGGTCATCCACGTACAGGTGGATGGCGGCGGGCGCGGTCGGATATTGTTCGTTTCCGTCGCTCAACTCGATTGCTCCGTTGCCGATGGCCATTTCCGCGTGCATGACGCTCCCGTCCGGCGCCGGCATGCGCATCCGTTCCGTCGCATGGAACGCTGCCTTCAAAAACTCAATGAACTGCGTCGCGGGCCGCACGACTATGTATGGCGTAATCGCCGTCAACCCCGGCCGTTGATACGGAGCCGCTTTTGCCTTTGCGTCCGCCGCTCCTGCGGGCACTGCTCCTGTTCCTTCGCTCATAGTCGCCTCCTACACAGATGGGATTGTACCGCTGCTAGGTTCTTTATGTTCGGAATCCCTCCCGGATAACGCGCGCCTTCCTCTCCCTCGGGACGATAGGCTTGGCTTTGCACTTTGTAATGAGGCCCAAAGGCATTAAGATGAGTTAAATTTTAAGTTTGCATTAACAACGGAGGAAGGAAGTTTGGCCGATACTCTCCGCGCGGCTGGCACTCGCGGCCAGCGTTCTTGGACTGGGAGGAGGATTTCTATGAGATCTGCCCTAATCGCTTTGGCTTCAATTTTTGCTTTGGCACCTCTCTCAGCGCAGGAGAAGCCCGGCGGTCCCACCGACGAGAAGGCTCGCAAGACCTATGAGAACGCGATGAAATCTCTCCGTGAACACAAAAAGGAATTCGCGCTGGGCGATTTCAAGAAAGCGGACAAACAAGATGGAGGTCATTGCTTCGACTGCCAAAAACAGATGATCAAGTACGGAGTGGAATTGGGCGAGTGGAAGACGGCCGAGCTCGGCGCGGAGGAGATGGTGGCGGAAGCGCAGGGCGCAAAAGATACGGCGCTGGCGCACTATCAATTCGCGGTCGTTCTAATGAATGAAGGCATCGAAAAGCACAAAGACGAAATCTTTGCGCGTGCGCATGACGAAATCACCAAGGCGCTTGCCGCCGCGTCCAATTTTCCGGACGCTTATTACGCGGACGGGAAGATTCTCGCTCATTTGAAGCGCGACGACGAAGCCAAGGACCGTTTCGAACAGTACGTGAAGGCCAAACCCGAAGGAGATGCCAACCGCCAGCGCGCACTGCGCTACATTGCCCGTCCGGAACTGGCGCGTGCCCGGATGGTTCCGCCGTTCTCAGTCACCGCGTACGATGGGCATCAGATTTCGATGGACGATTTGCAGGGGAAAGTTGTTCTGCTCGATTTTTGGGCCACCTGGTGCGGGCCTTGCCGCGAAGCGCTGCCGCACATTCAGCAGGTCGCAAAAAAGTTTCAAGGGGAACCGCTGGTTATCCTCAGCGTGAGCCTGGATTCCGATGAACAGAAATGGAAAGAGTTCATCACCAAAAACGAAATGACCTGGCCGCAATATCGCGACGGCTCCTTCAACGGCCCGGTGTCGAAAATGTTTGGCGTCAACGCCATCCCTCACACGTTCACGGTGGATGCCGAGGGCGTCCTCCAGGAAGAACACATCGGCGACGCTTCCATCGAAGGCAAGCTGAAAAAACTCATCGCCCGCGCCCGCGAATTGCAGCCGGCCGAAACTCCGCTTAAGTAAGTGTGGGTCCGCGAGCCTAACTCCAGTCATCCGGAAGGCTAGGCGCGCTAGGAGTCAGCAGAAACCTGTAGAAGTGGCGCGCCCGGAGAGACTCGAACTCCCGACCCTCTGGTTCGAAGCCAGATGCTCTATCCAGCTGAGCTACGGGCGCACAATCAGGATTCTACACCACTTAGCTTCGCTTCCAGTATTCTCGTCTTTGCACAATCCCTGCGGAACAAGAAGCGGTCGCTTGTCCGGTGAGCACTGCCAGCTCAACCGGTCGATGCAGCACCATCTAATCAGTTGATCCGACAATACTTCTCCCTAGAGACAGCGTTCTGTCCGGCTGAACTCAATCAGCCCTAGCCAGGGTGGTGTTCCGTTTGGGTCAATGCTCGCGCACGATTCTTAGCTACTGAGGGGCCCTGCAGGTGGATTTCGGCCTGCTGTTGCGTCGACCCATTGAGACCACCGCGTTGATCGGGAGTTGACCAAGACAGGCGCCGGGTTCTTATCTACTTCCGCGAGCCAGCGTGCGAGGAAGACTATTTCCTTCCTGTATCCCATGCTGCGCTTATGGAATGCGGTCGAAACGAGTAGTTTTTTGTGTCCTTCGTGCTCTTTATGCGGATTTTCCTTTGCGAGCAACGGGTTCACTCTTGGCTTTGATCGACTTCACGAGATCGGCCGACGATGCTCCTTCGAGCGACAATCCATAGCCGACTTCACGCACAATGCGCTCCTTCAACGGTTGAATAAAGTGGATGCGCGTGTTGCGGCGCGTAACTTCCGGCGCTTTCAGATACAACTCGGCGAGTTCGCGCGCCCGGCTTTGCGCCTTGCCGTTCGGCACAACTTCAGCAACCACTCCCCATTCGTACGCGGTACGCGCCGGGAGCGGCTGTGGATTTAGCAGGAAGGCCTCTGCTCGCCCTGCGCCAGCGCGATAACTCCATGTGGTAAAGATTCCGTCGCCGGGCGCAACGCCCGCGGAGAAGTGGGCCACATCCTGGAAGGTCGCACCATCCGCCGCCACAATTACACTGGCAAGTAGCGCGTAGTCTGAATGCACATGGGCACGTCCCTCGATAGCCGCGATGACCGGCACTCGTATGTTGGCTATGTTTTCCAAAACCTGAACGCCTTCGTCGTGAACCTGACTCCAGACGCCGGGATCGGTGACGTTGCCGAAAGAGGACCAATCGACATCAGTAATGAACTCCCCACCTGCGCCCGTCAGGATTACGATCTTGTTCGCCCTATCTTGCGCAATCCGGTAGAAGGCATCGACAAATTCTGTGTGAGATTGCGCGGTCATGATGAACGGTCCGCCGTTGGTGTGGAATTCAGCAACCAGCACACCTTTGTCATCGCGTGTCAGTTTTATGTTATGATAATATACAAAGTAGTTATTTTAAAGCGGCATTGCATTCTCCTCTCTGTGTTGCCCTGACTGCGTTCACCCGAATCTGTTATTGGGACGTCAGCACATTGCACTCAGCTGGCTACAACGAGACCGCCTGCGGCGCGAATGACCTCATCGGTGATCCAGGCTGATCAGTATTCTACAGCGAAAACATGGTCCGGGCGATAATGCCTGGTAATTCAGATCACCGGACATATAGATTTTGAAGCGACTAGCGAGGTCGCCGGCGGCGCCATCAAGCTTCCATTGTCAGAGTGAAGGCAGAAGCGAAGCCAGGCGCTCCAAAGTGCGTTTGCTAGCCGGCTGCGCGGTTTGCCAATTCACGCGCGGCAAGGCCAAACATCAGGCGCGAAAATCCGGTCATGAGGAGGTTCACACCTACCAGGATTCCGATGGCCCAGACGGAACTGGAGGGCCAGTGGAACCAGATTAGGCCGCCGAGCAGCAGCGTGATCAGCGCATTGAACAGTAACCAGCCCGAAGCTCGATGACCGCGCATGCGGAAATAGGCGATGATTTCGAACACGCCTTCCATCAGGATAATTGCCGACAGGAACAACGTCAGCGAGCCGAGCGCCAGCAACGGGTGCATCAAAAAATAAATGCCGCCAAAGAGGTAGAGAATTCCAATCAGTACTTGCCAGAGCACGTGGGCCGCTCCGCCTCCGCTGAACGCCGCTATCAAATGGGCTATGCCGCCAAAAATCAGGAGCCAGCCTACCAGGAGCGTAACTGCCAGGCCGGCCACTCCCGGCTCAATAATCGCCATCATTCCCAGAAGGATGAATACGACTGCCATGGCAATGAACCAACCGCTCGCTTTCTTGATGAGCGTACCTGCTCCGTGCAATCCCTGGGTTGGGTTTGCTGTTGCCATTAGACACCTCCACTCACGATTTCGTATCGGAATCTGCCGCTCGCCAGGCGGAACACCGCGGACTAGGAGACCTCAGGCGGAAACGGGCTCATTCTACTCTCAAAATTCCTGGCGCCACCACAGAATCATTTTCCGATTAGCCAAGCGGCTTCCATCCTGCGCTTCATCGAGTACAACTGGAACCTTGGGACGATCGGCGATCCGCAGTCGTTCGACGTGCTGGCTAGCGGCTAGGTCATCGGAATGTTCGATTTTGATGACCATCACGGAGACGACCGTCGAGCGGACAGCCGGAGGCTCTTCCTCGATCCAACTAGCGGAGAAGTTGTCGGACCCTAGTCTGACGCCCCTCGATACTTGGACTCCTGTCACTCGGATTGCCGCCAGCGGCCGCCGGGCGCGCAGCCCTTAGTATATCCCCGGATGCAACTCAGGGCGCATCGCGCTGCTCGACTCATCGCCCTGCCGCGTCCGCCAATCCCGGCAGGGGCACGATACATCGTGCCTCCTCTTCACCCCTGGAGTGGCACAGCATGCTGCGTCCTTTGGTCTCTTCGGCTCTCTTCGCAGCTTCACATGGGTCTGGAGTTTCCTCTCGCGTAGTATTCCGGGAGAGTTACGCCACACAGTTCGCAACTGAACAGTATAATTCCGGAATGGCGCTGACGGCCCTTGCCAAGAGACTCTTTCGAACGCTGGCCAGAGTCATTCCGCAATGCGGAATGGTTTCGCAGGCGGTGGCTTTCAATATGTTCTTGGCGTTCTTTGCGGTCCTGCTGACGGCGCTGAGTCTTATGAAGAGTTCTTTGGAAGGGCAAGGCGGGCAGGAACTCGCCTTGCGGATATCGTCGATTCTGCCGCCCGGCAGCTGGCAACTTATATCCGCATACGTGTTGCGCCAGGAGGTGAACGCCTGGTACCTGGCGCTATTCGGCTGGGTAGGAACGCTGCTCGTGGGCTCGCAGGTGATGAAGCTCATCATCAAAGGCATCGAGCTCGATTTATGCGGACCAGGGAAGGCATTCCTTTGTCGGGCGGCAGCTTCGTGGATTGCTTTTGTTTTCCGTGACGATTGTGGCGTGGCTCGTGGCCGTGGCCTTGAGTGTCTTTGGGCGGCCAATACGCCGCTGGATAAGTCCTGGATTTGACGCGTCCCCGCTGATTCGCGGTCTCTGGTATGTCGTTCTTCCCATCCTAGGGATGATCCTGGCGATGGTCGTCCTGGCCTTGATTTATCGCCTCGCACGGCCGGGCACAACCACTTGGCGCTCTGCTCTACCAGGAGCTGCAGCCGCTACGGTTCTGTGGTGGGCTGTTAATCTGCTCTTTACAATTTATGTCCGGAAGACGAACTACGGACTTGTTTTCGGCGGACTGGCTGCGGCCATCGGGTTGATGGCGTGGATGGAACTTTCGACGATGATCGTCTTTCTTGGCGCGGCGTGGAACGCGGAAAACAGTGCACTGCCACACGGAGTTTTGCGGTTGCCCCCAGACCATCCGTGAATGACGCAAGTGAATCGGCTAGGGTATTTTTCCGCGGATGGTCGGTTGGGGCTGCCTGTGGAGCTACTCTTTTTCGCTCGCTTCGTCGGCGCGGCCGCTTATGATTTCGTCGTAGGCGGCGCGGCGGGTCAGGCCGCGTTCTTTGGCGGCGAGCTTCAAGGCTTCCTTGCGGTCGAGTTTTGCTTGGCGGATTAATTCTTCGACGCGGTCGGCCAGGCTTTGCGTGGAATTGGCGTGGGTGCGTGCGTCGGCGGGGGCTTCGGGGCCGATCAACAGAGTGATCTCGCCGCGGGCGGGGCGTTCATCGAGGGAAGCGGAGAGTTCGGAGAGTTTGCCGCGGCGAAATTCTTCGTGGAGTTTTGTGACTTCGCGGGCGATGCAGGCGCCGCGATTGCCGAGGACTTCGCGCGCGTCGGCGATGCATTCGGCGACACGGTGCGGCGCTTCGTAAAGGATGATGGTGCGGTCCTCGATGCGGAGGCGTTCGAGGGCGCGGCGGCGTTCGCCGCTGCGCGCAGGAAGAAAACCGACGAAGAGAAATTCTTCGTTGGGCAAGCCGGAGGCGGAAAGGGAAGCGAGCAGCGCCGATGGGCCGGGAATTGGAACGACAGGAATTTTGTGGCGAAGGCAAAGTGTAACAAGGCGATGGCCGGGATCGGAGACGAGCGGCATGCCGGCGTCGCTGACCAGCGCGATTTTTGCGCCTTGCTCCAGCGAAAGCACCAATTCGGGGGCGCGCGTCAGTTCGTTGTGTTCGTGATAGCTGACGAGCGGCTTATGAATGTCGTAGTGGGTGAGGAGTTTTTGCGTATGGCGGGTGTCTTCGCAGGCGATTTGGTCGACCTCTTTGAGGATGCGGAGCGCGCGGAGGGTGATGTCTTCGAGATTGCCAATGGGCGTGCCGACGAGATAGAGGCAGCCGCTGGCCGCGGAGTTCTCAACGTCTGCCGGCTGAGGAGCGGGATTCTTCGCGTGCATGGGCACGAGTCTAGCACTCGTTCTCAATCGCTGCGGGTCTTATTGAAGACTGGGAATTCCGGTGGCGAAAGGGCACCGCAACAGAATCTACAGCCAAGCTCAAAGCCGGGCAACGGGACGCGCTGGGCCGTACATCCCACAAGGGAAGAGGCTGCAGTCGACGAATCTGCTATGCTCAGTGTGCTCCATGGAGGTAACGCTATGAAAGCTGCCCTCGTACTTTTGTTGCTCGCATCCCCTGCTTTTGCACAAGACAAGGTCACGGATACGGCGGTGGCACCCGGTTGTGGTGCAGATGACTCAAAATACGATGTGACGACAGACAAAACCCAGCACCCTCTCACGCAACCCGACGCGGGAAAGGCGCTGGTGGTTTTCATCGAGGACGATTCGGATTTCGGTTCGAGGCCCAGGCCGACGACTCGGGCGGGACTCGATGGCGGCTGGGTGGGAGCGACTCATGGCAATTCCTACTTGTACTTTTCGGTCGATCCCGGCGAACATCACCTCTGCGCGAGTTGGCAAAAAGCGGTGATTGTGCGCCAGGGGCACAAGACTGCCGCTGCCCACTTCACAGCAGAGGCCGGGAAGGTGTACTACTTCAGAGTGAGAAACTCCTGGCACCGCGAACATGGAACCGCTCTTATCGATTTCACGCCGCTGGACAGTGATGAAGGACTGCTGCTGGCGAGTAGATTTCCTCTGAGTACCTCTCATCCGAAAAAGTCCTGATGGGGACCGACTGAGAATACCGGCTCGCCAAGTTCCTAAGTGACCCGGTGCTGGTCTAGATCCACAGCCGCAATCGAATTGCAGCGACGGTATCTCCAGTGCCGTTCGCTCGCGTACATGGCGAGCAATGCTATACTTTCAGTTTTTGAGCACCAACTGAGAGGAGCGTTAGTGCCCCTGTACGAATACAAATGCTTGAAGTGCGGCCGCAACACGGAAAAAATTGAGAATGTTTCCGGGCCGCACCTGAAGAAATGTCCGCACTGCGGCGGGAAAGTGGAATCGGTAATCACCGCGCCGGCTATCCAGTTCAAGGGGGCGGGGTGGTACGTCACGGATTACGGCGGAAAAAAATCCGGCGGCGGCGAAGCGGAGAAGGCGGACAAAGCTGGTGCGGAAGCGAAAGAAACCGCCAGCAAAGAGAAAGATAAGGATAGTTCTAGTAAGGAAAAAGAGACTGCGAAGAAAGAGACGCCGGCCAAGGAATCGAAAGAAAAGAAACCGGCGGCGAAGAAATAATTTCGCTGGGAAAAGTAATTTTGGTTAGAGCTTCAGCGTCTTGAGGTATTCGCGGAAGGCGGCGCCGAATTCGGGATTTTGCAGGGCGATTTCCACGGTAGCTTTCAGGAAGCCGAGCTTGTCGCCAGCGTCGTAAGACACACCTTCATAAATGTAGGCCCAGAGGCCTTGTTCCTTCGCGAGGATGCGTAGCGCGTCGGTGAGTTGAATTTCGTTTCCCGCGCCGGGCTTGGTGCGTTCGAGGCAATCGAAAATTGCTGGCGGCAAGACGTAGCGTCCGGTGATGCCCAGATTCGAAGGCGCATTCTCCGGTTTCGGTTTTTCCACGAGATCGCGAATGCGCAGCAAGCGCTCTCCAAATGGCGGCTGCGGGGCGGGCTCGGCATTCACAATGCCGTAGAGATGGGTTTTGTCCCTGGGAACTTCTTCGACGGCGATGGCGCCGACGCCGGTGGCTTCGTAGACGGCAATGAGTTGCTTTGTCGCGGGATTCGGGCCGGGAATCAAAACGTCGCCGAGCAAAACGGCGAAGGGTTCGTCGCCGACGAGATCGCGGGCGACGAGCACGGCGTGTCCGAGGCCGAGAGGTTCTTTCTGTCGCGTGTAGCTGACTTGTACCATGTTGCTGATCTTTCGAACGAGCTCGGCCTGATCTTTTTTGCCGTGTTCTTCGAGGAAACGTTCGAGCGCTGGAGCGGAATCGAAATGATCTTCGATGGAATTCTTTCCTTTGCCGGTGACGATGATGATGTGCTCGATGCCGGAGGCGACGCACTCTTCCGCGACGTATTGAATTTGCGGCTTATCAACTACGGTGAGCATTTCTTTGGGCTGCGCTTTGGTGGCGGGAAGAAAACGCGTGCCGAGTCCGGCGGCGGGGAGGACGGCCTTGCGAACTTTGTTGCGCGGGGGCCCGGCGCGATCGATGGACGAGGTTTCAGGAGAGGGGGACACGTTGTTCGTCATAGGCTCCGCAATTCACGCGTGTTCAATGGGCTGAAACTATTGTTCGATGCGGACTAGGTAGAGTCAACGATTTTGCACAATAGCGGTGCTGGTTGGGTTAGTCAAGCGGGGGTGGCGTTCGAATGAGCTGCAATTCGAATGTGGACGGTGCGAGGAACGAGGCGCAAAGTGCGCGTGTGTTAGCATAGTGGATGATGAGGATTTTTTCGCGGTGGAGTTGAGGCGGAACTTGAGAATTTTGGGAATTGAATCGTCGTGCGATGAGACGGCGGCGGCGGTGGTCGCGGACGGGCGGGAGATCTTGTCCAGCGTGGTCGCGTCGCAGATTGACGTGCACCGAAAATATGGTGGCGTAGTGCCGGAGCTGGCTTCGCGCGAGCATTTGCGGCAAATCGTGCCAGTGGTGCGCGAAGCGGTGGAGCAGGCGGGGATGAAGCTTGCGGATCTGGATGCGATCGGAGTGACGCAGGGGCCGGGGCTGGTGGGCGCGCTGCTGGTGGGGATAACGTACGGCAAAACGCTTGCGCAAGCACTGGGAAAACCGCTAGTGCCGGTGAATCATTTGGAGGGGCATGTTCATGCGGTTTTTCTGGAGGCGCACAAGGCCGGGCGAGCGGCGAAATTGCCGGCGGTGTGCTTGATTGTTTCGGGGGGGCATACGGTTTTGTACCAGGTGACGCCGGAAGATGCGAACGTGCAGGAAGCGAGTGCGCGTTTGAAGTATAGAAAACTCGGGCAGACGCGGGACGATGCGGCGGGAGAGGCGTACGACAAGGTGGCGAAGCTGCTGGGGCTGGGATATCCGGGTGGACCGATCCTCGATCGGCTGGCGGCGGTTTCGAATGAGGCGCCGGCGCCGGTGAAGTTTGGTCCGACGAAGACGAGAGGGAACGCGCTGGACTTCAGCTTCAGCGGATTGAAGACCGCGGTGCTGTATCACGTGCGCGAAAACGGTCAATACAGCGAAGAGATTGGCCGACGCGAAGAGGCGTTGGCGCGTGGCGAACGAAAATTCGAGCAGTTGCTGCCGCTGTGCAGCCCGAAAACGCTAGCGCTGGTGTGTGAATTTCAGAACGCGGTGGTGCGCGATCTGGTGGATCGCACGATGGCGGCGGCGGAAGAGTTGAGTGTGGAGAGCGTGCTGGTTTCGGGCGGAGTGGCGGCGAACAGCCAATTGCGGGCGACGTTCGAAGAGCGCGGGAAATCCGCGGGCGTCGAAGTGTTTTTCCCCAGCCGCGCGCTATCTACCGACAATGCTGCGATGATCGCGGCGGCTGCGTACTCACGTTTCCGCGCGGGCATTTTTGCCGATGCGCGCCTCAACGCCGATCCAAGCCTCGTGCTCGCCTAATTTGATTCACTTCGGTTTTTTTCCAAGCTGTCGTTGAAGAATGTTTTGACGAGTCTTGCGCAGAAGATCCTACATTCGCGGGCGCTTGAGGGCTTCGAGTTCGTCCAGAGTGCGTGGCCAGTCGGATTTCAGAAGGCGGGAGAGGCTGCGGTCGGCGAGAACTTTTCCGCCGGTTTGGCATTTCGCGCAGTAGTTGGTTTCATTGTCGGCGTAACGGATGCGTTGGATTTTTTCTCCGCACCTTGGGCAGGGCTTTCCGTAACGGCCGTGGACGGCCATTTCCTTTCGAAAGGCGGTGACTTTTTCCGGAAAAGCGGCATGGGCTTCGGCACGGAGGCGATCGATCCAGAGCGTGAGAGTTTCGCGGGTGGCAGCATAAAGCGTTTCCCATTCTTGGGGGTTCAATTTTTGCGTGAGGGTGATGGGGGAAAGTTTCGCGGCGTGTAGGATTTCGTCGGAGTAGGCGTTGCCGATGCCGCTGAGAAGGCGCGGATCGGTGAGGGCGCGCTTGAGGGTGCGATTTTCGCTGGTGAGTGCTTCGCGAAAAGAATTCAGATCGCTGGAGAAAATTTCGATTCCGCCAGGATCGATGGAACGGAGAGCGTCTTCGCCGGCGAGGACGTGCAAGGAGGCGCGGTGCTTGACGCCGGCCTCGGTGAGCACGAGAGAACCGTTGGGAAAATCGAATGCGGCGAGATTGCGGCGGGTTGATAGTTTTGGGTTTGGCGCGTGCCAGTGCAAGCGGCCGGCGATCATCAGGTGAAGAACGAGCCAGACATCGCCTTCCAGGCCGATGGCGATGCGTTTGCCGATGCGGCGGAGTTCGCGGACGACGAGGCCATGGGCATCGGTGAGTGGAGGCTGGGCGGTGCGGAGAAGAAAAGGGGTGGCGATTCGAACGCGGACGAGAGGTTGCGCGAGGATGCGGGGTTCAAGTGCGGTGAGGTAGGCGGCGATGTCGGGGAGTTCCGGCACGGGATTAGATTGCAGGGGGAAGGTGGGATTTTGCAACTCGGGTGATTTCAATTGAGGCGTATTGGCGATTGTGCGGCGGCATAGTTACGGATGCTGCTCTCAACGGCGAGGCTTAGTTCGGGCTCGCTTAGGTGCTGTTTTTAAGGGCTTTCGTCTGGCAGAAGAGGACAGGCAGGAATGCCTGTCCTACTCGAAGCGATTGGTGCGTGGGGTATACTTTCGCGGGTATGGGCACTTTTGAAGCGGATGGCGTGCGATTTCAATTTTCTAGCGATCAGTCATTGTTGGTTTATTTTGGGCAAGACGCACGGGCGGATCGGTCTGAAGACCGGCCACTACAGGGTCGCGCACTTCAAACGAATATTAAGGTTAGGAAGCTACTGCGGTTGTTGGAGCAGGAGCCGGTTGCGGGTGTGCGCAATCTGCATCCGGGGTATTGTTCGCTGCTGGTGAAATTTGATGCGCTTCGAATGCGGCATGAGGAAGTGGAAGCGATTCTGCGTGAGTATCTCGAGCGATTGGAGGAGGTAAAGCTTCCGGAAGCGAGGGTGGTGGAAATTCCGGTGTGTTATGGCGGAGAGTTCGGACCGGATTTCACTGAGGTAGCGGCATTGCACGGGATGACGGCGGGGCATGCGATGGAGCTGCATGCTTCGGTCGAGTATCTTGTTTATTTTTTAGGGTTCGTGCCGGGGTTTGCGTATCTGGGGGAATTGCCGGAAGCGCTGGCGACGCCCCGTCTGGCGACGCCGCGTCGCAGGGTGCCGGCGGGGAGCGTGGGAATCGCGGGGAATCAGACAGGTGTGTATCCGTTCGCGACGCCGGGCGGGTGGAGACTGCTGGGGCGAACCCCGGTGAAGATGTTTCAGGCTGATCGCGATGAGCTGAGTTTGTTGTCCATCGGAGATCGCGTGCGGTTTGTGCCGATTTCGGCGGAGCGATTTGTGAAGCTGGAGAAAGAATGGGCGTGATTGAGGTGCGGGAGCCGGGGCTGTTTACGACGGTGCAGGATTTGGGGCGGGAAGGATTTGGTCCGATGGGAGTTTCGCCTTCGGGGGCGGCGGATGCGATTTCGCTGCGCGTGGGCAATCGCTTAGTAGGGAATGCGGCGGGGGCGGCGGGGTTGGAGATGACGCTGCTGGGCGGGACGTTTGAATTTCCGGATGGCGCGGTGCTGGCGTTGGCAGGGTCGGATTTTGGCGCCACGCTTGATGGGACGCCTGTTGCGTTGTGGCAGACCTTTGAAGCGCGCGCGGGACAGGTGTTGGGATTGGGGCCGACGCGGTCGGGGGCGCGGTGTTATTTGTGTGTGCGAGGTGGAGTTGAGGTGGAGCTTTTCTTGGGGAGCGCTTCGACGCATGTTTTGAGTGGGCTCGGCGGGCTTGAGGGGCGGGCTTTGAAGAAAGGGGACATGCTCAAGATTGGGACGGCGCGCGGTTCGTTTGGAAGGAGAACGGTGGGGAAGCGCGCATTGGAAAGGCTCGCGCCGCGCAAGGTTTTGCGCGTGACGCCGGGGCCGCAAAGCGATTGGTTCCCGGAGACTGCGCAGGAGACTTTTTATGGGTGCACGTATCGAGTTACGGAGGAAGCCAATCGCATGGGACTGCGGCTCGAAGGCCCAGCGATTCCGGAAGGCGCACAGGGACAGATGATTAGCGAGGGCGTCTCGCTAGGAGCCGTTCAGATTGCTTCCGGAGGATTGCCCATCATTCTGTTTGTGGAACAACAGACTACGGGCGGTTACGCCAAGATTGCAAACGTGATCTCCGCGGATTTGCATGGCCTCGGGCAATTGCGGCCACGCGACGAGATTCGATTCGAACGCGTGGATTGGGAAGAGGCGCGAGCGCTTTTGATAGAACAGGAAAGAATGCTGAGTTCAGAGGAGTTGCTTTTCGAATGACGCGCGACGAGTTGAGAATCGATCTGAATTGCGATATGGGAGAGCTGCCGGAGGCGATTGCGGACGGCACACAGGAATCGCTCATGGCTTCTCTCACATCGGTGAACATCGCTTGCGGGGGGCATGCAGGCGATGAACGGACCATGAAGAAGACGATCGAGCAGGCGCTTAAATGGAAGCTGGCGATTGGGGCGCATCCGGGGTATGCGGATCGCGCGAATTTTGGGCGGCTAGAGTTGAAGCTGCCGGCGAAGGAGATTGCGAATTCGGTGTTCGGGCAGGTTCGCGCGCTGGCGGAGATTGCGGCGGGCTGCGGCGCCAAGGTGCTTCACGTGAAGCCGCATGGCGCGCTTTACAACCAGGCGGTGCGGAACCGCGAGTTGGCGGAAGCGATTGCCTCGGGAGTCGCGCGATGGAACCGGGATGTCGTGTTGGTAGGGCTGGCGGGGTCGTCGATGCTAGAGGTGTTTCGCAAGGCGGGATTTGTGGTGGCGGCCGAGGCGTTCGCCGACCGGCGCTACGAGTCGGATGGAACATTGCGTTCGCGGAAATTCGAGGATGCATTGATCCGCGATCCGGGGGAGGCTGGGCGACAGGCGTTAAGCATTGTTGAGCGGGGAGTGGTGATTGCGTGCGACGGGAGCGAGGTTTCAGTTGATGCGCAGACACTTTGCATTCATGGGGATACTCCCGGCGCGGCGGAGATTGCCGCGGCGGTAGCGCGGACTCTGCGCGAAGCAGGGGTAAGCCTTCAGACGCTTTCGCGATCCTGAAAGACAAGCCTGCGACACGGATTGCCATTTGTGCGACGCGGCATACGCGCGAACGGTTTCACATTCTTATCTGTAACCAATCGAGAATGAGCGGCGTTTCATTTCCGGAGGGTAAATGCCATGAACCATTCTCAGCTCCGAGCGAACGGCCACCGCTCGCAAGGGTTCAAACACATTCGATGGAGTTGGATTTTCCTTCTGTTGCTCGCTGCAACGGCGTTTTGTCCACGCTCTCCGGCACAGAGCGCGGCGCCGAGCCGCACAGCGCCTGCGGGCTGTCCCGTGCAGCTCTTGAATTTAAATCCTTCCGCTGTGAGTGTGAAAATCAGAAATGTCAGTGGCAAGGCTATTGTCGGACTGGTATTCAACGCCGCGCTCGCGGATGCCACGGAGCATTGGAAGTGGCTGCGCTGGGACTTTGACGACAGCCGGCCGATCCGCGAGTTTGGTTGGAACAAGTTGATCAAGCCGGGCGATAAGAAGAGGCTATCGTGGTACCGCGCCGATCTGGATTTCGAGCATGGCGGCGGAGGCGCGTTTGTGCTGACGAGTGTGCTGTTCGAGGACGGTTCGGTGTGGGAAGAGCCTAGCGAGAGTGCCTCCTGCAAATACGTCTGGTACAACAGCCATAAGAAGGCATTTGTGCGACCGGTGGAATTGCCTTTCCGCGAGTAGGCGCGTGCCCAAGGAAACCATTGAACGACGGGGAAGAGCTAAGCGCAGAGAGGCAGAGTACACAGAGAAGAGAAGGTGGGGCGGGAAAGTTGCTAGGCGTGGAGGGTGGGCAAAAAAAAGACGGGCGCCCGCCGTGGCGGACGCCCACAAAGGAACGTTAAAAACTATTCGAATTTTTCGGTTAGGACGGGGAACTGCAGCTTGGCTTTGGCCAGGGACTTGACGACGATGGCTTCGGCGCTTTCGGCGGTGGTGTTGCGCGAGGTGGCCATTTCGCTGACCAGAAGGTACTTCGCGCGTTCGAGCATTTTCTTTTCGCGGAAGGAAAGCGGCTTGCTGCGGCTGAGGGAAACGAGACTCTTGAGGACGACTGCGACTTCGAGGAGGGACCCAGTGCGCATGCGCTCGGAGTTCTCCTTGAAGCGGTGCTTCCAGTCGTGATGAGAGTTGAGTTTTCCGGTTTCGAGGAAGCCGAGGACTTTCGCCGACTCCGTGGAGCGGATGACGGAACGAAGGCCAACGGTGGTTGCGTTGGATTGCGGGACCATGACGCGCAAACCACTGGAAACAATGCGGATCATGAAGTAACGTTCGGTTCTGCCGTTCAAGACGCCGTAACTGATCTGTTCAACAATGCCCACACCGTGATTCGGATATACGACCTTGTCGCCGATCTTGTAGTCCATAGCTTCGATTGCCCCCCGAGAGATGCATAAGAAGGATATAAGAGTGTGCCGGAAGAGTCAAGATATATCCTCTGGAATCAGAAGGTTAGGGAAAATTAGGTACGAATTTGGCAGTTGAATTGCTAAGTGAGCTTCGCCGTTCAACCCTGTTTCTACTCCATTCAACCTTGAAAACATACCAATCACTGAGGATAAATCTCGAAATCCTTCGATTTTGGGTGGTTTTCACCACGGTGGAGAGGAGTACGGTAGAATGCGGATGTGATTGTACTGGCGATAGATACGTGTGATTTGCGAGGCAGCGTGGCAGTGCTGCGGGACGACGAGGTGTTGAAAGTTCTGCCACATGATTCGCAGGAAGACTACTCGACTTGGCTACTGCCTGCGGTTCACGAGTGTTTGGGGGCGTGCGGATTAGGGATGAAGGGCGTGGAGGCTTACGCAGTGGCGGCGGGTCCTGGGTCGTTCACGGGAGTGCGAGTGGGACTGACTACGGTGAAGGCCTGGGGAGAAGTCTACGGGAAGCCGATCGTGGCGGTATCGCGGCTGAATGCCTTGGCGAGTCAGGCGGCGGAGGGAGTAGCGCATGTGGCGGCGTTTGCGGATGCCCGGCGCGGGCAGGTGTTCGGGGCAGTGTATCGGCGAGAAGGGAAGAGCTTGGCGAGGCGGGGAGAGGAAATGGTGATCGCGCCGGGGAAATTTGTGGAACTCGCGGCGGAACTCGCTGGCGGCGACGGAATTTCTTGGGTTTCCAGCGAGGCGGGAGGCTTGCTTGCGGATGAGGCTTGGAAAGTGCGAGAGAGCCGTGGCGAACGAGTGCAGGTGGTTTCCAGCGTGCTTGCGCCGGCAATTGGGCGGATTGGATTGGGGCAATTGGCGACGGGGCGAGTTGCGGACCCGCTATCACTCGATGCGAATTATGTGAGGCGTTCGGACGCGGAGATTTTCTGGAAGGGCGGAACAGCGAAGCATGACCGGTGAAGCGAGAAGCGTGGATACGTCGTGGATAATCCGAAGGCTTCGCCGAGAAGATTCTGGGGCAGTGAAGAGCATTCTGCAGGGCGCTCCCGAAGCGGCGAATTGGTCGGAGGAAAGTTTTGCGGAAGCGTTGAGCTGGAGCGGAGGAGTGGCGCTGGGCAGCGAAGCAGACGGGGCAGTGACAGGATTTCTGATTGGACGAAGGGTGGAAGAAGATGCGGAGATCTTCAATCTGGGTGTACTGGCCAGCAGAAGGCGCGCGGGTCAGGGTGGCGCTCTGTTGTGCGCAGCGCTAGAGGAATTTCGAACGCGGGGCGCGAGTCGCATATTCTTAGAGGTTCGCGAGTCGAATGCCACTGGAATTGCGTTTTACGCAAAGCATGGATTTACCAAAATGGGACAACGCCGCGGGTATTATCACGAGCCGGAGGAAGCTGCCGTGCTCATGGGAAAAAAACTCACAGGCTAGGACCAAATTGCTACACGTTCCCTCTTGACGTGGAGCGCCCGAGTGGTATCTTGCGTTCATGTAGTATTCACATTTGCATTTACGGGTCATGAGGAGGACGCATGGCAACAGCGCAGCGGGCACCTCGGGACATACTCTTTGAAACAGACGCCGAGTATCAGCGTCTGGCAGAGCAGCACCGGCAATACGAAGCAGAACTTCAGAAAATCTCCAAGTCGCCCTACCTGAATTCGGAAGACCTCCTGGAAGAAATCAAGCTGAAAAAGATGAAGCTCCACTGTAAGGATGAAATGGAGCGGATTGCCTCGCGAATTGTACGCGGGCGGGCCAATCACAGCCAATAACGACATTGTCGCAGGCGATTTTGTCGTAGAATGACCATGCGCGCACGCGGAGTCAGAAGCGGGCGCGAAATCGTTGAGGTCTATTCCCACGCGCATGGTCAAAGAAGGCTACTATTTTGGAGTGCCGCCGCTCGCGCTGGGCGGGGTTTCTTATTTCCTGCATTGGTATCTGACTGCTACTGTGCTGGTGTTGCTGGCGCTGTTCGTCTTCTCCTTCTTTCGTGATCCAGAACGCGTGATTCCATCGGAGCCGGGAGCGGTGGTATCTCCGGGCGATGGCCGGGTGGTGGTGGTGACGGACGAGGAGAATGCAGGGCGTCAGGGGAAGCGCGTCAGCATTTTTTCTGGCGGTTTGGAATGTGCACGTGAACCGAGCGCCGGCCGCG
The DNA here is from genome assembly GCA_963729455.1 of uncultured Acidobacteriota bacterium. Taxonomy (GTDB): domain Bacteria; phylum Acidobacteriota; class Terriglobia; order Acidiferrales; family UBA7541; genus Acidiferrum. The sequence continues at coordinate 227,945 of CAVSNX010000003.1, forward strand.
GGGACGATCACCAAGATGGAGTACCGACCGGGGAAATTCCTGGCGGCGATGCGCGAGCGGGCTTCTGTGGAGAACGAGAAGAACGTGTTTACGCTTTCGACCGAGGCCGGGGAAATGGTGTTCAGGCAGATTGCGGGATTGATTGCGCGGCGGGTAGTCTCCTGGAAGAAGGCTGGAGATCAGGTGGCGCGCGGAGAGCGGATCGGGCTGGTGCGATTTGGGTCGCGCGTGGATGTGTGGGTGCCGAAAGAGGCGGAGATTCTTGTTAAGGTGGGTGAGAACGTGAAGGGCGGAGCCAGCGTTCTGGCGCGGTGGACAGGGAAAGCAGCCGGGAGCAAGCTGGCTGACGCGAGCGTGACAGAGTTGGATGCAAATTTGACGACGACAGGAAAACGGTCGTAATCATGTACGAGCCCGAACAGCACGAAATACCATTCCAGGGGCGGCGGATCAAGAATCCGAAATTGCGGCGGGGGATTTTCTTGATTCCCGCGGCGTTTACCTCAGCGAATCTCCTGTGCGGCTATTACGCCATCGTGGCTTCGCTGCTAGGAACGCCGGATGACTTTAATCGTGCGGCGAAGGCGATTGGACTTGCGATTTTGTTTGATTCGCTGGACGGGCGAGTGGCGCGAATGACGGGGACGAACACGGAGTTTGGAGTGCAGTTCGACTCGCTGGCGGATGTGGTCAGTTTTGGCGTAGCGCCCGCGATTCTCGCGTACGCGTGGGGCATTCGAAGCGTGACGGCCATGGACCTGGAGGCGCTGCACCAGCTCGGGCTGTTTGCCTGGGTATGCTGCCTGTTTTTTTTGATTTGCTGCGCGTGGCGACTGGCGCGATTTAACGTGAAAGGAATGGCGCCGGGGGGATCGAAGTATTTTGTGGGCATGCCCACGCCGGCGGCTGCCGCGGTGATCGCGGCCGTGGTGCATGCGTTGCATCGTGCGGGGCCGCTGCTGGATTGGCGATGGTCGGTGGCCTGGCTATTGATGGCGGCGGCGCTGGGCGGGCTGATGGTCAGCACGATTCGTTATTACAGTTTCAAGGATTTGCCGTGGTCGCGGAAGCAGCCGGCTTTCCTCATTCTTTTTCTGATCATCATTGGTGCGGTGATCTGGGCGTTTTCGGAAGTTGTGCTCGTCCTGCTGGCTGGTACGTATGCGGTGGCGGGCGTTTTGTTCCATCTTGTACGGTTCGTGCGCCAGCGAGCGGTTTCTCGGACCGCGTGATTCATGCCTTCCTTTGAACGGGAATCCAATCGAATTGTGATTGCAGGTGCGTCTTCACTGTTAGGAGCGGAGCTGAAGTCTTTATTGGAAGAGAGCCGGTTTGCGGCCGCGGATTTTCGGCTGTTAGATGAGGAACTAGCGGCGGGGACGCTGACGGAGGCCGGTGGCGAGCCTACAGTAATCCAGCCGGTCGAAGAGGGAAGTTTCGAACGGGCACGGTTTGTGTTTTTTACGGGATCGGGGGAATTCACACGCAGGAATTTTGCTGGGGCGAAGCGCGGCGGCGCAAAGATCATTGACCTTTCAGGGGAAATCGCGGGCGATGCGGGGACGGCGGCGTGGTTCCCGAAGCTGGATGCGCTGCTCGGGCGCGAGTTCCCGGGAGGCGCAGAGGCTTACATGGTGCCTTCCGCGGCGGCGACGGAAGCTGCTGCGTTGACTCTCGCGTTGTCGAAGAGTGGCCTGCGAAAGCTGGCGATGATCTTCTTCCAACCCGTATCCGAGGCAGGGGGCTCCGGGATTGAAGAGTTGGAGAGTCAGACAGGGGAGTTGCTCTCATTTGAGAACATCGGCCAGCCAGTATTCGATACGCAGGTCGCTTTCAATCTGTTGGACAGGTTTGGTCCGGCTAGCGGGCAGAAGCTTGGGGCTATTCGCGTGCGTTGGAGGGCGGAAACACGAGCCTGCTTTGGAGAAAATGCGGCGGCGCCATCCATACAGGTGCTGCACGCGCCAGTTTTCTATGGAACGGCGTTTTCGGCGTGGGCGGACTTGGAGGCGAATGCGAATGCCGCGAAAATTGCGGAGGATTGCCGGTCTGCTGGTTTCGCTATGACAGATGAGAGTGACGCTGGTCCGAGCAACGTAAGCGCGGCGGGAGAATCGAGCATCCAACTTGCGAAGCCGCAGGCGGATCCTTCGCAGCCGGGGAGTTGGTGGTTTTGGGGTGCGGCGGATAATATTCGATTGCCGGCTGCCAATGCGGTGAAGCTGGCGGAGATGCTCTCGTGATGGTCCGGAAGGTTTTTTGCACAGCGTTACTGGCGGGTGGACTGTTAAGTGGCTGCGGCTATCATGTCGCGGGGCGCAGCGACGCGCTGACGAAGAGCATCCACGTTATCGCCGTTCCGGCGCTGGAGAATAAGACGAGCAGCTACCGGATCGAGCAGAAATTGACGGCGGCAACTATTCATGAGTTTCTGGCGAAGACTTCGTACCGCGTGGTATCCGATCCGGCGAACGGGGATGCGGTGCTGCGCGGGAAAGTATTGACCCTGGAGGCGGTTCCGCTGCTGTTTGATACGGCGTCGGGACGAGCCACGACGATGCTGGTGACCGTGAAGTGCGAGGTCACCTTCGAAGAGCGCGAGACCGGGAAGATTCTCTATCACACTAACAATTTTGTGTTTCGCAACGAGTACGAAATCCCCGCGGTGTTGACTCCGAGCACAGGCCAGGTCAATCCCAACATAATTGCAGGATTTTTTGAGGAGCAGGACCCGGCGCTGGACCGGCTGGCGCAGGATTTTGCGACGCGGCTGGTGGCGGCGGTGACGGAGAATTACTGACGGGCCGGGCTGAAGCGTAGTGGCTACAAAGGAAAGATTTTATGGCGCGGGTATCGGCGGAAGAGTTGGTGGGGCGGCTGGAGAAGGGGAAACCCATTCCGGCGATTTTGTTGCTGGGGGAAGAGCCGTATTTGAGAGATTCGTGCCGTGCCATCTTGATTGAGCGATTTGTGCCGGAGGCGGCACGGACGTGGGCGGTTTCGCGGTATTCGGCGGACCGCGGGGAGATGCAAGCGGCGCTGGATCAGGCGCAAACGATGGCGATGCTTTCGCCTGTACAAGTCGTGTTCCTCGAAGAGGCGGAAGCCATCGAAAAGCTGGGGGAGAAAAATCGGGACGCGGCCGTAGAACAGCTTGACGCGTACCTCGATGATCCTGCGCCGTTCACGGTGCTGGTGGTCGAAGCGACGGGGCTGGATCAGCGGATGAAGCTCGGGAAGCTGCTGGCAGAGAAGACGCTGGTGGTGGAATGCGGTCTTGGAGAAAACGCCGGTGAACGGCAAACGGCGGCGGTGGCGCTGGCGCGGGCGATCGCAAAGGAAGAAGGAGTGGAGTTTGAAAAAGGGGCCGCGGAAGATTTGGCGGAGTTTGTAGCGGCGGATTTGTTGCGGTTGAAAACGGAGATCGAAAAGCTGGCGACGTATGGGGCGGAGAGGAAGCTGATCCGGCGGCAGGACGTGACTGCTCTCGTGATTTCCGAGAAGACGACGACGGTTTGGGAGTTGGCGGATATGCTGGCGTCGCGGCAGACGAAGAAGGCGCTGGAATTTCTGGATCGCTTGCTGCGCGATGGGGAAGAGCCGCTGCCGATGCTGGGCGCGATGGCATGGATGTACCGCAAGCTGATCGAGGCGAGCGAAGTGAAGGGTGTGACGAACGGGTGGCAGGCGGCGCGGGGGCTGGGGATGCGGCCGGAGCAGGCGGAACTAGCTCTGCAGAATGCGCGAAAAATCTCAAAGGGGCGATTGCTGAGCGGATTGAGTGCGTTGCAAAAGGCGGATGACCGGCTGAAGCGTGGCGGGGAGGATGCGCGGGCGGTGATGGAGTTTCTGATTACGGAGTTGACGGGCGAGTCTCAGTCCGCTAAGTACGCGGCCAAATAGCCCGGTCATTCATGTCTGATCTGAATATTTTTTGGCACGTGTTGTTGCGTGACCCCTATCTTTTCTTGGGGCTTCTATTGCTCGGTGTTCCCACCGTGGGGTACTGGCACATGTACAAAAAATTGAGCGAAGTGGGTTTTACGCAGAAATCGCGCCTCACGCTCCCCGCATCTTGGTGGGAAGCCCAGGTGCGGGAGTACGCTCGAACGCGAACAAAATATGGATGGTCGGCGTGGCCTTTGCATGTACTGTGGCTAGGTTTTGTATTTGGCATCCCTTTGTTGCTGATAGGCATTTCAAAGCTCTAGTCTATAACTTAATAAAATCTAAAAAAAGGGCGGCTTTGCGGCCGCCCTTTTTGTTTTTGCGTTGGAGCGAGAATCAGTGACTGCCGCCGTGATCGTCGCCGTTGTGATCGCCATCGTGGTGGCCGAAGTCGAACAGGTCGAAGAGATCGCCAATGGCCGGGCTATTGAGCGGGACATAGGGATTATCTTCGTCGACTCTAGGATTCGGGAAGTTGTCGCGGCTTCGATGCGTAAGCGGCTTCAAATCCCAATTCCTCTCAATGAACTTGAGGACGGAAACGTGATCGGAGTAAACGTGGCTGATGTGGCCGCCGCGGGTGAAGGGCGAAACGGCGATCAGGGGAATGCGCGGGCCGTCGCCGAAGAAGTCGAGCGGCTGGATGTAGCCGGAGTCGTAGAACCCGCCGCCTTCGTCCAAGGTGATGAACAAAACGGTGGATTCAAACAGTTCTTTATTGGCGGTGAGGTGATCCATGATCTTCCTGACCATGGCCTCAAAGAGGTCAAACTTTGACGATGCTGGGTGGCCATCGAGAAGGCCGTCCGGCTTTACGAACGAGACAGCCGGAAGCGTGCCGTCGTCCACGGCGTTAAAGAAGTCGATGGTGTCCTTCATGTGGGCCGCGCGCTGCGTCGCATTGCCCATGATGGAGTTGGTGTAGGATTCGAAATTGCAGATGTTGCAATAGGCTGCGCCAACCAGAATGGACGGATCGCTGGTAGTTAGGCCCTGCTCCTTGAGCTGCTGGAGTTTCACGGCGGCGTTGTACGCTCCGCCGTAATAGGCCCAGCTAATGCCCTTCTCGTTAAGCGCATCGCCGATCATGCGGTTATTGACCGGCGGAATGGAGCCGCCGCCAGCAATTCCCTTGGTGTCTACTGTGCCGTCCGGCAAAAAGCCCGGGCTATCGTTATTGACCATGTAGAAATGGTTTTTCTCGCAGTTCGGATTCGGATGATAGGGGAGGGTGGCGAGATAGTTGCGAATCGGAGCGATACCGGGCTGAGTGGAATCGGCGCACTCGGTAAAGTTGCCGTCGAAATTGATGTCCACGATGTACTGGTCGTTTGAGCCCGCGATGGGATTGGGATTGGCGATGTGGGATGGCGGCACGGTCGGATTGCCCTTGCCATCGGACCAGAAGATGGCGTCGCCGCTGCCTAGATAGATGTGGTTTTGACCTGTGCCACCCATGGTCGCTTGATGGTAATTGTCGCTCATGGAGTATTCATCGGCGAGGCTCTTCAGGACCGGGACATCTCCCGCCTGCATGTTATAGAACCCCATGGAGTTGCCCTCGCCATTGTCATCCACAAGGCCGGGCGTGACAAAGCTGAACGGATCCGGTTCACTTGTGTAGTTGGAGATGACAAAGGGATAGAGGTCGCTCAAGCACCCGGAGGGATTCCGCCGCGTGGCATTGCGGATATTGCAATCCGATTGCTGCCACATCTCGAAGAGCCGGTGCGTGCTGTCGCCGGTGTAGGAATCGTAGGGCAGCGTTGCCCCCTTAAGCGGGAACGGCCCGTTCGGCAGGTTATTGAAATTCGCTACCCGCGTGTCGGCATCCAGAATCTGGCCAGTTACGGGATCGAGAAACTCGGCCGTTTGTTCCGCCCCAGACGCGCCGGTGGTCAGCAATGGCAAATCGCCGACTTCGAGCGACGGCTCGATAGCTGCCAGGAGAGCAGTGGGAGTCGCAGCGGGAAGCGGAGGTGGTTCGCCCGTGACGGGGCTGGGGGAAAAATTCAGGCTCGGCTCGGGCAGCGTCGTGTATGGCGCCTTCTCCGAGTCATCGAGGCTGATGTAATACTCTGTTTTGAAAGGCGGTATCGCCTGGAACTGGGCTGCTTTGGAGAAATGGGGGCCGGGGGTGCCGTCCGCGTTGATGATTCCCTCGGACAGCAAGTTCTTCACAGATTCGCCATGCTTGGGGTTGTAGGTGGCGAAGAGATGATCAAACGTGCGGTTTTCGCCAATCAGTACAATGACGTGCTTGATGGGACTTCGGGTATGCTCTTTCTCGTCGGCCTGGAGCGTTCCGGCTAACGGGCCGGCCAGGCTGAATTGAAACACGGTCACGGCAACGAAACAGACGCGCAGACCGTGCAGGGACTTTGAAACGATTTGCTTCAGGGACATGCATTCTCCTAGATCGAATGAATATGGAAAGCACCCGAATGGGCTTGGAGAGCGTGAACTGGGCGCGTTACAGCGAGGTTGCGTTCGAGTGAGAGAACGGTGAAATGAGGCTGGATACCAGTAGTTCCGGAACCGCGAATGGGCGGGAACGCAAAAGGCGAGCTTGCGCCCGCCTTCCTAAGATTTACAAGAGTGAACCGCAGTCGTGCGTTACTTGGCGGCTGAGGCTTTGACGCCGTTGTAGGCGAGCGTTAGGCGCGATTTGTAGCGGTTGCCGGTGTTCTCGTGGAGCACGCCCTTGCTGATGGCTTGGTCGATCGCCGACATGGTCGGATGAAGAAGATTGCCTGCAGCGGTGGCGTCGCCGGCGGTGATGGCGGTGCGCAGGCGGCGCATCATCGTGCGCACGCGAGTGCGGTTGGCGCGATTGACTTCGGCGCGCTGGAGAGATTGCGCCGCGCGCTTCAAAACTGACTTTTTCTTCTTCTTAACTTTGGTAGCCTGTCCCTGCGCCATCTATTGCTCCTTATAGGTATCGCTCAAACTTCTAACGTTAAACGAGGCACACGCCTTTGTCAAACGAGGTTTGAAGGCGGCTTGCACTTTCCTTAGTATAACTTTTGCCGCATTCACTCTTCGCAACCGGTAACGCCCGCGACGGAGTAAGATTTGCCCGCCTCGTCGATTGCTGTTTTGAGACCGAATTTTTGTGCCCCGAGGAGAAACATGAGTTCACCGGAAGTCTTTGAAATGCTGAATGCATGGAAGCAGGATGCACTGGGAATTTTCGTGTTCTGGGCTTCAAGTACCGACAAGAGTCCTGCCATATCTTTTTCGTTTGAAGGCCGACTTATTGACGCGGACGAACTTCGCGTTGTTGTAGTCGGGGAACCTTCCTCTCGCGTTGAGGGCACACCGAAACAACAGGCATCAATCTCTTTGGTCGGAGCGAGAACTGAAGTCTTAGCTCCAGACCGCGTACGCTTCACTTTTGCGTCTGATGCTGTACTTGAGATTCTTCTGAGTTGAGAAGGCACGTCTGCGCATGGAGTTCAAAACATCAGTTTGTATAGATTCCCATGATTGTCACGGCAGGCTCCAGTTCCGCTTACTCGAACGGAGTTGGAGAGGTATTCGCACTGCAAGACAGTCCCCTTGTCTCCAGTAACTACAGCTGATCCGTACTCTGTAGCGCTTCTCCGGACAGAAGTACCTGAACCGCTGACGCTTGCTGCTGTGCCCCCACCGAATACGGTGCCGTAAACACTTCCCCATGTCACTTCCCTGTTAGGAAGCGTGACGTATTCCCCTTTGAGCTTCTCACCGGATGGAAAGGCGAAATCGATGGTTCCTTTGCCCTTGGAATTAGAGTCAAAATGGGCGACGACAATTCCCCGGTGCTCAGATTGTAAAGGCGAGCCTGCGAATCGAAATGAGATCTAGCGGCACAGCCAATCATTCCACTCACAAACATCATCGCCAGTGTGACGGTGAACGAGCTGAGCGATTTCATTTGAAATCTCCTTCCGGCTCGCGTACATCGAGGTTCTCGGATGCACGCTTCGATTCTGCTAATCATGAACTCATAGTGTTCAATCGACCAGCTTGTCGCTGAGCCAGCGGGCGACGACGGTCAGGCCGGCTCCCACCAGGCCGAAACAACTGGCGTTGCTCCACCATTCGGTGCCGCGATCATAATCGGCCAAGGAGGTTTCCAATGCCATCTTCGCGGAAGCGACTTTCAAAGGGAGAGTTGGATCTACAGGCTTCGGCTCGGCGGCATGTTTGAGCTGCTCAAGCATCTGTTGCGGCTGCTTCATATCGAGCATGGTGATGGGCGCGTGGCAGTAGGGGCAGGCCGAGTCGGTCTCAAGATTGATGGAGGCCCCACAGCTGGAGCAATTCACAAACTGGACGTTTTGCCGCAACTCCTGGATCTGCGCGGGCGTCAATCGATGGATGAAATTCTTTTCTTTTAAGAACTCGAGAAAGGCGATGAAGTGGCCGTCATCAGTCGCGCATCGCCAATACGTGAACGGCATATTTCCCTGCAGGTCGTGCGCCAGCTTCAGCGTCGTGGCGCAACGCGGACACGGCATGATGTCAGGAAGCAATGGCTTGGCGGGGGAGGGGTGCTCCCCGATGAATTTCATAAGCTTCAGCGTGGAGCCGGGAGAAAGCTTCAGGCTTTCGAAATGATCGAACCAGAACGCCTGGCATCCGGCGCAGACATCGATGGCGACCTGTCCGCCCATGCGGGCCTCCATCGTCATGGCGGTCATTTCGGTTTTGCAGCCGGGGCACTTCATAGACAAACATTGTAGCTGGCCGCCCCCAAGTCAATAGCATTGACGGGAAGGGAAGTTCCATTAACCTAACTTGTCCGAATGGCTGAGCTGACATCCCGATCGGCCAAAAAAGAGAAGCCCCGCCCTCCGGGGGGAGAAGGGCGGGGAGGGGGAACAGAGGCTCTCTTATTTGTCGTGGTTGAAGGAAAGCGGGAATTCGTGAATGACGTCGCCGACCGGAACTTTCAGCATGAGTTGGCGGGACTTGCCATCGCGTTCGAACCACACGGCTCCAGCGGTCTTCTCGCTCGGCTTCAGCGTGCATTCGCGCAGGGAGAGTTCGTTGACTTCGCGCTCCATGTTCACAAGCGCGGTTTGATTCCTCGCGGCGATCTCTTCGAGCGCTTGGTGCTGCGCCAAGTAGTTTGGCGAAGGGTCGGACACGGGAAGTTTGTAGGTTAGTACGAACACTTCCCCGCCAGAAGTTGAAGAAGGCCGCGCAGGCTGCACACCAGCGGCCGCGCCAGCGCTGGCCGACGTCCAAAGAACTTGGTGATTGGCCGCCTTCGCGACGTGTGCGGGATCTTCGTAGCGCAGGGGCTTCACGAGCGGCGCGATTTCGTCCAGCGAAAGCAACTTCGGCAGCACGTAGAGGGATTGCTTACTGCCGTTGACCACGGCAACATTGGCACGCATCTTCCAACCGGTGTCTTGCAGAGAAACTTGAACGGTGACGCCGTTGGCTGTGAGCGATTCCACCAGTTGGCTGCCATTCATGAACTGATAGCTGCCTTTGGTTCCGGCTTGCCAGCGCGCCACGCCATTGTTCACTGACGCGTTTTCGCCGGGAAGTTGCGCCTCGGCGTGCTTGCGGACCGGCCGCGTGAGGTACATATGCGCCACGTAGCCTTGCTTGCCGTCTTCCGTGCGAATATTGACGGTGTATCCTTCGACGTCGGAGAGCACGGCCACTTCCTGGCCGCATTCCAGATTAGCGACGAGCTGTATTGGCAGAGTCTGCTCTTCATCGGCGGTCATAGGGACGCTCAGGTTCCCGTTGCAACTGATCTTGCTAGTGAGGGTCGCGCTGTTCGGAGCAGAAGAGGAATTCGCGAGTTCTTCAGACCGCACGGATGAACTGAAAACCAGGCTCGCCAAAGCGCCGAATACGATAAGTTTGCTTTTCATGCTCAGGCCCCTTCCCATACCCCGAAAAAATTTCAAAGTTTTAATCTCCGCTTCGATTGTCATCTTGGCGTTCGGGAAGGATTGCGTCCATAGTGCGTCCGTACCAGAGTACAGGTAATGCGCACGACACTGTCCTTCGTGAGGAAAAAGTTTTCAGATTTCGGTTGTCAGCAATTCATTCTTGGTTTTTAGTTGTACGTCTTTAGTCTTCAAACGAATAGGAAGGGAAATCCATGAGATCTGTTTTTAAGAGCGCCGCTCCACTGCTAGCCGCGTTGATGTTTTTTTCAAGTGGACTCTTCGCGCAGGCGCCCGCGGAGGCGCCGTCGAGGCCGGCATGCGATTGCTCTGAAGTTGAACTCATGAATGGCAGGCTGACGGTGTTGGAGAAGAGGCTGCAAGATTGGCCGGACCTCGCGCGTTACCGCGAGGCGAACGCCAAGGTAGCCGTTCCGGCAAAAGACGAGCAGCGCGTGGTGTTCATGGGCGATTCCATCACGGACATGTGGGTGCAGCCGCGGTTCGGCGCTTTTTTCCCCGGCAAGCCGTACATCGGACGCGGGATTGGAGGACAGACGACGCCGCAGATGGTGTTGCGTTTTCGGGCAGATGTGATTGCGCTGCAGCCGAAGGTCGTGGTGATTCTTGCGGGAACGAACGACCTTTCGGCGAATACCGGGCCCATAACACTCGAGGAGACCGAGGGGAATCTTGCTTCCATGGCGGAGCTCGCGCGTGTTCACGGTATTCGCGTGGTGCTCTCCTCGGTGATGCCGGTCAGCAACTATGGGCACGATCATGACGGGAACCCTCTTGACATGCGGCAGAAACGGCCGCCGGAAAAGATTCTGGAGTTGAACGCGTGGATCAAGAAGTACGCGGCAGAGCAGGGTTACCTGTACCTCGACTATTTTTCCGCGATGGTGGATGAGCACGGCCTGCTGAAGAAAGATCTCAGTGAAGACGGGCTGCACCCGAATACGGCAGGCTATGCCGTGATGGCACCACTCGCGGAAAAGGCAATCCAGGAATCGTTGAAATCGAAGGCACCCAGAGAGAAAGAGTAACAAGTACAGTTTCTTGTCTCGAACCGCTACTTGACCGGCCCGAAGCTCGTAGTGGCCTGGTCTGTCATCCGCTTCCACTGCCGTTATCCAATTCCACTAACTGTCATCCCGACCCTCAGGGCGCGCTCATGCGCGGCCTGAGGCGGAGGGATCTGCTTTCGCTTTCCACGCGGGATCGCGGACGTCAACAGGGCAACGCAATTTCCTGAGGCTTCGATCTCACTGAAAACAAAGGACTAGAAAAGTGCAAAACTTCCCTTGACAGAATTTTATTATGTGTTATATTTATAGTGTGTCAACTTGCGCCCCGATCCTTTCGGGCGCTTCTTTTTTTGACCCGCGATTTTGTCTTTGCCCCTTTTCCTTTCGCTGTTAGTTGTTCGCCCTGAGCGTAGTCGAAGGGTCGACCGTCAACTTCTTTCTCCCTGTTCTCTGGTCTCTGTTCTCTGCGTTCGCCGTGTTGCGTCTTTGTCTGTTTTGCTTGTTTGTCTTCGTCTCTCGCTGTCGGCTGTGAGCTGTTAGCTTCTCCTCTCCGCCATCATGAAAGCCAAAAAGCCCAATGCCGAACTTGTCTGCAAACAGTTCGAGGACGCTCTCGCTCCTCGTCTGCGCCTCTCCACCACCGACCGAGCCGTTTATTACCACCTTCTCCGCCACAGCCGCCTCGAAGGCAAGTCTCGCCTTCATTTTTCCGTGATTTGGCTGGCGCGGAATCTTAGCCTCACCGTGGAAACCGTTCGCGCCGCGCTACGCCGGCTCGTGCAACACCGCGCCTTGCGGCTGGTCGAGCGCAGCAAAGCGGGCCACGTGATCGACGTTCGGCTGCCGGAAGAGGTTCCCGGCGCTCGCCGAAGCACAGCCCAAACACGCGCGGCCGTTCCTTCTCCTCACTCCCCCAACCTCGAGGAAATCGATTTCATGCGCACTCCCGAACTCCGCCAGGCCATCCATGCTCGCGAAGGGGGCGTCTGCTTTTACTGCCTTCGCCGCATCGGTCCGGACTTCCAGTGCCTCGATCACGTCATACCCCGCGCCCAGCTCGGCCCCAACTCGTACCGCAATCTGGTCTCTTGCTGCCGCGAATGCAACTCCCGCAAAGGCGAGCGCCCCGCCCCCGACTTTTTGCGCTCCCTCTACCGCGAGGGCCGCGTAACCGGCGCCGAGCTCATTCGCGCCCTCCAATCTCTCACCGACCTAGCCACCGGCAACCTCGGCCCTCGCCTCCACCCTACCCCCAAAGCCCGTCATTCTGAGCGAAGCGAAGAATCTCTCCGCCCGTCGAGCGCTGTCTGCTCGACGAATGGCATCGGTCGCAAAGGCCGCCCCCGCCTTTCGTAGCGCCATTTGGTAGCGCCGGCTTCTAGCCGGCTCTCATTTCTGGAGCGCGGCGGCCCAGTCCCTCGTTTCTATTTGTAATCCCAAGTCCCAGTAAGCCGTTAGCATTTTTCTGCATCCTATCAACCGCTCATCGAAAACTACTGCCAGCGTCATGCTATTTCGCCCTCTCAAACCTCTTCATGCACTCTTGAAACCGAGGGCCATACTCATCTGCTTCCTTCCCCCAAGTGGAGATATGACAGAACTCATGCCTGATCGTATGCCGTGTTCCATCTTTCGGCGCGTTCTATTTCCTTAGTTTCATTAACTTATACGGAACGTACCATCGCTCAAATTTTATGTTTGGGCGATGCTTACAAGGGGTCCGGGTGCCGGACATACCAGCGCGAATCGCAGACGTAGTCGTCGTTCGGATGTAATAACTATTTGTAGGCAAAGGACATAGGAATGGTCAATGGTTTTGCGGCGAAACTTGTTTCTCTAATTTTTATCGTTGCTGGTGTCGCCGCCGCGCAGGCAGCGCCCCGACCCGCCCAGTCTGCGAAACCGCCTTTCGACCCGGATGCGCCAACTCAGATAGTGCCAGCCCCATCGGCACCGATTCGAAAAGGCATACCAGAGATAGCCAAAGCCGCGAAGGAAGCAATCGTCACAATCGTCATGGCGAACGACGACAAACCCATCGCACTGGGCACGGGCTTTCTAGTTCGACCGGATGGTGTGATTGTCACGAACTACCACGTCATAGCGGCGGGCAACGTTGCCGTGGTTAAGTTCGCAGACGGCACAGTATCCCCTGTGGATGGCGTACTTGCTGCAGATAAAGTCCGCGATCTCGCCATTATCAAGATTCACGGCAGAACCTTCCGAACCCTCACCCTCGGCAATTCGGATCAAATTCAAGTTGGCGAAGAGGTCGTCGCTATCGGCAATCCGCTCGGTTTGGAACTTTCCGTTTCTAACGGCATTTTGAGCGGGGTTAGAAGAGATGAAAAAGAAGGTGGCAAGCTTTTGCAGGTCACCGCACCGATCTCACACGGGAGCAGCGGTGGTCCGCTGTTCAACATGTTCGGCGAAGTCATCGGGATTAACGCTATGTTTCTTGAAGGCGGCGAAAATCTGAATTTTGCAATCCCTGTCAACGATGCAAAAAATCTGCTCTCCACGAAATCTGCCGCGCTCCACAGCCTGCCCAACGAACAACCTAGTGAGAATGCCACAAGCGCAGAGGGAAACGAAAACAGCAATGATATCAGAGAACAGATTGGACAGATTGGATGGCTGCATGCGAAAACCGGCCACCGGGACCTTAACAGTGACGAGTTGAGAGAGACTATCCGTTGGATGCAGGATACTCTTCCCGAGGGTAGTTCGGAATGCCTTCAAATACGGGGGGACTCAATTTGTTTTAAAGCCGGACTACCCAAGATTTTTGGCTGCACCGTCAATCTTCGAATCCGCGGTTTGAGTGGAAAGCAATTAGAATTCGAATCGGATTACATCTACTACCTGGATCTTGGTAACGTCGATTCCGAGCGGATTATAAGCAAAAGTGAACATGATGACAACCATGAATATAGAGAATTTTACCTGTACACCTGGAACGACACCAAAACAATACTGCACATCGAAGCGCCATCAAACGACTTCAAGAACCAACTCTCGTTCCGTTTAACAACAGACTATAGCGTCAGATTCGAAAAAGCTTTCCGTCACGCGGTTGAACTCTGCGGCGGCAGGCCTTCAACGGTGAAGTTCTAGGTGATAAATGGAACGCGGCATATGTAAGCTCTGCCTGTTCGAAAAGGACCTTCAGGACAGCCATTTCCTCGGCAAAGCCGTGTATAAGACGCTGTCGGGCCTTGATAGTCCTCCGATCATGTTCACCAATGATTCCGCGATGCAATCGACCGAACAACTCCGGGATTATGTGTTCTGCTATGATTGCGAGCAAAAGTTCAATCATCACGGTGAAAAGTGGATGCACTCCCGCATCGGCACGATGGCTGAGTTTAAACTCCTTGATTTGTTCACCGGACAAACGCCCCTCTTCGCCGAGGAAGGATACAAGTTGTACGACTGCACGAAACTTCCCGGCGTGGATTGTGCTGCCCTGCTCCACTACGGAGCGGGAATCTTTTTTAAGGCGGCCGCTCACGTGTGGGACTTTAAAGGGTCACCATGCAATATCGAAATTGGGGAGTACAAAGAACCGCTACGGAAATTTGTCCTCGACGGAGTCGATCTTCCTTCGAATGTCATCATTTCCGTCGGAATCTCGTCCAAGAAACCAGACTTCATTGGATTTGTACCTCCAACCCAAATGAGGGAACCGCGGGGCATGAAATATACGTTCTACGTCTCGGGCGTGCTCTATACCCTCCGATTTGGCGATGACATCCCGGAGGGCCATCGACAAACCGGCTTCAGCTCACCAAACTTGAAACTGATTTATTTGATCGATGATCTATCGGATGTGGGGCGAAACATAATGCGGCAACTTGCTGCTAACTCGAAACCGTCGCCGAAGCTTGAACAGTTTATGAAAAAACACTTCCCGCCCAAAACTTAATCACTCAAGAGGTAGGTGGGCCATAGACCGAGCCTCCGGAAAGATTCGGGCGGGTGGCCCATCCTTTCGCGCTTTTTGCGAAAGGGTGGGTCCGTTTTCGCTGCCTGTCACGAACCGTTAACTTGACCGCGACGGAGTGCTGCGCTAGGGTGTAAAGAGTTTCTCCCAGAGCAGTCCACGAAGCGGCTGCGCCTGCCTGCGAAAGGCAGCACAACGAGGAGGAATCCCATCGGCCACCCGGTTCCGGTAACAGGAAAACCTTCCAATTGGATGCGACGTACCGTTCACATTTCCGGACAAATTGAGCCCTTCTTTGGCACGCTGGACGAAAACGTCCGCCTGCTCGAGGATTCTCTGCGCGTGCGCACGCACCTGCACGACACGCGGCTGACCATCGAAGGCGAGCAGGACTGCGTGGACCAGGCGGTGAAAATCGTCGAGGAATACAACCACTTGACGCGGCACGGGCGCGCGCTGTCCGCCGCGGAAGTGAAGTCGCTGATGCGCGTGGCCACGGACGAACCGCACGAATCGCCGCGCGGAATGTTTGAGCACGGCCGCGTGCGCTCCTTCGGCAAGAAACAAGTGACGCCGAAAAACGCCAGCCAGAAGCGCTACATGGAGGATATCGAGAAGCACGACATGATGTTCGGCATCGGCCCGGGGGGCACGGGGAAAACCTACATCGCCGTGGCCATGGCGGTAAGCGCGCTGCTGACCAAGGAGGTGAATCGCATCATCCTGGCGCGGCCGGCTGTGGAAGCGGGCGAGCGACTCGGGTTTTTACCGGGCACGCTGCAGCAGAAGATCGATCCTTATATGCGGCCATTGTACGACGCGCTGTACGACATGCTGGACGCGGACAAGCTGGAACGCTTTTTGGAGAAGGGCATTATCGAAGTTGCGCCGCTGGCGTTCATGCGCGGGCGCACACTGAACGATTCTTTCGTGATTCTGGACGAAGCGCAGAACACCACCAGCGAACAGATGAAGATGTTCCTCACGCGGCTGGGCTTCAACTCCAAGGCGGTGATTACGGGCGACGTCACACAGATTGACCTGCCGCAGGGGAAGAAGTCCGGCTTGATCGAAGCGCTGGAAGTCTGCGGCAAGATCGAGGGCATCGGCGTGGTGCAGTTTGGCGAGAAGGACGTCGTGCGCCACAACCTGGTACAACAAATTATCCGCGCGTATGAAGAGTATGATGTAGTTCATCCGCAACGGGGCGGAAACGCCGGCAACGGCAAAGCGGGAACGCCAACGAGAGAATCCGGGAAAGACCCAAATAAAGAACTTCAGCAAGGATGATCCTGAACCGCCAGAGAAGCGTGCGCGTGGCGCGGCGTCCCCTCGAATCGTTTCTCCGCCGTGTGCAGGGCGAACTGGAATTCCAGGATGCGGGTGTCACGATTTGCCTGGTGAGCGACGCGGAGATCGCGCGGATGAATGAGACATTTCGGAAGAAGAAAGGGCCCACCGACGTGCTCTCGTTTCCAATCGTTGCGCGGCGAAGGCCGGTGGCGCTCTCGCGGAATTCCAAAAAAGGAAAAGTTGGCAAATACATGGGCGATATCGCCATCTCTCCAGCCACGGCGAGGCGCTATGCGAAGAAGTCTGGACGAAACCTGCCCAGCGAGCTTCGCGTGCTGATCCTTCACGGCGTCTTGCACCTTCTTGGGTACGACCACGAAACAGATCGCGGTCAAATGGATCGCGTGGAGCGAAGGCTGCGCAAGCGGCTCGGACTGGCATGATTAATTTGGGCTGGCTCTATGCGTTGAGCGTCGTTCTTGTTGGGCTGACCTTGCCCATATTCTCTTACCTTACGTTGATCTACCGCGAATTAGGACGCATGACCACCGGCCGCGTGCATGAGCACCTGGATATTTTCGAAGCAGAAATCGAACCAAAACTGAAGATCAATCGGCGCAGTGGCGGACGAACATTTCGAATTCTTGGACATCTGTTGCTGGCCTTCCTTGTGCTGGAGACTACTCGAGGCGTGGTGTACTTCGTCCCGGGCAAATGGGAATCCTTCGTGCAGTTCTGCGTTTTTATTTCACTGGAAGTTGTCATCGCGATGCATTTCATTCCGGACATGCTTTTGTACCGCACGACCGGAAGATGGTTGCTGCCGCTGCTCCCACTCATCCGCGGCGCCATGTGGTTTGTCTGGCCCGTGCGGGTTTTCCTGGAAGGCGCGGAGTCCCTCGCGCGAATTTCCGAATATGAAGCGGAGAAAACAGCCGAACAGCGCACGGAAGAAGGGATCGAAGCGTTGGTGGAAGCCGCGGAAGAAGAAGGCATTATCGAGCCGGAACAAGCCGACCTGATCGAGCAAGTCGTGGAGTTCAGCGACAAGCGCGTGCGCGAGGTGATGACGCCGCGGCCTGACATCGTGGCTATGCCGGCCGATGCTTCACTCGAAGAGCTGCACGCGCGGGTTCTCGAGACAAGATTCAGCAAAATGCCCGTCTATGAGAAATCGCTCGACGATATCTTTGGCGTTGTGTACGCGCAAGACCTTTTGCAGATCGCGGATCAGGACTTACTCAAGCGCAAGGTGCGGGAGCTCGCGAAGCCTGCATTGTTCATACCGGAAACCAAAGTAGGCTCGGAGCTGTTGCGCGAAATGAGGCAGAAGGGCCAGCCGCTTGCCGTGGTCATTGACGAACACGGGACCGTCGCGGGCATCGCTACGATCGAAGACCTGGTGGAAGAAATCGTTGGCGAAAAGGGTAACGATGGAAAGCCTCCATCGCCTGATGTGGTGCGCGAGCCCGATGGCGGGCTGGTGATGCGCGGAAGCATGGCGATTGGTGACGTGGAGGAATTGCTCAGCGTGCAGTTTGGCGACAAATCGGACGAAGCGGTGACGACACTGGCGGGCTTACTCAGCCACGCCATGGGAAAAGTTCCCGCGCCAGGCGACAAAATCGAGATGGAAGGTCATCGCTTCGAGGTTCTGGAAGCGAACCAGAGAAAAGTTCTGCGAGTACGCATTCGCAAGCAGCTGGCGGCAGCCCCGGCGAAAACCTAGGCATCCGCGAAACGAGAAAAGCGACGATGGTAAGAAGTGAAAAAAAAGGAAAGAAGGACTTTCACTCGGGATTTGTGGCCATCATCGGTCGGCCGAATGCAGGGAAGTCGACGCTGGTGAACCGGCTGGTCGGACAGAAAATCGCCATTGTAACCTCCAAGCCGCAAACCACGCGCAATCGCATTCAGGGGATAGTGACAAAGCCCGAAGGACAAATTGTTTTCATAGACACGCCGGGGCTGCATGAGGCGGATTCGGCGCTCGGGCGGCAGATGATGCAGGAAGTGGCGGCGGCGCTGGAAGGGATCGATGTCCTCCTGTTGATGCTGGATGCCAGCCGCACGCATCCGCACGCGGATGAGCTGCTGCTGGAGAAAGCTCAGCGTTTCCGTGGCAAGACGATTTTGGCGCTGAACAAAGTGGACCAGGTGCTGAAACCAAAACTCTTGCCTTTGATCGAGGCATTTTCGAAAGCCTTCGACTTCGCAGCGATCGTACCTATCTCCGCGCTGAAAGGTGCGGGTTGTGAGGAGCTGTTAGAAGCGATTCTCAAGCAATTGCCCGAAGGTGAGCCGTATTTTCCCGAAGATCAGGTCACGGACCAGCCCGAACGCTTTCTTGCCGCCGAGATTATCCGAGAGAAAGCAATCAAAGTGATGTACCACGAAGTGCCTTACGCACTTGCAGTGGTGGTCGAGAAATTCGAGGAGACGCCGAAGCTGCTGCGCATTGAAGCCACCATGAACGTGGAACGCGACACGCAGAAGAAAATACTCATCGGCCACAAGGGCGGGGTGCTCAAAAAAATCGGAACGGAGGCTCGCAAAGAGCTGGAAGCTCTGCTCGACACGCGAATCTATCTCGGCTTGTTCGTGAAGGTGGTTCCGGATTGGCGAGAAAGTCCACAAAAGGTTCGCGAACTGGACTGGCACTTTCAATTGGAGGGACTGAGCGAGGACCAGGGCAAAGGTGAGTAGCCCCGCCATGTCGTTTCAGTAGAAACAATAATCGAGCCTACGGCGGATCGGAGCCTGCAGGGCGGCTTCGGTCAGTAGGCTGAGGGCGCACCGGTGCGACCGTACCCGCCAAAGGACCAGCGAACCCCGACTGTGGCATAAAGGCCATAAGGGCCGTTGGTGCGCAGGTCCGCGGTGCCAAGAACCTTGCTGTAGCGCCCCAGATAGTCCACCTGATGCTGCGTTGCGCGAATCTCAAAATTCTTCGGCAATTGAAACCCGACTCCTACGGAGCGTTCATAGGCGATGGGCTCCATCGAAGCACCGTAGCTCAGTTGCGGGATGTTTCTTCCGAAGCTGAATTTCGGCTCGAAAAAAAGAAATATATGACGTGCGGGAGTGCGGCCGAGAGGCTGAAGCTCTAGGTACCCGCTCAGAAGATACCGAGCGTAGGCCGTGCATGGGGAAGCGACTCCGCCGGCGCTGGCGGGCTGCGGAAAAATACAGCGGCCTAGATCGGGTTCGTTGTGGGAGGGTGCCACCTCGAAATCCGTGTAACCGCGAATCCAGTTTTTTGGGAAGAAGGTGTTCTGTTGCGGAGCCGCCGGCGGTTGCGTTGTGGTTTCGACTGCGGCTGTCTGCGCGCGTCCTTGCGGCACGCAGAAACACAAGAATCCCGCTAGGACGAGTATGGTTTTCATCTCGAGAATTCTCCTCAACACTGTCTTGCGTGCGTACTTCTGGCCGGAACCTGCAATGACACAAGGAATGCCCAGTAGGGGCACGGCGGCTGGATTTTGAGGCCGTCCGGGTGACCGCCGATCCGGGACAGGTGTATAAAGTCAAAAACAAAAGTGTCGGAATTCTACACCGGCTGGGAATGGTTGTGTTGTCTAATTCTGAACCATGTTGAGAGTTGTTGGTCGTAACAGGCACTCACGATTTGACTAATCCGGCGCCGCGATGCCCAGCGATTTCATTTTGCGGTAGAGATGGCTCCGCTCCAGGCCCAGGGCCGTCGCGGTTTGCGTCATATTCCAGCGATGCTCCTGCAGCTTTCGCAAGATGAACTCCCGTTCGTACGCGCTGCGCGCCTCATGCAGCGTCGAATAGGGCTGATGGGGGCTTTCCGCGACGCCGCGAAAAAGTTCGGGGGGAAGGTGATGGGGCTCGATGCGCGGCTGGGGACACACAATAACCAGCCGCTCAATGAGATTGCGGAGTTCGCGTACATTTCCCGGCCAGGGATAGCGCAGCAGAATTTCCATCGCGGAATCGCTGAGCTCGCGATTTTTCTTCGTGTACGCGGAGCTGAATTCCTTCAAGAAATATCGGGCCAGCGTTGGGACGTCTTCCCTGCGGTCGCGCAGCGGTGGAACGAAAAAGGGAATTACGTTTAGCCGGTAGAAAAGGTCCTGACGAAAGGCGCCCCGCGCAATCTCCTGTTCGAGGTTCTTGTTGGTCGCGGCAATTACGCGCACATCCACGCTCATCGTTTCATTGGAGCCGACCCGTTCGAAACGCTGTTCTTCCAGCACGCGGAGAACCTTGGATTGCGTGCGCAGGCTCATGTCGCCAATTTCATCGAGGAACAAAGTTCCGCTGTCTGCTTTTTGAAATTTGCCGGTCTTGTCTTCGGAGGCGCCGGTAAAGCTGCCTTTGATATGTCCAAAAAGCTCGGATTCGATCAGTTCTTCCGGAATCGCCGCGCAGTTCACTTCCACGAAGGGGCCCTTGCTGCGGAGGCTGGCCGCATGCAGCGCGCGAGCGACCAATTCCTTGCCGGTGCCGCTCTCGCCGTAGATCAGGACGCGGCCGTTGGTCGGCGCGGTAACGGCTATCTGCTGACGCAAGGCCTTCATCGGAACGCTGTCGCCGATCACCTGATAGCGTCGACCCAGTTCACTCCGCAGCAGCTGATTCTCTTCTTCCAGGCGCCGCTGCTGAATGGCGTTGCGGACAAGAACGATGACCTTTTCCAGGGATAGAGGCTTCTCGATGAAGTCGAAAGCGCCGAGCTTGGTCGCACGAACAGCGGTCTCGATCGTCCCGTGGCCCGAAATCATGATGATCGCCGGTGGACGCGGGAGCGCCCGCATGCGGCTGAGGGCTTCGAGGCCGTCCATTCCTGGGAGCCACACGTCGAGGAGCATGACTTCGATGTCACCAACGGCTACACGTTGGAGCGCCTCTTCGGCGGAGCCCAGCGCCTCCACATGGTAGCCCTCGTCATCAAGGATGGACGAAAGAGATTCACGGATGCCCGCCTCGTCATCCACGACGAGGAGATACGGTTTGGCACTCATCGAGTCGAGTCCGTTCCGCTAAATCCGGCAACGGAAGCGGGCGTCAGTTCGGCAACAGGCAGCTCCACGAGAAACCGCGAACCGACCGGCACATTATCCTCAACGTGTATGCTGCCGCCGTGTTCGGCGACGATGCGCGCGGCGATCGCCAGGCCAAGTCCAGTGCCGCGGTTTTTGGTCGAGAAATGCGGAAGGAACAGCTTGTCCTTATCTTCCGGCGATATCCCCTGGCCGGTGTCCGACACGCAGATTTGAACGGTCTCCGCGTCGGAATGCGATTGCGTGGAAACGATAATTTCGCGGCAGGCGGAATTTTCCAGGGCCTCGGCGGCGTTGTCGATGAGATTGACAACGACACTGCGGAGCAGTCCGCCGTCGGCGCGCACGGAAGGCAAGTTTTCAGCGAGAGTCGTTTTAAGCGTAATACCCTCGAGCCGTCCGGCAAACACTTCCACGGCTTCATGAACGATGTCATTCGCATTCGCAGGAGCGAGTTTGGCAGTAGGGAAGCGCACGAATTGTGAGAACTCGTTCACCAATGCCGCAAGTGTCGAGACTTCACGTTCGATAAGCCGCGAGCATTCTTGGACGAGACTTACCAGCTCGGAGTTCTGCGAACTTGCCGTTTGAGATTTGTCGCGGCGATCGAGAAATCGCGAAAGCCTCTGAGCGGAAAGTTGGATGGGCGTAAGAGGATTCTTAATCTCATGTGCGATGCGCCGCGCCACTTCCTGCCAAGCGGCCGATTTCTGCGCACGCAGCATCTCCGTCAAATCATCGAGCACCAGGACGTAACCCGCATTCGCGCGGCGAGGTCCGAGTGAGCTGACGGTCACCGCAAGATGCAAGACGCGACCTCCCACCACCGTCTCAATTTCTCGCGAGACCATGCCCATGCGCAACGACTGCCGCATCAAGTAATGCACAATGCGCCCGGCCTCGCCTCCCAGCAACTCCTCCAGCGAGCGCGAGCCACCAGTGCCGGACCCAAACATACGCGCGACGGACTTATTGGCGCGAAGGATTCCGCCGGCGGCATCCAGCGAAATGACTCCCGTAGGAATGTTTTCAAGCACCGTCTCCATCAACTGCCGCCGGCGCTCAAGCTCCTGCACGGCCAGCTGGAGATTCCGAGTAAACTGATCGATTTGCGAGCGATTATCCCGCAGCTGCGTGGTCATGGTGTTAAACGAGCGCACCAGGACACCAAGCTCGTCCTGCGCCTGCTCCGGCACTTGGTAGTCAAAGTTTCCGGAAGAAACTTCGCGCGTTCCTTCCGCCAGCGCCTGAATCGGCACGGTCACCTGTTTCGCAAGAAACAACGCCACCCACATCACCGCGGAGAGCAGCAACATTGTGAAGAGAAGCAGAATCAAAAGCATCTGGCGTTTCAAAGCCCGCAGATTCTGTTTTTCCTGATAGTACTCATGCGTCTGCGATTGAATGGTGGTGAGCCGCGCAAGAATGTCTGGACTGGTTCGATTTGCCGCAACGATAAATCCGGCTGGCTGCCCACCCTCCAGAATCGGCAGCCGCGCGCCAAAGTAAGTCTTCCCACCCGCCTGCCAAACTTCCACTCCGCTCTGCAACGAGCGCAGATACTCCCCAAGAATTCCTGCCTGCGCACAAACCGTCTCTCGGCGATCCTCGGACTGGTTGTCGCAGGCCACGCCCCCCCGGACCGCCTTGCCATTCCGATCCAATATCCATGCTGCATCCGCGCCCTTCGCAAGGGCACGTTGTAGATAGTCGTCCCCCGGCCCGGTAGTTTCGGTCAGCGCCTGCAAAGCCATGCCGCGAAGCCGAGGCAACTGTGTGCGCCCCAGGTCATTCAAAAGCTTTTGGGTTTCCTCTGAGGCGATCTCCAGTGGTTTTGGAAACCACAGCAGCAGACTGCGATTGATCAGCGAATAGCTGACGATAAACATGAAGACGATGGGCAGGAGCGAAATGGCCATGGCCCCCACGACCATCTTGGTTTTGAAGCGGGCTCCTAATTGTTCCCGGCTGCGTTCCACCCAGAGGCGCACTGTTGTGCGCCCGAGAATGAGCAAGAACACCAAAAGCGCGGCGGTCATGAAACTCGACACCGCGTACAGCACCATGACCGTGCGCCAGTTGCGCGGTTCGAACGGGACATCCAGCGACCCGAACGTAAACACGGCGGCTAACAGCAATGTCAGCAGAATTCCGCCGGTGGCCAGACCCCATCGCTGCTTGTTGTCCAGGTGGCTCATGAAGGAATGCGCCGCAGCGCTCTCAAGTGAACCGCAAAATTGCTCTCGCCACGCGCTCTGCGGACAATTTCCGTCAGTCGAGCGGAAACATAAGCAGAATCTGTCGCAATGTGCCGCGGAAGCATCTCTAAGGCAAGATAGCCACCGCGCACACTCAAGTCAAGAATTCAACCTGTACTCTTTCCATAAGACCTGTCCTGGTGGGCAGGTATTAGCCATTTCAGAACGAAGCGATAAATTCTGGGTACGCTCCCCTTCGTCATTTGTTAAGGTGAGCGCTGGGTGCAAACCCGGTTGGGAGTACTGCGGATGTCCGTCCGTTTGGGCGAAATCTTAGTTAAGGAAAGTCTCATCACGCAGGATCAGCTGCAGAAGGCGCTGGAATTTCAGCGCGCGAATGGCGGCAAGCTGGGAAGCTGTCTGACGAAGATGGGCTTTATCACCGACGATGACATCACGGGAGTACTCTCCCGGCAGTACGGCGTTCCTTCCATCAACCTGAAATATTACGAAATCGATCCCAACGTCATAAAGCTCATCCCACAGGATACCGCGTCGCGTTACCAGGTGATTCCGCTGTCGCGCGTCGGCTCCGTCCTCACCATCGCTATGACGGATCCCACCAACGTCTTCGCGATGGACGATATTAAGTTCATGACCGGCTTCAACGTCGAGCCGGTCGTAGCCTCCGAATCGGCCATCGGCGACGCCATCTCCCGCTTCTACGGCGGAGCGGCGTCCAACCACGAGGAACTCAGCAACTTGATGAAGGACCTCGTTGACGAGGACAACGAACTCGAGCTGGCTGCCGAAGAATCGGAGCTGGACACCGCGACCCTGGAAAAGGCCGCGGAAGAAGCTCCCATCATCAAGCTCGTTAATTTGATATTGACGGATTCCGTGAAGCGCGGCGCGAGCGACATTCACATCGAGCCTTACGAGCTCGAAATGCGCGTGAGGTTCCGCGTTGACGGCCAATTGCAGACGGTGATGACCCCGCCCTTGCGCTTGAAGGATGCCATCACCAGCCGCTTGAAGATTATGGCCAAGCTGGACATCGCGGAGAAGCGCCTCCCGCAAGACGGCCGTATCATGATCAAGTACAAGGCCGAGGGCAAGAAAAAGGAATTGGACTTCCGCGTCTCCACCGTTCCAACTTTGTACGGCGAAAAAATCGTCATGCGCTTGCTGGACAAGGAAAACCTCCGGCTGGACATGACCAAGCTCGGCTTCGAACCGGAGTCGCTCAAGAAATTCGAACGCAACATTTTGAAACCCTACGGCATGGTGCTGGTCACCGGGCCGACCGGTTCGGGCAAGACCAATACTCTGTACTCTTCCGTTGCCACGCTGAACACCGTGGACACCAACATCATGACCGCGGAAGACCCCGTCGAGTTCCAGTTGGCGGGCATCAACCAGGTCCAAATGAAGGAACAGATCGGCTTGAACTTCGCCGCCGCTCTCCGCGCCTTCCTCCGGCAGGATCCCAACATCATCCTGGTCGGCGAGATCCGCGACTTTGAAACGGCGGAAATCGGCGTGAAGGCCGCGCTCACTGGGCACTTGGTTTTGTCCACCCTGCACACCAACGACGCCCCTTCCACCATCAGCCGTTTGATGAACATGGGCATTGAGCCTTTCCTCGTGGCCACCTCCGTAAACCTGATTTGCGCCCAGCGTCTTGTGCGCCGCATCTGTTCCAACTGCAAGGAAGAGTTGGAAGTACCGGAACAGGCTCTGATTGACGCCGGATATACGCCGGAAGAAGCGAAGAAGACAAAAATTTATCACGGCAAGGGCTGCACGACGTGCGGCAAGCGCGGCTACAAAGGCCGCACCGGTCTTTACGAAGTCATGGAAATTAATGATGAGCTCCGCGAATTGATTCTCGTCGGCGCCTCCGCTCTGGAATTGAAGAAAAAGGCGATCGAGCAGGGAATGATTACGCTGCGCCGCAGCGGCTTGACGAAGGTTGCGCTGGGACAAACAACGATGGAAGAAGTCCTGCGCGAAACAGTTTTATAGAATCGAAGGTGACGGATGGCTGGCATTACGCTCAGTGAATTGCTGAAGAAGATGATCGAGATGGGAGGCAGCGACCTCCACATCACGACGAACAGCGCGCCACGCGTACGCGTGCACGGCCGGCTCCGCCCTCTCGACATGCCGCCTTTGACTGCCGCGGACACCAAATCACTTGCCTACAGCGTTTTGACGGATGCGCAGAAACATCGCTTCGAAGAAAACCTGGAACTGGACTTCTCCTTCGGCTTGAAGAATCTGGCCCGCTTCCGCGGCAACGTATTTAATCAGCGCGGCGCGGTCGGTGCCGTCTTCCGTACCATCCCCTGGGAAATAAAAGGCTTCGACGCTCTTGGGTTGCCACTAGTGGTGAAAGGCCTGTGCGACAAGCCTCGTGGACTCGTCCTGGTCACCGGGCCGACGGGCTCCGGCAAGTCCACCACGCTCGCTGCCATGCTTGACAAGATCAACAGCGAACGTGAAGAGCACATGATCACCATCGAGGACCCCATCGAGTTTCTGCACAACCACAAGAAGTGCCTTGTGAACCAGCGCGAAGTCCACGCCGACACACATTCGTTCGCAAATTCATTGCGCGCCGCGCTTCGTGAAGATCCCGACGTCGTTCTCATCGGCGAAATGCGCGACCTCGAGACCATCGAATCGGCTCTGCGCATCGCGGAAACCGGCCACTTGACCTTTGCCACCCTGCACACCAACTCGGCGGCTTCCACCATCAACCGTATTATTGACGTTTTCCCATCGCACCAGCAGCCGCAGATTCGCGCGCAGCTATCCATGGTTCTCGAAGGCATCCTTTGTCAGGCACTTCTTCCGCGCGCCGATGGGCGCGGCCGCGCCATGATCATGGAAGTGCTCATTCCGACGCCGGCCATTCGCAACCTGGTCCGCGAGGACAAGATTCACCAGATTTATTCCGCGATGCAAACTGGTACGGGACAAACGGGTATGCAGACGTTCAACCAGGGCCTTGCAAACGCTTATTTCAACAAAGCTATTACGCTGGACATGGCCATGTCGCGTTCATCCAATGCCGATGAACTACAGGACATGATCAATCGCGGGGTTTCCACACCTGGCGGCGGCAGTAAGGCGCCTGTAGGTGGCAAGCGATAAGAGAGATTCAAGAATCTGGACGGCCCGACGCCGGAAGGATTAAAGGAATGAGGAGGCAATCAAATGCCGGACTATAAATATCAGGGAACGAGCCGCTCCGGCTCCAGTGTCAGCGGCGTGATGACCGCCGCGAACAAGGGCGAGCTGGCGAATTTGCTGAAGCGTCAGCAGATCACTGCCACGAAAATGACCGAAAAGGGCAAAGAGTTCAACATGCCCACCTTCGGGGGAGGCGTGAAAGCGAAAGAACTTGCCATCTTCACGCGCCAGTTCTCGGTCATGATCGACGCGGGCTTGCCGCTCGTTCAGTGTCTCGAGATTCTTGCCAGCCAGCAGGAGAACAAATTCTTCCAAAAAGTGCTGGTCGGCACGCGAAGCCAGGTCGAAGGCGGCGCGACGCTATCGGCAGCCATGCGCAGCTCGCCAAAAGTCTTCGACGCCCTCTACGTGAACATGGTGGAAGCGGGCGAGACGGGCGGTATTCTCGACACCATTCTCCAGCGCCTTTCAACCTACATCGAAAAGAACGTCAAGTTGCAGCGCGCCGTGAAGTCCGCTCTCGTTTATCCAGTGGGCGTCTTGACCGTCGCCGGCGGCGTTATCACTTTGCTGTTGTGGAAAGTCGTGCCGATTTTCGCCACCTTGTTCGCAGGCCTCGGCGTGGACCTGCCTCTGCCCACGAAAATCGTCATCGCCTTGAGCAACTTCGTCGGCAGCTATTTTGGTCTGCTCATTCTTGTGGCCATCATAGGCGGAGTGTTTGGATTGAAGGCCTGGTATGGAACTGCGCAGGGCCGCTTCGTCTTGGATACCATCATCCTTAAACTCCCCGTGCTCGGCGTTCTCATGAGAAAGATTGCCGTCGCGCGTTTCACTCGTACGCTCGGAACGCTCATCTCCAGCGGCGTGCCGATCCTGGAAGGTCTGGACATCACCGCCAGGACTGCGGGTAACGCGGTCGTTGAAAGGGCTTTGCAGCAGGTGAGGAAGTCGCTCGAAGAAGGTAAGTCGCTCACTGAGCCGCTGCGGGATTCGGAAGTATTTCCGGGCATGGTCACCCAGATGATCGCCGTCGGTGAACAAACCGGCGCCATGGATGCCATGTTGCAGAAGATTGCTGACTTCTACGAAGAAGAAGTGGACGCGGCGGTGAAAGATTTGCTGACTGCCCTCGAGCCCATCATGATCGTCTTCTTGGGCGTCATCGTCGGCGGCGTAGTCATCTCGATGTACTTGCCGCTGTTCTCGCTGATCGGCAAGTTGAGCTCGATGCACTAGACCGGGCTTCCGCCCGCTCGGCAGCACCTTCTTTGCGGAGGGTAAAGGCGCAGGCCTCAGCCCTCCGTTTTTCCTGCCTGAACTTGGGGATACCCGGATGCCGGGTTGAGGCGCGGGCGAGCGATGGACAAAAGCTTTGCTACACGGGAGTGGTTGGACTGGCTGACGCGTGTTCGTCTGCTGACGATCACCCTCATCCTGACCGTCGGAGTTGTCTGGCCACAGTACATTCCGGGCTTCAGCACCAATCGCTTTTTTCTCCCGCTCATCATCTTTTGGATCACTCTCGGGCTCTTGGATCTCATTCTGCTGCGCTGGGTCCCGCAAGCGCGTTGGCATGGTGGTCTGCAAGTCGCCGGCGACGTGGCGATGATTTCGCTGTTGGTATATTCCACCGGCCTTCAGGAAAGCTATTTCATCTCGCTCTATCTGCTCGTCATCATCGTTGCCAGTATCCTGTTCTCGCGTCGGATTGCCTTCCTGATCACTGCAGTTTGCTTCCTGCTTCTCGTGGCCATGACCGTACTCGTGTACGCGGGAAGAATTACGCGCACGTCTGCAAGCCTGCCGACTCCGGAGAGCCTGCGCACCTGGCTGGTGATGAATCTTCTCGGTTTTCTCGCGGTCGCCTATCTCGCCAGTCTCCTTGCTCAATCGCTCCGCCACAAAGGCGCGGAGCTGGAAGAGAAGCGCGAGGAACTCTTAAGCCTGCAGGATTTCACCGAAGACATTATCCACTCCATGCGTGGCGGGTTGCTGACCACGGATCTTAGCGGACATATCTTGCTGCTCAACCGCACGGGAGAAGAAATTCTGGGGCTGCGTTTCAGTGATTTGCGCGGGGAAAAACTCCAAGAATTGAACGAAGATTTCTGGCTTCCAGGCCAGTATGCCGATGCGGAAAGACTCTCGCTGCGCAAAGAGATCGATTTCCGCACCCCGACCGGCGAGCAGCGCTTCCTGGGAATCAGTATCTCGCCCCTTCGTTCGCGCAATGCGCAGCGCAGCGGCTACGTTTTCAATTTCCAGGATCTCACCGATCTGCGCCGGCTCGAGCAGGAGGTGGCGACGAAAGAGCGCATGGCCGCGTTGGGTCGGCTCTCCGCCGCGATCGCCCACGAGATCCGCCAGCCTCTTACGGCAATGGCCGGTGCGGTGAAAGAGTTGGCGCGCCTGGTGCCGCTCGAAGACGACGAGAAACAGCTCGTCAACATTGTCAGCAGGGAATCGGAACGGCTGAACAGCATCATTACCAACTTCCTCAACTACTCTAGGGAAAAAAGCTATGAGTTTCAGGAGGCCGATGTGCGTGGTCTGCTGGACGAAGCCCTCATGCTCATGGAGAAAAAGCCGGACATTGGAACGAAATATCAGATTGTGCGAGCGTTCAATGGGCACGAATTGCGCGCGCGCGTGGACGCCAACAAAATCAAACAGGTCTTCTGGAATCTTTGCGACAACGCGCTGCGCGCCATGCCCGACGGCGGCACGCTCACCATAAAGTTGGAGCAGCGCCCCTTTTGGTTGCGAATCGCGTTCCAGGACACCGGGGTTGGCCTGGATGCCAAGCAGAGATCCAAGATCTTCGAGCCGCTGCAATCGACATTTGAAGGTGGCACCGGCCTCGGCTTGTCTATTGTCTACCAGATAGTTCAGGCCCACAGTGGAAGGATCAGCGTTATTTCGGAGAAAGACCGCGGCGCCGAATTTATCGTCGAGCTGCCGCGAGTTGCGTGAGGCGCCATGCAAGGAACGAAAGCTGTAATCCGCGAAGCGACACGAGAGATGCCCCACATTCTCGTCGTTGACGACGAGAAATCGATCGGGGAGTTGCTCGAAATCACCTTTCGCAAGGAAGGCCACCGCGTCGAAGTTGCGCACAGCGTGGAGGCTGCCAAGCGCAAGCTGGAGTCGCAAATCTTCGACATTATTATTTCGGACGTTCGGATGCCGGGCGAGAGCGGTGTTGATCTCCTGAAATTCGCCAAGGAAATTGCCCCAGGCTCGTTCTTCCTTTTAATGACTGCATTGCCCGCTTTGGATACGGCCATTGCCGCTCTCAATTCCGGCGCCGACCGGTACGTTGTTAAAGGAGACTCGCTTGTCGATCAACTGCGCCTTGCCGTGCACGAGGTTTCTGAGAGTCTGAAGTGGAAGAAAGAAGCTGGCTATCTCCGCCGCGAACTGCGCAGGCTCACCGGGCTCGACAACATCATCGGGCAGAGCCCGAATATGCGCGCGATCTTCGACATGATCCAGACCGTTGCGCCGCAATCCAGCCGCGTTCTGATTACCGGAGAAAGCGGGACCGGTAAAGAACTTGTGGCCCGCGCCATCCACGAAAACAGCGCTCGCGCGCAAGCTCCGTTTATCACCATCAACTGCGGCGCATTCCCCGAGACCCTTCTGGAATCCGAACTCTTCGGATACATGAAGGGCGCTTTCACCGGCGCGAACGAAAACCGCCAGGGGCTTTTCCAGGCGGCTCATGGCGGCACGCTGTTCATGGACGAGATTGGAAACATGAGCCTCACCATGCAGGTGAAACTCTATCGCGTCCTGCAAGAGGGCAAAGTCCGCCCCATCGGCAGCACGGAAGAATCTGATGTGGATGTCCGCATCATCGCCGCCACCAACAAAAGTTTTGAAAAAGAGATCGCCGAAGGCCGTTTCCGCGAGGACCTCTATTACCGCCTTAGCGTCATCCCCATCCAGGTGCCCTCCTTGCGCGAACGCCGCGAAGACATTCCCCTCTTAGCGCGCCATTTCCTCGAACGCTTTCGAAAGACCATGGAAAAGCCCATCGAAGGAATTTCGCCCGAAGCCATGAACCGGCTGGAATCCTACGATTGGCCGGGAAACGTTCGCGAACTCGAGAACACCATGGAACGCGCCGTCGCTCTGGAATCCGGCCGCGAGATTTCCCTGCGCGTGCTGCCCGATCGCATCGCAGGTTATGCAGGGCCTGCGCCTGTGGGAGCAACGGGTGGCTCCTTGCCGGACTTTCCCGCCGAGGGCGTGGACTTCGAGAAAGAAATTGCCGAGGCCGAGCGCCACTATCTCCGAGTGGCCCTCGAAAAATCAGGCGGCGTGCGCACGAAAGCAGCGGATCTCCTGAAGATCAGCTATCGCTCCTTCCGCCATTTCGCCAAAAAGCACAATCTGTAACTCGCGCCTAGGGAAGATTTACCATGGACCTGCCCGTTCGAACGGTTGCTCAATTGAATAAGCTGCCTCCACTGCGGCAATCAGGTTCAGCTTCTCGTGTGGGATAAAAGATGAGCGGGAATGTCGAGTGGCTTTGAGGAAATGAGCAGTGAGTGCTATGTCTGAACGCATCACCCGTATTTTGCTGACGGTCCTTCTAGTGGCGGGCGCACTTTTCGTCGCCGCGAATCCGTATTTTCTGCGCCTGGCAAAAACCGAATACACATTTTTTACCACGTTCATCAGCGTCACGGTGCTTCACATTCGCTTGAGGCACAAACTCTCTGAACTTGGTCTGCTAGTTCTTTCCACGGCTGCCTTGGTTGCCATCGCCGCTCGCAGCGATCACTTTCCTCCTGGCGCTCCTCTCTGCCTTACCTGCCTCGGCCTTGCAAGCCTGGTCATCCTGGGCATTCACTCGGTATGGTTGCCCAAAGACCGCCGCGCCATTATCGGTTGGGGATTTGTCGCTGGCATGTCGATCGTCTTCTTGGGTTGGGTAATTCCCCCAATGTTGACTTGGGTCGCGAAGGCCAATCCAAAAGGCTTCGATCTCTATCTCTATTCGTTCGACGCCAGCTTGCGCTTCCAACCAAGTTTTCTCCTAGGGAAAGCTTTTCTGAAGTGGCCCGTCTTTGGCAAATTCTCCACCGCCGTCTACATGGCCATTTCCTCGATCTACATGTTTGTGTTCGCGGACCTGCTCTTACGCGATATTAAAAAAGCCAAGCCCGTCTTCCTGGCCTTCCTTATCTCCGGTCCCCTTGGGATTTTGTTCTACAACCTTTTCCCCGCCTTGGGCCCCTTGTATTTGTTCGGCGCAAATTTCCCGCTTCGGCCCCTGCCCGCCAGCGCTATTCAGCATTTGCGCCTCGAGCCCGTTAGCCTCTACGGATTCCCCAATGCTATGCCCTCACTGCACATGACTTGGGCTTTGCTCGCCTTTTGGTATTCGAGAGGCGCGGCGTCATGGGTGCGAATCGTCGCCTCGGTCTTTCTCACCTTCACCGTGCTTTCAACCTTGGGGACCGGCGAGCACTACTTGGCGGACTTAGTCGTAGCCATGCCCTTTTCGCTGATGATCTTGGCCGCCTTTTCATTTTCTGCTGCTTGGGCCGATGCCTGGCGCATCAGGGCCATCGTTTTCGGCCTTGCAAGCACTGTCCTCTGGATGACACTCTTGCGGTTCCAGCCACACCTCTTTTGGGTTTCACCCGGCATCCCCTGGACGCTCATTATTCTGACAGTTGCCGCAACATTGCTCTTAGAGGGCCGCTTGGCGTCATCCTCCGAGCCAGCAGCCACCTCCTTGGGCCTCGCGAAAGTGGCCGCACAAAGCCCCACCGAGGTTCTCCGACCGGATGTCACGCCCAGCTAAAGCCGAGCTCGTCCATGGTAACAAAACGTTACACGGGACCCCTGCCCCTTTTGGGCTATCGGAAGTGACTGAAACCGTCACAATCGCGGGCCAGAACGCGCCGAAATGAGCGCAAATGAAGTCCAATTGGTCGTCATTTCCATACAAGTCCTTCTGCATCAATGATATACGAGAAGGCTCCAGGCAGTACCAAAGTTTTCGAGATTGGCCTCCCCGTTGCACTATCTCCCTGCGTGCTCTGGCACTACTAAATAGATTCTCAAGGAGATAGCATGAAGAAACAGAAGGGTTTCTCTCTTATCGAGCTTTTGATCGTCGTGGCGATCATTCTGATCATCGCGGCCATCGCCATTCCGAACCTCCTCCGGTCCCGTATGGCCGCGAACGAGGCTTCGGCAGTAGGTTCTCTCCGCACGATTAACACCGCGGAAGTCACCTATTCCACCACCTACCCATCGATCGGCTTTGCGGCTTTGGCCAGCCTCGGTGGTGCGGCACCTTGCACCAGCGCGACATCCACGGGCGCTTGCCTGTTGGATAACGTTTTGTCCGCCGGCATCAAGAGCGGCTACACGTTCGTGACCACGGCAGGCGCCACGGTGCCGGCGGTTACCTATGTGTCGAACGCCAGCCCGAGCGTTCCTGGGCAGAGCGGCACGCGTTACTTCTACTCCGATCAGTCCGGCGTGATCCGTTACAACGGCACGACGGCTGCCGGCAGCGGCGACGCAGCGCTGTAAGAAATCAAAGCTGCGGCCCGCAGTTGGCCACCGTTGGACTGGAAAGGCACGGGACGCAAGTCCCGTGCTTTTCTTTTTGTCTGAACTTATCCATGAAGAAGTTCTCGCCCAATTTGAATCACACGCGGGATTTGACAGGGCTCGTGGTCATTTTTGGTCCCTTGCTTTGGTTTGTTGACGGTTTTTGTCATTCGTGCTCCGGTTTTCTATAAAGTTTACCGAGAGCATTGGCTATAGCCTTGAAAAAAAAGGTCTTAGACCGTCAGTCAGAATTGTGATTTGGCCCACCAAGTGCACTCAGTTCAGGTGAAGTCTGACGGCCAGGTCGGCCCAAACTAAGGGGTTGGTTTTTTGGGGAATACATTATGAAGAGACGACAAAAGGGCTTCTCTCTCATCGAGCTTCTGATTGTGGTGGCCATCATCCTAATTATTGCCGCCATCGCGATCCCAAATCTCATCTCTGCGCGCATGTCTGCCAACGAGGCTTCTGCTGTGCAGAGTCTGCGTACCATCCAGTCGGCGGAGACCGCGTACGCAACGACGTTCCCGCTCAACGGCTATTCACTTTCTCTGGGAAACCTGTCCGATGGCGGTACAAACCCGTGCACGGCGACTACAACGCAGGCCTGTCTGATTGACGACGTTCTGGCGAGCGGCACGAAAGCCGGATATACCATCACGTATGCGAATGACGGGCTGACACCATCTATAGGCTATAACATCAACGCCGATCCCATCGTCCGCAACTCCACGGGACGGCGGAGCTTTTTTACGAATTACCCTGGCGTAATTCGATACAACGCTACAGTTCCGGCGACCGCGTCCGACGCGGCAATTTAACAGGTCCTCTCCCAGGGATTTGCTGGGATTGAGGAGCGATAGAAGCGTGGTCAGCAGCCGCGCATAAACCTGCCAGCATTGTTAGAATGATGGCATGCTCCAATGCTTGTCTTGCCTTTTGTACTTGTTCACTGCCATCAGCTCTCCCGACGTAAAGACCGCAGTCACGCGCCTGGAGTCCAGATATCACTCCGCGCACACTCTGAAGGCCACCTTTCTCGAGCGCTACACGGAAAACGGCCATCTCGTCCGCGTGGAAGCGGGCGTGGCCTACTTCCGTCGGCCAGGCAAAATGCGCTGGGAGTATGAGTCCCCGGAAAAGAATCTGTTCCTCGTTGACGGAAAGTCCGCCTGGTTTTACGTGCCCGCGGATCATACTGTCACTCGCGTTCCCGCGAAGGAAAGTGCCGATTGGAGAACGCCTTTCGCGCTATTGGCCGGCGAGATGAAAGTCTCGCGTATTTGCGCAAAGGTGGAGGCAGCTTCCGATGAAAAGCCTGAGTCCAGCGACAATATCGTCCTTCACTGCGAATTGCGCGGCGCTCCTTCCCCGAAACCAGTTGACCAGCAGTCCTCTTCGCTGGCGGCAAATCCTCAGGAGGTTGTGTTCTTCGAGGTTGCTAGGAATTCAGGACAGCTTGTGCGCGTGCTCGTTCAGGACCCTGGAGGACTGCAAATCGAGTTTCATTTCAAGGACTGGCAAGCAGATCCTCCCGTGGCCGACACGCTCTTCCATTTCACTGTTCCCAGTGGCGTAGCCATCGTGAACGGCGTGTTACCAGGGGATAAGGCCTCTGTGAATCAATAGTTTATCCCCTTCGGCCCCCGGTTTCCTCCAGGGAACGGCCAACCATCGAGCGCTTCACCGCATATCACTTACTTGAGGTAAACTGAAGCCTATGGGGGAATTCGTCTGCCGCGTGGCGGATGCGGAAGGGCGTGTGTTTTCACATGTCGAGGCTGCGAGCTCACTGGACGAAGCGCGTCAGAAGCTCGCGGACAGGGGATTGTACGTCTATTCGGTGGAATCGCGCGGCGGCCAGCTCGCTGCTCTCCTTCGCCGCAGCAGTAGCCGCCAAATCGGTGGCTCGGAATTCCTCATCCTCAACCAGCAATTCAATACCCTGATCAAGGCGGGCCTCCCGATTCTAAGGGCTCTGGATCTTCTTGCCGACCGCGCGTCGTCCCCGAAATTGCGCCCGGTCATATCGCAGTTGCGCGACCGTGTGCGGGAAGGGAAGTCGTTGTCCGAGGCCGTTGCCGAAGCCGGCGTGTTCTCGAAAGTCTATTCGACTGCGATTCTCGCTGGAGAAAAAAGCGGAAACCTCTCCGGCGTCTTGGACTATTACATTGCCTATCAGCGCGTCAGCACCGGCGTCCGCAAGAAGATTCTCGCCTCGATGGTTTATCCGGTTCTGCTGATCACCGTTGCCATTATCATCGTGACGTATCTTGTTACTGCCGTGATTCCCAAATTTGCCCTGCTCTACCACGATCTAAACGTGGAACTCCCCGCGCCCACGAAGTTATTGATTTCCTTGACGGTAGATTACCGCTACGCCGTGTTGGGGGCCGTGGGATTGTTAGCCTTGACCGCTGCGGCCGTTTTTCTGTGGTCTCGCACGGAAGAGGGTGGAACTTCGCTGGACCGCCTCAAATTCCGCCTGCCGGTAATTGGAGACACGCTTCTCAAATTTCAAGTAGCGCAGTTCTCGCGCACGCTGGCCACCTTGCTTACCGGCGGCACCCCTCTTGTCGCGGGGCTCCAGACTGCCTCCGACGCCATCACCAGCAGGCTGCTGCGCTCGACCGTTGCGGAAGCAACCCAGATGGTTCGCGAAGGCGAGTCCCTGAGTGCCGCGCTGTCCTCCAAAGGCGTGATGCCGGACATGGCGCTGGACATGATCGAAGTCGGCGAATCCAGCGGCGCGCTTTCTCCCATGCTAACCAGCGTGGCCGAATTTTACGAGGAGGAAGTCAATGTGCGCTTATCCGCGCTCGTCTCCCTCATTGAGCCTATTCTTCTGATATTCATGGGAATGTTGGTGGCTTTTATTTTGATTTCGCTATATCTGCCCATCTTTTCCTTCTCCATGACGGGGGCGACCAAGTAAGGATCTATGGCTACCACGGAGCAACTTCCACCACCGCCCGGACTGCCCGGGGATGGTGATGAGCAAAATGAGCGCAATGCCGCGCGGAAACTCGCGGAAAGATATCGCCTGAGTTTCATCGACCTGCGCGAACAACGCATCGATCCCGAGCTATTCCGCACCATTCAAGCGGATCTCATGTTCCGCTACAACTTTGTGCCGCTTGAGGTCCACGACAATTTGCTATCCATCGCCGTCGCCGACCCCAGCGTGCAGATGAGCGATGAACTACCGCTGCTCTTGGGCAAGAAACTCTTGATCCGTGTCGCTACCCCCCGCCAGATCAGCGACATTTTGAAACGCACCGAGCAATCCCAGCGCGTCCTCGAACAAGCCACCGAAGCCTTCACGCTCCAAACTTCCAAGGAGGATGAGGAAAGCGAAGAAACAATATCCGGCGACCGGCTGACCCGCGACAGTACCGCCAGCCCCGTCGTTCGGCTCGTCGAAACCATTATCTTCACCGCCCTCGAGCGCCGCGCTAGTGACATTCACATCGAAGCCCGCGACTCGGAAGTCGCCGTTAAATACCGCATTGACGGTGTTTTGCAGCATGCCATGCAGCCCATTTCCAAGGAATGGCATTCCACCGTCCTCTCCCGCATCAAGGTCCTCAGCGATTTGGATATCGCGGAACGCCGCGTCCCGCAGGACGGACGCTTCCGCGTGAAATACAAGGGCCGCTACATTGACCTGCGCGTCTCCATCATGCCCGCCAGCCACGGGGAAGATGCCGTCCTCCGCGTTCTCGACAAAGAGACCCTGTCGGAAAAATTTCAAAGCTTGAGCCTCGACGTTGTTGGCTTCTCCGCCGATGAAACCCGCCGCTTCCGCCGCTACATTCGCGAGCCGTATGGCATGGTATTGGTCACTGGCCCAACCGGTTCCGGAAAAACCACTACGCTCTACGCCGCCATCAATGAAATCAAGACCGACGAAGACAAAATCGTCACCATCGAGGATCCCGTCGAATACCAGGTCCGCGGCATCACGCAGATTCCTGTGAACGAGAAGAAAGGCCTCACCTTCGCGCGCGGATTGCGTTCCATTTTGCGCCACGATCCCGACAAAATCATGGTCGGCGAAATCCGCGACCAGGAGACGGCGCAAATCGCCATTCAGTCGGCGCTTACCGGACACCTCGTCTTCACCACCGTCCACGCCAACAATGTCACCGACGTGATTGGGCGTTTCATCAATATGGGCGTCGAGCCCTACAATTTCGTCTCTGCGCTGAATTGCATCATGGCGCAGCGCCTCGTCCGCGTCGTTTGCCCCAATTGCAAAAGACCTAAAAAGTATTCTGCCCAGGAATTAAAAGAGGCGGGACTGGACCCTGCCGTGTGGTCCGGCGTAACTCTTTTCGAAGGTGGTGGCTGCCTGGAATGCTCGGGCACGGGCTATCACGGCCGGACCGCCATCTGCGAATTGCTGGATCTTACCGACCGCATCCGCGAAATGATCGTGGATCGCCGGCCCACCTCGGAAATCAAGCGCGTGGCCTGCGAAGAGGGAATGATTACCTTGCGGGAAAGCGGTCTCGCCAAAATTCGCGCGGGCATTACAACGGTAAAGGAAATCAACAAGGTGACTTTCGTTGAGTAGCGCAAGCACAGTTCAGCAAGGCATCTTCCAGAGCGATCTCGCGCGGCGCATCGTGCGCTGGCTAGATGCTCTGCCGCATCCGCCGCTAGCCGTTGAAGTCGCGCCGGACCGGATTGCTGCTGTGCGCTGGAGCAGAACCGGCTCCGTGGATGATTACGCTGTCGAGATGTTGCCGGTGGGCGCGATTATGCCTTCCGCCGTGGAAACCAACATCGTGGACGCGCTCACCGTAAAGAAAGCGTTCGCCAGTATTTGCGAGCGTTTGCGCGCCAAGGACGAAGACGTTGCCTTGATCCTTCCAGATCCCGTCGTCCGCGTTTTCATCCAGCACTTCGAGGAATTTCCTCGTTCGACAGAGGAAGCCATCCCGATGTTGCGATGGAGACTAAAGAAGAGCGTTCCCTTCGATGCCGACGACACGCTCATCTCTTACATGCGCCAGGCGCCTCGCGAAGCCGGCGTGGACGTCGTTACCGGCCTTGCCCGTCTGCGCATTGTTCGCGAGTACGAATCGCTGGCTGAGGATCTGGGTTTGCACCCCGGCATCGTACTGAGTTCTTCCCTCGCGGCGGTTTCTTTGCTCGATGGAGAGAAGCCCACTCTGCTCGCGCGTGTTTCCGGCTCCTCCCTGACCAGTGCTATCGTCCGCAATGACGTGCTTTGCGGGTATCGCTGCACCGAACTTCCGGCTCACGGCCTGCAACTTACTCCGCAAATGCTGCTCGAGGAAGTTTTTCCCGTGGCTGCGTATTATCAGGACACCTGGCATGAGGAGATTCAGGCGGTTCGTGTTGCGGGGCTGGGCGCGCGGCTTCCTGACTTTGTCCGTCCGCTCGAAGACGAGTTCCATTGCGAAGTGCGTTCCTTGTTGTACTCCGCGGTCTCCGACGGGCGCATCAAAGAAGATGCGCGTCCGCTGGCAGATCGCGAACTGGATGGTCTGATCGGCTGGATGCTGCAGCGCAACTAACCACGGATTCGAATAAAGAGGATTTGACGGAATGAGACTTCGGCTCAATTTGGCGACCAAACCGCTGGAAACGCAGCGGCGGTTCCTCGTTGGTTCAGGGATGGTCGCTTTCTTTGCCGGCATCGTGTTCCTCTGGCTTGGCTGGCATGTCTACTCCGTTCGAAAGGTGGATGAGGAACTCCGCGCACGCACTGAGAAGACTCGGCAGGAAATGGCCAAGCTCGAGCTGCAGCGGCAGGAACTCGACCGGTTTTTTCATCAGGAAGAAAACGCCAAGCTGCACGATCGCGCCGCCTTCATTAACAGCATCCTGGATGCGCGTAGCTTCAATTGGACACAGATGTTCATGGACTTGGAGCATGTCCTCCCGTCTGGGATTCGTGTCATCAGCATTGAGCCGAAGCAAGTTGGGGGGCACGTCGAAGTCAAATTAAATGTGGGCGCCACCAGCGACGAAGCCGCCTATAAATTCCTTCATGCCTTGGAGGAATCCAAGGAATTCAGCGAAGTGCAACTGCTGGCGGAAACTACGCAGGCCTCCGGCCCGGATCAAAAAGTCTTGCAGTTGACCACCGTGTATTTGAGGACTTGATGCGGCGAGATCTCAAACTCAGAAGGAAAATCATTCTCGGCGGAGTGATCGCTCTCGTCCTCGCCGACGTCATTCTTGCCGGCTACTCCTGGCATCTCTCATCCTCTCCCCACACGCCCCAACAGCAGTTCGCGCAGGAACAGAATCAACTCAAGCTGCTGCGGGGAAATATTGACCGGGCGCAAAAAATCCGCAACGACATGCCCAATATCCAGAAGGATTGCGAAAAATTCGAACGCTCCCTCCCTCCCGCTGGTTCAGGCTATTCCTACGTGACCTCCGAGCTCGGCAATGTTGCGCGGAAAACCGGGATTCACTTGGAAAACCTCGCTTTCAAGGAAACCAAAATTGCCAGCCGCGGAATGAACGAAGTGGCTGTGGACGCCACGGTCAGCGGCGATTACAAGAGCGTGATCGGTTTCTTGAATAGTTTGCAGCGGTCCTCCAGCCTTTATGCTGTGGACTCGCTCACGCTTGCTACCGATAACGGCACCCAGGGTTCCGGCGGTATAATTAAAGTTGCCCTGCATCTCAGGACCTATTTCCGGACGCTTTCGTGAAGAACAAGAGACAACTCGTGGTGCTTTCCGTGCTCGTGGTGATCGCGGGATTGGTCTGGTTCAACTATTTCGCGGGTGACAAGACTTCGGTCACAGTCGATGTTAGCGCTGAGGCCCAGAATGTTCCTTTGCTCCAGGTGGAAAATCCGCAGCTCCACTTCTCGGGCGTCGATCGGGCGCGCAAGACCGAGTACAAGAGCGCAGGACGCAATATTTTCAGCGCCGTCGCGCCGCCTCCGCTCGTGGCTAAACAGGACAAGATCAAACCTAAACCAGACTGGTCTGGGCCGCGACAGGAACCACCGAAACCACCGCCTCCTCCGCCGGTGTTGCCTGTGAAATTTTTTGGATACGGTGTTGTGCCAAACGGAACGGCGCGCCTCGCCTTCTTCACCGATGGAGAAGAAACTTACGTTGTTGGCGAAGGCGAAATTTTGCTGAAGCGTTTTCGAATTCTGAGAATCGGCAATGCCAGCCTCGAATTCGAGGAAGTTTCCACCGGCCTTCACGGCACCGCGCCGCTGCAGGATCAAGGGACGGGTGGCCCGTAGGCATGAGCTCCGCTTTTGTAAAATCGGCGACGCGTCGCGCGCAGCGCGGATACGCTCTCCTTGTGATCATGTTTCTTCTGACGCTTTTGCTCCTTTCAACGATGGCCGTTGCACCGAATGTCTTGACCGAGGGCCGCCGCGAAAAAGAAAAGGAAATGATCTGGCGCGGAAAACAATATGTCCGCGGCGTAAAAATGTATTACCGCAAGCTCGGCCACTTTCCCACTTCTCTCGACGATCTCACCAAACCCAAAATGGGTTCACTGCGCTTTATGCGCCAGGCGTACAAAGATCCGATGAATAAAGAGGATGGATCTTGGAGGCTCATTTACATTGGCCCCGCCGGACAACTCATCGGCAGCTTGAAACCGCCCCAGCAAAACTTGCAATTTCCTCAGGCCACTGGAATGGGCACGCCCGCTGCCGCGCTTGGCACCACAAATTCTGCCTCGCCATTTGGCCCGGCTACCGCGACAGGACAGCAATCGCCGTTCGGATCGCAGCCCGCCAGCACCGGCTTTGGCACTACACCGGGAGCAGCCACGGGCGGAGCGGCGGGCACAACTGCAACGGGAATCACGGGACTCCCGTGAGCGCGGACCAGGGCACGGGTTCTGACCCGTCGCAGGTGCCGATGGGAGATACGCCAAACATTATCGGTGGCAACATCATCGGCGTGGGCGGCAAGGTCAACAAACGTTCGATTATCGTTTATGAGAAGGCGAAAAATTATCGCCTGTACGAGTTTATCTGGGATCCTTCGAAGGACAGCATTGGCGTCGGGCAGCCTGGAATGCAGACCGGCAACGGTCTCGGCGGCCAGCCTATCGGCCAGAATCCGCTAGGCCAGCAGCCTGGCCAGAATCCAACCGTGCCCGCGCAAAATCCGCCTCAGAATCCTCAACAACCGCAGCAGAGTCCACAGCAGCCATAGCAAGATCCACCGTAGCAACCCTAAATCTTACTGAGGCGAGTTCGCGCGCGGTGGAGACGACGCAATTGGTGTTGCAGGCAGCGGCGCTGCTTTCGCGGCGGTGGTCGATTTGCTTTTTTCGTAGGTGCGCTTGACGCGGCGCACGTAGGAGACGGTTTCGGGATAGGGCGGGACGCGGCCGTACTGCTGGACCTTGTCGGGGCCGGCATTATAGGCGGCCAGGGTCAGCACCAAATCGTTGTTATATTTTTGCAGCAAGTCGTGCAGGTAGTGCGTTCCTGCTTCAATATTTTCTTTCGGATCGAGAATATTTTGTACGCCCAGGCGCGCGGCGGTTTCCGGCAGGAGCTGCATCAGGCCGCGAGCGTTTTTGCGCGAGACGGCCTTCGGGTCGAAGTTAGATTCCACGGCGATGACGCTGGTGATCAAGTCCGCGTCTACGTTATAGCGCTTCGCGGCGGCTTCCACCAAATCGCGGTAAAAGGGAAGAGCAACGGGCTGGATCGTTGGGGGAACCGGAGTAAAGACTTCCTCCGGCTCGATGGATACGACTTCTTCGACGGCAACAACGACGAAGCCTCCGGCGATTCGCAAGCGATATTTGTCGCCGAGCAGTTCGTAGCTCGTGACGGTCAGGCGCTGGCCGCTGCGGAGCACGATGTACTCCGCGCGCGAAGCTGGCGCAGCGCACAGAAATACGAGAAGCGGAAGTGCTGCTTGCTTCAGGCGCAAGGCGCAGCCTCCCGCAAGGCAAAGTGCACGATCGCGGTGGCGACGCCGTTCTCGTCGTTCGTGCCCGTCTCGTGCCATCCGAAGGTTTTCAATTCGGGCACGCCGTTGCCCATGACCACAGGAATTCCCGCGAACGAAAGCATCTCCAAATCGTTGTGATTGTCACCGATGGCCATGACTTCTTCGCGCGCCAGCCCGCGCAGCGCAGCCCATTCCGCGAGAGAGGATCCTTTAGAACACGCGGGGTTGATGACATCAATCATCGCAAAATCCTTGCTCTCGTAGGCGGTCACCGCGAGCCGAAATTCCCCGGCGAAGGGTGCGGTTCGCAGAACTTGCTCCGCCTCGCGCATCGGGGCGACTTTTCCCGAGAGCATCACCTGAATGGGATCTTCCGTCAAGCAGCTCTCGAGAGGATGTGCCAGCCCGATGAACTCCTTGTTGCGCGAGTAATAGGCGTAGCGCAGAGAATCGTCCGGGTCAAGCACTTCGAGCATTA
Source organism: uncultured Acidobacteriota bacterium (assembly GCA_963729455.1). Taxonomy (GTDB): domain Bacteria; phylum Acidobacteriota; class Terriglobia; order Acidiferrales; family UBA7541; genus Acidiferrum. The sequence continues at coordinate 270,494 of CAVSNX010000003.1, forward strand.
ATTGATTGTCGCGCGTGCGGTCAAAAATGACTGCGGCGCCCTCGCGCCAGGGCCGGGTGAGATGCAAGACGCGTTCGGCCGTTTCCCGCGGCAGGAGATGCCGCAAATGCGTCTGGCCTTCTTTGGAGCGGATCAGCGCGCCGTTATTCACGATCATGGTGAGCGGGGAATCCAACTGGTGCGCGACGGGCATGGCGAAGTCGTAGCGGCGGCCAGTCACCAGGGCCACCTCGATGCCGCGGCGGGCGGCTTCGGCAATTGCCGCGCGGTTGGCTTCGGACAAGTGCCAGCGGCTGTCCAGGAGCGTTCCGTCTATATCGAGCGCGATCAGTCGCACGGGCATCTTTCTATTATAGCGAAGGAGCCGGAGGTAAGGACTGTCGCGTTCATAAGCAACTCTTTTTTCCTGGATGGAGGTATACATCCGGCAGTTTTGAGAAAGAGTGTGGAAACGATTGATTGCAGAGGAGATGTGAAACGCTCTTGGTCCGAAGAGCGAAAAGAGCGGGCAAAGAGAGAACGGAGGGGTACCCACCCCCCCATTACACGTATGAATGTCAAAACAAAGGGGATAAAAAATGGGCAATTCGTAAGTGAATGAAAAGAAAGGGGTGAGTGGAATTTGGTGGAACGGAGTGAAAGATCGGGCGTACCCCTCCCCCCTATGGTTTTTGTAAGGATATGATTCGATGGGGGTTAGTGGGTGGGGGGCTGCTAAGGATGTGTTGGGAAAGGAGTTAGGCCGAAGAATCGTTGCACCTTTGAACGTTAAAACGTTGGAATGTTAGGAAGGCACCCTCCCCCCTGTTTTTTGTAAGTGTTGCATCTAAAGGGGTTAGGATTTCCGTAAGTCGTTTGTTTGCAACACTTGCGGGGAGGTTCGTAGGTATTGCAATTAAAGGATTTACGGGTGCGATCTGTTGGCAAGAGAGTAAAGGACTGGGATGGAGAGATTTCGGAGAAGCTTGAACGGTGTTTGCAGGTTGAACGGTCCCGCAGATGCATCCGGGATGCAAAATGCGCCTTTGAAGGTTAGCAGGTTGGGAACATACCGAAGAGACGGGGGCTGCGCCGGGCAGAAGGGGACGCGGGCGGGGATGAGATTCGGCGTACACGGGAGAGGATAGCATGGGAGTGACGACAGGCTAAGTGAAATGCAGGGAATGGGGAGAATTGGGGACCGAATGGTTGGGGAGGAGGGGTTAACGGTATCCGTGGGACAAGACGAAGCGAAGAGTGTCCCAGGCTTTGCAAAAACAAAACCGCAAAGGGTAGGCCAGCCCCCAAGAGGGTTAACAGTCGACAGTTCACAGTTGACAGTAAGAGAAAAGAATCCCGGCGCTCCGACGCGGTCCGGGGACGCGCCCCTCGAACTCTCCCCTAACCAGACCTTCTCGCCACTCGGTTACGCTGAGCGAAGCCGAAGGGCCACCGCTCTTTGCATCTGGGGTAGACTTGGCCCATGGTCCGTCAGATTGCGCCGGTTTTCTTCACCAGGGATATTCCCGCAACGCTCGCCTATTACACAGGCAAGCTTGGTTTCGAGTGTCTGGGGACGTGGCAGGATCCTCCGGTCTACGCCATCGTGGCGCGCGACCAGCAGGTGATTCATTTCCGTTGCGCCGAGCCGCCCACCGCCAATCCGGACAAATACGCGGACGAATTACTCGACGCGTACCTGCTCGTTGAAGATGCCGACGCACTTTATGCTGAGTACGCCGCCCAAGGCGTAGAATTCACTCGCGGACTTGGCAACATGCCGTGGCACAAGCGGGAGTTCGTGGTGAAGGATTGCGATGGCCGTCTGCTGGCTTTCGGCGCGAACCTGTAGCCTCCTCCCAAGGTTTTGTAGAGGCCGGGCTTCAGCCCGGTGCTTTGGGCTTTGCGCGCCACTCGTCGAGCAGTCCTACAGTGGTTAAGCCTACACACTCAGATATAATTGTGTTTACACACTAGGATGTGTATAATCGTTTTGAAAGCCGACCATGCCTACCAATCTGGCCATCGACGACCGCTTGATCGAACTAGCCAAGAAGCTGGGCCGCCACCGCACTAAGAAAGATGCCGTCACCGCCGCCCTCGATGAGTATATCCAGCGGCGCAAGCAGCAGGACATTCTGCCGCTCTTCGGCACCATCGACTACGAAGGGGACTTCGACTACAAGAAGGAACGCACGAGAAAGCGCGCGTGAACGTTCTCGTCGATACGTCGGTTTGGTCACTGGCGCTCCGCCGTAAAGCCCATGACCTCAATCCCGTCGAGAGCGCCGCCGTGGCTGAACTGACCAACCTGATTCGAGAAGGCCGTGCCAGAATCATCGGTTTGGTCCGCCAGGAGCTGTTATCCGGCATCAAGACGTCCAGCCAGTACGAAAAGCTGCGCGCCGTCCTCCGCTCCTTCCCTGATGAGCCTGTTACGACGACCGACTACGAAGCCGCCGCCAAAGCCGGCAACGAGTGCCGCGCCCGCGGAGTCGCCGTATCCGTCTCCGACATGCTGATTTGCGCCATCGCTATCGCTCGCGACTGGTCCATTTTCGCCGCCGACCCGGACTTCAAGTCCTACGCCAGAATCCTCCCGCTCAAATTGCACACGCCAAGGAAGTAATACGCTGAATTGAAACTGGAAATTAGACAGTGGAAAAGGGACAAAAGAAAGATCCCACCAACCTGGGGGTTTTGACTTTTTGGCGGGTGGCCGCACCTTAATTCCTGAAACGAATGAAAGACGCAACCTGGGGCACCCCGCGGCCGACTCGGGCTTAACAGGCCCAATGGCTACCTTCTCGGCTCATAGAACTACAGCGCGCCATCCGGCGGATACGGCCATGGCACCACCGCGCCGAGGTGCTTGATGTGGCGATTCCGCAGATGGAGCGAGCCCCTAATCGTTACAGGATCTTTAAGGGGCACTGTGGCCGGCGCACTGGAGCACGCCTAGGTATGCGCTCCAGGGGCCGACGGCCTGCCGGTATTGATGAGCGAGGATCCTTGAGATCTGGTGGAGATGAGTTAGATCATGAGCGGCCCAACTTGCCAGGTGCTGTGACAGGGTCACTGGCCCGAAAGCAGGATGGCGTCCACGTCGCTTGAGGTCCTCTTGCCGCAGATTCAATGCGCGCAGTTGGTCCAGGCTTTCTGAACGCGCGCGGGCAAATTCGTCCAGCAACTGCGCGAGTGACTTATTTTGGCTCTCCTGAACATGTCCTCGCCGATCAAAAGGCTCAAACGTCCGAGTCTCGCCAAATTCGAGAATTATTTTTGCCCGCGGAATCCAATCGGTGCGTTCGCCGTAGATCAGATGGGCGACGACATCGAAAACGGTCCAAGTGTCATTGCCTTCGTTGCGGAACGTCCACGTTTCGGGCAAATCACGCAAGAGAGCATTGAGAGCGGCGGGAGTTCGAGTAAGCAGCGCGATTGTGTGAGCGAGTTCAGGTTCCACGGTGGGCCTCGATTCGCAAGAGAGCGACATTGCCAGGCGCACTGATTTTATCTGACCGCGTTGCATGCGTCGCATAGGTCTCATATGCCGCTCGGCGCCATATTGGACCGAGCACAAGAGAGGAAAGCACAGCCTGAAGGGCTGTGCCACGAATACATTTGGAGAAAAAGGCGTGTGCTAGACTTTCATGGATATGATTAACCCTTCGAATATTCGTGAGTTGGAATGCTCGGCGTGCGGGAAGAAATATGATGCTGGGGTGGAGCAGCATCTTTGCACTTGCGGGAAGCCGCTGCTGGCGCGATACGATTTGCGGCGGGCGGCGGCTACGCTCACTCTAGAAAACTTGAAGACGCGGGTGCGGACACTTTGGCGGTACGCCGAAGTGCTGCCCAATGATCCGCCTGTTTCACTGGGCGAGGGCATGACTGCGCTGGTGCATGCTGAGCGGCTCGGCAAGACCATGGGGTTGCAGCGGCTTTACATCAAAGATGAAGGATTGAATCCTACGGGGTCGTTCAAGGCTCGCGGGATGACGGCGGCAGTTACGCGGGCCAAGCAGCTTGGGGCGAAAGCGCTGGCGGCTCCTACGGCGGGCAATGCGGGTGGTGCGCTTGCGGCTTATGCTGCGGCGGCGGGATTGCCGTCGGTGATTGTGATGCCGGCGGATACGCCTGCGGCCAACGTGATGGAGTGCCAGGCGTTTGGCGCGACGGTGGTCAAGCTGAATGGATTGATTTCGGATTGCGGCAAGTACGTGGCGGAGCGCAAGGATCGCGAAGGATGGTACGACGTTTCAACCCTCAAGGAGCCGTACCGCATCGAAGGCAAGAAGACCATGGGGTACGAATTGTGGGAGCAGTTTGGAGGAAAACTGCCTGATGTGATTCTGTATCCCACGGGAGGCGGCGTGGGGTTGATCGGGATGTGCAAGGCGTTTGACGAGATGCAGGAAATGGGCTGGATTGGTTCGGAAAGACCACGGATGGTGGCGGTGCAGGCGGAGGGCTGTGCGCCGATAGTTAAAGCGTGGGAAGCGCATCAGAGTTCCGCGCAGTTCTTTCCGAATGCCGCGACGATTGCTTCGGGCTTGCGGGTTCCCGGGCCGCTTGGCGATTTGCTGATCTTGAGCATGCTTCGCCAAACCAAAGGGACCGCTCTCACCGTCACCGACGAAGAAATGCTCCGCGCGGGAAGGGAACTGGCTTCGCTCGAAGGGATTTTTGCGGCACCGGAAGGGGCCGCTACCGTCATTGCTGTGCGCAAGCTTGCGGCGTCTGGCTGGATCAAGCCGGAGGAGCGCGTGGTGCTCTTCAACACCGGCACCGGTTACAAATACGCGGAAGCGTGGCAGCGCGCCCTGCAATCTGCGGGGCCAGCGTAGTGCCATGACCACGCGCAGGCTTTATTACGACGATGCTTTCGAAAAGGAATTTACCGCCAGGGTTATGCATTGTGAAGTGTTGCCGCCGGACCTGAGCGCGGGGATCACGGGAACGGTTTGGGGACTGATACTGGATCGCACGGCATTCTATCCGACGTCGGGAGGCCAGCCGAACGACTTGGGAAAGATTGAGGACGCCAACGTCCTCGACGTGCGCGATGAAGGTGACGAGATTCTTCACCTCGTTGATCGCCGCCCAGGAAGCCCCGACGTGAACGGATGCGTCAACTGGCCTCGCCGATTCGACCACATGCAGCAGCACACCGGTCAGCACCTGCTCTCCGCTATGTTTCAGGAGCGCTTTGGGCTGCCGACCGTTTCGTTCCATCTGGGAATTGAGATTTGCACCATTGATTTGCGGGGGATCGAACCTTCAGACGCGTTTCTGGAAGGTGCGGAGCGCGCGGCGAACCTGGTGATTTTCGAGGACCGGCCGGTTACTGTTCGGTATGGCACGGCGGACCAGCTGGCCCGGCTCGGTGTTCGAAAGGAAGTGGAACGCGAAGGCATTCTTCGCGCGATCGAGATTGAAGGTGCCGATTTGCAGCCTTGCGGGGGCACGCACGTGAAGCGCACCGGGGAGATCGGGTTGATTTTGGTGCGGCGCTGCACGAAGGTTCGCCAGGATTGGAGAGTGGAATTTGTCTGCGGGGGCCGCGCGGAACGCGTCGCGCGGCGGGATTTTCAGCGGCTGCAGCAGACAGCGGAGAAGTTGAGCTGCGCGCCGGAAGAAGTTGTGCCCGCCGCCACGCGCGCGCTGGAGGAACGCGATGCCAACTTCAAGAGGTTTCGCGCCGTCCTGGAGCGCCTGGCCAAAGCAGAAGCAGCCCTCGCGCTGCAGAGTTTGCCCGCTGCGCAGAACCTCCGCATCGTTTCGCGCGTTTTCGAAAATGTTCCGGCGGACTACCTCGGATTCTTCGCCACCGAACTCGCCAGGTCCGACAAAACAATGGCTCTGCTTGCGACAAGCGAAGATGGACACCTGCTGTTTGCCCAGCATTCTTCCGCGGGGAAGGACATGAACGCGCTTCTCAAAGAGGTGTTTGAGAAAGTTGGCGGCAAAGGCGGTGGAACACGCGACTTCGCACGCGGCCGCTTGCAGGACGGTGCGACTGCAGAGCGAGCGCTTTCCCTCGCCAAAGAAATGCTGGCGGATGGCTAGCGCCTGGGCTATAAAGCTTGCCCATGCCCGAAAAAATGAGCCGTCGCGATGTCCTGAAGCTCGGCACCACCGCCGCGGTTTCCGCCGCCATCACCCCGCATCTCGCAGGCGCGGAGAGTTCCGACCCAGACGCGCCGGATGTGCGCGCGGCCCGTACGCGTGAGGACTCAGCCATGCCAGCAACTTCAGAGTCAGACATCTGTTTTATGCCCGCGCGAGAGATGGCCGATCTCATCCACCAGAAGAAACTCTCGGCGCGAGAAGTCATGCAAGCTCATCTGAAGCAGATCAGTCGAGTGAATTCCAAGGTGAATGCCATCGTCACTCTGGTTCCCGAAGACCAGTTGCTGGCGCAGGCCGCGGCTGCCGACGAAGCTCTTGCAAAAGGGAAGTGGCTTGGGCCGCTTCACGGAATGCCGGTGGCCGTCAAAGACCTGCACGAAACGAAGGGGATTCGAACCACCTTTGGCTCACCGCTCCATCGCGATTTTGTTCCGGACTTTGATTGCCGAGTGGTACAGCGCGAAAAAGAAGCAGGAGCCATTGTCATTGGAAAGACCAACGTGCCGGAATTTGGATTGGGCTCGCAAACGTTCAATCCGGTATTTGGCGCGACCCGCAATCCTTACGATCTGACCAAGACATGCGGAGGCAGCACTGGCGGGGGCAGCGTGGCGATCGCGTGCGGGATGGTGCCGCTTGCCGATGGCAGTGATATGGGTGGTTCGCTTCGCAATCCGCCGAATTTCTGCAACATTGTGGGCATACGGCCCTCGCCAGGACGCGTCCCCAACGTGCCTTCTCATTTAGGCTGGTTCACGCTTTCGGTTCCCGGCCCTGTCGCGCGGAATGTGTCCGACTGCGCGTTCTTCCTTAGTGTGCTGGCAGGATTCGATCCGCATTCGCCGATTTCCATTGATCAGCCCGGCGCCCAGTTCGCGCAACCTCTCGGCAACCGCAGTTTCAAAGGCGTGCGCGTGGCCATGTTTAAAGACATGGGATTGCCGTGGGAAGCTGAGGTCAAAAGCGCGGTGCAGGCGCAGCGCAAAGTTTTCGAATCGCTGGGATGCGTCGTCGTGGATGCGGAACCCGATTTCAGCGACGCCAATGAATGTTTCATGGCGTGGCGTCATTGGTCGACGGAACTTGCCTTCGGCGACATACTCGCCACGCACGGAGATCAGCTCAATGAGTACATCCATTGGCACGTCGAAGAGGGGCGCAAGCTCACGGGACCTTATCTTTCGCGCATCGAGGCCAAACGCACGGCGTTGTACGAACGCATGTGCGACTTCAAGGGAGAGTACGATTTCTTTCTTCTGCCGGTAAATCAGGTGCTTCCTTTTGACGTGAACCAGCACTACCCGACGGAAATTGCCGGCGTAAGAATGGAAAACTACATTGCGTGGATGAAATCGGCATACTACATCTCGACCGCGGGAAATCCCGCGATGTCCGTACCCTGCGCGTTTTCCGCGAGCGGACTGCCGATCGGAATACAGATCGTGGGGCGCCATCACGACGATTGGGGCGTTCTGCAATTGGCGTACGCGTTCGAACAAGCGACGAATATCGGCAAGCGGCGTCCGCCGATCGTCTGATGCTTGGTGTAGGAAATAGTCCGCAGGTTAGAAGAATCGCGTTCGAACACGATCCGGGATGTGGTGCAAAGCGATCAGGGTGAGAAAATCAATGGTCTTGAATTCGCGGTCAATCGCCGGCGGGCCGCACAGGCGGGCGGAAATATCGAGATAGGCGCGAAAAAGCCGGGGGGGCTGGGGAGGCGCAACCGGCGTGCCAGTTAACACGCATTGGTGACCCGGCTTTGGCATGGTCCTGTGCGCGGGCGGGGTTAGGTATCTTTCCTTGAGTGTTTCGTAAAGCGCCATGCCTTCGTTTTCATCCTGAGACGAAATGGAACTGCAGCCAATCAGGTAGCGCGCGCCGCAACTCATGGCGTACTTTGCGATGCCTTTCCAAAGCATGTGCAGCACAGCGGTATTGCGGTATTCCTGGCGCACACAGGCGCGGCCCAGTTCGAGCACTGCACCACGGAGCGGTTCGAACGGGGTGAAGTCAAAAAGGCCTTCACCGTAGTAGCCGAGGTTGCCTTTGGCGCGATAACCGCTCTGCATGCGGTAGGTGCCCACGAGCTTTCCTGTGGCCGCGTCATGGACCATGAGGTGGTCGCAGATAAAATCGAAGTGATCGCGATCGAGCCCGGTGGATTTAGAGCTGTCTAACCCTTCGCCTAGTTCGCAATTGAAAACGAGGTAGCGCAGGCGCTGGCATTCGATGAGATCTTGCAGGGTTTCCGCCAAGCCGACGCGAAAGTGAGTGGTTGTAGCGAGGGGGTTTTCGCAGTCATGAACCAGGACGGCGGTTGTTAACATACTTAAAGTGTCGAACGAATTAGATTACGGGGGTGTTGCTGGGAGGTAAATTGCGCACTTCTGGAAATATCCGATGCGATACAGAGGATGTGTCAGGGCGATTCGACGGCTTCGAGGAATTTCGCTCGGACAACAGTCACTGCACCGGGTGTAACCTTCACCGAGATGGCGATTTTACGTCTCGTTCACATCGGGCAACAGGGGGACTTCCAGACAGTTGGCGTATCTCTTGTAAGGATTGAGGTTAGGTGTAGGATGTGCTAAGGAGCAGGGCAGGGGTCTGGACGCACAAAGTTATCCTCCGATTACTCCATAGTGGTAGGGGGACAACGAACGGAAGAGGTAGGGAAAGATCGTTCGATGTCGTGATGCAAAGAGGTGTTCTAGTCCCGCATAGTGCGCGGCAGAAGAGAGACCGACCTTTTGGGGGCCAGAATGCCAGTCACAAGCGCGGTTTCGCAGGACGAGGAAAACAAATCCAAAGGTGGCAGACAGTTAGCGCCGGCCAGGTCTGAAAAGAGGCTGGTCGCAGCGGCAAAGCAGGGCCGCGCAGGGGCCTTCGGAGAGCTTTGCAAACCATATGCGAAGACGCTCCTTCCTCGCGTTCATCGGATAACCCGGAATCGCGAAGATGCAGAGGATGCGCTGCAGGATTCGTTCCTACGGGCATTCGTGCACATTCGGAATTTTAATGGAATGTCGAGCTTTTCCACCTGGCTGACGCGGATTGCCATCAATTCGGCGCTGATGATTCTTCGGAAGCGGCGCAACTCATTGGAAATTTCAACGGTCGATGACGAGACGCAACAATGCTGGGATGTACCAGACGGCCTTCCAAGTCCCGAAGCGCGTTGCGCGCAGCGTGAGCGCGAGGAAATTCTCCGGAGCGCCGTCGAGAAGCTGCGACCGAGCATTCGGACGGTCCTTCAGCTGAGACAGTTGCAAGAGCGCTCGATCAAGGAAACAGCAAACGTTTTGGACATTTCCGAGGCAGCGGCCAAGGCGCGGTTGTTTCAGGCGCGGACTGCGTTGCGCAAGTCATCCGTTCTAAGAGGAATCGCCCAGGCCAGCGGGAAACCGGCAGCGTGAGCAGATGATGACCAACCTAGTGCGGCGTAAGTAGTTACTCGCCGCACTGTAGTTATGGCGACGGCCTCGTTGCCTGCAGAATCGATGACAGCCACGGAAAAGGAATTCTCCGGATTCCCGGAGGACAGAGAGACAAAGGAGGGCACTTACATGGCGACGATCACAACAAAAGACGGGACACAGATTTATTACAAGGATTGGGGAAAGGGACAGCCGATTGTGTTTTCGCATGGCTGGCCGCTGAGCGCGGACGACTGGGACGGGCAGATGCTGTTCTTCGGACAGCGAGGCTATCGGGTCATTGCTCATGACCGACGAGGGCATGGCCGCTCGACGCAGACGTGGGACGGCAACGAGATGAACACGTACGCAGACGATCTGGCGCAGTTGTTCGAGGCGCTGGATCTTAAGAACGCCATTATGGTGGGGCATTCCACTGGTGGTGGAGAAGTGGCGCGGTATCTCGGCCGGCATGGGAGCAAGCGCGTCGCCAAAGCAGTGCTTATCAGCGCGGTGCCGCCGCTCATGCTGAAAACGGACAAGAATCCTACGGGACAGCCCATCGAGGCCTTCGATGCCCTGCGCACAGCACTTGCGGCCAACCGGCCACAGTTTTACAGGGACATCACGCTGCCGTTTTACGGATACAACCGGCCGGGAGCGAAGATCTCGGAGGGCATCCGTGAGCACTGGTGGTTGCAGGGAATGCTGGGAGGCATGAAGGCGCATTACGATTGCATCAAAGCGTTCTCGGAAACGGACTTCACGGAGGATCTGAAGAAGATCGAGATTCCTGTGCTGGTGATGCACGGCGATGACGATCAGATTGTGCCGATCGTGGCTGCCGGTCTGCTGTCGGCGAAGCTGCTGAAGAATTCAACGCTGAAGGTTTATCCGGGCTTTCCGCATGGGATGCCGGCGACGAACGCGGATCAGATCAATGCTGATTTGCTGGCGTTCTTTAAGGGTGCGGCTTCGGCGACCGCGTAGGTTCGTTGTTCGTTTCCAATGATGAGAAATCTGTGCCAGGGGGCGGGCTGGACACCGCTGTCAGTTGCAGTGTTCAGTCGGGACGGGGAGGAATCGGAACCCCCGTTTCTTGGGACGCAGGTGGCGGTGATGTTGGTTTTCATCGTCCTTGGAGTCCTGGCGGTTAGGGGCTCCCCCGCGGAAGCCGCCCATGCAGCCTGAGCTGGTCCTTATGCTTTGGAGGGTTGACTGTATCTTCTTCGGGGCGTATAGCATCAACCTATCCAATCCCGAGCGAGGCGGAGACGGGGAACCTCGACTGCGGGATAGGGTGTCACTAGTGGAGGGGCCATGAACACGATTTTGAAATACAAATTCTGGATAGGCGGGGCGTTTGGCCTATTTGTCGTTGCGCTGATCATTGGGGCGATACGGCCAAAGCAAGTATCGGGAGCGCAGCCTGGGGGGCCGGCGGACGTTGAGGTTGTGCAGGTGGAACAGAAAGACGTTCCGATTTATGGGGATTGGATTGGAACGCTGGACGGATTTACGAACGCGGACGTAAGGGCGCAAGTCACGGGTTACCTCCTGCGGCAGGGCTATCAGGAAGGCGCGTTCGTCAAGAAAGGGCAGTTGCTATTTGAGATTGACCCACGGCCGTTTCAGGCGGCGCTGGACCAAGCCGAAGGGCAGTTGGCGCAGTCTAAAGCCAATCTTGCCAATGCCCAAGCGGTGCAAAAGAGGACGGAACTGGACGTCAACCGCTACACCCCACTGGCAAGAGAGCAAGCTGCGAGTCAGCAGGACCTGGACAACGCCGTCCAGAACAACTTGGCGGCGAAGGCAACCGTAGCTACGGCCGAAGCGCAGATACAGACGGCGGAGGCGGCGGTTGAAACGGCAAAAATTAATCTGGACTTCACGCGACTGGTTGCGCCGATCGATGGAATTGCCGGGCAAGCCCAGCTGCAGGTGGGAGCGCTGGTTAATTTAAGTAGCGGGCCGGTCACGTCCGTATCTACTGTTGACCCCATCAAGGTTTATTTCACGGTGGGTGAGCCGCAGTATCTGGCGTGGCGAAAACGGTTCCCGACCGAGAGTTCGCGGCTAGCGGCGGACAAGAATCTGCGGCTACAGCTCGATTTTGGCGGACGGCTCTACCTATCCGCTTGAAGGCAGTTTTTACTTTGCGGACCGGCAAGTGAATGAGAGTACGGGTGCGATTCGGCTGGCCGGGCTGTTCCCGAATCCCGGAAATATTCTGCGTCCGGGCGGGTACGGGAAGGTCCGGGCGGTGGTGCGGCTACAGGAGGGTGCGCTGCTGGTTCCGCAACGCGCGGTGAGCGAGCTGCAAGGCGGCTACCAGGTTGCAGTTGTGGGCGGCGACAATAAAGTGAGCATTCGGCCTGTTACGGTCGGCGACCGTGTCGGAACCGAGTGGGTTATTGCAGAAGGGCTGAAACCGGGCGAGAGAGTGGTGGCCGAAGGAGTTCAGAAAGTGCGCCCGGGCGCGCAGGTGAACCCCAAGCCGTTTGCCGCAGAAAGTAAGGGGCGGTAGGCCCATGTCAAAGTTCTTCATCAATCGTCCTATTGTTGCGATGGTGATTTCCATCGTCCTGGTGCTCGTTGGCACCTTGACGATCCTTAGTCTTCCGATTGCACAGTTCCCCAACATTGCGCCGCCGGAAATTCAAATTCTCGCCACCTACGTCGGTGCCGATGCGCAAACCCTGGAACAAGCCGTGGCCACGCCTCTCGAGCAGCAAATGAGCGGCGTAGACAACATGAACTACATGTATTCGCTGAATACCACGGGAAACTCGACGACCACCTTAATCGTTGACTTCGACGCGAAGACCGACCCCAACAACGACTTTATTCTCGCGCAATCTCGCGAGACGCAAGCCGCCTCCCAGCTTCCAGTGGACGTTAACAATTATGGAATCACTGTGCGCAAGTCCCCCACCGCACCTTTGATATTGTTCGACCTCTACTCTCCCAAAGGAACCTACGACGCCACGTTTCTGGCCAACTACGCCTACATCAATCTTGTCGATCCGCTGCTCCGATCCTACGGTATCGGTATCGTCAATGTGTTCGGCGCCGGGCAATACGCGATGCGGATGTGGGTGAAGCCCGACCAGCTGGCAAAGCTCGGCGTTACCGTTCCCGAAATCATCAGCGCTGTTCAAGCGCAAAACACCGTCAATCCAGCCGGAAAAGTGGGGGGCGAGCCTGCTCCCAAGGGCACGGAATTTACCTATGCAGTTCTGGCGCAAAGCCGGCTTGTGTCGCCCGAAGAATTTGGACGGATCGTGGTGCGCGAAACGCCTGATGGCGGCACTGTTCGTGTGCGTGATGTGGCTCGCATCGAGTTGGGATCGCAGGACTACAGCATCGCCGGCCGCTACAATGGCAAACCCAGCGCCTGCCTTGCCCTCTATCAGATTCCTGGCTCGAATGCGGTTCAGGCTGCGGCCGTTGCGAACAAGCTAATGAGCCAGTTGAAACAGCGCTTTCCAGAGGACCTGGACTATGTCGTTGCCCTAGACACTACGCGGGCCGTTACCGAAGGCATCAAGGAGATTGTGATCACACTGGTGATCGCGCTGGCTCTGGTAATCCTTGTGGTTTATATCTTTTTGCAGGGCTGGCGCGCCACTTTGATTCCGCTGCTAGCCGTGCCCGTCTCGCTCGTCGGAACCTTCGTTCTCTTTCCCGTATTTGGATTCTCCATCAACACGCTTTCTTTGTTTGGTCTGGTGCTGGCGATCGGGCTGGTGGTCGACGACGCGATCGTCGTGGTCGAAGGTGTCGAACGTCACATCGAGGAGGGCATGACGCCGAAAGAAGCGGCTTTGAAAGCCATGGAGGAGCTTTCCGGTCCGGTCGTAGGAATTGCGCTGGTGCTGTCAGCCGTTTTTGTGCCCACAGCGTTCATTCCTGGGATCACAGGCAAGCTCTATCAACAATTCGCCGTCACCATTGCGATCTCCGTTTTGCTTTCCGCCTTCAACGCGCTAACTCTCAGTCCGGCGCTGGCGGCGCTGCTGCTCAAGCCAAAGAAAGAAGGCGGCGGGTTGCTGCGAAAATTCTTCGACTGGTTCAACCGAGTTTTCGATCGCGCCACCGAGGGCTATGTAGGGTGGAGCGCCGTCCTGTTGAAGAAAACCGCGGTAGTCGTCGTGCTGCTGGTTGTTTTTGCCGCGGCGGGCGGCTTTTTCGCCAACCGCGTCCCAACGAGTTTCCTTCCCGACGAAGACCAAGGCTACGCCTACGTTAGCATGCAACTTCCGAATGGGGCTTCGCTCGAGCGTACCACTGCCGTCGTCAAGCAAGTCGAAAAAATCATCATGAATACGCCGGGTGTTGCGCAGTCCACCTGCTTTGTCGGATTCAGCTTACTGAGCTTTGCGCGCACCACTTACAACGCGACGTTCTTTGTGAACTTCAAGCTCTGGGATGAGCGCAAGACGCGTGAAGAGCAGTTTCAAACCCTTAAGGCGCATCTGAATCAGCAGTTGAGCAAGCTGCCGGGTGCCGTGGCGTTCGGATTTTCTCCGCCGGCGATTCCGGGTGTGGGAACCGCCGGCGGCTTCACGTTCATGTTGGAAGACCGTTCCGGTAGTGATGTTCAATTCCTGGCTAAGAACCTGGGCACTTTTCTGGAAGCTGCACGAAAGCGGCCGGAAATCGCCAGCCTAAGTACGACTTTCTTGCCCAACGTGCCGCAAGAGTTCGTCAATGTGGACCGCGACAAAGTGCTCAAGCAAGGTGTAGCTCTCACCGACGTGTACAAAACCATCCAGGCCTTCATGGGCGGTTATTTCATCAACTATTTCAACCGCTTTGGCCGCCAGTGGCAGGTGTATATCGAAGCGGAAGGGGACGAGCGTGCGAAGGCGGAGAACGTCGGGCAATTCTATGTTCGCAACAACCAGGGACAAAACGTTCCGCTTTCTACGCTGGTCGATGTAAAGCCGCGTTTGGGTCCTGAGTTCCTACTGCGATTCAACGAATACCGTTCCGCTCAAATCAACGGCAGCGCCGCGCCCGGCTTCAGCGCGGATCAAGCCACCGCCGCGCTCGAAGAGGTTTTTCACCAGACCATGCCTCGCGAGATGGGCTTCGACTACTCAGGCATATCCTTTCAAGAACAAAAAGCGCGTGAGGGAGTTCCTCCCGCCGCCATCTTTGGGCTGTCTCTTTTGTTTGTCTTTTTGATTCTCGCGGCGCTTTATGAAAGCTGGACGCTGCCGTTCAGCGTCTTACTCAGCACTCCCGTCGCCGTTTTCGGCGCGTTTGCCATTCTCTGGCTCCGGCGCTTTTTCGTCAGTGTTTTCTATCCGCCGTATCTACAGCAGATTGAAAGCGATGTTTACTCGCAAATCGGCTTGGTAATGCTCATCGGTCTTGCCGCCAAAAACGCCATTTTGATCGTGGAGTTTGCCAAAGATGAGTTCGAGAAAGGGAAGCCTCTAGCGGACGCGGCACTGGAGGGAGCCAGGCTGCGGCTGCGACCGATCCTGATGACGTCTTTCGCATTCATCCTCGGGTGCGTGCCACTGTGGACGGCGACCGGGGCGGGATCGGTTGCGCGGCAAATCATGGGCACCACGGTTATCGGAGGCATGATGGCCGCTAGCGCGATTGGAATTTTCTTTATCCCCGGGATCTTTTACATGGTCGAGAAATGGTCGGGTGCCGGCAAGGAACACGCTTCAGGGGCTCTGCCCGCAGAGCCTGCGCCGGCCCCGGGAGATTGAGATGAACTTCAGTGCGACGAGTGCGCCGAAACCAGCACGGGAGGCGCGCATGAAAAAAATCGCTCTTTGGTGGGTGCTGGTAATGGCCTCCGGGGTTCTCGCCGGTTGCATGGTTGGGCCGAACTATCATCGGCCAGCTGTGCAAACTCCAACGTCCTTCCGTGATCTAAGCGAGAACGCGCAAGTCACGGCGCAGGCTGCATCTTATGCGGATCTTCCCTGGTGGCAGGTGTTCCAGGATGCAAAACTTCAAGAGCTGATTCGCACCGCGCTTAAACAGAACTACGATTTGCAGATTGCCACGGAGCGGATCAACGCGGCCCGCGCCCAGCTTGCCATCACCCGCTCCAACCTTTTCCCTCAAGTACAAGGCAACGCCAATTTTAGCGGGGGAAAAGAATCCAATTTTCAAACCAAGTCCAATTTTTTGACTCTGGCAGGCGACGCCGCGTTTCAGTTGGACTTCTTTGGCCGCTTGCGCCGCGCAAACGAAGCTGCGCGTGCGCAACTGCTGGCCACGGAAGACGCGAGGCAGACGGTCATTTTGACGCTTGTCAGCGACGTTGCCAGCGATTACTTCACGCTTTTACAACTCGACCTGCAGCTCCAGATCACGCGCGAAACGGTCAATACGCAGACCGATTCCGTCAAGCTGACCAAGCTGCGCCTCGACCGCGGCGTGGCCACGAAACTGGATGTGCTTCAGGCGCAGCAAGTTCTCGACAGCGCCAATGCCCAGATTCCTGACTTGGAACGGCAAATCGCGCAGGAGGAGGACGCCATCAGCATTCTCCTGGGCAATTATCCGCAAGCGGTGCCGCGCGGGCTCACGCTGGTAGAACAGTCCCTTCCACCTGAGGTGCCGCCGGGCTTGCCTTCCGCTTTGATCGAACGCCGGCCCGATATTCGCGAAGCGGAGCAGAATCTCGTTACAGCGAATGCCGAGATTGGTGTCGCCAAGGCGCAATTCTTTCCGCAAATTTCGTTGACTGGATCGGGCGGCGGTGCTTTCGGACGCAGCAGCGCCTTCTCTAGCCTGATGAGTACGCA
The DNA here is from genome assembly GCA_963729455.1 of uncultured Acidobacteriota bacterium. GTDB lineage: Bacteria > Acidobacteriota > Terriglobia > Acidiferrales > UBA7541 > Acidiferrum. Next base: position 286,812 of record CAVSNX010000003.1, read on the forward strand.
GCTGGGAATCTGGTCTTACGGCGCGCAAGTGAGCCAGCCGATTTTCACGGGAGGCGCGCTGCGCGGGAACTTGAAGCTGGCTGAATCGGAGCACCAGCAGGTTTTGATTGCCTATCAGCAAGCCATTCAGCGCGCGTTCGGGGACGTGTCCGATTCGCTGATTGGCTACCAGAAATTCCACCAGGTGCGTCTTCGCCAGCAGGACACCGTTGCGGACTTGCAGGAGTCCGTGCGGTTATCCACGTTGCGTTACACGGGCGGCACTACAACCTATCTCGAAGTTTTGGACGGGCAGCGATCGCTCTTTTCCGCGGAACTAACACTCGCGCAGGCGCGCGGCACGGAATACCAAAGCCTAGTTCAACTTTACCGGGCCCTTGGCGGAGGCTGGCAGCAATAGCGGACCGTGCCGGCCGTGGGCCACTGCCGATCTTCATAACCTCGCAGGTGCATGACGGAAAAGCAAAATGGATGCGTCACCAGAAATAACCCAGAAAGCTGATTTGCGCGACTATCTCGCCGCGGAGCGAACGTTTCTCGCGTGGATCCGGACCGGATTGGCGCTGATGGGGTTTGGCTTCGTTGTGGCGCGGTTTGGACTTTTCCTGCAACAACTTCGGATCATTGACCACGCTCCCTCCGTGCCGTCTTACGGGATCTCGTTGTGGTTCGGAACTGCGCTCATTATGGTCGGAGTTGCCGTGAATTTCTTTTCTGTGTGGCGTCACGTTCATCTGGTGCGTGAACTGGATCGAGGCGAAACCACAAGTTCACGTTCGTTAGTCCAAGCCATTGTGACGGCGTTGTTCCTCGCGCTGGTCGGGCTGGCGATGGCGATTTATCTGGTTTCCGTTCGCGGTTCCGCGAACATTTAATTCGAAAGTGCCGAGGAGAAAATCATGGCAACCGTAGCAACCAAAGGAATCATTGATCAGGCGAGCGCGCACTCCGTGGACCAGACCGTGGAGAAATTGAAGAATATTTTGCAAGCGAAGGGAGTCACTTTGTTTGCGCTGGTCGATCACAGCGGGGAAGCCGAAAAGGCGGGAATGAAGATGCGTCCCACGAAGCTGTTGATATTTGGTAGTCCCAAGGCGGGAACGCCTCTGATGCTGGCTGCCCCGAGTATCGCGATCGATCTTCCCTTGAAGATTCTAGTTTGGGAAGACAGCCAAGCGAAAGTCTGGGTCTCGTACAACAGCCCGGAGTACTTGAAGGATAGGCACGATTTGCCGCAGGAACTGCTGCAAAACATCGCCGTCGTGGAAACCCTGGCGACCAAGGCGGGGGAGTAGTTCCGGCAATCGAGACTTATGGGGCTCGGGGGGAATTTCGTTTTTCGAAGGTAGACGATGGATGCACTTAGAAAATCGCGCCCAACACTCTACGGTCGTAGAAACATTCTGAAATCGAGCGCAGTAGCCGCACTTCCGCTGGCGATTCCCGCAGCGAATCATGCGCTGACGGACCAGGATTGCCTGCGTTTAGATGTGCGGAAACCCTTGTACGGAAAAACGAATCCTGAGTACAATTAGAAAAGAGCGGGCGTCGTACAATGGCAGTATAGAAGCTTCCCAAGCTTCGGACGTGGGTTCGATTCCCATCGCCCGCTCCATAACTCACGATGATTCAATTGTCCTTACACGGCTAACCTACCTGAATTCAGTGTACAAATGGACGTTTTTGGACCCCAAATGGACCCCAATTGGTTCAATTGGACCCCGAAATTCTTGTCGTCGTACGTGCAGATGAGTCGGTCTCATGGGTGATCGGATGGCACTCATCAAAACGCGCTTGCGAGTGCTGCGAGCAGAACGGGAATGGTCCCAGGCCCAACTCGCCGCGGAGGTGGGTGTCTCGCGCCAAGCGATCAACTCTATTGAGAAGGGCAGGTATCACCCCAACCTGCGGCTGGCATTCAAAATTGCACGCGCATTTGGAAAACAGATCGAGGACGTGTTTTCCTACAAAGAATCTGAAGAGTTCGAGCCGCTTGATTCGATATCCTAAAAGTGGGATAATTCCATGACGAGACAAAAGAGGGAACCCGGCGAGAAGCCGTTGTTCTGGACGGGATCGAGCAAGGATGATTTACTGGCTTTCCCGGAGGCGGTTATCGATGAAATTGGGACCGCGCTCAGCGTTGCGCAGTTTGGTGGAAAGCATCCAAGCGCCAAACCTTGGCGAGGGGAAGGACCAGGCGTCTTCGAAGTAGTCGAGGACCATCGCGCAGACACCTATCGGGCGGTGTACACGGTCAAATTTGAGAACGCAGTCTACGTGCTTCATGCGTTCCAGAAAAAGTCTCCGAGCGGGATAAAGACCGCACGTAAAGATGTCGAGCTGATTGCTAGGCGGCTCAACGACGCCAAGGCGGACTATGAGGTTCGATATGCCAAAGGGAAAAACTAAGTCCGAGGTGGTTCCAAGTTCCGGCAATGTCTTCGCCGATCTTGGTGTTACCAATCCAGAAGAAAAACAGACGAAGGTTAGACTCGCAGTCGCCATCAATCAGATAATTCAGGGTCGGAAACTATCGCAAACGGCAGCGGCGCGACACCTTAAGGTGAATCAACCCAAAGTGTCCGCGTTGTCCAATTACCAGCTGGACGGTTTTTCTGTTGAAAGGCTGATGAATTTTGTCACTGCCCTGGACCGTGACGTGGATATCGTTATTCGACCAAAGCCGAAGTCACGGAGAATTGCTCGTATCGCAGTAACAGCCACTTAGGCTTGAGTTTCAACCGCTTTCTTCAGTGCGTTTCGAGATTGGAGCTTAGCCCCAATTCCTGCAATGCCATTCGAGTCTCTTCAAATTTTTGCGAAGAAATTCCACCTTCGGGGCTTACTTCAATACTCAAAGTTAACTTCAGTCCTTGCGCGCCTGCGAACTTGGAGAGCACCTTAGTGTAGAAATTCATCCACTTCTGAGCTGGAATTTCACCGGTCCACCTAAGCGCCCCTGGTGTTGCCGGGGGCCCTGGTGTTAGCGGAGGTTTCGAGCCTGGCTTGACGACATCGAGCATCGCCGAGCCTTTGACCGCTCCACTTCGGGCCGTAACCGCAAAACTTCCTTCGTCTTGCGCCGCCGTGAACACACCCTCCCTATCAATTGTGCCGCCTGTCGCCTTCCACTCAACGCCAGCAGTCGCAATATCCTGACCGTATTGATCGAGTCCTCTCACAACGTAAGCCTGTTTCTTGCCGGGCTGAATCTGCACACTACTTGGGGAAACAATCAGTGACATGAGTACCGGCGGCTTTTCCTTCTGCTTCTTGTAATTCTCAGCCGTCTCATGCGTCACGATGTACATGTCATCAGAAATCTCTACATCTTGCGCATTGAGGCTGCCGCCATAGCGAAATGGCTCATAGTCACCCGAAGCAGATTTTCCGACATATGCGAGCACTTGCCCCTCGACTCCACGCGCAATCGTGTCCTTTATCGACTCAGGGTTGAGAAGTCTCGGGAATAAGGGGGAAGCAAACAGCGCGTCACGTACCGCCTTTGTGCTCCATTCCTTGAACGCGGGATTCCAGTTCCTAACCAACAGATTGGGGCTGATACCTTTTTCGACTTCTCCGTCCTTCCGCAATCGTTCGAGAATGAACGTAACCATCGAATCCGCTGCGCTCGAATGAACAAGTCCAAGGTCCACGATACGCAACTGGTTGTCCTTCCCCAATAGCGCGATGTTCTTGTAAGTCCGCCACACACTTTCCTTGAGGTCTCGCTGCGCCTTCTTTACGTTTTCGTTTAGTTGGCGTTTCTGCGTTTCATCGAGATTCAAGTCTTCCTGTTCGTCTCCTATATCCTCCCAGGCCAAAACCTTTCTCGCTTCGTCGTGAATCGATCCCGCAGAATCTGGAATGCTCCATAGCAGCGCGCTCTTGAAAGTCCTTGAAGAGCCGCCACATTCCCTCGTCATTGATTCGACCATCTGCATGGCCTTCGTTTTGTCCTGCATCGAAATATCCGGTCCAAGGATCGCCAGAGTTAGTACTGGACGGTCGGGTATTTGCCCACTCTGCTCAGGAAAATAGACACGTTCCAATCCTGATCCCGCGCTGAATACTCGTTGAATTTCCGTACGCGCCCGCTCATCAATCTTCGGTGGTTGAATACTGGCCCGTCTGTCAGCGAATCGCTTGTTAAGGTTCTCTTTTAAGCTGAAGTGATAGCGCGTGCGCTCAACCGTCAGGTAGTAGCAGGCCTCTGTTAGCGATTCGAGGACCGTTTCAACATTTCCTATATCCAGGGATGGTTCGGCAACAGCGAGGCGAATCTCCGGTACGGTCGCTTCCACGCGGGTTTGCCCGCCGTTCGATTCGAAAAAGATTGTCGTCGCTGCCTTCCGGTGAAGGCGTGCCTTCTGAATCGATTCAACTGCTTCCTTGTCGAGGCGGATGGCGTGAGAGTCTTTCTTGCCGCAAATATCAGTTGTAATCGCGCCCTCAAGGCGTGGCTCTCCTAATTGCTCAAACAATGCGGCACGAAACATCGGGTCGTCCAGCGGAGCGGTACCGATCCCAATCAGAGGGTCGCGATGCGCGCCCTTGAATCCTTCCTGATAAGCCTTCGACACCCATAGAGCCAATAGCCGCAAGATGCCCCGTGTTCTTTGGAAGCGAGGCAATGCTTGCCACTTCCGCTCAAAAACCGACAAAACGGAAGGATGAAACGGATAGGTCGCGGCGAAAGCTTCGCGCCCGCCATCAACTGGAAACCATTCGGGAATTTGCTGCCGGTGTTCGAGAATCCAGTCGGCATACTCCGCAATTGCCTCGCGTGCTTCGTCCGGCACCCCGTGCCACTCGAAGAGCCGCCGTCTAATAATTTCAGAAGTCTCGGCTTCAGCCGACATCATCACGGCCTTGCCCACGCGATCTAGAAGCTTCTTGAATCGTTGTTCGTCCGCCTCATCTTCAGATGTGTACTCAAGTTCGGACGCCGGAATCGATACCACCAAAACGACATTGTCCTGGCCGCGCACAGTCTCCGAGAGCGCTTGAATAAAATTGTAGAGTGAATTGTGGTAGCCCTTCTTGCGATACGTGCTGACGTAGTTGATGATCTCGTCCATCAGAATCAGACAGGGCCGATCCTTGGGCAGCATGGCCCGAATCACGTCGCCCTTAGGCTCGATGAACTGCTTCTCGTGCTCGGCAACTAGGGCAAACGACTTCTCACCACCAAGTTGGAAGGCGATTTCGCCCCAAGGAGTTTTCCGCAACGGTGTCCCGTCGTTCCCTCCGCGTCCGGTGAGTGAGTCGAACTCGGTTCCGACGAACACCGCCGTAGCCGCTTCGGGGACAGACGAAATCCCTGCTTTCTCCAGCAACTTCGGCACACCAGCCCACTTGTCGGCTTTCGCGCCACCTCTGGCCAAGTGATAAAGCAGAGTCAATGCGTGAGTCTTGCCGCCGCCGAACTGGGTCGCCATGTTGAAAACCGCTGAGGTCTCAGTTTTTTCTCCCGACAAGCGGCGAATGACTTGAGCGCCAAGCGTTGTGAGTGTTTGAGTCAGATATGTCCGTTCGAAAAATTGATCGGGCCTCTGATAGTCCGCCGGCGCGCGCCCGTCCCGCACTTGATCGAGGTGGACTGCAAATTCCGCAGCGTCGAGCGGTTTTCCTTCGCGCAAATCTTCACGCGGTGTTACGACCTTGTACCAGGGCTTGAGGGCCATTACTTGTCCTCCAATTTCAAGCTCGACCGAATCGTCCTACGTTGGTGTCGTATATCCAATCCTTAAAGAACCCATAGGGAAACGTTTTCGATTCATCCCGCGAGCCGACAACGACAAGGGTCTCGCCAGGTAGGGCGGCTCGCTCCGACAGCTCCATCGCCTGTGCAGCCTCAGCGGAGAGATGTCGCACTAGCTTCGCTCCTTCGGCTCCATCCTGGCGGTAGCAGAACACAACGCGCAATTCCGCCCGAATGCACAGGACCTTCCACAATGAGTAGGCAACCCGGTCGTCATTCACACTATTTTCCAATTCAAAAACAGCAACCGGAAATCGCCATCGCCGTTCTCCAACCGACTCGAATGCAATTGCATCGAGCCCCAAGTATTCTTGCTGCGAGACAGGGAGGAGGCTAGACTTATGCCCCTTCGCGGCGCCTTTCCACTCCATCGCTTCGCAAGTGGCGACAACAACCGATGTCAATGCTCGCGTCCATTCCCCTAGTTGTGCTTTCATCGCCGCGTCGCGCAACAGCCCTGCGGCCTCGTGACCGCGAACGGTTTCCATAAATTTCGTGAACCATCGTCCGGCAAGCGCGTGGGCCATCAGAAGCCCAGCCCCTTCTTCCTTGCCAATACGCCTTCTACCCAGCGTCTTTCATCAGTTCCTTTCGGGTAGAGTGCTGAGAGTGCCTGTGCCAACCGCCAGAATCGCTGGTCTTGGCCAACGCCGTCGTTTACCAAAAAGCGTTTGACCGCTTCACCTCGACCGGCTGCAAAGAGAATCATGCTCTGGTGAATCCGATCCAGAACAGTTTGGCCAAGCCTCGACCCAGCTTTCTCATCGAAACTGTCGCCCTCCCGATCTGTTTCTGCCAAGACATCGAGCAGGGACAGCTGCTTTGGCTTCCCCTTCTGTTTGGTAGGAGCTGCTCCCTCATTCTTTCCAAAAAGATGGCGGGCTCGTTCGGAGACAGGAAGCAACCTAGCTTCGACTCCGCTGATTTCCGCCAGACTCGTCAATTCTTCAAGATGTACGCCAAGGCCCTGCGCGATCTTTCGCGCTGCGTCATACTCCAACACAAAACCACCAACGGATTTCTTGGTCGATTCGTCATCTTCCTCTGCCTCCACCTCTTCAACTCCTTCGTCCGAGACGATACTTCCGTTTGTACCCGTGGAAAGGGTCCAAAGCCACATTGCCGTCAGCCTGGCATCCTCTTCAAATCCAGTCGCATCTGCACCTTCGAAAATCATGTTTAGAGCTTCCTTCGACACGGCCGCCCAGACATACTCCAGATACTCTTTGAGGAGAACCCGTTCGCCGCTTGCTTTCTCCACGCGGCCATACTGGGAGAAAACTTCCAACGCCGGTCCTAGACACGCAAAAATTGCGTCGGCTCCGACCACGCCTTCCGTAGCGAGTCGCGGCATCCATTCATGAATTCTCTTTGGAAGTTCAGCCAAGACATCGCGCCAATCGCCGACTTGCTCTTTCATGCCAGCCATGTCGTCGCTAGACCTGCACACGATATGAACCGACGACGCAAGGACGGCGGAATCCATTGCTCGCATCCGGGAAGCCATTTCTGTGTCAATCGGCCACGAAGCAGTGATAGTCCATCCTGCATCCACCATCGCTTGCAATTGGGCTTCCCAGCCCGACGTTGACTTATGGGCGAAAACGACCAAGCCAATTCCGCCGGCAGACAAGATTCGCCGTCCCTCCACCATTGCTTGGCCAATGGTTGTTTCGAAGTATTTGCGGTCCTTCTTTTTTAATTCATCGACAATGCATTCTTCATCCTTAGGTGTGAGGTTGTTGGAAAAGATTGGACCATGAGAGTCACCCAACGTGCGCTTCAACCAGACGTAAAAAAAATCGGACAAATCAGCATAGGGAACAGCATCGTAGTACGGTGGGTCTGTGATGAAGGCGGAAGCCGAACGATCAGGAAGAGGTAGCTTCGTCGCCGAGGAGAGTCCTACGACGCCAGTGCATTCTATTCCCACAGAAAGGTCCTCGATTGCCGCCTTAACCCGCCTGATTGCCGATTCTGGTGAGCCTCCCGCTCCGGCTAGGGGATTCACCTCGCCGAAATCCATAACCATGGGCAACACCCATCGCACGAAAACGTGCGCAGTATTAGGAGTATTGAGTTGCCATGCACAGAGCGATGCATTGAGATCAGCCAGTCGATTTACCACGAGCGCGAGCACGCTCGCTACCGGGACCGACATTCGCGATTCCTTCAGGTGATCAAGCTCTGCATATTCCGCGGCGAGTCTGGCATAAGTGCTGATTGCAAGTGCCTGCCGAGGCGTGAACAAGTCTCCCCAAGACTCCATTCCATACAGCTGTACTCGGAAACCCAGAGTTCCTTGCGGTGGAAGAGGCTCGTTTGGAACCAGAGTGAAGGTGCCTTTGTGGGCCTCAGCTCGACGAATCAACTCTCTGCCTGCTGCGCGCACGGCATCGAGGTCTCGCTCCGTTGGCAGACGATAGACACGCCCCTGCTCACCCGGGCGGACTGAGACAACACAGTAAAGCCGCGCGTCAGATGTCCCGCCCCGACGTTGTTTCAATTGTCGACGTACCGAAGCAACCTGGGTCGTGTAGCCACACAGGGGACAGGTAGCGGAACCACGGCGAATCGTCCCACCTCCCACATCCTTAGCCTTGGCGTGGTCGATGATCTCAAAGTCAACTCGTTTGCCCGCGATGTCAGGCACCAAACGGAGGGCAACCGAATCATTTCCTTTCCTCGCCAACCACAGTGAACGCATCAGTGGCAGTTCGGCACCACACCCGGGTCCCTCGCAGGTTATTGTTCGTGCCCATAAATACGCAATCGGGGTTGTTCCGTTTGGCCCGCTCGGGTAAAACTGCGCGAGTTCTTTATTTGCTTTTTCCCGTGCCCAAACACTCCACTTTGCGACCTCCTCCGCAAGTAGCGGACCGTGTTTAGGTATGTACTCCAGCACGACCTTGTTGAGCAGCCAAGCGACCGGATTTAGGTCACTTGCAAAAGCATCCGCTCCTGTCCGCAGCGCTTCGAGCGGAATTGCCCCGCCTCCCGCAAACGGATCGACAACAAGGGGCTTATCCCCAACCGAGCCTCCCAATGATTCGTGCGCCGCTCGGGTTAAACCACGGCTCGTCTTCAGATAATCAGAATTGTTTGCATGGTCGACATTCGAAAAGTCGGCGATGAAATCGAGCAGTGCAAAACGCAAAATATTCCAGTGCGCTTGCTTGGCTGAATCCAGGCCTCCTGAATTGGATAGCTTCTGCCACTTGTTCCAGCTTTCGTTGGAGCACTGTGCGGCGAGTTCCTTGTCGCTTGTTGCCTTCAACGCAAATTCGTTGATAAGGCGTGAAGCGGCGTCACGGAATCTTTGAGGGCAATGGGGGTCCGCTGGGTCCGGCCACAAGGAAGCACAAATGATTGCCCGACAGGCAGCGGGTGGTCGAGTCGCAGGCCAAATGTAGAGCAACGGTACATGCCCGCGCCGCATGTCCTTCTCCCGCCGCGCATGCTCCGATATGCGTTTGATCGGAAGGTCTACTTCAATCAATCTCTTCGGATAAGGAGTCTGGCTCGTCACTTGCTACCCTCAAATATCTCTTTCGCGTTGACGTGATAGTGCTCGACTCTGACGATAGGCTCCCACCCCAGGCGCACGGGGTCCTGGACGATGTGAATTGCAGGCGTGGAAGCGCAGTTGAAGACAGCGTAGAGCCAATAGTCCTTTTTCAATCTCTCGGAAGTCTTGTATTCGTTCGAACTGAGCGCAATCTCACCTACCGCAGCGCGACCTTTTACTTCAATGAACCTGACTTCAATTGCCGTCTGCGGATCTTCGGGATGAGGTTTTCGCGAGATGAGGTCAAATCCGCGATTGTCCTTTTCCACGCTTTCGACTTTCCAACCTCTCGCCTCTTCATGGGCGATGACAGCTTGCACCGCGATCTTTTCGATTTCCTCGTCTCGCACCATAGGCGCGATTCCAGGTGACGTCCGCTCGGGGTGGGGAAGAACCCACGCCCTTCCGTGATGGCGAATGTCGGAAATGGTGCAGTGCCGCTCTTGCTTCAGTTCCACACGCCGCCGTTCTAAACGCCCGTTAAGTTCATCCAGGCGATCTTCTGTGGTCTTGATATTCGCTGCAAGCAGCGGACTAGCGTCACCTTTTTGTTGCTGTTCCAGCAGTTCGCCCATGTGAAGATTTTGCCGGTCAATTAAGGCGTTAAGGCTGATTTCGACATGCTTGGCGATTGTAGAAATCTCCGTCTCTCGCTGCACCGATATCTCTTCCAGGAAAGGTTGGAGAGCATCCTCAACCACGGCGTGTTCCACCCGAGCAAGATCAGGCAGGCTGGAATCGTCAGGCGTCGCACTCCCTTGTTGAGCTGGCACCAAGTCCAAGAACAACGTCGGCTGGCGCACGGTCATCGCGCCGCTCATTTCTGTTTGAACGACGAACAATCGCCGATGCAAGACGTTCCCGCTCCCATCCCGAATGGCGGCAGAAAATACGTCCAGACGTCCTGGCTGCTTTGTATTGATATCAAAAAACACTGTCCCGCGAGAAAGATCATCCTGCACGCGCTCCCAAACATCTTCTCGCACGCATTCGAATAATGCGTGCCCCGGTGTTATCCATTCGAGGGTCGGATCATCTGTCAGTAGCCTCTTGTCAAACGCGGCCTGTTTGTATTCGCGGCCTAATTTTCCGAAGCGACTCTCCAGGCGTTCTCCAAGGGGCCAGAGTGTACGGGGAATTCGACCAATGCGATAAATGTGTTTGTCTTTCTGAATTTCCTTTGGATAGAGACCCGTTATCGGAGCGGCTTGTAGGAAGAAGTCTTCGACAACCTCAGGCACTAGACGACGTTCTTTGGCTTCCGCCGATTTGCCGAGGATTGCCGACAGATTCAATTCGCGTTTTGCTAGTCCCTCCAGCGCCGAGTGTGTGATCTTTCGGAATCGGTCTGTATCCACTTGCTCAACGATGCGGCTCTTAATGACCTCTTCCGTAAGATTTCGCGCATACATGTCGCGGAGCATCCGCTCAAGTTGATTGGAAGAAAACACATCTCCCAGCACATTGAACACTGTTCCTGTGCGCTTGGGGTCTAGGTCATCTTCGATTTTCTTAATGCGTTCGAATAATTTCTGGAGGACTCTGCCCTCACGAGTATTCGTCGATACAAAATTCAGGATCAGGCAGTCCTTCTCCTGTCCATAGCGATGAATTCGCCCCATACGCTGTTCGAGCCGCATCGGATTCCATGGAATGTCGTAATTGACCATCAACCAGCAGAACTGAAGATTGATTCCTTCGCCTGCGGCTTCCGTTGCGACAAGCACCTGGCAATTCTCACGGAATTCGCGTTCGGCATAGATTCTCGTTCCAGCACTGTCACGGTCTCCGATCTTCATGCCGCCGTGAATCTGAGTGACGGACAAACCCCACTTCACCAGTTTTCCTAACGGACGCCCTTCTTTACCATCACCAGCCAGAAAATCGAGTGTGTCCTTATGCTCGGTGAAAAGAAGCAACTTCATCTTGGGGTCGCTGAAGACGCCCCGCATTGTGAGCACATCCTTCAGAACAACCAGTTTGCGCTCAACTTCTCGCTCCTCCAGCTCACATGCTTGGACGATAAGTTTTCCTAGTTGTAGGATTTCCTCTCGAAGTGCCACGGGGTCAACGGACGCAACCACGTCTTCTAGTTGTGCGACAATTTCCTCGCGTTCCTCTTCCGGCAGATCTTCAAAATCCTCTGGCAACTTTCGACTGATTTGCTCCTGTCGGTAAGCTTCCGGGTCGGCAAGGATCTTCTCGCGTTTTGCCTTCATTCTTTCCAACGTCCGACGTACTGCATAAACGCTTGAAGCAAATCGACGCTGCAACATGGCCATGGTGAAGCCGAGCGCGCGGCCGCGCGGGGAATCATCGGATGCTGCCTTTATGGATTGGTCCTCCACGTAGCGCGTCAGCGCGTCGTAGAACTCCCATTCGTCATCATCAATCTGGAATTCGGTTGTCTGTACGTTTCTTTTGGTAAAAAGGGTCTTTACCTTGCCAGTTTCAGGATCAGGAAAGGTTACAAGCGCCTCTTTAATTCGACGCAAGTAAAACGGAGCGTCACGCCGTTTCATCGCCTCTTCCAGGCTCTGCACGTCTCCATATACGTCTTTATCAAGCAAGCTGAGAAAGAGGCAGAAGTTCTCGGGATCTCCCTTGTGCGGAGTCGCAGTCATCAAGAGATAGTGGTCAGTTCGCTCCGACAACGCTTCGCCGAGCTGGTAAGCAAGGGTCTTCTTATCTGTGCTGTAAGCGCTCATCTTGTGCGCTTCGTCAACAATGATCAAATCCCATTGGCTGCGCAGCAGACTTTCGTTTGCATCATCGACGCGAGATACCCAGGACACAGACGTGATGACCTGATTCTTTTCCTGCCACGGGTTTGAACCATAGTTCGCACGAAGGACATCGCTGCGGATGATCTCGAAATTCTCGCGAAACTTGTCTTTCATCTCACGCTGCCATTGGAAGGACAAACTGGCCGGGGTGACAATCAGGGTACGTTTGATGAGTCCACGTATCTTCAGTTCCTTAATCAACAGTCCGGCCATGATTGTCTTGCCAGCACCAGGGTCGTCCGCCAGAAGGAACCGGATTCTTGGAAGCTGAAGAAAATAATCGTAAACAGCCTCAAGCTGATGAGGCAGGGGGTCAACCCGAGCAATCGACAGCGCAAAGTAAGGATCGTATTCGTAAGCCAACCCCAATCGGAGCGCTTCGACACCCAATCGAAACCTTTGCGAGTCCCCATCGAATGCAGCCTTGTCAGGAGCCGCTACCAGTGAAGCTACTTGTTCGGCGTTCAGTATCGGCTCGTGTACCTGCCCCGTCGTCAATCCCTTTCCGACCAATTTGACAGACTGACCCATCGGAAGTATGACGATCACTTGAACCGGCTCCGGGAAGATTGGCCCTCGCACAATCATGCTGGGTTTGAGGTGCTCGATTTTCATACGAGAACGCGTACCTCTCCTTCTACCGTTAGCCGCTTCAACTGGAACTCTTCCCAGACGTTTGTCACACCGATAGCGTATCGTTCTTTAAACTAGGGAAGCTCCTAGATTCTATCCAAACGCGTAGACGACTGCCCAGGATTCTCGCGGTCGTTGCTAATCACAGAACCAGTAGACCTCCCAGATCGATTCCAGGTGGGATGGCTTTCCTTCCAACTTCCAAGGAAAGGACGGCGATTGCACTCTACGCGTCCCTTGACTGCCACATGCTTTACCCGGCGCAAAATAGGCCATAGTCCGCTCCCACTGTAAAGCCCGCTTGTGCAGCTCCGCTCGGTACACCCCACCGTACTCGCTTCCGCGCCCTCTGGGCTCCGCTGAAATGCGCTTCGGGGCTTGACAGCCGCGAACCACGGCCAGAACCCGCCTCCAGTAAAGCATGTTGTTTTTTATGCCCTGAAAGGGCCTGAAAACAGCAAATCAAAACTGGAGCGAACCAAATGCCAAGCGTCTATGAAATCATCACCGAGAAAATCATCAAGCAGCTTGAATCCGGCGTGGCCCCTTGGCGCAAGCCGTGGACCTGTCAAACTCCCGCAAACCTGCTCACGCAAAAAGAGTATCGCGGACTCAATGTCTTTACTCTTGCTTCGCAGGGGTTCCCATCACGATTCTGGCTTACTTACAATCAGGCAACAAAGTTGGGCGGGAGAATCCGCAAGGGCGAGAAGTCTTCGCCCATCATCTTCTGGAACATCGGCGACGAGTGGGAGACGACCACTCAGGACGGCACGAAAGAGACCTCCCGGCCCTTTCTGCTCCGTTATTACAGCGTGTTCAATTTGTCGCAGACGGAAGGCATCGACATCCCCGCGTCCCTCCTGCAGGAGACGCGCACCAACAATCCCATCGAAGCGTGCGAACAACTCGTGACAAACATGCCGAACTCGCCAGCGTTCGAACAATCCGACAAAGCGTGGTACTCGCCGAGCAACGACGTGGTCGGCATGCCGCCACGCGGCCTCTTTCATTCATCGGAAGAGTATTACGCCACTGAATTTCACGAACTAGCCCACAGCACGGGGCACGCCAAACGCTTGCACCGGGAGAACTTCGACAACCCGGTTTCCTTTGGCTCGGAATCCTACTCGAAAGAGGAACTCATCGCGGAGATGACCGCCGCCATGCTATGCGGCATCGCGGGAATCGAGCAGCGGATACTTGAAAACTCAGCCGCCTATCTCAAGACGTGGATTGCACGGCTCAAGGCGGATTCGCGCCTGCTTGTTTCCGCTGCCTCACAGGCACAGAAAGCTGCGGACTTTATCCAAGGAAAGGCTCCGCACCAGTTGGCCGAAGCATAGGCCACTTAAGGGTTAATCCAGGACTTGTTGGCTGACCGTCCCACACCGCTCGCAGATAATAGAAGTGTTCCACAAAGCGTACCTCCGCCGGTACGTCGAGTGATTGTGACGCCAGACAATTCCTATGAGGAGAAGAAAGACAACTGGGCCGAATACCGCGTACAGTTTTACCGGCAGCGAAGATACAGGCGGAGGACTCGACATGACGTGTTGAGCGTAAAGGAAGAGGGCAAGAAGAGTCACGACTCCCGACCACAAAACAAGTTTTGCATACGACCACTTTGAGGGAGGGCAAAGACGCTTTGAGAGGGCAGATTGCTGAGACCCTCGTGTGGTAGCTCTTCCCACCAAAACACCTGGTCCCCCACCCGCAAACAGAAGCCCTCGAACTCCGGTTCGCGTGTCTATGTGGTAGACACCCTCTTGGTAGGCGAGCGAGACCTTTTTGAGATTTGTGCTTTCGCAATTCGGGCAGCGCAAGTCCATCTTGTCACCCCTTGCAGTCCCACTACTCTGTGGCGATGCATCCTTCCTAATAGCCTGGGCCATTTCGTGTCGGAACATCTCGACCTGTCGGCATTAAACCCGGCAACGCGGAATTAGTTGCTCGCTCCCGCTCGGCTGGACCTAGGCCGTACCATCTTTTGGGCCATGTACAGGATCAGCTTACGATCTCCATCTTTCGTCTTGGCCAATAGACGCCGAAGCTTGCCGAGATAGCGTCCATCCTTCCCCGAACTTCCCCAAGCGATGTCATCAGACGACTTGCGCTTGGGAAGATTCGGCAGTTTGGGCGGCTCCTCACCATCGTAGAAGAGCCGGTACATGGGAACCTCCAAGGCCCTGGCCATTTTCTCCAGCGTTTCGATGGCCGGGACAGTATGGCCGTTTTCAACGCGGGAGATATAACAACGAAGCAATCCCGTCCTCTTCTCGATGTCGCCTTGAGACGAGCTGTTTTTCCTCCCGCATAGCACGCAATTGATCTCCGATAATCACGGTGGTATCACCTCCTGCCGTCATAAGTGACGAATTTAACCGACTTTAGACCCAAAGCAAATCTCCCGCAAGCTCTCGTTATTCATTTCGCGCCGGCAGAGCCGTTCGATAAGATTCGATCATAAATAATACAACGAGCGCTCGTTGTTTTTCTAGATACTTCTCAGCGAGATTTCTTGGACTTGGGAGGCCGACCGCCTTTGCGCTTCTTCCGTCGAGCTTGCAACTGCCTGAAGTATTCAGGCCCTCGTTTGGCGATCTGCTTCCCACCCTTCCGTCCAAGCTTGACGGCGGCGGGATCTTTCTTCTTCGGCAAAATTCAGAGGGTCTAGCTTTATTCTCCTCACGGTATTATGCATGAAGAACAATCGAGCCCCAATGCGATCGACAAGCGAGCTTCGCAGTCTCAGTGTCTTACGGACAGCGGCCCTAATTGCGCTGCCCGTTGGGGCAGCGGGCTCAATCGGCTTCATGCTCCGTGCAGGTCATCGGAATCCTTCTCGGGTCCTACTCATACTGTTTGCGATCTGGGTCCTCTCCCCATTTGTGACCCTAGTATTCGCAACTATCGTTTCCAAGGATTGGTCCGCGCTTACCCGCACGACGCTCTATGGGGTGATGCTGGTTCTCACGGTGAGTTCTTTGGCCATTTACGGAGATGTTGCCTTGGGGCCTCCCAGGGCGAAGACCGCATTCGCATTCGTTGTTGTTCCTCCCGCGTCATGGCTCCTGATTGCAATCACGATCTCAACCGCAGCCCTGATTTCTCGTGGGCGCTCAGCTCGAAGCAGCGATAGCTAACGCTAATCAAAGAGCGAAGGTTGCTGTCCCGTTGGCTGCGGAACCACGCGCGGTGCTTCTATGCCCCAAAGCCTGCGGACCAGATCGACCGTCCCAGGACCGAACCCCGCGTAGTGGTTATTGGCAAATGCCAGAATCATGATTCGCCGCTCTTGGATTTTCTTGAGAAGACTGACCCACTCGGAAAGATCACATTGGCGATCTACAATCACCTTGTCCCAAGTTGTCGTTTTTTCCTCGATCCGTTTCCGGTCTCCCAACCACCGAACGTAAGTGAAGTCAGCGGTAATTAGATCGAATTTGTGCTTCATCTCCCAGGGCCGCGGCATCCAGCCTTGATCAATCAGCGTGAGAGCGACGCCGTGCTCTCGCAACACGTCCGCGAGTTTAGGAACCAACCAGTCCTTATTGCGAATCTCGACTGCAAACTTGTCCTCCTTCGGCAGCTTTTTCAGGAACGGAATTAGCCTGGCTAGAAAATCGTCCAGAGACTTGAACGCGTATTTGTCAAACTTGCCGAATTGAAACAGCAGGGGCCCGAGCTTTTCGCCTAGAGCCTCCATTGTCGTTAGAAAAACTTTGAATTCCTCATCGCAATCTTTGAGAACCCTCTTGTGTGTAATCTCCTGTGGAAATGTGGTCGACAACATTTCCGCAAATATGTTGCGGTGTCAGTTATGTTGCGCAGAGTGGCGCTGGTCCCCTCTCACCTGCGCTTGATGTGATTTAGCGCCACATAAGAATTCATACTGGGCTGATTTCCATTTCTTTCTGAAAGGAGTCAGCCGATGTTCACTCAGCTCGTAAAAAACCCGCTCACCTTGGAGCGATACCGCAATGGCCCGTTCGCCCAAAAACGAGAGCAATATCTTACTCATCTTTCTCAGCAAGGTTACCGCAAGGGGCGGTTGACGGGAATCAACATTCAACTCCTTGCCATCGCCCAGCGGCTACGAATCAGCGTCCCCAAACGCGTAACGAAGGCCGAGGTCTCTGAAGCGGCGGAAATATGGATGAAGGAAAGGAGACAGCGGAGTTCACTGCCCCACTCGCTTGTCCTTGCTAAGACCGATTTCATCTCGATTGCCTGTAATTGGTTGCGGTTCTTATTGAATCCCGCATAATATAGCGAACCGTTTTCCGGTATCCTGCGTCTAACTGAGTATGGGAAATCCTGCTGGAGTCCGTCGCGATTTTGAAGCCTTAGAAAAACGACGCTTTGAAGCCATCCAGATGTTGGAGCGCGGATTGCGGCAAGCCGAGATTGCTCGACGGCTCCGCGTTGTCCCACAGACGGTGGCCCGTTGGGTGCACGACTATCGCACCCAGGGCAAGTCCGCACTGCGGAAAGCGGGGCGCGCTGGTCGCAAGCCGCGCTTGAGTGAGAAGCAGCGACAGCAGTTAGAGAAGCACCTGGTCGCAGGTCCGGAGCGGCTCGGCTATGAGACCCCGTTGTGGACCTGTCCCCGTGTGGCTCATTTGATCGAGCAGGAATTTAACGTTCGCTATCACGAAGGCCATGTCTGGAAAATTTTGGTTGGTCTGGGCTGGAGCCCTCAGCGACCGGAGGGGCGAGCACGAGAACGCAATGAAGAGCAGATCCTCAATTGGAAGAAGAAGGTCTGGCCGGAACTAAAAAAAAAGCGCGCCGGGAAAGGCGTATTCTCGTCTTCATCGACGAAAGCGGACTGAGTCAGCGACCGCATCGTTGCCGCACTTGGGCTCCTCGTGGACAGACCCCCATCCTGCAATACAACTTCAATTGGAAGAGTCTGTCGGTCGCTGCCGCGCTCACACTGCTGAACTTTTACTTTCGTATCTATGCCGGGGCCATCAAGAAGGAACAGGTCGTGGACTTTCTGAAGGCCTTGGTGCGTCACCTGGACCAGCCACTGCTGATTGTGTGGGATCGCCTGCCGGGACATCGCAGCCGCCTGGTGCAGGACTACATCGCGAGTTTACAGGGCTGGATTTCCACTGCCTATCTTCCGCCCTACGCGCCGGAATTGAATCCAGTCGAGTACATCTGGGGTTACTGGAAGCAGCACGAGTTACCCAATGTCTGCCCCAAGGACTACTGGCAACTGAACGAGGCCGCGCGACGAACGCTACGTCGCATGCGCCGTCGTCCGCGACTGATTGTCGCCTTCTGGAAGCAATCTTCTCTGTGGCCAGAATGACTTTATATTATGCGAGATTCAGTAGGCTGGCTAGATGAGGCACGGCCTGCATTACCTTTTGCCAATCAGCTCGACGAGTTTCTCATCCATTTGCGGGACGACCGAGGGTTGAGCCAAGCGACAACCATCCATCGGAAGCGAACCCTCGAACCGTTCTTCAGCTGGTTAACAGCACGTGGCGGTGCGATAGCCACCGTCACGCCGAGGGACATCTCGGAGTTTTTTTCAGCCAGCAGAGTGCACGGATGGGCACGGCCCACCATTTCCGGCTGCGCCTACTCTCTCCGGTCTTTCTTCCGCTATGCCGCTTCTCGTTCTTGGTGTGCGCCTGATATCGCAGAGACCATCGACAAACCCCGCTTGTATTGCCATGAAGGTCTTCCCCATGGGCCCGCCTGGAAAGATGTTCAGCGCTTGATAGAAAGCGTTAGCGACGCGAATCCCACTCACATCAGGAACCGCGCAGTGATTCTTCTGTTGGCGGTCTACGCATTTCGAATCAACGAGGTTTCCAAGCTCACCTTAGATGATATCGATTGGGAGGCAGAACGCCTCCACGTTCGCCGATCCAAACTAAAGAAGGTTGAGGAGTATCCGCTTGCGACAGAGGTTGGAAAAGCAATCCTTCGCTATCTCAAAGAAGTCAGGCCGAGATCGAGTAGACGGGAACTGTTCCTTACTCTGAGAGCACCTTACCGTCCTCTTTCCGCGGCCAGCCTTGGGGCAAGGGTTGGAACTCTCGTGAGGCGACTCGGCATAAAACTCGCTCACTATGGACCCCATGCACTCCGGCATGCTTGCGCGACGCACTTGCTGGCGCAGGGGCTTTCGCTCAAGCAAATTGGCGACCATCTGGGACACCGGTCGGCTCAGGCCACGCGAATCTATGCAAAAGTCGACGTGTCTTCCCTACGGCAAGTCGCCGATCAGACTCTCGCTGGTCTGGTCGAGTGCACCGAGCCGCAGCGGCAGAAAACACAAGGTGTTGTTTTCGAAACTCTCTTCGTGCCGCTGCGAGAGGTGGCGACTCTTGGTTTGGGAGATGTGCTATGAAACTCGGATCTGCCATCCAAGAGTACGTAGACTACAAGCGGTCGCTAGGAATGGACTTTCGTACTGACGCTACTCGCCTTCGGGCGTTTCTTAGGCAGACTGGCGATGTCGAGATCGATAGCATTTCAGACGAAAACGTGCAGGCGTACCTCAAAGGCAGGGGAGGGCCGGTAACGTCTTTCTGGTTCAACAAGTATCATGCGCTGGATCGATTCTTTCGCTATGCGGTCGGTCGACGCTATTTGGGACACCGGCCGCCGCTGCCAACGACACAGCCCAAGCGGCCACCCACCCACGTTCCATACTTGTACTCCGCCGAAGAAGTGCGCTGCTTGTTGGGTGTCCCTGACACCCGCTACCAACCAACGTCTCCCCTTGAACCCCATACGATGCGAACCCTAATCCTTTTACTGTACGGCACGGGCTTGAGAATCGGCGAGGCCCTCAGACTAACTTTGGCCGACATGAATCTCAATGAATGCCTGCTAATGATTCGCGAAACTAAGTTCTTCAAGTCGAGGCTGGTTCCCCTTGGGCGCGATTTGACCCAGATGCTGCAGCACTATTACGACCGGCAATGGGCAGCCAACGCCCATGCCGTCGATTCACCGTTCCTCTGTACGAGGAAGCGTACGGCGCTGAGCTACGCTCAAGCCCACTACGTGTTCCAGTGGCTTCGAACTGAGGTTGGAATCAGGCGCTTCGACGGAGGGCGCTTTCAGCCCAGGCTCCACGATTTCCGACATACTTTTGCAGTGAGGCGACTGATCAGCTGGTACCGCGAAGGCAAAGACGTACAACGGCTCCTGCCGCATCTATCGACTTATCTTGGCCACGTCGATATAGATTCCACCGCCCACTACTTGACCATGACCCGCGAATTACTCCAAGAGGCGAATCGTTGCTTTGAGATCTACGCTTCGAGGGAGGTGCGGCATGGCTGACCATTCCTTGCTCAGTCCCTGGATTAGACGGTTCCTGCTGGAACACGTCATCGCGGAGCGGAACCTTGCACATAATACTCAGCAAAGTTACCGCGATGCTTTTTGCCTGCTGCTACCGTTCGCATCGAAACTGTGCAAGAAACGGGTCGATGCGCTCACAGTTTATGATCTCTCGGGTGACGTGATTAAGGTTTTTCTCACGGAACTTGAAAGGGTGCGGCGTTGCACGGTCGGTACTCGCAACCAGAGACTCGCCGCGATCCATGCGCTGGGCCGTTTCATTGGCGAACGAAGCCCCGAGCATGTGCAGTGGTGTGGCCAGATCCGAAGCATCCCCTTCAAGAGGTGTGAGAAGAACTCCATCACGTACTTGGAGAAAGAAGAAATCGATGCCCTCCTGGAAGTCCCGGACCAAAGCACAAGGCTGGGGCACAGAGACTATGCGCTCTTGCTCTTCCTCTACAACTCAGGTGCCAGGGCCAGCGAGGCAGTCAATGTGACGATCGAAGATCTGGAGAAGAACCCCGACGGAACCGGATCGGTGAAACTCCACGGAAAAGGGAGGAAGGTCCGCTTCTGCCCATTATGGGCAAGAACTATGACCGAACTGCTGCCGCTGACGCGTGGGCGGGCCGGCGACGCTAATCTGTTCCTCAATAGATATGGCGGTCGCATGACTCGCTTTGGCGTTCACACCATGGTGGAGCGGCACGTCCAAGCCGCGGCCAATAAGGTTCCATCGTTGAAGAACAAGCAAGTCAGTCCTCATTCCATTCGACACACAACGGCGACCCATCTGCTTCGCGCGGGCGTTGATATCAATACTATCCGCGCTTGGCTTGGTCACGTCTCGGTGGACACCACCAATATCTACGCTGAAACCGACCTCGCAATGAAGTCCAAAGCGCTGGCCGCTTGCGATCCGGGAATCGGACCCGCCAACACCCATTTGAAATGGCGTGATGATCCCAACCTGATGCAGTTCCTTCGCAGCTTGTAAGGACAAGCTAAGAAGGTCTTTTTAACCTAACAGACAACATGACAACTGGTAGGACCGCATATTTGCGGGACCTTCGCGGCGAACACAAAATCGGGTTGCGTTTTCTCTGCCCTTTCGTGGTACGTTTTCGCTATGCTCTCCCAATTTGCTCGCCCACTTTGGCCCCTACTCCTTCTCCTAGCTGTCTGCTCCTGGGCTGGTGCTCAAGAAGATAAGAAGCTTGCCTTCGTCACAATTAAAGTGACAGACGTATCGGGAGCAGTAATGAAGAAGGCAGATGTACATTTCGTTGAGCATTTATCAAGGGGCGACAAGGTGCAGGCTATCGATGGAGCCGGGGATGCTCGATTTGAATTAGCCCCCGGAAACTATGAGTTATCGGTGACCAGCCCCGGCTTCAAGTCATTGGTCATGCATTATGTCGAGGTAAAGCCGGGTGAGCATAAACAGCTTGACATAGTCCTTGAGGTTCAAGATTGCCCTCCGGGTTCGTGTGGCGACGTAGAACCTCCACGTTACGAACCAGAGAGTGCCAAACTGAAGAGTCTCGAAATCAAGGACGTGAAACTCTTTGCATGGCAAGTTATCGACAAGAAAAGGAAGTACGTGGAAGTCCAGACATTTCGAGAGACAAAGGAACTGCATCTTCTCCCAGCAGACAAGTTCGATGTGGTGTGCGAGGTTGTTGGGGGGACAGACGTTTTGTCTGGCGATTATTTCCTTTGGACTACGGTCGACTTCTTGGTTGCTCCAGTGACGCGTGCGTTAGAGCAGATGGACAACAACGAACTCGGTTCAAGTGTCGGATGGGGCCAGGTGATGGAAATGCGAGACTTTAAAGCAAGTCCCATTTACTTTCTTCGGCCAAACGAAGCCAGGCAGGTAGCTGTGAGGAATTTGGACTTTCGTCCAGTACTCGCAGCATTTCCCGTAGGCGATGCTGGGGAGCTATGGCCTTGGCTAGTCCGCGTGACCATTCATGTTCTGGACCGTTCCGGAAAACAAATAGCAGTTTCGGAGCGGACATTGCGTTTGTCTCCAAGCTCAGCCCGAAAGATTAGCCACTACAACGATCCTCTTCCCAGTCGTTAGGTCCTTCCCTTTCCAGAGTGAATGTTGCAAGCAATGGAGTTTCGTTAGATATGTGGCCCACAGAGTCCAAAACAGTTTGGAAACACTGTCTTTCTGATCGTATTGCCACATAATTCTCATCGCCACATAACTGTGGTACCTTGGCCGCAAAAAGAAATCCTTCCGGGGTTTTGGCATTCCAGGAGCGCACCACGCTCACATTCGGAGTTGCATAGAAGGTTGAGTCAATCTCGACAGTGTCAAAGTGCTGCGCGTAGTAGCTGAGGTAGTCGGCGGGTCGCAAACCCTTCGGATAGAACGATCCCTGCCATCCTTTGGCTGTGAACGATGAAGTCCCGAGGAGAATCGGCGAATGGTTCACGCTGGAGAGTATAGCGAACCCCCGCCTGCGAAGAGGGTCTGCAAATCAAGCAAGTTTCTCCACGCTACTCAACCAACCTTTGAAACTCGTTGCCATCCATTGCTTGAGGCCGTCCTGATTGATGGAGCTTGCGCTTAGTCCAAAAAATCTCTTGTAGCGTTCAGCAGCTCGGTCGTCGCCTTTCAGCACGACTTGAATGTGTCTTGGAGACTTTCTGCGACTTGCAAGTTCCGCAGACTTAAGGACCTGCCTAAACTCGAAGTCCGCCTCCGGCATCGAATAGCCAACGAAAAGCCAGACGGGGCTCTCCCTGAGGGTATCAAGGGCTTTGTACCAAATCGTCTGAAACTGTTGAATGGCGTAATCCTTTCTGTAGCTGAACGTTCCGACTCTCGCAGTCAATGCACAGCCGCAAATTCGGCACAGTCTCCTGCTATTGGCAGATCCACGGACAAGCTCGACGATCTCTTTTCGCGAGCCAAATAGCTCGAAGTCATCCGACTCCAAAAAAGCGCCTAGATGTAGTGCGTCCTTCCCTGCGCCGGGCAAACCCGAAAAGAGAGTGCGACACGAATCGCAGTAGACCCAATTTGCCGAGCCGTGAAGCTTGCAAATTGGAGTTCCTGACTTCCGCAGGTCGGCAGCACTAGACAAGGGCTCTACAATAGCCCCGTAGTCGTAAGCCTGTTGGAGAGCGTGAAAGTGGTTTTCCACAACGACGTCCCAGTTCAAGGAAACGATGGAGAAGCCGGCTCCCTTCCACAACTCTGCAAGCAGGGACCCGATTGTCTCGCTTTGCCGATATTTCAAATCGAGAATCTGAAAAGCACGGTGGATGCTGAAGCGTCTGATGGCTCTGAGTTTGCGAGGACTATAGGAAGGTCCAAGGTGGTGTCCGGTATTCGCGGCCAGGTCAATGGCTGTAAAGTGATCTTCAAGAGATGGCCTTGATTTGCCGTCTACATAGCCAAAAATTTGCTGCCAGAATTTCATCAAATGCTTGCTTATTTCCTGCTCAACCTCGACCGCTACCACGCCGTCAGATGGGGACTCCAGGAATTGCTCCGCGAGCCTCTCGGTGGATGGCAAGGCCGCCTCGCAGGAAAACCCTGCGCCAACAATTAGAGCAATGTGGGTCTTCGGCACTGTCCTTCTCCGCTGCCACAGACAGGTCAGTCTACTCGACGAAATAAAACCGCGCTTGATTTTGCATCGAATGCAAGCTATTTGGGAAGCGTTTCACTAAGAAAACGCGTGACAAGCTCAATTCGCAGTATGGACAGTAGCTTTCGACGAGGAAAATAGGCCGTGCAAACGCCCGCCAAACCCAGATTCGGATGCCATACGCCAACGGTCGGTCTATCGAACCATACTCCAGCGCCGCTGAATCCACGAGCGTGCATACCTTGTTTTGCAGCCACGAAGGGAGTTAAGAACTCGGCCGTGGGATCGAAGGGTTCGAACCGTGGCTTTTCCTGAATCCGGCTCCACTGAAGTTGCGCAAAGGCAGCAGCAGTTCTCGGAGCAACAACTCGTGCTTGAGCAGATGGATAACCTCTCATGGTTATGATCGTTCCAGCCGCGGGCGTCACACAATCGCTATCGAGTGCAAAGAACTGGACTAGATGTTCGTTTTCGATTGATCTCAGAACCTCTAGGGCGGCTATGTCAACGTAGTCCGAGCAGAAACGACCAACTAGCTTGATCCTGACCTTGGGTTTGTACTCTACATCTCGCCGCCTCGGAAGCTCATCGATGGGAGCGCGTTTCATCGTGCCATCGTCTCGGAAATAGAACCAAATGTCGCTGTCTGATGAATCCTCAATGACGTGGCGCGCAGTGATAATCAGCGGACGTTGACGCCAGATGACTGCGGAGCCGGTTCCAATAGATTGGCCGCCATCGGCGACGATTCCAACGGTGTGCCACGCGACGGCCTCCTCGATAGCCTCCCCTTCTCGGTTAATCAGGTCGATGTTGCTACGCATACCAAGCATTCTCTGTAGTGTGCAACTTCCTTTTGATATTCTCAAACGAGGATGCGTCCGAAATGGTGGATGTTCCAGAAGAACCCAAGAAATCGGCAGGGGATCTAGCCTATGCAATGGCAAAAGCCGCTGTCTCCGGGGTACCCGTTGTCGGTGGTCCGGCAGCAGAATTGCTCGGCGCTGTTTTCGGGCCGCCACTCGAAAAGCGACGTGAAAAGTGGCTGGAACAACTCGCCGGTGCCGTTAATGAAATTCAAGAGAAAATGTCTGAGCTGACTCCCGAGAAACTTTCTCAAAACGAAGCGTTTGTTACCACTGCTCTTCATGCGACAGAAATTGCTGTTAGAACTCATCAGCAGGAAAAACTCGAAGCCCTGCGCAATGCAGTGGTTAACGCGGCATTGCCGGACGCCCCCGACGAGACTCTGCAACAAATCTTCCTCAACCACGTGGACAATCTGACGCCGTCGCATCTGCGCATTCTGACCTTCTTTAATGACCCCGCTGGCTGGGGAAAAACTCACCATATCACATACCCGAATTGGACAATCGGCGCGCCCTCATTAGTCCTAGAACAGTCCATGCCAGAACTCGCGGGGCAAAGGGGATTCTACGATCAGATTGTCAGTGATTTGCAGCAGCGCGGCCTTATGGCTAAAGTCGAAATACACACCATGATGACAGCTAACGGGATGTTTAGTTCGCGAACCACCCCTCTGGGGAGAGAATTCCTTCGCTTCATTTCTCAGAATTAACATGACAGTGAAGCACCGAAGAGACCGAGCAAAATGATCGAGCTGAGGGAACCTGTCAAGAGTCTGAACGAATTTCTAGAGCGCATAAAGGACCTGCGCCAGGGCTGGCCGCCGAAAAACAAGCCCACAAGACAGGGGGAGCAGGAAAATCTGTGGTTCAGAGGCCAACCGTCGGCTAAATGGGGATTGTCGCCCAAACTCTACAGGAAGGAATACCGAGGGTCTCAAGAGGCAGAGATTCGGCAAGACTTTCAGAGCCGCGCGCTTCAATTGATGCAGGGAAGAACGCCTGACCGGGATGACAAATGGGAGTGGTACTTCCTTATGCAGCATTACGGCGTACCGACCCGCTTGCTCGATTGGACAGACAACCCTCTGATTGCTCTATTCTTCGCGGTCAATGGCCAAACGGAGCCTGCCGACGCTGCCGTTTGGGTTCTCGATCCGTGGTGGCTCAATCGTCAGCTTAGAAAACAAATAGACGGGCCAATGCTTCCTGGCTGGGAGGAAGTTGAGCCATATCTATGGGACTTGGAGGAGGCATTCACAAGAGATGTGGATGTAAGAGCCGAAAAACCCTCCGCAATTGACCCTCCGCACGTTGACCGTCGCCTTGCTGTACAGAAGAGCCGCTTCATCATTTTTGGGAGAGTTCAGGACCTGACTAAAACGGAGATGGTCAGGCGGTCAGACGGTCGGCTAGCAAAAATGACAATTGCGGAATCCAGCGTTGATCCAATCCGCAGAGAGTTAGAAGATTGCGGTGTCACGGTATCGGCCGTCTTTCCCGACCTTGAACACTTGGGACAGGAAATTAGGGCGCTTTGGAGAGCGCTTTGAGGTTGAATTAGCTGTTCAAGCACAGGGAGCGGAACATGCGTGCAATCACAATGGGTGCCGAGGTCGTAATTGCATTAGGAATTCTCAGCACGGCGCCTATCGCACACGCTCCGGTGCTGGATTGATCGGAAAGTGCCATGGAGGCAAAGAACTATACACTGGGCAACCATTTAGTTGCGTGGCTTGATGTACTAGGCCAGCGCGAAGCCTTCCGGCAATTGCGACTACCGAAGACTCCGGAAGACCACGCGCGGGTTGCGCTGGTTCTTAGAGATACCGCCGGCTTCGTTTCCGAACTGAGAGATAGTTTCCGAAAGCAATTTGAATCATTCCAAGCTGGGCTTGCGAGTGGGCCACTGCATCGCGTGCAAGACTTGGCACGCCCCAATTTCGTCGGCTTCTCTGATTCCTTTGTTGCGTCGGTAGCTTTAAGGAACGACAAAGGCGACCTGCTCCCCGTAATCAGAGTGTATTCGGCCCTATTCGCCGCCTCCGTCATCATGTTGGTATCGCTTTGCAGTAAACACGCTCTGCGGGGCGGGATAGATGTCGGCTTGGCAACGGAAATCGCGGAAGGAGAGATTTACGGAACGGCGCTCGAACATGCGTATCTTCTGGAATCCAAACGCGCAAAATATCCGCGCATCTTGATCGGCGAAAAGCTTTGGGGATATTTATCGGCTGCGATTGCGGAATTTGAAAAAAGAGGAACACCGGACGGCAAGGCCTTGAAAGCGATTGTTCAAAAAATGATGCAGTTCATTTCGATTGACACTGACGGAGAAAGGATTCTCGACTACCTGGGTAGTGGCATAGCAGAGCTTATGAAGCCAGGAGAGGCGAAAACAATGGTTCTGCCGGCTTACGATTTCATCGTTGCCGAACAGCAGCGATTGCTCTCCATTCGCGATGCGACACTCAGCGAGCGGTATGGGCTTCTGCGCGGGTACTTTGAATCCCGCTTGCCACTTCATGGACTAGCATCCCAACCCTGACATTCGCTGGAATGACGCAATCGCCAAACCAGAGCCAAAACAGAACTCACTCGCGGATGGTTCCGAGCTTTCAAATGAGCTGATGGACCACGAAGCCCAGTCCCAGCGTGAGGCTCCTTGAGAAGAGCTTGCCGAAAATCATTATCCCCACATCCGTCCAGATACCTTCTGTTTCCGAACGAACTTCCTCTCTGACTTCCTCTGTCTTGTGCTCAGGGACACACGCATCAAGAGCAATGAACAGCGACTTCCAGCGCCGCTCATGCACAGGATTCTCTTGCTCGCTGTCGCTCGCTCCAGTCATCAGCCCGAACAGCATGCTCACCCCGTACATCAGCCAGTAGCTTGACTCCGATACGTGTAGCAGCGGTACAGCAAACCAGTTCCACATTTCCATGAGGACAAATACGCTGTAGAAGCCAACTAAGATAGACACCATCCATGTGATCGCAAACTTTCTCCAATCGCTCATGGTTCCTCCCTTGCCGTGGGGGAGCATATACCAGATGGGATGAGAAGGCCGGTCTCCGCGGGATGCATTAAGCTCCCAATGTTCGACGTGCTCGAAGCACAATAAAAAGGAGACCGGCATGAAAAAGAGTAGCACTGTTCGGGTAAATGGAAACATGATTTTCAAGGGATACAAGCTCACGATTGGTCTGGACCTCGGCGATCGCTGGTCGAACTACTGCGTTTTGGATGAAGTGGGCGAAGTCCTTCTGGAACAGAAACTAGCGACGACACCGGAAGCGATGAAGCAGACATTTGCGAGGATCCCGCGGAGTCTCATCGCCCTGGAGACCGGAACACATTCGCCTTGGGTCAGCCGGCTGTTAACAGAGCTGGGATACGAAGTGCTCGTGGCGCACGCACAAAAGGTGGAATTGATCACCAAGAGCAATCGAAAAGATGATCGACACGATGCGCGGACACTAGCACGGCTGGCGCGAATCGACCCCGAGCTGTTGGGGCCGGTACGGCATCGCAGCGCGAAAGCACAAATTCATCTGACAGTGATCCGGGCACGTGCGGAATTGGTGAGTGCACGAACCGCGCTGGTGAATGCGGCGCGAGGATTGGCGAAGTCTTATGGTGAACGGCTGCGCAAGTGTGGCACGGACCAAGTGAGCCGGGAGCTGGCCACGGAATTGAGCACGGAGTTGCGTGAGGTTCTGGAGCCGTTGCTGAAAGAAATCGAATCGTTGACCGAGCGCGTCAAGGAATACGACGCGCGGATGGAGAAAATCGCCCGGGAGAGCTACCCGCAAGTCGTGCTGCTCAAACAGGTGAAGGGAGTAGGAACACAGATCGCGCTGACGTATGTCCTGACTCTAGACGACCCACATCGGTTCGCAAAGAGTCGCGAGGTGGGCTGTTTTCTCGGGTTAAAACCTGGGCGCAGGGACTCCGGAGAGAGCCAGCCGCAAATGAACATCAGTAAAGAAGGAGACCGTTACTTGAGGACCATGCTGGTGCAAGGGGCGCACTACATCCTGGGACCCTTTGGAGAAGACAGTGATCTGCGACGTTGGGGGCTAAAACTTGCCGAGCGCGGAGGGAAAAACGCCAAGAAACGAGCGGTTGTTGCGGTGGCCAGAAAATTAGCGGTACTACTGCATCGGTTGTGGGTGAGTGGAGAGGTGTACGAACCACTGCGCAATAGCAACAAAGCGATGCGCGCTGCGGCTTAAAGTGAAGAACCCACAAAACAGGGGATGCTAGGGGTCGACGGAGTTGGCGATCGTCGTTGCTGGGCGATCCTGGCTCGAAATTTCTCTGCGGAAAAGTGGGAAATACAGGAAGAAAGAAAAAGGAGCATACAAGAAGAAAAAAGATCCAAACAGCCGAGCTCAACCGCCGAGATCAGGTGACTGCGGCCAACTCCTGGCCCAGTTCCCTTCGAAAAGAGGGGAACCGAGGTCGATAATCAGGTAGCAGCACCTACTGAATCGAGTATACCCACCATGCACCGAGCGACCATCGCTCAACCAAGAGTGCGGATGGAAGGGTGGCGACAGGAGCGGCTTGGCTCAAGGGCAGGAACTCACAGGGAGGAGAGAAGAACAAAAACATCCTTATAAGAAGAAAAAGAGGAAAAATAGAAAAACACACTTGACTCATACCGGCCTTCTCATGGAAGGAGATTGTGAGTGGGCGCAGGAGCCAGGGTGAACGCCTTTTTTTAGGCCCTCGGAAAATTCACACTTGCTGGCTTTAACCGTTTGTTTTGTGAGTCGCTGCGAGAAAACTTTTTCCGAGGCGTGTAAAATTACTCTCGACCCATGCCCGAACCTAAGCGACCAAAGAGCCGTGGACGGTGTATTCACTGTCGCGCTCTATCTAGTCATTGTTAGGTGTCTTACAATCTACCAGGAGGATAATGACTTATGCTAATTTCTCCGGTCAGCCGCCGTGGCATGCTCGCCGTAATTATCTGTGCCGTTGGCATTATCGCTCTAGCTGCCAGATGGTCGAGTTGGCCCTGGGCAACCATCGGCGGCCAGTTGGCATTGGCAGGGGTCGTCCTGATGCTCCTACGCGACCGCGTGTCTGAGTACGCCGACGGCTTTCGAGGCATGCCGCACCCCCAGGCCCTAGCCAATTCCGGTTGGCGTCCTGCGGCGAGGCGGCTACACCCTTTGATCTATGCGATCGGTATCCCGTTGGTACTCCTAGGCGCGATATTTCAAGTAGTTGGAAATCCTGCTGACAAGCTCATTCTTCGAGCCGGAGACATTCCAAAAGAGATAGTCTTCACGCCAGTTAATGCGAGCCGACTAGAAATCGATCTAGTGAAGCTAAATGAGGCTCTGAACACTCTAGCCGACAACCAGCGCACCACGTCTGGCGCTCTCGCCAACCTGTATCACCCAGAGCTGCTCGTCGTGAACTGTGGTAAGTCAAAAAAATGCTCGTGTCCGGAGGGCTATGCGCGAGTGAAGGACACTGGAAAGTGGAATCTCAACTCTGGCACAACTGGGGACGCCATCGCATTGTGCTCAGTCGACCGGAAGTATTGATGAATGATCAAAGTTGTGTCGGCGGTCCGCCTTGGCTCGCTGCTTCAGGGGTTTCACCGCTTCCCGTACCAACTGACTGATGACAATTCACAGATGCCAACTTCCGCCGCTTCCTCAGGCGAAGTAAACACGTAGGGAAGCCACGGCTCCGGGCGCGGGTGGCGCATATCGGGACAGGGCATCCTCAGGAACCGGGAGATCGGTCCCCCACGCGACACGAGCGCACCGCCTTTGGATGAGTAGCGCAACCGAGCGCAAGAGCGGCATCGCCAACTGATGCTTCTGTTTTTGGCAACGAGGCCAAGCGTTTGCCGAAACTTAAGAATTCCGGATTTCCGTTTGCCCTTCCCGCCGAAAGACTGCGCCTAGGCCGCCCGCTTTTTCTGTCAAGGGTCTCCACTTCGCTCCGATAAACGCCTACACCGCGCCCTTGACAGCGCGGTCGGCTATTCGCGGGGGACCGCCATGAAGGGCTTTGTTTTTTGTGCAGCAAAGTGCCGCTGCGCAAAAGGCAAAAACCCACAAACAAAGGAGCGAACATGCAAACAGAACGAGCAGAGTTGTATTTCCAGCAAGGCAGTTCCGACAAGGTGTACCACTTGCAGTTAGAGAACGTCCAAGACCAATGGTCGGTCCAAGCGCAGTGGGGGCGGCGCGGCTCCGCTCTACAAAGCGACGTGAAGGTGAGCAGCACTACCTACGAGGAAGCGAAGCGTGTTTACGACCGCATCCTTCGGGAAAAAACGGGCAAGGGCTATCAGATCGCCCAGGCGACGACCAATGGCAACGAAGCAATCGCTGTCGGGATGCCTACTACAAAAGAGCATTCGGGCCATACGCCGGAATTGCTAACGCCTATCGAGGAGCCGGAAGCACTGCTATTGGCGCAGGATGCCTCTTGGTGGTTCCAGCAGAAATTCGACGGGCGGCGTCTCGCAGTTCAAAAGTCCGAGGGGAAATATTCAGGTATCAACAAGCTCGGGCAAATCATCCCTATTGACTCTCGGCTGGCCGAGTCGCTAGACGAAGTGCAGGCGCAGGGTTTCCTAGCGGATGGCGAAATCACTGATTCACGCTTCTACATCTGGGATTTGCTCAGCGTCAACGACAAGGACTTGCGCGTTCAGCCATACGAAATCCGCTATGTGCATCTGACCCAGCACTTTCGCGGAGTTAGCGACGTATTGCGAGTTTCCGAAACAGCCATGACAACGAAGGCCAAGCGCGACTTCGTGAAAAAGATGCACAGCGCGAACGCCGAAGGGTTTGTGTGCAAGAACCGAAACGCCATGTACGCGGGCGGACGAGCGGGACAGCACTTCAAATGCAAGTTCGTTGTCACCGCATCCTTCATCGTTGGCCCCAAGCCCGAGAAGAAAGCGAATGACGGACATCGCTCCATCGCCGTGTATCTCTTGGATGACACTCGGCAACGATTCATGGGGACAGTGGGAGTGCCCGACCGCTATCGGCTACCGAAGGAAGGAGAGATTGTTGAGGTTCAATATCTCTACTGCCATCCCGGACCTGACGGTAAGCTCATTCAGGCAAAGTATTTCGGCAAGGTACGCGATGACATCGAAATCGCTGAGTGCGTTGTCAGCCAGCTAAAGGTAAAGGCTAACGATAGCGACTCAATCGAATCCTGATAACGGATTCCGTCTATCGCTCGAACACCAGCCCGGTGGCATCTGTGGTGAGATGCCTCCGGGCTTCCTTGTAACTAAGGGGCGCTCGCACTCGCACCGAACTCCGGAATAAGATTGTGTGCGAAATGACCGTGCGCAAGATCATTCATATCGATATGGACGCGTTTTATGCGTCCGTCGAGCAGCGTGACGATCCGCAACTGCGCGGCAAACCTGTCGTCGTCGCATGGCGCGGGAATCGCTCGGTGGTGTGCGCTGCTTCGTATGAGGCGCGAAAGTTCGGCGTGCGTTCTGCCATGCCCGCTGTTCGTGCCGAACGTCTGTGTCCTAACGCAGTGTTCTTGCCGCCGGACTTCACGCGCTATCGGGCGGTCTCCAGCCAAGTGCGCGAAATCTTCAAACGCCACACCGACTTGATTGAGCCGTTGTCCCTCGACGAAGCCTATCTCGACGTTTCGGAAAACAAGACTGGCTTGCCTACCGCAACACAAGTGGCACGCACGATTCGCGAACAGATCCGCTCAGAACTGAGCTTGACGGCATCGGCAGGGGTAGCGCCGAACAAATTCCTAGCAAAGATTGCTTCGGACTGGAAAAAACCGGATGGGCTCTTTGTCATACAACCGGAAGAAATAGATTCGTTTTTATTGCCGCTGTCTGTGGACCGTCTGCCCGGAGTAGGCAAAGTCACGGAAGAAAAACTGAAGCACCTTGAGGTACAAACAATCGCGGACCTGCGGCGAATGGATTTGGCGACACTCGAAGGCCGCTTCGGCCGCTACGGCGTGCGTCTCTACGAGTTGGCTCGGGGAATCGACAACAGCGAGGTGGTACCTGACAGGCCCACACAATCCATATCCGCAGAGGACACTTTTGAACAGGATGTCTTGCTGGCCGAGATGGAGCCGATGATTCGAAAACTTGCGGAGCACGCATGGACCGCCTCGCGCAAGGAGTCACGAATCGCGCGCACCGTTGTACTGAAACTGAAGACGAGTGAATTCAAGATTCTCACTCGCAGCCACACGCCAGGTTCCCCACCTTCTTCTTGCGAGGAACTGACGAATATCGCCCTGTCGCTGCGGGAACGCGTCGGCCTCAGGCCGCAGCAGCGGTTTCGCCTCGTTGGCGTCGGCCTAAGCAATTTTCACGACCCCGCGGATTCATCTGCGCAGCCCGCTCTTTTCAGCTAGCGGTGGTGGTCAGTTTCCGGTTTGCTCGGTAAGAGCAGGCAAGTTACCTAGAAGGATCGATGACAAACAGGTGGGGAATTTCATCACGGGTCTTGAGAAATGCAACGAAGTACCGCATTCCAGACCGAGTTGTGAGACATGTAGCGCGGAGAGACAAGTCCTGTGTGTACTGCAAGCTGAGATTTAGAATTGGAGCGCGGAGCCGCAGCAATCTGGCAAGTTGGGAGCATATGGACGATGACTCCCTCAAGCATCCAAAACTGTGGAACATCGCTCTGTGTTGCGGCCGTTGCAATACCAGCAGGGGAGCTAAAGGCGTAGCCGATTGGTTCGATTCCGCATACTGCCGGAAGAAGAATATCAGCAGGCAGACCGTTGCCCCAGTTATACGAAGGTATCTAGGCAGAGGGTTACGAGGTCTTTGACGGGCCGACTGGCGCATCCTTAACAGGCGGGTGGCCGCGCCTTGATTAGATGGGTCCTTTGAGAGCGATGACCTTATGTTTTGGGACGTTCGTCCGGGGCTCTGCCGGGACGTTGTTCCTCTAGCTCATGAATCTTTTTGAGCTGCTCTTGATAGCAGCCAGCCTCATGCAGAATCTCCCCGTTGTCGTTGTAAATATAAATCCGAAGATACAACTCGTCATTGCTGGCAGCCAAACCTAGTGCCTCGTCGAAAGTTTCGCAGTCTTTCCAGAGAGGGCCGCTCGGCCATGTGAGGGTGTCTACTGGATCCAGCCCGATTACCCGGTATCGCCCTTTGGGTGCACGTACTTCCATCGCTCACCTCGGTGGCTGGAATCTTCTCTAAGTACGATAACCTCGCCTCGAAAGCAAGCAGAAAACCCGGCGTATAGGCGTTGCCCCCAAGGTCGGTTATGGCCCATAAAGAACACAAAATCAGTTACGGCCTGGTCGCAACTCCGACCGCAGTTTGGATTTTTTCCATTTCCCAACCCGTTGTTCGCAAACTAGTGCCGGAGGACTTTCATGGGCATTTGGAAAGTGAACATGACCTTGCGTCTCAATGAGGAGTTCAGGGGGGAGTTCGACGCATGGGCAGAGAAAGAGCGTCGAAAGTCGTGCAGCATGGCCAGCGAACTGCTGGTGTGGTCTTTCGATCAACTCAAGGTCGCCGGAAGCCTGACGAGGCTGCTCAATTTCCAATTGGGGAAGGCCAAAGAGCAAAAGAAGTGAACCCTTGTCCCATTCAGTCGCCGGAAGCCTAAGAAATCCAGGCCATTCCAATCGAAGCATACCGCCAGCCGGTTCCCTCCTTCTGTAGCACTACGTAGTACCCACTACCACAAAGGCGACCGCAAACGTAGGATACTTCGAGCAGAAGCCGGTCTTCTGTTTTGTTGTGAGCAATCACTTCTATTCGGCTGTCCTTGCGGTACTCTGAGGGTAAGAAAAACGCGGAAGAACGAATTACTCCTTCTAACGTGCTTGGTTCAAACTGCAGCTTGCGCGCATTTTCTTTCGCAGCGACGATCAATGACTCTGCTTGACTTACGACTTCTCCAATAATCGTCGTGCCTGCGGCCACACAAGCTTTTTCAATTGCAAGCATATCCTTCAGGATCGCCTTTGAACGCGGCGAACCATCGAGAATCAGGGCATAGACAAGGGAATCATCCAGTGGTGTCAGCGGCTCATACTCATCGTCCTCGCCGCAGTCGTATCCGTTACGTTTGTGTTTCTCGGCTAGCCACCGTTCAATGCGATTGAAATCCACTTCAGCGATATCAGTCCCGCATGTAAAAGGAACACGTCTGTGCTTTTGCGAGATCGTTTCACCGCACGGCAGGCATTCAGATTTTCCAAGCAAGTGAAGTGCAAAGAAAGCTGAAGATGCAATCTCCTCATCCGCATCGTTACACACCGCCAACAGATCAGAGCCCCTCAGACCGCCAATCGCAAACAGGCGACCTAGTTCCTTGTTCTCGTCTGTCTCACGCCACGCTTTAACCATGGCAAGAGTGTCGCTGTACGTCTCGGAATTTGAGCCTGACTGTCGGGTGGTACCTAGATCAGCGGCACCCGATTGCAGCGGAGATTGAGCACGGGCACTGCAAATGGCGGCAAATAGCACTATCAGTGAGACGCAGATACGTATTCTCATCTAGCGAAGAATACGTTCCCGTTCCAACCGAAACAAGCGAACACTCCTCGTGCAGTCTTCAAAAGGTCACACAAAACTGGCTCGTGGTCCCACGTCACCGACCTAAGATCACGGCTCGGTCTTTTTCAGAGAGCCTGATGAATCTGCCCTCCTCTGCCCCTTTGAGAATTGAACAACGGCGTGAACATACTGTATCGTCTGTTCTAAATGTCTATCGATAAAGCCGCGAAACAAATTGAGCTTCACCGTAAACTAGGTGCAATGCAGGCTCCGGACAAGATCACCCAAGAGGCTTTTGAGGGAAACGACCGACATTTGCGAAGACTTGTGCGGCTGCGCCCTGGCGAAGAACCCGACGGCGATGATTTGTGGGAATACATACACGACTTGCGTTACGCGGACATCCAAGGTCCTCTGCTTGCTTACCTGTTACCGTTTTGTTTGAAAGCGTGGCGTGACGACTTGCGCGGAATAGAAGGGCACGGCGGAACGATCGAGCATTTCTATTCTGTCCTAGCAGATAGAAAAATCTTTGATTCGCATTTGAGTGCGAGGCAGGCCGAGGCCGTTTCGGAGTTCATACGCCAGGCGATTCTTGAAGAGATGGATGATCAGAAAGGACTAAAGTTTCAAGGGTCAAGAGCGAAACCCTACCGCTGGTTCCGCGCATTGACGACCTATGCTGTGATACGACCAGATCTCAGTCGCCTCTGGAATGCATGGTGGACTCTTGAGACGGTCGGACGAGCAATCGCCGCACTGCAATACATTTCGTGTTTAATGTACGGGGAAAATGAGAATCCGGTGTTCGCGCCGTGGACTGCTGATGCTGGTGGCGGGCCTCCGTGCCTCTGGGAATTCGAGGGACACTTGTATTCTCACCGCTGGCTCCAAGGAAACGTAGACTTTCTCAAACAAACACTTACGGTCCAGAGCGTGAGCGAAGTAATTGAGCGCGCCGTGGAGCGCTTGGTCGGTCAGCCGGAATATGACATGGCCACGACCGTGCGGGACGATTTTCCACTTTGCGATGCCACTCTAAGACCTCGTTGTGCTGAACTGCCGCATTTGCTGGAAACTGTTCAGCACTCGACCACACAGCTCTCTTGGTCAACATGACCGAACGGCGAACTTGACTGTTCGCTTTTTATTCGCCTATCATTGGGCTGAGATTAGTCGCGCTATGACCTCGCCCATTTCAGCTGCGAACGCAGAACCGCCAGCCGCTCAGAATCCCTGGGTCTTGTCCCACGGCGCGTTGACCATCTTCTATGGTTGCCCCGAAATGCCCAGGCTCTCGCATTACTTCCTGCCACGACTACTCTTCGCTAAGAAACGGATTCTTTACCTGGACGGCGCAAACCAGATCAGTCCGCTCCTTCTAGCGCGTTTCGCGAGAGAACGCGGTGTTGACCCATCGAGCGTGAATAGCCTCATTCGCGTCGCGCGCGCCTTTACCTGTTTTCAACTGACCGAACTGGTCCGGCGTGTGCCCAAGACTCTGAAGAAATTTCGTGCCGACGCGCTCATCGTCACAGCTCTGCCAGACTTGTATTTCGATGAGGATGTTCGGGATGGGGAAGCGCGCGCTTCATTTGAGCATGCGCTCGAAGGTCTGCTTGACCTCGCGCCGCTCCACCTTTCCATCGCCGTCTTTTCCGACGCCACATCGTTCAAGACCAAGCGGCGGGATTTCTTTCAGCGACTTCGCAACCAGGCCCAACACGTCGTAAAGGTGGAATCCACTCCCGACAACAAGCTTTCCTTTACCCGCGAGAAAAATACTCCGCTGCTTCCGGCTTGACCGGAAGCTTGAGGTGCACTATGGGAAGAACCGTCCCTACTTTCGTCCAATTGATTCAAGAAGCCGCAGAGCACTGGAAAAAGTTCCGGCGCGCGTTGAGAAGGGAGGACCAGCCTCATTTCGACCGCCTTTTCACGCGAGTGCGCTGCTACACGCAGGCGGCCACCTATCAGGCCCACGACAATCCGATGGAAGCCATCCTTCTTTCCATCGCGCTCGACCAGGAAAAGCGTCTCGACGCCGTCGAGAAGGTTCTTCAGAACGCAGGGGTGCTTTGTGAAATCGCTTCAAGGATGGATTCTCGACCTCTACCCCAATCAACGCGGGATGACGCTGTGGCTGATCGACCGCAACCAGTCGCACTACCGTTTGACCGATAGCTTCGCGCCGGCCTTTTATGTTTCGGGACCAGAGGAGCGCCTCGCCCAGTTACGCGATGCCGCACAGCGCAAAACCACGGAGCTTCGCACGCGATTTACCGAGCGCACCGACCTCTGGCTGAATGCGGCCCGCCACGTCCTCGAAGTTTCCGTTCTCCGTCCCTCCAATTTCATCGGCTGGGGACGATGGGTGCACAAGCTCGACTCGAAATTGCAGCTCTACAACAGCGACCTCATGGTGGCGTCGCTGTATTGCTGGGAGAAGCGGTTGTTTCCGCTTTCCTTTGTGGAAGTCGAAGCGGACGACGAGGGAAAAGTTCTCTCCATCGCGTGTCGCGATGATGAGTGGGCGCTAGATTATGAAATGCCGCCACTTAAGATTATGCAGATTCGGCTGTCCGGCCTTGCGCGCATCGATCCCACGCACGGTCGCCGGGCAGCCCTCGAAATCGAAATGGACGGTACTTGCTGGGAGCTCGACGAAACGGGAGAGCCTCCGGCGATTCAATTTGCGGGATTGCTCAAACGCCACGACCCCGATGTGATTCTTTCCGAGTGGGGCGACTCGACTATTCTTCCGTTGCTTCGCCAGCAGGCCGAACGCCTGCGATCTTCTTTGCCGCTCAATCGCGACGAGTCCGCGGCCGTCCAGCAATCCCGCGGGCGCAGCTACACGAGTTACGGAAGGATTCTTTTCAAAGCCAGCTCCATCACGCTCTTTGGCCGCATCCACGTGGACAAGCAGAACTCATTCATTTCGGAGAAGTGCGACTTCGCCGGCCTCTGGGAACTGGCCCGCCTCACCAAGCTTCCCATTCAATACGCAGCGCGGACGACGACCGGTACTGGCATTTCCTACATGCAGATGGAACTCGCCCACCGCGATGGCGTGCTCATTCCCGAGCAGAAAGCGGAACCGGAAGATCCCAAGCGGCCCGACGAACTATTGGTAGCGGACCGCGGCGGCCTCGTCTTCGTTCCAAAACTCGGCTTCACACCCAATGTCGCGGAACTGGATTTCGTGAGCCAGTTCCCAAGCATCATGGCACGATTCAATATCTCCCCCGAAACCGTAAATTGCCCGTGCTGCCCCGACGCTCCGCGCATTCCCGAACTCGGCTACCGCATTTGCCAGAAACGAAGAGGGATCACAAGCCGCGTAGTGGAACGCCTCATCGCCAAGCGATGCGAACTCAAGAAGCTCCTAAAGAAGTCGCCGCCCGATACTGCGCTCAGGATGAAATTGCAGCGTGATTCCATGAAGTGGCTACTTGTGTGCTGCTTCGGCTATACGGGCTACAAGAACGCGCGCTTTGGAAAAATTGAAGCGCATGAAGCCATCAACGCCGTCGCTCGGGAAACGCTTCTCGTCGCGAAAGAAATTGCAGAGGCCGATGGCTTTGAGCTGATACACGCCTTAGTGGATTCTTTATATGTTTGGAAAGAAGGAGCGACGCGGGAGGACTACGAGCGGCTCTCCCAGGAGATCGAGAATAGAACGCGCCTCCCCCTGGCGATTGAATCCGTCTACCGCTATGTCGTCTTTCTCCCCTCCAAGCAATACGCGGATGTACCCGTCCCGAATCGCTTCTTTGCGGTCGCCGAAGATGGCGAGCTAAAGGTCCGGGGGCTTGAATGCCGGCGCCACGACACTCCTCCGCTACTTGCTCGAATGCAGCACGAGGTGCTCGCCATCCTCGCGGAAGCACACGATTACGACTCGTACTTGGAAAAACTCGGGACGGCTCGCGGAGTGTATGCGAACTACGAAGACCGTCTAGCGAATGGTGAAGTGGACATCCGTGACCTCGTCATCAGCAAGCGCATCACGCGGGAGCCCCGCGACTACCAAAAAGCAGGCGTCACCTCGATAGCTGCGCAGCAACTCTTCGGAAGTGGGGTTAAGCTGCGACCTGGACAGAACATCGAGTACGTCATCACTAATGCCGAAGCGCACGTTCCGAACGATCGCGTCCGAGCCTATGCCCTGTGGGAAGGATGGTTCGGCTACGACCGGAAGAAATACGCTGCCATGCTGCGGGACGCGTTCCAGCCTTTCGAACTGTTGCTCGCAGAGACTAAGCAACCAGATGATTCCGCTGAGATTCGTGCTGGCCAAGACTGGGCCGACACCCCATTGTTCTCCAGGGGAGCAGCCAGAATCTAATCCCCGCTTCTCTCTAACTATTTCCAGCAATCTTCGTTTTCTTGGACATCCTCGACCTGAGTTCCTCGATACCCGCATACCGAAACACTTTGCTTTGGGCATTCAGCGCAGATACGAACACATCGACCAGCCTTTGCTTAACGGATTCATTGGGATCAGCCAAGTGAAGCTCCCTGAGGTAGTGCTTCCTCGCCGCGCGCAGGCGCACGACCTCGGCAAACAAAGCCTTCGCTAGTAAATCCGTCTCTGGTAGCGAGTAGCCAATAACGATGACAGTTTTACATTTTTCTAGCTTGAGACGCGCCTTTTTCCACAGTTCCTTGTAAGGTTTCTTATCGATGCGTTTGTTCCAGCCGGGAGGCAAGATGGACACAGTTTCGAACACAGTTGCTTTGTTTCTTGTTCGAACTACAAACGGGCGGTCTTTCAACTTCACCTCGCCCGTCTTATAAAGCGCCCAATGTACACTTCCATGGAGCTTGAGCAATTGAATTTTAGCCGCCTGCGAGCTTGTCACATTGCGATGGCTTAACCAATTTTTGCACCATTCATTCTTAATTCCATGGACCGCGACTCCATAACCCCCGATTGGTGTCCAAACGTCCGCAGTCTTGAACGATTCCTCAATGAGGAGGTCATAGTTAAAAGTTAGAATTGCATCACCCTTCTGCAGTTTATTGAGAATCGCTGAGTGGAACGGGCTCTTTACTGGAGTTAAGTGCTTCGCTTTTGATTCACACGTTGTGTGAACAACAACCCTGCGAATCAGCTCTTCCAAATTTTCCTGCCGCTTCTGCCAGTCCTTAGGTTTATTAGCAGATTTCGCAAAGCTGCTAATCTTTGCGCGCGTTTCGATGTCCCGGTAGTAGTTCTCGAGGCCGATACCTGACACCCTCCCGTAAAGCGTCCAGACATC
The DNA here is from genome assembly GCA_963729455.1 of uncultured Acidobacteriota bacterium. Lineage (GTDB taxonomy): Bacteria > Acidobacteriota > Terriglobia > Acidiferrales > UBA7541 > Acidiferrum. Next base: position 327,174 of record CAVSNX010000003.1, read on the forward strand.
GCCCAAGACGGTGCGCGCCAACTTCGGCGTTCCGTGCCCTTTGATCTGTCCAGCAATTTCGAAGAAATCTGCATCAACAGGAGGAGGGACACTCTTATTTCGAAGACCTCCTCTTGTCGCTCCGGCACCGAACAGCACAACCACAGGGTGCAACAGTTTCATGCTATTTGCGCCTCTGTCTCCACCCGCGCCGCAATTGCACGTCCACCCCAGTGATGTTCAAACGGAATCGCAGCATGGCTGGACTCACCCCGTACTCGGAACAGGCTTCCTCGTCAGACAGTCCCCTACGCCTAATTCCCAATAATGCTTCGCGGGGTAAGAGTAGACAACCTGCCAACCAGTTAGCTTCCTCCTCTTGCTCTTCGTTATGAGTCCGCAATGCCATCCCGCTTTTCGGGCTCATGAACATCATCGAGGGTTCGTGCCCAAGGATGATGTGGGCAATCTCATGCGCTAGGCTGCTGTTTAGACGAGTTTGAGAGTGAGCCGGATTAGTCACAATGAGATATGTACGTCCATCTGTTACCGTGATCGCTGACCAAAAATCTTCATGGTCGTGCAACAAGCGGCGGCGAATATCCTGAGACAGATCAAGCAAATCGTTCGGAGTGACAACCTCCACTCCAATTAGGTCGCAAAGCTGACGGGGGTCCAACCGCGAAGTTGGTTGAAGCTTTAATCTGTGCCGGACACGGGCCGAGGTTTCCTCGGCCCATGTCTTAAAGCCACGACGAAACATCGACTTGGCGCTTTTGTTTACGGCGCGCGAGCTCCCCGTGCGCAACCACGATTAACTGCGCCAAATCCGCAGCAGCTTCTGGCGGTAAAGTCTTTTCGGCTCGAAGGTGAACAGCGGCGGTGATTGAGTTGGGATCCGTTGGGATCGGATTGCTATTGGTAGGGATGTCGAGAATTTCGGCTGGGTTAACTTTAAGCCAACCGCAAATTTTTTGAAAGGTTGCTATGTCGGGCAGTCGACCACCCTCGACACGAGTAAGAGTCGCAGGGCTGATTCCTATCTCCATTGCCACGTCTCGGATTCCACGGCCACCTCTTCGGTCCCTAAGCATCACCCCCAGGCGAAGAAGGGTCATTCGCACCTCCTATTGCATGAGTGAGTTTTAGTTTGACACACGAAAACTAAGCGTGTATCCTCACCTCCAACACTCGTGAGTCTAGGCACTCACAAGTGAAAATGCAAGTGGAAACTGCTTAAAACTAGCAACTTAACGGGGTGCAGCTGGTCAATCAAACCCAAAAGGAGCCTCACAGTGGCAGAAGGCGAACACAAGATCACACTCATATTTATTATAAATGGCGAGAACTTTTCCGTCGAGACAAACATCAACGCCCCGTTGACCGCTGCGGTGCAGCGAGTCTTTCGGAAAGCGGTAACAGCGGACGACCCCTGAGCGAATGGGAAGTCCGAGATTCTGCCGGGGCGCTGCTTGACATGACTCGTACGGTAAAGGAACTTGGGCTCACGAATGGTGCCCGGCTCTTCCTGAGCCTACGCGTTGGCGCGGGTGGGTAGCAGTGCAGGTCGATCCTGAAGTCAATCGGGCGAAGTACGACCGCGAAATAAGCCTACTTGTGGGGCAACAGACCACCCTTGAGTCGCGGCGGATTTTCATGCTTTCATCCACGGCATACCCGCACATAGACCTTCTCTTTGTGCCTCGGCACCCCGTGCAGATTCCTGGCCTCACCACGCAAGTGGGAAGCATCATACTGGCCCAACCGACGGTCACGTTTACCGACCTTCCGATGTTCGCCGGGCGGGCTTTCAAAGCACGCTTCGATCTTACGGACTACGACTTGCGAGCACCTTCCCTGGAGTTCCGAGACGCCTGGACCGATGCCGAGTTGCAATACCCTACGATGTTTCGTGCACGCCAGTTTGAAGGGCCAGGGAGAGCTCCCGACGTTCTCCTGGCGGACCACCCTACAACTCACAAACCCTTTCTTTGTCTGCGTGGTATCCGGGAGTATCACGAGCACCCGCAGCATTCGGGCGACGAATGGTTGCTTTACCGAGAGACGCTGAATCTGTTCTCCATTGTAATGTCGCTTTGGCGAGTCAGCGTCGATTTGGTTCACCCTCAGTTGAATTTTCAAATGAATAGGATTCAGGTCCAATGGGCCGCAGAGGAGAAACTGTAAGTGGCCCTCGCACCTTTCTTCGAACGCATCTACGGCGCTATTGGTCGGCACTTGTCTGTCTCCCGGGAGTCACTCGCGGCGACGCTAAGCGACATCACAGTTGGAATTCGGTGCGGAACTGATCTGAGCGCCAACGATGTGTGGATAGCGGAGCTTTCTGCGAATTTGCTGGCTAGACTTTATCCTAAGATCGCCTTCTCGGGGCCTGAGCGCCTCTGCTCATCGCTTCGAGATCTCGTTTTGAAAATCAATCCAAGCATCGCGTTCGCATATGAGGCTCCCAGCACCACCACGATCTGCGTCGGCTTCGCGGACGCTGACGGCGCGCTGTTCCCGACGGCCACTGGTTGGGTGGCTCAGCTCCATCACTCACGTCAGGTAAAGGCGGGTCCATCTAACCCTTACGCAGCAGCAGCTGCCGCGACGCTCGCGTGTTCAGAACTCTTCAGGCGCGTTTTTCAAAGGAGTGGATTTGAGCGTGACACCTCTGTGTCACTCCTTGATTTCAGCGGCGAGACAGGCGCTAATCTTGAACTTCCCGCCAGAAATATAGGAGAAGTGCTTTTCGTCGGCGTCGGTGGTGTTGGGAATGCGGCCATTTGGGCATTGGGACGCCACATAGGCCTTAAGGGAAAATTCTGGTTCGTCGACCATGAGGATCTGACGCTCCTTAACCTACAGCGATATTTACTGGGGACTTATTCCGACGTCTCGGTCTCGAAGGTGGAGTTGGCACGGAGAGCGTTCCAAAGCACGAAGTTAACTACTGAACTTTACCGCGTTACTCTGGAGCAGTTTGCTGAAACACGCGGAGGTATCGATATCCCGACGATCTGTATTTCGGTTGATAACAAAGATTCACGCCGTTCTGCCCAGGCATTGCTCCCAAAGCTGGTCATCAATGGGTGGACGGGTGACAGTTCGTTGGGGGCCTCATGGCATGTTTTCTCCCGGGACGCTGCTTGTCTCGCGTGCCTTTATCATCCCCATGGACCAGGGCTGTCCTCAACAGAGCAGGCAGGCATCGCCTTGGGACTGCCATCAGTGAGGGCCGCCGAGCTATGGGTCAGTCCCTTGGGCCTAGCGGCCGAAGACATACGCTCCGCCGCGCACGCCCTTGGAGTTGAGGAAGCCGAGCTCATGCCATGGCGTGGTAAGCCCTTGGCCGAGTTCTACACACAGGTTGTTTGCGGGGGAGTGCCGTTGAATATCGCCGGCATTCGCCGTGTGGAGGTGGTCCCTCTTGCGCATCAGTCCGCGCTAGCCGGCATTCTTATGGCCTCAGAACTAGTGAAGCGAACGATCCCCGAGCTCGCGAAGCTATCACAGCCAGAGTCACTAGTGTCGTGGGACAACGTGCTACAACCTCCTCCAAGCTTGTGGCGAAAGCCTCGGGCACGTGAAGCGCGATGCATCTGCGGCGATCCTGATTACCAAACTGCATATCGAAAAAAATGGGATGCGGGTTTAAAGCGAGTCGCCATCGTGGCCTAAGTAGATGAAGTCGGTATCAGTCCGTGCGCCGGCACGACGTTCACTGCTAATCGCGGACAACAAACAAGGTGCGTGCCTCTTCGATGCTCAACGCTCGCCAGTTGCCCTGATCGAGCCGGTACACTGCCCAAGACGCGGGATCTGCAGGTGCTCGCCCGAAGTTTGGTACGACCAGCGACAACCCACCATCGGCAGTGACAACAGCGTACCGATCGTCTGTGTCCGAATGGTACGCCTCCGCAGGGTGGCTATGAATCTGTGCGATCAGTCTTAGGCCACTTTCGGCAAGTCCTCGGTTAAGCTCAAATAGGGTCTCGCCGCTCACGAAATAACCTACGCCTTCCTCGCTGGAAACAGGCTGCTGGTCTGGCGTGAATACTCGAAGAACCTGCGCTTGTCCCGGTTCTACTTCGCCTAGCCAAAGAACCAGACCTTCCAGTCTGTGCGCGCCGAAGTGCTGCAACGTCTGAAGTGTTGCCCGAATGATTGCATCGTCCACAACAACGCTTCGAACCTCACGCAGGCGAGCCGCTGCCATGACGCTAAACCTATCACAACTTCACGTCTCGCCGCGCTGATTGACCAGACCCTGCGACGACGATCCTCTTTGTTTTTCCGTGACCTTTGGTTTGTCGAGAAATAACCATTAATAAGTTCTCATGCTTCACGCTGTTGGCTTCGTCATTTCCCCATTGCCCTTCCTGCTGAAAACCTGCGCCTGGACCGTCCGCTTCTCCTGTCAAGGCTCTCCCGCTTCGCTCCGATGAACGCGAAAACCACGCGGCCTTGACAGCGCGGACGGCCAAGCGCCTCGCCCCGCCAGGAAGGGCATTTGCTTTTAATGCACCGCTCTCTGCGGTGCCTCTAAGAAGCAAAAACGAAACCAACGAAAGGAGTTTTTCCAATGCAACAACTCAGCAAACAACCTGCTTTTGAACTCGGCCAGATCGTCGCAACACCGGGCGCTTTGGCCGCGCTTAAGAAGGCAGGACAACAGCCGGGCGAGTTCCTCACGCGCCATGTCAACCGCGAGTGGGGCGATTTGTCCGACGAGGACCGCAAGGAAAACGACTACAGCCTAGAGCACGGGTTCCGGCTCTTGAGCGCCTACCGCACACACGCTGGCGACAAGTTGTGGATTATCACGGAATCGGACCGTTCTGTGACCACGCTTTTGCTACCCGAAGAATATTAGGCCCAAACAAATTTCTTAGAAAAAGGAGACTAAAGCAAATGAACGCAACGATGGTAGCAAGTGGAACGAAATCAGTACCCCCTGTGGTTTCATCGATTCAGGACATACCGCTAGGAAAAATCCGCGAATCCAAAACCAACCCGCGACGCTTCTTTGATGAAGCGAAGCTGGCGGAACTCGCGGACAACATCAGACAACACGGCGTCCTCCAACCGATTCTCTTGCGTCCGCTTCCCGAAGGGGAAGCGGGCATGTATGAGCTTGTGGCCGGAACGCGCCGCTTCCGTGCTTCTAAACTCGCAAAGCGAGAGAGTATCCCGGCAACCGTGCGCGAACTGACCGACGCGCAAGCACTTGAGCTACAGGTCATTGAGAACGTGCAGCGCGTTGACGTGCATCCGCTCGACGAGGCGCAAGGATACGCCGCCCTCATCGAACTTCAACCCGACACTTACACCGTTGAAAGCATTGCTGCCCGAGTCGGCAAATCGCCAGCATACGTGAACGGGCGACTACGCTTGATACAACTCATTCCCGAAGCGAAGCAAGCGTTCTATGAGGACAAGCTGACGGTTGCTCATGCATTTGAAATCGCGCGGTTGCAGCCGAACGACCAACGCCGCGCTCTACAGGAATGCTTCCCGCAACACCGGAACGCCGCAGCCATCCTGAAAGACAAGAAGGCCGAGGCGACCACGGTGCGGGAGCTTCGCGCATGGATTGAGCGGGAAATCCACCTTGACCTCACGAACGCGCCATTTGACCCGCAGGACGAAACGCTTCTGCCAAAAGCCGGAGCTTGCGCACGTTGCCCGAAACGAACGGGCAGCAACCCACTTCTCTTTCCCGAAGTCCGGCAGAAGTCCATTTGCACGGACCGCGAGTGCTACCGAGCCAAAGTCGAGGCGTTCGTGCAAATTCAGGCGAAGCCGCTTGAGGAGAAAGGCGAGAAGCCTCTGCGCGTTTCACAGGCTCCCGCATGGCAGGCAAACGGTCATGCCAAAGAGGTACTCTTTGAAGGGCAATACCGGAAAGCCAAAGGAAAAGGGGAGTGCCCCAACACGAAAGCCGCTGTTCTCATTGACGGCAAAGGTGCTGGCAGCATTTTCTATCTCTGCCACGCCGAGAAGTGCGACGTTCACAACCGCGTTACCCGCTACCAGCCGACGCCGCAGGAGCAATTGCAACGCAAGAAAGAAGCCCTTGCCGAGCGGGTTGAGAAGCAATCGCGGTTGCGCATCCTCGAAGCTATCCGCAAGAAGCTGCCCGACGTTCTCTCCCGGCCAGATTTGGAGATGGCAGCTCTCGATTACTTCCGGCGCTTGGGCCACGACAACCACCGTCGTCTATCCAAGCTCTACGCATGGGAAGAGAGGAGGAGCAAAACCTCGTGGGGCGCTGAAACCGTAGACTACGAGAAGGTTGCGATGGCTGCCGTGCAAACCATGAAAGCAGGCGACCTTAACCGCTTCCTCGTTGTGTGCACTCTTGTTTCCGACCTCTATTGCCCCGGCTACAACCCGAGGCAATCGCTTGAGAAAACCTCAAGCCTCGCTCGCACGGCGACTCGGTACAAGATCGACATTGCAAAGATAGCCGGAGCGGTCCGTGCAGAACTCTCGAACAAACCAAAGGGCCAACCAAGCAAACGACAAAACCCTTTGAAATCAGAAGCTCCATCAACGGTTGCTCGTAAGACACGAACACAGGGGCAAGCCCACTAGAAGGCGTCCGTCAGCGGAACACAAGGGGGCTGCGCTCGAAACGCAGCCCCCTTCTTATATTCACTCGACATGTAAACGCATAGGTTATTGAGAAATGATGGCATAATCACGAAATTGATGTATTGACCCCAGGACATGACTTCAATGGATCGACCAACCGATGCCTAAACGTCTTTGCCGACTCCCTGCGACGTTTTCGGTCGACCTACTGTTGGAACGAAATCCTATATTCCAGATAGACGCTCCAGAGATTGTCGGGGAATTTGAAGTCATCCCTTTCACCCGTGGCAAGCGCGTTGGAGAACTCGTGAGCGGGTTTAATAGAACCGTTATCGTTCTCCCAAAACGCGCCGGTCCCGAACAGGCGTCATCCGATGAAGTCTTGATAACACCAGACGGAAAAGCGCCATCACCGGATGCGAAACATCTCGGCCGGTGGGTCGCAAGGCCTCAATACATCTCCGCCTATGACAAAGCACGTTTAGACCAGGCATCCAAGTCAGTGCGTAATTCGTGGAAGGACCAATTCACCTTTGTTGAAGAAGCGCCGCTCGAAGGTGGAGGAATTAGAGAAGGGCTTCGCCCTCCCCAGATAGGGGCTCTCCATTCCGCGATTGGGCACTGGAAAATGTCAGATGAGGTGGCAACTGTCGTTATGCCAACCGGGACGGGGAAGACTGAAACTATGGTCGCCGTTTGTTTGCATGAACGGCCGGAGCGTTTATTGGTTGTTGTCCCAAGCGACACACTGCGAGCACAAATCGCTCATAAATTCATGACTCTCGGACTTCTACGCAGATTCGGAGTATGTGGTTCGAATGCTCTACATCCGGTTGTTGGAATTCTGAAACACGGCTTGAGTTCGCCTGATCGAACGCGTGAGTTCTTCCAGGATTCGAATGTCATAGTCAGTACGATGAGCTTGCTTGCTTCTCTGCCTGAGGAGGCACAGAAGCTCTGTGCCTCTCTGTGCACGCATTTGTTCATCGACGAGGCGCACCATATCAGGGCGAAGACATGGGAGGCTTTCCGCTCGATATTCGAAGGAAAGTCCATCCTCCAGTTTACTGCGACTCCATTCCGCAATGATGGCGCGCACGTGGATGGCAGAGTGGTGTTCAACTATCCACTTGGGAAGGCACAAGCAGAGGGCTATTTCACGCAACTGAACTTGTTGCCAGTGGAAGAATTCGACCAAGACCAGGCTGATGACGCAATTGCAAAGGCGGCAGTGGAGCAGCTCCGAAAGGACTTAGAAAAAGGCCATGACCATCTGATGATGGCTCGGACTGCCACAATCCAAAAAGCAACGGACCTGCTCACTATTTATGAAAAAGTCGGGTCAGCTTTCAAACCGGTTGTCATCCACAGCGAACTCTCCCAATCAGAAAAAACGAGCCGTTTAAATCATATCGAGCGCAGAGAGTCCAGGATCATCGTCTGCGTGGATATGTTCGGCGAAGGCTTTGACTTACCAGAACTAAAGATCGCGGCATTGCATGACACGCACAAGAGTTTGGCGATTACACTTCAATTTACGGGACGATTCGCCCGAACAAAGAAAACGATTGGGGAAGCAACGATCGTTGTGAACATAGCTGACCAAGAAGTCGACGACTCGTTACGAGAGCTGTACTCGGAGGATGCCGATTGGAACCAAATCCTTAAGCGGATGAGCGAGGGCGCGACCGAAGAGCAAATCAAGAAGCAAGAGTTTTTGGATGATTTCACTCCTGACTCGCGATCGATTCCAGTACAGAACCTTACACCAAAAATGAGCGCCGTAATCTACCGCACTCATTGCAGCAAGTGGAAACCACAGCGAATCGAGGATGCCTTTCCACCGGAGGTCATGTTAGGTGCACCCGCAATAAACGCCATCAAGAACGTTGCTTACATTGTCGTGCGGGAAGAGAGCGAGGTTGAGTGGGGCGAGATGAGAGAGTTTACCGACCGCTCGTTTGACCTCTATGTTTTATATTGGGATGCTGATAGAAATCTCCTATTCATTAACACCTCAAACAATGAGGCACCGCATGAGCAATTGGCAAAAGCAGTTGTAGGGGAGGACGCGGAACTTATCAAGGGTACGACAGTTTTCAGATCATTCTCCGGATTGAATCGAGTACTCCTTCAAACGCTCGGTTTAACTCACGTACTCGGTCGCGTCATCCGATTCACTATGCATGTTGGAGCCGACGTTCCGGCAGGTTTGTCAGAAGCTCAGACAGAAAACAAAGTAAAGACGAATATCTTTGCCAGCGGATTCGCAGATGGCGACCGAGTCACCGTCGGTTGTTCTCGCAAGGGACGCATATGGTCCCGCCGTGTCGCGAACGATGTACTTGAGTGGGTGGGTTGGTGCAAGCAAATGGGCGCTAAGATGGACGACGCCACTTTCTCCGAAGAAGAGATTCTGAAACACTCGATCGTTCCTGAAGACATCGACAAGCGCCCCAATCTAATGCCGCTCGCTATCGAATGGCCGGATGAATTCTATGCGCTTGATAAGACGCCCATCCAAATCCATTTCGACAAGCGATCCCATGATTTTCAAGAAGTGGGGCTGGCTCTGGTCAAACCTGACTTGGCTTCACCGATTCAATTCCGACTTTACTCGACCGACGAATCGTCCGAATACGAAATCCGTTTTTCGAAAACTCACGCCGATTATGTGCGATTAAGCGGCCAAAACATTGACATCGTCATAGGCAAGAGACGCAAGTCGTTATCCGACTGGTTCTTGCAATATCCTCCGATTGTCCGTTTCGAGCAGGACTCATTTACTAAAGATAATCAGTTGTGCAGGCCACATATCCAACGTACGGAGCCATTCGATTTGGATCAAATCGAGGCATGGGCCTGGAGCGGTGTGAATTTAAAGCGAGAATCGCAAACAGAGAAGAAACTGACAGATTCCATTCAGTACTATGTGATCCAGAAGCTGAAGCAATCCGAGGCGCCGCTCAAGTACGATGTCATTTTCGACGATGACGACACGCACGAAGCAGCAGACGTAGTGGCGATCGCGTTAAAGGAGCACGAGCTGCTTGTGCATCTGTTTCATTGCAAATACTCGCAGGAAAGCTCGCCAGGGGCACGTGTAAAGGATTTATTCGAGGTTTGCGGCCAAGCGCAAAAAAGCGTTCAATGGCGTTCCCATGTCGATCGCCTCCTAAAACACTTGATTCAGCGAGACGTTAGCAGAGTTAACAAAAAGGGCGTTAGCCGCTTCGAGGTGGGCAGCCGAAAAACGATCCTAGGCGCACGAAGAAAATTGAGCAGGCTACAACCTCAATTCAAGGTGTTTATAGTTCAGCCCGGCCTCTCGAAGGGCGAGGTTACCTCGCAACAGCTAGAATTGCTTGGTGCAACAAAGCTATACCTGATGGAAACATATCAGATGCCGTTGACGGTGATTGCCAGCGCCTGACCCCTTTTTGCCACCGGATCGCCGCTCACCGACTGTTTATCTTCCTCGTCTGAAGTTCTTGTCTAGTCAAACCGATGAGAGATGTTTGGCGGCACTGTCTCCGTTTCCGCCCTCTCCATTGGGCACTGCTTCGGGATAATTCCTGCGCCCGGCAGCTTCGCGTCTTCTGCTTTTCCGGTTCCTCCCAACAAATCTTCTGAAGCAGCGCCAAAGATTTGTTGTGTCCCTCCCAAAAAGCAGCCGCTTGCTTTGGGAGCAGTATCCACTCGCTTCCGGGTGCCCCAATTACAAGGGCAGAAACAGGAGAAAAATCATGCACGTAAACGTAGTCCATCTAATCGGTTATCTCGGCAAAAACCCGGAGCACAAGTCCGTCAAGGCGTCAGACCGCAAGTACGCGGTTCTTTCGCTGGCGACTCAGCGGTCCTGGAAGGGAGCCGACGAAGAATGGCATTCCAAGACGGAGTGGCATCGCGTCGTAGCCTGGAACGGCCTCGGCGAGTACGCAGCGACTAAGCTGCGGAAAGGCGACCACATTTACGTCGAAGGCACGCTGGTAAGCAGCACCTTCGAAAAGGAGTTCGGCAAAGGAAAGAGCAAGATCACCGTGCCGTTCAAGGCTTGGCAGGTGAAGGCGGATTCCATCCGCAAGCTCAACCGCGTCAAGAAAGAGCAAGTGCCGGACAAGGCGCCGGTTGCTGCTCTACCGGAGGAGGTGCCGTTCTAGACGTAGCGTTCGAGAAAGGGCCTCGTCTTTGAGGCCCTTTCCTCATTTTGGTTGATGCACTTCCTGAAGCATCCGAAGGGTAGGGTACCGGTGCACCGGACATCCGGGAGATAGTACGAAGGTACTAAGACAGTACCGTGCCTCGGATGAAACCATATAGCCACTCATCGCATCCACATCTGCAACAGGATTGCGGCGGGAAGGGTGAGGTATCCGCGTCTCCACCGTGAGGAGGTTTCTTCCCCTCGATTGAGGTTTTGCCAAAACAGGTACTCTTAATAGATAGGGGCGATACCGGCCTCGAATCTTGGGTGAACAGCGGACTTATAGAAGCAGTTCGATGAGTTGTAGTACGCAGAATAAGTCGGTCGGCCCAGTTAGTGCGCACTCAGCCAGCGCATTTTGGGCTAAGGGTGACCCATCATGGATGGAGGCGCGCGACCGCCTCATCGTAGCTTCCGCATTAGCCCTGTGGACCGCCTCGGGCGGAGGATAAGCCCTTCTGTCCTCGACGCTGCCGAGGAGGTTGGACGCCGCGCAATCGAGCATGCCGAAAGAGGAGCTCATTGACCCTGCGGTCGCGGCGACTCTATTGGAGGAGGCTGCCGCCACAGTTTCGCGTGCTCTAGACGCGAAAAGGCACCACACTCAGAATGCTGTTCGAGACCTTCCGTCGTATCTTTTCCTTGCTTTCATCCGGCGCGTAAACAGGACCAAGAAGCGCCAGTTGCTCTTCGAGGACGCCGTTCAGGTGCGCTCGGCAGGTTCCCACAACTCAACTGACCCAGAGGCTGAGCTTGAGTTGAAGATTCTCGTTGATGAACTTTTGACAAGGTGCGAGCCCGTGACCCGCGATATGTTCTATCGGCGCACTCAAGGTTTTTCGTGGAAGGAAATTGGTTTGTCTTACGGCATATCGGGCCATGCTGCAGAATCCCGCTTCAACCAGGCGCTCCACAAGGTCGGAGTGAGGCTTGGCCTGAGAAGCAAATTATGAATTTTCGAAGAGTTTTAGCAAGCGGTTCTGAACAATGAGAATGAGTATCAAAAACCGCGCGGCACTCGAGACGAAGAAAAGAGAGCTACTCGACTTTGCGCGTTCCTATCTTTCGGAGGCTTTTCCTAACCCGGACCGCCAGGGATGCCCTCCTGACGCTGCACTTCGTACTCTCGCCTTCAACCCGAACGAAAGCGAGCCCACGGTCACAGAGCACTTGGCGGTTTGTTCTCCTTGTTTCAGGCGCTATACGGAGCTGCTGGCCGAGTTGAAGTCGCAGCAGCGAGCAGAAGAGCGATCGTCTTGGACGCGCATATCCGTGTGGTCCAGAGCTCACCCACTGCTAGTAGGGGCAGCCCTTGTTTTCGTTCTCTTCATCGCAATCGGAGCTAGTCTATTGTTGAATAGGATTCGTGTGCCGAATCCTCCTCCTCTGGATACCCACCGAGCGCCCAATCCCGTTCAGCCGGTGAATCCTGAGGTAGCTTATTCGCCTTTCAGTCTTGACTTGAGCGCACTCTCTCCCGTGCGCGGCGAGGAATCTGCGACAGGAACTCAGCGGCGAGTTCCTGTTCCAAGTTCGCCGCTCGACCTGACTCTGACTTTGCCGTTGGCAAGTCCAGAGGGGCATTACGATTTGAAGCTGATTTCGGGAAGCGAGACAGTCTGGTCGAAGTCCGCACAAGCGCATCTGCTCAGAGGCAAAACGCTCATTAAAGTTGAGGCGGATTTCAGGCCAATCCGAACTGGTAACTACAACCTGGAGGTTCAATCCTCGACCGGCATCCGCCTCGTTCAGCCGGTTTCAATTCAGGGTGCATCGCCCAAGAGCGGGGAGCAAAAGCCTTGAGCGTCAGGCGAGTGACGATCTGCATTTTTTTGTGCGGAGTGGCTTGGACCTTTGCACAAGCGCAGACCGCCACAGGCGATCCCGATGTCTTATTGAAGAAAGCCCTTCACCTGGGCGATTTGTATAACTGGGCAGATGCTGCGCCAATGTTTACCGAAGCTGAGCAACTGTATGCGGCGCGCGGTGATCGCCGCAATGCGCTGTACGCGCACTTAGGCCTAATACGCTCAACTATGGAGCAACTTTCGCTTCCAGAGGTATCAGAGGAACTCGGAGTAGAGCTAGACAAGAATCCGCTCCTTCAGTCTGACAAGGAACTCAGGCTGTTTTGTTTCATGGTTCTCGGTGACATCGATGGAGAGCTTGACGCTGCGCCGATGCGCCGCGATTGGGAAGCTGCGTTAAAGCTCGCTCAGGCTCTTGGCGACAAGAAGTTGGAAAACCGCGCCTCGGGCGAACTCGGATTCGCCTTGTTCCTCGAAGGAGACATGACGTCAGCCCGCCAGAAAGTCGCTGGTGCCCTCATGGGGGCGATGATGTTTGGTGATATCGGAGCGCAAATTCGTTACCTCGCTGCGGTTGGACACGCTTACGTGCAGTTGGGCTCCTACGATGACGCGCTCGGATATTTCGACAAGGCGCTGAAAATCGCAACCGCCAACCCTGACGCCGGATACCAGTTCGTTGTCAACGAAGGCAGACTCCAGGCATTCCGTGGAATGGGTAAGCTCGACGCAGCCGAACAGCTCGCTAACGAGATCATCGCCCAAGCCCAAGCTAGGCAGAAACACGTCAAGGAAACACAAGCCCTCATCACAGCAGGAACTGTAGAAACTGCAAAGGGTGATGATGCGAAGGCGATGGAGAACTTCGAGAGGGCGATTGAGCTAGCTCAAAAAGGCCACTTCACACGCTTACTGGCAGACGCTCAATTCTATCTGGAAGACATTTATCGCAAGAAGGGCGACCTACCGAAAGCGGAATCTTTGGCCGCAGCCGCAGCCGATTCCACGCAGAATAGCGGTGATCTTTATTTGCTCCCATTGCGTCTGCAAGCACTCGCCCAGTTGCAAGCGAGCCAGGGAAAATATCGCGATGCCAGCCACACGTACGACCGAGCGTCCGACATCCTGGACGCTATGATCGGCAACGTCAGGTCTGCAGCCGGCAAAATCGGTCTGATCAACGCCATGAGCTCCGTTTACGCAGAACATTTCGCATTGGTCGCCGACCACTTGAACGACACTGCGAAAGCCTTCTCCGTTCTTGAGCACGCTCGCGGTCGCGTGACAACAGAACTCTTAATGAGCGGAAAACCACCTGAATCCCCGGAGGAGTTGGAAATCGAGAAGCAGATTAGCCACCTGAATCTGGAACTGGCGAAAGCGAAGTCGGCTGACCAGGTTCGCGAACTTCGAGACAAGATTTTTCTCGCGGAAGAAGCACGATGGGTTACCCCTACATCGGGCACCTGGAAATCCCAACCATGGCAAACCATTCCGCTGGAACGCATACGTGAGGGGCTCACCACAAACGAACTTGTGCTTGAGTACGTCATGGCGCAACCGCATTCCTATTGTTTGGCAATTGGTCGAGACTCTGCTCGCATCGTGCCGCTTGCTGATCGGGAGAGCATCGAAAGCGCAGTCATCGCCTATTTGAAAACATTAAAAACAAAAGGGGTATCGAAGGCCCAAGGAGGCGACCTCTATGGGACTCTCCTGAGGGAGATCCCGGAGATTTCAAAGAAAGAGCGGCTCGTAATTGTGCCGGACGGTCGGTTGCATCTCCTGCCGTTCGATGCGCTGGTTGACGGCTCCGGGCGCTACTTGGTTTCTTCCCACACCATAACGTATGCCCCTTCCGCGACTTCTCTATACTTGACTAATTCGGCCCCGGAGAAACCCGCGCAGCACCAACTTCTCGGCATTGGCGGAATCCCCTACGAGCAGAATGCGGAGCTCACCAAACTGGCGACGATGCGGGGATACATCAGCACTCCCCTGGTCAACTTGCCAGCTTCCAAGGAAGAGGTTCTTGCGGCCCAAGCCGCCTTCCCCAGTGACAGCGACACCGTCCTGCTTGGCCCGAGCGCCACCAAATCTGCGTTTGAGCACTCGGGGTTAGATCAGCACTCAATCATTCATTTGGCTGTGCACGGCGTAGCTAACGAGAAACACCCTGAACGAGCGGCCCTCATACTTCTAAGTGATTCATCGTCGGGCGATGACGGCATTTTGGAGGCAAGCGACATCGTACATTTGCATACGAATGCCGATCTCGTTGTCTTGTCAGCTTGCGACACCGCAGTCGGTCGTCTCCAAGGTGAAGAAGGTATCGCAAATCTTTCTCTGGCATTTCAGTTGGCAGGCGCGAAGACCGTCATCTCCACCCTTTGGACCATCGAAGACACGACGGCGCTCTATCTGATGAAGCGTTTTTACGCTCATTTGGCAGAGAAGAATACTGTTGCTCATGCCTTGACTGCGGCCAAAAGGGACATGCTTAAGACTTATGGTGCGCAGGCCGTTCCGTACTATTGGGCTAGCTTCAAATTGGAAGGTTCAGGCGATCATGCCATCAGCCTCACATCTAAGAAATTCACTGCGATGAATTGAGGAGGAACGATCAATGTCCGCGGCACCACACGCATCACGCCAAGTCCCTGCGCCTAAGGATCGCGCCAAAATCGTTAGCGCAATCAAGAAGCTTGTTCCCGAACGACACATCAACGTCAGCAACCCGAATCAGGACTATCGCCCGTGGATTGCGCTCGTTGACGAACGCATGCCGCGTCTTATTGATCTGGATGACGCACAAGCGTTCGAAAGTGGCGTGGGTGAACTCCTCAGAGCACTAGGCAGCAGCCATACGGCTTTTTTTCATGAACGCCGCGACAGCGTCCCGGCGCCGTATTCCATCAACGCGACGCTCCGCGCGGTCGAAACTCCACAAGGTAAGCGTTGGATGTTTGTGGACGTGATTGAAGATGGGCCGACATTCCAGGCAGGCATTCACCCGGGCGAACTCCTTCTCTCGATAGACTCCGAGCCGGTAATACCGCCAACGTCTGCAAATTTCCGCATCGGCGGCAGCCATCAACTTGAGATCGGAACTCTCGGTGGTGACAAGCGCCAGGTCGTTATCGAAGTGCCAAACCGCGCAGCAAAAGACCGGCCACCGATGATTGAACCCCGCAGTCTGTCCCACCGGATGCTTGCATCCGACACGGGCCTTATCAGGGTAGCGACTTTTCCGGGAGCAGTCGGCCAAACTTTTGCTAGAGGTCTGGACGCAGCAGTTCGTGACCTGAAAGACCACGGTGTTCAACGGCTGATCGTGGACATTCGCGGCAATATCGGGGGCGGGTTAGGGTCTCTGCGTCTGCTGAGCTATCTGTGTCCAAGCAAGGTAGAAATAGGCTATAGCGTTACGCGAGCGCGGCTGCGGAAAGGCTACCGGAAGGAGAGACTAACTCGCATCGGCAAGATTCCCGCTACAAAAGCAGAGCTTCTCATGATGGCCGTGCGTTTCAAGATCTTTCAGAGGGACCGCTCAATGGTCCTCGTAACGGAGGGACTCGGCCCCCAGCCATTCCATGACCGCACCGTTGTTCTAATCAACGAGCATTCCCACAGCGCGGCGGAAATGGTCGCCAGTTTCGCAAAGGAGAATCATCTCGCCACGCTAGTCGGCACAAGAACAGCAGGTGAGGTACTCGGTGGTGCGAATTTCAAGCTGCCCGGTGGATATGTGCTCCGCATGCCGGTCGCGGGCTGGTACACCTGGAATGGGGAATGCATAGAGGGCAAGGGAGTCCAACCCGATGTCGCTGTTGAAAACACTCCCGAAGTCCTTGCGGCTGGCATTGATGCTCAACTGCAAAAAGCGTTAGAGGTAGTCAAAACACTCTAGAAGCAAACAGTCTCTTGCCTTAGACGTTCCGACCGCACTGCTAATCGCAACCAGCATTTGAAGTAGTCAGTCCTGCATTTTTTTAATTGAGTTTTTCCTTTCTGAAGGCCTCTTAGTATAGTGAGGGGAGTTCTCGCCGATTTCCCCGTGAGCTTGGTGGTGCCGTCCTACTCGGTAAGCCACTCTGCTTAATTGCGTGCCGCTCAATGGTTCCGAGCCGGACGCCAAGGTAGAAACCCTGTCTACGGAGCACATGCTCCACGTGTGCCTTGAGGCTTATCAAGGCGCAACCAACCGGACAGCGGCACACCCTTGGTGTCTCTGATTGCTCCTGCCAGCCGCGGGCACGGCGAGAACTCCCCGTGACGCTTCGAATGAGAAAGTCCAACGGAGGACAAATACGACTATGAAAATACTTTGGCGGAAAGTCTCTCAACTCAAATCTGTAGCTCGGAATCTTGTTCTCATCCCAGCGGCTCTGATTCTTGCCGCGCCAGTCTTAGCCCAAACCGGTACTTCCCCTTGGGAAAACGCCGTTGGCGTATTGCAGCAGGCTTTCACCAGCACAATCGCACGTGGCCTCTCGCTCGTCGCCATTGTCGTATCCGGCCTCACCTTCGCCTTTGGTGAAGGCGGCTCAAAGCGTGTCCTCGCCGGCGTCCTCTTCGGTGTGGGCATGGCTATCGCCGCGGTCAACTTCATGGCTTGGCTGTTCCCGTGAAATTCGGAGCAGGTGAGGCCAAGACGATGAACAACGGGCGGCGCATCAACCCGATACAACGGTCGCTTTCACGGCCGCTCACCATCCTCGGCGCGGAGCGAAAACTGTTCTTCTTCGCCATGTGTCTAGGAGCTGCGACGTTCAACCTGCTCAACAGCTTGTCCGGGGGAGTGTTGATGTTCTTCCTGCTCTATTTCGCAGCACGCTGGGCGACGAAGACCGATCCACAGATCCTCCGGCTCTTACTGGCAGCGGCGAAGCTGCGAACGCAATACGACCCGATGAAATTCAGCCCGATTTCAGTCCGAAGGGACGACCATGCTCAGGCTTAGCAAACTCTTCAAAAACTACCGAGAGACCGGCTCACTCAACGAGCAAATCAATCTCTATGGTTTCATCGGCCCCCATGTATTTCTGACGAAGACCGGAGAGGTCGGAGTCATCCTCGAACTCCACGGCGTGGACTATGAGTGTCTCGACCCTGTGGCGATTGATGGCCTCACGAAGCGCCTTGAGTCAGCTCTGAAGCTGTTTGACGAAAACTGCCGGGTCTACCAATACCTGTTCAAGCGCAACAACGAAACCATTCCCTACAAGCTCTACGCCAATCCCATCGTGGACGCGGCGATCAAAAATCGCATCGCCTATCTCGGAAGTAAAGCCGACACGCTTTTTTCATTGTCCCTCTACATCGTCGTGCTCTATGAGGGCCTTCAGACCTCGCACAAGTTTGCACGGGTGCTCTCCGAGATGACGAGGAATCCGAAAAAGGCCCTTGTCGAGCTGCGCGCTCATTTTTCGACCGAGAAAAAAACGGTTGTTCTTGGCCAGCATGTTAGTGAAGCTCAGTCAGCGTGACGCTCACGATCCGCAAGTTCAACACCCGCCACTTCGAGATGGAGGATCTGATTCGCGCTGGAACTCTCGACCGCCCCCTCGCGAACCACCTTGAAGACTACGTACTCGCGCGCAAGAACATCCTTATTAGTGGTGGAACCGGGACTGGCAAGACCACCCTTTTATCGATCCTCGGAAAATTCATCCCGCAGGATGACCGGGTGCTCGTCATCGAAGACACGGCCGAGATTCAACTATCGCAAGAAAACCTCGTCAGGTTTGAAGCACGCCGGGAACAGAATGGTCTTCCGGCAGTGGCCATCCGCGATCTCCTCAAAGCGGCCCTTCGCCATCGCCCGGACCGTATCGTCTTGGGGGAGGTTCGCGGCGGCGAGGCCTTCGATCTCTTGCAACTCCTGAACACCGGACACTCTGGGACTCTGTGCACGATCCATGCGAATTCAGCACAACAGGGCCTCGCGCGATTCACCAGTTGTGTTTTGCAAAGCGGCGTTGAGCTTCCCTACAGGGCGATTAAGACGAACATCGCTGATTCGCTCAACGTCGTGGTCCACGTCGAGCGCCGACCTGGCCGCAGATACATTTCCGAAGTTCTCCTAGTCAACACTTACGACCCGGATGCCGACCTGTTCGACTACGGCGCCGTGTTCCTCGCAAAGCAGGACCGCCCATGACCACCGATAGCAAATTCGTACCGCGATCTCTGACCGCTTCGGAGTATGTCCGGGAACTGTTCGGGCCTGAGGATAGCGCCGCGATCCTCGTGCGCAATCGCTCCACCGGCCACACGGTTCAAACCATTGCCAAGGCGGAGACCATCGCGAGCCCCGACTTTCAAAACTGGCTCGCGGGTCAGAGTGCCAGTGGCTATGACGTGTTCATGGGAATGAACCCGATTAAGGACGGCGCGTACAGCCGGACCAAGGGAGATATTAAGGATATCCGCCACGTCTATCTCGACCTCGACAGAAATGGCGACCAAGCTCTCCAAGAGATTCGCAATTCAAGCCAAGTCGCAGCGCCAAACTTCGTCCTCGATACTTCGCCGGGCAAGCACCAGGTCGTGTGGAAAGTAAGCGGGTTCAGTCAGGATGAGGCGGAAACTCTTCTTCACAACCTCGCAAATAAGTTCGGCGGCGATCTGGCGGCAACCGACTCGACGCGCGTGCTACGCCTGCCGGGATTCGCTAACCACAAACTTCCCGAGGAGTTCATCGTTCAGGCGCGCCAAGAAAGCGACGCGGTCTACACCCTCCGCGATTTCACAATTGACGAAGACTCGCCCGAAACGCCCAGGCACTCTGGTGACTACCGACAACGCGAGCGCACGAACCCGGCTGACCACAAAAGCCAATCCGAACACGATTGGGCTTACGCGAAGCGCGCCCTCTTCCGAGGCGACGACCCCGAAGTCGTGATCCAGCGCATCGCCGACTACCGCTCCGCCGACAAGGACGACCCCGACTACTACGCTCGTCACACAGTGATGAAGGCTCTACGTGAAATCGCTGGCGGTGCCAGCGCCCGGGAAACCCAAGACACAGAAATAACCCACGGCCCAATCGAGAGACCGTAGAGAGCGCACAGTCGGCGAGAGCAAATGTCCCTCGATTCTAACATCACGCAATTTGATACACTTTGTCCTAATAGGACAATTGGACCATCGGGAAAAGAGAACTCGGTGGCCCGAAAGCGTTATCAACATGGACGTGTGTTTTTGAAAGGAAAGAAGAAGGAGAAGTGGGTTGGAAGATACAGGGAAGATGTGGTGGAGATGGATGGAAATACACGACGTGTTCGGAGATCCGTCATTCTCGGCACTAAGCGCGAGTTGCCGACAAAACGTCTCGCCGAGCGTCGTTTGGATGCCATTCTTGCCCGTATCAACTGCCTCGACTATCGCCCTGGGCGTGCCGCTACGTTTGGGGAATTTATTGAGCGGTGGAAGACCGAAGTGCTGACAACACAAAAGCCATCCTCAGCGCGAGCGGTTCGCTCGCACCTGAAGTGCTACATCATTCCTGAGCTTGGCAAATTGAGGCTCGATCAATTTGGTGTCGAGAATCAACAAATGTTCATAACTCGTATGCCGGAGAGAGCCATAGACAAGGCTGTCTCTCGGAAGACCATCCTGAATGTTCTAGGGACACTTTCCACGATCTTAACAACAGCCCGCGATTGGGGCTACAACTGCGAACAGATCAGCTTGACCAAACTCCGCCTTCCACCACGCGGGACAGCCTACGAGGCTCCCTATTTCACAGTTGAGCAGGTTCAGAAAATTCTGGCCATCGCTCAAGAACCTTGGCGCACCATGTTTTGCATTTTCATGATGGACGGACTGCGAGCGGGCGAAGCGCTTGGCTTGCAATGGCCTGACATTGATTTTGAACGCAACCTTTTGCATATCCGACGCTCAGCGTGGTACGGCAAATTGCAGACTGCCAAAAGTGAATCCAGCGAAACGGTCTTGCCGATTCCGAACCCCTTACTCAATGTTCTCAAGGCTTATCGGGCACAGTGGAAACCTAACCCGCAAGGCTTTCTTTTTGTTACCCGAAATAACCGACCACCCTCCTCCAACAAAGTCGTGGAATATCACCTCTGGCCGATTCTTGACGCGCTCGAGATCGACCGATGTGGCGTCCACGCATTTCGTCACACCCATACCGCGCTCTTGCTCGACTCTGGGGCTACACCAAAAGTCGTACAACGTCAGCTTCGTCACTCCGATGCGCGGACGACGCTGGAGATTTACGGGCATATCGTAGGGGATGCGCATCGCGCAGCGGTCGAAAAAGTAGCCTCGATTGTGGACCCTAATGGACCCCAATCGAGTAGAAGCGATAAATGGATTCAATAGGTTAGCCGTGTACGGCGATGGGTTCGATTCCCATCGCCCGCTCCAGTCACCTTGTTTCTCTCTAATAACTTAGCAATTGGTCGCGGTGGCAAAAGGCGGCATTAAAGAGCAAATCGAGCTTCGAGGGTGGCACCGCTAGCTCGCGCGAAAAGCCCGAAACACAATTCCGCACTTCGCAGAATTCTGGCTGCTGCTGTTGCAGAGTGGCATTTGGCTGGAGCTTAATGATAATGAACGGTGCTGACAGCCCGTCATAGGGAATCTAAGGGACCATTCGCCACGACTTACTAGACCCTGGTCGGACCTACATTTTTGATTTTACCTTTCCGCTCAGCGCACCAATGCCTTACTTCATTTCCCAAGACTCCGTTTAAACGAAGCCGCTTGCGTGGGGGAGCGCTGCGGGTGCAATATTCCGGACATCATGCACGATGATCGAACCACTCAAAGGGTCAGTGAGAAAACAAGATGGCGAGCCCAATCCCGATGATCACGACAGGAGCGATGCGATGGGCCCATCTGTGGATTTGGTCGCTCCGCTTGAAACGCGAAGCAGCAAAATGCGCTGCGAGGACGCATAGAAACAAGAGCACATAGAACAGCGACGCTCTCCGGTTCACGGCTAAAAGTGCGAATCGAAGGTCAAGATCACGCCCAATATCAGAAGATTTTGCGTCGGTGTCAGCCCAACTATTCCCGGCGCCACTTCGTCGCCACGGAAGAAGCCGCCGCCGGGCCCGCGGGAATCGTCTATTCGATGCTCCATCCTGACAATGGCGTTGACCTCGCGAAAGGGAATGCGATATTCAAGAGTTGTTGTGTTCGCCTTCACTGTCTGTCGAAAGCCCGTCAAACGGCCATCTCGGTCCCAATAGACTTCAGGGCGTACGGTTGCGCTCCAGCCCTTGCAAAAGCTCCAGTGCACGGGCAACTGGGCGAACATCCATAGAGCGCGAGGATCACCGGTCGCCGCTACTTTTTCTGTCCCCACGTGATATTCGAACGCCGTCGTGACACGGTCGGTCTTCCATTCGGCGATGCTGTCCCACAAGAATCGCCAGAATCCAAATCCAGTGTCCGATTGATGCGGGCCGAACAGTGCTGTTCCTTTGAGCGTTGTGTGATCGGTCAGCTTGTACACTACTTGGCCTCCCGAGCTTGGAACACTATTGGCGTCGGCAAGATGCCAGTAGCCGTTCACTACAAACACTGTCCCGGTGAGTTTATTGGTGAACGGGTAGCTGGCATTGACCCCCATCATGAGATACGGCGTGAAATCAGCACCCCAAGGACGCGTATAATTGAAGTTGTCCTTTGCATAAAGCGAGTCGTAGCCGATGAGGCTCGAAAAAATGCCAGTCTGGACAGTTAGACCCTTTCCCACCGGCGCCAAATACGATACATCAGTCGGTCCAAAGTGACGTAGCCATTCTGATCCGCCAAGATCCGGCGCGGTCGCAGAGAATCCGAAGATCTTTGAGTCCTGCCCCCCTTGCACCGTCAGTTCCATCCCCCATCGTGACGATTCCGTGGTGGTCTTACGGAGGTATGCCGCCCCCATGTTCAGAATTGGCTCATCGACTTTGTACGCTGTGCCGCGGCTTCTAAACAGATGATTCGAGGGGTGGTTGAAATCCAGCAGGTATGCTGCGTCTAGAAATCCGCCGTATAGCCACTGAGGATCTGCTGGCTGCGGGTCAATTGGTGCTTCCGGATGGGCTGCGATGGCACTTTCTGCGCTTTGTTCCGTTTGCGACGCGGTCCTACCCACCCTAGCTTGCAGAACTCCAGCATTCGCCAACAATTCACGAGAACCGTGCAATTCCTCGATCTCACTCTGGTTCATTTGCTGGTTTGCCGGGGATGCCGAAGGCGCTTCTTGTGCCCGCGCGTATGCGGCGCAACGCACCACGGCAATCACTGCAAGTAATGTGGACCGACATTTTCGCATTGGCCCGGCTCCATCCGGCGTTGCTTGTGGGAAGATGAATGGGCTGTCTCGGACCGTTTTGATTTCATCCGGACCGCACCTCCACCCTGCGTGTTTCTAACGAAATCTTCATGGTCTCCTCATGCCTCCTATCATACGGTTACATACGGCTTCACGTATCGCCACTTTTGCAGCACAGACATTGGTCGGTGGGGTGTCTGACAAAACAGCGACCGCGCCGCCTTGCCCCTAGCGAGTGGCACCGTCTCGTCTTTCGGCAATCGAAGGCTGGGGTGCGGGACGTCGAAGTGATCTGAGGCACTAAGAAAAGGGTGGTTGCTGGCCAACGACAGGAGATTGCAATGCGCAAGTTTAAGAATGCAAAGAGGATCCCTTGGCTGCCTTTGATTATTCTATTTGGTACGATCGCCTTTTCTAGCCCATCCTTCGCGGATGAGAAGGACACAGCTAACAATGCAAGTGATCCCCCACCAAAATCCGCCCCTGTAAGGGTGGACGCGCCCCCGCCTGGGTTGACCGAGCGCGAGAGGTGGCTGCTCGAACAAGTGGAAGAGCTCAAGAAGCGCGTCGCGGAACTGGAGGCCAAGTCCAATACGCCCGCGGCCCCCGTGGCGGCTCCAGCTGCGATTCCCAAAGTGGCTACCGCACCAGTCTGACTCCGCGGCGCAGCCCGCGCCAGCCGCAGCCGGCATTTCGTCCTCGGTAGTTAAGCCCATAACTCCCGAGTCCATAGCCGCGACGGTCTCACCGCAGCAGGCTACGCCGGCGAAAGCAGAGCCATCGGCACCATTCGCGTATGCGGACTTTACTTGGCTGAATGGCAATGCGCGCAACAAGGATGCGGTTTGGGATTCGAAATATTTCACGCCTGAGTTCAGGGTCGATACGAACTTCATCGAAGACTACAACCAACCGAAAGACCATACCATGGGCGGGTCAACCGAGAGTTTCCGGAACGGCGAAGTTCAGTTGGAGCAGTTAAGCTTCGGTGGCGATTTGCACGTGGGCGACGTTCGCGGCCGGATTTTGACCATGTTTGGATTGTTTGCGACGACGACGCCACGCAATGACGCCAGCTTTGGAGTTGGCCAATGGGACCTCCGCGGCGCGTATAAATACTTTTCGGAGGCTTATGGCGGGTACCATTTCCATGTAAACCACGGGCTTAACGTCGACGCTGGAATCTTCGTTTCCTACATCGGTCTTTTCAGCTACTACAACTTTGACAACTGGACCTACCAGCCCTCCTATGTTTCGTCAAACACGCCGTGGTTTTTCAACGGAGTGCGGATTCAGTGGTTTCCCACCGACAAGCTGAAGATCGAGCCTTGGATCATCAACGGGTGGCAATCCTACGCCAAGTACAACGGTCACCCGGGATTGGGTGGACAGATACTGTGGCGTCCGAAGCCGTGGCTTTCGATGGTCTTCAACAATTACGGCATGGGCACCGACACGCTCGGTGTGCCAGGACGCTCGCGCATCCACACCGACGACAGCATCGAGGTCCGATATTACAATCACCCCGAGAATATGGGCTTGGACAAAATGGCGTTCTCCCTAACGGGCGACTTGGGATGTGAATACGGCGGCTCAGGGCCAGGCACAATCGTAAGCTGCCACAACAATAGCAACGGCCATCCCAAGCAATCCTTTGCGGGCTGGATGCTTTATAACCGCTGGTGGTTCCACAAAGATCTCTTTGGCATCACGCTAGGCGGCGGCGTTTTGGATAACCCGGGACGCTATTTGACCCTGCTCCCGCCGATCAATGGTGCGGACGCCGTCTCCGGGTCGCCGTACTTCCCGGCGACGCCCGGCAGCATTTACAAAGCATACGATGGCACGATCACTTTTGACTGGATGCCTGCTAAGTACATTACATTCCGGTTTGAGAGTGGATATCGCCACGCCAACGTGCCGTATTTTTCGGGGCGAGGCGGAATTACCCCGCCAGGTTTCAATCCGAGTTTCCCGCCCAACCCGGCCGCCTACGTTTGCAGCAACGGTAACAGTTCCGGTATAGCGTCCTCAGGCAGCATAGCAGCGGATCTACCGTCTGTCGAAACGGCCTGCGGCACGCCAGGCAGCACCAGCGGCGTCTGGTTCCCGGATCTTCGCAAGGGACAAGCCAACAGTACAATCGCAATCATGGTTAAGTTCTAACGGGAGGTTTCGAGTTTGCCTTGGGGACAACTATTCGATTGTACGGTTGAGCAAAACTCAGCTTTGGGCACTCAGTGTCCTGGGCCGGCTCTTCCGCACTTGGCCTCGAAGGATTCGGACCTGGCTGGAGATCTCCACTTTCGCCGGTGACGGAGTACGCCGCGCGATTTGATGTTCGATGCAAAGAAAGGACTCAGAGCCGAATTCGTGAACAAGCACACGGTGCGCAATCGCATCGAGGAGGTCGGGGTCATTCCCGCCGTTCGCGTTTCTTCTGCCGACGACGCCATGTTCGCCGCGGAAGCCGTCTACCGTGGCGGAATCCCGATTGTGGAGGTCACGCTCACAGTGCCAGGAGCGGTTGAGGTGATTTCCCACCTGGTGCAAAACGCTCCGGAAATGATCGTAGGCGCTGGAAGCGTGCTGGATGTGGAAACGGCGCGTCTCTGCCTGAAAGCCGGCGCGAAATTCCTGACCAGCGACGGAATTGACCTTGAGGTCGTGAGTTTTGCGGTGAACGAGAACGTGGTTGTTTTTCCTGGTGTGCTGACCCCGACCGACGTGATCGCTGCGCGGAAAGCAGGTTCCGATTTCGTCAAGATTGTTCCCTGCGGGCACGTCGGTGGTGACAGCTATATAAAAGACCTGAAGGCCATGTTTCCCAGCGTTCCACTAATAGCCGCGGGCAGCGTGAACCAGAAGACCGCCTATGGCTTTATTCTCGCGGGAGCCACAGCACTCGGCGTCGGCAAGGAATTAGTCTCCAGGGAGGCGATTCACCTGCGGCAAGAGGAGCGAATTCGCACCCTGGCGGATCGGTTCCTGGGTTTTGTGAACGCCGCTCGTAGCCAAAGAGCCGCACATTAACCTACCCGAAGCAACCTGAAATCGGCTGCCTTCTGCCTCGCCCTTAGAACCTTCCGGCGCACGCGAATCGGGAGGTTTTCATATGCTCTGGCCGTGAGCTGGCAAGGCGGCTTAGCGTGAGCCACACTTACGTTGAGAAGCTCGTGCGGGAATTTGCGGCAGATCCAAGCAAGAGAATGCGACAGTCGAGCCGAGCGGTGCGCAGCTATGGGATGGCATCTATCTCCGCGGACGGGCGGATGCAGATTCCATACGAGCGACGCTCCGCGACCTTTGAGCAACTCAATGAATCTCAGCAGGTGAGCCGGAAGATGAGAGAACGAGGTTGGCTGCGCTCTCACTTCCCGAAGGTATGAACGGACCAGAGGAACCAGATCACGCCAAGTATCGCTAGGACGTAGAGCGCAGTCTGAATGTTCTTCAAGTGCCCCCGAATTTCCAGCAGTCTCTCATAGGTCCTCGCGGGATAATTGACCGGAATATCCGCCCGCAAATTTCAAGGGGGTCGTGCGCTCGAACTTCGACACGCTCGATGGGACATTGTCACTTCGGCGGTGGGAGGAGCGGCAAGCTAAAGGGTATTAATGGGAATCTGCCGCGCGGCTCGCGCCGCGGGTCGAGGATGACCGCCGCGCTTCGATCGCGTCCGGAGCCGCTGGCTGGTTAATGAGAGTAACTGCCGATGATGCCCATTGGAGCCGCCCATCGCTATTCGAAACTTCCTCTGCTACTTTCGTGAACAGCTGATCTTTCATGGCGCTTCGTTTCGTGTAGTCGATCACATAGCTGACGGTGAATTCCAACGATCCGGCATTTACGATGAGTGCGACGGTAGGTTCCAACGGAGGGTTTGCGCTTCGATAATTGTCGCTCATCTCTCTCCAGGAAGACTGCGCTTCGACCAGGTACTCGCCAATCGACTCTTTGGCTACGCGCAAAAGCATCTCCCTGGCAAACTGGCAATCGCTGCTGGTTGCAAACAGCACTTTAATCTCGTCCCAGATAAACCGGAATCCCTGCGAGTAGTTGAAAACGATCCCTTTCAAGACAGCGCTGTTGGGGATGCGAACGATCCGGCCGTTGTACAAGTCCCCGCTGACCCAGTTCCCCGTTTCCAACAAGGTGGTTCGCAGAAGCCCGATGTCGATCACGTCACCTCGAGTGTCGCCGATCTGAACTCTGTCTCCCACGGCGTACAGCTTTGAAAAACCGATGGAGAAGGCGCCGGCAAAGCTGGCCAGCACGTCCTGCAGCGCTACTGCCACACCCGCGCCCACGACACCGAGGGCAAAGCTGAGGCGGCCCAAGCGATCTTCAAAGAGGAAAGCGAGGAAAAGGAGAATCGAGAGGTATCCGGAAAAGACGACGAACTTGCGAACCTTATAGCGCGCATCGGCCCGGCCAAAGCGCCGGGGCAGCGTTTGTTCGAGCACGCGGAACGCGGCGTGAATAATGAGGATTCCGACGGCTGCGGCAACGCACTTCACGAAGAGCGAAAGCGAAACAGCTTGTCTTAAGAGATCATTCATACAGCCACCATCACTCCCAGTTCGCCGTTGAAAGGCGAAGCAATTCAGGAAAACGCATTGAACTCCGGTTCCTCGCCTTCGAGGCAATCCTTGCAAACCACCTGCCCTTTTCTGGTTTCTGAGCAATTCTCACACATGGCAGTCCCGCAATAGACACAGACCGCAACCGCAGGTGCACAACAGAACTCGCACGCTTCGTCTTTTGTAAGATGTCGTGTCATAGGCCATGGTTTTCACGCTGCCTTCAACAGCCTTAGAAACTCTTCGATAGTTGCGAGTGTGACTGGCTCCCATTTCCTTGCGCGATCCGAGTCAACCGAAGAACTGCGGCAGCGGCTGAATAGCGCACAATATCTTTCTTGTCTGACATTGCAGGCACGATATCCGCCAGCAGGGACGCATCGGCGCGCTTGGCGATTGCCTCGACCGCCGCCGCCCGGACTGTCCAGTCCTTGTCGGACACTGCTTTCGCGAGCGCGTGGCCACTGCGCGGGTCCGGGTCGCCGGCCAATTCCCGCGCAGCGGCAGCCCGTGTCGGGGCGGAGCTTCTTTTCTTCCATGCGTGCAAGGCCTCCATTCCGTATCCTCCATAAGGCAGGAAACCAACACCCTGATCAAAAGCAAACCGGATGGCCCTCGACGGAGTCTTCATTTGATCCATTTCTTGGGTAATGAGCGATTCGCTGCCCTTCCGAGTGCCAACGACGAGGGAATAATAGACGTCGTATCCGGAGTTGCTCTTGAGCTGAACGAGAGCGTGACCGACAGCGAGCGCGACCGAAATATCCTTATCATTCACCAAATTTTGCAACTTTGGAATGGATTCGGTGGAACCGAGCGCGCCCAAAGCTTTCGCTGCTGCGGCTCGTACGTAGGCTTCTTTATCCCCGAGCGCGTCTTCCGCCAATCGCACTGCCGCCGGGTCTCCGGCGGCTAGGCCCAGCGCCTGGATGGCGTTTGCGCGCTTGTCTATGTTCGAGCCGTGCGCACCTCCCACGAGGATGTCCCAAGCCTGATTCTGAGTATCGACCTGCCCGGCTGACGGTCGAGACGCAGGAGGCAAGTCGATATCGGTCGGCGTGAAACACAGCAACATAGCGAGAACTCCAACGACGTTGCGCAATGCAGTGGCACCTTCCCTCTCTGGCGGCCACGCGAGTGAGCAGCCGACAACTCAAGCCAATTTGTCCATCACACGGCGCGCGGCCAAAGAAAGCATCAGGCGAGAGATTCCGCTGAAGATCATGCTGATCCCCACGAGCGGACCGGGCAAGCCGCAAAGATACGGTCGGCGCAACTCGAAACAGGGCGGCCGAAACTAGTGGTGGTGATGCTCCTCGGGTGGTCGCGCATGACCCAAACGAGCCGCGCTGCGCTCAGCCTCACTTCGCGGTATCAGTTCATGGTGCTCCACGCCACGAGGCCCGGTCCAACGATGGAAATCGCCGTAATGATGCACGTAGGAGCCGCGGTTGACCCAAGTCCGTTCCCAGCGCCCGCCGGCGATGAACACTTCGTGTCTATCCCATATGAAGCGCGTGGTGCCCCATCCCCAGGGGCGAAACGCAAAGCCCATTTGGCGGCGTCAGGAATTTGATCCCGGTAGGTAGTCGCAGCGAGAATGTGTGCAAGTAGAGGATCAGGATAGAGTGCGATTCGGGAAACCAGTTTGTCGAGTTCGGCTGGTTTGTAGGACGGCGGCGTTTGACCGGCGACGAGCCCGGGAGTCCCTCCGGCGATCAGCGCCAACGAAAGCACAATCAGAACGGTTTTCTGTAATAGCGGTGGAGCTCGCATGGGTCCTCCTCTTTTCATTTTTTTCTCTTTTTTGTTGTTACGTTGAAGGTTCCAACTTCAATATTTGACTCGACGTGAACAAACGCCCGGCTCCCTCTCAAGTCAACGTAACCGGGATTTCCATTTTGACTTCCCGGCCGACCGATAACGTACACCCAACCCCGCCAGCATGCAATGCTCCCGCCAGGTTTGTGAGTGCAGAGCCTTTCCGACGGCTGCGGCAAAATCTCAAGGCCAAAAACTGACGCTTCTCCCACCCATTCCTCAAACACTATTCCTTCTCCAGTCTCGCTCAGCACCGAAATCTGTTTCAGTCTACGGCTCGCCTATCCTGCTGGTGATGGGAGCGCCGCAATCCTTCGCAGCATGACCCAAACAGCCGCCGCGTGAGGCGACTCTCCGCCAAGAGCAGCCAGTAATATCGGGCGTGCTTAATTAGGCGTCCGCCTGTTTTCACCAGCCGCTGCTGCAAGCTCGTGAGCGACCAGTGGTCGGTTCTCTTCGGCAGTACCAGCCGCCGACACAGATTCCCCAGGTTGTAAGCGATCACGCTCAACCACAAGCGCACCTCATTGGACCGGAAATGATGGCAGCTCAGCCGCGTCATCTTCACCGCTTGCTTGCCTTCTTTGATCCATTGCTCCGCCGTGCCTCCATTTTGGCCAACTTGGTCGATGTGAATGAGGAATTCCTAAGGGAATAATTGCAGCATTGGAAGTCTGGCCGGCTCACATCACGCGTACTTCACCAACGCCATAAATCCGAAGTCCATGTGCATCTGTTGATGGCAATGAAACAGCGTGTTCCCCGGGTTGTCTGCCGTGAACTCTACTTCCGCGGTCTTGAAGGCGTTCAACACCACTGTATCCTTGATCACCCCCGACGTCGCCTTCCCGTCCATCTTCGTCAATTCGAAGCTGTGCCGGTGCAAATGCAAGGGGTGGGCGTCATCGCTTTCATTGCGAAACATCAACCGATAGCGCTTACCCTCTCGAACGACCAACGCGTCCGTCTTTGGATACGACTTGCCGTTAATCGTCCACCGGTTGAATCCCCCATGCCCGCCCGGAATTTTCTTGAACACTAGCTCGAACTGCCCCTCGACCGGAGAAGCCTCGCCTGGCTCGCGCCCGAACTGCGCGTAGTCCCAAGCAGTTTTCTCTGGTTTTGTCCACTGCGGAGAGCCCTTTCGCCCCGCGTACTCCACCACAATCCCAAGCCCATCCTTGCGATCGTCGTCATCCGTCGTTCCTAGAATCCACACTCCCGGCGTGTTCATGGTGACCACCGCATCGATTCGCTCCGCCGCGCCGACCTGTAGCACTTTCACTTTCTTGGGATTCGGAACCGCATTCCCATCCAGCGCCATTACTTCAAACTCGTGCGCAGGCAATGCCACATTCACCGTCTCCGTGGCGCTGGCATTCAGAAAATGGAACAGAATCCGTTCGCTTTCCCGAACTTTGATCGGCTCCCCGTGCCCCAGCGCCTTGTCATTAAACGAAAACGCTCGGTATCCCACTTCTACTCCATTGTTTGGCGGCGGCGGTGCGCTGCCCTCATCCGTTTCCTGCATGTCCGCGCTCAAGTACGGCTCCCACTGGTGCATGGCTAGGAACACCTCGCGGTCGTAGCGCCCCGGTTCGCTCTTCGGTTCGATGTACACGAACCCGAACTGCCCGCTGTACAGCCCGCGGTGCAAGTTCTTCCCCGCGAACGCATGGCTGTGGTACCAGCGCGAACCCACCGGCTTGGGAGTGAAGCTATACCGCCGATGCCCATGCGCCGCGACCGCAGGGCTGCCTTCTTCCACGGATCCATCCGCCTCCGATGAAATCATCTGTCCATGCCAATGAACAATCTCCTCATGCTCCGTGTCGTTGAACACGTCGACCGTAACTGGTTGGCCTTCCTTCATCCGCAAGACGGGCCCCGGAACCTCTCCGTTGTAACCGTACGTGTGAATGATCTTCCCCGGAGAAATCTCAAAGCTCACGGGAGAAATTCGCAAAGTTACATCCGCCTTCTCCTCGCTAGAGCCGCGCAGCACGCCGGGAAAGGCTGCATGCATGCCCAGTCCACACGAGGCCAGCGCTGCCGTTTCCAGGAATTTCCGGCGGTCTTCGCGAAAAACTTTCGGTATGGTTGTCATACCAAGAAACTCCTCGTGTCGTTGTGTTCCTGACGCTTCCATCGAGTTCCGTTTGCTGCCCACCGCTACTAACGGCGTCAGAAGTCTGATCTTACACTTGCCGCCGCCCGGCCGGGCAATACGAATTCGATCCAACCGCCCAAAAACCCTGCAAGAAATTCCTTCCTCACCGTTCTACCTCCAGACCCGGCATTCGCATGATGCGTCCTGGGGCCGGCACGAAAAAAATATTCTATGGAACAACCATCACCAGCCAATGCGACATCTATCCCTGCAATTGCACTCCCCGTCCCCGGGTCGCACGTAAATCTTATTCGCTCGTCCGTGATTTCGATGAGGAGGCTACCCGTATGCCCGCACGACTAAAATTTACTCACACGGTGATCACAGCAGTCGGCTTGCAACTTTTGTGCGCTCTCTTGTTCATGGGATGCGTTTTTCTTCCTGGCAATTCCTGCGCACAAACTGCTGCACACTCCCCGGGCTGGGTCGTTTTGCCCGTCGACGAGTACCGCACGCTTCACGCGCGAGCGTATCCCACCGAGCATGACCCGGAGCCTCTGCCTGTCGAAGCCACTCTCACCCGCGTGGACTACGATTTGCGTATCAACAACGATCTGGCCTTTGGTCGCGCCACCCTCACCGTGGATGTCCTGAAGGACGGTTGGGTGCGTGTCCCCGTCCCCGCCGGTCTGCTCGTCCGCGAAGCCCGGCTCGACGGCAAACTCGTCTCTCTTGTCCCCGGCGCCAGCGGCAAAGCAGGTGGCCAACTCTCCGCGCTTCTTTCTCATCCGGGCCGTGCCGTTTTGCTTCTCGATATCGCTCTGCCCGTCACCTCTTCGACCGGAGAGGAAAGCATCTCTCTCCCCGCAACCGCCTCCGGCGTGACTCGCGCCTCCGTTCAACTCCTTCGCCAAGGCGTGGACATTAAACTTGCCGGCGGACTTCTCTCTGAGAAATCCGAATCCGCCACAGGGAGCAAATGGACTGCGTACGGCCGCGGAAACGAGCCGCTCACCTTCACGTGGCGCCGAAAGACCGAAGATCACCGCACCACGCAACCCTTGCGCATCCGCGGTTCACTCACCGAACTTTTGGGCCTCGGAGAAGATGCAACTTCCATCAACGCAGAAGTGAATTTGGAAGTCACCCAAGGCGCCGCTCACGAAGTAAAAATTCAAATCCCAGACAAAATCACCATCAACCAGG
Organism: uncultured Acidobacteriota bacterium; assembly: GCA_963729455.1. Lineage (GTDB taxonomy): Bacteria > Acidobacteriota > Terriglobia > Acidiferrales > UBA7541 > Acidiferrum. The sequence goes on from CAVSNX010000003.1 coordinate 359,788, forward strand.
TCCTCGGTGCAATGGTGGCTGATTGGGAAGTGAAGACGGGCGAACTTTCCGTGACCTTCCTCGAGCCCGTCGAACAGCGCGCCCGTTTCGTCATCACTGGAGAAACGCGCAGCCCCCGCGAAGGCCAAATGGAAATTCCTCTTCTGCGCCTCCTCGACACTGAGCGTGAATCCGGTGGCGTCGCCGTGGAAGTTCTCGGCGCCGGCGAGATCAAGGACGTCAAATCCGAAGGCCTCGAAAGCGCCGACGCCACCGATCTCGGCGAAATGATTGCCAGTCATCAATCGCAGTCGCTTACCGCGTTCCGTTTTCGCCCCGGCGCCGCCAAACTAGCTAGGTCCCTCAGCGTGGATGTCGCTCGTTACACGCCGCAAGCCGTGCTGATGGCCAATGTCGAAGAAGCGCGCTACCAGGTGCTCATTACCAGCGAGGGAAAAGTTCTCGTCCAAGCCCGCTACGCCGTTCGAAATAACCAGCGCAACTTCCTGAAGATCACCTTGCCTCCGGGAGCTACGCTCTGGAGCGCCTCGCTTGCAGGCAGAGCCGTTCGCCCTGGGCAGTCCCCGGATGGAGCACTCCTCTTGCCTCTCGATAAAGCGCGCTCCGGCGAAGAAGCCCCGGAATTCGCCGTCGAAGTTATATTTCTCGCTCGCGGCACCGCGTGGAATGACAAAGGCCAATTCAAACTCGCCTTGCCCGCTCTCGATCTGCCCGTTTCTCGCACCGGCCTCCTCGTCTACCATCCGCCGCTTTTCAAAGTTGCGCCGGAGACCGGAGCGTTTCGAACGGCAGCCTACGTAAACCCCGACTCGGCTGCTCTCAATCCACCTGTGTCGTTCACCAGCGCTGGTGGCGTTAGCGGTGCCGCGATGTCCGCACCTGCCCCCGCCTCTCCGCCAGCTCCATCCGCGGGCATGGATTATTTGTCCTCGGAAAACAACAAGGACGAACTCAATTCGAAACGCTCGCAAGCAGCGACGCAATCGCTTCTAGACAAATTCAGAGCCGATTCCTTGGCAGGGAAGCGCGCCGGAATTCTCCCCATTCGCGTTTCCTTTCCCGCGTTTGGTCCTTCGCTTTATCTCGTTTCGGAATTGACCGCAGAAAATCAGGCCCCCACTGCGGACTTTAACTATCAGCACGAAAAAAAGGCAGGTGGCAAATGAAAAAGCTCCTCTCAATCGTTTTGGTATGGATGATGGTGCTTCCCGGATTTGCCTCAGCGGCCGAGACGCCTCTCCCTCCCGTGCCCGCCACTGGCAATGTCACTCTCCCGCTCGATGAGTACAACCATCTTCTGGAACTCGCGAGCAAGCCCATCCGAAAGCCGGACGCGCCACCGGTCGCTTACACCATGAAGCACGCCGATCTGAAGTTCCGAGTGACCGATGAATCGGTGCAGGGAACTATCCAACTGCAGGGTGAGGTCCTCCACAAAGGCGCCACAAAAGTTCCTTTGACCACCGGCATGGCCATTCTCGATGCCCGCCAGGAAGGGAAGGGCCTTCCGCTCGAATTGGAAAACGGCACGCACACCGCCGTTCTTCCCGGCCCATCGGAATTCGCCGTCACACTCGACGCCGGGATGCCTCTCAGCATCGAAGCTGGCAAAGCTTCCTTCACTCTGCCCACACCCTCGGCCAGCAGCGTGCGCCTCTCGCTGGTTGTCCCCGGCGATCGCACCAGCGTTCGAATCAATCCCGGCCTCATCACTTCCCGGTCTTCCGAGAACGGCCAAACCTTCATCGAAGCAACTCTCGTTCCCGGCGTGCAAGCCACCGTGTGGTGGGCCACTCGCGAAGTTGCTGTCCCCGTCGTTCCCAAAGAAGTGCGCTTCCTTTCCGATGTGAAGACACTCGTCTCCGTCAGCGAAGCGGAAATTCGAATTGCCGTCCTTGCCGACATTACCGTCGTCCAGGGCGAACCTTCTCAATTCGAAATCGAAGTTCCCCCTGGATACGAACTCACCGGAACCACCGGTGCTTCGGTCGAATCCGCCGAAGTCGATTCGAACGTCTTAACTGTGAAAGTCAGCGCACCCGCGCAACACGCGCACCAATTCCTCATCTCCATGGAAAAATCCATCAACGCCACAAAAACCGATGCTCCGTTCCTCTCTTTCAAAAACGCCCAGCGCGAAACCGGCGAGCTCCTCGTCGAAGGCGCCGGTACCATCGAACTGGCCGCCACCGAAGGCGGCGGCCTCAAGCGCATGGATTTCAAAGAAACCAATCCCTATTTGCGTTCCCTCGCGCGTTTCCCTATGCAAGCCGCATTTCGCTATCACAAACAAGCAACCGAAAAGCCTAGCTTGGCGCTCGAGTGGACCCGCTATCCGGACAGCAGCGTGCTCTCCGCCGTCGCCGAGCGCGCCATCGTCACGACTCTGGTGACCACCGAAGGAAGATCACTGACGGAAGTAAAGCTCATCGTCAAAAATCAGGCCCAGCCATTTCTGAAGGTGGCATTGCCCGCGGGCGCAAGCATTCTCACCGCCGAGGTCGCCGGAGAAAAAGTGAAGCCCGTCGAAGCTCCTGACGGAAACCGCGTACCCCTTGTGCGTCCCGGTTTGCGAACCAGCGATTCGTATGAGGTCTCTTTTGTGTTTATGCATGCCGGCTCGCCCTTCGCAAAAAAAGGTGGCTCGGACCTCTCGCTTCCAAAAATGGAAATCCCCATCGACATTTTGCAGTGGGAAGTCTTTCTCCCCGAACAATACAAGGTGAAAGATTTCGGCGGCGACGCCATCGCCGCAAATCTTTTGCCGCCCGCATCCGATGACGTTTCCGGTGTGGAATCGGGAGGAGATGTCATCGGAGGAATTGCAACAGCCGCCATCACCAATTACGAATCGGTTTCGCTCCTCCCGGGTCAGCTGGGAGGTATCCTCGTGGATCCGTCAGGAGCAGTCGTTTCGAACGCGCGAGTAAGCGTTACGCAGCTCGATACTGGCGCGGTTCGAAACGTTATTACCGATTCGTCCGGCCGCTGGCTCGTTTCGAATCTATCTTCCGGTCGTGTTCGGATCACCGTCTCGGCTCCCGGATTCCAACAGCTCGTCAGCGAAACCAATTACGACGGGAGCCGGCCCGCTCCAGTCGCGAACACTCTAAACATCGGCGTAGCCACGGAATCGTTGGCCGTCATGAGCAGCAACGGTGCCATCGACTATCTTGCGCTGCAGCGCGACGCGCGCAAGGCCGCCCAGAAGGCCGCGGAAAAACAGCAAACCATGGCCTCCGCCAACGTGACAAATCTCCAGCAGCGCATTTCCGGCGTGCTTCCCGTTCGGATGGACGTCCCGAGAGCAGGGAACTCGTACCACTTCGTGCGGCCCCTGGTCCTCGACGAAGAAACCAAAGTGAGCTTCGCCTACAAATCCAGGTAGGCCTCAGAAATGCGCTGAAGAAGTGGGCTCCCGATTTGCCTCGCCCACGGCGCGGTCGAGGGCCTGCTTCTCCTCAAGGCTGAGCGGCCGTGTGGCGCCTTTCGGCAAATCGCCCAAGGCCAGCGGCCCAATTGCCACGCGCACGAGCCGCAAAACCTCAATTCGCAAATGTTCGAGTATCCGCCTGATCTGTCGATTCTTGCCTTCGTCGAGCACAATCTCGAGCCAGGAATTGCGTTCGCCACTGCGGAGAACGCTTGCGCGTTTCACGTTCAACCATTCACCGTCATCTGACTGAATGCCTTTCCGCAAAGCCTCCAGCAACTTCTCATCCGCCAGCGCACTGATCTGAACGTGATACGTTTTGTCCAGATGCGTTTCCGGCGCCGCGATTCGCGCCGCCCATTCCGAATCATTCGTGATCAGCAGCAACCCCTCGCTCGCTTTGTCGAGCCGCCCCACAGGCGCAACCCACGGCAGCCCGGCTGGCAAGCAGGAATAAACGGTGTCGCGCCCCTTTTCATCTGAAGCGGAAGTAATCACCCCGCGCGGTTTGTTCAGTACGAGATAGATTTTTTCAGTGCCGGCAAGCGGCTGCCCATCAATCTCAATCCGATCCTTCCCAATATGCACCGGCGTTTCTGGATCGCGCCGCAATGCTCCATTCAGGCGCACGCGCCCCCCGCGAATCAGTTCGGCCGCCCGCGAACGCGAGCAATAACCAAGTTTCGAAATCGCACGTGCCAACCCAACTTTCTTGAGTGGCCCGCCTCGGGTTTTCTTGCTTTTATTTCCGCTGTTCACGCGAACATCATAGCTCGTGCCGTGATGCTTTCGCAGGCCGCGCTATTTTCTGGAGGGAGCTGGCGCAGGAGTTGACGAGGTCCCAGATGCTGGCGCATCAGCCGAACCCGTGCCCGCGGAATTCGCCGTTGCTGCCGCCGGGGCAGGTTCATGCTTCACCACGCCGTATCGCGCAGCCAGCCAATCCCTAACTTCAGACGGCTTGTAATTGAACGGGCCCATCCCTCCGCGATACGCAATGCGCCCGCTCTCATCAATAATGTAAAAGCGCTCCGGCCACGCCGCATACGCATCATTCGCCGCGTTGTTCATGTCATCCACGCCAAACGGCAACGGGTATTTGAACCTCTTGGTGAAATCATTCGCGATAGCCATGCGCTGCTCCAGCGTCTTTGGCTGCGCGTAGCAGACATCGTCTTTAATGTTGGACTTCATCTGCCACTCGTCGGTGGGATGCGCCTCGCGCACGTAAACCGTGAGGAAATCGGCGTGGTCCTTATAATCGTTGTAAATCTGCACGACGTCGCCAACCTGGCGCCGAAACGGCGGTCAAGTAAAACTCCCAAACACAAGCACCAGTGGCCGCGCACCCGTGCGTTCGCGAATATGAAACCGGTTTACGCCATCAAGTTCCAACAGTCGCGCATCCGGCGCATCATCGCCCACTTTCAGCGTGCCGCGGTGCATGTGAGGCAGGGCGTAGCGCACCATGCCGACCGCATCCTTGGGACTTCCCGCCATGAAGGACAGGACGGTGAAGGCCGCTACCAGCAGCACTCCAAAAATCCCAGCCATCCATTTCCAAAATCTCTTCACGCTCTAATGCTCCAGAAAACATGCCGTGCCACGCGCGAAATAAAGAACTCTGCGCGCAACCGCCGCTCCGCCCAATCGGGGCGGCCTTGGCCCATGCAAACTAGCACTGCGCTCCGATGGCAAGAATAATGCTTTTGTATTAGCGGTAATCCTTCGCTCGCAGCTTGTCCCGCTGGTCCTTATACCGCGCCAGAGACTTCTCTATGACGTTGACCGCCGCATACGCCGGTCGGATGTCGTCCACCTGGACCTGCTTCCCCTCCAGCTGTTTATAGTCTTGGAAAAATCGCTTCAGCACCAGCAACCGGTGCGGCGGCAACTCATTCGCCTCCACATAGCTGTTAAATTCCGGATCGTTCGTGGCCACCGCGATCACTTTGTCGTCGCTCGCTCCCGAATCGATCATGGTCATCAGCCCAATCGCGCGAGCTTTGATCAACGCGAGCGGCTGCACCGGTTCCTGGCACAGCACCAGCACATCCAGCGGATCGTTGTCCTCCGCGTACGTCTGCGGAATAAATCCGTAGTTCGCCGGATAAAACACCGCCGAATGAATGATGCGATCCACCTTCAATAGCCCGCTGGCCTTGTCCAATTCGTATTTCACATTCGAGCCCAATGGAATCTCAATCACCGCTTGAAAATCCCGAGGCAACTCGTCTCCCGGCGAAACATCATGCCAAGCGTGCAGCATCACAGTCCTCTTTCCATCTCTTTGAAAAATCGTTCGAACAACTCATCCATCGCGCCCACATCGTCTCAGGCGCGCGCTTTGTCAATCATTTCTTCCCAGATGCCTTTGGACCTAAGAATGATCTCCACGAGTTCGCGCGCGGCGCCCTTGCCGCCGTCTGCTTTCGTAGTGTAATGCGCGGCGCGACGCACTTCCGGCATGGCATTGTGAACCGCCACGGCCAACCCGACGCGCTTCATGACCATCAAATCGGGCAAGTCATCTCCCAGATACGCGACTTCCGATTCCGCCGCCCCGGTCTTGCGCAGCACATCCTCGTACGCCGCGATTTTGTGCCCCTGCTTCTCATACACAAACTCAATGTCCAGCTCTTTACACCGGCGTCGCAGTGCCGCGCTTCCGCGCCCGGTAATTACGCCTGTGCGCAGGCCGGCCGTCACCGCCAGCGTAAGTCCCTGGCCGTCGTGCGCGTCAAACGTTTTGCTCTCGAGCGCGGACCCATCCGACTGTGACAGCAGCGTCACGCTGCCGTCGGTAAGCGTGCCATCCACATCCATCAGCACAACGCGAATCTGTTTCGCCCGCCTCGCTAATTTTGTCGGAACCTTTTTTCCCCGTTTAGCCAAGTAGTTCTCCTCTTTCTTCTCTGTGAACTCCGTCGCTCTGTGCCCTCTGTGTTAAATCTTTTTGTCTTTGCCAGTCTACATAAGCTCCAGCGTCCACAAGTCGTGCAGATGCACCACGCCAAGCACTCCCTGCGCTTCGTCCACCACCACAATCGAAGTAATCTTGCGCTTCTCCATCAAGTTCAAAGCCTCGCTCGCAAGCAGATGCGGCCCAATCGTCTGCGGATTCTTCGTCATCCCATCCGCTGCGTGCATCTCCAGCACCGCCCCGCGATGTTTCTCCATCAATCTTCGCAAATCGCCGTCCGTCAAGATCCCCGCCAACCGTCCATCTGCCTCCAGCACCGTCGTCATTCCCAATTTCTTTGCCGACATTTCATGAAACACATCCGGCATCGGCGTATCTTTCGAAACGTGCGGCAGCGCCTCGCCCGCATGCATCAAGTGCTCAACGCGCAACAGTTTCTTTCCGAGCCGCCCCGCTGGGTGCAGCGCCGCAAAATCGTCATGCCGGAAATTGCGCCGCTCTAGCAAAGAAATCGCCAACGCATCGCCCACGGCCATAGCGACAGTTGTGCTCGCGGTCGGCGCCAAATTTAGGGAACAGGCTTCTTCTTTGACACTGACGTCCAGGACCACGTCACTGGCCTCCGCCAAAGTTGAATGCGGCTTGCCGGTCAGCGTCACCAGCGGCATCTCCAGTCGCTTCAAGGCTTCGAGCAACCGAATAATCTCTTCCGTTTCGCCCCCATAGGAAACTGCCAGCATGGCATCGCCGCGCGCGAGCATTCCTAAGTCCCCGTGCAGAGCCTCCGCGGCGTGCAGAAAAAACGACGGTGTTCCCGTGCTGGATAATGTCGCCGAAATTTTCCGCCCAATCAGTCCCGACTTGCCCATCCCGGTAACTACCACTCGGCCCTTGCAAGCAAACAAGACATCGACCGCTTTTTCAAAACTGGCGTCCAGCCGCGCAAGAACATCCTGAATCGCCTGCGCTTCGATCTTCAGCACGCGCCGCGCGGTGTCGAGACTCATTGCGTGCTCCAGCGCCGAACCATCGTGGCCAATTCCTTTAATTTCCCGAGCAGGGCAGGGAGCTGCCCCAGCGGCAGTGCGTTCGCGCCATCCGACAACGCCGCCGCAGGATTTTCATGCGTCTCGAGAAAAATTCCATCCACCCCCGCCGCCACTCCCGCGCGAGCAAGCGGCTCAATAAACTCCGGCTGCCCCCCGCTAGCGTGGCCCTGTCCGCCCGGAAGCTGTATGGAATGCGTCACATCAAACACCACGGGATAACCCGTCTTTTGCATGACCGGAAACGAGCGCATATCCACCACGAGATTCTGGTACCCAAACGAAGCTCCGCGTTCCGTCAGAATAATCTTAGTATTCCCGGTGCTGGCCACTTTCTCCGCAACGTTGCCCATATCCCAAGGCGAAAGAAACTGCGCCTTCTTCACGTTGACGATCCGTCCCGTCTTTCCCGCCGCCAGCAGCAATTCCGTCTGCCGCGCCAAAAACGCCGGAATTTGCAGCACGTCGCAAACTTCCGCCGCCGGTTCCGCTTGCGATGGTTCATGAATATCGCTAAGAATTGGCAGCTTCAAATCAGCCTTGATCTTGGCGAGGATGCGCAGCCCTTCCTTCGCGCCCGGCCCACGAAAGGCCTTGCCCGATGTGCGATTGGCCTTGTCGTAGGAAGCCTTGAAAATGTACGGCACGCCCGCGTCGCCCGCGATCTTCGCGACCTTCTCCGCCATCATTCGGGCGTGTGCCTCGCTCTCAATCACGCACGGCCCTGCGATCAGAAATAGCGGGTTGCCGCCGCCGAGGCGCAGCGAGCCGAGAGTAATTTCGCGTGTCATGCTCATCGTGGATTTCGCGGGTGCAGCAAGAACCTTAGGCTACGCAGCTAGCGTTGCGTTTGCAACGGTTTACGCACTCACGTGAGGGGCCACCCGAGCGGCCTGGGCGTGCGCCGGTTCAGAGGCTGGGCGCATTTTGTTTTTTTTATGTTCCAGCGCCGCGCCGATGAACGCCGCAAAGAGTGGATGCGGCTCGAGCGGCTTGGATTTGAATTCCGGATGGAACTGGCAACCGAGGAACCACGGATGCTCGGGCGCCTCGACGATCTCCACGTAGTTTTCGTCGGGCGTACGGCCGGTTATACGCAGGCCAGCGGCCACCAGAGCTTTCTCGTAATCGCGATTAAATTCATAGCGGTGCCGGTGACGCTCGCTGATTTCGAGTTTGCCGTAAGCCTTATGCGCAAACGATCCCGGGACCAGCTTGCAAGGCCACGCACCAAGCCGCATCGTCCCGCCCATCTCGTCGACGCCAAGCAATTCGCGCAGCTTGTAAATGACGCGGTGCGGCGTTTGCGGATCGAATTCCGTGCTGTCCGCCTGCTTCAACCCCGCCACGTCGCGCGCGTATTCAATCGTCGCGCACTGCATTCCCAGGCAAATCCCGAAGAACGGCACCTTGTGCTCGCGCGCGTACTGAATGGTGTATACCATCCCCTGAATCCCGCGCTTCCCAAAACCGCCGGGAACAAGAATGCCGTCGTACCCGTGCAAACGCGCGGCCGCCGTCGCCGGCGAATCGATCTCTTCGGCTTCAATCCACTCCAAAACCGTCTTGTGATTGTGCGCCAAGCCGCCATGCAGCAACGCCTCACGCAAACTTTTGTAAGCATCCTCAAGCTGCACGTACTTGCCGACCACCGCGATCCGCGCTTCCCCCGCCGGATGATGCATGCGCTGCACCAGGTCCAGCCACGGCTTCATGTTGGAAGGATTGTCCTTCAGTTTTAGCAGCCGCAAAATCTGCGCGTCCAATCCTTCTTTGCTGAGTTCCGCAGGCACCGCGTAAATAGTGTCCACGTCTTCCATCGAAATGACGCAGGCCTCGGCCACGTTGCAAAACAGCGCAATCTTTTTCTTCAATTCGCTCGGAATGTGGTGGTCGCTGCGGCACAGCAGAATATCCGGCTGAATCCCAATGCTTAACATTTCTTTCACGCTGTGCTGCGTAGGCTTGGTCTTCAGCTCGCCCGCCGCGGCAATGAACGGAACGAGTGTGACATGCACAAAAAGGGTGTTCTCCGCGCCCATTTCCAGCCGCATCTGGCGAATGGCCTCGAGGAAGGGAAGCGACTCAATGTCACCCACCGTCCCGCCGATTTCCACGATAACCACGTCCACGCCTTCAGAAACCTTCCTGATGGTGGCCTTGATTTCGTCAGTGACGTGTGGGATGACCTGCACAGTCTTTCCGAGATAATCGCCGCGCCGCTCCTTCGTCAGGATCGTTTCGTAGATGCGGCCGGTGGTCCAGTTATTGTCGCGGGAAAGCTTGGCGTGCGTAAACCGCTCGTAGTGCCCCAGGTCGAGGTCCGTCTCCGCTCCGTCTTCGGTCACAAACACCTCACCGTGCTGGAAAGGGCTCATCGTGCCCGGATCCACGTTCAGGTACGGATCGCATTTCTGCAGGGTGACTTTGAAACCGCGACTTTCGAGGAGACAACCAATCGAGGAGGCTGCTACGCCTTTTCCTAGTGAGGAAACAACTCCGCCGGTTACAAAAATATATTTTGGCGCCATCCTTAGAGCCCGCGTTTCTGCGCCGGGCTTGTATGCCCTCCACAGGATTGACGTACATATAATTATGGTCGGAACCCGCCATTCTGTCAAATGCAACTCTTTGCGCCCGCAAAACAATATTTTTTCTGCCTGCCTCCGCGAAACCTTTTCGCCGGGAACGGGTTGATAGCAATCGGGGAATATCAATTGAGGAGTAACGGTATTCCGGAACGGCGGAGCACGCGCAAATTGCAAGACTGTTGCAGTGCAGGAAAATACGCGCTCAAAAGGAAACCGTTACCGTGGGATTTGCCATCTAATGATTTCGAACCTTCGCTCTGCGCCTCGAATCGGCCCCTTCGCATTTGAAAGCGGGCCGGCGTTTGGTCCCCGCAACGCGCAAGTGTTCGGAGTGGTTCATTCGCAAGTGGGAAGGGGAAATGAAACTGACAACTCGAAAAGTAGGAGTACCTCTCATGCTCGCCAGCGCGCTGGGATTTTGCCTTTCCGCTGCCGCGCATCAAACCGCATCATCCAACGCGCAACAGCTGCAATCCTACGATCTTAGGCGCGAAGTCTCCCTCGTCGGCAAGGTCGTTCAATACACTGCCGCTTCCACCGTTGCGCCGATGGGCGCGCATGTACTTCTCCAGACCGGATCCGGCCAGGTGGATGTCCACCTCGGCAACGCCAGGGTGCTCCAGACCAGTCATTTTGAATTGAACACGGGCGATAGTGTACGCATCGTTGGCGAGAACTTGGCCTTTAACGGTGGCACCATCTTCGCCGCTCGCGTCGTCCAAAAAGGCACCCAAGCGGTCGTCGTTCGCACTGAAAAAGGCGCTCTCAAATCGGCGGGCGGATCGCTGTCGCCGGATCAGATCGAAGCGCTGCGAGGTGTGCGATGAAGCGCCTTCTTTTGGTTCTCGCGTCAAGCGCGGCCCTTTGGAGCGCCGCTTGCAGCAGTGGCGGCGGCACAACCGTACTGCCACCTCCCGTTGGCAAATATGGCCTTTCCAGCTTGAAGGGCACGTACGCCTTTGTCACCAACGGAGAATTCGCCACAAACGGCGGGACCGGTGCGCTCGCGCGCACGGGCAGTTTCACAGCGAATGGAAGCGGGGGGATCATGGCGGGGGGTGTCGAGGACACAGTGACGCAATCGAACGCCGGCACTTCGGTCAATCCAAATCTAGCCATCACCGGCGGAAGCTACTCCGTTGGCGCGGACGGGCGTGGTTCAGTTACCCTGAACGTGGCCGCTGGAGTAGGAGGGGCTCCCACCATCACCTTCGGGATCGTTCTTACGTCGACGAGCGGCGGTCTTTTGATCGATGAGACCAACACTGGCTCTCAAGCTTCCACCGGCAGTGGAAATTTCTTCAAACAAGATCCGACCGCATTTACAAATCCTGTTCTCCCCGCAGTTGCCACCTATGTTTTCGATTTTTCCGGCGTGGATCTAAACGGAAATGGAGCCTCCCTCGTCGGCGAGTTCACGGCCGGCAGTGGCGTGATTACCGGAGGAGTCGAAGATGCGAATGTCGCTTTTACATTGACTCCTGATCAACCCATCGGTGCAGGGACACTGGCTGCGGATCTTTCAGCGCCTGCGACCCTGACCAGCAATGGCCGTGGTCTTGCGTCCATCGCAGGTGAGCAGTACTACTTCTATATAGTGGATACAACTCGCATCCGGTTCATTAGCATCAGCGGCGGCGCGATGATCACCGGTGACGCCGTCGTTCAGACTAATCCACCGGCGAGTCTCAGCAGCGGCTTCGCCTTTGTCGTAGCCGGAAGCACCAGCGGCGGCGGACTAACCCGAGTGGGCCGCTTCACTGCCACAGGCGGGACCCTCACCAACATACTTGTGGACACCAACAGCGCAGGTTCTTTCACTCCGACAAATGGGGGCACCAGCGCAACAGTTACCATGGATCCAGCTACCCCAGGTCGCGGGACCCTAACATTCGTTGGAGATGGTCAGAGTGCGAACACTCCTTTCAGCTTCGTCTTCTATTTCTCTTCGGCAACGTCCGGCGTAATTCAGGAGACTACCCAGAATACTTCCGGCGGCATCGTTACCGTGATCGCTGTCGCTGACGGTTCAATTGGCGCGCAAACGGGAAATCCGTTCTCCAGTTCCAATATTGCCGGAACCTATGCCATGAATTGGACCGGACAGAGTGTGCAGGCCGGAACGACCGACGAAGAGGACCTCGTCGGCCAAGCGACGATTTCCAACCTCGCCTTAACTGGTGCGTCCGATATCTTCGAGTTTCAGAGCGTCTTCATAAGCGGCACCGGCGCACAGACAGACGACCCCCTGAGCGGCTCAATTTTATTCAACGGTCACGGCACCGGCGATGACGGAATGCGGAACACGATGGCGGTCAAATTCAGCAATAGCGGACAGTCAACCACCGTCAACTTCAACGTCTATTTCGTCAATCCCCAGCTTGCTTTCTTCGCGAATAACAGCAGCAGTTCAAGCCGCGTTGTGGTTGGCGTCCTGGAGGCCCAGCAATAAACGTGGTCCGGGCTTCAAACAAACTCGCTTTCTCGCTTGAAGAAGAAGTAGCGCCCGGCGGAGTCCCCGCCGGGCGGTGGCTTTTTGAAAGTGCTCTTGTTTTCGCAGGCATCCCCAAACTTGCGCACAACCTGTTTTCACGCGCACACGGACTGGGTTTGGACTGGCAATCCGCGAGAACGACTGCTACATTGCTTTCGCTTTTGCCAGGTGCAAGGCAATGGCGTCGCGGCCCTTCATCTTGTATAGGGCCTGATCCGCGGCGCTAAGGAGCGCTTCGATTGTTTTCGCATCTTGCGGGTATACCGCCATACCTGCGCTAACCGAAATGTGCGGTGCTTCGGCATCTTCTGATACGCGGTTACAGGCTCGGGAAACAACTTCCTGAGCTCCCCTCCATCCTGTTTCCGGCAGAACAAGGGCAAACTCGTCTCCTCCCTGTCTTGCGGCCGTATCAATACTCCGGGAACAAAGACGGAGAGCGTCCGCCACACGGCAGATCGCTCGAGTTCCGACCAAATGGCCATGGAGGTCATTGATTTTCTTAAGTCCATCCAAGTCAAACAGCAACAGGGAAAACGTGCTGCCGGTCCGCTTGGACCTTTCAATCTCATTGCCGAGTACATCTACCAGGCGGCGATAGTTAGCTAGACCTGTCAAGGGATCACTCAAAGCGAGTTCACGAATTCTGTCGAAGAGTTGGGCGTTGTCCAATAGCGCGCCCCCCAACAGCACGGCATAGCTGGTAAACTGAAGAATTTCCGCGAATGCAAATGGGGCGTCGAGTGTGCGGCTCGACTGGCTACCTGCAAGCGAGGAAGCAACATTCAGCACAGCCGAAATGTAGAGCGAATGATCAAAGGGATTGCGATTCGTCCCCAAGCGCAAGCGATATCCGATGGCCGCCAGCAGAAAGAGCGCGGCCGAAAACAGATTCCCCGGTCGCGGAAATGCTCCCCCAGGATGAACCACAAGAAACGCGGGCAATTGCCAATGCGTAGCACTCAGGAGCGACGTCAACAGCACAACGGCGATCAGCGCCCAAGCAATCTCCCGGCCCGGATTGCGGGACGTCGGGAAGCGTCGTTCTACCACCAAGCCGGCTACGAGCAGTAGAGCCAACAGCGTCCGGCCGACCACCCATGCCATGGGATCGCGTAAGTTTGTGTCGTATCCAACGGAGGAGGGGCTCAAGAAAACGAGGCTCGAACTTGCCAAGGCAACTGCTACGATTACAAATCCGCAAGCGAAAACCAAGGGAAGTCGGTCACGCGTTCCGCGGAATCTCACCAGGGCAATTGCTGCGAACGTGAATGCGAGGATCCCACTGGTGAGCTGAAGCTGCGCGTAGAGTGCCGGATTGGGGAGGTAAGCGAGGCTTCGCAACGCCCAAGCCACCGCAAGGGCACAACTCCCCACAACTATCGAAGACCGCCAAATATAGGACCGTCTAAGGAGATTCCAGTTGGAAGGGATGCTGCCCATACTGGCTCCCGATCACTTCCGAGTACCTAAGACAAGCGTACGCCCAATTCGCCTCCAAGGTGAGGATTCTGAAGCGGAAGCACCTTCCTGGTTACGACCCAGGCTGAGGGCGCATCTAACAACCAGAACGAATTGGATAGAGTCACCACTCGCCCCATAGGGTGTACTCCAAATCCTGTGTAATCAACACTTGCGGGACAGTTTGCAAGTATTGAAAATACAGGACTTAGAAAGACAATAAGTTCTTTAAAATCAACACTTACAAAAAACGGGGGGGTGGGGGGGACGGCCTGCCCATTCCCAAAATGGGAATTATCGCCTTACGGTTGGCCCTGTAACAGCTTTTCCACGCGCCCCACGTCCTCGGGAATGTCCACGCTCACCGCGTCGTGCTCCACTTCCGCCACTCGAATCTTCCAGCCGTTCTCCATCCAACGCAATTGCTCGAGCTGCTCGATGCGCTCCAGCTCTCCCTGCGGAAGCGTCGCATACTCCAGCAGCGCCTCCCGTTGAAACACATACAGCCCCAGATGCTTGAGGTGGCGAACCAGGGTCTTGCTCGCCGTATCCCGTACCCATGGAATGGGTGCCCGCGAAAAGTAGAGTGCATTGCCGTCGAAATCCAGAACGGTCTTCACGACATTGGGATCCATAATATCGCCCGGCGTCTTGATCGGCGTTGCCACCGTGCTGATCGAAGCGGTGGGCTCTTCCAACAGGGAAGAGATGGCGGTATCCACCGCCGCAGGATCGAGCAGTGGCTCGTCCCCCTGCACATTCACGAAAATATCTCCTTCCACGTGGGCAGCCACTTCCGCCACGCGCTCTGTGCCAGTGCGATGATCGCTGCGCGTCATGCGCGCCTCGCCGCCAAAGACTTCCACGGCTTTCACGATGCGTTCATCATCCGTGGCCACAATCAACTGGTCAGCCTGCTTTGCGAGCTTGGCGCGCTCGTAAACCCTCTGGATCATTGGTTTCCCGGCCAGCAGCACAAGCGGTTTGCCCGGCAACCGCGTCGAACCGTAGCGAGCGGGAATGACGACGACGACTTTTGCCACGCATCTCCTTTTTACTGCCATCACTGGGAATAACTGTCCCCGCGGTACAGTCTAACCCAGCGAGGCAGGCTTCCGTTCGGCGATGCTATCACAGGGCACTCGCTCAGGCGGATGCATCGGAGTGTGCGATATTGCACATCCAGGAATTGCGCTTGTTTTCGGAAAACCGAGTGGTAGAATCCACTTCAGTCCGAGTCACGCGGCCGTCCCGGCAGGTCGGGATGATGGGGGTGCCGTGAAACGCTATCCGTTCCGTTCCTACCGAGTCCTGCTTGTTGTTTGCCTTCTCGTTGCCTGTAACGCCCTCCAGCCCACAGCACGATCTACACCGGACGATAACAAACCAAAAGGCGAAACCCAGCAAGACCAAGTCAAGAAAGTAGATCTTAAGAGGGATACTCCCGGGACGCCGTTCAAACCTGGAAGCACATTGCATTACGATGTGGACTTGGCGCTCATCAATGTCACTGTCACGGATCCTTACAATCGGCTGGTCACTGGCCTGGAGCAGGATAATTTCCGGGTGTTCGAGGACAACATCGAGCAGGAGGTGGTCACCTTCTCGGCCGAGGATGTGCCCATTTCCATTGGCGTAATTTTTGATTTCAGCGGCAGCATGGCCAATAAAGTCGGTAAGGCCCGCGAAGCCGCCGTTCAATTTTTTAAGACAGCCAATCCTCAGGACGAATTTTTTCTGGTCAGTTTTAATGAACGCGCGGAATTGACCAGCACGTTCACCAACAGCGTCGAAGATCTGCAAAGCCGCATGATGTTGACTGCTCCCAAGGGACGCACCGCGCTATTGGACGCGATTTATCTGGGCCTCAGTCAGATGAGGGGTGCACACAACGCCAAACGTGCCTTGCTCATCCTATCCGATGGAGGCGATAATCATAGTCGGTACAACGAAAGCGATGTCAAGCGGTTGGTCAAGGAAGCCGATACCCAGCTCTATGCCATCGGCATTTACGACCCGCTTGGTTATCGCAACCGGACGCCGGAAGAACTGAACGGCCCGACGCTTCTCAGCGAAGTTACCGAGATGACGGGCGGCCGCGTTTTCTCGGTGGAGAAGTTGGACGACCTTCCGGACATCGCTTCGAAAATCGGCATGGAGCTGCGTAACCAATATGTTCTCGGCTACAAACCAAGCAACAAAGCTCACGATGCGCGGTGGCGCAAGGTCAAGATTCGATTGCGCGCACCGAAAGGGCTACCGCCTCTTAGCGTTTATTCGAAGACCGGGTACTACGCGCCCAGCCACTGAGTTCGTGTCCCGCCTCCGTTTCTTCGCACGCTATTTGTTTGTATCGCTCTTTGCCTTGATGGTGTTCGGCTCGAGCGCTTTCGCTCAACTGCCGGTGCCGGTTCCGCCTCCGCCCCCTCCGGATCAGGACGCCAATGCTGGCAAGCAAGGCTCGAAGCTGACGTTCAACGTGGACTTGGTGGTCCTGCACACCAGTGTCCTCGACGACCGTCAACGTTTTGCCGATGGATTGAAAAGCGAGAACTTCCGTGTTTTTGAGGATAAAGTCGAGCAGAAGCTTTCTGTCTTCAAGCGCGAAGATGTTCCCGTCAGCATGGGGCTGGTCATTGATAACAGCGGCAGCATGCGGGACAAGCGTCCGCGCGTAAATGAAGCCGCGATCACTCTGGTGCAAGCTAGCAATCCTTCCGACGAAGCGTTCGTCGTCAATTTCAATGATGATTTCTACCTTGATCTCGACAAGGATTTCACCAATAGCATTCCGGAATTGAAGGAAGCACTGGAACGGATTGACTCACGTGGAAGCACGGCGTTATATGACGCCATTATCGGCTCGCTCGATCATTTGAAGAAAGCGTCCAAAGACAAGCGCGTGCTGCTGATTGTTACCGACGGCGAGGATAACACCAGCCACAATTCGCTGGAAAAGACGATTCGCGAGATTCAGAGGACCGACACGGTCATTTACACCATCGGCCTGCTCAGCCAGGAACGAAAGAAAGAAGCCAAGCGCGCCAAGAAGGCCTTGGAACAAATCGCCGCGGCCTCCGGCGGAGTGGCGTATTTCCCCGAAGATGTAGAAGATGTGCACCACATTTGCGAGCAAGTCGCGCACGACATCCGCAACCAGTACATTCTCGCGTACTATCCTACGAACACCCGCCGCGACGGCACCTTCCGTGCTGTAACCGTCGAAGTGATTCCCCCGCGCGGCCGCGGCAAGCTCGTGGCCCGCACACGCAACGGCTACTACGCCCCCTCCGAAAAATCCGCCGCCGGCAACTGACGACCCAGCGAAGCGGCGTTGTCCAGAACGAAGCGAAGCGCAGAAAGGGATCTCTCCGGACTGCTCTCTTTGAAACCTTTCCAAGTCCGAACGTGGTCTTCCAGCGTGCGCGTGCAACGAACCATCTTACTGTGGGAGCGCTTTCCCTGAGTTCTTTGAAGTCCGCGATTTAATCGATTGGTATTGATCTTGGCGCGAGGCGCCCGGCCCAACGGGAAAGCATCTATCGTCCCAGTTGCTTTTGGGGAGTGTGCAAAAGTGGATAGATGCCGCTTCGCGCCGCCTGTTAGCGTGCCCTTCGGTTTGGTAGCTCGAAGTCGCCTCGACAGCACTGTCCCCCCACTGTCGGCGACGACGAAGATAAATCCAGCCAAGGAGCTTCAATATGAAAAGACTCTTGTTGGTTATTTGCCTGTTAAGTGTGAGCAGCCCAGCCTGGGCGCAAACGGCCCCGCCACTAGGCGCCGCGGCAACCTTCGCAGTCCTGGGTAGCTCGAATGTAACCTGTACTGCCCCTGGCGTGATCAGCGGAGACGTAGGCGTCTCTCCCGGCGTTTTCACAAATACTACCGGTTGCCTTGTTGTGGGAACAGTTCACCAGGGCGACCCGGCCGCCAATAACGCTCTGGCTGCCCTCAACACTGCGTATACGAATGCGCTTGTCGCGAACAACAGTTGCACCAGTTCCCTGGCGGCTGCCTACACGGGGACGGCCGCGTCATTCACGCTCCCGCCGGGTGTGTATTGCAATAATTTGGCTTCTGGGCTAACGTTCACTACAACCACATTGACACTTGACGCTGGTGGCAATACAAATGCGGTCTGGATTTTCAAAATCGACCACGGCCTCACCGGCACTGGGTTCCAGGTGGTCATGGCCGGCGGCGGCCAACCCTGTAACGTTTATTGGCTCGTCGGCGCCGATAGCACGTTTACCACTTCGACGTTCCAGGGAAACATTCTCGCAGGTGGGCCGACCGGAAGCTTCACCAGTACCGGCGGAACCTTAGTCGGACGCGTCTTGGCGAATGGTGCCGTGACCATGACTGGCCCCAACGTCCACGGAACCTGCGCCCTCGCGGCTCAGGGCGGAGCAGGCTGCAAGACTGACGACGACGATGATCGTGACAAGGACAAAGATCATCATCACAAGGACAAAGACAAAGATAAAAACAAGGACAAGGACCATCAAGATGATGGCCATGATGACTGACGATCCTATGCACTGAAATTAACCTGAGCAATGCTCGGAGGCGCGACCCAGATCGTGCCTCGTGGTACTCGGGTCTGGGCACGGATGGGGATCCCCCGCATGGTGGGGGACGTGCCCCTCTGCGCTCGTTGGCCGGCCGCTACAGCGGCTTCGGGAGTTGCAGGATCATTCCGCCGCCTTGTCCCGTTTGTACGGTCGGCAACTGGCCGTTCCATTTATCAATGAGCGCGCGATTGTTTTCGATTCGCCGCAATTCCAGCAGTTGTGGCGTGAGTGAATTTTGCCGGATGCGGTTGGCATCAGCTTCGCCCTGGGCACGCGTCACTAGAGACTTGGCGTCGCCTTCGGCCTCGGCGATTTTCTTCGCGGCTTCCGCCTGAGTCGTCGCAAGTTCGTTGCGAGCGCGTTCCGCCTGCTGGATGGCCTGCGCTTTCGCGGTGATGGCTGTTGCGATGACCGTTGGGACGCGCGGCGCCCCGATGAAGCCGAACTGTTGCACGCTCACGCCCACTGGTGACATTTTCTGTTCGATCATCGTTTGCACTTTGCGCAGGAACTCGGCTTTCTTTTCGCCGTAGATATCTTCGACGACGTACGTCGAAGCTACTTCGTTCAGCGAGTTGCGGACGACGTCGCGCAAGATCCCGTGCGTGAACATTTCCATGTCCGAGACGCGGTACTTCACATAGAAGTCTGGGACTTTGGAGGCTTCGATCGCGTAGGACAATGACACATCTACGAAGATCTCCATGCCTTCCCTGGAGTTGAAGCCCATTTCTTCGTTGATGGGATGACCTTCGTTTATGTCCTTTGTCCATTTCACCGTCTGCACGAATGTCGGGAACTCGATGATCTGGGTGCTTAATGGCGAGTAGACAACCCATCCCGTGCGAACCGGTATTTCCGACGCTCCACGTTGTTTTCCTGCGAGGTTGATTTCCACGCCAACGTGTCCTGCTTCGATGCGCGTGACGCGCACCAAGAAGAGGCCCAACACAAGAAAAACAAGGAGCGCGCCGACGGCCAGGGCCCCGAGTTTCAGGTACGCGCCTCCTCTTCGCATCTCAAATGCATCATCGTCGCCTCTACCGCTTTTCCTGAACATGTCCATAGAATTTCATCCTCCGGAAATGAGCGCATTCATCTGTCAAACCAGGCTATCGCTCAATACATTAAGAAGTCGTGATGAGCGTAACTGGCAGAGCGCAGATAGTTTACGAAAGAATCCGTTTTGATTGCTGCGCGTTTCGCGACCTAGACTTTCTTCAGCAGGCGAATTGTCGGGGGAATTCCTGCTTGGCACCCGATTGCTGAGCTCTAACACTGTGTCATTTTCGAAATCGGCTTTGGGACTGGTGACGGAAGAGCAATTGCGCGGGGGTAGAATTAAAGAATGCAACGCAAAGTTTTCTGGGGCACATTCATAGTGCTGGGGCTCATCGCGGATTTCACGATGCCCATTATGTGGTCGTTGCTGGCGACGATTCCGATTGGAATGTTTAGCTGGTGGGTGGCGTATCGCAGCGAGTGGTTCTAATCCCGGCTTAGACCACTCGTTTCGCCCTTATTCAATCCGCCTGGGGCAGCTTTAGGACGCCATCCTCGATTCGTGCTTCGCGTTATCTTGCTACTTCACTACTGCGCTGCTTCTTCATCTCATTCAAGAAGCTTTTGCCGTGCGGGATCACGGTGCCGAAATTTTCGGCAATAGTCTGACCCATATCCGCGAGTGTGTCTCGAACTCCCAGGTTGACGCCGGCGCCGCCTGCCGGCGAGTAGGCCAGGATTGGGACGTATTCGCGCGAGTGGTCGGTGGTTGGCCAGCGCGGGTCGGGGTCGCAGCCGTGGTCGGCAGTGATCATTAGCAAGTCGGAAAGATTTAGCAGCGGAAGAAAATCTGTGAGCAGACGGTCGAACTCCTCTAGGGACTTGGCGAAGCCTTCGACATCTTTGCGGTGGCCGTACAGCATGTCGAAATCCACGAGGTTGCAGAAGATCAGGCCGCTTTTTCGTTCGCTGGTTGCGGCGGTCATCTTATCCATGCCGTCGGCGTTGCCTTTAGTCGTGACGTATTCAACCACGCCGCGGCCGTTATAAATGTCGTGAATCTTGCCGATGCCAAAGACGCGCACTTTGCGTTCGGCCAGAACGTCCATCAACATGGGTTTCGGCGGGTCCACGGCGTAATCGTGACGGCGCGTGGTGCGCACGAAATTTCCCGGTGTTCCCGTGAATGGTCGCGCGATCACACGGCCGACGCGATGCGGTCCGTCCAAGAGTTTTCGCGCGATTTCGCACATGCGGTAGAGGTCGGCAATGGTAATGACGTCTTCATGCGTGGCAATCTGAAAAACGCTGTCGCCGGAGGTGTAGACAATCGGCTTCCCGGTTCGAATGTGCTCTTCGCCAAGCTCCTTGATGATTTCGGTGCCGGACGCCGGCTTGTTGCCAATGGTTTTGCGGCCGATCTGCTTTTCAAATTCCTCGATCAATTCTTTCGGGAATCCATTTTTGTAAACAGGGAAGGCCTGGTCCAGCCAGACGCCGGCCATTTCCCAATGTCCGGTGGTGGTATCTTTTCCGGGGGAGCGCGTTGCGCCTTTTCCGAATGCGCCGATTGGAGCAGCCGCAGGCGTTTGGTGTTTTAGTGGCGCGATATTTGCCAGCCCGAGGCGCACGAGATTTGGAATTTCCAGCGGGCGCGATTCGGCAATGTGCCCGAGGGTGTTTCTGCCAACATCGCCATAGTCGGCAGCATCGGGCAGTTCGCCGATTCCCACACTGTCCAGCACGATCCAGAATATTCGTTCGAATTCCGTCATGATTTAGCCTCGCAAATCATCCCATTCAGGCGAACTCTAGCATAGCCGCTCGCATTCGCCATGCCCCTGGCCGCTTGCGCGCAACCAAGCGGGCTTGCGCTGGTACTCGTGGAACATAGATACTGCACTGAACTCTTTTTCCTTTTCGTGCGTAGTACTAAGTAATGGAGGTGTGCCATGGTTCAGGACGGTCGCCCGCGGGCAAATTCGGTGGTGTTTCCGATTATTCTCATCGCCATTGGTGCACTGTTTTTGCTGCGCACGTGGCGCCCGGATTTCGACCCCAGGCCAGTCCTGTGGACCTATTGGCCGCTGATTCTTATCTTTATCGGGTTGGGGAAGATTTGGGATAACGTGCAGCACAGCCGTAATCCTGATGCGCCTCCAGGTTTTTCCGTAGGCACCACCATCGGCACGCTGGCGTTTGTGCTGCTGCTGGTTTTCCTGGTGTGGCACGGGCGGAGCTTTACCCGCCGGCATGGGTTCTACGCGGGATCCAAACACATTTCCCAAACCGTGGATCTTGGGGACGCGCGGTCGGCGCGCGCCAGACTGGAAATGGGCGCGGGTCAATTGACGATCAATGGCGGCGCGAATCATTTGCTGGATGCCGACTTTACCTACGATGATTCGAATGGAACGCCGAAAGTGGACTACAAAATTTCGGGCGGCATCGGGGAACTCAACATTTCTCAGGACTCCGGGTCCGTGCATTTTGGCCATGCGCAGAATGATTGGAACCTGCACTTCAGCAAGGATACGCCGCTGGAATTGAGAATTGATATGGGAGCAGGCCAGGGGAATCTGCATTTTCGCGACATTCCGCTGACGCAACTTGATTTGAATTTGGGCGCGGGGCAAATGGATGTGGACTTCACCGGTGATCGAAAGACTGATTTGACGGCAGTTATCGAGGGAGGCGTCGGGCAGGCAAATATCCGGCTGCCGAAAAACGTCGGGGTCATTGCCACGGCTTCTGGGGGAATTGGATCGATCCGTGTGCGCGGGCTAAAGCAGGACGGGGATTCCTACACGAACGAAGCGTATAAAAAGAGCCCGGTGACGGTTCATTTGAAGGTGGAAGGCGGGATTGGGGAGATCGTGCTCACGGAAGAGCCATGAGCGCGTAGGAAAACCGCGGTTTGCTCCGTCTTGACGGCGGACGTATAATTTAAAGTTTAGGCAGTGGGTGCAAAACGCGCTGTCTAGGCTTCCCCTTGGCGACCAAAGAAATCACCACCGCAAACACGGATGTCACGACGCCACAGGAGTGTATTTCTGTGCGCGGCGCGCGGGTCCACAATCTCAAAAACATCAGTGTAGAGATTCCGCACAACGCTATTACCGTCGTCACGGGCGTGAGCGGGTCGGGAAAATCGTCGCTTGCGTTTGACACGATTTACGCGGAAGGGCAGCGGCGGTACGTGGAATCGCTGTCGGCCTATGCGCGGCAATTCCTAGAGCGCATGGAGAAGCCGGATGTGGATGAGATTTCGGGGATTGCGCCAGCGGTAGCGATCCGGCAGAAGAATTCCACGCGGAATCCGCGCTCTACGGTGGCCACGGCGACGGAGATCTACGACTATCTGCGATTGTTTTTCGCGCGATGCGGACAGACGTTTTGCATCAAGTGCGGGGCGGAGGTTCGGCGGGACAGTCCGGATGAAATTGCCACGCGGGTATTGTCACTGCCTGCAGGGCGACGTTTTCATATTATGTATGAGTTTCGAATCGCGGCTCCGGTGGTACCGGCTGGTTCGAAACGGGGTGCGAAGAAAACGCCGGCGGGTCCCAGTGAGGAAGCGCTGCGGCAGGGGCTCGCTGATTTACAGAAGCGCGGGTTTAATCGTTTATATCAGGATGGGCGCATCCACGAATTCTCGTCGCCGGAGACGCTACTGGATGTGGATTTTTCGAAGCCGGTTTATGTCGTGGTGGACCGGCTGGCGTTGAATCCGGAGTCGCGCGCGCGGCTGGTGGATTCGATCGAGATTTGCTACCGCGAAGGGCATGGCGAGGCAATTCTGGAATTCCCTGGGGATGGCGCGGGAATTCCGGCGGAGCGGCTTACCTTCAACGAACGGTTCGAATGCAAGAACGACGGCACGCTGTATCAGGAGCCGGAGCCGCGGCTTTTCTCGTTTAACAATCCGTATGGGGCGTGCCCACGGTGCCAGGGCTTTGGCAACACCATCGATTTCGACTTGAATCTGGTGGTGCCAGACCCTAGCAAGTCTCTCGACGAAGGCGCGATTGAACCGTGGACGAAGCCGCGTTATCGCACACTTTTCCAGGAAGCCAAAAAATGGGCGCGCGGCCGGAGCATTCCTACGAATGTGCCCTGGCGTCAACTTACGGCCGAGCAGCGGCGGATGATTTTAGAAGGCGATCCGGAAAGCAACTACGAGGGCGTGAAGGGTTTCTTTGCCTGGCTGGAACGGAAGAAATACAAGCTGCATGTACGTGTCTTCTTGAGCCGGTTTCGCGGATACGCGACGTGCCCGGATTGCGGCGGGACGCGCTTGCGGGCAGAGGCGCGCGCGGTTCGCGTGGCGGGGAAGTCTATAACGGAGATTTGCAAGTTCACGGTGAAGGAGGCGCGAGGATTTTTCTCTACACTGCAGCTCTCGGATGCGCAGTTGAAGATCGCGGACAAGATTCTCGAGGAAATCCGCACGCGACTGCAATTTCTGGATGAAGTTGGGCTGGACTATCTGACGCTCGACCGGCTGACGTCTACGTTGTCGGGCGGGGAATCGCAGCGCATTCAGCTGGCCACGTCGCTCGGTTCTCATCTGGTCGGCGCGCTGTATGTTTTGGACGAGCCTTCGATTGGATTGCATCCACGCGACACGCAGCGGCTGATTGACATTCTAAAGTCGCTTCGCGATCTGGGGAATACCGTGCTGGTGGTAGAACACGACCCGGATACGATTCAGGCGGCGGACTGTGTGATCGATCTTGGCCCGGGCGCTGGCGAGCTGGGCGGGAAGCTGCTGTTCAGCGGGCCGTATGCCGCGATGCTTGAAGAACACAAATCGCTTACCGGGCGATATTTGTGCGGTGAGTTGCGGATTCCAGTGCCGAATGTGCGGCATAAACCTGCGGGCAAATTTCTGCGGGTCTATGGCGCGAACCTGCACAATTTGCAAAATCTGGATTTGATGATTCCTCTTGGGATGCTCACGGTGGTCACGGGCGTGAGCGGTTCGGGAAAATCCACGCTGGTGCATGATGTGCTTTTTAAGGCGCTGCTGGCCAAGCGGGTCGGCGGGAGCATTAAGGAGTATTGTGATCGCCTGGAAGGGGACGACACCGTCCGCGAAGTGATCATCGTGGATCAATCGCCGATTGGGCGGACGCCGCGTTCGAACCCGGCGACATATTTGAAAGCGTTCGACGCGATTCGAGAAGTGTTTGCGGAAACAGCAGATGCCAAGCGCCGCGGGTATGCCGCAGGACATTTTTCGTTCAACGTGCCGGGCGGGCGGTGTGAGACGTGCCAGGGGGATGGCACAGTAACGGTGGAGATGCAGTTTTTGGCGGATGTGGAGCTGATTTGCGAAGAGTGCCGCGGGACACGCTTTAAGAGCGGAGTTTTGGAAGTGCGGTATCACGGGAAAAATATTCATGAGGTTTTGCAACTAACGGTGCGTGAGGCGCTGGCGTTTTTTGTGAATGTGACCAAGGTGGTGTCGAAGCTCAGGATTTTGAATGAAATCGGGCTGGGCTACTTGCGGCTTGGGCAATCTGCGACGACGCTCTCCGGAGGCGAGGCGCAGCGACTGAAGCTGGCGGCACACCTGAGTCGCACGGACAATGAGGGCATTCTCTTCATTCTCGATGAGCCCACGACGGGGCTGCACTTCGATGACATCGCCAAGCTACTCGCGGCGTTCCGCAAGTTGATAGAAGGCGGCGCGTCGCTGCTGGTGATTGAGCACAACCTGGACGTCATCAAATCCGCGGACTGGGTGATTGATCTTGGGCCCGAGGGCGGCGATCAGGGCGGGAAGATTATTGCTTCGGGCACGCCGGAGCAGGTGGCGCGCAACACGCAGTCGCACACAGGGCACTATCTGACGCGCGTCTTGAATGGCAACGGGCAGGCAAAGCGAAATGGGAATGGGGCATCCAAACGGGGAGGCCCTTCGGCTACAATCGCCGAAGGACCGAAAACTCCTCCGGCAAAATGATGACGCGTTCGAATCTTCGACAGTCTTCGATAAAGCATCTTTGCTGCGCTCTGTGTATCTCTTTCTTTCTTTTGCCCCAGTTTTCCGTTCGCGCGCAATCTCCGTCGACGCCGGCTGGCCAACCCAAGTCCATGAAGCTGGCCAACCCGCTCAATGAGCTACTTGACGAAGCCAAGCGCGATATTGACCAGAATGATTTCGAGGCTGCGATTGCCCCGCTGCAAAAAGTGATTGCTGAGGAGCCGAATACGGCGTACGCGCATTTTCAACTTGCATATGTTTTTACGGCCCTGAAGCGCGTGGACGAGGCGCGCGTGGAATACGAGCGCACCATCGCGATCGATCCGAAGTTGTCGGAAGCCTATCTGGATTTGGGGATTTTGCTGCTCGATAAGGATCCGCGAGCGGCGGTTACGCCATTGAGCAAAGCCGTGGAGATGCGTCCGTCGGAGTCGCGGCCGCGGTTCTTGCTGGGCGTTGCGGAAGAGCGCTCGGGTGATTTTGCGAAGGCGTTCGATTCGTTTGAGGGCGCCGTGCGGTTGGACCCGCGCGATTTCGAAACGATTGACCATCTTGGAAGTCTTTATCTTCAAATGAAACGGCCGGCGGATGCGGAGACGAAATTTCGCGGCGCGCTGGAGCTACAGCCCACGGATGCAAGGGCACTGCTTGGATTGGCGCAAAGTTTGGACGCGCAGAAAAAACCGGGAGCTGCGGACGCGTTTCGGAAGTATCTGGCGGTGCAGCCTGCGGACGCTGCGGCGCGCGCGCGGCTCGTGCACGTTTTGATGGAAGGGCAGGAATACGATGCGGCGATTGCGGAATTGGACCGCGCGGATGCTGGAAAGCCGCCGTCGATGGATTCGTTGAAGTTACGAGCAGATATTCAGATTGCGCAAAAGAAATACGATGACGCGGCGACGACGCTCGGCCGGGCCATCGCGCTTTCGCCGAATGATGCTCAGCTTCATGGCGGGCTGGGCAGGCTCTATTTGCAGAAGCGCGATTTTGCTGCTGCTGAGCAAGAGCTAAAGGTTGCGCTACGGATGGAGCCGAACAATCTGATTTATTGGAAGGATTTGAGTTCGACGTACTACCTGGGAGGAAATTTCGCGTCGGCGATTGCGACGCTCGATGTGATTGCCAAGGCCGAAACGCCGGGTGCGGGCGCGTGGTTTATCCGAGCACTTTGTTACGATAAACTGAAGCAACCGAAGCCCGCGCTTGAAGCGTACGAAAAATTTCTCGAACTGGATCAGGACAAGAATCCGGATCAAGTCTGGCAGGCGCAGCAGCGGAGCAAGGTGTTGCGGCGGATGCTGGAACAGAAAAGGTAACGGCATGAAGGTCCGCGGGAGGTCCTTGGGAGCGCTGTGCGGCCTCGCGGCCGTGCTTTCTGTTATTCCTTGTGCCGCCACGGATCTGTTGGCGGATTTGCAGGCTCGTTTCGACCGGGAAACGAATGGGGTTCACAAGGCGAAGATGATGGGGGCGCTGGGTGACGCGGAGTTCGAGGAAGCGCGCCGCGCGGGGAGGGCTGGAGACCACGGGACGGTCGCGATGACGCTGGAAAAATACCGCGACAATGTTCGCGCCGCGCTGGACGCCTTGAGGAAACAACACCCAGATGCCGAAAAAAGCTCGAACGGTTACCGGCAACTGCAAGTTCACGTACACAGGGGAATCCGGGAGGTCGAAGAATCACTGCTCGTGGCGCCGGAGCCTTTCAAACCGCCACTTGAGATTGTTCACGAGGATTTGATTGCCATGGATGACGAGCTGCTGAGGTTGCTTTTTCCACGGCGGCCGCTGAATACGCCGGCGGCTCCCGCAGCACCGGAGAAACAGCCATGAGGTTCGTGCTTTCGTTCTTTTTGACCGGGTGTTGTGTGATTGGCGCCGCATCTCCGGTCCGTGCCCACGCGCCGCAGCAGAAGGACTATCTTACGGCGCTCGAAGCGGACAAGATTCGCGATGCGGAAACGACTAACGACCGGATCAAACTTTTTCTGACATTCGC
Source organism: uncultured Acidobacteriota bacterium (assembly GCA_963729455.1). Taxonomy (GTDB): domain Bacteria; phylum Acidobacteriota; class Terriglobia; order Acidiferrales; family UBA7541; genus Acidiferrum. Next base: position 387,303 of record CAVSNX010000003.1, read on the forward strand.
TGAGGACCGGCTGAAGAAGTTTCAATACGAATTGGAGCACCCTTCGACGAACCGGCATGGGGATATGCTGAATTCGCTGCTGAATGCCTATGTCGGATGTATTGACGACGCGTCGGACCTGATTCAGCTGGGGATCGAAAAACAGGACAATATCCGGCAGGGAATCGAAATGATGTCTTCGCGGACGAAAGATTTCCTTGTGGTGCTGCAGAAAAGTTCGACGGACGGTCCGGAGCGGGAAATCTATAAAGATAACTTAGACGACGCCATCGAAGGGACGCAGGACGCGTTCAACGATGCGGAAAAAGCGAAGAAGAAAGTGGCGCCTCCGCCAGTGCGGCGGAAGAAATAGTTGTTGGGGGAACTGACGGATTAATGAAAACAGGCCATGACAAGAGAGCGCTGGTTCCTGGTGGCGGGGCTCTGTTTCAGCGGATGTTCACGCGGCTGGGGTGCGATGGACGGCCGCCGCGGTTTCGAGTGGAGTTTTATCCGTATTCCAGTTTGGTGCTGACCATCCGGCGTAAAGAAGAGGTGGTGTACGTACGGTTTTCGGATTTGCTTCGACGCGCGCCGCTGGCGGTTTTGGAGGGGGCGGCGGCGCTGTTGCTTGCGCGCGTGTACCGCCGCAGGGCCGCGGCTTCGCTTGTCACGCCGTATTTGGAATACGCGCGGTCGGACAGAACGCGGAGCCGGATGAATCGCATGCGGCGGGGACGAGTGCGATTGTCCGCGACGAGTGCATTGGGTGAGCATTATGATCTTGCGAAGCTTTTTGACGAGCTGAATGGAAAGTATTTCGGAGGAGAGTTGCAGCGGCCGCACATTGCGTGGAGCAGCCGTAGCTGGCGGCGGCAATTTGGGTGCTACGATCCGGGGCCGCACCAGATTTTGTTGAACCGGCGGATGGACCGACCTGGAGTTCCGCAGTGCGCAGTTGAATATGTGCTGTTTCACGAGATGCTGCACGTCAAGCACCCAACGCGGCGGTCGGGATGCAGCCTGGTTTCGCATTCGAAAGAATTTCGCGAGGAAGAAAAACGGTTTGCGGAGTTCGAACGGGCGCGGCGCATCTTGGATCGGCTGGCGGGCTGAGAGCAACTGCAGCGGCGCTGTGCCCCGCGGGGATTATTCCTTTTTCTCTTTCTCGACATCCTTCCAAAGTTTTTCGAGTTTTTTTCTGATTTTGTCGGCGTCTTCGGCGTGAGGATATAAATCGAGGTAGCGCTGGTAGGACTTGATGGCTTGCTTCTTGAGGCCCTTTTTTTCTTGCGCTTCTCCCAGGAAGCGAAAGGGAATCGCGTAGCCGGGCTTTGCGAGAGTGGCGTCCTGGAAGCGGTCAATGGCGGCCTCCAGGTCACCCTTCCGCATGTAGTATTGGCCGACTTCCATATCTTTTTCGGCGCGCAAGGGATCCCACGTCGGTTGGTCAGGCGCGTTCTGCGTCGCGTTGTCTTTGTTTGGCTTGGCGGGCGGCTTCGGTGGCGGAGCGCCGGCCGGTTCGGCAGGTTTTGACGAAGAATCCTTTGGGGGATCCTGGGCGTGCAGCGGCGATCCCGCGGCGAGCAGGGAAGCGGCGATCAGGAGCTGCATGGCGCAGCGAAGTCTCATTGGCTGAACGGAGGCTCTCCCTCTTCTCCCATTCACTCTAGTATGATGGAAGTTGTCTGGCGTTTGAAGTCCTCTGCGCGAAATTCAAATGGAACCCAAAGAAAAAGCGGCGTTGCTTCCGGAAAGCCCGGGCGTCTATTTGTTCAGGGACGCGGGCGGGACGGTGCTGTATGTAGGGAAGGCGCGCAGTCTGCGCAGCCGCGTGCGGTCGTATTTTCTGGAATCGAGTTGGATCAATGCGAAGACTGGTTCGCTGGCGCGGGAGATTGCGGAGCTGGAGACGATTGTTGTTGGCAACGAGCGGGAAGCACTTGCGCTGGAACACAATCTCATTAAGCAGTACCGGCCCAAGTTCAATGTCGTTCTGCGCGACGATAAGACGTATCCGTACATCAAGTTCACGGCGGGAGAAAAATATCCGCGGGTGTACTTCACGCGCCGCATCAAGAAGGATGGATCGCTTTATTTCGGCCCATATTTTCCGGCGGGCCTGGCGCGGCGGATTCTGCATTTCGTGCACAAGCGATTCCTGGTGCCTTCGTGCACGGTGGATTTGACGCGGAGCCATGCACGGCCGTGTTTGCAGTACTACATCAAGCGGTGCCTGGGGCCGTGCGTGACGGGGCTGACGACGGATGAGCGCTATGCGGAGGCGGCGCGCGATGTGCGGCTGTTCCTGGAAGGACGGCGGCACGATTTGATGAAGAGCCTCGAAGAGCGGATGACGAGCGCGGCGGAAAAGGAACTTTTCGAGCAAGCGGCGGCGTATCGAGATCTGTTGCGCACGCTGGAAGATATTGAAGAGCGGCAGCGGATTGCGTCGGCACAGGGAGATGATACGGACGTGCTGGCGTATTACGCAGAGCCGCCGCTGGTGGCCGCAGATTTGTTCCATTTGCGTGGGGGCCGCGTGGTGGACCGGCGGGAGTTTTATTGGGAAGACCTGGAGGAATTTGATCCGCAGGAATTTGTGCCGTCGCTGCTGAAGCAGACTGTATCTGGAGGCGGAGTATTTGCCGAAGGCGATTCACGTCTCGATCGATTTTGAAGACCGCGAACTGCTAGAGGAGTTGCTGACGGAGCGCGCGGGGCACAAGGTGGAAATCCTCACGCCGCAGCGGGGGTCCAAGCGCGCGTTTCTCGATTTGGTGGAGAGCAACGCGAAACACTCGTTTGAACAGCGTTTCCGCGTATTGAAGCCGAGTTCGAGAGCAATCGGAGAAGCGCTGCAGAATACGCTCAATCTGGCGGAGGAGCCGAAGCGCATCGAGAGCTTTGACATTTCGCATATTCAGGGAACGGACACGGTGGCGTCCATGGTGGTTTGGGAAAATGGACGGATGAAGAAGTCGGACTACCGGAAATTCATTATTCGCGGCAAGGAAGGGCGCAGCGGCGAAGGCGCAAACGGAAATGCGCTGCGGCAGAATGACGATTTCGCCAGCATGCGCGAGGCAGTGACGCGCCGCTACCGGCGATTACAGGAAGAAAAGAAGGAACTGCCGGACCTGATCTTGATTGATGGTGGGATTGGGCAACTGCACGCGGCGGCGCACGCTCTGGAATCTTTGCAGATTATCAATCAGCCGCTGGCGAGCATCGCGAAGAAAGAAGAGATTCTTTACGTACTCGGGCAGGAAAACGAGCCGATTATTCTCGAGCGGCATTCGCCGGTCCTCCATCTGATTCAACAGATTCGCGACGAGACGCACCGTTTTGCGGTGACCTTTCACCGGCAACGGAGAGGAAAACGACAAACGGAGACTGCTCTCAATGAGATCCCGGGAGTTGGGCCAAGAACGGCGCAAAGACTTCTCAAGGAGTTTGGAAGTGTCGCGAATATTCAGCGCGCGGGGGTTGAAAAGTTGAGCCGTGTTGTCGCGAGAAAAAGCGCGGAGAAGATATTGGCGCATTTAGGTGCGGAGACGAGGGCATAACCGCTTGCGTCGCGCACGGTGGTTAGCCTATCTTGCGGCTGCACAATCGCTATGCTACGGTTTCCGTGGAGGTTGCCATGGCTGACAATGTAGGTTCCAAGGTGACTTATTTCCTTGTAGGGCTGGGAGTTGGAGCGCTTGTGGGTATTTTGTTCGCGCCGAAGTCTGGTGAAGATACGCGCGACTTTCTTGTCAAGAAGGCAGACGAGGGCAAGGATTACGCGCAGAAGAAAGCGCGCGAACTTCGAGAGCGCGCGGACGAACTGATCGAGCGCAGCAAGGAAGTTGCGGTGCGGAAAAAGGATTCGATTTCGGCGGCGGTAGAGGCCGGACGCGAAGCCTATTTGCGCGAAGCGAAATCGTAAGGAAACGGCGGGGACTTAGCACGGGTTCCGCTTCCGAGTGAAGCGGGTGGGGCGCCTATGCAATCTTGGCTCGAATTTTTCAGCATCGTTGCGGCAATCGCGCTGGTGATCCAGGTGGTGATGCTGACGCTGCTGTTTTTTCAGATGCGCAAGACGTCGGAGAATGTCAACCGGCTGGTGGGAGATTTGCAGACGCGCGTCGGGCCGATTCTCACGCGGGTGCAGATTCTTCTGGACGATACGCAGCCAAAGATTTCCAGCATGGTGACGGACGCTTCGCACATTGTTTATTTGGCGCGGGGGCAGGCGCAGAAGATCGACCGCGTGGTTACGGATGCGGCCGACAGGCTGCGCGGCCAGTTGGTGCATGCGGACCGAATACTAACGGGAACGCTTGAGGCTGTGGAAGACGCGGGCTTCAAGTTCAAGAACAGTTTTTGGCGGCCGGTGCAGAAGGCCTCGGCGCTGGTGCAGGGAATTAAAGTGGGACTCGATCTGCTCCGCTCGCGGCGCGGCCGGTCCGGTGGCGATGAGCCGCGGGAACAGCAGGAAGAAGAACTCTTTATTTGATCCGCGTCAGCGGATCCAGCCGCCCCCTAGTACACGATCTCCATCATAAAAAACTGCAGCTTGCCCGGGTGTAATCGCGCGCTGAGGAGCGTCGAACGTCACGTGCGCGCGATTCGAATCGAGAGGCTCGATGGTAGCGGGCGCGGGTTCGTGCTTGTGGCGGATCTTGGCGAACACACGCAAGGATGTGCTTGGCTTCTCGATGGAAACCCAGTTTACGTCTACTAGTTCGCAGGTCGTCTTGCGAAGCACATCATCTTCGCCAACCACAACGCGGTTCTTTTCTGGATCAATGGACAAAACATACAGCGGCTTACCGGTGGCAAAGCCGAGGCCCTTGCGCTGTCCGATAGTGAAGCCGTGCACACCGTTGTGATGGCCGATTACATCGCCGGCTTCGTTGACGATTTCGCCGTCACCGTTTTGCAGGGAAATGCCGCGCTCCTTCGAATACGCATGGATGAACTGCACGTAGTTGCCGGTGGGCACGAAGCATAGCTCCATGCTTTCAGGCTTTTCGGCGACGGGCAGATTGGCGCGCCGGGCCAGGGCGCGGACCTCTTCTTTTGTCAATTCACCCAGAGGGAATTCGCTGCGCGAAAGTTGTTCCTGCGTCAGCCCCCACAAGAAGTAGGACTGATCCTTGCTTTCATCCCGCGCGCGCAGAAGTTCGCAGCGGCCGGTTTCTTCGTTGCGGCGAATGCGAGCGTAGTGGCCGGTGGCGAGGCGCTCCGCACCGATTTGGCGTGCCATGCGCAGGAGCGGCGCAAACTTCACGTCGTTGTTGCAGTTGGTGCAGGCGATGGGCGTGCGTCCGGCGAGATATTGATCCACGAAGGGACGCACGACGCGTGCTTCGAATTGCTCTTCGAAGTTGACCACGTAATGGGGGAAATTCAAGTGGTGGGCCACAGCCTTCGCGTCGTAAACATCGTCAAGCGAGCAGCAGCGGTGCTGGGCGGGGCCATCGCCCTGCAACTCCGGCAGCCGGCGCTGATTCCAGAGCTGCATGGTAAGACCCACGACGGGGCTGCCCTGGTGTTGGAGTAGCGCGGCGACGGCGGAGGAATCGACTCCGCCGGACATGGCTACAGCGACGAGGCCGCGCTGGGTTTCCGCGCGCTCGGGGAGAGTGTCGAATTGTGTGGCTGTGCTCATGCGCAAAGAGGGGCCCGATGTATCGTGCCCCTACGAATTCATTTTACCGGGTTTCGACTGGTTTGCGATAGGTGGGAGACAGGTCGCGCAATTTTTCGACAGCGGCGGGGACAACTTGCAACGCAAATGCGATGTCCTCCTCGGCTGTGTGGCGGCCAAGGCTGAAGCGGAGGCTGGCGCGGGCTTCTTCGGGCGGCAGGCCGATGGCCGTGAGAACGTGGGACGGTTCGATGGCTCCGGAGGAACAGGCCGCGCCGGTGGAGCAGGCAAGCCCCTGGAGATCGAGAGCAATGAGAAGAGCTTCGCCTTCAACTCCGGGGAAAACAAGATTCGTCGTGTTCGGAGTGCGCGGGGCTGCGGCGCCGTTAACACGAGACTGCGGGACGCGCTCGAGCAGACCTTGTTGCAATTTGTCGCGCAGAAGAGATATGCGCTTGGCGTCGTCTGCGAGGGAGTGGCGCGCGACTTCGGCCGCTTTGCCGAGGCCGACGATGCCAGCGACGTTTTCGGTGCCGGGGCGGAAGCCGCGCTGGTGATGGCCGCCGTAGAGTAACTGGCGCAGGCGCGTGCCACCGCGGATATAGAGCGCGCCAATTCCCTTAGGTGCGTAGAACTTGTGGCCGGAGAGGGAGAGCAAGTCGACTTGGAGCGCGTCGACGTCGATCGGGATTTTGCCGGCGGATTGCACGGCGTCGGTGTGGAAATAAATATCGGCTTCTTTGGCGATGCGGCCGATGTCTTCGAGGGGCTGGACGGTGCCGAGTTCGTTGTTAGCGTGCATGATGGTGATGAGGGCGGTTTCTGGGCGGAGGGCGGCGCGCAGGCGGTCGGCAGAGACGAGGCCGTTGCGATCTACGGGGAGGTAGCTGACTGCTACGCCTTCTTTTTCGAGGGCTTGGCAGGTGTTTAGAACGGCTTCGTGTTCGATCTTAGTGGTGATGATGTGAATGGAAGTGTGTGATTTTTTGGCTGCGGGGACAGGCAGGAATGCCTGTCCTACCACCCCAAGAATGGCGTGATTGTCGGATTCGGTGCCGCCGCTGGTGAAGACGACTTCCTGGGGGCGGGCACCGATAAGCGCGGCGAGCTGTTCGCGCGCGGTTTCGACGGCGGCGCGGGCGCGCTGGCCGGGCGTGTGGATGGAGGCAGCGTTGGCGAATTCTGCGGAGAAGTATGGGAGCATGGCGTCGAGGACGGCAGGCTCGACGGGCGTAGTGGCGTTGAAATCGAGGTAGACGCGGTTCATGGGAACGCTTTCAGGATAGCAGGGCGGTGCGCGAGTGGAAAATCGAATTCGTTTGCTTCTACGCGGCTTCCTCGCTTGAGGCGTCGGGCTGGGCGTCGGGTTTGGGGCGCCAGTTAACGAGGTTGCTGGTGTAGAGAGCGATGCACAGAAGATTGGCGGGGACAAAGCCGAATTGCGCGGTGCGGATCCCGATGACACAGACAACCGCGCTGTTGATTCCGGCGACGACCCAGCCTTGCCAGAGCTTCTTGCCGATGAGCACGGTGGCAAGAACTGTCAACACGCAGGACAGATAATCGAGTCGAATCCAATGGATCATGTTCAGCATATTAAGTGAGCGAACCCGGGCAAGAAACAATCGCAGCGTCTCTCGGCAAGCCCGAGGTTCTATGACTCTCTTTTTCTAGCTGGCCAGGCCGATTGCCCCGATGACTACAACCCACCGGGGCGTTTCGAAGAACGCGCACACGCGCTGTGTGCGAACGGTCCGTTCAGTGCCGTTAGGGAGAGTGCAATTACGCGACCAAACGAAAACTGGGTTCTGGCAATGGCGCCGCGTAAGCCTGGACGTAAGTCCTTGAGCAAGCGGCGATTAGGGCGACGCTTGGGAGCGAGCAAAACGAAGGCCTATCGGCCCTGACAAAAATCGGTCACTCTGAGACAAACTGTGTCAGCTTGAAACGCTTCCCACCGGAGAGTGCGATGGGGCCCGAAACCAGTGCATTACATTGTTAAGACGACGCGGAACTGCGCTTTGCCACTGGTCATGCGCGCGTAGGCCTCGTTCACTTTGTCGAGAGGGAATTTTTCGATCATGGGACGAATGCCGGTCATCTCGGCGAATCGCAGGGTGTCCTCGGAATCCGTGGGAATTCCCGAGGCCCAGCCCTGGATGCGGTTGCTGCCGAAGAGTATTTTGCCGGTGGAGACCTCCATGGGATCCGGGCCTGCGCCGACGACGATGATCTTGCCGTTGGGTCCGAGGCCATCGATGAGCGAGGACATCGCTTTGCCACTGGGGGCCGTGGCGAGGATGACTTGAGCGCCGCCGAGTTTTTGGAGTTCGGCAGCGGCGTTGGTGGCGGCGCTATCAATGAATATGTGGGCGCCGAGTTTCTTGGCGAGCGCCTCGGTTTCCTTGCCGCGGCTGATGGCGGCCACGCGATAACCGAACTTGTTGGCGAACTGGACGCCGAGGTGGCCAAGACCGCCAATCCCTTGAATCGCGACTAGATCGCCGGGCAATGCGGCGTTGCGCCGCAGAGCATTAAAGGTGGTGATCCCCGCGCAAAGGAGCGGTGCGGCTTCCGCGGGATCGAGCGAGTCTGGCATTTGAGCAAGGGCTTCGATGGGCGCGAGCATGTATTCGGAATAACCGCCGTCGTAGGTAAGGCCGGTGATTTTCAGACTTGCACAGTGACCGAAATCACCGCGGCGGCACTGCAGGCAGGTTCCGTCCTGGCCGCCATGCCATCCGATGCCCACGCGCTGGCCTTTTTTCCACGAAGTGACACCGGGGCCGACTTCGTCAATGACCCCGGCGACTTCATGGCCGGGCGAACGGGGATAGACCTGGCCCGGCAGAGGGGAATCTTTGACAAGATGATCGCTGTAGCAGATGCCGCAGGCGAGTACGCGAACGCGGACCTGCCCGGCGCTGGGCTGCGGAATCTCCCGTTGCTGAATCTCAAAGTCTGTGCCGGGTTTGTTTACGACGGCTACTTTCATTTTTGGCATGGATGTTTCCTCACTGCAATTCGATTTGATCTTCGGAAGCATCGGGTTGGATGCGCAGAAGACGTGGCAGGTTAAAACAAGCTCCAGCTTCCTAAATTCTTTATAAGAAGTCCGCAGAATAAGAAACAGTTCTCACCTCCGCGCGTCTATGTGGGCGGCGGAGGCCTGGCAATGAAACGACTAGTCTTGTTTTCGACGCTTGTTCTGTGTGTGCCCGCGTTTGCACAAGATTCGATGTTCCGCGGCAATCCGCAGCATACAGGAGTATATGGCGGAACTGGCGTGCCGCAATTTACCAAGATCAAGTGGCAGTTCCACACGGATGGGCAGGTGCTCTCTTCTCCAGTGGCCGTGGGGGACACGCTGTATGTCGGCAGCAGCGATCACAATCTTTATGCGCTGGACCTGGCGGCCGGGGCAATGAAATGGAAATTCAAAACCGATAGCCGGATCACGTCCTCGCCTGCAGTTTCGGGCGGGGTCGTGTACTTTGGGAGCTTTGACAGTAACTTCTATGCGGTGGATGCCGCCAGCGGGAAACTGAAGTGGAAGTTCAAGACTGGAGGAGAGCGCCGCTACGCGGGAACTCATCTTCACGGGGCGGAACCCGCGAGCGAAACAATGCCCGACCCGTTTGATTTTTACCTTTCATCCCCGGGGGTGTGGAATGGCGCGGTCTATTTCGGCAGCGGCGATACAAACATCTACGCGCTGGACGCCGCCACGGGCAATTTGAAATGGAAGTTCAAGACCGGCGACGTAGTGCACGCGTCGCCCGCCATTGCCGATGGAACACTTTTTGTGGGGAGCTGGGACAGCTATTTTTATGCGCTAGATGCCGCGACGGGAAAAGAGAAGTGGCGGTTCAAGACGGGCGAGGATCCCTCGATTCATAATCAGGTCGGGATTCAATCCTCTGCGGCGGTGGCGGACGGTGTGGCGTACTTTGGCTGCAGGGATTCGAAGCTGTACGCGGTGGACACGGTTACCGGCAAAGAGAAGTGGTCATTCTCAAACAAGGGCTCGTGGGTGATTGGCTCACCGGCGGTCCAGGACGGGAAGGTTTACTTTGCAACTTCAGATTCGGGACTTTTTTATGGGCTGGACGCCAAGGCCGGCGCGCCACTTTTTTCCCTCGGATTCAAAAACTGGCCGATGTTCTCGTCACCGGCAATCGCTGGGGGGACTGCTTATATTGGCTCACACCAAGGCAAGCTGTTCGCGATTGACCTGAAAAGTCAGAAGGTGGCATGGACCTTCGAGACAGAGGGCTTCAAGAAGAATGGTGCGGTTTACACCAAGGCCGACGGCGCGCCGAACTATGAGGCGGCCTTTTTTGATTTTTTCTACGACGACATGATCATGGGCGTGCAAAAAATGATGTCAGTGGGCGCCATTCTTTCTTCGCCCATGGTGGTTGAAGGCACGATCTACGTTGGCAGCGCGGACGGAAACGTCTATGCCCTGAACTAGCATCGCTCGCGAGCATCTTCGCTTGCGAGGCCTCTCCTGATTCCTAAAATCAACGCTTGGGCCGAGCCATGTTACAGTGACCCTTTCCCATTTGAATGGTGGACGTTTGTCCGCCGCACGGAATGCGGGAGGAAGAAGTGGCGTATCGGGATTTGCGGGAATTTGTGAAGAAGCTCGACAAAGAAGGCGAGCTGAAGCGCGTTCGCGCAGAGGTGGATCCGATTCTGGAGATTGCGGAAGTCACTCAGCGCGTGGCGCGCGATAAGGGGCGTCAGCCCAGGAGTGTGGGGCCGGCGCTGCTGTTCGAAAAGCCCACGGGCTCGCGCGTTCCTCTTTTGATCAACGCGTTTGGCAGCGTGCGGCGAATGGAGTTGGCGTTTGAAGTGGAGAAACTGGATGACGTGGCGGAGCGCATCCAGGGATTCTTGAAAATGGATACGCCGCAGGGGTTATTCGACAAAATCAAATTGCTGCCGAAGCTTGCGGAACTTGGGTCGTTCTTTCCTAAAACAGTGCAGTCGGGTTCCTGCAAGGAAGTCATTCACCAGGGAAGCGACGTCAACCTTTTCGATTTTCCAATTTTGAAGTGCTGGCCGCAGGATGGCGGCCGCTTTATTACCTTTCCGCTTGTGTTCACGCGAAACCCGGAAACGGGGAAGCGCAACGTCGGCATGTACCGAATGCAGGTATACGACGAGCGGACTACCGGGATGCATTGGCAAACGCAAAAGCACGGGGCCGAGCATTTTCGCAGGGCGCGAGCGAAGAATCCCGACGGGCGGATTCCGGTGTCGGTAGCGATTGGGGCCGACCCGGCGACGGCGCTGTCCGGAATGCTGCCGATTCCGCCGGATCTCGACGAGATGATGTTCGCCGGGTTCTTGCGGCGCGAGCCGGTGGAAATGGTGCGCTGCGAGACAAACGACCTGGAGGTTCCTGCGAACGCGGAGATCGTGCTCGAAGGGCATGTCAACTTAGGCGAGCTGCGTACGGAAGGACCGTTCGGGGACCACACGGGATTTTATTCGCTGGAGGGCGAATACCCGGTCTTTCACGTCGAATGCGTGACGCATCGGAAGGAGCCGATTTATCTGACAACTGTGGTTGGCCCGCCGCCGCAGGAAGACTACTTTATGGGCTATGCGGTGGAGCGCATTTTTCTGCCCGTCATGAAAATGCAGTACCCGGAAATCGTGGACGTGGCGATGCCCGCCCAAGGGATTTTTCACAACCTGATGATCGTGGCAATTCGCAAGTCATATCCGGGACATGCGCGCAAAATTATGAACGCCATTTGGTCACTGGGGCAGGCGATGTTTACGAAGGTGATTGTGGTGGTGGATCACGACGTGGATATCCATAACTACCGCGAAGTGGTGTGGAAGATGCTTTGCGCGCTGGACCCCGAGCGCGACGTGCAATTTACGCTGGGACCAGTGGATACACTGGATCACGCGGCGCGCATGCAAGATTTTGGTTCAAAGATGGGCATTGATGCGACGCGAAAGTGGGCGACGGAGGGATTCACACGCCCATGGCCGGACGAGATTCGAATGGACGAAGCCACAAAAGCCAAGGTTGAAGCCATTTGGAAAAGCTTGCATATCTGAGAGCATGGAAGGACAAACTCCCTGGGGGACTGCATTAGGTTGGTTTCAAAGGATAACCGTCCCTGCGGACAGGGTCGGCAGAGTAAAAAGTGCAATTAGTTGTGGTATTGGATAGCGCGACCCACAATACATTCAGGTACCACCCCCTAATACCCCCCAAACTGCCTAGAACTACCCGTACACTTAGGGCAACAGACCTATAGATTCCCTTGACGGTCGGAGTGCTAGAATGTCATAAAGCTTTCACAGGCCGCACCTATCTGAATGTCCGCAGCGCAGAAAAGGTGCAACGAACAGTCTTGAAATAGGGTGTGTGTTCGATGGCCGGGGTGGCGTTCCTCGTGAGTGAATCGCGCGAAGTGATGAACGTACGACAGGCGTCGCAATATCTGGGCATCAGCCCGGATACCCTGTACCGTTACATCACCGAGGGTGAAATTCCTGCGTTTAAACTTGGCAATCGTTGGAAACTTCGTAAGACGATCCTGGACCGCTGGATGGAACGCAAAATGAGCCAGGCGACCGCGAGGCGGCGGTAGTCGAGCGCGGACGAGAGGGTCGTTCGTTAGAAAAGGGGCCGCAAATGTTGGGACTGGGGAAAAAGAGCCGGCAACTCGTGGGATTGGATATTGGTTCCAGCTCCATTAAAGCAGTTGAGTTGAAGTCCACGAAAGCGGGCTACGAGCTGGTGAGTTTCGGTATGGAGACGCTAGCGCCGGACACGGTTGTGGATGGCGCGATCATGGACGCGCCGCAAGTGGCGAACGCTATCAGCAAGATTTTCGATGCGCAACGCATCAAGACCAAGAACGTGGCCACGTCGGTTTCGGGACACTCGGTGATCGTCAAGCGCGTGCCGCTGCCTCTAATGACGGAAGACGAGCTTTACGATCGCATCCCTTCGGAAGCCAGTCAGCACATTCCCTTCGACATCGCGGACGTGAATCTTAGCTACCAGCTGTTGGAGTCCATGGACGCGCAGATGGACGTCCTGCTGGTGGCGGTGAAGAAAGACAAGATTCTGAATCACACGAACGTGCTGGCGCAGGCCGGCAAGACGCCAGTGGTGGTGGACATTGACGCGTTTGGTTTGCAGAACTGCTTCGAAGTGAACTACGAGCCGGATGCGGGGCAAACCGTAGCGCTGCTGAACATCGGCGCGAGCGTAATGAACATTAATATCGTGCGCGGCGGCGTGCCGCTGTTCACCCGCGACGTCAGCGTCGGCGGCAACCAATATACAGACGCCTTGCAAAAGGAATTGGACCTTAGCTTCGAAGATGCCGAGCGCCTGAAGAGGGGAGATTCGCTGCCCAGCGTGACCGACGAGCAGAAACAGCAGATCCTTCGCAGCGTCTCCGACATTCTTACGCTTGAGATTCAGAAGACCTTCGACTTTTTCCGGGCCACTGCCAGCGGCGAGAACATCCAGCGCATCGTCGTAGCCGGTGGCACGGCGCGCGTCCCTGGTTTGGTAGACCTGCTCCGGGAAGAGTTCGCAATGCCTGTTGAAGAATTGAACCCGTTCCGCAAAGTGCTCATCAATCCCAGCCGGCACAGTGATGACCAGATCCGCGATATGGCTCCGCGGCTGGCCATTGCCGTGGGTCTGGCGCTGAGGAGCTTTGACTAGCCATGATCCGCATAAACCTACTTGGACAGATTCGACCGAAGGCCGCACGCCGGCCCGTTGATACCGGAGCGGCACTGCCCGTGGTCTTCATCGGCGCCGGGCTCGTCCTGGGCGCTCTGGTCCTCGGCTTCTTCTACTACACATGGTCGAACCAGCTGAACAAAGAAAACGCCGAGATCAAGAAGCTGCAAACGCAGAAGACCGATCTCGAGCAGACCAAGCTGCAAGTGGAAGCGTTCGAAAAACAAAAGGTTATTTTGCAGCAGCGCGTTTCAACCATTGAGCAACTGCAGCGCGACCGCACCGGCGGCCAGGAATTGCTGGACATGGTTGCCAATACAGTTTCTCGCACGGAAAACCTGTGGCTGACGGAAATGACGCGCCATGGCAGCAATCTCTCGCTGCAAGGTGCTTCCGCCTCGGTGAATTCGGTGGCGAATTTTATCACTGCCCTGAAACGCTCCGGCTATTTCCAGAAGGTTGAAATCAAGGAAACGAAACAGGACGACAAGAGCGGGGCTGTGCAGACCTTCACATTTGATATTTCGGCGGAGATCGCTCCGCCGCCGGCAGCGCAGGCCCGGCCGGCCAGCACGCCGGCACCGGCTGCGACACCTGCAGCGCCGGCGAAGAAAGGATAAGGGGACACCATGGCCAACCCGTTTCGGGACATGTCGGTGATCATGCAGGCCCTGGTGGCTGCGGCGGTTGCTGTGGTGTTGGTTCTGGTGGGGGTGTACGTGCCGGGATCACCCATCGCTCGCGAACGAGATCAGGTGGATGCCGCCGTCCAACAGCGCACCAAGCTCAATCAGGAAGTTACCCAACTGCAGGTTTACAAGCAGCGCTATGGAGAATTGAAGCAGCAGATGGATGCGCTATCCAAGCAATTGGAAACGCTGAAGACGATTGTGCCGGAAGAAAAAGAAGTGGATGAATTCATCCGCTTGCTGCAGGGCGCCGCGAGCGCTTCCAACGTGCAGCTTCGCCGTTTGACGGCGCAAGCCATCGTGCCCCGGGAATACCACTACGAAATGCCGTTTGAAATCCAGGCGGATGGCCCGTACTTCAATATTCTCGATTTCTTCGGGCGGTTGAGCCGCTTGTCGCGAATCATCAACGTGGGCGACTTGGTGTTCGACGATCCGGAGAAAACCAAGGGAACCCATTACGTGGTGCGGCCCGGTGCGACGGTTTCGGGAGTTTTCACAGCGACAACTTTTTTCACCAAGCCTGCTGATACCGGAGTTGCTCCTGCAGGTGGAGCGAAGCCTCCGGCCAGCGCGGCTGGTAAACACTGAGCAGGAATGAGCGAACTATGCGTGCAGCGATACATCTCGGAATAGGGATCTTGCTCGCGGCGGCCGTACCTGGCTTGCAGGCGCAGGTCAGCCCTTCGACGCCCGGTAATGTAAAGACGGCACTGTCGAATGCTGGCCAGTCCGCGCCACCGGCAGCAAAGCCAGCAGCACCGGCGCCCGCCAAGCCCGCAGCACAGACTACTAAGCCTGCAGCCAAGCCACCCCTGAAGCCAGCGGCGAAGCCTATGGCCAAGAAGCCCGCTGCCAAACCTGCGGTCAAGAAGGTGGAAACCACAACCACGGCAAGCGCCGCGGCACCCGCGGAGAGCGAAGTGAAGCAGGCCCGGCGCGATCCGTTCGAATCCCTGATTGGACGGCAGCAGGCGCAATCTGCGGCCAACAAGAATCTGCCTCCTGGGAAAGCTGGTCTGCAGGTCAGCACGCTGCGCCTGGATGGCATTGTGAAGGCCTCCAACGGGATGATTGCGGTGGTCTCCAACCCGCAGCTGCGCACCTATTTCCTTCGCGAGGGCGACCATCTCTACGATGGCACGGTGGAAAAGATTTCGATGGATGGCGTCTCGTTCCATGAAGAGGGGAAAGATGCCTTCGGTCAGCCAGTGGAACGGCAAGTGAACAAACGAATTTATCCGAGTGCAGGAGAACAGCAATGAAGACGAATTGGCCGGCCCTTCGGCATGGCTGCCTAATCCTCGCGAGCGTGGCGGTGGGTGTCTGCCCCGCGTTCGCCCAAACGCCAGAGACCACCGGTACCGCGGCGGCTTCGGCAGTCATCTCCAGCGTGGCCATTACGCAAGCGCCGCAGCGGGCGGCCGTGCGCGTGGAGGGAGAAGGGCGGCTCGACGTTCACCCTGCCCGGATGCAGAATCCCGATCGCCTGGTACTTGATTTCACGGGCGCCCGGATCGCCGTGCAGAAGACGACCATCCCCGGGGTTTCCGCTCCGGTGCGTGGCGTCCGAATCGGCCAATACCGGCCTGACGTTGCACGCGTGGTCATTGACCTGACAGCGGCAGCGCCATTTCAACTTTCTCACGACGGCGAGGCGGTTGTAATCCAGTTTGAAGTGCCTGCGGCGACGCCGGAGGTGAACACGGTTACGGCAAAGATGCTGACCTCGAATCAGAGTGAGACTGCCCGTCACGACTTCCAATACAGTGATTCGACGCCGCGCAAGACCGTTTTACACTCGTCGCAAGCTTCACAGATTTCAGCTCCTCGCTTCGCGCTACCAGGCGAACTGACCCAGCCCTCAGTCGTTCTGGCGTCGTTTAGCGGGAAGAATGGACCCGTTCGTCCGGAAGGGAGCACCCAGCAGGCCGCGCAGCAGGCAGTCCAGCAGGCCAACACGGCTGCGACGACGCTTGCCACCTCGGCTGCGCCGGCGCAAGGCCAGACAACACCGAGCGGGCCGGCCGCTGCGAAATACACCGGTGAGCCCATATCCGTGAACCTGAAGGACGTTGACCTTCGCGACTTCTTCCGCCTGATTCACGAGATCAGCGGCTTGAACGTCGTGCTGGATCCAGCCGTCAAGGGCAGCCTCACGATCGTGCTGGACGAAGTGCCTTGGGATCAGGCGCTTGACATCGTCCTACAGAATAACGGTTTGGATAAACAGCTGAACGGCAACGTATTGCGCATTGCTACGCGTGCCACGCTGAAGGGCGAAGCGGAGTCCCGCCGCGATTTGGAAAAGGCGGAAGCCGAAGCCACCAAGCCGGAGATCATGACCCGTGTGCTCAGCTATTCGAAAGCCGCCAGCTTGAAGGACGTGTTGAAGAAGTTCCTCTCACCGCGCGGCGATATCCTTGCTGACGACCGTTCCAACACGCTCATTATCCGGGACATCCCTGTGGTTTTTCCGGCCATTGACAATCTGATCCGGCAGCTGGATCGCAAATCGCAGCAGGTGGAAATCGAAGCACGTGTTGTCTCTGCGTCACGTTCCTTCGCTCAGGATATCGGGACTCAACTCGGTTTTGCTGGTGACACCACCGGTGGCCGTTCGGTCTTCGGCGGCACGCCGCAGGTGGGCGCTAGCGGCCAGATCCCCTTTCAGCCGCTGAATCCGCCCCTTGTTTCCACCGCGACTCAGACGACGGGAAACGGTATTACGACAGGTCTTCCATTGAATACGAATTTTCCAGCGAATGCTCCTACGAGCGGCTTCACCTTCTCGCACCGGTCGTCGAACTTCGCGATCGACTTTATTATCACCGCCGCGGAGGCCAAGGGCGTCGGCAAGTTACTTTCGAAACCCAAGGTCATCACCCAGAACAATGAAAAAGCGACGGTCAAGCAAGGTACTAAGATTCCGATTCAGACGACTATCAACAACACCATTTCCGTCCAGTTTATTGACGCGGTGTTGAAGCTGGAAGTCACACCGCAAATCACGGCGGAAGGCACGGTCTTCATGGACGTGCTCGTGGAAAACACCCAGATCGATACCGGTATCCCGCGAGTTCAGGGCATCCCGGCGCTCGATACCGAAGCGGCGGAAACCAAGGTCACCGTGGCCGATGGCGGCACGGTGGTTATCGGCGGCATCATCATCTCCTCACAGCGCGTGGACATTCAGCAGACTCCGATCGTCGGCAGCATCCCGCTGATCGGCAACCTGTTCAAGCGCACCGCGGTCACCACGACGTCACAGGAATTGCTGTTCTTCCTCACGCCGCGAATCATCCCCGGATAATTTCGGCGCTAACAATTTGAGCTAAAGGTCGAAACGAGGAGACAATAGTCTCCTCCTTTCATTTATGAACACTAACTGTCATCAACGCCGACGTGCGCTCGCGGCCCGACTCCGGGAATTGCGAATCGATAGTTTGCTGATTACCAGTCCTGCCAATTGGTATTACCTGACGGGATTCACGGGAGATGCTGGGGCGCTGGTTGTTTCGCGTAGGGGGACGGCGCTGATCACCGACGGTCGGTTTACCGTACAGGCTCGCGAGGAAACCGCCGGCGTGCAAATCATTCAGCAAAAGGGTTCCCTATTCGAGTTCGTGGGGGAGTTCCTCAAGAAGTCGCGAGGAAAGCGAATTGGGTTTGATCCCGCACAATTGACGGTCGCGCAGACTGGAGAGCTTGCGGAAGGCGAGGGGCGGGCGATTGAGCTGGTTGGCGATGACCGGTGCGGTGGAAGCGCTCCGGATGCGCAAGGACGCCTCCGAAATCGCGCAAATGCGCAAGGCAGCGATTCTGGTCGGAGACGTTTTCTTAGCCGTTTTGCCTCTTCTTAAGCCCGGGGTCAGGGAATTGGAAGTCGGTGCGGAGATCGAATACCAAATGCGAAAGCGAGGCGCGTCCGGACCGGCCTTTGAGACGATTGTCGCGTTCGGCAAGCGCGGAGCGTTGCCCCACGCGCGGCCAACTGCCAAGCGCCTGAGGAAAAATGAGTTGGTAGTGCTAGACCTGGGTGTTATACTCGGCCACTATTGCAGCGATATGACCCGCACGGTGCATGTTGGGCGGGCATCGGCGCGCGTCCGGACGTGGTATCAGGCGGTCCTGGAAGCGCAACGGGCGGCCATCGCGGCGGTCAAAAACGGGGTAAGCTGCGGCACTGTGGACGCGGCAGCCAGGCAAGTTTTGGCGGGCTACCATCTGGACAAGCTGTTCGTGCATAGCACCGGGCACGGGCTCGGACTTGAAGTGCACGAAGATCCCAGGGTGGCGCAGGGACAGAAGAAGCTCCTGGAGCCCGGGAACGTCATCACCATCGAACCCGGCATATACGCCGAAGGCATTGGGGGGATACGGATTGAAGATGATGTTGTCGTGCATGCTGATCGTACCGAAGTACTGACCCGCGTCCCGCGGGATCTCACCGAACTTTAGAACAGGCATGAAACGAAAAAAGACTTCGAAGTTGAGTCCATCGTTCGCCAATCCTGAAATTCAGCAGATCGAGCAGCTCCTTCAGTTCATGACGGAGCACAATCTCGAGGAGTTCGAGTACTCCCGGGGCGACCTTCGCATCCGTCTGCGCAAGCCGTCTCCCGGAGTGGTTTTTGCGGCTCCCCGGGCAGCCGCGGCCCCCGAAATCATCGTTCCAGGTGCGGTAGGGTCGCAACAAACTGCCCCTGCGGCGGCTCCTGAGCCCCGTTCGACCGAAGATCTGCACTTGGTCAAGTCCCCCATTGTCGGCACGTACTACGAGTCTCCCAGCCCCGGTTCCGAGGCTTTTGTGAAGGTCGGCGCCCACGTCGAGACCGGGCAGACGCTTTGCATCGTGGAAGCCATGAAGCTCATGAATGAGATCGAGTCGGACGCCAGCGGCGAGGTCATGCGAATCTTCGTCGAAAACGGGCAGCCGGTCGAGTATGGCCAGCCTCTCTTCGGCATCCGCCCGAGCCGGAAGAAGTAGCCCGCCGGCCATGTTCCAGAAAATCCTAGTCGCCAATCGCGGGGAAATTGCCCTGCGGGTCATTTGCGCCTGTAAGGAGCTGGGGATATCCACGGTCGCGGTCTATTCCGAAGCGGACCGCAATTCGCTGCATGTGCGCTTTGCGGATGAAGCCGTTTGCATCGGGCCTCCGCGCAGTAGTGAAAGTTATCTGAATATCCCGCAGGTGATCAGCGCTGCCGAGATCACCAACGTGGATGCCATCCATCCCGGGTACGGGTTCCTCAGCGAAAACGCCAACTTCGCGAAGGTGTGCGAAGCCTCGGAAATCACCTTTATTGGCCCACGCCCCGAAGTCATTGAAATGATGGGTGAGAAAGACCGCGCACGCAGGGAAGTGAAGGCCGCCGGCCTGCCTACCATTCCGGGCAGCGATGGCATCGTCGAAGGGGAAGAGCAGCTTGCTAAGGAGGCGGAGCGTATCGGATATCCGCTGATCATCAAGGCTTCCGCCGGTGGCGGCGGACGCGGCATGCGCGTGGTTCACCACCAGGAAGAGCTTCTGGCCGCTTACCAAACGGCGCGTAGCGAGGCGCAGCAGGCCTTCGGCACTCCTGACGTTTACGCGGAGAAGTTCCTGGAGCACCCGCGGCACATCGAGTTTCAAGTGCTGGGCGACCAGCACGGCAAAGTGATTCATCTGGGCGAGCGCGAATGCACCATTCAGCGGCGGCACCAGAAACTGGTGGAGGAATCGCCCTCCCCGGTGGTGGACGCGAAGCAACGCAAAGAACTTGGCTCCAAGGTGGTGAAGGCGCTGGAAAAAATCGGTTATACCAACGCGGGAACTGTCGAGTTCCTGATGGATCAAGACGGCTCGATGTACTTCATCGAGATGAATACGCGCATTCAGGTCGAGCATCCGGTGACCGAGTTGGTCACGGGAGTGGACTTGATCAAGGCGCAGATTCGGATTGCCGCGGGGGAAAAGATGGAGGATGCCACCGGGGCGATTATTCCGTCCGGGCATGCCATCGAATGCCGGATCAATGCCGAGGATCCAGAAACGTTTGTGCCGTCCGCGGGCCGCATCACCACCTTCCAAGCGCCCGGTGGGACTGGCGTGCGCGTGGATTCTGCCGCGTACGCGGACGCGGTCATTCCTCCTTACTACGATTCGATGATCGCCAAGCTGATCGTGAAGGGCCGCGACCGCGCGGAAGCAGTTGGCCGCATGAAGCGCGCTCTGGAAATGTTCGTCATCGAAGGCATCAAGACTTCCATTCCGCTGCATCGCCGGATTTTGGCCGACCCGGATTTCGCGGCCGGGCGGTTTGATACTCATTTCATCGAGAGATTGCTGGGAACGAACGGAAAATAGACATTTATGCGTCTTGTCCTACCGCGGCTGTATGTGATATTAGACGCAGCATTGCTGGCCATTCCCGATACAGACTGCGCCCAGAAACTCGCGGGTGCCGGTGTCCGCTTGCTCCAATACCGCAACAAGAATGCATCCACGCGCGAATTGTTCGAGGCCTCAAAGAGACTTGCATCTCTTCTGATACCTCAGGGTGTCACGTTTTTTGTGAATGATCGCGCGGATGTCGCAGCCCTCGCCGGTGCCGAGCGGCGTTCATGTGGGCCAGGAGGATTTGGAAGTGGAAGAGGCGCGATCGGTGATCGGAGCGGGGAAGCTCGTGGGCGTTTCGACGCACAACTTGGAACAATTTGAGCGCGCTGCTGCGACTTCCGCAGATTACATTGCCGTTGGGCCGCTGTTCGCGACGTCCACTAAGGCCAATCCCGATCCGGTTGTCGGTACTGATTTCTTGCGACAGGTACGGCCGCTGACGGACAAGCCCATCGTGGCAATCGGTGGGATCACCCTGGACAGGGCCGCTGAGGCGATCAGGGCGGGCGCGGATTCCGTGGCGGTCATCAGCGATATTCTTCTCGCGCCGGATCCGGGGAAGCGCGCTCGCCAATTCATCGAACGACTCGAAGCCGCGAATCACGCGGCGGCCGTCTGAGGCGCCCCGCGAATGGCTGACTCCACGAAATCACTGCCGCAAAACGCTGCCAGGAACGAAACCGGCTTTGTGCGCGCCATCGGATTGTTCGACGGAACGATGATTGTCGTAGGTTCCATGATTGGCTCCGGCATTTTCATTGTTGCCGCGGATATCTCCCGGCAAACTGGCTCTGCAGGCGGATTAGTCCTTACTTGGGTGCTCACCGGTCTCCTAACCATTTCCGCAGCGCTTTCCTACGGTGAACTCGCCGCTCTATTCCCACACGCCGGCGGGCAATATATCTACTTGCGCGAAGCCTATTCGCCACTCTGGGGTTTCCTTTACGGCTGGACGCTTTTCCTAGTAATTCAAACGGGAACCATCGCGGCCGTCGCAGTGGGATTTGCGCGCTATCTCGGTGTCTTGATCCCTTCCATTTCTCCAAATTCCTGGATCATTCCTCCTGTCGCTTTGGGCTCTAGATACGCGATCAGCCTTTCGATTCAACAACTCGTTGGCGTGGTGATGATACTTTTTCTGACGTTTCTCAATACTTTGGGAGTTCGCCTCGGAAAGCTGATTCAGAATATATTTACGAGCGCGAAGACGCTGTCGCTTCTCGGGCTGATCTTTCTCGGCATTTTTGTGGGGAGAAATGCGGGCGCGGTGATCGAGAATTTCGGCCATTTCTGGACCATTCGAAACGCTCAGCCCATCGAGCCGGGCGCCAATTTTTTGCGCAGCTTTCTGCCGACCGTTACTGCCGCGAGCGGAGCGTTCGGGTTGTTCGTGGCGTTTGGAGTGGCGCAAGTTGGCTCTTTGTTTTCCGCTGACGCCTGGAACAATATCGGCTTCACGGCCGCGGAAGTAAAAAATCCGAAGCGCGACGTGGCGCTCTCTATGGCCTTTGGCACCATCATCGTCATCACGCTTTATTGCCTGGCAAATCTGGCATATCTTTGCACCCTTCCGCTCGTGCAGATTCAGAATGCCCCTGACGACCGCGTCGCGACGCTGCGCTCTCCGCCATTTTCGGACCTGCCGGAGCCGTGATGATGGCGGTGGCGATCATCATTTCCACTTTCGGCTGCAACAACGGTTTGATTTTGGCGGGTGCGCGCGTTGCTTATGCGATGGCGAAGGACGGGATTTTTTTCAAGTCCACGGGGACGCTGAACAAAAAAGGAGTTCCGGGAGTCGGCGCTGTTCTACAAGGGCATCTGGATCACTGTCTTGATTCTGCTGCGCACGCGGCGGGTGAAGCGGGACGGGACGTGACCTACGGCAACCTCTACAGCGACCTTCTCGATTACGTGGTTTTTGCGGCTTTGCTTTTCTATGTGCTGACGATCGCGGGGATTTTCGTGCTGCGCTAAAACGGCCGGATGCGGAGCGGCCGTATCGTGCATTTGGCTATCCTTTGTTCCCGCTGCTCGTATATCATGGCGGCCATCGCAATCATGGTCGTGTTGCTGCTGTACGAACGCAGACCGCAGGATCGGGAATGTTAATCGTACTTATCGGGGCTCCCGTTTATCTGCTCTGGTCCTGGTGGCGCGGCCGGCCACGGAGTGGCGACATAAGCGAATTTTCCTGTAGTGGCACAGCACGCTGCGCCATACAAAAACTGTCCAATTTGGCAGTGCATAAGCCAGCGGGAAGACTTCCCCAAAAGGAGGAGTTGCATGGGCAACCCCTTGTTTGCGACCAAACCGATTGACGTGCTGATGAAGGAAGCCGGAGATACCGGCGAGCACAGCTTGAAGCGCGCTCTTGGACCAGTCAACCTGGTTACGCTGGGGATTGGCGCGATTATCGGCGCGGGCATTTTTGTCCTTACGGGTTCGGCGGCTTCCTTTATGCAGGCCCTGCCATCATGCTCTCCTATGTTTTGGCGGGCACGGGATGCGTGTTTGCCGGGCTTTGCTATGCGGAATTCGCGTCGCTGATCCCGATCGCCGGTTCGGCCTACACCTATGGGTATGCGACACTTGGCGAGATCGTCGCCTGGATCATAGGCTGGGACCTGATCCTGGAGTATGCCTTTGGTGCGGCGACCGTGGCGAGCGGATGGAGCAGTACGCTGGTGGCGTTCCTACAGGACTATGGCATCAACCTTCCCCCGCAAATCTGCGATGTACCCGGAACGCAATGGGTTTTCTTCGATGGTCGTTGGTCGCCACAAACAACCTTAAACTTAGTGCGACGGATTGCGGGCTTCCCCACGTGACACCAAATTCAACCTCGTTGCGTTTCTTGCCATTCTCGGTGTCACGGCCATCTTGATCGTCGGCATTAAGGAATCGGCAAACTTCAATTCCGTCGTCGTGTTCGTGAAGCTGGCTGCGGTTTTGACGTTCATTGCCGTGGCCTTCCCGTACGTGCTCAAAAATCCCCAGGTCTTTCACACAAATTGGAAGGTCTTCTTACCTCCGAATACCGGAACCTTTGGCTCGTTTGGATGGTCGGGCGTCATGCGCGGAGCGAGCGTGGTGTTCTTCGCTTATATTGGGTTTGACGCCGTTTCAACGGCGGCGCAAGAGGCGCGCAATCCGCAAAAAGACATGCCTATGGGCATGCTGGGCTCGCTGATCGTTTGCACCATCCTGTACATCCTGGTATCCGGGCTGCTGACTGCCACGGTGCACTATTCCCACCTGAATATCGGGGCTCCCGTCTCTTTAGCCATTCGCCAGACTGGTGTTAAATGGGGAAGCTACGTGATTAACGCCGGCGCGCTCGCTGGGCTGAGCACCGTCATGCTGGTGATGCTGCTCGGCCAATCGCGCGTCTTCTATTCCATGGCCCACGACGGGTTGTTGTGGAAATGGGCCGGCGATATCCACCCGCGTTTTCGCACGCCTTGGAAGTCAACGGCCATCGTAGGCATATTGGTTGCCATTGTGGGGTCGCTGGTGCCGATTGGCACTCTCGGCCAGCTCGTTAGCATCGGCACGCTTTTTGCTTTCGTCATCGTCTGCGCTGGTGTTTGGGTTCTGCGCGTGCGTCGGCCGGATCTCGAACGCCCCTTCAAAACGCCCTGGGTTCCCCTTGTCCCCATTCTGGGGATGATTATTTCGCTGGTGCTGATCGCCAGTCTCAACCTGTTGACTATCATCCGGCTATTTGTCTGGTTGGCCATCGGACTGGTTATCTATTTCACGTATAGCGTGAAACACAGCCACGTTCGCAACGGCCTAAAGTAACTCTTGAAGGGCCTGCTGCCGGGCTCTCGGCCCGCGTTCCTCGAGTGAGCTTCTCCTCCGCGGGCGGCACTTCTTCAGGTAGAGTATTCTTTCCGTCTACGGACCGATGACACGCTTCCGCGCCAGCCTCAAAGAGCTATGGACCCGCCTCTCCTGGCTTGATCTCGTTTCCATGGTAGTAGCTGCATCCGGATTGGTTCTCGCCAACACCGAGTTGAACGGCGGCACGGCCAATTTCCTTAAATACCTGGCCGTCCTTGCCGGCATCTATCTTCTCGTCCGTTTCCTGGCTTGGTGGAAGACACGGCTGCTCTGGAGCCTGCGCAACCGCCTGATCGTCGCCTATCTATTCATTGCCGTCGTCCCCATCCTGCTGATCGTCACGCTTGTCTTTATCGCCGGGCGCATTCTGTATTCGCAGCTTGGCGCCTACCTCCTGCACGAGGACATTCAGCACCGCGTCGAAATGATCGCGGACATCTCGGAGCACATCGCGGTCGCGCACAAAACTTTGCCTCCGGGCGTCACGCAGGCCGATTCGGAGAAAATCCTCGCCGCGCAATCGCATGCCGTCCATGACCATGAACTTCCCGGACTCAGCATCAGTTTTGCAAATGATACGGCGCTTCTTCGCAAACTGGCTGCGGCGGGCAAAAACTCTTTCGCTGGCCTTCTTCAGCAGGGGGACGCACTCTCTTTGACAAGCCTGCGGCTGATTCCGGACACCAAAGGAGAGCGTGTCGTAACGCTTCGCGTCCCGGTCACGCCGGAGTTCCTGGGCACCGTCGCGCCCGACCTCGGCGCCATCCAGGCTGAATCTCATGGAGCGTTACTTCGGCGGCGCGCAGCAGGGCGTCACCTACACCTCAGGCGGAGAACAATACAAAGTGGCGGGGCGCATCGTGGCGCGCAACCGCATGCTGCAAAGCGCCATGGTCTGGATCGACACTCCCGTCACCGTGGCCTCCAGCCTGGATTCCGTCTACGTCGCCCCCGATGGCAAAGTGGACCAGCACCGTCCTGTCCTCGCGGTCTTCAATGCCCGGCCCTCGCGGTTGAATGCCAGAATTTTCACCACGCTCGGCGAACTGCGTGATACCTATCTTCTTCTTCTGGTTCTTGTCGGAATTCTTTTCCTTCTCATCGAAACTGCCGCGTTGATCACCGGAATTGTACTTACGATGCGCATCACCGGAGCGGTAGCGGGGCTTTACCGCGCCATGCAATTCGTGCGCTCAGGAGATTTTTCCCACCGCGTCCCCATTCAAGACCGCGACCAGCTTGGTGAGCTGGCGGAATCGTTTAACGACATGACCAACTCTATTGGGGGCTTGATCGAAGAGCAAAACAAACGCCAGCGTCTGGAAAATGAAATTTCCATCGCTCGCGAAGTCCAGAACCAGCTCTTCCCCAGCACGCTGCCCTCCGTGCCCGGAGTCGAAATCGAAGCCATCTGCAAGGCGGCGCGCTCCGTCAGCGGCGACTACTACGATTTTATTCAACTCAGCCCCACGCACGTCGCCATCGCCATCGCGGACATTTCAGGCAAGGGAATCTCCGCCGCTCTCTTGATGGCCAGCCTCCAGGCCGCTCTGCGCAGTCAACTCCTCGCCGACGGCACAGAGAAGTTGAGCACCGCTGAACTGGTTTCACGGCTCAATAGGCATCTGGTGCGCAACACCGGCGACGACCGCTTTGCCACCTTTTTCATTGCCGTCTATGACAGCGCCACGCGCACATTGCGCTACACCAATGCCGGCCACCTGCCATCATTTCTTATCTGCCAAGGGAATGCCGAGCTGCTGGACAAGGGCGGCATGGTGCTTGGCGTCGTCGAGGACTACGCCTACGAAGAGGGCTCTCTAACCGTCGGCGCGGATTCCGTCCTCATCGGCTACAGCGACGGACTTGTGGAACCAGAGAATGTATATGGCGAGGAGTTTGGCATTCGCCGGCTAAAGGAAGCTGCCCTGCGATTGCAAGGGGCTGCCCCGCTGATGGTCGCGGAATCACTCATGGCCACAGTCGAAGAGTGGGCCGGAACTCCCGAGCAAGCCGACGACATGACGGTAATCGTCGCGCGGCTGCGGTAGTACGACCGCTGCGGCTACGTTATACTGACACTCTTTCCAAGAGTTTTTTCCGGGGAGCGGAATGTCGCTGAGCAATCGGGTGGCGTTGGTCACGGGTGGCAGCCGGGGTATCGGCCGCGGGCTTGCCTTGCGGCTGGCGCAGGAAGGCGCGCGCATCGCCATCGCTTATCGCTCCAACAAAGTCGCCGCGCAGCAGGCGCTGCGCCAGTTGCAAGCGAGCGGAGCGGACTGCGTCGCCGTGGAAACGGATATCACCGACTCTGGGCGCTGTGATCAGCTGGTGAAGACGGTTGTTGATCGTTTCGGACGCCTGGATATTGTCGTGAACAATGTCGGCGATTTTCGTTGGGGCACGCTCGCGGAGTCGTCTCTAGAAGACTGGCAAAGCGTTTTTACTTCGAATTTGATGACCGTTTTGTACATCAGCCGGGCCGCGCTGCCCCACATGCGAAAGGCGCGTTGGGGCCGCATCATCAACATGGGCGCGGTTGGCGCGGAGCGCGCGTTTGGCCAGGCAAAAATTTCCGCCTACGCCGCAGCCAAAGCCGCCGTCGTCGCGCTCTCCCGTTCGCTAGCGCTGGAGGAAGCCAAGAACGGCATCACCGTTAACGTCGTCAATCCCTCCAGCATTGACGAAAACGATCTGACTCTGGAAGAAGCTCGCAAAATCCGCGACGCGCGTTTTCCCATTGGCCGCCCGCCCACCGTCGAAGACGTTGCCGGAACCGTCGCCTTTTTCGCCTCCGAAGAAGCCGAGTACGTGACCGGTCAGGTCGTCAACGTCAGCGGTGGATGGATGCTGTGACCCTGCCGTGAACCACCCATGAAAGCTCTCACCGCCGCCGAAATGCGCGAAGTTGACCGCCTCACCACCGAGCGCCATGGCGTTCCGAGCCTGCAACTGATGGAGAACGCGGGGACGCACATCGCCGACGCAATCCGGCAAAGGCTCGACGGCAATGCCAATAAACGCGTAGCCGTCCTTTGCGGAAAAGGAAACAACGGCGGCGATGGACTCGTTGCCGCACGCCACCTGAAAAACGACAAGTTAGGCGTTGATTTGGCGCCGATGGTCTTTCTATTTGGATCGCCAGACGAATTGCGAGGCGACGCTGCCGAGAACATTTCTCGCTGGCTGAAATGCTCGGGAGAAATCATCGAAGTTAAAGACAGTGCTTACTTGGAGGCCGCCTGGCCCAAGATCGCATCAGCTTACGCTATTGTCGACGCGTTGCTCGGGACCGGCCTCCGTGGTCCCGCGGCCGGGGTCATCGCGGAGGCCATCACTCGACTTAACCGGCTTTCAAAGAACGCGACGCTCGCGCGCCCCGCTCTCATTCTTGCCGTCGATATTCCATCCGGTTTGCCCTCCGATGGCCAGCCCGCGGAAGGGCCTGTTTTGTTTGCCCACCAAACGGTCACGTTCACTGCGCCGAAGATCGGGCAGCTTCTTTCGCCTCAAGCTGGCTGTTGCGGGCACCTCGAAGTTCGCCAGATCGGCTCACCCGCTGCACTGGTCGAGGAAATCGGCCAAGGCTCTGCCCGTTGGGCCGAACCGGAAGAGTTCGCCTCGCTCCCGCTGGTCCGCGCAGCCGATTCTCACAAGGGCACCTACGGCCATGTCTTGCTCCTCGCCGGTTCGCTGGGAAAAAGCGGCGCTGCCATCCTCGCCGGGCGCGCGGCATTGCGCTCCGGCGCAGGCCTGGTCACGATTGCTACGCCGGAGTCCGTGCAGTCCATCGTCGCCGCGGGTCAACCCGAGTTCATGACCGAGCCACTCAAAGCAACGAAGTCCGGCGCGCTCTCTTTGCGAAGCCTGGTGGACGGCACGTTTGGCGAATTGGAAGAAGGGAAGAGCGTTCTCGCTATCGGCCCCGGCCTCGGCACCCATCGCCAAACTCAGGAATTCATTCGCACCATCGTCACGCAGACCGAACTGCCGGTCGTGCTCGACGCCGATGGTTTAAACGCCTTTGCTGGTGAGGCGGACTCTCTGCGCAAACGAAAAACAAAATTTCTCGCTATCACTCCGCACCCCGGCGAGATGGCCCGCCTGCTCGGCGTTTCCATCAAAGACGTGCAAGCCGACCGCGTGAAAGTCGCCCGTGAGTCCGCCCGCAAATGGTACGCTCACGTCATCCTAAAGGGTTTTCACACCCTTATCGCCTCGCCCACCGGCGATCTCTTCGTCAACACCAGTGGCAACGCCGGCTTGGCCAAAGGCGGCTCGGGTGATGTGCTTACCGGTCTGCTTGCCGCCCTGGCGGCTCAGTTTGGCACTCAGGACTGGCATCGGGTCCTGACTCTGGGCGTCTATCTGCACGGGTGCGCTGCCGAAACCTCCGCCCACACGCCCGAACTTTCCGGCGTGCTGGCCCAGGAAGTTGTGCAGAACATCCCCTCCTCCCGCGGAAGGCTCATTCGGGAGCTTCGGCGTGCCTGAAGAGATCATCACCCGTTCCGCCGAAGAAACCACCACCTGGGGCAGGGAATTCTCGAAGCGACTTAAGCCGCCCGCGCTGGTGCTTCTAACCGGCGACCTGGGCACCGGCAAGACAACGCTTACGAAAGGCATCGTAGCTGGCCTTGGCGCCGCCCAAGAAGACGACGTCACCAGCCCCACCTTCACGCTTGTCCACGTATACGGAAAAACCGCCAAAGTCTTCCACGCCGACCTCTACCGCATCGAGAATTTCCACGACTTCGAGACACTCGGCATGGAAGACATGTTCCTCACCCCCGCCGTGGCCATCCTGGAGTGGTCCGAACGCTTCCCGCTGGAGGCCCCCTGGCCGCAAATCCGCGTGAAGTTGGAGCACCTCGGAGGTGACACCCGCCGGATCACCGTCGGTTAGCCCGCGGCTCCTTGATACCGCCTTACTCCTAACTCTCTGGTTACGCGTTCCCCCGGATTCCTTGCCCACCCTCGCCGCCACTGCTACCGTAAAAAAGAGCCCTTCCGGCATCGTGCATGGCTAACGAACTTTTAACGCCCAACCCGACCGAAGCGGCCCGGATCGAACTCAAGAGCTACAACGTCACGATTCCCATGGGATCGCTGGCGATCGGCGTGGATAACATTCACCACGACGTGTTCCTGAGCCCGAGGTTCGTCCAGGCGGCGCGCGATTACCTTTTCGACCTCATTCGCCAGAGCACCAGCGCCGCCTATTTCCCGGGCATTGACCTGCGCAATACCAAAGGGCCAGACAACGCCAGCTTCCGCAAACTGCTTTCCGAACTCCTGCAAAGCTCGCTGACGCAGGCAAAATTCCATAAGAATATCGAAATCGACCTCGTCTTTCGTCTCGCTCTGTTGAAATTTCTAACCGTCGAACTTGGCAATCAATTCGCCAACCTGATTCTCGAGGGCAAAGAATGGGTTCGTCAGCGCGGCGAACATTTTGAGCGTAGCCAGCAAGCCCATGTCATCAAGGCCAGGCTCTCGGAATTGCAATCCGCGCGGCGCGCCGTGATTCGCCGCATCGGCCAACAAGTCGCGCAAATGGTGGCGGACGTCGAGGAAAACATCATCTCGAAGACCCGGCGCGCATTGTTCGGCGAAGATTTCGCGCCGCTCTACGATCTTTGCAAGAACCGCTTGGTGTTTCTCGACGGCGGCAAGGACGACGTTTTCTTTCTAGAGCATTACGTTCTCCTCGGGAACTACGCTCGGGACCCCGATCGCTTCGAAGCTATGGACGCGCTTTTCCAGGAATTTCTCCGAGAAGCGGGCGTCACTCCCAGCCAGGACCCGTCGCACACCGATGCGATTCAGTCGCATACCACGCTTCTCGAAGCGGCGCAGACAATCCGCAATGACATCGCCAGCCTCGAAGAGCAGCGCGAAAATACCCGTAAGCGACTCGAACGCGGCGATGGCTTCTTTACGAAGTTCCTTAGTTCCGATGACCCGTCAAATCTAAAAGCGTCATTAAACGATCTGGAACTCCGCCAGAAGCATCAGGAATGCAAACTCGAGGAACTGGCCCCGCAAATCGACGCCGCCCGGCAAAAGCTCGACTTCTTCGTAAAGGACCACGCTGGAAAACTCGGCGAATACCTTAACGAGCCGGAAAACGCCAAACGCCTCTTCGACGCCAGCTCCACCACCGGAGAGGAGTCGGAGCTTCGCGCACGGCTGCTCTCGCGGCTCTTTGACTTGCTGGAACAGCAAGAAATTCTGTATCACGTCCTCGCCAGCTATGAGATTCGTCCGATCGCCTCGGACTATTGTCCGCCGGTTCACTTGCAGCAGCTTCGCAAGGCGCTGGTCTCTAAAGAGGAACTCAAACAAGTCGAGCAAGTCGTCAAGCACGTGCCCGCCAAAAAATTGTCGCTCAAGCCCATCGAGGAGCTCTCCAAGAAAATCCGCCGCTATTCGCGTGAGGAAATGCAGGCTTTCGTGCTGCGCTTTGCCGGGGACTTCCTGCGCTTGCGGCGCGATCTGCGCGATGCGGACCATCTGACCACCTGCATGGAGCGCATCCACCTGGTCACCACGGAAAAGGCCCGCGAGCTCTCCCGCTTGAACAACCGCCTGTACGAGTGCGTACTCCCGGACGAGGCCAGGCCGGAACAGGATAACGTCATCTCGCACGTCATCATCAAGGCCGACGTGCGCGGCTCCACGAAGATGACGCAGGATTTGCTATCACGCGGTTTGAGCCCGGCATCACACTTCAGCTTGAACCTCCACGAGCCCGTCAAAAAGCTGCTGGACCGCTACTCCGCTAAAAAAGTTTTCATTGAAGGCGACGCCATTATTCTCGCCATTTTCGAAACGGAAGCCACCGTCGCCTACGCGCGCCCCGTGGCCAAGGCGTGCATTCTCTCGCGCCAAATTCTTGCCGTTTGCAATTCCTACAACGAGCGAGCCTCCGCCAGCGATCTCCCGGCGCTTGAACTCGGCCTGGGTGTTGCCTTTCAAGGCTCCGCGCCCACCTATTGGACCGACGGCGATTCGCGCATCATGATTTCGAAAGCGCTGAATCTTTCCGACCGTCTTTCCGGCTGCGCCAAACTCGCTAAGCGCATGCTGGCAAAACAGAAATCCCATTTTGCGACCTTTCAGTTCCTCAACGCCATGGAAGGCGCCTCCGCCGAAGAACTAGACGAATTCCTGGTCCGCTACAACATGAACGGAATCGAACTCAACGAAGAGGGCTTTCAAAAACTTTCCGAAGAAATCTCGCTCGACTCCATCGAGACAAAGTTGGACATGCCCTGGGGCAAGCAGAATGTCACGCTGTACTACGGAGAAGTCCCGCTCGGCGAATCCGTCGAACTCCTCGTCCTGCGAAAAGCCTTCGCACGCGAGCTTCTTCCCGACGGCAAAGTCGGCGGCCCGACGACGCATCCCTATTACGAAGTCTGTACCGCCCCAGCTCTCTACGATCTAGTCGCCGCCCTAATCCGCACGCAGCAAGCCGACCTGCTGGCAGCCCAGCGCGCCTGAGGCTTCGTAGTGGCCGGTCTGAACTTGCCCAAGCGCAGCCGAGGGAGACCGCTGCGTTTGGATTTGCGATAACTCCTGACAACACAAAAGAAAACATTCCTCCGAACCATTGGCCATCACGGTTCATTTCTGTTTTCGATCACACGCTGCCGTGACCTTCGTCACTGCTTTGCTTGCACCATTCTGTCAACTTTCGTTTGCAGCGCTAACCTGGGATTCTTCAAAAATGTCACACGCGCCAACGCCAATCAGACGGGAGGTTAGCATGACGCTTCGATATTGCATGGAGTACCTAAGGGAAGAGCAAGAAGAACTTCTGCGTCTTGCAGATAAAATCGAGAAGATGCTCGATTTGGCTTCCAATAACGACTTTACAGAACACCTGAAGAGCATTAATGAACTGCGCTCGCTCGCGCACGGTCTCACCGGCATCGCGGAGCATTGTCATGCCGGCGACCGCATTGTGGAGTCCGCTTACTATCAAGCCCTGCCGCAGGCTGCGCGCACGCGTCTGGATGCCGAGCACGAGCAGATCATACTGGCAGTCAAAACCTTTCGCGAAGAGCTTCAGTTTGCTACCGCAGACCGGACTTTGGCCATGGTTGTGCCGGGCATGGAGGTCGTCGATCGTCTGCGTGCCCACATTGCCTTCGAGCGGGAAGCGTTCGGTAAAGTAGGCGAAGTGGGAACTTCACGGAAAAAAACTGAGGGAAGGGCAAATTCGGGGAAGCGAGCCCACGAAAGCAAATACGCGGCAGTCGCATAACGGCAAAACAGGGACGATGGTCACGAGAAGAATGTGTGCAAAACACGACAGCCGATTCTCCTTAAAGTCGGTTCCAACGAAACCTACGAGATCCAGGTGAAAAACAATCTCAAACTCCGTCTGAAGTTGATTATCCCAGGGCCGGCGGTCATCCGTTTGGCCCCAAAAGCACAAAAACAGTAAAGCAGGCAATTGTGTTTTGCTGAGAAGATTTGCGTCTGCATCAGGCATGAAATCGGATCCGCTTGTCTCATCTCGGGCGTGCCAATCGCAGCCGTTCGAGTTGTGTCTTAGCGGCCACGCTTAAGCGGCGGATCCCCTCGCGAATCTCTTCTGGCCGGGCGTACGAGAAGTTCATTCGTAGATGATGGCTGCCCTGCTGCTCCTGACCGTTCGGGGCAAAAAAGGAATCCCCGGGAACGAAGGCGACGTTTTGCTTCAGGGCTTCCTGAAAAAGTTCATTCGAGTCCATGCCCTTGGGCAGAGTCATCCAGAGGAACAAGCCACCCTTCGGGTGCGTCCAAGTGATCTCCGGTGGGAAGCACTGTCCCAAGGCTTCGAGCATGACGTCCCGGCGCTCCCGGTAGACAGTGCGGAGTTTCTTCACATGCTCATCGAGGAAATTGTCGCGCGCGACTTCGTATGCTACGACCTGGGCAAACGTGGAGGTATGCAAATCGGAGCTCTGCTTGAGCTGCACGAGTTTGGCAATGACTTCAGGCGGGGCTACGACCCAGCCGAGCCGCAGGCCAGGAGCCATGGTCTTGGAGAATGTGCTTAGGTAAATCACATTGCCAAGCGTGTAGCCGCTATCGCGCGGCACATTTTCTCGGTCCAGCACTACCAGTGGCGGAAGATGTTCGCCTTCGTAGCGCAGTTGGCCATAGGGGTCATCCTCGACGATCGGGATGCCATAACGGTTGGAAAGCATGACTAGCGTATGGCGCCGTTCCTCCGAGAGCGTTGTCCCGCCCGGGTTCTGAAAATTCGGAAGAACATACATGAATTTGGGACCGGACCGGAGAGACGGCTCCAGCTGATCCATGCACAATCCGTCTGCATCGCAGGGAACGCTCACATACTCGGCGCCGTAAAGGTTGAACGCCTGCAGCGCTCCCAGATACGTAGGCGCCTCAACGAGTACGCGATCGCCGGCGTTGATCAACAGCTTTCCGATGAGGTCCAATGCCTGCTGAGAGCCAGTGGTGATCAAGATATTTTCGGTTTGAGCCTTGATGCCGTAGCGTGAGATGTGCCGGGCAATCATCTCGCGCAGGGGCTTGTAGCCTTCCGTCTCGCCGTATTGCAGTGCCAGCGCCGCGCTTCCTTCCAGCACCTTACGGCAGGCCTCTTCGAATCGCTCGATGGGGAACAGGTCACTCGCAGGCAAGCCGCCGGCAAACGAGATGACCTGCGGATTCTGAGTGAGCTTCAGGAGTTCACGAATGGCGGAACTCTTGGAGCCCTTCATGCGGAGCGCATACCGAGGCGTCCAGGCAATCGACATGGTCTTTTCTCTCTTCCCTCAAAGAACGCGTACAGCGAGATGTGCACTCACGTCCAAAGAGTTCTTCGCGGTGATGGTATTCTAACCGCGGAGGCGAAAAGCGTCCGGTGACGTTCCCGGCCTTCAAAGCCGGTGATTCGGTCCTTCGCGGGTCGAATGGTGGGTTCGACTCCCACACGCTTCCGCCACAACTTCATAACAGAATTAAACTAAAGAAAGCCTAGCCATGGAAGGGCTGGCAGTAAGCCGGAGCTGTCTGCGCGCATAGATCTTTGCTCGGGCCCTTTCTAGGGAGCCCTCAGAACCTGTGCATCTCTTTCTTCAGGCAACTATATGCTGATCAGCGAACATGCACCAGCACAAGTGAAACGTCATCGGTAGGCGGGCCTTCTCGCCAAGCGGCCACGCCTTCGAGGATGGCTTGTTTCATTCCTTCAGCAGGCAGGGACGAAGCCCGGCGCACGATTTCCTGCACCCCGGAAATGTCGAGCATTTCTCCGCGAGTGTTGAATACTTCCGTAATTCCGTCCGTGTATAGGAGCACGCGGTCGTCGGGCTCGAGTTGCACCTCCAGGTTGGCCGTCGCTTCCATGCATGGCACAACGGCGCTGCAGCGGCAAGGCGCGCTCGTCTTTCAGGTCAAGCAGTGCCGCAACTGCCATTCGCTCGGTGAAGCGGGAGGGCAGCGTGGTCCGGCGCTGGATAGCGTTGCCACGCGGCTCACGCAGGACCAGCTCATCCGCCAAGTCATCCAAGGCGGCGGAAACATGCCTGCGTACGGGAAGAATTTGAGCCCAGCGGAAACAACTGCGCTCGTCGCATTTCTCGTGACCTTGCATCCGGCTGGGCAAGCTCCCGCGCGTGATGCGTCCCGCGATGCGGCGGCCATGGCGGAAAATCCGCAAACACGAACTCCAGCGCAGCCTTGAACCTATATGGCGTACTCCATGCACGCCGCATTCGAATCGTGGACCCTTCCGGTTTCGCTTGACGTGATTCTGTTTCTTGAAGCTTTCCTCTACTTGCGCGGCTGGATTCGGCTTTGCTCAGCGGGCGTGATTAATATTCCTTCGTGGCGCGCTGGCAGTTTCCTTCTTGGGCTGTTCCTGATTTGGCTCGCTGTGGGCTCTCCATTGACTGCATTCGACGAAACGTTGCTCACGGTTCACATGGTCCAGCATTTGCTCCTCATGACTTTCGCTCCTGCTTTGATTTTGATGGGCGCGCCAGTGATGCCGTTCTTCCACGGTTTGCCGCGGAACTTCGTTCAAATGTTTCTCGCTCCGCTCTTTCGCTATCCTCCGCTGCAGCGCGCAGGCCATTTCCTTTCGCAACCTGCGTTTTGCTGGATTGCTGCGGCCGCGGCTTTGCTGGGATGGCATACTCCGCCGGCATTCACACTCGCGTTGCAACCCGAAACGTGGCATGCCGTCGAGCACTCCTCGTTCCTCGTCGCCAGATTCCTTTTCTGGTGGCCGGTCATTCAGCCCTGGCCAAGCGTTCCGCACTGGTCGCGCTGGTCCATGCTCCTCTATCTGTTTCTAGCCACGCTCCCGCGCGACATTCTCTCCGCCTACCTGACCTTTTGCGACCGCGTCGTTTACCCTGTGTACCTCAACACACCTCGGCCGTTCGGGATTTCTGCTCTCGCAGACCAGGAGTGCGCCGGGGCCTTGATGTGGACCTGTATCACGATCGTCTATCTATTGCCCGCCGCCATTCTCACCATTCGATTTCTGGAGAGTCGAACTTCTGTGAGCCAAGAGCCGCTCTCCACGGCGCTATCGGCTTGGCCGCCGCGCGAAGTGACAGAAAGGATCAGAGTGTTGGTTGATCGTTCCGATGTAGCGTGATTGCAGACGGGAGTTTAGACAGGACGCTCGATGACCTGCTGCTCGTTCGCAATCAAAGCGAGGTCCGCCATGTGCACGAACAAGCCATGTTCTACGACCCCAACGATAGATTTGATCTTAGCCGCCATGCTTGCCGGATGTTCGATCAGAAGGCCTGAGCAGTCGAGAATTACGTTTCCTTCGTCTGTGATGTAGCGCGCTCCATCGTGATTCATTCGAGTCTTTGGCGTGAAGCCCAGCTCTCGAAGAGCATCGCTGACCAGCGGAGCAGCCATGGGAATCACTTCCACAGGCAAGGGAAAGCGTCCCAGCTTCTCGACCTGTTTCGACTCGTCAGCAATCACGACGAACCGCTTCGCCGCGCTGGCCACAATTTTTTCACGCAGAAGTTTTCCGCCGCCGCCCTTGATAAGGTCAAGCCCCGGCGCGATTTCGTCCGCTCCATCGATGGCCAGGTCAAGGCTTCGGCATTCCTCGAAAGTAACGAAAGGGATTCCATAGCTTCGCCCCAGGCGTTCGCTGTCGTCCGAAGTTGCCACGGCGCGAATCTGCAGGCCATGGTCGCGCACTTTTTCTCCGAGAAGCTTGATCCAAAGCGTCGCCGTGGTTCCAGAACCCAATCCAAGCGTCATTCCCGGTTCGACCAGCTCTAGCGCCCGTTGCGCGGCACGCAGCTTCATGGCTGCCTGATCTTCCTTCCCGCTTTGCGCCTGCATCGATAGTTCCGCCTTTCGAATACCCTTTCCCTTGAGCCGAGGGTCCCGCGCCGGTTCTCGAAGGGATTTAGCGGCCTGCTTCAACGTGCAATCGTGCCGCCATTCGGAAGGATTGTACCTAAAATGCTGTTTGAGCGGGCCTCCGCTTCCGCCATATCTTTTTTCCTTGGATGTAGCCGCTCTAATGGTGCGGCGCTTTTCTTCAGTTCGAAGTGTCAGGTGCATTACCGATTGTGGAGTGCCGGGGGTTAAGCGTGAAGGAACTCAGGACACGCATGTAGTTGGCGCGATCGAATGCCGACGGGTTTGGCACCGAGCGCCGGCTCATGCTGCCGCGCATTTGCTGGATGGACTCGTATTCGTGCTCCTCCATCCATCGGGTCATTTCGTGCAGCACCACGCGTGCGTGCCGGATTCCGTTCTGGAAAAACGCCGAAGTCATCATCGCCACGTGCGCTCCCGCCATCATTGCTTTCAGGATATCGCGGCCGGAGTGCACTCCGCCGGTAACTGCAAGATTTGCGCGAACATTCCCATACAGGATGGCCGCCCAATGCAGCCGCAGCCGCAATTCCTCCGATTGACTGAGGTTGAGGCTGGGGATGATTTCGAGAGAATCGATTTCAATGTCCGGCTGGTAAAACCGGTTGAAAAGTACGAGTGCATCAGCTCCCGCCTCATCCAACTGCTTGGCGAAGTTGGCCATGGCGGTAAAGAAAGGAGAAAGCTTCACCGCGACCGGGATATGAACGCGCTCTTTGATGTGCTTCACCAGTGCGCAGTAGCCCTCTTCCACGCGGGAGCCCTCGTGCTGAGCGTCGGTCACGACGTCGTAGATATTCAACTCCAGCGCTGCTGCTCCCGCCTGCTCCATCAGCTTGGCATAGTGCGTCCATCCGCCAGAGGAAACTCCGTTCAGGCTGGCAATCACCGGAATCGAGACGCTTCGTGTGGCCTTGTGGATCAGCTCCAGGTAGGCGTCGGGCCCCAGATTATAGTTATGTAAGTCCGGGAAATAGCTAATCGATTCCGCGAAGCTCTCCGCCCCGCGCGAAATGTCCGCCTCCACCGCGTGGCTTTCCAGTTCGAGCTGTTCCTCAAACAAAGAGGGCAGCACCACCGCTCCCACGCCATTGTCTTCGAAGCGCCTGATATTCTCGATCGAATCGCTGAGCGGAGAGGCCGATGCGACGATCGGAGAGCGCAGCAGGAGGCCCATGTAACTCGTCGTGATATCGCTCACTTGGTTTCCTCCTGCTTTGAAGTTTCTGCGGTGGCGCCAACAAGCTCAACCTGCGCGTGCTTCGGCGTTTCCGTAGTTTCTGCATGGTTCGAATACACTTTCCATTGCCGGTCCACATCCGCTTGCGCCAGGGCCAGCAACTCCCGCGCAGCTTCCGGATTGCTGCGCGCCAGCGTAGAGTACCGCGCCTCCTGATACGCATATTTCTGGAACGGTATACTCGGCTCGCGCGAATCGAGTTGAAATGGATTCTTGCCTTGCGCGCGCAACGCAGGGTTGTAACGCATCAAAGGCCAGTAGCCGGACAGCACGGCGGCCTTCTGCTGGTCCAATCCAAACACCATATCGTATCCGTGCGCGATGCAATGGCTGTAAGCGATGACGATCGAAGGTCCCTCGTACGCCTCCGCCTCGAGAAACGCTTTCACCGTCTGCGTGTCACTGCCGCCCATCGCGACGCGCGCCACATACACCGAGCCGTAACTGATGGCCTCTAGCGCCAGGTCTTTCTTAACCGTGCGCTTGCCTCCGGTGGCAAATTTCGCCACCGCTCCTCGCGGGGTCGCCTTGGACATCTGCCCGCCCGTGTTCGAATACACTTCCGTATCCAGCACGAGCACGTTCACGTTAGCGCCGGAAGCCAGCACGTGGTCCAGCCCGCCCGCTCCAATGTCATACGCCCACCCATCGCCGCCAACCAGCCACACGCTCTTGCGAACCAGCGCGTCCGCAACGGAAAGCAACTCTCGCGCCTCCAGTGAATCCACCGAAGCGAGCTTTTGCTTCAACTCAGTGACTCGTTCGCGCTGCTCTGAAATGCCGGCTTCGCTCGATTGATCGGCCGTCAACAGCTTGTGCACCAGCGTGTCTCCGAGGACAGAACTCAGCCGCGTGAGCAAAACCTTCGCATAGTCGGCCTGCTTGTCCGCCGCCAACCGCATCCCCAGCCCGAACTCCGCGTTATCCTCAAACAAAGAGTTCGACCACGCGGGGCCGCGCCCCTGGCCGTTTTTCGTGTACGGAGTCGTCGGCAGATTCCCGCCGTAAATCGAAGAGCATCCCGTCGCGTTCGCGATCAGCACGCGATCTCCAAACAATTGCGTCAGCAGTTTGATATACGGCGTCTCCCCGCAACCCGCGCATGCCCCGGAGAACTCGAACAGCGGTTCGAGCAGTTGCACGTCCTTGACGTGCGCGTGAGACAGCCGCTCGCGATCGAACTCCGGCAGCACCGTGAAGAAATCCCAATTTGCGCTTTCCGTGCTCCCGCAGCGGCGCTTGCGGCGCCATCTTAATCGCCTTGTGCTTCGCTTCGCTCTTGCTCTTCGCCGGGCAAATCTCCACGCACAGCTGGCATCCCGTGCAATCTTCCGGCGAAACTTGCAGCGTGTACCGCAAGCTTTCGAATTCACGCCAGCGCGGCTTTGCCGACTTAAACGTCGCAGGCGCATCCTTAAGCTGTGAAGAGTCGTACACTTTCGCGCGAATCACCGCGTGCGGGCAAACCAGCATGCATTTCCCGCACTGGATGCACAGATCCTCATCCCAAACCGGAATTTCCTGCGCGATATTGCGTTTCTCCCAAGTCGAGGTTCCCGTCGGAAACGTCCCATCGAGGGGCATGGCGCTCACAGGAAGGGAATCGCCCAGCCCCGCGATCATCGTTCCCAGTACATTGCGAACGAACTCGGGAGCCCGCTCCGCCACTGGAGGCAAAATTGGCAAGCTACTGGAAGCGTGCTCCGGAACCGAAACCTGTCGAAGATGCCCTAGCGTTTGATCCACTGCCGCGAAATTCTTCGCCACCACGGCCTCCCCGCGCTTCCCGTACGTGTCGCGGATCGCTGTTTTGATCGCCGCAATCGCTTCTTCCCGCGGCAGCACTCCACTGATCGCAAAGAAGCAGGTCTGCATCACGGTATTGATGCGGCTGCCCATGCCCGCTTCGCGCGCAACTTTGTACGCATCAATCACGAAAAACTTGAGCTTCTTCCGCAGGATCTCTTCTTGCACCGGCCTCGGCAGGTGGTTCCAGACTTCCTCGCCTGAAAAAGGCGCATTCAGCAAAAACGTCGCGCCACGGTCTGCCGCTCCCAAAACGTCCATTCGTTCGAGAAATTGGAATTGGTGGGACGCCACAAAATTAGCCTTGGTTATTAAATACGAAGACCGAATCGGCCGCGGCCCAAACCGTAAATGTGAAATCGTTACCGACCCCGCTTTCTTGGAATCGTAAACAAAGTATCCCTGCGCGTACTTATTCTCACGCTTCCCAATAATCTTGATCGAATTCTTGTTCGCGCCAACCGTCCCATCCGAACCAAGCCCGTAAAACACCGCGCGCACCGTGTCCACATCTTCCGTAACGAATTCCGGGTCGTATTCCAGGCTGGTGTGCGTCACGTCATCCCGGATTCCCACCGTGAAATGGTTCTTCGGCGCAGTCTTCTTCAGCTCGTCGAAAACACTCTTGGCCATCGCCGGCGTGAACTCCTTCGAGGAAAGCCCATACCGTCCGCCAATCACCCGCGACAAACTCGGCGACAGAACAGGAGACTCGTGCAAAGCCGTTATCACATCCTTATAAAGCGGCTCCCCAATGCTCCCCGGCTCCTTCGTACGGTCCAGCACCGCGATCCCCCGCACGGTTTTCGGAATCGCCGCCAGGAACGCGTCCACCGCAAACGGCCTGAACAACCGAACCTTCAGCAGACCGACCTTTTCCCCTCGCCGTTGCAGTTCTTCGATCGTCTCCTCCGCCGCTCCAACCCCGGAGCCCATCATCACCACCACGCGCTCCGCATCCGTCGCCCCCACGTAATCAAACAACTTGTAGCTCCTCCCACACCGTTCCGCGAGGCGGTTCATCACGTCCTGCACGATCGTCGGGCACGCCCGGTAATAAGGATTGATCGCCTCGCGCGATTGAAAAAACGTATCCGGGTTTTGTGCCGTGCCGCGCAGCACCGGGTGGTCCGGCGACAAGCCCCGGCCGCGGTGCTCGCGAACCCGCGTTTCATCGATCAGCGAGCGAAGATCATCGTCGCTCAACGGCGCCATGCGGTTGAGCTCATGCGAAGTCCGAAAGCCGTCA
Organism: uncultured Acidobacteriota bacterium; assembly: GCA_963729455.1. GTDB lineage: Bacteria > Acidobacteriota > Terriglobia > Acidiferrales > UBA7541 > Acidiferrum. The sequence goes on from CAVSNX010000003.1 coordinate 428,273, forward strand.
AAAAAATGCAGGAAGGGAATCCGCGATTCCAGCGAAGCCGCCTGCGCAATCAGCGCGAAATCGCTCGCTTCCTGCACAGAGTTGGAACACAGCATCGCAAATCCCGTGGCGCGCGTCGCCATCACGTCGCTGTGGTCCCCAAAAATCGAAAGCGCGTGCGTCGCCACCGTTCGCGCTGCCACGTGAATCACGGCAGCCGTCAGCTCCCCGGCAATCTTGTACATGTTCGGAATCATCAGCAGCAGGCCCTGCGAAGCCGTAAATGTCGTACCCAGAGCCCCCGTCTGGAGCGCTCCGTGGAGTGCTCCTGCCGCGCCTCCCTCCGACTGCATTTCAATCACCGTGGGCACCGCGCCCCATATATTCTTGCGCCCCTCTTGCTGCCACTCATCCGACAGTTCGCCCATGGGCGAAGACGGCGTAATGGGATAGATGGCAATGACTTCGTTGAGCCGGTAAGCAACATCCGCGGCTGCTTCGTTTCCATCAACAATGGTTGCGTGGTTTGTCATGAGTTTCTCCGCTCTGACGCCAGTGTCTCAAAGCGAGAATTGGTCAGGCTGTGACTCACATCACAAAGTCTTGTGATGACCAATGCCGCATTCGGAACCGGCCGATCTGCACCACAATTCCAATGGAAGGGAAGGCGTCGCTGCATGCCTTTTCACATAGGTGATCTACATCACGCTCGATAGTACGGCTCGTCACCGCATGCGCTTGGCCATCAAGAACAAACTCATACCAAATGTGGGGCGCGAATGCGCCAGCTACGAACTTGGGAAGCGCTTTTTCGGAAAGGTGGCTCAATATGATTCCCGGACAACAGACTAGCGAGGCCCCAGAAACAAAAGTTGCCCTTCAGGCTCTGCCGGAAAAAAAGATTTTGCTGGACAAGATTCTCCTGGCGACCGATTTTTCGCCGGCTTCGGACCGCGCTCTGGAGTACGCTCTTTCGCTCGCGCGGCACTACGGATCGCACCTCTACGTGACGCACATCATTACCCTGGATGGATACCCCATGATCGCTCCCGAGCTCGCGGTAGCGAGGGAGCAGAAATATCATCAGGAAGCCAAAGAGGCCCTAAGCAAACTCGTGCGCGCAGGTCGTTTCGTGAACGTATCGCACCAGTTCGTGATTGAGGAAGGCACTCTCTGGCACACCATTCAGAAGCTCATCGATAAGTACAACGTGAACCTCGTTGTCGCTGGAACGCAGGGAATCGGGAACGTGAAAAAAGTTTTGCTCGGTTCCAACGCGGAGCAGATGTTCCGTCAATTGTCCGTTCCGATGCTGACCGTCGGACCTGCCGTGGATTCGGAACCGCTGTTTGAGGCCGATTTCAAACATATTTTGTTTGCCACGGACTTTGGGCCCGGCGCGGAAAAGGAAGCTGCGTTTGCTCTGTCCTTGGCCAAGGAACATCGTTCTAGGCTCACAGTCCTGCACGTTTCGACGAAGACCGAGCAGACGGTTGGCCTTCAGAGAGAATCCATCCTTCGCCAACTGAAGGAACTGGTTCCGGACACCCACGGCGAGCATTGCCTGATTGATTTCAGGGTCGTCTTCGGCAAGCCCGTCGAGGAAATCCTCCGTGTCCGAGATCTTTCAAGAGCAAACCTCATCATAATGGGCGCAAAGAAGCGTGCCGGCCTGGCGGGGCATCTCCTCCATACAATTGCGTTTCAAGTCGTGAGCGCTGCGCCGTGCCCGGTGCTGACGGTCAGGTCCTGAGCCCGTGACGCCCAGCACGTCGAGCAGTGCCGTGAGTCACTGATTTCGTCGCCTGGCAGTGTTATTCAAGAAACTGAAAGAGGGTGAGGTTGACCAGAGCGAATGGCGGAGAACGGAACGGATCAAAACGCCAGGTCACCTCGCCCTCTTTCCGAAGCGGCGGTTGCGCTCGCTTCATGGGAATGCGCTTAGTTTTTTCGACGCACCGGCCAATCAGGCCGGACAACAGTCTGCCGCGAACCGCCGCTTCGAATATCCTGGTATCGAAAACTGACTAAAAACTAGAGATGGGAATCGGAGGCTTTATGAAAGACCTGACTGTGTATGACAATTTCTTTGAGGACCTGTTTGATTTTCGTCGTGATTTCGACCAGATCTTCAATCGCATGCTGACCGTGAAGCCCTGGACGCGGAATGAAATTCTTCCGTGGACCGCGACAAACTTCACTCCCGCAATCGAGTCCTATCTGGACAAGGACGCCAAGAAGTTTTTCGTGCGCGCATCCCTGCCCGGTGTTGAGCCCAAGGATGTGCAGATTCATGTTCAGGGCAACGTGTTGACCATCACGGGCGAGAGGAAGTTCACCCGCACGGTCAAGGAAACCGAAGTCTTCGAGAAGGAATTCAACTACGGAAAGTTTGAGAGGACGTTGACACTTCCCGAGGGCGTGAATGGGGACAAGCTGGTTGCGGAATACGTAAATGGCGTGCTGGAGCTCTCGGCGCCGGTTGCCGCGGAAGCCATGCCACGCAAGATCGAAATTCGCACCACCCCGCTAATCAAGCACGCGGCCGCGTAAATCATCCATTCGGCAAGGCCCGGAGCATGCTCCGGGCCTTTTTAGTTTTCTGGAAAGTTTTTGTAGGCGAACCCGTTTACCCTGCCGCGGCACGTTTTGCCAAACGAAGCCAGCCGCCCATGCCACCGGTGCGAGCCAGAATCTGCGCTGCCTCTCCGCTCACAATCTCCAGCTTCGTGTTGAAAGTAGAGAGGAGTTCGGGGAGTATTTCCCAAAGCGTCGTTTTGCGGCGCTCGCTCCCGCAGGCCACGCAGACCGGATCGGCGGACCGATTCGCCTTGCCGCAGTTCACGCACTGGTGAAGATCCACGTCGAAATCGCGAACAAGCACCAGCGTTCGAATTGCCCCGTTCTGCAGCTGGGCAAGCGTCTCGTCCACGGTGATCACCGTTCCATACTCAGTACCGAGCAACTGCGTTACCGTCGCGAACTGCTGCTTGCGCTGGCAGTCGTCCATCACTGGCTGCAATCGTCGAAGCAGTTTTTTGGAAGACAGATTTCCCAGGTCCTCCGGGACGGGGATTACGGACTCCGCGAAAGCATTTGGAATCTTTGCGTGCACGAGCGCCAGCAGCCGGTCAGGACCCACTAGGATCAACCCTGCGAGGTCGTGCTTGTTGCACAAAGCTTCCGCTTGCTCGGCCGCTTCTTGGCATAGCCGGGCATATTGCGCTTTCAGCCGATCCTCAAACAAATCTCGATTCGGCCCGCGTGTTTTCCGTATGCGTTCACTCGATATGTGGCCGAAGTCTTTCGTTTTCCATTGGGAAATGTCCACTTTGAATGATTTTTCTTCCAGAAGGGTTAATTCTCCCAGGGAATACTGAAAGAAGCGCGCGCCATGATGATCCACCACGACCACGCAACTGGCTCGATTCTCGGTCTCCAGGCGGAGCAGTTGCCCAACCGATGGCTTTCCCCAGTGCAGTTCATTTTCGATGCCGATTCGCAGAGGAAACACTTCCCAGTTCTCCCGTCCCGCAAAAATCGCCAGTGCTGTCTCCGCGGGATGTCGCCCGTAGAGAAATCGCTCGATTTGCCTGGCTTGCCGGCGGAAAAGTTCCGCGTCGTGAGGAGTCAAATGTCTTGCCAGGGAGAGTGCTTCCTTCTTGAACCAAGCCACATGCGGTTGCACTCGCGGGTGTTGCGACGCATTTTGTGTTCTCGTATTCAAATACACGGATAGAATCGGCGGGATCCACCCTGCGATCTCTTGCAATTGTGTACAGCGGCTTGTTGAGGATTTCGGATCTACCGGCACTATTCGGATCTTCGGCCCCACTACTTCTGCTGCGTGCATGCGTTTTTTAGCAGTCATTGACGGGCCTCCCTTATAGCTGCGTGTTTACATTCCTTCTTTGTACTCTTGCGTAGCCATGACAGAGGTCACCCGCGGGCGTGACGCAGAGCACATGGCCGCAGAAGTCGCTCCTGCGTGAGTCACGCAACGCACAGAAAACGGGCGTTGGGCTGTAACGTTTTGCCTGGAGCAGTACGTCTAACCCTCGATGTGGAGGTATGCCCCGATGTGCATCCAATCGGGCATAATAGTTGGGCACGAGGGACCGGCCGTGACGCTGAGGGGGCGATAAATTGAAGAAGGAATTTCGAAAGGGTCCTGCTCGGAAGGAAATCCTTCGCCTAATGGTCATTTGCGTCGGCCTTGCTGCTGGGATGGCCACAACGCCCCGGTGCGCGCACGCGCAAGCTGCTCCGCCCACCGCGCAAGCTACCGCCGTGGCCAAGCCCGTCGGAACAATTAAGACCATTTCCGGGAATACCATTACGTTGACCACGGATGCAGGCAGCGACGTGACCGTAGTCGTACAAGACGCAGCGAAGCTCGTCCGCGTGGCCCCCGGACAAAAAGATCTCAAGGACGCCACTCCCATTCAATTCCAGGACCTTCAAGTCGGAGATCGCATTCTCGTTCTCGGCAAGCTCGCCGACGACGGAAAGTCCGTTCTCGCCCGCTCCGTTGTTGCCATGAAGCAGGCTGACGTAGCGCAAAAACAGGCCCACGAGCGCGAGGAATGGCAGAGACACGGCACGGCAGGATTGGTCAGCAGCGTGGATGCGGCCAGCAATACGGTCATGATCTCACTTCCTTCGATCGGCGAAAAAAAGTCCGTTACGATTCATCTTTCGAACGCCACCGTTCTCCGCCGCTACGCCCCGGATTCCGTGAAGTTTGACGATGCCAAGCCGGCTCCGCTCGATCAGATCAAACCCGGCGACCAGCTCCGTGCTCGCGGCGCTCGCAACGCCGATGGCTCCGAACTGACCGCCGACGAAGTCGTCTCCGGCAGCTTTCGAAACATTGCAGGAGTGATTTCCGCGATGGATGCCTCCGCCGGAACTCTCACGCTGCAGGATCTCGCCACCAATAAACCTGTCACAATTAAGGTCACGCCGGACTCTCAGCTGCGAATACTGCCAGCCCCGATGGCCCTGGGGATCGCCATGCGCCTGAAGGGCGCTCCCGCTGCCTCTTCTGCCCAGGGTAACGGCGGCTCTGCGGCATCTTCTGCCCAAGCATCCAAACCGGCCGCGTCACCGGCAGGTGCCTCCGGTGCGGGCGGACCCGCAGGCTCGGGAAGGCCTGCTGGCGCAGGCGGCAGTGGCAGTTTTCAGCAAGCGATTTTGAACATGCCGCAGAAGACTCTCGCCGATTTGCAGAAGGGTCAGGCGGTGATGATCGTGGCAACCGCGGGCGGGCCAAACGGAATTCCTACCGCAATCATGCTGCTTGCTGGAGTCGAGCCGATCCTTGAGGCTTCTCCCAATGGCAGCGCCTCGACAATCCTTTCGCCCTGGAGTCTCGGCGGGGCACCTGGCGGGGAAGGGGCCACGCCCTGACGTCGTGCAACCCCAGCAAGAATAATTGTCATCCAGGAGACTTGATGAGTTTTCGGTCCATGCGAATTCTGTTGCTAAGTTTATTTGTCTGCGCGCTGAGTTTCTTTCTGCCAGCGACGGCCCTCGCGCAAACGCCCACCGGCGGGCTCACTGGCGTTGTCACCGATCCTTCCGGCGCCGCCGTTCCCAAAGCCGTGGTGCGCCTGACCAATGCCAGTGGGGCATCGATGGATGCCGCGACAACCAGGGAAGGGCTGTACGAATTCAAAACTGTAGCTCCGGGAACCTATACGCTGAAAGCCGCTGCGAAAAACTTCGCCCTTTTCACGCAGGACAATGTCCAGATTGTTGCCGGCAAAGTGCTGCAGTTGAACATCAGTCTGCTCATTCAAGTCGAAGAGCAGAGTGTCGAGGTCACCGACACCACCACGAAAATCGACGTGAACCCGGCCAACAACGCAGGCATGGTGGTGATGCAAGGCAAAGATCTGGAAGCACTTTCCGATGACCCGGATGAGCTGCAGTCCGAACTGCAAGCGCTGGCGGGTCCCTCGGCAGGTCCCAACGGCGGCCAGATCTATATTGATGGATTCACCGCGGGACAACTTCCCCCGAAGGCCTCTATCCGCGAGATTCGCATCAACCAGAATCCTTTTTCCGCCGAATACGACAAACTCGGTTACGGCCGCATTGAGATCCTCACCAAGCCCGGCACCGACCAGTTTCACGGCCAGATTTTCTTTACCGGGAATACCGCCGGATTCAATTCGCGCAATCCCTTTGAAGTTTTGCCGCCAGGGACGCAGCCGCCCGGATACGACACCACGCAATTCAGTGCCAACGTCGGCGGCCCGCTCAGCAAAAAGGCATCTTTTTTCTTCAACATCGAGCGGCGGGACATCAACGATTTGTCCGTCGTCAGCGCGCAAATCGTCGATCCCACAACATTTCAGATTGAGCCCTTTAGCGACGTGGTTCCCAATCCGAGAACCAGAACCAATCTCAGCCCACGCCTCGACTATCAAGTCACCCAAACGAACACGCTGAGCGTGCGCTATCAGTATTGGCGCAACAACGAATCAAACGATAACGTCGGGCCTTTCAATCTCGTTTCCCAGGCCACCAATTCGCTCAGCAGTGAAAATACTCTGCAGATGACCGACACCCAGACCATCGGCCCCACGATTATCAACGAGACGCGCTTTCAATATATACGTACTGCCGCAAGCGGGAATCCTCTGAACAGTACCCCAGCGATCTTCGTCGCAGGCGCGTTTAACGCAGGCGGAAGCACCAGCGGGAAAAACACCAACACCCAGAACCGTTATGAGCTGCAAAACATTACCTACATCACGCGCGGAAAACATTCCTGGAAGGTCGGCGGACGCGCGCGCGATACCACCGACGAGTACGCTTCGAATGCCTCCTTCAACGGCGCGTATTCCTTCGGCTCTCGCGTTGATCCAACCGTCACCGGCTGCAATGTGCCCACTCCTCCGAGCACTTGCCCCACAATTTCCGGCATCAACGCTTACCAAATTACTTTGATGGGGCTCGCGCAGGGGCTTACCATCGCCCAAATCCAGCAGATGGGCGGTGGGGCCAGCTTCTACTCGCTCAACAACAACACAACCGGCACTGCGGCGGCACGGATCAACTACTTTGACGGTGCTCTTTTTGTTCAGGATGACTACAAGTTTCGTCCCAATGTGACCGTTAGCTTCGGGCTCCGCTATGAGATGCAAAACAACTTGGGCGACCACGCCGATTTTGCGCCGCGCATCGGAATCGCATGGGGCATCGACGGAAACGGAAAAAACAAATCGCCGAAAACCGTGCTGCGCCTGGGATACGGAATTTTTTATGATCGCTTCGCAGAGAACCTGATTCTCCAACAACAATTGCAAAACGGTTTCATCCAGCAGCAATACCTGATTCATAATCCTGCGTTCTACGATCCGAACCAGACAACTTTGCCTTCGAATCCGCTCTTCCCGCCGACGGCCTCGTCCACACAAGCGGTCTACATCCAGAATCCCAATCTGCGGACGCCCTATACCATGCAAGCGGGTGTGACGCTCGAGCGCCAGGTTACGAAATTCGCGAACCTTTCCGTTACCTATCTCAATTCGCGCGGCGTTCATCAGTTCTATTCGGATTTCACAAACGCGCAGGCAATTCCGCCAGGGCAGACCGTGGCTCCGCCTCCCACGCAGATCAACTATCAATTCGAATCCGAAGGCATCTTCAAACAAAATCAGCTAATTGTGAACGGCAGCGTGCGCATTCCCACGGCCCACGGATTCATCAAGGACCTTTCGCTCTGGGGATACTACACGTTGAATTATGTCAACAGCGATACAGCCGGCGCGAATTATTTCCCCTCGATTCCGCTTGATCCCAGCGCGGATTACGGCCGCGCCTCATTCGATATTCGTCAGCGGATTTTTTTCGGCGGCACTTTTGGCGTACCGTACGGTTTTCGCCTCAGTCCATTCTTGATCGCGAGTTCGGGAATTCCGTTTAACATTACGACGGGGCAAGATATTTACGGCGACGCGCAGTTCAATGCGCGTCCCGCCTTTGCGACGTGTGGTTCCGGCACGCAACCAAATATCGTTCAAACGAAATTTGGCTGCTTCGATACGCTTCCGCAAGCGGGGCAGGCGCTGATTCCGATCAACGACGCGACGGGACCTGGACGTTTTACGTTGAACCTGCGGCTGAGCAAAACATTTGGCTTTGGGCAGAAAAAAGAAACGGCGGCCAGCGGCGGGCCCGGCGGAACCGGCACGTTTGGCCGCGGCCCAGGCGGCGGTGGGCAGCGAGGCGGCGGTGGCATGTTTGGCGGGGGAACTCCATCGAATTATCGTTATAACCTGACGTTCAGCGCGAATGCGCGAAACCTTTTTAATAACGTGAACTTTGGGACGCCCATCGGGAATTTGAGTTCGCCGCTGTTTGGCGAAGCGAATTCGCTCGCAGGGCAACCGTATTCATCTTCGACGGCGAATCGCCGCATCGATTTGCAAGTCCAATTCACCTTCTGACCCGACGAATCTCCTGGAGACAAACTCTGGGTCGTCCATGTTGCACGCGATTTTCAAGTGGTAGTGCATGCTTGTTTGGACGCCGGCCTTTTTTCAGGATAGCAATACGTTTCGCAAGACTCCTCGGTTCGCGCCGACGACGTTTGTCAAAATCGTTTTCACTTACGGCCTCCGATGGTCGTAGAATCGAGCCGCATGAAGAAGCGGCGAAAAAAGAAAATCGACAAGGGCAGCGAGGCGCGGCGTGCGGCGCGGAATTCTGGAATTGCCCCTGCGGTTACTCGGGTGATTCCCGATAAGCGAAAACGACCACCCAAACACAAGAAAGAACTTCTTGAAACTGAGACTCGAATAAATTGAATTCAGGCTTTGTTACAAATTCTACTACCTCAAAAGCAGGAGCTATGCTCCCGCACTCTATAAGGTCCGACCGGACCTAGTTTTTTGCGCTTCATCCCGGTTTGTTCGCGGGAACGATTTCGTCCGGGCGAAAGAGCGGGGCGAGCACCATTTTGCGGCGCTCGGCGAGTTCGGCGGCGATGGTTTCCAAATCCTTCCTGTCGAAACCTGTGGAGCTGACTCTTACGGTGCCGTCGGTGTCTATCAGAAAAATGGTGGGGACGTTGGTCAGGCCGTAAGCGTTGGAGACCATGTAGCCGTCCGGGTCGTCGAGCAGGATCGGAAAGGTTATGCCGTATTCCTTCGCGAATTCCGCGGTGGCGCGCGCGTCGTCCTGGGAAATGCCGAGGAAGGTTACGCTCGCCCCGCCGTAGCGTTTGTAGAGGCGCTCGAGGAAGGGAAAGGTGAATTGGCAGACGGGACAGGAGACTTTGAAGAAGGCGGCGACGACGGGGCCGCGTTCCATGAGGTTGTGGAGCGAGTATTCCTTGTTGTCGAGAGCATTGAGCGAAAATCCGGGAGCGATGTTTCCGGCAACGATGTTCGTCATGTGGTCCTGTGTACCCATCCAGCGTGAGAGCCGCCGCAGAATTCCCATCGGAAAAGTGTAGCGCAAAAGGGACGGAATGAAGAAACGAGGTAAGGAGGTAACGAAGTAAGGATGTAAGGAATGAAGGGGTGGCCCGTGCGCATGCGGAGAAGTAATGAAGTAACGAGGTAATGATGTACGGACCGGACGGACGCGGCCCGTGGGCTGTGATCCGCGCGTCTGCTGGGAAGTAATGAAGTAACGAGGTAATGATGTAAGGACCGGACGGATGTATGTAACTCGTGGCCGGTAATTCATGTTCCGTGACCCGTGTCCAGTGTACCCTTCCAGAAGGCAGGCGATGGCTGTTTAGCGGCACCTGACGCGGCAAGCTGATTGTTTCCGGGGAGATGCGGAGACAGTTAAGGTAGTTCTTTAGGGATTTCACTGGGGACCCCCACCCCACCCCCCCATTACATGGATGAATGTCAAAACAAAGGGGATAGAAAATGGGCAATTTGTAAGTGGTTGGAAAGAAAGGGCGGGGATTATTTTGGTGGAAGGAGGCGGTGCGGGGTGAAGGCGAAAAGTTAAAGTGATGGTTTAGGTTTTCGGGTGTGGGCACCCCCCCCACCCCCCATCACGATGGAAAGAGTGCGGAAAGGGTTGAAAGAAAAGGAGATAGGTGTCGTCCATTGCGCAAAAGAGTGTGGAAGAGTTTGAAAACAAAGGGGATGAATCGAAGGGACGTTTGCACGTTGGAAGGTTTGAAGGTTAGAAGGTTGGGAGGAATGGGAATAGATGGAGCTTAAGCGCGCGGGAGAGACGGTCGGGCGGGGATGAAGTTCGGCGTACACGGGAGAGGATAGCATGGGAGTGACGACAGGCTAAGTGAAATGCAGGGAATGGTCGAAATTGGGGAGTGGATGGTAATGGGGCGGGATGAATGGGGAAGTGAGATTCGCGGCGAAAAAGCGAGGAGCAAAGTCAAAAACAGCACCCTGAAAACCGCAGGGTGCGGCACCCTAGATCGTGCTGACGGCTCGTCTGTTCGCCACCCGCCGCGGGGTAGAAGACGGAGCAGGGAGTGACCCACCCTTTGCGAAAACCAAGACCGCAAAGGGTAGGCCACCCCCTCGGAAAAAACAGATTCAAAATCATTTCGGCGTGTTAAGGGTGGTCCACCCGCCTTCGCAAGGGTGGGCGAGGACTGCGTTCAGGGATCAGCTGCCTCGAAGCATTTGCAATATGTCCGCGCATGCGACGCTCGCGCGAAGCAGGCGATCGCGATCAACCTCGCGGACATGGGCGATTTCGTTGCGGACGGGCGCAATCTGGTCGACGGCCGCAAGGATCCGTTGCTTCGCGTCGGGCGGATTGCCCAGGCGGCGACGCGTCTCCTGCTGAACGTCTGTCGTGAAGAGCAGCGACGGAATTTGGCCGAGGTAGAGGTAATCCACGATGCCCAACGGGTCCGATCCCGCGGCGCGCGCACTCAGGCTGCGCGTCAGCCGCTCGCGATCGCTCTCTGGCAGAGCGTCCAGGATCTTTCGCGCTGCCGCCTCCCCAAATCGGGTGGCGTAGATGTCTCGGACAATTCCGCGCAGCGCGCGCTCGGTTTCCGCGATGCGCTTCCACAAGTCCTCCGCGCCTGGTAGGAACCATGGCGGCGTGAGCGGCGCGGCGTTCGGTTCACCCCCGAGCTGGCGGAACGCGACACGAATGATATCTGCCATCCGTCGCCGCCGCTCGCGAAGAAATTCGTCGTACTGCATCGCCTCCCATCCTATTGGGAGCGCGTGTTCAGCACACTGACGGCCCCATCGATCGTCGTCAATCGCCAGCATCTTGCGAACGCGCGGAACGTATTCCGCCGGGCTTCGGCCTCCGATCACGTTGTTTTCGTACCAACCGACGTCCGCCAGGTTTGCAACCTGATTGATGCGGCGTCGGTCGCGGATACCCTGCGAGTCTAGCCAAGCTGCCGGAAAGAGATGGTGCGCCTCAGTCGGTGAGCGGGCCCCATCGGCGGGCGGGTCGAATAGGTTCCTAAGAAGCTGGTCAGAGAATAGAGCCCGCGCCCCGAGAACTACCTGGGCCGCTCTGAACGCAAGCGCGGCAGGGGCTCGCGCCTTCTGAGTCTCCAGCGCGGAGACTAAGGTTTGCGTCCAGTAGTCACCCGTCAAGGTTTCGCCCATCGCGTCGTCAAGCGCGTGCACAAAACCATCGACATGATCCGACGCTGGACGCGCAACTCGTGCCAAGTCCTGCTCGAAGATGGTTTCCGACGAGCTGGAGTAGCGTGCCGTCAATAACGTCCCAAAAATCCAGCGCGCAATGATCGCGTCGAGCTTGCCCTTCGAGACGCCGGCCTTTCGGCCAAGAATGTAAAAGGCGTAAGCGTTCACAATTGCGTTCTTGGAGGCAATAAGAGCGGGGCTGACGAACCCAGCGTGCAATACGCGAAGAAGGTAGTCGCGCCACGGCGTGGGCTCTATGCACTCATTCGCCGCGTCGTCGAGCTGCCCCAGTCGCTTTGATCGCTCGGCGGCGTCCGCTTCTCCCGTTGTCGGGTCGACGCCGCGAAGAAAGCGGTAGACAGCCGACATTTTGGCTCGACCGAAGGCCACACCGCAGATAGCCCTCAGCAATTGTTGTGTATCGATCCCGACGACCGACCCTGCCGACATCTCTCTCGAACGATCCTCGATGCGGTCTCGCAACTCGCCGTGGTACACCGAGAGTAATGTCAGCACAAAATCGACTTGTCCTAGCCGAGTTCCCTGGTTGTTGATGCGGACAAAAATTTCGGCCACATCCTCTTCCGTAGCCTCTTCATCCTTTGCTGTCGCGGTCTTGCGGATGTCGATCGTCGGAAATCGATAGTCACTTATCGAGTGTGCCCTATCGAGGTTGCGCTCCATGGCATCCTCGTAGTTTTCGTCGACGGCGCGTCCTTTGTCCCGGAGCGCGTTCATGAGATCGCGCCGGATTTGGGGTTTGGGTCGCGTCCCGCTCCACAGCTCCGTGACATTTGCAAGAAACTCAGGGTCATTGCGAATCGCCGCGTCGGCGACTTCAAATCGGCCATCTCGCGGCCGAAATGCGATTGTAATTTTTCGCGTTTCACCGTCCTTATTCGTGACCTCGACGCCCCGCATAACGGCGTAGAGCGATGTGAGACGTTGTTGGCCGTCGATGACCAGTGTCGGGGCCTTGAGGCCTGGCTTTTCCGCCGCGAGAGCGCGAGCGTCCTTGTCGTCGGATGTGTGCCAGAAGACGAGCGTCCCTACCGGAAAACCCACGAAGAGAGAGTCCAAGAGATCGCGTACCTTGGTGTCTTCCCAAACGAAGGGCCGCTGTAGTTCGGGCAAGGCAATTATGTCGCGCTCGATGTCGCTTACGAGCGAGGCAATAGAGCGCTGGCCGTGCTCGAAGATCGGCGGGCGGCCGCGAACCTTGGGCTCCTTCGAGACACCGAGATCGTCCTCGTCCGAAGCATCGTCGAGTTCTTCGGAATATTCGGTCTCAACGAGTGGTTCGGGTTGTGGCAGCTCGCGGCCAACGATGGTTGAAATGTACGCGACAGCCTCGGGAGCGTGATCTTCGAGGCTCACTGCGCTCTTGACGCGCGCCATGGCCATATCAATGAAGCTATTAAGTCCGTCCCTTAGTAACTCGACGGCGTCCTCCGCATGCTCGATGGGGAACGTCAGCAGCAATCCGCCCGGTATTTTTTTGAACTCCTCATCTTTCTCCGTCTCCGCTCCTAGAATGCCCCGGATGTCGTCGCCGATAGGTCCGGTGACGCTGACCCGCATTCTCGAACGTGCGACCTCACATGCAAGCAATCGACCCGTCATGACCCGGAGTCCCTGGCCGGTTTCGCGCACGCACCATGCGTTGCCCCGCTCTTCGTCTGCATTCTCAATAGCCAACGCGAGAAAACGGAGTGCTGCGTGACGGGTCACCGAGTTCGGAATTGACAGTTCCATCGTTGCGCGGATCCGTTCCTCCACGCCGGATCGCGGAATCCATTTACCCTCGGGGTTAAATGTCGCTGGTCGCTCTTCCTCCCCGAGGCCGCCCCTTGGATGAACCCGCCGGAATTCTGACATCTCGGAAAACCGATTCGCAAGGAACGCGATATCAATGTGTGCCGGTTGGCCTGCAAGAACCTCTCGCCCACGGTCTGTAATTTGGAATTGCCCCCGCCCGACGGCCTTGAGCAGACCTGCCTTCTTGAGATAAGTGGTTGTCCAGCCCACGCGGTTGTCAAATCGCTGCTGGCCGCTCCGAAGCAGTTCCCGTCGATCGTCGTCGGTGAGCTGAAATTGTTGCGCCAGTTGCTCGATGGCCTCAGCGGAGCTGTGCTGATGGCCGTCGTCTGCCAGCTTCAATAAGGGGAGCATTAACTTCTGGAAATCAGGAACGGACATCTCGCACCTGTGGGACCGCGCTCGAATTCGCGGGCGACTTGAGTCTGACCAGCATCCCCGGATTGTACTCCATCGATAGTGGTACAGTGACGTATTTCTGTGATTCACCTTGCGGACGATCTGATTGAGGTGCTTAATTCAGACCACAACTTGTATCTGACGTTCTGGCAGATTTGTGCCGCGCTTAACCGTCTTGCCGGGGAAGGCCGGTTGATTCCAAGAAGCCTTGGCGCTATTACTATAACGTAATAAGCAGAGGGTGGATAATTGAAAAGTGTAACAATAAGGAAAGGGGCAGAAAGCCTAGGGGGAAGCTCATGGAGCTGGATGCGTTTGTTAGGTTGCATGCGCGGGAGGGAGCAGAGGGTGGGGTGGAGGAGGCGCTGCATGAGGTGGCGGGGGCTTCGCGGGGAGAGGCGGGGTGTTTGAGTTTTCAGGTGTTTCGGGGGGTGCGGGATGGGCGGCTGTTTTATATCCATTCGCGGTGGGTGGATGAGGGGGCGTTTCGGGCGCATGCGGAATTGGAGCATACGGTGCGGTTTTTGAAGCGGGTGGATGCGCTGGTGGATCAGCCGCGGGAGGTGGGGAGGATGGAGAGGATTGATTGAAGCAGAAAATGGAAAAGTGAAAATGGAAAAACGAGGAGAGATTCCTCTCTTCGCAGGCCGACCGTCTCGCAGGAGCGAGACGGAAAGAAAAGCGTCGGCCTGCTCCGTTCGGAATGACGGGCTTGGAAGTGGGGAGAGAAAGATAACCCAGGCGTGGAAATAGAAATTGGGGAATGGAAATTGGAAAAGCGAGGAAGGGCACGATGTATCGTGCCCCTACAAGAAAAAAGCAGATCCCTCCACTACGGTCGGGATGACAAATTTTGGAGAGGAAGGAAACGCGAGACCCAGGTTCGTCGTTTGTTCAAAGGGCGAACCTGGGGCACTCACAACGTCAAGTCGAAGCAAAGTCAAAAGCAACGCCAAGCACCCGGCCGTGGAACGGGCCATGCTGGCCCGGCTGCGCGATTATGCTTCCTCTCCAGCAATCTTGCCGGAGGCAGTCTCGCTCGGGTAGTTGAAGAAGAGCTGATTGCCGTCGGGATCATCAACCACCAGAAGCCGGTAGCCCCACGAACCGTCCTTGACCGGAACGCCCTTGGCCTCGAGCTCCGCGCGCAGCGCGTCCAACGCGGCGACCTGCGTCTCCGGCTCGACGTTCAGGGAAATGAACATCAGCCCCTTGCCAATCTTCTCCGGCCACGTGTCCGCCAGGATAAGCGCGCAGCCCTGCCGGTCGACCTGTGCGACGTGCGCTCTGCCGTCGTCGTCGTAGCGCCAGGGGCTCGTGAAGCCAAGCCGGTTAACGTAAAAGAGGAGCGAGGCCTCAACATCCGTTACATGTAGGACGGGGCGTGCGAACCAGTCTGTCATAGGCTACATCTCCACAAATGAGGATAACTTCTTCCTAGCTCCGTTTCAAAAAAAAGGTATCACCGTTCTGACTTTGGAAACCGGATTGGAGTTGAACGGAAGACGGAAAAAGCGGAACGGGAATCCGGGGGTGGTCGGATTCCCGTTGGCTTGCAGCTGGTGGCGCTTGAGGTGTTTAGCTCAGGAGCTACTGGAGGGTGGCCACCAAGATGATGTCATGCGGTGTTTCGTTCTTGGCAAGCTCTTTCTCGATGCGAGAAGTGGGGAGCTGGCGGCCGCTGGAATTTCCGGCGGTCCACATCTCAGAGAGGAAATAGCCCTCAGCGTACACGCGGAAAACCAAGGAGCTTTGCGACTTGGTGTCGCTGGCCGTAGCGGAGTGGGTCATGACGATGGCGGCTTGGTTACCGCGGCCGTCGATGCGCTGGAGGATCAGAGCGGGCGAGCCGTCTCTGGCGGCTTGAACGCTATATTCGCCGGCGGGCAGAGAAACGTTGTCCGCAACGAAATTGAAGGGGATCTTGACCCGGAGGGGCTGCTGTGCCTGGACAGGCGCAGTGGCCGCGAGGAGAAAGAGTCCCAAAAAGATGGAAATTGCGATAGCGCGCGTTTTCATGTGACTCTCCTTTTTTTTATTCGCGACGGCCATTGAAGTGGTTCGCCGCTCTCCTGGCTTTTGGCCCTGATCCAATGCCGTGAGACGAGCCCACTTTGGGGCAAGAACGAAAAGAGTGCAATGCACTGCGGGTGAACTGTAAGTGGACTGCGGGTGAACGGCGAACTCCCACAACAGCACGTTTCAAAGAGGAACTTCCGGTGGGAAGAGATTTGGGTACGGGTGTGCGGAAGTGGACAGCCGGGACGAATTGGCTGCTCTAAGATGAAGCGGCAAAGAGTAAGAACGGAAGCGCGGAGTTGCAGATTCAAGCGCGGAAGTAGTTTTACATCGCGGCACGATCCTCTTTATCTGTCGGAGGACGGGAACAAGGAAAGCGCGGAGGAGGTTCAAGAACATGAACATATTCGGACGGACTAGGAGATTCGCAAGAACCCGAGCAGGCAAGCGGATATTGGTTGCGCTATTGCCGCTGACATTGTTGTTGGCGAGCGGGCCGCAGAGTTTATTGGCGAAGCAAGATGCGCAAGCGCAGAACCAGGCGTCGCAGGAGACGCAGGCGCCGTACGAGCAACAGAGCCCCGAACAGATCCAGCAACTGGTGGCGCCGATTGCGCTGTATCCGGATTCGCTGGTGGCGCAGATCCTGGCGGCGGCCACGTTTCCAGAGCAAATCGTGGAGGCGGATCGCTGGGTGCAAGCGCATCCGGATTTGAAGGGGGATGCCTTGGCTCAAGCCGTGGACCAACAGCCGTGGGACGCGAGCGTCAAGGCGCTGGCGCCATTTCCGGCGGTGCTTGGAAATATGGACAAGAACCTGTCGTGGACGTCGTCCTTGGGCGATGCCTACTACAACCAGCAGCAAGATGTGATGGATGCGGTGCAGGTGATGCGGCAGCGAGCGCAGGGAGCGGGAAATCTAAGGACAACGCCGCAGCAGACGGTAACAACGGATGGATCGGACATTGATATTGCGCCGACGGACCCCGAAGTTATTTACGTCCCGGCGTATAACCCGTGGGCGGTGTACGGAGGTCCGATAGGGCCGTGGCCGGGGTGGTATCCGTATCCTGGAATTTGGTATGGGGGCCCGTACCTGTCGTTCGGGCTGGGCTTCGGAATGGGGTTTTACGGCGGTTATGGATGGGGATGGAATCACTGGGGATTTGACTGGCATAACCGGTACGCGATGTACAACCACGGCCGGTATTACTCCGGGAGCAGAACGTTTTACAACCGGAGCAGTTACTACCGAGGAGGAGGAGCGCGCGGAGGAGTGAACGGCGGGCGCGGGGGAGTGAACGGCGCACGGGGCGGTGCTAACAACGCGAGGGTAGGAGCCGGCGCTCGCGCCAACGCGGGGAACAGGCCTCCCAACGCCGGTGCAGGGCGCGGCGCAAGCAGCAACCGCGGAGCGGCGACGGCGAGGGCTTTTAATGGAAATACGCAGGCGGCGCGAGGATATGGTCAGCCGCGCGGTCAGACGGGGACGCGTTCGAGCGCGTTCAGCGGGTACAACCGTGGCGGACAGACAAAGAGCTATGCGTCGCGCGGAAGCGCCAGCGCGAGCAGAGGAGCGGCGCGTGGAGGCGGAGGGTCGCGCGGCGGCGGCGGTGGCGGCAGACATAAGTGAGCGGTGGTTCGTTTGGTTGCTGATCGGCCGAAAAATCTAGAATTGGAGAAAAGCACTATGCGGCGGACAAAGCTGAAGTTCGACAAAATCCACTGGGGCGCAGTTGTGCAATTGGCCGCAGTCGCCATGCTGATGATGCTGTGTATTCCGCCCCGATCCATGGGACAGCAACGGGGCCAGAAGACATTTGCATCGGCGGAAGAGGCGAGTAAGGCGCTGATGACGGCGGCGCAGGGTAACGACGAAAAAGCGTTGCTGGAAATTCTTGGACCGAACGGGAAGCAAATCGTCTCGTCGGGAGACGAAGCCGAGGACGCGCAGGGCCGCGCGAATTTCGTACAAAAATATCAGGAGATGCACCGTCTGGTGAGAGAACCGGATGGAAGCACGGTGCTGTATATAGGGGCGGAGAATTGGCCGACGCCGATCCCGCTGATGAGCAAAGGCGGTGCGTGGTATTTCGACACCGAAGCGGGCAAGGAAGAGATATTGTTCCGGCGAATCGGGGAGAACGAAATATCGGCGATTGGGGTTTGCGAGGAGCTGGTGGCGGCGGAAAAGGAATATCGATCCGCAGAGCACAACGAGTACGCGCAGAGAATCTTCAGTGAAGAAGGGCATCACAATGGGCTGTACTGGAGAGCTGGAGATGGCGAAGCGCAAAGCCCGATCGGGCCGCTGCTGGCGGCTGCGATTGTGGATGGTGATGGTAGGAGTGAGGGCCGGGCTCCGATTCCTTTTCACGGTTACTATTTCCGGATTTTGATGCGCCAGGGGAAAGATAGTCCGGGAGGGCCGAAGAGTTACATGGTAGCCGGCAAAATGAGCGAGGGTTTTGCGTTCGTAGCCTATCCGGCGGAATACGGGTCGTCGGGCGTGATGACCTTTATGGTCAATGAGTATGGAGAGGTGTATCAGAAGGATCTCGGCGCGAAGACAGAGGTTCTAGCCAAGACGATGAAGGAATATAACCCCAATGCCAGTTGGGAGAAGGCCGAAGAGCAACAGGAAGAAAGCGCCAGCGCACAGAAAAGCAATTGAAGGGCGGTTTGTTGCTGCGCATGCACGAACTTGGTGTGCCCTATAGGACAGACAGCGGAATTCTCAACGTGGTATTTGAGAGTGTAGGGATCTTGGTTCCTCACAGGCCGAGTGCTGCGGCCATCCTCGATCGCAAATCGTAAGGTTTGGGCAAGGAGAGAAGTACACATGAAGATGCGCGGGTTTGTCCCTTTGCTGTTGGCGATTGTGGGGCTGGGAGTTCTAGCGCCGCTCGGAAAAGCCCAATCCACGGTGGCTTCGAATACGTCGTTTTCGACCAGCGTAGACGCAGACTTACCGACCATAAAACAGCCGCAAACGGATCTGGTGTACCGGCGTCCGACAGAAAAAATGAAGCTGCGAAGCTACCTCTTCGATACGTTCGGGCCCTATCCAGTATTTGGCGCGGCACTGGTAGGTGGGATCAATCAGGCGGATAAAACGCCTCCGGAGTGGGGACAGGGCGCGGGCGCGTACGGTGAGCGTGTGGGGTCCAATTTTGGCATCGCGATGATAACGACGACGACGAGGTATGCGTTGGCGAAAGTGGTCCGGGAAGATACGTTGTATTACCGCTGCGAGTGCACGGGGTTTTTTCGCAGGTTTAAGCACGCCATGATTTCGACGGTGACAGCGCGCCGCGGGGAGGATGGGCATCGGCAAGTGTCGTTCGCGGCGATCGTTGCGCCCTATGCGGGCACGATGACAACTGTGTACGCGTGGTATCCGGCGCGCTACGGGGCCAAAGACGGGTTGCGCATGGGCAACTACACCCTGCTGGCGTTCGCAGGAGAAAACCTCGCGCTTGAGTTTATCTATGGAGGGCCGCACACGCTGTTCAGCCATCTCCACCGGCCGGCATTTTCGGGGACGGACGCAGGCAGTGCTCCGAAACAGTAAGCCAAGGTGGTGAGACACGACGCCAGGATCCTTCGACGCTGGCTTGGGAAGCCGCCGCAGCCTGGTGCGGTTCGGGCCGAAGTCCAAGCTTCCCGCCGCGCTCGCGTACTCGATCATCCACGAAACGGGTCCGATTCACTCCGAAGTAGAGTTCGAACCGCTTGGTCGCTCGCGAATCGAGGGCATGAGCGTGAAGCCTGCCTGAACTGGAGTTTCGTGCATGAATAAAGCGGTGTCCGAGCAGATCGCCAAGAATCCCACGCAATTCAATATTGCGGCCATTGCCAAGCTGGAAGAGGAGGCGCTGGAACGGCGGACGGCGACGGAGCGCGAGAGCGATGCCATCGTACGATTCATCGGCAGCCCGAAATTCCTTCTGCTGCATGTGATTCTGGTTGTCGTTTGGATCATGCTGAATCTCAGTTTGGTTCCCGGCGTGAAAGCCTTCGATCCTTTCCCCTTCGGTATTTTGGCGCTCTTCGTCGCGTCCGAGAGCGTTTTTCTGACGATCTGCGTGTTAATCAGCCAGAATCGCATGGCACGGCAGGCGGAGCGGCGAGCACATCTGGATCTGCAAGTCGGCATGCTGGCGGAGCAGGAACTGACGATGGTGTTGCAGATGATTCAAAAGCTCTGTGAACATAGCGGCATGGACGTGAAATCGGCAACCCAGCAGGTTCAAGGCTTCAGCGAGACGACCGACGTGCATAAGCTGGCCAGCGAGCTGGAAGAGAAGCTTCCTGAGCAGTAGCCAGTAAGCGGCTGGATAGCGCCCCGCACCGCGGACCCGTTTCCGCGCGTATGTAAATCCCTAATGACCCAAATCGACCCCGTAGCACATTGGGAACGCGTGGCGGACGCAGCATTGTGCGGGCGCATGACGGGTTCTACTCTAATGTGGCAATCAAATATGGCTGTTTGCCAGGTGATGCGGTGCAGGGGAACGAGTGACGCCGCAGGCCGGTTCACGGAGAACAGGAATCGTCATGTCGGAACCCTTCCGTCCTTATGAAAAGCTTGTGGAGATTACGGTCTTCGGGAAAAAGTTTCAGGTGCCGGAGCGGAACTCGCTTTTGCGATGTTTTCAGTTCATCAGTCCCGAAACGATTCCGTACGGGCGGTTTTGCTGGAATCAGGATTGCCAGTATTGCCGGGTGACGTGCCAGCTGCCGGATGAGGACGAGCCGCACGAAATGCTGAGCTGCAAGTTCATCGTGATGCCGGGGATGGAGATCACGGAGATGAGCCAGGAGCTGAAGTGGTGTCTGCGGGCGAAGCTGCCGTCGGATACGCCGGTGTCTTCGTGAGTTTTCAGTTGTCAGTTTTCAGTAGGAAAAGATTGAGTGCGGGGTTGGGGTTAGTCGTTCTCGGTTGTCAGTAAGAGAAGAGTGAATGTGGGGCAGTGGATTTTCTTCTTTCAGCGCAAATCACGACATTTCCAATCCAAAAAGAAGGCGGGGGGCTGCAACTTCGCGCCTGCGCGCGGGTTTAGTTGGAAGAAGTAGGATCGCACGGTGGTGGTTGTGCGACGCCAGAACCCCAAACTCCATCCCAGGCGTTCAACCGCCGCCGTGCTGTCTTGAACTGACTAAAAGTACCCGACGCCCTGCTCATCTTGGTTTTTCATTCCACGATGTGATTTGCAGTATCGGTGACATTCCACTACATTTTGATGGGGAGAAAGACTAGGGCGGGCCGGGCTGAAGCCCGCCGCTACGGGTGCTATGGGCGAAAGCCACGCGTTACTTTGCGATGGATGCGGACAGGAGGCGACGGGGAAGCATATTGCGCGACGGTTGGAGCGGCTGGAGTGGGCTACGCGGTTCCGGCCGGTGCATATTCACACGCTGCTTTTGTGCGCTACGTCACAGCCCGAGGAAAAGGACTTTTTGTACTCTCCACAGTGCGATTCTCGGGGCAAGGCGGGAAGGATATTTAGTGCGGCGGGAATTTCGCTGGCAGGGAAGGAGCCGGAGGCGGCGCATGCGGAATTTCAGCGCGGGGGATTTTTTCTGACGCACGTTTTGGAGTGCCCGTTCGAGGGCGCGCCGGGAGATGGCGATGGACTCGCGGCACTGCTTGCGCGGCGTTTGGCGTCAGTGGCTACACGGATTCGGAGATCGTTGAAACCCAAGCGAGTGGTGCTGGTTTCGCGAACGCTTGAAGCGGTTTTGGATCAGATTTTGGCGCTACAACTGGGGTGTACAGTGGTGCTGGATGGAGGCCGACCGTTCGATTTGGAACACGCGGATGGGGAAGAGGCGGCGGTTCGTTTGCGGGAGGCGCTTGCGGCGCCGGTTGTGGGCTGACCCAAAGTACAGTACGGAACTGGGACTCGGGGATGGACCAAATTGAGGCTAGAGGCAGGTAGACCGCTTTTGTATCTGTGGTAGAATCCAGCACATAGAGGCACAGCAGGCGCCACAGGAGTACTCGCGTGAAGAAGCAGGCAAAATTCGGGATTGGAATCGGAGTCATTGTTGTTGCGATGGGATTTCTGGCGTGGCTGGGGTACGGGGAAAGTAAAACGTACTATCACACGATCGCGGAGATTCAGGGGCTGCATGGCCGGGCATTGAAGCAAAGGATGCGGGTGGGCGGGACGGTTGCGCCGAATAGCATTCGCCGGTATTCCGGCCGGGTTGATTTTGTGCTCGAGGGGGAAGGGAAGGCGCTTCCCGTGAGCTACATTGGCAGCGATCCGCTTCCGGACACGTTTGTGGATAAGTCGCAGGCTCTTGTGGAGGGCAGTCCGGACTCCGAGGGGCGCTTCGTGGCGGAGCACGTGCAGGCGAAGTGCGCATCAAAGTATGAGGCGGCGCCGGGCAAGGTAACCGGGGCAGCAGCGAGTTCCAACCAGCCTAGCACCATGTAAAGCTCCCGGCGTTGGCCGGGGAGAGGCGAGGTTTTCGTGGATGTATTCGGGTCCTTTGCACTCGTTCTAGCGTTTATTTGCGCGGTATACGCCTTCGTGGGCGGAATTGCCGCGATCCTCACACGTCACCCACTTCTGATTAAGAGCGCACGGCAGGCGGGTATTGCGACCTGCTGCTTGATTTTCCTCGCGACGTTAAGCCTCGAATATCTATTTTTCACTGATAATTTTTCCGTGGCGTACGTGGTGGCGCATAGCAACCGCGACCTGTCTACCTTTTATAAGGTTGCGGCGCTGTGGTCGGGGCAGGAAGGGTCGCTGCTGTTCTGGAGTTTTCTGCTGGCGGTGTACGTCATTTCGGTGCTGATTGCGTACCGGAATAAAAATGGGGAATTGATGCCGTACGTCGGCGTGGTGCTGGCGGGCGTGCAGATTTTCTTTTTGACGCTGAACAATTTTGTGGCGAGTCCGTTCAAGGCGCTGGCGGTGCCGGGAGCGAATGGCGCGATGGACCTGGTGGCGCGCGCGGACGGGAATGGGTTGACGCCGCTGCTGCAGTATCCGGAGATGGTGATTCATCCGCCGAATTTGTATTCGGGGTATACGGGATTCACGATTCCGTTTGCGTTTGCGCTGGCAGCGCTGCTGGCGCGGTATCCGGGTGAGAAGTGGATTCACTTGACGCGCAAGTGGACGATGATTGCGTGGATGTTTCAGTCCATGGGGATTTTGCTGGGCGCGCACTGGGCGTACGCGGTGCTGGGCTGGGGCGGGTATTGGGGCTGGGATCCGGTGGAGAATGCGTCGCTGCTGCCGTGGCTGACGGGCACGGCGTTTCTGCACTCCGTGATGATGCAGGAAAAGCGCGGGATGATGAAAGTGTGGAACGTATGGCTGGTGTTCTGCACGTTTCTGCTTTGTATTCTCGGGACGATGCTGACGCGCAGCGGAGTGGTCAGTTCGGTGCATGCGTTCGCGCAGTCTAGCATCGGGAACTGGTTCGTGGGATTTCTTGGGATCATAATTCTGGTGTGCCTGGGCGCATACCTCAAGAATCGGGATTATCTGAAGAGCGAGAATCAGCTGGACTCGGTGGTTTCGCGCGAATCGAGCTTTCTGTTCAACAATTTACTTTTCCTGGTGGCTTGCATCGCCATTCTTTCGGGGACGCTGTTTCCGGTTTTTTCGGAATGGATCACTGGGGATCGTATCAGCGTGGGCGCGCCGTTTTTCAACAAGGTGAACATTCCCCTCGGGTTGCTGCTGCTATTTTTGACGGGCGTCGGACCGCTGCTGGCGTGGCGGAAGACGTCGGTGGAAAGTTTGAAGCGCAATTTTGGATGGCCGCTGGTTATCGGCCTCGTTGGGGGGGCGGTTGCATTTGCGTTTGGGTTCCGCGCGTTTTATTCCCTGGTGTGCATGATTCTGTGTGTGTTTGTGGCTTCGACGATCGGAATGGAGTTTTTCCGGGGCTCGAAGGTGATTCGCGCGCGGTCGGGAGCTTCGCTGATCGCGTCCGGGATTGACTTGACGATGCGCAACACGCGGCGTTACGGCGGTTACATCGTGCACATGGGCATGGTGCTGGTGTTCATCGGTCTGTCTGGCGCGGCGTTCAACCGGGACGTACAAAAAGAGATGCAGTTGGGCCAGACCCTGCAGATTGGGCCTTATACTTTGTTGCTGCAGGCGTTTGACACAAAGCCAGAGAAGAATTACACCGCCGAGCGGATGATCGTGGAAGTTTTGCAGAACAACAAACAGCAGATGATGCTGTATCCAGAGAAACGGCGGTTCTCAACCACGGCGGAAAACGGGACGATGGTGGCGATTTATTCGACGCTGAAGGAAGATTTGTACGTGGTCTACGCGGGGCAGAGCCCGGACACGCAACTGCCTGTGATCCACGCGTTTCTGAATCCGCTGGTGAAATGGATCTGGTTCGGGGGAGTCGTGGTGGTGTTTGGCACGTTGGTGGCGCTGCTGCCGAACCGGCGCGCCGTTCTAGTGCTTGCGAGCGCGCCACAACCTGTCGGGCAGCAGTTGGCGCATGGGCTGACGCCTTCGGTGACGATGCGAGAGAAACGTGAGTAGGGTTCTTCGACTGATGGGCGTGGCAGTGCTTGGGGTATTTGCGATTGCGCCGCTGCTGACGACGCCCATCGGCGCGCAGCAACTCTCCGACCGCGCCAAACAAATTGGCGGCAAGTTCATGTGCATGTGCGGGTGCAGCCAGGTGCTCACGCAATGCAACCACGTGGGCTGCACCGTTTCCGCGAGCATGTTGAAGGAATTGAACCAGTCGCTGGACCGCGGCGGTTCGGAAGATGCCATCACGCAGATGTTCGTGCAGGAGTTTGGCACGAAGGTTTACGCGGAGCCGCCGAAGTCGGGATTTAGCCTGGTGGCGTGGGCGATGCCCAGCGTTTATCTAGCATTCGGTACGGTACTGGTGGTTTTCGTGATATCGCGCTGGCGGAAGCGTCCCACTCCGAGGACTGGACCGGATGGGAACGCGCCACAGATTTCTCCGGAATTACTGGAGCGAGCCCGGGCGCAAGCCGCGCGCGAGACTGAGGACTGATTCGTGACGCTTGCCACAATAATCGCAATCGTTTCCATTTCGTCCGCGGATTGGGCGGTGCTGGGCGCGTGTGTGGCTCTGGCTGTCGCCACGATGCTTTTCATTTTCTATATTCAGCCGGATGCATCGGACCTGGCGCCGCATCGCACGAAGCTGGACCAGTTGCTGGAGCGCCGCGACACGATTTATGACAATCTGCGCGATTTGCGGTTTGAATACCGCTCCGGAAAATATGCGGAAGGGGATTTTGAGGCGATGAAGACGGCGCTTGAGAATGAGGCGGCACTGGTGCTGGCCGAAATCGACCGCGTGACGGAAGCGGAAATCAAGCGGCCGCGCGGAACTCACCCCGCATCAGTGGACCGGAGCGCGCAATGATGCGGTACTTCCTGCGATTGGCATTCGTCGTCACTTTGGCACTCACACCTTTTCTCGTCACGCGAGCGGGCACGGTCCACGGCACGGTGAAAAATGGCACCACTGGACAGCCGGCAGCAGGAGTCGAAGTCATTCTGCTCCAATTGCAAGGGGGCATGCAGCCGGTAGCGAACTCCAAAAGCGATGCGCAGGGTCAATTCACCTTTGACAATCCGGGGCTTGGCGCGCAGCCGATGCTTATCCGCGCGGTGTATCACGGCGTGAATTT
This sequence comes from uncultured Acidobacteriota bacterium, assembly GCA_963729455.1. Classification (GTDB taxonomy): domain Bacteria; phylum Acidobacteriota; class Terriglobia; order Acidiferrales; family UBA7541; genus Acidiferrum. The sequence goes on from CAVSNX010000003.1 coordinate 453,797, forward strand.
TCACCAGCCGGTGCCCCCGGGGACCAGCACGGTGCAAGTGGAAATCTTTGAGTCCTCGAAAGACCCAAAGACCATCAACGTGACATCGCACGTGGTGATTTTCCAGCCGAACGGCGCCACGCTGATCGTTGGTGAGGAATATGAGATCGAGAACAAGTCTCAGCCGCCGCAAGCCTATTACCGCGCCGATGGCAATTTTGATTTTTCTCTGCCGAAGGAGGGACAGCTCCAGCAGGTAGCGGCGGCGGGCCCAGCGGGTATGCCGGTGGTGCAGCTTCCGATCGACAAGAAAAATAATCGGTATTCGATTGCGTATTCGTTCCGGCCGGGACAGAGCACGGTGCGATATTCGTACGAGCTTCCGTACGCCGGGAACAGCGCGACGGTGAAGATACCGACCGTCTATCCGGGCGGGAGATTGCTGGTGGTTGCACCGCCGACGATGCAGGTGAGCGGCGAGGGTTTGAATCCCGGCGGGCAAGAGCAGGGAATGAACGTGTATGGGCGCGACGATGTTCCCGCGGGGACAGTGGTCGCGGTAAACGTGTCGGGGACTGCGCCTGCGCAGGATGCCAATGCAGGCGGCGGCCAAGGGCCGCAGAATCGAGACAGCCAGCAGGGCGGCGGAGAAGGCGGCGGCGTAGCGATTCAGCAAGTTCCTGGACGGCTGGATGTTTTGAAGTGGCCGGTGATTGTGGGATTTATTTGTCTGTTCGCGGTCTTGGCTGTTGGACTTGCGCGCAAGCAGGTGGTGGCCGTTGTAGGGCCGGTGCCCGCGGAAGATGAGGCTCCCACTGCGAAGCCGAAGAAAGCGAAATCGCCGGCGGTTCCGGCAACGTCCACGGCTCCCACGAACGGGGCGTCAAGCCTTGCGGAAGTGGACGCGGCGATCGGGACGAGTCTTGATGCGCTGAAAGAGCGGCTCTTCCGGTTGGAGCTGCGGCATCAGGCCGGCACTATCTCCGAGCAAGAGTATGTACAGGAACGCGCGCGGGCGGAAAAAGTGTTGCGCGACCTTGTGCGAGGGTAAGCGTTGTACGCGCGGCGTGAGTCGGATCTCTCCGAGGTCGCTAGGTGACGGCTCCGGTTTTTTCTCCCACAGGAATTCGCTTCGAGAATATTGAAAAACGCTATGGCGGGCTTTACGCGCTGCGGCGCGTCTCGTTTGAGGTGACGGCGGGAGAGTGTGTAGCGCTGGCGGGGCGGAACGGTTCCGGAAAGACGACGCTGCTGCGGATTGCGGCGCGGCTGGTGCGGCCCTCGTCTGGAACGGTGAACTTCTCAGATGGCGATGGAAAAGGAATAGCGGCGACGGCGAGAATGGGTTTCGTGGCGCATGCAACGATGGTGTATGACGAGCTGACGGCCGAAGAAAATCTGCTGCTCTTCGCGAGGTTGCAGGGAATCGCGGAGCCGGCTGAGCGCGCGGAATCGTTGCTGAGGGAAGTAGGGCTCATCGAACGACGCGGTTCGCTGGTGCGAACGTTTTCGCGCGGGATGCGGCAGCGAGTGGCCATTGCGAGGGCGCTGCTGAATGACCCCACGGTACTTCTCTTGGATGAGCCGGCGACGGGGCTTGATCCTCAGGGCGTGACGTGGTTTGCCGAGACGCTGCGGCGGCTACGAGATACCGGGCGGACGATTCTGATGAGTCTGCATGGGGAATCGGAGATTTCGGCGCTGGCTACGCGGGCGATTCGTCTGGACGCGGGCTCGGTTATGGCGGACACGCGCAGCGGCGCGAATTTGCATTCCATCCTGACGTTTGCGGACGCTTGAATGGCGCTGCTCTCCAATACCGCGACGCTGCTGGGCAAGGAACTTCGCACGGAGTTTCGCTCGCGGGAGTTCTTGACGACGACGGTGGTGTTTATTCTGATTGTCGTCGTGTTGTTCAGCTTCACGTTTGACCCAACTTCGGCGGAATCGCGCCGGTTTGCAGGTAGCTTGCTGTGGCTGGCATTTTTATTTGCCGCGTCGCTCATGCTGCAGCCTTGCTTCTTGCGCGAACAAAGCAACGACACATTGAGTGCTTTGCGATTGTCTGTCAGCGATCCCTTTGCGATTTTTGTCGCCAAGCTGGCGGCCAACACATTGTTCCTGCTTCTCACGGAACTCCTGATGCTGCCGGTGTTTTCGATTTTGTTTAACGTGCCAATTTTTCCTGTGTTCGGGCGGCTTGTGCTGGTTCTTTTTCTCGGGAGTCTGGGCGTTTCGATTGCGGGGACTGCGCTTTCGGCGGTATCCGCGCAAGCGCGCATGCGCGAACTGTTGTTGCCGCTGTTGCTGTTACCACTGCTTACTCCCGTGCTGGTGGCCAGCACGCAAGTGACGGTGGGGCTGCTGGACAGGGAGCCGTTCATGGAATGGAAGGGCATCGAGTTTCTGGTGGTGTTCGACGTGGTTTTTTTGACGGCGCTATGGCTTTTCGGCGAATATCTCCTGGAGGAATGAAGGCATGGTGAAACACGCGTTGGGTAGCGCGGTAGTTGTTCTCCTGCTGGTGGCGGCGGCGTATGGCGCGTTTTTTATTGCGCCCACCGACATCAAGCAGGGGCTGATCTATCGCATCTTATTCCTCCACGTATCCAGCGCATGGACGGGGCTCACGGCATTTTTTATCTGCTTTATCGGCAATTTGATGTATGTGTGGCGCCGGGCGCCGCAGTGGGACTGGCTGGGCACTTCCGCGGCCGAGGTGGGGCTGGCGTTTACGACGGTTGTTCTCGTTACAGGGCCCATCTGGGCGCATCCGGTTTGGGGGATTTGGTGGACGTGGGACGCGCGGCTGACCTCGACGTTTGTGCTCTGGCTTCTCTACGTTTCCTATCTTTTGTTGCGCACGCTGGTGGAAGAGCCGGATCGCCGGGCACTTTTCACCGCGCTCTTCGGGATATTTGCATTTCTGGATGTGCCGCTGGTGTTTGGCTCGATCCGCTGGTGGCGAACGCAGCATCCGCAGCCCGTGGTCATGGGCGGACCGGGCTCGGGCCTCGATCCCACGATGTGGAAGGTTCTGTTTTTTTCTTGGATGGCGATGCTGAGCTTGATGACGTTGTTGTTGCTGGCGCGTTACAAGCTGGAAGCCATGCGCGGTGATCTGGATATTGTGCGTCGCGAAGCGGAGGCGGCATGAAGAACCTTGACAGCGTGTTTGCGGCATACCTTTTCGCGTGGGGGATATTCTTTGTTTATTACCTGTCGGTGGCGCGCCGGGCGTCTGCCCTGCGGGACGAGCTAAAGCAATTAAAAGACTCGCTGAATCGAGGGAAGTAGGGTGGGAGCGAAGAAGCGAGTTGGGATCGTGTTGTTCCAGCTCGGAGGGCCGGATTCGCTGGAGGCCGTCGAGCCATTTCTTTTGAACTTATTTCTGGATCCGGACATCATACCTTTGGGGCCGGTAGGATTTTTGCGGCGGCCGATTGCGAAGCTTATTTCTTCGCGGCGGTCGGTGCCGGTCGCTGGGAAATACGCGGAAATTGGGCGGCGCTCACCGATTGGAGCTCTACAGAACGGCAGCGCGTGCGGCTGGTCGAGGCCGTTTCTCCGTATATTGATCCGGTGGCGGTTACGGCGATGCGTTATTGGCGGCCGATGACTTCTGAGGCAGTGGCGTTGTTGGGCAAAGCGGGACCGCTGGATGAGATTGTGCTCCTGCCACTGTATCCGCATTATTCGTATGCGACGACGTTGAGTAGCCTAAAGGAGTGGCGGCGCGTAGCCGATCAGGCGGAATGGAAAAGCCCTGGGGGGAAGCCGCCGGAACGCACCATCAACAATTTTCACAATCATCCGCTTTATATTCAGGCGCTGGTGGAGCGGATTGGATCGGTTTTGCGGCAGTTTGCGGATAGTTCGAAGATTCATCTTGTTTTTAGCGCGCATGGATTGCCGATGAGCTTGGTGGAGAAGGGCGATCCTTACCCGAAACAGATCGAGGAGACAGTGCGGCTGGCGTGCGAGTTGGGAAGTAAGAGCTATCCAGGCTGGCCGAAGACGCATTTGCTTTGTTACCAGAGCCGCGTGGGGCCGGCGAAGTGGCTGCAGCCGCCGCTGACGGGGACGATTGATCGATTGGGGCAGGAAGGTGTGAAGGAAATGCTGGTTGTGCCCATTTCCTTTGTGACTGAGCATATCGAGACGCTCCACGAAATTAATATTGAGGCGCGCGAGCAGGCGGAAAGGCTGGGGATTGAGAAGTTTCGCATGATGCCTGCGGTGGGGGACTCACCGCTATTTATCGCGGCGCTGGCGGACCTGGTGCTGCGCGCTGTGGGGATTGAAGCCGGCGGGCCGTCCACGCGACTTTCCACGGTAGCCCCTTGAGGACATTGTATGTATAATCCGCCGCTGGGACTTGGGCTATGACCACCACCTACAATGCGGGTGTGCACAGATACTCGGTATTTGTCGTCTGCTGGACCGTGCTTCTCTTCGTTGCCGGGGCGCTCGTCACTTCGAAAGACGCGGCGCTCTCCGTTCCCGACTGGCCGAAATCCTTTGGGACTTGGTTTCCGTCGCTGCGAATGCTAGCGGGGGGTGCGTTCTTTGAGCACTCACATCGTGTGATTGCGGGCGTGCTGGCAGTCCTTGTGTTGATTCTTGCCATCCTTTTGTGGAAGACCGAATCGCGGTCGTGGCTGAAATGGTTCGGGGTTGTCGCTGTTGGAGGAGTTCTCGCACAGGCGGTTCTCGGAGGCCAGGTGGTGCGACAGCTACTGCATTACTGGTTGCCTGTGGTACACGCGAGCTTCGCGCAAATCGTTTTCGGGGCGGTTCTGAGCATTGCGGTGTTCACCAGCAAATGGTGGGTTTCCGAGCGGCCGCAATTGGAGGATAGCGGCTCGCCTTCGATCCATTTTCTTGTGGTACTGAATGCCGCCATCATCTATTTGCAAGTGATTCTTGGGGCCGGGTTCCGGCACAAGGAAATTCCAGTGTGGCCGCACATGGCGGGAGCGCTGGTGGTGCTCGGGATGGTGATCTGGACGGCGGTGGCGTTACGCAAGCGGTTTGGCGCGTCACGGGAACTCTCCAAGGCGCGTGTTCAGCTGCATGCGATTTTCGGTATCCAATTCCTGCTGGGCTTTGGCGCGTATTGGTCGCGGATGAGCACGGCGGATGCGCCGCAGCCGATGCCGATCATGGTTTTGTTGACCGTGATTCACACGGTGGTTGGCGCGATTCTGTTTGCGTTTTCGATTCTGGTTGTTTTGTTATGCTACCGACTCGTGCCCCGCCGCGGAGAGGTGGCGGCGACCTCAGCGCGGCAGGTGAGCGTCGGATGAGCACGACGGGAACAACGCAACTTACGCTGGCGGCGCGCGCCAATGCCTATGTGGCGCTGACGAAGCCTGATGTGTCGTTTCTTGTGCTGATGACGACCGCGGCCGGCTACTACATGGGAGCGCAGGGGCCCGTTGGCTGGCTGCACATGATTCACACGGTTTTCGGCACGATGATGATTGCGGCGGGCACGGCGGCGCTCAATCATTACATCGAGCGGGAATCCGACCGTTATATGCGGCGCACGGCGTCGCGGCCGCTGCCGAGCGGCGTTTTACAGCCGCGGGAAGCGCTGGTTTTCGGAGTGGCGCTTTCGATTGCAGGCGCGGTGGATCTATATTTGACGGCTGGCCCGCTTGCCTCGGGGCTTGGCGTGGCGACGTGCTTGAGCTACTTGCTGGCTTACACGCCGCTGAAAAAGCGCACAGTTTGGGCGACGTTTGTCGGAGCTTTTCCGGGTGCGATTCCGCCGATGATTGGATGGGTTGCGGCAACGGGTTCGCTGGACCGCGGCGCTTGGCTGCTCTTTGCGATTCTTTTTCTCTGGCAATTCCCACATTTTCATGCCATTTCGTGGATGTACCGGGAAGATTACGCGCGCGCGGGGATCATGATGCTCCCGGTGGTGGACCGGGAAGGGACGCGTACATTTCGACAGATCATTCTCTATGCCGCTGCGCTGGTGGGCGTGAGTTTGCTGCCGGCGCTGGTAGGCTTGGCGGGGATTTTGTATTTCTTTGGCGCGTTGGTTATAAGCACAGCCCTGCTGCAGGTTTGTTTATGGGCCGCCAGCAGCAAGACAAACACGCGCGCCAAGTGGCTGATGCACGCTACGGTCCTGCACATCCCGCTGCTGCTGGGACTGATGATCTACGACAAAATCCCGCGCTGATCCAAACGATTCAAGAGGGCCACTACAGGGAGGGCCTACTCACACACATGTTTTCCCATGCGGCGCTCAATGCCTCTCTCAATGGAATCAGCGGAGTCTTGCTGGCGTGCGGGTACGCGGCGATCCGCTCCGGCAAACGGGATGTGCATAAGAGATTCATGATTTCGGCGTTTGCGGTCTCAACTGTTTTTCTGGTTTCCTACGTGGTTTATCACATCCGCGTGGGGCATGTTGTGTTTCAGGGGCAAGGGTGGATTCGGCCCGTATATTTTGTGTTGCTGACCTCCCATACTATTTTGGCGATTGTGATTGTGCCGCTGATCCTGATTACGTTGCGCCGCGCGTGGGTAGAAAAATTTGACAAACACCGGGCGATTGCGCGGTGGACGCTGCCGCTGTGGTTTTATGTTTGCGTAACGGGCGTGATCGTGTATCTGATGGTCTACCAGATTTACATTCCCAAGAACACTTGACAGTTGAAGCTGCGATTCTTGCGGCGCAAAAGGCGATTCAGAACTGCGGAGGGTTTTCCGAGCGAAAACCTGGGGGAACGAGTCCGCCTGTTTGGGAGGAGCGGATGGCTTGGCGGGTGCCGGCCCTCGGAAAGACGATGTGCCAGAAGTCGACATTGGGGTTGGCGAAGCTGATACCCACAAAACGACGGTCTCTTTGCTCGCGAAGGGAAGTGACGAAGCAATCCGTCGATTCTGCCGTCATCTCATTGAAAACACGAACGTTCTGGCCGGGGATGAGCGGCGTGTCCATCAGCAAAAGGGCGCCATTGGCACCTACGACGTAGGTGGAGGCCTTCAGGTCGATGGCTTCGCCTTCGGGCAGACGGCAGCGCACGATCAGGGGTATCTGAAGGGAAAGGCGCGTAGTGCGCCGACGCTCTGGATAACGGGTTCTTTGCATTTAGCCACCTCGGAGGGGACGCCCGGGGCTCAACGGTGAGATGGTGACACGCATCCGGTTCAAAAAGCAAGCATTTTAGTGATTTGGAACTACTAGTACTTTTCAAATTAGGACTGGAATGGAGAGCTAGCTCTGCTTCATGGCGGAAATTACGGCCTCGGCGAATTCGTTGGTGCCAGCAGGTCCACCAACGTCTCGTGTAGTGTGTTTGCCTTCGCGATAGGTCTTTTCCAGGGCAACTGCGATGCGTTTGGCGGCGGTGCGCTCTCCGAGATGTTCCAGCATGAGAAGGGCGCTCATCAGCAGGGCAGTGGGGTTAGCGAGGCCCTTTCCAGCGATATCCGGAGCGGTGCCGTGAACGGCTTCAAATAAGGCGCTTTCATCGCCGATATTGGCGCTGGGGACGACGCCGAGGCCTCCGACCAGTCCCGCCGCGAGGTCGCTCATCACGTCGCCGTAGAGATTGGGGAGCAGCAGCATGTCAAACTGCAGCGGGTCCATGACGATTTGCATGCAGGCATTGTCCACGATTAATTCTTTGTATTCGATTTCCGGGAATTGCGCGGCGACGGTGCGGACAGAGCGGAGGAATAAGCCGTCGGAGAGCTTCATGATGTTGGCTTTGTGAATCGCGTGGATTTTCTTACGGCCGTGGCGGCGCGCATACTCAAAGGCAAAGCGCGCGATACGCGTGGAGGCTTTTTCGGTGATGATTTTGAGGCTTTCGACGACTCCGGGGACGACTTCGTGCTCGAGGCCGGAATACAAATCCTCGGTGTTTTCGCGGACTAAGATCAAATCCACGTTCTCGAAGTGCGATTTGACGCCGGGCAGGTTTTTTACGGGGCGCAGATTGGCGTATAGATCGAGCGTCTTGCGCAGAGCGACGTTGACGCTTGGGGCGCCACCGGCGATGGCTGTGGCCATGGGGCCTTTCAGAGCGACGCGATTCCTGCGCACGGATTCAACGGCAGCCTGGCTGACTAATTGGCCTTCCACCGTTGCTTTGTCGGTGCGGCCTTCGATTTCTTCCCACTCGAACTGCACTCCGGAGGCTTCCAGAATGCGGCGCGTGGCGGCGGCGACTTCCGGTCCGATACCCTCGCCGGGAATCAAGGTAACTTTGTGGATCATATAGGCATCTTATTGTATGCGAAGCGCTGAACCATGTCGAAACACGGTGGCAGTTGGAGTTTCGTAACAAGAACGTGGGCGCTGTGCAGGGCTGTGGGGAATTTGCTATAATGGGGTTGTTGTTTGGCTTGCAGGTTCGCCTGCGAGCGGAGGCTAAGAGGAATTATGATTAATTTGACGCCCGTTGCCAGTACCAAGGTCAAGGAAATCATGAGCATGCAGAGTCCGGCGCCGGTTGCGCTGCGCGTGGCAGTTGTTGGTGGCGGCTGCTCCGGTTTCCAGTACCATATGGCGTTTGAAAACCAGACCAGCGACGCGGACCAGATTTTTGACTTTGACGGTTTGAAGGTCGCGGTGGACCAGATGAGCTCCATGTATCTGGATGGAATCGAGATTGATTACATCGAGACCATCGAAGGTGCGGGATTCAAGTTTAACAATCCCAATGTGAAGAGCACCTGCGGCTGCGGCAGTTCGTTCAGCGTTTAAGCGCGCGAGCAGAAACACTGAACTGAGCGCATTTTGAACGTTTTTTGAGGCTCCTGAAGGTATCCTTCAGGAGCCTTTTTTATGCCATCAAGCCAGTCGGAATGGGACGCAAAACATCGTTTGGCGGCCGAGCGCGCGCCTGCCGAACCGGCCAGCATTGTGCGCGAGCTCTTGCCGCTGCTGCCGCGCGGGCCGGCGCTGGATTTGGCGTGCGGAACGGGCCGGCACACGTTGCTGATCGCTTCACGAGGACAGCATGTGGTCGGCCTCGATTGGTCGAACGTAGCCTTGGAAATTCTGGGAGTGCGGGCCCGTGCTGGGCGCATTTCTGTTAAGCGGGTTGGGAGCTTTGAAACAAGCGGCCGGCGCGCGCCGCGTGGAATCGAGCTCTTCCAAACGGATCTAGAACAGGTCGAACTTCCTGAGCAGGCGTTCGATTTAGTTCTTTGTTTTCAGTACCTACAACGGTCACTGTTTCCACAGATGACTCGTGCCCTGCGTCCGGGCGGCGTCCTGCTGTTTGAAACTTACACGCGCGCGCAACTGGAATTTGAGGGAGGCCCGCGAAACCCGGATCATCTTCTCGGAACGGGTGAGCTTCGCGAGGCCTTCCCGGCGCTCCGGGTGCTTTTTTATCGCGAGCTACGCGCCGGACAGGGAATTGCCAGCCTTCTCGCGCAGAAGCCCATGAAAACGACTTGATGTCAAAGTGTCATGCGCGAGAGCACATCACGGCGTCATTGGTGGGTCAGTTTCCGGTTACGGCGGTGGTCTCAATAGGTCAACGCAACACTTGGCCGAATTCCATTTGCAGGGCCTAAATAGCTAAGATCCGTACGCGAGGTTTGAATCGAACGGAACACTATCCTGGGTAGGGTCTGATTGAGTACAGCCGAACAAAGCGGTTCTCCATGGGGAAGTGCTGTCCGATCAATGGATTAGAGGGTGTTGCATCGACCGGTTGAGCTCGCAGCGTTTACTAGAACTTGGCCGCTCACCGAGCGCTGACTGCTGTTAACATTTTGGGTTCTTTAACCGTCGTGACGTAAGAGCGCTTTGGATATAATCATCAATGAGTGCGTCAATGAGATTCGCCATCTGCACCGTTCTTTACTGCAGCCTTTTCGCGGCTGCCACCTCTTCACAATCCAGTGGATCGGAACCTTCGCCTATGGAAGCCTTCGCGAGCCGTCAGGGTGTCCGCACGACTTGGTCTAGCGAAATCGCACGATGGCAGCAAGACGGCACACGGTTGGTTCTCGTGGCGGTAGTGTTGGAGGATGACTCACAACCTGCGCGGAAAATACGAGGTGTGAAGATCGACCTGTCGAGTGAAAACGCTAGGGATCAGGTCTATCTCGACGAACAGGCCACGGAGCGAACTCGCTTGGCCTTGAAGGAAATCTCTGAGGCCGTAGTGCTCACCGGCATGCCCGGCGCTAGCGGGTGTATGGGGGCCAAAGAATTCTGGCCTGGGTATAACTGGCCGTGGAACAAGTATCACGAGCTGAATGTTGACTTCTGCGGAGATTCAAAAAACAGCGAGCTGGTCTTATATGGCAGGGGCAAGCCTGGGTCCTTTCATTTCCCCGGTAAGAGTTCGACCGTTCTGGCCGAAGTCCTCGCTACTGCGATAGAAAAATTGAAGCAGCATTGAGCCGAGCTGACAGAGACATATTTAAGTTGATTCGTCGCCTGTCCGGTCAAGTCCTGGCTAGTCGCAATATCGGAGAGTGACCCGCTCCGGCGGTAGGCGGTCGTTTGCAATCTGGGAGTTCCGACCGTATCCTAAAGTCCGGGCATGAAGATAGCGCTCGCGCAGTTCAATCCTACCGTCGGCGACTTCGCAGGAAATGCCGCTAGCATCTTGAGTTTGGCCGAAAGAGCCAAGCAGCGAGGTGCGGACCTTGCTGTTTTTACCGAGCTTTGCCTCTGCGGGTATCCTCCTCAAGATCTTCTGGAGCGGCCGACTTTTCTGGACCGGAATATTGACGAACTGAAGGCGCTGGCGGCCAAGATATCGATGCCGAGCCTCGTGGGCTACGCCGGGCGCGTGCGGAATGGCACGGGCAAATCCGTGGCTAACAAGGCGGCGCTGCTGTGCGGAGGACGCGTCGTCTTTGAGCAAAGCAAAATGCTGCTGCCGACCTATGATGTTTTCGACGAGTCCCGGTATTTTCAACCTGCCGAAAAACAGGTGGTGTATAGCTTTCAGGATGAAAAGTTGGGCATCACCGTTTGCGAAGATGTGTGGAACGATCCGAATTTCTGGCCGACTCGGTTGTACGAGCGCGACCCCGTAGTGGAGCTCATCAAGCAGGGAACTAGCGTCCTTCTGAATATTTCCGCGTCGCCATACACGATTGACAAGAGGAATCTGCGCATCGAGATGCTGCGCACCATCGCCATGGAACAGCGGCGCCCGATTGTCTACGTCAATCAAATTGGGGGAGATGACAATCTGATTTTTGACGGCGCGAGCATGGCCATTACCGCCGATGGACGCGTTGCGGCGCAAGCGCTGGCGTTTAAAGAGGACCTCGTCTTGTTTGACACGGTCACGGGGAAGGGAGAGATTCACGAACAGCCGCCAGGCGAAATCGCGTATGCCTACGAAGCGCTGGTGATGGGCACGGCGGACTACGTACGCAAATGCGGCTTCAAGAAAGTGATTGTTGGCTTGAGCGGAGGGATTGACTCCGCGGTGGTTGCCAGCATCGCGATTGATGCGCTTGGTCCGGAAAACGTACAGGGAGTCTCCATGCCGGGACCTTTTTCTTCGGAGGGCAGCAGGCGCGACGCGGCGACTTTGGCGAAGAATCTGGGCATCCAGGTGATCACGCTGCCGATTACGAATGTCTTTGAGGAGTACAAGCGCGCACTGGAACCCGTGTTCGCCGGACGGCCAGCGGACGTGACGGAAGAAAATATTCAGGCGCGCATTCGCGGAAATTATTTGATGGCTCTTTCCAATAAATTCGGCTCCATGGTCCTCAGCACGGGAAACAAATCGGAGCTGGCGGTAGGGTACTGCACGCTGTATGGCGACATGGCTGGAGGACTCGCGGTCATTTCCGATGTGCCGAAACTGATGGTGTACGAACTGGCGCGCTGGATTAATCGCGACAGGGAACTGATCCCTGTTTCGACCATCGAGAAGCCGCCCTCGGCGGAGTTGCGCCCGGACCAGAAGGACGAGGACAGCTTGCCGCCGTACGACGTCCTGGACCGTATCCTCAAGGCTTATATCGAGGACTTGCGGAGCCCGCAGGAAATTGCCGACCACTACGGCTTTGACCTCAAACTGGTCCGCGACATCGCCCTTTCGGTGGATCGCAACGAGTACAAACGCAAGCAGGCCGCGCCGGGGTTGAAGATCACTTCGCGCGCGTTTGGCTTTGGCCGGCCGTTCCCGATCGCTCAGAAATTTATCCCCTAAACCGTGAGGACCTCGTGAAAAAAATGTTGAGCTTGGTGATTCTCCTTGTCTTTGGCGCGGTGGTTCCCGCAGCACGAGCACAGCAAGCGAACCCCCCGGGAAGCAATTCCGCTGCCGCGGCTCCGACGCAGATGCAGAAGAACATCGAAGCGTATTTGCGAAACCTGTATGCCTTTGGCCCGGACGTCCAGGTTGCCGTTGGCGCTCCCAAGGATAGCGGGGTCGAGGGAATGCTGGAGGTCAACATCAATGTGGTCATCGGCGAGAACAAGGAAGCCGCGAAGTTCTACGTGAGTAAGGATGGGCGATACCTTTTCCGAGGTGAGCTCTCGGACATGTCGAAGGATCCTTTGGCGGAGAACCGGGCGCGAATTCAGATGAAGGATGCGCCGGTCATGGGGGACGCTAACGCGCCGGTCACCCTAGTCGAGTACTCGGACTTCGAGTGTCCTGTATGCCGCAGCCTCCATGATGTTCTGCGTGGCATGCTGCCAAACTATGCGGGCAAGATACGGGTAGTCTTCAAAGACTTTCCGATTGAGCAGGTCCATCCGTGGGCGCGAACGGCTGCCATCGCGGGCCGCTGCGCCTACCAGCAGGATCCCAAAGCGTTTTGGAAGATTTACGACCTGATTTACGACAACCAGGAACTCATCTCCGCCGCGAACGCCTGGACCAAAATGATGGATTACGCGAGCCAAGCCGGACTAAATGCCGATACGTTTAAGAGCTGTATGGCCAGCCGTGAGGCTGGCGAAGCGGTTAACGCCAGCCATGAGAACGGTCAGTCGCTCGAGGTTGGCAGCACGCCTACGATCTTCGTCAATGGGCGCCGGATTGTCGGCGCAGATCCGCATCTGCTCGAGCAGTACATCAACTACGAACTCGCACAGGAAAAATTTGGGAAACCTGCCGAGAAGAAGTAGCGCTTATAAAACGGGAGGGGAGTGGAGGTGCTGGTCTTGAACCGAGGGACCACAGTGGCAGTGGCTGAGCTCGATTTCGTAGTTAACATAATATAACTTATAGGACGCGATGTCAAGAGGAATTTCGGGGTTTTCCTCAGGTTTCTTGGGGTCGGGCATTGCTGTTTATAGGTGTGGGATTGGTCCCAGAGGCGGGCTCTGTGGCGGGCTTGGTCGGCTGGCGCGGGGGGGGTGCGCCAGCCGGTTCCATTTTGGAACGCGGTTGGCAGTCAGTGAGTCGCTTTTGCGGCGATTGCGCCGGCGGCGGCACCGAGTGCGAACCATTTGGCGGCGCGGGCGATGCGTCGGAGGGCGCTGCCGCCTTTTGCGACTCGCAGGGCGTCGTCTCGTTCTTTGGTGAGGGCCGCGGTTTTCTTTTGCTCGTCGGCGAGGTTGCTCTGGGCGGTGGAGAGTTTAGCTTGGCAGGCTTGGCAGTCGAGGCCGAAGTCGTAGAGCGGTTTGAGGTCTTGGGCTGGGATAAAGGCGCCAGGTGCGTTTGGCTTGGGAGCGTTCGGAAGCGTGCTTGTGGGTGAAGGAGTTTGCAGGATGATTGGGGCGGGCAGAGGAATTAGGCTCGGGAGACCTTTCACGATCTGGGCGGGTGTCGCTACCGTGCGCTTCTCTGTAGCCAGCGTGGCCAGTGTTTTCTGTAGTTGGGTGTCGCGGTCGTGCTGGCGGGTATCGGCGGCGGTGACGAGCTGTTTGGTGGCGGTTAGTTCGGAGGCGAGTTGGGCGCGGTCGCGCAGGTCGGCGCGCCAGGAGAGAAATAGAGCGACACCGAGAGCGAGAACCAGAGCAAGCGTAGCGAGATGGAGCCATAACCTTGAGAGCATGGAGGACTCACAGATAATGAGCGCGGCGCGCGAGAACTTGAACTGGGTAGAGCGGGTTTGCGCCGCCGTTCCAGGCCAGGAGCGCGCGGGTAGTGTCGGCGCCAACGACGTCGAACTTCTTTCGCAGGACTTTGCAGCCTACGGCGAGGCCTTGCTCCGGGTCGCATAATGCGGAAAGAAACAGGGCATCGAAGCCGGATTCGCGGGCAACCTGCCCCATCACTTGCATCAATCCCCAGGAGAAACCGCGGGCGTAGGCCTCGGACGCGGAGACCTTATTGTTTGTATATAAGGATGCGACATATTTGGTGAAGAAGGCCGGTTCGTAGCGCATGGCCCAGGGGTTCCAGGCGGACTCCTGCTCGACGACGGCGCAGACGAGCGCAGGATCGAGCGCTTGCGCGGCGGCAGCTTTGCGCGCGAGCGTCAGCATTTGAGATGGGGCACTCATGAGCGATTGTCACGATCGGTGGCGGTGGCCGTTCAGGTCTACGAAGCGGACCATGGGCGTTTCGGGGAGGTCAATTCCCTGCCGCTTGGCGATTTCGTGCAGCGCCTGGTAGATGTGCGGCAGATGGATCGCAGCGATGTCTCGAACGAAGGCGCTGACGATTTCGTCGTTGCGCATGCGGCGATGCAGCCAGCGAAGGAAGAGCACGAACTGGACGCCACCGGAAAAAATTGCAGTCAAAACGACGTACCAGTGCGTGGGCATGGGGTTCCTTGGCGTAAAACGCGAAAGCGGCAGCTAGGCCCCGACATGGTCGGGGTAAACTTGCTGCACTCCAAATCAGAACAGGGCGCCGGGGAGGGCGCCAAGGGTTGAGCCGAGGCCGCCGCCGAGCGTGGAAAAGAAGCCGCCGTTGTTGCGTGAGGCGTTGGCGTCCACGTTTAACAGTTGAGAGGGGATACCCAGCGTGCGGCCGAGGAGGTTGGAGTCCACACCGTAAAGCCCGGAGAGGCCTTGCAGGGCGGCCATTTGGCGCTGGAAGGCGGTGTTGCTGAAGGCGAGCTGGTTCTGCTGGGCCTGGCCAGCTTCAGCAATTCCCTTCTGGCGCGCGAGCTCGTCGGTGAGATCGGCGAAGCCGGCGGAGTTGTTGGTGCGCGCCACGCGGTTCTGGGCGGAGCGCTGCAAGGAATCGAACGCGCTGGAGAGCGCGCCTTGCGATTGCGAAGTGACTGCGGCTTGGTCGGCGGGACTCAGGCCGGGATTGTTCAGAATGCTCTGGTATTGCGGGACCAGAAGATTCCCAACCTGTTGCTGCTGGCCGAGGAGCTGCTGGTTGAGAGCATTGGTGTTGGAAAGTTGCTGATTGGTGAGATTTAGTGTTTGCGTTTGTGCACGACTCATGTGCTCCCTCCGGATTCCTATGAATGCCGACGAGTAAGGCTGGCGCATGCAGGACGGACAGATACTGAGCCAGCGTGAATATTCCCAGGGGCCAGATGCTCTACTCGCTCTATATCGTTTACGATTTTTGGATCAATCGATGCCGCAGGAAGCACCTTTGATCGTGTAGCAGAGAATGCCATTGTGGCGCTTCTCAAGAATCAGATTCCAGATTCTCTGCTGATCGAAAGGCGGCCACATTTTTTGAAGAGATTCGCGAGCCTGGTCTGTTCGGCCGCTGTACAGATAAGCGAAGACAATAGCCAGCACTTTGCCTGTTGTGGAACTCGCCAGTTCGCCGATGGATGGGCTCTCTGTGGTTGTCCGCAGCCGATGTAGCTCCAAAGGGGTCAAAGCCAGCTCGTTATCACGGATCCCCTCGTCGTAGTCCGCAGTGTGTTGCGGACCGACGTCCGTGAGATTTGTTCCGCGGAGGCGCAAATAGACGAGGGGGAAAGGCGTGCAGGCGTGGCACAGCCCGTCAAAGTAATCGAAAGCTCCGTCCAAGGTCACAATTTCCGTAGCTCCGCTCTTCTCGTCAATGACGAAAGAAGCCGCACGTTTGTTCTCGAATTTTGTGATCAGGCCAGGCGGCGAGCCGAGGGAGACAATGTAGTAGGTCCAGCAGCAATGCGCTCCGCCCGAGTATGCTTCCAAGACCAAGTCCGGGATTCCATCACCGTTAATGTCTTTGCTGTCGGATAGAATCTCAAAACTGATATCGTCCTCGGACAAGAACACGTTTCCAGCCAGATCCTGAACTATAAGGTGACAAATTGGATCGTTTGGGGCGTCCTTGTCTACGGCGGGCGTGATGCTCAGTTTTACTGTACGAATGTTGCGAGCAACTTTGCCCTTGCCGTAGTGACAACCGCTCCCGGTATGTGATGGGCGCGCTTGACTTGCGCCTGCCATCCAAAAGAGGACGGCGCAGAGCGTGAAAAGGAGACGACCAAGCATGGGACGAGCAGACACGCGAATCACCTGCTCGAAGCAGAGTTATATCTGCTGTAGAAATTGCGCAAACCCCCGTCCTTCGGCACACCGTTTTTGTCTTTTTCGAGGAACTTGTGCCAATGGCTCGCGCCGTGGTTGTATACAGAATATGTGGCGAGCGCTATGTCCTCGGCGCCCGCCCCTGGCGGTTCTGAAAGAGAAACTAGATCATAAGCATGTTTCAGGACCGCAACTCCGACTTCCGCATTCGCCTTCCAGTCTTTCTCAACGGTGTCCGTGATCTTCATCTTGTGGCCGGCCGAATTCTTGACGACATCATGGTTGATCCGCGAGCTGTTGATCTGCATGAGGCCGTAGTCAACGCTTTTGACGACGGCGTTGCCGTGTTTATCCTTGACAGGCCGGTGGTGCTTGTCCTGAGCAAAATTCCGGCTAACCTTGTCAACGTCGAGGCCGCTCTCTGCGGAAGCAGAAGCATACACCAGTTTGCGTGGTAAATGATAATCATCTGCTAAGCGACCTAGGTAGTTAAGAACCTCGTCACGTGCCGGCTGGTGGGGCGCGCCCGGCGATTGAGAGAGTGGACTGGGTGGGGTTTGCATGGCGCCATGGGATTCGAGCGTTTGCAATTCGCCGTGCTCACCTCGGTTTTCGAGCGTGCCCATTTGACTCCGGGACTCGCGGAGATCGTCGATCAGAGAAGCAAGCGATCTGTTTAGGGGACCCATGCGAATCCTCCACGCCAAGGGCACTTCGACGAGCCGGAAATTCTTCGTCCGCGGTCAGATAGTGACTGTGACGGTGATGGTGGCCGGGTCGGACTGCACGGCGGGCACGGTAGCGTGCGCAACGCGGCCTTGAATGGTTGTGAGCGCGGTGGCCACGGGCGCGGAGTCCTGCGTGTCCTCGGTATCGAAGCTGAAGGAAGCAGCGAGATTGACCGGGTCGTTGGGATTGAAGTCCCAGGACGCGGATTGCGTGGTGTTGGGCATGGGTTCTCCTTTGCAAAAGAGTGATTTTGAGCTGCGAGTCGCGTAGTTGTCGAAGATTCTGCTGCTTGTCAATCTTGAGCGACGAGCCTATGGCAATAGGGCGTCCAGGTGTCGTCGCGGCGCCAGCCGAGGCGCTCGATGCGTTTGCCGAATTTCTTGGCGATGGGCGGCGGCAGCCAGGCGTGGACGTCTTCGAGGCCGCGGTGCCAGGCGTCGCGCTCGGCAGCGGCATGCAACGCGAGAAGCCATTGCAAGCGCTGGCGGGGCGTGCCTGCCTTCGGATCGAGGAGAAGGTACGCTTCGGCGGTCAAGCGCAAGAGAGCAGCGCCGATAATTCTTCCTGATGGATCCGTTACTGCACTAGAGTTTCCGCCGGCTTCATTCCCTTCTGCATCGGCACCATCCGCAAGAATGATTTTGGTGACGAACAGCGGATTGCTTAGATCGGGTAAAGCGTAGTCGAAGCCTTGGGCGGCGTGGATAGCGCGCAAGGCTTCGAGATCGTGTTCGGTGTATTCGCGGACGAGCATTTCAGAGCGACGATTGCTTGAGTACGCGCGAGCCGGGGTTCACGCCGAAACCGTTTCCGCCGCGGAGCAAACCATTCGGCAGCACGCCGCTTCCGCTGGAGGGCAAGGGCGTGGGCCCGGTTGAGCCGCCGCCGGCGACTGGTGTTGGCGGCGAGCCAAACGTTATCGGCGCGGAGGGCAACGAGCCGATGTACTGGGAAAACGCGCGCCAGTAGAGCGTCTGGTTGCCAAGCTGCACATACAGATTTCGCGACGCGCCCATGAAATACACGCGTGGCGCGCTGAACGCGGGAGTGGTGTCCGACTCCGCGAAGTAGAAAAGGCCGGGCCGCGCGTCCGAGGGATCGGCAACGGAAATGTCGAACCAGCCGTTGGAGGCTTGCACAGTCATGGAAGCGACCGGCGTGGGAGCGGGCGCGGGAGTGGCGGGATCCACGCCGGCGCGCTGGCTGGTGGCGTTAACGGACGCGACAATTTTCGTGAGCGTTTTGTAAAGGTACGGGTCGCGGTCCTTCAGAGGCGCGATTTGAGAAACCGTTAGCATAAATGGAAGTGAGGAATTCCCTGTCGTTTGCGTCACGTCAGAGGGTTGCTTGGATTGACAACCATAGCAGTGGCAGCCACACTGGAATTACCCGGCAAAACGATATTCTCAAGGCTAGCAGTGTCCCCAAATGCAAAGGGAAATCAGCCAGGTTGTCGGATTTGCTGAACCAAGATCCTTTGAACGAAACGAGAATCAACGAAAGCGCCGAGCCGCTCGCCAAAGGCAAGCAAGAACGATCTGCAGATTTCTCCGCCGCGGATGAATCTTTGTACCGCTCGCTAGTCGAGCGGATCCCTGGAATATTTTATATCGCGGAATTTGGAGCCGATGCTCCGTGGCATTTCGTCAGCCCGCAAATCGAGAACTATCTCGGGCTTACGCCCGAAGAGTGGCTCGCAGACCCCGGAAACTGGCTGAAGCACATTCATGCGGACGACCGGGAACTTGTCCTGGCGGAAGAGCAACGCATTGTGAAAACCGGGACGGCGTTCTTCGCGGAATACCGCATGGTTTCGCGCGACGGGCGCGTCTTTTGGTTCCGCGACGAAAGCCTGATCCTGCGCGGCGAGGAGTCCCGGCCGCCGCTACTCTACGGCATCCTGTACGACATCACTGCGCAGAAACGGGCGGAAAACGACGTACGCGAGTCCGAAGAGCGCTTGCGGCTGGCGCTGGAAGCAGCCAATCTGGGGATGTGGCTGTGGAGTCCAGGGACAGACGCGATCTTATGGGACGAACGCCAGTGCGCGCTCTACGGCTTGAAGCCGGAACAGGCACCGACAACCTCGGCCAAGTTCATTGAGTACGTTCATTCCGAAGACCGCGAATGGGTGCGCCAGGCGGTTCGTGAAGGATTGCGCACGGGGAACACGTACGGCGTCGAATATCGCGTGCTTTGGCCGGACGGCACCGAACATTGGTTGGCCAGCGCCGGCCGCGGGGTGCGTGACGCTTCCGGCAAGGCCCGCATGATGCGCGGCATCACGTATGACATCACCAGCCGTCGAGGACTTGAAGAGCAACTCCGCCGCGTGCAAAAAATGGAAGCGGTGGGCCAATTGGCCGGAGGCATCGCACACGACTTCAACAACCTTTTGACCATCATCCACGGGCACGTGGAGCTTCTGTCGCAGCGTTTGCAGCCGGGATCGGCAGAGGCACGCGACGTTGGAGCGATCAAGCAAGCGGCCGACCGCGCTGCGGCGATCACCCGGCAATTGCTGGCGTTCGGACGAAAGCAAGTGCTGCAACCGCGCGCGCTGGATTTGCGGGCGGTGGTTGCGGAAATTGCCACGCTGCTACGCCACCTGGTTGGTGCCACGGTAGAGCTGCAGCTCGAGCTTGCTCACGGACCGACGTGGGTGCGAGCGGATGAAAGCCAGATCGAGCAGGTGGTGCTGAATCTGGTGGTGAATGCGCGCGACGCCATGCCGGACGGCGGCAAGATTACCCTCAGCGTGGATCGCTACAGTGCGGATGCCCAAGCGGTGCGGCCGCGGCTGGGAATGCCGCAAGGAAACTACGTGCGAATTACCGTGCGCGACACAGGCGTTGGCATGAATGCGGAAACGCAGGCGCGCATCTTTGAACCGTTCTTCACGACAAAAGCTCTCGGCAAGGGCACCGGCTTGGGTTTGGCGACGGTTTATGGGGTCGTCAAGCAAAGCGGCGGGTGGATCTGGGTGGACTCGGCGCCGGGTGCCGGAACTACGTTTGAAATTTTGTTTCCGGAAGTCTCTCCTGCGACGGAGACGCCTTCCGTTGTAAAACCCTCGATTAGAAGCGTGCGCGGCCACGAAACGGTTCTGCTCGTTGACGACGAAGAGGACGTGCGCACGGTGTTATGCGATTCGCTCGCGGCACAGGGTTACAACGTGCTGAGCGCCGGCTCCGGCCAAGAAGCGCTCGCGGTCGCGTCCAAGCACGCGGGCAAAATTGATGTGCTCATCACCGACACGATCATGCCGGGAATGGACGGGCCGAAGCTGGCAAAAGCGCTTCGCGAAGCGCGGCCGGAAACGAAAGTTCTCTACATCTCTGGTTACACGGAAGATGCTTCGCTCTTTGGAAGCGGCTTGCTGCGGAGTGAAGCGTTTCTGCAGAAACCGTTTCCGCTGGACAGCCTTTCGCAAAAGGTTCGAGCGCTCGTTTCGGAGTAAGGTGTCAGCAGTCCACAGTTTTCCAAAATCGTCAATTCATGCCTCGAACTGGTGCCCAGGGATCTACGCGCAAGGAGGGCGTAAATTTTTGCAGGCGGAACCAGGCGCCGGGCTGGTTGGTGCTTACCTGGAATGCCACCCGTTCCCCGAGGATATTTATGGGCAGCTCGAGGTCCTTGGTGGACGGTGAGCTTAGCGGGAGCGGCTGCTGCGCTTGTGGCACGCTCGAAGAATCGACGAACGTGGTGAGCGACAAGTTCCCTGCCCCTTCGACGAACATTGTCAAATAACTGAAGAGTTTGCGGTGCGCGCCGAGGCCCAGGGATTGCTCGATGGGGCGCTCGGGAAAATAGTGTGTGGTGTAGTAGCTCGGGATGGCGGCGCCGTCGTCGGAGAATCGCGTGGCGTTCAATTGATAGATTTTTCCGGTGGCGCCGCCTCCGCCGACGCCGGGTGTTCCGCCGCCCATGACGACGAGGGCGGTGCCGTCGGTGCGCTCGATGAGTGCGCACGAGTTTGCGGCGATGGTCCAGGGCGACCACTTGCGGGTTTTGTCGGTGGCGGTTTTGCGGCCGGTGTAAGTGATGTTGATGGGCGGGCGGCTGGAGATGTCTTCGGCGGAATCAAGATCGCGATAGTCGAGCATCAAGATATTGCTTGGCGACGTTGCGCTGCCCAAGGGCACGCCTACAAAAATGCGGCGCTCCTTTGTATCCACGGTGACCCACAGCGTGTGCCCGTACTGCCAGTTGATCTGGTTCCAGGTGGGTTGGACTTCCTGGGAAATTTTGATGGGTTCGCCGCCGCTGAAAATGTAAAGGCCGGTACGGTGAGCGATTACCACCCAGTCTTCGCCGATGCCTACGCCGCGCACGGAAGGAGTGCCCAATTTACGCGACACTTCTGCGATGGACCAAAGCGCGGGCTCGTTGGTGCCGTCGTCCTGGGTGACGTGGAGGGAATGCTCTTTCACAAAGTAGAGGCGCTCGCGGAGTTTGAATGCGGCGCGAATGGCTTGGCCGTTGTTTTCGGCGACGCTAAGCAGGCCGTCAATTCCGTCGTAACTTTCGGGATCTTCAACGCGGCTGGCGCGCACGATGGAGGAGTTCACTGGTTGCGACGTGGGGAAAATCTCGATGCAGTCAATGTAGAACTGGCCGTTCTGCGTGGGCGTGCCGTCGGCGTAGACGCGCAGGACCAGATCGCTCGGGATGGTCGTCAGCGGCGCGGTCAGCTCCGCGGTGCATTCCACGTAGTTGGTGGTGAGTTGCGCCGCGGTGAGCTGCAGGCCGATGGTGTTGATGCCGGCGCTGGTGCTGAAGAGATGCACGTGCAGCGTGCCTTGCGAAAGAATAGCATTTCGCGCGCAACGGGCGCGGACGGTGTAATCGGTATTTATCTGAATGCGTTGTGCACCGAGGGCGTCTTGCACGGCGCCCTGCGTCATCAGGCCGCGCGTGGCCGTTGTGCCGTTGCCGACGATGGAATACGCGGCGCCCCAGACGACGAAGTTTTCTTCGTCGGTGCCGCCTGGCGCGAAGACGGCATCCGGCGTCCAGCCCAGGGGATAGTGCGGGAGCGACGGGCCGGTGAAGCCGCCGTCGAAGCCGAGGTTCATCCAGTTGTTCATTTTGTTGCGCTCGCCCCACCAGAAGAGGCGTTCGGAATAATCGAGAACGCCGGCGCAATCGCTGAGCTCGATCAATTTGAAAAGATCGTCGACGTTGGTGCCGGCGAGGAGAATCGCGTCGGAAAAATCCACGGTGATGGAGGTGGTGGTGTTGTCGCTGATCACCATGTTGCTGCTGAAGAGCGAAGCGCCACTTCCCGTGTAGAAGAAACTCGCGCCGCCTGCGCCGGTGAAGCAGAGGATTCTTCCGACAATGTTTGAGGGTCCTGTGGGGATGTTGGTGACCACGGCGCGTTTGCCGCCGCTGGCAGTCCAACTCGTGGCCGGGCCGGGCTGCGTGAGATAGCCCTGCCGCGTTTGGAAAATGACGCAAACTTGATGGACGCCGGTGGCCACGTTGCCGGCGGCTGCGGCGGTGCCGCCACCGGAGGCGGCGAGTCCGCCGGTGGTTGCGGTGAAGGTGAAGTGCGTGGAGTCGGGAACGCCAGTGATCGGAAAGGTGCCGTTGTAGCCGGCAACGCCGATGCCGATGGTGGTTACAAGTTGACCGACGACGAAGCCGTGTGCGGCGGTGGTCTGAATTGTTGCCGTCGCGGAAGCTGCCGTTCCGCCGCCGGATGCGGCGAGGCCGGAAGCGCCAGCGATGTAGGTGAATTGCGTAGAGGTCGGCGCGGAAACGACGGGAAACGTTCCATTATAGCTGGCGACGCCAACTCCGGAGATGGTGGCGAATTGGCCCGCGGACAAACCGTGTGCCGCGGTCGTGGTAATGGTGACGAGGAAACCGTTTTCGGTGGCGCCGGTGGGGCTGGCGGCGATCGTGACGGCGGCAAGCTGCGTGGCGCCGGTGGGGCTGGCGACGATGGCGACGATTACGTTCTCATCTACGACGGTTGGTCCGGCGCCGGGTCCGCCCTGGCTGACGCGATCGAAATTGGTGTCGTCGTATTGGCGCGGGAGATCGATTCCCGTTTTTCCGTCGCTGATGGCCAGGTATTCCCTTCCGAAGAGCGTGGTGGAATTTGCGTAGGCGTTCGGCGCGAGGCCGCTGGCAATGCTCGAGAGCGTTCCCGGCGTGGTTTCTTTGTAGAGAATGCCGTTCGAGTCCAGCGCCATGGTGCGGAGCGTGGCGTTCAGGGTTTCGTACGTTTTGACGTAGTTGATGGTTGGATTTCCAGAGAACGGCCCAAAGAGGGCTTGCAGGCCGGGGCGCGTCTCGACGCCACCGTTGCTGTACACCACGTCCTGGCAATCTGGCGAGACGCCGTGCGGCAGGTCTGCTGGAGACATGTCTGTCACCAGGCCGCCGAAGATTTCGATTGGTGCGTCGAGTGAGCCTGCGGTTGTCATTTCTTGTAGTTGTAAATAACTTATGATATATATATGCAACTGCAGGTGCGTTTTGGAAAGTGCTTTCAGTGGGGGTACTGAACGCGCCTGCGAAGCGCTGAGGGCTGCTCTGCAGCCCCTGGAGTTCGAGTCTCCCACTCTCCGCACTGGCCTTCAGCGCGCCCATTGACAAAAGCTAAATATGTGCTAGTCTGAATGTGCTTCGCAGGCGCGTCCAGTACGCGTTTCAATTTCGGGCGGCGAGAAATCGCCGCCCTTTTTGTTTGTGTTGTGTGTTAGCCTGACTTTGCGTCTCAGGCGTGTCCAGTGTTTGAGCGGCGGCGACTAAAGGTTGCCGCCGTTCCTTTTTGCGCCACGCTGATTCCTTGCGCCGTTACTTCCCTGCTTCCGTTCCCGTTTGAGTTTGTGGTTCCTGGTTACGCTGACGGTCTTTGCGTCCGGCGGCGACGAGGCCGTACTGCGCGGCCTTTTCGCGATCGAGGATTGCGCCGCAGGAGCGGCATACGGCCACGCCGTGTTTGATCTTTTCCGCGCAGACGGGGCACTCCGCTAGCGGCTTGGAATCGTAGAGCCATGGCTTTTCCAAACCGAGATGGCGCGCGGCGCGGCGTTCGAGGTCGGTGATGAACATGGGATTTTTGGTGCGCTCCCATTCGAGATCGGCGGCGGCCACGAGGCGGTGTTGGAATTCCTCGAGGCGCCGGCGCGCGTCGGCCAATTCTGCTTCCGTGGGCTCCGGCCCGGCAGCGACGAAGACGCCGTGGAAACTTCCTTCGCCGGAATCGCCGTTGATTTCGCGCGCGATGTCTTCGGCGACTTGCTGAGCGGTGATGGAGTAATCCATGTGGTGGTGGTCGCCTATATCGATAAAGCTGTTGCATCCGTGAATGGTGGTGACGGCGTAGGCTTCGCCGGGCTGGGGCGAGCGCACCTGCAGCGAACCGAAATAGGTGCGATGACGCGGAGGCCACTTCTCAGTGGAAATGTTGACCAGGGCTGCCGTGCTTGGCTGGTTTTCCATGCTTATCTCTCTTTTCTGTGCAAAACAATCGGGCCTACTCCGCCAAGCGAGAGTCGCGGTATCATTTCGTGCGGTCTTGCTGGGGAGGACCCATTCAAAACTTTTTGTTGACTGCCGAATTCCAGCTCGCGATGTGCTCCCACCTGCCGGCGCAACGACCTGAATCCGTATGACGACGCGCGCCCTAGTGTCTCGTGTTCTGGCTTGCGCGATTTTGCTATCTGCTTTCGGGCTGGCGGTTTACCGGGCGCGCACGCAGTCGATCGCGCATGACGAAGCGACGACGTATGAGTTTTTTCTGGATGGCGGCGTCTACCACGTTTTGTTTTATAACCCGGCGAATCACGCCTTGTTCACGCTGCTGGCGAAGCCGATCGTATGGGTTCTGGGCGTTACGGAATTCACGCTGCGCGCGCCGAGCCTGTTTGGCGCGGCGGCGTATCTCATCGCCATTTATTTGCTGTGCGCGAAGCTATTCGGCGATGGCCTGCTACTGCCGGTGTCTGTGGCGTTGCTGAGTTTCAATCCACAGATACTGGATTTTCTGCCGGCCGCTCGCGGGTACTGCCTGGGACTGGCGTGCCTCGCTGGCGCGATGTACATCTTCGCCGGACTGCTGGATCGCGGCGAGTTCAATGCTGAAGACAAACGCTGGCGCTGGGGATGCGCGATTGCATCCGTCTTACTTGCTCTTTCCGTGGCCGCGAGTTACACGAATATCGTTCCTGCGGCCTGCCTGACACTTTTGTTTGCCGTTGTGTCCCTCGGAGGCTTCTCCGGGTTCAAGAATTTGCGTGAACCGAGGTTTCGAGCTCTCTTCCAGTATCTGATTTTTCCGGGCGTGATTACTGGTTTTGCGATTCTCTGGCCGTTCTTGATCCAGGCGCGGCCCGCGCATGTGGAGACCAACATGGGCGGCGCGTCGGACGCGCTGCGGGACTGGTTTAACGCATCGTTTCTGTATAAGTGGACCGACGATATCCACTCCAGTCTCGGCGCGGTTCCGCCGCTGCCGGGGAGCTGGCCGGCGAGAGTATCGGACCTGGGCGTGGACGTCTTGTTGCCGCTGCTGTTCTGTTTTGTTGCACTAGGACTTTTCCTCACTGCGCGCTTCCCCGCCGAAGCGAGAACCAAACAAATCGCGCAAATCCGAATGTATGGCGGCTCGGCCATTACATCGGTCGTTTTTGCTTTCCTGCTTCACGCGATCGTCAATATCAACTACCCCTTCAGCCGCTACTGTCTGTTTTTTATTCCGCTGTTCACGATTGGCACGCTGCTCACAGCCCGAGAGATCTACGAGCGATCTCCTCGCGTTTATTGGAAAATCGCGGGCTTGTCGATTGTCGCCATCGTGATGTTCGATTACGCGCTTTCGATCAATACGAAGTATTTCCGGTACAACGCCTACGACATGATTTCCCGCGAACTGTTTGAAACCATCGCGAAGGACGCTGGACCGCGAGGCTTGACAAACGTGCGCGTTGGCGGCACGTGGTGGTACGAGCCGGAAATCAATTTTTACCGACGCCGGTATAAAGCGGGATGGCTGCTACCCTACGACATCAAAGATAAATCGTACTTTTGGGAGACGCCCAACTCGCTGGTGCCCGCGGACTACGATTATTTCGTTTTTCTTCCCGCAAGCGATCCGGGACTGACAGGCCCGCGCGTGCGCACCATCTTCCACGATGAGAAAACGCAGGTGACCATCATTGCGCTAGCCCGGAAATGAACGGGCTTCAGGAGATTCTCGTCGCGATTCGCAGCAACTCTCTCCTCGAGCTAGCGGGAAGTATTTTCACTCTATTGCATCTTGTACTGAACGGTGACGTTGGCGTCGGCGGGGCTGGTGGTGCATCCCGCGGCGGCTGTTTGGACGAGAACCTGTAGCGACGCTCCCGCCGCATACGCCTGCGAGATCGAGCCACTGTCATTGGCGGCCGCGGAAATGGTGACATTTACGGGCGTGGTGCCATCCGTGAGCCGCACGACGGCATTGGTGGTGCATCCCGAGGGCGCGGTCTTGGCCTGCACTTGAAAGCGCGTTACCGTGACTGCTTTGTCCGTCGTCCAGGTCGCACCGGTCCATGTGGACGTCAGTGCGCCGGGTAGGAAAACGTTTTGCTCACCGCGAGGGCTGGCCGTAAATGTCTCGAGCCCGAGCCCAACTCCCTGATCAAAATGTTGCGTCTTCGTCCAGTCATGCTCGATGTCCAGCTGGCCGAGGGGATGCAAGTTTCCGCCGCTCCAGTTTTTTTCCGTGGCGACGTTGCCGGAAATGATCAGGCCGGGCGAAC
Organism: uncultured Acidobacteriota bacterium; assembly: GCA_963729455.1. Taxonomy (GTDB): domain Bacteria; phylum Acidobacteriota; class Terriglobia; order Acidiferrales; family UBA7541; genus Acidiferrum. Next base: position 480,626 of record CAVSNX010000003.1, read on the forward strand.
CGGAAGTAATCTGAGTGTCGGTGGCCGTGAGCGCGACGGCGCCGTTTTTGTAGCACGCCAGCGCGCCGCCCGGAGCGATTTCCAGGCGTAAAAGATCGCCGACGGCGCCGGTGGAAGCCGCGCTGGTGAGGTTAGTGGATCCAGAGGTGATCACTCGCTGCAGGTAGATGTTCGTAGTGTTCTCGACGCAATCGTAATACGTGGAGTTCGATCCCGTTCCTGAAGCCAAGACACTGACGCCAGGGAAATCGCTAGCGCCGTTCAGCGCGGTAATGGTCGCTTGGGAAAATTGATTCGTGGAAAAAGAGCTCGCACTCCAGAAACCGCTGTTGGACTGTCCACCGATGGTGCCTTGGATCTGGTTCGACGCGATATTTAAGCCATTTTGCTGAACGGTCCAATTTGCGCCGATCGAGCCGTTGGCCCGCGTGGCGTTGTCGTATGCAGAATTCAAGTAGCTGGTGACCGGAACGATTCCAGAAATATCCGGCAAAGTCTGCGTGCGCGTCGCGGTAAAGCTGCCGGAGAGCGTGTCGGCGTAGCCGCCATTCGTCAATTGGATTTGCTGGCTGACGATGCCGGTGGGGCTCAGGCTCGCGGACGCCGCCGAGGATGACAGCGGCGGACTGACCGTATAGCTCACGCTGGTATTTGTGTCCGTAAAGCTGCTGCCGCCTACGTTAAAGGCCGCGAGTCCCGAGGAATCATCGCAAAGCGCACCAAGCGGTGTCGTGCCCCGGCAAATGCGCGTGCCCACCTGCCCAGGCAAAAGCGTCCACGTGACGATGCAGGATTGCGTACCGCTCGTGGTGGTACACGGCGTGACGGTTAGAGTAGACATCGTGGTGGTGCGGCCCTGCGTGTCAATCGCAAGAATTCCGTAATAGTAAGTGCCCACGGGGATCGCGCCGCCGGAGGCAGCCGTCACCGTTGGTGCCGAGGGAACCGCCATCAGGTAGCTGAGGCTGCCGGTGCCGCTGGCCGAGACGCCTGCTTGACCAAACGATCCGCTCACGGAGACAACCGCTTGCGGAGCGCCGATGGCGCAGGATGTCGTTCCCGAAACGTCGATTTGAGTCACCGCCGTGGCGCTTGCGCCCATCGCGAAAAGAGGCGCGCCGCCATTGGCGCAAAACGCGCCGCGAACCTGGACGTCGGCGACGCCGGAAGCGTTCGCAAAATCCAGCATGGGCATGGCGCCGCCACCGGCGGAGTCCGCGAAGCTCAGGAACTCGAAGTGCAGCCCCGTTCCGCCGCCTCCATTGACGCGAAACAGCGGGGCGATGGCGCTCTCGAGCAGGCAGTGAACGCACTTGATCGAGTTCATGCCCACGCCCGTTGTGAAGCCTTGCGAATCGAAGACAATTCCGCCGCCGGCGAACGTCGCGTAGCGAAGCTCAATGTCGCTGCCCAGGGATTGCGCGGAAACTGGCTGCCCGATTCCGAAAGCGACGGTGTTGATGAAAGGCTCGGGCACGCCCCAGGTGCTCCCGTTGGCGCCGTTGGAGAAAAACACGGTGTCAAACAAGTAGAAGAACTGGCCTCCAAAGCGCATTGGGAAACAGCCGGGCTGGCCGCCAAACGCGATGTTGCGGAACGTCATGTCCGTTCCGGCGGAGTACGTGTCGTCCTGAAAGTAGCAGCCCTGATAGAGATGATTGCACTGGACGTTCAGATTCTCGAACGTCTGACCGACGGCGGTGGTGCCCGTTTCCCAGATTTGCGGATACGCGTTGCCGATGATCTGTGCCTGGAATTTGCCGGAGAACGAGATTTGCGCCCCGCCGCCACCTTGCGGCGCACCCTCCCAGTCAATTCCCTGCTGCGGGAGAATCGGCGCCGTGGTGCTGAGGCGCCCTGCCTGCAAGACCTTGATGGTTTTCGGACAGGCCGGGCGCATGTCCAGGTTGGTGGTAATGGGAAAGACGAGTCCACCAGTGTCGGGGAAATAAAGCGTTCCTCCTTCGCCGCTTACACCTCCCATCGCGGCGCAAACCGCGAGCGCAACGGGAGTGTTGTCATGCAAGACGGTGGCGCCGCTGACCGTGTTTGTCGCAGACGCGCTTAGAGTCAGTGTGGTTGTGCCTTGGCCAGCGGTGATTTTCGCGGAGAGCCACTCGTTTGTCGGCGAAGCGGGCGGCGAACTGGGAACGTAGCCGGGGGAAGAAATGGTTCCCGAGATGCCGTAGTCAATGAATGCGCCGTCCACGCCATCGGCATGACCGATGAGCGCGTAGGAGCTGCAGCTGGATCCCGTGCAGCGGTAAATCCAGTGGCCGATGATGGAGTTGAAGCGCTGGTTCCAGCGAATGATATTCTTCGCGACCACTTTCACCGTGCCGCCGGAGCTGCAGGACGCGGGCTTCACCGGCCGGCCGTATTGGTAATACGTGAAAGTTGTCGAAGTCGGCGTGGAGTTGATGACCGCCTGGCCCTCGAAGCTGGAGTCGCCGGTGGTGCCTGCGACGATGTCCGCGAGCTGGCCCACTTGGAAATTGTGATTTACGGAGGTGGTAATCGTGGAAAGACCGGTGGCATCGCGCGCGCAGCCGTTTGTGGCGATGGCCACGCTGTTGGGGCCGAGAGTGGCCGCGCCTGTCGAGATGGTGATGGGAGCGGAAGCGGCGGAGAGTCCGCCAAACATATCTTCGGCGACGATTTTGTAATTGTAGACGGTCGAACCGTTGAGAATTCCCACCACGCTGGTCACGAACGGATTCGCGGGCGTGACCGTGGCGCTGCCGCCAATGGTGCAGGGCGAACAGTTCGCGTGGGTGACGCTGAACGTGAAGCTGGCGGCGCTGCCTGTAACCGTCGTGAACGTTCCATTGAACGCGGAGTCCGAAGAACCCGCGATCGTCATGCTCGTGCCTGTGCCGGGATTCATGTCCTGCGCGAGAACCACGGTGGCGACGTTGCTGGCGACGGAAATGGAGGAGACGGAGACGGCGCCGCCCGGCGTGTAAATGGTTGCCGTGGGGCCCGCGCCGTACACCGTGACGTACTGACCGTTCAAGATGTCGAAAGCGCTGGGCGTGGTGAGTGTTGATTGCCCAGCGGTGATGCTGCCGGTGGTCGTTGGCGCAAAGGGATAGCCGCTGTAGTAGCCGCCAAAAAGCATTACATCGTAATAAGGGTCGGGGCCCTTCAGGCGAAGGCCGCCCGAGAAATTCTGGCTGGCGGTGAAAGTGTTGACGACGTTGGTTTGCGCGCCGCTGCCTGCCGCGAGAGGACCGATCTCCGTTCCGGTGTCGTCTTTGTAATAGAGGCGTTTGTCGGCGGTCTTTGTGTAGAGATTGACCGTGCCCGCACCGGCTGTGCCCGGAGGCGTGCCCTGATTGGTCAGGTTCAGCGTGCCGCTGGCCAGGTTCCCAACGACTGTGGTGTTGCCGCTTACGGTCAGATTTCCGCTGAGTGTGAGAGAGAACGCGCTGATGCCGCCGGAAAAGGTCGGAGAAGCGGGGTCGTTCGGGAGTACGACGTTGGGGATTTGCTTTGTGGTGATGCTGGGACCGGAGATTTCGATTTCGTACTTTCCGGGCGCGGCGTAGAAAAAATAATTGCCCATGCCATCGGTGGTCGTGGGATTGGCGAGCGCCTGGGTGAGGCCAGCGTCGGAGTAGATCAGCGCGAGCGGGGTGCAGGGCTGGCCGCTTGCGGGCATGGCGCAAACGCGCACGGTGGCGCCTGCCAGCGGCGTGCCGCGCGAATTGAAAACGATATCGTCCTTGCGCGTGCCTTGCGCGTGCGTCGGCGCAACCACACCAGGCACGACGTGCAAAATAAGCGCCAGCACTGCCCAGAGAAACCCCATCGCGGTTTTCGATCGTATCATTGCTTGTCCTAGTAGACGAAACGGTTGCCGAAAGTCGGCGGTAGCCAAGAATTATGCTAGTCTGCGAATCCAGATATGGACTCAGGAGAAAAGAGCGTTAGCGTGTTCGTGAAATACCGGTTCAGCGATCTATATTGGGCTACCGTCTTGACCATGGTGCGGAAGTTTCGCGTATTCCTCATGATTTTCGCGGCTATTGCGACTATCGCGGGAGCCGCGTTGCTTTACTCGTCCTCGTACCGATCACTCCCAGCTGACACTCGGCAATCCATTGAAAGCATCCGTGTACTTTATCCTCGGTTGGCAGTCGGCATAGCCCTGTTCCTTTTCGGGGCTCCACTGTTAACCACCAGAAAAATTTTGAATCGTCCCGACATTAGGCAGGGCTTTTCGTATGTCTTCTCGGAAACCGGTGTACGAGTCGACAGTATGGTGGGTCACTCAGAATTGAAGTGGCTCACATTTCGCAAGGCGCTGGAAACCAAAGGCAGTTTCCTACTGTTCAGCACGGCGGGCGCAACCTACACGTTTCCAAAGCATTGCTTCAGCGCCGATTCTGACTTGGCGGAACTGCGGCGCATTCTGCGTACGGCGCTGCCTACGTCCAAGCTTCGAACACTCTAGAAAATCCACTTACTGTAATTTCCTGGCGGTGATGGTGATCTGGACGATGTCGGTGGTGACGCTGGAAGGGTAGGCGCTGGCGGAAAGTTCTGTGCCGCCGCCGGTGAACGCTTTGAGCTTCCACGTGTTGAGCGCGCTTCCCTGCACCGGCACATAGTAGCCAGAGTTTCCGTTCTGGCTGTCGGCGAAGACTTGAATGATCTGATCGCTGGGCAGCTTGTCGGCGACCGTTGTGAAATCGAGCGTGTCGCCGCCGGTGGGGTAGTTTCCGGAAAAGGCGAGCGTGCCGATGGCGTAGAACAGATTGTTGCCGGAACCGTCTTCGTTGCTGGGCACAAGCGTGATGCTAATGGGCATGATTGCTCCTATTGGTTGTAGCTCACCCCTTCAGGGGTGAGGTTTTAACCCGGCGTCGGGTTGATGTTCCATCGAGGTAGAAAACCATCAGTCCTGAAGGCCTGAGCTACAGCGACCTAAAAGGGTGTATAGCCATTGCGCGCGGAAAATGGGCGGCGGCGGCGCGCGGATTGCTGCTCGCGGCGCACGGCGGCGCTGACCAGATCTTCGAGTGCGTCGGCGGCTGCTTCGTCCCACTTTTCGGCGAGCGGGCTGCCGCGGGCGCAACCTGCTAACGCGGCCGTGGCGTAGGCGATGGCTTCCTGGGAATTGCGAACCAGAACGGGCGAGGTCGCATCCGTGAAATCCGGATAGGCCTTCAGATAGCGCAGGCGAATCTGCGTGTCCTGCGTGGCGCCGAGGAAATAGATTCCGTCGGCCCGCCATTCCCAGACGCTGAGCGTCACGTCCTGGACGCGCGAGGGCAAGCCGCCGTGCTGCGAGAGGTCCACCATTTCCAGAAAATCGTCGGTCGAGCCGTTGGGCCGCTCCCAGATTTTCACGGGGACGAGAAGATCGGTCGGGAGCTGGTTCGGCGGCGGGGTCGCATCAGAGATGGAGACTTGCAGAGATGTGTCCGTCTGCGCCACTGCGGAAACCACCAGGAGCACGTCGTCCTGGATGAACCCGCCGCCGCCGGCGTTTCCGATGGCGCGCTGCAGTTTACGATACGCGGAGTTCGCGTACGGCAGCAGCACCGTGTCAGTGAACAGGTTTCCCTGCGAGTCATTGAGCAGCGAGCGCACCAGCGAGGTGATTTGCCCCGCGGTGTTATAGGCGCTTGATCCGACAACTGGCATAGATTGTCCCGGTAGGACAGGCATTCTTGCCTGTCGGTTTTGTACTTCCTCGAGTCGCGAAGAGGACAGACAGGAATGTCTGTCCTACTGTGGCAGTGGAGACTTTTGCAGATACGCGGCGACGCCGATGACTGCGTTGATCAGCGCGGCGGCAGCGCCGATGCGAAATGTTGCGCCCATTCCGGCCTGCAGATTGAAATGCTGCGGGTCGATTCCCACGGCTGCAAAACCGGTAAGGACGCCGCCAGCGGCGCCACTGATAGCCGCGGCGAAAATTCCTCGGATCCAGATTTGCAGTCGCGTCATGAGTTTGCCGCTAAACGACGGTCACAAAGGGCTGTTTGTGGAAGGCGGGGACGGCGTCGTCGAGTAAATCGTAGGCCCAGTGCTCGTAGGAGCGATCCTCGCGCACTTCCCTTTCGTAGAGCTGCGTGCGCTTTTTCGCGCGCGGATACCGGCGCGACCATTCGATGGCGCGGGCCACACGCTCTGCAATCGTCGGTGTGAGTTGGATAAATTCGCCGCGCGGCCCTTCGAGTGTGAAGCAATGTTCGTATTCGCCGCGCGAAGGATACGGCCCCAACGCCGGGATGCTGATGCCGTTCTCCCGTTCGATTGTTTGTGCGTACCAGGCGCGTGGTGAACCGTAGAGTTCTGGAGCGACCCACCGCTCGATATGCCAGCGGTTGACGGCGGGATACTTGGGTTCTTGGCGCAGCTCGACGACTTCGCGGAGCAGCGAGCCTGTGGCGGGATCCCGCTCCTCGAATTTTCCGCCGATCCACGCGAGCCGGTTCCATCCCCACACGGCGCGGTAATTCGCTTCGCCGAGACGATTGCGGCCGCCGGCTCGCTCGAGACGTTGCGCGACGGTTTCCGGCGTGTCGTGCGTTTCGCGGATGACTTGAATCATTTTGCGCGCGGCGTGAATTCGATTGTTTTGACGACGAACTTCTGGTCGCCGCAATCCAAGAGCAGCTCGCTGACGTTTGCGATCTCGTTTTCGACAAGGGCGCCGCGTTCGCGCACCGACGATTTGCATCGGAGGACTGCACCCTGTTTGAGCTTCCGAGTGCCGGAGGCGAGCTGTACGCCAATATCCGGCGCAATCATGGGCCGAAGAACGGCAATGTCCTTCTCTGAATCCACGCACAGGAAAACAAACATCACCGGATCGCTCTTGCTGTGGGTGGAGATTCCGCCGCATAGCAGGAGGGCGAGCCCGGCGGTGACTGCTCGTAGCATTCGCGGGTGACTTGGGAATGGAAGGATTGAGACCTCAGTTGTAGTGGCGCAGCTAGCTGCGCCACTACAAAGAGGGGCATCACTACTTTTAGTAGCCAGATGGCCGCGCCAGGGTGTCGATGAACGCGCCGGTACGCGGCGAGTCATCCCACACTTGGAACGCGGTGTCGAAATAAAAGATGTAGCTGGCTGCAATTCCGCCGCTGGCGCCGTAGATCGGGAACACCGTGTTGCCGTTGACTTCGTAGAAGTCGATGTCTTTCAACACGGCGCGGCCCCAGTGCGAGAGGTCGAGAAAATCCACGCGCGTCTGGTCGGCGTTGACGCTGGATTTGATCGGCACGCCGCTCATGGTCTTGCGGCCGCTGAAGAGCAGGTCAAGATCATTGCTGTTGCCACCGCCGCCTTCCTTGATGATCTGCGAAACGGTGATGCCCAGGTTTTCCCAGGCGTGTTCTTGCTCCACCGCCATGTAGGCGATCAGTTTGCCGACGTGGTTGATGCCCAACGATTTGCGGACTTTGTTGATGGCCAGGCGCACGTTGGACGGCGTGAGCGCAGCGTTTCCGGCGTTGACGCGCGGCGTCTGCAACTGAATCGGATACGTCGCGCGATTCAGGTTGAGCCACGTGCCGGTGGTCGCGTTGTTCTGGTGATATTTGATGCCGAAGAGCGACACGGGCTGCGAACCGGTGAGGCCATCGTGCACGATCACATCGGTGGCGACGGTCCCGGTGGGCACGTTGTCCACGACGATTTGCTGCGTGGTGATGGGATCGGCCGATTGCACCGTCGTGGTCACGCTGGCCGCGACGTTGCGGTTGGTGGTCAGCGTGGTGTCGTAAATCTGGATGGTCTGGCCGGGATAAACCAGTGCGGCGCCGCTCGGCACGGTCATGGTGAAGGTGGAACCGGCGACCGAGCTAATCGTGCCAAGCACGCCGTTCCCCGCCGTCTGCATCAACTTGTCGAGGAACGCGCGGAACTGTTTCATGCCGTTGGCCACTTCCCGCTTGGCGGCATTTTCGATGGCGCGTTCGCGGCCGGTGGTCGCGTATTCCACCAGCTTCGTGATTTCAATCGCGAAGCGGAAGAAAATGGGCGAGACCTGCGCGACGTCATAGGCCGTGCCGGAGCCGCGCCCGAGGTCGCCGCCGTCGGCGTTGTACGAGCCGGCTTTGCCGCCGGGATTCACCTGCAGAGGCAGGCGCATGTTGCGGCTGGAAACCTTCTCCACATCGCCGCGCTGCTGGATCATGGTGAGTAAAATGTCGTCACGCTCGTAGAGCAGGGGCACTTTGTCGCGCACCTTCTCGAGCTGCAACGCGACGACGTTCGCGTTCGCTTGTGCTGGCATCTGTTGTTCTCCTTTGGAAATTAGAAACTGGAAAATCGAAAAAAGAAATTGACGGAGGTGAACCCAATGACGTCAACCGGAACGCAGGGTGATGCTTGCCCCAGTCTCCGATTTCACTTTTTCAATTTCTGGTGTCACAAGGCGTCTCTTGAGAAGGCGCCGAAAGATTGATGGGTTTGTCTTAGAAGTTTTGTCTCTCGTTGCGGTAAGCTACGGTTGCGAATCGAATCCCAGAGTGTCTCGATGAATTACTTCAAAAGCGTTCTCGTCGGACTCGCGGTAGTTCTTGTGATTTGCGTATTTTTTCCGGCCCTACCAACGATAGTTCGCGCTTTGGCATATGTCATAAAGCATCGTCCTCACGCGATGGACATTGAGGTTGTTCCCGCGAGTTGGCGCGCGCCCTCACTTGCCCAGTGGCTCTTCATGTTCGCAGTTTTTGGTGCTGGCTTTTTGTGGGAGCTCCGCAGGCTTGCAAAGCGACGACTCCCGCCTCCGCCCGACTCGATGGATCCCCCGATTTCATAGATCGAGAATCTGGTCGTCGCTCAGCTTGCGGTAATCGAGGGGGCGCGTTCGGTTCATGCTCAAGCTTCGCTCAGTCCCGCGTTCGCGTGCGGCCGCCTGTGCGTGTACGGGGGACGATGCCGCTGGCGGTACTTCCCTTCTCGTAGAAGCTGCGTCGGTCCTTGTGCTGCCGGAGCGGTGGGCTGCCAAGGTCGTTTGCGTCCAGTCGTGCAAGACGCGTTTGGCGGCGACTGGCACGAGTTGCTGCGCGCGCTCGCCGATCAAGCGCACGACTTGCGCGCGTGTCTCATTGTCCAAGCGTTTTGAAGAAAGAATTTGCGCGACTTGTTCGCCGAGCTGGCGGTCGCCTTTCAGCGCCGCTTCCACGTCCTGGCGGATTGCGGCGCTTAATCTGGCTTGTAGTGGCGCAGCATGCTGCGCCACTACGCCAGACGTCTTTCCGTCCCTGCCCAAATTTGGCAACGCCTGCTGCAGCGTTCTCTCGATGGACGCGCCCACGCTGCGTTCGAGATCTTCGTTCGCGGCTTTTTCAAAGGAGGCGTAGGCGGCCAAGCGTGCTGCGTTGTCCGCATCGCCTGTTTGCGGTTGTGTTTGCGCGAATTGGTTCGCTGCGGCGGACTTTAGTCCTTCATGGGCTTGCGCGGCAACACTTTCGGCGGCAGCGGGAACTGAGTTGGAGCGCGCCACCGCGCCGGTTCCCGTTTGCACGCCTGCTTGTTCGAGTGCGCGCAGGCCTGCGAAGACCATTTCGCGGAACGCGGCGGGATCTTCGCGCATCATCATTGCCGCGAGTTGGGCGCGCGCCGCGCTGGTCTGCTCGGGTGAACTGCCCACGGTGCCGAAAAACGCGCGATCGATGTCGTCGAGCGTGCGCGCCCGTTGCGCTATTGCTCGCGCCTCGTTCACGCCGCCGGGATACAATTCCTTCAGCGCGCGCGCATCTTCGGGAGTCGCAAACGCCGCGCGATAATCCGCCGCTTCCTGCCTCGCCTGCTGGATGCCATTCCAAAGCTCCTTCGCTTCTCCGCCCGTCCAGGGATCTTTCATTTGCGCCGCGAGCCAGGCGGGGGGCTCTTGTACCACAGGCACTCTTGCCTGTGCGCTTTGCTGCGTGTTGTCGATTGAGCGCGATGATGTTGCGATGCCGTTCGGGTTTGTTTCGGATGCTGTACGGGCAGCGTCCCCGTGCCGCTCCGGAACAGCCAGGAGTGGCTGTTCTACTGGCGCCGCCGCTGCGCCTTCCGGTTCGATTCCGAGGATCTGTTCATCGGTCAGGGCAAACAGCTCGTGCATCGTGCTCTGGCCATTCGCAGGCGCCGCGGTTTCTAGCGAAATCTGTTGACCCGTTTGCATCACGCCTTACCCTTCTGCGCCGCCTGGGGTTGCGGCTGTGGCTGAGCCAACGCCACTTGGCTCAGCGCGCGGAGATGCGCTTCGGCGTGCGCGCGCACATTGGCGAAGCCTGCGGGATTCGTCATGTGCGCGGCCTGCCCTGCTTCGGAGTTCGCCCAGCGCTTGCACTCCTCGAATTCCACAGCGTGATCGTCGAGCAGCTGGTCGACCGGAACCGACGGCAGCACGAGAGCCGGTGACTGGTGACTCGTGACTGGTGACTCGTTCTCCGCGCCGGCGCCAGTCGCGGTTTCATCCGCAGCTTTTGTTTGTAGGGGCGCAGCATGCTGCGCCCCTACAGGAGGGGATGCAGAAGAGGAGTGCGAAGCGTCCGGCAATTGCACGACAATCGGTGCGCTGGACAGCAACAGCTGAATTTCGCGCAACTGCTTGTTGCGGGAATCTTCGCCGGGAATCACCATTTCCCCGAGGCCGAGAACATTCTTGATGTAGCCGAGGTTCGCTGGTTCCGTAAGCGCGCGCTGGAGCACCGGATCGTTGATGCCGAATAATTGCTGCAGCACGCCTCGCTCCTGCGACTTCAGCCGCGGAAACGTTTCGTCCGCTTCGGGATGCACGGCGATGTTGCCCTTCAAGTCCACGGTGCGAATGGTGCGCGCGTCGAGCACGCCATCGGGCCCGAGCAGCGGAAGCTCCACGTCTTCGGGGCGGTTTTTGCGGAAGCAATCCACGGCCAGCAACAGCACGTCGGCATAGAATTGTTTCGTGCGCCGCCACACCAAACCAAGCCGGCCCATCGCCTGGTCGCGCGCCAGCGCGTAGCCGGAGGCTGTTTTCACGTCCTCCATGTTCCCGCCGAAAATCGCCGGGAAAAGCCCAGTCAGGAATTGCGCGACCGGTCCAATCAAATCCTGCTGGTGGCGAATCATGTCCGGCGGAACTTGCGCCGGCGCCGGCTGGAAAAATCCCGCCGCGAGCGGCTGGCCCGGGCGCGCGCGCGCCGGAAAATGCGCCGCAGGCTCGGCAATCTGATTCGCCAGCGCGTCGAAATCCAGAACTTGCGGGTCAGCGTAAATCGGCGGAATGCCGTACTCGTACGTTTCCGCCTGCATATTGGAGAGAACGTTGTAGCGCTCCTGCACCTGCACCAGCGAATCGCCAACGCTCGGTCGGTTCTGTCCGTCGCCGGGGAGGGCGTGCAGCACGCGCCAGTGATCGTCCATGGATTCGTTGCGCGATTCGCAGTAGACGTCGCCGGCGAATCCCACATAGCAGCCATCGGGAAAGAGCGCGAGCAGTTCGCTGCGCACCGCAGTGTCCGCGATCCCGTAGAAGGCCCACGGCCGCAGCCAGGTGCGATCGAAGGTGATCAGATTCATCAGCGCGTCGCCGGGATGGATCGAGGGTAGCCCTTGCTCAACGCTCAACCTGGAAACGCGAGCGTACACGTCGTCCGCACCTTGCGACGGCGCCGATTCAATCTTGTCCGCGACGTGCGGATACGCGGCCTTCAATTTCGCGCGATGCACTTCCGCCTGCCATTGCAGGTAGGGATATTCGTGCATCTCGTTGGCCCATACGGGCGTGTTCAGCTCCAGCCCTCCGGCGATGGAGATGACTTCTTGCCCGTTCGGAACGCGCCGCGAGCCCACAATGCGCGGCACCGTCACGCGGTCGGCCTTCCGCAGATTTTCTTCGCGCAGCTCCGCGCCGCAACCGGGGCAGTTGGTGGCTTGTAGGGGCACAACATGTTGCGCCCCTACAACCGAGGCTTCTTCCGCTTCCTCCGAATTTCCATCGTCCAATTTCGATTTTGCTGTTTCCTTCCCGCACTCCGGACAGACGTACTTATCCTCGCCGAGCGGAATTTCCAGAGCGGCGAGGACAGTCTCCTCGTGAAAGCCGAAGCGCTGGCCGTCAGCGACATAGCGCACATACGCGCCGAGCTTTCCATCGGTCCAGAGAAAATAGCCGATCGAAGTGAGCAACTGTTCGACGTGATTGTTCTGTTCGATCAACTCGGCGACGTCGCTGGCCGCGCGCGCCGCGGCGATGTCCTGAAGCGATTGCGAGGATTGCGGATAGAACCTCACGCTCGGGACGTCCTGCGATAGCACCGCGATGAACGACAGCCCAAATCCCTGATAAAAATTCGTGACGAATTGATAGCGCGGCATCTCCTCGAGTTCGCGGTCGTCGCTCGAGCGGTTCTCATACGGCAAATGCCAATTCATGTCGTTGGGATTCCACCAGGCGTACTGCAAGCCTTGCCAGAATAGCCGCGCCTGGCGAATCCGCCGGATTTCATTCCGCCGCGCGACGATCCCTTCCTGGCGGTATTGCCGCACCAGTTCTCGTAGGGCGTGTACCAGCTCTGGCTTCACATCCTCCATGCACTCATTATTCGGGCCGGGGTCGATCGCGGGATTGCCAGCAGCGTTGCTGCCCGGCGCGTTGCTGTAGCTCACCCCCTCACGGGTGAGGCCATTCCCAGCCGGCGCCACCTTCACAGAGGAATATTCCTCCGGCCTGAGTTCCCGGACGACCGCACCTGCGGACGCATTACCATCCGCAGGTGCAATCGAGCCCGGAGGCCCACTCCAACTCTCAGCCTGTGCGGTACGGATCCATTGAGCCCTTCAGAAGTATCTACTTATGTGTTGTGACACTTGTAGATAATATGGTACGGTCTCTCTGCTCGGTTGTGTTTCGGGGAATGCTCCCAGTGGGGGTACTGGACGCGGCCGAGAACCGTGGAAGGCTGCTTGCAGGCCTAGGAGTTCAAGTCTCCCACTCCCCGCACGACGCCTCCGCGGGATAATTCTTGACAATCTTCGTGAACTGGCTAAACTAAAAATGGTTCTCGGTCGCGTCCAGTACGCGATTTACTAAGGCGGCTCAAGCGAGCCGCCTTTTTTATTTCAACGCACTGTTTTCAGCGGCAGAGACCCCACGAGGCAAATCTGGCTCCCTCGCCGCGCCGTTTTCGCGCCACGCCTGGATCTGGTGCCAGGACCGTTTGCGCAATCTCGGTAACGGCTGCGCTTGCGGCGACTCCGGAAACTCCACTGGTGGAAACCCCGCTGTGCCCAGCAGCGAATTCATCAGCGCGCGATTCTCCGCGCGCAGCCGCGCCACGTCGGCCTCCAGCAGGCCGACGTATTTCATCTGCAAGAGTTTGCGCAACCAACTCAACATGCGGCACCAGTAGCACAGGATTTATCCTGTGCGCATTTGAAGTCCAGGAATTGACATCAGCACAGACTGAAGTCTGTGCCACTAACGGCGGCGCGGAAGCGGCTTTGGGCGAAAGAATTTCTTCGCTTGTGCTTCGAGGCGCTGGTAATGAATCGCGCGCGAGCTCGGATCCGTCGCGCTGACTTGCCGCGCAATCTGCTCGTCCAGCGGCATGCCCGTCACAAAATGCGCTCCGCTCCCTGCGCGATTTAGGGGCGGGGGTTGCCCCGCCCTGGACCGCCCGAAGCCTGCCTGTGCAGGCGAGGTGGCCCCAACACCAGCGAGCCTTCCGCCGGAGACCAATCCATAACGCGCGGCGTCGGCGGGATCGTCACCGTCCACTTTGCGAATATCCTCGATGCGGCGATCGTCGCGCACCAGCAGCGGCAAACAGTCAATCAGCTGCGCGCAATTGTCGGTAATGACCCACGCGTCGGACTCCAGCATCTGGTACATCAACTGCCATCCGCCAATGCGGTCGTCATCGGCAGGCGTCGGCCGCGGCAAGCCGTTGGCTACTAATACGTCGCCGAGTTGCTCCGCGATGGATGCCTCCGACGTGCGATGCGCAAACGCATCCGGCGAAAGAAAGACTTCACTGATCGCCTCGCGGCCGCTGCGCTCCGCAATGGCCTGCGCCAGCATCCGCGGCGAAAGTGCGTTCTGCACGAATTCGCGGTACGTCACGATGCGACAGTTCTCAGTATTCGGTTCACAGTTGCCAGCAAGAGAGCTTGAACGAAGATTGTGAACTGAGTTCTCACCTGGTCTTTGCCTTGGAGTCTTTCCGCACTGAAAACTGGCGACTGACCACTGTGCACTGGCACGGCGCAATGCCAATAGACCGCGCTGGGGTGTTGGAATCCCCAGTCCACGGAAATCCAGCGCGGCCGCCACGGCTCCAGCCGAATCTCCTCCGGCCGCGCGGTGTGCCGGCCAAAGTCAAACACGTCAAAGTACTGCCCGGCAAAAACGTTCCAATCGCCTTCAAGAAACGCGCGCCGCAAGTGTTCCGGCAAGAATTCCAGCGTCTTGCGGTACTCCGCGTCGTTGGCGTAGATCGGGTTGTCCTCCATTCGAGCGCGGATGAAGTCGTAGTCCCGCGCATGGTACAAATCCGCGCGCTCGAATCCCGGGGGAGGAGCGTGATCCACCCACAGAGCTTTTACCCAGGCGTGACCGATGTTTCCCGGGTTCGTCGCGCCGGCCATGTTGCAGAGACTTCCTGGCACGGGGCAGCGGTTGCGCGAAGTCAGAAACTGCCATTGCTTCAGAGTGAAATGCGTCAGCTCATCGATCCCGATGAACAAGAACTCCGCGCCTTGGTACTGATAGACGTCGTTCTCGTTGCGGCAGTACCCGAATCTTGTGGTCGAGCCATTCGTCCAGGTAACCAGGTGCTTCGATTCGTTGTAGCTCTTATAGAGCTTGCGTGGCACATCGCGGCGAAAATAGGCCAGCAGCGACGACTCCAACTCCGGGTAGGTGCGGCGGAGTAGCAACGTGTCGCAGCCAGCGAACTTCCATGCCTGGCGAATGGCTTCCCATAGCAGCGCCTTTGTTTTCCCCGGCCCCGCGGCACCGCCGAATAAACGATACTTCGCCGGTGAATCGCGGAATTGCCTCTGCCGTGCAAACGGGCGGTAGTAATCACTGATGAGCAGCACATCCTCTTCCCTTGGTCGTGAGCTGCCCATTGCAACCTCAAGCTACGCTATTGCGCTACTGCGCCCGCAGTTTCTTGCCTATGTAGAACGCCACGCCTCCGCCAAGCAGCGCCGCTGCTGCCGGCCAATGATGCAGGCTTAACACTACGCCCGCCACCACCGCCGCGACACCCGCGACCTGCGTTACTTCCCCGATGAATATGGCTTTTGCATTTGCCATCGCCAGCCCTCCCTCATCCTTTATTCTGGTTTGCGTACGCGCCAGGCTCGTCCCAGATCACCGTTGGAGCATCGGACACGTTCGCAGCTCGCCCCCACTTTTCCGAATTTCATGTCGCGCAGACGATCCAGCTCGGACTTCGCAATTTTTGCGTCGGTGGATTGCACCAATCGCACACTCGCGGCTACCAGGTCCACGCGCTCGGCCACCGCGTTCACGTACGCACCCGCATCCTGCATCGCTTCATAGTCGGTGGGACCAGGGAGACGCACTTCCTGCGAGTTCGTTTCGGCTGCCATTTCATTTCTCTCCGACGGATGGGGCGGCGCCGCCGCAGCGTACGCCTGGCGGGCCGTGCCTGCCGCAGAGGCAGAGCTTGCGGCAATTGCAACGGGTGTTCCGCTCGCGTCGTCGGAAGCAGCTTGATCGGCGTGCCCGCCTGCGCAGGCAGTCACCGGGATCCCGCCCCGCTCCGTGAAGGCCGGAGCATGGCCGTTCGGGCGGCCCTGCGGCCCGGCATGTCCGTTGGTTTTGCTGGAAGTCTTGCGGCGCAACATAAAAGCAGTTTTCAGTTGTTAGTTTTCAGTTCTCAGTAAAGATAAAGAGACTGCCTTGCGATTTGACTGCTCTTCTGTCGCCTGCACGACTCGATTTCCGCGAAGCGGCAGTTTGTGGAGTGCGGGAGCCGGGCTCCCACTTTTGCGGTCACTGCGACGGCTACGCTGTAAAAGCGCCAGCCGGGCTGCCGCACTCCGCATTGTTCTCGCGCGCTTGTTCCGCTGGATACCGTTGGCGCGCCCACAAAATGACGCGGTCCGCTGGTACATCGGCAAACTCGCAGACCAGCTCTAAATTTTCATCTTCGAAGGAGCTATCCGCTCGCAAATAGCGTCGCGCTCGAAGGCACTCGAATGGCTCCGATCCAGCTTCGTCGCCAACGGCCTGTAGCTCTGCATCCTCCTAAGCCTGTTCCAATACCGCGCGCCAAAGCTTGCGCTCGCCTTCGGACATGGTGCCTCCGAGGATCGAAACTCTTTTGTTGCGGAAAGGTGTTGGGGCAACGACCGGGTGGACAGTCGCAGGAGTCCTCGAAACCTAGCTCATTGTTTTTTCGCTGAAGCTTTTGCCGCTGGATCGCCGGCAGTAACAGCCGGTCGAGGTACGCGTTCTGGATAGCCCTTGACTAAAAGCCCGAGAACCGCCCCGTTCGCCGCGTCACGATGCGCTGCGCAGAACACACATTCCGCCGCCGCCCGCCCCGTGCAAGGCTTCCAGGCATTCCCCTGCCGCCCGGATCGAACGTAAGCAATGCATTTCATCAGACGCGCAGACTTTCGGACCGCCCCTTTCGCGCTTTCTGCAAAAATTCGCGAGGCTGCTACACCAGAAGTTTCGCCGTCAGCCCGCTGCCGCCCGTGGACGAATTGAACTTGATGCGCAGAAATTTCGCCTGCACGCCGGTGACGGTGCGCGCTTCTCCAGCCGTGTTTGTTGTCGTATCAATGGTCTGGTATTCGGCGTCTACGTCCGCCATGGCGCCCTGCAAAACCAGACTCACCGCGCTCGGTGCCGTCCCGAACAGCGTCTGCCAGCGCACCGCCGTCCCGCTGTCGGGCTGCCCGGCATACCCTGGAATCGCAAACTGGCTGCCGGCCTGCGCGCTGCCCGGAAACGTTTCGTTGTTGAAACTGAAGCCCACATCGCCCGGCATGAGGGAGATCGGCGGGGTCAAATTCTGATAGCTCGGCATTTCGGCTCCTTTACTTGCAAAGCAACCTTGTCGCGCCCGTGGCTAGAGAGACGTGGCTCTGCGCTTGTGCGCACACGTGTGCGCCAGCCCGAGAAACGGAGCGAAGCTTTTGGTAGCACAGGCTTTAGCCAGCGCAGAAGGTCTGTTGAAGATCGTCGCAAGGGCCGCCAGATGGCAGCCCTAAAAAGCAAAACGCCCCGACTGGATCGGGGCGCACTTCTCTACAAGAGAAAGTGTACCACATCCTAATAGTTTGTCAAGGAGAACTTTTGTTTTTCGCAAAGATTTTTTTAGTTTTCTATTTTTAACCACTTAGCCCTGCGATTCAGTAACCGTGACAGGGGACGGGATCCCCCCGCCGTCCGCCAAGGTGGTAGACTCTCCACTCTGAGGTCCATTCGATGAACTTCGCGGCGCGCTTTTTTAGAACTTGTCTCGTCTTGTCTGCAACCCTGCTCGGCTGCGCCTTGACGCTCGACGCCGGCCAGAACCCCGACGAAAACGCCATTCGGGAGCTGCAAACCCGTCAGCAAGAGGCTTGGAATCACCACGATGCAAAAGCCTATGCCGACCTCTTCACCGAAGACGGGGACGTCGTGAATATCGTGGGCTGGTGGTGGAAGGGGCGGTCGGAGATCGAGAGCAAGCTTGCTCGCGCCTTCGCCTTCAAGGACAGCACTCTGACCATCACGGACGTGCACACTAGATTCCTTACTCCGGAGATTGCCGTTGCCCGAATCCCCTGGACTATGGTCGGAGCGAGGAGTGCCGACGGGAATCCAATGCACGTCCCCCAGCGAGGTATTGAAGTGCAAACCTTGCGAAAACAGGACGGTAAGTGGTTGATCGCCGCTTTCCAGAACACCATCGCCGTTCCCGAGGTGCCCTTCCCCATGGAACCGGCGACACACGATGCCCACGAAGCAAAGTCCACGGCTCCCTCTCAAGAGCCTACCGCCGCCGAATTGAGCAAGAAAGAAACCGTCTCTTCCGCGTTTCTCCGCGGAATCGAGTATCAGGAATACGAGCTCCCGCTCTGCGGCCGAGGCCATGCCCGAGGCGAAATACGGATACCGCCCGGCCGAAGGCAAGTTCAAAAACGAGAAGCCCGAGGTCGGCCCCGCCGAAGTCCGCACCTTTGCCGAACAGGCCAAGCATGTGGCTTGCGCGAATTTTGCGTTCGCTGCTGAGTTGGACGGGCAGAAGCCTCCCGCAGCCTGCGACAAGGGTGGCCCCAGCCCCGCGAAGACCAAAAAGGAGCTGCTGATCTATCTGCGCGATTCCTTTGCCGCCATTCGCAAATCGCTCGGGGCTCTGGACACCAAAAACATGTTCGACCCCATAGAAGGGCCCTACGCCGGGCCGAATACCCGCCTGGGCCTGGCCACCGTAGTCGTGTGGCACGCCGCCGACCACTATGGCCAGATGACCCTCTACCTGCGCGAAAACAACATCGTGCCGCCCGCCAGCCGCACGAATCCGCCGAAGCTGCAGGACGTATACTGACAGCGCGTCTGCTACAATTTTTGCGTGAATACTCCTACCACTGCACCGCACCTTGCCAATATTCGCTTGCATCCCATCAAAGCGCTCGACCCGGTTTACGTCCAGGAGGCGCGCATCGGGCCCGGTGGAGGTCTCGATCTCGACCGAGTTTGGGCGCTTTACTCAGTGGACGGCCAATGGGTGAACGGCAAGCGCACCGCCGCCATTCACTTGATCCGCGCCGTGTACGCGCCGGACCTCTGCTCCGTCACTCTTTCGGTTCCAGGCGACCGCCGCAACATCCCCGCAAGAACGTTCCCGTTTCCCGGCAACACGGAAGACGCCGCCGAATGGTTCAGCGTCTACTTCGAGCAACAGATAATCGTGCGCCACTCGCCAGCCGGCTATCCGGACGACAGCATCGCCAATGGCCCGACCATCGTTTCCACCGCAAGCTTGCGAGCTGTGTCCGAATTATTCCCCGGCATGGCCGTTAACGAAGCGCGCCAGCGTTTCCGCACCACGCTCGAACTCGACGGCGTCCCCGCGTTTTGGGAAGACCAACTCTTCGGCGAAGAAGAGCGCAGCGCCGTGCGCTTCCGCATCGGCGAAGTGAATTTCGAGGGCAGCAATCCGTGTGCGCGCTGCCCCGTTCCCCCGCGCGATCCGCAAACCGGCGTCATCATTCCCGGCTTCCAGAAGCAGTTTTCCGATTACCGCCGAACCCACATTCCCGCTTGGACGCCCGAGGCGCGTTTCGATCACTACTACCGAATGGCCACAAACACGCGCGTCGCTCCCACCGAATCAGGTAAGATTCTTCGGCTGAACGATCCCCTCGTTCTTCTCTAGTTTAGGTTCGCTGCTGGGGGCCAGTCATGACAAATGACCCATCCATTGCCACTCCCGCCAGACACTCCGGCTCGCAAACGACCGCCTATGCATTGGGCTCCAGCGATCGCGAACGCCGGCGCCTGGAGTATCAGGCCACCGTCCTGCGCGAGCCACTGGAGGCCGCTTTTCGCGCCGCCGGCCTCGCGCCCGGAATGCGCGTTCTCGATATCGGCTGCGGCCCAGGGGATGTCGCCATGCTCGCCGCTGAATTGGTCGGACCTACAGGCTCCGTTGTGGGGCTGGATCGCGATCCCGGGAGCGTAGCCTGGGCCACGCGCCGCGTCGCGGAGGCTGGCATAAAAAACATCAGTTTCCAGGCGGCGGAGTTCCATCACTTCACGGACGCGCATCCTTTCGACGCCCTCGTCGGCCGCTTCATTTTGTTGTATCTCCCGGATCCTGTCGCGATCCTCCGCCACCTCGCCACGCAATTGCGCAGCGGCGCGGTCATCGCATTTATGGAGCCCGACTTTGACGTTCCCTCCCGGCTTGTTCCCGAGATGCCCGAGTTCAAGCGCTGCGGCGAATGGGTCGGAGAAGCGCTGCGGCGCTCCGGCGCCCGCGTGGACATGGGCATGCGGCTCTATCACACCTACCGCGACGCGGGTTTCGTCGATGCGGAGACTTTGGTTTCGCACATGAGCGGCTGCGGCATCCGTCGCGAGATGATCGACTATTTTGTGGAAACCATCCGCAGCATTTTGCCGAGGATCGAACAATACGGCATCGCCACACGCGAGGAAGTCCAAATCGACACCTTGGCCGATCGGATTGAGTCCGCGGCCCGTGCGACCGATCCGCAGTGGGTGGCTGCCCGCAATATCTCCGCTTGGGCGAAAAAGCCTTGAGCCAGTCGCCGCACATTCGCTCCGCTTTTCAGAGAACGACGTGCCACGCGGCTTCGCGATCGTGATGGATCCATCGCGATGACCCTCGATTTTCGCGGCATCACATCAGCAAGAAAACTTCGGCGGCTCCGGCGCTGGTTCAAACGCAATGTCCTCCGGCAACCTTGGATGCTCGAAGGCTTTGGCAGCCCCTTCTCGCATGAGGAAATGCTGCTGGATAAGATTCGTTGCGACACTTACCGCGAGGCAATTCATCGAACGGTGAAGCCCGGCGACGTGGTTGTGGATCTTGGCGCGGGCACCGGCCTTCTTTCCTTCTTCGCGTTGCAGGCCGGCGCGCGGCACGTCTACGCGATTGAAATGACGCGCATCGCCGACGTGGCCGCCGAACTCATCGAAGCCAACGGCTTTCGCGACCGCATCACGCTCATCCGGCAAACCTCCACTCGAGCACGCTTGCCGGAACGCTGCGACGTCCTCGTCACCGAAACGCTCAGCGCCTTCTGCTTCGACACGGAAAACACCATCGAGTTCGTCGCCGACGCGCGCGAGCGCTTCCTGAAACCCGGCGGCCGCATCGTACCGGAAAGCGCGGACACGTTTCTCTTGCCCATTTCTTCCAAAGCGTTCGGCCTCGGCCAGTTGCCGCCGCGCTTGTACGATCTCGATTACCGGCCATTTATCAAGAGAACCGCCGCCGAATACCGTTCCCTGCGCGCCTCCGGCAAACCGTTCCTGGCGCTGAGCGATCCGGCGCTGTGCTATCACGTTGATTTTCGCAAGGACGCAAAAAATCCCGGCAAATCGTTCGTGCCCTTCCGTATCACCGCCGATGGGCGCCTCGACGGCTTCCTCGGCTGGTTCGAGGCCCGCCTCTGCGAAGGCGTCACCCTCAGCAACTCGCCCTACCTGCCGCTCACCAGCTGGTGGCAACTCTATCTTCCCGTCGCCGAGCAGCCCCACTACCGCGCCGGCCAAACCATGCTCCTTTGCATGGACCCCAATATCATCGACGGCGAAGCCGAGTGGAAATACGCCGTCCAGCCGGCCACTGCAGAACCTTCCAGTGCTGAGCGGAAGTAGCGAAGTCCGTTCGAGGCAAGCCGGACTTCTTCCACTAAACGTTATGCGTCACTCTTGAAATATTTTCGCGGGGGAAACATGCCACGGCGCAGCAGCTCTTTGCCGCAGCGGTGTCGGATCTCCTCGGACCAATTGACCCAGCTGCGCTCGCTCAGACCGAGAAAATGACGCGCGTTCTCGTAAGGCGCGAGGCCGAGGTAATACAGCCGAAACAGCACCATGCGTGAAGCCCAGTCCGGCCCATCGAGCGCCGCCTGCCCTGCCAGCGCAAAATCCGCCACCCATTCATTCAGCCGCGGGCGAAAATCCGGCCGCCACAGGAACTTCGTCGTGTCCTTCCAGTTCAACGCGGAGATGCCGCGCTTCGTCTCCAGCACCTCGCGAGCGCCACGGTACACTTCCCAGCACACATCAAACGCCAGCTCCGGCTTCACGCCCATAGTTCCTCCGACGCCTGCCCCTCACCTCAATCGGTTCTCTGTAGCTCATGCCCCGCCTGCGCAGGCAGGCTTTAGGCATGAGGGTTTTCTTCCTCGCACGCAGGCAAAGAGAAATGCCTCAACTATCTGGCCGCTCGCAGCAATAAATGAGCGCGCCGCCTGGGCGTCTGCTTGCGTCCCAAAATCCGTCGAATGGAGCGCCTGATCTGGTATTCCCAAACCGTTCCGAAATCTTCGCCGCGCAAAACCGCACCCGCCGTTCGCGGCCGCTTCTCCACCACGAATCCGCCAAACTGCGGCTTGCGCAAGTGCCGCAACTGCGCCGAAATGCTCGCCGGTGGGTAGTGCGTCAGCTTCGCGAGCTCGTCGAGCGTCAACCACGTCTCGCATTGCCGCGCGCTCAGCAGCACGTCGCACAGCACGTCGCGCTGCCTCCGCCGCGCAATTTGTTTCCCTTCTCTCTTTCGAACGTTTCGCATCGCCTCTTCCTCCTCTCCCGCCGATCAATGATCGTCGGCTGGAAACTCTTCCGCGCCTGTATCAAGCGTCTCGTCGCGCTCCTCATCGGCCGCTTCATCGAACATTCCAGCAGTTCGATCAGGGTCCTCGTAATCCCCGGCGCAAGCGCTGCAGGCGCGCAGTGGCGCCAAAGCAGTCGAACTTCCTGCGCAAACGGTTTGGGAGGTTCCCGGCCCCGGCCCAAGCCCGCCCTCTCGCCCAACGCGTTTTCCACACTTTTCCACACTTATACTCAACAGTGAATCTTGACTACTATCTACTTAGTATTACTCTTCTTGAATCATTCTCAGGAGGTTCCCGTGACCGTTCATAAGACCCAGCTTCCGTGGGAGTTTCTGCTCTCCGCTTCGCGCAACTCGCTCCAGAGCTTTGAACTGTCCCGCCTCAGTCATGCCGCCAATCTCCGGAAGGAGATCGCCGCGCTCCTCGAGGAATGGATTCAGGAGAATTCCGAAGCCATGCTCGCGCGCCTGCTGATGGATCAGCGCGAACGCGCTTCCCACGCCCACGAAGCCACGGCGTTTGCGGATCTGCTTCCCAAAAACGGGAATGGCGTGTCTGATAATATTTTTGCGGATCGGCCGGCTTCGCCCCCGTCCAACCGCGGCCCAGCATGAGGTGATGGCCATTTCTCGAAGCGCGATGCACATGTCGCCGCTGCCAACAACACCGATCGTGCCGTTCCCCTCACGGCTCCGGTGTGTGCCCAGCGGCCCCACTCGCCGAGCGAACCCCTCGCTCGCCCCAACGTTCCCTTCGAACGTCGCGCATCCCCGCGTTTTGCGCCTACCTCCCTCTCTCATCGCAGCCCTCGCGATCCTCACTCGCTCAAGAGACTTACGTCTTGGCTGCTTTATATGTGTTAGAGGACACCCCAGAAGCGGGACGCAGAGAAGCCAGTTGCTACGAACGCGGACACACTACGTGAAGACAATCAAACAGAAGCGAATTAATGTAAGAGAAAACTACCGTGTAGACAGGGCTGCAGTTGCAGGCGCTTTTTCGAGGAGTTGCTCTTTGCGGTAAACGAGAGAGTTGATGTCGTAAGTCGCCAGCTCAAAGTCGTGGCCATGCGTGATCGCATCAGTTGGGCACGCTTCCACGCAATAACCGCAGAAAATACAGCGCGAGTAATCAATATTATAGACGCTTGCGAAGCGCTCGCCCGCGGAAATGCGGCTCGCGTCGGTGTTCTCCGCCGCCTCGATATAAATGCAGTTGGCCGGGCACGCCGCCGCGCAAAGAAAGCACCCCACGCACTTTTCTAGGCCACTTTCATCGCGGTGCAGCACATGGATGCCGCGGTAGCGCGGTTGAAAATGCACAGGTTCGTACGGGTAGTTCTCCGTGACCGTCTTACGAAACATATTTCGGAAGGTCACGCTGAAGCCCTTCACCAGCGCGCCGGCGGTCTCTACCACTTCCTGGATAATGGATGCCATAAGTAGAAGTCTAACAAACGCTGTACAACCCGGCAAACGGCCTAAGAAATGCCATGTAAAGCGCCTCCGCGTTTGCCACTCACGCCTTTAGAGCGTCAATGATCTGCTTTCCGTGGAAGCGGCCGTTTTCGATAAATATTTCGCTGGTGTGCCGCCCGCCGATGACCACACCGGCCAAATGGATCCCCGGCACATTGCTTTCGAGCGTTTTCGGGTCCAGCGCAGGTTTGCGGCTTTCCGGATCGAGCCGCACGCCAAGGCTCTCGATGAAACTGAAATCCGGATGATATCCAGTTAATGCAAAAACTTGTCGCGCCGGCAGGCGCTTTTCCCCAGCGCCGTTCGCGACGACCACCTCGTCCGGCGTGATCTGTTTGACGCGCGTTTCGAACAGCGCCTTCACCTGTCCCGCCTTAATCCTGTTTTCGATGTCCGGCCGCACCCAGTATTTGATCGTTGCACCGAGATCCTTATTCCGGTGTACTAGCGTCACGCGCGCGCCATTGCGATACAGGTCCAGCGCCGCCTCCGCCGCGGAATTCTTCCCGCCGATCACTACCACGTCTTGATTCCAGAATTCGTACGGCTCCGTGTAATAGTGCGAGACGTGCGGCAGGTCTTCACCTGGAATCCCAATACTGTTCGGCAGATCGTAATATCCGGTGGCCACCGCGATCTTCTTTCCGTGGTATTTTTCTTCAATTCCCTTCTCCGTTTTTGTGACTACCGTGAAATTCCCATCCTGCCCATCCACGCGCAACACCCTCTCGTACAACCGCAATTCCAATCCGTAATGCTCGGCGGCCTTCCTGTAATATTTCAACGCTTCCACGCGCACCGGCTTCTCCGCGGCAGACACCAGCGGCAAGTCTCCGATTTCCAGCAATTCCGGCGTCGTGAAAAACACCATGTTCGCGGGATAGTGAAAGATCGAATTGCAAAGGCATCCCTTATCAATCACCATCGGCCGCATCCCCGCCCGCTTCGCTTCGATCGCCGTGGCCAGGCCCGTCGGCCCTGCCCCGATGCAGATAATGTCGTAGATCCCCATAGAAAAATCAGTCTGCCGTGAGTTTTTGAGAATTGCAAATCGAACGACTTTTACTGCAAGCCGGGTGAATTCAGGATCTCGGTTAATTCCCGCTGGAACGCCTCCAGCTCGCTTAGTCGTTCCCCCGTTGCTGGCAATTCATGCTTCTTCCAAACAAACACTTCGCTCGAGCCGCGTTTCAGCTTCACGCTCAGATTTCCCTCCACCAAATACGACGGCGATGCAGCCAGCTTCAATCCGCCTTGCGCGACGGGCGCGAGCACCGCGGCACACTCGCCCTTTTTCATACACAAAACATTTTCATAAGGTGGGATCGAGATCGGACGAAACCCGGCTTCGAAAAGCCTCTCGATGATCTTCATTTGTTGGGGCGAAAGTTCAACCATGAGGTGAGTAATAGAGCCTAACTTCCTAGGCGTCCGTTCGCAGAAAAATCACGCCGCCGTCGAGTCGGCCGTTTCCGTGGAAGACCCTTCAAGCTGCGTCAAAATTTCCCGCAAAGTAGTAATCAACTCATCCCGCGACACGTGGCTTTTCTTGAACTGAATCCGGAACTTAAACGTCTCGCTTTGCGGCTCGAAATTGAAAATGAACGGCCGCGGGCGCTGCGGCCCGGCCTGATCCTCCCGCCGTTCCCGCCGCGCCTCATCGCGCGTCAATCCACCCTGCATGATGCGGTGGAACATCTCAATCATCTTCTTCTCGGTAGGCTGCCGCGCAATCTGCAGCAGCAACGACTTCGACAAGATTCCCTGATCAATGCACTTCTTCCGCAGCGAATCCGGAATGTTGCGCAGAGACAGCGTCTCCGTCACCGACGACCGCGCCCGTCCAATCTTTCGCGCAATGTCCTCGTGCGTGTATTCGAATTGCGTGCCCAGTCGGTGCAACCCATCCGCTTCCTCGAAGGCCGTCAAATCCTTCCGCTGAATGTTCTCAATCAACCCGATTTCCAGCGTCTCCGCGTCATCAGCCGTCTTCTCGATGCAGGGCACTTCCCGCAGCCCTGCCGCCCGCGACGCGTGATACCTCCGCTCACCGGAAATGATGTAGAAACAGTCCTCCCTCGGCACGAAGCGTATCAGCAACGGCTCCAACACGCCCTTTTCGCGGATGGACTCCGTGAGCTCGCGCAAATCGCCCAGCGCCTTGCGCGGCTGGTCCGGGTTCGGCCGGATTTGGTCCACCCGGATCATCCGCCCCACCGCGGCCCCGCTATAGCTCGTCAATGATTCGACGTAGTGCGCGTCATGCCGCATCTTCAGCGTGACGGGTAACCCGATCCTCTTCGACACGATGGATAACCTCCGCAGCGAGTTTCTTGTACTCGATCGCGCCGGGTGATTTCGGCGCGTACGTTAAAATCGTTTCCTTGTACGCCGGGCTCTCTTCCAACCGCACATTCTTGGTGATTTTTGTCTTGAACAGCACTTCCCCAAACACCGACCGGATCTGCCCGTGCGTATCCTTCGAAATATTCGTGCGCTTATCAAACAGCGTGATCACCACGCCCAAAACTTTCAAACCCGGGTTGGGCCGCGCACGAATCCGCTCATACGTTTCCAGCAAATCATCCGTGCCTTCAATCGCAAAGTAAGCCGCCTGAATGGGCACCAGCAGATGCGTCGAAGCCACCAGCGCGTTCACCGTCAGGATTCCCAGCGACGGCGGCGTATCGAGAACCACATAATCGTAATCTTTCAGGACTGGAACCAGCGCGTCTTTCAACTTGAACGGCGCATCAAACTGCCCCGCGAGCACTTGTTCCAACTTCGCCAGCGCCAGCCGCCCCGGCCCGAGGAACAGCAGCGGATCTTTCGTCGGCTTGATGACCACGCTCATCGTCACCCGGCTGTCGCTCAGCACATCGAACATGGTGGTGGAGATTTCGCCCGAATCATAAAACGCGATCGTCGAATTGGCCTGCGGATCGAGATCAATCAACAGCGTGCGTTTGCCGCGATTCGCCAGCGCCGCCGATAAATTAATCGCCGTCGTGGTCTTTCCGACGCCGCCTTTTTGATTCGCTACCGTGATGATGGCCGTCATCTGTTTCTGCCTCCGACCGCCTATCCTGCCCGGGCGCAAAACGCGCACGCATCCGCAGGACGCCGCGTTCCGGCAACTGCCTTCCTATATATGGGTGCCGGCCGCAGAAAACCCCAAGGCCTAGGCTAACTCTACGTTTTCAACTGGTTGATTAGCAAGGAAAAAGTGGCGGAGCCTCAGCTCTGTCAGTGGAAATCCTTGGCGAGTGAACTTGTCCCGGCGGGCGCCGGGCCGCGCACAGCCAAACTAAAAATCCAGTCCCCAAAAATCCGCCGATGGCTCCTGCAGTTCCAGGCCCAATTCCCAGCCCTTTCGGCCTTCATGTCCGCGCCACACAAGAACGGCTTCACACGAAATTTGATTAATCAGATTCACCAGCCGCAGCCTCTGCCCCACTGTGAAACCCTGCGGTACCACCGCAAGGCAGCCCCTCGGCCCAATGTCCACCGTATAGCCTTCCGCGCGCAAGATTTGCCCCCCATCGCTCCACTCCACGGCCACCGCCACGCGCGAATTGACTCGCCCGCTCGCGCGAATATGCCTCATTCGTGCATCAAATCCTGCATCCTGTACGAGCGCCACCAGCGTCTCCTCATGCCTGGACCCAGGGAAATCTTCGCCCCGTCCCAAATTCGATTCCCGACTCACAATCTGTCAGTGGCAAACCGCGGAAACTCAGCGGCTTTCGCAGGCTACGAACGAATCCCGTCAGCGTCAATGGAACTCCCCTGCCAGTACGCTGCGGCAGTTACCCCAGCCCCTCTCAACTCACCTCCATTGCGCGTTCCAAGCTATCTCCCGGAGAAGGCATCTAGAGTACTTTTGGTACCAACGCGCTCTTGACACCTTGTGACAGTGAGTACGAAATTGACCCTTCCCATTCCCGGAATTCAGCACACACTGAGTTTCCCCCCACAGCCTTCGCCAGCCTTCGCGTCTAAGGAGCATTCATGGAATCGTATACCGCCGATCGGCGGTCGTCTTATCGTCTGCAATTCAAAACCGCTTTGCGCGTCCGCGTCTGGAAGTCTGGCTGCTCCGAGCAAAGAGCCGAATCCGAAAATCTGTCCGAACGAGGAACCTTCTTCGCCACCGATGCCCCGCTCGCCATCGGTTCGCCCGTCGAGATCTTGCTGAAGATGCCGCAGGAGATCACGGGCAAGCCCGCCACAGAATGGAAGTGCACCGGCCATGTGGTTCGTCTCGAGCCCCGCGATTCTCCCCGCGGCAAATTAGGTGTCGGCGTGCAATTTGATTGCTATGAAATCTTGCGAGTGCCGCCGCCTCCGCCGCGCGAGTCGATTTGACCGGCATATTGCAAGGAGTCCAATGAGGAAAACGTGCAGAAACGCGCTCTGATCGTGGACGACGAACCAGCAACCTGCGAGTTCATCGGCAAAGTCTTGCATTCCGCAGGCATGGAAGCGTTGACTCTCACCCGAAGCACCGAGGCTCCCGGCATTCTCAACGAAGGCAAATTTGATGTGGTCTTCCTGGACTTGCACATGGCCTCTCCCGATGGCATCGAACTCGCCCAGTTCATGCGCTCTTCGACGTACAATCGCGTGACACCCATCATCCTCATTAGCGACGATCAGCGCCCCAGTGCCATGTCCATCGGTTTTGCCGCGGGCGCAAATTTCTTCATCTACAAACCAATCGACAAGGACCGCCTCAAAAAGCTTCTTCAAGCCACCCAAGGAAACATGGAGCATGAGCGGCGCCGCACCCGTCGCGTGCCTCTTCGCTCCGCCGTCCGCATCAGGTTCGGTGATGACGAATTCGAAGGCGAGACCATCGACGTCAGCATGGGCGGCCTCTTAGTCAGGGCACCCCGCACTGCTCCTCTTGGCTCCGCGGTTCGTGTCAGCATGCAACTCGCACCGCGCGCCAAGCCGGTCATGGGTTTCGGTTCAATCGTCCGCATCCTCAGCGGAAACCAGATGGGCATCCATCTGGACCAGCTTCCGCTTGCGGAAAGCGAGCGCTTGCAGGAATTTCTCCTGCCCATGATTCTCAGCGAATAATCCCTCCCGGCCCCCATCGCCCAGAACAGACAGTCTCCATCTCCCATGAATTTTCTCGGCCCTCGCGCCACCTTCTTTACCTTTTCGTTCTTCCTCATTCCCAATCCAGCCTCACCGCATTCATTTGCTCCTTTTCTTTACCCCGCATACACTCTTTCATCTCGTTCTGCGCCGATGATCCAGCTCCAAACACTTCGCACCGAAATTCGTCCCACGCTGCGGCTGGCCATTCCGCTCGTCCTCGCAGAACTCGGCTGGATGAGCATGGCCATCGTGGACACCATGATGGTCGGCCATTTGCCCAACAGCGCCACCGCCATGGGCGCCGTCAGTCTCGGCTCAAACATCTTCATTGTCCTCGCTCTGTTCGGCGGCGGTTTGCTTCTGGGCTTGGACACTCTGGTCTCGCAAGCCTTTGGCGCCGGCAAACGCGAAGACTGCCATCGCTCTTTAGTCAACGCCATTTACCTGAGTGTCGCGTTGACTCCCTTCCTCGCCGCCCCAGTTTGGCTGCTTCCTTCCCTTCTTGGCGGAATGCACGTGGACCCCGGCGTCCTGGCGCTGGCCATTCCCTACAGCAAAGCGCTGGTTGCCGGACTCTTCCCGCTCCTTCTCTATTTCGCCGTGCGCCGCTGCCTGCAAGCCATGAACATGGTGAAGCCCGTGGCGTTCGCGCTGATCAGCGCGAATATCGTGAACGCCCTCGGCAACTGGATCCTGGTGTATGGCAAATTGGGTGTGCGCGCGATGGGCACGGTCGGCTCTGGCTGGTCCACGGCGATCGCCCGCCTGTACATGGCCAGCGTGTTGGTCGGTTATCTGCTCTGGTACGATCGCAAACACCGCACCGAACTTCTGAAAACGCCCGTGGACATTGATCTCCCGCGCATCCGTCGCCTCATCACCCTGGGGTTGCCAGCTGCCCTTCAATTCACACTGGAGAGCGGCGTTTTCGCTCTAGTTACCGCTCTCATCGCTCGCCTGGGCGCGGTGCCCCTGGCCAGCCATCAGATCGCCCTCAACACCGTGGCCTTCACGTACATGGTGCCGCTCGGCGTCGCTTCCGCTGCCGCTGTACGTGTAGGACAGGCCCTTGGACGCAAAGATCCCCGCGGCGCAGGCGACGCGGGAGGCACGGCCATTCTTCTTGGCGCCGCATTTATGATCTGCGCCAGCGCCGGGCTTCTACTTTTTCCTCATTGGATCGCGCGCATGTACACGCCAGACGAAACGGTAATCCGCAACACCACGCTTCTCCTCGCCGCCGGTGCCGCCTTTCAATTGTTCGACGGCATCCAAACCGTCGCGACTGGCGCCCTTCGCGGCGCAGGTGACACGCGCACACCCATGCTCTGCCACTTCACGGCGTATTGGATCATCGGCCTTCCGCTTGGCGCGTGGCTCTGCTTCCGCCGCGGCTGGGGCGCTTTCGGCTTGTGGGCGGGACTCAGCCTGGCGCTCATTTTGATTGGAATTGTTTTGCTGTTCGTCTGGCGGCGCATGGTCCGCCGCCTGCTGCTCACGGCGGAAGCGGAACCGATACCTACTTGATTGCGGAATTATTCCGAAAGGGAACGGCCACTCGCTAGCTACATCTTGTAGCGGCCAAGGTCGTCGTCCGAGAGCCCTTCGAGCCAGTTGCGCAGTTGCTCGTTGGTATTCCGTTCGGAGATAGCACTGGAAATCTTGGAGTCTTTCAGCACTTCTTCATCCACAAAAATCGGACAATCCATGCGCAAAGCCAGCGCCAGCGCATCGCTCGGCCGCGAATCGATCGTCATCATCTGCCCTTCGCGCTCCACCCAAATCATCGCGTAAAACGTGTCGTCCTTCAGATCGTTCACCACGATCTTCTGGACTCGCACGTCGAGCCCCAGCAGAAAATTTTTCAGTAAGTCGTGCGTCATCGGCCGTGGCGTTTGCACTTTTTCGATTTCCAGCGCAATCGCATTCGCTTCGTACACGCCCACCCAGATCGGCAAAATCGCCTGCCCCTGTACGTCCTTCAGCACCACGATAGGCATGTTCGTCACGGGATCCATCATCAGGCCGCGGATCTTCATCTCCACTTCCATCGAGGCCTCCCCAAGTTTAGACGGCGTGCTCACCTGCCAAGTTGTTCGAACCCGAGCCCGTCACGCGAACCTGCACGTAGGTTCCCAGAAGCTCTTTCGCTTGGGAAGTGAAATTTATCACCCGGTGCGACGTTGAATACCCAAACCATTGGTCCTCGCGCCGCGATTTTCCGCTGACCAGCACTTCAAACGTTTCTCCCACCAGCGCCGCATTCCGCTCCGTCTGTATTTCGCGCTGTTTTTCTTGCAGAACGCCAAGCCGCCTGCTCTTCTCTTCTTCCGGTATCGTATCCTTCATCGCCAGCGAAGGCGTATTCGGCCGCGCCGAATACTTGAACGAAAACAAACTGTCGTACCGCACTTCGTCAAGAAGCCTCAGCGTCTCTTCGAAATCGCTTTCCGTCTCACCAGGAAAGCCCACGATGATGTCAGTTGTAATCGCGATCGGACGGTTCGCGGCGCGAATCATCGAAATCTTTTCGAGATACTCCTCGCGCGAGTATGTCCGCTGCATTGCGCGCAATACTTTGCTCGAACCCGATTGCACGGGTAAGTGCACGTGATCGCAGAGCTTCGGCTGCGCCTCGATCGCTTCCACGATGTCGCGTGTGAAATCGCTCGGGTGCGAAGTCGTGAACCGCACGCGCCGAATCCCCGGCACATCCGCGACCGCCAGCAACAATTCCGAAAACCGCATTCTCCGCGGCGTGGGATCCGCGTAGGAATTCACCGTCTGCCCGAGAAGCTGAACTTCGGAATATCCAAGCTCCGCAACCTGCCGCACTTCTCTCAAAATCGAATCGCTCGCCCGGCTGCGCTCCGGTCCGCGCGTGTACGGCACCACGCAATACGAGCACGCCTTGTCGCAGCCCTCAATGATCGTCAAGTACGCGCGCCACGGATTGTCGCGCCGCGTCACTTCCGTCTCAAACGTTTCATCCGTGTCCGTATCGAGCCCCGTCACACGCTGATTCCCAGCTTCCAGCCGCGCCAGCATCTCCGGCAGCTTGCTGTAACTTGCCGAGCCGCACACCAGGCTCACCCACGGCGCGCGCTTGAAGATCTCTTCGCCTTCCTGCTGCGCCACACAACCCAGCACTCCAATGACTTTGCCTTCGCTCTGCTTCTCCCGGTATTCCCCCAGCCGCGAGAAAACCTTTTGCGCCGCCTTCTCCCGAATGCTGCACGTGTTGTACAGGATCAGCGACGCAGCCTCCGGTGTCTCCACCTGTCGGTACCCGCGCGAGAGCAGCACGCCCGCGACCTTCTCCGAATCGTGGTCATTCATCTGGCAGCCAAAGGTTTCCAGGAAAAACGTCGCGTGCTGCCCTGCCAGTGTGGTGGGAGCGTTCCCTGAAGAAGAAGCCTGGCCGGTAAGCTGTCCCAACTCGATGTCGAACGCTTTATTCATCTCGAATTCGCAGTCTATCACACCTGCTTCGCGCGAGCCTTCCTTCCCGCTCGTGCCTCCGTTGCCCGTTAAGCAGCAAATTCAGAAAATTTTGCATCCTATTGGTTGCGCGCCCGGAATGCGTATGCTACGTTTCTTACGCCCAGAAAAATGTTAGAGATTTTGCGGTTGTAATTTATTTTCTCTCACTGAGGGGTACATCATTTTTCTGTTCTCCACGATCTTTGTCACCGATATCGGAAACATTCTCTCGCAAACTGGCTTGGTCGCCCGCGGAGTCTTGCTCCTTCTTCTCATGTTCTCCATCGTTTCCTGGGCCATGATTCTTCAAAAACTTGGAATGTTTGGCCGTGTCCGCCGCAAAAGTGACGAGTTTCTCCGCATCTTTCGCGCCACCCGCGGCGTCGCCAACCCGCAAGCTCTGGCCACCGCCGGCTCACCCTTCTCAAACGTGTACGCCGCCGGCTATCGCGAACTCCAGAGCCAGGTCGGCAGCGCCCCCGGCAATCCTCATCCGCCCAAATTGAAAAGCCTGCAAGCCGTCACCGTCAGCATGCAGCTCGCCTCTGCCGAAGAAGTCCGCCGCGTCGAAAAAGGCATGTCCTGGCTCGCCACAACCGGCTCTGTCTCGCCGTTCATCGGCCTTTTCGGCACCGTCTGGGGCATCATTGACGCCTTCTCCGGCCTGGGCAGCGCCGGCGCCGCCAGCTTGCGTGCCGTCGCCCCCGGCATCGCCGAAGCCCTGGTCACCACCGCCGCCGGCCTCGCCGCCGCCATCCCCGCGGTCATCTTCTACAACCAGTTCTTGCAAAACATTCGCGATCTCGCGCAGCGCCTGGACACCTTTGCCCTGGAAGTCACCGCGCAGATCGAAAAAACATTCAATTAAATTTGAGTTCGGACGAACACCATGTATCGCGCGTCAAATTACAAACCAAATCAAATAGAGAGATCGAAACTGTCCCCACAATTTAACCGGCCCAAACTGCGTAAATGGCTCAGGCTGTCACCTCGTTTGCGAGTGACACCGTACCCCGCCCAGGTTTTGTTTTTTCTTACTGTCAACTGTCAGCTGTCGGCTGTCAACTTCTTCTAGCCATGCCCCAACTCTCCAAATCGACGCAAACTTCGCTCTCCGAAATCAACATGGTCCCGTTCGTGGACGTAGTTCTCGTGCTCCTCATCATTTTCATGATTACGGCCCCCATCCTGCAGTCCGGCATCGAAGTCGACGTCCCCAAAACCCGCACCGTGAAAGATATCAACCAGGATCGCCTCGTCGTCACACTGGACAAAGCGCAGCGCATCTACCTCGGCAACGATCCCGTCAACATTCACGAACTCGGCGCGAGAATCCACGCGCAGCTGAAAAACACCCAGCGCAGTGTATTCTTAAGGTGTGACGAGACGGTGCCGTTCGGAGCTTTTGCCTCTCTGATTGACGCCCTGCGCCAGTCCGGCATCAATAACATCAGCATCGTCACAGAGCCAATCACCGAACGCGCACGGACACAGTAGCAATGAGCACCACCGTCGCCAATCCGGACGATCTCAATCTCAAAAACTACCTCGTCTATTCCGTCGTCTTTCATGTCTTACTAACCATTGCGGTGCTGAGCGCTTCTTATCTCGAGCGTCGCGGCAACTCATGGGGAGGCGTTGGCGGCACCTTGGGCGGAGCAAAAGTTAGCCTCGTCAGTTCGGCCGGCATCCCCATGCCCAAAGAAGCGGTTGTGCCAGAGAGTAAGGCCGTCGATCCAACGAAGGGCCTCTACAAAGAAGAACCTCCCAAACCGCCCGAGCCAAAAACAGATGCCACTGAGATCCCAAAATTCGACAAAGAAAAGCGCCTCCCTCCTTCCCCTAAGTCCAGAACCTTCGAAAGCAAGACTCCGCCGCCTGATAACGCCGTCCGCTATGGCCAAGGCGGCAACCCCGATCCCCCATCTGGTTATTCCCAAACTCCCGGCGGCTCTACCGGCGTGGCCGTCCAGGGTCAGGGCGGCGGCGATTTCGGAAGTCGCTATCCGTGGTATGTGGATGCCGTTCGCAACAGGATTCGCCAAGCCTGGGATCAAACGACCATTGACCCAGCCGTGCGCGCCGCCCGCAGGGCCCACGCAGTCGTGAATTTCAGAATCAACGCGGACGGCTCCATATCGAACATCAAACTGTTCCAGACCAGCGGCAATGCATCCATGGACTACTCGGCGCAAAGGGCCCTCCAGAGCCTGGGCTCGGTCAATCGCCTGCCCAACGACTATATGGGATCCTACGTGGACGTCACCTTTGACTTCGATCTTGCGCTGGCGCAGTAGCTGAGTTTTAAGTTTAGGAACAGGTGCAGCAAATTCCCTGGGGGTGCATGTGTTGAATTCGGCGAGATATTTGGGACGACTGCTTTTCATCACCATCATGCTGTTAGGCGTGAATTCCGCCTCAGCGCAGGACTGGTTTCGCACCGGCACCGGGCTTGGTGAAGCCAAACCTCGCATCGCCGTCGCCGACTTCGCCCCGCGCGCCGACTCCGCCAAATCCCACTCCGTCCTCTTCACCCAGGTGGTCCGTGACGACCTCCAATTCTCCGGCATCATCGAAGTCCCCAGTCCGAGCTTTTATCCTCCTCAGCCGCCCAGCGTCCCCACTGAACTAAAATACTCCGTCTGGACCGACCCGCCCACCAGCGCAAACTACGTTGCCTTCGGCAATCTCAACGAATCCCCCGCCGAAGTCGCCATCGAAGCCTGGCTCTACGATGTTCGCTCTCCTTCCTCGCAAGCCGTCGTCGGCAAGGTCTACCGCGGCGCCCCCACCGACGCACAAGTCCGCAAATTCGCCCACCAATTCGCCGACGAAATCATCAGCAAACTTTCCGGCGGCCTCCCCAGCATCGCCTCCACGCAGATCGCCTTCGTCCGCCAGATGGGCCCCCAGTGGAAAGAAATCTGGGTCATGGACTACGACGGCGCAAACCAGCGCCAGCTCACCTCCCTGAAAACCATCTCGCTCACGCCGCGCTGGTCCCCCGACGCCTCCCGCATCGCTTTCACCTGTTTCGCCCCCATGAACGGCGTTACCAGCGCGCAAATCTGCATGTACTCCCTCGACACCGGAAAACCTGTCTCCTTCGCGCGTTTCCACGGCACGAATACCACCCCGACATGGTCGCCTGACGGTACGCAAATCATCTTCTCCTCTTCCATGACCGGTGCGGGAGAGCTCTACGTCTCCGACGTCAACGGTGGCCGCGCCAAGCGCCTGACCTTCTCCAATGGCGGCAACGTCTCTCCCGTCTGGAATCCAAAGACCGGACAATCCATCGCCTTCGTCAGCGACCGCGGCGGCTATCCACAGCTCTACCTGATGAACTCCGACGGCACCAGCACCACCAAGCTGGACCTTCCCGACATGGGCTACGTTATCGATCCCGCCTGGTCTCCCAACGGCCAGCTTCTCGCCTTCAGTTGGCGCCGCCCCAGCGGCAACTACGATATCTACATTATGGATGCCGGTTCCTCCCAGGCACCCGTTGAGATCACCCGCGACCAGGGCCGCAACGAACGCCCCAGTTGGGCTCCCGACGGCCGTCACATCGTTTTCGAATCCACCCGCACCGGCACCCGCCAGATTTGGTCTATGCTCGCCGATGGCTCCCAGCCCCACGAACTCACCGCCTCCGGCCACAACGAGTCCCCCAACTGGTCCCCGAAGTAGGATATTTTATGGAACCAAGTGGGGTACCTCGTGCATCTCACCAGCAGGTACAGGTTGGTGCCCAGCCCGGCGCATAGTGTCCTCTCGTTTCCGGCTCTTGGCCGCGCGCTTCGAACGCCAGCGGTCACGTCGAGTCGCCCGATTGGACACCTCAATAAATTTTATTTTCGATTGTACCGGTACGATGTATAATATATCGTGATACGAGATATTTCCCGGACCCAGCCCGCTGGTGTTGTTTTTGTGGCTCTAGTGGGACGAACACGGAAAAAATACCGCTGAGGAGGATTCGCATGAACCTGGTTTCACGCTCGCTCTATCGCGGCGGCTTGTTCGCCGCACTCGCTGCCACTGTCTTTATCGTTGGCTGTCACCACAATCCACCGCCACCCCCGGCGCAGCCCACGCGCGCGCCCGAGGCCGCGCGTCCCACCGTGACGCTGCAAGCCAGCCCGTCTTCCATCAACAAAGGCGACTCCGC
This sequence comes from uncultured Acidobacteriota bacterium, assembly GCA_963729455.1. Classification (GTDB taxonomy): domain Bacteria; phylum Acidobacteriota; class Terriglobia; order Acidiferrales; family UBA7541; genus Acidiferrum. Next base: position 517,157 of record CAVSNX010000003.1, read on the forward strand.
TACTCTTAGTTGGAATTCCACCGACGCCACGCAGCTTTCCATCGCGCCGGGAGTCGGCTCCGTGACCGCGCAAGGCTCCACCAAGGTCACTCCGTCGGATTCCACCACCTACACAATCACTGCCTCGGGTCCTGGCGGCTCGGCCTCGGCGACGGCCACTGTTTCTGTCTCAGCTCCGCCTCCGCCGCAACAGGCTCCGCAGGTCGACCTCAATAAGATCTTCCTCGACGAAGTGCGCGACGCCTATTTCGATTTCAACAAGTCCGACATTCGGCCGGATGCTCGTGAAGCCCTTTCCAAGACTGCGCAATTGCTAAAGGACTATCCGCAGATCAAAGTAACCATCGAAGGCCATTGCGACGAGCGCGGCTCCACCGAATACAACCTCGCTCTCGGCGATCGCCGTGCCAATGCCACCAAGCAGTACCTCGTCTCGCTCGGCATTTCCGCCGATCGCATGACCACCGTCAGCTACGGCAAGGAAAAGCCCTTCTGCATGGAGAGCAACGAGGCCTGCTGGCAGCAGAACCGCCGCGGCCATTTCGTCAAGGCGAACTAAGCCGCAGTGCAACGTCCGTTCGCCGCGATGACCGTTTAGTGACCGACAGAGCCGCTGGGCCGAGCAAACCCTTGCTCGCCTGCGGCTCTCTCAATTAGAGTGAAAAGCGTTTCCCCGGCTTGTATGCTTTCTATGGGCGGTTCCGCGACCGCCCGGACGAGAACCCTTTCCGGCCACTAGGAGGATGATTCATGCGTATTCGAAACGTTGTTGTCTTTAGCGCCGCCATTTTTGCCGGCGCCATTGCCGGTAGCCTCGTCGGCCCCCGCCCCGCCGAAGCCGTCGCGCGCGAAATCATCGAGCTCCAGCGCGACGTCACCACTCTGCTCCAGGGCCAAAAAGATCTCGCCACGCAGGTCACCCAGGATCACACCGTCATGAAGACGCTCATCGAGCAGTCCAACGATAACGTCACCAAGCTCGGCTCCACCATGGGCTCGCTCCAGAAGTCCGTTCAGGACGTCCAGGCCAATTCCGGCGCCCGCCTCGACACCATGTCCACCCAGGTCCAGGGCCTCTCCGACAATCTCGAGGAAATCAAATCCCGCCTCGGCAAACTCAATCAGCAGCTCGTCGACCTCCAGAATTCCGTCCAGTCCATTGACGCAAAGCTCTCCGGCAGCTCGCCCTCCACCGGCACCGCAAATCCCACTGCCTCGAACCAGCCACCCACAGGTTCACCTTCCAACTCTTCCGCAGCCCCCGCAGGCCCCGCGCCCTCCGCCGACACTCTCTATTCCAACGGCCTCCGCGACATCACCAGCGGCAAATACGATCTCGCCCGCTCTGAATTCCAGGACTATCTCAAGTACTACGGCGACACCGACCTCGCCTCCAACGCCCAGTTCTATCTCGGCGAGATCGCCTACTCCCAGAAGAATTTCGACCAGGCCGTCCAGGAATACGACAAAGTCCTCAACAATTATCCCAAGAGCTTCAAGCTCGCCCCCGCCCGCCTCAAAAAAGGCATGGCCCTTATCGAACTTGGCCAAAAAACTTCCGCCGTCCGCGAACTCCGTGAAGTCATCAAGCGCTACCCCGGCACCGAAGAAGACCGCCGCGCCCGCGCCAAACTAAAAGACCTCGGCGTCGCCGTCTCCGCCACCCGCTAACGTCGGCTCGGAAACCTACACGTACAATAATCTCGGCGAAGTGACGCAACTCCAGAAAGTCATCGGCACCACCACCTACACCACCAGCTACGCGTATAATCTTGCTGGAGAGTTAAGCTCCATCACCTACCCATCGAGTCGCGTCGTGCAGCAAAGCTTTGACACCATCGGCCGCCTCTGCGCCGTCGGCACGTCCGGCAGCACCTGCTCTTCCGGCACAACCTATGCGACCGGCTATGCCTACAACGCTGCCTTCCAAGTCACCGGCTTCAATTACGGCAACGGCGTCGCCGCCGCCTTCGGCTACGCCCCCGACCGTTTGCTCCTGTAAAGCCTTGCTTACACCAAAGGCTCGAACACTCTCTTCAGCACTAATTACTGGTACAAAACCGACGCCACCAATTGCCCCAACGGCGCTTCAGGCAACAACGGCCAGATTCAATGCATCACCGATAATGTGGATCCCGGGCGCACCGTAAGCTACGCGTTTGACACGCTCCATAGGCTCACTTCCGCCACGACCAACGGTTCCACGAATTACCCCAAGTGGGGCTTGTCCATGACTTATGATCGGTACGGAAACCGCAGCGCGCAGAGCATTGCCTCCGGCTGCACGGGGATCACCTGCCCGACGAGCTCCGTTACCGTGAGCGCCACCACCAACCAGATCACCGGCTCGCCCTACGCGTATGACGCCAACGGCAACATGACCAACGACGGCAACAACACGCTCATCTATGACGGCGAGAACCGCGCGCTCAGCGCGACGAACGGCACGACACTGGCGCATACGTCTACGACGGAAACAGCCTCCGCGTGAAGAAATGTGTCCCGAATTGCACCAGCCCCACAACCTATACGACGTACATTTTTTCTGGCAGCAAAGTTGTCGCCGAGTACGACAACGGCGCTGTTCCCACATCGCCCTCGCGCGAATACCTCTATTCCGGCGCCACACTGCTCGCCAAGATCGATTCTTCCGGCACAAGCTACTACCATCAGGATCATCTCTCGAATCGCGTGACCACCGACTCCAACGGCAACTTGCTTGCGCAGCAGGGCCACTTTCCGTTTGGCGAGCAATGGTATCCCGCTCCCCCTACAGCGCCTCCCAGCAAATGGCTTTTCACTTCCTACGAGCGAGACGCCGAATCCGGAAACGACTACGCCACGATGCGCTATGGCATCAACCGTCTCGGACGCCTGTCCTCACCGGATTTGGTGCCAGGCTCTTTCGCCAACCCCCAGTCCCTTGGCCGCTTTGCCTACGTTTTGAACGATCCAATCAATCTCATCGACCCTTGGGGGCTCGACCCTGCGCCCGCCGACCCCTGCGCTACCGATCTCAACCAATGCGTTTCCGTCAACACGGACTCGCCCTCCATTGATATTCCATACGTCCAGCCTTGGGGCTCCTCGGGGATACCGCTTCTCATTTCGCCCGCCAGAGATATACCCATACCCGCCATTCTTTCTTTACAGCCCTCAAACAACACACTGCAAACGCGGGCACAAAAATGCGCGGCCGCCCAAGCGAAAGTGGCGAATCTCAAACAACAACTCCAAGCCCTACAGCCAAATCAGCTATTCAAAGCTAACCTGAAGGAACTCGCCGCGGGGGCAGTGATCGGCTGTGGAGTTACAGCAGTCGGGGAGACGTTCGGGACCGGGGGGCTCGGGGCACCATTCGCGCCCGGTGCCTGTGCGGTTGGAGCGGTTGGGGGAGCAATGACAGCGGAGGGTGTATTTGTCCTCGCGAACGCGAGTGAAATTTGGAACGTTGGGTCGACTGATGTGCAGCTTACGATCGCGGCAGGGCAAGCTACGTTGGCGTGTCACCCATGACAATCATCCATACGGTCCTCTTGAACAAGCGGGTCTCCCGGACTATCGACTTGCTAATCCTGATACTCGGATGTTTGCTTGTACCTTATACTCATGGATACCTTCAGTATCTCGGGCTGATTGTCGCGGCCCTTCTACTCATCGCCGTGAAATATGTGATCTTCCGGAGCCGGTATAGGTAAGGCGGAAAACGGGGGACAGAAACCCGGGACAGACAGAAACCCGGGGAAACCCGGGGACATGTCTAACGAAGTCGGCCGTGTCAAGAGCGATTCCGATGGTTTTTAAGTCGTTTCTCGACACCTCTGCACAAGCGCAGCAGCACTCCGTGTGGCGAGGACCTCGCCTAGATCGCCGTTCTGTTTGTCGCGCTCCAACCGCATTGCTCGACCCGTGTCACTTCATCGCTGTAGTGCAGTCCACCAAACATGTCTTCGGTCACTTTGGACCATGATGACTTGTTCGAACTCCCTCCAAACCAAAGGGAGGCGGGTAGCCTAATCAGACGGACGGTCAGTTAGGACCACTGTCCCCGTGAGGCATTCCCGCACAGGCCGCACCGCTACACTGTCGCCGGAGGTGACCGCGGCGGCAGAATTCCGCGTAATCAATTTCGTCGCGCAGCATGATCCACAGTCGGATGCCCAGCTTGCGAGCTGCGGCCACGCGCGCTTTGCTCATTCCTTTTTGCACCAGCTTGCGGCGGTAAAAACGTTGGAGTTCCGCATCCCGGCGAACCGCCTGCATCGCCGCTTCTCCCCAAAGAAAACGCAGTAGCGAGTTACCCTGCTTGCTGAGCTTTCCGAAGCGCTGGCGCCGGCCGCTCGTGTGTTCGCTGGGAATCATCCCGATGTAGCTGGCTACCGCTTTGCCGTCGGCGAAGCGTCGCGGATCGCCGAGGAACACCTCGGTGGCCAGAGCCGTGATCGGCCCCACGCCGGGATGCGTCATCAGCCGTCGTGCTGCTGGCCGTTGTTGCGCTTGCCTCTCGACCTGGCGGTCCAGATCGTCGATAGGTCCCTGCAGACTGTGGATACAACGCCATCAGGGCGTCGCGCTGCTCGCTGGCGTGAGGAGCCAGGGGTAAATCCCGCAGAGTGTGTTGGCCTCCTAAGGTCCACAAGGAGTGGCCACGGCGCAGCCCGTGACTGAGTGCCAGCGCTTGCAAGCTGAGCTGCACCCGCGTGCGGATGCGGACAAACTGATGGCGATGCCGCAAAAGAATCTGCAGATCGCGTTGCTCACGAGAAGGCATCCAAATCGCAGGAAAGCGATTTTCCGCCAACAGCGTGAGCAGCAAGCGAGCGTCACGGCGGTCGTTTTTTTGCTTGCGGGGTTCGGCAGCCCGGATCTTCGCGGGATGACCGACGCGGAACTCGATGACCAACTCTTCGAGCAGTCGCAGGAACCAGTGCATGGAGCCCGTGGCTTCCAGGCCCACCAGCACCGGCTTAGGCAGACCGGAATAAAACTCGCGCACTTGGTCGCCCTCGTGCTGCAATTCCTTTTCGACTAGCTCTCCCGTTTGATCATCCAGCATGGCAATGCTTTGTTGTCGCGTATGCAAATCCACGCCTATAATTTTCATCTCGGCCTCCTTCGTTCCGAGCAATGTCTGGTTAGAGCACCGACATTCTACTCGGCTCGTCGCGAGGCCGACTTCGTTATGCCATCAGACGGGACGTTTTCTGCTATTTTGTTTGTGATGGCGCGTTTGGCCCGTATCGCTGTAGTGAATATGGGGTCACCTGCCCGACGACTCCGTTACCGTGAGCGCCACCACCAACCAGATCACCGGCTCGCCCTACGCGTATGACGCCAACGGCAACATGACCGGAAACCCGGGGACAGGAACGTGTGAAGAAATTGGCGCGGTGGATGGAGTCGCTTTGTGTAGACTGCGAGCATGAGCAACGATGAGACTGCCGTTCCCCGACTAGTGGCGATTGATCGCCGGCAACTTTTCCTGCGAACGGTGGATGTAGAGAAGTTGGTAGAGCAAGAGCACTGCGTGCGTTCGATTTGGGAGTTGGTCGGGCGGCTGGATTTGCGGTTGTATTATGCGCAAATCGCTGCGGTGGAAGGCAGCGCCGGGAGAGAGCACACCGATCCGCAGTTGTTAATCAGCTTGTGGCTGTACGCATATAGTCGGGGGATCAGTTCGGCGCGCGAGCTGGCGCGGCAGTGCGAATACGAACCGGGTTGCCAGTGGCTATGCGGGTTGCAGACTGTGAGCCATCGCACTTTGTCGGGGTTCCGCTCCGACAACAAATCCGCACTCGACGATCTATTCACGCAGGTGCTGGGCATGCTGAGCGCCGAAGGTCTGATCACTCTCGAACGGGTCACGCTGGATGGCACCAAGATTAAAGCCAACGCGGGCGGCAACACGTTCCGTGGCCGCGAGAAAATCGCGGCGCATCTGGCGGCGGCGCAGGAGCAGGTGCGCGTGTTGAACGAGCAAGCCGAGAACGAAGAGCAACTGGTGAAGCGCCAGGCCGCCGCCAAGCGGCGCGCGGCACGGCAGCGAGCCAGTCGGCTGGAAACGGCTTTGCGAGAAGTAGAACGGCTGCAGCGCGAAAAAGTGCACGATCGCAAAACCTTTGTGGCGCGCGCCTCCAGCAGCGATCCCGAAGCGCACGTGATGCGCAACGGCGAAGGCGGCACGGTGCCCAGCTACAACGTGCAACTGGTGACTGACACGCAGCACGGTCTGGTGGTGAACGTGGAAGCCACCACCGATGCCATCGACTATCGCCAACTGGATCCCGCCCTGGAGCGCTGCAAACAGAAATTAGGCCGCGCCCCTCAGCAGGTCATTGCCGATGGTGATTACACCAATCATGCATCGGTGCAGGCGGCCGCAACGCACGGCGTGGATTTTTACGGCTCGTGGCAAGACAGTTGGAAAGCGACGGAAGGCGACGCGCAGGGCCGCCGTGCGGCGTTTTTGAGAAGCGCTTTTCCTTACGATGCCGAGCAAGATGTTTTTCGCTGCCCGGCGGGAGAAGCACTCCGCCCTGGCGCGATTCTGAATCGCGGGCACGGTGTACGTACGCACGTGTATCGCGCACCGAAAGAAGCTTGCCGCACCTGTGCGCTGCGCGAGCCATGCGCGCCGCCGGGAGCGCGACCTGCCTGGAGGCGCTCGATCACACGCCTCGCAGAACCGCCCGCGACAACCGCCTTCAAGGCCAAAATGCAGACGGAAGAAGGACGCCAAATCTACGCGCGACGTTCGCAGATCGCCGAGTTCGCGCATGCCTGGATTAAAGAACGCTGCGGCCTGCGACAATTCCGCTGCCGAGGCCGGCTGAAGGCCACGATGGAAGCTACCTGGGCTTGCCTGACCTACAACTTAATGCGCTGGTTCGGCCTGCGCCGCGCGCTGCAAGCGCAGCCTGCGGCCATGGGTTGAGCGAGCATAGGGGCTACAGCGGTGGAACGGAAATTAATGCAGGAGAAGGAATCGCCAAAGATCGCGCACGTAAAGTTGCCGTCAGACTGGGTTCGTTTCAAAAACCAATTTCTTCACACGTTCCTGTCCCCCAGTTTTGGAATTGGTGTTTATGGCGAAGGATTTTTGTTTGGACGCGGTGGAGGGGCGGGAGCGTATCTAGGCATTACTCCGGCTGCGGCGTGTCATCAATGATTGCATTTCAGGGACCGGTTTCAAGCGCAGCTCACGGGGGCAGAATCAGCCCCTCATTTTCCATTCTCTCGATTGCCGTCGGAACCCTGGTCTTGGTCACCCTATGGACAAGGTATCTCAAAAAAGAAGAGCAAACGAAAGCTCCTCTATCGGTGTTACTGGGCACCACTGCAATCTGCATCTTCTTCATCGTGAATGGTATCTGGGACTTAGTACGTTAGAGCCACACGCCACGCCGACGCCACCGCCACAACGGGCAAGTGGACGAAAACCTAGACCCCAGACGGGTGGGCGGGTGGCCAACAGACAAACCACTAGGCTGAGTTGGGGTGCCGCACCCTTCGGTTTTAAGGGTGCGGGTTTTGACTTTGCTTTTTTCTCGTTCGCCTACGCCTGCTGTTGTACCGTTAACCCCTCCTCCGCGACCATTCAATCCTCAATTCTCCCCATTCCCTGCAAAACACTTAGCCCCACGCCACTCCCATGCTATCCTCTCCCGTGTACGCCGAATTCCATCCCCGCCCAAACAGCCTGCCCCGTACTATCTCCCGTGTTAACGAAACCCCTCTATTTCTTGTAACTCCTTTACTTCCAAACAGTTCCGCACTCTTTTCCGCGATGGCGCCAACTCATCTCCATTCCTTTCAAGAACTCCCACACTCTTTCCATCGTGATGGGGGGTGTGCCCCCTCCCAACGCAAAGCCGCGATCATCAGCCCCCTTCGCTTCCCGCCGCCCTCTTCTCAGCGAAGCCTCTGCGTCTTCAGCGTCTCAGCGTTATCTTTTCTCTCTTCAACTTTCAACTGTCGACTGTCAACCCCTCTTTCAGGCTCAAGCCACCAAATTCCACACACCCCTTTGTTTTCTTTCACTTACAAATTGCCCATTTTCTATCCCCTTTGTTTTGACATTCATCCATGTAATGGGGGGTATGGCCCCCTCCCAACCTCTCAGCCTTCCAAGCCGCCAACCTTGCAACCTGCCAACGGTTTTCTCCCCTCCCTCTCAACTGTTGACTGTCAGCTGTCAACTGACAACGGTTTACCTCGCAGCGGCCACCAACTGATAGCTGACAAACGCGAACTGCTTCCCATCCGGCGACCACGACGGCACATTGATCGTCCCCTGCCCGCCAAACAACTTCGCCACCACCGTGATCTTCTTGTCTTTCAACGACATCAGCCGCAGCAGTACATCCTTATTCTCCGGATGCCCGCTCACACTCTTGTCATACGTCAGAAAGACCATCTGCTGCCCATCCGGCGAAATATGCGGGAACCAGTTGTTGAACTCGTCGAACGTGACCTGTTCCTGCTCGCTTCCATCCGCCCGCATCCGCCAAATCTGCATGTGCCCGGTGCGCTCGGAGTTGAAATAAATGAGTTTTCCATCCGGCGAATAGTCCGGCCCGTCGTCCAGCCCCGGCGCCGTCGTCAGCCGCGTCTCTTCCCCGCCCGCCGCCGGAATCGCGTAAATATCAAACTCTCCATTCCGCTGCCCCACGAACGCCAGCGTCTTCCCATCCGGCGACCACCCATGCCAATACGAAGGAGAATTCTGCGTGATGCGCCGCGGCGCGCCGCCCCCGATCGGCACGATGTACACCAGCGACCGATGCTCCTCCTGCGACTGGTCGCTGATCGCCAGCTGTGTCCCATCCGGCGAAATCCCGTGGTCGTTGTTGCACCGGATCGCAAATCCCGTATCCACAATCTGCGGAGTCCCGCCCGTCACAGCAATTTTCTCAATGTGCCCATTCCGGTTGAACAAAAGATTTTTCCCACCCGGCATCCAGTTCGGCGCCTCAAACCGCTCCGGCGCCACATAAACCACCCGCCGGTCCGTCGAAGCCACCGAAATCGTCTCCAGCGTGCTGTACAGCGTATAGTTCGCCGCCGCAATCGCCGCCGCCGCTTTCAATTCCACATTCGAGAACACCGCCTTCTCCACCACATCCTTGTCGTGGCTGCACACCCCAATTCCCACGTAAAACGGTTCCTTCAATTCAATCCGCGTGGACCCGCCCGCCAAATGAAACTCCCCATTCTCGTCTGCCAGCGACATCATGAAATACGCCCCGTGCTTCTCAATCCGCACGCGCCGCGGCGCCGACACATTCGCCTGAATCTCATGCGTCGCCGTTCCCTTCTCCTCGCGAAATTGCAGCGAAGTCAGCCCGCTCCCATGCACCGCCACATCCGCATACGCCGAATCCGCATCTAGATTCTGCCGCACCATCAACACCGCCTTACGGTGTTCATTCACTCCTTTTCCGATAAACGAAATGTCCGCCGTCAAACTCACGTCGCCCGAAACTTTTTTCCAAACAAACTGGAACACGTCGTTCGCAAACCACATATTTTCCCCGCTGCCCGTAATCGTGTAAGTTTTCTTCTTGACGTCGTACTCCACCGCTCCCGCATGAAGCACCGTTCCAACATCTCCATGCCCTTCGAACAAACCCACCGCCCCGCCAGCTGGCACCCTGGATTGTTTTGCTCGAATCCCGCTCAACGCCGTAATCAACACAACGAACGCGCAAGCCACGGCGCGCAAAACGTTTGCTCGACTCACGATGAAAACCTCCTATCGCCAATTTGAACGCGAACGTTAGGATGGCTCCGCGCAATTGTCAATTCGACTCTTCCTCGCTGCTCATTGCAAAAATCGACCGCATACGTTTGTCTCTTCGCCACTATTTCCCTTTTCCTTAACCTCATGTTATCTTCGCCATCGCAGGGGGAAAGCGTTCATGTCAGTGAATAAAGTCATTTTAGTCGGCCGTCTGGGCCGCGATCCGGAAACGCGCTACACCGGCGGCGGCCAGGCCGTCGCCAATTTTTCTGTCGCCACCGACGAGTCCTACAAAGATAAGAACGGCGAGCGCCAGAGCGCACCGAGTGGCACAAAATTGTTGTCTGGGGCAAACAAGCTGAAATTGCGCAGCAATATTTGAAAAAAGGCTCGCTCATTTTTATCGAAGGCCGCATCCAGTCGCGCGAGTGGCAGGACAAAGAAGGCCAGAAGCGCACCAGTTTCGAAATCGTCGCTAACAACTTTCGAATGCTCGGCGGGCGCGCTGAAGGCGCCGCGGCAAGCAGCGGTGGCGGCGCGAGTGCGCGCTCTGGTGGTGGCGATGAATTCGAAAGCCATGCCGCGCCCGCGGAAGATTCCTACGGCGGAAGCGCTCCCGCTAGCGGCGGCCCCGAAATCTCCGACGAAGATATTCCCTTTTAGGCGCCTCTTCCTTCGAACGCCGCGGCCAGGCGTTTTTCAATCGCAGTTTCGGAGAACAAGATGAGTTTGACGAACCGCCAACTGCGTCTGCAATCCCGCCCGAAGGGCCTCCTCGCCCCCGGCGACCTGCAACTCGCCGAATCGCCGCTGGCCGAGTTGAAAGACGGGCAAGCACTCGCGCAGGTGAAGTATTTGTCGATTGATCCAACCATGCGTGTCTGGATGGCCACCGATTCCTATCTTCCAGCCGTGGCCATCGGAGATGTCATGCGCGCAGGGGGCTTTGCAGAGATCATCGAATCCCGCCACCCCGACTACAAAAAGGGCGACCGCGTGACTGGCCTAACCGGTCTTCAGGAATACGTTATTATCGATTCGTCCGCCAAGCACTTCCTCCAAAAAATCCCGAAGATTCCATTCGTTTCGGACACTGTCTTCCTAGGTGTTCTCGGCATGAACGGGCTCACCGCCTTTTTCGGAATGGAAATCGCGGCCCCGAAGAAAGGCGAAACCCTCGTCGTCTCCGCCGCCGCGGGCGCCACTGGCAGCATCGCGGGGCAAATTGGAAAGATTCACGGTTGCCGCGTCGTTGGCATTGCCGGCACCGATGAAAAATGCGCCTGGATCACCAAGGATCTCGGTTTCGACGCCGCCATCAACTACAAGCATCCGGACTGGAAGGAAAAGCTCGCCGCCGCCACCCCTAATGGCATCGACATTGATTTTGAAAATGTCGGCGGGGAAATTATGCAGGAAGTCATGAACCGCATGAATCTTCATGGCCGCGTGGTGGTTTGCGGCTTTATCTCTGGTTATACCAAGGAAGCCCCCAACATGGTTAGCCTCGGCACAGTAATAGTGAAACGCCTGCGCATCCAGGGCTTCCTAATTCTCGATTACGCCGCGCGCTTCATGGAGGCAGCCACGCAATTGGGTCAATGGAAAATGTTCGGCAAACTAAAGGACCGCGAAACGATCGTGGAGGGCCTCGAAAAGGTCCCCGACGCCATCAACATGCTGTTCACGGGCGGCAACACCGGCAAACTGATCGTCAAATTGTAGAATCATTAGAAATAGCTAATTTGGCGGGTCTACAAGAACAGGTGAAGAATCGGCGCAGAACCGGCAGCGTGCTACTTTGAGCCGCTATGTTTCTTTTGCTCGTCCAGATTCTTTAGAAACTCTTCGAATTTCGGCTTCTGCTCCGGCGTAAGAATCGCCCGGATTTGATCGCGCCCTTTCAGACGGATCTGTTCCAGCTGCGCGTCGGATTGATCGTGAACGTTTTTCGCCTCGGTGTGCCGTTGCAGCAGAATGGAATCAACTTCCTGCGCTTGCGCGCTCGTCAACCCCAGTTCGTGCGTGAGCTGTTCGACGCGCTGCGCCCGCCGAACCGGCTCCGGCTGAGGAGCGGGAATGGCCCCTGCCGCCACTGTATGATGTGCGAATCCATACCCCAGTACTCCCCCGAGCGCCGCGCCAAGCAGAAAGACGACGCCGACCCAAAGGGCTGCCTTTCGAGTCGCAGTCGATTCGCTCATAGGTTCTCCGACATGCTGATGAGAATGTCGTCCTGAGTCGCCGACGGCTGGGGCACTTCAAAGAGTGATTCCGCGGGCACTACACTGGGTTGCCTCACCGATGTAGTAGACCGGCTTTCGAAGACCCAGGTGCTCGCCACCAGCAAAAGGGCGCACGAAGCAAACGCCAGCCGTGAAGCAAAGCGCGGCACGGCGAGCCAGGTCTTGGTCACCTCGGACAGTTCCTTCTCTTTCGCCGCAATCGCTGCCATCACTCGCGTGACAAACCACGGTCCCGGCTCCTGCGCCTGCGGGACGGCCCCGCGCACAATCTCCCGCGCCTCAACAACATCCCGCACCGCATCATGGCAGCTCTGGCAGCCAGCCACATGGGTGCGCTGCGCCGCCGGCAAAGCCTCCAGCAACGCTTCAACGCTTACGGCACGGGCATGTGCTGCAGCCGGATCCTCCAGCAGGTTCAGCAATTGCTCGCATTCCTTGTCGCGTCTATTCAGCAGGTCCCACATTCCCGCCTCCATCCTAAGCTTCCAAAATCTCTCTCTCAAATTCAAGCATCCTCAAGGTCAAATCGCTCGTATCTCTCAACCGTCCCGTTTCTTGGCTTGGCTCACCACGCGCCGCCGCGCTCGGAACAACCTTACCTTCACCGTATTTGAATTCAGATTCAGGACTTCTGCGATTTCCTCAATCGAAAACCCTTGCACTTCCTTCAGAACCAGCATTAGCCGGTCCCGCTCGTCCAATCCTTCCAACAGCCGTTGCACCCGCTGTTGCGCCGCCAGCCTCTCGCTGATGTCCGGCGCCGTACTGCCCCGTTCTTCCGAGGTCACCACCTGCCGGGCCTGCTCCTCGCTCAGATCCGCCTCGTAAACCAGGGGTCGAACCTTCTTCTTCCTCAATAGGTCCCAGCATTCGTTCACCGTAATCTTGTACAACCAGGTGCTGAACGCCGCCCGTTGGTCAAAGCGCTTAATCGAGAAATACGCCTTTACGAACACCTGCTGTGCGATGTCTTCGACGTCTTCGCGCCTCTTCAGGATGCCCCCGGCCACCGCAAATACCCTGTGCTGGTGCCGCCGGATCAGCTCCTCGAACGCCTCCTTGTCCTCTCTCTGCGCCCGGCGTACCAGTTCCCGGTCGCCGGCCCCCTTGGCAGGCTCCGGCACACGCGCATTGGCGGCCGCGACGGAGGGCGGGGGCGCTAGAGGCTCTTCTTTTGGGACGCGTGCCATGGGCGTTTGGTTACGGCTATTTGTTCCGGCTGCCCCTACCCTGCATCAAATGTTGCATTTTCCCGTGCAAAACTTTTTACTTGCAACCCATCTTACCGACATGGAATAATGCCGCCATGATTATTGGCGACCGCCTTCGCGCACTCCGCGAAGAAAAGAAACTCTCCCAGGGCGACATCGAGAAACGCACCGGCCTGCTTCGTTGCTACATTTCCCGCGTGGAAAATGGTCATACTGTCCCGGCCATTGAAACGCTGGAGAAGCTCGCTCGCGCTCTTGAGTGCCCACTCTATCAACTCTTTTATGACGGCGAGGAGCCGCCCGTATTGCCGAACCTCCCCAAGCGCAAGTCCTCGGATGATATCGTCTGGGGCTCGGTTGGGAAGGATGCTCGCTTGCTCAACAAGCTTCGTCGCTTGATGGGCAAGGTGGAAGAAGGGGATCGCAAGCTGATTCTGTACATGGCCCAGAAAATGGCCAATCGGTAGGTTTGCGATAACTTTCATTCGGTAGTCAGCATTCGAATCACGGTACCCCGTGGTAGAGGCCGCGCACGCTCACTGCGCGGCCTTTTTCTTTTCCGTCCAACGGTGATTCACCAATCCGTTCAAATAAATGCTTGTGGCCTGGTTAGAATTCTCTAACGAGTGGGCGCCACCCGCGCTACTCCCACTCGATCGTGCTAGGCGGTTTAGAACTAATGTCGTACACCACCCTTGTGACGCCCGTCACTTCATTCACAATGCGCGTCGAGATCCGCTCTAGTACTTCCCCGGGCAGCCTCACCCAATCCGCTGTCATGGCGTCGTCCGACTCCACCACCCGCACGGCCACCGTCAGCCCATAGGTTCGGCCATCCCCCATCACTCCCACGCTGCGCACCGGCAACAGCACCGCAAACGCCTGCCAAACCTTCTCATACAGCCCAGCCGCGCGAATCTCTTCCACTACGATCGCGTCCGCCTCCCGCAGCGTCGCCAAATGCGGCCGGGTAATCTCGCCTAACAACCGCACCGCCAGCCCCGGACCCGGAAACGGGTGTTTCACGAGTATCTCCGCAGGCAGGCCCAGGTCCTTCCCGATTCGACGCACCTCGTCCTTAAAGAGGTCCCGCAAGGGTTCGATCAGGCCAAATGGCATCTTTTCCGGCAGCCCGCCGACGTTGTGGTGCGTCTTTATAGTTGCAGAAGGCCCCTTCACCGAAACCGACTCAATGACGTCCGGGTAGAGAGTTCCCTGCACCAGGAAGCCAATTTCGCCGTGCGCCTCGCCAGCCTGAAGCTTCAGCGCTTCTTCCGCGAAAACCGCGATGAACTCCCCGCCGATGATCTTGCGTTTTTTCTCGGGGTCAGTAACGCCTTGCAACTTGTCGAGAAATCGGTCGGAGGCATCCACGCCGATGACGTGGAGATGAAGCCGGTCGCGCAGCATTTCGAGAGTCTGTTCGAACTCGTTCTTTCGCAGCATCCCGGTGTTCACAAAAATATTCGTAAGCCGAGTCCCCATGGCACGGTGCACCAGCACAGCTGCGACGGTGGAATCCACGCCACCGCTGAGTCCACAAATCGCCCATTTGTTTCCAACGTTGGCCCGGACCGCCGCGGTGGTTTCTTCGATGAACGCCGCGCCGCTCCACTTCTGTTCCGCTTTGCATACTTTGAAGAGAAAATTTCGCAGCAGTTCCGTCCCGCGCTCGGTGTGGTTTACTTCCGGATGGAACTCCACCGCGTAAATCTTGCGCCGCGCATCTTCCACGGCGGCGATGGCATTTTCCGTGCGCCCGGTTGTGCGAAATCCTTCCGGCAGCATGCGCACGTGGTCTCCATGACTGTTCCATACGCGCAACGATTCCGGAATCCCGACAAAAAGTTCGGAGCAGCCGTTCCCTTTCGAATCCTCGATGCTCAATTGCGCGCGGCCATACTCGCGCCTCTCCGCTTTCTCTACCGTGCCGCCCAGCGCGTGCGTGATCCACTGCATGCCGTAGCAAATCCCCAACACTGGAATTCCCAGCGCCAGCACTTTTGGATCGCACTTCGGCGCCTCCGCGTCGTACACCGAGCTTGGCCCTCCCGACAACACGATTCCCGCAGGCTCCAGCTTTCGAATCTCCTCGATCGACGACGTGCACGGCAAAACGGCGGAGAAGACCTGCTGCTCGCGGATGCGCCGCGCAATCAGTTGCGTGTATTGACCGCCGAAGTCCAGAACCACCACGCCGCCGAATTCCGCCTTCATCCTACCTCCCAGCCCTTGCCCCGGTTCCGCTGCCTGCCGCGCTGCGCTCTCCATCATGCCATCTCCCCTTTACGCCACCACAAGATTCACGAGCTTGTCGGGCACGACGATCTTCTTCACGATCCGCTTCCCATTCAGATGGGGCACAACGCTCTGTTCGACGCTCGCCCGGTCCACAAGATCTGCTTCTTTAAGACCAGCGGGCGCGAGAAACTTCCCGCGTACCCGTCCATTCACTTGGACAACGACTTCCACTTCGGTATCCTTTGCCAACGTCGGATCGTAATCAGGCCACTTCTCACGCCATAGGCCACCGCTATGTCCAAGCATCTCCCACAGCTCCTCCGCCAAGTGCGGGACCATTGGGGCAAGCATCAGTGTGACAATCTCTAGAATCTCCTTCATTGCGCCGGGGCGGACGTTCTCTTCTAGTGGCTCCTGGGCATAGATGTCGTTGACCAGTTCCATGATGAGAGCAA
The DNA here is from genome assembly GCA_963729455.1 of uncultured Acidobacteriota bacterium. Classification (GTDB taxonomy): domain Bacteria; phylum Acidobacteriota; class Terriglobia; order Acidiferrales; family UBA7541; genus Acidiferrum. The sequence continues at coordinate 533,052 of CAVSNX010000003.1, forward strand.
TCGCCGAGTTGAAGTGCCAGCGCGTTTCAAAATCCTGTGTGACGCGCCGCAGAGTCTGATGCACTTTTCGCAGCAGAATCCGCTCTGTCTCCATCAGCTCCCGCGACTCGCCTGAACCCTGCTTTACCCCGTGCAGCCTCGCCGCATGCCGATCTACTAGTCGGTACACGCGATTCAAGAATCTCCACGACCCCTCAATGCTCTCTTCGCTCCACTCCAAATCTTTCTCCGGCGGTGCGGCGAAGAGCGTATACAGCCGCCCCGTATCCGCTCCATACTTCTGCGCCATCTCCTCCGCGCCGACCACGTTCCCTCTCGATTTGGACATCGCCACGCCACCCTTTTGCACCATGCCTTGCGTAAACAGCCGCGCCGCCGGCTCATTGTGCGTAATCAGTCCCATGTCGCGCATGACCTTGCACCAGAATCGGGAATAGAGCAGGTGCAGAATAGCGTGCGTAATTCCGCCGATGTACTGGTCAATCGGAAACCAATACGCGGCTTTCACGGGATCGAACGGCGCCTTATCGTTGTGCGGATCCGTGTAACGGTAGAAATACCAAGACGAATCAACAAAAGTGTCCATCGTGTCCGTCTCGCGCCGGGCCGGTCCCCCGCATTTCGGACAAGTGGTGTTCACAAACTCCGGCGTCGAAGCGAGAGGCGATTCGCCTTCGCCAGTCAGCCTGGGATTCGGTGGCAGCAGAACGGGCAAATCTTTGTCCGGCACGGGCACAAGCCCATCCTTCGCGCAATAGACCACCGGAATCGGCGTGCCCCAATATCGCTGCCGCGAAATTCCCCAATCCTTCAGCCGGAAAATTGTCTCCGCGCGCCCAAATCCCTTCTGTTCCGCGAACGCCGCCATCTTGGCAATCGCCTCTGCCGGCGAAAGCCCGTTGAACGGTCCAGAATTCACGAGCTTGCCCTGATCGTGAGCGTCGAAGGCTACCGTCATTTTTTCGGCGACAAACGGTTCGCCTTCGAGAGGCTGAATCACTACGCGGACAGGCAGATTGTATTTGCGGCAAAACTCAAAATCCCGCTCGTCATGCGCCGGCACTGCCATAATGGCGCCTGTCCCGTACTCCATCAGCACAAAATTCCCAACCCAGATGGGAATCTTCTCCCCGCTGAACGGATTGACCGCATGGCGCCCGGTGAAGAATCCTTCCTTCTCCATCGTCGCCAAATCTTCCGTCTTCACCGAAGCCTGTCGCATCTTGGCGAGCTTGGGTTCCGCTTCCGCACGCGCCGGTGAACCATCCAGCAGTTTCGAGACGAGCGGATGTGTCGGTGCGAGAATCAGCGCCGTGGCGCCATAGATGGTGTCAATGCGCGTCGTGAAAATCTCGATCGGCTCCGTTGCAACCGCGCCATCAACCGCGAACTTCACCTTCGCGCCCTGCGACTTCCCGATCCAATTCCGCTGCATCAGGATGACGCGCTCCGGCCATCCGCCTTCCAGTTCCTTCAAATCATCCAGTAATTGTTCCGCATACGCCGTGGTCTTCAGGAACCACTGCTCAATCTCGCGCGATTCCACCAGCGTGTCTTCGTGCCGCCAGCAGTACCCGCCGTTCACCACCTGCTCGTTCGCCAGCACCGTGCAGCACTTCGGACACCAATTGACGCGGCTCTTTTTGCGGTACGCCAGTCCGCGCCCCAGCATGCGCAGGAAAAACCACTGGTTCCAGCGGTAATATTCCGGCTCGCATGTGGAAATTTCCCGCCGCCAGTCGTAGCTGAACCCAAAGCGCCTCAGCACTCGATGAAATTCCGCGATATTTTTGTTGGTCCAGGTGCGCGGGTGAGTTTTGTTCTTGATCGCCGCGTTTTCCGCGGGCAGGCCGAAGGCGTCCCACCCCATCGGATGCAGTACGTTGAATCCGCGCATGCGCTTTACGCGCGCCACTACGTCGCCGATGGCGTAATTGCGCATGTGGCCCATGTGCAGCGTGCCGCTCGGATACGGCAGCATTTCCAGCGCGTAATATTTTGGCTTCGAAGGGTCGACTTCCGATTCGAACACGCGCTCGTCCGCCCAGCGCTTCTGCCACTTGGCTTCAATCTTCTGCGGATCGTACCCTGCCCCCGCGCTAGCCGCGCCGCCTGTCGCGCCCTGCTGCGGGTTCCCCGATGTAGTCTGCTCCACCACTCCGCCCTAACCTCTTTTCTTCTTCGCCTTGCTCTTTCTCGCCCCGCTCTTCTTCGCCCTTACCGCCTTCTTCCTCTGCGTACTCCGCGTCTCTGCGTTAAGTTTCTTTTTCTTCGGCGTTTTTGCCTGTGCAGAAATCCGTTTCTGCAAAGCCGCAGTCAACATGGAGAATCCCTTCTCCGCATCTGGCGCCTGCTCCTTCAACCCCGCCAATTCCCAAAGCGCCGCCACATTTCTTCGGTCGTCCCCTGGCGCATCAATCGGCGTTTCCAGAATAAACGCTCGCCCCGCCAAACCCTCCGGCGGCATAGTGCCCAGCCGCGGGTGTCGCAGAATTCTCTGAAACGCCTCCGCCCCGATCTTTCCCTGCCCGATATTTTCGTGGCGATCCACGCGCCCGCCCAGAGGAATTTTCGAATCATTCACGTGCAATACTGGCACGCGATCCAATCCAATACTGCCGTCCACTTGCCCGAGCGTGGAAGAAAGCCCGGCTTCCGTCTTGATGTCGTAGCCCGCCGCAAAAAGATGCGCCGTATCCAGGCACGCGCCTACCGGCAAACTCGTTAGACCCAGCAGGATTTCCGCGACTTCTTCCAGCCGCGAGCCCACCGCCGTGCCCATGCCCGCTGTATTCTCGATCAATATTTGCAATCCGCCGAGATGCGAACGCTTGGCCGCCTGCTTCACCGATTCGATGATCGTCGACACCGCCTGCGCGGGAGTCGCCTCCCCGCGCGCCCCCGGATGCACCACCAGAAAATCCGCGCCCAGCGCCATCGCCCGCACCACTTCATCATGGAACGCTTGTATCGAGCGCGTCTGCAGCATGCGCTGCTCTGACGCCAGGTTGATCAAATAATTTGCGTGGATGACCAGCGGGCCAAGCTTCAGCTCATCGCGCCGCGCGCGAAACGCCTGCGCGTCCACCTCGGCAATGCGCGCCGAGCCGCCGCCCTGCCATATCCGCGGGCTCGCCGAAAAAATCTGCAACGCGTTGCAGCCCAGCTTCCATGCCGCCTCCAGCGCATTCAGATAGCTGCCCGCAATGGAGGTGTGAATCCCAATGCGCACACTCCCGTCCATCCACGAGGGAGGAAGCGGTTCCGGCTCCGGTTCCGGCCGGTACTCGTCTTCCGGATCGAACTCCGACATCTTGGTGAGAGCCGGCGTTGGTACGCCCGCCGCGAAATTTTCGTCCGTCATAAACTAGCCATTCTATCACACACGCCAAATCGCCCACGCCGCACTCATTTTCGCCCGGCATCGCAGCACCATCCGCGAAACGCAGTCGCAAATCACCGCAAAGTAAGAAACAATCCGCCCTCCAAAGGGTTTAGTGTGACAATGGCCGGCGGCCCAGGGAGTCGGAGAAGACAACCCGATTTGGTGCCACCCGCTAATTCGATACCAGCAATTATCGTAAGGGTTGATCGGACCGGCTCTACATGCACTTGATTCGTTCGATCGCTTAGGGAGAACCGCGTATGAGCACAGCTATAATGACCAGCCCGTTAGAGCCGGAGCAACAAACCGCCGCTAAAGCCGCCGGATTGGCATACCTGCTCACCTTTGCGACTGTCGTCTACGTCAATTTTGGCATCCACGATCGTCTGATCGCCGACAGCAACGCCGAAACTGCTCGCAATATCCTTGCGCACGAACGCCTCTTCCGCATCGGCATCGTCGGCGATCTCCTCTACTGCGTAGGCGTGGTCGTGCTTCTCACCGCGCTGTACGTAATTCTCAAGCCCGTCAGTCGCACCCTCTCCCTGCTGGCTGCATTCTGGAGGCTCGTCTGGGTCTTGATGTGGCTGGCGACGACGCTCCACCTCTTCGACGCCCTGCGCTTCCTCAGCGGCGGCGACTCCTTGCGCGCATTCGAAACCGACCGCTTGCAGGCCTTGGCCGTGCTCTATCTCGGCACGCGTTTTGACTACTATTACGTCGGCTTACTCTTCGGCTCCCTGGCCTCCACCGTCTGCGGTTACCTGTGGTTGAAGTCCCGGTACATTCCTCGAGCCCTTGCCGCCTTCGGCCTGCTGTCCTCCGCATTTTGCGTGGCCTGTACTCTCGTTTTCTACATTTTCCCCAACTTCGACAAAATCGTGAATCTTTGGTGGTTCGACACGCCCATGGGCCTTTTCGATATAACGCTCAGTTTCTGGCTCCTCTTTAAGGGTTTACGATCCCCGGTCAGCGCGTAACGCGCCCCCGCTTGGCAGGTCCATGGTGGCCAGTCCGACAGAACTGCTGGAGGGACTTCGGAGCAGTTATTGCGGCGGAAAATGAACAGTGAGAGTTGCGTTCACCGGGATTGGTTTTCCATCGCAGGTGGGCGGCGAGAAAACCCATCCCGACACAATCCGAATGGCTTGCTGCTCCAGCTCAGCTCTTCCGGCTGGCAGAACCGCCGCATTCCGAATGTGCCCATCCTCCCCGATCGTGGCATGGATCTGCACGTCATACCACGGCCCAGCTCCCGCCGTAGGTGGCTGCGGCGTGGACTGTGCGATGGGGCGCCGATACTGCGTACAGGGCAGGAGCGTCGTGGCATTCGGCGGCGTCAGCGCTGCCCAATCGATCGGGCCTTCGATGTCGGTGAACTTCTGCTCGATTTCCATGCGCAGCGTCCCATTGATGTAGTGGCGCATATGGGCTGGGAACAATACCCTTTCAAACGAGAAATAATCCGTGTACTCGACGAGTTCGTCTCCGACATGCTTGCGGATGATCGCCCCAAGCTCTTCATCCACACAGACCTCGTTAGATTGATGGGAGCGCCCCATCACGGTTTCGAATTGAATGCATCTGGCCCGGCGGCCAAACAGTGTTGCCGGAGAAATGGAGTTGATAACGTCGGACTCGTCGAATCGCCCCACATCGATCGGGCTCAATGACTGCACTTCGAGGACTTCCATTGGCGGGGGCGTATAGCCGTTTTGCACAATTTTGTCCGGAAGATGAATGCTGATGGCGTGGTATTCCCCAAAATGTGTCTCGTATCGCTCGCTATCCACCGCATAAATGACGCTGTACGTGCCTTCATTGGTCGTTCCGTCCAGGCCGAAGGTCCGAAACGTTACGTCCAGTTTCCGGTTAGGCAGGACATGGGCAGAGCGGCTGACGGCGTTCGCATGATTCAGGAGTTTCAGAGCTTCCACGCGGAGGGGCATGTCCTGGGCGTGCACGGGAACGCCAGTCCCAAATAGAAAAGCGGAGAAAACCCAAAGGGCACGCAAGAAACGGTCCATGCTGCCTCCCGGAGCGGAAACAGAAGTGTACGGTAAAACGATGTAACTGAGAATGACCTTTAAGCAGGTTTCTGCCTGGCGCCCACGCTCAAACTTCAGTTCCAACCGAATCCCCCGTCCGCTCCATAGCCATGCTCTGAACGACACCGCAACATGAAGCCAGTGGCACACGGTTCCAAGAAGGTAAGCAATGAAGATACGTGTTCTAACCTGGTTGTTTCTCGCCAGCCTGGCCCTTATATCGGTTTCCGACGTCCAGCAGCCGCGCGCCAAGCCGCGACATCATTGCGACTGCGCCGATATTTGCTCGAAGGTCGCTCCCAGCGAAAAATGCAAGCTCCGGGACTGCAACGGAATGGACGCGAGATAGGCTAATCACGGGCCGCGTTACCAGAGATTTCACTTTTGCAGGATTTCACTTCTCCGATAACCGCGTTAATCGTCCAAGTGGAGGCGTGTAGCCCAAACTTCCCAGAACCCCGTTTCTGGCAAACTTCCGAGTAGCCGACGACTCGGGAGTGGACGCGATATTCGTAAACAGAAGCGCGTTTCTCGTTACCCATCTTGTGAGATTTCCCACAACCGGACTTCTGGCCCGTTTTTCCGGGTGCATATCTACAAGTAGGTTTTATGCGCCCGTTTGCACTGAAGCCAAATTATTGATGGCCAGATTGTATTCGACGCAACCAATTCACTGAGACCGCTGGCGCGAAGGGGATTTAGGCTGGCAACCATCGGGTATCCTGGCTAGCGTAAATTGTCAGAAATCCTTTAGGGGAGCCCACATTTCCAAGCGGTATATTTTCTTACGGTTTCTTTGCCCTTGCGCGGTAGGGGAAATCACTTGCTGAGAATCGTTCACAAAGTGCTGGATTTTGCCAGATCCCCGGAACATTGGCAAGCAGAGGATGCCAACGACCCGGGCTGCTAAGTATTTTGTTATCGGTAAGATAGCGCTGCCTTGAGGTGGTCGTGACGCCAGTGGGCTGGAAATTGCACGCAGACTTTTGAAATTGCAACCCTAGGTCTGTCCCCCACATGGCAAGCGAACGGGAAAAGTTGGGTACCAGTACGAGAAAAGACCTTCACGTACTTTGCTATGAGCATCATGCTGAGATGCTCCTAGAGTGCCGGAGCGAGCCTGCCGAGACGTTCCTATATGCCTGCCAGGAGCCCGGTTGCTTCATCCGCTACGGCAGCTCGCAAGGGTACTTCATCGAGCCCCAAGATGGGGGCAGGAGCGAGCCGGAAATCAAACCTGGCGTCCGTTGTCCGAAGGATGGGCGCACTATGTACCTCGCGGAGGTGCGGCCCGAAAGAAAGAGCTTCCGCCTGTGGAAATGCCCGGAATGTAATGCGACCCGCACAAATGGGGAGTTTTCAAATACGGCAGCCTCTTCTGACTAATGCTGTTCCAACTTTTTCGGCCAAGTCTTGTGACAGAATCCTTTTGCCTGACGGCGCGAATTTAAATTTATCTTTCGGCTAAGATGGTTGGAACCGCGCTAGTAAGACTTTGCCCATGGTTCCACCCGGATGGACAGTTCCAACCCGACAGCAAATCTGCTCTCAGCCAGAGGCTCGCAGTAAACAATCTGCCCCCGTGCCCGCACGCTGTCCTTCGGAGAGACAACCATCACGTGCTGCCCCGGCCGCCACTCCCGGTTCATGAGAACGCGCGCGCCGTGGGCACTCACGTTTTCGGTCAGCGTGCTCTCTTTAGGCATTCCTTCGTCCTCAGGACAAATCTCTATCGTCACCGCCCTCGCAATCCGTTTTTCGAATCGGCCAGTCGGCACCGGCATAGTCTCCCCCGACTGCCCCAGAACAAACGTTCTTCTGTTTCATGCCGCCCAGCGGCACGGTTCACCGACACTTCGTCTCCAGTTTCGGATGGCCACGTTTTTGCGTGCACGTGGCGCGATCTGCATGCCCCAGGACTTCCCTGAATGAGAGGGAAGACTATCGCACCATCGGATTGAAGAACTAGCTCCCGGTCACCAGGCACGAGAGCGCTCCCCATCTGGGCATCTCGGAACTTGGATAGCAGTAGCCAGACTGGCTGCCAAGTGGGTAGAGACTGTAATTTCCCAGCGGGTGAACTGCGTAGTACGTCCTAGGATCTTGGAGGCTCTCTTTGCGGCAAGATCAAGAGGATTGGACGAATGCACAAGCGGGGCAAACAGGCAGAATTGAAACTTCCTCCGTTTGATGATCCCTGTCCGAAGGTTCCCGAAATTTATGCCCTCCGCGCCGGAAATATTTTATCCTCCTTACTATTAGGCGCATTGTCAGGCGCAGTGCTCAGTTTCGTCTGCGTTCTTTGCGTTAGAATTGTATGGTTATGAAGCGCCGCAAGCGTAAGCGAAGTTCGAAGGCTGCGAACCCTCCCACTCCCAAGATTTCTAGTGATGTGGAAAACTCTGCTCGCGATTCCACCGTACTTGCCGGGGCAGAAGAGCAGACCCATCCTGGCGACGAATTCATTGCCCCTGTTGAGGTGGAAATGCCTGCAAGCGATCCTACCGCGCTTGCCGGGGCAGACTACGTGATTGATCTTGGCGACGAGTTCATTAGCGCTGTTGAGGAGCAAAAGCCTGCTAGCGATTCCGTCACACTTGCCGAGGCAGACCACCACACTCATCCTGGCGACCAGTTCACTGCCGCTGTTGAGGAGGAAAAGGCTGTTGGCCCTTCCGCCGCGCCAGCCGGAGCTGACCGCCGGACGCATCCTCGTTACGAATTCACTGCCGCTGTTGAGGTAATAGCGGCTGAATCCGGCGCGCGGATTGAAACGCGCGTCCGTGACTTGAGTCAGCAGGGCTGCTATGTGGACACGAGCAACGCCCTTCCTTTAGGGACGATGACGGACGTACGCATTACAAAGGGGTCACAATTATTGGAAGCCCGGGCAAGAGTCGTCTACTCCCGAGCCGGCAAGGGTATGGGTCTGGTGTTCACAGCCATTGAGCCGGAGCACCGTCAGACTCTTGAAACGTGGCTTGTCGACTCCCGCGAGACCTCCTGGCTCGCGGCAAACCGCCGAAGGAGTCAGCGAGTATTGATGACCATCCTAGTCCGAGTCTCCGGGCAAAACGTCCTCGGATCGACTTTTGAAGAGGAGACTCACACACGGGCCATCAGCGCTCACGGTGCGTTGATTCTCATGTCGGCACAGGTGTACAGAGGACAGCGGCTCACTCTCTCGAACGTCCAGACAAAAGCGGCCCTAGAGTGTGTTGTCGCTCATATAGACAGAAGTCAGGGCCAGCACCCACAAGCCGGAGTGGAGTTCACACTACCGAATCCTATGTTCTGGCATGTGACCTTTCCGCCAAAAGACTGGACGCCCCGTCACCCAGACGCGAAATCCGGCGTAAAAACGCGCGAATCGAACTGAAATCCGGCATTCTCCGCCAGCCAGAAAAGCGTAGGCTTGCTCCTGTACCGGCCGTCATAGGGGTATTCTGTCACCTCGACTGCTCCGAGTGGAGCGCCGCGTATTGCACACGCGCATCCTTGAGTCCTACTACAGACACCCTCGAGAATTGAAGTTGCATTAGCGTTTATTGAGGGTAAGCTGAAGCGGTCAACACACAATCTTCCGCCAAGCCCTTGCCTGGCCACGGCACCTTGTGCATGAGACGAAACGTCGCGCCAAGGGCCGAAAACACCAATCCAAATTCTTCAGGCGCAGCGGGGACAGAAAACTGTCTCTCAGAGTGTGTTTGCCCACTGATCGGGTTAGTTGGTTAGGGAGGGAAACCCCCGCGAGCGATATGACTCTGAAATATCCGCTGTGGCAGAACCAGTGCCTACAGGCGATGGCTGAAACTCGTCCTGAACTGGTGAAAAGTAAAGTCGGCGCCGCAGAGCAGGTCGTCAGCGAGCGACTCAGGCAACTGGCACGCACCACAGGCGACTATGAGGAACAGATAGCACTGGCAGCTGCGCTGAAATCTTTGAAAGTCCTCAAGGAGCGATAGAGTGACTCGAACGATTCACTGCGTCGCTAGGCGATCACGGCCATGCATTCAGAGCAGGTCGGAACATGCTTCAGAAAGACATCGACGAAAGGCCTGCGCTCCCTGAATTTCTCGCAGGCCATCGGCTCTGGCTCTATCCAGAACTCGTGGAGAATACACCACAGAGTCAATAATTTTCACCTGTGCTTCGGTCGATGCGTAAGCCCGGCATTTCGGACATGTGCTTGTCGTGGTCCACAAACGGCGTTCGAGGAAGTTGGCCGGATTTAGTAACGAGAAGTCGGCTTGTAGGAAGTGATCGCGATTGCTCCCGGTTGACTGGCCATCCGGAAGTTGTTCCGGGCCAGAAGTCCGGTTCTGGGAAGTCACGCGTATGGGGTCCACTTGCCCGTGTAGTCGGCTAATCGGAAACTGACTTGCCACACCCCTGCCACATGATTTGCGGCCCTGCGCCGGCTTGCCGTAAACTCATCGTTCACGCACCGCGGCGGGGGATCCTTCCATGCTAGTTGTCATGCAGTCGCACGCTACCGAGGAGCAGGTCCGCGCCGTCTGTAAGCGCATCGAAACCCTCGGCTTCAAAGCTCACCCCATGCCCGGCTCCCTCCGCACCGCCATCGGCATCACCGGCAACAAAGGCGCCGTTGACCTTGGCGTCCTCGAATCGATGCCCGGCGTCATCGAATGCATCCCCGTCAGCAAACCCTACAAACTTGTCAGCCGCGACACAAAGGACGAAGACACTATCCTGCGAATCCCCACGCCCTCCGGCGACGTCATCGTCGGCGGTCAGCACATCGCGCTCGTCGCCGGGCCCTGCGCTGTGGAAACCGAAGAGCAGTGCTTGGCCATCGCCGAGCGCCTCAAGCAATCGGGTGTGCGCCTCTTCCGCGGCGGCGCCTACAAGCCGCGCACGTCCCCGTACAGCTTTCAAGGCCTCGGCGAAGACGGCTTGAAGATTCTGTCGACAGTCCGCGCCACCCACGGCTTCGGCATCGTCACCGAAGCCATTGACAGCGAATCCCTCGACCTCGTCGAGGAATATGCCGACGTCATCCAGATCGGCGCGCGCAACATGCAGAATTTCTCCCTCCTCAAGCGCGCCGGACGCGCCAAAAAGCCTGTGCTCCTCAAGCGCGGCATGTCCGCCACCCTCGACGAATTTCTGATGGCCGCCGAATACATCCTCTCCGAGGGCAACTACAACGTCATGCTCTGCGAACGAGGCGTTCGAACGTTCTCCGATTTTTCGCGCAACACGCTCGATCTCGCCGTCGTCCCCGCCGTCAAAAAGCGCAGCCATCTCCCCATCCTCGTCGATCCCAGCCACGGCACCGGCAAGCGCCACAAAGTTCTTCCACTTTCCCGCGCCGCCGTCGCCGTTGGTGCCGACGGCCTGCTCATCGAAGTCCATCACGAACCCGAAAAAGCCCTCTCCGACGGCATGCAATCCATACTCCCCGAAGAATTCGCCATCCTCGCCGAAGAAATGCGCCAAATCGCCGCCGTCCTCCACCGCACGATTAATTGACGACCCGATGAGAGTCATCATCCTGAGCGAGAGTAGCGAGTCGAAGGATCTGCCCCGATGAGGCGTCGTCACGCTCCGCATCACGCCGTAGCGTTCATTTCTTCGCGCGCATATTGACAGTTCGTCTCGCCCGGGCAAACGCCAATACGGCTGTCCTTTATCTGCTCCTCAGGACAGATGGCAGCCTCTCCGCCAAGGCGTAGCCTCCCGCGTGGGGGCTGTATCCGTTCTTTACGGGTATCGAAAAAACTATGCGCACCATGAAAACCTCTCTCGTAGTACTCGCATTTCTCACTTTACCGCAAGCCGCAGCCGCGCAGGATTCCACGACGATGAGCCAGGTCGTCGACAAAATCGTCGCGCAGGAACAAACGGAAATGCAGTCTCTGCGCCAATACTCACCGCTCGTCGAAACCTACATCCAATATCTTCGCCCGGATAAGCACGCGGTCACCGTGCCCGCCGGCGACAAATATTTTCTTGGCCGCGCTGAGCTGGCCAAAGGCGTGGAAGTTGAACCGCTCGTTACCGGCACGGGCTCGAAACACAAAATTCTCGGCAGCTTCAACAATTTCTTCTCCATGCAATTTCTCCCGCAGGGCTTCCTGCAGATGATCTTCGTCGACGTCTATAATTTTGACCGCGGCCACTACAAGTTCGAATATGTTCGCCGCGAATTTCTCGGCGACGTTCGTTGCCTGGTTTTCGATGTTGATCCCGTCACCAAGAACGACAAGGGCCGCTTCGTCGGCCGCATTTGGGTCGAGGACCAGGATTATCACATCGTGCGTTTCAACGGCGCGTATGGCGGCTCATCTTTGATCAGCAACTACTTCAATTTTGACAGCTGGCGCGCCAACGCTGGAAAAAATCAGTGGCTCCCCGCCTTCATTTACAGCCAGGAAGGCGACGTTCAGGACCCGCAGACCAAGCGTCTGGCGTTCAAGCCGTTCCGCGCGCAAACGCGCCTGTGGGGCTACAACCTGGGCCACATCGCGGAAGAGCAGGAGCTGAACAAAGTCCTGGTCGAGGCGCCGGTCAAAGATGAATCGGAAATCGCCAACGACTACTCCCCTCTTCAGGCGCAGCGTTCCTGGAGCCGCCAGGCCGAAGACAACCTCGTCGAAAGCATGGAGCGGCTCGGGCTGATGGCGCCGCACGGCGACGTAGACAAGGTGCTCGAGACTGTTGTCAACAATCTCGAAGTCAGCAATAACCTCGACATCGAACCGGAAGTGCGCTGCCGCGTGCTCATGATCTCAACGCTCGAATCCTTCACCGTTGGCCACACGATCGTTCTGAGCCGCGGATTGATTGACGTGCTGCCAGACGAAGCCAGCCTCGCCGCCATTCTCGCGCACGAGCTTGGTCACGTCGTGCTCGGGCATCGCATGGACTCGCAATACGCGTTCCTCAGCCGCTTGCGCTTCGACGAACGCGAAACCTTCCGCCACTTCGGCTTTGCACGCACGTCCGAAGAGGAATTCGCCGCCAACCAGAAGGGCCTCGAACTCCTGCGCAAGTCGCCCTATAAGTATCAGTCCGCGACCACCCGGCTCTTCCTTCAGGCGCTCCAGAGCCGCGAGAAGGAAATTCCTGACCTCATCAGTCCTCATCTCGGCAACCGCGTCCCTGCCAGCTGGAACATCGCGGCTGCCGTGTTATCCACAAGGCCGGCGACTCCGGACCCAGCCGAGAATCCCATCGTCGCGCTGCCTCTTGGCGGCCGCATCAAAATCGAGCCGTGGAACGATCACCTCTCGCTGCTCAAGTCCCGCCCCGTGGGCCTGCTAGCCGAATCCGAAAAGATGCCTTTCGAGATCACCCCGTTCGTCCTCTACCTGACGCGCCAGGCCAATCACGCCCAGCCCGATGATGCCTTGCCCGATCTTCCCATCCCCATAGTCGCCCAGTCGGACCCCAACCCGAATCCGTGACTTGGTAGTGGCTGGACGGAATCCCCCATCTCGACCCGGTCGGAAGTCCGGTGCACCTCTCGCAGTGCTATTTAGGGACGTCAGAGCGGGAATGCCACAGAGGCATGGAGGCACTGAGTTCCGTTCTGGGAAGAGTTGGTATACACCCCGGGTGTTTTCGTAAGAGTGGCAAATACAGGACTTGCGGGATACGGATCTTGGAAGAGTGCGCAGAGAGGGCGTTCCACCCGCCGAGCAAAAGGCAGCCGCACCGTTGCAAACTCCGCAACGATGGGCCGCCCAGAGGCGTTTTTCGGAATTAAGTCGAAGCCGCCCGCCTGCTAAAGCACAAAATGGCGTTCGTGTGGCAACGAACAGATACAGGCCAGGAACGTGGGGTTTACAACCCCGTTCGTTTTAGTGCCTCTGATCGTGATCGCGATCGCGATCGTGATCCTTACCAAACTCATGGACTTTGTAATGCTGGCGAAATTGGCCATTGTCGCCATATTCCCAAACGTCGCCGCTGCGGGCATCGAAGAACGCGTGATTCCCTCCGCTATATGAGAATTGAACACCGACGTACTTTCCGTCGGCCATAGCGGGCTGGGGTTGAAAGAGTGGCTTCAGCACGATCACCGCGAGAAGCAAAGCGATGATGGTGAGGATCGTCTTCGTGTAACGGTCAATGCGCATGCGAATGCCTCCTAGTTTCCGCAGATTGCGGGACGTCTCAGATTCAGCATTTTTGACGCCAACATCACCGAGTCCTTGTAAGTCAGGGGAGGGGCGGACTTTGAAACCGGCCGGCATTCATTTCCCGAATTGCAGCGCGGCCCTCAGGGAATCACGACGCGGCGGAAATGCCAATCATCACGTACTGATACCAAACGCCTGTTACTAAAACTGTTCAATTTTATACACTTCGTGCGATGGCCGGAGCGACGAACGGGAACAGCAACAGTAGGCCGCAAGGGCCATGCAGTCGCGATGCAAACGGTAGGTGGGTACGCGGCCGCCGAGCAACCCCACCGTTGCGAACCCCGCAACGATGGGCCACCCCCCTACGCGGATAGAAGCGAGGGGCACAGTCCCATTCGAAGGAATGACTGTGCTAGCGCACGCAGATCAAACCGCGGTGCGGCCGCCGTCGACGGCTAGTTTTGCTCCGTAAATGAAACTGGAACGATCCGTCGCTAAGAAGACAATGGCCTCGGCAATTTCATCCGCGGTCGCCGGACGCCCTGCTGGCGCCTGGGCGGCGAGTTGCTCCAGGCCCTCGCCCATGGCGTCGGTGCCCTCGGTGCGCGTAGGGCCGGGGCTCACGGCATTGACGCGGACGCCGCTGGGGCCATATTCAGCGGCCCACGATTTGGTCAGTAGATTGATGGCGGCCTTGGTGGAGCCATAGAGACTCATGCCGGACACTCCGTAATCGGCAACCATGGTCGATACATTGACGATGGCCCCTTTGCCTCTGCTGGCCATCAGGGGAGCTAGTTCCGCGACAAGGAAGTAAGGGGTCTTAACATTGAGGGAATACACCCTGTCAAAATCTTCCTCGGTGGTTTTGTTCGTGGGCCCGAACGGGAAGATTCCCGCGTTGTTGATCAGAATATCGACGTGGCCGTCTCCGAGTTCGATTGCTCTTTTCGCCACTGCGCGGGCGCTCGAGGCGTCTCGAAGGTCGGAGGAAATAAAATCCGCTTGACCTCCTGCTGCGCGGATTTCAGCAACCGTCCTCTCGCCGCGCTCCGCATTGCGGCCGACGACCAAGACATGGATGCCAAGCTGGGACAGTTTATTAGCTGCCGCGCGGCCAATACCGCTCGTCCCTCCGGTAATGAGTGCTGTCGGCGCATTGGTAGTCATTGGCAGGAATCTCCGCGTGGCGTGAGGTGGAACGCGACCTCTTTTCACCAAAGGTGAGCCTCAATACTAAAACTCCTTCCATTTGAGACTCAAGTCCGGATGGCCGCCGCAGTAGCCACTACCTAGCCGACGCCCGGATTGCCGGCCACTCGGATGAACTCACCTTGCTTCCTTACTGATGGCTCTCATGCAACAATTCTTGGTCCTTGATGAACCGACCACGAAACTTTCGCATGTACTTTTTGCTGGCGGTGCTGGCCGTGTCCGGGCTGGTGCTGCTGCTGCGGGAGCATCGGCCGTCGTTTTTGCGGCCGGGGTTGCGGCTGTATGCGTACGTGACGACGGCGGACGGGAACGTGACGGTGGTGGACCTGGTGAAGCTGAAGGCGTTCTCGCGGCTGTATGCGGGGCCGGGGCTTTCCGGGATGCGAGAGCATCCGACGCGCGCGGAAATTTTTGGGGTGAGCAGCACGGGCGGATATGTGTGGGTGCTGAATACGCGGGCCAACCAGATCACGGCGCACGTGGCGGTGGGGCCGCTGCCGTATGCGATTGAGTTCTCGCGCGACGGGACGCGGCTCTTTACCACGACTTCGGGGAACGACACGCTGCTGGCGCTGGACGTGCATTCGCTGGCGATCGTGGGGCGTGCGCGGACGGGGCGCGAGCCGGTGCTGGCGCGCATGACGCCGGACGGCAAGTCGCTGCTGGTGGTGAATCGCGGTGATGCGACGCTGGGGATCCATGACGCGGCGACGCTGGCGGCGCGCGGGAGCGTCGCGGTGGTGGCGCAGCCGGAGGACGTGGCGGTGCTGCCGGACAGCTCGATGGCGTTTGTGCTGAGCCGGGCGGAGCGGCGGATTTCGGTGGTGGACCTGCGGCGGGGCGTGCTGGTGACCAATCTGGAGCTGGCGGGCAAGCCCACGGACATGCTGCTGAAGCCGGACGGCGGCGAGCTTTATGTGATTTCGCCGGAGGCCCACGGCTTGCAGGCCATCAACACGTGGACGCATGAGGTGGGCGATTACATGGTGCTGGGGTCGGCGCCGACGCGCGGGGTGCTGAGCGAGGATGCCAGCCTGCTGTATGTTTCGGACACGGCGGCGGGGCGGGTGACCCCGGTGGATATTTTTAATCGACGGATTATTCGCGATCCGGGGAAGGGTTTTCCTGTGCCCGCGGGGGATTCGCCGGGGGCGCTGCGGTTCGATCCGAATGAGACGCTGCTGCTGGTGGTGAGCCAGGGGTCGGGGGACTTAGCGGTGATTCGCGTGCGGACGAATTTTTTGGTGACGATGATTCCGGTGGGGGAGCATCCGCAGGAGCTGGCGGTGAAATTGTTTTAGGGGAAATTGGCATTCGTAGGGGCGGCCTTTTGAGGCCGGTACTTGAGTTAAAGGAAAACTTTAACACGTGCGGGGTGCACTCTTTTGGTGCAAGTCGCGATGTGAAGAATGAGAAAGAGCGACTTCAAGTAATACTTTAAGTAAGGTCGGTGCCATTCTACTCCGGGTGCCAGGCGAAATTTTCTTCGCCGAGGGGGACGTCGAGAAAACCTTCGGCAGGGAGAACGTCCACGGGCAGGCCGCCGTGCCAGAGGGCGACGCCTAGGCGCAGCTTGGTCTGGCCTTTGAGTTCGATTTGGTCGCGGTTGATGGCGACTTCGAGGATGCGGTCGTAGGCGGCGTCGGCGACGAGCTTGGGATTGAGGAGGCAGACGCGGCTTCTTTCGACGGCGAAGCCTTGGACGTGGCCGCGATCGAGATTTACGACGATGGTGACCTCTTCGGCGGTGCCGATGGTGATGCGGAACTCGGGATTTTCGAGCTCGGAGATGGCTTCGGCGAAGGCATCCACGCGCACGCAGAAGCGTTCGGCCTCGAACCCGTAACGCAGCTCGTGCAAGTAGTAGACGCGGCCGTGCATGGAGCCGCCGCGGCGCTCCGGGGAGTAGAGGCCAGAGCCGAGCCACTCGAAATAGGACGTGTCGCGGCCGTCAATTTTGATGTTGAGGAGATTCGCGGGAGCAATTTGCAGCGCGTGCTCCGGCTGCCGCTTGATGGGCTTGGCTAATTCTTCCGGCGCAACTTGGCCGAGCGCGAGGTAGACGGCGGTGAGGTGCTTGCGATAGAGGGCATCGAATTCGGCGTCGTTCGCGGTGCTGTGCTCCGGGCCGAACCACCAGCACCAGTCGCTGCCTTCGGCGGCGAGGAGCGATTCGCGGGCTGTGGCGAGGCCGGTGTCGGTGGGCGCGTCGGTGCGGCCTTTGGCTTTAGCGTCAACCGCGCGAGCGTAGGCGTCGCGGGCGTCCCACAATAATTCCCAGGCGGCGACGTCTTCGGCGTGGCCGATCCAGACGTCGAAATTGGCATTGATCCAGGAGGCGGGGAAAATTCCGGTGGTCGAAGGGATTTCGCCGGCGGCGGCGATGGCTTCGCTGGCGGTGAGGGCGCGGAAATCCTGGTCGTTCTGGATGCGGCCGTAGAATTCGCGCAGAAATTCGCGGCCGTTGCCCGGGTAGTATTCCCAGGCGTTCTCGCCGTCCAGAAATAAACAGACGGTCAGCGGCTGATTGGTCTGGACGTTTTCGCCGAGATGGCGCAAGCGGCCGTGGAGATCGGCGGCGGCCTCTTTTGCGTTCATGCGGCTGTAAACGAAGCCGATGAGGTCGGACAGATGGTGATCGCGGAATAATCCGGGGATGCTTTTTCCGCCGAGCTGGACGCGCCAGGGCTTGTAGAGGCGGTCGGCGTTGGCGGGAATGCCGTTGCCATCGCGGAAGAAGCCGACGTTGAGCGTGCGGCCGAGGACGCCTTCGTCGGTGCCGAACCACTGGAAGCCTTCTTCCGAGGCGATGGTGAGGGCCTGGTCGGAGACGGAGCCTTCCGAGGGCCAGAGGCCGGCGGGCTTCACGCCGAAAACTTTTTCGTGATATTCGCGGGCGCGTTGCAACTGCTCGCGAGCGTCTTCGGGACGGCGATAGGCGCGGCGAGGGAGCGGGGTTGAAGGATTCGCGACGCGGGCGATATCAGAATCGCAGATCAAGGGAAGGATGGGGTGATAGAACGGAGTGGTGCTGAGTTCGATTTGGCCGCGCTGGGCGGCGTTGCGATAGACGGGCAAAACCAATTTCATGAATTCGAGCTGCTTTTCTTTCAGCGCGGCTTTGTCTTTCTCCGTGTATTCCTTCCCTTTCGAGGAGAGGCGGCTGATGACGGGATCTTTTTCGAGCCACGTTTCTTCCATCCAGGCGAGTTGGGAAAGGAGTTGGAGGTCGCGCCAATCGCGGGGCGTAAAGGTGACAAGAGCTTGGGCGCCACCGGCCGGGCGGGACCATTCGTAGAGCTCGACGAAGCGCGGCCAGCGCGACATCAGGCGATCGAGATTTATCTGAAAGGCGCGCGCGATAATTTCGGCTTTGTCTTCACGCGTGAGCTCTTCCACATTTTTGAAGGCCAGCGAGAACCACGGCTCGTTGAACTCCCCGCTCGCGTATTCCTCGAGCTGCATCCCGAGCGAGGGGACGACGTTGAAGGTGGCATGAAAGCGCGGAAATTCAGCGAGCATTTCGACCATGCCCCAGTAATCCTTGAGGGCGTGCAGGCGCGTCCACGGAAGGACGTAGCGACCGGTTTCCGGATCGCGGTATTGCGGCTGGTGCATGTGCCACAAGACCACCAGATGAATGGGCTTCATTATGGGCGTCTCTCCCGTGGAAATTTCATGACCGTGTTACACTCAGCGTTTGCGCCATGCGTATCCTGGACCGGTATATTGTCCGCGAAGTTTTCCGCCACGCACTCCTCGGACTTATCGTCTTCACGTTTGTCTTCTTCGTGCCGCAACTTGTCCGCCTGATGGGCTTCTTTGTGCGCCACAGCGGTTCCGGCGTACAAATCTTCAAGCTCTTCCTTTGTATCTTTCCCGGTGTATTCGTCTTTACCGTGCCGATGGCCACGCTGATCGGCGTGCTGCTGGGCCTGGGACGGATGTCCGCCGACAGTGAAATCATCGCGCTTACGGCGCTGGGAATCGGGCGCCGGAGAATTCTGTTGCCGGTCGGCGTTCTGGCGCTGACGGGCGGGATCGTCACGCTGATCATGACGATCTGGCTCGGGCCGCTGGCGCTACGGACGTTTCGTGCCACTGAAGCGGACTTGATGGCGTCCCAAGTTTCGTTCCAGCTGCAGCCCCGGGTGTTCGAAGAGCGTCCCCGACTCGTACTGTACATCAATGATGTTACGGCCAGCGGCACCCAGTGGCACGGAGTATTTCTCGCGGAGACCGGTGGAGAAAACGGCTCGCGACTGACGCTGGCGGAGAATGCGATTGTAATTGCCGAACCGAAAGAGGGCAAGCTGGAGCTTCATCTGCAAGGGGGCACGACCCACGAATTCTCGCGCGAGGATGCGGACCATTATTCGGTCACGGCTTTTGGGCAGAGCGACTGGCCTCTTGAAGTTAGTGGACTGGTTCCTTCCGCGCCGCGGCAGATGAACAATGCGGAGCGCTCGGTGCGTGAGTTGTTCCGCGACAACGGCCCCGGGTGGCGCGAAGCGCGCGTGGAGTTGCACCGGCGCTTTGCGTTTCCCATGGCGTGCTTTGCATTTGCGTTGATTGCGGTGCCGTTGGGAGCGCAACCGCGGCGCGGCGGACGCGCGGCGGGATCGTTGCTGGCGGTGGTGCTGATCGCGACGTATTACCTGCTTTCGGTGATGGGCGCGGGGCTGGCGCGCCAAGGCAGCGTGACGCCGGCGACCGGGATCTGGATCGCGGACGCAGTGCTTGCCCTGATCGGGCTGGCGCTTTTGCCACGGATGGAGCAATTCCGTGGCGAGAGCCGATGGTTGCGGCCGAGCAGTTTCTTGAGATCAAGAAGAAGGCTTATGCGCCGGCGAAGGGCGCAAGCGCGGTCCCGCGCAGTTACGGCAAACGGTTCGGACGGCGAGCGCGCCGCTCAGGAAGCCGCAGAACCGTCCGGCGGCAGTTTTCCACGATTGCTGGACTTGTATCTCGTGCGGCGGTTTCTTTCGTATTTTGCGCTGCTGATGGCGGCGTTCATCTTTTTGTTTGAGACTTTCACGTTCTTCGAGTTGCTGGACGACATCGCGCGGCACCGCGTCCCGTTTCTGATCGTCGTGGACTATTTCCGGTACCTTGCGCCTTATTTGTTTTATCAACTGGCGCCGCTGGGTGCGCTCGTGGCGGTTTTGGTGGCGCTGGGCATCATGAGCAAGAACAACGAAATTGTGGCCATCAAGGCCAGTGGAATCAGCTTGTACCGGCTTGCGGCGCCGTTGTTGATTGCGGGATTAGGACTGACGGCGACGATGATGTTGCTCGACGACACGTATCTTCCCTACGCCAACCAGCGGCAAGACGCGCTGCGCAACCAGATCAAGGGCAAGCCTGCGCAGACATATACGCAGCCGCAGCGCTGGATTTTTGGCGAGAACAACAAGATATACAACTACGATTTGTTTGACCCCAGCCAAAAACTTTTCGGCGGGCTGACGGTGCTGGAGATTGACCCGCGCGATTTTCAATTGCGCCGGCGCATTTTTGCCACGCGCGCGCGCTGGTCGGAATCGCAGAAGGTATGGATTCTCGAAGGGGGCTGGGTGCGGGATTTTTCCGATGGAACGATCGTCAAGTACGAACGGCTCCCGCCGGTAACCTCCCTGCCCGAGCTCGTCGAGCCGCCCAGCTATTTCAACCGGGAAGTCCGGCAAGCGTTCCAACTGAGCTGGCGGGAATTAAGCGTGTACATCGAAGGGTTGCACCGCGCGGGATTCGACGTTTCGAACCTGACAGTGCAGTGGCACCGGAAACTGGCGTTCCCCATCATCGCGCCGGTGATTATGCTGCTGGCGATTCCATTCGCGTTCCTGGTTGGGACGCGCGGTGCGTTGGGAGGAGTGGCGCTCGGGGTGGCGATCGGGATTGTGTACTGGTCGCTTGCTGAGCTGCTACAGGCCATGGGAGGCGTGGGGCAACTGCCGCCGCTGGTAGCGGCGTGGTCGCCGGACATCATTTTCTTTTTCCTCGGTCTCTATTTTTTCTTCAAGATGCCGACGTAGAAGAAGTGGAAAGTTCTTAGTCGTAGGTTTTAAGTTGTACGTTCGGAGATGAGGCGACAATCGAAAGTCTGCGCGCCGACAGTTCAAGTAAAACTTTAAGTTGCCCCGGTTTCGAACGGTCAGCACCTCTTGTCTCCGTATCCCGAGCATACTTCGCCTCAAGTTTTACTTTAATGCGCCCCTACAAGGCGGGCTTAGCCGAGAAGTTGCTATTTCTTCTTTTTCTTCGCTTGTTCTTCTTCAACCATTGCTTGAGCTGCGGCAAGGCGAGCAACGGGCACTCGAAAGGGCGAACAGCTCACATACGACAAGCCTGCGCGATGGCAAAACTTGACGCTGTCCGGGTCGCCGCCGTGTTCGCCGCAGATGCCGAGCTTGATGCCGGGGCGCGTCTTGCTCCCTCTCTCGACAGCGATGGTGATCAGCTGGCCGACGCCGTCTTGGTCGATGGTGGCGAAGGGATTCTTCTTGACGATTTCCAATTCCTGGTAGGGCCCGAGGAAAGACCCGGAATCGTCGCGGCTCATGCCCAGGCAGGTCTGGGTCAAGTCGTTGGTGCCGAAGCTGAAGAACTCGGCGGTTTCGGCAATTTCATCGGCGGTGAGCGCGCCGCGAGGCACCTCAATCATCGTGCCGACCAGATAGTTCAGCTTCACACTCTTTTCCTTCATGACTTCATTTGCGATGCGATGGACGACCTCGACTTGCAGATCGAGTTCTTTCTTGAAGCCGACCAGCGGAATCATGATCTCTGGATGGACCTTGATACCCGATTTTTGAACTTCGGCCGCGGCTTCGAAGACGGCGCGGGACTGCATCTCGGAAATCTCGGAGTGGACGATGCCCAGGCGGCATCCGCGGAATCCGAGCATGGGATTGAATTCATGTAGTTCTTTAACTCGCTGTATTACCTTTTCAACCGGCACGCCCATTTTTTTGGCCAGGTCGTTCTGAGCGGAGCCCTCGTGGGGCAGGAATTCATGCAACGGTGGATCGAGAAACCGGATGGTGGCCGGAAATCCCTTCAATTCCTTGAACATGCCCACAAAGTCTTCGCGCTGGTAGGGCAATATTTTGGCGAGCGCTTGTTGCCGGTGTTCCTTGGTGTCCGCCAAAATCATTTCGCGCATGGCGTCAATACGATTGCCTTCAAAAAACATGTGTTCGGTGCGGCACAGGCCGATACCGACGGCGCCGAAAGCGAGGGCGTGAGCCGTCTGCTCGGGTGTGTCGGCGTTGGTGCGAACAACGAGCCGGGAAGCCTTGGCACACCAGTCCATTAGTTTCTTGAAGTTCTGGTAGGTCTGGCTGTCCTTGGCGTCGAGAGATTTTTCGATGAGCACTTGAACGATTTCGGAGGCGGCTGTGGGAATTTGGCCGGGGTAGACTTCGCCGGCGGTGCCATTGATGGAGAGGAAGTCGCCTTCCTTGTACGTCGCACCGTCTACGGTCATGGTTTTGGCGGCGTAATCAATCTGCAGCGCCGCTGCGCCGCAGACACAGACCTTACCCATCTGGCGAGCGACGAGCGCGGCATGTGAACTGACGCCGCCCTTTGCGGTGAGGATGCCCTCGGCGGCGATCATGCCGCGCAAATCTTCCGGCGAAGTTTCATTGCGGACCAGCAGGACCTTTTCGCCCCTTGCGGCGGCCGCAGCGGCGCGATCGGCGTTCAAATACATTCTGCCGGCGGCAGCGCCGGGGCCAGCGGGCAGGCCCTTGGCAATACACTTGGCGGCTTTGACGGCATTGCGATCGAAGATGGGCGCCAGCACTTGGTCGAGCTGATCGGCGGGAACGCGCCGGATGGCGGTCTTCCAGTCGATGAGCTTCTCCTTCTCCATTTCAATGGCAAAGCGGACGGCGGCGAGTCCGGTGCGCTTGCCGTTGCGCGTCTGCAGCATGAAGACCTTTTCGTCCTGGATGGTGAACTCGAAGTCCTGCACATCCTTAAAGTGTTTCTCGAGGGTCTGGCGGATTTTCTCCAACTCTTGAAAAGCTTTGGGCATGTAGTTTTTGAGCTGCGCGACAGGTTCGGGAGTGCGTACGCCGGCGACCACGTCCTCACCCTGGGCGTTGATGAGGAACTCGCCGTAGAAAACTTTTTCGCCGGTGGCCGGATCACGCGTGAAGGCGACGCCGGAACCGGACTTGTCGCCGGTATTGCCATAAACCATCGCCTGGACGTTTACGGCGGTGCCCCACTCGGAAGGAATGTTGTACTTGCGGCGATACACGATGGCGCGATCGTTCATCCATGATCCAAACACGGCGCCCACCGCGCCCCAAAGCTGCTTCCAGGGGTCCTGCGGAAACGCAGTGCCGGTGCGCTCCTTGATCAGTTTCTTGAAGCGAGCAACCAGTTCCTGAAGATCGTTGACCGTGAGTTTCGGGTCATCAATGTCCGCGTGATAGCGTTCGTGCTTGAGTTCGTGAATGACCACTTCGAAGGGCTCGTGGTCCTCGTTGGCGCGCTTTTGCACATTCATGACTACGTCGCCGTACATTTGAATGAAACGGCGATAGCAGTCCCAGGCGAGGCGGTCGTTCTTGGTGGCTTTGGCCAGCGTGAGCACGGTTTCATCATTCAGCCCAAGGTTCAAAATCGTGTCCATCATGCCGGGCATGGAATCGCGCGCGCCGGAGCGGACCGATACCAGCATGGGCATGGCCGTCTTGTCGCCAAACTTCGTGCCGATGATTTTCTCGACGCGTGCGACGGCGGCCTTGACCTCTAGTTCGAGGGATTTTGGATAGGACTTCTTGTTTCCGTAGTAGTAGGTGCACACCTCCGTTGTGATGGTGAAGCCGGGAGGCACCGGCAGGCCGATGCGGCTCATCTCCGCAAGGCCGGCGCCCTTTCCACCGAGGAGCGCGCGCTGACTTCCATCACCTTCTGCTTTACCTGCGCCGAAGAAATAAACCCATTTTTTCACTTTGCCCTCACAAGAAATTTGTAGTGTTCAAACTCTATGGTTACTTCCTACTTGAAGCTCAAGAGAATGTCGGCGTGCCGACGAAAGAATACTTCAAGTAAAACTTTAACTGTTCAGCGGCGCTCTTCCCCGCCGATTTCAGAGAAGTCCGCGACCGTCGTGAACTCGCGCAACAGTTCTGCGAGCAGCGTCAGGCGGTTGGCGCGCACCGCTTCGTTTTCCGCCATCACCATAACGCCGTCGAAGAACTCGTCCACTGCCGGCCGGAGCCCGGCGATGACTTCCAGTGCTTCTTGATATTTCCCTTCGCGCTTCAAGGACTGCACTTTGGAGCCGGCCTCACGCGCTGTGGAGTGCAGATGGCGTTCGGCTTGATTTTTGAACAGCTCAGGGTTCACGTGGCGGCCTTCGGTTGCGGAAATATTAGCCTTCTCAAGGATCTTGCGGATGCGCTTGAAGGAAACCGCAAGCGGCTCGAAGTTCTTGGATTTGCGGATGGCCTTCAAGGCCACTAGGCGCTTGCGGGCGTCGAGGAGATCGTCGGCGCCGGCGCGGAAAACGGCGCTGACTTCGTCGTAGCCGAAGCCTTCCCTCTCGCGCAAAACGAATTTTGCACGGTCGAGGATGAAGTCGAGTACTTGCGTTTCTTGCTCGGGCGTGACGCCGCGCTTGGGTTTGTGGGTGAGGAGGGCTTTTGCCGCAGCGCCGATGGCAAGAGAAAGCGACACGGGGAGTTTTTTCTCGATGATGATTTTGACGATGCCCAACGCTGCGCGGCGCAGGGCGTAGGGATCGCTCGAGCCGGTGGGAACGACTCCAACGGCGAAACAGCCAACAACGGAATCGAGTTTGTCCGCGAGTGAAACGGCGCAACCGGTGAGATTGCGCGGGATGGGATCTTCCAAGCCGACGGGACGATAGTGATCGTAGACGGCGTCGGCGACTTCGTCGGGCTCGCCCTGCGCGCGGGCGTAGAGGCCGCCGACGATGCCCTGAAGTTCGGTGAATTCGCGGACCATTTCGGTGGCCAGGTCGCACTTGGCGAGTTCGGCGGCGCGATCGGCTTCGGCGACGTGGGCCTGCAACATGCCGAGGTTGAACCATTGTTCGGTAAGCCAGCGGGCAATGGCGCGGACGCGTTCGACTTTATCGCGGTAGCTGCCGAGCCGGGATTCGTAGGTGACACGCTCGAGCTTGGGGAGATAGTCGGCGAGCCGACACTTTTGATCGGACTGCCAGAAGAATTGGGCATCGGCAAAGCGCGCGCGGAGGACGCGTTCGTGGCCGGCGCGGATGAGACCTTTGGAGTCTTTGGCGATGTTGATGACGGCGAGGAAGTGCGGGGCCAGTTCGCCGTTTTTCTTTTCGACGGCGAAGTACTTCTGGTGGTCGCGCATGACGGTGATGAGGATTTCGTCGGGCAATGCGAGGAAGGCAGCATCGAAATCGCCTTGGATCACAGTTGGGAATTCGTTGAGGTAGGTGACCAGCCTGCGGAGGTCGGCGTCTTCGTGGACGCGGAAGCTGCCGCGCTTGGCGTGGGCGTTCAGTTCGTTTTCGATTTTTTCGCGGCGGCGGGATGGGCGGATAATGGCGCCGTTCGAATGGAGCTTTTTCTCGTAGTCCGCGAAATTGCGGACGCGGATGGAGTTCGAGCCGATGAAGCGATGGCCGCGCGTTGTGTCGCCGGCCGGGAGACCCGCGATCGAGAACTTGAGGGGCTTGCCGTCGAGGACGGCGACGACCCAGCGGATGGGGCGGATGAAGCGGGGGCCGTCGAGGCCGGTCCAGGTCATGGAGCGGGGCCAGGTGAGATCGTGGACCGCGCGGGGGAGAATGGCGGTCAGGATTTGCTCGGCGGTTTTGCCGAGCTTGATTTGTTTTGCGGCGAGGTATTCGCCCTTGGGAGTTTGGATGAGGTAGAGATCGTTGACATGGACGTGCTGCTTCTCGGCGAAGCTTTGGGCGGCACGCGTCGGCGCGCCGACGGAATCGAAGGCCACGGATTTGGGTGGGCCGGTGACTTCGGATTCAACGTCGGATTGCTTGGCGGGCAAGCCGCGGACCCAGGCAGTGAGGCGGCGCGGGGCGCTGAAGGTTTCCACGGTTACGCCTTCGGAGAGACTCTCGGCAGCCAGGAGTTTTTCGATGTTGGTGCGAAGTTCTTCTTCGGCTTTGGGAAGCATGCCGGCAGGAATCTCTTCGCAGCCGATTTCGAAGAGGAGCTCGACGCGCTTGTCCTTGGGGGCGGGCTTCATGTGCGCACCTCGGGACGCTGGGCTGCGGGACTGATTTGTTGGAGATAGGCTGCGGCAGTGCGGCAGGCCAGCGTACGAACGCGAGCCATGAGGGCGGCGCGTTCGGTAGTGGAGATGACGCCGCGGGCGTCCATCAGGTTGAAGAGATGCGAACACTTTAGGCAGTGATCGTAGGCGGCGAGGATGGGATACCTTGCGCGGTCCTTCCCTGCTGCGCCCTTGAAACCGTCTAGGAGTTCCTTGGCTTGCTTTTCATGGAGTTCGAATTCGGCGCGGATGGCTGCGGCGTCGCTGCGATCGAAACTGTATTCGGAGAATTGCTGCTCTTCCATCAGGCGGATGTCGCCGTAGGTTTTGTCAGCGGACCATCGGAGATCGTAGACGCTCTCAACGCCTTGCAGGAACGCGCAGATGCGTTCGAGGCCATAGGTGAGTTCGACGGAGATGGGGTCGAGGTCGATGCCGCCGCTTTGCTGAAAATAAGTGAACTGGGTAATTTCGAGACCGTCGAGGAGAACTTGCCAGCCGATGCCCCAGGCGCCGAGCGTGGGCGATTCCCAGTTGTCTTCCTCGAAGCGGATGTCGTGCTCTTTGAGGTTGATGCCGATGGCACCGAGGCTCTGGAGGTAGATGTCCTGGATATCGACGGGCGAGGGCTTCAAGATGACTTGAAATTGCGAGTGCTTGTAGAGGCGATTGGGATTTTCGCCGTAGCGACCGTCGGCGGGCCGACGGCTGGGCTGAACGTAGCCGACGCGATACGGATGCGGACCGAGGACGCGGAGAAACGTTTCCGGATGCATGGTGCCGGCGCCGACCTCGACGTCGTAGGGTTGTTGAAGGACGCAGCCTTGCTTTACCCAGAAGTGCGAGAGCTTCAGGATAAGATCCTGAAACGTTAGACCGTGAGGCTTCTGTTCAAGTTTTACTTTAACTTTCAAGCGGTCTCCAAAAGTTCGCGAGTCGCCAGGCGGTGCTCGAGATGATGCTCGATCCACGCCAGGGATGCTTCGCGCAATTCTTTTGCGGCGGGCTGCAATGCGGGTGCGAGTTCGATGCGGTCGAGGCGCTCACCGGTGAAACGCTCTGCGAGAGTTCTGGCTTCGAGGTGCAAGGGCTTCATGCCGGGTCGGCGGCACTTCTCGCAGAAGAGGCCGGGCTGGTGCGCGTCGTAATAGGCCGGCTCCGAACCGAACGGCGTGTCGCAAGAAGCGCAACGGTCGAAGCGCGGGAGCCAGCCGCCGAGCCGTACGGTCCAGAACGCGAAGTAGCTGAGCGGCAAGGCCCAGTCGCCGGTGCGCTCAATCTCACGGGCGGCCAAGAGAATTAGCCGGAACATTGGTTCGGAGACTTCGTGCTCCGGGAGAACCAGTTCGGAGATCTCGCTGACCACTGCAAGCCCGGTGCTCAGGCCATAGTTGCTCTGTGCTTTGTGAAACGATTCGAGCAATTCGGCTTGCTGGATTCGCACCAATTCCCGGGTCTCCTTCTCGACATACCAAAGCTGCACGTGCGAGAGCACCTCGAGCGTGGAGCCATAGCGGTTCTTCAGGCGACGAGCCCCAGAGGCTACACCGCGAACGCGCCCGGAGGAGCGGCCAAGAAAACTGACCAGGCGGTCCGCCTCGCCCAGTGGAAATGTCTTCAAGATGATGGCTTCCGTCTCCCGGGCAGGCATGAGCAGTCGGCGCGCCGACGCAGCGTCGAACGAAATGCGGCACACCGTTCGAATCGCACGCACACGCAGAACTAATGTAAATACCATACGCGCGCACATCGCGCAATCGTTCCGTGGGGAAATAAGAAAAAATAAAAAAAGAGAAGATGCCGCGCAAATCAAAAACCCACAAATGAAAGTCAGTTGGAAATGTGCAACCAGAGATTGGCAGGCGCTGTGTTTTGAGCTGTTTGCGGACGGGAATTTATTCTGTTAACTAGGGCATTTCGAGCTCCGATATTATCGGACGCGCGGGCGCGCAGCGCTGCCTCCCTGCTCTTTTCATTTGGCGTGCGTTTCGCTACTCTGCTGCAGACCTCTCTTCATGTTTATACCGCTAAAGGACACCAACCCCTCTCGCAGCTACCCGGTCGTGAACATTTCGTTGATCCTTTTGAACGTGGTCGTGTTCCTTTACCAGTACACGCTGCCGCCGCGCGCCTTCCAAATTTTCATGACCTCCAATGCCACGGTCCCGGCGCGCATCCCAGCGTTCCTGGCCGGACATGTCGGGTTCGAGACCGCATTTCTTCCCTTGCTCACGAGCATGTTTCTTCATGCCGGGTTTCTGCACATCGCTGGGAACATGCTCTTCCTGTGGATCTTTGGCGACAATGTGGAAGACTTCTTTGGACACCTGCCATATCTGTTCTTCTATCTGGTCTGTGGAATCGGCGCGGGAGTACTGCATATCTTTTTCAACTGGAATTCCTCGCTCCCGGCGCTGGGCGCGAGTGGCGCGATCTCGGGTGTCATGGGGGCATACATGCTGCTCTACCCGCGAGAACGCATCCTCACCCTTGTTTTCATTTTTCTGGTGCCGATTCCAGCGGTGCTGATTCTGGGGTATTGGTTTCTCTTGCAGTTCCTCGAGGGCATCAACGCGTTGGGGTCGAGCGCCTCGGGAGGCGTGGCGGTGTGGGCGCACGTGGGAGGTTTTCTCTTGGGAATGTTCCTGACGGCGCTGACGCGACGGCGATAGCGAAATTCTAGAGAGATTTTCGTCGTTAAAGTATTACTTTAAGTGTTGCCATCGACAATTTTCACTACGCGCGCGGCGATCCACTCTCCAACTTCTGCCGTTTTCTTATCGCCACCAAGATCTGGGGTGACGTAGTTCTCGTGGAGTGCCGCGCGGACTGCGGCACGCAACGCGGCGGCTTCGGGATTCCAACCGAGAAATTCGAGCATCATGGCGGACGTCAAGACCGATCCCAGAGGATTGGCGATTCCCTTTCCGGCGATGTTGGGGGCGGAGCCATGCACGGGCTCAAAGAGCGATGTCTTTCCTGGATGGATGTTGCCGGAGGGGGCGAGGCCAAGTCCGCCCGCGAGTTGTGCGCCCAAGTCGCTGATGATGTCTCCGAAGAGGTTGCAGGTGACAATGACGTCGAACTGCCGGGGATCGCGGACCAGTTCCATTGCCAAGGTATCTATGTATAGGTGGCGGGAATCGATATCCGCGAATTCCTGGCGGACTGCCTTGAAGACCCGTTGCCAGAGACCGTGGGCAAAGGTCATGGCGTTGGATTTGTCGCTCATACAAACGCGCTTCAGTCCGTTCTTGCGTGCGTATTCGAAAGCAAAACGAATGATGCGCTCGACGCCCTTGCGCGAGTTCATGTCTTCCTGGATGGCGATCTCGTCGGGCGTGTCCTTCTTGAAGACCCCGCCAATCCCGACGTACAGCCCTTCGGTGTTTTCACGAAATACCATCAGGCGGATGTCTTTTTCGGAGCGGTCGCGCAGAGGGGTGAGCCGGTCATGCAGAAGTTCGACGGGCCTGGCGTTGACGTAGAGGTCCAACTGGAAGCGCAACCCCAGCAGAATGTCAGCGGCATGCTGATTCGAAGGGACGCGGGGGTCGCCGAGCGCGCCAAAGAGAATGACGTCAAATTCATCGCGGAGCATCTCGACGGCGCCGGGAGGCAGCGTAACGCCCTCGCGCAGGTATTTATCCGCACTCCAATCGAACTCGACGAATTCCATGGGCCGTTTGGCGGGAGTAGCCACGGCCTTCAGCACCTTCACGGCCTGCGGCGTGACTTCAGCACCGATCCCATCACCCGGGATCACCGCAATCCGGGCCGCCGGACCGCCATTTCGCAGAGGAATACCGGGCAAAGTGTCGCCTCCTCGATAGAGGGTGTTTGCGACGCCAGATTGGTCGCGTGTGCTGAAGAGTCAGCGCGTTATTCTTCCATCAAAGCCGCCGTCGCGCCACCAGAACCAAAGGCCTCGGTTTCCTCTCCAGCGAACCACAGGAAATAACTCGTCCTATGCAGTACTGGAACTAAGCCCGATTGATTGGCCGCATTCGAAAAATCCCCAGGTGCGAGAGCAACTTCCTCACGACTCCCGGGTTGGGTCGAGCAACCGCGGGTGATGTCCGGGTGTGTCCAGCCAGGAGCTTCCAGACGGGCCTGCCGGGAAAACGGCTAGCTCTCCTAGCCGTTGAGAAAGCGACAATCTGGAGGACGAACATGAAACGACTCATCGGACTGTTGGTGAGTGTGATGGCGCTACTGGTGTTTGTGCCGGGGATCCGTGCACAGGATCAACTGGTGCCTGCAGGTACGCTTCTGCAATGTACGTTGGACGAGCCGAATTTCTCGTCGGCAACAGCTGCAATTGGTGACCCAGTGCTGTGCCACTTGAGATCCATGCAGCAGTTCGGCAGGCCGCTGTTCCCCAGAGGCAGCATGCTGGGAGGACATTTGGAAGCGGATAAGGAGCCCGGACATTTCGTCGGGAAGGGCTACCTGAGGATCAGCTTTGACCGGGTGATCCTGCCGAGCGGGGATCTGCCTGTCCCGGCAAAAGTGATCATGGCCCGCGGCTATAAGGTGGACAAGCAGGGCTCCATCGACGGCAAAGGTCACGCGACACGCGATGTGGTGGAGTGGATGTTTCCGCCACTGTGGCCGTGGAAAGTGGTCAGCCTGCCGTTCCGTGGGCCGAGGCCGACGTTGAAGGGTGAAGAGCCGCTGGAACTTCGGTTGATGGACGACATCGTAGTCCCGCGGAACCTGGCGCAAACGAGTCATCCAGACCGTCCGCCATACGCTTCCTCCACGCGGCCGAGCATGTATAACGCCACGCCGCGAGCGAGCGCGATTCAGCTCGCGGTGGTGAAGACTGGACAGCCGGACAATGGGCAGACCAACGACAGACGTACGATCCTGGTGACAAAGTCGAACCAGATCTACGAAGTGGCCAAGTACCACAGAGACGGCGACTTGTTGATGTTCGTGGATACGGAAGGCAGGAAGGGCGGAGTGGACATCAACGAGGTCGATTGGCGGAAGACCACGGGAATGACGATGGAAGCGCGCTCTGGGGATGCCGCAGTAATCGCGCGCCAGACGAATTGATGGAACGAAACTGAGGTAGCGCAGAGTAATTTGACCAGAACTGTCGCGCGTGGCGGCGGAGCTTTAGGGGTGTGCAGACAAGCCAGTCAAACCTACGGACCTTCTTACTTCAGCTTTGAAAATTCAGCGTGTGCGGAGCGCAGGATGGGGACGCCGCGGTCGGCGTCTTTCCAGAGCGAGAAAAACTTTTGGTACGAGGCGCGGGCTGAATTGGTGGAGCCAGCCAAAGCCTGTGCGCGTGCCTGCCCCAGGATGGCCAATGCGCCGGACCAGCAATTGCCGACCACGCCACGATTGTCGAGGAGCTTTTGGAATTCAGCGTTGGCTTCCGGACCCTGCTTTGCGGCTAGATAGGCTTCGCCGCGCAGGTAGACCGGAATCATGCAGGAATAGCTTAAGTTTCCAATCAACTGCCCGCGCTCGTAGGGCTTGACGGCTTCCAGCAATTGAAGCGCTTTGGCGGGTTGCTGACCAGCGAGCTCTTCCTGTGCGCGGACAGTAGGAACCCAGGCCGATTGCACTACGGTGTTCGATACGTTTGCCGCCGCCAGGTCTTCCAACATTTTTTGGGAGCGGCGGACGTCTCCGAGCCGGGTGAACACCAGGATGGCAAGGATTTGCGGGTCGCGGTTACTGGGGGCAATCTCCAGGACCTTTTCCGCTTCCCGGCCGGCTTCCTCCATGTTGCCGTACGCCGCTTCGCGCAACGCCGCAATTCCCTGCCAGATGGCCGCGGGTTCGGTGAGCTGTGCGTCCTGCGCCACTTGCACGGCGCGGTGCGAAAGTTCGCGGGCCTTCAGAACGTGGCCTGCATAGGCTTCTGTGTCGGCTTGCAGCGCCAGCATGGTGTCTTCGCCGCCGGGTTTTCCGGCGGACCAAACCATTTCGCGTTCCATGGCCGCGGTATCGCCGCGGAGAAACGCCAGCGCGTAAAGATCGGCATGGATGGAAGAATCATCGAGCTTGCGGGCGATGGCTTGATTAAGGATCGCCTGCGCGTCGTCCAGACGGAGCAAAGCGATATCGGCGGTGGATAAATTCTCATACCAGGCGGCGCTTCCGGGATCCATGCTGAGCGCTTGCTGGGCGTAGTTGGCGGATTGATTGTAGTCCCCAACAACAAAATATTCGGAGGACAGATTCCCTTTGGCGATGTCGTCGCGAGGGTAGAGGCGCACCCACTCCTTGTAGCTTTCGATGGCTTTGTTCACGTCGCCGGTAGCGAGGTCGTAGTAAAGCGTGGTGATGTGCAGGCGGTCGCGGACGGTTTGGCGGTCGGCCAATTCGAATGCCTGGCGAATGCGTTCGCTCGCGAGAGCGCTTTGGTTCAGGTTGTAGTAGTTGACGGCCAGGTTGGAATAGGCGAGCGCAAATTTAGGATCAAGATCGGTGGCCTTCTTGAGAGCGGGGACACCGTCGATGGCACCCTTGTCTCGCGCGAGGCGGCGACCTTCGCAGAAGGCTTTCAGCGCTTCGGGCGACGCGGTCGCTGCGCGGTCGAGAGGCAGATCAAATTTTTGGAGCGTGGACGACGGTTCACCGAGATCGCTTCGCAACGCCGAGGCTGCCGTCCCTAACGCGTGAATGATCTGGTCCCTAGCGGATGCTTCACTTTTTGCGCTGGCGATGGAATCGCCGGTGGCACAGCGAAAGGCTTCAAGTCGAAGGACGT
The DNA here is from genome assembly GCA_963729455.1 of uncultured Acidobacteriota bacterium. GTDB lineage: Bacteria > Acidobacteriota > Terriglobia > Acidiferrales > UBA7541 > Acidiferrum. The sequence goes on from CAVSNX010000003.1 coordinate 565,806, forward strand.
ATCTCGCGTCCTCCTTGACGACGCCTCCAGTGACGTAGGCTGTCGAAGCCAGGCGCTTGCAGATCACAGCGGCCAGGTCCCGCGTGATGGGCGCATCCGTAGGCCTGCCCTGCGAGCGCAGCGCTTCGCTGATCTTTTCTTCGGAGACGAGATTGAGCAGAGGCGATTGGGAAAGGCTAATTGCCAGAGCTTCCCGCAAAGAATCGTTGAAGACGGGATCGCCGGTGCGATTGGCAAAATCGGCGAGCAACACAGTGTCCGACTCGGTCAACTTCTCTGCACGGTGCGAATACCAGTAGCCACCAGCGGAGGCGGCCGCGAGGGCGGCGAGCAAAAATCCAGCGATGACGAGCTTGGTCCTCATGAATGAGAGCGCTCTCCTTGAGAATCAGCTGGCATCGCCGTGAACTGATGCGATATAGCCCGCTTCCTGGGATATTTGAACGGTTGAGTTTTGCCTGAGAGTACAACCGACTAGAGACGATAGTAGGTGGCTGTGCGAAGCGCCGTCAACGACGGTTCTCGAGGACGTTTACGAAACGACACTAGTTGTGACATCCGACACTCTGCCGGACTCGATCCAGTAAACGCCTCCTAGGGCCAGAGCGCCGCCGAGGACCTGTCCCCAGGAGCCTTTTTCGCCAAGCCAGACAATCCCCAGAATCGTGGCGAGTACCGGAAGGAGGTAGCTAAAGGCTGCCAACTGAGAAGCCTCAAGGTAGCGCAGCAGCCAGTAGTAGAGAATGTAGGCCACCGCGGAGCTGAAGATGGCCATGTAGAGTAGCGAGGCCCAGGCCGACCAGGGGACGGTTAGCCAGTTTTGAGCGGAGCCGAGTGCGAGCGCTTGTCGGACGGCTAGGGGGAGAACAATCAGAGCTCCTGCGAAATGACTGAACGCCGTCATGGTCAGCCCGTCGTACTTCCCTGCCACACGTTTGCCAAGGACGACGTAAATCGCGAAGCCGACGGAACCTGCCAGGGTGATGGCATCGCCCAGCAAAGAGGGTGAACGCGCGGTAAGGCCGTGTTCGGACGCCATCACCGCGATTCCGGCGAAGGCGATCGCCATACCGGTGGCTTTGCGCATGGTTGCCTTTTCCAAACCAAGAAGGACGGCGAAAGCCAGCGTATAGATGGGTCCCATTCCAACGATCACCGAGGAGTGGCTGACGGAGGTGAGGCGCAACGCGGCGGTGAAGCAAAACTGATTCACCGCCACACCGAAGAAGCCGAGATAGAGAAAGGTCCAAAGGTCACGGAGGTTGAAGCCGCGGCGTCGCGTTTCTGCGGTTTCCGCAAATGTATCGAATCTCGAGCAGAGCAGATAGGTGGGAAGCATCACCGCGCCGGCGAAAACCACCCGGAAAGACGCCATGGTCAGCGTGGGGAGCGAGCGCAGGCCGATTTTCGCGGCGATGAAGTTGACGGACCAGATGACGATGACGAGACCGATCGAGACGGCAATGATGTTGCGGCTTGGGGTTTTTCCGCTGCGGGATTCGATGCGCACCGGTTAGGCCAGGCGCTCTTTGCGAACGGTGAGCTTCTCGATGCGATCGAGGCGGGGTTCAAAACCGATACCTGGGCCGTTAGGCACGGAGATTGTGCCTTGCGGCGAGACGGTGACCTCGGGCTCGATGATGTCTTCGTCCCAATAGCGTTTGCTGGCGGTGACGTCGCCGGGGAGAGTGAAATTGGGGAGCGTGGAGAGCGCGATGTTGTGGGCACGGCCGATGCCGGATTCCAGCATGCCGCCGCACCAGACGGGGATGCTCTGCTGCTGACAAAGATCGTGAATGCGCCGCGCTACGGTGTAGCCGCCGACGCGCCCGAGCTTTATATTGATGATCTTGCAGGCCCCCAGTTCGACAGCGGCGCGCGCTTGCTCCTCGGTGTGAATGCATTCGTCCAGGCAGATGGGCGTGTCGAGTTTCTTCTGCAGCGCAACGTGGCCGTAGAGATCGTCCCAGCCGAGGGGCTGCTCGATCATCATGAGGTAGAAACCTTCGAGCTGCTTCAGGAGCGGCCAGTCGTTCAGCGTGTAAGCGGAATTGGCGTCCACCATCAGCTTGATGCGCGGAAAATCCTGGCGCAGGCGTTGCACGGGTACCAAATCTTTTCCAGGTTTTATTTTTATCTTGATGCGCTGGTAGCCGGCGGCGAGTTCCTTCCTCACGGCTAAAACGAGATCCTCCATCGAATCTTTAATTCCGATCGAAACTCCGGAGGTAATTTCCGTGCGAGTTCCACCGATGAGTTTCGAAAGCGGCACGCCCTTTTGTTTGGCCTCCGCGTCCCAGATGGCTGCTTCGAGCGCCGCTTTTGCCATGTTGTGACCGCGAACGGGAGATAGCATTTCCCAGACATCCGCGGCGGAGGCAAATTCCTTTCCCTTTACCAACGGCCAAAGAAAATCGCGAAGAATGAGCCATCCCGTATCGGTTGTTTCCGGGCTGTAAAAAGGTTTCTCGCCGGCGACGCATTCTCCCCAGCCCGTGCCGCCATCAACGTTTGCTTCAACCAGTACGATGCGACGCTCCGTCGTCCGGTCTACGCTGGTTTCAAATGGAGTGACCAGCTTCATTCGAATTTCCCGCAGTGTGATTTCTCGTATGCGCATGAGTCTCGTCGAGTAGCCTCTGTTAAAAATCGCTCCAGGGTGTGAGCAAGTACGCTCGATTCCCCGGGGCCGTGCGCAAAGCTACGGCCGCGTAGCCTTTCGCGAACCACCTTGTGAATTCTTCGCGGACGCGAGCCTGGACCTTCGCGACTTCTGGAGAATCCTTGCGTTGCCATTGCTCCAATTCCGCCGGCAGTTCAATCGTGGCGGGCGCCTCGGAGGGATCTTTCGCCAGATCTTGCACCGCGGCCACGACCCTCGCGGAATCAAGATGCCATTCGGCCAAAAGACGATCCGTCTGCAAGCCGCGATGAAGGGGGCTGGTCGTGAGTCCGTATAGATTGGGCTGATAGGTGCGGCAAATAGCGCCGAGACGGTTCAAGTTAAAGTGTGCATTGCGAAGTTCGAGCGGATCGAAGGTCCATTGAATCAGGCGGATGTTTCGGCCCAGTGCTTCGTCGCGTTGAAAGAGCTTCAGCATGCGGCCGACGCCGCGATCGCGATATTCAGACTGGACGCCGGTCATGTGGGAATGGAGGTATGCAACGCCATCGTGAAGGCCGACCACAGCTAGTGTGTAGCCCACCAGCCGCTCGCCGTCGAACGCGCCCAGGACCTGGCCGCCGGTGTGCGCCGCCACAACGAACATGGTCGCGGGCTCGACTTCCAGATCTTCCTCGCCCCAGATTTCGCGCTGAAGATCCACGCAGCAATGGAATTCCTCGAGACGCTGGCATTTGCGGACAACGATATCGGCGCTCATCGCTTCGCCCGCGCTGCGTTCCGCTCCGCCACGCTGCTCTTCCCTTCTGAAAGCTTGGTGGCGTTCCAGAGCGCTTCCATCTCTTCCCGGGGCAAATCCTTGAATTCCTTGCCGCTCTCCCGCGCCAATCGCTCCATCGCGCGGAATCTCCGCGAGAATTTTGCGTTGGCGCGACTCAGTGCGATTTCCGGATCTACTTTCAAGAAGCGCGAGAGGTTTACTACGGCAAACAGCATGTCTCCAAGCTCCTCTTCCACTTTCTTGGGGTCATGAGTACTCAGCGCATTTTTCACTTCCTCGGCTTCTTCATTCAATTTTTCGAATACGCCTTCCACGTTTTCCCAATCGAAGCCAATGCGCGCGGCTTTGCGTGTCAATTGGAAGCCTTGGAGCGTGGCAGGAAGCCCGGGCGAAACGCCATCGAGCAGAGAAGTCTCCTTCGCAGGCGCGGACTGGCTGTTCGGATGAGCTTGGTTATCATTCGAGCGCCGCTCTTCCGCCTTGATCTGTTCCCAGTTGCGCGAGACCTCGGCGGAGTCTTTCGCGCGAGTGGCGCCGAAAACATGAGGATGCCGGCGTATCATTTTGTCGTGAATTTCGCGGATGACATCGGAGACGCTAAAGCGGTTTTCTTCGTTCGCTATCTGCGAATGAAATATGATTTGGAGCAATAAGTCGCCCATCTCCTCGGCGAACTTGGCGTCATTTCCGCCTTCGAGCGCGTCCAGGACTTCGTATGCCTCTTCAATCAAGTACGTGCGAAGAGTCTGGTGAGTTTGCTCGCGATCCCACGGGCAGCCATTCGGCGCGCGCAACCGGGCTTGCACCGCAACGAGCTTTTCGAACCATTGGCCGGCGGACAATTTCTTGTTTTTCAAAGGTTTGCTAGCGCGGCGTTTGTTTCTTTTAGTCTTATTTCGCTGGGTTGGCATCACGCCTTCGCTGAATTCGATTCAGATTTAAGCTCACCACTTTACGGTGCGCTCGCGGCTTTGACAAGCGAGGCTCGCTCCCGCGACGAAGCCAGCCACCACCTGCGGCGCCAACCCGTGTTAAACTGAGAGCTAAGCGAATTTTCGAGGAATGTCCCTTGTCTGAACAGAAAAAGGAAGAGTCGTTTCGCGTAATTGACCGGCGCCCATTCACCTCCGAGGGGGAATTGCGCAAAGAGGTGGTGGAAGAACAGGAGCGCGAAGCCAAGCGCGAGGCTGCGGCCCATCCGCCCGCGCCGGCCGAGCCTGCAAAAGCGCCTGCTTCAGTGCCACCTGCGGAAACTGCCAAGCGCTCCCCGGCATTCGAAAATCTGGTGCGGATGATTGGCAGTAATGCCGCCATGGTCCTTGGCGCGTACGCCGATCCGCGCACCGGCCAGCCGGTCATCGATCCGGAGGCGGCGCGCGAGTTGATTGACATGCTCGACGCGCTGCACGAGAAAACAAAAGGTAATCTCGCGCCGGAAGAAGACACGCTGCTCCTGGATCTCCTTGGCAAATTGAAGATGACGTATCTGGAGATCAATCAGGCCGTCGCGGCACAAGCGGCCACGCAAGCCAAAGCCAAGACGCGCCCGTAGCTAGCGCGGCGCAGCCTTTCCCGGCTCCTCGCGAACCGCGCGACCAGCTTTTTGAAGATGCCTTCCGCTCCGCTGAAAATTACGGTTCTCGGCTCCGGCACCTCGATGGGCGTGCCCACGCTCGCGTGCCCTTGCCGCGTTTGCGCTTCGAACGATCCGCACGACAAGCGGCTCCGCCCTTCTCTGCTGATTTCGCGCAACGGTCAAAACGTAGTCATTGATACCACGCCGGATTTTCGCCAACAGGCCCTGCGTGTGGGACTCACGCGCCTCGACGCCATTCTACTGACCCACGGCCATGCCGACCACATTCTCGGCTTCGACGATATTCGCCCATTTAATATCCGCCAGCGGACAGCGCTGCCCGTGTACGGTAATGAAGAAACGTTTCGAATTGTCCGGCGGGCGTTCGCCTACGTGTTCGACGACAAGCCCTCGCTCAGCACCGTGCCCAGCGTAATGCTGAAACTCGCGGATGGCCCCATCGATTTGCTTGGCATTCCATTCATTCCCGTTCCGCTGCAGCACGGCGATATGCAGGTGTTGGGTTTCCGTTTCGGCCGCGCGGCCTACCTCACCGATTTCAGCACGCTTCCAGACTCTTCGATGGCGCTCCTCGAAGGCCTCGACGAACTGGTCATCGATGCGTTGCGCGATATTCCTCACCCCATGCATCAGACCGTGGACCAAGCACTCGCCCTCATTCAACAACTCAAGCCGCGGCGCGCGTGGTTCACGCACATCGCCCACGACCTCCCGCACGCGGAAACCAATGAGCGCCTTCGCCAAATGGGTTTCCCGCACGTACAACTTGCTTACGATGGCCTCGAATTCGAAGTGCGAGTGGATGCCGCGGAGGAAAACGGTAACGAGCAGCGCGATTCGAACGAGCCGGCCGTCTCCGTTGGTGGTCCTCCATCGCGGAGACTTGCGACGTTCACTTCCACGCAAGCTTGGGCTTCGCGCTATGCCGCTTACGGATACGCCAGCGCGCTTGCCATCGGCAATTTCGATGGCATCCATTTAGGCCATCAAGCCATTCTTCGCTCCACCGTCGAGCGCGCGCAAGCTCTCCATGCGGTCTCCACGGCGCTTACGTTTGACCCCTCGCCGAGAAGAGTACTCCGCCCGGAGTCCGCGCCCCTGCGCCTCTCCACCATCACGCAAAGAATGGAATGGTTCAACGCGCTCGGCCTCGAAGCCGCGGTGGTCCTGCCGTTCACGCTGGAACTCGCGCGGCTCTCGCCTGAAGAATTTGTCGAGCAAATTTTAGTTCGTGATATGCATGTCAAGACAGTGCTGGTGGGAGAGAACTTCCACTTCGGCCACAAGCAAGCCGGCAACGTGAAGCTGCTCAAAGAACTCGGCGCCAAGTTTGGCTTCGATGTCCAGATTATCTGTCCCGTGCAGTATCGCGGCGAAGTCGTTTCCAGCACCATCATTCGCCGAGAAGTGGCTGAGGGCGATGTTTCTCATGCAGGACGGCTCTTGGGGCGTCCGTTCGCTTTAACGGGCGAAGTGATCAGCGGCACGGGAACAGGCAGCAAATTCACCTTCCCCACGCTCAATCTTGCCGCGGAACAGGAGCTGCTTCCGGCGCGCGGCGTTTACATCACGCGTACGCTCCTCGAAGGAGAGACGCACAGCCACCGCTCGGTGACAAACATCGGCATGCGCCCAACGTTCAATGGCTCCTCACTCAGCGTTGAAACTCACCTGCTCGATTTTCAGCCGGCCACAACACCAAAACGTATCGAAGTTCGTTTCTGGAAGCGCCTTCGCGAAGAAAAGAAATTCAGCGGCCCCGAAGAATTGCGCGCGCAAATCGCCCGCGACATCGCCCGCGCAAACAAATTCTTTTCCCGCCTGCGCCATTCCCGCTCGATCCGCCAACCTGCTTGATTCTTGTCTCTTACTTGTCTTACGCATTTACTTCGCCCTACCCGCTCACTCCATTGCGGGCCGGACGCAAAGGCATTGCCCAGTCACCAGTCACCAGAGACCAGTCACTTCTTTGTCTTGTCCTGGCGCTCGCCACCGACTTTCGTTTTCTCGCCACCCGCCGCTGTTTTTGTGCTATGCTGTGTTCATGGTGAACACACGCAGCGCCACTCTCAGCATACGGCTCAGGTCCGAAACCAAGCGCCGCCTCGCCAGGCTGGCGGAAGCCTCCGGCCGCAGCTCCAATTTTCTGATTTCCGATGCCGTCGAATCCTACGTCGCCGATCAGGAGCGTATGCTGGCGGAAATCCGCCAGGCCGGCCGCCAGGTGAAGTCCGGCCACTACGTGCGGCACGAAGACATGAAGGCCTGGCTGCTTTCCTGGGGCACCGATCGCGAGTTGCCGCCGCCGAAATGTGTCTGCGGCAAAGTCCACGCTGACGAGTCGCCGCGACCACGCTCGCGCGGCTGAGATCGTCCGCAACTAAAAAGCATGCCCAAGAAACCTGGCCCGCTAGAGATCGTCTGGTCGCCCCTGGCTTTGGCCCGCCTCCAGGAAATTCGTGCCTTCGTTGCCTTGGACAAGCCGGACGCCGCCGAACGCCTGGCCACCCGCATCGTTGCAGTCGTTGAAGCTCTGCGAATTCATCCCTATCTCGGACGCGTCGGCCCTCAACCCGGCCTCCGTGAACTCATCATCGGCGGCACTCCGTATTCCATCCTCTATCGCGTCCGCGCCAACCGCCTCATCGTCTCCACCATCTCCCACGCCTCCCTATCCAGATAAGCTCCAACCCCGCATCTGCCGAGGGCACGCGCGGGGCGGGGGTGGGAACCGACCCTGAAATGAAACGGGACCCAACCGCGTATATAGAAGCAGCGCCCGAGGTGTCGGCGCTAAATCTGCGCAGTCAGGAGAGTCAAATGAAATTCCAGGCTATGGCGTCAGCAGGGGTGTTGTTCCTGGTATCCACGGCGGCTTTCGCACAGGATTCCAAAGCTCCCCAGGGGGCCTCGAACAGCAAGGCAGAGCAGGCTTCCCAAGGTCCGTACAGCACGTACAATAAAATCTTCTTCACCAGGATGAAAACCATCCTCGTCAGTTCCGCTGAAAAAATGCCCGAAGAGAACTACAACTTCAAGCCCACGGACTCCGTCCGCAGCTACGGCCAGATTGTGGGGCACGTCGCGGACGCCCAATATAATTTTTGCTCGATAGCGCTCGGGGAGACGAATCCCGGCCTCAAAATCGAGGAGACCAAGACCACCAAAGCCGATCTCGTTGCCGCGCTCAAAGGTGCGCTGGCCTACTGTGACAAAGCGTATGACGGCATGACGGATGCGTCCGGCGTGCAAATGGTGAAGTTGTTCGGCATGGATATGCCCAAATTCGGCGTGCTGAACATTAACAACGCGCATGACATGGAACACTACGGCAATCTGGTCACCTACATGCGGCTCAAGAACATTGTTCCCCCGACGAGCCAACCGGCTCCGCCGGCACAGCCGAAAAAGTAAGCGGCGAGCGGCCGCGCGGGGCGGGGATGGGGCGTGCTTGACCCGTGGCCACAGGCCATGCCACCATGTAGATACAATGTTTCTACAAGGAGGCGATGCCCGCCATGAAGGCCGTCGTCAAGAAATGGGGTAACAGCGCCTCGGTGCGCATCCCCTCCGCCGTCCTCCAGGCCGCGAAACTCCGCTTGGAGGATTCCGTGGACGTGCGTGAGGAGTCCGGCCGCATTGTCATCGAACCTGTCCCGCGCAAGGAGTACGATCTCTCGGAACTCCTTAAAAGAATCACTCCCGGGAATTTGCACGAGGAAGTCGATTTTGGCAGGCCCGTGGGCAAAGAGGCTTGGTGATGCCCGCTACGTATGTGCCCGATGCAGGCGACATTGTATGGATTAACTTTGACCCGCACGCCAGGCATGAGCAGGCTGGACACCGTCCCGCTGTCGTGCTGAGTCCGGCTGCTTACAACACAAAGACAAGTCTAATGCTCTGCTGCCCCATGACTACCCAGATCAAAAACTATCCCTTCGAGGTGTTAATTGCCGGGTCGGCACGCAGCGCCGTCCTCGCGGATCAAATTAAGAGCCTCGATTGGCGCAGGAGACGAGCTAAGCGAAAAGGAACAGTATCTCCTGCGGAATTGGCAGAGGTCCGCGCCAAAATCCGTGTACTCATCGGCTAGCCCTTTCTCCTTCCCGTCTTTCTACTCTCCCTTTTCCAATTTCTAATTTCGAGTCGGTCTTTCTCTCTTGCCCGTTTTCTATTTTCTATTTTCTATTTTCAAAATCCGGGGAAGGGCGGAGCTTGCCTGCGGCCAGATCCTTCAAGGCGCGAAGGCGTGCATCGAGTTCGGCCGGCGTCAGGCGGCCCTGGCGGTAGAGGGTGCGCAGAAAATCCGGGGCGGGACGGTCGCCCTTGCGCGTGTTGCATTCCATACAGGAGGAAACCAGGTTGCGGTAGGAATTGCGTCCGAAGCGCGCGCGTGGCACGACGTGGTCGAGGCACCGCACGTTAGCGGGAGTGAGGCGGAGGCAGTAAAAGCAGGCGCCGCGTTCGCGATCGTGAATGGCTTTGCGGAGCGCCCAGGTTTTCAGGAAATCGGTGGACTCGAGGGCGGAGGCGGGCGGCTCTTCCGCGGCCTGGGAGGCGCCATTGAGGAAGTGGCGAGTGGCTCCGCGAAGCTGGTGGTGAACGAATGACCTGCCACGGCGGGCAGGCGAGTGACCCCTCGAGGCTCGGGGTAAACGATCAAGCGTGTCAACTTTGGCCGGGGGAAGGGTGCGAATCTGCTGGGGCAGGCGCATCTCGACGAGGTGGCCAGTCTTGCTGCGTTCGAGCAAGCGCAGAGCGCCCAGCTCATCGAGGCGGCGCACGGCCTGGCGCACAGGTCCGTTGGACAAACCGAGATCGCGGGCTACAGACATCACCGCAAAGTGCAGGCGCAGCTTGCCTACGACGAGAGAATGGCGCAGGAGATGGGAGTAGACGGCGCGGTCCCAGACGGTCAGGCCGAGACGCGGGGCCAGAACATCTTCAAATTGCATCCAGAGGAGTTTGGCGTTCAGAGTTTTGTTTAGCATTGGTTGAGGTCCTGAAAGTGGGATTTGAGGAGTTCAGAGCAGACAGAAAAAGAATCGTGAGCACCGTAGGTGCTGTACCTAACTATGACGGAAACGTTTGGGCGAAAGAATAAGCGGAAGGCGACAAAAAAGCGGCAGCTAGGCTGCCACACTCCAAAAAACAAAACGCCCCGACCGGAGTCGGGGCGCGATTTTCTACAGCACTAATTCTACCAGGATCATACTGCACGTGTCAACATAAACGTTAGTAATGGCCAGAATAGCGTAAGCGCTTAGGAGGCAAGAAGATAGGGAGATGTAGCGGCGAGTTTACCTCGCCGATTGGCGGCAAAACCTTGACGATGGCCATCCACTCCGCAGGCCGAACGGAGCCGAACCTCCTCGTGTTTGAACGGCAATAGAACAGCGGGTCGGCCGGCGGTCGCCCGCTTTTCCCCCTGTTTGACTCCGTCATTTCGAGCGCAGCGAGACCTCTGCCCCATTGCCCGTCTTGGGCGCAATGAAATCCCTCTTCGCCTTTTTAGAGGCCGGGCGGAATTCATCCCGACCCGGTCGGGAGCCCGGCGCCTTGGGCTTTGCTCGCCACTCGCCTGCCCGCCGTGGCGGGCCACTGCTCTTCACAATCGATGCTCGGCCATGTGGCCGAGGGCCGGCCACCCGCCCGCCTTTTCCCCAACACTAGTCTCGCTCGGGCTCAAAAATCGCGATTCCCAAGAACTTACGGCAAGCATTGAAGCACCCACGCAATGCCAAACCGGCGACAACAGCCCAGAACACTCCCCAGTTGAACTCCCACATTTCACCCTCCTCGAATCTTGAGAATCAAAAGTTCGTGAATCCGCTCTAAGTGATGAACGCAGTTCCAGACGCCAACCGCAATCGTAACGAACAAACCAAAGAGGACGTATTGCTGCCAAGTCATAGTCGGCACCTCCGTGAAGACGCGCAAGATAGTACTGTTTTTCTTGACAGAAGTGAGGGACTCGAAATAAGTCGTATCAGCGTTAGTCCGAACAGGCTGGTAGCCGAACGCTAGTACTTCCGGGACGATTTCTCTTCGGCATCGGGCCAACTTGTAGGAAGATGAGGCTAGGCGATCCGGAGAGGTTCGAACTCCCCGCCTTGAGATCAGTTTCCCATGCTCTCAGGAATAGGGTCCCCGCCCCCTGCAGAGGTTCGAGGACCGTTCCAGGCCATGAACAACGACTCCGTATGAGCTACGGATCGCCTAGCTGTCCGCAGTGTCTCCGCTTTTTTTCAACGGCGCAACGATAAATTAGCGAACGAATAGCGAACAGATGGGTAGAAGCGTCAGTCTTTCCAGTAACGGCCTTTGATGATGTTCGATACGGTGGAAACGCTGATACCGTAACGTCTGGCGAGTTGGCGCATGCTCGCTTTACTCGCCTCATGAACTTGACGCATTTCGGTTACCTGCTCTGGCCTGAGTTTGCAGCGTCTATCGCCCCCCCGGGCTGCTCTGAGTGCGGACTCGTAGAATTTTGTGTTGTAGACGACGGGGGGCATGGCCTGCCGTCTCTTGGGACGGTGATAGACAATTCTCCGACCTTCTTCAGTGTAGTTCCGCAGAATGTAATTGTGTAGACGCCGCCTGGTCGATGCGGGGCTCAGTTTCTCAAATTCCAGGACGTGTTCGATGACCTGCAACATTCTCTGCGTGGTCACGGCCTTGGGCGCGGACCTTGCAAGAGCATCTCCGAAAGTATCCCAGAATCCGGGCGTTTTCGCGTTGTCACCGAGAGGCAGACCAGAAAAACGTCCTGCGTCTGCAGGCAGAGCGGCCAGTCGGTCTTTCAATTTATTGGGGTCCGCCATATCGGACAGCCACCCCATCCCCCGATGCTCAGAGGTAAATAGCCGTTGCTGCATGCGCCTAATCCCCCTTCGCGAGGTATAGCACACGACCCGAATCCATGTCCATAAGCGCGGATGCGGAAAAACTGGCGGGTGGCCACATCTTAATTCCGAAAAGCCCAGGTAGAAAAGCGCAACCTGGAGCACCCAGCACGTGTTGCAGCAAACGTCACTAAGGCCGACCTCCATTACTCATCATCGGGACGCGATAACCACATAGCGCATCAGTTTTGTGCCTTGTCACTCGATGTAAAGCAGAAGAATCTGCTGTGGTCGTAAAAGCTGAGTAGCCACGCGGTTACGAATGGATCTGGTGTAGCGCATTGAACGAAGGCGTATCGAAAGACGTCACCTCCAATTGATTTTAGACCCTTGGCTAAGACATTTATTTCACTGCTCAACCCAGCCGCGATTCTCGGCTCATCGCTAATGGACACAAACCGGAAGGGTACGAATTCCGGTAGACGCATTCCGACCTCGTGATAGAAAAGACCTCTCACGATACGGCGTAGAACGATACCAACACGGTCGCGGTCAAGCTCAAGCAGAGAGAGTGTGGGTCGGTAGCCTTGCAATAAGAACCTTGCGAAACGCAGACTCTTTGGCCTCGCTAGATTGTAAGTACTGTCCAGTGAATCGGCATACTCGTTCGGGAATCTGTTACGATCAATACCGAGTTTCACTACGAGATTGAAGTATTCGTCGTATTTCGAGGCTCCCTTGTTGCAAAAATAGCAACTCGGAACTGTGATCAGATCTTTCGGACGCGGCTTGCTAAAGAGACTGCGCGGCGGAATGTGGTCGCGCGTCATCTGACGCCAATCGCCACAGTAAGCGCATTGTCCCTGTTCGGGCTTATGTTTCTGATTCAAGCCTCTATTATATTCCGAACTCGGAAATCGGGAAGTCGGGGAGAAGTCGGGGACAGGAACGTGTGAAAAAATGCAGATTCGCGATTGCGACGGAATCCATGTTCAAGAATTAATCGTTTAGGACGCGTATAAACGACGTTCGCGATGCCGGGACACACTTTGGGTGACCTGGACAATCCCTCAAATCGATTTCTTCACACGTTCCAGACGGGACGTTTTCTGATGTTCACGTGACATCGATCATTTGGCCGTGAGGATTGGAGACTTTCAGAGAAAGGGAAGCTTCCCGCCTGTCCCCCGGCACCCCTGCGGCGGCAGGACTCTGCTAGGTTTTATTCTTCTCGATCCGCAGAAATTCGATGGGCGCGCCATGGTCGACGATGAATGCCACGGTCACGCCCGGTGAAGGGCTGTTCGGCTCGATGATGACCTCTTTCCCGGCGATCGCTGCGGCGAGATCATCGACTTCGAACGCTACGTGTGGCACGCGTTGCACGAGTTCTGGAACCGTTGAGCCTGGCTCAAACCGCATCCACTCCACCCCGTAAGCGCTGGTTTCGTAACCGGAGACGAAGACTTTGTATTTCGACAGATAGAGTTCGCCAGGACGAGGAACGTTGGTAGGGATGCCGACGTGATGGAACCGCAAGCCTGATTTCATGACGGGAGTATACCGCCGTACGCCCGCAGAACGGGGTTCTGTCGACTCCTTTGTGAAGCGGGTTAACCTTGCCAGTCTACCCCCTCGGCGATATTCTTGCGCAATGCGACCCCTTCGGTATTCCATCAACGTCACATTGGACGGGTGCTGCGATCATCGTGCAATTTCCCCAGACGAAGAGTTGCATCGTCACGCGACCGAGAACCTCGAGCAGGCCGATGCCCTCCTCTTGGGCCGGGTGACTTACGAAATGATGGAGGCAGCGTTTCGGCCGCCGGCGGGGACGGGAGCGCGGCCCGATTTGATGGAACCCTTCGCCCGCACGATCGACGCGGCAAAGAAGTACGTCGTGTCGAGCACCCTGGGCCGGGTTGATTGGAACGCGGAGCTCGTGCGCGGGGATCTAGGGAAGGCCGTTCAGCAGCTCAAGCGAGAGTCGGGTAAGGGACTGTTCACGGGAGGCGTGAAGCTGCCGCTGGCGTTGGCGGAGCTGGGATTGATCGATGAGTACGAGTTCATGGTCCACCCCAGGCTAGCGGGCCACGGGCCGACTTTGTTCGCGGGGCTATCGAAGCATGTCGACTTGCGGCTTGTGAGCCGGCTGGAGTTCGGCTCGGGGGCGGTGGCGATGCGGTATGAGCCGAGAAGGTAGCCATTGGGCTTGTTAGCAGTCACGAGTCACCAGTCACTCTTTTATTTTCCCCAGGCACTCGGCGCAATAGCCGCCGACTTCGGTGCGCGAAACCGTGACTTTCATGTGGAAATCGCGCGCAATCTGTTCCTTCAATTGCTCGTACAAGCGGCTCTCGAATTCGCGCACTTTTCCGCAGCGCAAACAAGCCACATGGATGTGGTCGCGCGGCCCATGCGTCTCGTAATAATGCCGGTCGCCACGAAGATGAAGCAAATCCAATTCATCAATCAGCCCCTGCTTTTTGAGCAGATCAATCGTGCGATACACGGTGACGAGGTGGACGCCCGCGTCAATCTTCTGCGCGCGCTCCAGGATTTGATCCACGTCCAGGTGCTGCTCGGCGTCGTCCATCACTTGCAAAATGACGCGGCGCTGCCGCGTCATACGGATTCCGCGCGAGGCCATCGCTTGCTGAAGGTTTCCGGTTGTTTCCGCGGTATTGAGGCGCTCACCGGTGGAGACCCGGTGGGTCGGCGTTGCAGCCATTTACAGTTCCCCGCTTGCGCCGGGTTTCAGGGTTTGTACTTACAAACCCTGAGCTAACCGGGTTTCAGAGTTTCTACTTGCAAACCCTGAGCTGATACCTACTAGGAATGTGTCGGAAGCATCCGCACGACGTCATTGTACATAACGTAGGCGAACAGCACCAACAGGAACACGAAGCCCACCTGTACGAAGCGTTCTTTGAACGCCAGACTGAAATCGCGCCGGCGAATCCCTTCCAACGTGAGCAGCAGAATATTTCCGCCGTCGAGGATCGGAATCGGCAACAGGTTCAGGATGCCCAGGTTTACGCTGATGAGCACCATCAGCGAAATCACGGCGAGCGGGCCCTTGCGTACCGCTTCACCTGCGGCTCGCGAAATCCCCACCGCCCCCTGAAGCTGCCTAACAGACACGCGGCCGCTAAATAGTTTTCCCACCACACCAATCGTTTCTTGCACGCGGTCCGCAGTCATGGCGGAGGCGTCGCGCACGCCATCGGTAAACGAGATGCGCCGATAGGCCGTCGGATCGCGAACAATCACGCCCACTTGAAAAATATTTTCGCCGGACTCCGCGACGCCCTGCTGTGGCGTCACTTCCGCGTGAATGAGCTGACCTTTGCGCTCGATATCAAGTTTTACAGTCTTCCCACCCGAACCCCGGACGTGTTCCACAAACTGTCCCCAGTAATCCACCTTCTGTCCGTCCACAGCCCGAATGATATCTCCTTCTTTGAGCCCGGCATGCTCTGCCGGAGTTCCCGGGGCCACTTCATCGAGGACCGCCGCCAGCGGCGCATAACCCAGAATTCGCTCGAGTGGCATGTTATCGGTCAGGGGAATTTCCACGGCGCGCTTCACGCCGCCGTTTTCTACTTCGAGTTTCAGCTTGTCGCCGGGAGGAGTTTGTTTGATCGCTTTCTGCGCCTGTTCCCACGTGGGGTTCGCAACCCCGTTGATGGAAACCAGCTTGTCGCCGGCCTGCAAGGAGTTGGGTTTGCCGGCTGCATCTGCGGGCAGAGAAACGATTCGAACGGGCAGGTCCAAATACGCAGAATAGGGCAAGCCGACAGCAACAAATAATCCCGTCAAGAGAAAAATCGGGAAAAGCAAATTCACCGCCGGCCCCGCAAACGAAATCAAAGCACGCTGCCAGCGCGGCTTGCTCATCAGTTCATCGGGAGCGCCGGTCGGAGCCACATCGTTCGAATCGACCTCAGACAAATCCTGCCCCGCCATGCGCACGTAACCGCCAAACGGCAGCGCGCTGATGCGGTAGTCCGTGGCGCCGCGCTTCCATCCAAACAGCCGCGGCCCAAAGCCGATCGAGAAAACATCCACGCGAACTTTGAAGAAGCGCGCCACAATGAAATGGCCCCACTCGTGAATCATGATCATCAAGCCCAGCACCAGGGCCACGCCCAATAGCAAATTCATACCGTTCGCTTCTCCTGTCGGCCGCTTGGCCGTCGTACATTCGAACGCTGTCGTACATTCGAACGCTTAAGACGCTGCGGCCGCCGTCACCGCCAATTGTGCCACTTCTTCCCTCGCCATTCGACGCGCTTCAGCATCCGCCGTAAGCACATCGTCCATCCGTTCGAATCGCACGCGCGGCGTGCGAGCCAGCACGCGCTCAATCACTTCCGGAATTCCCAGGAACGGCAGCTTGCGTTCCAGAAACGCCGCAACGGCAATTTCATCCGCGGCGTTCAGCGCGCACGGAAACGCCCCGCCTTTTTTCATCGCTTCTCGCGCCAGACGCAAACACGGAAACCGCCGCGTCGAGGCTTTCTCGAAATCCAGCCGCTTTAACCTGGTCCAATCCAGCGCTATTTCCTTGGATGCCAGGCGCTCTGGATAGGTTAACGCATATTGGATTGGCATGCGCATGTCCGTGGGGCCAAGTTGCGCTAAAACGGAACCGTCGACAAATTCGACCATGGAGTGGATTGTGGACTGGGGATGAATCACAACGTCGATTTGATCGGGGCGCATGCCGAAGAGCCAGCGCGCTTCGATGATTTCGAATCCCTTGTTCATCATCGTCGCGGAGTCAATGGTGATGCGGTTTCCCATGCGCCAGTTGGGATGCGCCAGCGCTTGCTCCGGCGTCACGTTCGAAAGCGCGGCCAACGGCGTCTTTCGAAACGGGCCGCCCGAAGCGGTCAGCACCAAGCGGCGCACTTCGCCGTAGGTTCCGCCGCGCAGGCATTGATGGACGGCGTTGTGCTCGCTGTCCACGGGAAGAAGATCGCGGCCGGCTCTCTTTGCCGCCGCCATCACCAGCTCACCTGCGGCGACAAGGACTTCCTTGTTCGAAAGCGCAACGGTCTTGCCGAGCTTTACAGCTTCGTAGGTCGCTTCCAGGCCGACGACTCCCACCGCGGCGGATACGACGATATCTGCTTTCGAATGCGTTCCTACCGCAAGCATTCCTTCGCGGCCGTGATGAATCGCCGGCAAAGGAGAAATGCCCTTCGCGCGGAGGACGGCGGCGAGTTCGTCAGCCTTCTTGGCGTCGCCCACAGACACAAGCTCAGGCCTGTGGCGTTCGATCTGGCCTGCCAGTTCGTCGAGATTCGATCCCGCAGCCAGCGCCGCGACAATGAAGCGTCCCGGCAAAGCCTCGACGACCGAAAGGCACTGCCGCCCAATCGAACCGGTTGAACCTAAAATAGATAACTGCTTCACGATGTCGTTCGAATCCCTTTTGGAGTGCGGCAACCTTACGCAGGCCCTGCCGGGCCCCGGTGCCGCTTACTCATTCCGATGATTTGCCCGCTGGAAGCCTTCCGACCTACGACCTGGGAGAGTAGATCAAGATCCAATAATACCAGACAACCGGGATGGCGAGGATAAGCGCATCAATGCGGTCCAGCACGCCGCCGTGGCCCGGCAGAATGGTTCCGGAATCCTTGATCCCCGCGCTGCGCTTGTACGCTGATTCGAGGAGGTCGCCAACCTGCCCTGCAATGTTCCCCAAAGCCGCCATTGCGAGCAGGTGCGGGAGCGGAACGGTGAGGAACTTCGCAAAAATGAGCGCCACAATCAGTGAACCTAGAAAACTTGCGATCGTCCCTTCCCACGTTTTCTTGGGGCTCAGGTGTGGCGCTAACGGGTGTTTGCCGATCGATCGGCCAACAAAGTAGGCCGCGCTATCCCCCACCCAAATAATAACCATGGCAAAGAGGAGCAGAAGAGGCCCTTCTCGTCCAGTTCCATGGAGCCTGACGGCAAACGACAATGGAAATGCGATCAAGATAAGACCGCTGGCACTCATTCCGGCGGAAGGCAGCGCTTCCACGACAGGGCGCTTCGTCCACAACGTAAGATTTGCAATTCCAAGCACGAAAAGAAAAAACGTCGTTTCCAGCCCGGGAGCTGCATTCGCGAACCACCAAACTCTTTGATAGGCGATCAAGCCGCCCGCAAGCATGAACGAGGCCTGTTCACCCATGAGCCATTGCACAAAAATTACGAGAAGCGCACAGGTAGCCGTCCAAAAACGATAGGCGCGATGCCCGATAGCTTCGCCCAACGCGAAGTACTCGAATAGCGCAAGCAATGTCACCAGCGCGAGAGCCAGTGCGACAATCGCCGTCGACCCCCACAGCACAAGGCCCACCACCAACGGAATCAGCACGGCGGCAGTCGCTACGCGCTTCCAAGTCATAGAAATGGAATCCCCTGAGAAATCGCAGGACTCATATCATCACATTGAGGGAAATAAATCACGCGAGAGTAGGACAAACATTTCTGTCTGTCCAAACGGCCGCTAGTTGTGAGATGGATGCTGAGTGTGCACGCGCGACAAATACTGCGGCGGCCGGAATTCAATGGTGACGTCCTGTTGACCTTCGATAGGCCTCTTGTTCAAGAGCGTGGGCTTGTAACGCCACTGGCGAATGGCGCTCATTGCAGCAGGAAAAAGAGAGGTTGAGCCGCTCACGAGCTTTATATCCAGCACTTGGCCGAGCTTCCCGATGGTAGTGCGGACTCTTACGGTTTCTGACGATCCAAATCGATCCCCCGGCCTTGGATAACGGGGCCAAACGAAGGAGACAAGTTCACTAGCCTGCAATCGAGCGGGTCTACGAATCACTGCGGATCCGGGCTCAGAAGCAATAAGAACAGAAAGCTGCGACGTCATCGCGAACGATGAGGAGGCGGCGATCGGTTCTTCCGGCAAGGTCAGCCTGAACGGTTTGCTGCCGTTGCCTGGGCCAGTGACAAGGAATGTGGAAGACGATGACAGATGCGGCGCTGCGTGCGTCGCAGGCATTACCCTGCGTGGAGCGGAATTTGCCGGCGCGTCACTGATCGGCCCGACAGCCCTGGATGAATATGAGAGTTGGGAATTCGCGCGCGGCGGCGCGTTTCGCGCGATTCGTCCGGTCGAGCCCTTGCGCTCAGGACTGGCTTCCGGATTATCGAATTCAGTGAGCGGTCGGGGCGTTGTTGCTGAAGATGGTCCGATCGGCCCCACGGGCGTAGTTGAATCTTCCGGTCGTACATTGAGTGACGGAGCGGATGGGCTTTCAGAGCGCGATTCTTCCGTCTGCGGCGCTGGCGGATTTACGGCAGGCGCAATGAGCGCATTTTCCGCCGGCGGAGTGGAAGTTCGCGAAGTCCCTTCGCTTGGACGATTAAGGAGTGCCGGCGTCGTGCTATCAACAGTCAGTATGGATTCCTGGGCGTCTTGGAGGCGCTTTCCGAGCGGGCCACGTGCCAGGGTGAGCCCGACAGCGACACTAACCACCGCGAACAAAAACACTACCGCGGCAACCTGGAATCCGGATATTTCGAGAACATAGGAGTGTGAAGGCGAGGCCTCGATGCGATCCGCTGACGGCTCGACTTTGTCTCTTCGAACTTGCGGCGCAAAACCTTCGACTGGAGCGTGGTGGTGCACTCTTTCCCGGAGATCTTCGACAAGCGAAGGCGGGCTCACATCGAGATTCTCAGGCGTCACGATCTTAGATACTTGAGACGCAGTGTGCGCAATCCGTTCGAGCGAGGAGAGTTGGTCTTGCTCGGGGAAAATACTGCCAATTGGCTCTTCTGGGAAGCCTTCGAGGGTTGCGGGGATGAGGCTCTCAACAGGCGCCGGCGTTATGCCTTCAAATTCCGGGCCTCGCTTTTCGAGCGCGATCCAACTTGAAATTTGATCGCGAGCCTCGGCGGTGAGATCAACAAATCGCATCCCTGCGCTTTTTTTCGATTCCGCCAGCCACACAATCTGCGCGGCGATTTCGATGCTTTGAATGGAACTCGGAATTTGAAAGCGAATGTGTGGGAGGCGGTCATCTAGTACCAGGGGATCGGCTGCGACGACGGCCATGCCTGTCTCACTTATATTGAGGACCGTGCCGCCGTTCGTACCGTCAAGCTGAACGTACGCGCGGGAGGCGGGAGTGGTGCGCGTCTGAAGGCGGCGGTCGCGCGTGGGATGAATCGCTTCAACCAGCACATCGTGTTCGGCATCGGGTGCGGCCGCTTCCGCTTTTGCCGGTACGTCCGCTCCCTGCTTCGTCTTACTCCGCTGCGCGATTTCTATAAGTGTTGCTAACTTGCCGCCCGCCTTCGAAAGTGCGTCAAAGACGTAGGCAACATTCTTCGGGTTGAACTGAAGCTGCCGAGCCGTAAGCGTCAGCCGGATGCTGTCGCCGATTTCATCCTGCTGGCTTTTGGAAAGATAGTCCTGCAGGCCAGCATAGAGTGCCCCGTTCTCGTAATTCTCTTCCCACTCCAGCATGGCCTGGAGACGACGACTGGCATCCTTCTCCAATTCTTGTTCCAGGTGGTCTGCTGCAGCACATTCGGCGAACGCCTCCGCATGACCGTGGGGCAAAGCCATGGTTATTTCGGTCAATGCACCACGCAGTTCCTGAACCTTGTTGGATGGGAAAGATGTTTTGTGACAGACCCACTCTCCGCGCGTCTTGTCGAAATCAATCGAGGCGCGATATTCACCCGTTTCATACTTGAATATCGGCAGCGGCTTGAGCGGTGGCCACTTGCCGGCCAGAAGCAGTTTCATCTCCGCCTGTTGCACGGGAGACGCGAGTCCAGCAAGGTTGGGCCTGGCTCGTTCGTGTTCATGCAATTTCATGATGCGGCCCGAAAAGTTCTGCCTGCCACACGATTTTGCTGGCGTGCCCGCACAAGAACTCCTGGAGCACCGATCACGGCTAAGACGCCATAGAACTGTGCATGTTTGTAACACAGGTAGGGCACTTCTCGGCAGGCCAGAAAGACTTTCTGGAGATCGGTGCTGTAGCACTTAGGGCCGGGCACGTACATCTCGTCACCCCTTGCAGCCCCACTTCCATGTGGGAAGAATCCTGGTCCGAGCAACTTCCCTGGTCCGCGGTCGTAACTTTCCTGAGTGTAGTGAAACTTAAACCCCGTGTGGCGGGATTAGTTGCTCGTCTCGATTCGAGGACGCCTCGTTCCGGTCATTCCGTCCCTTTTATCAGCTAAACCCTTTAGTTTGATATTCTTCCGACTCGTCTGTAGTTTCCTGCACGGACGCAAAACTCAATCTTTTTCGTTTCAAACGTTTCCGCACCCTTTGGAAAAACGCGGGGATGGGGCACTCTGTCGCGGAGTCGCCATCGGAACAAAGTAAAATCAATGACCGGCGGCGCGCACTGGCTTTTCGTCGGAGGGTTCGCCTTCGCGGATGCCGCCGTAGCGGCGTTCGCGTTTCTGAAATTCCAGCAGCGCCTCGAGCAGCCGGGCGCGGTTGAAGTCCGGCCACAGCGTTTCCGTCACGAAAATCTCCGCGTAGGCAATCTGCCAAAGAAGAAAATTGCTGACGCGCATTTCGCCGCTGGTGCGAATCAACAAATCCGGATCCGGCAAGCCATCGGTGTACAAGTGGCGCGCCAACTGCTCCTCGGTGACTTTCTCGGAGGTTCCGTGGCCGTTGCGCTGCGCAAGAATCGCGTTCAAGGCGTCCACAATTTCCGCGCGCCCTCCATAATTCAGCGCCACGCATAGCACCATGCCTTTGTTGTTCGCAGTCTTCTCCATTGCATCGCGCACATCGTTCTGCACACCGGCGGGAAGTTCATCAATGCGGCCAAGAAAGCGCATGCGGATATTGTTTTTTTGGAGGAGCGGCATCTCCTTGCGGAGATATTCGCGGAGCAGTTGCATCAGGAAATCGATTTCGGTCTTGGGCCGCCGCCAGTTTTCCACCGAGAAGGCGTAGAGCGTCAGCGCTTCGATTTTCAAGCGCGCGCACGTTTCAATCGTTGTCCGCGCCGACTGCGTTCCGGAGCGATGCCCGGCGATTCGCGGCAGGTGCCGCTTCTGCGCCCAGCGCCCGTTCCCGTCCATGATGACGGCCACGTGCCGGGGCAGCCGGGACAAATCCAGCTTCTCCAGGAGCTGGGCCTCCTCGGCGGTCACCGGTCCCAACTCGCTCGGGGTGGCAATCTGCAGCGTCTTATGTGATTTGGTGTGTAGCACGGTGCGTTTGCGGGCTCTCCGGCAAAACCTCTTTACGCCGTAAAGTTTACACACGCTTTGGCGGCTGCGCAATGGCGTGGTGCCGTTTCGAATATCATGGCGCTGGAGGCGAAGCGGACTGGAAAAGCGCGGTGTAGGTGAGCACCAGCGTCAAAGCGATCATAGCGATGGCCGTCACCCAAGCCACGATGTTGAAGGTCATGGTGTTGACGTACTCGCCCATCAAATCGCGGCGGTTGACTAGCAGCAAGATAAAGATCACCACCACCGGCAGCCAAATGCCGTTGCCAACCTGCGAGAAGATCAGAATCTTCCAGAGCGGTGCGTTGGGCAGCAGAACAACGCCCGCGCCCACCACGATCAAAATGGTATAGAGCCAGTAGAACATGGGGGCCTCTTTGAACTTATGATCGAGACCCGCTTCAAATCCAAGGCCCTCGCAAATGACGTGGGCGGTAGACAGCGGCAGAATCGAGGCCGCGAAAAGCGAAGCGTTGAGCAGTCCGAACGCAAAGAGAATCCCGGCACCCTTCCCCGCCAGAGGGATGAGAGCTTGCGCCGCTTGCGCCGCATCGGTGATGTCCCGGTGCCCGGAAACATAGAGCGTGGCCGCCGTGCACACGATGATGAAAAACACGATGACCATGCAGCTGATGCTTCCAACCAACACGTCCGCGCGCGCCTGGGGATATTGACGCGGCCCCACTTTCTTTTCCACAAAACTGGCTTGCAAGTAGAAAAACTGCCACGGGGCAATCGTGGTTCCCACCAGCCCAGTCAACATGAGCAGGTAGCCCGATTCAAAGCGCAGATTCGGTATAACTGTTTGCTTCGCGGCAATCAGCCAATCCGGCTTCGCCAGAAAGGCGGAGAATACGTAGGACAAATATAAAACGCACGCGAATAAAAAAATGACTTCAACTTGCCTGTATGTTCCGCGAATCACGAGGATCCACACGAGAATGGCAGCGAGCGGCACCGCGATGTACTTGCTGACCCCAAAAATCTGCATGGATGCCGCGACCCCGGCAAATTCCGCCACCACATTGGCCAGGTCCACAAAGAAACCGGTAATCATCACGAAAAACGTCGGCCGAAAACCAAACTCTTCGCGAATCAAATCGGACAGCCCTTTGCCTGTCACCACGCCCATCCGCGCGCACATCTCTTCCGTAACGTAAAGCGCGATGGTCATGGGGATGAGCGACCAGAGCAGAGCGTAGCCGTATTGCGCTCCCGCTTGCGTGTAGACCGAGATTCCCCCCGCATCGTTGTCCACATTTGAGGTGATTAGTCCGGGGCCGACCACTGCGAGCAGCAACGTCAGACGGTGCCGCAGCCCACGGAGCTTCTTCTGCAGATCCGTGTCGCCGGTGCGCACGCGCTCAAATCTCGAAGTTATGGCGTTCCAGTCCATCGGTGTGTTCGGGATTCCTCGCTAGCCTTTCACCAGCCGTGACACCACGTCGTCCACGGTGATCGTTCCAATCGGCTGCTTTTCTTCGTTGACGATCGTCAACATCCGCAGATTGTACTTGTCGAAAATCTCAAACACTTCCTTCGCGTCGGCGTTAGCAGGCAAGCTGAGCAGCGGTTCCATTTTCAATTCGGTCATGCGGGCATCCCCTGCCGCCAACAGCAATCGCGCCACGGGCACCGTGCCGGAGAACTGCGCCGAGGCGTCCAACAGGACAATTGTATCGAGTTGGTCCAGATTCAAATCCTGGCCGCGCATCCAGGCAAGAACCTCGTCGCGGGTGGACACTTCGCTGACGTAGGCAAATTCGGTATTCATCATGCCGCCCGCGCGCGAGGGGTCGAATTCCAGCAACTCGCGAACTTCATCGGCTTCCTGCCCGGGCATTTCGTCCAGCAACTCTTCGGACGTTTCCTTCGGCAAGTCCGCAAGCAAGTCCGCCGCTGCGTCCGGAGCCATCTCTTCGAGAATGTCCGCGGCTTTCTCCGGGTCGAGGTCTTCCACGATTTGTGTCGTCAACCGCTCGTCCAACTCTGCCAGGACCGCCGCGGCGGTTTCCTCATCGAGCGAAGCGATAATTCCCTGCCGCTCCGCCGCGGAGAGGTCCTCCATGATTTCGGCCAAATCCGCCGGGTGCAAGTCTTCGAGCTTTTCGTGAGTAATGCGCAGTTTCACGCGGCGCATGGGGTCCGGCTCGACGAGGTTCACAAACTCCCAGCGAATCACGCTCTGCGGCAATTTACTCTGCAGCTTTCGAACGAAGACCGCGGGCACGACTCCCTGCAGCAACCGTCGCACGGCCCCCGGAACTCCCACATCTACCTGGGTCAGGCGCAGCTCGACATTGCCATTCGTGCGGATCGGCGTCAGGTCCACGTCATTCACGCGCACGACCTTCCTCCCGCGCGTATCAATGATCTGTTGATCCATCAAGTCTTTCTGCACGGCCAGCCAGGACTCATTGGGCTGATAAAGCTCAAGGGCGCGCTCGCTGACGCTCAGTTCCATCTTCCCGGCCGCCACAGACGCGACCTGATCATACTTGGCGACCAGCGGCTGAAAGCGGCCGCGGGACAACAGGAAATGCGAGATGCGATTCGAGGCTTCCGCGGGCTCGACGAAAAACTCGCGGATGCGCCCGACGTAATTGCCCTGTGCGTCGTAGGTCTTCGAGCCCATCAGTTCTGTCGCGTAAATATCCATCGAACTTCCCTTCTGGTGCGTTCCCGGCGCGTCCCGATTCAGCCCGACGCCCTGGACCCGGCAATAAAAAACCCGCGCACCGGAGAACCTCGGCGGCGGGCAAGTACCTGACACAAATGGACTTACCTTTAGCCGCCGGTGAACCCTCCCCACCCGACCGCTCGCGCCATGACCCGCGCCTCGCGCGAAATCATTCGGGTATTCGACCGATGGCCCACCTTCAGGTTCCTCAGCAGCCCGGACCAACTAGGGCCAGGTTCGAGTTCGCTGCTCGCGCTCATCGAGAGAGAATTCACTCCGAGGTCAGTGATAAGCCGGGTGCGCAGCGATGTCAAGAAAAAATGAACGTCGAACGCACTTTTTTTTCATCAAGGACTATTTTGTGGCTGCGATTTGCTCCGCGAAGATCATGTCTTGCGGTTGCTTGCCTTTTTTGCGGCAGTCTTCCATATAGAGAACCAGATAGTTCTTTAGAACGTAGTCCGTCCTTGAGAAACCAAGCTCGTGGGCCGCGCGGTCAATCGCTTCGGCAGGCCCTTCCAGCTCCACAAAGGTGCCGATGGGGGTTTCATCCAATTCAATCAGTAATCCCCGTGCCCAAGCTTTCGAAGCGGGCAGCTGAAATGTGGTCCGGTATTTTTCATAGCGGAACCACCCTCTCATCCCCAGCCCTTCGAAGATTTTCGTCAATGGCCCGGCCTCGGAAACCTCCAGCTCAATTTCCTCGCGCACCTTGTATTGCCGCCGTCCAGAACGATCGCCTGTTGCCCCCGCGACCGGCTGCTTAAACGTGAGAATCACCCGCCGTTTCGGACTCCGAGCCTTGGACTTCCCGCGCGCTTCCGGCGTCTCGATTCGAATGCGCAGCAGCTGCCCGTGCTTAGCCAGCCCGCCTTGCGGCGTATCGAAGATGAGGTTTTCCTCATGTACGCGTCCAGTTCCACGACCCACGAGCCGCGCGCCAATGCGCCTGAGCCTCCGGCGGAACTGGCGCACGTCCTTGATCTGCAGTTTGATCTCTGTCTCGCGAGCCATTCCAATCCCTTCGCGTCTCGGCCGGCTGCTTTCTCCCACCAGCGACTTCCGATAGTATAGCGAGACGCACGCGATTCGTTCTGCGTCGCGCGCAACCCTGCCGCAAGCACCATCCGTGGACCGCGTTGCGGGCCACGAAAACACTGAGACGCATGAATTCCGACGCCAACACCGCGACGACCGCGCTTTCGAATGAACCCTCAGGAACCGCCGCGCCCCAGCCTCCGATCGCCCGCCGCGAGCCCGTGGAGCATGTAATCCATGGCGATCGCCGGGTCGACCATTATGCCTGGCTCCGCAAAAAGGAAAACCCTGAAGTCATCGCCTATCTCGAGGCCGAGAACGCCTACACCGACGCCGTCCTGAGGCCCACCGAGGCGTTCCAGGAGCGCCTGTATCAAGAGATGCTCGGCCGCATTCTTCAGACGGACCTCTCCGTCCCGTACCGCCTCCGCGGCTATCTCTACTACACGCGTACTGAAGAAGGAAAGCAGTACGCGCTCCATTGCCGAAGGCGCGACTCCGAGGACTCGGTGGAGGAACTGCTTCTGGACTTGAACCAGCTTGCCGAAGGGCATTCGTTCCTCGGATTGGACTCTTTCGAGGTCAGCGACGACAACCAGCTTCTTGCTTTTTCCACGGATACGACTGGATTCCGCCAATACGCTCTTCAGGTGAAGAACCTTGGGACTGGCGACACGCTCCCGGAACGGATCGAACGCGTCACCAGCGTTGCGTGGGCCGCCGACAACCGCACCCTTTTCTATACCGTCGAAGACGAAGTCACCAAGCGTTCCCATCGGCTATACCGGCATGTTTTGGGTTCCGCGGAGCCTGATTCGCTACTCTACGACGAAACCGACGAGCGCTTTCGCATCGAAGTGGAACGCAGTCGGAGCGGCTCCTATCTTCTGCTGACCATTGCGAGTCATACGACGAGCGAGGTTCACTTCTTACGCGCGGACCAGCCGAACGCTCAATTCCAGCGGATTGCGCCGCGCGAAGACAATCACGAGTATTACGCCGACCATCATCCTGGTTTTGCCGGGGACGCATCTGGAGGCCTCTTCTATATCCGCACGAATTCCGGCGGACGAACATTCCGCTTGGTCACCGCGCTTGTCGCCGAACCGAATCAAAAGTCCTGGCGCGAAGTAATTCCCAATCGGCCGGACGTGATGCTCGCGGCTACGGAAGTCTTTCAGTCGCACCTCGCCCTGCTTGAACGCGAAGACGGGCTTCCCTACGTTCGGATTGTGGATTTGACGGCGAACGCCCCAAGCGCTCTCGCCGCCTCGCATCGCATCGAGTTCGCCGAGCCTGCCTACAACGCATCCATTGGCCAGAATCCGGAGTTCGACGCAAGCCATGTTCGCTTCCACTACGAATCGTTCATCACACCCCGCTCGACCTTCGATTACGACGTCCATACACGCCAGCGCATCCTGCGCAAGCAGCAGCCGGTGCTCGGAGGATATGATCCGTCGCAATACGTGAGCGAGCGTCTTCATGCCACCGCCGCGGATGGCACGCAGATTCCCCTCTCTATCGTCTACCATCGCGACACTCCGCGCGATGGCTCCGCTCCCCTTCTCTTGTATGGCTACGGAAGCTACGGCATCTCCGTCCCGGTGAACTTCAGTTCGAATCGTCTTAGCCTTTTGAATCGGGGCGTGATTTATGCGGATGCCCACATCCGCGGTGGCGGCGAACTTGGCAAACCCTGGCACGACGCCGGCCGCATGAGGCAAAAGCGCAACACGTTTACCGATTTCATTGCTGCCGCCGAACATCTGATCGCGCATCGCTACACGGCATCGGAAAAGCTCATCATCGAAGGCGGCAGCGCCGGCGGCCTGCTTATGGGCGCCGTTTCGAACATGCGCCCTGAACTGTTCCGCATGGTCATCAGTCACGTCCCCTTCGTGGATGTGCTAAACACCATGCTGGACGCGTCGCTACCGTTGACTGTGGGCGAATATGAGGAGTGGGGTAATCCGCAAATCGCGGAAGACTACTTCAACATGAAGTCCTACTGTCCTTACACGAACTTGGAGCGAAAAGCATACCCTACGATGCTGGTGAAAACCGGCTTGAACGACAGCCAGGTCATGTACTGGGAGCCGGCAAAATACGTCGCGAAACTCCGCACGCTAAAGACTGACGCGCATCCGCTCCTGTTCAAGATCAACATGGGCGCGGGACACGGCGGCGCCTCCGGACGCTACGACTATTTGCGCGAGATTGCCCTGGACTATGCTTTCCTTCTCACGCAACTGGGGATCAACAAATGAAACTGACCCCGAGAATGAGATCGTGGATTTCGGCCGCCGCGGGGTTTGCGACTGAACACAGTAGACTGGCAACTGACCACTAAAGAATGAGCGAGCCGACAACACCATTGATGCA
Organism: uncultured Acidobacteriota bacterium; assembly: GCA_963729455.1. Taxonomy (GTDB): domain Bacteria; phylum Acidobacteriota; class Terriglobia; order Acidiferrales; family UBA7541; genus Acidiferrum. The sequence goes on from CAVSNX010000003.1 coordinate 593,991, forward strand.
GCAGTATCAGGCCATTAAGGCGCGCTATCCGCACGCCCTGCTGCTCTTCCGTCTGGGCGATTTCTACGAACTGTTCTATGAAGATGCCATCATCGCTTCGCGCGAGCTGCAGATCACGCTGACTTCACGCAACCGTGAGAAGGGACAGCCCATTCCGATGTGCGGCGTGCCCTATCACGCGGCGGAAGGCTACATCGCGAGATTGATTCGCGCTGGATTCAAGATCGCTATTTGCGATCAGATGGAACAGCCCGGCCCGGGGAAAAAACTCGTCCGCCGCGAAGTCGTGCGTGTCATCACACCCGGCACCGCTACCGATGTGGCGGTCCTCGATGCTCGCGAGAACAATTTTTTGGCTTCCGTTGCACGGCATGCCTCCGGTTCACCGATTGGCCTGGCTTACGTCGATCTTTCCACCGGTGAATTTCAAGCAACGGAATTTTCCGGGCCGCGTGCCGATGAAGCTCTCCGCGACGAACTGCAGCTTCTTCATCCGCGCGAAACCCTACTACCCAAGCCTCAACAGCTCTTCGAAACAGCGAAAACATCGCTTCTCGAAGGAGTGGGTGGCGTGGAATCCCGCCTAGATGACTGGGTCTTTCTGCACGACTACGCCGAGCGCATCCTCCGCGAACAGTTTGGCGTGGCCGAGCTCACCGGCTTCGGCCTCGACGATCATCCGCAGGCTCTTTCTGCCGCAGGCGCTATCGTCCACTATCTCCGCGAGAATGCTGCCCGCTGTGCCGACCAGGATGGCGCAAGCAGCAACGCAGCCACGCCGAGCATCGAAGCTCTTCGGCATCTCGATCGAGTCCGATATTACGAACAACACGATTCTCTCGCGCTCGATCCTGTTTCCGTTCGAAATCTGGAGCTGCTCGCACCCATCTTCACCGAGGAAGCCAGCCGCACGAGCGGCCCTACCACGCTCGTTGCGGCGCTGGATGTTACCGTCACCGGCATGGGCGCGCGTCTGCTGCGTTCCTGGCTCTTGCGTCCGCTGATCGAGCGCGAAGCGATTGAAGCGCGCCTGGATGCCGTGGCTCATCTCCTTCAGCAAACCATGGTCCGCGGAGAAATTCGCAAGGAGCTCAAAGGCATTCTGGACCTGGAGCGGCTTACCAGCCGCATCACGCTGGGCCTCGCGACGCCGCGCGAACTCGTCGCGCTTCGCAGATCCCTCGTGCAGCTTCCTGTTCTGAAGAACTTTCTCACCCCACCGCCTGCGGGCGGCAGCGAACTCCTCCGCCATCTCCACCAGGAAATTGACGAACTTGCGGATGTGCGCGAGCGGCTCGAACGCGCCATTTCGGATGAGCCCCCGGCGCTCGCTACCGATCCAGGAATGATCCGTAGCGGCTATCATGGCGAGCTCGATGAGCTGCGAAATTTGAGCCAGCACAGTAAACAAATCATCGCCGCCATGGAAGAGCGCGAGCGCAAACGCACCGGAATCGGCTCGCTCAAGATTCGCTTCAATCAGATTTTCGGTTACTACATCGAGGTTTCGAAACCGAATCTGCATCTCGCGCCGGCCGATTACGAACGCAAGCAAACACTGGTCAATGCCGAACGCTTCACTTCCACCGAACTCAAGGAATACGAGCGTAAGATTCTTGCTGCCGATGAGCGCATTCTGGAAATCGAACGCCAGCTCTTCGTGGAAGTCCGTTCTTCCGTCGCCGCGCAAGCCGCGCGTCTTCGACGCACTGCGGCTGCCGTGGCGCAACTTGACGTTCTCACTGCCTTCGCAAAGCTGGCCGCGGATCGCGGCTATATTCGTCCAGAATTCAATTCCACCGGCGAACTTCTCATCATCGGCGGTCGTCATCCCGTCATCGAAGAGCTCTTGCGTCAAAAGGGCGAGCGCTTCGTCCCCAACGATCTTTGCTTCGAACCCGGCCGCCAGCAGCTTCTTCTCATCACCGGCCCCAACATGGGCGGCAAGTCCACCTACCTACGCCAGTCCGCGCTCATCATCCTCATGGCGCAGATGGGCTCGTTCGTTCCCGCCCGCCAGGCCAAGCTGCCCATTACCGACCGCATCTTCACGCGCATCGGCGCCAGTGACAATCTTGCGCGCGGCCGTTCGACGTTTCTCGTTGAGATGAGCGAAGTCGCCGCCATCCTCAATCACGCCACTCCCGCGAGCCTCGTTCTCCTCGACGAAGTCGGCCGCGGCACGGCCACCTTCGACGGTCTCTCCATCGCCTGGGCCGTCGTCGAGCATCTCCAGAAGCACACGCGCGCGCGCACCCTCTTCGCCACGCACTATCACGAGCTCACCGAACTTGCCGAACTTCTTCCCACGGTGAAAAACGTGCATGTCTCCGTCAAGGAAACGCCTAGCGAAATAATTTTTCTGCGCCGCGTCGAGCCCGGGAGTGCCGACAAGAGTTACGGCATTGAAGTCGCCCGCCTAGCCGGCCTTCCCCGCAGCGTGATCGAGCGCGCCCGCGAAGTCTTGAAGAAACATGAACAGAGCGAGCACGAACTCAGCGAAACGCTTTCCCCCGGCGCCTCGGACCCCGCGCACAAAAACGGCAACCAGCAAGTCCTCTTCACCGCTCTCGATCGCGAAGTGCTCGAAAAACTCCGCGGCGCCGACCTCGACCAATTAAAGCCTCTCGACGCACTAAATCTTCTCGCAGAACTGAAAAAGCAAATCTTATGAGCCAAAGGCCCCTGCTCGTCCTTGGCATGATGTCCGGCACTTCCGCCGACGGCATTGACGTTGCGCTGGCGCGCATCTCCGGCGCCCCGCCAAAACTGAACGCCAAGTTGCTCGGGCACACTTCCGCAAAATTCCCTGCCGCTTTGCGAAAAGAAATCCTTCACGTCGCGGAACAGCACTCCATTACCGCTGACGAACTTAGCCAGTTGAATTTTCGATTGGGGAAGGTATTTGCCGACGCCGCAATTTCCGCCTGCCGCCATTTTCGTGTGCAGATGTCAAAAATCGCGCTCATCGGCAGTCACGGCCAGACCATCTTTCACCAAGGCCGTCCGATTCCCTTCTTTGGCGCACCAACGGCCTCGACGCTGCAAATCGGCGAACCATCCGTCATCGCTGCAAATACCGGCATTACGACCGTCGGCGATTTTCGCCCTGCCGATATCGCACTTGGAGGCCAGGGCGCGCCCCTGGTCCCCTACGCCGACTATCTGCTTTATCGTCACGCAAAACTCGGCCGCGTCTCGCTCAATCTCGGCGGCATCGCCAACATCACCGTCCTGCCGCGCGCCGCCAAGCCGCAACAAGTCTTCGCCTTCGACACCGGCCCCGCCAACATGCTCATTGACGCCCTGGTCTCACACTACACGCACGGCCGCCGCCGCTTCGACGCCAACGCCCAACTCGCCCAATCCGGCCGCCCGATTCCTGCGCTTCTCGACGAACTCATGCGCGATCCCTATCTCAAGCTGCGGCCGCCCAAATCGACCGGCCGCGAATACTACGGTCATACCTATCTGCAAAAAGTGCTCGCCTTCGCGCGCCGCCATCGCGCCAGACCCAACGACGTAATCCGCGCCGCAACCATTTTCTCCGCGCTCTCAGTCGTTGACGCCCTGAACCGCTTCGTTCTCCCAAGAACAAAAGTCCACCAACTCATCGTCTCGGGTGGCGGTGCGCACAATCCATTAATCGTCGCGCAACTCTCCGCCGCCCTCCCCGCCATCGAAGTCCTCCCCTCTTCCCGCCTAGGCATCCCCGAAGACGCAAAAGAAGCTTTCGCCTTCGCCCTGCTGGCCTACGAATCCTTCCACCGGCGCCCCGCGAACCTCCCCTCCGCAACCGGCGCCCGCGGCCCCGCCATTCTCGGTAAAATCTCCTATGCCCCGCCGCGCTAACGGAACTCCAATTCTTCTCCGTGGCCCTCTGTGTACCTCCCTCGTGAACTCTGTGTTAAATCTGACGGCGCCAACCGCGGACACTACCGCAACGCGCGCGTGGACGCGTTCACCGATCAGATTCGCGTGGAAATGAATCAGGAAAAAAAGAAAAGCTCTATGCAGTGAAGTCCAGAAAATTCTGGCGGAAGATCTACCCTACCTGCCCATGTGGTTCAACGATGTCGTTTCCGTCCACCGTCGCACGCTAGGCACGCTTGATCTTCCATCCACCGGCAACTACAACTTCCTAGCCGCCCTGCAGACGTCCGGCCGATAAAGATTCGGGCGTGCTTAAAGGCCCCATTCCGGCTCGCGAATACATGAGTTGAGCAACCACGTGAGAGATTCTGCGTTCAAGGCGTCACAGTTATGTGGATCCTCCTAGCAAGCGGCTTGTCCGGGGTCGTCCAATACGGCAACTTCGGGAAGCCCGCGCTCGTCACAAATTCAGGGCTCAATGAGCTACCAAATTGAATTAGCAGATCGTACTCGCCGGGCTTGTTCACGATCTCTCGCAGCTTGATTTGGTCACGGAGACCGTAAAAGTTTGAAGGCTCTATTCTTATGAATTCACTTAGGTCGTCGGGTTTTGGCGGAGGCGGAATGCAATCCCAAAGAATCCCTGTTTGGATATCTTGGCCCGCGGAGTCTTGAACCCGCAAGTTCAAGGCAAGCCCCTGCCCCCAGCACAAGTCCCAACGATACAAGTACACGGTGTCTTTTCCAACATTCGTCAGTTGGACCTCCATCAACATCTTGCCTTTTATTGAATATGTTCGCCTGTCGGTCCTTACGGTGAACTGTAGACGGGTGGCGTCAGTCTTGTGGACCGCGGGAGCAGGGGATTGGGTGAGTCTCTCGCAGAACAAAAACAGAAAAATAAGTGGTAGCCACATGGAATGCCTGACTAGGTGCCAATTTTTATTTCAGCGCCTTCTCAATCTCCGCCAGCGGAATCGCGCCTTCCCTGCCGACCTTCCACGCATCCCCATTCAACTCCACAATCGTCGAAGCCAGCGTCGCGCCCGTGTCTCCCGCGTCCAGCACCAGCGGCACCCGCAACCCGAGCTGTTTCATCACTTGTTCCGCGCTCGTGCATGACGGAAATCCCGAAATATTGGCGCTCGTCCCGGTAACCGGACCCTCAAACTCCTCGATCAACCGCCGCACAATCTCGCTATTCGGCCATCGCAGCGCGACGCGGCCCGTGCCCGCAGTCACCTTCAGCGGAATCCGTTGCGATGCATTCACCACCAGCGTCAGCCCGCCCGGCCAAAATGCCTGCGCCAGCCGCAAGAATTTTCGCGGAGCTTCGCGCGCGAGATGGACCGCCTGCTCCAGCGAACTCACGAGGATCGGCAGCGCGCGTGTCTCCGGCCGCCCCTTCACCCTATAAATTTCGTCTACCGCGGAAAGATTGAACGGATCAGCCGCCAGCCCGTAGAAGGTGTCCGTAGGAATCGCAATCACACTCCCGCGCGTCAGGAAATGTGCCGCGTAGCGCAGCACCTCGGCTTCCGGAGTTTGCACATTCACGCGCAGGCGTTCTGCCAGCAACTTTTTGGCCTTTGGCGAAGTCGTAACGCCACCCCTGCAGCGCTCCGCCAGCGCTGCCCTTATTTGGGCGACGCTACCATACCCCTGTACCCCGCGCAATAAGAGCCTGTCGGCGCACCCATGGTCGCACCAGAGTCGAACGCAAAAATGGCGAACAGGTCAGAATTAGCCTCCCTGCCACTAAATTTGTTACCCTCCACGTGATGGCCACGCCCGGAAAAGCCGCCCGCAACCCGCGCTCCAGCGGTGACGCTGCGCTACTGACCAGCCGCGAGAATCGCTGGCTCAAGGAATTTCGCATGGCTCTGCGCGGCGGCCTCCCCACCGCAAACGGCTTCGTCGGTGTTGAAGGCCCGCGTCTCGTCGAGGAAGCATTGCGCTCCGGCTGCCGCATTCAAGCCGTGCTCTTCAGCGAATCCGGCGAGCGCCACCACGAACGCCTCGCTCCCTTGATCGACCGGCCCGAAATGGCTTTTCCCATTCTCCGCACCACCGACCGCCTCTTCGAAGGACTCGCCGACACCGAGCACCCGCAAGGCGTCGCAGCGCTCGTCCATCCGCGGGAGACTTCTTTCGATGATCTTGTGAGCACGCCAGCCACCGCCTGTGCGCCTCTTCTCGTGGTCCTCGTCGGCGTTCAGGATCCTGGAAACGTCGGAACGATCCTCCGCACAGCCGCCGCATTCGGCGCAACCGGCGCAGCCACTGCCGCTTCCGGCATCAGTGGGACGGCCAGCCCGTTTTCGCCGAAAGCGTTGCGCGCTTCCGCGGGCGCAGCTCTCCATCTCCCAATTCTTGCCGGAATGTCTCTCTCGATTCTGCTCGCGCAGTTCAAGGTCGCCGGCGTCCGCACCTTGGCTTCGAGTGTCCATGATTCGCGCGACACTGACCAGCCACTCCTCTCACCTTGGGAGATCGATTGGTGCCAACCAGTTGCTTTGCTAGTCGGGAACGAGGGCGCCGGTCTTCCCGAAGAAGTCGAACGCAGCGCCGACGCGCGCATTCGTATCCCCATGGCCACCGGCGTCGAATCCTTGAATGCCGCCGCTGCCGCTACCGTCCTGTTTTACGAAGCAGCGCGGCAAAGAAACTCCCCGTCCGCGCCACACATCCAACAGTCAGCCGGCTCCCGGCAGCCGGAAAAATCGTGAGCCTCTTCTCAAAACTCCCGCAGTCGCTCGAAGCAGACGTCCCCGCTGCCAATCAGCCGCTTGCCGAGCGCATGCGCCCGCGCACGCTCGATGAATTTATCGGCCAGGAAAAACTCCTTGGCCCCGGCAAATCTCTGCGCGTGCAAATCGAAGGCGACAATCTCGGCTCCATGCTGTTCTGGGGGCCGCCGGGCTGCGGGAAAACCACGCTCGCACGCCTCATCGCTCGTCTAACGAGCTCCGAATTCGTCTCCTTCAGCGCCGTTCTCGCCGGCATCAAGGAAATCAAGGAGGTCATGGCCGTAGCCGAGCAAAAGGCCCGCTCCGGCCATCGCACCATCGTCTTTGTGGATGAAGTTCATCGCTTCAACAAAGCCCAGCAGGACGCATTTCTCCCTCACGTGGAAGCCGGCCACATCATCTTCATCGGCGCGACCACCGAGAATCCTTCCTTCGAAGTGATTTCGCCGCTTCTCTCGCGCACCAAAGTCTACGTCCTCGATCCGCTGACCACGCCGCAAATCGCCGAGCTTCTCCGCCGCGCCCTCAACGACAAGGAACATGGATTCGGGAATGAATCCATCGTAGCTTCCGACGAAATCCTCTTTCGCATCGCCTCCTTCGCCAATGGCGACGCTCGCGCCGCCTACAACACCTTGGAACTGGCCGTTCGCAGCGCGCGCCCCGACGAAAAAAGCGCCCAAGTCCTCACGCCCGAACTCCTCGAAGACGTCCTGCAAAGAAAACTCCTGCGCTACGACAAAGCCGGCGAAGAGCACTACAACCTCATCTCCGCGTTGCACAAGTCCGTGCGCAACTCCGATCCCGACGCGGCCCTCTACTGGCTCGCGCGCATGCTCGAATCCGGCGAAGACCCGCTCTACCTCGCGCGCCGCATGGTGCGCATGGCCAGCGAAGACATCGGCCTCGCCGAACCTGCCGCGCTCGCCGTCACGCTCGCTGCGAAGGACGCTTTCGATTTCCTCGGCGCGCCTGAAGGCCATCTCGCCCTCGCCCAAGCCGCCGTCTATCTTTCGCTCGCCCCAAAATCCAACGCGCTCTACACCGGCTATGGCAGCGTCATGGAGGACGTTCGCAAGACCGAAGCCGATCCCGTCCCCCTCCATCTCCGCAACGCCACCACCGGCCTCATGAAAAACATCGGCTACGGCGAAGGCTACAAATACGCCCACAATTTCGACGAGAAAGTCACCGACATGACCTGCCTCCCCGACAATCTGGCCAACCGCACCTATTACAAGCCGACCGACCAGGGCTTCGAACAGCGCCTCCGCCAGCGCCTCGACGAAATTCGAAAAATAAGATCTCGCACCGCTTCCAATCCTTAAGGAGATTGTTGTATGAAACGCTTTGCGCTTCTAATTGTCCTGCTCATTCCCTTTTCGTCGGTTCTTTCTCAGAGTCAGAAGGGCACGCGACCTCCAATCACGGGTATCGGAAGCGTAAGCATCGATGTTCAAGATCCAAATAAGGGAATGGTCTTTTACATCAATCAACTGGGATTCGGAGCCGGTCTTACGATTTGCGAGGGCGGAAGCCGATTCTGCCTCGGAGTCAACGGCCGTCAACGCATCGATCTGCACATGCCGAGCCCGTCGGTGAATGGAACCTTTCTCGAAGAAGTGACATTTGAGACTTCGGACGTCGAACAATTGCGCAACTATCTTCTTACGAACGGAATCAAAGCAGGTGAGATTTCGAGTTTTCGCAAGGCCAATCGCCGGTTTATCGTTACCGATCCGGAAGGACACCATATCGGATTCATCCAGTATCTCGCAGCTGACAACTACAGCCATCCCGATAACCAAGTGAGTTCGCACCTCATCCACACCGGCTTCGTGGTCCACGATCGGGCCGCGGAGGACAAATTCTACAAAGACGTCCTCGGATTCCACCTTTACTGGCAAGGCGGAAGAAAAGACGACGAAATAGACTGGGTCAACATGCAAGTCCCGGACGGCCCCGACTGGATCGAATACATGCTCAACGCCCCCGCCAACGCGGACCGTCACACACTCGGCGTGATGAACCATATCGCCCTCGGCGTCCCCGACATTCACGCCGCGGAAGCGCAACTTCGCAAAAACGGTTGGACCGGCACCGAAGAGCCCAAAATCGGCCGTGGCGGCAAATGGCAGCTTAACCTTTACGACCCCGACGACACTCGCGTCGAACTCATGGAATTCACGCCCGTGCAAAAACCCTGCTGCTCCGAATATACCGGCCCGCACCCTGGACCCAATCGGTGATGCATTTCCCAAACAATCTCGCTCCGTGTCAAAATTCTTCGAGCAATGAATAAAATGACTAGACGTCAAATTGCTGAGGTCCTGGGATGAAAAACATCGCATTGCTGCTCGCGAGTCTGCTTCTCTGCTTCGGAGCGATAGCGAAGCGCATTCCACCCAAGCGCCCGCGCATTCTAGGCATTGCCGGCGCAACCATTCTTGTTTCCAACGTGGCCGACGCACGCAACTTCTATCTGAAACTCATTGACCCAAATCACGTCTGCAACTATTGCGAGGAAGCGCCCGCGCGATTCCTCTTTCTTCCCAGCGGCCAGCGCCTCACCCTTGAAAAAGCGCCCGATCCTCTTCCCTCAAATCTTCTCGCCGAAGTCTCCTTCCTCACCGAAGACCTCGAAGGCTTCAAACGATATTTCCACGCCAACAAAATCGAGTTCGGCGAAGTCCGGCAAAAGCGAGGCGGCGAACTCATTCGAATCACGCTCCAGGATCCCGACGGACATCACATTTCGATCACCGACTCCTATCACTTAGCCAACGCCGACGACCTAAGCGCCGGCCTGCCCCCTTCGCACGCGCCGAATTCCGTTCGCATCATTCACGCGGGCTTCATCGTCAACGATCGCGCCGCCGCCGATCACTTCTACCAGGATATTCTCGGCTTCCATCTCTACTGGCACGGCGGAATGAAGGACGACGAAACCAGCTGGGTCGCCATGCAAGTGCCCGATGGCACCGACTGGGTCGAATATATGCTCAATATCCCGTCCACCGCCGATAAACGCACGCGCGGAGTCATGAATCACATTTCGCTCGGCGTCCCCGACATCCACGCCATCGAAGCGCAGATCCGGAAAGCCGGCATCAAACCCACCGAACAACCCCAAATTGGCCGCGACGGCAAATGGCAGCTCAATCTCTACGACGCCGACGCCACCCGCGTCGAATTCATGGAATTCACCCCCGTCCAAAAACCGTGCTGCTCCGAATTCGCAGGCGCCCACCCCGGCCAGAAACCATGACCCTTCAGTCCCCTCTTCTCCGTGCCCTCTGCGCTCTCTGTGTTCTCTGCGCAAATTCCTTTTTTCTTTTTTCTTCCCCCGCCCAAAATCTAGATAAGCCTCTCACCAACATCGACGACGACATCACCGCCTTCGCCTTCGACTCCACCAGCCGCATCGTCTACGCCACGCATCGCGGCTTCAAAACCAAACTCTACGACCTTGAACACGACGACATCTGGCTCCAGGAATCCAACGGGAAGAAGCGCCGCCTGCTCGAAGGCCAGAAATTCAACCGCGGCAACCAACCCTTCAGTTACATCGTCGATTCCTTCCGCTGGTCGCCCAACGGCCACCTGATTCTCGCCCAGCTTCTCACCACCACCGTCGTCGACGACTCCGGGAAAGCCGAGGACTCCTTCATGACTCTGCTCCTCGACGACAGCGGCCATGAAATCCGCATCGCCAAAGGTGACAGCGTCATCCCCGACGCCGCCAACGCCGCGTGGACATCCGACAGCGCCGGCATCGTCTATCTCTCCGAAGCCGTCAAGCCCCGCCAACTCTTCTCTATAAAATTCACGCGCCTGGCCACCGGCTCCATGCCTTCCTCTTACGAAGGCCGCACTTTCCTCGATGTCGCGTGGCTGCCCACGATGACCTACGCCATCGCCGTCGAACAGGATCACGCCCGAACCGGCCCGCCTCGCCTCCAGCGTCTCGATCTTTTTAGCGACTCCGACAAGGAACTCGCCACGCTAGACGGCTACCAAGGTGGCCTCAGCGTTTCCCCCACTGGCAAGTTGGTCGCCTATTTTATTGACCGCGAAATTCTCGAAGTCCGAGATCTCGCCTCACCCAATCGCGTAGCGCGCCTTCGCGTCGGCCTCGGCGTCTTTCATTGGTCACCCGACGAATCGCGCATCGTCCTCAAGCGCGCCATCGAGAAAAAATCCGGCGATCTAGTCTCTTTCGATATCCCGCCTCTCGCCGTTCCGCCCAATGCCCACGACATCCCCGTCGCGCAGCCGCCCGCCGTCCCACTCCTCCACGGCATAACCTTCCGCGAATTCGCCATCTCCCCCGACGGTCGCTTCCTCGCCGTAGTCGCCCCAGGCAAACGCAACCTCATGGTCTTCCCCTTCCCCCGCTGATTCCTCCCTCTTTTCTTTTCTGCGCCCTCTGCGTCTCCTCTCCTCTTCTCTTCCTCTGTGTTAAATCCTTTTCTTCTTTCTTTCCTCCGCAAAAAAACAATGGCCCGCGCAGCATCGCCACGCGGGCCATCCTCAAGCTCCCAATCGCAGTCCTACTGCGCGAACCGCCTGAAAAAACTATCCGCCATCCACCGCGGCCGCTCCCCCGCATCCGCCACCCGCAGCGCCAATTTCTCCAGTATCGCGTTGAACTGCGCCGCCCCTACCAAGTCCACCGGCTGATTCTCATCATCCGCCGGCGCGTGATACCTCTCCTTGTACCAATCATTGAATTTCTTCTCTTCCGGCGTTCCCGGCAGCCACCCAAACTTGAATGCCAGCGCCGGCACTCCCTTTCGAATGAAGCTGTATTGATCGCTTCGAATGAACCGGTTGTGATCGGGCTGCTTATCCGCCTGCACCTGCACTCCCGCCGCTTCGCAAACCGTTCGAACGTCGTCTCCGAGCGAAGATTCCCCCAGCCCCTGCACTTCGAGATATTTCAGCGGAAACAACGGCAAGTACATATCCATGTTCAAATCCGCCACAATATTTTTCCCATCCACTGTCGGATGCTCCGCAAAATATCGCGAGCCCAGCAACCCCTTCTCTTCTCCCGTCACCGCCAAAAACAAAATCGACCGCTTCGGCTTCGCTCCCGATTCTTTAATCCCTCGCGCAATTTCAATCAGCGAAGCAATCCCCGACGCATCGTCCATCGCCCCGTTATAAATCTTGTCCCCATTTACCGGAACTCCGATGCCCAAGTGATCCAAATGCGCGCTGATCACCATATACTGTTTGCTCAGCGCCGCATCGCTCCCCTTCAGCACGCCCACAATATTTTCAGACTTCGTCTCCGAAGTCTTCACCGTCACTCGCGCCTTGACCGTCACCGCTAGCGGAAATCGCGGCACCGGCTTGTCCGCATTCACCGCGTCCAGCACTTCCTGAAAAGAATGCCCGCTCCCCGCAAAAAGATTTTCCGCGTGCGCCGGATTGAACACCATTCCAATCGGCAGGCTCGGTTCTCCTGCCGCTGCGAGATCGCTCAGTTCCATTCGCGGCTCCAGCCGCGCGCCCGCCGTCCGCGACCACGGCACTTCCGCCGCCTTCGGATTCGCAATCGAGATGGACCCGATCGCCCCAATTTTCTTCAGCGCCTTCAATCGCTCGTCTCGCGATTGAAAATGGGCCTTCACCCCCGACGGCATGTTCCCCGGCCCGCCGCTGATGTAAACCACAAACTTCCCCTTCGCATCCAGTCCCGCAAAATCGTCGTAGTTCAGCTCGGGCACGTTCAATCCGTAACCCGCAAAGACCGCCGGCGCCGTGATCGCCGCATTCCCATCCGCGTGCGGAACGAAAAACGCATCTTCACCCAGCTGCAGTTCTTGTGTTTTAGTCTCTAGCGTTAGCAAGATCGATGACTGGCTCTCATCCGTTTGCGCCACTTTGAAGCGTACCGGCTGCGCGTAGCTGTCCTCTCCCGCTGGTTGCAGACCAGCGTTCTTGAATTCTTTCGTCACATACGCCGCGGCCATCTCAAATCCCGCGCTGCCCACGTCGCGCCCTTCCAGCTTGTCGTCCGCCAAATATTGCACGTGCGCCCACCAGCGTTTCCCGAGCGCCTCCCAATCGGGCGCAGCCGCCATCGCCGACATTGCTACGGCCACGACAAAACAAACCAAACACTTTCCGGAAAGCTTCATTGCTCTCTCCTTCTCAATAGTTCGAATGGAATGGTAGCAAAACTCAGGACTTCAGTTTTTGCAATCTTCTGCGGTGCTCAACCAAAATGCAGGAATCCTCAATGACCGTTAAGCCCGCGGCTCGCGCTTTCTCCGCCGCGGCCTCATGCTCAATTCCCTGTTGCATCCATACGACTTTCGCCCCGATTCGAATCGCGCTTTCCACAACAGCCGGTACTTCCTCCGCGCGCCGAAAAACATCCACGATATCTATTTTCTCTGGCACATCTTCCAGCCGCGCGTAACTCTTTTCCCCGAGCACTTCCGTCTCATTCGGATTCACCGGAATAATCCGGTAGCCCGCATCCTGCATATATTCCGTCACGCCATAGCTAGGCCGCATCGGGTTCGATGACAACCCGACCACCGCAATGATCTTGCAGTTTTTCAGGATTTCCGTAATGGGGTCGGCGCCAGATTGATTGGCGAACTCAGCGCCATCAGGCAGGAGCACTCTCATCGCGTCGCGAATTCGCGCTTTCCCGCGCGTTTCGTCAGAACCTGCGACATTGCCAATAGACACTTGTCATTTTCTTCCGCGGTTCCCACGGAAATACGGATCGCTTCCGGGAGTCCCATCCAACCGAGAGGCCGCACAATGACTCCTAGGTGCAGCAACTCGTCGCTGATTTCTTTCGCGTCCGGGCCGACGGGGATAAACACGAAATTGGTTTCGCTTGGCACGGGCTGCAATCCCAGCTTCGTCAATCCCGCACTCAACCGCGCGCGCTCGATCGCATTCGTTTCGATGCAGCGCTTCACATGTTCATGATCGTCCAGCGCCGCCAGTGCCGCGGCCTGCGCCACACCCGAAGTATTAAAGGGCGTCTTCAGCTTGTTCATCGCGGAAAGCAGCTCCGGCCGCCCGATGGCATAGCCGATGCGCAGTCCCGCCAGTCCGTACACTTTCGAAAACGTCCGCAGGATCAGCAAATTCTTTCGCTTGTGGTATGCCGCTTCCGAGTGCCGCAGGTCCACGCTCACCGCATAATGAATGTACGCTTCATCCAGCACGACCAGCACGCCGTCGGGAACACTCGAGAGAAATTCGTCAAATTGTTTCGCGTCAAACGCCGTCCCTGTCGGATTGTTTGGATTTGCGAGATAGATGACTGCGGTCTTCGGCGTGATGGCCTTTGCTATCGCTTTGAGGTCAAACGCAAAGTGCCGCTGCGGCACCAGCACCAACTCCGCTCCGCTGGCGCGAATCGCCACCGAAAAAGGCGCGTAACTTCCTTCCGAAGTCAATCCCTGCAGCCCCGCCCGAAGCAAAACGCGCGAAGCCAGATCGATGATTTCGCTCGACCCGAGCCCGACAAAAATCTCTTCCGGCGTGACTCCGCGTCGCTCGGCCAGCGTGTGCCGCAGTGCGTGCGTTCCCCCGTCCGGATACCGATTGGAATCGTTCAGCACCGATCTCGCAGCTTCAATCCCCTTCGGCGATGGCCCCAGCGGATTCTCATTCGACGCGAGCTTCACCGCGTGAATCTTCAGTTCGCGCTCGACTTCTTCAATGGGTTTTCCCGGAACGTAGACCGGCAGGCCTCGAATATAATCGGGAATCAGCTTTTCAATTGTCCGCGTCATCTCTTCTAGTTTACTTCCCCATTGGTTTTGCCGCCAATCCATCGCGCACGCTTGGTGGCCATTCACTCACTGTCACAAGCTTTTCAATTGCGCCACTTCCCGCACCGTCAGCGATCGAACTTGTCCCGGAGGAATATCTAGCACCAACGGCCCCAATTGTACGCGCTTGATTTTCTCCACGAGAAATCCCACGCGTTGAAACATCCGCCGAATCTGCCGATTCCGCCCTTCGATCAAGATCACTTCGTACCAGGGATTCGCGCCGTCCTCCATCAACCGTATTTTTGCCGGCGAAGTTTTTACCCGCGCGCCATCTTCCAGCTCAATTGTGATTCCCGCGCGTAGCCGCTCAATCGCGCGCTCATCCGGCTTCCCGCTGATTTTCACCAGATACGTCTTCGGCACATGCGAGCCGGCTTTCATCAGCTTCTGCGCCAACGCACCGTCATTCGTCATCAACAGCAATCCTTCACTCGCGTAGTCCAAGCGTCCCACCGGATACACGCGCTCAGGGCATTTTTTCATCAACTCCATGACCGTCGGACGCCCTTCAGGATCGTTCACCGTGGTCACGTACCCTTTCGGCTTGTGCAGTAGAAAATAGAGCAGCCGCTCCTTGCTCTTCAGCGGCTTCCCATCCACGCAAATCACGTCGCCTTCCGGATCCGCTTTCGTGCCTTGCTCCGTCACCACTTTTCCGTTGAGCGTCACGCGCCCCGCCGCAATAATCTCCTCCGCCTTGCGCCGCGACGCGATTCCACTCGCCGCCATAATTTTCTGCAATCTTTCCGTAGCCATCTAGCGTGGATTCTCCACCAGGGCGATCTGCAGCTCAGTCCTTCAGGGGTGAGGCTTTCCTCGTTCTTTGCGGACCTGTTCAGTCTTCAACAATTTCTCGGCTTCCTTCTTTTCTATTAACCGATATCTGCCCCGCGGTATTCCCTCGACCGAGAGCGGCCCCAGCCCGATGCGCTTCAACTTTTCGAGCGGATGCTTTTCCTTGAACATCAAACGCCGTAAAGTTTCATTCTTAAAATCTTTCATCCGGATTTCGTACCAGAAATTTGCCGCGCGCCCGCGCGTGGCATCCGGCTGCCGCACCGTTTGCATTCGCGCGCCAATTTCTTTTCCCAGGCGCTCCAGGTCCGGCAGCGTCAACATGCCTTTCACCTTCGCGTGATAGACCTGCTCGAGGTGCGCCCAGTTTTTCAGCATCTGCGCCGCGAGGTCGCCGTCATTCGTTAAAAACACCAGCCCCGACGCCGCATACTCCAGATTCCCCACCGGGTACACGCGTTCCGGCAATCCGCGCAGACAATTCCGCAGCGTCTTGCGCCCCTCCGGATCCGCCATCGTCGCCACAACTTCCGGCGGCTTGTTCAACACAATGTAAACGCGCCGCTCTTCCGCCCCGACGACTTTTCCCGCCGCCTCAATCCTGTCTTCCGCCGCATCCGCCTTCGTCCCCAACTCCCGCACCACGCGCCCATTCACGCGCACCTGTCCGCTGAGGATCAACTGCTCCGCATGCCGCCGCGAAGCAATCCCCGCCCGCGCAATAATCTTCTGTAATCTTTCCTGCATATCCGAGGTCTATGGCTTTCTTATTTTAAGTCGCATTAGCAGGTGGGTCTGTTTTCCACAAATGCCCTGCGAGCCCTACTCCGATCGCCGAATAAAGTGCTCCATTTATCAGCGCAATAAGCAACCACACAAAAGCGATTCCGCTGCTGTGCGGCTCAGCGTCGATAAACAGAACGGAGATGAGAGAAGCCGGGCAAAGTATGACTGCAGTCACAACCAATAGGTAACCAAAGCTCGAATAGTTTGTGATCTCAAGATATGCAAAAAGAGCGGCGGCAATTGCCACCCCAAGCGCCGCACAACCAATCCTGAGTTGCATTTGTTTGCTCATAACGATTGCGCCGCCGGAACAATCTTCTTCTCTGTGACCTCTGTGTTCTCTGCGTCCTCTGTGTAAAATCCTTTTCTTACTCGCCCGCTGCCGTAGACTTCACCGATGGCGGGTCTTCATCCAGTTGACCGGAGGGCATACCTTCGGATGTGGCTAACGCCTCGTGTTCCCGTTCTGCTTCTGCCTCGGCGAGCTCTTCGCCGACGTGCGCGATCGCGTCCGAGGGAGTTTCATGCGAATGATCATCAATCGCAGACTCATCCACCGGCGCGAATCCTTCATCACTCCCCAGCGCTTCGCGTGCCAGCGCTTCAAATTCTTTCAAGCTCGGCAGTTCCTCCAAATCGCTCAGCCCAAAGCGCATCAAAAACTCTTTTGACGTCTTGTACAAAATTGGGCGGCCCATCACTTCCTTTCGCCCCGCCGTGGTAATCAAGTGTTTGTCCAGCAGCGTGCCAATGACACCGGAGGTATTCACACCGCGAATCTCCGAAATTTCCGGCGAAGTTACCGGCTGCTTGTACGCAATGACGGCCAGCGTCTCGAGCGCGGGCATGGACAGCCGTAGCGGCGGCCGCAAACTTTTGATGAACCGCCGCACCAGGTCATGCTGCTGCGGCTTGGTATACAGCTTGTACCCGCCCGCCACCGCACGAATCTCGATCCCGCGGTCTTCGCCCGCATAACTCGCGACCAGCTCGTCGAGCGACGACTGCACTGCCAGTTTCTCTTCCCCGAGCGCGCGCGTCAGTTGCTCGATCGTCGCCGGCTCATCCGCCGCGTAAATTATTGCTTCGAGTGCCGCTCTTCTCTCTTCATTCGTCATAGGGTTCTTCCCTGTAGTGGCCAGTCTTTAGACCGGTTCGTTTCTGTTTTTTGGTTCTTCTCCGCGTACTCTGCGCTTTCCGTGACCTCTGCGTTAAATCTTTGGTTTTTTTCAACCATCGACCGTCAACTATTTGTATTCCTCATCAATCTGCTTGATCCCACCGTTCTCATCAAAGACCAGATCAAACATCTTGTGCTTCCGCACCAGAATTTCTCCGAATTGCTTCTCCTGCACCAGCGCCACGGCCTGCAATTTCACCATCTCAAGCACCGCCAGGAACGCCACGATCATCGCGTGCCGCGATGGGCAGGCCTCAAAAAACTGAATTAAATTCACCGAACTGTCCGCGCTCGCCAGAATCTGCGCGCGCAACGCCGCGATCATCTGCGCCACGGTAAATTCTTCGTGTCGCAGCTCGATCCGCGAGACTTCCTTCTTCCGTTCCAGCACCTGCTGGAACACTTTCACCAAATCCACTAACGAAACGACCAGCTCGCCCTCGGTTCCTTCGTCGTGGTAGAGCGACTTGTCCGGCTTCGACCACACGTTTTCTTCAATCTGCTGCTTCTGGTACAAAAGCTGCGCCGCATTCTTGAACTTCTCGTGTTCTACAAGCCGCTGCACCAGTTCCGCCCGGGGATCACCGCCGCCTTCTTCTGTTTCACCGAGCGGATCCGGCGGCAGCAGCATCTTGCTCTTGATGTAGATCAGCGTCGCTGCCATATAAATAAATTCCGAGGAAACACCCACGTCCAGCTCTTCCAGCTTGTGCAAGTAATCCAAATACTGCGCCGTGATCTTCGAAATCTGAATGTCGTGAATATTCATCTCCTGCTTCTTGATCAAATCCAAGAGCAGGTCCAGCGGCCCCTCATACATCGGTATGTTTATCTTGTATGGCGTTGCCATAGCTTAGTTCTTCTCTCCACTGCGCGCTTTCCGAGTTGCGTCGGGCATGGACCAAAACGGATAGGCTCCCTTACCAAGATAACGAAATGCGCCGTCGACATATACAAAGTTGCCCAGCTCGGAAAACCATCGCCCGTTGTCTGCAACATATTTAATCTCAAACTTCTCTAAGGGAATTTCCTTGAGTGGTTGCATCGCATCTTCTCTCGGCTGCAATTTTGCCTTGTGGTTCGGATCTGCTGGCGAACAGTGCGCGTGGAATCTCGACCCAGACTGCAAGATTTTCATCATCCTGGGAAGCGTTTCCTTGTAGTGTTCGGTCTCGGAATCGTAGTCCCATCCCAATTGCTGAACGCTGCTGGCGGGAAAATAGTCCGCGAACCATTGATTGGGGTTGGGCAAGACAAAGACGGTATATTCTCTGTTGACCGCATCGGCATCGCCCTTTGCATAAGCTTTTAACAGGGGCTCGAATTGTTTTTCCAGACCGTGCGCGTCGTGGCTATAGGTTTTTGGGGCGGTCCCATCCTTCGCCACTAAGTCCGTCGGAACGATCTGGAAAACGAACCCCAGACAGAAAATCACAATCGCAGCCAATAGTCGTAGCCCACCGATTAATGTAGACCTCAGGCGCGTGTCGATCATCAAACAGCTCCTATCTCTCGCCGCTTATCCCCCCAATGAAAAACCGCTTCCCTTACTCGCTCCATGGTTCCTTGCGCTACGACTCGCGCCTTCTTCGATCCCGCATCCAAGAGTTCCAACACTTGCTTCGGGTTCTGTTCGTACTTCACTCGCCGTTCGCGCACGGGCGTAATCCACTCGATCAAATGGTCGGCCATCTTGGCCTTGCACTCGATGCAACCGATTCCGGCCGTCCGGCAGCCCTCCGCCGCCCACTGTAGCGTTTCGGGTGGCGAGAACAGTTTATGCCAGTCATACACCGGACACACGTCCGGATTTCCCGGATCCGTCCGCCGCTTCCGCGCCGGGTCGGTCACCATCACCTTCGTCTTCGCCCGGATGTCCGCATCGCTCTCACTCAACGTAATCGCATTCCCGTAACTCTTCGACATCTTCCGCCCATCGAGCCCCGGTATCCTCGGCGTCTTCGTTAGCATCACGCCTGGTTCAACCAGAACGTTTTCATGGATTATGTAGTCATGCGAATTGGGCTTCGTTCCATGCGCGCTGGAAGACTTTCCTTCAAGCCTTTTAATTTTTTCGCTCCAGTTCTCAATTCCGATTTCACCTATTCGATTCCTGATCCGCCCCTCAAGTTCTTGGAGCTCTTCTTGACTCAGAGGCTGTCGAGCTTCGAGCGATTGAACAACCTTTAGTTCGCCCCGGTCCGCTCCCTCGAAAATTATGGAAATCGGGATGCGGCCCTCACAAACTGCCTTCTGCATGAATGCCGTGTCGATGGCAATTCCCCAATGAAGGTTGCACTTCCGTACAATCTCTCGACTCAACTCCACATGCGAAACCTGATCTTCTCCTACTGGCACGTAAAGCTGTGCTCCGGGCTTGCTGTAAATCACAATGTCGGCCGTCTGCAGCACCGGATAGCCGAGAAACCCGTAATTGTGGAGGTCCTTATCCTTGACGTTTTCCAGCGCCTCTTTATACGTCGGAACGCGCTCGAGCCAGCCCAGCGGTGTCACCATGGACAGCAGCAGATGCAACTCGGCATGCTCCGGGACGGCTGACTGGAGGAAAAGGACGCTCTTTGCTGGATCGAGGCCCGCCGCCAGATAATCGATCATGATCTGGAGCGTGTTTTCGGCCACCCCCGACGTATCCGCGTAGTCGCTCGTGAGGGCATGCCAATCGGCGATGAAGTAGAAGCAGTCGTAGGATGGGTCATTTTGTAACCGCACCCAATTCTGGAGGGCGCCAAAATAATGGCCGATGTGCAGCCGGCCGGTGGGGCGCATGCCGCTGATGATGCGCTTCGTGGGTTCAGGGGTGGTTGGCACGAGGCCCCCCTCCCCCCGGGTTTTTTGTAAGTGTTGCATCTAAAGGAGTTGCAATTTGCGTAAGTCGTTTAGATGCAATAGTGGCTCTGTTGACATCCTCGTGCGAGCGGAGAGGCCTCAAGCGGTAGAGGTTGAACGCAAGACCGAGCAAAAGTGCTTGGCGAATTTGAATGGACAGGCTGCGACCGGGGGCCCGCGAGGAGAGTTTGCGTTTTATCGTGGAGAAGGTGGTTTCGATCTTGACGCGCTGGCGGTAGGGCTTCGCGGGAAAGCGGCGGGACATCAGATTGCGAATTTCGCCGTTGGGTACACCACGACGCTTGGCCGGGATGATGCTCTGCGCTCCCAGACGTTGCCGAATGTGTTGATGATTGGGTTCGGAATCGAACTCCGCGTCTGCCAGCACCAGGCGGATGGGCGCGCCGCAGGCGGCCACATCCAACAAGGGTGGCAAAAAACGCACGTCCGACCCCGGTCCCTGATGGGCCCGCTGCGCCAACAAAATCTGCTGCTGCACATCCACGACGATCACCCACTTCAACCAATGACGATGGCGCGAACTGCGCTGGGCTTGCTGTTCCACGCGCCGGATGAAGAAACTGCTGACGGAATTGTAAGAGAGGCCCGTCCCGTCGACCGCCACCACCACCGCTCGGCGTCGCCGTTGTCGGAGACGACGCACGGTTTCACGCAGCCCGCGATCGATGGTGTCGTCTGGCAGCCGCCGCAAAAAACGATAGAGCGTGGTGTAGTCGGGCACCGCTTGCAGATGCAACGTGGCGCGCAACTCCTGGTGCTCCCGCAAGCGGGTCTCGGCTTCGCGGAAGGTCCAGTCTTCGTAGCGCATCAGCAACAACACCGCCAGCAACTGCGGCTGGGTGAACTGATGCTTACTGAAGCGGGTGCGGTAGGGTGGCAAAACCTGCGTGGCCATTTCTAGCGCCATGCGAGCAAAGGGCAGGAGTCCAACTTCGGCCATGGTCCCTCCTGCCTCATCAGAAAACACTGCAGGACTCCCCTTGTCGACCTCTCCGAACACCATCCGTGTCGAGGATGTCAACAGAGCCTGCAATAGTTACAGGCGGTTTGTAAGTGTTGCATCTAAAAGAGTTAGTAGAGGGTGAAGCTGGGCGAGCGAGGGGTGGGTTTTGGGTGGTGTCGGCGTTTGGCCGGAGTACCATACTTTTAATCTGGTGAAATGATAGCATAATAGTTAACACATGTCAAGGGCGATTGCTGGCAACGGTAAACCCTGTCCTTTCAACTGGCTTTCCCCAGGAGTTCCCTGGCGATGATCATGCGCTGCACTTCGCTGGTCCCCTCATAAATGGTAATGACGCGGGCGTCGCGGTACATGCGTTCGACATCGGTTTCACGTGAGTATCCCACGCTGCCGTGGACCTGGACCGCTCTATACACTACGCGGTTCACCATCTCGCTGGCGTAAAGCTTGGCTTTGGAGGCACTTGCGCCGACTTTCGTGGGATGGGAGTCCTTGATCCAGGCGGCGTAGTGGGTCAGCCCGCGCGCGGCCTCAATCTCTGTCTGCATGTCGGCAATCATCCACTGAATGGCCTGGAAGTCGGAGATCTTCTTGCCAAAGGCGCCGCGCTGCTTGGCGTATTTGACGGTCTCTTCCAGGGCCCCCTGCGCCAGCCCGACCGCCTGCGCGGCAATTCCAATTCGCCCGCCATCCAGAGCGCTCAGGGCAATCTTCAACCCTTGGCCCTCTTCGCCTAGCCGATTTTCGACTGGGACGACGCAATCATTCAGGAGAATCTCAACCGACGGCGATGACCGCTGGCCCATCTTGTCCTCATGGCGCCCCACGCGGAACCCCGCGAAGCCCGGCTCGACCAGAAAGGCGGAAATCCCTTTGCCGCCCGCGTTCGGATCAGTCTTCGCAAAAACTATCAGGACGCCAGCAACGCTGCCGTTCGTGACCCAGGTCTTTGTGCCATTGAGCTTGTAATGATCGCCGTCGCGCACCGCGCGAGCCTGAATCCCCGCCGCATCCGATCCTGCCGCCGGCTCCGTCAGGCAAAACGCGCCGAGCGTTTCTGCCGTGGCCATGCGACGCAGGTATTTTTTCTTCTGCGCTTCCGTGCCGAACAATAGCAGGGGCACCTGCACCGCTGAATTCGTGACGCCGATCGCCGTGGACATGGCCGTGAAAACGCGCGCAACCTCTTCCAGCATCAGGACATACGAAACGGTGTCCAGCCCCGGACCGCCCCACTCTTCGGGCATGAGCATGCCGCAGCAGCCCATTTCGCCGAGTTTCTGGATGGCTTCAGCGGGAAATTTCTCCGCCTTTTCCATTTCCTTGACGACGGGGCGGACCTCCGCCTCCATGAATTGGCGGACGGTATCGCGAATCAGTTTTTGGTGGTCCTTGAGTGAAAAATCCATCGCGTCAGGTGTACAACTCCGGCCCGGCGGAGGCATCGCAAGAAGTGTACACGCGATGCTAACATACCGGGCAACACGCGCCAATTGAGGAAGATGCGCCAATCCCGGGTTGGTGCAAAATAAAGTGGTACCCCGAAACACAACGCAGGACCACTAAGGCGGGCAGGACTTGGCTTTGGAACGAAAACATCGCCACTGGACCCTGAGCCAGAAATTGTTCGGCGTGGTGTCTCTATTCACGGCGATTGTCATTTTCGCTTTTTTCCTGGCGACGTTCCGCTCCGCGATTCTCTCTTCCGAACGCAGTTACATTGAGGGAGAGAGCGATTGGTCCAAAGCGCAAAAGGAAGCGGTGATTGAGCTGGAGCAGTATGCCGCCACCGGCTCGCAAGCGGATTATCAGGCGTATTTGGCGGCGATCCAGGTTCCGCTCGGCGACAAGTTCGCGCGGCTGGAGCTGGGCAAGCCTGTTCCGGACATGCAGGTGGTATACCAGGAGTTTGGCAGGGCACACGCTAGTCCGGAAGACGTTCGAAGCATCCTACGGTTTTATCGCTGGTTCCACGGATTCAGTTTTATGCAGCGAGCGATGGCGGACTGGGCGGCGGCCGACGCGGAGATCGACAACCTCACCGAGTTTGCCGACCAGCTTCATGCCGAGAGGTTTTTGGACCGGCCCGATCCGGAAAGGGTGCGGCACGTTCTGGAAGAAATCGAGGCGTGCGACACGAGGCTCACGCTGCTCGAGAATCAGTTCTCCAATACGCTGGTTGCAGGCGACCAGCGCTTGCGCGGATTTCTGAATTATCTGACGTTGGGAACGAGCGTGCTGCTGCTGGTTCTGGGAATCGGCACGTCGCGGTATTTGCTGAGCAACGTGCGGCGCTCCGAAGAAAAATACCGGCGGCTGTTCGATTCCGCGAGCGACGCCATCGTGATTGTGGACGACGAGACCGGGAAAGTGGTGGAAGCAAATACTCGTACCGGGGAGTTTTTAGGAATTCCATCAGAGGAGCTTGCTGGATTGCCGGAAGCGGATCTTTTCCCGCCGGGCGAGGAAAAATATTATTGCGAACTTTTTCGCTCAGGCCTTTCGAGCGGCGAGGCCCAGAGCGCGCAATTGAAGCTGCGGCGAGGTGACGGGCGGGCCGTGGAAGTGGATGCCAGGGTGCGCTTGATTGATCTAGATAACCCGCGCAAGCGCGTCATTCTGGCGATCTTTCGCGATTCGAGCGAGGTGAAACGTCTGAACCGCGCGCTGCTGGCGCTCAGCCGCTGCAATCAAGAATTGGTGCGCGGGAACAACGAGCAGGAGCTGCTGGAAAAAATTTGCCAGATTATTGTGAATACCGGCGGTTACCGGATGGCGTGGGTGGGCATGCCGGAAGACGATGAAGAAAAATCCATCCGGGTGGCTGCGCAGAGCGGCGATACCGGTGGGTACTTGCAGACGATCCGGATTTCGTGGGCGGATACGCCGGTTGGACGGGGCCCGGTGGGAACGGCGATTCGAATGGGCGAGATTTGCGCGATTCCAAATACATTGAAGGATCCGCGATTTGCGCCATGGGCCAAGCGAGCGGCGGAAGAAAAGTTTCTGTCGGCCATTTCGCTTCCCCTTGCCGGCGATCAGGGCGTGATTGGCGCTCTGAACCTCTACTCCGCGGAAGAGGATGTGTTTGACGCCGAGGAAGTGGCGCTGCTTAAGGAACTTGCAACCAATCTTGCGTATGGCATTTCGACGCTGCGGATCCGCTCGGAGCATGAACGCGCGGAGACGGAGGTGCACTCGCTCGAAGAGCAGCTGCGGCAGGCTCAGAAAATGGAGTCGCTGGGGCGGCTGGCGGGAGGCGTGGCGCACGACTTCAACAATCTGCTGACGGTGATCCGCGGATATGCGGAATTGGCTATGCCGCCCAAAAAAGGAGACGAGGAACTGCGGCGGAAGATCACGGAAATCATGAAGAGTTCGGACCGCGCGCAGGCGCTGGTGAGCCAACTGCTGGCGTTCAGCCGCAAGCAGATCCTCAAGCCTACGGTGCTGGATCTCAACCAAGTGGTGGCGGAGATTTCGGAAGTGCTGCCCCGGCTGATCGGGGAGGACGTCAACCTTGTGGTTCGACCGGGCGCCAACGTTCGAAGAATCAAGGCGGATCCGAATCAGATGCAGCAGGTGCTGCTGAATCTCGCGGTGAATGCACGGGATGCCATGCCCAAAGGAGGCACATTAACCCTCCAAACGGAAAATGCGCCCATGCCGCTGGGATCGCGATTCGAGAAAGTGATCGAGGGTGTTTTGCTGACGGTTAGTGATACGGGCAGCGGGATTGCGCCGGAGTTACAGCCGCGTATTTTTGAGCCGTTTTTTACCACCAAGGCGCGGGGCAAAGGGACTGGACTTGGGTTGGCGATGGTTTACGGGACAGTTTCGCAGAGTGGGGGGCGGATTGAGGTGGAATCGGAGGTCGGGAAAGGCACGACGTTCAAGATTTTCTTTCCGCCATCGGAAGAGGAGGCTCCGGCTGCGCAGCGGGAGAGCCGGATAGCGGTGCCTGCGCCGGGAGGCGAGACCATCCTGCTGGTTGAGGACGAAGCCAGCTTGCGAGAGCTGATCAGCGATTATCTCGGCAACGCAGGATTTACGCTGGTCACGGCGAAAAACGGTTCGGATGGCCTAGCCAAGGCGAAAGCGCATGCTGGGCCGATCCATCTGGTGATCACCGATGTGGTGATGCCGGGGATGGGCGGGCGAGAATTGGCGGACCAGCTAAAGGCGTCTCACCCAGGTACACCGGTTCTGTTCATGTCGGGGTACGCCGACGATGCTGCGATTCAGCGCGTGATTTCCGAGCGCAACGACCATTACATCGAGAAGCCGTTCGAATTGAATTCCCTGGCGCGCAAAGTGCGAGAAGTGCTTTCGAACGGGGACTAGGAGTTCGTAGCTAGAGCTTGAATAATTCGCGC
Source organism: uncultured Acidobacteriota bacterium (assembly GCA_963729455.1). Classification (GTDB taxonomy): domain Bacteria; phylum Acidobacteriota; class Terriglobia; order Acidiferrales; family UBA7541; genus Acidiferrum. Next base: position 619,403 of record CAVSNX010000003.1, read on the forward strand.
AGACGCTTGGTTTGGGCGCGGCTTACGGGGATTTGCGTTTGCTTCTTGTCGTTCATTTTGAGCAGGTAGCTGGATTTGAACCACGGCACGACTTCCTTGATGTGATGAATATTCACAAGGTAGGAGCGGTGGGGGCGCCAGAAGGATTCGGAATCCAGCGCGTCGGTCAATTCTTCCAGAGTACGGTAGTTCGAAGAGCCTTCGGCTTCGCGTGACGACACGGAAATCGATCCATCCGCGATCGAGGCGAACACCAGGTCTTCTCCGTCAATCAGTAAGAGGCGCTGCTGCGATTTCAGCAAGAGTTTGACCGGGGGCGAGGACGGCGGTTTCGAACCACCCAGCTGGCTGACCAGTTGTTCCAGCCGCTCCGTGGGACTTGTCTCAGCCTCGATTTCGCGGCGCGCACGCTGGATGGCTTTGGCAATCCGCGATTTATCAAAAGGCTTGAGGACATAATCCACCGCATTTACATCGAAGGCTTGGACCGCGTACTGGTCGAAGGCAGTCGCAAAAACCACGTGCGGCATTTTCATTTTGCGTTCGACTAATTTCTTGAGGACACCGAAGCCGTCCAGCCCGGGCATTTGGACGTCGAGGAAGACTAAGTCCGGCGCGTGCTCCTTGATCAGCGAGACGGCTTCCACGCCGTTCTTTCCCAAACCAATGACGTTGACTTCGGGAAAAGCTTTCAATAGAAAGGCCAGCTCATCCCGAGCGGGCTTCTCGTCGTCCACGATGATGGTGTTGATGGCCATTCGAATCGCCCGAGAGCGCTACTTTAGAGTTTCCTTAGAAATTTTGAGTTAACAATCGAGTATAGGCGCACGGTGCGCCCACAAGCAAACAAAAGGACACTGCGCAATCACTGACGAAATGTCGTTTTCCCGGTATGATGTCCGACTCGAAACGCGACGAGGAAGACGAAAATGAAGAAATCTTCAGTTTCACAGCCATCGAAGAAAGCGAAAGTCCTCAGCAGCTCGACGCTGTACGAAGGCCCGGTGTTTGGCATCCGCCGCGACGAAGTCCTGGAGCCTACCGGGGTGCGAACGACGCGGGAAGTCATCACCCACCCGGGTTCGGTGGTGGTGCTCCCGGTTCTTCCCAACGGGGACATCGTGATGATCCGGCAGTATCGACACGCAGCGCGGCAATATCTGTGGGAGTTGGTCGCCGGGCGAATTGACGCGGGGGAAAGCCCGCGGGAGGCGGCGGCGCGGGAAATGATTGAGGAAACTGGGTTTCGCGCAAGGCGCTTCCGGATTTTTCTGGATGTATTCCCTACCCCGGGCTTTCTGGAAGAACGGATGTTCATTCTTCTGGCGGAAGGATTGACGGCGGGGGAGGCGGAGCCGGAAGAAGACGAGAAAATAATTTCCCGTGCTTATAAACCCAAGGAATTGGAAGAGATGATTCGAAAGGGAAAGCTGCGCGACGCAAAATCGATCGCTGGAATTTTGTACTACCTGCGTTTTCTCGCGACGGGAAAGCGATTTCCCAAGAGAAGTGCATTGAATCGTTTTTAAAACGGATAAAGCGAATAAATCTTTGCTATAAAACGAGAATGTTCTATTGACTCGAACTTCGATTCTGGTACACTCCGCGCAATTTGTAATCATGACGGCGCTGAGAGAGTCCCCCGCCGCTGTGACAAAGATACTTTATGCCTGTCAGGAGGCAATCGAAGTGCAAGGAACCGTAAAATGGTTTAACAATTCCAAAGGATATGGCTTCATCGGGCGCGATGATGGCCCCGACGTGTTTGTCCATTATTCCGCCATCACCGGGGATGGCTATCGAACGCTGCAGGAAGGAGATCCTGTCGAGTTCGAGATCGTCCAGGGGCCCAAGGGCCCGCAAGCAGCGAATGTGGCAAAGGCAAGCGGATAAGGAATAGAGCAAAAATCGGGCCGGCAGGGAGCGCCCCCCTGCCGGCCATTTTTTATTGGAGGCGAAGCTTCTCTCCCCGCGGGTGTCCGCAGCTTCCCGCTTCATCACTTCCTGCCGGCGGGCTTATAATCCTCCCACCATGGACAACAAACAGATCGCTCGCATCCTTCGGGAAACAGCACAACTGTTGGAGATTGATGGCGCCATTATTGGGCGTTACCGAAGCTATGAGAAAGCTGCGGAGTTGATTGACAGCTTGCCGGAGTCCGTTGAACAGCTCGTTCAGGAACCGGAAAAGTTGAAGGAACTTCCGGGGATTGGCGACCGCATGGTCGAGCACCTGGAAGAGATTGTCAAGACCGGGGACTATGCGCTGCGGAAGAAGTTGCTGAAGAAATATCCGGAGACCATTCTCGATGTGCTGCAACTGCAGTCCCTCGGGCCGAAGAAAGTGGCGTTTCTCTGGTCCCATTTCAAAGCCGGAACTGTGGCGGAAGTGGAGAGAATCGCCAAGGAAGGCAAGTTGCGCGATTTGCCGGGATTTGGCGAAAAGAGCGAGCAGAACATCCTGAAAGCAGTGGAGGTTTTTAAGAAATCAACCGGGCGCTTCCTCATCAGTACCGCTGAGGACGCGGCCACGGCGATTGCAGCGCACATTGAAAAAGCCGGAAAAGCGGTGGAATCGGTGACGCCGGCGGGGTCGCTGCGACGCGGGAAGGAAACCGTTGGCGATTTGGATTTACTGGTCACTTTGGCGGACGGGCATACCTCGCAGAAGCATGTGGATGCGCTGGCCAAGCACATTCTAGAGTTTCCGGGAATTGATCAAACGCTGGCACACGGAGAAAACAAGGTCAGCTTCACGCTGGAAAATGGCTTGCAGGTGGACGTGCGGCTGCTTGAAAAGGAAAACTTCGGAGCCGCGCTGCTGTACTTCACCGGTTCGAAAGAGCATAACGTGGCGCTGCGTGGGCGGGCGAATGACATGGGCTACACGCTGAACGAATATGCTCTGGCTACTTTGAAGGCTGAGAAACGGGTGGCGGGGCGGACGGAAGAAGAGATTTATTCGAAACTGAAGCTGGACTACGTCCCGCCGGAGTTGCGCGAAAATACTGGCGAGATTGCCGCCGCGGAGAACCACAAGCTGCCGCACCTGATCACACTGAAGGATGTGAAGGGCGACCTACAGATGCATTCGACGGCGAGCGATGGGAAGAATTCCATCGAAGAGATGGCCGAGGCGGCGCGGCAGCTGGGGCACGAGTACATCGCCATCACGGATCATTCGAAAGCGGTGACGGTGGCCAATGGCCTGGACGAGAAGCGCATGGCTGCGCATATCAAGAAAATCCATGCCGCCAGCGACAAGGGCCTGGGGATTCGAGTCCTGGCCGGAGCGGAGGTGGATATTCTCAAGGACGGCTCGCTCGATTATTCCGACGAGATCTTGGCACAGCTCGACGTGGTGGTTTGCTCCATCCACTCTTATTTCAATCTCGATCGCGCGGCCATGACGGAGCGAATGCTCGCGGCCATTGAGAATCCGTACACACAGATTATTGGGCATCCCACGGGGCGGCTGCTGCTCCGTCGAGACGCTTTGGACTACGACATGGAGAAGATTCTAGCGGCGTGCGCAAAACATGGGGTGGCCATGGAGTGCAACTCGTATCCGGACCGGCTGGACCTGAAAGACGTGTACTTGCGGATGTGCAAGGAGCGGAGCGTCAAGGTGGTCATTTCAACTGATTCGCACAACACGACAAACCTGTCTTTCATACATTATGGGGTCACGATGGCGCGGCGCGGCTGGCTGGAAAAGCGGGACGTCATCAATACCCTGCCCACCCAGCAGTTTCTGGTGGCCCTACGGCCCAAGGCTGGGGCTGTTCCTAAGAAGAAGGTTGCAAAGGGTCATCGCTAGGCCAGAGAGCAGGTGCGGAGGGAACATTCTGTTACAGCGTGTCGTATATCTTGTTAGAAGGACAAAGGATCGAAGGTTCTGGGCCGATCCGCACGGAGGTTTTTGAGCTATGAAATCGATTGTGCGCCACAAAACTGGAATCCGGCTGGGGACAGCAGGGGCTTCCCTGCTCCTGATGGCGCTAAGTGCGCCGAGCAGCCGGGCGGATGATGTCGTTAAGTCTTATGCGGTTAGCGGGCGGGCCAACGTGCGTGTGGATACCAATGACGGCAGCGTGCACGTGACGTCGGGCGACAACCGGCAGGTTGAGTTTCGGGTGGAGTTCCAAGGCTATGTGTTGGACAAAGACCTGAGGATTGAGTCGCATCAGGACGGGAATGCTGTGGAGCTTACGGCACGGCTCATGGGCCATTGGGGATTCTCGTGGGGGCACAACTCGAGGAACCTGCATATTGAGGTGCGCATGCCCAAAGAGGGTGACCTGACAGTGCAAACCGGCGACGGTGCAGTACAGGCGGATTCGATCAGTGGAACGGTGAACGTCCACACGGGTGACGGGTCGGTGAAGGCCAATGCGCTTAGTGGAACGATTGATCTTCATACCAGCGATGGGAGCATCACGGTGGACACCCTTAAGGGCGATATTCGCTTGCGGACGGGCGATGGGAGTATCGAGGCTCGGGACCTGGACGGGAGAGTGGACGCGGATTCGGGGGACGGGCACATTCGGCTGGTGGGGCGGTTTGACGCTTTGGGGATCAAGACGGGGGATGGAAGCGTGGACGCCCGGGTCCTGCCTGGGTCGAAGATGCAGTCCAGTTGGACGATACGCACCGGAGATGGAAGCGTAGACATCGTTCTCCCAGGCGACTTTCAAGCCAATATTGATGCCACCACGGGGGATGGGCACATCAGTCTGGGCATACCTGTGACCGTTGAAGGGACGTTTAGCAAGTCGGAGATTCGCGGAAAAATGAACGGCGGGGGGCAGCCGCTGACGATTCATACGGGAGACGGGTCGATTCGGCTGAGTAAAAGCTGAATGGGCGATTCCTTAGGCAAGAATTCGTGGGCACTGCTTCCTTAGTTTTAGTACTTGGCTGGCGTAGATGGGCACCCACACATGTCCGCTTTTGGCGACGATTCTGCACATAGCATTCCGCGCAACTTATAGAAAATAAAAGGGATTTCTTTGGCATTCTATCTGCACTCCTATAGCATCGAATCAAGTGGAGAGTGCCGTGATAGTGTACGCCTTGGCTGGTGCGGTTCTGTTCCTGGTGGCGGTGACGATGATCAGTTCGATCAGCACGTCGAGACGCCGCCGGCCCTGATCTCTTGCTCACTTTTGGTTTTCGCTCTCTCACTGGTTGATTCTTCCCGAGCGAAGGTCTTCCCGCAATTACATCAGTTGGAGCATACTCTCTGCTGACTGATGGCGCGCACATTCCAATTCGCATCCATTGCTAAGCCTCCGCGTCTCTCCCGAGCGCGCGTGTGGGGCGTCCTGTTCGCCATCTACACAGTAATTTGCGTCGCGGAACTGGAGTATCGCTACCTGGACGACCTTTCGCGGCAGCGCGTGGGGACGTTTGGGATGCGGCTCTTGGAGCAAAGCACGGGTGTGTATTCGGTGTTTCTGCTGCTGCCTCTTGTTTTGCTGTTCGCACGCTACTACCTATTCGAATGCCGGGGTTGGGTGCGGCGCGTGGCGTGGCACATTTCAGGCGCGGTTGTTTTTTCGTTTCTGCACACTACACTGATGGCGCTGAGCCGGCATTTGATTGCCCCGCTGGTGGGGTTCGGGCCGTACGACTACGGAATTATGTCGTACCGCTATCCGATGGAGTTTTCGAACGACTTCATGGGGTACACGATTATTGTGTTGGCGTATTATGCGTTCGAACGCAACCGGCTGGCGCAGGCGGAGAAATTGGCGGCGGCCGAACTGCAAACGAAACTGGCCCAGGCGCAGGCTGGAAAATCTACGGCTACAACTGCAGCCGCACTTCCTTTTCAATACGCTGAATACGATTTCGGCGGTGATGTATGAGGACGTGCGCGCGGCGGATGCGATGATCACACAGCTCAGCGAACTGCTGAGGCTGACGCTGCGGGCTTCGCGGGTTCATGAGATTCCTCTGGCGGAAGAGCTGGAAATTACGCGGCTGTACATGGACTTGATGCAAAAACGATTCGAAAACAAATTGCGCATGACGTATTCGATCGATCCGGCGCTGAACAACTTGCTGGTGCCGCAATTGATCCTGCAACCGCTGCTGGAAAACTCGCTGCGGCATGGGATGAGGGCTGGCAGGACGGCCATGGAGTTGTCGGTCTCCGCACACCGGGAGAACGGAAGTCTCATCTTGCAGGTTTCCGATACGGGGGCGGGGCTTGGGGAGGCGGATCCTTCGGGAGTCTATGGTAAAGGAGTCGGGCTGTCGAATATCCGTGACCGTCTGGCACAGCTTTATGGCGATAGGCAGCAGTTCGCGATCGCCAACCGGCCAGGCGGCGGGGCCGAGGCCACGGTGCGGGTGCCGCTTCGTACTGCATCGCAAAGTTCGACGGAATCCGAATGAGCCCGCAATCAGCGCTGCGCGTCCTGGTCGTTGACGATGAAGCGCCAGCGCGCCGCAAAGTTCTTCGCTTGCTGCGAGAGGAAGCGGGTGTGAACGTGGTCGGCGAAGTGGAGAGCGGGGAGGCTGCAGTCGCAGCCGTGAAGAAACATCGTCCCGATCTGGTTTTTTTGGATGTGCAGATGCCGGGGATGGACGGGTTTGCCGTGATCAAGTCGCTTCAGGCCGCAAAGATTCCACTGTCGCAGGTTATTTTCATCACTGCACACGATAAATTCGCGCTGCGCGCATTCGAAGTGCACGCTTTTGATTATTTGCTGAAACCCGTGGGAGAGGAGCGCTTCCGCGAGGCTCTGCGCCGGGCACGCATTCAGCACGAGCAATCTGTCAATGGGGTCGCAGCCCGACTTGAAAACATGCTGGAACAGATTGAAAAGGAAAAGTCATTGCCCGATCGCCTTCTTATTCAGGAGGATTCGCGGTCGTTTTTTGTTCTCGTAAAGGAGATTGCGTGGGTGGAGGCGGACCGGAATTATTTGCTACTGCATTGCGGCAAGAAAACGCACACGTTGCGGAGCACTCTCGATGCCCTGCAGGACACTCTCGATCCGAAGGTGTTTGTGCGCATCAACCGGGGGACGCTGGTTCGGCTGGACGCGATTCGAGAGTTGCTGCCGTGGTTTCACGGGGAGTACAAGGTTATCTTGCAGGACGATACGGAATTGCGATGGTCGCGGCGGTACGTCACGGAGCGCCCGGAACTTCTGAAAGCGCGCTGAAGCTGGCGGAAAGCTAGCGAGGATAGCCCGTTCGTCCCTTTCTTAGGCCCGCTTGTCCCCTACTTCTTGCTGCCCGCCTTGTTTCGCGATACTTCTTAGCGCATGAGAACCTTCAAACTTTTTTGCTACTTCCGCTGGCTGCTGCTGTTTTTGATTCTGACCTGGCTGGTTGGCACGAGCCGCGCGCAATCCAAGACTGACCATGGATGGCCGACGTATTCGAACGACCCGGGTGGAACGCGGTACTCCCCAGCATCGCAGATCGACGGCAACAATGTTGCCCAACTGAAAGTTGCGTGGACGTTTCATACGGGCGCGCTGCCACATGACCCGGAGCTGGGCAAAAAAGCGGCGTTTGAGGCAACACCCATTCTTGTGGATGGAGAACTCTTTCTGAGCACGCCTTATGATCACGTCATTGCGATCGATCCGGAGAGTGGCGCGAAGCTTTGGGAATTCGATCCGAAGCTCGAACTTCCGTATGGGGCTTCGGAGGTGACTTCGCGCGGCGTCTCTGCCTGGCACGATGCGTCTGCCAAGGCTGGCCGCGTTTGCAGCTTGCGCATTTTCATCGGAACGCTGGACGCGCGGCTCATCGCGTTGGACGGAGTCACTGGTAAGCCGTGCGCCGACTTCGGGACGGATGGCGAGCTGGACCTCACGACGGGCGTCAAACTGCGCGATCCCGGCGACTACCAAGTTACGTCCGCGCCGGCCATCGTAAAGGAGCTGGTCATCACTGGTTCGTCGATCGGAGACAATCGAGCGGTCACATTGGAGCGTGGGATTGTGCGAGCGTTCGATGTGCGCACTGGGAAATTGCGCTGGTCGTGGGATCCTATCCCCTGGGCGATGAACACGTCGCCGCGCACCGGTGCCGGAAATGCTTGGTCCACCATTTCAGTGGATGCTGCACGCGACCTTGTTTTCATTCCCACAGGGAGCGCAAGCCCCGATTATTTTGGCGGCATCCGCAAAGGCGATAACAAGTGGGCTAATTCCGTCGTGGCCCTGCACGCCTCCACCGGGGACTTCGTATGGGGCTTTCAAGTGGTGCATCACGACCTGTGGGATTACGACGTGGCGTCGCAGCCGACGCTGTTTGCGTGGAAAGATGGTACGCCGGCCATCGCCATCACCACGAAGATGGGCCGCGTTTTCGTTCTCAATCGCTTGACAGGTGTACCGCTGTTGCCGGTCGAAGAGCGACCCGTGCCGAAGAGCGATGTCGCCGGAGAAGAGTCCTGGCCGACACAGCCTGCTTCCACGATTTCGCTTGTTCCGGAAACATTGTCGTCCGACGATGCGTGGGGCAAGGACCCTCAGGAGCGTGCGTGGTGTGCGGACAAGATCAAGGCCGCACGGTCGGGCGAGATCTTCACTCCTCCGAGTCTTCAAGGCACGCTGGTGTATCCGAGCAATGTTGGCGGAGTGAACTGGGGGAGCGCGGCGTACGATCCGCAACGCCACCTTCTTTTCGCGGATACGAACCGGCTGCCGATTTTTGTGAAGCTGATTCCCCGCGACGAACTTGCGGAGGCGCATAAGAATGCCAGCGAGTCGGACCGGTTGCACGGCGAGTTCGCGCGGCAGACCGGCGGGCCCTTCGCAATGTTTCGAACGCCGCTGTTGTCGCCGAGCGGACTTCCTTGTAATGCGCCGCCGTGGGGCACGGTTGCGGCGGTCGATCTCTTCACTGGGAAAAAAGTCTGGGACATTCCGCTGGGGAGTTTCATTCCGGGCATGAATACGGGGACGATTACGCTGGGCGGTCCGATGGTGACGGCGGGCGATTTAGTTTTCACCGCCGCGGCCATGGACAACTTTATTCGCGCATTTGACGCGGAAACGGGGAAAGAGCTGTGGAAGTACGAGCTTCCGGCGGGTGGCCAAGCCACGCCGATGACGTACACACTCCACGGCAAACAATATGTGGTCATCGCTGCGGGCGGGCATGGGAAGCTGGGGACCAAACAAGGTGACTCGGTGGTCGCGTTCACGTTGCCGTGAGACTCGATGGCTGTAAGAAGCATGAGGCCGAAATCCAAAAGGAGAACCGCAATGCAATGGGAGAAACCGGAGATCGTAGAAATATCGCTGGCTTGTGAAATCAATAGTTACGTGAATGCAGAGCTGGCCAATTCAACGGCGGACAAGATGCCCGGATCGAGTTCTTCATCTGCGAGATGATGAATTATTTCGTCGCAAGCTGGACTGTTTTGATGTCGAGCGCAATCTTTGGCGCGTGCAGCAACGTGTTGTGAATCAGACAGTGGTGGATGGACTCTTCAATTCCCTGCCGGTCTTTGTCACTGAGTTCGGAGGGGACTTCCACCTCGATTCGAAAATCGTCCAAACGGGCGGGATCCTTGGCTTTCTCTGCCGTGACAATGACTTTCGTGCCTTCGGTGGCCAGCTTATTTTTTCGTAGATACTGCGCGGCATAATACGCAGCGCAGGAACCGAGCGACGCCAAGAGTAGTTCGGGAGGGGTCATGCCCTCATCAAATCCACCGTTGTCCACGGGCTGGTCGCTCACGATGGTGTGCTGCCGAGCCTTGATTTCAAATTGCATTGCGCCTAGGTGTTCAACCGTGATCTGCATGCGCCGCACCATAATGGATTGTTCGGTCCTGCATTGTTCGCACGAACCGGCCTAAAACCCATTCCTTACAAACATAATGACCGTCTCTAGTCCTGGAAACAGTGACGGCCGTCACCGGCACTTAGGGCCTCCGTCACTTTCTTGAGGGTTCGAAAGAAACAATCCCCTTTCAATGAGAAGTGGTTCAGCCGGCTGATCTCTGGAAACAGAGATCATCAGCGAGTTCTCATTGGCCGAAGCATCCGAAGAGATTTGCGAGTGAGGCTTGGACAAGTCTTGCGAGGACCTGCGATACAATGTCAGGTTCGTTTGCGAGGGCGGATAAAGTATGCCCGCAAGGGAATCCCACGGCCGTGGTTTGCGGATTATCGCCGCCTTCAAACTGCTGAAGGCCCTCGCGCTCCTGGCGGCCGGAATTGGGGCGCTTAGGCTACTGCACAAAGACGTTGCTGAAGTGGTGGAACACTGGATCAATATTTTTCGCGTTGATCCTCACAACCACTTCATCAACCTTCTGTTGATGAAAGTATCCAACCTAGATGACCGGAGGCTGAAGGAACTCAGCATCGGCACGTTCATTTACTCCGCGGTTTTCTTTACCGAAGGCTTGGGCTTGGCGTTCCGGAAGCGCTGGGCCGAGTATTTCACGATCATCACGACGGCTTCGTTTCTACCGCTGGAAGTCTATGAGCTTTTCAGGCGTTTCGGCGGTGGAAAAGTCCTGGCATTGGTTGTCAATGTGGCCGTCGTCGCGTATTTAGTGTGGGAATTGCGGCGCACACGAGAACCTCGTTGACAGCTCTTCCTTCGGCTTCGATTTGCAAATCTCGCGCGCTTCCATCATCATTGCTGTTTTGTCTGGGGATGCAACGCGCTTCTGCTGCGGCAGCTTTTGTTTTCGTATCAATATCTCTTTCGATCGCAATGGGATCGTTCATAAAAGGAGCGGCATGGAAAAGCCTTCCAAAATCGCGCCCGCCAAGGGAAAGCTGGGAATTTTGCTTCCCGGAATGGGCGCTGTCAGTACCACCTTTATGGCGGGAGTCGAGCTGGTGCGCAAAGGAAAAGCGCAGCCGGTTGGTTCGCTCACACAGATGGGCACGATTCGGCTGGGCAAGCGGACGGATGCGCGGTCGCCGCTGATCAAGAAATTTGTTCCGCTGGCGGAACTGAAGGATCTCTCTTTTGCGGGATGGGATATTTTCAAGGACAACGCGTATCAATCGGCGGCCAACGCCGGCGTTTTAAATCCGCAGGATCTCGAAAAGGTGAAGCCCTTTCTTTCGACCATTAAGCCGATGAAGGCGGCGTTTGACCACGATTTCGTCAAGCTGATCGATGGTCCGAACATCAAGAAGGCCAAGAACAAGTACGAGCTGGCGTTGCAGATCAAGGAAGACATCGCCAATTTCCGAAAGGCTTCGCGCGCTTCGCGGCTGGTGACCTGCTGGTGCGGGTCGACGGAATCGTTCGTTAAGCCGGAGGACGTGCATTCCACGCCGGAGAAGCTGGTTGAGGCGATGAAGGCGAATCATCCGGCTATTGCGCCTTCGATGCTCTATGCATGGGCCTCAGTAACCAGCGGCGTGCCTTTTGCCAATGGCGCACCGAACTTGACCGTGGATATTCCCGGCATTCAGAAGCTGGCGCACGATCATGAAGTGCCAATTTGCGGTAAGGATTTCAAGACCGGTCAGACGCTGATGAAGACCATTCTTGCGCCGGGCTTCAAGGCGCGCATGCTGGGGCTGGATGGATGGTTTTCTACGAACATTCTGGGCAACCGCGACGGCGAAGTTCTCGAGGACCCGGGCTCGTTCAAGACGAAGGAAGAGTCGAAGCTCAGCGTTTTGGAATACATTCTGCAGCCGCAGCTGTATCCGCAGCTCTACGGCAAGATGTGTCACAAAGTGCGCATCAACTACTACCCGCCGCGTGGCGACAACAAAGAAGGCTGGGACAATATTGATATTTTTGGATGGCTTGGCTATCCGATGCAGATCAAGGTGGACTTCCTCTGCCGCGATTCGATTTTGGCCGCACCGATCGTGCTGGACCTGGTTTTGTTTATGGACCTGGCGCAGCGGGCGGGCATGCGCGGGATTCAGGAGTGGCTCAGCTTTTATTTCAAGTCGCCGATGACGGCGCCGGGGCTGTACCCGGAACACGATCTGTTTATTCAGTCGATGAAGCTGAAAAACACTTTGCGGTGGATGATGGGCGAGGATCTCATCACCCACTTGGGGCAGGAGTATTACGACTAAGCTTGTGGTCTCCGACTGATATCGAGCCTAAGGTGTTTGTATTGTAGTGGCGCAGCTAGCTGTGCCACTACAAAGAGAAATTCTAACTGCGCGACGGAGATTGCTACCCGCTGTGGGCTGCTGAGGACTTGGCTTCGACGGCGTCCAGGACGCGAGCCGAATAGATCAACGCGGCGCCTGCGTTCATGCTGACGGCAACACCCAGAGCTTCGGAAATCTCTTCCTTCGTCGCTCCAGCCTTCAGAGCCGCGTCGGTGTGGAAGACAATGCAACCGTCGCAGCGGGTGGTGACGGCAACGGCAAGAGAGATTAACTGGCGCGTCTTTTCGCCGAGCTTAGTGGTTTTCGAGTTAGCCGCGCTCAATGTCTGATAACCGCGAAGAGTGTCCGGCGAAAGCTTGCCAAGCTCACCTACTCTGCCTCCGATTTCTTTATGGTACTGATTCCAATCCATGACCATAGTGATCTCTCCTGTTTTGAGAAGTTCGAATCGCGCGTGATTATACGCCCAGCCCGCGTGAATGTGATATCTTCTCCTGTTCACCCGGAACTGCCGGACTTTGTGGCAGTTCATAGGGTGCGGCGCAGCCCTTTCCTTTCCTGCCCGCAGAGCAGTCCAACATTGTCCAAGGAGTTGTCTCCATGAAGAGTGCGTATAACGGAAATGCCATTCCGGCGTACGGAAAACCAATCGGCTACAGCGGCGGCGAATTGCAGGTGCCGGACGCGCCGATCATTCCGTTTATTGAGGGCGACGGAACGGGGCGGGATATTTGGAAGGCTTCGCGCCGCGTGTTCGATGCGGCCGTGGAGCAGGCGTACGGCGGAAAGAAGCGCGTGGCGTGGTTCGAAGTCTTCGCGGGGGAGAAAGCCTTCAAGACCTTCAACGAGTGGCTCCCGAATGATACGGTGGAGGCGATTCGCGATTTTCGCGTGGCGATCAAGGGACCGCTGACTACGCCGGTGGGCGGCGGGATCCGCTCGCTGAACGTAGCGCTGCGGCAGCTTTTGGATCTTTATTCGTGCGAGCGGCCGGTGCGCTATTTTAAGGGAGTTCCCTCCCCTGTGCGCGAACCGGAGAAGATGGATGTGTTCATCTTCCGGGAGAATACGGAGGACGTGTACATCGGCATCGAGTGGAAATCCGGCACGCCCGAAGTGAAAAAGCTGCTGGAATTTCTGAACAACGACATGCTGAAGGATGGGAAGAAACAGATTCGCTGGGACTCGGGCGTGGGGATCAAGCCGATTTCGCCGACGGGAACGAAACGGCTGGTGCGGCGCGCGATCAAGTATGCGCTGGCGAACAAGCGCAAGAGCGTGACGCTGGTGCACAAGGGGAATATTCAGAAATTCACGGAGGGAGCGTTTCGCGACTGGGGCTACGATCTGGCGCGCGAAGAGTTTCGCGCGCAGACAATCACCGAGCGGGAAAGCTGGATCGTGGACAATCTCGACAAGAACCCGGCGCTGACCGTGGAGCAAAACGCGGCGCTGGTCGAGCCCGGGCTCGAGCAAGCCACGGACGCATTCAAGAAAGCGATTTATGCCGAGGTCCAGCAGACGCTTAACGCGATTTACGCGACGCATGGGAAAGGCCAGTGGAAACAGAAGTTGATGGTTAACGATCGCATCGCGGACTCCGTATTTCAGCAAGTGTTGCTGCGCGCGGATGAATATAGCGTGCTGGCAACGACGAACTTGAACGGAGACTATCTCTCCGATGCGTGCGCGGCACAGGTGGGCGGATTGGGGATGGCGCCAGGATCGAATATCGGCGATGGATTTGGGGTCTTCGAAGCGACGCACGGCACGGCGCCGAAGTATGCGGACAAGGATGTTATCAATCCGAGCTCGCTGATGCTTTCGGGGGCGATGATGTTTGAGTTTCTGGGATGGAAAGAGGCCGCCACGCTGATTGAGGACGGTATTGCGCGGACCATTCAGCAAAAGCGCGTGACCTACGACCTCGAACGCTTGATGCCGGGCGCGACGAAGGTCGGAACGTCGGCGTTTGCGTCGGCAATTATTGAGAATATGAAGGGCGTGGCGGCGGTGCGCTGATTCGAAGAGTGAAAAAACTTAACGCAGAGACGCTGAGTGCGGAGAGAAATCACAGAGAAGAATCTTGTTGGAGACGAGGAGCGGAATGAGCAGAAAAAAAGTGACGGTGGTGGGAGGTGGTTTTGTGGGGTCGACCACGGCGCAGCGCATCGTGGATATGGAGCTGGCAGACGTGGTGTTGACCGATATTTTGGACGGGCCGCCGGCAGGAAAAGCGCTGGATATGATGGAGTCCGGGCCGATTACGCGGACGGATGCGCGCGCGACGGGTATTTCGACGGCCAACGGCGATTATTCCGCCACCGCCGGAAGCGACGTGGTGGTGATCACGGCCGGTTTTCCACGCAAGCCCGGAATGAGCCGCGACGATTTGTTGAAAGCCAACTACGACGTCGTAAAGGCCGTCATCGAGCAGATCGTCAAGCATTCGCCGAACTGCATTCTGGTCGTGGTGACAAATCCACTGGACGCCATGGCTCAAGCGGCTCTCAAGATCAGCGGATTTCCAAAGAACCGCGTACTGGGAATGGCCGGCGTGCTGGATTCCGCGCGCATGAGCACGTTTGTGGCGATGGAGTGCAAGGTCAGCGTGGAGAACGTGCATTCGTTTGTGCTCGGTGGCCATGGCGACGACATGGTGCCGCTGCCCCGGTATTCAACGGTAGCGGGAATTCCCCTCCCCGACCTTTTGCCCAAAGAACGTATTGACGCGATTGTGGAGCGCACGCGCAAGGGAGGCGCGGAGATCGTCAATTTGCTTAAGACTGGCTCGGCGTATTACGCACCGTCCGCGGCCGCGGTCGAGATGGTGGAAGCCATTCTCAAGGACAAGAAGAAAATCCTGCCTTGCGCCGTATACCTCGACGGAGAGTATGGGATTAAAGGGTTGTTCGTCGGTGTGCCGGTGAAACTTGGAGCCAAGGGCGCGGAAGAAATCATCCAGATCAAATTGACCGCCGAAGAAAACGCCGCGCTGCAAAAGTCGGCTGGTTCGGTCAAGGAACTGGTTACGGTTCTCGGCTTGTAGCGGTTTTTCGAATCGCGCCGATTCGCCTTTCGGCACGCGCGCAGCCCCGAACTCCCTTACGCTTGATGGTTGCGTTCCGCAGAACTCCCTGGAAAGGATTTCGAACATGAACCGCGACGACATAACCGAAGCCATCGTTGCCGCAAAGATTGCAAAGGGTCTCAAGTGGGCGGACATCGCTAAGAAGGTTGGCCACAGCAAGGAATGGACGACGTCCGCATTGCTTGGTCAAATGGCGCTGACAGACGGTCAAGCCGAAGCGGTGGGCAAACTTCTTGGGCTTGGCAAGGAAGCCGTGGCGCTACTCCAAGTGCCGCCCTATAAGGGCTCGCTGCCCACGGTCGTACCGACCGATCCGTTGATCTACCGCTTCTATGAGCTCGTCAACGTGTATGGCACAACCTTGAAGGCGCTCATCCACGAAGAGTTCGGCGACGGCATTATGAGCGCGATTGATTTCAATATGGATATTCAGCGCGAGACGGATCCGAAGGGCGATCGCGTCAAGATTGTGATGAGCGGGAAATTCCTCCCTTATAAAACGTACTAGAAGCCGAAGAGTCTCTCGGCTCCCACCACCAAGCCAAGAGTGAAAACAGCGATGGCAACTTCGCCGATGGCACCGACGGCGAAAGGGCGCAGGCCTTGTTTGCGCATGTCGCGGAAGTTGGTGCGCAGGCCGACGCCTGCAAACGTTAGCAGGAACGCCCAGCGAGAAAGATTGGCGAGCGCGCCGACTTGATCCTTGTTGAAGAAGTGATACGTCGCGAGTACGGAGATCAGCAGGAAGCCCAGGACGAATTTGGGAAATTTCTGCCAGAGGAATGCGGCCTTGTTCCCTACGGCTTGCGCTTGGCCTTTGCTGGCCCAATAAATGGCGTAGGCAAGCACGACGAAGCCGATCATGGCGTTGCGCGTGGACTTGACGAGGACAGCGAGCCTGCCGGCGGCGTCAGAGTACAGCGCTCCGGCTGCTGTAGCCTCGGCGGTGTTGTCCACGCCTAGGCCGGCCCAAAGACCGTAGGCGCGGTCGCTCAGGTGAAGAAAATGTCCGATTACCGGAAACGTGAAAAGCGCGAGCGCGCCGAGAGCGAGAATGGCAGCAATGGAAAAAGAGGAATCTTCGTCATCGGCCTCGATCGCGCCTTCGGTGGCGATGATGGCGCTGACACCGCAAACGGCCGAGCCGACGGCAAGCAGCGTGGTGAGTTTAGGCTTGAGCTTGAACAAGCGCCCGAGAAACGTCATGAACGCGAGCGAGCCGACGATCTCAATGGCGACGAGCACGAGGCTGACGCCGCCGAGTCTTAAAATGTCGCCCAGCAGAAACCGCGCCCCGAGCAGCACGATGCCGGCCTTCAGCCAGAATTCGTAGGTAGCGACGCCGGAGCGAAAAATCTCCGGAACGCCAACCGTATTGGAGATAGCTAAGCCGAGAACGATGGCCCACAACACGTATTCAATATTCGGGAACGTCCAGTGATGCGTTTTAGCATAGGCGCCCACGTTTTGCTCAAGTAATTTGCCGGCGTAACCGATGGCGGCCAGCAAAAGAACGCCGGGGATGACGCGCAAGAATCGCAATGCCGGCTGCACCGGTTGGACCTGGGGAACCGTAACGACATCAGCCATGATTCATCCTCTCCATTTTTCCGAGAATTCTTACCAGGGGACGTGCTTGAAGACGCCGGCGCGGATCAAAAGAGCCGCGAGAAGCGCCACCACCACGGCCCAACTGTCCAAGGACAACTTCCAGCGGCTTTCGTTATTCCCCGATTTTGCTTCTGCACCCATCGTTATGCTCCTTTTTGCTCAGACCAAACGCGCATGCGGGAAATCTTGATTCGCTTTGTCCGCGTTCCAGTAGGGCTTGCCAATCTCGGCGGCATCTCGGGAGGCTACGCGCCCCACGATCAAGAGAGCTGGTGCGGGAAGTTTTTCCTCGTTCGCGAGGCGGCCAACGTCAGACCAGCGAATCTCCTGCTGTGGGCCAGAAGCTCCGGAAACAATCACGCAAGGCAAATCGGCAGGTAAGCCGCCCTCGCGCAAACGCTCGCCAACCTCGGCGTAATCGGCGCCGGGCATGTAGAGCACCAGCGTGGTGGTGCTGCCGACGCTGCCCCAATCCATAGCGCTTGCAGCGCTTCCTCGTGAAAACGTGCTAAACAAAATTTGCGAAGCGACACGACGGTCGGTAAGTGAAATTCCAGCGGCGGCCGCGGCTCCCAGTGCTGCGGTAATTCCGGGAACGATCTCATACGAAATCCCGGCTTGGCGCAGAGCTTCGATCTCTTCACCAGCTCGGCCGAAGACGGAAGGATCGCCGCCCTTCAAGCGAACAACCGTCTCATGCCCCTTGCTGTAAGAAATGAGCAGCGAATTGATTTCGTCTTGCGTCAGAAGCTTCCGGCCTGCGCGCTTACCCACGTCAATGATTTGAGCTGTGGATGAAATCAACGCCAGAACTTCGCGGCTCACGAGCGAATCGTGAAGCACGATTTGTGCGCTCGCGAGCAACCGCGCCGCCTTCACAGTCAGCAATTCGGGATCACCGGGGCCTGCTCCGACGAGGTAGAGCTTTCCCATCAGGCGGCTCCTGGGATTGCGAAGCCGATATTCCACCGCGAGTCCCAAATTGCTTTGCGATTGAAGAGAAGAATCATTTCACCAGTCCTCTACGCCGCGCACTCGCCGCGGCCAAGCTTCAAGGAATACGTTTCGGTGTCGCCCCAATCCACAAAAACATCCTCGGAGGCGATCGCTACGTCGGTGAGCGGTCGGATACGAGCGATGATGTCCTCGTCTGGAGTTCGCGCGACCCACTCGGAGAAGGGCTCCGCCGGCTGGCGGTCGAACTTGTAAAACGTCAGGAGTTCGCGAATGATCGCGGGAATGGGCTTCGCCGGAACGGGAAGTACCTGCCGCCCAAAGCGAACGCCACTCGCCTCCACCTTGCCGCCCAGCAAAAGCTGGTAGTATGGGGCTTGCTGGTCGCCGATTTTTCGCGCGTTGCCGTAGAAACCGATGTCGGCAATGTGATGGTGGCCGCAGGAATTCGGGCAGCCGCTGATCTTGATGCGAATCTTCTGTATCTCGGGATCCGTCTCACCTGCCAACTCCCGAGAGAGAACGTCGGCGAGCGTAAGCGAGCGCGTGATGCCGAGATTGCAGGTAGTTGCTCCGGGGCAGCCGGTGGCGTCGGAAATGGTGCGCGCACCCGGAGCAGCCAAGTCCAGCGCGCGAAGTTCGTCGTAAATGGCGCGTACACGGTCAAAGGGAACCCAGGGAATGACGAGATTTTGATTGACCGCCAGGCGCACGCCCTTCAATTCGTTTTTCTCCAGCAATTCGGCGAGGTTTCGCAGCTGATTGCTGTAGACCGTTCCCGCGGATAGCTTGATCCAGATTGCGCCATAGCCGGCCTGGCGCTGGGGCGTCAGATTCGTTTCTGCCCAGCGGTCGTACCCTGGATCGTCCTTTGGTTGGCTCAAAGAAATAGACAGCGGAATCGGGGCAATGGTAACCAAGGCAGGTTGGATCGGGGTCGGCACAACAAATCTCTCCGCGGGAGCCTGAGAGACTTTACGTTTTTCGAAAACCAGGCGCCGGAGCTCGACAATGCCTTTGTCGCGGAGGACGAATTTCAACCGCGCCTTAAACTTGTTCTTGCGGTTCCCTGTTTCCGTGAAGACGCGCAGAACAGCTTCGATGGTGGGAAGCAGCTCTTCTTCGGGCAGAAATTCCGAGAGCACTGCGGCTTCTGTGGGCAAGCTTCCCAGGCCGCCTCCCACCAGGACTTTAAAGCCGCGCCGCGCCGTGCCATTCTCGCCGCGAACCTGCGCAATCAAGCCGACGTCATGGATGCCCGCAACGGCACAATCCCCATCATTCTCGCAGCCCGAGAAAGCGATCTTGAACTTGCGCGGCAAGTCGTGAAAATCGGGGTGGCGCAGCAGATATCGTGAAACGCCCAGAGCATATGGCGTCACGTCGAACGCTTCCGTCGCGCACACGCCGGAGATCGGGCAGGCCGTGACGTTGCGCACCGTGTTTCCGCAGGCTTCTCGCGTGGTCAGGCCTGCATCAGCGAGCAAGCGCATGGCAGCGGGCACGTTTTCAAGCTTTACGAAGTGGAATTGAATGTTTTCACGCGTCGTCAGGTGACCGCGCCCCGTCGAATACTCATCGCCAATGTGAGCCAATACTCGAAGTTGCTGAGCCGTCAGGACGCCCGCGGCAATCTTGACGCGGAGCATTTGAAAACCGGGCTGCCGTTGGCCGTAGGTGCCATGCTTCAGGCGAAAGGGGCGAAATTGCTGGTCCGTGATGGAGCCGGAGCGCAGCTCCTCGACCTTTTCTTCAAAGCGGACAATCTCCGCCTCAATGGCTTCGCGGCTATGTCTTTCTTCGACTTCGACTGGGCTTGCGACTGGCATGACCTTGGCTCCAAATCCTGCAATCGGCAAACTACTGCGAACAAAAACAAAAAAGCCCACTAAACCAGGCTTTCTGGCTCGTGGGCTTCGGAACTTTAGAATTCTGCTACAGCTTAAGTCCGAAAACTCCTCTTGCCAGAGATGGGTGTCATGCGACACGCAGCGTTGCACGTGCAGGGACAACACATCAGCTGGCAGCAATCCTTCATGAATCTAGATAGTACTTTCAGGGCTCCTCGACTGTCAAAGGATAACCCGCACAAAGATTAGATGCACCAAATTCAAAAAAGTAATCAATGCCGGGCTGGCATTTTTAGGGCTGGGAGGGCTTCGAGGCCGTCTTGGGCGCCGCCGCAGGCTTACTGGTGTCCGCAGTCGCAGGGGAGACAACGACGGCCGTCTTGATATAGTCCAGCTTGGGGTAGTTCTTGTCGAGGTACGCCTTGCCCTTTTTGGCGATTTGGTCCTGGTAATCGTCGGGCGTGCTGTCGCCGTATTGGTCGTACATCATTTCCACCACTTTCATTCCCTGATCGTCGACCACGCCGATGGGCGCAAAACCTTGGTGATCCAGGCTGGCGGAGTTGTCTTTGAGATTTATGAACATTTGCGTCGAGCGAGTGTTCGGCCTGGAAGTCTTCGCGTAGGTGAGATAGCCCCGTTTATTGCTCTGGGTCACGGGTTCATCCTTCATGTTGGCGTTCTCCCAGGCCGCCGAGACGGGCGGATATGAACTAAGCCCGAATTGAACGACGAAGCCGGGGACTACGCGAAAGAAGCTGGAATTGTCGAAGAAGCGATGCTTCGCCAGGATGTAAAAGCGGTCCGCGCCGAGGGGCGCCCAGGCGCGCGTGACGGTGACGACGAAATCGCCGCGCGTGGTCGTAAACTTTACCTGGAATGTTTCCGGCGCCTTGTCCTTTAGAAGAGACGGGCGCAGCAAGGCACGGTCGTAGGCATGGCTTGTGGTTGAAGCGGTCCCGGACTTCGGGGCGGTGGATGTTTTCGGTTGGGAAGGAGCCTGCGCAGGTGTTTGTGCGACTGCATTGGTGGCACATCCCAGTAGCCCGGCAAGAATCGTTACGGCAAATTTTCGCATTTCGATTCCCTCTCTCCTTATAAAACGAGTTTCCTGACCGACTCTGCTACTTTTGCGGCAGGGTGCTGAGTTCACGGCTCACTCGTTCCACGTCCGTCATGAGCCGCAGAGTATTTTCGCCGAGAATCTTCTTTACGTCACCTTCTGAGTAGCCTTTTTGCAACAGCGCTTCGGTGACACGCGGGAGCTTCGAGGCGTCTTCCATCCTATACGGCATATTCGCCCCGTCGAAGTCCGAGCCGAGGCCAACGTGGTCAATCCCGGCAACTTTCACGGCGTGGTCAATGTGCTCGATTATTTTGGTGTAGTCCACGCGCGGGAATTTACCCTGTTCGACGTACTCGCGAGTGATGCGGTCGCCTTCAATGAGCTGGCAGCCTTCGTTTTCGCCGCAGCGCTTGGTCACTTCCATTCCAATGGTTTTGTTCAATTCCGGATCGGCCTTCTCGGC
Organism: uncultured Acidobacteriota bacterium; assembly: GCA_963729455.1. Lineage (GTDB taxonomy): Bacteria > Acidobacteriota > Terriglobia > Acidiferrales > UBA7541 > Acidiferrum. The sequence goes on from CAVSNX010000003.1 coordinate 640,530, forward strand.
ATTGCGGAACTCCTGGCTGAGGAAGCCGACATGATAGTTGATCTGCACCACGCCGCCCTTCGCGGCCAGGTCCTTCATCATCTGATCCGTCATGTTTCGGGGCGCGTCGCAAATGGCGCGGCAGGAGGAATGAGAGGCGAGCAGCGGCGCCTTGCTGACTTCCAGCGCATCGTAGAAAGTTTTGTCGCTGACGTGCGAAATGTCCACCATCATCCCGAGGCGGTTCATTTCGCGAACGACGTCTTTGCCGAAATCGGTCAGGCCGTTGTGGACGGCTTTGTCCGTGGAAGAATCGGCCCATTCATCATTGCCGCTGTGTGTCAGCGTCATGTAGCGAACGCCGAGCGCAGCGTAACTACGGAGCACGCCAAGGTCGCTGTTGATCATGTGGCCGCCTTCGACGCCCATCAGCGCGGCTATTTTGCCCTGTTTGCGAGCTTCGCGGATTTCGGCGGCCGTGGTTGCGAGTACGAGATCGCTCGGATGCTTGCGGACCTGCTCGCGCACGGCGTCAATCTGAATGAGCGCGCGGTCCACCGCTTCCGGTCCGGTAATTTTGCTGGGAATCCAGATGGAAAAGAAAATCGCGGAGAGATTGCCCTCGCGCATACGCGGGATGTCAATGCTGCCGGCGGCGTTGCGCGGGCCAAGGTCAAACTTTCCGTCGAGGAAGCGCTGCGTGGTGTCGTCATGCGTGTCCACCACGATGGAGGAAAAATGCAACTTCTTGGCGCGCGCCGAAATATCGTCCGCCGTCACGGTCGCCGCCAAGAAGGCTCCGGCCAGAACGAGGATGCTAGCCGCAAGGAATGTTCGCAACATTTCAACTCTCATTTCTCCACAGGGCCTGCACAACCTCTCGCTGGGCCAGCAGCCCACGGCTGACTTTTTCCGTTTGCTCCTTCCACAAACACGCCGCGAAACGCAGGCTAGTTCGGGTCACGTGTCGCTGCTTAGGAAGACGAGAGATGATCGCTTCAAAATGTCCGTGAGATTCTAACTCAAGCACCGCTGCAGCGGCGCGCGAAAAACGCCTCAGAGGATTACTCAGCCGGCGCCACCGATGGCCGTCTCCGGGCGTTCGGTGAATGCCGCCTTGATGTAGTCCGCGTTGCTCTGTGCGATGACTTCCAGCTTGATATCTTTCGGGCAAGCCGCTTCGCATTCGCCGATGTTGCCGCAATTGGCAAAGCCTTCTCGATTCATCTGCCGAATCATGGATAGTGCGCGACGATCGCGCTCCACCTGCCCTTGCGGGAGATGCGCCAGGTGCGAAATCTTCGCGCCCACGAACAAGGCCGCGGCGCTGTTCGGGCACGCCGCCACGCACGCTCCGCAGCCGATGCACGCGGCCGCGTCCATCGCCAGATCCGCGTCCTGTTTGGGAACGGGAATTGCGTTGCCATCGGGCGCGCTGCCGGTGGGCACGGAAATGAATCCGCTGGCGGCGATGATGCGGTCGAAGGACGAACGATTCACGGCCAGGTCTTTGATGACCGGAAACGCCGCGGCGCGCCACGGCTCGAGGTAGAGTTCGTCGCCGTCCTTGAATTTCCGCATGTGCAACTGGCAAACGGTGGTGCCTTTGAACCCGCCGTGCGCCTTGCCGTTGATCATCATGCCGCACATGCCGCAGATGCCTTCGCGGCAATCGTGATCGAAAGCGATGGGATCCTCGCCCTTCTCGATTAGCCGCTCATTCAGCACGTCCAGCATTTCGAGAAAGGACATGTGCTCGTTCACGCTGGGAACCTCATAGCGAACCATGCGCCCACGGTCCTGCGCGTTTTTCTGCCGCCAGACGTGAAGTGTCAGTTTCATTTTACTTGTAGCTCCGCTGCGAGGGCTTCACATAGTTGAATGCGAGACGTTCCTTGGTCAGCGAAGGCGGACGTCCTTGGCCCTGGAATCCCCACGCCGCCACGTAAGAAAAATTGGCATCGTCGCGCAACGCTTCGCCTTCGGGCGTCTGGTATTCTTCGCGGAAGTGCCCGCCGCAGGATTCGTTGCGGTTCAGCGCATCGAGGCACATCAATTCGCCGAGCTCGAAGAAATCGGCCACGCGGCCGGCTTTCTCCAGCGATTGGTTGAATTCTTCGTTGGCGCCGAGCACCCGTACGTTCTTCCAAAAATCTTCGCGCAGCTCGTCAATCATGCCGATGGCTTTCTTCAAACCGGCCGCGTTGCGCGCCATGCCGCAGTATTCCCACACGATTTTACCCAGTTCGCGATGGTAAGAGTCCACCGTCCGCTTCCCATTTGCGCTCAAAAGCTTCTTGGTGATGGCGGTCACGTTGGCCACCGCCTCTTTTGCCGCCGGAGCATCTTCGGAATACGTTTCAGACTTGGTGTTCGCCAGGTAGTTCCCGATGGTGTACGGAATGATGAAATAGCCGTCGGCCAGCCCCTGCATCAGCGCACTCGCCCCCAGCCGGTTCGCGCCGTGATCGGAGAAATTCGCTTCGCCCAGCACGAACAATCCGGGGATCGTAGACATCAGGTTGTAATCCACCCAAAGTCCGCCCATGGTGTAGTGGATTGCGGGATAGATTCGCATCGGCACTTCGTACGGATTTTCGCCGGTGATGCGCTCGTACATCTCAAAGAGGTTGCCGTAACGCTCGGCGATTTTCTGCTTGCCGAGGCGCTTGATGCAGTCGCTGAAATCCAGATAGACACCCAGCCCCGTAGGACCCACGCCGTGTCCCGCGTCGCATTCTGCCTTCGCGGCGCGCGAAGCGATGTCGCGGGGAACCAGGTTGCCGAAACTCGGATAGCGGCGCTCCAGATAATAGTCGCGCTCCCCTTCGGGAATCGAAGCGGGGTTGCGCTTGTCGCCGGCCTTCATGGGAACCCAGATGCGGCCGTCATTGCGCAGCGACTCGGACATCAGCGTCAGCTTGGATTGATAATCGCCCGCCACCGGGATACACGTCGGGTGAATCTGCGTATAGCACGGATTTGCAAACAGCGCGCCGCGTTTGTACGCGCGCCAGATCGCCGTGGCGTTGGAGCCTTTGGCGTTCGTGGAAAGATAGTAGACGTTGCCGTAGCCGCCGGTGGCCAGAACCACAGCGTCGCCGAAGTGCACATCCACCTTGCCGTCGTTGAGGTTCCGCGTGACGATCCCGCGCGCTTTCCCGTCAATCACGATCAAGTCGAGCATTTCCGTGCGCGGATACATCTTCACCGCGCCCAGCCCGATCTGCCGCTCCAGCGCTTGATACGCGCCAAGCAGCAACTGCTGCCCCGTCTGGCCGCGCGCGTAGAACGTCCGGGAAACCTGGGCTCCGCCAAACGAGCGATTGTCCAGCAGACCGCCGTACTCTCTTGCGAACGGCACCCCCTGCGCCACGCACTGGTCGATGATGTTTACGCTCACTTGCGCGAGGCGGTAGACGTTGGCTTCGCGGGCGCGGAAGTCTCCGCCTTTCACCGTGTCGTAGAACAGCCGGTACACGCTGTCGCCGTCGTTGTGATAATTCTTGGCGGCGTTGATGCCTCCCTGTGCCGCGATGGAATGCGCGCGCCGCGGCGAATCCTGGAAGCAGAAACAGTGCACGTTGTAGCCCAGCTCTCCGAGGCTTGCTGCTGCCGCTCCGCCTGCAAGACCTGAGCCCACCACGAGAATCTTGAATTTGCGTTTGTTTGCTGGATTGACGAGCTTCAGCCCGAACTTATGCGTCTCCCACGACTTTTCGATCGGCCCGGTGGGGGCGTTGGAATTCAGTTCCATCTGTCAGCCCTCCTCATACCGGTTTGATGAAGCCGGCCAGCACCGCGACCGGAATCGAAATATTGCCCGCGGCAATCAGGATCGCCGCGACCTTCGCCAGCCGCTGCAACCATGGCGTGTACACCGGATGACTGAAACCCAGCGTCTGAAACATGCTCCACAGCCCGTGATACAGGTGGTAGCACAACATAATCATGGCCAAGATGTAGAACAGCGATACCGGCCAGACCTGAAAGCCGAAGACCACGTTGTTGTACACGTTGTGCCTGTCGAACGGACCGCCCGGATGCACTACACCGAACGTAAACTCCAGCAGGTGGTAAATCACGAAAGCCAGCACGATCGGCCCGCTCCACATCATGGTGCGCGAAGCGTACGTGGAATTCAGGTTGCTCTTCTTCACGTAGGAAATCGGCCGTGCGGCGCGCTGCAACTGCCACAGCGCGAACGAAGCCCAGATATGCAGGCACACCGATATCAGCAGCGTGATCCGCGCGCCCCACAGCAGCACCGGCACGCTACGGAGCGTTTCCGCGTAATGATTGATTTTCTCCGGCGACTCGAAGATTTGCAGATTCCCAAGCAGATGTGCGATCACGAAGCCGAACAGGAGCACTCCCGTCACTGCCATCACGGCTTTTTTCCCGACGGTCGTTTGCCAGAAACGCAACTCGACCAGCGGAAGATTAGCAGTAGCGCTCATCCGTGATACCGCCTTCTCCGCCGGGAAAATGCCGGATTCAAATGACGATCAGCGATGTGAGGAAGTAAAACTGCGCTAGGCCGGGTTGCCGTGGAGGACATGCCCTCTCCGCCGCGGAGTCCCTCTCCGTTCGCACAGCGCAAAACGGGAGAAGTACTGAAGTATCGCGGCACATTCAGTATAGGCACGTGTGTTTGCGGATGCAAGTTACGCTGTTTTTCCGGTAAGCACAAACGATCTGAATACTTCTTGCCGCGTACGGTCCTAGAAGCGACAATTTCCTCTTGACGGATGGGATTCGCCAGCCCCTACTCCTTCCTGGACGCGTCCCTCATAACCAAGAAAATCGCAATGAGCACTACGCTAAGCCTTGTCTCGGAACTGGAGCGCATCGCCAACGCTTTGGGCGAAGATTCTGCGGCTGCGCCTGAAGTGTCGCTGGGTTCGGTGGCGGAAAAAATCGCCAAAAGCCTGGGCGTCAAAACCGACGAAATCGCCATCCTCGGAGTTTCCCGCCGCTGGCGTCACCTGCACTTCCTTGTGCCCGAAGCGCTGAAAAAAGTCGGCTTTATTCCGCTCTCCAGCAATTCCGCGCTGGCGGCTCGCACCGCACGCGACAATCGCGCCGACATCGAAAACAATTTTACTGTCGCGCGCCACGCCACCGTCTTTGAGAGCGTGAAAATCGTCGGTGACACCTCGGAGGCCATTCAGAAAATCATCAGCGCGCCAATCTGCGCGGACGGAAAAGTCGTTGGCGTCATCCAGGTCAGCCGCAAGGGTCCCGATCCGGCCAGTGCTGGACCCGATTTCCTTTCCGACGACGTGGCCAAAGTGCAGGCGCTGTGTAAGCCGCTCGGCAAATTATTGCAGCGCATTATCGCCGACTAGCCCGCTGCCTCCCTGCGCTTTCATCTCGCATTCACATTTTCTCGTGTCGTGGCGCGCAAGGCCGTGAAATGCGTTGACACTGCAAAACCTTCTTGTTACTTTTCCACAGCGAGATTTTTTCGCACTCACTCTACTCACGGAGGCACGGCCAACCGGCACCATGGCGTTCGTCGCTAAGAAAATATTCCTCACCAAAGGCGTCGGTAAACATCGCGAAAGGCTTTCCAGTTTCGAGCTTGCCCTGCGAAACGCAGGCATCGCCGCATGCAATATCGTCCGCGTCTCCTCGATATTTCCTCCCAACTGTAAATTGATTTCGCGGAGCGAAGGGTTGAAACACATCAAGCCGGGTCAAGTGGCCTTCACTGTCATCAGCGAGAATTCCACCAAGGAAGCACACCGCCTCATCGCCGCGAGCATCGGCTTGGCACTGCCCAGCGACAAAACCATGTACGGATATTTATCCGAGCATCATTCCTTCGGTGAAACCGAAGAAGTCGCCGGCGAGTACGCGGAAGAGCTCGCCGCCGAAATGCTCGCCACAACTTTAAACGTGGAATTTGATCCGGATCTGAGCTTCGACGAGAAAAAAGAAGTCTATCGTATCTCCAACAAAATCGTCCGCACCATGAACGTCACGCAATCCGCCGTCGGCGACAAGCGCGGCCTGTGGACCACCGTCCTCGGCGCCGCCATCCTCATCGGCGAAGACGACTAGCTGACGGCGAGCGGGCCTGGCTGCCGCAAGCCAGTCTTTCCTGTTCTCTCGTTATTTCATTACTTCGTGTCTAGCTCATAGGCCGTCTTCAACCACTTCTTCACTTCTCCATCAATCTGCTCCACACCCGTAATCTCCATCCGGTGCGTGATGCGGTCCTTCTTCGCCAGCCCGCCCGTATCGATCAGCCGCTTCGGCAACTTCCCTTTGTAGTGCGCCAACGCAAAGCCGAGATCAATCCGCGCATTAGTCGCCGGCTTGATTTGCGCGAAGACATGCTCGCGATACAGCGGCACGATTGTCCTGCACGGGCAAGCCTTCACATCCGTCCCGATCGACCTGCCGAGGTTCAGCAACTCTTCATAAATCGGCCGCAGCTTTTCTTTCGGCCCCGCGTACTGCTCCTCCACATACCGCACCGCGCTCTTAAGATACAATTCGGGCGTGTCTAAATCCCCGCCCTTTCCTTCTGCGCGCTCCCCGATCCGCATCGCGTCTCTCGTTCCTACTTTGTGCTTCTTAATCAGCCATTCGCGACGCGACTTTTCATCCTTGGGCCCGTCCTTCTTCACCAGAGCAATCCACTCCTCCAGTGCACGCCCCGTTTTGTTCTTCAGCTCCGCCATCGACTTCTGCACCATCGCCACACTTGGGTGCTCTCCATACTGCGATTCGCTTTTCGCCAGGCTCGCTTTTGGCATTTCTTCGCCTCCCAATCAAGATTTGCGAACCGGAACCCCATTCGACCTCTTAGCTCTTTTCTTCTTCTTAAAGTAGCCAATGCGCTCCAGCACCGACCTGACGATCAATGGCAGCGCCACCGTGGCATCATCGAAAACTTCCGCGAAGCGCCCGCCCTCTTCCGGGGGAACGAACTTGCCCCAGGAAACGGCTTCCGTATAAGTGCTGCCGCTCAACCCTCCCCAATGCACCGGCTCAGGACAAATGCGCACCCCATAGTTATAGCGCTTCAACGGAATCTTTTTGTAGCCGCGCCGTGCCAGCAATTCCGCATACACGCCGAATTGCTGCGACCAATTGCGCGGCACTCCTCCGCCGATCGTAAAAATCCCCATGCGCCTGGTGGCCAGCATGGTATCGGCAAACTTCTCGAAATCCAGGAACGGATCGAAGCGCAGCAGCGGGCGCTTATCCCTCTGGCGGGCAATCTTGTGCAGCGCAAAGTCGATGCCCAGTTCGGAGTCGCTGAACGCGGGAACAAAAATTGGGACTTTGTGTTCATAAGCGGATTTCAGAATCCCCCGCCCGGGTGCCGTCTTGTGCAGATACTCACCGATGCGCTGGTGAATCTTCCAGCTGCACGCGATGTCTTCCGCATCCCACGCCGTGAAAATGTGATCCATCACCTCTTCGACGTGATCGAGATTCGTTTCCGGTTCCAGCGAGTCGTACACGCGGTTGTACCCCGCGTGAAAAAGCTCCTTATCGTCCATATTCGGGTTGTAGCGGAAATGCGAGTAACCCGTGGCTTCCACCAGTCCATGCGCCATGAGCGCGCCGGTCGAGACGATGGCCTTGACGATCCCCGATTCAATCAGGTCGCAAAAAACCAGCCCCATCTTGCCAACCGTCAAAGCGCCCGAGAGTGTCATTACGACGAAACAATCCTTGTCGCGGGCCATCTGCTCAAAAACATCGGCGGCATCGCCGATCTGCCGCCCGGTAAACGCCGTGTCTCCCATGGCGCGGACCAACTCATCGACGGTGCGGCATTTGGATAAGTCCAGCGGAAACATCGGCCGGAGCTTGTCTTTCACTGGATCGTGGAGCTCTCTCCCGGTCACAGTTTTCTCTCGCTGCTTCGCCATCGCTTCTCCTTGAGTCGGAATCAAGCCTGTATTGCTCCGCATTTCACTTCTGAGAATTCTGAGGATCCGCTTATTCGCTATCCGGCGTGACGCGTTTTGAATACAACGCCCAGGATTAAACCTAATAGTCCTGCGGGAAGCAGAAACGTCACCATCAGTGCGATCCAGAACCAGCCTTTGCCCGGCCACGAGCGGGCTATCAAGCAGCCGGCAACAATTAAAATAGCCAACGCAGTCCACCATTGGGGATTCCACGTGGTATAGCCTGCGAGGACCGAAAGCCCGATCGCCGTGTTGGGTCGACTAAAACGCGAGAGCAAAAGATATAAGAATGCAAGAGTGCCGAACGCGAAAACCCACAAACCAAGAAACGAGCCCTTTAGAATCCACATGCATTTGGCTCCGTATTAAATCCCACGGTGCTTGAACGTCTTGCAGATTGATATTACAGACGCTGCACAAAAGATACTACAAAACGCGCGCAAATATTTCATTTCAGCTCATGCTAAACTAAATTTCATGGCTGACAAATTTACCATTGGGCTTGTGCAGATGAAATGCACGACCAACGCGGAAGACAATCTCGCGCGTGCCATCGAGAAAATCCGCGAAGCCGCCGCTCGCGGCGCGCAAATCATTGCGCTGCATGAACTCTTTCACGGCGAATATTTCTGCCGCACTGAAGACGCGGAGCTTTTCAATCTTGCGGAGCCCGTCCCCGGCCCCACGACCGACAAACTCGCGCAGATCGCCAAGGAAAAGAAAGTTGCGCTGGTGGTCTCCCTGTTCGAACGCCGCGCTCCCGGCGTGTACCACAATTCCTGCGCGGTTCTGGACGCCGACGGATCGTTCCTGGGAAAATACCGCAAAATGCACATCCCCGACGATCCCCTTTACTACGAAAAATTTTATTTCACTCCGGGCGATCTCGGCTTCCCGAATTTCGACACCCGCTACGCCCGCGTCGGCATACAAATTTGCTGGGACCAATGGTATCCCGAAGGCTCCCGCGTCACGGCGCTCAGCGGCGCAAACGTGATTTTCTATCCCACCAGTATCGGCTGGCATCCGCACGAGAAAGTGCAGCTCGGCGCGGCGCAGCTCGATGCCTGGAAAACCATTCAACGCGGACACGCCATCGCCAACGGCGTCTACGCCGCCGTCATCAATCGCGTGGGCTTCGAAGGCAAACCGGAAAAGGGCGACCCCGGCTTGGAGTTCTGGGGCAATTCCTTCGTCGCCGATCCGTTTGGTCAGGTCGTCTCGGATGCTTCCAACGACAAAGAAGAAATCCTCGTCGTCGAATGCGACCCCGCCAAAAGCGAGGAAACCCGCCGCAACTGGCCCTTCCTCCGCGACCGCCGCATCGACGCCTACGGTCCCATCCTCAATCGCTGGCTTGATAAAGAATAGTGCGCTCTTCTCTGCGCTCTCTGTGTCCTCCGTGATCTCTGTGTTAGATTCTTCATCCCGATGAAGCCACCACTGCAATCGAAAACGCCGCACTCTCTCGGCTTCCACATGCCTGCCGAATGGGAACGCCACGAAGCCACCTGGCTCGGCTGGCCCCACGAAGTAACCGACTGGCCCGGAAAATTTGCGACTGTCCCGTGGGCCTTCGCCGAAATCGTCCGCCATTTGTCAGTCGTCGAGCAAGTGAATCTGCTCGTGGAAAATCGAGCGGCCGAGTCGCGAGTTAGAAGCATCCTGAAAAAGTCCGGCGCCAATCTCGCCGCCGTCGAATTCTTCCGCGTGCCAACCGATCGCGGATGGATGCGCGACTCCGGCCCCATCTGCGTTCGAAACGATTCCGGAGAAGTGGCTTTCAACCATTTCCTCTTCAACGGCTGGGCGAAGTACTCGAATCACAAAAAGGATTCCGTCGCCGTAACGAGGGCGAATCAGAAACTGAAGCGCCGCGTATGGCAGCCGGAACAGAAAGGCCGCCGCGTCGTCCTCGAAGGCGGCAGCATTGACGTAAATGGTCGCGGCACGCTTCTGACCACCGAAGAATGTTTGTGTAGCAAAATCCAGGAGCGAAACCCCGGATTTACAAAAGAGGATTACGCGCAAGTCTTTCGCGAATACTTAGGCGTGACCAATGTGCTCTGGCTCAAGAATGGAATCGCTGGCGACGACACCCACGGCCACGTGGATGATCTGACGCGCTTCGTCAATCCCTCGGCTGTCGTGACGATTGTCGAGAACGATCCCAAAGACGCGAATTATGCGCCCCTTCAGGAAAATCTGGCGTTGCTCAATACAATGAAGGATCAGGATGGCCGTGCACTGCGCGTGGAAACGCTGCCGATGCCCGCGCCCATTTTTTTCAACGGCCAGCGCCTTCCTGCGAGTTACGCGAATTTCTATATTGCCAACAAAATCGTACTCGTGCCAACCTTTAACGATCCGAACGATCGCGTGGCCCTGAACACTCTCGCCAACATGTTTCCGGATCGCCAAGTCGTTGGAATCGCCTGCCGCGACCTCGTGCTCGGACTCGGTACGCTCCACTGCCTGACCCAGCAACAGCCGGCGGCCCAATAGAACGCGCTCGGATTCGAATTCTCGTTCTCTTGCCGCGGCCTCCGATTCAGATACAATCGGTGTCCCATTAGGAGGTGCAATGTTCGCTACTCAGGAAATCACCCAAAGGACTGTTAGAGTCTGGTTCGAATCGCACAACTTCGTCTCGTGGCTTCTCCTTGGCCTGGTCGCCGGATGGCTCGCAGGACAATTAGCGCGCGGCCGCGGCTTCGGCTGCATCGGTGACATCCTGCTCGGCCTGATTGGTTCCTACATTGGCGGCTGGATTTTTATCAAGCTTGGAATCTTTGGCGGCGGCTTCCTCTATTCGCTCGCGGCGGCGACACTGGGCGCCATCATTCTCGTTTCCCTCGCGCACGCTTTCTCGAGCGGTCCGGAACGTTGAGACGCCATGCGTCACCCATTCGAATCTCACGAGCTACCGGTCGCGAGTCAGCGGTCACTTCCCTATGATACGATTCTCGTTTGCGTCTCGGAGATGACGCTTCATTGAGCAAGACCTCACACTCCCTCACTGCAATTCCTCTGGGCGGCCTCGGCGAATTCGGCATGAACATGATGGCGCTGCGGGTCGGCGACGACATTATCGTCATTGACGCCGGCATGATGTTTCCGGAGTCGGAACTCCTCGGTGTGGACCTCGTCATTCCGGACATTACGTACCTGAAACAGAATCGCGCGCACGTTCGCGCCATCGTGCTCACGCACGGACATGAAGATCACATCGGTGCTCTCCCGTATATTCTTCGCGACCTGAATGTTCCGGTATACGGAACGCGCTTCACGCTTGCGTTAGTGAAGAAACGCCTTGATGAAGCGGGACTGCTGGAATCCACAACGCTGCGCGAAGTTCTTCCCGGCCGGCTTGTCGAAATTGGTCCCTACGAAATTGAATTCATTTCGGTGACCCACAGCACCGTGGATTGCGTCGCGCTGGCGATTCGAACGCCGCTCGGCGTGGTCATCCACACCGGCGACTTCAAAATTGATCAGACTCCGGTCGGGGGCGGACCGTTCGATTTGCACACATTCGCAAAATACGGAACCGAAGGCGTGCTCGCGCTGTTTAGCGACTCAACGAATGTGGAGCGGCCAGGCTTCACACCTTCCGAGCGCGCCATTGTTCCGCGAATCGAAGAATTGTGCCGCTCGGCCCCGAAGCGCGTAATCCTTTCCTGTTTCGCGTCGTCCATTCATCGCATTCAGCAGATTATTGATATTGCTTCGCGCGTGAACCGCAAAGTCGCGTTTGTCGGCCGCAGCATGGTGGACAACGTGGAGATCGCGCACTCGCTCGAACTTTTGCGGATTCCCGATGGAATGGTTGTGCGCCCGCAAGACATTCGCGGATTCGATCCGAAACGAATTATTATTTTGGCCAGTGGAAGCCAGGCAGAACCGATGTCCTCGCTTTCGCGGATTGCCGTGGACAATCACCGCTTTGTCTCCGTGGATGAAAACGACAGCGTGATTCTTTCCGCGCGCATTATTCCTGGAAATGAAAAATCCATTTTCCGCATGCTCGATCACATGTTCCGGCGGCGCGCGCTCGTGTATTACGACAACTCCGCGGGAACGATTCACGTTTCCGGTCACGCCAGCCAGGAAGAACAAAAACTTTTGCTGCAGCTGGTGAAGCCGAAATATTTCATTCCCGTGCACGGCGAGTACCGGCATTTGTTCCGGCACGCGGCGCTGGCGCACCAGCTGGGCGTTGTTTCCGAAGAAATTCTTCTTATCGAAGACGGCAAGACCATCGAATTCACGGAAGACGGCGCGCACCGGCGCGATCCCGTGACGGCCGGCCGCGTTTGCGTGGACTCCGGCTCGCTCGAAGAAATCGAAGACGTCGTCATTCGCGACCGCAAACATCTTTCCGAAGACGGCGTGGTGGTGCCCATCATCGCGATTGACAAGCACACCGGCAAGATGGAATCGCATCCGGAAATCGTTACGCGCGGATTGATGAGCGACAACGGCCAGGAACTTATCGTCGGAGCGCGGCTGGTCATCATGAAAACAGTCGAGGAATCCAACGCCGAAGAAAAATCCGATTGGGGCGTCATTAAGGAAAAAATTCGCGTGGATCTCAAGCGCTACATCAGCAAACAAACTTCAAAGCGCCCTCTGATTTTGCCCGTTATCCTGGAGATCTAATAAGCGAAACATGTAATGGCCGAGCCGACCACTACTTCTTCCCCATCTCCTTCTCCTTCCAGTAGCGGCCGCGCTGCCTTTCTTTTTATCTTCATTACCATCGCACTCGATTTCCTGGCCTTCGGCATCATCGCGCCGGTTCTTCCGAACCTGATCATCCAGTTTGAGGCCGGAAATATCTCGCGGGCCGCGGCAATTACCGGATACTTCGGGTTCGCGTGGGCGACGATGCAGTTTCTTTTTTCACCGATCCTCGGTGCGTGGTCAGACCGCTTCGGCAGACGCCCAATTATTCTCCTCTCTTGCCTCGGACTAGGGCTTGATTACATTTTTATGGCGCTGGCGCCGTCACTTGGATGGCTGTTCGTTGGCCGGCTCATTTCCGGAATCACCAGCTCTAATATTTCTTCGGCATTTGCGTACGTGACCGACGTGACGCCGCCCGAAAACCGTGCCAAGCAATTCGGCTTGCTCAGCGCCGCGTTTGGGCTCGGTTTCATCGTGGGCCCCGCGGTCGGCGGGCTGCTTGGAAATATCAATTTACGCCTGCCCTTCTGGGGTGCCGCGGTACTGAGCCTCGCCAATGCGTTCTACGGCTACTTCATCTTGCCCGAATCACTTCCCCCAGAGCGGCGAGCGAAGAGCGCGTGGCACATGGCGAATCCGCTTGGCTCGCTTTCGCAGGTGCTCACGCATCCGGGACTTGGCCGGCTGGCCTTCATCACCACACTCAACTACCTGGCGCAACAGGCGCTGCCATCTATTTTCGTGCTCTACGTGGACTACCGTTACGGCTGGAACGAGCGCACCGTTGGGCTCTCGCTCGCGGTAGTCGGAATTTCCATCAGCGTAGTGTCCGGAGTGATGGTCGGCCCGTTCGTCAAGCGGTATGGCGAAAGGGCCGGACTTTTCTTCGGGCTCATCACGGGCGTGCTGGCGTTTGCCGGCTTTGGCATGGCTTCGCGCGGGTGGATGATGTTTGCCGCGATTCCCTTCCTGGCGCTCTGGGGAATCTCGGGCCCAGCCACGCAGTCGCTAATGACCCGGCGCGTGGAACCCTCCGCGCAAGGCAAGCTGCAAGGAGCGATCAACTCGCTGCGCGGCGTCACTGGGATGATCGGTCCGCTGATTTTTACGCAAGTTTTTGCCGCCGCCATTTCACCTCGTACGAGGTTGCATTTGCCTGGCGCACCGTACTTTCTCTCAGCCCTTCTTCTCCTCCAATGCGTGCTGCTCGCAACCAGTGTTGCGCAGCCGGACGACTCTGTGCGGCTCTCTGTCGCAGTCAGTGCCGGGACCGATCCTTCGTAGAAGTGCACTCCGCGCTCTAGAGATTGAGGGGAGAAGACTTGACCGTTAAATAATTGGGCCGTAGGTTTTTTGTCTCTCTTGCTTCCTTCTTTTCTCGGGTATAGGCTTCTTTCTCGCGGAAGTTTGCGCGTCGCGGGGCTTGAGGGGTCTTGCCCTGCACCGGCCTGGAAAACGCGCAAACGCTCGACATTAGGAGGATCTTATGGCTACGGCAACGGCGGTGATTGAATCGAATGTGAAGATTGGACCGACGAAATTATTGATCAATGGAAAATGGGTGGACAGCGCTTCGGGGAAAACGTTTCCGACGATTAATCCTTCGACGGGGGAAGTGATCACGCAGGTGGCGGAGGCGGACGCGCCGGATGTGGACAAGGCGGTGGCAGCGGCACGCGCGGCGTTTGACAAGGGGGCGTGGCGGAAGATGAGCGCATCGCAGCGCGGCGTGCTGATGAACAAGCTGGCGGATTTGATGGAAAAGCGCGCGGATGAGCTGGCGCAACTGGAAGCGCTGGATAACGGGAAGCCATATCACGTGGCGCGGGCGGCGGATGTTCCGCTGACGATTGCATGCTACCGGTATTATGCGGGATGGGCGGACAAGAACCAGGGGAAGACGATTCCGGTGACTGGCAAATACTTCTGCTACACGAAGCACGAGCCGGTGGGCGTGGTGGGGCAGATTATTCCGTGGAATTTTCCGCTGCTGATGCAGGCGTGGAAGCTGGGGCCGGCGCTGGCGACGGGTTGCACGGTGGTGATGAAGCCGGCGGAGCAGACGCCGCTGACGGCGCTGTTCGTGGGCGAATTGATGCTCGAAGCGGGCTTCCCCGAAGGCGTGGTGAACATGCTGCCGGGATACGGGCCAACAGCGGGCGCGGCGATTGCGCGGCACATGGACGTGGACAAGGTGGCGTTCACGGGCTCGACGGAAGTGGGACACTTGATCATGCGGGCGGCGGCGGATACGAACTTGAAGCGCGTGACGCTGGAGCTTGGCGGGAAGAGCCCGAACATCGTGTTCGCGGACGCGGACATGGAGGAGGCCATTGAGGGCGCGCACTTTGCGTTGTTCTTCAACCAGGGGCAGTGCTGCTGCGCGGGCTCGCGGCTGTTCGTGGAAGAGAAGGCGTATGACGAATTCGTGGAGCGGAGCGCGGCGCGCGCGAAGAAGCGCACGGTGGGGAATCCGTTCGACAAGAACACCGAGCAGGGGCCGCAGGTGGATCAAGACCAGTTCAACAAAGTGATGGGGTACATTGACGCTGGGAAGCAGGAAAAGGCCAAGCTGGTGGCAGGCGGCAATCGCGTGGGCAACAAGGGCTATTTCATCGAGCCGACGGTGTTTGCGGACGTGCAGGATAATATGAAGATCGCGCAGGAAGAGATCTTCGGGCCGGTCATGTCCATACTGAAATTTAAGGATATGAGCGAGGTCGTCGAGCGGGCGAACAAGTCGGTGTATGGGCTCGCTGCGGCGGTGTGGACGAAGGACATCAAGAAGGCGCATGCGATTGCGGATAGCGTGCGCGCGGGCACGGTGTGGGTGAATTGCTACGACGTATTCGACGCGGGCGCGCCGTTTGGCGGGTTCAAGCAGTCGGGGATCGGGCGCGAGCTGGGCGAGTATGGCTTGGCGAATTACACCGAGGTGAAGACCGTCACCGTAAAACTATGAGCGAGACAAAACGATTTGAAGCACGAAGAGGGGCAGGATCTATCGTGCCCCTGCTTTTTCCTGCGGCAATACTGCTTGCGGCGTTCTTTTTTGCTGTGTCGGCGGGATTTGCGCAGACTAATTCTGATGCAAGCTTGGCGCAGCGGCGGGCGACGCGTTTGCGTCACGGAATTAATTTGAGCGAATGGTTTGCGCAGGTTTACGACCAGAAAGGCTACACCAAGGAACACTTCGAAGTGTGGAACACGGCGCAAGACATTGCGTTGATCAAGGCGATGGGATTTGATCATGTGCGGTTGAGCGTGAATCCTCAGCCGATGTTCCGACGCGGGCAGGCGGACCAGATTCCGGCGGATTATTTGGGATATCTCGATGCGGCAGTGAAGATGATTCTGGATCACGGGCTGGCGGTGATCATAGACGTGCATCCGGAGAGTGATTTCAAGCAGAAACTGGCGACGGACGATGGATTTGTGGAGCAGTTCGAGGATTACTGGCGGGCGTTGGCGCGGCACTACTCGGCGCTGAATCCCGAGTTGGTTTTTTTTGAGGTTTTGAATGAGCCGGAATTCCACGATCGTTTTCGGTGGGAGGGAGTGCAGACGAAGGTGGCGGTGGCGATTCGTGAAGGCGCGCCGCAGCACACGATTATTGTGGCAGGAGCGTATTGGTCGTCGGAGAATGAGCTGCTGTTTTTCGACCCGCTGCGGGATTCCAACATCATTTATAACTTTCACTTTTACGATCCGCACATTTTCACTCATCAAGGGGCGACGTGGAGCACGAACTATGTGCACTATTTGAAGGAGCTTCCCTACCCTTCGACGCCGGAGAACGTGCAAGCGGCGGCGGCGCTGATTCCTGACCCGGTGAATCGCTTGCAGGCGATTCATTATGGGCTGGACCGGTGGAACGCTTCGCGCATGGAGGGAGAGATCGGACAGGTGGCGGCGTGGGCCACACGATGGAATGTTCCGGTGACGTGCAACGAGTTTGGGGTGTATCGCAAGACATCCAACCCGCAGGATCGCGCGGCGTGGATCTCCGACGTTCGAACGACGCTGGAGAAATACGGAATTGGATGGACGATGTGGGATTACAGCGGCGGGTTCGGCGTCGTGACCAAGGAAAACGGCAAGCCTGTGCCTGATGAAGTCACGCTGAAGGCGCTGGGATTAAAGATGCCTGCGGCTAACCACTAGAACTGCCGCGATGGAAGAACTGTTCTACAATCGCGGCATGGCGCTGAAGCTGCGATCCTATGAGCCGCATGACTTCGCGGCGCTTCACAAATTGGATCAAGCTTGTTTTCCGCCGGGGATTTCCTACTCGAAGACGACGCTGCGGTATTTTTTGACGATGGCTTCGGCGGACTGTGTTGTAGCGATTGAGGATGGCCACGTTGCGGGCTTCATCGTGTCTGAAGAAAACCCTCCGCTGGCGCACATTTTGACGTTAGATGTGGCGGAGACGCAGAGACGGCATGGGGTGGGCACGGCGCTGCTGGGGGAACTGGAATCGAACCTTGCACTTCGCGGTGTGCGAACGATACTGCTGGAAACAGCAATCGAGAATGAGGCGGCGGTTGCCTTCTGGAAGCGGCACGGTTATCGTATCGAAGCAGTGTTGAAGCGCTATTACCTGGGCCGGCTAGATGCCTACGAAATGCGCAAATTCTTGCCTGCGCCGGCGCTCAGGACCAGCACGCACCCCGGAGAAGACAGTTGAACGATTATATTTTGTCCCTGCTGCTGGGAATTGTGGAAGGACTGACGGAATTTTTGCCGGTCAGCTCGACCGCGCATTTGCGGATTGCGGAGGCGCTTTTTCACAGCTTTGGATTAGCCCCGAGTATGGGGTCTGACAGCGGTTACTGGAAGATGTACACGATCGTGATCCAGTTGGGTGCGATTCTTTGCCTGCCAATTTATTTCCGCGAAAGAATCACAAAGCTTTTCTCCAGTTTTCCTAGCGGCGAGCGTGGAGACCGGACATTTTTGACGCATCCGTTGAGCCTGGTTATGGTGGCGTTTGTGGTTACGGCAATTCCGGCATTTTTGCTTACGAAGGTCATCGGAAAACATCTGGAGAGCCTGTACATCATGGGTTGTTCGCTGTTGATTGGCGGACTGGTGATGTGGATCGTGGACGAGTTGAATTCGGAATCAGAGGCTGCTGGGCTGGGTGCGACCGGGACGCGCATTCACACGTGGCACATGGAAGACATGAGCATGGCGCAGGCAATCTGGATCGGGGCGTGTCAGATTCTGTCGGCGGTGTTTCCGGGGACGTCGCGATCGATGTCCACGATTGCGGCGGGACAGTTGGCGGGAATGTCACGGGCGTCGGCGCTGGAGTTTTCATTTTTCCTGTCGATTCCGACGATGGTGGTGGCGACTTGTTATGATTTGCTGAAATCGTTGCGGGGTAAGGGCGAGAATGCGATCGGAGTGACGCATATTGATCCGCACGGCTGGGTGGTGCTGGGGATCGGATTTGTGGGGTCGTTCATCGTGGCGTATGGGGCGGTGGCGTGGTTTTTGGCGTGGGTGAGGAAGCACGGGTTCGCTCCGTTTGCGATATACCGGATTATTGTTGGCACTGCGGTTTTGTATTGGGCATTGCGAATCGGAGGATGATTGGCCAAGGGATTCAGCCTCGCCCTTTTGCGTTGTTTGCCGACACACACCTCCAAAGTATTTGTTGTCCGCACTAATTGGTCTGGTATCATTCCATCGTTCGGACGTTCCTCCAAGCGGGATTGCGATAGCGCCGGCACCCGCTGCGACACTCAGCCTTCCCCAAAAAAGCTGAGGAGAGATTCGTGCGCTTTCTGACTCCAACTGAGAACAAGCGGCTTAACGAGCTGATCGGGTTTTTGTGTGTCACGCTGGCGGTATTGATGGCGCTGGCGTTGCTGTCGTATTCGCCGAAGGATGCGGCGTTCAATGTGAGCGCCCCTCCGCCGGATGGGGGCCCGGCGCGCAATTGGATTGGGCCGGTTGGGGCATACGGATCGGACATTCTCTTTCAAATTTTTGGGTTCGCGGCGTTTCTGTTGCCCGCGGCGATTCTGGTGCTGGGGTGGAGATGGTTCCGCAGCCGGGCGATTGATTCGCAGACGGCGACGCTCGTTGGCTACGGACTGCTGCTGCTGTCACTGCCTTCCCTGCTCTCACTGTGGCACTTTCCCGAGGTGCGCGGCGCGGTTCCTCCCGGCGGATTCCTGGGGACGCTGATTTCCGGCGGGTTACGCACGGGGTTCAATTTGTGGGGCGCGAATCTTGTAGCCGTGGCGTTGCTGGTGACGGCGGTGTTCATGACCACGCGCTTTTCGTTCTCCGGCGCGCATGCTTGGGCGCACAGTCCGAAGGGGCCGATTGGCGCGGTCGAAAAGCTTGGCATTTTGCAGAAGGCGCAGGCGCGCTGGCACGCTTGGCGTGAAGAACGCGAGCAGCAGCGCATGAGGCGGCGCGTGGAAGAGTCGCGGCTTTCGGGGCGCAAATCTGTGCCGCTGCAATCGTTTGGAAAGGCCGAACTGCTGGACGAACCTGGCAAGACGATTCGTCTTGCTGATGCCAGCGACATCTTCAAGAGGAAGACCGAAGTCGAGGAAGATGAGGACGAGGAGGAGACAAAGGACGTTGCCCATAAGGCCCCACTTTTTGTTTTCAACCGTGAGGCGGAAAAACCGGCAGCGAAAAAAGGCGGAGAGCCCAAGATTTCGAAAGGTCATCCAAATTACCGGCTTCCTTCTCCAACACTTCTGCGCGAGGGCGAGCGCAGCCACAAATTGGATGAAGCGGAACTGAAGGACCGCGCGCGGGCGATCGAGGAAAAGTGCCTGGAGTTCGACATAGCAGGGCGCGTGACGCAGATCAATCCCGGTCCGGTGGTGACGACGTTCGAATTCAAGCCCGAGGCGGGCATCAAGTACAGCCGGATTACCGGGCTGACCGAGGATCTTTGCCTGGCGTTGCAGGCGGAATCGATTTTGATTGAGCGTATTCCAGGAAAGTCCACCATCGGGATCGAGGTGCCCAATCTAAACCGGCAGACCATCGCGCTGCGGGAAATTATCGAGGCGCCGGAGTTCATCAATTCGCCCAGCAAGCTGACACTCGCGATGGGGCGCGATTTGCATGGGCGCATGCGCGTGACGGACCTGGCGGCGATGCCGCACTTATTGATTGCGGGTTCCACCGGTACGGGCAAGAGCGTCTTCATCAATTCGCTGATGATGTCCATTCTCTATAAGGCGAGCCCGGAAGAAGTGAAGATGGTGCTGGTGGACCCGAAGCGGCTGGAATTGAATCTCTACGAAAACATTCCGCACCTGATTGCGCCGGTGGTCACCGATCCAAAGATTGCTTCGAACGTGCTGCGAAACGCGACCCGCGAGATGGAGAACCGCTTGAAGCTGCTGGCGCAGCGCGGCGTTCGAAACATTGACCAGTACAACCGCACCTTCAAGAAGGAGCAATCGCTTTCGCTCTTCGACAATCTGGAAGAGACGGAGCACAAGCCGCTGCCCTACTTGATCATCGTGATTGACGAATTGGCGGACCTGATGATGGTGGACACGAACAACGTGGAAGAATCCATCACGCGGCTGGCGCAGATGGCGCGCGCGGTGGGCATCCACTTGATTCTGGCGACGCAGCGGCCGTCGGTGGACGTGATCACCGGGTTGATCAAGGCGAACTTCCCTGCCCGCATATCGTTCCGGGTGGCCAGCAAGGTGGATTCGCGGACGATTCTCGATTCGAACGGGTCGGAATCACTGCTCGGTAAGGGCGACATGCTGTATCTGCCAGCCGGTTCCGCGCGGCTGCATCGCATTCACGGGCCGCTGGTCACAGAAGATGAGATCACAGCGGTGTGCGATTTCTGGCGCCAGCAGGCGCAGGCGAAGTATCAGGAAGAGCTGCTTGAAGCGCCGAAGGATGAAAACGGGAAAGTGGAAGGCGAGGCGGATGGCGACCCCGAGGGCGCCGAGGATGTTGACGACGACCTCTACCAGGACGCGATTCGAGTGGTGTGCGATGCCGGCCGCGCTTCCACTTCCACGCTGCAGCGCCGCTTGCGCATCGGCTACGGCCGCGCGGCGCGCTTGATCGATTTGATGGAAAAGGACGGCATCGTCGGCCCGCCGGACGGCACCAAGCCCCGCGAGGTCCTCAAGAACCGCAACTGGATGCGGGAGTTCGATCAATCCGCGGAGTGATCTTCGGACGGTTTTTCACCGAATTGACACAACTGGGCGCGACCCCTACAATTTCTTATCCCTTGTGCCGGGGTAGCTCATTGGTAGAGCGCCGCCCTGAAAAGGCGGGCGTAGCCAGTTCGATT
This sequence comes from uncultured Acidobacteriota bacterium, assembly GCA_963729455.1. GTDB lineage: Bacteria > Acidobacteriota > Terriglobia > Acidiferrales > UBA7541 > Acidiferrum. The sequence goes on from CAVSNX010000003.1 coordinate 661,452, forward strand.
CTGGCCCCCGGCACCATTCCAAAAAATCTCTGGGGCACGGAAGAAGTTTTCACCGCCCGTCGCCGGTATTTCCCATCGCACCTGATTTCCCAACGGAATCGGTGGCAGCGGTGCCGGTGATCAACCGTGCACCGCGGCTGAAGGTGAGATATTCGAATCCCCATTGGATAAAAACGACGACGCGGCTCTGAAACTCGACGATGTACATCAAATGGACGAAGAGCCAGATCAGCCAGGCGGGCAGGCCGGAGATGTGCAGGCCGAAAATATTCGCGACGGCGGCGGCGCGTCCGATGACCGCCATGTCTCCTTTGTTGAAGTAGTGGAAAGGCGGGAGATCGCGCTTCCCTTCCAAGCGTGAACGAATGGCTTTCGCGACGTAGGCGCCGCCTTGCATGGCGACCTGCGCGACGCCCGGCAAAGACTGGCCTTTCTCCGCGATGGAATTCGCCTGGTCGCCGATGATAAAAATGCCCGGATAATTCGGGATAGTTAGATCCGGATTTACTTTGATGCGGCCGCTGCGGTCGGTTTCGGCCTTGGTATGCTGGGCAAGCTTGACGCCGAATGGCGTGGTCGTGACGCCGCCGGCCCAGAGCACTGTCTTTGCTGCGAAGGACTCCATCGCGTCCCCGCGCTTGAACATGACGCCATCGGAATCAATCTTCGTCACCATGACGCCTTTGTGGACTTCGACGCCAAGACCTGTAACCAGTTTCTCCGCCTTGGCGGAAAGATCTTCCGGATAGGCAGTCAACACGCGCGACGCACCTTCCATCAAGATGATCCGCGCTTCCTGCGGATTGATCTTTCGAAAGTCGTGGCGCAGCGTTTCGCGGGCAATTTCAGCAAGGGCTCCTGCAAGCTCCAACCCCGTCGCACCAGCGCCCACGATGACAAAAGTAAGCCAGGCGCGAGCCTCCTCCGGGGTGTCGGCGCGCTCGGCTCGTTCGAAGGCGTAGAGAATCTTGTGGCGGATGGCGGTGGCTTCCTCGACGGACTTCAGGCTGGGCGCCCATTCGCGCCACGAATCGTTTCCGTAGTAGGAGGATTGCGAGCCGGTCGCGACGATGAGGGTGTCGTAGTCAAACGTGCCGCCGTCGAGGAGAATGACGCGCTTGGCTTGCGGGTCCACGTCCACGGCTTCTCCAAGCAGGACCTGGGTATTTTTTTGGCGGCTCAAGACGCCGCGCAAAGGCGCGGCAATGTCACCCGGAGAAAGGGATCCTGTGGCCACTTGGTACAGCAGCGGCTGGAAGAGATGAAAATTGCGGCGATCGATCAGCCTTACTTCGACCGGCGCGCGCTTCAGCTTTTGTGCGGCAGCGAGGCCGCCGAAACCGCCGCCAAGTATGACGACTCGATGTTTTTGTGCCATCTGTTCCGCTCCGTCGAACGCAACCTCAGTTAAATTAGTATCATCTCATTTAATGTGATGCAGCCGTTTTGATGCCCGGACCACACGGCTAGATTCAAACGCTTTGAGTCGAAGGGAGCTTTTAGGTTGGCTGCGAACGAGAATTCCCATGCGTAGTAACGGCCCAAACGGGCGGTCCGAGCTGCAGAGAAATACATTGCGCCTACTCTGCTCGGTGCTGATCAAGAGCGGAACTCGCCTGGAAATCTGCCACTTACTGGATCCGAGGGTTTTTGAAGACCCCCTGCAGCGCGTTGTGTTCGAGGAAATTCGAGACCTTGGAACCATCGAATCGCGGCGTTTGCGGGAACTTCTTCCTGCCCGCATCACCAATCGCGGATTTCCAGACTTTGATCTTCACGAGTTTCTCGCGCCGTACGAAGCCAGCGAGCAGGACATTGACGAATTGTTTGAAAGCGCGCTCCAACTTCTCGACTTGAGCCACCCGGACGAGGAACACCTCTCGGAATGATATCTTTGCAAGCATGAAGATTCCTCGTGCCTTCAACCTCGCGGAGGCGCTGGCGCTCTGCGCTTATATTGCCTGGTACATTTGGCAGCTCCAGGATGCCTACTGGCAATCTTGGGTCATTTTTCCAATCTGGCTGGTGGTCAGTTTTCTGATTCACAGGGACACTCCCCAGACGCTTGGCTGGAGGGGTGACAATTTGTGGGCTGCCACCTCGCGTGCCGCGTTGGTTCTCATACCGTTGATGGTGGCACTCGGTATCGTGGGCCTCTTTCTCGGGGCGTTGCATCGGCCGCCCAGCCATCTTCTGATTCCAAAACATTTCTTTAGTTACATGGCATTTTGCTTGTTGCAGCAGGTAGGACTGAATTCGTTCCTGACCAACCGCCTTTTGTCGGCAACGGAGAGCCCCGTGCGCGCTTCCCTTTTGTCCGGCGCAATCTTTGCTGGATTACATTGGCCGAACCCCGTCCTCATCCCGCTAACGTTTATTGGCGGGGTGGCGATGTCATGGTTATTCGCGCGCGAACGGAACATTCTTCCGCTGGCGGTTGCGCAAGGGATTCTGGGGACACTCGTGTGGTGGGCGTTTCCAGTCGCGTGGCACCATGCGCTGCGGGTGGGGCCCGGATTCTACAGGTTCCATCCTTGATGGGAAGCACGGACTAAACTACAGGTTCAAATGGCTGTACCGCCGGGCCGCGGCGATCACGCTTTTTCCTGCTTGGTTGTTTGTGGCTCGATCCTTCGACCAGATGCCGGCGATGGAGAATCCACAATTCGGACAGGAGCCGTCTTTCATGCTGTTCTGCAATACGTCATGCCAGGAGCGGCGGACGAGTAGTTCCCTGCACTGCGGGCAGTACGTGTTTGCGCCATCGCTGTAGATATTTCCTTCGTAGACGTAGCGGAGGCCGGCGTCGAGCGCAATTTGCCTGGCGCGGTCGAGCGTTGCAGCGGGAGTCCGTGGTTTGTCTTGCAGCTTGAAGTCCGGGTGAAACGCGGTGAAATGCAGCGGCACTTCCGGCCCGAGGTGCGTCAGAATCCAATCGGAAAGCTTTCGAGTTTCCGCGGGATCGTCATTCAAGGTCGGAATCATCAGATTGGTAATCTCGAACCATACGTTGGTTTCCTTTTTCAGCCATTCGAGCATCTCCAGGACTGGCTGAAGATGCGTCAGAGTTATCTTGCCATAGAAATTCTCGGCGAAAGCCTTGAGGTCCACATTCGCTGCGTCAATGTGGCCGTAAATGTCATGAAACGCGTCATGGGTGATGTAGCCGTTCGTCACCATGACGGTCTTCAAACCGTACTTCTTCGCTTCCCGGCAAATATCTATGACGTACTCGCCCCAGATGGTCGGCTCATTGTAAGTAAACGCGATCGAATCGCAGCCGTATTTTAGGGCCAGCAAGGGCACATCTTCAGGCGGCACGGGCTGTGAATGCACCTGATCGGAGCGCGATTTTGAAATGTCCCAGTTCTGGCAGAAAAAACAGCCCATGTTGCAACCGGCGGTTCCCATGCTGAAGACACGAGTGCCCGGCAGAAAATGGTTGAGCGGTTTTTTCTCGACAGGATCTACTTGCAGCGCAGCCGGCGCGCCGTACCCGAGGCTATAGAGCTTTCCGCCGTCATTGATGCGGATGAAGCAGAATCCGGCTTGACCGGGATGGATGTGGCAATGGCGCGGGCAGAGATAGCAATGAACGCGCCCGTCCGGCTCTTCTTCCCACCAGCGGGCTTCGTGCAGCTTTTCCGTCTTCTGGAGGATCTTCAGCTCTTGCATTGATCCCCCTCTCTGCCCCTAGTATACGCCCGGACAGAGTGCTGCATCGTACCTATGCGAACAGCTGAGAACTAGTCGCTTGGTGTCTTACGCGTGGCGGCGGCGCTGGAAGCGCTGTCTCTCCGCAGCCCAATTCACAAATCGCTCCATGTGCGCGCGATACTTCCAGGCGAGGTGAAAGAACTTGCTGGCGGTCATGTTGGCCGCCTCTTTCCCAAGGAAGGTCTCAAAGCGCCAGCGTATGTAAGGGCTTTTCCACGGATTAAAGCGGTAGCCTCGAGCGGCATTCCAGTAATACTGAATGGTCTTGAACATTTCTTGCGCAATGGGCAACTCGCCCAGCCCTCATAGTCAAGACTTTAGCTTCCGGCAACGGGCGCTGAAAGATGGTCGTGCACAATGACCCAATTGGGGCCGCGTTTCTCCCAGATCCCGGTGTAGCGGAGATCCATTTCTGAAGTCTTTCCGTCCTTAGTCTTCTCCATCAGGTGCATCGGGACAATCGTCCAAGCGACCATTCCTCGGCGGGTCACTTTCAGGTCTTTGCCGGCCGTGAGCTTGATCTCCGAAGCGTTGTCCAAAAACTCCTTCTGGACTCCGTCGTGGTACTCCTTCCAGCCGTGGTATTCGAACGGGGCCACATCGTAGAAAACGAGCCCACCATCTTTCGCATAGAACCTGGCCGGCGCCTCTGCATTTCCGGTGCTCCACGCGGCGCAGAGGTTGTCTACCAGCTTCCGGAAGGTGGCATCATCCGTGGCTTTCTGCTGGGCTCGCGCCCCGACGAAAGTCAAAGACGCGCCCGCCAACGCCAGCACTACGTACAAAAGCCAGCGCCAACGCTCCACATGATTCTTGTGGGCTTTATCCACAACTATGTCCATTCGATGACTCCTAGCAACCTGGGGACGAGAAGCTTGCTGGAGGAAGTCCCAACGCGTGCCGCATAAGATATTCCTAACCGTTCTGGATTGCAAGGGGTTCCGCAGGCTCTCCGGGGCCAGACTAGCACGCCAATCGCCGCTCCGCAGCCGCCATTCGCCGGTAATGCGCCCATTCCCGCCGAATCCTTGGTGCAAGCCTGTCGTGGGGTCCCTATTCTCGCTTTGGGGCAAGGGAATCGCCCTTCAGGAGGCCACCATGGAATCACGGCAGCCATCGAAGAAAAGCCTGAAATCAATCACAGGAGCAGCGCTGGTCGCATTGGGACTCCTGATGCTCTTCGCCAACATGGATGGAGTTGTATCTTCCATGGACGGCCTCGCCAGCATTTCGGCCAACGAAACTCTGGGAGCGCTCCCGGCGCTCGGACTGGCGGCGTTGCACGCCGCGCAGGCCTACTCCTTTGATCGCGCCGGGTTTTTCTCTGCGCTCCAGCAGATCTTGGTATCATTCTGGCCTCTACTCCTGGTCATCATTGGGGCGATTCTGCTGCGGTTCGCGTTCGGAGGACGGTTCGAGTCAATGGAATCCCGTTCGAGTTCTTCAGCCAGGGGAGATCATTCATGAGCGACGAAAACAAATTCGATCCGCACAAATTCGGCGAGGATCTCCGCGATAAAATCCATCGCAACATTTACGACAACATGAACGCCGCTGCCGGCGGTTCGCGAGGGCCGCGGCGTGGGCCAATTGTGGTTGGCATCCATCTTGGCCGACAGGGCACAAGCGGCCTATTCTGGGGTGCGCTCCTCGTTCTAGGCGGAGTCGCCCTACTTCTCGATCATATGGGCATCCTTTCCATGGACCGGCTGTGGCGCTTCTGGCCGCTGCTCCTGATTTGCGCGGGAATCCCCAACATCATGACGCGCGAGAATCGCGTGTGGGGCATTTTGATGATCACAGGGGGCGTGCTCCTTCAACTGAATGAATTACATATCTGGCACCTCGGCTGGAACGATATCTGGCCGATTTTCATAATTGCCGTAGGGCTGGTGTTGATGTGGGGCGCCATCAAAGCGCGGAACAGGCATCCGTTGCCTGCTGGCGGTGGCGATCCGCGAACCACGCTCAATGAATCCGCCGTCTTCGGCGGTATCGAGCGGCGAGTGACCTCTCAGGATTTCCAAGGAGGTCAAATTACCGCCATCTTCGGCGGCGTCGAGATCGACCTGACCGACGCCAACATGCTGGCCGACGAAGCCACTCTGGACATCAACGCCATCTTTGGCGGCATTGAAATTCGGCTGCCCGAGACATGGCAAGTCGCGTTTCGTGGGACGCCCATTTTCGGAGGAATCTCGGACAAGACGCGCGTCAGGCGCAACACGGATTTAAACGATCCTCGCAGGAAGGTACTGATTCTCTCCGGTGCGGTAATCTTCGGGGGCGTGGAGATTAAGAACTGAGCCCGTCCGATGCACCCGCTGCTCACTCGTAATCGCTTTGGGCCGTATCTGGTGGCGTGGATTCCGCTGGCTATCATTCTTGCCTTCCTGACGACCGCGGGCGGGGCCATTAGCTGGGTGGAAGCCGCGGCCATTGTCATTCCGCTCTGTGTTCTTTACGCCTTCATATGCCTCTCCGCCTGGTATACGAGCAAAGGCGCTCCCATCCAGCCGGAAAACACTCTGCGGCTTTTTCTGGGACACATCACAGCTGCAGCGCTCGTAAGCGCCTTATGGGTGGGGCTGGCGCTGGGTTTGGTTTATCTTCTTGCCAAAACGGCTGCGTTCCAGGGGCTGGACCAGCGCTTTGCGCCGCTTACACGGATTTTCTTTGCCGCCGGTTTTCTGCTCTACCTGCTCGCGGTCGCTTCCCACTATGTAATTCTTTCTCTTGAGGCTTCGAGCGAGGCGGAAGCGCGCATCCTGGAAACCAATATTCACGCGCGGGACGCGGAGTTGAAAGCCTTGAAGGCGCAAATCAACCCGCATTTCCTGTTCAACAGTTTGAATTCCATCAGTGCGTTGACGAGCATCGATCCTTCGCGCGCGCGCGACATGTGTGTTTTGCTCGGGGACTTCCTCCGCATGACGCTTGGCTTGGGCGAGAAAAACCTGGTGCGGTTTTCGGAAGAACTCGAGCTGCTGGAGAAATATTTGGCGATTGAAAAAGTTCGCTTCGGGGACCGGCTGAAAATGCAGGAAGACATCCAGGAGGAATCCAAAGCCTGCCTGCTGCCGCCGCTTCTTCTGCAGCCGCTGGTTGAAAATGCCGTGAAGCACGGCATCGCCAGCCTTCCCGACGGCGGCCAGGTGCGGCTCAGCGCGGAGCGGCAGAACGGCCGCTTGGCCATCGTCGTTGAGAATTCATGGGACCCCGAGGCGCCGCCTCGCCGCTCTGGCGGACGGGGATTGAAAAACGTCCAGCAACGGCTGGAAGCACGTTACGGAGATGAAGCGAGCATTCACGTCAACACGCAAGGCGAACTCTTTCAAGTCAGCCTTTCCCTCCCCGTTGAAAGCGAGGAGAAAGCATGAGTGCTTCTCAGGTCAAGCGATGGAAGGCGCTCATTGTGGACGATGAGGAGCTGGCGCGCCACATCATTCGTGAACTGCTGCAATCGCATCCGGAGATCGGAATCGCGGCGGAGTGCGCCAACGGCATGGAAGCGGTGAAGGCCGTCGCGGAGCACAAACCTAATTTGATTTTTCTCGACGTGCAAATGCCCAAATTGACGGGATTCGATGTGCTGGAATTGATTGGCACGGATATCCCCGTTATTTTTGTGACCGCGTACGACCAATACGCGATGCGCGCGTTCGATGTCCATGCCATCGACTACCTATTGAAGCCCATTGGGCGAGAACGCTTTGATGCCGCGGTCGAACGCGCGAAGAACCGGCTGGGAGAAAAAATGCCTGCGGCTGCGGAGCTGGCTGCCGCCGCTCGCCCGCCGCAGCAGTTCGCGGAACGGCTGGTCGTGAAAGACGGCACGAAGGTCACTATTATTCCCGTTGGAAAATTGGATTACGCCGAAGCGCAGGATGATTACGTGGCCTTGGCAACGCAGGGAAAGAAACATCTCAAACAACAAACCATTGCGGGCCTGGAAGCCAGCCTCAGCCCAGCCGACTTTGTTCGCATCCACCGCTCCTACATCGTGAATCTTGAGCGTGTCGCGCGCATCGAGCCATACGGAAAGGAAAGTCGTCTTGCAATCCTGACCGACGGCTCGCGCTTGCCGGTCAGCCGTTCCGGTTACGCACGATTGAGGGCGCTCCTCGATGAACGCAAGTGAGATTTCACTGCGATGGCGCAAATCGCCGCATGTGAATGCCGCTAGCAGGATTCTTAAGCGCTCAGGCGATGGACCCAGATCCGGCTGGTGGCGGGCTTACCAAGGTGCATAATCTTTCCACCCGCGCGCAGCGTCATGGTTTCGTCGTACTCTCGTTTTAGTACTTCGACCTTTGTGGCCGGGCGCAGCCGAAGGCCTTCCAGGAACTCCAAGAACTGTGCGTCCTTTTCATATACGCAAATGATTTCTGCTGCTTCCTTTGCGCGTAAATCCGCGAGCAATACCGCCCCCTGCTCGCGCAGCTTGGCGATTCCACCGCGCATCGGCACACCGTGGGGACAGCTCTTCTTGCTGCCAAATCTCTTCAACAGAAGAGCTTCTACTTCCGGCGAAATCGCGTGCTCCAGGCGTTCTGCTTCGTCGTGCGCTTTGGCCCAGGAAAGCCCAATCACTTCCGTCAACAGCATCTCGGCAAGCTGGTGACGTAGCGCAAGCCGTTCGGCAATCTTGCGGCCTTTTTGCGTCAGGTCGATCCGCCCGCTGCGGTCGACGCGCACATGGCCATCTCGAGTCATGCGCTTCAACGCGGCGGTCACTGCCGGAGGAGTCACGTTGAGCTCTTCCGCCAGACGCGCGCTGATAGGCGTCTGGTCTTCCTCAAGCATTTCCCAAATGGCCTTCAGGTAATCTTCCTGCGATACGCTGGTCTTTTCCCGCCGCAAAGGAACTCCTATTTCGCAGACATTCCGTGCTGCCGCTTTTCGCGCAGAGCTACGGCAAGTTGGTTCACCCGTCGTTTGATGCCTTCGAACACTCTCTGGTACGTTCCGGGATCAGCGCCGTAGGGGTCTTCGACGATCCAGTCTTCCACTTTTGTGTGGCCCGTGAAATCGTCTCCCCACGGCTTCCCCGTCATGTTGATGATGATATCTGCCGCCTCGTAGGCGGCGTGGCTCAGCGCCTCAGACGTCAGCCCACTCGCGGAATATCCGTTTCTGGCTAGCGTTTCCTTGGTCAGATCGGGGAGTGAACCGAGTGGTTCCAATCCCGCACTCGACGGTTGAATGACGTCCGCCGCGTCATAGCGGGCAATGGCCTCGGCCATGGGGCTCCGGCAGGCATTTCCCACGCACACAAACAAAACTCTTGTCCGGCTTGAAGTTCGCGCATCCGGTCTTGAATTCTTTACCTTTTTCGCCATTTGGACTTCGCGCTGCCTGTCGTGGAATTTGTGCCGTTGGCCGCGAGACTCAGAAAATGTTCATGGACGGTCGTGTCGTCCGTCAACTCGGGATGAAACGTCGCGGCCATGATGTGGCCACGCTGTACGAGGGCGGGTTTGCCCGCATACTCCGCCAGGACTTCCACATCCGGGCCGGCCTTTTCAATGATGGGGCCGCGAATGAAAACCATTTCCAGCGGCTCTTCTTTCAACTTCGACGGCCCACTGACCACATCACTGGCTACCTGGCGGCCATACCCATTACGCAATACCGTCATGTCAAGAAGCTTCAGCGAGTCCTGTTGAGGATTGCGTACTTCGTTAGCCAGTAAGATAGCACCAGCGCAGGTTCCAAAGATAGCGCCACCTCGGCCGGCAAATTTCTGGATCTTCTCCGCAAGACCTTCTTCCTGTAGGAATTGCAATTGCGTGGTGCTTTCGCCGCCAGGAAGAATCAGGCCGTCGCATCCTTCCAAATCGGCAGGAGTGCGCACCTCGACAGTCTCCGCGCCGAGTTGATGCAGCATTGCAGCGTGTGCCTCAAAATCTCCTTGCACCGCCAAGATACCGATCTTCACTTTCACATCCCCTGAGCCATGCATCAGAAAATACAAATACTCTTCGCAAAAACTTCATGTTCAATAAACCAGTTGTTTTGGAACCGTGCCTTTGGAATGCACGGCTTCTCACAAGTGACGGAAAGTTGGGTTCACCAGCCGCGAGTGGACAGCATGTCCTTCTCTTCCATCTGGCGAACATCCAGCCCCTTCATGGCTTCGCCCAACTCTTCGTGAGCTTCCAGAACGGCCTTCGGATCTTCAAAATGCGTCGTTGCCTTAACAACCGCTTTCGCGCGGGCCTCCGGATCGCTGGACTTGAAAATGCCTGAGCCGACGAAGACCGCTTCCGCGCCGAGCTTGCGCACGAGCACTGCATCGGCGGGTGTGGCAATGCCGCCAGCAGAGAAATTCGGTACGGGCAACTTACCGGTCTTGGCGATCTGGCGAATCAAATCGAGCGGCGCGCCAAGTTCCTTGGCCTCGTGCATCAGTTCGTCCTCGCGCATGGTCGTCAGTTTCTTCATCTGGCTGACAATCGTGCGCATGTGGCGGACGGCTTCGACCACGTTGCCCGAGCCGGCTTCGCCTTTGGTGCGAATCATCGCCGCGCCTTCGGCGATGCGCCGCAGCGCTTCACCCAGATTGCGCGCTCCGCAAACAAATGGCACGCGGTAGTCATGCTTCCAGATGTGATTCTCTTCGTCCGCGGGAGTCAGCACTTCGCTCTCATCAATAAAATCAACTTCCAGCGCCTGGAGCACTTCCGCCTCGGCGAAATGGCCGATGCGAACCTTGGCCATCACCGGAATCGACACGGTCGCCATGATCTCGCGGATCACCTTGATCGAGGCCATGCGCGCCACTCCGCCCTCTTTGCGAATATCGGAGGGCACGCGCTCCAGCGCCATCACCGCGCACGCGCCGGCTTTCTCGGCAATCTTGGCCTGTTCGGCGTTGGTCACGTCCATGATGACGCCGCCTTTGAGCATCTCGGCCAGGCCCACTTTCACACGCCATTCATTCGAGCCTTTAGTTCCGTTGCCGCTGCCATTCACCTTCTTTGCATCCATTTCGCTTCTCCTCTCGATCCTTGAACTTTTCGACGGCCCTTCGCCGTCAAATCTCGATTCACTTCTGCCCGATCACCACGAAACGGGCTTTGCCCCTTGCCAGAATCTCGCCGGCCGTATCGCGAATTTCACCAGCCATGAAAAGGTTTCTTCCCTTCTGCTCCGTCTCGTATCCCTCGACAACGATTTCACTCAGCACGTTGACCGGCTGCAGGTATTCAACCGTGAGTTCCGCGGTCACCGCACGAACTTCTCGAAAACGGCAGACCTTGCCCATCGCTTCATCGAGCAGCACCGCGATGATTCCGCCGTGTGCAAATCCTCCGCCGCCCTGATATCGCTCGCCCAAAATGAACTTCCCGACAATCTTGCGATTCGCATTGTCTTGTTCAAACGTCAGCTTCATCCCGCCGGCATTGTCCCCGCCGCAACCAAAACACTTGTTCGCCGGGTTCGGCTCCAGCCTGATCGTCTCGCTCAAATCGCTCCCTCGCCGGTCTTTCCCTAGTTCCTTACTCCCTACGTCGTTGCTTCGTTCTTTCAGACCAACGCGACACGGCTGCGTTCTGCCCGGCGGACCCCGCGCTGCCGCTTGCGCATCTCAATGCGCAGTAGATCGGCCAGCGTGGCGACTCCGCGCGCGATCTGTTTTTCATCCAAGCTGGCAAATCCGAGGCGTAGCGTGTTCGGCAGCGGTCCCTGTACGTAAAAATAGCGTCCCGGCGCGAAGAGCACGCCGCGCTCTTTCACGTGAATGAGTAGTTCGCTGGCATCGAAGCCGGGCGGCAGTTCCAGCCACAGGCACATGCCGCCCTCGGGCCGCGTCCACCGTGTGCCCTCCGGCATGTTCTTGCGGAGCGCTTCATCCAGCGCCGCGAGCCGCGAGGCATAAACTTTTCTCATCTTGGCGAGATGCTTGTTGAACAGTCCGCGCCGCAGAAACTCCGCGAGCGTCGCTTGCGCGAGTTGATCGGTATGCAGATCCGTCGTCTGCTTGACGATGCGCAACCGTTCAATCGCCGCCGCAGGCGCGACGATCCAGCCGACGCGCAATCCGGGGAACGCCACTTTCGCAAAGCTGTCAATGTGTATGACCAGGTTCGAACGATCGAGCTGCTTCAACGAAGGCACGCGCTCTTCACGCGAGTGCAAGCGCGCGTAGATGTGGTCCTCAACGACCGGGACCTGGTGCCGTCCGGCCAATTCCAGCAACTTCCGCCGCGAGGCCAGCGGCATTGAAGTCCCCGTCGGATTATGGAAGTCCGGGGTCACCACGATAAGCTTCACTCGATTGGCGGCGAGCGTCGCTTCCAGAGCTTCCAGGTCGAGCCCCAGCGTTGCCCCTGGCTCTGCATGCGTCGTCACGGGCACGCTCAAGCAGCGCGCGCGTGCTCCATGGAAAATGGCCACTGCTCCCGGATACGTCGGGTTTTCCATGATCACGGAATCGCCCGGACGCACAAACGCTTTGCTGATCAGGTCCAAAGACTGCTGGCACCCGTCGGTGATCAGCAGGTTCTCATCCTTGGCGGAAATGCCGTCGCGATGCAGCATCTCGAGCAACGCCTCTTTCAACGGCGGATAGCCGTCCGAGGGGCCAAGATTCAAAACCTCCAAGGCTTCGCGGCGCAGCACGGCGTTTACGCAGGTCTGCAACTCTTCGACGGGAAAAAATTCTTCCGCCGGGCATGCCATCACGAACGACAAGGCATTCTCCGGCACACTCGCAGTGAGACGGCTGAGGATCTCTTCGCCGCGTTCATCCGCAAACAGAAGTTCCCAGCGAATTCCTTCGTTGCCATTTAAGACCGGAGGCGCAGGCGGCGTAATTTTCAATCCGTTGCCGTTGCCGCGGATGAACGTGCCACGGCCGACGTGGCCCTGGATGAGTCCTTCCGACTCCAATTCGGCGTAAGCATTTGCCACTGTCGTGCGATGCACACCCAGCATGGTAGCCAGTTCACGGCTGGCGGGAATGCGATCGCCGGGACGCAAATCGCCGGCATGGACAAGGGCGCGCAATTGATCGCGAAGTTGGATGTAGAGCGGAACGTGGCTTTGCGGCTGGAGATGGAGTGGAAGCATTGTCTCTCACCTTCAGCCAATTTTAACAGATATTGGCCTCATGCAAGAGCCAATTTGTCTCCGGGCCTGAGGCCTTTACGGCGCTGCCGGCTTGTACCCGATGCGCCCATTTTTTTCTCCCGCTTCCAGGTCGCGGACGCACAGCTTCGTTAGGTCCCCGGCATCGCACTGGTAAATCTCTTTCAGCGGAAGATCCTCATCCTGCATCTCGTATTCCCCGGCTTCCATGTCTTCTGAATCGTCGGAAGAAGCGGTGGCTACGCGGCTGCCGGGACGCACACGAACCCGGAACTCCCCCGACGCCGGTTCGTAGTTCGCGTAGTTGAAGCAGTGGCCAATGCAAGCGCGATCCACCACGTGTCCAATGAACGAGACGCGGGACCCTGGCGGCGCCCAGACCGTCGGGATTACTCTTGTTCCCATTGGAAGCTTCTTCGTAATGGATTCTGCGTTAGCTTCCAGCCGGTTGATCCATTTCGTGTCCTGCCAGAGAAAACTAAAGAACACCACGGCGCACGCCGCAAAGCCTGCAAAGTGCCACTTCCGCGGCTTAAGGAGACCAAGGAAGCACAATCCAAAAATGGCCGAAATCGTTGTTAATCTGGAACCAAGAAGCCCAATCCAACCGGCATAAAGCGATACGTGAAAATTTTCAGGCAGCAGCGTCGTGGCGCAAAAAGCAAGCGCGTACAATTCGAAAGCCATCGCAAACGGTTTCCACCTGTCCACTTCCCTTCTCCGCGCAAAAACATCCGCAGCCACGAAAAAAACACCTGCGAAGAAAACTACGCCAGCGAGCAAATAATACCGTGCACCATACAACGCCAGTTGATCCGCTCCGTTATACAGATAGAACGGCCCGCGGCTCCAATCTGCCGTGTATTTCTCCGCGTGGCGCATCACAAATTGGTTCGTCGCGACAAGAATTGCCAAAGCCGTCAGCGGTAGAATCACTTTCCACCACCCCGGCAGCTTGTTTCTAAGTTTGATGTACGCCAGCGTTCCGAGCAGCCACAGAAAGCCGATAGGATGAGCCAGCAACGTAATTGGCATAAGCATTGCGCCAATCACCCATCCAACTCCTCGTGGCCGCAAGAATAGCGCCAGGCTGAAACAAGCCAGCCCCAGCGACAGGTAGTAATTCATGAACCCCATATTGAACGAATAGCCATAGGCCAGCATCGCGATGCAAGGCGTGAGAAACCAGGGCGGTTTCTCCGTGACCGCCGCAACAAACGCGAAAACTCCCCAAAAGAAAATCAGCACGCTCAAGCCAACAACGATTTTCTGCGACGCGGCAAAGCCGACCCGTTTCGCAACCCGGCTGAGAGCCACATCGAATAAAAGATTGTCCCATTGCTTCGCGAGGTAGAGTCCCGGCGCCTGCCCCTTTTCGATGAGTTGCGCAAGCCAGGCATTGTAAACGTGGCTCGCCAGATCCCCCGCTTCTATGCGCCCATGCCAGAAGCATGGGATAAGCAGAACAGCGGAGATAGCCAAAATCAGCCAGCGCCGCTTTCGCACAAACATCGCGGGGGAATTTTCGGCGTTCCATCCGCGCGCCCAAGTCTCGAATATGTCCTGCAGTGGACCCATCGCCATCCCCGCCGCGCCCACTATGCGAGCGCAAACCAGCGCGACATTTTACTTGCAGCAGACCTTTCCAACACACATTAATCTCTCGGACATAGGCCCATTTCTGCCCTTTCGTCCAGTATCGCCGAGGCATTCCGTCCCGCAAACTGAGGGCAGGCTGATGTTGCTCTCGGTGTGTGCCAGCGGCCATGCGTAAACTATTCGATTTCGGAATGCCTTTCTTGGGCTTGTTCTTTGCCGGCTGTGCGGCCGTAGCTCCTAGAAATCAGCAAGCGTCCCCTCCTCCACCGCCTGCGATCACCGTCACCGTCTCGCCCACCAGCGCAAACATCCGCGCAGGAGACACCTTTCTCTTTGCCGCCACCGTTTCAGGCACTTCGAACAAATCCGTAAACTGGTCCGTCAACGGCACCGTTGCCGGCTCGGCCACGCTCGGAACCATCAGCGCAACCGGCAGCTATATAGCTCCGTCCATTCTGCCGAGCCCCAACACGATCACCGTTCGCGCGACCAGCGCCGCAGACTCTTCCGCAAGCGGTCCGAGCAGCGTCACCCTTCTGAATCCCACGCCAGTCCTCACCGGCATTAGTCCCGCAAGCACCGGGACCGGCAATTTCACACTTACAGTGACTGGAAGCAAGTTCGTAAACGGCGCCCAAGTTCTTTTCGGCAGCACGCCACTGCAAACTACCTTTGTTTCGGCTGCGCAGGTGAGCGCCACTGGTTCGGCAACCTCGGCCGGCACATTCGCAATCAGCGTTCTGAATCCCGATCCCGGCAGCAGCGCCTCGAACAGCGTCAATCTCCAAGTCACCGGCTCGCAGCAAGCTTCCAGTTGCAGCAGCATGGCGCTCGGTCTGGGCGCGGGTCTCGGGGGCTTCGTTCCCTTCCCTTCCAGCAGCCTTTGGAACACAGACATTTCGGCTGCGCCGGTTGACCCAAACTCCGCCGCCATCATCAACTTCATCGGAACCAGCACCGGCTTGCATCCCGATTTTGGTTCGGGCCTCTACAACGGTTCGAGCATCGGCATCCCGTATACAGTCGTCGGCAACCAGCAGCCCCTCGTCGTCGTCAATTACACAGCTTATGGTTCCGAAAGCGATCCCGGGCCCATGCCGATTGCCGTCACTGCACCCATCGAAGGCTATCCGAATCCAGGCAACGGCGATCGCCACGTCCTCGTCCTGGACAATGTGAATTGTTTTCTGTACGAACTCTACAGTTCCTACCCGCAAACCTCGTCATGGGACGCAGGCTCTGGCGCCGTCTGGGATCTTCTATCGAACGAGCAGCGCCCATACACGTGGACCTCCGCCGACGCCGCGGGCCTGCCAATTTTTCCGGGCCTCGCGCATTACGATGAAGTCGCCGCTGGTCAGATTAACCACGCGCTGCGCTTCACGCTGCAAAACAGCCAGGCTGCGTTCATTCCACCTGCATCCCACTGGGCAGCCACTTCCAGTAACACTCTCGCCGCGCCGATGGGCATGCGCATGCGTCTCAAAGCCACCTTCGATGTCTCTGGATTCTCTGCCGCCAATCAGGTGATCCTGAACGCGCTGAAGAAATACCGCATGATCATGGCCGACAACGGTTCGAACATGTATGTCAGCGGCGCGCCGGACGATCGCTGGGACAACAGCGACCTGCACAATCTTGGCCACGTCACTACGTCCGACTTCGAAGTGATTCAAATGACTCCGCTGTACACGCAAAACAATGTTCCGAGTGGAGCGGCTCCGCAGATTGCTTCGTTCACCGCCAGCGCAAGTTCCGTCTCTGCTGGCACGCCGGTCACCCTGTCATGGCAAGTTAGCGGCGCGGACTATGTGATCGTCTCGCCCGACGCTGGCGCCGTTCGCGGAACCAGTGTCTCCGTGCCCCCTGCACAGTCCACCACATACACGCTCTACGCCACGAACGCGTTCGGACGCACCACGGCCACGGTCTCGATCACCGTTCAGTGAAATATCTGGGATCTACTTTGAAGCTTGGTTCTCGCCCAGGCGCTTCAGGCGATCGCGCAGCCGACGCTGCAGCGGCGTCGGCGTATTGGGGTTGAACGCCACCAAATACCACAACGGCTGGCTGCGGTCCCTGCTGAGCCACGTAAGTGTCGGAGCATCGGCGTTGGGATGCCGCGCGACGTTTTCGCGAATGGCTCCATAAGGATGCTTGGCCAGCTTATTCAGCGTTTTGGCATTCGCGCGCGGATGCTCGCTGATCAATCGCAGCAAATAAAAATCCTCCGCCGGCGCCTGCTTCACGAGTTTTTCCAGCATTTCCGGTTTGGCGTCGGCACTCAGCACTAGCCCGATTTTCTCATCCCACGCGGTGTTGATCTGATTCAATTCCCGGGTACGTGCATGAATCAATTCTTCCAGGATGCGCCGTTCCTGCTGCATGCGGGCGATCGGAAGGTCCGTGCCCTCCAGGGAATCGAGCACACGAAGCAGGTGCTGCCTCTCTCCAAAAACGATTTGAGAGGTGCGCGTCACCGCGCCTTTTTCCCTTTCCTTGTGCTGTACCAGGTCGGAACGTCGCATCGTTTGGCTGCTCCAGCCCAATCCTTCCCCGTCGCAATAAGGACCAGGCACTAACTGCAAACCGCAAAATTCGGCCACACGAAGGTCGTAAATCTCTTCTCTATGGCTTCAGCGGATTATGTTCCGCGCACGCGATGGGGTAAAGTTTGGTGCGAGCCGAGTGTGCCCGATGTGCAACCCTGCCGCGGCTCACTTCGGCCGAATTCCGCGAGGAAAATTCATGACGTCGGCATTTCAAGAACATAAAGACGAACTGGAACATTTTGAAAAGATGTTCGGTCGCGAGCGCGGGCGGCTGGCGGTTTCCCTCGACCGCTTGACGAATGCCCTGGTGCTCGTAGGCCAGCACGGTGTGTATTGTACCAGCCAGCGAAATCCGGCGGTGCCGGCCATGGACCTTCGCATGATCAACCAGGAGTTGGTTCATGCAAAGGAATTGGTGCAATCCGTGATGGAGGAATTGCGGCGAGCGAAGCTAGAAGGTGAAGCCGAAAAGTGAAACGGGAAGTCCGCCCATGAATGGTCGCAGTTCGAAACGACAGTCCGCCGACGAAGTCTGCGCAGGCTAACCTGGTTGTAAGAAGGGATTCAACTCGCGCTCTTTTCCAATCGTGGTCACGGGGCCGTGCCCCGGATGCACGATCGTTGCATCCGGCAATCCCATCAGCTTGGTGCGCAATGAATTCATGATCTGATCCATCGACCCGCCCCACAGGTCCGTGCGTCCAATGCTGCCGGCGAAAAGCGTATCCCCCGAAAAAAGCTGCGGGGCCGGAGCGGCAACCTTTCCCGCATCATGCGGCAGGTAAAGTGAAACGCTTCCAGGAGTATGTCCCGGCGTGTGGAGAACATGCGCTTCGAAACTTCCCCAGCGAAGAATGTCCCCTTCTTTCAGCAATTGATCGATGTCGGTAAGCTCTGGCGGTAGAACTCCCATAAAAGATGCCTGCACATCCATCGCTTGATAGAGCGGCAGATCGTCGCGGTGCATCAGCACCGGCGCGCCAGTGTATTGATGGAGCTTGCTGAGCCCCCCGACGTGATCGATGTGAGCGTGCGTGCTGACGATGACGTTGACGGTGAGCTTGTGGCGCCCAACCAAATCCAGTATGCGGGTAACTTCATCTCCCGGATCCACCACCATCGCTTCGCGAGTGACGGGATCCGCGATGATTGAGCAGTTGCACTGCAGGATTCCCACAGGAATCGTGATATGGATCAACCCTTCATTGGCGGCATTCAAGGCGGGCAGACTGTCGCTCATGAACAGAATTATAGCATCGGACGAGCCTGGATACGCGTCGCCTGTTGCGTTGGCCGCCGCGGTCTTTGATAGACTTATTCATGGAGGATGAAAGAACGCGTGGAAACCGCTTCGACAGGCGTGGCTAGCGAAACGCCCCTTGCTGCCACGCACACGCGCGCAAATGCGCGGATGGGCGTTTGGTTCGGGTGCGCGCTACCCGATGATTTCGGCGACGCGGCCGCCGAGTATCAATTCGTGCGGGCAAGCGTGGGTCTGATAGACAAAAACTACCGCACCTATCTTTCATTCACAGGACCGGATCGCGTGCGCTATCTGAACGCCATTCTCACCAATAACATCAAGGATCTGCCCGAGGGACAAGGAATCGTCTCGCTGCTCCTGAATCCGCAAGGCCACATTCTTGCCGAAATCGAGACCTACGCGTTCGCCAAGAATCTCTTCTGCGTTTCCTACGCCATGATTCGCGAGCGCCTCGTCGAGTGGCTCGACAAATACATCATCATGGATGACGTCACGCTCACCGACGACACGGAGCGTTACGGCACGCTGGCTCTGGAAGGGCCCAAGACCGCCACCCTCGTTCAGGATTTGTCAGGTGTGGATCTCAATCTGGTTGCAGATCTTTTTTCGCAGGATTGCAGCGTTGCTTCGATTCTCTGCCGAATCGTGAAGCGTTCGCCCGGAGGGATCGCTGGCGCCGAGTTCGTCGTCGCGCGCGAAAAACTCCAGGAACTTTGGCAAGTCCTCTTAGAAGCCGTGCGCAGACACGGCGGCGGCCCCGTTGGCTATTCCGCTATAAGCGCGATTCGCCTTGCGCAAGGTATACCCTGGTTTGGATACGACTTCGGCGAAAAGCAAATCCCGCACGAAGCGGGCTTGCAGGATAGTCACATCAGCTATACAAAGGGCTGCTACACCGGCCAGGAAATTGTGGAGCGCGTGCGCTCACGCGGACAAGTAAATCGCCTTCGCGTCCACCTGTTGTTCACTGGCGATGCCGTGCCCGAAGTTGGTTCGCCCCTCACGCTCGATGGAAAGGACGTGGGCTACGTCACGCGTGCGGCAAAACTTCCTGATCCACCAAAAGTGACCGGCATGGGCTATGTCCGCAAAGAAGCCAGCGCGGTCGGAAGCACTTTGAAGTGGGCCAAGGGGACCGCAACGGTGGGGTCGTTCACGACCTGAAAAAAAACTAAGCGCGTCTATTTCAAAACATCCGCTCCGGCCTTCGCGCACTGCGCGTCCTGCGCGCTGGTGCCACCGGAAACCCCAATCGCCCCAACGATTTTCCCGTCCATCACTAGCGGGAATCCTCCTTCCACCGGCACCGCGCCCTGAATCCTTAGAATGCGAAGTCCATCTCCACCGGCTGCAAGCGCATCCTGGAAGGCTTTTGTGGGCCGCTTGAACTGTGCCGCCGAGCGCGCTTTGTCAATCGACACCGTGGCGCTGCCAAGCTGCGTGTTGTCCATTTTTTCGTAATACACGAGGTTCCCTCCGGGATCCACTACAGCCACGGCCATCGTCCAGTTATTCTTCGCAGCCTCGGCAAGCGCCGGCGCAGCAGCCTTCTTTGCATTTTCAAGACTGATCGGCATTCCGTAGGGATTCGGCATCTGCGCGAGCGCGCTGGTCAAGAGGCAAAGCGCGAGGGTCAGTACAAGGAAGGATTTCACTGCAGACTTCGTGGACATGGACGTTCCTCCTCTAAATTCGTAAGAACGCTGGGGATGCTACCACGAAGAGGAACCGCCCCGGAAGCCTTTGACACAACGCGTCAGTTCGGGGATTTGCCAGCCACCGGGGGACTCCCTTCCACCGGGAAAAACGCTTTGACCGGTACGAAGACTGAGCCGAGAGCCCCAGAGCCCGCGTCGCGAACAAGCACGCGAATTTCGCTGGAGGCCGCCAGAACAGTGACATGCCTCTGCAGAACGATCCCCGCCTGCGCTAGGAATTCGTATTGTTTCTGCGGAAAATTCATCTCGAAATGCTGCTCCTCCGCGGCAAGCACGTTGCCAACGCTATCGTGCTGAAAAAAAAGCATGTCCAAGCCACCCTTCTGTCGTCCGTCGGCTTCCCTAAACAGAAATTGTTTTGGATCGAGTGCAATCTGCAGCTGAAGCCTGCGATCGGAGGACGGCTGCTCAATCTTCCCGTTAACCATGATTCCCAGGCTAGTGGTTTCGAGCGGACTGAGAGCCGCCTGCTGAAGATCTGCTTTCACTGCTCCTTGGCTGTCGGCGAAATCCTGGTACGCGTAATAACCCTTGCGATAGCGGAGATGCGCCCCGGCCACATCTGTCTTCACTTTGATCTCCCGGAAAGTGCCGTCCCACTTGCCATGGTCGGGATAAAAGCCAATGGTGCACGCGTAGCGCCCATCGTCGAACGCGCTGCGAACAGCGCCGCGAATATCATTCGTTCCATAAAAGGCTTTGCCACCGGTCTGATCGGCGAGCAACCGCGACGAGTCTCGAATGTTCTGCCGGTCGAAAAACCCTCCTGTAGCAAGAGACGGCTGAATGGAACCGGAACGAGTGCCAGGGTCCATCCCAGCACTCACTTCCACCCCATGAGCGTCGACTGGATAGATAGCCATGTTCACGCGATTCAGCGCCCGCGTAGCTTTGGTGATTGCCGCAGTCTGTTCGCTTGATTCACGTTCGGGTCGCGTCAATTGATTGGTCGGATCGCCTCCGCCGACCGGCTGACTCTGGCCAGCGCCCGCAAGTGTTCGAGGGTCGCCTCCACTGCCGGAGGACGCAGGCGCCTGGTTCACGATTTGCGGGGTGCCAAGCTTGCTCAGCCCGATTTCTATCGGAAATCCTCCTGAAACCCAGATCAGACTCTTGCGGCCGGGAATCCTGGCCACATGCTCGGCAATGATTTCCAATGCTCCAGCCGTGGTGCCAATCCGATTCAGGGTGTACTGGTCGTTGATCATTCCTTCCGCATTGTTTAGAGAATTCTGAAATCCCTGCCATTGCGGATCTCCCGTCAAGCCCACCAAATCGAGAGGCTGAGCAGTCGACGCATCGAACGTTGCCAGTTCCTTCGGCGTGAAGCGGTTGACGGCCGTGGCAAGGGCCGACGTATCCTGAGTGAAATCATGCAGAACGATCAGGTTGGTCGTGAGCGCATAGATGGCCACGTGGTCCTGCGGTTTGAGAACTTCCAAAAAACGAAGAATCTGCTTGCGCACGAAGGACTGATCTTGCGAGGCAGTGTTGAGCGAGTCAAACAGGATGACTGTGACTGCGCCGGGATCTTCCCCTTTCACGTCCAAACGATTAGTGAAAGAGTTCGGCGGCAAGTGAACAGCAGCAGCCGGAAGCGCGGGGTTCTCACAAGCAAAGACCGCGATGTTCTGGGGCTTTCCACCGTCAAAAACCGTAAAATTTTCCTTCTTAAGCCCGGTTATCGGCTCGCCCTTGCCGTCCTGCGTGACGACACTCACTTGCACGAGGCGAGTGGTCGAGTGAATGACTTGAGGCTCAGTCTCTTTGGTAGGCACGGACAAAGTCGGTACCAACTGTGGAACGGCAACCGGCGCCGGCGGAATGCCCAAAAGAACCGCGATTCCCAAGGCCGCTGCACGCGTAACCATCACGGTTTCTCCTTTGGTTCTACACACAAAATTCTTGCTGCACCAAGCTGGGAAGTCTTAGACCGCAGAGTAGGACGCACAAAGTCTGCTCCAGGATTCATCAAACAAGGCGGATTATCGGTTTCACAGTGTAGCGCGGTTTGCTTCGGCTAGTGGATGGCCGCGACGAGAACGGTGGCGTCGTCTTGAAAGTTGGAGGAGCAGAACTTAGTGACTTCTTCCATAATTCGTCGCTGCGTTGCCAGTGCGGTGATAGCGCCGTTATTGGCCTGCACCGACTGGATAATTCGCTCGTTGCCGAACTCTTCGGCTTGCGCGTTGTTGGCTTCCGTGACGCCGTCGGTGAAGAGCAGCAGGCGGTCTCCCGCATTGAGTTGGACCGAGGAATTCTTATAACTCCACTCCGGCAGAACACCGAGGACCGCGCCGTCACCGCGCAGCAGCTCGGCCTGCCCTCCGGCCCTCAGCAGTATCGCCGGGCAGTGGCCCGCGTTTTCGTAGCGGAAACTACGATCCTCGGCGTTGAAGATGCCGTAGAAAAACGTAATGAATTTCCCTGGGGCAACGTTGTTGCACAGAAACGCGTTCAACTTGGCGCACACACCCGCGGGAGTTTCCTCGGGCGTGGCAAACGCGCGGAACGACGCCTGCAAGTTGGCCATCAGCAGCGCGGCTGTAATTCCCTTCCCGGCCACATCCCCAATGCAGATTCCGAGCCGGTTTGAATCCAGTTGGATGACGTCAAAGTAGTCCCCGCCAACGGTTCTCGCCGGCTGCCACGCGCCGGATAGCTCCACCCGCGGCAGTTGCGGCAACGTCTTTGGCATCAAATCCTGCTGAATCTCTCGGGCGCGATTAAGTTCCTGTTCCTGCTGCTGAAGAGCCATGGTGCCTTTTTCGACGGCCTGCTCCAATTGCCTGTTTTTCTCCTGCAGCCGCTTTTGAATCTGCGCGATAAGGTAACCGATGGTGCTGGACGCCAGACAGACTACGAGGGCAATCGGTGCGCTGTGCCGGAAAAGATCCCCGAAGGACTCATTCACCGGCACCATGAAGCGCACCAGAATGCAGGCAAGCACCGCGCTGGCCAGCCCTGCCGCCGTCATAAGCGGGAAGAAAACCACCCAGTTCCACGGAAACGAACGCCGTTCATAGAGCGGTGCAAAGGCCACGTTCACCGGAAGCATCACATTGCCAACGGACAGAACCAGAGCCATCAGTACTACAAAGGAGAGAGAAATCTTCAAGGCCGCGAAAATGGCGTAGATGATCACGCCAATGAACACGATCGTCTGCTCGTACTGTAGAACACGGCGAAGCCGAGGTAAAAGCGTCTTCTTCGAAAAGAAGGTCGAGAATCCCATGGTGGTCCTGTGCGTTCTGTCGGCTATGATGGACTGCAAATGATGCTACACGGCAACTGCCGAGGTTGCGGTTCGATTCTCAGCAGCCTGCGCGGACTTCGGGCACAGGAGCAAAACCGCGGTCACCCCCAGAGAGAAATTCTGCGTGAAGATTTCGGCGGTGTGGATAAAGCGCTGCGTCGCACCCATCAACTCATTGGGAACGACGAGCGGCGCAACACCCCCAGTAATCCAAAGAATGCTCCCCACGGCGACTGCCGCGTGCCACCGCTTCATTCGCAACGTGTAAATGATCGGAACAACCGCTAGAGTCATCAGGACGCCGCGGGCAAGTTGGATTACCCAAAACCAAAGACCCAGACGCGCGACCGCTTGCTCAGCTTCCGGAAAGTATCCCTTCGTGAAAAACTGATATGTGATCGCACCAAACACCAGATAGTAGAGAACATACGCGAAACCGGAGAGCAGAATCATGAACGCCGCGGAAACCACTGGGCGATGCGTCAAGCCTGGCTCACCCGGTTTTGACAATTTCAACAACGCTGCCAGAACAGCGAGCGCGGCCGCAACGATCGAGTACATGACAACGGAACTGATAAGGACGCTCCGCGCATACTTCGAGTAGCCAGGCACGAAAATGAGCCCCTCGGACCACAGGCACAGTACAGTGACGATCAGGAAGACCGGCAGAACCGCACCAAAGTGGCCCAGCGCTCTTTTTGGCCCGAAGAGCGCGACCGGTACGAACGCCGCCGCCATCAGCATCCCCGAAATCCACCACCACACAAAATGACCGGCGCCGAGCGCCGCAATCGTCAGCGGAAGCCCCCCAAGCAAACAATAAAGAACGACGCGAAGTTTCATTGCCGTGTCCCTCCTATTTCTCCCTTCTTGTACGAGGAAAGTGCGAACTTTGCCCAGCGGAACAAACCTTCATATCCTCGAATGCCGCTCTCCAGCGCGAGCCTGCCGGAAAGCGACATGCTTGCGCCGTGCTTCGCCAGATACTTGCGAAGAGCGGGGATATAGCCACTCAGCTCGCTCTTCAGCTCTTTCAAGAAGCGCCTGGCCTCGGCAGTGCTTGCGGTCTCATCCATAAAGCTGAATCGCAGCATGAGCTCGTCAACGCCGTAGATGACATCCTCGCGAACGATCGACTTGGTCTGCCAGGCCTTGAAGGCTCGTTTACCGGATGCGGTCGGACGAAATAAGCGTCGCCGGCGGAGTCCAGCCGATTGCTCAATTTGGCTGCGCACATACCCGCGCTTCGCCAGTCTCTGCAGAGCGGGATAGATCGCTCCCGGGCTGTCGCTGAACGTCCCCATCGGCGTGTTCGCAAAAATCTTTCTGAGGTCGTAGCCGGAGCGCGGCTCCTGCTGCAGCAATCCCAAAACCGCGTATGCGAGTAAGGAATTATCTTGCATCATACGTCGCGTATTATAACGCCGCGTATCATGGAAAACAAGCACAAAAGAACTAGCTGGTAGCAGTGAGAAACTCGATTGGGAGCAAAGGTCTTGGAGTTGGCCGCGCTTACTCAAATTCGCGGCGGGGGGCGGACTGATCAAGCCCAACACGCCCAGCGGCGATCTCCGCTTTGAAAAAGTTCTCGCCTTTGATTGGCGAGCCAGCCAGGCGCCGGAGCATGGCAATCTGCCCGATATGCGTGAGAGCGTCGGAGACGGGACCCTGATACAGACATTCCGCGGAAGCGTGTAGCGGCTCGCCGGAAGCCAGCAAGTCGTCAAACTTTTTCGCCGCGCCGAAGAATCGCTCCACTTCTGCGTCCCAGGACAACGGCGTCGAATCGTGCCACGTCTGCTTCCCTTCGGCGATGGAGGTCGCCCAATCAAAGAGGTCGCCCATGTGCGCAAGAATTTGCGCGGGTGTGCGCGTCTTATCTCCAATGTGGAAGCTGCCGAAATGGTCGGGAGCATCGCGCAGGGCCTTGCCTCCGCGGTACGCAACCGTAGCGACGGTGTGTCGAAGAAGCTGGCGTGCAGGGTCAGATGAAGTGGTCATACAGGTTTCCCTTCCTCCCAAAAGTGATCATGAAGAGTTTTAACACACAGACCGCACAGAACACAGAGGGCCACAGAGTAAAGGAAGCCAGCACTGCAATGCTCGTCGTTCACATCTTGCGGTAGACGCGGACGTAGTCCACAAGCATCTGCTGCGGAAAAACAGTCGTGTTATCCGGCGGGCCAGGCCAATCACCTCCCACGGCCAAATTCAGGAGGATGAAAAACCGTTGATCGAATACCCACTTGCCTCCCGCCGGCCAATTCGAAGACGAGAAAGTCGCGTAACGATTCCCATCCACATAAAACCGCACCGTGTCCGGGTCCCATTCCACCGCGTAAACGTGAAAGTCATCCGCAAAATTCTGACCCGGGGGCAATCGGAAGGGAGCTGTGAGATCGCTCGTGTGCTTCGTCGTGCTCGGACCGTGCAGGGAACCATGAATCGTGCCGGGTTCCTTGCCGATGTTCTCCATGATGTCGATCTCGCCGCATGCCGGCCAGCCCAAGGAGCCGATGTTGTTGCCAAGCATCCAAAATGCAGGCCACATCCCCTGCCCCGCGGGAATTTTGATGCGCGCCTCGAACCGCCCGTAGGCCTGGCTAAAGAGTCCCTTCGTCTTCAAGCGCGACGAGGTGTACTTGCGCGTGACGCTGTCGGTCCCCACATAGGTTTCTTTCTGAGCGGTAATCACCAGGTTGCCGCCCTGAACCTGCACGTTTTGCGGCCGATTGGTGTAGTACTCAAGCTCTTTGTTGCCCCAGCCGTTCCCGCCAGTATCGTACGTCCACTTCGCAGCGTCAGGGGGCGACCCATCCGGTCCGTTAAACTCATCGCTCCAGGAAAGCGTGTATTTGGCGGAAGGCGGCGTCTGCGGGGTTGCGTCCCCGACAAGACCGAACGGCACGAGAGCCAGCGCGAGTAACAAGGCAGCAGGGATCAACCGGAACATGAAAACCTTCAATCTGATTTGCCTTTTCTTTTCGAAGGAGGCCGAAAGGGTCATCCGCTTGACGGCGATCAGGCCAGATTCAGCGCGCGCTTAAACGAACCCTTCTCGCTATCAATCTTCTTCTGAAGTTGCAGGATAGCGTAGAGCAGCGCTTCGGGTCGTGGAGGGCAGCCTGGCACGTAAACGTCAATCGGAATCACCTGGTTGCAGCCCTGCACGATGGCGTAATTGTTAAACACCCCACCAGACGTCGCGCACGCCCCCATGGAGATGACCCATTTGGGCTCCGGCATTTGGTCGTAGAGCTGCCGAATCACGGGCGCCATCTTCTGCGACAGCCGCCCGGCCACGATCATCAAATCCGCTTGCCGCGGAGACGGCCGAAACACTTCCGCGCCAAAGCGTGCCACGTCAAACCGCGCCGCAGCCATGGACATCATCTCGATCGCACAGCAAGCCAGGCCAAAGCCCAGCGGCCAGATGGAACTCTTGCGCGCCCAGTTCACCGCTTTGTCGAGCTGCGTGAAAATGATTCCTTCGTCCTGCAGCAGGCTGCCGAAATCGTCCGGCTTGGTCAGCGTAACGTGTTTGCCGAGAGAAGTGCTCATGGTGCCTCGTCACGCTTATTTTCGCATACGAGGGGGCGGGACACAAACGAAGGCTGGATACCGTGAGAAGGATCCGAAGAAACTCATCGCCATTATTGGCGGACGCGAGAAACGCGCCCAGGTTTGCGCCCCCGCCAGAGGAGGAAAGCACACGCCACAATAAGTATGGCCGTCAGTCCTCCGATGACCATCGTCGCTGACCGCGGCTGTGTTTGCTTCAAACCAGAATCGAGATTCCTCAGGGCGGCCAAACTCACATGGCTAGGAGCTGTCGCGGTCGGGGGATTAATCATCGGTGAAGGCTCGCGCGTCAGGGAATGCACTTGATCGCCGAGAGGTGGAAGCACTCCCTCTCCAAAGAGCTCAAACGCAGGTCCTTCCCCTGCCGCCAACTGATTGGCCGCTTGAACCTGGTATCTGGTGTTACCCGTTGCGATCACTTGAAAGGCTGCCGACCGCGACGCGAATCGCATGCTCGGTGGAATCATGACCGCAAACTGCTGAAGCGAATACTCGTGCCTGGACTCAAACGCGGCGTGCCCCTCGTATGGCAGATCGTAGTTGAAGGCAAACTTGGTTGCCCCAGGTCGCAAAGGAAAGTTCAATGCAAAGTGTCCAGGCTGGCCGGGAACACCCTTGGCAGCAATCATCACTGCGATCTTGTCTGGACCCGCTGCCAGGACAGAATCGATTTTGGCCCGAGCTGGCAAATAAACTTCAAATGTGTGATCCCCGCTCTGCGTCAGCGGTGGGCTGGATTCGTTCTTGATTTCGTACAAGTCCGAGACGTGAAGCTGCTTGCCATTGTTCCCGGCGCGCACTATTTCGATGCTGCCGCGGATTCCCTCCACCGATTGCGCAGCATCGAACACTTGCATGGAAACAATGTCGCCGGCGGAAGCGCGCGTATCGTAGCCGACGTCTTGGTGCATCACGCGCACCAGATAGGGTTTGTCCGCGTATTGCACAAGAAAATTAAATGCCCCGCGCGCATCTGTCTTTGTGCGCGCCTCCTCAATTCCGTCATTTAATCGAACCAGGATCACATCTTCGCCCGCGACCGGCTGACCGCGGCTACCATTGCGCACGGTGCCAGAAATGTTGCTTGCCCCTGGAGATGTTGACGAAAAATAAAGACTCAGGATCAGCACAAGGGTCATTCTGCCTGCCTGAAACCCTTTGCTGTAATGACTAAGCCTGTTCATTCGCTTACCGCTTGATTGGTAGACGACGTCACCTGGCGAGGCGCATGTCCGAACATGATGCCCGTTTCCACCTCCACCGGCTTTCCGTCCCGCAGATATGGCCGAAACCGCCACTGAAACAGCGCGTCGCTGACCGCTTTCGCCTGATCAGGAAACGCGCTGAGAAAGTGAATGTGTTTCACCTTGCCATCCTTGCTGATGATGATCCGCACTGGCACAGGGTTGAATCGCCGTTCGGCGAAGACCGGATCAACTCTTTCTATGATGTTCTCGTCGCGCGCGTAATCTTTAATACAAACAGAAACTTCTCCCCCGCCTCTCCCCGAAATCGGACCGGCCTCCGCCGGCAGGTTCATCTTGTCCATATCTTGAACGAGTCTTTCGATCAATTCCGTGTCGCGGCTGGTGAAGACGAACTGCACCATGTGACACCGGATTTGCGTAGCCAGGATGTGCCAATGCAGCTCGGCAGCGGGGGAACCGTAGTCAAACCGCACGAAGGAATGGTTCGCGATGCGCACCAGCGTCGGCGCTTGCTCCACTTTGAAATCCGCAGTCAAATTATCCTTGACGGAATTAATCAGCTCCAGGGCGTTCCCTGCCGGAGTCGGCGTGAAAAACAGATCCTGCGCAGCCACTAGGATGCTGCCTCGACTCGCGCCCCTGAACGATTCCGCCGGCCTGATTTGCGCCAGCGTGTAGTAGCCGCTGTCCGACGGCGGTGGGCCTGTGTACTTTTCCGTCCAATCCGGCGACAAAGCGTAAGCGATCCCAAAGTACTCGTTTCGATAGACGTTGCCGGCTACTCGCCCGCCCTCCGGCACTGGAGTCATCGAGTCACTGGCGCTCGACCACGCGCCCTTCACAAGAATTACCCCGGTCGGCAGCTTTTTCGCCTCCGGATTGCTGGAAAAGTCCCCTCCACTCTGCGGAGCGCCTTGCGCCCAAGTCACCAATATCAGCGATAGGCTAAGAAGCAGCCCGCAACGCGAGAGTCCAGTCTGCATATTCAGAGTGCCGTCATCACTCTTGGTAAAAAACCGGGCGAGCCACTCGCGCGTCTCGCCCGGCTACCTGCTGGCACAAACCTAAAGTGAGCGCAGGAAGTTGAGCAGATCCTGCTGCTGGCTCGTGGAGAGCGAATCAAAATTCTCTTCCACCTGACTCGCTTCCGAACCATTGCTTTGATGAGCCTGGATGGCCCGCATCAAATTGGTTGTGCGTCCGT
The DNA here is from genome assembly GCA_963729455.1 of uncultured Acidobacteriota bacterium. Taxonomy (GTDB): domain Bacteria; phylum Acidobacteriota; class Terriglobia; order Acidiferrales; family UBA7541; genus Acidiferrum. Next base: position 690,648 of record CAVSNX010000003.1, read on the forward strand.
CATGCAGAAGGAAAATGCGCTGCCCGAGTCCCCACAAAGGTGCCGTGCGGAACTGGTCCCCGCCCGCGCCGCCCTGGGAGACGTTGTCCGCAAGCGCCGTCCCCATGTGATGGATCTCAATGTCCGAAAACGCGTTCACCGGAGTACTCCCCAGCGAGGGCGTAACGTTCGAAGGCTGTGTGGAATTGAGCGTCGGCGTGTGGCACGTCGCGCATCCGATCGCGGTGAAGAGCGCCTGTCCACGGGAAATCGAAGCCGCCCCGCCCGGAGTCGTCGTCGAAGGTGTTGGCGGCGCGAGTAGCCGCATAAACTCCGCAAACAAAACGATGTCGGAGGGAACTTGCGCGTTTTGCGCTGAAGGATCCGAATTGGGCGCGACCGTAAAGTTGGTCGCGTCTTCGGGATACCCGGTTCCCGAAAGATTCAGGCAGGCTGGACGGAAGCCCGCTTCCCATCTGGTCCTCGCCTGGCAGCGGACGATCTTGTCCAAAAATCTCATTGGTGATGCCCATTTCCACGTTGTAGGCCTCGCCCGCAAACAGCAGCAACGACTTGTTCTGCGCCTTCCACCCAAACCGGGAAATCGTTCCATCGTTGCCGTTGTGATTAAATGTGCCGCTAATCCCCAGACTATTGCGCGCCTGTGCAGTATGGTTGCCAATCAGAGTCGAGTCGTCAATATTTTCTAGCAAGCCCGCGCCAAACAGCGGCGTCGGAATGCGGAAGATGATGTTATTGGTAGACTCCGCCGCAGAAAAACTCGGCTGCGGCAGGCTGCAGCTGCCCGCATCAGGTCGGCTGGAAACCGTGAACAGGTCTTCCACTCCTCCATTCGGAGCATTGGTGTTGGGGCTGCCGTTCGAATTAAAGAAAAACGGAAATCGTGCTTCGCGCGTTGGCCCATTGACTGTGATAAACGACGGAATGCTATTCGTCGATCCGCTGACTATGCCATTCGCGATCACTTGAAACTGCGGATTGTTGGCAGGACCAGTTCCACCGATCGTCGGCTGCGCATGGCATCCCGAGCACTGGTTGAAATTAAACCGCGGCCCCAGTCCATTGTTCGTGCCCCCGGAGACGACCTCAATTTCCTGGAAACGCGCAAGTCCGTTCTGAAAGAATTCCAGTGAACCAGATGGATTGTTCGCGGCGACAGAAGCCAGCGGGAGTGGGCTCATCGCCGTCGCCGTCGGCTGCCCATTGATCGCTCCTGGCCGAACCCCAGGGTCCGTCTGCGCAAATGCCATTCCCGGAAACAGCAAACCCACCAGACAGGCGAGCACCAAGGCGAGCGTATTCGTTTTCATTTCTGGTCTCCTTCTCTTAAGAAGCGCACCGCCTCTGTTGTTTCGCGCGCTTCCAGACAGCCATCCTTCTAACAAGTGGGAAATCTCGCGCCGGGTGGGAGACCTCGCTTGACGCTACCTGGGCCGTAGAGTGCCTTCCTTTTACTATTCGCTCCATCGCGCCTACAAGTCCAAGTGATTAGCTAAACTGGTCTTTCGTTAGCTTTTTGCGTAATTGCATTGTTTCCGGTAGCGCAGTGGAGCCTGTGAGAACCGTCGCTCAAACGCCCGGATGAAACTGGACGCATGCTCGTAACCAACGGTGTATGCGATTTCCTTCACGCTCATGTAGCTGTTTGCCAAAAGCTTCGCTGCCCTCTGCAGTCTTTGTTCGCTCAGCCATTCGCCCATGGAAATCCCGGTCTGATGCTTGAACAATCGCTGCAGATAAGCCGGGCTCAGCCGGAATTCGAGGGCCAGGTCACGAATGCTTAACGTCGTACCCGACTCCGCCATCTCCAGAATCTTTTGCACACGCGCTTCCAACGCTGGGCCCAACCGGTGAGGCGGCGCAGTCATCGTATTGGCCGACGTCATGAGTTGAGACACGAAGCGTGTCGGTCGCCTCGACCACATCGCGAGAATCTCCGTCTGTTCAGCGTTTCCGTCGTGATTCTAGCCGCCGGGAGGAACCAGGGTTGGGAAAGTTGGACCCGTGGAAAATCGCCGTGAATTTATTCGACTGCTGTTAGCAAGTCAATAGGATTCGTGGCAACTGCCCCATTACTGTCCATCCGTACAGGTAAGAATGAACGGCAACCGCGCGTGCAATCGCGCTCGCACTGCGCTCAGACCGAGAGCACCACTTTCCCGAATTGAGCGCGAGACTCGAGATACGCGTGCGCCGCAACAGCCTCGGATAGCGGAAAAATCCGATCCACCACTGGCTTCAACCTGCCCGTGGAGACGAGCCGCATCACGCTGTGCAGTTCTGATTTGGTGCCCATGTAAGAACCAAGCAGCGATAGCTGCCGGCTGAAGAGAAAGCGCAGATCGATCTTGGCGTCGTAGCCCGTGGTAGCGCCACACGTGACCAGCCGCCCCGACGGCGCAAGGCTCGCAAGACTGTCGTTCCACGTAGCCGTCCCGACATGCTCAAAAACCACGTCCACGCCACGCTTCCCGGTAATCCGGCGCACTTCCTCGCGAATCTTCTGCGTCTTGTGATTGATAAGGTGATCGGCTCCAAGCTCTTTTGCCTTTTGCAGCTTCTCATCGCCGCCCGCCGTAGCCAGCACGCGCGCCCCAAAAAACTTTGCGATCTGAATCGCCGCGCTTCCCACCCCGCTGCCCGCACCGAGAACCAACACATCTTCTCCCGGTTGCAACTCCGCGCGCGCCAGCAGCATGTGCCACGCCGTTTGAAAAACCAGCGGAATCGAAGCCGCCTCTTCCCACGAAAGATTTTCCGGATAAGGCAGGCAGTTCACCTCTGGCACGCGCACGAATTCCGCGCACCCGCCGTCAATCATGTACCCAAGATTCGTGAACTGCCGGCAGCGATTATCCTGCCCTGCAATGCACGCAGCGCACTTCCCGCAAGTCACCCCCGGCGCAAGAACAACTTTCTGCCCAACCCGCACCGTAGAAACCTCCGCCCCAATCTGCGCAATTTCCCCCGCAACATCGCTTCCCGGAATGTGTGGCAGCGGAATCGGCACGCTAGGAATCCCCGCGCGCACCCAAAGATCCAGATGATTGAGCGCGCAAGCCTTCACCCGCACAAGCACTTCGTTCGCTCTTATCACCGGCTCCGGCACGTCCGTGTATTTCAATACCTCGGGTCCACCATGCCGCTCGAAAACAATCGCTTTCATGAATCCTCCGCAACGCCAACAAGAATTCGAAAGGTAGCATCCAAGCTAACGAGTGTCCATCAAGCAGCACGCATTGACACAAGGTTTTGCCCGCCGTAGTCTCAGGACTGAGGAAACTCTTGGACCTCTTCGAAGAAATCGTAAAGATGCGGCGTGCCGGCCACCGCGGAGCCCTCGCCACCATCGTCCACACCAACGGCTCCATCCCCAGCTACGAAAGCTCCCGCATGCTTGTCCGTGAAGACGGCTCCATCTCCGGCACCATTGGTGGCGGCTGCGTCGAAGCCGAAGTCTGGGCCGCCGCCAAAGACGTCATGCAAAAAGAATCCCCCCGCAAAATGGTCTTCAACCTCAACAACGAAGCCACCTACGACAACGGCCTCATCTGCGGCGGCACTCTCGAAGTTTTTGTCGAGCCCATCCTGCCCCAGCCAGTCGTATGCCTCTTCGGCGGCGGCCACGTCTCCATGGCCGTCGCGAAAGCCGCCCACGCCGCCGGCTTCGGCATCGCCGTCGTGGACGACCGCGAATCCTTTGCCAACAAAGAGCGCTTCCCGATGGCCCAGGACGTTCACACCAGCTATGAGGACGCCTTCGAAAAAATCCATCCCAACGTCGCCACCTACCTGGTAATCGTAACCCGCGGCCATAAAGAAGACATGCGCGTCTTGGCCTGGGCTGTTCGCACCGATGCGCGTTACGTCGGCATGATCGGCAGCAAACGCAAAGTGTTATCCGTTTACAAGGCTCTGGAAGAAGAAGGCTACAAGCCCGAAGAATTCGAACGCGTCTACGCCCCCATGGGCCTCGAAATCGGCGCGCTCTCCCCGGAAGAAATCGCCATCAGCATCGTCGCGGAATTGATTGCCGTTCGCAGAAATGCATTAAGCGGAACGCACAAAAAATTGCGTCACGAATCGCGCCCGGCCCCCGTTCTCTCCCAAGGCGAGCGCTGAAAGGGCCACATGCTGGCCGCCGTTATCCTCTCCGGCGGGTCCTCGAGTCGAATGGGCTCGCCGAAGGCGCTACTTCCCTACCAGGGCCGCCCCTTCCTTGAACATCTCCTCGAAATCACCGCGCGGCGCGAAATCAACCTGCGCAGGGTCGTCCTTGGTGCGCACGCCGAGCCCATCGCCAAAGCCGTGAATCTCAAAGCCGATGAAATCGTCATCAATGAAGACTGGGATAAGGGCCAGCTCAGCTCCATCCAAGCCGCCATCCGCAGCCTGCCCCCAGGCACCGACGGCATCCTGCTCTGCTTAATCGACCACCCGCTCATTACCACCGACTTGATCCAAGATCTGATCGAACAATTTTACAAGTCCAAAAAACCAATCGTACTGCCCGTCTACGAAGGCCGCCGCGGCCATCCGGTGATTTTTTCCGCGGCGTTGTACGACGAATTGCTCCGTGCACCGCTCGAAACGGGAGCGCGCTCCGTCGTATGGGCCCACGCAAGCGAAGTGGAAGAAGTAAGCACCAACGAAGAGGGCTGCGTCCTCAATCTGAACGACCCCGAAACCATGAACAAAGCCGTTCAACAAAAAGATCAGCGCTTCAAGGAATCGAGCTCTTGAAGCAGCGCGCGGACAGCGTCAACCGCAAGTTGCGCGCCATGAAACGTCGCCGCTGGAAGCTCTCCGAGAGAGTGTGATAGCGATTCCGCGCTGATTCCCCGCGCATCCCCGAGCGTCCGGCCGCGCAGCTCCTCCGTCAAAAGAGAAGCGCAGGCAATCGACGTAGTGCACCCGCGGCAAAGAAATCGCGCTTCCACAATGCGCCCATCGGCCACGCGTGCCGCCAACTTCAAGATGTCTCCGCAGACCGGATTGCTCACCTCAACCGTCGCCGTGGCCCCGGCCAACTCCCCAGCGTTTCGCGGATTCCGAAAATGATCGAGAACGGCTTCGCTAAACATAAGGTCCGAAAACGAAGTCCAACACACTCGTCTGATGGAGTCAATTCGCATTTGGATTTGCAATCCCAGACGAGCCGCAAACTGTCTGTTATCCTCTTTCCGTGAAACGCACAGCGAACCGGCAATCTCCGCAGCGCATCGTTTCGCTGGCACCCAGCGCAACTTCTATCTTGTGCGCCATCGGAGCGAAACGCGCCCTTGTCGGTGTGACCAAGTGGTGCGGCGAAGTCGCACCCGTCTCCAATCTCCCCAAGCTCGGCGATTGCTGGCACATGAAATCCGTCGACGAAATCTTACGGCTCAAGCCAACCATCGTGATCGGGTCCGTCCCCTACAGACAGGAGACCGTCGCCAAGCTCCTCGAGGAGCCTCTGAACTTCCTGGCAATGAATTCCCGGACTCTGACAGACATCGAAAACGACATTCGCTTGCTCGGAGGCATCACCGGCCGGCCGAAATCGGCCGAGAACCTCCTGCGCAAGATGCGCGCAAGATTTGCCCTCATTCAAAAGAGAGCTCGGCGGACTGAGCGACGAATTAAGGTTTACTGCGAGGCGTGGCCAAACCCGAGAATTGCTTCCCCGCCCTGGGTAGCCGAACTCGTGCAGCTTGCAGGCGGCAAGATGGTCGTTCCAGCTGGCGAAAAAATCACCGAACAGCAGGTTGCGGAAGCCAGACCGGACGTTATCGTGCTCGCCTGGGCCGCCACAGGCAAAAAGGCCAATCCCAAGGTAGCCTACGGCGTCGCGGCGTGGAACGATGTCCCCGCCATTCGCAATCGCCACGTCTACGTGATCAGCGACGAGCTCCCTGAACACGCCCGGCCCTCCCTTGCTGCAAGGTGCGCTGGAACTGGCCAGAATCTTGCTCGGAATAAACCGCCGCCCATAAGAGTCAATCAGGGTGAGATATGTCCCAGGGCACTGAGAGAGGTCCTGTCACATGCGAATCGTCGTAGCAGCCGTTATTGAACGGGCGGACCGTCGTCTGCTGATCGGCCAGCGTCGTCGCACCGACACGTCCCCGCTCAAATGGGAGTTTCCCGGCGGAAAAGTCGAACCCGGCGAAAGCGCCGAGCAAGCCCTGGCGCGCGAACTAAAGGAGGAACTCGCCGCAACGCTGATAAAAAGCGCGCCCATTGGACGCGTCGTCCACAAATACGCCGGCACTGCGGAGGAGCTCGAAATCCTTTTCTACGCCACGCAAATCCGCGAATCCGAACTCGCCCCGCGCGCCTTCGAACAACTCCTCTGGGTGCTTCCAAAAGAATTGGGCCAATACGATTTTCTCGCCGCCAACGCCCAGCTCGTGGCCAATCTTGCCACCGGCCGCATCAAGCCCTCCGAGATTCTCGAGTCTCATGGCACTGAAACTCGCCCTACAACCCCCGACCAAAATACCGGTAGTGGCCGGTAACTTTCCAGTTGAACAAAACGTCTTCCATGCGCGGCCCCTGCCCAATATTGTGGACCACCATGTACCGTCCGCTCTGCGGCGATTTCTGATCCACCACCAGACCCACATGTGGCACGTTGCCGCCCAAATCCCACGTGACAATTTCGCCAGGCGCGTAATCATCCGCACGGCTTGACAGCACGAGCGACTCTCCCTTGCGCGCGAAGAACACCATCAAGTTTGGCACCCGGCGGTGATCGATATTCGAATCCGGTCCATTCGAAAGCCATCTCCACTTTCTCGGGTACAGATCGAAATTCTGAACCATGTCCTCGTGAACTTCCTTCTGCAGATCAACTCCCACGCTCCGGTACGAGCGAATAATCTCGTCCGTGCATACACCCGTGTCCGCAGGCACATCTCCGCCGGGATACGGGATCCGCACGTAAGCAGGGTCATAACGGACAACGTGGTGGGTGCGTTCAATGGCCGCGGCAACGAGCCGCTCTGTAAATTCGCGCCGCCGCGCTTCCGGGCTTGCAGTTAATGGTGCGGAAGCTTGTTGCGCCGAAACCAACCCCGTGAGCGCCGCTGCGAAAATGAAAAACGCCAGCGCTGCGAGGGAGATTCGCCAACAATACATCCGCGCTCGCTTCCTAGGAGGTCACCGGATTCGGCTTATCCGTGTTGATACCCAGGTCTTTGATCGCTCTATCAAGGACAGACCGCTCGAGCTTGCCGTCTACAAAAAGTTCGTGCAGCGTAGCCAGCGTGATGTACCGCGAATCCACCTCGAAAAACTCACGAAGTGAAGGCCGCCCTTCGCTGCGCCCGAATCCATCGGTCCCAAGCGAAGCCAGCCGCCGCGGCATCCACTTACTGACCATGTTCGGCAGCGTCTTCAAGTAATCTGAAGCCGCCACCAGCACCCCCGGCGCGTCCGCGAGACACTTTGTAACGTACGGCACGCGCGGCTTCTCCGCCGCGTGCAGACGGTTCAAGCGCTCGGTTTCATTCCCGTCGTTATACAGTTCCTTGTAACTCGTGACGCTCCACACATCGGCCGACACGGCATACTTGGTTTCCAGAATCTCCTGCGCTCGCAGCGCTTCATTGAGAATCGCGCCACTCCCGAACAATTGCGCGCGCAGCTTCGACTTGGGATTGCTCGCCGCCCGAAAGCGGTACATGCCCCGTAAAATGCCCTCCTTCACATTCCCCGGCATCGGCGGCATCGCGTACGGCTCGTTCATCACCGTGATGTAGTAAAAGACATTCTCGTTGTCCTTATACATCCGCCGGATGCCGTCCTGGATAATCACCGCAATCTCGTACGCAAACGCCGGATCGTACGCCTTGATGTTCGGCACCGGCAGCGCCAGCACATGGCTATTGCCATCCTGGTGCTGCAAGCCTTCGCCTGATAGCGTCGTGCGTCCCGCCGTACCCCCAAGCAGGAATCCGCGGGTGCGCATATCCGCCGCCGCCCAGATAAAATCTGCAATCCGCTGGAACCCAAACATCGAGTAGTAAATAAAAAACGGAATCGTATTGATGCCATGCGTGGCATACGCCGAGCCAGCCGCAATAAACGACGCCATCGAACCCGCTTCCGTAATACCCTCTTCGAGGATCTGCCCGTCCTTAGCTTCCTTGTAATACAGCAGCGTGTTCACATCCACCGGCTCGTACCGCTGCCCCACGCTCGAGTAAATTCCCACCGTGCGGAACAGCGACTCCATGCCAAACGTCCGCGCTTCGTCCGGCACGATCGGCACGATGAGCTTCCCAATCTCCGCGTCCTTCAGCATTTTCCGCAGCATGCCCACGAACGCCATCGTCGTCGAAACTTCCCGGCCCTCGCTCCCTTCGTGGAATTCCTTGAAAAGCTCGTCGTGGTCCGCAACCAGCGGTTTCGAACGTATACTCCGCTTCGGCACGTACCCGCCCAGTGCTTCCCTGCGCGACCGCAGATACTGAATCTCTACGCTATCCTCGGGCGGCCGGTAGAACGGCACCTCGATGCAATCCTCGTCGTTCAGTGGAATCCCAAAACGCGAACGAAACTCCCTCAACTCATCTTCGTTCAGTTTCTTCTGCTGGTGCGTAACGTTCTTCCCTTCTCCCGCTTCACCTAGCCCATATCCTTTGATCGTCCGCGCCAGAATCACCGTCGGCGAGCCCTTATGCTCCACCGCTGCCTTGTACGCCGCATAAACCTTCCGCGGGTCGTGCCCGCCCAGCCGCAGCCGCCGCAGACTCTCATCCGACATCGGCTCAACCAGTTGCAGCAACCGCGGATCGCTCCCAAAGAAATGTTCGCGCACGTAAGCGCCAGACGAAACGACCAGCTTCTGGTACTCGCCGTCGACCGTCTTTCCCATTCGCTCGACCAGCAGCCCTTCCGTATCGCGCTCGAAAATCGGATCCCACTCGCTTCCCCACAAAACCTTGATCACGTTCCAGCGTGCCCCGCGAAACGCCGACTCCAGTTCCTGAATAATCTGCCCATTCCCGCGCACCGGCCCATCCAGCCGCTGTAAATTGCAATTGACCACAAAAATCAAATTGTCCAGCTTCTCCCGCGAAGCCAGCGTAATCGCTCCCAGCGATTCCGGCTCGTCCGTCTCGCCGTCCCCAAGGAACGCCCATACCTTCGCATCCGTCACGGGCTTCATCCCGCGATCTTCCAGATACCGATTGAACCGCGCCTGATAAATCGCCATCAGCGGGCTCAAGCCCATTGACACGGTAGGAAATTCCCAGAACTCCGGCATCAGCCACGGATGCGGATACGAAGAAAGCCCGCCTCCCGGTTTCAGCTCGCGCCGAAAATTTTCCAGCTTCTGCGCGCTAATTCGCCCTTCCAGAAACGCCCGCGCATACATCCCCGGCGAAGCATGTCCTTGAAAATAAACCGTGTCGCCCTCAAACTCTTCCGTCCGCGCCCTGAAAAAATGATTGAATCCCACTTCATACAACGTCGCCGCCGACGCGTACGTCGAAATGTGCCCGCCGATATTGTGTTCCACGCGATTCGCGCGCACCACCATCGCCAGCGCATTCCACCGGATCAAGCTCTTGATGCGCCGCTCCAGCTCCTGATCGCCCGGGAAAAGTGGCTGCAACCGCACCGGAATCGTATTCGCATAAGGCGTGTTCGCGCTGAACGGCAAATCAATTCCGTTCACCGTCGCGTGCGCGCGCAGCCGCTCCAGAATTTCCGCCGCCACTTCCGGCCCGCTCGATTCCAGCACCGAATCCAGCGACTCAAGCCACTCCTGAATCTCCACGTCTTCCATGCCATGCGGCTGGGTTGATATTTCGTTTTCCATAACTTCGGTCGCTTCCTCTTCTTTTCGTAACTCGGTCGTTCCGCCCCAAGCGCGACGGACTTATGTGGCCCATAAGTCAATTAGAATACACCGCAGCGCGATTCCCTGCACGGCCCGATTCGGAATTTTCCTCAACGCGTTTCAAAATGTACGCACGCGCGCCCGTTACAAAGTCCGCCCGCCATCTACTCCAAGAACCTGCCCTGTTACAAATTTCGCATTCACCAGATAAACCACCGCATCGCAAATGTCCGCCGGCCTGCCCGATCGCTGCAAGGGCGCAACCTTAATAAAGTCTCGCTCCCACTCCGGCGGATCGCCCGCCATCGTAATCGTTCCCGGCGCAATCGCGTTCACGCGCACGTCCGGCGCTAGCGCCTTCGCCAATACTTTCGTCAACATCACCACTCCAGCTTTCGAAACCGAATGCGGAATATATCCCGGCCATCCAATCAGCCCGCCGGCATCCGCGAAATTAATAATCACTCCCTTGCTCCGCCGCAACAGCGCCGCCGCCGCCTGCGCGCAAAAAAACGGCGCCTTCAAATTTGTCCTCAGCGAGGCATCCCAAATCTCTTCCGTCGTGGAAATAATACTGCCCGGCAAAAAATTCGCCGCGCTATTCACCAAAATATCCAGCCGCCCAAACTCCTTCGCCGTTTCATCGAACAGCCGTTTGATTTCTGCCACGTCTTCGAGATCCGCCCCAATCGCCGCTGCCCGCCGCCCAATTTTTTCAATCTCCGCCACCGCACTCTCCGCATCCGTCCGCGACGACCGGTAGTGCACAACAACATCCGCTCCCTCCTCCGCCAGCCGCAAAGCCACCGCCCGCCCGAGCCTCTTCCCCGCCCCCGTCACCAGAGCCACGCGCCCTTTCAACAATTCCTCCGATTTTTCTCTCTCTTCCATCATCCTCAATCCCAAAACCGTAGCACATTCCTGTAGGGCAGGCATTCCTGCCTGTCCTCTTTTTTCTTTTCCGAGCTCACAAAATTACAAAGGACAGACAAGAATGTCTCTCCTACCCTACAATCACAACTCTCTGGAGGACCAATGATTCTCGATCTCTTAGCCATCGCCGCCCACCCCGACGACGTCGAACTCACCTGCGGCGGCACGCTCCTCAAAATGGCCCAGCTCGGCTACAAAACCGGCATCCTCGACCTAACCGCCGGCGAAATGGGCTCCCGCGGCACTCCCGCAATCCGCGCCAAAGAAGCCGCCAAAGCCGCCAAGCTCCTCGGCGTCAAGTGGCGCGGCACCCTAGGAGTTCCCGATTCCGACGTCCAACCCTCCCGCGAGCACAAGCTTCGCCTCGCCGCCGTCATCCGCCAGCTTCGCCCCAAAACTGTCATCCTTCCCTACTGGGAAGCCCGCCACCCCGACCACTACCATGCCTCGCCCCTCGGCTACGAAGGCTGCTTCCTCGCCGGCCTCAAACAGCTCCCTCTCGAAGGCGAACCCCACCGCCCCTTCAAGATCCTTTATTACACTCTATTCGCCGAGGTCCGCCCCACCTTCATCGTGGACATCACGGCCCAATACGAACAGCGCCGCAAAGCCATCCACGCCTTTGCCTCCCAATTTCTCGCCGCTCCTTCCGCAAAAAAGAGCAAAGTCCACCTGGCCATAGACCGCCTGGACGAAGACATGCACCAGCTGGCCCGCCACTTCGGCCAAATGATCGGCGTCCGCTACGGCGAACCCTTCCTTCAAAAGGAATTAGTCAAGGTGGATGATGTTGTAAAGATGGAAGTTCGCTCGATCTGAGCCCTAGAACGATTCGTCTTCCTGCGCCGGCGAAAACCCCGGAATCGTATGGCCAGCGCCGGCCCGCTCAACCCGCACGCGGATCTGCGCCTCGTCCTCCGCGCCCGATTTCCGCAGAATCACCATCGTATGCAGCGCCTCGGAATACAACCGGGTCACCAAATAAATGTCCTTGGTGCCGTCTTTCTTCCAGAGCTGGCCAACCTGTATCTTCGAGACTCCCATAAGGCAGACTTTGACTGTAGAGTGCCCCGCAAACACTGTCAACATCCGTGCTCCAGCGTTGGATGCACTCGACAACCCTTCCGGCATGCCCCGTGCCCGCATCTCACTCGAGTCCGCCATCTACGCGCGAGAAAAACACCCAGACTCTCCCGCTGAGCAGAAAACCTTCCCGCCCCGTCTAACATCTCACGGTAGGAACAATAGTAGACGCCCGCCCGGCTTTCGGGGTGTATAATGGGGTAGGCGGAGGTGGCGCTTATGAAAGAGTCTCTGCGAATCGCCCTTAGCATCTCGCTTTCCTGTGCACTTCTGGCTGCTCCGGCCCTTTCCGCGCCTCAGAGCCAGAGCCCCCAAAGCCAAAGCCAGGACCCAAACCAGACTCCTTCTCAGAATCCGCCCTCTGCGCAGCCGACCACGCCCCCGGCTCAGCAGCCAACCCAGCCGCAAACGCCGGCTCCCGCGCAACAACCGGCTCAGGCCCAGACGCCTCCAGCTCCCGGCTCGCAGCCCGTCCAGCAGCAAGACACCGTCAGCCCCAAGAATTCCAAAGAAGACGTGGAAGCCATCGGCAATCGCAACGTCAGCGGCAAAGTAAATTTCTACTCCATCGAAAAAGAGATCGCCATCGGCAAGTCCCTCGCGCAAGAAGTCGAGCGCTCCTCCAAATTGATTGACGACCCCGTCGTCACCGAATACGTCAATCGTGTCGGCCAGAATCTCGTCCGCAACTCCGACGCAAAAGTTCCTTTCACCATCAAAGTCATCGACTCCGACGAAGTCAACGCTTTCGCGCTTCCCGGCGGCTTCTTCTACGTCAACAGCGGCCTCATCCTCCGCGCCCAGGAAGAATCCGAACTCGCCGGCGTCATGGCCCATGAAATCTCTCACGTCTGCGCCCGCCACGGCACGCGTCAGGCCACCAAGGGCGAACTCATCCAGTTGGCCTCCATCCCCGCCATGATTTTCATCCCCTATACCATGGCCGGATACGCTATGTATGAAGGCCTGAACCTCGCCATTCCTCTCACTTTCCTGAAGTTCAGCCGCGACGCCGAGCGCGAAGCCGATTTCCTCGGCCTCCAGTACATGTACAAAGCCGGCTACGATCCAAACTCCTACGTCACCTTCTTCGAGCGCATCCAGGCCGATGAAAAGCGCCGCCCGGGCACCATCCCCAAGGCCTTCTCCACGCATCCTCCCACGCCCGATCGCATCGAAGCCGCGCAAAAAGAAATCGCCCGCATCCTCCCGGCGAAACAGGAATACATCGTCACCACCTCCGAATTCGACCAGGTCAAGGCGCGCCTCCACAACATCATGTTCTCTCGCAAAGCTCAGCCCGGCCCAGGCAAGCCCACCCTGCGCACCAAGACCGAACAATCCAAGTCCCCAACCTCCACCACCACCACGGACCCAAATAGCACCTCCAGCGACGACGACCGCCCCACCCTAAAGCGCCGCCCCGACTCCCAACCCTGATCTCTCATGTTGTTAGGCGTTTTCATGCGGGGGTGCCGCACCCTTCGATTTTAAGGGTGCGGGTTTTGACTTTTCTTCGAATCCTTCGACTCAGCGTTTTCATTCGGGGGGGTGCCGCACCCTTCGATTTTAAGGGTGCGGGTTTTGACTTTTCTTCGAATCCGCACTCGCCTCGGTCTTCCTGTTCTCTTCTCCGAGTCCATCAATCCGAAGTAGTCCCTCCTCCCCCTTCATGTAAAACGACCAACTACTCCACGGCCAATCCTTCGGATGTTTCACCAATCCACGCACCACCGGATTCCCGTGCATGTACTCCAGCTTTTCCCGTACCTTCTGCGCGCTCCACACATTGAAATCATAAAACCTCCTCTGCCGAAAACGGGCGAAAACGGGGAAAACGGGGGACATGTCTAACGAAGTCGGCCGTGTCAAGAGCGATTCCGATGGTTTTTAAGTCGTTTCTCGACACCTCTGCACAAGCGCAGCAGCACTCCGTGTGGCGAGGACCTCGCCTAGATCGCCGTTCTGTTTGTCGCGCTCCAACCGCATTGCTCGACCCGTGTCACTTCATCGCTGTAGTGCAGTCCACCAAACATGTCTTCGGTCACTTTGGACCATGATGACTTGTTCGAACTCCCTCCAAACCAAAGGGAGGCGGGTAGCCTAATCAGACGGACGGTCAGTTAGGACCACTGTCCCCGTGAGGCATTCCCGCACAGGCCGCACCGCTACACTGTCGCCGGAGGTGACCGCGGCGGCAGAATTCCGCGTAATCAATTTCGTCGCGCAGCATGATCCACAGTCGGATGCCCAGCTTGCGAGCTGCGGCCACGCGCGCTTTGCTCATTCCTTTTTGCACCAGCTTGCGGCGGTAAAAACGTTGGAGTTCCGCATCCCGGCGAACCGCCTGCATCGCCGCTTCTCCCCAAAGAAAACGCAGTAGCGAGTTACCCTGCTTGCTGAGCTTTCCGAAGCGCTGGCGCCGGCCGCTCGTGTGTTCGCTGGGAATCATCCCGATGTAGCTGGCTACCGCTTTGCCGTCGGCGAAGCGTCGCGGATCGCCGAGGAACACCTCGGTGGCCAGAGCCGTGATCGGCCCCACGCCGGGATGCGTCATCAGCCGTCGTGCTGCTGGCCGTTGTTGCGCTTGCCTCTCGACCTGGCGGTCCAGATCGTCGATAGGTCCCTGCAGCTGTGGATACAACGCCATCAGGGCGTCGCGCTGCTCGCTGGCGTGAGGAGCCAGGGGTAAATCCCGCAGAGTGTGTTGGCCTCCTAAGGTCCACAAGGAGTGGCCACGGCGCAGCCCGTGACTGAGTGCCAGCGCTTGCAAGCTGAGCTGCACCCGCGTGCGGATGCGGACAAACTGATGGCGATGCCGCAAAAGAATCTGCAGATCGCGTTGCTCACGAGAAGGCATCCAAATCGCAGGAAAGCGATTTTCCGCCAACAGCGTGAGCAGCAAGCGAGCGTCACGGCGGTCGTTTTTTTGCTTGCGGGGTTCGGCAGCCCGGATCTTCGCGGGATGACCGACGCGGAACTCGATGACCAACTCTTCGAGCAGTCGCAGGAACCAGTGCATGGAGCCCGTGGCTTCCAGGCCCACCAGCACCGGCTTAGGCAGACCGGAATAAAACTCGCGCACTTGGTCGCCCTCGTGCTGCAATTCCTTTTCGACTAGCTCTCCCGTTTGATCATCCAGCATGGCAATGCTTTGTTGTCGCGTATGCAAATCCACGCCTATAATTTTCATCTCGGCCTCCTTCGTTCCGAGCAATGTCTGGTTAGAGCACCGACATTCTACTCGGCTCGTCGCGAGGCCGACTTCGTTATGCCATCAGACGGGACGTTTTCCGATAAATTATCCGTGACGCAAACGTAAGCGCGGCGACTAACCGAGGCGGCTTCTAAACTATGGTGAACGTTCCGTCTGGAACGTGTGAAGAAATTGGCGCGGTGGATGGAGTCGCTTTGTGTAGACTGCGAGCATGAGCAACGATGAGACTGCCGTTCCCCGACTAGTGGCGATTGATCGCCGGCAACTTTTCCTGCGAACGGTGGATGTAGAGAAGTTGGTAGAGCAAGAGCACTGCGTGCGTTCGATTTGGGAGTTGGTCGGGCGGCTGGATTTGCGGTTGTATTATGCGCAAATCGCTGCGGTGGAAGGCAGCGCCGGGAGAGAGCACACCGATCCGCAGTTGTTAATCAGCTTGTGGCTGTACGCATATAGTCGGGGGATCAGTTCGGCGCGCGAGCTGGCGCGGCAGTGCGAATACGAACCGGGTTGCCAGTGGCTATGCGGGTTGCAGACTGTGAGCCATCGCACTTTGTCGGGGTTCCGCTCCGACAACAAATCCGCACTCGACGATCTATTCACGCAGGTGCTGGGCATGCTGAGCGCCGAAGGTCTGATCACTCTCGAACGGGTCACGCTGGATGGCACCAAGATTAAAGCCAACGCGGGCGGCAACACGTTCCGTGGCCGCGAGAAAATCGCGGCGCATCTGGCGGCGGCGCAGGAGCAGGTGCGCGTGTTGAACGAGCAAGCCGAGAACGAAGAGCAACTGGTGAAGCGCCAGGCCGCCGCCAAGCGGCGCGCGGCACGGCAGCGAGCCAGTCGGCTGGAAACGGCTTTGCGAGAAGTAGAACGGCTGCAGCGCGAAAAAGTGCACGATCGCAAAACCTTTGTGGCGCGCGCCTCCAGCAGCGATCCCGAAGCGCACGTGATGCGCAACGGCGAAGGCGGCACGGTGCCCAGCTACAACGTGCAACTGGTGACTGACACGCAGCACGGTCTGGTGGTGAACGTGGAAGCCACCACCGATGCCATCGACTATCGCCAACTGGATCCCGCCCTGGAGCGCTGCAAACAGAAATTAGGCCGCGCCCCTCAGCAGGTCATTGCCGATGGTGATTACACCAATCATGCATCGGTGCAGGCGGCCGCAACGCACGGCGTGGATTTTTACGGCTCGTGGCAAGACAGTTGGAAAGCGACGGAAGGCGACGCGCAGGGCCGCCGTGCGGCGTTTTTGAGAAGCGCTTTTCCTTACGATGCCGAGCAAGATGTTTTTCGCTGCCCGGCGGGAGAAGCACTCCGCCCTGGCGCGATTCTGAATCGCGGGCACGGTGTACGTACGCACGTGTATCGCGCACCGAAAGAAGCTTGCCGCACCTGTGCGCTGCGCGAGCCATGCGCGCCGCCGGGAGCGCGACCTGCCTGGAGGCGCTCGATCACACGCCTCGCAGAACCGCCCGCGACAACCGCCTTCAAGGCCAAAATGCAGACGGAAGAAGGACGCCAAATCTACGCGCGACGTTCGCAGATCGCCGAGTTCGCGCATGCCTGGATTAAAGAACGCTGCGGCCTGCGACAATTCCGCTGCCGAGGCCGGCTGAAGGCCACGATGGAAGCTACCTGGGCTTGCCTGACCTACAACTTAATGCGCTGGTTCGGCCTGCGCCGCGCGCTGCAAGCGCAGCCTGCGGCCATGGGTTGAGCGAGCATAGGGGCTACAGCGGTGGAACGGAAATTAATGCAGGAGAAGGAATCGCCAAAGATCGCGCACGTAAAGTTGCCGTCAGACTGGGTTCGTTTCAAAACCCAATTTCTTCACACGTTCCTGTCCCCAGGTTTCCCAGGTTTCAGACGGAGTGGGGTCCGTCGTCGCTAACAGGTCTGGAAATACTTACTTCAGCGGAAACTTAGCGAACCCTTACCACTTGAGTCAACAGATGACTGCACAGTTCGGTCCTCCGCAAGTGGTAAAGTCGAGCACTTTTCCGACGCCGTGACGACTAAGGAGAACGACCGTGAAAACCGTCAGCTACGCTCTTTCTTTATTGCTTTCATCCGCCCTGCTTTGTGCACAGGGAGCCAAGCAAGATACCAGGAGCCATACTGTTGCAGAGGAGAAAGATATGTTTGCCACGAGGTGGCAGCTATCAATAGGCGGGATAGGCATGGTTAACAAACATCTGTACATCGTTGTGAAGTCCGGGAAGAGTGAGAGAAATGAGTTGGTCGTGAAGCCGACGGAGGATACGGAGGAGAGGTGGTACGGCAAAAACGTGACCAAGGCGGAAGTTGTTGTCGTCTATGAGGGAAAGGTCTGGTCTTCACAGACTCTCCCAGATGGATTTGACTTGAGTAAGGCTGTCGTCGTATCGTTTGAGAGTGACAAAATCCGCTTCTTCGATTTTCAGGTGATGTCTGGCGGGTATTACGAAAGAATTGCCGACTGAGCCTGAGCAACCCCTGGGTCCGCGCACGGGATCGTACGACGTGGGAACCATTAAACCCTCCTCCGCAACCATTCAATCCTCAACTCTCCCCATTCCCTGCAAAACACTTAGCCCCTCGCCACTCCCATGCTATCCTCTCCCGTGTACGCCAAATCCCATCCCCGCCCTCCCGTCTCTCCCGCGCGCTTGAGTCTCCATCTCTTTCGCTTCGTCCCAACCTTCTAACCTTCAAACCTTCCAACATGCAAACGTCCCTTCGATTCATCCCCTTTGTTTTCAAACTCTTCCACACTCTTTTGCGCAATGGACGACACCTATCTCCTTTTCTTTCAATCGTTTCCACACTCTTTCCATCGTGATGGGGGGTGGAGGGTACCCCACCTCCAAAAATCTAAACCATTACTTTAACTCTTCGCCCTCACCCCGCACCGCGTCCATCCACCAAAATAATCCTCGCCCTTTCTTTCTAACAACTTACGAATTGCCCATTTTTTATCCTCTTTGTTTTGACATTCATCCATGTAATGGGGGGTGGGGTGGGGGGGGCACAATGAAATCCCTAAAGAAGAACTTTAACTGTGTCGGTATCCCTGCGGAAACAATCAACTTGTCGCGCCGGTCGCCCCGGAGGCATTGCGCCCATCCGGTCCTTACATCGTTACCTCGTTACTTCATTATCTCTCTGCGGAAAATCTCTTCAGGATCTTCTCTCCCGGTCGTCCGGCGCCGCCGCAATCCCCATTCGCCGAAGCTCATCGGCGTAATACTTCTTGTGCAGGACGTCCCACTCCTCGCTGCCTTCGAGGATTTCCTTCTTCTGCGAAGTGATCCGCTTGGTCACTTCCAACTCAATCTTTTCTTCGTCCTTCAGCGTCGCCGTAAGAATCTGCACCACCTGTTGCCGGATGGTGTCGCGGTCGTCCACGAATTCCACTTCCTCGCTGGCCACCAGCACATCCGTGATCTGGTGCGACAATCTCACAATCTTTTCCCGGCTAAGTCTCATCCTTCCTCTTCCCCGTCACTCCGCGCGACCACGCCCCTAGTCGCTGCGAATCTCTCCAACTGCCATCTCCAAATTTCTGTTATCCAACTACTACCGCAGGATCAGCTTGCGGTCCCTCGCCAATTGCTGCTTCACTTTCTTGTACATCTCCTGGTACGAGACCCCGGTCCGCCGCATTTCATCCTGGTGGTCCAACAAAATCTGCCGCACTTCGTCATTGATGCGGTCCTCGACCGTCAGCTCCTCCACCATGCGCTGCCGCACGCGATTGGTCACCGCGGCCGCCGCCTTGGTTTCGATCAAGCCGCCTTCCACCAGCCGTTTTACGACTTCACTGGCCATGTGCGCCACATAATCCCGGACAAGAAGCATCTCAGACGGTTTCCTTTGCGTAAAAGCAAGAGAGTGAGTTTACTGGCTGCGTGAATAAAGTGCAAGGAACCCCGTCAATTCGCTGTGAAAATGGCCCTCAAACTAGCCCTTGTACGGGCGCAGCGCCGCTGCGCCCTCGCCCCGACTCGGCGATCACCTCCATCATTGAAAAGGAGATTTGCAAAAATAAATCGCGCCAATTTCCCCGCTCGTTGACGCTTCTCGCGGCTTCCTGTACGATGAATTGCTAGGGCGCTTAGCTCAGCGGTTAGAGCGTTCGGTTTACACCCGAAAGGTCGAAGGTTCAAATCCTTCAGTGCCCACCATGTGACGCTTCACCCTTCAGCGGGGACGTAGTTCAGTTGGTTAGAACGCTGCCCTGTCACGGCAGAGGTCGCGGGTTCGAGTCCCGTCGTCCCCGCCATTCTTTCTAAAGAACTTACCGGAAGTGCCCCATTTTCGCGTGGGCACAAAAAGGCACAAAATAGGTACAGGAAATAGAGTTTGTCCAAGCAGAGCTTACGTTTCTAGTGTTTTTTCTGGGAACAATAGCGCGACGACGGCCTCTTGCGCGGTACGCTTCTCGGCTGTGACCGCCTGCGTGTACGTATCGAGCGTCACGCGAATTGTCGAATGACGCAGCAGTTCCTGCATAATCTTAAGTTCGGCGCCAGTAGATCGAAGAAGTGTGGAATAGGTGTGGCGAAAGGTGTGCCAGCCGATTCGTTTCGTAATGCCTAGTTTTCGCGCAACAGGGAGGATATGGTGCCGCATGACTTGCTGCGCCAAGTAGGGCCACCGCCCCTGATTCACTGGACTCGCGAACACCCAACTCTCTGACGATTGATACGGCGTCTGGCCATGCCATTCACGCAGAGCCTCGACCAGATCATGGTGGGCCGGAACAGGTTTCTGCGAGCTTTCCGTCTTGCAGATACCAACAACGTTCTGCACGATGGAGCGCGTTACGTAGATCTGCTTGGTTTGGAAGTCTACGTCTTTCCATTTCAGTGCGAATAGCTCACTCCTCCGCAGACCAGTGGTTACCGCCAACAACACCAACGTCCGTTCTCTACCGCGCAGATTAGCAAGTAAACTCTGGACTTCGCTGCTCGTCAAAATGTCCGGCGCAGTGCGCCGTTTGGCGCTCTGCCGGACCCACTGAATAGGGTTGTGGTCACAGAGCTCGTGGCGACGACCGTGATTGAACAACAGGCTCATCACATTCCGTATCTTTGAGCGTGTTCCTGGTGCGCGGTTCAGTGACTTCAACCACGACTCGACCTCCACAGCCCGAACGTCCAACGACCTATACTCGCCCCAGCGCGGGTCAATCCACTTTTCCAGATAGCCCGCGTACGCCTTCTTCGTTGAATACGAGATGCGTGGATTACGGTCGCCAAGCTCTCGCTGCTGGAAATGGCGCGATAAGTCAGCCAACTTGATCGATTCCCTTCTAATCCGAACGTCGTTTATGTTGATTTCGCGCCTCAGTCCAACGACCATCTTGCGTGCTGAGGCAATACCTCTCAACTCGTCAGCAGTTCCGAGGACTATACGGCGGTGTATTTTCCGCCCGTGTGGCCCGGCTTCCCGCCACCTAAAGCACCAAACATCTGGACCTCGCTTACGCCGCTCAACTGTCACACTTCCATCCTGCATACCCTCCCCCTTTACTGGACGACTGAACGCAGGGGGATATCCTAACGGGTGTGATCAACCTGCGAAGGTTGGCTGGCTCGAAGGTGCGCTAGAACGCTGCTTTGCGGCGGCAATGCTCGCGGTTGCCCGATATCCTGAAAATTACTTCCGGGTTGCCGGTCTTGTATTGTCATTCGACCGTTTCATTGAGTCGAGTACTGTCCACCAACCGGGCAAAACATGCTATTTCTTGGTCGGATTCAGGTAACGTAGCCGTATAAGGTCAACTGAGTCATCGGGTTTATGAAGCGGGCGATGCGAATCGAACCTAGGCACGAATTACGCTAAGTTTTTGAAACTATGGGTTATACGTGTAGCTCCCGTCCAAAACCGTTCGTGATCGATTGACCGAAATGAAAGAACCGCGACAGATTGCATCGGAAAGCGACTGGTGCGATTAGCTAAAGGACGGTGGACACGCATGTCCGAAGCTTGGAAACAGCCTAGTTAGTTTGCAAGATTGCGAATGATGCGGCGAACGACGCTCCCTCACTATTTGATTACCGTCGGGTTGTCTCCCGCTTCCCGTGATTGATACTTCCTGTGTACTGCGTTAATTTCTTAAACCAATGAAATGGTGTGTCGAACTCTGGGTTCCAGTCTGACGTGTTAGAGTTAAACCCGTGCGACCCGAGATCGAGCAAGTACTCCAACTAATCCAGCGCAAGGATCCAAAGTCATTGGAAGAAGCACTGGAATTGCTTCAGAAAACAGTTTTTTCGTTCAGCATGAAGGTGTGCGGGCAGCGGCAAGATGCCGAAGACACCATGCAGGAAGTGCTTCTCAAGTCGGTTCCCAACCTGCCGAAATTCGATAGCCCCAAAGCTTTGATGGTCTGGCTCTACAAAGTAGCCAAAAACCGCTGCCTGATGAGCCGGAGGAAGAGCAAGTTCGCTCCCAAGGAGAACCTCTCCCTTGAAGAACTGATGCCCGACCGTCAGGAATTGCAGAAGTTGTCGGGTGGCCCCGGCGGAACGCCAGAGACTTCTCTGTTGCGTCGCGAGAGTGCAAAGCGTCTCCGGAAGGCCGTCCAGAAGCTGCCAGCGGAGTATCGCCTCATTCTTGTGCTGCATGACATGGAGGAGCTGTCCGACGGTGACGTCGCCGAAATCACAGGGCTCCGGCCAGGGACAATCCGCGTGCGACTGCATCGGGCGCGACTTTTTGTGCGAAAGGAACTGGCCAAACAAGATCAGCATCGTATGCGCCATCAAACGGGGAAACCCGCAGGGGCAATACACCCCTCCGCACTACCGCGTCAACGGCACTGCAAGGAAATGTTCGCGGAACTCTCAAACTACCTGGATGACGAACTGGATAATTCCCTTTGTGAAGAGCTTGAAAAGCACATGGACGGCTGCGAGCCCTGCAGAGCCTTCCTGTCGAGCCTGGAGAAGTCGATCCGGCAGTGCCGAATAGCACCAAATGAATTGCCCGACCCGCGTATCGCGGCGAGACTCAGACGCGAATTGTTATCCGAGTATCAGGGGCTAATGGCGGACATCACTAAGCGCGACGCAATCAACACAAAGCGGATCTAGGCTTTATCCAGGCTCCCGATAATCCAAGCCGCATTTTCCTGTAACAAATTCCAGTTCCTTGCATTTATTGGTGTGGCTCCGATCTACCGGGGCCAATGAGAGGCACCAATGATCACGGCTAAGGTCCTGCTAACTCAACCATTTAAGGCGGAACGGCAGTTCGCCGCGACGACTGGCAGCGAACACCACATGCTGCTCGACGATGCGGCCGGGGGCACCGGTCCCAAGCCCATCGAGCTGGTCGCCGTGGGGTTGGCCGGCTGTACGGCATTCGATGTCATCACCGTTCTCCGGCAGAAGTTCCACCAGAAGGTGACGGGCTATGAAGTGCGAGTGGATGCCGACCAGGCCGAACGTCCACCGCAAGTCTTTACCTCGGTCCGTCTCCATCATGTGGTCACTGGATTCGAAATAGATCCTACGGCAATCGAAGAAGCTATCCGACTGTCCGAAGAGAAGTACTGCTCAGTTGGCGCTATGGTGAAGCAAACGGCCAGCCTGCACACAACCTACGAGATCGTCGAAGAGAAAACACAGTGGCTCACGCCGACTCCAGCAACTGTACAAGGGTGAAAACCGTCCATGAGAATGCGCGGACGACAGGCCGGTGAAAAGGGTCAAAGCCACCAAAAGACTCTTGTGCGATCAGAAGGCGTATCTCGTTTTGCTGGGAAGGGCTTATTGATCTGGCTTCTTGTTTTGTCAATTCCGGGTCTGCTCTGCGCACAACAAACACAACAGCCCTCACCGATTACTCTCCAACAGGCTGTCAACATCGCGCTAGAAAAGAACCCTGAGCGCAAAGCAGCGATCGCTGACACAAGGGCCGCTTCAGCTGATGTTAGGGAGGCTCGGTCCTTTCTCCTGCCACACGTCGCTTTTTCCGAGACGGCCACCCGTGGGAACGACCCTGTGTATGTATTTGGCAGCAAATTGCGGCAGCAGCGGTTCACGACGGCAGACTTCGCGCTGAACGTCCTGAATACGCCAACGCCGTTCGGCAACTTCGCGACACGCTTTGGCGGTACCTGGAATCTCTTTGATTCCTTCGGGAGCTGGCGCGCGGTCAACCGCGCGGAGCGCGTGAAGGACGCCGCCGAGCATCAGCTTGAACGCACGGATCAGGAAATCATTTTTCACGTTGTGGACTCCTACTACGGTGTGTTGCTCGCGAAGAAACAACTGGAGATCGCGGAGGCAAGCATGAAGACCGCGCAAGCCATCCAGAATAGGAGCAAGGATCGCTTCGAAAGCGGTGTGGTCGTGGAATCCGATTTACTGAGCGCTCAGGTACGAGTGGCAGCACGCAAACAGGAATTCATTCGTGCCCTAAATCAACTGGCACTGGCGCGAGCACAATTGGGCACCTCGATTGGGATCGCCACGGAGAATGAGTTCGAACCAGGCGAGGTGCTCGAAGAAAGAAATCTCCCTGCAATGACTCTGGAAGAAGCTGAGAAAAAAGCAGTGGAACTCCGCCCGGACCTGAAACGCATTCGCTCGGAGGAGGCGGCACAGCAACAGAGCGTGTCGATCGCGAAATCATCCTTCGGTCCACGGGTGAACGCGTTTGCGGGGTGGGAGACCGACAGCCCGACATTTCTTGCTGGCGGCGGGGGAAATAACTGGCTAGCGGGAATCGAGGTCAAAGTCGATCTTTTCGACGGCGGAGCCAAGAAGGCCCGGCTTTCCCGAGAGCGCGCAATGCAGGAAAAAGTTGCGGCTGCGAAGGAAATGGCCACCGATCTGACGCGGCTCGAAGTCCGTCGCGCCTACTATGATCTGGACTCCGCTCGTCAGCAAGTGGAAGTCGCTCGCGCAACGATCGCCGCTTCTCAAGAAAGTTTGCGGATCAATCAGAACCGCTACGACTCCGGACTATCGACGATTACCGATTTGCTCGCGGCGGAAGAAACGGCCCGGCGCACGCAAGACGAATATTGGGAAGCCGTCTATCGCTATCACACTGGCTACGCGAACCTCGAACTGGCCAGTGGAACTTTGAATCCTCAGTCTCCCTTGGTGACGCCATGAATCGCAGAAATATAGCACTCACACTTCCAATTATCTTGTGCTTGGTCGCAAGCGGCGGGCTATCCGGTTGTTCGGGTGAGCGGCACACTCAGGCTGCGGCACCAGAGACGGTGAGCAACGTTTCTGTGATTGTCGCGCAAACAACGACCGCACCCGACTGGCTGGAAGCTGTCGGAACGGTGCGCGCCGGCCAAACGAGCCAGGTTGCCAGTCAGATGATGGGCGACATCGTCGAGATCCGTGCTCATGAAGGCGACCACGTGCAAAGCGGTCAAGTGCTTGCGGTTCTCAATGACGCGCAACCTCGCTCCGGAGCGGATCAAGCCACTGCTGCCTTGAATGTGGCGGAAAAAGAAGTCTCGGCCGCCGATTCGGACTTTGCTCTCGCCGAGGCAACACTGAAGCGCTACCAACAACTGTACGAGAAGAAATCAGTCAGTCCACAGGAATTCGACGAGGTAAAGGGCCGTTACCAGTCGGCGGAAGCTCGCCGCGATATGGCGCGGGCCGGACAAGCGCAAGCAAATGCAGGTCTAATGCAGGCTCGGACTTCGCTTGGATATACGCGCATACACGCGCCGTTTGCCGGCGTAGTGACGGAAAAAAAGGCCGATGCCGGCGCATTGGCCTCGCCCGGAATGCCCATGTTCACGATTGAAGATACGCGAAGCTACCGGCTAGAAGTGGCCGTCGACGAAAGCGAGCTCCGCCTTGTCCATGTTAGGCAGGTCAGTCCAGTGACGATTGACGCGCTAGGGAATGTCCCACTGTCCGGTAAAGTCGTTCAAATCGTTCCAGCAGCCGATCCGGCCAGTCGCAGCTTCCTCGTGAAAGTTGAATTGCCCGCTGATGCGCGTATCCGCTCTGGGCTCTTCGGGAGAGCCCGATTCCCACGCGGTGAGCGGCCGACGCTGCTCGTTCCACGCACTTCGTTAGTGGAACGCGGCCAACTCCAAGGAGTCTACGTGCTCGACGCGAACCAAATCGCCGGATTGCGTTACATCACGATTGGCAAGAGTGCAGGAGAACAGATTGAAGTTCTCTCCGGACTACAAGGCGGAGAAAAGCTAGTTGCTGTAGCGGGAGACCGCGACTTGAGCGGTAAACGAATCGCAATACGGCCATGAGCGACACGTCTCCCAAACCGGGCAACTCCACTCACATCCTGCGACTGGCGGGCCAGATTGCGCACCTTTTCATTCAATCGAAGCTGACACCTCTGATCATTGTGGGCGCTCTCCTTCTGGGCGTATTTAGCATCCTGCAAACGCCGCGTGAGGAAGAACCGCAGATTGTCGTCCCGATGCTGGATGTCTTCGTGCAGATGCCAGGGGCATCCGCGGAGGAAGTAACGCAACGCGTCACCGTACCCATGGAAAAGCTGCTGCGTGAAATACCAGGAGTCGAGTACATCTACTCCATTAGCCACCCCGGCCTGAGCATGGTGATCGTGCGCTTTTATGTAGGCACCAAAGAGGAAGATGCGATCGTAAAGACTTATAACAAGCTTTATTCGAACTTCGACCGCATCCCTCAAGGGGTCTCGCAGCCAATCATCAAGGCGCGTTCAATAGATGATGTGCCGATTCTCGCTCTGACGCTCTGGGGTAAGAACTACGACGCATACCAACTGCGGCGCATCGCGGGAGAGCTGGAGCATTCACTCAAGCAACTGGATGACGTTTCCGAAACAACTATCATCGGCGGGCAGCCACGCAAATTGCGCGTTGTGCTAGATACCCAGCGGCTCGCAGCCTATGGGCTGACTCCGAGTTCCGTTGTCATGCAACTCGGAGCCGCGAATGCGCGCAATCAGGCAGGAAGCTTTGCGCGCGGTAACGAGGAGTTTCAAGTCGAAGCCGGCAACTTCTTTACGCGCCCGGAAGAACTACAACAAGTCGTCGTGGGGGTTCACGCGGGACGGCCCGTATACCTACGGGATGTGGCGGAAAAGATCCTAGACGGCCCAGCGGAACCGGACAGTTACGTGCTGTTCGCCAGCGCCAAAGGAACTACTGGAAGCACGGCAAATACAGAGTACCCAGCCGTAACGATTACCCTTGGCAAGCGCAAGGGCGCGAACGCCTCGCTAATTTCTGAGAGCGCTCTGCAGAAGACTGACTCTCTTCGAGGCAACACACTTCCAAACGATTTGAACGTCACCGTCACGCGCAACTATGGGGAAACGGCAAAGGACAAATCGGACGAACTCCTCAAGCATCTCTTCCTTGCCACGCTCTCCGTCACGCTACTGATAGCGCTGGCATTGGGTTGGCGCGAATCAGGCGTCGTGCTGCTGGCCATTCCCGTAACCCTCGCACTGACTCTCACTATTTTCTACTTGTTTGGGTACACGCTGAACCGCGTGACACTTTTCGCACTGATCTTTTCGATCGGCATCTTGGTGGATGATGCCATCGTCGTGGTCGAGAACATCGTTCGCCATTTCCGGCTGCCCGAAAATCTTGGCCGCTCACTTGCTGACGTTGCAGTTGAAGCTGTGGACGAAGTTGGTAACCCAACAATTCTGGCCACCTTCGCAGTGATTGCGGCCATTCTCCCGATGGCCTTTGTGCGTGGCCTGATGGGGCCGTACATGCGCCCGATTCCAGTGGGCGCATCCGTAGCGATGATGTTCTCGTTGATCGTCGCGTTCGTGGTTTCACCTTGGGCGGCTTTGCGCCTGCTGCATCATTACGCCGATCGTCCCGAGTCCGGGCACGAGGCCGAAGGTTGGACGACGCGGTTCTATCGCCGCTTGATGAATCCGCTGATTCAGAATTCAGGGCGGAGGTGGTTCTTCCTCGCCGGTGTGGTCGTGCTGCTACTGGCGGCGGTGGCGTTCGTTCCGCTCAAGTGGGTGCAGGTCAAGATGCTCCCCTTCGACAACAAGAGCGAATTTCAGGTGATTGTCGACATGCCCGACGGAACTCCCCTAGAGCAGACGACGCGGGTAGCGCAAGCTTTGGGGAGCTACTTGGGCCAGCAACCGGAAGTCATCAATTACCAAATTTACTCAGGGACCTCGGGGCCCTACAACTTCAACGGGCTCGTGCGACATTACTTCTTGCGCCGCCAGCCGAACCAAGCCGATATCCAGGTGAATCTTCTCTCTCGACATGACCGCAAAGCGCAGAGCCACGAAATTGCCCGTAGGTTGCGACCGGAACTGGACAAAATTGCTGTGCCGTTTGGCGCGCGCATCAAAGTCGCCGAGGTTCCACCGGGTCCGCCGGTGCTGCAAACTCTCGTTGCTGAGGTGTATGGGCCGGACTACAAAGGTCAAACGGAACTGGCAGCAAAGATAAAGAAGATTTTCCAAGAGACTCCCGGTGTGGTGGACGTCGATTGGTATGTCGAAGATGCGCAGAACAAGTACGACATCAAGGTGGACCTCGACAAGGCTGCGCTGCAAGGAGTCTCAGCGGCAGAAGTTGCCCGAACTGTCCAGATAGGCTTGAGCGGCGCCTCAACGGGGCTGCTGCACGATCCCGCATCGCGAGAAGATGTCCCTATCGAAGTGCGCTTGTCTCGGCCAGGTCGATCCGGCATCGAGGATCTTGAAAACCTGAAGTTGCCCGGACCCTCGGGCGCACAGGTTTCCCTGCGCGAGGTCACCAACATCCAGGAAACCACGATTGATCAAAGCGTTTATCGAAAGAACTTGCGGCCCGTCGTGTATGTTACCGGGGACGTTGCCGGAATCGTGGAAAGTCCTGTGTACGCGATCCTTCAGATGAACGAGTCAATCAAAAAGCTTCAACTGCCGGACGGCGGGAATGTAAAGCTCTACTCGGGCACGATACTCCCGGAGAGCACAAGCCATTACGCCATGAAATGGGACGGTGAGTGGCACATCACGGTCGAGGTATTTCGTGACCTTGGTCTGGCCTTCGCGGCTGTGTTGGTGCTGATTTACGTATTGGTGGTCGGTTGGTTCAAGTCGTTCAAGACACCTTTGGTAATCATGGCCCCGATCCCGCTCACACTCGTCGGCATCTTGCCCGCGCATGCACTAATGGGAGCATTTTTCACTGCCACTTCGATGATTGGTTTCATCGCCGGTGCGGGCATCATTGTTCGAAATTCGATAATTTTGGTGGACTTCATCGAACTTCGACGCTCGCATGGGATGTCTTTGGAACAGGCCGTGGTCGACGCTGGAGCGGTGCGCTTCCGTCCCATGCTGCTAACGGCAGCGGCTGTCGTTGTCGGTGCGAGTGTGATTTTATTCGACCCAATCTTCCAGGGCCTGGCGATTTCGCTCATGGCTGGAGAAGTCGCTTCGACCGTGCTCTCTCGAATGACTGTCCCGGTTCTTTATTACCTGAGTGAACGCGGCGGCACGAAAACTCTGCCACCCAGGGGCCAAAATCTCGTGTCCGCAATAGATTGAAAAGGAGGCAATACTATGACCATAGACCGTTACCTTAGACTCATCGCAGGAGCTTTCGTCCTGGCTTCCCTCGCGTTGGGATATTGGGTAAGCCCGTACTGGTTTCTTTTCACAGCCTTCGTAGGCTTGAACCTTTTCCAGTCGGCCTTTACGAACTGGTGCCCGATGATGACGATTCTTCGCAAAGCCGGAGTGAAAGAATAGGGCCTGCGCGATAGTGCGGCTCGGGCTTTGCAGGTCCGGCTTGATAAAAGGAGGTCTCTGCCAGACACACCTATGTAGTCGCCATCACTGCATAGGAAGCTGACCTGGGCCAACCGTATTCTGGATGCCTTTATGAAGAAGAAGCTACTGCTAGCACTCTTCGGAATACTGACGGCGCTCGCGGTGCTTGCGATTTGCGCTAGCATGCAAGTCCGCGCTACTCCTGACGAACGCAGTCAGACGCTTGCCGGAGACAACCTGATTCCCCAGCCTATCGGATCGGTCAATCACGCCATCACCATTCGTCGTCCTCCTCGTGACGTCTGGCCGTGGTTGGCCCAGATGGGGTCCGACAGGGCCGGATGGTACGCCTACGACATCATTGACAACGCCGGCCGTCATAGCGCTGAACGCATCCTGCCCCAGTATCAGAACATCGGCGTTGGAAGTGTGTTTCCCGCACTCCCGGGAGCCAAAGACGTTTTCGTGGTTGCCCAGTGTGAGCCTGAGCACAGCTTAGTTCTTTCCTGGCGATTACCCGGCGGTCAGTATCAAACCACTTGGGCTTTCGTCCTCGAACAGCCACAGCCCGGCCAAACACGCCTGATTGTGCGTGGGCGTGTGGCATCTGGCTACCATCCATACGGTCTCCCGCAATGGCTCGCGCTGCCGGCTGGGCGCTTGGCGCATTTCATCATGCAGCGGAAGCAGCTCCTGGGTATTGCCCGCCGTGCCGAAGCCATTGACAGTCAGTGAAACAGTCGCCGAGAGATGATGAGAATCCTGCGCATGGCGGGCGTGAAGGCATAGGCTGCAAGAATTGACGTTTGGAATAATGAACCTGTGTCCAGCGAATACAAGTTCGAGGAGTCGACGGTTGCCTTGAAGACGGTTCTGCAAATCGAGTTCTCGCCAAGCCTCTTGTCCGAGCGAGAAGCAGTCCTCAAGCGACAAGGCTATCCTGTAATCTCCATTCTTGGTTCCTCGAACGCACGAAATCTTGACGTGTCAGCTTCGGGAATCGGAGTTGTTGTCGTCGGGCATGGTGCCCCGTGGGTGGAACGCCTCGGTCTCATCGCACATTTCCGCGAAGCTTTGCCCGGAGTTCCTATCGTTGCACTTCTCCGTCGCAACGACGATCCCTTCAGCGAGGCCGATTTCAATTGCCCATCAGACAATCCGCCTCTCTGGGAAAGAACTGTCACACAGGCCCTGGGGAGGAACGCTGGTACTAACTGAGACAGCTTCATTCTCCGGCAAGTAAGGATAAAGCACCGAATATCTACAACATGCCGAGACTAAATTGGGGAAAGGCTAATCGCCGCGACTTTTCTTTCGCGGAATGTCTTCAACGCCTCGTTGAACGCGCTAGCCGCGGTTGGCCTGCATTGTCTTCGTGCCTCCGATTGCCGAGTAGGGCTTCCATTCGCCGAGAGTGCACGAACCGGCCTCAATTGCTTCCTTCAGTCGCTTCTTGTCCGCCTGCAACTGTTCTTCGTTCTTGTAAGCGTTCTGCAGAAACTGAAATAAACGCTTCTTCGTCCGCTGTTTCGGGTCTGCGAGGCGGTAGAAGATTCGGTAGCCGTCCCGGCGGTCCAGGACAAGCCCCGAGTTCTTCAGATAGGAGAGATGACGAGAAACATTTGGCTGGGTCGCCTCTAAGACATACTGGATGTCGCAGACGCACAACTCACCATGCAGCAGCAGGTTCAAGATGCGTAGCCGGTTCGTATCACCGAGAGCTTTGAAGTATTGTTCCAGTTCTTTCATGAGTTCCTCATCACCTTTTATGCTGCTACTTCTGCAAGTTGCCGCAACCGCTCGCTCCCAACGGGTGCCTCAATCTGCCACGGAATCAACGCTACACGACTGGCTAAAGTTTCGCTTACTTCAGAAAAGTAGCGTTCCTCAAGCCGTCCACGTTCAGCCAACACAGGATCTTTTGTGTGCGTGGCGTGGAAGCTCTGATTGATCACCCACGCATACGGATTGATTCCCGCGCGCTTTAAGTCCTCCTGCAGCCGTGCCGCCTCATGCACAGGCGTCGCCTCTGGCAACGTCACGATGAGAATTCGCGTGAACTCGGGATTTCGCAGTTGGGGAAGCAATCTGCGGACGCTATCGGGAATGTAACTTAGATTGCGGGCGACATCACGGTGGTAAGCCTCCGCCGCGTCTAGCAATAGAAGCGTATGCCCCGTAGGAGCGGTATCAATGACCACAAAACCATCGTTGCCTTCATCCACTCTGCGAGCAAACGCGCGAAAGACAGCGATCTCTTCCGTGCAAGGAGAGCGGAGGTCCTCTTCGAGCAAGGCCGTGCCTTTTGCATCCAGGTCACGGCCAGATTCGGCCATAACTTCTTCGGTGTAAGCCAGCGTCTCGGCAGCAGGGTCAATCCGCGTGACTTGCAATCCAGGCACTTCGCCGTTCAGCGCCATAGAGACATGCGCGGCTGGATCAGTCGTCGTCAGATGGACTTTATGCCCCATCCTCGCGAGTTGCACAGCTATTGCAGCGGCCACCGTGGTCTTGCCGACTCCACCTTTGCCCATCGTCATGATGACGCCTTTTCCCATCGCCGCTATTTCAACCAGTAGTTCAGCAAGAGGCGGAGGAAGAATCGCCCCAGGAGTAGCCTTGACGGCTTCGTGGACGACTGGGGAATAGGCAGAAGTTAGCCGGCGCAGGGCCTTCAAGCCAATCAGTGCATTCGAAACCAACGGGACATCTTCACGTGGAAGCAGGCTTATCCCCTGCGGCATCTCTGCCAAGGCCTTGTTGCCTCGCGATTCCAATGCGAGAGCAAAGGCATCCTCTCTGCTGGTTGCCTGAAAAACGCCATTCAAGATTAGCCTTTGATTCCTGATCCCAAGGCCTTCAAGCTCGCTGCGTGTACGCTCTGCTTCAGCTAGAGCCGAATGATCCGGGCGACTGACGAGGAAAACTGTCGTTGTCTTTGAGTCCGCGAGAGCCTGCAGCGCCTTTGCATACAATTCCTTCTGAGTTTGGAGGCCAGCCAGGGGGCCGAGGCACGACCTTCCGGTCATATTGGTCTCGATGAAGTCAGTCCACGCCGCAGGCAATTGCAGAAGCCGCAATGTATGACCCGTAGGAGCAGTATCGAAGATGATGTGATCGTAGTCCGCCGTTGCGGTCTGGTCTCCCAGGAGCTTCGCAAATTCATCGAAAGCTGCGATTTCGACAGTGCAGGCCCCCGATAGCTGCTCTTCGATATTGTCCACGGCCGACTTGGGAAGAAGCTCGCGATAGGGTCCAACAACCCGTTCGCGATAAAGACGAGCGGCCTCTTCTGGGTCAACGTTCATGGCGTGTAGACCAGTCATCTTGCCAATCGGAGTAGGTTGCATCCCCAAACGTGTTTCCAGAACTTCGTCGAGATTAGAAGCAGGGTCGGTGCTTACCAACAGGACTCGCTTTCCCCCCTCAGCGAGTGAAACCGCTATGGCACAGGCAATCGAAGTCTTGCCAACGCCGCCCTTCCCCGTGAAGAGAAGATTGCGAGTCAAATCTTTGGGCAGGTTCATGGCTCACCTTGCTCCAGGCTTGCCCGCTCCACTGATCATTACGAAAGGCTGATTTTCCTTCACTTGAGTGATAACGGGCGCAGGCTCGAACTCCAGGTGCGCGAGAGTCGCAAGCTGTTCCCGCGGCGGATAGACGCCCTCCGCCACAATCTTCCCATCGAGCAAAAGCAGGGGAAGGCACTTAGTGCCTCGGCTGTTCAGCGCGGCCCTGACGACAGGATTGCTCGTGAATACGGCAACCTCTTGCGCCAGGTTGTAGCGCTCGACTTCGAGCCCCTTGTTTTTGAGCCATTCGAGGTCTGCCGCAAACCTTGGCAGAGCGGGATCTACGCTTGGGCCGCAGACGCCCGTCGAGCAGCACATGGCGGGATCAAAGACTTGTAGTTTTGGCATCGCTCTCTCCTGTAACTGAATATTCGCATGCATATTTCTGTGCTTCTCTTTGCCCAACGCATAGGTGCTGCACAAAAGCGAAAACAGCAGCACGGTTCCATCTGCTCCCTAAGCAGCACCCTGATTGTCAATACAGGGTTGGGGGCATAGTCTTGACCGCTAGCACCATCAGCATCGTCCCTGTGGACAGCCGATAACAGCCATCCAGCTCGGGGCATTCCAAGCACTTCTGCCATGCCTCGCGGTCTATGGTCGCATCTCGCTTGTGAGCCACTTGCCCTGGGTAATCCACTTGGTAACCAAACACCTTCCCAGCGACCAGCCGGTTGTGAGCCATCTCTACAACCGAAGGAAACATCTTCCCGTAACATTCTTGTTCACGTTTCATGGATTGCCTCCTAACCAAGGGCCGGATTTCCCGCTGTGACGCTTTTCGTTACTTCCGGTACCTTTATCTCCGGCCAGTCTTCCTTAATTTCGAGAACACCGCGTTGCCGAAGCGCGGCCAGACAATGCCTGCAAAGGAGCAGGCGCGCACTTAAAGGTAGAACCCTAGTCCCCATTACTACGGCCGGTACCGTCACCGGGTCCGAGACGAGAGTGCCATGCTTATCGCAGACGCCAGCCGAGCAGTGTTGGCAAATTCCAATTGTCTCGGTAGCAGTGCCATTCCTTGCACAATCCAAGCATTTCATAACCTGCCTCCTTCACCTGCCCTCTGGCTTCCGGCCAGTATTGTCGGCCGGCACTCGTTCGATCATTTCTCTTTACCGTGGCGTCGAGCACGCTCTATCCCCAGATGGCGTCGGTGGAAACCACTCTCGCGTTCGATTGCAAACAGCACATACGGACAGCATGACAGGTACTTCCACTAGAACCCCGACGACGGTCGCTAGCGCAGCGCCCGAACCCGGTCCGAAAAGCGCTATCGCTGTAGCTACAGCAAGTTCG
Organism: uncultured Acidobacteriota bacterium; assembly: GCA_963729455.1. Taxonomy (GTDB): domain Bacteria; phylum Acidobacteriota; class Terriglobia; order Acidiferrales; family UBA7541; genus Acidiferrum. Next base: position 724,330 of record CAVSNX010000003.1, read on the forward strand.
AAGAAGTTGCTTGCACCGATTAACGCTCCGGGCGCAGCGACGGAATGTTGAACCCGAAACAATCTCATCAGGCTGTAGGTCAAACCCGAATTGAAATATACCTGCAGCAGAATCGGGATAGCGATAAGAACCACGTGGAAGTAGCGGCTGGTGATGTTATCGGCCTGGAAGGCGAAGATGAAAACCAGCGTGACCAGCAAGGCTAGAATTGTCACAGGTGCAAATCTCGGCAGCAGGCTTTGCTCGAACCATTCCACACCGTGCTTGTGAATGAACAAATATCGAAGCGCAGAACCCGCACCCAGCGGGATGACGATGAAAATAAACACGGAATACAGCAGAACATCAAATGGCACGTGCAGCGAAGAGGCTCCGCTCACCAGAAAACGCACAATCGGCGCAAAAAGAAAAAGCATGATCAGGTCATTGACCGATACCTGCACTAGCGTGTAGGCCGGATCGCCATCTGTCAGGTAACTCCAAACGAAAACCATGGCCGTGCAAGGTGCCGCCGCCAGAATGATCGTTCCGGCGATATATTGGTCGGCCAGCGCTGTGGGAATCCACGTGCTAAAGAGGTGCCGGAAGAATACCCACGAAATCAGCGCCATGGAGAATGGCTTGACCAGCCAGTTCACAAACAAGGTGATGAGGAGCCCGCGTGGCCTCTGACGAATGCTCAGAACCGAGGCAAAATTCACCTTCATCATCATCGGGATGATCATCAGCCAAATCAGGATGGCGATGGGGACGTTGACCTGACTGCCGCGACCAAATTCCAGAGAACGAAGATTCTCCACGAAGCCGGGCATGCTTTTTCCAAGGGCAACTCCGATAACCATGCAGAGCGCGACCCACAGTGTCAGGTAACGCTCGAACAGATTTAGTCGCTTAGCCCGGTGAGCAACGGGTGCCACGTCAAAAGTAGTCTCCACGAAATGGTCGCCTTTCCGTTCGTGCATTAGTATATTCGCATACAGGCATGGTCTTATGCTACTCTCGTTGCCGTAACTTGCCGTGACCTGCATCACCGAGGAATGTGCTCGCCGGCACTTGTTTCAGAAGAAGGGTGACACCATGAAAGGGCGCTACAACGTTCTCTTCCTATGCACAGGAAATTCTGCTCGTTCCATCATGGCGGAAGCCATCATGAACAAAAAGGGATTCCCAAACTTCGCCGCTTACAGCGCGGGAAGCCACGCCACGGGGCATGTTCACCCACAAGCGCTGCGCCAACTCGAGATTGCGAAGCTGCCGACTGATCGAGCGCGCAGTAAGAACTGGGATGAATTCGCAAAGCCCGGAGCTCCACAACTCGATTTTGTCTTCACGGTTTGCGACAACGCAGCCAAAGAAGTGTGTCCTATTTGGCCCGGTCAACCGATGACCGCGCACTGGGGTGTACCGGACCCAGCCGCTGTAGCGAGCACGCCCGAACAGATCGAGAAGGCCTTCCGCGAGGCATTCATAGTTCTCGAACGGAGAATCAGCCTTCTACTGTGCTTGCCCCTCTCCAGTCTCGACACTCTGGCAATCAAAAAGGAAATCGACAAAATCGGGAAACAATGACGATTTCGTCTAATCCCCGAGTCACGTTCCACGCTCCCAGTGGCGAAACCACGAGTGCGAGAAACATTCGCCGTTGGGCAGCTGTCCGGCTGATTCTCGGCTTCCTTCAGATGTTTGGTGCTATGTTTTCTGTGACTTTGCTCGTCCGAACCGGGGTCACGGCTCTTGCTCTGATAGCCGTCGCAGTCACTGGCGTGTTGACTACGGTCAGCATACTGCTGTTTGGAGCTAGACGCTCTAAACGGGAAGGGTCATGAGGAAATTCACATTCTTGGTGGTAGTCCTTGCTGGAGGTCTGCTTTCCTGCAACTCAAGGAACAGCCTCGAACAAGATTTTGGCCAAGAGGTAGAAATGCTGGAGAGAAAGACAACTCCGTCGGAAGCGGATGTGATTGCTCACTCAGGACCTGTTCGAAGCAATTGGTCCGTGACCGCATCTTGGGAAATCGAAACGAAATTGGGCAAGACTGAGTACTCGAAGTGGGTGATCTCGCAACTTCAGCCAGAGTTCAAGGTTGCAAGAGCAGATGAAACGCGACTCACGCTTTCCAAACATGAGGACAACGATATCCACGCAGTGGAATGTCAGTTCACGCCGATGAAAGAGAAGCTGCATGTTCATGTGGCATTCAGTGCCCATCCCGACTAGGAATTGCATCGTCCCGCCGCTCGCTTCCCCGTCCTGAGACCAGCAAAAACGCTTGACACGCTAGTCCTCATATTCTAATATCCGCATATATGAATCTGGCCCTAACCCAAACGAGGGATCTCTTCGATGCGCTTGGCGACCGCCTGCGGCTCCGCCTGGCATGTTGTTTGTTGACGGTCAAGGAAGGTCTTTGCGTGTGCGAGCTCGTTGACGCACTTAGGATTTCGCAGCCGAATGCCAGCCGGCACTTGAAGCTGATGAAGGCGGCGGGCTTGGTGGACGAGGAGCGTGACGGTCGATGGGTCTATTACAGACTTAGGGATGCCGACGATCCTTTTTTCAAAAACATTCGCTGCTGCATCGAGACGGTCTGTTGTTGTGCTGATATCCAAGAAGACTTGCGACGGCTCCGGTCCCGTTTGAAGCTGCGTCAAGGCGGCCGGTGCGTCGTGGGGTTTCGGCGCTAATCCGCGCCGGGAAAGGAGGCCCGTTATGAGTTCATGTTGTCCTGGACCATGCTGCCCGGGTGATGGCTGCTGCTAAGCAGTCATCGTAGGGCAGACCGGCAACGGAGCGGAGCGGTCGATCCTCTCCTCGCCGGTGACCTCATATCCAGAATTCAAGGACAGCCACATCCGAGACGTGCCCCGCGGATGGCTTCCCATCCTTCGCGCAAGATGAGGGGAGTCAAACCAAGAGCAGCGACAGGGTCAGCCCACGGTTTGTTCCAGATGGCATTTACCACGAGTCCCGCAAGAGCAATCCAGGCCATGTAACCACAGAGGGCAGATTCCGCAGCGTCTGCCTTCAAAGCCGCACTGGATGTTGCGACTGCCAACTTTCGTTTCCGGCTCGCCAGCCAAGGCATCATAACGGCGGCGGCCACTAGGATTCCGATTCCAATTAGACTGCGCTGCGCGTCGCGGTACCCAAGAAAATTCGAGATAGAAGTCAGTACCACAAAGCCTGCCAATGCGAAAAGCAAACCTCCTGCGATTCGGGCTGCCCGCACCTCGCCCAGCGTGAAGCGAAAACGCCAGAACACGACGGCTGCTGAAAGTAGCTCAATCAAGCTGTCTCCGCCAAAAGCCAGCAGCGCGGGGCTGTGCGAAGTCCAGGCCGCCCCGAGAGATACGAGGGCCTCCACGCTCATCCAGATAAGTGTGATGATCTGGAGTTGAAGGACTTTCCGCGAGAGGTCAGACAACGGAGATGTCGCTGCGGTCATAAGAGCGTCGCAAATCATTCTATTCCATCATTGCGGCGGAGGTGGAACTAGTATTCCTCGCCGTAATGCACGCTCTTTCATCAGCGCGAAAAAGACCGGAACCAGAATCAGAACGTGGATGGTTGATGTAATCATGCCGCCTACGATTGGAGCGGCGATTGGTTTCATTACGTCGGAGCCGATCCCACTTTCCCAGAGGATTGGGATGAGGCTGGCGAGAACTGCCGTCACCGTCATTAGCTTCGGGCGCAAACGCTGCACAGCACCTTCGATGACGGCTGCCTCGATGTCTTCGTGCTTCAGAGGGATGCCGGATGCGAGACGCTTATCGAGAGATTCGTGAAGGTAGACGACCATCACTACTCCTGTCTCGACGGCGATTCCGAACAGCGCAATGTAACCGACCCAGACTGCTACGCTGAAATTGTAGCCAAGCCAATACTGAAGAAGCAGCCCGCCCGTCATCGCGTAAAATGTCGGGAAAATGAGGACAGCGGCCTCCGTGACCGAGTGGAAGACCATATAGAGCAGCAAGAAGATCACAAAGAACACAATAGGCGCGATGATCTTCAGTCTCGCTTTTGCACGGAGCTCGAATTCATATTCGCCAGACCATTTGTAGGTGTATCCCGGTGGCAGTTTCAGTTTGTCACTGAGAAGCCGATCCGCCTTCGCGACGAAACCGCCATAGTCCTTCGTCGCGAGGTCAAGATAGACATAGCCCGTGAGCAGGCCTTCCTCGTCGCGAATCATGGCGGGACCGCGACTGAAGTAGACTCGCGCGACTTCTGAGATAGGAATTTGCGCACCGGTAGGCGTGGCAAGGACTACGCGCTGCAGTTGTGCGATATCATCGCGAAAGTCCCGGCTGTAGCGCACGTTGATGGGATAGCGTTCGCGCCCCTCGACATTTTCCGCGATGTTCTCTCCGCCGATTCCGGACGTGACTGCGCGTTGGACATCGGCGACTGAAAGTCCATAACGGGCTACTTCAGGGCGATTTGCTTCGACGTTTATGTAAAAACCTTCCGCGACGCGCTCAGCAAAGATGGAACGAAGTTCAGGAATGCCGCCAAGGATCTGCTGCAATTGTGCTCCCGCTTTCTGAATGCCTTCGACATTGGGGCCTTGAATCTTGAGTCCGACAGGAGTCTTGATGCCTGTTAACTCCATATCGAGACGGTTTTGCACGGGCATCGTCCAAGTATTCGTTAGCCCTGGGAACTGAAGTTTCTCGTCCATCTCGCGAATCAGTTTTTCGTACGTCATGCCGGCACGCCACTGCTCGCGCGGCTTGAGCATGATGGTTGTGTCGTACATATCGAGCGGGGCGTTGTCGGTAGGGCTGTCAGAGCGACCAACCGCTCCATAGACACTCTCAACTTCAGGGAAAGACTTGATGACGCGGTCTTGTTCCTGGAGCAAGGTGGAGGCCTGAGTGATCGAGATGCCGGGAAGAGCAGTCGGCATATATAACGACGAGCCTTCATAGAGTGGCGGCATGAACTGGCTCCCGATGCGCCACGCCAGTGGCAGTGTCACAACCAAGAAAATCAGATTAAGAAGGAGCGTCGTTTTCCGGTAGCGGAGACAGAAGCGGAGAACCGGCAGGTACAAGGCCTGTGTCCACCGCGAAAACGGATTTGTGGATTCCGATCTCAGGTGGCCGCGAATGAAAATAACCATCAAGACAGGAACGAGTGTGATGGCAAGAATCGAGGAGAACGCTACAGAGAGAGTTTTAGTCCACGCAAGAGGACGAAACATGCGCCCTTCTTGTGCTTCCAACAGAAATACAGGTAGAAAAGACACGAGAATAACGAGCAGAGAAAAGAAGATGGCAGGTCCAACCTGCTTCGCTGCGCCAATGAGAATTCGCCGCCTTTCTTTTTCTGTCACTGGGGCCGCAGATGCCGCAATGTGTTCTGATAAGTGGCGGTAGCCGTTCTCAACCATGACAATCGCTGCGTCGATGAGGACGCCAATGGCAAGGGCCAGTCCACCAAGCGACATGATGTTGGAGCTGACGTGGAGGAAGTACATGGGAATGAACGATGCCACGACGGCGATGGGGAGTGTCAGGATTGGAATCAGCGCGGAGCGGAAGTGAAACAAAAAAGCGATTGTCACGAAGCTGACGATGATGGCTTCTTCGAGGAGATCGCGTTGTAGCGTTTCGATGGATGCCTGAATCAAGCCGGAGCGGTCATAACCAGCAACGATTTCCACGCCAGTGGGCAGCGATGGCTTGATCTCCGCAAGCTTTCTCTTAACGCCATCAATCACGTTGAGGGCGTTCAATCCGAATCGCATCACAATGATTCCGCCGACTGTCTCGCCGTCGCCGTTCCATTCGGCAACTCCTCGTCGGATGTCGGGACCGAAAGTGACTGTGCCTAGATCACGGACGAGGACTGGAGTGCCGTTCTTCGTCGCTACAGGCGCGTCTTCGAGGTCTTTCGTAGAGCGAAGGTAGCCGAGACCGCGCACCATGTATTCCGCACCACCCATTTCGAGCACGCGCCCACCAACTTCGTTTGTGCTGTTGCGGACTTGATCGATCACCATCGAGAGCGGAATGTTGTAAGCACGAAGCTTGTTCGGGTCCAGATTCACCTGGTATTGGCGAACGAATCCGCCAATGGATGCGACTTCAGCAACGCCGGGTACGGTTTCTAGCTGATACCGGAGATACCAGTCTTGCAGACTGCGCAGGTCCGCAAGACTGTGCTGGTGGGAGCGGTCAACGACCGCGTACTCGTACACCCAGCCTGCTCCCGTTGCATCGGGGCCAATCATAGGAGACACATTTTTCGGCAAGACTCCCTGGAGTTGCTGGATATATTCGAGAACGCGCGAACGAGCCCAATAGAGGTCCGTGCCATCTTCAAAGACGACGAAGATGTAGGAGTCCCCAAACATTGTTTGCGCGCGGACGGCTTTCACATGGGGAGCCGCAAGCAGGGTGGTTACGATTGGATAGGTGACTTGGTCTTCGATGATATTCGGCGGCTCGCCCTCCCACGGGATGTGCACAATGACCTGCACATCGGAAATGTCCGGCAAAGCATCAAGCGGAATATTCTTAAGGGACCAGATTCCAGCCAAAACCAGCAACAAAGTGCCTGTGAAGACAAGGAATCGGTTGCTTGCGCACCAGTCAATCACACGGGAGATCATGGCTACATTCCCCCTTCGGCGTTCAGACTTAGTTGCTTCGTTGCCAGTACAGTTCCGTTTTTGTTTGCGGTTATGGTGAGCTTCCACGTCCCACCACTCTCGAGATTCACTTGGCCCTCGTATATGCCGCCGCCCTTCTCGCTAAGAGGCGTCACGACATTCATTGCCGCCATCCCCATCTCTGCCATTCCGGGCATGTAGCTGCGAACACTGACCTGTGCGCCGGTGACCGGAGCGCCGTCCGCGCCCGTCAGTTTCACGCGATACAGATTTGTTCCCTTGTGCGGTGTCGGTGGCTCCGTCGAGAATTCAAGTTGGGTTGTAGCTTTCGCCGCGGGGCCGTTCATAGCGGCCGCCTCCCCTGCTCCCGCCGGGGGAGGGGCGAAGGAACCGATAGCGGCTTGTAGTTGGCTTTCCGAATCGACCAGGAAATTCGCTGAGGTGACGATGCGTTCGCCCGCTTTTAGACCCTTCAGGACAACGTACCGGTCACCTGCTTGAGGTCCCAATTGCACGTCGCGCGGTTCCAGATAACCCGCGCCTCGGTCCACGAAAACAATCTGTCGCGTCCCTGACTGCAGAACACCACTCACGGGGATTACCAGTTGGTTGCCGAGTGGCACCTGCAACACTACGTTCACGTACATTCCCGGCGTGAGCGCGAGATTAGGATTTGAAAAGACAAGGCGCACGCGGGCCGTGCGTGTGGTCATGTCCACATCGGGGTAAATGAAATCGACTCTTCCGCGAAATGTTCTCCCCGGATAAGAGTCCACGCTCAAAGCCGTCGGCTCACCGACCCTTATTCGTCCCAGGTCGTTCTGAAAGACTTGCGCGAGGACCCAGACAGTTGAAAGGTCCGCGATCGTATAGAGATGCGTGTCTGGCTGGAGAGTCAGGTTTGGCAGAGCATGACGTTCGGTGATGTAGCCTGATACAGGAGAATCTATTTCGAGTTCTTGCTGCACCTCGCCCGAGGATTCGAGCCGTTCAATTTCGGTTTGGGGTACGTTCCACTGCTTCAAACGACCCGCGGATGCAGCAAGCAGCGACGCAATTCCAGCAGACACCCCTGGCACGGTGCTCTGCGAAAGACCTTGCGCGTTCCGCTTCGCTACCAGGTACTCACGCTCGGCGGTAACGACCTCCGGGCTATAGACCGTGAAAAGCGGCTGTCCCTTGCGAACGTATTGGTACGTGGCGTCGGCAAATACTTTCACGATGTAACCCGAGAAGCGCGTCTGTACATAGGACAAACGTGTTTCGTCTATAGCCACGTTCCCGGTTGTGCGAATTTCATCCTGCGTTGGCTTCCGTTCAACGGTTCCGAACTTGACTCCGATGGATTGCAATCGCTCAGCGGAGAGCTGGACGGGCGCGAGAGGAGTCTCCGTCGATGGCGGAGCTGAACCAGACGAGCTTGTCTGAGTTGGTTGCGCCCCGACAGTGGGCGCGGAACCCGCTACGTGTTGCGTTGTGGTGGACCGTCGGGCGCTCCACCAGATTCCGGCCAGCGCGCCAAGGAAGACCACGTTCCCAATCAGCGCAAGGAAGAATGCCTTTCGATAGTTCCTCATGATCTTGCTTCCTACCTGCGTTACTTATCGCAGCGACAATCCTGTAATCTCTTCGAGTTGTGCCAATGCCATCTCATGTTCCGAAAGCGTCTGCCAGTACTCCTCGTCGAGCTTGAGTACGTCGAGGAAGGAAGCGAGCAATGCCTGAAAATCCTGGCGGTTGGATTGATACGCGGCCATGCCGGCGTCCAGCTCTGCGCGCGCCTGCGGAATCAATCCTTCGCGGTAAATCTTGAGAAGTTCTCCCGATTTTTCCGCACTCAGGAATTGCTGGCGAAGCTGGAAGGCGATTTGCTGCGTCTGTGTCTCGTATTCGCTTTTCGCACGGGTTTGGTCCGCTTCCGTCTGAGCAAGTTCGGGCCGCTGGCGTCGGCCACGATAGATTGGAATGCGAACGCCGAGTGTCACCATGTAATAGGCGCGAAACTGCGTGGGGTCGGTCCGCTGCCACATGTATTGAAGGTTGAAGTCTGGATAGAAGTCCTTCTTGGCAAGGTCTACCTGCAATCCCTGCTTCTCGACCATTTTTTGTGCGCCAATGATTTCGGGATTGTTGGCTTTCGCCGCAACCAGCAGTTGGTCATAGGCAGGGACCGCGAGGCTTTCCGAGAGCTCAATGATCTCGATGTCGGACGACGATTGCGGACGGTTCAGAAGCTGCTTGATTTCCGCTTGAACCTTCCCGGCTTCAAGCTGGTTCGTCGTGATTTCTCTCAGTAGTTTGGTGCGTTCGAGCTGCGCCTGCAGCACGTCATGTTGATTTCCCATTCCGCTGCGATAGCGGGCTTCGGCCGCCTGCTCGACTTGCTCCAGTAACTTTCCGTCTCCGTCAAGGATCGCTTGCCGCTTGGCGAGATAGGCCAACTGGAAGTAGGTCGTCTTTACCTCCGCCAGGATTGCCCTGCGGACGGATTCGTATTTCTGTTGCGTCACATCGGCATCTTTCTTGGCAATCTCACCGCGAAGGCGTAGTTTTCCTGGGTACGGAAGATCTTGTGAGATGCCCAGGCCCACATATGCAAAATCACTGTTGGTGTAACCAGCAAAAGGGCGGGGACTGCCCACGCTGAGGTGTTGCAGAACGAATTGTGGATCGGGCAACGTCGAAACCTGAGTAGGAACCTGCTTCGCCGAATCCCAGCCGTGTCGCGCGGCCTGAATCTGAGGGTTATTCCGTTCGGCCTCGGTGAGAAGGTCGCCGAGATTAACTGGCTGACTAGAGGGAGGCGGCTCCTGTGCGGACGTTAGCGTGGCGGTCGACGTAAATAGAAGACTTGCGAGAATCAGTGCGTAACTGAACTTCATAGGCTGTCCTTTCACGGTCCGGGAATATTGCCCGTGCTTTGCTCAGAGGCTTCCACCCAGAGCTTTGCCAATCCTGCGCACAAAAACAGACACACACGCGCACTACGAATGGCGATTAGGACAGTCTTAGATCAGAAATATGCAGAGAAGGGACTGAAGCAGGGGAGGCGAGAGGTCTTGAAGGATGCGTACTGGCAGTAATCGTTGGATGCGAGGAGTGTCACCCGTTGCGTCGAGAACTGCGATGGGTGCGGCTAGAGAAAGGTCAGATGCCTTGTATTGTAACTGCGGGACTGGTGCGTTAGAGACAAAGCAACAAGACGCATCCGAGGCTGCAACGAGCTGAGTGCCGTCCTCCTCCATGTTCATTCGGTCGCATTGCGATTGAGTCTTTGGCGTGGCGCATTCAGCTAGTTTCGAATTAATCACAGCACAAGCCGAAAGCGGCATCTGACCCAGGCCCAAAAGGGTCAACGCCAACGCGAAAATGAGTGCTCGTCTCACCAATCTCACTGTAGCACAGGAGCTATCCGAGTGCTCTCAAGCCCGAGTCTGCGCTTCCTCGTCGGTGAACAATGTGACGTACGCTACGATACGTTGTGAGTCGCGTCACAAAAAAGAGGGGCAGACGCGAACGATTGAATGCCCTAGTTTCTGCGCCGGGGCAATCCGTCTGCCGATTTGGTACTTGGAACCGACACTTCTGGTCGCAGAAATTACCGTCCAATTGGGTCGAGTACCGTCCAACTACCGTCCAAGACGAACAATTTTTGGTCCAATTCAGGGAACTTAGCCGTGTAAGGTCAACTGAGTCATCAGGGTTTATGGAGCGGGCGATGGGAATCGAACCCGCATCCGACCGCTCTCAGCGTTCCGCAAGTGTTTGAATCTACTCACCAATCATCCTCAATTTGGGCGCATTTGGGCGCAAAACTCTGCGTCCGGCCGAAGAATCTCGCCCACTTTGTCCACTGCTTCCCGCTGTGCGTCACCGATCACGTGGCCGTAAATCCCTAGCGTGATTCGTGCATCCGAGTGTCGCATCTGTTCCTGTGCGACCTTTGGATTCGCGCCAACATCGATCAGCAAACTCGCGTGGCAATGCCGAAAAGCATGCATGCCAGCATGAGGAAGGTTCAACTTGTCGAGTGCAGGCCAAAGCCCGTACTCGACCACTTTGTTCTGTGCATAGGGCCTCCCATTCCGGTTCAGGAAGAGAAACCCTTCTGGGTTCACTTGCCAGGTCGCCAAGTATTCTCTCAACAACACAGCTAGTGCTGCCGGCATAGCCACTGCCGCACAGCTCGCCTTGCTCTTCACCGTTTGTACCCGGCCATACCAAGCCGAGCGTCGCACCTGAATTACACGCTGTTCAAAGTTCAGGTCACCCTTTTGTAAGCCCATGACTTCGCCGGCGCGTAATCCGGTCATGCCAGCAATCGCGAACATGGTGCGGTAGGGTTCTGCTGCAACCGCAATGATCTTTCGCACTTGCTCGCCTGTGAAGAATCGAGCCTGCTTGCGCACAGTGTCAGCCGGAAGGGCCAACTCTTTCAGAGCTATGGTCTGACAGCAATAGCCCCAAGACTTTGCCGTTCTCAGCATAGAGGCAAGTGTCCCTAACACGTTGACTATGGTTTTTCGCGAGACGTGCTGCGAGAGCCGTGTGACGAAGTTCTGTTGAACTTGTACCGTGAACTCTTCGAGCCGCGTTTGTTGAAGCCACGGACGGATGTAAGTCCGCAAGTGCGACTGCGCTGCCTTTACGCTTGACGGTTTTTGCTGCTGTAGCACTTGCTTCTCCCAAACCTCTGAGAACTCGCCGAGCTTCGTTACCTTCCCTGGCCGGTAGTCCACAGCGTTGACCTTTGCCAGGAGTGGCTCAAGAGCTCGTTGAGCGTTCTTACGGGTCTTCAGCTCGCTAACGGGTCCGAGAATGACGCTCCGCTCAACGCGCTGAACTTCTCCGTCCGACTGGATGAGATCTTCCCGGCACCTACCTATGTAAACGGGATTGTGTTTGCCACGGATGAAAATCCTCCCTGTCTGATATCTGCGCCTTGCCATCGAGCAGTACCCCTCGCTCGTTGGTTCGGCTTGCCCAGAAGGAACTCTACAAAGACGCCTCGATCCGGGCAAGGGCTCCATTTCGCCACCTGTGGAAACGATATTGAACGCGGTCCGCATCACGCAATGACAGCGTCCTGCAACGGCGTACAACATCGCCGCAGTTGGGCTGGAGCGACCCCACGAATTACTTTGGCCACGGAATCGTGCGCAAAAGTGGGGTCGCTCCAGCCCAAGACGGTGCCACGGTGCGCCCAATTCGCTCGCTCTGTGCCATTCAACTGCTTTTTGTCCCTGACACTTGCGCGAGCGCTCCGGTGACGCCGAGAGTGATGGACACAGTGATTTGTGTCTTTCATGCACACATCACCGGGCCACAGTGGAGAAGAATCGAAAATCTCCGAGACCATTGCCCCCCCTCACTTACAAGGGAACATCGAAACGGAAAAAAGTAAGAAAAAATCTTCAGTGGTTTTGGTGCTCTCATGGATGTGCCCGGCATGTGGAACGCATGCGTGGAAGAAAAGAAGGCTCGGTCGCTCGCGAGTTGCCCAGGATGCCCCTAGAATCGGCCAACGTCGCGCATTGCGGTCATCCTAGACGGAGATCGCAGTCAGGGAATGGGGGGGCCGAGGTCCGGGCGATGTAACTGTCGGGCTTGCCGATCCGCCAAAGCTTTATGTCTTTGTGACCGTGGGAGCAACGCCGATGCTAACCGCCAATAAGGGTTGGAACTTGAAACTGCGGCGGGTGTCTAAATTGGCAGTAGCGCTTTTTAGCGACCATTCCGAAGGAATCGAGTTGCGCTCATTCGATGTGGAGTAATCTAGCCTCGATGGACATCCCGTTAATCGTTGCTACGAGCGATGCGTCAAGGCGGATCGAGAATCACCCTGCTTATGACGTTTTGATCGGCTCGAATATCGCAGGAGCGCTATTCTTTGGTGCACTCGTTTATGTTCTGAAGAACTGGGCCTCGATGAGACCTGTGAATGATTCGACGTATGTCTGTTTACGGAGTATGTATCGTCTCATCGACTTTTTCGGTCTGCACTCACAGAATTCCGTCGTGACAAGCGCAGTTCGTCGGGAGTTCCCCACGCGGTCCGAACAACTAGGCGCGGAAGTGTTTGTCATCGTGACATGGTTGGGCCTAACGGCAGCCGTGACTGTGGTTTTGTGGCTGTCGAGGCACACTCGGATTTACCGCTTGATTTTGGGACATACGGCTAAGACAGTTTTGTTGTTCGCTGCGCCTGTGTGCTGTCTGTACGTCTCGTGGCTGACATGGAATTGGCCGTATGAGCCCGTTGTTAGGGCCGGAAACTTCTTTACAGAGAGCCTTCCCTTCGCGGTGTTCCTGGCAGAAATCATATGCCTTGGTCTATTACTGTTCTTCCTGAGGCGAAAGAGGTTGCCGACATGGTTGAGAGTTCTGGCCATCTCTATTCACTTTGTTTTTTGGGTGTCTGTTCTTTGGTCTGAGACCCATATATTGCTTTTCCCGATTTACGCGCGAGGTCTTGTCCTCGTACTGCTTCCGGTTTCGACGCTGATTTACGTACTCCGCGGAGACCGATCGGCGACCCCTATCCAGAGTCCAAAGGCAAGATGGGGCTGGGGGCTGGCGGCCGCATTGTTGGTCGTTACTGGCGCTGTATGGAGCCCGGCTCGGAAAATCGAGCTTAGTCATCCGCTGAACATTGACACCGTGATGGTTGAGCTGTCGAGGGGACCGTGCTATGGAGCGTGTCCTGCCTACACGATAACCGTGCGCGGTGATGGGCAGATCCAGTATGTGAGCGAACCGGGATATTCGCGTCTTCAAACGAGAAAATCGGGAACCATCGAGCGGGAGAAGATCGTCAAGGTATTGCAGATGCTGGACCATGTTGATTTTATGACCTTGGAAGGTCGGGCCTTCTTTTGGGGCTTTGACTCACCAAGTATCGGAGTGCGCACTTCGGTAGACGGCAAAACAAAACAAGTCGTAAGCGACACCCATTTCGTGGGTGCCCCGAAGGGGCGACAGGCGCGTTTCGTTGAAACCACCCGTGGAATTGAGGCTATCCTTGCGTCTAGCAGATGGCTTAAGTGCGAAGGAGATTGTGAAAGTTCAGCCTCCTCGCCATGACCGCAGCGGCGCGTATCAACGGTTCTTAGACAGACGCTCACGGAATCTAGTGAGTTTTTGTTTTTGGCGCCCATTCCAGTTTTTTCCCAGAAAATTTTTGTGCCAGGAAGCTGCAGGAGCGACGATCGCCAGCTCGCTGGACCCACAGTATCCCGGTTTTTTCGGGCCGGTCCGAATTCCGAACTGCACTTCAGCTTCCCGGCGAAGGCTGGATCAACAAGCCGGCCTCAACTGATCGCTCGCGCGCCTCACCGCCTTCGGCGAGCAAACGATACATGGTGCGAATCGATAAGCGTGAAAGCTTGGGCGCAAAATGGGCGCAAAACCCCGGCTTTTGGGGCGCGAATCGAGGGATAGTCGGTGAGTAAGGGCAGCCGAAACAACGTGAATTTTGCGGTTTTCTGGAGCGGGCGATGGGAATCGAACCCAACCCCGAAGGGTGGGAAGCCTGGATTCAATCACTTGGTTCGTCCTAGGTTGAGGCTACTGCCGTTCTGCGGCAGAGTCCATTTCTTGGTCCATTCATGGTCCAATATTTGTTACCGAGGGTTCCAAAGCGCGGTTTTGGTAGCCATCCGTGCCGCGTAGTTTCAAGCAGTTACCAAATAACAGTGTACTGTCACGGCAGAGGTCGCGAGTTCGAGTCTCGTCGTCCCCGCCATTCTTGCTCGAATCCTCCCAACGAATCGGCACAACCGTCCCGCCGCGTTCTCGCCGTTCGAGCGTGTGCGATTCCCTCACAATTTCGCAATCTAGCCCGCGGCGACTTCCCTCTGAAACTCATCACGACTCTGGCACGTCGAAAGAAGCATGGATAGAATGCCCGGATGGGGGTGTAGCCACCAAGACCAGTGGGGCTAGACCAGCCGTCTCTTTCTGCTCTAGGATTCTTCCGGGGTCTGACGCACAATTACAGATGCAGTCCATCCCCTTACCCAGTCTAGCAATTCGCTACTTTCGGGAGTGCCAGTGACGGAACAAAGACACGATTCTCTTGACGCCAGCCCTTCCGGGCATTCGAATTCGCGGGTACCGCCACCACATAAGAGTCGCTGGTGGCTGTGGCTCTTGATTGCCATTGTTCTTTTGGGTGGAATAGCGATCTGGCAGCGCCGAGGAGCCATGCCCCAAGCAAAAACCACGGGCGATGCCGCGACGCGCGGAATAAGCGTATCCGCCGCCGTCGCCAAGCAGGGAGACATTGGTATCTATTTTGACGCGCTCGGCACCGTTACGCCGGTGTACACGGTAACGGTGACGGGCCGCGTGCAAGGCGAAATCACCAAGATTTATTACCGCGAAGGCCAGATGGTTCGAAAGGGCGACGCGCTGCTGGAGCTCGACCCGCGCCCTTATCAGGCGGCGGTCACCCAAACCGAAGGCCAGCTGGCGCACGATCAGGCGGTTTTGACAGAAGCCAAAATCGATTTCGACCGCTACCAGCAGGCGTTTACTCGCAACGCGATTGCCAAACAGCTGCTGGACGACCAGCAACAGGTGGTTCTGCAGGACGAGGGGACGGTCAAAAACGATCAAGGACTGCTGGCAAATGCCAAGGTGAATCTGGAGTACACGCACATTATTTCGCCGATTGATGGGCGTGTGGGGCTCCGTTTGGTGGACCTGGGGAACATCGTTCAAGCGAACAGCAGCACGCCGCTGGTGGTGATTACGCAACTTCAGCCCATCACCGTGATTTTCAGCATCGCGGAAGATCATCTTGCGCTAATTCAGGAGCAGCTGCGCAAAGGGAAAAAATTGAGCGTGGATGCGTACGACCGGGAGCAAACACACAAACTCGCCAGCGGCTCTCTTCTGACGCTAGACAATATGATTGATACCACCACGGGCACACTTAAATTGAAAGCCGTGTTTCCCAATACGGATAATGCGCTCTTCCCCAGCCAGTTCGTGAACGCGCGCATCCTGGTAGACACGCTGCACAACGTGACTTTGATTCCTACGCCAGCAATCCAGCGGAACGCGCAGGGCGCCTTTGTTTACGAAATCAAGAGCGATCAGACGGTGGCGCTGCAAGCGGTTACGCCCGGGACAACCGATGGCACACTGACGGCGGTGGACGGTCTTCAGCCTGGGGTGACGGTAGCAGTGAATGGTTTTGACAAGCTGCAGGACGGCGCCAAAGTGAACGTGCGCGCGCCCGCTAATTCGAATGGCTCCGGTCAATCTTCCAAGGGAGGACAGGCAACTCCAGATCAATCTGGGAAGCAGGACGGCAAAGCGGCGGGCGGCAAACAGGGAGGTTCGGCGCGGTGAGTCCTTCTCGTCCTTTCATTCTGCGGCCGGTGGCGACTTCGCTGCTGATGGCCGCGATCCTGCTCGTGGGGTTTGTTGCTTTCCTGCAATTGCCAGTCTCCGCGCTGCCGGAAGTGGATTACCCCACCATTCAGGTGGTGACGTTTTATCCGGGAGCGAGCCCGGATGTGATGGCGTCCGCGGTGACGGCTCCACTGGAGCGGCAGTTCGGGCAAGTTCCCGGGCTGAACCAGATGACGTCCACAAGTTCGGACGGCAGTTCGATCATCGTGCTGCAGTTTTCGCTGGAGTTGAACATTGACGTCGCCGAGCAAGAAGTGCAAGCGTCGATCAACGCTGCACAAACGTATCTCCCCAGCGATCTTCCCACTCCGCCGATTTACAGCAAGACGAATCCAGCCGATACACCAATTCTGACGCTGGCGCTGACTTCGAAGACCATTCCGCTCTCGCAGGTCGAGGATCTGGCGGATACGCGCTTTGTGCAGAAAATTTCCCAATTGCCGGGTGTTGGACTGGTCAGCATTAGCGGCGGCCAGAAACCCGCCGTGCGTGTGCGCCTGAACCCCACGCAGCTATCTCACTACGGCATCAACCTGGAGGACGTCCGCACGGCCCTGCAGCAGACCAGCCTAGATCAAGCGAAAGGAAATTTCGACGGGCCGCAGCAGGATTACCAGATCCAGTCCAACGACCAATTGATGACCAGCGCGGATTTTCAAAAGGTGATCATCGCCTACCACAACGGCTCGCCAGTAAAACTTTCGGACGTGGGTACTGTAGAGGATGGCGTGGAGAATGTGCGGCAAGCCGCGTGGATGAATGAAACGCCCGCGGTGATCGTCAACATTCAGCGGCAGCCGGGCGCAAACATTATTCAGGTTGTGGACCGCATCGTGAAGCTGCTGCCCTTGCTCAAGAGCAATCTGCCGGCAGCTGTTCAAATTGATATTTTGACCGACCGAACAACCACGATTCGCGCGTCGGTGGCGGATGTGGAATTCGAGTTGATGCTCACGGTCGTGCTGGTGGTCATGGTGATTTTTCTTTTCCTGCGGAACCTGGCGGCCACCATCATTCCGAGCGTCGCGGTGCCCCTCTCCATTGTGGGCACATTTGGCATCATGTATCTGGCGGGCTTCAGCTTGAACAACCTGACGCTGATGGCGCTGACGATTTCGACAGGTTTCGTCGTGGACGACGCCATCGTGATGATTGAAAACATCATCCGCTACCTGGAAGAAGGTGTTCCGCCGCTGGAAGCCGCGCTAAAAGGATCCGAGCAGATCGGATTCACCATCGTGTCGCTTACGATTTCGTTGATCGCCGTGCTCATCCCCCTTCTTTTCATGGGAGATATCGTCGGGCGGCTGTTCCGGGAATTCGCCATTACGCTTAGCGTCACGATTCTCGTGTCCGCGGTGGTTTCACTGACTTTGACCCCGATGATGTGCTCGCGGCTGCTGAGAGACTCGCATGGAAAGAGACAAAGCCGCTTCTACATCGCTTCGGAGCGCGCCTTCAACGGCATCATCGCCTACTACGGCAGGACCCTGAAATGGGTGCTGAAGCATCAGCCCGCCACGTTGTTTGTGGCCGTGGCAACCCTAGTGCTAACGATCGCTCTGTATATCATCGTGCCCAAAGGCTTTTTCCCTGTTCAGGACACGGGGATCATTCAGGGGATTTCGGAGGCAACGCAGTCCATCTCGTTTCCCGCGATGGCGCAGCGGCAGCAGCAACTCGCACACGTCATTCTACAGGATCCGGCGGTAGCGAATGTTTCCTCATTCATCGGTGTGGACGGAACAAACTCGACGCTGAATAGCGGGCGCATTCAAATTAACTTGAAGCCGCTCGAACAGCGGCGCATGAACGCGTCGGACGTCATTCGGCGATTGCAACCACAACTGGAAAAAGTGGATGGCATCACGCTCTACATGCAGCCGGTGCAGGACTTGACCGTTGAGGACCGCGTGAGCCGCACGCAATATCAGTACACGCTGGAAGATCCTAACCTGCAGGAACTCAACCACTGGACCGCGTTGCTGATGGCCAAGCTTGCGACTATCCCGGAATTGCAGGACCTGGCGACGGATCAGCAGAATTCCGGTCTGGCCGCGTCGCTGATCGTCGATCGCGTGACCGCTTCGCGCATGGGCATTACACCGCAGACGATCGACCAGACGCTTTACGACGCATTCGGCCAACGGCAAGTCTCAACCATGTATACGCAGCTGAACCAGTACCACATCATTTTGGAGACGCAGCCGGATTTTCAGACGAGCCCGACCAAGCTACAGGACATTTACGTACGATCGGCCACTGCTCCCAGCGCTTTGACAACGGGTTCCACCGGCACGATAACCGCAACTACCATTTCGGGGGGATCCGCTTCCTCGTCGTCAAGCCCAAGGGCTTCCACCAATACCGCGGTCAGCACAGGCTCGGCATCGCCCAGCGCTACAAGTTCGCTGAATGGCGCCGCGGTGCCACTCAGCACATTCACTCATTTCGAGATGAAGAGCGGGCCGCTTTCGGTCAACCATCAAGGCCAATTCCCTGTCGTGACGATCTCCTTTAATCTGGCCCCCAATGCATCTCTCGGGGAAGCGACAAAAGCCATCGATAAAGTCCAGCAGGAAATTGGGATGCCGTTGAGCGTACAAAGCGCATTTCAGGGCACGGCGGCGTCGTTCCAGGCGTCCTTATCGAATGAACCGATTTTGATTCTTGCGGCACTCGTGACGGTGTACATCGTTCTGGGAGTTCTCTACGAGAGTTACATTCACCCCATCACGATTCTTTCCACGCTGCCTTCGGCGGGAGTCGGCGCGATTCTGGCGTTGCTGATTTGCGGCTCCGAGTTGAGCGTCGTGGCGCTGATTGGAATCATCCTGCTCATCGGCATTGTGAAGAAAAACGGAATCATGATGATCGACTTTGCGCTGGAAGCGGAACGCAAAGAGGGTAAAAAGCCCGAAGAAGCCATCTACGAAGCATGTTTGCTTCGCTTCCGTCCCATTATGATGACCACCATGGCCGCGCTGCTGGGAGGCTTGCCACTGGCGCTCGGCAGCGGCATCGGTTCAGAACTTCGCCGTCCGCTGGGCATTGCCATGGTGGGCGGCTTGCTGCTGAGCCAAGTTCTGACGCTTTATACCACTCCGGTGATTTACATTTTCTTTGACCGGCTGGCGCAACGATTCACTTCGCGGCACAGTTTGGAAGGGGGAGCGGAGGCCGTACCGGCAGACTAGTCCAATGAGCTTATCTTCTCCATTCATCCATCGGCCGGTGGCCACAACGCTGTTGACGGCGGCGGTTGCGCTCGCGGGTGCCGTGGCGTTCCGCGTTCTGCCTGTGTCCGCGCTTCCGCAGATAGATTTCCCGACCATCTCCGTGGGTGCCAGCTTGCCGGGAGCGAGTCCCGAGATTATGGCATCTTCGATCGCGACGCCGCTCGAACGCCAGTTTGGAAGGATCGCCGGTGTCAACGAGATGACCTCGTCGAGCTATCTGGGCACTACGAGCATTACGTTACAGTTCGATCTGAACCGTAACATTGATGGCGCGGCGCGTGACGTGCAAGCGGCGATCAATGCGGCGCGGAGTTATCTGCCGGCGAATCTTCCCAGCAATCCCACGTATCGCAAGGTCAACCCCGCTGATGCCCCCATTATGATTCTGGCGCTGACTTCCAGCGTGTATGACCGCGGCGCGCTCTATGACGCGGCCTCCACCATCATGCAGCAACGCCTTTCCCAGGTGCAGGGCGTTGGACAGGTGAGCGTCGGAGGAAGTTCCCTTCCCGGCGTGCGCGTGGACGTCAACCCTACGCAGCTCTACAGCTTTGGACTGAGCCTGTCGGATGTAAGTTCCATGCTCAGCCGCCAGAACGCCAATTCGCCGAAGGGGCAAATCGTCAGCGGAACGACGAGCGCGGACATTGTGACCAACGACCAGTTGTTGAAGGCCGTGGATTACATGCCGCTGATCGTGGGCTATCACAAAGGGGCGGCGGTCAAGCTGTCCGATGTGGCGAACGTGCAAGACGCCACGGAAAATTTGCGCGCCGCAGGATTCGTGAATGGCAAGCCGTCGGTCCTTATCATTGTGTTTCGACAGCCTGGCGCAAACATCATTGATACCGTTGACCGCGTTCGCGAGGCGATTCCAGCGCTCAAGGCCTCCATTCCCACCGCCATAGATGTACAAGTCACGCTGGACCGGACGCAGACCATTCGGGCCTCCGTTAAAGACGTGGAGCGCACACTGGTCATTTCGGTGGCGCTGGTCATCCTTGTAGTCTTCCTCTTTTTGCGAAATGTTCGCGCCACGCTGATCCCCAGTGTTGCGGTTCCCGTCTCGCTGATCGGCACATTCGGCGTCATGTATCTCTGTCACTACAGCATTGACAATTTGTCCCTCATGGCTTTGACCATCGCTACGGGCTTCGTCGTGGACGACGCCATCGTGGTGATCGAGAACATTACCCGCTACATCGAGGAAGGAATGCCTCCGATGGAGGCGGCCCTGAAGGGCGCCAGCGAAATCGGATTCACGGTGCTTACCATCAGCGTCTCGCTTGTGGCCGTGTTTATCCCGATCTTGCTGATGGGCGGGATTGTTGGCCGGCTCTTCCGCGAATTTGCGGTTACCCTCTCCGTGGCGATCATCGTTTCACTGCTGGTTTCGCTCACCACCACGCCCATGATGTGCTCCCGGCTTCTGAAGCACATTCGCCCTGATCAGCATGGCAAGGCCTTTCGCGCTTCGGAACGGGTCTTCCAACGGACATTGAGAGCCTACGAACGAACTCTTGGCTGGGTGCTGGAGCACTCGGCGCTGACGCTTGCGGTCCTTGCCATCACCATCGCCGTGAACGTCTATCTTCTCTGGATTGTGCCGAAGGGATTTTTCCCGCAACAAGATAACGGGACGGTTTTCGGCGGCATTCAGGGCCCGCAGGATACCTCGTTCCAGGCCATGCAGATCGCGGTCGCACGCATCGTGGATGTGGTGAAGACGGATCCTGCGGTGGATAACGTCATGGGGTTTACGGGAGGCGGAGGCGCAACCAACAGCGGATTTATTTTCCTTGGGCTCAAGCCTCTCCAGCAACGCAAGGTGTCCGCGAGCGCGATGATTGACCGGCTGCGCCCAAGATTAGCGGCGGTACCGGGCGCAAACGCCTTCATGCAAGCGGGGCAGGATTTGCGGATCGGCGGGCGGCAGAGCAGCGCTCAATATCAGTACACGATTCAGAGCGACAACCTGCAGGATTTGGTCCAGTGGGGTCCGGTGCTGCTGCAACAAATGAGGAAGATGCCCATGCTGACCGACGTCAATACGGATCAGCAGAACAGCGGGCTGCAGATGATGCTGGCTTATGATCGCGCCACGGCTTCGCGCATGGGAATCACTCCCCAAACGATCGATTCGACGCTGTATCAAGCGTTCGGCCAGGCGCAGGTCTCCACGATGTATACGGGCATCAACCAATATCACGTGGTTCTCGAAGTGGATCCGAAGTTTTGGCAGTCGCCGGTGAGCTTGCAGGATGTTTACATTCGTTCCGGGCAGGGCGGCGCCGTTCCGCTGAGCGCCATCGCGCATTACGAACCTACCACCGCTCCTCTGGCGGTCAATCACCAGGGCCAATACCCATCCGTGACGGTTTCTTTCAATCTCGCGCCCGGCGTGGCGCTGAGCGACGCGTCCAGAGCCGTGATCGAGATGGAACAAAAGGTCGGCATGCCGAACAGCATTCGCGGAATGTTTTCCGGGACGCTTCAGGCGTTCCAATCCTCCCTCGCTAGCGAGCCGATTCTCATCATCACTGCTTTGCTGGCCGTTTATATCGTGCTTGGCATTCTGTATGAGAGCTACATTCATCCCATCACGATTATTTCCACGCTGCCTTCGGCGGGCGTTGGCGCGGTACTTGCACTGATGATTTTTCACACAGATCTTAGCGTCATCGCACTGATCGGAATTATTCTGCTGATCGGCATTGTGAAGAAAAATGCCATCTTGATGATTGACTTCGCTCTCGCTGCGGAACGCACCGATGGCAAGAGCCCCCAAGAAGCGATTTTTCAGGCCTGCATCCTGCGCTTTCGCCCTATTCTGATGACCACCATGGCTGCCTTGTTTGGCGCGTTGCCGCTGGCTCTCGGCACGGGGACAGGTTCGGAGTTGCGTCGGCCGCTGGGGATCACGATTATTGGCGGCCTGATATTGAGTCAGATGTTGACGCTGTACACCACGCCGGTTGTTTATTTGTCGCTCGACCGGCTGCGCGTTCGGTGGTTGCGGGCCCACGGACGCTTGGAGCCGCAGAAACAGCTTGAGTCCTTTGGATGATGATTTAGAAGCGCGGAAAGTTCCTCGGCGGAACTTTCACATGCCAATCCCCAGGGAGGCAGGGAGAAAGATGCAATTGAGAATCGGGCGGCGGACGGCCGTAATACTGCTCAGCAGCATATCGCTGCTGCAAGGCTGCAACGTCGGCCCCAAATACAATCGACCCTCGGTGCAGGCGCCGGGCAGCTTTAAGGAAGTTACGCCGGAAAATCTGAAGAAGATGGATGGGTGGAAAGTGGCGCAGCCGCAGGACGGAACGCTCCACGGGAAGTGGTGGGAAATCTTCCAGGACCCGCAGTTGAACGCGCTGGAGGAGCAAATCAATATCTCAAACCAGAACGTGGCCGCCGCGTTTGCCAATTTTATGGCTGCTCGGGCGCTGGTGCGCGAGGCGCGTGCGCAGTATTTTCCGACAGTATCGGTTGGGCCCAGCATTTTACGGCAGCACCAGCCAAGTTCGACGAGCTCCGCCAACAGCACGTTTACGGGAAAGAGCTTTACGTCCTACTCCTTCCCGTTTGATGCGTCGTGGACGCCGGACTTGTGGGGGCGCGTGCGCAATACGGTGCGCGCCAACATCGCGAATGCGCAGGCTTCCGCGGCGGATTTGGAGAATACGCGGCTGACGGCGCAAGCGGAACTCGCGGTGGATTATTTCCAACTGCACGGGCAGGACGCGCTAAGACAATTGCTCGATTCCACGGTGGAAGCGTATGCAAAATCGCTGGAGTTGACGAAAGCTCTGTACGAAACGGGCATTGACTCCGATGAGGCCGTGGGGCAGGCCGAGACGCAACTCGATGAGACGCGGGCGGCGGCAACCAACCTCGGCATTTTGCGCGCGCAGTATGAACACGCGATCGCGTTGCTGGTTGGCCAGCCGGCTTCGAACTTGACGATTGCCGCGGAGCCGCTGAAGGCTTCGCCGCCGGCGGTGCCTTTTGGGATTCCTGCGCAGCTTCTGGAGCGCCGGCCGGATGTGGCCGCGACCGAGCGGCTGATGGAGCAAGCCAATGCGCAGATTGGCGTGGCGCGCGCGGCATATTTTCCGACAGTCACGCTGGGCGCTTCGGCAGGATTTCAAACAACGGAAGGGTCCAAATGGTTCACCTGGCCGAATCGCATTTGGTCGGTGGGGCCGATGGTTTCGGAGACGATTTACGATGGAGGCTTGCGGCGGGCGAGCGTGGAGCAAACCCGCGCAGTCTACGATCAAACCGTGGCTACGTACCGCAATACCGTTTTGACGGCGTTTCAACAAGTGGAAGACAACCTCTCGACTCTGCGGATTCTTTCGCAGGAAATTCAAGAGCAGGATGAGGCGGTGAAGGCCGCGCAACGTGTGCTGGTTCTGGCGAACGACCGTTACCGGCTGGGGATCGATCCGTATCTCAACGTCATCACGGCGCAGACCAGCCTTCTGAGCAACGAACAGACCGCGCTTAATTTGCACATTCAGCAAATCGTTTCCAGCGTGCAACTGATCGAAGCGCTGGGCGGCGGGTGGGACTCTTCCACGTTGCCGACTTCGCAGCAGATTATTTCGCGGGGGGCGGCGCCGGAAGGTCCCGCGCCCAAGGCTAATTCATCGGATAGTCCACAAAAATCTTCTTCGCCAACTCCTTAATTCTTCTCGAGGGCTTGCAGGAGTTTTTCGCGTCGAGCGAAAAATCTAGCTCGTGCTTCCGACGGGACTCGCTTCCAGATGTTCGTAGACTTCCTCGGCGCGGCGCAGGGCGGCTTGCACGTTTTCGCAGATGTTTTCGGCGCCGATGACTTGTTCGAATTCTCCCTGGTGAATTAATTGGGCGGGCTGCTCGCGGGCGCCGCAGAGGATCAGAGTTCGCTTGCTGGCGTGCAGGCTCTTGGCCACCTCTTCGAGCGCGAAGAGTCCCGTCGCGTCCAATGCGGTCATATTTCGCAAGCGTAGGATGATTACGGGGGGCAATTTGTGAATTTTCTCCGTGACCACGGAAATCTTGTCGGTGGCGCCAAATAGGAATGGTCCGTGAATGCGGAAAATCGTTGCGTAGTAAGGAATGTCTTTGTCCTGCAGGATGTGCACGCGGCCGTCTTCGACGTAATCGTCGGTGACTTGAGAGACGGTTGTCGTGCTGGCGACTCGGCTGATAAACAGCAGCGCCGCCAGTATCATTCCCGCTTCCACGGCAACGGTCAAATCAGCGAACACCGTGAGGCCAAACGTGACCAGCCACACGCTTATATCAGTTTTCGTGAGTTTGAGCAGCTGCGGAATCTCGCGCCATTCGCCCATGTTGTAGGCAACGATCATGAGGATTCCCGCGAGCACAGACATCGGCACATAACTGACCAGCGGCGCGGCGAAGACCACAATGCAAAGTAACGTGAGCGCATGGATGATTCCCGCGACAGGCGTTTGCGCGCCGGAGCGGATACTCGTAGCCGTTCGCGCGATGGCCCCGGTTGCGGGCAAACCGCCGAATATCGGCGAGGCAATGTTCGCTACACCTTGTCCGATCAGCTCGACGTTTGGATTGTGGCGGTCGCCGCTCATGCGATCGGAGACGACTGCCGACATCAGGGATTCGATGGCGCCTAGCATCGCGACGGTGAACGCAGGACCTAACAAACTGTGAATCAGATCCCCTCGAAACTTTGGGATCTGCAAATGAGGAAGCCCGCTGGGAATTCCGCCGAAACGCGTTCCAATAGTCTCCACCGGAAGCTTCAGCAACACCACCGCGGCGGTTCCGAGCAGCAGCACCACAATTGCGCCAGGAATCCGGTCCGACATGGCCCGGCAAAGGATCATCAGCAGAACAGTGCCCACCGCAAGGGCAGTTGCTGTCGCAGAAAATGTATGCGCGTTTTTCGCCAGCGCCTCGATGCGCTGCCAAAATATTCCTGGAACGGTCGCGAGATGCAATCCGAGGAAATCCTTCACCTGTGTGCTGGCGATCAGGATTGCAATTCCGTTGGTGAATCCGATGACCACGGGCCGCGGAATGAATTTGACTGCGGTGCCGAGTCCGGTCGCACCCATTACGACGAGCAAGATGCCGGCCATGACCGTGCACATGTACAGACCATCCACGCCGTGGGCCGCGACGATTCCGGCCACCACGACCACGAATGCGCCGGTTGGCCCGCCGATCTGCGTCTTGGAACCGCCCAGAGCGGAGATCAAAAACCCGGAGACAATCGCGCAATAGATTCCGGCTTGCGGCGTGAGTCCCGAGGCAATCGCAAAGGCCATCGCCAACGGCAATGCCACCAGGCCGACGGTGATACCGGCGACCAAATCACGCCAAAACGTGTTCAGGGTGTAGCCGCGGAAGCAGAGAACCGATTTCGGAAGCCAACGGTCGTCAACGAAACCAAACGCCATTTTTCTATTATCCCAACAGAAGCAAACCAGCAGTGAGAAATTTGCGCCGATGACCTCTGAGAGCTACGTGTCGTGAACAGAGCATTCACTTTGGGAATCGCTTTTTCATCGAATCGCGTGCAAAATGCTTTTCGCACTCCACGGTGCAGCAAATTCCCATTTTGAAAGAGGAGCATCTATGAAGCGCACCACTTTCTTGACCCTGCTGTTCTCCTTGCTCGCCGCGTCGCTATGCAATGCGCAGGCGAAACTCTCTGCAAAGTGGGAAGAGCTGACGGCCGCAGACTTTCGCCAGGCGATTCAGCAATCCAAGGGGACTTGCCTGCTCCCGTTCGGCATCCTGGAAAAGCATGGAGCGCACCTCCCCCTGGGTACCGACCTCCTGAACGTGCGCTATGCCTCCTTGCATGCCGTCGAGCAGGAATACGCGGTGGTTTTTCCCGAGTATTACTTCGGCCAGATTTTCGAGGCTAAGCACGAGCCCGGGACGGTCGCCTACAGCCTGGACCTGCAGCTCAAGCTCCTCCAGGAAACAACGGACGAAATGGCCCGCAACGGCTGCAAGAAGATTGTCATCGTCAACGGGCACGGCGGAAATGAACACTTGCTTCCGCTCTTCGCGCAATCGGAGCTCGATCGTCCGCACGATTATGTTGTTTATGTGCTCGACGGAGAGAGGAGTCTTCCCGGCGGCCCGGCGAAGAAATCCAGCGGCGTTGACTACCACGCAGGTGAGAATGAAACGTCGAACACGATGGTTTCGCGCCCGGACCTGGTGCATCTCGACCGTGCGGCAAGCGAGTCCGGAACCGACCAAAAACGCGTCAGCCTCCCGGAGAACGTCTACACCGGCATCTGGTGGTACGCGCGTTTTCCAAATCACTATTCCGGCGATGGTTCCGTCGCCACCAAAGAGCTTGGCGAATGGAACATGAAGGGCTGGATTGCGGCCACGGTCGAAGCCATTCATGCCGCGAAAGCCGATGATCAGAGCCTCAAGCTGCAGAATGAATTCTACGAAAAGAGCAAGCATCCCCTGGACACGCGCCCCTAGCGCGGCACTCTGCTCCGCAAAGTCACTTGTATAGAGTCCGGCAGGACGGATGGAATTTCACTTGAGAAACCGTTAGCGGGATTTGCGGACTTGTTCAATCCAGCGGGTGAGCAGTTCATGGTAAGGCGGTTCCAAATCCATGAATTCGATTCCCATGCCGATCCGCGGCTTCACGATACGCACCACGCCAAGCGCTTCCACTTTCTGGTCTTTGCGCGTCAGCGTTATGCGCACGCGGGTATTGGAAGGCAGCGGCTTGCTGGTGCAAATGAACACGCCTCCCATGGAAATATCCGAAGTCACACCTTCCGAGCGGCTTCCCGATTCCAAATCGAGCAGTTCGATATCGGCTGCGAATGGATACCGGATACAATAACGGCGGTCACGGATGGAAAGGCTTTGCCCGTCGCCTTTAGAGGTTCGTTCGGCCATGGAGATAACGTCGCCCACAGTGATTGCTGCCCGGATTCATGGAGTTGATGCTGCTTCTTACCTGCAATTTCTGCACCCTTAAGTCTGCCCTAAAATCGCCCCGGGCAGGGAGTTTCCCGTCCCGTCCCACGCCAAAAAGACAACAGTTGCGGACTGCCCGGCCATTCCCGTTTGCGAACGCGGTGTTATTAGTTGGAACGACAAGGCCGCCGTTAGCGCGTATTTCCGCCTCAGAATTGCATGCTAGCCTGAGTAGAGAGCTTCTCTCTAAGCGCCATGACTACCGAATCCGACGGTTTACGACAAAGCGACCGCGTCAGCTTCCGCATGCCCGTGGAGGCCTCGTGGGTAACGGCCGGCGGCACGCCCGTCAAACATACGGCGGAAACGCTGCTGGTCAGCCGCAATGGCGGCGTTCTGCGCCTTACCGAAAAACTCTCCATGGGCCAGGGACTCCATCTCCGGCGCCATCACGAAGGCGACCACTGGAAAAGCACGCGCGCCCGCGTCGTCGCCGAGATCGATCAGGAGCCCAACGGCTTCCTCTACGCCATTCATCTTCTGGAAGCGCGCTCCGATTTCTGGGACATCGAATTCCCCGCCCTTCACAAAGCCGAAGAAGCTCTCGCTCGCCTCCTCATGGAGTGCAGCTTCTGCCAGCGCCGCGAAGTCGTTTATCTCAACGAACTCGAATTGAAATCCTTCGAAATCCGCAAATGCGTGGCACGCGTTTGCCGCCATTGCGACTCGCCTTCCATCTGGATCGAATCGCAGTCCGAAGTTCGCGCGAGCGACAACAATTCCGGCCAGCCCACCGTGGAAGAACGCGTCATTCCCCGCCGCAACCGCACGCGCATCAAGGCCCGCATCCTCGCTTGCATCCGCCGCCGCGGCTTTCAAGAAGAGATTGCCGTTTGCGAGGATCTTTCCAAGGGCGGCCTCAGCTTCCGCAGCCGCAATCAATATCCCGAAGGCTCCCGCGTCGAAGTCGCCGTACCCTTCACTCCCGGCACCGGCGCCATCTTCGTGCCCATCCGCATCGTCTTCTCCCAAGCCATCCCAACCGCCGGCCTCTACCGCCACGGCGCCGCCTACATCAAGCCCCCGCTCGACATCTGAGCACCCCGCCCTCTCTCGGGCACCCTGCGCGATCATTTCTCCGCGGGCCGTTAGATTCTCTCGCCTCACCATTCAGGAGGCTCATAGTGTTGCACAGCCCGTGATAGTCAACACGAGCTAAGTAGGAGCTTCTAATCACGGCTCGGTTCCAGTCCCATTACTCATAAAAAGCAACAATACTTTCAAACCTGTCCAAGAACGGACAGACAGCACTGTTTTGAGGCCTCAAACTCAGACCTTCGCAGAGTTCCGCACCTAGCCCTGCTCTTCGAATGCCTCTGGAGGAAATAATGAGAGTTCGTGGTACTTTTTTGTTGCTTTTCTTGGCGTTGGCATCGAATGCCTTTGCCCAAGCACCTAACCTGCAAACAGCGGGAAAGTTTGCAGTACTGGCCGGCGGCGGAATCGTAAGCGCTGACGCGGGAACTACGATTGTCGGTAACGTCGGAAGTTCGCCCACACCTACGGTCACAGGACTTCTGGCAACCCAGGTTACGGGCACGTTGTACACCGCCGCAAACGCTGTATTAACAACTGCGCAGACGGACCTGACAGCCGCCTACGTTGACGCGGCAGGCAGGCCGTCGTGTACTGCGCTGACAGGCGCACTGGGCACAGGGACGAACGCTAATCTTGGACCGGGACTTTACTGCTATTCGACAGCGGCACTGCTCAATGGCACTTTGACGCTGACCGGCAGCTCCACCGATGTGTGGATCTTCCAGATTGGCAGCACGCTGACTACCGCCACGGGCGCCTCCGTGGTTTTTGCCGGCGGCGCGTCGCCCTGCAATGTGTTTTGGCAAGTGGGTTCCTCCGCGACCATACAAGTGGGTAACAACTTCGCGGGGAATATTATGGCGTTAGCAAGCATCACGCTGGATGGCGGTACCCTGACGGGACGGGCGCTGGCCAGAAACGGTACGGTCACCATCAGCGGTAAGGAGACCATCATCAACGGATGTTCGGGATCGTCCGTCGTGCCGACCGTCGTGCTCTCTCCTGTAAATTCGTCAATCATTTGTGGCGCCGTCGGTTCTTCCATCACTAAAACCGCGGTTGTTTTGTCGAACGGGGTTCCCGTCGCGGGTACCGTCGTAACTTTTACAATCACCGGTCCTGACGCCCGCAAGAGCGGGACCGCAATCACGGATGCTTCCGGTACCGCGACGTTCACAATTAACTCGCCCTCCGTAACGTCGTCGGCCGGAGATTCCATTGTCGCCACCGTAAATGGCGGGACGGTGGTCTCGAACAAAACTTTTGCGACCTGTTCTGGCTCAACCGCAAGCTGTTCGACGACGCCATCTCCTACGGTCACTGTCCTGACTCAGACGCCAGGGCCGCCGAAGCAGGTTGTCTTCTCGGTTCAGGCTCCGGGCGGATTATTTTCAGTGGTCGCCAATACTCCCCCGACCACGAATGCTACGGTCGCCATCCCCACATTCGACCATGGAACGACTATGGCTCTGGGCGTTACCGCCACAAAGATCAACCAGTCGCAATCGGCTGTGGTGGAACTGACTGCTACGGATCTATGCGGCAAAACAATTGTATTTGATCCCGTCTTCGCGACCATCACCATTCCCACAGTCCACTTTCACTCAAAGGTCCAAACCGCGGCAAGTTTTGATTTTGATCACTGGATAGTTGCTGACTTCAGTGGCATCGCTCGTGCCGAGGGGATCGTACTCCTTCAGAACGATACGCCTGGAGTGGAATCGCTGGTGATCACCGTCAATGGGACCAAGTTTAGAACTCAGCTTTCGGATGGGAAATCCAAAAAGATCGATATCTCATCCGCTCTGTTCCATGGAACCAACAAGGTCAGGGTTGCCGCTCTCGGCGATCCAGGAAGTTCCGTCGATTTAACCATCTCCGACGGAAAATAATCGTACTGCCGGGTTCGCTCCCCACATTCTCCAGGCCAGCCTGGGTGGGGCGAACCCGGTTATCACCGTGGCTCAGATCGGAAGTGTTCAACCATCCTTCAGGGGAGTTGCCCGGTCCGGCCCATTTTCTGAAGGACCAAGCGAACCGGTCGAACAACGTAATATACGGCGGAGAGAGCGTTCGGCAGCGGCAGAAACCAGCGGTCACGTTCACCCGGTTTGAGTTTAGGCAAGAAATATCGGAGCAAGATCTTTACCCGGTCTCTGAAGCGTTCACGGATATTCATCTGAGATGTAATGCCGCCCTGCAAACCCCAGCGCTCGTCCGGTTCTTCGAAGAGGCGGGCCCGGGCTTGCACAGCCAAGGCTTTCGCAGTTCGATCGATCTTCAAATCTTGCGCGAGTTTGCGTGGCAGGACCGCCTCTAGCAAGTCCTGCGCCAGGAGAAGCGCAGTCCCAAGGGCACGCTTTAGACCCAGATCGTGTGCTTCACGCAGCACGAAGTGCCAGTCTAAATCAGGCACCGCCAGAATCTCGGCGATGTCGCAGATCAACTTGAGTTGTGTCCACTGGTGCTTGGCTGCGTGCATGGAGAGCACCAACAGATAGGTTTCCAGCCGCAGACTTCGCAGTTCTGCTCCCGCTAGCGAGATTGTCTCTAAGTGCTGCAGGAACCGCTCAGGATCTCCCGCAAGACACGCGGATCGACTGGTGAATCGCCAGTGCAGATCCAAACGCACCTTGCCATCTGCGCGATAAAAGAGCATTTCGTGGTGCTCGCCCAAGAACTGGCTCAGATCGCCAGTATTCACCCTCTCCGGCGCGTAACCTCGGTCGAACAGGACGCGCCGGGTCCGCAGCGCGTTCTCCTCATCAATCAGAATGTCCAGGTCACCAAACGCCCGGAGAGACAAATTGCCATAGAGTCTGACGGCCAGTGCAGGGCCCTTGAAGGGCACCGCCGGAATACCCTCCGAGTCGAGCGTACCGAGAATGCCCACCAATTCTTCGGCGAGTGCCCGGCCCTCTGCAGACTCCGCCTCGTGGCGCGCTCGTAGCGGCTCCAGGACGCCGCTTGGGACAATATCCGGACAGTTTACGTGAAGGTTCCGATAGGTGAGCGGTAGCGTGTCGTGACGAAGCACCAGTCGTATGAATTGGACCCAATCTATTTCTTTGCGAGCGGCCGCTCGGATCCGCTTCGTCGTTTCGGTGCTGGCCCGACTGCGGGTACAACAGAGAAGCAGTTCCATTTCTGCGCATGGCGCAGCGCCTGGGAGTCGCCGAGTCGCTTCCGGCATGGTTTTGTTTCTCATCATGAGCACAGCAGCTCCCGGAATCGAACGGAGAGTTGATCAAAGTCACGCCCCGTCTCGAGGCGGTAGCACGGCGTGGACGTCACGAGTTCACTCAGCGCATCCAAATGAGCACGGCATGAGTTCGCTTCCGTCAGCAACACGTTGGGAACCATCTCCAACAGCGCTTCGTCAGGATCCATTCTTGTTACAACGCTGCTTTCCGACTTCGCAATTCGAGGAATCACAACAGCTGCAGGCCGCGCATGGGGCGCCACTTTCGCGCCATAGACCTGCATCGGGTGGATTTGCTTTTTCCGCCATCCGCGACGCCTGGGAGCGCTCAAGAGAAAACTCAGTTCCGGGAAGAAGCCGGCGGTTTGGTCACTGACATCCACCTCCTCAGGAAATGCTAGGACCTTGAACCCATCCGGCCGGTCACTTAGAAAAACCATGTCATCGCTCATGTAGTCAAAATTTGCTCTCAACGAGGCAACCGTTAGCGTGGATTTCCCTGCCCCGCTTGTGCCTGGAATCAGAAGACACTTGCCGTTCGCGCTCAATCCACCGGCGTGCAGGCTATACAGCCCGCGCCGCTTCAATATTTCCACCAGGCATATCGTGAACAGAAGATGAGTGGCGAGCCACAGGTTCTCAATCTCCGGCTCGAGCACGGAGAAGTATGCGATACCAGAGTCGGGGCTGCACAATACCCGCACGCGATCGCCGTAGCAAAGGTAAAGTTGGTCTTCGGCTTCAAAGTAGCCGGCCTCGCCGCCCTCGAGTTGATAAAAAGGCTTTCCCCGCCCGGGCGGTTTCCCAACGCGATGCACTTTCGAATTCGAAACGGACTCGAAATCGAAAAAAAGTGTCTCGGCGCATTCCCCATTCGTGGGAAGCATTTGGAATCTGGAATCGAGGCAAGTTGCAATCGCGGCCGACGAGGACACCTCGAGATTCAGGCCGTGGAAACCGTAAGTGTGCGTGCGCCGGCTATCGCTCACGATCCTGATTGCTCCAATCCAATATTTCCGGCCGCTTTCACTCCACGGCGGCCAGCGCTTGAAATGCGGTATATCTCCGTATACAGAGGTCGCGGATCCCGCGTTTCCAGAAAGGGCGCTCCCCCTTTGACCAACCAGCAATGCCCGACAAACTCTCCATCGACCCGGCCCACGCCAAAACACAGCGACACATCCAAGCCGTCCCGGCGCAAGAAGTAATATCGCGTTACGCCTCGCGTCAGACATCCCTGATGCACTAAGGGGCGGCCCTCGCGAATCGCTATTTCCACGTACTCCGCAATCTGTTCAACCCGATCTCTGTCCGTCGTCGCTTGGATTCTTGGCTCCAGAAGAGCTTCCACTCGCCATAATTTTAGCCGCAGGAGGATCGGAACGACGGCGGCAAAGAACAATATCTGAAGAAAGAGAAATATGTCGGGAGTGGACCGTCTACCCATACTTGACCTGCTCGCTTGCTGCGTCCACGGAGATGGGCAGCAATCGAACCATGGCTTCTAAAGGTCTGTGGAGGCCGTGGGGACACTGGGCGCGCCGCATGCGGGTCCTCTTTAGCCACGGAGTACTGTCATTGGTGGGACGCGCAGCCGCACACCTGAGTGAGACGGACAATTCGAATCGCATGGCCTTGCTCAGGGAGATCCCTGGGGCGTTCCGCTGGCTTCGAAACCCATTCCAGCTCCGCTGCTCTCGACAATAAGTTTCTTGCTTCGCAGGTCATCGAGCAGTTCCAGAATGTCCGTCTCGACAATTTCAGCGGGAGTGCCATATTCCTTCGCCACGATGCACACCATTTGCGCCACTCCATGCGTTCCGTCGCAGAGCTCCCAGATTCTGTTGCCCACTTCGTTCAGCGCGTAGTAGCTCCCGTCATCCATATTGAAGAGCAGCGCGTCCTGCAACCCTTTCTGGACGACAATCTGCTCCTGCCGTCTGGGGCGGCCATCAAAGTTTGTTGTCTCTCTCATCGCTTCTCTCGGCGACTCAATCTCTACCCCTCTTACGCGAGGCCTTTGGCTCTTTGACGACGCGCAACCATGCAAACCTGCACACCTACAGCCTTATAGGCGTCGTGTATCGCTGTACGCAAAACCTGTGCCTCAGGCTTCCGAGGGCAAGGAGCAGCTCGGAACCTCTAAATCACCTCTCCTTGCTCTCGCTTGCCGTGATTACCGGTCCTTCTAAAAGCTAAACTTGGTAACCAGCCTCAGTAGGCCCAAACACTTCAGCGTCGGCTTGACGTATTTCTTCATGGTTACTTCCGCCTTTCCCTCTTCACATGGATCGCGTTCGACTGGGTGAAAATGTTCGATTGGCATCAGAAAACCGCTTCCGGTTTTCTGATGCTTTTTGCGCTGCTTTTCGATGTAGGTGGGGCAAACAGTTTTCGTCTATCCAACCACAAAACCAGCCGGCAGGAGCCCGCTATCCAGCTTTTCCTTCAGTGATCGTAAGTGCCAGTATCCACTGTGGTTGCTGGATGGCCTTTCTCTGTGGCTCCCCGGACGCCTCACGGCGGCGCCTGAAATGAAGCGGCTGGACGATTGGCAACAAATACTCCCGCGTTCACTACACACAACGGGAATCCTAAGAGGCGTAACAATTTTTGTCTGTTCACTTTTGTACACCTTCCGCCGCTCGAAGAAGCTCACGCCATCACGCAGAACGGCCTCTCCAACGGTCCGTTTTATAGTTGTTCACGCAAAAAGATCTCCATCTGCGGCCATCCCCACTGCCGGCCTCTACCGCCGCGGCGCCGCCTACATCAAGCCGCCCCTCGGCCTCTGAGACAGTCCACTTCCAACCGGCGTTTTTCGAGTGGATCGAAAATATATCCCTTTCGGCAATTCCTAGGTGAGCCTTCTACAGGATTCGACGTGGCATAAGCGGATTCAGGTGCATGGTCAAATCATAAACTGACGCGCCACACGCTTCCGACACGTCCTCGGGCCGCGAGCCCTGCTGCCAATCGAAACAGGTAGCGACGTCGCCGATGTTAACGCGCGGTTCTTTGCCAATTTCGATGATGCAGTGGCTGGCGGAAACGGAGGCAATCACCGGATACAAATCGCCATTGATGCGCACGCGCGCGCCCTTCGCGGCAACGCGCGGCCAGCCGTCGGCGTGGCCCACGGGCAGCGTCGCCACCCACACGTCGTCTTGCGCCATATACGCGCGATTGTAGCCAGCGGAATCGCCTTTGCGAAGCTTCTTCACGTAGATCACGCGCGCCTTCAGGCTTAGCGCCGGCCGAAGATCCATCGTTCCCGTGTGGCGAAACTCGTTCTCCGAATACACGCCGTAAATCGCCATGCCGGGACGCACCATGTCGAAAAAAGCCTCGGGATGCTGAAAAAGGCTAAAGCTGGACGCCGCGTGCTTTTTCCCCAGCACGATGCCATCTTTTTCGAGTGCCGCGCACGTTTCCTGGAAGCGGCGAACCTGCTCTTTGTCGAATTCCGCGTCTTCCGTGAAGGTCATCATCGTTCCCTGAATCTCCACTGACTTGCGGCTGGCGAGGTCACGAATCAACGGCGCCGCCTGATCGTACGGGACGCCGACGCGGCCGATACCGGTATCCACGCAGATGTGGAGTGGGACGGGTTTTTGCATCTTCGCGGCGATCTTATCCAGCGCGGGACCTTGGGGCGTGTAGACCATCGGCATGATTCCGCGCCTCACGGCATCTTCCAGGTTCTTCTCGTCGAACGGTCCCAGGAGCAGAATCGGCTTGCGAAGGCCGGCGTCGCGAAGCGACATGGCTTCGTGAAATTTCACCACCGCGTACCCTGCGATTTCCGGTCGCGGCTCTAGAAGCTGTGCGGCGTTGGTGACGCCCATGCCGTAGCCGTTGTTCTTGATGACCGCCAGGATGGCCCGCGCCTCCACGCGCCGCGAAATTTCTCCAACATTGTGATTAAGATTTTCACGGCGAATCTCCACCCACGGGTCAAAGGAGGAATCTTGAGAGGCAGCTGGCTCCGAGGCCGTCGCGCCTGCGCGCCCGGAAGCTGGGTCGAGAAGCGCAGGGAGCGCAATCCCAGCGCACAGAAACGATCGGCGTGAAACAGTCATGGTGTCGCCTCCCGGCCAGAAAGTATACCGAGGATTCTTCTTTCCCCGCTTCACTCCCGCAACGCCTGTCATCCCGACCGTCAGTGGAGGGATCTGCTTTTCTTCTCGAATGTATATTCACGATTATGGCGTAGCGAGGGGTTTGTAAATAAGGCCGATGACCATTCCGATGATCGTCCACTGGACGAAGTACGTCACCGCCTGTCCCAGAGCGAGTTTCAGCCCGATGTTCAGGTTCACGTAGTTGTGCAGCACAAATGCGCAAACCACGAAAATGGCAATCAGAACGCCGAAGCGCGCACCTTCCGCAATGCCCGATCCGCCCTGATGCATCATTGCGAAAAGTACGGCGGCAACCAGGATCGATAGGAGAGTTCCGCCTAATCCAATCGGCATAACTTTCATCATTTCTTCCTTAGGCCGGAATACCGCCGGGTACTTGTGGCCTTCCTTGATAAGACCTGGCACCAGCCAAAACACTAAGAAACCAAAGGCAAACGACGCCACCGTGCCACCAAGCGCCGCCAGCCCGAGACTTGCATAGTTCATTTGCACTCCTTTACCAATTGCCGATCAAAATCACCG
Source organism: uncultured Acidobacteriota bacterium (assembly GCA_963729455.1). Taxonomy (GTDB): domain Bacteria; phylum Acidobacteriota; class Terriglobia; order Acidiferrales; family UBA7541; genus Acidiferrum. The sequence continues at coordinate 760,529 of CAVSNX010000003.1, forward strand.
TCGGTTCGGCAGGACTATAACTCAGGAAGACTCAGGGACAGGAACGTTTTCTCATATCGTTTGAAAAGGCCCGTTTTGTCCATAACGAGTGGAGATTTTCCGAATGGGCTAAACTTCCCGTCTGTCCCCCGTTTCCCCAGCCCCTCTGCCCGCTTCTCGGCGCTCCACACATTTCAAGCCTTTGGGAATTCTGAAAAAAACCCACGCAACAACGGCTTGCGGGGCGCCCTCGCGGTCGAGTGGCCCAAAACCTCTAGTATCCGGTGTGACAGAGAATGGGAGCGGTTCAAAAAAATTAAACGTCGTATAATCTCGCGCGCGCAACTGGAGAGCAGAACATATGAACGTACAAGAACAAATCAAGAAGTATATTACCAGCCAACCGGAGCCAAAACGCAGTGACATGCGAGAGTTGCATCGGCTCACACTTCAAGTGTCACCAGAATGCAAATTATGGTTCTTCGATGGTAAAGACAGCAAAAATCATACTGTTTCCAACCCTACGATTGGATATGGATTTCACACAATAAAATATGCCAATGGAAAAAGTAGAGAGTTTTTTCAAATTGGTGTGAGCGGAAACAAAACCGGAATCTCTGTCTATATTCTTGGTCTCAAAGATAAGAAGGACTTAGCCAAAACGTATGGAAAACAACTAGGCAAGGCGAGCGTGACCGGATATTGCATTCGGTTTAAAGCTCTAAAGGATATAAACATCGATACGCTTGAAGCGGCAATACGTTATGGGCTTGCAGCTCAGAATGAAAAAGGCAAGCTGATGAAATAATTCCACTGTTAAAGGCGGGTGAAAACGGGAAAACGGGGGACAGACGGTGGAAAACGGGGGACAGGAACGTGTGAAGAAATTGGCGCGGTGGATGGAGTCGCTTTGTGTAGACTGCGAGCATGAGCAACGATGAGACTGCCGTTCCCCGACTAGTGGCGATTGATCGCCGGCAACTTTTCCTGCGAACGGTGGATGTAGAGAAGTTGGTAGAGCAAGAGCACTGCGTGCGTTCGATTTGGGAGTTGGTCGGGCGGCTGGATTTGCGGTTGTATTATGCGCAAATCGCTGCGGTGGAAGGCAGCGCCGGGAGAGAGCACACCGATCCGCAGTTGTTAATCAGCTTGTGGCTGTACGCATATAGTCGGGGGATCAGTTCGGCGCGCGAGCTGGCGCGGCAGTGCGAATACGAACCGGGTTGCCAGTGGCTATGCGGGTTGCAGACTGTGAGCCATCGCACTTTGTCGGGGTTCCGCTCCGACAACAAATCCGCACTCGACGATCTATTCACGCAGGTGCTGGGCATGCTGAGCGCCGAAGGTCTGATCACTCTCGAACGGGTCACGCTGGATGGCACCAAGATTAAAGCCAACGCGGGCGGCAACACGTTCCGTGGCCGCGAGAAAATCGCGGCGCATCTGGCGGCGGCGCAGGAGCAGGTGCGCGTGTTGAACGAGCAAGCCGAGAACGAAGAGCAACTGGTGAAGCGCCAGGCCGCCGCCAAGCGGCGCGCGGCACGGCAGCGAGCCAGTCGGCTGGAAACGGCTTTGCGAGAAGTAGAACGGCTGCAGCGCGAAAAAGTGCACGATCGCAAAACCTTTGTGGCGCGCGCCTCCAGCAGCGATCCCGAAGCGCACGTGATGCGCAACGGCGAAGGCGGCACGGTGCCCAGCTACAACGTGCAACTGGTGACTGACACGCAGCACGGTCTGGTGGTGAACGTGGAAGCCACCACCGATGCCATCGACTATCGCCAACTGGATCCCGCCCTGGAGCGCTGCAAACAGAAATTAGGCCGCGCCCCTCAGCAGGTCATTGCCGATGGTGATTACACCAATCATGCATCGGTGCAGGCGGCCGCAACGCACGGCGTGGATTTTTACGGCTCGTGGCAAGACAGTTGGAAAGCGACGGAAGGCGACGCGCAGGGCCGCCGTGCGGCGTTTTTGAGAAGCGCTTTTCCTTACGATGCCGAGCAAGATGTTTTTCGCTGCCCGGCGGGAGAAGCACTCCGCCCTGGCGCGATTCTGAATCGCGGGCACGGTGTACGTACGCACGTGTATCGCGCACCGAAAGAAGCTTGCCGCACCTGTGCGCTGCGCGAGCCATGCGCGCCGCCGGGAGCGCGACCTGCCTGGAGGCGCTCGATCACACGCCTCGCAGAACCGCCCGCGACAACCGCCTTCAAGGCCAAAATGCAGACGGAAGAAGGACGCCAAATCTACGCGCGACGTTCGCAGATCGCCGAGTTCGCGCATGCCTGGATTAAAGAACGCTGCGGCCTGCGACAATTCCGCTGCCGAGGCCGGCTGAAGGCCACGATGGAAGCTACCTGGGCTTGCCTGACCTACAACTTAATGCGCTGGTTCGGCCTGCGCCGCGCGCTGCAAGCGCAGCCTGCGGCCATGGGTTGAGCGAGCATAGGGGCTACAGCGGTGGAACGGAAATTAATGCAGGAGAAGGAATCGCCAAAGATCGCGCACGTAAAGTTGCCGTCAGACTGGGTTCGTTTCAAAAACCAATTTCTTCACACGTTCCAGACGGGACGTTTTCGATGGAAAACGGGGGACAGAAAACGGGGGACAGACGGGACGTTTTCGATGAGTCAGGGGAACTTCCTGTCTGTCCCCATCTGCTCAACCAATGCGCAACCCGACCCTTTTTCCGATCGAGAAACTGGATGACGCGGCCGAGCCCGCCGGCTCGCTCCCTGTCCTGAGGCCGCACTCTGAACCGGGAATCTATCTCGGCACATCCTCTTTCACGGCGTGGTACTGCCAAATGAGGGACACATGGCGTTTGCCGACCAGACTGCAATATTCGTGAACGCAGTGGATGGGTTTAAACGGCAAGACAAATTGACTTAGAGCAGCAACTCAGAGGGATTCTCTACTCTACGAGGCGGAACTCGATCCGAATGCGGGCGGGAGAATCGACGGGCTTTCCATCGCGCATTGCGGGTGTGAACCGAATCCGCTGCGCGGCGAGAATCGCTTCGTCGTCCATACCGAAGCCGAGACCGCTCACCACGCGGGTCACCTTCATCTGGCCTGAGGCGAGGAAGATCACCTCCAGTACTACGTCGCCCTGGATCTTGCGCTCAAGCCCTTCGCCGGAATAGCGGGGCTTTGGCTTGTACAGAATACTCACACCAGCCGAAGCGCTTGCGGCCGCGCCGCCGCCACGCCCGGAGCCATCCGAAGCCACCGTGCCGCGCAGACCTTGCGCGCCTCCAGTGCCGTTGCCATAGCCCGGACCTCCCGGCAAACCGGGCGAGCCGCCCTGGTTGATGTTGCCGCGCCGGTTCGGATTTCCCGGTCCTGCGATTCCGTTTGGGTCTCCAAATCCGCCGGTCTGCACTTTGCTCAATGCGGCATTCACTGTGCCCGGCCCAGGATTGCCGGGACCGGGATTGGGCTTCACTTCTTCCTTGGGAGCTTTTGGACCGTTCGACGACAGCACAATCTCGGGTTGCTTCAGGTTTTGCTTCGGCCTCGAGGGGCTTCACCTCCACCGTGTGCGCCTTGGTCACTAGCGGTTTGAGAATCAGAAAGGCGTGCGGCTGTTTGGGACTCAGCTGCGGCACTAGCGGAGGAGGCTCGGGCACTTCCGGCTTCAGCTCCGGCGCCTTGGGCTCGACTTTGGCCTTGGGTTTTGGCTTCGGTGGCGGTCGTGGCGCGGGAGGCTTCGGCGTTTCGGGCGCCACGGGAATTTCGGTCACCGGCTGCATCAACTCGATCACATCAAATCTGAGCGCCGTCTTCATCGTCTGCGGAAAGAGTATCGGACTGAGAAGCGCGAGGCCCAGGATCACCAATTGTCCCGCGGCGCTCAGGCCGAGCTGGTTCCAGCGCGGCTTGGCGTCGGGCAAAAGCTCGAAGCGAGCAGAAACGCCCTGCCGCGCTAGCGGCCTCCGGGGCGGGGAGAGCGTGGGGATTTTTACTGGCTCCGGATTCTCGATGACCGGTTTCAGCTCCGGGCGCGGGGGAGGCGGCGGAGCAGGTTTTCTTTCGAAGATCGGCGTGTGGATATGGACCGGCCGCAGTGGGACCGCAGGTGTCGAGGCAATTCCGGGCGGAGGCGCCAAGCCTCTTTGTAGCGCGGGGTTGCCGCGGCTGAGACCTGCATCGATGCCCAGGTGAATCGTAGCTGCTTTTCCTTCGACAACTCCCGGTGCGGGGGCCAGGCCCTTGCGGCTCGGTTCCACGTTCCCGGCCGGAGCGAGGCCCTTGTAAAATGGATCTGTCGCCGGGTTCGGACGCAGCGGCGATGGCTTGGATTCAGCAGCGTGCCCTGCAGCGTGCCCTGATACAAGACTCTCGCGTTCCCACTCGGCGACGGGCCGAGGGGCCGTGGGCCTTGATTCGGGAATGCTCGAGCGCGGGGTGAGCGTCGCACGGTTCTGGTCCGCTTTCGCAGCAGGGCGGGGCCGCAGCGATTCCGCTTCGACTAGCGAAGTATCGATCTCGCCGGGCTGCGCATAAGCGCTGCGCGGTCTATATCTTGAAGAATCCCCCATGAGGGCAGGCTAGCCCTCGCGCGGGTAGGTGTCATCTGTACAGAGGGCCAGTTTCTGGCCAGTACCCGCCCTAAAGGGGACAGTTTGGAAACTCAGGGACAGACGAAACGTTTTCTCCTATTGTTGGAAAAGGCCCGTTTTGTCCATAACGAGTGGTGATTTTTCGCGGGGCGTAAACTTCCCGTCTGTCCCTCGACCCTTCCTTGACCCGCTATCGCAATAATGCGATAATCTAAGAGCGCCGTGAACGGTGATTTCACGATTGACTATGTGGAACTGCCAAACGGGCGGGCGCCCGCGCGAGCGTTCCTCGATTCGCTGGATGAAAAGGCCGCTGCCCGGATAGACGCGTTTATCGAGCGCCTGCGCGTCTATGGCAACCGCATGCAGGGCAAATTCGTCAAGAAGCTCACAGACGACATATTCGAGCTAAGGGTCAAGCAATTCGACCGGATTTTTCGAGTTCTATTCTTCTACCAGCCCGGAATGTTGATCGTAATCACCTCGGGATTTCAGAAGAAGACGGAGCAGACCCCTCCTGCTGAGATCACCAGGGCAGAGCAGCTAAGAAAGCTCTGGATGAAGTACCGAAACCGTTACACGGGTTCGCAAAAGGAACGGGAAGCTATCCTGAAGGAGTTGGGCCTATGAGACAAACCGCCAAGCGCGACAGACACAGCCACATCGTCGAACAGCGCGCACGCAAGAGCGCAATATACCGCAAGACCTTCGAGCGCACCCTGCATCAGATCGACCTGGCACTTCTGGTCCGCGAGATGCGCGAGCATGCGGGTCTGACTCAGGCCGAACTTGCCAGCAAGGTTGGCACCTCGCAATCCGTCATTGCCCGTCTTGAGGACGCCGAATACACCGGACACTCTCTTACGATGCTGGAGCGCATCGCCACGGCTTGCGGTGTGGCCTTGAAGCTCCACGCAGAAAAGAAGCCCAATTTCGACCGCGAAGTGGCTCTGGTATAAGCCGCGGGGAGCGCCAATCTCCCGATTGGCGCTGTCTCCGAATCTGCTTTTCCTCGTAGGGGCACGACACATCGTGCCCTCTCTTCGCACTTCCCAATTTCCATTTTCCCATTTCCATTTTCTAAATCGATGGATCTGCTTCTTGCCCCTTTCCGATTTCTAGTTTCTAGTTTCTGCCTTCTAGTTTGGTTCTCCGTTTTCTCATATTGTTTAAGATCACCCGTTTTGTTCATAGTGAGTGGAGATTTTCCGCATCGGGGAAACTTCCCGTCTGTCCCCCGCCTCCCGTCCCCCGCCTCCCGTAATACGTCCAGAGTCGATGCGATTACTTCCCACAAGCCGACTTGCCGGGACTTAATGCTCAGGACGCTTATTTTGTGATACGCTCAGCAGCCTACCCACGGAATTCGTCCTCCCAGGGACGTAAAGCAATAATCGCCAGGTCCACAGACGGAAAAATCCAAACTATTCAAAAGGAGGACACCATGACCCAAACGACTGGTACACAACGAAGCAGCGAGCAGGCCGATGCTATTCGTCCGTTCCAGAAAGTGAATTTTCCAGAAGCGGAACTCACCGAATTGCGCAGGCGCATCAACGCGACAAAGTGGCCTGAACGGGAAACGGTTGCGGATGCCACGCAAGGCGTGCAACTCGCGACTATGCAGAACCTCGCGCGCTATTGGGGGACGGATTACGATTGGCGCAAGTGCGAGGCGAAACTGAACGCCCTGCCGCAATTCATCACGGAGATCGATGGACTGGACATTCATTTCATTCACGTCCGGTCAAAACACGAAAATGCGTTGCCGCTCATCGTTACGCACGGATGGCCCGGTTCGATTACCGAACAGTTGAAGATCATCGATCCGCTGACCAATCCCACCGCGCATGGCGGTAGCGCATCCGACGCCTTCGATGTCGTGATTCCGTCCATGCCGGGCTACGGTTTTTCCGGCAGGCCGGCCACGACCGGGTGGGACCCCGCGCACATTGCGCGTGCCTGGACCGTGCTGATGAAGCGCCTCGGCTACAACAAATTCGTAGCGCAAGGCGGCGATTGGGGTGCAGCCATCACCGAGTTGATGGGTGTGCAAGCGCCTCCGGAGTTGCTCGGCATTCACACCAACATGCCCGGCGTCTTCCCGCCCGAGGTCGACAAGGCTGCTTTTTCAGGAGCGCCGGCGCCATCGGGTCTCTCTGCGGACGAAAAGGTCGCTTACGACCGTGTACAGTTCGTCTATCAAAAGGGAATCGCCTACGGGTACCAGATGGGGCTGCGCCCTCAGACGCTTTACGGAATCGCTGATTCCCCAGTCGGCCTGGCGGCTTATTTCCTTGATCACGACGCGCGCAGCTACGAGATGATCGCGCGTGTCTTTGCCGGAGGCAGCGAAGGCCTCACGCGAGACGACGTCCTCGACAACATCACGCTCACTTGGTTGACGAATACGGCGCTCTCGGGGGCTCGGCTCTATTGGGAAAACAAGGGCTATTCGTTCTTCGGCGTCAGAGGCGTCGTTGTCCCGACCGCCGTGAGCGTGTTTCCCGACGAACTCTATCCCGCCCCGCGAAGCTGGGCGGAGCGGGCGTATCCCAAACTGATCCATTACAACAAGCTCCCCAAGGGCGGGCACTTTGCGGCCTGGGAACAGCCGAAGCTCTTTTCAGAAGAGGTTCGCGCAGGCTTCCGATCGCTGCGCTAGGGTTCTTCAAAAAGGAGGCGTTATGAAACTCAGAGGGAAAAAGGCTCTTATCACCGGGGGCAACAGTGGCATCGGTCTTGCCACGGCCCGACTTTTCATTGCGGAGGGCGCGCAGGTCGCCATTACCGGTCGCGACCAGAACACGCTCGATGAAGCAATCGCCGAACTTGGATCGAGCGCGCGTAGCTACCGCGTTGACGTCACCATTGCGGAGGATCGCAAGCGGCTGTTCGCAGCCCTGGCCAAAGATTTCGGGAGGCTCGACATTGTTTTCGCCAATGCCGGCATCTCCGGCCAGACTCCTACCGGCTCGACCGACGAGGCCATTTTTGAGAACGTGATCCGCACCAACCTTAATGCCGCTTTCTTTACGGTGAATTCAGCCGCGCCTGTGCTGAACGACAACGGCAGCATCATCTTTAGTGGGTCGGTACAGAACTATCTCGGCCAGCCTGGCGTCGCCGCATATGCAGCCACCAAAGGTGGTCTCGTCTCGATGGCGCGTTGCATCGCCGCCGACCTCGCACCGCGCAACATTCGCGTGAACGTCGTCGCACCAGGCGCGATCAAAACTCCCATTTGGAAGCGCGGGCCCCGCGCCGCTGCTTCCGCGGAGGATTCCGCTAAGTTGGCGAAGTTCTTTTCTTCTGCGGTTCCGCAGGGCCGCTGGGGCGAGCCGGAAGAAATTGCCAAAGCCGTGCTCTTCCTCGCGTCCGACGATTCCTCTTACGTCAACGCGGTCGAGCTGATAGTGGATGGCGGATTCACGGGTGCCCCGTTTGGAGCTCCCATTTTTCAGGACGTATTTAGGCCGCTCGGTGGCGAGGCGAAGTTGGCAAAAGCTCAGGCGGATTGAACTTCGGCAGGCACCTGCCTGCGCTCGGGAGCGCGGACGACGACGCCACGGGAAAGGAGAGGTAAACATGAAACCTTGGAAAGTAGCTTTGCTGATTCTGTTTGCTCTTGCGGTTGCAGCCGCGGTTTACGGAATCATTCTCGTGCGACGGGGCTTCAGCGCACTTGGGACACCTTCAGCGCTTGAGGTGTTGGCGGCCACCACGGCACGCAAAATAGCCGTGCCATCTTCGTATCGTCAACTTCGCAATCCCATCGTGGCTTCCACGGAGAACATTCGGGGAGGCATGGAACATTTCTCCTTTCATTGCTCCGAGTGCCATGGGAATGACGGAGCGGGCCAGACGGTATTCGGCAAGGGCCTCTATCCGAAACCGCCCGACTTGCGCGCCGCCGAGACCCAGAACAAGAGCGATGGCGAGCTCTACTACACCATTGAAAATGGCGTTCGTTTGAGCGGCATGCCCGCCTTCCACGGAACGCACAATGTGCCGCAAACCTGGCGCCTGGTTTTGTTCATCCGGCACTTGCCTCAGATCACGCCCGACGAACTCAATGACATGAAGGGGTGGGACCCCAAGAATCAGGCCGATCCGGCGCATTTCTAAAGGGCCGCGTGCCCCAGGTTCGCCGTTTGAACCTGGGTCTTGACGTTTCTTTCTCTCCCAATTTCTATTTTCCCATTTCCATTTTCTTGCATTTGTGATGTCATGAGCAATGACCCTGTCAGTCTTGATTTGTCTCTTGTTCTATACGGTCAATTATTGCCGGGACAAATGGAGGGACTAGCATGGCTGTTGATGGCTTCTGGATTGTCCAGTTTGAAGGCATTCAGGGTGGCGGCGGTGGGGTTGCCATCTTGACGAAGGGAAAGGTATTCGGCGGCGACAGTGCCTACACTTACGTAGGGACGTATCAGACTGACCAAACGAACTTGAAAGCGAGTGTGGCGGTGAAGAACTTCTTACCCGGCATTCCTAATGTTCTTGGCGTTGTAGGCGACTTCGACTTGAATCTGACAGGCACCGTGGACGGGAATATCATCAAAGGGAAAGCCGCGCTTGCTAACCAGCCTGGGGCCGGGATTGTCGTTAAGCTAACAAAGAGGGGTGACTTGCCCTAGAGTCACTTTTCGAAGGGAAGGAGCTTTTTTGCCTTCTCGTCAGTCGTGTCAGGAAATGTCGCCTCAAAAGTAGCAATCGGTAACTTTCGTTGCCCGTCCAGAAGTTCGAGCAGCTTCTTGCGGAGGGCGTGCTGTTCTAGCTCTATTTCTCCCCAACCCCTCGGATAATATGCGTTTCGTTTCAATGTCACCTTGTCGAAATGGTAGCCAAGTGACTCGCCCATCTCATAAAGCATATCGTTCACATGATCAGTTAGAGCGTTGTTCCATTGCTCCACTTTCTTCGGATCACTGGACTCTGGTGCATTCAAGTGGTCAACAAGAAGTCGCCACGCTTCGATTACCCTTTTGTCGCCGTAGAACTCAGTTTCAATACCGTTGAGAGCTTGAACCCATGCAGGAGACAGTCGGCTCGCCCTGTTTGACATCAGGGAATGGAAGATTTGTATTTTCCTGTTCCTCTTTGCTCTGCGTTCTTCGATGTACTTTCCGATGAGTAGCGCGGACGTTGGCCCTGTAACGATTGCGACAATCGCAATCCATATTTGTAGTGGAATACCCACCGCACGAAGTTACCCTCAACTCATTAGTGAAGTCAATGCGGGTTGACAATGCCCGCCCATGGTTACGGTCCCCCTAGCAAATCTCCATCCGACGCTTGCGCTGTGGCAGTCGCAGTCGAAAACTTCCCGTCGAAGTGGTTTAACAACATTTCAATGAAATGACCATGATAGGCAGCATATTCTGGAATCGTCATCCTCTTTGACTTTCGCCCGATAATTCTGAAAACCACTCTGTCCGATTCGAAAACTGGGTGAAACCACGCTTTGTTCTTCCATTGCTCCGGTGTGTGCGTGAAATCTCCGTCTCCATCTAGTTCCCACGTAACGACTGTCCCGGCACGGATAGCCGCTTTTATTTCGTTAACTAGTTGTTGAGGGTTGCTACACAAAACTCTCACCGACATCGGATGCCTCTCGCGCTTAGTCTATTCGTCTACTCAACTTGTCAGTACCCACGTCGTTGTCAGTTTTTGGCGTCGTTTTCGCATCGTTCATCTTATCCACTGATGCGCCCAAGCCCTTCTCCTCGCCTTTCACTGCTTCCTCACTTGGGACCGACTTGAGATCCATGACGCGCTCGTCCCTCTGACTTGCGAGTCTTTGGCTCACCTCTTCGATCACATCGTCACGAATTTCAGCCGACATAAATTCTTTGGCAGCGCGCAAGAAGTTCTCGGAGTTATACATATAGAACTGCTGCTTGGTCATGCGACCAAATTCTTCCAAAAGCTCAGGCCGCGGGCCGAGCGTGCGCCTCCGCTCAAGGAGCCACCAGTCCTCCTTCTCATCATCTATCACAAGGATGACACCCTTTTTCTCAGCACTCGCAATCTCCATCAGCTGGAGCCACGCAATGCAATCTCCGTACGCACGAGGAATACCTTTATCCTTTACGTCCGCAAATCCTGGTGGTACAAATTTGTCGTATCTTTTTTGGGCGGTGGCCTCCAATTCCGACAGTTGCTCCGGAGTCGGACATTTGCTCACCCTGCCCTCAAACGCTCCAAACATTTTTTCCGCGTACGGATCTGACCCCACCAATTTTTCGATCAGTTTCCTACTCTCTTCGAGTTCATTTAGGATCTTCTGGTACGCGCGGGTGGATTTCTCGGAGAGATAGGGATGATCGTACTTTGGTGCAATATCGTTCTCCATAATCTTTCGGAGCGCATCCTCAACCTTCAAATAGTTGTTCACCTGCTTGACGATGACCGTACTGCGATTGCGGGCATATTCGAGGCCGAACTGGTGCGGCAATCTGACCCGCGTAGCATTTTTTTCAACGAACTCCACGAACTCTTCACGCGTTTTTTTTGAATACGCATAGACGTTGAGCAAAACGCTCGCGTCGAAGCTGAACAAACCATGTTGCCATAGGTCGTTCATCTCTTCCTTCGTTGGTCTGAAGAAATGACGGAAGGCTAGCCGCATCGCGCCCATAGTATAAGTTGTGCGCGGCCTACCGCAAGGCGAGCGGGTGGCAACCCCCGGCACGCCAAAATCACTTTGACTTTGTTTTTTCCGGGGGTGGCCGACGCTTTGCGGTTTTGTTTTTTGCGCGTTTTCTGCGTCCCGGAAGTTTCTGCGGGACAAAGCCTGGGACACTCTTCGCTTCCTCCTGTCCCACCGATACCGTTAACCCCTCCTCCCCAACCATTCGATCCCCAATTCTCACCATTCCCTGCATTTCACTTAGCCTGTCGTCACTCCCATGCTATCCTCTCCCGTGTACGCCGAACCCTATCCCCGCCAGCCCGTCTCCCCCGCGCGCTTAATCTCCGTTTCTTTCCGCCGTTCTCAACGTTCTAACGTTCAAACGTTCCAACGTTCAAATGCGTTTTCTGCATCCCGGATGCAGTTGCGGGACGCTCTTTCGATTCATCCCCTTTGTTTTCAGACTCTTCCGCACTCTTTTTCGCAATGGACGACACCTATCTTCTTTTCTTTCAATCGTTTCCGCACTCTTTCCATCGTGATGGGGGGTAGGGGGCGCTGCTTCCTTCGCGCGCTCCGAGCGGCTCGGAGTGGGGGGGTATCCCCATCCGAAAACCTAAACCATTACTTTAACTATTCGTTCTCACTCCACGCCGCGTCATTCCACCAAAATAATCCACCCCCTTTCGTTTCAACCACTTACAAATTGCCCATTTTCTATCCCCTTTGTTTTGACATTCATCCATGTAATGGGGGGGGTGGGGGTAACGCACGCAAATTCTTAAAGAAGAACTTGAACTGTTTCTGTATCCCCATGGAGACAAGGGACAAGCGATCGCCTTCACGCAGTGACGGCCGGAGATTTTGGAGGAAGGCTAAGCCGGAAGGACACGGAAAGTTTGGCGCGGACTACCGGGTCCAGTTCAATGATTCCTTGGGGAAGGAATCAAAAGGCTTGCTGGCACAGGAGGAGTCGGACCCAGTAGCCCGCAGCGGGGAGAAGAGCATGTTTCGTGCCACGCGCGGAGCGCCCGGACAAGAAGCAAAGCGCCGCGTAAATCTAAGATGGGACGGCAGATGCGGCAGAAACCGGGAGGCAGCCCCCACTCTCCGACCCGCTCACAGCTCCAGCCGAGGCAACCGCCTGCCAAGGTTGTGCAAAACTTTTTCGTGGGAAGCCAACAGGAATACGGTGACCTTCGACGCTCAGGGTATAGCAGGCCGGCCCTTCCGAAGTCGTAGTGGACGGTTTTCAAACCGGTCCGTTTCCCGGCTTTCCTTACTGCATCTGCAGACCGCCGCTACGGTCCCGCGTCCTTCAGTCCAGAGCAGGAACCGCGCTGCGTTCGCTGCGCCGCCGATGCAGGTAGTGCATCGCTATATTAAGGTAGATTTCGCCGCAAGGCGTCTCCAGGCAGATCACCATGGCTTCCGTGTCCGCGCTGCCGGCGAGGCCGGTTTCGTCCATGTGAATTTCCGGCGGAAACACTTTGAAATGAAATCCCTGGTCGTTCAACAGCGTGACGGAATTGCCGATGACCATGTTGGCCAGCTCGCAAACGGTTTCCTTCACCACTTGCTCGCTCGCTTCCACTTCCATGCCCGCCAGCTGGCTGGCCACCTTCATCGCCACTTCGTGCGAAAGATCAAGGATGACGCGCCCTTCGATGTCCCCTTTGATGGCGATCAGCGCAGCCACACCCTTGCGCCGATAGGTGTCTTCATCCATCGAGAGGTCCTGGATTTTCGTCGGCGCCTGCAAAGACTCCGCGAAGACCGCATCCGCAGCGTTGATGAACGGCTGGATCAGTTCCATTCTCATAGGTGGTGTTCTCCTGCGAGCGCCACCGGCGCGTTGGCAGCGTTGGGATCGTCGCTCAAGACGTACCGCAAAATTTCGTACAGCACTTCCGGCTTCACCGGCTTCTGCACGAAGTGCTTCGCGCCCTTCTGCAGCGCCGCGAGGATGTTTTCTTGGTATCCAACCGAGGAGACCATGACGATGCGCGCCTCGCCATGCTGGCGGACGATGCGCTCCACGGCCTCAATGCCTTCCATCTGCGGCATGGTGATGTCCATAAGCACGATGTCCGGCTTGATGCGGTTGAATTCCGCGATGGCGGTCAGGCCGTCGCCGGCTTCGCCGGCCACTTCGCCGCCGAACATCTCAATCATTTTGATGAGGTTCTTGCGCGCGAAGACGGAGTCGTCTACCACCAGGTAGCGAACCGGCTGATTGTCTTTCCGAAGCAGGGCGGCAAATTGTTTCATGGCCTTCTCCTTATCCCAACGCGCGTTTTCACGGGCGCTGGGAAGAAACGGGTGTTCTCTCTGATTTTTCGTTCTTATCGTTCTTTTCAATCTTCTCGTGCTTCTCGACTTTGTCGGAGGCGCCGCGTTCCGCGCCGTAGTTGTTCACCAGGAATGCGCCGAGTGCGTCGAGGGGAATAATCTTGTTGGCATAGCCCTTCATAATGGCCGCGCGCGGCATCCCGCTCACCACGCAGGTATCTTCGCTCTGGGCCACGGTCATGCCGCCGGCGGCTTTGATCGCGCCCAGTCCTTCCGCGCCATCGTCGCCCATGCCAGTCATCAATACGCCCACCGCGGTCAATCCAAATTCCTGCGCCACGGAATGGAACAGAACATCCGCGGACGGACGGTGTCCATTTACGGGCGGCCCATCGGAAAGAACGGCCATGTCTCCACGCGGCATGCGTCGAACCATAATGTGGCGGTTGCCCGGGCAAATGAGCACCCTCCCTGCGAGCAAAAGATCACCGGAGCGCGCTTCGTGAACTTCGAGCGCGCAACATTCGTCGAGCCGCTTGGCAAACATTTCGGTGAAACCTTCGGGCATGTGCTGCACGACCACAAATGTGGACTGAAAATCTGCAGGAATTTGTGATAGCACAAACTGCAAGGCGTTCGGTCCACCCGTTGAAATTCCGATGGCGATAATGCGGCGCGGGGGCAACGCTGCACGATTTCCTTTTATGGGAGCGTTCGAATCTTCGGCAACCGTGGCGGGCGGAAGTTTGCGCCCGGCCGCGCGCTTGGCAACTTTAATTTTGGCGATCAGTTCGTCGGCAATTTGTTCGAGGTGCCCGGCTGCGGCATCTTTCGGCTTGGCGACGAAATCTACGGCACCCAGCGCGAGAGCTTTCAGAGTGGCGTAGCCGCCTTCTTTCGAATGCGTGCTGAAGAGAATTACGGGCAACGGCGCGCGCCGCATAATCAGACGCAGAGTCTCCATGCCGTCCATGCGCGGCATTTCGAGATCGAGCGTCACGACGTCGGGATGAAGTTCCTCAATCTTCTTCAGCGCGAATGCGCCGTCCATGGCGGTGCCGACCACTTCGATGGAAGAGTCGCGGGCAAGGATCGCGGGAATCAGTTTCCGCATGAGAGCGGAATCGTCAACGACTAGAACTCGGATGCGGTCGCTCATGCGATCGCTCCTAGCGGAGTGGCGCGCGAAAGGCGCGAGAGAATCGCGGGCACGTTCAAGATGAGGACAACGGTGCCATCGCCGAGAATCGAAGCTCCGCTTACCAGGTCACTCGATACAATTTCAGCTGGGAGCGCCTTGATAACCAGCTCTTCTTCGCCAACCAGATTGTCCACCAGAAGCCCGAAGCGTTTTTCGGCGGCACCGATGACGATTACAAAACTTTTCTTCTTAACAGGCTGGGTCTCGATGCTGCGCAACTTGCTCAAGTGTTCCAGCCGTACCAGCGTCAAGATTTGATCGCGCAGGCGCAGGACTTCGCGCTTGTCCACACGGAGAATCTCCTGATGGGCGATGCGCGTGATTTCCACGACGGAAGACAGGGGCACGGCAAAAAGGCGTCCGCCGACGCGGAACAATAGAGTTTGAATGCTTGCAAGGGTCAGTGGCGCGCGAAGCTCAAACGATGTCCCGCGGCCTTTTTGCGACGATACCTGGACCGTACCCTTCAGCCGGTCCATCACCGTGCGTACCACGTCCATGCCAATGCCGCGGCCCGATACTTCGGTAATTTCCGAGGCCGTGCTTAGCCCCGATTCAAATACAAGATTGAGTGTGTCCTGCTCGGTAAGCCGCTGGGCCTCTTCTGGTTTGATGACACCCTTTTCGACGGCGCGCGCGCGCAGAGCGCCAAGATCGATGCCGTGGCCGTCGTCGCGGACTTCAATGACTACTTGGGTGCCCTGATGATAGGCGTTGAGATAGATCGTCCCGCGGGCGGGCTTGCCAGCCACCAAACGCTCGTCAGCGGCTTCGATGCCGTGATCCACGGCGTTGCGAACCAGATGCATGAGCGGTTCGGCGAGCGAATCGAGGATGCCCTTATCAAGATCGGTGTTCTGCCCGGAAACTTCCAGCGCCACATCCTTGCCGCATTGTTTGGCGACGTCGCGTACTACGCGTGGAAAGCGGCGAAACAACTGTTCGACCGGAACCATTCGAATTTTCAGCACGCATTTGTGGAGTTCGTCGAGAATGCGTGCCTGGAAGGCCATGGCGTCCGCGAGTTTCGCGCGCACCGGATCGTGGGAATGCCGCTTATCGAATTCCGTGAGCGTGCGGTTGAGCATGGACTTACCAATGATCAATTCGCCGACGAGATTCATGACCGCATCGATGCGCGTGGCGTCCACACGCAGAGTGCTTTCGGCAACCGTGGTCGCAGCGGAGCTTGCATTTGGCGTCTTCGCCGCTCCGCCGTTCTCTGCGGGTTCCGTTGCACTGGCAACGACTTTGGCCGCCTGCGCTTCCAGCAAATCACCGAGCAATTCGTGCTCGGCGGAGTCCGCAGTGGCGGCGTGTTCGATGCGCACATCGGAAACGATCGAGGGGATGCGGCAACGTTGCGCGAGCTTCTCCACACTTTGCGTGCTTGCGAGCGCGGCCTCGACGATCTCGACCGTAGCGGCAGCAAGATTGTCTTCAGGTCGAAGGGCGATGACTGTGCCGCTGCCATGGAGGACATTGCGAATGAGCTGGAACGCCGCGGCACGCATCAAGCTGTTGGGGTCAATGCGCAGCGCAATGTTGTAAACGCTTTCACCGCGGTGCACGGCTTCGGAGATCATCAATTGCTCGTACTCCGTCCATGCGAACCGAGCGGGAAGTTGCGCCTCGACAAGAGCGGCGGCCTCCGAATTGGCCGGCACCTCCAGCATCTTCCGAATCATTGAATGCAGCTCTTCCATTGCCAGCGGTTCGAGCCTGCGCTGATAGGCACCCAGCATGGCGGCAAAACTGTCCGCCGCCGCGAGAACCACTTCCGCGAGATCTCCGCCGCGAGACTGGGCGATTTGCGGCGTGAGCACATCCTCGAGTTCGTGAGCCAGCTCACTCAGCTTATGAAACCCGCAAGCCGCAGAATCGCCCTTCAGGGTGTGCACACAACGGCGCACGCGGCGAATAACGTCCTCGTCCCCTGGGCGTGCCTCAAGTTCGAGGCCCGCCTCGTTGAGAGACTGCAACAATTCGTTGGCGCTCTCGAAGAAGAGAGCGCGCAATTCATTGCCGCGATCCTCGGGAGGACGGCTCACGTGTTGGCCTCGATGCGCTGATAGGCGGTGCCATTGTTCTCATGAACCATGCGGAACTTTTGCGTCAGACCAAAAAGACTTTCGGCATGGCCGACAAAGAGATAACCGGCGGGATTCAAGCAGTGCCAGAACTTTTCAATCAGGCGCTTCTGCTCGGCCTCATCGAAATAGATCATGACGTTGCGGCAAAGAATGATGTCGTTGCGCCGTGGCAAAAACTCGGTTTTGAGATTGTGAAAGTCGAATTGCACTAATTCTTTCAGCTGAGGTTTAACGGCGTACTTGTCACCGGCTTTTTCGAAATAGCGGAGGCGGCAGGTGTAGTCCACGGGCTCCATCTGCTGTTCGGTGTAGATCCCTTCCTGTCCGACGCGCAAGCTGGCATAGCTGATATCCGAAGCCACAAGCTCCACCTTCCATGGAGGCGGAATCAATGGTTTCGGAGACGGCATTTCAAACGGAAGAGGATTTCGCAGGTAGTAATAGGCGAGCGCATCGCAGATCAAGATCGCAACGGTGTAAGGTTCTTGTCCGGCGGAACAACCCGCGCTCCAGACGCGAAGCGTGTAATCGCGGCGTTCCTGCTTGCGGCGAAGAATCTCCTCGAGAACGGATTTTTGGAGAAGATCGAGTTGCGGCCGATTGCGAAAAAAACTAGTTTCGTTGACGGTCAAGTTCTCCAGCAACAAAGCAAGCTCCGCTCGTCCTTCCCTGCTGGTCAACAGACGGTAGTAGGCGTAGAAGGAGTCGAGCTGGCAGGCCTTCAAACGACGCTGCAGGCGATCTTTCAGGAAATGCGAGCGGCGCTCATCGAAAAACATGCCGCATTCCTGATAAACCAGCGTCTGCAAGAGCTTCAGTTCTGCTTCGGTGAGTTGAACCTGGGCGGTGATCGTTCCCATGACGTGTGCGTGCGGCGGACCGGCAGTTCGGCTTCGCTCCAGTGAAAACTGGGAGAAGCGTTACTTTGCGGTGGCGACCGGTTCCGCGACCTCCTCGAGTCGTTTGAACTCCGGACGGTGCAGCAGTTTGGTAATGTCCAGCAGGATGATGAGCCGACCTTTCAGTTTCCCAACTCCGGTGACGTAGCCGGATTCGCCGTCGGCAAAAACACTTCCGGGAGCTTCAATGTCGGCGGGGGGAATTTTCAGCACTTCGGAAGCGGCGTTGACAATCAGTCCGAGCAACTTGTTGTCCAGTTCGACGACCAGGATGCGGTTTCTTTTATCGGACTGAATGTCGGTTTGACCGAATCGCTTGCGCAGATCCATGACCGGAATGATTTTTCCGCGCAGATTAATCACTCCCTCAATCAGATCGGGAGCACTCGGAACCGCGGTAATCTCCGGCACGCGGACGATTTCACGAACGGCAGCAATGCGCACGCCGTACGTTTCATTCCCGATGCGGAAACCAACGACTTGTAAATCCTTTTCCATCGAATGGGCTCCGGCTATTTAGGAACGCGCCAATTCGGCGTATTCGAGTTCCTGGTTGCGATTCGGATCCGAACCGTGGCGCGGCCCCGGCGTTTCCCCGCGCCGTAGGCGTGGCTGATTCGAACGATCCAGGACGAAGCGATCCATGCTATCGAGCAAATTGCGCGAGAGTTTCAGCATCTGCTCGGCGGCCGCGGAAAGTTCCGTGGAACTGGAAGCAGATTGCTGCACCAGTTCGCGCATCTTGTCCATGGCGCGGACGACGGCTTGCGCGCCGGAGGCTTGCTCTTCGACGGCGGAATTGATCTCCTGCGTAATTTCCGTGAGGCGGCTAGTGGCTTTGGCAATTTGCGAGGAGCCGACTGACTGTTCGTTGGTGGCTGCGCCGATTTCCTGGGAGAACTTGTAAACTTCGGTGACAACGTTCGAAATCTTGTGCAGCGCTGCGCCCAAATCGTTGCCGAGGCTCAAGCCTTCTTCCACGATGCGGGTGCTGCGCTCCATGTTCTCTACGGCTTGCCGCGCTTCGCGCTGAATGCTCTGAATCAAGTCGGCAATTTCCTTCGTGGATTGCGTGGATTTTTCCGCCAGCTTGCGAACTTCGTCGGCAACCACGGCAAATCCAAGTCCGTGTTCGCCGGCGCGGGCCGCTTCGATAGCCGCGTTGAGCGCCAGAAGGTTCGTTTGTTCCGCAAGGTCGTCGATTACTTCAATGATTTTTCCGATGTCGTCGGCGCGGTGACCCAGGACATTGATAATTTCAGCCGAAGACTGAATCGCCTGGTTGGTACGGTTCAGACCGTCGGTGGTCTTTTCCATGGTCTGAATGCCGGTGACTACTTCTTCGCGGGAACGATTGGCGATGTCCAACAAAACTTTTGCCGTGTCCGCCACGCGCTGAATGGACGTGACCATCTGGTCGATGGACGCGGACGTTTCCGCGACACTGGAGGCTTGGACTTGCGTATTCTTCACGACGTTTTGCACGTTGATGCTCATCTCGTGCATGGTGCTGGTGACTTCCTCAATCGCAGAGGAAGCTTGCACGCTGACCTTGGCGGATTCGTCAGCGGCACCGGCAACTTGATTCGAACCAGCGGAAACCTGTCCGGCGGAATCGCGTGTGGTGCGGACGAGTTCTTGCAGGCCGTGGGACATGCGAATAAAAGCGTTGCCCAGCGTATCGCGCTTGGAGCGCGGCACGATTTCCACGGCAAGATCGCCTTCTGCGACGGCCATCGAAACACTGGCCATCTCTTTCAGGTAAGCAACCATGTTGTTGAATGTGGTAGCGAGTGCGCCGATTTCGTCGTTGCGGTGAATATCAATGTTCTGATCAAGATCGCCGGAGTCGCCGATTTCACGCGCAACCGTAATCAAGTGGGTCAGCGGCTCAGAGATCGATCGAGCGGTGTAAATCGCAATCACGATTCCACCCAACAGAGCGACCAGAGTGCCACCAATGGTAACCCACATACTGGCAAAACTGGCGCGGTTCGCGGACGTGTCCGTGTCGTCTTGAAATTTTTTGATATCCGCGATGCTCTGATCCAGGACTACAGAAGATTTGGAAAGCCAGGAAGCAGGATCTTTCTGCAGGTAAAAAATTTGCAAATCGGAAACTGTGGCGTCACCTGAATCCACCTGGTGGCGCTTGGCAATGAGGGGTTTGGCAAAATTGTCGGACCAGCTCGCCTCGGTGCTTTCCACCTGGATGAGCGCGGTACGGACCGCATCGCTACTAGCCTGGGATTCTCCGCGCTTGATCAGGTCAATGATATCGGTGAGGCCTTTGTTCACTTTCTCTTCATCGCGAGGATCACCGCTGAGGAGAAAATTGTTCATGTTGAGGCGGTTCTGCATGATCTGGTTGCGAACGCTCTCGACTGTTCGAACACTCTCGAGCGCCGAGCTGGCATCTTTGCGGGCGGAGCCTTGCTTCAACCCAGCGATGAGGTTCACAAGCAGCAAAATCACCAGAACTCCCAGGATCGAGCCGAAGCCCGCGTAAAGTTTTTTTCCGATCGTCATTGCGAAATGCCTCCGCTCACCGCAGCAGCGCGACCCGATAAAGGCCGTTACAGTCGAGCCAATTTTCTTTCGTCAATTCCATTAATTTGCGTGAAAATCACATTCCATAATCTGAGTGGTTTCTTCCGGACCAGGCATGAACTTCCAATCTTTCACGGCTTCCTGGCACGCCTGTACCAGCAAAGGATGCCCACCTACGACGCGGGTGCTTTTCACGTGTCCGTCTCCGGCGATGACCACTTCGATTTTGACCTTGCCGGCAACGTTCATTCTCCGGGCAAGTTCCGGGTACACCGGAGATGTCTTGCTTTTGACTCTGCGCTTGGATTCGTCTGTTGAGGCTGTCTGGGCGAGTCCGGTAGCCCCCGATAAAATGACCGTCGCGGTTGCCGCCAGCACATATCTGGACCACCTGCTGGTTGTTTTCGACACTACTCCTCCTCAGGATGGGAGATACCCCGCAAGAGAGAAAGCACGCTGAGTGCCATGTACTAGAACCGGTTAGGCCTGGGTAGTACTTTGCGGGAGACATCGGTATGTGTCAGATAAAACAAGAGTTATAGTCAATCGCGGTCGTGGGCAGGAAGGTTGGAATGCGGGCGATGCGTCTCAGCAAAGCAGAGCTCCCGGTTGGGAGGTCTCAGGCTGAGACGGAACGAGAATTGACGTGGCGCACGTATAGGCAATCACGAAACAAGGGACTCCACGGTGGTTGACTCAGATTGAGACTTCCCAGTAGGGTATAAGTGCTGGTGGCTCGCAAGTTGAGACACTCGCACCCCTCTGCTCCATGCGCGAACCAAGAGCGTTGCCGTCACACCGGATTGCCTCTCGGCGAGGGAAGCCGCAGTCCGACCAAACCACACCCGATCACGCCGAAGAGTTGATGGAACTTGCGGTCGAAGCGGCACAGTCGCGCCATTTGCCGGACTTTTTGGAGCGGTTTGCGCAGCGGTGTGCTCGAATGCTGAAGGCGATTTGGGGCGGCGTGGTTGTCTACCGGGGCCGCGAAACCGAACTGTATTCGTCCTCTGAGGATAGCAATTCTGACTTCCTTGCAGCGGAGGGCTGGCTGGTAACGACGGCGCGGGGCAGCTTGGGAGATGTGGAAACTCTGCCCGTTCCCAAGGACACTGGGGCCAGCTTACAAGGTGCGACAGAACCCATCACTGCCATTTTTGTGCGAATTGCCGCCAGCGATAACGAAAGACTTGGAACTCTTTGTCTATTTCGAAAGCGAAAGAACCTGGACGCAAGCGAGAAGAAGCTGCTGCATGCACTTGCCAGCCACGCCGCTCTGTCGCTAGAGAATTTTCGGCGGTTCTCACAGTTGGAGCGCTCGAAGCGCCAGTGGGTTGAGGACATTGATGCGATCAGCGACTACATCGTGGTGCATGATCGCGCATGGAACATTGTGCGAACGAACCGCTCGCTGGCTTCGCATTTGGGCGTGCCTCCGGTGGCGCTGGTTGGCGAAGCCATGAGCAGCTTGAGGCAAATCGCAGAAACAGGCAGCGATCTGCCATGCCCGTTCTGCCGCGACACGCAGAGATCCCGCGAAGAGTATGTTGCGGCGTCCGCGGAACGCATCTTTCTCGTTTCCACTTCGCGTACGCCCGGTGTTTCCGACGACGATACGCGCACGATCCACGTCTTAAAAGATATTACCGATCGGCGGGAGGCGGAACGGCGGTATCGGGAGCTGTTTGACAGCATTCAGGAAGGGCTGTTCTTCGCGACGCCGGACGGGCGATTCCTGGACGTCAATGACGCGATGGTGCGCATGCTGGGCTACGGATCGAGGGAGGAGCTGCTTCGCGCCGACGTCAGTCCACATCTCTATCCCGCGCCGGAAGCGCGTGAGAAGTTCTTGCGCGCGTTAGCAGAGCGCGGCGTGCTGCGCAACTACGAGGAGACGTTGCGACGCAAGGACGGCACGCTGCTGCATACTTTGCAAAATATTACGGCGGTGCGTGATGCGCGCGGCAGGATCGCGCAGATTCGCGGGCTGATGCTGGACGTTACGGAACAGAAGACCTTTCAATCACAGCTCCAGAGAGAGCGCGACTTCAACCAGAAGATCTTAAATACCACGCAGAGCATGATTCTCGTGCTGGATACCGCCGGGCTGATCAGTTATGCGAACCGGCGATGCTATGAAGCGGGATATCAGGAAAACGAATTGATTGGGCACCGGCTGGTGGATTGGGTGGAGGCCTCGCATCGGGACGATTTTGATGCAGCGTTGGAGACGACGGCGAACGGGCACCAAGTCGAAAACCTCGAATTGCGCGTGCGGCGCGGCGACGGCTCCATGGGACATTTTTCCATCAGCCTGAGCCCGATGCGAGATGAGCAGGACGCGGTGAACAGCGTTGTTGTGGTGATGACGGATATTACGGACGCGGCGCTGCTGCAGGCGAAGTTAGCTCACAGCGAAAAGATGGCGACGATTGGGCGGCTGGTATCGGGCGTGGCGCATGAAGTGAATAATCCCCTCGCGGCGATTCTCGGATTTACGGACTTGCTGTTGGAGAACCCGGAAGTGCCGCTTTCGGCGCGGGGAGATTTGCAAATTATTTTGCAGGAGACGCAGCGCACCAAGGACATCGTGCAGGACTTGCTGAGCTTTGCGCGACAGCGACCGGTGCAGCGCGAACTCGTGCAGGTGAACAGTGTGCTGCGGCAAACGATCAAGCTGCGCAGTTATGACTTCGCAAGCCATGGCGTTGAAGTGCTGGAGGATTTCGAAGAGTCGCTGGCGCCGGCGCTGGGGGATTCGCAGCAGCTGCAGCAGGTTTTCTTGAACATTCTGAACAATGCCTACGATGCGGTTCAGGAGGCCAGCCAGCGCGGGCGCATCAAGATTCATACGCGGCGGCAGGCGGAAATGATCGAAGTGGCCATCAGCGACAATGGGACGGGTATCGCTGATCCGCAGCGGATCTTCGATCCGTTTTACACCACCAAGCAGGTGGGCAAAGGAACGGGCCTCGGACTCAGCATTTGCTACGGAATTGTTCGCGCGCATGGGGGCGAAATTCAGTGCTGGACCAATGAGGAGGGCGCGGGGAGCACGTTTGTCGTTCGAATCCCGGTGGCAACGGAAGCTTCGCTGGCCGCGGCGGCGGCGAAAGAGGCGGGGCGGTGAGCGTGCAAACGGCTTTGTGGACGGGAGGACCGATCCTGGTGATCGAAGACGAGCCATCGGTCATAGCGTTCTTGCGCGCCGCGCTGGAGCGAAGGGGCTACGCTGTGGAAAACGCCGCCTCCGGGGCGGAAGGATTGGAGCGGCTTTCGAAAGGGCGCTATGCCGGAGTAATATCGGACATTCGAATGCCCGGGGCCGTGAATGGCGCGGAAGTTCACGCGTGGATCCAGAAGAATCGACCAGAGCTAAGCTCGCGGATTATTCTGATCAGCGGGGATACGGCGAATAGTGACACGCAAACGTTTCTCGCGCAGAGCGGGACGCCGTGCATCGAAAAGCCCTTTCGTGTTCAGCAATTGATTTCGACCGTGGAGAAAACTTTCGGGAAACCATGAGCGAGGCGATGAAAACACGGCTATTGGTGGTGGATGATGAACAGAGCATCCGCCGACTGTGCATGACCATTGGCAGTACTTTAGGATATGCCTGCGCCGAAGCGGAGAGCGCGGAGGCTGCACTGGCTCGCCTGGAATCGGACGCACCTGATCTGATTCTTACGGATCTCAAGCTTCCGACAATGTCTGGCGTGGAGCTACTGAAGCAATCGAAGGCGCTTCTTCCACACACGGAGGTTGCGATCATGACCGGCCACGGGTCGATCGAATCCGCTGTGGACGCCATGAAATTGGGGGCCTACGACTACATCGAGAAGCCCTTTCGCGTGGAAAAAATGCGTCTGCTTTTGCAACGCATGGCCGAAAAAGTCCACCTAGTCACCGAGAACGAATTTCTGCGTGAACGGGTGACGACGGAAGAAAACCTCGACGGAATCATCGGAACTTCCGCAAACATCCAGGACGTTTTGCGCATGATTTCGCGTCTTAAGGATACGCGGACGCCCGTGCTGATCTCCGGCGAAAGCGGCACGGGGAAAGAACTGGCTGCCCGCGCGATTCACTTCCGCGGTTCCATGGCGCAAACGCCGTTCGTGGCAGTGGATTGCGGTTCGTTGGTGCCCACGCTGATGGAAAGCGAGACTCTTCGGCTACGAAAAAGGCGCGTTCACCGGTGCGATGAAATCGAAAGCGGGCCTGTTTCAAGCGGCGAATGGCGGGACTATCTTCCTCGACGAGATTGGCGAGCTGCCGCTGGAGATGCAGGCCAAACTCCTGCGCGTGCTTCAAGAGAAAGAAGTTCGGCCCGTCGGCAGCAATGAAAAAGTGAACGTGGACGTGCGCGTGATCGCCGCGACAAACCGCGATCTGGAATCTGCGTATCGTGCCGGAACATTCCGCAAGGACCTCTATTTCCGCCTGAACGTCGTTACCGTGCACCTCCCCGCCCTGCGCGATCGCCGCTCGGACATCCCCGTGCTGGTTCACCATTTCCTGGACCGCTATGCGAAGGGCGCACACCTACAAGTTACCGCGGCGGCGATGAAGAGTCTTTTGAATTACGACTGGCCGGGAAACATTCGCGAACTGGAAAACTGTATTGCACGAGCCATTACGCTGGGCGACCGCCAGACCATTGACGTGATAGACCTGCCTCCCGCCATCCGCAGCGAGCAGTCCGAATCCGCGGCTCCCACCCCACAGGACGCGGCGTCACTCTCAACCACGGCCCTCGCGGAAATGGAACGAATGACCATTCTGCGGGTCTTCGAACAAGCAAATGGCGACAAAGCGCTCGCCGGCAAAATGCTGGGGATCAGCCGCGCGACACTTTATCGTAAGCTAAAGCGCTACAACATCGCCGTGAAGTCCGGCGGCGCGGCCGGCGAAAACGACCCGCAGGCAGTGGCCCCCTGAGCGTCTCGGTGCCTCGCGAAGTAGCCTTTCGGGATCCGCAGACAGGTTGATCGGTGAGACGAAATCGTTTCACGGTGAGACGCGTGAGCCAGTTGTGCTCTTAGAGAAAAACCTAAGCCCCTCTTTTTCTGTACTTTCCAGCAATCCTCCCATTCGCTTTCTTTGGAGCACGGCGTGCATCTCTGTCTTCGGAAGTCTGTGTCTCCTGCGGCGAGTGGTGTATCTCGCCGTGGAAACGTACCTGGAATTTGGCCGACAGAGTGAGAGGCGACGTGGGACGGTCCGGGAGTTTGACACTCGCAACAGCGGAACAAAACTGCGCGGAGCAACTAGCGCGCTTCTTTCCGCAGGTAAGAGCGGTTCGAGTTCCCGTGCAGGTCACTTCTTTGCGTTCCAGAGCGACGCCCTTGCGCGAAGCCAGCGTCGTGGAGTTCGGCGGCACAGAGCACGCTATTTTTTTGTCGACCCTGCCGCTCGAGTTTGACGACCGGGTGCGGCTGGAAGCATCACAAGATGGGCGCCCGGCGGAGGCAACGGTTATAGCCGTTCAATATCACGAAGGACGAAAAGCAGTGGCCGTCCGATTTTCAAAATGCCCCTGCGACTGGGTGACACAGCCGTGACCAAATCGACGACGTTGAACATTCCCGCTCCGGCTCGAACCGACAGCCCGCGCCAGGCGCAATGGGCGGAAGCGCGTTCGGTTTTTCCAATTTACCTGGCCCTCGCCAAACAGCTCGAATTCGAAATCCCGTTCCCCCACGCGAAGCGGAATCTGCCGGAAAAACCAGATTCGGATCTCTTCAACCAGGTGCAGGAATGGCTGGATTCCATGGACCTGCGGGTCCTCGTTCACCAACTCCGGCACTTACTGCAAATGACCACGCTGAACGCCAGCGAAACCGGCCTCCGCGCTTTAATCAGCCGTCACTTACGAAAATCAAAGAAGAGCAACGTCGACCGCGACAAAATTGACTTTCTTCTGGTGCAATACTTTGCGCTCTGCGCGCCAGCGAAGATTTATCACAAGCAAATCGAACCCGCAGATGTTGCTCAGGTGATGCAGCCGGTTCTTGGTGACGTGGATCCGAGTCCGCTCGCGTGGTGCGCCCCGCTCGAAAAAATGATCGAGTCTTTGCGCGGTTTCCGCAGTCTCCGCGAGATCTTGAAAACGAATTTCATCGAACAGGGCCGCAAGGTGAAGGAAACAGCGGGGGGCATGTTCTACGATCCCGCTGCACTAGTTGCCTTCATCCGCTTCAATTTCCTGCTGCGCCGGACGCTGATCGAATTAATGCACGCTGACCTCATCACCGTTCGCACCGGACTGACGCAACTCGAATCGTCCGGGGTTCGCATTATTGACTGCCACCACTTTGGGCTGTCCGCCACGGAGTCCGTGAGCAAAATTCGTGCAGCGGCCGACGAATGGAAGCAGCCTTTTCAGAGGGAATACACGGAGCGATCCGTAAGCCAGGCCTTCGAAAAGCTGCTGGGGCTGCGGACAGACGTAGAGCACGCTCTTGAAAAGGCATTCGGAAAACAATCCGAAAATGCCGCTCCGATCGCCGCTCCCACGCGGATGGCGCCTTCGGCAAAGAAAGCGGACACAGAATCCGCTGCATCCAACGGCAAAGGAAAGGCCGGCGCCAAACCTTCTCTGCAATCCGACGTGAAGGCTGATTCCCTGGCAGTACTCGATTTCGAAACCTGTATGGAACAGATTTGGGAACAACTGATCGCCACTCCACCATCGCGGGGACGTTCGATGACCACCGTCAAGATCGGCGGCGCTCGAATCTTGTTGTCCTCCTGGGAAGTGACGGCATTTGTGAGCGAAGATGGTCCCTCCGCGGAAGACTTGCGGCGCGCGGTTGTCGCTCGTGTTCTCGTCACGGCCGCTGTGGAATCCGCAAAGGAAACGGGAAATGCAACCTCGCTCGACAAAGCCATGAGCATCGCGCGCGTGGAAGTAACGCGCTTGCAGGAGCGAGTGGACGTTGCCAAGCAAGCGAAAGATACCGAAGCGGCTGTAAACCTTGGCATCAGCACGAAGCGCCTTCTTTCGGCGCTCGATGAAGCGGAGAAATTGTAGCGGGCATTGCATGGATCCGCTGGCCACGGATCGAATCAGGATTTCACGGAGCGAGTTTTCTTTGCGAAACGCAAACGTACTGATTCTCACCGACGAAACTGAATTTGCCAGGCTGCTGACGGCTTGCTGGCAAACAGAACGGCAAGCTCCTGGCATCACCGTGCTCAGCAGCGAACTGTGGCGCGCGCAAGATGCTCCGCGTCACGACCTCGTCGTTGTTGGTCCTGTGGGCGATGGGAGACTACCCATCGTGCTTCGCTCTCTTGACCCGGGCACGGCTGTCATTTTGTGTGCGCCCGCGGATTCAAGAGAGTTCGGTCAACTTCGCGCCAAGTATCCAAGACTGGTCCACATTCCCCTGCGCGAAGATTGGGCGCAGACTCTCCTGCTTGTCGCCGGAGAATCGCTGCGCCGCACGGAAGCCACACGGATCGCGCGTGAAGCGGAACGCAGCGCCGCCAAAAACGAAAATTACGCCACTCTCGGCCGCTACATGCTGGACATGAAGCACAGCGTGAACAACGCTCTGACATCCATGCTGGGCAACGCCGAGCTACTGCTTTTGGAGCCCGGGCAGCTCTCTTCCCAGTCATTGGCGCAGATCAAGACCATCCACAGCATGGCCCTGCGGATCAACGAAATCATGCAGCGTTTCTCATCGCTGGCAACGGAGATGAAGGAAGCTGAGAATGCATCTCAAGCTGAGACGGTGGAGACACCCGCACCGACTTTCCCACGCCGCTAGGCAAGCCCCGTTACCACCGCAACTCACTCATTGTGCGGCACTTAAACTAAATAGCAACAAAGAGAAGAAGAACCCAAAAGCTGGCTGCTGACGTGCACCTCTGCTCTGCGGATAAGTATGGGGAGAGTACGGCTGTGCACAAGAAAGTCCTGATCATTGACGACTCGCCGGCGCAGGTCAAGCTGATCCAAGGCCTGCTGGAGAAGGAAGGCTATTGGCCTGTGGGTTTGAATGATCCGAAGCGGGTCGAAGAGATGATCACCAGCGAGCGCCCCAGCGTAATCCTGCTCGATGTAGTGATGCCGGATCGCAACGGATATCAGATTTGCCGGGATCTCAAGGGCAGTGCGGAGTTCAACAGCATTCCCGTGATCATGGTGACCTCGAAGGACTCGGCAAGCGACAAATTTTGGGGCGAGCAGCAAGGGGCGGATGGTTACGTTACCAAGCCCTTCACACGCGAAGAGTTGCTTCGCGCCGTGAGGCGCTTCGCCTGATGGTTCCTAAAGGCACGAGCGGACTATGAGCGAAGATTTTCATCTGGTTCCACTTCCCGCAGACGCCGACACGGCGGATCTGCTCGAAGCGCTTGGACCCATGGAAGAGCGGCCGCCGGAATCACAGTACTGCGTGTTCCGCAGCGGACGCGAACGCTTTTGCCTGCCGGTGTTGGACGTCGAGGAAGTGGTGGACTGGCCGCTGCTGACGAAGCTGCCGCTTGGCCCGGCGTATCTTGTGGGAATTTTCAATTTGCGCGGAGCGATTGTGCCGCTGATTGACATCGCTATCACGGAAGGGCGGCGTCCCGGCTTGCTGCCGAAGTATGTGGTCGTCGCGTCCCTGCACAGCGAGACGCATCACGACGACATTCGCATCGGCATTGCCGCCGATGAGGTCATCGGAACGTATTCGGTTAACACCGCGGATTTGCTCGAGCAAGCACCAGAAAACGTGCCGCATTGCGTCGGAATGTTGCGGCATGACGACCGCCTGGCGCTGGTAATCGATCTGCGCCGGATGCTCGAGGTTTTTCCGGGGCCCAGCATTTGAGTTTTGTGGAGACGACGCCGCTCGACGGCGCGGGCTCCGCGGAAGAGATTTGGAGGGTGGTATGAAATCGCGACTGAGTTCCACAATCTGGACGCTGGTCCTGATGAACGGCGTGTTCGGCTTCATCGTTCTCGGACTGGCCTTCAGCGCCGGCAAGAAGGCCGGAGATGCGTCTTTATTCGACTTTGGCTCGCCTGCCGGAGGCACGGTGATCTTCGCGATCGTGCTGGCGCTGGCGACGTCCGTCATTCTGGCGTGGAGATTCGGGGCTTTGCTCGGGCCGGTGCAGTCGCTAGCGGAATTCTCCGAGCGCCTTGCCGCCGGTGATCCGCGCGCGCGCGCGGAAGTCACCACGAATGACGAACTGGGCTACATTGCTGACAACCTGAACCGTGCGGTGGCCAAGGTTTCCAAGGCGACGAGCAACCAGGACGCCAACGACGCCTTGCAGCGCAGCATCACCGACCTCCTGAGCGTCATCAACCAGGTCGCTCGCGGCGATTTGTCGCAGCGCGGAAAGGTGACCAACGACGCGCTTGGCAACGTCACCGATTCCATCAACTACATGCTCGACAATTTCACCAAGGTTCTTGAGCGCGTTCGCAAGGCCGCCATGGAAGTCACGGCGTGCTCGAACAACATTCTCGTGGCCGCCGACGAAATGCAGGCCGGCGCGACCCAGCAGGATCAGGAAATCACGAACACGTCGAGCGCCGTAGAAGAGCTGACGGTTTCGATGAAACAGGTGTCTAACAACGCCGAAGCCAGCGCGGAAGCCGCGCGCCGTGCGCTGGACGCCGCCGAACAGGGGAACCGCGCCGTGCGCGATACTCTCGAAGGCATGCAGCGCATCCGCGCTTCTGTGCAAGCCACCGCCAAAAAAATCAAATCGCTCGGTGATCGTTCGCTGGAAATTTCGGAAATCATCAACGTGATTAACGACATCACGGAGCAGACCAATTTGCTGGCTTTGAACGCGGCCATTGAAGCGGCGCGCGCCGGTGAAGCAGGCCGCGGTTTCGCGGTCGTCGCCGACGAAGTCCGCAAGCTCGCGGAACACAGCCGCAGCGCCACGAAAGACATCGCAGCCCTCATCAAGGCCATTCAGGCAGAGACGAACGAAGCCGTGGTGGTCATGGAAGAAGGCACCAAGGAAGTGGAAGGCGGCGCCACGCTGGCCGATCAGGCCGGCCGCGCGCTGGACGCCATTTCCAACGTGGTGCGCCAGTCGGCAGAACTTGTTCAAGAAATTTCGCTGGCTTCCAAACAGCAGGTGCGCGGTACGGAAGGTGTTGCGCACGCCATGCAAATCATTTCCAGCATCACGCGGCAGACGTCGCAAGGTACACGCGGAACCGTCGCAACGGTCAGCCAGTTGGTGAAGCTGTCGGATCAGTTGAACGAAGCATTGGCGCAATTCCGCGCGGCGACCAAGGCAGCAGCCACGCGTGAAGAATCGGAGCGGCCCGTCCCTGCAGGCGTTTCGCGATAAGCAGCAACTCTCTTCTCCGGCACAAGGCCGCAGGTAGAGAGAGCACAGTTACGGGAAAACGATGACCGAACGCCAGGGACATGTGCAGGGCTTGAGCGAACACGAATTGAGCGAGATTCGCATGTTGATCGAAGAGCGCACTGGAATTTGCTTCGATGAATCGCGCGAGCGCTTCTTCTCCACTCGTGTGCGCGAACACCTGCGCACAAAGGAAATGGGGCGCGGCACCGATTTGCTGCGCGCCATTCGTAAATCGAACGTCGAATACGAAGCCTTGCTCGAGCGATTGCTGACGCAGGAGACCAGTTTCTTCCGGTATCCCGGTGTTTACGAAGCATTCGAGAAGCGCGTGCTGCCGGAACTGCATGTGAAAAAGTTCTGGAAGAATCCTCGCACGCTGCGCATTTGGAGCGCCGGCTGCTCCACCGGTGAGGAACCTTATTCAGTAGCGATTACCATTGCCGATTCCCTCTCCTTTGCGGAATCCTGGAATGTGGAGATCCTAGCAACGGATGTGGGGCGGCACGCTCTGAGCCATGCAGAGCGCGGGATTTATACGGGACGCAGCATCGCCAGCGTCAACGAAAAGCAGCTGGCCAATCACTTCATGCCCTCCGGCAGAGGATTTCAGGTGAAACCACGTTTGCGCAAGATGGTCTCTTTCACACAGATGAATTTGGCGTCGGCAGTGTACGTCGGGCGGATGGACATGATTTTCTGCATGAATGTCCTGATCTATTTTTCGGAAGAACGCCGGCGCACTCTCGTTCAGCGGTTTTACGACACGCTGGAGCCTGGGGGCTACCTGTTCCTGGGTCATTCGGAATCCATTTCGAAGATGCCGGTAAAGTTTCAAGCTATCGTCCTGAATGACTGCATTCTCTATCGCAAGCCAACCTCTGCGGAATTGCAAAAGCCGGAACTGGTGACGGAGGGCCGCGCGTGAGCACCATGGACCGCGAAGCCGTCGAGCTGTTCCTCCAGGAGGCCTCGGAGCACCTGCAGTATCTGCGGGAGTACGTGAGCGTGCTTCAGGACATTGAGCCGCGGCACGAGGATCTCGAGCGTCTCTATATCGCGGCGCATACACTGAGCGGCACATCCGCGAGCTACGGTTTTCCGCGATTCTCTGAGATTGCCGGAAAATTGGCGCACGTATTCCAATATGCGCTGAACGCACCATTGGGCAGCGATCTTCACGGCCCGCTGACGGAGTTTTTGTCCGACGGAATTTCGGTACTCGAAACCGATCTTCTGGAAGTCAGCGACACGGGCCAGGAAAATCTGGAGGACATCGCGGGATTCAAGGAGCGCTACCGATTTGCGTTCCCAACGGAACCGCCGCCACTGAATCTTCATCAACCGGAAAATCGTTCGGGGTCCGGCGCGGAGAAGCAAAGTGAAGCGTCGGCTGCTGCTGTCACAGGCTCCTATTTCGACGCCATCCCGGCCGACGACGAAGTCCCGGACGAAATCCTGGAATTCTTCCAGCCGGAAGCGGAAGAGCATCTGCAGATTGTCAGCGATTGCCTGATTTCTCTGGAAGGCAACAACAATCCAGAAGAAATCAACAAATTGTTCCGCGCGATCCACACCGTAAAAGGCTCGGCCGCGCAGGTTGGATTGAAACGCCTGGGCGGCATCGCGCATCGCGTGGAAGATTTGATCGGGCGCTTACGGGATGGTGAGATTGAGCCGTCTCCTGCGGTTGTGGACTTGTGCCTCGAATCCGTGGACGTTCTCAAGAAAACTCTTCATCGGCAGTGGGCCGATGAAGCGGAGATGCGCGCGGGCGTCGATTCCCTGTTGGGCCGCATCGCTGAGTTTGCTCCCGTTGAGGTAGAGGAAACGGAGCTTGTCGCCGGAGCTGCGGAAGGAACGGTTCAACAGCAAACCGGCGAAGCAGACGCCATCGCTTCCACGGCGGCTCTCGCGAAGAAGACTACAAAACAAGTTGCAGCCGCTGTATCGACCGCCAAGTCCGTTCGAATCGCTCTTGCCCGCCTCGACCGCATGATGAACACGGTCGGCGAATTGGTGATCAACCGCACCCGCATGGTCGGCCGCGTTGCCGAACTGGAAAAGCTCGTCGACACGTTGAGCTTTTCGAAAGAACGGTTGCAGGGCAAAGTTGCGGAGTTCCAGGAAAAATACGAATTCAATCGCATCAGCTCCAACCGAGCGGCCCAAGCGCCATGGACTCCTGCGCAGACGCCGCAGATGCTGACCAGTGCGGCGGCCGGCGACACCTCGTTCTGGTCCGAGTTCAGCGAACTCGAAATGGACCGCTACGACGACTTCAATATCTTGTCCCGCTCCATGGCCGAAATTTCCGCCGACGTGAACGAAGTTCTCTCGCAACTCGAAGGATTTATCGGCCGCGTCGAAGGCGACATTGACGAATTCACGAAGCTGGCGCATCACCTCCAGGATGAAATCACCGCCGCGCGCATGGTGCCCATCGGCACGCTGTATTCCCGGCTTTCTCGCGCCGTACGCGATGCTGCGAAGACCACCGGTAAGCAGGTCGAGCTCGATCTGTCCGGCAGCGAAACCGAACTCGACAACAACATCATTCAGCAGATTTCCGACCCCCTAGTGCACCTTGTGCGCAATTCCGTGGCGCATGGCATCGAGCAGAACGAAGCCCGCACCTCGGCCGGAAAGTCCGCGGCGGGCAATATCACGCTGCGCGCCTACCATCGCGGCAACCATATTTACATCGAAGTGGAAGACGATGGCCGCGGCATTGACTACGAACGCGTCAAGCAGAGCGCCATCGAGCGCGGCCTTGTTTCCCCGGAAACCGCTGACCGCCTGACGGAACGCGACCTCCGCGAAATGCTTTTCCACCCGGGCTTCTCCACCGCTCCGGTGAAGACGGAACTGGCAGGCCGCGGCGTGGGCCTCGACGTGGTCCGAGCAAACCTCAACGCCCTCAACGGCGAAATCGATATCCAGAGCGTCAGCGGACAGGGCACGAAGTTCACGCTTAAGGTGCCTCTCACGCTGATCATCTCTCCGGCGCTCTTCGTGCGTTGCGGAGCGACGAATTTTGCGCTGCCTTTGGCCGTGGTCGAAGAAATTCGGCGTTTGCGCGCTGACGAAATCGAAGACGTCGGCGGAAAATTGTTGACCAAGGTCCGCGACGTCGTCACCGAAGTCGTTCGCCTGGACACCTACCTGGGATTGCCGCCACTCGAGCCCGTCAACGGCTATTTCCGCATGGTGGTCGCGAACACCGGAAATCGTCAGATTGGCCTTGTGGTCGAAGAGGTTCTCGGGAAAGACGAAATCGTTATCAAGAATCTGGGCGAATACCTCCGCCGCGTGAAGCTTTTCCCCGGAACTACAATTGCTCCCGACGGCAGCCTGATTCTGCTGATCGACCTGAACCGCATGGTAGCCACCGAACCGAGCGAGCGCCGTCCGCTGCAAGCCAGCGCCAGCGCCGCCCGCATCTTTGCCCCCGGCTCAGCCGCTGTTGCCCGCGGAACGATTCCTTCCGAAGCCATCGATCGCGTCGAACAGGAACGCGTCATCGTCGTAGCGGACGATTCCATCAGCGTGCGCAAATTCGTCGGGCGCATGCTCGAAAAGAACGGCTACCGCGTGAAGCTGGCCGCCGATGGCCTGGAAGCCGCCGAACTCGTCGCGCAGCACGGCTGTCATTTGGTCATCACCGACCTCGAGATGCCGCGCATGACCGGCTACGAATTGATGGTGCAGTTGCGCCAGAGCCCGACGACGCGCCGCATCCCCGTGATGGTGGTGACGTCACGCGCCGGCGCCAAGCATCGAGATCGTGCAATGAAGGAAGGCGCCACCGCATTCCTGACCAAACCGGTTCAGGAAGACCAGTTGATCGCCGCAGTGGAACAACTTATGGGAACGGAGGCAGGACGCCCGGTTCTTCCGGTCGCGTAAACGAGGAATGGCAACTGTGAACAAAAAATTTCGGGTGCTGATCGTCGACGACTCCGCCTTTATGCGCAAGGTGCTGGAGACGATTTTCAACGCCGACGAACAGCTGCAAACCGTGGGTCATGCCAAGGACGGCCGCGAAGCCGTGTCCCTTTCTGAATCGCTGAAGCCCGACGTGATCACCATGGACATTAATATGCCTCACGTGGATGGGCTGCAAGCCACCGCGGAAATTATGACCACGAATCCGCGGCCTATCGTGATCGTCAGCTCCGAATCCAAAGAAGGTGCGGCCAGCACTCTCCGCGCGTTAGAACTCGGCGCGATTGAATTTGTAGCCAAGCCTTCCAGCGCTATAGATCTGGACATGCAAAGCGTGAAGGAAGAGCTTCTCCGCAAAGTTCGAATGGCTGCAAAAGTGCGTGTCGTACGCACTGCTTCGCGCATCGCTTCCAAACTGCAGTCATCCAACGGATCCAAAGCCCCGGCGCCCGCACCGGTAATCAGCCGGCCCACGCCTTCCTCTGGTCTCGACCAGCGGTTCCCTGTCGTAGTACTCGCTGCGTCCACCGGCGGTCCAGCGACAGTGATGCGCATCGCTCCCGGCTTCACCCAAGATTTCCCCGCGGCCGTCATTCTCGTGCAGCACATGCCAGCGGCGTTCACCACGCAATATGCTGCACAACTCACCGAATTCACCGGAATCCGTGTGAAAGAAGCCGAGGCCAACGAAGCCCTTCAGCCCGGCACGTTTTACATCTGCCCCGGCGGCCAGCATCTGCGAGTGACTCCGACGGGGCGCATTCAGCTCGATGGAACCAGCGGCCGCATCAACGGCTATCTGCCAAATATTGACGTCACCATGGAATCCGTGGCCGCCTTTGCCGGCTCGCTGAGCATCGCTGGCGTGTTGACCGGCATGGGCAATGATGGCACCAACGGCGCCAAAGCAATCAAATCCGCCGGCGGTCTCGTCCTCGCGCAGGACGAAGCCACCTCCGTGATCTTTGGCATGCCTGCCGAAGCCATCAAAGCCGGCGCCGTGGATCAAGTCCTTGGTATCGATGACATTTACGCCGCCATCGAAAAGCGCGTTCTCGGAATCTGCCGACCCACTCCCGCAGGAGTTCGCTGATGCGGCTCGCAGGTCCAGCGAAGCCCAGTGCGCTCCGCGCGGAACAGATCATTCTCTTCCGCGTGGGCGGACAGCTCTTCGCCATCTCGTCCGCTTCCGTCCAAGAAGTGCGCAGCGCAGATAGCCTCTCCGGTGCATCCGTTGAAATCAATGCGCCCGGCATGGAAAAGGTCCGTCACGTCGTGCGGCGTGCCGATAAATCCCTTTTCATCGTGGATGGCACCACGCACTTTGGCATTTCCGCCCCGATGGGCGCGCTGGTTTTCGTTCTTCGTAAAACGCGCACCGCTCTCTTGATTGACGGCATTGAAAAAATGACCAGCATGACGAGGCTCCAGGCGCTCCCACAGTGTTTTTGTCACGAGGAGCGCCGCTGGTACCGCGGCCTGACGGCACTCGATCAAACCGTTGTCCCGGTCGTGCACCCGGAAGGGTTCTTGTCGCCTGAAGAACTCGCCGTACTGGATGCGGCTCTGCCGCCCATGGAATTGCCCGAAGCAGAAACCGACGAAGGGGCTGAATTCGCGCAATGAGCGTCTCGGCAGAACTCGAACTGGAATCATTCGTTCTCCTGCGGCTGGGCGAACGGCGCTTCGCCGTTGCTGCGTCGCAGATTGCCGAACTCGTCGCGCCGAGCCGCGTCTTTCGCTTTCCGCACCGAACCCCAAAAATCGAAGGCGTCATCCTGCGCCGCGGACGAATCGTCCCGGTCTGCGACGTAGCACAGACGCTCATCGGCAAGAAACTGACCTCCCGCCGCTTTTATCTAATCGCCGTGCGCCACTTTGGCGCGCAAACGGAATGGGTGGCGCTGCCCGTCACCGGAGACTGCGAATTGATTCACGCGGAAATGATCGCGCCCGGAGAATCCGACGCGGCCCAAGTTGCTGGATGGCTCTCTCATGCCGGTGACGTAATGGAAGTCTTGAATCTCGACGCGCTCACGCCCGGCCCCGAGGATCTGCTCGCCGAAACGACAGCCGCAGCTGCGGCAGATGCGACACTGGAGCCTCAGCCGTGATCATTGCCGGCCGTACCGCCAAGCTTCTCCTGATCGATAGCAACGTCTATTTTGCCAAGCGTCTCGGCGACGCCTTGAAACGCGAAGGCTTCGAACTCGCCACCAGCACGCAAGCCGCGTTTGCGCTGACCACGCTTGAATACGACGCGCCGACCGCCATTCTCTGCGCGACCAACATGCGCGAAATGGGCGCTCTCGAAATTGCCAGAATCATTCACGCAGACCCAAAAAACGCCGCCTTGCAAATCATCGCGCTGGGCGATGGCAGCCAGCGCGCGCTGATGGAAGCCTTCCAGGCCGGCTGCGACGACTATATCGACCGCAACCAGCAGCCCACGGTGATCGCCGCTCACGTGAAGCAAATTCTCGTCAGCAAGGCCGAGGGTTTTCAGCCCACGCAGATGCTTTCGCAGTCGGACACGAGCCTCAGTGGCAACCTCACGCACCACGACCTCACCGGCGTTATGCAAATGCTGGGACACGCGCGGCAAACGGGAGCGCTACACATCAACGCCGGCGAAATCGACGGCATCTTGTTTTTCGACGCTGGGGAAATCATCCACGCCGAATGCGGCCATTTGTTTGGCGACGAAGCCGTGATTCACATTTTGAAGAGCTGCGTCAACGGCGCTTCCGGCGTTTACAAATTTGCTTACGGAACGACTTCGACGCAGCGCACCGTGCTGCGTTCGTCCACCGATCTAATGCTCGATGCCATGCGCGAATACGATGAAGGCACGCGTGACATGGCGGACAAGGAAGCCCTATGAGCGAGGCGATGACCATTCCACCGCTGGGGGAAACCGCGCAGAAGCGCACTCCCACGGTCTATTTCATTGACGACAGCGCCACCATGCGCGAAGTCATCAAGATCGCGTTCCGCCGCGAAGACATCAACGTGATCACCTGCGCCGATGCCGCTTCCGCGCTGGCGCAGTTCGAACAGAACCGTCCCGACGTGGTCATCACCGACGTCATTATGCCCGATCAGGACGGCTACTCCGTCTGCAGCCACATCAAACAGCATCCCGATTTCAGCAACACTCCGGTCGTTTTGATGTCCGGAGTCGTCAATAAGAGCGTCGCGGATAAAGCCGTCGCCGTGAAAGCAGATGAATTGATTCGCAAGCCGTTCCAACCTCAGGAATTGATTGGCCGCGTAAAAAGTTTGCTAGAGCCCAAGAGTGCCGCGCCATCACCGGCAGCGCAACGCACCGGCGCTTCGAATGCGCTGAGCAATCTCTTCGCTCCCCCGCCCGCGCCAGCTGCGCCGCGCAACGTCGCCCCCACGCAGCCGCCACCAGCCCAGCAACCGCCCGAATCCGTCTGGCCACGCGCGCTCGCGGAAGCATTCACGCCACGCCAGCCAGCGCAACAGAATCAGGATCATCAACAATCTGGCTCCGCCCCCGCGCGGCCCTCGCCCACTGCGGCAGACGTCCACAAACTGCGAGTCGAAATCTCCCACTTGGATCTGCTCGTAAAGAAGCTCCAAACCGAATTGCAGATCGAGCGCCAATACAATCAAGCACTCGAAACCCAGATTCGCACACTAACGGAAGTCGAATAGAAACGGAAGAATCTTACTCCTTCCCCGCTACGTCCTTGGCCGCGGGCCCAGCCAGTTGACGCTCGAACTTTGATTCAGTAGCCTCGCTTTGCGCACTTCACTCGCAGTTCCAATTCCTGGGGGAAGCTCGATGAACGAAAAGAAACAGCGGGTAATATCGCGCCGTGAATTCGCGCGCCGCGCGGCCATGGTTTCCGCAGCCGCCTCGATCGCACCTGGCAATTTGATTAGTGCAGAACTTCCGGCTTCGGTGCCCCAGCCGCAACAAGCGCCGAATGTCCCTAAGCTCTCACCGGAAAGCCAGGCTGAAGTGGATTCGCGCATCCAGGCAATCCTCGCGCTATACGGCAGCCGACTTTCCGACGCGCAAAAGGCCGACATTCGAAGATTGGCGACCGAGGCGCAGCCGCCGCTCGATCGCTTGCGCACCTATCCAACCGAAAATGGCGATGGGCCTGCCCTCTACTTGAAGCCGTTGATGGAGCGCGAAAAGAAACCCGCGCCCATGACTCCAAAACCCGCAGCTGCGCCAAAGAATTCCTGAGGAGCACACGTATGCCTGGCGAAGAGATTTTCTATCTCTCTGTAAGCGAACTCGCGAAACGCATCGAATCGAAGAAGCTCTCTCCGGTTGAATTGACGCAGATGTATCTGGATCGCAGCCAGAAGTTCGGCCCGCGGTTCAACGCTTACGCCCGGCTGACTCCCGAGATCGCCCTTGAGCAAGCGAAAGCCGCCGAAAAAGAAATTCAGCGCGGGCACTATCGTGGCCCTCTCCACGGAGTCCCGTACGCCGCAAAAGATCTCCTCGCCGTGAAAGGACTTCCCACCACCTGGGGCGCAAAGCCCTACGCCAATCAAGTCTTCGATTACGACGCTACAGTGATCGAACACTTGAATCGCGTCGGAGCGGTGATGATCGGCAAAGCCGCCATGATCGAGCTCGCCGGCGGCATGGGCTACCGCTTCGCTTCCGCGTCTCTGCAAGGCGAAGCCAAGAATCCCTGGGATACCAAATGCTGGACGTGCGGATCGTCCTCTGGCTCAGGAGCGATTGTCGCAGCAGGTCTTGCCGCGTTCGCCATCGGCACGGAAACGTGGGGGTCAATCGTCTGCCCGTCGGCCTATTGCGGCGTCAGTGGACTGCGCCCCACCTACGGCCGCGTCAGCCGTTACGGCGCCATGGCACTCGCGCCTTCGATGGACAAGATTGGGCCGATGGCGCGATCAGCGGAAGACTGCGCCCGCATTTTTGCGGCAATCGCGGGCCACGATCCAAAGGATCGCGGTACCGTACCGATTGATAAGGGAGCCTTCACGTATTCGCCTTCGGTGGAACTACATTCTCGCCCGCTGAAGCTTGGCTGGCTCACCAATGCGTGGAAATCGCTCGAACCCGGCGTCACAAAACCTATGGAAGCTGCTCACCGGACCATCAAAAAATATGCCGCGAGCATGAAGGACGCCACTCTGCCAGAAGGGCCATGGGAGGACGCCGGCGGCATCGTGATTGCCGTCGAAGGCGCCGCTTCCTTCCGGTCACTCATTCGCTCCGGGAAAGTCAGTGAATTGGCTGATCCGCTGGGACAAATCGCCGGCTACGTGAACGAGCAATACTCCGCCACGGATTACCTGCAAGCTCTGAAGGTAAGAGAGATTCTTCAGAAGAAAATGGACGCGCTGTTCGAATCGTTCGACGTGCTAGTGACCGCCTCTCAGCCCGTCGCGGCCACGCCGCTGGAACTCAATCTGGAAACCGGACTCGTCTTTCCCGATCCACTCGGCGGCATCGGGAATCTCTGCGGACTGCCAGCACTCTCCGTTCCATGCGGTTTCACAGACAAGAATCTTCCAGTCGGGCTGCAGTTCGTGGCCCGCGCCGGTGACGACATCGCCGTGATCCAAGCCGCGCGTGCCTTCCAGCAACACACCGACTGGCACAAGAGACACCCAAAGATTCATTAGAAATTGGGAAGGGATTTTCCAGCGTGGACGAGTCTGACCAGCTTCAGGCTAGCGCGAGAATCTCGTGGACCGCGCGCAGAATCGCCAACCGGCTGAACGGCTTCGTCAACAAACGCATGCTGGAGTCGCCGAGCGCCGATTCCGCAGCGGCATGCTCGCTGTAACCAGACATGTACAGAACGCGCAGTCCCGCGCGCCCCTGATGGAGTCGCCCCGCCAATTCCTGCCCCGTCATTCCAGGCATCACCATGTCCGTCACCAGCAGTCGTATGGCGCCCGCATGCTTCTCCGCCAACTGAATGGCTTCCGCACCGTCCCGCGCTTCAATTACCGTATAACCGCCAGACTCGAGAAATTCCCGCGCCACTTCGCGGACGTCCTGCTCGTCCTCCGCGAGCAGAATCGTTCCCGTCCCTCGCGGCGCCTCCGAAGCACTATGCGTAGTCGCGGATTTTTCCACCGCCTGTTCCACGCGCGGCAGATAAATCTTGAAGCACGTTCCTCGCCCAACCTCGCTGTAAACCCAGATGAACCCGCCGCTCTGTTTCACAATCCCATAAACGGTTGCCAGGCCCAGGCCCGTGCCCTTCCCCTGCGGCTTGGTGGTGAAGAACGGCTCGAAAATGTGAGCCTGCGTCTCCGCGTCCATTCCGGAACCGCTGTCCGAAACCGCAAGTAAAACATATTTTCCCTGGCGCACCACCGCGTGCGCAGAGTTGTACTCGCTGTCCAGATCCACATTCAGGGTCTCAATCAGGAGCTTTCCGCCCCCCGGCATGGCATCCCGCGAGTTCACCGCCAGATTCATGATCACCTGTTCCATCTGGCTGGCGTCTGCGCGAATTGCGCCCAGATCCTTCGAAGTGCGCACCACCAACTCGACGTCCTCTCCGATCAGCCGCGGCAGCAGTTTGCCCATGTCCTCCACAACATTATTCAAGTTCATCACGTGAGGTTGCAAAACTTGCTGGCGGCTGAACGCCAAAAGCTGGCGCGTCAGCGCCGACGCGCGATCTGCGGCTCGTTCGATCTGCTCGATTTTCCTGGAAACTTGGTCCGTAGGCGGCAACGCTCCGAGTAGCAATTCCGTGTGCCCTTTGATCACCATCAGCAAATTATTGAAATCGTGCGCCACACCTCCCGCCAACCGTCCCACCGCTTCCATCTTCTGCGACTGACGAAGCTGCTGCTCGAGAATGCGGCGCTCGCTGACATCCTGCGCCACGACCAGCCGCACGCGCCTTCCCGCGTATTCCAGTTCGTGAGAAATGGTCTCGACCTGAAACGTCTTCCCGTCCTTTTTCTTATGCTTCCAATTTCCAATTCGCCGCGTATCGCCGCCATGTTCCTTGAAATAGTCCAAAAATCTTTTCTTTTCTTCTTCCGGACGAATGTCCAGCGTGGTCATATTCTTGAACTCATTCGGCGAATATCCATACTGCCGCACCGCCGCTTCATTCACTTCGAGGAAATGCATCGTTTCACGGTCAATCACCCAAGTGGGGAGCGGATTGTAGCTAAACAGCAGCCGGAACATCTCTTCGTTCTTGCGCAGCGCCTCTTCCGCGCGGCGCCGTTCAATCGCCAGCGCGATGTGCCCGCCTACGGAGCCGAGAAACTCCATGTCGCGGGAGTCGTAGGCATCCTCGTTGTCATAGTGTTGAACAACAAGGACCCCAATCGTAGCCGTAGGAGTCTTCAGAGGAACACCGAGCCATGCCGGCGAAGGCGAGCCGACCAGCTCAACCTCCCCTTGCGCCGCAAGCCGGTCAAATTCGCGCTGCGGAATTAACATCGGCGATCCCGTGCGAAACACGAAAGCCGTGCAGCTCCGCCCGACCTTTTGTGGTGGCGGCGCCGTGTCCACTTGATCCGCGAAAAATGGAAACGTAAATGTCTCCGTCTCCGCATCATGCAGCGCCACGAAACAGTTCTCCGCGTAGAGAACCTTTTTCAGCGCCTGATGGATTCCCGCGAGAAGCTCGTCCAGGTTCGACGTCTGGTTGAGCGCATGAACGACCTCAGAGATAACCTGCCGCTCCGCCTCCATGCGCTGCAGCTCCGTGACATCCTGAAAATTAATGAGAATTCCGCCAACGCCTGGTGCGGCGGTCAGGTCCCGCGCGCTAGCATCAAACCAGCGCCACCCGCCGTCTTTTCCCTGCAGCCGGCAGCGTCCGCTGAACGCGCCGCCGCCGCTCTTCGCCAAATCTCGAAAAGACTCCTGCACTCCCGCCGTATTCGTGCAGTGAAGTAGCGTCGAGATCGAAGTTCCAACAAGGTTTTCGACGCTGTGCCCAAGCAGGCGTGTAAATCCCGCGCTCGCAAATAGAATGATTCCATCCGGGCTTAGGATGGCGATGAGTTCCTGAACTGAGTCCAACAATGTGGAGAGTAGCTCCTGGCCGAGGGCAAGGTCTTGCTCAGAAGGGGCGCGTTGTAACATGTGGTCGCTGCTCGCGACACCAGCCTGCGCAAAGTACACCGCGGGCGAGGGTGAGACCTGATCCTCCGTCGGAAGTGATCATTCTACAAATGTCTAACGAGCGTGGGAATGCCAGACGCTCTCATGTTACAAAACTCTCATTCTTCATAGGTCTTTGATTAACCACATGTCGCGAAACAATGACTGTCCCCTCGGACAGGGCAGCCCCTCCGTACAGGCGACTTTTTCTCGCAATCCATGCATGTTACGCTCCACCCGTTCCCTGATTTCGACAAGGCGCGCACGTTTCGCTTTCCACTCAAACATCCTCAGGAGGTACTTCTGCAATGCACGACATCTGGAAGGACATGTTCGTCATGGGGTTGCCCTTGCTCGAGAAAATCCTTCGCCCCATCATCGTCTACGCATTCCTGGTCATCAGTCTGCGCCTTTCCGGAAAACGCGAACTGGTTCAGCTCAATCCCTTCGACCTAGTTGTCTTGCTGACACTCTCGAATACCGTACAGAACGCCATCATCGGAGAAGACAACAGTGTTCTTGGCGGCCTGATCGGCGCAACTTCCCTCCTAGCCACAAACTATCTCGTCGTCCGCTTTCTTTACGATCACCGCAAGCTCGATCAATTAGTGGAAGGTCGTGCAGACGTACTCATCGAAAACGGCAAAGTGCGCACCGATCGCCTCAAGAAGGAACTGATCACCCTGCCGCAACTGGAAGCCGCGGCGCGCAAGCAAGGCTTCGAGTCCGTCGCCGAAGTGCAAAAATGCATTCTCGAGCCCGGCGGAACCTTGACCTTCGTCGGCAAGAAACCAGACCCCGAAGACATCCGCCATCAGGAACTCATGGGCCGGCTCGAACGCTTGGCCAAGGAAATCGCATTACTGCGTGGCCCTCAGCCGCCGGCTCATGCCTGACTCAATGTAAGAAAAACCCCGTAAGCGCTAAGGCGATGCCCACCGCTCCAATAGTTAGGCCCCCAAACCAAAACGCTTTTCGCTTCGTTAGCAGCGTGATCGAGCAGATGACCAGCCCAATTTCCAGAAACGCCTCACCGCCATCAAAACGGTCCGCTTTCCGCCCCGCCAAATCTCGCTCTGCTTCCAGATCTTTTGCTTCCTTGCTGATGTCTTGCTTGTCGCTCTGATAGTGCTCCACTTCCTTGACGTACTTCTCGCGCAGCGCCTCTCCTTTTTCCTTATCCAGCGAAGCTACGATATTCAGCACATCCGAAAAGCCCTGCGTTTCATGCAGCCGCACACTCTTCGCCTGATACTGTGCCCACCGGTCCGCCGCCTGGCTCTGCCGCAGCAATTCTTCCGTGTGCGTGCGATGGCCGAGCAGCGTAACCGCCGCCACCAGAACCGCCATAATTGAGAGCGTCAGCGACACCGGAAGAACCAACGGATCATCTTCGGACCCGTGATGATGCTCGGGAAGTTCGAATCCTTCGCCCATTCCTCTACTCTCCTTCAAGGGGACTAAACTGCAGAATCGGACGCGATGACCTGC
This sequence comes from uncultured Acidobacteriota bacterium, assembly GCA_963729455.1. Classification (GTDB taxonomy): domain Bacteria; phylum Acidobacteriota; class Terriglobia; order Acidiferrales; family UBA7541; genus Acidiferrum. The sequence continues at coordinate 804,641 of CAVSNX010000003.1, forward strand.
AACGACTCCTGCGCGGCCGCTATCGTACGCTCAATGTCCGCCGCCGTATGCGCCGCAGAAACAAATGTAGCTTCGAACTGTGACGGTGCTAGGAAAATGCCCCTATCAAGCATCTCTCTGAAAAACTGCGCGTAGCGCTTTGTGTCCGACCGCTTGGCATCCGCGTAATTCTTCACCGGCTCCGGCGTGAAAAAAATCGTCGACAGCGCACCAACGGCATTGACCTGCGCGACGAGTCCCGCAGCCGCAATACCCGAGCGAAGCCCATGCACGAGCCGCTCCGTAAGCTGCGTCATCCCTTCGTAAAACCCCGGCTTAGTCAATTGTTTCAGCGCCGCAATCCCCGCCCGCATCGCCAGCGGATTCCCCGCCAGCGTTCCCGCCTGATACACAGGCCCGAGCGGCGCAACATGATTCATCAGCTCCGCGCGGCCGCCATACGCCGCCACCGGCACTCCACCCCCAATAATTTTCCCGAGCGTCGTAAGATCCGCCTCAATGTCGAAAAGTTTCTGCACCGACCCATACCGCAATCGAAACCCCGTGATCACTTCATCCACGATCAGCAGCGCCCCATTTCCCTTTGTAATCTCGCGCAAGCCCTTCAAGAATCCAGCTTCCGGCGGCACAACCCCCATATTCGCCGCAATCGGCTCGACAATCACCGCCGCAATCTGCCCTTTATTCCCCGCAAAAGCTCGTTCGACCGCAGCAAGATCATTGAACGGCACATTCAACGTCAACGCCGCCAATGCCTGCGGCACTCCCGGACACTCCGCAATGCCCAGCGTCGCCAGCCCCGAACCCGCCTGCGACAAGAAACTATCCGCATGCCCGTGATAGCAGCCCTCAAACTTCACAATGAAATCGCGCTTCGTCGCGCCCCGCGCCAAGCGTACCGCGCTCATCGTCGCTTCCGTCCCGCTCGAAACAAACCGGATCTTCTCGATAAACGGAATGGCCTGTGTGATCAGCGTCGCCAGCTCCAGTTCCATCTCCGTCGTCACCCCAAAGCTAGTCCCCCGCCGTGCCTGTTCCGCAATCGCGTCACTGATCCCTGGATTCGCATGCCCCAGAATCATCGCGCCCCACGAACACACGAAATCCAGCAACTCATTCTCATCCGCGTCATACAAGAATTGCCCGCTCCCACGCTCAATAATCAGCGGTTCCCCACCCACGGACCGGAACGCCCGTACCGGGCTATTCACCCCGCCGACAAGCACCTTCTCGGCGCGCTCGAAAATCTCGCGTGAACGTTTCCGCTCGCGCCTCAATCGTGGTTGCGTGGCGCTCATGATTTCTCTGTCAAATTAACACTGCTTCAGCCAGCGCGCGACATCCTTGGCATGATACGTCAGGATGATCCCCGCCCCCGCGCGCTGAATGCCCGTCAGAATTTCCAGTACCACGCGCTGCTCGTCCAGCCACCCCTTTTGCGCGGCTGCCTTCACCATCGCGTACTCTCCGCTGACGTTGTACGCCGCCACCGGAACGTCAAACGCATCCCGTACCTGCCCAATTACATCCAGGTACGGCAACGCCGGCTTCACCATCACCATATCCGCGCCTTCTTCGAGGTCCAGCGCCACTTCCTTCAACGCTTCGCGCACATTCGCCGGATCCATCTGATAACTACGCCGGTCGCCAAATTGCGGAGCGGACTGCGCCGCCTCCCGGAACGGCCCATAGAATCCCGAGCAATATTTTGCCGCATACGAAAGAATCGCGATGTTCTCAAACTTGTGCTGATCCAATATTTCTCGAATCGCCGCCACCCGCCCATCCATCATGTCCGATGGTGCGACAATGTCTGCACCCGCCCGCGCATGCGAGAGCGCCTGCTGCGCAAGAATCACCACCGTAGCATCGTTGGCCACATCGCCATTCTCGATCACGCCGCAGTGTCCGTGGTCCGTGTACTCGCACAGGCACACGTCGGTCATCACGAGTAGTTTCAGTTTTGCCTTTCGAATCGCTTCGATGGCCCCCTGAACCACGCCGTCGGCCCCGAGCGAACTCGCGCCCCGCGCATCCTTGGTCTCCGGTAGTCCAAACAAAATAATTCCCGGAATTCCCAGCGACTCCACCTCCCGGCACTCTTCGACAATCTGATCCACCGACTGCTGATAAACCCCCGGCATAGAGCTGACTTCCTGCCGCACCTTCGTGCCAGGACAAACAAACATGGGATAAATCAGCCCCGCCGTCGTCAGCCGTGTCTCTCGAACTAGACTGCGCAGCGCTTCGCTGCGACGCAGCCGCCGCGGCCGTTGTGTCGGAAAACTCATCCTCGTTTCGCTCCCGCCGTTGAATGCTTTGCCATCTCCGCAAAATGCTCCCCGAGCGCCGTCAGAACTGCACCAGCCGTCGTGTCCGCCGCCACAACCATTCGCTCAACCTTCACTTGCCGTAACGCGTTCGCCGTCACCGGACCAACTGCCGTGATCGCTATCTGATCTTGCAGCCCACGCAGCCTCTCACTTCCAAGCACTTCCCCGAAATGCTGCACGGCCGACGGACTGAAAAAAAGTATTGCATCCGCCTCTCCCGCCGCAATCTTGCCCAAATTTTGCTTATGCACTGCACCAGGAATCAAATTCCGATACGCGATCACTTCCGTAACTTGCGCGCCATGCCCGCTTAGCGCCGCAGGCAACTCCGGATTGGCCCGATCGCTCCGTGGCAGAAGCACTCGCTGCTCCCGCAGCCGCTCTCCTAATTCGTTCGCCAATGCCACGCCGTTATGATTCTTCGCCACGTACTCCACAGGCAATCCAGCCTGCCGGACAGCCTCAGCGCTTACCGGGCCGACTGCCGCAATCCGTGATCTGCTCGCCGCTTGGCTCAACGGATGCCCAAGTCTCTCGCATCGCGCCGCAACCGCACGAACTGCTTGACCGCTCGTGAATATGATCCACCCAAATTGCTCCGTCTGCGCGAGTGCTGCATCCAGCGCCGAAAAATCGCCCGGTTCTTCAAACTCCACAAGCGGAAGCACCACTGGAATTGCTCCGAGAGCCGAAAGCTCCTGCGCGATTGCTTCGCTCTGCTGCGCAGCCCGCGTGAGGACAATCCGCTTCCCCGCTAGCGGTGATCGAACGGTTTCACCCACGTTGCCGGCTCACTTCTTCCAAAATAGACTGCGCCCCCGCCTCAATCAGCAGCCGCGCCATGTGTTCGCCCAATGCCGCGGCCTGTTCAGGCGGCGCCACCGCGCGCTGCTTCACATATTGCACGCCATCAACAGAACAAACGCACGCCTCCATCACAAGTTCTCCGCGCTCGATTCTCGCCCACGCCCCCAGCGGCACCTGGCACCCGCCATGCAAAGCTCCCAGCAGCGCGCGCTCCGCAATGATCGCCGTCCGCGTCTCGGCATTATCCATCTGCGCCAAAATGTCTCCGGCTTCCGTATCCCTCAGCCGGCATTCCACCGCAATCGCGCCCTGCCCCACCGCCGGCATGCAAACATCCGGTTCCAGCGTCTCCGAAATCCTTTGGCTCAACCCGAGCCGGTCCAACCCCGCCTTGGAAACCATCACGGCTTCATACTCTCCACTCTCGACTTTGCGCAAGCGCGTATCTACGTTGCCGCGCAAATCGCGAATATCCAAGTCCGGTCGCAAATGCAGCAGTTGCGCCTGCCTCCGCAAGCTGCTCGTTCCCACGCGCGCGCCTTGCCGCAAATTCGCCAACGTGGATCCCACCAGGCAATCCCGCACATCATCACGCCGACAAACCGCCGGAAACATCAGCCGCGAATGAATGTCCGTGGGAATATCTTTCACACTGTGCACCGCCAGGTCGATCGATTCCTCCAACAGCGCCTCTTCCAATTCCTTGACGAAAATCCCTTTCCCGCCGATCTGTGTCAGCGGCATCTGCTGCATCTTGTCACCCGCCGTCTTGATGATGACGATTTCCGCTTCCATCCCCGTCGCGGCAAACAGCTTCTTGCGAATGGATTCCGCCTGCCACTTGGCCAAAATGCTGCCGCGCGTGCCGATTCGCAGGATTCTCACGGCTTCTCCCGGTTCGAAAGGAAAAGATCGCGCAGTGCCTCGACGTTTTGAATCTTTCGCCGCAACTCTTTTTCGCCGCGCAGCTGCTCCGCCGGCTTCAGCAGCAGTTTCTCCAGCATCTCGTCCATCAGCCCTTCGACGCGAGTCCGGTCCGCCTCGCTCAAATGATTCATCGAATCCATTCGCGCGCGAATAAATGCCGCGCGTTCTTCTTGCATGCGAACGCGCAGGGCTTCTACCAGTCCCACTAGCTCAACGCTTGCCTGCCAGGACAGAAATTTTCCAACGTGTTCCCCAACAATCCCTTCGGCCCGCGGAATCTCGCTTTCCCGCGCATTGCGGTTTTGCTGCACGATGTCGCTCAGATCATCCATCGTGTACACATAAACGTTATACAGCTTCGCGACGCTGGCCTCGATGTTTCGCGGCATGCCAAGATCCATTAGGAACAATGCCCGGTTTTCCCGCGCCGCCATCGCGGACTCCACCATTTCGCGCCGCAGCACCGGCTCCTCTGTGGAAACCGACGACACCACTACATCGGGCGACCGCAACGCCGAATCCCACTCGCCCCACCCGACCACCTTCCCGCCAAACTGTTTCGCGAGTTCTTCCGCGCGATCCCTCGAGCGATTCATCACCGACAAGTGCGCGATGCCTCGGTCCCGAAGTTGCGACACCACTTGCTCACTGATCGTCCCTGCCCCCACAACCAGCGCGCCGCGCTCACTCATTTTGCCAAAGATGCGCTCCGCAAGCTTCACGCCCGCCGCCGCCACCGACATCGGCCGCGTGCCCAGTTCCGTTTCCGACCGCACGCGCTTCCCTACTTCCAACGCCCCCTGAAACAGCCGGTTCAGCACTGGCCCAGTAGCTCCTTGTTCATGCGCAAAGCGGTACGCCTCGCGCACTTGCCCGAGAATCTCGGCCTCCCCCAGCAGCATGGAATCCAATCCCGCCGAAACGCGGAACAGATGCCGCACCGCCTCGCGATCGTAGTGATGGTAAAGCGATACGCTCAGAACATCCGGCCGCACGGAATGGAATTCGCTCAGAAACGAAGAAAGGCCCGGCGCGCACTCATGCGAAGATTCCGGCGGCACGCCATACACTTCGCTGCGATTGCACGTCGAAAGCACCAGCGTCTCTTCCAGAATTCCGCGCGAACGCAGTTCATCCGCGGCGCGCCGCGCTTGTTCGTTCGTAAACGACACCCGTTCGCGCACCTCGACCGGCGCGGTACGGTGGTTCAATCCGACGAGAACGATTTCCATGCCGCGATTCACTATCCCCTAGAAGTACCGATGACTATGCGACAAGAACAAATTCACGACCGTGAAACTCAGCACCACAACGACAAAATTAAAGATGCACAATTTGGAAGCGCGCGCCCCACGCCACGTCGTCGTCCGCGCCAGACGGAAATACAACACATACAAGACCAGCACCAGCAGCGTGATCACATATTTCGGATCGAAAAAAGAGTGCTCCCCAGCCAGCCGGTCCACCGACACGAAACCCAGCGCCGTTCCAATGGCGATCGAAACCACCCCCACCAGAACGCTCGAGCGGCTCATCCGTTCCAACAAGTCCAGCGGTGGCAATCGCCACACCATCTCGCCAAGCTGGTGGCGCCGCAAATGCCACTCTTCCCCCAGAAAAATCAGGCTAAGCACGAACGAAAGCGCGAACGCCGCATACGCCAGAATGCTCAACGTAACGTGCAACGCAAAAACAACTCCGTGCGTGGCGGGCGGTGCAAGGCGATCCGCAGGAGCAAGATGTGCCGCCAAAAAGAAGACCAGCACAAACGGCAGAACGAATGCGCCCACCGACCTCTGCCGGTGGTAAAACTCTAATCCCAGATACGTCAGCGCAAGCAGCCACCCGAACAGCGACATGGACCCGTACAGATCATGGTAAGGAACCGTGTGCGACCCACGCGACCTCTCTAACAGCGCCAAGTAGTGGGTCACTAATCCGAGCGCGAGAAAAAGCGTTCCCAGCCGGCCCGTGATCTCCTTGCCGGTGTTCAAAAAACGAAGATATAGCCCGAGACTCAACAGGTAGGCAACCAGCGTCAATATGAGAAATGGATGATTCATTCTTCGTAACCAAGGCCTGAAATCGGCTTACTCCTTCCCGACTCTTGGCCTAGCCCGCCCCGACCAGCACACACTGCTCCAACACTGCGAGTATAGCCCACACACGCGGGTCCACGCACAATCGCTCCGCACCGCACAGCCCTTTCAGCAAGACCGGCCTGGATTTGCTATCCTTTCATCCTGGGACGGGACATGACCACACGGGCTGCCGCAATCAATCGAAAAGACTTATTCCTTCGTGCCTGCCACGGCGATGCCCTTCCGCGCGTCCCCGTCTGGATGATGCGCCAGGCCGGCCGTTACCTCCCCGAATACCGCGAAATCCGCGCAAGGCACGCATTTCTTGAAGTTTGCAAGACCCCCCAGCTCGCCGTCGAGGTTTCGCTCCAACCCTTCCGCAGGCTCGGCGTGGACGCCATCATCGTTTTCTCGGACATATTAATCCCCGCCGAAGCCATGGGCCTGCACCTCGAACTTGGCGACGCCGGCCCCAATCTCCCCAATCCAGTCCGCTCCAAGTCCGACGTTGACAAGCTTAAACTGTTCGACCCGGAGACCGAAACCGGCTTCCTACCCGAAGCCATCCGCGGCATCGTGAAATCCGCCGGGCCGGAAGTCCCCGTTTTGGGCTTCGCCGCCGCCCCCTGGACCCTCGCCTGTTACATGGTGGAAGGCAAAACAAAAGAAGGCTTCGCCACCGTCAAGAGTTTCCTCTATCACGAGCCAAAAACGTTTCGGGAATTGCTCCATCGCATAGCCCAAGCAACGCTTCCCTATCTAAAGGCGCAAATCGCGGCAGGAGCCGCCGCCGTTCAGCTCTTTGACACCTGGTGCGGAGAGTTGAGCTTGCACGACTATCGGGAATTCGCCCTGCCCGCCGTACAGGAAATCATCTCCGGAATTGGCGCCTCGGTCCCGATCATCTATTACACAAAGGCCTCGCAGCATTTGCTCCCGGCCATTTCTCGTTCCGGCGCGAACGTGCTCAGCCTCGATTGGCGCGTGGACTTGGCAGAAGTTCGAAAATCTTTGGGCTCGAAAATCGCTCTGCAAGGCAACGTCGATCCCGCTGTCCTTCTCGGCCCGCAAGAAAAGATTCGCGACGTAACGCTGACCACCGTCAATTCTCTCGCAGGCCAGGGTCACATTCTCAATCTCGGCCACGGCATCCTGCAAAGCACCCCCGTCGAGAACGCCAAGCTGTTCGTCGAAACCTGCCAAGGTGTATTGTTGCAAGACGCCCGGCCCGCCGCCCAGGCAAGGTGACAAACGCCGCCATGACACTTGCCCATCCCAATATGCAGCAAATGCGCGAAGAGCTACACGTCGGCGAAGAATTCCTGGCCCGCTACAATCGTCCCGGCCCGCGTTACACCAGTTATCCCACTGCGCCAGTCTGGAACGACAACTTCGGCCCCTCCGACCTCGAAATAGTCCACGAAGAAGCCGACCGCGCCAAGTCGCCCGTCTCCCTCTACATGCACATTCCCTTCTGCGAGAGCCTCTGCCTCTTCTGCGCCTGCAACGTGGTCATCGAGAAAAACAAGAATGTAGCGCCGCCCTACCTCGACATCCTGAAAAAAGAAATCGAGCGCGTGAGCCACAGCGTTTCGAAGGATCGCCCCGTCGTGCAATTCCATTGGGGCGGAGGCACTCCCACCTATTTGACTCCCGCGCAAATCGAAGATCTCTTCAGCTTCACACGCGAGCGTTTCCATCTCGCTCCCGACGCCGAAATCGGCATCGAAGTAGACCCGCGCGTCACCTCCCGCGAACATCTCGAAACTCTCCGCAAACTCGGCTTCAATCGCCTCAGCATGGGGATCCAGGATTTTCACGCCGATGTTCAAAAAGCCGTCCACCGCGTCCAGCCGTTCGAAATGACCCGCGACCTCCTCTTCGCCGCGCGCGATCTAGGCTTCGACAGCATCAACGTGGACCTGATCTACGGCCTACCCTATCAAACCCCCGATCGCTTCGCCCACACCGTAGACCAGATTCTCGAACTCACTCCCGACCGCGTCGCTCTCTTCAGCTACGCCCACGTGCCCTGGCTAAAAAAGCAGCAAGGCTCCTTCGCCGCCCATCTGCCCGAAGGCATGGAAAAATTCGAAATCTTCCGCACCGGTCTTCTGAAATTTCTCGAGGCCGGTTATCTCTACATAGGCATGGACCACTTCGCCAAGCTCGGCGACGAACTCGCCGTCTCCCAACAGAACCGCACCCTTCACCGCAATTTTCAGGGCTACACCACCAAAGCCGGAGCCGACCTCTACGGCATGGGCATTACCGCCATCAGCGGCTTTGAAGGCGCCTACGCTCAAAACTATCGCGACATCCCCTCCTGGCAAAAAGCCGTCAACGAACGCGGTATCGCTACCATGCGCGGCTATCATCTCTCCGAAGAAGATCGCCTCCGCCGCGCCGTCATCAGCCGCCTGCTCTGCCACACCATCCTGATCAAGGACGAAATCTCGCAAGAATTCGCCATCGACTTCGATCACTACTTCGCCGACGAGCTCCGCCGCCTTGAACCCGCTCGCGAAGACGGCCTCGTGCTCCTCGATCGTGGCGAGATTCGCGCCACCTGGCTGGGCCGCATCTTCATCCGCAATCTAGCCATGGTCTTCGATCCCTATCTTGAAAAACAGCAGCTCATCAGCAGCAAGCCGCTCTTTTCTAAAACTCTCTGATTCCGCGAGGATGCCCACAATCCCGTGACCCGTCACGTCCCAGCACTGGTGATCGGCGGTGGAATCTCCGGCCTCGTCTGCGCCTACGCGCTCCGCAAAGCAGGCATTGACGCGCAGCTCCTTGAAGCCGGTCCCCGCCCCGGCGGCGTCATTCAATCCATCACCCGCGACGGCTTCTTCCTCGAACTGGGCCCCCAAAGTTTCAGCGGCACGTCCGCGCTTCGTCAACTGTGCACCGAACTCGGCATCTCGGATCAAATCATCGAAGCCCCGCCTCGCGCACCTCGTTACGTCCTGATCGACGGCACTCTTCGCCCCGTCCCCCTCAGCCCTCCCGCATTTTTCACGAGCTCGCTAATCAGCGCCTCGACAAAATTGGCTCTTCTCCGCGACATCTTCGGCAAAAGCACTCCACCTGATGCCGACGAATCCATCGCCAACTTCGTCCGCAGAAAATTCTCCGCCCAGCTGCTCGACCGCCTCGTCGGCCCCTTCGTCTCCGGCGTTTACGCCGGCGACCCCGAACGTCTCAGCGTCCGCAGCGCGTTCCCCCAACTCTACGAAGCCGAAAAATCCACCGGCAGCATCGTTCGCGGCATGCTCCGCCTCGTCAAATCCAAAAAAGGTCCCCGCGAGCGCCCCTCCCTCCAAACCTTCCGCAAAGGCAACGAATCGCTAGTGCACGCGTTTTCCGCGAATCTCGGCCAATCCCTGCGCACCAACGCGAAAGTCACCAAGCTCGAAAAGAACTCAGACAGCAGCTTCGCCGTTCAACTCGAAAGCGACGGGAAAAGAGACACTTTCTCGGCAAACGCCCTGATTCTTTCGACGCCTCCCGACGCCACCGCAAAACTGCTCGGGAATCTCAATTTATCCTTCGAAACACTTCTATCCCCCGTCGAATTCGCCGCCGTCGCGGTCGTCTCCCTCGGCTATCCAAAATCCGCCATCACCCACTCTTTGGACGGCTTCGGCTTCCTAGTGCCACGCTCTGCCGGTCTCCGCGTCCTCGGCACGGTCTGGAATTCCTCCCTCTTTCCCAACCGCGCCCCAGATGGCCAAGCTCTTCTTACCTCGTTCGTCGGCGGCACCACCGACCCAGCCGCCGCAAAGTTAAGCCCCGAAAATCTTACAGCCCTCGTCCATCGCGAAGTCTCTTCGATTCTCTCCATCAAGCACGAACCCACTTTTACAAATGTGACGATTTGGCCCCGCGCGCTCCCCCAATACACAATCGGTCATGCCGACCGTCTCTCCGCTGTCACAACGCTCCTAAAAAACTATCCAGGAATCTGGCTAACAGGCAACTACCTCCGCGGCCCCGCCATCGGCTCCTGTGTTGAGCAAGCCCTAGCCACCGCCGAAGAAGTTGCCAAATGGTTGACCAAATGAAATTGCCCGCACCGCTTCATCCAATTCTCGAGAAGCGCCGTATATTAAGCTAGGAGACCAAGAAGCCACCCTGTGTTCCTGGCCGCTCTGATACCCACGGCGAACCGCGAAGTGTCGCCCGACGCGACCCTCGTGCACCGGCTTCTTCAAAAAGATGTAAGCGCCTTCGAGCAGCTCTACGACCGCCATTCGCGCCCCATCTATTCCCTGGTCCTGCGCATCCTGCAGCAAGCGGGCACCGCCGAAGAAGTCGTTCAAGACGTCTTCCTCCAGCTCTGGCGTAACGCCGCGCAGTATGATGTTTCGCGCGGCCCCTTTGTCCCCTGGCTGTTCACTTTGGCTCGCAACCGCGCTCTCGACACGCTGCGCCTGAAAAGCGAACGTCAGCGCCGCCGCGAAGACCAGACCGAGCAATTGCCGCCGATTGCGACTGTGCCGGAGTACGAGCAGCAACTGGACGAAAAACGCCGCGCCGAGAAAGTTCGCGCGCTCATGGCTTCGCTCAACCCGCAGCAGAAAAAAGCCATCGAGCTGGCCTACTTTGAAGGCTTAAGCCATTCCGAAATTGCCGCAGCCTTGAAAGAACCTCTCGGCACAGTGAAAAGTTGGATTCGCAACGGTTTGTTGCGCTTGAAAGAAGAATTGCAGGCCACCACGTGAGCGACTGCGCTAAATTCCGCGAACTGCTCGAAGCCTACGCGCTCGGCGCCATGGACGCCCCCGAACGCGCCGCACTCGAATCCCATCTCGCCACCGGCTGCACCGACTGCGCCAACGCCCTTGCCGAGGCCCGCTGGCTCGTCAGCCAACTGGCCTACCTGGCGCCCGAAGCCGCGCCCTCTGATATCCTCAAAGGCCGTCTCCTGCAAACCGTCCGCGCCGAAGCCCAAGCCGCAAAACAATCCGCGTCTCCCAAGTCCGCCATTCCCTTCTGGATGTGGGCCGGCGTCGCCGCTCTTTTTGTGGCGACGATTTATTCCGCTTGGAACGCGCAGAAATTACAGCGCGAGATTCAGCGCTCCGACAAAATCGCCTCGGCTCTGCTCCAACATCGCAACGATCTCGAAGCTCAATTGGAAGACGCCAAGCGCGAAGCCACAATTCTCGTCGATCCCGCTTCCGTGAAAATTGCGCTCGCTCCCTCAGATCCCCAAACGCCGCCGCTCGAAGCCACCTGGCATTCCCAACTCGGCATCGTTTTGACCGGACAGAAAACTCCCGTGCCAGCCGGCAACCGCGTCCTCCAATTGTGGTTAATCCCTAAAGCCCCCGGCAGCAAGCCCGTTCCCTCGCTCACCATCCGCCCCGACGCCGACGGAAAATTCGTCCTGCTCGTAGCCAACCCGCCCGAGCTCATGGCCCACACAAAAGCTCTGGCTATCACCGAGGAACCCGTAGGTGGCAGCCCCGCACCCACAACTACTCCCCGCTGGGTCGGCGGCGTCGGCTAGATTTGTGCCTTCACTTCCTTGAGTCCTTACCGTATCTCAGCGCCAACCTCGTCTTCCTCCGCTCCGCCGCCTCTCGATACCTCCGCCGCTCCTCCGCCGTCACCAAAATCAGCGGCGGCACCAGCTTCGGTTTCCGCGTGTGTTCATCAATCGCCACAAACGTCACATACGCTGTAGTCGTATGTTTTCGCTCCCCGGTCAGCATGTTCTCCGAATAGACCTCGACGCCCACTTCCATCGAAGTATGAAAGACGCGGTTCACCTGCGACTTCAAATTAACAATCTCACCTAAATTTACCGGATTGCGAAAATCGATGTAGTCCACCGACGCCGTCACCACGTAGCTGTTCGAATGCCGATGCGCCGCCAGTGCCGCCGCCATATCCACAAGATGCATCACCTGCCCGCCGAGTAGTTTCCCCAGCGGATTCGTCATCGCCGGCAAAACAATTTCCGTCATCTCCGACTGCGACGCGCTCACCGGCTTCCCCTGCGGCACGCTCTCCCCGCCATGACTCTCTTCGCTTTTCCGCCTCATTCCCATCCCCGCTTCCCTCTTGTCTTCCCTCTTCTCCGTGAACTCTGTGCACCGTCCTCTGTGTCCTCCATGTTAATTCTTCCTCTTTCTCTTGACGTTCAACGGTCGCCTGTCAACTTCCTTCTCTTTCCCCGCCCCCGTATAATACGGGACGACCAATGACCGAACAAAAGAAAACCCGCCGCCAGATGCTCGAAGAGTTCGTCGCCAAAAAACCCGACGATGCCTTCTCTCGTTACGGCCTCGCCATGGAGTGCATGAGCAGCGGCGATCCCGCCGCCGCCGACACCCATTTCCGCGCGCTCCTCGACCACAATGCGGACTACATCCCCGCCTACCTCATGTACGGCCAACTCCTCGCCCGCGAATCCCGCCCCGCCGAAGCCAGGCAAGTTCTTTCGAACGGCATCGCCGCTGCCGCCAAAAAAGGTGACCAGCACGCCCGCTCCGAAATGGAAGCCTTCCTCACCGAACTCGGCTAGGCGCCTAACCGTGCCCGCTCAACCAAAACTCCAAAATCTCTGCGTCGTCCTGGTCGCTACGCGAAATCCCCTCAACATCGGTGCCGCCGCCCGCGCCATGAGCAACTTCGGCTTCTCCCAGCTCCGCGTCGTCAACCCCTACGAACTAGCTTTCCGCGAAGCCCGCTCCGCCGTCGGCGCTTCCAAACTCCTCGCCGACGCCAAAGAATTCCAGTCTGTCGCTGACGCCGTCGCCGATTGCACTCTCGTCGTCGGCACCACCGCCGTCGGCCGCCGCGCCTTGCAACACCCCCTTCGCCGCCTCGAACCCGGAGCCCGCCTCATCCGCCGCGACCTCCTCTCCACTCGTGTCGCTCTTCTCTTCGGCTCCGAAAAAGTCGGCCTCTCCAACGAAGACTTCAGCCATTGCCACTGGCTCATACGCATTCCCACGCGCGAAGAGCATCGCTCCCTCAACCTGGGTCAAGCCGTCGCCATCTGCCTCTATGAACTTATCCGCGATTCCAAGCCCCCGCGCCAGCCCAACAAAGAAAAACGCGCCCCCGCACGCGATCTCGAGCGCATCATCGAAGTCCTCCTCGAAGCTCTCCGCGCCAGCGGCTACCTCAATCCCCGCCCCTCCGCCGTCGCCGACGAGAAAGTCCGTCGCCTTATCCGCCGCCTGAACATCTCCGCCAAAGACGCCGCCATCTTCCCCGGAATGCTCCGCCAAATCGTCTGGAAGCTCCAGCCACGCTAAATCCCCAAGCAATCAACTTGCCCCGCGCTCTGGTATGATTTGACCTGGGACCCATGCGGCCTGATCGCATTCCGCTGTTTCCTCTGAACGTCGTTCTTCTCCCCGGCGCTGAACTTCCCTTGCACATTTTCGAGCCCCGTTACCGCCAAATGGTAAAAGACTGCCTCGAAGACAACTCTGAATTTGGCATGCTTCTCGCGCTCCCCAACGGCGTCGCGCGCGTCGGCTGCACCGCCGAAATCGTAGATGTCACCAAGCGCTATGACGACGGCCGCATGGATATCCTCACCAACGGCCGCGTCCCCTTTCGCGCCGTACAATTGTTCACAGAAAACCCCATCCTCGAAGGCCACGTGGATTATCTCGAAGACCGTGAATCCTCGGCCGACCCTCGCGTCCATCGCGAGCTCGTGGAGTTGTTCGAAGCCTGCCACACGCTCATCTTCGACGACTATCCGAAGCACCTGGAAAGCGCTCCGGCGGATGGATTCTCGTATCTCATTGCCGCCACGCTGCCCATGGAACTACTCTGGAAACAACAGATTCTCGAGCTGCGTACCGAAGCCGACCGCCAGGAGCGCCTCGTGGCGTACCTTCGCGAGTGGGCTCCGCATCTACAGAAGGCAGATGCAATGCGTCAGCGCGCCGGCGGCAACGGACACGGTTTGAATTAGAGTCGTGAGAGGCGATCCGGCTAACCCGGAACGCGGAACGGGAACCTAATGACGGCCAGCACATCCATGCAATCTTCGGGACATTCCAAACCGCGCACCATCGGCGAGCTCAAACGCATTCCCGATTTTGATCCTCGCGGCGCCTCGCGCTCCGTCAAGGATGAAATCCGCCGCAATCTCTTGCGCGCCATTGAGAAAAACGAAACTCTCTTCCCCGGCGTCCACGGCTACGAAGACACCGTAATCCCACAAATCGTCAACGCCCTGCTCTCTCGCCACAATTTCATCTTGCTCGGCTTGCGCGGCCAGGCCAAGAGCCGCATCCTGCGCGGCCTCATTAATCTTCTCGATCCAGAAATGCCCGTGGTCGCCGGCTGCGAAATCAACGACGATCCCCTGAAACCCATCTGCCGCGCCTGCCGCGAAAAAATCTCCGCCGAAGGCGACAACACTTCCATTGCTTGGATGCCCCGCGACAATCGTTTCGTCGAAAAGCTTGCCACCCCCGACGTCACTATGGCCGACATTATCGGCGACGTAGACCCCATCCGCGCCGCCCGCGGCGGCCGCGATCTATCCGACGAACTCACCATCCACTACGGTCTGCTCCCTCGCGCCAATCGCGGCATTTTCGCCATCAACGAACTCCCCGATCTCGCCGGAAAAATTCAAGTCGGCCTTTTCAACATCATGCAAGAAGGCGACATCCAGATTAAGGGCTATCCCCTGCGTCTTCCCCTCGACATCCTTCTCGTCTTCACCGCCAACCCCGAGGACTACACCGCCCGCGGAAAAATCATCACGCCTCTAAAAGACCGCATCGGCGCCGAAATCCGCACGCACTACCCCTCGACTGTCAACGAAGGCATGGCCATCACCGCCCAGGAAGCCTGGGTTGGCCGCGATTCCGGCAAAAAAGTTGACGTCCCACAATATCTTCGCCAAGTCGTCGAAGAAATCGCCTTCCAGGCCCGCGAAGACAAACGCGTAGACCGCCGCTCCGGCGTCAGCCAGCGTCTTCCCATCACCACGCTCGAAAGCCTCGTCAGCAGCGCCGAACAGCGCGCCGCGCGCACTGGCGAGAAAAATGTTGTCGCTCGCGTCGCCGATGTTTACGCGGCTCTTCCCGCCATCACCGGAAAAATGGAGCTTGAATACGAAGGCGAACTCAAAGGCGCGGACACCATCGCCCGCGAACTCATTCGTACCGCCGTCGGCCGCGTCTTCAGCAAACATTTCCCCAGCGTGGACTTCCAGCCCGTCATCCAATGGTTCGAACTCGGCGGCGAACTAAAACTCCCCGAACTAGCTACCAGCCAGGAGCGCCACCAACAGCTCTCGAAAATCCAAGGCCTGATGGACCACGTCGGCAAACTCGGCGTCGAAAACTGCAAAGACCCCGGCACCGCCGCCGCCGCCGCCGAAATGATCCTCGAAGGTTTGTGGGCCCATCGCCGCATCGGCCGCAGCGAAGAGCGCGGCTACTACGCCGACAAACCCAAGCAACCCGACTCGCGCGACCCGCGTGAATCCCCAACTCGCGGCCCCCGCCGCCAATTCAACTAACTCAAATGACTTCCGCCCACAAACTCGCCCGTAGGGCCCGCCTTCCGAGGCGGGCCGCTCTCTGCGCGAACGGCGTCCACCTCTTGATGACCGCCCTTCTCTTTTCTGTTAGCTGTAAGCTGTCGGCTGTCGACTCCCCGAGGCCCCTCCCATGAAATTCATCCGCTACGGCAAATACACCGGCGAACCCGCCGACGCCATCGACCTTGAAGAACTCATCAAACGCCTCGGCGACTTCTTCCTCCAAAGCGGCTTCGAATCCCAGTTCTACGGCGTCTCCCAAATGGACACCGAGCGCTCCATGGAAGCCCTGCGCGAAGCCATCCTCCGCGCCCTCCAGGAAGGCGACCTCCTCCCCGAAAACGCCATGTCCGACGAACTCCGCGAAATGTTGAACGACCCCAACGCCATGAACAGCCAGGCGATCAAGGACCTCCTAGACAAACTCACCGAGCGCCTGGCCAACGAAGGCTTCATCAACCCGCAGCAGCCCCCGCAAGTCACTCCGCCCCCGCAAACCTCAGCCCGCGGCCAACTCGGCCAGCCGCACGAACGCCAGCCCGAAGCCCGCTTCGAGATCACCGACAAAACCATCGATTTTCTAGGTTTCAAAACTCTTCAGGACTTGCTCGGCTCGCTCGGCCGCAGCAGCTTCGGCCGCCACGACACCCGCGACCTTTCCACCGGCGTCGAATCCGGCGGCGTCTCCCGCCCCTACGAATTCGGCGACACTCTCAACATGGACATCAGCGCCACGCTCTTCAACGCCGTTCGCCGCGAAGGCGCCAAAGTCCCCATCGAAATGACCTACTCCGACCTAATGGTTCACCAATGCGAATACCACAGCTCCTGCGCCACCGTCGTCCTTCTCGATTGCAGCCACAGCATGATTCTCTACGGCGAAGACCGTTTCACTCCCGCCAAGCGCGTAGCCATGGCCCTCTCCCATCTCATTCGAACGCAATATCCCGGCGACACGCTCAGCCTCGTCCTTTTCCACGACTCCGCCGAAGAAGTTCCCCTCAGCGAACTCGCCCGAGTCCAGGTCGGCCCCTACTACACCAACACCCGCGAAGGCCTGCGCATGGCCCAGCGCATCCTGCTCCGCCAGAAAAAAGACATGCGCCAAATCATCATGATCACCGATGGCAAACCCTCCGCCCTCACCCTCGAAGACGGCCGCATCTACAAAAACGCTTTCGGCCTCGATCCCTTCGTCGTCGGCCAGACCCTCGAAGAAGTGAACAAATGCAAACGCGCCGGCATCATGATCAATACCTTCATGCTCGCCAGCGACTACTCCCTAGTCCACTTCGTCCAGAAAATCACCGAAATGTGCCGCGGCAAAGCCTACTTCACTACCCCCTACACCCTCGGCCAGTATCTCCTAATGGATTACATGCAGCGCAAAACCAAACAAATCCACTAACTTTCCTAACTCTTCTCTTCTCCGTGCCCTCTGTGGACTCCATGCACTCTGTGTAAAATCCTTCCGTTGATTTTCTCCCCGCACTTCTTCGCACCCCAACAAACCTGCTACCATTCTTTCTCTTATGCCCCTCCAACGTTGCGTCACCTGCGGCAAAGAATTCGACCCCGCGTCCTCCGCCGCCCCTTACTCCCTCAACTGCCCCTCTTGCGATCAAGCCCGCGCCCAAGCCATTCGCGCCTCCTTACCCCCGCAAACAATCGCCCCGCCCCCGACCGCCTTCCCCGTCACCATCGCCCTAATCGCCGCATGCGCCCTCGTCTTTCTCGCCATGGTCCTCAGCGGTGTCTCCGCGCTCAGCCCCACACCCGACCAAGCCATCAAATTCGGCGCCGACGTCGGCTTTCTCACCCTCAACGGCCAATGGTGGCGCCTCGTCACCAGCATGTTCGTCCATTTCGGCATCATCCACATCGGTCTCAACATGTGGTGTCTTTGGAATCTTGGCCGCGCCGCCGAGCAACTCCTCGGCCGCTTCGCCTACCTCCTCGCTTATTTCGTCAGCGGCATCTTCGGCAGCATCGCCAGCGTCTACTGGCACCCCCAAGCCGCCGGAGCCGGCGCTTCCGGCGCCATCTTCGGCCTAGCCGGCGTACTAGTTTCTTTTGTCTATCTAAAAAAGACCCCTGCCCACCTTCGCCCCAGCAGCAACATGCTCGGCAGCCTCGGCACTTTCATCGCCTACAATTTAATTTTCGGAGCCGCCATTCCCGGCATCAGCAACGCCGCCCACATCGGCGGCCTAGTCATGGGCCTGGCCGTTGGCGCGCTTCTTCCCAACGCCGCAGCCCCCGAATCCGCACGCCGCGCACGCCTCTCCTTCGTCACCGTACTTTGTGTGATTGTGCTCGCTGCCTCGGCCTTCGCCGCTAAACAACTCCGCGCCAGCGTCACCGACCTTTCCAGCATCCAGGACCTACTGAAATCCGGAAAAACCGACGAAGCCCTAGCCCAATTGGAAAAATTAACCGCGCGCCAGCCCGACTTCGCCCCCGCGCAATCCATGCTCGCCTCTTTGTATTTTGGAAAAAGTCGTTACTCTGAAGCTCTCGCGGCCATGCAGAAAGCCTACGCCGCCGATCCCACCAACACCTCGTACCAACAAAAACTCGGCGGCGCCTACCTGAATCTTGGCGAATACGATCAGGCCATCACATTCTTCCAGAAGCTCATCGCGCAAAATCCAAACGATTCCCGCGCCTACCTCGGCCTCGGCTCCGCTTACATGTCCCTCAAGCAATACGACTCCGCCATCGCCCCGTTCCGCCAAGCCGCCACCCTCGACACCAAATCCGCCCTTCCTCTCCACGCCCTCGGCCAAGCCCAGCTCCGCTCCGCCCAGTACGCCGACGCCCAGCAAACCTACCGCCGCCTCCTCGCCCAATTCCCCAACGACACCCAAGCCCAAGCCGCCCTTGCCTATGCCACCAGCCATCTCCACTGATCGCTCTCGTCTCCTCCGCCTTTATAGGGGCCCAGCACCGCTGCGCCCTTCGATCCGTCCGGCACTTTCGAGCCCTACGAATGCCTCTCCCCCGCACAACAGCCCGCATCCGCCGTCTTCGCCGGCTCCACATACTCCGCATTCGCATCCACTCGATACGCCGCATCATATTTGTCGTGGTGCCGCACCCACGCCATCCCGTGCTTCAACCCCTCTTCATCCCGTCCCTTCGGCGTCAGGTCCAACCAGTTGTACGCCCCTATCAAAATGTCCAGCCCGCGCGCATAACTAGAATATGTATGAAAAATATTCCCCGTCGCATCCTTGTAAAACACGCTCGTCCCCGGCCGCTCCTCGCTCGGAAACTTCTGCGTCGTAAAGTTATAGTAGACCTCGCCCTTCTCGAGCTCCGCCTTGCTCATTGACACCTGATAGTCGTAGTTGAACTCGCTCCCATTCGACGAATACCAGGGAAACTTCCATCCCATCCGCTTCTTGAACGCCTCAATCTGCGCCAGCGGCGCCCGCGAAACCACCACCAGCCGCACGTCCCGCGCCGCCAAATGCACCAAACTCCCGTCAATATGATCCGAAATGAACGAGCAGCTCGGGCACCCTTCCTTCCAATCCGGCCCCAGCATGAAGTGATACACAATCAGTCTGGTTTCTCCCGCCAAACAAATCCGCCAGCGTCTGCTTGCCGCTCGGCCCTTCAAACACATAGGCCTTCTCCACTTTCTTCCAAGGCATCTCCCGCCGCTGCCGGCTCACCTCATCGCGCAGCCGCGTAAACTCCTTCTCCTTCTTCAACAATTCCTTCCGCGCCGCCAGCCACTCCGCTGGCGACACCACTTTTGACTGTTCCATCACTCTCGTTGCCATGTCCATTTCTCCTATCTTGAATCTCCGCTAACAGGAAAACAGGTGACCAGGAATTAAACAGAACCTCTTGAATTTCGCGAATGCGGAGGCCCCGGTACCCATCGCCCAAACAGGTCCCCCGCATTCACTGGCCTTTTATTAACTCTAGACTCCGCCGCAACCTCCGGCTCTAGCTCGCAGCGGCTTGCGCCTTGGGCGCTTGCACTGCCTGCCGCATTTGTGCCATGACCTTGCGGATCGCTTCGTTGGAGCCGGGGCTGCGCTTCTCCCGCCACGCCTCCAGGCGGCCGCAGTGTTTTTCCAGGTTGGCGAGAAAGTTCGGGCTGATGAACGTCGCCCGCCACGCGCCAATCACCGGCTTCACCTGCTCCCACACCACCCATTGTTCCCCGTTGCTCTCGAAGAAGAACTCTTCCTCGATCAACCCGCGGTTCACAATGCTCGCCACCATCTCCCAATAACCGAGTACCATGCGCATGTATGTATTCCCCTGGCTGCCCGGAGGACACACGCGCATCAAATCCTCCTCGGTTTTCACGTGGAAATTGGTCGCAAACCAATCCCGCGCATCTCTCAACTTCGCCTCGCGCCTTTCCTCAAAAAGTCTCAACATCAAATTCACTTGCTCGTTCGTTACTTCGCCCATGGTTCCTCCTTAGATATTCCTTACGAAATGATTTCTTCGCGTCGCCCATTTTCCCAAGGACCTTTACGGCCAGCGCCGTCAACCCTCCGGCGGACAAGACACTCCCGATCATCATCGCCGCACTCGCAACGCACGCTGGACACATGTCAATTCCTCCTTCCGCAGCCGGACCACGCACCGCGCCGTCGCTCAGTGCGCCCCTCCTGACTGTGAACGCGCCGCTTCCGCACGTCTCCGAACGCCTTCATGAATGTACTTCCAACCACCTGTGACTCCTGTTCGGTGGTTTTCCAAAATCAGCCCAAGCGCCGTGTGATGAAACGTGATCAATGTTCCGCCATCTTTTTCGCTCAAGCGGTACTGCACATTCGACACCGCCGGATACGACATGAACAACGGTCCTGTGATCTCCAGCAGCGTCGGCCGCTTGATGGCTTGCACCACTCCCCAAAAGTGGCCGTTATTGTCGCCCAGGTCGCGGTACCACCGCCCGCCCGGCCACGCCTCCAGCTTCATCGGCATCGGCACGCTCTCACGAGTTTCGTTGTGCGGCCCCAGTTGCTCCAGCAGCGCCTTGAACGTCGCGTCCAGCGACGCGCTCACATAAATCTCCTCCGTGATGCCCAACGTCAAATCCTCAATTCTTGTTGCCGCTGTAATCATCTTTCCCCCTCGGAATGAATTTTGCTTCGGAATCCTTTGACGTATTGCTTTTGCCTTCTGCGCGTTCCCTAACTCGGCTTAGTTGATGACGCCAGTACCGTGCGAATGTTTCCGTCCACTCATGCAGTGGCCGGATCGCCTCCGCATTCGTTCGATAGAGCATCCGCCGCCCGTCTCGCCGCACATTAACCAGCCCTACCTCCAGCAAAACGCGCAGGTGCTTCGACACCGACGGCTGCTCCATCCCCAGCGAGTCCACGATCTCCCCTACCGGCCGCTCCTGCACGGCGATGAAATTCAAGATCTCTCGCCGCCGCGGCTCCGCCACCGCATTAAACGCATCCGAAGTTGTCGCCGCCCGTGCCATGTCGTAAATCATATTCTTATATGGGAATATGTCAAGCACTTTTTTGCCTCTCTCCTCCTGCCCCACCCTCCACCCACTTGACCTCGACCCCCTTCTCCGATAGCCTCGCGCTCAATTCTTCGGTCACCGATCCATTCCCAGGAGGCTACGCATGGTTTCCATTACCGCCCTTTGGCTCCCCATCCTGCTGGCCGCCGTCATCGTGTTCGTCGCCAGCTCCATCATCCACATGGTTCTGAAGTATCACCAAAACAATTACCGCCAGATCCCCGAGGAGGACAAGCTTCTTGCCGTCTTACGCCCGGCTGGATTGACCCCGGGTCTCTATAATTTCCCTCATTGCACCCATAAAGACATGAATTCGCCCGCCATGAAGGAAAAATTCAAGCAGGGACCGGTCGGGTTTCTAACCATCTTTCCCAGCGGCCCGGTAGCCCTGCCGAAGTTCCTCGGCCTGTGGTTCGCCTACAGCCTCCTCGTCGGAGTTTTCGTCGCCTATCTCACGGGACGCACCGTTCCCTTTGGCGCACACTATCCCGTCGTGTTTCGCGTCGCCGGCACCGCCGCGTTCCTTGCCTACGGCCTGGGACCCTTGGTCAACGGCATCTGGAAAGGTATGCCTTGGAGCATAGTCCTCAAGGAATCCTTCGACGGCCTCATCTACGCCCTGTTAACCGCCGGCACCTTCGGCTGGCTCTGGCCCCGCTAACGACTTTTGCTTCGGCCGGGCTGCCTGCCGCAAGCACGTCTTTAGTGCTTTGTGCGTCGGATCAGCTCCTGTCCCGACCTCGGCCGGAATCTCCGCCGTATACCGCTACGCTCTCAACGCGTCATTCCGAATGGATTAGGTCGGCGTATCTTCCTACTCCTATCGAGCCGTAAGCCACCACCGTCATTTCGAACGGAGCAAGCCGACGCTTTTTCTTCCCAACTCGCTCCCGCGAGTTGGTCGGCTTGCGCAGAGAGAAATCTCTCTTCTCTTCCACCGCGCGGCCTTCACCTTACACCGCGCCAACATACCGCACTTCGCAAGGCCATTCGTTCGTGCCATAATGTGCATATAGCCGGAGATCGCATCGTGGACAGTCTGCTCTCAAGGATCACCATCACGCCCGGGCTTCGCTCCGGCCAGCCCTGCATCCGCGATTTGCGAATCACTGTCTGGGACATCCTCAAATGGCTCGGCGCTGGCGCATCCCACGCGCAAATCATTACCGATTACCCAGAACTCACGGAGGAAGACATCCTCGCCGCACTTCAGTGGGCTGCCTCTCTAAAAGACAACACCGCCGTCCGTTAGCCTAAATGAAGCTGCTTTTCGATGAAAATCTCTCTTACAAGTTAGTGGAGTTGATACAGGATCTTCTCCCCGGCTCAGTTCATATCACTCAAGTTGGCTTGAACAGGGGCACACCTGATCGCGAGATTTGGGATTATGCGAAGCGCAACGGGTTCGTGATCATCACTGCTGACTGGGATTTCGTTCTCATGGCAAACGCTCGGACACCCGCCAAAAGTAATAGTCTTGGAGAATTGTGACTATCCGACCGGTGTGGCCGCTCAGCTAATCACTTCTAGTGCGATTCGTATTTCCGAGTTTGAGCACAACGACGATTCGCTCTTAATCCTGCGAAGGCCATGACGCTCGCCCTTCCAATATTCACTCCGTGGAATTAGCAGCCTTCATCAACGCTCCCCAGAAGTTTGAGGAAGGGCTTCCCTGAACTCTCAAGTTTCTCTTCCAGCCGCGCCGTGCAATCGCACTCCCCACACGCCCACGGCTCCGACCCATTCTCGTCCCGGCACTTCCGACGGTCATGCGCGTCCTGCACCTTAACCAGCTCGAAATACTCCTCCCAATACGGACGCTCCTCCTGAAGCGGCGTTGGGCAATAACAAACTTCCACCCACCGAACCGTCTCATCCGCGCAAACCCGCGCATCCTTCATATTCCGCAGGTACTCGCCCTCCGCCACAGAGCCCCGCCCCAGCGTCCCCCGCTCAATCGCCTCCGCCAGCGGCCTCTTGCACCCCTCTTTCACCCGCGCTCGCACCAGGTATCGCATTGCCCTAGATTATCAGCTTGGCTCCCGGTTTGCGCATACTCCAACCGTTCGTCCCATCCCCAATACCATTCGCTCCCCCATTCTTACCATTCCCTGCTTTTACCTTAACCAGCCGGTGCTGACTTGCTATACTTTCCCGTGTTTGTTCATCACGATCCTCGACGCGCCAGGTCAAATCCGCGTCGACTATCTCTTATCGGATTTGCCGTGAATCGCCCCGCCCCGAGCGGCGTATTTTCTACCCCGCAGGTCCCAATTTCCACAACCCTCACGGATTCACTCACGGCAGGCTTCCGTCACAGTCACAAATTTCCCGTCACACGTGACGATTTCTCCCCTTTGTTTTCATGCGCTTGCGCACTCTTTTATTTTCGTGATCCTGTAAGTCCTGTATTTGCCGCTCTTACGAAAACTACCGGGGGGTGTGTAGGGTCACAGGCTCCCTCCCTAAAGAAATACTTTAAGTATTTTCGCAACCGCAGAGGAATGAACAACTTGGCGCTGCCCGGGAAGAAATGGCTCAAGGAAGGAATCCCTGGCGTAATACGCGTGACTCCAATCTACGAAAGGCCAATAGGCCTCTTACTTCCCCAAATCGAAGAACTGCCCCATCCTCCGGAACTTCTCATACCTCAGCCCCAGCAATTCCCGAACAGGCTGCTGCGTCAGTGCCACCAACTGGCGGTCCAGCACTTCCTCCAGAAGCCGCGCCGTCGCGTCATGATCCGTGTGCGCCCCGCCTTCCGGCTCCGGAACAATCTCGTCCACGATCCCCAGCTCCTTCAAGTCTTTAGCCGTGATCTTCATCGCTTCCGCCGCGGTTTCCGCCTTCGTCGCATCCCGCCAGATGATCGAAGCGCACCCCTCCGGCGAAATCACCGAGTAAAAACTGTTCTCAAGAATGTTCACGCGATCGCCAATCGCCACCGCCAGCGCACCACCCGAGCCGCCCTCGCCGGTCACGGTGACGATCACCGGCACCGGCAGCCGCGCCATCTCCCGCAAATTCCGCGCAATTGCCTCGCCCTGCCCGCGCTCCTCGGCATCAATCCCCGGATACGCCCCAGGCGTATCAATAAACGTCAGAATCGGCCGCCCAAACTTCGCCGCCAGTTGCATCACGCGCAGCGCCTTCCGGTAACCCTCCGGCTTAGGCTGCCCAAAATTCCGCACCAGCCTCTGCTTCGTGTCACGCCCCTTCTGATGGCCAATCACCGCCACCGGCCGCCCGTGAAACTTCGCCAATCCCGCCACGATCGCTTTGTCGTCCGCGTAGCCGCGGTCGCCGTGCAGCTCGATGAAATCCGTAAAGAGCAACCCGACAAAATCGAGCGTGTACGGGCGCTGCTGGTGCCGCGCAATCTGCGCGCGCTGCCACGCTCCCAAATGCGTGTAAAATTCGCGGCGCAATTCCGTCACTTGCTGGCGGAGCCGCTCCAGTTCCGCGTCCGCATCTTCGTCGCCGGCCAGGTGCCGCAATTCCTCGACGTCTTTTTCCAAGCGCTCAATCTCCTTTCGCCGGTCCGGTTCTCTCCGGCGATCCGCTGGCGGTCCCGCAGGCGTGCTCTTCCCT
The DNA here is from genome assembly GCA_963729455.1 of uncultured Acidobacteriota bacterium. GTDB lineage: Bacteria > Acidobacteriota > Terriglobia > Acidiferrales > UBA7541 > Acidiferrum. The sequence continues at coordinate 829,436 of CAVSNX010000003.1, forward strand.
TTTATACTCATCCGGCCACCACCGCCACCGCGTTCTCCCCGCAAATCTCCCGCACCGCTTCCACGAGTTCCGGCGTAACCATAACACGCTGCTGCGCTTGCAGCACCCCCACCGAGCCATCCGGCGAACACAATTCAAACACGACTTGGCAATTCCCCGGGCAGTTTGTAAATAAATCTTCCAACCGATCCAAAGCATCTTCGCTCACAGCCTGCATCTCGAGCCGCACGCGGAATTCATTCGGCGCCGCTGCGCGCTCAGCAACCTCTTCGAGCTTCCGCGCTTCCTGCAGAGATAGCCGCGTCCCCGCTTCTTCCACCTGCACGCGCACTTTCAGCAGCAGCGGATTCCCCGGCTTCAGAAGTTGTTCCAGCCGTCCAAAACTCTCCGGAAACGCCAGCATTTCTTGCACGCCGGTCATGTCCTGGATCGTGAAAATCGCCCACCGCGCGCCCTTCTTTGAGCGCATCGGCCGCGTGCCAACAATCAACGCCGCAACCGTAATGTCTTTCCCGTTCCGTTGCTCTTCCACCTGGTCGAGCGAAACCGTCTTCAAATCCTGCAGCCGCGAGGAATATTTCGCGAGGGGGTGCCCCGAAACATAAAACCCCAGCATCGCGTATTCGCTGGCCAGCCGTTCTTCCTCGCTCCACGGCGCTGCTTCGAGCAACTCAAACGGAATCGGCGCCGGCGCCGCAGCCGCACCGAACAGTCCGTGCTGCCCTGATTCGCGTACGCGCGAAGCCCGCTGCAACGCCGCGACGGCGTCGTCCACAGATGCAAGCATGGATTCCCGGGCGCCCAGCGAATCCAGCGCGCCGGATTTAATCAGGCTCTCGAACACGCGCTTGTTCAAAAAACGTGACTCGATGCGCTCGCAGAAATCATAAAGCGACTTGAACTCGCCCTGGCTCAGCCGCGATTCGCGGATCGCTTTGGCGGTGTTCTCGCCGACATTTTTGATTGCCGCGAGCCCAAAGCGAATCGATTCACCCACGGGAGTGAAATACAAATCGCTCTCATTGACGTCCGGAGGAAGAATCGAAATGCTCATCCCGCGCGCTTCGTTAATGTACTTCACCGCTTTTTCCGTGTTGCCCGCTTCCGAAGTCAGCAACGCGGCCATGAATTCCACGGGATAGTGCGTCTTCAAGTACGCCGTTTGATAAGCCAGCAGCGCATATGCGCACGAGTGAGATTTGTTGAAGCCGTAGCCGGCGAATTCTTCCATCAGGTTGAAGATGCGGTCCGCTTTTTTCTCCGGGATTTTATTGGCCGCGCAGCCGGCCATAAATTTGGCGCGCTGCGCCGCCATTTCCTCTTTCTTTTTCTTGCCCATGGCGCGGCGCAAAATATCCGCTTCGCCAAGAGAGAAGCTGGCGAGGCGGTTCGCAATTTGCATCACTTGTTCCTGGTACAGAATGACGCCGTACGTTTCTTCTAGAATGTCATTCAGTTGGGGAAGTTCATAACTGACTTTCGTTTTCCCGTGCTTGCGATTGATAAAATCGTCGATCATGCCGCCCTGAATCGGGCCGGGGCGGTAGAGCGCGTTGAGGGCGGTGAGATCCTCGATGCGAGTGGGCTGGTAGCGGCGGAGAATGTCGCGCATGCCGTGCGATTCGAATTGGAAGATGGCGGTCGTTTCGCCGCGCGCAAATAGTTTGTAGGTTTCGGCGTCGTCGAGGGCCAGATTGTCCGTATCGATTTTTACGCCGCGGTTGCGCTCGACCATGCGCGCGGCGTCGTACAAAACGGTGAGCGTGGTTAGGCCGAGAAAATCCATCTTCAAGAGGCCGAGGCGCTCCAACGCGTTCATGTCGTACTGCGTCGTGATTTCATCGCGATTTGTTTTGTAAACAGGAACGACATCCGTGAGCGGCTGCGACGAAATGACTACTCCGGCGGCATGCGTGGAGGCGTGGCGCGACAACCCTTCCAGCCGCAGTGCGACAGCCATTAAATCTTTGAGCCGCTCGTCGGAGTTAATCGCAGATTTCAGTTGCGGAGCTTCTTCCAAAGCGGTTTTCAATTCGATTCCCAGCGTGGTGGGAATTAATTTCGCAAGACGGTCCACTTCGCCGTACGGAATATCCATGGCGCGGCCAACATCTTTTACCGCGGCTTTCGCGGCCATGGTTCCAAAGGTGATAATTTGCGCGACGTTCTCGCGCCCGTATTTTTGCGTGACGTATTCGATCAATTCGCCGCGGCGCCGCATGCAAAAATCAATGTCAATATCCGGCATGGACACCCGCTCGGGATTCAGGAACCGTTCGAACAGCAAGCCATACTGCAATGGATCGACATCGGTGATGCGCAGCGCGTAACTCACAAGGCTGCCGGCCGCAGAGCCGCGCCCCGGACCAACGGGAACATTCTGTGCGCGCGCGTAGTGGATGAAATCCCATACGATCAAGAAGTAGCCTTCATAGCGCATCTTCTTGATCATTTCGATTTCGGAGGTCAGCCGGCGTTCGTATTCCACAAGTGGGTAACGCAGGAATCCTTGCTGCGCTAGACGCTCGAGATGTGGAGCGCGTGTGGCGAATCCTTCGCGCACGACGCGTTCGAAATACGATGCGGAAGTGTGGCCTTCAGGAACTTTGAACTCAGGAAACGGATTCGGAACTCGTTCAATTTTGACGTTACAGCGCGATGCGATATCTACAGTTCGACTCAAGGCCTCCGGCACCTCGCCGAAAACCTGCGCCATTTCCGCGGCCGTTTTGAAGTAAAACTGGTCGGTCGCAAACTTCATGCGATGGGGATCGCCCATGGTTTTGCCAGTTTGGATGCACAGCAAAACATCCTGGGCGTGAGCGTCATCGTGATGGAGGTAATGACAATCGTTGGTGGCGACGAGCGGGATGCCGGTCTCTTTCGAAAGCCGCACCAGTTCACGGTTTACGCCTTTTTCGATCTCCAGCCCCTGATCTTGAATCTCGAGAAAGAAATTGCCTTTGCCGAAGACGTCGCGCAAGCGATAGGCGTTTTCGCGCGCCAGGTCCATCTTTTCGTCCACGACTGCTTCGGTCACGGGGCCGCGCAAGCAGGCCGAAAGCGCGATGAGCCCTTTGCTGTGTTTCGAAAGGAGGTCGTAGTCAATGCGCGGCTTGTAGTAGAAACCTTCAAGAAAGCCGGCGGAAACTAGCTTGATCAGATTGTGGTAGCCCTCGAGCGACTCGCACAACAGGACGAGATGATTCGAGCCGCGCGTCCCAGGCTCGGTATCCCCGCGATCCTGGCCGTTGCCTCCACTGGTCTTGTCGCCGCGATCATGGCGGCTGCCCTTGGCCACGTAGACTTCGCAACCGATGATGGGCTTGACGTCGCGCTTGCTGGCTTCGTAAAAGAAATTGGCGGCAGCAAAGAGATTGCCGTGGTCGGTGATGGCCACGGCAGGCATTTTCTGCCGGGACGCTTCGTCCAACAGCTCGGTGGTCTCGCAGGCGCCATCGAGCAAACTAAAATCCGTGTGAACGTGAAGGTGAACAAACTGGGGCTGACCCATGGAACTCGATTCTAGCAGGTTGCTAAGAAAGTCGAAACGCTGCGCGCCAAATCATTTATGCGCGGCGATGTTCACGCAGGGGCAATGGAACGGCCTCGTCTCTGACGCCTAACGGGGGCCCGGCCGAACCTTCGCCCTTTCTGTTGGCACGGTTCTTACGCAGACACCCCGCTGGAAGCAGCTGCAACACGTTTCACCAGCAAGATTGTGATATCGTCCTCATTGAACTTCGGGTCCACGAGTGATTTGAGATTTGCCATCGTTCGTGCCGTGCTCGCAGCAAACGCTCCACGTAAACAATCGTCGGGATGCTCCGCCTGAATCGAGTCGGTCAGGCCATCTGTGAAAATGAGAAGGCTACCACCCGGACTGATAACCGCTGTACGAGTTTCGTACTCCGCATCAACAAACAGTCCAAGGGGCGGCCCAGTGGCTTCCAAAAATGTCGTTGATCCGGAACAGAACACGATCGGTGCGTTATGACCTGCATTCACATACGTCAGTTGTCCTGAATCGCGAGTGAGCACAATGAACACGGCCGTGGCGAAGCGATCACTGGGCGTGTATCGATTTAGGTGCTTGTTAATCTGTTTGGACATTGCTAGTGGACTTGATTCCAGGCTGGCGATGCTCCTAACCAGAGCCTGTATATTTGCCGCGAGCAGAGCCGCTGCAATCCCCTTCCCTGACACATCCGCTAACGTGAATAGTGTTCGGTTGGCAGGGAGCTCGATGACGTCGAAGTAGTCGCCACTCACCTCGCGTGAGGGCTTGTAAAACGACTCCACCTCGTAGCCCGCCAACTCTTCCAGTTTCCCAGGCTGAAGCGTCTGCTGGATCTGTCGTGCAGCGATCTGGTCGGTTTCGAGTTGTGTTTTGCGAACAAACTCCGAACTAAGCATCCCCTTCTGAATGTAGTAGCCGGTGAAATAAAGGAGGAACACCGACACATAGCTGGCTGGCCGCCTCGGTAGTAGGAAAAGAAACGAATACAACCACTTTGGCAACATGAAAGCCCACATCAGCAAGAAATAGAAAGCATATCCCTGAAGAGCAATCGCGACATACATGATGATGCGTTTGGATGTGTGCATTTCGCTGGCCCAGTCATAAAAGGCGTACTGCAGCGCACGGCGAACCGGGCCGACAGAGTTGTCGAACTTGAAGGTCTTGCGGCGAAATTGCATTGCACGAGTCTAACAAGGAGCAGTCGTGCTTGCGAATGGCAGCTGCACAACCGATATAGTCCGCGTGGGTGCCTTGGCGATTGTGAGAGGCGCTCTCTCGGTAGAATTCTGCTTGGCGCTCCCGCGTTTCCCGCGGGCGACACTATCGCGCCAACAGACTACTTGCGCGCGTGACTCTTCTTACGATGCGAAGCGGTCTTTGCGTGATGCACAGGTGCGGCATGCTTGGCGGCTGGTTTTGCCGGAGCGGCTTTTTGCTTGGCAGCGGCCGCGGCGGCATGTTTGTGCTTGGCGGCAGTGCCCATCGCGGCGGCGGCGTGGGCTTTGTCGGTGCCCTTCGCGGGCTTCTTTTCTTTTTCTTTCTTTTTGGGCGGTTCTTTGATGCCGCTGAGTTTCCGCAGAATCTTGACGCGCTCTTCGGGAGTTTTTCCGCGACCGGTGAGCTGCAGGGCGAACACTTGCTCGACAACTTGATCGAACTTGGGGCCGCGAGCCATTCCCAGGGCTTCGAGTTCGTTGCCCACGACGGTGAGACCGTTGCGGATAGGCCGCCATTTATTCAGGTAGGCGCGAATCTTGGACAGTGCGCCAGAATTATTGGATTCGGCCATCAAATACGCCATCTGATCGAGCGAGAATTTTTCGAGAAAATGATAGGCGTCAACGGGGGCGTTCATTTTGCGGCCGACAAGTTCCTTCTGCGCATCGAACGCCTGCTCGTCAAAGCTGAGCACCGCCTCGGATTCGGCGGACCGGAAGCCAGCCTTGGAAAGGACGGCGGCCTTTTCGCGATCCTTCAGGCGCGCCAGAATGGCGAGAAGCATGGGGTTGGCCAGCCTCGGGCGGAAGCCGGCAGTAAACAGATCTTCGCGCACCTTCATGAGACGGTTGATGGCGTCATAGCCTGGATGCTTTTTTGCGAGGACGGGATTGACGGCTTCGAGAAGGTCGTGTTCCTCCCAGGCCTTGAGCACGACGGCGGGGCGCTCTTCGCGCGCCAGGGCGCGAAGCTCGGTACCAGCATCCTCGGGAGTGATGGTGAGTTGCAGATCGCGCTCGATGGCGAGATCGAACCATTCCTGTGTACGCTGCTCGATTTTGAAGCCCATGCGCGCGGCAAAGCGAAGCACACGCAGCAAGCGGACCGGCTGATTCGTGAAGCTATGAATCGTCAGGGCGCGTACTTCGGCGCGTTCGATGTCGGAAAGGCCGTTCGTCGGATCAAGAAGCAGGCCGCGAGAAGCGGGATTCAGAGAGATGGCGATGGCGTTCAGGGAAAAATCGCGGCGGCGCAGATCTTCCATGATGGTGGACCAGCGGATTTCGGGGCGCGTCCCGGGCCGGACGTAATAATCGTCGCGCGCCGCGGAAATGCTGCCTTCACAATCGCCCGCGAAGAGCACTTCGACCTGGCGAAACTTCTCGTCCTCGTGGAGGACTTTCGCGCCGCCTTTCTCGAGTTCTCGCGCGATCTTCGAGGGATTGCCCTCCACAGTGAAATCGAGATCGCGGAGAGAGGCACCGGTGACGAGGTCGCGAACGGTTCCGCCCGTCAGATAAACGTTGAAGCCCAGTGCTGCGGAAAGCTCCTGCACGCGCATCATGGCGGCCCGTTGTTCCGGCGAGAGCCGGCTTTCCAACAAAAACATATAGTCTGGCATTGCGCTCCTTCTGCTTCAGGATGTCCGCGCTGACCGCCGCGAAGGCACCCGCAATAGGTTCCCGTGGACCGCCGCGTTATGCACGCGGGTGATGCGCCTTATAAATCTGCTTCAGCCGTTCCTCCACGACATGCGTGTAGATTTGCGTGGTGGCGATGTCGGCGTGACCCAGCATGAGCTGCACGGAGCGCAGATCCGCTCCGCGTTCGAGCAAGTGCGTGGCAAAACTGTGACGCAACATGTGCGGCGTCAGCGCCTGGCGCAGACCCGCACGCCTGCCGTAGCCGGAGAGAATTTTCCAAACGCCCACGCGGCTTAGGGCCCGGCCGCGGCGATTGACGAACAGCGCCGGAGTGCCAAGAGCTTTGCCGAGGAGTTGCGGCCGTGCGTCGCGCAGATACTTGTCCACCATGCCGAGCGCTTTTTTGCCGACGGGAACGATGCGCTCCTTGTCGCCTTTGCCGATGCAGCGGACGCAGCCAACTTTGCTGTCGAGGTCGTTGACACGCAGACCCGTGAGTTCGGAGACGCGCAGGCCGGTGGAGTAGAGGACTTCGAGCATGGCGCGGTCACGCAGGCCGAGCGGAGTATTGGCATCGGGCTGCAGCAGCAAACGATCGACTTCTTCGAGACGCAGATAGCCAGGCAACGAGCGGCGGATTTTCGGGGACTCGAGATTGATCGAGGGATCCGCGGGAATCACGTCTTGAATTTGCGCGTAACGAAAGAAGTTGCGCAACGTGACGAGATGGCGCGCGACGCTTTTGCTTTCGAGCTTCTGGCGGTAGAGGCCAGCAAGAAAATCCACGAGATCGTCGCGGCTGACGGCTTCCAGGCTGAGTTTGCGCTTCTGCGCGAAGGCATCGAATTTCATGAGATCGCGACGGTATGCCGATATCGTGTTGGCAGAGAGCCCCTTCTCCACCCGGACGTGGGTCAAAAAAGACGAAATCATGGCGGAAATTTCCATCAGGGCTCCACGTAACCGTTTCCAGCGCCAACAGTGCGGCGCGTGGTGATACCGTAGACTTCTTCGATTTCATGGCAGCGGAAGAGCCACGCCAATCCGAGATACAGAACGGTCGCACCGGCAATCAGCCCCGCGAAAACTAGAAGCTGGACCACGAAGCGCGAGTGTACCGTGAAAGCGGTGTAGCGGTTCCCGAACCAGCAGGCGACGCCCATGATGCCCGCGCAAAGAGAGACCTTGGAGAAAGAGCGCAAAATGTCCATCGTTCCCAGGGGGCCATAGCGCAGGCGGAAAATAATGAAGAGCGCGAAGAAATCGAAGAAGGTGGCCAGGGCGGTCGCCAGCGCCGGGCCACCGTTCTGGACGCGGTTAAAGAAAAATTGCAGGAACACGATGTTCAGCACGATGTTGATGAAGAGCGAGATGGAGGCCACGATGACGGGAGTCTTGGTGTCATGCGTAGAATAGAAAGCGGGAACAATCAGCTTGACGGTGGCAAGTGCGGGAAGGCCGATGGCATAGTAGAGCAGCGCGCGCGCCGTCAAGCGCGTGGAAGCGGCAACGAATTGGCCGTGTTGGAAGAGCACGCGAATGATGGGTTCGCGAAGAATCATAAGGCCAAGGGCCGCGGGGATGGTGATGAAGGCCACGATTCGAACGGAGAACGACAACGTTTTCTTCAGCGATTCGTAATCCTTGGCGGCCGCCTGGTGCGACATCATGGGGAGGATCGCGGTGGCCACAGCGATCGCGTATCCACCAAGCACCAGTTCCATCACCCGATCCGCGACGTAGAGTGCCGCAAGACTGCCGCTGGGCATGCGGCTCGCGGTTGCAAATCTGGTGTCGATCAGAAGATTGATCTGACCGATACCAATCCCAAAAAGCCGAGGGATCATCAACCGCGCCACATCTCGAATGGCCGGGTGAGAGAACGAAATGCCAAACTTGAAGTTCATACCCCGCCGCACCAAGGCGGGAACTTGAACGAGGAATTGCAGGACGCCCCCGACCAAAACGCCAATGGCGAGAGATTTGGCCGGGTCGCCGATATAGTGCCAAACGATGCCGACCGAACAGAGGATGGTGGAGACATTCAGCAGCACCGGAGTAGCCGCCGGCAAACCAAACACGTGAAAGCAGTTCAGGATGCCCATGGCCAGCGCCGCCAGGGAGATGAAGAAAAGATAGGGGAAGATGATGCGGTTTAGATCGACTGCCTGACCGCGAGCGACGTTGGCCCCCGAAAACAGATGTACGACGGCGGGAGAGAAGACCATTCCCAAAACGGTAATGACCGCGGCCACGAGGGCAAGGGTCCAAAAGAGGCGATTGGCGAAGTCCCAGACCTCGTCTTTGGCCTTCTCCCGCATGTAGCGGGTGAAAACGGGGATGAAGGAGGCGGTCATGGAGCCTTCGGCGACCAGCCGGCGGAAGAGGTTGGGGATGCGGTAGGCCAGAACGTAGGCGTCGGCGGCAAAAGAGGTGCCTAGGAGGAGGGTAATGCGCTGGTCGCGGACGTAGCCGAGAATGCGGCTGACGACAGTGATCAAGGAGATGATCGAGGCCGATTTGAGGATATGCTTTTTATCGGTCAACGGGCGGTGCTCCGGGGCCCTAACCCTAATGAAAACAATGACTTGACAGGAAAAACGCGCTTAACATAACATACATTTTGCCAATTGGCAAATTTAGGGCTTTTTGCGACCGGGAAGCGCTACCTTGTGAAGACTAGAGCCCCAGCCTCGACGCACAAGAAGGTTATTGTTGTGCTTACGGACAAGAAGCCCGTCCGCGGGTATCTGAACCCCGTGCGCCTAGGCCAGACCGACCCCATCGATTTATTGACGCCGGACGGCGAGCATGTAGCCATTCCGCTCGGGAAAGTGCGATCGGTTTTCTTTGTGCGCGAGTTTTCGGATGAGTTTGAACCGGAGCGCAAGGCCTTCCTTAGCCGGCCGAAGCTGGATGGGCTCTGGCTGAAGTTGCGCTTCACCGATGGCGACACTTTGGAGGGCGTTGTACCGAACGATTTGCTCTCGTTGCTGGACAACGGGGTGCGCATCACGCCGCCGGATTTGAACTCTACTACGGACCACATTTTTGTGCCGCGGTCGGCGCTGGCGGAAGTTATCGTTTTAGGAGTTGTGGGCATCGCCCGCCGCAAGCCCGCCGCGGCAGCAGCTGCCGCCTCTCAGCCTCGCCTTTTCAACGAATAAGCTGGACGGTCTATACTGCTCTCCACAGCCTGTGCCGTAAACGCTTGCATTCCTACTAGGAATTGAGGAGCCCTTCCATGAAACTCGCTGAAGTTGCGCAAAAGCTGGGATGCCGCTTGGAGGGCTCTCCTGAGATTGAGATTCGCGGCGTGGCCGGAATTGAGCACGCGGAGGCCGGGCAGATTACTTTTTTGGCGAATAGGCGGTACTTCCCGCTGCTCAAGACCACGCGCGCTTCGGCTGTGCTCGTCGAAGAAGGCATTGCGCTGGAGCGTGAAGCGTCCTTGCCGGCGCTGGCGGTGCTGCGCTCCGCAAATCCTTACTTGGCTTTCGCGCACGCGATTGAACTTTTTTATCAGACGCCGCGGTATGCGCCGGGAGTTCACGCGACGGCAATTGTGGCGAAGAGCGCGCGCATCGGCGAAGGCGCGCACATTGGGCCATATTGTTTCGTGGATGAGGACGCGGAAATCGGGAGCAAGGCAGTGCTGCACAGCTTCGTGACAATTTATAGGGGCGCGAAGATTGGCGATGCTTTTTTTGCACACGCGCACGCCGTGGTGCGGGAAAACTGCCGGATCGGAAATCGCGTCACGCTGCAAAACGGTGTCGTAATCGGTGGCGATGGGTTGGGTTTTGCGAAACAAAAGGACGGCACGTGGTACAAGATGGCGCAATCCGGCCCGGCAGTTCTGGAAGATGACGTGGAAGTGCAGGCCAACGCGTGCGTGGATCGCGCAACGGTTGGCGAAACGCGCATCGGGCGCGGAACAAAGCTCGATGATCTCGTGCTCGTTGGGCACGCGTCGCGCGTCGGCTCGAACACAATGCTATGCGGACAAGTGGGCCTCGCCGGGTCAACGAAAGTTGGGAACAATTGTATTCTCGCAGGACAAGTAGGCACTGCCGGCCATTTGACGATTGGCGACGGCACCGTAATCACCGCGCAAAGCGGCGTGCCCAATGATGTGCCCGCGCACGCGCTGTACTCCGGTTACCCCGCGGTTGACAATCGCCAGTGGCTGAAGACGATGGCGGCGCTGAACCGGCTTCCGGAATTGCAGAAGCGCGTGCGCGAATTGGAAGCGGAAATCGAGCGATTGAAAGCTAGATAAGAATTATCGGCGAGGGCCAGTGTTTAGACTGCCCCGGGAAAACCGAGTGGCCGCTGATCCGGCGGCAAACCCGCCGCCAGGGCATCGTGGACCTTCTCGTTTAAAGTGTCGCGCTCTTCCATCGTGAATTTCGAAGCATCAATGGGCTCGAGAAATTCCACAAGGATTTCTCCCGGGTGCATGACGAGTGACCGTTTTTCCATCACACGCTGAGCGCCCGAACAAGCCATCGGCACGATGGGCACGCCCGAATTGATGGCCATCACCACCGCACCTTTCTTGAAATTCTGTAACCGCCCGTCCGGGCTGCGCGTGCCCTCCGGATAGATCAGAAACGATTGCCCCGAGCGCAAAGCCTCCGTGGCTTTTTCGACGCTGGCGATAGCAGACTCATGGACCTTGCGGTTCACGGGAATGAATTTCGCGGAACGGAACGCCTGTCCGACAATCGGCCATTGGAAGAGCGATTCTTTTAGAATGATGGAAATTCGGCGGGGTATGGCCCCAACAACGGCCGGAGCGTCCGCGGCGCTCGTGTGGTTGGCAACGAAAAGGCACACGCCGGCGGGAATTCGTTCAAGACCTTCGACCCGCACGCGCACACCCGCGGCGCGAACGAAAAACATCACGCCCTTCACGCCCGCCCAATAAATCGGGTCCGGGTTTCCCGTGAAATACGTGTAGAGGAGCAGCGGCGGCCCGACCAGCAGGATATATAAAGAGAGGAAAACGGCGACAAAAATGGTGCGGAGCATGAGTTGGCAGAACTCTCTCGAATCCTGGGGCGCGGGTCAAGCGAAACGTAGGTCCGTGCGGATTCAGTGGACGGTGACCGAACTGGTCACGCCATGAAGCAATCCCTCTCGAATATTCCGCGCCTTTTCCGATACGCCTGGATTCTCCACTACCTCATAGATCGACTCTTTCACTTCCCCGAGCTGGAATTCCACGGAAACTTCCTTGTCCTCTCTCCGCACCCTAAGCCGAAGCATGTCGCCCGGCTTTTGTTCATGGAGCCAGCGATCCAGCCGCCGTGGGACTTCCGCGCCGTTCCAGCCTACGACCACATCCCCCACGCGCAGGCCCGCCTGCGCTGGGAACCCTTCCGTATCCACCGTTCGAACAGTCCACGGGCCGCCACGGTCATGATCCGCGAAAAAACCTAGCGCAGGTTGACTGCGCTCCGTGATACGCAGGTCCAGCCCAGCAAGAGCGAGGGTTTCTCGATACGGAAAAGGCTGTGCGCCCGCAACGTATTTCTGAAAGAACTCTTCGAATGAGCCGCCCGCGACGTTTTCCGCTGTCCGCTCAACATCCAGACTATCGCGATACGTCTTCCCTTGTTTGGCAAAATCCCGGTTCATCGCGCGCAAGACGTCGTCGAGACTTTTTTCATTGTTCGTCCGGTCGCGAATTAAAATATCGAGAAAGTCTCCGAGCACCTGCCCCTTGGTGTAATACGAGATGCTGTAATCCGGCTGGTTGTAGAGCGGATATTTCTCGAACCAGGCGTCGAGGCTCGATTGTTCAGCGCTCTGCCAGCGATTGGCGGGGCGACCTTCGAGTTCGGTGATCTGTTCGCTAAGGTCCGCGTAGAATTGCTCCTTGTTCCAGATGCCGCTTCGCATCAGGGTGTAGGAACCGTAGGTGTTCGTCACGCCTTCTGCAAACCAAAGCGCGCGCGTGTACATTTCTTTGGTGCGGTCAACGGGCTCCAACGTGGCGGGCCGGATGCGCTTCACATTCCACAAATGAAAGAATTCGTGAGCGGCGACGGGGGGAAGATATTCGTCAGACGGAGCGCTAATCGCCGTAGAATTGGAGTGCTCCATCCCGCCCCCACCGCCGGCTGCTCCTTTGCCCAGGTGCAAGACGAAGGTATATCGTTCGAACGGCGCACCTTCCATAAGCCGCAGCTCATACTCGCAGATGCGTTTCAAATCCTGCTCGACCTGTTTCTTTCTCCAGCTATCGCCGTGTATGACCACGGAGATTCGCGGAGAAATCCCGCCCAGGTCAAACTGCTCAATCTTCCCGACCTCAATTGGCCCATCAGCCAGCGCATCAAAATTCGCCGCATTGAAAACAGCGGATTGATTCCGGCCTTCTTCTGCGAGCGCCGACAGCAGAGGGCCAGCCGCATGCCAGGCGGTCGATGAAAACGTGACGGACAACGAAACTTTTTCATCATGGCGAGACGGCACGTAAAAAAGAATCATCGCCGGGTTGATAAACGCGTGCTCCGAGTTTAGCTGCGAAGCAAACGGGCCCCCTTCATCCCAATAAATCGCATACGAAATTTTGACTGTTCCCGTCCCGCGGATTCGCCAGGTCTGCTTGTCCATTTTTTCCGCGAGAGCCTTCTGAGGACCCACAAATGCTTCCACTTGCTGGATGTGGCTGCTGAAATCTCGAATCTGGTAAAGCGCGTCCCAGGCGGCTATCTGCGCGGTGACTTCGCCAGTCACATCCGGGATGGTCATGGTCACGTGAAAAAGATGCTGTTCGGGATGCGAGAGAGAAACTTCGTAGCGAATGGTTGCGTTGCATGGAAAGCTGAATGCGAAGGAAAACAAAAAGCAGAAGACTGCCGGAACCAGCCGGATGCCCCGGCGCAAATGAGATCTCACCTAGTTTTCGCCTCGCTTGTCACTTGCGCCGTCGCGCCGAGTTTCCGCAATAGCCTGTCGCACAGCCCGTCAAAACTTCCGTTAGACATGATCAGCAGCAGATCTCCCGGCTTGCTTTCCGCAGCGAGATAGTCCGCGATGGCATCGGAACTAGGGAACACATGAGCATCTTTCCCAAGAGTACGAACACTCGCCGCAACCGTTTCCGGATCGAGGCGATTCTCATCACCCAATTGTTGCGCGCGAAAGACGCCGCCGAGGATGACGCGATCGCCCAGCGCCAGCGCTTTCGGCAGAGCATCCTGAAATACTTTGCGGCGCATGGAATTGGAGCGCGGCTCGAGGATGGCCCACAGCCGCCGGCCCGGCCAGCGCCCGCGCGCAGCCCCGATCGTCGCCGTGATCGCCGTGGGATGGTGCGCGAAATCATCCACCACCAGCACTCCACCCACTTCATCTTTCACATCCATTCGACGCTTCACGCTGCGGAACGTCGCCAGCGCTTTAGCAATTTCTTCCGCTTTGATTCCACGGCCCTGCGCGACAATCATCGCAGCCATGGCGTTCAAAACGTTGTGCCGCCCCGTGGCCGTCAGCGCAAATTCTCCGAACGGCTTTCCATGATGAGCGACGCGAGTCCGCATCGTGTCGCCATCCACTGCGAAGTCACTGGCTACCCAGTCGTTCTCCGGGCCAAATCCGTACGTCTCAACGGGGCAAAATGCTTTTCCCGCCGCGCGACGCAGCGCCGGTCCTGATTCGTTAGTGTCGCCCCAAATCACGACGCGGCCTCGCCGCGGAACGAGGTTCACCAAGCGGCGAAACGCCAACTGATAGGTATCAAAATCCGGGTAAATGTCAGCGTGGTCGTATTCAAGCGAGGTGATAATCAGATCATCGGGATGATAGTGAAAAAATTTCGGACCGCGATCCCAAAAGGCCGTCTCGTACTCGTCACCTTCCAGGATGAATTCCGCGCCTCCGCCCAGTCCGTAGCTCTTTCCAAAATTCTCCGCAACGCCGCCAACCAGAAAATTCGGACGCTTGCCTCCTGTTTGAAAAATCCAAGCCAGCATCGCCGTCGTGGTGGTTTTCCCGTGCGTCCCGCTCACCACAATCGAATGCTTTCCCGGAAGAAACACTTCTTCCAGAATTTCCGGCATGGAGCGATACGGAATCCTGCGGTCCAGCACTTCTTCGAGTTCAGGATTACCGCGCGCGATGACGTTTCCGATCACGACCAAGTCCGGCGTCGGCTGCAAATGCGCCACATCAAACGAGTTGAAGAAGGAGATGCCCAGACTTTCTAGCAATGTCGAAGCCGGTGGATAGACGCCGGAATCCGAGCCGGTCACGCGGAAACCGTGCTCGCGCAGCATTCCCGCAAGCGGCGCCATGGCCGAGCCGCCAATTCCGATCACATGAACGTGCTTCGGCTCGCTCAAGCCACCACCGCCGGCTCCAAGAATTCGAGAGTCCCTTCGTCTTCCGCGTCCAACCGCGCCTCAATTCCCAGCGGGACCGTAAGCATCGGACGCATCGTGTGGCCCACCGGCACGCCAAAAACCAACGGAACGCCCAGTGGCCGCAAGATTCGCGCGCATACTTCGCGCACTGTCGGCGAACCGGCCACGGTCGGCTCGCACTCCGGAAATTCTCCCAGCACAATCCCGCGCACTCCTTCCAGTTTCCCGCTCTGCTTCAAATGCCTCAACACACGATCCACCTGATACGGTTTCATGGCTCGATCTTCCAGAATCAGTATCGAATCCTTGGTGTCCAATTCCCACGGCGTGCCGATTGTGGCTTCCAGCAACGTCATGCAGCCGCCCAGCACTTTGCCGCTAGCTTTGCCCGTCAGCATCGGCTCTCCGCGCAGCCGCAGTTTCCATCCCGCTTCCGACTTGCGGATGGCCTGCAAGAAAGAATTCTCGTCGTAGCCTTTGCCCGCTCCCGCACCCGCGTTCAACCCCGCCGCAACCATGGGCCCATAAAAACTCACCCATCCGCAGATCTGCCACAGATAAATTTGCAACGAAGTGAGGTCGCTGAATCCCACGATGCATTTCGGGCTGGCCAGACTTTTTTCCAACTTATAGTCCAACAGATAATTCGAACCGTAGCCTCCGCGCAAGGCCACCAATCCATCCACCTGGTCCGAATTCATCGCCGCCTGGAATCCCCCAACTCTCTCCAGCGCCGACCCGGCAAAATATCCTTCCGGCTTGCTGTCCTGATTCGCAACGATTTGAAATCCGAGCCGCTTTAATTCCGTGAGCCCGGCGATCATATCCACGGACACGGCGGGGGAGGCAGGCGCAAACACTCCCAGCCGTGAACCAGCGGCCAACGACTTTGGTTTTCGTAGACCTCCATTGTTTCCATTCATTCCTGATGGCCTTCGACGGGAACCACCTCGGTGATCACGCCCTGTCGGTTGAGCTGCGCAAGAATCGACTCTTGTTGCTTGTGAGAAACGTCCGCTTCAAATTCCGCGATGGAAGTTGCGCCCGCCATGGAAACACGAAAATGTTGCATGGGAATCTTCAGGCTCGCCATCAGCCGCTGGATTTCTGTAGCGACGCTATCCGCGTGACTGGTGGTGAAACGGAAGATCATGAGACGGCACTTTAAATTGAAGTAAGTCTCCGCCCAGCCGACAACGGTCAAGCCAAAAAGAACTAAGGCTGTCGAGTAGCTGGCGACGGCGAAAAGGCCGCCACCCGCGGCCATGCCGATGGCAGCCTCTACAAAAATCGTCGCCGCAGTGGTCATGCCAATGACGCTACCCGTTCCTCGCAGAATCGCGCCGGCGCCAAGGAAACCGATGCCTTGGACGATATTGGAGGCAATTCGTGTGCTGCCTGTGTCGCCAAGGCGCCGCGCGATTTCCCCGGACAGGATCGTGAAGAGCGCGGTAGCCAGACAAACGAAAAGGCTTGTGCGCACGCCGGCAGGGCGCCGGCGCACCACGCGTTCAAGCCCAATCAGACCGCCTAGCGCGGCCGCTACCGTCAAACGCAAAAGTATTTCGTGGAGAGAAAGCATCGCCCGGCGCCCCATCGCACGCCTGAACGAAATTCTAGCGATTTACAATTTAAATTGCGTCAATTTCGAGAAGTGGCGTGCCCTAGCGTGTATCTCGCTGCGCTTCAGGTGGCGAAGGCGGTCGAGGCCGAATTTCTCCACGGCGAAGCTGCCAAGCACGGAGCCGTAGACCATGGCGCGGCGCAAGGATGCGTCGCTCTTGCTGCCGCATCCCGACAAATAGCCCATGAATCCTCCGGCAAAGCTGTCGCCCGCGCCGGTGGGATCATGCGGCTCTTCGAGAGGAAATGCCGGCACGCTGAAGACGCCACGTTTGTCCACCATCATGGCGCCGTGCTCTCCGCGCTTCACCACCAGCGTTGTGGGTCCCATCTTGAAAATGTGTTTGGCGGCGCGCAGTAAGTTGTGTTCGCTGGAGAGCTCGCGCGTCTCCGAATCATTGATCATCAGGATGTCCACGTGCTTAAGCGTTTCGCGCAGCTCGCTATTCGAACGCTCGATCCAGTAGTTCATGGTGTCGAGCGCCGCCAGCTTCGGTCGCACCTTTACCTGGTGGAGAACGTCGCGTTGAAGTTCCGGGGCAATGTTGGCGAGAAAAACGTATTTCGAATCACGATATTTTTCAGGCAGTCGCGGCTTGAACTCCGCGAAAACGTTGAGTTCGGTAGCCAGCGTGACGCGCTCGTTCAAATTCTCCGAGTAGCGTCCCGCCCAGAAAAATGTTTTCCCGGCGGCACGTTCCAAGCCCGCGGTGTCAATATGCCGGCCGCGAAAGATTTTCTCGTCTTCGGCATTGAAATCGTCGCCCACAATGGCGACGAGACTGACGTGCGTGAAAAAACTGGCGGCCACGGCAAAATACGTCGCCGCGCCGCCGAGCGCGCGATCCACCTTGCCGTACGGGCTTTCCAAAGCGTCGAATGCCACGGAACCCACCACGAGTAAGGACACTATATTCTCCTAAGAAATATATTTTCCGATGATGGCCGCGAGACGGTTTTTGGTGGCCTTGGGAACGAGCTTTGCATCCGTAACCAGCGCATGTTGCAACGCTGACCCGCATTTGCACGTTTGTTTCACAGGCAATGCGCGCACCGCCTCGCGCAACACTCGCTGCGCATTCTCCGCATTCTGATTGAGCGTGGCGATAATTTGCGACGCCGTCACGGATTCGTGCTCCGAATGCCAGCAGTCATAGTCCGTGATCATGGCGACGGTGGCGTAACAAAGTTCGGCCTCGCGCGCGAGCTTCGCTTCCGTCAGGTTGGTCATGCCGATCACGTCGAAGCGCAACTGGCGATTGACGTGGGCTTCCGCGAGCGTGGAGAATTGCGGGCCTTCCATGCAAACGTACGTCCCGCGCGGATGCACCTTCACCGCCTGATGGATGCACGCGTCCGAAAGAACACCGGACAACTGGCCGCAGGTCGGGTGTGCAAAGGCCACATGAGCAACCAGGCCGTCGCCAAAAAATGTGGAGATGCGGTTCTTGGTGCGATCGAAAAACTGGTCGGGTACCAGAAATTCTCCCGGACGTAAATCTTCCAGAAGCGAGCCTACCGCGCTCACGGAAATGATGCGCTGCACTCCCAACACCTTCATCGCATAAATATTCGCGCGGTAATTGATTTCGCTCGGCAGGATGCGGTGACCGCGGCCATGCCGCGCCAGAAACGCGACGCGCTTCCCTTCCAACGTCCCTAAGACGATAGCGTCAGACGGATCGCCGAAAGGTGTCTTCACGCGGATTTCGTGCGCGTCCGTCAAGCCATTCATGGAATAGAGCCCGCTTCCGCCAATAATGCCGATTCCCGCCTTGCCCCCGTTTCTGGCACTTTTCGACTTCACACTCTTCTTCTTCGCCATCATTTTCTCCGTCGCAAATTTGCGTTGCGCAGCTCGCTCAGCCGTTCAGTCCGCTTTTCTTCAACACTTCGTTGACTGCCGTAAACGGATCCTTCTTCCGGTCGGCCACTTCTTTCGCTAGTTCAGTTAAGCGCGCCTCTCCGCCAGCTCCCCCGAGCGCCCGCTCCAACAAACGTGATTCCAGCAGCTCGATCAAGCGCTTTTTCCAATGCTCAACGTGTTTCCTCTGCCGCTCGCCACTCGATTCGAAATGTTTCCGGAATTTTGCAATCGTCTCCGCCAGTTCCGTGATGCCCTTGTTCTCCGACGCCACGGTGCGAAGCACCGGCGGATGCCAGCCGTCGCGCGGCATGACCAGTGAAAGCATAGCGAGAAGTTGTTGCTCGAGCCTGTCGGCGTCCTCGCGGTCCGCTTTGTTCAGCACAAAAATATCGCCGATCTCCATTAGGCCGGCCTTCATATTTTGAATATCGTCGCCGAGCCCCGGCACCATCACAACGAGAACGCAATCGGCCAGCCGCACGATGTCAATTTCGTCCTGGCCAACACCAACGGTCTCGATCAAAACGTGTTTCTTGCCCGCGGCATCAAGAAGCAGCGCCACTTCCGCCGTCGCTCGCGCCAGTCCGCCGAGAAATCCTCGTGTGGCCATCGAACGAATAAACATGCCGCCATCGCCGGCATGGCCTTGCATTCGAATGCGATCTCCCAGAATCGCACCGCCCGAGTACGGACTCGTCGGATCCACCGCAATCACGCCAACCGGCTCGTGCTGTTTGCGGTGGTACGCCGCGAGCCGGTCCACGAGCGTGCTCTTGCCCGTCCCCGGCGCACCAGTGACACCCGTAAGATACGCCTGCCCCGTATGCGGAAAAAGCAGCCGCAGCAGTGACTCCGCTTCCGGCTGATGATTCTCAATCGCGGTGATCGCGCGCGAAATAGCTCGCACATCGCCCGCACGCACGTGTTCCGCCCATGTTTCAACCGGCGGACTCATACTGTTTCCGTGGACCTTTTGAGAGAGGCCAGGCGCATTTCCTTATTATTTCTTGCCAAGAAGCTGCCGGGCAATCACTAACCTCTGAATTTCGCTGGTGCCTTCGCCGATGGTGCACAGCTTCACGTCGCGGTAATACTTCTCCGCGGGATAATCCTTGATAAACCCGTAGCCGCCGTGAATTTGCACGCACTCGTTGGCCACGCGCACCGCGACTTCGCTGGCAAAGAGTTTCGCCATGCTCGATTCGCGTGTGAACCGCACATCTTTTTTGTCCGCGAGCCACGCCGCCTGGTACACCAGCAACCGCGCGGCTTCCACTTCCGTGGCCATGTCCGCGAGCTTGAACTGCACTGCCTGAAACTCGCTGATGGCCTGGCCGAACTGCTTGCGCTGCTTTGCATACTTGATGGCCGCTTCCAGCGCGCCCTGCGCCATGCCCAAACCGAGCGCGGCAATTGAAATTCGGCCGCCATCTAGAATTTTCAAGCTTCCGGTAAATCCCTCGCCTTCAGGACCGAGCAAATTTTCCGCCGGCACGCGGCAATCGCTGAAAATCACCTCGGATGTATCGCTGGCGCGCATGCCCAGCTTATTTTCTTTTTTCCCAGGCTTGAAACCGGGCATGCCTTTTTCGAGGATGAACGCGCTGATGCCATGAGAGGTCTTCGACTTGTCCGTGACCGCCATAGCCACGCAAAAATCGGCGTAGTGCCCATTGGTTGTAAATGTTTTCGAGCCATTCAGCACCCAGCGGTTTCCATCACGAACGGCCGTCGTGCGCGTCCCGCCGGCATCCGAACCCGCTTCCGGCTCCGTCAACGACCACGCCCCAATCTTTTTCCCCTGCGCCAAGGGCACAAGGTACTTCTTCTTCTGCGCCTCAGTCCCGAACTTGAAAATGTGGTTCGAGCATAGCGAATTGTGCGCTGCAACGATCAATCCGATTGATCCGTCCACGCGCGCTAGCTCTTCAATCGCAATGGCGTACTCGATGTAGCCGAGCCCTGCGCCGCCGTATTGTTCCGGAAAAATGACCCCGAGCAGGCCCATCTCACCGAGCTTCGGCATAATCTCCAACGGAAAATGGGACGCCTCATCCCACTCCATCACATGCGGCCCGATTTCGCCCTCCGCGAATTCGCGCACACTGCGTCGAAGATGCTGCTGCTCTTCGGTAAAAGTAAATTCCACGGACGCTCCACTAACCTATCAGGCCTGTCTGTGCCCAACCAAGGTGCAGGGTATGTTTTAATTTTACGCTATTTCGGCTACCAACCCACCGGGTAGTGGTTGGCCTTGTTCTGCTCGTCAAGCCACGTCTTCAGCGGCGCGAAGTAGTCCGCCAAGGCCGTCGCATCCATCTGTTTTTCGCCGGTCAATGTTTCCAGCGCTTCGGGCCACGGCTTGCTCGCGCCCATCGAAAGCATTTTATTCAACTTCGCCCCGGCGGCCTTGTTACCGTAGATCGAGCAGCGATGCAGTGGCCCCGTGGAACCGGCCTCGCGGCAAAGCGCCCTCTGAAACTGATATTGCAAGATGCGCGCCAGAAAATACCGCGCGTACGGCACGTTTCCGGGCACATGATATTTCGCGCCCGGATCAAAATCCGCTTCCGTCCGCTGCACCGGCGGCACGATGCCCTGATACTTCCGCCTCAGTTCCCACCACGCTTTGTTGTACTCTTCCGGCTTCACCTTTCCGGAAAATACCTCCCATCGCCACTTGTCCACTAGCAATCCAAACGGAAGAAACGCGACTTTCTCCAGCGCCTGTTGCAAGAGGTAATCAATGTCGCCCGAAGCCGGCGGCACTACGTCAATCAAGCCGATCTTCTTGAGGTATTCCGGCGTAACGGAGAGCGCAATGGTATCTCCCACCGCCTCGTGAAACCCATCATTGGCGCTATTCTGGAACAGCGGCGGCTGCGTGTTGTACGCGCGCTGATAAAAGTTGTGACCCAATTCGTGATGGATCGTCCGGAAATCCTCTTCCGTGATCTGAATGCACATCTTCACGCGCAGGTCGTCCTTAAAATCCACGTCCCAGGCGCTCGCATGGCAAACCACGTCCCGGTCCGCCGGTTTCGTGAAGAGCGACCGCTCCCAAAACGTTTTCGGCAGTGGCGCAAATCCCAGCGAAATGAAAAACGCCTCGCCGTAATGCACCATCCCCTTGGCATCCGTGTGCCGGTCCTGCAAAATCTTCGACAGGTCGTAACTCTGCGCCGGCTTCGGCGAATCCATCAGCGAATAAACGTTGTTCCACTCCTGGCTCCAAATATTTCCAAGCAGGTGTGCGGGAATCGGCCCATGCTCCGGAACCAAATCGTTCCCGTATTTTTTCCGCAACTGCCCGCGCACATAGGCATGCAGCGATTCATACAGCGGCCGCAGTTGATCCCACAGCCGGTCCTCTTCCTTCGCAAACGCGTCCGGCGGCATGTCGTAATTCGAACGCCACAGCGCGCCCACATCCGCATAACCAAGCTCTTTCGATCCCTGATTCCCCAATTCCACCATGCGCGCGTATCGCTCACGCATCGGCGCTCCAATCGCATGCCACCCAATCCACGCGCGCTTCAGTTCCTCCGGATTGCGGCTCTCCGCCATCAACTTTCCCACCGCCGTCACATCCAGGCATTTTCCCTGCGGCCCATCCGGACACCACTTCCCTTTTCCGTAATCCCCGTCGAGCGAAGCCAGCACCTGCGCCAATTCCTTCTGCGCCTTCGGATCATCCGGCGCCGGAAATCCCGTCGCCAGTTCCAGCAGCAACCGTTTCCGCGCCAGTTCGGGCGGCATAGAAACCGCATTATAACGATGCGCTTCCTTCGCATACTTCGCCGCCGCCGTGTTCGCTTCTTCGCCCGCTTCCGCGGCGATCTGCTCCGTATCGTCGGTAATGAAATTCTCCTGTACCCATGCAGCCCGCGAAGCCTTCACAGCCCAAATCAAACAACCGCTGCTCCGCGTCCTCGATAGAATTTCTGGCGCTGCTCCGCGGCCGTCGGCGGCAGCGTTTATCTAGCGTCCTTCGCAAGCTTCGCGCCGCGAGGACGCCGCCGCTCCTCCAGCCAAAATCAATCGGCTGCAACCACAAGCACACCAATCACAAGCCGATCGTCAATCGAATTCGTATGCTCCCGCCTTTCATGGGTGCGGCGCCCCGCCGCTTCTGCGTTAAAATTCGCAACGAAATCCTTCAAAACCACTATCGCCCGCTCGATCCCCGCGCGATCCACATCCAATGCGTAACCACGCGCACGGAATCAGCGCCGTATCCTGCGCCCAAATCCCATGCGGATGCAAAGCATCGCACAGTTCCACAGCCGTCTTCCCTGATCCTCGAACAATCAAAAATCACGATATTCGCTCGCACTTTCTTCGGATCAATCCGCCAACCCCGGAATTTCGCGTAATGCCCTCCGCCAACCTTTCGCATTCTCGTGATCAATGTGCAGCCGCCCCGGCGATTTCTCCAGCGCAATCAGTCCAGCCGCCGCAATCACACCCGCTTGCCGCATTCCCCCGCCAAACATTTTGCGGTAAACTCGCCCCTTTTCGATAAACGCTTTCGTCCCCACAATCATCGACCCCACCGGAGCGCCCAATCCCTTCGACAAACAAAACATCACCGAATCCACCTTGCGCGTCATGTGGGAGACATTTTCTCCCAACGCTGTCGCCGCATTGAACATCCGCGCGCCATCCAAATGCACTTTCAATCCCGCCGCATGCGCGTGATCGCAAATCTCCTCGACTACCGCGGTCGGATACACCGTTCCTCCCCACATGTTTACTGTATTTTCCAAACAGATCAGCGCCGTCTGCGAATCGTAGTAAATCTTCGGCCGGATCACCGCCTCAATCTGCTTCCAAGTGAGGATGCCATCTTCTCCGCGGGCCACTCGCGGCATGCACCCCGCAATCGCCGACATCGAAGCCAACTCATACAAATTCACATGGCTGCGTTCTTCGCAAATCACTTCGTCGCCATGATGCGTCCACACTTTGATCGCCGTAAGATTCCCCATGCACCCCGTCGGAACAAACAGCGCCGCCTCTTTACCAAAAATCTCCGCCGCCCGCCGCTCCAATTTGTTGACCGTCGGATCTTCCCCGTACACATCGTCCCCGACCTCCGCCTCCGCCATGGCCCGCCGCATCTCCGCCGTCGGCCGCGTCACCGTATCGCTGCGCAGATCCACGACGCCGCCCGCAATCTTCCCCACTTCCTCGACCTGGTCCGGATCCACCCGCTGATTTCCCTTCGCCACCGTGTAACTCATATTTCTCTCTTTTCTTCTCCGTGATCTCTGTGCTCCTGCCTCTGTGCTCTCTGTGTTAATTCTTTTCCGTCGCTTCGTTATCGCATCAATTCCACGAACACCTCATTCGAAACACTCAACCTCCCCGGCGCCAGCCGCACCAGGCTGCCTTCTCGCTCCACCAACCCAGCCGACGCCAGCGGATCAAACCGTCCCGCCAGTGCAACACCATACTCACGCCTCGATTTGCGCAAGATCAATCCCATCGAGCTGCCGCAACCCGAGAAACAACTCTTCCTCCAGCGCGCTCTCCGCCGTCAACTTCTCATGCTGCTCAACCGGCACTCGGCCGCTCTGAATCGCGCTCACATACTCCGCCGCATCGTGAATATTCGCCCATCGCTCCGTCCCCGAAAACGAATGCGCGCCACCACCAAATCCCAAGTACGGCTCGCGCCGCCAGTATTTCAAATTGTGCTTCGATTCAAATCCCGGCTTCGCCCAATTCGAAATCTCATAATGATGATAGCCCGCCGCCCGCAGCGACTCCTGCGCCATCTCATAAAACTCCGCCATTTCGTCTTCGCTAGGCACCGCGCCCGCGCTATATCGCCCGCCCCCCTGCAGCAACTCCCTGCCAAGCCGGCTCCCTTCATCAATCTCCAGCAAATAAATCGAAACATGCTCCGGTTGCAGTGCCGCCAATTCCTCCAGCGATTGCTGCCAACTCTTCTTCGTCTGATACGGCAAACCCGCAATCAAATCAACGCTGATGTTTCGAATCCCCGCCCCACGCAAAATCGGCACCGCCCGGTAAATATCCGCACGACGGTGCATCCGCCCCGCCGCAATCAATTCCTTATCCACAAACGACTGCAGCCCAAAACTAACGCGATTAATCCCCGCAGCAACCCAAGCCGCCGCCTTACCCGCCTCAATCGTCTCCGGATCCGCCTCCAGCGTCACCTCCGTAATGTCGGTCGCAAACGATTCTCGGACTGCGTCCAAGGCTTCTTGAAGGTGGAATGGGTCAAGCAGACTTGGCGTCCCGCCACCTATATAAACGGTATCCACAACCAACTCCAGTTCCGAGGCCTTGCCACTGCCTTGTAGGGGCGCAGCATCGCTGCGCCCCCCGCGCCCAGGCAAATCGATGCCAGCTGCTCTGAGCAACTCCCCATGCCCCCGAATCTCCCGGCAAACCGCCTCCACATACGGCGCAAACCGCGCCGTCGCCACCACTCCCGTATGAAAATTGCAATACGTGCACTTCGTCTGGCAGAACGGCACCTGCACGTAAATTCCAAGCTTCGTCATCACCCAAAAACTCTAGCACACCCCCGCGTCAATCTTGCACTCGGGGCCGATTCGAAGTGAGCTAATCAAATTCTGACGCGTAAGCTGTTAGAGAATGTTAGCCTAACGTCGCAAACTGGTGCGCAACGTTTGAATCAGCAAGTCGTCCTGCAGGTCCCAAATGGATATGGCTCCTGACTTTTGCCGTGGTATGCCTCGTCCTAGTCGCTGGTCTCTTGTGGATCTCGCGTGTGACTCGGATGCCGCTCAGGTCGAGTTGTCGAAGGAGTCAGGCGAATAGTCGAGTCGCTAGCTTCGGAACCGTGAACTCCGGACCGACTTCTTCCTTTGGAACCAGAGATCTCATCGCGCCTCTGGTTGCTCGATAATCCTCTGCAAGGCGCCCACGTTGACCGCCGCCGCAGCGCACGGTTTATAGTCCAACCGACGAGAGGTGAGTCATCCAAGGCATTTCCCACTGTCGCATCCTCCGCTGCAAAGAAATCGGCTCCGCCATCCGCTGAATCGGACTTCCTGGAACGTATTGATCATCCAGGCGGAATCGAGAAGGCCGTTCAACAATTCACCGACCCGCGCAAGGGTGATCGCAAGGCAGTTCTCTTTTCCGAAGCGGTGATGAACCGGCTCGGCTATGAGCACTTGCAAGTCGGGGACACCAGCGGGGCAGTGGAACTGATGAAATTGAACGCAGTCGCATATCCCGGTTCTCCGAATGTCTACGACAGCTTGTCTGATGCCTATCTCGCGAACGGCCAAAAGGATTTGGCTCGGCAGAATGCAAAGAAGGCCGTCGAGCTTCTGCCATCCGATACCACCGACCCGGAAGACCGTCGCAAAGCAATCAAGGAGAGTGCCGAGCGAAAGCTGAAGCAACTCGGCGACTCGCCGCAGTAGATTGAATTGTAATTCAGGAAAAAAGTTTAGGCTTGATCCGGCACCACTTTTACGTCCAGCCGGCGTTCCCGCGGACCATCAAATTCGCAGAAGAAAATCCCCTGCCAGCGGCCCAGCACAAGCTTGCCACCCTGCACGAAGATGCTCTGGCTGGCTCCCACGAGCACGGCCTTCACATGCGAATCCGAATTCCCTTCACTATGTCGGTACGGTCCCGTCTTCGGGATCAGCCGGTCCAGCGCGCCCTCAACGTCTCGCGCCACATCCGGGTCCGCAGCCTCATTGATGGTGATTGCCGCCGTCGTGTGTGGCACATACAAATGACAGATGCCGTTCTCTACTCCGGACGCCACCACAGCCTTTTGCACCTGTAAAGTTACCTCCAGTAGCTGCGTGCGACGATCCGTTTTCACTGTCAATGTTTGCATCAAGGGATTCTAATTCCCGGTAGCGCCGGCATCCGGCCGGCTAGCGATCGTGCAACATTACGGAAGTTGAAGAATGAAGTGGTGCCCGATTTTCTTTCCGCTCGCGAGTTTCTGCAGCTCTCCCAGTGCACCCGCGCCCCATCGCGCCAGGATCGGCAGCATGCACAATTCCCGTTCCTGCAGCCCCTTGTGGGGATCGAGCAGCGACTCCAAGTACTGCAGGTGCGCGGCAATTAGCGCGGTTTTCTGGTCCTGCGCCCGGCCCGCTTTGCGCCGCAGCTTCGCGAGGTGATACTCAATTCTTTTTTTCGCACGTTCGACGGTGCCCTTTAACGTGGGATCCAGCTTTTCAATCTGCTTGCCCAACTTCGAGAGCATCTTCTGCATCTGTTTCTGATCTCGATCGAATTGTTTCGCCAAACTCTTGGAAACCGACTTGCTCTCCATTTTGTGCTGCAAATCCTGCGAACCGGCCCACACGTCTTCGACAGTCAGTCCATAGTGGCGAAGAATCTTATTGGCTTTGGCGTCCAGCACCGTGAATCCCGCGCGCGGCAGCATCACCGGCATGCGCCCCAGCAGATGCCGGTACACAACTTCGGATTGCGCAAAATACGCAATCTCTGCCGAGCCCGCGATATACCCAATGGTGGGAAGCAAATAGTCCTGCACCACTGGGCGGAAGAGAGCGTTGGGGCTGAAGTTCGCTGGCTCAATATGCGTCAGGTGCACGAGTTCTTCCCGCGTCCACGTTTTGTCGCCGGCCTGAAATTTATCCGCGCTGGCCGTGATGGACTGGCGAACACCGTCGCCGAGGTGAAACAAGAGCGTGCTGCGCGACGTTACTTTGACCTGTGCATCGAATCCCGCGCGATCCAGCTCTCTTCCCCGCTGCAAAAGTTTTTCGTTCAGCGCATCGCGCTCCGCAAGAGCGTGCTGATAAAGCGGCGCCGCGACTTGGTGCAGTCCCGGGTCGAGTGGGTCCATCAAGATGAGTCCCTGCTGCGCAAACAAACGCGCGAACAGTTTGCCAAACGCGCTGCCGTACGTTTCTTCCGGCCTGTAGCTCTCTCTGAGAAATCCTGCGAGCAGCTCGCTTCCTTGACTCTCCAGAAACTCCGCGGCTTCGCGAATCAGAGCTTCAATTGGTGCGCCGAGTGGAATCCGCCCCACCGGCTTCCCCGCATCTGGCGCAACCGGCAGCTCGAAGCGCTTCAGCTTTCCCTGATCAAACCACGTGGAGTGCCGCACTTCCTCCAGGTCATGGTCTTCGGTAGCCATCCAGAAAATCGGCACCGCCGGAATCCCACTGCGCGTCAATTCCTCTGCGATCTGAACCGCCGAAACAACTTTATAAACCGAATACGCCGGCCCGCTGAACAGCCCCACCTGCTGCCCGCTGACCACGGCGAGAGCGCCCTTTTCTAGCCGTGCCAAGTTGGCCAGTGTTTCCGCGCCCGCGCCGAGGGCGATGTTTTGTTCACGCAAAAGTCGCGCTACTTCCGCTCGCCTATCCGGGGGATAGTCCAGCTTCCGCGCGGAACGCTTCACCGCCTCAATCGTCGGGGGGAACTGGTAAAAATTCTTTACCCGCTCGAAGTGGTCGAGGTATTCGAGAAAGAGCTTGGGCTGGCGGGGGAGCTGGCGGAACGCGAGAGCGCGACAATCCATGAGCCGTTAGATGATACTCGCGAAGAAACGTCTCATCAATTCTGTTTGGTTGTGCGGGATTAGGCCCTCATGGCGGCCGGTTCCAGGCTCGCGAGAAGCTCGTTAACACGTTTCTTTTGTTCATCGTGCAGGGGGAGCAGCGGTAGGCGCGGGATGCCGCCGCGGTAGCCGCGTTGGTCCATCACGTATTTCACGCCAGTGAGGCCCAGTTCAGAGACGATCAGTTTGGAGGCGCGGGCAACCACGGATTGCAGTTCGCGCGCTTTTTCGTGTTGGCTGCGGCGGATCATTTCGAAAAGCGCCACGCATTTTTCCGGCAAGGCGGACGCCAGGGCGAGAATTCCTCCGCGCGCGCCGACGACGTACGAGGGATAGAGGCTCGCGGCACTTCCGACAAGGACATTGAATATATGGGGCGTTGCAGCGACAAAATCAGCAGTGCCCATCACGTTTCCCGAGCTGTCTTTGATGCCGATGATGTTCGGGTGTTCGGCAAGCGCGGCAACGTCCGCGGGAGTCAGAGTGATGCCGGTGAACTGCGGAATCGAATAAAGCATCACGGGAATCGGGGACGCATCCGCCACGCGGCGAAAATGCGTAATCAGAACCTCTGGTTTATATGCTGGTTTGTAGTAATGCGGCGGTTTCACCAGCGCTGCGTGATAGCCGAATTCGGCGGCGCGTTTCGTGCGTTCGATGGTCTCTGCGGTGGATTCCCCACCGGTTCCGGCAAGAAGCTTTTTTTCTTTCGAAGCTGCTTCTTTCGCGGTTGCCAAAATCGAGTCCATCTCCTTAGGCGTGAGCAACACGGCTTCGCCGGTGGAACCGAGGATGACATAGCCCAACAGATCCGTTCCGTTGTAAAGATGGAGATTGTGCTTTAGGTCAGCAAGCGAAACCGATCCATCTGGACCGTACGGAGTGGTTAACGCGGCGAAAATTCCGGAGTAACCCATGACTCAGTCTCCCGACGCGGGCACGCTGGACGCGGCGGCCCGTCCCCGATGCAAATCCTGCAAGGCGGCGACTTCCGTGCCTTGCTCGAGCAGTGCGCGAATTCCGCGAGCCGCGGCGTGGGCTGCGGCAAGCGTGGTGATGCACGGAATGTTGTACCGAATCGCTGCGCGGCGGATGGATTTTTCGTCGTAAAACGATTCGCGGCCGAGCGGCGTATTGATGACCAGATCGATTTTTCCGGTTTTAACCAAGTCCACAATGTTAGGCCGGCCTTCGTTGACTTTAAAGACGGATTCCGCTGCGACGCCCGTCGCTTCCAAGGCCGCGGCGGTGCCGCGCGTGGCGAGCAAAACAAAGCCCATCGAGGACAGTTCCTTTCCGAGAGCACCGACATGTTTCTTGTCGCGGTCATTCACGCTGAGGAAGACCGTGCCTTTGCGCGGCAAGCGCTGGCCCGCGGCCAACTGTGCTTTTGCAAAAGCCTGGCCGTACGAAGTTGAAATTCCCATCACTTCGCCGGTGGAGCGCATTTCCGGACCGAGGATGGTGTCCACGCCGCGGAATTTGTTGAATGGAAACACCGGCGATTTGACGGAATAAAATTCGTGCACGGCGATTTCGGCGACACCGTTGTGGCGGACGATCGGCAACGTCATGGAAGCTAGTTTCCTCCCGGCCATCAACTGCGCGGCGATTTTTGCGAGCGGCACTCCGGTGGCTTTGCTCACGTACGGCACTGTTCGCGATGCTCGCGGGTTCACTTCCAGGACATAGACGGTATCGCGCTGAATCGCGTATTGCGCGTTCATCAGCCCGACCACTTTCAATGCGCGCGCCAGCCGCACGGTGTACTCGCGGATGGTGTCGAGAATCGCCGGCGACAAACTCACGGGAGGAAGGACACAGGAAGAATCTCCCGAGTGCACTCCGGCTTCTTCGATGTGCTCCATGATTCCGCCGATGACTACATCGGTTCCATCCGCCAGCGCGTCCACGTCAATTTCGGTGGCTTCTTCGAGGAACTGATCGATTAGCACGGGCCGCGCCGGGCCCATCAGCGCTGCCTGCGCCACGTAGTCCTGCACGGTATTCACGTCATATGCGATGACCATTGCGCGTCCGCCCAGCACGTAGCTGGGCCGCACCAGCACGGGCAAACCAATTTCTCCTGCGACGCGCGCGGCTTCCTCCGGCACGAGCGCTGTGCCGTTGCGCGGCTGCGGAATTTTCAACTCTTCGAGTAAACGCCCAAACCGACGGCGATCTTCCGCCAGATCGATGGATTCCGGCGCCGTGCCAATAATTGGAACGCCGTTGCGCTTCAGTTCGGAGGCCAGATTCAAAGGAGTCTGTCCGCCGAATTGCACGATAACTCCCTGAGGTTTTTCGCGGTCGACAATCGCGAGAACATCTTCCAGGGTGAGCGGTTCGAAATACAAACGGTCGGAGGTGTCGTAGTCCGTGGAGACCGTTTCCGGATTGCAATTCACCATGATGGTTTCGAAACCGTCTTCGCGCAGCGCGTAGGAGGCGTGGCAGCAGCAATAATCGAATTCGATTCCCTGCCCAATGCGGTTTGGACCGCTGCCGAGGATCATGATTTTCGGGCGCGCCTGCGGGTCGGATTCGTCCTCGTCTTCGTAAGTCGAATACATGTAGGGAGTGAAAGATTCGAATTCGGCGGCGCAGGTATCCACGCGTTTGAAGACCGGCGCGACGCCGTAGCGCGCGCGCTGCAAGCGGACGGACGCAGGAGTGGTTCTCCAGATTTGCGCTAATTGTTCATCGCTGGCGCCGTGGCGTTTTACTTCGCGCAATAATTCTTTCGAAGCAGTCTCGACAGTCACGCTGGCCGCGCGGCGGTTCATTGCCGCAATCTCTTCGAGCTGGTGGATGAACCACGGGTCAATTTTCGTCAGGTCGCAAATTTCTTGCGCGGGCAGTCCGCGATCCACGGCGGTGAGCAGCCAATGAATGCGGTCCGGCCTTGGCGTCGCGAGCTTTTCGCGCAAGAGTGAATCGGGCGTTTCCGCGGGTGCGCGCCACGGGGTGCTCGGCTCAAGCGAACGCACACCTTTTTGCAAAGCTTCTTTAAATGTTCGACCGATGGCCATCACTTCGCCGACGGATTTCATCTGTGTTCCCAGCGTGCTGTCTGCGCCGGGAAATTTTTCGAACTGAAATTTGGGGATTTTGACGACGACGTAATCAATCGTCGGTTCGAAGCAGGCGGGAGTTTTCTTAGTGATGTCGTTGGGGATTTCGTCGAGCGACATTCCAACGGCGAGCCGCGCGGCAATCTTTGCAATCGGAAATCCGGTGGCTTTGCTGGCTAGTGCCGAACTGCGCGACACGCGCGGATTCATTTCGATCACGACCATTTTGCCGTTTTCGGGATTGACGGCGAACTGCACGTTCGACCCGCCCGTTTCCACGCCGACTTCACGGATGATGGCTGCGGAGGCGTCGCGCATGCGCTGAAATTCCTTGTCCGTCAAGGTTTGCGCGGGAGCGACGGTAATCGAGTCGCCGGTGTGAACGCCCATGGGGTCGAAGTTTTCAATCGTGCATACGACCACGAAGTTGTCGCGGAAATCGCGCATCACTTCGAGTTCGTACTCTTTCCAGCCGAGCACGGATTCTTCCACCAGCGCTTCGTGCACCGGGCTCATGTCCAGCGCATGCGCGATGGCTTCGCCAAATTCTTCCTTGTTGTAGGCAATCGAGCCACCGGTACCGCCGAGCGTGAACGAAGGACGAATCACCAGCGGAAATCCAAGCTGGTCGCAGAGACGCAGCGCATCTTGCGCATTGTTGACGAGCGCGGAGGCAGGTACTTCGAGGCCAATTTTCCGGCAGGCATCCTTGAACCACAGCCGGTCTTCCGCGACTTTGATGGCGCGCAAGGACGCGCCGATCATTTCCACTTTGTATTTTTCGAGGATGCCGCTTTCGGAAAGCTCGACGGCCAGGTTCAGCGCGGTCTGTCCTCCGACGGTCGGAAGCAACGCATCCGGTTTTTCCCGCGCGATGATTTCCTCGAGATATTCCTTCGTGAGCGGCTCGATGTACGTGCGATGGGCCAGCTCCGGGTCCGTCATGATCGTCGCCGGATTCGAATTCACCAGCACGACTTCGTACCCTTCCCCGCGCAGCGCTTTGCAAGCCTGCGCGCCCGAGTAGTCGAACTCGCACGCCTGGCCGATGACGATCGGCCCGGAGCCGATGATCAGAATCTTCTTGATGTCTTTGCGCTTCGGCATAGTCTCCCGGAAACTTTTTTCATCAGTGCCGCGAACTTCCCGGCTGGGCGAATTCCTTCATTAAATCAGTGAACTGGGTGAACAAATAGTGCGAATCGTGTGGGCCGGGCGAGGCTTCCGGGTGATACTGCACGCTGAAAAGCGGCAACGATTTGTGGCGCATACCTTCGTTGGTATCATCGTTCAAATTGACGTGCGTGATTTCGACTTTGCTGGAAGGCAGGGATTCTGGATCCACGCAGAAACCGTGATTTTGCGCCGTGATTTCCACCTGTTCGGTCAGAAGGTTTTTCACGGGATGATTCGAACCGTGGTGGCCGAATTTTAGTTTGAAGGTCTTGCCGCCGAGAGCCAGGCCGCACAACTGGTGGCCGAGGCAAATGCCGAAAACCGGCACGCGGCCAACCAGTTTCCTGATATTTTCCACGGCGTAGCCGATGGGCTCGGGATCGCCGGGGCCGTTCGAAAGAAAAACGCCGTCGGGTTTCATTTCGAGAACGTCTTCGGCAGAGGTTTGCGCGGGAACGACAAACACTTCGCAGTGATGGTCCACGAGCAAACGCAAAATATTTTGCTTGATGCCGTAATCGTAGGCGACCACGCGATGCTTGCGCGTTTCGGATTGCGCGTCGGATTCGCCCATCTGCTCGGCCCAGGGTGAGACAGCCACTTCGACGGAGCCTTTGTCCCAGCCGTAGGATTTCGGGGTCGTGACACGGCTCGCAAGTTCCTGGCCGGCCATGCCGGGAAGTTGTTTGGCTTCGAAGATTAATTGTTCAACAGGCGTCCCATCCGTGGAGACCATTCCACGCAGAGCGCCGACGCTGCGAATGTGCCGCACTAGCGCGCGCGTGTCCAAGTCCCAGATAACGGGAATTTTGTGCCGGTTCAGATAAAGTTGAGCCGTTTCCCCCGCTCTCCAGTTGGAAGAAATCTGAGAAAATTCGCGCACGACGAGCGATTCGATGTAGGGCCGAGGAGCTTCTTCATCGTCGAGATTTGCCCCGACGTTACCGATATGCGGATACGTGAGGCACACGATCTGCCCGGCGTAACTGGGGTCGGTGAAAACTTCCTGATATCCGGTGAGGCTGGTATTGAAAACGACTTCGCCGCCGCGGCGCGTGAGCGCGCCCGCTGCGCGGCCGTTAAAGACGCGCCCGTCTTCCAGCGCGAGGATCGCGGGTCGGTGCGGAACTTCGGTCAGTGTGTCCTCCCATAGTTCTCATCAAAGTTTGCCGGTCACTTGCTGTTCGCTTCCGCCGTGGAGAGCGAGCCGAAATGATCCACGGGCCAGTAGGCAAAAACGGCGCGGCCATAAATAAAATGACTGGCGACGGGGCCAAAGACGCGCGAATCGTTGGAGCTGATGCGGTGATCGCCCATCACGAAATAATTGTCTTTCGGCACACGCACGGGGCCGAAGTCGCTGAGGTCCTCGTACTGCGGCGGGACGTAGGGCTCGGGAACGGAATGGCCGTTTACATAGACCGTGCCCTGGCGAATTTCGACGGTTTCGCCCGGCAGGCCGACGACGCGTTTGATGAAGGATTTTGTGCGGTCCAGGGGATACCAGAAGACGACGACGTCGCCGCGCTCAATGGGCTCGAAGCGGTAGACGAATTTGTTGATGAAGATGCGCTCCTGATCGGAGAGCAGCGGGGCCATGCTGGTGCCTTCGACTTTTACAGGCTGGTACAAGAAGACGATGATGACGAGCGCGAGACCGATGGCGATGAGCAGGTCGCGGGTCCAAACGCGAATCTCGTTGCGCAGGGCATGAACGGTGCCGGGCCGGCCGGAGGCGGTATTGGCGTTCGACGGGCCGGACATCACAATGGGAGGCGCTGCCGGTGCTGGGGTTTCCGGTGTGGCGCGGGTAACGGGCTGTTTCTCGTCCGAGCGATCCATTTTTGGCTGCCTTGTATTTATAGCATGGCCATCATGGCCCGCGCTAGATTGGAATTGAGCACACGTGCCGCGCGTGGAATGGGCAGCTAGCCAACCCTTAGCTTTAAGATTCGAGAAGAGCGCTTGGGCGTTGCCCGGTGGACGCGAGTACCGCCTGCCGGGCGTCTTTGCCGAGCATGTTTATCTCAGGTCCAGCCGATTCAGGAAGACCTTGCCGTTGTTCATGACGAGTAGAACATCGCGCAATGCGTTTACATCGTCCAAGGGATTGCGGTCCACAACAATCAAGTCCGCTTCCAGGCCCGGGCGTATGGAACCAGTGCGCTTGTCAATTCCCAGGCACTCGGCGGCCATCGAAGTGCCGGCTTTGATGGCGTCCATCGGCGGCATGCCGATAGCAACCAGCTCAGCTATTTCGTCAGGAATGCGCCGGGTGCTTTGTGGGAGGTATCCGGTGTCCGTTCCAGCGACGATTTTTACACCCATCTTCCAGGCATGGGCGGTCATTTCGCGCACGCGCGGGAGCATGGCTTTGCCTCGCATGGAGAGGATCGGATTGTCGTAATCGCCTTCCGGATCAATCAGGTCGATGACCGTGGCGATCGTGGGTACGAGATAAGTGCCGCGCTCTTTCATGATCTTGAGTGTGGCGTCACTCAGGTATGTGCCGTGCTCGATGGAGCGCACGCCCGCCAAAACGGCGGCGCGGGCGCCGGCATCGCCGTGTGCATGCGCCGCCACGCCCAGGCCCGCTTTGCGCGCTTCGTCAACGGCCGCGGAAAGCTCTTCATCGTTGAAAACACGCTTTCTGGGGTCGGTATCCGGAAGCCCTGCGCGCTCGGTGGCCATAATCTTGATCACGTTTACTCCGCGTTCCGCTTGTGCGCGCACCATGCGCCGGACATTCTCCGGTCCTTGCACGCCGGCCATCAGATCGCTAAGTTTCGGAAAATCGAGAAAGAATTCCTCGGCGGGGTGCGGGCGCACGTGATAACCGGCGGCCACGATGTCGGGCAGGTCCACCACACCGGCATGGTTTAGGTCACGTATCCCGATGTCGGCAAAATGGTTGACACCCAGGTCACGCAAAGTGGTGGTCCCAAATAGCAAGGCGCGCCGCGCAGCAGCCATGTCCGGAACATGAGCGTGAGCATCAATGTAGCCCGGCAACAGCCAGCGGCCCTGCAAATCGAGAATGGTGGCGCCGGCGGGAAGGGCGGTTCCTGCCGGGCTGACACTCTCGATGCGGCCCTCGCGAACGACCACGTTCGCATCGCGAATCGGTTCGTTCGAGACAGCGTCAATGACATTCGCATGCGTAAAAACGAATACCGATGCTGACGAGGAGGTCGTCTGGGAGAAGACAGACGGCGCAAGAGAAAAAACGAGAAGCAAACAGGCCGAAAATCGTTTGTTCATAGGCGGCAGACCTCCGAGTAGCATGTCATGCTAGACCGGCCCTAGCGAGGGCGCAATCAAAAACCCGTCAATTTCCAAGCGCAAAATTGAGCGAAGCAAGAGCGGCGATGACGGCCGTTTCGGTGCGCAAGATTAAGCGGCCCAGTGAAGCCTCTCGAAAACCGTTGCGCTGGGCCGTTTCGAACTCGGCGTCGGTCCAGCCGCCTTCGGGGCCGATT
Source organism: uncultured Acidobacteriota bacterium (assembly GCA_963729455.1). Classification (GTDB taxonomy): domain Bacteria; phylum Acidobacteriota; class Terriglobia; order Acidiferrales; family UBA7541; genus Acidiferrum. The sequence goes on from CAVSNX010000003.1 coordinate 864,991, forward strand.
GCTAAGGCTGCATTTCTTGCGCGCTGGCCTTCGAGGATTTGGCGCAACGGCGGGGCTTCGGCGCGTTCGGAGAGCAGTATTTGTACACCATCTTTGAATGAGGCGAACGCATTTTCCGGTTTCTGAATTTCAGACAGAATCGGAATACGGACACGGCGGGATTGCTGGGAGGCTTCCAGGAGAATTTTTTTCCAGCGCTCGATCCGCTTTAAGGCGGCCACGAGGAGGGCTTTTTCGCTGCGCGCGGCGGCCAGAGGCACAATCGTTGTCACGCCGAGCTCGGTGGCTTTTTCGAGGGCCCATTCGAACATGTCGAATTTCACGACAGAAAGAAGAAGCGTGACGTTCAGGCTCGGCTGGTGAGAGGGCAATTCTTCGAGTAATGCGAATTCGACGCGATCGCGGGTGACTTTTTCGATGCGGGCAAGATGGACGCGTTCGCCGTTGCTCAATTCGTAGAGCTGGCCGATTTGGGCGCGCAATACGCGGCCGAGGTGGTGCGCCGCGTCGTCTTCCATGACGGCGCGATCGGATTCGAATTGGTCGACGAAAAAGCGTCGCCGCACCGTCAGATTCTAAGACAACTCAGAAGCACATAGCAGGCAAATCTATCCCCGAGGTGAATCCTCCCGTTTTGAACTTATCCACCCACGCGGTACCCTGGCCAACACGAGAGGGGTCAGAACTTCACGACTCTTTCCGGGTTGCCGACGAACCAACGCTACTCCATTAATAGGCGCAAACGCGTTTATCGGGAGCAATCCGCTAAGCCGGAGGCATTACTTCCGGGTTGCCCGTAATCCGTCCTGAGTAGATGCCACGCGCGGAGATCACTTCCTACAAGCCGACTTCCCGGGACTTATCCGCACGATGCCCAACTGGATTACTTCCGAATCGCCGACAATCCGCGAAGTGACCTGGTCGAAGCATTGTGAGTGCTATGGCGATTTCACACCAGCTACGCATGCCAGGGCAGAAATCTGGCCAAACGAGCAAAGCCGGCTGGTGTGGGACCAGCGGCGAGCGGCTTCACATGACGCTTAGCGCCGGAGTTGTCAAACGCCAGTAATGCAGACTAAACAGCAGCCAACGATGAGGCTGCGGCGCCCAGCGGATGCGGCTTAGCGCCCTTGATCAGGAGCCACAGCATGATCGCCAGTTCTCCGAGCATGGCGGGGAAGGCGCTGTTAAAGACCCTCGCCTCGTATTGCGGGAACAGCAAGCCCGTAAAGCTGACGGCCAGATAGGCGAAGCAGTTGATGATCAGCCAGACGCCCAGGACCTTGGGAAGGAAGCGTGACCGGTACACCAGCAGGCCGAAGGGAAAGAGCCATAGGCCCCAAAAGATCTCGTTGGCAACGACGCCGCCGTGATGCAGACGGAGGAACAGCATGGCAAGGGCGTCGCGCTGCGGTTTGTCGAATACGGAGAGGAAATCGGCGCCACGCACGAGCAGGAGGGCAGCGACGTCGTTCAGCGTGTTGAGGAAGTAGATTGGCGTCACCATCAGACTCCCCAGGATCACCATCAGGCGAGCGAGGTCCTGGTCCACTCCCTTGAACATCCGGTACAGAGCCAGGGTGAGGAAGATAACCATGGTCCCGGTGAGCAGGTCGCCGACGATTCCCAGACGGAAGAGCAACTCGTGCGCGGCAATGTTGTTGGCCGTCGCGGTCGCGTTCCCGGTCACGAACAAAGTTTTGGGAATATAGACGAGGCGGAGGGGAGCACCTAGCAGGGATAGATAGAGCAACCCTGCGACTCTCCCTGGGTTGTGGGTTGAGCTCATGTTCCCTCCCTTGTAAGGGGCTAGTGTAAGGGTCTAGCCGGAGAATTTTGCGAGTCAAAGAACCTATTCCAGCCTGCGGCGCGGTAGTTCACTCCTCGCGCAGCAATATCGAAGGATCAACCGACAGCGCGCGTTGCGCCGGAATCCACGTAGCAAGTAGCCCCAGCAACAACATCACCAGGACAGCTCCAGCCAATACCAGCGGATCGCGGGGAGTTGCCTGATACACGATGAACGCCAGCACCCGGCTGGCCAGGATTCCGAGGAGCAATCCTGCTGCTGAACCAATAGCCAGTAGTTTGAATGCCCGTCCCAACGCTGCCTGTAACACTTCCTTACGCTGTGCGCCCAGAGCCATACGAATTCCCAATTCCTTCAGCCGCTTGCTTACCGAATACGCAGCCATTCCAAAGATGCCAGTTATAGACAGCATCGCGCCCATCACGCCCATCACGCCCAGTGACAGCGTCGCCATACGCGAAGGAAACAAAGCGCTCTCCAATTCTTGGTTCCACGTGCGGATGGAAAAGGGCAGCCCTGCATCTAGGTCCTGTACTGTGCTTTTGATGGCTGCCGCCAGTTGCTGCGGATCGCCATTCGAGCGCACCACCAGGCATGTCTGACTCGAAGGCGATTGCAGGATGGGTAGAAACATCGCCGGCTGTGGATCTTCGGCGAGGCTCGCATATCTCCCGTCTTCTACGATGCCCACCACTTGTATGCGCGACCCATCCTTCGTCTTGTAATAGCCGTTCATCGCGTTGGTTGCGGAGCCAAAGATTTTGCTTGCAAACTCCCGATTGACTACGGCTACGTGCGGCGCGTTTTTGTCGTCATGCCATGTGAGAGTCCTGCCCGCCAACAAGGTCGTCCGGGCCGCATCGAAGTATTCGGGAGATATGTTGTATCTCATGGCTTCCGCGGCGGCATTCGCTGGCCTCAGGTCGGATGTTTTGTCGGTAAAGACATACGAGCTGTTCGCGCCGTAATACAACGGTAGCCGATCGACTAATCCCACAGACTGGACAGCAGGAATGGTCTCCAAAGCATTGATCATGCGCTTTTGCATTGCGGGCACTGTGTCGCCCCTGTAACCGGCCATGCTCAGAGCTGTCTCCACCAGCATTGCATTCTGCGGGTCAAAACCGAAACTGCTGTGCAGCGAACGCACCAGTCCGCGCACGGCGACCAGCGAAGAAGTGACAAGCACCGCGCAGATCGCAATCTGCACTACGAGCAACAGGTCTCGGACAGTGATCCGCCGCCCCACCGTGCCGGTTGATCCCGACTTGATGACCTGATATGGGTCCGTATGAAGCACCTGCCTTACCGGGACCACGCCAAAGAGGAATCCACTCGCTAAACTCAACAGCAAAGCCACTCCATAGACATTTGCGTCTGGGTTTACTGGCACCTGGAGGGGGGCTGTTGGAAGCGGCTGCCATGCGCTCAGCCCGCGTAACAACACAACGCTGCTCCATAGACCGGCAGCGCCTCCGATCAGGGAGATCAGCACGGCTTCGGTAAATAGTTGCCGCAGAATGCGTATGCGGGTCGCTCCCAGCGCGAGCCGCATGGCCACCTCCCGGGAACGGTCGAGCGGCGCGTGCGGCAAACAGGCTGCCCAGGTTGGCGCAGGCGGCCAGCAGAATTAAACCCGCCAGCAGCATCAATCCCGTAAGGAATGCACGTAACGGACGGCCCAACCACTCGCCGGCGAGCCCTGGACGCGTCAAGGAAAAGGTCATTTGGCCGTCGTCTTTTGGGTAGGTCTTTTCCAGATACGAGCCAATCGAATTGAGATCGGCAACAGCCTGTGACGGAGTGACCCCCGCCTTGAGATGTCCCAACACCATCAAAATGCCGCGGTTCCCGCGCGCATTTAGCACATTCACACCCTCCACCTGTTCCTGGTTAACTATCGGGACCCAGAAATCGGGAAAGACGAACGCTAGAGTTCCCCGGAACTCTGGTGGCGCTACACCCAGGATGGTAAAGGGATGCTTGTTGAGCTGAACTGTACGGCCCACCACGCCGCGATCATCCTGAAAATGGCCGTGCCAAAACGCGTAGGTGAGCACGATATACGGGGCGCTGTTTGGGCCATGCTCACCGGTCCCGTGAAAGAAACGGCCAAGATATGGCTGAATGCCTAATGCGTCGAAGTAGTTCTCGGTCATGATTCACAAAATCCGGCCGCAGGCGTGCCCGCATTATTAAAATTGCGGAGCGAACTGGCCGCGTTGCCAATCAGCGATCCTGGTGGTGACCGAAAAACGGAGTCAGCTTGACCGTATTTTGCAAGCTTGTCTCGGTCTGGAAGTGCAGACCACAATTTCAGCGGCCGAGGTCAGTGCCAGGCGAAACGATGAAGCTGCATCACTCTGTAGTGATCCATTCCAGCACTCCAGTCCGTTGGGTCGCGGTACATTATCCTGCTATAAAACAGCAAATCGACCAAGGGAAGAGTCCCAAGCGTTCCCGGCTCCCCAGAATATTGAACTCCTCCCGAATCAGCCCAGAACGTTAGACTCGACACCAACCCTGCCCGCAGGCACGCCTTTGAGTCAGCCCTATTGGCTGCGCGAAGAAGGTACTCCAGGAATGTTCCGAGTTGATGATCCTTCATTGATCGGACGCCCGGAGAATCCGCGCCCTTTCCCCATCGAATACGTTTTCGAAGTTGGCGGCCAGACACTGGTCATTCCGGACGAGCCAGTGCAAATCACTACGAACTCCGAGAATAGTGAAGTTCACCGGCGCATCGAGGTGATTCCACCGGTCTCGCTTGATTTTCCCTCTGACATTGCGCTGTTCGCTCCGGGAACATCTCATCCGGTGGAAGTTGAAATCGTCGCATCTCGCGAGGATTCGAACGGCACTTTAAGATTGGAAGCGCCTCAAGGCTGGAGGGTTTCACCTTCCGAGCAATCATTCCATCTAAAGACCATCGGCGAACGGGCGCAGTTCACCTTCACCATCACGGCCCCAGCGAAATCGGACACAGCCAAGATTATCGCCGATGCGGAAATCGGGAAGGCCCATTACCATACCGGCCGCATCGAGATTAATTACTCACATATCCCGCCTATTTTGCTCCAGCCGGTTGCCAGTCTAAAGGCTATCAGTCTCGAACTTAAAACTCTCGGGCACACGGTGGGCTATCTGCCGGGTGCAGGCGATAGCGTGGCTCAAAACCTGAAACAAATGGGTTATGCTGTCAGGACTTTTGACGATACGAATCTCACGCTGGAAGATTTGCAGGGACTCGATGCCGTGGTGATTGGCGTTCGCGCTTACAACGTCCGCAAGAATATTGGGTCAGACTTGCCGGTACTGTTCCGCTACGTCGAAAATGGCGGCACCATCGTTGCCCAGTATAACCGGCCGGACGGGTTGAAAACGAACGAACTCGCGCCATTTGAATTGCATCTGTCAGGCGATCGCGTGACCGACGAAACCGCGGCACCCACATTTCTAGCCCCGGATAATCCGGTGTTGAACAAACCCAACAAAATCAGCAGCGCCGATTTTGATGGTTGGGTGCAGGAGCGCGGAATTTATTTTCCGGACCAATGGGATGATCATTTCACGCCGGTGCTCGCCTTCAATGATCCCGGCGAGTCGCCGCTCAAAGGCGGGCTCTTGGTCGCGCCATACGGCAAAGGATATTTCGTTTATACCGGTCTGGTGTTTTTTCGGGAGCTGCCAGCCGGCGTCCCAGGAGCTTTCCGTTTATTTGCCAATCTGATTTCGCTCGGCGTGGCCGACGAAGCTAAAGGGGGAGATGGGGCGAAGTCTGCCAAATGAAACGTTCGACCGATGATGTCCTGTCCCATAAATACCATGGCTTTCGTTGCGATCAAAATCGGACGTCGGTCCGGCAGCTGCCCATGCGCGTCAACATAAGCGGTCGAGGAGCCCCTGATGGGGTGGGCGCGCGTCCCCCGCGCCGCGAAGGCGTTCCCAAAGCCAACGATGCATTTTCGTCCTTGATCAGGGAATGCTGTCGGCTTCGGGAACGACGGATCGCGAGGACGCGTCCCCCCCCCCGCCACGCCCCGGAAGCCATGTTATTTATGGAACAGGACACTAAAGAATCGGTTGAACCTGAAAGTGACGAGACCGGCCTGCCGTGGTTGCACACCTGGAACCGCGTCTACCTTGTGGTGATCATCCACTTCGCAATCTGGATCGTTTTGCTGGTCGCGTTGACGCATTTCTTTTCATGAGCCCGCTAGATTTCGTTGTTCTCATCGGATCGATGCTCGCCATCGCCGCCTATGGGGTCTGGCGCACCCGAGGGAATCGCGGACTGAACACCTACTTGAAGGGTGATAGCAAGACCGCGTGGTTCGCCATTGGTCTTTCGGTCATGGCCACTCAAGCCAGCGCCATTACTTTTCTATCAACCCCTGGGCAGGGTTACCTAGATGGACTTGGGTTCGTGCAAATTTATTTCGGAATGCCCGTCGCCTTGATTATTATTGCCGCCGTTTTCCTCCCGATTTTTCGGCGGCTTAATGTTTACACGGCGTACGAATATCTTGGACGTCGGTTCGACACAAAAACCCGTCTGCTTGGGGCAGCTTTATTTCTGGTCCAACGTGGTCTGGGCGCAGGGCTAACGATTTACGCACCCTCGATCGTGCTCGCGACTGTCTTTGGCTGGCCGCTGGATTTGACGATTATCAGCAGCGGATTGGTTGTTATCGTCTATACCGTGATGGGTGGGAGTAGCGCTGTCACCGTAACGCAAAAATATCAACTAGCCGTCATCTTCGCGGGCATGGTTACTGCATTTTGCTTGGTGGTGGCGAAGTTACCCGCCGGGCTCTCCTTTACCGACACCTTTGCCCTGGCTGGTGGGTTTCAGAAACTCAACGCCGTCGACTTTTCAACCAATGTGCATCAGCGCTATACATTTTGGTCCGGCTTGCTTGGTGGAACATTCCTGATGCTGGCGTATTTCGGCACTGATCAATCACAGGTTCAGCGCTATCTGGGAGGTGCTTCTCTGCGCGAAGGCCGGTTGGGCCTCATGTTCAACGCCGTCTGCAAAATCCCGATGCAGTTCTTTATTCTGCTGCTGGGTGTGCTGATTTTTGTCTTTTATCAATTCGAACAACCGCCATTGTTCTTCAATGCAGCCTTAAGCCATTATCTGACGGAGCATCGCTCGGACGAACGGTTGCACGGTTATGAAACCGATTACCAGTCGCTCCACGATCAGGCAAGCCAGCGGCTCAAAGATTGGTTAAACGCGAGACACGATGGCGACCGAACTGCAGCGGCTGCGGCATTCGCCGGCGCGCTGACCGCGCATCAGCAGGACGAGAAAATCCGCGAAGAAGCTGAGAAATCGTTGTCCCAGATAAGTTCCACCACCACGGCGACCGACGCGGATTATGTGTTTATCACTTTTATCCTGCATCAATTGCCACACGGTATCATCGGTCTGCTGGTGGCGGCATTCTTCGCCGCTGCACTTGCCTCTAAGGCCGCGGAACTGAACGCGCTCGGTTCCAGCACCACCGTTGATTTTTATCGGCCAATCATAAAACGGGACGCAACGGATCAACACAGCTTGGTAGCCACAAAATGGTTTACCGCCTTTTGGGGACTAGTCGCAATTGCCTTCGCCCTTTATGCTCACCTGGTCGAGAATTTGATTCAGGCGGTGAATATCCTCGGCTCGATTTTCTACGGCGTGATGCTCGGTCTTTTTATCGTGGCATTTTTCATACGTCACGTTGGCGGTTCGGCCGTATTTTGGTCGGCGCTAGTCTCGCAGGCACTCATCTTTTTTCTCTTCTTCACTCTCCCTATTTCCTATCTCTGGTACCCGCTTATCGGCTCCGCAGCGTGCGTGATATTAAGCATCTTTCTACAGACCTTTTTTAACGCCGTTGGAGAAACGGGTAAGAAAAGCAGGACATGACGGCACCAATCATTTGTTTTGGGCAACAGCCGTGCGGGTTTTTTCCAAAGCGTTTTCTATTCGCAAAAATTCAAACTGCGCGCCGCCTCCAAAGTGAAATCGGAGGTGAGATCGTTTTCTTCTTTCATGACAGTGATCATGATCCGCGCGAAACCAGAACCATTCTGCGCCACAATAAAACCAATGAGCCGGCGCAACTGAACTTTGCTTTCAGTAACCACATTCAGCGCAGATTCTCACCGCTTTATCTCAAAGAAATTGCCGGCGATTGGCAGGCTAAGACGGCGCGAATATTGCCAAATTATATCCGCCCTGATCTGACGGCGGTTTTTAGAAGAGTATCTGCCGCGAATGTCGCGGACTTCTGCCTCGAGATGTATCGATCTCTGGGCCTGCTCGACAATATCCGCGTCGTGCGTTCGAGTTCCTCCGATTTTCGCCAGGCGGCTTGTAACATCCCGGATTTTTTTGCGGACGTCCCATACGACAATGAGATTGTTCGTGCTCGTTTTATCGACGGCGCTTTGAAACTGCACAAAGGCGGAAACTCATTCTTGAGGCTACCCCTGACGGCATTCACCAAGCAGCAAATCAGTCCAACCCGCGATACCCGCTTCCGCTGGATGCAATCTGTCGTGAATTGCAGCCACTACGTCGCCGGCGCAGGCGAGAAGGATTACCTTTGTCCGGAAGAAACTCCGGGAATCAATTTTATCAATCGAGACGTTATTGACCGATCCGATGAAGCCTACACGGAATTCCCCTAACCTTCCGCCAGCACTCGTCTTTGGCGCGCACCCCGATGACATCGAATTCGGGTTTGGTGGTATCGCCGCCGCCGAAACGCAGGCCAAACGCCAGGTGCATTTTGTCGTCTGTTCGAGCGGCGAATCTGGAACGAATGGCACGCCGAGACAACGGATGGCTGAAGCAAAAAAATCCGCCGCCCTGCTCGGTGCGACGATTGAATTCATTAAATTGGCCGGTGATGCGCACCTTGAAGTTCGCGTTTCCTATACCATTCGATTGGCAGAAATCTTACGGCGTATCCGTCCAGAAGTTGTGGCGGCGCCGAGCCCCGTCGAAAACCAACATCCCGATCATGCCTGTTTGGGAAAATTAGTAAGGGATGCTGCGAGACTCGCCCGTTTCGGTGGTTTGCAGGAGTTACGCGGTCAACCACCCCATGCGATCAAACAATTATTCTATTATGCCATCACCCCAGAAGCTGAGCCGGCCGATATTACTCCAGTGCTGATTGATGTCTCGGCGCCTGAAATTGTGGCGGCGTGGACCGCTGCCATGAAGGCGCATGCGTCGCAAATGCTGACCCGCAATTACATCGATTTCCAACTCACCCGCGCCCGTTGGTTCGGTGCCCGCGCCGGAGTTGAGTATGCCATCGCTCTCTTTCCAAACGAGCCACTCGTCTTTGAGTCGCTAGCAAATGCGGGACGAGGCGCTCGACGATTCTGATATGGATTTAGCCGGCGGCCGGTTGCGAATCGGCATCACTTGTTATCCCTCGGTTGGCGGGAGCGGTATTCTTGCCTCGGGACTAGGAGAAGAACTGGCCAATAGAGGGCATGAGGTGCATTTCATCAGCTACGAACCTCCTTTTCGCATGCAGCTGAAGTCTCCCCAGATCTTTTTCCACCCGGTAGTGATCAACGATTACGGATTGTTCAAGTATCCAGATTATACTTTACCGCTGTCAGTGAAAATGGCCGAAGTCAGTCGGGACTATCACCTCGACGTTCTGCATCTTCATTATGCTGTGCCCCATGCCACGGCAGCGCTTCTTGCGCGGTCGATGTTGCCTCCTGAGCAACAGCCCCGCGTGGTGACCACCTTGCACGGCACTGACACTACATTGCTAGGCCGGGATCCCGGTTATCGTCCGGCCGTCCACCACGCATTGATTCACTCAGACGCGGTCACGGTCGTTTCGGAGTTTCTGAGACGAGAGACTCAGCGAGTACTCAGTTTTGACGGACCGATGGAAGTCATCCACAATTTTTTTGAACCGCAAGCACCCCTGCGTTCGCGCGAAGAAGTGCGGCAGGAACTGGGGTTAGGTGAAGAAGTGCTGCTGTTTCATTCCTCTAATTTGCGGCCCCTGAAACGAATCGATTTGCTGCTTGAAACCGTAGCGCGCATCCGACCGCGCGAGTCCTGGAAACTCGTCATTCTAGCGGGCGGCGATTTTTCACCATATCGCAGCGAGGTGCGGCGGCTAGGATTGGAAGACCGGGTGATCGTGCGGGAGAAAGTCAGACAGATTGAAGATTACTTGCAAGCTGCCGACATCGGTTTGTTCACCTCCGAAACCGAAAGTTTTTGTTTAAGCATTCTCGAGGCGATGTGTTTCGCCTGCCCAAGTATCGCGCCACAGGTAGGAGGTATTCCCGAAGTTACTCAGGACAACATAACCGGACTGCTCGTCCCGTTCGGTGATACCGAAAAAATGGCGCTTGCCGCCGAGGATCTCATTCAGAATCCGGCGCGGCGCAAGACGCTTGGCCGTGCCGCTCAGTTACGTGCCCGGAAGGAGTTTTCCGCAAAGCGTCATCGTGCCTCGTTACGAAGCACTGTACCATCGACTCTGTGGTTAATTACGTTTCTGTTGGCCGCGACTGCTAACTCGGATTGGCGCCCAAAAAGAGAAGTCACGTCTCATCTTGAGGCTTCCGCTACTCAAGGACGTTCACTATCCCGGTCTGAATGTATGGCAGAGCTTGCAAAAGTTTAGGCATGAGCGGCCTGGTGTCGGCCAAGCGGTTGCTCGGTGCTCGCAGCACAATCACCTTTATTGGAGACGCGACGAGATTCTGCTGGAAGGCGATGTTAGTGTCCATCGTTACAAGAACCTCATAGCCGGATTCGCTAGCCTTTCTAAGCAGTAGGCCATTCTGAACTCCGGCCCATCCTAGCCGCACAACCGACTCCACGTCATGCCCAAGCAATTCTCTGCCTAGCCGCCAATCCGGGTTTTCATCGAGTAAAATACGCATCAGCCATGCGCCAGCGCATGCACCTTCGCTTCCTCGAGCAAAACGAGAACCTGTTCCCGCTTTACGCTCGGAAAACCTTCGAGAAAATCTTCGATCGAATCTCCGGCTTCTAGATGGTCAAAGAAGCTTCTAATCGGCACCCTAGTCCCTGCGAAGACCGGTTCGCCGCCGAGAATATTCGGGTCACGCAAAACGACTTTAGCCATCAAGAGAACTTAGTGCGGCGGTCGGTCTTTTTCGAGTCTTAACTCTAGAACCTGATTTTTGTTTGTTCCAAAGCCGATTATTGGCTGCCCAGGGTCCCAAATTGAAACGTTACTCAAGGTGCAGCGATATCGACGAAGGCCTTAACGAGGTCTGGCACTGCAGATTTCGCTAAGCTCAGAAACAGATATGGCTCGATCAGTTCCAGCTCCATCAGAGTGAACTTTCCGCCAACGGCTACACCGTCGACGCGGGCAAACAGAAGCGGTCCCTCAATCGCGTTTACGACATTTTGTGCAGCCTCAATATGATCTGAAGGCGGTATGGCCAAATCGAAACTTCCTCCATGCTCTATTTGGGTCCGGAATTCGCCTGATTTCGGCCGCTTCAATACCGCATGGCTATATTTCTTGTTAAAGAACAAGAGAGACCATTCCCCTTCGGTTTCAACCACGTCGAGATACTCCTGGATCAGGCCCCCCGACACACGAAATATTCGATCGATCTGCTCCTGGTCGAGGTGCTCGCCTCCGACCAGTACGGTGCGGTGGCCGGATGCTGAGACCCTCGGTTTCACTACGGCGCGCTGCCAACCTTGACTTCGCAGTACCTCTCTTAGGTCGATGCGGTCGCCCTTCTCGACCCAAACCGTGGGCGGTACCTTAAAACCGTTTTCGTGAAGTTCGCGTAGATAAATTTTATCGATGTTCCAGCGAATTAAGTTTGGACGGTTCCAGATTGAGAGTCCGAGCTCTTCGATTTTGGTGAGCCATTGCAGAAAGGCTTCATGCCGATGTTGATAATCCCAGCAGGATCGGATCACGATCGAACTAAACCTCGACCAATCGACTGAGCCGTCGGACCAAACCGCCGCCTCGGCGGTGAGGCCAAGGCGGGCGAGCTCACGCAAAAGAAGTTGATCGTCAGGGCTCAGATCAGGCAGTCGTTCAAATGTGACAATCGCCAGGCGATTCCTCGTCATGTTTCAAAGATGAAGGGAATTATTGCACAACAAGAAGGCTAAGGTCACGAAAGGCGAAAACAAAAATTTCACAGCAAAGGCCCGAAGATACGAGACAGAAAATCCGTCTTTGTGGCCTTTGCGGCCTGTGCTGTGAAAAATCATTACTGTGGCTGTCTTAGTTGCCTTTGCGTGAGACGACTCTGGGGTCACCGCCGTCTCAAAATGAGAAAAGACGTCTCAACTTGGGAGGTGTTCGTAAGCCTCGAGATCGACCGAAATCGTTTTTGTTGCCAAGCATGCGCTCGAGTGGCGGGTAATTCTCCAGAGATAACTCAGAAAGGTGCCGCATCGGTTGGCAGACAACTTGCTCTGTGATTACCAGACCAGTTTGGGGTCTAGGCTCCATGCGAACCTTGTTTCACGATCTCCGCTTTGCTTTTCGTCAGCTCAGAAGGACGCCGGGGTTTGCAGTGACCGCGGTGCTGACGCTGGCGCTCGGCATCGGCGCCAACACGGCAATTTTCAGCCTGGTGAACGCCGTCCTGTTCAAACCGCTTCCAGTAACGGATCCCCAACAAATAACGACCCTGACCTTCCGCCAGAACCACGGAGCCTTGCAGCGTCCTTTCTCTCTGCCGGAATTCGAAGCGATCCGCGCCCAAAGCCAGACCTCGTTCAGCGACGTCATGGCAGTCACGGCCGGCATAGACGGGTTTGCCGTCGAAGGGCGGAAGCCGGAACGCATCACGACAGCCTATGTCAGCGGTAATTTCTTCGATGCGCTTGGAGTGCCGCCGGCGGCAGGTCGGCTTTTTCTGCGGAGCGAAGGCGAGGTTCTCGATAGCGACCCGGTGGTGGTTCTTGACTACAACTTCTGGAAGAAGCGATTCAACGGGGATCCAAATGTGGTTGGACGGCACGTCACGATAGATGGGCATCCCCTCTCGGTTATCGGGGTAGCGCCTGAGGGATTTCATGGCTTGCCCAGTGTAGCTCTTAGAGTCGCGGCGTATTTGCCGCTGTCCCAGTTGACCCTCGAGGGGACTCCCGCAGATGTTCTGAATAGCTGGCAGACTCGGAGCGTTCTTCTCTACGGACGGCTCCGGCCAGGATTCAGCCTGACCCAGGCGGACGCTGAGCTGAATGTCGTTGCTCGCAACCTGACGCGCGAACAACCGGATGATGAGCCCCAGCTGGAGTTGGCCGCTTATCCCGAGCAAAGTCTTCGCATCGGAACCAACCCGAGCGCGATCGTCCTGATATCCGCGATATTCCTTGGCCTGGCCGGTATGATTCTACTGCTGGCCTGCGTGAACGTGGCTAACCTGGTGCTCGTGCGAGCGACTGTGCGTGAACGCGAGATGGCGATTCGCGCAGCGCTTGGCGCCAAGGGTTCCCGGCTCCTGCAACAGATGATCACAGAGAGCGTAACCTTAGCACTGATTGGCGGCGCGGTGGGCGTGGTTCTCGGTATGTGGGCCAGCACAGCGCTTGGTCACGTCAACCTGCATCTCGATGTTCCGTTTTCGCTATCGGTAGAATTCGATTGGCGAATCTTTCTTTACGCTCTGGGGATAGCGGTGCTGGCGGGGATTGTGGTCGGGATAGTGCCTGCCCTTCGAATGGCCAAGGCTAATGTGAATGCGGTTTTGCACACAGGCGGCCGCGGCACGACCGGAGGACGTCATTGGATGCGGGACACTCTGATTATCCTGCAGATTACCGGTTCTCTGGTAATGCTGGTCGTGGCCGGCCTTTTCGTACGCAGTCTGGGAGCTCTCCAGGCAACAGATTTCGGTTTTGAACCGGGTCACGTGCTCAATCTCTCCCTCGCTACCAATTTGATTGGGATCAACGATTCGCATACCCAAGATCTGACGGACAACATCCGGGCACGCCTCCACCAACTTCCTGAGGTAATCGCCGTAAGCCAGGCCACCGAGGTTCCCATGGGCTATTTCAATGGGAATACCGCGATGCTAACGATTGATGGCGTCCCGGCTCCCGAAGATGCTCCGGCATTAACCGCAGGGTACAATGTGGTTTCACCCGAATACTTCGAAGTGATGGGGATCAGTCTACTGAGTGGGCGCAGCTTCACAGACGGAGACGATGCACGCAGCAGAGATGTAGCGGTGATCAGCAAGGGTATGGCCAAGAAGTACTGGCCGAATGAAGATCCCATCGGCCATACCTTCCGCCTAGCGAGCGAGAAAGCGCGCGGGCTGGAAGTGGTAGGAATCGCACCCGACGTGGAAATTTCGTCTACCCGCGGCGACAAATCGCAGCCCTACTTTTACCTCCCGTATGCACAACACGTTAAAGGAAATGGGTTCCTTACCCTGCAGTTGAAAACGCGAGGGGACCCACTGGTGCTAGCGCCAACCGCCGAAAAAGCGATCCACGAGATTTCTCCCGAGCTTCCCCTGTTTCAAGTGCAAACCATGCATGAAGCGCTCTATTCAATGAATGGATTTTTGCCTTTTCAGTTGGGAGCTAGCCTGGCGGCAACCATGGGTGGTCTCGGCTTAACGCTTGCCGTGATTGGCCTTTATGGCCTGATCTCGTACGCGGTAAGCCAGCGAGTACAAGAGATCGGCGTACGTATGGCACTGGGCGCTACCCGGGGATCGGTGTTTGGCATGATCTACCGTCAATCGATGCGGATCGTGGCAGTTGGCCTTGGGATTGGTCTGGTGGTCGCACTGCTAGTTGCGCAAACCGTCAGCAGCTTAGTGATGGTCAGCCCATGGGACCCTGTGACATTCGCCACCGTAATCTCAGCCTTGATTTTTGCCGCTCTCGCTTCCTGCTATCTGCCGGCACGCCGCGCCATGACCGTCGAACCGATGGTCGCGCTCCGCCAGGACTGAGAAAGCGACGCGACTAGGGTCACGCGGACGGAGACCCGGGATCGTGTAGTGTTGCTATCTTTTCAGAATCGCGAATCGCCCTCGCCGCGCAATTACCTTGTGTTTATGCTCGTTCGGAGCTAGAGATCCGGTCTAATATGTAGTGTCACTACGTCGTCCGACGCGCTCCAATTGAACGTCGGCCTTCCCCAGCCCCCATCCACCCATGAAAAAGATTCCGTTCCCCTCGGTCCTCCTCCTCTTGTTGATGTTCGCGGCCGAAAATCTTCGCGCAGCGACATCGACCACGCTCGCGATCTCAATTCGAACTTTATCCAGTCCTTATCAAGTCATGTACAAGGTCGGGGCTGAAGCGTACGCCAAACAGGTCGGTCTCCCGCTTGATGTCTTGACCACGGAAGCCAATAGCCAAAAAGGATTGACCGACATTAAAGCCGAAGTCGCCCGCACCGGAGCCAATCTGGCTTTTTACATTGATCCGAACGACGCGGCAGATGCGGTTCCGATCGCGAAGACGCTGGATGCGGCCGGCGTTTATTTCGTCACTTGGTGGAGTAAACCCGCGGACGTAAAGGTTTGGGATTATCCGCATTGGATTGCGCATATCTCATTCGACGGCGTTGCCGCAGGGACTTACACGGCGACGGAGCTCTTCAAGACGTTTAAAACACCAGGGCAAGGCAAGATTATCGCTTTACAAGGACGCCTCGGCGACACGCCGAATGCCGAACGTTGGCAAGGTCTGCAACAGGTGCTTGCGCAAAACCCGGGAGTGAAATTGCTGCAGTGGGAATCTGCCATGTGGGACCGAACAAAAGCTTATAACAGCACGAAAGCCATGTTGGTGGCTCACCCCGATATCGATGGGATTTGGACAGCGAATGACGACATGGCGATGGGCGCCATTCAAGCGCTCAAAGAGGCGAATTTAGCAGGCAAGGTTCTGGTTACAGGTTGCGACGGGATCCCGGAAATGTTCGATGCGATCAAGAGTGGCCTTGCGGCAGCGACGATTTTTAACGATGGCAAGTATCAAGCCGAATTAGGCCTCGCGATGTCTTTAGCGGCTAAACAAGGGAAACTCGACGTGAAATCGTTGCCGCATGACCGCCGGCAATTCGAAATTCCGGCCGTTAATGTGAATCGCGAAAATGTAAATCAGGTGGTGCACGACTATATTGAGAACACCCCGACTTACGACCTCAGCGACTTTTTCGCGAAGTGGTCAAAAGCGATTCCTTGAGACAATTGAGGGGAAGAACAAAAGAAAGAGCCAACCGCAGATGTACGCAGATGCTACCGCTAGCCCGGCGTCTTCGGTCAAGAAGGTGCAACAATGGTTGCGGCGAAGCGGAATCAGTGGCCAGTTATTTTGCCTGGTCTTGATAATGGCCATCTTCGGCATTGGCACTGGTGGCAAATATCTTTCCTGGGCAAATCTGCAGGTGATCCTCAGCCTGGCCGCTATCCCGGCTATCATTGCGGTCGGGGTACATCAGGTTGTCATTCTGGGGGGAATCGATTTTTCCGTGGAAGGAGTGGTGGCGCTATGCGTCGTCGTCGTGGGAACGCTGGAGCAGAATCAATTCAACTCGAACAACGTCGGTCTTTGGATTATCCCGATCACCCTAATTCTCGGTGGCCTGGCGGGCACCGTGAACGGCCTGCTGAACACGAAATTGAAAATACCGTCTTTCATTGGGACGCTCGGCATGAGCTGGGTCCTTTGGGGGCTGGCGGTATTCGCGAGCAAAGGCCAAACGATTCCCTTGGTCGACAGTCCCCTGAGCGGCATGGTTAATGGCTCGTTGTTCGGGATTCCAGATCTGGCGCTAGTGGCGTTGGTGCTCGTCATCATCGTGCAGACGATTGAAGATCGGACCCGGTTTGGGCGTTATCTTTATGCCATTGGCGGGGACGAAGTTCTTTCCGGACAGGCTGGTGTCAAAGTCGCTACCACCAAGATCATGGTGTTTGCGCTGGCCGGAATGTTCTACGGTCTGTCGGCGCTGTTTCTGGTGGTGAAACTCAACAGCGCTCAGGCTATCACTGGCAACAATCTGCTTTTTCCCGCGATCACGGCGGTGGCGGTAGGCGGAGTCGCGTTGACCGGTGGAATCGGCGGCGCCAAGAACGCAGCTCTCGGCGCCCTAATTGTAACCGCGCTAAACGACGGATTAATCCTTCTCGACGTGAATCCCTACGCGCAAGAAGCAGTCAACGGAGTTGTCCTGGTGATCGCCGTGGCGTTGACCATCGATCGGAAAAAGCTGGGCTTTATCAAGTAACACAGTCCGATCATGCAGGAAGGACCCAAACAATTAGACCCCAACGATCTCGTTCTTGAATTACGCCGGATTACAAAATCGTATCCCGGGGTAATTGCGCTGGATGGAGTTGATTTAAGCATCTATCACCACGAACTGGTCGGGCTCGTCGGCGAGAATGGCGCCGGTAAATCGACTCTGATGAAGATCCTGATCGGCGTAGTGCAGCCAGATGAAGGCTCTTATAAGATCCGAGGAAAGGTGGTCAGATTAAAAGATGCAAGTCATGCCATTCGCCTCGGCGTAGGTATGGTCTTTCAAGAGGGTTCTCTGATTCCGAACCTCTCGATCATGGAGAATTTGTTTCTCTGCCATGAGACCGAGTTTCAAAAGTTCGGAGTTCTGTCGAAGCGAGCGATGCGCCAAGCCGCCCTGGCTGCGCTAGCCCCGGTTAAAGTAACGGACGACCTGGATCAGCCGATTTCAGAGACCACGCCTGCGACCCGGCAGATGGTGGAGATCGCCCGTCTGCTTTGGCTCTCCCGGTTATACGGGCAAAAAAATCCCGTGCTTATTTTGGACGAACCGACCACGGTTCTGACCGACCAGGAGCGCGAAACTCTGTTCACGATCCTGCATGAGATCACGAATCAAGCTTCCATCATTCTCATCTCTCATCGGTTACAGGAAATCGTAGAGAACTCGGACCGGATTGTGATTCTGAAAGACGGCAAGAATGTAACCGAGTTCAGCTCCGCCAACGCCAGGATCCCTGAGATCGAGAACTTGATGGTGGGACACACTTTCTCGGAGGACCGCTACCGGGAGAGCGAACAAATCGAGCCGGGGACACAGATAGTTCTCAAGGTGGAGAAGCTTAGTAGAAAGGGGAAATTTCAACCCATCGATTTCGTGGTGAAAGCGGGCGAGATCCTGAGTTTGGTGGGACTGGTCGGCTCAGGCAAAGAAGAGTTATGCCGATGTATTACCGGATTAGACAAACCGGATACCGGTTCAGTTAGCATTAAAGGGAAACGATTTACACCAGGTTTTCCGAGCGAAGCGGTTCGTCTCGGAATCGGTCACGTCCCAATTGATCGGCGAAACGACGGGCTGGCATTAGGGATGAGCATTGCCCAGAATGTGAACTTGCTGGTGTTGGAAGAGCTCAAGACTGGAGGCTTTGTCAACCCGCTGCGAGAAAGACAGAACGCCTTAAGGTGGATCAACGAATGTAGGATTAAATGCCCCTCCCCAGCGACCGTGTGCGGAAACTTGAGCGGGGGTAACCAACAAAAAGCGGTGATCGCCAAGTGGCTGACATCCCAAGTTCAGTTGCTGGTACTCGACCATCCAACGCGGGGCGTCGACGTGGGAGCGAAAGCAGAGATCTATCGACTGATTCGCAAACTCGCGGATGACGGCCTCGGAATGATCACGATGTGCGATACGTTAGAAGAAGATATCGGCCTCTGCAGTCGAATGCTGATCATGAAAGATGGCCGGTTAGTCCGCGAAATTAACTGCCCCTCCTTCCAAAAACCTACCCCAAGCGAAATTATTAGTTCGATCGTGTAACCGCGAAAACTTTCCAACCGCAGATGAACGCAGATTTACGCAGATAAAGATTAAAGCATTAACCGCGAATGGACACGAATGAACGCGAATATGCAGGGCGCTAAAGCAGTAACGGATTCATCTGCCGTTTGCTTTTTCTTTGCTTCCAAATCGCAGCCTGTCCGACGAAGCATCAGCTCCGCGATCTCGTTAGTTCCACACGTCGCGACGTCGGATGCATTCGCGGTTGATTCTTCCGTCTCTTATCTGCGTTCATCTGCGGTTGGCTTGATTCTTTTGTCTGAGTGATGCAGAAGAAAATGATTGAGGTGCAAAGGCAAGAACCAGGTGGGATAGCAGGCACATCTCGAACTGCTGGCGCTCGACGTAAGCGGGCCCGGGTTCCGGCGATTTATTTTTCGCTCGGGTTGTTGTTACTGCTGGTCGTGGTTTTCACTATCGGCAATGGGAATTTTATTTCCCCCTACAATCTCAATACCATTGCCAGTTACAGCGCGATTCTGTTGATGGTTGGTCTCGGCCAAATGAACCCGATTTTGATCGGGGGAATTGATCTCGCCGTGGGTGGTCTGATCTCGTTCATTTCGGTGATCTTTATTACCTTGTTGAAGATAATCGGACCCTGGGCGTTTCCCATCTGCTTGGTCATCGCCGTGGCGTTCGGATTCGTGAACGGCAATATTCTTACCCGGATCAAAATCCCCTCTTTTATTGCTACCCTTGGCACCGGAGGAATCCTCACCAGTCTGGCCCTTTTGATTTCGCCTTTGCCAGTCGACCTACCGCCCGCTGATTACGGGTTGTTGGGACTGGTTAATGGAAACATTCTGGGAGTGCCGAACCTGCTGCTACTGATGGTAGCCGGTTTCTTGTTTTTCTATCTGGTTCTGCGGTTCACCGTGTCCGGCCGCAGAATTTACTACACCGGCAGCAACATCAAGATGTCTTGGATGTCAGGAATCGACATCGTTAAAACGCGTAACCTGGCTTTCGCACTTTCGGGTCTGGGAGCAGGGATTGCTGCTATCATGTTATCTTGTACGCAGTTCGGCGGCGACCCGACCTCGGGCAATGTCTATATCCTGCAATCCATCGCCGCGGTCGTGGTGGGTGGGACCGCCCTGACCGGCGGCACCGGCGGACCGATTAATACGGTCATTGGAACCTTGATTCTCGCGGTCATGGAAAACGGGATGAACGTGATCGGAGTAGACGCCTACTTCCAGCAGAGCATTCTGGGGCTCGTCATCATCATCAGTGTGGCCCTAACCTTCGACCGTAGTAAAACGGCGACGATTAAGTAACGAAAAGATCACAACGACGGGAATAGCCGCCAAAAGGCTAGAGCCTCGCGCAGAGGACGCAAAGGACGCTACGAAAAGCAAGGAGGGAATGTGGGTTCTCCTGCCTTTCGTTGCGTCCTTTGCGTCCTCTGCGCGAGGTTTACTTCTCTTTCCTTTGCAATCTTTGCGCCTTTTTTGCGGCTATTCTGTCCTGGCTCTGCTTTTGGACTCCAGGTTACTGGCTCCTCTCCCGCTATCCCCCTCGAATTCTCCGACTTCGCAAAGCCGCAAAAATCACTCCTTGATGAAATCGAAGTTGCCGGCTCGGGAACCTACCCGTTTGCCTGTGCCGCGATTGCCCTTGAATTGGGCGGCTATATCATAACTATACGGCGTTCCCGGCCGTGCGTTGTTCATACTGTACTGCTGTGGCCCTGTGGTACCGGCGAGATGTAAGATAGCGTTCCCATCGGGCTTTATTTCCCCCCTGATTTGGAAGTGGCTGTGAACATTGTATTCCGCGTATAGAACTCCGTTCTTAATCGTAGCTGCAAAATTAATGTGATAGCCCTTCGCAACCGCACCGGTAACAGGATCTTTGTAATCGGACGTTTCCATTGTGACTGACCACAGGCCATCGAAAGTGCCGGTTGCCCGCTGCTCAGTTGGGGTTGCGACGGGGCGACTTGGAGTTGGCGCCACTAACGCTAGTTTCCGCGAAGGAGTTGGCACTGGACGTGTGGAGTTGGCTGTGGGGTGGCAACCACTAAGGGACTCGGCGCGGAGGTGGGGCTGGGAGTCGAAGTTGTGGTCGCAACCGAAGGAGTCGGCATCGCGACTACGAGTGGGGTGGTTGTCGGGGTAGCGACAACCACGGGACTCGGCGACGGTGCTGTCGGAGTCGGGGTCGGAGTGGCAAGCGCCACGGCGGCGGAGTTTCGGGAGCGATCGGAGATGGTGTTGCCGTCAGAACCAAAGGAGCCTGGGTTTCAGGTGTGGTCGGTCGAGGACCTAAAAAGCGAATCGCGCCGGCAATCCCGAGCGCCACAAGGAAGAGGGCCCCAACGATCGTCCAAATGAGCACCCTTCGTTTTGGACGGGGCGCAGCAACCGGCGCCGGAGAAAGCTGGACGGCAGACGGCTCCGCGGATGCTGATACCGAATTGGTGGTTGGTCGGGCCGGTGTAGCGATGCTGTCATTCAGCGCATTCCAGAACTCCTGGCAGGTGCGATACTTGCCGTCGCGGCCGACACACGCGAGTCGCAGGATCTCATTACTGGCCTGATCCAGGACAGGCAAAGGCGTATAGGTTTGCGCATCGATTCTCCGAGCCGGGGCCCGGCCCCCGAGCAGTTCGTACACGAGCCTACCATAAAGACGCACTGCTTTGGTCCCTTGGATCCCCGCCTCTGCCTGCGTCATAGAAAGAACTCGGCTGGCAGGAACGATGGTCTGACGATCCCAGCCGTTCCGGCTCCGGAACAGCAACGGAGCTACACTCAAAGGGTTCAGTTTCAAATGGCATTTACTCAATCCTTCGGCGTCACCCTTGGCTACAGCCTCAAACCCCTCGCCTTCGACCGGGCAGACGACCAAGATTTTTCGAACACTGACATCCACCAGCCCCAGCCCTTGACCAGCAACGAAATCGAGGGTCTCGGCCAATGGGTTAAGTAGGGCTCGCAGCTCAACCGGCTTTAACGACTGCCGCCATCGGAGGAGGTCGTAGAGCCCAAAGCCATGGATCCATTCACGCACAATGCAGGGACCCTGCGAGGAGCGCTCCAGCCGGTAATAACGAATTAGATGCGGGTGCGTACTTTGTTGGATCACGCCCAGCTCGTTCTCCACCAAATCAAGCAGCGCCGGGTCGGCGGCGATGCCCGGATGCAAGAGTTTAATGCCCACTTCCGAGGGTTGATTGCTTGTGTTCTGCTCATCCGTCGCCCGAAAAAGGCGCCCTCCGTTTCCCTCCCGCTCCTCCGACATCAGCCGATACCGGTCAGCCAGCAAGGTTCCCGTCTGCACCGCCAGATAATTGTCAAACAACGGCGAAGCCAGGGGTGCTCGGGCAATTGGTTCCAGATCCTCTTTTTGTTTCTCGCCCGGCAAAGCCTCCTTCTCGGCTTCGCTAACCACGGATCGCGAGGACGCGATCCCTCCCGGGGTTATGATCCGTTCAGGCACGGCTCCGAACTCAGCTGAAAGCCGAGTCGCCGCTGCCTCAATCGCCTCTTGCAGTTCCGCAGGCGTTTGGAACCGGTCATTCGGACTCTTTTCCAACATCCGGCGAAGCACTGAAATCACCGGTTCCGGTACCTGAGTCAATTGATCGAACGGCGGAGGTTTGATCATCTGTGCGACCATCACTTCTCCGACTGAGCCGGAGAAAGGCCGCTTCCCGCTGAGCAGATACCAAAGCGTTACCCCAAGGGAGTAGATATCAGATCGGACATCGAGTTTTTTCGCTTCGCATTGCTCCGGGCTGGCAAACGCTGGGCTACCGACGAAGTCCTGGGTTCGAGTGATTTTCGCGGCATCCAAGGTGTCCGCTCCTGCGCCTTTGGCGAGACCGAAATCAATGAGTTTAACGTCCAGAGAGCCTGACCGGTTCGCGATCGCCATGATATTGGACGGTTTGATGTCTCGGTGAATCAGCTCATGGGCCTGGGCCGCTTCCAAGGCTTGAGCAACTTGCAACGCCACTCGGAGCGCGGTCGCCGGTGAGACGGGACCATGCCCGGCGATATAACGTTCCAGATCTTCACCCTCGACAAACTCCATGGCGTAGAAGTAGGCATCTTGCTCTTCCCCGAATTGAAAGATGGTCGCGACATGGGGGTGATGAATTAAGGCGGCGGCTTGGGCTTCTCGCAAAAACCGATGTTTGGCTTGCCGGCTTTGCAATAGCTCGCCGGCGATCACCTTCAGCGCGACCGGCCGATTCAGCACTGTGTCGATCGCCTTGTAGGTAACACCCATACCACCCTTGCCCAGCCGGAACAGGGACCCATCCGGGTGGCGCAGGATCCGGAAATGCGCGAACGTTTCTGGAGTCGCCTCCTCTGCCTCCTCGTCTTCGGGCTGCCTTGAAGAGTCCTTTAGTAATGCGCGCGCATGTTGGAGCAGAGTCGGGAAATGTTGGGAAGGGGGCAGAGGCCGAAATCCGTCGACCCATTGGTCAGCTCCCAGAAAATAGGCTAGGTCGTCCGCGGGTGCGATCGGTTCGACTCGGAAGGTTAAAAGATGGTTCTGGCAATGAGCCGCCCGTTCCACCTCTCGCAACACATGCTTGGAGCGATTGGATGCCTGGGTTAGGACGAGAAGCAAGATGCGAGCCTCGCGAATTGCCTGGGTGATTTGCCCGGAGTAAGGGCGACCACCTTGTACATCACGGGGCGCAATCCAACAACGGACATCGCCGGCTTCGAACGACGCGCAGATGGCATCGGCGATAACCTGGTTTTCGCTGGCATAAGAAATAAAAACCGTATGTGGCCATCTGCCTATGTTCGCTGGACGCGCCAACGGCGTATTCGCTTCGCTCATGAATCGAAGTCTTTGTTAATAGACGACAGAACAGAACGCGCTTGCGTTGAAAGATGTTCAGCCTCCGGCTCATGAGGTTAGCGACTAGGCCCAAAAGATTCAATATCTTACACCACTCGATCCACGGCTGTAACCGGGTGATAACGGAGGCCGATGAGGGGTCGCCACCGTGGAGCGCTGCCTCGCTTGCGAGGCCGATGAGGGGTCGCCAACCGTGAGAGCACTGCCTCGCTTGCGAGGCCGATGGTGATCAGAGAGACTTTGTCGCCTTCCGGGATCTTAGGGATGTTTTCCATGCCGTGACACGCTACCGTGTCACACATCATGGATGTTAAAAAAGACACACCGAAAAGGCGGCTCCGCATGCCAAAGACATCGGTAGGCAGCACGAATCTCAAGGCCGTGAAATCGGTCAGCATTCGGGCGCTTCGAACGGATTGGCGCCGCGTGAAAGCCATGGTCACGCGAGGAGCGAAGGTTGTGGTTACCGACAATGGGGTCCCCATCATGCAACTTGTTCCACTCGAGCAGCCTGTCGGCGCCGAAATCGATTGGCTCGCACACCTGGAGAAGATCCGAGCAATCGCGGGAGGCAAAACCACAGGTGGAAACGCTGTCTTGGAGGAGAGAGCGTCTTATAAGTCGTGACCTACTTCGATACAAGTGTTCTGGTAGCCTTTTACGCAAACGAAAGGTCCGCGCTGGAAGCAGCGAGGTCCCTGGCTGGCAGCCACCATCCGGCGCCATTTAATCGTATCTTGGAGCTCGAGCTCCGAAATGCGATCCGGCGCAAGGTTCCCAGGAGGGAAGCGACACCCACTCAAGTCCGCGGTTTTCTACGCCAGTTAGTTTCTGATTTGACTCAAGGAATTCTCGCGTGGCAGGTATTCGACTTCGACCGAGTATTTGATCGGGCTGAGACCCTTGGCACCCGATTCACCGAGCAGCTCGACACTCGCTCATTCGATATACTTCATGTCTCGATTGCAATCGAGACCGGCTGTGACGCGTTTCATACTTTTGACCACGACCAGAGACGACTCGCTGCCGCCGCTGGCCTCACCACCAATCCGATTACTCGGTAGGAAAGGGAGAATAAACTCACGCAAAGCAGAGACGGGCATTGAGGACATCGTTTTCGCCTTAGGTTACCCGTGCGCCAAGCGGTGGCGCGCAAGTTCAGCTATTACGTTCCATTGGACGACCTATGCAGAATGAGATCATAAACTCCAAACGTATGTTTCAGATATGGAGCTTCGCGGTAAGCCACACCGAATTGCTATTACCAAGCACCAAGTCACCTGACCATCCTACCCGTATCGATGTCTTTTTCCTTGCTAACAGAATGACGTATCAAACCACGTGCTGGTGACTGCATTGGGATCCACTTCGGAAAGATCCGCGTTTTGAAAAGCTTTTAGCCGAGCTAGCGCCGAAGGACTGAAGGACGATTACGCCACGCCTAAATCAGGCCAAAGCCTCATCAAGAAACTCTGAAACTCAAACAAGTCGAGGCGCTGCACTGTATAACCCGCGACCACAGCGGGATTGAGTGGCTAAATAAGACATGCTCTTTCGCCGGCGATGTTGAAACTAGTTAGCTCTAATAAGGTCGACTCGTCGCTACTTTGGGGCGTCCGGCTCCGGATAGTGACTGCTCTGACACCGTTAGTCCGGCACGCCAAGAACCTCGTCTGACAGCGCCATCACAAACTGACCAACCTTTGGCCCTGCGCTCGCCCGTGGCGCGGCCACATTCAGCATCTTCACCTCGTGGTCCTCAAAGAAAGCCCTGAGCTTCTCCGCAGACGTATCATTTCCGGCGCACAGATACAGGTGCGGTTTGCCGTGCTTCCGCGCAAACTCCATCGTCCGTAGTGATCCGCCGGTTAACTCCGGTTCAATCGAAAACAAAACGGTAGCGTCACTGTCACGGACGTTCCATTCGGTCCTTTGGATGTAGGCCTTCAGTAGGGGCGAAAGCATTCGCGGCTAACCCCGATCCGCCAGCCGCCGGATGGGCACTCCGTGCCCGGCGCAATAGTTCGTCATCTCCGAGTGCTGAAGCCGTCAGGCGTTTTCGCTTTAAATTGCCAACCGGACTCGGTAGCGTAAACCCAACAGGATTCCCAAGTGAAGCCGGATTATAGCTCGACGGCCGGCAGGCCTGACCAATTTCACACCACTCGATGGAGCGTTGTCCTGCTTTCTGCACAGAGCCAGGTAGCGGGCTCTAAAGAGGCGCTGACGGAGCTTTGTAACCTCTATTGGTACCCGCTTTACGGGCATATCCGGCGCCGCGGGTTTTCGCCGGATGACGCTCAGGACCTTACCCAAGGTTTTTTCCTGGATCTACTCGAGCACAAAGCGTTTTCGCGGGCAGATCAGCAAAAGGGCAAATTCCGGTCGTTCTTGCTCGCATCCCTGAAGAACTTCCTTTCGAATGAAGCACAGAAGGCGCGGTGCCTGAAACGAGGCGGGCAAATACAATTTGTCTATGTAGACTTTAGCGAAGCCGAGGAGCGCTACGAACGAGAAGAACCAGCGGAGAGCCTGACCCCGGAGAAGATCTTCGATGCGCGGTGGGCCTTCGCCCTGCTCGGCGAGGCCAAGAACCGCCTCCGGCAAGAATACCTCAATACAGGTAAAACGGCAGTCTTCGAGGCGCTAAAAGGCTTCGTGGACCCTCTTACTACCAAGAGCCTTCCATCGTACGAAGAAGTCGCAAAGCAACTCAACGTGAGCGTGCCCGCTGCAAAAACGCTGATTCACCGCCTCCGGCAACGCAATACCGCAATCGTGCGAGAGGAGATCCTGCGGACGATTTCAGACCCTGCCGATGTCGAAGCCGAAAGTCGTGAGCTATGCCAAGCTCTGATCGCGGCCGAAGGACAGATCCAGCCGTGAAACGAACGGAAACGAAGCGAGCTTCAAGCGAGTCTCCCCGTTTATCTAGTAAGCAGCGCGTCAACCGTTTGGTCGAGCGCACCGCTGTTGGATAACCGGACCCACTCCAAGGTGCAACAGGCCATCGCCGCGAGCGCCGAGGCTGCAAAGATGAGGACCGCAATCCGTTCGAATCTGCTGAGTCGTGGAGAGGCGGCCGCGGCGCAAACCTTCCACAAACGTGTTTCCGGTTCCGCTTCTACCTTGGGCTGGCGAAGCGATGATGGCTCCGTCGCGACCCGAGGCCGCTCTTCTCTTAGTCGCCGATCAGACCGCCTCGGCTCAGTCAGGGTATAGAAATCTGCCGTCGTCATAATGTTTGTCTCTCTGCGTTGAATTGTCTTGGTTCACTGGGCCGCTAACGCTGCCCTCACACACGTACACAAAGATTGCGGCGGCCGAGTTTCAGAAGCTGGGAAGAATTTCTGCGGGACACAACGAAGTCCCGGGCAGTGGCCGAATCGGGTTTAAACAGAACCTTTCTCACCAAAATTGTCTAAACGGGACTACCCCGACTGCTGCCTGCAGACCTTATCGAACAAAAGTGGACTGGGATCCGGCAGACGCGCATGAGCGTCAACATCAAGAAACTCTGAAACTCAAACAAGCCGAGGCGCTGCCCCTGCGTAAGCCACGATTGCCCGGCATTTTGTGTAGGCGGTCCGTAACGAAATCGGCTAAACTCCGGGTAACTCTAGCGAGCTTGGAGTGAAAACCAACGGCAAACGCGCCTGCGAGGTTTGCGGCACTGCATTGAGCGAAAACAGTGAGTTCTGTCCGGTTTGCTCGCTGCGGGGAGCTATTTCACCCGAGACCGAGTCAATTTCGGCCATTTCTTCTGAGCTCTGTTTCGAGCATTACACGGTTCTCAAAAACGAAGGTGGAACCCCGATGGAGCTCGGACGCGGTGGCATGGGAGTAACCTACAAAGCCATTGATACCCACCTCCGGTGCCCTGTGGCTCTCAAGATCATTCGTGCACAGTTCATCGGGAACGAATCTGCCCGGAGCCGTTTCTTACGGGAGGCCCGAGCAGCAGCCAGCGTCTGTCATTCCAATGTGGCCACGGTGCATCACCTCGGAGAAAGCGGCGGGAACTACTTCTATGCTATGGAGTTTGTGGATGGCGAAACGTTAGAAGCCCTCCTCCATCGTCGCGGCCGGCTTGAGATCGACCTAGCTCTCGAAATCGTGGCGCAGGTTGCGGCGGGACTCACTGCGATCCACAAACAGCATCTCGTTCATCGCGACATTAAGCCCAGCAATATCATGTTAACCTGGGAGGGGGGTGGATTGGAAAACGTCAAGATCATCGACCTCGGCCTGGCCAAAGGAGTTACGGAAGACACGCTTTCGATCGCGGGAAGTTTTATTGGAACTCCCACCTATGCGAGTCCGGAACAGTTTGCCGGACTTGGGACGGATATCCGTTCTGATCTGTATTCATTGGGGGTAACGCTCTGGGAAATGCTTTCCGGTAAACCTCCGTTCCAAGGCTCAGCCGCAGAATTGATGGACCAACATCAGCGTGTCGCTCTGCCTACCGAAAAGGTGCGGAACGTTCCGGCCCCGATTATCTCGCTGCTGGAAGTTCTGTTGGCGAAAGATCCCAGCCAGCGTTTTCAAAGTCCAGCTGAACTTCAGAAGTCTCTGCCCACAGTGAAAGAAGCGCTGGTTTCTGGGTCGCCTCTGAGCGCGAAAGAGCTCCGGGCCGCTGGTGATCAAATGGCGGCGCAATCGCCGAAACGAAAGCCTAGAAGACCTGCTTTGCGCTGGCTGGTGCCACTTGGCTTCTGCGCATGTGTACTAATTGTTGGATCGTTTTTCTTCTTCTATGGAGAATCTTTCTTCCATCGGAAGGGCACCGAAGCGGTTTCAACCGAAAAAAGCATTGCGGTCCTTCCCTTCGAGAACATCAGCGCGAATAAAGATGACGCTTACTTCGCGGACGGCGTGCAGGATGAGATCCTCAACAACCTCGCCAAGATTGCACAACTTACGGTCATCAGTCGGACCTCGGTCATGCAGTATCGCGCCGGCGATAAGCGTGATCTACGCCAAATCGCTAGCGCCCTCGGTGTGGCTAATGTCTTGGAAGGAACGGTCCGCCGTAACTCCAACCGGGTTCGGGTAAGCACCGAGTTGATCGATGCTCGCCAGGATAAGACCATTTGGGCCGATAGCTATGACCGCGATCTCACTGATATTTTTGCTATCCAGAGCGAGGTGCCCAGACGATCGCCACCAAATTGACCGCAAAGCTTTCTGCCGAGGAAAAGAAAAATATCGAAAGGAAACCAACTGAAAATCTCGAGGCCTATGACCTCTATCTCCGGGCCAACGAGTTGATTCTAAACGTTAGGATTTCCATGATTTTTGGGGGAAACGTCGACAAGCCGCTAGCCGACGCGATCGGTCTTCTGGACCAAGCTGTCGAACTCGATCCAAAGTTTACCCTCGCGTACTGCGCCTTAGCTAAAGCACACGACCTTGTCTATCGTACCTCCGATCGCACGCCAGAACGAGGCGCCCTGGTTGAGGCAGCGATAAATAATGCAATGCGCTTACAACCGGACCTGCCGGAGGTCCACCTGGCATACGCCATCCACCTCTACCAAGTCTATCGCGATTATGATCGGGCACGGAGCGAACTAGCGATTGCCAGGCGTGGCTTGCCGAATGATAACGAGGCGGCCGCAGTCGAAGCATACATGGATCGACGTCAGGGCCGATTCGAAAAAGCGATCCAGGAGTTGAATGAAGCCAGTCTGCGCGATCCGCACGATTCGGTTGTTATTGCAGACCTAGCTATTACGCTGATTTTCGTCCGTCAGTTTCGTGCGGCCGAACAGGCGTTCGATCGGTGGATCGAACTCCGTCCGGATCAGCCGATACTCAAAGCTCAAAAGCCAGCATTTACCGTTTACCTTGAGACCGGGGATGACGCCTCGGTCCGCTCGGCGCTCGCTGCTCTCCCGGCATCGCCGGCTGAGGATAGAAATGCCATCAATTTGCGGCTGGTTTTCGCCCTGGTTGATCGTGATTGGCAGCTAGCAAAACAACTGCTGGAAAAGATGAAAGGCGGCGACGACGAAGGCTACTTTGGTTATGGCCAACAACCAAATGTTCCAATCGGCTGTTATTCGATTCTGCTCGCTCGGCTTCAAGGAGAACAGCCTAGCGCAAATGCCAGCTTTGCAGAGACTCGAGAACAATTAAACCAAAGGGTCCGCGGGCAACCAGGAAATGCAACACTGCTTAGCCTGTTAGCGGTGGTGGACGCGTTACTCAGTAACAAAGAAGTCGCCATTTCGGAAGCCGAACACGGTGCCGAGATGTTACCGGTCAAGCAGGATGCAATAGATGGCCCAGGTATCCAGATGAATTTAGCCGTCGTTTACGCTTGGACCGGTGATCTGGACTTGGCGTTTGCGACATTGAGCTCTCTGACAAAGACTCCGGGCGGTGCTTACTACGGCTATTTGAAGCGCGACCCATATTGGGAACCGCTTCGCCAGGATCCCCGCTATGAAAAGTTGTTAACGGAGTTGGCGCCACGGGATTGAACTCAAACAAACAATCTTACCCTGAGCATCAAGCGCACTCTCATATCGCACGTAACGCCAAGGGATTTTTCTCGAGGCACTGCGGCCCAAACGGAGTAACATTCTCGCACTAAGGAGCATACGGTGGCGACAACCCCGGCCAAACGAGCTTGCTCGGTGTGCGGGACGCTATTGGCAGACGACAGCGCCTACTGCCCGGTTTGCGCCTTGCGCGGCGCAGTCGAAACCCAAAGCGATTCGATTACAAACATTTCCTCTGAGCTTCGCTTTGAGCATTATTCTATATGCGGATCGGATCGTGAAGTGCTTTCAGAAAGGTAAACAGGTATGTCTTTCCCGCGAGTTCTTGTCACTAATCGGCTTCTACGGTTACTAGGCGTCGTTCTAGCGACGTTTACAACGCATGGCGCTATAGCGCAGAACGATAGCATCGCTGGGCCAGCCGGCAGAGTCGACGGTTACGTAGAAGTGCCGAAAGTGAAATTTACTGGCGAGCAAGACGGCCCAGCGGAACAACTACTCAAAGAGCGGCTGACCGAGCTTTTCAAACGAGACAAGAGCGTCCGTAAGGCGTATTTGGCAAAAATAAGCACTGGCGAGGAGACCGGAGTCGCACTCTGTCTTGAGAGTCAATCCGGGCCTGACACAGAATTGGCAGAGAAAGTCGGAGCGGTCTTCAAAACCATCTTTAACGCCGAGGAGCATCTCGACATTCTATTCTTGA
Source organism: uncultured Acidobacteriota bacterium (assembly GCA_963729455.1). Taxonomy (GTDB): domain Bacteria; phylum Acidobacteriota; class Terriglobia; order Acidiferrales; family UBA7541; genus Acidiferrum. Next base: position 895,690 of record CAVSNX010000003.1, read on the forward strand.
ATTCTAAACAGGACGAGGAAGTAGCTCGGCCAGAATCCACTGTATTTTCGGCTCCAGTCCAGAGGGATCGCCTACGAAAATCAAGCGGAGGCTAAAAGCATCTCCAGTCAGATTATTGTCAATATCTGGATGCAACAAGCGATTGAGTATTGTCCCTATTGCGGCAAGCGACTGCAAGAGCTATTGGAGGCAACGCCGGCGGAATAAGAAGAATTGGCAAAGAAACATCTACCTTTCGCAACGCAACCGAGGTAGTGAATTACGGCAGATTATGACCCGTCTCCGCCGCGGGGGATATGATCGAGTAACAGCGATGATGCGATGTCCGAGGGCCTCCAACCGTGAACTGAGGCTTGCATTAAAGATCCGTCTCACGCCTAGCAATCGCCAATCACAGCGTCCCTACGGGACGGATCCGCTTGGGGATGCCTTCCCAGGCACTTCGTGCCAGGCTACCATCGATTTGTCCCTCCGGGACTGAAGAACCTTTGCGGCTTTTCGTCTTTGCGTGAGATTTCTCTGTGCTTTGGTTGCACTATTCGCGAAGCGCGATCACCGGGTTAATTCTGATGGCGCGTACGGTGGGAATTAGACAGGCTAAAACAGCGGCTAGCGTAAGCGCGGCGATAACGAACGCGATGGTCGCCGGATCATAACTAGTTATCCCGTAGAGCAAGCCCGATAGGGATTGACCCAGAACCAGGGCTGACACGATTCCCAACGTTAAACCGACAAAAACGATCTTCATCCCCTGCCAGAACACGATCTGGACAACATCGATGATTTGCGCTCCAACCGCGACCCGGATCCCGATCTCCCGTGTACGCAGGCTGACTGAACGCGCTAGTATTGCATACACACCGACCAGCGAAAGAGTCAGAGCAAACATCGAGAATAAGGTCACCACTAGCAGGGTTACCTGACGAGTCTCGAACGATTTGGAGATGAGATCATCCAGCGTACCTGAAGCAGACAACGGCACATCCGGGTCCAGCGATGCCACCGCCTTTTGAATCGCGGGCAGCAGCGAAATAGCATTACCGGCGTTGCGAACGACTAAGGTGCAGTCATTTTGCTCCTGTCGATAAGGATGCGGTTGCCCCAGTGGAAAATAAGTCTGAAACAAGATGTATTGCCGTGCCGGATTCAGCTGGTAGACCGTCGGAACCACTCCTACGATGGTGTAATTCGTACGGGTCAGCCCGAGGGTTTCACCAAAATCATGGATCTGTTTCCCGATGGGGTTTTGTCCGGGGAAATAGGTGTTGGCCAACGTTTGGTTAACAATCACAACTTTATTCCGGCCCAGCTGATCCTGAGCATCAAATGCGCGCCCTTGTAATAGCGGGATTTGGAGTGCCCGAAAGTAATCGGGCGAAATAACCTCTAAAGTAAATCTCGGTTTATGGCCGCTGTCAGGCTCGGGCTGGCCGACAACCGCAAACGGTCCCGCAAAGTCCTCGTTATCTTCCAGTGAGAAAGGTAACACATCGGCGGTACCGACCGCCGTCACCCCGGGTAGTTTAAGGACTTTTTCAATAATGACAGCGAAGAAGGTTTTCCAGTCCGCTAGGGTTCGGTATTTAGACTCCGGAAGATAGATGTCGGTTATTAATAAATTGTTAGGATTGAATCCTAATGGAACCTGGCGCAGCGCTTGAAGACTTCGAGCCAACAAGATACAGCCAAACAGTAAAATCGATGCGATCGCCACTTGACACACAATCAGTACAAACTGGGTTCTTTGCCGCTGCGGGCTACGCGTGCCGCCGAATGTTCCTTTAGTTCGGAGCGCGGAAGTGAGATCAACCCTGGATTGGGCAAAGGCCGGAAACGAGCCGGCCAGGAGCGAGACGAAAACGGTGGTTCCAAGTACCAGCACAAAGGCGAGGTTGTCGAACTCGAGCTCTTCAAACCGGGGAATACCGGACGGGGCAAGGATCCTTATCAAACTAACGCCCCAGTGCCCCAGAATGAAGCCGGCAGCTCCGCCGGCCAATGAAAGGACCATCGTCTCACCCATTAGTTGCAGAACGAGACGGGTTTTGCTGGCTCCGAGAGACGCCCGGATCATCATTTCTTTCTGACGCTCCAGACTTCTCGCGAGATGTAGCCCGGCGACATTGGCGCAGGCAATCACTAAAAGCAGAGCAACCGACCCTCCAATCAGCCAAAGTGTAGAAGGAAAATCGCCCACCACACTGTCCAGCAAGGGAGCAACCCGGACCGTGATGGTCTTATGGTTATCGGGAAACCGGGCAGCCAAGCTCTTGGCGGTGATTTCAAGATCCGCCTGCGCCTGTCGGAGAGTCACCCCCTCGGCCAACCTGCCGATGCACCAGCAGCCATGATTTGCGCGATCGGTTCGAAGCTCGTCCAGCTCCGGCAACAGGTTAAACGGCAGATAAACGCTCGCAATTTCGTCGGACCGTTGACGGCATACACCGATTATTTCGTAGCTGACTTGGTTAAGCTGCACCTTGGCGCCTACAACTGTGGGATCAGCCCGGAAACGTTCGCGCCAGAAACGTTCACCCAGAATGACGACGGTTGCTGTGTCCGCCCGGTCTTCACCGGGCCCGAACGGCCGCCCCGCCAGCAAAGGTCTACCTAGTGTTTGGAAATAATTTGCGGTAACAAAGCTTCCAGTGAGATGCACTGGATCACCTTGGCCAGTGAGAACCAGATCATTATTGTAACTAACCGCTAAGTTTTGGAACGAATGTTGATTGGCACGAAAATCCAGGTAGTCCGGATAACACATCCGAAACGTCTGTAAATTCCGTAGCGGCTGAAAGACCTCCACCAGTTGATCCGCCCGCGGATAAGGCAACGGCTTTAGTAAGACCGACTCAATCAAACTAAAGATCGCCGTGTTAGCGCCGATCCCGAGGGCTAGGATTGCTATCGCGGTGATGGTGAAGGCGGGGGACTTGAGGAGGAGGCGGAGCGTGTGGCGCATGGCGGTGAAAGGTGATTGGTGATTGGTGAGTCGTGATTGGTAGGGCGAGAGCCTGTCGCGCCGTAGGCTTGGCGGAGGCGGACTCCCGACCGGTCTAGACGTCTTCGCAAGGCGTCATAGTGCTTTTCTTGAAAATGATTAGTTGCGCCCAAGACTGCCGAGCCGGTTCCAACGCGTGCAATCTCCTAGCGTTATTTGTCAGTTGTCATTTGTCATGCGCTTCGCCTTGGCTATTGGTCATTCGCGTAGCGCCGCGATCGGGTTGACGCGCGCGGCTCGAAGCGCGGGGATAAGGCATGCCACTATGCCGGACAGGCCTAAAACCAGGATCGTTACGCCGAGCGTCATCGGATCGAGTGGACTGACTCCGTAAAGTAGGTTGGCGATGGCACGTGCGAGACCTGCTGCACCAACTATACCAATTATCATGCCAAGGCCGATGAGCTTGACGCCTCGGAGAACCACCCAGTTTGAAATGTTCATCTGATCAGCGCCAAGCGCCATGCGAACACCGATCTCTTTCGTTTGCCGAGCAACATAGCCCGCTAGAAGGGCATAAATGCCGACTACCGACAGCGATAAGGCCACAACAGAAAAGCTGCCGGCAACCGTTAACTCCATCTTCCGGGTTACGAATTTACCTGCCAGCGTTTGGTCGAATGTCGTTAGCTGACCAATAGGGACATCTGGGTCGACCAAAGCCATCGCTTTCCTAAGCTGAGGTAGCAGGCGACTGGGATCGGCCTTAGAACGCAAAAGCAGTTGTTCGGCGTACGCCGGGTCCTGCGTGTACGGGTAATATTCCTGAAATGGAGTATCACTATAATCAGCCGTGTTCTGTCGCACGTGCGGTACAACTCCGACGATGGTAAAGATTGTGACCCCTCTCCCATCCGCTGTAGGAGAGCTGATTTGCCTACCCAACGGATCCATACCGGGAAAATAGCGATCAACCAGAGCCTGATCGACGATGATCACTTTCTGGCGATCCGACTTATCGTTCGCGTTGAAGTCCCGTCCTCGTAAGATCGGTATACCCATGGTCTGGAAATAACCCGGCGAAATCCGATAGGTATTGACTTTAGCGGTATGGGCGGGATCTGGTTCTGTCTGTCCGGTGACCCAGAACGGCCAAGACCAACCATTACTACTTAAGAACGGAGGTCTGTCGTTCAAAGCTGCGTCAGTGATCTCAGGAATTTGCCGCGTCTCCTCCAGCAGTCTGTCGAAGAAAAGGCGCATCCGACCTAGATCTGCGGTATAGTTGCGGTTGGTTAGTATAATCGGGATTGAGATAAGCCGGTTTAGATCGAACCCCGTGGGAGTATTCGCAACTGCTTGAAAACTGCAGATGAGCAGCCCTACTCCAAAGAGCAGGACAAATGCTAGCGCGACTTGTGCCACCACCAACCAGGAATGCATTTGTTGCTGCGGCTTAGAAGCTCCACCACTATGGCCCTTTGGCAGCGATGCCAGGTTGATGCTGGACAGGTTCCACGCCGGCAATAATCCCGCCAGCACCGCAACCAAAACCGTGAGGCCAAGTACAAAGAGGAGCGCCGTCACGCCTAGATGAGCCTCTTGAAAACGATACAGATCTTGCGGACTTAAGCTTTTTATTACGCGCAAGGCCCACGAGCCTAGAACCATTCCGACGAGCGCGCCGGTCGTTGTGAGAACGGTCGTTTCTATGAGCACCTCACTAATAAGCCGGCGACGAGATGCGCCGACCGAAGCTTTGATGACCATCTCGCGTCGCCGCTCAAGTGATCTAGTAAACAGGAGGCAGCCCACGTTTACGCTCGATATCGCAAGCAGGCCGACCGCAGCAGCAGCGAGCAGCCAAATAGTCGAATGATAATCCTCCGTCATTGCATTCAACAACGGAACAATCCGAAGTACGTATCCCTGCTCCGTTACAGGGTATCGACTGGCCACTTGCGAGTAGATACGACCCAAGTCTGCCTCTGCTTGAGCCGCATTGATTCCGTCTTTTAACCTACCAAAACAATCTATCCAGTGAGAGCTTCGATCCCACAGGTTAAGATTCAAAGTAGTTACTATATTGTTAATGGGCGCATAGGCATCGATTGGAGGAGGTCCCCAATCATCGACTTGAGATTGCGAAACGCCGATGATCCGAAAGCTCTGACCGCTCAGCACGATACTTTTGCCAATAACGCCGGGATCCGAGTTAAAACGCTTTCGCCAGAATTGTTCGCTCAGCACAATCAATAACGGACCGCTCGGAATATCCTCTTCTTCCGTGAACGATCTCCCGAGAATCAAAGGACGGCCCGTGACGCGAAATATTCCGGGTGACGCAAAGTCCACGTTGACGCGCGTGGAATAATCCCCTTCGCGCCAATCAAGCCAGTCGCCTCCATCACTAACGCACAAAGTATCGAAACTCCGTTGATCAGCAGCGAGGTCAATAAAATCAGGATAGTCGAAATTTGTTCGGCCACTGTTGGGAGCACGCAGCACCACCTTGACCAATCGATTCGGGTCGGGATATGGCAAAGGCCTGAGCAGAACTCCATCTATCAGACTGAAAACCGCGGTATTAGCGCCAATACCGAAGGCGAGGATTACGATCGCGGTGACGGTGAACGCTGGGGACTTAAGTAGGATGCGGAGCGTGTGGCGAAGCCCGAGCATGGTGAAAGGTGAGAAGTGAAAGGTGAAAGGTGAAGGAGCTACCCGTGGAGCGCGCCTCGCTTGCGAGGCCGTGGCAAGCAGGGCTGAAGATTGGTCAGGGGCATCGTCGAGCTGCGCTCTGGGGTATGAAAAGGCAGACCTTCGTAACATAGAGTAATGAGCGTAATAAGGTATGCGTTACTAGGTCCTCTGTTCACCACGGCCTCGCAAGCGAGGCAGCGCTCCACGTTTGCGCTATTGGTCATTCGCGTAGCGCATTGATTGGGTTAATGCGCACGGCTCGCAGTGCAGGGAGGAGGCAGGCCAAGACTGTGGCTATTCCAAGAACGAACACCGCCAGGGAAAGCGCCAGGGGATCACTAGCGGAAACTTTATAAAGGGCGCTCTCAAAGCATCGGACCAGGAGCAGCGCGGACATTAGTCCGATCGCTAACCCGAGTCCCGCTAACGTCAGGCCTTTTAGGACTACGAGCCTTAGGACATTGGACGATTGAGCTCCAAGAGCGATACGAACCCCTAGCTCACGTCTCCGTTGGCTGACAGAATAGGCGAGTACACCGTAGAGGCCCACTGCAGAGAGGCAGAGCGCAGCGCCGGAGATAATGCTGACTAAGAAAGCGCTGAATCGCCTGGTGGCTGACCGTCCAGCAATCACATCATCGAATTTTTGGATCCGATCCGCCGGAACATCCGGATCGATGGAAGCCACAATCTTTTGAATAGCAGGAGCCAGGGCGGCCGGCTCTCGATCGGTACGCAAAAGCAGGAATGCACGAAACAGATTGTCACGTTGGCTATACGGGAAATAAGCTTGATAGGGTGCCAAGCTGTGATCAGGGGCATTGTGTCTGACTTGTCCGACCACACCAACAATCGTCCACGTCTTCTGGTCGTCACGCGTCGCCCAGAGATCTTCTATTTGCTTTCCGATCGGATCTCCGCCTGGGAAAAACCGTTGTGCTAGAGCTACATCAACGATGACAACATGTTGGCTGTCTGCCCGATCGTCGGCGTCAAAATCGCGCCCGGCAACGATCGGAATCTGCATGGTTTTGAAATAGTCCAGAGAAATATCTTGGGAGCAGAGAGTTGGCTCTTTACCGGGCTCCGTAACTGGCTGACCTGGAATGTGAAACGGTGCGTTCAAGTCACCGAACGTCCATTCAAAGGGTTGTTCCTGATTCAAGGCGGCATCAGTCACTCCCGGAAGTTCCTTCGCCTTCTCGAGAACGGCAGCAAACAGACGCCGCATTTGAGGCATATCGTTATATTTCTTACTGGTAGGATTGATGTTCGCGCTGACGAGATGGCCGGCGTTGAATCCAAGGGGGATTTCCTGGAAAACCTGGAAGCTACGGACTAACAACCCGGCTCCGATCAATAGGACACAAGCGGCCGCTACTTGACCGGTCACCAGGATAGATTGAGTGCGTTGCCGGTGCAGCCCGGTGGTGCCACCCCGATTACCTTCTTCTCGGAGGACTGTTTCCAAATTGGTCTTCGAAAGACTGAGTCCAGGAAGTAACCCGGACAACAAGGTGACAAACGCGGTGATTAAGAAAATGAAAAGTAGAGATGCGCTATCTAAATGGACGTCTTGAAACCGGTTCAGGTAATCCGGGCTTAACCACTTAATCAATCCAATCGACCAAAACGCAATAATAGAGCCGGTGACACCGCCTAACACCGAAAGGAACGTGGTCTCCAATAACAGTTGTTTAACCAGACGGAAACGTGAGGCGCCTAAGGTCGAACGAATTGTCATTTCTTTGCGGCGTTCCAGTCCGCGAGCAAAAATCAAATTAGCCACATTGGCGCAAGAAATGAGCAAGAGGCATCCAACAGCCCCTCCTAGTAACCAGACGGTTGCTGAATAAGTAGCAGCTGTGCTGTCAAAGAGCGATGCTACCCGAATAATGTAGTTCTTGTTCGCGTCAGGATACCGGGCATCGAGGTTGCTTTGGATGACGTTCAGGTCGGCATTGGCCTGTACCGAGGTTGCAGCCTGTTGCAAGCGTCCAAAACAGAGCAGACTGTGCGAATCCCGTTTGTTCGTCCAAGGGCCTCCAAAGTACTCCGATACATGTATCGGCACATAGATGGCGTCGTCCGAAGGAGTGCTAACATCTTCGACTTGTCTAGGGCAAACACCAACTACCTGGAAACTTTCCCCGCTTAGAATGATGTTTTGACCGATGACATGTGGATCGGCATTAAAGTGGTCCCGCCAAAGCGCTTCGCTGAGCACGGCGACCAGGGGGCCGCCGGTTTTATCTTCGGCGTCAATAAAAGGGCGGCCCAATACGAACGGCAAATTCGAAACCTTGAAGAGGCTGGGAGACGCATAAATTGCGGTCAGGCGTTGCGGGAGCTGGCGAGTGCCTAAATCTAAATAATCCCAGTACTCCACCGCGATATTATCCAAGGTCTTCTGACTATCGCGAAGATCCAGATAATCAGGGTAACTTACCCCACCCCAGTCCGAACGATCCAATACGGAGATGGTTGTCCTGGATTGAAAGATCTGCACCAACCGATCCGCTTGAGGGAACGGCAACGGATTTAGCAGCACCGTACTAATCAAGCTGAAAACTGCAGTATTCGTCCCGATGCCGAAGCCGAGGATTAGTACCGCGGTGATGGTGAAGCCGGGAGACTTTAGGAGAAGGCGGAGGGTGTGGCGCAGGGCGGACACGGGGTGATTATTGTGATTGGTGATTGGTGATTGGTGATTGGTGGAGCGCGCCTCGCTTGCGAGGCCGACTCTGGGAGAAAGGGGGAATCAGTAGGCAGTAGTCACTGTCACATGGGAGCTAGGAGCGTTCATTCTTTGCGATCTTCGTGGCCTTGTTGTGGTTTATTTTTTTTGCGCATTTTGTGCCTTTTCGCGGCTATTCCGGATTTCGTCTTCTCTTTTGCGGCTATTTGTCATTTGGGATTTGTTCCAGCGGCTGCCGGATCATGCGCTTCGCCTTGGCTATTGGCTATTGGCTATCGGTTATTGAGGTCATTCGCGTAGCGTGTCATTCGCGTAGCGCGGTGATCGGGTTAATCCGGGCCGCGCGTAGCGCCGGTAATAAACAGGCTAAGGTCCCAGCCAGCCCAAGAACAAGAATGGCTAGCCCCCAGTGTAATCGGATCTGCTGGGGAGACCCCATAGAGTAGTCCTGCGATCAAGGGCGCTGCCACCAGCGCGGCGCCGATTCCTATCACCATCCCGACGCAGACGATCTTGAGTCCTTGTTCGGTGATTAGTCTTAGGATATTGCGGGATTGCGCTCCCAATGCGACACGGATGCCAATCTCGCGTGTCCGCTGGCCGACGGCATACGCTAGAATACCGTAGAGCCCCGTTGCCGATAGGAAAAGCGCGGCGCCGGAAAACAAAGCTACCAGCAGCATGCATAATTTTCGAGTCGCGAAGTTTTTGGCAATGACATCGTCGTAAGTGCTCACTTCGTAGACCGGCACCCCTGGATCGATCGAACTGACTACTTTGCGAACCGCCGGAATCAAGACGCCTGGATCAAGGTCCGAACGCAAGATCAGGTACTCAGAATCAAAATTCCATTGGTTATAGGGGAAATAGGCTTGGAATGCGGTCTCCGTCTGACCGGGGCTTTTGTAACGAAGATGCGGCACGACCCCGACGATGGTGCAATTCTGCGTGCCCTGCATTTGCTGAACGGTGATGCCCTTGCCGAGAGGATTTTGACCCGGGAAATAATGTTCCGCCAGAGCAGCGTCGACAATAACGACGTCCGATTTATTCACGGTATCTTGCGAATTAAAATCGCGCCCCTGAAGAAGGGGAACCTGAACCGTGCGAAAGTAATCGGAAGAAACCATCTGCCAAGCCAGAACCGGCTGGCGACCCGGGCCAGGATCTGGTTGCCCGTCGATGGTGAAACGGAACAGGAGCTCCGTATTGTCTTTCAGCGGCGGAAAGTCATTTAGCGCCGCGTCGGTCACCCCGGGTAGCTGGCCGACCTTCGTGCTTACTGCATCCCAGAAAGCCCGGGTCCGGGCACCGTCGTTCTCGTATTTAGCGCTGGTAATAGAAATCCCTGCGGTAAGCAGATGATGCGGGTTAAAACCGAGCGGGATATTTTGGGCGGCTTGGAAGCTGCGGACCAGCAATCCCGCTCCAATCAATAGGACACAGGCCAGCGCTACTTGTGCGGTCACCAGAGCGGATTGGGTGCGGTGGCGCTGCGGACCGCTAGTCCCGGCGCGGCCACCTTCATCTTTTAGCCCGGGAGCAAGGCTAGCCCTAGAAAGATTCAAAGCTGGGAGGAGCCCTGAAAGCACTGATGTGAGCAGGATTACCACAAATACAAACAGCAACGCGTTCAGATCGACGGTGAGCTCCTGAAAACGATATAGGCCCGGCGGACTCAGCTTTTTTATAGTCTCAGCAGAACCAAGAGCAATCGCCAGGCCGAGTGTGCCGCCGAAGAACGTTAGAACCATTGTTTCCAGAAGAAGCTGAGCAATCAGCTGCCGCCGACTGGCGCCGAGGGCAGTTCGCACCATCATCTCCCAGCGACGGTGCAACCCGCGCGCAAAAAGAAGATTGGCGACGTTCGCGCTGGAAATTAACAAGAGACAACCAACGGCCACTCCTAAAAGCCACGTGGTGGCTGCATAATCGTTTACCATGCTATCGAGCAGCGGGATGACGCGAAGTCCATAGCCTCGATTAGTACCGGGGTACCGGGCTGACAGGTTGGTATGGATGGTCTCGAGGTCCGCTTGCGCCCGCGCGACACTCACTCCTGGCTTCAATCGGCCGAGGCAAAGAAAAAAATGGATGTCCCGAAGCGCCATGGCATCACCGCGATTGGTAGGGAATAATCCGAAAGGGGCAAGAGTATTGGCCGGCACGTAAATATCGGTAGCAGGCGGGCCCCAGTCGTCTACTTGAGCAGGAACCACCCCGATCACCTGAAAGCTGTGTTCACTGAGGGTGATATTCTTACCAATGATCTCCGGATCAGAATGAAACCGGGTCTTCCAACAACGATCGCTTAGGACCGCGAGCAGAGGTCCGTTGGGAATATCCTCCTGATCAGTGAACACACGACCGAGAACAGCCGGGAGGCCGGTCACCTTAAAAATGGTGGGAGAAACAAAACCGATCTGGAGGTGTGCTGGCTCCTTATCGCTGCTCAGATCAAGACTGTACCGGCCCACCACAGCCAATGCTGCGAACGTATGCTGAGCAGCGCTCATATCGACGTAGTCAGGATAATCAAGGACCATGAACGGGTTGTTCTGGTAAGGCTCACAAACCCGGACCAGTCGATCAGGCTCCGGATACGGCAGCGGCTTAAGGATAACCGCATCGATCAAGCTGAAGATGGCGGTGTTAGTCCCGATGCCGAAGCCCAGAATTAGCACCGCAATTATGGTGAAGCCAGGCGACTTGAAAAGGAGGCGGAGTGTGTGGCGGAGATGGCGCACGAGGATGAAGTGATTGGTGATTAGTGGAAGGTGATTTGTGGAAGAAGTCAGTAATCGGTAAGCAGTGTAGCTAGGAGCTAGAATCTAGGAGTTAGGAGTATCTCACTTCTTTGCGATCTTTGCGTTCTTTCGCGGCTATTTCTTCTTGGTTATCGGCTATTGATCATGCGCTGTAGCGCCCTATTCGCGCAGCGCGGTGATGGGGTTAATTCGGATGGCGCGTAAAGCGGGTAGTAGACAAGCGAGGGACGCGGCTATTCCAAGGGAGAGGAGACTAACCGCGAATGAGACGGGATCGATGGGTGAGACCCCGTAGAGCAAGCCCTGAATGAGATGGGCTGCAACTAAGCCCACTGCAAGACCTGCTAACAACCCTATACCCACGATCTGGAATCCTCGTTGAGTAACCAGTTTAAGCACGCTGGTTCCTTGTGCTCCTAAAGCGATGCGGATCCCAATTTCGCGTGTTCTTTGGCCGACGGAGTAGGCCAGGATTCCGTAGAGACCGACGGCGGACAAAGATAGGGCGGCTCCGGAGAACAAAGTGACGACAAAAGCGCTAAGACGTCGAGTAACAAACTTCTCGGCGATCACGTTGTCGTAGCTGCTCACATCGGAGATAGGGACGTCGGGATCAATCGAAGCAACCGTGGCCCGGATCGCCGGCACCAGGCTAGCCGGATCGGCTTCGGACTTCACCATCAAATATTCGAGATCGTAGTCCCATTGGGTGTAGGGAAAATAAGCTTGGAACGCATTCGCTGGCCGGCCGGGACTGACGTGCTGAAGATGCGGCACAATGCCTACGATCGTGCAATCCCTGGTTCCCTCTTCATCTTGGACACTGAGCTTTTTCCCAATAGCGCTCTGCCCTGGGTAATATCGGTGGGCCAAAGCATCGTCTACAATGATTACGCTAGGCTTATCGACGGTGTCTTGGGAATCAAAGTCTCGCCCCTGTAAAACCGGGATCTCTAGCGTACGAAAATAGTCTGAGGAAATCTGCTGCCAATCCACTACCGGTCTTCGCCCCGGTCCTGGATCCGGCTGGCCGTCGACGGTAAACGGAACTAGCAATTCCCAGTCCCATTTCATTGGTGGCAGGGCATTAAACCCGGCCTTCGTCACACCTGGCAGCCGGCGGATTTTTTCCAAAAGTTGATCCCAGAAATAGCGAGTTTGCACCCCGTCAAACTCATATTTGGCGCTTGATAGGCCGATCTCCACCGTAAGCAGCTGGTGCGGATTGAACCCGAGGGGTGCGTCTTGAGCCGCCAAAAAACTGCGCAATAGCAGTCCGGCGCCGATCATTAGAATACAAGCTAAAGCCACCTGCAGACTCACCAGGGTAGCTTGAATCCGATGATGTTGGGTACCGGTCGTCCCTCCCCGGCCACCTTCGTCTTTAAGTCCCGACGCCAGTTGAATCCCCGACATTCCCCAGGCCGGGAGCATGCCCGACAGGACTGCAGCCAACAGCGTAACCCCGAGAACAAACAGCAATGCAGGTAAATCGATGGTTAGTTCCTGGAAACGATAAAGCGTAGGCGGAACTGCGTTTTTAATTATGCCGATCGCACAATAGCTAAACAGCAAGCCGACGATTCCACCGGCCACCGCAAGAAGAACGGTTTCGCCTAACAATTGCCTAACGAGGCGACCACGGGTAGCGCCCAGGACGGAGCGTACCATTAGCTCTCGCCTGCGCTGTAAACCACGAGCGAATAGAAGGTTGGCCACATTTCCAGTGGCGATCAGCATAAGGCAACCGACGGCCGCTGGCAAAAGCCACGTCGTCGCCGAATAATCAGTGACCATACTATCCAGCAACGCTGAAACTCGGATTCCGTATCCGCGGTTCGTATCCGGGTAGCGGACCAACAGATTGTCGTGAATGATCTCGAGATCTTGCTGCGCCTGCGCAATGGTGACGTCGGGCTTCAGCCGGCCATAGCTAGCAAAACGGTGGATGTCGCGCAATTCCAACGGATAACCGCGCTGATTGGCCATGTAGCCAAGGGGCGCTAACGAATTGGCCGGGAGATACATGTCGATTCCAGGCGGCCCCCAATCGGTAACTTGGAATAGGCTCGGAGACCCACATACCGCATGGATGCGTTCCGGTTTTGCGTCTCCGCTCAGATCTATATTCTCATACGATGCGACCGCTATGACATCGAATGTATGCTGAGAACGTGCGATATCGACATAGTCGGGATAGTCGACATTCGAGCCCATGTTGTTTTGGTAGGGTTCAGTAATCTGCACTAGCCGATCCGGATTCAGAAAAGGAAGCGGCTTCAGTAGAACGCCATCGATCAGACTGAAGATGGCGGTATTTACCCCAATTCCGAATCCCAGGATGAGGACAGCGGTGATGGTAAATGCCGGCGATTTGAGCAATAGCCGGAGCGTGTAACGCAAGGACGGCAGTAGGCGATCCATGGTTTTGCGAGGGTTGTCCTGTTACCAGGGCAGCTTACGTGCCATCTCGAGACCGGCAGACATCGGCGCCGGTAGAGATGCTAAAAAATTATATCTCTACCGGTAAACTCTTGTGCTAGAGAACTAATCGCGTGGAGAGCAGTACTCGGGACCAAAAGCCACCGGGCACTCGAATGTCCCAAAATGAGAGCAATTTGTCTCATTTTGAGACGCTAACTTACGAAAGCGCTTCGAACACGAGTTGCAATGCGCCCTTAACAGCATTCGTCCACGCTGCAACCGTGGCTGGATCGTTCTCCTCAGGATCATCCCAATTTATGGTAAACGCGGTAAAGACCCAGCGGTTGGAAAAAAACATCCCACCTGCGTAACCTAATGCGTGGTCTCCTGGGTAATCAATACTGCCACCTTTGCCGAACCCGGTTGCACCCAACGGCACCAGCAGGCGGACTGCACCCCCAAGGCTTAGAATGAACTGAAAGGCGTCCAACGTTGCCGCAGCCAAGAAGAAGTCGCCGACTAACGCGCGGGAATAGTACGAAACTAAATCGTTCGCCGAGGACGCCAAAGTAATCGTATTGTTGAGGGGCGGGTTAACAAGTGGAGCGTTGGTTAGACTACTGGAGCGGAGGCCTGTCCCTAACCAGCATCATCCGTACAGCTTGATGGGGATCCGCTAAACCCGATTTTGGTAAATTGTTGGGCATATTTCACCGCCCAGTCGCCGTTCTCGGATTCGTTTTAACCGAGGTGAATCCAGACAGACTTTGTATGCGTGACGGTCAGCAAAGTTTCAAGACATTTATCTCGTCCGGTGCCGGACTGTTTGAACCCGCCCCAAGGCTGAGTCATATCGCCGTGGTCAAAGCAGTTAACCCAAATCACGCCGGCATCGATGTCCCTGGCCATTTTGTGAGCTGCGGTCACATCAGAGGTCCAGATCCCGGCAGCAAGGCCGTATATCGAATCGTTGGCGATACTTACGGCCTCATCGAGGGTCGAGAAACCGAGTACGGCGCCAACTGGTCCAAAGATCTCTTCCTTGGCGATCTGCATCTGATTGTTCACTTCGCTAAACAAGGTTGGCGCCACATAGGAGCCGCGGTTGTAGCCTGCAGGGATATTCCCCCCAAGCACGAGTTCAGCACCCTCTGTTTTGCCGATATCAATAAACGAAAGAACCTTTTGTTGTTGGCTCCGGCTTACCAGAGGGCCCATGGTGGTAGCGGGATCAAGCGGATCACCTAATCGTACCGTTGCTCCTACTTTTTCCTTAAATCTTTCGATGAATTCGTGGCGAATAGTCCCGTCGACTAAAATCCGGGATCCGGCGCTGCACATCTCGCCTTTGTTCCCGTAGATTCCGTTGACCGCGTAGGCGACGGCGACGTCTAGATCTGGAACCTGGGAGGTGATGATCTGGGGCGATTTACCGCCGGTTTCCACCGTAACGCGTTTCAGGTTCGATTCACCTGCGTAAACCATCATTAATTTGCCGACCGTGGTGGAGCCAGTGAAGCTGATTTTGTCCACATCCATGTGCAGAGCGAGCGCTTTCCCGACAATGCTACCGGCACCGTGCACTACGTTGAATACGCCCGGCGGGGCGCCGGCCTCCACGAACAGTTGAGCCAAGAGGGTAGAGGATAACGGTGATAGTTCGGCCGGTTTCAGCACGACGGAGTTACCTGCCGCTAACGCCGGGGCCACCTTCCAGGCGTTCATCAGTAACGGATAGTTCCAAGGTGTGATACACGCCACTACCCCCAGGGGCTGGCGCAGAATGTAATGGAAGGCATCGGACGCCGTGTTGGTAACGACTCCCTCGATTTTGTCGATGGTTTCTCCGAAGTATTGAAAGGTCAGGGCTGCGGCTGGGACATCGCCCGTGAGCATTTCTACCACCGGTTTGCCAACATCCAGCGAATCGAGCAGAGCAAACTCGAGCGCATGCGCATCGATCAAGTTCGCCAAACGATAAAGAACCGCCATGCGGGCGCGTGGTTCCATGCGCGCCCAAACACCGGACTTAAACGCTTTGCGAGCCGAGGCTACCGCAAGATCGACATCTTCGCCGGTCCCTGCCGGTACCGTCGCTAAGACTTGATCATTTGCCGGATTGACGGTCTCGAATCGAGCTCCAGAATTTGTGTCCACCAACTCTCCGTTGATGAACATGCGCGTTTCCGGTTTTAGGGCCGCAGCGTACCGCCGAAATTCATCGTAACTCAGCGCTCTGGCTTCTTTAGCGTTCATCGCCAAAATCCTATTTAGAACCGCAGATTACTCAGATTACGCAGATTTCTTTGGGGTTGAGCTAAGGTGTTGCGTCATGGGACCAGACAAAGCGCTGGTGCTGCAAACTTGTAGCTCCGAAGTTGAAGACCAGGCCCCTTTGGTGCCGGCCAGCTTTCAAGTAATTTAGAACTTGAGCTGTCTCTACGTCGCCGAGTTTGCCCAAGGCTTTGAGCTCGACGATGATTGAGTCGTAACAAAGCACGTCAGCTCGATAGGATGAGCGGAGTTCTCGGCCTTTGTAAAAAACCGGCATCGCGGCTTGGGGATAGAAAGGAATTCTTCGATCGGTGAGCTCGAGTTCGAGCGCCTCCTGGTACACCGGTTCCAGAAAGCCGCATCCGAGTTCCTTATGAACCTCCAGCGCCGCTCCAATGATTTGATAGGTTTGATCATCCATGCGAAATAATAACATATTAACATAATGTTCTCTACGTCGAATCTCAACCCCGGCGGTACCATTACTCCCAAAACAAAATCTGCGTAATCTGTGTAATCTGCGGATCTTTTCGTTTTTGCCGGTTTCTCAAAGATCGAGCACAACCTCCCGTTCCCCGCCGGAAGCGGTCTGGGCCAGATCAGAGCGAGGAATCGAGCAACAGAGCAAAACTTCGCCTGGGCCGCGCACCGCCACCGGTTCTTCCAAGTAATCGACTGCGCCGTTGCTAATGCGCGTGGTACAGGTCCCGCAGATACCGGAGCGGCACCCGAACTTCGGAGCTAAACCGATCGATTCGGCAAGCTCGAGCAAAGTGCCTTTGTCGCGTGACCATTCGGCGGTGGTTCCCGATTTGGCAAACCGAACCCGGACCGGAGGAACGTCAGCGTGACCAGGCTCTATCACTGTTTGCGGCCTTCTTTCCGGTTTCAGAACCGTTGCCGGACCGAAGGACTCGTAATGGATTCGTTCCTCCCGGACGCCGATTCCGGTGAGGCCATCATAAAGCGATTTCATGAAGGGCGGCGGACCACAGAGATAAAAGTCGTAGTCGCCAAACGGGAGCATCTGTTTGAGTGTTTCGATGCTGATCCATCCAACGGAATCGCACTGATTATCCGGTCCTGCGTCAGGCTCCGGATGACTGTAGGCGATATGCACTTTCAGTCCCGGATGCTGGCCGGTGAGATCCCGGATATGCTTGGAGAACGCGTGCACCCTGTGGTTATGAGTACCATGGATGAAGTAAGCAGGTCGAAACTTCCCCGTGCGGCGCCCCTCGTCGACCAGGTATTCAGCCATCGCGATCATTGGGGTAATGCCGACGCCGCCAGAAATCAGTACCGGTATTCGACCGTTAGAATTGAGAATAAATTTACCCCGGGGTGCAGCCGCCTCCAGTCGAAAGCCGGGCTTTGCATTGGCATGCAAAAACGGTGAGACCAGTGCGTTTCCTCCTTCGCGGCGGATACTCAAGCGATAGTGATCGGCATTTGGAGCAGCCGAAAGTGTGTAAGTGCGTAACGCAGGCTCTTTTTGCCCGGGGATCGTTATCCGAATCGGTAAAAACTGGCCCGGTTCCCAAGGTTGAAGCGCCTGGCTGTCCGGACCCCGAAAATAGAAGGAAGTGATAACATCGCTTTCGGGCTCCACCTTAAACAATTCTAACTCGACATAAGCGCTCCGCTCAGTCTCTGAAGCCGCTGAAGAGGTCGGAGCGACCGAGATCGTTTCCGAAACTCCCCGCACGTCTTCCGCCATCGATTTGAGCGCTGTCGCGTCGCCGGCGACCGCGCTAGCAACCAGCTTTTGAAAATGACCAACCAGATGCTCAGCCCGGGTCAGAAACCTGCCCCGTTCCGGTATGGCCGCTCGCAATCCGCGCTGGACCGAGTCGGTAAGGACATCATCTTCGAGGCCGACCTGAACGTTGAATCCAATCAGTTCTTGCGCGAATTCCTGCGAGACACCAGGGCCGAAATACTGTTCAGAGAAGCCCTTCGTGCCATTGGGGCCATTTGGTATCCAGACATCGATCGAAAGATTCGGGAACCCAGGATTGATATTGACCGTCATGTTTGGCCAGAGCAGGTGATATTGGGCTTGGGCGACTTCACCTCTGGCGTCGTAAATCTTGACCTGGCTTTTACCTTCCAACGCGGACTGCCGTACCTGACCGACCTGACTCATGAACCAGCCGTGCACACCGAGATTGTAGTTCTCCGGTAAAACATCGATCGCGGCGCTGAAGCCCGGATGGGCTACGGCGCAGTGATAACATTCGAGATAATTCTCGAGCATGGTCTTCCAATTAGAGTAGGACTCCCATTCTCCGCGCTCGTACAAAACCAGAGAATCAAGATCGATCCCGCTCCCAGCAACAATCTCAAGCAATTTGCCGAATTGGGTCTTTACGGGTGAGGCACTCGGATCTGCGTTGACAAAAACCCACGGGCCCAGCGTATCGACTTTGAGCGGCAGAAGCGGATAATCCTCAAGTCGAAAGTTAGGTTCTGTCGCCGTTCGCGGCGCACCCTTCAGGCGGCCCGTTAGATCGTAGGTCCAGGCGTGATAACCGCATTGCATCATTTGGGCATTTCCACAGCCCTTCATCACTTCGTGCCGGCGATGCCGGCAAACATTGTTCAACGCGGTCAGACCGCCTTCGTTACGGATTACCACGGCGGGGATACCGCCCACATAACCGGTGATATAATCGCCGATATTGGTTAGCTGTTTGAGCGGGCCGATGTAATTCCAGCTTTTCCTGAAGATCTGACTAATCTCTCGGTCAGTGATCGAGGGATCGGTATACCAATACGCGGGTAGGCTTTCACCACGGTCGAGGCCGGCTACCAAGCCGGCTAGGTTTTCACTAGATTGGTTCATATTATTTTCGCTGGTTTTTCGCTATTCCCATTAGCTAAAGCTTCCGATGCGGGTGCTGGCGTGCCTTTTATCAGGAGTGGAAGGGAGAGAACCAGGACCGCAGAAACGCACAACAAGGTTTGATAAAATTGGAGGTGCCCCGCTGCAGTTGCTACGGCATTACTGGCCATCATCCCTATGGAGTAGGCGATGTTGTAGACTGCATAGACCGCCGTGTAACAACGGAGCCCGCGCCGGTCAACCGCGTTGCCGAGTTCTGCGGAAGTCGGGTTAAGCATGAAGGCAAACGACATGCTGACCAGACACAAACCGAATCCAGTAAGGACGATTCCTGGTAGGAGTCCAAGGAGCGGCAGAGTAATCGCCATAGCGAGGGTACCGCCAGCAATCACGATTTTAGTCGGCGCCAGGGTAGCGACCCGACTCACCACCGGAGTAATCAGCCCAAAAGCGATCGTTGATATGGTGAAAATCATCCCAATCGTGGAAGGAGTTGCCTCGGATCGGCTGAGATGTTCGGGTAGAAGCGGCTCCACAATTCCCCAGCCGAACGCGGCCAGGGCGACGGCCAATCCCGGCACCAACACTGATTTATCCACCAACAGCGCAAATAGTTCCGCGTTAGACCCGCGATAAGTTACTTTTCCCGGTAACAGAAAGATGCGTTGCACCGCATCGATCCCGACTAAGACAATCAGAATAAGAAACGGCAACGCGTAGCCGCCGGCTTGATAGAGGAATCCGCCGGCCACAGGTCCTAGCACCGAACCGGCCGTGCTACCCGCGAGGGCTAAACCCATCATCTGAACCCGGTTTTTAACGTAACCTTCCGCGATCAGCGCCAGTCCGGCGGTCCAGGTAGCGGCGGACGCGGCGCCCTGGCAAACACGAGCCAGCAATACCAGGGGAAAATTGCCGCCGAACCAGAATAGAAGCGTGGCCGTTAGGGATAACAGGACCCCTAAGATTACGATGCGCTTGCCGCCGATCTGGTTACCCAGCAGTCCGAAAACTGGGGTGGCAACAAAGACACCGATAGCGTACCCGCCATAGAGCAAAGCAAGTCCCTCGTGACCACTAATTTGAGCAGGAGAGTAAGCCGTCAGCGGTACAACCAACCCATAGATGAAATAATCCAGGAACAGCGCATACGTAATAACGTAAAACACTTTCCAGGAACCTAGCCGCCTGAACGAACCCAACATTGGACATTAAGACCAAACCAATTAGCTCCTGCCGAAGAGCCGCAGATACAAAAGCGTCCTGGAAAAGAAACGGGGTCGTCCTAAGCGAACAAATCGGGGGGGAGAGCTGTAAGCTTAGTACTTCAAGATGACGAGTTCAAGAAGTTCTAGGAATTCTAGGATTTCTAGGAGTCCGGGGAGTTCTAGGAGCACGACCGTGGAGCGTTGCCTCGGTTCCTCCTCGGCCTTAAAACCGTCGTTCTCGAAAGCGTGTTCTTAGGGAGCGCTTCGAATTGGTCTGCAGCCGTGGAGGGGAGCCGCTTTGTAAGATGGCAAGTCTATCGGTTTCTAGCAGGCGGCTCCCGGAAACGGTCCCTGATGCGTTTGTTCTATCAACTCTGCAAGCCCCGTTTTCGAAAGGCCGAGCGGCGATGGAACACGCTGGGTCCTTCCCGGGAGCCGCCTGCTAGAAACCGATAGACTTGCCATCTTACAAAGCGGCTCCCCTCCGGCGCGCGGCACACCAATGCCGTACGCTGGGACCGAAACCGGATTCGAGGACAGCTTGTCCGCCGAAGCCCAGGCTCTATTTCGTCACCCGCCCAAAGTCGGCCTCGCAAGCGAGGCGCGCTCCACAAGAAGTAATCGGCAAAGACGGAAGGACGAGAACGAAGCGCCTTCTAAGTTTTGCGCCCTTTTTGCGGCGATCCCCAATCTTCGTATAGTCCTCCCGACTTCAGAAATGCCAGCAGATGTTTTTATCAGCCATTCAACCAAAGACAAAACGGTCGCCGAAGCTGTTTGTCACGAATTAGAAGCCAACGGCATCCGATGCTGGATCGCTCCTCGCGATATCGAATTCGGGTCGGACTGGACGGAAGGAATTACACACGGGATCGCATCATGCAAGGTGTTCGTGCTGGTGTTCTCGGATTCCGCAAATACGTCGGATCATGTCCGGCGTGAAGTAGCCAAAGCGTTCTCACTCGGGTTGGCGGTGATTCCGTTTCGGACTGAGGACGTAGCGCCGAATCGGAGTCTCAGTTATTTCCTGGAGACGGTTCATTGGTTGGATGCATTCCCCTACCCGGCAGAAACCTATTTTGGTACGTTAGCCGATCAGATAAAGCGCTTGCTGGAACGACCTGCAGCCACCGGCGAGGACGGTGGACCAGCGGCGCAAACGATCGTCGCAGTCGCTGCTCCCGCGCAAGTTGGAGGCTCGCACCTGTCCTCCTCACCTACAGCGAAGGAAGAAGCGAGACGGGCTCCAGGCGTGCCGACCCCTTCGGCCGCACAAGCGGGGCGCGCTCCACGGAAGGGCGCGGGATTGAGGCGAACGTTTCTCAGATTTAATTTGGTGTTCTTACCCATCTTGGCGGCGGTTGTCGGCGGCGCAGCAGCGATTGTCCACAGCCAACTGGAAAGCTACGCTCAACAGCAGATTGTGGCCGTAGCCCAGGTCATGTTAGAGACAGCCAAAGCATCACGGAAATATACAACCAAGCAGATTGCGCCCTTATTAGAAAGTCTGCAGTCACCAGATCAACAGTTTCATCCGCAATCGATCCCGTTTTATGCGGCTACAGAAGCATTCAATTATTTTCGGCAGGCGCACCCCGATTTCGCTTACAAGGAAGCCGCGCTGAATCCCACTAACCCTCGGGATCGAACGGTGGATTGGGAAGCGGATATTGTGAACGCGTTTCAGAAGGACACCTCAAAAACAGAGCTGACCGGCCAGCGAGACACCCCTCTCGGACCCTCTCTTTTTATCAGTACTCCGATCAAAGTCGATGACGCCAGTTGTCTAGAATGTCACAGCACGCCGGATAAAGCGCCTCCCGGCATGGTCAAACTTTATGGGAGTGCAAATGGGTTCGGGTGGCAAGCGGGTGATATTATTGGGGCACAGATCGTCAGTGTGCCTGCCGCGCTAACGGAAAAAATCGCGAGCAACGCGTTCCAATCGATCTTTTGGTGGCTGATCGGCAGCGCGATTGTCCTGTTTGCTGTAGCGAACGGAGCTCTGTTTTGGGTAGTACGCCAAGGAAGAGGCACATGATCCAGGCGGGCGCTGGAACAAATTGCCAAATGACAAATTTGGAGGGGAGCCGCTTTGGCGCGTTCTAGACGACCCCACCGATATTTTCCCGACGTTGATTAGTCCGAAACGTGAAGTAAACAAGCGGCTCCCGGGAATAACCCAACGTTCGGCAGCTCTGCCGGCCAAAGTGGAATGAACAACAAGAACAGAACGAATCCGCCCGGTGATAGCCTACGCTGGGTAATTCGCGGGAGCCGCCTGTTTTCGCACCTGTCGGTTGTTCCCGCGCAGGGAGTAACAGGGCGAGAGCATTAGATATGCTCCAAAGCGGCTCCCCTCCAGTGCGCTCACTTTGCAATGACAGCTTGCACCGCAGCGACGGCATCGATTAAGCCAAAGCCATCGCCCGGCTGGTAGACGTGGGTTGCGGGGCCCGGCTTAAAAGCCCCAGAGATCGTCTGGCTCGAGAATCCGGACAAATTGGCGGTGAAGGTTGCGCCATTAGGAAGATCCAGAGCATCGACTCCTACTCCATAGGCGCTCTGGGTAAAACCTTTAAAACTTCCGGCCTCATTTTGTCCGACAGTGAAGCTGATGGAGGCCCCGTTCGTGAACACGCCTTTCTTAAACTTAAGCGTAAACGTTGACGTGGCGCTGGAAGGAGATTCGACGGTCACTTCTGAGGAGCTGAATCCGTCTGCGGAGCCAATAATAAAATCTGCTGAGGTTGTATTAAAGACCAGACCAGCCGGGGAACCGTCGACGGTTACGCTATCAATGTATTCGTCGGATGGACCGAAATAATTAATGGTTAGGTAGTTCGGGCCGAAATAGAATGAGCCCAGCGCAGTAACCGAGATATTGCTTCCGCCATTCGAGCCATGAAAAGATGCTGATTCTTCAAAGCCACGTCGGGGCAACGCCGTATTTTCGAGCACCGATCTCACCCGGTCAGCATCGAGCGAAGCGGGTCCTCCGGCAGCCTGCAACATCAGCGCAACTACACCAGCGACGGTTGGCCCAGACGCGCTGGTGCCGAAAAATGCGAAAGGATAGTCATAGTAGCCCGGCTTATAAAAGAAAGTAGTAATAACGCCGTCTACCCCTGCCACCTCGGGCTTTAGCCGCACCTCGGGCGTGCTCAGGCGGACTCCGTTTTCATCGAAATAGATATAGGCTGGTCCCGGCGTAGTGTAGTTCTCTAGCTCAGGCTGATACGGCGGTTCTGGTTTCCAGTTAAAGACATAGGCTGCCACTCCGATAGCCGACGCGGCGGCCGGATGCCCGTAAATGATGGGGACGTTCAAGGGAGCCGGTTGAAAATAGGTACCGGTCAGAATGCTTAATCCGTCCAGGCTGGTATACATTGCCAGTTGATGAGTGGCGGGTGGCGGTGGAGCCTTAGGATCGGTCTGCGTGGTCTTGGTAAAGGCAATCTGATAAGCGGTACCCAAGTTCAGGCTCCCGGTGTACTTGAAAGGTTCCTGGGTTTTGAAGGCATTGCGAGTGCCGCTCAACGCGCGCAAAAAGTTACCGTTTGCATCAAAAACCAGAAAATTATAGTTGGTGGTGATCCCGTCGTCCTGATCGAACAAATCATCCCATTGTAGAAAAAGGTTGTACAGATACTGGGAAGGCCCGGGTACAACCAAAGTCGTGACCGGTTCAGAACCGCCTTCGGGATTCCAGTTGTGCCATCCGCCAGCTGTCAACGCAGGATCCAGGTAATGAGGCGAGTTCTTATCGGTAACATCCAATTTAAGATTGCCATGCTGGCCTGCCGCCCGCACCTCAGCGTCGGACAGCTCGCGGTAGGCGCTGCGATAGCCGTTGTTACCATCATTACCGGCCGATGAAGTATAAATCACTTTCTTACCTGGCAAGGTTTTGCTCGTAACTACGGCGTCAACGGCTTGAGAAACGATGCCATCGGAAAAGACCGGCTCATCGTAATAGCCAAGGTCATCATCAATTACATCGCAATTCGCTTCAGTTCTAAGCCGAACGATATTATTGGCAAAACCGACTTCACTGTAATTGCCGGTCGCGAACGCTTCATTACAACTCGGCGCTTCCGCGTAAGCAATCTGACAGATAGCGCGCCCTTCATCGCTACCGGGCTTGCCCGGTTTACCCCAGTCCTGAAGGACATTAACAACTGGCAAATAACCATCTTTTTCATCCACCTCAGCGGTGGTCCGAGGCGGATGCTTAGCATATTGAGCCGTGTTGAAGCTGTCGGATAGCACACCGATGGTGATGCCGTTCCCGGTGAGCCCCTGTTGGTTGAGCACATCGGTTTGCAACACTTCGCGGCTCTGAGAAGAATATTTACCGGCCCGCTTGACGGGCTCGTGTTCCATGGTTAAAGCGCGAACTCCGAGAATACCGGCAATATTGTCCAGTTGATCCGTAGGAACATAAGCGGCCAGAATGCCGTGACGGTAGGTGGAATTACGATCGAGAACGACTCCTTGCAAAGATTGGAGGTGCTGCGCGACCTGGTCCAGCGAGCTTCGTCCATCCAATAGCACATGAACCAGCACGCGATCCTGATCGTCGAATCGCCCGCCGATGGCCTCTTTGTCTGTGTCACTGACCTTCGCGATTTGGGAATGCACACCCGAGGCGCCGGCCTCCGGCATCGACAACTTCGCGTGCTCAGACAAGGTTGCTAACCCCGAATCGAGGTTCTGCGCTGATTCAGCACTAAAAGCGGCGGAGGCAAACAAAAAGGAAGCAGAGATTGCGGCGTAACGGCTAAGGTTCATGAGATTGCTTCTAGGACGTCCCTGAAAAGCTTTTGGGATTCAACAGGTTCAATCAAAAGACGCAATGAGTTGTCAAAGGTTTTCCACGGATTCTATTTTTCACAACAAAGGCCGCAAAGGCCACAAAGAGGGATTTTTCTGTCTCCTATCTTTGTGGCCTTTGCGGCCTTTGTTGTGAAATTTTGGGCTTCGACTTTGCGTTCTTGCGTGATATCCCTGCGTTTCGCTGTGACTCTGGTACTTTGCGGCTTTGTTGTGGCTTTGTCTTTTGGCCGGACTAGGACTACAGAGCTTCCTTAAGGACTACGCGTCGGATTCCGTTCTTCAGAACGACCTCGTGAAAGTTGAACAAAAGGCCTAACGGCCTTTTGAGGAGCTTCATATAGCTCATGAGCTGGGCTTCGTGGATTGGGAGAATTTCTTGTACGGCCTTAAACTCAAGAATCAGGACGTCATCAATCAGAAAGTCGAGTCGCAAAGGTTCCTCGAAAACGAAACCTTTGTACTCCAGTTCAACCCTCAGCTCTCTTACATATGGAATCTGACGAAGCTCGCACTCCCGGCCAAAACACTTTTGTAAATCTCTTCGATTAAGCCGGGACCCTCGATCCGATGAACCTCTATAGCCGCCCCGATTACACCGCTGCTCCACACGTTAGCTTTCCGTAACGAATCCCACATTTCGTTAACCTAGTGAATCCGACACTCAACAACATAGTATTTATATGTTTTATTCTATCAAGAAAACGGAATCAACCACGGTCGTTCTGAACCTTTGTGGCCTCTGCGGCCTTTGCTGTGAAATTTTTTCAGTGGACCTCGACAACTGCGCGGACCGGCAGCCCGGTCCGCGCCTTGTCTCAAGAAGTCTCGCTGTGCCGGCTTTACTTTGTGGTTGCGGGCTTCGCAGTGGAACTGACGGCTTGCACCGCAGCAACGCCGTTGATCAAACCAAAACCGTCCACCGGACTATAGCCTGTCACCGGTGAGCCAATTAGAAACGGAGCGGTCACCGTTTCACTAGTTGAACCGGGCAATGTCGCGGTAAAGGTGGCGCCGTAGCCTAAGTCTTCAGACTCACAACCAATTCCGAACTGGTCCTGGGTGAAACCCGTAAATGTGCCAGCCACATCTTGACCGACCGTGAAGCTGATAGAAGCGCCGGAGGTAAATACCCCTCTTTTGAATCTCAGGGTAAATACCGGGGTTGCCTTGGACGGCTTTTCAACGGTGACATCCGATGCAGTGACCCCGATCGTCGGTCCTACAAGAAATTCCTTCGTATTAAATGTCAGACCTGGTTTCGACCCATCAATGGTTAAGGTATCAATCGATTGGCCGGCAGGACCGAAATAGTTCAAGGTGAGATAAGTCGGTCCGAAAAAAGATTCAGCCAGAGCGGTAACAGACACAAAACCGCCACTAACCGAGCCAATCGCCTGGGTCACCTCCGGAGTACTGTTTCTGGGCTCGCCGCTGTTTTCTAAGGCAGTTCGTACGGTGTCTAGACTAAGGGAGCTTGGCCCTCCGCCCTCCTGCAACATCAGTGCGACTACTCCGGCAACGGTAGGTGCAGCCGCACTAGTGCCAAAGAAGGCGAAAGGATAGTTGTAGTAGGGTGCACCAAAGAACGTGGTAAGGACACCATCCACGCCGGCCACCTCAGGTTTCAGGCGAGTTTGCGGGGCAGGCAACCGATTATTGTTTTCATCGAAATAAATGATTGCCGGACCCGGCGAGGTGAAATTGTCCAGCTGCGGCAGGAACGGCCGCGTCGGTCTCCAGTTAAACGCATAAGCGGCAACTGCAATCGCAGATCGAGCGGCGGGATGCCCAAAGATGTTAGGAAGAGTTAACGGAGCCGGTTGAAAGTATTTGCCGTACAGCTGGCTCGCACCGTCCAGGAACGTTAATAAAGCAAGCTGGTGGGTGGCAGGGATTGGTCCGGCCAGCGAGTCCGTTTTCTTCGATTTAGTAATTGCGATTTGGTAAGTCGTCCCCAGGGAGAGGTTACCAGTTTGCTGATAAGCTTCTTGGGTAACAAAAGTGTTACTCGTGCCGCTCAGCTCCGGGTGGTAGTTCCCATCGGCATCGAATACCAGGAAGTTAAAATCGGTGGTAATACCATGGTCCTCGAAGAATGGATCATCCCACTGGAAGAAGAGCATGTAAGAAAAGTTGGTCGGTCCGGGTGCCATGACGGCGGTGGACGGCTCAAACCCACCATTCGGATTCCAATTGTGCCAACCGCCGGCGGTCAAAGAAGAGGCTACATTGGTCAAGTTCAGGTTGCCGTGATTTCCGGCTCTTACAGAGGCATCGCTGAGATTCCGATAGGGATTTCGATAGCCATTGTTTCCTTCGTTGCCAGCCGAGGATGTATAAATAACTGGCTTGCCCGGTATGGTGGTACTATTGACAACCGTATTGACCGCCTGGGCGACATAGGTATCGGAAAAAACCCCTTCGTCAGAATAGCCAACATCGTCATCGATGACGTCGCAGTTCGCCTGGGTCCTGAGTGCAACGATATTATTGGCGAACCCAATCTCGCTAGCGAATGCGGTCGCAAACGCCTCATTAATATGCGGCGCTTCAGAATACACGATTTGGCAAATCGCCCGGCCTTCATCAGTGCCAGGATTACCTGGACCGCCAAAGTCCTGGAGAACGTTAACGACCGGCAGGTATCCCATTTTCACATCTTGGGCAGCGGTCGTGGCAGGAGGAGGCGTACCGAATTGGGCAGTGTTAAAGCTATCGGAAAGGACGCCGACGGTAATCCCGTCCCCGTTGAGACCTTGTTTGTTGAGGACGTTGGTTTGGAGGATCACGCCCGATTGCGAAGAAAACTTACGTCGTGCGATCGGAGGCGCTTCCATGGTCAACGCCCGAACTCCCTTAATCGTCGACGCGTTTTTGAGTTCGTCCGTCGGAACATAAGCGGCAAAGATCCCATGATGGAAATTTGGGTCCCGATCTAGCACCTGGCCCTGCAAGGACTCGATCTGTGCTGCAACGTCGTCAATGGAGGTTTGTCCGTTGAGCAGCACATGGACTAGGACGCGGTCCTGGGCGTCGAATCGGCCGCGGATTATTGCTTTGTCCGCAGCGCTCACCTTGGCAATTTGTCCGTGCACCCCGGCGGCATCGGCGTTTGGCATCGATAGGCCGGCATGTTGGGACAAGGTTAACAGCCAGCAATCGAGGTTGCTGGTTCCAGATTCTTCGGCACTGGAAACCAGGGCTGAGAATCCGAGGCAGCAGGCAAGGGCTAATGCAAACCTTAAGTTTGCTCGAGCGAATCGCTCGGTTAGGACTAATACACCATTAGCAGTCCCGGCTTTATCGTAGGAGTTATCGTTCATAAGTTGATGACATAAGGGGGAGAGGCCCCGGCAAACCCACCAAACAGCCTTTCAACCAGAAGAGACAAGCAATTGTCAAAGGTATTCCCGCAGATTGGATTTTATAGCAAGACCACCGCGTGCAGGAGCCGCAATCGAAAGCGCAGAAACCTCACGCAAGGACCCAAAGATGAATACAAACTTTCACAACAAAGGCCTCAAAGGCCGCCAAGATAAGAGACACAGAAATCCCTCTTTGTGGCCTTTGCGGCCTTTGCTGTGAACTATTTCTCTTAATTTGGGCCTCTTGTTGTGCCCTCCGTCACCCTGGCAAACGGAATTCGGCCACGACCGGGAGATGGTCGGATAGATCTAACATACCATCCTGACGGACTCCGTATTTTTCGACGGAAACGGAGGGAGCGGCAAAGAGATAGTCGAGGGTTCGGACGGGAATTCGTTTGGATTCTGAGCGCACTGTGTAGGTAAAGAATTGATCCATCGCTCTGTCAGTAGCGTCATGGACGGTGGGCACACCTTGATAACTTCGATAAATTTGAGTGATGGCAGAGGGTTCGGAGTACGTTCCTCGAGTTCCCACCGGCAGACGTGACCGCTGGCCTGGCGGCAATAGATTAAAATCGCCTCCGATGATCCACGGCCGATTCCGCTCATCCAGATGAGCGAGGAAGTGATGAATCTTGTTCACTTGCCGGTCCATAACGTCGGTGCCGTGCGGGAACGCATCCAAATGCGTGTTCAGCATCGCCAGCACTCCGCCATCGCGACTCGGTACTTCCACTTCGAGAATGGCTCGCTTGAGATTGAAGTCGTTGGCGATCGGATTACCTGGCCGCAGCGGTAAACGATACCTGCGGGCGGCTCCGAGGCGGTATTTTGAAAAGATCACAAGCTTGGTCCCGGCAGAGCCCCAGATCTTTGGGTGAGGTACAAATCTCGAACGCCAATAGTCCGCAGTTACATAGTTCCGCAAATCGAGAGGGAGAGCGTCGCGCAGCAAGGTCACTTCATCCAGATAGGCAGTTCTGCGCGCGCCAGCGTCAACTTCTTGCAGCAAAACGAAGTCAGGCTGCTCCTCAGCAACGAATTTAGCGAATCGGCTGATGGTCGTGTACACGTCTTCAGGGTTCACCAGTGTGTCCGGCCCACCGTCATAAAAGAAATTGTAACCAGTACCGGCAAAGAACTGGGCATTATAAGTGATCACCTTGATGGCTTGGCCCGGGGAGAGCACGGGAGCCCCGCCGCAATTATGAGGGTGCATCGTTTCAACCGGCCGAGGATGATAGTTCAGAAATCGAGAAAGCAGGTATCCTCCGGCGACTAGCGCGCCCAGCGTAATCAACGTTTTATCTAGTTTGTCGTCTGCGTGATAGTCGGGTAGCGGCTTCATAACATGGACAAGTTAGACCACACGTCGGGTGGCGCAATTGGCGGCGTGGCGTTTGGCGTGCTCGTCCTCGTGCTCGTGCTCAACGAATCAGGGGCGCTGGCACGGATAGGACTTATGGGACCAATGGGACTTATAGGATGCACGCAGGTCCTCTTGGTCTCATAGGTCCCATCCGTACCACCGCGCTGACTCGACGAGCACGAAAAGCGCATCATCGCGCGTTGATCACGTATTCGTAGCGGGAGAGATGATACGGGCCGACATCGCGGTAGCTATGGAAGCGGAAGCCGAATCGTTCGTAGATAGCGCGAAGAGCTTGGCGATCGGCCTCACAATCCAAACGCAAATAAGAACGACCTAGAGAAGCCGCGTGATTCACCGCCCAATCGAGCATCTTGGTGGAAACGCCTCTGCCAGCAAATTGCCGCCTTACGGCGATTCGATGCACGTAGGCTGCATCGTTCCCCGGTAGGTCAGGCCAGAAACGAGCATCTTGCAGTTGGAACTTAATCGTGCCGGCCGGTTCTCCGTCGTAATGGGCGAGATAGAACAAACCGGCTTCAACGTCGTTATGAACCCGATCGGGATTTAACTCCTCATCACGCCACATCAGGCGGCCAGTGGTCCGTAGCCAGTCTGCTGCTTCCTTCAGAATGGTCGATACGGTCACTAGGTCGGCCAAGGTAGCTTGCTTCAAATCGATCATCGCGGTGGAGAGATCAGAAAATTCCAGCCGCTACGCGGGTGCAATCCGGAATTGGCGCATACTCCGACACTCCATTACTCCAACACTCCGTTCGACCGGATTCGAGGACAGCCTGTCCGCCGTAGCCCAGGCTCCATGTTGCCACCCGCTCGAGGTCGGCCTCGCAAGCGAGGCGCGCTCCACAACCAGGACGTTGGCGAAGGCGGAAGGACGACGACGAGAACGAAGCGCCTCACCGCGTTGACCCGTCATCTTTAATTGAAACGATTTCATCGTTGCAGAGCCCTTTTTTTCGTGGAAGTGAAAATGCGGGAACATGGAAGCAAAACAAGAAAACAAAACTCAAACCCCGGTTATCAGCACAGGACGGCGCAGAAGAAAAGATCCAGCGGAAAATCTGCTGACCCATCTGACTCACGATATCGGAGGATTGCTTAAACTCTTGTGGTTTGCGGTTGGGTCGTTTGTGTCGTTCTTCGGAGCGGTAATGACGACCATGATACCGATGAACTCGAGCGTGCGCTACCTCTGGCTCGGTTTCTGCCTGGCTACAGCCGCGATCTCACTCGTCTTGATGGTCAAGGCGCTGTCTACACCGGTAGTGGAAGAATAAACCTGCTTCCCCCCAGAACTTCTTTGCGATTGGTGAGAAGTGATTGGTGATTCGGCGCCCAGCAATCGCTCGCCTGCGAAAAGCCCGACACCCGCTCGGCTTCTAGTTTAGCCTCGGGCGAACTCAGTCGACTCGCTTGGAGAAGTCCGCGAGGAAGACGATAACTTCCGCATGGAAAAATCGGCAGTTAAAATCCGCGAAGCCGAAGGCCGAGATGCGCCTGCAATTCATGAGCTGTATCGCCAACTAGTAAGGCCGGTTGCGCCGGAGGTTCAGGTTGATGTGCGCGCCGAACGTATCGAACAGATCAAGAGTGATCCTCACAATTCTCTGTGGGTACTGGAGTGCGAAGCCGGCGTGGTTGGCACCGCATTTGTCACGCTTTGTCTGGACCCCATGCACAACCGGCAGCCTTACGCCGTATTAGAGAATTTTGTGATCGATGAACGATATCGTAACAGCGGGCATGGAGCCCGGCTCATGCGTCACGTCGTGGATTTCTGCCATCGGGCCGATTGCTCGAAAATCATGCTGCAAAGCCACGGGTCACGTTCACAAGCGCACGCTTTCTTCGAGGCCCAGGGATTCTCTGCGGCCAATAAGAAGGCATTCGTGAAGTACCGGGGACATGGAGGTGAGAACTGATCGGTGATTGGTGATTGGTGATTGGTGGGCCGGGAGATCGTGGTCGGTCGGCAACCTTTCGCAAATGCTGGCGCGCCTTCAGCGCTCGTCGCCTTAATTCGACGTCCTAGGCCTCGCAGACTCAGCCTCCGGCGACCACTCAGCCCGGACGACCATAAGATACCCCCTTGAAGGGTCTGCGGCATTATGCCAGTCTCTGCACTTATCTTTTCCTTTACAGAACAACGAATGCGTCGCTGCATCCTTTTCCTTTTCGCTATTCTCCTTCTGGCTGGTTGCCAGCATCGTCATCGTCACGAAGGACAACAACCACAAGCACACGTGCCGGTAGGGCCGCGCCAGGTCACGATCCAGTTTCTGGGGCACGCCAGCTTCCTGATTACCTCGTCTCTCGGGATCAATATCCTGACCGATCCGTTCAATCCTTCAGTCTTACCCTATCCGGTTAAAGCCGGAGAAGTTCCTTCGGATATCACCTTGGTTACCCACGAAGACGAGACGGCAAACTTCACCGACATGGCATCAGGGTCGCCAGTGATTCTGCGAAGCTCGATGGCAAGCGGCGTTAATCGCGCTAACGGCGTTTTGATTCGAGGGGTCCGCACCAGTTCAGAGAATCCGTCGGCCGCCATTAAGCTGAATGTGGCTTACGTTTGGTCGATGGACGGGATTCGCCTCTGTGACCTGGGAGCAATCCAAGACGCCATCACGCCAACCGAGGCGATCAGCATTGGGCACGTGGATGTTTTGTTTTTACCAGTGGGCGGGCCACCAGAGTTTACGGACCAGATGCGCAAAACCACGGTCGACCGCCTGCAGCCGAAGGTCGTTATCCCGATGATGTATTCGACGGCTTTCTCCGGGAAGGTGCCTCTCCGCGGTTTGGGAGAGTGGTTGTCACGCCAGTCCCTTGTGCAACGAGTTCCTAACAAATTCACGATTGCGCCAAAAGATCTCCCGAACGAGACCACCGTTTTTGTGCCGGCCGTACCTTAGACAATGAAAGTCTTAGTTGTTGGGGCTGGAGGTCGTGAACACGCTCTCGCGTGGAAGCTCCACCAGTCCGAGAGTGTGACCGGAGTTTATGTCGCACCTGGAAACCCCGGCACAAAGGAACTCGCGACAGCCGTCCCTATCCCGGCGGATGATATCCCAAGACTCGTACAGTTTGCGCGAGATACGGCCATCGATCTGACTGTGGTCGGCCCCGACAACCCACTGGCAAACGGGATCGTAGACCAATTTCAGCTAGCCGGTCTGAAGATTTTCGGTCCGGCTAAAGCCGCAGCTCGGCTGGAATCATCGAAGAGCTTTGCCAAGGAATTCATGGCTCGCTATGGCATCGCAAGTCCGGGTTTTGCGGTTTGTGATTCGGTTAATCAAGCGATTCGGGCAGTGGAGCGTTTCGGCTTTCCTACGGTGATCAAAGCGGACGGACTGGCACTAGGCAAAGGGGTAGTTATCGCCCACAACACACGAGAGGCGGAACAGGCCATCCATCGGATCATGGAAGAGCGGCTGTTCGGTGACGCGGGCAACCGGGTCGTGGTCGAGGAATTTCTGCAGGGAACCGAGTGTTCGATCCATGCGTTGGTGGATGGCCAAAATTATTGCTTGTTCCCCACAGCTCAGGACCATAAAGCGCTTTACGACGGCAACCATGGACCCAACACCGGCGGGATGGGAGCGTTTAGCCCTTCACAAAAGCTCTCGGCTAGCGACCTGACCCTCATTGAACGGGAAATACTTGAACCCTTCTTGCGCGGCATCCAGGCCGAGGGAATCCCTTACCAAGGTTTGCTATTCCCCGGGTTGATGCTGACGAAGCGAGGGCCGGCGGTACTGGAGTTTAATGCCCGATTCGGCGATCCAGAGACTCAGGCTCTTCTTCCAAGGCTCTCCAGCGACTTGGTCGAACTCTTGGAGGCTACAATCTCCGGCCGGTTGCGTGAGGTCACTCCACGCTGGAGCCCGGCAGCCTCCGTCTGCGTAGTCTTGGCGTCCCGGGGTTACCCGGACCGGGCCGAGACCGGCAAGCCGATTGTAGGGTTGCCTGAAGTCTCTGCTTTGAAGGATGTGTTGGTCTTTCATGCCGGAACCCGAGTGCAAGAAGGTCGGATTGTTACTTCGGGCGGACGGGTACTGGGGATCACCGGGTTGGGAGATTCGGTTCTGAGCGCTCGCCGTAAGGCCTACGATGCCGTTGGCATGATTGAATTCGACGGATGCTATTTCCGGCGGGACATTGGGGAAAGGTGAGGCCAAATCGTGGGCGGCGGGAGGCTCAGCCACGAAAAACAGGTCCCCGTTGGACTAAGAGCAAAATGCGGTTATTGCTTCCTACAATCCAAAAGAGATGAAGTACGCGTCCGTCGTTTCTGTATTGCTAGCAGGATTATGCTCCACAGCCCTGGCAGTTGAAAATCCCTCACCCAAGCCGACCGCCTCTCCGGCAAGCTCCGCTCAACCCGGTTCGTCCCACTTGATCGATCAGCTGGATCTTAACCAGCTAAAAGAGGTCCTCGACAACTTGCGCGAGAATTACGTCGATTCGCGAGCGCTAACGAATGACGAACTAAATCAGGCGGCCATCAAAGGATTACTGGCAAAGTTGGGCCCGGGCGTTCGTTTGCAGACCCGCTCCGAGTTCGAACGAGCCATCCCCGTGCGCCCGTTTCGCTACGAGGTCGTGTCAAATCGGTTCAGCTATATACGGCTGGGAACGTTGAAGGATAACACTTTGACCCAACTGGATAACGCACTCGGTGAATCACGGTCTAGGAACGTGGAAGGTTTGGTTGTCGATCTACGGACGGTTTCTGAAGATTCCGACTACGATTTGGCCAACAGCATCATCAGCCGATTTGTTGGCAATGGTGAACCAACCTTCGAGCTCACAACAAAGGGAACGGCCGAACCAAAAAAGTATGCGAGCAAATCAACGCCTCTTTACCAGGGACCGATCGCGGTACTAGTTGACCGGCAAACTGCCGGCGCAGCCGAGGTCATCGCTGGCGTCCTAAAAACGAAGGACCGGGCCTTGCTGATCGGCCAGACTACGGCAGGTCGGGCTGTAAAATACAAGACCGAGCCCTTAGGCAATCTGCTGGTTTCAGTAGCGGAAAGCGAAGTTCAGATTGCGGGTCTGCCATTGATTTTTCCAGGGGGACTGGCCCCGGATATTATGGTGAATGTGGCCCAAGACGCAGAAAATCAAGTCCTGGCCGACAGCGATTCCGGGCCTCTTGATCCATTCATCACGGATGAAGAACGGCCGGGTTTAAATGAAGCGGCTTTGGTCAACGGCACCAATCCGGAACTCGATGCCTACGAAGAACAGGAATCCGGCAAGACCCCCAAGCCCCAGTTGAAGGACGAGTGCCTGCAACACGCGATCGATTTTTTGATTACGCTGAGTCTGTATAAGAAGTGAGAAGTGATTGGTGAGAAGTGATTGGTGAGAAGTGAGAGGTGGAAGGTCGTGGAGCATGGTAAGGGGATGGGCCATTGCAACACCTAACGCCCGGCCACGACCCATTTCGGAGGGGAGCCGCATTAGAAACGCCGCGGCCTAGGATCGAGATAGGCCCATTGCGAGCCAGACGACAACACATGTGCATCCGCGGCTCCCTGCGCGCGTGAAACGGTCCAGATTGTTTCGACCCCAGCGTGTTGAGCAGGCGTTGGGTCCCCGGGGCGTCTCGTCTATCCCAACGCTGCAGCTGCAACGATTTACAGGCGTCGACCACCGTCCAGTCCGCCTCCGCCAGGCCTACGGCGCGACAAGGCTGCAACCCGGAATGCAACGCCCCTCCGTTCCAGGACGTGGTCGCCAATCCGACCAGTTACAATCTAAACCTGCACCCGCAGTAATATCTTATCGCAGCCGGGCACCGCGGCGATCAGGAGCGAGAGTAGCATTAGCCAATAGACTCGGCCTCGAGAGACCTTTATCTTTCGTTCGGGCGAAGGGATGTTTTTCATTTTGCCCAACGTTTCTATGCCGATCAGGACGGGCAACGCGCATGCGAACCGCACCCTGATTGGGCGGATTGCTCGCACGTATTGGGCGCCGGATTCAAGGTAACGCTGAGCGACGGAGCGCCATTCTTGAAAGATTGGTCCGACCAGGTTGGGATCTTCGGACAGGGCACCTTTAACTGGGAGATAGGAACGTCCGAGCCGCAGGTCCTGCGGGTAATCGCGCAGGATATTAACAAGCTGCAGCCCTTTGCCATACTGCGTCCCGAGGAGGATGATTTTTTCCCGGACGTCCGCGAATAT
>CAVSNX010000004.1:0-965035 GCA_963729455.1 uncultured Acidobacteriota bacterium
TGCACCACATCCAGCGCTGCGCCGCCCAGCGTGCCGTTTTCCAGCGCGCGAAGTAAGGCGGCTTCGTCAAGCAGCGACCCGCGGCCAACATTAATCAGCCGCGCCCCGCGTTTCATTTTTGCAATTTGTGCTGCGCCGATTACATGCTTCGTTTCTGCCGTCTCCGGCGCCGCAATCAGCACGTAGTCGGCGTCCGGCAATGCTTCTTCCAGGTGCGCGGCGGCAAAAATCTTCTCGGTATGCGCTCGGTCGCCTTTGCCGGACCGCGTGACGCCCCACACGCGCATCTCGAGCGCCTTCGCTCGCTTCGCCACTTCTCTTCCGATGGAGCCGTATCCCACGATCAGCAGCACTTTCCCGTTCAGCTCCGTCAAGTGCTGCGGCTTGTCCCACAATTCCTGTTGCGACCATCGCGCACGGTCCTGCTGGCGGACGGCATCCGGAAAATTCCGCGCCAGCGCCAGCAGCAATCCGATTACGTGCTCTGCCATCGGCACGGAAAAAATCCCGCTCGGATTCGTGATAAGAATTTCCGAGTCCCGCAGTTCTGGATACATTAACTGCGCCACACCGGCCGCCGTCGAATGAATCCACTTGAGCTTCTTCCCATCTTTCAATTGCTCCGCGCGCAGGGAATAGCCCACAAAAATATCCGCATCCGGCAATTCTTCCGCCAGCCGGTCGTAATTCGGCAGATGCACGACGTACATCTCCGGCCACCGTTTTCGAATAGCCTCTGCCATCATTGGCTTCGGCCGCCACTCCGTAAACGGATGCCATACACAAATGACCAGCTTGGTTTCCGCAGGCTTGGTGCGATTCATGGAATGTTTACGAATGGATGCGCAAATCCGTGCCCGTCATATCCGCTGGCCACGGCTGACCGAGCACGCTCAGCATGGTTGGCGCGATGTCCCGCAGTGAGCCGCCCGGCTTCAAGCGCACCTTGTCATCATCGCTCACCAAAATAAACGGAACAGGATTCGTCGTGTGATACGTGTGCGGGCCGCCGGTCGCCGGGTCGATCATCGTCTCTGCATTGCCGTGGTCCGCGGTGATAATCCATGCTCCGCCGCGTGGCTTCAACGTTTGATAAACTTGCGCGAGTCCCGCATCTACCGCTTCCACGGCTTTGATGGCAGCTTCCAGCTTTCCCGAATGCCCGACCATGTCAGCGTTTGCATAATTCATGATGATGGCGTCGAACTCGCCCTTCTCGATGGCCTTCACTACCGTGTCCGTAATTCCCGCGGCGGACATTTCCGGTTTCAAGTCGTACGTCGCGACTTTCGGCGAAGGCACCAAAATCCGTTCTTCTCCGGCAAAAGGCTTCTCCACGCCGCCATTGAAAAAATAGGTCACGTGCGCGTACTTTTCCGTCTCCGCGGTGCGAAGATTTTTGTACTGTAAATCCGCAAACACCTGCGCCAGGATATGCTCCAGTTTTTCCGGCGCAATCACAAACTTTAGCCACGGCCACTTCCTTTCGTACTGCGTCATTCCTACGTAGAAGAGATTTTTCGGCCGTTTCGCGTCCACGAACTTATCGAAATCCGGCGCGGCCAGTGCGTAGGTCATCTGCCGCGCGCGGTCCGCGCGAAAATTGAAAAAGATCACCGCATCATCATCGCGAATCAGTCCCACCGGTGTGCCGGAGGATCCGTTTCCTTTTGTCACAACAATCGGCTTGATGAACTCATCGGTCACGTCCGCCTCGTAACTGCGCTGCAGCGCGGCGATAGGATCGTCCGTGCGTGTTTCCGCAACTCCATGAACCAGCGCGTTGTAGGCCAGCTCCACGCGTTCCCAGCGGTTGTCGCGGTCCATTGCGTAGTAGCGTCCCACCAATGTGGCAATTTGGCCCAAGTGCAGCTCGCGCATTTTCTGCTGCAGTCTGCCGAACGTAATCGCGGCCGCTGTTCGGCGGCGTGTCGCGCCCGTCCATGAAGCAGTGCACGAAGACGTTTTCCACTTTTTGCTGCTTGGCCATTTCCAGCAGCGCAAACAGATGTTGAATGTGCGAGTGCACGCCACCATCGCTGAGCAGTCCGATAAAATGCAATTGCCGCGTGCGTCCGCGCTCCATCGCCTGCTGAAAGAGCGGCACGTTCTGCAATTGATTGTTCGCGATCAGCAAATCAATTCGCGTGATGTCCATGTGCACGATGCGGCCCGCGCCCATGTTCATGTGGCCCACTTCGCTGTTTCCCATTTGGCCTTCGGGCAATCCGACATACGGTCCCGAGGTATGGATCAGCGTGTTGGGAAATTTCTTCATCAGCTCGTCGTACGCCGGCTTCCGGGCCAGCGCGATCGCGTTGCCCTTGGTCTCCGCGCGGTAGCCCCACCCGTCCAGCACGGTCAACACAATCGGTTTCGGTCGTTTTGTCATGGCTTCCTAGAGCAGCCCTCGAAGTTTCTTAGCTTAACTTCATTGGCTCAAACTGTGGCCGGTTTCGGCCATATAAGCTTTTCTCTTCGGAAAGGATCTCGATCTCGAAGTACTTCTGCAGAAAATCATGATCTATCGTTCGCTCGTATTTTCCCTCGTCGTTGACGAGCCAGATGCAGTCTAGGCTGTCCATCCGGCTGTAATATCCAATACGAAAGCGCCGGCCAACCTCTTTGAGCAACGGGTTCCGTGGCGCTGCTTTTATTCGCACGATCGAACACGGAGGAATCGGAGTCCGAAACGGATACTTCTTGTGTGGCCTGAGTGTAAAGGGGACTCGCGCTCCACTGATCTTGCGCCGCTTGATGGATTTCATCTTCTCACTTGCTGCCCATAGGCTGATTACCTCAAACGCCTGCGAATTCTCGCAAAGCCGAGAGCAGACGTTCCACTTCCTCGGCGATGTTGTAATGGACGAGGCCGACGCGCAGGACGCCGCCTTTTTGTTCGACGCCTAGGCGCTCGGACAGATTCAGGGCGTAGAAGTTTCCGTCCCACGTAAAGATTCCGCGCTCGCCGAGGAATTTCGCAATTTCCGTTGGATGGTGTTCCCCGAGGCGGAGCGACAGCGTCGAGCAACGCTCTTCAAATCGTTTTGAGTCGGTGATTCCAAAGATGCGAATTCCTGGAATCGACTGCAGCCCGTCGAGCAATCGAGTGAGCAATGCAGTTTCGTACTTGTGGGTCGCGCGATAGGCTGCTCGCAACGCTTCGCGACGAGTCTGCACGGTTGCGTCGCAATGACGGCCAAGTTCGGCGATGTAGTCCACGGCCGCGCCAATTCCGGCGATTAATTCCTGGACTTGCGTTCCCGTTTCCCAGCATTCCGGTGAAACATCGGTCGCGGGACGCACTTTGTACGGCTTGAATCGTTCCAAGTGCTCGCGTTTTCCATAGAGCGTTCCCATGTGCGGCCCAAAGAATTTGTAAGGCGAGCACACGAGAAAATCGCAATCCAGCGCTTTCACATCAATCAGTCCGTGCGGCGCGTAGTGTACAGCATCAACAAACATCAGCGCGCCGGCGGCGTGCGCCATCTTCGTGATTTCCGCGACAGGATTGATCGTACCCACCATGTTCGAGGCGTAGCCAACAGCAACCAGTTTCGTTTTTACGGTGATCTTTTCCCTTAAATCGTCGAGATCGAGTGTGCAATCGGCCTCTCGAATATCCACCTGCCGGATGACCACGCCTTTTTCTTCCAAAGCGCGCCACGGGGCGACGTTGGCGTCGTGGTCCAGCGTGGTCACCACGATTTCATCGCCGGGTTTCAGTTCGCGGCCGATCGCGCGCGCCAACGCAAAGGTGATCGTGGTCATGTTCTGTCCGAAGACCACTTCATTCGAATCGCAATTGAAAAAATCCGCCATCGCCGCGCGCGCCGACGCAATCATTTCGTTGGTTCGCTGGCTGGTCAGAAACGCGCCGTATGTATTCGCATTGGCGCCCAAAAAATAATACTGCACCGCGTCCATCACCTGCTTCGGCACTTGCGTACCCGCCGGGCCATCCAGAAAGGCGGAGCCGTGGTGGTTGTACTGCAAACTCAGCGAAGGAAATTGTTCCCTCACCCAAGCAATGTCGAATGATCCTGTCTCGGTGCTGTGCATCACAGGTGTACTCATGGGCTCTTTCCCGACTTCGAAGAATGGCGATTCTCAGTCCGCTAGTTTCTCACACGTAAGGCTCACGTTGTAGGGGTGCGCAGCATCCAAATTGGGACCACATTCTCCCATGTTCGTCTGCCGGCGTCGAATTCGCGCCCGTTCGTCCGTGATACGATATTCGCGGTTGTTCCTCACACATGCCGCTTTGGCGCCGGCTAGAAATCAAATGAGCGGCCATGGACCGGCCGGCTTCGCGCCACGATTTTCCATGAGGTGCATTGTGCCTGAAGCCATTCCGCCGACTGAGCGCACGCGTGTGGTGCGCGAATCGCATCGCGGCGCCTACGATCGTGAGACTATTTACAAGATTCTCGACGAGGGATTCGTCTGCCACGTCGGGTTTTCCGTCAATGGACAGCCCTACGTGATTCCCACGTTGTTTGCGCGCATCGGCGACGCCATCTATTTTCACGGCTCCGCGGCCAGCCGCATGTTGCGCAATGTGAGTGAAGGAATCTCCGTGTGCATCACGGTGACGCTTACGGATGGATTCGTGCTGGCCCGTTCCGTGTTCAATCATTCGATGAATTACCGCTCGGTTGTTGCGCTTGGCAAAGCCACTCTCGTGGATGCTCTGGAGGAGAAACTCGAAGCGTTGCGCGCTTTTACGGAAAGGATTCTCCCCGGGCGCTGGGACGATGCGCGGCAGCCCAACGAGAAAGAATTAAAGGCCACAAGCATTCTACGGCTGCCGCTGACGGAGGTTTCCGCAAAAATACGCGTGGGCCCGCCTGAGGACGACGCCCCGGACTATGCTTTGCCTATTTGGGCTGGAGTGATTCCTCTTCATCTCACGCCAGGCGCGCCGATCCGCGACGAGAAATGCGATCCGGCAATTCCCACGCCTGCGTATGCGGCGCAGTACAAACGGTGAGCCATGGGTGAATTCACACCTGCCCCCGTCCAGCCCGTCGTTCGAATCGAGGCGCTCGAAGCGCTGGATATTCGCGTCGGAACGATCGAGCGCGTCGAAGACGTTGCGCATTCGGACAAACTCATGAAGCTTACGGTGCACTTCGGTGATCATTCACGAACGATTCTTGCCGGGATCAAGAAAGAGCGCGAAAACCCGCGAGAGATCGAAGGCCGGCAGGCATTGTTTGTTGTGAACCTGGAACCTCGCAAAATGGCTGGCGAGATTTCAGAAGGCATGTTGTTCGACATTGGCTACGCGGACGGTGTCACGCCGGTTCTTTCTGTTCCCGAACGATCCGTGCCGAACGGAACGCGCGCCGGATAACGCGCTACGGTTGCACGGCGCGCAGAAAATCTGCGAGAAGGCCGTATCCAGTCGCTTCGATCCCTGGATTGTGTTCGACAAACGATAGGCTAAATACGTCCAGATCAAAGCGGATCGCCGAACTCGTGCCTTCCAGATTCGCAAGTGGATCGGAGGCCAGCAACAGCTCAGGTTGCACGGTGCAATCCGCGGTGTCGCCGCGGCGGACGGCGCGGCAGACCAGCTTGTAGCGCATTCCTGCGGCGCGCACGGAACGGATTTTTTCTTCGCTGAGTTCGCGAATGCCGATGCGCTGGACCTGCTCCAGCTTGATGGGGACACCCATCAAGACAATCGTTAGTGCGGCAACTTTCAGCGCGGAGTCCCAGCCATCCAAGTCTGCCGATGGATCCGTTTCCGCCACGCCCAGCACCTGTGCGCGCTTGACTGCTTCGTCGAACGAGCGGCCTTTTTCAATTTCCGTGAGGACGACATTGGTCGTGGAGTTGAGCACGCCGGAGAAACTCTGCAGAACTGTGGCCGGCAAGCCCAATGGAAACAGCGAAAAAATTGGCGCGCCATCCATAACGGTCGCTTCGTAGAGAAATTTCTTTTGCTTTTCGTGCGCTAGCGCAGTGAGCTCCGTAAAGGCGTGGACGACCGGACCTTTGTTCGCGGTGATGGCATGCGCTCCTAGCTCCAGTGCAGCTTTCAGATGATCAATGGCGGGCTGGCCGGTATGCGGGTCGAGTGAGCTGGCCTCAAACAAAACATCCGCGCGCGCTTTTTCCAGCCATTCGCGAACATTTCGACACGCTTGTGGCGGCGGAGCCGGCCAGTGCTCATTCAGGACAGCGAGTGGATTCAGGCCATCGGGATCGGCGACCCATCCGTAGCGCCGTGTGGCCACGCCGGTGAGCCGCCAGCGCACGTCATATCGGCGGCGCAGTTCTGTCTCTTTCGAGATGAGCAGGCGCAGAAGAGCGCGACCCACGTTTCCAAAACCAACGATCGCGAGGTTATACGATGGAATGGCGCGGCCCCTTCCAAATCAGTGTGCCGTGGCTGCCGTCAGTTTTGCGGCGGCAGAAGAGATGCAGCTCGGCTTCGCCTTGCAACACGCGCGCAACGACCACGATCGCATCATCGGCTTGCTTCCACTGTTTTTGTTCGATGGCTTCACGAACCGCCGGGATCGTCTTCGCCGCGTAGCCGGTGTAAAAACCCGGCGCGTAGAGCTGGTGCTTGAACCAGGGACGATTGGGCAAGCCTTCGGCGTTGGTGAGTTTGCGCTCGCTCTCGATGAGCAGCTTGTTCACTTCGGCGAGCGAAGCGGAAGCCAGCGCGGCGCCGCCATTCGAATTCGCTTGTTCGAGCGCTTTCTTGTAGTCGGCAGCGCTATGCGTGAGCGCATCGGATGCATTTTCCATCGGCGCGAAGTTCAGGTGCGGTGGAACCGCTTCTGCCGGTGGCGGAAGCATCGGGCGCTTTGGATCGTTGGTGGCCTTGAAAACGCCTTCTTCGAGCTCGCGGTTGCGCTCTTTAATGTCATCCTGCATTTTCTGTGTGAGCGCTTTCAGTTCCTTCACGTACGTTTGTACCGTGTCCGCAAAATCGCCGAATTCGAATGGAAGCAAATCCGCATCGGCCAGACGCAGCACGGCGGTGCCGCCGGTCTGCGCCAACGCGCGCTCGTAAACGAAGTCCGTGTCGCTAAAGTGCGTGAACCAGTAGAAATCGTCGTAGACGGAATGGTAGATGCCGCCGCCGTCTTCTCCGCCGAAGCCGATGTTGAGCGCGGCCACGCCATCGTGCTGGAGAAACGCGGTGTAGTCCGAACCGGAGCCGAGCGCGGGGATGCGAAGATCGGTGCGTTTGCGAATTTCTTCGCGCTGCTCGGGGGTTTTGGCGTTGGCGATTTCGTGAAGCTGCTGGCGCTTCCAGGCGCTGAGTTTTGTTTCCGGGTCGGGAATTTCGTGGGCAATATCATTGCTGAATTTTTCGAGCGTGTGGGAGCCTTCGATGTTGAGATAACCGCGTCCATTGCCGTCGGAATTGATATAGGCGACGGCGTGGGCGCGCAATTCGTCGTAGTGCTCTTCGGCCCATTCGGTTGAACCGAGAAGGCCTGGCTCTTCGCCGTCCCAGGCGCAAAAAATAATGGTGCGCTTGGGCTTCCAGCCGGATTTGATTAGCTCACCTGCGGCGCGCGCTTCTTCGAGCACCGCGACCAATCCGGAAATGGGATCTTCCGCGCCGTTCACCCACGCGTCGTGATGATTCCCGCGAATCACCCATTCGTCGGGAAATGTGGAGCCCGGAATTTTGGCGATGACGTCGTAAATGGGTTTTCTGTCCCAGTTCGATTTCACTTTCAGGTGAACTTTCGCAGGGCCCGGACCAACGTGGTAGGTGATGGCGAGGCCGCCGCGCCATTCCGCTGGGGCGACGGGACCAGTGAGCGCAGCGAGAAGTGGCTGCGCATCGCCATAGGAAATCGGCAGCACGGGAATTTTCGTGATGGTGGCGGCATCTTCAATTTTCAGGCGCTTGGCGTTTTTGGTGGCGCCAACACCGGGCGTGAGTGGATCGCCCGGGTAGTAGGGCATATCCGCGACGCTGCCGCGTTGCACTCCGTCGGGTGGGCGGTAAGCGCCCTTTGGGAAAGTATCGCCCTGCATGAAGCCATCTTCGTGCGGATCGGAAAAGATCAGGCAACCGATGGCGCCGTGCTCAGCGGCAACTTTGGGCTTGATGCCGCGCCAGGAGTGGTAATAACGAGCGATGACGATTTTGCCTTTTACGGAAATGCCCAGGCGATCGAGCTGTTCGTAATCTTCGGGGATGCCGTAGTTGACGTAGACGAGCGGAGCAGTGACGTCGCCATCAATGGAGTAGGCGTTGTAGGTGGGAAGCTGCTCGGATTGCTGATCGGAGGTGGGATCTTCCGGAAGCGCAGGCTCTTGAAGTTTGGCGACGAACTTGGGGCCGCCTTCGACGAGCTCGACGACGCGTTCTTTGGGCGTGGGAAAGAGAACGTCAAACTGTTCGATGTGCGTATCCAAGCCGAACTCTGTGAACTTCGCGGCGATCCATTCCGCATTCTTTTTGTCGTAGTCGGAACCGACGTGGTGGGGCCGCGCGGAAAGGTGCTGCATGTAGGCGCGGAGATTGTCCGGGCTGGGAATGGCGCGGAGCTTTTCTTCCCATTGGCGCTCGGCGCGAGAAGATTCGGCGGAATAGCCGAAGAGCGGCTGCTCGTCGGCAACGACGTGACTGCCAACGGGCGCGAGAGTCAAGCCAGCAAACAAAAGTGACGCGAGCAAGGCGCTACGATTCATAAGTCCCCCCCAAAAGATAGGCGA
The DNA here is from genome assembly GCA_963729455.1 of uncultured Acidobacteriota bacterium. Lineage (GTDB taxonomy): Bacteria > Acidobacteriota > Terriglobia > Acidiferrales > UBA7541 > Acidiferrum. The sequence continues at coordinate 8,704 of CAVSNX010000004.1, forward strand.
GGATTATTCCTTGTAAGGGCAAGACTCGCAAGCGCCAACTTGGGTTTCGTCGTCTAGGACAATTTTTTGGAAAAACGTTTTGAAATTGTCAGACGAGATTTTTGGACATGAGGATGTAGTGGCACGGAACTTTTACGGGAACTTCGGGGGCAAAGGGCGCGGTGTCGGTTTCGACGTAGCCGAGATGGCGATAAAACGAGGGAAGCGGCGCGCACGGGCTAATCACACGGAGGTCGACCGCGAGGCAGCCCTTTTCACGAAAGTAGTTTTCGGCGGCGTCCATGAGTTTGCGGCCGAGGCCCGTTCCGTGGCGCGCCGGTTCCACACCGAGCAGACCTAGATAACCGCGATTGCCGCGGAGTTCGACGTAAACGCAGCCGGCGAGGCCAGCAGAATCTTCGGCGAGCAGAAACTTTCCTTTTTCCATGTAGGTGCGGACGCCGTCGGGGTTTGTGCGGGGGCCTTCGATGAAAGGTAGCTCGACGCGAAACGCAGCGTTGATCAATGCTGCGAGAGCTTCGACATCCGCGGCCTGCGCGACTCGAATCTGGATACTTTCATGAGTCGAGGCTGGTTTTGCTGCTTCTGTCATCACGCGGTTCTCGATTTACGGCTTCTTAGTCGAATCCCCGTCTTTCGGGGGTGCGGGCTTCGGAGCGGCGCTTGGTTTGGGGTACCAGAATTCGGGATCGCCGTCAGCGAAATCTTTGCTGACGTGAGATGTTTCCGGGCTAATGAAGTAGAGATTACTTTCCGTGCTCTGGTAGGCTTCCCGCGCGATCTGTTGCATGCGATCGGCGGCTTCATCGCCTTCGGCTTCGCGCAGGGTTTTTCTCCAGGAGAGGAGATCGTCGTTCTGCTGCAGCGCGCGCATGGGCACAAAAACCAGGAACGTGGGCGAGGGCATTCCGACGTTCACCTGGTAAACGACCCATGGCGTGCTCGCTTTAATTTTTTCGTAGGCTTCGGCGAGGATTTTGAAGGACTCCTCAAAATCGCGTTCGTGCCCGGGAAGCAGGCGAACTTCAAGAACGCGCATGAAGCGGGCTTTCGAGAGGTCGATGGTTTGCGGGCGGTAGCCTAGATCGTCGCGGCGCAAAGCGATGATCGTGCGTTCGCCGGAAACGACTGATTTGATTTGCTCCTGCAGGTGAGCGAGTTCGGGATGGGTGGCATAAATCTGGCCCCACTGCGCGAAGGCGGTGTCCACGTGCGCGAAGGAATCGAAGGGGTCGAAAGAAAGCGCTTCGGGTGAGCCGGTGATGGATTCGAGGTCCACCCAGGAGTTGGGGACTTTTACATGGTCGCAGGCCCGGGACATGGCGGCTTCCAGTTTCTGGCGGTCGCCTTCTTTGCCGGTTTTGAACTCCCGGTGCACCAAGAGAAGCATCTTGGGCGGTTCGCCGGCGGGATTGGGTGCCTCATCGAGCTGGGCTTGGGAGCGCGCGACGCAGAAGAATAGGAGGAAGGCGAACCCGAGGAAAAATCGAAATTTCTTCATGCGCGCTACCTCCTGCTTTGCAAATGTTCCAGACTGATTCGTATCCCGTCTTTTTCCACCGTGATTTGACGCGTTGAAGTTCGCGCTGTCGCTACCCCAGCGCGGCTTTGCCGTTGAAGCGGGCGGAAGCACCAAGTTCCTCTTCGATGCGCAGGAGTTGGTTGTATTTGGCGATGCGATCGGTGCGGCTGGCCGAGCCGGTTTTGATTTGTCCGGCGGCGGTGGCTACGGCAAGGTCGGCGATGAAAGTGTCTTCGGTTTCGCCGGAGCGATGGGAAATGATGGACTTGTAACCGGCTTTGCGGCCGAGCTCGATGGCGTCAATCGTTTCGGTGACGGTGCCGATTTGGTTGAGCTTGATGAGGATGGCGTTGGCGATGCCTTCCTTGATGCCGCGGGAGAAAATTTCGGTGTTGGTCACAAAAATGTCATCGCCTACGAGTTGAATCCGCTTCGCTGACGATTTCGTGCCGACCTTTTGAGTGAGCTGTTTCCAGCCCGGCCAGTCTTCCTCGCCCATGCCATCTTCCAGCGAAACGATGGGATATTTTTCGATCCACTTGGACCAGTATTCGACCATTTCCGCGGGGGAGTGGGCGGACTTGTCCGATTTTTTGAAAACATACTTGCCGCTGGCTTTGTCGAAAAATTCGCTGGCGGCGGGGTCGAGCGCGATGCTTACCTGCTCGCCGGGTTTGTAGCCGGCGGCGGCGATGGCTTCGAGAACGATCTGGATGGCCTCTTCATTTGATTTGCAGCTCGGGGCGAAGCCGCCTTCGTCGCCGACCGCGGTGGAGTAACCGTGCTTCTTCAGCGCGCCTTTGAGCGAATGAAATACTTCGACGCCCCAGCGCAGCCCTTCGGAAAAGCTTGGCGCGCCGACGGGCATGACCATGAATTCCTGGAAGTCCACGGAGCTGTCGGCATGTGCGCCGCCGTTGAGAATGTTCATCATGGGGCATGGGAGGAGATTGGCAGAAGTGTCGGAGGAATAGCGCGCGAGGTATTTGTAAAGCGGAAGATTTTGCGCGGAGGCAGCAGCGCGGGCGGCGGCCATGGAAACGGCGAGGATGGCGTTGGCGCCGAGGTGCGATTTGGTGGGGGTACCGTCGAGATCGATCATGCGCTTGTCGAGGAAGCGCTGGTCGGCAGCGTCGAGGCCTATGACGGCCTTGGCAATTTCGCCGTTGACGTTGGCGACGGCTTTGAGGACGCCCTTGCCGAGGTACTTTGATTTGTCGCCGTCGCGAAGCTCAAGGGCTTCATGTTCGCCGGTGGAGGCACCGGACGGAACAGCGGCGCGGCCCCTTGCGCTGTCCCCGGCGTAGACGTCAGCTTCAACAGTGGGATTGCCGCGGGAATCAATGACTTGGCGGGCGTGGACGGCGGTGATCTTGATGGGCATGTTTCAGTGATCTCCTGAGCAAGAATGAATTGAAGATTGTATCAGACCGAGGGATGGCCGTTTGTGGGATGTCGGTCCGACAACGATTGAAGCGCAATTGGGGCTTGTAGTCGTAGGAGTACTGCCTGGCTGTGCCACGGATAGCCACCACAAAGACGGGGCACGATATATCGTGCCCCTATGCGGTTTCGGGTTCTTCGATTAGGGATTCCTGGCGGACGACGACGACGATGCCGGAATCGGTGACGTGGAAGCGGCGGCGGTCGGCTTCGAGGTCGTAGCCGATTTCCGTGCGTTCGGGAAGGCTGACGTGGCGGTCAATGATGGCGCGGCGGATGCGGGAGTGGCGGCCGACGTTCACGTGGTTATAGAAGATGGAGTCGGAGACTTCGCAGTAGCTGTTGACACGAACGTTGTTGCCGATCACGGATTTCTGGACGCGGCCGCCGGAGATGACGGAGCCGCCGGCGACGATGGAATCGAGTGCGACGCCCATGCGTTCGGGGTCGGCGAAGACGAATTTTGCGGGCGGATACTGGTGCTGCCAAGTGCGCAGCGGCCAATTGTTGTCGTACAGGTTGAAAACGGGTGAAACGCTGACAAGGTCCATGTTGGCTTCGTAGTAGGCGTCGAGCGTCCCAACATCGCGCCAGTAGAGCGCGTCCTTCTGATTTTCGTCGACGAAGTTGTAGGCGAAGACGCGGTGCTTGGAAATGATGCGCGGCAGGATGTCCTTGCCGAAGTCGTGGCTGGACTTGGGATCCTCGGAATCAGCGAGGAGGATGGGGATCATGAGCTGGGTGTTGAAGATGTAGATGCCCATGGAAGCGTTGCAATTGCCGGGATTGTGGGGAGAGTGCCTGGGCTGGGCGGGCTTCTCCTCGAAGCCGATGATGCGCCAATCCTTGTCCACTTCGATGACGCCGAACTGGCGGGCCGCCTGTGCGGCAGTAATCTGGATGGTGGCGACGGAAACCTCGGCGCCAGAATCCACGTGCTGCTGGAGCATTTTGGCGTAATTCATCTTGTAGATGTGGTCGCCGGAGAGGATGAAAACGTATTTGGAGCGTTCGCTGCCGATGGAATAGATGTTCTGGTAGACGGCGTCGGCGGTGCCCTGGTACCACTCCTTGGAAACGCGCTGCTGCGGCGTAAGGACTTCAATGTAATCGCCGAGTCCGGCGAGAGGAGACCAGCCGGCACGAATATGGCGATTCAGGCTGAGCGCTTTGTACTGCGTGAGGACGAAGACGCGGCGGAGATCGGAGTTGATGCAATTGGAGAGCGTGATGTCAATGATGCGGTAGAGAGCGCCAAAGGGAACGGCGGGCTTGGCACGGTCGCGGGTGAGAGGCCACAGACGTTCGCCCTGGCCGCCTGCTAGGAGTACTCCGATAGCATCACGCATCGCCGACATGGGTGTACCCCCGATGAAAGCGTCTTGAGAGGCGGCTCATTCTACGTAACCGAGGGGGAGAGTACAAGCGGGATAGCACGCCTATGCGTGCGGGACCGAACCAGAGGCAGCAGACGGCGGCCGAGGGGGTGCGGCTGCAGTTTACTTTGTGATTAGGACCATAGCTTTGTTGCTATGGGGTGGGTTCAGTACTGCGAAAAATGCGGTAAGACGCAAAGATTCCTTGACTTGGATGGTGAGAATTGACTAGAAGAGGCCAGCTACCATTCTAGGTGCGTCCGCGAATCGGACAATACGTGCGATACTTAGTACAGGGGCGGTGCCCGAAGATGTGCACAGCCGGCTGTGGCATGGCCGGTGAGAGGCGCCGCAAGAAACCAATCCGAACCGGATTGGGGGTGAATTAATACAGTGGCTGAAGTGATTATCCAAGAGAGTGAATCTTTGGAAAATGCCTTGCGGCGTTTCAAGCGCAAGGTGCAACAGGAAGACATCATCAAGGAAATCAAGAAGCATAGCTTCTACATGAAACCCGGCGAGAAGCGCCGGGCGAAGGAAGCGCTTTCGCGGAAGCGACTGCGCAAGAAGCAGCGGCGGGAAGCGGATTAATCGCAGGGAGGCGGCTCCGAGCAGATCGGGGCCGCCACTCCGTTTTCCACGCGGCTCGGCGCCGCACTTCCGAGAATCAGGCCCCTATAAAGGCAGAGAAGTTTGGGTTCGTGTTTCAGCTTCGTGCCCGCAGGCCCAAGGGATCCGCGCCCGGCGTCCCCGGATACAGGTTTCCTCAAGCAATTCGGCTCTGAGGTACAAAGTTTGCCCAATCTCCTGCCCGACCCGGGACCAGGGGAGAGCGGCTCATGGAATACCACGACAAGGTGTTGAAGTGTGCGGAGTGCGGCGCTGAATTTGTATTTACCGGCGGGGAACAGATGTTCTTTGCCGACAAAGGGTTCAAGAACGAACCCAAGCGCTGCAAGGCCTGCAAAGCGAAACGGGCCGAGGGCGGAGGCGGCGGCGGACACGCCTCGCCGATGCGCTCGGAGACGAAGACAAACTGTTCGCAGTGCGGGAAAGAGACTACGGTTCCCTTCCGGCCGACGCAGGGGCGGCCGGTTTTTTGCAGGGAATGTTTCCAGCAGCGAAGGGCGATGGGCGCGGCATAAAAGAGTTGCAGTAAAGAAATAAGGAAGTAACGAAGGAAAGAGAAGGCCCGACGCGAACAGAATTACGGAGGGACAGACAGGAATGTCTGTCCTACTTCATTCCTCCCACCATTTGATTTCAGAATAATTTCAGGGATGCGCATCTAGATACGCGGCGAAGTGCGCTAGGGCTTCGGGCATGTCTTTTCGGCCGTAGCCGAAGCGGATGTGGCGAGGCTGGTCGTAGACTGCGCCGGGCAGGAGCAAGACGCCGGAATCGCGGACTACTTCCTCGCAGAAAGAGTAGACGTCGCGTTCCGGCTTGAAACGGACGAAGCCGATGGTGCTGGCATTGGGCTTCACCCATTCGAAAAGATGGGGCCCCTGGCGAAAGAAGGCGTCGAGAAGCGGCAAGTTGCGCCGGACAATTTCCAGGTTGCGCTGCGCGAGGACCTGGCGATGGCGCAAGGCCAAGGCGGTCAGGAATTCGCTGGGGGCGCTGTTGCAGATGGTGGTGTAGTACCTGAATTCGAGGCAGCGATGAATGATTTCTGGATCGCGGCTGGCGAGCCATCCAAGGCGCAAGCCGGGCAAGCCGTAGGTCTTGCTCATGGAACCCAGGCTGACGGCGTGTTCATACACTTCACAGGCGGCGGGCAGGCGCGTGGCGGGATCGTGTTCGAGCTCGCGGTAGACTTCGTCGCAAAACACGATGATGCCACGTGCAGCGGCTAATTCGAGCACTTGCTTGAACGTGTTTGCGGGCATCAAAAGACCGGTAGGGTTGTGCGGCGTGTTGATGTAAATGATTTTGGTGTTGGGCCGAAGCAATTTTTCGAGAGCAGCCACGTCATGCGCCCATCCATTTTCGAACGAGCGAGGCCATTCGCTGATTTGCGCACCGGTGCTGCGGGCGACTTCCAGGCCGCTCTCGTAGCAGGGTGTTTCGACGATGATGTGATCGCCCGGCCCGGCAAGCGCGTGATAGAGCACAAAGATGCCTTCTTCCGCGGAGGCCACGACGAGAATGTCATTCGAATTAAGATGTTTGTAAATGGCGGCGATAGCTTCGCGCAGTTCGGGAGCGCCGGGGGATTCGGTGTAGCCGCACCAATGGGCGAGCAGACATTCGTGGGAGCCGGATTCGAGATCGAGGAGCTCCTGGATGGTGCGGGATTCCGCATCGGAGCTGGAGAACAAGTATTTGGCAGTGAATTCGTATTTGCCGAAATATTGTTCGATTCGAAAGGGCTTGATTTGCATGGGAATGAGTCTGACAAGCGAAGTGTCTCACCGTCTAGAACCAATTTGACTGGGCCTCCTCCGAAAGACGCCAATCGGGAGATTCATCCCGCAGAACCCGCGGGATGGAGCAGAGATTGCGTTCCCAAGGGGGTGTTGACGAAGGTGCAATTTGGCGGGCTGGCGGGTATGATACGAGGCTCGAAGTCACCGTCCCTATCTAGAGCATCCCGGAGGGCCACCCAATGGCTCACCGCTTCACCATCGGTGTCGAAGAAGAATTTCAAATCATAGATCCAGCAACGTGCGAGCTGCGCTCGCATGTGAGCCAGCTTGTCTCCGAGGCGTCTCCGGACATCGCGGAGCAGGTGAAGCACGAGCTGCACCAGTCCATCGTAGAAACGGGCACGCGCATCTGCGAAAACGTCAGCGAGCTGCGCATCGAGATGCACCGGACGCGCGGCGAACTGGTGGCGGCCGCGGAACGCGCGGGACTCCAGGTGGCCGCTGCAGGCACGCATCCCTTTTCCAGTTGGATTGACCAGGTGATTTCTCCCGGCGAACGGTATCAGCACATCGTGGAGGAAATGGGGCAACTGGCGAGGTCGTTGCTTATTTTTGGCATGCACGTGCACGTGGCCATGCCGGACAAACAAACCACGATTGATATGATGAACGGCGTGCGCTACTTCCTGCCGCACCTGCTGGCGCTTTCCACCAGTTCGCCGTTCTGGATGGGCCGCAACACGGGGTTGAAATCGTTCCGCACTACGGTTTTCCGGCGGTTTCCGCGGACGGGCGTGCCGGAGCAATTCGAATCGTGGAGCGCGTACGAAAACTTCGTGAATCTGCTTGTTAAATTGAACTGCATAGATAACGGCAAGAAGATTTGGTGGGACGTGCGGCCGCATCCGATGTTTGGCACGCTGGAATTCCGGATGTTCGATGTTTCGACGAAAGTCGAGGAGGCCGTGGCCATTGCCGCGCTGGCGCAGGCGATCATCGTGAAGCTGCACCGCCTGTATGAGAGGAATATGAGTTGGCGGCTGTACCGACGCGCGTTGATCGAGGAAAACAAATGGCGCGCGGCGCGATATGGAATCGAAGGAAAGTTAATCGACTTTGGAAAGGAAGCGGAAGTGCCGATGCGGCAGCTGGTTCCAGAACTGCTGGAATTGGTGGACGACGTCGTGGACGATCTCGGCAGCCGCAGCGCAGTCGAGTACGTGCACACGATCATGAATGAGGGAACTAGCGCGGACCGGCAGTTGCGTGTGTATCAAGAGACGGGTGATCTGAAAGCGGTGGTGCGCCACCTCGTTGCAGAAACGCGCGCGGGAGTGACGGAGCCGCGTGGTTCGTCCGCGCACGCAGTCAACTAACGGCAGACGAGACAGTTCCTCAAGAATTTAGCAGGAGCACGAACATGAAAAAGGTTGGCCTTCTTTGCGGGCGGGAGTACAGCTTTCCCCCGGCGTTTATTGCGCGCGTCAACGAGCTTGGCAAGAAGGATGGCGTCGCGGCGGAATTTGTGAAGCTGGGCGGGACGCGCATGGGAGAGCCTGCGAAATATAGCGTGATTGTGGACCGCATATCGCACGAGGTGGAATACTACCGAGGATATTTGAAGCATGCAGTGCTGACGGGAACGTACGTCATCAACAATCCATTCTGGTGGACGGCCGACGACAAATTCTTCAATTATTCGGTGGCGGCACGACTAGGAATCGCGATTCCGAAGACGGTCCTTCTTCCGCAGAAGGGCTATCCCAGCGATGTGGATATCACCAGCGAATCGCTGCACAACATGGAATACCCGGTGGATTGGGAGGGGCTGCTGGATTACGTGGGGCGTCCCGGGATCCTCAAGCCCTATTCCGGGGGCGGATGGAAACACGTCTACAAAGTGAATAACAAAGAGGAATTGCTCGCGGCGTACGACAAAACCTCGCCGTACTGCATGACGCTTCAGGAGTTCATCGATTTCAGTCAATATGTGCGCTGCTTCACGTTTGGGAAGATGGACATTTTGCCGGTTCATTACGATCCGAAGGAGCGGAAGTACCTGGTGGAGCATGATTATTTGACGGCGGAGTTGGGCGCGCGCGTCGTGAGGGACGCGCAGACGATCAATCAGGCGCTGGGGTACGAAATGAACACGATCGAATTTGCGGTGAAGGACGGCGTGCCGTACGCGATTGACTTTCTGAATCCTGCGCCGGATTTTGAACGCGACCGCATTACGGAATTTTATTTCGACCACGTGGTTGAGAAGATGGCGCGGGTGGTGATCGATCGCGCGCTGGACGGCAAGGCTTCGAATCCGTGGCCGCGGTGGGAAGAGATGCTGGGCATCGGCGCGGCGGCGGGATTCACGGGCGCGCCAAAGAGCGCTGCGGCAGGGCAACGTTCGGCGGCCGCTCCGTCGGCGGGATCGGCGCACGGGTCTTGACGAGATGACGAGCGCGCCTACACCTTCGGTGATGCCTCCGAGCCCCGCGGAGGAGTGGAACGAGCTATTAAAGGCCTACCTCGTCCGGGTGCCCGGGCTTCCGCAGGATTTATTCAAAAAGATGCGGCAGGCCAAATTGACGTTTGGCGACCGCGTGCATTGCCCTTTCCTGCGGCCCTTTTTTCTATCGCCCGAAGACGACGCGCGCGTGCGCACGGTCGCCGAGACCATCGCGGATCTGGGGGAGCGCGTCGCGATGGCTGCGCTCGATGACAAGCATCTTTTTGCGCAACTACATTTACGCGAAGAAGAGGAACGGCTTGCGCGGCTTCCCACGGGATATGGCCGGGTGAGCGCGGCGTCGAGATTGGATGCATTTTTGCTGCCGGATTCCTTGAAATTCGCGGAGTACAACGGCGAATCACCGGCGGGCGCGGGGTACGCGGAAACACTCGCGGAAATGTTCCGCGAGATTCCGGTGATGGCGCAGTTTGCCAGAAAATACGAAATACATAGTTACCCGCTCAGCGCCCAGCTTCTCGATGCGCTGATGATGAGTTATCTGGACTGGGGCGGTTCGTCCGCCAAGCCGCAGATTGCCATTGTGGATTGGGAAGGCGTCCCGACATGGAGCGAATTTGAAATTCTACAGGAGCGTTTCGAAAGGATGGGGATTCCGACCCTGGTGGCCGATCCGCGGGAACTGGAATTCGACGGCAAGCAATTGGTGGCGCAGGATAAGGTGATTGATCTGGTGTACCGGCGCGTGCTGATCAACGACATCGTGGCAAAACCGGCGGAATGCGCGGCGCTCGTCAATGCCTACGCGGCGAATGCGGTGTGCGTATCGAATAATTTTCGCTGCAAGATCCCGCACGTGAAAGCCTTTTTCGCGGTGCTGACGGATGAGCAAAACGGCGCGCTCTTCTCCCATGGGGAACGGGAAATAATCAAGCAGCACATTCCGTGGACTCGCGTGGTGGGAGATGTGAAGACCGCGCATTACGGGCAGACGGTGGAGTTGCTCGCCTTCATTCGGAAAGAACGCGAAAATCTGGTGTTGAAGCCCAGTGATGAGTATGGCGGTTCGGGCGTGACCCTGGGTTGGGAAACCGACGAAGCGGCCTGGGACGCGGCGATCGAGCGCGCCCTTACGGCACAAAATGGCGTTTGGATCGTTCAAGAGCGCATACCGATTCGGCGTGAGATTTTCCCGTACGTTACGGATGTGGGCCAGGTGCATTACCGGGACATGCTGGTGGATTTTGCGCCGTACCTGTTCCGCGGGAAAGTCTGCGGCTTCTTGACGCGACTAAGCGCGACTGGCCTGGCGAATGTGACGAGTGGCGGCGGACAGGTTCCAGCGTATCGAGTCCAACCGCGAACTTCTGTGGTCGATTGAGCGCGCTGGTCCCAAACCTTGTCCAACCCGGCAGCGCGCGGGCCGTCCTTCGGGACAGTTCGAAAAAGAAACCTGCCACAACGCTGATGCTAGAAAAATTCTTCAATTCAAGTAAGATTATTAGGATGAACTTTGGACTTCCACAAAAAGAGTTGATGCCGGGCGCGCGGAACGCCGTGGAAACGTGCCTTGCGGTGCGTCCAGGGGAACACGTTGCGCTAATTGCCGATGAGGCCAGCCGCGTGGTGGCGGCGAGCATCGCGGCTGCGTTGGAAGATCGTTACGCACTTTACATGGGATTGCTGCTGGAAGATTTTGGACCGCGGCCGATGAACGTAGCGCCGTCGGCGGTGCTGCAGGTTCTCGAAACCGCCGATGCCGGCGTGATGTGCATGACGCCGCAGCCGGGCGAGCTCGGCGCGCGCATGGCTATTGTCCGGGTGGTTGAACGCCGCCAGATTCGCTATGCGCACATGGTCGGTGTGACGCCGCAGATCATGCAGCAAGGGATGCGCGCGGACTACAGGCTGGTGGACCGTCTTAGCGACAAACTGCGCGAACGGATGTTGCGCGCGAAAACGCTGACGGTGAAGACGGAGGCAGGGACGGAGATTTCCGCACATTTCGACCGCAGGCTCGATTGGGTGAAAACGAGCGGGCTCATCAGCCCGCGCTACTGGTCCAACCTTCCGGCGGGTGAAGTCTTCACGACTCCTGCGACGGTGGACGGCACGTTCGTTTGCGACGCGACTGCGGGCGATCATTTCAATGGCAAGTATGGGGACTTGCAGGCTACGCCGCTGGTGCTGACCATCAAAGCAGCGCGACTGGTCCACGTCGAGTGCGAATGCAAAGAGCTGGAGCAGGAATTCTGGGAGTATTGCCACACGGATGAAAACAGCGACCGGGTCGGCGAGCTAGCGTTTGGCACGAATCTCGGTTTATCCGAAATGATCGGCATTCTGCTGCAGGACGAAAAATTCCCGGGCGTACACCTGGCTTTCGGTGACCCCTATGGAAGCCAGACCCACGCTGATTGGAAATCCAAAACACACGTGGACGTGCTGACGCGAAATTGCGACGTGTGGATTGATGACGACCAGGTCATCGAAAAGGGCCGCTACCAGATGGATCAGCTCGGCCTCAGTTGAACTGTACTTTCCAAACAAACTACCCAAACATCCCAGTTAGAAAAGCCTGGAAATGTATTCGCGCATCTGGTGCTTCCAGTAGGGCCAGTCGTGGCCGCCCTCCGGGCCCCAGTTGTCGAGCGAATGGCGGATGCCTTTGGTGGAGAGCACTTCGGAAAGGCGATAGGTGGGGCCGCTGTTTTCCCAAGGGCCTGTTCCGGTCGTGATGTGGATGTCGCAACTGGCGATCTGTTCGTAGAACCACGGGTCGCTCATGTTCGCCAGGTAGTCCACGGGATTGTTGAAATAAAAATTGTCGTCGTACATCCCGTCCATGAAATTCCTGACATCGTAGACGCCGGACATAGCGAAGCAGCGCTTGATCACGTCAGGGTGTTTGAAGAGCGAGTTTGCGGCGTGGTACGCGCCGAAGGATGCACCCATGGTGGAGATGGCGATGCCGGGCGATTGGCAATTGTCCCAGATAAAAGGGACGACTTCTTCGCGGAGATAGGAATCGAAGACGGATTGCACGTAGCTTCGATGAAAGGGGTGCGCGATTTTGTTGTAAAAGCTCTGCCCGTTGATCGAATTCACGGTGAAAACTTTGACCCTGCCGGCGTCGATGAAATCCGCGAGAGCGCCGATCATACTCTGGCCTTCGAGTTCAAGTTCATCGCCAGCACTGGTCGGAAACCCGAGCAGCGGCGAGCCCCAGTGGCCGTAAACCACAACGCCCAGCTCGATGCCGAGTCGCGGAGAATGCCAACGGTGATACTCACGTTTCATAAGGGCCTCATGTGCTCTGCGGGGAGAGCAAAGTATGCCAGCCCTTGCGGGATTCAGGCAATGGACTTGAACGGAGTTATGAGAAGATGTTGTCGAATGCAGGTTTTGCGGGTAGACAACTGCATCCAGTAGGGATGTCCGGCAACAAGTGCTGGTCCCGGAGAAATAGGAATGACCAAGAAGAAAACAAAAAAGCCGACAGCAAGGAAAGCGTCGGCGGGAAACCAAGATCACGAGTTGCGCGAGCATCTGGTAAACCTCTTGAAGGGCGGCGGCGCGCACGTGCACTTCATGGATGCCATTGATGGCTTTCCGGAAGCGAAACGAGGCGCCTTCATGGAGGGCATGCGGCATACCGGGTGGCAATTGCTTGAGCATGTGCGCATCGCGCAGTGGGACATCCTGGAATTCAGCCGCAACCCGAAACACGTTTCGCCGGGATTCCCCGAGGGCTATTGGCCGAAGACTCCCGTTCCACCAGACGATGAGGCTTGGGACAAAACCGTCAAAGCGTTCCAGCATGATCTGCAGGAAATGATCAAATTTGTGAAAAACCCTAAAACGGACCTGTTCGCGAAAATTCCCCATGGCGACGGACAGACGGTTTTGCGTGAGGCGCTGATTCTGGCCGACCACAACGCGTATCACCTGGGACAATTGGTGGACGTGCGGCGGGCGCTAGGGGCCTGGCCGGAATCGTAGCCGCTCATCAATTGATGTTGGGATGTTGAAGCAGAATCCTGATTCAGTAGGGAGTTTTGTTTGCCTGTTGCTTCCAAGCCGCAAAAATGGCCAGTGCATCTTCCCGGAGAAGTTGTAAAGCGGGAATGCGCCGCGCGGCTGGCGCTACCTTCAATTCGTCATAAATAAAAGCGTCATCAAACCCAGCGGCCGCCGCATCGGCAGCGGTTGCGGCATAGAAAATCCGCGCGGGGCGCGCCCAGTAGATGGCGCCGAGGCACATCGGACAGGGTTCGCATGTGGTATAGAGATCGCAGCCTGCGAGCTGAAAGTCTCCCAGAATGCGGCAAGCTTGTCGTATCGCCACGACTTCCGCATGAGCGGTCGGATCGTTCGAAGCGGTTACGCGGTTCCTGCCTTCGGCGATGATTCGCCCGTCCTTCGCAATGACCGCAGCGAAAGGTCCTCCACCGCCTGAACGCACGTTTTCGAGCGCCAGCGCAATGGCGCGGTGCATAAAGTCTGGGGACATGATGACCTTGTCTTCCGGAATTCAGATTGCACTGCCCTGGTCGAATTCGCAATGCGGCATTTCCCCGGTGCGTGGAATGATTCAACGTCCGGGCCCTCAACAGTGAGAGAGTGCCAGTTTGCAGGGTTGCAAGAAACAAGAATGGCGGTAGGATGGAGCGGTGTGCCAGGCGGATTTAGCATCTATTTTCATCCATGAGCGCAGCGGGGGCCGCATGATTCAGATCGAAAACATCTCTCAACGTGACTTAGACCGGGCTGGTGGCAACAGCCGGCGCGCATTCTTAAAGGGAATGCTCGGAGCGGGAGCGTTGGTCCTCAGCGTCCGCTGGATGCCGGAGCCGCTGTTTGCTGCGTCGACGAAAGCCAACACCTCGGAGGGCATGACAAAAGCGGCGTTGCAACCAAACGTATACTTGGCGATCGACACGGATGGTACGGCCTACATTGTCGCGCATCGTTCGGAGATGGGCAGCGGAAGCCGCACGGCGCTACCGCGAATCGTGGCGGACGAACTGGATGCAGACTGGTCGCGCGTGAAGTTGGTGCAGGCCACCGGTGATGAAAAGTACGGTGACCAGGATACCGACGGCTCGCATTCGGTGCGAAGCTTCTTTGACACGCTGCGCCTTTCCGGCGCGACCGCGCGGCTGATGTTGGTGCGTGCCGCGGCGGCGCAGTGGGGAGTGCCGGAAATGGAGTGCGCGACGAGCCCGCACGTCGTCGTGCACAAAACATCTGGGAAAAAGCTGGGCTACGGTGAACTTGCCGCAGCAGCTGGAAAGTTGGAAGTTCCAAAAAAAGAGGAAGTAAAACTCAAGGCGCGAAGCGATTGGCGCTACATCGGAAAAGGCACAGCGAGCTACGACTTGAAAGATATGTGCACGGGGAAGGCCACGTACGGCCAGGATACGCATATGGAAGGAATGCTTTACGCCAGCGTGGCGCATCCGCCGGTTTATGGCAGTAGTGTGAAGTCATTCGATGACAAGGCTGCTCTCAGCGTAGCGGGCGTAAAGCAAACTGCGACGATTGACGCATTCAAGCCACCGATAGGTTTTCAAGCTTTGGGCGGAGTAGCCGTACTAGCGGACAACAGCTGGGCGGCAATGCAGGGAAAGAAAAGACTGAAGATCGAATGGGAGAAAAGTCCGCACAGCGTCTGGAACTCGGAGGCGTACAAAAAGGAGTTGCAAGACACGGCGCGCAAACCGGGGAAGGTCGTTCGCGAAAACGGTGACGTGGACGCGGCCTTCGCGAAGGGCGGAAAAATCGTCGAAGCCGAATACTACGCGCCGCTGCTGGCGCACGCCTCGATGGAGCCGCCGGCCGCACTGGCGGTTTACCATGATGGAAAAGTGGAGGCGTGGGCAGCAACGCAGAGCCCGCAGGGTGCGCGGGATGCCATCGCGCAAGCATTGGGATTGAAAAAAGAGGATGTGACCGTAAACGTAACGCTGCTCGGCGGCGCGTTTGGCCGCAAGTCGTTCCCGGATTTTGCCGTGGAAGCCGCAGTGCTCTCGAAGAAAACCGGGAAACCCGTGAAAGTGGTCTGGAGCCGCGAAGACGACATCAAATTTGACGTCTATCATTCCGTGGCGGCGATGTACATGAAAGCAGCGCTGGGAGCGGATGGCAGGCCGACAGCGTGGCTGCAGCGAACAGTTTTTCCTCCCATCGGTTCGACGTTCGATCCCAAGGCAACCTATTCCGATGCCGGCGAATTGGGATTGGGCTTTACGGATGTCCCGTTCGGTGTGCCGAATTTCCGCGCCGAGAACGGGCCGGCTACAGCGCATGTGCGCATCGGCTGGTTCCGCTCCGTGGCCAATATCTACCATGCGTTCGGAATTCATTCTTTCGCCGATGAACTGGCGCACGCGGCAGGAAAAGACCCTGTCGATTACCTGCTGCAACTTCTGGGGCCGGACCGCATCGTCCCGAGGACCGATCTTCCAAAAGAATTCCCAAATTACGACGGCGCCTACGAACAATACCCCATCGACACCGGCCGATTCCGCCGCGTGTTGACGTTGGCCTCGGAAAAGGCAGGCTGGGGAAAGCAGAAGCCGGGCAATGGCTACGGAATCGGAGTGGCCGTGCACCGTAGTTTTCTGACCTACGTGGCCACGGTTGTACAGGTGCAGTTGAACGACGCGGGCCAGGTGCAGATCAAGCGCGTGGATACTGCCCTCGATGCTGGGACCATTGTGAACCCAGAGATGATCCGACAGCAATTTGAAGGCGCCGCGGTGATGGGAACGAGCCTGGCTCTCTACGGCGAGATCACCGCCACCAACGGGGTGATCGACCAATCGAACTTTGATTCGTTCCAAGTGGCACGCATGAATGTTGCGCCCAAGGAAACGAATGTCGACATAGTGCCCAGCGATGCACCCCCCGCGGGAATTGGCGAACCCGGCCTGCCGCCCTTTGCCCCCGCGCTGTGCAACGCGATCTTCTCCGCTACCGGCAAGCGCATCCGGGAGTTGCCTCTGGCGAAAGCAGGCCTCGCTTAAGCCGTGGCCATGGAAATGCGCTCCTGGCACGCTGGCAGGAATTGGTGGGCCCGCTAGGATTTGAACCTAGGACCAACGGATTATGAGTCCGCTGCTCTAACCGCTGAGCTACGGGCCCCACGCTACTGCAATATCCTATCCTGAAATCGCTCAACGAACATCTCTGGGCAGGGCTCTTGCTTACCCCTTGAGGAACGCGGCGTCTATCGCAAGTGGGTGGTCCCCCGGGCAATTCCGGCAAAGTTGAGGATCTATTCTTGATGAGAGGAATTGGTGTGGCTATGCGTAAAGCGTGCGGATTTTTTTTAAGTTTCTTCGTGGGGTGCGGCGTGTTCGCGGGTAATGCCGCGGCGCAATTCAAGAATGGCAACCAGCCGACGGAACTGAATATTCCGCGCGTCAGTCAGCGCGGGACTGTAACACAGCGCATTGGGCTCACGGACATCACCATCGTCTATCATCGGCCAGAGGTCGGCGGGCGTGAAATCTGGGGGAAGACCGTGCCGTACGGCAAAGTGTGGCGTTCCGGCGCGAACGAAAACACCACCATCACGTTTACGGACGACGTTTCTGTGGAAGGCAAGCCCCTGCTGGCAGGAACGTACGGCTTGCACACCATTCCTGACAAGGATCAGTGGACGATTATTTTCTCGAAGAATTCCACTTCATGGGGCAGCTTCAGTTATGACGAGAAGGAGGACGTGTTGCGTGTCACGACAAAACCGCACGCGGCGGAGCCCTTTGAAGTGCTGACGTATACCTTCGATGAAGTAAAGCCGGATTCCGCAGTTGCTACTCTGCGCTGGGAAAAACTCGCGGTTCCCATTCACATTTCAGTGGACGTGAAAGCCGTCGTCCTGCGCGGCATCAAAAACGAACTCCGCAATGTTGGCGGATTCACCTGGGCAGGCTATGACGAAGCGGCGAACTGGTGCCTGGACAACAACTACAATCTCGAAGAAGCACTGAAGTGGGAAGAAACTTCCATTCAAAATGAGGATCGCTTCGAGAACTGGGAAACGAAGTCGCGCATCTATGACGCCATGGGCCGCAAGGACGAGGCTGCAAAAGCGCTAGCCACGGCTCTCGACAAAGCCAGTGCGATTCAACTTTACGTCTACGCTCGCGGCCTCCAGCGCCAGGGCAACACCAAGCGCGCCTTCGAGCTATATCCCCAGGTGCCAAAGAAAGATGCGAATCACTGGGTCAGCCACCTGGCGCTAGCGCGGGTTGATTCGAATTCCGGTGACTTCACAACAGCGGCCAAGGAAATGCATCTGGCCATCAATGGTGCACCGGACACCACGAAGCCATTTCTTGAACCCTTGCTGAAGCGTCTCGAAGCAAAGGATGATATCAATAAGTAGTCCGGCCGACGCCCTACGCATGCGATAGTGCAGCCTGCTTGCGATCCGCTACAGCAGCCAGCGCGGCCTCAAGGACGTTCAGTCCTTCCTCAAATTGCTCGTCGCTGATCACCAGCGGAACGAGGATGCGCATCACGTTGTTGAATGTTCCCGCGGTGATGGTGATCAAGCCGTGCTCGTAACAATATTTTGCGATCTCCTTGGTTTCGGAGTCCGCGGGTTCGCGCGTCTGCGCGTTGCGCACCAGTTCGATGGCGCACATCCCGCCTAGGCCACGAACCTCTCCGATCAGGGGCCATCTCCTCTGCCAGTTGCGCGCGCGTTCTTCAAACTGCTTGCCGATCGCCGTGCTCCGCGCGAGCAGGCCTTCTTTCTCGATCGTTTCAATTGCCGCCAGTGCCGCAGCGCACGAAGCAGGATGTCCGCAATACGTCCCGCCCAATGCTCCCGCACCGGGCGCGTCCATAATTTCGGCGCGGCCCGTTACCGCGGCGATGGGCATTCCCCCACCCAGCGATTTCGCCATGGTGATCAAATCCGGCTCGATCCCGAAATGTTCCGAGGCGAACCATTTGCCCGTGCGCGCGAATCCCGTTTGCACTTCGTCCGCGATGAAGAGAATGCCGTGCTTGCGGCAGATGTTCTGCAGCAATTTGAAATACTCGCGCGGCGGAACGATGAAGCCGCCTTCCCCGAGAACCGGCTCGGCGATCACCGCGGCCACGGATTCCGGAGCAACGGATCGCTTGAACGCGTCTTCGAGATAATGCGCGAACGTCTCCGCCGTCGCTCCCTTTTCGCCCCGGTAGGGATAGGCAAAGGGAATCCGGTAAACATCGCTGGCAAAAGGCTCGAAACCAGCCTTGTAAGGATGCGTCTTACTCGTCAGCGACATCGTCAGCAGCGTGCGGCCATGAAATGCGTCTTCAAAGCAAATCACCGCCGGGCGCTTGGTGTAGGCGCGCGCGATCTTGATGGAATTCTCGATGGCCTCGGCGCCGGAATTGAGCAGAATTGTTTTCTTTGGAAAATTACCGGGAGTAAGCGCATTCAGCCTTTCCGCGACGGCGACATAGCCTTCATACGGCGTGACCGCGAAGCACAAATGCAAATGCTTCTCGAGTTGCTCGCGTACCGCGGCCGTCACGCGCGGAGAGCGGTGGCCGATATTCAGGCAGCCGATGCCCCCGGCAAAATCGAGATAGCGATTGCCGTCGACGTCTTCAATAACGGCGCCTTCCGCGCGCGCCGCAAAAACAGGTGTGGCATTCGCGGGGCCGCGTGGAATCGCCGCTTCTCGGCGCGCCATCAACGCGCGAGACTTTGGTCCGGGAATTTCCGTGCGAATCTGAATAGTAGACATTTTCGTTTTCCTTGTTTTGAACTCTAGTACCACCCGATCGGCGTCTCGTCGAGATTAACGAACACCTGTTTGGTTTCGAGATATTCTTCAAGCCCCCAAGGACCTAGCTCGCGTCCGAAGCCGGACTGCTTGTACCCGCCCCACGGCGCTTCCACATACGTCGGCTGCATGTGGTTTACCCACACGATGCCAGCGCGCAAAGATTTCACCACGCGGAACGCTTTGTAGATGTCCCGCGTCCAGACGGCTGCCGCTAGTCCGTACGGCGTATCGTTGGCAATTCGAATCGCATCCAGCTCCCCTTCAAACGGAATCACCGAAGCGACCGGTCCGAAAATTTCCTCGCGCGAGATGCGCGCGTTGTTATCCACCTCGTAGAAAATCGTCGGCTCAACGTAATAGCCCTTGCCAAACTGCTTCGGACGCCCCCCGCCGATCGCTACCTTCGCTTCCTTTTTCCCGAGATCCAGATAGGAGCTGACGCGGTCGTACTGCTCCTTGCTGACCAGCGGCCCCATCTTCGTTTCGCGCTCGAGCGGCGGACCCAGCTTGATACGTTTGGCCTTTTCCGTCATGGCTTCCACGAATTTCGAATAGATTTTCTTTTCAACTAGAATGCGGCTGCCCGCGGAACAAACTTCGCCTTGATTAATGAAGACGCCGAAGAGCGCACCGTCCACGGCAGCTTCCCAATCCGCGCCTTCAAAGAAAATGTTGGGAGACTTGCCGCCGAGTTCCAGCGTGACCCGCTTCAGCGTGTCCGCGGCGCTCTTCACGATGATTTTTCCTACTGCCGCACTACCCGTAAACGCAATCTTATCTACGCCCGGATGCGCCACCAGCGCGGCGCCTGCCGTTTCTCCAAGTCCGTTGACAATATTGACCACGCCCGGAGGCAGTCCGATCTCCTCAAACCAGTTAGCCACCTCCATCATGCTCAGCGGCGTCTGCTCGGCGGGTTTGAGGATGCAAGTGCACCCCGCAGCGATCGCGGGCGCGAGTTTCCACGCCGCCATCACCAGCGGATAATTCCACGGAATGATCTGCCCAGCGACTCCAACCGGTTCGCGCAAAGTAAAACTCAGCGCATTTGCCGGCACGGGATTTACGTGCCCCAACACCTTGTTCGCCAGGCCGGCATAGTATTCGAAACACGTCGCGGCATCCGCGATGTCGAACTCCGCTTCCACTATGGGCTTGCCCGAATTGCGGCACTCCAGCTCCGCAAGCTGTGCGGCATTCGCACGAATTTTTTCCGCCAATTTGTAGAGGATGCGCCCGCGTTCCGCCGCATTGGTTTTCCCCCACGGCCCGGAATCAAACGCCGCCCGCGCCGCTTTCACCGCTTCGTCAACATCCGCCGCCCCGCCCGCCGCAACATTCGCGATCACTTCCTCCGTCGAAGGATCGTAAACGGGAAATATCTCGCCGGAAGCGCTCTTCACCCACTGCCCATTGATATAGTTTTGATACCTTCGAACTACCGTCTTCACACTGCTGGACATCACCGCCTCCCAAATTCAATTCAAAGCGCGGACACCTCCGCCAATTTCCGCGCGGCTTTGCGCCGCCCGTATACAAAAAAGAAAAACCACGCCAGCCCCAGGAAAAACAAAGTTCCGCTAAACATCTTGATTTCGAAGAGTTTTATAGACTCGATCTGGTGCGATGGAATGAACGCGACACCCATTCCCAGAATCGTGGTGAGCAGTCCACAACTACCGGCAAGAAGCAGCATCGGTTTGCTGTAGTACCTCTCGCCCGGCGCGGATTGCATCGCAAGCTTCAGCAACGCCGCATGCATGTACAGAAATGGCACCAGCTGCAGAACCACCGCCAAATCCAGCATGGTAACGAACGCTTCCTTCACTCCCGCGCCGACAAAACTCATTCCCAAAAAAAGAGCGGAAAGAGTGGCATGCACGATGAGCGCGACATACGGCGTCGCGTACTTCTTGTGCACCTTGCCCAATCCCTCTGGCAAATAGGAATCGAGCCCTGCAACAAAAGGAATCCGCGCCGATCCGGCAAGCCAAGCCGAGGCAATGCCTGCAATGGAAATGCTCAGTGCAAACGCAAACGGCGAAACAATCCACGGCACTTTCACTTGTTCAGCCATATGGCTGACCGCCTGCACGACCCCTTGCAGCACACCGATGTGCTGTTTACTCACCGCCAGCAGCAAGGTCAGCGTCGCACCGATGTACAAAATCCCCGAAAGAACTCCCCCCCATCCCACCGCAAAGGGAAGTGTTCGCCGCGGTTCTTGAATCTCGTCGCCCATGACGGAAGCCAGTTCGAGCCCCACGAGACCAAAACAAATCACGCCGAACGAACCAATCAGGCGGATGTCTCCGGTGACGCGGAAATCGCTCGCGGTCATCGTGGTGCCAAAACGGGATAGCACCACGAGCCCGAGGCCAATCAACGTGGTCGCGGTGACCGCCGTGCCAATCCCGCCCAGATTGTTGATCCACTTGCCTACGCCCAGGCCGAGCACATTCAACGCCACCAGCAACGCGAGCAGCACCATGGATGCGCCGAGCGCGAACCACGTATTGTCCGCCAGCGTCCGCGCGCGCGGGCCCGCTACGTAGACGGAGATGCCAACGAAATATAGGAGTACCGTCGGCACGTAAAAAATATTATTCGTCCAGTAGCACCAACCCGAGAGGAACCCGTGGAAATCGCCAAACACTCGTTTGGCCCACAGATAAACGCCGCCCTCACCGGGATACCGGTGCGCCAGCTCGATGACCGCGATTCCCTGTGGCCAAAAAAAAAGCAGCAACGCCAGAGTCCAAAGCCATACGGTGACGCCGCCGTTCGCCGCAATCGTCGGAACCACGTTCAGATTAACGATCGCGACCACAAAAAGCAGAACGAGGTCCCAGCGCCCCAGAACTCTTCGCAGATGCGGCGCGTCCTGCGCCAACGCGGCCTCCGGACATGTCGTGACCTCGTTCGCCAAGCTACTTCTCTCCTGAACTTCTTAGCGGCGTCGGTTAGTGGCCCGCTGCGCCAACAAACGCGGCGCCCCGCTCGTGCTGCGCTTTCGCAAGTGCCGGCGCGACCTCTTCGAAAACCGCCAGATGCTTATCAATGTCCGCGTCGGTATGCTGCACCGAAATCGTCCACTGCTCGTCCCACCAATACGGCTGCGCCAGCACACCGCGGTTGACCATGGCGAACCAGTAGTGCCGCCAGAGATCTACGTCAATCTTGGTCCAATCGCGGTAGTTGCGAATCTCCTGCGGATAGAGCATCAGCGCGCCGTTCACGCCTGCGCTGACCACGTACGCCGTCAGGCCTGATTTCGCCACAATCGCGCGGTACCCTTCCGTCAGCATCTTGCTGAGTTTGTCGACGTGCGCGTAGTTCTCGCGCGTCAGCACTTCGCGAAACGTCGCTAGTCCCGCCGCCATCGAAACTCGGTTCGTGTTGTACGTCCCGCCGTGAAACACCTTATGCTGCGAGATCAGATCCATCACCGCGCGGCTTGCCCCAAACGCGCCCAGCGGCAAGCCCCCGCCGATGGACTTCGCCAGGCAAATCATGTCCGGCTTCACGCCAAAAAATTCACTGGCGCCGCCCCACGCAAGTTTCGCGCCGGTCTTCACCTCGTCGAAGATCAGCAGCGCGCCATTCTTTGTGCAAGTATCGCGCAACCCCTGCAAAAATCCTGGTTGCGGCATGCACAAACCGACATTCATCAAAATCGGCTCGAGAATAATCGCGGCAATCTGCCCGGGATATTGCTTGAAGCGGTTTTCGACGCTCTTCAAATTGTTGAAGCTGGCAACGACCACATTCTCGAGCGAATTTTTCGGTATGCCGCCGCCCCCAGGAACGGAAGTCGGTGCATCCGGATCGCCGTAATCTTCCGCCTTGGGCTTGACGCTCACCAAAGCGGTGTCATGCAAGCCGTGATAAGAACCCTCGAACTTCAAAATCTTGTCGCGCCCCGTCGCCGCGCGCGCGATGCGGCAGGCATGCATGGTCACTTCCGTCCCGCTCGAACCAAACCGCACCATCTCCACCGGATATCGCGCACAAATTTCTTCCGCGAGTTCCCACTCCTGGTCATGCGGCATCCCAAACGTCGTTCCTTCATGCAACTTCTCCTCGACTGCCTTCACCACCGCAGGATGGCAATGCCCCGCCATCAGCGCCCCAAAACACAAGTTGTGGTCAATGTATTCGTTGCCGTCCTCGTCATGAATCCTTCCCGCCTTTCCGTCCTTCACGAAAAGGGGATAAGGCTCGTAATGCCGGTAATTACTCGCGACTCCGAGCGGAATGCGTTGCAACGCTCTCTTGTAAGCTACGGCCGATTTCGGCGTGCGCTTCTCATACGTCGCGATCTCTTTTTGTAGTGCGTCGTGCATTTGCGTACTCCATGGTGGGTTGGCACTTGTGCCGCTACCCTGGCAGGTCTATTCCCTGCGGTCAGTCTCAGATGGAAAATCTCTGGAAATTCCGGGACTTGCTCTCGGCTTTTGTTGACGCGCGAAGGCGCCCCGCCCTGGTCGGGGCGCCCTCTTCCTTGCGTTGGAGCTCCTTCAAACGCTAAAAAATCAGTTTCAGTGCGAATTGCAACAGCCGCGGATCGCGCACCTTCTGTGGCTGCCCGAAGGTCGTACCCAGGTTACCGGAGTTACCATCAATGCTGTAAAACTGCGTGTGGTTGAACACGTTAAAAATTTCTGTCCGGAATTCCAGACGCATCTTTTCGCTTACCGGCGTGTCCTTAAATACTCCCATGTCCCAGTTGTTGATCGGCGAATTGCAGCACACCGTGCGCGGCGCATTGCCGAACGTACCTAGAGTCACGTTGTTGTCAAACTGGTTGACGCTGAACCCAAATCCTGTCGTCCGAGGATTCGTAATCTGCAGAGGACCCGTGAGGTTCGGTTTGCCAGGGCATTCAAACCCCTGGATGCTGCCTTCCAGCTCACTATCGTTGCAATTGTTGATCAGAACCGGGAATCCCGTCTGGTAGGTGAATATACCGGACACTTCCCATCCATTCACCACCTTCCCGGCAAATCCCTCTTTCTTAGGCACCGGCAATTGCCAAACGTAGTTGAAAACAAATCGGTGCCGCGCATCATAGAGCGATGGTCCGTAGGTCGCGTTGAAATTCGTCGGGTTTAGGATTTCCTCAAAGCTCGAAGCGTTGTCCAGTGATTTGCTGAACGTGTAGGACGCCTGGAACTGCAGTCCATGAGAGAACTGTTTCTGAAGCAGCGTTTGCAGCGAATTGTAATTCGAATGCGCTGCCGTATCCTCGTTGAAAATACTCCCGAAAATCGGTGTCCCGTCGGCCGGGCAGCCGCTCGTCAGCGGGTTCGGATCGGTTGGATTGCAATTCGTTGAAGAATAAGGCCGCAGTCCTACCAAATTGATTGGAGTTCCTCCTGCCGCGCCCGTGATGGTGCAACCCGTCGGAGTCGCGCCCACAATCGGGCACGGGATATTCGGACCTCCAGGCGTTGGCCCGCCAATATAGGGCAGATGGAGAGTTGCTCCAGGAGGAAGCGTAAACTGATACTGACTGTCTTCACCGTACGGGCCGCAGCCCTGTCCAAGGTTGGCGAGGTCCACGCAGGTCTGCGCGTTCGCGGCATTCTGATCATAAATGGCAAGAAGCCGGTGCCCTTGCGACCCCACGTAGCCAATCTGGAACAGCACATTCCCGGGCAGTTCGCGCTTAATCGTCAAGTTGTACTGTGCCGAATATTGCGTCCTCAGGTTCGTCGGAAATTGCCCGAACAGCAGAATCGGCCGGTACAGCGACCAGTCCACCGGTTGATTGCGCGGCGGCGTCAGGAACCCGTTCGAAACGTTTGGTTTCGTCGTCCCTTCTTGCGACACAAACGGCGTGCTCAGCAGCGGATTCGAAACGGAGTTGCTGATGCCGAACGGCGGCTCCGCTACGAACTGCTCCAGCACCAGCTGCTCAATCGGATTGTAGAACAAGCCCCATCCCATGCTGACCGTGGTCTTATTCGGTCCACCCGTCAGCTTGGCCAGCCCGCCATCCTTCCACCCCGGGCTCCAATTGAGTCCCAGCCGTGGCGCAAATGCCTTGGTGTAGGTGCTGATCAACCCGCCCGGCACGCCCTTGTCGCCCGGCACAACCAGTCCGGTCGGCACTGTGCCCGTGTTGTTGCAATCGGGTGTCGGCGCCCCGGTTCCCTGAAACTGTGGCAATTGCTGATATTGGGTGATGCTGGTGGCAGAGAGTTGGCACGGATAGATCGTGGAAACCTGTCCCGGATTAAACCGCTGCACCTTCTGACCGATGTCGGTCAGCGGCGTGTTCATCTCCCAGCGAATCCCGTAGTTCAGCGTGACGGTAGGTTTGAGCTTCCAGCTGTCCTGTGCGAAAAGATACACCGAGGTGCTGCGCACGAGTTCCTTGTTACCAGAACCCTGTGAATAGGAAGTCGGTAAGCCCAAGAGGAAGTTCGCATACGGATCGGAAGAGCCGGTGTCGTTGGGGCCCCCCGATCCTAGAATGAATTCGCCGTTTACGTTGAAGTAGACCGTCTGGTCGAATTTCTGGTAACGCGTATCCGCGCCAAACTTGAAACTATGCTTGCCGATGATCTTGCTGTAATTGTCGCTGAACTGAAACGTGTTGCCCGTCTGCGGCAATTGTCCTTCGAAGTTGTTTCCAAAAAGTCCGGTGGTGCCATTCAGCGTGAAGAAAGGCACACCTTCGAACTGCGAACCAAGCCCCGGGTGTATGCCGCATCCGAACTGGCCCGGACACACCGGAACATTCGGATTTGCTGCTGTCCCAAGGGGATTTCCATTGGCATCCACAAGAGGCGTGTCGGACGTTCCAGTAAAGCAGTACGCCGAGGCTGCTCCGGTGCCGCAAGACGCCGTCACCAAATTCGTGGTTGTCGGCGTATAGAATTGCGGCTCCGCCTCCCGGAATAGCGTGAACCGGAATTCATTCACTGCCGTCGAACCGATCGTCCACGTGTGGCTGACGTTGATTTGCTGCACGTGCGAAATGATCCGGCCCCCGAAATTGCCCAGCGAAGCGCCAGCCAATTGGAAAATCGCAAAGGGATCAAGCGTGTTGTCGTTGTTGTAGTAATAGTAGACCGAAAGCTTCTGGTCCTTGTTCAGAATTTGGTCAAAATGAATGGTGAACTGATCTCCGCGGTCCGTGGATTTGGCTACGTCCTGCGCCAGAGAACTGCTAGCCCCTGATCCTGGCAGGAACTTCAGCAGGCTCAGGGCGACGGGATCAAAACAAGCGGTGGGGATCTGATTCTCCAGGCCCGTGTGCGTGTTTGAGAAAACACCTGGCTGCAAAACATTGCTGGCATTTAAGAAGCTGGCATATGGCGTCCCGGCGACGGGAGCGGCTCCTCCCTGCGCCGCAATTGCGGAGGCGCAGCCCGGCCGATTCTGAAGAATGTTGGCAACTGTATTGTCCGTAAGAGTCCCGCTGAATGCCGTGGAACTGAGAGGCGTTGCAGTGCCTCCAAGGGAAAAATCACCGGTCTCATCCGCGGCCGTCGGGACAGGCACCTGCTGCGAAACAATTCCCTGCACAATGCGGCGCCCTTCATACGATCCAAAAATGAACGTCTTGTCCTTCTTGATCGGTCCGCCCAGCGTTCCACCAAATTGGTTCTGCTTAAAAGGCGGTTTCGGCGTCTGCAAAAACGAGAATCCGTGCGCGTTGAGCACATCGTTGCGGAAAAACTCGTAGACGCTGCCATGGAAATCATTCGTGCCCGACTTGGTCACCACGTTGACCACGGCCCCCGAATTGCGTCCATACTCGGCATCGAACGAATTGGTGATCACGCGAAACTCTTCGATGCTGTCCGGCGAAGGCTGCACCGCTGGCAAATTCGCAAACAAATCGTTCCCGTCGCCGCCGTTCACGGAGTAATTGTTCGCCCGCCCGCGCCCGCCGTTCACCGTAACGACGCCCGCTTTGTCCGACCCGTAGAACAGGTTGTTCCCTATCTGCGATTGCACGCCCGGTTGCAGCCGCAGCAACTGATAAACGTCCCGCTGGTTCAGAGGCAACTGCGTCGACGACATCTCATTGACGACCGCGCCCAGCTGCGTCGAAGTCGTATCCACCACTGGTGGCGCGCCAGTAACTTCCACCACTTCCGTCGAGCCGCCAACCTGCAAGGTAAGGTCCACGCTGATGACTTCGTTCAGATCCAGCGCAATCCCTTTGCGCGTGTACTTCTTGAAGCCCTTGGTCGTCACATCGATTTCGTAACTGCCCACCGCCACTTCCAGAAAAAGGTATTCCCCGTTCGCGCCGGACTGAATGTCGCGGATCGCATGCGTCGCCTCATTGATCAGCGTAACCGTGGCGCCCGGAATGGCTCCGCCGCTGGCATCCATCACTGTGCCTCGGATGCGCCCACCGGTGCTCTGCGCGCCCGCAAACGGCGCCGCGAGAACCACCGCAAATGCGAGTAAGCTGGCGGATAAAATGCTGTGGCAGCACGAAGAACGGACCTGCCGGAAGCGTGCTTCACCCTTCATATCCTCACCCCTTGCCGCGAAGAATTTTTTGAGGACTTATTCTTCGTGGTTGCTGTGCCCCTGAAACCTTACTATAATCCAGCAAACTTAGAGAAAGCCGGCATCCGTGTCAAGCAGAAAGAATTTATCCAACGGATTAGCTTCGCGCGGCCTCCCCCGCCCCTTGCGCATCAGCGAAGTGGCCCGCCGCGTCGGCATCTCTTCTTCCGCGCTGCGCGCCTGGGAAGCGCTCGGCTTGGTCACTCCGCAGCGCACCGAAAGCCGCTACCGCCTCTATTCCGAAGCCGACGTGCGCTTGCTGCAGCGCGCCATTTTTCTGCGCCGCGCTCGCGGCCTCAATCCCGCCGCCATCGCTCATGTGCTCAAGCGCCAGGGAATCGTCCCTGCTCCCGCGGAATCTTCTTCCCATCCCGGCCAGCGTTTCCGCCGTTTGCGCACGCGCCGCGGCCTCTCCCTCGCGCAAGTCGCAAAATCCACTGGCGTCTCCGTCGGTTTCCTCAGCGCCCTTGAACGCGGCCAAATGCGCTCTTCCATCGCCACGCTGCGGCGCATCGCCCGCTTCTACGGCACAAACATCCTATCCCTCTTCGAGGCTGCCGGCGACAATCCTCGTCTCGTCCGGCCGCATCAGCGAAAAATTCTGGAGACCACGCCCGACGTCCGCATGGAGCTGCTTGCCTGGGGAAACACCGCCATGGAGCCTCATCTTTTCCGCGTCAAACCCGGCGGTGGCAGCGGCGAATCCTACACCCACGAAGGCGAAGAATTTCTCCACGTTCTCCGGGGCGACTTTGAAATCTGGCTGAACGGCAACGAGCATTATCTATTGAAAAAAGGCGACAGCCTCTATTTCGAAAGCTCGACGCCACATCGCTGGAAAAACCCGGGGCGGAAAGAAACCTGGCTCCTATGGATCAACACGCCGCCGACATTCTAACTTTGGGGGCGAACTGCTAATGAGCGTGAAATCGAATTGGATGGAGGGGCGATGAAAGTTCGCGCACTTTTTCTCGGACTTCTGGCGCTTGCGCTGCTCAACACCGCGTGCAAAAAAAGCCAAGATTCCCTGAGCCTCCTCGTCTGGGAAGGCTACGCCGATCCTTCCTTCATCCAGGCATTCGAGAAGAGTCATCACTGCAAAGTCTCCGCCTCCTACATGGGCTCCAGCGACGAGCTAGTCGCCAAACTGCGCGGCGGCAGCGCCTCCAACTACGACGTCATCTCGCCCTCCAGCGATGTCGCCGCCTCCATCGCCCGCACCGGCCTTGCCGCGCCTCTCGATCTTTCGAAATTGCCCTCCTACGCACAGCTCTCTCCGAAGCTTCGCGATCTCCCGCTCGTCAAATCCAACGGCCAGGTTTATGGCGTCCCCTTCATGTGGGGACCTAATCCGCTCCTCTATGACACCACCGTTTTTCCGCAGCCCCCGGACTCCTGGGCCGTCTTCTGGGATCCCAAATACAAAGGAAAAATCTCCGTTTGGGATGATCTCTCCACCCTCTACATGGCCGCACAAATTCTCGGCTACGACAAGCCCGATCCCTCGCAACTTTACAATCTCAGCGACGATCAACTCGCCGCCGTCAAGAAAAAGTTAATCGAGCTGAAACCCAACATTCGAAAGATCTGGTCCACCGGTGGAGAGCTAACCAATCTTTTTCAAAACCATGAAATTGTCCTCGCCATGGGTTGGCCCCTGAACACCAACGATCTCCGAAAACTGAATTTCCCCATCGGTGAAACCATTCCGAAAGAAAACACCACCGGATGGATCGACCACTTGATGATTACCGCCGCTAGCTCCCACAAAGAGCTGGCGCAAGCGTTTCTCGAATACATGATCGAAGCCAAAACGCAAAAACTCGTCACCGACCGAACGCATTACACTCCGGCGAACCCCGGCGCGTCGCAATTTCTTACTCCCGAAGAAATGAAAGGCTTGCATCTCGACAATCCCGACGCCTACATGCAGCGCATCTATTTCTGGCAAGACGTTCCGCGCCGCGCGCAGTACAACGAAATCTGGAACGAGGTCAAAGCCGCCCAGTGAGCTTCGTCGCCGTCAACTCGCCACCGACGGATCCCGCCGCACGCGGCGTGCTCCTCGAAGTCCGCGGCGTAGCCAAGCATTTCGGCGCGCGCGACGTCCTGAAAAGTATTTCGCTGAACATCGCCTCGGGAGAATTTCTCACCCTGCTCGGCGAAAGCGGCTCCGGCAAAACCACGCTTCTCCGCCTGATCGCCGGCTTTGAACAACCCAGCGCCGGAGAAATCTGGATGGGAGGTGAACGGCTGGACACGCTCCCACCCTACAAACGCCGCGTCAACACCGTCTTCCAGCACTACGCGCTCTTTCCGCACCTCGCCGTGCGTGACAATGTCGCCTACGGCTTGCGTGTGAAGAATACGCCCGCCGGCGAAATCGGCGGGCGCGTGGATCTAGCTCTGCGCATGGTGAAAATGGAAGAGTTCGCCGCTTCCCGCCCCTCCAAACTCAGCGGCGGCCAGCAGCAACGCGTCGCTCTCGCCAGAGCGCTCGTCAATCGCCCGCAGCTTCTTCTCCTTGACGAGCCGCTCTCCGCCCTCGACGCCAACCTCCGCAAACAAATGCAAGGCGAATTGAAATCCCTCCAGCGCGAACTCGGCATCACCTTTCTATTTGTCACTCACGACCAGGAAGAAGCCATGGCGCTTTCCGACCGCATCGCCCTCCTGCGCGACGGCGCCCTGGAGCAGGTCGCCACTGCTCGAGAAATCTACGCGCATCCCGCCACTGCCTATACAGCCCAATTCATCGGGCAAACAAACTTGCTTCGCGGCGAAGTCCGCGATGGCACCGCCGTGTGCGGCGCCCTGCAATGGCCCGTCAGCGCCAACAACGGCCCCGCCGTTTTCTCCCTGCGCCCCGAAGCCATCCGTCTCGCTTCCGCCGCAGCAGTGTCCCCCGGAAGCGTCAGCTTCCGCGCCACCATGCAGCAACAGTTCTACAGTGGCGCCAGTGAGCTGCTCGAAGTGCAGTGCGCCAACGGCCAGCTCT
Organism: uncultured Acidobacteriota bacterium; assembly: GCA_963729455.1. Classification (GTDB taxonomy): domain Bacteria; phylum Acidobacteriota; class Terriglobia; order Acidiferrales; family UBA7541; genus Acidiferrum. The sequence continues at coordinate 39,226 of CAVSNX010000004.1, forward strand.
TGCGCGTGCGCATTCCCGCGCGCGGACCGCTTTCCGGAGAACACGAATTCATTTTCTCAGCCACCGACGCCATCCGCGTCCAGGAATGAATATGAACGAAGGAGGTCCGACTCCCTGATCATCGCGTGACCATGTAGCTCAAACCACTGGCGTTCTAGCTTGGTTGTCACAAATCACTAGTCACCAGTCACGAGTCACTAATCACCAGTCACCTCCGCCATGTTCTCCCGTGCCTACAAAACGCTAGTCTCTCTCCCGCCCCTCCTCTGGGTCGGCCTGTTCCTCCTGCTTCCCTACGCCCTGATGTTCGCCCACAGCTTTTGGGCCGTAAAGGACGGCCTCCTCGTCCACCAATGGAACCTGAACAACTACAGCACACTCTTCGCGAAGCCCGTTTATCTAGAAGTCCTCCTACGCACCATGCGCATCGCCGCCTCCGTAACCTTCTGCTCCCTGCTCCTCGGCTATCCGCTCGCCTACTACCTTTCGTTTCATTCCGGCGCCCGCAAAGAATTGCTCTACCAGCTCGTCATCGTCCCCCTGTGGGTCAGCTACCTGGTCCGCGGCTACGCCTGGAAAACCATTCTCGGCAGCGAGGGCGTCCTCAACGGCTTCCTCCAATATCTTCACCTCACACACGAACCCGTCTCGTTCCTGCTCTACAGCCCCTTCGCCGTCGTCCTCATGCTCACTCACATCTACACGCCCTTTGTATTTCTCCCCATCTACGCCGCCCTCGAGCATATCCCCCGCCCGCTCGTCGAAGCCTCCCAGGACCTCGGCGCCGGCTCCACGCAAACATTCTTCCGCGTCATTCTCCCGCTCTCGCTCCCTGGCCTGATCGCCGGCGCCACCTTCGCCTTCGTCCTTTCCCTCGGCGATTTCCTCGCGCCCCTTCTCGTCGGCGGTGCCTCTGGCACCATGATCGCCAACGTCGTACAAAGCCTCTTCGGCGCAGCCTACGATTGGCCGCTCGGCGCCGCCATCTCCGTCTGCATCCTGCTCGTCGTGATTTCTCTTCTCTTCCTGACCGAGCGCCTTGAAAAGCGTTGGTCCTTCAAATGACCGCCACCTCTTCAACCCGCCGCGCTCCCCTTCTCACGCTGTACGCCGCGTTAGTCTTCGCCTTCGTCTATCTCCCCATCATCGTTCTCATCCTTTATTCCATTAATCGCGACGGCGTCGGCGGCTTCCCTCCGCGCCACTTCACCTTCGAATGGTACCGCCAGCTTTTCGCCGACGGCCCCATCTGGGACTCCGTCCTGAACAGCCTCCTCGTCGCCGCCGGCAGCGTCGTTCTCTCCCTGACCCTCGGCCTTCTCGCCGCTCTCGCCCTCGACCGAGCAGACTTTCCCGGAAAAGCGCTCTTCCGCCGTCTCGTCCTTTTGCCCCTGATTCTCCCCGGCATCATCACCGGCCTCTCCTTGTTAATGTTCGCCGTCTTCGCCCACGTTCAACTCAGCCTCTTCACCGTCTTCCTCGGCCACGGCACCGCGCTCATATCCGTCGCCGCCACCGAACTCTTCGCCGGCCTGCAAAAAATGGATCGCGCCCAGGAAGAAGCCTCTCTCGATCTCGGCGCAACTTCCTGGCAAACCTTCTGGCGCATCACGCTGCCAAATCTCAAGCTTTCCCTGATCGCCGCCGGCCTTCTCATCTTCACTCTCTCTATGGACGAAATCGCCGTCACCTTCTTCCTCATCGGCCGCGACAACACTCTCCCCCTCGAAATCTGGGGCCGCCTCCGCCGCGGAATCACCCCGGAAATCAACGCCGTCTCCACTTTGATCTTTGCCGTCTCCGTCGCCCTCATCATCATCTGGTACCGCGTGCGCACCCGCGGCCTCGGCGCCGATGCGCAAGAACTGATCGAAACACCCTAGGAGGATGCATGTCGTCGTCACGCCGTGAGTTCATCAAATTCGTCGTAGTCGGTTCCGTCGCCGCCGGCTGCCCCATAGACAAAACGCTTCTCGCCGCGCCCGCCGCCGATTCGAACGCCGCACCGCTCGTCCACGGCGAGCATTTCGAAATCTGCCACCAGATTCGCGACGGCCACCAATTCGAACATCCCGACGCCACGCGCAAAGCCGACATCGTCATCGTCGGCGGAGGCGTCGCCGGCCTCTCCGCCGCTTATTTCCTCCGCGGCAAAGATTGGCTCCTTCTCGAAAAGGAAGACCACTTCGGCGGCAACGCCTTTCAGGAAGAGTACGACGGCCAGCCCTTCGCCACCGGCTCCGCCTACGCCTTCAAAGGAGACGACGGCGACCAACTCGCCGCCGAAATCGGCCTCAAGCTTCCGTTCGTCAACAACCCCGACCCCACCATCGTCAACAAGACCTTCGTCCCGGACACCTGGAAAGCCGGCCTCGATCAATTGCCCTATCCAAAAGAAGTCCGCGACAGTTTCAAAAAATTCCGCGACGACCTCATGAAAATTAAAATCTCCGAAAAAATGGCCGAGCTCGACGCCCAACCCTTCACCAATTTCACCGCCTCTTACGCCCCGGAAGTCGCTCAGTGGTGGGACGGCTACGGCCCTTCCAACTGGGGCGCCACCAACGAAGACACCTCCGCCTTCGTCGGCATCTCCGCCATGCAGGATTTGGCAACGGGTGCCGACAGCAAGCGCGTCATCCTCCCCGGCGGCCTCGGCTGCATCACCCACAAACTCGTCGAAGTCCTCCAACCCAAATTCAAGGAGCGCATGTTGGACAACTCCGCCGTCGTCGCCGTCATTCAAGACAAGGACGCCGTCCGCGTCACCTATTTCCACGAAGGCAAGCTCACCACCGTCGCCGCAAAGATCGTCCTCATGTGCACGCCCAAGCAAATCACCTCCCGCATCGTTCTTAACCTGCCCTACGAGCAGAAAACCGCCATGCGCCATTTCCGCTACGCCCCCTATCCCGTCGTAAACGTCATCTTCGACAAGCCCGTCTACAACCGCGGCTACGACAACTGGTGCCCCGGAAACTCCTTCACCGATTTCATCGTCGCCGACTGGACCGTCCGCAACAATCCCGGCTACAAGCAGAAGCACAACATCCTCTCGTTCTACACGCCTCTCCGCGAAAGCCAGCGCTCCACCTTGCTCGAGGAAGACGACTGTAAATCGCTCGCCGCACGCGTTCTCTCCGATTTTCAAAAACTCATGCCCGAATTCAATGTCGATCCCGTCGAAGTGCGCATCTACCGCCGCGGCCATCCCATGTTCATCGCCGCGCCCGGCCAATACACAAAAACTCGTCTCGCCGCCGCCCACCCCATGGACCGCATCTTTTTTGGCAACGCCGATTCCGGCGGCCCCGAGTCCCTCACCAGCGAAGCCGTGCGCCTGTCCAAAGTCGGCGTTGAATGGGCAGACCTCGTCCTAGCCGGCAAGCCCGGCGCAAAAGAACTAGTCGAAAAGGCTCTCGCCCCCACTTCCGGCTAACGCTGCGCTTTGCGGAAAGTTTTGGTTCATAATGCTGGCGCCGTCGGTGTGCCCGACAGCCAATTCCCCGGAGGATTCATGTCCGATCGCCTGGACGACTTTCAGAAATTTCGCGCCGACCTGAACGAGGAAATCCTCGGCTGCGGCCACCTCGGTATCAAGCGCTTCTTCGCTCTCGATCACCAGGCCTACGAATCCGGCCCGCTCGGCACCAAGACCAAGGAACTGCTCGGCCTGGTCGCCTCCGCCGTCCTGCGTTGCGACGACTGCATCACCTATCACCTGGTTCGCTGTGGCGAAGAAGGCTGGAAACGCGAGGAAGTCATTGACGCGCTGAACCTCGCGCTGATCGTCGGCGGCTCCATCACCATCCCGCACGTGCGCCGCGCCTTCGCCCGCATGCGCGAAATTAGCGGCTTGCAGCCTTGAGCCCGCGATTCAACAGGGAGTAAACTGTCTGACAGAAAAGAAGATGAGCACGGCCCCCAGCCCGGCACAATCCGAATCCCAGCGAAGCTCCACGTCTCTCCGCGAACTCTTCCTCGGCGGGTTGTTCGCCGTAGTCCTGCTCGTTCCCAAACTCCTCCGTCTTCGCCGCAACCCCAAATCCTGGATGCTCTTCCGCATTTTCCTGGCGCTCGCCGGAGCCTCCCTGGTCATCGTGCCGGTAGGAATGGGCAACAGCTATTACCTCTCCCTTGCTGGCCTGGCCATGTTCATCGGCGCCATCCTTCTTCCGCCCGCCAAGCCGGCCACAAACGCCGACGACAAAGCTCGCGAACTAGGAGCGCTGGTCGTCGTCAACGGCGGAAGATTTGAATTGGGAGAATCTCCGTCATTCGCCGCGCAACTCTTCGTCGGCCCCGAACACGTTTCCGTACTCGATTCGGATTTTCAGTCGCACCTAAAAATTCCCGTCAGCGAAATTACCGCGGCGCACGCCGAAGAATCCCACGGCCGCTGGTACCTGCGCGTTGACTGGGCAAATAAAACCGCCACCTTCCTCTACCGCGGTGTTTTCGCCGAACACCTCGCCCGCGTCGCCGAAACCACCCTCCACGGCGTCATGCGTCCCGCCCTTCCCGTCATCCCCCAGCGCGGCGCCGCCAGCGCCTAGCCTCGCGTTGCAACTTGTTCCGCTTATTCCCGCACGATTCCCTCAAACTGTGTCAAACTTTACCTATGGCCAGAGGTTGGGAAAGCAAGGACGTCGAAGCCCAGGTCGCAGCGACCGAAGCCCCGCAGCAAAAATCGCCCCATGGGGCTAAAACCCCCGAACAACTCAAACGCGACCAGGACCGCAAGGACTTGGAGTTATCCCGCACCCGCATCTCCAACGACCTCGCCTCCGCCACCCACCCCAACCACCGCAAGTCCCTCGAAGCTGCCCTAGCCCACCTAGACAAAAAAATCGCCGACCTCAGCTAGCCGAATCTACTCGCTACGCACGAGCCCACTAGCCAAGGCGCAACTTTCCTGCGGCCTCGTCTCCATCCGTTATTTATTTCGGCTTGGATCGTCGTTGGGATTGACGTAATTGAATTGCAGCGGAGCCGTCCCGTGAACCTGCACCACCACGTCTCCGCTAGCCATCGCGTAGTGATGCATGTCGGGATCAAGATAAGCGAAACTCCCCGCCGGAAAACTTCCCATCTTGCTTTCGTCAAAATGGTCTCCCATTCCAACCTTGAACGTTCCAGAGATAACCGTCACGTTTTCCCGCTGCGGATGCCAATGCGGCGCAATTCGGTATCCGTCAGGCATCTTTAGACGCACCGTGTAATCCCCACTGGCCGCGCCGGGGTTGCCCTCTAGCACTGCAAGTTGCGCGCCCGCAGGCACGAACGCTGGTACCGGCCCGTACGGAATACCATCGGGTGTGAAGATATGTTTTTCAGCAGTTGAACTCTGCGCTCCAATCGTAAACACCAGGCATGCTCCACACAACAATCCCATGAGTGTGATCGCCAGAAATTGCTTCCGTTTCATTGTTTCGCCTCCGTTATAGAATCCAGGTTCCCCGGAATACTCGCATAAGCAAGGGATCGCCTCAATGGAGCCCACATAACCTTTTCATATTTTCCGTATATCGTCGTAAATTACTCAATCTAAGAGGATAATGCCAGCAACGAAGACCTATGCGGAGTGCCAATCGCACTATCGGTCAAGTCGAGTTGGACCTGGGGCGCTACGAACTTCGCCGCCACGGCCGGCGCGTGAAGCTCGAAAAGAAGCCCATGGAACTTCTGATATTCCTGGTCGCACGCCGCGAACAATTGGTTTCGCGCCATGACATCATCGCCAAACTCTGGCGCTCGGATCTTTTTATTGATGCCGAGCCGAACATCAACAACATCGTTCGAAAAATTCGCACCGCCTTGGGCGACAACCCCGCCAAACCGCGTTTTCTCGAGACCGTTGTCGGCAAGGGCTACCGCTTTGTCGGCCCGGTGCGCGTGATTGATGCTCGTTTCCAACCTTCCGATTTCGTACCTAGCCCAGCTGACGAGCTCAGCCCGGAGCGCGCTACGGCGTGGAGCGAGCGTTCATCGCTTGCGGTTCTGCCGCTCCTTCTTCTTGGCAAAGGCTCTGACGACCAGGGCATCTGCCTAGGTTTCGCTGATGCTCTGGTTTCACGCCTAGGAAACCTGCAAGGCGTAGACGTTTTGCCCACGTCGGCGGTATTGGCTGTGCCATCCGACGCGCCAACTTCGGAGATCGCCTCGCGCCTGGGCGTCCGCTTCGTGGTCCGCGGCGCCATTCAAGAATCCAAATGTCAGTGGCATCTCTCGCTCGAAATGCTGGACACTCGTTTGCAACAAGCTTGCTTCGCCCGCAAGTGTAATTTCGAATTGATCCGCCTATTCGATCTCGAGGACGAGACCGCCAAACAAATCGCGGCCGCATTGAACAGAACCCTGCACCTGCCGGCGGCCCAGCCTCGGCCTCGCCATAGCAAGGATCCGCTAGCCTACGCCGAATTCATGCGTGGCTACCGCCTTAGCTCCTCCGGTGATTCCGCCCTCCTCGACCAAGCCGCCCAGCATCTCAGCACTGCCGTAACGCGGGATCCAGGATTCTCCCTAGCCCACGCGACTCTTTCCTTCGTATGCGCCACGCGTCATTTCGAGTTCGACCCGGCCAGCGTTTGGCTCGAGAAAGCAGAGTTTCACTGCCGCCGCGCGCTCGAATTGGACCCGGATCTGCCCGAAGGCCATGTTGCCAAAGCGTTCTTGCTATGGGGCCCGTCGAAGAACTTTCAGCATCTGGAAGCCATCGCTGAACTAAGGCGCGCGCTCACTCTGCAGAACAATCTGCCCCACGCCTACAACCGTCTGGGCACGATTCTGGCGCACGTCGGCCTTCTCGATCACGCCCGCGAAATGTACGAGCGAGGTCGGGCCTTCCACCCCAAAAAAGCGGTCAGTCACAGCATCGTCCAGGTTTATATCTGGAATCGAGAGTACGATCTGGCGCGCGAAGAGCTCCAAGCGTGGCGAGCCGAGAGCCCCAACAACAAATATCCCGTTTACTTCGCCACGCAGCCTCCGATGATGGAGGGCAATTGGAAAGAAGCGAAACTCCTGCTCGACGAGGCCATGCAACTCTTGCCCGAAGATCCAATCGTCGTCAGTATGCTTGGTGTTTTCTACGCCTTGACAGGTAAGCCCCAGCAAGCACTCGAGTGTATGACGCGGGCCTGCGCCAGCCCAAAATCCTTTGGCCACGCCCACCACACCTACTATCAAGTCGCCTGTATTCTCGCCATTCTGGGCCGCCCAACGGAGGCCTTCGAATGGCTCGAACGTAGCGTCAGCACCGGCTTCGCCTGCTGGCCCTTTTTCCTAAAAGACCCCTGTCTCCAGAATCTACGCACTCTTTCCGAATTCGACGTCTTGGTAAGCTCTTTGCAGGCCAAGTATCCAGACCACCTGGGATTACTCTAGCTTGGATCCCCATCGTCTTTTGCCTTGCCAAGTGAACTTTGTTCAGAACGACAAAAAAATTGCCGGCCTCCCCCCTCTTATGGTTTGTCCGTTTCTGCAGTTTCCGCCCCGTCCCAGAATCCTTCATAGGAGCAGGAGGCCGCGCAGTGGTCGCTGACGCTCACCTCCTCGTTGTATTTCGCAAGCAGGTCCTGTATCTGCGCAGTGCCGTCGGGCACTAACAATTTTATTTTCTGTCCGGCAGTGACTTCCACGGGCGTCCCGAGCGCTCTCATGGATTGTAAGAACTTCGGGTCAGACCACACGGAATATCCGCCTGGCAACAGCGCGAAGTGGAAATTGAAATTGTTTCCTGCTACCGCGTGATAGCGCCCGGGGGGCACTCGATAAATCTGGATATAGCCCGCTTGAGTGTATCCACCAGCTGCAATTCCCGACCCGTCCGCGGGAATCGTATCCGGAATGAGCAAGGCCTGCGGCATAACTGCCATTTTTGGCCGGCACGGCTCATCATATCGATATTCCTCCGCCGGTGGGCCAACGGGCTTAACTTGCACATCGACCTCGCCTCCGTTGTTGCTCACCGCCATCGTCAACTTTGCTGACTGTCCCGCTTTGAGAGTTATGTGTCTGCCCTGGATCGGCTGGCCATTCAAGGCTACCGACTTCAGGTACAACGCATCACCTTGCACCCCCACCAGGTCAAGACCAACTTGGTAGCTTCCGCCTGCGACATTCTCAAAGAGAAATGTCCCGTCGGGAGCAAGTCGAACCCTTGGAGGGCAAGAGCCGCCGAACATTTGGGCGCCGCGTATCGAAGCGATTTCCTCGGATGGGGACAGCGTTACGCTCTGCGCCTCGACTCTAAAGCTGTGCCACTCCTTCGGAATGTCCTCGAAGTGAATCTCTCCACTCACCGTCAGCAGGTGAATCGGTTCCATGGTCACATCGTTCAGATCGCTATCGTGGACCACCAACTCGCGCGAAGCGAGGAAAAGGCTGGGTGCAGCACATGGGCCAGAAGTCATGATGACAAACGAACCATCCTGGGGCGACGGCTTCTTATAAGGACCCGCAAGTCGAATCGAGTAGTGACCAGCACTCACGTTGGCGAAATCGAAAGCTTCGCCCGCACCGAGCATATTCTTGAGTTGGGTTATGCCCTCGACTCCAGCTCGAGTTTGTCTCAACCAGGCTGACATCGAAGTACTCTCCATCAGCATGCCCGATATCTTTCGGAACTCTGCCTCGAACGTGAAACGTCGCTGGCGCGTGCATTCGGATGTTGTGGCTGCATCCCACTTCTGAGCTGAACCCAATCTTAACCGGCTGAGCGCCGTCGAGATTTGGCGATGCGGGATAGTACGTCCAGCGTCGAGTCCATTCTTGACCGTTTGGCACCAGGAAGTCCGTCCAAACGAAATAGCTCCCCGGTCTCAAATCAAAAAATCGAAATTTCCCCGCATTGTCCGTGCGCACGCTCGGCGGCGCCAGGCTGACAACCATCCCGCTTTCTGCCGCTTGAGCCCCGCCTGAGCCGCTGTCCATGTTTGCGCTGCCAGCCGCCGGGCTGCTTCTACGTCCGGTGGATGGCGTCGCAAACACGCTCACATTCGGGAGGGGCTGCCCGTTTTCATCGCTGATTTGGCCGCAAAGACTGGGCCTCCACGGGGCTGCACTCAGGGTGAGCCCCGCAAGCCGTTGTCCGGCGCTCAGCGTAATGGCTCTCCCCTCAAGGTGTGGGTACGACGCACCGTATTCGGAGATCGTGTATCCGCGTCCCTGTGCCACCAGCAGGTAAATCCCAGGATCCACATTCTCGAAATGAAAGCTTCCATCCGCTCCAGGCTTGGTCGAATACTCGTAGGAACGCTCCGAATTGAACCGCACCGCCCACAATTTCACCCAAGGGGCATCTTCCTGCACGTTCGTCAATTTGCCGGACACGGATGCCTTGGGGTGCGTCCCTTCCGCCCGATATCGCGCGACCGTTTCGTCGGGCGGGCCGTGCCCAGAAGCATGAGCGGCGTCACCGCTCAACACTACTTCCAACGAATGCGAGGTTACTGAGGAGATTTTGATCCTTTGCTGGTCCACTGGCTGCCCGTCCAGCAGCGTCGTCTTGACATAGACGGACCCGCGAAGGAACGGATACAAACTAACGGTGTACGTTCCGAGTGGCACGTGCGCAAACGAAAACGTTCCATCCGCTGCTAATTCGACGTTCTGGAATTGGCCATCATCGTCCTTCCGAATTCTAAGGTGTGTCTTTTCTTTTGTGGGGCAAGCCGCCGCAGCCGCGACACCTTCGAGCTTCACCTGCCCGCTAAGCGATGCCAGCGGATCTGGCGCGACGGTTATCCCATTTACGTCCACAGAACTGCCGGTAATCTCTTGCGAACTGAGGATAGTGAACGCGGGCTGTCCAACATACCCGTTTGCCGGAAATCGCCCGTTAGAGAGAATCAAACGATAGTGGCCTGCGGGAACTGGCCAAAGCTCGAACGAAAGCCCCGGTTTAAAGGTTTCCGTAGGCGGCACGACTCGTGTGACCCCTGTCTTGTTTACCTCTAACAACGAAAGGACTAAATCTTTCCCCGTTAAGGATAGATCTTCGGCAAGTTGCCCGCGAATCTTGAAACCTCTATAACCAAGCCGCGGACCCATGCGGATGTTTTCCCGGCATCCGGCGCCGTCGTCCCGCCCAACCTCCACTGGCTCAGCGTTCGCCAGGCTCTCCGCCTCGATTTGCGTCAGATCCTTCGAGCCGATGGACCAAGTGGACATCCCCGCTTCAAGGAAGTATTCCCCGGGTTCCAAGTCGGGCAGTCGGTAGCCGCCCTCGTCATCCGTGTTTGTGTAAGTGCCTCCCGCAAGCCACATGGAACCCTTAAGATGGCGGAACGCATACACCTCCACTTTTGGAAGTGGGTTCCCGCGTTCGTCCGTCACCTTTCCACACACCACGCGCTTCGGCACAAGGGTCAGCACAATCCCTTTGCGACGCTGCCCAGGCTTCAGTTCGATCACCGCCCCGCTTTGCTCCGGCCCCTCCGCTCCGTATTTCGTGGGCATAAAGCCCGCGCCCTCGGCCACCAGTACATACCTCCCCGGCTCGACATCTTTGAATTGAAACTCCCCATCTGGCGCAGTTTCAGCCGAATACCCGTCGTAGATCGCCAGCGGATTTTTCTCAATCGGCTTGAGCTGAATCGAGAAACCGCTTCGGGCAGGGTTTGCGATTCTCCCAGAAAGAGCAGACATGGGGAACGATTGAGCCCCGGCAAGACCGGACCAACAAAGAATCGCACAACCCAATGCCACCAAAAGACACACTCGGCTGGGCATATTTCAATTTCCTTCGTGGCGCGCTCTCACCAACGAGGTGCACAACGCCGCCTGAACGCTACAGAGGCAGCCAGCAACCTCTTGGGTTGCTTGCCTTCCTTAGAAGAGAACGGCGCCAGGAGAAATTCTTGCAATGCCGTCAGCACTTTGGAGTGCGAGAGCCCTTCCGGGCTCAGGACTGCTGGGCTCCTCCTTTTTCAACAGAAGCCCCAGCACGATCCCAAAAAAGGCAGCCCGGCTGCCGCACTCCAACGAAGCATCCCTGCCACACCGCCGGTCACCGAACAAAATCCCCCGCCAGCCCCCAAAAATCATTCACGTAATAATGTGACAGCACGTTCCCAAACAAGTAGCAAACCCCCTGGCACGGCGGAATGTCCCCATAGAGCTTCTTTCCCCGCGAAAAAATCTTCCCGAGCGACCCGTCCCGCAGCAAATTCCCCGCCACTTTGTGCAGCGGCTCGCACGGATAAAAAACATCCCCATTCGGATACACCCGCGGAAACATCGTCGGATAACACTCGAAATCCCCGAACCGCAGCAGCGTCTCAATCGTCCGCGGCGTCCCATTGATCGCCTGCGCGCCGCTCCGCCGCCGCTCAATAATCTTATCCACCAACGCGTGGTACCGCGGATTCTTCAGCAGCGCCAGATTCGGCATCTTCTCCGTCTGCGCCGACTGCGCCGCAAACACAAACCCCTGCTCCCCGCACCAGTCCAGCAGCCGCTCCACCTCGCCGATATTCCATTCCTCAATCACTGTGCTAATCGTGATCCGCCGCGCGCTGCCCAGCTTTTCCTTCGCGAACTCCAGATTCTCCAGCACCTTCGGCAGCGCCGCCGGTTTCGACAGCGGATTCGTCGGGTCCGCCGCCAGCGCATCCAGGCTCACCACCAGCCCCGTCACCGCCCGCAAAATCCGCGGCTTCCGGTCCAGCAACGTCCCGTTTGTAATCAGCAGCAGCGATCGAAACTTGCACTCGAACCGCGCCGCCTCCACCAGCTCCTCAATATCCGCCCGCAGCGTCGGCTCCCCGCCGGTAATCACAATCGAGTCCGTCTCTTTTCGAATGCGCCGCAACAGCCCAATCGTCGAAGCCGTCGGCAACTCCTCGCTGAAAACGTCCGGCTCCTTCTGCGTGCAATAACTGCAAGCCAGGTTGCACTTGTGCGTCACATAAAAGGTCACGGCGTACGGCGCCACCACCTTCGTCCGCAAAACCCGCCGCCGCCAAACATTCTTGAAATACAGCAGAAAATTCTTCCCCACAAACGGCGCCTGCCGCACCAGCCCCCGCAACAACTCGCGCTTCGTCGGCACGCGCTTGTCCAGCGCACTAACCGACACAAAATTCCCGCGTCTTGCACCTTGGGATGCCATCGCCACCCATTATCCCCGAAACGCGCTGATTCCTTAGAAACTCCGCATACTTTGGTGGTGGCTCAGTTTCCGGCAGCGTTAATCAGGACTAGGGGACTTATTAGGCGCTGGCTTCGGAATCGGGGGAAATGTCTCAAGCACCACATCGTTTTCCACAGATTGGAGGATGAATTGAGCGTCGAAGAGCCCCATCTGACCAAACCCTAAGTAATCAACTTTATCCAAAGCTTTTCGTTTCAAGTGAAACCCGTGCACATCATCTGAGACGCCGTCAATTCTCCCAGTGAAAGTCGCTGAGACGCGGTGAAAAACGAAGTTATCGGGGTTTGTTTTCTCGGACCGCTCATCTGCTTCGACTCTGGCTCTCATAAGTTCTTCAAACCGATGGAAGTTGGAATTCTCTACCAGTTTCACCGGGATGGGCAGAATTAATCTCCCCTGGGCGTCCTCGGCTCCGGGCCTTGCTCCCCCATTTACATACGCCACCAAGCCCGGAGGTCCCTCGCCGTTTCCGTATGCAAACCAAATCGAATCGGAACACCCATCTGCTCCCAAGTCCGAGTATTCAAAATTTCCCGAAACATATCCATGAATCCGGACCATCTTGTTATTGAAAGCCGCCGGATGATTGAGGATCGCACATACCGTGGTGTTAATTGGCTTCTGTTGCGCCGCCAGCTGCGACTTCTGCTCATCTACGGGCGTGATGCACGCCAGCATTCCTTCGCCCGTCCTGCCAAGGCGTACAGGTTTGAGGCACATCGTCACCCTTATATGATTGTCATTGAAAACCTGGGAGTTCTTTCCTAGGCCGAGGTTGAGTAATCCCCTCGAATCGTATAGAACCTCATAAACGTTTCCCGCTGCGTCTCCCGCCAACCCATAGGCACTTTGAGAGAACCCAACCGGACCAGAGTACAGGACGTGAAAGGGGTTTCGGTTCTCGTATGCGGTGCTGGCGCAGAGCGTCAATTTGTCATCTGGTCTGTACATCGTTGAGTTTCCGCAATCAATCGTCCGTCCGCCCTCTGACGAGGATAGCGACGTTAGCTTCTCGCTAATGAGTCGACCCACTGGGTTAGTTTGGGCATGGGCTCGGGAACTAAGATGAATAGTGCAATATACAACTGCCACAATCGCAAGGCAGCCAGCTATCAGAAGCCATCCACGAATACCGGGTGTTCTCACGTGGGCCTCAACTACTTAGACACCAGTACACCGCGAAGAGATTTCTCAGTTTAGCTCGGTTTTCCTGCCAGTGCCTGGTAAGTCATCGGGAACTGACCCACCACCCATACTTTCTAAGAATTGTGCCGGTTCGTTGTCTTTGGCGAGCCCCTTTGAGGAAGGACTATTTTCTATTTTCCGCTTTTATCAGTCCGTGAAAACCACTCCCACTGCGATATGCCCTTTTTCCGTCCCCGCATCAATCCGCACCACATACCCCCGCAACTTCATGGCCTGCGCCCCATTCGCCCCTGGAGCCTCCATCGTGACTTGCAGCTCAGACTGCAGTTGCGGCAAATGCTTCAGCGACAGCAGCGCGCCTTGCAGCGAGAGATCGCGGACGATGGTCTCCTCCTCGAATTCCTTGCCGCCCTCCGTCACCCCGCACACTTTTGCGTTGAACTGCGCTTCGCGCCGCAGCGCCGTGCGCGTTCCCGGCATGTGCGCTTGCACGCGGTCGCCCGGCGCGCCCAGTGTAATCACCATGCCCTCGCTCGCCGCAAAAACCGAATCAAATTCCTCCCGCGCCTGTCGCAGGATCGAATCCACCATGCGATCGGTGGAATCCGGGTCGTGATGGAATAGCACAAGCGTCTTCGCGCCCGCGTGCCGAGCTACTTTCACGCCCTCCAGCCACGACGAATGCCCCCATCCTTTTCTCGTCGTCTCCAGTTGCTCCGGCGTAAATTGCGCATCATTAATAAAAATGTCTGCCCCCGCGGCCAGCTCCCGCAAACTTTCATCCAGCTTCGCGTCCCCCGGTTCATTGTCCGTGGCATACGCCACGGTTCCCGCCGGCGTCTCGATTCGAAACCCCAGGCACCCCTGCGGATGATTCAGCCACCGCGCCGTAATTTTATTTTCGCCAATCTGGAACGAATCCCCGCCGTCCACCTCTTTGAACTTCCTCTTCGCGTTCATCGCAGACATGTCCACCGGAAAATACGGCAGCGCCATCTGCGCCTCGAACACCTGCTTCAAACTGTCGCGCCCCAAATATTTCGAACGAAAACTGTAAAAATGAAACTCGTTATTCTCCACGTACAGCGGCGCGAAAAACGGAATCCCCTGAATGTGATCCCAATGATAGTGCGTCACAAAAATGTGCGTCTCCGGCGTTTTCCCGCCGCTCGGCGCGGCCCACCGGCTCCCCAGCATGCGCAGCCCAGTCCCGCAATCCAAAATAAATTGCGTCCCGTCCGGTGCAATCAGTTCCAGGCACGGGGTATTCCCGCCATAGCGCCACGTCGCCGGATCCACCGTCGGCGTGGACCCGCGCACACCCCAGAAACTCAACTTAGCGATCGGAGCCGTCATGTCTTTGCGTGCAAATCCCCTGTGTGAAGCATGCTTCCGCGCCAACTTTTGCGGAACTGGATGCCTGTTTCATACTCGCAGTCGCCGGGAGGACCGTCAATCCATTCCCCAACATCGCGTGTCAAACTTCCCACTAAGCCTGAGACAAGGCTGCGAACCACCGCCCGAGCAGGTAGAATGGTCCCGATGGGCGACCATTCCCACGACCACGGCTCCGGCCACCACCACCACGACCACTCTCACGCGGGCCATTCTCACTCCCACGATCATGGTCATGCCGGCCACGTTCATCCCACTCTGCGCCCCTCCGTGCTCGGCTGGGCCATGGCCGCGACCCTCGGCTTAGTCGTCGCTGAAGTTTTCGGCGGCATCCTGGGCCGCAGCGTCGCCCTCTTGAACGACGCCGTCCACAATCTTTCCGACGTCCCCGCTCTCGGTATCTCCTACCTGGCCATGCGCTGGGCTGAGCGCCCCGCCGACAGCGAAAAAACCTACGGCTATCATCGCGCCGGCACCCTCGCCGCCTACACGAATGCCTTTGTTCTCGTCTTGCTTTCCGCCTGGCTCGGCTACGAAGCCATCGAGCGCTTCCGCTCCCCCGTTGCCGTCGTCGAAAGCTGGATGATCTGGACTTCCCTCGCTGCTCTCGCCGTCAACGGCGGCATCACTCTCGCCTTAGTTCGCGGCCGCGGCGATCTCAACTTGCGCAGCATCCTCGTTCACAATTTCGGCGACGCCCTTTCGAACATCGCCATCATCGTCGGCGCCTTCCTCATCCACGCCACCGGCGCGCTCTGGATCGACCCGTTCCTCGGCCTGGCCATCGGTCTGCTCGTCCTCTGGTCGAGCATCGGCATCCTGCGCGAATCCTCGCACATTCTTCTCGAAGGCCGCCCGCGCGATCTCCGTATCGAAGTCGTCGCCCGCGCCATCCTCGCCATCGAAGGCGTCCAGGAAGTTCACGACGTTCACATCTGGTGCCTCGGCGGCGACCACAATGCCCTCAGCTTGCACGCGCGCGTCCCGGACATGCATCTCGACGAATGCGAACGCCTCCTCGCTTCCATCAAGGAAGTAGCCTCACGTGAATTTGGAATTGAACACACCACTGTGCAGTTGGAGCGGGCGGGGTTGCCGGCAAAATCAGGTTATGTCATGCCGGAAGCGGCAAAAAAATAGGTTTCAGGCAGGCGAGCGAAAACTCAATCCGCGCTGTTCGTTGAATTGTTGCGTGGCATCCAAATCCAGCGCCTCGCGCGCAACGCTGCGGCGCATTCCTTCGCTGGTGACGTAGCGAAGCGTTCCATCTTCCCACGTGTACGCCACCGCAAAAAACACCGTGCCGTCCCTCCGCACAAAAACATATCCCTCGTTTTCGCTCGCCGCCGCGCTGGCCGCTTCCACGGCCGGCTCGGCGGGCCGAGGAGCTCTTGCGCGACGGCTGCTCGCTGAAGCGTCCGCGGAAGCATCTTGATATCCCTGATCGTAAGCCTGCTCGTAACCCTGATCGTCGGGTGCAGCCGCTTCACTCGATACGGAGGAATCTGGCAGGAAAAATCCGCCATTGAAAAACGGGAAGAACGGCAGCTGATTCCCAAACCTGCGGTCGCCAAAAGAGCTCGAACCGCACACCGCCGCCAAATGCGCCGCGTCAAATCCTAGCCCGGGCGCACCGCTATTGCAGCGAGACCGAAGTGCTCTGTTCCCGAAGCGCCGTTCGTCAATCGTCCGCGCAATCCGCGTACCGGGAACCGACGTCCGCGGACGGATCGTGCCATTCCTCACTGGAACCCGCGCCGCGGGCGTCGGCCGCACCGCCGCGCTCACCGGCGCCGACATATGCGCCATTGCTCTCGGCGCCGCACTCATCGCGTGCCCGCCACCCGCAGCCATTCCGCGCCCCTGCGCTTGCACTATCGTGGGTAGAATCGCTACAAGACCTGCCAATACAATGGGGCGGACCATGGGAGCCACCTGAAGACCCTGCCTGAAGGGCCTTTTACCAACGCCTACACTGAGAAGGATGCGCCCGGACGCTCATAGGTTTCAAGTACTAGAGTTTCAAACATCGCAAACCGCACTTCCCTGTCCCACACCCCGCAAATCACTCGCCTCCCCTTTACTCACCCCTTCCCTGTGTTTACCGCGCTTTTCCCTTACCGGGGGATGTGCTATAACCGTCGAGCCGTGGAACGCGCCCCGAAGCAGGCTCAAACTCAGGTCCTCGGTGAGACAGCTCAGGCCGCAGTTCATTCCGCTGCGCCTTCGCAGGGTGCCTAGAGTTCCTCCGCTGGGACTGAAGATGCTTCGCGGTATTGTCCCGTCTGCTCGCACCGCCTCGAATCTCGGCGCTGCAAGTTGATCTGTTCGGTCTGCGGTTATTACATGTCCTGTGCGGACTATTATTGATATCCTTGACGGCTCCGGCGCTGGTTGCCGCCGGAACCCCTTTCCGATGAGGAGGAAACTAACGTGGCTTTGAAGATGACGAATCGCGAAGTGGATGGCGTCTCCGTGGTGGCGCTCGACGGCCGCATTGTGCTCGGCGAAGAAAGCAACGCCCTGCGTGAAAAAGTGAAATCCTTGATTGCCGAAGGCAAAAAGAAAATCGTCCTGAACATGGACAACGTCACGTTCATTGACAGCGCCGGCCTCGGCACGCTCGTCGCCGCCCATCACAGCGTGAAGTCCCAGGGCGCCTCGCTACGCCTCTGCCACCTCGGCAGCAAGTTCCAGGAAGTCCTGCAAATCACCAAGCTGCTCACCGTCTTCGACGTCTACAACACCGAAGCCGAAGCCGTCGCCAGCTTCTCCAAAAGCGCTGGCGCATAAACGTCCGAGCCAGCTTCCGAGCGCCGCCGACGCTCTTTTTGCGCGCGCTCCATTTCCACCACGGCGGCCTACACTTTACATCCTTGCCAAATTAGCGTATATACAGTAATGTGTTCTCTTGGGACGCCAGGAAGGCCCTGAGCAACCTCAAGAAACATGGCGTGTCTTTCGAGGAAGCGGCTACCGTTTTCGGCGACCCCGATGCGTTGGACTGGGATGATCCCGAACATTCACAGGCTGAAGTTCGCTCCAAGCGCTTGGGCACTTCGTTCACTGGCCGGATCCTAATCGTTGTCTACACTCCCAGGAGGCTGAAAAATGCCAAGGAAATCATTCGCATCATCAGCGCGCGCCAGGCGACCCGCAAAGAGCGCGAGGCCTATGCCGGATAGCACGCTCAACCTCTCCGACATTCCCGAATCAACCGATGCCGAACTCCGCCGCGCCCGCAGGGTCGGCCGCCCCGCCACGGGAAACGCCAAGCAACTGATCGCTATTCGCATCGCCCCGCAACTCCTGCGCCAGCTCCGTCGCATGGCCGCCAGGCAATCCAAGCCCTACCAAACCCTTATCCACGAACTCCTCGAAAAATCCGCCCGCAAAGTCGCCTAGCGCTTCAGCCCTACTGACTGCCGCCCGTGGCGGCCGGTCTTCAGACCGGTGAAGTTGCCTGCGACTTCGCCCTTCCAATTTCCATTTTCCGATTTCGAATTTTCAATCCGCGTTTCCAATTTCTAGTTTCTAATTTCTGATTTCTAGTTTTCCCCTGCCCGCCTCCTTTGCCGATCCTCATAACCTTACTAGCTGGGCCGGCAACGCCGAGAATCTTGCGATAGCCGGAGCAGCGTGGATCGTCGCCGACTTTCTCAGCCAAGGCTCGCAGCCCGCGCAGAGCACTGCCGCCCCTGCCCCGACGGCGTAGTCCTCCTCCCCTACCCCACCACGCCTCCTTCTTGAGGTGTCCGGGCAGGCACCATGGAGAGCTAACCCAAAACCGTAGTCCACCGAGATTGGTATCTGGAAGCAAGGACACGCTATCTACCCGTCTAGTCAATCTTCAGAGTAGAATTTCTGCAATAGAGGTGATCGGACTTTTGGACTCATCTATTAAGCAATACGCTGACTCCCTATATGAAAAAGTACTCATGGAGTCGGCCACGGCCGTCACGCACGAATCGAGGGACCACCTCCTGGAAAGGTCCAAGACTCAGGATAAGAGGCAGCCTTTCAGCGGCGTTGACTATCAGGCAATGGCTAAGATCTACGCGAGCCATATTGAGCGCTGCACGGCTGCACGACTGGATTCGTATCAAAGAGCGTACAGTGAGATAAACAGGCTACCTACCGAGGCTGAGCTGACGGAAGTCCTTGACGATTTCAAGGCGACCTGGGAGCTCCAGATCAAGCATTCCAATCAGGCCCTTAGCAATTTCCTTGCTGCCAGAAATGCGCCAGCAGGACTGGACGTATGCGCTAGCCTAAGGGCAACCTCTGCGCACGGGCATGACCGTGTTCTTCGAGAATGGAAAATATGGAGAGGTAAAGTACAGCTACAAAGATCGATGGCTGCCGCCTCGACTCTCGCACAGAATAACGTCACTGCGCCCAGCGTGGTAATCCCGCCCGACAAAGATAGGAACGAGGGCTCCGTACCCAAAGTGACTGGAGACCAAACCGAGCCAGGATTTAAGCGATTCAGTCGACTTGCGGCCCACAGCCTCACTGCACTATTTGTCGCCTTAGTTCTTGGAGCCCTTGCAGTTTCCGGAATTATTAACACGAATATCGGGCACCTAATGTGGCTTCTAGCGTGGATCGTGGGCTTGGTATTGATTTTTGCGGAGCACATCCCGACAAGATCATTGCTGCACAAACTAATCCTTTCCGTTGTGCTTGGCGCGTTAATCTTGGCCGCTGATCGCTGGGTACTGCGCTCGAAAAAGCAAGAAGATTCAGCTACCCAAACGACACAGCAAGTCACGACAGGCTCCCAGACGCGACCGGCGACAAAAGAACTCGACAACGCCACTCAGCCCCCGACAGAAACGCACGGAACCACGGATTCTGTCGACGCAAAGGGCAAGCGTCACGCCAACCCAGACGCCGTCACCGCAAAGGTAGGCCATAAGCAGGGTGTACTCAAATTGACATTTCAAGACTCTCCCGCTTTTACTCCGGCCCGAATCGAAAAGCTTTCTAGAATTTTGAACGACTATTACGACTACTTGACCTTCGAAGTTGGACTCGAACTTCCGAAGGAGTTGCCCCCGATTGGTGCTTCCCCCAAAGGTGCCGTCTCCCTGGCAGGCGGTCAGATCGGAGCCGCTCCGTATTATTCGCATATAATTGTCTCGGAAGACTCAATCGACAACGACGATGCCGTACGAGCTGACTACTCGTTTTATATATTCCAAGAGCTTCTCAGCGCCAGCCCTCCTAACAATTCTGTTCAACAGTTCAATTCGCAAGCGCTATGGCTATTTACCTGTCACTTCTCTTCGAGTTTCAGTGGCAAGAAGATATGCTCAATCGATGTATCGCCTGCCAAATGGATCGACGCGATGTGGGAAATGCGCCAGGTCTATGGCAAGCACTACGCAGACAAGGTTTTGGGATTCACGTTGAGGATGTGGGCCACATCTTCACCCGGTCAATGGAAGGACTTCGATCAGTTTTTTATGAATAAGCTCCTGGCTGGGGAAACCGTCATGAATGGCGATCCGGTCCGCTTCAACGAAGTTCGAGAACTCGTGAAGCGACACGGAATTCAACTCGACTGAACTGGGCTTGAGCCGGACGCGTGGAACACCCTTAAAACAGGGCGATGAGTTTGGGTGACGCATCCTTTCCGGTTTTGGGAAAGGGTGCGGGTTTTGACTTCGCTTTTCTCGTTCGCCCCTTCCTCCTATTTCCTTTCCCCTCATCCACTTAATAACTTTTCCTTGACATCTACGATACTTTCTGGTAACATAAATTGTGGTCATCAGCCCACACACGCGTCGGGCCTCCCCATCTCGTCACCGTGACGAAAAACCCCTCACTGCAAGTCCTTTAGATTCCGCTCTTACAAAACGTGACGCCCGTAACCCTTTTACAATGCGCTCTTACGAAAACTGCCGGGTGGTGTGGGGTGACGCTCCTTCTTCTTCAACATTCCAACCTTTCAACGCACAACCTTCTAACTCTTTTGCTGTCACATTCTTAGCAACCCCCCACCTGCTAAATCCTTTGTTGTCAAATTCTTACAAAAACAGTAGGGGGGAGGGGTGCGGCCCATTTTCCGCTCCTGCCACCAAACTTCCGGCGCCCCTTTGTTTTCATTCACTTACAAATTGCCCATTTTCTATCCCCTTTGTTTTGACATTCATCCATGTAATGGGGGGGTGTACCCCCCTCCCAGCTAAGTCTTACTTGAAGTTTGTCCTTAGCGACTGTGCAAGGCACATTGAGGAGGGAACATCACTGAAAAGGGGGTTTTCTTCCGGGAGCCGCCAGCCAGCCCAAGCTTGGTCGGCGATGGGGTCTACCAGTCACCAGTCACTATCCACCAGACACCATGTCCCGCCAACTGTCGACTGTGAGCTGTCAGCTGTCGACTCTATATATCGTGATCCCGCTCAACAGCTTGGGATAGAAGTCCGTGGACTTCTGCGGCATGACTTCGCCGGCCGTGGCGATTTTCATGACTTGCTCGACGTCGCAGGCATTCAGCAGGAACGAAATTTGCGCGCGGCCGCTGTCGACGGCGTCGAACGCGGCGCTGGCTTCGCGCTCGTACGTCAGGTTGGCTTCGGCGGTGACCGCCTGCGGCGTGATGCCCAGCGCGGGCTCCAGGATTCCCTCGTGGAGCAGCACCACGTCCAGTTCGCGCTGCAGCGGCGAAACATTCGGCAGCAACTGCGCCAGGCTGACGCCGTCGCGCACCGTCAGCACATAGAACGCTTTCTTCTGCCCTTCCCCGGCGGGATACGCGCCGATGGCCCGCTTCGCGCGCGCGCCGGCCAGCCGCGCCAGAAACTTCTCGCGGGCGGCCGCCTTTTTCCCATCGTCCGAAAACGGAAAAGCCTCCGCCGTGAACCACGGTTCGAGGTGGCGCCGCACGCCGCTCCAGGAAAAATCGTGCACGTGCGCCACCACGCGGTGCCCCGGCAAGATCGTCAGTCCCTCGCTGCGCGTATTGATAAACGTCATCATCGCCCGCTCGAACGGCGCATTGGGATCGATCTTTCCTCCGTGCGTGGGCTGCTCCCGGCGGTACGTCAGCGAAGTTTCGTAGCGGTGATGACCATCAGCAATCACCAGTTTCTGGTCCGCCATGGCGTTCTGGATGAACGCGATGCGTTGCGGATCAGAAATCGGCCACAGCCGGTGCGTAACGCCGTAATCGTCGCGCAGCTCGGTGGCTGGCGCAGCGGCAGCTTCCGCTTCCATGAGAAGCGCATCAATGCGCCGCTGCGGATCGGAATACAGCATGAAAAGCTGGCCGGTGAGCATTTTGGTGTGGCGCAAAAGTTCCAGGCGGTCGGCCTTCGGGCCGGAAAGAGTGTGCTCGTGGCGAAAAACCACTCCCGCGGAATATTCCTCGAGCTGCCCCGCGCCGATAAATCCGCGGCGCGTGCGCCGTTCGTCCGATCCGGGTACGGTGTATTCCTGCGTGTAGGCGTAGAACGCCGGCGCGGAATCTTGCACGACGACGTGCTCGCGAATCCAATCGTCGAGCGCCGCGCCCGCGCGCGTATAAACATTGTTTTGCGGCGTGTCACTTGGGTACGTGCGGCCCTTTTCCACGGCAATCAAGTTGTGCGGGTCCGCGGCGTAATATTTCTCCTGCATGGCCGGAGAAATCTTGTCGTAGGGCTGCGTCAGCACGCGGTCGAACGACGCGCGCTCCGGGTTGTAGCGAAACGCGCGAAAAGGATAGACCTTGGCCATGAATTCTCCGGGCTTGAATTGTGATGCGAGCTGAATCTTCTATTTTACGCGAACCGGAGGGAATTCCGAAAAAAGACAAACATTAATTCTCGGTGGAGGTTTGAAGAAAGTTGCATGAATGTTGGAAAGCCGCACCATATTAGAATAGTTCGTTCATGGCTGCTTCTCCTTTTTCTTCTGTGCGCGCGCTGATCTTCGATCTGGACGGCACGCTGATCGATTCGCAGCGCGACCTGATCCGCTCCGTCAACGCCATGCTGGTGGAAATGGGCCGCGACGAATTGCATGAGGATACGATCTCTGGATACATCGGCCACGGCGCACCGCAACTCGTCGGCCGCGCGCTCGGCGAACGCGCAAATGCAAACGAATGCGAGCGCGCGCTCAAGTTTTTTCTCGCGTATTACGAAGACCACAAAATGGATTCGACCTGCGCTTACCCCGGCGTCCCCGAAGCGCTCGTGCAACTCGCGGCGTTTCCGATGGCGATCCTGACGAACAAGCCAGTGCGTATCAGCAAGCGCATCCTGGAAGAACTAGGCCTGGCAAAATATTTTCGCGCCGTTTACGGCGGCAACAGTTTTGAAACAAAGAAGCCCGACCCGCTAGGCGCGCAAATTATACTGCGCGAATTCGGAGCAGCGCCGAGCGAGGCCATGCTAATCGGCGATTCCGATGTGGATGTGCAAACCGCGCGCAACGCCGGCACCTTCGCTGCCGCCGTCAACTACGGCTTCGGGACACACGACCGCATTGCGTGCTCCGCGGACGTTTACCTTGACCGGCTCACCGACCTAGTTCCGTTGCTCGGCAAGGAGACAAGATGAAGAGTCCTCAATTTTTCTCGGCGGCAGGTTGCGGAGTTTCGCCGTGGCTCTCGCGCACGTTGCTCATGTCCAGGACGAGGGCGAGTTGGTGTTCCGTCAAAACGAGGAGGCGCTTTCCATCTCCGGAGAAATGCGTGTAGGCGATTTCACCCGGAAATGTTTGATCATCAAGCTTTGTTCCGCTATTCAAATCATAAATCCCCAAATGTCCGCCGCCCAGATCCATTGCCAGCAAATTATTTTTCGCGCTCGCGCTCGGCCGCGCGCCAACCAAATGCGCTTTCATGGTTCCGTCGCGCAAGGAATAAATGGCCACGCGTACGCCATCCTTAATCAGGATCAGCGCGTCGCCTTCCGAAAATGCAGAATCGAAAGACGTGGGGCCATTTCCAATCTGCACGAGCGCGCCGCCGAGAGATTTTCCGGTGCGGGCATCGAGCGCTTCGAATAGTGAATCGCGATCGGTGATTTTCGCGCCCTTGTAAATCGCTTGCACGGCGGGATTGTGTGATGCAGCTTCTTTTGCTCCGAAACTTTTCGCGCGCCAGGCGAGGACGAAACGATCGCCTTGCGGATCGGCAAAAGGAGTGGGCGGGGCGCTTTCAAACGCGCGCTTCCAAAGTTCTTTTCCGGTGGCGGGGTCCACGCCACGAAGACGAAAAGGAATTTGCATTTCCAGCAGAGGAAAATTGAAGGGATCGCCGATCGGTTCCTTAATTACGGAATGGTCCAGAAGGACCGGCCCGCCCGCGAAGAATTGGTGGTCTTTTTCTACTGTCCAGGCGGTGGAGGAGGAGGCGGTGGACGATTCGAACCGCACCATGTGGGCGGGATCTTGATGGAGCTCTCGCACGAAGAGAAACAGGGTTTGTTGATCCAGAGAATTGGCGGCAGAAAACTCCGAAACACTTGCGAAGCGGCGTCCGCTGGCGATGTCGAAGATGGCGGCTGCGCCGTCCACGGAAAGCGCTAGCTTATCCAGATCGGGAGTAACGGCAGCGGCGTGCAACTCCGAGAGGCGAGCAAGAGGCAAAGGCAACTTGGCAAGTAAACGATCTTCGCCGAGAGGATAGAGTGCGACGGCGCCACCTATGTTGTAAACGGCCATTTGATCGCCGTAAACGTCCATGCTGGCGCAAGGAGGAGATTCGACGGAGTGATTTTGTTCGAGATCGAAGGCCGCGGCGGTGCTGCCATTGGCATTCGAATTCAGAAGGATGGCGTAGCGGGGATTTGTGGCAACGCGGATGCGATCGGCCGTGAACGAAAAATGACTGAACGCTTTTCCATTTTTCAGGTTGAGGATTGCAAATTCCTTGCTGGAGTCTTTCTTGGATTCCTTTTCGAGAGCGATCGCGCGTTCGGCGGATTGCAGGTCGATTGCATCACTCGAGGCATTCAGCAAGGCATCGGGAAGATCAAACTTTTTCCTGGAATCCACATCCACGCCGATGGAACCCCGGAGCGACCTTGCAATCAAGACTTTTCCATCGGGTGAGAAATGGATGGCGGAATGGGCGAGAGAGTGACTTGGACTGGACGTTGGAGTGATGGTGCGAAGAAGGCCAAAAGGCCGGGCGAACGCGGATTGCAAATCGAGCCAAAGAAAGTAGATGACCGGCTTGGATCTAAGTTCACCAACGTGCCCTGGGGCTGCGGACATCGGATGGAAGAGGAAATCCTCGAAAACGACTTTCTGGGTGGAGAGTTCATAGAGAGCAAGCTTGAAATCGGAGCGGAGGCAGGCAAAGAGTTCGCCGCCCGGGGAAAGCTGGCCGTCAAGGCAGTCTTGGTCCATCTGGAGACTGCCGCTGGCCGTTTTCTGCGCGCCGGGCAGTTGCCATTTTCCGAAGTTGAGAGCGCGCGAGATGATGGTGATCGCCCCGGAATCTTGGGAAAATTGCGCCGGATAAATATCTTCAGCGGAGATGCGTAAGACGATGGTTAGGGGATCCTTCGTCATGACGATGATGCCGGAGGGATCCTGGAAGAGGAGATAGTTGCCATCGGGACTGAACCGGAGGGAGGCGTCGCTGCTGCGGAGAGCAGGAGCGAGGGGATTTTGAGAAAGGATGGAGTGGACATCCTGACGGGGCCGATTGGCTTGCGGCGAAGCCTGCAAGAACAGTGCGGCAGAAAAAAGAATGAGTGGGATGGCGACGCAGAGAATCGAAGCTGCGAGGGCGCGCGAAGGAAGGATTGGCAAACGCCGCATGAAGTATTCCTAATGAATTGAGGTGGCGAGTCTAGCATCAAGAAGCGCGGAGGCAAAACGAACGCGGATCTCCGTAGTGGGGCAATTCGAATCGAGCCGCCATTTGCGGCCGCTCCGAAAAGTAGAGCGTTTGCGTTGCTGTGGACCAAGGTTGCGGTTACGAAGAGTGACTCGGCGGAGACGTAGCGGTGAGAACTCTACTCTTCGCGGAGCGCCCTCAGCGGATCTATCCGAACCGATCTGCGCGCGGGGATGTAACACGCGAGCATGGCCACGGCTGCAAGCAGCAAGGGTGCGCCGACGAGCAAGCGCGGATCGTCGGTCCCGACGCGAAGCGCGTCGACAAACATATTCGCCAGGGTCGAAAGTATTTTTGCCATTCCGATTGCGCCCAAGAAACCCAAAGTCGAGCCGACGCTTACCAGCGCCGCGCCTTCGCGCAGCACCAGCCGGAGCACTTGCCCGCTGCTTGCGCCCAGCGCGGTGCGGATGGCGATCTCCTTGCGCCTTTGCGCAACCGCGTAGGCGGTGATCCCGGCGAGGCCGATGGCGGCTAACACCAAGCCGAACACGCCAATACCGCCGTAGGTTTGGACAGCGAAGCGCGTGGCGGAGCGGCTGCGATCGAGGTATTCGCTGAGCGTCTGCAGGTGAAAGAGGTTCAGACTCGGATCGGTGAGAGCGATCTCGTTGCGAATGCCGCTCAGGGCATCGCGTCCCGCGTCTGAGCGCACCATGATGGTGATGCCATCGGCCAGCGTGCGCACAAAATCGCGCGGCGTGAGGGGCAAATACAGGATGGATTGGTTCATCGCGATTCCGGTCTTCAAGTCGCGGACCACGCCGACCACTTCATAGGAGCGGTTGTCGTCCCTAACGCGCTTGCCGAGGGCGTTCTGATTTCCGAAAAGTTTGTGTGCAGCAGTCTCATTGAGCACTACGGGCAAAGACGAGGTCATTGATCCGTCTGCCGGGCTACGTTGATCGCGGTCTTCGAACTCGCGGCCAGCAAGCATCGGCTCGCTGAGCGCAGCAAAATAGCCCGCGCCCACCGTTTCCTCGATTACGGGCTGGCGCACCTGCGCGGAACCGCTGGGGTCTTCCGCGGTCAGTTGCTTGGCTTCATCCTCATCTACGATGGAAAAAGGCGGCTGGGCCGCCAGGGCGATGCTGCGCGACGGAGCAACAGATTTGAGGCGCTCGGGAAGTTTTTCGAAGAAGGCTTGCGCTTTATCGGGCGCGTAGCCGTCACGCACCGGATCGATGGACAAGAGATACATAGTGTTCGCATCGAATTTTGTTTGGACGCTGTTTTCCTTGCTGATTCCCAAGACCAGAAAGCCGGTGAGCAGCAACAACATGAGCGAAGCGGCAACCTGCGCCACCATCAGCAAATTGCGCAGACCAAAACGCCGGTAACCCCGCAAGCGCAACATGGAGCCTTCTTTGAGCGCCGGTGTCAGATCGGATTTCGTGGCTTGCAAGGCGGGGGCCAGGCTGAATCCAATGCCGCACAGAACCGCGAGGCCGAAGGCGAAGAGGGCTGCATGCCAGTCCAGACTGAAATCGGTCTCCATCGGGATTCCCATGGGCGGACGCAATCGGGAAGTCAGCACCGCGAGACCAATGGCAATCGCGAATCCTGCGATGCCGCCGAGCAGCGAGAGCAAAATACCTTCAGCCATCATCTGACGGATCAGCCGAAAACGGCCGGCTCCAACCGCCAAGCGAATTGCCAGTTCCTTTCGGCGATTGGCGCCGCGCGCGATCAGCATGTTTGCCAGGTTGGTGCACGCCAACGTCATTACCAAGCCCGTTAGAAGAAGAAAGAAACCAAGCACCACAGGCTTCAATTCCCGTGGAAGAGGAACCCGGGTGCCGGCTGGAAGCAAGGTTACGCGCCGGCCTTTGTCGGCGCGGACGGGCGAAGACGTGTCCTGCGCGTCGAGGCGACGTGTGATGCCGTCGAGAGCAACTTCGGCGGAGTCAATGGTGACGCTTGGCGCGAGGCACATCAGGGCCAGAAACTCCTTGGCATTGTGTTGATGCAAAACGTCGTTAGCGAGCTCGGGAGCGAGCGCTGGCGGCGCGGTGGTTGAAACGAAAAGCTCAGCGGGCATTATGGAGAAGGCGCCGTTGAAATTCTTGGGTGTGATTCCTACAATGGTCGCGATTTGCCCATTCACGCGAAGGATTTGCCCCACAGCGTCGGGGGAAGCGTTGAGGCGATTGCGCCAGAAACGGTCGCTAATCACCACAGCGGCAGCGTCGCCGGGCTTGTCGAGATCGGAGCTGAGCACTCTTCCCCGCTGGGGCAACACGCCGAGAACGGAAAAATACTCAGGTGAGACGAGTTGACCGAAGACGCGGTCTGGTTTGGCATTCCTGTTCGCTTGCAAGGAGACGTTGAACGGAACGCCGATCTGAAATGCGGCGACGCCAGCGAAGAGGTTCTTTTGTTCCCGAAACTGTTCGATGTAGTAATAGGAAACGGGCTTTTCAGGCATCACTAAATTTTGGGCATTCGCCGCTGCGGGGAGATTACGGAACAGCAGCTCCCATTTCGAGCTGTATATGTGCGTCGTCAGGCCGATACTGAGTCCCATCGAGAGGATGCCAACCAGGGCGAAGCCGGGCGACTTGATCAGCGCTCGCAGCGCATATCGCATATCGCCACGCATTTCGGTGAGGTATTCGATGGGCACGCGAATCGCGATATCCGCGAGGAGGCGGATTAGCCCGACGGCTCCGTGCCGTTTGGCGATGTCATCCACGACGTCCTCCCCGAGTTGCATGACGTCTGTGCCGTACGCCA
The DNA here is from genome assembly GCA_963729455.1 of uncultured Acidobacteriota bacterium. GTDB lineage: Bacteria > Acidobacteriota > Terriglobia > Acidiferrales > UBA7541 > Acidiferrum. Next base: position 67,506 of record CAVSNX010000004.1, read on the forward strand.
TTTTGAATTCGTGGGGAAACGCTTGGGCAAGTCGCCGGTAAATGCGCCATGCGAGGTTCATTCGGTCACCATTCCTTGTTTCATACGAATCGTGTGAACCAACTCCTGGAGGCGATCACATTCCGCATCGAGCACGCGCCTGCCGAGAGTCGTCAGCCGGTAGTAGCGGCGGCGCGCGTCGTCCAATTCCGGCGCGGGCCGCTCGTCGGATTCCTCGATCAGCTCCGCTTCGATGAGCCGCTTGATCGAGCCATATAAGGTTGCGGGCCACAAACGCACTTTCCCGGTGGTGCGATTCAGGACCTCTTGCATGATGCCGTAGCCGTGCTGCTCTTCACCTGCGAGAGAGAGCAGGATGTGGAACCAGTGGGTTTTGAGGGGAAGGAATTTTTGAGGATTGGTCTCAGTCATGGCAATATCTATATCACTCGATATCTATATGTGTCAATAGAAGTGAAATGCCCGACAGGCGGTTCGGACCGGGCGGAGCGAGTTTGGGGTGCTGACGTCCCTGTATAGGGACTTGCCATCGGTCGCGGTAGTTGGCAGACTCGGCGCGTGATCATTGGACTGTTTACGGAGCTGGATGCGCCGGGCGGAGTGCAGCGCGCTGGACGGCACTTGGCGGCGGTGCTGACGGAGTTTGCGGCAAGCCGGGGTATGGATTGCCGCTTGATTAGCCTGAATGATTCGCAGGAGTTGCACCGCATGACGGTGGGAGGGCGTGAGTTTGTGTTCACCGGGTGCGACCGCGGCAAGGGGCGGTTTACGGCGACGGCGCTACGGGCGGCGCGGAGGAAGGCGAAGCTGGTGCTGGCGGGGCACCCCAATCTGGGACCGGTGGTGCAAGCGATGCGGTTGGCGGCGCCGCGGATGAAAAGCATTATTTGCACGCACGGGATTGAGGTGTGGGAGCCGATGTCCGGCTTGCGGCGGCGCGCGCTACGCCATGCCAATCTGGTGCTGGCGCCGAGCCGGGACACGGCGGAGCACGTGGCCTCGCAGCAGCAGGTGGCGCGCGAGCACATTCGCGTGTTGCCGTGGGCGCTGGACCCGCAATTCGAGGCGCTGCTGGCGGCAGGTTCGCAACTGACACCGCCACGGGATTTTCCCGCGGGGCGCGTGATCCTGACAGTGGGGCGCTGGCTGGCCACGGAACGCTATAAAGGAATGGACACGCTGATCACGGCGTTGCCGCGGCTACTGACGAAATGGCCTGAAGTGCAACTGGCTCTGGCGGGATCTGGAGATGATCGCGCGTGGCTGGAGGAACTCGCGGAGCAGAGCGGCGTCAACCGGCATGTGCATTTTCTGAACAACTTGAGACTCGGCGGAACTTGCGGCGTGCTATGCGGCCTGCGAGATTTTCGCGTTGCCGAGCAGCGGGGAAGGATTCGGGCTGGTTTATCTGGAGGCGATGGCGCGCGGGAAGCCGGTGATTGGCGGGGCGCATGGAGGCGCGCCGGAAATCATCGAGGATGGAGTGACCGGCTATCTGGTACCGCATGGAGACGCGGTGCACCTGGCGACGTGCATCGAGACGCTGCTGGCAGACCCGGTCCACGCAAAAGAGATGGGCATGCGCGGGAAGCAGCGCGCGGAAAACGAATTTTGCTTCAACGTGTTCGCAAAATCCCTGAAAAAAATCCTGCGCGACCAATGCGAATCCTGAACGTCACGGAAACGTACGCACCTTTTCTGGAGTTCGGCGGACCGCCGGTAAAGGTGCGCGCGCTATCGGAGGGCTTAGCGCGGCGGGGGCACACGGTGACAGTGCTGACTGCGGACTGGGGGCTGGAAAAACGGCTGCAAGCGCGAGAGGGGCAAACGATTGGCGAGCGTTCTCCGTTTGGCTGGCGGCGTACAGAGAATGGCGTGCAGGCAATTTATCTGCCGACGTGGCTGCGTTACCGGGCAATCAGCTGGAATCCAGCGGTGAAACGTTACGGCCGCGCGCGGCTGCAGAATTTCGACGTCGTTCACATATTCGGAATGTACGATCTGCTGGGGCCAGCGGTGGGAGCGGAGTGCAGTAAACGAGGGCGGCCATACGTGCTGGAGCCCATCGGGATGTTTGTGCCGATCGTTCGAAACTTGTGGCTGAAACGGATGTATCATCTGGTTTGGGGGAGGCGGCTGCTCCAAGGAGCGGCCGCTGTGATTGCCACTTCGGATCAGGAAGTCGAGGAGTTAGCAGCGGGCGGAATCTCACGAGAGAAAATCGTACTGCGGCGGAATGGTGTGGAGTTGCCCGAGAAGTGGCCGGAGCGGGGAACCTTCCGCAAGGCGCAAGGAATTTTGCCCGACGAAAAAGTGGTGCTTTTCCTGGGACGCCTGTCGTCGAAGAAGAGCCCGGATTTGCTGTTGCGCGCGTTCGCGGAACTTTCGCGCGATTCTGCAGGAACACAAATAATGGCCGTTTTCGCGGGACCGGACGAAGGCGGCATGAAGACGCAATTGGAGCAAATGGCGGAGCAGCTCGGCGTTCGTTCGAAAGTTCGGTTTACCGGGCCGATTTTCGAGGAGGCCAAATGGGCGGCGTACCGGGATGCGGATGTTTTTGTGCTTCCGTCGCGGAACGAAAACTTTGGGAATACGGCGGCGGAGGCAGTGGGGGCGGGAACTCCTGTGATTGTGACCGAGCAGTGCGGCATAGCACCGTTGCTGGCGGATGAAGCGGGAATGGTGGTGCCTCATGATGCAGCAGCGATTCGAGATGCCCTTCGGCGCATGCTGAGCGACACGGAACTTCACGCGCGGCTGTCGGCGGGATGCGCCAGGGTTACGTTGCGCCTGGGATGGGATGAACCGGTGCAGGAGATGGAAACACTGTATTCAAGGCTTGCCTCGCGGCAGGTGGAAAAAGTAGAGTCTCAATGAGTGGAGTAGCATTGCCGACGCGTCAACATCGAATTTTTCGGATGGCCTGGTGGAGCGCAAACCTGCTTCTGGCCGTGTCTCTCGTCTCACTGGCATATTCGGGCGGCTGGGAATACTCCGTGCGGCGATATCTTGACGGTTTTTCAGACGCGATTGTGCCGAACATGCTGCCTGCGGAGCAAAAAGTGGAAGCCATCCTGAACTGGATGCGCGTGGAGCCATCGCGGGCAGTCGCGGCGGACCCGGACGCGCTGGCGCATCGCGATCCGGAGATGACGCTTAACTACCAGCAACTCCTGAATGTGTGCGGCACGGCGACGAATGCGTTTCTGAATCTGGCGCGAAGTTCGGATTTGCAGGTGCGGCGGCTGCTGTTGTTGACTCCGGATCGCAATACAAAGCATGTTGTGGCAGAGGTTTTGATCGGCGACCGGTGGGTGATCGTGGATCCAACGTATCGCGTGTTCATGCACGACGCGAAGGGCCACCATTTAACCCGCAAGGACCTGCAAAATCCGGCGGTCTTTGCGGAAGCGGCCGCGGCCATTCCAAACTATCCGCACGAGTATACCTACGAACATTTTGCCCATGTACGGGTGGCGCGGCTGCCGTTGGACGGGTTGCATCTGCGGAGAGTGCTGGACCGCATTTACCCGGGATGGGATGAAAGAGTGGATTGGAGCTTGTTGCTGGAGCGCGAGTCGTTCTTTTTTCTGGTGACCTCGGCGATCGCGACATTGTTCTTCTTGTTGATGCGCGCCATGCTGGCGTGGTATGCGGACAGCCGGCTGAGAATTCCGCGGTTCCATCTGCGCGAGCACGCTGTTCGAGCGGGCAGCGCCTTCTTTTCTACTCCGGAGATCAAACAGTAGCGTGTGCGGGATATGCGGCGTCGCTTTTGCCTCGCGAAACGCCGAGGCGGAGTCGCGTGTGCGCGCGATGGCGGCGGCGATGCGGCATCGCGGTCCGGATGAGGAAGGCTTTCTCGCCGGAGAGGCGCGCGCGCCGGGGCTGGCGCTGGGAGTGCGGCGGCTGAGCATTATTGATCTTCCGGGCGGCCACCAACCTATCTGGAACGAAACGCGGGACGTCGCGGTCATTTTCAACGGGGAGCTTTATAACTACCGCGAATTGCGCGCGCGGCTCTCGCTCTGCGGGCACCACTTCGTAACACAATCCGACACAGAAGTTCTCGTGCATGCCTGGGAAGAGTGGGGCGAGGACGCGTTGAACGAATTGCGTGGGATGTTTGCGTTTGCGTTGCTGGATCTTCGCGAACGGTACGCGACGGCGCCGATTCTATTTTTGACGCGCGACCCGCTGGGGATCAAGCCGCTGTATTACACGCAGACGCCGGAGGGGTTTGCATTTGCGTCAGAGGTGCGGGTACTTCTCGCGTCGGGGTTGGCGGCGAAGAAGGTCTCGCAGGATGCGCTGACGGCGTATCTTTTGTTTGGAAGCGTTTCGGAGCCGGTGACGCTGCTTGAGGGAGTGTTCTCGCTGCCGCCCGGGCACCGGATGCTGCTCTACGTGCCGGACCGGAGGCGCACGCCGCGGGCGCGGCCGTGGTGGGATCAGGCGCAGTCACCGGCGGCGCGCGATACGCGGAAGCCGCGCGATTTGTCTTCGGCGGCGAAAGGTTTGCGGCCTTTGCTGGAAGATGCGGTGCGCGCGCATCTGATTGCGGACGTGCCGGTGGGATTGTTTCTTTCGAGCGGGTTGGATTCGGGCGCGATTGCGGCGCTGGGGGCGCGGGCGCAGGCGGGGATCAAAAGTTTCACGCTGACGTTTCCAGGGACGGCGTTTGATGAGGCGGAGCTGGCGCGCGTGGTTGCCAAGCGCTGCCAGACTACACATACCGAAGTTCCGTTGGATGGCGGCGCGATTTTGGCGCGATTGGACGAGGCGCTGGCGGCGCTGGATCAGCCGACGATGGACGGCATCAATACGTATTTTGTTTCGTGGGCGGCGAAGGAAGTGGGATTAAAGGTGGCGCTGTCGGGGATTGGCGGGGATGAACTTTTTGCGGGATACCAGACGTTTGCGGATACGCCGCGGCTGGCAAAACTGATTCGGCTGGCGTGGTTCATGCCTTCGGTGCTGCGGCGCGTGGTTGCCCCGCTGGTGGCTGGTCTCGGCGCGGGGCGGAGTTCGCCGGATGCCCCGCGAAAAGCGGCGGCGGCTTGGATGTACCCGGATATCCTGCCGCATGCTTACTATTTTGCGCGGACGCTGTTTCCGCCGGGGCAGCTGGAACGGATCATTGAGCCGCGTTTTCGACCGAGCACGATCAACGCGGACGGCGTGACGCTGGAGCCGACGTGGCTGGGCTGGCTGGGACGGACCGCCGACGAAGCGCGGAAGATGGAGCCCATTGCCGGGATCTCGTGGATGGAGATGCGCACGTATATGGCGAGCACGCTGCTGCGGGACACGGATTCGGTAAGTATGGCGCAATCGCTGGAAGTGCGCGTGCCGTTGCTGGATACGCCGCTGGTGGAATTCGTGGGTGCGCTGCCTGACACGGCGCGGCGGCGCGAGGGCGTGCAGAAGGCGTTGCTGGTCGAGGCGCTGGGCGATTTGCTGCCGCCGGAGATTCTGGCGCAGCGGAAACGAACGTTCACACTGCCTTGGGAAGAATGGCTGCGGGGGCCGCTGCGAGCGGGGCTGGAAGCGAGCTTTGCGGAGCCTCCTCTATTGCTTGCGCCGTATCTTCGACCGGGCGGCGTTCGAACGGTTTGGACGGATTTTCTTGCTGGAAAAACGACGTGGTCCCGCCCGTGGTCTCTTTATGTCTTGAACGAATGGTGCCGCCGCCTCGCCGCATAATACGCTGCGCTGAGGTACACTGGCGAATTGCGCCATGAACATTCTTGGAATCAATGCTTATCACGGAAATGCTTCCGCGGCGATTGTCTGCGACGGGCGGCTCGTTGCGGCGGTCGAAGAGGAACGTTTTAACCGCGTGAAATATGCGGCGGGGTTTCCGGCGCAGGCAATTCAGTATTGCCTGAAGGAAGCGGGGCTGACGCTCGCGGAAATCGATCACGTGGCAGTGCCGAGGAATCCGTACGCGCGGCTCGGCACGAAACTTTTTTACGCGCTGCGGATGCCGTCTTTCGCGAAGGAACGCGCGAAAGTGCTGGCGCGGTTTACGGGGATTCCGGAAGCGCTGGCTGCAGCGTTCGAAACGGATCCCAAAAAACTGAAGGCGAAATTTCATCGCATCGAGCACCATCAGGCGCATCTGGGGAGCAGCTTTTTTGTTTCTCCGTTCGAACGCGCGGCGTTGCTTTCGGCGGACGGGCTGGGGGATTTTGCCAGCACGATGTGGGGCACGGGAACGGGCAATCAAATGGAGATTGCCGGGGCGGTGGCGTTTCCGCATTCGCTGGGGCTTTTTTATAGCGCGGTCACGCAGTATCTGGGCTTCCTGAAATTTGGGGATGAATACAAGGTTATGGGCCTGGCGGCGTATGGGAAAGCGGAAGGGGCCGAGGCATTCCGGGAGATGGTGCGTTTTGACGAGCGCGCGAACGGCAACGGGTTCCGGTTGGGACTGGACTATTTCACGCACCACCGAACGGGGCCGGAGATGTCCTGGGCGGAGGCTGATAAAACTCCGACGCTGGGAAAATTGTTTTCGGAAAAGATGGTGAATCAGCTTGGTCCGGTTCGGGCGCCTGAAGAGCCGCTGGAGCAACGACACCGCAATCTGGCGGCTGCGTTGCAGGCGCGGCTCGAAGAAGTGTATTTGGGCATGTTGAAAAAGCTCGCGGAGCGAACTGGGCTGAAGGCGGTGTGCCTGGCGGGCGGTGTGGCGTTTAATTGCGTGGCGAACGGGAAAATATTTGACGCTACGCCGTTTGAACACGTTTACGTACATCCGGCCGCGGGCGATGGAGGGCTGGCGGTAGGAGCGGCTTATTTTGTGTGGCATCAGAGACTTCGGAAGCCGCGTTCGTTTGTGATGGAGCATGCGTATTGGGGTCCGGGTTATTCGCGGGAAAAAGTCCGGCGGGCGGTAGATGCAAGCGGCGTGGCACAAAAAGGATTTTCCATCGCGGAACTGCCGGAAGAGGAATTGATGCGGCAGACGGCGGCGATTATCGCAGACGGGAAGATTCTCGGGTGGTTTCAGGGGCGGGCAGAATGGGGACCGCGAGCGCTGGGCAATCGCAGCATCGTAGCCGATCCGCGAAGGCCGGAGATGAAGGAAATTCTCAACCGGCGCATTAAGCATCGTGAGATATTCCGTCCGTTTGCGCCTTCTATTCTCGCGGAAGCCACCGGTGAATATTTTGAGAAGTCGCATCCCTCGCCGTTCATGACGCTGGCGTATTCCGTGAGGCCGGAGAAGCGCGAGAAGATTCCGGCGCCGACGCACGTGGACGGCACGGGGCGGCTGCAAACGGTGACGCGCGAGGCCAATCCGCGCTATCACGCGCTGATCACGGCATTCCATAAGCTGACAGGCGTGCCCGTGGTACTGAACACTTCGTTCAATGACAACGAGCCGATCGTGTGCCGTCCGGAGGAAGCGCTGGATTGTTTTCTGCGGACGCAGATGGACGCGCTGGTCCTCGGCGACTTCCTGATTACGAGAGCGTGAGAGTGCCGACGCGAGCGCCGCAGCAATGAAAATCCTGCTTCTCAATTTGTACTATCCACCGGACACTTCCGCGACGGCGAAGATGGCGCAGTTGGTGGTGGATGCACTCGCGAAAAAACACACCGTGACGGTGTTGTGTGGCCGGCCGTCGTACGATCCCACGGAGCGGCGGCCGTGGAGAATCTTTCAGACGGAACATCGAGGGCGGGTGCGGATCATCCGCGCCGGTTCGACCGACTACCCCCGGCGAGAGATGAGCAAGCGCGTACTGAATTATTTGAGCTACGTGGCGCTGGCGGTACCACGCGCGCTATTCACGCGCTGCGATGTGGTTCTGGCGATGACCGATCCGCCATTTCAAGGAATTGTCGGAGCGTTCGTAGCAGTGTTGAAGAACAAGCCCTACGTTTACAACATTCGGGATATGTATCCAGACATGGCGGTTAGCGGGTCAATCGTCGAACCCGGCCTGTTGTCGCGCGTGTGGGAAAGACTGCACCGCTGGGCGCTGCGCCAAGCTACGCGCGTGATTGTGCTCGGGGAAGACATGCGGTCGCGCATTATCGCCAAGGGCGTGGATGCTTCGCGGATCATGGTGGTTCGCGATGGGGCGGAGATTCCGCCGCCAAATATACTGCTGCCTCCGCCGGAAGCGGAGGTGGTTCGCACGATTCGCGGCAATTTCTCGTTTGTGCTTTTGCACGCAGGCAATTTGGGCTTTTACGGCGCGTGGAATACATTGATCACCGCGGCGCGGCGGCTTGCGAAGGACGGCGTTGGGCTGGTGTTTGTTGGCGACGGGGCACAACGCGGACAGATTGAAGCGTCGGCGGCGGGTTCCGACAATATTCGATTTCTTGATTTTTTCCCGGCGAGCCAGATTCCATCGGTGCTAGCGGCGGCGGACGTGCACGTCATCACTGTAAAGCGCGGGCTGGAAGGCGTCGTGGTACCCAGCAAGATGTACGGGATATTGGCGGCGGGAAAACCGATCCTTGCGGTGGCGCCGGAAGAAACCGATGTTGTATCGCTGGGGTTGCGGCAGGGCTTCGCGGTGGCCGCCGATCCGGACAAGCCTGGGGAGCTCGTGGAAGTCATTCGGATACTTCTCGCGGACATGCACAAGGTGCAAACGATGGGCGAAGCGGCGCGAGCGGCAGCGCGCGAATATGATAGGGTCATAGAATTGCAAAAATTCGTGGAAATCATTGACGGCCTCGGGGCCGATGAACAGATTAAGGAGGCAAGATCGGCGTGACGACAGCAGACGGATTTTGGGCGGGAAAGAAAGTATTCGTGACGGGAGGAGCGTCGTTCATCGGCTCGACGCTTACCGATCACCTGATCGCACGCGGCGCGGCCAAAGTACGAATCGTGGATGACCTGACGAGCGGGCATCTCGACAATATTCGACAGCACCTAGGCAGCGGCAAAGTGGATTTTGTGCAGGCCGACCTGCGCGAACCGGGCGTGACGCGCGCGGCCATGCAGGGAATTGACACGGTTTTCCATCTGGCGGCGGATCACGGAGGCCGCGGGTATGTGGACCTGCATCAGGCGGGGCCGGCGTCAAATTTTTTCCTGGATGGGCTGGTTTTTGCCGAAGCCCTCAAGGCCAAAGTGAAGAAGGTTGTTTTCGCCTCGTCAGGCTGCGTGTATCCGAATTTCATGCAATCCGATACGAATAAGGAGCTGTATCTGACTGAGGATTTGACCAAGGGTCCGAACGACGCGGACAACACGTACGGGTGGGCCAAGTTGATGGGGGAGTTCACGCTGCAGGCCTACGCGAAAGAGCATGGGATGGGGGCGGCTTCGTGCCGGTACTTTACGGTGTACGGACCGCGCGGCGTGGAGAATCATGCGGTGATCGCCATGATTGCGCGCGCGTTTCTGCAGCAGAATCCATTTGAGGTGTGGGGCGACGGGACGCAAATCCGGAATTGGACATACATTGACGACATCGTCGAAGGGACGATCCTGGCCGGGGAGAAAATCAACGACGGGACGGCCATTAACTTGGGAACGATGGAGCGCATCCGCGTGGTCGACGCGGCAAAAATGGTTTGCGAGTTCACGGGACATAAGGCTGAACTCAAATTCCTGCGAGACATGCCCACAGGGCCGCTGAATCGCGTAGCGGACAATTCACTGGCAAAGAAACTCTTGGGATGGGAACCCAAGGTGCTCTTCCGTGAAGGTCTAAAACGGACAATTGATTGGTACTACGCGACTAGAGACAAGCAGGAAGTTAAGCGCATCTTCGCTCGTATGCTTACGGAACGCTGATCGCAAACTCGCTGGCGAACGTTTTTCGAATAAGAAATCCCAATCCATCGAACGTGAATAATCTGGGCGCATACCGGATTATCCTGATTGTCGCGAAACAAAATCCGCAGTATGGTGTTAAGGCTGCGTGGGGCAGCCTATTTAGTTGTTACTTGGGAGCCGGGTCCCCGTCCCGGCGAAAGCCTCGAGGTTCCGTCGTCGCTCTGGACGATTGGCCTAGGGGCTTCAAATGAACGAGGTTGCATGGCCGCAGGCCTGCTAGCTTTTTTTATTGCTCTGTTTGCATCGGTAATGCTTGTTGTTCCTGTCCGTGCGCTGGCGTTGCGCGTGGGCATGGTGGACCTGCCCGGTCCGCGCAAGGTTCATCTCAAACCCATTCCAATGCTTGGCGGGCTGGCGATGTACGCGGCCGTGGTGCTCGCGGTGCTATTTGCTTTCACTGGACCGGCGCGTGCGCAGATTGTTGGCATCCTGATCGGCGCGACCCTGGTTGCGGGCGTCGGCATCCTGGACGACCGTGGGTTGTTGCACCATCAAGTGAAGTTGTTCGTGGGCATGCCGATGGCCGCGGCGATTCTGCTGGTCAGCGGGATCCACGCCCAGGTTTTCAGCGTGATTCTCGGAGGCCGTAGCGGCTATGTTCTGGATGCCGCGCTCACCGTTGTGTGGGTGGTGGGGATTACGGCGGCGTTCAGCATTCTGGACCACATGGACGGACTCTGCGCCGGAGTGGCGGCGATGGCGTCAGTGTTTTTTGCGGTGCTTGCGTATTTGAATGGGCAGACGCTGGTCACGACGCTGGCGGCAGCAGTCCTCGGTGCGGCTGCCGGTTTTCTGCGCTGGAATTTCAAACCCGCCAAAATTTTTATGGGCGATGGCGGCGCGATGTTCCTGGGATACCTGATGGCCACGTTGGGGTTAAAGCTGCGCCTGGAACAGGCCAATCACCTGTCTTCCTGGCTCGCCCCCATCCTCATTTTGGGAGTGACTATTTTCGATACGACGCTGGTAACGATTTCGAGGTCTCGCCGCGGACTGCTTCCGTTTGCCACGCCTGGGAAGGATCATGCGGCGCACCGGCTCGCCAATCTGGGGTTGGGTCATCGTGGCGCGGTTCTGTTGCTGTATAGCTTGGGAGCGCTTGGAGGCGGAGCAGCGGTGCTGGTCAGCTATCTGTCCACGGTGAGTGCAGCGCTCGTTGGCGCTCTGGCACTGGCGATAATGCTTGCTGGGGTTGCCTTTCTTGAGCGCGCACCATATGAACGGCAGGCGCCCAAGCCCTCCGCGGCCACCTGAGAGCACTTCGAGAAGGTCAAAGAGCCGTGAGACTCCATCGTTGGTCTTACACCTGTGGTTCTCTTTGCCCTCTCTATCGGATTCGCTATACTTACCGGGCGCCCACTCGCCCATTTCTTACGAAACCCCACAGGGGCAAAGCGGGAAGCAAGTAAATTTATCGGTGTGGGATCCCTGATGGATCGAATTTCCAGGGAATGCGCGCCATTGGGAAAGCGGCAGCGGTGGAAAAGACAGACGAACAGGATCGGTCCGGCCGAAGCGAGCGGGAAGTCATCGTTGTGGGTGGCTCCGCAGCGGGATTCTTCACGGCCGCGAGTGTGGCTCGTGGCGGGCGGCGTGTGCGCGTGCTGGAATCGAAGCCGCAGTTGGAGCCGGCGGCGCGGACGCTGATCGTCACCGACCATTTTCGAAGCCAAATGGGCGTGGCTGCGCGCGAAAGCATCATCAACGAAATTCGACGTTTCGAATTGTTTACCGACGGGCGTTCGGCACAGGTCGCACTCGCAAAACCCGATCTCATCATCGAACGTTCACAACTGATCCCTGCCTTGGCGCGCGAAGCGGAGCAAGCGGGAGCGAAACTTTCCTTCGACACGCGGTTTCTGGGAATTGGTCCCAACGCGCGCGGACTGCGGCTGGAAGTAGAATCCGGAGGCAAGCGCGAGGAGTTACACGCGGACAGCGTCGTTGGGGCTGATGGCGCGGCTAGCCGCGTGGCGCGCGCCTCGGGATGGCCGCCGATCGAGACGGTTCCGCTGGTGCAAGCCATCGTGCGCTTGCCGAAAGATTGTCCGCCGGATACGACGCGCGTGTGGTTTGTGCCGGACGACACGCCGTATTTTTACTGGCTGATTCCAGAATCGGCGGAGCGTGCGGCGATCGGGGTCATCGGCGAGCAGGGCAGCGACACGAAGCGGTGTTTCGAGCGCTTCCTGGAAAAGAAACAGCTGGAGCCGCTGGAATGGCAGGGGGCGCGGATTCCGGTTTATCGCGGGTGGGTGCCGGTGCGGCGGCAGATTGGAAATGGCGAAGTTTATCTGGTGGGTGACGCGGCAGCGCAAGTAAAGGTCTCGACCGTCGGCGGAATCGTGACGGGATTTCGCGGCGCGCTGGGCGTGGCTGAGGCGCTCCTGCAGAATGGAAAGAGCCGGGAGCTGACGGCACTGCGGCGCGAATTGGGAACGCATTGGCTGATCCGGCGCGCGTTGCACCGTTTTCAGCAGAAGGATTATTCGCAGCTGGTGGATTTGCTGGACGCTTCGACGCGGCAGTCTCTGGGGGAAATCAACCGGGACGAAGCTACGCGCCTGTTGTGGAACGTGGTGCGGCGGCAGCCGCGGCTGGTGCTGCTCGGATTGCGCGGACTGCTGATGGGGAAAACGGAGAAGAGTTATAAGCTATAAGTTGTAAGTTTTAAGTTGTTAGTTGGAAGCAAGAAAGCGGATTTACGGCATCCTTCGCGCTCTCGTCTACTCGCCTAAAACAAATCAAACGAGAAAATGTGCCCGGTCGAATCCCCAATGTAAAACCTTTGGAGGACGGTGTCGAAGCTCGGATCGCCGATGGTCGCGCCGGTGTTGATCAATCGGTTGGCAACGTTGGCGCCGCTGGTGGGATTGATCTTGTAAAGATGCCCGTCCGAAGACCCGACGTAGATGAATTCCGTTTGGGGCGCGGATGTGAACATGAGCGAAGAGGGATTTGTAATCGCGGGATTGGTCCATCCTCCGGGTGAAACGGTAAAGGTCGTGGCGCCGGCATTGCATAGAGTTTGCGAATAGACAACGTGGACCTTTGAGACGCCGGTCGAAGTCGCGAAAAACACGTCATCATTTAGAGCCGCGGTTTCAATTGGGACTGGAAACCCTACAGGAGTGACGCCAAGCGCGCCGCTATTGATGTTGGCGGCGAGGCAACCAGCGATATTCGTGCGAAACGCGTAGAGCCGCCCGTTGTTGGTAGTCACATAGATAACATTGCCGTCGAAGTTTTGTGTCGGCGCCTGATCGATGTCGTTGACAGAGAAGGAAGCCGTCGGCGCAGCAAAGGTTCCAGCGCTCAGTGTACTGAGTTCCCAAACGCTGGGCTGGCCAACTCCACCATTGGCGTGGCTGGTGACCCAGACCATGTTGTGGACGTAGTCGATGTAGGGCGTGGCGGTGACGATGTCCATGTTGCCGGGACTGAAGGTCCACACAGTAGCGCCGGTATTGCCGTTCAATCCATACACTTTATTGTTGATGGTGCTGGCAGCATTTCGCGTGGCGACGATGACGAGGTCAAACGCGTTGGTGTAGCTGGCGGAGCTGTAGGACTTCACCTGCACGGCTGCAGCAGCGGTGAAGACGCTTCCTGCGCCGGTGGTCAAGACGCCCGTTTGCCAGAGAAGCGCGCCCGTGTCGGTGCGAAATGCGTAGACCGTGCCATCGCCGGCAGCGGCATAGGTGACGTCGCAAACGTTCTTGCAGGTGGGATTCGAGGTGTCTCCGGCGGCGATAACAGAAAGCCTGGAGGGCATCGCCCCGGCCGTGACGCCGGAAGTTCCCCCGGGCTGATAGAAGCGCTGGCCGTTGACCGCGGACATGGAGTGGACGGCGTCGTCGTTACCGCCGGTAACGACGCTGATGCCGGGATTCAAAGCGGGGGCCGCGAGAGTGGTCGCGCCGGTCTTATAGCTCCAATCCTTGTTCGCACCGCCACCGGCCGAAGTGGTGAGGGTTTGCGTCGCGGTGTTGCCGAAGGAATAGTGAGGCGGAACAGTCGAAGCTGCGCCGGTGATGGTGGTCGCGTCGTGGGTGTAGGCTTTGTAGGTGTATTGCGTGCCGGGAAGGACGATGCTGGTGTCCCCGTTTTCGTCGAAGGCGGTGACGGTCGCGAAAGCGTTGGTGTTCGCAGAGATGAATTGTCCCGCGACGGGCTGCGCGCCGGTGACGTAAGTGGTGCCGTCAACGGGAGCGAAGGACGGCGCAGTGGTGCCCTGCTCTTTGGCAAACAGGACGCCATCGTAGTTGGCGCTGGTGGAACCGCTCGGGAAGGTCCAGTTTATGGTGGTTTCGGAAATTCCCGGAGTTGCCGCACCGAGAGTTACATCCCGCAAATAGTGGAGCGTGAGCGTTGGTTGGTTGGCGACGGTGTTTTCTCGCGAGCCATAGAGAGGCGTGGGCGGATTGGATTCCGCGCCGAGAGTGACGGTGGGTTCCGGTTCCGTGTAACGACGAGCCAGGAAGTTGTCGAAGTCGTAGTTCACGGGATTGCCGTCGTAAACGAAGAGGCCCACAGAGCCGGCGGTAGTGACGTTCGTATCGCCGGTGATGGACTGCTGGAGCACGAGCGGCTGGGATTGCAGAGCGACATAATTCCGCATTGTCGCGGGGCTGCCAAAAAAAGCGCCCGCTACGGTGTAAAAGGTGGCGTTTGTCCACGTGTAGGCAAGCTGCTGAAGACTGTTGAAGGTTCCGGCGTTCCAATACGCGAGCTGGGAAACTCTTTGGTTCGGATTTGCTCCGACAGTGATGTATTGCAGACAAGAACGGTAGGCCGTGAGATCGGAGCCGGTATTATTGATGCCGGCGACGCGGCCAATGGGGCAGCCGGTGCTTTCGAGGCCGGCGGCGGTGCTCATGCGGACGTCGGCTTGAACCCAGACGTCGCGTTCGTTGGTGATGGAGGTGACTTTAATGACGTTGCGATTGGCTCCGGCGGCATTGGATTCACGAAGGACGCGGTTTGCGCCTACGTCGGCAACTACGTTCCATGGGCCTTCAGCTTGCACGGTCCAACCGGTGGGCGGTTGGCCGACCGTGTCTGAGTCAAAGGTGTCGTACCAAAGAAAAACATTGTTGAGATTTGCCGGGGGTGCCCCCGCGGAGAGATCGCCATAGAACATGGAATAGCTCGTGTCTGTGCCGCTGGCCACGATGTTGGCCTGGAGCCGGAACCACACGGCGGTGGAGTTCGTGTTGCAATTCAGGACCTGGCGATCGAGCTGCGTCCAAGTGCTGCCCGAGAATTGCGCGATGCGCAGGTCGTTGCAGTCCGAACGCATCTTGCCGGCGGTAACCAGGGCCGAGGTATTGAAACCAGTGATCTGCACGCTGTAGCCGTTGTAGCCGTTGAATGGCGTAGTCGCCCCGACGGTTACGGAAAGAGGAACGGTGTATTGAAAGCTGGTGCCGTCTTCGGTTTGGTCTTTAACGAGGAGGCCATCATTCGGGAGCGTGCCGTTCACCCACCCCTGAGGGATATTTGTTGAGGTCGAATCGGATAGGACGTTGAAGGAAACGGCGGTTCCCGCCGTGGTTCCGGAAGGCCGCGTGTCCGTCGCGGTGGGGTCAAAATCGCCGCCGAGTGCGGCCCACGCCAAGGAGCCGTTGCGAGTGGTCCAGGTGACTCCGGTTTCTGTCCAATCGGTCGCGCCGGTGATGCGGTGCACCTCTTGACTGCGGGAGGTGAAAAGCGGCGAGGTTGGAATGAGACTGAGCGTCGATGTTTTTACGGCGGTATTGGAGTTCAAACCTGCCGAAGCAATATTGAATTGCACCACGGAACGCTGGTTGGCTCCAGTTGCCGTGTGCGTGGACAATGTGGTGGTGGTGCCGCTATTGACGGTGGGGGCGGCCTGACTAATGGTGGCATCCTGTTGCGAAGGAGTGACAGCCTTCTGCTCATCGGAAAGAACCGGCGTGGCGGGGCAAGCCAGGAGTAGCGCTATAAACCAGCGCAAGGAGATGCCAGCGTAGGCTCTAAGAATCTGATTTAACTTTCTCATCGTTCGGTTTCCTCTTCCGCTTTTGCGGGAGGCGGCGCGGGAGTGAGGGTGAACGCGGATTCGATGACAAGTTTGCCGTCGAGGAGCACGCGGACTTGCCAGTTTCCGCTGAAGTTTCTCTGTGTAATGTACGTTCCCGCGACGGGCAGGACAGTAAGAACCGCGGAATCGCCCCGGCTCTTCATCAGCAACATAGGAATTCCTTCTTTGTGGACCAGGTTGGCGTTGAGCATCAGGTGGGGTGCGGGAGGCAGGGGAGCAACGACGTTGCTGCTGGCTGGCGGCGCTGGGGTGACCGCTGCAGGCCTCCCCGCGGCGGATGCTGCACCACCGCCGACCGCAAAGCTCGTCTTCATTGCCATGTACAGATTGCCGTCCGGCTGAAAGAACTGGACGGTCTGCACGTGCTGCCCGCTTACGCCGGGCCAAGCGACAAATACAAAGAGATCGCGAAGTTCTGCGAGAGAGAAGGTATCTTGCGTGGTCCGGCAGGAGGTGTCGGGCGTTATGCAATAGAAAATCTCAGGCCCGTTGGCTTTGGGCTGAGGGAACCTTCCGGGCAACGGACCGCCGGTAGGAGTATCGCCGTTATCCGGATTGGGCGGAATGAGAATGTGCCGAGACTGGGCCGCAACTTCCTGCGGAGCGCTCAAGAACAGCAAAAAGAGACCAAAAACCAAGCCGAAAAGCCCAAGACGACGCATCTCTGCCTCCGCAGCCGAGTACTGCTCGAGGGAAATCGAGAGGATGACCCTGATTTTAGGCTAGTGGTACCAAGAGGGGCTGTCCATAGACCTAACGATTAGAGTTTCTCAGGAAACAAGAGTGACGACCTTGCGTCATAGCAGGGCCGGGGAGCGGGGAAAGGTGCCTTTCTGGGGAGGGGCCGTGCCTGGGCACTTTGTTCCACTCGGCGATTAGGTCACAATAGGAGGTCGGCATTCCGCAACAAACAGGGACTGGAAACTCCAGCGTCAATCCAAGGGAGAGTTCGTCTTGCGTCTTTCGGTTATCGGATGTGGATACGTGGGTCTCGTCACCGGAGCGTGTCTCGCGGAGGCTGGACATGAGGTGGTATGCACCGACATTGATGAGGAGCGCATCGCCAAGCTCAATGCCGGCGGCGTGCCGATCTATGAGAGCCACTTGGACGAGATTCTCGCGTCGGCACACAAGGCCGGGCGAATCTCTTATACCGCGAATGCAGGAGAAGCCATCCGCGCGGGAGACGCGATTTTTATCTGCGTTGGGACTCCGCCGAAGGAATCGGGCGAGGCGGACCTTTCCGCGATTGACCATGTGGCCCGGCAAATCGCGGCGGAGGCGCGCAGCCCGAAACTGGTGATTGAAAAAAGCACGGTTCCGGCGCGGACCGGGTTAGAACTGAGCCGGGCGCTTACGGCCTATTCCAAAAACAGCAACGTGAAATTTCGCGTGGCGTCCAATCCGGAGTTTCTGCGGGAAGGCACGGCGGTCGGGGACTTTTTCCACCCTGACCGTATCGTTGTCGGAGTGGAGGATCCATCCTCCGCGGCGGAGCTGCGCGAAATCTACCGGCCGATCATTGAGCGGAGCTTCCGCTGCCCGGTGCACAATGGGACGTGTCCGCCCGGGCACAAAGCGGAGTTTCTCGTTACGACCATTAATAGCGCCGAGCTGATCAAGCACGCTTCGAATTCCTTCCTGGCACTCAAAATCAGTTATGCCAACGTGATTGCCGATCTATGCGAAAAAATCGGCGCGAACGTCGAGGAAGTTACGCATGCCATGGGGCTGGACGCGCGCATTGGCGGGCAGTTCCTTAAGGCGGGGCTTGGCTATGGAGGATTCTGCTTTCCGAAGGATGTGCAGGCATTCATGCATCTTTCGGCTTCGGTGGGAGTGGACTTTGACATCCTGAAAGCCACAGAACGCGTGAACAAACAGCGCATCGAGCGGTTCTTCGACAAAATCCGCCAAGCGTTGTGGGTAGTGAAAGGCAAGCGCGTAGCCGTGCTGGGATTGGCATTCAAGGCCAACACGGACGACATTCGCTTCGCGCCGGCGTTGGAAGTGGTTAAACGCTTGCTTGATGAGGGCGCGGTGGTGCACGCGACGGACCCGGAGGCGATGTCTCGGACGAAGGCGCTCTTCCCGCAGGTGAACTATCACGCGGATGCTTACGAGGCCCTGCGCGACGCGGATGCTGCACTGGTTTGCACGGAGTGGGATTTGTTCCGAAAGCTCGATTGGGAACGCGCCGGAAAACTCATGGCGCGCAAATTGGTGATTGACGGGCGAAACCTGTATACACCGCAGGGCATGCGGGAGATGGGCTTCGAGTATTACTCTTTTGGGAGAGAGTAGTTTTTAGTTTTGTCTTCTGATCTCCACAGTCCGAGAAGCAACGACACCAGGTTCTTCCTGCCCCGTGGTTACTCCTCAAAACGCACTCATCTATTTGCGAAGACCTGCTTGAAGTAGGCCATTGTCACTTTCAAGCCGTCTTCGAGGCTCACCTTAGGCTCCCACTTCAAGAGGCGCTTGGCTTTGGTGATGTCCGGGCAGCGGCGCTTTGGGTCGTCTTCGGGCAGGGGCTTGTAGACGAGCGGCGGCGGGTTGGTGAAATGCTTGCGGATGCGATCGACGAATTCCAGAATGGTGATCTCCTGGGGATTGCCGATGTTCACGGGCAAGTGCTCGTCCGATTTCATCAGCCGGTAGATTCCTTCGACGAGATCGTCAACGTAACAGAAGCTGCGCGTCTGGGTGCCATCTCCGTAAATCGTGATGGGCGTTCCGCTGAGCGCTTGAAAGACGAAGTTTGGCAGCGCGCGGCCGTCGTTGAGCCGCATGCGCGGGCCGTAAGTATTGAAGATGCGCACGATGCGCGTGTCCACATCATGATAGCGGTAGTAGGCCATGGTGAGCGCTTCGGAAAAACGCTTGGCTTCGTCGTAGACGCCGCGCGGACCGATGGGATTCACGTGGCCCCAGTAGTCCTCGGGTTGCGGGGAGACTTCGGGATCGCCGTAGCACTCGCTCGTAGAGGTTAGGAGAAATTTGGCTTTTTTCGCCAGCGCCAACTCAAGTGCATTGCGCGTGCCGACCGAACCCACCATCATCGTCTCCACGGGATGCTTCAAGTAATCGGGCGGGCTGGCAGGTGAGGCCAGATGGAGAACGTAGCCGACTTTCCCCGCGACCTTCGAGCGGCCTGCTCACGTCGGCTTTCTGAAGCTTGAACTTTTTATTCTTTGCCAGATGGCTCAGGTTGTTCTTTGCTCCGGTGATGAAATTGTCCAGCACCAGCACTTCCCAGCCTTCGGCGAGAAGACGGTCGCAGAGATGCGATCCGAGAAATCCCGCTCCGCCTGTTACCACTGCGCGCATGCATCCTCCTCGAAAAGCGATTCGTCAGTGTAGCGTGGGCAGCGCGGATTGACCACTTTCGCGGCGCGGGATAGCATTCGCCCGTTCCCAATGGCAAACCCGCAAGACACTCCGGTGGGAAATCCAAAGCGCTCGCGCGCGCTCCGAATTCTTCTGGTGCTCGGTTGCGCGATAATTCTTTTTGTCGCGGTTGCATTCCGCGAAGTCGGCAAATGGCTCGTTGTAGAGGACCCGATCGCACAATGCAGAGCCATCGCGGTGCTGAGCGGCAGCATGCCGCTGCGCGCGATCGAAGCGGCAAGACTTTATCGACAAGGGTATGCACCGGAGGTCTGGCTGACGCATTCTGCGGAGCCCGGCGCGACGCTGGAAGCGATGGGCATTCCCTTTGCCGGGGAGGATTACTACAACACTCGGATCTTGATTCACGAAGGAGTGCCGCAGGGAGCGATCCGCATACTCGATCCTCCTATCGTGAATACGGCGGACGAAATAAAGGTGATCGCGTCGGCCCTTTCGGGCGAGCAAGATCGCAGCGTGATCATCGTTACGACCAAGGCACATACGCGGCGGACGCGGCTGCTCTGGCGCAAGTTAGCGGCGGGGCGGGGACGTGCGATTGTGCGCGCGGCTTCGGGGGATCCATTCGAAGCGGGGCGATGGTGGCGTACTTCGGGTGATGCCTTAGATGTCGTTCGCGAGGTGCTGGGCTTGTTGAATGCTTGGGCGGGGTTGCCGCTGCGGCCGGCGCAGTGAGTTTGGAGCGGGGCGGATTACGCCTAAAGGAGTCGGGGCTATGGTGCCTCTTAGAGCCGCGCCGATGTGACAACCGCAAAAGCGGAAGCTGGGCCCCGATAGGATGGGGGTAAACTTCCGCACCCGACATGGGAATTCAGAAAAAGAAGAAGCGCTTGCGGCGTGGTGGAGGCAGCTCGTCTTCTAGTTCGGGCACATGCGGGGGTTCGCGGCCTTCGAATGCGGCGAGGGGATTTTCTTGAAATAGGGCCTTTGCTTTCTCCTCGCCGAACTGGGCCAACACCGCGGCGTAAGCGGGCTGGAGTTGCAGCACGCGCGTGCGCGTGTTGTGGGCGTCGCTGGCCACAAAATGAACCAGCCCATCGCCGATCCATTGCAGCGCGTCTTTCTGCGCGCGCGGGCCAAAGGTTCCGGTAATCGAGCCTCCTGTCACCTGCACGAAACAGCCTACGCGGACCCATTTCTTGAGCCGCTCCGGATGCGCGCGCAAGATTGCGTTGCGTTCCGGGTGGGTGATGATCGGGCGCACGCCGGCGAGCTGGATCTCATGGAGTGTTTGGTCCATCGACGGCGGGATGGAAAACTCGTTGAACTCCACGAGCAGATAATCCTGCTGATTGACGCAGTAGTGCGAGGCATTCTTGCGCAAGGAGTCCAGGTTTTCCGGATCGAGATGAAAATCGCAGCCAGTCGCAAGTTTCAGCTTGTCGCCGACGGCAGCCTGCAGTTCGCCGCGAAGCTGGCGCACGCGCGCGAAATCAAAGTGATACTTGCTGTTGGAGTGAGGTGTGGCGACGAGGTGAGTGATGCCATCGGCGATTGCGGATTCCGCCATGGCCATGGATTCTTCGATCGTCTTGGGGCCGTCATCCAGACCCGGGAGAATGTGGCAATGCAAATCAACCATCTCGGGTATCCAATCCTTAATGCCACCAGGCGCTGTACGCCTGCCAGGCACCCAGTGCAAATAAAATCCCGGCAAAAATCTCGCGCATCATGCGCGGTTTGATGCGCTTTGCCAGCGTCCCTCCAAGAATGCCGCCCAGGAAAACGCCGGGAATCAACAGCAAGCCCGTCTTCCAGGAAACGAATCCGCCCTTCGCATAGGACATGAGCGCCAGGATGCCGGTCGGCGGAATCAGCGCGATCAGGCTCGTGCCTTGCGCGCGATGCTGGCTGAACGCGAACAGGAGCCCCAGCAACGGCACCAGGAGGACACCGCCGCCAATGCCAAACATGCCGGAGGCCACTCCACAAACGGTGGCGGCCGCAAGGATTCCCACGTTGCGTCCAATGCCGTCAGCCACGCGCGGGCTCCTGCAGCTTCGCCGCCGCATTGCGTTCAGGTCTGGTCTTTCGCCAAAGCAAAAGCGCTGCCAGCATCAGGAAGCAGCCAAAAAGTCCTTTGAGGTCCTGCGAGTTCATGGGAAGGGCAACCAAGCTGCCCGCGTACGCTCCCACCAGCATCCCGATGGCGCACAGAATTCCCGCCCGCAAATCCACCTGTCCTTGCTTCCAGTATTCCCGTAATGCACCCAACCCGATCGGCGGCAACAAAATGAAAAGCGAGGTACCCTGCGCCATGTGCTGGTCCATGTGCAACAGGTAGACCATGGCCGGCACAAGCGCTACGCCGCCTCCGATGCCCAATAGGCCCACCAGCACGCCAACACCGAGTCCGAGGAGAAGAATGACGAGAATCATTTTGATCGGAAGCTCTTGAGTCCCTCGCGGCGAGCGAATGTCCGCGGCCCTCCTATCTTCCACTGTCCCGCATCAGTGGGCAACCTCCATTGAACAAGCTGTAACACGCAAACAAGCAGCGCGTTTTTTTGTTGGTGCGGAACCTGCTATATTTACATGTCTTTGCCCCGTCGGCTCTGTGGCTCGCTGGCCGTTTCGCGGTCACGGATGAAGCTGGATCCCCGAAAACACGAATACGCTGGACGCGCGACGGTCCACGACTACGAGGAGTGCAACGGAACTCATGCCAATCGAACGGAAACCAGAATTTTTCAAAGGCGCTCAGCTCAAGGTCGCCATCATCGGCTGCGGCTATGTCGGCCTGCCCCTGGCGCTGCGTTTTGCGGAAGCGGGACACAAAGTCACAGGCTTCGACACTGACCCGCACAAGGTGAGCATGCTTAATGCGGGCAAGTCGTACATCGAGCACATTCCTCAAAATAAGATCCAGCAGTTCGTCAACAGCCGGCATTTCAGCGCGACGACGGATTTCGCAAAACTCAAGGAAGCGGACGCCATTATCATCTGCGTTCCCACGCCTCTCGATGAACGCCGCGAGCCGGACCTGAGCTACGTGGAGCAGACCGCGATTTCCATCTATCCGCATTTGCAGAAGGGCCAGATGGTGGTGCTCGAATCCACCACATACCCCGGCACGACCGAGGAACTGGTGCTACCCATTCTGGAGAAGAGCGGGCTGCGCTGCCCTATCGCGTCCGGGCCGGAAAATGAAAATGTTGTGTGTGATTTCTACCTGGCGTTTTCGCCGGAACGCGAAGACCCGGGCAACAAGCAGTACGGCTTGGCGCAGATTCCCAAGGTTGTTGGCGGACTGAATCCACCGAGCGGGCGCGCGGCGCAGTCGCTCTATACGCAAGTGGTGGCCCGCGTTGTTCCGGTCAGCTCCACGCGCGCGGCGGAAATGGCCAAGCTGCTTGAGAACATTTTCCGTTGTGTGAACATCGCGCTGGTGAATGAGTTGAAGATGCTCAGCCTGCGCATGAACATTGATATTTGGGAAGTGATTGACGCCGCGGCGACGAAGCCGTTTGGCTATATGCCGTTTTATCCGGGGCCGGGGCTTGGCGGGCATTGCATCCCGGTGGACCCGTACTATCTTTCCTGGAAAGCGCGCGAATATGATTTTGCGACGCGCTTCATCGAGCTCGCCGGCGAAGTCAACACCGCCATGCCGTATCACGTGGTGGACGCGGTGGCCAATTCGCTGAACGATCACAAAAAGAGTATGAAAGGCTCGAAGATCCTGGTCCTTGGCGTGGCGTACAAGAAAGACGTGGACGACCTGCGCGAATCGCCGACGCTAAAAATCATGCAGCTGCTTCAACAGCGCGGCGCGCAACTGGATTACAACGATCCCTACTTCCCCCATCTTCACAAGATGCGGCACTACAATTACGAAAACATGAAGTCCGTGCCGCTGAATCCGCAGACGCTCGGGAGCTATGACGCCGTGGTCATCGCTACCGATCATTCGAGCTACGACTACGTGGGCATCGTGGATGCCGCCAAGCTGGTCGTGGACACGCGCAACGCCACGCGTCGCGTGATGCGCCACCGCGAAAAAATCGTTCTCTGCTAGCCTGCAATGGCCTCTTCCGCCGAAGAGATTCGCCGCCAACTCGAGGAAAGCGCTCGCGTCAAGCAGAGTTTTTCCAGGGAGCTGGTGGAGCGGATCGCGCAATTTGCGGAGAAATCCGCGGCTGCCTTGCGCGCTGGAGGCAAGATTGTTTTCTTCGGGAATGGGGGCAGCGCGGCGGACGCCCTGCATCTTGCGGCCGAGCTGACGGTTCGGCTGCGGAACGACCGCCAGGGCCTTGCGGCTTTGGCGCTCACGACCAATCCCTCCGTGCTGACGGCTGCGGGCAACGACTACGGATTCGAACGGATTTTTTCGCGCCAGATCGAATCGCTCGTCGCGCCGCAAGACGTCCTCGTGGCGCTTTCCACCAGCGGTGACAGTCCCAACATTTTGCGTGGGGCCGAAGCCGGACGCGCTCGCAACGCTTACCTGGTTGCCTTCACGGGGGAAACCGGCGGTAAGCTCGCCAACAAGGTAGACCTTCTCTTGAATGTCCCCTCACTCGACGCGCAACGCATACAGGAGTGCCACATCACCATCGGCCACATCGCCTGCTCCCTCATCGAGCAGTTGGCGTGTAACTAGGATTTTCTCCCACAGATGGTTTTCTACTTCGCCTTTGATAGTTCTACGCGGGCCGTTGCGAAGGGCATGGTGGCCTCCAGTAGGACCGGAGTTCGCGCGGCGTTGTTGGCAAGGTAGAGTGTGAAGTTCGCGTCTTTCATCTCCACGCCATTTTCGAAGACGCGAATCTCGACTTTGGAGGCTTTGTAATTTCCGGCGGGCACGGCGACGTCCGCGGACGTGCCTCTCAGTTTTGCGCGCGCGTCGTAGAGTTTGTGTCCGTCGTAGACCGGGCTGCTTACTTCGGGCGTCTTGGTCCAATCGACGTTGCGCAGGTATTGCATCATGCCGAGCGGATCGCGCGTGCCGGGAAGCACGCGCGCGGCGGTCGCGTCCGCCGGCGCAGGATCTTTTCCGGTAGTGGTCATGCGCTGCACGGATTCGACCTTCTGCCCACGCTCGCTCAGGTGCATCTCGTACTGCAGGCTCGCCATTGTTGCTGCATCGCTGTAGGAATCGAATTGGTCGTCCATCTCGAAGACCATGCGCAGCGGATTTTCCGTATGCGCGAAGGCCTGCAAATGCCAGGCGCTCTTCCCCACGAAATTGCCTCGGCCGGCTACCTGCAATCGAAGAGTCGCCACATTGTCCAGCTTGGACACGTTCGCCGTGTACTCCAGGACCTCGCCGGGTCTCAATGGCAATCCAACATCTGCGGGAGGAGCGGCTCTTTTCGGATCGGTATTTGATGCCGGCACGGCCGCCGCGGCGGTCGCCGGCTTCTCCGATGAAGGCGCCTCACGAAAACCTGGCGGCTCCGGCACGGCGACTTCCGGAACGGGCTGCGCCCCCTTTGCGTGCAACCAGTAAAATGCTCCCGCGGCACAACCTAGTGCCGCGAGCGCGGCAATTCCAACTGTGATCCGGCGGCTCATGCTTTTTGTGTGACGCTCCCTTGAAACAAACCTTGGCCCGCGGCGCATCCGTCGTACAATATTTGTTCGTACGCGGGGGTCTTCCGGCTCCCTTCGCCGGCCCGCCACGAACTATCAGCGTATCAAAACGCGGGCCGGTCGTCTTACTGGGGCTTGCGTCAATGGCACCGGCGGCCAAGAACCGTCCGCAATCGCGTCACCGGCCGCTCGGCGGCCGCCAGATCTAGGAGGATTTCCCGCATGCGCTACCTCGTCACAGGGGGCGCCGGATTTATCGGCTCGAACACCGTGGACGAACTCGTCCGCCGCGGCCACAGCGTGGTGGTCCTCGACGATCTTTCTGGAGGCAAAGAGGAAAACCTTGCCGAGATCCGCGGCAAGATCACCTTCATGAAGGGCACCATCACCGATATCGAAGTGGTCCGCAAAGCCATGCACGAAGCGGACTATGTGATCCACTTGGCGGCGCGCACATCCGTGCCACGCTCGGTGAAAGATCCCATCGAGACGAATCGGGTCAACATTGATGGCACGCTCAACGTTCTGATCGCGGCGAAAGACGTGAAGGTTAAGCGCGTGGTTTTCGCGGCTTCTTCCTCCGCTTATGGTGAAACGCCGACGCTTCCCAAAGTCGAGACCATGCAGCCGCAACCGATCTCACCGTACGGAGTCACCAAATACGTCGGCGAGCTCTACGGCCAGGCATTCGGCCGCTGCTACGGGCTCGAGCACGTCTCGCTGCGCTACTTCAATATTTTTGGGCCGCGACAGGATCCCAGTTCGCCGTATTCGGGCGTGCTCGCGAAATTCTGCACGGCGTTTCTAGAGGATACTCAGCCGGTAGTCTTCGGAGACGGCGAGCAAACCCGCGACTTTACCTATGTCGAAAACGCGGTACAGGCCAATCTTCTGGCCTGCGAGGCACCCAATGTTTCCGGGAAAGTGTTCAACGTGGGGACGAGCGGACGAATCTCGCTCAATGAAGTCCTGCGCGCACTCGGAAAAATCACCGGCAAGACGCTCGAAACCAAGTACGAGCCTCCGCGTGACGGCGACATCCGCGATTCTCAGGCTGATATCACGCAAGCCAAGGAATATCTTGGCTACGACCCGCAGGTCGGCTTCGAGGAAGGATTGACCCGCACGTTCGAGTGGTATCAATCCACGCAGGCAAAGGCACAAGCGCAAGCAAAATCCGAGAAGTAGCGAGCCTGAAACTTAGGCTTGCAGACTGCTCGCCCAGCCGCAGGTCGAATCTCCAGAGACGCGCAGTTCTCCGCGAACTTGCGCTGGATGAATTTGGACCTTCTACTGCTCCGCTTCGTCTTCTCCGCCGCGCCCGCCTCGCGGTTGCGGCGGAGCGGGAACGATGTGCGGAATCCCCGCGTCATTCATCTTTTTATTCAGCGCGGGGAGGTCTTCCTCCGCAATCTTCTTGACCTGCGCGGAAGCGTCGCTCACCAGCGGGATTAACTCCGCCAGCTTTTCCTTTTGTTGGCCGCCCGGCGCAGCCGCAAATTCGTCCAAATCGCCGAGCAGTCCCTGCACCTGGTTCGGCAGCGGATCGGGTTTCCATTCGAATGGCGGTCCCGCATTCCCCAAGCCCTGGCGCTCGCGGATAAACTTTTCCGCAACGGCATCCACTTTTTTCTGCAAGTCATCGGCAGCCTTCACGATTGCCTCGGGAATCTTCGTTGTGTCCGGTTTGCCCACGTCCTTCTTCCACTGCTCCCGCGCCGCTTTTAACGCCGTCTGTATCCCTTCGATCGTTCTGCGGTCCTTGTCGGTGGTCTTGGCCATCGCATAGAGCTGATCGATCGCTTCGCGCCTCGCCGGTCGATCCGCCGCGGAAATCACGATGCGCGGATCCTCGTCGACCGTGACTTTCTGCGTCGCTTCCTTATCACCCGCCTTGATCTTGACGGTGTATTCGCCCGGCTCGACCAGCGGCCCGCGCGGTCCAAATCCAAATCCCGCCGCGGCCGCTTCCAACTGTTGCGGCGTGGCCTCCGCCGGTGAGTTCGAGCGCAAATCCCAGTTTGTGCGGTTAACACCCGCGAGTCCCGGACCGTCAAATTCCCGGAGCACTTTCCCGTCTTTGTCGAGCACGGTAATTTTGACTTTGCCTTCCTTTTTCTCGCCAGCGTCCGCCTTTGTCTTGTCGTCTTCCGCGTCCTTCTTGTCCTTTTCGTCTTTGTCTTTCTTCGGCGCCTCCGGAGGCACGGCGTCCTTCAAGTAGTAATTCAGAATCGCTCCATAGGAGGGATTCTTGCCGATGAAAAGCTTCTGCCCGGCGAACCATTGTCTATGCCGCAGGTGCCACGTCAGTGCTGTGCGCGGTGGGAATAACGTCAAGGCCGACGCCGCCACGTTGGCATCCATTTTCTCGATGGGCGTCAAGTCGTCAAAAATCCAGATCGAGCGCCCGTGCGTGGCTAGCACCAGGTCGTTTTCCCGCGCCTGGATTTCGATGTCGTCCACCGGCACCGTTGGAAAATTGTTTTTCAGTGCCGTCCAGTTCGCGCCGCGATCCCACGACGCCCACAACCCGAACTCCGTCCCGGCAAATAACAGGTTGGTGTTCCGGGGATGCTCGCGCACCACGTGCACGCTCCCGGCAGAGTCCGGAATGCCGTTGCGAATCGCTTTCCATGTCTCACCGTAATCGTTCGTCGCAAAGAGATAAACGTTGTAATCGTCCCCGCGGTGCCCATCAAACGCCAGCAGCGCCGCGCCTTCGCCGGTCTTCGAAGCCACCACGCGGCTCACGTAGGTTCCCTTGGGCACTCCCGACACCTTCGTCGCCACATTCTTCCATGTCTTGCCTCCGTCGCGTGTCACCTGCACGTTGCCATCATCCGTGCCCACCCACAGCACATTGGCCGTCAGCGGCGATTCACTCAGCGTCGTAATCGTCGGATACTCCTGCACTCCGTCGTGACGCGACAAGGTGTTCTTGTCCGGTGTCTTCCCAAAAATCTGCAATTTGTTCCGGTCCGTGCCGCTCGTCAGGTCTCCGCCCAGCCGCGTCCACGAATCTCCGCGGTCCACCGACTTGAAAAGATAATTTCCGCCGTAATAAATTGTGGTGTGCTCATGCGAAGAGATCGCCACCGGCGAATTCCACTGGAAACGGTAGTGCGGCTCTCCCGCCTTAGCCTCCGGTTTAATCAGGCGCATCTGCGAAGTTCGCATGTCCAACCGGTTCAGGTCGCCGTCCTGCGACTCCGTGTAAACGATCCACGGTTCGGTGTTGTCAATGGCGGCGTAAAATCCATCGCCACCAGGCATCAGTGTCCAGTCCTCGTTCTTGATTCCTTCCCGTGCTAGCGACATGCTCGGCCCGCACCAACTCGCGTTGTCCTGTAATCCGCCGCAAACGTGATACGGCTTCTCGTTGTCCAGCGCGACTTCGTAAAACTGTCCGATCGCGATCGTATTAATGAAATCCCAGGTCTTCCCCGTGTCATAGCTCCAGTGAATGCCGCCATCCGATCCGGTGATCACGTGGCTGGAATCCGCCGGATCGATCCACATGGCGTGAAAATCGCCGTGAATTCCGGTCGCGCGCTGCGTCACAGACGTCTTTCCACCATCCTCGGAGAAATACATGGACGCGCCCAGCGACCAGATCCGCAAATCATTGTTGGGATCAATCCGCACCTGGCTGTAATACGACGGCCGCGGATCCGTATCGCTCATCTTCTTCCACGTTTCGCCTTTGTCCTCGCTGCGGAAGATCCCGCCTTTCTCGTGCTGCACTAACGCGTAGACGATGTTCGAGTCCTTGCGGTAAATGTCCAGCCCGATGCGCCCGGTATCCCCGCCGTTTTCGTAGGGCAAGCCCTTCGTCAATTTCTTCCAAGTCGCCCCGCCGTCCACCGTTTTGTAGATCGCGCTATCCGGCCCGCCGCCATTGAATCCGAATGGCGTGCGACGACGTTCGTACGCCGCCGCGTACAGCGTATTCGGACTTTCCGGATCCATCGCGAGGTCGCTGACTCCCGTGTCGTCATTGATCTTCAACACCTGCATCCAGGTTTTCCCGCCGTCCATCGTCTTGTAAACGCCGCGCTCTGGATTCGGTCCCCATAGGTGACCGAGCGCTGCCACGTACACCACGTCCGGATTTCTGGGATGAATCACAATCCGCCCAATGTGCCGCGTCGCGTCCAGCCCCATCTTCTTCCACGTCTTGCCGCCGTCGAGCGACTTGTATGCCCCATCGCCCCACGAAGAGCTCTGCCGGTTGTTCGGCTCGCCCGTCCCGACCCACACGACCGCCGGATCCGACGGCGCGATGGCGATGTCACCGATGGTGGAAACACTCTCCTTGTCGAAGATTGGCTCCCACGTCGCGCCGTTATTGGTCGTCTTCCACACGCCGCCCGAGGCCGTCCCCACGTACACGATGTTTGGATTACTCTCCACCACCGCGAAATCGTCAATGCGCCCACCCATCACCGCCGGGCCAATCTCGCGGAAATCCAGGTGTTTGAATTTTTCGGTGGGATTCGGCTGATCCCCTGGGGCAGCAGCCGCGTTTGCCGCGAACGCGCCAAGAATGATTACTCCGGCCAGAATCGTCCTGAGAGCTCTCCATGCATGATTCATTTCCATCCCCCTGTCTACAAGGCCCGGCATGTTACTCCGGTCGTCTCCACCACGCATCAATTCTTTCTGGACGGGCATCTCCACATGGGCAAACGGACCCGTTAGACAGACGGACGTGAACTGCTTTCTCTGCGTTTCACTCTTTCAAAACTTTGTCTTGTGCTTTCTTCTCTCCTCGATGCAACTCATCCCCATTCCCTGCCTTCAAATCCCTGCGACCCCATGCTAGGCTATCCCACTGTTTCCATTGACGGCATGCTCCGCGTGAATCCCCATTCTTGGGCACGGATTCGCTCCGTGCTTCGCGCCATTCTGTGCCCTGCGGCGCTTACCCTCGTGCTTGCCAGCCTGGCCGCCGATTGCGCCGCCGCTCAACAAACTCGGCCTCCTTCCAGCAAAGGCGGCATCGCCAATCTCGAAGCGAAGACACAGACCCGTAAGGGCGACGTCACCACCGCCGACGGCGACGTGGACATTCATTACGGAGACACGCGTCTCCGCGCCGACCACGTCGAGTACAACAGCCGAACCAACGAAGCCGTCGCCACAGGCCATGTCCTGCTCGACCATAACGACGAGCATCTGCAAGCTGACGAAGCGCATTACAACGTCAGCACCAGCCACGGCCTGTTTCACAATGTTCGCGGCACCGTGGAAGTGGAACGCCAATCCAATCCGGCCGTCCTGATTACGCAAAATCCGCTTTATTTCGAAGCTCACGAAGTCGAGCGCTTCCCGGGCGATGTTTATCTCGTGCACCGCGCGTGGATTACCATTTGCGATCCTTCGCGCCCGAAGTGGCAGTTTTACGCTCCTCACGCGCGCATTCGCCTTAACAAAACCGCTGCGCTAATCAACGCCAACTTCCGGCTTTTCCGCGTGCCGCTAGTCTGGCTTCCGTACGCCACTGTCCCCGCGGGCAGCAAAATCCGCGAAACCGGATTCCTCATGCCCGATATCGGCCAGACCTCACTCAAGGGCTTCATCTTTGGTGACGCTTTTTATTTCGCTCCAACTCCGTGGATGGACGCGACGCTTGGCGCGCAGTTCATGAGCCGCCGCGGCGTCCTGGAGCGCGGCAGTTTCCGCGCCAAGCCCTTCGAGAACACTTCCATCCAGTACACCTATCTCGGCGTGGAGGACCGCGGACTGCCCAACCCCGACGGCACGCGCTCTCCACAGGGCGGTGAACAGCAGCGCCTGGAGATTCAGTCCCTGCTCCCCCACGGGTGGCGCTTTGTCACGGACTACAACCAACTCTCTTCGCTTACCTTCCGGCTCGCCTTTGCGGACACCTTTGGAGAAGCGGTCAATTCCGAAGTTCGCAGCGCTATTTTTCTAACCAACAATTTCAACGGCTTCAGCCTCAACTTTGCCACTCTCGATGACAAAAGCCTCCTCACTCTGCCCGTCGCGGCGACTTCGATTGCGCCGGCAATCCCGGCCACCAGCGTGGCGCTCCGCAACGCACCCGAAGTGCGCTTCGGCTCCGTCGAACAAGCGCCCTGGAGCAAAGCTCCTGTCTATTTCAGTTTTGACGCGTTTGCGGGTGTCGTGAACCGCGACGATTCAACAATTCAAACTCCCGATTTTGTCGATCGCTATGAATTTGCGCCGCGCGTCACCGTTCCCGTGCACTTTGGTCCGTGGCTGGGTGTGACCACGTCCGCGGCTTTCCGCGCGACGCGCTACGGCGAATCCCTCGATACCACGGGCGCCCTCACTCCGACTGCGATCCTCCGCAATACCGGCGAATTCACGGTGGACCTCCGCCCTCCGGTGCTCGAACGTTTTTTTGACCGCACTTCTCTTAAGAAGGACAAATCTCGCCGGCGCTACAAGCACACCATCGAGCCGTCTATCATCTATCGCTACGTCACCGGCGTTAATAATTTCGCCGACTTTATCCGTTTCGATTCCGACGCTACGCTCACGGACACCAATGAAATCGAGTATGGCCTCACACAGCGGTTATTCCGGAAGGAAGACGACGACCAGCCCGTGGAGCTTATCTCCTGGAGCATTTTCCAGAAGCACTACTTCGACCCGACCTTTGGAGGCGCCATCGTCAACGGCCAGCGCAACGTTTTCGAGGCCTTCGATACCATCTCGCCGTTTGCCTTCGCTTTCGGTCCGCGTAACTGGTCTCCCATCGTTAGCGATATAAAGATCACTCCGGGCGGTCCGTATGATGTGGAACAAATCCTCCAATACGATACGCAGATCCAGAGACTCGTCACTATCGGCACGCTCCTGAAAGTGAAGCCCTACCGGGAATTTTTCAGCACGCTCGCCTACTTCCGCCTGAATGACAACCCCGTCCTCAGCGAACTTCCTCTTCAGCCTCCTCCGGTGCTTCCTCTATTTCAGCAGCCGCTTTCCAACCAGATTCGCGCGCTGATCGGGTACGGCAGCGAAACGCGCAAAGGACTTAACATCACTACAGGTGTCGGCTACGACTTCACGAACAAGACGCTGCAGAACCAGATCGTGCAAGTCAGCTACAACGGTGGATGTTGCGGTCTGGCCGTCGAATACCGCCGCATCAACCTCGGAGAGGTTCGCACGGAGAATCAGTTTCGCATTGCCTTCATGATCGCCAACATCGGCACGTTCGGAAATCTCCGGCACCAGGAAAAGATCTTCTGAGCATGAACGATACGGACCTGGCTTTCGCGCCCATCGGAGAGATCGGAAAACTTTTCCGTAGAAGCAAGCTTTCGCCCGTCGAGCTGACAAAACTCGTGCTCGCCCGCATCGAGTTGCTCAATCCCAGGCTCAATGCCTACCTCACCGTCACTACTGAGCTCGCACTGGCCCAGGCAAAAAAAGCCGAAGCCGAGCTCTGTTCTCCGCGCGGACGCAAAGGCCGTCGCGATCGCGGCCCGCTTCACGGAATTCCGATTTCGCTGAAAGACAACATCTATACGGCGGGAATCCGCACAACGGCGGGCTCGAAAATCTTGCGAGATTTCGTGCAATTGCACGACGCACCGTTAGTCACACAACTTCTTGAAGCTGGTGCAGTTCTCCTCGGTAAGACTAACATGCATGAATTCGCCTACGGCGTTACCTCCAACAATCCTCACTACGGCCCCGTCCATAATCCCTGGGATCTTGCTCGCATCTCTGGCGGCTCCAGTGGCGGCTCTGCCGTCGCGGTGGCCGCTGGCCTTTGCTTCGGCAGCATCGGCACGGACACCGGGGGCTCCATCCGCATCCCCGCCGCGCTCTGCGGTATCGTCGCGCTCAAACCTACGATTGGCCGGGTGAATACAGACGGCACGATTCCGCTCTCTCCTAAGCTCGATTGCGTCGGACCATTGGCGCGCTCGGCGCAGGACGCAGCGCTTCTTCTCGATCCGCTTCTTGTCCGAGGTAAATACGAAGAGCATTTGAGCTCTTCCAGTAAGCGCTCTTCACGAAAACAAGAGTTCAAACTCGGTATGCCGGAGGAGTTTTTCTTCGACATCATTTCAAGCGACGTGCTGAACGTCTTCCAGGCTGCGCTTCACTCCCTCTGCAAGCTCGGCGCAAAGACGAAAAATGTTTCCATCCCACTCTTGGAGGAAACTGAAAACGCCGGCAACCAGATCGCATGGCCGGAAGCAACCCACTACCATCAACAAGCCGGTTGGTTTCCCACGCGTTCCGCGGAATACGGCGAAGACGTTCGAACGCGCCTCGAAATGGGCGCGAAAGTTTCCGCGGCCGTTTATCTGGAAGCTCTCGAAATGCGCGACAAGTTCATCCAGCAGCTTCATCTTTCGATGGCCGACGCTGCCGTCGATGCCCTTGTCGTTCCAACAACTCCGATCACCGCGCCACTCATCAACGAAGAAACCACGCGCATCAACGAAAAGGATCATTCCACTCGCGCGCTTCTGCTTCGCAACAATCGCCCCGCCAATCTCGCCGGCGTCCCCGCCATCTCCATCCCCTGTGGTTTCACTCCCGCCGGTCTGCCCGTCGGCCTCCAACTCATCGGCGCCGTGACCGACGAGCATCTCCTCCTCCGCATCGCCCAAGCCTTTGAACGCGCACACCCGCAAATGCTTCGTCCACCACTTTAAGCATGGGGCTTAAGCTCTGCCAACCCTCTTCGACCGCGCAGCAAACAAGCAGCTCATGCCTCCGTAGCCACTGCACCTCGCGTCTTCATAATCTGGCGGCCAATCAAATACCCCAGCGTCCCTGTCACCATTCCTGCAAACACGTCCACTACATAGTGATACCGTCCCCACACCGTCGAAACGCACATGCACACCACTAGCGGCGCCATCACCCAGAACAGCCATCTCCGGTGCCGCCACGCCCCCCACAGCGCCGCGACCGATCCCGCCACGTGTTCCGACGGAAACGCTGCGCCGCGCACTCGGCCGTAATGTTCGATGAAATTGACCGTCGCTGTGAAGGGCCCGCCCTGCAGCGGCGCGTGCCACGCTCCGGCCATCGAGAACCACGGGCTCTCAATTGGAAAGCAAATCGCGATCACATAGCCGATCGCGTACCCTACTGCCGAATACGTCATCACCGACCAGTATCCGCGCCAATCCCGCCGGTAATATAAAACGCCGCCTACCACCAGCAGGTACGTGAAGTACGTGAGATACGCGAATTGCATGAAATCATTCCGGCCCGGCGTCGCAAACTGTTCCAGCCACACCGCCGGATGCACGCCCGTCAGACAGTAGTCCGCCGCAATCAGTTTCGCGTCCTGCCAGCCCGGCATAACCAAGTGCACGAGTTTTCCCAACTCCTCAAAACAAAACAGAAAAAACAAATGTGGATACCAGTGCCGCCAAAAATGCCAGAATTTTTGTGAACTTGTAGGACAGACATTCCTGTCTGTCCTTCTTCGCACCTCGCTATTTCCCACTCTTCTCTCAGCCGTCCTCGCTTCTGCCCAACACAAAATCAAAATCACCCCAGCCACAAAAGCCTGCACCCCAGCCAACCTCATCGGATGCGCCAGATTCTCTGCAAACAACACAATCAACACGCTCGACAAAGCCAAATACCCCAGTGCCACCCATTCGAACGCCCCACACGCCACCCACGCAACCGCCGCTTCCCTGCTGATCCAGTCTGCGATTCTCAGCCTGGCCGCATCGAAGCCCGCCCAGCGCGACTCGTCTCTCGCAGCGACCTCTCCGCGCCAAGCAATCGCCGCTTCGTTTCCTCGAAAACCTCGTCTCTCCCTGCCATTCATCTCGGGCTCCCCGCCTTCACCTGTAAGTTTTCTGCTTCTCGCATGCGAATTGCCGCTTCAGCTTTTCCGCAGCTCTCTCGGCGTGCGGCGCCTGCCTCGACCATGTCGGGGTGTCTCTGCGTTGGGTCTTCCTTCCTCTCCCAATGCTGCATCGGCCATCCGCACATCACCGCGAGCCGCGCAAGCTCCTCCCGCGAATTCACCGCGACCGGCCTGCCCACCGCCTCCAACATCCACCGGTCGTCAGCGCTATCGCCGTACGCGTAGCAACTCGCCAAATCCAGCTTCAGTTCCAAAGCGGCTGCCCTCACTGCGTGAGCTTTCCCTTCACCACGCATCGCCTCGCCGACAATGCGCCCGGTCCATCGTCCATTCATTTCTTCCAACCGCGTCGCACACACGCGAATGGCAACAAACAATCCACGCGCCGCAAGCTCTGCCTCCAGAACTCGCGCAATTTCTTTCGCCAACGGCTCCAGCGTCCCGCTCACCAGCACGATCGCGTGCCCCTGCCTCGCATGCCACGCCATTCGATCGACCCCATCGCCGAGGAAACTCGTTGCTGGCATTAGTCCACACGTTTCTATTCGGTCTGCCGTCAATCCCCTCAAGTACATTTTGTTCGCCCGCAAAAGCTCACCAATTCCCCGCGGCGCCAGCCGCCCCGTCTCCCATAACCAAAAAAAATAATTCCTCACCGGAATCGCTCCCCGGTATCGCAACTTCCCGAAAAATCTCCGCTCCAGCGTGGGGAGCACCACCAGCGTCCCATCCAAATCAAAAAACGCCGCAACTCCACCACTCTTCTCCTCAACCTCCTTAACCTCACGCCGCGCGCTCACATCGCCTCCTGCGCAGCCCTCTTCGCCCCGCGCCCCTGCCCCACATTCCCCGCAATGTACTTCCATCCCTCCACCAGCACCGGTAACCCCCGCACCAGGCAAAACGCCGCCGTCATCCACGTCAACACGTGTGCGCCTACGCGAATCATCGCGTGCACGTCCGCCGCGAGCCCGCCCACCAACGCCACCGGCCCGCGCGTCAACGCCAGCTCCAATCCCAAATAGCAAAAGCACAGGCACTTCATCGCGGCATACAAACCGCGGCTCCAGCGCGAAGCCACCAGCGCGCGCCCCCACCACGTCTTCAGCATCGCGTTCGCGCCCCAACCCGAATGCCCCGCCTTCATCGCCAGCCCGCGCAGGAAATCCGTCGCCGCCCCGCGCGCAAAAAACAAAACCGGCAACCACAACGACACCATCCCCACCACTGCGAAATACGTGAAGTACACATTCTCGATCATGCGGTCGCCCAAAATGTCCAATTGCGCGCCCACCGGCGTCGCCATTTTTT
Organism: uncultured Acidobacteriota bacterium; assembly: GCA_963729455.1. GTDB lineage: Bacteria > Acidobacteriota > Terriglobia > Acidiferrales > UBA7541 > Acidiferrum. Next base: position 103,503 of record CAVSNX010000004.1, read on the forward strand.
TCTTCCGCGCAAGGTGCCCGTCCAGCGCATCCAAAGCGATGGACGCCACCGTCAGCCCCACCGCCGCGAGGTTCGCCCACGCCCCTCGCCCAAACAAACACACCGCCGCAAATCCCACCACCACCCGCAAAAACGTCACTCTGTTTGGCGTCCATCGCATACGCACCTGCCGCGCCCATCCCAGGCGCCACCTGTCAAATGGCAACTGCCCTGCCATTCCCCGCCCCAGCAAGCCACTCACAATGAATCACTTACAGACACGCCCTGCAGACACCCCTCCGCCTCGCGCCAGCCATTTCCTTCAACTGTCGCCCATTCGCCTGAGCCCCAGGCCTTGTCTCTTTTTTCGATTAGTCCGCGTCTAAAGTAGGAGCCACAGGCAGGTCCGGGAATATTTCCTAGAGTTTCGGGATAATCCCTATTGAAGGTATGATTCGAATATGACCGATGTCTCTCTAGCGGGGGCTTTTCTCGCCGGCCTGGTTTCGTTTCTTTCGCCCTGCGTTCTCCCGCTCGTCCCCGGCTACATCTCCATGCTGTCCGGCATCGGCATGGAGCAACTCCGCAAAGGCGACGTCCCCACCTCCGGTCTTTTTTCTTCGGCACTCGCGTTCGTCGCCGGCTTTTCCGTCGTTTTCATTTCCTTCGGCGCGTCCGCTAGCGCCGTCGGACATTTTCTTCTCCAGAACCGCGCGCTCCTCGCTCCCATCGCTGGCGCATTAATTCTTCTCTTCGGCCTTCACTTGGTCGGCGCGCTTATCAAAATAAATCTTCGCATTGGCATCATTCTCGGCGTCATGCTCGTCGCGCTTGGTATCGCCGCATTCCTCCGTCACGCGCCGCTCTTCGCCGGGCTGGGCGCCACTCACTTTTTCTCGCTCTCACTGATCGGCTTTTTCGGACCTGCGTTGGCTCGCTGGCTCAATCGCGATGTCCACCTCCGTAGCAGCGTCGCGCAGCCCGGCCCTTGGAGCGGCTTCTTCCTCGGCTTCGCCTTCGCCTTTGGCTGGACTCCTTGCATCGGCCCGATTCTCAGCGCCGTCCTCATTCTTGCCGCGCGCAGCGACACCATCGCCCGCGGCGTCCTTCTGCTAGCCGTCTATTCCGCCGGCCTGGCCATACCTTTCTTGCTCACGGCTCTTGGCATCGGCCAGTTCATGGCTTTCTACAAAAACTTTCGAAAGTATCTTCACGCCGTCGAACTCTTTAGCGGCGCTTTGCTCTTGTTCGTCGGAGGCCTGGTTTTCGTCAACAAACTGACCTGGCTCTCCGCTAAACTAACCTTTCTAAATCGCTTTTCACTCTAGAGGAGTGCGCCTGAACGCTTCGGCCAAGGAAAAATGAAAAAAGTTCTTTTGATCGTCTCCACCGTGCTCGTGCTTGTCATCGCCACATACTTCGCGGACAAGGCAACGCGCGTCAAAACCAAAGTGTCCGATGGCACCGTCAAGGCTGACGCCTCCGTCGGCACTCCCGCTCCCGAAGTCACCTTCAAGGACCTCGACGGCAAAGACGTTCCTCTCAGCTCTTACAAAGGCAAAGTCATTCTCGTCAATTTCTGGGCTACCTGGTGCGAGCCCTGCCAGATCGAAATCCCCTGGCTCATCGAGATGCAGCAAAAATATTCCGACAAGGGTTTCACCATCCTTGGTGTAGACGTGGATGACGAAGGCAAAGCCGCCGTGGCGCCTTTCGTCGCAAAGGAACGCTTCAACGTGAACGGCCAAAAGCTTCCCATGAACTATCCCATCTTGCTGGGCAACGACGCCGTCGCCGACAAATTCGGCGGCCTCCTCGGTTTTCCCACAAGTTTCTTAATCTCCCGCGACGGCAAAATCATCAAAAAAGTGCAGGGCCTCGTCAGCTACGACGAAATCGCCAAAGCCATCGAGTCCCAGCTCTAGGCGCAGATCTGGGCCCATTTCTGAGCTAGGTTCGTCTGCCGCTCGCGCAAAACCTTTGCTACAATCGCGCCCATGAATAGACGCACATTACTTCAAGCGCTCACCACCGCAGCGCTTTTGCCGGCGTCCACTTGGGCCGTCCCTTTTTCGGAGGAAAAAATGTCGCCAAAGAAAGATAGCCCCTTACCGGCTGCAACAACCGTCTATGAACTCCGCATCTATCACGTCATCGAAGGCAAGCTCGACGACTTGCTGCGCCGTTTCCGCGATCACACCACGCAGCTCTTCGAAAAGCACGGAATGAAAAACGTGGCCTACTGGACGCCCACCGACGACCCCCTGAAAGGCAAAACTCTCGTCTACATGCTCGAGCATCCCAGCCGGGAAGCCGCCACCACCAACTGGCAAGCCTTCCGCGATGATCCCGAATGGCAAAGCGTCCGCGACAAGTCCGAAGCCAACGGCAAGCTCGTTGAAAAGATCGACTCCACCTTCCTCGCCATGACCGACTTCTCTACGCCCCTGCACTAATGAGCCCGTCCGCCCACTAGGACGGCGTCAACCGCGTCCATATCATTCAAACAAAACGCAAAGTTAAACCTTGCGTATCTCTTCCCCAATCCTGCTGGAATCTCCCCCGTGTGAGGGCGCAATTCATTTCGCCCCGGTCTCACCGCCGAGGCCTCAACCCAGGTACTTCCACTCCGCCCAGGATTCCTGCAGGCTCTTTTTGGGGCGTCTGCAAACGTAAATCGTCAGCCGAGACTCTTCCGGCATTGCGTACTCTGGCGAGACGCTCGCCTCGGGCGTAACCTCGTCGTAAAATTGGAGTAATTGCTCTTTGCTAAACCCGATCGCCACCGCAACCTCCCCGGTCCGCGCGCCGGGCCCCCACAACCCGTACTGATTGTGACCGCTTATAGCACCCGGCAATCCCAGCTTCCCGCCGAAGTAGTCGATCGCGGAAGCTTCTCCGTAGTTGTAGGCAAGTACGGCCGCCTGTGCGCGATCGGACTTCGGCAGCGCCTGGTATACTCCCGCCACCGCGCGTGCCTGCTCCGGCCAGCCGAACATATCCCCAAAGAGTTGCGGCAACTCGCCTTGCGGCACGTTTTCCACGTGAATGGCCTGCACGTCCCAGAACTGCGTGTAACGAATAGCAGCTTTGACCGGGAGGATCGGCATCGCTAGCGGCGCCGCAATCACGCCGCCGATCAGTAGTAGTACTGCGATCACCGGCCGCATCCACATTGCTGCCTTGGGCAGCAACCGCTGTTCGATCCACACGGAGCCCGCAGCAAGCAGCATCACGTACGCGGGCGCCAGGTAATAGATTTTTCCGTGCAGGAAGATCATCTCCACCAGCACTGTGAAAAATGCCCAGGCCAATGCCGCATACTTTTTCCCAAGCGGGTCTCGCAGTAAGAACCACAGCCCGGCTATCCAGATCGGCACAGCCAGCGGATGGGTCAGTAGAGTTTGTTGCCAGATATATTCCCACGGGGACACGTTCACGTACTTCGTGCCGATCACTGCGTGAAACATCGCCAACGTTGGCCAGCCATTTTGAATTTCCCACAGCAAATTAGGCAGGAAGCAAAGGAACGCGATTCCGGCCCCCAGCCAGATCCACGGCTGCTGAAACTGCTTCCTCGCCGGGGTCACCAGCAGTCCAAGCGCAATCCCCGAGCCAAAAAAAAGCATGGAGTGTTTGTTCAGGATCCCAAGCCCCGCAAGGAGTCCGAACAGAAGCCACAACTTTGCATTTCCCCCGTTCAAAATGCGCAATGCGATCGCCGCGCACGCCATCCAGAACACCGGCTCAAATGCATTCATGGTGAAAATGCTGTCAAACGTCAGGTAGATCGGGGCCAACAAGACGCAAAAGGCAGCCAGGAATTGAGCGTATGTCCCCCCGCCCATCTCCCGCGCCATCCAACCGCCAAGAAGGACCTTGGCTGAAGCCGCTAGCGCCGGCAAAAAACGCAAAGCGTTGAGTGAATCGCCTAACAACGCACGGCTGAGGCGAGCGAGAAACGGAGCAAGTGGCGCCTGGTCCACATAGCCCCACGCCAGTCGTTGCCCGCAAGCGGCATAGTAAAGTTCATCGCGAAAGAATCCGTAACGCCCGCTGAAGGCCAAGTGAAGGATGACCGCAACAATCGCTAACACGTATACCGGCCGGCTCGGTGCCTCCAGCTTGCTCACGATAAAACCGGCTCACGGAAATAACTCCTCGGCATCTCTCCACCGTCGTCTCTACTCGTTGCTCGGTCCTCCATCGGCTCGCCTGAAGCAGAAAGTCTTTGTACCACATCAGGGTTGTGCGGCGAAACGCATCAGCTGTTGTTTCGATCATTCAGGCTTCCGTCGCCACGCCAGAAGACTGTTTGGATCCTCTTTTATCCCTCTTGCCCCACCACTCTCGCCTTCCCTTGCCGCCCAAAATTCCGTCAGGTACTCTAACTGCATGCTCGATGAAAAAGACTTTCAGCGCAAAGCCGACGCCGCGTTCGAAGATCTCAAAAAGCGCTTGCTCACCGCCGGCGACGAACACGGCTTCGATGTCGAAGGCGAAAGCGGAAAACTTGAAGTTCTCTTCGAAGAACCCGAGGAAGTGAAATTCGTGATCTCGCCGAACACCCCTGTCCGCGAAATCTGGATCTCCGCCCTCTCCACCAGCTTCAAGCTCGGCTGGAACGAATCGCGCAACGCCTTCGTCCACGAAAAAAGCGGCGAAGATCTCCGCGCCGTCATGACCCGCGTCATCTCCCAGCAACTCGGCGCCCAGGTGACCCTATGAAACTTGTACTCAAACTACTTTTCTTCGCCGTTCTCGTTCTGTCGGTCGCCCTTGCGTCCGTCGTGACATCGCAAGTCCCCTCCGGCCGCGACGTCGTAAAGCCCGAAATCTACCCCTCGCTCGATCCCGCCGCCCGCGGCACTTCCTTCCAGCTCGCCATAGTCATGAAAATCCGCCCCGGCTTCCACGTCAACGCCCGCGAAAAATCCGAAGAATACCTCATCGCCACCGATCTCAAAGCCGAACTCCCGGCCGGTTTCAACAGCGGCGAAGTCGCCTACCCCAAAGGCAAACTCGAAAATTTCACCTTCTCCAAAAAACCGCTCAACGTCTACCAGGACACCGTGGTTCTCCGCTTGCCTGTCACCGCGCTTGCAAACGCGCCGCTCGGCGAACAGCACCTTCCCTTTAAGCTCCGCTACCAGGCCTGCAGCTCCGAAATCTGCTTGCCCCCGGTCACGCTCACTCTCAACGCCACCATCAACGTCGCCGCTTCCCCGACTGACTCCAAAGCCGCGCACGCGGAATGGTTTCATTCCGGCGCAGCCGTGCCCTGATTTTCGTGAATTGTCGGAAGGACTTAGGCTTTGTTGAATCCAGCAACCGCGTCGCGCAAACGCCGGACAACGCGCTGCTGTCCAAGCGCAACCATCGTGTCGAAAAGCGGCGGAGCCACCGCCTGCCCAACAATGGCCACGCGCGTGGCGTTGATCAATAAACCAGCTTTCACCCCGCCCGCTTCAGCAATAGCCCGCGACGCGTGATCGCACGCGTCATGATTCCACTCCGGCAGCGCCGCAAGCGCATCCGCGAGTTTGCTGAGGAGTTCAGGCACTTTCGGATCTTTCCAGAACTTTTCCTTGGCCGCCGCCTCGCGTTCGAATTCATCGCTGAAAAACGCCCGCGACCAGCTCGAAAAATCCGGAAGCAATCGTATCCGCGGCCGCAGTAAATCTACGGTTCTTGAAAACCACGCGCGGTCCCTTCCGTTCGGGCCAGCTGCCGCGCCCGCAGCCCACTCCGGTTTCCACAGGCCGCTGCGCTTCAGCTCGTTTTCGACTTCGGGCAGCAACTCCTCGATCGGTAGCTTCTGCAGATACTGCGTGTTAAACCATTCAAGTTTCGGCCGGTCGAACACCGCATTCGTGCGGCTCACGCCCTCAAGCGAAAATTTCTGTATCAACTCTTTCGTGCGCAGAAATTCCTCATCCCCGCCCGGCGACCACCCCAGCAGCGCCAGAAAATTCCGGAACGCCTCCGGAAGAAATCCTTCCGTGCGGTACATGTTCACGTCCGTCGCGCCATGCCGCTTCGAAAGCCGCGATTTGTCCGCTCCGAGAATCAGCGGCACATGCGCAAACACAGGAGGCTCCGCCCCCAGCGCTCGGTACAACAGCACCTGCTTCGGCGTATTGGAAATGTGATCCGCGCCGCGAATCACATGCGTGATGCGCATATCGATGTCATCTACCACCACGCCCAACTGATACATGGACTGCCCAAACTCTTCCTCGCCTTTTCCGGAGCGCAGCAGCACGAAATCCTCGATCTCGTCATTCGAGAATTCCCGCTCGCCAAATACCGCATCGAAAAATTTCGTCGTCCCGCCAACAGGCACTTTGAACCGTACGGCCGGTTTCGTACCCGGCGTAGAAGGTTTTCCATCGCGGCACGAGCATCGCGTCACGCGCCGAATTCCCCCGCCCTTTGGCTCCTCGTCCTGAGCAGGTTCCGCATAGTCGCCGCCCGCGTATTTTTCCGCCGGGCAGTAGCACAAAAACGCGCTGCCATTCGCTAAACACCTCTTCGCCGCCGCGCGATACAACTCCGTACGCTGCGACTGGTAAAACGGCCCCTCGTCCCACGCCACGCCCAGCCACTTCAACCCATCCAGAATCCCCTGCACCAGCTCGGGCTTGTTCCGCTCCGCGTCCGTATCCTCCACGCGAAGGATCATGGTCCCGCCCTGATGGCGCGCGAAAAGCCAGTTAAACAAGGCAGTCCGTGCCCCTCCCACGTGCAGATAGCCGGTGGGTGAAGGAGCAAACCGGACCCTTACTGCTCCTGTCTTCTTTGTTGAGTCCGCCATTGTCTAGTGCATCTTTCTGGTGCAGCGTAAACTCTCAGTGTAGCCAAACTGCATCTATCCGTCCAACCAGCGCTCTTCACCTGTAACCGGCAGAATTCTCTATCTCCCTTTGTATTTAATCGGTTACCCTTGCGATGCTGTCTTTTTGGCTACCAGTACCCAGGTACGCTTGCTTCCAGAAAATTTGGTAATCCATAATCACTAGTACTTTGGCTTGTGTATTTCCGTAACTCTCCTGCTTCGACGCACGCTCGTCCTCGAGTGCGCGCCGTGGAGTTGTGGATGCACGTCCAAGGACAAGTGTTTTCGTGGCCTTTTTGTCCGGGAAAGGCGCCGTCCGTGACGCGGGCGGAGAATTGAACGAGGTCTTGATACATCACAGTTTCATTTCGCTGGCGCTGCTCATGGCCACCATCCTGGTGGCCGGTTTCTTTGCGTATATCTACAGCATCAAGCGCCAGACCTATCTGTTCCTGTGGACCGCAGGCTGGATGATCTTCGGCCTTCATTACGCCGGACCAGCGCTCGCGGATTGGGCTTTGAACAGCCCGCTGCAAAGCGCCCTGAATCACTGGCTATTTGGAATTTCCGGTTTGCTCTTTTTCCTCGGTGCGCAAATCTACTCGCAGCGCAAACCCTGGAAAATTCCTGCCTTGGCGGTCGGCGTCCTCTTGGGGCTATGGGCCGCAGCCAATGCCGTAAACGTACTTTCCGTTTCGGTCGTTCTTCCCGCATCGCTGCTTTACATCGGCGTCGCCGTCGTTTTCTGGCAAGAAAGCCGCCGCCAGGAAACTCTCGCCGACCGCCTGCTCGGCGTTTCCTTCGCATCATGGGGCGTTCTCTGGATCGCTCTTCATCTCCTGAACGCCACCCCGGAACTTCAGGGCCCGGGAATGAATGTGGTCGCGGCCGCCCCGTGCGCTTTCGTGGCCATGCTCATGGTGATGGCGACGTACGAAGAAGAAAAACGCCGCATCGAGCGCAACATGCTCGCGCTTTCGAATCTCAACCTGGCAACCTCCAGCTTCGTCGGCGGAGAAATCCAGCGCATGCTCTCGCAAGCACTCGACCGCGTCTTGGGCGTTGTGCGTCTCCCCGCCGGCGCGCTTTTCCTACATCACGGCGACACGCAAGGTCCAACCTCGGTCGTGGCCGTGGGCTTGAGCGATGATTTCTGCCGCGCCGCGCAAGAGGAAGGCCTCGACGATTATCTGGTCGGCCTGGTCGCACGTCTTGGCGGCCTGCTCGGCTTCCGCGATCTTCGCGACGATTCTCTGTCCGCTCTCGAAAAAGAACAAGCCATCCGCCGTTTCCGCGAACTGGCTCTTGGCCAGGGACTTCGCAGCGTGGTCGCCATCAGTCTGCAAGCCAAAGAGCACGCCTTCGGTGTTCTCCTTCTCGGAACTCCCGACAGCCGCCGCTTCACTCCCGCGGAACTCCGCTTGCTCCTCGCCCTCGGCCACCAAATCGGCATGGCCGTCGAGAACAGCTACTTGATTCAACAGACTTCGCGCCGCTCCGAAGAACTTCACGTGCTCAACGAAATCGGCCGCGCGCTCAGCTCCACGCTAAACAAAGAAGACCTAACGCGCAAAGTCTGGGAAGAACTCCGCCGCCTGTTCGACGTCGAAAATTTCTATATCGCCGAACTCGATTCGCTGCGCGACGAAATGCACTTCGATCTCGAAATGATTGACGGCGTTCGCATGCCCAAGCGCACACGTCCCGCCGGCAACCACCTGACGGAATACATCATTCGAACGCGCCAGCCCGTTTTGATCCGCGACAATTTCACCGCCGAGATCAAAAAACTCGGTGTCGACCCCATCCGCAGCAAAGGCTGTTTCTGCGGCGTTCCTCTCGTCGCCTACGACCACGCCATTGGCGCCATGGCCGTTTTCTCCGACCACGAGCGCGTCTTCGACGAAGGCCATCTCGAACTTCTCCGCGTGCTCGCCAGCGAAGCCAGCATCGCCATCGAAAACGCCCGCCTCTTCAACGAGGAGCGCACCAAAGCGCGCCACCTCACGCTGCTCAACACCATTTCACGCAACGCCATCGCCACTCTGAATCCCGATGAGATGCTCGCCAAAATTACCGAGCAACTCGAAGCCGGCCTGACATACGATCACATCGGCATCGGCGTCCTCGACTATGCGACCCGCGAAATCGTTGTCCAGGCCGAAGCTGGCAAACGCCGCGGCACGCTCGGCCAGCGCATTCCTCTTGGCCTGGGATTGATTGGTCACGTTGCCCGCAACGGCCACATGGCCGTTTACCGCGCGGCCTCTCTCGCCGACAACGCTCTAAAGCCGCTTCTTCCCGACTCCATCGCGGCCGTTGCGCTGCCCGTCTTTTACGCCGAACAGCTCCACGGCATCCTGTACATCGAATCCTCCATACCCGTGGAATTCTCTGAGGAAGAAGTTTTGCTCCTACGCACGCTCGCCGACCTCATCGCCGGTGCATTGCATAACGCTCTCTCCTTCCAGAAAGCCCAGGAGCAGGCCATCACCGACGGCCTCACCGGCGTCAAGACCCACCGCTTCTTCATGGAAGCTCTCTCCGCCGAATGGAAGCGCTCCACGCGCGCCGGCCGCGCCTTCGCGCTCGTCCTGATGGACCTCGACCGCTTTAAATTCGTCAACGATTTCTACGGACACCTCGAAGGCGACCTCGTCCTCCAGCGCGTCGGCCACATCCTCGAAACCAATTGCCGCCGCTCCGACGTCGTCGCCCGCTACGGCGGAGACGAATTCGTCATCCTCATGCCGGAAACCAACATGGAGCACGCCCGTCAGCTCGCCAACAAGCTCCGCGGCTGGGTTTCCGCCGACCCGCTTCTCCGCGAGAAAAACATCAGCGCCAGCTTCGGCATTGCATGCTACCCGCTACACGGTTCCTCGCCGCAGGAATTAATTCAGGTCGCCGACGCTTCCATGTATCTCTCGAAGCATCAGGGCGGCAACGCCGTCTCCACCGCCGATCACTTCGACCCCAACGAAGCCAAAAAATGGAAGCGCGATGTCCTTGAAGCTTATCTCGGCGTCACGCTCAAGCGCCTCTTCTCCACCGGCCCCGAAGCCTTCGAAGAAATCTATCAGCGCCTCACGCAATTCACGGAGTCGCTGGCCGCCGCTGAAGGCGCCAGCGGAAAGCCTGTTGCGACCGGCTCGCAAGGGCCGCAAGCGCTGCCGCAAGCCGTCCTGGATACCGTTACTTCACTCGCCTTCGCCATTGACGCCAAGGATCACTACACACAAGGTCATTCGCAAAAAGTCTCCGCCTACGCCGCGCTTATCGCCGAAGCCATGGGAATGAAAGACGCGGAAGTCGAAGAGATTCGTCTCGGCGGCGTGCTTCACGATATCGGCAAGGTCGGCATTCCGGAAAATATTTTGAACAAGAACGGCCCGCTGAATCCCGACGAATGGGAAACCATGAAGTCGCACGTGAAATTCGGCGCCAAGATTCTCGACCCGCTCACGCCGCTCGCGCGCATCCGCGAAATGGTCCTGCACCACCACGAATTCTTTGATGGCTCCGGCTACCCCGACGCCCTCACAGCGGAAAAAATCCCTCTTGGCGCCCGCATCATCGCCATCGCCGACGCCTACGACACCATCACCAGCGACCGCACCTACAAGAAAGCCCGCAACTCCGGCGACGCTCTCGCCGAACTTGAGCGCTGCGCCAACGCGCAGTTCGACGGCGCCATCGTCGAGCTCTTCGTCCGCACCATGCGCGCCCTCCCCAACCCGGTCATCGAAGTGGTCGCCACCGGCGGCCCGCGCAACCCTTAGAGATCTTTCTCCTCGCACCTGCTATCGTTTCTCACCGCCGCCCCGTCAAACAAATATGTCCGGGGTCGGTTCGAATTCTCTTCCGTGAATGTGCGATTCAAATCGTCCAAGGGGGTTTTTGTGAACCTTCGTAAAACCGCGCTCCTCTGCGTCTCCGTGATCCTCGTCGCCGCGCCGCTCTTGGCCGGCACTCACTCCGAAGCAGCCTTCAAAAAACTGCAGTCCCTCGCAGGCGATTGGGAAGGCAAAGACGAGCACGGCATGCTGGTGAAAACGAATTTCCAGGTCCTAGCGTCAAAAACCGCCGTCATGGAAACGCTCTCTCCCTCTGGAATGGAAGAGATGATCACGCTTTACAGCATGGATGAAGACGGAATCGCGCTGGTGCATTACTGCCCCACCAACAACCAGCCGCGCATGCGCGTGGTGCCGCAATCCGACGACGTCAAGGAACTCAGCTTCGACTTTCAGGGCGCCGGAAATCTAAAATCTCCCTCAACCGGGCATCAACATCATCTGGTTATTCGCTTTGAGGACAATGACCACATCACGGAAACCTGGACGTGGCGCCAGGACGGCAAAGATATGCCCATGGTCTTCCATCTGGCGCGCAAGAAATAAGTCTGTCGCCGGCGATGCCGCGTTTCCCCCGCCGTGGTAGGCCTATGGATCCCCGCCTTGCACAAAAGAAAGCCCTCAGCGCGCGTCGAGATCCAAATCCTTGATTGGCAAATCCCAGTGCGCCTCTAAAATTTCAAACCGCCGCTGCTCCTCTTTCTTGTACGTCTCCTGATCCGGATAGAGCTGCTTGATCACCGCCGAGCTGTCGAAATTATCGTTAGCAATCGCCGCGTTCTTGAAAACAATGGTCACCCGATAGTCCCAGCGCCCATCCTCTGTCGTGTGATACCTCGGAACGGCCATCGTCACTTTCAACATCCGTCCCAGCTCCATCTCTTTCTTCAACACCGGATAATGGTTCTTCTTGAAGAGTGCAAGAAACTCCTCCGCATGCCCCCATTTCGCCTTGTAGTAGTACTCAATCGCAAACGGCTGCGAACTCCCTTCCACCGTCTGCATGGCCATACTCCGCGTTCCACCGCTCCGGGGCGCTCCTGCCAGCAGAATGACGCTCACTGTCGCAATCGCTAACGCCTGCACAAAGTAGTTCCGATTTTCAAAGATCATAAATCCCCTCCGTCAACCCAAGATGTCTCGCCGAACATCCTATCTCTCCTTGAGCAGGAGGTCATCCGTTTCCGGTTGCGAAGAGCCAGCGGAGAGTTTCTGATCTTGTACTTCGGTGCGCGCCCCGGCTCCGGCGGCGTTACTCGTGAGGCGAAGTTTGCGCGTAATAGCCCTGCCGAGTGCGCGCCGTCAACCCAGGCTTTGCGACCCTGATCTCCAGCTTGTAGTAAGGGTCTCGCTGGTCGGCCACTGGTGGAACGAAGGAAATCTCATAATACGCCTCCGTATCCGCGAGGCATTTTTTCACTGCGCCGCCACGTCGTTGCCGGACTTGAGCACAAGACCGCCACTCTGCATGGCGAGTACCTCCAGCGCCAGATTCCACGCCTGAACCTGGTTAGGCTTGCTGACGCCCTTTAGAAACGCCTCATAGTAGAACGTGCGGCTGCCGATATCGGCGACCCCCAGAGGGTCGATGCTATGTATACAGAATGTGTCCAAGCGACCGCCGGGCTGGCCGCGGAGTGTACGTGACGATACGCCTGGAATTTGTGGGCGCAATCGATGGTTCCACCTAGAGCGCGTCGCACAGCCATCGAGCAAGCGGAGAGGCAATAACCGCTCTCAAGATGCCAGATACCAGGGAACATTGATCACAATGATCCTTTGATTGCCCTTCAACAACAGCAGTGCTTTCAGGACTGAGGCTCGTTTATTGTGCAGGAGGTGGTGATACCAGCGGCGCTGCACGAGTTCCGGGATCAGAACCGCGATCTGTTGGTTTGGACAACATCGCTCTGCTTCGAGGACGTAATCCACGATCGGCGCGAGGATCAGCCGATAACGAGAAGGCAGGATCACAAGTCGCGGAGTGGCCACCCCAGCTTGCTGGGTTGGTTCTTCGACGTAGCGGTTCCACTGTTGGTGAAAGGCCGCCGACCCTTCACCGCAGTCCACGTGAACGGCCCGAATGTCCGGAGAGATCTTGAGAGCGAAGCGCAGCGCCTTCTTAACAATGTGATTCCAGTTCTGAATCGGCAAGATGACCAGCGGCGGCGTAAGATCGTTCAACTCCAGCGGCGTCGCGCTGCGAGTTTCCACCGAGACCCGGTGATAGTGCCGCCGCACAAAACCCATCACCACGAAGAGCCCCGGGATCAGCAGCACGGTCACCCACGCGCCCTGCATAAATTTCGCCACTAAGACCACAGCCACCGTAATTCCTGTCGCCACGGCCCCGAGACCGTTCACAATTATGCTTCGCGTCGCTCCCGCGCCTCCGACGCGTCTCCAATGGCCCACCATCCCCGCCTGCGAAAGCGTGAACGCAAGGAACGCGCCCACGGCAAACAGCGGAATCAAGCGATCGGTCACTCCCCCGAACAGCATCAGAAGCAGCGCAGACAGACCGGCAAGAACCAGAATCCCCTGCGAATACACTAACCTTCGTCCTCTCGTTGCGAAGGAATGCGGAAGACAGTTGTTCTGCGCAATGGCACGGCAAAGCCGAGGAAAATCAGCGAAGGCGGTGTTGGCCGACAAGGCCAGTACCAAAAGAATAGAACCGATCGACACGTAGTAGAACACGCCCCTGCCGGTGACTGCAGCCAAGAGCATGGACAGCACACTCTGATAGCCGGGCAGGCCTGGGTCCGTTGCTTGGATGCCATAGGCGCGAACCAGATATGCAATCCCGGCGAGCAGCACGATCAAGAGAGCAATGATGATCGTCAGTGTGCGACGCGCTGTAGGGATCACCGGCTCGCGAAACGCCTTGACGCCGTTACTCACCGCCTCGACGCCGGTCATGGCTGTACATCCGCTCGCAAATGCTTGCAGAATCAGCCACGTGGTTGGCACCACCGCCGCTGCCGTGATTCTTGGAAGGGGTTCCAGCGGCAAAGGATGACCACCAGCCGCGAAAGTTTTGAACAAGCCGATGGCAATTGCCGCGAACAGGCTTCCAACAAACAGATACGTAGGAGCCATGAAGATCAGACCCGTTTCCCGCACGCCGCGGAGATTCACCAGTGTGATGATCACCAGAATTGCCAGGCACAGCGCAAGTGTATGCGGTTGCAGGTTGGGCACTGCGGAAACAAGAGCCCCAACTCCTGCGGAAATGCCCACCGCAACCACCAGCACATAGTCAATCATCAGAGCTGCGGCGGCTAAGAGCCCGGCGGAGACCCCGAGATTCTGCCGCGCGACAGTGTACGATCCACCGCCCCCGGGATAGGCCTGGATCGTCTGCCGGTAGGAAAAATATACGATGGTGAGCAACACGATGATGCTGGCACTGATCGGAACCATATAGGCAATGCCCGCTGCGCCGAGGGGAATCAGCAGTGTCAGGGCAGCCTCCGGGCCGTACGCCGCGGAACTGAGGGCATCCAGCCCGAAGATCGGAATTCCAGCGGCCGGACCAACACACTCGGCACGCGCTTCGTCCGACGCGAGTGGCCGGCCCAGAAGCAGATTGAGGAGAGACATGGCGCGATTCTCCAGTAGGTTAGTTGAGTTGCCCCACGCAAGCTACTACGTGACAGTACATCAATGCGGAGAAACCTATCAGCTTCTACATAGCGTAGAAATCGCAAACGCGCGCACTACCTCCTGCGCCGCATGGCGGGCGCTTGCCGCCACCTGCTATTCTTGCTTCCTCCCGAGGAGGCCGCATGCAAACTGGAACCGTAAAGTGGATCGTCGAAGAAAAATTCGTGGCCACCAGTCCCTCGGGTCATGCCCTGCCGCTCGATTCCGACCGCAAGTCCAACACCGCGCCCGGCCCAATGGAGTTGCTTCTGCTGGCTCTCGGCGCCTGCACCGCCACCGACATCGTCATCATCCTCAAGAAAAAACGCCAGAAGCTCGAAGCCCTCGAAGTTCTCTGCAGCGGCGAACGCGCCACGGATCCGCCTCAAGTCTGGACCAAACTCGAACTCGTCTATCGTCTCCGCGGCCAGCTCGACGATGCCGCTGTACAGCAAGCCATCCAGCTCAGCGAAGAAAAATACTGCTCCGTCTCCGCCATGCTCAAGAAGACCGCCACCATCACCTGGCGCTATGAAATTCTCCCCGCACATTCCTAGTGCGGGTATTCTCGGTTCTCCAGAAATAAGGACAGCACTTCTCCACTGAAAACGTCAAGAAACCTCCATCCCGCCTTTTTTCTTCCACAACACAACTTCACTGCTGCGATACTGAGAGCGGCCAAGCCGTGTCTTGTATCGCCAAGGCGCTATCGCATAAAATTCACTTTCTTTTGTTCCGGGAAGCCATTCGCAAGGAGTTTCATGTCTCACCGCATCGCAGCAAAAATTACGGGTGTAACCGGCTACGTCCCCCCGAAAGTGATGACCAACGCGGACCTCGAGAAACTCGTCGAAACCAACGACGAGTGGATCCTCACGCGCACCGGCATCCGCGAACGCCACGTCGTCGAAAAGGGCATGGCCGCCTCTCACATGGCCACCGAAGCCGCAAAGGCACTTCTGGCGCAAACTAAGACCGATCCTGCGGACATCGAGATGATCGTCCTTGCCAGCGTCACCCCGGATATGTTTTTCCCCGCCACCGCCTGCCTGGTGCAGGAACGCATCGGCGCAAAAAAAGCCTGGGGCTTCGACCTCTCCGCCGCGTGCTCCGGTTTCGCTTACGCGCTGACGGTGGGCGCGCAGTTTATCGGCGCGGGCACGCACAAAAAAGTTCTGGTCATCGGCAGCGATGTGATGACTTCCATCATTGACTACACCGACCGCGCTACCTGCGTGCTTTTTGGCGACGGTGCGGGGGCCGTGCTGCTCGAACCAGCGGGTCCAAACGAAGGCATTCTCGACTTCGAGCATGACGTGGACGGCGCCGGGGGAGCTTTCCTCTACATGCCCGGCGGCGGCTCGCTCAACCCTTCAAGCCAGGAAACCGTCGAGAAGCGCATGCACTACGTCCACCAGGAGGGCTCCCAGGTCTTCAAATACGCGGTGCGGCGAATGGCTGAAATGGCTACGCATCTACTTGAAAAGAATGGCTTTACAAAGGACGACCTGAAGCTATTAGTCCCCCACCAAGCCAACCTGCGTATCATCCGCGCCACCCAGGAGCGCCTCGGCATCGACGATTCCAAAGTCATGGTAAACATCGACCGCTACGGCAACACCACCGCAGGAACCATTCCCCTGGGCCTGCGCGATGCCGTCGAGCAGGGCCGCCTCCACAAAGGCGACCTCGTGCTAATCGTCACCGTTGGCGCGGGCTACACCACAGGCGCCATCCTTCTTCGCTGGGCCTACTGACGCCGTCCGCCCACGACACGAAAACTAAGCAAAATAAAAAGCCGCCCCGGTTTCACCCGGAGCGGCTCCTCATTTCTAACGGCCGGAAAGCTTAGAAGCTGAACTTCCCCCACAGCACCACGGTGCGCGCGCCAGCGATCGTCGCCGCTGTGTTGTTGAAGAAACCGCTCGTCAGCGTCAGGCTGGGAATTCCCAGGTTGGGATGGTTGAACGCGTTGTAGAACTCCCCGCGGATCATGAACGCGTAGTGTTCCTTGAATTTCACCGTGCGTTGAACGGAAAGATTCCAGTTCTCGAATCCGGGAGAGATGTAGGTGTTGCGCCCGATATCGCCATTGTGTCCAAACCACACGTAATACCGGAAGTCGTTCTTGGTCGCGGTAAAGGCTCCCGTGACAGGATTGGTTCCAAACGAGGAATTGAAGTCTGTGAACGTGGTCCCGTCGAGTGTGAATCCGACTCCCGAATCGCAAGTGCTGGTCACCGCCACGCATGCCGGGCTGTAGTTTATAGGAACCTTGAGGTTCCCGAGGAACGGCCGGTCGTTGCCGTGCGTATCGCCGTTGTTATCGAAACCATCGTAAAACGTCTGCGGCGCCCCGGACGAGAACGTGATCGTCCCCGCGGTCTGCCATCCATTGGTGATGGCTCGTACCACCTGCATAGCGGCATTCTCGCCGCCGTGCACATTCGGCAGTTGGTAGAGATACGCAAGCACAAAATTATTCCGGTGATCGTAAGAAGAGAGGCCACGATCACCGTGCTGGTTGAACACGTCCTGCGGATACGAGCTCGAGCCGCTGGTCACGAACACGTCGGACATGTCGTCAATGAACTTGGAGTACGTATACCCGGCGCGGAGCAGCAGCCCGTGCGAGAAGGAGCGCTCCAGCTTGAACTGCCCGGCGTGATAGATGGAGTCGCCGCCGTTCGTCCGCGCGACGATTGGCCCAAAATTCGCATTTTCAAAAAACGGGTTCATGTCCGTGTTGACGAACAGATGTTCGCCACGCGTTCCGACATAGGCGGTAGTCAGTAGGAAACCTGCCGGCAGCTGCCGCTCGATGTTCAGGTTCCACTGATGCGTGATGGGATTGAGCAGGTGCGCGCTCATGGTGTCCACCGCGCTATGAGACGTCAGCGCAGGCTGCAAGCCGGCGAGAACGCCAGTCGCATCGGGAGTTCCCCGGCTAAAGCCGCCATTTGCCGAACTTGGACCTGGTCCGGTGACGGTCTGCAAAATACCGTTCGGAGAACCGGACGCCGTGTTGTCAATGATGTTTGTGAACAGGCCGTCGTAGAAAATGCCGTAACCCGCTCGAATCACTGTCTTGTCCGTGCCAAAAAGGCGCTGCAAGACGTGCGGCGTATAGGCCAGGCCAACGCGCGGCGCAAAATTATTCTTGTCTCCCTGCTGTTGAGCCGAAAAAACACTGGGGAACGTCGCATTGGGCAATCCCTGCGGAAAACCGGAAGCAAGCGCAGGGTATTGAAGATCATTCCCTGGAGTTCCCCAATACTCGTACCGCAGGCCCAAGTCCAACGTGAAGTTCTGTTTGACTCGCCAGGTATCCTGGATATACGGCGCGTAGTTCGGAAGGAACGGATGAATCTGCGTATTTCCGAAGAATTTCGAGATGGATCCGCTCGGACCGCTGAAGTTGTCAATATAGTTGGCCAAGCTGCTGCAATCGAAGGTTGCCTTGGTGATTGGATTCGTTCCGCAGCTGTTGTTTTTTGTCGGAGCGAAGGTGATGGCGCCGCGGGGATCGACAGGGATGCCGTCTTTCACGAACACCAGCGCCATGTCGCCGCCGAATTTCAAGGTATGTTTGCTGAAGGACCAGCTGAAGGCATCTTGGAACTGATACGTCTGGTGGTTCCGCGAGCTCGGTTCATTGCCCGGAAGCCCAAAATTCATGGCCGTACCGTCCGGGTTGGGGAGATCAGACAGTACCACCGTGAAATGCGTCCCGAGCGCGCTGGCAAGCGTAGCGGCTGTTGGCTCGAACGCGAATTGTATATTGCCGTAGGAGAAGCGCAGCTCATTCACCATTTTCGATGAAATCGTGTGAACCCAGCTGGCGTGGTAGTTCGAAAAAGGGCCGCTCTGCTGTGTTTCGAAAGTTGGCAATTCGTGGGGATTGTTGAAGAAGTCTGGATTGAAATTTGAACTGCCTCGCAGAGCTCGCAACGTCAGCTGGTCATGATCCGAGGCCACATAGTCCAGACGGACGCTCCACTGAACGCTGTTCGAAACGATGCTGCCGTCAGCGCGGGAAAGTGTCCCGAACTGCACCGCCGGTCGCGGATTCCCCGCTGCGTCAAAGCCCGCTGACTCCATCTGCGCTCCGTTCGTCGTGCCTCGGAGGCCGCCCAGAGATGCGATCAGGTAATCGATATTCGCATTGGGTCCTTCGTTCGCTTCGATCTGCTGCAACGTGGCCACACCGGCGGCTGTCGGAATCAGATCCGGAGTCGTAAACGTTCCCGCATTGGCGCGGAAGCGGCTCCACTGCGGAGTTGCGAAGAAAAACAATTTGTTTTTCTTGATGGGCCCGCCCAGCGAAAAGCCAAACGTATTCGTGATTTGCACCGGCTGTTTGAAGCCCGGATTAGTGGAATTGAAAAACGCGTACCCCGCATCAATCGCGGAAAGCGCGGACGGTTGAATGATGTCCCAGCCGGAACCGTGCCAGTTGTTGGTACCGCCCTTATAGACTTCGTTCGCAATCGCCCCGCCGCCGCGGCCAAACTCCGCGCTCGAGGAGTTCAGGATCACCGTTACTTCGCCGATCGCTTCGTGGTTCACCGTTTGCACGGCTTGCCCGGTGATTTGCGCGTCATTATTGTCCTGGCCGTCGAGAAGAAAATTGTTGCCGCGCGGACGCGCGCCGTTGGCCGAAAATCCGATTCCGTTGCTGGTGAACGCGTCGCGCGGGCTCGAAGCCTGAATGCCAGGTTCCGTAAGCAGCAACTCCAGCGGATTACCGGAAAAATAAGGAAGGCTTTCCACCTCGGCCGTAGCCAGGTTGCCGCTGATTTCGCCGGATTGCGTTTGCAGCTCCTGCCCTACGTTTGCTTCCACGGTGATCGTGGCGGCCGTGGCGCTGACTTCCAGCACCGCGCTCGCGTTCGTTTCCAGCGACGCGCGTACCTCCAGGTCGTTAATCACTGTCGGCGCAAAACCACCCGCCTCGATCGTGACTTTGTACCTGCCGGGGAAAAGAGAGGAAATACGGTAGGTCCCCACGGAATCTGTCGTCGTGTTGTGTGTTTCGCCGCCGCGATCGATGCTCACGACCTTCACAGTGGCGTTGCCAACGCCGCCGCCCGTTTTGTCCGTAACCGTTCCAGTAATCGTTCCGTTACTGGTTTGCCCGGCGGCGCTACCGGCAAAGATCAACGCGGCTCCTACCACCAGCGCAAACACGTAGGTCAACACAGCGCGAAGCTTCATGAAGATTTCCCCCATCCAATTTCGGCCGCCACATCTCGCTCCTAGCTGCAAAGCGGCCTGCGCAAAAAACAGGGAGCTTCGAGCCTCTCAAGACGGAAGGCGACTCAATGAGCCGGAAAAGTGCACGAGGGATACCAACCGAAAAACGAATGCTCGGAGAATTTCCTGAAGACGGTAACGAGCTACTTTTAAAGAAGTTATCGCGATTCTAAGAGTGTTATGAACACAAAACAGGCAGATAAATTTCCCAAAGATATGGAGACTTTAGATGCGTGCCATACGGAAACAAGAATCCTGCCACGTTTCGCTGAGATGACTGCGGCAAGCCCGCGGCACACAACGAACATTCATTCGGCGTCTGCGACACTCCATTCGAATGGCAAACCAAAGCGCCAGCTCCCGATCGCTTTGGCCGAGATACTCTTTGCCAGCGCTCTGTTAAGGTTTTGAGAGAATTAGCAAGAACGAAGCGAAGCCGCGAGTTCGAGGTTTGCTTGCAGCCGGCGGCCTACCTGCACAGCGGCGTAGCGCGCGCAAATTACGCGCTCGCGCTCGCTCCACGCGGCGACGGCGGGCATGCGGCCGCCGACGATGGAATTGAGGCCCTCGACGACGCGGAAGTAAAGGCGCACAAGTCCCAGCCCGCTGCGATTGGGAAAGAGGTCCGGAGTCAGATCGTGGAGTCCGGCAAGCGTTTCGAAATGCGCGGAAGTAAGGCGGCCGTTTTCGACATGCGCAGCCGAAAGCACCCGGTCGGAGACCGGCTGCGCTGCAACCCCAGCCAGAACCGCTCGCCAGTAGTAGATGGCGAACTGCGACAGGGCCACGATGGAGATCGCGAATAGCATGGCGTTGAACATCCCTCAGCCTCTAAAGGAATTCTGCCAGCCGGGAAAATATAGTCCAATAGTCCCGAAGTACCAGAGTGCTGGAACTGGCAGGAGTAACGTGTTCGAAACATTGATCCTGAGGTGCACGAAACGCTCCCAGAACGGCGCTCTTGTTTACCCGGTCATTTTCACCTATCCTCTTACAATACAATGACTTACAAAGGAGATTCGCCATGCGGACGATTCCTCGTTGGGCAGTCTTTGCAGGTGCGGTTGCCATCGGCATTTTTGTGTTCTTTTACCGCCAGGCAATCGCCACGGCCGCGGAGGAACGGAGCGCGGACCGAGAAGCGATCAACGCGGTCCTTACGGCCCAGCAGTCCGCATGGAACCGGGGCGATGTGGACGCTTTCTTGACCGGGTACTGGCGGTCGCCAGAGCTGACGTTTTCTGGGAGTAGCGGAGTGGCGCGCGGCTGGGATGGGGTGCTTGCGCGGTATAAGAAGAACTATCCGGACCGCGCGGCGATGGGGGTGCTGGATTTTTCGAATTTGGAGATTCGGTTTTTGGGGCCGGATGCGGCGCTGGTTCTGGGGCATTGGCATTTGAAGCGTGACAAAGGGGACGTCGGAGGTGTGTTCACGCTCGTGTGGCAGCGATTTCCGGACGGCTGGAAAATCATTCATGACCACACCAGTGCGGTAACGGAACAGAAGTGAGATAAGACCGAAATTGGAAATTGGAAAATCGAAAATAGAAATTCGTACAGAAGGCCGGGTCGAGAACACATCGTGACGGAAGGACTCTTCAAACGGCGGCTGGTCCGTCCGATCGTTGAACTGCTAAAGCAGGGCGTAACCCCAGAAAAGATTGCATTGAGCATCGCGCTGGGCGCGGCACTGGGAGTATTTCCGGTAATTGGATCGACGACCGCACTGTGCGCGATTGCGGCAATCGTACTGCGGCTGAATTTGCCGGCCATTCAAATCGTAAATTATTCTATGTATCCGGCACAGATTGCGCTGCTGGTGCCGTTTTTCCGGCTAGGTGAAAAATTGTTTCGCGCGCCGCGCTTTCAGGTTTCTGTGCCGCAGATTTATGCGCTCTTTCAAGCGAGCACCTGGAACGCGATCAAGCTGCTTTGGACTACCACGTGGCATGCGATTGTGGCGTGGAGTTTGCTTGCGCCGGTATTTGTTGCCGCAGTTTACGTGATGCTGGTGCCGATTCTGCGGCGCGTGCGGCGGCGGGAAACAGAAAAATCAAACGCACCGGTTTGAAGACCGGCCACTACAAAATCGTGAGCGCGCATCGTGCGCTACAAGATTTCGAGAATTTCTTCGTAGCGTTTGAAGGGCGGAATCAAGTAGGCGCCGGCGAGTTCGGTGCGAGCCCAGGCTAGCATGTCGCGGGCGACGGCGAAGCCGCAGTCGCGCGCGGCGGCTCCGGCGGCTTCCATGGATTTCAAGAGTGACTGCGGGATGACGATGCCGGGGACTTCGTTGTTCAGGCGCAGTGCTTGCTTGTAGCTATTCAGCGGCCAGATGCCGATTAACACGGGAATCGCGGGCTGGCCGCCCAGTTTTTTCAGGAAGGCGTGCCAGTGTTCAGGATCGAAGAGCGGCTGGGTCATGGCGTAGTGCGCGCCGGCTTCGACCTTGGCGTGGAAGCGTTCGATTTCGTTGTCGAGATCATCAGCGACGGGATTGAGGGCCACGCCGATCGCAAAATTCGTCGCGCCGCCTAACGTTTTCCCAGCCCAATCGGTGCCCTGGTTCAAGCGGTTCAGAACTTTGACGAGCCCGACGGAATCCACTTCGTAGACGCCGCTGGTTTCCGGGTAATCGCCGACGGAGGGTGGATCGCCGGTGATGGCCAGGACGTTGCGAACGCCGCCGACGGTCCAAGCGCCGAGCAGCGCGGCTTGCAGGCCAATAATATTTTGATCGCGCGTGGTGAGGTGCGGAACGGTTTCGACGCCGCGCGCTTCAAGCGCGCCTGCAACAATGAGCGCATCCATGCCGACACGGGCCATCGCGCCGCTGTTGATGTCAATGGCGTCCACTTTTTTCGAGGCCATGACTTTGTCCACTTGCTCGAAAATGCGATCGAGCGAGAGGCCTTTGGGCGGATCGATTTCCACGCAAACTACAAATTCTTTTTTCTGAAGCTTCTTCCAGAATTTGCTTTCCGGATCGCGCTGCGCAACCGGTACGGCCTTGGCCACCGCTTCGACAGAATGCGCGGCGGCGTAAGTCTTCGCCGGCCGCAACGATTTGACGGCGTCGGCCATAGCGCGAATGTGCGCGGGCGTGGTGCCGCAGCAGCCGCCGAGGATGCGCACGCCGAGCGCGGCGGCCTCGCGCGCGAAGAGCGCGAAGTATTCCGGGGACGATTTTGGATAGACGATGCGGTCGCCTTCGCGCTTGGGGAGGCCGGCGTTGGGCATGCCGCTGACGCGAAGATCGTCAATGGCGGTAAGCTCCTGCAGAATCCGCAGCAGCGCTTGCGGACCCAGCGTGCAATTCGCGCCGATCACCTGAACATTTTTATTTTTCAATTGCGCCGCGGCGTCTGCGGGGCGAACGTCTCCGTAAGTCGTGCCTTCTTCGGAATACGTGAGCTGCGCGATGATGGGCAATCCGGAAAACGAACGAATGGCATCCACGGCGAGGAGCACTTCTTCGATATAAGAAAATGTTTCCAGGATGTAAAAATCCACGCCGCGCTCTTCGAGCGCGAGCGCCTGTTCATAGAAAATATCCTGAATCTCTCCGGGTTCCGGATGGCGCGACTGCACGCCGAGGCCAAGCGGGCCGATGGAGCCGGCGATGAGCACTTCGCGCGCGGCGGATTCGCGGGCTTCGCGCGCGATTTTCACGCCGCGGCTGTTCAGACGCTGCACTTCGTCGGCAAGTCCAAGCGGCGCGAGCTTGAAGCGGTTCGCGCCAAACGTATTTGTCTCGATGATCTGGGCGCCGGCTTCGATGTACGCCTGGTGCACCCGAAATACGGCTTCCGGCTCGGTGGAATTCAGCTCGTCGAAGCAGCGCTGCGTGCCCACAGCTTCGTGCAGCATCGAGCCCATCGCGCCGTCGGCGATGAGAATCGAGTCTTTCAGTCGTTCATTAAAATCTTGAATTTTCATCTTGCCTAGGTTCTCCGGACACCAAGTCGTGCGCCGTTTACATATTTGGTTACCTATAACTGCGGTGTCTCACTAGCAGGCATGCAAGTTCCCTTCTCTGCTGAAGAACACAATCTCTATAATGCATCAGCAAAAAAGAACCGCGCCTGGAACGAACAAAGTAAAAAAAGCCGCAGGGATATCCATAAGGCTTGACAAAAGTGAGCCACCCAGAGCGAATTGCCAAACTTTGCTATGGCGCGGGGTGGCATCTCTGCAAAAAATGTAAATCGTAGCTGCCCAGACCAGGACGCGTAGCACGACAAGCACTGAGTAATAGGGCAGCACTTCCAAGGAGAAATTATAAAAGCCACTGAAGCTGTGGCCCGCTGCATCCCAGCCAAGATACAGAATTCCGCCCGCTACGGCGCCCAAAACAGTTCGCACGCTTGCCATAAAAATGGCACTTGCCTGAACTGCGGGTTGCATGCTTTTCAGCAAAACGAAAAGTAGAAGATAACCCGCAAACTTGAAACACAAAAAAGCAATCACCCCGACGTCATTAACGGAACTCAGATCCATTGCTTCTCCAATCGCTGGCACGCCTCACGGAATCTCCCGGCGCGACTCTCAGCGCTTTTGCTCCATGAGGCTGGCGACGGTGCTCATCAGATCGTACTTGGTGAGGATTTCGAAGTGGCCGTTGCCCATCTCGACGAAGACGGCGGGATTCTCATGGCTCAGCATGTGCGTGACGCGCTCGACGGGCGCGGTCCGGGGAATCTGCGGGAGCGGTTTGCTCATCACCTCGCGGACGACCAGCTTGCGCAGGTCTTTGCCCTGCAACGCGAGAGTCAGAATCTGGTCTTCGTAGATGGTGCCGATAGGAAGATTTTCTTCGAACACGGGAATCTGCGAAATGTCCTGCTCCTGCATGGTTTTCAGCGCATGGAAAACCGTCTGATACGGACGCGCGATGACCAGTTCGCGGACTTTTCCGGCCTGATGCTTGGCGTTGACGACTTCAGCGGCGGTGATGGCCGTGGCGGTGTCCACGTAGCCGCGCTCCTGCATCCACAAGTCGTTATAAACTTTGCTGAGGTAGCGCATGCCGGTGTCAGGGAGCAAGGCCACGACGAAATCGTTTGGTCCGAGATCTTTGGCGAGGCGCAACGCGCCGGAAATGCAGCCGCCGCCGGAGCCGCCGGTGAACAGGCCTTCCATCTTGGCGAGGCGGCGCGCGACGACAAAACATTCTTCATCGTTGACTTGAATGATGTCGTCGAGAATTTTCAGATCCATGGTCGTCGGGAAAAAATCCTCGCCGATGCCTTCGACGACGTAGGTTCTGGCCTTGACGGTTTGCCCGGTCTTGACGAAGTCGTAGTAGAGCGAGCCGTAGGGATCGACGCCGACGATTTTGACGCTGGGATTTTTTTCTTTCAGATATTTTCCGACGCCGCTGACCGTTCCTCCGGTGCCGATGCCGCAAACGAAATGCGTAATCTTGCCTTCGCTGTCTTCCCAAATTTCCGGGCCGGTGGTGAGGTAGTGCGCTTCCGGATTCATGGGATTGTCGTACTGGTTCGGGTAATACGAATTCGGAATTTCGCGCGCAAGTTTTTTCGCGACGGAATAGTAGCTGCGCGGATCGTCCGGCTCGACAGCCGTCGGACAGACAATGACTTCGGCGCCTAGAGCTTTCAGCAGATCAACTTTTTCCTTGGACTGTTTATCCGTGGTGGTGAAAACACATTTGTAACCGCGCACAGCCGCGACCAGCGCCAAGCCCATGCCGGTATTTCCGGAAGTGCCTTCGATGATCGTGCCGCCGGGTTTGAGAAGGCCTTTTTTCTCGGCATCATCAATCATGGTGATGCCGATGCGGTCCTTCACCGAGCCGCCGGGATTGGTGAATTCAGCCTTCACGTAAATCTGCGGCTTCAAATCGCGATTGATGCGGTTCAGCCGGATCAACGGCGTGTGCCCGACCGCTTCCAGAATGTTGTTGCACTTCATCAGTGGTCTCGAATTCTCCGCCGCAATTACATCAGTTTAGCATTATCCGAATGCGTTCCCCTATTCCGCGGTAGGCGTCATTTTCGTGCGTCGAAACAGGATGGGAGTAGATTATTCTGTCCATACTTTCGAGGAAGGGGAGATCACGATGATGCGGCAGAACATTTCAAGCGGGACGGCGTGGGAGCCGATTGTGGGGTACTCGCGGGCGGTGAAGATTGGAAATTCGATTACGGTTTCGGGGACGACGGCGACGGGGCCGGACGGCAAGATTGTGGGCGTGGGGGATTTGCGGGCGCAGACGATACAGACGATCAAGAACATCGAGGCAGCGCTCGCGAAAGCAGGCGCGAGCTTGAAGGACGTGGTGCGGACGCGGATTTTTGTGACGAACATTGCCGAGTGGGAAAAGGTCGGGCGCGCGCACGGAGAATTTTTCGGGGAGATTCGTCCGGCGACGAGCATGGTGGAAGTGAGCAAGCTGATTTCGCCCGAAATGCTGGTGGAGATTGAAGCGGACGCGATAATCGGTGACTTGTGACTGGCGAGACGCGGTGATTGAGTAAGGCAATGGAGGTAAATGAGGTTAAGGAAGTAAAGGAGACGGAGGGGCTGCGTCGCCTCCAGTCGAGTTTCGTGATTGGCCGAGGAAATTTCATGGGGTCAGAACTTTACGATTCGTTTATCGCGGATTATTACGATGAGTCGCCGGTGGTGCTGGGGCGGCTGCAGGACGTTGCGTTTTATCGCGAGGCGGCGCGGGATTTCGGCGATCCGGTGCTGGAGCTGGGGTGCGGCACGGGGCGCATCACCATGGCGCTGGCGGAGGCGGGCAAGCGCGTAACGGGGCTGGATGTTTCCGAGCGCATGCTGGAACGGGCGGTGCAAAAGCGCGCAGCATTGCGGGTGGAAGCACGTGAACGCGTGCACTTGGTGCAGGGCGACATGACGCGGTTCGAGCTTGGCGACGAATTCCGGCTGATCATTATTCCTTTCCGGCCATTTCAGCATTTGCTGGAAGTGCAGCAGCAGGTGCGTTGCCTCGAATGTGTGCGGAAGCACCTGGCGCCGGGCGGCCGGCTGATCCTGGATGTGTTCCAGACGGATGCGGAGCGGATGCATGATCCCGTGCACCACCGGGAGGCGATGGTTTCGGAATACAACACGCGCGACGGGCGGCAGGTGCGAATCAGCGAGCGCGTCGTGGCGTTTCACCGCGCGGAGCAGCGCAATGACGTGGAGATGATCTTTTCGGTTGGGCATCCCGATGGGCGCAAGGAGCGGCTGGTATTCGCGTGGACGCTGCGATATTTCTTTCGCTATGAGGTCGAGCACCTGCTGGCGCGGTGCGGGTTCCGGGTCGCGGCGCTGTACGGAGATTTTGACCGGACGGCGATGCGGGATGATTCTCCGGAGATGATCTTCGTGGCAGAGAGCCGGTAGCTTCCAGGGTCCCCTCCCCCCGTTTTTTGTAAGTGTTGCTTCTAAAGGACTTAGGATTTGCGTAAGTCTTTTATTTGCAATACATGCAAGGAAGTCCAGAAGTGTTGCGTCTAAAGGACTTAGGAGTTTACATAATCCATCGAGCGCTGTGACCCATCCTAAGCACGGAGCCCGGATTCCGCAAGCACGCAGCTCTTCGGGGAAAGGCCTGGAAAGGGCAGAAGGCCGCTGCATGAATCGGCACAGCCAAAACAAAAACGGCAGCCGAGGCTGCCGCTTTTTGTGCCAAGTCAGAATTTGACCTGAAGATATTATACCACAGCCCTTATCAGGTGACTTCGATGGTCAGGACAATCCCTGTCCGGCTAGAAGCAGGGAAAAAGGCAAGAGGGGCACGATGTATCGTGCCCCTACAATGAGACAAAGGAATGAGCGAAGAGGCTTGCAATAAACAGACTACCAAGTGGCGCGGATGCGGTACCTGAGCACGGCGGTGCCGTTTTTTTCGACGGGGACGAGGAATTGGGCGGCGAAGGCCGCGGTCTTGGTGTACTTGTAGGTGGAGGAAAGCATTTCCCAGGAGCCGCCGATGGGCTCGTTGACCTGGACGGTGACGGGACCGTCTTTGTGGTTGCGCAGGGTGATCTCGAATTCCATTTCCCAGGTGTGGGTGTCAATGCGCTTGTAGTCGGTCTGCTTGTGTTCGGCGACGACGTCGAAGGCGTTGCCGATATGGATGTTCACGAATTCGTCTTTGGGCGTGTGATCGATGCGGTCTTCGCCGGCAAAGAGAATGCCGCCTTTGGAGTCTTTCTGATAGACGCGGACGTTGCCGGCGGGAAGCGGGATGCCGAGGCCAGCTTTTTCTTCGTTCTTAAATTTGTAGTAGACCAGGACGGGATCTTTCAGGGGCGCGCCGGGAGCCTGTTGATTGCGGTAGTAGTAGCTCTGACCGTTGACCATGTAGATTTTTTCGACGGGAACGCCGGAGCCCTGGAGCAGGCTGATCTGCTTGGTTTCCTTGTCCTCGACGGAAGTTTTGCGGCCGAGGGAATAGAGATGATATTCGCTGAAGGCTTCCTGCTGGAATTGAGGGGCGGCAGCTCTCGATTTCAAAGCCACAGCCATATCCATTTCCCGCACCACGCCCGGCTGCTGAAGACGATTCAAATCTCCGGCGACGAGTTGAAGGCGAGCGTTGTGGAAAGCGGTGCCGCTGTTGTTGACGACGGTGACCCAGCCATCGAGGTCGGCGGCTTTGTCGTCACGGGCGACGGTGAGGACGTAGTCGGCGTTCCAGGACAGATTGTTGGCGAGGTAGGAGGCTTCGATTTGCTGCTTTTTCGGGCCGGAGTTTTCGAGCGACATTAAAAGTGTCGGGCGGTCGTAAAGATTGGCGGGGATGTCCGGGAAGCGGTAGCTTTCGGCGTATCCACCAGTGACGATGTCGTTGCCGATTTTCCAAACTTGGCCATTGTTGTCGGAGAGAAGCGTGGCTTTGATTTCTTCGTGCTTGGTGGTGCCGCTGTCTTGATAGGTGCGGACAAGAGTGACTTCCTTGCCGACGTATTTGTGCAAGAGTTTTGCGGGCTCGAGAAGATCGTATTCGTAGTTTTGTTCGATGACGCCGAGCTTATCGGGATCGGTGAGTGAGCGGAAGTGCACGGTGGCGGGATTTACTGTGGCGGCGATGTCCATGAATTTGAGGCGAAAGGCGCCGGAGGGAAGGGTGAGATTGCGGACGTCGCGGATCAACGCGATATTGGAATTGTAGACGGTGACGTTTAGATCGGTCTGGTCGGCGAGACTGGTGGACTGATCGCCGGTTGCGCGGGCCATTTCCTTTTCTTGCGCGGCATAGACGGTATTGCCGGGGGCAGCGGAACGCAGGAGCGCTACGCCGCCTGCGAGGAGCGCTGCCGTGGCGGTCATCCAGAACAGCCGGGGCTTTCGATTTTTCCGTGGGACATTCATACCTTTCACCTCAATCCAAATTTGCCTTCTTCGTTAGAACGGGGAGAGCAGAATTTCTTGCACGCGGCTCGGGGCCGTGCGAGGCAGCGACGAATCACGGTTTGCTTAAAAGATTCCATGTTTGGCCGCCGTCGGTGGTTTCGAAAAACTTTGTGCGGCGCATGCTCCAAATGGTGGCGTGGAGCGCGTCGGTGGCTTGCACGCCGCCGAGATCTTCCTTGAGCGGGGAAGAAATGAGCTTCCAGTTTGCGCCGCCATCGGTGGTGAGCAGGATGGCGCCGACGCGGCCAACGATCCAGCACACTTTGTCCGATGGGGCGGAGCCGGTCAGCAGATCCACGAGCACGCCGCTGCGCTGGCGCGACCAGGAGGAGCCGCCGTTGGAAGAGAACTCGATGAGGCCCGCGGGACCGGTGCGCCAGAGGGAAGTGGAGCCGGGAGCGTAGATGAAGCGAGGATCAGAGACCACCATGACCATTTGGGTTGCGGTGCTGATGCGATTGTCGGTGGTCGCGGAGGTTGCACCGCCGGCGACGCCGGAAGGGGCGGGAGAAGGGGGAGGAGCGGGCGCGTTGGCATCAGATTTTTGTTTGGCCGCGGCCCTTGCCGGCGCCTGGGCCTGCGACAGCGGGGCCGGGCCTGGGACTCTGCCGTTGAGCTGGTAATTGGCCACGGGCGCGGATTGCGATTGGACTTCGACATTTTGCGTCGCGGCGTCCGCGGATTTTTTGGCGTCGAGATCAGCATGATTTGCTCTGGCGTTGAGCGGCACAGAAGAATCGCGGAGTTCATCTTTTCTGGCGCCGCTTTCCTTGTCCGGGGAAGGCAGTGGCGCCGTGAGCTGCGGAGCGACTTGAACTTTCTCACCCTGGTTCGAGGATTCGGCCTCCATCGCGCCAGTGGAGGAAATGGCATCGGCGGCGGAGGGCGGTTTGGGTTGTGCGCCACGAGCGGCGGGTGCGCGAGAGACGATGGAAGAGGGCGGGGAGGAAGGCTCCTGTTTTTTTGCCGTTTTGTTTTCGTTGAGGCTGGGGAAACGCGGCTGTTGATTTTCGTGGAGAGAAATCCAGACGAGCAGGATGGCGGCGAGAGCGCCAGCAGGAGCGAGCCAACGCCAAATCGGCGGGGTGGAGAGCGGCACCATACGCGTTTTGCGCGGCGGAGCGGCAGTGGCGACGGGCCAAGGCTGGACGACGGCGACAGGTTTGGGTTCGCTGACCGGCAGGCCTTCTTCTTTCTCGGCGTGATGCAGAGGAATGTTATCGGTGGCTTCGAGTTCAGCGAGAACCATCTGGCAATGCGCGCAGCCGACGATGTGTTCCTTCCAGGAATTCATTTCGGAGGGAACAAGAGAGCGCTCGTGATAGGCGGCGAGCGTTTCCGCGTCGGGACAGTTGTCGGCCTGGAGGCCAAGCTCCGGCGGCAAATTCGCCGGCTCCTCGGGAGGAGCGCCGGGGCGAAAATGGCGGGCGAGCGCTTTGTCAAAATTTCGATCGCGCGGGTCAGGCGCCATGAGCTTCTCCATCTATAGAACGATGCGCGGCGGCATTCTTGCGTGACGCAATCATAAGGACCGCTTTCCAGGCGCGGGGCCTTGCGATTCGGAGCGCGGCAGAAGTTTGTCCAAATCAAGCGGCGAATTTTCCGCGCTGTATTCGATGCACAGGGCGATTTCGGCATCGCTGAGGCCGGGCTCCGCGGCGGAGCCATTGGCCGCGGTAAAACCACGGCGCAAAATATTTTCGACTTGCTGGCGCAATTCGCTGCGGGTGCGGTCCAGATGACGGGAGACGCTGGACTCATGCTCTTCGAACAAGCGGCCAATTTCGGCGAGAGTTTTTTCTTCAGCGTAGTAGTAGCGGAGGCGCTCTCGCTCCTCCGGCGGGAGCTTTTGGAGTGCGGCTTGAAGAGCGCGCGTGAAGAGCGCGACGTAACGCTGGCGGTGTGGATCGGTGAGAGACGGGCGCGGAGCGGTTCCAGGGTAAGAACTCGCTATTTGCGAATCGTCGTCGCCGAGTTCCTCGAAGCGGCGACCGGCACGGATGGCATCTATGTGGCGCTGGGCCAGGACAGCGCGGAGCCAGGTCTTCAGCGAACTGCGCCCGTGAAAATAACGGAAGAGCGATCGCTGGGCGCCCTTGCCGCCATCGAGGCCGTAAAGATCGGCGAAAAGAGAATCGGCGAGTTCGCAGGCTTCCGGCGCGCTGGCTCCGCAATGCAGAATGGCAGCCGCAGCGGCATGGAGGTAGACGCGATAGGTGGCGAAGAATTGTTCCCAAGCAGCTTCGCAGCCTTCGGCGCATGCGCTGGCCAGAGCCAGATCTTGCAAGTGAAGCGCGCGGAGGTATTCTTCGAGCTGCCGAGGAGTGGAGGTACCTGGGGAGAGGCGCTTTTTGGCGCTGCGTTCCAGGGCGGCGGCCCAGCGCTCCGGGGTAAGCCCCCAACGGCCCGCCTGTGCCTGCTCATACAAAGCCTCGAGAAGAGAGGCAGAACCATGCAGAAAGACGACAGAGTCCTTCTGGGAATCCTTCGAGCGCCGTCCTGGGGCGTCTTCGGTCATCTTCCCCTTTGTCTAAAGGCCCTATTAAAGCCTGCGAAAGCAAACCAACGCCAGGGTAGCCCCCTGCATCCTAGACGATACGCCCGAGGGACGGAATACGGTGCGCAAATTCAGGGCAGGTTGCCGGGATTTGCGGTATCCTATGGGGGTGTTGCGCCCCCAGACTCGCAACTGAATCGGCCTCGCCGGGTTAGGAATGGGTGCGCTGCGTGCGCTCGCGGGAGCATTAGCGACTTCGCGACGCTAGTACGAAAGTCCTATTCGGACTCCCTCAGCCTCGTCGCTACTCTGGTACTGCTGGAGCGCATTTCCTATTCTACTAGCGAATTTGGGGCCTGGAATTGCTGGAGTACCCCATTTTCGAACGACGGAGTGCTCACGAGGCGGCACGCGGATGACAACCATGATTTCAGATCCACCACGTAAGACGACAATGGGCGTAGGTTTCGAGGCCAACCGCAGCCGCACACCCAATCCCCAGGCTTGGAAGCAGGCCATCGGAACAAAACCCATCGCAGCACGGCTCGCGTTGCTCCCGGAGTCCAAACCGCGCTGGGACCGCATCGGCATCAGCGCCGTGGGCCAACTGGCGATCCTTTCTTTTTTATTGCTCATCCCGCTAGTGTTTCCGCAGCAGATGAGAACGGCTTTGAACTTGCGGCCAACAGAGTTGATGCAGCCGGTTACGTTGATCCCGGTTGCACCAGAGCCGCCACCCCCGCCAAAGATCAAGGCAAAAGCTCCGCCTCCGACTCCGAAGCCGGAAGTGCCTGAGCCTGTCAAGTTGAATCCGAGGCAGCCACACGTGTTCCTTGCGGCGAAGGTCGAGCCACCGAAGGTGCGCACGGTGGATGCGAAACCAGTCGAACTCAATCCGGCATTCGATGCAGTGAAAGTTGATATGCCGACGAACCAGCCGAAGCGCCCAAAGGAAGATGTGAAGGTCGGAAACCTAGGCTCGGGCAGCGCGGCACCGGCCACGGTGGTCGCGCCGGTGAACAAAGTGCAGACGGGCGGATTCGGCGATCCCAACGGAATTCCTGGCAAGGGTGACCCGAACAAAACGACGAACGTGAATCGCCTGGGGTCGCCAGCATTGCCGGGCGGACCTGGGTACGGAAACGGCACCGGCGGTGACAAAGGAATTCGCGGAACGGTAGCGAGCACCGGGTTCGGGAACGGCACGGCCAATCCTCCGCCGAGCGGCGGCAAGCGCGGGACGATTCAGTCCACGGGGTTCGCGGACCAGACGGTCGCGACGGACGCGCCGAAGAAGAAGGCCGCATCGGGAGAAGGGGCCACGACTCCTGTTGACATCCTGGACAAACCACGCCCGGAATACACAGCGGAAGGTCGTAGACTGAAAATAGAAGGTGACGTCGTTATTGACATGGTGTTCCTGGCGAATGGCACCGTCCAGGTGAACCACGTCATCAGCGGTTTGGGCCACGGTCTAGACGAATCGGCAACCCGGGCAGCACAACAAATCAAGTTCAAGCCAGCAAAGCGCGACGGCCAGCCGGTAGATTTTCCGGCACGCGTACGGATTGAGTTCCGTCTGGCGTATTAAAGAATTAAGGGGAGAGAGAAAATGCGTAAGCTAGCTACAACCATCCTCGTTCTGGTTCTGAGCGGGCTGGGAGCCATCGCTGCCGCGGCGGCGCCCAAGCCAGCGGATCAACCGCGGACCATGGAAGAGGTAATCGACCGGGTAATCACCAACGAAAACCGCGCCAGCCAGCAGATCCGGCAGTACTCGCCGCTGGTGGAGACGTACATCCAGAACCTGAAGCCGGACAAGGATCTTGGCTACGTTCCGGCGGGGGACAAATATTTTCTGGGGCGCGCCGACTTTACGAAGGGCGTTTCGCTGGTTTCGCTGACGGACACCAGCGGCAAAGGGAAAAAGATCTTTGGCTCGATCGGGAATTTCTTTTCGTTCGCGCTGCAGTTTGTGCCGGACGGATTCCTGCAAATGATCTTTATTGACACCAATGGATTCGACAAGCAGCACTACAAGTTTGATTATGTGCGCCGCGAATTCCTGGGCGAAGTGCGCTGCCTGGTGTTTGACGTGACGCCGCAGGACAAGAGCGGCAAGGGCCGGTTCCTGGGACGCATTTGGGTGGAAGATCAGGATTTCAACATCGTGCGTTTCAACGGCGCATATAGCGGAAACGGGCACTCCAGACTGGTGGTTCCATTTCGATAGCTGGCGCGCAAATGTGCAGCCCGGGATGTGGGTGCCTTCCTTCGTGTACAGCGAAGAAAAGGACATGCATTACAACCTGACGAAGAAACTGGATTTCAAAGCACAGACGCGCTTGTGGGGATATAACCTGGGCCACGCCACGCAGGAACAGGAACTGAGCAAGATCCTGGTAGAGAGCGCGGTGCAGGACGACACCAAGACGGCCAACGACCTGTCGCCAATTCAGGCGCAGCGATCGTGGGACCGCCAAGCAGAAGACAACGTGATCGATCGCCTGGAGCGCATTGGTTTGATCGCGCCAAAGGGCGACGTGGACAAGATTCTGGAGACGGTAGTCAACAACCTGGAAGTCACCAACAACATTGACGTCGAACCGGATGTGCGCTGCCGCGTGATGATGACTTCGACGCTGGAGTCTTACACCGTCGGACACACCATCGTGCTGAGCCGCGGGTTGGTGGACGTGTTGCCGGATGAGGCCAGCCTGGCGACGATGATTGCGCACGAGCTGAGCCACATCGTGCTGGGACACCGCTTGGATTCGAGCTATGCGTTCTTCGATCAATTGCTTATCGAAGACAAGGATACTTTCCGCCACTTTGGGTTTGCGCGCACTCCCGACGAGGAGAAGGCAGCCAACGCCAAGGCGATCCAGTTGCTGAACAATTCGCCTTATAAGAATCAGCTGGGGAATGCGGGACTTTTCCTGACGGCGCTGACCACGCGCGAGAAGGAAATTCCAAACCTCATCAGTCCGCACCTGGGCGATCGCGTGCCGACGATCGGCGACCTGCGGTCCTCGATGCCGGTGGATCAGAAGCAGAATCCACAGATGATTGCGGCGCTGCCGATTGGCGGACGCGTCAAGCTCGATCCTTGGAACGACCACTTGGACCTGATCAAGAGCAAGCCGGTTGGGACGGTGGCGGAGCGGGAGAAGATGCCGTTTGAAGTGACGCCGTTCATGCCGTACCTGACGCGGTATGGAGCGGACGCTTCGAAGCCCATTGCGGCGAGTGCGGCCAATCCGTCCGATCCGAAACCGGGCGATGCGCCTGCGAGCAAGCCGTAATCAGATTTTCCAAACTGTAAATTCTTCGGCCCGGTGAGTTCTTCACCGGGCCGTTTTTTTTGCGCGACGGACTTTTGTTGCTACCTGGGTCGCTTAGTGTCGTGAGGAAAGCTCGCGAATAAGTTTGTAGCTGAAGTCCACGCCGTCGTAGAAATCCTGGACTCCCAGGCGTTCGTCTTTGCCGTGGGCGCGGATGTCGTTGCGGTCAAAAAACATGCAGGAGATTCCGTAGGTGGGGATGCCGGCGATGCGCGTGATTCTGCCGTCGGTGGCGCCGGTGGACATGGTGGCAATGAGAGGCACGCCGGACCAGGAGGCGTTGAGCGTTTTTTCCAAGGCTTGCATGACTTCCGGGGGGAGCGGAGACGGTGGCACGCCCACGACGGGGACGATTTTGCCGTCTGCGGAGCGCTGAGAAACAATCGTGACCGTTACTTTCGGATCGTTGGCGACGCGCTCGAGAGCTTTGCGAACTTCTTCGGGATCTTCGCCGGGGAAAATGCGGCAATTGACGTTGGCGCGGGCGGTTTGGGGAAGAGCGTTGGGGGCCTGGCCGCCGGAAAGCATGGTGGCGACGCAGGTGGTGTGGAGGAGCGAATTGTAATAGGGCGAAGCGGAGAGGCGCTGCACAGCTGCGTAGAGCTGGGCCGCGTCCGGGGGCGGCGGATACATGGCGACAGTTTTCATGTCCGCCGAAACCTGGCCAGCCGTTAAAGCGGCGGTCTTTGCAAAAAAGTTTCGGGTGATTTCGTTCATGTTCAAGGGGAACGAATAGGATTGGAGGCGGGCGAGCGCGCCTGCGAGGTGATAGATGGCGTTATCGGGGCTGGGGACGGAGCTGTGGCCGCCGGGATTCAGCGATTCGAATTGATAGTCCACGTAAACTTTCTCGCTGGCTTGGATTCCCGCGAGCAGGCGCTTGTCTTTGTCCTTTTCGAATTCGCCGGCATCGAGGTTGATGCAGTATTCGGCATCCACCCAATCGCGATGCTCTTTGATCAGCCAGTCCACGCCATTGGAGCTGCCGCCCTCTTCGTCGGCGGTCAGCGCGAGAATTAGATCGCGTTCCGGCAGATAATTCTCTTTCTTGAGGCGGAGGAAATTGGTGACGAGGAGGGCGTCGCCGGACTTCATATCTTCCGTGCCGCGGCCGTAGAAATAGCCGTCTTTTTCGAGGAATTCGAAGGGGTCGGTGGTCCAGTCCTCGCGATGGGCTTCGACCACATCGAGGTGGCCGATGAAGAGGATGGGCTTGCGTTTGCCGGTGCCGTGAAAGCGGACGACTAAATTTTTCTTGCGTTCGTTCGGTCCGGCAACCTTGATGTCGTCGTCCGCGAATCCGCCATCGCGAAAACGCTTGGCCATGGCTTCTGCAGCGGTGGTGACGTTGCCGACGGAATCGGTGGTATTGATTTCGATGAGCTGTTTGAAAATCGCGCGCGCGGTTTGCTTGGTTTGATCCGAGCTTTGCGCCCAAGTTGAGAACGAAGCAGCGGCAAACAAACAGAATGACAAGATGCAGCGTGTCTTACTCAGCATTTGGTCTCCTTCGAATACATGCTCATGAAAAAGGGAGTTGACCCGGCGGCGGTGCAGTTTTGGACGCCAGCGCCAGGCGAAGACAGCGCGACAGGTGCGAGGCGGACCAGAACAGCAGAATCATGCCGAACCCTGGCTCCAGTAGAAGAAACACCACAAAGGCGATGAAGACCGCCAAGCCAGTTCGATCGGGCCGCATCAACGGCAGTTGCAAGCGCTCATTTACAAAGCGCGCGAGCTCGCGCGGCCATTTGTAAACCCAGTACAAACCATAGATGGGAATCAGATGAAACCACGCCGCGCGGAGAGGCTTTATGGGATATTCGCCGGCCGTCGCCTTCGCGAGGACCAGATGATAATCATAAACACAGACGAGCCAATAGATGAGGCTGATGAATTTGCATAGGAACAGGTAGAGCGGAGGGATGAGCAACGTTTCCTTGGCGAGCTCCGGGTGCATCTCGACGAAAATCACTTCGGCAATGAACGTCGCGACACCCAAGAGGTAGCCGACCCAGATGCGTGGAAACGGCGGCAGAGCGCCGGGTTGCGACTGTTGCTCTTGCGATTCTCCGCCGGACCAGTCCATTCCGCCCCTCGAGGAAAGTGCCTTGGCAGCGTAACGGCCCGGCTATTGGTCCGTCAAACCATTTGCGGATGCGAAGGAGCGGTGCGGTTGCGGCGGGTTGCTTCGGCTCGCGCGTCTTGCATACACTGGCGGAGTTCTTACAGCGGAGGAAGAGATGACATCGGGGATGAAACGCAGCATGCAGATTGCGCTGGGGGCGGCGATATTTTTCGCGGGAGCAGCGGCAGGCTCGCTGCACGCGCGGGGCGCGGCGGCGGTGAACCGCTTTGGGCAGCCGAAGACGGTACTGCACTTCGTGGTTTACAAGTTCAAGGATAACGTTTCGAATTACGACCGGGATAAAGCCATCAATGGAATCAAGGACATGGCGGGGAAAATTCCGGGCATCAAGAATGTCTGGCTGAAAACGGAGCGCAACCAGATCAAGGAGTTCAGCGGCGTCTATGCCATTGAATTCACCAGTGCGGAGGCGGCCGCGGACTATGCCGAGAGCCCGATTCATGAGGCGTGGTCGAAGACCTGGCAGGAGCAGCGCGAGAACAGTTTGTCATTCCAGGTTTCGAATCCGTAGACGGTTGGCAGGTTACTTTTCGCGCGTGATTCCATAGCGCTTGCGGAACATGCGATCCACGGCGCTATCCGTGAGCAAACGCTTGGCCCACTTTGCGAATTTCGCCAGCGAAGTTACGGTGTAACGTGCCTTCGGCTGCGGCGCTTCGATGGCTTGGAGCATGATGCGCGCACAATCTTCGGGGGTGGTTTTGGATTGGGCCCGGGTGCTGCTCGCGTTGCCCATATAGGTCGCGTAGATTTTGGCGTAGGGTCCGGTTTTGATTTTTTCCTGGTAGGCTTGCGCGAGATTCATGGCGGTAGGTTGAATATTGGTGACGATGTAGCCGGGTTGAATCAGGATCGTGTGGATGCCGAAGGGATAAAGCTCGTGGCGCAAGGCGTTGCTGAGCGCTTCGATGGCGTGTTTTGAGGCGCTGTAGGCGCCTTGCGTGGGCGGTGTCACGAAGCCTGAGACGGAGCTCATCATCAAGATGCGGCCTTTGCGGCGTTCGCGCATTTTTGGCAGCACGGCATGGGTCACGCGGATCACGCCGAAGAAGTTTGTTTCGAATTGGCGGCGCCAGTCCTCCATGCGCAGGTCTTCAACGGCGCCGGGGTAGACAAGGCCGGCGTTGTTGATCAGCACGTCGATGTGGCCCGCCTCTTGGTAGACAGCGGCGATTGCCTTTTGCACGGAGCCGTCATCGCAGACATCCATTTCCAGCGTTTTGAGCGGGAGCTTTTTTTCTTTCGCAATTGCATCGAGTTGCGCGCGCTTTTCCGCAGAACGTCCGGCAGCGAAGACGCGGTAGCCGTGCTCGGCGAGCAGCAGAGCCGCGGCCTTCCCTAATCCATCCGTCGCGCCGGTAATCAATACGGTTTGCGATTCGCGCTGCGCGCCCATGCGTTCCCCCTTTGACGACGGGTATGGTATCGCGGAACCGGACCCTGCGGTGGATGGTTCAACGTCTCGTTTTCGGCACAGTCCGCGGAGGCGGCAGCGGTTCGAAAGAAACAAGCTTGCTAGACTAATAGCATCGCCTACGATTTAATCGAACCGTTTCGGTGAGCGTTCATGCCGGTTGACGAAAACCTGTCTGTGCCCGAGCCAGGACGAAAGTGGCGGCTCGGTTTTTGGAGTTTGATCGCCACGCAGTTCCAGGGCGCGTTCAACGAGAATGCGCTGAAGTTTCTTGTCATTTACCTCATCCTCGCCATTGAAAAAGACCGGGCACATCGCGACCAGCTGGAATTGCTCGTCGGAGTGCTTTTTGCTGCCCCATTCATTCTTTTTTCTTTGGTGGGCGGCTTCCTGGCGGACCGCTTCAGCAAGCGCAGCGTCACCATCTGGACGAAAGTCTTTGAATTGGGAGTCATGCTCTTTGCGGCGGCCTCACTGGTGGGGCCCAATCTTCGTTTTGCATTGGCGGCGATTTTTCTGGTTTGCACGCAGGGAGCGTTTTTCGGGCCGTCCAAATATGGCTTGCTGCCGGAACTGCTGCCGCCGGAGAAACTTTCGTGGGGGAACGGCGTTCTCGAACTGGGGACGTTTCTCGCCATCATTGTCGGGAGCATGAGCGGTTCTTTTCTCGCCGAGGCGTTCAACGGGCGCGAAGTATACTCCGGAGCGCTGCTGCTTGGATTTACAGTCGTGGGTTTGGTGTGGAGCTTTGGAATCAGCCGCGTGCCGGCGGCAGCGCCATCAAAGAAATTCCATCTGACCTCGCTGATCGACGTCTGGTCGCCGGTGAAGCTGATTGGCGGCGACCGCGTCTTGTGGCTGGCGGTGCTCGGCAATACGTACTTCTTTTTCGTCGCAGGGCTGTTGCAGTTCA
This sequence comes from uncultured Acidobacteriota bacterium, assembly GCA_963729455.1. GTDB lineage: Bacteria > Acidobacteriota > Terriglobia > Acidiferrales > UBA7541 > Acidiferrum. Next base: position 142,794 of record CAVSNX010000004.1, read on the forward strand.
ACATTTTCATTTACGGTCAGGACGTTTTACACATCCGAGCGACGCAGGGCGGCTTTCTGCAAGCGGCGGTGGCTATCGGGATCGGCGTCGGGAGCTTCGCCGCAGGGTATCTTTCGGCGGGAAAAATCGAGTACGGGCTGATTCCTCTCGGGTCCGTGGGGATGACGGCGCTTGGACTCTGCCTGGCGATTCCCGATTTGTCGTTCAGGGCGGTTTTGTTGCTATTGGCTGGGCTTGGTTTCTTCGGTGGTTTTTTTATCGTGCCGATCAGCGCGTTGATCCAGCACCGCCCCGAAGAAAATACAAAAGGCATCATTATCGGCGCGGCGAACTGGCTTTCCTTTGTTGGGATCGGCGCCGCGTCCGCGGTGTACTACGCGGCCATTCATTTTCTGCGGCTCAGCCCGGGCGAAATTTTCCTGTGGTCAGCGCTTGCGACGCTCGCGGCAACGGCTTACGTGGTGTGGTTGCTGCCCGATTCGCTGCTGCGGCTTTTTCTGTGGATTGCCACGAATACGCTGTACCGGCTGGACGTGGAGGGGCGCGAGAATGTGCCAGCGCGGGGCGGCGCGCTGTTGACGCCGAATCACGTTTCCATGGCCGATGCGGTGTTTCTGATTGCTTCGCTGGACCGGCCGATTCGATTCATCATGTTCAAAGGATCTTACGAGCATCCGCTGGTAAAACCGTTCGCGAAAATTATGGGCGTGATTCCCATCGCGTCGGATCAGGGGCCGCGCGAGATGATTCATTCGCTGCGCATGGCCACGGAGGCGCTGAAGAGTGGCGAAGTCGTGTGCATTTTCCCTGAAGGGCAGATGACGCGCATCGGCCAGATGCTGCCGTTCCGCCGCGGCATGGAGCGCATCATCAAGGGCGTGGACGTGCCGATCATCCCCGTGAATTTGGACGGAGTATGGGGCTCGATTTTCAGCTTTGCAGGCGGCCGTTTTCTTTGGAAGTTTCCACGCCACATTCCGTATCCGGTGCGAGTGACGTTTGGCAAGCCGTTGCCGCCGACGGCCACGTCGCAGGAAGTCCGCCACGTGGTGCAGGATCTTGGCGCGGAGGCGTTCGCACGGCGCAAGAAGCGCATGCACACGTTGCCCGAATCGTTTATTTACACGGCGCGGCGGCATCCTTTCCGCTTCGCGATGGCGGACGGGCAGAGGCCGAAGCTGAACTATTTTTCGGCGCTGGTGGGAGCGCTGGTGCTGGCGCGGCGATTGCGGAAACAGTGGCAAGGGCAGGAAATGGTGGGCATCCTGCTGCCGCCATCGGTGCCGGGCGCGCTGGTGAATTTCGCGGCGATGCTGATGGGCAAGGTTCCGGTCAACTTGAATTACACGGTTTCGAACGAGACGTTGGCTTCCTGCGCGGAGCAATGCAATTTGAAAACGATTGTGACGGCGCGGGTTTTTCTGGAGAAGGTGAAAATACAGCCTCCCGGCGAAATTATCTTCATTGAGGACGTAGCTAAGGACGCGGGCATCGCCGAGCGCGCCGCGGCCGCGTTGGTTGCTTGTTTCTTCCCCAAGAAATCGGTCGCCAAGTTTGCGGGCGCGGAGCGGCCGGCGACTCTGGACGACATTGCGACAATTATTTTTTCCAGCGGCTCGACGGGCGATCCCAAGGGCGTGGTGCTCACGCACTACAACATCGCTTCTAACGTGGAGCAGCTCAGCCAGGTTTTCATGCTGCATGCAAACGACCGCATCATGGGCATCCTGCCATTTTTTCATTCGTTCGGATTTACGGGAACGCTTTGCTTGCCCGCGGCCACGGGGATTGGCGTGGTCTTCCATCCCAATCCTCTTGATTCACGCGTGATCGGGGCACTCGTCAACAAGTACTCGGTTACAATGCTGCTGGCGACGCCGACGTTCTTGAATGCCTATACGCGCCGCTGCACGCCGGAAGAGTTTGGCAGCTTGCGCTTCGTGATGGCCGGCGCCGAAAAACTGCCCGATCGAATTTCACAGGCGTTCGAGGATCACTTCGGCATCCGGCCGCACGAAGGTTACGGGTGCACGGAATGCTCGCCCGCCGTCACCGTGAATACGATTGATTTTCGCGCGGCTTCCTTCCGGCAGGTCGGAGCGAAGCGCGGCACGATCGGCCATCCCTTGCCGGGAATGACGGTGAAGATCGTGGACCCAGAGACGATGCAGCCCGTCGCCGCAGACGAGCCGGGCCTGCTGCTCGTCCGCGGCCCCAACGTCATGCGCGGCTATCTCAACAAGCCGGAGAAAACCGCCGACGTTCTGCGCGACGGCTGGTACAACACCGGCGACATTGCGCGAGTGGACGAAGACGGCTTCTTGAAAATCACCGACCGCTTGAGCCGCTTCAGCAAAATTGGCGGGGAAATGGTGCCGCACATCAAGGTCGAGGACCTGCTGCAGGAGCTGGCGGGCGTCACGGAGCAAACGTTTGTCGTGACCGCCATCCCCGATGAGAAAAAGGGCGAGCGCCTCGTCGTGCTGCATCTACTCGATGAAGCGAAGCTGCAGGAATGCCTGGAAAAATTGGGGAAGAGCGAATTGCCCGCGCTGTGGCGGCCGCGGCCGGATCAATTCCTGCGCATCGAGAAACTCCCGTATCTCGGCACCGGAAAACTCGATCTACGGAGAGCACGCGAGTTGGCGCTGGAGCTGAAGCAGCGCGTTTCTTGATGAGCTTCGAACATCGCCGGCGGCCAGAAAGCAATTCATGACGCAAGCGGAAATCTCAGGACCATGGCGAAGATTGCTTCTGCGGCTTGCGGTAACGGCGATCGTTCTCACGGTCTGGTTCTGGACCCAATCACTTATCGGCGCGCGAACTCCTACTGCTTCAGGAGTGGGCGACGCGCTCCAAAACCTGACCGCCGGATGGAACGCATATCTTTCGCTGCATCCTTCCACCGCCAACGCGCTACTGATTGCGAGTTCCTCGCTTATCGATGCTTTCGGCCTCTTCCTTCTTGGCAGTTGGCTCTTTGGCGGTAGCGTTCGCCCATTTCTCGGATTGGTTCTGCTGATGGCCTTGCGGCAGCTGATGCAAGCCATGTGCGCGCTCCCGCCGCCGCCCAACATGATCTGGCATTATCCTGGATTTCCCTCGCTCCTGGTGACGTATCACGTGGCCAATGACTTTTTCTTCTCCGGCCATACGGCGATTGCGGTTTTTGGAGCGGTGGAGCTGTCCCGATTGCGGCGCAATTGGCTCACGATCCTCGCCGTCCTCATTGTCGTTTTCGAGGTCGCCACGGTCTTGATCCTCCGCGCGCACTACACCATGGATGTGTTCACCGGAATCGTCGCGGCCCTGTGGGTCGCCCGCTTCAGCGAACGCATGTCGCCGCCCATCGATCGTCTGCTTTCGAGGCCTACATAAGCCCCTCATTTTCTGAACGTTCAGGTTCGCCCGGCCTGCCCAAGTGCATACCCGCCGCGAGGCGACTCGCGTATTGACGGAGAACGCAAGATGCGGGAGACTTCCAAGTATCCGCACAGTGGTGGTCCCCGCGATTCCGGGGTCGTCAGGGTCTTCCAACCGCTCAATTTTCTGGGACTCTGGCATTGGGAGGATAGATGTACGGGTTTTGCCCAGTCGTGCGATCGATTGCCCGCGTGTGCGTGCTCGTGGTGGCCTTTGCGTTCTGCAGTTTGGCCCAAGTTCCGGGTGGCGGACCATCACCTGCCCCGTCTCCATCCCCTTCCTCTCCGCCTGCGCCTTCAACGGCACCATCGCCCTCCTCACCGGCTCCGGCTTCATCTTCGACTCCAGCGCCATCCCCGACTTCGCCTGCCACTCCTGCACCGGCCGCGGTAGGCAAGGCAGGCCTCTCAATCCTGGTGCATGCCTCGAACGGGGCGAACGTGGACACGCTGGCGGTGGTTACGCTCTACGACGCCTCGGGCCAGACGCTAACCTCCAAGACCACCGTCGATTCCCTCGCATCGTTCGTTCCATTGGGCAACGGCTCCTACATCGTGGATGTGGATGCGCCGGGATTCGCCAAGAGCAGGATGGGTGCGAAGGTCACTACAGAAGACGGCGAGCAATTGCTGATCATCACGCTGAAACCGGATACAGGCAGCGGTGTGACGTACGCCTTGACCAGTAACGTGCAACTCGCTCCCAAGCCTCAGAAAGAAGTGACGAAGGGTCTGGATGCATTTCGCGCCGGCAGGTATAACGAGGCCGCTAAGCACCTGGAAGCGGCACAGCACATGGTGCCCCAAGATGCGGAAATTCCTGCGATGCTGGGAATGGTCTATGAGAAGAAAGGTGAACTTCCAACGGCGCGCAAATACTGGGAGCAGTCGATTCAGCTCGATCCGAAACATCTCTCTGCTTTGCTCCCCTATGGTGATTCCTTGCTTCGCGAAAAGAATCTGGTGGGAGCGCGGAAGTATCTGGAAATGGCGGTCGAAGCCGGGCCAACTTCCTGGCGGGCGCATGCCCTTTTTGCAGCCGTCCTGATGCAACAGAAATCGTATGCGGAAGCGGTTTCTCATGCGGAACGTGCCATTGATCTCGGCAAAGCGGAGGCCAACTCTGCGCGGCTGACACTGGGCCAGTCGCTCGCCTACCAGAATCAAAACAAGCAGGCCATAACCGCGCTGGAAGCCTACATTGCCGGAAACCCTTCGCCAACCATGGCGGACGCCGCGAAGAACATGATCACGCGTTTGCAGAATTCGGCCGCGTCCGCGACGGACTCAGGGACCGCGGTTGTTGACCTATCGACCGGGAGCGCTGCGGGTGACAGCCCGGACATTCCTCTGACCGAAGCCGCGCTGCACTGGCTTCCTCCCGACGTGGATTCGACAGTTCCGCCAGTAGAACCGGGCGTCACCTGTTCGCTTGACGACGTCTTGAAAAAGACATCAGCGCGGGTACAGGAATTACCGGAAGTCGTTGACCGGTACACAGCCACGGAAATCTTGCACCACGAAGATGTGAACAACGCCGGGTACGCCGAGGGCGTTGCGGATATCTCCTTCAACTACCTGGCATCCGTGCGCGACATCAAGAACGAAAAGTACGGCGAAGCGCTGGATGTCCAGGAATACCGCAACGGCAGTACCGGCACGGAAATGTTTCCGAATCACGAGGGAAGCGTTGGTCTGCCTTCGATCGTGCTCATCTTCCATCCGCTGCTGATTAGTGATTTCGAAATGAAGTGCGAAGGCTTGAGCCACTCGCGAGGCGGTTTTGCGTGGCAAGTCTATTTCCGCCAGCGCGGCGACAAGGAAAGCCGCATCCGCCGCTACCGCATCTCTGGGCACGTCTACCCCATCGCGCTCAAAGGCCGGGCCTGGATTGACGCTAACACCTTTGAGATCGTGCGGCTGGAAACGGATTTGCGCGAGGCGCATCCAGAACTCAAACTGAACGCCGAGCACCTGATCATGGAATATGGTCCGGTACGATTCAAAAGCCGCAATGAGCAGCTTTGGCTGCCGGCGAGCGCGGACTATTATGCGATTCGACGCGGCAAACGCTTCCATCGCCGGCACACTTTCACTAATTACATTCTGTTTTCCGTTGAGGACAAGGTGAAGATCGGCGATCCCCTCAAGGAAAAAGCGGCCGCGACGACTTCCCCTGATAAAAACTCAGACAATTAGAAACGATAGATCGAACGCCGGTTAAGCTCACGCTCAAGAGCTGTTTGGATCTCCCGCTGACGAGAGGCGGAGTCCGAGCGGCCGCAGATCCAGTGTTCCACTCGTAATGCTTTGCATGCAGCGGTGCGGCGTGGTCGTTGTGCGCTGCGACTGCGGATGCTAGGTTTGTTGATACACACTTGGAGGCCGGTTGATGCGCGTTTCTCCCTGGCGGAGTCTGGCGTTCGTGCTTTTGCTCGTTGCGCTTTTTTGTGCGCGGCCTGCTCTTCACGCGCAAGGAAAGCAAGCGTCCGGGGAAGCTCTGAAAATCGGCTTCCTGATGGACTCGCTGAAGATCGAGCGCTGGCAAACGGACCTTGGCACGTTTCAGAAGCGCGCAAAGGAATTGGGAGCGACGGTGCTTGTCGAAACGGCCGAGGGAGATGATGAACTGCAGTTGCGGCAGGGGCAGAAGTTGCTTGCTTCCGATGTGAAGGTTCTGGTCCTGGTTTCCCACGATGTGGACAAAGCCGTGCGCATCGTCAATGCGGCGGATGCCAGGCATGTCCCGGTGCTGTGTTATGAGCGCCTCGTTCGCAACAGTGATGTCAGCTTTTTCATTGGCGTGGACGCCGCGACGGTTGGCTTCCTGCAAGCGTCCTTTCTCACTCGCCTAGCGCCTAGAGGAAACTACGTTTTGATCGCCGGCTCTCCCAGCGACATCAACGCAAAAATCATTCACGACGCGCAGTTGAAGGTATTAAAAGCTTACGTCGACCACGGAAGCATCAAGATAGCAGGCGACTTCTGGGCCAAGGATTGGAACCCGTCGGAAGCCTACGCACATATGACAGAGGTTATTGAATCCACCAAGGGCGACATCGCCGCCGTGGTGGCTTCCAATGACGGAACGGCCGGCGGCGCGATACAAGCGCTGGAAGACCACAAGCTGGCTGAAAAAGTCCTTGTTTCGGGTCAGGACGCCGATCTGGCGGCGATCATTAGAATTCTCGACGGCAAGCAAGCGATGACGGTTTATAAGCCATTGGGCTCACAAGCGAAGTTGGCTGCGGAAACGGCGGTGGCACTGGCGAAGAGCGAACCCGTCAAGACCACTTCTTCCATTCCGAATGGCAGCAAAGACGTCCCGGCGATCTTGATGAACTTAGTGGTGGTGACGAAAGACAACGTCAAGGAAACCGTCATTAAAGACGGGTTCCAGAATCTCGAGACGATTCAGAAGAGTTTGCCGAAAGAAAAGTGGCCTAAGTAAGTTTCGATCCCGCGCAACGCTGCCGGCCGCTACTTCAAGCCCCAGAACGTGGCGTCCGGCTTCACCAATTCGAATCCAGCATCCCAGGCTTCATGGCTGCGCCAAACGACTTCGGCGTCCGCCTTGCGGCCCGTTTCTGGATGCACGAGTCGAACGCGTTTGTGAAGCGGAAGGTCCGCTCCCACCACCGCCATGCACCCGGAATGACTGACGTCCACGGTGACGGCGTTAACTTGCTCTTTGGAGCCTGCCTCGTCCCATTCCACGAGCAATTTTACTCGCGAAATGATGCGCTTGTGTCCCCGTAATCTTTCCCAACGTTCTTGTGCGGCTCTTGCTGCAGGATTGTTAATTGTGATTGTGGTCATATCTGACCTCGCTGTGGAAGACCTACCGGGCCGGGGGGCGTAGAAACTACAAAATAATGCGCCGAATTGCACAGGTCAATAGTACTTTTTCAAATGCGCCAAAGTGGTCAATTGCCCCTCATTTAAAGCACTGCATTCAATATGTGGCGATCCTCGGACGCAGGATCGTGCGAGAAGTAAGACTTCTCAGGCAGTACGACTATCGAGGCAAAAGTTGAGAAACAGGCCCTGTCCCGCAGTGAAACAGCAACGGAATCTGGCTCGCAGGGCGAAATTCAAGCGAACTCGCTTTGTTGGACTCGAAAACCTCTCCTCCTGGCTCACTTTCCTATGAAGCTGATGCGCCAGATGGATTTTGAGCCGTCGTCCGTGACCAGGAGGGAGCCATCGGGCGCGACAGTGACGCCAACTGGGCGTCCCCAAACGTGTTCGTTGTCCACAACGAAGCCGGTCATGAAATCTTCGTATTCGCCGCTGGCGTGGCCAGTCTGATGCAATGGCACGCGAATGAGTTCGTACCCAACGCGCACCGAGCGGTTCCACGATCCGTGTTCGGAAGCGAAAATGTCGCCCTGATATTCCGCGGGGAATTGTTTGCCGTCATAAAAAGTTAATTCCAGTGAAGCATTGTGCGGGTGAAGGATGACATCCGGGGTGATGACCTTGTCTTTCAGCTCAGGATGTTTGCCTTCGTGCCGCGGGTCTTGATGGCCGCCCATGTACCACCAAGGCCAGCCGTAGAATCCGCCTTCCTGCACATGGGTGATGTAGTCCGGGACCAAATTGTCCCCGAGCGCGTCACGCTCGTTGACCGAGCACCACAACTCGCTTGTCTTTGGGTTGACGGCCAAGCCGACACAATTGCGGATGCCGTACGCGTACACGTGCATTCCCGAACCGTCGGGATTGAATTCAAGGACGTCCGCGCGATTTTTTTCTGCTGGTGTAGTGTCGGGGTCGTCGATATTGGAGCCGGAACCCACGGAGACAAACATTTTCTTGCCGTCGGGGCTGAACTGGATGTCGCGCGTTGAGTGGCCCTCCGGCCCGGGCAAATCGGCGATGTGCTCCGCGGGTCCGGTAGCCTTCAAATCCCCGTTGTGATATGGAAATCGCACCACCGACTCGGTGTTACCGATATAAATCCATTGCGGGTCTTGCCCGGGCGGATAAAAGTTGATGCCGAAGGGCTGTTTTAGTCCCGTTGCGAATGTCTCGGTCTGCTTTGGCTTGCCGTCGGCGGTGATGCCTCGAAAAACGCGTATCTCGCCGGCCCCCGTCTCGGCGAGAAAGACATCCCCATTAGGCGCGGTCCGGATCAGCCGTGGGTTATGAAGTCCCGTCGCGTACAGCTCCACTTTGAATCCAGGCAAAACCTGCGGCCAGGCATTCTCCGGGCGCGGCACAAGTTTCGGACCATTGCCCGCGGATGGGGTGGCAAGCGGAGCGGGCAAGTCCGCGAGCGTAATCTTGCGAAACGTTCCAGGCTTTTCGTAACGGTAGTCCGTAAAGGGGGCTTTCGGCGGAGGCGAACTGGTGCCTTTCTCAATGGCCTCATCGGCGGAAAGCGGTACGCGAGGAGAGCCGGGCTTGAGGCTACCGAGGACGCGGATGTAGTTGATAATCTCCCATCTCTGCTGGGCCGGAAGACTTTCCCAGGACGGCATGCCGTTGTTCAGATCACCTTTGGTGATGTACCAAAAAAGTTCGCCATCGCTGGCCATCTGCGTCTTGCCACTGGCCAAAGCAGGAATATTCCCCGTGCCTTCTCCGTTTTCTCCGTGGCATTGTGCGCAACGGAGATGGTAGGCCTCCTTGGCGGAGGCGGTGTGCTGGCCTTCGTAAGGATTCTTCTCTGCTTTTACAGATGCGGGCGCATTGTGAAAATTCGGATTTTGCCCCGGCGTGGCTTGGAACAAAAGAAAAGTTAGCGCTGTGTATTTTGCGAGCGAGCGAACAAGGATGCGTGCGGTGGCTCTCAAGATGGTTTTACCCTCCTGCGGCATCACGAACTGAGTCGCTCTTCCGCCCGCACAATCAAAGTGCCGCGGCAGGGGCGGGCGGAGCGGTCAGCATCTGCAGACTTGCATCGTACCGATAATTCGCGCCGCCCCGCAAGGAGGTTTCGTTTTTCGTCAAAGACCCGCGTGTCTCAAACGACGGATGAGACAGCGGTGATTGGCCTCTTCAGGCCGCGGGAGCTTGCTGGATCAATTCCGCTTCGATGGTGATCTTCACTTCATCCCCTACCATCACGCCGCCGCCTTCGACCAATGCGTTCCACACCAAGCCGAAGTCTTTACGGTTGATCTTCGTGGACGCCGTAACTCCAGCCCGCACATTGCCCCAGGGATCTTTTACGGGAGGAGTCGGGCCTTCGACGTCGAGAGTAACTTCCTTGGTGACGCCACGAATGGTAAGGTCGCCGGTCAGCTTGAAGTACTCCAGCTCGACAGCCTCGTTTCGCTTGGATTTGAAGGTAATGGTTGGATAGTTCGCCACGTCGAGAAAATCCGCGCTGCGGAGATGTTCATCGCGTTGGGGTTCACGGGTATTAATCGATGCGGCTTGGATCGTCACCTCGACCGTGGACTTCGACGGATCGACCGGGTCGAGGACCGCACTGCCGGTCAGCTTGGTGAATTCCCCCCGGACGTTTGAAATCATCAAATGCCGCACGCTGAAATGCGCGGCGGAATGGGCGGGGTCAATCTGCCACTGGGTCGGCTTGGTGCTTTGCGTTGGTGCGTTAGCTGGTGTGCTCATATTGGATTCTCCTTGCGTATGTCGATTTGCTGCGAAGGCGGCCTGTGGAGCTCCCGCTGCAAGTCAAGCTTGCAAGTTGTGAAGCGGTTTGGCAACGGGCCGCATTCGTCTCAGGAATTCACACTACTCGTTATAACGACTATTGTCAAGAGGATAGAATGCTGGCAGCAAACCACCCCTCCTCCCTTCTCTCTGACTTCGATGGTTGGTTGAAGTGGTTTGGTTCATGGGCAAGCCCATCCACTCCCCTGGTTTGACGCGCGAGGCAAGGCCTTGCAAGCCGATCCTGGGCCAGGCCGAAGTTCACAGGAGCGCAGCATGGCTGTAACCGTACAGCAACAATTGTCTCCTAGCATGCGCGCGGTCGGGACAACGCCCCGCTGACGTTCCGATACTCCGCAACCAAACACAAGAGAGGTCGTTGTCATGATAAAAAAGGCCGCAGTTCTGGGTCTGCTGGCTGCACTCCTGGCAGGGACGGCATGGGCACAAAAGGACAGAGATAATGACGATCCCCCAAAGGGTGTCCAGCACCTGGATCACGTTTTCGTCATCATGATGGAGAACCACGGGTACTATCAGGTCCTCAACAACCCAAACGAGCCGTACCTGAACAGCTTGATCGCCAACCGGAAAGTAAATCTCGCGACCAACTATTTCGCAGTCGGGCATCCCAGCCTGACCAACTACCTGGAAATCGTTGGCGGGTCCAATTTCGGCATCCGCAGCGACAATGCTCCGAATTGGCACGATGCCACCTGCAGCCCTAACATCGTCACGGGAGTTGTAAACGCGGATAACAACGGCGGCAATGCCCCTGTTCCGATGGACACCGGAAACATCTGCCCCATCTCTGGAAAGGGCCAGGACGCCGAGACTCCCGCGGTCGATAATTGGAATGAAATCTCGCCGGAGCCGAGTGGCTTGCAGTTTCTGTACCTCGCCGATATCGACGGCATCAAGTCCGTCTCTGCGGGGAAAACCGAGGGCAGGACGATCGGTGACCAACTGGTGCACGCCGGCATGAGCTGGAAGAGCTACCAGGAAGACCTTCCAGTCACCGGGGCCGACGGCGTCAACTACAGCAACGGCACGGCGAGCAACCTGACGGACTTCTCCACACTCGCGCCACTCACCTCGGCGGGCGTGGTGCAGGCATACGCTGTAAAGCACAATCCGTTCGCGTACTTCAAGAGCGTCCAGGAGGGCACGGAGTGGCACAACAGCCTGGAGAACATCGTGGGCTTCGACGGCCCGCACGGCCTCTATGCGGACCTGGGCAGCGGGAAAGTTCCGAACCTGGCCTTCATCGCGCCAAGCCAGTGCAATGATCAGCATGGCCGAGGCAATGGTGACGCTTTCTGCGCCTTCGATTTCGGCGTTCCGAACGGCAACGGCTTAACCAACGGCCTGCAGCAGGGTCTGAATCCCGGCTTGATTCAGCAAGGTGACGTAACCATCGAGCACCTGGTCAAGAGCATCAAGTCCTCGCCAGTCTGGCACGACGGCCGCACCGCCATCGTCATCGTGTGGGACGAGAACGACTACAGCGGTCTCCCTGGCGCTCCAAACGGGCTGTTTCCGCCGCAGAACCAGAACAAGGTCGTCCTCACCGTCGAGACAAACGGGGACGGCCAGGGTGGCGTACAAAGCGGGAAATACTACAACAGCTTCTCGCTGCTGCGCTCGCTCGAGGCGGGCTTCGGGCTTCCTTGCCTGAACCACGCATGTGACGCAGGCGTCTCTGTGATGTCGGACCTGTTCGGCAAGTAAAAGAAGGAGAACGCGGAACTGGCGTTTACTAATGGCGCCGCCCGTTTACTTCGGCCGGATCATTGGTTGAACGCACTAGCCCTGGGAGCCCAGCTCCCAGGGCTTTTTTTATCCGTGCGCGGCGTGAGCCAATTCATGCATCTTGCTTTCGTCTATTTTTAGAGCGGCGGCCGCGACATTTTCTTCGAGGTGTATGACGCTGGAAGTTCCGGGAATTGGCAGCATGACCGGAGACCGCGAAAGCAGCCACGCCAGCGCGACTTGTGATGGCGTAGCCTTCAAATGCTCGGCCACGCGGCGAATGGGACTGTTTTCCTTAGACAGTTGGCCGGCCGCCAGCGGAAACCACGGGATGAACCCCATCTTCTCTTCCTGGCAATATTGCAAGACATCTTCCGCTCCGCGGTCGGCCAGGCTGTAGCGATTCTGCACGCTGACGATGGGAACAATCGTCTGCGCGTGTCGAATCTGCTTCACGGTCACCTCTGATAAACCAATGTGTTTGATTTTTCCTTCCGCCTGCAGATCCTTCAGCGTGCCGAGTTGATCTTCGGCCGGAACTTTCGGATCGATGCGATGCAATTGATACAGATCAATGCGCTCCAACTGCAAGCGGCGCAGGCTTCCTTCGCACGCCGATCTCAAGTGCTCCGGCTTTCCGTTTTCCACCCAGCGGTCGGGACCCGGCCGTTCGAAACCGCCCTTTGTGGCGATCACCAGGTTTGCCGGATAGGGATGCAGTGCTTCGGCGATGATTTCTTCACTCACGTGCGGGCCGTAGGAATCCGCCGTGTCAATGAAATTGACTCCCAGTTCGACCGCGCGCCGCAACACGCCGATGGCTTCCGCTCGATCTGACGGCGGTCCCCAAATTCCCTTTCCCGTGATGCGCATGGCTCCAAATCCCAGCCGCGTCACTCGGAGGTCATTCCCTATCAGGAATTCGCCCGCCTTCGCGGCAAGGTCCTCTCCGTGATGCGTTGCCGTTTTGCTGTTTTTCATAAGGTTTCTCCCTTCCACCAGGACATTGAAGATTAGCAGCCGAGTTCCCTCTCTCGGACGGATTTGCGGGACCTGCACGCCCTGGCATGCACTTAGATTCTTCCTCGCGGACGTTTGATACAGACCCCAGGCGAAAACCTGCGGTTCACGGCATCGCCTATGGCGTTGATTCTAGCGACGGTCCGGAATTGGGACGCACTCAGTTACCCATCCAGCAGTGCACGCGCGTCGGCCGGCGCTTTGCCGGCATCTTCATGTTTACAGTACGCGTACACGTTCACTCCCTTGCCAAGCCATTCTTCAAAACGTTTGCTCCAGGCCGCCAATTGCTTTGCGGTGTATTCTTCGCGTCGCAGGCGCACATACGTAAAATCGGCGGTGAGGACTTCCAGAGGCGTTTCCTTTTCCGTCTCGGCCAAGCAAAGGGCCACTCCATGCCGGCGAAGGACTGCGTACGTTTCCTCGGTGTACCACGATGGGTGACGCACTTCAAAAGCGAACGCGAACGCCGGCGGGCGCAGAGCGAGAAAATCTTCAAGCAGGGGCTGATCGAATTTGAAATTGGGCGGAAGCTGTACAAGGACAGGCCCGAGGTGGTCCCCATCATTCAACACGCTGGCGACTTCCAGAAAGCGCTTCAAGACGTCCTGACAGTCGCGCAGCCTCTTGATGTGCGTAATCTTCTGGTTGGCCTTTAGAGCAAACCGAAAGCCTTCGGGAACGCTCTTGGCCCACTGCAACAGCAAATTTTCTGTTGGCATGCGGTAGAAAGAATGGTTGATCTCAACCGTTTTAAACTTCCCCGCATAGAAGCTCAGCATTTCGCGGTCCGGGAGCTTCTCCGGGTAAAAGTTTCCCTTCCATTCCTTGTAGGAGTATCCGGAAGTGCCCACATAAAGCTGGCCTTTGCTAGAAATCGTAGCCTCCTTGTTTTGGCATTTAACCACAGCTGTAGCACCCGCAATGCAGGATCAGGGCATTTTTTTCGTTCTCGGCGGCATGCGTTCGCTAAGAAGTTCGATAGCTTGTTCAAGCCGCTGACGTCGCTTCCAGAAATCGGCCCAGAGATCACCTTTTTCCTTCAGACGCGCAAACACCGTTTTTATATTTAGCGTTTCGGGACGCAGAGTGGAACGCAATTCGCGGGGCTGGAGCGGAGTGGAAACGGGCGCTTTTGGGAAAGCGCGCACGGAATACGCGGCAGCCAGCGGGCGCCCATGGGCGTTTTGCTGAACGTCGATCAACACGCGGCCCGCTGGGCGCTTGGCAACGATTCGTTCGTGGGTCACAAGACTCGGATGCTCGGCAGTTACGGTGCGCGAGATAATCTCACCGAAGGTTCGCAACTGCTCGTACGTGTAGATGGGTTCGACTGGTATATAAATGTGGATTCCGGTCGCGCCTGACGTTTTCAGGAAGCTTACCAGCCGCAATTCTTCCAATTTTTCGTGAAGTGCTTTAGCGATCGTGACGACCACAGAAAACTCCGTACCGTCCGAAGGATCCAAATCAAAAAAGAAATAGTCGGGATGATCGAAATCGTCAAAACGATTGGACCATGGGTTGTGATCGATACAACCCAGGCCTGTCAGAAAAAGCAGCGACGCGCGGTCATTAGCCGTCGCGTAGTGAATTGGTTCCCCTTTTTTTTCCGAATCGATCGGCACGGTTTTGAACCACTCCGGCAAACCTTCCCTCAAATCTTTCTGAAAGAAAGCCTGGCCTCTGATTCCGTCGGGGTAGCGTCGCAAAACCAAAGCCCGATCGCGCAGAAAAGGCAAGATGAAATCCGCCACGCGGTAGTAGTAAGCCAGCAAGTTCCGTTTGGTGTAGCCGGATTCGGGAAAATAGACTTTGTTCAAGTTGCTGAAGCGCAGCCGTTTGCCGTCCAATTCGATCGTGACGTTCTCTGCGCGTCCCTTGAACAACTCGTTTTCGATTTCGGCTTTCGTGTTCAGCACGCGGCCGACGATCTCCGGCGCGTGAACCATGGCCGGGGCGGCGGCGGGCGCGGCGTCGGCAACTTCGTTTTCCCATTGGCAATCCGTGGGACGCACATCCTCGCGGAGCCCGAGGAAAACAGGGTGGCGCAGAGCGTGCTCCTGCGTCCATCCGCTGAATTTGACGCGCGCCACAAGTGCAGGAGAAACCCACGACGGCTTTTCATTGGTTTCAGGCGCGGTGTCGAACGGCGAAACGGGAGCTGTCAGTTCCTTCAACTTGCTGCTCAATTCGCTCAGTTTTTTCGCGTCAAACCCGCTGCCGACATGTCCGATGAATCGAAGTTTCTTTCCTTGATACAAGCCCAAAAGCAGTGAGCCAAAGGGAAGAGCGGAAGTGCGAGCCGCGGTCCAGCCGCCGACAACCGCATCTACGGTTCCGGAAATCTTAAGCTTCAACCAGTAACGGCTTCGGTCGGAAACGTACGGGCTGTCGGCGCGCTTCGCGACGATCCCTTCCAAGCCATTTTGTTCCGCCAGCGCGAACAACTCTTTTCCGTGTTCCAACTGATGGTCCGCGTAGCGAAACCTCTCGGACGTGAAAAGCGAGCGTTGCAGGAGCTGCTTGCGCTCGAGAAGCGGAGCCTCGCGAAGATCGTATCCGTCGCAGTACAGAAGATCGAAAGCGAAATAAACAACGCGAATTTGCGTGACAAGGCTCTCGCCTGGTGCGCGCACGTGCATGCGTTCCTGCAAGAGTTCGAAGTTGCTGTGACCGTGTTCGTCCAAGGCCACGATCTCTCCATCAAGAATTGTCTCGCGGGCGGCCAAGGCACCAGGAAGAGCGGCCAACTCGGGATAGCGTTTGGTGATATCAATGCTGTTCCGCGAACGCAGCTCCAGGGCGCCATTCTCGATTCGCGCGAGTGCACGCACGCCGTCCCATTTGATCTCAAAAAGCCAGTTGGGATCGGAAAAAGGTTTGTCGCCAAGGGTCGCGAGCATGGGTTCCACGCGAGACGGCATCGCACCTTTGCGCGCGTCTTGCAACTCGGCCGGCTGAATTGGGATCGGCCGGCGCTTCGGAGGCAGCTCCTCCTTAATTTCTTCCAGCGTGCGCCCCGTCAGGGCGGAACCGTCGTGCTCGTCAATGTTCCAGGAGGAATCTTCCGCAGCGTCCTTATGCTTGATCATCAACCATTCGTTGCCTTTTTCGCTTTGTTTCAGTTTCACCAGAACAAAGCTGCCCCGCAGTTTCTCTCCGTTCAAACTAAATTTGATTTCTCCCTTTTCCAATTGCTTCAGCGCGCCGACATTGCCCTCGACATGAAACGTCCCGCGGTCCCATACCATTACCGTTCCCGCGCCATAATTGCCTTCCGGAATTTTTCCTTCGAAGTTGGCGTAGTCCAGCGGATGATCCTCGGTCATCACCGCGAGCCGCTTGTCAGCATGGCTCTGAGAAGGTCCCTTCGGCACGGCCCACGACTTCAGCGTCCCATCGATCGCCAGCCGGAAATCGTAGTGCAGCCGCGTGGCCCGGTGCTTCTGAACTACGAACGTGTCGCCATGTTCGGCCCCAGGACGCGGTTCCAAGTGTGGCAGTTTCGGCTTTGGCAAGCGTGTGCGCCTGCCTGCCGCAGCAGGTTTGGCGGCCGGGGAGGACTGGTCTAGGACCTTGCCGGCGACGGGTTGTGGCTCTCCCGAAGGTTCGGGAGTCCGGTCGAAGCGCCGCTTCCGCCGGTATTCTTCCAGCTTGGCCATGGACGCATTCTATCCCAGACCGTTCCTAAGGCCGGTGGGCTTGCCTTTTTAGGGTTTTAGCCGAGATTTCGCCTTGCTTCCAATCCAGCCCGCGTCTAACCTAGAAAGTCTCGGACACTATCTTTGATCGTTGCAAAGGAGAGACTCACATGGCCACGACTGTCTGGAAAGGCCATCTCACGTTTGGCTTGATCTCCATGCCCGTGCGCATATTTGCAGCAGCACGAAGCGAACGAATCAGTTTCAACCAGCTCCATAACGAATGTCACTCACGGCTCAAGCAGCCGCTTTTTTGCCCGGTCCACAACAGAATTGTGGAGCGCTCCGAAGTTGTGAAGGGCTACGAGTACGAAAAAGACCAGTACGTGCTCTTCACCGAAGAAGAGTTGGACAAAATCGAGCCGCCTTCCGCCCGCGTTATGGAAATTCTGGAGTTCGTGAAGCTCCAGGAGATGGATCCACTCTACTTCGATTCGTCCTACTACCTCAGCCCGGAAGACGCCGGGTTCAAGGCGTACAAGTTGCTCATGAAGGCCATGGAAGATTCCGGCTACGGCGCCATTGCCAAGCTCACCATGCACCAGCGCGAACACATCGTGATCGTCCGGCCCGGCACAAGAGGAATGACGCTGCACACCATGTTCTATTCGAATGAGATTCGCGCCGCCGAGTCTATTCCGACCGACAAAATCGAACTCAAAGATCAGGAAAAGAAGCTCGCGCTACAATTGATTGAAAGTCTCGCCGCTCCTTTCGAGCCGCAAAAATACCGCGACGAATACCAGGAAAATCTGCGCGCGTTGATCGCCGCCAAACTCAAAGGCCAGCAAGTCACCGAAGTCGCGCAGCCGCATCTGGCGCCAGTCATTGATTTGATGGAAGCCCTCAAAAAGAGCCTCGCGGAAAAGCAAGCTCCGGCGCAGCCAGCCGCTGCGTCTTCGGCAGGACCGGTAGCAGTCGCGTCGGGCAAAAAGCCTCCCGCTCGCGCCGTGCAGCCCGCGGCCGCTGCGCAAAAGAGGCCAGGTAAGAAAGCAACCGGCTAATTCCCCAATGGGTGCATCCGATAGATTCAGTCCAGAACATGTCCAGCGCATCCTCGGTCTCACTGGGAAGCAACTGGACTACTGGGACCGTTTGCGCCTAGTCTCTCCCCGAAAAGAACAGGGATACCGCTTTTACGATTTCCGCGACCTGATTGGCCTGCGCACGGTAAAGCAACTGGTTGAAAAAGGAGTGCCCGCCAATCGCCTGCGGCGCGCGCTGACCGCACTTCGCGAAAAACTTGTTCAGGTCCAGGCGCCCCTTGCGGAGCTTCGCGTACTTTCTGACGGAAAAGATGTGATCGTGGAGCGCCACGGCGCGCGCGTGGAGCCGCTGTCCGGCCAGTTTGTGTTGAATTTCGAAACGCGCGAGCTTGACGAAAAAGTGCACGTCATTTCCGAGCGCAACGCCGACGATTGGCTGGCCCTGGCGCTGGAATACGAAGCCGCCAAAAAAACAAGAACTGAAGCGATGGACGCCTACGATCGCGCCTTGCGCCTTGATCCTGCGAAAGTCGAAGCGCTGCTCAATTGCGGCACATTGCACTACGAGAATGGCAACCTCGAAAAGGCCTCCGAGTATTTCGCCCGCGCGATTTCTTCGCAGCCCGATAGCGCCCTGGCACACTTCAATCTGGGAAGCGTTCTCGACGAATTGGGCGACGTCGAAACCGCCCGCCAGCACCTCCGCCAGGCCGTTCGGCTTGATCCCAATTATCCCGACGCGCAATACAATCTTGCCTACGTCTGCGAAAAGCTGCGCGCCTTTGCCGAAGCGCGCGAGCACTGGCATGCCTACCTGAAGCTCGATCCCACCGGTCCTTGGAGCACCTACGCCCGCCAGCGTCTTTCTCCCCCCGCGCAAGCAAAATCAGCCGGCAACCTCTGATTTGAATCACAATTGCGATTGTGCTTGTTTCGTTGAAGTAAGAAACGCCTCGGCGTCGTGGACTGCCCGCTTTGAAAGATGTACGTAACTACCTGACACAGGAGAATTTGGCTCCCCGGGCTAGATTCGAACTAGCAACCCTTCGGTTAACAGCCGAATGCTCTACCGTTGAGCTACCGGGGAATTGCGGAACGCGCTTGTTTTGATTGTATTACAGGAAGCAAATTCACGCCATGACCCTCCGGAACAACGCCGGAACGCGCTCGCGTTAAGCTGCCGTGGAACGCCCCCATTTAGCAAAAGTTGCGCGGCCTTTTCCGCCAAATGGTTTCACCGCACGGCATGAACTTCGTGCGCGTGAGCAATCGCAAAGCCGGCCGGGCTGACAATCCACTCCGATCTCTATTCGCCCCAGACAAAGTTTGCTCTACCGCCATGGTCCGTTGCTTGCACAAACACGGCTCGCGAAAGAAAAATGAGCCCTTCCCATTCCACCGTGACTTGTAGTAGCATCGCCGCAGCAAGTAGGAGGTATAGCATGGCCGACCGTCTCTCAAAAGCCGAAACACGCATCCTCGAGCAGTTCTGGAAAATGGGCACCTGCTCCGTCCGGGAAATTCTCGAGAGCTTGCCAGACGATGAACGCGTTGCTTACACAACGGTGCAGACACTCGTCTATAGGCTCGAGGAAAAAGGCGCGGTGCGTAAAGTCAAGAAGATCGGCAACGCCCAATTGTTCGAGCCCGCCATCAACCAGAGCAAGTTCCGAAGCGGCCTGGTGCGCGACCTTCTGGATTTGTTCGGCGGGTCTCCTCGGTTGCTGCTCTCCAGTCTGCTCGAGACCGGCACGCTCACACTGAAAGACTTGAAAGCCCTGCAAAACGCTGCGCCAAAAAGCAAAAAGAGCCGCAGGCTCGGAGGCAAAGGCCATGCATGAATACATCGCGCGCCCTGTTTACTACCTCGGAGTCCATCTCTTCTATGCCTCGCTCGTCTGGCTCGCGGCTTGGACTCTGACTTCCATCATCCGTGGCACTTCCACCACAAAGTATTGGGTGTGGATCGCGACTTCGCTCAATTTCGTCCTGCCGCTGGGCGCCGTTCTCGACAAATCCCTGGCGGCGCACCTCTCCTGGGCCAAGCCTCTGGGCGTGATCGGGGACGCCGGGCTGCGCATCGCTGATAACGCAACGATGGTCGGCGCTGTGTGGTTGCTTGGCGCAGTGCTAATGGCGGGCCGACTGTGCTGGCGAATCCGAGCTGACCATCGTGATGCTCAAGCCGGTCAAAGCGCTGCCGGCTCAAGGCCCAATTTCCTTGTTCAGGGTACCCCCGTCAGATTCTCCCACGCTGGAAACGGCCCCGTTGTGGATGGTGTTTTACATCCACAAATTTGTCTCCCCGACGGAATCGACCGATTACTGACAAAATCAGAACTCAATGCCGTCCTCCTCCACGAACTGACACACGCAAGAAGGCGCGACAATCTGATCTGGCTGCTCCACGAAATCGCTCTTTGCCTGCTGTGGTTTCATCCACTCGTCTGGGTCACGGGCTCTCGCTTGGCGCTGTATCGGGAACTTTCCTGCGATGACTCCGTGATTCAAAGTGCCTACGGTAGAGACCTTATTTCCGCGTTGGCAAAACTCGCCAATCCTGCAGGCGCGGTCCTGCTACGGGCGTCAGCTTCATCCTTTATAGGCCACCGCCTCGAACGCTTAAATGCTGCCGCCCCTCAATGCAGGTGCCGTGCAGCGAGCATGGTGCTGAGCTCAGTCTTCGGTACTGTACTCCTTTGGGGCATTTGTGGAACCGTCGCGCACACAGCTTGTTGCTTTTTTGCCAAACGATAGTCTGCGGGAAATCATTACCTAGCTCGAGCGCCTTCGCTTCGTTATGAAAGATGGCGAGGTGGTCCGCAACGACTTTGCATCGCATTGAAGTGCAACGAATTTCAGGGGAGGCAGGAATGAAACAGACACGAAGCGTATTGCTGCTGGCGACCGTCATCTTTGCCGTTGCCGCTTTGGCAGAAACGATCAAGGGCGCGGCAGCTGCGAACGAAGAAGAAAGGCAACAGTCCGCGCAATCTGCGCCGACGCTCGTTTCGACTGTCGATAGCGAGATCAGCCCCGTCGAAAAGCAAATCGTGGATGTTGCGGAAGCCATGCCCGAAGATAAGTTCAACTTCTCGCCCGAGAGCTTGAACATTCCCGGAAGTGAGTACAAAGGCGTGCGCACGTTTGCCGTGCAGCTCAAGCACGTCGCCACGTCCAACTACTACATATGGTCACACATTACAGGCGATAAGCTGCCTGACGGCTTAGGGGATGACGGGAACGGCCCCGCGAATTTGAAGAACAAAGCCGAGATCATCAAGTTCCTGAAGGATTCGTTTGCGCTGGGACACAAGGCAGCAACAACGTTGACGGCCCAGAACATGCTACAGCCTGCGGAGAACAGTAAGTCCACCCGCCTGCACTTGGCTGAATTCGGCGTCGCCCACGCCTACGATCATTACGGACAAATGGTGGAGTACTTGCGGATGAACGGAATTGTGCCGCCAGCCAGCCGGGGAAAGTCTGATTGACTCTCGACCTATGTGTTTCCGGTGCGAATAAACTCAGGAGAGACGGTCTCATGAAACGAATGCGAATCTTCCTGCCGTTAGCAGTATTCATGTTTACCGTGATGGCCTCGGGACAGATCACAAAGAGCAGCGCAGATGAGAGCGAGTCTCTAGCGGAACAGCCGCAACAATCGCCGGCTCCGCGTCCGGCGCGCTCTCGATCCGAGGAGATGTTGGACAGGTGGAACGACATCGGGAACAAACTCATCGCCATGGCCCAGGATTTCCCCGAAGACAAATACGATTTCAAGCTGCAGAAGGACGAGCGCACCTTTGCCCTGAATCTTCTCCACGCCGCCGCACTGGATTTCGTCCTGATACGCAGGATTTCCGGATCAAACCTCGGGCCCGACTTCGGCGAGGGCGACAATCCTACGCGTGACGTTTTCAAGACCAAGGCCGACGTGGTGAAGTTCGTGCAGGAGGCCGTCGCGGACGGAGCGCAAGTGATTCAACAGCAGGGCGACGCGGGGCTGGACAATACCTCGAAATTTTTCGGCAACCGGCTGGCCCACAACTCCTCCATCTGGACGGTCGCCATCGAGCACAGCGGCGAGCACTACGGCCAGCTTGTGGTCTACTATCGCGCAAACAACTTGATCCCGCCGGACTCCCGGCGCGATCAGGCGCAACAGGTGCAGCAGCCTTCTGCTCCACGCGTGGTTGATCTGAAGGCGGCTGACGGAACCATCCTGAAGGCCAGCTACTTTGCCGCGGCCAAGCCGGGCCCTGGTGTGCTCCTGCTGCACCAGAGCAACCGGACACGTGCCTCGTGGGACGGCGTAGCCCGGCAACTCGCGGCGGCTGGAATCCACACGCTTACCCTCGATATGCGCGGATTTGGCGAAAGCGGCGGCACGCCTCCCTACAAGCTGACGGACGCGGAGAGGGCAAAGGTGCGCGCGATGCGGCCTGGCGACGTTGACACAGCGTTTCAATACTTGGTTTCGCAGCCAGGCGTCAAGCGCGATGTCATCGGCGTGGGAGGAGCCGGAGAATTCGGCGTTGGCCATTCCGTCGGAGTAGCGCGTCAACACCTTGCTGAAGTGAAATCGCTGGCATTGCTTTCCGGAGAGACCCTCCAGGACGGCCTGCAATTCCTGCGGCAGGCTTCACAACTGCCCGGACTGTTCGTCGTGGCCGACGACGACGAATACCCTCCCACGGTAGAGGCGATGGAATGGCTCTACATCACCTCCTCCAGCCCGGCGAAGAAGTTCGTGCACTATTCGGCTGCGCAAGACGCACCTTGGTTGTGGTATGAAACCAGCGATCCTAGCAAAGTCCCAGCCAAGGGTGGCCACGGCACGGACATGTTCAAGCCCCATCCGGAGCTGCCAGGCATCATCGTCGATTGGCTTGTCACCACACTAATTAAGACCCCGGGGCACGCGCCAGCCGACGCCTTGGCATCCGCGGCAATCCTCAATCAACTCTGGACGCCCGAAGGAGTCGCGCGCGTCAAGCAACAACTGATGGTAGCCCGGCGAAAGGATCCTCAGGCGCAGTTGTGGCCGGAAATTAACGTCGACATCATAGGCGAAGACCATGTGCGCGAGGGCGAGTCGGAGAGAAAGGCTGGCCAGTTGCGCGAGGCCAAGATGCAGATAGACGCAGCGATTGAGATTTTCAAGCTCAATCTCCTCGCGTATCCGGACTCGGTCGACGCGCACTCGAACCTTGCCGATGCTTATTTGAAAAATGGACAGAAGGATCTCGCACGGCAGTATGCCGAAAAGGCGTTGGCCATGCTGGATTCTCATGTGGCGCCGGCGTCGTCATGGTCCGATACGGAGCAGCGGCGCGCCGAGATTCGTAGCGGCGTGCAGGACACACTCAAGGAGCTAAATGCGGCCCATTGATTTTGATAAGGGCGTGATTCGGTTACAAGACAGGCGCTTGAAATTCCAATCTTTTGGCGTAAGGAAATTACTGAATTGAGGGGAATTACTCCAATGAAGCTAAATCGAATCTTCTTGTCGTTGGTCGCATCATTTTTCACCCTGTTTTCAAGTGGGCAAGTCGCTGCCCAAGCTCCGGCTCCCGCCACGCTAGTGAGAGCAGGCCGGCTGCTCGATCCGCGGACCGGGAATGTGCTTTCGCCGGCGGCAGTGTTGATTGAAGACGGCAAGATCAAGGAAGTTGGCCCGCCTGCTCAGGTGCAGGCGCACGCGCACGGCGGCGTCAAGATCATCGATCTGGGAAAAGCGACTTTGCTGCCCGGACTGATTGACTCTCACACCCATCTGCTTCTCGATGTAGTCGTGCCGCCGGAAGAAGAGAGTAAGCGGCATGAGAACGGCAAATTTGCACCCCCTCTGTTGTTGGCAATCGTCGAGTCGCCCATCAAACGTGCTTTTCTCGGCGCGCAGATGGCCCGGGAAGATTTGGAGAGCGGCATCACCACCGTTCGCAATCTTGGCCATTCCGGAATTGACGGGGATACCGAACTGCGTGACGCCATCAATGCGGGCCGCGTCCCTGGTCCGCGAATCCTGGCCTCCGCACGCAAGCTCATTACGCGCGGCGAATACGTTCAGAACCTCAATCCTGCCCTTGCCGAGTCGATCCTAAAGCAGGAGTTCTTGCTGATTGATGGGCCCGAGTCTGCTCGCCAGGCGGTCCGGCAGAATGTCTTCCAGAACGTGGATGTCATCAAGGTTTCGGCAGACGAGAACCTTACCGTCCCTGAGCTTGCAGCGGCGGTCGAAGAAGCGCACCGCAACCACTTGAAAGTTGCTGTCCACGCCATCGACAAGACCGCCATACAGACAGCGATCGATTCCGGCGCCGATTCCATCGAGCACGGCAACGAAGCGACCGGCGAGCAACTTAAGCAGATGCGTGACAAGGGCATATTCTTGGACCTGACGCCGACCGCCTACAACCATTTCTTGCTGAAGATCATGGAGCCCAGCGTCGTCCTCTCTCCTGCATCGCGTTCCGCTCGTGCCATTGCCGATGCACGCCACGACCAACTCTACGACCAGTTGGTCCAGCGCGTGCTGAAATCGGGGGTGAAGTTTGCCGCCGGAACCGACATGTGCTGGTTCTGGCCCGGAAAGACCTGCGGCCAAGCCAGTGTCACCACCCTGCTCAATCTGCATGCTGCCGGAGTGCCTGCGCTTGACGTGATTCGGGCGATTACGACCAACGCCGCGGAAATGTTGGGCTGGCAAGACCGAATCGGCGCTATCGAGGCCGGCAAATTCGCGGATCTCGTCGCCGTCTCTGGCGATCCGCTTGCCGACATTACCGAGTTGGAGCGGGTTCGCTTCGTGATGAAGGACGGCCAAGTGGTCAGGAATGATCTTGCGTCGCATTAAGGCGTAAGCTGCGGTTCGAATCCACAGAAATCAATGGATTAACGCGAGCCGGGTCCTCCGTCGTTGAGCCCCTGTAGAGCCCTGCGCCCGTTTCGCTCCTTTTTTCATCGCCTTGACATATCCGCATTCGCGTTGTTTACTCGCCCCCGCGAGGAGGTCCCCGCATGACATTCAAGCCGCGCTTCGGCGCCGTCATCCTAGTTCTACCTATCTTCCTCGGTTCAGGCTCCGCTCTCCGGGCGCAAGACACTGCCGCCAATCGGCTCACCGCCATGGATGAGTTCCAGCTGCAAACCGCCACCGATCCACAAATCTCACCGGATGGAAAGAAAATCGCCTACGTGCGCCGCTTCGCCGATCCTATGACCGACAAGCGCTATTCGAATCTCTGGATCATAGACGCGGACGGCACCGACCATCGCCCGCTCACCACCGGCAACCGCGGCGATGCCTCTCCCCGCTGGTCCCCCGACGGCACGCGCATCGCCTATCTTTCCGACGCCGACGGCAAGCAGCAAATTTACATTCGCTGGATGGACACCGGCCAGACCGCGCGCATCACCAATCTCGAGCAGGCTCCCGACGCCATCGCCTGGTCGCCGGACGGCAAAATGCTCTCCTTCTCCGCGCTCGTTCCCGGAAAAGGACCGCACATAGCCGATTTGCCGGCTCCGCCCGCAGGCGCAAAGTGGGCCGATCCTCCCACGGCTTATGACCGCTTGGTCTATCGCTTCAATGGCATGGGCTATCTCAAGCCTGGCTACATGCAAATCTTCGTCGTCAGCAGCGAAGGCGGCGCACCGCGTCAAATCACCAATGGAAATTTTCCGAACGGAGGCAACGAGTTTGGCCCCAATCGCGCTTCCTGGACTCCCGACGGAAAATTCCTGATCGCCTCCGTCAACCGTCACCCCGAATCCGATCACGAATATCTTGACGACGAAGTCTACGAATTCAGCGTTGCCGATGGCTCTCTGCGCGCCCTCACCAATCGCAAAGGCCCGGACAATTCGCCCGCCGTTTCTCCCAACGGAAAGCTGATCGCCTACACCGGCTACGATGACCGCTATCAGGGCCACCAAACAACAAAACTTTATCTGATGAATCGCGACGGTTCCGGCTCACACTCCGTCTGGGACAAACTCGATCGCGACATCCAAGACCCGCAATGGGCCGCAGACGGCACCGGCGTCTACTTTCGTTACGACGATCAAGGCGATTCCAAAATCGGCTTCTGCCTGATCGACGGCACCTGCAAAAAAGTTGCCGACCATCTCGCTTCCACGTTAGGCGCCGGCGGCAGCGGCACCTTCTCCCTCGCTCATACGGGCATGATGGCCCTCACCTACGGCCGCCCAGACAATCCCGGCGACATTGCCATTCTCAACAACGGCGCGATGAAAGTCCTAACCGCCATCAACGAGGAACTGTTTGCACAGAAAAAACCCGGCCATGTCGAAGAAATCTTCTACCAATCGTCAAAAGACAATCGCAAAATCCAGGGCTGGATCGTCCACCCGCCCGATTTCGATCCCACAAAAAAATATCCACTCGTCCTCGAAATTCACGGCGGCCCCTTCGCCGACTATGGCGATCGTTTTGACTTCGAAAAACAGGTGCTCGCTTCCCGCGGCTACGTCGTTCTCTACACCAACCCGCGCGGCAGCACCAGCTACGGCGAAGAATTCGCCAATCTCATTCACCACGCCTATCCGGGCGACGATTTTGCCGATCTCAATAGCGGCGTGGACGCCGTCATCGCCAAAGGCTACATAGACACAAACAATCTCTTCGTCACCGGCGGCAGCGGCGGCGGCGTTCTCACCTGCTGGACCATCGAGCACACCGAGCGCTTCCGCGCCGCGGTCTCGCTCTATCCCGTCATCAACTGGTACAGCTTCGCGCTCACCAGTGACATCCCCTTCATCACCAAATACTGGTTCCCCGGCCTCCCCTGGGAAAACACCGACAACTACATGCAGCGCTCCCTCACCAATCTCGTTTCCAAAGTGAAGACGCCAACATTGGTGATGACCGGCGAAGCCGATTACCGCACGCCCATCTCCGAAGCGGAACAGTTCTACGAAGCGCTAAAACTCCTGAACGTTGACACCGTCCTCGTCCGCGTCCCCGAGGAGCCCCACGGCATAAGCCGCCGCCCCAGCCATCACGTCGCCAAAATGCTCTACATCGCCGGCTGGTTCGAACAGCACAAATCCAAACCGTAGCTCAACACCCCAAGCCGTCGTTTGCGCTGTGCCAATCACTTCCGAGTTGCCCGTTATCCGCCCAGTGTCGATGCCAACCGCGGTCACTTCCTTCCCACTTAACTACTCGCGGTAAGCCGGCATCAGATCACTTCCGGTTAGCCGACCAACCGCCCACAATCGCTGAATCCATTAAGTAAGCGCCGCTGGAAGGTTTGACCTTTCCACCTCTTTATCGGGATGTTCGGCACACAAAAAAAAGCGACGCCCAGAAATTCGGAGCGTCGCTTTGATCGAGGTTGTTGTTTCGTGCGTCTTGTAATGGTCTAAGGCTGAATCGTCTTGGTTACCGGACTCGGGTAATTGTAATCAGTCCCGGCATGGTTGAACAGTTCTCCATTTTTACTTGTCCCCGAGCTGGATTTTCGGGTTCGATGATTGGGTATCCATGATGACCGCCTTTGTGGGCGAAATGATGAAGATGAGGGTCTGGCAAGTTGTGGAAGATGCTGAAATCGTGCAACTCGACCCACTCGACGGGATCGTGCCCAAGCCTGTCGAGTCAATAGAGTAGGTGAAACTCTGTGACTGACCCAGGTTCTGGCCACCGCTGCCGTTCTGATCGTCGGTTACGTTGATGTTGGGAGAGGCGAAGCTGGCCACGCCGAGGTTATCGCTAGAATTAGCGACTTGGGGATCAATCTCTCCAAAAGCGTAGGTCCCGGTTGCGGAAGTATTCGTGAACGGGCCGCCGGTCTGGGACTGGAAGAAGCCCGACTCGACATTGCCGCCCGGGTTCAGGAAAAACGCCTGATTAGCGTTCACAAGGTAAAACATCGGCGGAGTGTTGCCAGGGCTGGATGGAATTATCACCCTTCCTTGCGCGGTAACTGAATACGTGATGCCCGCCCCAATGGCCTTGAACTGGAAGCTGCCAGCGTCGTTCCTCCATTGGTTCCCGGTGATGTTGCTGCCCGAGGCATTGAGGAGGAGAAGAGTGGTGCGACTTGCTCCTGCCGTGCTTGAAAGCCCGGACTGATACCCAACGTAGGCACCGGACAGGGGTGTGCCGGAAAGCGTGCCGGACTGTTTCAACATCTCTCCTGTAAAGATGCTATTGCTCGCCTGGAGATCAGTACAGAGGACAAGTACGTCCGTCGAGGAAACCACGTAAATTACGGTGGTTACGGTGCTGGCGCCTGTTGCATTAGGCGTGAACGAAAGCATGCCGCGGCCATTCGTGCTGGAGATGCTGTAGCTGCCGCTGCTGAAAGTGACGGGACTTGCCGGCCAGTTGGTATTCAACGAGCTGCCGTCCAATTGGCCGTTGTTGTTGAAGTCGACTTCACCTCCCGTGACCGAGCCGGCGGACAAGATGAATTGGCCGACTGCCCCGAAGCTGCCGCCGAAAACACCGTTATTACTGTTAGCGGTATTCTGGGCTGAAGAAACGCCAAAGGCGTAGTTGCCCGAAACTTGTGAGGCGCCCGTGCCGAAGGCCGCGGGAGTCTGCTTGCGCATGATGCCCGTGGTGAACGGTCCGGTGGTGTCGAAGCCAATCACATGTCCCGTGGAGGCCACGCCGCCGGTGATATTTCCAAGCGAGAAGCGGTAGTTCTGCGTTCCTGCGGAGGTGGTGATCACCATGCAGCCGCGCTGATCCGAAGTAACGTGGTAGGAGGACGAACCTGTGGTTACAGACAGGTTCGTCTGCACGACAGAGTTAAGGTTCATGTCAATGGCGCCCGCGGTGATCCCGCCACTGCCGTTGAAGGTGAGCACGCCGCCGATGAGTACCGGCTCCGAGCCACTGTCGAAGCCCTTGAGCACGAAGGCGTACTGCCCATTCAACATCGACTCGCTGCCGCCAGTGGTGCAAGCTGCCGCCGCGTTGACGGTAATACTGAGGTTCCCATTGGCAGTATTGGCCGTCGGCGTGGCGGAGTCCGTAACGGTCACGGTGAAACTAGAAGTCCCCGTGGCCGTCGGCGTTCCAGTAATCTGGCCGGAAGTGCTGATGCTCAAGCCAGGGGGCAGAGTGCCACCAGTTTGGAGCCAGGTGTATGGCGGAACGCCGCCGCTGGCATTCAGAGTGGTATTCGGGTAAGCGGTATTGATGGTGCCCGTGGGCAGCGAACCCGACGTGGTAGTAACCGCCAGCGTTGCGACCGTGATTGTGATGCTGTAGTTCGCCGAAGCGTTTTGCTGCGGAGTGCCGGAATCGGCGACCGAGACGGTGACGTTGTACGTACCGCCAGAGCCTCCCACCGTGCCGGTAATGGCCCCCGTGCTGGAATTGATGCTCAGCCCCGGAGGCAGCGATGAACCGGCCTGTGCGGTCCAAGACCAAGTATAAGGCGTCGTCCCGCCGGTGGCAGCCACGGGGGCGTTGTAAGCGTTGCCCACTATGCCGCTGGGTAACGACGCGGTGGTGATCGAGAGCGCAGAAACCACCGTGATGCTGAGCGCCTTGGTTGCGGTCTGCGCCGTCGGCGTGGTGGAATCCGTCGCCTTGACCGTAAAGTTGGTCGTGCCCGTTGCGTTCGGCGTGCCAGTGATAGCGCCAGTGCTCGCTGTTAGGGTCGCCCACGTTGGCAATGCGCCGGCAGAGATGCTCCAGGTAACCGGCGGATTTCCGCCAGCGCTCTGCAACACCGCGCCGGTATAGGCCTGTCCCAATACTCCGTTCGGCAAACCGGTTGTGGCCACAGACAG
Organism: uncultured Acidobacteriota bacterium; assembly: GCA_963729455.1. Taxonomy (GTDB): domain Bacteria; phylum Acidobacteriota; class Terriglobia; order Acidiferrales; family UBA7541; genus Acidiferrum. Next base: position 172,086 of record CAVSNX010000004.1, read on the forward strand.
CGGAGCCGTCGCAATAGAAATGGTGAAGTTTGCGCTGGCCGTTTGCGCGGTGGGCGTGCTGGAGTCGGCCACGCTGGCCGTCACGTTGAACGTACCCGCGGAGGTTGGCGTGCCAGAAATTACACCCGTACCTGGGGCAATGCTCAGCCCAGGGGGCAGTGAAGAGCCAGCCTGCGCAATCCAAGACCAAGTGTAGGGGGCGATCCCGCCGTTATTGGTCTGAACCGTTGCGCTATAAGCGGTGCCAAGAGTGCCGCTAGGCTGAGAGGGCGTGGTGATGGCGAGTTTCGGAGTAATAGTCAGCGTAAAAGCCACGGTGGCGGTCTGCGGCGGCACGCCGGAATCCGTTGCGGTAATGGAGAAATTGAACGTGCCCGCCGTCGTGGGAGTTCCGGCGAGGACACCAACTGAGGTCAGGGTGAGACCGCCGGGAAGCGTGCTGCCGCTTGCCAGGGCCCACGTCACTGCGCCCGTGCCGCCACTCGATGCCAGCGTCACGCTGTAAGGAGTGGTGACGGAGCCGGTGCGCAGGGCAGCCGATGTGGTGATTACAAGCTGCTGAAGGATGGTGATGCTGAACACCTTCGTCACTTTTTGTTGCGGTGTGCCGGAATCGGCGGCTTGTACTGTGAAGCTAAACGTGCCGGCGGTTGTCGGCGTGCCGGTGATCGCGCCAGTGGAAGGGTTTAGAGACAGGTTGGCAGGCAAAGTGGTGCCGCCGGTCAGGGACCAGACAACGGCTCCGGAGCCGCCCGTTGAAGCTAGGGTGACGCCCGTGTAAGACGTGTTGGTGATGCCATTGGGCAATGGCGAAGTGGTGGTAATGGCAAGCTGCGGAATGATGGTGATACTGAAATTCTTCGAGGCGGTCAGGGCCGGCGTGCTGGAATCCGTGGCCGTCACGCTTACGTTGAACGTGCCCGCGGCGGTTGGGGTACCGGAAATGACGCCCGTGGACGGCGCGATGACCAGCCCAGGAGGCAGCGTGGAGCCGGCTTGAGCTGTCCAAGACCAAGTGATGGGGGTGGCGCCACCTGTGGATGCGAGGGTCGCGCTGTAGCCCGCGGTATTGACGATGCCGTTCGGCAAAGAAGTCGTCGTGATCACAACGGGCGCGGGATTAATTTTGATGCTGAGAGCTGCTGTAGCCGTGAAATTGTCCGCATCCTTCACTTGAACCGTGAAGCTGGAGGTGCCGAACGCCGTGGGCGTGCCGGTAATGGCGCCAGTGCCGGCGGCGAGAGTCAGTCCCGCCGGAAGCGTTCCGACCGTCACACTCCAAGTGTAGGGTGCAACGCCGTTGGCAGCCACGAGGGTAGCAGAGTAGGCGGTCCCGACAGTGCCAGCTGTGAGCGAAGCGGTGGTAACGGAGGGCGGAGGAACAAGATTGATGGTCAGCGTGGTGGTTTTGGTGCTATCGAACACAGACGTTGCGGTGATGGTTGCAGTCGAAGCGGTTGTGATACTCGCCGGGGCAGTATAGGTAACCGCAGTCGTGGTCTGCCCGCTCAGCGCGCCTGCGCCAGTCAGGCTCCAGGTCACACCCTTGGTCATGGGATCATTTGAGACCGCCGCCGTTACGCCGGTGACTTTCCCTTGTTCGTCTGTCTGCGCGGCGCTCGGCGTGAGGGCGATCGAAACAGCTTGCAAGTTGATCGTCAACGTGCCGGTTTTTGTGCTGTCGGAAAGAGAGGTCGCCGTAACCGTTGCTGTGGCGTTCGCCGAGATCGGCGAGGGCGCAGTGTAAGTGACGGAGGTGGTCGTCTGCGCGCTCAACGTACCGGGACCAGTCAGACTCCAGGAGACTCCACCTGCTTTCGAATCATTGGAGACCGTGGCCGTGATGTTCACGATCTGGGCCGCAACCGCGTTCTGGACTCCGTTCGGGCCTAGCGCGATTGTGATTGGCGGCTTGTTACTACTGCAGCCCGAAATCACCATCGTTAGACCGAGAATCACCGCCAACGCTGCCAGAATGCTCTTTCTGGAGTTCATCAGTCACCTTTGTAAGTTGAGATAGCGCCACAGGCTCGCAAACAGGTGAGAGGCAGCGGAGGCGAAGAGACACCGGCCCACAACAAGAACAAGCCCACCAAACTCGAGCGGAGCCAACTTATCCGCCGGGAGCTTGCGGGTCAAGCGTACTTTGGTTAATAGATTTCGGGAATTGCTCAAAGTGCCAGCCTGCGCGTCTGGAACACCTGCCGCAAATCCTACACGTGCGTCGCGCGCACCGGTCCAGTTGCCGGGCAGAACTCACCTTTACCGCACAACTGCGATCTGAAGAACTCTTCAAGTGAGCAGCAAGAGTGGCCAGCGTCTAGGAAGTTTGCTCCCTTGTCGCTTTCCATCGATTCAGGGTAGATGACGCTAGTCGCCTCTTATTCCTGAATTGTCGGCAATCCGGAAGTGATCGCCGGAAACGGTCCCCCGCCCTCGCATTTATCTTGCGTTTAGGTTCATCGCTATATAAATGTTCTCGTTCAGCGGTCTCGAACAAAGGCTGCAGACCCAAAGAGAGAAAAAAATCATGCGCAAAAATCTGACTCTTCTCGCGATTCTCGGTTCGCTCGCTGTGGCAATGATCGTCTGTGCCGGATCATTCTCGCGCGCAGCCTCACCCGCGCCGGGTTCTTCCGGCTATCACGTCATTAAAACCATTCCCATCTCCGGCGAAGGTGGTTGGGATTACGTAACCGTGGACAGCGACGCCCGCCGCATTTACGTCTCACACGCCACGCAAGTTGTTGTGCTGGACGCGGATTCCTACGCCATCGTCGGCTCCATCCCTGACACCCAAGGCGTGCACGGCATCGCCATCGCTTCCGACCTCGGCCGCGGCTTCACCAGCAACGGCCGTTCGAACGACGTCACCATTTTCGACCTCAGAACTTTGAAATCCATCGGCACTGTGAAAACCGACGTCAACCCCGACGCCATTCTGTACGAGCCCGTCACCAAGCGCGTCTTCACCTTCAACGGTGGCAGCAGAACTGCCGGCGGCGGCAAAAACGCCACCGCCATAAACGCCGCCGATGGCACCGTGCTCGGCACCATAGATTTGCGCGGCAAGCCCGAATTCGCTGCCGCAGATGGCAAGGGCTCTGTCTATGCGAACAACGAGGACAGCTCCGAGCTTCATCACATCGATGCGGCGAGCCTTAAGGAACTCCACCACTGGCCGCTGGCCCCTTGCAAATCTCCTTCGGGCCTCGCGATGGATGTTAAAAATCGCCGCCTCTTTTCGGTCTGCGATGAAAAAGTCATGGCCGTCGTGAACGCCGATACCGGCAAAGTCGTCGCCACGCCGGCCATCTGCGATGGCCCGGATGCCACGGCGTTCGAACCGTCGACCGGTACCGTGTTCGCCTCCTGCGGCGATGGCAATCTCACCGTTATTCACGAAGATTCGCCGGACAAATACACCGTCATCGACAACGTCCCCACCAAGAAGAGCGCCCGCACCATGGGCCTCGACCTGAAAACGCATAACATCGTTCTCCCAGCGGCGGATTTCGATCCTCCTGCACCGGGCGAACGCCGCGGGAAGATGAAGCCGGGCTCCTTCGTGCTTCTGGTGGTCGGCAAGTAAATCCGAACAGGAAGATTCGAAACTCCCATTCGAAAAGCCTTTCGAATCGGCATCAAAAACAGAAGCGCCCCGGTGAGGAGGGTCACCGGGGCGCTTTCCGTTTGGAGGGATCGAGGGACTCTTAGTGCACGACGCTGACGTTGTGCGCGGCCGCGCCAAACGAGAATCCTGCGCCGGCCAGTTGCGGCACCCACCACATCTTTCGAATCAGGCCGTGCTCGCTTACCATCATGCGCTTGCCGATAAAATCCATGAACGCCGGGCTCACCTGCGTAGCCGCGTACAGCGCGTTCGAATGCGAAAAGGGGCGCAGGAACGGATTCGATTCCGTGCCATACCCGCCGGAAATCGCGCGCCGCGTGGACCACGCGTCAAACGCCGCGCCGCTCGGCTCCCGCTGCCGTCAGCGCATACCACAATTTTCTTTGGCGAGGCGTTTCGCGCGGACGCGTAATCACGGGCTTGATCGGCTGAAACGGCTGCGCCGGGGAATTCGGCTGGATCGCTTCCGCGTCGGCCGGCTTGGGCGTCGGCGCGGACGGCAGCGCCGCGGACGCCGTCAGCGTCGAATCCTTGGAAGCGTCGCCGCTGACCGTCGCTGGTGTATCGTTCGAAACCTTCGCGCTGCCGCTGACCGCTGCGGGCGTGCCGTTGGCGACTTTCGCGTTATCGTCCAGCTGCGGAACTGCGCACATCAAGAGAAGGGCTGCGAGGACCATTTGCCACCTCAGTATCGCGAGTGATTGTGCAAGTACGTCCCCATTCGCGATGATGGCAATATAGTGCCCAAAAGGGCAGGTTACACTGGCCTATCGGTCACATTTCGCGTGGTACGGGCCTTTAGGCCCTCGGTTTGGCGAAATTAGTGCCGTCGTACTAGGGCAAATAAGTGAAAAAAATTGGACATTGTTGGAAGTGCAATACCCTCTCTGCCGGACTGTAACAAGCCCAAAATACCCCCAAAACGCCGCCAAAAAGCTCATTCTGCCGCCTGCTGGAACCCTGCCGGGGTTCCTCGGCTCGATTTTCGCCGCGATCTTGGCCACCAGGCCGGAATGACTCTGCTATAATCGCGCGCGTGGACGCCGGTCCTCCGGTGCCACGCCCAACAATGGCGGCTAACGACTCTTCCGCAGCCAAGCGCGCTCGCACTGCCCAGCGAGGTCCGCAAGCGCCCCGCTTTATCGCCATCGAAGGCCCGCTGCGCGTCGGCAAAACCACTCTTGCCAAAATACTTGCCGAACGTTTGCACGCTCGACGCATTTACGACTGCGAGGACAATCCGTTCCTCGCTGAATTCTACAAAGAAAAGCCGGGCTCCGCTTTCCGCGCTCAGATGTACTTCCTGCTGGAGCGGCAGAAGCGGCTACGCGAAGCCCTGGCGGTGGAAGCTCCTGGTCCCGTGCTCTCCGACTACCTCATGGAGAAGGACCGCATCTTCGCCAACCTCAATCTCGATGACGAAGAGCTGAAACTCTACGAACGCTATTACACGGCGCTCACGGCGGATATTCCCGCTCCTGACCTGGTCATCTATTTACAGGCCAAACCGGAGGTCCTGCGCGCGCGCATCGCCAAGAAAGCCTCGCGCGACGAATCGCATATTTCCCCCGAATATATCGGGGAAGTCGCTCGCGCCTACGAACATTTCTTCTTCCGCTATGCCGCCTCCGACCTCCTGGTCATCAGTACGTCCGACATTGATTTCGTTGAGCGCAGCGAAGATCTTCAACAGCTTCTGCGGCGCCTTCAGGAACCCGTCAAGGGCACGCAATACTTCCTGCCCCTCGGCGCGGAATAAGTATTTTGTAGCGCCGTCCCTTTAAGGCGCCATTTTCCTTGCCGCTAGCACTTCCGACCTGAGGATTTCTCCTTCTTCAATAACAACTACGTCTGATAAAGGTCCCCGGCCAGATACTTAAACCCTGTGTCTACGGCCACGGTGGCGACGGTGCTACCCCGCCCGAGTTCCTGCGCCAGTTGTAGCGCGGCGGTGACGTTCAGGCCGGAAGAGGTGCCGGCGAAGATTCCTTCTTCCTTTGCCAGGCGCCGCGCCATTTCGCGAGCAGCCGGTTCTTCGACGGTACGCGCTTCGTCGAAGTCGCCGTCCGTCAGGTGGGATGGCCGGAATCCGGCGGCGATCCCCTCGACGCGGTGCGGGCCACCCTTCCCCGTGGTGAGCACGGGGGAGGTGGCGGGCTCGAGCGCCACAATGCGCGTTTTGCATCCGGCTGCTTTAAAGGCGCGCGAAACTCCGGAGATCATTCCGGCGGTGCCTACTCCGCCGCAAAACGCTGTAATTTCCTTGCCCGCTTGCTCGACTAGCTCCGTGCCAATTCCCATGTAGGCGCGAATGGCGTCCGCGTTATGGAACTGGTCGGAGTAGAAGGTGCCCTGCTGCTGCGCCAGTTCTTCCGCGCGGCGCTTCATTTGCTGGTACAGCTCTGGAACCAGCTTGCCGTCGGGGGCCGGAAAAATCTCCAGGTCGCCGCCGAAAAGACGCATGGTCTGAAGCTTCTCTTTCGAAAATCCGTCCGAGGAGATGGGCGTGAAGTGGTAGCCCTTGATCGCACAGACCATCGCGAGTGACGAACCCGTGCTGCCTCCAGTCCATTCCACCACGCGCATGCCCGGGCGCAGGTCGCCGCGCGCCTCCGCCCCTTCGATCATCGCCAGCGCCATGCGGTCTTTGTAGGAGCCGGTGGGATTGTAATACTCCAGCTTGACGAGCACCTCGGCCATGGAGGGCGTGACAAGTTTGCGCAGCCTGACCACCGGGGTATTGCCGATCGCCTGCAAAACCGAATCGCGAACTGAATTGTTGTGCGCCATGAAGTTCTCCCCCTCCCCCCAATGAATTAGCCCGCGGCAGCTTACGCTTGCGGGAGGCGCGGCAGCAAGATCCGCATTGGCACGGCGGGAGGACGGATCGTTGCACGTTTGCACGTTTGAAGGTTGAAACGTTAAGGAGCAGAGCGGAGACCCCTCCCCCTGATTTTTTGTAAGTGTTGCATTTAAAGGATTTAAGGTTTCCGTAAGTCTTTTATTTGCAACACTTGCGGGGAGGTCCATAAGTGTTGCCGTTAAAGGAGTTACGCTTCGTCCCTCAAGGTGGTGAACCCTTCGTTTCTCGCTTTGCTCAGGGCAAGCAGGGCGGACGGTGGCGGTGCTTTCGTTACGGTGACGGCGCGGAGCGATCGAATCGCGGCTGGAAAAGACAAATGGACCCGATACACCCCGGGCATTTGTAAGGATGTCAAAGGAAAGAGGTTGTGGGAGGGGCATTTGTAAGGTGAAGGATTTGCGAGAGTTAGAGTGGTGGGATTTTCGCTCTTGCGACAAGATAGAGTGGCTAGTCGGGGCTGGTGGCTGACGGTCACAACTTATGTTACCATAGAGTACTATTCCTGTCAAGGAAAAGTTTGGACGGAGAAAGGGTTGAAGGGAAAGGGGATAGGGGACGCGGACGTTGATGGAGGACCATGCGAGCTGGGAAATCGTGGTGAACACGGCAGAGTCGGTGGTGCAGGCGCTGGAGATCGAGGGGCGGTACAAGATTTCCTTTTGGGATGCGCTACTTGTGCAGGCGGCGGGGAGTTGCGGGGCGGAAGTGATTTATTCGGAAGATTTGGGAGAGGGGCAGAGTTATGGTGAGGTGCGCGTGATTAACCCGTTGAAGTGAGGGAAGGGCAGGGGCAAGGTCAAAGGCGGCACACTTGAAACTAGGGAAGGTGGCGGAGAGAAACTCTGATTAAGCCACTCTGGCTGTCATTGTGTTCCGAGACTCAGTATCAAGTGCGACGAGGGGAAACAATTCTCCTGAGTAGTAGCGGGCTTCGATTTCACTTGCGACCGAAACACAGTCTTCCGTGGACATGATCGGGTATTGAACGCGACTGGGGAATTCGTCGTAAGTCTTGCCGTCGAGTCGCCTGCCCGCTTTCTTCTTGCGGACTCCGCCCCACTGTTTGAAGAAGAATGGGACACCGCTCTGCTTGCACTGATCCCGAAGCGGTAAAACCCATTCTTTCTTCATGGGCCGGGCGCCGGCTCCGCTCTCTCCGCCTACAATCATCCAGTCGATGCCTCGCAGGTCGAGCTTGCCGATGTCCTCCAGCAAAGGTTCGACAGAGAGAAAACGAACATGCGCGTTCGCTTTTCGCAAGTCTTCCACTCGCGGCAAACCATACTGCTTATCCTCCACGCTGACTCCCCACCAAATGTGGCGCTGCTCGGCGGCAAAACGAAGCTTGGTATTGAGAAGCTTGCGGAGGCGTTCCGAGCGTTTTGTTAGCACCTGATAGGTATGCCACTTCGCTGCAACCATGACTTGTGCGACTGCTACGATGTAATTATCCGGAACTGCGTCGTGAAAAAGGTCGCTCATGGAATTGACGAAGATCATTTTCGAGGAGCGCCAGCGCAAGGGTTCCGCAAGTTTTTCCGGGACTAGCCGCAGATCGAAGCCTTGTTCGTAAGGATGGCCTTTTACGCCTCGGAAGCGCTCCGCGAACGTCTCCGCGTAGCAATGCTTGCAGCCTGGGCTGATCTTCGTGCAGCCCCGGACCGGATTCCAGGTGGCATCTGTCCATTCGATAGGGGAGTTCTGAGACATTTCGTCAGTCCTGGCGCTGATAGTTCATTTGCCTCTGACCGGTCCACTCAATCTTAATCGCTTCGCGCCAAAACTTCCCGCCAAGGGGATGTCGGCTTGCGAACGCGATAAAGTAGAGTAAAACGTTTTGGTCGTTCCGAATGTCAATTTCTCTGTCTCGTACCGGCAGGTAACCCAACTCCCGGAGATGGAGCAAATAGCGGTTCTTGATTCGTCGAAGGACCTGCGAATCGGATCCTCCCTCGTCTGCATCCTTACGCCATTCGGCGTTGCCCAAGAAGGCGGTCAGTTTCGCACCTTCGGCCCTGATGTATTGCTTCAGATTTCGTCGGATGCCCATTCCGAACTGGAGGGTCATAAGTAGGTCGACGCTTCTATTCTGCACCAAGCGCTGAATCGTTCGGAATCGGATTTGCAAGCCAGTCGGATCTATGAACGCTAGCGTTAGATGATCGGCGGGTGAGGCAAATCGGACCTTCTCAATCACTTCGTTGCAGTCGCCTTCGACGAATACTATCTGCGAGAATTTAGGATGGCCAGCGAGTCGTTTCTTGAGACACGACAACACCTCAGGGATGTCTACGAAAATGTACCGAGCGAATTCGTAGTTGAGTGCCAGCACCGGTGAGCCGTCTACTTCTTCTTGGCTGCCGCGAACCATGCTGCGACCGGGTCCGGAGAACAAGTCGACGTATGCCAGTTTTCCTTGCCACTTTCTCCCCACTCCGTGAGTCATGATGTCGAGATATCGGCAAAAGTAGTATTTCTTGCCGTGGACCCACTGTCCGGTGAGCCTTGCGGGCAATCCATCCGAAGCGATTGTGGCTGATTCTGTCTGGGTCATCGGGGGCATTCTAAATCTGTAAGTACGGTACTGTCTAGGAATTACCAGACGATAAATTACACGGAACAGGAATCAGTCGGCCACGGAGGGAGGGGGCGTTGGTCCGCGGGAGGGGAAAGAGAGAATGAGAAATCGGAAAAGTGAGATTGGAAAGTGGGGAGGAGAAAAGCAAGAGGGGCACGATGTATCGTGCCCCTACAAGGGGAAAAGAGCACAGTCAGGAGTGACTGTGCTACAGGAGGTTAGCTGCCGGCGGGGGCTTGGAGCCATTTTAGGGCTCGGCGCAAGGGGGCGGAGTGGCCGGTGCGCATGGGGGTCTTCAGCCAGACGAAGAGGCGGTGGCGCGCGACGATCAAATGGTGGCGAGCGTTGGTCCAGCGGCTGGGGCCGATTTCGATGGGTTCGGGCGCGGGAGCGGGCGGAACCTCCGAGGGGGTGAGCCAGTAGGGGCTGGCGTTGGCGAAGAAGCTTTCGGCGGCGGCGGTTGGCGATTGGCGCTCAGGGAGGGAGCCGGTAAGCGACAGCTTTAGCAGGGCGCCGACTTGCTCCTGGGATGCCCGCATGGATCGCAAGATGTCGCGCGCGATCCAGACACCTGCGGATAAAAAGCCGGCTTGCAGGAGGAGGGTTCCCAGCGAATACCAATTGGTTTGCATCCAAGCAGAGAATTCGTTCATGGCCTCACCTTGGACTGGGATGCACACAATTTAGCGCTCGGTTCTGGGGCTGGGAACTGGTGAGAAGTGCAGGAAAAGGGCAGGTGGTTTCCCTGCCCTGGCGGACTACCGAGGAAATGCGAACGGATTGAAGGTCGGCCGACTGGCTAAGGCGCAACGGGGGTGATTTTGTCGACGTGAACCGCTTTTTTGGCGGAGTCGAATTGGCCGGCCAGCGTCACGTGCGCGGCGGCGAAGTCCTTGACGGCTTCGGGATTCTCGACGATCCAAACGGCTTGATCGTCGTCGGCCACGAAGACGGCGCGTTGGGGTTTCCATTCCGGGTGTCCCACCGAAGCGCCTCCACGCCAGCATTTCTGAACGCAATCGGCGCCGCCGGGCTTGGTGTGCTTGGCGGCGCAACCTTCATCGCTGATCCAACCGGCGCGAGGCGCGCTCTTTTGCGGCGCCAGCGGCGAGCCGAGCGCCACGAGACCGCAGCCAAGCAGGAATACAAAAACAACTCCGCCCCTCGTCATGCTTTCCTCCCCGTGCCTCCACAGCCGGCATTCGCACTTACCCGAAGGTCTTAGCGGAGCACAGTTTAACATCGCGTACGGAGGACGGAAACGGCAAGCAAAGGCGACAAAAGCAAGAGGAAGAGGCGCAAGTGCGATTGAGAAAAGGACGAGGCTCCCGCGAATTTTTGGCGGAAGCCTCGTCGCTTGTTTTACAGGAATCGGAAATACGCGATTCCGGTGGGGATCAGGCTGGAGCTACTGGCGATAGGAATAGGATTCGGAGTAGGAATGATTGGAGTAGATGAATTCCTCACCGGTGGTTTCGCCGGGATGAAACCAGAGTTTCAGAGCTACGGGCGAGTCGCTGGGGGGCTCGTCAAAGTGGAAGACGGGTTTGTCTTCGGGTTCAAAGCGGGTGTGAGGAATGGCCATGATGGTTGCGAGGAGCTGGTTGTCGTCGGCATTCCAGATCTGAACGATGTGGCGATCGGTTTTATTGTCCTGGAGGCGGAAGATATAGGTTCCCGCGGGCAGAACCAGCCCGGGGACTTGCACGTCTTCGCCGAAGGTGACGATGGTTTTTTTGTCCCATTGATCCGCTCTGGCGCCTGGGGCGAGTGTGGCCCAGAGCAGTGCTATGGACAATGCGAGTACGGCTCCTCTTCGTGTTTGCATGCTACTACCCTCCTATGTTGGATGGGCCGGGCGGAACGGGCAGGGATGGCGGCTGGGGAGGTACGCTGGGGGCAACTGGGGTGAATCCGGCAGAACTGCGTGCTGCTCGACGACTTCTGCCTCACGGGTAAGATGCTTGGGTTGTGCGCGAGGTTGCGCCCGGCGGAGAAAGGCCTCAGGGCTGAAGTCCTGAGTTAAAGTGGACGGGAGGGCGGGTAATCCTGGAAACGATTGTGCTTTCAGGGCGTCCTATGCGTTAAGCGGAGGTGTCGCGATGGCGGGAAACTTCCAGCAGGATTTGCGGGGCGGGTTGCGGATGCTGAAAAAGAGCCCTGGGTTTACATTTGTGGCGGTGCTGTCGCTGGCGCTGGGGATAGGCGCGAACACGGCGATTTTCACGATTATCAACGCGGTGTTCCTGCACCCGCTGGCGGTGGAAGAGCCGGCGCGGCTGGCGGAAGTGTTTACGCAGGACACGCTGACGATTGATACGAATGCCGCGTTCCGGCTGACCGGCTCTTCGCTGCCGAACTATGAGGACTATCGCGATCAAAACACGGTTTTCTCCGGACTGGCATTGGCCACGTTTGCGATTCCGCTGAGCTGGGGCGGGCAAGCGGAGCCGCAACAATTGAACGCGGTGCTGGTGAGCGGGAATTACTTCGATGTACTGGGGATCAAGGCGGTTCGCGGGCGGACGTTCATTCCGGATGGAGACAAGAAAATCGGCGGCAATCCGGAAGTGGTGTTGAGTTACAGCTTGTGGGCGAGGCGCTTCGGTTCGGATCCGCACGCCGTCGGACAGACGATCACGCTGAATGCGACGCCGTACACGGTGGTGGGGGTGGCGCCGCCGAATTTCAAAGGGACGGTGTCGCTGGCGCCGCCGGACGTGCTGTGGATCCCGATCAGCATGCGGGATTACGTGCTCAGCGGGCAGATCAAAGAGTTCGAGAATAACCGGCGATTCCGCTGGCTCTCGATGATTGGGCGATTGAAACCGCAGGTGAGCATCGGGCAAGCGCAGGCGGCACTGAAAACAATTGCGGCCGCGCTGGAAAAAGAATATCCGCGCGAAAACAAAGGCCGCACCGTGGAAGTCTATCCGCTGTATGAATCGGCGCTGGGGATTAACCAGCGGAAGCAATTTTCGCTGGCCGGCGGGGTGCTGATGGGGGTGGTCGGGTTGGTGCTGCTGATCGCGTGCGTGAACCTGGCGAATTTGCTGCTGGCGCAGGCGGCCAAACGGGAGAAAGAGTTGAGCATTCGCGCGGCGATGGGGGCTGGGCGTATGCGGCTGGTGCGACAGCTTTTGACGGAAAGCACGGTGCTATCGCTGCTCGGCGGGCTGGCTGGATTGCTGGTGGCGTACTGGGGGCGGAAGATCTTGTGGTCGTTCCGGCCACCGTTTCTGGCGGACGGGTCGATTGATCTTTCGTTCGACGGGCGGGTGCTGGGATTCACCGTGGCGATCTCGCTGATGACGGGGATTGTGTTCGGGATTATCCCAGCCATCAAGGCGTCCAGCACGGATATCAACGAGATTCTGAAGACGGGCGGGCGAGGAGGCACGCTGGGCTGGACGCACAACCGTTTGCGCGGGCTACTGGTGATTTCGGAAATTGCGCTTGCGCTGGTGGCGTTGGTGGGATCGGGACTGTTCCTGCGCAGCATGCAGAACGCGCAGCAATTCCAACCGGGATTCGAATCGCAAAATTTGATGCAAATGTTTTTTGATCTGGGCGCGCTGCGTTATGACGCCGCTCACGGGCAACAATTCTTCCGCGACGTCATCGAGCGCGCGAAGGCCGTTCCGGGGGTCGCGGATGCGACGGTGGCGTCAAACGGCATTCTGGGCGGCGGCATTGCGGGAACGATTTATCCGGAAGGAGAACAGGCGGACCCGAATAACCGCGGGACGCTGGTAAATATTGACGCGGTGACGCCCGGGTATTTCGAGACGCTGCGGATACCGCTGTTGCGCGGGCGGGACTTCACGGAATTTGACGGGGAGAAGAGTGCGACGGTGGCGATCGTCAACGAAGCCATGGCCAAACTTCTCTGGCCGGGACAGGACGCGGTTGGAAAGCGTTTCGCGTTTGCGATCTCGCCGACCCTGGTGCAGGTGGTGGGCGTTGTCGGAACGACCGTCGTGGGGCAGATCGGGGAGGATCCGCAGCCGCTCGCTTATTTTCCGATGCGGCAGCAATACTCGCCGTTCGCCGCGCTGATTGTGCACACTACAAACAAGCCCGATGCTTTGCTGGGGGCGGTGCGCACGCAAGTGCAGGAACTGGATAAGAATTTGGCATTCACGAACGGGCAGACGGTTCAAGAGATTATGGGGCAAGGGCTGTGGGCGGCGCGCATGGGCGCGGCGCTGCTCGGATTGTTCGGGGGGCTCGCGTTGCTTCTCGCGTCCATTGGAATTTATGGCGTGCTGGCGTATTCGGTGACGCAGAGGACGAGCGAAATCGGCTTGCGCATGGCGCTGGGCGCACAGCCGCATCAAGTGCTTCGACTGGTGCTGAGGCAGGGGATGTTGCTGGCGCTGGTTGGCGCGATTGTGGGCGTTCTTGTGGCGCTGCCGGTGGCGCGGATGGCGTCGGGGTTGTTGTACGGAGTGAGCGCGACGGATCCGCTCACGTATGTGGCCATCACGGTGCTGCTGATGGGCGTGGCACTGCTGGCTTGTTATCTTCCCGCGCGGCGAGCGACACGGATTGATCCGCTTGTGGCGCTACGCGTGGAATAGCTGCGCGGCGTGGCGAGCAGGACACGTTGCGGCATCGAGGAGCTAGTTCGCTTCGCGCGGGAAAACTAGACCACAATCAAGTGCTGCGTCTCTGCGGCCGGTTTGGCTCCTCCCTATTCCGTCAAACTCCCTCTCGCATGGTCCTCTAAGGGTGTGGTTTCGAAATGGTGGAAAATCCTATGAATTCGCGGGCGCGCTGCTGTTCCCCGTTGCAGCAGCTCTCCATTGACACGCGGTCTCAACCAGAATACCGTTCGGCACCGATGAATTTTCTCGCGTGGTGCCGATGAAGAATCAACTTCTTGCTGCGGCGATCGTGGCGGCGACGATTGCGATTGTGGCATCGCTGCTTTCTGCCACGCAAGTGGCGGCGCTGCCCGGGCTTGTTTCATTGCTGCTGCGCTGGCTGGCCATTGTTCTTATTGCAGGGTATGGCGCTTCGCGGCGCTCGCTGACGCCGTGGATCCTCGTCGGTTTGCTGGCGGGAGCCGAGCTGGGGCATGACTGGCCTGCTGTTGCGGTGAAGCTGCAATTCCTGGGGACGATTTTCTTGCGGCTGATCAAGGTAATCATCGCGCCTCTGCTATTTGGGACGCTGGTGGTGGGAATTGCTGGGCACGCGGATTTGAAGAAGGTGGGGCGGCTGGGTGTCAAGTCGCTGATTTATTTTGAAGTTGTGTCGACGATTGCGTTGTTGATTGGTTTTGTGGCGATCAATGTGAGTCGCGCGGGAGAAGGAGTGCGGCTGCCGCCAGTGGCGGCGGCCGAAGCGTTGAACGCCACGCCGCATACGGCGACGCAACTGATCACGGATATTTTTCCGGAGAACATCGCGAAATCCGTCGCTGAGGGGCAAGTCCTGCAAGTGGTGGTGTTCAGCATTTTGTTTGCGATGGCGCTGGCGCTGGTCCCTGAAGGTAAGCGCCGCCCAATGCTGGCGTTTGCAGAGAGCCTTTCGGAGACGATGTTCAAGTTTACGAATCTGGTGATGTATGCGGCGCCGATCGGGGTGTTTGGGGCGATTGCGTATACGGTGGGACACCTGGGACTGGGAGTTTTGCTTCCGCTGCTGAAGTTGTTGGCGACGATGTACGTCGCACTTGTTGTATTCATTACATGCGTGTTGTTTCCCATCGCGATGCTGGCGCGCGTGCCGGTGAAGCGGTTTCTCCGCGCGGTGACGGAGCCGGTTACGATTGCGTTCGCCACGGCCAGCTCGGAAGCGGCGTTGCCACGCGCGATGGAGCAGATGGAAACGTTTGGAGTGCCGCGCGAGACGGTGGCGTTCGTACTGCCGACGGGGTACAGCTTCAATCTGGATGGCTCGAGCCTGTACCAATCGCTGGCGCTGCTATTTATAGCGCAGGCTGCGGGAATTCACCTGTCGATTGGGCAACAAGCGGTGATGCTGCTAACGCTTTTGATCAGCAGCAAGGGGACGGCGGGAGTGGCGCGGGCGTCGCTGGTGATCGTGTTGGCGGCGGCGACTTCGTTTCATCTGCCGACAGAGCCGCTGTTTTTGCTCTTCGGGATTGATCAGTTGATGGACATGGGGCGCACAGCAGTAAATGTGCTTGGGAATTGCCTGGCGTGCGTAGTGATTGCACGGTGGGAAGACGAGTTTCCCTCACAGCCTGCTTCCACTGGATAAGAATCCCCTTCCAATCGCCGGTTCTTGGTATCGCCGAGTTGCGCTCAGGGTTGACTGACGAGCGCAGGAATCATCGTGGCGGCTTTGGGTGTTCCGAGTCCGGTTACGTAGTCGAACTTTGTTCCCGCATCGCAGATGGTGCCGCACTTGCCGTTTATTCCGGTGGTTATGTCGTGGAAATAGGTGGCGTAGTTTGCTTTGGCGAGCGTGTAGAGCATCGCCGGAGTGGACGTGAGTCGACGTTTGCGTGCCGCGACGCGCTCGGAATTCGCGATGGCGAAGAGGGCCGCCCATTGCGGCGCGCCAGCACTGGTGCCGCCGACTTCGTACCAGCCAACCCAGCCCTGATAGGCAACAGAATTGTAAATGGCGAAGCCCGAGGAGGGATTGCCGTCGTAAGAAACATCGGGGACACCGCGCATCCCTTTGGGATCACTGGGAAGAGGATTAGAGGCCTGGAAAAGTGGCTCGGGTTCGAACGCGCTGAGCCCGCCGCCGCCGCTCCAAGCGGCCTCGCTGATGTAGGTGCCGCTCGCGGCGGTGGTCAACGTCGTGCCGCCTACGGCCACGACGTCCGGTGATGCGGACGGATAGAGCACGCCGTTTCCGTTGTCGCCGCTGGAAGCCGTGAAGGTGACGCCATTGGAGGCGAAATGATTGTCGTTTGAGCGCTCAGCGGAATATTCCGGGCAGCCCCAACTGGAGGAGACCACGCTTGCGCCATTTTGCACGGCAACGTCAACGGCATGAAGGAGATCGTTCATGCTGTTGCTGGCAGCTTCGACCAATACGATTTTTGCTTGTGGAGCGAGAGCGTGGGCCCATTCCACATCGAGAGAGACTTCCATAGACCAGCCTGCGTTGGCGGCGGGCTTGCTTCCTGTGGCGTACACCTTGCGAAAGCATCCGTTGGCGGTGCTACAGGCTGCCAGGGCAAACTGCTGATTGAAAATTGCGAGGTCGGCTTCGATATTCGGATCGTCGTAGGCGTCCACGATGGCGATGGTTTGTCCCGCGCCTTGATTCGAGATGAGGTCGAAGCCATAGGCGTGACGGACCATCGTCGGACGCAGGCCATAGGTGGAGCCTGCTCCACCGTTTGGACGCATCCGCAGAGGTGGCTGCGCATGGTCAATCGTGGAAAGCGGAAGACGGTATTCGATGCGCTGCGGATTTTCGCGGCTGAGGAGCATCTCTTGAGCTTGCGAGGCCCATTCTTGAGCGGAGGAAGATTGCGCGGCGAAGCTCATGGCGAGCGCGCCAACCAAACAAATCACGAAGTTCTTGCGGGTCTCTCGTAGGGACATCGTCGGGGACCTTTCTCGATTCCTTTTTATTGGGGTGGCATGGCGCGGATCACAGAGCGCTTGCGTTCCCCCTAGTGGTAGTAGAGCAATGCAGGGAGCGGGGCACGATGGCTCGAGGGAATCAATTCGAGGGGTACTGAAGTTGGGCGAAGGCCAAATGAGATTTTTCTTATGAGTTTTGGGCGAAGAGTTAATTCAGCGGGCAGCAGCGCACGATGCGCCAAAGTGTTTTCATTCTTTCTGAGAGCGCTGCTCCACTGGACAGTGCTGGCTACCGGCCCGGCAACTGGCCGTTTTTGCGTCCTCCGTCCAGTTACGCCACTCCGTTTGGGGACATAGACTCCCCGCAAAACAGAAAGCAGAGGGACCCGGGTGGGCCAGAGCGATAGGCGACGTCGCCATGGAAATGCACGCGCAAGGAGTGTGTCCTTATGAAAATCTTCTGTTCGATTCTTACCGCCGCCATTGTTTTACTCCCTCTCGGGGCGATACCGGCGCAGGCGAACGACAAGCATCCGTCACTTCCCACCGCCGTTTTGAATGCGCGGACGGTATATGTAGACAACCAGACGACGACCGCTGATCTTCAGGACACGGTCTATACGGAGTTGACGAAATGGGGCCGGTTGCAAATCGTGGACACGCCGCAGAAAGCGGATATTGTTTTGCGGCTTTCGAACGGCAATTACGTGAAGTTCGTCGAAGGGAGCACAACGCCGCCAGCTTCCGATCCGAAGGCTAGCAATGACTCCGCGCCTCAAAACAGTTTGACCCCTGTGAGCGAAAAATCACCGAGTGCGGATACGGAAGTGCCGCCGGGCTCCACGCGGATCTCTGTGATCGATCCCAAGAGCAACAATTCGCTGTGGTCCGACATTCGAAAAACCAACAACCCAAAGGCCTCTAGCCATTTGCTGGATGGGCTGCGCGAAGCATTCGACCAGAAGGAAAGGGCGCACGGCACGAAATAGTTTCCGGATTTGACCGCATAGGACTGATTCCAAAATAACAACTTCTCAATAGCCGCCTGTCTAATGCATTTCCTATTTTTTGGAAAGCTCCCCCCGAGTTGTTCTCGTACCACCGAGCAGGGAAAAAGATATGTTGTTCCGTGCCGATGCGAGTAGAATTCGCGGCGGACCAGATGCCAGAGGGGCGCCGGAAAAATAGGAGGGTTTATGCGCAGAGCGAGAACGATCGTGCTCTTATTTTTGTTTGTGTATTTTGTCCCTCGCGCGTTCGGTCAGAACACCCCTGGACAGCCGGCGGATAAGACCATCGCGGTGTTTGGGCAGACGATTCACTACTGGGATGTGGGAGCCGGCCCAGTGGTAGTGCTGGTGCACGGACTTGGCAGCCGTAAGGAAGAATGGCTGCCGGTGGTCGAGCCGCTTTCGAAGAACTATCGCCTGCTGGTTCCCGATCAAATCGGATTTG
The DNA here is from genome assembly GCA_963729455.1 of uncultured Acidobacteriota bacterium. Taxonomy (GTDB): domain Bacteria; phylum Acidobacteriota; class Terriglobia; order Acidiferrales; family UBA7541; genus Acidiferrum. The sequence goes on from CAVSNX010000004.1 coordinate 190,139, forward strand.
GGCACTCGGATAAGCTGCTGCTCGATTACAGCATCCAGACGTATGTGGATTTTCTGAATGAGTTTTTACGCGATTTGAAGGTGGAGAAGGCAAGCTTCGTCGGGGAATCGCTGGGCGGCTGGATTTGCGGACTGTACGCGGTGGAACTGTCGGCAGGCGCTCACTTGGTTCCCATGGAAAAACTGATTCTTGTGGATGCCGCGGGGCTCAAGCAGGACAAGCCTATTCCCGATCTGAATCCGGACTCGCTGGCGGCCATGCGCGGGGTGATGCAGGCGGTTTTTTTCGATACCGACTGGCTGGACGACAACACGCTGCGGAAAATATTCACCGACAAACTGGCCACGCATGACGCCTATACCGTCCACAGTATCTTGGGCAATCCTGCGCTCGATGCGGAAAGGCTGGACGGCAAGCTGGCAAACATCAGAGTGCCAACGCTGGTGCTGTGGGGGAAGCAGGATTCGTTGCTGCCTATTTCCTCCGGGGAGCGATACGCCGCAGGAATTGCCGGCGCTCGGCTGGTCAGTTTTGATAAGTGCGGGCACATACCTGCCGTTGAACAATCGGAGGCGTTTGTCTCTACGGTGACTGCATTCCTCGGCGGCGCTGCCGCGGCTCACAGAAGGATCATCGAGGTTGCAACTGGATAATTAGCGTCAGCGCATGCTGGCGGGGATGACGCCGTTTTTGAACATTTCGAACCACATGTGGGTGTCGGCGTCGCTGTAAATCTTGAGCTCGCGGATGATCTCGCGGGCAAATTCGACGCTGCCCAGGCCGCTGGCGGTGATGATGTTCTGGTCGGTCACGGCGAGCGCCTCGACGTAATGGCGCTCGTCTTTATACTCGGGCACCATGTCTTTTAAGAAGCTTTTCGCGTTGCTGGTGTGACGCAGGCCGCGCGTCAGGCCGGCGCGGGCGATTTCCAGGGTTGCGGCGCAGATCGTACCAATCAGAATCTTTTCCTCGTGCAGCCGGACAAGCACATCCTCCACTTTTGGGTCGCCCGCTTTTTCCCAGCGCTCTCCTCCGGGCACGATGAAAATCACCGTTCCATGTGGATTGATTTCGTCGAGGGTGACGTCAGGTTGGACTTTTAATCCACCCATGGTGATCACCGTTTTGCGCGAGTGACCGGCTGCCAGGACTTCGTGCTTGCCGGATTTGCGAATTTCGCACAAAGCCAGGGCCGGCTCCCAGTCCGCGAGCCCATCGAACACGAAAACGTACGCTTTTGATTTCATGGGCGACATTCTGGCTTCCCGGTCACACACTCGTCAATCGTTATCGGCACGGACGGACCCGGCTTCCACCGAACTGAACTCCGGAGCTACAACCCTTCTTTTCCGATGTATATTGCCTGCGAATCTTCGGGAGGAATTGTCATGGAACTGTGGTCACGGCGTAAATTTTTTTTGACTTCGCTGGCTGGCAGTGCGATTGACAGTGCGAACAAACTGTTTGGCCGAACGTTGCCCGACGGGGACAGCGTGCCCGCTCTCGAGAGTCTCACTCCAGCCGCGGCGCAGGGCAAGCTGCCGCTGATCATTTCCAGCGCCAACGGCTTGCATGCGCTGGACAAGGGCATGGACATTCTTAAGAAGGGCGGGGACACGCTGGACGCGGTGGTGGCGGCTGTGACGGTTGTAGAGGACGATCCCAACGATGATTCTGTCGGCTATGGCGGCTTGCCGAATGAAGAAGGCGAAGTCGAGCTGGATGCCAGCGTGATGCACGGGGCGACCCATCGGGCGGGGGCGGTCGCGGGAGTGCGGCGTATCAAGAATGTTTCGCGGCTCGCGCAGACGGTGATGGAAAAGACGAATCACGTGATGATTGTAGGGGATGGCGCGCGGCGGTTTGGGGTTGCGGAGGGGTTCGAAGAGATGAACCTTCTCACGGAGCATTCGCGGAAGATTTGGCTGGCGTGGAAAGCCAAGTCGTCTATGAATTGGCGGCCGGGAATTGATTCGCCAGAGTGGAAGGAATATGTTTCGGCACTTTTTGGCGGCGATGAGGAGAAGATCGCGTACGCGGAGCGCGTTATCGCTCATCCGCCGACCGGCACGATTCCATGCATGGCGGTGGATTCGAATGGGGACATCTCTGCTACTACCACGACTTCCGGGCTGGCTTGGAAAATTCCCGGGCGCGTGGGGGATTCGCCGATCATCGGCGCGGGATGCTGCGTGGACAATGAAGTTGGCGCTGCGGGCTCGACCGGGAAGGGCGAGGAAAACATCAAGATTTCCGGCGGCCACACGATCATCGAAATGATGCGCAAGGGAATGCCGCCGGTTGATGCGTGCCTGGAGGCGATGGGGCGCGTCGCGCATAATTACAAGAACAACAAGAAAAAGCTGGGGACGTTTCACCTCTATTTCTACGCGCTGAACAAAGATGGAATGCATGCCGCCGCTTCGCTGTGGCGCAACGGGTATGAAAAGAACAAGCGGGCTGCGTATGCGGCTCATGACGGGACGGAGGCGCGGCTTGTGGAGTGCAAAACCTACTTTGACGAGTCCGGAGGAGATCAGTAGCGGCGAGAAAGTTTGCGAAAGGATTTCGACTGTGGCAGTGAACTTTTAATTGCCGGCTTTGAACTCTTGGGTTCAACGTTTGTTTCACATCCTGTATCCTCGTTCCTCTATGGACCAGGCCAACATTCTGATTATTGGTGGCGGCGTGATCGGCTGCGCCATCGCGCGGGCGGTTTCGCATCGGTGGCAGGACGTGTTTCTTGTGGAGCGGTTTCCGAAGTTGGGCATGGCGACCAGCACGCGCAACAGCGGCGTGAACCATGCAGGACTCTACTACCCGAAAAATTCGCTGAAGGCCAAGCTTTGCGTGGAAGGCAACCGGCTGACTTACGAATTCTGCTCGAAACACAATGTTTCGTTCCGGCATACGGGGAAACTCGTGGTGGCTACGAATGCGCACGAGGAAACGGAACTTGGCGCGCTCAAGAAGCGCGCCGAAGATAACGGTGTCGAGGGTCTTCGTATTATTGGTCCGGCGGAGATTCGCGAGAAAGAACCGCACGTCTGCGGCACCGCCGCGTTACAAGTCCCCTCCACAGGCATCGTGTCCGCCGAAGAATTGGTGCATGCGTATGCGCGAGTGGCGACGAGCCAGGGCGCGAGCATTGTGACGCACGCGCAGGTTGTTTCGCTGGAGCCTGCGGGCGGAACGATTCGTGTTGGATTGCGTATCGGGGACGAGGAAGATTCACAGAATGAAACGATTGAAGCGCGATGCGTGATCAACTCTGCGGGACTTTTCGCGGATGAGGTGGCTGGGCTGCTGGGCAATCATTCCTGGAAGATTTATCCCGTGCGCGGGGAATACTGCGAGATTCGCGGGCCGCGCTCCACGCTGATCAACAATCTTGTGTATCCGCTGCCGCACTCGGATGGATTGAGCCTCGGCGTGCACTTTACGAAGACGCTTTGGGGCAGCGTGCTAGTCGGGCCGACGGCGAGCTACGTAGAAGGAAAGGATAATTACGAGAAGAACCGCCTGCCGATTGCGGATTTCGCGGAGAGCGCGAAAACCTTGCTGCCGGAAATCCAGGAGAGCGATTTGCAGCTTGGGTATTCGGGGCTGCGACCGAAGCTTGTTCCTCCGAGTGGCAAGGGCATCGCGGATTTCGTGATCACACGCGATTCAGCCGTCCCTCAGGCGATTCATCTGGTTGGGATGGAGTCACCTGGACTGACAGCGGCGGCGGCCATTGCGGAACATGTTTCAAAGATGGTTGCGGAGACTCTTAAGTGAGATTGCCCGAATCGAGCAGCCGCGCTAAAGTCAGCAAAATCTAACATTCCCAGAAGAGCGTCGAAGCACTCCTACTGAACGATTAGATAGAAGTGTTTCTTTTTTCCTACTTTGAGCAGATATTTCCGGTGGACGCTGAGATCAAACTCAAAGGTCGGATCAGCAACGACTCCGCCGTCTATCTCTACCGCACCCTGCTTTATTAGACGTTCGGCGTCAGCGCGAGAGTCAGTAGCTCCCAATCGGACTAATGCCCTCGAAAGTCTCATTTTCCCTGGCTCGGAACCGATATAGTTTTCCGGGATGTCGCTAGGTGCCTGGCGGTCGCGGTAGACGCGGTTGAACTCTGCGGCGGTGTTTGTTCCGATTGTGGCCGATACAGCAGTTTTTCCAGTTATGTTTGCCGAGATGCTGCCCTTTGAATCGATGTGGTCAGCACTCGGGGCGTGAAAATCGTCGACTATTTGAGTCGCGAGTCTCACCTTTGCGTCTCGCGGATGCAATCCACCAGACTCAACACTTTTCTTGAGTGCAAGAACCTCGTCGGGCGAAAGGTCTGTCAATAACTCATAGTAAGACCACATCAATGAGTCGGGAATGGACATTATCTTGCCGAACATTTCGCTAGGAGCTTCCGTGATGCCGACGTAGTTGCCGAGGCTCTTGGACATTTTGCGGGAGCCATCGAGGCCGACGAGGATCGGCATGGTCAGAATGGCTTGGCCAGGCAAGCCGTATTCGCGCTGGATTTCGCGGTGCACCAGCAAATTGAATTTTTGCTCGGTGGCGCCTAGCTCGACATCGGACTGCAGTTTTACGGCGTCTATGGCCGTTAGCAAGGGGTAAAGCAGTTCGTGAACGGAGATGGGCTGGTTATTTTGCAGGCGCGAACGAAAATCTTCACGCTCCAGCATGCGCGCCAGCCGGTAGTGGGAACAAAGGCGCACGATGTCTTCCGCGGACATTTTGCTGAGCCACTCGCTGTTGTAGCGAACTTCGGTTTTTTCGCGGTCGAGAATTTTGTAGACCTGTTCGAGATAGGTCTTGGCGTTGGCGTCGACCTGCTCGCGGGTCAGTGGCGGGCGCGTTTCCGAAACACCCGTGGGGTCACCAATCATCGCGGAAAAATCGCCAATCAAAAAGACCGCGGTGTGGCCAAGATCCTGAAAATGCTTCAGCTTGCGCAGCACCACTGTGTGGCCCAGGTGAAGATCGGGGGCCGTGGGGTCCACGCCGAGATAGGCGCGCAATGGCTTTCCGGTCTTGTACGAATTTTCGAGCTTGGCGGCCAGCTCGGCTTCGGGAATGATCTCGGCGACGCCTTTTTTCAGATAGGCGAGCTGCTCTGCGACGGATTTGAATTTCGTATCGGACATAGGGTCAGTCAGCTCGTTCGAATCACGCGGCGGCCTTCGATTTTGAATTTTCTCTCGAGGACGATGTTCACGGCTTGCGAATAAATGCGGTGCTCTTCCTTCAGGATTTTTTCGGCGAGCGACGCCTCCGTGTCGTCATCGAGCACGGGGACGACGGCTTGCAGGACGATTGGGCCGGCGTCCAGATTTTCATCCACGAAGTGCACCGTGCAGCCGGCGAATTTTACGCCGTATTCGAGGGCCTGACGTTGCGATTCCAGCCCGGGAAACGAGGGAAGAAGCGACGGGTGAATGTTCAGGATGCGATTCGGGAACGCCGCCACGAAAAAGGGCGATAGCAGCCGCATGTATCCCGCGAGACAAATCAGGTCCACCTTGTGCTCGTCCAGGACGGCAACGACTTGGCGGTCATAGGTTTCGCGCTCCAGACCCTTCGAAGGAATCACGCGGGTTCGAATTCTGCGCGACTCGGCCCGCTGGATTCCCGGCGCGCCTTCGCGATTGCTGAAGACGATGGCGATTTCCGCGTTGGGGATGCGGCCAGCGGAAACGCTTTCCGCCAAGGCTTCAAAGTTCGAGCCGCGCCCGCTTAACAGCACGCCTATGCGTTTCTTCATGAACAAAGAAAATTAGCACATCTGTTGTAACGGACAAAATCGGCAGAGCCGTTATACCTTGCGCAGAGAAACGAGTTTAGGTGACGGCTTTGCCGTGGAATTTGCGGAGGCCGGTGGCGAACAGCAGCACGTTGAAGAATATCAAGCCCACCATGACGGCCAACATCGGGAGATGGGGGAACTGAGGCACCAGGGTTCCGCGCAAGCCTTCGCTGGCGTAAACGAGCGGATTGACGAGCACGGCTTTCTGCAGGATGGGGAATTTTTCGAGGGCGCTCCAGGGATAGTAGGTGCAGCCGAAAAAGATCATCGGCGCGACCACCAGGCTGAACATCAAGCCGATGTGCGTCTGTTCCACGCTGCAGCCGAGGGCGAGGCCGCCGGTTGCGGAAAAGAGGGCCACGAGCAAAGCCACCACGGCAAAGAGCAGCGGGTGCGGTACGTTCAAATCGACTCCGGGGCGAAGCAGCAACCAGGCAGCAGGGATGACCATCAGGCCGGCGGCCAGTGCTTGCAACGTGCCGGCGACAACTTTTTCCACGGCCAGCCAGGAGATATCCATGGGAGCTAGCAGGCGGTCTTCGATTTCGCGGGTGAACTGGAACTCGGCGATAAGCGGCATGGCCACGGCCCAGATGCCCGTGCCGACCATGCAGATGGCCATGATTCCGGGAAGCAGAAGGCTTTTGTAGGACGGCGGCATGTAGCCGCTGCCGACCATCACGCGGCCGAAAATGAAGACGAACATAAGCGGCTGCAAAAAAGTTTGAAACAGCAGCGCGACGAAATTGCGGCGAGCAACGTGCGCATCGCGCGCCAGCATGGCGAAAAAGGCCTTCCAGTTCATTCGCGCAAGCTCCTTCCGGTGTGATGCAGGAAGAGATTCTCCAGGCTCGGCTCGGAGATGTGCACGTCGCACAATTCGACGCTGCCGGCGGAAGCGAGATTGGCAATTTCTGGAATGAGCGAGCCGCCGCGATCGGCGTAGAGATCGGCGCTGTTATTGTCGGTGGCGCGTACTTCCCGGACGCCCGCCAGCGAGCGGAAGCGCTCGAGGAAATCCGGCGAATGATGGCCAAAGCGGAGACGCAGCAGGAACCCGCCGGGAACGGAAGCCTTCAGCTCTTGCGGGGTACCAAGAGCAATAACGCGGCCATGGTCCACAATGGCGAGGCGCTTACAGAGCGCGTCGGCTTCTTCCATATTGTGAGTCGTCAGCAGAATGGTTTTTCCGCTCTGGTTGTATTCACGGATGATTTCCCAGAGGAGCAAGCGGGTTTGCGGGTCCAAGCCGGCGCTGGGCTCGTCCAGGAAAAGGACTTGGGGATCGTGCATCATGGCGCGCGCGATGGAAAGGCGCTGCATCATGCCGCCGGAGAAACCGCGGACCATTTGATCGGCGCGATCCGTCAGCTTGAAGCGTTCGAGAAGCGCTTCGGCGCACTTGGCGCGTTCGTGCGACGTGAGCCCGAAATAGGCGCCGTGGAAAAGCAAAATTTCACGAGCGGTGAGGGAGAAATCGAGATTGGGACGCTGCGCTACGACTCCGATGAGGCGCTTGACGGCGACCTGCTCTTGCCAGACATCGTGTTCGCCGATGAAGGCCTCGCCGCTGGTCGGGCGCACACGCGTCGTGAGAACGCCGACGGTGGTGGATTTGCCGGCGCCGTTGGGGCCGAGAAGGCAGAAGATTTCGCCCGAGGAGATATCCAGGGAAATGCCGTCGAGGGCCACGATGTTGGGCTTGGGCTGCTTGCCCTTGGCTTTCGGCCCGCTGAACGAGAAGCCGCCCGTGCCTGCTCCTACCGGAGGAGCGGAAGTGTAGACCTTGCGGAGGTCACGGGTGCGAATGCCAGCTACCATTCCGGAGTTCCCTTCCAAGAGCAGTGTAGAGAGGCGCCGATGGATTCAAGTACGTATGGGATGATTCCAGAGTATCGGGATGGAAGTCAATTTTGGTAGAAAGGGGACGCTTTCCTGCGCTTTAGAGCGGTGACATTCCATCCGTTGCGTAGAAAAGCGGCAGCCTGACTGCCGCATTCCATAAAAATCTCAGTTTCGCGATAGAATGCCGGTCTCATCGGCGAACAATCCAATTCGGGGAAAACAGACAATGGCGGAGCACAAAAGCAAGCTTGGCAAGCAGATCTTAAAGACCGTGGTCTTGGCGGCGTTCGTTCTCACGCTTGGGGGGATTTCCACCGAAGCGCAGACTGCTAAGCCGAGGGATCCGGCAGAACCGGCACAGGGGAAGCCGCAACCCAAAATTCTGCCGCGGCCAGCGGGAAGGCTTGCGCGGGCAATCGTGGATGAAAAATCAATGCGCGCGCTGATTGCGAAGCTGGTGGCGTGCGGGACGCGGCTGACGCTCTCTTCGTGGACGGACCCGAAGCGCGGCGCGGGCTGCGGGCGCGACGCGATCGTGGCGCGGCTCAACGAAATAGCGAAGGATTCGAACGGGAAATTGCAGGTGGTCGTGGACAAATTCGAATCCACGTCGGCGCGGACTTCGGACAAGCCGACCCCGCTCGAAAATGTTTATGCCATTCTTCCGGGCTCCGATCCCAAGCTGGCGAAAAGCATTTTCATTGTGTCGGGACATTTTGATTCGCGGCCTTCAAACGTGATGGATCCGGAAGCGGACGCTCCTGGAGCGGACGACGATGCGTCGGGAGTGGCGGTGAGCGTGGAGTGCGCGCGACTGCTGAGCAAGGCTGGGGCAAACGGTCGCGGGACGTACCGTGCGACGTTATTGTTCGTCGCGGTTTCGGGAGAAGAGCAGGGACTGCTTGGAAGCACGCACCTTGTGGACTGGGTGAAGCAGCAGGGTTACACGATGGGCGGGATGCTGGACGACGACATCGTGGGGGCTGATCCGGCGGCGGGCGCGCCGCATCGCGTGCGGCTGTTTTCAGGCAATGGAGAAATTGACGATGCGGATTCGCCTTCGCGAGAGTTGGCGCGCGCCGTCGAAGAAATCGATGGGCGTTCAGCGATTCGGCTAATCTTCCGCGTAGACCGCTATGGCCGCGGAGGCGATCACTATCCTTTTTACAAGGCGGGGCTGCCCGCGGTGCGCTTTACGGAACCGCTCGAGGATTACAATCATCAGCACCAGGCGCCCCGCACGGAAAACGGGATCGAATACGGGGACTTTGAGAAGCATCTCAACTTCACATTTATGGGCGACGTGGCGCGGGACAATGCGGAAGCGCTGCGGCAATTGGCGCTGGCTCCTGCTCCGCCTACAAATGCGAAGCTAACCGGGGCGGTCACGCCGGACGCGAAAGTATCCTGGGCCGCCGAAGAGGATGCCGAGCGCGCGGGATTCGAAATCCTGTGGCGCGAGACCAGCGAGCCGCGCTGGACCGTGTATGACTTCGCAGCGTCCCCCGGCGAAACGGTCTTGAAAGGTGTTTCCACGGACAATCATTTTTTTGCCGTGCGTTCGGTCGGCAAGAACGGCGCTCGCTCGATTGCCGTGCCCACGGAAATGGAGCGCCGGCCCCCGCCGCAACCAACGCCAAGCAAGCAGTGATCGGTTATCAGTGTGAAGTGAGAATTGGTGTGCAGTGGCCGCAGGATGGGATTGTCGCCCACTGCAATAGGAATTTACCTTCACAATGGAAAACGGCTGACAGCGCCTGCTGTCAGCCGTTCCTGTTGATCGTTGAATGTATCAGGGCGAATTACCGATGTCCGCCGCCACGAGATTCACCGCCTCCGTGGCCGTGAGATGCTCCACTCGCATGTCCACCCTGGTTGCCACCGCCGCCTGAGCCCCGTCCACTTCCGCCACTGTGACCATTTCCACTAGGCCGGGAGTTGCCACTGCCACGACCAGAGTAACCATTGTTGTGGCCGGAGTTCCCGTTGCCGCGCCCATAGTTGCCGTCGCTGCGGCCAGAGTATGCGTTGCCACGAGCATAATTCCGGTCGTTGCGGCCGGCATAGCCATTGCCACGTCCGTAATTGCGGCCGTTGTCATAGCCCTGGCCGTATCCACGTCCGCGTCCGGAGTAGCCGTATCCACCACGGCCATAGTAGCCGTGGTACCACGGGCCGGCGCCAATAAAGACGCCGCCGACGAAGTAGTCAGGACCGTAGAAACCGTACGGTGCGCACGCATAAGGGTAGTAGCTGTAGTAGCCGTATTGGCAAACGGGAGCTACGCCAGCGTAGCCGTAGTCCGGGCCGACTCCGATGCCAACGGAAACTTGAGCCTGGGAGTAACCTGCAGTAAACAGCAGAATGCCAAGTAAAGCGAGATATTTTAGATAGCGCATTTTAGACCTTTCGTCAGATCCGGAGGAGCTGTTCTAAACCTAACTGGATCTGAAAGGCCTACTGGTGCTTCAGGTTAGTCTGAAGCGCCCCCTATATTTAGTTAAACCCCGGCACCAGGAAAGAGTTGCAGGCTGTCCGCGCACCGATAAATGGCCTTCTCAACGGCACAGGTTGGGGGCCCGGAGACCGCAAGCGTTCTAGTGCTGGGCCGCGGCAGCCTGCTGCGCAAAGGTGATGAAGTGGCCGCCAGGATCTTGCACGGCAAATTCCTTCATGCCGTAAAAGGCGGTCCGCTCCGGCATGACTTTCTTGACGTCCTTCATCCCGGCAAGCACGGCGTCGAGATTGTCGACCTCCATATACAAATAGGTGGGACCTTTGCGCGCCTGCGCGGCCATGGCAGGTGGGGCGTCTTTCTCCACGCTCGCGTAGGTCTGGTACATCACCTCTGCCGCGCCTTTCTGAAACGCGACGAAGCCGAGTTTGTTGCCGTCGGGGACTTCGATGGTTTTGGTGAAGCCGAGGCGCTCGACCCAGAAAGGAACGAGCGGTTCGATTTCGTTGACCAGCAGGACCGGTGTGATGCGCTTGACGTTCATGGGTTTGATCTCCTGTGAAGAATTGGATTGCAGAAACGGGAAACCGAACAAGAGCGCGGGGATTGCAAAAGCCAGGGTGAAGCGGCGCATGAAGAAATTCTCCTTGACTACACTACTAGTCTTAATTAGACTAGATAAGAATAGTAGGAGCAAAGACTGGAGTCAAGGAGAATTTTTATGGCCAGGAGCACCCGGCAGTTGGCAGACCTGATCTCTATTGGGCCAGCGATGCTGCGGGATTTTGAAATGCTGGGGATTCGCAATATGGGGCAGCTGGCGCGGCTGAATCCGCAGCGCATGTACGAACGGCTGGGACGGCTAATCGGGCAGCGGCAGGATCCATGCGTGCTGGATACGTTTTGCGCGGCGGTGGCGCAGGCGCGCAATCCGCGGCTTCCGGCGGAGCAATGCCAGTGGTGGTATTGGAGCAGGAAGCGCAAGCTCGGAAAACCTAACGCAGAGACACAGAGAACGCAGAGAAAGAACGGAAAGAGCTGACGTGACAGCACAAAGAAAGCTGAAACTATCTGAAGCGCCAGGGAGAATTAGGCGGGCGCGCAGAAAGCTGGCGCTGACGACGGCGGATCTGGTGCTGCTCAGCTTGCTGGCCGAGCGCGCGATGCACGGGTATCAGGCGAATCTGGAGCTGGAGCGGCGCGAGATTCGCGATTGGGCGAACCTGTCGCGGCCGCAAGTGTATTACTCGCTCGAGAAACTGGCGCGCGCAGGGCTGATTCGGCGCTTCGAATCGGGCGAACCGGCTTCCGGGCCAGAACGGAGCACTTTCGAAACGACGGCGAAGGGTCGCGCGGCACTGGCACACGCACTAGAACGCGAAGAATGGACGATGCAGCGGGATCGGCCGGCGTTTTTGACGTGGCTGGGACTTTCCTGGCAGGCTACGCAGAAGACGGTGCAGCAACAACTCCGCCGAAGAGGAGAATTTCTGGAGCGGGAGCTGGCTCGGGAGAAAGAAACGCTCGATTCGATTCTGAAGGAAGTGGGACATCCGCATCATGAGGCGGTGTGGATGGTAAGCCTGATGATCGAACAGTTTGAAACGGAATTGAAGTGGCTGAAGCGCGTTGCGCAGGAGATGAAGTGGAGAGCGCCGGCGAAACATCCGGAGTATGCGGGCGAAGAGAACAAAGTCTAAGGGGAACGCGGAATGCGCAGCGGGATTCATGAGAAGGAGAGCATCGTGAGGAATAAGCGGAGGTCTGGATTCATTTTAGCGAGCTTGATGGTAGCCGTGGTGTTCAGTCAGCGGACCGTGGCTCAAGAAAAACGACCGACGGCGCGAGAAGTAGTGGCGGCGATTGAGAAACACGTTGGTGTCCCGTGGCAGGTGGAGACGGTGGATACATTCAAGGCGGGAAATCCGGAGACCCGTGTGACGGGAATTGCGGTGACGATGATGGCGACGCTGGATGTACTGCAACGGGCGGCGGCGAACGGGCAAAATCTGATCATCACGCACGAGCCGACGTTTTACGATCATCTCGACCGGCCTCAGGGAATGGACGAAAGCGACGCGGTGTGGAAGGAGAAGCGGGCGTTTATCGAGAAAAATGGGCTGGTGATCTGGCGATTCCACGATCACTGGCACAGAAGAAATCCGGATGGGGTTCTTTTGGGAGTGGTGAAGGCGCTTGGATGGGAGAAATATCAGAGCGCGGAGAACCCGCACCTTTTCACCGTACCGGAGATTACGCTCGAAAAATTAGCCTCGGACGTGGCGAAGCGGCTGGAGACGCCGGTACTGCGCGTGGTGGGGAATCCGGAGATGGAGGTGACGAAGCTGGCGCTCAGCCCGGGGGCCGCGGGATTCGAACGAGAAACACACGCGCTGGAACTGGAGAACGTCGAGGTGCTGCTGGTTGGCGAAACGCGCGAATGGGAAACGGTGGAGTACGCGGCGGACGCAGTGACGGAAGGAAAGAGGAAGGCGCTGATCGTGATTGGGCACGTGCCGTCCGAGCAGGCGGGAATGGATGAGTGTGCGAAATGGCTGAAGACGTTTGTGAAGGATGTTCCTATTGAGTTTGTTGCGACGAAGCAGCCGTTCTGGACGCCGGCGGAGCGCAGGGCGCGCGGCACTGAAAATAGGATGAACGATCTGAACGCTAAGAAAGATTGAGAGAGCCGGAGTAGGTGACGCGGGGCTTGCCGGATTCGCCGCGCTCGATGCGGCCGATTAGAAAGTATTTTTCGCGCCGCTTCTTGAGGTCGGCTTCCACGAGTTTCACATTTTGGGGCGGCACGACGAGAATCATTCCCACGCCCATGTTGAATGATTGGAGCAGGTCGTCGGTATCAATCGATCCGAGCTTCGCCAAATATTTGAAAATCGCCGGTACGGGCCACGAGGCCAGGTCAATTTCCGCCTTCACGCCGTTGGGCAGCACGCGTGGCAGATTGCCAGGGATGCCGCCGCCGGTGATGTGCGCCATGGCGGAAACCCAGCTGCGCGCGAGAATATTTTTCAAAGCAGGCGCGTAACACAGGTGCGGCTTCAAGAGTTCCGCGCCGATTTTGTTTCCGACATCGGCGACGTACGTATCCGGCTTTAGCTTGGCCACTTCGAAAACTAGTTTCCGCGCGAGGGAATAACCGTTCGTGTGCAAGCCCGCGGATGGCAATGCGATTAGCGCGTCTCCCGCAGTCACGTTTTTCCCGGTCAAAAGTTTTTTGCGCTCGACCGCGCCGACGATGAAGCCAGCAAGATCATACTCGCCAGGCGGATAAAACCCAGGCATTTCCGCAGTCTCGCCGCCGATGAGGGCGCAGCCCGCTTTGCGGCAGGAGCGGCTCATGCCTTCGACGAGTTGCTCGACAACATCAGGTTCAAGCTTACCCATCGCCAAGTAATCCAGAAAAAAAAGTGGCTCCGCGCCCTGCACGAGGATGTCGTTGATGCAATGATTGACGAGGTCGCCGCCGACGGTGGCGTGGATGCCCATGGCCATGGCGATTTTGAGTTTCGTGCCAACGCCGTCGGCGCTGGAGACGAGCACGGGCTCTTTCCACTTTTTGCGGTCGAGCGCGAAGAGCGCGCCGAAGCCTCCGATGCCGCTGAGGACGCCGGGAGTGAACGTGTGGCTGGCGTGATGGCGGATTCTTTGCTTGGCGTCGTCTGCGACGGCGATGTTCACTCCCGCATCGGCATATTTCATGAGAGACCTGTTTGTTCCCGCATCTGGCGCTGGCGAGGCTTGGCGCCCGCCATTCGGATTGAGGATTTCACTCGAACGCCGCGGTGGGTCGCGGCATTTCCCGCAAACTTATACCGCGCAGCGAAACGGCCTACCTTAAAATGTCCGGAAGATCCGCTTCCAGCGCACAACTCCGGGATGCAGCAGCGCATTCGCGTACGCGAAAAAACGTTCGCGAATCTGCCCCGGCTCCCAGGCCTCGGGCGAAACGTCCAGCGACATGTAAATCATCACCGGCGTGCCGATGATGTCCTTCCGCGGAACGGGACCCCAAAAGCGGCTGTCGTAGGAATTCCCGCGATTGTCTCCCATGACGAAATAACTATCAGGTGGAACTTTGTACGGCGTTTTCAATTCGTAAGGCTCGCTGGGGCCAGTCGTGTATTTTTCGACGAGCTTCTGCCCGTCCACCCACACGGCGCCGTCATGAATGTCTATAATGTCGCCCGGGAGACCGATGACGCGCTTTACATAGTCCGGGGTATCCGGCGCGAACGGCGGCTTGAAGATGATCACCTGCTGGCGTTTGGGATTGCGCCAGAGGGGCACGTGCCAATTCGTGAAGGGCACGCCGGCGTCGTAGCCTATGCGGCTCATGATGAGGTGATCGCCGATGAGCAGCGTATTTTCCATGGAGCCGGAGGGAATCACGCGCGCCTGGCCGATGGTGCCGTTGATGAGCAAAAACGCGAGGCCCACCCAGAACCACGCGATGATCTCGCGCTGAATCTTGGTCTTCACCGGCAGGTTGGCATCTTCTTGTTTCGTTTTTTTGTCAGCTTTCATGTTCCACCACCACCGGCCGCTCTGCGGACGCGGTTTCATTGCCGTTGCTGTGTTCGGTTTCATTATGCTTGCCGTTGGATGCGCTTTCGCGCACTTCGAGCTGCACCAGGTCCGTGGGATAGACTCCCGTATAACAAGACGTACAGAACTTGCTTTCGGTATCGCCGACAGCGCGGCGAAGCGCCGGAAGGGATACATAGCCGAGCGAATCGGCGCCGAGGAACTTGCAGATTTCTGCGGGCGTGTTGGACGAGGCAATCAACTCTTCGCGCGTGGGCGTGTCCACGCCGTAATAGCAGGGCGAAATCGTCGGCGGACAACTGATGCGCACGTGGACTTCCTTGGCGCCGGCTTCGCGGACCATGCGGACGATCTTGCGGCTGGTGGTGCCACGGACGATGGAGTCGTCCACGAGAATGACGCGCTTGCCTTCGATCAGCCCGCGAATGGGATTCAGTTTGAGCTTCACGCCGAAATTGCGGATGGCCTGAGAAGGCTCGATAAACGTGCGGCCGATGTAGTGATTGCGGATCAAGCCCATGCGAAACGGAATTTTCGATTCGAGCGCGTAGCCCACAGCGGCGGGCACGCCGGAATCGGGCACGGGAACGACGATGTCGGCATCCACCGGATGCTCTCTGGCGAGCAGGCGGCCCAGCTCTTCGCGGCTCTCGTTGACGGAGCGGCCAAAAATAATGCTGTCCGGGCGGGAAAAATAGACGTGCTCGAAAATACATTGCTGGAGCGGCTTCTCCGGCGCGAAGCGGATGGACTCGATGCCCATCTTCGAAATGCGCACCATTTCGCCGGGTTCGATCTCGCGCACGTATTGCGCGTTGAGGAGGTCGAAGGCGCAGGTTTCCGAAGCCACGAGCCAGGAGTCGAAGCCGCCGGGCGTGGTCAGTTTTCCCAGAACCAGCGGACGGAAGCCGCGGGGGTCGCGCGCAGCGTAGAGTTCGTC
This sequence comes from uncultured Acidobacteriota bacterium, assembly GCA_963729455.1. Taxonomy (GTDB): domain Bacteria; phylum Acidobacteriota; class Terriglobia; order Acidiferrales; family UBA7541; genus Acidiferrum. The sequence goes on from CAVSNX010000004.1 coordinate 205,760, forward strand.
CTGCGTGAGGACGAGAAGCGAATAGGCGCCCTCGACTTGATTAAGAGCGTCGCCGAGCGCGCCGGAAAGATTGCGCGCTTGCGAACGCGCGATCAGGTGGACGATGACTTCGGTGTCGCTGTTCGTTTGAAAAATCGAGCCACGATGCTCGAGCTTGCGGCGCCACTCGGCGGCGTTGGTCAGGTTGCCGTTGTGGCCGAGCGCAACTTTGCCCTTGTTGCAATCAATCATGATGGGCTGCGCGTTCAGAAGCGCCTTGTCGCCCGCCGTCGAATAGCGCGTGTGGCCGATAGCCAGGCTGCCGGGCAGTTGCGCGAGCACGCTCGGCTGAAAAATCTCTTCGACCTCACCCATCGCGCGGTGCAGATGCAGCTCCGTGCCGTCGCTGGAGACGATCCCTGCGGATTCCTGCCCGCGATGTTGCAGCGCGTAAAGACCGAGGTACGCGAGGTTCGACGCCTCGGGGTGCCCGAACACGCCGAACACACCACACTCGTCGTGGAAATGATCGTCAGCGAAAGCGAGCTTTGTTTTCATTGAACTTTCAGAGCACGCTGAAGCGAATTGGCCCAGGCGTCGCGGAGCGATTCAACGGAACTATCGATCACCGCGCGCCCCTTATGTTCGATGCGGAACGAACCGTCGCGGGTGACCTGGCCGAGCTCGAGCGCCGCCACTTGGTATTGTCTCGCAGTATCGCGAAGGCGGGCAAGCAAAGTTGGCTTCACGGAGACTACGGCGCGAGCGCCGCGTTCGCCGAACAAAGCGTGCTCGGCGGATGTGTCGCCGTCGAGTTTGATGTTCGCGTTGAGATGCGCGACCCTCGCATCGGATGAAGAAGCACCGGTCTGAAGACCGGCCACTACGGAGGCAAAGCAGGATTCGGCGAGGGTCACGGCGAGGCCGCCGTCGGAAATGTCGTGGGCGGATTGCACGGCGCCTTCCGTGGCGAGCGCAACGAGGCATTCGATAAGCCGCTTTTCGGCGGCCAAGTCGATGGCGGGTGGTTCGCCGGCGACGACGCCCGCAATGGTTTTCGAGTATTCGCCGGAAGAAAATTCGCGGGCGAATTCAGAAGTGGCGAGTGGCGAGTGGCGAGTGGCGAGCGCAGGAGATTCCGCGTTATGACCGTCTAACAAGACAATCGTGTCGCCAGCGTTTTGGAAGCCAATCTTCAAGACCTTGGAGGCGTCATCGAGAATGCCCAGAACACCGATGACCGGCGTGGGGTAAATGGATTTACCGAGAGTTTCATTGTAGAAGCTGACGTTGCCGCCGGTGATAGGCGTGCCGAGCGCGGTGCAGGCTTCGCTGAGGCCATCAATGGCCTGGGAAAACTGCCACATCACTTCGGGCTTTTCCGGGCTGCCGAAATTGAGGCAATTCGTGGCGGCGATGGGACGCGCTCCGCTAGTGGCGACGTTGCGTGCGGCTTCGGCCACGGCATGCATGGCGCCGACGCGCGGATTCAAGAAGCACCAGCGGCCATTGCCGTCGGTAGAGAGCGCAAGCGCGCGCTTCACGGCGCCCGTTTGCGGATCCTTGATGCGCACGACGGCCGCATCGCTCGCACCGGGTCCGGCCAGTGTGTTCGTTCTCACGGAGGTGTCGTATTGCTCGGTGATCCAACGTTTGGAGGCAATCGCGGGCGACGCGAGTAACTTCCTAAAGTTTTCCGTGAGGTTCGTGCCTTCCGCCGCGAACGCAAACCAATCTTTTTCGGATTCGATGCGCGGTGCGGGCGGTGCAAGCGGCCGATTGTAAACCGGCCCTTCTTCGGCCAGCGGATGCGCGGGAATTTCCGCAGCAACTCGGCCGTTGTTGTTGATGCGCGCTATGCCGCCTTCGGTGACCATGCCAACGACCACCGCATCGAGGCCCCACTTCTTGAACACCGAAAGCACTTCATGCTCGCGTCCTTTTTCGGCGACCAGCAGCATGCGCTCCTGCGATTCGCTGAGCATGATTTCGTATGGCGTCATGCCCGTCTCGCGCTGAGGAACTTTGGCAAGATCGATTTCAATGCCGGTGCCGCCGCGTGAAGCCATTTCCATGGTCGAACAGGTGAGTCCTGCAGCGCCCATGTCCTGAATCGCCACGACCGCGCCGGTCTGCATCGCTTCGAGGCACGCTTCAAGCAACAGCTTTTCCATGAAGGGGTCGCCAACCTGCACGTTCGGCCGCTTCTGCTGCGATTCCTCGGTAAACTCCGCGGAAGCGAGAAGTGACGCGCCGTGAATGCCGTCGCGCCCCGTTTTCGCGCCGACGTAGATCACGGGATTGCCAATGCCCTTGGCCTTGGCGAGAAAAATTTCTTCCTTCTTGGCGATGCCGAGCGCGAGCGCATTGACCAGCGGATTTTGCGAATAGCAAGGCTCGAAAGCAACTTCGCCGCCAATGGTGGGAACGCCGAAACAGTTTCCGTAACTTCCGACGCCGCGGACAACGCCATCAAGGATGCGGCGATTCTTCGCGGCTTCTTCGGCGGTCGTGTGTTTGCCCGGAGTAATTTCTCCGAAGCGGAGGGAATCGAGCACGGCGATGGGCCGCGCACCCATGGTGAAAATGTCGCGCAGGATGCCGCCAACGCCGGTGGTCGCACCCTGAAAAGGCTCGACGTAGCTCGGATGATTGTGCGATTCGATTTTGAAAGCGGCAACGAGACCGTCACCGATGTCCACGACCCCGGCGTTTTCGCCCGGACCTTGCACCACAAGCTTGCCGCGCGTGGGCAAGCGCTTCAGGTGCACCTTGCTCGACTTGTAGGAGCAGTGCTCGCTCCACATCACGCTGAAAATGCCGAGCTCCGTGATGTTCGGATCGCGCCCCAGGATTTGCTGAATGCGCGCGTATTCTTCGGGCGTTACGCCGTGTTCCGCGGCAATCTCCGGCGTCACCTTGATTTCAGTAATTGCTGTCGCCATCAAGCCGTGGCCTTCGCGGCGCCGACGAGCGCCTCCACCATGGAACGGAAAATCACCAAGCCGTCGGAAGAACCGAGGGCCGGTTCGACGGCGCGTTCGGGATGCGGCATCAGGCCAGCGACGTTGCGTTCGCGATTGCAGATTCCCGCAATGTTGTGGACCGCGCCGTTAGGATTCCCCGCGTTGTCGTCCGAGCCATCGGGCGTGGTGTAGCGGAAAATGACCTGGCGATTTCTTTCGATCTCCGCCACCGTGGCTTCGTCGCAATTGTAATTGCCGTCGGAATGCGCGATGGGAATCTTGAGGATCTGGCCCTTCTGCGCTGCGTTGGTGAACGGCGTGTCGGTCTGCTCGACGCGGATGTACACGTGGCGGCAAATGAAGCGCAGCCCGCTATTGCGCATCATCGCGCCCGGTAGCAGGCCCGCTTCGCAGAGAATCTGGAAGCCGTTGCAAACGCCCAGCACCATCCCGCCGCTCTTCGCGAATTTCTCGACGGACTTCATCACCGGCGAAAACCGCGCGATCGCACCAGTGCGCAGATAATCCCCGTAAGAAAATCCGCCGGGCAGAATAATGGCGTCGCAATTCGCAAGATTTTCCGATTGGTGCCAGATGAATTCGACCGGTTTGTGCAGGATGTTGCCGATGGCGTAAAACGCGTCGTGGTCGCAATTGGACCCGGGAAAAACTACGACTCCAAATTTCATGCGGTGACAGCTCCCTGTTGCCTAGCGGGAACTCTTATTTTAGCACACGCATGCCTTGCGCAGAGTTTTCTAGTTTTCCCCGGCGAGCCCGGACGGTGATCGTTATTCCCCGCGATACCAGCGTCGGCAGCGCTGCAGAAAGTGATCGCCCACATCCGAGCCGCCAGTTGCCGCTTTTCCCGGCGGTTCGTGGCGACTTCTCCAACGCTCGCGCACGATGAGGATGGAAAGGACAACCACAAGCGTAAGGCGAAGCGTGATGAGAGCGGCATCCGCCGTCCTGGAATAGGGCGTCGCGGCAAGGCTGAGGAAAAGAATGGACGCGAGAAAGAGCGTCCACGCTACAACTTTCCTCCTCATGGCTGCACTCCTGCAAAAATTCTTTGGTCGGACTCGCGCTTCAGCCCAGAGTTCGCCGCGTCTCAAGTCTCTTGCAAACTGTAATCCATCGAAAAACAAAGGCGGAAACCAAAATTGTCTTCGACCACCATCTCGTAGCACTTATAGACGCGCAGCGCCGGCGCTTCGATGATTTTCGCGCCGCGCCCCTTCAACTCCTCATGAAGCGGATCGAGATCGCTGACCCAGATGTAGGCGTCGAGACCGAGGCCACGTCCGCGACGTTCGGAGTTCGGTGAAGGCAGCACACCCTCGCTGGCTTTCCCGAAATGGATTTCAACGGTGTCTCGCGCCACCATGGCGAAGACCGGTGGATCGAGGAAATAGCCGAGTATGCGGAAGCCAAGAACGTCACGATAGTATTCGGCTGCAGCCACCACGTCGGGGACCACAAACTGCGGCGAAATCGTCGTCAGCCGCACCTCACGTTTGACGTTTGTCTCTGCCATGACAAAGCTTCGCGGCAATCAGAGCGAACGGCCCGCAGGCCCGGAAGCAGGTGGCGCAGACGTATCAGACAGCGGCTTCGGCAATGACTGCATGGCGCCGTCGAGGCCCAAAATGTTTACGAGGCTGGAGTTCGAAGGCACGATGTATTTCGTGTTCTGCGCAAGAGTATTGTTCAAAACTTCGAGCCGCCGCATCATTTCAGCGCGCTCCTTGAAGTACGTTTCCGCCGCGTTAGATACCAGTTTGATGGCCTCGGCTTCGGCGTTGGCGCGGGTGATGCGGGCTTGGGCATCGCCTTCCGCTTTCAAAATCTCGGACTGCTTCTTGCCTTCGGCCTGCAGAATCTGGCTTTGCTTGATGCCTTCCGCTTCCAAAACGGCGGCGCGCTTCTCTCGTTCCGCTTTCATCTGACGGGACATGGCGTCGGTGATATCCCGCGGCGGCTCGATTTTCTGCACCTCGACGCGTGTCACCTTCACGCCCCAGCCGTTGGTGGCCTCGTCGAGGACTTCGCGTAAGTTCGTGTTGATCATGTCGCGGGCAACGAGAGTCTCGTCGAGCGTGCGGTCGCCGATTAGATTGCGCAAATTGGTTTGCGCCAGCGTGGTGCAGGCGTAGCCGAAATCCTGCACTTCATATTGCGACTTCACCGGGTCGATGACCTTGTAATAGACCACGGCGTCCACCTCGACGGTCACGTTGTCCTTGGTGATGAGTTTCTGCGGCGGCACGGTGATGACCTGCTCGCGCATGTCCACGCGCACGATGTCGTCAACGAAGGGCACGATGAACGTCAGTCCGGAGGGCGCCATGCCGTGATACTTGCCCAGGCGCGTGATCAATCCCTTTTCATATTGCTTGACGGTTCGCGCGCCCTTGGCCAGCGCGACCAATCCAAGCACCAGGAACGCAAAAATTGCTACCACGACAAGGCCGGCAATGGCATCCATATCCCCTCACTTTACCTTGAGCGTCACACCTTCGACCGATTGCACCATCACAACCGCGCCGGCATCCCGGGCGACATCATCTCCGCCCGCTAATTCCGCCCGCCAAATTTCAGCGCCGACCTTTACCATGCCGGGTTCACGAACGGCGATGCGCTTGGTCACCACGCCGGTTTTCCCTACCACCGCATCCACGTTGCTGGCTTGATCCTTCACCGTCAGTTTTGTTTTCAACCAGCTCCGAAACACCGCCAGATACAGCAGCGCAAGAGCGCCCGCCGCAAGCAAACCAATCTTCCCCGAGCCCACGAGGAGGCCGATTCCGCCGCCGACTGCGAGTGACGCACCCAAAAGCGCCAGATCGAAACCCGTCAGCGCGCCGAGTGCTAGCTCGATGATCACACACACGATGCCGCCGATCACCAGCAGCCAATTCACCCAATTGCCCACAGGAAGACTCCCTCCGCTATACGTACCGCGGACGATAGCATCCAAGCGAGCTTGATTCAATGATTCGTGGGGGATGAGCGGAGCGTTATCGCGCTCGCGCTTTCAACGAAAAAACGCTACTTCTTTTTTCTGGAAGTTTTCCGGCGTTTCGATTTTTTCTTGGCTTTCTTCGGTCGCCCAGCAGCCGCCAGTTCGCGTCGCTTCTTGGACGCCCAGCTGGGCTTGTTCACCTGGCGTCCGCGCCCGATGCCCAATCCATCAGCGGGAACGTTATCCGTAATCACCGACCCCGCGGCAATGTACGCTCCATCGCCGATGCGAACCGGAGCGACGAGCACCGAATCGCTGCCAATAAAAACGCCTCTGCCGATGTTAGTCGGGTGTTTGTGAAATCCATCGTAGTTGCAGGTAATCGTCCCGGCACCGATGTTTGTCTTCGGTCCCACCTTGGCGTCGCCCAAATACGTCAGGTGCGGAACTTTTGCCCCTTCGCCGATCACCGCTTTTTTCGTTTCCACAAAATTTCCGACGCGGGCGCCGCGTTTCAGGTGTGTGCCGATGCGCAAACGCGCAAAAGGCCCGACTGTCACTCCGTCTTCCAGGCGGCTTTCCACGACCATGCAATGCGGCTCGACGGTCACGTCATCGCCGAGAACGGCGTCGTTCAGAACGCTTCCCGTTCGAATCGTGCAGCGCGCGCCCATCTTCGTTTTCCCGAGCAACTGCACGCCGGGCTCAATCACCGTGTCTTCGCCCGCAGCGACTTCGGGATCAATTAACACGGTTTCCGGCAATTGAATGGTTACGCCCCCGTCCATCAGCGCGTTCCGCTTCCACTCGCGGAAGACGCGGTCCACTTCCGCGAGGTCCGCGCGTGTATTGCACCCCAGCACTTCGCGCGAATCGCCGGCAACATGCGCCAGCACGGTGTCGCCTTTGGCGTTCATCACGCCGATGGCATCGGTCAGATACAGTTCGCGGTGCTTGTTGTTGGGCTTCACCTGGGCCAGAGCGGGCCAAAGTTTCTCAAGGGTGAAGCAATACATCGCGGAATTAATTTCGTTGATTTCGCGCTGTTCGTCACTGAGCTGCGATTCCTCGACGATGGCCGATACCGTTGTCTCGGTCTTTCGCAGAATCCTTCCATATCCCGAAGGATCAGCGAGCACCGCCGTCAATATGGTCGCGGCCGCATTGCCGTTGCGATGCGTGGCGATCAGCGACTTCAACGTTTCCGTGCGGACCAATGGCGCATCGCCGGGAAGTACAATCGCAAATTTCGCCCTGCCGAGCGCGCGTTTGGCCACTTGCATCGCGTGGCCGGTGCCATTTTGTGGCTGCTGAAGTACGACAACCGCGCCGAGCGGCTCGACCACTGCCGTAACCTGCTCCGCCTGATGGCCCACAACAACGACCGTCTCTCTCGCCTTCAGCGGCTCACAGGCACGCACGACGTGCTCGACGAGCGTGCGCCCACCCGCGCGGTGCAGCACTTTTGCAAGGCTGGACTTCAGCCGCGTGCCTTTGCCCGCGGCCAGAATCACAATGGCTAGATCGTTGTTGGACATGATTTCCTGCCCATTCTGCGGGACGGGCGGTTATTTCGCAATCAAGGGATGAGTCCTACGGGGCGAATCCCTAATCAGTGGCAGGCGCAGGAGAAAGAACGGGCACGTAAGATCTTTCGGAGCGGGCAGTCTCTTCGGTGGTGATGGTCCAAAGCGACGGATCAGCCAGAAGGCGGCTAACTAGCTGGGTATGGAGCGCGTGGCCGGCTTTGTGCGCTTCCACCCGTGCCAAAAGCGGAAGCCCAGCCAGCGCCAGGTCCCCGATGAGGTCCAGGGCCTTATGCCGCCCAAATTCGTCCGGGAACCGAAGGGGGCCGTTCATGACCCCGTCGTTGGTGAGAACGATGGCATTGTCCAGCGAACCGCCGCGGATGAGCCCCATGGCCTTCAGCGGCTCGATATCCCGCTCGAAACAGAATGTTCGCGCCCTCGCCAGCAGGTGCCGGAACGTCTCCGGCCCCACCACCATCTCCACTTCCTGCTGCCCGACTAGCGGGTGCGGGAAATCGACATAGCAGCACACACGAAACTCGTCCGCAGGATAGATCCCGATTCGGCGGTCACCCTCCACGACCTCCAGTGGCTTCAACACTTTCAGGTAGCGCCGTTTCCGCCGCAGCTTGCGAATGCCGCATTTCTCCAGCATCTGCATGAACGGCTCCGCCGAGCCGTCCAGAATCGGTACCTCGATCGAATCAATATCAATATAAATGTTGTCGATCCCGCAGGAATAGATCGCTGCCAGAAGATGCTCCGTCGTGGAGAGCAAAACACCCTGTTTCATCAAGCTGGTGGCGTAACTGACACGCGCAACGTTGTGGCCCTGCGCCTCAATGGGGAAATTATCCAGGTCCACGCGCCGAAAAACGATCCCCGTCTCCGCCGGCGCGGGAACCAGCCGGAGATGCCCGTAGACACCAGTGTGCAGACCCACACCCTCGGCGCGCGCTTCCCTGGTTATTGTTGTCTGGAACATGCCCCATCCAATGGTAGCATGTTGCATGCCAGCTTTTGTCAAGCTTGTTCTTTAGTATCAACGACTTATGAGCATAGAATGACGTAGGAGTCAACGAGTTGTGGTAATTTAGCAACATTTCGCCAGATACCCGTGTCTCTTCTCCGAATTTAACTCTTTCCGCACAGTTCCTCAGACTTCCTTTTTCATTCCTAACGCGTCCCACTCTTAGGCAGTGCTATAATCCTAGTTCGTTGTTTTGAGGACGGGTGAGGAATGAGTCGAGCGGCTCGCATTGGCGTTTTTTCGATTTCGGTAGCTATTTTTTGTTACGCAGGCCTTGGGCACGTCCTGGGCCGCACGCCGGATGACAAGGCATACAAATCGCTGACTGTTTACGGCGAAGTGCTGCAAAAAATCCAGCAGGATTACGTGGACGATCCGAACATGCGCACGGTGACGGCGGGCTCCCTTCATGGCCTGATGGAATCCCTTGACGCGCAATCCAGCTACCTCACGCCTCGCGAGTACGAAGAGTACAAAAGGAAGTTACAGAATCCCGGCACCGGTGAAACCGGCCTGACCCTCAGCAAGCGCTATGGTTACGTCATCGTGCTTTCTGTCCTTCCGGATAGCCCGGGCACCAAGGCGGGAATTCGCAGCGGCGACATTTTCGAGTCCGTCGGCGGCTTTACGACGCGCGACATGTCCGTCGGCCAGGCACTGAATCTTCTCAATGGCCAGCCCGGCGCCGGCGTCAAGGTTTCGGTCATCCGCCGCGGCAAAGCTACACCGGAAGATATCGACCTGGTTCGCGAAAAACTGAACACTCCAAAGATCATCGTGCAAAAGGCGGATCCCGACATTCTCGTTCTGCGCTTTCCATCGCTCGAAGCGGGCCGCACCGATGAAGTTCGCAACCGCCTTCTCGACGCGGATAAGCAAGGCATTCGCAAAGTCATTCTGGATCTGCGGGAATGCGGACGCGGCCCTGTCTCCGAAGCCATTTCGATGGCGCGGCTTTTTGTGCCTTCCGGCATGTTGACCACGCTGCGCGGGCAAACAGTCTCGACGCAAGTGTTCTCCGCCGAACCGAAGCAGGTCGTTTGGAAGGGCCCCGTGTCCGTGCTGATTGATGTCACGACATCCGGTGCCGCGGAAATTCTGGCTTCGGCGATCGTTGCCAATCATCGGGGGGACGTCGTTGGCGAGCGCAGCTTTGGCCTCGCATCCGAACAGAAACTCATCACCCTGGACGACGGCTCGGCCCTGATTCTAACCGTGGCAAATTATTACAATCCCGGCGGCAAATCCATTCTGGAAGAAGGCGTCACCCCCACGGAAGTGGTGCGCGCCGTTGCCGAAGACGATTCGGATACCGGCGACGAAGATGTGGCTCCGGACACTGACGTTCAAAAAGAGCCAGGTCTCGGCCCTCGCCCGCTGTCACCGGAAGATCCGATCTTCCGCCGCGCGCTCGAGCTGCTGAAAACGCCCGCGAAAAAGGCCGCGTAGTATTCTGTGGTTCGCGCGGGCGTTTCGACGGGGACCAAATCCTCAAAGCCATCGAATTCCAAAAATCGTCAATCCAGCTTTGGCCTGCTTGTCGTTCTTCTGCTCATTGCAATTGGCGCCGCTGGCTGCAAGAAATCAGAACCAGCACGAGTCGCTCCTTCAAAAGTTCACGCAATCACGCGTGAATTAGCGGACGCAGCAAGGTCCGCAGCGCCACCCGGTTCTGATATTCGCGTCGCTCTGCAAGCATCCAGCACATCTCCAGACAACACCGATCATCTAGACATCACGCTTTTTTCGAACGGATCGGATTCCGCCACTCGCTCCCAAATCGCAAGAATCCAACAATCTCTGGGTGCACTGGCCACTCGCAACGGCCTCACCGAGCAGCCTTCCGAAAGCCGCGAGGGAATCCTCTTCTTCTACCTGAAAGCCGGCGTGCCTACCCATGTGATTCGCATTCACATTGCCTCGAAGCTCCCGCAACAAAGCGGCAATCCATCCAGTTCCGCCGCAGGACCCAGGCTTGCGATTATCCTGGACGACCTCGGCAGCGACAGCGCGGCCGCGGAAGCCATCTTCGCGTTGCCTTATCCGCTGACGATTTCCGTCCTGCCAAATCACGAGCATTCGGTGGAGATCGCCAACGAGGCGCGGAGCCGCGGCTACCAGGTCCTGCTGCACCTCCCGATGCAATCCGTTGCGAAGGAACAGCCAGAAGCGCAGGAATTGCACCCCGGCATGCCTGCCGAAGCGGTTTCGAACTTAGTGGATCAATTTTTACAGGAAGTCCCGGGCGTGGTTGGCGTAAACAATCACCAAGGTTCACAAGCCACTTCCGATTCCGCGCTCATGTCCGAGCTCATGCCCGTGCTGCGCGACCGCCATCTTTTCTACGTGGATAGCCGCACGACCGCCGCAACCGTGGCTTACGACACCGCCCAAAGCGCTGGCGTGCCTTCCGCGTTCCGCAACGTTCCTTTTCTCGACGATGTCGCTGAAGTTTCGGCCGTCCGCAAACAGCTCGAACTCGCCCTGCGCGGCGCTCGCGAAAAAGGACAGGCTATCGCCATCGGCCATCCGCATCCCGCGACGCTCCGAGCTTTGCGCGAAGTTCTCCCCAAAGCGCAAGCCCAGGGAGTGCGGCTTGTTTTCGCTTCCGAGCTCGTCCACTAACACGCTCTGTCGCCTAGTCCGAAGCAGGCTTCTTCTTTTTTGCAGGGAAGAGGAAATGAATGGCCAGCGCGGAAATGCCCATCGTCACGAAACTAAAAACGCTGCCTTCCGGGCCCACCGAACCACCGGTCAGCCAATTGGCGCCATGTAGCGTTGCATTCGATAGATGCCCGTCGAAAACCACGCCGCTATTCGGCACCGAATAGAGAAACGTCTCGCCAAAATCAAAACTGGTATGCCATCCCACGGCAAACCACAGGTTACCGGTGCGCCGCAACGCGAATGCAAAAACCAATCCGATAGTGACCACGCTCGCCGCGCCCACCCAATCTTCCCCAGGGTTGTCCAAGTGCACGGCCCCGAACAAACAGGAGAGCAGAACCGCCGCCGGCCAGAAGCCAATCCCATCCGCGAGCGTAAATTGCGTGTATCCGCGAAACAAAAACTCTTCGAACAGGCCAACGAAAATGAAAAAAATCGCCCAGATCACTCCCCAATGCAATAATCCTCGTCCAGATAATGCAATACTCCCGAACGAATAGCCTCCGAAGGCGGAAACCAGCCCGACCAGCGCGGATATTTCAGCCAGTCCAAACAGGCAGCCTTGCCAAAACAATTTCCCAAAAGCCCCTTGTAGCGGCAATCCGTACACGCCGGCGTTCCGCCGCTCCAGCCGCGCCATGATCAGCGCCGCTCCAAAAACAACAAGGAAGCAGAATGCCTCATCCGCAAACAAATAGCCTGAAAAGGAGAGACTCCGCAACGGTGGCACAAACTGCAGAAGCAAGATTCCCCCGCCGAATCCGATCCCCGCTACAAAAAGGGCATAGACCAAGAGACGCCAACCCGCGCGGAGTCCTGAATCATTCAGAAAGATATTTCCCGGGAATTCATCCGGAGGCGGTGCCATAGAGTCTGGAGTGGAGGCTGGTTCGCGGAAAGGCTCAGAAGCCAACAATCACCTCGAGAAGAGCTACCGCCCGCTTGTTTCCGTCAGACGGGCACTGCGTCACGACGTAAGCGCCGCCCGTCCAAACTTAGACAGGCTTTATCCGCCTAAAGAGTCTCACAGGCGACGCGCAAATGGGCGTGGCGGTGCTCACCATAGTTTCAGAATAATCGATTCTCAGATTAGAAGCAGTTTTCAGAGTAAACGAAAAAAATATCCGCTCAAGAGGTTCACTCTGCCACGCGGATTTCGGCGGCGCCGAGAATTCGGCGGCTCTTCTTTTCCTGCACGAGCACGACGGCCTTCAAGTTTTCGCGCTTCCACTCCGGTTTCAACGGAACGCTGACGTCTCGGGCAAACGACGCTTCGCCCGCACTCCTGGCCTCTCCGATCCGCTCCATCGTCCGCACCACCGCAGCGTGATGCAAATCCTCGCCAGCATTTTCCCCGCGCGACACTGCGGAATGTAGCGCCGTTTCCGTCACGGCAAGCCACACCTCAGCCGTATCCCCCTTCGTGCCGTGCACCAGTTGCCCAACCTTCACCGAGAACTCCGCCGTCCCATTCTTCGTCGGGCTTTTCGCCGCCAGCGTCACCAGTGCCTTCTCTTCCCCGGCGGCTTCCTGAATCAGATGCCGAGCCTTGCCCGCATCGCTGCCGACCAGCTCCGCTTTGCCATCAATCACCATCTGCGGCGTATACGGGTTGCCATTCCCCAGCGGACCGGCATACACGTTTTGCCGCGTGGTCCACTCTCGTGAAGAAAACCGGTCCATCCAACCCAAGTCGTTCCAATAATCAACGTGTTCTTCCAGCGCGATGACTTCGGCGTTTCCAACGGGCTGCTGCTCCGCTAGTTTCGCTAAAAGCGCGTCAGCCGGAGGGCAGCTCGAACACCCTTCCGACGTAAAAAGCTCAACTACAACCGGGGCCCGCATGCCCGCCTGGGAGTTTTGGGGAACCTGTGGACTAATGTGAGACGTGAGTGCGAATGCGCCGAGAACGAATACTGTAAGCACCAAAACGGCGATTAAGGTCTTCATTTCCCGGCACCTATTACATCAGAGCCACCAATCCCGCAAAAGTTTCAAGAAATCGGTCCAGAATCAGGAATTGGGAGTATCATAACCACCGTACGTCCTGCCGGTTCAAACGGTCGATGCAACACCATCTGGTATAAAGCTGTTTTCAAAGGTGGTGTTTATGAAACAAGGGAGACGGTTTGGGTTTTCGGCGGAGCAGAAACTCGACGTGTGGCGTCGTTGGAAGGCGGGGCAGACGCTGCATGAGATCGGGCGCGCTTTTGGCAAAGAACATTCCTCCATTCGTTGTCTGGTGTCGCGTCACGGTGGGATTGCTCCGGCCGTCCGGCGGCGTGCGCTCCTCGCGCTCACGCTGCGTGAGCGCGAGGAAATCTCTCGCGGGCTGGCTTCCGGTTCGTCGATCCGTGAGATTGCCAAATGTTTAGAGCGAGCGGTATCGACCGTGAGCCGGGAGGTCACCCGTCATGGTGGCCGTCCTGCGTATCGAGCCAGTCAAGCGGACGGCGAAGCCTGGCAGTCGGCCTTGCGGCCCAAGCGCTGCCTTCTTTCCATACACGTGAAGTTGCGGAACATCGTTGCGAGTAAACTGATTCTGGACTGGTCGCCGAAGCAGATTTCCGGCTGGCTGAAAACCCAGTATCCCGATGATGAGAGCAAGCGTGTGTCCCACGAAACCATTTACCGAAGCCTGTTCATTCAAGCCCGTGGAGCGCTGAAAAAGGAGCTGCTGGACCACTTGCGATCCAAGCGCCGCATACGCCGGTCGCAGCACTCTCGTATCTTTAAAGACGGGCGGGGTCAAATCCCTGAGGCCATCTCCATCCGCGAAAGGCCCGCTGAAGTGGAGGACCGTGCCATTCCGGGTCACTGGGAGGGCGATCTCCTGCGCGGCTCAGGGAACAGTCACATCGCGACCTTGGTGGAACGCCATTCGCGCTTTGTCATGCTGATCAAGGTACCCAGCAGAGATACGGCGGAGGTTGTGGGGGCATTGAGTAAACACGTTCGTAAACTCCCCGCTACCCTGCGACGCTCGCTGACGTGGGACCGGGGACTGGAGATGGCGAAACACAAGGACTTTACGGTGGCCACGGATGTGAAAGTCTACTTCTGTGATCCGCAGAGTCCCTGGCAACGCGGCTCGAACGAAAACACAAACGGGCTCTTACGACAATACTTCCCGAAGAACACAGACCTAACCGACTATTCCCAGTCGGATCTGAACAAAGTAGCGCTGCGCTTAAATCAACGCCCACGACAAACTTTAGGTTTTCAGACTCCTGCGAGTAAACTTCAAGAAAGTGTTGCGTCGACCCATTGAGACCACCCCCATAACCGGTTATGTAGCCGATGCCCTCTCCAACCTCAACAACGGCCAATCCGCTCCTGGGAGGACGTCTCGCCCTTAACTTCGTCAATGCTGCCGCCCATTCGCGCGAACTTCATTGGGAGGAACTGATTGCCTTCCTGGAGGCTTCGCGGATTGTCTCCGCCGAGCGGGGCGCGCGCCTCCTGCTCTTGCCCAAAAGCGACCCCCAGTCGGCAGATGCCCTGCTCGGAAAATCCCACCGCCTCCGCGAATCGCTCCATCGCGTATTCACCGCTATGGTCCGAAAAGAACGAATCGCCCGCGAGTGGGTCGAACCCGTGAACGCCATCCTTCGCATCACCGAAGGCCACGATGAACTGTTGCAGCAGGATCAATCCTGGCGCATCGAGTATATTGCCCGCGAAGACAGCCTGGATTGGCTGCTCGCCGCCTTCGCCCGTTCCGCAGCCGAAATAGTAGTCGAAGGAGCCAAGGCCCCCATCCGCCTCTGCGCCAACCCGCGATGCGGCCTCTTTTTCTACGACGCTTCCCGCACGCATCGCCGCCGGTGGTGCTCGATGTCCTCGTGCGGCAACCGCAACAAGGTGGCCGCCTTCGCGCGCAAACACTCTAGCTCCCGCCACATGCAATAGTCTCCAAGCGCGCCGCCTCGTGGCTATTTCACGTACTTCGGCGCTTCTCCCTTGGACCACGGATCGTAACTGTGCGCAAACACCAGCCGGTCTCCCAGCGGTGGATGCGAATACAGCCAAAACGTGATGAATGCCGGCGGCGTCGGATCCGCCAAGTCCAGCTCACCCAGCACCTGAAACGCGTGCGCCGCGACTTCCTCCGAATGCGGAATTAGCCCGTGAATCATTTCCAATCCATAAACATCAGCGGCATGCTCCTCCATGCGGCTGACCCCGTTGACCACCGGCGAAGAAAAAAGCAGCAGCACTTGCAGCAGCAACGACAGCACCGCGAGCGAAGCCCAATCTTCCGGCCCATAAATGTTCCAATCTCTTGCCCAACGGCCGAGGGCCCAGTGCAATCCACGAAACAACAAATACAAAGCCAGCAAAAGCCCCGCCGCGCCCAACAAGAAGCCCTTCCAGACATGTCCCAAAACATAATGTCCGAGTTCATGCCCCACGATGAACAGCGCCTCGTCCTTCGTGGTTTTCTGAATCGTGGTGTCCCAAATGACCACGCGCTTTGATGCGCCCAATCCTGTTACATACGCGTTGATCGCGTTGGTTTTTTGGCTCGCCAGCATCAAAAACATGCGCTCCGGCGGAATCGGAACGCCCGCGCGCCTCGTCAGCTTTTCAATGGAAGCAACAAGGTCTGCATGGTCCTTGTTCAACGGCTCGAATTTGTTGAACAACGGATCGATCACCATGGGCATGACCACAATCAGCACCAGCAGAAATAGCGCCGCAGGTGGCCAGGCATAAAGCCACCAACGCCGCGGGCTGTACCGCATCAGCGCAAACAGGATCAAAACGACGGGAATCCCCAGAACCACGACCAGGATTTCTCCCTTCGTCCAATCCCAAAACCACGAACCCCAGCCCTGAATCGACTGTTCGTACCGCAAAGAAAGCGAGTGCCAGTACAGGCTGACCGGCAAATCCAGAACATCAATCGTCAGGAACAGCAGTGGAATAAACACCAATCCTTGCACCCATCTTTTCTCACTCACACTCTCGGCGAAATCTCGAAACTTCGCCGCCACTCCCAATCGCAAAAGGAGAAACAGGAACAGTCCGCCAAGAAAATACGACACGAAGTACAGCGTGTAATCGGCCCGCGAGTACGCGACCGCTTTTTCATAGCGCTCCTGCGAGAGCGTGTACTGTTCGGTCTTCGTCTGTTCAGAAGCTTGCGTTTGAGGTGCCGCGCCTTGCTGCGTAGTTTCTTCCTTCGGGGATGTTTGCGCCGAAGCTGGCTTCCGCTCCGCTCGAGTCACCTGCGGAGTTGCCGCCAGGGAGCCCTGACAAAACCCCAGGCTCGCGCAAAGAACGCACAGCAAAGAGCAGATGGATTTCCGCCGTCCCATGAAACTTCCTCGGGTTTTTCTCATCGCGGGTCTCGCTGCGCTTGGGGACAGGGCTCGCGCGCCGCGCGAGTATGCAGAACTACCGTTCGAACCGCAATATTCCCTCTGCCCCTTTGGACGGGTGCCAACCCAAAACCGTTTCCGCCGGGCGAAAATCCTCCAGCTAAGGGCCGCTCATCGGATGATGCGCCGTTTTCAAACAATAGTTGCGCACCGCCCCAGTCGTCGTAAGCCCGATGTGCAGAATCGAAGTCCATCGCTCCAATTTGTGATGTCCATAGCGATGAAATAAATATGACGCGCCGATCGACACACCGGTTCCCGCCGCTTCAACCACCGCAAACGCCGCGTGATCATCCACGAGATCGTTCGTGACCAGGAGTTCCTTATCGCCCCGCCGCCGCAGATTCAGTGTCGAGAAATAGTCCAGCGTGCGC
Organism: uncultured Acidobacteriota bacterium; assembly: GCA_963729455.1. Classification (GTDB taxonomy): domain Bacteria; phylum Acidobacteriota; class Terriglobia; order Acidiferrales; family UBA7541; genus Acidiferrum. The sequence continues at coordinate 222,657 of CAVSNX010000004.1, forward strand.
GAGGCTCCCACTCCCGCAAACAGCCAATCGTTCTCCTTGTCCCAAAAGCGATGCTCGGTCTTAGGCGCGATCTTCTCCTGTTTTGTTGGAGTTGCTGCCGCTTCGCCGGCCTCTGCCTCCGGCTTCGACGCAGGCGCTTGCTGTCCGCGAGCCGCTGGCGTTCCGCAAAGCATCAGCAGAAGAGACACCTCGATCAACTTCGATTTGCGAACTCTTGCCATCTCCTGCCTTTTCTCGCCGGTTTTTCCTTCTATCAGCATTTCAGTATAGTCGCCGCCGTGCCATCCCGGTCTCCACTGCCCGCGTAGAGCTTCCCCGTCTTTCTTGAGTTTATAACCTGCTCCAACCGTGTTTTATTCTCTCCATTGCCTGTTTCGCACGGCTCTTTGGCTAGGGATTGTCATACGCGCCCCCGCGGGGTATCGTAGGAATTGTCCCAGCTCACTCTCCTATGAGGAGTCGCACCATGCTGCGCTGCATCGTTTTGCGCCTGGCCCTTCCCGCGGTTCTGTCCGCCGTGCTGATTCCCGCGGCCACGTTCGCCCAATCCCAGGATACTCAATCAGTTGCGGAAGCTGCCCGCCGCGCCCGCGAACAGAAAAAAGCAGCCACGAATGCGAAACCTGCAAGAGTCATTACCGAAGACGACGTGAAACCAGCCACTCCCGATGCCACACCCGCTTCGGGATTCCCGACCCCTCCGCCGAACCCCGGCGGAACAGCCAATCCACCCGCTGGTGCACCCGCAGCCGAAGGTTCCAAGGATGCCAAAGAAAGAGACGCGAAGGAACTAGCGGAACTGAAGGAAAAGTTCAAGCAAGCCCAGAGCGATCTCGATCTCATGCAACGTGAAGCAGCCCTGGCGCAAGATACCTTTTATTCCAATCCCGACTACGCACACGACACCGCTGGAAAAGCCAAGCTGGACACTCAGAAGCAGCAAATTGGCGATAAGCAAGAAGAAGTCGCGCGCTTGAAGGCCCGCATCCAGGAATTGCAGCCGCCGCCGGACGCTTCCGCGCCCGCTACGCCGGCCGAACCGCCGGCGTCGACCCCGCCAGTGAAACCCTGATCTTCAGTCGCATTAGTTGGTTATTTTGTAGTTGAGCTTCGGGAGGGCACGGCTTCGGGAGGGCACGGCTTCAGCCGTGCCGAAAAGGTGCGTCAGTTCAGGGTCTTTAGCCCCCGAGGCCGAATCGAAACGTTGTCCGGCCTTTGTGAGATAAATTCTAGTCGATTCCGTGAATCCGCATGCTGACCAGTTGATCTACGGTCAGATTTTTCATCCCGCGCGATTGCAGCCCGCTGATAAATTCCGGCGTCACTCCGTGAATGCGCATGGCAATCAGTTGATCCGGCTCCGGATGCGCAAACCCTAGTTTCTGAAGTTGCGCAATAAATTCGGGCGACACGCCGTGAATCCGGAAGGCAATCAATTTGTCCAGGTCCACGCGATCGTACCCGCACTTTTTCAGCTCATCCACCCACTCCGGCGTCGCTCCATGAATCCGCATGGCGATCAGCTTGTCCGCATCGGGCGTATAGCCGGCCTGCCGAAGGCTGCGAATCATTTCCGGACTCACGCCATGAATGCGGAACGCAATGAACTTGTCGGCATCGGATATGTTCAGTCCAGCGGAACGAATTTCAGAAATGAACTCCGGGGATACGCCATGGATCCGAAAGGCAATGAATTTGTCGCTGTCGGAGACATTCAGCCCCGACGCACGAATCGCGTCGATGAATTCCGGCGTCACTCCGTGAATCTTGAACGCGATCAGCTTGTCCGTGTCCAGCCCTTCCAAATTCTTGCTTTTGATTTCCTTTACGAATTTCAGGCTGACGTCGTGCATGGCCATCGCAAATTGCCTGTCGCCATCGATTCGATCGAACCCCAGCGCCTTCATCTCTTGTGCATATTTCGGATCGGCCGCGAAATGAAACAGGCCCACCCCCTCACCGTCCTGGAGAAATCCTTCGCATTCGAATTTCCCCGCGTCGCGCGCAATCGTGAAATGCACCTCTTGCCGCCCGGCCTTCGAAAAATCCAGCCCGGGAAAATCGCTGGCCGGCCAGTCCGAGCTGTAGTGGAAATGGTGCCCCTCGCGTGAATCCATCAACGAAAACTCCACTTTGCCCGGAGCCTCGGACCGGTGAATGGTCCAATCGCCCCTGCGCGTCTCATCGCCAATCGTTCTCGCGACGGTAAACGTCACGCCTGCAATAATCAGGACCAGCCCGGCAATTCGTTCGAGATTCATGGTGCGTCGCTCCTCTCCGTGCAACTCGCGAAGCTCACAAAATATCCGCGTGCTTCAGCCCAATCAGCTTGTCCAGCGTCAAATTCTGAAAACCGTGCTTCCGTGCCTTCTCGATGAATTCCGGCGTGATCCCCTGCACTTTCGCCCCGATCAGTTCATCGCAGGTCAAATCCTTGAATCCCGCCGCCTGCAGACTCTTCACGTACTCCGGCGTAATTCCCTGCACTTTCATCCCGATCAACTCATCTGTCCCGGGCTTGAGCCCTGTCGCCTGCATCTCCCGGATATACTCCGGCGTAATGCCTTGCACCTTCATTCCGATCAGCTCATCTGCATCGGGCTTGAGCCCCGTGGCCCGCAGCTCGCGAACATACTCCGGCGTGATGCCCTGCACTTTCATCCCGATAAGCCCATCCGGCCCGGGCTGCAGCCCCAATTCACGCAAGCCCTGCTCGTATTGCGGAGTAATTCCCTGCACCTTCATCCCGATCAGCTGGTCCACCGTAAGCTTTGCCTCGATGCCCTGCATCTCGCGAATGTATTCCGGAGTGAGGCCCTGCACTTTCATCCCGATAATTTCATCCGCGTTCGGCTGAAACCCCAGCTCATGAATCTGCTTCACATACGCGGGCGTGACGCCCTGAACCTTCATCGCGATAATCTCGTCCACGTTCAGGTTCTTGAATCCCGCTGCTTGCATCGCATCCAGATAGGATTCCTTTTTGTCCTGTTCGTCGCTGGAGGCCTGCGGAGCCTTGTTATTGTCCGGCTGAGCTTTCGCTGCAGCTTGTGGTGCCGCTCCCATGACTTTGGCCGCTTGCGGTGGGGTCTGCTTCGGCGGCGCAGGGTCCGGGCGCACAACAATCACGCTGTCACTGCCATGGTCCTGCTTGGCCAAGGCGCTCGCTCCCAGCGAAGCATGCGCCACACGCAAAAACGCATTCCCCGCCAGCAATGCCCCGGCCAGGCACACAAAACTCACTCCCAATCCCGCCATGCGTGTCCTCCCCGTAGCTCCATTCAATCCCAGCAGCCTCAACACGCGCTCGGCCAGCGGACTGCGGTTCGCCGCCATCAGTAATGCCGGGGTCGTCCGCCACTCTTCCATCAACGTTAGCGCCCGCGCGTAATTGACCGCGTCGCCACAAATCGAAATCGCTTCATCGTCGCAGCAATGTTCCCGCTCGGCTCGAATCCGCTGGCTCACCCACCAAAGCGCCGGGTGGTAGAACAGCAGCGTTTCCGCCGCAATCTGGAAAAGATTCACAAAACAATCCAGCCGCCGAATATGCGCCAGCTCATGCGCAATCACCGCTTCGATTTGCTCCTCGTTCAACCCAGTCAACGCCTTGATCGGCAGCAGCACCACCGGCCGGAACCATCCGAGCACCGCCGGAGCCTCCACCCGCTCGCACTCGCAATACCGCACCACGCGCTCCAGCCCCATCCTCAGTTGCAGCGCAATACATCGCAGATACAGCTCCCGCCCGATTGACCTAAGCTCTTTGCGCCGCATTCTCTCAATCACAAACAATCCGCCCGCCGTCCTCAAGCTCAACAGCAACACGCCGAGGAACCACAACTCCACCAGCCAAAGCATCGCCGCCGGCGTTTCGCTTGGAAATTCAGCGGCCGGGGCGCTGGTTGTCGTGACAGCGGTTGCGCGCTGTCCCGCTCTTCCAATCAATGGCAAAGAAGCCTGCGCCCCAGGCCGCACGGCCGGATTCGCTTCCTGGTGTAACCACATGAGAGTAATCACAGGAGAAGCCATCATCAGCACCAGCGCACCCACCGCCAGTGCGTACCGCGCCGCTGCGCTCCGGCAAGCCGTCACCGCCACCGCAAACAGCGCCGCCAACGCGGCCCCCTGCCAGAGGAAGTGGAGCAGCGACCACCCGAGCGTCCGCAGTACTTCCGGCGAGACCCAATTCGCGAAGTAGCTCATCGCCTTCTCCTCTCGTACTCATCCAATAGACGCCTCAACTCCTCGAGTTCCTTCTTCGAAGTTCGCCGCCCCTCCAGCGCGTGAATCATCAACTCGCTGGCGGACCCCTCGAACACCCGCTGCAACACATCTCCCACCAGCTGCCGCTTCGTATCCGCGGCTGGCTGGCACGCTTCGTAAACGTGCGCCCGCTGGTCTTCGTTTCTGCGCACCGTACCCTTTGCAGTCATGATTTGCAGTAGTTTCAAAACAGTCGTGTAGCCCAGCGCCTTTTGCTCGCTCAGCGCTTCGTGCACTTCTCGCACCGTCGAAGGCCCGCGCGCCCACAGCACGCGTAGTATTTCCAGCTCGGACGCCGTTGGCTTTTGTAGTGGTTCGTGGCTCATGCGGCAGACACTAATACGAAGCTCTTCGTATTGTCAACGAAAATCTTTGTACTTCTTTTTGCCACTCTGGAGCACCCCCAGGAAGTCGGGCCAGCACCCTGAAGTTTCCTAAGCTGTTCTTTAAAGTTCCTGGCTGAAGAAAAACCTAAAAACGTGCCTTGCCGAACAGCGGCATCACGCTTTCGAGCGGGCCCCGAGCGCACTGCGGTCGGCGAAAAATACGAAGCCACCAGTCACGAGTCACCACTCATTAATCACCCTACTTCGGCTCCAGCACCAGCGGCAGCCCATTCTTCGGATTCCCGATAATCACCACCTTGGCATTCGCACTCGCCGCCAGCTTCTCCGTCGCCTCAATGCCTTTCCATTCCAGCAATTGCGGACTGATACCCGTCGCCACGATTTTCTGAAAGTCTGCGATGCCCTGCGCCTCGATGCGCTTGCGCTCCGCTTCCTGCTTTTCCTTTTGCAGGATGAAGCTCATCCGCAGTGCATCCTGTTCCGCCTGCTGCTTCGCTTCAATCGAGCTTTTCAGCATCGCCGGCAATTGCACGTCGCGCAGCAGCACGTTTTCGACAATCACGCCGCGCGGCGCAAGCTGCGACTTTAGCTCGTCCTGAATCTGCTGCTGCACCAGTTCTCGCGCATTGGTATACAGCGCGTTCGCCGAATGTGCCGACGTGGACGCGCGGATGGCCGCCCGCAGCGTCGGTTCCACAATCTTCTCCGCATAATCCGCGCCAACCGTCTGATACACCTGCGCCGCCATGGATTTGTCCAAGCGGAACAGCAGCGACGTGTCCAGCGCCAGGATCAATCCCTCATTCGACGGCACGTTCGCGCTTTCCTTCACCGATTGCGTTTGCACCGAGAGCTTCTCCACCGACTTCAGCGGATTGATCATGTGAATGCCCTCGGGCAGCACGTCGCCTGTCACGCGTCCAAACAGGGTCAATACGCCCACATTTCCCGTGGGGATGGAAGTAATGCTCGCCATCAACACGAAAAACAACACTACGACGATCGCCAGCTGCAAAATCCTCTTCCCCGCGCCGCTCAAATTCGGCATCTGCGGCATCCCTCCGCCACCCAAATCAAACTTTCCAGTCGTCGGCATCTCTCTCTCCGTCTCGCGGCGTTTTCACACACGAATCGCGCCGCGCCACCATCACTTCTTACTACGCAATCGGACCCCTCACTATTTCCTGATCCGCTCGAACCGGTCATTTCCGTGATTCTCGCGGCTCTTCGCCAGTCACCAGTCACGAATCACCAGTCACCTGAATTGCCCCCGCAACCATACCACAATCCCTTGTACTCTTTTCTCTTGACACCACAGTCCTCTCGCGGCACAATCCCCGCCATCGCTGGCACTGTTCCCGCGCGTCCCAGTCGAACGCTGTACCCGCGGTCCGGAAGCCCGCGGCTTTCCATTCATCGGATCGTGCGAGGGGTTTTAGCCGGCAAGGGGAGCTCGGATTTAGTCCAGGTGTGACCGCCCGCCGCTTGCTCGTTGCGCGGTCGCCAGGAAAAACCCAAGCTTTGCGGCCTCTGAGGGAGACAATATGCAATATTTGCCCGGTTTTACCGTGCAGTGCATCAACCCGCTCTGCGAAGCCCGCGGCCAATGGATGCGCGCCGATATCACCGTCCCCACTCTCAACGACGGCCACTGCCCGTGCTGCGGCGACTTCCTCCGCAACGTCCCTCCGCCCATCGGCCCGCGCTTCCGCATGCGCCCCCGCTCCCTCACCGCCCGCCCCCCGCTCCGTCCCCGCCCGCGCTGACCGAAAACGCGAGAAAGCGGGAAACCGGGGGATCAAGCATCTCGATAGTGGGCGGGAATTCTCAGGGCCGCGATTCACAGAGCCCGCAGAGGTGGTCCAGCGCCACGTTGGGCGTGCCACACCGCGAGCACCCTAACCTCATCAGGCATGCTTACGTAATAGACGTGATAGCGCGTCCGTTTAAGTAGCAAACGTCGCGCATCCCGGACGGGCGATTTTCTGTACAAGCGCCCGATCTGCGGTGCACCGGCAATGAGTTGGAATGATTCGTTAAGTTCGCTCAGGAACAAGTCTGGCACGGCTAAACGATTTTCGCGCCACCAGCTATCGATTTCGCGGATCTGCGTTTCAGCCTCAGGTGTAACGCGAACCAGCAGGTTCACCGTCGTCGGCGCAACTCATCCAAGATGGCGGACGCGGGCCGGAGCCGGCCAGCCTCTGCCGACTCCCAGGACGCCGATAGCGCTTCATGCAGGGCGTGACGCTCCTCATTCGTGAGGTCGTCGCCTTCATCATCGGCAACCAAGTCGATAACCGTCCCGTCCCGCAAGGTGGTCGGCTCGTCGAGTATGATGCGCCCGTTCTCAACGCGTGCTCGGAGAGGGCTCATGTGGCTACTATACGAGCTTCCACCTTGCATCGCAATACGAGGCCGTACCTGACCGCCCCGCCGCTCCGTCCCCGCTTTCGCATGCGCCCGCGTTCCCTCACCGCCCGCCACCCGCCGAACAATCTCGTTCCATCCCGTTTCGAACTTGATGTGGTAGGCTTTTGCATTGATCCCGCTGGGAGTTGCCCGTGCGCGTTCTTTTTGCCTCCGTCTTGATTTCTCTCATTTTGTTCGTAACCGCCACGCAAGCCCGAACGCCGCCTACGTCCTACCCCGATTCTCCCGACGGCTTCCGCGAGCAGCTCGAATCTCTGATTTCCACTTACAAGTCTGGAAACCTGACTGCCTTTCGCGCGGAACTCGACACCCTCGCCATTCCTAATGCCCACGATTGGATCGCGTCCCACTTTTTTCCTGCAGATGTTGCCAAACTCCAACGGGACTATCCACTTTCCATGGCCGGATTCCAGAGACACCTGACTTGGGTCGTCGAGAACGCTTCGCACCTTCCTGGTTGGGACATGACGGTCACACCTTCGGAACTTCCGAAACCACCCGCAGCCATCGGGAAAGAATCGGTCGTGCCCGTCCCAGCGGACCCCGTAAACGTGGAAAACTTTCGGTACGGTCCCGCGCATTCCGAGGACAATACGAAACACTCTTGGGTCAATTCCTTTGTGTATATGGATGGCAGATTCCGCTATGCCGGCGGGACATATCCATTCTGGGCGGAAGAGCTTCAAGGGATCCGCGGTTATCAGGCCAGTCCCTCAACAGGGCCTGTGATTAATCACGTAAGCGCCGCACGTGTCCTGCACAAGGTGGCTCCGGAATATCCTAACGATGCTCGGAAGGCGCACGTGGAAGGGGTAGTTCGCCTGCACGCGATCATCGGCAAAGATGGCTCGATTAAGGACCTTTCTGTTATTTCAGGCGATCCGCTGCTCACCGAGGCCGCCATGAAGGCAGTTCGCCAATGGCGCTACCAACCGGTACTGATAAACGGCGAACCTGTGGAAGTTGACACCACGGTCGACGTGATCTTTGCTCTAAATCACTAATCGCCAAGTCAGCATGGAACGACGCGCGCTCTCCGTCAATGACCGGACAAGTTGGTGCACGCTCAAAGCAAAAAGGCCGGAGGCAACCGCCTCCGGCCTTTTCTTTCTGATTACAGCTTGACCCTAGCCCTCGACGAGGCCTTTCTCGAGCATCTCCTCGTCGCTGAGCCACAGATCGGGGATGTTGGCTGAGCCGAGCCGAAGAATATCTTCCAGTGCCCCGCGCACTTCACTAAGATGAAAGTCCACGCCAATCCGTTCCAGCAATTCGATCAGCGCCTGGGCGCCTTCCGCCAGCAGCGGTTTCGGATGCCCCTCCGTGCGGTGCTGAGCCGAGGAGCCTTCCTGATTCAGGCGGTGATACGTCACGATGTAGATGGCGTTCGGTCCCGCGCCATGCCGAACGATGTGCAAAAAGCCGTGGGTTTTGGGTTTCGCCGGGGCTAGCCGTGCTGCTACACCTGTGCCGGATGGGAGTGCGCTCATCGTATGTGTGCTCTCATCTCTCCTTGGCGCATCAGCTGCAGCCGCTCGTGCTGCCGCAGTTTTCGCACTTGTAGCATGCGCCGTTCGGCACCATCAGCATGCCGCACTCGCTGCACGTCGGCGCGCCTTCGTGCGCGTTCGTCGGCTTCATCGGCTCGGGCGTCCAGTTCGCTACGCTCCCTAGCGCCGGAGATGCCGCAACAGGAGCGGCATGAGCTTGCGCCGCCGCTGCCTGTTCGCCGTTCAGTTTCAAATAGTCCGTCGAAATGAATCGCCCGCCCAGCCACCGCGCGATGTAATCCAGCACCGACGAAACAAACCGGATATTCGCGTTCGCCGTGATCCCCGACGGTTCGAACCGCGTGTTCACCAGCTTGTCCACAAACACTTTCAGCGGCACGCCGTACTGCAGGCCCAGCGAAACCGTCAGCGCCAGCCCGTCCATCACTCCGGAAAGCGTGGAACCTTCCTTGGACATCTTGATGAAGATCTCGCCCGGCCGCCCGTCATCGTACATCCCAACGGTCAGATAACCTTCGTGTCCGCTCACGCTGAACTTATGCGTCACCGAAGCGCGCTCATACGGCATCTTCTCCCGCACCGCGCGCGCAAACAGTTCTCGTTGCATGGGTTCTACCACGGCCGCGGCTTCAACTTGCTTTTCTTCCTTCTTCCCACCCGCGTTGAGCGGCTGCGAACGCTTCGAATTGTCGCGGTAGATGGCCACGGCCTTCAGCCCCACCTTCCACGATTCAATGTACGCGTTCATGATGTCTTCGACCGTCGATTCCTCCGGCATGTTGATGGTCTTCGAAATCGCGCCCGATAGGAATGGCTGCGCCGCCGCCATCATCTTCACGTGCCCGGTCCAGGTAATCGAGCGCCCGCCTCCCTGCGGCGCCAGCGAGCAATCAAACACTGGATAATCTTCCATCTTCAGGTACGGCGCGCCTTCGATCTTCCCGTTCTTATCGATGTAGGAAACGATCTCGCTGCTCTGCTCCGGCGTATATCCCAACTTCATCAACGCCTGTGGCACGGTGTTGTTCACGATCTTGATCAGCCCGCCACCCACCAGCTTCTTGTATTTCACCAGCGCCAGGTCCGGCTCGATTCCCGTCGTGTCGCAATCCATCATGAACCCGATCGTGCCCGTCGGTGCCAGCACCGTCACCTGCGAATTCTTGAACCCGAACTCTTCCCCGTGCTTCAGCGCCGTGTCCCACGATTCCTGAGCGCCCATGAACAATTCCGTCTGCACGTGCTCCGGCTTGATCCCGCGCATCGCGTCGCGGTGCATTCGAATCACGTCCAGCATCGGCTCGCGGTTCACTTCGTAGCCCGGGAACGGCCCCATGCGCTCCGCAATCCGCGACGATTGCGCGTACGCCTCGCCGCACATCAGCGCGGTAATTGCGCCCGCCACGTCGCGCCCCTCATCGGAGTCGTACGGCAGCGCCATGGACATCAGCAGCGCGCCGAGATTGGCGTAGCCCAAGCCCAGCGGCCGGAAGTTGTGCGAGTTTTCCGCAATCTTTGGTGTCGGGTAGCTCGCGTTGTCCACCAGGATTTCCTGCGCCGTGATCGTCACGTCCACCGCATGCTTGAACGCCGGCACATCAAACGACCCACTGGCGTTTACGAACTTCATCAAGTTCAGCGAAGCCAGGTTGCACGCCGTATCGTCCAGGAACATGTATTCGCTGCACGGGTTCGACGCATTGATCCGCGCCGTGTTCTTCGACGTGTGCCACCGGTTGATCGTCGTGTCGTACTGCATCCCCGGATCGCCGCAGTGCCACGTCGAATCCGCAATCTTCATCATCAGGTCGCGCGCCCGCAGCTTTTCGTTGGGCTGTCCGTCAATGACGTTCTTCGTCCACCAATCCTTGTCTTCCACCACCGCGCGCATGAAATCGTCCGTCACGCGTACCGAGTGATTCGCGTTCTGGAAGAAAATCGAGCTGTACGCGTCGCCGTCAATCGAGCTGTCATAGCCCTGCTCGATCAGCACGTGCGCCTTGCGCTCTTCCTTCATCTTGCATTCAATAAATTCCACGATGTCCGGGTGATCGATGTTCAGGATCACCATCTTCGCCGCGCGCCGCGTCTTCCCGCCGCTCTTGATCACGCCCGCGAACGCATCAAATCCCTTCATAAAGCTCACCGGCCCCGAAGCAATCCCGCCGCCGCTCAGCGTCTCCCGGCTTCCGCGCAAGGTGGAAAAATTCGTCCCCGTCCCCGAGCCCCACTTGAACAGCATCCCCTCGGTCCGCGTCAGCCCCATGATCGATTCCATGTTGTCGCTAACTGAATTGATGAAGCACGCCGAGCACTGCGGCTTCGGCTGCACGCCCACGTTGAACCACACCGGCGAATTGAACGCCATCTTCTGCTCCACCAGCAGGTGAGTCAGTTCGTCGCGGAACGCATCGCGCGACTGCGGATCAACGAAGTACCCGCCTTCTTCTCCCCAGCGCACAATCGTATTCACCACGCGGCTGATCAGTTGCCGCACCGAGCCTTCGCGCTGCGCGCTCCCCGGCTTGCCGTGAAAATATTTGCTGGTGACGATGTTCGTCGCCGTCTGCGACCAACTCTTCGGCACTTCCACGTCTTCCTGGCGGAAGATCGTCACACCCTTCTCGTTTCCGATCAGCGCGGTGCGCTTCTCCCATTCCACCGCGTCGAACGGAGATTTCTTTCCGTCGGTAAAGTACCGCTCGAACGCCAGACCTTTCCCCGCAACATTCGCCCCGGTTTCCTGGGCCGCATCCGTCGCCAGGGATTTTCCGCTCATTGCATGTTTCACAGTTGCCATCCGCTCCTCCGCGCTCTCGGGTCCCCACTCGCACGGGGGAGCCCTTTTATTTTACTCCTCTGCGTCCTACAGAGGTGCCGCGCTTCGCTTCAGGGTCTGGGCTGAAGCTAACGCCAATTCCGATTCGCTAGGTTCGTGAAAGCGGCCAGCGAAAAAAAAGCCGATCGACTTGCGATCACGCTTTACGGCAAGCGCGAAATGCCAATGCCATGCCGTTGGCTGGTGGTTCGCACTCAGCCTAACAGCAGGTGCTCCGCCTTACGTACGGGCGCGGAGCAGAAACTTCGCGCTCGATTTTTCGCTTAGAACCAGGGCCGGTTTCGTGGACTCATTCGGACCTTCAGCATTCCCCGACTCAGTCCGTTTGGCGCTTCCACGTCCCCCGAATCTGGAATCGCAGTATCAACGGAAGAAAATTTTCTGTCAAGAGAAAAACGCAAAATGTGGTTGACGTTTTCGTACTGCGTCTATTTGTAGTGGTACCCTTCCGCCCAACCGCTTCGTTCTCAACACTTTTCGCTTCGTTGCCTCTCACGCTACACTTCTTGCATCTAATTCCACTATGAAACGTCTTTTCTTGCTTCTCTCGCTTGCTGCTTTTCCTTTCTTCCCTCGCCCTCTTTTCGCGCAAGCAACTCCGCCTCCCTCCGAGATGCATTCCGCCTACGGAGAAAAGCTTCACATCCCCGCGATTCCCAACAGCGGAAAGATTAATGATCACCTGTATCGCGGCGCGCAACCGAAATCGCAAGGCCTGGTCGACCTCAAGAAACTCGGCATCAACACCGTTGTCGATCTTCGTCTCGAAGATCCCGCGAAAATCCAGTGGGAACGCCAGCAAGTCGAGTCCCTGGGCATGCGTTTCGTCAGCATCCCCGTTGGCGGCTGGTCCGCTCCCACTAACGAGCAGGTGCTGCAATTCCTCTCGCTCTTTCGTGAGGACCCCGCGCAAAAAATTTTCGTGCATTGCCATTTCGGCGAAGACCGCACCGGCGTCTTCATAGCCACCTATCGCATGGCCTTTGAAAAGTGGCCCACCCAGCAAGCCATGCATGAAATGAATCTCTTCGGCTTCAACCGCGTCTGGCACCCTGCCATGATTTCCTTCGTCCGCGATTTCCCCGCTAGCCTCAATTCCGCCCCGGCCCTCGCCCCGCTCCGTACCCCTCAGCCCTTAAACTGATTTCTGTCTCCCCCACTTCCCTCGCAACCGCGCCGTATTCTCCTCTGGACAAACTATAGCATTTGCTGTATCTTCGTATTAGGTACACTTACATATGGAGTGCGGCAGTCTACCTGCCGCTTTTTGGTTTTTAGGCCCCTACACCCAACCAAACCGTCGCAGCGCCTGGCCCTCTGCCCCGCACTGGTAGGTTCGTCCGGCGAGTTATGTAAACCCCTAAGCCGCTTAGAATGAACACTTCCACGAAATCCCATAAGTGTTCATTCCAAAGTACTTATAGAAGAATTAACTCCCTTAGAATCAACACTTACAAAAAACCTGGGGCGGGGTCCCTCCACATCCGTGTCCGTTCAACGAAGCCCCGCCCGAGCAACGGAGGCTGGGTGGAGTCAGCGAGTGGATCGCTTCGCCAAAACTGTGCTGCAAAACTGTGCAGGTCATTCGAGCCCCCGCGAGCGTCTAACCCCTGAAAAATTAAGTACTTAAAATCTCAGTCGTCTGTCCTAGTACCTCCGTACCCTTCTCAACAGAACGCTTGCACCATTCAATAGAACACCCCCTTCTCGCATCATCATTCTATTGACAAGCAACTTGTAGGTCTGAGGGAGAGGTTCACGTGCTAGTCGGTCGCTACGAAATTCTCGAAATCATCGGTACCGGTGCCACCGGTCGTGTCGCTCGCGCCCACGATCCCATGATCGGCCGCCTGGTCGCCATCAAGCTTTTCTCAAAAGAATTGGCACAAGGCGAGGCCCGCCAGCGCTTCCTGCAGGAAGCGCGCGTGGTTGGCCAGCTTTCTCATCCTTCCATCATGACGCTGCACGACATGGGTATTGATGAACCTACGCAAACGCCCTATCTGGTGATGGAATTTCTCGAGGGCCAGCCCCTCGACCGCATCCTGGAAAAGGGCAGCCTCCCGTTTTCGAAGGCCTGCGCCTGGGTCGCGGAAATCGCGTGCGCGCTCGGCGTGGCCCATCGCAAAGGCGTGATTCACGGCGACGTCAAACCCGCCAACGTGCTCATCACCAATGACGGCCGCGTGAAACTCATGGATTTCGGCATGGCCCGCCTGGCCAGCCACGACACTGGCGCGTCCCCGCTTCTTGGCACGCCGGCCTACTGGTGCCCGGAGCAAATTCTAGGCAAGCCGCAGGACTCGCGCTCCGATCTTTTTTCTCTCGGCGTGGTTCTCTACGAAATGGTCACCGGCAAGCGGCCCTTCGACGCCGATTCGCTTCAGGGCATTTGCGGCCGCGTTCTATCTTCCACGCCGCTCCCGGCTTCGCACGCGAATCCTTCGGTGCCGGCGGGTTTCGACGGCATCATCGTTCGCTGCCTCGCAAAAGATCCCGCTGCGCGCTACGCCACCGCGGAAATTCTCGCGGAAGAGCTCTATCCACTGGCTCGCCGCAAAGCGCTTACCGAAGTTCAGCCACAAACCAATGGCAACGGCTTGCGCGATCGCGCCGCCCGTCTGCTTCGTTCTGCATAATGATTGCTTTTCAAAAAGGCCGCTACCAGGCTCTCGAGCTGCTCGGCTCCGGCACCACCAGCCGCGTCGAAAAAGCACGCGACAATGTCATCGGCCGCACCGTGGCCCTCAAAACATTTATCAACGGCTTCGGCGAAGATCTCCAGCAGCAGTTCCTGAACGAAGCGCAAATTGTCGGCCAGCTTTCGCACGCCGCTGTTGTGCAACTTTTCGACGTCGGCATCGACGAGCAGGGCACTCCTTTTCTCGTCATGGAATATGTCGCAGGCAAAACGCTCGAACATTTCTTTGCGTCGTCCACGGCCACGATTCAGCGCGCCTGCGCATGGACCGTAGATCTCGCAGGCGCGCTTGCGGCCGCGCATCGCGCGGGAATCATTCACGGCGACGTGAAACCAGGAAATATCCTGGTCACTAAAGACAACAAAGTAAAACTCGGCGACTTCGGCATCGCCCGTCTCGCCACGCAAGCGTGCGGCTCCGGCCGCGTTTTTGGAACTCCGGCATATTTGGCCCCGGAGCAAATTCGCAGCGAGGTTCAAGATCAGCGCTCCGATCAATTTTCTCTGGGCATTGTTTTTTATCAGATGTTGACCGGCACGCGGCCCTTCGACGGCGGTTCGCTCGGCGAAGTCTGCGACCAGATTATGAATTCAGAACCCGCGCCGCCTTCTCTCCGCAATCCCGCGGTGCCTCCCGCGCTCGACGGCATCCTCGCTCGTTGCCTCGCAAAGGATCCCGCGGAGCGGTTCGCATCCTGCGAAGATCTGGCCCGCGCGCTCTATCCCTTTGCGCGTTCGCGCCCGCAAGCGAGCAATCCAGAAACGCAGAATACTCCGCAACCGGTGCAAGCTGTGGATCTGCACATTGAAATCAATTCGACTGTCTCGGAAGGCGTGCTGGCAGTGTTCGCGGATCAGGATTTGGTCTTCACCACAAATTTATCGGCCGCAGCAAACGGCGCGGCGGTTCAATTCAAGCGCCCTCTTTCCGTCGGCCCTCACCGCCTGCGTGTCGCGTATTACAAACAGGACAGAAGTCTGCAGATGGAGAAAGAAGGTCTCGCGGAAATCTCCGCTAACGGCGAAAACATTTTATCGGTCCACATGAACAGCCGCACCGGTTTGCTTTTCCACCGCGCGCTCACTCTTGCCGTATCCTGGCCCGGCGCGCAGCCCGCGCAAAAAGAGCAGGCTCCTGCAACCGCGATGACCGCCGCTTTGGTGCGTTAGTTTTTGTAAGCCTAATTCAGGAATTCAATTCGCAGGACGAACAGTCGTAGAAATTATTCGTAGCGCAGCGCTTCGACGGGATCGAGCCTCGCTGCCTTCATCGCCGGCCATACGCCAAAAATCAGCCCGATGCTGACGCTCACAACGATGCCTGTCGCTGCCGCCCATAGCGGCACGCTCGCGGGCCACTGCAACGTCAGCTTCACCAGCAGCGCCAAGCCGTTCACCAAAACCAACGCAATCACGCCGCCCGCTCCGGTCAGCGTCATGGCCTCGAGAAGAAACTGCAGCGTGATGTCGCCGCTGCGTGCGCCAATCGCTTTGCGCACTCCGATTTCGCGTGTGCGCTCCGTAACGCTCACCAGCATGATGTTCATCACGCCGACGCCGCCGATGAGCAATCCGATGGAACTCAACACCACGGTGGCGATCGCCACCATG
This sequence comes from uncultured Acidobacteriota bacterium, assembly GCA_963729455.1. Lineage (GTDB taxonomy): Bacteria > Acidobacteriota > Terriglobia > Acidiferrales > UBA7541 > Acidiferrum. The sequence continues at coordinate 238,365 of CAVSNX010000004.1, forward strand.
CTCACGATTTTGTGGAACTCCGCAACCTGCTGCTCCGCCGTGGCAATCGAAAAATTCTCTTTGCTGCCATACGGCACATGCCGCCGCCGGTCCAGCACTTCGCGCGCCTGATCTACGGCTTGATCCAGCATTCCGGGGTACGCTTGCATGCGGATGTTGAGTTCGTCCGCGCCTGAATAAATTTTCTTAAACGTGTTGAAGGGAATCAGCACGCGGCGGTCTTCATCGCCCATACCGATTCCGCCCTTGGGCTTTTCCACCACGCCGATCACCAGAAAATCCGCGCCGTCAATCATCACGTCTTTGCCGACCGCGTTCCCCTCGGGAAACAAAACCGGTGCCACGTTTTCGCCGAGCATGACGACTTTTTCGCGGTGCAGGTCATCGCCCTCGCTGATGAAGCGGCCCGCGAGGGTCGCCGCATTCGCATACACTTGCCCGAAATTCGGCTGCACGCCGCGGTAGTCAATCGCCGTAACTTCACCCGCTTTTGTGCGCACGCTGTGCGACTGCATCCATCCTGTTTGAATGAACGCGGTGACGTTTTTCACCGCGGGGCTGCCTTCCTGAATGGCGATGGCATCCTCGAGCGTCAACGGTTTCCTCTGCCGCTCTTCCAACGGCGGACTTCCGCTGTGCATTCCCTGGTCCCACTTCGAAATGAATGCCGTATCCGCTCCGAATTGCTTGATGTTTTCCTGGACTTTTTCATCAAACCCGGTGATCAACGCGGCGACCAGCATGATTACGCTCACACCTAGCACCACGCCGAACACCGTTAGCGCGCTGCGCATTTTGTGCGCGCGCAGCGTGTCCATGGCTTGCTTCAGATTTTCGCCGTGTGCTTGTGCCATTGTTGTTTGCCCTGACTTCGGTCAAGCCGGAGTCAGCATTTCTCAGCCATCCGCCCGCAACGCTTCGATGGGATCCAGTTTTGCGGCCTTCATCGCGGGATATATTCCAAAGAAAAGCCCGACTGCCGTCGAGACTCCCAGCGAAACGAGCACGGCCGTGAGCGATGTCTCCATGGGAATGGAAGTCAGTGTTCTGCCCAGCCAGACGATGCCGTAGGCCAATGCGATTCCAATCAGCCCGCCTGCCGAGGCCAGCACCGCGGATTCGGTGACGAACTGCAGCAAGATGTGCTTTTTCCGCGCGCCCAGCGATCTGCGAATTCCAATTTCGCGCGTTCGCTCCGTCACGCTGGCGAGCATGATGTTCATGATCACGATTCCGCCGACCACCAGAAACACGCTCACGAGCATCACCGCAACGAGCGCGAGATTCCCCGTCAAGTCATGCCACAGCGCCATGATGGAATCGGATCCCAGGATGGCGAAATTGTCCTGCGCGTCATACGGAAGATGGCGCCAGGCGCGCATCAGCATGCGCGCTTCATCTTCCGACGCTTGCATCATTTCCCCGTTCGGCGCCTGGATAAAAATCCCCAGCCAATCGGTCTGCCGGTGCCACTCTTTGTAATAGGTTCCGAGCGGCATGATTACAAAATTGTCCTGCGACCTGCCAAACGCGGTGCCGATGGCTTCGGCGACTCCCACAACTTCGTAACTATGCGTCTCCGCGTTGATGGTTTTCCCGATGGGATCCACGGTGGGAAAGAACTTCTTTGCGATATCCGCACCAATGAAGACCACCTCGGAGCGGTGCGTATCATCTGCTTCGGTGATGAAGCGCCCTTGCGCCACGTTTATATTTCTCACGTCGGCGTAATTCGGAGTGACACCCAGAACATCGGTGTCGTCCATCTTGACGTTGCCGGAACGGACTTGAACCCTGCGGTCGTCCTCGGCGGCCACGGCCTTGGCCGTTTTCATGTTGTCGCGCAGGCGCTCGTAATCCTCGAGCACAATCAGGGGCCGCTTCTGGGCTTTGATCCACGCATCCTGGCTGGTGATGATTCCGAAACGATCCACGATGAAGACGTTCGCCCCGAGGTTTGCGACGCGGTCCGCGACGTAAGCGTTCATGCCGTCCACTACGCTCATTACCGCCACCAGCGTTGTCACCGCCAGGATGACACCCAGAAGCGTCAGGAAACTTCTCAGCTTATGCGCACGCAAAGCGTCGAACGCGAGCCGGAGCGTCTCAATGATGGTAGTGAGCGCACCGCGAACTCGGCCGACCCTTGAGGGAGAAATCAGGGCCTGCGGGACCACACGGGGAACCGCAGCTAGCCCATCCATGGGGGTCACACCCAAAGTGTCCTCCGACCTTCTCTCTATAAAGACGTTGTATGGCCTTCTTTTGTTGCGTCAACGACCCCGGAATAGATGCAGGAAGTTAGACGTGCGGAAGGGCCCTTCGCATTCCCCAAATCTTGGGGTAGTCTGTCGCCTAGCCTACTCTGCTATTGTACGCGTTCAGAGGAGATTTGGGTCCCAAAGGAGGACGTGATGCACCGTATCTCTCTTTATTTTCTTGGATTTACAGCCGTCGTCTTGTGTTGTTCGAGTTCCGTCCGGGCTCAAGATAAGCCTGCCGATAAAGCTCCCGTCGTGGCCTCAGCCGTACCTGCCTCAGGCCCCCGCGCCGAGTTCCTGGAAGAGGTCGCCTATTACGAGCAGCGGTACACGCAACTGGCCGAGGCCATGCCCGCCGAGAAGTACGGCTGGCGGCCCAGCGAAGGGGTACGCTCCGTCGGTGAGGTCTACGCTCATATTGTCGCCGCAAACTACGGTATCGCTCGAGCTCTCGGAACCGCGCTACCTGTGGGGCTCGATTTCAAGGCCATCCAGGCCCTCTCCGGCGACAAACCAAAACTGATTCAAGCCCTCAAGGATTCCTTCGCGCATTTCCGCGGAGCGATTCTTGCGCTCAACGACGCAGTTGCCGACAAGCCGCAAAAAATGTTCAACCGCCAGACCACCGTGCGCGGTTCATTTATCATGATTACCGGGCATTTTGGCGAGCACCTGGGCCAATCGATTGCCTACGCGCGCATGAACGGTGTCGTGCCGCCGTGGACAGAGGGTTTTCAACAGCAAGGCCAGAAGCCCGCTGACAAACCAAAGTCATAAGTTGAAGGCAATCGACGACGGCCGTTGATGCTTTAACACGCGTCCGAACATTTTGGCGTTCTGACGGTGTACAACAATTGTGTGCGTAGGCGAATCCAATCCAAGTGCACAATGGCGGTTCTTTCGCCGTTTGGAGTCATGCTAAAATGCGTGTTGATTCGAATAGCCCTGCTCTCTCTCGCTCTGACTGCTTGTGCGGCCGCGCAATCGTTGTCTCCGGAGTCCCCGGCAACGATCGGCCCGGGAAAGCCGATGCTTTTCGATCGGGTGATTGCGAATCAGAAAAAAAATGAAGAAGCTCTGGATGTTTACGAGCGCATCGAACGACTTGAAATCCGCAAGAACCCGAACGATCCGACCCCTGCCACGGTAAAAATCGCGCGTGTAATTCCTTCAGGCACGGGCATGGACCACATTCCCGTTGGCCCGGACGGACAACCGACCGATGCGGCGGCCTACCGCACGGCGCTCGAGCAATTGGAAAAGGCTCTGGCGCTCGCCGCCGAGGGCAAAAGTTCGCAGCGCGAGGCGCTGGAGAAATTCGCCAAGAGAAAGAAAGAGCGCAGCGATCTCATTGAGGCCACGCGGAACGCCTTCCTTTTCACCTTCGCCGACCGGGAGCAGCGGGGCGACCGCATGCTTTCCAAATATGTCATGGCGCCGAACCCGGCTTTCAAGCCCACCACGCGATTCACTTCCGTGTATACCAAGGTGCATGGCTTTGTTTGGATCGACGAGACTTCCGGCGAGCTCGCGCGCATTGAGGGCGACGTTACGGAAGATATTTCCGTGGGCTTGTTTCTCGGCAAGATTTACAAGGGCAGCCACTTCATGCAGGAGCGCTACGAGTTTTTTCCCGGGCTGTGGCTGGCCAGTTTTTCGCAATATGATTTCGACGGCCGCAAATTGTTTTCGAGTTTTTCGATCCACGAGCGCACGTTTTATTCGAATTACCGGTACATCGGTCCTCCGAAAGAAGCACTTTCCGCGATTCGCGCGGAGCTCGGACGTAGCGAATTGGGCAAACCGGGACCGGACCCCGCCGATCACTGAAACCTTTCGCGCTAAAATGGGTTAACTAGCCTAGCGTCCTCGACCCCGAGAGACAGGAGGCTCTATGCCCCGTTCGCTCTCGTATGCATTCATTTTGATCCTTCTCGCGGCCACATTTGGCTCCGCGCAATCTCCGGACACCAGTGCGCCTCCGGTAACGCAGCCGCAGACAACGGCCCCGCCTGCCAATGCGGCGAAACCCAAAAAAGTCTGGACGAATGAGAATCTTTCCGGTACGAGCGGCACAGTCTCCGTGGTGGGCGATCCGAAGAATACGCCGAAGTCAAAACCAACCGCTGACAAGCCCGCGGATGCGCAATATATCGCCAGCGTGCGCAAGCAGATTGATAAGTACCAGGAACAGATTGCCGACGTGGACCGGCAACTGGTGGACTTGAAGAATTTCAGCGAAGGTGAACCCAACACTTCGGCTGGGGGAATCAAGCTGAACAAGGGCTACAACCGCGAACCCATCGAGGTGCAAATCCGCACGCTGCAAGACCAGAAAAAAGATCTACAATCCAAAATTGATGCGCTGCTCGATGAAGCCCGCAAAAGAGGCATCGAGCCCGGCCAGCTCCGCTGAAAATAGTTTTACGTTGTCAGTTCTCCGTTGTCAGTAGGGAAAAAGAAATAAACTTTTCCCCAATCGTTTTGCTGTTTTTCTCTGTACTAAGAACCGGAAGCGGGTTAGCTCAGCGAACCAAGCTCCAGGGATACACGCCGACGTTGATCTTCATGATGAAGTAGCTGAAGCCGCCGGGATCGGGTTTGGGCTGGTGCGGCGTATCCGGCGGAATCAGCAGCCAGTCGCCGGCTTTCACTTTAAACGTTTGTCCGCCAACCACCGGCTGTCCGCGATATTCTCCCGGCACGGGGCCGTCCTTATCCATCAAGTTTTGCCGGTTGGCGATTTTGCCACCCAAAACCATCTCGCCGGTTCCGCTGGTGAACACGTAGAAATCGTATGCGCCGGCGTGCATCTCGGCGTCATCCCAAACGCTATTGACTTTGGTCAAGCTGAGGACGGGCTGCTCGCGATGCATGCGGTAGAGCATGAACATGCTGAAATTGCGCGTCTGCACGTGCACCGGTCCGCCGCCGAAGGATTGCGAGCTTCCGCTGCCGGCCTCTTTCGCCAGCTTCGCGGCCCGCTCTGCCATTTCCGCGCTCGCCTTTCGAATGTCGTCGATGTTCCAGTACAGGACTGGCGGCGCATCGGGTGCAAGCGCGGGCTCGCGCGGAGAATTGAAACCGAACGGCATGACTTCTGGTTTGTTTTCCTGAGCGGAAGCGTTTGGAGTTAAAGAGAAATCATTGAGGTGGCCGCTGAGAATTGCTTGCGGGCTCGGCTTCGCGGCGTAGCCCGCAACGAACCCGATGAGCGTGGCCGCGATCACAACTACGGGAAACGATTTTTTCATACAATCCCCCTCCGTCCAGAAAATCCCTTGTACACTCTTACCGGAAACCGCGACGAAACCCGGATCGAACCGTAGCTACTTCTTCGCTTCCGGTTTAGCCGCTTCGAAGCGAATCTCTTTCAGCATCTCCGCCTGGCGATACAGCTCGGTTTTCCCGGCGGGGAACTTGTTGAAGTTCAGCACATACGCCAGGACATCGGCGTTCTGCTGGCGGCTCAGTTTTCCCGGCGAGTCTTGCGGCATGGTTCTGCGAATTCTCTCGAACAAGTCCCCCAGCGTGAGTCCATTCCAATTGGCCATGAATGCCCCGCCTATGAGTGGCGGCGCCGATTCTCTGCCTGCGAGCTTGTCGCCATGACACGTCGAACATTGTTTTTCGTACAGCGATTCGCCGCGCTTGGCCTGCTCTTCGGTGTACACGCCGTCCCACACCGATCGCTCCGATGAGGGCGGCTCCTGCGCGCGAAGAGCGCAGACGAGCACGGTGATCGCGGAAATTGCCATCATTGCTATGGCGGAATACTTGATCTTCACGATGCTTTCTCGTTCGCGTTTGATTTACTCGTTCGTCGGCAGAGTGTACGCAATATATTCGCCCGAGTATGGGCCGCCGCTAACGGCGATGACGATGTATTGTTTGCCGTTCAGCATATAGGTCATCGGTGATCCCGTCTGCGGCGCAGGCATATACACAGCGCCAACTTCTTTGCCGGTTGCTTTGTCATAGGCGCGCAGCATCGCTCCGCGCGGATGATCCGCAGTGGTGGTGACGTTTCCTTCTCCCGCGATGACCAGCGTCTTGGTGACCAGCGTGCCGATGTTGTAGGTGATCTGGCCGGTGCGTGGGATGTTCATGCCTTTGAGAAGCGGGGAATTCCTGACCACGTCGGGCGTTTCGCCGTGCGCGATCTGCCAGACGAAATCTCCCTTATCCAGATTGATGGCGGTGATGGTTCCGTACGGCGGCTTAATCAACGGCAAACCTTCGACGTCCATGCGCACAAATCCGCCGCCGGATGGTTTCTTCGGCGGCTTGGGAGAATCGGCGCCGGCGTTTTCACCGGGACCGTGCAGCATTTCCACTTCTTTTCCAGCGGTTCCCGCGATGTAGTTCATGTCGGAGATTTCCTTCGGCGCGGGCACGAGCCCAATCGGTTCGACACACGCATTGCACGCATACAGATACGCGATGTGTGTTTCGGGATCGTAGGAGCCGCCGGGCCAGTTCGTTCCGCCGGAAGCGGTGCCTAAGGTGAGCGTGCCGAGCGGACCTTCGAGTTTGCTCACGGTGGGCGGGGTGTAGACCGGGCCCAGGTGATAGTGCGAAACGATTTCTTTCGCGCGCTCGCGGAGAGCTGGCGTGAAATCGATCAAAGCATCAATGGACACGCCGTTGCGGCTGTACGCCTGGGGCTTCGAGGGAATCGGTTGCGTCGGCGAATACCACTCGCCCGGAACGCTGCCGACTTCTACTGGTTTCTCTGGCATGGGCCAGATGGGCTTGCCGGTCACGCGATCGAAGACATAAAGAAAACCCTGCTTCGTGGGTTGCGCTACAGCTTTGACTGGCTTTCCGTCAACGGTGATGTCGGCGAGGATGGGCGCGGAGGAAATGTCCATGTCCCACAGAGGATGATGCACCAATTGGAAGTGCCATTTGCGCTCACCGGTTTTCAGATCGACGCATACCAGCGTCTCGCCAAATAAATTATTTCCGGGGCGATGACCGCCGTAGAAATCGCCGGTGGGCGACTCGACGGGCAGGTAGACTAAGCCGAGTTGTTCATCCACGGTGATCTGCGTCCACATGCCGGTGTTGCCGGTGTATTCCGCGGAACCTTTTTCCCAGGTGTCGTAGCCGAATTCGCCCTTTTTCGGGATGGTATGGAAAATCCAGAGGCGCTTGCCGGTTCGAACGTCGAATCCGCGCACGTATCCTTTGTTGTTGCGCATGCTTTTCGGAGTCATGCCTTCGCGAAACGCTGCGCCGATAATTACGGTGTCTTTCGCCACGACCGGCGCCGATTGGATTCCGATTTCTCCGGTGATCAAGTCGGGGAAGATGTCTTGATCGTCGTTGAGCTTGAGGTCCACTTCGCCGTTGTCGCCGAAGGATGGAACGCGAATGCCATTTTTCGCGTTGAGGCAAATCAGACGGAAACCCGGCGTCACATACAGGATGCGTTCCTCTTTTCCGTCGGACCAATAGGCGAGCCCTCGACCGGAGAGTTGCCGGGGAGCGGCGCCGCCGCGCGCACCTTCATGCTCGCCATGGATCCACAGCAATTCGCCCGTGGCGGGATCCAGCGCAACTACGGCACGGCGCGAGCCGGCCGTCGCGTAAAGAACGCCCTTGACCATCAGGGGCGTTCCTTCGAGTTTGTATTCGGGGCGATCGCCGAAATTGTCGGTCTTGATGCGCCAGGCGATTTCCAGGTCGTTGAAGTTGGAGGCGTTGATCTGGTCGAGCGGCCGGTAACGCGTTGCCGCCAGGTCAGCGCCATAGGTCGGCCATTCGGAGTCCTTCTTGTTGGTCTGCGCCGCCGCGTTGACCGGCAGTGCGGCGAGGACGACAGTCCACAGGACTATAATTCTCCAAGAGCAGAGTCTTCTGTGATGCATATTTCATCCTCCGCGTGATTCTCTGGCCCTAGCCGTTCCGTTCACCCCATTTGTTTTATTTGTTCGAGCGCTTCCTTGATTTTGGTTTTCTGCTCATCCGTAACATCGGAGTTGGGTGGCCGCTGATAAAATTGGCGCGTCCCCATTTGCAAACTCAACGCGTATTTCATCGGGCCGTATTCATCCACGCCACCGGCGCGGAGCAGCTTCAACGCCGTTTCTAGTTTGGCGATCGGTTCGCTGATGTCTTTGCCAGCGCGCTTTGCGGTGAAGACGGCGGCGATCAGTTTGGTGAAATTGTTGCCTTCCGCGAGGATTGCGCCCATATCGTGGTCGAGGGCGTACTTCAGATTTTCCGTCGTTCCCGTGCGCATGTTGAGCTTGGGAAATTCGGCGACAAATTGCTGATAGACGGAGGGATCGCTGACGGAGTCCTTGATGCCCGCGAGGTTCGGATATTTTTCGAGGCTATGCAGCAGGTCGTGGCTGATGGGCACGCGGCTGGCGAAGGGGATGTGGTAGAGGTTGATGGGGATTTTTACTTTGTCGAAAATCATTGAGAAATATTTGGTCAAAGGCTCCGTGCGCACACGTTTGTAGTAAAACGGCGGAACGATCAGCAGGCCATCGGCGCCGTTGGCTTCGGCGTGTTGCGACAGCTCGATGGTCTCCGGAAAATTCGACGTGCCGGTGCTGACGATGATGTTCAGTCCGTTGCGGTGCTTGAAGGCTGTCTCCGCCACTTTCTTCCGTTCCGCGAAGGAGAAAGACGGAAATTCTCCCGTGGTCCCCAGCACGACGACACCATCCGCGCCGCTGGCTTTCAAGTAGGCCAGCAGGTCCTTGTAGAGTTCTTCATCGAACATCAAGTCTTTGTCGCAGGGCGTGGAGGCCGCGACCCAGAACAAAACTTTTTCACCAACAGCTGCGGCGGCGTTTGCCGTCCGCGGCGCGCCCTCGGGTGCTGCTGCAAATGTGGCCTTCTCGACGACCCCGAGGGCGGCGGTGGCTCCAACAGCTCCTAGAAAAGTCCTTCGTGTGGTTTGCATAATGCCCCTCCTGGAAGCCGGCGGAAGTCTAAGTCAGTGCGGCGTAATGCTCAAACATTTAGTTGTGAGCATCGAGTTTTCGAATTTGGTTGCGGCTGAATGCGAAAAAGGGGCCCCCACTTGTAGCGGCTTCGATTGCAGCGGCGGACAGCAGGCGGTATGATGCGTCGCGCGAGTGCGGTTTTTCGGCGCTGGGAATTCAATCGCTGACCGATGGAAGGATCGTCTCTTCAGGACGCGCCTTCGAAGTGACAAGCAGGCGCTTTCGATTCACGCCCCGACCCACTTGAAACGAAGCCCGCGAATCCAGGAGGTATTCGAATGATGAAACTCACCATGCGCGTGTTTTTGCTTCTCGTTTTGGCTGCCGTATTCGGCGATGTTTCCACATTTGCGCAATCCGGCCCGTCGATCGAGCTTGCGGTGGACGCCACGCAAGCGACAGCGAAAATTATTCGCGTGCACGAGGTGATTCCCGCCGCGCCCGGTCCGCTGACGCTCTACTATCCGAAATGGATTCAGGGCACGCACGCGCCGGTCGGGCCAATTGCAAATCTTAGCGGGCTGAAAGTATCGGCGAGTGGCAAAATTCTCCCTTGGCGGCGAGATGCTCTGGACGTTTTCACGTTTCATGTAGACGTTCCCTCCGGGGCGAAGGAAGTGGAGGCTTCGTTCGATTATCTGGTGAGCGGGGGCCCGGCGTGCACGGCGACGGCCAAGCTGCTGGATCTCAATTGGTATCCCGTATTGCTTTATCCTGCTGGCACTCCGGCCGCCCAGCTTATGGTGAAGGCCACGTTGCGGCTCCCGGCAGGCTGGCAATTCGGCACGGCGCTCACGGTGGAAAACCAATCCGCCAACGAAATTGTTTTTCAGCCGACGTCACTCGAACGCTTGCTCGATTCCCCGCTGATCGCGGGCGAGTATTACCGCGTTTTCGATTTGACGCCGCCGGGCGAACCCATTCACCACGAGATTGACATCGTCTCGGACAGCGAAGCGGCCCTGGCGATGAGTCCGGAAGTGCAGAAGGGCTTGACGAATGTGGTCGCTGAATCCGGCAAGCTTTTCGGCACGCGGCATTATCGCAGCTACCATTTCCTGCTCACGCTGAGCGACCACACGCCGCATTTCGGCGTCGAGCACCACGAATCGAACGACAGCCGCCTTACGGAACGGATTCTAATTTCTCCCGGCGCGGCGCGCGACGCTGGGGGGCTGCTCGCGCACGAATTTGCGCATTCGTGGAGCGGAAAATTCCGCCGGCCGAAAGGCTTGTCCGCTCCGGATTTCCAAACGCCACTGCAGACGGACCTCCTGTGGGTCTACGAGGGAAATACTTCCTATCTCGGCGATTTGCTCGCGGCGCGCAGTGGAATGTGGACGGCGGACGAGTATCGGCAGGCGCTGGCAGGTTACGCCGCGGGACTCGGTCCTGGCAGGCCGGGACGGACTTGGCGACCGGTGCTCGATACGGCCGTCGCGCTTCCGGGGATGTTCACCGGCGGACCTGACACGCGGGGCTGGGCCAGTTGGCGCCGCGGCATGGATTACTACGAGGAAGGGGAACTGCTTTGGCTGGAGGCGGGGGACCTCATACACAACCTGAGCGGCGGGCAGAAATCGCTTGAGGACTTCTTTCACATTTTCTATGGTGGGGCGAACAACGGCGCGGAGCTGAAGCCCTACACTTTTGAAGAGCTCACGCAGACGATGAATCAAGTGGTGAGATACGATTGGGCGGGATTTTGGAACAGCCGGTTGACTTCCACGTCTCCCGAACCGCCGGCCGGGGGCATTGAAGCGAGCGGCTGGAAATTGACTTTCACTCCAGAACCACCGCTCCCGGGACGAATCTCGCGCGGCATCTCGAACAGCACATACACCATTGGATTGAACCTCGATAAAGAGGGCGTCATCAGCGACGCCATCTTCAATGGGCCGGCGTTTCTGGCGGGACTCGCGCCGGGAATGAAGGTGGTTGGCGTGAATGGACGGCTGTTCACTCCGGAAATTCTCAGCGACGCCATCAAGGCCAGCAAAACCAATACGAAGCCGATTGAATTGCTGGTAATCGTTGATGATTATTACAAAATTTCCTCGATCGACTATCACGACGGCGAACGCTATCCGCATCTCATTCGAAATCCGGACAAGCCGGATTATTTGGATGAGTTGCTGAAACCGGAAGCGCGGTAAAGGAAATTGCTGCCCTTTTCGTACAGCGAATTCGCTCTGCTTGTTTGGATGCGCGGCATGCGGCTGGCGCCTCTCGTGCTGCTCTTCATCTCTTCCGCCGAAGCGCAATGGTGGAAGGTGCAGGCCAGCGGGCTCGACACCAATTTGCGCGGAGTGAGTGCCGTGTACGCGCCGGACGAAAAGGGCATGCCCGTGCCGGTGGTGTGGGCGTCCGGTTCGAACGGCGTGATTCTGAAATCGCTCGATGAGGGCGAGACGTGGAGGCGCCTGCATGTGGCCGACGCAGACAAACTGGATTTTCGTGGGATTGTGGCGTTCGATGCAAGAACGGCTTACGTCATGTCCAGCGGCGAGGGTGAAAAGTCGAGGATCTATAAGACTACGGACGGCGGCGAAACCTGGAAGTTGCAATACACCGGTGGACGTAAGGAATTTTTCCTGGACGCGTTGAGCTGTGAGTCGGAGAAAGAGTGCATGGCTCTGAGCGACCCCGTGGATGGCAAGTTCGTGCTGCTGCACACGGCGGACGGCGAACACTGGATTCCGCTCCCTGCTGAGAAGCTGCCTGCAGCGTTGCCTGGCGAAGGAGCGTTTGCCGCCAGCAACTCTGGGCTCGTGATTTCCGACGACGACGTCTTTTTTGGCACTGGCGGTGCCCGCGCTGCGCGTGTATTTCATTCTCCAGATCGAGGAAGGACTTGGAGCGTCGCAGAAACGCCGATCGCAAGCGCCAATGCGTCATCGGGGATTTTCTCACTCGCGCTTGGAAATGACGGGAAGCTTGTTGCGGTCGGAGGCGATTACAAGGAACCGAGCCGCCAGTATCACGCAGTCGCGTACTCCACCGACAGTGGCAAAACGTGGCAACTCGCCGCGCAACAGCCCGGCGGGTACCGGTCGGCAGTTGCATGGGTCCATGGCGACGCCACACTCTGGATGGCGGTGGGACCGACGGGCGAGGACGTCAGCGGGGATTTCGCCGTTCACTGGAAGCACGCCGCTTCGCTGAATCTCAATGCCCTGGCGATCCCTGACCTTCACGTTGGGTGGGCGGTTGGGCCGAACGGCACGATCGCGCAGTTCGTCAATCAAATGCAATACCAGATTCACTTCCGCGCTCCTCGACACGAGAGGCGCGCATCGGGGTCGGCCGTTGCCGACTGAATCGGGAAGGTATAGTCTCCCGGCTTGGAAGGACTCTAGATTTCACGGCACTTCAATTCCGGCTAAGCACAACGTAGGAGGCCACGATGTCTAATCCCAATTCTTTCGATCACAACAAGGACGGGCAATTCGAAAATCGCGCCGAAGAAAAAAATCCGACCGCGGACCGGCGCACATTCTTGCAAGGCGCAGCCGCTACCGCGGTGGCAACGGCGGCTACGCTCGCGATGCCGCGATGGGCGACGGCAAATCCCGGCGAGTTCGACGCGATTCGCGTGGAGGTTGAGAAGCGGCACGATGAATCCGTGAAGCGGCTGCAGGACTGGATCCGGCAGCCGTCCATCGCGGCGGAAAATCGCGGCATGAACGAGGGTTGCGAGCACATGATGGAGCTGCTGCGCGAAGCAGGGTTCAGCGGCGTGCGGAAAATGCCGACGGACGGCCAGCCGGGCGTGTTTGCCGTGCTCGATGCAGGCGCTCCCAAAACGCTGGGGCTTTATTTTATGTACGACGTGAAGCAGGCCGATCCGGCAGAGTGGTCGTCGCCGCCGTTCGAAGCGGCGCTGGTGGATAAGCCGGGACTCGGAAAAGTCGTCGTGGGCCGCGGCGCGGTGAATCAGAAAGGGCCGGAAGCCACGTTGCTCGCGGCTTTTCACGCGATTCGCGGCGCGGGGAAAAAGATGCCGGTAAATCTCGTTTTCGTGGCGGAGGGAGAAGAAGAAATTGGCTCGCCGCATTTTCCGCAATTGGTGCGGCAGGCGGATGCGGCCGCCGCGCTGAGAAAATGCAGCGGCGTGTTCATGCCTTACGCTTCGCAGGGGCTCGATGGCGAAGTCACGATGTTCCTCGGGGCGAAGGGCGTTGTCGAATGCGAGCTGACGTCCAGCGGCGCACTCTGGGGACGCGGTCCGCGCAAGGATGTGCACTCGAGCAACAAAGCGCGCCTGGACAGTCCTGCGTGGCACCTTGTCGAGGCGCTGGCAACGCTGGTTTCGCCCGATGGCAACGATCCGGTCATCGAAGGATTTGCCGCCAAGGCGCGGCCGCTCTCCGACGGCGAAAAGAAAATGATCGCGGAAGCGGCGCGGCACCTCAACGAGGCGGACGCGAAGAAATTACTTGGCGTAGAACGCTGGGTCCACGATGTGGGCTGGCAGGAGGCGCTAGAGCTGCTGGTGTCGCGGCCGACGGTCAATATCGAAGGGCTGGTGGGCGGCTATACGGGACCTGGCGGAAAAACAATTCTTCCGGGCAAGGCGGTCGCGAAAGTGGATATGCGTCTGGTTCCGGATATGACGGCGATGGAAGCGCTTGGGGCGCTGAAAGCGCACTTGGCCAAGAAGGGGTTCGCGGATATTGACGTGCACATGAGCGGTGGGTACGACCCGACGAGCACGGCTGGCGATTCCGCGGTGATCCGCGCGGCGGCGAGCGTCTATAAAAAGAATGGAATCGATCCGGTGGTGCTCCCGCGGCTGGCCGGTTCGTGGCCTGGGTTCGTTTTTACAGGTGATCCGCTGCGTTTGCCCGCGGGGCACTTTGGGCTGGGCCACGGAAATGGGGCGCACGCGCCGGACGAGTATTATTTGATCGAATCGAGGAATCCAAAGATTCAGAGCATGGACGGCGCCGCGCTCTCACATGTCGAGTTCTTGTACGAACTGGCGCAGACGAGCTGAACGCGACCCAACCAAACCTCTACACAGACACGCTGTCGCTTCCGTTTAGTAGAGATGGAAGAATCCGTCTTGCGGGCCCAGGCGGACGGCGACACCGAACAGATTCGAAAGATGGTCCTCCGTCAACACGGAGGATTTCGGTCCCTCGGCGAGGATGCGGCCTTCGCGCAAGAGGACGACGCGCTCCATCTCTGGAATGATTTCGGACACATGATGCGTGACGAGGAGAATGCCGATGCCGGACTTGGCAAGCTCGCGCATCGTGCTTCGCAATTGCAGCTGTGCGGCGATGTCCAGGGCGTTGCTGGGCTCGTCGAAGAGCAGCGTTTGCGGATCATGCACCAACGCACGAGCGATCAAGGTGCGCTTGGCTTCGCCGGAGGACATCTCCGCGACAGAGCGATCGGCAAGATGCGCGATGCCGAGTCGCGAGAGCGTTTCGTTAGCGCGGGCCAGATGACCTGGATCTGGATGATGGTGCGGAAAGATGCGCGTGCTGCTGAAAAAACCGGAGAGCACCACGTCCCGGCCGGTAGCGTCCGTGGTGCAGGAGGCCAGCAGGTCCGGCGAGACTATGCCGAGGAGCGAACGCAGTTCGAAGATGTTCCAGCGCTCGCGCCCCAAGATGGAGATGGATGAGCCTTCGCGGGCCAGGGGATAGCATTCCCGGGTGATGGTCTTGATCAGCGTGGACTTGCCGCAACCGTTGGGGCCCAGGATGCAGACGTGCTCGCCGGAAGCGATCCGCAGGCTGATGTCGTCGAGGGCGGGGTGTTGCTCCCGGGTGCCGCGCAGGACGGTGACGAGTTCCAGGGATAGGAGCGGAGGCGGCTGGGGTATCATGTTTTGAGCGAACGCCAAGCGGCCATCTTAGCGCAAGAAGGACCCAGAAGCGGTTACGCGGGAGGTATTGGGCTGTCAGGGGGAGATAGGGCTTTACGTTCCAGTTTGGACCGTTTTGAGGCGAGTTAAGGGCTTCCCAAAATAAAAAGGAGGTGAAAACAGGTACGTTCTCACCTCCCGGGGTGGGTGGGGTGTTGCATGACAATCCCTTAGCGGATCAGCAGCCCTGCCCTGCCAGGCAGGTCTGCGGCCTCACTCGCGAACTGCGCTTGCAATACGTTAGGAGACTCACCACCAAAGGGCCTGTCTTTCTGCGGTTTGTAACACCTGGAATGGCCCATGTCAACGGCAAAAAGAGGTCGGGCTGAAGAAGGCGTTCGTGAAGTGAAAGGGGCACGAATTTCAAGAGTGCGGCGGCCCAGCGCGCCAAAAGAAAAATCCAGCCGCGGCTGGATTTCTGTGATGGGCTGGAGACGGTCATTCTAGAGAGAGTAGTTTTCGCACGGACGGGTCAGACACCGAGGGACTCACTGACTTTTTCCGCTACCGGGAACGTGCACCGGCGGGAAAGGCTCGAAGATTTCATTGATCTTTTCCGCCAAGACAAAATCATAGTCGCTGATGCCTTTTACGCTGTGCGTGTTCAGGTCGATCACCACTTTGTTCCACACATTGAACCACTCGGGGTGATGATTCATGGCTTCCGCGACCAGCGCCACGCGGGTCATGTTGCCGAACGCCGCGACGAAATCCTTGCACGCAAATTCTTTGTGCAGCTTGCCGTTCACCACACTCCAGCCCTTGGCCTTGGGAAGCAGCGCGGTGATTTCGGCGTCGCTGAGTTTTTTTGCTGGCATGGCAGTGCCCTCCGAGATTCGCTGAGATGTCTGAGCCATTATGCGGTGCAATCTGCGCCCCAGCAACATTCCGGTGTTCGAAAGCGCTAGCCTGTGCCGAGCAAATTCGAATGGCTTCCGCTGGCATCAAGGCTTGTTGCGACCAACTGCGGTTGGTCGTTGAACGAAGTACTGAATTCCATTATCGTAGGGGTTTCCTATGCAGCGAAAATGCGCGTGTGTGCGCTCGCCGCGCAAAGAGACAGGGAGCAACGTGAAGAAAAAGATTCGCGTGATCCAGTACGGTGTCGGCCCGATTGGCGCGTCCATCGTGCGCTTGATGCGCGAAAAGCAAGCCATTGAAATCATTGGCGCGATTGACACCGACCCGGCAAAAGTGGGGCGCGATCTGGGCGAAGTGGTCGGCGCCAAGGGCGCGCCATGGGGCGTGAAAGTGTCCGCGGACGCCAAGGAAGTGCTGGAACAAGCGGCGGACGTGGTCATCCATTCGACGTCTTCCTCTCTCGCGAAGGTGATGGACCAGTTGCTGCTCTGCCTGGAAGCGGAATCCTGCATCGTTTCCACGTGCGAGGAATTGTCTTACCCCTTTCGAACGTATCCGGAACTGGCGGCGAAGCTGGACACTGCGGCAAAGGAATGGGGCGTGGCTCTGGTGGGCACGGGCGTGAACCCCGGCTTCGTGATGGACAAGCTGGTGGTGACGCTGGCGGCGGTTTCGCAGCGCATCGAACATGCCAAGGCACTGCGCATCGTCGACGCGTCCAAGCGGCGGCTGCCGTTGCAGAAGAAAATCGGCGCGGGCATGAGCGTCGAGGAATTTCGCGAGCAGGTGAAGGCGGGCGTGATCAAGCACGTGGGCTTGCCGGAGTCCGTCGCGATGGTGGCGGACAGCTTGAACCTGCCCGTGCAAGAAATCACCGAAACGATTGAACCGAAAATCGCCGGCGAGCGCGTACAGACAGAATATCTGACTGTGGAGTCTGGGCAGGCAGCGGGCGTGCACCAGATTGCGCGTGGCCTTTCGAAAGACGGCAAGGAGTTGGTGTACCTCGAGCTGCAAATGTACGTCGGCGCGAAAGATCCCGCGGATACGATTTCGCTGACCGGCCATCCGGATATCAGCCTGACGATCCCCGGCGGGACGCATGGTGACATCGCGACGGCTTCCGTGGTCGTGAATTCGATTCCCGCGATCCTGGACGCCGCGGCGGGACTACGCACTTCGCGCGATTTGCCGCTGGGCTTTTTTTCTCCAAATGCCAGGCCGTGACGGAATGGAGCAATGAAGCAAAGGCGTAACGACAAAGCGACTGCTGCTGTCTCAGAGCGCGTTTCCATTCGGACGCGAAGTTCGGGGAAAGTGGATCAGGTCGACTGTTAACCAGAGATCCTATAGTCCTCTTGGCGTCGCCGCCGCGTTGTGCTTTCCTATAGATGACAGTATGAGACGCGCTCTTCACAGTTCGCTGGTTGTTTGCCTGGTAGGTTCGTCGCTGCTCTTCTTCTTTCCTGGTCTTGGTGCTGCACAGGATTCCGATCAACCGACGATCCGCTTCGTCCGCAATCCCGATCCCGCTCCAGAATTTAAACTCACCGGACTGGACGGCAAGCCCGTCACTCTCGCTGGCTCCAAAGGCAAAGTCATCCTGCTGAACTTCTGGGCGACATGGTGCGGACCGTGCCGCGCGGAAATCCCTGACCTCGTCGAGCTGCAGAACAAGTACAAAGACCGCCTGCAAATCCTCGGCCTCGTGGTGGATGACGACGATCAGGGCGCCATCAAGAAATTCATCGCCGAGTTCAACATCAACTATCCGGTGGCCATTGCCACCGACGAGGTCCGCATCCAGTACGGGGGAATTGGCGCGCTGCCCACGTCTTTTATGGTTGATTCCGAGGGGCGCGTGGTGCAAAAGCACGAAGGCCTCCGCGACCCAGTTCTCTACGAAACAGAGATTCGTTCGCTTCTGGGGTTGCCCATCGGCGACATAAAAGTGGAAACGTTTGAGGACACCGGCGAAATTTTCCTGAAGCATGCCGACCGCGCCAATGAGCTGCCCGGCGTTGACCTATCCAAGCTCACACCCGAACAGAAGACCGTCGCGCTCCACAAGTTCAACGCAGAAACCTGCACCTGTGGCTGCGCCTATACCCTCGCGCAATGCCGCATCTATGACCGCGGCTGCAAGATTAGCCAGGAGGCCACCGCCAAAATTATCGCTGCCGTTACCGCAGGTTCGTCTGAAGCAGCAGCCAAGCCTTCACAAAAACGGAAGTAAAGAAGGCTCGCTGACACGCTTTTCTGGCCTGGGTAACCCTTCCGGAATTCCGCAGCCTGATTGCTGGCCTGCTTCGTTCCCAGCCTGATATTCTCTTTGCGGTCGATGCCCACCCTCCCAAAAGTTTTGTTCGTCGCCGGCCTTCTCCTTTCGTTCAGTGGATACATTTCTCCGCCGGTCGCGCTCACGCTCGGAATCCTCTTCGGCCTCAGTTTTCCGCATCCCTACATCAACGAGAGCCGGGGCATCGCCCGCACACTTCTGCAAGGCTCCGTCGTGGCTCTCGGCTTCGGCATGAACCTGCACGAAGTCTTGAAAGCGGGGCGCAGCGGCTTTCTCTATACCGCGATGGGAATCACTTTCGCGCTGCTGTTGGGACTGGCGCTCGGAAGACTTTTGCGGGTTCGCGGCAATTCTTCGTTTCTGATTACCGCCGGCACGGCGATTTGCGGCGGCAGCGCGATCGCCGCCGTCGGACCCATTTTGCAAGCCAATGAAGAGGAGATGGCGGTCTCGCTCGGCACTGTTTTCATTTTAAACTCCATCGCGCTGCTGATTTTTCCCGCGATCGGCGGCGCGCTGCACCTCTCGCAGACGCGGTTCGGACTGTGGGCCGCGCTCGCGATTCACGACACCAGTTCCGTGGTCGGCGCCACCGCGAAATACGGCACGCAGGCCTTGGTCATCGGCACCACTGTCAAACTCGCTCGGGCCTTGTGGATCGTCCCGCTGGCCCTCGCCACCGCGGCCATCAAGCACAACCGCTCCCGCATTCAATTTCCGTGGTTTATTCTTTTATTTCTACTCGCCGCGGTCATTAACACCTACGTTTCCGCGTTCTCGCGCATCACTCCGTCGCTCTTCACGCTGGGCCGCCTCGGGCTCACCGCCACGCTCTTTCTAATCGGCAGCGGCATCTCTCGCTCCACGATGAAAGAAGTGGGCTGGCGCCCGCTCCTTCAGGGCGTGCTGTTGTGGCTGTGCGTTGGCCTCACGTCGCTGTACTTCATTCGAACGGGTTTCATCTCTTTCTAACTTGATGTGCATTCCGGCCGGTTGTGCGCGCGCTTGCCGAACTGCGCTTTGGGGATTACACTCGCCCGGCATATCGCAGATGTCATTCGAAGGGAGGAAAATCATGAATCGTCGCATCGGTTTTCTGGTAGTGATCCTGGTGGTGGCAGGAATTCTGACCGTGCATGGCGCGTTTTCGCAGGTTACGATTCAACCCACGAGAAAGATCATCAAGCTTCAAGGTGGACCCGTGGAGGCGCCCTTTAGCGATGCAATCCTCTCGGGGAACACACTGTATTTGGCGGGACGAATCGGCCTCGATCCTAAGACGGGCAGACCGCCAGAGAAAATTGAGGACGAGATCAAACTTTTGCTGGAAAGCGAGAAGGAAGTGCTGGCTGCGGCAGGCATGACCATGGACGATCTGGTGTACGTGCAGATCGCGTGCACGGACTTGTCGCTCTTCGACAAATTCAATCCCATTTACAAGAGCTATTTCACAACGAAGGACTACCCGGCCCGGGAATTCATCGGCGCCGGGTCGCTCCTGCGCGGCGGACATTTCGAATTGCAGGCCATCGCGGTGAAGCGCAGCAATTAGCAATGCAAGATTCTTTCATCCGATTCTAGGGGCTTGCATGGCCGATCACGAGCGATGAGTATCTGCTACTCTTCGCGCCCGCGATCCGCCCCCGGTTCGAATGTGCGCACTACTACATGTTTCTTGAGAAAGAGACAATCCGGTAAAGACCTTAAAAATGAGCCGGGCAATTGCCAGGGTAGGCGTGTACCTGTGTCTGTGAGAGGATCGATGCGGACGACATGTACGGACCTGTGCAGCTGGATCATCCCGGGCAACCGCTGCCGTTTGGGCTGCGGGGAGATTCATTCATCGAAATTACAAAGTCGACCAGGCGTAGAAGAAGGTGAGGATGGGGGTTGGCAGTAGACCTCATTTGTTGAGTGCCTATAAATGGTCACATATAACTAGCCCATATTTCGTTTAATGCCTATATATGGTCTAAATAAATCCCCGCTTCCACTCTCCATTCTAGCCTAACCATTTATTTTTCTTATACTTATGGATTAAAGGAATTTCACATTGGATGGTGATGATCATGCAACTTAAGAGGGCCAACGGGATGGTATCAATGTTAAGGGTCACAACGGAAAAGAAGCGCGGGAAGACGGTTCTCAATGTCGAGGGGCGTCTGGCGGGGCCATGGGTGGCAGCGCTGGAGCAGTGCTGGCGCGAGCTGCGCACCTCCGAACCGCAAGAGAAGTTCAACGTGAATCTTTGCGCCGTGAGTTTTATTGACGCGGCCGGGAAAGTGCTGCTGAAGGAAATTCACCGGCAGGGCGGTCATCTGATCGCGGAGGGGTGCCTCAATCAAGCCGTCGTGCGCGAGATCGTGAGCGGCGAGGGCCCAGGCAATACCGGGAAGGGCCGCAAGGGTTCCCACATTATTTTTTATATTGCGCTGTTTAGTTTGTTCCTCAGCCCGTTACTAACCGAGGCGCAAGGCACAAGCAAGCAGAGCACGTTGCCTGGAAACTCTCCAACGGAACTGCTGCGGCTGACTCTGGACCAGGCCGTCGCGTTGGCGCTGAAACAGAACCCCACCGCGCAAATCGCTATTTTGCAGGCAGCGCAAAGCGAGCAGGACAAAAACATTGCGCGCGCCGATCTTTTGCCGCAAGTGAACGCGAAGATTTCCGATGAAGCGCAGAAAGTGAACCTGCTCGCCGAGTTCGGAGGCCGGACTCCTTTCCCTGGTTTTCCCAAAACACTCGGACCATACCAGGTGTTCTCCGCGGGGCCGTCCGTTGGCGCGACGGTTTTCGATCTGACGCTGTGGCGGAGATATCAGGCCGCTCAAAGCACCGTAGGTGCAAGCAAGGCCACCAGCCTTTCGACGCGCGAACAAGTAATTCTCCTGGTGGTTTCACAGTACATCGGAACACTTCGCGCGGTGGCCAATGTGGAGGCGTCGCAATCTCGCGTGGATCTGGCCCAGGCCTTGTATGACCAGGCCGCCGATTTGCAAAAGGAAGGCGTGGGCACGGGAATTGACACGCTGCGCGCCAACGTGGAGTTGCAAAACGAAAAGCAGCGGCTTATCGAAGCGCAAAACGACCGGGAGACCTCGCTCTTTGGTTTAAGCAAGCTTCTGAATCTGGATCCCCGGCAGCGCATCGAATTGGGAGATTCGCTGAGCTTCTTCGACACGCCGCAGCCGGAAGTCGAACCGAGCATCGAAGCGGCTCTTGCCGAACGGCAGGAATGGAAGTCGCTGGAATCGCAAATCAAGTCCGCGGAATTTCAGAAAAAAGCCTCGCAGGATTCGCGGCTTCCGTCTCTCCGTTTCGACGGAAATTACACCTACATAGGCACGTCGGGCAATACCACGCTGCCCACCTACACATACGAGGCCAGCGTGGATTTACCGCTGTTCACTGGTGGCAGGATTCACGCGGAGGTTGTCCGCGCGGACCTGGAGATTCGAAAGCTGGAGCAGCAGAGATTGGATTTGCGCAACCAAATCGCGCTGGACGTGAAGACGGCCCTGCTTAACCTGAGTTCGGCGCGAAGCGAAGTGCAAGTGGCGAACCTGGGAGTGCAGCTTTCGAGAGAAGAAGTGGACCAGGCACGCGACCGTTTTAAGGCCGGGGTGGCCAACAACATCGAAGTGATCCAGGCGCAGGATTCGCTGTCGCGCGCGAACGACAATCAAATTGCAGCGCTGTACCGCTTCAACCAGGCGCGCGCGGATCTGGCGCGGTCCGTCGGCCAGATGGAAAAAGTGTACTCGAAGTGACCACGAGGAAACGATGAGCATTGAGATCGAGGTCGGGTTAGAGAACGCGACAAAAGTGCCGCCGGTTACCGAAGAGTTGCCCCTGGAAGAGCCTCCCAAGGGGCTGGCAAATCCCAGGGTAAGACGGCTGTTGGTCGCTGGCGGAGCCGTGGTGCTCGCTGGGATCGTTGCTCTCCTCCTCTACTACCACAACCGGGAATCGACCGACGACGCGCAGGTGGACGGGCATATCACTCCCTTAGCTTCCAAAGTGTACGGGCGGGTCGCGCAAGTTTTGGTGGACGACAACCAAGCCGTGAAAGCCGGTCAAATGCTCGTGAAGATTGATCCGCGCGACTACCAGGCAGCGCTCGATCAAGCGAAGGCTTCGCTGGCGCTGGCGGAAAGCGAAGCGCGGTCCGCAGGAGTGGACGTGCCGCGCACGCGCGAAAACGTAGCCAGCGGAAACTCCAGCGCGGACGCGGGATTGCAAGGAGCGATCGCGGACCTGGCGAAGGCGCAGGCAACGTACGAACAAGCGCAAACAGCGGATTTGGCGTGGGCGCAAGCGAACATCGAGAAGAGCCAGGCGAATGCGGAACTCGCGAAGGCCGATCTCGCACGCTACAAGCCGCTGATGGAGAAAGGCGAAATTTCGAAACAGCAGTACGACGCTGCGCAAGCAAATGCCGACGCCACCGCGAGCGCGCTCAAAGCCGATCAGGAAAAACTGGAGCAGGCGCGCCGCAACGTGGAAGTGGCCAAAGCGCAGCGCGATTCCGCGAAAGCCAAAGTCGAACAAGCGCAGGCGGGAGTGGCCTCAGCGCTGGCAGACATCAAGCAGGTCAGCATGAAGACGGCAGACGCAGAGGCAAAAATCGCCAAAGTCGAGCAGGCGCGTGCGGCTCTCGAAGCGGCTCAACTGAACTTGAGCTACACCGACGTCATCGCCCCAGTCGACGGCGTCGCCACACATAAACAGGTCGAGGTAGGCCAGATCGTACAAGCAGGACAAGGTTTGCTGGTGGTTGTGCCTCTGCAAGACGTCTGGGTCACAGCGAACTTCAAAGAGACCCAGCTAAAAAACATGAAACCGGGACAGAAGGCGGAAGTAAAGGTGGATACCTACGGAAAAACCTTCAGCGGGCACGTGGATTCGATCGCCGGGGCAACCGGCTCGATGCTGAGCTTGCTCCCGCCCGAAAACGCTACCGGCAACTACGTGAAAGTCGTTCAGCGCATCCCCGTGAAAATCGTGCTGGACCCCATTCCTCCGGAAAAAGCGGTTCTGCGACCGGGAATGAACGTGGACGCGACGGTAGTCACAAAATAACCCGGAATAGAGATACCGATTGCGCAGGTAGTACGTAGAAACAGCAGGGTCAGAGTTTCGAACACGATGCGAGACCGAATTCTATCGAAGCTGCGGATGCCGGACGGAACGATCAACCCCTGGGTGATCGCCGTGACCGTGACGCTCGCAACGTTCATGGAAGTGCTGGACACCTCCATCGCCAACGTGGCACTGCCGCACATTTCCGGCAGTTTGTCGGCCGGCGCCGACGAATCCACCTGGGTACTGACGTCGTATCTAGTTTCGAACGCCATCGTGCTTCCGCTTTCGGGATGGTTTTCCGGACTGATCGGACGCAAGCGTTTTTACATGTCCTGCGTCGCGATCTTCACCGTGAGCTCGTTTTTGTGCGGGCTGGCACCAAGCCTCGGCGTGCTGGTGATTTTCCGCATTTTGCAAGGCGTCGGCGGCGGCGGCTTGCAGCCCAGCGAGCAAGCTATTCTGAACGACACGTTCCCTTTGGAGAAGCGTGGCATGGCGTTTGCAGTGTATGGCCTGGCCGTCGTCGTAGCGCCAACAATTGGCCCGTGGCTGGGCGGCTGGATTACGGACAATTTTTCCTGGAGATGGATTTTTTACATCAACGTGCCGGTCGGAATTATTTCTCTGATCCTCACAAACTTTTTGATCAGCGATCCGCCCTACATGAAAAAGTCGAATCTGAAAGCGGGATTCCGCATCGATTATATCGGCATCGGCTTGATCAGCCTGGGCCTGGGAAGCATGCAGATCATCCTGGACAAAGGGCAGCGCGACGACTGGCTGTCCTCCGGTTTCATCCGCACGTTTTTCGCGTTGATGGTCTTTGGAATCATCGGCGGAATCATTTGGGAATTGCGCCAGAAAGAGCCGGTCGTTGACCTGAAGATGCTGAAGGACCGCAACTTTGCCATCTCCACGATGACCATGTTCTTCTTGGGCTTCGTGCTGTACTCCACCACCGTGTTGATTCCGCAAATGCTTCAAGAGTTGCTGGGATACACGGCGCAGCTCGCCGGCATGGCGCTCTCGCCCGGCGGCGCGGTAATCATGTGCATGATGCCGGTGGTCGGAATTCTCGTTTCGAAGGTGGACACGCGCATCCTCATCGCCTTTGGCTGCATCGTGTCGGCGTCCGCGCTCTTCGTGATGGCGGGATGGGACCTGAGCCTGGATTACGGCCATGCTGTGCGCGCACGCATGCTGCAGAGCTTCGGCCTGGCGTTCCTGTTCATCCCCATCAACGTGTCGGCATTTGCCTACGTGCCCAAGGAAAAAACCAATATGGGCACTGGGATTATCAACCTGGCGCGCAATATCGGCGCGAGCGTGGGCATCGCCACCGTGACGACCATGCTCGACAGGCGCACGCAATTTCACCAGGCGCGGCTGACGGAGAACGTCAACGATTACAGCGCGGCGTATCACAACATGATGAATGGCCTGCAAACCAAGCTGGTCGCAGCAGGTTCCACGGCCGCGCACGCCACCGCGCAGGCCCACGGCATGATCTACAACACGATTCAGCGGCAAGCAGCCATGCTGGCGTTCCTCGACAATTTCAAGATGCTCGGAGTCGTGTTCCTGGGGGTTCTTCCGGTTTTGCTGATGATGAAGAAGCCGCGAGCACACGCCGGTGGAGTGCCGGTGCACTGAAGCGAAAAGAGCTTTTGCGCGCGAAGCATGGAAAAGAGTTTTGTTTCGATTGGGGGGACAACGATGGCAACACAAGTGGCAGTGGAGACGCAGTTCAATGAACAGAGGCTGATCCGCGCCGGACAGCGGGGCGATCAGCAGGCGGTGGAAGCGCTTTTCCGCCGTTACCAGCGGCCGTTGTTTCAGACCGCTCTGCGAGTGCTTGGAAACACGGAAGACGCCGAAGACGCGCTGCAGGACGGCCTGCTCTCGGCGTACCGCAATCTGAAGCGCTTCGAAGGGCGTTCGCAGTTTTCAACCTGGTTGACGCGCATCGTGATCAACGCAGCGCTGATGCGGCGCCGCAGTGCGAAGGCCCGCCCGGCGGTTTCGCTGGACGAAACACCGCGCGAAGACGAACTGCCGGCCGCGGAACGCTTCGCCCATGACGGCCCGAACCCGGAGCAGGTTTTCGAAAGCACCGAGATTCGCGAAATGATCAGCGAAAATCTGGACGAGCTTTCGCCGCTCCTGCGCACCGCTTTCGTCCTGCGCGAAGTGCAGGGCTTTTCCACCGGTGAAGCCGCCAAGAAGCTCGGCGTCACGGAAAATACGCTGAAGGCGCGCTTGTGGCGCGCGCGTCATCAACTCGCCGAGCGCCTCGGACGCCGTTTGCGCCGCATGAAGGACGACATGGCAGGCACTATGGGCGACCCCGAATGCAGCTATTGCTGAGGACTGAAAAAAAGAAGCTATGAAGTAACGAAGTCAGGAAGAGAAGGCTGGCGATTACGCCGGCCTTTTTCTTTTGTGGAGCGTTCCAAATCTTTGGGACTAGCGAGACGCCGCGACATAGCGGCCCAGGACGCGAAGTTCACTGGTCGCGCTGCGGACCGCGGCCAAAGCTTGTTCGAGCCGGGAGACATCATCGGATTCCACATCGAGGAAAAACTGATACTCCCAGGGGCGCCCGTGAATGGGACGGCTTTCGATCTTCAGCAGGTTCACTCCGTGCTTCGCGAAAGGCTCGAGTGAGGCGAGCAGCGCGCCGGGGCGATGAGCGAGCCGCATCGCGATGGAGATCTTGCGGGCATCGGGAGAAAGCCATGCCGAAGTTTCCTTCTCCGGCACCAAGAGAACGAAGCGTGTGAAATTCTCCGCGTTGTCCTGGATGTTCTCGGCCAGTATCACTCCCTTATAGTGTTCGGCGGCACGGCGTCCGGCGATGGCCGCGCAGGTTTTGTCTCCGCTGGACAGCGCCTCGCGTACGCTGCCGGCCGTGTCTTCGGCGGGAACGCGCTTCCATTGAGGATGAGCAGCAAAAAAGCGTTCGCACTGTGCCAGGGCCATGGGATGCGACGCGACGGAGCGGATTTCGGCGAGCGAGGAGCCCGAAGCGGCGATCAGCTGCATTTCAATCGGCAAAATCGTCTCGGCGACAATGGTCAGCTTGCTCTCCATCAGCAAATCGAACACGCGGACGACCGAGCCAGCCAAAGAATTCTCCACTGGGGACAACAGTGCGTCGGCGACGCCTTCTGGGACTGCCCGGAACGCGGCGTCAAACGTGGCGCGAGGCACGGTGGTGATGGCTTCGCCGAGAAGTTGAATGGCCGCGGCTTCGCTGAAAGCTCCGGGTTCGCCCTGAAAAGCCACGCGCATCGTTTTCCGGTTGGATGTGCCCATAAGCAGGCGCTATCTTGCAATAAGCCGCGCAAAACAAAAAGCGGAGTTTCGTCACGGTGACAGATGAAATTCAGCGTCACGCCTTGAGCACAGCTGTGCAGCTTTCCCCGGAGTTCCTTTCTCCATTCATGTTCGAATACTAAGGAAGCCTCGCGAAGCGTGTGCGCCAACCGCGACTTCCCAAAATCATGAAGATTCCAATGCCAGCGAAGATCCTCCTGACCATCGCCCTCTGCAGCGGAGCGATCCTGCTAGTCACCAACGCGTATTTCGCCGGCTCCGCCATGCCCTTCGCCTTCTTCATGCTCACACTCGCCAGCGTGATTCTGGTCCTTTTCCGCGTCGGCCGCTCCTGGCCAGACCTACCCTTCATGATCGCTTCAGCCGCGATCCTCGCAGTCATCAGCGCTTGGCATTTTCATTACCAGCCAAACTGGAAGAGTTGCGTTTCCTTCCTGGGCCTTGGCAGCCTCCTGGTCTTGGGGCTTCGCGCCGTGTGGTCCGAAGGAGAAAAGCAAAAACTCCTGGCGCTGGCCTTCGCACCTTCATTCCTATTCGCAGCCTTCATGGTCTTCGCGGGCGTCGTGTTGGACCGCACCCAGATCTGGCATCCCAAAACGCTCGACTTGTATCTTTTTTCGTTTGACGCCAGCCTTCACCTTCAGCTTGCTTTCCTTCTGGGACAGGCCTACGCCATGTGGCCGTGGTTCAAAGTCATCGGTCTTACGATTTACATCGCGCTGCCGATTCCCATCGCCATGGTCTATGCAGGCCAGTTGCTGCGTGGCAAAGAGAAGGCGTTTCCCGGGATGACTGCGTTCCTGATTACCGGCCCCATCGGCATCCTCTTCTACAATCTTTTCCCTGCCCTCGGGCCCGTCCATATTTTTCAGCAAGGTTTTCCATGGCATCCGCTCACGACCACCGAGGCGTCGCATCTCTTCCTCGAACTCATCGCAGTGAAGGGCGTGCAAAACGCCATTCCCTCGCTGCACATGGCCTGGGTCCTGCTGGCGTGGTGGTATTCCCGCGGTTTGTCGGTCGTGGAGCGCAGCATCGCTTTGACGTTCGTCATGTTCACGGCATTCGCCACGCTCGGCACGGGCGAGCACTACTTCGTTGATCTGGTCGTCGCGTATCCCTTCAGCGTCATGATCCAGTCCCTCTGCGCGTTTTCCTTACGCTGGAACCAACGCGAACGTCTCACCTCCGCGCTCTACGGTCTGCTGACCACGCTGGCCTGGTTCATCGCTTTGCGCTACGCACCTAAACTTTTCTGGGTTTCTCCACTCGTGCCCTGGTTCTGCTGTGCAGCCACGGTCGCCTCTGCGCTCTTCGTGCATTGGCGGCTGGAAGCAGCCGCGGACGCCGTAGTCCCGCAGCCCAGGGAATCGGCCGCCGAAATGGCTGTTGTGCTCTCCTAACTCAAAATTCTACTGTTTCAATGCGGTTCAGCGCGTCTGCCCCTCAGTTGGAAGTGGGTTTGCACTTCCGCAAGCGGTATAATCCCCGCGCAAGAAGAGAGGCCCAGCCATGAATAGACCCGAGCCGTCGGAATTTGCCGATTTTTACGCCACCTACGTTTCTAAGGTTCCGGGGAAGGATGTCCTGGGCGTGCTGGAGGCGCAGCGCCTGCAAATGCTCCAGCTCTTTGCGGGCCGCAGCGAGCGCGACGGCAGTTTTCGCTATGCGCCGGGAAAATGGACGGTAAAAGAAGTCCTCGGGCACATCAACGACACGGAGCGCATTTTTACCTACCGGGCGTTGCGCATCGCGCGCGGCGATCAAACCCCGCTCCCGGGATTCGAACAAGATGATTTTGTGCGCAATGGCGCGTTCGCCGAGCGGACGCTTTCCGGCTTGGCCGAGGAATTTGCTGCGGTGCGAAATGCCACTCTTGCTCTCTTCCGCTCGTTCCCGGAAGATGCCTGGTCGCGGCGTGGCGTGGCCAGCCAGAAGGAAGTCACCGTGCGCGCGCTGGCGTTTATCACCGCTGGCCATCAAATACACCACCGGCTTATTTTGGAAGAACGCTATTTCCCTGCCATTCCACGGGCGTGATTCGATTCGAATCGCCTAATCAGGGCCGGATGCGCGAGTGGTCCACATAGCCGCGCTGGTAGACCAACTCAGGGGCATTGGCTCCATTTGATAGCTTGTCGGGTATCCTCTCGAAAAACTCCTCTCGGGTGTGCGAGTGGACACGACGCGACTGTCTTGCGGCTTCTTTGCTGGCCCTGCTTTCCGGTTTCAAGAGGTAGAAAAGCAAAACCGTCGCCAAGGCGATGATGACCGCGGCGGCGAGCAGGGCCACCGCCTGTGCCCCCAAGGGATTCGCGAAGGCATCATCGAGAATGTAGAAGCCGGCACAAAGAAAGGTCACGGCCAGAAAGCTGACCAAACCTCCGAACGTGCGCGCGAGCCCTCCACGGACCGCCAGCGATTTAGTCGGGTACAAGTCCCAGCGATGGTGGTGCATTCGGGTAGACATCGCTCAGTCCTCCCGAGTCCCGCCGCCCGTTACCGCCGGCTCTGGAACGCTCAGAAAATCGAGGTAGCGAAAGACGGGCGGCGCGTATGGTTTTTTCATCACGCTGCCACAGCTGCAGCGCGGATTGCTCCCTTCTACTTCACTGCTGGTTTCCACCAAGACGGTGCATTGGCACGCTAGATTCATGCATTCCCAGCGTTCTCCGGATTTCATGCGCATGGCCCTGGTACCTCCCTTCGCTCAGCGGCTGGGGGACTCCGCAAAGGCATTTCAGGTGGGGCCCTTGATATGAGGAGAGCGACTGTACCTATCAGTAAAAATAAAAGCAAGCTTTATTTTGTCGGTTACTATGGCCGCATTACCAGTACTTCGCCGGTACCACAACGGTAAGGCGGAACGCGCTCACTTAGCGTGAGAGCGTCACTCGCGATCTTCTCAAAGATTCCCTGAAATGACGGTTTTGCTGGGCGTAACCCACCGAGCAACCACACGTGCCCACTTTCCGCATCGAGGTTGCTAGAGGCACGCCCGGCTGTTAAAATTTCATGTTTGCCGGGATGCAGCCGTCTGCACTGTGCGCGCGGGCGGCTTTTTCTCCGTATGGAATGGCGTTTGTATTTGCTGGATCAGACGCCCCATCTCTGGGCCTGTACCCCTCGCGATTGCTTCGAGTGCGCCACGGGTGCGATAGCATCTGGTTTGTGGGTTGGGGTCACCAGTCCTGGCACCTGCGGAAGGGAGACTACGCGTGGCAAAGTACGACGTAGCGATTGTCGGAAGTGGACCGGGCGGGTACGTTGCCGCGATTCGCGCGGGCGAACTGGGCCTGAAAACCGTCGTCGTCGAGAAGGACCCGTATCTCGGCGGAACCTGCCTGCACGTCGGGTGCATTCCCACCAAAGTGCTCCTGCACCATGCCGAGGTTTACGACCATTTCAAGAATGGCGAGGAATTGGGCTTCGAAGTCAGCGGGCTGAAAATCAACTGGGCCAACGTGCTGGGGCGCAAGGACAGGATCGTCAAGAAACACGCCAAAGGCATCGAGTTTCTTTTCAAGAAAAATAAAGTGGAATGGGTCCAGGGCTGGGGAAAATACGAAGGACCGGGCAAAGTCAGCGTAGAGAAAGACGGCAAGAAGTCCATCATCGAAGCTTCCAACGTTCTGATGGTCAGCGGCTCGGAAGCGCGCGCGCTTCCGGGTATCGAGCCCGACCACAAGACCATTCTCACCAACCGCTCGATTCTCGAACTTCCTGAAATCCCCAAGACGCTGATCATCGTCGGCGCCGGCGCCGTGGGCGTCGAATTTGCCTCCATCTACAATTCGTTCGGCACGCAGGTCACCATCCTCGAAGCGTTGCCGCGCGTTGTGCCAGTGGAAGACGAGGAGATTTCCGCGGAACTGGACAAGACTTTCCGCAAGAAAAACATCCAGATCTTCACCAGCAGCATGGTGGACTCAGTGAAAAAGGATGCCAAGGGCGTCACTGTCTCGTTCAAAGACAAAGACGGCAAGCCGCAAACCATGCAAGCGGAGAAGTTGCTGCTGGCCGTCGGCCGCAAGGCCATGACCGAAAATTGCGGCCTGGAAAAATCCAAAGCCAAGCTCGATCGTGGTTTCGTGCAAGTCGGCGACTTCATGGAAACGGCCGAGAAAGGTTTGTACGCCATCGGCGATATCGTCGCGGGCCTCCCGCAACTGGCGCACGCCGCGATGATGGAAGGAATCATTGCCGTAACGCATATCGCCGGAAAGCCCACGCATCAAATCGTGAAGACGCGCATCCCCAACGCCACCTACTGCGAACCGCAGATCGGTTCGATTGGCTTGACGGAAAAGCAGGCGCGCGACGCAGGCTACGCCGTAAAAGTAGGCAAGTTCCCGTTCGTGGGCAACAGCAAAGCCACCATTCTGGGAAATCACGGCGGATTCATCAAGGTCGTCTCCGACGAAAAGTTCGGCGAAGTCCTGGGCATTCACATCATCGGCCCGCTGGCCACGGAAATACTCTCCGAGGCCGCCACCGTCCTGAATCTCGAAGGCACCATCGACGACATGATGAACATGGTCCACGCCCACCCGACGGTCTGGGAAGGCCTGGGCGACGCCTTCGCCAGCGTGCGCGGCCTGCAGATTAACGTGTAGTGACCAGTGATTGGTGACGAGTGACTGGGAAAATTCATTTGCGAATGACCGATAAACTTCCCACGGCGTGGCTTCTGGCCAGTCACCAATCACCAGTCTCCAGTCACCTTTTGTCAAAGGCAGAATCGTGATTCCTTGCGAATTGGTCGATTTGGGCCTGATCGGCTACGCCGAAGCG
Source organism: uncultured Acidobacteriota bacterium (assembly GCA_963729455.1). Taxonomy (GTDB): domain Bacteria; phylum Acidobacteriota; class Terriglobia; order Acidiferrales; family UBA7541; genus Acidiferrum. The sequence goes on from CAVSNX010000004.1 coordinate 269,853, forward strand.
TGGGCCCTGCAAAAGCGTATCGTCGCAGCCCGCAAAGCCGACACGATCGAGGACGTCCTGCTGCTTTGCGAGCACCCGCATGTCATTACGCAAGGTCGCAACGGAAAACGCGAAAACCTCCTGGCTTCCGATCGCGTTTTGCAGCAAAAAGGCGTCGAGTTTCACGCCACCGACCGCGGCGGCGACATCACCTATCACGGCCCGGGCCAAATCGTCGGCTACCCCATCCTGAATCTGGCCGCCATCCGCCGCGACGTCGTCTGGTACGTGCGCATGCTAGAGGAAGCCATGATTCGCGCCACCGCCGAATTCGGAATCGCCGCCGCGCGCGTCCCCGGAAAAACCGGCATCTGGGTGCAGTGCGGCGCGAACGAAGAAAAACTGGCGGCCATTGGCGTACATCTCAGCCGCTGGGTCACCTCGCACGGATTCGCATACAACGTCTCAACCGATTTGCGTTACTTCGACTTGATCGTCCCCTGCGGCATCGCCGATCGCAAGCCCACCTCGCTGGAAAAATTGCTGGGCCGCAGCGTAAAGCGAGGCGAAGTCGCGCTGCGCATAGCAAACCATCTCGGCAAAGTCTTCGGCCTGGAATTGCGAGAAGTATCAAGCCAAGTTTTCCTTGATCAACTGGAGCAAGTCGAGCAGCCCGTAGCTGCCTCGGCGTAAGGTAGGACAGACATTCCTGTCTGTCCTCTGAGGATTTACCGAAAAACAGGCGGGCCAGCCAAAAACGCTGCCCACCGGAGCAACAATGAAGAAAGACCTGACACGCCAGCAGCACCTGGACCTGTACTACTTCATGCGCCTCAACCGCGCCGTCGAAGACACCATGGTGAAGCTGTTCCGCCAGAACAAAATCGTCGGCGGCCTATACTCCAGCCTCGGCCAGGAAGCTATTTCCGTTGGCACCTCCTACGCCCTGCAAAAAAAAGACTGGCTCGCCCCCATGATCCGCAACATCGGCGCGCTGCTCGTAAAAGGCGTCAAGCCCCGCGACATTTTCATGCAGCACATGGCCAAATTCGATTCGCCCACCAAAGGCAAAGACGGCACCAGCCATTTCGGCGATCTCGACAATCTCCACATCGTTTCCCCCATTTCCATGCTGGGCGATTTGATTCCGGTAATGACTGGCGTAGCCATCGCCGGACGCTACCTCGGCCAAAAAATCGTGGCCATGACTTGGATCGGCGACGGCGGCAGCTCCACCGGCGTCTTTCACGAAGGCCTGAATTTTGCGGCCGTGCAAAAAGCCCCTTTCGTCCTGATCCTCGAAAACAATTTGTGGGCCTACTCCACGCCCGTCCGCAAGCAAGTCCCGCTCGAAAATCTCGCGGACCGCGCGAAAGCCTACGGCATCGACAGCTACATTGTGGACGGCAACGACGTCGCCGCGGTCTACTCCACCGCCAAGGAAGCCGTCGAACGCGCGCGCGCCGGCGAAGGCCCCATACTGATCGAGGCCAAAACCTTTCGCCGCCTCGGCCACGCGCAACATGACCCCGCCGAATACGTTCCGAAAGAAATGCGCGCCTACTGGGAAGCGCGCGACCCCATCACCCTGCACGAAAAATTCCTGATGAGCGAAAAACTCCTCGACGCCAAATCCAAGAATGACATCGAGGACAAAATCAACTCGCTGCTCGCCGCCGAGCGCGAGTTCGCCGAGAATTCGCCGATGCCGCCCGCAGAACTCGCCGAGACCGGCGTCTACTGCACCGGCGACGACTGCCACAAGATCCGCGCGAAGTGGGAACGCCCCATTTCCGAAGTGACCCCGCCGAAATCCAGCGTCGAAGCGGTCTGGACCGTCCCGGGATTCGGCTCTGGCAAAGCCTCTGGCGGCGCGAACGCTCCAATTCACTTCGGCGATACGCAGTCGACTGCGGGAATTGCTGCGAGCGAAACGAAATCCACCAACGGTGGTAAACCCGCCGCAAAAGCGGCCGCCAAAACCGCCGCGAAGAAAACCGTGAAGCCCCCCGCCGCAAGCGCTTCGCGAAAGGCGCGGAGGTAGCCATGCCCGAAACCAAAGCGCCCGGAACGAATGGAGCCTCAGTCGGAACAAAGGCCGCCGGGGGAGCAGAGGTCACCTTTCTCGAAGCCATCAAGCAAGCCATGTTCGAAGAAATGGAACGCGACCCCTCCGTCGTTCTGCTCGGCGAAGACGTGGGCGTCTACGGCGGCGCGTTCAAAACCAGCGAAGGCCTGCTCCAGCGCTTCGGCTGGGAGCGCGTCATCGACACTCCCATCAGCGAGAGCGCCATCATCGGCGCCGCCTGTGGAATGAGCTACCTGGGCCTGCGCCCCATCTGCGAAATGCAGTTCATCGATTTCATCGTCTGCGCCTTCAACCAGATTACGAATTTCGTGGCCAAGGGCCACTACCTCTGGAACGCCCCGGCGCCCATGGTGATCCGCGGCCCCTCCGGCGGCGGCGTGCATGGCGGCCCTTTTCATTCCGCGAATCCCGAAATGTATTTCGTGCACACGCCCGGGCTGAAAGTGATCTATCCCTCGACGCCCTACGATGCCAAGGGTCTGCTCAAGGCCGCCGTGCGCGACAATAATCCCGTGCTCTTCTTCGAACACAAATTCCTGTACCGCCGCATCAAGGGCGAAGTTCCCGCCGGCGACTACACCGTGCCCATCGGCAAAGCCGTCGTGCGCCGCGAAGGAAAGCACCTCACCATCCTTTCCTACGCCGCGATGATGCACACGTCTCTCGAAGCCGCCGAAGCCCTCGCGCAGGAAGGCATCGAGGCCGAAGTGATCGACCTGCGCACCTTGCTGCCGCTCGACGAAGAAACGATTTTGAAGTCCGTGAAAAAAACCAACAAATGCCTGGTCGTCCATGAAGACACCAAAACCGGCGGAATCGCCGGCGAAATCGCCGCGATGCTCTGCGAAAAAGCGTTTAGCGATCTCGACGGGCCGCTGCTGCGCGTAACGTCCCTCGACACGCCGGTGCCCTACGCGCCGACGCTCGAAGAATATTTCTTGCCCAACGCAAAAAAAGTTTTTTCCGCCGCGAAAGAACTGGCGCGGTATTACGGATCATTGACGAGAACAGGAGAATGACAATGGCAGTAGACATCGTAATGCCCCAGATGGGCGAAAGCATTTTCGAAGGCACCATCACCAAATGGCTGAAAAAGCCCGGCGACAAAGTCGAGCGCGACGAGCCGCTCTTCGAAATCTCCACCGACAAGGTGGACGCCGAAATTCCCTCGCCGTCCGCCGGCGTGCTGAAGGAAATCAAGGTCGGCGAAGGCAAGACCGTGCCCATCCAGACCATTGTCGGCGTCATTGACGCCGCCGGCTCAGCCACTGCAGCGCCAACCCCAGCACCTTCACCGGCGAAGGCCGCTCCACCCGCCCCTGCCAAGGCTCCTGCCGCGGCAACTCCGGCGCCCGCGGCCGGACCGCGGCCCGCGGCTCCCGCTCCGTCCGCGTCTGCCGCCGCTGCACCCGCGCCCTCTTCCTCCGGTTCCACCGGAGAACGCATTCACAGCTCGCCGCTCGTCCGCCGCATGGCCTAGGAACACGGGATCGATCTATCCACCGTAACCGGCACGGGAGCTGGCGGGCGCATCAGCAAGCAGGACATAGAAGCGGTGATCGCTGCAGGCGGTGCACCATCTGCCGCGCCGCCTTCATCCGCCGTTTCTGCCGCGCCCTCGCGGCCCGCTGTGCCGCCCCCACCGCCTGGTCCTTCCGGCGCGCAAGCGCACGCGGCGCTCGAGTCCGCCGTCCCGCGTGAAAAAATGTACTTCGGCAACTACGAAGTCCAGCCGCTCAGCGTCATGCGCCAGCGCATCGCCGAGCACATGGTCATGTCCAAGCACGTTTCGCCGCACGTGTACTCCGTGGACGAAGTGGACATGACCAAAATCGCCGCGCTCCGCGCCAAGTCCAAGGACGAATTCGAAAAACGCTACGAGACCAAGCTTACCTTCATGCCCTTTTTCGTGAAGGCCGCCGTCGCCGGCCTCCGCGCGTTTCCCACGCTCAACGCCTCGCTCGACGGCACCAACGTCATCCTGCACAAAGAAATCAACATCGGCATCGCCGTGGCCCTCGATTGGGGCCTGCTCGTGCCGGTGGTGAAAAACGCCGACGAAAAAAACATTCTTGGCATCCAGCGCACAATGAACGATCTGGCCGAGCGCGCGCGTACCAAGAAACTGAAGCCCGAGGAAGTCCAGGAAGGAACGTTCTCCATCACCAATCCCGGCGTCTTCGGCGGCCTCTTCGGCTTGCCGGTCATCAGCCAGCCAAACGTCGGCATCCTCGGCCTCGGCGCCATCGAAAAGCGCCCCGTGGTCATCAACGATTCCATCGCCATCCGCTCGATGTGCTACGTCACGCTCAGCTACGACCACCGCGTCGTGGACGGCGCCATCGCCCACCAGTTCCTGCACAAGGTCAAGGAGACGCTCGAAAACTGGAACGAGCCCGTTCTCTAAGCGAGCCCCCGTCGCGGGCCAGCTATGCATATCCTCGTCTAAACGAACTCGGCCAAGGTGCCGGGTTTGTTTTTTCTGATGCCTTGGCACTCTGCGCCAACATGCGCGCTGTCTCGTGGTGTCCGAAATCGGAACGAGCGTTCTCGATACTGGCCAGGCGAACTCCTTTCTTTCCTCGCGAGCCTCGTCTAAGCTACTCACAGAAAAGACGTTACTCGCTTGCGGCAGTGGCAGCCCGGCTGCCCTTTGGTATCCCCGGGCGGGAAGATAGCCCGCACGTAGAAGCGCTCGGAGTGGCCCCGATGGTGACTACCGCTCTCGAACTCTCTTGGGACTGTAAAACGATGACGCCGCGAATTCTCATCGCCGATGACCAGCAGGACGTCCTGGACGCCCTGCGCCTGCTACTCAAAGGACATGGCTACAGCATCGAAACCGTGAATTCGCCCGCGGAATTGCTGGCCGCAGTGACGCGCCAGGAGTTCGACGTTCTTCTCATAGATCTGAACTATGCGCGGGATACCACCTCCGGCCGCGAAGGCCTGGATGTCCTCAGCCGCCTGAGGGAACTCGACGACCAGCCGCCGGTGGTGGCCATGACCGGTTGGGCCACCGTGGGTCTGGCGGTGGAAGCCATGCAATACGGCGTCAGCGATTTCGTGGAAAAGCCCTGGACCAACACGCGTTTGCTGGAAATTCTGCAAAAGCAAATCACCCTGGGGCGCGAACGCCGCGATGCGCGCCGCCGCGACGCGGAAGAGGTGCGCGCGCGCAAAGAAGCGCTGCTGCATCAGCAGGAGCAGGAGCGCGAGATCTCCGAAGCCAAAGCCATCCAGGAAAAGCTGCTGCCGCGCGAGATTCCGCAGATGCCCGGATACGAGATCGCCAGCGCGTGGCAGTCCGCCCGGCTGGTGGGTGGCGATTATTTCGACATTCTCCCGCTGAACGAGGAAACGCTGGGGATGTGCATCGGCGACGTGGCGGGAAAAGGCATGCCGGCCGCGCTGCTGATGTCCAACCTGCAGGCCGCCGTCCGCGGGCTTTCTTCGGCCTCCCTCGCGCCGAATCGCCTCTGCGACCGGCTGAATTCCCTGATCTGCCGGAACACCGCCAGCGACCGCTTCATCACTTTTTTCTACGCGCAGCTGGACGGCCCCACGCGCCGTTTGACGTATGTCAATGCCGGCCACAACGCGCCTTTCGTGGTGCACGCCGACGGTAGGCACGAGCGTTTGCGCGAGGGCGGCGCGGTGCTCGGCGTGTTTGAGAGCCAGACGTATGAAATGGGATGGGCGCAATTATTCGCGGGCGATCGCGTGGTTTTGTTCACCGACGGCGTCACCGAAGCCTGCAACGCCGCGGACGAGGAATTCGGTGAAGCCCGCTTGCTGCAGTTGCTGAACGATCACCGCGCCTCGACCGCCGATGAATTGCAGGCCAAAATTCTGGAGGTGGTGGCCGACTTCGGCGGGCACCACTGGCAAGACGACGCGACACTGCTGATCCTTGCCGTAGAAGAATAAACACGGAGAAGAGTAAAGCGCCAAACAGCTTCGGGGAAACAGCGTGCCGCGGATCACCCAGCCTGGCATTCTCTCTCAGCCTCATTGCAGCAACGGCTTCAGCTTGTTTACCCACACTGCGAAGCCCTCCAGGGGAATCGGTTCAATCCCCACGTCACGCAGCGTGTCGCGCACAAAACGGTGACGGTCGTTTCCCATCTTCAGTTCCACATCAGTGACCGCCGCAAATTCCGTCTTTAGCGAAGCCTTGGCGGTGATACGCTCGGCCGTATAAGCCAGCAGCTTGGCGTCCGCGGGCGCGCGCGTCACGGAAAGCGTTTGCACAAATCCGCGCGTGCCGTTGCGCCGGTAGCTGTAGTCGAGGCGCATGGGATCTCCCGGAAACGTAAATTCCTCGGCGCGCACAGATTTTTGCAAGCGGTCCCACAGCCGCGCCTGCCGGAAGACCTGTGAACAATAGGACCGCAGGTTGGCACGGCTGCCGGGCGCGCCCACGCGGCTCGGTGCACGCTGGGGCGCGACATGATCCGTGTAGAGCCGCTCCAGTTCGGCGTCCAGGTCCGCCGCAAACACGCCTTTTTGCGGCGCCAACTGCAGCGCATTCGAAAGCGTCTCATCCCACTTGGCCAGCACCCGCTGCCAATCGCCGCTAGTTCCCGTGGCGCCAGCCGCGGGCGCAGATTGAAAGCGGTCTTCCAGATCGTCGCGCAGCGCGCGCAGCACCAGTTCATCGGCTTGCGGGTGAAGCCGCCGCACGCGCCGGTACTCCTCTTCCTCCTCGATCACCCGCAGGCGCCGCTCGCCCGTCTGCGGATCGAACAGCAGCACGCCGATATTCACCCACTCATCGCGGACCAGATTCGGTGTGTAGCGCAGGATGCGGTACGCACAGGGGCGTTTCGCGCTTCCCGGCACGCTGCTTCCTTCGAACGTTGTGTTTGATGTCATGGTTCACATCCAATTGGGAAACGGCTGGCGATTGGTTTTTTTGGCCTCCACGATCAGCCCCGCGACGCGCGCGCGGCGCTGGTACAACTGTTCGAGCAGCCGCGCCAGCGCGTCGTACTCGTCTTCGTACCACGGCGGCGGAATCTCCCGCCCGATTTCGTCGAGCACCCGCTCCGTCACGCCGTTCTCCAGGCGCTCCAGCCAGGGCGCAAACGACTCCATTCCCGTGATGCCCTGGTACACGCGGTTGCGGGCGTACAACCCGCGCAGCGGCGCATCCGGAAAATTCCATTCCCCGGCATTGAAGCAAAACCCCTGGTCAATCATGCGCGTCTTGTAGCGCGCCGCGGCTTCGCCCCGCGCTTCCCTGGTTTCATCGAAAAAAACCGTCTGCCGCCCGTTAGTGTTGCAGCTCCACTTGTCAAACACCAGCATCCCCGCAAACTCGTGCAGGTTTTCCACCTCGCGCAGTTGTTCGTCAGGCAGAAAATCGTGCAGCGTCACCTGCCGCGGATCCCCGGGATAGCGCGCCCCAAACTGCAACCCCGGCTGGCACGGAATGCGCGTCCGTGGCAATTCCATCGCCAGCTCCGGCGTCAGCCGGATCAGCTCCTCGGACACTTCGACAATCGCCACCGGAACCGTCGGTAAGCCCAGCCTGGCCGCCAGCTTCGTTCCCAGCATTTCGTTCACCAGGATTCTCCGGTGCTGCGGGTTATTTTGGAACTTCACCACGTAGTAGTAGCCGTCCGAGCAGCGCATCAGGTGCGATTGCGCTCCGCCCCGCATCCGCCGTATCTGTTCCAGGGCCTGCAACATGCAGGTTTATCCTAGTAGCAGTTACTGCTTCGGGCAAGCTCCGCGTATCGCATGCGCGCGCTTTTTCCTGATTCGAGAACTTGCGCGTTCAAGTTGGGAAATCAGCGAGGCGGTCGAAATTCCACTACGGGAGGGAGCCTTCCGGAAAAAGAGAAGGCCGGGACCCAGGTCCCAGCCTCCCCGGCAAGAGCGTCTTTTAAGCCTTGGCCAACTTCGAACGTCGGGCGAACTTACCGCCGCTTCTTTTTCTTTACCGCTTTTTTCTTCGCGGCCTTTTTCTTGGGCGCAGCCTTCTTGGCCTTCTTCTTTGGCGCGGCTTTTTTCTTCGCCGCCTTCTTGGCCGGTTTCTTGGCCGCCGGTTTTGGCGACTTCGGAGCGGCAGCCGCCGCTTCTTCTTCGGGCTCCTCCGCGGCGATCACTAATTCCTCTTCTTCGGTTTCGACGATCTCTTCCGCCTCGCCGCCCAACTCCTCGTCTTCCAGCCGCGACAGCTCGTTGTCATCTTCGAAATTATCCTTCTCGAAATCCATGCCGTTCCTCCCCTGGGGGAATGCTGGGCCCAAATGGAAATGGCGGGCCCGCGGGTAGCAGTTCTGGCCGGAGCTTTCTAAAAAGTGCACCCCGTCCTTGCGCCGTTGTTATCGTACTCGCTGGAAGTTGTCAAGTATTCTGCGCGATTCAGCGCTCGCCGGCACGAAAATGCTTGCTGATGCTGCGTGCAGGAGCGCAAGCGAGAATCCCGCGACCGCTTTGACCGCCCTGCAACTTGCTGTAAATAATAGAGTTAATTATGGGCCGCAGCCGCACTGCCGGCCGCAGGACTGGCCGCCGAGGCTTGCGGCTTTTTCTTTGTGGTTGTTGCGCGCCGGCGCACTGGCGAAGCCTCCGGCGCTCCGCCAATGGTGTACACGCGCAAAACCATGCCCCGGCCCACGTGGCTGGACTTCAGCCGGTTCCACTTGCGCAAATCTTCCGCGTTCACGCTGAAGCGATCCGCAATTCCTCCCAGCGTGTCGCCGCGCCGCACGCGGTAGCTCACCAATCGCCGCTTCGTCTCCGTTTGCGGCTGTGTCGCGGGAATAATCAGTTTTTCGCCCGCCTCCAGCGCCTCGTTCCGCTCTAAATTGTTGGCGTCCGCAATCGCCGCCGCCGTCACCCGGTATTTTTTCCCGATGGACGTCAGCGTCTCTCCCGCTTCCACACGGTGCCGTCGCCAGCTCACCCACTTGTCCGGCGGAATGTCCGCGATCTCCGCGGAAAATCGCCCAGCCGTCCCCTGCGGCAAATGCAGTTCAAACGAAGGATCGTCCGGAGTCGCCAGCCGCAGCAGCGCCGGATTCAGCCCGCGCAGCGTTTCCACGTCCACATCAATCGTCTCCGCCACCAGCCGCAAATCAATCGCGCGCCCCGGCTTCACCACGTCCATCGGCACCGGCTTCTCCGGCTCCACTACAATGTTGTAGTGCGCCGCATCCTTGGCGATCAGCGTCAGCGCCAGAATAATCGGCACGTAGTTCTTCGTTTCCCGCGGCAGCGCGTTGCGCTTGTACAACTCCCAGAAATCCGCATATCCCGTGCGTTCAATTCCCTTTTGCACGTTTCCCGGCCCGCAGTTGTACGCCGCCATCGCCAGATACCAGTCCCCAAAAATCCCGTACAGATCGCGCAGGTGCTGCGCCGCCGCGCGCGTGGCCTTCTCCGGATCCTGCCGCTCGTCAATCCACCACGTGTGCGCCAGCCCGTACTCGTGCCCGCGGTACGCCACGAACTGCCAAATCCCCCGCGCCCCCGCCCGCGACAGCGCCAGCGGCTGAAACGCGCTCTCCGCCTGCGCCAGGTAAATCAAGTCCTGCGGCACGCCTTCCTCGCGCAGCACCCGCGCAATCATCTCGCGATAACGCCCCGCGCGGCTCAGCCCGACCTCCACAATCGCGCGCCCCCGCGGCGTCTGGAAAAAATTCAGGAACGACAGCACTTCGTCATTCACCGTCAGCGGCAAATCGTGCGAAATATTTTTCGCCGCTTCCTCCGCCCGCTCCTTCAACCGCGGGTCCACCGGAAACGTCATCTCCGCCACTTCATCAATCGCCGCAGGCACCGCCGGCGCCTCGCTGAACCCGTCCCCCGCGCGGAACGCCTGCAACTCGTACGTGTACACCGAGTCCACCACGTGCCGGAACAGCTCGCTCAATTTCGGATCCCCGTTCGGGTCGTACCCGCTCTCCAGCATCCAGTCCACCGCATCGTCAAAATCTCGCCGCGCCGCCTCCAGATGCCCCGCCTTGAAGTTCTGCTCCCCCGACGCGAATTTCGCCTGCACCTGCTGGATTAAGTAGTCCTTCCCACCCGGCACCGCCGGCAGCAGCGACACCAACGCTCGCCGCGAAGGACTCGTCACCGGCAGCGCCGCAAGCTCCGCCGGAGCACCCTGCGCCGCCGCCGCGCCAGCGGTCGCAGGCGCCAACGCCGGCACACGCGCCGACACTGGCTTCTTCCCCGCATCCTCGCAGCCTGCCAGCGCCAACCCCGCCGCCAGCAGCAGCCCCACCGCCCTTATCTTATTCCGCCGTTCCATCTGTCCGTCGCCCATCTGTCCTCGGCCCATCTGTTAATGGTATGTACCCCCTCGCTCCCCGGTCAACGCTTTCCCGCTCCCAGGGGGTTGGCTCTAACGGTACAAATACCCCTTGCGCGATACCCATTCTTGTGGTACTCTGTTTTTGCGTTTGTTGCTCTTGTATCGCCTTTGGGTTGTAAAGCGGTCGCAAGGTCAAACTTGCGGCCTTTTTTTTGTGCCCGGAGCTGCTTTGCAGCCTCGTGGTACAAAGCTTGAAGACGGCCGCGGCTCTGTTGAGGGGCTCGGAACTTGAGGCACCAGATAGCTTAATGTTGTGCGGCCGCTTCCATGCGGCCCAGAAACGAGTAAAGCAGTGAGTAAAGAACAAGGTACAGTGAAGTGGTTCAATGCCAGCAAGGGCTTCGGTTTCATCCAGCGCCAGAGCGGTGAGGACGTTTTCGTCCATTTCTCCGCGATTGTGGCTGATGGCTATAAGTCGTTGAACGATGGCCAGGCGGTTGAATTCGAAGTCACCAAGGGCCCCAAGGGCCTGCAGGCCTCGAACGTACAGCCCCTCTAATTGACAGCGGTTGCCGGCCTAACCCCCGGCTCCCGCTTCACTTCACAAAATTACAAAACGGGTGGAGCACTCCGGTGCCCCACCCGTTTTTGTTTTTGCCGTCTCCAGTATCCGTCATTCTGAACGTAGTGAAGACCGCTTCCTCTTCGCGCGTTCTCTGCGCGAAGAATCTCTCTTCCTCTTCCTCTTCCTCTTTCGTCCTCCCCCCGCCCGTCATTCTGAACGTAGTGAAGACCGCTTCCTCTTCGCGCGTTCTCTGCGCGAAGAATCTCTCTTCCTCTTCCTCTTCCTCTTCCTCTTCCTCCCCCCGCCCGTCATTCTGAACGTAGTGAAGAATCTCTCTTCCTCTTCGTCTTCGCCTTTCTCCTTTCTGCCTTCTAACTTCTGGTTTTCTTCTTCCCCCCATACATCGTCACTTTCCCATCCACCACCACCCCCACATACCGCCCCGCCGCCAGAAACTGCATCACCTTATGCCCCTTCCGCGCCAACTGCGCCCACCGCGACTCCGTCTTCGGATTCTGCTCCAACCCCCGCATGGGCTGCCCCTCAAACACAAAATCCACCTCCCGCAACCGCTTCCGCGGCGTCTCCCGCACCGCAAACGTCTCCCCACCCAACTCCACGCTCCTAGGGCCGTCCTTTTCCTGTCCGCTTTCTAGTTTCTGCCTTCTAGTTTCTAATTTTCCTTTCTCCACGCTCTTCGCCCCTTCCGCCATCGCCTGCCTCCATACTTCGATCATCGCCTCTTCCAATGTCATGCCCACCTCCCGGTTGGTTCCCTCCCCTTGTAGGGGCGCAATAAATTGCGCCCTCTTTCGCTTTCCATCCAATCGTCTTCGATTTATACTCTACGTCCTGACGACTCCCCGGCAATCCAATGCCGGTTCGGGCAATCTATATGATTGCCCTTTTTTTGATCTTCAACGCTCCCTAGCGCCGTCGTCTACATACGCCCTTCGTGCCATATTTATATTCCTAACAATATCGCGGTGACTATAGCGATGAAAAAGCGAACGATTTTTCTTGCGCTACCGCTTGAAACGTTGTAGTTTTTCCACAGCGTGAACTGCTGGAAGACTGTTAGTCGCTGGAGGCATGGGATAACATCGGCCTGCGTATAACGACTTGCAGGGGCCAATGGATACGCTAACCCGGACAGAGCGCAGCAAACGCATGGCGCTCATCCAGAGCACGGACACGAAACCGGAACTTCTGGTGAGGAGAATAGCCCGTCAATGCGGACACTCGTTTCGAGTAAACGTCCCCAACCTTCCTGGCAAACCCGACCTCGTATTCCCGAAACTCAGAAAGGCCATATTCGTGCATGGTTGCTATTGGCATCGCCATCCGGGATGTTCACTTGCGCGGTTGCCAAAATCGAAGCTCCGGTTTTGGATTCCTAAGTTGACCCAAAACCGACGCCGCGATCTTCGAAATATCGCTCGCTTGCGCCGAAATAGCTGGAGCGTGAGCGTCATCCGGGACCGTCGCTCAATGTCCACTATTCCGCATGTGGGAAAAATCAAAAAGTTCTTGAGAGATACTCTCCCAATTGCAAAGTCCGAGCGAAGGACTAAGATAAGTACCTTGTTTTCGAAACAGCGATAGTCGCGCTGAGATCTACTCAGGGAAGCGTCGTGTTCAGATTCATACAGGATTACGGACCCCGATGATAGATGAGTTGGTCATCGGACAGCTCTATTCAAACGACGAGATATTTAGATCCCTCAAGGTATCCAACGCTGGAGGTATCCGCCTTTCGCTTCAAAACAAGGTGGTTATGAGGGCAGTTATCATGACCTCCGCTCAAGGTTTCCATGGCACTGGTGAAAACCCTTACCATGATAGGCTCGAAGGCGGAATCTTGACCTACACGGCGGCAGGAAAACTCGGCCAACAGACGCTTGCCGGTGTAAATAATCGCCTGATTGAGCAGAAGACCTTCAATTTCCCGATACACGGATTCGCCCTAATCGCCAGCAGGAGAGACGGCTCAGTCGGACCGAACCGCTGGAAATACTTGGGATTACTTGAATACCTTCGTCACTATCCGGATATGCAACTCGACGCGGGTGGTAAGGTCCGCAACGTTTGGCTTTTCGAATTCAAGATTCATAGTGAATACCACATCTTGCCGCTCTCGACCGAAGCTGCCATTTCTAACCAGGTGCTTGTTGCATCTAGACTCAGCGCCCCAAGTAATCCTGACGATGACGAAATCGTGGGCCAGGGCGACCAACAACAGACTGAGAACATGAAACGGATCGAACATATTCGTGGAAAGTTGCTTGCAATGGAGCCGAAGAACTTTGAGTTGTTTATCAAAGATTTGCTCTTGCACTGCGGCTTTTCGGAGGTCTGCGTCACAAGATTCAGCGCCGACGGTGGCGTTGACGTGAACGCCAGAGCCGGTAGCAGAATTTGGATCTTCGAAAAGACATTGGTCCAAGTACAAGCAAAGCGTTGGCTCCACTCTGTTGGACGCAAAGAGGTCGCCGAGTTGCGGGGGAGTCTACAGCAATTCGCCAAGGGCGCCGTGGTCACAACTAGCTATTTCTCGAAGGCAGCTATTAACGAGGCAAACGAGGAAGGCAAGAATCCGATTGTCCTTGTGGACGGTCTTAGACTTTCCAAGGTCGTGCTTGAGGAACGATTTCAACTAACAGGATGACGCCACCTGTAGGCCGATGATCCGATTTCGCGCTCATGAGTCATCTGACACGTATGATAGGGCAGGCCACGAGCCGCAGGGTCGCCACAATACGCGTAGGTGCCTTAGAATGCAGTCTGAAGGCTCGTTTGACGCCCATGGTCTGCATGCCTAACTTTACGTATCCGATCACGGGCCTGCGACTGAGTAACAAGAGGAAATCCATGAACAACTTTGAGTGGTTTCGAGCCCAGGCGAAAGCACTTTATCACGAGGATGGTGAGATTGAAGTGGACCGCGACGCGCGCGTCTCCATCGGGGATGATGACGGAGCGTACGTGGAAGCGTGGGTCTGGGTGCCTTTGAAGCAGAAACAAGGCGGTTCACGTGTTCGGGGGCAATCGCCGACGACCAGGGCGGTTCCTCGTAGAATGTCTAGGCAGCGCACAAGTTCTACGCCCTAAGTTCAATACCAATTAGCTGCTCATCGCTCAGGGCAGCGCCTTCGTGTTATCAGCCGGATGCCGCAGCCTCCGATTTAGAGGCTGCGGGTTTTGACTGTTCTCCTGCCATTTCGCTGGCGTGCCGGCTTCGTGCCCTTCCTGCGGACCAGTTTGATTTCGACGCGGCTATCCAGCGCGTGGGCCACGCGGATCAACGTAGCGATTGTCAAATTGCGAGGCTCATTCTCCATCGTCGAAATCTTTGGCGCGCTCATTTCCGCCTTGGCCGCCAGCTTCGTCTGGCTAAGATTCTCGGTGCCTCGAAGCTTTGCGATCTGCACTCCCAGTTGGAGACTCTCGAGCTCGCTTTCCACCAGATCCCGGAGCTTCGCATCTTCCATCTGCTTCTGATAGAACCGCTTCCATCGAGTCGTCATTTCCTTCTTCCTTCCTGGCGCCGCTCATGCAACGCCATCCGTGCTTCCGCCGTGCGAATATCTTCCTCGGGCAGTTTCGCGCTCCGCTTCAAGATGCCGTGCAGAAGAACAAATACCCTCCTGGCGTCCCCGAAATAGAGGATTCTCAACTTGTCCTTCCCTTGCTGAGTCCGTAGCTCTCTCAGCTTCCCTCGGACCTGTGAGGAATACGGAAAAGGCAGGCTCGGTCCTTCCTGTTCGAGCATCTTGATCAGCGCCACGGCCTTAGCCCGGTGCTGCACCGGCAGGTTTGTCAGATATTCCTCCATAGGCGCATGGCCGCGCTCGTCCGTGAAGAAGTCAACCTGCCAAGCCATCTCTTATAGGATATCCTTTATAAGATACATCTGCAACTAGGACCGACAGCCCCGTAGCACAATGCGCACCGGGAGTTGGGACTTTCTATTCACCACTTCCCGATTTCAGTTTTCTGATTTCGCATTGCCCCGCTTCAGCCTAGCGCCGACCTCTCCAACCGCTTCAACGTGTCGGGATACCAGCGCACCAGCAGAACCAGCGCTGTCATCTAAAGAATCAGCCCAGCGTTGCCCTGCTCCCACTTTCCCAGCGCCCTTTTGTTGACCCGCAGATCCATCTCGTGCCCGCACTCTACCACCCTAACCAGCCGAATCCTCCTCAACCGCGCCCGCAGCGTCTCTCGCAATGTCAAAGGTCTTCTCCTATGGTCTCCCTTCTGCGTTCTAGTTTCTGCCTTCTAGTTTCAAGTTTCACCATCCGGCCCTACCCCTTTCCCTGCAACGCTTTCGCCGCCCAAACTTTTCCTTGACAGGAATAGTACTCTATGGTAACATAAATTTGTGATCGTCAGCCACCAGCCCCGGCTAGCCGCTCTGTCTTCCCGCAAGAGCGAAATTCCCACCACTCTAACTCTCGCAAATTCTTCACCTTACAAATGCCCCCTCCCGCAACCCCTTTCCTTTGACATCCTTACAAATGCCCGGGGGGCATGGGTTCCATTTGTCTTTTCCAGCCGCGATTCGATCGCCCCACTCCGTCACCGTGACGAAAACCCCGCCTCGGTCCGCCCCCATCCGCATGGAGCATTAGGTCCACTCCCCGATCTTGCCCTTCACCTTTCAACTGTCGATCGAACCTGCCGAGCCGCTCAGGCCTGTCAACATTCGGAAGCCCTAAGTCCGTTCCTTACTTCCCTACCTCGTTACATCCTTACTTCGTTCCCAACTCCTTTAGCAGCAACACTTACAGAACTCCCCGCAAGTGTTGCAAACAAAAGACTTACAGAAAAACTAACTCCTTTAGATGCAACACTTACAAAAAACACGGGGGGAGGGGGTCCCATCCGTTTCTCAACCTTTCAAACTTCAAACATTCCAACGCGTAACGATCTGCGCCTAGGTCACCAAATTCCAGCCGCCCCTTTATTTTCATACACTTCTGAATTGCCCATTTTCTATCCCCTTTGTTTTGACATTCATCCATGTAATGGGGGGGTGTACCCCCCCCCAGCTTTTCCTTCCGACAAAGATTCGACCTTTCGACTCTTCAACTTTTCGACCCTTCGACCTTCAGACGTGTGTTTGCGCCCAGATCCGGTCGAGACGTTCAGACCTTCCGACGTTCGGACGTTTAGACGCTCCGCCCGCCGTTTACCCCCTGTCGACGTATACCCGGCGTTACCCGCTCACGATTCCGATTCACTTGCGTTACCATACGAGTCTGTGTCCCCCCTTCCACCCAATGAGCAGTTGAAGGATTTGCGCGCGCGGCTGGGAATCACCACGCGCGACGTCGCCGAGTTCAGCCAGAAGATCGCCGAATCCGAGGGCAACCCCGAATTCCAGATCTCCAACGCCTGGCTCACGCAAATCGAAAACTCCGATTCCGTCCCCAGCATCTTCAAGCTCTACAGCCTGAGCGCCATCTATCGCATCAAGTTCACCGACCTGCTCTTGCTCTACGGTCTGGACATGCAGAAGCTGAATCTGCATCAGCTGGCCGCGCCCCTGCCGCAAACCCATTTGACCTCCCTCGAAGTCTATGACGCCGACCGCACCGTCTCCTTCCCCGTGCGCTTTGACCGCTCCTTCGATCTGGACAGTACCAATCTTCTCTCCCGCATGGTCGAACTCTGGGGAGAAATTCCCATCGCGCTGCTCCAGCACATGGACATCCGGCACAGCCAGTACGGCTTCATCGGGCTGCAGGATTTCACGCTGCACCCCTTGCTGCGCCCCGGCTCCTTCGTGCAGATTGATGCGCGCGTGCGCAAAGTGCGCCCCATGCGCTGGCGCACGGAATTCGATCGTCCTATTTATTTTGTGGAGTTGCGCGACGGCTACGCGTGTTCCTGGTGCGACCTGCTGGATGGACAGCTTCTACTTCTGCCGCACCCGCTCTCGCCGTGCAGCGCCCGCCGCTTCAATTACGGCACCGACGCCGAAATCGTCGGCCAAGTGACGGCCGTGGCCATGCGCCTTACGGATGCGTCGGATGCCCCTCCCGACGGAACCGCAAAATTGCCAAAGCGAGTCTGATGTTGGAAAGAAAAAGCCGCGCAATCGTGGGATTTGCTTCCAGGGGAATGGCCACCCGGTACGGCTCCAGCTTCTGCCACGCGCGCAAAAATTCATCCGGATTTTCGCGCGAAGAGAGTAGGTAAGTTTCGAGTTCCCTCACCAACTCTTCGAGCGAATACGCCGACACCGCGTAAAAAACCTGCCGGTGCGCAATTTCGAGAGCCTTCCGCGCAATGTCCGCCTGGAAGCGCGCCGCCAGTCCTTCGTGATGGTACATGCCTGAATTGTAATCGCGGGTGGACGCCAGATAAATCAGGCGCGCGAGGTCACAAGGAATTCTGGATAACGTGCGCTGCAACAAATCATCATAAGCATCTTGCACGGAAACCAGCCGTACGGTGGCACCCATTCCGCTCGATCCTTTGAATTTCTTGCGTCACACGGTTCCGCACCGATTAGACGCCGTGAACTCTTCCGGCTTCACTTGCAGCGTGCAAAGCTTGCTGCGCTTCGCGAATGCGCTGGGCCCAGGCGTCGGCGCGCGCGGCCAACCCGTGCAAGCCTTGCGGGCCCGCCAATTCGATGGAGACGAAGAGAACGCCGCAGAGGAATTGCAGGCCGCCATAACGGAGCAAAATGCCGGCTTCTGTTCCGAGTTCCAGGTCTCCGCTGGTGCGGCTGGCTTGCAAATGCGTTCGAATGATTGCGCCGATTTGGCCGGAGGTTTGTTGGACCCAAAACAGGGCGACGGCTTTGCGCTCTTGCTGGAAGAATTTTTCGAGGTGTGGGGAGCCCAGCGCGGAGACGTATTCCTGATCTTTTTCTGCAAAAATTTTCGCGACAAATTCAGGCGGGCAGGGGCTTTCGAATTCGGCCTCGCGCTTCAGCGATTCACTCGCGGCAGATGGGCGCTCGTCGTGCGCCAGGGCAGATTTCACCCAGACCACAAATGCTAAAAAAAGCAGAATGGCGGCGCTCACCGCAATGGAAATTCCCATCACGGATGCACCGCCTTTTCGAGATAGCCGCGGGCTTCGCGGAGGCGGTAGCGGGTGGCCGCCGCCACACGCGCGTATTGCTGTTCGAACGCGAAGGCGCGCTCGGGTTCGGGATTCGAACGATACACCCACAGATGGCCTACCCAGACGCATAGCGCCAGGGCGTAGGAAACCGGGTGCAGGAACGCCAGAATCTTGCTGTCCATGTTTCCCATCACGGCGACGAAGGCCAGTTGGATGACGCTCAGCCCGACGAACAGGCCGTAGCCGATTAGGATGCCTCGCAGATTTCGTCCGAAGGGGATGGCGTAGAGGAGAAATAAAGCTACCAGTGCGAAAAGGGTGAGGGCTTGGACGATTCGAACGTCGCGCTCGAGATTGACGCAGGTGGCGATCCAGCGGTGGGCGTCATTCGACGCGGCGACGGCGGCGTTGGTGCAAGCTAGAACAAATCCAATCGCCAACAAATTGCGCGCCAAGCGGGCTGTCCCGGGATAGGCCGCGAGCGCCACGCGGCAAATTTCAAACATTACGGCGCAGCCGGCTACTACGCCGAGGAATTCCGTAGTCCAGTAGTGGGGAGAATAGAGGCGCGGTTCCCAGCGATAGACAAAAAACCGCAGCAAATCCTGAGCCAGCACAAACGATATGTAGAGATAGAAAACCGGATAATGCGTCGCGAGCTTGCCTCGAAACGCACGGACGAGCAGAAGGATTTCCAGCCCGATGCTTCCCCACCAGATGAGTTGACTCAGCATCTTCCTTCAAAACCAGCTTGAGCTACCTGCACCGGGCGAAATGTTAGCACGGGTCAGGGGAAGTATGCGGAGCATCCCTCCCCCTGTGCGCTCGTGGAACTTTTTTACGACGCAAACTCAAAACCGGACGGCGGAGGAATCGGTGGCTGCGGTGAGCCTCCATCCGCGATCACGGTCGCCGCGCTGTTTATGTGGTTAGTATGCGTCAGCATTCTGCCACCCTTTACGTTCTCTATACCCGCGGTGCCCGGAAAAAGTGCCACAGTAGCGAACAAAACCACCATGCACACTGCGAATGTGCTTTTCACTTTTGACATTTGTGCCTCCGTATTGAAAGGGAATGACGGTGCTTGGATCGTGACGCCCCGCAGTCCCGAACCCACGACAGCGTAAGCGGCAATGCAAAAATGTCCGCGCAGAACTAACGCTTGGTTGCTATTGCAACCAAATTCCAAAAAGCCATCACGTTGCCAGTGAGCCAATATGCGGTTGGCACTGGAAACGCGGCAGGCAATCCAAAGCGGGCGGACGCCGAGGCCGCCCCACACGGGAGTCCACCCAGACCGAATGTCACGCGAGAAAAACCATCCCCTCAGGGGCGGCCGCCGCGTCACACATTCCGATCAATATTTCGAGAGAATTCGTAGAATACGCTGCGTGCAGTGACGTGCGGCCCGTTCCGGCTGGGCGGCCTTGGGAATCGCCATTCCTCGTCGCGCCGTTCCCGGGCGATTTTTGTTCTCCTCGCGGTGTGCCGCGAATCATTACCTCTACTGTTTGTATCGTGTCGCGCCGGTTGCCTTCCCAAGCGGCTCGTACTTTTGCCGGTTCCACAGGCGGGTCCTGAGCCGATACTTGTGGGGCTATGCGCACTTGGGCCAACGCGAATTCCTCTTCCTTGAAACGTGAAGCCACGAATTTGCGTTTCTGGTGTGCTGTACAGGGCTGCAACGATGGCACATTTTCAACGGTCCAATCCGCAGAGAGGGGTTGATCCGACGTGGCGATCCGCAAGGGCGAGCAATGGCATTGCATCAATCCGGCGTGCAATGGGGAAATGTTGGTGATTGCCTCGAGCGAATTAGAAGACGGTGTGAATCCGCGGTGTTCTTGCGGCAGCGTGATGAAGCAGCCGTATTCGCGTCCGGCTTTGAAAACGTATCCGGCCACTGAGGAAGCACGCCAGCGCGTGCAAATTCCGCCGGGTCTGTCGCTCGAGCAGCTCGGCGATCAGCACGAAAGGAAGTACAAGAACTGACGATCTTCTTTGCCCAGGGGAAGTTAGCAAGATGAGAGTCTTCAGGGTGTTTTCGATTTTTCGCAAGCGGGCCCGCGGTCCCTTCGGAGTCTTGTCGCCCTCCGCGATACAAGCCGGATCCTCATCCGCACCGCGTCTGCTCGCCAACATCGTTTATTCTGCGCTGGCTCTGACCCTGTTCTATTATCTGTCCAGGCCGGCCTTCAAATGAATCCCCCTAACCAATCCACGAAGACCGCCCCCGACGGTCCTGCTTCGGTGCCGCAGTGCCGTGCCGAGCTCATCTTTTACGCCAAGTCGCGCCAAAAGCAGTCGCGCCCGGTCACCATCCTGGGGGAATACACTTGCGATTGCCGCCGTCCCGATTGGCCGCAGCGGTGGCAGGACTGGAGCACGTCCGCCAATCCTTTCCTCAACCTCTTTCTGTGCCGCGAGCATGCCAAAAAACTCGGGCTCCTCGAATAGCAAGCTTCGGTAATGGCGCGAGCATGATTCGCGGCTTAGACGAGCTGCTGCGCACTCCGTAAGGGCCATTGGCTTTTCCGCAACACAGTACTGCGGGGCCATTGTGCCGGACGGTTCCGCCCAGGACGATAGAAGGACATGCGGGGCGAAGCGGCTCCGCGTTCCGGCTGCCGCCCGGAATCTCCGGGCACGGGCATTGGAGTTGAGAAGCGGAAGACGAACGATATGGGCACGTTGAATCGCCAGGAATTGGATCAACTGGAACGCCGGGAGCTGCAGATTACGGTGCTGGCAGCGGTGTTTGTGCTGGTGCTGGCGACGGGGTTAGCGGCATTCATGTACCCGCTGGTGTTCTTGCATCCGATCGGAAATAAGTGGAGCCTGAGGGTGGCGTTCTTCGGGTTCTGCTTGCTGACGGTGCTGTTTGACGTGTACCTGCTGGAACGGCAGCGGACCGTGCGCGAGCTGAAGCAAAGGCTGCTGGCCGACTCGATCGCAACGTAACCTTGCAGCAGCAGGCCAGCGTGGATCATCTGCAGACCATGCCGGACCAGAATTATTTCTGGGACCGGTTGACGATGGAGTTTCGCCGCGCGATGAGCATGGAGAAGACGCTGTCGCTGCTGATCGTGCAGGCCAAGCCGGCGACTTCACTGGTGAAAGGTAAAGAAAACACCGAGGGCTGGAGCGATGCGGCGAAGGCTACCTCGCGACGGCTGCGGCCGTCAGATTCGATTTACCGGCTGGCGACGGGATTGTTTGCGGTGGTGCTGCCGGAGACGGATTCTTTGAACGCCAAGCGCATCGCGGTGCGGCTGCAGGAAGAATTGCAGAATGTGCGCGCGAAGCATGGGACGGCGTTTGATATTACGGTGCACAATTATCCGGAGCAAGTGAAAAGCGCGCATGAGCTGGAAGACATCGTGAAGTCGCTGCTGCCGGCGCAGGATGTGTGGGCCACGCCCGTGCTTACGGATGTGGAGTAGTTTGGTTTTTGCTTGCGGTCGAAAACTCTAGCGTAAAGCCTGTTTCAAATCCTCGATCAAATCGGCTTTGTCTTCCAGGCCGATGGAAACGCGCACGGTTCCGGGGCTAACGCCGGCGCGGCGCAATTCTTCGTTGGACATGTTGTAGTGCGAGCTGTAAATCGGAAGAATCACGAGCGACTCCACGCCGCCAAGACTCGCTGCCAGCAAGAATAAACGCACGCGATCGCAGAAACGACGCGCCGCGGGCAATCCACCCTTCAAGTCAAACGCAAGCATGCCGCCGAAGCCGCGCATCTGTTTTCGAGCGAGCGCGTGATCGGGGTGCGACTTCAAACCGGGATAATGCACGCGCGCCACTTTCGAATGGCCTTCGAGGAACTTGGCGACGGCCATGGCGTTTTCGCACTGGCGTTCGACGCGCACGCCGAGCGTTTTGATGCCGCGGATGAGGAGATAGGCGGCGCCGGGATCCATCGAGCCACCGAGATAGATGATCATCTGGCGCACACGCTCCATCCAATCGGCGTTGCCGACGGCAACGCCGGCGATAATGTCGGAGTGGCCCGCGAGAGATTTTGTGGCGCTGTGCACGACCATGTCATAGCCGAGGGCGATGGGATTTTGCAAAACGGGTGTGGCGAAGGTGTTGTCGATGATGGAGATGAGTTTGTGTTTTTTGGCGAAGGCTACGGTTTTGTGAATGTTCACGAGGCGGAGGGTGGGATTGGTGGGCGTTTCGACGTAGAGGACTTTGGTGCGCGAGTTGACGAGCGTTTCGATGCCGGCTAAATCGGTTCGGACCTGGCGAACGGTGATGCCCATTTGGGGGAAAATGTCTCGCATCAGGCGGTAGGAGCCGCCGTAGAGTTGCGCGGTGGAGATGAGTTCGTCGCCATTTTTTAGGGCGGCGAGAAGGGAAGAAGAGATCGCGGCCATGCCGGAGGAAGTTACGACCGCGGCTTCCGCGCCTTCGAGCGCGGCGATTTTTTTCTGCGCGACGGTCAGAGTGGGATTGCCGTAGCGCGTGTAGATGTAGGCCTTGTTCTTGCCTTCGGCCCACAATTTCATTTCCGCGGTGGAAGAAAACGTAAAAGTTGAGGAGCGGATAATTTCCGTGACGATGGGGCCGTTGACGCCGTGGCGAACGGGCTCACCGCCATGAATGGCCTTCGTTTGCGGGCCGAACTTGCACTCTGTTATGTTTTTCATGGTGACGATTGTCCACCCCGCGCGGCTGCCATACCAACATCCAATTTGGAGTCATTCGCCGCTTGACAGATTGTCCAGGGGCGGCGACGCCGTGCACTTTTTGCCCGAGCAAATTCGCTCCGAACGCAAGCGGACCGTGCAAATAAAGCGGAAACTCGGCCGTCAGGGATGCTCAGTGTAAGAATTCAATTGGAGACGCACATGGATTTTTCGTCATCCCGGCAATGGATAAACGCGCTGTGGATTTTGTTCGGATTGTACTGGCTGGTCTCGGCCTTCAAGCTGAAGAAAATCAAGAGGCGCGAATCCTGGAGCCAACGCTTCCGCTATATGCTCCCACTACTGGCCGCCTTCTACCTGTTGGCGCGACCAGAGGCGCACTTCGGATGGTTGGGCGCCCGCTTTCTTCCGGCGAGCTCCGCGGTCCAATGGACTGGCGTTCTACTGACTGCCGCGGGCGTGGCTGTCGCGTTTTGGGCACGCTGGCATCTGGGCGCCAACTGGAGCGGCACCGTGACGTTGAAAGAGGACCATGAGTTGATTCGCACGGGGCCGTACCGCGCCATTCGCCATCCGATTTACACCGGGATATTGCTGGCGCTCCTTGGCACCGTGGTGGCGCAGGGTGAAGTGCGCGGTTTGATCGCAATAGCCATTTTCTGGCTGTCCTTTTACATCAAGGCGCAGCGCGAAGAATCTTTTCTCAGGCAGGAGTTCGGCGAACGATTTGACGAGCACGCGAAGCGAACGGGGATGTTCTTGCCGAAGATAGGTAGCGGCTCTGTTTCGTTTTGACTGATAATGGCGGTCCTGGGAGGCAACGATGCTGGCTTCAGGCAAGATGGTTGGTTTTGTGCTCACCAAAGATTACGACCAGGCCAGGGCCTTTTATGAAGGCAAGCTAGGATTCGAATTTGTCAGCTTGGATCAGTTTGCGCTGGCCATGAAAGTTGGCGGGCACTTCGTGCGAATTTCCAAGGTTCCGAATTTCACTCCACTTCGGAGCACGGTGCTGGGCTGGGAGGTGGAGAACATCGAAGCAGTTGTGGCGTGGCTCAAGCAGCGGGGCGTGGCGATGGAGAAGTATCCCTTTATTCAGGATGCTGAGCGCGGGATTTGGACGACTCCCAACGGGGACAAGGTAGCGTGGTTCAAGGA
This sequence comes from uncultured Acidobacteriota bacterium, assembly GCA_963729455.1. GTDB lineage: Bacteria > Acidobacteriota > Terriglobia > Acidiferrales > UBA7541 > Acidiferrum. Next base: position 293,660 of record CAVSNX010000004.1, read on the forward strand.
CGCGGACGGCAACGTGCTATCTGTGAGCCAGCATCAGTAGCGGCCGCCCGAAAAAAATCCCAGCTAGGCTTCTTCTTCGACGAGTTGTTCGCCGTGGGCGGCTTTGTGCGCGGCGATGACTTTTTCCGCGAGTTCGTTGGGGACGTAGTCGTAGTGCGAGAATTCCATGGAATAACTCGCGCGGCCTTGTGTCTTTGAGATGAGATCGTTGGCGTAAGTGAGCATTTCGGAAAACGGCACCTGCGCTTTGATGATAACGTTGTGGGCGCGGGCCTCGCTGCCGGAGATGCGGCCGCGGCGCGCGCTGAGGTCGCCCATCAAATCGCCGGAGTATTGATCGGGCGCGTAGACTTCCACGGTCATGACGGGTTCGAGGAGCGCGGGGCGCGCTTGCTTCATGGCTTCCTTGAAGGCGAGGGAGCCGGCGATCTTGAAGGCCATGTCGGAGGAATCGACGTCGTGATATTTGCCGTCGTAGAGCACGGCGCGGAAATCCACGACGGGAAAGCCGGCGAGATAGCCGCGGGCGGCGGCGTCGCGAATGCCTTTCTCCACGGACGGGATCCAGTTTCGGGGAATGGCGCCGCCAAAAACGTCGTCAACAAACTCGACGCCTTTGCCGCGCTCGATGGGTTCCATCTTGATGCGGCAAACGCCGAACTGGCCGTGGCCGCCGGACTGTTTTTTGTGCTTGCCTTCGGCGTCGGCCTTGCCGCGAATGGTTTCGCGGTAGGGGACTTTCGGGGGCTTGAGCGTGAGGTCGACGTGATAGCGCTTGTGGAGCTTGGCGACGACGACTTCGATGTGTTGCTGGCCGGAACCCGCGAGCAGGAATTCCTTGGTTTGCGGATCGCGTGAGAAGCGGAGTGCGGGGTCTTCCTCGAGAATTTTGTGAATGGAGACGCCGATTTTGTCTTCGTCGGCGCGGGTTTTCGGCTCGATGGCAAAGGTGATGGAAGGTTCCGGGAGCTGCGCGGGGGAATAGTAGATCGCGGGGGCTTTGTCGCCGAGCGTTTCGCCGGTGGTGGTTTCTTTGAGCTTGGCGATGGCGCCGATGTCTCCGGAATGGAGCTCGCCGACTTCGGTGAGCTGTTTGCCTTGCACGACCTGGATGTGCTGGAAGCGTTCCGGGAGGTTGCGATTGTAGTTGGTGAGGGTGGCGTCGTTTTTCAGGACGCCGCTTTTCACTTTGAAGTAGTTGATGCGGCCTGCAAAAGGATCGGCAAGCGTTTTGAAAACAAAGAGAGAAAGCGGCTGGGTGTCGTCGTACTTGCGCTCGAGGCGATCGCCTTTGCCGCCAGGCTCTTTGAAGCCGACCTGGGCGTGCTCATCGGGATGCGGGAAGGCGTCTGCCAGAAATGTGAGCAAGCTGGCGGTGCCGATGTTGTGACACGCGGAGGTCATCAAGACGGGGAATATTTTTTCGGCGACGATGGCTTTTCGAACGGCGGGGATGAGGTCGTGGATGGGAATGGTGCCTTCGCGGAAAAATTCTTCCATCATTTCGTCGTCGCCTTCGGCGATCATTTCGACGAGTTTTTCGTGGGCTTCCTTGGCTTCGTCGGCGAGCGCGGCGGGAATTTCTTCAATGGAGGGTTTGCCGTCGCCGTCGGGTTTGTAAATGTGCGCTTTCATGGCCACGAGGTCCACGACGCCGCGGAAACCTTTCTCCGAGCCTATGGGGAGCTGAATGGCGACGACGTTGCGGCCGAAGACCTGTTCGAGCGATTCCATGGAGCGTTCGAAACTGGAGAGCTCGCGATCCATCCAGGTGAGCACGAAGGCGCGGGGAATGTCGTACTCGGTGCAGTAGTCCCAGACTTTTTCGGTGGTGACTTGCGCGCCGACGTGGGCGTCCACGGCGATGAGCGCGGCATCGGCGGCGATGAGCGAAGCTTTCGTCTCGGTGATGAAGGTGGAATAGCCGGGGAGATCGAGAAGATTGATTTTGACTTTGTCGGAGGAACCCGAGGGGCTGGCCGGTGTGGCGGGCCATTCGGCGTAGGCCAGGCCGGTTTGAATGGAGATTTTGCGCGCGATTTCTTCTTCGTCCCAGTCGGTGGTGGTGCTGCCTTCGGTAACTTTTCCCCAGCGCGGGGTCATGCCCGCGGTGAAGAGCAACGACGACACCAGCTGGGTCTTCCCGGTGCCGCCGTGGCCGACAATGCCAACGTTTCGAATGTCCTTGGTGAGATAGGTCTTCATGACGCCTCCTAATTTTGACGGCCGCAAAGCGGCCGGCATGGCGAGGTCCGTGCAGCAGAAAGCGGGCGCGGGCCTGCGCCTGGCAAGTTGGAACTGAGGGAGGAGAACGTGGCCGCTGCACCTGGGTCCCCGTGGGGCGGGGGCGAAGGCCTGACAAGAGTTCCCTGGTCCGATCTCCTAGCGGGCGGATGCTAGCACAGAGAAAGGGCGGGGGCAACGCGCGGAGGGGAAAAATTGGAGAGGGGGCGGATTCGAGCAAGTCGTGCTTGGGGGGAGGAAAAAGTGCAGGGACTAGTACCGGGGCGCGAAATGAAGGGTGCGCTTGAGGCGGTGCTTGTTATTGGAAGCACAGAAGTTAGATGCGGGAGGAAAAACGAAGAGTCGGCATGGCACTTGCGATGGAGAAAGAGGGGCAACACTCCGCCGATGGAGAATTTCGTGCGTCAGAGGTTTGTTGTGAGGCGAACGAGGCAGCGGTGAAGAACCCGCGAACTTTCCGACCGAATTGAGCGCGACGTATGAGGAGACTGAGTATGGACGAATATGGTGAAGTGAATCAGAACGGACACAAGGGAGAAACCTCTCCGGCTGCAGTGAATCGCTGGCTGGCGGTTGCCGCAGTGGTGCTGGTAATCGCCGCAGGAGTGGCCTTCGGTTACGGGTACCGGCAGCAAATCCTAGTCGGGCATCTGACGGCGCAAGAGGCGACGGCCAACGCAACGATCAACCAGATGCAAGGGGATCTCAGCACGCTGACGGCGAAATTGAACGACATGACCGCGGCACAGGCGGCCAGGAATACGGCGGCGCAATCAGCACAGGCAGCGCAGAGCGCCAGCCAGCCGGACAAAAAGGCCGCTGTCGCGGGGCGCTCCACGGTCAAGCGCAGCACGCCCGCGGACAAGCGCTACAAACAACTGCAGGCGCAATTGGAAGAACAGCAGAAGCAGTTGAAGGATACGCAGGACCAGGTGGCAAAGAACCGCACGGACCTGGAGGGCAACATTAGTTCCACGCGCGATGAATTGAATGGATCCATCGCGAAGACGCACGAGGAATTGGTGGCGCTGGCAAAGCGCGGAGAGCGGAGTTATTTCGAGTTTGACCTGTCGAAGTCCAAGCAGTTCCAGCGCGTGGGACCGCTAACGCTTTCGCTGCGTAAGGCGGACACGAAGCACAAGAGCTATGACGTGGAAATGATTGTGGATGACAACGAGCTCAGCAAGAAAAAGGTGAACTTGTACGAGCCGATCTGGATCCACACGGAAAACGAGTCGCAGCCGGTGCAGGTGGTGGTCAACAAAATCGACAAGAATGAAGTGCATGGGTATGTGAGCGCGCCGAAGTATAAGCCGTCGGAACTGGCGGCGAGCGGCGCGAATGCCGCGGCGGTCACGCCAGTGTCGGTGCATCCGCAGACGACGGATCAGAATCCGCAGAGTCCACCTATGCAACCGGAATCACAGCCGCAACAGCCAGAACTTTAGCCAAAACGTAGACTAAATGTGAGAATCCGGCAGAGTGTCCTCCCAGGCGCTCTGCCGGTTTTGTTCTGCGATCAAGGCAAACTGGCGGCGGGTTACGGCGCCAACTCAAGTGTGGCTTTGAGAGATAGCTTGCTGGACTTAAGGACTTCGAGGGTGCGGTGCCAGTCGGGGCGGCCGGGGAGTTTCAAGACGATGGCGTGGCTGCCGGCGGGAAGTTTCAGTGTGGCGGGGGCGTTGCCGTGGAATTTGTCGTCGATGAAGATTTCGGCGCCGTCCGGTTCGGAAGTGATGGTGACGGTGCCAAAGCCGTCCGGAGAGGATGGGGTTTGGGAATCGGGTGCGGATTCGCTGGCCAGGGCAGTGGTGTTCATTGGCGAAGCTGAGTCGGAAGTTTCCGCCGCGCCAACTGGAGCTTTGCCTCGCGTTAATTGCTGAGGGGCAGGCCCAATGTTGGGATAAAAGCGGTGGAGGACTTCGAGGACATCGGAGGAACTAAGAGCAAAGCCGATGCCGGTGACATTTTTCTTGATAAGTTTTTGCGTGTTGATGCCGATGACTTCGCCGCGGGAGTTGAGGAGCGGGCCGCCGCTGTTGCCGGGGTTGATGGGAGCGTCGGTTTGAATCCAGATGCCGGGGCCGGCGTTGGGGAACCTTCCGACGGCGCTGACGATGCCTTTGGTGACGCTGAAGAGCATAGCGTCGCCGGGATTGCCAATGGCCAGAACGGTTTCGCCCTGGCGGACGTTGGTGGCGGCAGTGAGAGGGAGATGCGGGAATTCGATTTTCCCAGAAGGACCATCTACCTTTGCCAGCGCGATGTCGAGGTCGGCGTCTATGTAAACGACTTTGGCTTCGAGTTGCTGGCCACCGGAAAGTTGCGTGAGCAGGCTTTCTTCGCCGCGCGCCAAGTGCGCGTTGGTCACAATGACGCCGGTGCTGGTGACAAGAAAGCCTGAGCCGGATTTGTTCAGTCCTTTCAAATAGACGACGGCGGGCTTGGTCTGGCGGACGAGTTCTTCGAGGGAGAGCTCGGGTTGAAGGGTGGAGATGGCGCCGGAATCCTTCGCGGTGATTTCGCCTGTGAACGTCTCCCCGATGGGTTTGAGATCAACGTGAAAATGATCGGTCTTGAGCAGCCAGTATTCGCCGAGGTTGCGGCCTTTGAGCGAAACCCAATTCTGGGGACCGTCGGTCAGAGTGAGTTCTTTGGTAGCGTAACCGGTCAAGCTGACGCGCGCGACCATGGCGTGCTCCAGGCGCGCGCCAAATGACGTCTTGGTCTTGTGGAAGAATCCGCCGGGAAAATCCTTTTCGAATGGCGTAGTGCCTGCGGGGACGCCGTTGAGTTCGACGTTGGCGCCGGAAGGATTGCTGGTGATTTGCAGCTTGTCGGCGGAAGCACGCCCGGGGCAGGCGAGCAGGAGCAGGAGAGAGCAAAGACACATTCGCGAGCGGGAAGCCATGCGAAAACCTCGCGGGAAGCCCACCAATAACTTACCATAGTATTATGTAACTCAAGAAAGAAAATAAAGTGCTGGGCGGGAACCTGAGGCTATGACTTTTTCTCGAACCCGGAGCAGGAAAGCACCGGGAGGCGGGGATACTTTGGAAAGCGCGGATCGGTGGCGGAGAGTTCGCAGAGGATAAAAACGGAACCGCGAGACGACTCGACGGATCGGGCACGCGTGCAGGAGGCGCAAAGGCCGGTGGGCGAAGGATTCGGTCTAGTTTCGGTAGAGTTTGTCACGGGAGTTCCGCGCAGCACTGTAGCGGCGCAGCACCGGCCGCGAGTTCCTTTCCGCGTCTAGCGATTCGCCTGAGGCATCGACCCCGGAGCAGCGGGAGGTTCCGGAGGCGCGGGTTTGGCGAAGCGGGATTCGTCGATTTGGGGATCAATCTCGATTTTCTCGGCGGTTAGGCTTTGCTTGATTTCCGTTCCAGGGCTGCCGGAGTCGATTTTGAAGGCGTACTTCAGGCCCTGCACTTCGCGGTAGTCGGAGAAAAAGGATTCCCATGGGATGTCCTTATTTTCAGCTTTGCGGACGCCTTCCCACTTCACGAGAAAAAACGAGGAAGCGTCGAAAAGATAGAAGCGGACATCGCCGTTTTTGTTCGTGAGTTTCAGGCGGAAGACGGGTTTGCCATCGAGGTCTTCTTTGCCGACGAGTTCAATCTGATTTCCTTTGGCTTTGTAGTCCACCAGAGGGCCGTCGAAATCGGATTCGTCGGAGATGCTCTTCAAATCTTCGTCGGACATCGGCTGGACGTCCCTGTTGGGGGCAAAGGGATTGATGGTCCAGCCGGCCCCTTTGCCGTCGTAAATACGAACGAGTTTTTGACCGTCAATGGAAATTTCCATGTGCATTTTGTGGGGGCGCTTGAGTTCGACGACAAAAACGCCCTCCGCGCCCGGGCCAAAGGAAATGCTTCCGGTGACGCGTTCGGCCTGGACGGCCTTAATCTTTTCGGCGCCGCCGCGGGCGTCGAGGGCTTTCTTGACGATTTCGTCGGCGGTCTGGGCCCCGGCGGCGATCGGCAAGAAGCAGAACAGTGCGAGAAAAAGAATCTTTGCTCTCATCTGCAGCCCGTCAGAGAGTTGTGGGATTTGAACGTCGCGCATCCTATTCATCCTAGAAATAGAAGCGCTTTCGGTCAAATGCGTTGCCAAGCAGAGCCTTTGAGAAGGCCGTCTGGCGGCATTCAAGATTGCGAAACAATTTTTCATTAGACTCGCTTGAATGTAGATTGGTGGTGCCCCCGAACGCGGGAAATGAGAGAAATCTTCGGGAATCGAGGAAACGAACCGATGAGATTGCGAGTCAATGCTGGCTGGTTATTACTTTGCTTGAGTTATTGCGGAATGGCGCGCGGTCAGCAGGAACCCGCGAGCGAGGGCCGCCCGATAACGCCGGCGGGGACACTGGTGCTGGATGCTGCCACGCATTTGCCGGCGGTTGGCGCCATGCCCATGGCGATGCTGCGGAGCCCGGATGCGCTCGGAACGGATGGCAAGGGCCGGTACCTGCTGATCGTGAATAGCGGATACGGGGTGCAGTTCAGCGAAGCGAGCAATAAGGCCCAGCAATCGATTGCTGTGCTGGACCTGAACGCCAAGCCGGAACCGCAGGTGATTCAAAATGTTTATTTTCCGACCCCGCAAAGCGCCAATGTGGGACTGGATTTCTTGCCTAAGCCCGGGGCGGATGGAAGTTTTGCGATGTATGTTTCGGGAGGATTCGAAAATAAAGTCTGGATTTTCCGGTTTGATCCGAAGGCCGCGGCACCGGTTCAGCCGGAGTCGCCGGGACCGGATTCAAAAGTTCGCGCGCTATCGTTTGAAATCAGCAAGCCAGGTGAAGCAACGTCCGCGGATTACAACAAAGGAAAAGCCGCGTTGTACCCAACAGGATTGGCCGTGACTCGGGACGGATCCACTATGGTGACGGCAAACAATCTGGGAGACAGCGTGACGATTGTGCGCGGACTTCAGAATTTGCGGCAGATGGAGCGTGTGGATTTGCACCACCCGGGAAAGCCGGACGAGAACATTTATCCGTACGGGGTCGTGGCGCTGGGAAACAGCAAGAATGGCCGGGCCTACGTGACCTGCTGGAATGATTCGTCGGTGGCGGTGGTTTCGCTGGCCGAGAAGGGGGCGGTTCGAAAGTACATCGCCGTGGACCGGCATCCCACCGCAATGCTTTCGAACGCAGAGGGAACGCGGATTTTCGTGGCGAACTCGAATGCGGACAGCGTTTCCGTGATTGATACGGCGGCGGACCAGGAAGTGGAACGAATCAACGTTCGGCTGGGCGAAGCTGCCTTACTGGGAGCGAGCCCGGAAGGGATTGCACTAAGCGCAGATGAAAGAACGCTCTACGTCGCCAACGCGCATAGCAATGCAGTGGCCGTGGTGGCGCTCTCCGAACGCGCGCGCGGCGGGAGTGCTGAGGCCATCCGAGCGGAGACATCGAACTCGAAAGTGCTGGGATTTATCCCTACGGGCCAATATCCATCGGCGGTGATTGTCGCAGACGGCAAGCTGTTCATCGGCAATGGAAAAGGAACGGGATTTGAAGCTTCGTCCATGCACGTGAATAACAGCGGGCGCACACCGAATCCGCCGAACGCTGCGTTTCCACCTAACCCAGAGAAGAACCGGCAAGGCGGGGAGTACAGCGGCGCCATCGTTTCTGGAAATATCAGTATGGTGGCCCTGCCGGATGAGCCGGCGCTGGCGCGCTACACGCAGCAGACCATGCAGAATGACGGGCTGCTGGATTTCGCACCCCCGAAACTTTTTGCGAAGACCACTCCCATCAAGCACGTGATTTACATCATCAAGGAGAATCGCACGTACGATCAGGTCTTCGGGGATGTAAAAACGTCGGGCGACGGGAATGCCGCGGATGGAAATCCGGACTTTGCCATTTTCGGAAGCGGCACGGCGGCGCGGCGACCGGATGGAACCGCGCAATCCATTACGCCGAACCAGCATGCGCTAGCGCAAAGGTTCGGCCTCTTCGACCGTTTCTTTGTAAATTCCGAGGCTAGCCCCGACGGACACAACTGGGCAACGGCGGCGTTTTCCACCGATTACGTGGACAAGGGGTTTCGCTGGGAATATTCGGACCGGGGACGCACGTACGACTGGGAGGGCTACAACCGGTTACCGGACTATGAACCGCCTGGCGATCTGGATCTCGGAAAATTCAATGGCGATGCGCTGGCCGCGTTGACGGACATGCTGGAAAAACATCTTCCCTACCAGCAGGGGTTCACGGACTTAGCGGAGCCGAAAACGCTGTATTTGTGGGACGCGGCGGCGCGAGCGGGACTGACGTACCGGAGCTACGGAGAATTCGTGACCGTGATCTCGGCGAAGGACGTGGAGGCTGCGGGGCAGAAGAAGAAGAAAAGCTATCCGGACACATCGAACGCGGTGCGCGCAATCCCGAACAAGGCGTCGCTCGACAAGCATGACAGCCCAAGCTTCCGGAGTTTTGATTTGACGGCGCCGGACAGCTTTACGGTGGACTGCTACAAGTCGGCGCTGGACCCTTCCAGGTCCGTGGATGCCGCGATCACGCACGAGAATGCGAATGAAAAGTGCCGCGGCAATTCGCGCTTGGGAGAATGGCTCGCGGAGTTTCGCGGGTCCGTTGCCGAGCGCGAAGCGGGACGCGGTGATCCCATGCCGGCACTGAACGTTGTGCGGCTTCCCAACGATCACACCAGCGGCATCAAGAAGGATTTCCCGACGCCACAATTTTACGTGGCGGACAATGATTACGCGGTCGGGCGACTGGTGGAAGCGGTGTCCTCCAGCGTGTATTGGAAAGATACGGCAATCTTTATTGTGGAGGATGACGCGCAGGCGGGGCCCGACCACGTTGATTCGCACCGCTCGGTAGGGCTGATCATCAGCGCGTACAACCGGCCGGGCGCGCTAATCCACAAATTTCATAGCACCGTCAGCATGATTCGAACGATGGAAATGCTGCTGGGCATCGCGCCGATGAACCAGCTCGACGCGTCGGCGATTCCCATGGATATTTTCCAGGAAACGCCGGATTTGACTCCTTTCAAGGCGGTTTTGCCTACGATCGCCGCTGACAACATGATGACGCTCAAAGCGAAGACCAAAGCCGAAGCCGAGTGGATGAAGAAATCGATGCGGCAGAACTTTGCGCATGCGGACATGGCCGATCCGCAAATCTTGAACGCCGCGATCTGGTTTGCGTGCACGGGGAATGCGGCGTCGCTTCCGGCGGCGGGACAATTGCCTGCGTATCAAGCGATGCGGCTGGGAGTTACCGCGGTGGACGAAGCGGACAAGAGTAAGGCCAAAAAAGGGGATGACGACGATTGACGGTTCCAGCGTTCGAACGCACCGTTCAAACGCGTTGACCGGGTGGCTGCCGGGCTAATCACGTCAGTTGCTTAGCGCGCGTTCGAAAAATCAGCGAAACAGCAGCGCGGTGAACTCCGTCAAGTTGCGCCGCCATACCATCCAGGTGTGCGCGCCGGGCGTCTCGATGTCCACGTGCTTGATATTCTTGGACGCGAGCCAGACGCGGAATTTGCGATTGATGTCGATCAAGTGGTCGTCGGTCCCGCACGCAATCCAAAGCAAATGCAGTTGCACCGCGGACTTGGCATCCAACCCAGGAAATTCCTTTTCAAAATCGTCGGTGATGCCTCCGAAGCTGAAAGCGCCAATCCACCCGAATTTGTCCTGCGTGTTCAGACCTGTGAGCAGCGATTCAGAGCCGCCCATGGAAAGCCCCGCGATGGCGCGGGAGTTACGATCGTTGATCACCGGATATTCTGCTTCCACGCGCGGAATCACTTCCGTCAATAAGGCTTCGCGAAAGCGGTCAAAGTTTCGGTGGGTGATGGCGGGATCGTGGAAGACGCCGGAGTTGGGGGCCAGCACTTCCGGAGCGCCGTAGCCGAGCGGCATGACGACGATCATGGGCCTGGCTTTTCCCTGGTCGATCAAGTTGTCCAGGATGATGTTGGCGCGGCCGACAGCGGTCCAGGCGCTGGCGTCGTCGCTGTAGCCGTGCAGCAGGTACAGCACGGGATATTTTTGCTTGGCGCGAGCGTCGTAGCCGGGCGGGGTGTAGACGAGGAAATCGCGGTGATCGCCGACCACACCGGATTTATAGAAATGGTGGTGAATCTCGCCGTGGGGCACGTCGTTGGTTTCCCAAGAAAGCGATCCCGGTCCGGGGACGTGCACCACGCTCGCGCGATTGAGGAAGTTCGGTTTTATGGAGTAATTGGAAGGATCGAACATGTCCACGCCATCGGCAATGATCATGTAGCCGTAGTAGTCCGGAGCGAGAGGCGCGGTAGTGACGCTCCAGACGCCCTGGTCGTCTTTCTGCATGGGAGTTGGGTTCGGCATGCCTTCGATGTGGACGGCGACTTCCTTGTCGTTGGGAGCGCGGAAGCGAAAGGTGACGGTGTTGTCGGGGTGGACTTCGGGAGAGATGAGCGGCGGCGGTGGGGTTTGTGCGGGAGCTGCGGGGGCGAGAAGGAGGATGGCGAGCGGCAAGAATGTTCGTTTCGTGATTTTCATTATGACTCCCGGTTGCGGCGCGCTCATCGGATATGCGGGTTGGGAGCGGCGACGCCGGGGATGATAGCACTGTGGACGAGGAACGGAAAAACGCCGATGGTTGAGTGGAACAGAAAATAGCACGGGTCTTAATATCCGCTACTACTAAGGGGTGGCGACGTGGCGCACGCACCGGTAAATCTTGTCGCTGGAACTAGAGCCGGTTAGACGGCGGTGACGAAGGAGCCGTCTGGGGCGACGTAGCCATAGGCCATTCGAGGCGTGTTGTAGGCAAAGGCGGGGTTGCCCTCGCGGTCGAGGAGGATTAGGCCGCCGTTGCCGTGGGTGCGTTTGGCGAGGAGATGGATGGCATCGCGGGCGGCGAGATCGGCGGCGGAATCTTCGCAGGATTGGGTGGCGGGAGGGGGGTCGAAACAGGTGGCGGGGCGACGGAGAAAATCGGCGGCGGTTTTGGCCATGACGATTTTCATGATGGCTTCGCCGTAGCCGGTGCAGGAGACACCGCCGGATTCGGAATCGGCGTAGCAGCCGCAGCCGATGAGCGGGGAGTCGCCGACGCGGCCGGGAAGTTTGCAACAGGTGCCGCCGGTGGAAGTGGCGGCGAAGAGGTGGCCGTGGCTGTCGAGGGCAACGGCGCCAACGGTGCCTTGCTCATGGCCGCGATGATGCTCGGCGGCGTGTTCGTCTTTCTTGCATTTCATCCAGGCTTCCCACTCGGCTTCGCTGACCAGTTCTTCGGGTTTGCAGAGCTTGATGCCGTGATCGACGGCGAAGCGCTCCGCACCGTCGGCGACGAGCATCATGTGCGGGCAGCTCTCGAGGATTTTGCGGGCGAGACGGATGGGATTTTTGACGCGATGCAAGGTGGCAGCGGCACCGGAGCGAAGAGTGGCGCCGTCCATCACGATGGCGTCGCATTCGACGTGGCCGTCGAGATTGAGGTGCGAGCCGTAGCCGGCGTCGAAGACGGGATCGTCCTCGAGGACCATGACGGCGGCTTCGACGGCGTCCAGCGCGGAGCCGCCGCGGGAAAGAATGGGCCAGCCGGCGGTGAGCGCGCGGCGGCAGCCTGTGGTGCAGGCTTCGACGGCGTCGTCGGGAATGTCCCAGGCGCCGCCGTGAACGATAAGAGATGGTTTCATCGGGATGAGAATGGCAAAGGCGTGGCGGTTTGTCTAGGACAGCCAAGGATTTCAAATTCTGGTCGAAGAGACAAGGAACAGGAGGAACGATTACTCGTCATCGTGAATGGTGAAAAGGCGGACGACTTCAAATTCTTTTTTGCCGGCGGGGGTGGCGACTTCGATTTCGTCGCCGACTTTGCGATTGAGAAGCGCTTTGCCGATGGGCGAGGTTGTGGAGATCAGGCCTTTCTCGACGTCGGCTTCCTCGCTGCTGACAAGCTTGTACTCGATTTTGACGTCGCGCTGCGTGTCCAGGACGATGAGGCGCGAGCCGTAGCCGGAGCGGTCCTTGGGAATGTTAGTGAGATTCAGCATGCTGAGGTCGCCCATGCGCTTTTTGAGATGGGCGATCTTGAGGTTGACGTAGCCCTGGCGCTCTTTGGCGTACTTGTACTCGGCGTTTTCGGAGAGGTCGCCGTGAGCGCGCGCGACGGCGATTTCCTTGGGAAGTTCGACGTTCAGCTCGTGCGAGAGCTGTTCGATTTCATCTTGCAGCTTTTTTTTGATCTTAGCCAGTGGGTCGGACATGGTTGTCGGTTGTACGTTCGCTAAAAAAGTTTGCGGAGTCCGGGCATAGCGGATGGTTGCCCGGACCCCGCGCAAGCCAACATTATAGATGGTGGCGAATTGAAGTCACAAGGGGGAGCGAGGGATTTAGCGCAGAAATGGGTACCGGCCGGTTCCGTGGGGTTGGCGCGCTTGGCTAGGGCCAGGTGCTGCGATTGATCCTTATATACAGCGCTCAGCGCACTTTTACTTCGAGGGTTTGGGCTTTGGTGTTGCCCATGGCATCGGCGATTGTAAGGGTGTAAGTGGTGGTTTTCTTGGGAGTTACGTCGACGCAGCGGGAGTAGGAGGGCCAAACGGGATTGGATTGAGGCTCGAGCTTGACGGTTTTGGCGTTGGCCACACCGTAGCACAATTGCACGGTTTGGCCGCGACGAATCGCCGCGGGCATGGCGTAGAAATTCTGGATGGCTAGTTCTTTGCCGCCGAGCTGTTCAAGGGTGATGCGATCTTGCTCGCGTTGCTTTTCTGAGCGTTCTTCTTTGGCGCGATTTTCGATGGCGCGGTTTTCGAGCCAGCGAGAAATGAGAGTCCAACCTACAACGAGTATCACGATGACGAAAGCAATGGAGGTATAGAGCTTGGGATTCTTAAAAAGTGACTTGGGCTGCGGATCCGGCTGAACCAACATGATTGCCCCCCACAAATGAAACAAGTCGCGTAGAAAAAATAACGCGAAACGGCGCCCGAGGGAAGGAGTGGCGATTGTTCGAGCCGATTCACTGCTTGGCGGCGCGGGCTAGTTCGCGCCAGGTGATGAGTTTGATGTTCTGGTCCGCTAGCAATTGGCGGAATTCCTGGCTGGTGAAAAAGTCGAAGTCGCGCTGGCGCCAGGCGGCGCCCCAAGTGTCGCGTTCACGCGTGGCGGCTTTCATCTCGTCATCGGCGAACGCAAGATGGATGACGAATTCGGTTACGCCGGGTTGCAAACTTTTGAGCGCGGTCTTGTAGAACTCGGCCCAGTTCGCGGCCGCAACGCCGGGCTCGATCGTAACGGTATGATCGATAACGATATCGGCGGAACCCAGACTGGATTCGAGATAGGGATGATTGGCGAACCAATCGCCGGTGACGAAAAAAGGCAGCTTGTAATCGTGAGCGACGCGCTGAAAAACTTCGAAAAGATCTTTGCCATTGTCGATGAGGCGATATTGATGCGAATCGAGATGCGTGGGGTGGAGGCCCATGGCGTAGGCACGGTCAATTTGGGCGCGTAGTTCCAGGTCGGCTTCTTTTGGATTGATTCGAAGCGTGGGAGCCCAATCGTGGTGAAAATATCCGTTTTCATCGACAAGGCTAGGGACTCTATCCTTTGAGGCCACGGGGCCCCAGCGGTAATAGACGCGTTCGCTTGTGAGCGTGAGGTGCAGGCCGAAATCGGCGGCGGGGTGAGATTTTGCGTAGTCGGCAATTTCTGGGAACCACGGACACGGCACCATGATGCTGGCGGAATTGACGAGGCCGGTTTCGAGAGCCTGGATGGTTGCCGCGTTCACGGAGTGAGTGACACCGACGTCGTCGGCGTGAACGATCAAGAGTTTTGCGTCACGCGGAAAGCCGAGTTTCTCCGCGAGAGATTTTCCGGAGTTTTGTGCCTGTACATTCACGAGCGAACCACCAAGAAGGAAGAATAACAAGGCCAACATCAGTGCGCATTTCATTGAGGAACCTCGAGAATGCTTTGGTGTTTGCCGCCATTCGAACATGGGCTCGATCCGAAAGGCGTGCAGGGAATTCACGCAGCAAGGAACAAAGTACTAGAGTCCACCCCAAAAATCTCATCCGGATTACTTTTTCGAATGGCTGGATTTCAAGTAGGGGACGAAGCCGTGGGCCTGGCTGCGCAAGCGGTAGACGGAAGTTGTGGCGGTGATGTAAAGCGTTCCGTAGTCGTTGTCACCCCAAGTGAGATTCGCGGGCTGCTCCGGAAGAATGATTGTGCCGAGATGATTCCCTTGGGGATCCCAGATCCGGATTCCGCCGGGGCCGGTGACGTAAAGATTTCCGGCGGCGTCTATCTTCATGCCGTCGGGGACGCCGTCGCCTTTGCCGCCGGGTTCTTCGCCGAAAATGCGGCCGCTGGTGAGAGTTGCATCCGCGGTGAAATTGTAGACGCGAATGTTTCTGCGTTCGCTGTCGTCCACATAAAAATGTTTTCCATCTGGTGAAAAAGCCAGGCCGTTCGGTTGCGCCAACTCTTTGGTGAGGAGACCCACGGAACCGTCTTGTCCGAGTCGGTAGACACCTTGAAAGGGGATTTCCTGTTTTTCACCTTTGGGAAGATCCAAGGTTGGGTCGGTGAAATAGATGGCGCCATCGGGACCGAGGACGACGTCGTTAGGGCTGTTGAATTTTTTGCCTTCAAATTTATCGGCGAGAACGGTGTATTTGCCATCCGGCTGAATTCGAATGATGGCGCGCAAGACGTTAGCGCAATCGAGAAGACGGAGTTGCTCGTCGTAGGTGCTGCCGTCGGGATCGCCGAGCGAAAGCAGTTCCTCCTTTCGGCCATCCATGTGTACGCGAAAGATCTTGTTCAGCTCTTCATCGCTGACATAGAGAAAACCGACGGGATCCCAAACGGGGCCTTCAGTGAAGCCGAATCCGGTGGCAACTACGGTGAGTTTGGCGTCATGCGCGATCAGATCCCAGAAATGATTCGAATCGGCGTGCAGGGAAAATTCGCGTTTGGGGCGAGACTGCGGGCGTGCGGTGAGGAGTGCGGCGGACAGAAGCAAAATCACAAGGAACAGAAAGGAATACGATGCCGGTCTTTTGATACGCGCTGAATTCGCCGCTGTTCGAATTCGAGTGGAGAGGTGGACGCGACGAACAGTCATCGGAGATTGATTACTCATCATCGTTTTTGTCTCGCTTGGAATTGGAATTGGCTGTGGAGGAGCGCTTGCCAGCTTCCTCTTCGTGGACAAGGTATTTCACCAGGTCATCGAGTTCCGCGGGGCCAAGCAAGGAGTCATAACCGGAAGGCATCGGCGTGGTGGGCTGCAGTTCCTGATGGACGATGTCCGACTTGCTGAGAAGGTGAAAGGAGCCGTCTAAGGACTGCAATTGCAGGGAGAAGTTGTCTTCGTTGCGCGCGAGGCCGGTCAAAACGCTGCCGGTGCGAAGGGTCACGACAACGGTCCTGGAGCGCGGGTCCGGGTCGCGATTGATATTGAGGATTGCGTTTCGAATTTCAGCGGGCGACTGAATGGCTCCATAGTTGGAAAGATCGGCGCCAAGAAAGCCGCCAGCGCCGTTCATCATGTGGCATTGAGAACATCCGGCTTTTCCAAAGAAAAGGGATTTGCCTCGTCCGGGATCGCCGGGGAGGGCGGAGGCCGGTCCGATACCTTGCAGGGTTCGCAGATAACTGAGGATTCCCTGAAGTTTCTCTATTCCGAGTGAAGCGAAGGCCGGCATGCCGGCGGCAGGACGGCCCTTTTGCACGGCTTCGAGTAGTTGGGAATCGGTTCGCCGCAGGACTTCCTGGCGCCGGGCGATGTCCGGGCCACGTTCTCCGCCGCGGCCGTCCAGGCCGTGGCAGGCCGCGCAAATTGATTCGAATGCTTTTTTTCCCTCACCGGAAGATGTGTTCGAGGATTTCCGCGCAGGGGTCGAACGACTTCCTTGGGGAGCTTGAGAGTAGAGTCGCACTCCAAAGGGAAGAAAAAGGAACCCAGCCGTCACGGCAAGAAGAAGAAAGCGCGAATGGTGTTTGAAAGCGTCTCGGGTTGTCATGGAGGCGATGAGTGCGGGTCCCTGCTGCACGCGGAATTCTCGCGCAGAAATATGGAAGCAACGTGATAACCCAGCGGACGGCGTTCGTCAATCCTAATCTTCGCGGAAGATGGTATTAATGCGATTTAATTCTAGCGAATATCATAAGCGGAACGGACAGACGGTATTCCCTTTGGGGCGTCAAAGGTGCTAGAGTCCGCGGTTGGCATGCGGGAGGCACCCATGAGCGGAATTCTTCGCGTTTCCAAATTTGGGCGAATCTGCGGGCTGATTGCGCTTTCCGGCGTTGCACTGGCGAGCGCGCGACTTACTTGGCCGCGTTCATCGGGCGCAAATCAAGCAACCGAAAAGGGAGAAATTTCGAGCGCCGATGCGACTCTGCTCGATGGGTTCCGGCATGTGGAAGCTGCATCGGTTTCGGATGCAGTGGAACAGATCACGGGAAAAAAGACGTACATGTCGCACCGGATGCGGCCGCTGTTTCCGGCGAAGTTTGCGGGGCTGGCGCTGACGGTGCTGTTGAAGAAAGAGGCGAATCACGATCCGGACGCGCTGAAGGGGATGCTGGCGGCGATCGATCACGGCGGGCAGAACTCCGTGTACGTGATGGTAGTGGAGGACGGAAACGATATCGCGGGGATTGGCGGGCTGATGGGAACAGCGATGGCG
Organism: uncultured Acidobacteriota bacterium; assembly: GCA_963729455.1. Taxonomy (GTDB): domain Bacteria; phylum Acidobacteriota; class Terriglobia; order Acidiferrales; family UBA7541; genus Acidiferrum. The sequence goes on from CAVSNX010000004.1 coordinate 310,603, forward strand.
TCGCGGAATTTTTCAGGAGCGGTGATTGATGGAGGGGTGCGCGACGTCAGCTATCTTCAGAAGATCGGTTTTCCGGTCTACGCGCTGGGCATCGTGCCATCGACCTCAGTCAGCCACTATCGTTTTGCGGGATCGAACATTCCGGTGGTGTGCGATGGAGTGAGCGTCAGCCCGGGTGATTTTATCGTGGCGGACGGGGATGGCGTGGTGGTGGTGCCACGGGCGGAAGCGGCGCAAGTGTTGGCGGCGGCGAAAGAGCTGGATTACAAGGAACATTCGATGTACGGCACGATCGAAAAGCTGAAATCGATCGAGGAAGCGGTGGCGAAATTCGGGCGACTCTAAAGATGAGCGATTTCTTCAGGGGACTCTGCTGGCCCGATTTCGCACCAGGCAGGATTGCACAATGGTGCGCGCCAGGTTTATTGCTTCCGCTGACTTTTTTTGTTTGGTCAGGAAAGGCGCAAGCGAAAGAGACGGGACCTTCCACCTGTGAAATCAAGACGGTCCAGTTTGAAGGGTGGCAGGCACAGGAGCTTTCGAATGCGTGGGTGACGCTGTCCATCGTGCCGCAGCTTGGCGGCAGATTGATGCAGGTCACGTTTGCGGGGCATCCCTACCTGTTCGTGAATTCGCAACTGAAGGGCAAATACTATCCGCCGTCGGACGAGGGTACGAAAGGGCACTGGTTCAATTACGGCGGAGACAAATTGTGGCCGCTTCCGGAGGGCACAGAAGATGAGCAGCACTGGGCGGGCCCGGTCTCCGATGAACTGGACGATGGGAGTTATCAGTTTTCGATTCTTTCGAAGAATTCCAGCTGCACGGTGCGACTGGAGGGGCTGGCCGATCCTAAGACGGGGCTGCAATACATCCGGGAGATTTCGATTTCGAGCGACTCACCGAAGATTTCGTTCCGGGCAATTATGAAAAACGCGTCCGGTCATGTCATTCGGTGGTCGGTGCAATCGGTGACGCAGTACGACACAGTCGACGCGCAAGAAGCTGCGGGGTTCAACAAGGAGTTCTGGGCGTTTACGCCGTCGAATGCGCACAGCGCGTATTTTGGCGAGTTTCATGTGCGTTCGGGGCTGGCTGATGATCCGTCCTTTGAGGTTCGTGACGGAGTGTTCCATCTGCATTGGATGTTTTTGCAAAACGAGGTGTGGATTGATTCTCCGGGCGGCTGGGTGGCGGTGGTGGATGGAAAAACGCGGTACGCGATGGTGGAGCGATTCCATTATCAGGCGGACGCGGAGTATCCGGGAAAGGCGACGGTGATTTTCTACAAGAACGGCCCGGCGCTGGAAATGGATGAGAAGGGGATTCCGTTTGTAACAGTGGCCAAGGCAGAAGATCGGCTGCATTACTTGGAAGCGGAATTGAACGGTCCGATGGTGAAGTTGAAGCCGGGGGAATCGTACACCATGGAGACTGAGTGGTTCCCGACAAGAATGGGAAAGGAATTCAGGACGGTTACAAGTGCCGGAGTGGTGGGAGATGCTCTCGCGGCGAGTGTCCATGGAAATTCGCTGCTTCTTGCGGGGGGATTTGGCGTTTTTTGGGAAGGGAATCTGGTGGCGATTCTGTATGACCGAAGAGGAGTGCCGATTCGAACGGTTACGCTGCAGAAGGCGAGTCCAGCGGAGCCCGTGAACTTGCACGCCGAAATTCCGGATTTAGGGAGAGCGGCGCGTGTGGCTGTTCATCTGGTTACGCAAGAGGGAACGGATTCCGGTTCGCTGGGTGAAGCAGTGATTCATGGCGAAGGAAAACCCTAGCGCGATGCAGATTCTTCAGAAGGCGGCGGCGTTGGCGTTTTTTCTTGCGGGGACAAGTTTTGTTTGCGGCGCGCAGGAATCCGCGAACGGATCTGTGTCGGTCAAGGTGGATGTGCAGCCCGGCGAGTTGCGTTCGCAGCCGGTTGGAGCGAGCTGGCTTTCTTACAACGGGGACTATACGGGCAGAAGGTTCAGTAGCCTCGATCAAATCAATACGGAAAATGTTCAGAACCTGCGCGCGCAGTGGGTTTTTCACGTGCCTGACTCGGACAATCTCGAGGTGACGCCGTTCGTGGTGGACGGGCTGATGATCGTGACGTCGGCGAACGATGCTTATGCGCTGGACGGGCAGACGGGCCGCAGCATCTGGCACTATTCGCGGCCGATCACGGAGGGCTTGATTGACGACGCTTCGCAGCATCACAACCGGGGGGTGGCGGTGCTGCACTGGCGTGTGTACATGGAAACGGACAATGCGCATTTGCTGTGCCTGGACGCGCGCTCGGGGAATTTGCTTTGGGACGTAGCGTACAAGGATGGAAACAAGAATTATGGTGCGACGAGCGCGCCGCTGGTGGTGAACGGGAAAGTGGTTGTGGGGACGTCCGGCGGAGATGATGGAGTGCGCGGATTCGTGGCGGCATTCGACGCGGAGACGGGAAAAGAGGCGTGGCGGTTTTGGACGATTCCCGGGCCGGGGGAGTTTGGTTCGTCGAGCTGGCCGGGAGAGATTTACAAGCATGGCGGCGGCACGACGTGGATGCCAGGAACGTTTGACCCGGAGTTGAACACGCTCTACTGGAGAACGAGCAATCCTTCGCCGGACTTCGATGGCGAGCCGCGACCGGGTGACGATTTGTATACGGATTGCGTGCTGGCGCTGGATCCGGATACGGGAAAGCTTAAATGGTATTTCCAATTCACGCCGCACGATTTGTTTGATTACGACGCGACGGAAACGCCGATGCTCGTGGATGCGGAATTTCAGGGACAACCGCGAAAGCTGCTGGTGGAAGCCAACCGCAATGGCTTTCTCTATGTGCTGGACCGGACGGACGGAAAGTTTCTGAGCGCGACGCCATTCGTGGAGAAGCTGAATTGGGCGAAGGGGATTGATTCGAAGGGGCGTCCGATTCGGACGGAGGTGCAGCCGACGACGGAAGGAGCCCGGGTGTGCCCGGGGTTTGCTGGCGCGACGAATTGGTATGCGCCTTCGTACAACCCTACGCTGCGGCTTGTGTATTTTTTCGCGCTGGAGGATTGCGACGTTTATTTGAGGAAGCCGCAGGAGTTTAAGGAAGGGCGGACGTACTATTCGACAGGCGTGCGACACAGTCCTGGAGATCATGGGCAGAAGATTTTGCTGGCGTTCGCGCTGGATTCGGCGAAGCCGGTTTGGAGCTACACGCAAACGGGTGGCGCACATTCTTCGGCGGGGACGATGACGACGGCGGGAGGATTGGTGTTTTTCGGGGACACCGGACAATCGCTCGAGGCCGTGGACGGGCAAAGCGGCAAGGCGCTGTGGCACTTCAACATGGGGCAGCCGATTCATGCGTCGCCAATGACGTATGCGGTGAACAAAAAGCAATATGTGGCGACCGCGGCGGGGAGTGACATTTTTAGTTTTGCGTTGCCGTAGAGAACGAAGGTTTTGGATCAAACTTGGATGAAGGAGGAATTTCAAATGTTTACGTGTCTCAGCACAAGAAGAGGTTTTGCGGCGAGGCTGGCTGCACTTTTTCCGGGGCTTGGCATTGCGGGCATGGCGGCTGCAATGCCGGCATCATCGGCAGAGCAGAACAGCAACACCGTTCAAAAATTGAATGGCGATGGAAAACCGGCGGGGAAAGGGTTCATCACTCCGCTGATTATTCACAACGGACTGATCTACATCGCGGGGCAAGGCGCGCATTCGCGGCGAGACAAGTCCGACGCAGGCAAGACGCCAACGATTGAGATGCATACGCAGATGGTGATGGATGGCGTGAAAGCCACGGTGGAAGCAGGCGGCGGCACGATGGACAGCATCCTGCAACTGACGGTGTTTCTGGCAAAGCTGGATTACTACGACGGAATGAATTCGGTATTCAAGACATATTTTCCGAATGGTGGGCCGGCGCGAACGACGGTGGCGGTTGCGGGATTGCCCGGGGAGTCGCTGGTGGAGATTAATTGCATCGCGGCGGTGGTGCGCGACGTGAAAAAGGAAGGGTGAGCCGATGGCATTCAACGATAACTGGAATCGCAGAACTTTTCTTGGGACGCTTGGCGCGCTGGCGGGGATGGTTTTCGGCAAGGGCAAGGCTTTTGGTTTTTCGTCGGCGGCCGGCGGGGCGCCTACGCCGGTTTCCGGATTCGGTTCGACCGGAAATGTGTATGAAGAATTGGGCGTGACGATGGTCATCAACGGGCAAGGGACGATGACGATGCTGGGCGGTTCGCTGGGGCGGCCGGAAGTGGAAGCGGTGATGGCGCTGGCGGCACAGCATTTTGTGAGCATCCCGGAGCTGGAGGTGGCGGCGGGAAAGCGCATCGCGGAGATGTTGAAACTGCCGGAAGGATATTCCGCGATCGTCACTTCGGGAGCGGCGGCGGCGATGACTTCGGGGCTTGCGGGCATCCTCACCGGGAACAATCCCGAATTCATCGAACAGTTGCCGGACCTGACGGGAATGAAGTCGGAAGTGATCATTCAGAAGTCGCACCGGAATCCGTTCGATCACCAACTGCGCGCTACGGGCGTGAAACTGGTGGTGGTGGAATCGCGCGAAGATGTGAAGAGGGCGATCAACGCGAAAACAGCGATGACGCATTTTACAAATTTTGCAAATGCGGATGGGCAGATCAAAGTCGAGGAGTGGGTGAAGCTGGCGCACGAGAATCAAATTCCGGCGTTCATTGATGCGGCAGCGGATACGCCGCCGGTTTCGCATCTCTGGGATTACGCGAATATGGGTTACGACTTGATTGCGTTCAGCGGGGGCAAGGCGATTCGCGGGCCACAATGCGCGGGGATTCTGATGGGCAAGAAAGAACTGGTGGCCAACGCGTTGCTCAACAACAGCCCGCATGAGGACACGCTGGGGCGGAGTTCGAAAGTGGGGAAAGAAGAAATCGTGGGGATGGTGAAGGCGCTGGAGCTGTACTTAAAGGAGGACCACGAGGCGCTGAACAGAGAATGGTGGCGGAGACTGGATGCGATATCCGCGCAAATTACGAAGGTTCCTGGCGTGAGCACTTCTTTTTCCGTGCCGGATGTAGCGAACCATGTGCCGCACATGGAGATTTTCTGGGATCCGCGAAAGATTTCAATTTTGCCGCGCGAGGCCAGCCATGCGTTGCGGGCGGGGAAGCCTTCGATTGTGCTGGGCTCGTCGGAGCGAGGGCTGTCCACGAATTCGTTCATGTTGCAGCCGGGGGAAGAGAAAATTATCGCGGAGCAATTAACGCAGTTGTTCAAGGCCCACGCGGCAGCGGGGTAGAGATTCGAAAGCGGCGCATGAGCGGAGCTTCGTTCGAATTGCGGCGCAGTGATGAATAGGCCGGCGAGCAGCCGCGTCCGGTGGTTCCTCATTTTTTGTCTGTTCGTCCTGAGCGCGGTGGCATTCCTTGACCGCGTGAACATTTCCATTGCGGGATCGTCCATCGCGGTGGAGTTTGGGCTGAGCAACATCCAGTTGGGATGGGTGTTCAGTTCGTTTCTGGTGGGGTATGCGATATTTCAAACACTCGGCGGTTGGTTGGCGGATCGTTTAGGGCCGAGGCGTGTGCTCACAGTCGGTGTTTTGTGGTGGGGGATTTTCACGGCGCTGACGGCGGCGATCTCCAGCAAGGCCGCGGGGGCGCTACTTTTTTTCATTACGATTCGGTTTCTCCTCGGCGCGGGCGAAGCGATTATTTATCCGGCTTCGAACCAATTCGTCGCGCGATGGATTCCGACGGGCGAGCGAGGGGTGGCAAATGGAATTATATTTGCGGGCGTTGGGTTGGGCGCGGGAGTCACGCCGCCGATCATCACTTTCATTCTGATTCGTTGTGGGTGGCGGCTGTCGTTTTGGATCAGCGCGTTCATTGGATTGCTTGCGGGAGCGGTGTGGTATGCGACGTCGCGGGATACGCCGGAAGCACATCCTCGAGTGTCTGATGCGGAACTCAAAACAATTCAAGCCGGACGGGACTTGCGATTGACTAGTGAAGGAGGAGAAAGAGAGTTTGTCTCCTGGGCGATGATTTTGGCGAGCAAAGAAGTTTGGGCGGTGACGCTGAGTTACTTTTGCTATGGCTACGTGGCGTGGATTTTTTTCAGCTGGTTTTATATTTACCTCAAACAGGTGCGCGGGCTGGACCTGAAGGCGAGCGCGATGTACGGCACGTTACCGTTTCTGGCCATGGCGATTGGCTGCCCGCTGGGGGGCGCGATTAGCGATTTTCTGACGGGACGCTACGGGAAGCGCCTGGGCCGTTGCGGAATCGCGGTGGGGGCGCTGGGACTGACGGCGATCTTTCTCTTTCTCGGGTCCAAGGCGGAAAACGCGCAATTGGCGAGCGTAGTGCTGGCAGGCGGGGCGGGCGCGCTTTACCTGTCGCAAAGTTCTTTCTGGTCAGTGACTGCAGACATTGGCGGAGGATCTTCGGGCAGCGTTTCCGGGTTCATGAACATGGGGGCGCAGTTTGGTGGCGCAGTTACTGCTTCGCTGACACCGTTATTGGCGGCGCGGTTTGGTTGGATTGTTTCCTTTTACGTCGCCGCTGGTTTGGCCGCGGCGGGAGCAGTGGCCTGGCTGTTTGTAGAACCGCGCGCGAAGCTGGCAGTCGCCGAACAAAAGAACAACTCGTGAAACCCGGATTCAAGGCCAGAGTTGCCAGAACCCCGCAGCCGCTCTCTTGAAAGTCTTTGCTTCTCCAAGATGCATCGCAGACCCGTCAAATCACGCAGATAAGAGATGTAGAATGAGACTGAAATCCTGAATGGCGGAATCTGTTACTTTGATTGATAAGGAAAAACAATGAAGAAACGCAAACTCGGAAAAAGCAATCTTGAGGTGTCAGCGATTGGGCTCGGCTGCATGGGAATGAGCTTTTCGTACACCCCGCTTCCGGACAGGAAAGAGATGCTCTCTCTTCTCCGTGCGGCCGTCGAACGCGGCATCACGTTCTTCGATACGGCAGAGGTGTACGGTCCGTACACGAACGAGGAACTCGTGGGGGAAGCCCTCGCTCCCTTGCGGAAGCAAGTGGTGATCGCAACGAAGTTCGGCTTTGCGCCGGATCCCAGCGGCGCACCAAGGTGGAGCGTCCTAAACAGCCGGCCAGAGCACATCAAGGAAGTCGCCGAGGCATCGGTGAAGCGCCTCAAGACGAACGTCATTGATTTGTTCTATCAACACCGCGTTGACCCCAACGTGCCGATTGAAGACGTTGCCGGGGCCGTGAAAGAACTGATACAGCAAGGCAAGGTGAAGCACTTCGGACTTTCGGAAGCAGGCGTGAAGACCATTCGACGCGCACATGCAGTTCAACCCGTTGCCGCGCTGCAGAGTGAATATTCGCTGTGGTGGAGGGAGCCTGAAAAGGAGGTGATCCCGACGCTGGAGGAACTGGGGATTGGGTTCGTTCCGTTCAGTCCCCTCGGCAAAGGCTTCCTTGCCGGAAAGATCAGCGAAGACACGCAGTTCGACAAGGGCGATTTCCGCAACGTAGTTCCCCGATTTTCGCCGGAGAACCGGAAGGCAAATCAGGCGATGGTGGATCTGCTCGGCCGATTTGCGCAACAGAAAAAAGCGATGCCTGCTCAGATTGCGCTCTCTTGGCTGCTTGCGCAGAAACCGTGGATCGTGCCAATCCCGGGCACGACCAAGCTGCACCGGCTTGAAGAAAACATTGGAGCGGTTAACATCGAACTCTCACCTGAAGATCTACGCGAACTGGAGACCGCAGCTTCCAAGATCGCAGTGCAAGGCGCCCGGTATCCGGAAGAGCTGCAAAAAATGGTGGGCCGCTGAGCAGCAAGAGAGAACAAAAGTCAGAAAATGGAGATCAAAAGAGTTGGGTCACAACCTTCCGTAAAGGGAACAATTGAGGTGCGCTTCGCTCACCCCGCCCCGGACGATACTTCTGAACTCCGTCGTTTGTTTGGATGCACTCTGAGATTCGGACATCATCGCAGCGAGTTATTGTTCTCGGGCGAAATCCTCGACATGCCTCACCGCCAGGCGGATCCAAATCTGGAAGCGATTCTCGAGGCGCAGGTTGTGACCATGCTTCAAAAATTGCCAAAAGGCGAGGCGGCCACAGACGCAGTTCGTCGCTGCCTTGGCAGCGAACTTTGTAACGGACAACCGACACTTGAGCAAGTTGCTCCTCGGCTGCACATGAGTCCCAGAACATTGCACCGGCGCCTTGCGGAAGAGGGGACGAACTTTCGGCGCATCCTCACGGAAGTACGACGTGAAATCGCCGCGCGCCACTTGGAGGAAGGCCAGATTGCAATCAGCGAAATCGCATTTCTGCTGGGCTTTTCAGATCCAAGCGCTTTTCATCGAGCTTTTAAACGCTGGACAGGTCACGCCCCATTAGCCTTCCGAGAGTTGGCACTCCCTCGCATACGACGCGGCGCATAAAGCGATAAGCGGCTTGGGTTTGCGGGAAACAGGCTTTAGATTCTGATTGGTATTCGTGGCGGAGAGGGGGGGATTCGAACCCCCGGTAGAGGTTTTAGCCCCTACAACGGTTTAGCAAACCGCCGCATTCAGCCGCTCTGCCACCTCTCCGCGGTGTGTTTTCAATAGCTTAGCACAGTTCTCAAAATTGCTTGGTGTGCTTTTGGTGCACTATAACTGCGAAAGTGTGTGCTTCGCGAGAAAGCTGGCGGCGTAAGTCCTGCGAAATCAATCCCGGTTCCGAGTGAACTTTGCACTTAGCGGTTGGGAAAACCGCCGCCCCACTTTTGGCCGACCGGTTCATCTTGGGAGTTACCCCATCGATTACGGCCCGGTACTTCTGGGGTTATTTCTCTTCCATAATTCCTGCCGATGCTCATTCTTCTCACCGCGTTCTGCGAAACGGCCCGGAAGTCTCCGCGGGGGGAATCACAGTGGCGTCAATGCTCCTCGTTCACTACCTGAAGTTGGTCTGCGGTCTCCGCAATCTTGTGCTTTGAGCGCCGCGAGTGTTTAATACTCTGCGGAGGATTCATGAAAATTTTGGCAGCAATCAAGCACGAAGAGAGAAAACTAGAAAAGCAGTTGCACAGGATACAGCATCAACTGAACGGAATTCGAGCGGCTGCAAAAGCATTGGGCGATTCGACCAATCGAGAACTCAAGACCGTAAAGAAGCGGGTGTTGTCCGCCGCTGCAAGAGCGAAGATGTCGAGAGCGCAAAGAAAACGGTGGGCGAAAGTCAAAGCCAAGAGTGCCTAAACTTTGTGTCTGCCTGAGCCGCTAATTTTGCACAGTCATCCACAGATCTGCACAGCGCTACAATGAGAATTCGATTGACGGCCTAAACGACAAGCACTACATCATGCCCTACAAGTCAATGCTGACGCCTCAGCACAGACAAGCAATCTTACGGCAGCTTGAACTGGGAAAACTTGAAACGTGCGCTCAATGGGTTGCGCAGAATAAATTCCAACAAACGGCTCGTCATCGCTCCGCGCAAATGATTCTCCTCAAGAAGGTCTGGTCAAAGGACTGTAAGCAGCACCCGGTTTACGTTTGTCCGACATGCGGACGGGAACGGCTATGCGGCTACGATTTGAAGAGAAGCCTGAGGAAAGGCATAGTCCGGCTGTTCTGCCGGGGGATCGAGTTTGACTATATTGGGCGGACTCCTGACCTAATCATTTACGACCGTCGAGGGCTGAGACGACGTTAGCGCGTTCGAGAATACGCTTTCAAGCGCTTTCTCCAAATCTACATCGCGATGTTGCTACGGGTTGGCTTCTACGGCTTTCTGAATCTCCCAATATTCAGTTTGAAGTTTTTCAGTATCCCCGCTCTTGAACTTCACGATGAAGATAAGCGTCCCATCAGTAGAAAGACCAATCAAGTAAGCGTTATACGGGTGGTCAGGGTAGGGATGGCGCGACATGTACATCACTCCGGGAATGTTATGGCCCACAAAGTCGCCTGCAATGGGAGGGATATGTCGGCGATCCGTACCAGCATTGAACTTGTCGGTAGAAAGGTCGTCGCATAGAGACGTCCCTGTGACTCTTGCCTGAATCAATTTGTTACCTACGCCTTTAGACTAAGCAGAGAGTCTAGTTCTTCCTTAAGTTTGTCGTGGCGTTTACACACTGGACACTTCTTTCCCCACTTCACCTTGGCCGCCTTCTTTTCATTGTCCTTGGGGTCGAACAAGTGAATTGCGAGGCATTCGGCACTCGCCAATCTTGATTTGGTTGTAACCTGCCAAACTTCCAGGCTGTCAGCAGCCTTCAGATAATAAGACTTCTTGTAGTGTTTCAGCCGCTTGTGGCTTTCGCCTTTGCCAACGTACAGGCACTTTTTGCGATTCCAAAACGCATAAATAATCGGACCTCGGAACTTACGCCTGGCCCATTCATAGATATGGTCAAAGCGACCATCGATTCCATATCCCGTGATGTGTCGCAATTTCTTTCGGACAATCAATTTGTTGAACGCCCGATGGGCTTTTTCTCGGACGAGGATGTTGGAGGCTGAATCCAAGAGCTTGACGCGTAGCTTGTTCCTTATCGCCCTATTAAATTGTTTTGGTGCACCCTGTTCTGAGATTAGCAATCGTCTGATCGCTTCTGTGCGGCGCTTGATCACATCGTCCAGCAGGTCCAGAAACTCGTTCGCGTATGCCACCGACCGCCTCCTACTCGCAGGTGTTGTTCGCAAGTATATAGCGACTTTGGGAAAAGTTCTGTGGACCGCTGGAGGCTGCGCTGATCAAGGGTTTGGAATGCTGACGTGCGCACTGTTGATGAGGGAAGCCCAAGCTATGAGCGAAAACCACTTGGTTTCCAAACACTGAAACCAGAAGGGTGTTTGGTAAACACTAGGCGACATATCATTACCAATCCGGGCTCGATGAGTGACATAGTGATCTCCAAATGCTTGCGTGCTCACTATCTATATGAAGCCTTCAGAGCGGGCTTCACCGGAAGGGGTGCGATCATGCAGGCAGCGCGTTTGCCCGGCTCAAGCGCCGGCGAGAGAAAGTTATAGCTTCTGCTTGCCTATGGACTTCAGGCGCGGCAGGAGCACCAAGTCGGCCGCTTCCTCGGCATCTCTGAGGAGCGTCTTGCGCGGCGAGCCTAAGTGCGCACGCATGGTCAGGCCACGCGCTAAATCCGTGACTTGGGTTGCGCGCGTGGCTACGGGAAAGTCAGATGGGATTTCTCCAGCGGTGATCCCGTTCCGGAAACGACCTTCCACCAGCGCCGCGCCGCCCGCGACCGTGCTCTGCAGGAACCGCTGAACCTCAGCGTCGTTCACAAGCGGCGCGACGCACACCATAAGGCAGCCCCGGGCGGACCCTTTCTCGGTCGCACTTTCGACGGCGTACCTCAGAAAGCCCGCGATCGAGTCGCGAAGACTCTGTGGCGAGAGGAGTGCCTTCGCGGCTGATGCGCCCTTCCGTTCTGCGTACGCCCTAAGGACGCGCAAGAATATCGCCCGCTTGTCCCCAAAGACGGCATACAGGCTCGGCCGTCCCACACCCATCCCGGCGACGAGATCGTCAATCGTCACTCCGTCGTAGCCTTTCGACCAGAACACCTGAGTCGCCTTTTCCAGCGCCCCCGTCTCGTCGAAGCTGCGCGGTCGCCCCCGCGGCCTAGCGGTTTTGTGAATCATTTAGTTCAAAACTCCTTGACACCACCCATCCCAGCAATATATAACCGAATAGTTCGAAATTAGCAAGCCGGCTCTGGCCTCGCGGGGCCTCACGACTCGGCCTTCACCCTTCACCACGGAGACGCCCATGGAACATTCGATCGCGCTAGTCACCGGCACCACCTCCGGGCTTGGTTATGAGGCAGCCCGCATGCTCGCCATCAAGGGCTACCGCCAGGTTATCGTCACCGGGCGCAGCCTGGCCCGGGTCCAAGAAACGGCCGCTCAGCTCGCGGCTGAGACCAAGACACAGGTCTTCACGCCGTTGGAGCTGGATTTGGACACGCCGTCCAGCGTTCAGTCCACGCTCGCCGCGCTCGTCAAGCGAGGGCGGCCGATTGATTTCCTGCTGCTCAATGCCGGGATGGTGCCAGGTAAGAAGCGCGTCCTCACTGCGGCGGGCGTCGAGGCTTCTCAGGCCCCGCTCATCGGCCATCATCAACTGGCTGTCGGGTTGCTCCGTGCCGGCCTGCTGAGTCCCGACGCGCGAATTGTTATCGCCGGCGCGGAACCTGCCCGAGGGGGCGTACCCATGTTCAGCTACACCGACGTGCCAGCCTTCGCGGCCAAATACTACCGGGGGGACCAAGCCGCCGCTGTTGAAGCCCTGATTCACAACGGGCCGAACGTGAAGTACGTGCCCAACAATGCGTATGCCGACGCGAAGCTCATTGTCGCTTGGTGGGTCGCGGCGCTGGCGCGCCGGCTACCCTCCGGCATGGCCGTTTACGCTGTCTCGCCCGGTGCGGCGACCGCTACCAAGGTTTCGCGACAAGCTGGCCTGGCCGTGAAGTATCTGTTTATCCCAATCGCGAACCTCATTCCCGGCATGAATCAGACGCCGGAGACGGCGGCGCGCCGGTATATCCAGGCCTCGAAGTTCGGAACCGACGTCTCAGGGCAATTCTTCGCCTCGGCTCAAGGGAAGTTCTCAGGCCCAATTGAGGCGCAGCGCCACCCGCACCTACTCGATCGCGCCAGCCAGGAAGCCGCCTGGCAGGCCGTCGTCAAGGTCTCCGGCGTCGATTTCTCTCCACCGCATCCTTGAGCGCGGCGTCCTGAAAGGCGCCGGTCGCGGGTCTTGCGGCATTTTGAAATAATCAGTTCAAAAATGTCTTGACCGTAGCCCGCGCCTCATTATCATACAAAACAGTTCAAAATCAGCAAAGCAACCCTAACCCTCCCAAGGAGAATACACATGGAACGAATCAGGAGTGCCCGGAGGCAGCCGCACGAGCGCCGTCCCCAAAATCATCGGCTACATCTTTATCACCCGACCCATCAACTGCTCAAACGGCGGATACCCGTGCAGCGGCAGCAGGTCCGGGTGCATCTTCAGCCAGAGGTAATTGGTGTACCCGTTCTGAATCGCCAACTCCAGTTGGTCAACCGCTTCTTTCTTTTCGTCGAGCAGGCTAAGCACCAAGGCAGTCTCCAGGTGAAGCTGGGGCGCTTTGGCCATGGCATTGCGGAGCATTCGCCGGGCGTGATCGGTTTCCCCAAGGCGCGCGGAGGTTGCGGCCAGAACCAGTTGCGTGCCAGGGTCATGCAGTGACTTTTTCCACTCCGTCTCGACCTCGTGGCGATAGCGGATAAAAGATTCGTGCGCTTTCCGGCGGTCTCCCATCCGCTCATATACAACTCCCATGTCGTAAAACACCGAGGTTTCGTTCGGATCGACCTTCTGGATCTGCTCTAGCGTTTCGATTGCCTGCCGGTAGTTGCCTTGCAAACGGTGGATGTGCGCCAACCGGTAGCGGGACAGTGTTCCCTGTGGGTGGGCTGCCACCGCTTTCTCGAATGCGGCTTGTGCTTGTGGCAGCTCGTTCTTCGCAAAGTAGGACATGCCCAGACAGTCCTGCGCAAAGGCGTTTCCGGGATCAAGTTCCAGGATTTTCTGACACTCCGGGAGAGCTGATGAGACGTCGCCCATCTGGTACAGGTAGGTGACCACCACATTCGCGTACGCGGGAACGAATTTCGGATCGATCCGGATCGCTTCTTTGTACTCCGCAAGCGCCTCTGGCACGCGCCCCACCTGCATGTATGTCCGGCCCAGGTTCACGTGGGTGACGGAGTCGTCGGGGTACAGCGCTATCAGGGTCTTGAAATATCCAATTGCCTTTCCCGGATTCTTTTCCACGGCCCGAGCATAAAACGCGAGGATGCTATACTTCTCCCGGTCGGAAAGTCCGTCCACGTGCTTTACCGCCTCGCTCAGCAGGCGTTTGCCCTCTTCGCCATCAAAATGAGGCAGGCCGTACATGGCTTGTTCCACATGCATCATGCCCAGGGAAGCGCGGGCAGCAGTGAAGGTGGGATCGATGCGCAGTGCGTTTTCGAGATACACTTTCGCCTCGTCCCATTGGAGCGCCGAAACCCTATCCGCCGCGATCGAATACTGCTGCAGGGCTTCCAGCGACTGCGTGGTAACTGCGCTGAGTCGCTTGCTTTGCGAGACAGTTTGCAAGGACTCGCCTAAGTCCTTGCGAATCGCTGCGGAAAGCGTGTCAACCGCATCGAGCACTTTGGTTTTGCCGTTGGCCTTCACAAACTCGGTCTTCACGTTTTTGCCCGAAGCCACGTCGCGGATACTGGCCGCTACCCGATAGTTTTCTCCGACGCCGCTGATGCTCGGCAGGACGATCACCTTCAGTCCTTCCCGCACGGCGATTTCTTGCGCCAGGGGTTCGTCAATCCGGTCCACACCGGGCTTCTTCATACGTTTCAGCACCTCGGTGATGCGCATCCGCGAGTAGATATTGGCGTAGCCCGACTGACCCAGGCTGGTCGTGAACGCCATCGTCAGCGACTTGTCGAACACCGGATCGCCCGTCTGGTTCTCAAAATCGCTGATCAGCACGAAATCTCGCGCGGCAAAAGCCATGACCGGTGTATGGGTTGACAAACTAGCTATGAGTATCACCACCGCTACGATGAGCGCGGCCGCAACCAGCAAAGTCCGGTACCGCCGTCGCATGCGCCAGTTCAGCCATCCCAGCCAATGGATTGCGGTTGCCGGGGCCACCGCGCTCGGTGTGAGCAGCCGTCGCAGGTCAATCCCCAGCTCTTTGGCCGACTGGTAGCGGTTCTCCGGATCTTTCTCCACACATTTTCCGATGATTCGCTCCAACTCCAAAGACAGTTTGGGATTCAGCTTTGTGGGAGGGATGGGAGGTTTACGCAGAAGCGCCCCAATCAACTGTCCGCCCGGCACCTCTGCAAAGGGACGCTGCCCTGTGGCCAGCTCATACAACACGAAACCTGCCCCGTGGATGTCAGTGCGAGCGTCGACATCTTCCCCTGACAACTGCTCCGGCGCCATGTACGGGAGCGTTCCTGAGATCGAATGTGTTTGCTGTGAGCTTTCCGCCGCAGCCGTTTCCGCCACCGGTTGCCGCAGCTTCGCCAAACCGAAATCCAGAATTTTTAGCCGCCCGTCGCTTGTCAGCCGGAGGTTTCCGGGTTTCAGGTCACGATGCACGACCCCGTATTCATGCGCGATGGCCAGACCTTCGGCGAGCTGTATTCCCAGGCGCAAAACTTCATTCTCCGGCAGCGGCCCGGCAGCCAGCTTCTCGCTGAGTGTGATCCCGGGGATGTACTCCATCACAAGGAAATCCACGCCTCTCTGCGTATCGAAATCGTGGGCGGTGGCGATATGCGGATGATTCAGTTTGGAGAGAGTCAGGGCTTCTTTGCGGAAACGTTTGCGGGCGGCTTCATCGGTGATGGTTCCGGGACTGAGCACTTTGATAGCGACTTCGCGATCGAGGTGCTGGTCGTGGGCACGGAAGACCACCCCCATTCCGCCCCTGCCGATTTCTTCAATGATACGGTAGTGGGAGAGCTCCAGCCCGATGAGAGCGTCTAGGGAGCCGGCCTGGTTTGGCATGGGAAGATCTCCTTCCCATTCACCTTCTAATGCGAAGCATAGGCCTACCTCAATTCCAGGTCAATACAAGTCTGGCGTGGGATGCAAGCCCATTAGTCTAGCCGGGTTCCGATTATTTCCGGACATCTCTAACAATGTCGGCCCTGGCAAGCTCTTTTTGAAGACACTTCTTTCTTTTCACCTAAAAGATCTTTTCTCTTTCGTTTTCTTCCGCTTTCTTTTTTTCCCTGCATCGACGACCACGGCTCGTTTGTAATCTAGCGGTCGGCTTCAGTCCGACCTATACATCTCTTCGATCAAAACTTCGACCACGATTACTAGTTCAAACTCCCTTTTCAGGGAGCGGGATGCCCATTCAACTGCACGGCGTTCTACTTCCCGCCATGTCCGGTACCGAGCTGTCCCGCGTACGAACCGAACTCTAACTTCGGTGAATACTCACATCCATTCCGCCACATCCAGTACAACCGAATCGCCAGCCGGCGCCCCATCGCTACCTTGGCAATGCTCTTGTGCCGACGCATCGCCAGGTGCTTGTACCGACGTCTCCAGTCAGGATGGTTACGCGCTGCTGCTTGGGCTGCCTCCACCAACAAGAAGCGCAACAAGGAATTGCCTTGCTTGCTGATGTGCCCCAGCCGTTGCTTGCCGGCGCTGGAGTCCTCACTCGGAATCATCCCCACGTACGTGCCGATTTGCTTGCCGCGTTCGAACCGCGCCGGTGTTCCGATGATCAACACATAGGCGAGTGCCGTTAGCGGACCAACACCGGGATGGGTCATCAGTCGCAGCACCTCGGGTCGCTTCCGGGCTTCCCGTTCGACGGCTGCGGTTAGTTCCGCAATCGTCGGATTCATGCGGTCCAGCAACTCCAACAACTCTTGCCGGCGCCGACTGGCCCACGGTGCCAACGAGAGTTTCTCTAACAGTGCTCGTCCTTGTTCGCTGAATAGTTTTTTCTTCCAGCGATAACCCTCGTTCATCGCCAACGCCTGCAACTGATTCATGATCCGCGTGCGCATCTGCACCAACCGATGCCGGTGCCACAGCAGTTGCCTGAGATCCCGATTCTCTGGACTCGGTACCCAAACTTGCGGAAAGTTATTTTCTCGCATCAGCCTGAGTAGGAGTCGAGCATCCTCGCGGTCGTACTTCTGCTTCTTCACTCGCTTGGCCTTGATCTCCGCGGGATAGAGATGGATTACCTGAGTTGGTCAGATTCGTGTTGCTTCTCGCGGCATGGTTCGTTTTGGTTCGATGGCTTTACCTCATGCCTCTAAAACAAGACACGTTGGTACCGACGCCCGAGTCGGACCAAGAGTAGTAGAGGCTTGATAAACGCCGTTACCGTCCAACTGGATCGCCTCAAAAAGCACTTCTCCGGTAAGACGACTAATCAGGACCTATTGCCGAGGTCCTTCAACGCATTGCAAGTCGCGATGAAAATCGATTCGTTGCGGCTTACGAACGTCATAAATGCACCACCATCCGCGATGAAAGATTCAGGTTGAATCCAGTCAAGTTGCTTCCAGAAGAGAGTGGTTAAGCTCGACACTTCGGGATTGTGCAAAGCGAAACCATCAGCGTAGTTTACGAAGCTCCAGATTTTCCCTGCTGGCAGGTCAGATTCAAAAACATTGCCGTCGCAGAGTGCGCCAAGGTCGCGAGGTGACTCGAAGACGTACCATTCGTCGTATCCTTCGCATTGATCCGCCCACACTCCTTTGAGGTGGCCATCTTCCGACAAAGTGATTTGAGGACTGTAAGCAATGTCGTTCCGGCTATGCCAACCCAAGCTTTTCTCTTCGTCCGTGAGAAACTTAGGCCCGCTATCCAGGGAAGTCACAGCAATGTATCTGCCTGCTAGAAACAATGGGCACGACTCAATCAGCGTCGGAAGGTCATCGTGCTTTGTGACGAACCATCGATACGGACCGCGGGAACCTGTAAAGGTCATTGGCTCGAAATCGGTCATTTAGTGCGCCCTCGAAACAAAGTATACCTAGGCCAATCCGCGACCGTCCCGATTAACGCCGTATCGGAAAAGTGTGAAATTTGCCCAAAAACCACTTTTCCGGTAATGCGACTTCTCAGGCACAACTGACAATCCTTGGTATAGAATTCGGCAAGATAATCGCTCCACAAATACGACCCGAACCGTTAGACCTGGAAGGAGACGACCGTGGGCTTAGAGTCAAGATTGCAATGATATGCCGGAAATGCGGAAAGGGTTCTGGGTCACGCTAGGGACCGCAGTCGTGAGCTTTCTTTTGATGGCTCCTGCGGATATAGTCGAGTTTTTTTCCTGGCTTCCAAAATCCATACTCGGCCAAATTCCGAGCAGCTCACGCGTTTGGACCTTCTTCAGTTTATGTGAGATCACTGTAGGGCTTGGCGACCGCTTCTATCTCCCCATTGCTCTGGTTCTTAATATTTTCCTGCTCTTCCGAAAGCAGCCACCAGTATGGCTAAAGGTGTTCGTATGGCTTCTCTTCCTTGTGGCCGTACTTGGTGCAGTACGCGTCGAAACAGAGCTGCTTAGACGCGTTCCTTAATCATTAACGCAACGCAGCCGAAACCGGACAAGTCAAAATGGTCCGAAAACCACTTCGTCGAGTGGCCGGGCGCCATTACTGGCGCCCAGCCCTCTAAGAACCGGACTTGAAGGTTTCCCATTCATCCGGCTCGAGCACTCAAAAACGCCCCCCTGAACAACGAGGACGCGGCCTGATTCAAAACGAAGCAGACCTACTCGATACTGACTTGCTGCCGATTCGCGCAACGGTGGAAAATCCACCAATCGTGTGTGAAGCCGCACCAACGGGTTACCCCGTCGTCATTTGCTTTGCTTCATGCATCGGTTCCTCAAGCGTTCTCGAGCTGAGCACCAGCAGGAAGTCAGCTCCGTTTCCGGCGAGGTGATCTTGTCCCTACGAGGCGACGCAACCTCTATCTGCCCCGTTACAGGGCAGCCTTCGCTTGCTCCCATTTCCGTTACCCGCATCGCCGTCGGATTCATCTTGCGATGGTCCTGCCCCTTGCGGGGAGCGATACGGGCTTACCCTGTTCCGCTGAAATGACGCGATCGGTTAGATCTGCTCTCTACGCCGGCAGTGTTGATTACCCATGACAGAGTAACCGGAAGCCTCTGTGCTCACTGCAAGAAGAGCCGCGCAGCATTTTAGGCTCTCTTCGGATGACGACGCTTAGGAGCATTTGTATATTCTGATCATACGACCAAGCCTAGGCCCGTCTCCGCCTAATGCTGGCAGATACACCGTGGCCTCGCGGTTTCGGTGCCGCTCTTGCGAGCGTGGATACATTTTTCCAAGGGCTCCAGAACGGTTCGTTACCTCCCCGCTCTGCCTTGTAGGCTACGCGCGATGGGACGCACGGTCTGATCGAGTTCCTCCTCTCCAGACAATCATTTTCAGCAGCTTTACAGGTCGCACTCCGGTTAGCCGACTAATCGTCCACTTGGGGTAGGCACCCGCGAATCGATGAGTCGCATCGAATTGGCGAGCGGAGGGAATTGTATGCGACGGAAGTTGGGATGTTTGTCCCTGGTGGGATTTGTACTTTTGTTGACGAGCAGCGCGATTCGCGTTGACGCGGGCATTCGGCCCAGTTTCAGCTTGGATGGTTGTTCGTGGTTCGCCACGCATATTGTGCTGGTGCAAACGACACCCGAAGATGGGGTCTTTTCTGTCGTGGAGAGCTGGAAGGGCGATTTGAAGCCGAGTGACTCGGTGGAGATTCCCGAGCTGAAACCGAACAGAAGTGCAGTCACGATATCGAGCTTGCCAAAACCAGAGGGATTTGGTTCTCAGGACGCGCAAGGAGTTAGCGAACAAATCC
Source organism: uncultured Acidobacteriota bacterium (assembly GCA_963729455.1). Classification (GTDB taxonomy): domain Bacteria; phylum Acidobacteriota; class Terriglobia; order Acidiferrales; family UBA7541; genus Acidiferrum. The sequence continues at coordinate 330,012 of CAVSNX010000004.1, forward strand.
CGAGGCAACCTGTTGGTTCACGAATGATTTTGTTTCTGAAGAAGAAAGGGGCAGGTGGCGCAGCCCCTCCATCCGCGGGGGATACCCCAGGGACGCAGTGGGAATCCGTCCCCACGTTCGGCGGAATGAAGGTCTCTGCGCTCTGGATTGATGGCGGAAAGGGCTTTTGCTTTCGTCAGTGGATGAATCCGGGGCCAAGCGCTCTGTCGGAATGCTGGCAGTCTCCGGTGATGTCTTCGGATGTGGCTGTATTGACCGCGCGAATCCAGCGGGTTTTGCAAGTGCAAAAGAATCTCGCTGAGACCATGGTGATGAAGAACCACCCGGAAGCAAGGGCGGATCGTCTTGGACGCATCGCGCTCGGCGACGTATGGCAGGCGCAAAGAGAAGCGCTGGATGCTTTGGGAAAGTCAGGAACCGTTGCGCTGCCCGAGATCTTGCAAGTTATGGATCAGCCCCCCGTGCCCTACGACGCCAAAGTGACGATCCAGGCGTTTGTGGAAGCTGCAGGAAAAGAGAGTGGAAGACTATTGCATGCGAGATTGCAGCAGGACCTGATTTACTGGAAGACTGTTGGGCCGACGTTGACGCAAAATTGGTGGGACCAATTGATCGAACCGGGAGCGTCGCTTTTCGTGAAGTTCGTTGAAACTGAATCGCTGATTCGTGAGTTGGCTCAAGAGCACTACGCCCCGGCTGCACAAACCGTTGCCGAGCTTCGCGATTTTTGGGTTTCGCAGCCGAAGTTATACGATCCAAAATGGGGCGACGACGGCAAACAGGGCGAGGTCCGCACATCCGTAACGGGTCTTGACATCGAGCGTTCCGAAGCGTTCGGGTTAGTCAAGCAATGCGATGAATTCGCCAAGCATGTGACGGCCAAAATGACTCGCCAGTGATGATGAAGGATTAAGGAGGATAATTTGAGTCGCTAACAGAAGGGGGCTAAAGGTCTTCGTGCTAACTCCTGGTAACGCCGTTACCGTACATGTGAAATTGGCCCAAAAGGACTTGTCCGATTATCCGACATATCAGGACTTGGTCCAAGAATTTTGCTGGAATGGGCTAAGATTCTCTCCCGGTCGACAGCCTGCCTAAATAGCGTCGTCGAGGCTAAAGATGAGGAAGATCCTGGGTCTGAGCCTGAGGAACAAAGCATGAGCGTTTGGAAGGCCAGGCTTGTAGTGCTCACCCTGATTTTCCTGGGCGTCTCCTTGCTGATCTTTGTCGTGACTGGCTATACCGCGCTGTACTGGGCCTGGACGCGCGGAAATTTGGAAGCAGCTCGGCCTTATCTGTCATGGGCAAGGAATTTTGGAATGCTGGCTGTGACCGGCGCTGCTGTGGCTCTCGGAATTTTATTCTCATCAAAAACGTTTCCGGTTCCAGCGAAAACGCGGCTCCTGCTTTCACTGCTTGCCACTGTCACGATTGCCTTCTTTTCCGAATTTAGAAACGAAGGCAAATTCTGGTTCAAAAACCTCCATCACTTTTTCGGACCTGGAACGTGGATTCACCACGGGCTGAATCACGTCGCGCCCTCTCTGGGCGATTTCCTATACCGAATCGAATACTCGCACTGGAACGATTTCCTACTGGGTCCAGCGATCGTCAGCGTTCTTTTTCCCCTTGCCATCACGCGAATCTACAAAGCTCTTTCGGATCATGGTCCTATCAACCTGAACGCGCCGACTTTGGACGTGTCGACGGCTCTCGACCACGCGCTGCGGTTTGCGCGAATTCTGATGAACGTCGGACTCTTCTGGTTTTTCTGGCAGGCATGGGCAGAAAAGGCGGGATATTTAAGCAATCCTCATTCAAGCGATGAGATCGATCTGCCGTTTGAGTTTGGGGGAACAATGCTGGCTTTCTGGATGGCGCGTGTGTTGACTAAGCCGTTCGACCAGCGGTCCGAGAAATTCAGGTCCACTTTTGTCATCGATTTCGTTTCGTCGGGAGTGATCGGTCTTTTGTACACGCTGATCGTAGGCCCGTTGATCGAGGGCGTGGCCAGTGCCGTTGGGCATTCTTTGTATCCGGTCGTTCCTCACTCTCTAGATGTCCATGAATTCACACCGTTCCAGAGACACATACGGCCTCTTGAGCTTCTCTTGGTTGCCGGAGCGACATGGTGGAGTCTGAATCGGTCTTCCAAATCTGAGGAAATGACGCGACTTGGCGGCACTTACGAGGAGCCAGAAGTAAACCCTAGATGGAATGCACTGAAGATAATGGTCATAACCTTAGGAGTGATGACCGGTTACCTAGCCATTCTCGCAATGATGTTCTCGCTGCTAGAGCCACAAGGGTTGGGTTGGACGCTCGCGACAGCGGGCACAGGCTTGGCGGCCGGAACTGCAGCATTCTTGATGGTCAAATGGGCCGGGCGACACGGCGTCACCAGACTCCTCGGCAGGAACGAGATGCGCCCACCCGGACCGCAATAGGCACGAACAGTATTCTTCGAGACCTTCAAAGTCCTGATTAACGCTAGTGCTTTACCGGATGCGCGTTCTCGCTGAGGAGTGAGCGGGGGCGAGGAGTTCTGCGCGCGTCCGGTAAAGCCGTTTGGACGTGGCCGCCCGTGGTTGCGGCGGACGCGGGCCCTATGCAAATTCAATGGTGGGAAGGAGCGGCGTTAAGCCGTGCCAAGACTGTGCCGCAGGGCACGACACATGACACCGTGCGCGCGGAAAGTGGCTACGGCGAAAAAGTATCGCAAAGAGTGTGTTCGAAGAAGCTAGAAGAAGGGATTGGTTTGACGGCGGGGCACAGAGATGCGCAGCGCCTGGAAGGACGCAGAGTTTTCGAGTTGGAGAGAGTGGTCTCATGCCGCAACGCTGACCGGTGGTGGAGAACGAAGTTGAATTTCGGCAGCGGTGAGCCTTTCGATGACCTTCATCGGTCCACCGCATTTAGGGCAGCGCCAAAGAGCGGGACAATCTTCGGCAGAAGAGGCGTGTTGTCCGGCTTGCGGCTGTTGTTCCGAACCCAACAACTGAAAGCAAAGCGGCAGAAGCGTTTTGCGCCGCCGGTTGGCCAGAAAGCCGAAGTTACGGATGCGCACGAAGCCTTGTGGAAGGATATGCAGTAAGAAGCGGCACAAGAATTCATGGAGCGATAGGGGCAGCAGCTTCTGTTCGTTGTGGTGAGCGGAATCACGCCAGCGAAAAGTGACTTGGCCATCGGTGAGCGAGACCAGGCGATGGTTGGAGATGGCTACACGATGAGTGTAGCGGCCCAGATATTGCAACACATATTCGGGACCACCAAAGGGACGTTTCAAGTAAACGACCCAGTCTTGTCGATAGAGTGGCCGCAGCCAGGCGGCAAAGATCTTGGGTTGCGCAAGAAGCTTCAGGTCTCCCTGGAAGTTGAGCTGGCCTTTCTGGAAAGCCTGCTCAAGAGCGTCGACGAACTTGCCGCGAAAGATTTCCCGCAATACTCCCTTGGGAAGAAAGTAGTTGTCTCGTGAACGAACCCAGCGGGTGTGATCAGGCGAGAGGCCGCCGGCTGGAACGACACAATGAACATGCGGATGAATTTTGAGCTTCTGACTCCACGTGTGTAACACGCTGAAGAAACCAATCTCTGCGCCGAGGTGTCTCGGATCGCGAGCCACCTCGAGAAGGGTTTCGGCACTGGTGCGGAACAGGAGATCGTAGAGGATCTTCTTGTTCTGCTGAACCAGTGGCGCCAAGCGGCTGGGGAGTGTGAAGACCACGTGCGCGTAGCGTGTTGCAAGAAGTTCTCGTTTACGCGCAGCGATCCAGCGTTCCCGTGCAGCGATCTGACACTTCGGGCAGTGGCGATTGCGGCAGCTGTTATAGGAGATGGTGGCACGATGCCCGCAACGGGTGCACTCGTCGAGATGGCCGCCGAGTGCGGCGGTACGACATCGCCGAATGGCCAGCAACACTTTGATGTGCTTCCACCGGAGCCAGTGGCGATTTCGTTCTAGGAAAGCATCTCCCGCGGCGCGGATCAGATCGGCCACCTCGCGTGGTGGCCGGGCCATCTACTCTTCCTGCGGCGAAGGGCTTTCGAGCGGCAGTGAATCCAATGGACTCGCAGCCGCATGCAAGTGACGTTGGGAGAGATGCAGATAGCGGGCCGTCTCTTTCAGATCGTTATGGCCTAACAGGATTTGAATGGTGCGCAGGTCAGCACCGTCCTCGAGTAGATGCGTCGCAAAACAGTGACGAAGCGTGTGAGGATGAACACGTTTCTGGAGGCCCGCTCGCTGGGCGGCTTCCTTGCAAGCGTTCCACACCACCTTGGTGTCGATCGGCGTATCACCGGTATGCCGGCGGTTGCCAGGAAACAGCCATACGCTTGGCTTGCGCTGTAATCCTCGCCAGTGCTCACGCAACGTCTCAAGTAGTTTTGGGCTGAGCATCACATCGCGGTCTTTGCGTCCCTTGCCGCCCTGGACGTGAATGACCATGCGTTGGCTATCGATGTCGCTGACTTTCAGGTGTGTCAATTCAGCGCGTCGTACTCCAGTGGCGTAGAGCGTCATCAGCAGGGTGCGATGGAAGGAAGTACCGGCGGCCTGAAGGAGTTGAGCAACTTCTTCCTGGCTGAGGATCGCTGGCAGATGATGGGCCCCTTTCGGATAGGGAGTGTCGGCGATGCTCCAGGCTCTCTTGAGCGTCTTACAGTAAAAGAACCTTAAGGCTGCCAGACGGACCGCGACACTGCTCGGCGACAACTTGCGCTTCTCGAATAGCTCAGCTTGGTATTCGCGAATGTGTCGAGGGCCTAAGCGATCCGGGGAACAGTGAAAATGTCGAGCAAAATCCTCGACTGTGCGGATGTAGGAACGTGTGGTATGTTGAGCGTAATTACGTCGCTGGAGTTCTTCCAGCATTATTTTTCTGAGATGGGTCACAGGGACCTCCTTGTGACCCAAAACTTATCTCAAGCCATCGAGCAACCAACACTCCACTACCTCACGCGAAGCGTCCGCCGCCGGGCGGCTACGTCCAAACGCCGTTACCGGACGAGTGCTTTTCAGGGCGGTTCCCGGTATAGAATCCCGCATGACAGATATTCTTAAGGGCACAAGCGCCTTCACAGCCACATGTATCATGATTTTCCAACGCCCTAAGATGGCTGCCATGGCAGCGGCGAAGGGCGCATCCGTACCGTCATCAAACTTGCGCTGAATATGGAGTCAAGATGCGATACGAAGTCAGGCAGCAAGACGAAAAGTGGATTGTTTGGGATACGGTGAACGACTCCGCGATAAAAGGCGTGGCAGACCTTTCCAGGCTTACAGCCGCCAACTGCATGCGTCACCCGTCGATTGCAGGGCTTCTGGTGATGAAGCCGAACTCGGTAGCTTCCCTTGCCGCTGAGGCCAGACCAGTGACCTTCTGGACGCAGAAAGAAGCTCAAGTATTTTCTGATAATTTGAATGATATTGACCAATGGAGTTCTGTTTGACGCACTGACTTTCTTGCGTAGGCCGAAATGCCCCCCGATTCGATCCATCTCCCAAAGAGTCAGTGACCGCTACTTAATTCGATGAATGCTCCCAAGTCCTGGTAACGCCGTTACCGGAAACTTGAAGTCCTGGTACTGGACTTGTCCGATAACGCTAACCGGGCACTAGTAATTTCAAGAGGGATGACGCCGGTCCACATCCTCAAACAAAACGCACAACTACGAGCACAAACAACAGATGAGCGACAACAGAAGCAACAAACGCACTGAGGATTGCCGATTCGATCCCACGACGGACGTATAACCATCCAAATCCAACGGCACCTGGGACAGTCTGCAAGAGGGCGCGCGCAATGACCAGCCGGAATGAATCGTGCACAATGTTTATCACCCCGAGAGAACTGAAAATCATCTTAGTTGTTGCGCTCCGCCACGCGACATCGGCAATTGCACCGATCGCCGCAACACCGAGCACCGCAGAAAAGAGGACTCGATTGCTAGCCGCGCCTGACGGGCTACCCGTGATCTTTGCGAAGATGAGGGCAATGATAGAAAGCAGGAATAAGCGTGAGATTAGCTCTACGCGAATTGCGGCGTTCAACCACGAAACGGTGAGTGAAGTTAATGTAAGGGGCCGCTCGTCAACGAATCTCCCAAGTTTCTGTGCCACTCGCGCACTGTCGGGGGACTCAGAGATTCTCTCTGCCTGCTGATGTGACAGTTCTCGATTCGGATGAAACACAGAAAGATTGGGCAGCAGCGAGATTACGGCGAGTAATATTCCTGCGGCTAGAGATGGAACAAGCACTTGGCGCACGTGCGATTTGATTGGCTCGCCGCAGAGCCACTTCTCTACAATTGGCGCGCCCAGGCCGATGCGATGTGCAGCAAGCAGCCCGCAACTCACGGCAATCGCTAACTCGACTGCAATCTCTATCGCTTCCGTACCCAGCAACAGAGGCTTTTGTGAGTGACCCCTCAAGAGAAGGATAGCGGCAACCGGGGTAGTTGGAATCCGCACCAATGCCGCGAAGATCGCGCCCGTGATGGCTCCAGCGCTCCACAGGAGCCAGAATTCACGCCAAAATAATCGTTTTTCCATCATCGCATTGGAGGCCTTGGACAAACCTCCAGATACCAGTCTGATTGCTTCGGAAGAGAAGACCAAGCGTATCAGTCAGATGATATGCCAGATAGTAACTTAGTTTGACGAGGTGCCTGGTAAACGCTGTTACCGGAGAAGTGCGTACTGAACCAAGGTGGAGTCCGTTTCAGCTCGCGCTGGACCGCCGTTCGCGGCCCAGAAAACGGTATGCAACTCCGAGTGACAAAATCAACGCGCTGCCTACAGCAACTTTCACGAAGTCTCCCCGTGGGATGAGCAGCGGGAAGCGTTGGGTGCTCTGATTGCTGCTGTGATTTGGCTGAACGGGTGCAAAGTCAGCCCAGTTCAGGCGCAGTTCGATCCAATACGGAGCTTGCGGTGGTGGCGGAAAAGGCGTCGCGTTTTCTTGCTTGAATGAATACAACTTTTGGCCTAAACACGAGACAACTGGTCCCATCGATTGAATCCGAATGTCCTCGACCGTGCCCTTAGGGCCCAAATTGGTCAATGTCTTGAACTTGCCCTGCCATTGGGTCACGCTGCCACCGTCCGAACGCACACATTGCTGCACCAATTCCCGGTACGTTTTTTCGAAAGCCGCCTTGTAACGGACGCCCTCGGGTGTTTGCTCATTCGCCGCCGCGGTCTGCTCTATCTCGCTAACCTTTGCCGCAGCCGGAGCAACAACAGAGACCCATTGCTTCATTTGTTCAAAAGTTTCCTGACTGCCCCAGGTCTCCGCGTCCCACTGGTCCCCAATACGCGTCAAAATCTTGTTCGCATAAACCGGGTCGCGCTCGCCAAAATAGGATGCCACATAAGCTATGCGATTCAAGTTCTCCATCGACACCCCGTAGCGTTTCTCCGAGGCTTCGAAACCTCGCTTAATTCTGTCCCAGGACAGGTCCGGGTTGTCGTCACAGCCGCAAATCACGTAGTCAGCGGCTGCCACTTGAAAGTAAAGGATGTCCCCTTTGTCTCCACCGATACGATCAGCGACCTCCTGGAGAAACTTTTCCGTATCGCCCGCCTCCCCGCTCCACTTGGGCAACAGATAGTAGGCAAGGTCGCGCGCATAAGTGTAGTATTCGGGCTCGAATTTATTTGCCTCTTCGAAAAGAGCGCGTGCATCAGCCACGGACCAGCTTTGATTTACGGATACCATTTGCATGGCCACATACCATTCCGGGCATTTGCCGGTCAGCTTCGAGGCTTCCTTGAGAATTCGCTGGGCTTCCGCTGTGCGTTCCCCAAAGAGCTTCCACCCGCTCTCGCTCACGGTATTGGTATAACCAGTGCCTCGCGCATCAGAGGCATAACCGAGGTAAGCCAAAGCCAAAGCAACGGGTGCGGTGATAGATTCTGGACGGGCCTTTACCCAGCGTTGGAGCAGCTGAAGATGACCAGTCCAGTCCTCTTGTGTGGCATGCACTGGATATAGGACTGGATAGCGCAATCCCTGATATAGCAGATGAATTTTCCATAATCCGCCGGGGAGTCTTTCCTTGCCGGATCGCGCGCGGTCAGCGAGGCAATCGAGCTCCACAAATTTCTCTTGCTTCAGAATGCGGGAGGCTGTGTCTTTGAAGTTTTGGAAGGCATGGATATCAACACTGAAATCGCCGTTGAACCCTGCGGCATCCGTTTCACGGACATTGCAGGGATTGGAATTCGCGTTCTGTTCAGCGGCGCTACTTAGTCCGCTCCACGCAAGTACCAACGACATGAGAATCCAGGTCTTAAGGACAATGCGAACCACGGGTCACCTCCCCATTAGAATGAATCCCAACCACCGCGGTGCCTTCCACTGCGGTCCAAGCTCTTTAGAGGATCGATCCTCACTCTGATTCGATGTTAGCTTTGCGTTGCGGATCTCCGAAGGACTCGAAGCAACTTACGAGACCAAGCAGTCACCTGTTCGCAAGGACGGGTGCAATCCAAACGGGGCAAGGTCCTGATTAACGCCGTACAAGTGAACTTTGATCCTGAACGTCCGCCCGAGGAGCTGCTGACGGTGCATGCGGATGCACTGGAGCAATCTATTTGGCCCGTGCGAGCCAAAAAATCGCAAGTCCTAACACTAAAATACCCAACGAAATCAGCACAACAGCAACAGTCCGGCGTTGTCGCATCACGGCACTGTCGGAGACCAAAACCTCGTCTTGGGCTGAAACAAAGCCCAAGATTGCCTTCTTGTAGGTTCTCCAAAGAAAGATAAATGGCAGCCCTACGACAACGGAATAAACTCCCAGAGCAATGCCCATGCTTCGGAGCATATGCGCGGCTGGCCTGCCCATTGCATCCAGATGGATGATAAACGTCGAGCATCCATTCGCTACCATCATCCCCAGCCAAAGAATGGCAAAATAAGCAATGTAAAACATCTTGAGGAATGATTTGATCTTCAGTTCGTCAGATGCAGAACGTACGATGTAGCCTCGATCTCGGCGAACCCCGCTAAAAACAACCACGCGGCCACTGTGTTCATCTCGAAAAGCCCGGCTTATCATGGAGTCGAGAAGACCCATAGCTGTGTTCTCCTCGGGTTGATCCGTCGTGCCCTAGATGTCTCCACCCTGCTACTTCCGAAAGCCAGCCTGCTACCAGACGACGGTACAGGTGTGATGGCATAGTTAATGCAAGAGGAAGATGCTCTTGGAGATTTACCGCTGCCTGCGCGGCTAGAAACTCCCATGTCCAAGTCCACGACCAGTCGGGCACTTGTTGAAGCGCCCTCGCCGCAGTCGCTGAACGATGCGGCTCTGGATGACGCAGAGGTTAGAGGCCACCCGGAAGTAATCCTCAAGTCCTGATAACGCTCTTGTGTTGACCGAACCAATCGACTCGGAAAATATCCGGAGACGGGATTGGGGGAAATTGGTGTGAGTCGAAGTCAAGACAGACAGCTCAAATGACGTTGCTATACCACCATCAGGTGACACACTCCGTCTTCAAGCAGTTGCTCGAGGTGTTGTCGGGGCGTATCTTAGTAAGTCGCCTCACCTAGCTGCGGGTGAAAGAGTGGATTGAAAGGGCATGCATGACAGGCTCCCCAACGGTCCGGGTCGCAGCTATCGAATCGGCGATGGTGCGCGTCCCAGGGGGTTGGTTCTGGATGGGTTGCGAAATCGGGCGAGATGATGAAAAGCCACTACATCGCGTCTGGGTAGATGCCTTCGAGCTTGCCGCTTATCAGGTCACGAACGAGGAGTACGCCTGTTTCCTTGCCGCCATGAGTTTTCCTCAGCCGTTGTGTTGGAACGATCCAAACTTCAATCACCCGAAAATGCCTGTCGTCGCGGTATCGTGGCATGAGGCTATCAGCTATTGCGAGTGGCTGAATCGCGCGACTTCCAAGGTCTATAGCTTGCCTAGCGAAGCGGAGTGGGAGCGCGCCGCTCGCGGCGACGCCGAACGCTCACTGTACCCGTGGGGAGACACGCCGCCCGAGCTGGTTCCCAATTACGCGCGGCGTTGGAAGAACGGGCCTGAGCCGGTTGGTCTGTATCCGCCGAACACTTACGGATTCTACAATTTGGGCGACAACGTGCATGAATGGTGCGTCGACTGGTATGACGCCAGCTACTATGGCTATTCTCCCGAACGAAATCCGCAAGGGCCTACCAACGCTAGCCGCCGAGCCTCGCGAGGTGGCTCCTGGCGGCACCATATCAAGGTCACCCGCACTGCGGCGCGATCGAGTATTCCGCCAGAGTTCAAATACGCGGACTACGGTTTCCGAGTCGCGCGCCACTCGATCACTTGAGGCTGCCCTCGCGCACCACTTCGAAGGCATCGCTCTTCGAACGCCCACCATGAACTGGCATGGACAGAAAAACGTACAGTCAGTAAGGTGATCCTCTTTCCGTCAATTGGAGTTTGGGGAAGGGTGGCGGGGAAGACTGCGGGATTGTTTCGAGGGCTTCGAGCCATAGTCGCAGCGCCGCGCGGAGCGGCGCGACTGCTATGCCAGCGAAGGTCTGCGGATAGCCGTCCAGCCGCCGTAAGGCAGATCGCAGCAGCGAAATGGTTCCGGCGCAGTTGCCGCGCTGAAAATGATGGAACGAAGCAGCGACCTGAATCAGCCCCTGCAGAAACGTCCGTTCCGGCTCTTGCGCCCCGAGCCACACCGATTCCCAATGTTCATGGGCTACGAAGAACGCGCCGGAATGGAAGCACCGAAGGCCTTCGCATAAGTCTCCGTGGGTCCAATCAAGTGACATGCGGCGGCGGAAGCGTGAATCAGTTTCGGCCGGGAGGAATCTTACCAGGTTGCGAAGCGGCAGGCATACAGGCAAGGCCGGAGCGGATAGTAGCCGCCGATCGGTCAGCATCTCTGGGGCCTGCTTGGCTTAGTCGCTGTCAAGTGTCGGGGCCACCGCACTAGAAGCAGCGGCCCGTGTTCGATCCAGCTCGCCCTCAAGCTTCAATTCTGAGCATCGAACCGGCGCCGATTGGCATCGACCCGCCGTCCACGTTGCCTACCCGCCGGGCTGCATTAGTACCTAAACGCGCTAGTGTTTATCGATTTTTGTAAGTTGGTTCGGGTCCCCTTCAGGCGTCGATCTCTCGATCAGAGCACGATGACCACGTATTTCAGGTCTGCAGAAGACAACTCGGTACAACTGAGAGCGATTTCAGGAGAGAGATCCTGCAAAAAGGCAGAGGGTAGAAGCTACTCGAAAAGGAGTCTGAACTGGTGCACTCTTGGTGCACTCTTGGTGCACTTTAACCTGCGAATGAGGCTCTCCGAATGCAAATGAGAGCACTGTAAATTACTGAAAACACTTGAAAATCAGCGAGTGCAAACAGGGCAGGTGGGTTTAGCAAACCGCCGCATTCAGCCGCTCTGCCACCTCTCCGCGGTCGGATCGGCCGACGAAGCGCCGGCCGAATCATTGCAGTATAGCATTAATGAGCGACGGCAAAGCGGACAGTTCTCGGAAGATATTCTTTTCTGGGCTGACCATTTGGCGGTTTTCTGCGTCAAAAAGGGTGGGTCAGTTGTCGGCGAGGGTCCCGCCCCGGCGGGTGCGGAGTCTTTCTTTTCGGGTGTTTTAAACATAGAATAGCGTCTAGGACTAGGACCAACGATACCTCCGTCGAGGATGCCAGGTATCCCGGCGAAAGGGATGGCACCTGTAAGTCTTTTGCTTGTAAGCCCGGACCTCGCACGTGGAGTTAGCCTCCCGCGAAACATTTAGACCCGAACGGGCGTATGTAAGGATAGAAGAAGCGCGACGGAAATCAGTGTCCCTGCGTGGAGTGGTGGCTTTGCGTTCATATGAAGTCAATGTTCGCAGGGCAATCTAGTGAAGGTCACCGAGTGGTGGGCCGAAGGGGAATGGCATGAAGACGTGGCATAAAGTTGCAATTGGCGTGGGCGCGGCAGTAGTGCTTGGCGGGATTGTGCTGGTGAGCGTGAACCAGGCCAACAAGGGCGTGGTCACCGTGCAGACGGCGAAAGTGGTGAACCAGGACGACCTGGTGTCGCTGGTGACGGCTTCTGGAGAGGTCAAACCGACGACGTATACAAACGTGACAGCCCAGGGATTTGGGAGGATCACGGAGATTTTGGTCAAGGAAGGCGACCACGTCAAGAAGGGCGACAAACTGCTGCTGCAGGAAAATGTGCAGGCCGCTGCGGACGTGCAAGCCCAAGGCGCGGCCGTAAACTCGGCGGAGTCTGGTGTTGAAGCTGCGGAAGCCAGCTACAAGGCAGCGCAATCGGATTTGATCTCACAGCAGGCCAACCTGGAGAAGAACAAGTTAGATTACGATCGCGGACAGGGTCTTTACAAAGATGGACTGATCCCCAAGCAGGATTTCGACCAACGGAAATCCGCCTACGATGCGCAGGTCGCGACGGTGGAATCGGCGAAAGCGCGCGTGCAATCGCTGAAGGCGACGCTTGACCAGATGCGCTCACAGGTGAATCAGGGTCGGGCGGTGCTGGTGCACACGCAGGATATTTTGCACAAGACGACGTACACCTCGCCGATCAACGGAATCGTTAGCTATCTGCCGGAGCGCGTGGGCGATTACGTGGTGCCGGGAATTCAGAATTCGAACGGCAGTTTCCTGATGACGCTCTCGGACATGTCCGTGGTGACGGCGGAAGTGAAGGTGGACGAGACGGACATCGTCAACGTCAAGATGGGACAAGAGGCGGACGTTACGATTGATGCGGTTCCCGGAAAGATCTTCAAGGGAAAAGTGACGGAGATCGGTTCGCAGGCGGTGCTGCGCAGTTCGGGCCTGACAACCACGCAGACCACCACGAGCACTCAAGAGGCGAAGGATTTCAAAGTCGTGGTGACGCTGGCGAATCCACCGGAGAATCTGCGGCCGGGGCTTTCGGCAACGGCGAAAATCAAAACTGCGGAAAAGAAAAACGTGGTGGCTATTCCGATTCAGGCGCTGGCAGTGCGCACGCGCAAAGATTTGGAAGAAGCGGCAAAGGCAGCGAAGGGGCAGGGCGGATCGGGCGTGACACTGGCTGCGCCTCCTCCTCCAGCGCCTGGCGATCCGAAAAAGGATGAAGTACAAGGGGTGTTTGTCGTGAACGGAAAGAAGGCAGTTTTCCGGCCGGTGGAGACGGGAATTGCCGGTGTCACTGACATCGAAATCACCAAGGGATTGCAGCCTGGCGACGAGATTGTCGTCGGGAGTTACAAGGCGCTGCGCACGTTGAAGCCGGAGTCCCCCGTAAAAGTGGACAACAGCACACCGAAGAAACAGGACGATCAACAGAGCTAACGCGGAGCGAACGACGAGGGAGATTCGAATGCCTGTCGAGACACCAGCTGCAGATTCGTACCGCGAAGACCTGGTCAGCTCCGGCGTAGTCATCAAGACCGAAGCGCTGGCCAAGGTTTACGAGATGGGCGCGGAGCAGGTGCACGCGCTGCGCGGCGTGGACGTGGAGATCCGCAAGGGCGAATATGTTGCCATCATGGGTCCTTCGGGATCGGGCAAATCCACGCTGATGAATTTGATCGGCTGCCTGGATTCGCCGAGTTCTGGAAAGTATTGGTTGGCGGGCCGGCTGGTGAGCGATCTAGACGACGACGAGCTGGCGTATATCCGCAACAAAGAGATTGGATTTGTGTTTCAGACGTTCAACTTGCTGCCACGCGCGACCGCGCTGCACAATGTCGAGCTGCCGCTGATTTATAACGGCACACCTGCGGAAGAGCGCATCGAAAAAGCGAAGAAAGCACTCGAGCGCGTGGACTTGCTGGACCGGATGACCCACAAGCCTAATGAGCTTTCTGGTGGTCAGAGGCAGCGCGTGGCCATCGCTCGTGCGCTGGTGAATTCGCCATCCATCGTGTTGGCGGACGAACCGACGGGCAATCTGGATTCGAAAACGGGCGAAGAGATCATGGCGCTGTTCGAGAACCTCTACCAGCAGGGAAACACGATTATTCTGGTGACGCACGAGAATGACATTGCGCAGCATGCGCACCGCATCATTTATATTCGCGACGGCAAGATCGCTTCCGATGAAGCGGTCATCAAAAAGTAAGCGGACAATTCGGCTCTTTTCCTTCCACCAAAACTGAGTAGTCTGTTTGAACGGACACACGGGCACGTTTGTGCGCACACGCGGAACTCTGTCCGACTAGGGCATCGACGAACTCGAAAGGCAGGAACACATGGCAACTGAGGCGCGCCCAACGGCACAAGCTTCTGCGGACGATTTGCTGGATTTTGTGGCGGAAAAAGCGAAAAGATACGTTCGAGACGTCGCCGAACGCAGAGTTGGTCCAGCCGAAACCGCGCTAGCCGCACTTTCTGGATTCCACGAATCATTTCCCGAAAGTTCGACTGACCCGCGCAAAGTGCTCGCGATGCTCGATGAGGTTGGCTCACCGGCGACGGTGACAACGACCGGAGGACGTTACTTCGGCTTCGTCAATGGTGGAATATTGCCGACAGCGCTAGCGGCGAACTGGCTGGCGGGGGCTTGGAACCAGAATGTGGCGTTGCGAGTGATGTCGCCGATCGCTGCGGAACTGGAGGAAGTGGTGCTTCGGTGGGTTTGCGAGGCGCTACGCTTCCCTTCGGACTGCGCGGGTGGATTGGTCACGTGCGCGACCATGGCGAACTTTACAGCGCTGGTTACTGCGCGGCACGCACTTCTTGCGCGAGCTGGGTGGAATGTTTCCGAGGATGGGATGTTTGGAGCGCCGCCCATCGAGGTGGTCGTCGGGGCTGAAGTGCATGCCTCGCTTTTGAAGGCGTTATGTCTTGCAGGATTCGGAAGGAAACGTGTCACCATTGTCGAAGCAGACGGCCAGGGGCGAATGCGCACGGACAAGTTGCCAAGACTTTCCGGGCGCGCAATCGTTTGTATTCAAGCGGGCAATGTGAACACCGGAGCGTTTGATCCGGCAGCCGAAATCTGCGCGCAGGCGCACGAGCAGAATGCTTGGGTTCACGTGGATGGAGCGTTCGGATTATGGGCTCGCCTCTCACCAAAGTTTGACCACGTGACTCGCGGATTCGAGATGGCCGACTCCTGGGCCACGGACGCGCACAAATGGCCGAATGTCGGATACGACAGCGGTTTGGTGCTCGTACGAAATGGAGATGCGCTACGGGCCTCGATGGGAATTACGGCCGCGTACCTCGAACCCGGCGCACGCCGGGAGCCGATGCATCACACTCCGGAATCATCGAGGCGCGCCCGAGGAGTGGAGTTATGGGTGGCACTGAAGTCGCTAGGAAGTTCCGGCCTACGCAAACTGATTGAGAGGACTTGCTCTCACGCGCAGCGGTTTGCGCAAGGGCTCCGCGAAGCAGATTTCGAAGTGCTGAACGACGTGTTGATCAATCAGGTATTGGTATCGTTCGGCCGACCGGAACTGACGCGAGAAGTTATCCGGCGCATTCAAGAGGACGGTACCTGCTGGTGCGGCGGAACAGTCTGGCAAGGAAAAACGGCGATGCGCATCAGCGTTTCTTCCTGGGCGACCACGGAGGCGGATGTGGAACGCAGTCTTGCGGCCATAACTCGCATTGCCCGTGAATGCCGAAGGATGTAAGCCGCTATCGCGCGGCACAGAAATATCCCGGTTGTCAGCTGCTAGCTGTGCGCGACGCTTGACGTTTCAATGTCGGCATACGTTTGCGCCGGGCTCAGATACGTGCGCGACAGACGGTCGTGCCAGGTGAGTTCGTCTTCATCCCACATAGCCCAAAGAAACCCAAGAAAAAACGCTCCCGCGGAGAGCATGTAACCCGCGCTGCGGAGAAGCATCTGCCGCGGCGTTGGAGGCTCGCCCGAAAAACTCGTGACTTGCAAGTTCCGCATCATCATTCCAGGAGTTGTGCCTCCGAAAATGGTAAAGAGAGCGAAATACTGCAGATAGACGATGGCAAATGTCGTGATGTAGACTGCAGCGCTCAATTTGCTTAGCGTGAATTCGCCGCCGAGAGAACCAAAGAGCATCAAAAAACCGCCGTAAGCGAACAACAAACAGAATAGATCTACGGTCGCCGCCAGCCGGCGATTGTCAATCGATGCAACCGGAAACAGAGTGTCGTCCGACCTGGCTTCTTTCGTTTCGGGCTTTGCTGCTGTGAGCGTCCCTGCGTCCGGGGGCAGAGAAACATCAATGACCATGCGCGATTCTTCCAGAGCGCGTTTTTTCGAGGGCCGACCGATGGCGATGGTGAAGGAAAAATCCTCTTCTTTCGGGATTGGGGGCTCACCGACTTCGACGGAGGGACTCGCAGACGTTCTTGGCGAGGGCTCGTTAAAAGCAAATTGCGACTGAGCTGCGTTGTGAACGAGTTTTCCACGCCGCGTGCGGTAGGCCTCGAGGCGCTGCGCAAGTTCGCCGCGCCAGGCAGTGCCCTGCTCTTGCTCCCGTTTCAAGGTGTTCTCGGAAGGAGCATCTTTCGGCACGAGCTTTTCCCGCGTGCGATTTACGGTGAATTCTTCCGAGGAAGAGAAATCAGCCGAGAATGAGGATTCACAAAAATTACAGTTCCGTACGCTCGAAGGCAGTACGGCGCCACACTGCAAACAGGTTTTTGTCACCGGTTAGTTTTGCGCTGCGGACGCTTCCACTCCGGTGAGGAGGGAACCACACAAGATTAACATGGCAAGAAAAAAGTCAAGCAACTTATGGAAGATTCGTGTGGCGAAAAAGTCAGCAGGTTTCCAGAGGGAGGCTGACCTACGGGCGATCAGCCCTCCATTTGCTGCGCGAGCATACCGCGGCTGAAGGCGATGCGGCGCTCCAGGGCGACGGCGGCAAAATAGGCGCAATGGCCCCGTTCAGACTCGGTCCAGGCGTGCATGGAAGGAACCATGCGGGCTAGGGTGGAGCTTAGGAAATTGAGAAGGCGAAAGTAGGCGCCGATCGCCTGGATGCTGTTGCGGTCTTCGGGACGATCCGGACAGAGCCTGAGGAGCTGAATCACTCGAGCAAAGTCGTCTCCGGAAGCAGCCCGCGAAATGCCGGTGACATCCTGCACTTCAGGAGACAGCAACTGCTTGGCGGACGCCGCAATGAGCGAGCGGCAATACGACACGAAGAACTGCAGCAACAAAACGACCGAACAAACGAGAATGAAGGCGGCCATCATCGCGGCACCACAGCGAGGCGCGAAGGAGTGATGCGCGCCTCTTCCGGCAACTTCAAGAAGGCATAGCACCAGGAAAGTGGTAGGAAGCAGCCAAACAGAGGCGTCAGCATCGCAAAGAAGGAGCCGCTGTTGTGATAGAGGTTCTGCACCGCGAAATTGGCGGCAAACAGGCTGAAGTACACGCCCATCGAAAGAACCAGCTGGATCAGCCTTGTCCGTGTCTCACGCATTTTAAGAATGGCGGCCCACAGGACATAGGTAAGGACGAGTCCCACAAAGTACAGGTTTTGCGAGAGCTCCAGCACGAAGTGCGTCACCAGCCTGGAAGTGGACTGCTGGACGACGGCGTAGGAAAACAGCGCCGTGGCGCAGAGGAGAAAGAAGGTGCCGAAGCGGATGACACGCTCGGCCTTCAATTCGCTGAAAATGTGGGAATACAGGCTAGCCAGCGCGAAGTACAGTGCGATTGTCAGCAGCGAATCGGAGTAGTAATAAAAATACAGGTACTCGTTCGAGGTAAAGCCGTAGTGTCTCAGGATATCGTAACGAGCGATGCTGACCACCACGGAGGCGGCCATGTACACGTTCAGAAAAAGATAGCGGCGAATTGCGTTCCTTTTGAACGCGCACACCAATACCGCTGCCTCAAGAACCGTGCATAGAAGCCAGATTACGTATTCGTATGGACCGAGCACATGACCTTCCTCACCGTGCCCCGGTCCGTGGTACTTAGGATCAACCCAGCTAATTACTTAAGCTGCGTTGGCGGCCAAGGCGTTGGTGGCTGCGGTGCTCCGCCATTCTTCGCGAATGTTGGCGGCCACGGCGTCGGCGGTTGTGGTGCGCCCCCGTTCGCCATGATGACGGCACCATCGCTATGCGCGACGACTACCGTTTTCAGGCCCATCGCCCCGACCAGAACGAGCATGGCCAGGAGAATTACCGTGAGTTTCCGTGACATTGTGCCTCCCAGGAAGAAAAACCCCGGAGGCAAGTCTATCTTTTAAGACACCAATGTCAAGACACTCAGGCGAAAAGCCTGTTCCTAAACGATACACACCAAGCCGTCCCATCCTTTCGATAGACCTTCGCCTATCCTGATGGTGGGACAGCTCTCGAACGTGTCTAGGGTAGGTTTTAGGACCGTGATGGTCAACGGTACGGTAGTACTAATCGCTATAGGACCAGATGGCCAACCGGGCAGGTGAGGCGGCGTACTCAAGGGGGAGCGAATTCTGAGGCATGTGATGCCGCCCTCAGTTCGATTCCGCGTTCACGCCTGGGCCAACCAGGGACATTTTCGGAGACTAATTGGAACGCGGCCGTAGGTCTGCCGAGCTTGGGGGATGCGCCGGCCTTGACACATGCACCGACGAGTCCGTAGCATGAAAAATTGCACATTGCCGGCGTAGCTCAGTGGTAGAGCGAGGGTCTCATAATCCCTAGGCCGTGGGTTCGATTCCCCCCGCCGGCACCATCCATCCAGTTACCATCCATCCGGGTCCGAGGTCGCGATCCACTGCTTGATCCACTGCTTTCCTTCCATCAGGACGATTGCTACAAACGTCCCAAGGACGAAAAGAACCAGGGCAAGCTGGTTATCCAAGCCGGTTACTCGCAAACTGCCAGTGGGTGGCAGGAAATAGGCGACCATCACTGCAGCAATCCCGGCAACCAAAAGGCCGCGTCGGGCTCCGCAAAGTCTGGCAGTCAGGAGGACCGATAGGAGAAGAGCGAGCAGCGCGCTTTTCTCCAGATCCATGGCGTACGAAACACCGCAGACGACGAGAAGGATGACGGCTCCTACGAAAACTTTCCCTTGTGCGCTGCGGCGTGGCTTTTCCAGCTCGGCGGTTCGCAATCCTGCGACGATGGTCAAGGCCAGCAAGGTGATCACGACTCCGACCACACATCCAACAATCAGGCCTGTAAGGAATCCGCTCATGCAGCCCTCCGTCTACGTCCTATGAAAATAGCTCTAGCAGGTGTCGCCGTCAACAGCACGACAGTACCACCCATAAGTTTGTAAAGCCCGCATTTGCACAAAACTAAGGGCCAGAAGTGCAAGGAAGTAATATGCTCAGTCGGCGTTGGTCTGGATGAGTGTCCGTAAGCGACACAAGAATGGTGTTGCGGCACACCACCATGAATCTGCAGGCCCGAGGTGCGGGAAGAGAAGCATGAGCGGTCCCTCTGAATGCTCCGGCATTCTGCGTGGAAACTCCGTTATCGTGTTTGTTAACACCGAGGCGGGGAGAGGCCGTGCACGCGCGGTTTTGCCGCGAATCACAGAACTGTTCCAGTCTTTTCCGGTGCACGCACAATTTGTGATGACGAAAAGCGCGGTCGAACTCGAGTCCTCCGCGAGGGAGGCCGTTTCGCAAGGACAGCGCGTGCTCCTTGCAATGGGCGGAGACGGGACACTTCAGGCGTTAGTGAATGCAGCGTTCGGCGCCGATGTTCTTTTGGGCGTCCTTCCGGTTGGAGGCGGGAATGACTTCGCGGCCGCGCTTGGATTGCCGAGCGATCCCGTCCGTGCAACGGAGGCCGTTCTGCTCGGGCAAACGCGCTTCGTGGATCTGGTGAGGGTTCGCACTGGCGAAGGCCGGACGCGGTTGTATGTAGGCGGAGGGGGTGTTGGGCTGGATGCTGAGGCGGCGCGCTACGCGAGTGGCGCCTACCGTCGTGTGCCTGGCCGATTCCGTTACATTGCTTCCGCCTTGCGCGCACTGGCAGGCTACGTGCCAATAGATATTTCAATCGAGCTTCCCGGAGACGATCACACTCGATTTGAAAGCAGGGCGCTGCTCGCTGCGGTGCTGAATACGCCGACGTATGGTGCCGGTCTCAGACTCGCTCCTGCCGCAAGCATCGATGATGGGTTTCTGGACATTGTTATGATAGAAGAGCTCAGCAAGATCGAGGTTCTGAGGTTGCTGCCTCGATTGATGGGGAGTGGTAATCTGCGCACGGCTCGCGTAAAACGCTGGAGAGCCCAACGAGTCCGACTGACAACAAACCGGCCATGCCTGTTCCATGGAGACGGTGAAATTCTCGGGACGACCCCGTTGGAGATTGAAGTCGTGCCTCGCGCCATCCAAGTCCTCGCAGCTCGGAAGGATTGAATTGCGCGAAATCTGGGTCGCATGCTGACTTATGAAACTGCAAGAGCCAAGCCGAATTGATTTCCGCTGCCGGTTGCAAACGCTAGTTTTTCTTACGCAGCTTCCGCCGAATATCGGGCCAAAACTCTTTCACGACATAGGTGAGCGTGTCATAACCGACTTCCGAACCCCAAACGCTCGCGGCATTCGGCAAGTTCTTGTCCGCATGCGGATGGTAACCATACGTGGAAATGCCCGCGGAAAGGGCGCTGCCGAAAATCTCGGAGTAATTCACCTGCGAGCTCCCAGAATCCGTTCGCGTAATGATCACGCGGCTCATCGCATATCCAACGCGGTGCCAAAAACCTCCCTTGCCGGACTGGAAGAAGCGAGGGTCCTGGCGCAACAATGACGGGAAGACGGCGCTGGTCATGAAATTCTCAAGCGTGCCGTCCGCAAGGGCCGCGCCGAAGCGCTTTCCGTATCCGGCCGCGCCCTGGCCATAACCGGGCTCGCTGTTTTCTGCCTGGCTGATGCCTGCGAGGAATCCATACCAGGGATACTGCACATAATCGAAGGAACTGCGCGCCACGACCTTGAACTTCTGCCCTGTCGTGAGCGGCGGAACCTGATCGGCGTTCTCCAACGTCAGAAAGTTGGGAAGGGTAAAAAAGAGCCTGTCCTTCGAGGTGCCGCTGTTTTGGCCCTGGGCGTCCTTCTTTTGAGCGTCCTTCGTTTTGTCCGTTTGATCCGGCGTCGTCGTACTCCGAGTTGCAGGAGACTGCGCTGCGAGCGCATCGCTCTGCTTCGGGGCGGGGGCGTCCGGCTTGTCTTGAGCCAGGCAGGTTGCCGCGCTCGCGGCAACAGCAAGAAACAATACCGTAAATCTAAGAATTTTTTCGCGTCGCAACAGGTCTCCCCGGGCCTTAAGAATGGCACTTTCTTCCGTCGTTTCTATGTTCCGTGAGTGTACCTGACTCAGAAGCTGGCACGGAAGAATTGGATGCTTTTGGGGGCATATCCGTAACGCAGTAGGATTGCCGGGCGACTGGGTCGCGATTTGAGGGAGGGGCTCAGCTTTTCTTGCGGTCGATCTTAAGGTTCAGGTCGATTTCCTTGCGGCTGTCAAAACTGGAAACGGTGCGCGTCGTAGACTTTTCTCCGTCTTTCTCTGCGTGCACTTCGTAATCTGCATTGGGATCCAGGCCGCTAAAGCGATAACTCCCAGAGTCATCCGTATAACTACTGCGGACAGAATTGGTGCGCGTGTTTTTGAGGAAGACAACGCTCCCGGAGACGGGGTTTTCCGACTTGTCGAACACGATTCCCTTGACGGTGCGAAGTTGGGCCTCGCGCTTTTTGTCCTGGGCCCTAGCCATCGCTGCGAAAACCAGAAGCGCCGCCAGTAGGCAAAAGATGCGCTGAGGTTTATTCATTTCTTGTCTCCGGCAGCGGGTTGCATTCGAAACACCACATTCTCCAGGTTGTCCTCATTCTTCGCGCTAAAGGTGCGCGTTTGGTCCGGAAATCCCTTCACGTGGACAACCATCTCATAGTCTGAGCCTTGAGGCACGCGAACTGCAAATTCCCCGCGCGAATTTGTGTAGGTCTCCCAGCGAAATTTCTTTTCGCCAACCCGCCGAATGCGCAGTTCCACGCCCGGGAACGAAAGAGCTTTCTCGTCAAACACCGTTCCACGGATCAGAAAGTCATTTGCATGACTGTATTTTTGCTTGCCGGGCTTGGCCGGAACCGCTGCAGCGGGCTGCGAATCGGGCGCGGGGGGCGGCGGCGGTGAAGCGGGTTCTTGCGTAAAGGCCGCAATTACCGGTGTGACAAGCGCCACCGCGCAGAAAACAGTCATCCACCGGTGGCGGTGCATTGCGATGCTCCTAGAGAACTTAGATTGCAGGACATCCACAGCAGGATGCCAAGGGAGTAAGATCGTCTTCGTCACTCGTCGTCATCTTCTTCTTCTTCTTCATCCTCATCGTCGTCAATGAGGTCGCCATTTTCTCCGGTCTTGGCTTCTTCTTCCTCGTCGTCCTCTTCGTCCAAATCATCCGAGATCAGGTTCAGATGGACGGGATGCGTCTGCGAAACCTCGAGCTCGGATTCGCACTCGGGACAACTCAGGATCTCGCCTTCTTCGACTTCGTCTTCGTCGACATCGATTTCGGCGGAACATTCAGGGCAACGAATCACGGCTCCATCCTCCGTAGAGTTGTTCGCAAGGTGGCGGCATAAGAACCGCCTCCACCACCGTGCAGCGTATTATATACCGCAGAGTATGAAGTCAACTCCCGTGCGTGGTGCGGCTGCCAAAAGTGCCACCGCGCCGTGTCCGCGAGGACCATAGAATGGCTTCTTCCAGAGAGTACCCCGAAAGGCCGGTAGTTGGTATCGGGGGTGTGATTATCGAGGATGGCCACGCGCTGTTGATTCGTCGTGGCAGCGAACCGCTGCGCGGCGAGTGGTCCATCCCAGGCGGCACGCTGGAGCTTGGCGAATCGTTGGAGGAGGGCATCGCTCGCGAATTGCTCGAAGAAGCTGGAATCGTGGTACGCGTTGTCGAGCTCATTGAAGTGTTCGATAGGATTTACACCGACGATGGCAGCACTGCGCCGCAGACTCATCGAAAGCCGCGTTTTCACTATGTGATTGTGGACTATCTTTGCGAACGCATCAGCGGCGAGCCTCGCGCAGGGAGCGATGTCACGGACGTGGCCTTGGCGCAGGAAGACGAACTCATCAAATTTCATCTGACGGAAACCGCGACGCGCATCCTGAAAAAAGCGTTCGCGATGGATCGTGCCCGCCGGAAAGCTCGCTGAACTGTTATCAGCTCAGGGAGCCTTGGCGATTTCGATGCTGCCGTTCGAATCCGTGAGTTGCAGTTGGCATCCGCCCGATCCAATCGTTCCGTTCAGCGTGTTGCCCCCGATGTTCCCTGTCGAAGTAACCGGCAGTTCGGAAGAAATCCGTCCAAAAGAAGTTCGCGCGGTGAGGTTGTAGCCCATACCCTCCGGAACGCGCACGCGGATCGACGAGAACGATGTCTTGAGTGAAATATCTTTGCAGCCGCTGGCTGGCCGCATGGCCGTCACGGAGATGCCGCCGTTCTGATTGTCCACACTGATGCGTCCGCCGACGGACTCCAACGTGACGCCTGCAAAGGAAGTGTTCGCGACGGTGTCACCTTTCACGTTTTTCGCCGTTACGGAGCCGTTGCTATTTTCCACGGTGAGATTGCCATTAATCCTCTCTGCTAGAACGCTTCCGAAACTGGTCTTGGCATACGTGTCTCCGCCAATGTCCGTGAGCGTGATGCCGCCGTTGCCGGTCACCGCGCGAATTCCCTTCGGGATGTTGGAAGCCTCGATTGCACCGAAAGACGTTTTGAGCGTGACGCTGCCATGGGCATCACGAACTGCAATTTTTCCGTTGGAAGTTTCCGCGTCCACAGAGCCGCCGATCGTTTCCAATTCAATGTTGCCGAAAGAATCGCGAATAGTCACGGGGCCGCCCGTTACCGAGCTGCCCTGGACTCGGCCATTGTTCGTGGTGCAGTTCACGCGGCCGTGCACGTCGGAGAAGGAGACGTTGCCAAAGCTGTCGGTAATGTCGGCAGTGCCGCCGATGGATGAGATGTCTACATTTCCGTTGTTGTCGCGAACGGAGAGATCTCCGCGGATATTGCGCGCGTCAACGCTTGCGAAGGAAGTCGTAACGTCTCCGGAGCCCGCATCTGTCAGCGTGACGGCGCCATTTCCATCGACGATCGTCACCGCACCCTGAATGGCAAGCGCCGTGATGCTCCCGAACCGGTCGCGCACCTCGAGCGCTCCCTTCACGTCAGACGCTCGTACCCAGCCGTTGCTGTCATTTATGGTGACGTTCCCGCCGGCGCCATGGAGTTCGATGCTCCCGAAAGAATTGTTCAAGCGCGCCGCGCCGGCATCGCGCACCATGAGCGAGCCGTGGCTGTTTTCAACATCTGCAGCGCCACGAACTCCGGCGGCTTCGACGCTGCCGAAACTGTTCCGCACATTGAGCGGAGCGTCCGACGGCATACCGATGTCGTAGTTCACGGAATAAGAAGGATTCTTGCCGATGCGGATATACCACTTCTTTCCGTCTTCGGGGTAGATGGTTTTGATGCGCACGCCTTCGCCGGTCTGTTGCACCTCGATCTGGATTTTCTGCGCGAAGGAATCCGCTTCTTCGCGCGAATTGGCTTGCACGCGAATCGTGGCGGAGATTTTGACGTCGCGGCCTGACTCACCGTGCAGCCGGATTTGGCCGAACTTGTGTTCAATGCTTACCGATTGACCGGCACCAAGCGTCACAGTCTTCTGAAAATCCTTCGAAATCTCCTCCTGAGCCGGATTTGCGGCGAGCGAAGCCTGTCCAGTAGACAGCAAGAGCACGGAGAAGAATGCCGCGGTCTCAGCAATACGCAAGAGCCCTCCGCGGAAATTAGGAACGATGCAATTCATTGCTCTTTAGCCTCCAAAACTTCTTCCAGCGTGCGTTGTTTTTCCTGGTATATGGCCAGCAGTTGGTAACACAGTTGTGCGTTCGATGGATTCATCCCCGCCTGCTCCCGCAAATCCGCGATGGCGCTGTCCAGCACCAGCAGCTTTTCGTGGTAATTCGCAAGAAGAGGCGTCGAGGAATTTTCAAGCTCCGGCTTGGCCTCCGCTGCGAGCTTGTCGATTGCCTGGACATACGCGGCTTGGGCGCTCTCCACATCCTTGAGCGCCGTGCTCTTGAGTAGTGATTTATCTCTGTCCACCATGTGAACCGGTCTGTGCATATAGATCCAGCCCGCCGAAAGTGTCAGCACTACGACGAACACGCCGGCCGCCGCGGCTTGCCAGCCAAGCGGAATACTTGGCACAAAGGAAAACCAACGCCGCCTTTTGGCGGTTTGCGGTTTCCTCGGGGCTTCTTCCGTAAGCGCCCGTTCAATGCGCGCCCAGAGAGCAGGGTTTTCGCGGTAGTCGCGTAGCTCCTGTGCCGCGACGCTCAGGGCTTTCCACGCCCGCAGCTCTTCCGCGCAAGCCGGGCACGCGGAAGCGTGCGCTTCCAGTGCCGCCCATTCGGCGATTGTGCCGTCTTCAAAAATCCGGTCTCGGTCGTTACAAGTCACATTCATCTCGGTTCACCGTGCTTCCGCACTACTGCTGCGCGGAGGCTCAAGCATCAAGCGAAGATTTTTCTTCGCCTGAAAAAGTGTGTTCTTCGAAGCGGTTTCGGTAATCTCCAGCATCCCCGCGATCTCCGCATGACGAAAGCCTTCCACTTCGTACAAAAGAAAAACATCACGCTGGTGACGTGTCAGCGCGGCAAGTGCGCGCTCCAACGCCATCCGCAGAGAGGGATGCGCTCCAGGGGCGCGCGGCTCCGGCCGCGGCGTCTCCCCGGAATCGTCGTTCGCAACCTCTTTCTTGCGCAACCGGCTGCGGCGCGCGTCGTAGCAGGTATTGATTAAAATCCGGTACGTCCACGTGACGAAACTCGATTGCCCTCGAAAACTGGCCACGCTGCGCTGAATTTTCAGAAAGGTCTCCTGCACCGCGTCTTCCGCATCAATGGGGTTGCCAAGAAGGTTGCGCGCAAGATTCTTCATGCGCATACCGTGCAGCGTGTAGAGGCGCTCATAGGCGCGCAGATCGCCGGACTGGCAGGCAGCGGCCAGCGTGGCATCCTCGTTGGTCGCATCCCCAGCAGCCAGGCTCGTGCCGCCGGAGAAGTGCTGGAAAGGTTCCACTCGCGTCCCCCGTTTGCGCGGCGCGGAAGAGATTCTAGCCTCCCAGGGCAGCGCAAGTCCCATAGTTCCCATTCCTGGCTCCTAGGGTATAGACGACGGGGGAGAGCAATCTGTCAGGGTGCGCTCCGGAGCCGATGGACATAAATAAGCTTTCTATTATGAATAAGATACAAGGACTAATGGGATTTGGCCGCAGCTCGTGAATAGAGTGAGTTCGCCACTTGCTGCTCCTTCCGGGCGTCCTCCGTCCTGCCTTCCTGGGCAAAGGCAGCGGCAAGTGCCATGTGGGCCTTGGGATTATCCGGCATAAGCGCGAGCGTCTTTCCCGCCTGAAAGATTGCCGCCTGCGGATTGCCAGCACGGAGTTCCATCTCCGCCAGTTGGAGAGCGATCTGCGTATGCACAGCTGGTTGTGACTCCGGCACGAGAGCGTCGGCGCGTGCAAATGCTACACGCGCTTCGGGAAAGTGGTTGAGTTTTGCTTCCACCGCACCGAGTCCATTCCAGGAAGAAAAATAATCGGGGTCGAGCGCGCTCGCTCTCCGCAACAGAACCACGGCTTCCTCCGGTTGCCCCTGTCTGCCGCGCTGCAAGCCGAAGAAAGTCAGCGCCAGCGCGTTCCCAGGTGAACGCTCCGCCGCGCGCTGGTACAGCGTGAAATTGCTGCGCCAATATTGATTCTCGTGGAAGCAGGCTACACACCAGGAAACACACAACGCGACTATCGCAGCAGCGAAGAAAACTCTTTGGCGCGGGAAGCTCCAAGTCTCTCGCCGCGCGACCGGCAATGCGATCAACCAGCTAAACCCCACGGAAGGCAGATAGAGATACCGGTCGTGGACCGCGTCGTGGATGCCGAAGCTTCCTAACGCAACGAGTGCAGGAAGAATCGTGAGCACGATCCAGAGCACAAAGAATAGCGCGCTAGAGAAACGCCGTAACAAAAACACTGCGCCGCCAAAAAGAATCGCGAATGCGGCTATCCAAACAAGAGCTGCTTCTGGCCTGGGCGAACAGAAATCCGGCAAGGTATAGAAAAGAGCGAGACGAAACGGCAATACGAGGTGCAACACGTAGAAGGCAATGGCTGCGGGAGCATGCACTAGAGAACCGAAAAGCTCTGGATAAACTGCAGCGCGAGTGCTCCGCAGCGCGTAATGGCGCGCGAAAAACACCGCCGCGCTCAACACCAAGTACGGCGTGGCGAGCGCGAGAGCATTTTTGACCCGGCCCAAGCCTGTCGCGCTGGAACTCTGCGGCAGTAGGGCCGCGTGCAGAAAAATCAAAATCGGCAAACACAGCGTCGTCTCTTTCGAAAGTAGTCCGAGAAATGCAGCGCTCCACGAAAGAAACCACCACCATCGGGATGAGGGTTCACTTTCCATCGCACGAAGATATGCTCCGAACGACAGGACTACGAAAAATGTAAATAGAATCTCAGGCAGATTGGAGATCCAGGAGATTGGTTCCGTGTGAACGGGATTGACGGCAAACAAAAGCGCGCCAAGCGAAGCAGCCAGACGGTCCTGGAGAAGATTCTTGCCGGTCCAAAGCACGGCGGCAACAGTCAAAACATGAAGGATCAGGTTGACGGCGTGCCACCCAAGCGGCTCCTCCCCGAACAGTTTGTAGCAAACTGTAAACAGCACCAGAAAGAGTGGCCGGTAATAGCCGTGGATATCCGGCCGGTGCAGGAAACCCCAGACCGGTTGCGTGAAAAACGTTGGCAAATTGCGAAACGAATGAATCCAGGGGTTCCCGAGGATTTGCACTTCATCGTCATAGACAAAATCGAAAAAAAGAACTCGCAGAAAGAGGAGCACCGGCAGAATCAGCGCCGCTGCCGTGAAATACTCGGCAAGCCGGTCTACGGATAGCAATGGGAGTCTTGCGTCGACGGTTTCAGCGGGGCGCGCGGAAATATCCATGAAACAAAAGTTTCTCGCATAGCGCACTTTGGTGCGAGCACAAATCCACGCTCCTTGCTCAACTTGCTCCTAGCGCTCAGCCTCTTGAACTGGAGGAACCCCTGTCGCGCTACTTGTGTTGGACAGCATTGGCGGAAGCCCCAGAAAAATCTTCTTGTGCAGCAAACTGTTCTCATGACCAATGACCAATACAGTCTCGGGATCGTCTTCCGTTATCAGCAGCCGCAATCCCCGGGCATCTTTGGGGACGTCAAACACGAAGTCGGCTGTGTAGGACTCCCCTGGCCTCAATGGCTGTGTAAGCGGCGGAGACGCGCCGCCGCTGTGTTCGAGCGCTTGTTGGCCTCCCGACGAAGGAACAAAGTTTCTTCCAAGGTCGTCGACAATCTGGATTTTGCGCCGGTTCGGCGTGAGCGGCCCGTTACCGCGACGCGCAGAAATGGTGCGTTCGTCGAACCACGTCTTCAGCCGCACGACCACAAATCTTCCACGCGCGAAAACTTGTTGCATTTCGGGACCAATCGCCGCCGCTGTGTGCGCGTCCACGACGGAATATCCGATGTGGCAATCGATCTCGCAAAAATATTTCCAACTGCCTGGAGGCAATACTATTTCGCTGCTAGCGACAGAAACGCCCCCGAGAAGAAGCAAATATCCAGCGGCAATCGTGGCGGTTGCGCCAGCGCCCATCATCGCGAAGAAGGAAGAACGCCGTACCGCGCCATAAAACAACACGAGCGCACTAATCCCCAGCAACACCACGGCTCCGAGGAAAACCAGCACTACGATGGGAGCAAAAGGTGGTGTGGATTCCGACATCGTTTTTCTCCTTCTCTTCCCGGCGGCCGCTATCCCGCCAGCGCCTCTGGTAAAGCACCGCGCGTGCGTTCGCGCTTCGCAAATTCCTGTACCGCTGCTTCGAGATCCGCGACGCTGAAATCCGGCCAGCGTTTCTGCAGAAACACAAACTCCGCAAACGCGCATTCCCACAAAAGAAAATCCGAGATCCGCTGCTCGCCGCCGGTGCGAATCAGCAAGTCGACTTCCACCGAGCCTCCGCGGTGTACTTCGGCCAGCACATTGCTGAAAGACTCGGGCGAGAGTTCCGTGACTTTATAGAATCGGCAGGCGGCATGATAAATGGCCTCGCGCGCGGAATAATCCACTGCCAGGCGGAGATGCAACCGCGTGCCGCAGGCCGTGGCGGCTTCCGAATCCGAAATGGCTTGGCGGAGCGTCACCGGCAAACGATCCCGGCGCCCAATGATGCTGAGGCGCACCCCTTCCTCGATGCAGTGCGTGGTCTCCGTCAGCAGGTATTCATGGAGAAGCCGCAGAATCGCGTTGACCTCCGCTGCGGGCCGCTTCCAATTCGCGGACGAAAGCGCGAAGAGTGTCAGCGTATGAATGCCAAGGCGCGGTGCCGCGGCGATCACCTGTCGCGCCGTTTCGGCTCCCGCGCGATGTCCGGCGGAACGCGGCAGCCCTCGCGAGCTGGCCCAGCGCCCGTTGCCATCGGAAATGATGGCCACGTGAAGCCGCGGAGCTTCCGCGATCGCAGGTGGAGTGGTGAGGATGTGTCGAACGGTTTGATGATGCATCAGCATGTTCTTTCTCCGCCGCGGAGGAAGCAATGTAAACTACTCTATGACACAAAGTACAAACACAAAAAAATTTTCGCTTAGCCTTCGCGCGTCGCCCGGATCAGCGCTTCCATGTGATTCAGGTAGCGTTCCAACGCTCGCCGCCCCGCCGCAGCCAACCTGTACTCCGTCCTCGGCAGACGGCCGTCAAACGACTTGGTACAGACAATGTAGTCAGCTTCTTCCAGCTTTCGCGCATGCACGCTCAAGTTGCCGTCGGTGGTTTTCAGCAGCGCCTTCAATTCATTGAACGTGAGCGCACGATTGACCGCCAGCGCACTGACGATCCCTAGTCGGATGCGCTCGTGAATCAGGCGGTCGAGTTCCGGCGGCACGGTTTCCCGCAGTGGATTGCGAATAGCCTCCAATGGAGCCTCGCGCTCGCGCGCCTTCTGGCTACGCTCCTGCCGTGCTGTAGAAAACTTAGCCATGCAATTTCCCGCTAGCCTCCATAGTGCCGCGCAATCCACCAGCCGAAAGCCATCTGAACGAAGCCAAAACCCGCGGCCATGAAGGCGTCACCCCAGCCTGCCGGCGCAAACAACGCCGCTGCGCCAAGCAGCATCAGGCACAATCCCATCACCGGAACGATGCGCACGGAAAACGCACCGCCCGTCACAATGGCCGTTCCATAGAGCAGAAGCCATACACCAGGTAACGCGAAGAACGCCCCTGCGTGAAACAGCGAATAGGTCAAAAGACCGCCGGCAACAATCGGTGGCGCAAAGCTGAGAACGAATTTGCGGCCGGGGCCGGAAAAGAGTGCAGAATTGGCGCGATGTGCCTTGGTGGCCGCCGCGGGAGCGGCAATCGCCACGGCAACAAACGCCTCAAAGAGCCAGACGACTAGCCACGCGAGGGGCGTCGCTTGCCGCGACGCCACAAACGCCGCAACCAGCGCAGTGATCCCCATGGCCACACCGCCCCAGCCCGGAACGGCCGTAAATTCCGCGGCGTTCTCCATTGTTTCGCGGATGTAGCGGAGATGATCCGCGGCGCGAGCATCAATAGGGATAGGCTCGCGTTTCGAGGTGCGAAGAGAACTCGGAGTCGCCATACAAAAAAGGCTACCCGCAAGATTTATATTTGTCAAGTACTTTGTGTAACAAAGTAGAGCGCCTTCGAATTATCCTTTTCGCGGGTAGCGGCCCGCCAGCGCGTTCCAGCGGATGGTAAACACATCGATGAACATTTGGATGCTGTCCCGCCACATGCTCACTTTCGTTGCCGGCGAATGCCCCCAGCGCACGGGAATTTCCACCGCACCCAAACCGTGATGCCTAGCCAGGTACAACAACTCAGGGTCGAACCCGAATCGCTCGATGCGCTGCTGCTCGAAGAGGATGCTGCAGCGTTCCCGCCGGAACGCTTTGAACCCGCACTGCGTATCCACAAATGGCAACCAGAGAATAATGCGGACAATCTTGTTGAATATGATCCCCGCAAACTCTCGGAACCGCGATTCATGCACGGTGATCAGGTTGCGGTCCATCGCGCGCGAGCCCATAGCCACGTCATACGTTTCGAGCGCGGCGATGAGCTTGCCCGCTTCTTCGATGGGCGCCGAAAGATCCGCATCCGTAAAAAGAGCGATCCGCCCGCGCGCCTCCTGCATCCCGTGCCGCACGCTGTAGCCCTTGCCGCGGTTTACGGCGTTCGAAACAACGCGCAGCGATGGAATCCGGCTGCGAAAAGATTCCGCCACCGCCGCCGTGCGATCGTTGGAACCGTCGTCCACGACTAGAACTTCTGCTTCGCGGCCATCGCGTTGCAAATACGCGGCAATCCGGTCGAGCGTCGCGGGCAACCGCAGTTCTTCATTGTACGAGGGGATGATGATGGAAAGTTCAGGAGCGGCCGGGCTCATCGTTGCGGCGGATTCTGCCAGCCGTGGTAGCCGACGAGGGGCACAAATCGGCAGCCTTCCAGAGTGTTCGTGAGAACGGTGTTGCCCAGTTTTTCGATGAGCTGCAGCACTTGATTCTCCTCGTCACCGACGGGGAGAATCATGCGTCCCCCTTCCGCAAGTTGTGCAAGAAGCGGCTTGGGGACCGCGGGAGCCGCTGCGGCCACCAGGATGGCGTCAAACGGTGCAAATTCCGGCAAGCCCAGCGTGCCGTCGCCGCAATGAACGTGGACGTTTGCGTAGCCTAGCTCGGCCAGCCGTTTCGAAGCTTGCGCCGCAAGTCTCGGCAGGCGTTCGATGCTAAACACTTCTTTCCCGAGCCGCGAAAGAATGGCCGCCTGATATCCGCAACCCGTTCCAATCTCCAAAACCCGGTCGCTAGCCTTGAGACGCAGCGCCGAAGCCATGGCCGCGACAATATACGGCTGCGAAATCGTTTGCCCATCGCCAATGGGCAGCGGCGCATCTTCATACGCGCGCTCCCGGAACTCCTCGCCAACAAATTTGTGCCGCGGCACAGCGTCCATCGCCGCTAGCACCTTTTCATCGGTGATGCCGCGCCGGCGCAACTGCTTCTCCAGCATTTCCAGCCGCTTCGCCGCTAGTTCTTTGTCTTCACGCATGGCTGACCGCCGCTGCATGCTTTTCCCACGCGCCCGTTTTCAGAATCTCTTCCATTTGCGCCAGCGTAAAGTCGCACTCTTCTTCGCGATTGTAGAAATGCGGCGAGATGCGCACACCCGCCTTTGGCCGGTAGTCCACCAGAATGTCCCGCGCGAGAAGCTCACGGCAGACTTCGTACGCATGCGGACATTCCACGGAAACCGTTCCGGCGCGTTCGGCAGCGTTTTCCGGTGTGTTCACGCGCCATCCGCGGGATCTCGCACCCTCCATCAAACGCGCCGTCAAACGCATGGACTTCTCGCGTATAGCTTGGATGCCAACTTCATTAAGAATGTCCAAGCCCGGCTGGCATGCAAAGAGCGCTGGGATGTGCGGCGTGCCATTCATGTAACGAATCGAGTCCTCGCGCGCATCGATCGGGCCAGTTTCAAATGCAAACGGACGCTGGTGCGCCATCCATCCGGTCAGTGAAGGCCGCAGCTTGGCGCGTAAATCTTCCCGCACGTATAAGTACGCCACGCCGGGTCCTCCGCACAACCACTTCAGAACACCGCCAACCGCAAAATCTACGCCCAGGCTTCGCACGTCCAGCGGAATCGTCCCCGTGGCCTGAAACGCATCAAGGATGACATGCGCGCCCACCCGGTGGGCCCGCTCGATGATTGCGCGCGCATCTACAATAAAAGAACTACGGAACAAAACTTGTGAAGTCGGCACAAGCAGCGTGGTCTCGTCAATGGCCGCCAGTAGCTTGTCCAAATCAATGCGTATGTGATCCGGCGTCGCAACAACTTCGACACGCGCCCCGTGGCGGCGCTGCTCGTGGTAGAAGTATTGGATCGAAGGGAATTCCAGCTCCGCCATTACCACTTTGTTGCGCGGCCCGCGGAAATCGAAGCACGAGGAAATCACCGCTTGCGTGAGCGTCACATTCTGATGCAGCGAAATCTCGCCCGCACGCGCGCCGATCAGCGGCGCGATCTTGTCGCCCACACCGACGGCCATCTCCCACCAGCCCTCCTCCCACGCGCGAACCCCGCGCTCCGCCCACGAGTTCGCGTACGCGCGCATCTCGTCGTACACCCTGCGCGGCATGGCGCCCAGCGAATTGCTGATCATATAAGTGGTGCGGTCGAGAATCGGAAACTCGTCGCGCCACTTCAGAAGTTCATCCATCGTGCAGTTCCTCGCCGGCTCGAGCGTACAGGCGGGTCCTTCTCCAAACAAAGTAGCACACCGTAATGAATAGCAGCCAGGGCACGCCCGCTAGTAGCGTGATGCGAAATCCCGGAACCCACCACGTCGAGACCAGCACAGCCAGAACGCCCCCAAAGCCCACAAGAGACGCCCACGGTCCAGGTGGGCCCAGCCGAAGATAAGGTTTGGCATTGCGCTTGTGGAATCGTCTGAACGCCAGATGCGTCAGCAGCGTCATCAGCCACGCAAACAGCGCCCCAAACGTGCTCAGCCCCACCATAAAAACGAAAAGCGAATCTTTAAACCGTTCCGACAGAACCAGCGCCGCCGCCATTCCTCCCGCCGACGTCAGGACCGCAATCACTGGCATCCCTTTCTTGCTCAATCGTCCAAGAATCGCCGGAAGATACCCTCCGCGTGCCAGCGAAAATGCCAGCCGCGCCCCGAAATACAAATTGGCCACCGCGCTGGAAAGCGCCGCCGTCAGCACCGCCAGATTCATAATGTGGCTGGCGCCCGGAATGCCAACCGTTTTGAAAACGCGCACGAACGGGCTCTCGCCCAGCCCGATCTGCGTCCACGGAACAATCCCGACCACCAGCGCCAGTCCCACGACGTAGAAAAGCACCAGCGCAAACAGTGTCCTCCGCAAAGCCTTCGGCACTGCCACCTCAGGATCGGCGGCTTCTCCTGCCGTGCTACCCACTACTTCGATGCCAAAGAAACTGAACAGCCCCAAAATAACGCCCAGCCCCACGCCCTTCCATCCGTTAGGAAGAAAACCGCCATGCGCGGTGTAATTCGCAAAACCAATTTTTGGAAATCCCACGCCCGTAACCAGAGCAGTTCCCAAAATCAGGAAAACTATGATCACTACGACCTTGAACAACGAGAGGAAGTATTCAAACGCTCCAAGATTTCCGATGCTCATTGTGTTCACAAAAAGAATCACCAGCGAGAACAATCCAATCCATGCCCACGACGGTGTAGTGGGAAACCAAAAGCTGCAGTAGATCGACGCCGCCACAACTTCGCTGCCCACCACCACCATCATGCAAAGCCAATACGTCAAGCGCACAGCGAATCCCGCCCACGGATGGAGATACATCTCCGCGTATAGTCCAAACGATCCCGCCGCCGGGTGCGCCGCCGCCATCTCCGCAAGCGCCCACATCATCGTCAGCGCGATGCACGCTCCACCAATAAAACTCAGAATCACGCCTGGCCCCGCAAGCTTCACGGAAATAGCGCTTCCCAGGAACAATCCCGTCCCGATGGTGCTCCCGATTCCGATCATCGCCAATTGCCCAGGCCTCAGATTGCGATGAAGTCCAGCTTCTCGCTCCACCACCGCCGTTGGCTCCGCCGGAGTGAGCATCGCTTGTTGTGCAACTGGGGAATCCGCCATGGCGCGGCATCCTAACAGAGTCGAAGCCATGTTCCTAACCGGATGAACGGTACCGCTTGGATTCAGGCGTCATTCCATGCACCATCCCCGGGCAACGTGCGCCGCAAAACCTGGGAAATCATCTCGTCGTTCACACCGCGCATGCGATGTTTGTGACGATCGATTCAGCCGGAACAAGACGCGAGCGACCGCTGCCACAATCTGAAACAAACGCACTTTGTTATCCTTTGTGATATTTTTATACTTGCATTACATAGCCAACACGAGCAGAATGCGACCCACCCGTGTGAAGCGAGGCTCTTGTACCCCGATGAATGCTCTCTCCCGTTTGTTGTGGTCCACCGGAATCCGCTCAACTCACCGCGTCAAGAAGCCCTACCCGGTCGAACCCGGATACCTCTCACCCGCGCCCGACTCCAACCGGGATGCAACTATCTTTGATCAACCTACGACCCTGGACATTAGCCGCGCCCGAATGGGCCACTTGGATACGCTCGGTCTGCCTCTCGATGGCCGCACGGTATTGGATGTCGGAGCTGGGGTCGGCCACCTGGCGCAGTATTTTGTGAAGCGTGGTTGCGACGTGACTTGTACGGATGGCCGGCAGTCCAATATAGATCGCATGTTCCAGTTATATCCCGATCTGAAGTCCGCGGTCCTTGACGTCCAGACCGAGGCGCTTACCCGCCTGGGGAGGTTTGACGTCGTCTTTTGCTACGGCCTCCTCTATCACCTGGAGAGCCCCGTGCCCGCACTGCGTAATATGGCATCCGTCTGCAAACACCTGCTTCTGCTGGAGACGCAGGTCTGCGACCACGTCCTGCCGATCCTGCGTATGGGGCAGGAAGACACATCGGCAGACCAGGCACTCACCGGCCTGGGCGGGAGGCCGAGCCCAAGTTACGTCGTAATGATTTTCCGAAAAGTTGGCTTCGAATTCATCTACGCCCCAAAAACCCCGCCTGCGCATCCGGATTTTCAGTTTCGTTGGAATGGCATGGGCGCGACGGGGAAGAAGCAGCATCCCATCCGCTGCATCTTCGTCGCGAGCCGAGAAAAATTATCAGACGAGCACCTCGTGCCACTGCTTTGAAGGCCGCAAACCTTCCCTGATTGCACCTCCGTCTGGTTGAAGTGCAAGCACGGCAGAATCCCAGCCCGCATTTCCAGTCGCTCCATCAAGACATGCCTCCCTTCCTCTCACCTGAACGGGGGGCCAGTAAACGACGGGGCACGCCTGTCCTTCACGATCCGCGCACGGAACCAGCTACTTTTCTAAAATAGCTGACGTGGCGGAAACATGAAACGTGCGCCACGGAGGCAGTCATGAAAGCTGTTCTGGCACTGGTCATCATTTACGTCGGTACATTCTTCCTCGTCATTCAGGGCGCCTCGCAAAATCCCGTCCAGGCGGCGCCCCAGAGCACAACGTCTCCGCAAGCAAACGCCGCGCCCGCGCCAGCACCCGCTATTGACCCTGTGAAGGAAGCCGATATTCGCTCGCTCATGGAGCTCGTCGGCGCGCGCGATCTCGTGCAAGATGGTGAAAGCGCCGCCGTCGAGCAGGCGCGCGAAAAGCTCCTCGCCACTGTGCCCAATAACGACAAAGGCCAGGCGTTCGTGAATACCTTTGCCACGATCTACCAGAAAAAATTCGACGTGGACCAGGTAACCGATCAGCTCGTGGTGATTTACGATAAGCACTACACCGACGACGAGATCAAAGGCCTGCTGCAATTTTATGGATCGCCTCTAGGCCAAAAAGTCGCCGCGGAAATGCCCAAGATCAACCGCGAAACCCAAGCGGCAATCCGGACAGTGAGCGGTAAAGCAGCCAGAGAAGCATTTACGGAAGTAAAAATGCAAAACCCAGAGATTGGGCAAAACGCAAAGCTCGGGAATGGTCAGGCTCAAGGGCAAGGTCGCTGGCAGCAACGCCGCGGACAGCAAGCTGGCCAGGTACAGCAACCTCAACAGCAGGCCGCGCAACAGCAAGACCCACAATAATCCTAACGTTCAATGTTTGAAAAGCGCTTCCTTATCACTGGAAGCGCTTTTTGATCTTTATGTCAATACCAAATGTCCCGTTATAATCGCGCAATCCCACAATCGAAACGTTGCGGTCCACGTTGTATTCCACCTGGATAACCTGCTCTTGCGTCGACCCCACATTCGATACGTAGGTGATCGTCAAGTTCCGCGCGATCTGTTGCTCGACCGTGACGCGCGCCCCGGCGTTCTGTTCTGATGTCGCTGATCCGAGAGTAGCCAGGCCGGGATCAACGCGGAATCTCGTAATCCCGAATAAGCGCTCCACCCTTCCTCCTAGTTGACTGGATATGGCTTCCGACAGAATCGCCGAAGCGCCCGCCGTGTTCCCCTGCGACGTACCACCACTCCGGGCCGTGGACTCGGAACTGGTCTGTCCCAATGCTAGCAACGTAATGATGTCGTTCCCGGGGAGTGGCGGATCGGATCGGTACGCCAGCGTAAGCTTGCTCGCTGGCCCGTTAAAATTCAGCGTGATTTCATACTGTTGAATGTTCGTGGTTGCTTCCACGTTGACGACCGGGTCCAGACGGAAGGGATTCGCGAAGTTCAAGTCTCCCCGTGTTACGCGGTAGCGGTTCCCCGCGAAGTACAAATCCCCCGAGAGAATGTGGATGTGTCCCAAAAGGATGGGGTGCTCCCACGTCCCACGCACACGCAAACTAGCTTCCGCCTGGAGCCCCGCGCCGGGCCATTCCATACGCGCGTCCGGCGCCGAGACCGCCTCGACGTCGAACTGCAAGTTTCGCAGGAACGGTGAAGTCGTGGAGGGCCCGGTTATGCCTTCTTTCGCGGACACCAGCATCCCCGCAACTTCCAGGCCCTGCGTCAACGTTACCCGTTCAATCGTCACCTTGCCGGAAAGAACCCCTGCCGTGGTCGAGCCCGTCAGCCTCAACGAACCTCCGACCAGCCAGCTCATGCCCACCGGATAGCGAATACGCAAGCGGTCGCTGTGCAAAGTGATATCGTAGCGCAGCGGGCTCTCGGCGTAGTTCACGCTGCCGGAAAGTTGCAGGGTTCCCCCGCCGGCTTCGGCGCTCACATTTTCAAAATAAAGCCGCGTGGCATCGAAGACGATGTCTCCCTGGATGGCACTGAGGCCCGTGGGAAAGTCCACCTCGCGAACCGAAGCTTTTTCAATATGAACACGGCCCGTGATGCGCGGGCGGTCCAGCGTGCCTTCGAACGAAGCATTGATTTGCGCGGGGCCTCTTGCATCAAAATCCGGCGCAAATCCGCTGATAAGCCGAAGGTCCACGGCGCCGTTCAACCGCAAACCGAGGCTGCGTTTTCCGGTAAACCGCACCGAGCCCTCAATCTGCAGATTCGTGTCCGTTCCCCGCAACGTGGCGGGCTCGATCTCTAGGCTGTCTTTCGAAGACCGCAGATGGACTGGGCCTGTGTTTTCCAGCCGCACATTTGCATAATTCAAAGCCAGCCTCGAGAGGTTTGCATCTATGACGATGCTCTCCGGCTGCTTCAGAGCTCCCTTCACCGAAATGTCGCCGTCCGCATTGGCGTGGCCGTCGAGCTTGCCCAGATGCATCGCGGTCAATAGGAAAGGATCCAGGTTCATATTCTTGATCGAGACTTTTCCACTGAGCGGGTAGGGATCGGCGAGCCCTAGGGTGTACCCGCCCGAAATTTCTCCGCTGCTCATCGCCGAACCCAATTCCAGATGCGCCGTGTGTCCGTCCGAAGTCAAACTGCCATCGAAGCTGCCAATCACTACATCCCCGACCCGTAGATCAACGACGCGCGCAGTCCCATCGCCGATGGGCGCTCGCAGCGGACCGCTCGCCTTCAACTTAAAGCTGACTTGCCCACCTACCGGAAAGCGGACCGATTGCAGCTTCTCGAAATTCTCAAGCGGCAGCGCCGCGCCCGCGAGATCGACAGAAATCGTTTGATCCGCAAAACGATATCCCGCCGAACCGGTGATGATTCCCGCCCCGCGGCCGCTTTCTTTTCCAGGCGGGGAAAAGCGCAATTCGGCGTCCGCGATCCGCACTTCAGAGGGAAGCAAATTCAGTTGCCCACGCAAGCGATTGATCGAAAGCCCGTAGACCTTGGCATCCGCCAGATCAAAGAGCCCCGTAACGCTCGGTTCTTGCCTCGTGCCTCGACCGTGGAATTGTCCCGTCAGCTTGCCGCTGACCGGATACGACCACCCGATAAGCTGTTGCACGTTCTCAACGGGGATTTTTTCGAAATTCGCTTCGGCGGTCCAGTCATTGTCCGGCAGAAAACTCCAGTCCGTCAGTGAGAGCGTCGTCTCGACATCCGTTTCCATCTCGCCACGGCGTGCGTGCCCGCGCGCCAAGGACAATTCCGCGGGCGAGTACGTTAAATCGCCGTCGAGATAGTCAAGAAAAACTCCGTCGTATCGCACCCGTTCGCCGCGGAGGTGCCCTTGAAACGTGGGTAGTCCGGACGGTCCCAGGATCTTCCCGTCCCATGTAGCGCTCCCTGAAATGGGTGTTGCGGCATCAGCAGATCCGGGCTTGGCTCCTCGCAACGCGTCAATAAAATCCTTGTATGTTTCCAGCGCACTCGTTTCAAGCCGCATCGCCAGCGTGGAGTTTCTCGGTGCAAGGACTCCGTCAATGGTACCGTGTGACGACGGCGTTTCGAATTCCCCCGATTGGATCGCCAGGATGTTGGGATCATAGCGGTAGCTGAACTTCCAAGCCGCGCTCACAGGTTGGTGGCGTTCCGCGGTTTGTTCGGGAGGATCCCAAACCGTCCTAACCGAAATCTCGAAATGCTGGAAGTTCCCCTTCCAGGTCTCCAACGTGTCCGCCGTCATCAACGCGTCCCAGTGCAGCTCATCAATCGGAAAGTCGCGATGCTCGATGGCAGGCAATACCCCGGAAAGCCGCGTATTTTGCACGTGCGTGTCCGCGCGGAATTGTAGCCCGTCAAAGAGCAGGGTCACGCGTCCCGTCACGCTGCCGCCAAACGCACCGGCAAAAAAGTCCGGAATTTCAAGGCCGCGGTTGTCGATCTTATAGCTGCCGTGGCTGGTCAGCCCGGTCGTATGAAATTCCTTGTAAGGCAACGCGATGTTGTACCCGGAATAGCTCCCGCTCCCCTTGTATTGGCCGTCCGCCAATTGACCCTCGCCGCGGAAGTCCACCCGCCCCGTGGGCACCAACGGGTTGCGCAAAGTCTCGCGAAAATCGATCAGCTCACTCCAGCCGCGGTAGCGGAAGTTCCACTGGGGCTTCGCGAAATTGCTCATTTCTGCTTGCGCATCGAGATGTGAGCGCCCGGCGTTGAGCATGCCCTGCTCGAGCGTAAATCCATCGCGCCAGAACGTGAATTTCGCCGTCAAACTGACTGGCAAGGGCAGGTAGCGCTGCGATGTGAATTGCAGGGTCCGCCATTCGACGTTGCCCACGTACAGTGGATTCGCCGTCGTGCCTCCCGCATCCAGAGAAAGCTTCAATTCCCCGCCCTTCACCACCAGCGGTTCTTTGATGTCGTTATAAAGGATCCAGCCGTCGTCGATTTGCAGGCGCTGGATGTGCAGTGCGAAGAGCGTGTCGCGAACTGGTTTATTCGAGGGGCGCTGCGGCACGGGTACGTTTGTAGCTCCAATTTTATCTACGCGAATGTGCACATGTGGTTCCCGCACGAAGAGCTCTTCCAACGAAACCTTGCGGCCCCAAAACGACTCGATACGCAGCCCCCCTTCTACCTCCTTCGCGGAAAAAAGTGGTTCCGTTCCAACGGGTTCTTTCCCGTGAATCACCAGCCCCCGGATCGTGACGCGCATGGCCATCCAGCGAAT
Source organism: uncultured Acidobacteriota bacterium (assembly GCA_963729455.1). Classification (GTDB taxonomy): domain Bacteria; phylum Acidobacteriota; class Terriglobia; order Acidiferrales; family UBA7541; genus Acidiferrum. Next base: position 370,607 of record CAVSNX010000004.1, read on the forward strand.
CGAAAGCGCGCGGAATTCGACCTTTCCGCCCGTCATAGATTGCAGCCGCCTCACGATCAACCGGCTGAGCAGCGGATTCCCCGCCCCGCTTCCAAAAAAGACAATCACGGATAGAATCGCGATCACCGTGAGCACCCACGGCGTGTGGATGATCCAGTTCCAGATTGGGTGGCGCGTTTCGCGCTTCATTTCGCCCCCAGATTCATGAGTTTCTCGATGTGCAATCGTGCTCGGCTCTCAATCAGCCAGCGGTCGGCCTCATCATTGATTCCCCTCTGCACCAAGGCTTCCTGAATGGAGTCGCGCGCGTTCTCCAACGATGGAGGCTCTTGCCCACGGGACTTGGCCAGCGGCACAATCGACTTCAGGTAAAAATCCTCGATCGTCTTTGGGTCAATCTGCACCGCTGGTCGAAAACGCGAATCAAGATAGTTGTCGAGATACACTGTGAAGCTGCGATGCGACGAATCTCTGCATCATTCAGGCCGCTCTGTTTTTTCCTGGTTTCGTACTCTTCCGCGGAAGCGAACGATTTTTGCAGGCGTTCCACGCTCCGTTGAATTTCGGCGTCGGAGGGCAGGGGAAACCGTGCCACTTCCGCTTCCGTTCGCACAATCCACTGATCGATCAGCCGGTCGAGGATCTGCGCGTCGCCTTCCGACGTTCCATTCACGAGCTGTTGATAGCGGCTAAGCATTCGAATGTCGCTATAAAGTATGATGTCGTTTTCCACCCTTGCGGCGATCCGGTCCACGACCTCCTGCGCGGCCAGGCGAGTGGCCGCGAGCGTAATCAGTGCGCCCCAAAAAACCAGTAGGAAGAACCGGCGCATCAGAACGTCGATCCTAGATTGAAAAAGATTTGAAACCCGGACAGCCGCGTGCCTTGTTGGCCGAGGGATCCCGTAATGCAAGTGGGCGTGTTGCTCGGACAAGGGATCGGAATCACAAACATCGGTCGGTTGATCTGATATCCCAAATCCACCCTGATCGGTCCCACGGGCGTCTTGTATCGCACTCCGAACCCAACCGTATGCGCGAAATAATTGAGCTCGTTGGTGCAATTCGTGATGCACATCGGCAAGTTCGTCGCGCTCGGCGGCAGCGCTGGATTCTGCAGAGCAAACGTGGGGCTCGGCAGCGTCGCGTGGAAATCGATCCGGCTCAGCCGGCTATAAACGTTTCCTCCATCGTAAAATATCGCTCCCCCCAGCGACGTTCCCACAAACGGCAAGCGCATCGGAAAACGGAACTCTTGGTTGAGCACCAGCATCGCCTGGCCTCCAACCGGGAACCCCGTGCACGGATCGCGCGGACCGGCCTGATTAAGCGCAAACCCTCGCAGTGACGTGCCGCCTCCGCCAAAGAATCGCTCCGGCAGCGGAATGATGGTCGGCAAAGGTTCGGTAGCCACCGCACCCGGAAGGCACGCCCCTGGCGCAGGTGGCGGAAAACTCAGCGAAACCGTGTCGCGGTACGGCACCAGAATTCCAAAGCGCACCGATCGCGCAAAACTAAATCTCCGTTTGATCGGATGGTATGTTGAATTCTGCACCAGGAAGCGCATGAAGCTGGCGCTGGAACCCAAAGCCGTATCCGCGTCGCTGAATTCAGCGCTGTTGAAACTGCCCTTGCTGGCATCCGCCGGATTGTCCCGCGTGTCGCGGAACCACGTCACCCCAAACCCGGAGACCAGCGTCGGCTGTTCGAACAGCGGAATTTCTTCCGGCTCAATGTGCGAATTCAGATTCGACACCAACACCTTTCGAAACGTGTAGCGGTACAAAATTGTGGTCCGCGGCGTTACCTGTTCGGTCAGCCTGCACCGACCCCTCGTAGCGCCTTGCCGTAAACGTATTGATGTCCTGCGTCTTTTCGGTATACGTAGTCGCCTGAAAACTGAAGTGCGGATCGCCAAAAGTATTCGGGATGGAATAACCAAGCAGCGCCCGGTCTTCAATCGTGCTGCCCCGCAGTTTGAACGATAGTGAATCCGCGCGTCCCGTGAGATTCAGCTTACTGACCTCCAGAATTCCCCGCGGCGCCGCCTGTATTTCTCCTCCGGTCGGGTTCGTGGTGCTGGCGAGCCGCTGAACTTCAAATCCGCCACCGTACGAAATCGTGTACCGTTTTGCTTCCTCGACGAGCACGGCGATATCTTTGTCCGGATCTGTCCCGCTTGGATTTTGCGGTTCAATCGTGACCCGGTTGAACACTCCCAGGTTGTACAACCGCCTTTGCGCCTCCACCACATCACCTTCACGCAGCGGCTCGTTAACTTTGATGTGGATCTCCCGCCGAATCACGCCTTGCCTCGTGTGGTCGTACCCGCTCAGAAGAACGCGCCGCACGAGGGTCTGCGGACCTTCCTGGATTCGATACACCAACCGGACGGGAGCGGCTTGCTCCACCTCGGACTTCGCCAGTTTCTTCTCCTTTCCACTTTTTTCGTTGGACGAAGCGCCGTTGCCCGCGCTGGCCTCTTCCTTCACCTGTTCGGCCATGGCCGTAAAGCTCGCCTCCGGAAATCCTTCGTTGAAATACAAAGCCAGGATATTGTCCCTGTCGGTCGTGACTCCGAAATCGGAATACGGCTGCCCCGGCGAAGAGCCGATAACGCCAAGGATTTCTCCTTCGGTAAACGCGTGAGCGCCCTCAATCGCAAGCGAAGCAACGCGCGTCTGCTTTCCCTCCTCGATCTTGAATCGAATATACAAATCGCCTTCTTTGCCCTGATAGTCGTCCTCGATCTGCTGCTGGATCTTCGCATCCAGGAAGCCGTTCGCCCTATACAGGCTCTGCATCGATTGCGCATCCGATTCCACCAGCCGCCGGCTGAATCGTCCGCGCGATTCGAACGCCCCGCCGTAAATTTGCAACCGGCTCCGCAATAGCTCCGTATCGAAGTACTTGTTCCCCGTGATCTCGATCCCAATCAGCTTGTGCCGTTCCCCTCTCTCCACCGTATACGTGATGATCTCTTCCGTGCCCTTCCAGCTGCTTACGGTGGTCTTCATTTCATGCGTGTCCGTTTTGTAATCTACCTTGGCGTCAAAATACCCTTCGCGCTCCAATTTCTCGAGAAGATTCCGTTTCCCCTCTTCCAGCAGGTCTACATCCACTGCGCCTTCCTGGTAGATCGGTATGAGCCGTTTGAGTTCGCCCCCGGAAAACTTCGCGCCCGTCACCGTCATTTCGACGCGCGGCCCTTCCGTCACCTCCAGGTTCAGCGGCACCATATTCTTCGCCACGTCATATTCGCCCCGGTGCATCGAAGCGCGTGCGCTTAGATGTCCCTTCTTCACCAGAAATTCCCGGATGCGGTCCGTCCCTTTCTGCAGCCACGCCGAGGTGATCTCCCGGCCTGCTTTCATCTTCAACTTCGAGAGCAATTCGGCGTCTCGGAATTCCGTATCGTTCTTCAGCTGGATGGCTCCCACGTGCGCCCGCGGGCCAGGTTTTATGTGCACAACAATGTCCATCTCGTGCGTTTCCGGGTGTGGCACCGTTTCCGCCGAAAGCTCCGCCTGGTACAGACCTTCCTCACGGAGTGTTTCTCGCAATCGCTCCAGCCCTTCCGTCACCGCCGCCTGCCGGAACGTCTGTCCAAGCCCAAGCTGCATCGCCGCTATTGCCGTGGAGTCCGTCGGAGGAGCAGCCAGCCCTTCAATTCGCACCTGATTGAAAAACAGGTTCTCTCGCGCCACGAAATCCAGCCGCACTCCGCCGGGAACGGGCGTCACCACCGCTTGCAAATCCGCGTAATCTCCCGTCCGATACAGCGCCCGCAAACTCTCCGCCACTTTTCCGCGATCCAGCGGCTTCCCCGCTTCCATCGCGATTCCACTCGGCCCTTCGGAAAGTACGTGACCGTCTCCCTTCACGATGCGAATGGCCACCACATTGGGTTCCGCAGCCACTGTTGTCGAGCTCCCATCCTGCTGCGTTTGCGCGTGCGTCAGCGCAGCTCCTGTCAGGAGCGCGAGTGCGGCAATGCCTCGCATCCCATAGAACCAGCTCAATTTCATACGTCCATTCGCTCAGACGAAGGTTAGCACACGGGCGTTGCCCGCCCTGCGCGCTTTGGGGCTATCATGTTAGTTTAGCAGGCGCTTCCGCAGCGCCTGTCGGGGCCGCGTCGCTTGTGACTAATTCTTTCCAGGGAAAATATTCGCGCCAGGTGCTGTTCGCCAGGATCGGCCCGGAAGGCCAGCAGCGCCTCCTCGCCTCCCGCGCGGCGATCGTCGGCTGCGGCGCGATCGGAGCTGCAGCCGCCAACCTTCTCGTTCGCGCCGGAGTCGGTTATCTCCGCATCATCGATCGCGATTTCGTGGAGCCTTCAAATCTTCAGCGTCAGACCCTCTTCGACGAAGCCGATGCTCTCAATGCCCTTCCGAAAGCCGTCGCCGCCGAACGCAAGTTGCGCTCCATCAATTCCGCTATCTCCCTGGAAGGCATCGTCGCCGATCTCAGCCCTGCAAACGCACACGAACTCCTCAGCGGAGTGGATCTGTTACTCGATGGCACCGACAATTTCGAATCTCGCTTCCTCATCAACGACTTCGCCGTGAAATCCGGCCTGCCGTGGATCTATGCCGCCGCCGTCGCCAGCTACGGCCTCACCATGGCCATTCGCCCCGGAGTGACCGCCTGCCTTGCGTGTCTGCTTGAGACCGGCGCCAACGCCAGCGGCCTCGAAGAAACCTGCGACACCATCGGCGTGCTCGGTCCCATCGTCAATCTAATTGCCTCGCTGGAAGTTGCCGAAGCCCTGAAATTTCTCTCCGGCCGTCTTCAAGCTCTTCACGGCCGCCTGCTCTCCTGCGATGTTTGGAGCGGCCACTTGCAATCCATCCGCGTGGCGCGCAATTCGGACTGCCGCGCTTGCGCGAAGCGCGACTTCACCTACCTCGAAGGCGAAGCGCAGCCCCACATCACCATGTGCGGCCGCGATTCCGTCCAGATTCACGAACGCACTCGCTCCCTGAATCTCAGCGCTCTCGGCGTGCGCTTGGCCCCCATCGTCGAAGACGTGCGCCAGAATGATTTTCTGCTTCGCTTTCGTGTCGCCCCCTACGAAATAACCGTCTTCGCCGACGGCCGCGCCATCCTCAAGGGCACCAAAGACCCCGCCGTCGCCCGCTCGCTATACGCCCGCTACATCGGCGCCTGATTTGGCTTCCGGACTTTTCTTACTATTGGCGGCAGCGGCAGATAGCGAGGCAGTATGTGAATTCGGGGGAACAACGAATCTAACGAGGCAAGTGCCCGGAACGTCCAAACGAACTTCGCATATTCGCCCGGTCCAGATTTTCCCGCAGGTTCATCAACGTCAAGAATGTACTGAGGATCCGGGCTTTCAGGTCATCCGTCAGGTGCAGCCCACTGGTCGCCACACGCGCCAGACGCTCGCCATGCTCCGTAATGAACTTCATGATTTCCCGCTGCCGCTCCTGCGGCGCATTGCCCAGCGCCGTCTCCCGCCGCATCTCCGCGCAGCTCGTTTCCAGCGAAAGCGTGTAATGCAGCACGCACAGCCGGTGCTCGGTGAGCGCCGGCGGCACGTCGTTCTTGCACCCCGAAATTTGGCAACCCGTTGCCATAGGTTTCGTATCGCTGCACGATAGGTTACATCGCCCGCATGGAAAATCCAGCGTTTGCCGCGCGAATGCTGCGAATCGTACATGAGTCGCTTCTTCCGTGTCTCGCGCCGTCCCGTACTACGCGCACGCGGAATTTCCTCAAAAACTGTTTGACATGAGTATTCATTTGCCTGTATAAAAATACATAGGCATATAGATTTGCAAATTATGAGCATCGGCAAGACATTTCGACACGGTCAAATCCTCCGCTTGGTCACCGACCAGCGCATCGCCAACCAGGAGGAGTTGCGCCGCCGCTTGGCCACCCAGAAGCTCCGCGTCACCCAGGCCACTCTCTCCCGCGACCTGCAGGAACTCCGTCTCGTAAAGACCCACGACGGTTACAAGACCGCCGCCGCTCTCCCGGAAGAGTCCGCGCCGCTGCCTCACCTGGCGCGCGTGCTCGGCGAGTTTCTTCTCGACATCCGCCCGGCGGAAAACCTGCTGGTCCTGAAAACCCCTCCCAGCGGCGCGCAGCCTCTCGCGGCCGCCGTGGACGGCGCCAAATTCCCGGAAATCGCCGGCACCATCGCCGGCGATGACACCGTTTTGATCATTACTCCCAACAAAAAAACTCGCCTCTCTCTCCAAAAAAAGATCGAAGACCTGGTGAAATGAGAGACCCTCGCAACGTCGCTGTAGTAGGTGTGACCGGATACACCGGCCTTGAGCTGGCGCGCATCCTTCTGCGCCACCCCGAGCTTCCGCCTCCGGTCTTCTACGTCCGTGAAACCAATGGCGCGAAATGTCTCGCGGAACTCTTTCCCCAGTTTCGGGGCTGGGGCGAAGCTCCGCTCCGCCCGCTCTCCGTGGACGCCATCGCTTCCAGCCGCGCAGGCACCGCGTTTCTCGCCACACCACACGAAGTTTCGGCGGAAATCGCGCCGGCCTTGCTTGATGCCGGCCTCCGCGTGGTCGATCTGAGCGGCGCATTTCGCTTTCGTTCCGCGGACACCTTTACGTCCTGGTACAAACTGCCCGCTCCTCATGCCAATTGGCTCGGCGAAGCCGCCTACGGCGTTCCGGAAATTTATTCGAATGAAATTGCCAAGGCGCGCTTGGTCGCCAATCCCGGCTGCTACGCTACCAGCGTGATCCTGGCTTTGCGGCCGCTCACGGACGAAGGATGGATCGCGTCGAACACCAGCGTCGTCTGCGACTGCAAGTCCGGAGCCACCGGAGCCGGCAAAGATCCCCGCCGTGATCTCCATTTCGTCGAAGTGGACGAGAATTTCAAAGCCTACGGCCTTTTCACCCATCGCCACACGCCGGAAATCCTCGAGCACACCGGCCTGAGCGAAGACCAAGTCGTCTTTTCGACGCATCTTCTGCCGCTCGCTCGCGGCATCCTTTCCACCATCTACGTCACCCTCGATCAGCCGCAATCCGCTCAAGATGTGGAAGCGCTCTATCGCAAGTTTTACGCGGGTCGCAAAATGATTCGCATCTGGCCCGTCGGCACACTGCCCGAACTGCAGCACGTCGCGCACACCAATTTCTGCGACATCGGTTTCGCTTTGGACAAATCCGGACGCCGCCTTGTTATCGTTTCCTGTCTGGACAATCTTGGCAAAGGCGCCGCCGGACAGGCCGTGCAGAATTTCAATCACATGCTGGGGATCGAGGAGCACATATCACTTCAATGAGAAAAGTCATCAAGTTCGCAGGTGCATTGCTCGAAGACGACGCCACCGTCCGCTCTCTCGCTCGCCAAGTGGCGGCGCTCGCTCAGGAAGGCCACGAGATTCTTATCGTGCATGGTGGCGGCCGTCTTTTCACCGCCACGCTTCAACGCATGGCTATCGAGAGCAAATTTGTCGCCGGCCTCCGCGTCACGGACCGCGAAACGCGCGACGTCGCCGTCATGGTCTTTGCCGGCCTGCTCAACAAGAGACTCGTCGCCGCCATCTCCGCCGAGGGACAGCCCGCCATCGGTGCTTCCGCCGCGGACGCTCATTGCTTCAACGCGGAGCCCATGGTGCACAACGAAGTGGAAGGCAGCCTCGGCTTTGTCGGCTACCTCACCGGCTTGAACTCGCCATTTATCGAATCGCTCTGGCGCGAAAACTTGCTTCCCGTCGCGCCCTGCCTCGGAATGGGGCCGGACAACGAGCTCTACAACATCAATGCCGATCACATGGCCGCGGCGTGCGCCGAATATCTAAACGCCGACCAGTTGATCTATCTCACGGACGTCGCCGGCGTGCTCGACGGTGAGAAAGTCCTTTCCGCGGTCACCTGCGAAGAAATCGAACGCCTCGTCCAGTGCCGCGTCGTTTCGGGCGGCATGATCTTGAAACTGGAAGCCGCCAAGCGTGCCATCGAAGGTGGCGTGCGCGAAGTACGCATCGTTGGCGGCACGTCCCCGGATGGGTTGTTGCTCGCCTCACACGCCGCGGAAACAGCGGATGCCGGCGTAGTGGCTGTCCCCGGTACTCGCGTCTTGCGCGAACCGCTCTCCGCCGCGCACGCGGCTCTTTCGGCGGCATGATGCGCGCTTCATCCAAAAAGAAATCCGTAGTGCGCTCGGCCGGCAAGTCGAAACTTTCGGCTGTCGGCGTGCCAAAACCGGACCAGCGCCTGCTCGATGCCGAACAATTCCTTCTGCCCACGTACAAACGCCGGCCCGTGCTCATGATGCACGGCCGCGGCGCCTACGTGTACGACTCAACCGGCAAGAAGTATCTCGATTTCCTTGGCGGCATCGCCGTCAATGCGCTGGGCCACGCCCATCCACGCGTCGTGAAAGTGATTCGCCGCGAAGCAGGGCGTGCGATTCATCTTTCGAATCTTTATCACAACGCGTTTCAGGGCCCGCTGGCGCGCAAACTCGCCGCCTGGTCCGGCCTCGACCGCGTCTTCTTCGCCAACAGCGGCACCGAAGCCATCGACGGCGCGATGAAGCTCTCCAGGCTTCTCGGTCGCAAATCGGACGAGCCTGCGGCAACCGTCGCGAAAAAGCATCGCTTCCTGGCCATGGAAAATTCCTTCCACGGCCGCACCTTCGGCGCCATCAGCGTTACCGCCACCGAAAAATACCGTCTGCCCTTTGCTCCCGTCGTTCCCGGCGTAGACTTCGTCCGTTTCAACGATGTCGCCGACCTCGAATCAAAATTCGACGATTCCATCTGCGCCATCCTTATAGAAACCGTCCAGGGCGAAGGCGGAATCTATCCCGTCAGCGAAGCATTTTGGAATCGTGCCCGCTCTCTCGCCACGCAGCACGGCGCTCTCCTGATCGCCGATGAAATTCAATGCGGGCTCGGCCGCACCGGCCGCTACTTCAGCTATCAGCGATTTTCCTCGAAGCCGGATATCGCCGTCATCGCCAAGCCCCTCGCCGCCGGACTTCCTCTCGGCGCCATCCTCACAACCGAAGCCGTCGCTTCCCGCGTCTCTCCCGGCCTGCACGGCACCACCTTTGGCGGCGGCCCGCTGGCGTGCGCCGTTGCTCTCGAATTCCTCAACATCGTCGAGAGCGAAAAACTTCTCGAAAATGTCCGCCAGCGCGGCACCGAACTCCATGATGGCCTCTCGAAACTGTCCGCCAAATTCGACTTCATCCGCGAAATTCGCGCCGAAGGCTTGATGCTCGGCGTCGAACTTTCCATTGACGGCAATCCCTTCGTCGCCGAAGCCATGCAGCGCGGCCTGCTCATCAATTGCACGCATGACTTTACGCTGCGCCTGCTTCCGCCCTTTATCATCACCAGTTCGCAGGTCCGTGAATTCCTTCGTCTGTTCGAACTTGTTCTTGCAACAACCCCACGCCAGGTTTCCGTCTCGGACCCCGGCAAGTCCGCAAATCACGAACGCGCCGCGCACGCCGCGGCAAGGTGAAAAAATGACTGCTACGTCTCTCGTTGCGCCTATTTCTTTGTCAACCGATCTCCTCACCGGAGCGGAATGGAGCCCCGCGCACACGCGCGAACTCCTCCATCTGTCCGCGGATATCAAGGCGCGTCCGATACGCTACGCGTCCACGCTGCACGGCAAATTCATCGCGCTGATATTTGAAAAGCCCTCGCTCCGCACGCGCGTCACCTTCGACGTTGGCATTCAAAGCATGGGAGGCTCGGTCGTTTTTCTGGACCACACACAAGCGTCCGCCTCCCTCGGCGCGCGCGAATCCATCGCCGATGTTGCGCGCAATCTCGAACGCTGGGTCCACGGCATCGTCGCGCGCGTTTACCACCAGCGCGTCCTCGAAGAAATGGCCGCGAACGCGAATATTCCGGTGATCAACGCTCTCTCCGACAAATTTCATCCCTGCCAGGCGCTCGCCGATTTCTTCACCCTCGAAGAACGCTTCGGCGCTCTGCGCAGCTTCAAACTCGCCTACGTCGGTGACGGCAACAACGTTTGCCACTCGCTGATTTATCTCGCCGCCCGCCTCGGCGTTCACTTGCGCGTCGCCACGCCCCCGGATTACGCGCCGTTGCCCGAAGTCGTTGCCGACGGTAAGCGCGTGGCCCGCGAGACGCGCGCCAAAATCGAGCTCATGACCGATCCGCGCGAAGCCGTCAGCGGCGCACTCGCCGTTTACACCGACTCCTGGACCAGCATGGGTTTCGAAGAAGAAGGCGAAATTCGAAACGCCGTGTTCCAACACTATCAGGTAAATGCGGAACTGATGTCGCTCGCCGCGCCCGACGCCGTGTTCATGCACTGCCTCCCGGCGCACCGCGGCCTGGAAGTTACACCCGAAGTTCTCGACGGCCCGCAATCCGTGGTCCTCGATCAATCCGAAAACCGCATGTACGTGCAGAAAGCGATCCTGCATACTCTGTTTTAGCCATGCCGTGCTCGTCATCGTGTCTCGTCGCATTGCATAGACTTTTCTTTGTAGGGGCGCAGGATTCCTGCGCCCTGTTTCGGCAACACCAAAACGCAAGAGAGGAATTGTGAACAAGCCATTGAACAAACCGAAAAAAGTTGTACTCGCCTATTCCGGCGGCCTGGATACTTCCATCATCATTCCCTGGCTCAAGGAAAATTATGGCTGCGAAGTCATCGCCGTGATCGGCGATGTCGGCCAGCAGGAAGATTTGGAAGCCGCGCGCAAAAAAGCGCTCGCCACCGGCGCCACTTCCGCGCACGTCGAAGACCTGCGCGAAGAATTCGTGCGCGATTACATCTGGCCGACGCTGCGCGCCGGCGCCGTTTACGAGCACACCTATCTGCTCGGCACTTCCATGGCGCGCCCGGTGATTGCCAAACGCCAAGCCGAAATCGCATTGAAGCTCGGCGCCGACGGCCTCTCCCACGGCTGCACCGGCAAAGGCAACGATCAAGTGCGATTCGAACTGGCCTACAAAGCGATTGCGCCCAACGTGCAAATCATTGCTCCGTGGCGCGAATGGGACATTGATTCACGCGAAGACGCCATCGCTTACGCGCAAAAGCACAATGTGCCCGTTGAGCAGAGCAAGAAAAACATCTACAGCCGCGACCGCAACATCTGGCACCTCAGCCACGAAGGGGGCGAGCTCGAAGATCCCGCAAACGCGCCAAACGAAGCGATGTGGCAATGGGTCGTCTCTCCGGAAAAAGCTCCGGACAAAGCCGAAGAAGTCGAAATCGGCTTCGAATCAGGCACTCCCGTTTCCGTGAACGGCACGAAATTCGGGCCGGTCGATCTGCTCAATCAACTCAACGAAATCGCCGCGAAACACGGCATCGGCCGCACCGACCTGGTTGAAAACCGTCTCGTCGGAATGAAATCACGCGGCGCGTACGAAACGCCCGGCGGAACGTTGCTCGTGAAAGCGCATCAGGAATTGGAACGGCTCACCATTGATCGCGAGACCGCGCATTTCCAGCAAGCGCTTTCGCTGCGTTACGCCGAACTCGTTTACTACGGTCTGTGGTTTGCGCCTTTGCGTGAAGCTCTCGACGGATTCTTCAACGTCGCGCAACAGCGCGTCACCGGCGCCGTCGGCCTCAAACTGTGGAAGGGCACTCTTAACGTGACGAAACGCGTTTCTCCTTTCTCGCTTTACCGCGCGGACTTGGCCAGCTTCACCATGGGTCGCTACAACCCCAAGGACGCCGAGGGCTTCATCAATTTGTTTGCCCTGCCCGTGACCGTTCGTCCCAAGGCGAAAGCTGAGAGCAAATAAGTAGGACAGACATTCTTGTCTGTCCACTCTTTGCTGATGCACGATACAACCAGGACAGGCAGGAGTGCCTGTCCTACGAGAACCGAATGACCGAACGCAAAGATGACCGACTGTGGGGCGGACGCTTCGAGCGCGCGCCGAATGAACACTTCGACGCGTTCCAGCGGTCGTTTGCGTTCGACCGGCGTCTTTTGCCTTACGAGATTGCGGTCGATCGCGCGTGGGCCAAGGCGCTCGAACCAATCGGCATCTTCAACGCGACGGAAGTAAAACAAACGCTGGCGGCTCTCGACAAAATCGCCGAGCGGGCCAAGACGGATTCCGTATGGCTCGAAAAATTCGGCGCGGATGCGGAAGACGTGCACCACTTCGTCGAAAAAGCGCTGGTCGAAGAGCTCGGCCCGCTCGGCTGGAAATTGCATACCGGCCGCAGCCGCAACGAACTGGTAGCCACCGATTTCCGTCTTTTTGTGATCGACGCGGCGGCGGAAATCCAGCGCAGCCTCGAGGCTTTGCTCAACGCGTTCCTGCTGCAAGCAAAAGCCAATCGCAATGTGCCGATGGCGGGCATGACGCACATGCAGCACGCGCAGCCGATTCTGCTTTCGCATTTTCTGCTGGCGCATTCGGAAGCCTTCGCGCGGGACATCACGCGGTTGCAGAACGCGGCAGCCAGCTCAGACGCTTGCCCCATGGGGTCCGGCGCGCTGGCGGGAAATTCGTTCGCGATCGATCGCAACGCGATTGCGCGCGAGCTTGGCTTTTCCCGCATCACCGGGAACAGCCTGGACGCTGTGAGCGACCGCGATTTTGCTCTCGATTATCTTTATGCGCTAACCGGCATCGCTACACATCTTTCGCGGCTCGCCGAAGACTTCGTGCTTTTCGCATCGCAGGAATTTTCCTACGTGATTCTTCCGGACGAATATTCCACTGGCAGCAGCCTGATGCCGCAGAAAAAAAATCCCGACGCCTGGGAATTGATTCGCGGCAAAACCGGCCGCATCAATGGCGCGCTGCTCGGTTTGCTCACCACGCTGAAAGGATTGCCGACGAGTTATCAGCGCGATTTGCAGGAAGACAAAGAAGCGCTTTTCGCGGCGCACGATCAAGTTGCCGACATGGTCGCTGTCGCAGCGGGCGCGATCGCTTCCACCAAGTTCAATGCGGACCGATTGGCCGCAGCGGCTTCCAATCCCGCGTTGCTGGCCACGGAGGCGGCGGATTACCTAGTTCACAAAGGAGTTCCTTTCCGCCAGGCTCACGATATCGTCGGCAAAGTGTTGCGCGAAGCGGAAAAACAAAATGTGGCGTGGACCACGCTGCCTCTCAAAACGCTCCAGAAAATATCGCCGGCGTTTGAAGCGGACTTTGCCGGCAGCCTGAGTCTTGACGCTGCGCTGGCGTCGAAAAAAGTTCGCGGCGGCACCGCTCCCGAAAGCGTGCGTGCGGCGATCACCGATTTGGAGGAACGCCTCAACAAAAAAGCCAAGAAAAAAGGAGCGAAGTCATGAGTTGGCAATCCGCAAATCATCAGAACACTCTCGCATCTGCCGCGGGGGACCGGAGGTTGCTTCGTTGAGCCCAACGCCGGCACAACGAACGCAGCCGTTTCCAATGGCAATAGTAAATCGATGAATTTCAGCCCAGCCCTCCCGGAAACGTCCTTGCCGCGCGGATTCCGCTTCGCGGCGACGGCCTGCGGCTTGAAGAAAACAGGGGCGCTCGACCTCGGACTTTTTTCGAGTGATGTTCCTGCGTCCGCGGCCGCGGTGTTCACTCAGAACTTGGTGGTGGCCGCTCCTGTCACGCTCTCGAAAAAACATCTGCAGCTCTCGAAAGGGCGCATGCGCGCCGTGGTCGTGAATTCGGGCAACGCCAATTGCGCGACGGGTGTACAGGGCGACGCGGCGTCGCAGCGCACGGTGGAGGAAACGGCGCGGCGCCTGGGTTTGCCGCCGCACGAAGTTTTTGTTTGCTCGACGGGCGTGATCGGCGTGCAATTGCCGGTCGAAAAAATCCTGCGCGCGCTGCCATCGCTCGCGCGCAACCGGCGTCCGTCCATGCGCTCGTTCGCGGAACTGTCGCTCGCGATTTGCACCACGGACACCCGGCCGAAAACGGCGGCGGCTTCCTTCAAAATGGCCGGCAAGCGCATTCATTTCGTGGGCTGCGCCAAAGGCGCGGGAATGATCCATCCGAATATGGCCACGACGTTGGCTTTCGTGGTGACCGATGCGGCGATTTCGCCTTCGCTGCTGAAGAAAACTCTGCAGGACGTGACTTCGCGGACCTTCAACTCGATCAGCGTGGATGGCGATACTTCGACCAACGATACGTTGTTGGTGCTGGCCAACGGCGAAGCTGGAGCGCCGTCCATCAAAGCCGGCACCAGGGCGCATCGCGCATTCGCCACAGCTCTCGAAGACGTTTGCCGGTCGCTCGCGCTGCAGATTGTTGCCGACGGCGAAGGCGCGCAGCGCGTGATCGAAATTGAAGTGCGGCATGCCAAGACCGAAGCCGCCGCGAAGCGCATCGCGGAAACGATCGCGACGTCTCCGTTGGTGAAAACCGCATTTGCCGGCGGCGATCCGAATTGGGGCCGTATTTTTTCTGCCGCAGGCCGCTCCGGCGTGAAGTTCGATCCCGCCCTCGTGGACATCAAGATGGCTGGCATCCAGGTTTTGCGGCGCGGACAGCCCGTCGCTTTCAACGAGCGCGCCGCCAGCAACAAACTTCTCGCCGACCACGTTCCGCTGATCGTGGACTTGCACGCGGGCACCGCCACGGCCCGCTACTGGACCTGCGATTTCACCGCGGAATACGTTCGCATCAACGCTTCGTATCGGACTTAGCGCGCCGAGGTTCACAGTCGACAGTTCACAGTTGACGGTAAGAAGTGACTGGTGACTCGTGACTAGTGACTGGATTTGTGATCTCACCTTAGTCCTGTCCCCCATCCCCCAAGTTTTTTGTCGATGAGTTCGGAATCGCTTGAAAATAAGAGAATTGAACTTTGCGGAAGTGCAAAAAAGCGCAAAGGAGTTTGGAGGAGTGTGAAAAGACGGGGGTCAGGTTTTTGAAGATCGACCTTGGAAGAAAATGGGAGGCTGCACCCCATACACCCCCGGGCATTTGTATGGATGTGAAAGGAAAGGAGATGCGGGAGGGGCAGTTTGTAAGTGCATGAAAAGAAAAGGGACTGAGCAAGTCAAAATCGAGGAGTGACGCGTTCCAGAATGGGAAGAGTTGGTATGCACCCCGGCTGTTTTCGTAAGAGTGGCAAATGCAGGACTTACGGAATACGGAAAACGGAAGAGTGCGCAAGCGTTTGAAAAGAAAGGGTGGAAGATTTGCAGTTAGTGATGAGGGATTGAGAAATGGACTTAGAGAGGCACTGCGCGCTGAGTTTGACGCAGAGCGAGAGCCGCTCGGGATGGGTGACGTCCACTTCATACGGAAGTGTAGCACGATTCGTGATAACTGTCGATGAATTTTATTTATTGGGTATCATTCGAATCGAGTTGGAAGTTCAAGAATCGAGGGGAGATAGCGCGAGTGTGTCGTGATGGTTAACTGTCGTGGGCTTGGGAAAATGAGATGAAGTCGGCAAGTCTGGATCCCCAGGCTTTGCCGGCTGAAGACTCAAGGAGACGGGAACTTTACGAATTCCAACGAGTTCGCTTCCACGAACTGTGAGCACTTCCTAAACGGGGGATAGTAGTGCCATTGCATCGCTGCCTGGCGGGCAGCATCCCGTAGCAGTGGGTTCCCGCTAAGAATTTCGACCTGCTTCACCGACCCGTCCTTCGCCACCGTCACGTTCATTCGTACAACACCCTGAATGTGCTTTCTCTTGGCCTCAGCTGAATAAACAGGTTCCACTTTGTGGACGACTTGCCCACCTTGTTCTCGCGGGTCGGCACAGAATCCATCTGACTGATCATCGAGGAGATCCCAAAAAGGATAGGCATCGAGGCCAAAAAAACGGAAAGCCCCATCGACATAAATGAAAGATCCCCTCCAGGGAGCATTTGAGCCCCAATCCAGTACCGTTTCCGGCCCACCGTATTCAGCTTGGCCGGTAAACCCCATTCTTCCGTAGTCAATTCCGAAATACTGGATGGCTGGCAAGGGCAGGCGCGAGAGCGGCGCCGGTATGGGAGCGGGGTTGGCGTTGTGATCGTATTTCCACACGTGGGTTCCCACGGAGTTCCACTGCGCAGCGTCGACGCTCCCAAACAGATTGACCGTTGCGTATACAAACTTCTGGAATTCTTGTGAGTAGCGATCGGCAAGGCTCGGTCCAATGTCCGGCCCAAATGTGTCCGTGAACCAGTGAGACGGGATGGCGAACTGATCGAACGCCAATTTTAGTTCATGCTCATCCGCCCTACGAAATGCCTGGAAAATCTGTTTGTACTGTTTATCGAAACCTTTGCTGGTGTCACTAAAGGCGGGCTGTTGATGTTCTTGCGGGCACGCGCCAGGCGCCAAGATGAGAATGAAAAGTAAAGCCAAAGTGGATATGCGCATGGGCAACTCCATTCACATGTGCTCACTATTTTGACGAACGGACCCTGTAATTCGGGTACGACCCTGCGGGCACGGTCTTTGAGAGGATCTAGTTTCGGCCGACATCTCGCGCGGCGGATTGCAAGAGTGGTGGTTGGACATGCGCACAAACTGAAGTCTGTGCCACCGAGGAAGGCGTGGGCGCAGCCCTTCCAGGTTCAGGGTAAACAATGCTGCGCCACTACAAGGGAAAGGGATGGACAGGAGAAGGGGCAGGAAAGGAAGTGGATGCGGGAAGAGACGGAGATTATTGGTCCCAGTTCCAGTTGGCGAATTGTTCGCGGAGGGCTAGTTTTTTGAACTTGCCGACGGAGGTGCGCGGGATGGCGTCGAGGAAGACGAAGGCGTCGGGGAGCTGCCATTTGGCGAAGGACTTGGCGAGGAAGTCGCGCAGTTCTTCGGGGGTGGACTTGGCGCCGTCCTTGAGGACCACGGCGGCGAGGGGGCGCTCCTGCCATTTGGGGTGCGGGATGCCGACGACGCAGGCTTCTTTCACGGCAGGGTGACCCATCAGCGCGTTTTCGAGGTCCACGGAGCTGATCCATTCGCCTCCGGACTTCACCAAGTCCTTGGCGCGGTCCACGATCTTCACATAGCCGTCTTCGTCCATGGTGGCAACGTCGCCAGTGCGGAACCAGCCGTCGTCGGTCCAGCGATGAGCCTGATCGGGCGCATTGTAATAGCTGGCCGCCACCCAGGGCCCGCGGATTTCGATTTCGCCGGAGGAGACACCATCCCAAGGCACTTCGCTGGGTTGGCCACCGGGGCCGTCGGGCTGCATCAGGCGAATTTCGACAAAGGGCGACGGCCAGCCTTGCTTCGAGCGGGTTTCATACTTCTTGTCGTCGGGCCAGTCGCGCATGTGCGGCCGGAGGCCTCCGGAAGTGCCGATGGGGGTGGTTTCGGTCATGCCCCAGAGATGCTTGATCTGCAGGCCAAAGCCATCCAGCTTGCGAATGAGTTCGAGAGGCGGAGCAGTGCCTCCACAAACGACCCGGACGGGCGCGTCAAACCTCCATCGGCCGGGATTTTTCTCAAGCGCTTCGAGGACGCCGAGCCAAACGGTGGGTACGCCGCAGGCGATGGTCACGCGTTCCTGGAGCATCAGATCCAGAATGCTTTCTGGATCAACGTTCGGCCCCGGAAGGACGAGGCGCGAGCCTAGCATGGTGCAGGCAAAGGGCAAACCCCAGGCGTTGGCGTGGAACATGGGAGCGACAGGGAGCACGGTATCGAAGTGGCCCATGCCAAAAACCTCGCCAAGCCCGCAGGCGAAGGAATGAAGCACCAACGCGCGGTGAGAGTAGATGACTCCTTTGGAAAAACCAGTGGTGCCGGAGGTGAAGCACATGGCTGCGCCGTCGTTTTCGTCGATGGGCGGGTACCGAAAATCGCCGCTGGCTCCGGCGAGTAATTCTTCATAGTTCAGAAAATCTTCAGGCACACTGGCGCAGCCGTAGGGGACGACAATCACCCGTTCGAACGGCACGTCGCTGCGGAATTTTTCGTAGACCGGCAGAAGCACGTCGTCAATCAGCAGAAACCGATCGCCGGCATGCTTGGCGATGGCGGCAATTTCATGAGGATGGAGACGCAGATTCAAGGTGTGCAGGATGCCGCCGGCACAGGGCACGCCGAAGAAGGCTTCCAAGTGGCCAGAGTGGTTCCACATCATGGAAGCGACGCGGTCGCCCGATTGTAATCCAAGTTTGGTCAGCGCATCCGAAAGGAGGCGCGCACGGCGATAGAATTCGCCGTAACAGCTGCGCGCGATGGACTTATCCGGCTTCCGAGAAACGATTTCGACGCGCGAGAAGAGTTTTCCGGCGCGCTCCAGAATGGTGGGCAGCGTCAGCGGAAAATCCATCATGGTGCCGCGCATAAGACCTCTCGAGTGAGGAAGCAGTTTGCGCGCATCGTATCATTGTTCAGCGGCGGAGGGGAAAGGCGCGGCGCCTTGCTGCCCGAGATTCCGCAGCTTTGCATGCAGAATTTCCCGTTGCAAAAGGAGTCAATTTCCGGGAGGATGCAACAGACCGCTGAAGTGCCGGTCTCGCTCCCGCGGCGGCCCCGTGTGTCCGCCACCCCGTGATCGAAAGCTGTCCCTTCGGCGCGCTCCGCGACTCGCACTTGGGTTCCGGGCAGAAGGAGTGAGAGGTGAAGAAGCTCTACATCGGGAATCTTCCGTTTTCCGCGACGGAAGAACAGTTGAACGAGTGGTTCTCGCAGATCGGTGTAACCCCTTCGGGCGTCAATCTAATCCGCGATCGTTTCACGGGCCAGTCGCGCGGCTTTGCGTTCGTCGAAGTGAATGCAGACGAAGACGCGGAGCGCGCGATCAACTCCCTGAACGGACAGAATTTCGGCGGGCGGAACCTGGTGGTGAATGAAGCGCGTCCTCAAGCGGAACGCGGAGGCGGTGGTGGAGGCGGGCGCGGTGGATACGGCGGCGGACGCGGCGGCCATGGTGGTGGCGGCGGTGGTGGACGCGGCGGCCACGGCGGCGGTGGCGGGCGCGGCGGCGATCGCGGCGACCGAGGCAATCGCTGGTAAGCAGAAACACAGAAAGTAAGTACGCAGCGCCCTGAAGGGGTGTAGGGCGCTTTCCTTCCTCGGAAGATTTCTACAGGGCATCTCTGTGCGAATCCGCGTTCGATTTCAATGAGGTTCTTACCTTCGTTCCCAGGGCACGTCTAATCCCATTGGATAAAGGTGGTGGAAGAATTGCGGCGCCCGCGCGAGAGAGGTTTTCGCGCTGTCGAACGAGTGGGAATGTGTGTAGTATCCGCGCAACTTAGAAGCCGCGACGCGGCCGCTTGTTAAAAAAGCAGCTCGGCGACAGATTATTCTGAGGACGCCCCCCGCCCCCTCACTGCGTTTTGTCTTGCGAAACATTTTGCCCCGTAACGTGTTTGAAACAACAGGCAAGGAAAATGACTTGCGGGGCCGGTTGTGGAGTATATGAATAACGCGGAGAGTTGCGATGCGGGTCCCCGTGGGCAAGACCGGCGCGAACCTTTTTGGCCGGCTGTGCATCCAAAGAGCTGAGTGAGACGTAGTAGAGAATAGAATGACGACTTGGCACAAACGCGATTGGCAACAGTTCTACGAACTGGCGCGCCGCCCCTGGCAGCGTCACCGGCCTCCGCGGCCGGTGTATCCGACGGGGTTGAATCGCGTGTTGCCGGCGCAGGGTTTCAGCTTGTCTGAACTTGACGATGCCGGCGTGGATCTGGATCTCGCCGAACGGCTTGGTCTGCCGGTGGATGCCGGGCGCATTGGGGCTTATGGCCCGAACGTTACCGTTCTGCGGGATTTTATCCGCTCTTCGCGCCAACCACTGTAAGTCGGTTTACCTTCCCTACCTTAATTTCCAAGCTGCACTGTGTGTGGCGAGGATTATCTTCGCCTCGCACTCTTGCGCGCAGTAGAATGCTTTCCGCTATTCCGCCTATTCACGTGAGGTAACTGTGAAACGATTTCTCTTGGCGGCGATCTTCGCCGTTTTCTTCGCAGGAAATTCCAGCCCGGAGTATTCCATTCAGGCCATACGATATGGCGTTTCGCCGGGGTTTTCCGTCGCGGGACTGGTTGTGGGGGCACCGAAGGGCGAGAAGGTGGATATCGCCATGGTGATCTGGCTGATTCGCGGCGGAGGGCGGACGATTTTATTCGACAGCGGATTTCACCGCGAGAAATGGCTGAAGTATTTTCCCATGACGGATTATTTGCGGCCGGATGAGGCGGTGAAACTGGCGGGCGTGAAACCCGAAGAGGTGACGGACATCGTCATCAGCCATGCGCATTGGGATCACATGGGCGGGATTGATCTGTTTCCGAAAGCGAATGTGTGGATTCAGAAAGAAGAGTATCGGTACTACACCGGGGACGCGTGGCAGCCGGGAGGGAATCACGGCGGGATTGATCCGGAGGATGTGAAGGCGTTGCTGCAGGTGAACACGGAGGGGCGGCTGCGGCTGGTGGATGGGGACAACGTGGAGATTTTTCCAGGGATTCGCGCGTACACCGGGGGCGCGACATACCTATGCTTCGGAGTATTTGCGCGTCGAGGGCGAGCCAACGTTTGTGCTGGCGTCGGACAATTGTTACTTGTACCGGAACCTTGCGGAGCATGCGGCGAGCGCCACGTTCAGCGAGGCGGACCATGCCGCGAATATTGCGGCGCAGGCGCGGATGATTGAGCTGGCGGGCTCGGCGGATCGCGTAGTGCCCGGCCATGACACGCTGCAGTTCCAGAAATTTCCTACCGAGGGGCGCATCGCCAAGATTAAGTGAGTAGTCGCTCTTCTGGCAGTTGCCTCTCTTTTGACCGATGAATGGTTAATATCCCGGGTCGGGCCATTTGAAGAATGCGGAGGATGCGCGTAAAATAAGGGTTTCGCGCACCCATCATGGCCTCACCGTTTAACATCATTTCGAATGCAGCGGCGCTGCCGATACCGGCGCCTGGGGCGCACCCGCGGCCGGATTGGCTGCGCGTGAAGTTTTTTGGCGGGGAGCGCTATCAGGATTTGAAACGCATTATGCGCACGCTGGATTTGCACACGGTGTGCGAGAGCGCGCGCTGCCCCAACATGGGCGAGTGCTGGGATCATGGCACGGCGACGTTCATGATCCTGGGGGATATTTGCACGCGCGCTTGCGGATTTTGCGCGGTGCCTTCGGGGAAGCCGGTCGGTCCGCCGGACGAGGACGAGCCGTTGCGAGTGGCAGAAGCCGTGGCGAAGATGGGTTTGCGGTACGCGGTGGTGACTTCGGTGAACCGCGATGACCAGCCCGACGGCGGCGCGCATATTTTTGCGCGCACGATTGAGGAGATTCGCAGGCGCGTGCCGGGCTGTAAGGTGGAAGTGCTGATTCCGGATTTTCGCGGAGATTGGGACGCGTTGGATGTGGTGCTGGCAGTGCGGCCGGATATCCTCAACCACAACACGGAGACTGTGCCGCGGCTTTACCGGCAAGTGCGCAAGGGTGCGGTTTACGAGCGGTCGCTGGAGTTGCTGCGGCGTTCGAAAGAGGCGCACCCGGAAGTTCCGACGAAGACTGGGCTGATGCTCGGGCTCGGAGAAGAAAAAGAGGAAGTGCTTGCCACGCTCGAGGATCTCGCCGCGCAAGGCACGAACATTCTTACGTTAGGCCAGTATCTTCAGCCTACCCGCGAACATTTACCCATCGTTCGTTACGTTCACCCCGATGAATTCGCCGAATACAAAATACTGGGCGAAGCCATGGGCTTCAAGCACATCGAAGCGGGCCCACTGGTGCGCTCTTCCTACCACGCCTTCGACCAGGCCGAATCCGCTATTAAGTAGCTAAGCCCTTTGCAACACCCCCGTTCGCACCCTTCATTCACATTACTTCCGGTTTGCCCGTCACTCGGGAATTATCGCCCAAGTGTCAGGAATGGGCATTTTTATAAATGTCCAACTATGTGGCCGCAAAGGCTGTTTGCGAGCGGACAGGATTGCCTGTGCTGGGGCGCTGACGTAATATGCAACGCCAGTGAGTGATTCCTCGCCGATCATCGGACGGACAATCTCGCATTACCGCATTCTGAGGAAACTCGGTGGCGGGGGAATGGGAGTGGTATACGAAGCCGAGGACCTAGACCTCGGTCGCCGCGTTGCACTGAAGTTCCTTCCTGAAGACATGGCAAAAGATCTGCAAGCGCTGGAGCGTCTACGACGCGAAGCGCGTGCTGCTTCGGCACTGAACCATCCGAACATCTGCACTATCTACGAAATCGCGGAAGATCGGGGACAACCGTTCATCGCCATGGAGTGCATGGAGGGGCAGACCCTCAAAGAGATGATCGATGGCAGACCGCTTCCCATCGAACAGGTGTTGGATCTGGGCGCAGAAATTGCGGATGCCCTGGAGGCGGCACACGAAAAAGGCATCGTCCACCGTGACATTAAGCCTGCGAATATTTTTGTGACGAAACGAGGACGAGCGAAGATTTTAGATTTTGGTTTGGCGAAGGTCACTTCAGCCGCCGAGGGTATTAGCGATTCGGCAATGCCCACGGCAAGCGTGAGGGAGCTGTTAACGAGCCCTGGAAGCGCGGTGGGCACCATCGCCTATATGTCCCCCGAGCAGGCACGCGGTGAAGAGTTGGATGCGCGTACGGATTTCTTCTCGTTCGGTGCGGTGCTTTATGAAATGGCAACAGGACGCATGGCGTTCCCCGGCAATACTGCCGCCGTCATCCATGATGCAATCTTAAATCGAGCGCCAATTCCAATGGCAAGTTTGAATCCCGGCCTGCCGCCAACACTGGGAGGAATCATCGACAAGGCGCTGGAGAAAGATCGCAAGCTGCGATACCGAAATGCAGCCGACATTCGGAACGCCTTGCAGCAATTGAAGGGTGTTTCAAATTCGGCGGGGTTGCCTACAACGGAGGCGAAAACTAGAACCGGACTTTCAAAGCGCTGGAGGATCATCGTCCTCTCTGCCATAGCAGTTCTAGCGCTTGCCGCCGGCACTTACTCATATTTCCATCGGACGCCGAAGCTAACGAAAGAAGACATTCTTGTGTTGGCGGATTTCACCAACACAACAGGTGACCCAGTCTTCGACGACACGTTGAAACAGGCAATTTCAGTCCAGTTGGCCCAGTCTCCGTTCCTCAATATTCTCTCGAACGCAAGAACTCGCGCCACTCTGAAGCTGATGGCAAAGCCGCCGGGCACCAGGCTGACTACCGACGTGGCGAGTGATCTTTGCCAACGCGCAGGCGGTAAGGCTTACATTTCGGGCTCGATTGCTAGTCTTGGCAGTCAGTATGTGGTCGGCATCGATGCCATCAATTGCAAAACCGGCGATCCTCTCGCGCAGGAGCAGGTTACGGCGGAAAACAAAGAGCACATCCTCAAAGCTCTAGACGAAGCGGCGACGAAACTCAGGGGGAAACTGGGTGAGTCATTGAGCACGGTGGAGAAGTTCGATGCCCCCCTGGATCAAGCCACCACACCTTCCCTCGAAGCTTTGAAGGCCCTTTCCGTTGGGGTTAAGGCCCTGCAGGAGAAAGGTAGCGCGGCAGCAATTCCGTTCTTCAAACAAGCCGTCGAACGCGACCCTAATTTCGCCGCCGCCTACCAAGCGTTGGGAATTTCATACTCCAATCTCAGAGAACCGGGTCTAGCCAATGAGAACTTGCAGAAGGCTTATGATTTGCGCGACAAGGTCAGCGAGAGGGAGAAGTTCCGCATTTCGGCTACCTACTATCTACTTGTCACTGGCGAACTCGAGAAAGCCATACAAGCTTATGAAGTATGGACGCAGACCTATCCTCTCAACGGCGAGCCTTTCGGCAATTTGGGGGTTGATTACGTCTATCTGGGGCAATACGAAAAAGCAGTGGCTGCGAGCCTCGAGGACCTCCGCTTAAACCCGGGCAGCGCAGCCGCCTACACCAACCTTGTGAGTCTGTATCCTGCCGTGAATCGTCTCGATGAGGCCGAC
The DNA here is from genome assembly GCA_963729455.1 of uncultured Acidobacteriota bacterium. Taxonomy (GTDB): domain Bacteria; phylum Acidobacteriota; class Terriglobia; order Acidiferrales; family UBA7541; genus Acidiferrum. Next base: position 394,433 of record CAVSNX010000004.1, read on the forward strand.
GCGAAATATCAGCAGGCTATTGCACACAAAGTTGATAATCCGTTCCTGCATGGGAATCGCTTTGGAGCTGCCTTCCTTGAGAACGACACGGCCGAGATGCAGCGGCAAGTCGCCGCGTCTAGTGGCAAACCTGGGGAGGACGTGCTGCTCTCGTTCGAGTCAGACGCCGAGGCATTTTACGGGCGTCTAGCAAGCGCACGGAAACTCTCGCAACGCGCTATCGACTCCGCTCGTGGCAATGACTCAAAAGAAACAGCAGCGGCATGGCAGATGAATGCCGCTCTGCGCGAAGCTGAGTTCAAAAACCCATCGCGCTCACGCCAGCTAATCGCCCCTGCGCTGGCCGAAGCTCCCACGAGAGATGTAAACGTTCTTGCGGCCCTCGCATTTTCGCGTATCGGAGATATCGACCAATCCGAGAGGATGGCACACGATTTAGCGAAGCTCTTTCCTCTTAATACGGCAATAAATCGCTACTGGTTGCCGAGCATCTACGCCTCGATAGAAATTCGACGAAATAATCCGGCGAAAGCTCTCGAAGATCTCCAAGCCCCAGCACCATACGAACTTGGATCACCGCTTCCCCAGTTTGAGGTCGGTGGCTCTCTCTATCCCGTGTTCATCCGCGGCGAAGCGTATTTATTGCTGCATCAGGGCAAGGACGCAGCGGCCGAGTTCCAAAAACTCCTGGACCACCGCGGCGTCGTGGTGAGCTGCCCGCTGGGGGCGTTAGCGCGCCTTCAGCTCGGCCGCGCCTACGCCTTACAAGGCGACACCATCCGATCCCGCGCTGCCTATCAAGATTTCTTTACACTATGGAAGGACGCCGATGCCGACATTCCCATCCTCACCGCCGCCAAATCCGAATACGCTAAACTGAAGTAATTACCCACGCTTGGGAGAATAGCGAACACGCTTTTCGGCCGAAAGGATTAGTCCGCGAAGCCAGTCGTAAGAACCATCCGACATGTCGGTTCACTGGCCGTATGCACTCTACTCTTACTAGTGCCGCTCGCATCTATGACATTCTGGACGTATGGTCGGCTAACCGGAAGTGATCTGCGGCGCTTTGCCCGGTTATTTGGGGGCGGCGGTGGACCAATCGGTGAAGGGGACGGCGCGGCCGCCGCGAATCACCGTTGGAATGACGTGGTCAAAGCCTTTGTGATCTTTTGCGGAATAATCGAGGATGAGTTGCGGTCCGAGGCCCAAATCTTGTTCATGAATGGACTCGATCCCCCGGATCAGTCCCTCTCGCGTCAGGTCCTTCCCGGCTTTCTTTAAGCCCTCCACCAACACCATGGCATCCACAAAGCCTTCGAGGCTTACAAAGTTGGGCTGCGCGGAAGGAAAATATTTCGATAGCGAGCGGCGAAACAACGCGACGGTCTTCAGGTCTGTGAGGTAGTAAGGCGGCACCACCTGGGTGATGACCACGCCATCTGCTTCCGCGCCAGCTTCGGAAATGAGTTCGTCAGTACCCACAAACGAGACGGTCGTAAAGAGCGGTTTCCAGCCTTTCGCATGCGCGAGCCTAATGATGGGGGCAACGGTATTCGAGGGGCCGACTACCACGACAGCTTCGGGATTCGCGGCTTTCACCGTGTCCACGGCGCCGCCAACCTGGGCGGTCTGCCGCTGGTAGGAGCCGACTGCAATCGGCTCCGCGCCATGTGCTTTCAAAGCTGCTTTTACACCTTCGAGGACTGCGGCGCCAAAGGCATCTTCGGGATAGATAACGCCAATCTTCCGGTAGCCAAGCTTATCCCAGAGACCGTCGATTTGTTCGCGGGTCTCGTCAAAGTAGGAGGCACGGACAGTGATGACCCAGTGGCGAAAAGGCACGTAGAGCGTCTGGGCGCCCGTAAAGAGTCCGACCAAGGGGATTTTGTTGGCCTCGGCCATCGGCAGGTACTTCACCGCGGTGGGAGTTCCCACAAAAAAGCCGAGTGCGAATACTTTCTGCTCCATCAACTTGTTGAAGCAGGCTTCGGTTTTCGCCGGGTCGTAGCTGTCATCATAGGAAATCAGCTTGAGTTTTCGGCCGTCAACGCCGCCGGCGTCGTTAACCATGTTGAAATAGGCCTTGGCCCCGGTCACGGTTTCTGTTCCGAGGAATTGCGACGGCCCTTCGAGGGCGGAGCACGAACCGATCAGAATTTCTTTTTCCGAAACGCCAGGCGCGCCCTGTGCATGCGTGGTTGAGCAGGCCGCCAGAAGACAGCCGCACAACACGCCGAGCCCAAGGCCGTACTTCACCACAGTGTTTTTCATCGCTCTCTCCAAATTGTAAACTGGCCCAAGGGAATGGACTGCCTGTACCTCCCTTATTATTCTGGTGCGAGCAGAGTGTCAATGCGATTGGGATGCCACGCCGCGTAGGAGTAAGCCTTAGATCTCTGTAAAAGGTAGGACATGAGTACGAAAGAGGACGTTTGAGGCCAAAAAATTATGACTTCATGCGCGGGCCGACGAGGACAAGTACAACGCCCGCGACAAGGAGCGCAGCCGAGGCGGCTGTCGGGATTTGCGCGGTTTTCTGCTCGTTCACGGTGGCCTTGAGGGGGCCGATTTTCGCAACCTCTTCTTGCTTTTGATAGCTGAAGGTAGGATGAACCAGGCCGATTACACCAAGGATCAGAAATAGAATGCCGAGGAGAATGACGAAGCGTTTCATGTGCGAAAAGTTATCACAACCGATGCACGTTCGGTGAGAAATACAATCAGAGACACCACTGCGCCGGCATGGCGCAATGGTGTTTTGTCTGATTACAGGAATTTATGAACGGCTGGCTGCAGCAGCGGCGGCAGCTTTCTTGGCGGCCTTGGCTGCGGTCGAGGCCTTGCGGCGGCGCTTGGTCTTGGGCGGCGTGGCAGGAGCTTCGCCGATCAATTCGGCCGTCATTATGCTTGTGACGAAAAGCTTAGCGCCGTGATCGTCAAAATCCACTGCGGTGCGCTCCTGGTCGGAAGCGGTCACGATACCCAGGCCGTATACTTCGTGCTTGATGGTCTGACCTTCTTGCATCACTTGCACAACATCCTCCTAGACGACTCTTGCTTTTAAGCACTCACTCGCGATTCGAATCTCTTTAGTGTGGAAGCCCCGAAAGCGCTGGGGCTCCCCCATCACTGGCTAGAGGCTTGTAACGTTCTCCGCCTGAAGGCCTTTGGGGCCCTTCTTTACTTCAAACTCCACCGCCTGACCTTCGTTGAGGGACTTATAACCGTCCATCATGATGGCGGAGAAGTGAACGAAAACATCTTCTCCCGTCTGGCGCTGGATGAAACCGTAGCCCTTTGAAGCGTTAAACCACTTCACCGTTCCTTGTTCCTTCACTTCCCAACCTCACATACGCGGCACCGGCAGGACCGGGGCCGACGCTATTGGAATTGCATTGCTTCTCTTGGTCCGTTTCCTGGTGATCCTGAAGCAGTGGACTTCAAGCTGGTCGCGAAGCAAGAAACGCCCCACGCCCTCCCAAGCGCCGTGACACCCTCCAGCCCGCAAAAAAAGGCCGCAAAGCTTGTCCTTGCAGCCCCCTCGAACGGGTCAAAAGGTAATACAAGAGCAACAAACGCGATTCAAATACTACCATAAAATGGAGGATTTGTCCATTCTGAGACATGCCTTTTCGCGAAGCCGCTTAATTGCGTAAGATTATGATAATAATGCATTTACCTATGAAATTTGGCGGGGATGGGGTCTAGAAGCGCCTCAAAAGTACCTATTCGAGTGATTCAGGTTGGAGACTCAAATCGCCCTTGCCGGAGGCCTTTTTCTCCCAATACTGGCGTACCCAGGCTTCCCAGCTTTTTCCCGCAGCCGTGTCACGGCCGGTAAAGGCGAGTGCCGCGATATCGGCATAGGAAATCTTTACTCGTCGAGAGGAATCTTTGGGGAGAACGCGTACAAAACTGGCAGCCAGCGTCGCGCCGCTAACTCGGTCAAAAATATAGCCTTCGATCTTGGAGTTGTTTTTAAGGGTTAGCGTCACGTCGCCGCGATAGTCGAACGCTTTCTCGAGCGCGATGCGCAATTCTTCTTCGGTGGCGAGTTCCGGCACCCAACCTTGCACGCCTTCGTGCTGGGTTCCCGGAGCAACTTCAAGAAGATCGGGGTCGAGCGGAGAACCTTCGGATGTACTGGCGCTCGTAAAACGAGCGACGTGACTGGGCCGGTCGGCGTGCCGAGGACCCGTCACGCACGTGTCTCCTCAAGTTGGCTCTTATCGGATCGGATCTGCACCAGCGGATTGTAGGAGTGCACTGGTGTTACCGGCTCGTTCAGCATGGCGAGCGCGTCCGCGTCGTTATATTTGGTGGACAGTTCCGCTTTGATGGTCGCCCAGAGGCCTCGCAAGCCGCTGAAAGTGTGATCCACAGCCGAGGCTTCGTAGCCGCTGTGCACCATGCAGTTCGCGCACTTGGGATTGCCGGACTCCGTGCCGTAATTTTGCCATTCGGTGGTGTCGAGCAGTTCCTGGAACGTGTCGGTGTAGCCGTCTTGCAATAGATAGCAAGGCTTCTGCCAGCCGAAGACGTTGTAGGTCGGCATGCCCCAGGGCGTGCAGGCATAGGTGCGCTTGCCCATCAAGAATTCGAGGAAAAGCTTCGATTGGTTGAAGCGCCAGGTTTTCTTGCGGTTCGCTAGGATAGCGCGGAAGAGCCGGCGCGTGCGCGCACGGCCGAGGAAGTGCTTCTGGTCCGGAGCTTTATCGTAGGAATAGCCCGGAGAAAGCATCATGCCTTCGACGCCAAGTTCCATCATTTCATCGAAGAAGGCGCGAACGCTCTTGGGATCGGCACCGTCGAACAGTGTTGTGTTCGTCGTGACGCGGAAGCCCTGCTTGACCGCTTCGCGGATGCCTTCGACGGCGAGATCGTAGCCGCCTTCGCGGCAAACGGAAAAATCGTGGTGCTCTTTTTGGCCATCCATGTGGATGGAGAACGTCAGATATTTGCTTGGCTTGAAGAGATGGAGCTTTTCCTTAAGCAGCAGCGCGTTGGTGCAGAGATAGATGTACTTCTTGCGCGCGACGAGGCCTTCCACGATCTTGTCAATTTGCGGGTGCATCAGCGGTTCGCCGCCAGGGATGGAAACCATTGGCGTGCCGCACTCGTCCACGGCCTTGAAGCACTCTTCTGGCGACAGCTCTGACTTCAGGATGTGCGCGGGATACTGAATTTTTCCGCAGCCGGCGCAGGCCAGATTGCAGCGGAAGAGCGGCTCGAGCATCAGGACAAACGGGTAGCGCTTACGACCCGCGAGCTTTTGCTTGAGGACGTAGGTTGCCACCGTCCAGGCTTGTGAAATGGGTACCGGCATTGTCTCCGCTTCAGTTCAAATGGCAGGGGGAATGTAAATGGCCCCCCAGCCTCTTCTATTGTAACCGACATTGTAGCCGTTCGCTGAAGAGACCTTTACTCAGATGCGGCGAGGTGTTCCCCGGTGGCACGGTACGTGCTTCCCCATTGCCAGGATTCAACCAATGCCGACCTGCTATCCGGAAGAGATGGAGGGTTTCGCCTGCAGTGCAGGCGTAGAATCAGGCCAGCGAGAGGCGCAGGGAACTGCACCAACGATGGCGTCGCGAAAAAATCTGCTAAGTCTCTTCGAGGATTTCCGTCGCTTTTCGGGCGATGTTGCTGTCGTGCATAGGCGCGGGTACCGTCGGGAAAAGCTGACGTATGCAGAGCTATATGCGAACGTGCTTTTTTGGAATTATGCGCTCGCGGGGCGGGGGGTTTTCCCAGGGGATCGCGTCCTTCTCTGGGGACCCAATTCCGCGGAGTGGGTTGCGTGCTTTTGGGGAATCCTATTGCGCGGGGCGGTCGTTGTACCTATGGACTCGGCGGCATCTCCCGAATTCGTTCAGCGCGCGATCCAAGATGCGGGCGTAAAACTTATTTTGCGCGACCGGCAGCAACAGGAACTTCCCGGCGCGCCAGCATCGCTGATCATCAATGATCTTTGGGACGTATCTGCCACTCCTCCTCCCGCGCCGGAAGCTGGAGTGGACCCTGGTGACGCCTCCACGCGAAATACGATTGCGGAAATTCTCTACACGTCGGGCACGACCGGTGAGCCGCGCGGAGTAGTGCTTACGCACGGGAATTTTCTGGCGAATCTGGAGCCGCTCGCACGCGGCATTGATCCATACCGCAAATACGAGCGCTGGCTTCATCCGTTGCGCTTTGTTTCTCTTGTTCCACTGAGCCATGTCTTTGGACAATTCATGGCGCTGTTTGTTCCGCCGCTGCTGGGCGCGACCGTGGTGTTCGAACCGTCCGCAAATCCGGCAGAGATCATTAAAACGGTGAATCGCGAACGCGCCACGGCGCTGATTGCCGTGCCGCGCATGCTCGACGTGGTGCACTCGGGAATCGAGCGCGATTTAGAGGCGCGCGGACAAACACATTGGCTCAAACGCACCTTTGAAAAGGCTAACGGAAGGAAATTCTTGCGACGCGCCTGGATGTTTCGGCGAATTCACCGCCTCTTCGGATGGAAATTCTGGGCGTTTATCTCCGGCGGCGCTGCGCTTTCGCATGACACAGAGGATTTTTTCAAGCGCGTAGGCTACGCCGTGGTGCAGGGATACGGGATGACGGAAACAGCGTCGCTCGTCAGCCTGAATCATCCGTTTCGCGCGACACAGGGCTCGATTGGGAAAGTGCTGCCAGGGCGGGAATTCAAGCTCGCCGAAGACGGGGAGATTCTGGTTCGCGGCGAAAGCGTTTCGGCAGGGTATTGGGAAAATGGCGCGCCGCGGAAAGCTTCCAACGAAAATGACGGGTGGCTGCGCACGGGGGACTTGGGCGAACTCGACGCGGAAGGAAATTTGCGTTTCCGAGGGCGCAAGAAAAATGTCATCGTCACGCCCGCTGGTCTCAATATCTATCCCGAAGATCTCGAAGCTGCGGTCAAGAAACAGCGTGGTGTTCGCGATTGCGTGGTCATTCCTTTGGAGTGTGGCGGCAATGCCGAGCCCTGCGCAGTTGTTCTTCTCGATGGCGTGCTCTCGGATGCTGACGCGGCGGCGCACGCGGCCATCGAATCCGCAAATACGGGGCTCGCTGAATATCAGCGCATGCGCTTCTGGGTGGTCTGGCCCGAACCAGATTTTCCGCGAACGGCGACCGGCAAGCCACGCCTTTCCGTAATCGCTGCCCGCGCAATCGAGATCCTCAGTGGATCGCGGGCGGATAGCACTTCTGGTGCGGCTTCGAGTCCTTTGGGGGAGTTGCTGGCGAAATTCGCTCCATCCGCCTCTGGTACAGAGCATTTCGAAAAAGAACTGAATCTCTCCTCACTCGATCGCGTGGAATTCATGAGCGCGCTGGAAACGAAGTTCCACGTGGAACTCAACGAAACAGCCTTCTCCAACGCAAAGACCATCGCCGATGTCGAGAAACTGCTGCAACAACCCGCAACGCGACGCGGGGAATACATTTATCCTCGCTGGACACAGCGTGCGCCGGTCCGCTGGCTGCGTCTGGCGGTGTACTACGCGCTGGTATGGCCGGCCACCCAGATTCTGGGACACCCCAAGATCGTCGGGCGTGAGCGTCTTCGTGACCTTCACGGTCCCGTATTGATAATTTCGAATCACATCACGCGCCGCGCCGACATGGGGCTAATTCTCGCCGCGCTGCCGCTGCGATTCCGTCATCGGTTGGCCACCGCCATGGGCGGTGAGACATTGCAAGAAATGCGCCAGCCACCGCGCGATTGGTTTTTCGCGAAGCGTTGGGCGTATCAGCTCGGCTACTGGCTGGTCACCGCGCTCTTCAATGTTTTTCCTTTGCCGCAGTTTTCCGGCTTCCGGGAGAGTTTTCGCTTCGCCGGCGAATCGGTGGATCGCGGCTACAGCGTGCTGGTATTTCCGGAGGGCCATGTGAACAACACGGCCACGGGTGAAATGGCAGCCTTCCAAAACGGCATCGGCCTGCTAGCGGAGAATCTCAGCATTCCCATCGTACCGATGCGGCTTGATGGCGTCTGGAAAATGAAGGGCGAACACCGCCGCCTGGCGCACTTCGGCGAAATCACCATTCGAATCGGCGCACCCATCCGCTTTCCGCCGGGAACGCCTCCTGACGAAATCGCCCGCCGCCTCGAATCCCTCGTCCGCACGTTGTAATTCTTTCCAAGAGATGTTGGTCGGAGCCCGCAAGCAGCCCGCCAATTTCTGTGGCAAAATAGTAGGTTCATAGAGCGGATTTATGACACACCGTACAACACTGGAAGAAGAACGCCCCGCAAAAACAGCGAAGGCGGCCAAAAAGCCCGGAACGGGCAGCGCTGTGAATGGCGCAAGAAACGAAGAGCGCGAGCGCGTTTTCGACGCGTTCCGCCGCTGGGGCTATCTGGAAGCGACGCTTGACCCGCTTGGCTTGTTTGAGCCCCAAAAGCATCCCGACCTGGACGGGCAGACGGGCGAAGCCGCGGAGGAAGCGCGCAACATTTATTGCGGCACGATCGGCGCTGACTTCATGCATCTGCCGGAGCCGGAGCGGCGGCGCTGGATTGCCGAGCGCCTCGAAGCGCCCGCGAGCGAAGTGGACCAGCAGAAAATCCTGGAGCGGCTGATTCGCGCCGATTTGTTCGAACAGGTTTTGCAGGCGCGCTACCTCGGCACAAAACGCTTTTCGCTGGAAGGCGTCACGGCGCTGATCCCTCTTCTTGATTCGATTCTCGATACGGCGGGAGAGCACGGCGCCGTCGAATCCGTGATGGCCATGAGCCACCGGGGGCGGCTGAACGTGATGGTGCACGCGGCGTGCAAGACGCCGCATGAAGTGGTTGCCGGATTTGAAGATGTCGATCCCCGCAGCGTGCTGGGCGCGGGCGACGTGAAATATCACGTGGGCGCAACGGGCACTTATGTGACGACCACGGGCAAAGAGATCGGCATCCATCTCGTGTCGAATCCCAGTCACCTGGAAGCCGTCGATCCGGTGGCGGTGGGCCGGGTACGCGCGAAGCAGACGCGCTACGGATTGCGCGGCCCTTATGTGGATCGGTCGCTAGAAACGTTAAACAAGGTCGTCCCTATCGTGATGCATGGCGATGCGGCGTTCGCGGGGCAGGGCATCTGGGCGGAGACGCTGAATTTCGCGGACTTGAAAGCGTACACCGTCGGCGGCACGATTCATATCATCGTGAATAATTTAATCGGATTCACGACGCGGCCGGAGCAGGAGCACTCTTCCCGATTTGCATCGGACCTGGCCAAGCGGCAGTCTGTGCCCATCTTTCATGTGAATGGGGAAGATCCCGACGCGGTTGTGCGTGTCGGCAAGCTTGCCACGGAATATCGCGCGAAATTCGGCAGCGACGTCGTGGTGGACATTATCGGCTACCGGCGCCACGGCCACAGCGAGGTCGATGATCCCACCATCACGCAGCCGTTGCTTTACGAGCGCATCAAGAACCACCCGCCACTTTGGAAGATTTATGCCGAGCGCACGGGGATTGACTCGACGCTGATGGCCGACGCCGTCCGGAAGGAATACGAAGAGGAGCAGACCAAGGCGCGCGCGCTGCGAAAGATACCGCAGCTGCGCAAACTGCCGGACTACTGGACGCCGTATCAACATGGCCGCTATAGCAGTTCCTACGAGGTGAATACGGGCCTCACGCGAGAGAAACTGGCGGAAATCACTGACGGGCTGGTTCGCGCGCCGGAAGGATTTCACGTTCACCCGAAACTTGTGAAGTTGCTTGAGCAGCGTAGCGAAATGGGCCACGGCAAGCGCGCCGTGGACTACGGCTTCGCCGAGGCGCTGGCCTTCGCTTCGGTGTTGCTGGAAGGCAATCCCGTGCGCCTCACGGGACAGGATAGCCAGCGCGGCACGTTCAACCAGCGCCACGCGGTGCTCATTGATACGATGACGGAGCACAATTACCTGACACTTTCCCATCTTTCGCGAGAGCAGGCGTTTTGTGAGATTTACAACTCTTCACTTTCCGAGGCGGGCTGCCTCGGTTTCGAATACGGATTCAGCCGTGACTATCCCGAAGCGCTGGTTCTGTGGGAAGCGCAGTTCGGCGATTTCGCCAACGGCGCGCAGGTGATCATCGACCAGTTCATCAGCGCGGGCGAGGACAAGTGGAACCTACCAGCAGGATTGGTGATGCTTTTGCCTCACGGCTACGAAGGCCAGGGGCCGGAACATTCCAGCGCGCGCCTGGAGCGCTTCATGCAACTAGCCGCCGAAGACAACATGCAGATTTGCCAGCCCTCGAACGCCGCGCAGTATTTCCACATGCTGCGGCGTCAAGCGCGCCGGCCGTGGCGCAAGCCGCTGATCGTCTTCACACCAAAGAGCATGCTCCGCCATCCCGACGCCAGCTCAAATATCGAGGAGTTCACGAAGCCGCGCTTCCAGCCGCTTGTTCCTGACGGTGAAATAAAGGATGCCAAGCGCATTTTAATCGCCAGCGGCAAGGTGGGCCATGAGCTGCGCGGAGAACGCCGCCGCCGCAAAGATACGAGCACGGCGATTTTCTTTCTCGACCAACTTTACCCGCTGCCGCGCACGGAAATTACCGCGGCGATTGCCGAGCATCCCCATGCGCGGGAGATTGTCTGGGTGCAAGAGGAGCCCGCCAACATGGGCGCGCTTTTTTATGTTCTGCCGCGACTCGAACGCCTCGCAAAGGCCAGCGGCCTGAATGTCCGCTCGGTCAAGCGGTCCGGCAGCGCCAGCCCCGCCACAGGGTCCGCCAAGGCCCATGAGTTGGAACAAAAAACGCTTCTGGCCCTCGCCTTCACCACCGCAAGCAACGATTAGTCCGGCCACCAAGGCCAAGAGCCGGCGCTCGGGCCTTCCTCGGCGTTCACACTCCATTCACATTCATGTAAACGCTGCGTTATCACCGTTTGGTGGACACCTGCGACAATCAAGCGTGTTGCCCCAAATCCCGAATGATCTTAAACAGCCTAATGCCTATCGCAAACCGCCGACGTACGGTACACTTTCGCCAAGCCGGCGTGCGATGCGATCAACCAGCATGAAACGCGTACTGATTATCGAAGACGATCGCGATATCGTCGAGTTGGTCCGTTACAATCTCGCGAACGAAGGGTTTCAGGTCAGTTCTGCGCAAGACGGCAGCACCGGCCTGAGCACGCTGAAAAAGACGCCACCCGATCTATTGCTTCTCGACCTCATGTTGCCGAAACTTTCCGGCCTGGAAATTTGCCGGGAAATTCGCAGGGACGACTCCTTGAATCGTCTGCCCATCCTCATGCTGACCGCGCGCGGCGAAGAGGCCGACCGCGTTGTCGGGCTGGAGATGGGTGCGGACGATTACGTGACCAAGCCTTTCAGTCCCCGCGAGTTGCTCGCACGCGTCAAGGCACTGCTCCGGCGTGCCGAGCCGCCCGCGGACGCGCCGCGCACCATCGAGGTCGGCAAGCTGGCGATCGACCCGGCGTCCTATCGCGTGAGCCATTCCGGAAAGCCGGTACCGCTCAGCACGCTCGAATTCCGGCTGCTCTATTACTTGGCTTCGCGCCCAAACCGAGTTTTCACGCGGGATCAGCTGCTGGATGCCGTGTGGGGAACGGATCGCTTTGTCACCCCGCGCAGCGTGGACGTTTACGTCCGGCGGCTACGTGAAAAGATCGAATCCGATCCTGAAAATCCACTGCACCTGAAGACCGTGCGCGGCGCTGGCTATCTGTTTGAAACCCGTGCGGCTTAATCTTTTCCGGAAACTCGGCTTCGCCTTCTTTGCTCTGCTGCTCGCAGTCCTGCTGCCGATTGATTTCTACGCGGAGCGCGCCCTCCGGCGCAATTACGAGCGGGCTGGTTTCGAACAGCTCAGTGCCATTGCGCGCATCGCCCTTGCAAATCCTCCAGAGGCGACCTCCTTCTCTGCGGCGCACCCCGAAGCATCCGTCAGTCTCTTAGGCTGGGTTGCGCGAATGGCCGCGAGCGGCGTGCGCGTCACCGTCATCACCGCGGATGGCAAGGTGTTGGCGGACTCACAATCCGACACGTCAACGATGGAAAATCACGCCGGGCGCCCGGAAATTCGCGATGCTCTGGCAAAAGGGGAAGGCCAATCGAGCAGGCACAGTGTCACAATCAATCGGGATCTTCTGTACTACGCGGTGCGCCTGCCGGTGGCGGGCGGAGCCCCTGTAATCTTGCGTTTTGCATTGCCAGCTCAGGCGGTGGATGAAGAACTTGGGGATTTTCGCCGGCGGCTCTGGCTGTCCTCTCTTGTAATGCTGCTGGTGACCGGCGCGGTTTCCTTGCTGATTTCCCGGTCCTTCTCGGATCGGGTGGACCGCCTGACCAAGTTTTCCCTGCGCGTAGCGGAAGGAGATTTTCGGCCGATTGAAGCGGACCGCTCCGGCGACGGCATGGAAGCACTGGCGGTTTCGCTGAACGAAACAGCAGCGCGATTGGATCGCACGATCCAAACGCTGACCGAGGAGCGCAATCTCTCCTCGGCAATTCTTGGAAGCATGGTCGAGGGCGTCGCCGTGGTGAATGCCTCCGAGCGTCTGGTTTTCGCTAACCCCGGTTTTGCGGAGATTCTGGGGCTGGATGTACCGCCACAATCGGGGCGCGCGCTTGTCGAAGTGGTGCGGCAAACCGAACTCATCGAGGCCGTGCGACAGGTTCTGAAGGGGGAGCCGCGCGTGGAGGCGGAAATCGTCACCGGCACCTTGCGCCAGCGCTTTTTCGCGGCCACCGTCGCGTCGGTGCACGCCGCAGACGCCTCCGGTGCAATTATTGTGCTGCATGACATCACCGAGCTACGCAAACTGGAGCGCGTGCGGCGTGATTTTGTGGCCAACGTCTCTCACGAATTGAGGACGCCGCTCACCGCCATTCAGGGCTTTTCAGAAACTCTGCTCGCCGGCGCCATCGATGATCCGCAAAACCGCGTCCGGTTCCTCGAGATTATTCTCGAGCACGCGAAGCGTCTGGCGCGCCTGACCGACGACCTGCTGATGCTCTCAAAGATGGACGCCGACCGCCTCAATCTGGAGATCAGCCGCCTGAGTGTTTCTCAGTTTGTGGAAAGCTGCATCGAGACTACCCAGCGCCCCGCCGCCGAAAAGGACCTGCGAATTTCCGTCAATTTGGGGGATCGTCTACCGGATATCGCCGCGGACCGCCGCCGCCTCGCGGAGATTCTCCAGAACCTGCTCGACAACGCCATCCAATACACTCCCCCGGGCGGCCAAATTATGGTCAGCGCCTCCGCCGACGCCGACGAAGTCACCTTCACCGTCTCCGACACCGGCATCGGCATCCCCCAGGCCGACCAGCCGCGCATCTTCGAACGCTTCTACCGCGTGGACGTCGCCCGCTCCCGCGAAGTCGGCGGCACCGGCCTCGGCCTCGCCATCGCCAAGCACCTCGTCGAAGTCCACGGCGGCCGCATCTGGGTGGACAGCGAAGTCGGCCAAGGCTCCCAGTTCCATTTCACCGTCCCCATCTTCGACGCCGAACGCTCAGCCTCCCGCAACGGGCGGTAGCCCCGTGCAGTACCTGGCAGCCTGTAGGCTCTTCGAACGTCACGTTTTTACCCGCATTTTCACAATTTTGTGAACAAGCTGTAACGATTCTTACGGCAGGCTTTGGCTTACGAGCAGAAGTGTGACTTCTTGCGCCTGCTCCGAAGGAGAACCGATGGCCACTGCCGCTGGACTCACCGAAGTGGTGCTCTACGACACGCTGGTGAACTACCTCGTTTCGATGGCGCGTACCGTGGAAGGAGCCATGAACCGCGCGCTCGACGCCATCGTGAGCCTCGACGGTCCTCGCACTGCCGCGTTGCCGGGAGAAGTGTTTCTCCTCGAACCGCGCATCAATGAAATGGAAATCGTGATTGACGAGCACGCCATCCGGCTGCTGCGCCGCGGCTCCTTCACCGACGACGAAATGCGCTTGATCGTCGCGGCCCTAAAAATTACGAACGACCTCGAGCGCATCGGCGACCTAGCCGTGAACTTGGCGGAGCGCGTCGTTTCCTTGCGCGAAATTCAGGGCGCGCAAGTCCCGGAGGAGCTCGCACCCATGGCCTCCGCCGTGCGCGCCATGGTTACCAAGAGCCTCGGAGCGCTGATTTTCCGCAACGTGGAGATGGCTACCCTAGTCCTCGAGAGTGACGACGTTGTGGATCAGTACCGCGACCGCATTTTTGAGCAACTCCTCCAGCGCATGACCCAAGAGCCCACACTTGTGAGCCCGGGCCTGCAATTCATTCTGGCCACCCGCCACCTGGAGCGCATCGCCGACCACGCCACCAACATTGCCGAGGACATTATTTTCTGGGTGCGCGGTCTCGACGTGCGCCACGGCCGCGGTTTCGCGGTTCGCCCAGAGCAGACCGAGGAGTCTTCCGTCGAGGATTCGGACATAACGGAGAATTCACACAGCCTTCATTCGGATGTGAACCCGGACTGCCACACTGAACGGGCTTGATCTTCACTTAAAGTCCTACCTCGGGGACCGGTGCACCCCTGGCTCCGGTCCCTTTTCCCCTCCCGCAGAGTGCAAGAAACTTCCCTCGAGGCATCCCCTTGACCCCTGCGCGCACTCCTACTATCGTCGTATGTGAGTCCTGAATGTATTCGTTTGCTTACAGCCATGACAAAACCGCCACGCTGCGCTGGCGGGCATGTGTCTGTTTGCTCCTCGTTTTTTTCCTTCTCTACAATCCGTTTGCGGCTTCGCGGAGTTCGGCCAGCGGCCTGAACGTCGGTCATCCGGCGAGCCACCGCGCGACGGTCGGCGCTTCGGAATTGCAGCATTTTTCGTTCGCGGACGGGCAAGACCGGCTTTCGGTATACGATAGCGCTGCGGCGGCAACCTTCACTTTTTCCCCGGCCGTTTTTGCTCGGTCTCTCCGCTGTGTAGCGCAAGTGCTGTCTCCCAAGCAGCAGTTTTTTGGCGCAGGCCTGTGGTTCCGGCCGCCGCCAACGCTTTAATAGATCTTCGATCCCAATGAATTTTTGCGTTGCCGCAGCCAGCCGAGAGCGGCGACACTCAGTTTTGTAGGCCCTCACGAACGTTCTGCGGGTGTCTGCATCCGGATTAAGTCACAACCGTCCGGCTTCACACCTTGCCCGGGATAAACGGATGACGAACAAAAAGCTTTGGATTGTAGTTTTCCTTCTTGTCGGCGGTTCTCTTCTGATGTGGCATTGGTTCGGCCGCGCCTCGACCGAAGCGGGCGATCCGGACCACGCGGCGCGAAACTCCAGTGAGATCGCCGCTGCGGTAGCGCGAGTCGAGCGACGGAATCTGGGAAACACGCTGACGATCGCCGGAGAGTTCAAGGCCTTTCAGGACGTTGATGTGCACGCCAAAGTCGCAGGATATATACGCACGATCTTTGTAGACGTCGGCGATCATGTGAGGGAAGGCCAGACGCTTGCCGTGCTCGAGATCCCCGAGCTGGCCGCGGAACTCGCGGGAACGAATGCAGCCGTGAGGCGCTCTGAAGACGAAATCCGCCGCGCCCAGAGCGAAATTGAGCGGGCAAACTCCGTCCACGATGCCGCTCATTCCGCGTACACGCGGCTGGCGCAGGCCGCCGCGTCCCAGGCGGGTCTTGTCGCACAACAGGAATTAGACGATTCCCGCGCCAAGGATTTGGAAACCGGCGCTCAGCTAGCGAGCGCACAGGCGGCGTTTTCCGCCGCGCAGCAGCAACTCCAGGTGGCACAGGCCACGCAAAAGCAGTACGACGCGCTGTCCGCTTATTCGCGGATTACCGCTCCCTTTGCGGGGGTGATCACGAACCGTTTCGCAGATACAGGAGCGCTCGTTGCGGCCGGCACTTCCACAAGCACGCAGGCCATGCCGGTGGTGCGTCTGGCGCAGACGTCCGTGCTGAGGCTGGTGTTGCCGATCCCGGAATCCGTCGCGGCGCAGATTCACTTGGGAGACCCGGTCAAAATTCGCGTGCAAGCGTTGAATCAGGAAATTCAGGGCAAGGTGTCGCGCTTCGCCGATTCGCTCGACATGCAGACCCGCACGATGGAAACGGAAATCGACGTTGATAATCGTGATGGCCGCTTAATTCCCGGGATGTACACGGAAACAAGACTGAAGCTAAGGGAGAAACCGAATGCGTTGACGGTTCCCCTGGAAGCGGTCACCCGGAATGGAGAAGATGCGACAGTCCTTGCCGTCAACGCCCAGAACGTCGTGGAAGAACGACACGTTCGTCTCGGACTGGAAGACGAGGCGGGAGTCGAGGTGGTTTCCGGGCTCCCCGAGGGGGATCGGGTCATCATTGGCAACCGCAGCGAATTCCACAACGGTCAGAAAGTTTTGCCAAAAGAAATCACCACCGCGAATTCGAAAACGGGGGGTGCGCGGTAATGTCCGGCTTCTCGATCCGTTACCCCTTTTTTATCATTGTGATCTGTCTGGTCATCACCATTGTCGGCACTGTCACGCTAGTTCGGATGCCCGTAGATCTTTTCCCGCCGATCGATATCCCAGTGGTTGTCATTGCCACGTTTTATTCGGGCATGCCGCCGCAGCAGATAGAAACCAACATCACCAATCCTTTCGAACGTTGGTTCACGCTGGCCAGTGGGGTCGATCACATCGAATCGCGCTCGCTCCCTGGTGTCAGCCTCATCAAGATCTATTTTCAGCCGGGTACGAATGCCGACGCGGACCTGAGCACCGTCTCGAATCTCGCCATGGCCGATCTGCGGCGCCTGCCTCCTGGAACGCTGCCTCCCGTGGTGCTGAAGTTTGATGCCTCCAGTTTGCCGGTCTGCCTGATTACCCTGAAGGGCCAGGGTCTTGATGAGACCCAACTGCACGATCTCGGGCAGTACAACGTGCGCAATCAAATCGCCAACGTGCCGGGTGCTTCCGTGCCGCAGCCATTTGGAGGGAAGTATCGCGAGATCATGGTCTATGTAGACCCCATGAAACTACAAGCGCACCAGTTGAGCCCCATGGACGTGGTGCGCGAGATCAACGAGAGCAATCTGATTCTTCCCGCCGGCGATGTGAAGATCGGCCCGTTCGACTACAATCTTTATTCCAACAGTCAAGTTCCCACTCCACGGGCCATCAACTCGATGCCGCTGAAGTCCGTGGGACAGTCTTCCGTGCTGGTCGCCGACATTGGCAAAGCGGTGGACGCGCAGGCGATCCAGACCAACATCGTGCGCGTGGATGGCCAGCCTTCCGTGTATCTGCCTATTTTGAAGCAGGGTGGCGACACCAATACCATCGCCGTGGTCGAAGGCATCAAGGATGCTCTGAAACACTTGGTGGATATTCCGCCGCAACTCCAAACGCGTGTGGTGTTCGATCAATCCTTGTTCGTGAAGACCGCCATCTCCAACCTGATTCGCGAAGGCGGCATCGGCCTGATTCTAACTGGCCTGATGGTCCTGCTGTTTCTCGGCAGTCTGCGGGCAACCGCGGCCGTTTTTCTCGCCATCCCGCTTTCCGCACTGGCCACCTTTCTGGCGATAAGCGCGGGAGGTGGCACGGTAAATACCATGGTGCTCGGCGGCCTCGCGCTGGCCTTCTCGCGCTTGATCGATAATTCCGTCATCGTTCTGGAAAATATCTTTCGGCACTTGGAGATGGGTGAAGCGCCCGAGGTTGCGGCGGAAAAGGGTGGGCAGGAAGTCGGGCTGGCGGTGCTGGCGGCCACGCTGACTACTTCCATTGTCTTCTTTCCCGTCGTGTTCCTTTACGGGGTCAGCCGCTTTCTCTTCGTGGCTCTCGCGCTGGCTGTGATTTTCTCTCTATTCGCCTCCTATTTCGTGGCCATGACCGTGGTGCCGCTCTTCTGCGCCAAGCTGATAAAGCAGCGGCAAGCCGACGAAGAATTGGGTGACAACTTTACGTGGCGCTGGGCAGGTGTCGGACAGATGTTTAATTCGTATTTCAATAAAATACTTGGCAAGTACGATCGGACCCTGGCAACCGCGCTGCTCAAGCCGGTGGCAACATTGGTCGGTCTTGCGGGAGTCTCATTGCTTTGTTTGGGGTTATACCCGTTCCTGGGCGTTTCCTTTTTCCCGCGTACGGATCCGGGGCAATTCGTCATCAACTTGAAGGCTCCAAGCGGGACGCGGGTGGAGCTGACCGAAGATTTTGTGAAACAGGTCGAGCAGATCATTCGCGACGTGGTCCCATCCAATGAACTTCAAATCGTGGTTTCCAACATCGGCATTACGACGGACTTCTCCGCCATCTACACCCCGAACTCCGCGCCTCACACGGCCTTTGTCCAGGTAAGTCTTAAGGAAGGCCACAAAGTTGGCAGCTATGAGTACATGAGGCGCGTGCGCGAGCAGCTCAGCCGGAAGCTGCCGGAGTTGAGCACCTACTTCCAGTCCGGCGGCCTGGTGGACGCGGTGATCAATCTGGGCTTGCCGGCGCCGATAGATGTCCAAGTGAGCGGCAACAATCTCGATGCGGTCTATGCCACGGCCAAGCAGATTGCCGGGCCGCTCCGAGAACTGAAGAGTGTGAATGATGTCCTCATTCCTCAGGATATTGATTATCCCGCTCTAGAGTTGGATGTCGACCGCGAAAAAGCCGGCCTTCTTGGCCTTTCCCAAAAGGAAGTCGTGGACAACGTCATTACCGCGCTGACCTCCAACGGCATGATTGCTCCGAACTATTGGATTGATCCGAAGAGCGGCAATCCCTACATGCTCACCGTGCAGTATCCCGAGGACCAGATAAAGACGCTAACGGATCTAAAGCAAATTCCCTTGCGTGGCGCGAAAAGCGCGCAGCCGACCTTCCTTGACACAGTCGTCAAGGTAAAAACCATTCCCTCGCCGACCGAAGTGGACCATTACCAACTGTTCCGCGTGATCGACGTCTACGTCTCCCCCAAAACGGAAGACCTGGGAGGCGTCACTCGACAGGTGGAGGACGTCCTCAAGGGCACCAAGCTCCCGGAGGGAGTGCGCGTCAATCTTCGTGGGTCAGTTCAGGGAATGCGTTCCTCGTTCAAGAGTTTCGGGATTGGCCTGATTCTCGCCGTGGTCCTCGTTTATTTGGTTCTCGTCGCGCAATTCGCGTCCTGGGAGGACCCCTTCATCATCCTTCTGGCGATACCTCCCGGTCTTGCCGGAGTGTTGCTCTTCCTGCTGGCGACTGGGACGACCCTGAACGTCATGTCCTTGATGGGCGTGGTTATGATGGTGGGCATCGTCGTTTCCAACAGCATCTTGATCGTGGAGTTTGCCCGCCACCTGCACCACGACGGCAAGCCCGTGAAAGAAGCGGTTTCACTGGCTTCCCGGATGCGGCTTCGCCCGATCTTAATGACTTCCTTTGCAACCGTTTTGGGGATGATCCCGATGGCGATCGGAGCCGAACCCGGGAGCGAACAGTATGCCCCGCTGGCCCGGGCCATCATCGGCGGCTTGCTGGTTTCCGTTGTCGTCACAGTGTATCTCGTGCCCGCGGCTTACCTTCTCGTTCACGGCAAGGAAAATCGCAACCCGGAGGAGGCGCAAGCATGATGTGGACTCACACTCGAACACTCCTTCTATTTGCGCTGCTATGTTCACCGCTCCGCGCACAGTCGCCAACCGCGCCTCCGCCGCCCGCGTCGCAACAGGGCAAGACCCTGACTTTGGCGCAGGCGGAAGCCCTTGCTCTCAAGAACAATCCGCAAATTTCGATTGGGAAACTGCGTGCCCTAGTGTCACGGCAGTACGTCCGCGAGGTCCGCTCTGCGTTGCTGCCCACTGCCGCTTTGAGCGTGACCGCCGTGGACTCCAATCCCGGGAGCCGCCTGTCCGCTGGTTTTCTGAATAACCCAATCCTGTTCCCAAGAGCTGCGGCCGGCGCGAGCGTCAGCCAATTAGTCACCGATTTTGGCCGCTCCACGAATCTTCTTTCCAGCTCCGAATATCAAGCCAAAGCCGAAGAGCAAAATGCCGCTGCGACTGTCGCCGACATTACGCTGGCTGTCGACCAGGCATTTTACAACGTGCTGGAAACGAAGGCCCTGGAGGTCGTCGCGCAGCAAACCGTCGAAGCTCGCCAGCTTCTCGTCGACAAAATCAAGGCGCTCACCGATGCCAAACTAAAATCCGAAATTGATCTGAGTTTCGTCCGGGTGGACCTGGAACGCGGGAAGCTCTTGCTACTTGAGGCGCAGAACAATTACGAGGCGTCTCTCGCGGGGCTGTCCGCGATTCTCGGCTACCAGGACGAGCAGAATTTCCAGCTCGTCGAGGAACTCGCCGCCATCGCGCCACCTTCTCTGGATGTGCTACCTCTGATTCAGCAAGCCTTGCAGCAGCGCCCGGAAGTCCTCGCGCTTCAGGACCAGGTCCAGGCCGCGCAAAAGTTCGGCAGCGCCGAGCACGATCTCTGGCGCCCCACCGTCAACGCCCTGGGCGTCGTTGGTGAAGCTCCCGTGCGCGACAACCACATTCCGAACTGGTACGGCGCCGTCGGCGTGAATATCAACATCCCGGTCTTCAACGGATTCCTCTATAACGCTCGCGCCAAGACCGCGGATCTCGAGACCGAAATGAATCGCCAAAGATTATCGGACCTTCGCAACAACATCGCGCGCGACGTTCGCAACTCCTGGCAGGATACTAACCGTGCCTACGAGCGCCTCTCGGTCACCCAGCAGTTGCGCGAGCAGGCCAGCCTATCCCTCAACCTTGCGCAGGCTCGTTACAACCTTGGCCTCGGCTCTATCGTCGAGTTCAGTCAGGCCGAACTCCAGAAAACCGAGGCAGACATCGCCGACACCGATGCCAAATACCAATATCGCTTGACCCAAATCGTCCTCGCGTACACGATTGCAGCGCCGAGGTAAGCCTCAAGCCCGGCGGAGAAAAGCAAAAGCCGATTTTGGCAGTTTAAGGATAAGCGTATTGCCGTTTCAGCAGGCATCTACGCACTAAAAGAAAAGAGTGAATCTGTGGAGTGATCGCTATTTGACGGCGCCGACGGTGAAGCCGGCAATAAAGCGGTCAAGAAACAGGTTGTACATAAACGCGATGGGAAGACTGGCGATCAGGCAGGCGGCCATCAGCGCGCCCCAATAGTAGACATCCCCGCGAACTAAAAAGATGGGGATGCCCGTCCCGATCATCTGATTCGATTCGGAAGAGATGAATGTCAAGGCATAGACAAATTCCTGGGTTACCAGTGTAAACGTGAAGATCACGACCGTGAGAATTCCCGAGACGGAGATGGGAATCACCAACTTGACGAAAGCGCCGAAGCGCGTGAGCCCGTCCACCATCGCCGCGTCTTCCAACTCCTTGGGGATGGACTTGAAGAATCCCATGAGAAGCCAGATAGAAAAGGGAACCGTAAACGTGGGGTAAACGAGAATCAGCGCCCACAAGGAATCCTGCAGGCCAAGGTACGCCACCACTCTGGAAAGAGGAATGAAGAGTAAGGTCGGCGGGACGAGATAAGTAAGGAAGATGCCGATGCCGAGGCGCTCTCCCCAGCGCCCGGAAAGCCTGGCCAGTGAATATGCAGCAGGCACGGCAAGCAACAACGTGATAGCAACCACAATGACACCAACGAACGCGGTGTTGCCGAGCCAGCGCACAAATCTGGTTTCGGTGAAAAGAAACTTTAGATGTTCCAGGGTGGGCTTGGCATTAAAGAGAAAGGGGTTGTTCTCCATTGTGTAAAGATCGAGATTCTGTTTGAAGCTGGTGATTAACATCCAATAGAAAGGGAAAGCCAGCAGGATGGTGAAAGTCGCCAGGACGAGAACGTGGACGACCTTGCCCCAGATGCGCCGGGAAATTCCCTTGGCCATCAGTTCACCTCAGCGCGATGAGCCACGCGCAGCATGAAATACGCGATGATCACCAGCAAAGGCACGAGGAAGAGCGAGATCGCGGCGCCTGCGGCCAGGTCGCTGCCCTGAATGCCTAAAGCAAAAGCCAGGGAAGGCAGGGTCTGGGTGGAGTCGAACGGTCCCCCGGCTGTAAGGATGTAGACGACGGTCATGTCCGTGAAGGTGAAGATAAGCCCGAACAGCACGGCAACGCTGATAATGGGCCGCATCATGGGAATGACGATTTGGAGCTGCGTGCGCCAAAAGCCGGCGCCGTCGACAGCGGCGGCCTCCGGAATATCCTTGGGAATTGCGGTTCGGCCCGCGAGCAAGATGACCGTGGAGAAGGGCATGAGACGCCAACTGTGCACCAAGAGGACCGAAGCGATGGCGAGACGAGGTTCGCCGAGCCACATCGGGGCGCTGAACGGCTTGTAAATGTGCACCGCCACGAGGACCCAGGTGATCACGCTGTAGATCGAATCAAGGATCCATTTCCACCCGAT
The DNA here is from genome assembly GCA_963729455.1 of uncultured Acidobacteriota bacterium. Classification (GTDB taxonomy): domain Bacteria; phylum Acidobacteriota; class Terriglobia; order Acidiferrales; family UBA7541; genus Acidiferrum. Next base: position 416,756 of record CAVSNX010000004.1, read on the forward strand.
GGCGCCGAGCGCGATGGGCGCAACCCACGGCAGAAGAATCAGAAAACGGATGATGCCGCGGCCGCGGAAGGTCTTTTCCAGGGATATGGCGAGAATGTTGGCGCCCACGATCACGACAATTTGGGAGCAGATGGTGAAGATAAAGGAATTGCGGATGGCGACGCGAAAACTGGGGCTTTGCAGGATGCTGCGGAAATTTTCCAGGCCGACGAAATGCATTTCCGTGTTGCCGATGCGGGCGTCGCTAAAAGCATAAAAGATGGCAAGAAAAAAAGGTCCGCCGACAAGGAGCAAGATGTAGAGAACCGCAGGGGAAAACATGGCGGCGCCTAGCAACGGACTCTGAGCAGCCCCGATGGACTTTATTTTGTTGCGGGCTATTGCCATGACACGGCCCTTGGCTCGACGCGCTTTTCGGAAGTGCGCTCGAAGAATTTCAGGTGAAACTGCGGCACGGCAAAGTCATAGGTGCCGCTCGAGCTGGAGGTTCTGCGCGGAGGAGAGGCGCGAGAAGATTTTCTTGCCTTCGAGCTTCCCACCGACCAGTGTGCCGGAAAAAATCCATTCCGAACCCAGGTATTCGATATTTTCAACCTTGAAGCGGAACGGTACCGCAGCACCAGTTATCGTGGGCGCTGGCCGGAAATGCTCCGGGCGGAAGCCGACGATTACGTCGCCAAGCTCGGCGAGGTTCATCGGCGGCGAGCCGAGAAAAGTGGCCACAAAAGTGTCCGCGGGATTGTCATAGACATCGGTGGGAGTGCCGAGCTGGCGAACAACACCTTTATTGAGCACCATGACGCGGTCGCCCATGGCCATGGCTTCCACTTGATCGTGCGTGACGTAGATGGTTGTGGTACCGACGCGGCGATGAAAGCGCTCAAGCTCTTCGCGCGCGGAGGCGCGGAGCTTGGCGTCGAGGTTGGAAAGAGGTTCGTCGAGAAGAAAGACGGCGGGTTCGCGCACGATGGCACGGGCCAGAGCGACGCGCTGACGCTCACCACCGGAAAGCTCGCGCGGCTTGCGATCAAGGAGCGCGCCAATGCCGAGGAGCGACGCCGCCCATTCGACCTTTTCCTTGTGGAGTTCTTTCTTTACGTTCTGGGCCTTCAGCGGAAAGGCAATGTTCTTGTAGACCGACAGGTGCGGATAAAGCGCATAGCTCTGGAAGACCATGGCGATGCGGCGTTCGCGCGGGGAGAGATCGTTGACGACCTGGCCACCGATGAGAATTTCACCGGACGTAGGAGTTTCCAGCCCGGCGATCATCCGCAAGAGAGTCGTTTTTCCGGAGCCCGAGGGCCCGAGGAAAACCAGAAACTCGCCTTCGCGAGTCTCGAGGTTCACGTTGTTGACGGCTCCGAGTTGTCCTTCTTTGAATATCTTTGTCAGATCCCGCGTCTCAACGACAGCCATCGGCGCCCCGTTCTGTCATTTCCATCTGGCGAAGATGCGCTTGTATTCGTCTTCGGCGGTCTTGGCGGCATTCTCCGCGGTTTCATCGCCGCGCGCCACTTTGGCGAACATGGTGGGAATGACCCAGGCTTTGAAGGCTTCGTCGATGGCGGCTGAGCCGTAACCGGGATAACCAACATTGGTGGCCCAATCGAGAACGTTTCCAAGAACTTTGTATTTGTCCGGGGGATTGGCCCGCGCATCATTGGAGATTTCCTGCTGGAGGTTGGGCACGGTGCTGGGGAAGCACGGGAAATTGTAAAACTGGCCGGCGATAAAAGAGTCATGGAAGGCGTCAATGAAATCGATGAGGAATTGTTGTGCGCCGTCCTTGTTTTCAGCGAAGTCCCAGATGACATAGCAGTCCATGACGTGCTCGGCCGCGATGCGGCGAACCGGCCCTTTCGGCGCCGAGCAGATCATGATCTTGCTGTCGATGGGCAGATGTTCGCGCTCGGACTGGCGCGTGATGGAGATGGCGTTCGCGACATACGAAACGCGGCCGGCAAGCATGGCTTGATTATTCGATGGCGGAGTCCATGTGAAGACCTCCGGTGTTTCCGATTCCTGATAAAGCGCCTTCATGAACTTCAAGGCTTCGATGGTCTCCTTGGAATTGATGGTGACATTGCCGGCCTCGTCCTGCTCGGCGCCGCCAAAGGACCAAAGCAGCGCGCGCATAGCCATGCTGGTATCGAGTTCTTGCGAGAGCCCCAATCCGCAAGGATGGCCGGTTTTGTCTCGGATTTTCTTGGCGCCGGTGCGCAGATCGTCGTAAGTATCCGGACCATTCGGAAAACCCGCGTCGGTCCACCAGTCTTTGTGCCAGTTGCCGGGATCGGGGACGTAGGAATCAGAAAAGGCAAAATAGCGTTTCGTCTTTGGATTGTAAGTGGACTTATGCGCGAGATCGATCTTCTTCCCGTGCTTCTTCTCCACTTCCTGGTACACGTGCGACATGTCAATGGTTTGCTTTTCGTAGGCCGCAGGCGGCGAGAGGAGCATGAACAGGTCGTGTCCCTTTCGCGCCGAAGCCTCAGAGGCAGCCTTGGCCGCAAGGTCGACAAGATTGATGTGGTCCACAATGACATTCGTATCGTGCTTTTGTCCCCACTGCTTGCAGAAGTTATTGTCGAACCAGGTGTCGTACGCGGGAACGAAGTGGCTCCACTGAAGAATTTTCAGCGTTTTTTGTTCCGCCGCCGCTCGTTCTGGAAAAAGAAAAAAAGGCCCTGAACCGGCGCCGGCCGCCAGAGCGCCGCTCCCCGTCAACTTGATAAAATCTCTGCGTGAAAGCCCTTCCTGTTTTTTCTTCGCCATCTTGTTACCCTCCAAGGAACAGATGGGTCCACACAAGCTCTCTCCAAGAATAGAGTGAGCTTGCCCGAACCGATAATGCTACCGCGCAGGCGCGCGAGTCAATTACTTGAAACTGCCGTGAAGTGCCGTTTCTGCGGGACGGAAATGCTTGCAGCATCTCGTCCCGCAGAACGCGGGCAACTAGGACGTTGGTTCGCTCAGAATGTGAAGATCGTTCCGAACTCATTACGCCACGAGTGCGCCTGAGTTGCAGGAAGGCCTCGGAAGAGCTTCGCGCCGCGGTTTGCAGCTCGCGTGTCGATGTAGCTGACTTCGTTGACGATCGTGAACCAGGAGTTCACTTTGTAATTGAGCGACGCGGTGTCGAGATCGGTGCGAAGCAAGCCGTTCCCTCCGGGGCGGCGAGTGTCCGCGGCGTTAGCACGATCCGTGCTGTACATAACGTGCAACGACCACCCCGCATTATGGCCACTCGGATCGGCGTGGAAGATCCGCGAAAGCGGGAAGGTCAGCTCCGAGAATCCACCCTCACCGCGGATGGGACGAAGGCTACCTATGGTGATGGGATTGCCGTTGCAATTCAGGCCCCCTACAGTAGTTCCACCCAGGCAACCGAACGGAATGCTTTTGCCGCTGAAACTCAGCGCTGAATTCGCAGCCCCAATCGAGGTCGCGCCGTTCAGATCGGTAAAGACGTCGTTAAGTTGCCCGGCGAAGGGGAACCGCATATCGTCGCCCTTGTAGAACTTCGTAACCCAGGTAACCCACGGTGTTGGCAGTTGAGCCTCCGCCGTCCAGATGTTCTGGGGATTACCCGCCTGGACGCCGTGTGGGAATGTGGTCAAAACGGAGCACGGAGGCGTGGCACAACCGATGGAGCCGGGAATCACGGTGGCCGAGAGGCTGCTCGCGGGAATGATCTCATTGATCCGCGCGTGGTGGCCGCTGACGATGAGTTGCGCTGGCGCGACGTTCAGCCAGTTATGCGACAGCGGGAACTGCAAGACGATCCTGGACTCCAGGCCGGGTCTGTTGCTTTCCGCACCTGCCCGGTCGCCAAAACGCGCCCGCTGCTCGTCCGTTAGACCCGATGAGCCAGCCACCGGCAGCACGATGGCGAACTCGGGTTGGATCTTCAAGTCGCCACTGTGAAATTGAACGCCCGTGCGGAACTGGGGAACGCGCTCCCAGAGCGCACCCATGCCAATAGCCGTCCCGGTGCTCTCGTAGATGTTTGGCAGGCTCGAAGAGTAGAGGGCCCAATCCTGGCCGAACAACGCGAACCACGGCAGGGTTCCACCCAGCTTGGTGTCAACCCTCCCCCAGGCAAGCCGCATTCGGAATTGGCCGTTCCGGATGGAACTGATGTTTACGCTGTTTGCGTTTGTGAAATCGCCCTCGTTGTCACCTTCGACCTTGCCAGTGAGCACCAGGTCTGAGTTTTTAGGAGCCCATTCGAACTGGCTGCCGATACGGAAGCTGCGTGCTTTGATATGGAATTGCGGGTCGGACGTGGGCCCCGTGTCACCGAGCAGGAGCGGAAGCGGAAAGTCGTTGCTGCCGAAGGTGGGGCCGCCGCTTGAGGCCGTGTCCTCGACCGCGCTGGCTTTGAAGAACCCGTACAACTTCAGACTCGCCCCGCTGCCCAGCTTGATGTCTGGTATCAGACCGCCCTGCTTCGGGACGTCAATCGGCAAGACGCGCACGGGCGTCACCGCGGGGATTACTGTCGGTCCTTCGGGCGGCGGCGTTCTGGCAGGAGCGGCGTTTACTGCGTTGCCGACCGGCACGCGATAAACTGCTGGAATCAGACTCGCGGTCGACGTCGGCGCAGTGGAAACGCTTACCACCTCCGCGACGGCATACGTACGGTCGTAATCAGCTTGCGTGATTACGCCCTTTGTGACGAGCAGCTTCGCAAGCTGTTGGTCAGCATCAGCCGGCGACGGTGCATGGTTGATTCGCGCTACTTCCTCTTCCGTCAGGATGCCTTTAACTTGGAGTAAGCGAACGAGCGGATTCGCGGCAGGCATATCGCCCGTCCGTTGTTGCGCAAGCCCACTTTGGCACCATGCAACGGTTGTGAACGAACACACCAGCAGAAACATTACCACTCGAAATGGTTTCACTGTCATCTGGATTCCCCCTGAAGACTCGCGATGGGAGCGCGAGTCAGATTATCTAGACGTAGGGCCCAAAAACTCCCCCCTACATATCTGCCCATCCCCTGGTTGTCAAGAAATCCTCCTTGGGCGAAAGGCGACGCTCAAGATGCATCCCATTCATAATCTGCAGCTTGACCCAAATCGTTCTCGTCTATACGATTTCTCCACCGAAATTAAGTCCCTCCTCACGGTGCAGAGGGGAAGCCGCCTGCGGAGTTTGCAGATGACTCAGATTTTCCTTGGGTCAGTCAACGGAAGAGATGTTCGCCGGACGCCGTTATTTCGGTTCGTCTCGTCCTTTGCCACTCGCTGTTGAAGCAGCGAGAAAATCCGCAACCTCTGATGCGTCAATGGTTTCCCGTGGATTCCGAGGTATTGTTACAGGATATTCACATTCGGTTGACGCAGTTGTAAGACAGGGCCTTTACCTTCTGGCGCGGGGTGGTACGTACTCGTTTCGGCATCCATTCGAATTTTGCTTCAAAGAGAGAGGAAATGAAAAAAATAGCAGCACTCACGCTGTCGCTGTTCCTCACTGCGGGAACGGCTTTCGCTGATACACCGAAAGACGCCGATGCTCAGCCCGCCAAGGCGGCTACGCCGGCGAAGCCCAAACCGGCCAAAAAGGCTGACAAAACCGATGCAGCCATCGCGGCCCAACTTGAGGAGCTCCGCCAAGCGCTTCAGTCGCAGCAGGAGCAGCTTCAAATGCTGAAGGAAGAGCTGGCCAAGCGCGATCGTCAAATTGACGAAGCGCGCGAAGCGGCAGCGGCGGCGAATGCGCGTGCGGCCGAAGCCAGCACCAAGGCTACCGAAGCGGTGAATTCCACGGCTGAGGTAAAGTCCACCACGTCGACCCTCAATTCCACGGTTAGCGATTTGAAGGCCAGCACCGAAGTGCTCAAGACCACCGTGGCGACGGCAGAAGCCCAGGAAAGTAAAGCCGCGGAAGAGGGCCCCTCGACCATCCGGTACAAGGGCGTCAACATCACTCCCGGTGGCTTCCTCGCGGCAGAAACGGTTTTCCGCACGAGGAACGACACTTCCGACATCAACACCGACTTTACTGGGATTCCCTATCCCGGAGCAGCGAACAGCAAGATCAGCGAATCGCAATTCACAGGTCGCCAGTCTCGTCTGTCTCTCATGGTGGACTCAAAGGTCGGGGCCGCAAAGGTGACGGGTTACTATGAGGGTGATTTCCTCAACGCCGGCGTCACTTCCAACAACCGGCAAAGCAACAGCTATCCGTTCCGTCAGCGGCAAGCCTGGGTCAGCGCTAAGTTCGACAGCGGATTCTATGTAGCCGGCGGCCAGATGTGGAGCCTGGTGACGGAAAGCAAGAAGGGTATCGAAAACCGTCAGGAAGCCTTCCCCCTCCAGATCGACGCGCAGTATATCGTCGGCTGGGCTTGGCAGCGTGCGTATGGATTCCGCGTAGCCCAAAACTTCGATAAATTTGCGGTTGGCTTCTCCGTGGAAGGACCACAGACGACCATTGGAGGCCGCGGCTTCCCTGCCAATTTCTTCATTAACAACGCCGGCGATGCGGCGGGACTCTTTAATTCCTTCGACGGAACAGGGTACACCATTAATAAGTCGCCTGACTTTTTGGTGAAAGCCACTCTGGATCCGGGCTGGGGCCATTACGAAATCGTGGGAATTCTCAGCCCGTTCCGCGATCGCGTTTATCCGTGCGGTGCCTTTCCGCTTCCCGCCGCGTTCCCGACTGCCACTTGCGCCAGCGCAACTGCAGTCACCGGTGCCTTTAACGATTCGCGGGTCGGCGGCGGCATAGGCGTCACGGGCCGCTTTCCCGTCATTGCCAAGAAGTTTGACCTTGTCGCCCACTTCCAGGGCGGCGATGGAATCGGACGCTACAGCTCAGCGCAGCTTAAAGATGTCACGCTTCGGCCCGATGGCACGATTGCGCCCATCCGCTCTGCGGCCTGGCTGGGCATGTTGGAAGCGCATCCCACACCAAAGTTTGACTTCTATGCTTACGGCGGCGGCGAATACGCAGCCCGCACGGCATATAACTTCGTGAATGCGGCAGGGGCCACGGTCGCCGTCGGGTACGGCAATGCGTTGTTTAACAACTCTGGCTGCTCCACGGAAACCTTCCCAACAGGGTCGGCCACCGATCCATTCCCCGGCGCCGGCGGCACCTGTACCGGTGACGTCCGCACCATCATCGAAGGCACCCTAGGTTTCTGGAATAAGATCTACAGCAGCCCGAAGGGCCGTATGCAGTGGGGTATTCAATATTCCTACTTCACAAAAATCGGCTGGTCCGGCACCGGCGGTCTTGCTGCTGGCGCCCCGGCTATTGCACCTAAAGCCACGGAAAACATGGTCATGACGTCTTTCCGCTACTACCTGCCGTAGTCGAGGTAAGGAAACTGGCGGGCTGTCCCTCCCCTGGGGACGGAAAAAAGGGCGGCTCTTCACGGAGCCGCCTTTTTTTTTGCGCTGGCCTGTACCCGATTGTAGGAAGTCCCGGCAGCAGCAAGAAAGCAAAGCCCTTAGCCGGGGGGGAACCCAAAGTGCCTCAGGGCGTTTCAACGAATTCCGCCGTAATTGTAACAATCCTGTAACAAGGAAGAGAGACACTACTTTGTACCCTTAAGTATCAAATCTGCAGGAGAGAATACCGATGAAGCGAATAGCAGGAATGCTCGTGGTTGTTCTAGCGCTCGCAGGGATTCTGTGGGCCGACAGCACCCTTTCCATTAATGGTGCGGGCGCCACTTTCCCCTATCCCATGTATTCCAAGTGGTTTGACGAGTACCATAAGGAACACAGCAATCTACAAATCAACTATCAGTCGATCGGCTCCGGAGGCGGCATCAAGCAGGTCACGGAAGGCACTGTGGATTTCGGGGCCTCCGATGGCCCTATGAACGATGAACAACTCAAAGCCTACGCGGATAAACATGGTTCCGGAATTCTGCACTTTCCCACTGTGCTGGGCGCCGTTGTTCCTACCTACAATATTCCAGGTGTCAGCGCGGATCTGAACTTCACCCCTGAGGCGCTGGCCGGAATTTACCTCGGCAAAATCACCAAGTGGAATGACCCGGCCATCACCGGCGCCAACAAAGGCGTCAAACTTCCCGCAGAGGACATTGTCGTTGTGCATCGCGCCGACGGGAGCGGGACGACATATTGTTGGACTGACTATCTCTCGAAGATCAGCGAGGAATGGAAAACCAAGGTTGGAAAAGGGACGTCCGTCAACTGGCCTGTAGGTCTCGGCGGCAAGGGCAATGAGGGAGTCACCGGCACAGTGAAGAACACTCCGAGCTCCATCGGCTACGTGGAACTTATTTATGCCGAATCCAACAAAATTCCTTATGGCAGCGTGAAGAACTCCGCGGGCGTATTTGTGAAGGCTACGCTTGCCGCGGTCAGCGCTGCGGCGGCTGGTGCTGCCAAGGATATGCCCGACGACTTCCGCGTTTCCATCACCAATGCCCCGGGGAAGACCGCGTATCCCATCTCCACCTTCACATGGCTTTTGATTCCAGAGAAGTTCTCCGATGCCGCTAAGCGCGACGCCATCAAGGGCTTTATCAAGTGGGCGTTAGGCCCCGGGCAAAGTTATACTGACGCCTTGTCTTACGCGAAACTGCCCAAGGAAGTCGTGGCCAAGGAATTGAAGGCTCTCAACAAAGTCCAATAACGTGGCAGCCACTACCACAACCGTCCCGGGCGCGGGCCCCATTTCGGGCTCGCGCTCGTTTCTCTCCCGGCTGCGAGATGGCGACGAAATCGCCCGCCTCATCACTTTCGTGTTCGCCGCTTCTGTTGTGCTCCTGACCGTGCTGCTGGTTTACGAACTCTGGATCGGCTCGGCACTGCCTCGTCACAAGTTTGGCTTCAACTTTTTCCGTACTTCCGTCTGGGATCCGATTTTTGATCAATTTGGCGCGCTCCCCTTCATTTACGGCACTCTCGTCACTGCCGCCGTCGCCCTGATTCTTGCCGTGCCTCTCGGAATCGGCGCCGCCATTTTTCTCGCGGAATTGGCGCCCGCGCGGCTCTCGGACACACTGGAGTTCTTCATCGATCTTCTCGCTGCTGTCCCCAGCGTCATCTACGGGCTGCTCGGAGTTTTCATCGTTGTGCCCCTGATGCGCTCTTACATTCAGCCTGCGCTTAAAGACACGTTGGGCTTTCTTCCGCTCTTCAAGGGCCCTGCGTACGGCGTGGGATTCCTGACCGCGGGCATCGTCCTCGCCATCATGGTCATCCCCTATATTATTTCCGTCTCGCGCGAAGTCCTGCTCTCCGTCCCGCGCGATCAGCGCGAAGCAGCCCTCTCTCTTGGTGCCACACGTTGGGAATCCACCTGGAAGGTGGTTGTACCGTTTGCCCGCGGCGGGATTTTTGGTTCGATTTTCCTCGCTCTCGCTCGCGCACTTGGGGAGACCATGGCCGTCACCATGGTCATCGGCAATACTCCGACGATCAGTGCTTCTCTTTTTTCGCCGGGCTATTCCATCGCCGCCGTCATTGCCAACGAATTCACGGAAGCTACCGGCGATCTTTATCTGCAATCTCTAATCGAGCTTGGCTTGGTACTGTTTATTCTTACCTTTATTCTTAATGGGCTTGCTCGCCTGCTGATCGTCGCTACCTCGCAGAAGGGCAGCGAGATGGGCAACACATGAGCGCTCGGCTTCGCTGGCGCAAGTTTGTAAGTGGCTTCATGCTGACCATGACGGGTGTGTGCGCGTTGGTAGCCGTCGCTGTCCTCTTCTTCATTCTCGGCTATCTCGTCTACCATGGCGGAACTTCCATCAGTTGGAATTTCTTCACCAAGCTGCCCGCCCCCGTCGGTGAGACCGGTGGCGGCATGGCCAACGCCATTCTTGGCAGCGCCAAGCTGCTGCTGCTCGCTTCGCTCGTCGGTGTTCCCATTGGATTCTTCGGCGCCATCTACCTGGCCGAATTCAGCGGGGGCACGGTCGCGTTCGTCGTGCGCTACGCCGCGGATTTGCTGAACGGCGTACCCTCCATCGTTGTTGGAATTTTTGCGTATAGCCTCCTGGTTTTGCCCTTTAAGCATTTCTCAACCCTCGCAGGAGGGTGCGCTCTCGGCATGATGATGATTCCTATCACCTTGCGCAGCACCGAGGAGTTCCTTCGCTCTGTACCGGGAACACTGCGCGAAGGAGCCATGGCTCTTGGCGCGAGCAAGTGGAAAACCATCGCCAGCGTGATTGTGCCCGCCGCCTACCGCGGCATCTTGACTGCCATTCTGCTGGCCTTCGCCCGCGTTGCCGGTGAGACCGCACCGCTACTCTTTACCGCCTTCGGTAACCGCTTTTGGAGCCCCGGATGGAATCAGCCCACCGCTTCACTTCCGGTTATGATCTTTACTTATGCGATCGCTCCGTACGAAGATTGGCACCGGCAGGCCTGGGCGGCAGGCTTGGTCCTGCTGGGCTTGATTCTGGTGATTAACATTGTCGCGCGCGGTATTCTCTCCCGCGGCATTGCGGTTCCGAGGGCTTAGACATGCACGCTTCTGCGAGGCCAGCTGTGTCCGTAAATATTCCACCGACCACCGTCAACGCACCAAGTCGTGATGCCCAGGCGGCTCTCACGATGCGCATGACCGTTACCAAGGTGAATTTCTTTTATGGCAGCAAGCAGACGCTCTTCGACATCAATATGGGCATCGCCACCAACAAGGTTACGGCGCTCATTGGCCCTTCCGGTTGCGGCAAGTCCACACTACTCCGCACCTTGAACCGCATGCACGAGACTGTTCGCCACGCACGCCTCGAAGGCGAAATCAAGCTCGACGGCCAGAATATCCTCACGCAGGACGTCACCGCGCACCGCCGCCGCGTCGGAATGGTTTTCCAGCGCCCCAATCCTTTCCCGAAATCGATTTTCGATAACGTCGCTTACGGCCTGCGAATTAACGGTTCGAAGCTCCCCATCTCCGAGGCCGTCGAAAAAAGTCTGCGCCACGCCGCCCTTTGGGACGAAGTCAAGGATCACCTCCACAAATCCGCCTACGAGCTTTCCGGCGGCCAGCAACAGCGTCTGTGCATCGCTCGCGCCCTCGCCGTAGAGCCTGAAGTTCTTCTGCTCGATGAGCCTTGCTCCGCGCTCGATCCCATCAGCACCGCGAAGATCGAAGAGCTTCTGGTGCAGCTGAAGGATCTCTGCACCATTTCCATCGTCACGCACAACATGCAGCAAGCCGCCCGCGTCAGCGATTTCACCGCGTTCCTGCTCACCGGGCAGCTCATCGAGTTCAATCCGACGCCGCAGCTCTTTACCACGCCGGGTGATCCGCGCACGGAGGCGTACATCACCGGCCGCTTCGGATGAGAGATTTTGCTCACCGCGCCACGCTTTGCGTGTCATCCTGTGACCGTCCGATAAAGACGTGCGAAGGATCTCAGTGGAGGGACTGGCAAGACATTCGAATTGATTTTGGGTACGGAAAACTGAGGGCTTCATGGAACGCCATTTCGAAAAAGATCTCAATGAAGTGAAAGAGCGGCTGCTCTGGATGGGCAGCCTCGCCGAACGCGCCGTTCACCAGTCGGTGCACGCCGTGCTGGAATCCGACGAGCAGCTTGCCAAGCGCGTCCTCGAAGAAGAAGACGCCATCAACGAGCTCCAGATGGAAATTGACGATCGCGTCGTTCAGTTGCTGGCGCTGCACCAGCTCATGGCCATTGACCTGCGCTTCGTCCTGGCCGTCTCGCGCATCAACAACGACCTCGAACGCATTGGCGATCAGGCCGTAAACATCGCCCAGGGAGCCCTGCGCATCCTTCGCCATCCGCGCGTGAAGCCCTACGTCGACCTTCCGCGCATGAGTGAACTCGCGGAAGAAATGGTTCGCGACGCTCTCAACGCCGTCGTCCGCCGCGACGTCGAACTCGCGCAAAAAGTCCTCGCCTCCGATGACCAGGTGGACCATTACCGCGACCAGATTTTCCGCGAATTACTCACCTACATGATGGGCGATTCCAGCGTTGTCTTTCCCGCGTTCGAATTGATCCTCGTCGCCAAAAACCTCGAGCGCATTGGCGATCACGCCACCAACATCGCAGAGGACGTCATCTACCTTGTCCAGGGCCAGGACATTCGCCATCCCACCGTCGACCGCCGCTAGCTAGCGTTATTCGATTTTGACCGGGCCCATGGCCTCGCGCATGGCGCGGAACGCGGAACTGTCTCGCCTCGCTTGCTCAAAGTGGCCTTCCGGATACTGCCGCATCAGCTGAACCGTCAGAAAGCTTCCCCGCATCAGGCTTGAATCGTGGTTCGACCACAATTTGCTAGTGCTGCGATCCCCGTAGCGCTCGATAATCATTTTGCAAAACTTGGGCGCTTCCCGCGGATCGTAGCCGTGCTCGATGATATTCTGCAGCCCCAACCGGTCCGCTTGATTTTCCAGCTCCCGCTGGTGGCCGTTTACGACAGACGCCACACCCATGTTCGCCAGGAAAATCCCCAGGTCGCCGATGAACGCGCCGGCAGCTACTCCCGCAATCACCAGCCCCACGCGCTGACCGCGGGTTTCGTGCACTTCGCGCCAGTAGTGCACTTGTAGCACGTGCGCGATTTCGTGGCTCAGCACGAATGCGAGCTGCGCTTCGTTCTGGATGGCTGCCAGCAGCGCCGTATTGATGATCAGTGTTCCATCCGGCAGTGATGCCGCATTGATGCTCGCATCCTCAACAACAAAAAAACGGAATTCCAGCGCCTGCGTCGTTCCGCGATTGCCCGGCGGCAACAGCGAATCGCCCAGCGTCGTGACGTACTCCTGCACGCTCCGCACCGGGAATAGCTTCATCCTCCCCTGGACCTTATTTCCGTGGCGGAACTCGATCACGTCAATCCCGGTTTGCGGATCTTTTCCGCGGACCACTTCCAGATCGTGCGGCATTTTGTAAGCGTCTGCGGGCGCCGGCGCTCCCAGCTCGATTCGCTCGGCCGCAATTCGTCCGTCGCTTCGTCGAATCCCGGTGTATCGCACTTGATCGCCCGCGAACGCCTGCTCTTTGGCTGCGGGCGAGCCCGCCGGGCTTGACGCGGCTACTTTTACGGCGTCCCAATCTCGGTGCGTCTGCTCTGTCAGGTCCAGCCAGTAGCCGTCCGCCTTTAGCGCGGCCGCCCCGCCTGCGGAAATCTTGCTGGCTTCAGCTGGTTCTTCCTGCAGGTAAGCCGCGCCGCGAATCTGTTTCTCGGAATCTTTCAGGTCAACGGTAAGCTTCTCCGCAAAAAATCTGTGCCGGTCAAGCCATTGTCCTTCTGCTTCGATCAGCATTCCGGGTCCGAGGTCTGCCATCGTCAAGGCGTGTTCCCCGGCGGCGTCCTGCCCGGCGATGTGGCTCGCGGTCGCCAATTCCAGTTTGTCATCCAGAATCGCCAACGTGCGATCATCCACTCGCGCGGTGATGTACCCGCGCAATTTCATTTTCGTAACCGCGTTGGCTGGCGGGGGTAGCAAGATGCAAATCGCCAACAGGCACGCAGCCAGTTGCTGCCACCGCCCCGCTTGCGCCGCCCGCATCATCATCCCTCTCGCCATCTCGCAAATTCTTCTGAGTATCGTTAGCTCTTGGCCTTTTCCTTCAGTTCTTTTTTGATTTCGTGCGCGATTTGATGCGCCGCCGCTTTCGCCAGGACCTCTTCATTCCACCGCGGCGAAGTCTTTACATGGACCTTGATCGCTCCCATATCCTGGTGGTCGCTCCGCCTTGTGAGGTTCACATCCAGCTTCAGGCTGCGCGCTCCCACGCCGTATCCGATGATCGCGTCTGCCGCGCGGTTGCCCTTCTTGTATTCCGTAATGACTCCCTCGATGACGATGGAGTTTGCCGCGTCGGCATCTTCAACCGCCTCTCCTTCGCCGATCACTTGTGTGAACAGCTTGGTCTTCGCCAATTCGTTCCTTAACTCCGCGTAGAGATAATCGGTGAATGCGGGGGACAGTTCGACTCCTTCCACGCGCGTGAAGTGTTTCGCCTCAATCGTTTTATAGATGGGTTCGGCGTCCTTTGCTGCCATTCCCGGCGCAATAAGCAGGGGTGTCAGCAATACAGCCTGCGAATAAACGCATGGTGTCACCTCCTTTGAAATCCGGACCTAAGGCTTTGGCCGCCACTCTCGATTCCTCGTTCAAATGCTATCCCGCTGCTTGGGGCCGCCGGGCCGCTCCCGTCATTCTTCAGCAGCGACGCCACCGCTTCACGCAATTGCGTCCCGCGCACAAGGTTCCTCACCGCGTCCTCGAGCGCTCCTTCGATGTTGGCCTGCACATTCTTTTGGATATTCTTTTTCAGCACCGCCGCGTTCGCGATGCACGTGCCCGCGGCCTGAATCTGCTGCGATTCCTCCGTCTTCAAGTTCTTGACCATCACTGAAAATTCAACTTTGCCGAAATAGTCGAGACCGGAGCCCTGCGCAAGTCCAAAATGGAAAACGTAGATCTGCAGGACCAAATCTGCAGACGCCGCATCCGCCGCAAGCAAGTTCGCTGTTTTGAGTGACTGTTCGATCGACTCTCGAACGATTTGCACGGGTTGGCGGTCCAGGAACACGCCACCTTTGTGCCGTAACACCAGCATGGGCTGGGCATTCCCGGAGCGGTCGATCACTTCCGAGACAAAAAACTTGACCGCCTTCCGAAACTTTTGCGGCGGCACCGGTGCCACAAGCTGCACGTGGATGGTATTCTCCGGCGTAGGTTTAGGCTCATCAGCCAGGACGTTCGACGCCAGCAGTGCGCACGCCAGCAGGATCCCGGCCTGCACAAACACAACGCGGGGAAGCCCCATCTTCGCCTCCGTCACTCCCATGTGCATCCCACTCTATTCTCGATGCAGGGACGGTTCAATTCGCCGCCCACTTTGTTTGTCTGCCGCCAACCTATCCACAATCCGCCCTGCTGGCAAGCGACACAGCACGACAGCAGCCTCATTCTATGTGTCGTCCTTTGTCATCCGGGGTTTGCACTGCCAGAACTTTGGTGCGGGCTCAGGAATGCTTGGCGCGCTCAACCAAGCTCATTGCCAGCAGCGCGAGAAAGCTCACAGCGGACAAAGTTCCGCCAAGCGTGCGATCGAACGTGCGCCCAAAATGAACGCGCAAAAATGACGAGCCAGCCGGAACCCGCACAACCATCTGGTTAAACTCCTGCGTGCGCTCTGGCTGCACAGCCACTCCATTCACTTCCACACGCCATGTAGGAAAATTCAACAGCCGAAGCGCTACTCGCACGGGCTTGTCCGACGAAACTTGCAGGTCTTTCTCCTCTGCGGTCCATTGCAGGATTTGAACGTCCGCTTTCGGCGTGACTCCGTCCGCGCCCTCGGCCGGCCCAATCTCCACCTGTGGTTCCTTTTCGGGCAGGTTGTAGCGGTCATCGCCGATCGGATCGTACTCATCCGCGCCCTCGTACCCTTGGCCGCTTTCAATCGCTGCTCGCAACACTGGAATGTCTTCGCTGTCCCACCAAGTGCTCTGTACGAAAAACGCAGCCGTCCCGCCAATCAGTGCGACTATGACCGCACCCCAGATCCAGCCCCGGGGCCGCCTTGCAATGGCAGTCCCCAGAAAATAGGCGTATGGCAGCGCCAGAGTCCCCATCCATCGCCATGGAAACTGCACGAAGCGCAGCTTCGGAAGATGCTCCCAAAAAAACACCGTGGGACGAAGCATCAGCATGATCGCTACCGCGGAAAGAAGCAGCAGCACGTTCCAGAGACTCTTCCGTTCATCCCTATTGTCTTCGTCGGCTGCCGCACGGTGGGCCGCGATGGCGGCGATCCCTGTCATGACCATCATCAAGATCGCCGTGCTCGAAGCGATCCAGTTGAACACGTTGTGCTCCGGATCGTTGATCATCGTGTACAGAAAATTCTGTGAGGGGGTCAATCCCGAGGCCAGCACTTGTGAAATGTTCACCCAGCGCTGTTCGTATGCAGCCGGCACAAGATAGAAACTCGTTGACCCAAACCCCAGCGCCAATCCTGCCGCGCCACGCCACAGTGGCCGCCACGATTTCTGCGCAACCGCCGCCCATCCAAAAAGCAAGGCCATGGCGTAACTCGCCATAACCCCCGCCGGCGCATTCGAGAGCCATACCGCCGCGAAGGTCACCGCAAAGAAAGCGACCATCCGGGGCACAGAAAGTCGCTGATTCTCCAGCAACCCGCTCAACTGCAATGCCGCCAGCAGAACCAGCGGCAACACCGCGCACGCTAATTGTTCTGCGAAATCACTCCGCATGTACACGATCAGTAGCGCGTACGGATTTGCCGCATAACACGCCGCCCCCGCAATCGCAGCACCGAACGCAAGAAATTGCTTCGCCAGCGCGTAAAAGCAAACTCCCGCCAGCGTTTGCACTAAAACGATGAAGACAATCGGCACCGCATTCCACGGCGTCACAAAGCTAAGCGCCGCCCCCAGCATCCACGAAAGCGGGGGATAAAAAATAAATCGCGGCTCCCCAAAACCATGGTTCGCCCACTCCGTCCACCGCGGATAGATAATCCCCTGCCTCCATTGCCCTGCCGCATCCAGCCACGACTCCGCATGAAACTCGAAGTCGTGCCCCGACGCGTTCCCCAGCCAGAAAAACGGCATGACAATCAACAGCGCCGTTCCCAAGGAAACGCCCAGCGCCAGCAGCCATCCTCGAAAATCTGCCTTGCTGTCCAAGTTGTCGGAGTGTTCGGCTGAAGTTGTCATGCAGTATTCATGCTATTGTAACGATTCAAAAAACGCGCCGCCTCGTTGCCCGCAATTCCGTGCGGCCTTCCCTGCAGTTGAGCGATAATACACGCGCTCATGGGCACCGCAAACACTGCACTCGCGTCCGCTCCTATCATCGAGGCGCGCAAGCTGGAGAAATCTTATCCCCAGCCCGACGGCAGCCGCATCCAGGTCATCGCCGCCACCGATCTCGCCATCTATCCCGGCCAGATCATCGCCCTGCTGGGCGCCTCCGGTTGCGGCAAGTCCACGCTACTGCGCATGCTGACAGGACTATCTCCTGCTTCCGCGGGGGCTGTCTATTGGCATGGCCAGCCCGTGCAGGGCGAATCTCCCAACGTTTCCATCGTCTTTCAGAGTTTTGCGCTCTTCCCCTGGATGACCGTTCTCGAAAATGTCGAAGCCCCGCTCGAAGCCCGCGGCATGCCGCCCATCGAGCGCCACAAGCGCGCAATTCGCATTATTGACGCTGTCGGCCTCGACGGTTTCGAATCCGCCTACCCCAAGGAACTCTCCGGTGGCATGAAGCAGCGCGTCGGCGTCGCCCGCGCGCTGGTCCTCGAGCCCGAAGTCCTCTTCATGGATGAACCTTTCTCCGCGCTCGATGTCCTCACCGCGGAAACTCTGCGCGGCGAGCTTCTCGAACTCTGGCTCGAACACAAGATTCCCACCCGCGCGATTTTCGTCGTCACGCACAATATCGAGGAAGCCGTCGTTCTCGCCGACCGCATCATCGTTCTCGGCCGCAATCCCGCTCACATTCACGCGGATTTTGGCGTGAACATCCCTCATCCTCGCGACCGCAAAGGCGCCAAATTCGTCGAGCTCGTGGATTCCATCTATCGCGTCCTCACGCGCCCCGAGCACAAAGACGACACGGCTCCGCCTCGCACCTATGTCGCGGGAGCCACGGTGCCCCCCAAAGTCATCATGCTTCCGCACACCCGCCCGGGGGGCATGGCCGGCCTGCTGGAAATCCTCGCGGATCAAGGCGGCCGCTCAGACCTGCATCGCCTCGCGGACGAGTTAAGCCTGGAGGTGGATGCGCTTCTTCCCACCGTGGACACCGCCGTCCTCCTCGGCTTCCTCCGCGTGGAAGAAGGCGACGCCATCATTACTCCGCTAGGCCAAGAATTTGCCGGCGCCAATATTCAGACGCGCAAAACCATTTTTCGCAAGGCGGCCATCGCCAATGTTCCGCTGATTCGCCAAATGGAGCAATCCCTCAAAGCCAAAGCCAACCGCACGCTCAACGAGGAATTCTTTCGCGACCTGCTCGATGAACAATTTAGTGAGGAGGAGTCCCGGCGCCAATTGGAAACCGCAATCCAGTGGGGCCGCTACGCCGAAATCTTCGATTACGACGCCGAAACCGGCAAGTTGACTCTCACCGAGGCATGACCTTCCTGTGACGGCGCTCGCTCCCACCACTCCCCAAACGACCCCGCTCCCTCCTACCGCCCAGCGGCCAGCGGGCTCGCGTTGGAGTTGGGCTTTCTTGATTGATATCGCCGTGTTTTTATTTGTCTTCGCCGCCATTTATGGCGTCTACGCCATTGGCCGTTCCTGGCTGGGTCCCGTCCAGCCCCAGGCGCAGATTTCGCAGGACCCGCGCGTTCTTCCTCTTTACGCGCTGTACTCGCTTGTGCGCATTGGCGTGGCCTACGTCCTGAGTCTCGTTTTTGCGCTTGCGTATGGCTATCTCGCCGCCAGCTCGCATCGTGCCGAAATGATTCTGATTCCCTTGTTGGACATTCTCCAATCGATTCCGGTGCTGAGTTTCTTGCCCGGCGTCATGCTCGCTATGGTTGCTCTTTTTCCGCACAGCCAGTTCGGACTGGAACTTGGCTCCATTCTGCTCATCTTCACCGGCCAGGTCTGGAACATCGCGTTTAGTTTTTATTCCTCGTTGAAAACCGTTCCGCGCGAGCTCCATGAAGCCGCGGTCATCTATCGCTTCAGCCGCTGGCAGCGCTTCGCCGAGCTCGATTTGCCCTTTTCCACCATCGGCCTCGTCTGGAATTCCATGATGTCCGTCGCCGGCGGCTGGTTTTTCCTCATGGCTTGCGAGATGTTCGTACTGGGAAGCCGCGACTTCCGCCTCCCCGGCCTCGGGTCATTCCTTCAGACGGCCGCGAGCGACGGCAACACGCGCGCCATCCTGTGGGGCGTCGCCGCCATGATCGCCGTAATTGTCTTGATGGATCAGCTCGTTTGGCGGCCCATCATCGTCTGGGCGGATAAATTCAAGTTCGAACAAGTGGAAAGCTCCGCCGCCGCGCAAAACACGCTACTCAATCTCATCGGCCGCGCTTCCTTCGTCATCCGCCTCTATCGCTTGCTCTTCAAACCCGTTTCCAATTGGCTGGCGCTGACCTTTGCCGTCGGCGCGCGTCGCGCCGCGGAAACGTTTTCCGCTCCGAAACAACATCGCGTTCGCCTCTGGCTCGGTTACGTGCTCGCCGTCTCGGTGACCATTGGCTTGAGTGTTGCCGTTTATCACGCAGCCCGCGAATTATCCGGCCTCCATCGCGAAGACTACGTCGAACTCTTGCAAAGCGCTGCGCTCACCTTTCTCCGCGTCAACACCGCGCTCATTCTCGGCGCGCTCTGGACCGTTCCCGTCGGCGTCTACATCGGTTCCAATCCCCGCTTCGCTCGCATCGCCCAGCCTCTCGCGCAAATGGCCGCCTCGATTCCCGCCACCGCGCTTTTCCCAATCATTCTGTTGTTCTTGCTGCGTCTCCGCGGCGGCCTCGAAATTTCCGCCATGCTCTTGATGCTCCTCGGCACCCAGTGGTACATCCTCTTCAACGTCATTGCCGGCGCCATGGCCATTCCCACGGACCTCAAGGAAGCCGCATACATTTTCCACTTCAGTTCCTGGGACCGCTGGCGCCACCTCATCCTGCCCGGAATTTTCCCTTACCTCATCACCGGTATGGTCACCGCTTCGGGCGGCGCGTGGAACGCTAGCATCGTCGCCGAATATTTTCATTTTCAGGGGCGCATCGTTTCCACGCCCGGCCTCGGCAGCACCATCAGCAGCGCCAGCGACTCCGGCCGCTTCGACGTTCTGCTGGCCTCGACTCTCATCATGGCCACCGTCGTGGTGCTCATCAACCGCTTGCTCTGGCGCCGCCTCTACCGTCTCGCCTCCACCCGTTTCAAGCTGGAGACGTAGTACACTTACAGGAGACGAATCCCTCGTCCCTTTTCCAAATTTCTATGAACGAAGCCAAACCACCATCCCGCGCTTCCGCGTGGAGCGACGATGATTTCCTTCGTGCTTTTGAGGACTTATCGTTTCCTGCGGATCTCTTCCACCACCGCGAGCACATTCGTGTCGCCTGGCTCTACCTGAAATCTTCGGACGCTTCGCGCGCCGCCGAACGTATGGCTGCGGGGATTTTGCGCTTCGCGAATCATCAAGGTGCGACGCAGAAATATCATCACACTCTCACGCTGGCCTGGATGCGCTTGGTGGCTGCCGCGCTGGTGGAAACCCCTGAAGGCTTTTCGTTCGAACTATTCATTGCCGAACATCCCGAACTCGGCGACAAGAATCTTCTTGCAAAATATTATTCGAGCGAGCTTCTCCAGACCGCCGCTGCACGCGAAGGCTGGGTCGAGCCCGATCTCCAGCCGCTCCCAAATTTACGGATTTACCGCTGCTGTTGACTTCTTCTCTTCCGCCTTCGGCTCGGGCGTTTTTGGTTCCGCTGGTTTTTCGCCCCAGATGTACTGCCCGAACCACTTTTCGTTTTCTTCCATCACCGCGCGCTGCTGCTTCGGCTTCGTGATTCCGTGCCCGAATCCCTTGTACACCACCATCTTCACCGGCACGCCGCGGTCCTCCAGCGCCTGCCGCAGTTCGTAGGCGTTCGGAATGGGCACGCGGCGATCGTTTTCTCCGTGTTGGATTAACGTGGGCGTCCGGGCTTTCGCAATGTAGCTGATCGGGGAAGTCTTCCAATAAATTTCCGGATCGTCCCACGGCGTCGCGTGCAAGTATTGCCGGGTGAAGGGCGTGATGTCCGTATTCACGTAATACGTCGTCCAGTCGGAAATTCCCGCGCCCACGGAAACCGCCTTGAAGCGGTCGCTCGACGCCGTGATGAACGCCGAAATGTAGCCCCCCTGGCTCCAGCCCATCGCTCCCACGCGCTCCTTGTCCACCCAGCCTTTCGCGATTAGGGCATCCACGCCCGAGATTACGTCGGCATAATCCCCGATTCCGAGATTCCTCACGTTCAGCGAGCGGAATTTTTCGCCGTAGCCCGCCGAGCCCCGGTAATTCGGCCGCAAAATTAGCGCACCCTTGGCCACGAACCGCTCCATTGGATAGTAGCGGTCCGGGTTTACGAGTGGTTCATCCACTCCCGTCGGCCCTCCATGAATCACCACCAGCAGCGGATATTTCTTCTTTAATTCGAAATTGCTCGGCGTATAGAGAACACCTTCAATCACCGTGCCGTCCGCCGACTTCCACGAAATCACTTCCCGGTGCGCCAGCGTGAAGCCCTTCAACTGGTCGCCCATGGCCGTCAGCTTTTTGCCTTGCCACGGCGCAACGCTCGATGAATAGATCTCTGCGTATTGATTTTCCAACGCCGCCTGATAGGCCACTTGTCCGTAGTCTTTCGAAAACGAAAAATTGCCTGCGTCCATTTTCTCGGGCTCACTCAACTTTTCCGTTTCTCCCGTGGCCGGATTCAAGCGGAACAGATGCGCGTAGGTTTTTTGTTGTGCCTCAAAATAAATTCCGCCCGGGCCCCAGCCGACGAGTCCCGGATCTTCATCAAACGCCGCCGTCAAAATCTGAGCCGCTCCGCCTTCCGCCGGAACAACCGCAATCCTTCGGTTTGAGTAAAAGAAATAGCGCGACCCCGCCGACGTTTCGAATGCGATCTTTTTCCCATCCGGTGACCACCTCGGATTCGTGTCCGGCCCCGGCGTGAGCACGATTTTTTTCACCACGCTGTCGCTGACCGTCACCACATACACGTCCGCCGTCTCGATCGAAATCAAGTCCGGATCCCTCTGCGCGCTGAACGCAATGCGCGTCCCATCCGGCGACCACGAAAAACTCCCCACGCTGAATTTGTCGCCTTCCGTCACGCGTTTTGGCTCGGCGGCCGGCGCCATCCCCCCGGGAATCTCAACCGTCCATAAATGCGTCATCTGGTAGTCGGCATGAACCACCGAGTACTCGCCGTATTTCTCCTTGCGGTCTTTGAGCGCCTTCGGTTCGGGATCCATCGCCGAAAACGCGATGCGTTTCGAATCCGGCGCCCAGTCCAGCGCGTTCACTCCGTTTTCAGTTTTGGTGAGTTGCAGCGCTTCGCCGCCGTCCGCCTGGATTACATAGAGCTGCTTTTTCTCTTCCGGCGTTCCCTTGATTTGCCCAGGCCGGTCGGACAGAAACGCGATCCATTTCCCGTCCGGCGACCACGCCGCATTCGTGCTTGATTTTTTCGCCGTGGTCAGCGCATGCGATTCGCTCGTCGCAACATCCACAATCCACAAATTCCGTTCGAACGCGTTTTCTTCCCAATTCGTTTTCTGCACTTCGTAAACGACGCGCTTCCCATCCGGCGACAATTTCGGATTGAACACGCTGTTCCATTCGAGCGACTGGTCAATACTTGGCGTGCTGGAAACCGCTGCCGGAGCGGCTTTGGCCGTCGCTGCTTCTTGAGCCCGCGCCGAATGCGCTCCCCAGCCGCACAACACCAGCGCAACCGCGGCCAAACACACCTTTCTCATGGCAGTTTCCCCCATCATTTACAAGAGACGTTGATTCAGTGTTTGCGGTTCCAGAGCGTGAACCCAATGAAAATAACGATCCCCACGACGGCAAATCCCGCATACTTGCGCCATCCATGCAGCCACGTCGCTGAGACAATCGCGCCCAAGGCGGAAAGAATCAGCAATAGGGCAGCCTTGCCCTTCGTTAGTTGCTTCTGTTCGACCACTCGTTTTGCGCCTCGCCGGTGCCATGCCCACTCTGCATCGCCCCGGTGCTGCTTCCCGGCCTTAAGTTCTCGCTAACCCTCGGCTCAGGTACACCAGTTGCCCTACATGATGATACGCATGCCCCGCACACCGCACGAAAATCTGGAAACGGTCTTCCGCCTCCGGTTCTAGCTCGGCCGTGTACGTCTTTCCCCAGTCCTCCGCACTCTGCTTTCGAATCGTCTCCACCACCATGGCGATGGTACGGTCGAACGCCTGCAGCGCCTCAGCTTTCTGCGGCGGCTGCTTGTCCGTGAACTCGCGGTCACGGTCGCGCACGTATCCGGTCCCCGCCACGCGCGCTCCGATGTAGTAATTCAAATTGCCCGTCAAATGCAACACTAGGTGCCCCACGCTATTTCCGTACGGAAACGGCTTGCGCCAAAACTGTTCATTCGAAAGCGGGTCCACCCATCGGTGCACCTGCCCGGCCACGTATTCGTAATACGCCGCCAGCCCATTCGCAACCGTTTCGTTTACCTCCGGCACGGAAAGACCCCAGATTCAAACCCATCCCGGGAAGTTACCCTTTTCAACTCCTGGGGAGTCGCCTTTATTCCAACTCTGTCTATCCCTCCACACCGGGCCTCTCCTCTGGCCCCACCCCAAATCCCGGAACGCCGACAATAGCCTTCCCCCGGAAAAAGTCAAGGATTCGCTCACTCCCTTGGCATCGCGAATTGCTATCCTGTATGCTTAATACCTATCCCGCCCACAGTCCAGCCCTACTGCATTTTTGATCAGGTACCACAGGTCTCGATGCAGAAAACTTGTGCAACTTTTTTCCGACGGGCGGGTTTAAATCCATGCCCACAAAAAACCAGGACCTGCAGCCCAATACCATGTCCTTCTTGGCCCATCTCCGGCGATTGTTTCCGAGGTTGCCTCACGATTATGTCCATCGCCGCCGCGCCGTTCGGCGTCTCACCAATATTGTTTTGATCGCTCTCGTGAGCGTCGCCGCTGCGTATTTCATCACTAGCCCCACCGGCGGCAGAGGCTTCGTCCCGCCAAACGCAGCGCTCCAATCGATTCCTTCCAGCGCCCCGGCCCCGGATCCCTCCTCCTTCCCCGAAGCCCCACCGCCGAGTTCCGCTTCAGACGCCGCGGATGGCTACAAGCTCGCGTCCGGCCCGCACTCTGTCTCCGAAGTTTCCGACCTCGTCCTTCACGACGCGAAACGCAACAAAGATCTTCACGTCCGCATCTTTTATCCCAACGACACCGGCCCGTATCCGGTAATCATCTTTTCCCACGGCGCAGGCGGCTCGCAAGATTGCTGCGAATCTCTTACGCGCCACTGGGCCACCTACGGCTACGTCACCATCCAGCCCACCCACGACGATTCCGCCATCCAGCGCCGCAACTCCGGCGAAGAAAACATCCGCTTCCTGCAAGCGGTCCGCGACGCTCTTAAAAAGCCCGCCCTCTGGGAGAGCCGCCCGCAAGACATTTCGTTCGTTCTGAATTCCTTGCCTGTGCTCGAGCACCGCGTCCCCGGCCTTGTCGGAAACATGGACAAAGATCGCATCGGCGTCGGCGGCCACTCCATGGGTTCCTACACCGCGGAAGCGGTCGCCGGAGCAGTTGTGGATCTCCCCGGTCATCCCGGTTCGAATTTCACCGATCCGCGCGTGAAAGCCGTCCTTTGCCTCTCACCCCAAGGGCCCGGCCAATTCGGCCTCAACGATCATTCCTTCGATCGCATCTCGCTGCCTTTTATCGGCATGACCGGCTCGCTCGACAGCCTCGGCCCCGTCGCCAGTCCCGCGTGGCACAAAATTCCGTTCGAACGGAGCCTTCCCGGTGACAAGTACCACGTCTTCATCGAAGGCGCCAATCACATGTCCTTCATCACCGCGCGCACGCTCTCATCCACCCACGCCGAGCAAGGCGAAGCTATCCTCGGCTACACCAACTCCGCCTCCCTCGCTTTTTGGGACGCCTACCTGAAAAATGACCCCCGCGCCAAGCAATACCTCCAATCCGACGCCCTCGAAAAATCCAGCCAAGGCGCCGCAAAACTCTCCCGCCGCTAAAATCTTTTGCACACTCTACACGTTCCTCGCTTCATCAATTTCCTCGACTTTTCCACACTTTTTCGAGGGGGGTCCTTCCGTACTATTGACCCTGTTACTACCCGCCATCGAAACTTGTTTCAATATGGCCCGCTACTCAGCCTTTCTCGGGCGCCGTGTGGAAGTCCAATATCGCGCCGGTGACATCCTGTTGCCCGCTTCCGGCACCTTCGTGGCCGATTCGGGCCGTTCCATCTTCCTCGAACAAAGCATCGAACAGCGCGGCCAGCACAAGCATTTTCGTTGGGAAATCCCCTATCAATATTTAGTGCGCATCGAAGAAGTCCCCGATTCCGGCACGACTGCAAGCTCCGGCTCGACTCCCGCCACGTCCAGGCCTGCGCCCGAAGCCGCGCCCGCCGCCAAGCAAAGCGACGAACCGCGCAGCGCCGCCGCCAAAGCTTCCTCCGGAGGCGACCCGGGCATTCTCCCCATGACTCACCGCCCCAAGACCGCCTGATCTTCTCCCCGCGACCTCCCACTAAAGTCCAAGATTCGCGAAGGCTTACTTGGTCGCGGAACTCGTGTCCTCGCTCAACAGTTCGGGTTCACCACGGAAAGGCAATTTGAATTTGCGGGAGATATCCGGCCAGAATTCGCGCAGCACGTCGAAACCCATGTCTTGCAGAATGGCATAGCCCACCCGCTGCGCCGCGGGAGAGAAACCGCGTCGGTTGTCCGGGTGATAGGTGTTGCTCAGCACCACCGTGCTCGCCGTCCCCAGCCACTCGGAGAAATTGAACATGCGGTTGCCATTGTCGCGCTGAGCCACCACCGCATGCTCCATCGCATGAAGCAAGCGCCTCTTAGCGCTGCCATGGACCAGACGGTAGTAACGCGGGTCCTCCGAAAATATCGAGGGATATGCAAATTCTTTAAAGAACCTGGACGACGCTTGGCCGGCGAGTTCGGCGCCAAAACGCCGGCCATACCCTTCCGCCCCCTGCCCATAACTGTGGTCTGTGTCTTCCGCTTGATCGATCCCCGCGTTGAATGCGGAGTCGAGAAACGTCGCCGGGTCAATCGAATCCTGGACGAACAGTGTGAATTTATCTTTCAGCGTGAGGGTGCACAATTTCACGCCGGGTTTATAGTGTGGCGGGTGCACCGCCTTTCGTTCCAAGGGCCGGGCGAACGTGCCCACCACCTTCTTCAGCGGCCCGTCGTAATCTTCTAGCTGTACCATCGGCGCGGGCTGAACGCACGGGGCCGCCACGTTGTTCATAGCTTGTCCTTGCAAAACGGCAGCAGGCGGCTCTTGAGGAGGAGTCGGCGGTTCCTGCGCGCAGACCATCTCACCAGCCGGACCGGTCGCCGCCAGGAAGGCTATTCCTGCCAGCATGCGAAATCGGTTTCGGTGTATCACGCTCTGCCCGAAGCCTATCATTCTTGCCTACACGACGACGAATAGCTTCGTTTGCCTGCCGCTGCTTCTGCGCCGCAATTCCGCTACAATCGTCTCCTCTTTTTGAGCAACATACGGCACGCACCGCGCACGCTGCCTTCGAGGAGGCTTCTCGTGAAACCCGCCATTGGATTTATCGGTCTCGGCTTGATGGGCCGCCCCATGAGCTTGAATCTGGTCAAAGCCGGCTACTCTGTCACCGTCTGGAACCGCACTGCCGCGCGCGCCGACGAAGTCGTCGCCGCTGGCGCCAAGCTCGCCAAGTCTCCCGAGGAAGCCGCCGCCGCTTCCGACTTTTTAATTTCCATCGTCAGCGATCCGCCCGCTCTCGAAGAAATTCTCTGGGGCAAGCGCGGCGCCATGCCTGCGCTCAAGCGCGGCAGCATCTACATGGACTCCAGCACCATCTCTCCAGTGCTCGCCCGCAAAATCGCCGCCGCCTGCGCCGAACGCGGCGTGCGTTTTCTTGACGCACCGGTCACTGGCGGCGACTGGGGCGCCAAAAAAGGCGAACTCGTTTTCATGATCGGCGGCGATGCGGACACCTTAAAGGCCGCCGAGCCCATCATCGGCGTGATGGGCAAAAAATGGTTTCACCTCGGCCCCAACGGCGCCGGCCAAACCATCAAACTCGCCATGAACCTGATCCTCGCCCTTCAAGTGGACGCGCTCGCCGAAGCTCTCGCTCTCGTCACGCGCGCTGGACTGCAAGGCGAAAAACTCGTCGAAGTTCTGCAATCCAGCATGGGCCGCTCCGGCCTTCTGGACGTCAAAGCCCCCAATCTCCTCAAAGGCGAATACGCCCCGAGTTTTTCCTTGCGCCTTATGCACAAGGATCTCGGTCTCGCGCTCGATCTCGCCAATCAGATTGGCGTGCCTTTGCCCGCCACGGCCGCCGCGCGCGAAACGTACAGCGCCGTCAAAGGCGCCGCCAAAGAAGACCTCGACTATTCCGCGGTCATGAAATTCTGGAAACCGTAATGCCTCTCGCTCCAAAGGAGCCCCATGAATAAGTCGCGTCTCTGTTCGCGATCATTTCTCCTATCAATACTGGGCGCGCTGATCTTGGTTTTGTTCAACGCGAACTCACCCGCAAACGCTCAAATCGTCACCAACGATCCACCATTTTACGGACCATTCAACGCCGTCTTCCTTCCCGACGGCGAAGGCCTGAAAAAACCTCTCGTCGCCCACGATTCCGTTTTGCAACCCGATTCGCCCTGGTCTCTCTATTTTTGGGTAAAGCCTGCGGAATTCCTCAAAGCGCAAACACTCTTGGCTGGAGTCGGAAATCCCACCGAAGAATATCCGCGCTATCTCGCTCTCGACAGTGGCAAGCTCGTCCTATGGCTCGGCAAGGACAACAGCCTCACTTCCTCTGCTGCCGTCACCGCACAAGACTGGCACCTGCTCGCTGCCACCTTTGACGGCGCCGACTTCCACCTCTTTTGCGACGGCGCCCAAGTCGCCACCGGCAAGCTCACCCTCGGCAGCGTGAGCAACATCCTTCAAATGGCTCCCGCGGATCTTCCTTTGCCCAACGGAAAGCATTTTGGTGGAAAGATCGCCACCTTAACGCTGCTGCGCCACGCTCTCACGTCCGGCGAAATCAAGCAGCTCTACGCGCAGCCCGGAAATGTCACTGGGATCCTCTACGAAGAAGGCTCCAAACCGTGGTCCGTCCAGACCCGCGCGCAAGCCGGATATCGCGCCCCGCAAGATCCCGCCACCATGCCAACCGGCAAAGGCGCAATCTCCCGACCCGTCGCACACGCCCCGCTTCCGTCCCAGCCCGCCCTGCAACCTTCCGGCGAAAACGAATGGACCCTCGCCGCAGGCTGGACCCTCATTCCCGCGCCGAAAGTAAAGAAAGAAGGTCCGCAGATTTCCACGGCTGGCTTCAACGACAAAGATTGGTGGCCCGCCACCATCCCCGGCACCGTTCTCACCACCCTGGTGGATCGCGGCGTCTACCCCGACCCCGACTACGGCTTGAACAATCTCGCCATTCCCGAAAGCCTGAATAAGCAGGACTACTGGTATCGCACCGAATTCAAACCTCCCGCCAACCTAGCAGGGCGACATCTCACGCTCACATTTCAAGGCATCAATTACAAAGCGGAAGTCTGGTTGAACGGACAATCTCTTGGAACCGTCACCGGAGCCTTCATCCGCGGCGTCTTCGACGTTACCGGTAGTTTGAAGCCTGGCCAGCTTAACGCTCTCGCCGTGCGCATTTCTCCGCCTCCGCATCCCGGCATTCCCCAGGAACAATCCATCAAAGGCGGTCCCGGCGAAAACGGCGGCATCATGTGCCTCGATGGCCCCACCTTTGTCGCCACCGAAGGCTGGGACTGGATTCCCGCCATCCGCGATCGCGACACTGGTATCTGGCAACCCGTCACGCTTACTGCCACTGGCTCTGCTAAAATCGGCGACGCTCAGATCGTCACCAAGCTGCCGCTGCCGGACACCAGCCGCGCCGATGTTGAAATCACCGTCCCCCTCGAAAACAATTCAGCGGCTCCCATTCACGGAACGCTGAGGGCCTCCTTCGATCAAACTTCCGTAAGCAAAACCGTCGTTCTTCCCCCCGGAAAAAGTTTCGTGAAACTCGCCCCCTCCGAATTCCCCCAGCTCACCGTCCAGAATCCGCGCCTGTGGTGGCCCAACGGCTACGGCAAGCCCGAGCTCTATCACTTGAACTTGTCACTCACCGAAGGCGACAAAGAATCCGATTCGACACAAGTCACCTTCGGCATCCGCGAAATCACTTACGAACTCAGCCTACTCGACACCACCGGCCATTTGCGCCGCCTCGAATACTCTCCCACCTCCGCGCGCGCCAACAACGAAAAGGTCGTGGACGTCTCTCTCGAAGGCATGCGCGAACTCCCCGCCGCCGATCCTTTCCCTCCGAATTTCCCCGAAAGTTGGAAAGACTGGTGGCACTCCTGGGTCGCCTCGCTCGCACTCGGCGCCGAATCTTCTTCCGCCATTCGAATGCTTGAAGACACCAAGGTCTCACCGTATCTCGTCATCAAAGTGAACGGCGTTCGCATCGCCTGCCGCGGCGGCAACTGGGGCATGGACGATTCCCGCAAGCGCGTCTCCCGCGCGCGCCTCGAGCCCTACTTCCGACTCCATCGCGACGCTCATCTCAACTTCATCCGCAACTGGGTCGGCCAGGACACCGAGCAAGTCTTCTACGATCTCGCTGACGAGTACGGCCTCCTCATCTGGAACGACTTCTGGGAGTCCACGCAAAACTACAACGTCGAAGCCCAGGATCCCGTCCTCTTCCTCGACAACGCGCGCGACACCATCCTCCGTTTCCGCAATCACCCCTCCATCGCCATGTGGTGCGGCCGCAACGAAGGCGTTCCCCAACCCATCATCAACGACGGCCTCACCGAGCTCATCCGCTCGCTCGACGGCACGCGCTACTATTCGCCGAGTTCGAATCAGGTCAATCTGCAGAACAGCGGCCCCTACAAATACCAGGACCCCGCGCTTTATTTCTCCGCTCTCAATCACGGCTTCTCCGTCGAAACCGGCACGCAGTCCCTGTCCACCCTCGAATCTTTCCGCGCCTGGATTCCCAAGGAGGACCAGTGGCCCATCAACGACGTCTGGGCCTATCACGATTGGCATGCCAGCGGTAACGGCGAAACCGCGCCCTTCATGGCGCAAATCCAGTCCGAATTCGGCGCGCCTACCAGCCTCGAAGATTTCGAACGCAAAGCGCAGATGCTCAATTACGTGGATCATCGCGCCATCTTCGAAGGCATGAACGCGCATCTCTGGGCGCCCAACAGCGGCCGCGTCCTGTGGATGACCCAACCCGCCTGGCCCAGTAACATGTGGCAAATTCTCAGCTCCGATTACGACACGCAGGCTTCCTACTACGGCACAAAAAAGGCCAGCGAACCCATCCACATTCAGCTGGATCTTTCGAATTACAGCGTAGACATCGTCAACAACACGACCGCGCCGCTCCCCGGCCTCTCCGCCACCGCCGTCGTCTTTTCCCTCGACAACAAACAACTTCTCCAGCACGGCGAGAAAAAAGACGCCGCCTCCAACGCCGTAACCAACGCCTTCAAGCTCGACCTCGCCCCACAATTCTCAAACGGCGTCGTCCTCGTCAAACTCGAACTCCACAACTCCGCCGGCCAGCTCCTGTCCGACAATTTCTACTGGCTCGCCGCCGACAGCGCCTCCTACCGCCCACTAAACAAGCTGCCCGCCGCAACTCTCTCCGCCACCGCCGATTCGAAACGCACCGGCGACACCATCCGCGTCCACGTTCAAATCCAAAATCGCGGCGCCTCCGCCGCCCTCGCCAACAAACTCACCCTCCTCAACGCCGCCGACGGCTCCCGCATCCTCCCCGCCTATCTCAGCGACAACTATTTTTCCCTGCTCCCCGGCGAATCCCGCGAACTCGACATCGACTACCCCGCTTCCGCCGCGCAAGGCCCACCGCAACTAGCCCTCCGAGGCTGGAATCTTCCAACGCAAACGATCCCCGTAGCGTCTCCAAAATGAGCGCCATGCCCACGGTCACTTTCCTTTCTTTTCTTACTGTTGACTGTCGACTGTCGACCTCTGCCTTCTTGGCCAGACAATTTTCAATCCGGTCTTCCTTCCAAAACGAGGTGCCTCTTGAAAATCGGCTTCGCCGGCCTAGGTGATATGGGCCAGGCAATTGTTCCGCGTCT
Organism: uncultured Acidobacteriota bacterium; assembly: GCA_963729455.1. Lineage (GTDB taxonomy): Bacteria > Acidobacteriota > Terriglobia > Acidiferrales > UBA7541 > Acidiferrum. The sequence goes on from CAVSNX010000004.1 coordinate 447,684, forward strand.
ACTCGCTGCCGGCCACACCGTCACTGGCTGGAATCGCACCAAAGAAAAAGCCGCGCCCATGTTCAAGCTCGGCATGTTATGGGCGGACACGCCTCGCGAAGCCGCGCGCGACGCCGAAATCGTTTTCTCCATCGTCACCGATGCCGACGCCGTCAAATCTCTCGCCCTCGGCGAAAATGGTGTCATCGCCGGCCTCCGCAAAGACGCCGTCTACCTGGACATGAGCACCATCGATCCCGACGGCAGCCGCGCCGTCGCCGACGAATTCGCCAAAGCCGGCTTGACCATGCTGGACGCTCCCATCTCCGGCACCACGCTCACACTTGCGAAAGGCAACGCCTCGCTCATGGTCGGCGGCGACAAAGCCGCATTCGAACGCGTCCAGCACGTCTTGCTAGCCATCGGTCCCAAGGTCACCCACATCGGCGCGCAAGGCCTGGCCGTGCAGCTCAAAGTCGCTCTCAACATGACCCTGGTCATCGAAGTGATCGGCTTCTGCGAAGGCATCGCTCTCGCCGAAAAAGGCGGCGTCCCCCGCGAAGTCGCCGTGGACGCGTTTCTGAAAAGTGTCGTCGCCTCTCCCGTGCTCAACTATCGCGCCCCGCTCATTCTCGAAGGCCACATTTCCGACGCCACCTACGGCAACGTAAATCTCCAGCAAAAAGACATGTTACTGGCGCTCGATCTTGGCAGAAAAATGGGTGTGCCCGTTCCTCTTGGCGCCGCCGCCAACGAAATGTTGAACGCCTGCCGCGGCCTCGGCCTCGCGCACCACGATTTCGTCACTGTCTATGAGGTCTATCGCCGCCTGGGAGGAATGTCCAAATGAAGCCGTATCGCACCAATCTTCGCGATGTTCCGCGCGTCGGCGGCCTTTCGAAAGACGAAGGCTGGATCAACATGCAGGTCCAGTTCCTCATCGATCAGAAAACCGCCGGCTCGGACAAACTTCTCGTCGGATGGACCGTCCTCCCTCCCGGCGCGCGCCATGACAAACATCGCCATCCCAACGTGGATGAGTTTTTTGTGGTGATCAAAGGAAGCGGCATGATTTACACCGACACTGGCCGCGAGCCTTCCGCGCAGGGCGACGTCATTTTCACCCCGCGCGGCCACTGGCACGGTTTCGACAACACCGGCACGGAAGACGTTGTGCTCGTCTGGGGCTGGAGCGGCGCTGGCTCGCTCGAAGCGGCGGGCTACGAAATCCCGCCCGAAGGCTACTGAACTTCCATGGCGTTCGAATCATGACCGCCGCTTGGGACGACCCGCGCATCTCCCGCGGAATGGCCGCGCAATTCGAACGCCGCCGCGAACTCCTCGCCGCCGGTCACGAACCGCTCGGCTGGAAACTCGCCTTCGGCGCTCCCGCAGCCCTGCAGCGACTTCGCACTAACGCACCACTCGTCGGCTTCTTGATGCAGAGTGCTCTAGTTCCTTCCGGCTCATCAATTTCCATCGCCGATTGGAAAAAGCCCGCGGCCGAACCCGAAATTGCCGTCCACCTCGGCAAAGATTTTCCCGCTGGCGCCAACCGCGACACCGCGAAATCCGCGATCTCCGGCTTAAGCCCCGCAATCGAACTCGCCGACGTCGATCATCCCTCCGACGACGTCGAAGGCACGCTCGCCCGCAACATTTATCAGCGCCACATTATTCTCGGCCGCAATGACGTCACACGCGCAGGCGGCAATCTCGACGGACTCACCGGTCACGTCCTCAGAAACGGATCTGAAATCGCAAACGTCGCCAATCCTCAAGCCCTGCAAGAACTAACCGGCGAACTCCTCGACATCGTCCGCCACGTCGCGAATCTGCTTGCCGTTTTCGGCGAGACCTTGCGAGCCGGACAAATCATCATCGCCGGCTCCATTATCCCGCCGCTCTGGATCGCCCCCGGCGAAGAAATTGTTTTCAACCTCGCTCCTGTCGACACTGTCTCCGTCCGCTTCGCTCCCGCATCCAATAAAACTCTCTGTTAAACTTTCCCGCCGTGGAGGCTTCCGATGAGCGCACCAGATCCCGTCAAGATCCAGAAATTTCGCGACCAACTTCGCCAGGAATGGACCGGCGACGCCACCGTCACCGCGTGGCGCAAATGGCACGCGCAAATCGCCGCCTTCACCCGTGGCGCCACCGACGCCATTCTCGAAACCGCGCAGCTTCGTCCCGGCCTGCGCGTGCTCGATCTCGCCAGCGGCGTTGGCGATCCCGCGCTTTCCATCGCGGCAAAGGTTGCTCCCTCCGGCCGCGTCACCGCATCCGACCTCGGTCCCGGCATGATGTCGCTCGCCGAAGAACTCGCCCGCAAGCAAGGCATCACCAACATCGAGTTTCGCGAAGCCAATGCCGAATCTCTTCCCTTCGCCGACGAATCCTACGACGTGCTGACCTGTCGCTTCGGCGTGATGTTCTTTCCCGATCTCCACAAAGCACTGCGCGAATGCCTTCGCGTGCTGAAATCCGGAGGCCGTGCCGCATTTGTCGCCTGGGGAATCCAGGAGCAGCCGTTCTTCACCACCACCGGCGGCATTGTGATGAAGCATGTTCCGGTTCCTCCGCCGCCGCCCGATCCCGATGGACCGAGTCGCTCCATGTTTGGCGAGCGCGGCCGCTTGTGCCGCGCGTTGGAAGCCGTAGGCTTTCAAAACGTCCATGAAGAAGACCGCATCGTGAGCGGCATTTGGAGCCGTTCGCTGGAAGAATATTGGCTGCAGTTCACGGAAGTTGCCGCGCCGTTCCGCCCCCTGATCGCACAACTCACTCCCGAAAAGAGAGCGCAGGTAGAAGCCGAAATCCTCGCCGCCCTGAAAAAATTCTGGAACGGCAAGGAAATGAGCATGCCGCTCGAAATCATAGTCGCCTCCGGCACGCGTCCCTGATTTTTTGCCGTTCGAACGCGAATTCCTCACTTTGAAAAATCCGCAGTCTTGCGGCCGCAATTCGCACGCGATTTACTTGACATCTTTGGAATACAGCGATACTGTCTGCCCACACTGGCCGGTGCCCCGGGCGCAAGCCCCTTTTCTCAGGTTACCCACTAGACCGAACGCCGCATCCCGCCCACTTCGCGAACTCCGCGAGGGAGCGACGAGGAGCGACCTTCGCGTTTGTTACGTCACGCGGCCCCGCCAGTCTGTCCAGGAGGACAAAAATGATAAAACGGATAGCGGCCTTGCTTGTGTTCGTGTTGGCGGTGATCAGTGTGCCCTTGGCTTTTTCCCAGATGGAGCCAACGCCGATTGTCTACACGTTTGTAAGCCAGTTCCAGGTTCCGCGCGCGAACTGGGCGGCGTACTCGGAAGACACGGAGAAGAATGCCGTGCCTATTTTTGAGAAGCTGGCGGCCGATGGGACGATTCTAAGCTGGTCGACGTTCGAACAAATCGTGCATACGCCGGACGGCTACACGCACGGCGCGGCGTGGTCTTCCACGAGCATCGCGGGGCTGTTGAAGGTGCTTGACGAAGTGCGCAAGGCGGGGCCTCGGCCGGGACAAATTGCGGCGACTAAGCACGAGGATTATTTGATGCGGACTTCGATGTATCGCATGGGCGCCGGGACACCAACGTACCTGCGGGTGGTCTGTTCGAATGCGAAGCCAGAGAAGCCGACCGTATACGCCGCGGCACTCAAGAAGTATCTGGTGGCGACGTTTGATGACCAAATCAAGAAGGGTTCGGCGACCTACTACGGGCTGGACGAGCAGTACGTAAACACAACGGCGCCTTCGATGCGGTGCCTGGTGATTACCTATCCGAATGCCGATGGCATGGACAAGTGGGCTACGGCCATCAACGCAACGCTCGGCAAGATGAACGCGGCGGAGCGCGAGGAATTCGCCAATGCCTCCGTGCTTGACAGCCGGCGCGACATCATGGCCCGCATTACGCATTCCGGCCACAAATAGCTGCCTGCGTCTTGGCGGTGCCGAGCAGAGGGTTGCTCCTCCGCGGATGAGAAGAGTTGTATCTAGCGGCGTCCCGGCAAATGTCGGGACGCCGCTGGCATTTTGGGAGGTGCGGAAGGTGATCTGGACGCGGCCCAGGATGTCGGCGGTCACGTGCAAGCGTGACGGGCGGTACTGAAAATCGAGAAAAATGAGAATAAACGTACGCTGGAGGACGGAATGAACTCTTATCCCTGCGGAGCCCTGGAGGGAACGCAGGCGAATCAGCGGCATCGCCCTCCGAAAGATTTGAGAGAGGAAGGCTGAAATGTTTGCACGTCAGGTGATGTTGCAACTGAGGCCCAATGTGGCCAACGAATTTCCGGTGGCGTTTGAAAAGGAAATCCTGCCCCTGCTTCGCAGGCAGAAGGGATTCCTGGATGAGCTGGTGCTCATCACGCCGGAAAAGAGGGAAGTGGTGGCAATCAGCTTGTGGGAGACCAAGGAGCATGCGGAGGCCTACAATCGTGAACTGTATCCACAGGTGGAGAAGATTGTGGCGAAGTTCATTGAGGGCTTCCCGGTAGTGAAGAAGTTCGAGGCGCAATACTCCACGTTCCACAAGTTTGCCCAAGCGGCAACTGTCTGATTGCGGTGTTCCCTTGGAAAGAGGGGGCGAAGTTGGCCCCCTCTTTTTTTGTGCGCGGGCGGTCGCACGGAATTTGCTGGCCGGTGGCTGAAGACGGAGGGACGAGTTCCAGAATGGGAAGAGTTGATATACACCCCCGGTGTTTTCGTAAGAGCGGCAAACAAAGGAGTTGCGGGATACGGAAAATGAAAGAGTGCATAAACGCTTGAAACGAAAGGGCGAAAAATTGGGGATGTGACGCGTTTTTTTTGCTGTGACGGGGAAGCAGGGAGGGAGGTGCGGCAAGGGGCGGAAATGTTACCGAACGGGGCTGTGGGCTGGCAAACACGAGGAAGCATAGCACAAAAATATACAGCCTGTCAATACCTTCATGGTTAGCATTCGAATGAAGCGGGAAGTCGTTGAAAGCACGGACGGTTAGCGGACGGACAAGTCAAAACACTCACTCTTACAAATTGGGGGCACCCGTGCCAATCGGGAGATTCATCCCCCCAAATCCGCGGGATGGAGAAGAGGTGGCGTTCCCGGCGAAGGCATCCGGCGACTCGAATTGCTGGCCGGGTTTTCCTTTGTTCAAGATGGGTCACGATTGCTTTAGGAGCTGTTCGATTTCGATGGTTAGGGCGGCGGGGCCTTTGAGGTAGGCGGAGCGGGCGCCCCAGGGGCGATCTTGCGGGGGCTCGATGGATTCGGCGCCGCGGGCGGTGACGGTGCGATAGTCGGTGTCGCAGTCCTCGCTATCGAAGCCGAGGGTAAGCGCGCTGTCGGCAGGCGCGGCGTCCAGAATCACGCCAAATTCTCCGAAGCCGAGCCAGGCCATGCGGTCGTTGTTAAACACGGGAGTGGCTTGCAGCACCTGTTCAAACCAGTGGGCGGCGGCGGGCAAGTCGCGGACGCAGCAATGGACGTGCGAGATTTTCATGGAACCTCGTGCGAACTTGGAGAGACCTGTGGAGCTTAGCACCGCCGTCGGAAATGTGGACGGGATTGCGGCGGGGGAAAGTCAAAACCCCCACACGTAGAGTCGACGTGTGGGGCACCCGGCTCGCTCTATAAATAATACAGTCAAGAGGTGTGAAATGGCTGTTTCTGCGTACCGGAACCCTACCCACCGCGAGGCATCTTCCTGACGCAAGAGACCTAAAACGCGCGACTTATTTCTTTGGCGAATGAAGTGCACTGCTGACAGTGAAGGTGATGGGCATGAGCACTGCACAATACGTCAAAGCAGGGATTTGCGAAAAATATCAAACGCTGCTGGAGGAATCCGAGAAAGCATTGGCGATCTGGAACGAGCGTCGCGCAGAGGTTGTTAAGTCACCCGTGATCGCGAAAGAAGCAGGCGACGAACTCCTGCGATTGCAGGCGAAGTATGCGCGAGCCTATACGGTGTTGCAGAACCACGTGGGCGTCTGCTCCTTTTGCCAGTTGGTGAGAAGACTTGAGGAGCGTCGGTCCGAAAATAGTTCGGATGCCGTGTTTGACGGCGCGCGATACCGCTGATCTTCTTCGGCCCCGGCCTTTGTGGGCAGTAGCCAGTTTTCAGTTGTCAGTTTTCAGTAAGAGAAGAAAAATCGTTACGGGGATGACGGGGGAGAGTCAAAACCCGCAGGCTCTAAGGCAAAGTCTGCGGCGCCCGGCTGCAATCCATACGCACCCTAGTTAACGATAACCGGCACCCCCTCCCCTGTTTTTTGTAAGTGTTGCATCTAAACGATTTAGCTTTCCTGTAAGTTCTTTAGATGCAACACTTGCGGGCGGTCGCGTAGATGTTGATTCTAAATAGGTTATTGCTCCGAAATCGTGCAAAATGCGGTTTGTTTCGTAAGTGTTGCGAATGGAGGACTTAGGGCGAAAAGCAGGCTTCCGAATGGAAAAGCGCCAATCTGGAGGTTCGTCCCGCTAAACCCGCGGGATGGAGAAGAGTGGGCGTTCCCGGGCTTACGATGGATTATTACCCAAGCAATACTATACGCTGGGAGACACTTTTTGTCAAGGGAAAAGGCCAGGAAATTTGGGGATGGGGCGACGGATCGGCGGGGGAAAAGTCAAAACGCGCGGCGTTTAAGGCGAGGCTACGGCAGCAGACGGCCGGCCGTCTTAATGCGTCGTAGTACGGCATAATATGTTGTATTATGAGAGCTGTATTGTGAGGACCTTTCCATGAGTACGCTAAAGACGATCAGTTTTCGGATTCCGTCCGATACCGTGGAGTCGCTGGATGAATTGGCCGCGAGCATGGACCGCGATCGCAGCCACGTGCTGAACGAGGCGGTGGAGCGATACTTGGAGTTGAACGAATATCACATCAAGCTGATCAAAAAGGGGTTGCGGGCGGCGGAACGAGGGGACTTTGTGCCGGACGCGGAGATGAAAAAGCTGGTCGCCAGGATGCGGCGAGCAAAGTAACGCACTGGGATGCGCGTCCGCTGGACCACTCCTGCCCGGGAACCGTTCGTCAGCGCGCACGAATACATCGCCGAGGGAAATCGCGCGGCGGCGGCTTGGACAGCCGATCAAATCTGGGAAAGCACGCAGCTACTTGCCCGGCACCCCATGGCGGGCAGGGAGGGGCGCGTGGCAGGTACGCGCGAACTCGTCATTTCGGGGACGCCTTTCGTGGTGGCGTACCGGATCGAAAAGAACGAGGTGCACATTCTTGGAGTTCTTCACGGCGCCCGGGAATGGCCGGAGGAATTTGAGTAAAGCTTGAGCCATGATTGCGCTTCGGGCTTCTCTGGCCAACAGGTTTCGGCTATCATGCGGCGCATGGCCGACGAAAAACAGAAACGTCCCTCGCCGTATGTCGCTTCTCGACTCATTCGAGTCATCGGTTTTACCTTCGTTGTGGTATGGCTGCTTCATGTCCTATACGCGGATCCCACTCGCGGGACCGTCAATATGGCTGTGAGTAGAACCTACCTGAGTTTGGGCGGGCTATTCATTTTGCTGGTATTGGCGTTCAATGGGGTTGCCAACAGCGTGAAAATCCTCGAAGAGCGGCTTAAACGTCTTGAGGAAGCTCAGACACAGTCGCAAAATCGGGGCAATGGCAGTTAGCGGCGAAGGTCATTTTGCAAATTGGCGGCAAAAGGGGGGAAAGTCAAAACCTCCACACGTAAGGGCGACGTGTCGGGCACCCGGCCCACGTGTAAAAGCGAACGTGGGGCACCCGCCACCATTGATCCTCAGGGCTTTGGGGATTCTTCGAGGTCTTTGTAGATAACGTGGCCTTCGTGGCTACATTTCTTGTCCTCTTCGGGGGTTATCGGTGTTGGCTTTTCCCCGGCGGGAACGGAATCACAGCGCATGTAGTTCTCAAAGCCAGGGGCTGAAAATACGAAGGCCATGCTGACGGTGTCGTTGCCGAGGGGCTTTATACTCACCCAGGTGAAGGCAGGAATGAAGACCATGCCACCGGCATGCAGGTCGCGTTCCTTGTCGCCGAGATGGATGTGCACGGTGCCCGTTTCGATCAAAACAATTTCATCCTGGCCCAGATGTTTGTGGAGCGCTATTTCGTCTCCCGGATGCAGGTCTTCCGTTCCAAAGACGAGGTGTTTCGAGCCGTTGTTTTGAGGACTGACTTTGAGCAGGAATCCTCCGGGAGGAGGCTCGCGCCAAATACGGGCCTCGCCTTCGTTTTTCTCGAGCAGCAATGGTTTGGCGGCGGTTTCCGAGGCCGAGGCAGAAACGGGCGGAGTTCGTGTTTGGGAGATAGAAATGGATACGAGCACCGCGCTCGCGAGGGCAAAGGCTCTGCCAATTCGTGTCGAGTTCAAGAGGCACCTCGTGTGGGAAGAATCGAGGGCGGCTGGCGGATATGCCGCGAACGACGCGCTGGACAGAATCTACACTCCTCTGTCGAGGAGTCAATAGCAGGCGCCCTCGGGCTTTAAGCCGAAGGCTGCGGCACCCGGCGATTGACAGTTCGCGGAGGCGCGCCTAGACTGAGCCAAGAAGCTGCCATGGAGAACCTGGACCGCATCACGACGGACGTTGCCCGAATGAACGGAGAGCCTTGCATCCGCAACCTGCGGCTCACCGTCCGGCGGGTTCTCGAAGCGCTGGCGCTCTATCCCGACCGTGCAGAGCTGAAACGGGAGTATCCCGAATTAGAGGATGAAGACATCCGGCAGGCACTGACATTTGCTTCGGCGTTGATTGAGGACAAGGTTGTGCCGCTGCCCAATGCCCGATGAAGCTGTTGCTCGACCAAGGTCTTCCGCGATCCACAGTCTCACAACTAAGAAAAACCGGGATTGAAGCGATACACGTGGGCGAGATTGGCATGGCCGGAGCCAAGGATGCGGAGATCCTTGCCTTCGCGGAGCAACATTCCCGCGTAGTCGTGACACTCGACGCTGATTTCCATACCCTGCTGGCTAGGTCTGGCGGAGCGGGGCCCTCCGTGATTCGCGTTCGGATCGAAGGATTACGGGCGACGGGCCTAGCCGATCTCCTTAAGGACGTGCTGGAGATTTGCGAAGAAGATTTGGGAAAGGGGGTAATGGTGTCGGTGACGGAGAAAGCGGTGCGTGTCCGGCGACTGCCGCTTGTGCGGTAAGCGGGGGCGGGGGCGACGCAGGGGGTCGTTGACAGTTATCAGTTATCAGTTGTCAGTTTTCAGTAAGAGAAGAGGAAGCTTTTAGACCGTTAGATGAGGCGGTAGGAGCCGGAGCCGAGGAAGGTGAGGAGGCCGAGGTCGCCCCGACCGGGTCGGGGTAAACTCCGGACTTGGAGTTGCTGGCGGATTTTCGGGGTACGTCGCCGACCCAGCCAGTCAATTGGTCAGCGGCTCAAGTTTGAGACTTTGGTAGATGTCCTCGAAGGTCGGCATGCCTTTCAAATCGGCACTTAATGTGTACCTTACAAGTTTAATTCGATTCCCTGCTGCCTCTGCGATGGCCTTGTTGTTGAAATCCGAAGCGACAAGCAATCCGATTGGGCACTCGCTGCGAAGTTGGTGCATATAACCATGCAGTTGAACGAGGTCTGTCGGCCCTGCCCTGCCTGTCTTCACCTCAATCGGAATCTTTAGCGCCGACCCCAGCGGAACGCGCTCCTTTAATAGTAGATCGATGTGACCTTCTGGGAGTCCTTTTTCGCCGAGTACTTCCAATGCGTCTGCCTTTGCGTCTTTGAGATCAAGGTCGTGTAGCAGAGCCTGAAGATTGCCTTCAGACATTAGATGCCTTCGAATTGCCGATTGTAAGATCGGCTCTTTAAAGCGCACTACCTCAGGGGACCTTATCAGTGATGTGGTGCGACTGAAGCGAGCGGTAAATGTCGAGTGGTTGGGCAACTCAACGGTCTCTGCGGAGCGGCCCGCAACTGTCCCCATTCCGGATACGCTTTGCAACGTAGTTTGGTCGGCCTGGAAATGCGACTTTCCATATCCGCCTCTCTGAAGTAGGTTTTCGGCGATGTAAGCAAATTCTGGCCTCACGAGGGGCTCGTCGAAAACTCTAATCGGTTGTAGATGCAGCCGGAAAGGGAAATAGACGGGGCCCTTTTTAGATGATAGAGGTTCCCAGTTTGGTGGCAAGTGCTCGGCATCGCGGAAAGCTCGTCGCTCTAGGACCTTGTAGAGGTTATGAGCTCTCGCTCCATACAGGAACGAAACAAAATCGCCTTCCGAAATTTCACAAAATGTCCAAGCGCCACCCTCGCCTCCTGGAAAGCCAGCCAAACCATAGCTTATGCAGAGTTCTAGATTCTTTCCGGTCGAGACAGAAATCAGAAAGTAGCAAGGTTGTTGTTTCGGAGAGGGTTCCCCGCTAGGCATGCGGAGATTAGATCATGTTCTTTAGGCAAGATAAATCTCGGTTTCGGTTTTGATGATGAAGAGGGCGTCGGAGTCGGGGCGGCCGGAGGCGCGGAATTTTTGGCGGGCTTCGTCGAGGGAGTCGGCGAGGACGGAGAAGATGACTTCGCGGTGGGTGCGGCCGATGAAGTAGAAGCGGCGTTCTTGCTGGACGAGTTGGAGATGGGCGGACATTTCGGTCGGAGAGCGTTGCGCGCCAGATGAAGACGGCCGCGTAAAGCGGCCGCTACAAGAGCCGTGACGCGCAACTTCGCTATTGGATCGATCCATAGGATCGGCGAGCGGATCAACAGAAAAGTGGACGGTGGAGAAAGAAAGATCGACGTGTACCAGATTGGAACAGAGGCGGCGGATGGAAAGACTGATGTAATCGAGGAAGAGTTCACAGCCTACCGCATGGCGATGGAGGCGAAGTGCGCTGATTAGTGTCGTGCCGCCACCGCAGAACGGATCGAGGACGAGGTCGCCTTCGTTGGAGGAGGCGAGGAGGATGCGTTCGAGGAGGGCGAGGGGTTTTTGAGTGGGATGCTTGCCGAATTTTTTCTCCCAGGGTTCGGGCGGGCGGATTTCCCAGACGGATTTCATTTGCTTGCCGCGATTGGTTTCCTTCATCAGTTTGTAGTGGAAGGTGTGGCGGGACTTTTTGTCCCTGGCGGCCCAGATGAGGGTTTCGGTGGCGTGGGTGAAGTAGCGGCAGGAGAGGTTGGGAGGAGGATTGGGCTTCACCCAGGAGATGTCGTTGAGGAGCTTGAAGCCGAGCTGTTGCATGGCGAAGCCGACGGAATGGATGACGTGGGAGGTGCCGGAGACCCAGATGGAGCCGTTGGGTTTGAGGATGCGCTGGCAGGCGGCGAGCCAGGCGGTGTTGAATTCATGCACCTTGTCAAATCTGGCCCTTACCGGGCCAAGGTCGGGGCCGGGTAATTTGTCCCAGTCGCCTTTATTGACGGAGACCATTTTACCGGCGTGGCAGGTGATGCCGCCGTTGGAGAGGAAGTAGGGCGGGTCGGCGAAGACGAGGTCGACGGAGGATTCGGGGATTTGGGCGAGGATTTGGAGGCAGTCGCCTTGGTAGAGGCGGAGGTGGTGCTTGGGGTCGTCGAAGGCGGGGGCTGGGAGGGAGTGGGGCATACTGATGATCGATCGGGATCGTTGATCAGATGGGCAACGGAGTCAAGCCAAGGGAGAGGTAACGAAGTAAGGAGGTAAGGAAGCAAGGAAAAAGATTTATCGCCCGTTCGGCTGCGCTCAGGGTGAACGCCGACGGAGGGGAGGAGGCGCGGAGGGCGCAGAGAAGATAAAGAAAGGGAGAGTTGGCGTTGCCGGGCGGGCTAGAAGTAGTTGTTGGGTTTGGGGATTTGGAGGTAGGCGACGCCGTAGCGGATGAGCTTTTGCTCGGGGAGTTCCTGGATGAAGACGATTTGGGCGGGGACGAAGATGGGGGTTTGGCCGGGGACGTAGGGGGCGGCGATTTCGATGAGGGAGCGTTCGTAATAGGTCTTTTTGCTTTTGAAGCGGAGGCCGCCGCGGGACATGTCTTCGCAGACGACGATGTCGTCGCCGCGCTCGGGATGGCGGACGAGGGCGGAATAGCTGACTTTGACGCGCGGGTGCTTGCGGCGATTGACGCGGGGAGGGCCGGGTTCGCGCGGCGGAGGCATGGTGAGGACGGTGGTGCGCGGCTCGGGGCTAGCGTCGGCTTGGGGGTTGGTTGGGACGTCGTTGTGAGCGCCGGGGCGGGGCGCAGTTTGAGAAGAGGTTGCGTTGTATGCCGAGGGGGGTGAGACGGCTTCGGGCAAGGGTGGTGAGGAAGCGTAGAAGGAAGATTGCTGGACGGGTAGAACGAGAGGAGGAGGAGCGGTTGCGGGATCGGCGGGCAACGGTGATGCGAGTGGCGGGGATGATGGCTTCGATGCGGGTGCGGGCTTGGGCTGAGAAGGCGAGGGGAACAAACCGAGTTGGGAGCCGTTGGAGGAAGATGGCTTGGAGGGAAACGGGGCGGGAGCGGCCTGGGAGTGGGAAGGTTTCCAGAGCGTGGTGGTGCCGCAATGTTTGCAGAAGCGGATGACGCCTTGGCCGGTGTTGCAGATATCGGCTTCGATGCTGGTGTCATCGATTTTTTCGAGCGTGCCGCAGGAATGGCAGGCCAGGGAGAGAAGACCCATTTCTCGTTCGAGCTGGGAGACGGGAGGAAAATCGATTTCCCAGAAATTGAGATTGGCATCGAAGAAGGCTACGCCGTAGGTGTGGAATTCACCAGAGGAGCCGATGTGGCCGACGACGCGAATTTCGGTTTCCTTGTTGCGCTCGGTCCAGCGGAGGACGAGTTCTTGCTCGGGGGAGAGTTTGTGGCGAGAAAGGATACCAGCGCCGTGGAGGCTGAGGAGGACGGTGTGCGTGTTTTCAGAGAAAACTCTGCCGTCGAGATCGCTGCCGATCAGGATGATGGGAATTTCTTTAGGAATGCGTCCAGTGCTGCGCACAACCTGCTGTGGCAAGCCGGGAGCCAGAGTGGGACGAGGAGTGGGCCAATTCCGTACCTAGTGGTGCGGAATGGACGAATGGGTGTTTCAAGTTGGAACGAGAGACGAAGAGAGGAAGAGAAAGCACAGAAAAACGCACGGGTCTCCTTGGACTGAGCTCAGGACGAGTTCAGAGCCGCAATTACAACACGGTGGTGCGCGTGGCTATTTTTCTTGGATGGATTCGAGGTAGTCGCAGAGATTTCTGATGCGCTGGCGGACGGCGGCTTCATTGTAGTTGTCGAGATACTGGAAGATGGGACCCCAAACGGGCATTTCAGGTGAGCCGTGGGCGGAAACTCCGGGGCCGAAGCGGAGAACGTTTTCGACGTATTCGAATGGGAATTTGCCGTCGTGGCGTTTGGAAAGCGTGGTGAGGTCGGGCACGCGCATATTGAGCGTGGGAGTCGCGGGGCCGCGGCCTTTGGCGTCGGCGCCGTGGCAGGCGGCGCAGTATTGTTTGAACATAACTTTGCCAGATGGGACGTAGGTCGGCGGGAACTGGCCCTTGTTTTCGTCAGTGGTGGCGCCGGGTGCGGCGGGCTTGTCTTGCGCGGCGGTACAGAAAACGAAGAGGAGAGCGCAGAACAAAACGGCGTGACGAGAGGTCATGATTTTCTCCAGGTGCGTTCTCCGGGGATGGAGATGCTATCGGTACGACATTTGAAAATCCCTGGGAGCGGCCAGTTGAAGAGACTATAACAGGATTGCAGGTGGAGCGGGCGTCACGAAATGAAAGAGGGGCACGATATATCGTGCCCCTACCAATAATGCACAGGATTATTGCTGAGACGATGGCGCGGCGGAGGCTGAGGCGGTGTTGCCGATGGCGTCGCCGTTGACAACGAGTTCGACGCGGCGGTTGCGCTGGCGGCCTTCAGGGGTGTCATTCGAAGCGACGGGTTGCATTTTGCCGAAGCCGCGCGCGGTGATGTTCGAACCGGGAACGCCTTGCTCGGCGAGAAAATCGCGAACGGAATCGGCGCGGCGTTCGGAGAGCTGTTGATTGAAATCATCTCCGCCGACGCTGTCGGTGTGGCCTTCGATTTGGAGAGTGAGGCCGGGATGGGCAAGAAGAATGCCGGAAATTTTTGCGAGCTTTTCGCGGGCGCCGGGCTTGAGGGTGTAGCTGCCGGTATCGAAAAGGACGTCGGACATGTTGACGATGAGGCCGCGGGCGGAATCGCGCGTTTGCAAAATGGAATTCAACTGGTTGAGGAGTTGCGCGCGAAGCTGGGCTTTTTCGGCTTCGGCTTGCGCAGCGGCCTGGCGCGCTTTTTCCGTTTCCGCCTGCGCGGCAGCTCTGTCCCTCGCGGCCTGAGCGGCGGCGGCTTCGGCGGTCTGCTGCTGCGCTAAAGCAGCGGCGCTGGCTTTTTCGGCCTCGGCTTTTTGGCGCGCGGCTTCGGCGGCGGCGGCTTCGGCTTCTTGTTTCATGCGAAGGGCTTCGGCTTTGGCGGCTTCGGCCTGTTGGCGAGCCTGCTCGGCTTCCTGACGGCGTTGCACTTCTGCGGCGGCATCGGCGCGCGCTTGGGCTTCGCGGTCCTCGGCGGCTTTTTTGTCCGCGGCGATTTTGGCATTGGCGTCTTCTTCGGCCTTTTTCTTTACGGACATGACGCGGGCTTCTTCGGCGGTGCTGACGACTTCGCGGGCGGCGGCTTCGACGGATTTTTTGTCGCTCTTGCGCGCGTAGGCTTCTTCTGCGGTGCGAAGCTGTTGTTCCGCTTTGGAGAGCGTGGCAGCAGCGTATTTGTCGGCCAGGGCGATGTGCGCGATTCGAACGGAGTTGCGCGCTTCAAAAAGTTCCAGGGGCGTTTTGCGGTCGATGCCGAAGATGGCGTTTTCGATTTTTGTGTTGGAGGAAGAATAGATGCCGCGGCCCAGGAGTTCAAAGCTGGCGTCAATGTTTTCGATCTTGCCCTGCGTGGCGGAGCTGAAAACGTTTTCGAGAACGACGGTGTTGCCAGGCTGTGTGACGGCGAAATACGGTTCGGCGGTGACGATCATGCCGAAGGTCTGCATGTCGGTGATGGCTTTGACTTCGCCAGCGCCGTTCTTCAGCACCACTTCGCCGAGATTTACGGCACGGCCTTGCGGAGAGACGGCCCACAACACGTAGGTGAGGTACTCGAGGCCAAACTTGGTGGCCTCGTCGAAGCCCACGAACCTTGCTTCAATCTCGATGCGGTTGCCCTTGTTCTGAACCTTGGCTTCGCCGTTGGCCTGCTGCATCAATTCCGTGCCCTGAAAATCGATCTTCGTGGAGCCACCGGCGCGGCGGTAGTTCACTGCTTTGGTGGTGCGGGAAACCATTGCGGGGGCAGCAGGCGGCGTCTGCGCGAGCGCAGGGGCAGTGCCGATGCCGAAGAGCCCTGTGAGTGCGAGACAAGCGGATGCAATTTTCACGTCATCTCCCCCGATTGCCGCGCAAGGCGATACCGTTCCAATAGCCGCTGCGGCCATGATGAATACAAGCAGATAGTGACAGGCCCCGTTTCAACGCACATTTGAGAACCCACTCCGTGGGGTGTGTCGTTGCTTATTTACAGGCTAGCAAAAGGAAGCGGAGAGAGTGGCGACGGAAAAGGGCCTTTGCGCAAGTAATTACCGTCCCTGCGCACTGGCCGTGGGGCCAGGCGGCGTTCCTGGCCCCAACGAGAGACGCTGCGTAACCGGATCCCGCGTAAATCATGACCCGAGCGGCGCTCACAAGGAACGCAGGAATTGAAGGATCGCTTCTTTTTCGGGCGGCTTGAGCTTTTCGAATTGATCGGTGACGTGGGCGGCTTCGCCGCGGTGGCGTGCGATGGCGTCCAGAAATGTGAGCGAGGCGCCGTCATGCATCAAGCGCGGGCGCAGGCGAACGCCCCACAAGGGAGCGGTGCGAATTTTGTTGCGGCTGCTCTCGAAATCCTGTTTCGAAAGATAGCCGGACATTTGCTGGAAGACTTTGCGGCCGTAATGCTCGGGAATGACCTGCAAGATTCCGTCTCCGGTGCCGACGTCGTGCATGAGGAAGTCGCCCCAGGGATGGAAGGTGATGGAGCCGAGAGCGGGTGGAATGGTGAAGGTGCCGCCGTTGATTTTTGTTCCAGCGGGAGCGGTGGTCATCGCCGCGACGTGGCAGGTGGCGCAACCGATTTTCTCAAACAGGGCAAGGCCTTGCTGCACAACCGCGCTACTGGCGAGCTGCCCGTCGCGCGCGGGGGCTTTGGTGGCGCGAATGAAGCGGGCAAAATGATCAATGTCGGCTAGGCCGTCCGGGCCGGGGGTGTCGTTCGGCTCGGTGACGGTGTTGCAGATATTGGTGACTTCGTCGGGCTGGAGGCGGTTGGTGATGCCCATTTCGTTGAGGTAAGCGTCGCCAGCGAAGGAGAGCAGGCTGACGTGCTGATCCTTCCAGCCGAAACGGCCGACGCCCATCTGTCCGGGTGCTTCGACGACGGGCACAAAGAGAACCTGGCCGCAGATTTTGCCATGAGAGGTCTTGCATTGTTGCTTCGAAAGATCGACGAGGGATTGATCGGCAACGGCCTCGACGAAGCCGTCTCCCAATAGATTTAGAGAAAGACGAAACGTGCGGATGTTCTCCGTGTCGGGAACGCGTTCCTGGATTTCCTTGTCCGGGAAGGCCGAGTTGGGACAAATGGCGCGGTCGTTGACGAGAGAGCGGCCGGTAATGATTTCGGTTCCGTGGGCGATGGGGATATTGGGCGTCTCAAAGTGACCGTGGGGACCGATGTGGCCAACGCGCAATTCCGAAACTTGAGAGGCAGCGCCGGAGACAGGATTCTGGTGGCACTCGCGACAAGACTGGGCGTTGTAGATGGGCCCAAGGCCGTCGGAGATTTGCTCAGTCTCCTCGAACACCTTTTGATCCGCCGAGTGGGTGGCGTCGTCCACCAGTCCGTTGGACTTGTTGTCGAAACCAGTGGGGGCTTCGGGAAGCGGCGGCGCGAAGAAGAACATTGAGAGCAAAAGTACAGGAATAGCAATGAGGACTTTCATGGATACCTCGGTAGGCTGGTTAACTAGGAATGTACTGGAACGGCGAACAAAAACCAAGTGAAAAGAAGTTGAGCTTCGGCGCGGGCGTTTCGATGGTTCGAATGACTAAATGGGACGGCGGATGCCGAGTTTGCGCACGCGGGCTTGCAGTGTGGTGCGCTTCATGCCGAGGAGAACGGCGGCGCCTTTGGGGCCGGCGATGCGCCAGCGGGTTTGCTTGAGGGCGCGGAGGATGTGCTGGCGCTCGGCTTCTTCGAGAGTGGAAATAGAGGAGGTAGAGGAAGTAAATGAAGTTGGGGAAGTAAAGGATGAAGAAGCTTCCGAAGCAGATGCCGCCGCGGACTTGAGTTCGGAGAGTGGGACGAGGAGCTCTTTGCCCGGGGAGAGGAGGACGGCGCGTTCGAGGAGATTTTCGAGTTCGCGGATGTTGCCGGGCCAGGAGTATTGCGTGAGGGCGTCCATGGCGTCGGCGGGGATGTATTCGACGGCTTTGTTGAGGCGGCGGCTGAATCTCTGGACGAAATAGCGGACCAAAAGAGGAATGTCTTCGGCGCGCTCGCGGAGCGCGGGAATTTGAATGGGGAAAACGTTGAGGCGGTAATAGAGGTCGCTGCGGAAGGTTCGCTCGGCGACCTGCTTCGAAAGATCTTGATTGGTGGCGGCAACGACGCGAACGTCCACGCGCTGGGTGCGATTGCCGCCGAGGCGTTCGAACTCCTGTTCCTGCAAGACACGCAGAAGTTTGGGCTGGAGTTCGAGGGGGAGATCGCTGACTTCGTCGAGGAACAGGGTGCCGCGATCGGCTAACTCGAAGCGACCGATTTTCTGGCTGATGGCGCCGGTGAAGGCGCCGCGTTCGTGGCCGAACAATTCGGATTCGAGGAGGCCGCTGGGAATGGCGGCGCAATTGATTTTGACGAAAGTGCGGTCGCGGCGCGGGCTGAGATTGTGAATGGCGCGGGCGAAGAGCTCCTTGCCGGTGCCGGTTTCGCCGAGGAGAAGAACGGAGGTCGCGGCGGGTGCGGCGAGCTCGACTTGGGCGAGGGCGCGCTTGAGCGCGGGGCTTTCGCCGACAATTTCTTCAAAATTGAATTCGGAGCGAATTTCTTCTTCGAGATAGAGCTTTTCTTCGGCGAGTTTGTTTTTCAGCGCGTCGATTTCCTTGAAGGCCAAAGCGTTTTCGACGGCGATGGCGATTTGAGCGGCGACTTGCAGGAGGAGTTCGACGTCTTGCGGAGAGAAGGCGTCGAGGCGGCGGCTGGCGAGATTGAGGGAGCCGAAGGTGCGGCCCTGGGTGATCAGCGGAACGCAACAGACGTTTTGCAAACCGTCCTTGCGAAGCGTACGAATGATTTCGCTGGTGTAGCGATCGAGCTCGGCGCCGCGGGCCAAGAGGGGCTGGCCGGTGGTAATGGCGTGTCCGGCCGGAGAGCCATCGCGAGAGATGGTGGTCTCCTGCTGGAAGAAGCCCGGGTGGCCAGGAAAATCCAGGGCGTGGATTTTGAGCAGGCCGCTGGAGGGGTCGAGGAGGGCGAGGCTGGTGTAGTCGTGATGAATCACGCGGGTGAGGGTGGTGACGATGCCGCGGAAGACTTCGGGGAGTTCGCGGGTGGTGACGAGGACGTTGTTGATTTCGAGAAGGACCTGAAGGCGGTCGCGTTCGCGGGCGAGTTGCGATTGATAGGCCTGCGAGGTTTCGAAATTGAGGGCGTTGTCCACGGCGACGGCCACCAGACCGGCGACGCGCTGCATGAATTGGAGCTCGGTGTCCGTGATGCGCCGGGGCACAAGGCGGCCAAAACCCATAGAGCCGAGGCGGCGCTGAGCGGTGGTTAGCGGGATGATGGCGAGGGAGCGGACGTGATGTTCGCGGAAGCGCTTGATGAATTCGGGGAAGCGGGTTTCTTCTTCGACGTCGGCGACGACAAAGGGCTGCTGCGTTTGCCAGACCCATCCGGAGGGATTGTTCTCGACGGGAGATTCCGTGCCGGTGGCTTTTTCATTGGGAATACGGCTTTCGAGAACGTGGAGACGCATGACGTTGCGCGCGGGATCGTGAAGGACAAGGCTGAGGAAGTCGAAGTCAATGACGGAGTGGAGGCGCGCGGCGAGGTCGTGGAAAAGCGCGGGAAGATCGCGCTGCTGGGCGATGGCCTCGCTGACTTCGAGCAAGGCTTCGAGCTGGCGCCGGGAGTGTTCGAGCGGGGAGGCGAAAGCCACTTCCGGCGGAGAAACGACGGGGTCCGCCATACCAGGCAGGATAGCACTCGCGTCGGCGGAGGCTCAACTTAAGGCGTGATCGGGGACCGAGGCGGGGAGAACCCCATAGATACAGCGTCTGTTACGGCCATTGCAAAGTCTAGACCAGGAGGAGAGAGGCGCTGGCAGCGACGAAGGATTCAGACGAGAATTCTCTAATCTTTTCCAGTTCGACAAAGTTACAGGATTGGCCCTCAGAGCGCTTGGTAGAACGCCTGGAGGCCGCATTCAGTATCAGTAACCATGTCTTACAGGGCTGCGAACTTGCTGACGCCGCAAGGATTAGCGGGAAACTGTGCCTACGAGCGCCGACGGCGTGCGAGTAGCAGATGCGGAGCTCTTGCAGGGCGTAATTTCAATTCGGAACAGATGGACCGTGGTGGTTCGCAGTCGAACGAATTTGGCGATGCGTGATGCAGCCAACCCTCATTCAGACCAGACACGCGCGATAAGGCATGCGGGGGAGAGATTGACTCCAGACACGCGACGCAAACTCCGGCAACTGCTGGTCGCAGTGTGCTTTGTTCTGGTGCACGTGGTACTGGACCGTTCCACGGTGGCATTTCAGATTTGGACGGAAATCAGCGCGTGGTATCCGCCCACGGGGTTGGCGTTCGCAGTGTTGATTGGACTGGGGCCGGGCTACGCGTTTCCCCTGCTACTCGCGGAATGCATCGCCTCGATCGTGAATTATCACCAGCCGGTGCACTCGTATATCTTTCTGGTGGGCAACATCGAATTCGCAGTGATGTATACCGCGGCGGCGCAGGTGTTGCGCCGCGTCGTCAAGATCGATCGTCGGCTGCGATCGGTGAGAGACGTGATGTGGCTGCTGCTGCTCGCGATTTGCACGTCGTGCGTGGTGGCGCTCCTTGGCGCTGGGTTCCTGACGTTAGATCACTTAATACCTTCGGGGCAATACTTGCTCGCGACGCTGAATTGGTGGATTGGGGATGCCGTGGCGATCGGATCGATTGCGCCGTTTTGCCTGATCTACATCTTGCCGGGGCTGCGGCGGTACACGAGCGATCCTGAGGTTGGCGGGGATTCAGAAGACCAGGCCATACGCACGGTGGGCAGGCATGAGTGGCAGAGGTTCGGGAGGACGATCGAGTCGGGGCTGTTTGCCATTAGCATCGTGGCGGTGCTTTGGGTGGCACTGAGTGGATATTGGTCCCGCGGGAACGAATTGTTCTATCTGCTGTTTCTGCCGCTGCTGTGGATGGCGGTGCGGCGAGGGTTGCGCGGGGCTACGGCAGCGATTTTGGCGCTGGATTCGGGGATCATCGTGGCGCTGCGGATTTACCCGCGAGCCCCCAGCGAACTTACGGTGCTGCAATTTCTGATGCTGATTCTGTCTCTCGCGGGACTGGTGCTGGGAGCGTTAATCAGCGAGCGCGACAGGGGGGAGCAGCGACTGTCCGAAGAGGAAGGGCGGATACGGCTGCTGCTGGAATCGACCGGCGAAGCCATCTATGGGTTAGACATCAAGGGAGAATGCACATTTTGCAATCGCGCAATGCTGCGGCTGTTGCGGTACGGTTCGCAGAACGAGGTGATGGGACGGAATATACATGACGTCCTGCACCACACGCGGCGCGACGGATCGCCGTGTCCGCGGAACGAGTGCGCGTTGCAGAAGGAATTCCGCGGCGGCAGAAGATTTCATATGGCGGACGAACTGTTTTGGCGCGCGGATGGGACAAGCTTTGACGCCGAGGTGTGGTGTCACCCGCTGCTGCAACAGGGCAAGATGCTGGGGGCGGTCGTAACCTTCGTGGACATCACCGAACGGACAAAAGCGCAAGAGGCTCTGCGGCAGGCAAAGGAAGATGCAGAAGCGGCGAACCGCGCGAAGAGCAATTTTCTGGCAAACATGAGCCACGAGATCCGCACGCCCATGAACGGGATTCTGGGAATGACCACGCTGACGCTCGAAACGAACCTGAACGAGGAGCAGCGCGACTACCTAAACATGGTGAAGAGTTCTGGGGAATCGCTGTTGAGGCTGCTGAACGATATTCTGGATCTTTCAAAAATTGAGGCGGGAAAGCTGGACCTGGAGATCGCGGAGTTCTCCGTGGAGGATTGCATCGAAGAAGCGCTGCAGCCGCTGGCACTGGGTGCGCAGCAAAAGGGCGTCGAACTGGTGTGGAACACCGGCCGGGATATTCCGGACACGGTGCGCGGCGATTCCACGCGTTTGAGGCAGGTGTTGATCAATCTAGCGGGAAACGCCCTGAAATTCACAAACGAGGGGCAAGTGACCATTTATGGCCGGCACGCCGGGAATACGGAGGATGGTTTGATGCTGGAGTTCACGGTGATAGACACCGGCATCGGAATACCGGAGGAAAAACGAAAAACGATTTTTGAGGCGTTCGCACAAGCGGACATGTCCACCACGCGGCGCTACGGCGGCACCGGGCTGGGACTTTCGATTTGTGAGCGGCTCGTGCAGCTAATGGGCGGGCGCATCTGGGTGGAAAGCGAAGAAGGGCGAGGGAGCGAGTTCCATTTCACGATGAAAGTGCTCCAGGCGGAGGGGCGGGACGGCGGGATGCAGCCGATAGTACAGGAGAGGCTACGGCGCGTTCTTGCCGTCGAGAGCAATCCCGTGAACCGGGAACTGCTCGAGCGCTTGCTTCCGCGCTGGGGGATGAAGGCGGTGACGGCGGATGGGGCGGAAGATGCGCTGGCGCTGCTGACAGAGTCGCGGCGCACCGGCGAAGATTTTTCAGCGATCTTAGTCGAGAAAGATCAGCCGAATCCTGGGGGATTTGTGCTGCTAGCGGCTGTGCACGAATTCGCAGGGCCTGATCTGTTGGCGATTCTGGTTCATTCAAAGCCGCTAGACGCGGCGGATAGAAAACAGTGCGAGGAATTGGGGGTGACACAAACGATTCTAAAACCGTTCCGGCGATCCGCGCTCTATGAGGCGTTGCATGAAGGCCATGGGGAATTGAAGGAAACCCAGATCCCGGCGGCGGTGAAGCGTGTGCAGGAAACGCGCGCTGGTCTGAAGATTCTGCTGGCTGAGGACAACGCCGTCAATCAGCGATTAACGGCGAGATTGCTCGAGAGAATGGGGCATGTGGTCACGATTGCGGATAACGGACAGATAGCGCTGCGGCTCTTGTCCGAGCAGAAGTTCGACTTGGTGGCCATGGATATGCAGATGCCGCTCATGGACGGACTGGAGGCCACCGAAAAGATTCGCGCTGGGGAAAGGAAATCGGGAAGGCACTTGCCAATCGTAGCGATGACCGCGAATGCGTTCGAAGAGGATCGGCAGAAATGCCAGCGAGCGGGGATGGACGGGTACATAACCAAGCCCGTCACCGCCAAAGCGATTGAAATGGAAATTATGCGAGTGATGGCGGCGCAGGAGAAAGACGTGAATCGCCTTGTTCCCCGAGCAGGATAGCCTGGTAGCCGGAAGCTGGTCGAGACGCCACAAACCGACGAATCCTATTGGGGAATGCCCCTTTCATCATTGAGTGATCCGCTGTGGGGTACGAGGTCTCTTAAGAGTTCTTCAGGCCAGGGTAGGTGCGTCGTACGCGGACGAATGTCGAGCGCCGGTGGCGATGAGGTGTTCGATGGATTCGAGGGAGTGGATGGCGCCGCGGGCGCCGACGGCGGTGCAGTTGAGGGCGGCGGCGGCGCAGGCGAAGTTGAGCTGGCGGGGCAGCGGCCAGGATTGGAGCAAGCCGTAGATAAAGCCGGCGTGAAAAATGTCGCCGGCGCCTGTGGTGTCTTTTGTATCAACGACAAACGCAGGGGCGTAATGAAAGTTCGCGCCATCCCAGGCGAGGACGCCTTCGTGGCCTAATGTGGCAGCGGTAAGGCGGTTGGCGTAGCGGCGGTGGACGGCGGGGAGCGATTTGCGCAGGTCTTGCTCACCGGTCAAGCGACCGGGGATGTCGCGGCTGGTGATCAGATAATCGATGTTTTTCAGGAGGGCTTCGACGCCGGGATAGAGTTCGTCGAGATCGGCGATCACTGGGACGCCTTCCGCGCGCGCCCAGCCTGCTGCTAGGGTGGCCGCGGCGGTGTCATGGCCGTCCACATGAAGCGCATGAGAGTTAACAATCCAGTCGCGGTCGAGTTCTTCGGGCAGAAGAGTTAAGCGGTCGTCGCGTTTCCAGAGGACAGTGCGTTCGCCGGAGTCGTCCACGAGGATGAAGGCTTGCTGGCTGGCGCATCCGTGAGCGGTGAGCAAATGGGCTTCGACGCCGCGGCGGGCAAATTCGGCGCGGTGCAATTCGGCGGCGGTGTCTTCGCCGACTTTCCCGACGTAGCCGGTGCGCAATCCCCACTGCTGACAGGCGATTATGGCGCTGGCGGTTTGGCCGCCGAGCAGGACGTTTGCGGAACGGATTTCGACTTTGGAGCCGGATGCGGGATAGTGCGCGACGGGAATGAGGGTGTCGGTGGCGTTGAGTCCTACGCCGACAACGTCAACCTTTGGAGAATTGGACATGTTGGCCTGCGTCACTGTAAACGAAGCGCAGGGATTTTCACAGGCTTGGTGATTGTGTTAGTGAAAGCGCGTGGTGCGCCAGAGTGTGAGGCCACAAATCAAAAGAAGAAGCAGGGTTGCTGCGCTCAGGATCGCTGCGGGGCCCCAGCGCAGGGGGATTTGCGGGACGCGCGCGGCGGCGGCAAGAATCACGAAGATGCCGGTGGTGATGGCGACCAGCAGCCAATCGAGAGCGCTGCGGGATGGTTTTTGTTCACCGGCGGCTTGGCGACCGTCCATGCGAGCTTCGACGAAGTCTGCAGCGATGCCGTAGCGCCGGCCTTCGCGCTGCGCGGCTGCTTTCCATTGAGCTTGCTCGTTGGTGTTTGCAGAAGAAAAGGCGATGGCGCCAACTCCCAACATCATCAGCAGCGAGCCGCCGATGACTTGCGTGTAGGTGGAAACGCCGCGGCCGTGCAATTCGCCGAAAACTAGAATTCCCCAGAGCAGACCCCAGAGCTGATTTGAATTCGAAAGCGGGATGCCGCGGCTGATTCCGGCGTACTTCGCGGCGTATTGTTGAAAGACGTCGCCAATGACCCAGACGAAGCCGCCGAGCATCAGCCAGAAGAGAACATCGCGCGCACTGGTCAGTTCGTGCCACAGAGGAACAAAACCCAGATAGCTGACGGCGAGCGTCAGCATCATGCCGAGTTCGCCGATGGTGAAAAAAGTGAGAAAGGAAAGCGGATTCATTCCTGTCAGGTACGCCTTGCGATAAGGGATGTACATGGTGCCCCAGAGAACGCCGGCGCCGAGCGCGGCCCACACACCGCGCAGGGAATGCGCCGCGGGGCCTTGCGTGGACGAGGCGACGGCGAGAAGAGTAGCGCCAACGCACATGATCAGCGCTCCGCCCAATACGCCGGCCCAGCGGCGCCAACAGGCTTGGCGCAGCTCGTTGAAGAAAAGGAAGCCCCAGAGGATGCCGAGGAGACTGTTCGAATTCCAGAGAGGAAAGGCGATGCTTAAGCCGATATCGCGGATGGCGAAGATCGTCATGGTGTTCGCGACGGCCCACAGGCATCCGGCGAGCACGGCCCAAATGATCAGATGAGGGGCGCGGCGGACGTCTGCGCGGACGGAAGAGGTGCCGAGGATGAGCGCGGGTAAACTCCAGCGCGCGAGAAAAACGCCGATGACCATGATGAGCGAAATGACGATGGGAGAAACGCCGACGGTCACCAACTTTGTGGGGGCTTCGGCGGCGCCGAGCCAGCCGCCGGCCGTGAGGCCGCACAGGACGCCAAGTAGCTGCAGTTTGCGCGAGCGGGAGGTTTCCTGAACCGGTGCTGGAGTCTGGGGTGCGGATGCAAGTGCCATGGAACTCCGATGCAAACTTTAGTGAACGAATTTTAGGAGAAGCAGCCCGCTTACTAGCACCGCGAGGGGAACCCAGAAATGGATGTCGGTCAGGACGTTCGCTATCCAACTTTGTGAGGAGTTCGTTTTGTCCTCGGGCTCCATCACGGCTCCGTCGATCAGATTGTAAAGGAAAATGAACCGGCCAAGCGGTGACGATCATATCGAAAAGAAGGAAACAATGCTGCGCGGAGTACATCACGCTTTGCGTTTTGCGAGGGTGCGAACTTCGTTCCACAAAACGAACACGAAATAGACGGAGAGAAGAAGAAGCTCCGGCTCGATGGCGTGGCGATATTTCGCGACGGGGTAGGCGAAATAATATGGGATGGGATAGATGATGAGCGCAGCGGCGAAGAGAAACCAGCCGCGCGGGCGGCGCGTGAGAGCGAAGAGCACGCCGAGCCAGCCAGTTAGAGACAACGGCCAAAATTCCCAGGGTTGCCACCATTCCCAGGTCTGGTAGACCAGCGGCGTGCCGTCCCAGAACCACCAGGCGCGATGAAGCGTCAGGTTGAGGAATTCGGCGGGATATTCGCGGACGAAGCGGAGGCTGTCGTCTTTGTAGTATTGGATGTAGCCCAGTTCGCCCAGGGCGGCGTACTTGCGAAATTCCGCGGGATTGGCGGTGGGATGCTTGCCGCTGTAGCCGAGTCCATTGCTCAGGTGATAGTTGCCGAGATGAAATTCAAACCAGTAGTTGCTGCGGAAGAAAACCGGCTTGCCGAAGACGAGATCGTTTCGAATGAGCCAGGGAGAAACGAGAGCGGCGAAGAGCGCACCCGCGAGGGCAGCGGAGGCAAACCACGGACGGTAGGCGCGATGATTTATGTAAGCGGCGTAGAGAAACGTGAAGGGCATGACGCTGAGCAAGGCGGGATTGGTCAGCGCGATCAGGGCCCAGACCGCAGCGAGCCACAGCCAGAGTTTTCTGGTGTTTTTTTCGGCTGCGTCGAGCGTAACGATTAAGGCTACAGAGAGCAGAAGCGCGCTGGCGGCAAAATCCCAAATCCAGGAAACCGGCCAGCGGAAGAAGATGGGGCTGAGCGCCCAGATCCAGGCGGCCCAGAATCCGATTTGCGTGCCGAGCGTGCGGCGGCCGAGGGCATGAATGGCAACGCCCGTCGCGGCAGCCATGATGCATTGAAGGAAGAGCATCACCATGGCGGAAGCGACTGAATAGACGCCGAAGAACCGGAACACCAGGGCTACTAAATAAGGATAGACGGGGGCGATCCAGGCGGTGGGGCCGGTGTCCTGGAAAAAGGGAGAGCTAAAGCCCTGGCCGTTGACGATGCGTGCGGCGATGTTGCAGATTTCGGTCCCAAACGGAAGGATGGAATGCGGGGCGCAGATATAGGTTTTCTTCCACAGGACGAAGCCAAAACGCATGACGAAGCCAACAAGAAAAAGGAATGTGTAGAGGGAGAAATAGGAAGGAGCCGGTGGGCGCGAGTCGGGCGGTGTGGGGGCTTCCGGGGACAGGACAGGCATATAAATGATTGTGGGAGACAATCTGGAAGAGCCGCAAGGTGGAGTTGGGGAGTTGCATTCCTATTCAACACTATGCGGGTGTGAATGCGTTGAAAGGAGGAACAACCACGGTATGGATGAGTGGGCCGATGGAGCTCGCGCAAGGTAAACTCGGAGCGCGGCAGTTTTGACTTTGGCGAAGGGCAGGCACTGAATTGGCAGATGCCTTGCTACGGACGAGAGGATCGGGAAGAAGGTATGGATAGGAAGAGATGAAACAGCGGCTACAGGTGATGAAATTTGGTGGAACGTCGGTGGGCGATGCTTCGTGCATTGCGCGGACGGCGCAGATTATTGCGCGGGCGGCGCGGGAGAACAGTTGCGTGGTGGTGGTTTCGGCGATGAGCGGGGTGACGAACCGGCTGATCGAGGCGGCGAAGAGCGCGCAAGCTGGCAATGGAGGCGAGGCTGCGGCCGTGGTGGAGGCGCTGCGGCAGCAGCACGAAGCGGCGCTGACGAGTTTGATTCAGCGGGAGGAAGAGCGGGAGCGCGTCCGACGGAATATGGAGGAGGTGCTTGCGGAAGGACGGCGGCTGTGGGAGGGCACGGCGCTGTTGCGGGAACTGACGCCGCGGACGCTGGATGCGATTTCGAGTCTGGGGGAGAGGCTTTCCGCGCCGCTGGTTGCGGCCGCGGTCCGGGGGTTAGGTGCACCGAGCGAAGCGATCGAGGCTACAGAGTTAATCGTGACGGACGCATTTCATGGCGGCGCGGAGCCGTTGATGGAGGCGACGCGGGAAAAATCGAAGGCGCGGTTGCGGCCACTGCTGGAAGAAGGAATTGTTCCGGTGGTGACGGGGTTTATCGGCGCCACGGCGGAGGGGCAACTGACGACGCTGGGGCGCGGAGGCTCGGATTATTCGGCGACGATTCTCGGCGCGGCGATGAATGCAGACGAGGTGATTATCTGGACTGATGTGGACGGAGTGCTAACGGCGGATCCGCGGCTGGTGGCGGAGGCGCGCACGATCCCGGTGATTTCGTATCGCGAGGCGGCCGAGCTCGCGTACTTCGGAGCGAAAGTGCTACATCCGAAAACGCTGAACCCGGTGGTGCAAGCGGCGATTCCGGTGTGGATTCGCAACAGCTTTGCGCCGGAGCGGCTTGGCACGAAGATTACGCCGGAAGGGCGCAGCATCGGAGGCGGGGTGAAGGCGCTGACGGCGATTCGGGACGTCACGCTGATCAGTGTGGGCGGACCGGGGATTGTGGGATTGCCGGACGTTCTGGGGCGGACGTTTTCGACGACGGCGGAAGTGCGCGCGAACGTTTTGCTGATTTCGCAGTCGTCTTCGCAAAACGATATTTGCTTTATTGTTTCGACCGGGGATGCACAGCGGACGGTGGAAGCACTGCGCAAGGAGTTCGCGCACGACCTGGCACATCACAAGGTGGAACACATCACGGTGGATTCGAACGTGGCGATCGTGGCGGTGGTGGGAGAAAACATGCGCGGGACGCCGGGAATTGCCGGTAAGACGTTCAATGCCCTGGGGCGTGAAAACGTGAATTTGATCGCCATTGCGCAGGGATCGTCGGAGTCCAACATTTCGTTCGTCATCGAAGAGAAGGCCGTGAAAACAGCGTTGATCACCACGCACCGCGAGTTTGGTCTGGATGTTTCCCCAAGTTGAGGAATTCATGAAAAAACTGTTTCTACTTTTTTTTCTGGCGGTTGCGCCGGCCACGTTTGCCGCGCAGGAAGCCAAGAATCCGGAAGCCGCGCGATGGGAACAGGAGGCGCGCAACGTCAGCATCACGCGTGACGATTGGGGCATCGCGCACATTTACGGGAAGACGGATGCTGAGGCGGTGTTTGGAATGATTTACGCGCAGGCGGAAGACGACTTCAATCGCGTAGAGACGAACTACATCAATGCGATGGGGCGGCTGGCGGAGACGGAGGGCGAGTCCAAGATTTACCAGGACCTGCGGATGAAGTTGTTCATTGATCCAGAGGCGCTGAAGAAAGAATATGCGGCGAGTCCCGAGTGGTTGAAGAAGCTGATGAATGCGTGGGCGGATGGATTGAATTTTTACCTGTGGAAGCATCCGGAGGTGAAGCCTAGGGTGATTCGGAGATTTGAGCCGTGGATGGCGCTGAGCTTTACTGAGGGGAGCATCGGGGGCGACATCGAGCGGGTGAATTTGGGACAACTCGAGGCGTTTTACGGCAAGGTGGCGGTGAGCCAAGCGCCTTCCGCGGATGACGACGATACCGAGGAGCCACGCGGGTCGAACGGCATGGCCATTGCGCCCTCGAACACCGCGGGCCATCACGCGCTGCTGCTGATCAACCCGCATACGTCGTTTTTCTTCCGGTCCGAGCTGCAAATGGTGAGCGAAGAAGGGCTGGATGTGTATGGCGCGGTGACATGGGGGCAGTTCTTCGTGTACCAGGGATTCAACGACCGAGCGGGGTGGATGCACACGTCGAGCGGAGTGAACGCCATCAGTGAGTATCTTGAGATAGTGGAGAAAAAGGGGGAGCGGTTTTACTACAAGTACGGGAAAGAGGAGCGGCCATTCGAGGTGAAAGAGATCGCCGTGCCATACAAAGCCGGCCAGGGGATGGCGGAAAAGAAATTTACGGTGTACCGCACGCAGCATGGGCCGATCGTGCGCGAGACGGATGGGAAGTGGGTGAGCATCCGGTTGATGCAGGAGCCGGTGAAGTCGCTTACGCAGTCGTATACGCGGACGAAGACGAAGGATTACAAATCGTTCCGGCAGACGATGGAGCTTCACACGAATTCGTCGAACAATACGATTTTTGCGGATGCAGATGGAGACATCGCTTATTTTCATGGGAATTTCATCCCGAGACGCGATACCGCCTTTGACTGGACGAAGCCGGTGGATGGGAGCAATCCGGCTACGGAGTGGGGGCCGCTGCTTTCCGTTGACGAGACGCCGCACCTTTTGAATCCGAAAAGCGGCTGGCTGTACAACTCGAACAACTGGCCGTGGTCGGCGGCGGGGCCGAGCAGCCCGAAAAAGGAAGACTTTCCTATTTATGTGGAGACGGGTGGGGAAACGGCGCGCGGGTTACACGCGATCCGGGTGCTGCAGGATAAAAAAGACTTCACGGTCGACTTGCTCATTGCGGCAGCGTACGACAGCTATCTGACGTGGTTTGAAAAGCCGATTCCGTGCCTGGTGAGGGCGTGGGACAGTGCGCCGGCAGAGAGTCCGTTGAAAGCAAAAATGGCGGAACAAATTGGAGCGCTGCGCGGGTGGGATTTGCGGTGGGGAGTAACTTCCGTGCCGACGTCATTGGCCGTCTTCTGGGGACAGGAAATCCAGAAGCGCGTGGGGGACAACGCGAAAAAGGCGGGCTTGTACGTCAGCGATTACATCTGCACAAAGGCGCCGGCGGAGTTGCTATTGCAAGCGCTGTCGGATGCGTCGGACAAGCTTTCGGCGGATTTTGGGACCTGGAAGACGCCGTGGGGCGATATCAATCGATTTCAGCGCTTGACTGGCGATATTGTGCAGCCGTTCAGCGATGCGGGGCCGAGCATTCCGGTGGGATTCACTTCGGCGGTGTGGGGCTCGCTGGCATCGTTCGGGGCGAAAGCGTACCCCGGGACGAAGAAGTGGTATGGCACGAGCGGAAACAGTTTTGTGGCGGTCGTTGAATTTGGCGAGAAGGTGCGGGCGCGCGCGGTGACGGCGGGGGGCGAGAGCGGGAATCCGGCGTCACCCCACTTTAACGATGAGGCGCAGCGATACAGCACGGGGAATTTGCGCGAAGTGTACTTCTACCCTTCGCAACTCCAGGGGCACACCGAGCAGAATTACCATCCCGGAAATGGAGCGACCGCCGGCAGGAATTGCAAGTGACGTAATCCCGCCCCAGCGCCTGGGAGTTATGGTTTTTCCGGCTCGATATCGAGTTGTGCCAGGAGCAGCAGCACGATTCCGATGACGGTGAACATCCGGAAAGCTGCTTCCTGTCCATTCCATGTTCTCGATTGCCACATCAAGAACCACTCTCCTCCAACAGACAGAAATGCCAGGAGCCAGAGCAGAAGATTCAGTGTGAGCCCCGCAATGGCAATGGTTTTTGCCCGCTGAAATTCCCGGGCGTCCGCCGTCAGAGATTTTGCCAGACGCACTCCACCCCACCAGCACAGAATTGAACTCAGCAATTCCCAGGCGATGATCGTCCAATAGAAAAAAGTATGCCAAGCCGGGGAGTTGATGGCGCGCCACATGCCGTGATTGCCGGGAAAGGTGGAGTCCATCATCAGAATGTGACGGACAAATTGATAGTTGGAATCGTAGTCGGTCAAATTGTTCAGCGCAATGAGAGTCGTGTACAGAGCGACTCCACAAACCAAGAGCGTTTTTGCCAGACGCAAAGTCATGGTTTCTCCTAAGCGCCAAAAGTTGGGGAAACACGAAGAAAGTGTCCGGCCAGTTTATGGTGGGGGTGAAATTCAGTCAACGAACGGCTCTGAGCCGGTGTATAAAGCGCTCGAAGGTGTCGCTTTGCAGGATATACGAAGGCCATGACGGAAAATGCGGGGAATGGTAGCCCGTGGGGACTCGAACCCCAGACCTGGCCGACCAGGTCGGCCCGCTCTAACCAACTGAACTTTGAATGAGTGCTCGAATCAGTTTGGCCGATTTCCATTGTTTGATTTCGTATTCGCGGCGGCGCGCATCTGCGAGGAGCTCGAATCGTTCTTGATGAACAAGTTTCCACGGACCACGGCCGCGGGTGGCACGGTCCTTGCCGCGGTGATGTTCACTAATGCGTCTTTCGAGGTTGTCGGTTGAGCCGATGTAGAAGCGTCCGGTGGTTTCGCTTTGCAAGATGTATAGGAAGCCCATGACGGCAAGAAGAGAAATGGTAGGCCCGTGGGGACTCGAACCCCAGACCTCTACCGTGTCAAGGTAGCGCTCTAACCAACTGAGCTACGGGCCTAGAACGCATAAAGTTTAGCACGACTGGCGAGGCAAATCGGAAGCGCCCAAAAGACACAAGGGATACGGCACGAACCAGAGGGAAGAATGGGATTCGGGGAGCGTGCCAAAAGGGGAAGCGGAGCGGACCAATCTGGATTAAGCGCCCCGAAAGAGTTCACACCTAAATATCTCTCCGACTATTCACTATTCAATACTTTCAGACCTGAATGTCATATCGCTGGCGCACTTTACGTGCGATGAGCGCGCCCTTCAGCAAACGGCCCACAGTGTGCAAGTCACGGCGGTTCGAGAACCAGACCGGGGAAGTCCACGCCGAGTGCGAACCAAAAAGGGGAACGTCCGACAAGTTTCGCAATTGTTACGGGCCGGTAACAGTGGCAGCGTGCGCACATCACGATGAACCGTGACGTACGTCACATTCTTTGGATTATCTGAGGATCGAGAATGGCGGGCAAGTTGATCGATGCTGCGGACGGCACGCCGTCCTCGGTCGATTCGGGTAAGGGGGAGATTCTTCGTGTTACTCAGGTGCAATTCCAGAAGCTCGCTATCCGCTATCCTCGGAGTTCGAGTCATGACAGTTGTGCCGGCTCTGAGTGCCTGTCACCCGTTTGTGTGCTGTTTTGCACAGTCAGAAAATGGGTCAACTATCACAATCTACCGCCACTTCGTCGGTTCGCGACCGCATGCGTCTTGGGTCGATCGGGGTTAGGGAGAGAATACCAATGCGAAAGCTAGCCAACTTCAAGGGTCAACTGCTCACAGTGGTCGCACTTCTCTTCTTGCTGGCCGTCACGGTGATGGCTGCGGCGGGCCCGAACAACGCAAAGTCCGCGGACCAAGATAAGAAATATGTGCGGCCAAGCGACCCGTCACTTTATGTTGGCGCCGAGACCTGCAAGACCTGCCATGAGGACATGCCTTCGAAGGGTTTCTTTAAGAGCTACGAAGACTCACCCCACTACGCGACGATGCTGGACACCAAGAAGGGCCCCGAGTGGCATGGCTGTGAGGCGTGTCACGGCCCAGGGAAAGCCCACGTCGAAGGCGGGGGGGACAAGACGAAAATCTTCACGTTCAAGAATGCTTCGGCGGCGGATATCAGCGCGCGGTGCCTGGACTGCCACCAGTATGGCGAAGAGCACAGCAATTTTGGGCGGTCCGCCCACCTGCAAAATGGAGTCAGCTGCGTTGACTGTCACGATCCTCACCACGCCAAAGAAAGCCAGTCCTTGATGAAGGAAAAGGCGCCGGTGCTGTGCTACGGCTGCCACCAGGAGGTGAAGCAGCAGTTCAATCGCACGTTCCACCACCGCGTGAATGAAGGACTGGTGCAGTGCGTCGACTGCCACAACCCGCATGGCGGGTTCCTGAGCCGGCAGCTGCGTGCGACCGGGTCGCAAGACCTGGTATGCACCAAGTGCCACTCGGATAAGGCGGGCCCATTCGTCTACGAACATGAGGCCGTAAAGATCGAAGGGTGCGTGGCGTGCCATACACCACACGGGTCTTCGAATCCCCGGCTGCTGAAGCGCGCCCAGGTTAACCTCCTATGCCTGGAGTGCCACTCCTTCAACGTAGATGCAGGGGCTCCCGCGATTCCGACGTTCCACAACCAAGCGCAGAAGTATCAAGCGTGCACGCTGTGCCACACGCAGATTCACGGCTCCAACGTCAATAAGTGGTTCTTCCAATAGGGGGCGGCGATGCGAACAATGAACTTCACTCACAAAGCTGAAATTCATGCACGATGGGCGGTGCTAGTCCTTACCGCCATCGCAGGATTCATGACGATCGGACTTCCCTCCGCGCGCGCCCAGCAGGAAGACGAGCAAAAAGGAATCGATCAAGGAAACTACAATATCAAGCAGTCCATCGAATTCGGGGGGCGCTTCACGAGTATTGGCGGAGACATTCAGACCTACGACACGTTTGTCAATTTGCAGCAGGGCGCGCGGCTTCTCGGATTCACGATGGAGATGCGCTCGCTGGATCACCACGGCACACTGTTTGACAGGTTCTCCTTCAGCAACTTCGGATACGGCGGCGACCCCAATATGGCTTCGCGGCTGCACGTCAGCAAGAACAAGTGGTACAACTTGGACGCGCTCTTCCGCAAGGATGTGAATTACTGGAATTACTCACTGCAGGCGAATCCGCTGAACCCGACGACCCCCTTCGCAAACGGGCCGGCGGGATACGGAGGCACAGTTTGCACGAGTTGCGTGCTAACAGAGTCGCCCCACCTGATGGACACGCGACGACAACTGGGGGACTACAACCTGCTGTTGCTTCCGCAAGCCAAAGTGAGGTTCCGCCTCGGGTATTCGAGGAACACGGTGGACGGGCCAGTTCTCTCGTCGATCCACCAGGGGACAGAACAGGCGCTGTTCCAAGATTACAGCACGACGGTGAATACGTACCGGATAGGCGTGGACTTCAAGGTCCTGCCGCGGACCAATATCAGCTACGACCAACTCTGGAACTACTACAAGGGCGACACCAGCACCACTGACCCCTTCGTGAATCCGTTGTTCGTCGTCGCCAATGCCACCACTGGTCCTATCCCCGTTGACTTGGGCTTGTCGTTCAATGCGGGCGCCAATCAACCTTGCGGCGCGACGTTTGCGCTCGCCGGAGCGGGGCTAACCGTGCCCGCAGGAACCCCCATCGTAAATCCGACGTGCAGCGCCTATTTCAGTTATGCAAAGAATGGCAGAGTGCGGACCAATACCCCTACCGAACAGATCAGTCTGCAATCGAACTACTGGAAGGATTGGGACATTTCGGCGCGCGCCAGCTATTCCGGCGGGGACATGAACGAGTACGGCTACGACCAGACGCTCTTCGGACGCGAGTCGCGGACAAACCTGCGCAACGACCAAATCACGGGGCCGATTCAGGGAAGGCGGGTGGCGGCCAGCGCTGATTTCGGCGCGACCTGGCACATCTCCGCGAAGCTAAAATTCATCGATTCTTTTCATTATGAAAATTGGCATGACCCCGCGCAGTTCCTCTCTTCGGAATGCTCGTTCTTCAGCGCGAACCTATTAACTCCTGCAAACGTATTCGCGCCCACAGCTACGCTGCCGGCGACATGCGCGGCGCCGGGCGATGGCGTGGCAGGCACTCCGGTGCACTCCACCAGCTCCGGGGCGGACGTTTCGGTGCTTTTGAACAGCAACTTCCTGAAGCAGGACGAGAAGACCAATCTGTCGGAATTGGAATATGAGTTCAATCCAAAGATTGGTGTAAGGGCGGGATTCCGTTACCGGCATCGCGCCATTGGCGACAATTTCTACAGCACGGCCGACGAGATCTTTTACCCGAACAATGCCGCTCGCGGGGCCTGCGCGCTCGCGGGAGGACTTCTACCCGCAGGATGCACGCAAAACACCGATGGTTCCATCACCTATATCGTGCCCGCCTCGACCCCCGCGCCCGCGAGTCTGATTTTCATCAATGAGTATGCCGGGTTGTTTGGGCTATGGTTGAAGCCTACGCCCAAGTGGAGAATCAGCTTTGACACAGAATTGATGAGCGCGGATAACACCTTTACGCGTATCAGCCCGCGCGAATCGCAGGAATACCGGCTGCGAACGAAATACAAGGTCACGGACTGGTTCAATCTGAACGGCAGCGTCACCATCTGGGAAGGCCGAAACAACGTATTTGAGGTCAACAACCTCCAGCATAATCGTGCGTATGGATTCTCAGCGATGATTCAGCCCAACGAGCGGGTGGGCTTGGAATTGGGCTACGACTACAACGACGTGTATTCGCAAATCCTGATCTGCATTACGAGCAGCGCCGTTCCGGCCGGCCCTTCGACAATAGGCTGCACGGGTCTACCAGGCCTTCTGCAGGAGACGTCGGTCTACACCAATAAATCGAACTTCGGGTACTTCGATGCTTCCTGGACGCCCATCAAGCGCTTGACCGCGCGGCTGGGCGCAAATCTCACCGGCACGTCCGGCAGCTCGCTGATCAGCATTACACCCAACGCGCCCAGCGGACCGCTGGATTCAAAATATATGCAGCCATTCGGCGGGTTCGACTATCACATTGCGAAAGGCTGGACGGGAAGGGCGTACTGGGGCTACTACGGCTACCACGAAGATGTGAGCAACGTTGTTCAAGATATTTTTGCTCCGCGAAATTTCCGGGCCAATCTGGTCACAGTTTCACTGAGATACGCTTTCTAAAGGCGGCCGTAAGAAAAAACGGAATATCAAGGCAGAATGCCGGTGTACGCAACAAAGCTGAGCAAGAAACAGGTTGATAAGCTGGTTGTAGACATCCGGGAGTTAGCCAGAAAGCGCTGAATTCCACGGCTCAAAAAGGCTCGAAACCAGAAATTACAACTCCGATGGAAGCTCAAGGACCCGCAAGGATTCAGCCGGCACGGCGCCGCCTCGTGGAGATATTACTGGGGGGTGGGGTATTTGGTTCGATTGTGTCCGCGATCTATCCCGTGCTGCGCTACCTCGTCCCCCCGCCGGTGGTCGATCTGGGCGGGGATGAAGTTGTTGCTTCAAAAGTTAGCGACCTGAAACCGAACGGCTCCAAGATTTTCCGTTTTGGGACGCGCCCCGCCCTTTTGCTGATGACCGCCGAGGGAGAATATCGCGCGCTCTCGGCAGTCTGCACGCACTTGAGCTGCACCGTTCAATACCGAAACGACCTCCACCAGATCTGGTGCGCCTGCCACAACGGCATGTATGACCTGAATGGGCGCAATATCTCGGGTCCGCCGCCGCGCCCCCTCGAATCCTTCCAGGTCCATGTGCAGGGGGACGAAATCGTCGTAAGCCGGAAGCGGGAGGCCTAAGGGGAATATGTTCGCCGGCCTCCAGGACTGGCTCGCGGAGCGCTTCCATTGGGCGGATATCATCGGCCCGCTGAAGAAGAAAACCGTTCCGATCCACAAGCTGTCCTATTGGTATTTCCTCGGCGGAATCACTCTCTTCTTGTTCATGATTCAAGTATGCACCGGAATCCTTCTGCTGCTCTATTACCGGCCGGGCGCCAATGAATCGTTTGAGAGCGTGCAGTACATTATGACCAGGGTGCAATTCGGCTGGCTGATTCGATCGATTCACTCCTGGGCCGCGAATCTAATGATTTTCACGGCCTTCGCACATATGTTCAGCGTGGTTTTTTTGCGTGCCTACCGCAAACCCCGCGAACTGACATGGGTCAGCGGCATGATTCTACTCTTCCTGGCCATGGGTTTCGGCTTCAGCGGCTATCTTCTCCCGTGGAACACGCTGGCCTTTTTTGCGACAAAGGTGGGGACGGAAATCGCCGGGCAGGTGCCGGTCATTGGCCACAGCATGATGGTTTTCCTGCGCGGCGGCGAAGAGGTGACTGGTGCGACAGTCACCCGCTTCTTTGGATTCCACGTCGCTGTGTTGCCCGGTCTTGCCACCTTGCTGGTGGTCATACATCTCGCGCTTGTCCAGTATTTTGGCATGAGCGTCCCGCCCGGCGTGGAAGCCCGCTGGACGGCCTCTCCGGGAGAGGCGCGGCAGATGAAGTTTTTCCCAAACTTTCTTTTGCGCGAGTTCATGGCCTGGTACATCGCCCTTGGGGTCCTGGGAGCGCTGGCGGCAATATTGCCCTGGGAACTGGGGACGAAGGCAGACCCGTTTGCTCCCGCTCCGGCTGGCATCCGGCCGGAGTGGTATTTCATGTTCATGTTCCAGACGCTCAAAAAGATTCCGGCGCGAGTATGGTTCGTGGACGGCGAAATCGTGGGCGTTCTGATATTCGGTGTTGCCGGATGTGTCTGGGTACTGCTTCCTTTTTTCGATCAAGCGGGCCATGGCCGCGGCCGGAAGCTCATCATGGGTGCAGGGGTGTTCGCGCTGAGTTACATAATTGCAATGACGATTTATGGATACGTGGCGAAATAACGGGCCCTATCGCACGCTCTTCCTGCTGCTAGTGATGTTTGCCTGCGGCGGCACGGCTTTTGCGCAAACGCAAAACACTTGCCTGGACTGCCATGGAGCGTTTGATCCCCCGCTTCAGGTAACCGAACAGCAATTCACCAGCGACATCCACTCGCAAAAAGGGCTGACGTGCGCGAGTTGCCATGGCGGTGATCCCACCAAGGCCGGCATGGATGCCATGAGCAAAACGGCTGGCTTCCGAGGGAAGATCCAACGGACTCAAATTCCAGCGCTCTGCGGGAGTTGCCACTCCGACACGGCCTTCATGCGCAAGTACAATCCCTCGTTACGGACCGATCAGTTAAGCCAGTACAAAACCAGCGTGCACGGAAAGCTCTTCGCAAAGGGGGACACGAAAGTCGCGGTTTGCATTGATTGCCATGGCGTCCATGGTCTTCGGCCTGCGAGTGACACGCGTTCGAAGGTCCACCCACTGAACGTTGCTCAGACGTGCTCGCGCTGCCATGCGGACGCCTCTTATATGAAAGGCTATTCGATCCCGACAGATCAGTTCGCGCAGTACAGCACCAGCGTGCACCATGACGCGCTGGTCGTCCGCGGCGACCTCAGTGCGCCGACGTGCACCACCTGCCACGGAAACCATGGCGCGGCCCCGCCGGGCGTCGATTCGGTCCAGAACGTATGCTCCACGTGCCACGTTTTTCAGGCCCAAATGTACGAAAAAAGCTCGCACAAGGCCGCCTTTCAATCGGCGGGGCTTCCCGGATGCATGGTGTGTCACGGCAATCACGCGATCAGCCACCCCACAGACGCAAAGCTTGGCACAGGCCCTCAAGCTGCATGTATGAAGTGTCACACCCCGGGAGATCATTGCGATCAGGCAAGGGCGGAAATGCTGAGCAGCTTGACCCGTCTGGATGAGGCCATCAAGAACGCTCACAATGTGCTCGGCGTTGCGGAATCTTCCGGGATGGAAGTGAGTCAGGCACGGCTGGACGAAGATCAGGCCCGCGATGCCTTGACCAAGGCGCGCGTCACGATCCACAGTTTCCGGAAAGACCTGGTTGATCACGACATTCAGGAAGGACTGCAAATTGCTTCGAAAACCTTGCAGGCGGGCCAAAATGCGCTGGCGGAGCGGGACTATCGCCGCAAAGGCCTGGGATTTGCCGTGGTGTTTATTCTGATATCCATGGCAGGACTGTTCCTGTACATCCGGCAGCTAGAACGTGTTGCGCCGAAGGTATAGAAGTGTTCGGCAAGCGAAAGCGGGAGAAGGAGTGGATTCAGTTTTGAGCGAAAATTTTCAAAAGCGAACTCGGACTGCAATCGTAATTTGGGTATGATACGCGGTTAAGACAGACGACGACAGGATTAGCACGAACCCTGCGTCGATATCTCAACAGGGAGAAGATCATGCAGAAATCAAGTAGTTGTATCAAGAGGATGATGGTTGCTGTAGCTGCACTAGCAACGATCGCTTTCCTGAGCGCACCGGCGAAAGCGGACACCGCCGCTGCCGCAGCAACCTACAAGGCAAAGTGTGCTGGGTGCCACGGCCCGGACGGCAAAGGCGAAACCTCCACGGGAAAAATGATGAAAGCGGGAGACTTCGCGTCGCCGGAGGTGCAGAAGATGAGCGACGCGGATTTGACTGACGCCATCAGCAAAGGTAAAGGCAAGATGCCCGCGTTCAAGACGCTGACTCCGGATCAGGTGAAGGATCTGGTAGCGTACGTGCGGGCATTCGGGAAGAAAAAATAGCCTGAAGACGGCAATTGAGAGGTCGAGAGGTTGTGGCACGGATTGCATCCGCTAGGGTGCGCTTCAAGTCTTGTGAGAAGAGTATTGAATGGAGGATGCGATGAAAGAAAGCTTTGGCTTTTTCAAAGTATTGCTATTGAGCGGAGGGCTTATG
Source organism: uncultured Acidobacteriota bacterium (assembly GCA_963729455.1). Classification (GTDB taxonomy): domain Bacteria; phylum Acidobacteriota; class Terriglobia; order Acidiferrales; family UBA7541; genus Acidiferrum. Next base: position 487,029 of record CAVSNX010000004.1, read on the forward strand.
TTGATGATGAGTCTTCTGAGCACGCCAGCGAACGCGCAGGGCGGCGGAGAAGCAGTCTATAAAGCGAAGTGTGCAAGCTGCCATGGCCCGGACGGTGCAGGCGCCACACCCGCCGGCAAAGCCACAAAAGCGCGGGACTTCTGTTCCGAGGAAGTGAAAAAGGAAACCGATGAACAGTGGACCGCCATCATTGTGAAGGGCAAAAACAAAATGCCCTCTTACGATAAGAAAATCACCGACGCGGAAATTAGGGACGTGGTGGCATATATCCGCGGCCTCTGCAAAAAATAACGAGCCGGCGATCAGGACTACCGGCAAAACAATCTTTGCTCTCGCGCGCGCCGTGGTGAATTACGCCCGGCGTTTGCGTTCTAGCAGGGGTCCATTCATGCACGAGAGGGAGACTACCCAGTGCCAGGAACCATGACTCTTCGCGCGACCATCCGAGGCTGGGCGCGGCTTCTTTACTTTCTGGGACAGAATCCCGTCTCGCTGACCGGTGCCGTGCTCACGACCAGCAGCGCGGCGACTCTCATCGCTTTCTGGGTTTATGATTTTCTGCTTCCCGGGCCGCCGCATCCCTACATCGGCATCCTTCTCTTTCTGATCTTGCCAGGAGTTTTTGTCCTCGGGCTCGTGCTGATGCCGATCGGCATTTTGCTGCGGCGCCGCCGCCTCGCCGCGCAAGGCATGCTCCAGGACGTTTACCCGGCGATCAGTCTGCGTCAACCGATGGTGAGGCATGCGCTTGTTTTTGTTGGCTTGGCCACGTTCCTGAACGTGATCATATTCGGAACGGCCTCCTATCAAGGCGTAGCGTACATGGATTCAACGCAATTCTGCGGGCAAACGTGTCATACAGTGATGCAACCGGAATTCACCGCCTATCAGGATTCGCCGCATTCGCGTGTGAATTGCGTGGAGTGCCACATCGGACCTGGCGCTGGATGGTTTGTGCGCTCGAAACTTTCCGGCCTTCGCCAAGTGTACGCGGTGACGTTTCACACGTATCCGGAACCGATTCATGCTCCGGTGAAGTTTTTGCGGCCGGCGCGGGAGACGTGTGAGCACTGCCATTGGCCGCAGCGCTTCACGGGTGACAAGTTCGTCGTCAAAGCTTCTTACAAGGACGATGAAAAAAATACGCCGCAGACCACGGTCCTGTTACTGAAAGTGGGCGGCCACACCTGGCAGGGCGCCATCGGAATTCACGGCAGGCACCTGGATGAAGGCTCGCGAATCCGCTACATTTCAATTGACGATCAGCGGCAGGTGATACCCGTTGTCGACTACACCGATGATAAAGGGAAAACGATCGAGTATGTCTCCAGCGACATCAAAGCTACCAAGCAGCAGCTGGACGCGGGAGAACACCGCTCGATGGATTGCGTGGATTGCCACAACCGGCCGACGCACGCGTTCGACCTGCCGGAAAATGCGGTGGACAAACAGATGGCCGCAGGACTTATCAGTCCGGACCTGCCGTTCATTCGAAAGAAAGCAGTGGAGCTTCTGAAGGCAGACTATCCGGACAGGGATACGGCGCGGCAGCGGATTGTGGACGGAGTGACTTCGTTCTACCACGCCAGCTATCCCAACGTTTATAACTCGCAGCGCGCGCTGGTGGAGCAATCCGCCGGAACCGTGGCCAACATTTATCTGCGAAATATTTTCCCGGACATGAAGATGACCTGGGGTGTGCATCCAAACAACCTCGGCCACAACGATTCTCCGGGGTGCTTCCGCTGCCATGACGGCAGCCACGTCAGCGCGGACGGCCAAAGTATTTCGAATGATTGCACAGCCTGCCACAATCTGCTGGCGGTGGAAGAGCAGAATCCCAAGGTGCTAGCGGATCTGGGCGTAAAGTGAGCGCGCACGCCTTCGCCGCTCAAGGCGCGGACCGATCCGTTTTCAGGAGCCCCGGACTTGTTGGCCATTGACCCAGGAAACTGGATTCGCCCCATCCGAAGAGCGTGCATTGTAAATTTGTTGTTCGTGCTGTCGTGGACCTGTTTTCCCGCCGCCGCACAAAACCAAGCCAATCGAGCGCAGCCCCTTAAACAGGACGAAGCCTGCCTCGCCTGCCACAGCCAGGCCGGGATGAAATCGGAAAAGGGCGTGGATATTTCGATCCGGCCAGAGAAGCACGCCGCAAGCGTTCATGGAATTCTGGGTTGCCAGGATTGTCACACTTGGATCAAGGATTTTCCGCATCCGGCGAAAATTCCGAAAGTACAGTGCGCGACGTGCCATGCGGAGGAGGCTGGCGATGCCACAAAGAGCATTCATGCAGTGCTCGGCGAAACGGCCTGTTCGTCCTGCCATGGCAACGTGCATGAGATAGCCGCGGCGACAAAAACGCAGCCGGCGAAATGCGACGAATGTCACGCGACCGAAGTGAAAGACTTTGTGCAGAGCATTCATGGCCACGCAGCAAAGGCAGGCGATCCGGACGCACCTACATGCACTTCGTGCCACGGCCCCGTGCACAAAATTCAGGCATCCAGCGAAGTAACTTCAGCCGTTGCTAAACGGAATCAACCTGCGGCGTGCGCCAGATGCCATGCCGATGCGGGATTTGTTTCCAGGCACAAAATTCCAGTGCTGCACCCCGTCGAGCAGTACCTGCAAAGCGTACACGGCCGCGCTGTCTTGCAAGGGAAAGACGCCGCGACTTGCGCCGATTGCCACGGGAGCCACGGAATATTGCCGGCGTGGGAAGCGAAATCGAAAGTCAGCCACTGGAATGTCGTAGGAACTTGCGCGCAGTGTCACGAAGAGATCGCCAGGCAATTTAACGAAAGCGTGCATGGCGCGGCATTGAAAACGGGCATGCGCGATGCTCCCGACTGTACAAACTGTCATGGCGAGCACCTGATTCTGGATCCCAAAAATCCAGCGTCGTCGCTCAATGCAGCGAATATTTCCGCGCAAACCTGCGGGCGCTGCCACGGGGATGCGCGTTTGACGACGCTGTACGAGATGCCAGCGGATCGCGTGCCCTCCTACGCGGATAGTTATCACGGCCTGGCCGTGCGCGAAGGAACACTCACGGCCGCAAACTGTGCATCGTGCCACGGCGTTCACGACATTCTGCGCTCGAGCGATCCGCGCTCCACGGTTAACGCTACGAATCTGGCGAAGACTTGCGGGCAATGCCACACCGGAGTGAGTGAGAAATTCGCGATCGGGCCGGTCCACGTGCAAATCACGACGGGGCCGGCGCATCCGGTGGTTCAGTGGATCAGGGGAGTTTACCTGGTGCTCATTCCCCTGACGCTGAGCTTCATGGTGATTCACAATCTGTTGGACTTGGCCGGAAAAGTGAAACGGCGAGAGTCAAGACAGGATGCCGGGCAGCGGGTTGTGCGCATGAACTTATGGTTTCGAATCGCTCATTGGGGCGTGATGCTGAGTTTTCCGACGCTTGTTTTCACGGGATTTGCTCTGAAGTATCCGGACAGCTGGTGGTCCGCGCCTTTTCTGCTATGGGGAACGCACGATGCGTTTCGCGGGCAATTGCACAGAACCGCCGCAGTGACGCTGATCGCGGCGACTTTGTATCACTTCGTCCATCTTGCGGTGAACCGGCGAGACCGCGCGATGCTTTCGGCGATGTTGCCCAAGTGGAAAGACGTTACGGACTTGATCGACGTCGTGCTTTACAACCTGGGCATGCGGAAGGACCATCCGCGGTTTGCGAAATTCAATTACGCTGAAAAATTGGAATACTGGGCGTTTTTGTGGGGCACGGTGGTGATGGCCGTTTCCGGATTTCTGCTGTGGTTCAATAGTTTTGCGCTGCGGCATTTTCCCAAGTGGATTACCGACGCCGCCACGGCGGTACATTGGTACGAAGCACTGCTCGCCACGTTTTCGATTTTGTTATGGCACTTTTACATGGTGATCTTCGACCCGCTCGTTTATCCGATGGATACTGCCTGGCTGGACGGGAAGGTTCCCGCGGAGCATTACCGGCGCACGCGGCCCGAATATTTGCGAGCGCTGGAGGGAGAAGCGCAAGCAAAATCCGTGCCGGAAAAACCTTCGCCGGCAAAAACTCCGCCTACTGCGGATGCGCCAAAGGAAAAGCCCGAATCCTGAGGCCAGCTGCACTAATAGAAGATCGGGTCAGTCTACGTTATCTTCCCAGGAAGCACAGTTCCCGCGAGAAATCATGCGGTGTGTTAGTGTGTGCGGGGAGGCGTGAGCAGGAAAAGCATGCCGATCAAGACGATTATCGAACCGTTCCGGATCAAGAGCATTGAGCCGATCCGGCGCACGACGCGGGAAGAGCGCCAAAGATTGATAGCGGCTGCGGGGTACAACCTGTTTCTGGTTGCGTCCGAAGCGATTTTGATTGATTTGCTGACGGATTCGGGAACGGCGGCGATGTCCACGGAGCAGTGGGCGGCGATGATGCGAGGCGACGAATCGTATGCTGGCTCGCCGAGTTTCACGCGGTTTCGCGACTCCGTGCAGGCGATTTTCGGTTTCCGGCACGTGGTCCCGACGCACCAGGGGCGCGCGGCAGAACGCATTCTGTTCAGTGTGATGTGCAAGAAGGGCGACGTCGTGCCGAACAACACGCATTTCGATACGACGCGCGCGAATTGCGAATATGCGGGCGCGGAGGCGCTGGATCTGCCCATCCCGGAGGCGAAGGAACCTGCGTACGTGCACCCGTTCAAGGGAAACATGGACACGGGGGCGCTGGAGCAGGTGATCGAGCGCGAGGGAGCGAAGAAAATCCCGCTGGTGATGCTGACGGTTACAAATAATTCCGGCGGCGGGCAGCCGGTTTCCATAGCAAACGTTCGCGCGGTAAAAGAGATCTGCAAGAAGCATGGGATTCCGCTGTATATCGATGCGTGCCGCTTTGCGGAGAACGCGTACTTCATCAAATTGCGCGAACCTGGTTATGCGGAGAAGTCCGCAAGGGAAATTGCACAGGAACTGTTTTCGTACGCTGACGGCTGCACGATGTCCGCGAAAAAAGATGGGATGGCAAACATCGGCGGATTCCTGTGCACCAACGATGACATTCTGGCGCAACAGCAAAAAGACCTGCTGATTTTGACTGAAGGATTTCCAACATATGGGGGTTTGGCGGGCCGCGACCTGGAAGCGATCGCCGTGGGATTGAATGAAGCGCTCGATGAGGAATACCTAAAATACCGAATCGCCTCCACGGCATTTCTCGGCAATCACATTGCGAATGAGGGCGTGCCGATCGTGCAGCCTCCGGGCGGCCATGCTATTTATCTGGATGCCAGAGCGTTTTTGCCGCATATTCCGGTTGCACAATTTCCGGGCGTGGCGCTGGCGAATGAACTTTACCTGGAAGGGGGAATTCGCTCGGTGGAAATTGGATCGCTGATGTTTGGCGAGCACGCGAAAATGGACTTGGTGCGGCTGGCGATTCCGCGGCGGGTGTATACGCAGAGCCACATCGAGTACGTTGTGGAAGTGATTTTGGAAGTTTGGCGCAAGCGGCAGCAGATTCGCGGCTACGAAATCACTTACCAGGCCAAATTCTTGCGGCACTTCAGTGCGAAGCTGAAACCCATTGGAGACTGACCGCCTGGTGTTCATGCCGGAGACCAAACTCTCATGCAGATAAGCATTGATCCTGAACTAAAGCAAAAGTGTGTCAAGACCGCGCTGGGCTGCGTGAAAGCGCGGGTGGAGGCGGGCGCGTCACCGGCAACTTTGATCGAGGAGATGAATGGCCGTGACGCGGGAATCCAGAAATTGCCGTTCCCGCGTGGCGTGCTGGCTGCGCCGCAGGTGGAAGCGACGCGCGCGGCGTATCGAGCGCTGGGAAAAGATCCGGCGCGATACCGCAATTCGGCGGAAGCGCTGCTGCGGCGGATTGTCGGCGGCAAAGGGTTGCCACAAATCAACGCAGTTGTGGATGTAATCAATCTTGTCTCGGTGGAGAGCCGCCTGCCGGTTGGGTTGTATGACCTGGGGCACGTGGTGGGTGACATTGTGTTTCGCGCGGGGCGCGCAGGAGAAACGTACAAGGGCATCGGGAAGTACGATTTGAATCTGGAAGGCTTGCCGTTGTTCGCGGATACCGTTGGACCGCACGGGAGCGCGACGAGCGATTCGGAACGGACGATGGTGACAGCGGAAACGAAAGAGATTCTCGCCGTGATTGTTTCCTTTGGCGGGATTGAAAATCTGGACCGCTGGACGCAGAGACTTGGGGCGCTTCTGCAGCAATACGCCGCGGCTACGGAGATCGCGATAAACATCGTGAGCTGAGAATCCCACCCAGCGCCCAGGCATGCGCCTAGCGTGTAAGATTGACGAGTGCGGCTGCTAGAGTGACGGAAAGAATAGGCCCTCACGTTGACCAGCAAGATTTCTGCATCGGTTGTACTCTTACTCGGACTGGGCTTTGGCGCGGTTGCCGCGCGACCGCAACGGCAGCCGGAAAATTTCTTCAAAACCAAAATCGGATTGTCTGACAGCGAAATCCAGAAGATAGACAAAGGTCAAGTTGTGACCAAGGTCCTCGAATCCGCTGACAAGAAATACGGAATCCTTGTGTTTGGCGGGGTTTATATCAACGCCTCGATCGAGCAGTTCGCGGCATCGTATCGCAACGTCAAGAATCTCTTAGAGGACAAGGTATATCTTGACGTGCAAGAGTTCAGCGAATTCGGCGCGCGGCCCCTACTTTCCGACTTTGACCGCCTCACCTTAGATCGCAAGGATATTGATGCGCTACAGAAGTGCAAGCCACTGCATTGCGATATCCAGGTGTTCGACGTCACCTCCGTCCAGAAACAGATCAATTGGAGCTCGACCAATAAATATGACCAGTTCAATGAACTGGCCCGCCAGCTCGTCTGCGATGGCATGACGAAATTTCTCTCTGGCGGCCTAAAGACTCTAGGCAGCTATACCGACCGCGAGCAGCCGTTTAATCTCTATGAAAATATGAAATCGATGCTGGACAATTCCTACTACCCACCCGAAGACAAATCCGGCGGCATCTATAGACACGTGCTCGATTATCCCGAAGGAAAACTCCCGGGCGCGATGGACTTCTACTACTGGGAGGACATCGATTTTGGAGAGGGTCCCACCATCCGCATAAATCGGGTGTCCATGTTTCCGAAAGGAGCGGGCGACGCAAAATATGTGATCGCGAACGAGCAACTGTATGCGAGCCGCAACATCCGTATAGCCCTGCAAATGTTCTACTGTGTTCCCGACACGCAGAAACCAGGATTTTACCTAATCGAGATGAATGATTCGCGGCTCCCTGAATTTGGGCTCCTGAAGCTCACTGCAGCGCGAAAAATTGCGACGGGGAAAGCGGTTGCATCGACGCGCGATATTTTGAATCTGTACCTCGGAAGACTCAGCGGAAAGTAAAGAAGGGCAAACTCATACGTTCCCGCGAAGTTTACGCAAGTTTACGCATTCATTTGGCTGCTTCGCCATCTCCACCATGGATCGGCCCGCAAAACTGAAACAAAACTGTGCCGCGCGTTAGCGCGAGACGGGTTCGGCGAGTTGCGACTCGCTCGGGGCGACGCGGTGCTTGAGGAAGCCGCGAGCCCCGAGGAGTTCGGCATTCAGAAGAGCGGCGCCTGCGGCGCCGCGCACTAGGTTGTGGGAAAGCAGCGTGAGTTTGACGTCGAGCAAAGGGCATTCGCGGACGCGGCCGACGACGACGGCCATGCCATTGCCAGCGTTAACGTCGCGGCGAGGCTGCGGACGATTTTCTTCTTCGAGGACGACGATAGGATTGCGCACGGCGGTCGGGAGCGAGGCGAGGACGGCGTCCACTTCGAAGTTGCGCAAAGCTTCGCGGACTTCGTCCAGCGAAGCGATTTTTTTCAGGCCCACAGAAACGCATTCGAGGTGGCCGTCGAGGACGGGTACGCGGTTGCAGTGCGCGCTCAGGCCGAGTCCGGCGTCCACGAAACGCGAGCCATCCCATTTGCCGAGGAGCTTCTGCGGTTCGGCTTCCATTTTTTCTTCTTCGCCGCTGATGAACGGGACGACATTGCCCTGGATGTCCATCGAAGCGACGCCGGGATAACCTGCCCCTGAGATAGCCTGGAGGGTGACGACGAAAATTTTCTCGAGGCCAAAGGCGTCGGCGAGTGGTTTCAGGACGAGGACGAGGCCGGCGGTCGAGCAATTAGGATTGGTGACGATGAAACCGGTGTCGTAGCCGCGATTTTTCTGCTGCAGAGGAATGGCGTCTAGATGCGCGGCGTTGACCTCGGGAATGAGCAGGGGAACGTCGGGATCCATGCGATGATTTTTTGAGTTGCTGACGACGGGATAGCCGGCGCGAGCGAAATCTTCCTCGGCAGTGCCTGCGACGGAAGAATCGAGCGCGGAGAAAACGAAGTCGCAATCGAGTGAGGGTTCGAGGCCTTTGACGACAAGGTCGCGCGCGACCGCGGGGATCAGCGTGTCAAGATGCCAACGAACCGCCTCCGCGTAGGTCCTGCCGGAAGAGCGTTCGGACGCAGCAACTTCGGTCAGCTCAAACCAGGGATGTTCGGCGAGCAGCTTTACGAGCCGCTGGCCGACGATGCCGGTGGCGCCGAGAACGCCGGCGCGCCACTTTTTTTGGCCGTTCTTCATGGGAACGCCTGCAACAAGACTTTCCGATGGGCTTTCCTGTCGCTTCGAGTGCATGTTCTGGTCTCCATTATTTTGAGATTGTGAACTCACGCTACACCGCCGTGCTGCGATGACTCTGCAAAAATCTGAACTGGAGCCTGAGAATTTCCCTGGGAAGTCCTACCTGAACGCGGCGAGCCGATGCGTGTGCCGCGCGCCAAAGGATTGAAAGTATTGCGGACCCAGACGACCATTTCCGTCTCGGCGGCGAGCGGCAGGACCTTCGCGTGAAGTACTTTCGCGCCGCTGGCAGCGAGGGCATGGGCTTCGTCGTAGCTGAGCTCGTGAAGGAGTCTGGCTTCCGCGGATTCCTTCGGGTTAGCGGTGTAAATGCCGTCCACATCCGTCCAGATGACGAGTTCATCGGCGTCAACAACGTGAGCGATGATCGCTCCGGAAAAATCCGAACTGTTGCGCCCGAGAGTGGTGATTCGTCCGTCGGGAGTTGCGCCGATGAATCCGGTGACGACGGGAACGATGCCTTCCTGAAGAAGCGGGAGCAGAATAGCGCGGCCGCGTTCCCTGGTTTGTTCGAGATGCGGCTGGGCATCGCGGAACGTGTCGCAGGTCAAAACGAATTCCGAAGACGTGACGGGCACAGCCGAGACACCGAGCCTTTCGAGCGCGGCAGCGAAAAGCCTGGCGCTGAAGCGCTCGCCGAACGAGGCAAGCCGGTCGAAGAGCTCGGGGGTGGCCACGACACGATCGTGAGCGGGAACTTCATGAAGAAGGTCGCGGCCGAGGAGTTGGAGTTCGCGGCAAACGCGCAGCTCTGTATCCTCATCGAGTTGCAAATCGTTCAGAACGCTGAGATGGAGGTCCAGTACAAGTTCGGCTTCGCGGCGGGCGTAGGCGAGCTTGCCTTGCGCGAGAGCATGAGCAATAGAGAGCAGACGATCGGTGACGCCCTTCATAGCGGAGACGACCACGGTCACTCGCGACTCGCGAGTGGCCTCGCGGACAAGACCTGCGGCATGCAGCATACGATCCGCCCCGAGCAGCGAGCTGCCGCCAAACTTGAAGGCGGCGGTATTGACGCTTTGCTTCTGGACCCCGCCGGTGTAGCACGCCACATCGGCGGGGCGGCGGTCTGCTTCTGATTCTTCCTGCACATTCTCGAGGCTCATGGCTCGCGCTCCTGGATCGGTTCCGCTGGAGCGTCTCTGAAGGGGGCTTAAAAGAAGAAACCCACCGCCAGGTTCGCTTCTGGCGGTGGGTTGGAAACTTTTCCTAGCTTGCTAGCTGTTTCTCCACGCGCCCGAAGCGGAAATAGTCGTCTTAGTCGTAGTCGTAGTCGAGGTAATCGACATGGACGACTTGGACGACTTGGACGACTTGGACGTAATTCGCTTCGTGGCGATGGACATCATCACAAAAACAGGATAGCACGAGAGTGGTTCGGAGAAAAGTACAATTTTTGTGGCAGGGAAAAAAGGTGCCCGGTCGGTCAACTCCACGGCCGAATGGAGGAGATTGCTCGATCTTGCGGGGAAGAAGCCCTCCAGTCGCGCATACTGACCCCTCTACAGGTTTTCCCTTAGTCCGTACGAACAGTTTGCCCACACAACACGGCAAAAAAGGAAACCGCTGGCGCTACCTCCGTGACCCGCTAACCTTGATGAGCGGCACATTTGCGTGTTGAAAAAAAGTAATGGCAGCTGATGTTCCAATTCGAAACCAAAGGTGAAGGGACCATGTTGAAGACTAGGAACGCAAAAATGAGGTCGATAGCCGCTCTGGGGTTGCTACTTAGCCTCACGGGCGGGACGATGCTCGCGCAACAAGAAAGAAAAGTACTCGAGAATCCAACGCCGGATTATCCTCCGCTGGCTAGAAAACTCCGCATAACCGGGACCGTAAAGCTCACGGCGGTCGTCGGTGCTGATGGGCTGATTAAGGATGTACAGGTCCACGGAGGGAATCCGGTGCTTGTCCAGGAAGTGGAAAACACGCTCAAGAAGTGGAAGTACACGCCTGCGAGTAATGAAACGAAAATAGAGATGGAATTCAAGTTCTAACAGCGGGCTTAACATATTAAGAGATGAAGCGAGATCCGATCAGCGGCCAACCGGTGTTCGTGGCGCGAAGCGTGGAAGAGCTGACGAACTAAGAACGCGAAAAGCAATCTGTAAACTTCAACCAACGGCTAGTCTGGTTCACCGGGCTAGCCGTTTTCTTTCCCGAAGCGCGATCGGCTCAGACAAGTAGTGCCATGTAGCAGGACCGGTTACATTTGGTGAGCGTCGAACAAAAGGCTCGAGCACGTGAGGCCGGATTCGGCTTTCTGGAGTTCGGAAATATCGAGCGAAGTGACGTGAAAGCCGCGGGCTTCGATGCGAGCGCGCGTGAGCGGGAAAGATGCGGGAAAAATGATGGTGCCATCGAGCGCCAGAGCGTTGGCGGCGTGCGGCTCTGCGGGATTCACGTCAATCCATTCGTAGCCTGCGAGCGGCGCTGCGTCAAACCAGGCGCGGTTGGCAAGGAGCGTGTTGCGGCCGAGATGCGTGACGGCGGACTTGAGATGCAGGCAGCCGGTGACGGGCACGCCCACAACCTGATAGTTGTGCGGAGCGAGAATCGCAGCCAGTTGGCGCACTCCTTCGGAGTTGCTCCGCTGCGTGAGGCCCACAAATAGCTTGCGTTGGATTCGCAGAACGTCGCCGCCCTCAAGAGTGCCGGGAATGGTGACGTGCTCGAGCGAGCGAAACTGAGCCAGTGCGTGAGCCAGCGACGCCGCTTCGAGGCGCCGCGTCTCCGTGCCCAGTGGAAAGATCACCGCCAATTCGTCGAGGACGATCGCGGGATCCTCAACGAACATTGAGTCTGGGAGTTCGGGCTCGGCGGGCAGAGAAATAACCTGCGCGCCTAATTTCTCGAGAAGAGTTTCGTACGCGTGATGCTGCTTCTGAGCCTTGGCCAGGTCGATGGGCTGGCGATCAATGAACGAAAGCTCACAATTGATAATGGCCGGGCTGACGGCGCGCGTGATGGCGGTGAGCATCTTGCATGTAAAAGTTTACATGAGAAACGCGGGGACCGAACAGTCGTTGAAGGATGTGGGGCGGCAGAATAGACTCTAGGGTCGCGAACGATGGATCGGGAGGCTTGCTTCGATGACGGATTCCATGAGAAGAGCGGCGGCGATACTTTTGTTGCTCCTCGGGGGAGCGGGGCTGTGGTGGGCGGGGAGCGGCGCAACCAACGCTGCGGCGGCAAATGACATCATGGTGGCGACGATCGCGGCGGCCAGGGAACACGCTGCGGAAAATGATCCGCGTTTGAAAGGCGCGTCGCGCTTTGAAGACGGCGGATGGATTTACGTGCACCTCGAAGGCGACCCGGGCGCGATCGGCTATCAGCACGGATATTTGCTGGCGCCGGAAATCGAGGATGCGTTCGCGGCCATCAGTGCTGGGATGACGCATTCGACGGAGCGCGACTGGGAATTCTTCCGGAAGGCCGCTCGTGAAATGCTGTGGCCGAAGATTGAGGCGGAATATCAGCAAGAGCTGCAAGGAATCGTTGACGGATTGCGCGCGCGCACGGGCTCGAAACTGGACGTGGACGACATCGTGGCCCTCAACGCTTTCGAGGAGCTGCCGGATTATTACGTGCCTTGGCTGAACAAGCAGCAAAAGATGGCCAAGTCTCCCAACTTGAAAAGCCCTGGGAATTGCAGCGCGTTTGTGGCCACGGGAAGTTGGACGAAGGACGGGCAGATCGTCATGGCGCACAACAACTGGACGAGCTACATGAACGGGGAACGCTGGCGGATCGTGTTCGACATCGCGCCGAAGAGCGGCTACCGCATCCTTATGGACGGATTTCCCGGAGTGATTGCGAGCGATGACGATTTCGGAATCAACAGTGACGGTCTGATGGTGACGGAGACGACCATCACGCAATTCGAAGGCTGGGACCCGCACGGCAAAGCGGAATTTGTGCGGGCAAGAAAAGCGCTGCAGTATGCAAGCTCGATCGACGAATACACAAAAATCATGCTCGACGGGAACAACGGCGGGTACGCCAACGACTGGTTACTGGGCGACCGAAAGACGGGCGAGATTGCGCAACTCGAACTAGGATTGAAAGCGTACAAGCTGTGGCGGACGAAAGACGGCGTGCTTGCCGGATCCAACTGGGCGCGCGATCCGAAAGTGCTGAAAGAAGATGCGCCGGAATTTGATCCTAACAACAAGGAGAGTTCGCCGAATGCGCGGCACGCGCGCTGGGACGAATTGCTCAAGGAAAATAAGGGAAGGATCGATGTGGCGCTGGCGGAACAGATGTTGGGCGACCACGCTGATAGTTTTGAAAAGAAGGAAGATGTGAACGAGCGCACCTTGTGCGGACACGTGGACGCGTCGCCGAGAGGAGTGAGCGTGTGGGGATGGGAACCCTTCTACCCTGGTGGAGCCGTGCAAGGGAAAGCGACGGATGCGGCGATGACCAAGGAAATGCGCATCGTGGCGCGCATGGGGCATCCCTGCGGCGGAAACTTTCTGGCAAAACCGTTCCTCGCGGCGCATCCGGAATATGTGTGGCAGGAGCCTTACTTGCGGGATATGAACGCGGGACCGTGGACGGAGTTCCGCGCAAACCAGATTGCCGTCAAATAGGGACGCCGCTAAAGTTCAGGCGAATCCGGCGTGAGTGAGATGATCGAGGATGGTCCGGGAGCCGTGAGCGTGCTCCGGGAAATCCAAAGCCGGGTGATTCCGGCACCGAGAAGCATTCCGGCAAGAATTAATCCAATGACTCCAAGGATGATCCAGATGTCTGACTTTGAAAACGCCTGCGGACTTGTCGCCGCTGCCGCGCCCTTCGCGGCGCTCGCGGAGGCCTCACTGTGCAAGAACGGGGATGAAGTGGACTTGTCGGAAACTTCCGGTTGCACTAACAGACAGTAGCCTCTACGTGGAATGGTTTCGATGTACAGCGGTTTGTCGGAAGAATCGCCCAGCGCCTGCCGGAGTTTGTTTACCGTGGTATTTACATTCGCATCGTAATTGACGTGCGTATCGGCTGGCCAGAGGCGCATGCGAAGCTCTTCGCGCGTGACCACTTCGCCAGGCTTTTCGAGGAGCGCCACGAGAACTTGATAGACCTTGCCTTGAAGCTTCAAGCGAGCACCGTTGCGTGTGACTTCCTGTCGCTGCTGGTCCATCTGGAACGGCCCGAAATGGACATAGCGGCCGGCGGAGAGAATAAGCCTCTCCGACATGGCCGGTTCGTCCGGTTCCCGCATGGAAATCACTTCCGGTGACATGAACTTCTACCCTTGTTTATATAGACGCAAGATCCCGCCGGGTGTTTTCAAGAGGTACGAGGAAATCTGGGCATTTGTTGCGTCAATTACTGAAGACGAAAAGCTCCAGGAATGGAATCGCTCACAATATTCAACAATTGGGATAAAGGCATGCAGAAAGACATAAATTTAGAAACACTTTATATGATTTAGTGGAGTTCTTGACGCGCATAGCGACTGCGTCTCTGCGATTGAATCAGGGAAGATCAAGGTCCAATGCATAGATGTCCGTGAGACCCAACTCAACCATGACGTAAAGAGAGCCATCCTGGCCTAGACCGCTGAAGATGCAATGAGAAGGGCTGCTGCGAAGAATCTCTCCACAGCCAAAGACTTTTTCCACCTGGCGGTTTGCGAGTTTCACGCGGAATATGGCCTGTTCACTGTCGAGTTGATCCTGGAAGTAGACTGCCGAAGAGTCGGGAGCCCAGAATGGAGCGCCCAGGAATCCCCCCTCCGCAAAGTTCGTCCACTTCTCCGCTTGGAAATCGTAGAGAAGCAGGCGATGATTCGTTTCGTCGAGAGCGGCGACATACCTTCCGTTCGGCGACCAGCGAGGCGCAATCAATCCCCGCGAATCCGGGAGCAACGACCATTCGCCGGTGCTCGATTTGAATAGATAGATTCCGAATTTGGGCTGCGTTTTTTGTTCACGCATGCTGACCACAATTTGCGTGCCGTCCGGCGACCAGTCCGCGTCGGAAGCTTCGCGGCCTTCCGGGAGAACGGCGCGCAGGGCGCCTCCATCTGCAGAGAGAAAATAGATCTGCCGCAGATATCCAGGGCGCACACCAGTGAACAGGATTTGCTTGCCGTCCCTGGACCAATGAGGGGCGGAAGCAACCAGGGGAGGTTTGGTCAAGCGCAGGCGCTGGCTCCCATCAATGCTGCTGCGCCAAAGCGAACCATCGGGACGATCGGTGTACAGCGCCAGGTGCCCGTCCGGCGATACGCCGGCTTCTTCGGCGTTGGCGTTCAAAATCAAGGATTCGGCTTGATGCGACTGCGGATCGACTTTCTGCAGCTCGCGGTGAGAGCGGAAACTGAACGCAAAGACGCGCGAGCCTGCCTGTGCGGGAATGGCGACATGGAGAGAATCGGGGCCGTGCGTCAATTGAACAGGATCGTGATGCGACCGGCGGAACCAGTTCCAAGCCTCGCGGATGCCCCAGAGATTACAGTCGTAGGTCTCACATCCTGAAAAGAGAAAGTACCTGCCGTCCGCCGTCCATTCGCCGGCGGATTGCGAGGTAGGTGTCCTGCCGCTCGCAAGAATGGGGTGCAATCCGGAGCCGTCGGCCGCCATTTCCCAAACTGCCTGCGAACCTTCTTCGCGGCGGTCCATGCTAAATCGGATGGTTTCACCGTCAGGAGACCAAGCCGGAAAATGCGGAAGTCCGGGACCGTGCGCCAGCTCGCGCAGTTGAGTTCCGTCGGGGTGAACGGTGTAGAGACTTCTTCCGCGAACAAAAATTACTTGGCTCCCATCCGGAGACCAGGCCGGATCATGGCCAACGGCCTCACCCATGCGGCGTGGCTGGCCGCCTTGAACAGGCCACAGCCAGAGCGGCATTTCATCGTCTCGCCGAGTGAACTGTCCAATCAGAAACTGGGAATGATCGGGAGAGATGGCAAAGATGCGAGTGTTCTCAAATGGCGCGGCGAGTTTTTCGGCGTTGCCGCCCTCGACGGAAGTTTGCATGAGATTCCAATGTCCACCGTCGCGCTCCAGGAAGAAAATTCTTGTGCCATCGGAGACGATTCCGCCCCATTCGTCAATCCCACCCGCGTTGGTGATACGCGTCATGCGCTCCACGCTGGGGCGCGGGACGGGGTACACGATAAAGAAGAGAAGCCACGAACCGAATACAATCGCACATGTCAAAAGCGTGATGTCGGTCCATTTGGCCGCCAGCTCGGCCTTTCTTCTCTCTTTGGACAGTTCGGCGGCGCGCTCGGGCGAGAACTCCGGCTGCAAATGGAGACGAACTTCGAGGGTTTCGTCTGACGTAACGGAGGAATCGGTTGCCGGCAGGAGAGCGACGGCGGCAGTGCTTTGGACGGATTGGACCGGGGCCAAAAAGCGATAGCCCTGGCGCGGAACGGTTTCGACAAACCTTGGATTCTCCGCGTCATCCTGGAGGGCTGCGCGAAGTTTCTTCAGGGCGGCGTTGAGGCTGCCATCAAAATTGACATGTGTGCCCTCCGGCCACAACTCCTGCCGAAGATCCTCACGCGTAACAATTTCGCCGGGCTTTTGCACCAGGAGGGAGAGGATTCGGAACGGCTGCTCCTGAAGCTTGACCCGCACTCCTTGGCGGAACAACACACCTTGGAGTAGATCCACCTGGTAAAGGCCGAATCTTAGCGAATCCTTGGGGTCGACGCTGGGCTCCACGAAAAGTTTGTCCCCTGGAATGAATCGCGGGACTATATCATGGCGAATCCACGAAGAAAAGCGCTTAGTTCATCTATATATGTAATGCAATGAAACACAACGCTTTAGCTGGTCATAATGGTTTCAGACTTAGTTCGTTTGACGCTTTGCGGAGTTCAAGATATGGAATGAAACTAGCCCGTCGCGGATCAGTATCTTCCGTCAACTGGTTGCTTCGGGAACCTAGCCGTCACTAGGAGGACTTGGGGAACATACATCTTGAAAGCCCGTAGTCCCAAGAACCATCGAGATATCCGCGTCCACGCCCTCTGAACCAATCCTACCTAAGAGTCTGGGCGCGGATATTTCGAGACCTCCTGAAAGCAGTTCTCCTACTCTCGTACTTTCCTTTTCCATCTTCAACGGCACCCTTTTAGTACATTCATCGCTATTCTCACAATCCGTAGCCTTTCCCTAGGCATCTTTGGCTTGCTTACTGCAGTCCACAATATTCTTTGCGCTTGACACTATGGCGTAAGACGATATAGCGTGTGACGACAGAATGAATCATCGCAGGAGTTGAACTCTTTGGCCGCCCTACAAAACAACATGGATACCTACGGGCCGCTTACCCCGGCGATGTTCCACGTTCTGCTGGCCTTGGCCGGCGACGACCGGCACGGCTACGCCATCCTCAAAGAGGTCGAGCTGCGCACCGGTGGAAAAGTCCGCCTGAGCACTGGGACGTTGTACGGAATTATTAAACGCCTGCTGAGTGATGGACTCATAAGTGAACTGCGTTCCCGCCCGGCGGAATCGGATGATGATGAGCGTCGCCGTTATTACCGTTTGACGCCGCAAGGCCGCCAAGTAGCCGCCGAGGAAGCCGAGCGCATGGATGAAGTGCTATCCATCGCCAGGTCGCGCAACCTGCTGAAGAAAACGCGCACGGCGTAAAGAGATTCCCAAAGCGAGGCAAGTCCCTTTCCGGAGGAAACGAGTGGTCCGAAACGCGGCGCGTGGTGGCGCCCCAGGAGGACACCATGGCCGCAGGCGATTCTCGCGCGACGCGGTTGTACCGAGCGCTTCTGAAACTTCTGCCCTTCGATTTTCGGAGCGATTTCGGCCCGGAAATGGAAACGGTTTTCCACGAACAACACAAGGAAGCGGGACGCCGCGGCGGGGCTGCGGGTGTTCTGCGCCTGTGGTGGGAGACGATTGTGGGAATTTTCAAGACCGCGCCCAGCGAACATGCCGCGATGTTCGCGCGAGACGCGCGCTTTGCGCTGCGCATGATGCGAAAGAATCCCGGGTACACGCTGACGACGGTGCTCACGCTGGGCCTGGGAATCGGCGCCAATTCAGCGATTTTCAGCGTGGTCAACGCAGTGCTGCTGAAACCGTTGCCGTACGAACACGGCGACCGCCTGCTGACCCTGGAGCAGCAGGCGCCGCGCGCAGGCTTGCTGCGCCAACCCTTCTCCGTAGCGGAAACCATCGACTATCGGACGCAGAGTCATTCGCTCGACGGCTTGGTCGAATACCACAACATGAATTTCATTCTGCTGGGACGTAGCGAACCGGAACGCGTGGAAACCGGGGTGGTGAGCTGGAATTACTTCGACGTGTTTGGCGTAAAACCGCTCTTCGGCCGTGCATTTCGCTCAGCGGATGAACAGCCGGGCGCTCCTGCGGTCCTCCTGCTTAGTTACGAATATTGGATCCGAAGCTTTGGAGGCGATCCCACGGTCGTGAACAAAACGTTCACCATGAACGACAAGATCCACACGGTCATCGGCATCCTGCCGCCCGTGCCGCAGTATCCCGATGAGAACGATGTGTTCATGCCGACGACGGCGTGCCCGTTTCGCTCGCGTCCCGCGTTCATTGCCAACCGGCAGGCGCGCATGATGCAGGTGTTCGGGCGCATGAAGCCCGGGATTCGTGTGAGCCAGGCGCAAGCGGATTTGAACAGCGTCGCGGCCAATCTGCAGCGCACCTACCCCAAGGATTATCCGCCGGCCTATGACTACTCCATCCGCGCGGCTTCGCTTGAGGAAGAGCTTACGCACAACGCGCGCCCAACGATGCTGGTGCTGCTCGGCGCGGCGGGATTCGTGCTGCTCATTGCCTGCGCCAACGTGGCAAATCTAAATCTCGCGCGCATGGTGCGGCGGGAACGCGAATTGGCCGTTCGCGCGGCGTTGGGCGCCGGACGTGTGCGCATGTTCCGCCAATTGCTGACGGAAAGTTCCTTGCTCGCGTTGATCGGCGGCGGACTGGGTCTGCTTTTTTCCTGGGGCGCGCTGGATCTGCTTGTTACTTTTGCGGCGCGGTTCACGCCCCGGGCTCGGGAAATTCACATGGACAGCACGGTGCTGCTGTTCACGCTGGCGGTAGCGGTGCTCACCAGCGTGCTTTCCGGAACGGCGCCCGCGCTGGCCGCTCGCGACTCGGTGGTAGACGGCTTGAAAGAAGGCAGCGCGCAATCCACGATGGGAATTGGCAGGCGCAGAATGCGCAGCCTGTTGATCGTCGCGCAAGTGGCGGTGTCCTTTCTCCTCTTGATTGGCGCGGGATTGATGCTGCGCAGTTTCCAGAAGCTACAGCATGTGGACCCGGGCTTTCAGCCGGAAAATGTGTTGACTATGCAGATTGGCCTGGATTTCAACAAATACAACACCAATGACAAGCAGCGCGCGTTCTTCGAGAATTTTCTTGAGAAAGTCCAGGCACAGAACGGAGTGAAATCCGCCGCGGCCTCGATGATGATTCCTCTCACCACCGGCATGCAGATGTTGGGGGATTTCCAGATCGAAGGGCAGCCACCCATCCCGGGACAAACGCTTCCTATTGCGGACTTTCGCGTCGTGAGCGAGAGCTACTTCGACACGTTGCACATCCCGATTCTCGCAGGGCGTGCCTTCACGCGCAGCGACCGGCCGGACGCGCCTAATGTGGCCGTGGTAAACCGAACGGCGGCGCGGCGCTTCTGGGGTGCGCAGGATGCCACCGGAAAGAGCTTCTCTGTGGATGGCGGAAAAACCTGGACGCAAATTGTCGGCGTTGTGGGCGACGTGAAACAGTACGGGTTGGACAAGGATGCCGTTGAAGAGATTTACGTGCCGCTGGCGCAGAGCCCCCTGCTCGACGCGATCGTGGAAGTGAAAACATCGGTCGAACCGATGAGCGTGGCGCGCGGAATCATCGAACTCTTGTACGCGGTCGATCCCAACCAGCCTGCGGCGCGCGTGCGTTCCATGGAGCAGGTGCGCGCGGAATCGGTGGCGGCGCCGCGGCTCACGTCGAATCTGTTGAGCATTTTCGCCCTATTGGCGTTGACGATTGCCGCCACAGGGATTGGCGGAGTGATGGCGCTAGCGGTCGGCCAGCGGAGACATGAGATCGGCGTGCGCATGGCCATCGGCGCGCGCCCCAGCGAAATCCTGCGAATGATATTGGGACAGGGCATGGCGCTAGCCATCGTCGGCATCGCGCTCGGCCTGTTCGGCGCGTTTGCACTCACGCGACTGCTGCAAAAGCTACTCTTCGAGGTCGGCCCGACGGATCCGATCACGTTTGTGGGCGTGGCTCTCGTGCTGAGCGCGGCCACGCTGCTGGCGTGTTATATCCCGGCACGGCGTGCGGCCCGAGTCGATCCGATCATCGCCTTGCGTACGGAATAGGAACTCATTCCGTCACCTAATGCTTTGTCCCTTGACTTATCTAATGGATGGATCGAGCCAGACTATG
This sequence comes from uncultured Acidobacteriota bacterium, assembly GCA_963729455.1. GTDB lineage: Bacteria > Acidobacteriota > Terriglobia > Acidiferrales > UBA7541 > Acidiferrum. The sequence continues at coordinate 507,134 of CAVSNX010000004.1, forward strand.
ACGCACCAGGCACCCATAAAAATCAGGAACCCGACGAGGATAGCTACTCCTCGGTAGATTTTTCTCTGCCCTGGCACGAAAGGAATTCCGGGCCACCACCGTCGGTAGAGATACAACAAAAACAAGACCCAGAGAGAGCCTGCTGAGAAGAACAGCAAGGTAAACTTGCGCGTTACAATAGCCGCGACGCAAGCGAAGATTCCGGCGCAAGTCGCAAGCGCAATCGGTACAACAAGTCGTGGCTTCTGAGCTTCCTCGGACATCAATCGGAAAACTACCACTCATGTACTGTCACGTTCAAGATCATATTGGGCGAAGATAGATTGTTCCGTCTCTGCAGGGATAGCCGCTGGTTCCTCGGTTAGCCTGAAATTGAGCCATCGCAGTTGGTTTGCTACTGGCCGCTACGCCCCGCGTCTGCTAAACTATAAGTTGCTCGACCGCACCTGAGAACACGGAGAATCGATCCGGGCTGCTGGTTGTTTCAGCAGCTATTTTTGTCTTTAGAGGACTGGAACCCGGCTGGACCGGGATCAGAAGAAGCGGAAACTATGAGTCAAAAGATTCGCAACATTGCCATTATCGCGCATGTGGACCACGGCAAAACCACCCTAGTTGACGCCATGCTGCGCCAAAGCGGGATTTTCCGCGCCAACGAAGCTCTCGTCGAGCGCGTAATGGATTCAAATGACCTGGAACGCGAGCGCGGCATCACCATTCTCGCCAAGAACACGGCGCTCTTTTTCCACGATACGAAGATCAACATCGTGGACACGCCCGGCCACAGCGACTTCGGCGGCGAAGTGGAACGCGCACTGCGCATGGTGGACGGAGTCGTCGTCCTAGTGGACGCCAGCGAAGGGCCCCTGCCGCAAACGCGCTACGTCCTGCAAAAGGCGTTGGCGGCCAAGCTGCCTCCGGTGATCGTGCTGAACAAGATCGACCGCACCGACGCGCGGCCGAAAGAAGTTCTCGACGAAATCTACGATCTCTTCATCGATCTTGACGCTACGGAAGACCAGCTTGATTTTCCAGTGATTTACACCAACGCACGCGACGGTGTGGCGCACGCGAAACAGGGCGACGGTTCGAAAGATTTGCTGCCGCTCTTCGAAGCGATCGTGAAGCACATCCCCGCGCCGCCGGGCGACCCCGAAGGCGTGCTGCAGATTCAGGTGATGAACCTGGATTACAGCGAGTTCCTCGGACGCATCGCCATCGGGCGCGTTTTCAACGGCACGCTGAAGCGCGGCGCGGACGTGGGAATCGTTAAGCTGGACGGCAAACTGGTACCGACGCGCATCACCAAGCTGTACACCTTCCGCGGTCTGGAACGCGATGAAGCGCAAGCGGTCCCAGCCGGAGATCTCGTGGCGATTGCCGGCGTCGAAGGCATCAACATCGGCGAAAGCATCACCGATTTGGCAAACCCCATGCCGATGGAGCCGCTGCTGATTGACGAGCCCACGCTGGCGATGATTTTTACAGTCAACAGCAGCCCGCTTTCCGGCAAAGAGGGAAGCTACCTTACCTCACGCGACCTGCGCGACCGCCTGCAAAAGGAACTTCTCACCAACGTATCCATTCGCGTGGAAGACACAGACACGCCGGAATCCTTCCGTGTGCTCGGACGCGGCGAATTGCAGCTCGCGATTCTCATCGAAACGATGCGCCGCGAAGGTTTCGAATTGATGGTCGGCAAGCCCGAAATCGTCACGCGCACGGAAAACGGCAAAAAACTGGAGCCGCTGGAGCGCCTGGTCATCGACGTTCCCGAGAATTTCATTGGCATCATCATGGAAACCGTGGGCAGCCGCCGGGGTGAGATGCTCAAGATGAGCAATCACGGCTCCGGCCGCGTGCGCCTGGACTTCAAGATTCCTTCGCGCGGGCTCATCGGGCTTCGCAGCCAGTTGCTGACGGACACGCGCGGCACAGCGCTGATTCATTCGATTTTCGAAGGCTGGATGGAATACGGCGGCGAGATGGCGCTCCGTCCGACAGGCGCGTTAGTCGCGGACCGCGGCGGACCTTCCACCGCGTTTGCACTGTGGAACATTCAGGAGCGCGGCGAACTGTTCATCGGGCCCGCGATTGAAGTCTACGAAGGCATGATAGTGGGCGAAAATTCGCGCGAACAGGATATGGACGTGAACGTGACCAAAGAAAAGAAGCAGACCAACATGCGCTCATCCAGCGCCGACGAAGCCATCCGCCTGATTCCGCACCGCGAACTCAGCCTTGAGCAAGCGATCGAATTCATCGCTGACGATGAATTCGTGGAAATCACGCCGAAATCTATCCGCCTGCGCAAAAAAGTTTTGCAAGCCAACAAGCGACCGCGCCGCTGGCAGGAAATCCGCGCCAGCCAGGCCACTACTTAACCCAAGCTTCGCCTAAATTTCCTAGTGCGCTGATTTTTCGAGAAGCTCCGCCAAGTATTGCTTCCACACGACCGCACGCGTATGCGTGCCGTGCCCGCGCGTTTCATCACTAATTGGCAGCAGCACAAACCGGCCGTTCTTCACGCGCTTGATTTCGCGGTCGGCGATGCCCAGTTCAGGTGGGTTGATGAAGTCATCCGCGGAATTGATGTACATGACCTGCGCGGTGATTTTCTCCAGTTGCGGCGATGGATCATAGTTGCGTGAAGCATTCACCTGGTACAGGAAATCGTTGGCATCCAGCCCGGCCATGCGCGACTTGAAATAGTCATCCAAATATTTGTCCGCGGCGTCTCGCGTGGGCAAAGTTTTCTGCATATACAGCGGGGCGCTCCCGGCGATCAAAAGAAAATCCAGCGCGGTGCGCATCGCCTGCTGTGGCTCGGTCGAGTACTCTCCGCCCTTCCAGTCGGGATCATTGCGAATGGCATCCATCACCATCTTGCGCCAGATGCGGTTGCGCCCGGCGATCTGCACCGGCTGGCAGGCCAGCGGCATCAGCGCGTCCATGAAATCCGGATACATCTCGCCCCACACGAACGAATGCATGCAGCCCATGGACGTGCCGAGGATGAGCCGCAAATGATTGACCCCAAGGCCCTCCTTGAGCAGCGCATAGTGCGCTGCGACCATGTCGTCATAGTCATATTGCGGAAAATGCGCGTGCATTCCGTCGCTGGGCTTCGAGGATTTGCCGTGGCCGATGCCGTCAGGAAGGATGATGTAGTAACGCGTCGCGTCCAGAAGTTGCCCCGGTCCAAATAGCTCGTTCGCGAAAATCGGCGTTAGGAACTGATGCCCCGTGCCGCCAGTGCCGTGAAGAATCAACACGGCATTGGTGACGCGGCCCTGCGCGTCGCGCACGGCTTTGCCAAGCGTCGTGTAGTGAAGCCGCAGGTCCGGCAGCGACTCGCCGGAGCGAAACTTGAAATTCTTGACGACGTAGTCGCTTTCCGTCGCGGCGGGCGTTGCGGCTTGCTGGCCGAAGGCAGCGTGACCTGCACAGCCAAGAGATGCCGCGAGCAAGATGAAAGAACAAAATGTCTTTGCGTTCATGACGCCCCTCTTTCCGGAGTGAATCTAACACACTCCGCGCGGGAGTCCTTGTCCCGGACCCGCTGACGAGGGGCGGCGAAGAACAATTCTGTGAGAAAATCGCAAGGAACAAATTCCGTACGGAATGATTGCAAACTAGCACTCCCTGCAAAAAATGATGTAAAGTCATGGGTTCCAGTGCAGGGGCGCCGGAAACGTTGCATCCAGTCGGTTAACGTGGTGGTTCAGCAGCCGCTTCCGGCATAGTTCTTCAAGGAGACTGATGGCATCCGCGAGTGATCGACCCATAGGTACGGCCGTAGCACCGCATCCCACGATCGTCGCGACCGCGACCGCGCTTCCTCCCCATACCATCACCCGGGACGACGTGAAGGTCTATATGGGCCGCGTCTTCGACATTCCGGAGCGCCGGCTTGAGGCGATGATGAGCATCGTCGACAACGCGCAGGTACACACGCGCCGCTCGATTTTCCCTCTCGACTACACCATCGAACCGCGCACGCTGGAAAAGACAAACAACGAATACATCGAGCACGCCGTAAAGCTCGGACGGGAAGCCGCCGAGAAATGCCTGGAGCGTGCGGGTCTGAAGCCGGAAGACATCGACCTGATCATCACGGTTTCCTGCACGGGCTTCATGATTCCGTCGCTGGATGCGCACCTGATCCAACTGATGGGTTTTCGTTCGGACGTGCGGCGGATGCCCTTTACCGAGCTGGGTTGCGCCGCGGGAGCGATGGCTTTGGGCCGCGCGGCCGATTTCCTCTCGGCCCACCCCGGCGGAAACGTGTTGATCATCGCGGTGGAGCTGCCCTCGCTGACGTTTCAGCGGAAAGATATCTCGCAGGCCAATCTGATTTCCTCAATCCTCTTTGGCGACGGCGCGGCGGCCGTGGTCGTCAGCGGGAAGCCATCGCGAGGGCCCAAGATTCTCGTCTCGGAAACCTACACGTTTCCCGATTCTCTGGGCGCCATGGGCTTTGACCTGAAAGACTCCGGCTTCCACATCCTGCTGGCCAAGGACGTACCGGAAATGATCGGTGAGAAGATCGGCGGCCTGGTCTCCGGCTTCCTGGAGCGCCACGGCCGGAAGCGCGAAGAAATAAAAGGATGGATCCTGCATCCCGGCGGCGCGCGCCTGTTGGGAAATGTGGAAAACGAGCTGGGCCTGAAAAAGTGCGACACGCAGCCCTCTTGGGACATTCTCGGCAACGTAGGAAATCTCTCCAGCGCAACGATCCTTTTCATTTTGCAGGAGTGGCTGGAGAAGCGGCCCCTCAAGCCCGGTGAGTACGCCATGGCCGCGGCGTTTGGGCCCGGCTTCAGCGCAGAGTTTTTGCTATTGCAATGGACCTGAGCACCATCGCGTTTCTCGGTTTGCTCCTCCTTGTGGCTGTGCTGCGTTTGGTGGAACTGCGCATCTCCAAGCGTCACCAGCAGGAAATGATTGCGCGGGGCGCGGCAAAGGTGGATGAGCCGCGGTTTCGCTGGATGGTTCTGCTGCACACCGCCGTGCTAATAGGAGCCGCCGTCGAAGTCGTTGTCCTGAAGCGTCCTTTTATTCCCTGGCTGGCTGCACCGATGTTTGTTCTGTTTCTTGCCGCCAACGCCGTGCGCTGGTGGGTCATCCGCACGCTCGGCAAGCATTGGAACGTGCAGGTCATGGACTCCACGCGCCTCGGCGTCGTGACCTCTGGACCTTTTCGCTATGTTCGGCATCCAAATTATGCGGCGGTCTTTGCGGAGATGCTGGCATTGCCTCTGATTCATACGGCATGGATCACCGCCATGGCGGGAGCGCTGGCGCACATGGGAGTGCTGGCGCAGCGCCTCTCCACGGAGGAACGCGTGCTCTTCGCCAATCCCGACTATCGCGCCGCGATGACCGGCAAGCCGAGGTTCTTGCCCGGGCTCTTCTAACGAGAAAGCTTCGAATGCGCTTTCGAATTTACACTGCGGCATGCCTTCTATTGTTCGCAGCAGCGGCCTGCCCCGCCAGTTCGAACGAAGGAGGCGGCACTCCGGCTTTTAATTCCGTCCCGGAACTCGCCGCAGGATTTCATTCGCTCTACGCGCTGAACTTTTCCGAAGCGCGCGAAAAATTTGACGCTTGGGAATCGCAGCATCCCGAGGAGCCCTTTGGCGAAATTGCCGTTGCGGCCAGCTATCTCTTCGAAGAGCTTTATCGTCAAGGTGTGCTCTCCAGCGATTTCTTTCTCAACGAAAAAAGATTTCTGCATGGCATTGAAGGCAAACCCGATCCCGGGCGAATGAAAAGTTTCCAGGAAGCGCTGGACCAGGCGCGAAAACTTGCCAAACAGCGCCAGTCCAAAAACGCCAAGGATGCCGAAGCCTTTTTCGCCCTGGCCCTGGCCGCGGGAATGGAATCGAATTCCGACATGATGCTGAAAAAACAGCACATTGAGAGCTTGAAGCGCCTCAAGGAAGCCAACGAATACGCCAAGCTACTGCTGGCGGAACAGCCGGACGCTAACGACGCCTACGTCGCCCTGGGCTCGGCCAATTACATCATCGGCAGCTTGTCTGGCGGTGCGCGCTTCATGCTGTGGTTCGGAGGAATCCACGGCGACAAGAAGCTTGGGATGGAGCAACTGCGAAAAACGATTGACGGCGGGCTGTACCTGCAGCCGTTTGCAAAAATTCTACTGGCGTTGGCCGCGCGAAGAGAAAAACAGGATCCCGCGGCGCAAAAGCTCTTGCGCGAATTGAGTGAGGAATATCCGGAAAGCCCGTTGTACGCCGCTGAATATGCAAAAGCCATGCACCGCATCATCCCGGCAGAGATGCATCCGGCACCTTGATATTGTCCTTTTTTCACGAAATGCCTCTTGAAAAAGTCTTCGAAATTCTCTCTGATAGAATAGAATCGCGCCTGCAACGGGTAAAATTAACAACCATCTAGGCGGTGAACGGTGTTCCAGGAAAGCTTGCTAAAAGGCCGTGCGATTTTCTTGACGGGCGGCGGAACGGGCCTAGGCCGCTCAATGGCCCTTCGCTTCGCGGAGTTGGGCGCGCGCATGTTTCTCGTCGGCCGCCGCGAAGATCCGCTCCGCGAGACGTGCGAAGAAATTCACCGCTCCGGCGGCTCTGCGGCATTTACCACATGTGATGTTCGGGACCATGCTGCCGTGGAAACCGCCGCCGCCAAAGCTGAGGAGCAGTTCGGCGAAATCAACACGCTCGTCAACAACGCCGCAGGAAATTTCATGGCGCGGACGGAAAATCTTACCCCCAACGCCTTCAATGCCGTCGTTGGCATCGTGCTTTACGGCTCGTTCAACTGCACGCAAGTATTTGGCAAACGCTGGATCTCGCAAAAGCTGGGCGGCAACGTCCTGAATATCGTGACAACGTATGCCGCCGCCAATTGCGGCTCCGGATTTGTAGTGCCCTCGGCCTGCGCCAAGGCCGGAGTGCTGGCCATGACCACTTCGCTCGCCGTGGAATGGGCGAAATATCACATTCGTTTGAACGCAATTGCACCGGGTCCATTTCCGACCGAAGGCGCATGGTCGCGCCTGATGCCGTCAAAACCCTTCGAAGAGCATGCCAAAGACAAACATCCGATGAAGCGCTTCGGTAAGCATGAGGAACTGGCGAATCTCGCTGCCTTTCTGCTCAGCGACATGGCGGAATACATCAACGGCGAATGTGTTGTCATTGACGGTGGGCAATGGCTGCGCGGCGCCGGAGAATTCAACGACCTGCTCATGCTGCCGGAAGCCGCCTGGGAAGCGATGGAAGCGGCGCGCCAGAAAAAATCCTGACCCTCGCTATTGCGGCAGGGTACGCTTGCGGAGTTCCACGCGTAGTTTCACGTCACCGATCGTTTGGCCGTTCGCTTCGGCATGAATGCTGACTTCTTGTGGCTCGGCCTTCTTCGTTTCCGTTTCAGGCACCGCCGGCAACATAATTTCGATCCGCGCGGCCGCCACCTGCTTCGCCGCCACGGTGAATTTTCCTGTGCCGCTCACTAATGTCCAGCCCGTGGGCAAGACAGCCGACAACGAAATTTCCTGCGTCTTCACCGTCTCGTTCCGCGCCCAAAATGGAATCACCAACGTCGTGTGTCCCTGCAGCGCAATCTCCGGCGGTTCCGGATGCGGCAGGTGAGCCAAGCCATGCATCCGCCGAAAGTCGGCGTAAAAACTCCAAGGCCCGCCGAGTTCCACGGATAATTCAGGGTGCGCCGGCTCAGCCGATAGTTCCGGGCGCGCAAACGAAATCGCTCCCTGTGTAATTCCTTCGAAAATGTCCCCGGTCACGCTTCCGCCGACTAGCGATTTCCCCCGAACAAATTGCTGCGCGCCATCCCATCCATCCGACTCCGCCAGTTTCTGGATCTGCGCATCGTCCATTCCCGCGATTCGATCGAGATAAACTTTCGCCTGCGTCTCATGCGTACGAAATCCTTCCAGCGCCATGCGTCCGTAGGATTTGTGAGAAGTTCTTGAGACGTCCTTACCCGAATACGATGGCCCGAGTCCGCGGAAAATGTCCTCTCGGTCCGCATCGGGAGCGTAATAGATCTTCTTGGGTTGCCAGGGGCGCAGGTTTTCCAGAAAAGGTTCCAGGCGCTTGGTCGGCCCGGCAAGTTGCTCCGGAAATGCAGTCGGATCGCCCGCCAGGTCGAACGCCTCGGTCGCCAATACTCCGGCCGCCTGATGATCGCCGTGGTCTTCACCAATGAATGTCCCCGGAAAAACCGTGAGGATCACTTCCGCCCGCGTCAACCGCACAATCCTTACAAGCTGCTCCAGGCAAGCTCCGTGGCCCCAGTTGGCAAGCGACTGCAGTACGTTTTGCGAGGGCGTATCTTTGCCACCGAGAAACCAGACATTGGCAATTCCAAAAGTTGAGAGGGCCCGGCGCGCTTCGATTTCGCGCATGTCACCAAGTGCGGCGGCTTGCTCCTCGCTCGCGCTGTTCGCGCCGTCGCTCCCGCGCGTCGTAAAGACCACGGCGACGCGCTTGCCTTCATCGAGGGCCCTCGCCAGATAGGAGGTCGCCCCAGCCTCGTCATCCGGGTGCGCAACGACCACCAGAATATCCGCTTTGTACCGCTCGTCCGGCAAAGGAAGTGCCTTTGTCTCTTGCGCCGCTCTCACCAGCATCGGCCAAGAAAGAAAAATGACAAGCAAAAATGGAGTCCTGAGTATTTTCATTCAAACATCCCCGGCGCATTTCAGCGAAAAGTGTTGAAGCAGGAGAGTGTACCTTGTCACCGTGGGCGGGCAAAATGCTGACTTTGGAGGAAAGGACTCTCAAAATTCTCCAGCGCGAGCCGGCGTGGCGCAGCGCTCCCCAGAAATTGCGTGAAGCTGGCTGAAGAAGTTTGTAACGGAGGACAAAGGCTCGAACTCAAGACCCGCGCGCGCTCAGCTTCTGATACTCGGAACGCGCTTGCTGTAACACTTTCAAATCGGCGTCCGCATCTTTCCATAGTGCGAAAAACTCCCGGTACTTTCCCAGTGCTCTGTCTGTTTCGCCGCCAAGGGCATACGCTCGCGCCAAGCCCAGATGCGCCAGCGGCCAATAGATCGAGACAGCGATGCCGTGATTGTCTATGAGTTTTTGAAATTGCAAGACTGCATCCTTGCTGGAACCAGCTTGCAAATAAGCCACGCCTCGAAGGTAGATCGTCGTTCCGCCCGAGAGTTCGCTCAGGTCATAGGGGAGTGCAGGTTTCAGATCTTCGATGGCTTGCTTGGGATTCTTGCGGTTTAATTGGATCGCCGCACGCACGCTAGCCAATACCACGTCATTATGTAATGTATCCAAAGGTTTCGTGTCGGCGTCTTTCAAAAAAACTTCCGCGCGCGTTGTGTCTCCCAGGCGCGCCAGAGTCAGCGCGGCGAATGCATGGGAGGCGGGATCTCGATTCCAACGCAAACCCTTCTCCACAAGGGATCGTGCTTCAGAAATGTTCCCGGCTTCCGCTTCGGGTAGCGATTGATCGTACGCCGTGTTTGATACCGTTTCATTTAGTCCCTGGTGAAGGGCAACCTCCTCGGCGCGTTCGGAAAGGAAGCGTGCCGCTTTCAGCTTTCCCATACCGCTTGTGGCTACTGCCGCGAAGGACAACAGGAGGCTTTCGTTCGGCTTGCCTTTGACCACTTCCAGCTCCTTCTCGACCGTGGATGGGTCGCCTTGCACGAACGCGGTGCGCAGAAGCGTATTATCGGTGCTGCCACGGTGGTTTTCGGCGATCGCGCGATCGCAAATGGCCCTCGCTTCCGCAAACCGGCTGCCTCTCATGTAGGCGTTGGCAAGGGTGGCATACGCGAACCAGCTGTTCGGATTCAGGCGCAGCGCTTGCTGAGCGGCGGGAATCGCCTTCTCAATCATGCCGCTGCGCGCGGCCGCGTCTGCAAGATTGTTATAGGGAATCCAGTCGCGCGGGTAGGTCTGTGTCCACAATTCATAAGTCTGCACCGACTTTTCTACTTCCTGGGTAAAATCGGTGTAATAGTGCGCCGCGATATAAAATTTTTCCTTCTCGCTCAGGTGTTCCCGGAGACTCAAAGGCCTTCTTCATCTCTTGTCGCGAGAGTTCGCCCTGAGAAAGGTTCCGGTAAAGCGCCGCCAGCCGGGCATGCGCGATCGCAAAGTTTGGATCCAGCTCGATGGCCATCTTGTAGAAGGAAATGCTTTCCGCTTCTTTGTCCGTCAAGCGCATTTCATCGCCCGTCGTGTAGGCCTTTAACGCCGCTAACGATGGTGTCGTCGCTTGTTCAATGGGAGTGTTGAATTTCTCGATGGTGCCGATGGATTCGCCAAGTTTCCGCCGAAAAGGAGGAATGACCTCGCCCAGGGTTGAGAGTACCTGCTCTCGGTTGATGGCGCGCTTCTCCTGTCGAGCTACCACTCCGCCGGTCAGACAGTTTTTGGCTTCAAGAGTGATGAGATACTGAGTGCCAAGACTGATGATGATTCCGTCGATCACTACCTTCCCCCCGGCTCGCTGGCAAACATCTCGGTCCGCGGGTGGCACTAGCTTCTCATCTTGGGATCGTCCCATCAGGCGGTACGTTTCTCGCAAATTCGCTTCGTTGAGCAGGTTGAAGTGCGGCGACTCGCCCAGCTTTACGATCAATCCGCGCTTCAACGTCCCATCAAATACCGGATCACCCGTGGTGTTCACAAAATCTGAAACGAGGACCGAGTCTGACTCTTCCAACGGCGCCGCGCGATGTGTTTTCCAGAACCACACCATTGCCGACGCAACCAAAACGGTTGCAAGCGCAATGGAGAAAACCGGACGACGTCGCCGCGAGAACATAGTGACAATGGGCTTGGAGGCGCGCGGTGATTGCGCTGCTTCAACGTTTGCTGGCGCGGCAGTGGAAACCGCAGCGAGCTGCTGAATGGGCGCGATAAAACGGTATCCCAATCGGGGAATCGTTTCGATGTACCGGGAGTTTTCCGGCGTATCTCCTAGCGCCGCGCGCAGCTTTTTGATCGCGGTGTTCAGGCTGTGTTCAAAATCCACGAACGTGTCGGAGGCCCACAGCTTCTGCTGCATTTCCTCCCGCGTGATCACTTCCCCCGGCTTCTCGAGCAGCATCGTCAGAATGCAAAAAGGCTGGCCCGGCAAGCGCACCCGCATGCCATGCTTGCGCAACTCCCGCGCCGAAAGGTTCACCTGGAAGACGCCGAAGCTGTAGACGGGGCCGGACGATGTTGCACTCTTCTCCGTCACTGCGAACCACTCCGTAAGCCGTAAGGAAGGATGCCACCCGGGGTAACAATCACCTGGCAATCTAAGCCGAATCCTATCCTAGGCTTGGCTGGTCATCAAGAAATCAGTCACGGTGCATTGTCCTGATGTCACTACTTGCGTAGCTTTGCAATCACTTCTGTCCCCGTCTCCCTCAGGAACAGAGAGCGACTTTGCGCCATCGGCGCGGTAAGGGGTATTTCGATAATGAATATTTCAACCCAAACTCCTAGCAATCCCAACCGCTTGTCTACTTTCCTTCCCAAAATTCGCTCGGCGGCCCGGCGGCCTAAGGCACGATTAGCCGTCGTAGGGTTCCTCCTCTTGACGGCTGCGGGGACATTCGCGGCCGCTGACGGCCTCATCATCCCGGAATTTGCTGTTTTCCATGACCCCAGTGGATCCTTCGCCACCGTGAATCAGGCCGGTCCCACCGCGGAAGCTTCCAATCCCTTCTTCCAGAATCTCGGCTCTAACGGGCGGGCGTGCGTGACCTGCCATCAGCCCAGCGACGCCATGTCCATCACTCCGCCCCATATCCAGCAACGCTTCGAAGCTACCAAAGGCATGGATCCCCTTTTCCGCACGGTCGACGGGGCGAACTGCCCCACGGCAGATGTTTCCACACTGGAGGATCGGCGCGAGGCCTACAGCCTGGTGCTGACCAGGGGATTGATCCGCGTCGGAATCGCTGTTCCTGCAACCGCGGACTACTTGGTCGTCGACGTTGACAATCACTATGGCTGCAACGCAACCGATGTCATCTCGATGTACCGCCGCCCACTCCCAACCACCAACCTTCCTTTTTTGAGCGCGGTGATGTTTGACGGGCGGGAATCTACACCAGCTACCGGCACAACCAAAATCCTCTATAGCAATTATCCGAATTCGCTTCTAAGCGACCTGGCGCACCAATCCGTGGACGCCACCGTCATCCATGCGCAAGGGGACGGGGCGCGGCCAACACTCGAAGAACAACAGCAGATCGTGGACTTCGAAACGAAACTCTTTACCGCCCAGATCCGGGATCACCAAGCCGGCGCTCTCGACGAAGGGAGCGCAATGGGCGGTCCTGTCTCTCTCGCCGCTCAACCATTCTTCATCGGCGTCAACTCCAGCGTCCATTTTCTGCTCCCAGCTTTCGAGCAGCCCGGTGGGCTCGCCAAGCCCGGCGACGGTCAGTTTACCTCCAACATCTTTGACCTCTACAACAATTGGTCCCAGACGGACGACGAAGAATACGATAAACAGGCCGCCCGTCGCTCCATTGCCCGCGGCGAGCTGCTCTTCAACACTCTGCCAATTCCCATCGCCGGCGTTGCCGGCATCAACGACGATGTCGCAGCCGGAGGTCTGGTCGCTGGCGGCATTCCGTCGCTTACGGGAACCTGCGGCACCTGTCACGACACGCCGAACGTCGGCAACCACTCCTTCCCCACGCCCTTGAACATCGGGACCGGCGATCCCAGCCCAACCAATCCCTTTGTTAACTTGGGAGGCCTGGATCTCCGCTACTTACCGCAAATCACGGTTTGCAAAAAGGACCCAAAGTCAGGCCTGCGGACTGACAACTGTAAGACCACCACGGATCTCGGACAGGCCTTGATTGATGGCAGGTTCGACCATGTTGGCAAGATTAAAGGGCCCATCCTGCGGGGGCTTGCCGGCCGTGCGCCGTATTTCCACAACGGCTCCGCCGCGTCCCTCGCCGACGCCGTCACGTTCTACAACATTCGTTTTAATCTGAACCTTTCGCAGCAGGACCAGGACGACCTTGTCGCCTTCTTGAAGACACTCTAGAACCCAGATGCGGGCATGGGGATGCCTTGGGAGCCAGTCGGCAATCTGGCCGATTTCCCGAAATCAAGCCTGGTTTCCCGCAGGGTGGATGAAACGGAACTACCTAGGTAACCACCATATTCAAGGAGAGCAAAGCTATGAGGACGAGCAGATTTCTAAGGGTAGTCATGCTGATAGCAGGGTTGGGGTTGGGGCCCATGTGCGCGACACCCTGCAAAGCCCAAACCGAAATTGATCCCGACCATTTTGAAGGGAAGAATGTCAAACCTTTCCATCAGCCACCTTCTGATCCTTCCCTCCGCTCTGGGAAGAAGGACATGCATTTTCGTGGCAAGTTCAGCCTTCCTTATCCTGCAGAATGCGCCGGCAAGAAATTGCCTGCCGGAGATTACACTCTGCAGTTCCATTCGAACGGCCAGGAGACCTTGGTTACCCTGCTCCAGAGAGAAAGGGTAGTTCGGTTTCCTGTGCGCGTGGCTCCGCCGGCGAAGAAAGCCGGGCAGAACTGCGTGATCTTGCAGCGCAACCGAACAGGCCGCAGGCTGGCGGCCTTTCATCTCAAAGATCTCGATGCCGTTCTGTATCCCGGCGGCGAGGGCAATGGGAAATTGGAGAGCGAAGCGGGACTAAAGACTTGGTCCCTGCCGATAACCTAGTCAGCCCAACTCCCCTTCGCGCTGCCTTCTAGTTCGTGGGTCAGACCGACTTGATCGCCTTCCCGAAAACTCTTTAGCGGGTTCGGGAAAACCGGCAGTTTCTGTGCCCACCGGGCCTCTCCGGCGTCCCCGTTGGTGGGTCTATAGTAGAAGCGTAACGCACCGCTCACGAGGCCATCGAAACGGGCGCTCCAACTGAATCCGGCAAGCCCCTTCGTGAAATCGGCTGCAGCAGAGATCCAACAATAGCTTTTGAATCTGTGCTCTAACAGTCGAAGCGGCTAGCCTCTTCATCGATCGAACAGGCATACTACGCATTTATATCGATAGAGTATTTGACATACTAAATCGTCATCGATATACTTTCCGTGGTTAGGTGGACTATGGATACCGTCAAAGTTTCTCCCAAATTTCAGGTGGTCATTCCCAAACGTGTTCGGGAAGAACTTCAGCTTCAACCCGGCCAGGAACTGAATGTCTACGTCTTCGAAGGCACCATCCGTTTCAGCAAACCGCGCTCCATCAAGGACCTCCGCGGCATCGCCAAAGGCATGCAATGGAAAGATGACTATCGCGACCGCAATGACCGATTCTGAATTTGTTCTCGTTGATTCTTCAGGCTGGCTGGAATACCTCACCGCGGATGAGAAGGCCGACGCTTTTGGTGCGTACCTTCAGAGCACGGCTCAGGTGCTGGTTCCGACGGTTGTGCTTTACGAAGTTACGAAAATACTGCTGCTTCGGGGGAGCAAATCCGCGACGGATCTGTTTCTCTCCGAGGCCTTGCGACGTCATGTCGTGGACCTAACGGATACGATCGCTCTTGCTGCTGCTTCCTTGAGTATCGATCATCGGCTACCCATGGCTGATGCCATCATCTATGCCACTGCGCGGCACTACAGTGCGCAAATTGTCACTTCGGACGCGCATTTCGGCGGCCTGCCGGGAGTGACGATTCATTAGTGGCAGGCCGTCTTCGATAGAGGGCCCTCCTTGACCCCGCGGGAACCCGCCGATAAGCTTGATGTTTCTCCTTCCAGGTGAACAGGAACATGGAGCAGATTCACATCACATTGCCGGACGGCAGCGTTAAAGATGTCCCTAAAGGCACCACGCCGGCGGACGTTGCCCGAAGTATCTCGCCGCGCCTGGCCGACGCCGCGCTCGTGGCGCGCGTGGCTGCGCCCAACGACGGCGAGGGCGAGCTGATTGATTTGCGCCGTCCGCTCGACCATGACGTCAAACTTCAAATCCTCACCGAGAAGGATTCCGACGCGCTTTTTGTGTTCCGGCATTCCGCGGCGCACCTGCTCGCCGCCGCGGTCATGGAACTCTATCCGGATGTAAAGCTCGGCGTTGGTCCGCCGATTGACACCGGCTTCTTCTACGAATTCCTGCGCGATGAGCCTTTCACGCAGGAAGATCTGGCGAAAATTGAAAAAAAGATGCACGAGCTCGCGGCCCAGGACTTGCCGAATGAGCGCAAACTCATTCCCAAACCCGAAGCCCTGGACCTCTACAAAAAGAGCAACCAGCTTTTCAAGTGCGAACTGATCGAGGAAAAAGCCACCGAGCCCATGGTGTCCTTTTACACCACTGGAAAATTCATCGATTTCTGCCGCGGGCCGCACATTCCTTCCACCAAGCGCATTCAAGCGTTCAAATTGATGAGCGTCGCTGGCGCGTATTGGAAAGGACAGGAAGGCAATCCGCAACTGCAGCGCATTTACGCCGCGGCTTTTTTCAATCAAAAAGATCTCGACGCCTATCTGCATCGCCTCGAAGAGGCCAAGCGCCGCGATCACCGCAAACTCGGCACCGAACTCGATCTCTTCAGTATCCAGGAAGAAGCCGGCCCCGGCCTGATTTTCTGGCATCCCAAAGGCGGCCTGATTCGCAAGATCGTCGAGGACTGGCTCCGCGAAGAACTGCTCAAGCGCGGCTACGACCTTGTCTATACCCCGCACATCATGCGCCTCGACCTCTGGAAAACCAGCGGTCACACGAACTTTTACAAAGACAGCATGTTCGGGCCCGTCGAAGTCGAAAAGGCCGACTATCAGCTCAAGCCCATGAATTGCCCGGGACACATTTTGATTTACAAATCAAAGCTCCGCAGCTACCGCGATCTTCCCGTGCGCCTCGCCGAGCTGGGCACCGTCTATCGCTACGAACGCAGCGGCGTGCTCCACGGCTTGCTCCGCGTGCGCGGCTTCACCCAGGACGACGCGCACATCTTCTGCATGCCCTCGCAAATCGAAAGCGAAGTCGAGGCCTGCGTGGATTTCGCCTTCGCCGTCATGAAAAATTTCGGCTTCGACCAATTCGAAGTCGAGCTCTCCGATTGGGACGAATCGCATCCGGAAAATTACGCCGGCAAGCCCGAAGACTGGCATCGCGCCACCGCCGCGCTCGCGGACACCATGAAGCGCATGAACATTCCGTTCAAAAAAATGGAAGGCGAAGCCGCCTTCTACGGCCCAAAAATTGACGTCAAGCTCATTGACGCCATCGGCCGCTCCTGGCAGCTCACCACCGTGCAATTCGATTTCAATCTGCCCGCCCGCTTCGGCTTGCAGTACGTCGCCGAAGACGGCGCCAAGCATCAACCCTTGATGGTCCACCGCGCCCTGCTCGGCTCCGTCGAGCGCTTCTTCGGCATTTTGATCGAACATTACGCCGGCGCTTTTCCGCTGTGGCTCGCACCCGTGCAAGTCGAAATCTGCCCGGTCAGCGAAAAAGTCGCCGACTACGCCAAGCACGTCACCGAAACTCTTAAGCGCCACAATCTCCGCGTCCATCTCGACGACCGCAACGAAAAGCTGCCCGCAAAAATCCGCGATGCGCAGCTCCAGAAAATTCCCTACATGCTCGTCGTCGGCCCCAAGGAAGCTGAAGCCGGCACCGTCTCCGTCCGCCACCGTTCGAAAGGCGACCTCGGCCCGAAGCCCCTCGCAGAAGTTATCGCCGCGCTCAAAAGCGAAGTTGAGACGCGAAGCACATCCTAAGAGGTATCCGCTATGCGATGGAGGTTCGCGTACTCTTTTCTGTCTTCTACTTTTGTAGTGTTTACTGTGACCTTGGCGCTGTCCTCCCCGGCCCAAGTCGCAAACCCATCCGCAGCCGATTGGGCATGGCTGAGCGCAAACTTTCGTAACGCCTTCGATCATTCACTCCCTCTGGAAAAGGGGCCCGGTGTTCTAATCTCCTATCGCTCCTATGAGAGCCTTCAAGTAGGCGAACCCGAATACTCCCTCTCAATCTCGGCACGGCCGGGCAGACCAAACGCAAATCTTTTTGCTCATGTCCGAATCCCTGATGGCAAACCCATCGGCGGGCAGCTGCTCGCGTTTCATCATGACTCTCCCGAAGGCTCAATTGCCCTAGCCGAGAAGAACCTCAAGTTTAGGGATTGGGAAGTTTCTGATGGGCAGTGCCCAGCCTTAAGAACGGTGGTTCAAGATCTTGCAAAAGTTCATTTCGAGTTTAGCCAGTCGGAAAAGGTCTTTATAGATCCTAGGGTTCACGAATTTCATTTTGATTCTTACTCGACGACCGCGGACCTTTCTATTGTTGATCCTGAGCACCCACTAGTTGAGTGGGGGTTGGATGCTCGCCGCTCCATTCAATCATGTGGCGTAATCGATCCTTCCTCGACCAAGCCAGCAGCGTCCAAGAGAAAATGAAGAGCCAGCTTGCGATTCTCGATGGTTCGCTCTTCAAAGAATATATATCGGAGCTCACTGACCTCGATCCGGATCTTGCAAGAATCGTTAGTGCATACGGCGCTCCGCCGCTATGGGTCCGCGAGCCGGGCTTTCCCACGCTCGTCTACATCATCCTCGAACAACAAGTTTCTCTCGCTTCCGCAAAAGCCGCCTTCGACCGCTTAAACGTTGCCGTTCGTCCACTCACACCGCGCCGCTTTCTAAGGCTCAATGACGGTGAGCTCCTGCGCATCGGCTTCAGCCGCCAGAAAACTCTGTACACGCGCCTGCTCGCCGAATCGCTGGCGCACGGCTACTTCGATCTGCGCAATCTTCATGACCTGCACGATGACGCCGCGCGCAAAATGCTGGTAGCCTTCAAAGGCATCGGCGCCTGGACCGCCGACATTTATTTATTGAGCGCCCTGCGTCGCCCGGACATCTGGCCCGTTGGCGACCTCGCTCTCGCCACCGCCGTGCAGGAAGTCAAACGCCTCCGCGCCCGCCCCTCGCCAGAAAAACTCGAGAAGATGAGCGCGCCCTGGAAGCCCTGGCGCGCCGTCGCCGCCCGCCTCTTTTGGCACCACTATCTGCGCAAGCGCGGCAAGCAAAGCGAAACCATCAGTTTGTAAAATATTTTTTCGAAATCAGGGCGAGATGCTGCCCGCAGTTAGCGAGAGAGCTTTCTTCAAACGCCAGCCGAAAAAAACCAAGCCCACCAGTTCCAAACACAATCCCGCCGCCAGCAGTCCCCGCGAAACTCCCGCTTTGCCAAGAAACACAAACCAGCGATCAAACCCAAGTCCGATGGGCGCGCTCTGTGAAGTCGTCATGTAGTGCAGCAGCAAGCGACCCTGGCCCGCAATCGACGAGTATTCCATCCTGTAATTCCACTGCGCATCGTAGTAGCTGCCCGTCGCCTGATCCTCCAGGAAACTCGACGAGATGCTGATCACTTGAACGAACACGCCCGCAGCAAAAAGAAGTACCGCCAGCTTGCGCACTCGCGGACCCGCCTCCGCCAGCATCGGCCCAAGCCCCAGGCACAGCACCGCCAGCGCCGGAACAAGATACCGCGGCCCGACGCAGTACCCGCCCTCCCACTGCGTATATCGCGCGAAAAATAAGAGATAAATCAGCGGTAGGCCCGCCACCACAACGGCTAGCCCCGCATCCCGCTTCCACAAGCGCCGCACTCCCGCAATCGCCAAGACAATCGGCGGCGCAAACAAAAACACCGATTTCCCGGGCGACAAAAGAAATCCAAATAGCCCGGTAGCCAGCGGCGTTCGAAAGCTGTTCAGATGCCTGCCACCCTCCGCGACGTCCGGATACCCGAATTCGAACGCATTCCCAAAATAAATCTGATTGCGCACCAAATACGCCCCGCCAAAAATCCCCACCACCACCGCCAAAGTGAATACAGCTGCCAAACCTTTCTTCCGGTCGCGAATCAAAAGCGCCAAGAAAAACACCGGCGCCGCAATTAGGTGCGACGGCCGCACCCACAGCGCGACGCCAAGAAATATCCCCGCGATTGCCGCAAGCTTCGGCGAACTCGCCGCCGCTGCTTCTCCCGTGAAAAGCGCCAGCGCGGCCGCCAACAACAGCGCCGCGACAAGCGGCTCCGAAAAAAACCACGCCGAATACGCAAACAGTGGCGTAGCCAGCGCAATCAACAGCGTCGCCCAAAGCGCCGCCTTCACATCAACCCCCAATCGGCAAAAAATCAAAAACGCCAGCGCCGCCGCCAACGCCGCAAACGTCGCGCTGCTCGCCGTCACTACCGCATCCAAAACGAGATCCTTCGCTCGCGCCGGAATCCCCGGCAGCACAGCCCGCAACACGCGCCCCGCAAAATGCCACGGCAAAACCAGCACCGCCTGCGCTGTCCCGTACGGCGCGCGCGGCTGCCCCCACCGGTCTCTCTTCCCATAAAACGTCCCCAGCGCCTCCGCCTGCGGCACCGCCGTATTCGCGTGCAGCGCCAAACTCTCCGCCTGCAAATCCACCGACACCTCGTCAATCGTCCGTACCCGCCCGCTCGAAGTAACCAAAAATAGAAAATTCAGCGCCAGGAACAACAGCAGGCATATCCGTTTGGCAAGTGGAGTCAACGCGGCAGGCGGCATTAGAAAACATTTAAGCATTGCATCCGCGCCTTGGATAGCCGCTTCCCTCCCGCCTGTATCGTCCGAGGCACGCGTGCCCATGCGTCAGTCATCCCCTTGCAGGAGCAACCTCACTGCGTGCTATACTTTGAAGCCCGTCCCCCGGCGTTTTTGCGCTGTGTGGGGTGGGAGTGGGGTTACCGCTTTGCGGCCCGTGTGGGTCAGCCGATTCGCACCCGCGATTAACAAAGCGTCCAAGGGGGATTTATCGCAGAACGCAGCTTCCGGCAGAGCGACCGCATCCGCGTCAACGAGCGGATTCGCGCTCGCGAGATCCGGGTGATTGATGAAGAAGGCGGCCAGCTCGGCGTCATGCAGCCGTTTGAAGCCATCAAGCTAGCCAAGGAAAAAGGGCTCGACCTGGTGGAAATCTCGCCCACGGCCGATCCGCCCGTTTGCAAGATTACGGACTACGGCAAGTATCTCTACCAGGCCAACAAAAAAGCGCACGAGCAGCGCAAGAGCAGCCGTGGCTCGCAACTGAAGGAAGTCAAGTTTCGGCCCGCCACCGCGGAGCACGACTATCAGGTTCGCAAGAACCAGATTATCCGTTTCCTAGGCGAAGGCCACAAAGTGCGCGCGATGATTTTCCATCGCGGGCGCGAAATGGCGCACCAGGAAGTCGGCCGCGCCAAGATGAACCGCCTGCTCATGGAAATCGGCGACCAGGGCCAAATCGAAACGATGCCGCGCATGGAAGGCAACGTCCTGGTGGCCTTGCTCGCGCCCAAAAAAGGCGTAAGCGTCGCCAAGCCCGCTGGGCAATCGGCCTCCAGCGCCCAGCAGTCGCAGTAGCCGCGCGCTTCACCGCGAAATGGATTATGTAGGGGCGGCCTTCTGAGGCCGCCCGCTTCGAGCTTAGGAGAGGATTTAGAGCAATGCCAAGAAACGCATCGAAACCAAAACTGAAACTGAAAACGCACCGCGGGGCCAGAAAGCGCTTCAAGATCACCGCCAACGGCAAAATCAAGCGCGGCCATTCCGGCAAGCGCCACTTGATGGGCACCAAGGCCCCAGGCCGCATGCGCAAGCTAAAAAAACTGACGCTCGTAAACAAAGCCGACGTGGCCGCCGTCAAGCAAATGCTTCCCTACGGGTAGCTGACATTTCTTTGTCGGGGCGCAGCATGCTGCGCCCTTTTTGGGATCGGCGACCATTGATCGTATTCGAATCCAGTCGCTGGTCCGTTCGAGTTTCTAAGAAGGCCACTTTCGAGTGCGCCTTCCCAGGAAAGTGCGAAACGAAAGTTTCGCAAATCGTGCCAGGCAGCGCTTCACGGGTGCCTGCCGGCCGATAAGCCGCAATCGCAAACGAATGCTGCAAGGCAATCGTGAAGTGCGGCATGCAGTTCACATCAGGAAACAAACCCGTTGCGGTACGCGCGTTTTCTCGCGTTCCCGCAACCCGTTTTGTTTCCAATCAGAATCCGTGGCCGCTGTTTGCAGAGGCTGAGGTTTTGTAGTGGCGGGTGTTTAGACCCGCCCGAACAAAATCCCCCACTCCGCCATCTCCGGCCCCGGCAAAACTTGAAGGAGAAACCCCATGGCTCGCGTAAAACGCGGCACCAAGCGCCGTGCACGGCGCAAAAAGTACCTCAGGAGAACAAAAGGCTTCTTCCTGACAAAAAGCAAGCTCTACCAATCCGCGCAGGAAGCCGCCAATCGCGCCGATCGCTACGCCAAGCGCGACCGCCGCGTCAAAAAGCGCGAATATCGCAAGCTCTGGATTCAGCGCGTCGGCGCCGCCGCACGCAACAACGGCCTGACCTACGGCCAGCTAATCCACGGCCTGAAAGCCGCCGGCGTCTCCCTCGACCGCAAAGTCCTAGCCGACATCGCGGTGAAAGACGCCGCCGCCTTCACTGCCCTCGTGGCCACCGCCAAAGCCGCCGCCCCGCCCCCAGCCAAGGCGAAACGGTCATAGCTGTAGCTCACCCCTTCAGGGGTGAAGTTTTTTCTTCCGTAGGGGCACGATATATCGTGCCCCTACGGTGTAATGTATCTGGCGACTATGCCGAATGTAGAGAATCCAACAGAGAAATCACTCGCCGCGCTGGCAATCAACGATCCGCTCGCGATTGAAGAATTATTCGCAAACGAAAAAGCGCGCTTCGACAATCAACTCGCCACAAAAAATCCCGACGAAGTTAACTTCACCTTGATGAAGAATGCATGGCTGGGCAGAAAGGCTGGCGTGCTTACTCTCATTACAGAGAATTGGCTCAAGCCCGCTCCGCCTTCTCTGAAACCGGCTGTCGGCCAGTCCCTGAATCAACTCAAACGCCACATCGAAGAATCTCTCGAAACATTTCGGATCGCTGCTGAAAAGGCTTCTCAAGAAGGCGCCTCGACCCGCGACCGCGTCGACCTCTCTCTACCCGGTGTCCTCCGCCCCATCGGCTCCCATCATCTGATCCGCCAGGTCTTCCAGGAAATCGAAGACATCTTCTTCTCCATCGGTTTCTCCGTCGTCGAAGGCCCCGAAATCGAAACGCCTTACTACAATTTCGAAGCCCTCAACATCCCGGAATTCCACCCCGTGCGCGACGACATGGACACCTTCTATATCGACCTGCCCAAGGGCGCGCCAACGCAACTGCTGTTGCGCACGCACACTTCACCGATGCAGATTCGAACGATGGAGAAGCAAAAGCCGCCCGTGCGCGTCATCGTTCCCGGGAAGGTCTACCGCCGCGACAATCCCGACGCCACCCACTCTTTCGCCTTCCACCAGATCGAAGGCCTCGCCGTGGACACCAACATCACCTTCTGCGATTTCACCGGCACCATCGAATATTTCGTCAAGCAATTTTTCGGCCCCAGCGTCAAAACGCGCTTCCGCCCCAGTTATTTTCCGTTCACCGAGCCCAGCGTCGAATTCGACGTCTCCTGCCCCTTCTGCGGCGGAACCGGCTCTTCGAATGGCGCCACCTGTTCGAAATGCAAAGGCGCCGCCTGGATCGAACTCTTCGGCGCCGGCATGGTCGATCCCGCCGTATACGGTTTCGTGAACTACGACGGCAAAAAAGTCAGCGGCTTCGCCTTCGGCATCGGCATCGACCGCCTGGCCATGCTCAAATACGGCATCGACGATATCCAAGTCTTTTTCCAAAACGACGTCCGCTTCCTCCGTCAGTTCCCGTAGGAAGCATTTGTTGAGGCCGGGCTTTAGCCCGGTCCGGTTTTGCTCTTACTGAAAGCTGAGGACTGAAAACTTAGTTCAATGACTTTCACCAACGCCAAACAGCGCTTCTCCAATCGCGTGGCCGACTACGTCCGCTACCGCCCCGGCTATCCCGCGGCCACGCTCGATGTCCTCCGCACGGAATGCGCCCTGCGCCCAGGCCACGTCGTCGCCGATATAGGCTCCGGAACAGGATTCTTGAGCGAACTTTTTTTGAAAAACGGGAATCGCGTTTTTGGCGTCGAACCCAACACCGAAATGCGCCAGGCCGGCGAAGAATATCTCGCCTCGTACGACGCCTTCTCAAGTATCGAAGCCTCCGCCGAAGCCACAACGCTTGACGACGCGACCATCGACTTTGTCACCGCCGGCCAGGCCTTTCACTGGTTTGACCAAAACGCCGCGCGAAAAGAATTTGCGCGCATCCTGAAACCCGCCGGCTGGGTCGTCGTTCTCTGGAATGAACGCCTGACCGACACCACTCCATTCTTGCGCGCCTTCGAAGCGCTTCTCCGCAAATTTGGAACGGACTATTCGCGCGTGAACGAAAGCTACCCTCGCGAGGAACAGATGCGCTCTTTTTTCCAAGGCAGCGCGTATCGCCAGCAGCAGCTTCCCAACTTGCAGGTTTTTGATTTCGATGGGCTGGCAGGCCGCGTCCGCAGCAGCTCCTACATGCCCGCCCAGGATCATCCCAATTTCCTGCCAATGATGGCGGAGCTGCAAACCATTTTTGACGCGCTTCAGCACCAAGGCGCCGTTCGCATGGAGTATCTGACCCGTCTTTATTGTGGTCAGCTCCAGTCAGGCAAGGACTGACGCATGAAGATCGTTTACAACTGGCTGAAGGATTTCGTGGACGTCATCGCGCCGCCGAACGAGCTCGCCTCGCGCCTCGCTCTTTCCGGAACAAACATTGGCGGCGTCGAAAACGGCCCGCACGGCGCGGTGATCGAAGCCGAAGTCAGTTCGAACCGACCCGACTGCCTCGGCCACTACGGAATTGCGCGCGAAGTCGGCGCGATTTACAAAATGCCGCTCAAGCATGTCTCGCCCAAACCTGCGGAAAGCTCGGCCAAAGCCAGCGACGCCATAAAAGTGGAAATTCAATCGCCCGATCTGTGCGGACGGTTCACCGCGCGCGTCATTCGCGGCGTGAAGATTCAGCCTTCACCGAAGTGGCTGAAGGACAAACTGGAGGCCTCCGGCGTCGCCAGCATCAGCAACGTCGTCGATGTTTCGAACTACGTGATGCTCGAGCTCGGCCACCCCCTGCACACCTTCGACTACGACAAAGTCCGCGATCACAAAATCGTTGTCCGCCGCGCAAAACCCAGCGAGAAAATCCGCACGCTCGATGGCATCGAGCGCCAGCTCGATTCGAACATCTGTATGATCAGCGACGGCGATGGCTCTCGCGCCGTGGGCATCGGCGGAATCATGGGCGGCGCCGAAACAGAAATTTCCTTCTCCACGAAAAATGTTTTAATCGAGTGCGCCTGGTTCGAACCCGTCGCCGTCCGCCGCGCCGCTCGTTTCCTAAAACTGCATACCGAAGCCTCCACTCGTTTCGGCCGCGGCGCCGACCCGGAAATGGCTGAGCTCGCATCGCGCCGCGCTGCCGAATTGATTTTGCAACTCGCCGGTGGCGAATTGCTCTCCGGCGTCGTGGATGTTTATCCCGGCAAGCGCGCCCCGAAAAAAATTCGCGTGACCCGCGCGGAAATTCTTCGCGTCATGGGCGCGGACGTCCCGGACAAAGAAGTGGAAGCGAGCCTCAGCGCCCTCGGCTTCTCTCCCGTTCGAATCGACCAAAACCGCGGCGCGGTAGGCTCGCTCCTCGCCGCCTGGGAATGCACCCAGCCCTCCTGGCGCGCTGAAGTCGAGCGCGAAATCGACCTCATCGAAGAGATCGCCCGCATCTACGGCCTAGATAAATTTCCGCCGCGTTTGCCCGCCGCGCGCCAGGGCGCCGCGCGCCTCCCGCATTACGAGGCGGAAACGCGCCTGCGCGAACGCCTCAGCGGCCTCGGCTACCGCGAAATCCTCTCGATTCCCCACGTCGCGGAAGAACGCGATGCGCTGTTTCGTCCCGAGGGCGTCGCACCCGCCCGTCTTTCGAATCCTCTTTCGGAAGAAGCCAACGTCCTTCGCTCGAACGGCCTCGTGACCATGGCCGCCGCCCTCGAATGGAATTTGAATCACAGCCAGCGCAACGCGCGCCTCTTCGAAATCGGCCGCCACTACCGCCTCAATGGAACTCAATCCGTCGAAACGCGCGTGCTTACCATCGGCGCAACCGGCGAAGCACGCGAAAAAGGCTTGTACGATGCGGCCCGCGGATTTTCTTTCGCCGACCTAAAAGGCGACCTCGACGCCATCGGCGCATTAGCCGGCGCATTCGAATGGCACGACGGCGGCCCAGACTGGCTGCACGCCGCAAAGCGTGGACGCGTTCTGCTCGACTCGCACGCCATCGGCGCAGCAGGACAACTCGCGCGACGTGTCGCTGACAAATTCAAATTCCGCCAGGACGTCTTCCTCGCGGAACTGGAACTCGATTCGCTTTGCTCCGCGATTCGAACCGCCAAAGACGCGCGTCGTTACGAGCTGCTCCCTCGCTTCCCCGCGGTCGAGCGCGATTTTTCCTTGCTGCTCGCGGATGGCACGCATTTCTCGGATGTGACGAAATCCATCCGATCCCTCGGCATCGCGGAGATCGCTTCGATCGAAGCAACCGATCTTTTCCGTGGCAAGAATGTCCCCGCCGGGAAATATTCCCTGCTCATTGGAATCACCTTCCAAAGCCGCGAAGCCACGCTGACCGACGCGCAAATCAACGACTACAGCGGCAAAATCATCGCCGCCCTCAAGGAAAATCTCGGCGCGCAGCTCCGCGCTCAGTAAGGAATTCGAAAGCTCAAACGCACGCTCCGGCGTTGTTGGACCATTCCAGCTGAATCGTGTAATTCCCGAGCGTTCGTGTTTTCCACGCGCAAATGTCGCCGATCTCTCCGTTGTTGTCGTCATACCAGCCCTGCCCGGGAATCGGATCCGTAATCGCTTCACACAGTTCATGTGAACTCGTGGAAGTCAGAGCGTCGGCCACTGCGAGGCCGCCCGTGCATCCGGAGCACCCGGGATAGGGCATCACCGCGTAGAAAACGTTGTCACTGGTGGCGTCGTGATAGCCGCAGAAATCCTTGCAGGAAGCGCTTCCTCCTTGCAGGACCTGCACGCCCGGCGGCAAGAAAAAAAAGTACAGGGAATTTGCAGTTGTCGCGGGCAAAACACCGGACGCGATTTCCTGTTGCAGTAGCTGCTGGATCGTGCTGTCCTGCACGGAAGTTCCGGGAGCCGGCGCCGTCAGGACTTTCGTTCCCGTCCGCGTGCCATGCCCGATCGTTTTTCCCGCCACGTTGTATTCGCCCAGTTGATCGATCAGCGGGCTCGTGAGAATGAAGTCAAAGAAAAGATTCATGTTTTTCATGACCACGCTTTGCGGCGATGCTTCCCACGCCGCGCCCCAAAAAACGGTGAAGACCTCTACGGCCGTGAGTAGCGGCCCGCCCCGGTAGCTCAAGTGCGGCGCGGTGGCGGGCGCGGCGCGCTCCGCCTCAGGACGATGCAGCGGCACGATTCGAATCGGATGTTGCGGTGAGGCAGCGGATTTCTTGGTGCGAGCTTTGGTGGCCATGGGACGCTCCTTGTGCGGGAAAAAAGAATGTCACTGCGTGGGCTGGAGGAACCAACAGGCTGGAATTCAAACAGTATCGAACGCCACGAAAAATGTAAATAGACCTTCGCCCGCGCCTTCACGATTCCACTTTCCACACATTTCCACAATTCATTCGAAAGATCGCCCTCTCGCAACTCCTTCAAACCGCCCGATTTCCGCCCTCCATTTTCAGATTAATCTCACCATTTGAATCACTAACAAGTAATTATTGACAAGTAATGTCTTGCCGGCCATCATTTCGCATGAATCGAACGCGCCATCCTCGCCGCTCCCCAGAATCCCCGGCCATCCTCCCCTATTTTCAATTTTCTAATTTCCCTTTTCTGCTTTCAATTCCCCTAACTCCTTTCCTTGCCACACCTACGCAAATTCTTCCGCTAACCCCTTTCTTTGCCACACATCCAAAATCATTAGACTTAAAGTCCTTTGTTTGCCACACATCCGAAAAACACGGGAGCGCCCCCCCGTGCCAAACCCCGTCCTCTCCATCTAACATTTTCTCCAGGGCAATCCTGGTCTCCCAACGCGAAAGCCGAAAGGGGCCATATGCAGGCCGCCAGCCTTTCCTCTTCCGAACCACTTACGACTAATCACTAAAAATTAATTACTAATCGCTTCCACGAGGTCCCCATGAAAAACACAAAACATTCCCGCTCCAGAGTTGCCCCCGAAGAATCGTCTCTCTGCCAGTTTCCCTTCGCCGACGGACGCCAGTGCCGCATGTTCCGCCACGAATCCCACCCTTCCCTCTGCATTGTCCACGCCCGCGAGGAGCAGCAACTCCTTGAGCTGGATCGCATCGGCGCGGAGGTCGCCTCCCTCTCCGGCGAATTCACCACCGCCACCGACATCAATCACGTCGTCGGCAAACTCTTCAAGCTCGTTGCTGCCAATCGCATTCCCCGGCGCAACGCCGAGCTCCTCGCCTATCTCGCCCAGCTTCTTCTCTTCAGCCAGAAGGACGTCAAGCACGAACAAACCATCGCTTGCGGCTATCTCGGCTGGGAAAAAATCATCCGCGATCTGTACGTCCGCGTCGGTCTCGTGCGGCCCGCACAAACTCCGCCCCCTGAAGCGCAAGCTCTCCTCGCCGAGCCTAGCCGCATATAATGTGCCCTCCACTGCAGGAGAGCACATCATGCGCTATCGCAAATTTGGCCGCACCGGATGGAACGTCAGCGAAATTGGTTATGGCATGTGGGGCATGGCCGGCTGGACCGGCTCCGACGACAAGGAGTCCCTCGACGCTCTCCAGCGCGCCGTGGATCTCGGCTGCAATTTTTTTGACACCGCCTGGGCCTACGGCAACGGCCACAGCGAAGAGTTGCTCGGCAAAATTCTGCGCGCCAACAAAAACAAGGCCTCAGTCGGTGGACCCGACAAAAAACTCTACGTCGCCACAAAAATCCCGCCGAAGAACCGCCGCTGGCCCGCTCGCCCCGAATATTCTCTCGACGATTCGTATCCGCCGGACTACATCTTCGAATACGTGGACAAGAGTCTCCACAACATCGCCGTGGACACGCTCGACCTCATCCAATTTCATACTTGGGAAGACGTCTGGCTCGACGATGAGCGCATCGCTCGCTCCATCGAAAAACTCCGCACCAGCGGCAAAGTCCTCGCTGTCGGCATCAGCCAAAACCGCTGGGAACCTGCCAACGGCATTCGCGCCGTCCGCGCCGGCCTCGTGGACGCGGTCCAGATCATCTACAACATCTTTGACCAGAATCCTGAAGACAAACTTTTCCCCGCCTGCCGCGAAAAAAACGTCGCCGTCATTGCCCGAGTACCCTTTGACGAAGGCTCGCTCACCGGAACGCTCACGCTCGACAGCAAATGGCCCGCGAACGATTGGCGCAGCACCTATTTCGTCCCCGAAAATCTCAAAGCCAGCGTCACCCGCGCCGACGCCCTCAAGCCTCTCGTCCCCGCAGGCTCTACGCTGCCGGAAATGGCTCTGCGTTTCATCCTCAACAATCCCGACGTCAGCACCATCATTCCCGGCATGCGAAAAATCCGCAACGTCCAGGCCAATCTCGCCGCCAGCGACAAAGGCCCCCTCCCCGCGCCGCTCCACACACGACTCCGCGCCCACCGCTGGGACCGCTTGCCCACGAAATGGAGCCAATAAAAATGAGTGCTCAGTTTTCAGTCGTCGGTGTTCAGTTGAAGAAACGACAAAGATCACGCAGGAAAGAAGAACGGCACCGTGAATTCTGAATTCTCTTCCTGACTGAGAACTGAAAACGGATGACTGGACACTGTTTCACGCGAGAAGAGCAGGGATGGAATGGAATGGAAAGAGGAAAGCCCCAAATAATCTTTTTAATTCCTGCTGAGAACTGGAAACTGATCACTGAAAACCGCATCACGCGGTTTGCTTTAAGGCGCGCTCCACGAGCGTCAGGCAGCGCTCGGCTTGCTCCCGCAGCAACTCTTCACTGTCGCTGCGCTCGCGCTGTATGCTGTGGAGTTCGTCCGCGATCGCCAGCGCCGCGAGCACCGCGACTTTCTGTGTGTCCACCGTCGCCGTCGCATCCGCGATCGTGTGCATTTTTTCGTCCACGTACTTCGCGAGCTTTTGCACATACTTCTCTTCGAGCTCGCCGCGAATCGAGTACGTCTGCCCGAAAATTTGCACTTTAACCGGTGCGCTCATGGAATCCCCATGCGTCCTTATCGGCACAATACCACATTCGCCACGGAATAACGGAGGGACGGCGTGCACGGCGCACAGTGACTGCGGGATGCTAACGTCTCAGTTTGTGGGAAGTCTGACCAGTTTGTTGGGGGAAGGGACCATGACAGTGATGAGGAAAAGGAACTTGCTGTTGCTGGGGTTGCTGTGCGCGCTGGCGGCGGCGTTTGCCGCGCAGGTGCGCGGAGACGCGGCTGGGGAGATGCGGCGTCTGGCGGAGTTGATGGGGTGGAAGGCCGGGACGATTGTTGCGGACATTGGGGCGGGAGATGGGAGGTACACGTTTGCGGCGGTGGAACGCGTGGGAGCAACCGGAAAAGTGTATGCGACGGAGATTGATGCGAAGAAGCTCGCCGAGTTGCGGGACGAGGTGAAGAACCGCAAGCTGGCAAACGTGATCGTGGTGGAAAGCAAAGAGGCGGATACGAATCTGCCAGCGGCGTGCTGCGACGCGATTTTTCTGCGCCGCGTGTACCATCACTTGACCAAGCCGGCGGAGTTCGATGCCGCACTGGTGCGGTCGCTAAAGCTGGGAGGGCGGCTGGCGATTATTGATTTTCCGCCGCGCGCGGGGCTGGAGCCGGTGGAAGGGGTTCCGAGCAACCGGGGCGGGCACGGGATTCCGCGGAAGATTATGATCGAGGAGCTGAGCGCGGCGGGGTTGAAGGTGGAGAAAATTGTGGACGATTGGCCGGAGGATGACTATTGCGTGGTGTTTGTGAAGAGGTGAGGGTTGCGAGTGGTGGTTGTGGGTGGCGCATTGCAGAGGTATGCTTTCCT
This sequence comes from uncultured Acidobacteriota bacterium, assembly GCA_963729455.1. Lineage (GTDB taxonomy): Bacteria > Acidobacteriota > Terriglobia > Acidiferrales > UBA7541 > Acidiferrum. The sequence continues at coordinate 537,112 of CAVSNX010000004.1, forward strand.
GCGGAATCTGAGGGGAGACGACAATGAAAATGAATATGAAAAAGTTGACGACTGTGATGTTTGCGGCGGTGATGGTATTTGCGGCGGCGGGGGCACGAGCGCAACAAGCAGCGCCAGCTGATGCGCAAAAGATGGCGGAAATGGGAACGGTGCCGAATCCGGTGAGCGCGACGGTGAAGGGGCAATTGCCGCGGTTTTCAAAGAACATTGTGGCCGCGGCCGAAGCGATGCCCGCGGAAAAATATGGCTTCAAGCCCACGCCGGAGATGAATACGTTTGCGCACCTGATCATGCACACCACACAGTCCAACAATATCCTTTGCTCGAAGATTTCCGGGGCTGCGGCTCCGGACGTGAAATACTCGGACACTGATCCGAAAGACAAGCTGGTGGCGGCGCTGAAGGCTTCGTTTGAATTTTGCACCACGGCGCTGGCGAACGTGGACGATTCGAAACTGGGCGAGCAGATGATGCTATTCGGGAACCGGCCGGCATCGCGCGCGGCGGCTATGATCGGCTTGAGCGACGGGTGGAACGACCACTATGGCGCGGAGGCGGTTTATCTGCGGCTGAGCGGCATTTTGCCACCGACGGCGCAGCCGCAGCCGGAGAAGAAATAGCGGGATTAACGGGGAGATGAAAGACCAGTAGGGTCCGCCTCAGAAGGCGGACCCTACTGAAGAAAAACACGGGTCTGAAGACCCGCCACTACAACGCCAGATTAAACCTGGAGGACGTCGCCGTCGCGGGCGACGATTTCGTAGAGGACTGGATTGACGAAGAAGCCGAGTAGCAGGCGCGAGAGAAGGCCTGCGACGACGACAATGGCGAAGGGTTTCTGCGTGTCGCTGCCGACGCCGGTGGACATGGCGGCGGGGAGAAGGCCGAGGCAGGCGACTAGCGCGGTCATCATGATGGGACGCAAGCGGAGGAGCGAGGCGCCCATGGTGGCCTCGCGGACGGATTTGCCTTCAAGGCGCAGCTTGTTGATGTAGCTGACGAGAATGACGGCGGTTTCGACGGAGACGCCGAGAAGCGCGAGCAGACCGAGGACGCTGGAAACGCTGATGGGCGTGTGCGTGAGCTTGAGGGCGATGAGCGCGCCGACAGGCTCGGTGAGAACGACGCCAAGGGCGATGCCGATGGGGAATTTGAAATTGCCGTAGAGGGCGAAAAGAATCAGAAAAATCAGCAAAACAGCAAGCGGCCCAATGATGATGAACTGCGATTTGGCTTCGAGGAGCTCGCTGTATTCGCCGCCCCAATCGAGACGGTAACCTTCGGGAAGCTTTACGGATTTGGAGACGGCGGCTTGACCGGCGTTGACGATGCCTTCTAGGTTGCGACCTTCAATCGAGAACTGAATGCCGATGTAGCGCGAATTATTTTCGCGATAGATGAAGGACGCACCGGTGCTTTCCTTGATGGTGGCGAGCTCGGATAGAGGAATTTGCTGGCCGGCGGGAGCGGGCACGAGGAGATCGCCGATCTGGCGGACGCTGGAACGGAATTGCGGTTCCATGCGGACGATGAGGTCGAAGAGTTTTTCACCCTGAATGACCTGCGTGGCTGACTGGCCGCCAACGGCCGCCTGGACGACGGCTTCGACGTCGGCTACGTTGATGCCGTAGCGCGCGATTTTCTGGCGGTCGGCATCAATGAGCAAGCTGGGCTGGCCAAGCTCGCGGACGACGGTGAGTTCGGTGAAGCCGGGAGTCTTGGCGAGGACATTTTTGATTTCGACGGCTTTTTTCTCGAGGACGTCGAGATCGGGGCCGAAGATTTTTACCGCGAGGGCGCTCTTGAGGCCGGTGAGGGCTTCATCCACGGCGTCTTCGGCGGGTTGCGTGTAATTGAAGATCACGCCGGGATAGGTGTCGAGTTTTTTCTCCAGATCCTTCGTTAATTCTTCCTTCGTGTGGATGCCGCCGGACTTCCAGGTTCTGTCGCCGTACGGTTTCAAGCCGACGTAAAACTCGCAATTAAAAAAGCCGGTGGGATCGGTGCCGTCATCGGGGCGGCCGAGCTCGGAGCCGACGGCGGTGACCATGGGATATTTGGAGAGCAGGTCGCGGACTTGCGGGGCAAACCTGCTGGCGTCTTCGAAAGAAATCGTATACGGCATGGTGGCGCGAACCCATAGCGCGCCTTCGTCGAGGTGCGGAAGAAACTCGCCGCCGATAAAGGGGACGAGCAAGAGTGTGGAGACAAAGATGATCGTGACGGCAAAAAGGGTGGTCTTGGGATGATTAAGGCACCACTCGAGGTGCGTGGCATATCTGTCGCGAACCCAATCAAAAATGCGGTTGGGCTTTTCCTGAACGCCGCTCTTGAACCAGTAGGAGGCGAGCACGGGAACAAAGGTGAGCGTGAACACCAGCGCGCCGATAAGCGCGAAGGCCATGGTATCCGCCATGGGGTGGAAAAGTTTTCCGGCGGGACCAGTGAGCGCGTAAATGGGCAGGTAACCGGCGATGATGACGGCGACGGAATAAAAAATGGGGCGGTCGACGTCGCGGGCGGCGGCGAGAATGACTTCGTTGAGTTTGTAGTCCTGGCCCTTGCGGAGGCCGAGCTCGCGGTAGATGTTTTCGACCATGACGATGGTGCCGTCAATGATGATGCCGAAATCGATGGCGCCGATGGAGAGGAGGTTGGCGGGCTCGCCGGTGGCGTTGAGGAAGATGAAAGCGAAGAGAAGCGCGAGAGGAATGGTGAGCGCGGTGATAACGGCGGCGCGGACGCTGACGAGGAAAAAGATCAAGACAATGAGAACGAAAACCATGCCGCGAATGAGATTCCACTCGACGGTGTCGGTGGTGACGCGGACAAGGTCGCTGCGGTCGTAGTAGGGGCGAATCTTGACGTCGGGCGGCAGGACGCCGCGGTTGAGTTCCTCGGTTTTTTTCTCGACGCCTGCGAGGACGTTTTGCGTTTGTTCGCCGCGGCGCATGAGAATGACGCCTTCGACGGCATCATCGTTGTTCTTCTGTTTATCCTGGAAACCGAAAATGCCGAGGCGCGGCGCGTGGCCGATTTCCACGTGGCCGATGTCCTTGACGCGAATCGGAACGCCATTGCTGCTGCCCACGACGACTTCGCCGATTTCATCGGTGGATTTGACGAGGCCGAGTCCACGAACGTAATAAAACTGGCCGCCCTGGGTGTAGAAACCGCCGCCCGTATTGGAATTGTTGACCGTGAGGGCGTTGAATATTTGAACGACGGGGAGATGAAAATTGTAAAGCTTCACGGGATCGAGAAGGACCTGATACTGCATGGTCGGGCCGCCGAAACCGGAATCGTCAGCGACGCCGGGAACGCTTTTGTAGGCGCGCTCGATGATCCAATCCTCATAGGTGTGCAGCTCCATGGGAGAGCGATCGGGACTCTCGATGACGTAGCGATAGACGAGGCCGCTGGGGCTGAAAAGAGGAGCCATGCTTGGCGTCACGCCCTGAGGGAGCTGCGCGTCGCTGATGCGTTGAAAAACTTCCTGGCGCGCGAAATACGGGTCGACGCCTTCATCAAATGTCAGGCGCACGTCGGAAAGGCCATAGAGGGAAATGGAACGCATCACATTCAGATGCGGTGAGCCATTCATGGCCAGCTCGAGAGGGAGGGTGGTAAGGCGCTCGACTTCTTCGGCGGCGTGGCCGGGCCATTGGGTGATGAGCTCAACCATGGGTGGAGAAAGGTCGGGATAGGCGTCCACGGGCATGCGCCGGAAGGAGACGGCGCCGGCAACGATGATGAGCACGGTCACCATCATGACGAGGAAGCGCTGCTGAAGGGCGAATTGGACAATGCGATGGATCATCTGGGTCTTTCGGCCGGCTCTCCGTCTAGTGCTGCAGGGAATTCTTGAACTGCAGGAAGAGCGCGCCGTCACCGACGACGCGTTCAGCTTCCTTTAGACCATCCGTGACTTGCGTGCGGCCGCCTTGACTGTCGCCAACCTTGACGAGGCGGCGCGCAAATTGATTGGAGCCCGACTGGACGTACACAAAGGCCTGATTCTCGGTGTCATGGAGAACGGCAGCATCGGGAACCGTGAGGGCATCGCTAATCGCGCCGGCTTGCACCGTAGCGGTGACGTACATGTCTTTCTTCAGTTTCCTGGCAGGATTGCTGGTGACGATGCGCGCCTGCAGAGTGCGCGTGTTGGGATCGATCGCGGGCGCGACGTAGGAAATCTTTCCGTGGAAGACTTCCGGATAGGAATCGGTACTGACGTCGACGGAATCACCCTGATGGACGTAGGCCATGTCGCTGGGGTAGACGTTGACGAGCACCCAGACCATGGTCATATCCGAAATCGTGAAGATTTGCGTCGCGCCGGCCATGAGTAACTGGCCGGGACCAACAAGCCGCTCAACAACTTCGCCGCCGACGGGAGCGATTACCGGAATTTGGGAGGTCATCTTCGGGGGATTCTTCACGACGGCTTCGGGGTCGTTCAGACCGAGAGCACGCAGCGCATCTTCGCTTGATTGCATGTCCGCCTGCGCCTGGGTTCGGGCGGATTCGGCTTGCTGAAGGTCGGACTCTGCGATGGCGCCGTGAGAATAGAGATCCTGCGCGCGGTTGTAGATCTTCTGGGCGAGGGAGAAGGCATCTCTGGCTTTGATGTAGGCGGAACGCGCCGCGGAGTAGTCTGGACTATTAACGGTAAGTAAGGGCTGTCCGGCGCGAACCGTTTCGCCGGGGGCAACGAGGATTTGGTGAACAGGCCCGCCGATGGCGCTGAAGACAGGCGTGGTCATGAAAGCGTTGTAAGTGACGTTGCCAGGCAGCCGCAACAGACGCGGAAGTTTTGCTTTTTCCACGGCAACGATCTGGACATGGACCATCTGATCCTGCGGGACCGTGAAAAGCGAGGCGGTGTCCGCTTTGGACTCGGTGCCAGAGTACGAGGTCATCTTTGAATCGGAATCGCTGGAGCCGCAGCCGGCAAACGCAAGCGCGGCTGCGAGTGCCGCGACAGAAAGGGGGCGAGCGCGGAAAAACATGTTGTTCATGGCAAGGTCCTTGTTCCGACGGCCTGGCGCATCTGTTCAAGAGTGGTCATATAGGTGGCCAGCGCCTGGCGATAGGCGAGCTGATTCGCGCGGTAGGTGCGCTCCGAATCGAGATAATCGAGCAGGCTGGCGGCGCCACGCTTGTACGCATATTCGCTGATGTCTCGAGATTGTTTGGCCTGCTCGACGTAGCCGCCTTGATACAACTGCACGATTTGTTCGCTGGTGCGCAAGGCGGAGTAGGCGTCCACGACATCGGTGAGGACCTGCTGCGAAGTTTCACTGGCGAGTTCCTGGTTCTGCGTGATGACGAGGCGCGTGCGGGCGATTTCGCCCTGATTGCGATCGAAGATGGGAAGCTGGATGTTGAAGAAGAACGCGCCGGTATTGGTGTCCGCGACGTGCGAATAGTTGAAAGTGGCGCCGAGGTCGCGCTTTCCGTTGGCTTCGGCAAGTGATTCCGCGCTGCGCGCGGCGACGACGTTTTTCTGAGCGGCCTGCAGGTCGGGACGAGTACGCAGCGCCAGAGCCTTCAGATCATCAAGACCGCCGTGAACAGCTTGATACTCGAGCTCCCCTTCAACGTCGTAGTTATCTGGAACAGATTCGAAGCCGAGAAATTGCCGCAAGCTTGCCAGCGCCTGGGCCTTAGAGAGTTTGGCGGAAAAAACATCGTTCTCGAATTGCAGCTTCTGCAGCTTGATTTTGAGGAGGTCGCCCTCGCTCATGTCGCCGGCCTTGTAGCGCGCCTCGCTGATGTCCACGGTCTTCTGGAAGCTATCGAGGTCCTGCTGGGTGAACTCAATGGTGGATTGCGCGAGGATCACGGCGACGACCTGCTGGGAAACGTTGAAGACCAACTGGCGCTCGTTCTCTGCGATCGTCGAGCGGCTCGCGTCGGTGACGTCCTTGGCCGCCTGCAAACGATGCTGGCGCTTCCTGCCGCGTTCGAACGTGTAGCCGAGGCCGAGGTCAAATTGCGCCTGATTGTCTATGTAATCTTCGGTGAATTTGTTGGGCTGAAAAATCGGAAGAAATTGGGCGTCCCAGGAAAGCACGGGGTTGGGGCGCAGATTGGCGGTGGTTTCGAGCGCCTGGTTCTGCAGGATGGTGGAGCGGGCTGCTTGCAGAGCGTGATTGTGCTGCAAGGCCAAGCGAATGGCCTCTTCCATGGAGATGCGGGCCGTGGGTGGCTGCGTGGTGTCCGCCCTTGGTGGCTGAGTTGTTGGAGCCGCGGGCGGCTGCTGGGCCACGGAGAACAGCGGCGAAGCCAACAGGGCCAGGGCACCTGTCAAACCTTTTCTCAAGTGAAAACTCCTCATACGTCCCCAATAGGGAGACGAATAGCAACATCGAACGGGGAACAGGCCGTAGGAGATAGCAGAATGTTAGAGGGAGGGAGGCGCGCGCGGAGAAGTGGCGCGCGGGACTTCAGTGAAAATCGAAACAACCAGGGGAGCGACTTCCAGCCGATGGACGACAGGCACAACGGCTATGCTGAGCCCTGGAGCAGAGACAACGGAAACGGTGGCAGAGCAGACCGGGCAGATGTGAGACGCGGACGGGGTCGGCGCCAAATCCGAACAAAAGTGAAATTGCGCCGCCAAAAATGCCACGGCCACCAGTAAGATATGTGAGCACGTTTGGCGTTTGAGGAATGTCATCTGGTAGGTGAGACGGAGCTTAGGTAAGAAAAGATGCTGGGTCAAGCGTGTAAAGCATGATTTTAGTTGCACTTACATACTATACTGGGTGATAGTATAGGAGGATTCATGGCACACACGGCGAGAGACAAGGAAAAGCTGCTGGTCCGAGTGCGGCGCATTCGTGGACAAGTGGAAGCGGTGGAGCGCGCACTCCGAGAGGAACAGGAGTGCAGCGACCTGTTGCAGTTGGTGGCGGCTTGCCGAGGAGCGCTGAATGGCTTGATGGCCGAGTTAGTTGAGGGGCACATCTGGTTCCACGTCCTAGACCCAGATCGGCCGAAGGATTCACCTCAGGCAGCGGCTGCGGAAGAACTGATCGATATTGTCAAAAGTTACTTGAAGTAGTTCGGAAGCAAACGCGCTTCGGGAGCGCCATCGGGGGTCGAGATGCTGCACAGCGAGAGCAAGACGGAAATTCTACATCAAGCGGTTGCCAACTCTGTAGCAGCGAGAGCCGGTGACTCCGGGGCCGAGGGCGCGGAGCACGAACATCATTTCGATTGGCGGGAGATGGTTCGAATTGGGTTTGTCGCGATCGCCGCGGGGGCGTTTTGGTTTGCGGGAGTGCACCTTAGTTTGCCGCTTGTCCTGGTGGGATTGTTTTGCGCCGTCGTTGGCGGGTATCCCATTTTTCACGAAGCGATTGAGAATATTCTCGAACGGCGGATGACGATGGAGCTTTCGATGGCCATCGCCATCCTGGCGGCGCTGGCGATTCGGGAAGTATTTACGGCGCTGGTCATCACGCTGTTTGTGCTGGTCGCGGAAGTTCTCGAGGGGCTCACCGTGGGACGGGGCCGGAAAGCCATTCGCCATTTGATCGATCTATTGCCTTCCACGGCGACGGTCGGCGAGCGCGGGGGATGGAGAGAAGTGGGAGTTGAGCATGTATTGGTAGGTGACGTGGTTCTCATCAAGCCGGGCGGGCGAATTCCTGTGGATGGTTCGGTGGTGGGAGGGCATTCGTTTGTGGATCAGGCGACGATCACGGGCGAATCGATGCCGGTTGAAAAAAGTCCGGGGAAGGAAGTCTACGCGGGCACGATCAATCAATCCGGCGCACTGGAAGTGCGCGTGGAACGGCTCGGGCGCGACACGACCTTCGGAAAAATCATTCAGGCCGTGGAGCAAGCCGAGCAATCGCGCGCGCCGATCCAGCGCATCGCCGATCGCCTGGCAGGATACCTCGTTTATTTCGCATTTGGCGCAGCCATTTTGACGTTTCTCGTCACGCACAATATCCGCTCGACCATCTCCGTGATCATTGTGGCCGGGGCCTGCGGAATCGCGGCGGGCACGCCGCTGGCGATTCTTGGAGCGATTGGAAGAGCCGCGCAACAGGGCGCGATTATCAAGGGCGGGCTGTACCTCGAGAAGCTCGCCGAGGTGGATACAGTTCTCCTGGATAAAACGGGAACGCTGACGTTTGGAACGCCGGAACTTTTGGACGTGCATCCGGCGCCGGAAATCTCCGCGGCACTGTTGCTGAAAACAGCCGCGATGGCAGAGTCCCGGTCAGAACATCCCGTTGCGAAGGCGATCTTGAAGAAGGCGGCTGAGCTGGGGATTGCGTATTTGGGTTCGAATCAATTCGAATACACGCCGGGTAAAGGAATATCGGCAATCTGTGATGGTGACGAAGTGATTGTGGGCAGCGAAAATTTCCTGCTGGAGCGAGGGATTTCGTATTCGCGCGGAAATGGCCACAGTTCGGACGCGCAGGTTTTTGTTGCGCGGCAAGGAAAGTTTCTAGGAACGCTGGCTATTGCGGATAGGCTGCGGCCTGAAGCGAAGGAAGCCATCGCATCGCTCAAAGCCATGGGACTGAGAACGGTGCTACTGACCGGGGACGTGAAAGCGGTCGCGGAGGACGTGGGAAAGAAATTGGGAGTAGACGAAGTCGCGTCCGAGTTGCTGCCGGAGCAGAAACTCGAATACGTGAAGCGGCTAACGGAGGCTTCGCACGCGGTGGCGATGGTGGGAGATGGAGTAAACGATGCGCCGGCGCTGGCGCAGGCCACTGTGGGAGTGGCGATGGGGTCGGGGACGGACGTGGCGCAGGAAAGCGCGGACGTAGTGTTGATCGGGAGCGATCTATCCAAGCTGGTGGAGACGCTGCAGGTTGCGCGGCGCTGCCGCAGAACGATCATGCAAAATTTCGTCGGGACACTTGTGGTGGACAGCATTGGGGTGGGCATGGCCGCATTTGGCTTGCTCAATCCTTTGCTGGCCGCGTTTATCCACGTGTCTTCGGAACTCGTGTTTATATTGAATTCCGCCAGGCTGGTGCCGTCTGCGACGCTGGCAGGGGCGTTCGGCGGGCAATCGTCGCTTGTTGTGGCTCCCCCAGTTTCAGCGGCCAAGACGGCTTAGTGATGGCCTCAGAGCGTCTTGGCAGCGGAATCGCCATCGACCAACCGCAGGGTAACATTCAAATAATTTATTGCAACCAAAGGGCTTGACTCTCCGTCTAAGGTGCTAAGCTGAGGTGTAGCTCGATGCACTTGGGGGGATCCATTTTCGGACGGACGGCCTTGCACCGCACACTGGCGGTGTTGGCTTGCGCTGCGCTGCTCTATTTTGCGGCGGGCGGGTCTTTCCTCCACGAACATACGAATACAAACGGGCCCGACACGGCCTGCCACATCTGCCAGGCGCTGCACATGCCGGCGCTGGCGGCCGCGCGGCTGGACCTCGTCAGCACTCCTCAGATCGTTACCTGGTTTTCTTCATTGCCGCAGCACACCGCGCCAAGCAATTCCTTCTCTCTGCACCGCGCCGGACGGGCGCCTCCTACCGCTTAATTCCTTACCCTGGGCTTGAAGTGTATTTCCGCGCGCTGGCCTAACTGAAGGCCCAGCGTCACCGCCATTTTCCCGGCGGCCTCATTCCACAATTAACGCAAATAGCCCTCGAAAGGGATGGAGAAAAAATGTTGAAGCGATTGGGTATCAGCGTGGTGTTTGTTTTAGGGTTTGTTCTGTTACTTGCGGCCAGGCCAGCCAAGGCGCAGATCGGAAATTCCGGCTCGATTGAAGGAGTGGTCAAGGATTCGTCGGGTGGAGTGGTGCCCGGCGCCACCGTAGAAATCTCCAACCCGGTCAGCCAATTTAGCCGGCAGACCACGACGGGCAACGACGGCAGCTTTCGCTTCACAAACGTGCCGTTTAACCCGTACCACCTGGTTGTTACAGCCACAGGCTTTGGTTCTGCCACGCAGGACGTGGACGTGCGTTCGACAGTTCCGGTAAACATTCCAATTGCCTTGAAAGTCGGTTCGACGGCGACGACCGTTACGGTCGAGGCAAACGGCGGCGACTTAGTTGAAAACGAGTCCACGTTTCACACCGACGTGGACCAAGGGATCATCGATCGGCTTCCACTGGAGAGCCAGTCGTCATCGTTTACGTCAATCGCGACGCTGGTCTCGCCTGGCGTTGCCGCGGACTCCAACGGCCTGATGCACGGACTGGGGGATCACGCCGAGAACTCTGTCTCCCTAGACGGACAGCCGATAACGGACCAGTTCAGCAAGGTCTTCTCAAACCAACTCCCTTCCGACGCGATCCAATCGATGGAAATCATCTCGGGCGCTCCGCCTGCTGAATTTGGCGATAAGACCAGCTTAGTGATCAAAGCGACGACCAAATCTGGGCTAGGAGTGACCAAGCCAACCGGGAGCGTATATGCCGACTACGGCAGCTTCGGAACCGGCAACGTTGGCTTCAATCTCGGTTATGGAACTCAGAAGTGGGGAAACTTTATCTCGGCAAATGGGCTCAACTCCGGGAAATTTCTGGATCCGCCCGAATTCCAGGTGATTCATGCGAAGGGCAATGAAGAAAACATTTTCGACAGGCTCGACTACCAGTTCTCGCAGAAAGATACTCTGCACTTGAACCTGAACTACACCCGTTCGTGGTTTCAGACGCCTAACGCGTTCGACAATCTTAACGTCTTGGATGTCAACGGCAACAACGTTGGCAACGCGGACCAGCGGTCCAAGATTGGAACGTACAATATTGCGCCAGTTTGGACTCGATTGATCAATGCCAACACCGTGTTTACCCTCGGGGCGTTCGTGCGTCACGACCAGTTCAACTACTATCCGAGCAACAATCCTCTGGCGGATTTCAGTCCGATCCAATCGGAGAGCATCGCGCAAGACAGGAAGCTGACGAACGTGGGAGTGCGCTCCGATATTTCTTACGTGAAGGGAATCAACAACATAAAGGCGGGCGTCGTTTACGAGCACACGTTCTTAACGGAAAATGACAACCTCGCCATAGTCAATCCTACGCTGAACTCGCCCTGCCTGGATGTGAACGGAAATCCGCAACCAGGTTTCACAGACCCGTCACAGTGTGCGGCGGCGGGTTTCACTCCAAACGACGGCACAAACCCAAACGCGACGGTCGTTCCATTTACTCCCCTGCTTGGCTGCTTTGACCTAACGCGGCCAACCCCAGGGGCGGCGGATGGCTGCGCTAACACGACCTTCCACCTGTACCATGCCCACACCGATGTGAAGGAGCTGGCGCTTTATGTCCAGGATACGATTACCAAGGGCGATTGGTCCTTTAACCTGGGGATTCGAGGTGACCTCTATAACGGCCTTTCAAGTTACGGGATGCCCGAACCACGGCTCGGGGTTGCGTACAACATCAAGCCAACCAACACGGTGTTGCGCGTCTCCTACGCGCGGGTCATGGAGACACCGTTTAACGAAAACCTCGTGCTCGCCAGCTCCGGCTGCAATGACCCGGTGGTGAGCGGTATCTTCACCGCCACGACCGGCTCGTGCTCTGCCGTGCCACTTCATCCAGGATGGCGTAATGAGTTTCATGCCGGGTTCCAGCAGGCCTTCGGAAAATATCTGGTGGTGGATGCCGAATACCTCTGGAAGTACACCCATCTCGGCTTCGACTTCAGCATCCTCGGTAATACACCCGTTACGTTCCCGGTGGAATGGAACAACTCGAAGATACCTGGCTGGGCCCTTCGCGCCAGCGTCCCGAACTATCATGGATTTTCGGCGCTAGTGGTGATGTCGAGCGTGGCGGCACGGTTCTTCACGCCTCAACTCGCCGGTGTCGGCGCCACGCCTGGAGGCACCTCGGTTTTCCGCATCGATCACGACGAAAAATACAACGAGACAACGCACTTGCAGTATCAGCCCTGGAAGCGAGGACCATGGGTCGGATTTAACTGGCGCTACGACAGCGGCCTAGTCGTGAGCGGCATTCCTGACGCCGGTGCAGCACTCGGCCTCACCCCGAATCAGCAAGTGACGATTGGCTTGGCATGTAACGGAGTCTTTGCCACGGTCGCCAATCCGCTTACGGACTGCACCAACCCGAATGGCACGCAAGGAAGGGTCACTTCAAAATTGCTCACTCTTCCTCAAGGCGGGTACAATGCCTTCCAAAATCCGAACAACCCCCTGTTCCCGAGCCAGTTTGACGCCGACCATAATCCTGACCGCGTCAAGCCTCGTCATTTGTTCGACATTGCGGTCGGAGACGACAACCTGTTACACGGAGACCGCTATCGCTGGAGCCTGCGTTTCACCGTGATCAACCTAACCAACAAAGTAGCCTTATATAACTTTCTCTCTAGCTTCACCGGAAGCCATTTCGTGACGCCAAGAACCGAAACTGTGGAGTTGGGCTTCCACTTCTAAACAAATGCCAGAAAGCAGGCGGGCCGTATCTTGCGGCCCGCTCGCTTTCATGTCCGGGAAATTGTCCCAATCAGGAAAGATGAGCGCTACTTCTGCGCGAGGTAGGTTTTCGCTTCGGCGAGCTCCGGTCTGTCGGCACCAGGGGCGGAAATTTCCGCCAACTTTGCGTAGAACGACTGCGCCCCTGACGCGTCGCCGGAAGCCTGCGCCGCGCGCGCGGCACCCAGAAGACCGTCGAAGCGATTCGGGGAATTCTTCAGGACCGTTTTGTATTCGGCGAGGGCGTCGGCGGGGCGCTTGAGTTCCTGAAGCATGTCGGCGAGCATTTCGCGGGCGGGGATACCGACGGATTCGCCGCCGTTTTTGTCCTGGCGGTCGGCGGCGTCGCGCAATTCCTGAAGCGCTTCGTCTGTCTTGCCCTTGGCGAAAGCGAGCCAGGCTTCGGCTTCGCTGAGATCCGTGGCCTTTTCCGCGGAAACCGTGTAGCCGCTCTTCCGCGAGCGCTGTTCACGTTCAGCAACAGCCTGTGTGAGTTCTTTCACGGCAGCTTCTGCTCCAGCGGCATCGCCGCTGCGCGCGGCGCCGATGGCGCGGGCCCAATAGGTGGTGTCGAGTGAGATCTTGGGGATCGCCGGAATTGGCAGATTGGCGGCTTCTTTCCAACGATGCAATTCAAGCGCGGTCCGCGCGGCCAGATAGGCACGATGCTCGGCTTTGTTTTCTTCGGTGGCGCCGAAGACGTGGTTCATGTGCTCGATCACTTCGCGCGCTTTGGCTTCCTGGCCGCTTTGGAGATAGGAGTAGCTCAAGAAATCCATGGCGTGGGTTTGGTAGTGCGACTCCGCCAGATGCAGTTCCGCGGCGTGCGCGGCGGAAGTGATGGCGGCGAGATTCGAGTTGATGGAATCCTGCCAAAGGCCAAGGCGCACAAAAATGTGCGAGGGCATGTGCAAGGCGTGCGCGGAATCCGGCGCGATGGCCGCGTACCGGCGGGCGGCTTCAAGGCCCTGCGAGGCCAGGTCCGGCTTATCGGTGGCATGTATCAGGTAATGCGCCACGCCGGGATGACCCGGATGCTGCTGAAGCAGCGGATCGAGGATGGAAATGGCCTTCTTCCGATTTGCGATATCGTCCACATCTTCTTCCGCGAGAGCGATCAAAGAGAGAGCATAGAACGCGCTGGTATCCACGTCGCTCGCATCAGTGGCATGGAGTTGTTCGAGCAACGAGGAGTAGGCCTTGATGCGATCGGCATGGCTCAGTTTGGATTTATTGGAGTAAAAGGCCGCAGCGGCGGCGATGAAGCCTTGTTCGCGAGGCGTGCCGGGATGAAGCTTTTGCGCTTTTTTGATGTCGTCGCGGCCTTCTTTCAGCGTCTTGTCATCCGGAAAATCCCAGAGCTGGTGATACAAAGCCATCGCCCTGCCCCACTGCGCCATCGCGCACTTCGGATCGCGCGTCGCCGCGTCGGTGAAAGTCTTTTCGGATTCCGTATACTGGAACGAGTGCAGCAGCGCGACGCCCTTATCCATAGTGGCTTGCACTTCCGCCGCGCAACTCGTCGAAAATTGCACGTTGCCGAGCTGATCGGGCGCCGGGGCGGAGGAATCACCCGCTCGGGCAGCTCCGCAAGTAAGGGCAAGCGATAGAAAAAGCCCGATCGCGCGCGCAAAGCGATGATGGTTGTTCATAAAGTCCCCCTTATTTGCCGCCAGTGATTCTACCTCTGCCAATGGCCCTCGGAGCAGTTATTCGTTTTCTGGAGCGCGGCCGCGGTTGGACGTGCGTTCCGCGTGAAGGATACAATACAAACGGAGCGGTACTTCAAAGCAGGTGAGGGTGCGAAAGCTGTTTGAACCAATGACGAATCTCTGAGGTGCTGCGGATAGACAGCCCGTGTGCACGGCCTGTCCCGCTGGCAGGTCTCTCCGAAACAGGAAGAGGAAGACCAGCGAGCGGGGCAGGAAAGCCTAACGGTTGGCTCGTGGCGCCCTACTATTTCAGAGGTTCACGGCCTAGCTCCCCACGGCCAAGCAGTCCGCTCCATTTTTGCGTTTGGGAACACGAAAAAATCCATGCGCGTACTTTTTGTAGGAGACATCGTCGGCTCGCCCGGACGCCAGATCGTTCATGACCGGCTCGCGGACATCGTGGCGCAGCGCCAGATTGATCTGGTGATCGCCAATGGCGAGAACTCCGCGTCGGGGTTCGGGATTACCCCTCGCATCGCGGAAGAGCTGCTGAAACTGGGAATCGGTGTGCTCACCGGCGGAAATCACAGCTGGGACCGCAAAGAGATCCTGGAGTTCATGCCGCACGAGCCGCGGCTGTTGCGGCCGGCAAATTTTCCGGAAGGAAATCCGGGAAGTGGTTTGTACGTCGGAACTGCGAAAAATGGCGTGAAATGCGCTGTGTTGAATCTACAAGGACGCGTATTCCTGACTCCCATTGACGACCCGTTTCGCAAAGCCGACAGCGAGCTCGCGAAAATTCCAGCGGATGTCGCGTTCGTGTTCGTGGACATGCACGCGGAGACCACCAGCGAGAAAATTGCCATGGGCTGGTATCTCGACGGGCGCGTGACTGCCGTCGTGGGCACTCACACGCACGTGGCCACTGCCGACGAGCGCGTCCTGCCGCAAGGAACGGCTTACATCACCGATGTGGGAATGACCGGGCCGCACGGCGGCGTAATTGGCATGGACCGCAACGGGATTATCGCGAAGTTTTTGAATGGGCTGCCCGCGCGGTTCGAGGTCGCTTCCGGCGATGTGCAGATGAATTGTGTCTTGATCGAAACCGACGACGACGGCCCGCGCAACGTCGCCGGCCGGCTCCGTGCGCGCTCCATCGAACGGCTTCGCTTCTGCATTGACTAATCCGCATGAGAGTGGTCTGCAACGCAGGGCAACCTGCGCGCGTCAGTAGTAATCTGAGCGTTCATGCGAAAGAGGGTGGGTTCCCTGGTGAAAATTCTCGCGGCGATGTGTCTGTTGGCGTGTACAGCGGCAAGTGTGTTCCCGCAGGCGGAAGGCGATCTGACCGCCAAGCGGCGCGTGTTCCCGGGCGTCGGTCCAGGCCTGCGTGCGCTAAGACGTGGTGCGAATGGCCGCCTTTACATCCTGGCTTCGCCTTCCCCTGGCTTGCTTGTGTTCGATGCACAGGACAAACAGGTTCTGTCCATCGCCGAACTTGCCGTGGGTCCTGCTACCGCTAAGGGAGAGAAAGCGCTGATTACCTTCGGCGAAGATTGCGACACCGATGCGGCCGGGAATATCTATGTGGCGGACCGCGGCGCGAATCTCATTCAAGTCTTCTCCTCAGATGGCACACTACTCCGGTCCATCCCCGTGAAGGCTCCGGTTTCCATCGCTACGCTTCCGGAGGGCGAAGTCGCCGTGGGCACTCTTCGCGAACCGCACTTGCTGGAAGTCTTCGACAAGAACGGACGGGATGTGCGCGAGTTCGGTGATCCCGAGCCGATTACCGACCGTGTGGACCTGAACCGTTACCTGAATATCGGGCAACTTGCCACCGACGACCAGGGACATGTTTACTACGCGTTTGCCTACTTGCCCGAGCCGACAGTGAGGCAATTCGACCGCCTCGGCTACGGCCACGAAGACATCCAGTACACGGCGCTCGAAGCCTGGCCGGCAGCGCAGGCGGCTCGGAAGGAAATCGAACGCCAGGAACGCCGCGGGGAAGCACCTTCGCTGAGACGAATCGTTACCGGAGTGGGTGTTGACCCAACGAACGGAGAAGTTTGGCTCGCGTTGTACGACACGCTCTTGCACTTTGATAAGGACGGAAACCGGCGGGCGACGTACAAAATTTACACACCGCAGGGAGCGCGACTGGACGCCAACGTCATTCTTGTGGAGAAAGACCGATTACTTATCGGCAGCGATCCTCTGGGCATCTACGAATTCGCGCGGCCGGATAAAATAAATCCATAATAGGTCAAATTTTCCTCAGGCGATCTTGCACTTGTTTTGTGCAAGGTTCGCACTTCACGCGAAAATAGGTCGAAAAATGCCGCGAAAATCGAAGCGGAATCGCGGTATTGCACAAAAATTGTGCTTGTGGAAAAACTGTGTATGCTGTGTGAAAGTCGGTGAATGGTTTCGCACACTTTTCGCTTGCCCCCCGCGTATGAATCGGCGACAATCCCGCGCTGTCTCATAGCGACGGTACATGGGCCAGCAATTCCAGACGGGCCGCGCACGGAACGATAGGGGCTGGGAAAAGCGTTCCGGCACGGGCAAGAATCCCGAAGCCTGAAGAAAGATGCGAGTGGACCTGCTTTCCACAGCTTTTTCACATCTGTGGAAATAGCACAGGGTTTCCTTTTCTCCTCCGATGATGACAGCAACTCAACCTGGGCGCGAGCGCGAAGGGACGAATCCCTGGGACAAATTTCTGGAACGCGTGAAGTCCCGCGTCAGCATCAACACGTACACGACGTGGTTTCAGCCCACGCGTTTGAATCGCGCCGAGGGCGAATCCCTCTACGTGCAGATTCCCAGCGCGGTTTTCCGCCAGGTCTTAACGCGGACGTATGGAGACATCGTCAAGGCCGTGTTCCACGAGCTCGGCACGCCAAACATGAAAGTGCAATACGTCTGCACGGAGGAAGAGCCGATCCAGGCGGCGCCCGTGGTGTCAGGAGTGAAGCAGGCCAAACTGGATTTTGAGAGCAGCGACCACCAGCTCAACACGCGCTACACCTTCGATTCGTTTGTTGTCGGCAAGTCCAATGAGTTTGCGCATGCCGCGGCGCGTGCAGTGGCCGAACAGCCTTCCAAAGCCTACAATCCCCTCTTTTTGTATGGCGGCGTGGGCATGGGCAAGACGCACTTGATGCACGCGATTGGTCACACCATCAAGAAGCGGAATCCGGCGATGCGGCTGAGCTACGTGAGCGCGGAGAAATTCACTATCGAAGTGATCAATTCGCTGCGCTTTGACCGCATGATCAGCTTCCGCGACCGATTTCATACCGTGGATGTGCTGCTGGTGGACGACATTCAATTCATCGCTGGCAAAGAGCGGACGCAGGAAGAATTTTTTCACACGTTCAATGCGCTTTACGAGCAGCAGAAGCAGATTGTGATCTCCTCCGACTGCTTGCCAAAGGACATCAACTCGATCGAGGAGCGGCTGCGCTCGCGCTTCGAATGGGGATTGATCGCGGACATCCAGCCGCCGGACCTCGAAACCAAGATTGCGATTTTGCAGAAGAAAGCGGAGAACGACCGCTTCAGCCTCCCCGATGACGTGGCGGAATACATCGCGCGGGCCATCAAGTCCAACGTGCGTGAGCTGGAAGGCGCGCTGACGCGCTTGATGGCTTACGCATCGCTGACCGGCGCGACGGTTTCGCTGGCCACGGCGCAACAGGTGCTGCGTAACATCATCGCGTCGCAGGAAAAGCGCGTCACCATTGACCTCATCCAGAAGCGCGTGAGCGAGCACTTTAACTTACGCGAGCAGGACTTGAAAGTCCGCAGCAACACGCGCGCCATCGCATTCCCGCGGCAGGTAGCGATGTACATTGTCAAGCAGCTCACTACCGCTTCGTTGCCGGAGATCGGGCGGCAGTTCGGCGGCAAGCATCACACCACAGTACTGCACTCCATCAACAAAATCGAGGAGCTACGCCGCTCCGACAAGGATTTGAACCGCACCATCACTCGCTTGATGGACGCCCTGCAGTAAACGGTTCTTCTTTTCCTTCCAGTCATTGTCAAAAGCGAACCTTGTCTCGTTCTTTTTCTGCACTCTTTTGCAGCGTTTTGATCGCGCTCTTAAGAGCGGTGAATAAGTTATGAAAAAGATGCGGACAACGTGTTGATCCAGGTGGATGAATTTGGAGATTTTTTGCTCGATCTTGCTAGGCGACCTTGGTTTTCCACGAATATCACAAACGCACACTTGTGATTCGAAGCTGTAAGGTCCACTCCCAGCGAAGCTTCGCCGGGTTTCCACAGATTCACAGCTCTCATCACAACAACAAGCTTTATCGTTTCTAAATTTCAAAAAATACTTTTGCTCTTGTGATGGTTGTTCAGGAGTTCTGTGCGATGAAGAGATCTTGGAACGCCTGCTTATAAGAGTGTGTTTCCCACCTATTTCCACAGCCCTGAGACGTGCTGCGGCCTTTATACTTTGCGAAAAAGCGAGTACAGTACGGCTGCGGTAAAATTCAGGCGAAAATGGGCACCGTCCCTGCCCCAGTCGAGGAAATAACTTAAAATGACCGCACCTGGAACGGCACGCGAGGATTATCAATCGATGGAATTCAGCGTCACAAAGTCTGCACTGTTGAACGAACTCTCGACCACGCAGGGCGTTGTCGAGCGCAAGACCACGATTCCTATTCTCTCCAACTTGCTCGTGGAGGCCAAGGGAACCAGCCTGACGATTACGGCGACGGATCTCGAGCTGAGCATCCGCACGTCTTGCGAAGCCAAGATCAAGAAAGAAGGCGCGGGAACTATTCCTGCCAAGAAACTACTGGAATTGGTGCGCTTGCTTCCTGAGGGCGAGATCAAAGTCAAACTTCTCGAAAATCACTGGGTGGAAATCGTCAGCGATAAAAAGAAGTACAAGCTTGTCGGCATGGCAAAAGAAAATTTTCCAGCGCTGCCGGCGATACCACACACACTGGTGAAAATTCCCGCCGCCATCATCGAAAGCTTGATCGCCAAGACGAAATTCGCCATCTCCATGGAGGAGTCGCGCTACACGCTGAACGGTGGGTTGCTGATCCTGAAGCCGGACACACTGGCGATGGTGGCCACCGACGGCCACCGCCTGGCGCTTGCGGAGACCGATCACAAACTCACCGGACTCAACGGCGAAGTGAAAGTGCTCATCCCCAAGAAAGCCATGGATGAAGTCGAAAAACTATCCAGCGCGGCCGGACCTGACGCGCACATTGATTTTGCCAAAGACGAGAGCCACCTTTTTTTCCAAGTGGGTCACCGCCTCTTGATCTCGCGCATTCTGACCGGACAATTTCCAAACTACGAAGCAGTGCTTCCGCGCGACAACAACAAGAGCGTGGTGATCGAGCGCGCCGAATTGAGCGACGCCGTCCGCCGCGTCTCGCAACTCGCCGATCAGCGGTCGCATGCCGTGAAGCTCGCGGTTTCGAAAGAAGGAATCGAAATTTCCGCTTCGAGCCCGGAGTACGGTGAAGCGAAAGAAAACATCGAGAAGGAGTACAAGGGCGATCCTATCGCCATTGGCTTCAACTCCAGCTACATGCTGGATTTTCTTGCGGCCGCGGCCGACGGCCCCATCAGCATCGAGCTGAAGGACGAACAGTCCGCCGGACAGATGCGCCCGCTCGCTGACGAATCCTACCGTTACCGCTACATCATCATGCCCATGCGCATCTGAGCCGGCGAGCAAAAAGCGAACGCGCGCAAGGCGACATCTTTTACCAATAAATAATATATAGCTTGCTTTATCATAGGCCGCGATTTAGGCTGCAAGGTGCTTCTTTGAGGTTCCAATCCGGAACCTCAAACAGGTGCTCAAATGAAGACACCTTCGCAGAGATCCATAATTCCCAGCGCCTTCATCAGTCAAAAAATATTTTTTGTGCGCGGCACCAAGGTTATGTTGGACGCGGATCTCTCCCGTCTTTACGGTGTTGAAACAAAGAACCTCAACAAGGCCGTGAAACGAAACGCCACCCGGTTTCCTATCGATTTCATGTTTCAGCTTTCCTCCAAGGAATTACAGTTTTTGAGGTTCCAGATTGGAACCTCAAAGCCCATGCGCGGCGGCCGTCGTTACGCTCCGTATGCTTTCACAGAGCAGGGCATCGCAATGCTTTCCAGCGTGCTGCACAGCGCGCGCGCCGTGCAGGTGAACGTCGCGATCATGCGAACGTTTGTCCGGCTTCGCGAAATGCTCAGAACGCACGAAGAGTTGCGCCGGAAAATTGACGCGATGGAAAAGCGGTACGATGCAAGATTTCAGACGGTTTTCGATGCGATTCGGCAGATGCTCGAAGCCCCGATTCCGTCTAGAAAGGCGATCGGATTCCACGCCAGGTTCGATTTTCCCCCGAACTCCGCCAAGCCCGCAAAAGCGACTCTAAATAGCACAAAATAAATGCTTTACGGCGCAGTTTTCCTCCCGTTGCGGCCTTGAGGATGCCCGCCAATTCAGCTATACTAAAGGCGTTGTCGATTGGTTTCGAGCTTCCTCCAAATCGGCACGTCCGCCAGGAAAATGTGACCCGGCAATGAGCTTCGCGCCAGGAGTCCAAGGGCGCTTGGACCTGGAGAAACATGAGTCTTCGCCACGTCTCGCTGCGCGAGACGGGATGGAGCAGGAACCCTACGAGTTTCGGATTCGCTTGGCGGAACCGGGATCAAAGGGTAAGGCGACGCACGGAACTTTCCGCTAACACGCCTTCCTTGCTTCACAAAAAACGGTTTTTTTTGAGCGCGGATGCTCACTCCGAATGGTTCGGGGTCTATCCAGCGCTGGCAGTTCGCTCGACAAAGTTGCTGCGCGGGAGAAAAAATGGGTGACAAAGAAAATGTTGGCGCAACACCGCAAGGCGGCCACAAGTATGACGCCAAGTCCATCAAAGTGCTCGGCGGATTGGAAGCAGTGCGCCTGCGTCCCGCTATGTATATCGGCTCAACGGGGGAGATGGGCCTGCACCATCTCGTCTGGGAAGTGGTGGACAACTCCGTTGATGAAGCGATGGCGGGATTTGCGGATGAGATTAACGTCACCGTGCACGCCGACAACTCCGTAACCGTGGTGGACAACGGCCGCGGTATTCCCGTGGACATGCATGCCACGGAAAAACGCCCTGCCGCGGAAGTTGTGCTGACGGTGTTGCACGCGGGCGGAAAATTCGACAGCGACACCTATAAAGTTTCGGGCGGTTTGCACGGTGTGGGCGTTTCGGTCGTGAACGCGCTTTCCGATTGGCTGGAGTTGGAGATTTCGCGCGATGGCGCGGTATGGGAACAGACGTACGAAAAGGGCAAGCCCACTAACAAGCTGAAGCAAACTGGCAAGACGCGCAAAACTGGGACGAAAGTGACCTTTCATCCTGACCCCAGCATTTTCGAGAAGACCGTATACAGTTTTGACACGCTGGCGCAGCGTCTGCGCGAACTGGCCTTTCTAAACAAGGGCTTGAAGATCACGCTCAACGACGAGCGCACGGAAAAGACCGCGGAATTCCGGTTCACCGGCGGCATCACGGAATTCGTCAAGCATCTAAACCGCGGGAAATCCACGCTGCACGATTCGCCGATCTACATCGAAGGGAAGCGCGGCAATGTGGAGATCGAAATCGCGCTGCAGTATAACGACAGCTATGGCGAAAATGTTTTTGCGTTCGCGAACACCATCAATACCGTGGATGGTGGCACGCACCTCTCCGGTTTCCGCTCCGCGCTGACGCGTTCGATCAACAACTTCGCGACTTCCGCCGGCATGCTCAAAGAGCAGAAGGACGAAGTCACCATCACCGGGGACGACGTTCGCGAAGGCCTTGTGGCCGTTGTTAGTGTGCGTTTGCCGCAACCGCAATTCGAAGGGCAGACCAAGGGCAAACTCAACAGCGACATCAAGGGAGACGTCGAACAACTCGTGAACGAAAAGCTTGGCGAGTGGTTCGATAAACACTCCACAGTAGCGCGGCGCATTATCGGCAAATGTATCGAAGCTGCTCGCGCTCGCGAAGCCGCGCGCAAAGCGCGCGAGTTGACGCGCCGCAAGTCTGCGATGGATTCGAGCGGCTTGCCGGGAAAACTGGCCGATTGCCAGGAGCGCGACCCGGCCCGGTGCGAATTGTTCGTTGTCGAGGGCGAATCGGCCGGCGGTTCGGCCAAACAGGGCCGCGACCGCAAGTATCAGGCGATCTTGCCGCTCAAGGGAAAAATTCTCAACGTCGAAAAAGCGCGCTACGACAAGATGCTGGGCCACGAAGAAATTCGCGCCATCATCACGGCGCTGGGCACCGGCATCGGCAAGGACGATTTCGACGCCGGAAAACTTCGCTATCACAAAATCATTCTGATGACCGACGCGGACGTGGACGGCAGCCACATCCGCACGCTGTTGCTGACGTTTTTCTTCCGCCACATGAAGGAACTGATCGAGCGCGGCCACATCTACATCGCGCAGCCGCCGCTCTACCGCGTGAAGCGCGGCAAGACGGAAAAATACATCCGTGACGAACGCGACTTCGCGCGCGAACTGATGAAGCGCGCCACGGAAGACCACGTCGTGAAGGCCAAAGAAGGAGTGTCACTGCAGGGCGGAGGATTGACGTCGTTCCTCCTGAACGTGCAGGAATACGCCGCGGTGGCGGCGAAACTCGGACGCCGGCTGCGGGAACCGGGCCTTGCGGAATTGCTTGCCGAATCTGGCTTGGACAAGAAGACGGACTTCGAGGATAAGAAATCGCTCGAAAAGCTGCTCAAAGAGATCGCCAAAACGAAGATGAAGCTGGACGGCAAGATCATGTTCGACGAAGAGCACAGCTTGCACGAAATCCAGTTTGGCGCGCCTCACAATACGAAAATCAATTGGGCGCTGGCGGCCACGGCCGAGTACAAGCGGCTGCGCGGGCTGGCGAAACAGATTGACGAATTCAATAAACCTCCGTTCACCGTGTCGCGCAACGGCGACAAAGTGTCCAAGGAAAAAGCGCAGGAAGTGCTGGACTACATCCTGGAAGACGCGAAAAAGGATTTCACCATCACGCGATTCAAGGGCCTCGGCGAAATGAATCCGACGCAGCTCTGGGAAACCACCATGAACGCGGACACGCGCACACTATTACAGGTTAAGCTCGAAGACGCTGTCGCGGCTGAAGACATATTTACAACGCTCATGGGCGAAAACGTCGAAGCGCGCCGCAAATTTATCGAGGACAACGCCCTCGAAGTCGTGAACCTGGATATTTAAGCATCAGCGATGCTGTTTCAACTCGGATGGACGACATTGCCGGGACTGCGCGGATTGAGCGTGGGAGAATTTCGGGCGACGCCGACAAGCGCACCGGATATCGCGCGAGGCGCTGCGGTCGAATTTGAAAACGATGAGGAGCGCGACGCGTTTTTGCGCGAGATCGAAGCAGCATTTTCGGCGCGGCGATTTACAAATGCCGCGGACGCCTTCGATACCGTCAAGGCATACGTGCTCGAGCGCGCGGCGAAACACTAGGCGTTGCTTGTAGTGGCGTAGCATGCTGCGCAACTACAAATGAGAATTCTGTCTTCAGTGAGGGGAAATGGCGGACGAACAAAACACGTCAGTACTGATTCCGGTGGATATCGAAGCCGAGATGAGGAAGTCCTATCTCGACTACTCGATGAGCGTGATCATCGGACGCGCGCTGCCGGACGTGCGCGACGGCTTGAAGCCGGTGCATCGCCGGATTCTCTTCGGCATGTACGAGCTGGGGCTGACCTCCACGAAGCCGTACCGTAAATGCGCCAAGATCGTCGGCGAAGTCCTCGGCAAATATCATCCGCACGGCGACACGCCGGTCTACGACGCGCTGGTGCGCATGGCGCAGGACTTCAACATGCGCTACCCGCTGGTGGACGGCCAGGGCAACTTCGGCTCGGTAGACGGCGACATGCCAGCGGCGATGCGGTACACCGAGGCGCGGCTTTCGAAAATCGCGGAAGAATTGCTGGCGGACATCGAAAAGGAAACGGTCGATCACCTTCCGAACTTTGATGAAACCGAGCAAGAGCCCACGGTTCTTCCCGCGCGAGTGCCGAATCTTCTGGTCAACGGCGCGAGCGGCATCGCGGTCGGCATGGCCACGAACATTCCGCCGCATAACCTGCGCGAAATTGTGGACGCGACGGTGCTGCTGATCGAAAAGCCAGACACCACGCTGAAGGAAGTGATGAAACTCGTCCCCGGTCCGGACTTCCCCACGGGCGGCTACATCGCGGGGCGCGAGGGCATCGAGGCGGCGTATAAATCCGGGCGCGGCAGCTTCACCATGCGCGCAAAGGCAGCCATCGAAGACGTTGGCAAGGACCGCGAAAACATTGTCATCACCGAAATCCCCTACCAGGTGAACAAAGCCACGCTCATCAAGCGCATCGCCGAGCTGGCGCAGACCAAGAAAATTGACGGCATCGCCGACGTGCGCGACGAAAGCGACCGCGACGGCATGCGCATTGTCGTGGAGCTGAAGCGCGGCGAAGAGTCGCAGCTCGTGCTGAACAATCTCTACAAGCATACGCAGATGCAGGAATCGTTCGGCATGATCCTGCTGGCCATCGCCGGCGGGCAGCCGAAAGAAATGGGGCTGCTCGAGTTCATCCGCCTGTTCATCGAGCACCGCCGCGACGTGGTCCTGCGCCGCACGCGCTACGATTTGCGCAAGGCCCGCGAGCGCGAGCACATTTTAATCGGCTACCAGGTTGCGCTCGATCACCTGGATGACGTAATCCGCATCATTCGCGGGTCCACGGGCCGAGCTGAAGCGAAAGAAAACTTGCTCAAGTTTTTCTCCGAGCAGGACGTCACCATCACCGAAAACGGAAAGTCCCGGAAAATCACAGGCGTCAAGCTCGATGGCCGCAAATACAAGCTCGGCGGAGTTGAAGGCGAAACCGCGCGCGCTATTACCGGTGGCCTCACTCCGGTTCAAGTGGATGCCATTCTCGAACTGCAATTGCACCGTTTGACGCAATTGTCGGTGGACGAAATCCTCAAGGAATTGAAATCCATCCGCGAGCGCATCACTGAACTGGAAGAAATTCTCGCGAGCGAGAAAAAACTGAAGTCGGTGATCATTGGCGAGCTGAAGGAGATTCACAAAGCGTACGGCGATGACCGGCGCACGCAAATTGTGGACAAGGTGGACGAGATCAAGCTGGAAGACTTGATCGCCGACACCGAGATGCTCATCACCGTCAGCCACGCGGGCTACATCAAGCGCACGGCGGCAGACACCTACCGGCACCAGTCGCGCGGCGGCAAGGGCCGCATCGGGGCGAGGACGAAGGAAGAAGATTTCGTCGAGCATCTGTTCATTGCCTCGGCGCACAGTTACATTTTGCTGTTCACGTCAAAGGGACGCGTTTACTGGCTGAAAGTGTATGAGTTGCCGGAAGCGGCGGCGGCCACGCGTGGCAAGGCGATTTCCAGCCTGGTGAAATTTCAGGAAGACGAAAAACTGACCGCGCTGGTCGCGGCACGGAACCTAGAAGAAGAAGGGCAATTCGTTTTCATGGCCACGAAGAGCGGCACGGTGAAGAAGTCCGCGCTGACGGAATTTTCCAATCCACGCTCGACCGGAATCATTGCGTTGACCCTCGATGGCAAGGACGAACTTATCGGTGCGAAACTCACTGACGGAAAGAAAATGATTTTCCTGGCCAGCCACGAAGGTCAGGCCATCCTCTTCCGCGAGACGGAAGTGCGACCCATGGGCCGCAACGCCGGCGGCGTGAACGGGATGGATCTCGACAAAGAAGACTACGTCGTGAGCATGGACGCAGTACAGCCAGACTTCGAAATCATCAAGAAGGAGCACAAGCAAGAGTCGCAAAACCTCGAAGAGCTCGAGAACGAACAGATTAAAGACTCGCTTACGACGTTAATGCTGACCGTAGCGGAAAAGGGCTTCGGCAAGCGCACACCGCTGGCGGAATACCGCATCACGTCGCGCGGCGGCAAGGGCGTCGTGAACATGAAGACCACGGACCGCAACGGTTCTGTAGTGGCCACGCTGCAAGTGACCGAAGAGTCCGACGTCATGATCATCACGCACAACGGCAAAGTCATCCGCGTGCATGCGAACGAAATCCGCGAGGCCGGCCGCTCGACTCAAGGCGTACGCCTGCTGCGGCTTGAAGACGACGACTCCGTCGCCGCTGCCGCCGTACTGCAAGAAGAAAACGAAGAAGAAAAAAAGTAAGCTCCTCTGTGATGCTAGAATCTTTAGCCTCATGAAACTCACACGAAGAATTTTTGCGTTCCTGCTGGTTCTTGCGGCGCCAGCGCTGCTGCTCTCGTCGGTGCCAAAGAAGGAGAAGGCTCCGGCGCACCGCTGGTTCCTGGCTTACGTCGGGACGTACACCACCAAAACGAACAGCAAAGGCATCTACGCGTACCGTTACGACGGCGTGACGGGGAAACTCTCCTCACTCGGAATTGCTGGAGAGTCGGCCGATTCGTCGTTTGTGGCCGTGCATCCGAGCGGAAAATTTCTGTATGCCGTCAATGAGGCTGGAAAAAGTAGCATGGTGAGCGCGTTTGCGCTGGAGGCAAAAACCGGAAACCTGACGCTTCTGAACCAACTCCCGGCGCTGGGCGAAGATCCCTGCTACATCTCGTTTGACAAGACGGGCAAGTACGCCCTAGTGGCGAACTACACGTCTGGCAATGTCGTTGTCTTTCCGATTCTCGCTGACGGAAAGCTCGGCGAGCACACGGCACTGGTGCAAGACAGTGGTACTCTCGGGCCTAACAAGGAACGCCAAGAAGGCCCGCACGCGCACTGGATCGAGACTTCGCCGGACAATCGCTTCGCCCTAGTTTCCGACCTGGGGCTCGACGAAGTGCTCGTCTACAAATTTAATGCCGTGAAAGGCACGCTTTCGCCGAACCAGCCGCCGTACGTCAGGTTGAAACAGGGATCAGGTCCGCGTCACATTGCGATTCGCCCGGGCGGCAAGTTTGTGTACGTGGTCAGCGAGCTGAACTCCACGGTAACGGCGTTTCGCTTCAATGCGAAGACCGGATCTCTCCACGAACTGCAGACTGTGACGACGCTGCCAAAGGATTTCTCCGGCAGGAATGACACCGCGGAGATCGCCGTGCATCCCAGCGGAAAATTTCTGTACGCGTCGAACCGCGGGCACGAAAGCATTGCGGTTTTTGCGATTCATTCCACAAAGGGGACGCTGACGTTTGTCGCAAACGTGCCGACC
The DNA here is from genome assembly GCA_963729455.1 of uncultured Acidobacteriota bacterium. GTDB lineage: Bacteria > Acidobacteriota > Terriglobia > Acidiferrales > UBA7541 > Acidiferrum. The sequence goes on from CAVSNX010000004.1 coordinate 564,482, forward strand.
GGCGGGAAAGAACCGAGGCACTTCGCCATCGATCCCGGCGGGAACTACCTGCTGGCGGAGAATCAGTTGTCGAACAATATCGTGGTTTTCAAGATTGACCTCGCGACCGGCGGATTGACGCCCACTGGAGACGTGATTGATGTGCCGTCGCCGGTGGACCTTGCCTTCCTTCCATTAGAGTAGAACACCCGGCGTCGCTCGCCGGAGCATGACTTGCGCCGGGAGCAATTTGCGATACAATCCCGCCGATCATGGCCAAGCGCCGAGCGAAGAAAAAGGCTCGCAAGCCCTCGCCGAGAAGAGGACGTAAGCACGCCAGAAGCAGCGCAAAGCTACCGAAAGAGGCAGTGACGCTGGTCGTTTTACTGCGTGCGCGCGAGGGCCAGGAAACAATTCTTGAGGCGGAACTCCGCGCCCTTGTCGGTCCCTCACGAAAAGAAGAAGGCTGCCTCCGCTACGACCTGCACCGCGCCGTTGACACACCCGGCGCTCTCTTGCTGCACGAAGTGTGGGCCAGCCGGGAAGCGCACACCGAGCATACATACACGCCGCATTTTCTGCGCTGGAACGCGCGCAAAGACGCGTTACTAGCCTCGCGCGAAGCGAACTTCTGGAAGCAAATTTCTTGAGACTCATGGCTAACTAGCTTTCCGGCGGGGCGAGGTAGTAGCCGGGGCGGGCGCGGACTTTCAGGTTTTTCGCATCCTTGCGAAGGATATTCACTTTGATTTCGTGGTAGCCGGGCACATCCGCGTCGGTGGGCGTGTAGCTAATGGTGTATTGCGAGTGGAGCTCGCCACCGATTTCATCGATGCACTTTTCGATGGAGCGGTCCTTGAAGGCGGCCAAATGCGCGCCGCCGGTGGCGGCGGTGGCGACCTCCAGCGAGTTCGCCTTCACGGCATCGTGGATGTGCTGCACGGCCCAGACGGCCGCGGCCATTAGGTCAATGTTGCCGGAGCGGTTGTCCTCACTGGTGGGGGTTTGCACGGAGCCGGGGAACGGCGGAAGCCCAAACGTACCCGGCGGGGTCATCTCTGGCCGTGTGTCTTTTGGTTTGGAGCGCAATTCAGCGTTGGTGGTAGAAAGCCCCACGCTGTAAATGGTCACGTTGGCGAGCTGGGCTTGCCGCAGCACCTCGCCTAGTTGCGCGGAGCTGCCTTCGTCTGTGGCTTCGGACATGATCATCAGCACGCGGCGGCGCCCGGGCCTCTCCGGCGTGGCCTGCGGGCGTCCCGTCAGCATTTCCACGGCAACGGTCATGGCATCGTAGAGCTTCGACCCGGACGTTCCCAACTTCAAGCGCGTGATGGTGCTTTCGATCAAGTCACTGTTGGTGGTGAAGTCCTGCAGCTTGTCCACGGAGTCGTTGAAGCCGACAACGGAGGCTTCGCCGTTGGGGCCCATGACGGTCTGGGTGAAAAGGATGCCAGTTTTGCTCATAGCCGGCAGGAGAGGCTCGATCCGCGAACTGGTCTCCACCAAAATGACCATGGAGATGGGGTCGCCGCCGAGGTCAAAGTGGGAGATCTGCTGAGACGCGCCATTATCGGTGACCTGGAAGTCCTTCGCATCGAGGTCGTGGACCATTTCGCCCCGGGAGTTGCGAACGGTCACGGGAGTGTTTACGAGGGCCACTTGCACTTTGAGCTTTGATTGAGTGGTCTTGGGCGGCTGTTGCACTTCGGCTCCCGGCTTTGGCGTAAGCGGGCCGGAGGGGGCTTGGGCGCGAGCAGGAGCGCCTCCTAGTGCAAGCAGAAGCGTGAGGGCTGAGACCGCAGCAACGATTCGTCCCATGCGAAGTACCTGGCAGCCCAGGCTGAAGCCTGTGCCGCTGGAGTGTACTTCATTCGACGCACCTTCTGCGGAAGGCGTTGCCGCGAGCCTCCGGGATTCCTACAATCAAGGTTCGCCCCTACGGAGACAAGACCCATGCCTGATGGCAAAAGACCCAAGCCGCAACACGCACCGAAACCGCCCCACCAGGACCCAACGTTTCTCGCCAGCACGCCGGCCCGGCCGATCCGCATTCTCGGCGAATACATTCACCCGCTGGTACAACTGAAGAAAGAGGGCATCGGGGACACGGTGGTTATGTTCGGCTCGGCGCGAATTGAATCGCACGAAACGGCGCAGACGCGGGTCTCGCGGCTGAAGAACGAAAAAACGTCGAGAATGTCCGCGGAGACCCTGGCCAAACACAGGGCGGCGCTGCGCCACGCGAAGAGCCTGCTGGAAATGTCCCGCTACTATGAAGAAGCGCGGCAGCTTTCGCACAAGCTGACGACCTGGTCGCTCACGCTGGGGCCGCGGCCACGCCGGTTTGTGGTTTGTTCCGGCGGCGGGCCGGGCATTATGGAAGCGGCGAATCGCGGCGCGTACGAAGCCGGAGGCAAGTCCTTGGGGCTTTCAATCGAACTTCCCCACGAGCAATTCGCGAATCCGTATATCAGCCCGGAGCTGAGCTTCAATTTCAAATATTTCTTCATGCGCAAATTGTGGTTCGCGCAGATTGCCAAAGCGCTGGTCGTTTTCCCCGGCGGGTTCGGAACGATGGACGAATTGTGGGAAATGCTTACGCTGCTGCAAACCGGGAAGCTGGCGAAGCACAACATCATTCTCATTTACGGGCGCAAGTATTGGGATGAAGTCCTGAATTGGAAGGCCATGGTGCGGTGGGGCACGATCGACGAGGAGGAGTACAAGATGCTGAAGTTCGCGGACACCGTGGACGAAGCATTCGATCACATTCGCGCCGGGCTTGAGAAATACCACATGGATGCCGACCCGTTTTTACAGGCCTACTAGCGGCACGCTAACAACAAGTCATTTGGTACCAATCGTTTAAGGTGTGGAAAGCCGCTTGCTACATTCTGCCGGGTGCCGTGTTCCATCGTGTAGGACCCATCCCCATCCCAGTCGGGGCGAAAAACGAGAGGATGGACAAATGATGAAGCTTCAAACGGGAGAGAAGAAGTTTTTTGTAAAGGCGATGGTTGCAACTGCCGCGCTGTTTGGCATGTTGGCCTTCGCCGGAACGCCGCGGGCATTCGCATACGACGATGACGATTGCCAGCGCCGCATCATCAAAGCGGATCACAAACTGCATGAAGCGGTCGAGCACCACGGCTGGGACAGCAAGCAGGCGGACCACTGGCGACACGAATTGCACGAAGCGCGGGAACACTGCTGGGCTGAGCGCCATCGCTGGTGGGACGAAGACGGCCACCGGTGGCATAGCGATCGCGATTGGGATGACCACGATCACGACCGCCACTAGTCCGCAGTAAATCCGGGGATAAACAAAAAGGGCGCCTGATCGGGGCGCCCTTTTCTTATTCTCGAATGGTGAAATGAACTTAGTTCGAACTCACCAATTGCTCATCCGAAAAGACGGCTTCGAAGCGGCGCGTTTCATCCTGATCGTGAAGCATCACGATGGGAACAACGCGCACGGATTGTTTGCAGGAATGGCACAGCGTCACTTCGCCTTGCAAATCCTGTAAGAAGCCATCCGTAAAATGATACAGCGCACGCTCGCGCCGGGCATTTTTCTTGTCCCGCGCGCCGCAGTGCGGACAGATGAATTCCACCGTGTCCTGCTGCGGATCGCGGTCCAAAGCGGCCCAGCCGGTGCGGCGCACACCAACGGTTTCCAAATTACGCCGGTCCATGGGGGCACTCCTCCTCAGATCCACGTCCACAAAGCATAAGATGCGCCAGAATTGAGAATGGATACAGTTTCTTGTAACAGATTAATTCTAAAAGGGTTGTAACTGTATTCTGAGTGACAAAAAGCACTCTTAACCCACCGCGATTACGGCTACCCTTGGCGCGACGGGAACTTGTGCTTGCGCCTGGTGTCCAACGTTGGGAGGACGCGCGCAACCTCACATCCCTGCGAGCGCGGCGCCGGTCTCCTGGAGAACTAGAGCAACCCCCAGGATATCGGCGCCGCAAAATTTCTGCCGTTCTTTTTTGTCTGACAGAGAGGCGGCGAAGGAAAACTTGGCTGATATGTGGCCGAGGCTCGCGGCAAAAACCGTGGAGGTGTGTGATGTCTCTCGAGCCGGAAAAAGTTTCTGAACAGGATTCTGAGGAAGGTCTGGGTTCTCTACGCGGGTGTCTTGTAGAGGGCGACGCGGAGCAGCGGCGCGGTGAACGACGAGTGCGTCGGCGGGCGCTGATACTTTCAGTCGCATTGCAAAGTGCATTTCTTGCCGTGCTTATTCTTCTGCCGCTTTTCGGCAAGACGCAGCGCATCGCCCTTGCCTACGCAACTCCTGTTCCGCCGTATTCTCCGTACCGGAATGCGTCTGCCAATCCCGGCACGCCGCGGCCACACCCGAGCGGCCCACAAAATCCATGTCGTTTCTGCGCTCCGACCAACATTCCTCCCACAATCGTTATGCGGGACGGGAATTCGTCCGGAGAACAAACAGACAGCGCACCAATCGAAGGAATCGGTGATGGTATACCCGGTGCCCCAGATGGGCTAATCCCTCTAGGAGACCCGCGACAGAGAGTCTTGCCACCGCCCAGCACCGAGCGCCAAGTTGTACGGCCGCGCGTTGTGCAGGTTACGTATCTTGATCCGGCGATGCTGATTCACCGCGTGGAGCCACTTTATCCGGCGCTGGCGCGGCAGATTCATAAGGAGGGGCGCGTGGAATTGCGCGCCATCATCGGAATCGATGGCACCATCCAGTCATTGCAGATTGTGAACGGCGATCCACTTTTCGATCTGTCTGCAAAAGAAGCCGTGGTGCAATGGCGCTACCGGCCGACGATCCTGAATGGCCAAGCGGTGGAAATTGATACCTACATCACCGTGGTTTATACGATGCAGCACTAAACTTCGGCTGCGAGTTGCGAAACTAGAGAAGCGGTTCGCCGGAATAGCGCGTGATCGCTTCGCGCGTGGCGTCGCGCAAGCGAATCAGTTCGTGCCAGCCGGAAGGATCCGTGGAGTTCTCTGCGGCATTCGAGGTGCGTGGATAGATTGGAGGAGAGAGTGTGATGGTGACGCTCGTGGGGCGAGGCAAGAAGGTGCCGTCGCGGAGAAATTTGCGAGTACCGGCGAGCGACACAGGAAGAATCGGAGCGCCCGTCGCAACCGCGGCTTTGAACGCGCCGAGTTGAAACGGCCTCACGCCGTCTTCTGCCGTAAACGTGCCTTCTGGAAAAACGAACACGGATTCACCGTGGCGTAGAAATTCTTCCATCTCCTGCGCCTGGCGCAGGCGTGATTCGGCGTCCGTACGGTCGAATTTCAGATGTCCCATGTGCTTCATGAACGCGCCGATAAAGGGCATGCGGGTGACTTCCAATTTCGCAACGAAGCGGTACGGGACGCCCAAGCCCATCATGAGCGCCACGACGTCGAAATAGCTGGTGTGATTCGAAGCGTAGATTTTCGCGCCGGGCGTATTCATGTGTTCCTTGCCGACGACGCGCACGCGGCAACCGATCAGCGCGAACAGAACCTTGAGTGCCGAAGAAGTGAAGCGTCCCGCTTTGCGGTGATCCTGGATCAATTGCACCATGATCCACGTCGGCACAATCCACAGCAGGAACACCACGCCGAAGTACAGGCCATAGCAAATTTCCAGGCCACGCTTGATTCCCGCGAGGACTTCGCGCCAGAAATTGCGTGCAGCGCCGCTGGTGCCGAGCTTCGCGATCTGCAGCCACGCCGGCGGCCTGGACGCAGAAAGCGTTCCAGCGAGATAAAGTTGCTTGGTTTCCTCGCGGCGCAGTTTGCCGCTTGAAGTTTTTGGAATGCTGCCAAGCGGGATCAGTTCCACGCGATCCGGCGGGAGCCCCAAGCCTTGCGCGACCAGATCCGTTACGGACGAAACCAGCGCCGCGCGCCGCGCCGCATTGCTCTCGCGCGTTTCGGCGACGACCACGAGTTTTTCTGTGCCCGAGACTTCGTCCTTCAAGCCAAACGCCACGATGCAACCCTTGCGAATGCCGTCGGCGCGCGCGGCCAGTTCTTCGACTTCGTGCGGATACAAATTTCGCCCGCCCTTGATGATGATGTCCTTCACGCGTCCGGTGACGTAGATTTCGCCGTCCGAGCGATAGGCGCGATCACCGGAATTCACCCAGTGAAATTCTCCTTCGGGAGCTTCGGCGCCGCGCGGCATGAGTTCTTCCGTTGCCGCGGCATTGCGGTAGTAGCCGCTGGTTGCCGAGGGTCCGCGGAACCACAAGAATCCTTCCGTGCGATCGGCAAGTTCGCTGCCGCTGTCGTCCACGATGCGCACTTCGTGGCGCGGCACGGGCTTTCCAGAAGAAACAAAGGCGATGGCGGCGACATCGTCAGGATCGGCGGGGACGGCGCGCCCCTGCACTGTAAAGGTTTCGCGTTCGATGCGGTCCACCAGCGGCCCGCGGCTCAGCGGCGGCACGGTGACGGCCAGCGAAGCTTCCGCCAAACCGTAAACGGGTAGCTGCGCCTCCCGGCGAAAGCCATAACTGGCAAAGCGATTCGCGAAGCGCTCCAGCGTTTCCGGATTGACCGGCTCGGCGCCGTTCAGCGCGGCGCGCCAGGAGCTGAGATCCACGCCCTGGATATCTTTGTCGGCGATTTTGCGCACGCAGAGTTCGTACGCGAAATTCGGCGCCGCCGCGATGGTTCCGCGATGCTTGTGAAAGGCCTGCAGCCAGCGTTCCGGGCGCGTGAGAAAAGCCAGCGGCGACATCACCACTAGCGGGGTTCCAAAATGCAGAAGAGTCAGCCACGCTCCGATCAGTCCCATATCGTGATAGAGCGGAAGCCAACTGATGCCGACGTCGTCCGGGCTCATTTGCAGCGCTTCGCCGACGGCGCGCATGTTAGCGAGCAGATTCGCGTGAGTGAGTGTGACGCCCTTCGGGTCACCCGTGGAACCGGAGGTGTATTGCAGCAGCGCGATGTCACTGCCTTTTCGCGCGCGGCTGCCGGTGAGGTGCAACGGAAGAGCGCCCGGCGATGGCGGCGGCGCCTTGTCGGCAGCCTCGATCAATTTTTCCGCATCCGCAACACCGCTGAGCGAACGCACCTTGGGCCGCAGCAGTTTCGCCACTGCTTCTGCGCGGCGGAACGTGAGCAGCAGACAGGCTTCCGCGTTGTTCAGAATTGCCGACTGCCGCGCCGCATACTCCTCGATGCGGTCCGCGCGAAATGGCGGATAAATCGGCACCGGAATCGCTCCTGCGAGAAGGATTCCCGCATAGGAAATGAAGAACGCGCGAGACGTGGGCAGCATCAGCGCCACGCGTCCGCCGGCGGGCACGCCGCGACGTGCCAACTCCGCGGCGCAGCGCTGGCTGGCGGCGTATAACTCGCCAAATGTCAGCGTGAAACTGCGTTCCGGGCCCTCAGTGTCTTCGGTGATGTGCAAATGCGTGCGCTCGGCGTCATGCGTGGCGCGGTAGCGCAGTACCTCGAGAAGCGTTTCCGTGGCAAAAACGCCAGCGTCGGTGGCTTCGCGATGCAGTTCTTGCGAGGTGACCGAGGCCCGCAGCGCCGAGCCGGCCTGCACTTCTTCTGTGCTTGTTCCGGGCACCGCGAGAATGGCGCGTGCCAGGTCCTCAGGGGTATTGGCTTCGGTCGCGACGCGGTCCGGCAGGCGAACGTCGAACGCCGTTTCCAGCCGCGCCAGCAATTCCACGCGCTCCAAACTCCCAAGGCCCAGCTCGCGGTCGAGTTGCGAGTTCGGATGCAGCATGGGAAGCGCGCCCTGACTGCCCAATTCAACGAGCAGCGCGCGGATCACTTCCAGAACGCGCTCGCGCACGGCGGAGCTGTCGAGTTGTGTGATCGATGTCGCCATCGGACTCACAGAGAAGTTCGTTTTCTTCCGCGGGAGGCTACCACGCAGTGCCGCGGATTGCTATTCACATGCAACGTGAAACCTCTTCAGGCGCTCTTTTTCTAGACTTTTTCCGCGGTAAGGCCCTTGGGCAGCAGCGTCGTGGAAAGATCCACGCCGGAAAGATCGGCGCCGGTCAAATCCGTCTCGCGCAGAATGGCCACGCCCATATCCGCGCCGGAAAATTTTGCGCCGTTGACGTTGGCGAGCCGCAGATTCACGTTTCGCAGTTGCGCGCGCTGAAAGTTTACATTCGAAAGATCGCAGCGAAAGAATTCCACGCCGCTGGCTTGCGCTTCCGTCAGGTTGGCGCCCGGCAGAATCGCTTCCGTCATGTCCGTATTGCGCAAATCGGCCTTGCTCAGATTGGCCCCGGTGAGGTCCGCGCCCGGAAGCTTGGCTTTGCGCAGGTCGGTCCCCTCCAGGTTTGCGTTGCGAAGGATTGCTCCGCTCAAGTTTGTGCCGCTCAGGTCCGCGCGAGAAAGATCCGCGCCGGTCAAGTCCGCGCGCGCCCCGCCATCTTTGCCGCTGAAAAACAACTCGTGCGCTTCCAGAATTTCACTCAGTTTTTTGCCGTTGTGCTTGATGCTCTTCGGTTTTCTCAGTCCCATACTCCGTCCACCGTCCATGCGCTCGCGTCTATAGTTTACTGGAACTAGCGGCTGCGCGGAACTCTGCAGATTTATTGTTCCGGATTGAGATTTTCCCCGAAGCTTATGTCCTGTCCCGTCCGTCTATCCATAGCGGGCGAGATCGTGCGAAGCCAATGTTCTTGACTCGCCCGGATGGGACGTGTGGCGTGAGGCTCCTCACAAAGTTGCTATTTCTGGTCCTCGTTTATCCATTCCAATCTTTTGCTGGCCCGACGGTCACGCTCATACTCAAGCATGTCACCGTGATTGATGGCACGGGCCGCGCTCCGCAATCCGATCAAACCGTTGTCATCGTTGGCGGACGAGTTACGCTAGTCGGCCCGGCCAACCAGGTGAAATTCGACAAGACAGCAAATGTTGTGGATGGCCGCGGAAAGTTCCTCATACCTGGGTTGTGGGACATGCACGTCCACCTCGCCGGAGTGAACGCGGATCCCTCGTGGAGCAAAGACGCCCTGTTGCCGCTGCTCTTGGCCAATGGCATCACCGGCGTGCGCGACATGGGCGGCGATCTGAATGCGCTCCTCTCCTGGAAACGCGACATTGAATCCGGAACGCTCCTTGGCCCGCACATTGTTGCGGCCGGCCCATGGCTCGCCAGCCGCGGCAAACCCTCGCCGGAACAGATTCCCGTCGCGAATGCCGAAGAGGCGCGCGCTGCCGTGCGCGATCTGAAGCAGCGCGGCGCGGACTTCATCAAAATCATTTCCCTGCCGTCGCGCGAAGCCTTCTTCGCGGTTGCCGACGAGGCGCGGAAACAGAACATTTCGTTTGTGGGCCATCTTCCACTCGAGGTGGGAGCGGTGGAAGCTTCGAACGCAGGTATGCGCAGCATCGAACATTTTTTCTATAGCGAGTTTGTGCTCTCGTTTTCCTCGAAAGAGGATGAGCTTCGTAAACGCCTGCTGGAAGCGCGGAAAAACAGTGACGCGGCTGCCCGGGAAAAAATCGAAGTGGAGGCCGACGCCAGTTACAGCGAAGAAAAGGCGTCGTCACTGTTTCAGACGCTGAAGAAAAACGGAACGTGGGTCACGCCGACGCTTGCGTCGCTCGCGATTACGTCGCACCCTGAGGCCTGGAAGCCGGATGATTCGAATCTGGACTACGTTCCTCCATCCCTGGCCAAAGAGTGGCGCGACTCTCTGAGCAACGCACAGGAGAAGCAAGGCGCTGCCCAACTTGGGCGGCTCTCCGCCAATGATTGGAAGCTGGCCAGCGAAATGCATCGCGCGGGAGTGCCCCTGCTGGTCGGTTCGGATTCGCTGGATCCGTTTGTTTTTCCGGGTGACAGCCTGCACCGGGAGCTTGCCGAATTCGTCCAGGCCGGATTCACGCCGATGGAGGCGCTCCAGGCCGCCACCCGAGGCGCGGCGCAATTTCTTGGGCGCGAAAAGGAGTTTGGCACAATCGAAGCGGGCAAGGAGGCCAACCTGGTCTTGCTGGATGCAAATCCGCTGGAGAATATCGCAAACACGCGTAGAATTTTCGCTGTGATTCGAAACGGCCAGTATCTCGACCGCGTCGCGCTGGATGCGCTGCTTGCCCGGGCGCGGTCCGCGGCAGCCGCCGTGCCGCCAGCGAAATAATGTTGAGACCGTTCTCATTGCCGACTAGCCCACGCAGCGCGACACGATCGTGGCGGCCTTTGTCGTTGCTGCTGCTTTTGTGTTTCGGAGCGGCCCTCCCCTGTTTCGCTCAGAGCCAGGACCGCGAGGACGAAATCGTCGCCAATCTTGCCGGCGGCCGCGCCATCGTTCATGTCGCCCGGGACGTCATCATCTTTGCCGCGATTGATAACCCGGTCGAGAAGAACTCCATTCCGCCGCGGGTCCTGGACCTGGACGCGACACATATCGGCATTCTCTTTGGCGCCTCGGAGTGGCGCATTCCCGCCGACCCCAAGCCCGTCCGGCTGGACCGCAGTTTTCAACGCGTTTCGGGCCGCGACCCTCGCTACGGATCCGCTCCCGGCGAAGCCGAGTCCGATCTCGAAACGCTGGGCACGGCCTTTCTCGAAAAGCTTCGCCCGCTGGTCTCGCAACTGCACCACAAGCTGGATTTCTCGCCCGATGAGCCGATTTTTCAGGTGGTCATCATCGGCGACGCGCCCAATGACTACGGCCCGGAAGTGTGGGTCGTGGACTATCGCATCGAACAGGAACAGATTGCCACGCGCGGCGATTATTGGCAGACGCGCATTTTGCGCCCGCGCTTCACGCAGCTCTACCCGCCTGAAAAACATGCGCCCCACACCATTGTGGAAAGCCGCTATCCGCCTCAGGCGAAGGGTCCGACGCTGGCCGAGCTAATCCAGGGAAACGATCCGCGAATCACACATCTTGGTTCCGGCGATCAACGCTTCTCAAAAGTGCTGGATAGTCTTCGAGTCGGCCAGGCCCAGAAAGCAGTTCCAATGGATTCCGCGGATTTTATGCGCGCTGTGCTGCCGCTTATCGCCGGAGGCGAGCCGTTCATCCTTGGCACGCTGGAGGAGCGGCGCGGCTTGGATTGGATCGTCCCTCCACAGGAGCCCGTCGAAAAAGTAGAGGAGGATAAAAATCGCCCTCCCGAGGCGCCCACGCTGCGCAAAATGCCTAAGCCTTAACGGGTTACATTATTTTTTCGATGGCGTCGCCGAGGCGGATCGTTCCACCTTCCAGCACGCGGCACATCATTCCGCGCCGTCCCCAAAGCTCCCTGCGAAGACCTTGGCGGATTTTCTCCATCTCGTCACACGGCGTGCAGACGGTGCTGACTTCCATGAGCGTTTCGCCGATGCGCAGTTGCTGGCCAACTTGCAGGCCGTTTACGTTCAAACCGTCGGTCGTAATGTTCTCGCGAAGGATGCCCGGCGTCAGGTTCATAGCGTCCAGCGTTTCGCGATCCATGAGCAAGACTTGGCGCTGGCGTCCCAGCTTGGCATGCGCGCAGCCCTCGAACCCCAAGTCCCTGACGGCGCGAACTTCCGGGAGTTCCTCCATCGGGAAGTGTTTTTTCGGCGAACGGAACAGCTTCAAAACGTGCGGCACGGCTCTCAATCTCCTGCAGCTTTCAATGGCGTCGCGTGTGCGCCGATGTCTTTGCGATAGTGCATGCCTTCGAAATGGATTTCTGCGCAGGCCGCATACGCTGCGGAGAGAGTCGCAGGAAGTGATGCTCCAACAGCGGTGACTCCGAGAACGCGCCCGCTGTTTGTAACCAACAACTCTCCCACGCGCTTCGTTCCAGCATGTAAGACCTTCAAACCGGTAAGAGCACCTAACGTGGTTAGTCCATTGACCGGCTTTCCGCTTTCAAATTTTCCCGGATAGCCGCCCGATGCTAGCACCACGCACACACTGGCTCCGGGTTTCCACTTCATTTTGGATGGCTGCAGATTCCCGGCTGCGACATCGCGCAGCACTTCCGCCAAGTCGAAGTCCATCCGCGCGACGATGGCTTGCGTTTCCGGATCCCCCAGTCTGCAGTTGAACTCCAACACTTTTGGTCCGAACTTCGTGAGCATCAGCCCGATATACAGAAATCCTTGATAGCGTATGCCATCGGCTGCCAGCCCTCGCAAAGTGGGTTCGACAATTTTGGAAATGACAGTTTGCCGCAGTTCGGCCGGAACCAAATCATCCGTCGAATACGCGCCCATGCCTCCGGTGTTCGGCCCTTCGTTGCCGTCAAAGACGCGTTTGTGATCACGCGTGGGTACCAGCGGCGCGTAGTGTTCACCATCTGTGAGGATGATGAACGAGAGCTCTTCGCCTTCCAGTGTTTCCTCGAAAAGTATCCTATCTCCGCCAGGACCCAGCTCGTTCTTCTCCATCACGCGCTGGATAAAATCCCTCGCTTCGTCCGCGTTCGAAGCAAGAAATACTCCTTTGCCGGCGCACAATCCATCCGCCTTGATCACCAGCGGCCATTTCACAGCGCTCAACGCGCTATAAGCCTCTTGCAGAGAGTCATACGCACCGTACATTTTTGCCGTGGGAATCGCATGGCGCTGCAAAAACTCCTTCGAAAAAACCTTGCTGCCTTCGAGCTGCGCGGCCTGTTGTGAAGGTCCGACAATCGCCCAATTCCGCTTTCGAAACGCATCCGTGAGGCCATTCACCAGCGGCAATTCTGGCCCTACGATGGTCAGGTCCGGCTGGATTTTCTCGGCAAGCGCGACGACGGCTGTGACGTCACCGGAATCCACTGCCATGCACTCTGCTTCTTCCGCGATGCCTCCGTTCCCTGGAGCACACCAAATTTTTTCCACGACCGGGCTCTGCTTCAACTTCCACACCAATGCATGTTCGCGCCCGCCGCCGCCAATCACCAAAATCTTCATTCGAAAAAACCTCGTGGACGACCTTGTCGAACGATAGACGCGCAATTCGAACGTGTCAACTCAGCCTCTCAAAACACATCACGCGCGTTTCGCGATTCTGCGCTCTATCTCACTCCACGAAAAACGGGGAGCCCGCGCCAGCGTTTGAAGCGTTTATCAATCGTTCTCCCCTGTTCCAATGGCCAGTTACACCACTTCGCAGCGGCTTCTACACTCGAAGCAAGCAATTCTGCGCTTCACGTTTATGTGGAAAGGTTTGCGCCATGCTGATTCCGCTGCGCCACGAAAATATGGGGGGCCGTCGCTGGCCAGTGGCCACGTTCGCACTGATCGCTCTCAACGTTCTCATCTTTCTTGGCACCCATTGGAAAATCGAAGCGCAACAACCCGAGCGCTACGAAGTCCGCATACACCTCATCCTGCTCTCCGCGATGCACCCGGAATTGAAGATGCCCGACGACGTCCAGCAGTACGTCAACGAAGTGCAACGCAACGCCCCTGAGGCTGCCTGGAAGCAGTTGAGCTCGCCTAGCCGCAAAGCACAAGATGCCTGGGACGCGCAGATCCGGCTTGTCGAAGACCCCGACTTCTTGCAGAACCAGATGGACTCTCTCTCGCAACGCTTCGCGGACGAAGAGAAGAGTCCATTATGGAGAACTACGCATTCGTGCCCGCCCATCCAAAGCCTGTTTCCTACCTAACCTCTATGTTCCTCCATATTGGTTGGATTCACCTCATCGGCAATATGTGGTTTCTGTGGTTAGCTGGGTTCGTTCTGGAAGATCGGTGGGGACGCGTTATCTACCCGATTTTCTATCTCCTTGCCGGGATCGGTGCTTCTCTCGTTCACGCGATGTTTTATTCGCACAGCCTCACCCCGACACTTGGCGCCTCCGGCGCAGTCGCGGCGCTCATGGGTGGCTTCCTTGTGCGCTTCCCGAAACTGAAAATTGAAATGATGTGGTTCATGCTGTTGTTTCGGATTCGCTTCAAAGCCTATGCCTACTGGCTTCTCCCGCTGTGGCTTTTCAGCGAAGTGTTCTACGGCAGCTTGTTCGGTCAAGCATCCGGCGTAGCACACTGGGCGCACGTGGGCGGATTTATTTTTGGGGCGCTCGGAGCGCTGGTGATTCAAAGAACTGGGCTGGAGCACAAAGCCAATGTCGTCATCGAAGACAAAATCGGCTGGACCGCGGATCCTGCGATCGTGCAAGGCACGGAGCTCATGCAAAAAGGGAATCTCGATGAGGCCATCGCAATCCTTCAGAAGCATGTTGCCGCGAAACCAGACGTCCTCGACGCCTACTCGCTCTTGCGGCAACTTTACTGGCGCAAGAACGATCTGCCTGCCTTCTTCGATGCGCTAGCAAAGCTGTGCCAACTCCACCTCAAATCGCAAGATGCCGACGCCGCGTGGGAGGACTACGTAGAGTATACGAACGCCGGCGGGGATCGCATGCCTGCCGCTACCTGGCTGGAATTGTGCCGCATCGTTGAGGGAAAACAGGACTTCGAGCGCGCTGTTACCGAGTACGAACATCTAGCTAAGACGCATCCGACGGAGCGGCCCGCCTTGCTGGCACTTCTTTCCGCTGGCCGCCTCTCGCTGAAAAAACTTAATCGCCCTGCGGATGCACTGCGGTTCTACAAAGCTGCAGCTGCTTCCACCGTACCACACCTGGATTGGGATTCGAATATTCAGACAGGGATAGCCGGAGCGGAAAAAGCAATAGGTGTTTCTTCCCTCCCCGTTGCCTAGCTACTTACTTGTTGTCTGATAGTTGCTGACTACTCATTAGGCGTTGCCGACCGCGCGGATCGGAATCGTCACCGTGGAAGCCGTATCCGAAGACGCCAGCATGTGGCAGCGGCCATCGAAAATCCCGCCGGGATCAATGACCATGCATGGCGAGTGAACTTCTCCTGTCACCACACCTTTGACTTGAATCTCGACGCGACCCTTCGCAAAAATCACGCCGTCAAAGCGCCCTGCAATCACTACGCGGTTGCCTTCGATCTGCCCTTCGACTTTGGCGCCTTCGCCGAGAATCACCGTCTGTTCCGAGATGATGTTTCCCTTGACGTTGCCATCAATGCGGAACGTTCCCTTGACCGTGAGCGTTCCCTCGAGCATCACGCCCTGGTCAATGAATCCTGTCCATTCTTCACTGTTGCCGTCTTTTGCAGCGGCGGGCCACTTCCATGCCATGTCCAAACCCCCATGAGCGACTCTTCCACTGTACCCGCACGCGCAAACAAGTCAACGCAGCTTCACACGTGAGTTGTCGAATGAAATGACTGAACGAAGGGACAGTTGCTCGCCGAGGTACTCGCGATTGATACTCGCGATGCTATTTCATCAGGCGATCGTAAATTCCCATCAGCTGCGCGTCATCGTAGTACTCCAGAACAAGTTGGCCCGGGCGCATCTTCGTTTTCTGGCGCAGCAGCACTTTGGTGCCGAGGTGCCGCTGCAGCTCGTCCAGCGCGGACCGAATGTTTGCATCCACGTGAACCTCCGCGGTTGCATGGCCGCTTCCTCGCGACCGCCGCGACGCTAGGCGCTCGATCTGGCGAACGGTCAATCCGCCTCGTGCGGCTCGCTGCGCATAACGCATGCGCAATTGCGAATCCGGTACGGCAAGCAGCGCGCGCCCGTGGCCCGCAGTGAGCTTCCCTTCTTCAATCCATTCCTGAATCGTGGATTCGAGCTTTAGCAGTCGAATGGCATTTGCAACCGTGGTGCGATCCTTTCCAGTGCGTTCCGCTACGGATTCCTGCGTCAGTTGAAATTCATCCATCAAGCGTTCGAACGCGCGCGCCGCTTCAATGGCGTTCAGGTCTTCCCGCTGGATGTTTTCGACCAACGTCATTTCCAGCGCCAGCTCGTCGGGAACTTGCCTGACGATCACGGAGACTTTCGTCAAGCCAGTGCGTTGCGCCGCGCGCCATCGGCGCTCTCCGGCGATAAGCTGAAATCGTGAGCCAATCGGCCGCACAACCAAGGGTTGGATGATGCCGCTGGCCTGAATCGAGCGCGCCAATTCATCGAGCGCCTCTTCACGGAAGCGCGTTCTCGGCTGGTAAGGGCTAGGCTCGATCAGGTCGATATCAATTTGCTGCGGCCCCGCATGCACCACTTCGCGTGCAGGCGCGACCGCCGCGGCGTTCCCGCTCGTTGCGTGAGGTTGGATTTGAGGTGATTCCGCCGGAGCTTGCGGCTCAGGCTCCCGAATGAGCGCTTCTAGCCCCCGTCCCAGCGCGTTTCTCGGCATTGGCAAGTACCTCCTGGGCGAGTTGCGTGTAACCCTCGGCCCCTTTGCTATGAATATCGTAAAAAATGATTGGTTTTCCGAAACTTGGTGCTTCCGCTAGGCGGACATTGCGCGGAATGACGCTTTGAAAGACTTGCGTTCCGAAGAAACTGCGTAAATCCGTGGCCACCTGCCGGGAAAGGGTCGTCCGTTCATCATACATTGTGAGCAGGATGCCCTCGACTTCGAGGCTGGGATTCAGAGTGCGCCGGATACGCATCAGTGTATCCAGCAATTCTGATACGCCTTCGAGCGCCAGGTATTCGCACTGGATAGGAATCAGAACGGCGCTGGCCGCAACCAGTGCGTTCAACGTCAACAAATCCAAGGCAGGAGGGCAATCCAGAATGATGAACCGATATTTGTCGAGCAGAGGTTTAATCGCCGCTTGCAACTTATATTCGCGATTTTCCGCGTTTACGAGCTCAACGGCTGCTCCAGCTAGGTTTTTGTCGGCGGGGACGACATCTAGGCCGTCCACTTGCGATTTTTGGATGATCTTGTCGAAGGACTCGTTCAATATCAAGGTGTGATAGAGGGTTCTTCTCGAGGGATCTTTCGCAAAGCCGATGGCCGCGGTGGAATTTGCCTGGGAATCGCAATCGATTAAGAGCGTGGGTTGTTCAGCGGCGGCGAGGCAAGCGGCCAAATTCACCGCTGTGGTAGTCTTTCCCACCCCGCCCTTTTGATTTGCGACCGCGATGACCCGAGCCAATCGTTTCCTCGCCAGCGAAAATCTAGCAAAGCCCACGGTGGGATGCAAGTTGTTTCACGTGGAACATGGTCCCGGCAGTGGAAATCTCCTCTTTTACAACATCATTGTTCCATGTGAAACACTGGGCGCTTCCCCGCTCTCATATCTACGAATGTGTTTCACGTGGAACAAAACATCATTGTCGGTTGTTTTCTCAGGAGGTTCCACGTGAAACACATCTTCCGGAGACAAAATCCCCGTTCTGAATAGTGACGCCGCTGTCGTTCCACGAACTCGATGATCTTTTCATCGGTCCCGGGAATTCCGCCTGAAATGTACCGCATTACGGCCGGATCCGTGGCGATGGGCTTGAACGCATTCCAATGCGCGGATTCCCAGGGAAGTAGTAGAAGTCTTGTGCTTTCAAGTCGATGCGCAGACACTTTAAGTCTTTGGTGTGCCGACCAGGAGGAGGCGCCGCAGGGAATGGGGAACGGGAATCGGCTCGCGCCAATCCCAGGTGCGAATCTTCTGAATCTCCGGCAGATCCCGGGCGCCGATCCAGAGAATAACTTGTTTGGCTGCAATCTGTTGCGAACGGGCCCAATCCAGAAAGGAGGGGAACTCACCCAAAGCGCGCGAGCACACGAAATCGAGAGGCGCGACCTCTTCTCCGAGTTCCTCGTATCGCCGCACCAACACCTGGGTGTCCGGAAGTCCAATCTCTCGAACAACTTCCGCGAGAAAAGTGGCCTTCTTCAAGTTCGATTCCACTAGAAAAACGCGCAATTCCGGTCGGATAATCTTCAGAGGAATGCCCGGAAAACCGCCCCCGGAGCCCACGTCGGCGAGCCGACCATGTTCCAGCGGTACAGCCACCGCCGCATACATGCTTTCGCAGAAATGACGATAAAGTATCTCCAAAGGATCGCGAATCGCAGTCAGATTGATCTTATCATTCCAAAGCAGCAAAATCCTTATATATTGCTGAATATGAAGCACTTGCACGTCACTCACGGAGAGCTGAAACTCTTCGAGAGCGCGTCGGATCTTCTCCGCGTTCAATGGGGCAGGGCTAGGTGTTGACATAAGAGTAACTATTCTTGGGTCGCTTTCAGTTCTCTCCTTGCGGCGCTACTCCCGCCGCCTTCAATAAATACCGTGGTCCCGCAATTCCCGCCACCACGTCCACCGCGCTATGCCAGAAAATCACCGGAACCAGACTATCGTACGCGATTCTGCCACTTCCGAGTACTGTGCCGATGACCAGTGTGCTCACAAGGCCCCCGCGCCCCTGATAAAGGTGCGCCAGTCCGAACAAGACCGACGAGAGCAAAACGACGCTCCACACCGGCAATCCCACCCGGGTCAGCACCGCCATCGCAAATCCGCGATAGAGAAACTCCTCGCAAAGGCCTGCCGTAATCGCCAGCGCCAGATAGGGGAGCAGCTCCACGGTAGATTGCGGCAAAATCCGTTCGGCAATGGCCTGCAGAGCGCCGCGCGCGGCAACCGGAATTTTCCCCATGCGCCGCAAATTCAGCCATTGCAGCGCCGCAATCGTCGCGGCGCCGACAATCGAAGCAAGAACAATCTTGGTTCTGCCATGAAAATTCAATCCCAATTGCGCCGCCGTATAACCGTCCGCCCAGGCCCGCCAGGCGACCACCGTCGCAGCGATCCATTGAAACGCAATCGTCGAAGCGTAAAGTACAATCCGCTCCATTGTGCTGACCGTAGGCAGCGCCAGCAGTTTCTTCATGCGCGCGCGTCCGCGCCACGGAAGAATCACGCCCAGCGCGAAAAAAATCAGCCAGATATCCCAAGGCATCCGCGAATCAGAACACTTCCGCGTCTGCCGCGCAAGTAACGATAATCGTACGGTGCGCAAGCACGCGCGGCGGCATATCGTTATAATCAAAATGCTTTACAGCGAGGTGCGGCTTGACCCCATCCGTGAAACTCACGGCTATGGTCAAGGCAGCGGGTTGAGCGGCGAAGCTGAGTCCAGGGTTGCTGGATTCCGTTTTGCGCCGTTTGCCGCGGCCAACTGATCCGAACGTGCTCGTTGGTTTTGATACCAACGACGACGCCGGGGTGTATCTACTGAGCCCCGAAATGGCCATGGTTCAAACGGTCGATTTTTTCACGCCGATCGTCGATGACCCGTACACGTTCGGGCAAATCGCGGCGGCGAACTCGTTGAGCGACGTGTACGCCATGGGCGGTAAACCGGTTTCCGCGCTTTCCATTGTGGGCTTTCCGGACAAGGGCGATCCGGAAATTCTTGAGGCCATCATTCGCGGCGGGCTTTCGAAAATGGCGGAAGCGAAATGCAGCGTCATTGGGGGTCATTCGATTCGCAATGACGACATTCAATTCGGCTACGCCGTCACCGGCGTCATCCATCCGCAGCGAGTTTGGCGCAATGTCGGCGCGCGCGCTGGCGACGTTTTGCTGCTAACCAAAGCGATCGGCGCGGGTGTGCTCTCTACGGCTCTGAAAAAGGACCGCGCCACGCCTGGCTCCGTTGAGGCCGCCATCGCTTCCATGTCGCAACTGAACCGCGCGGCCTCCGAAGCGTTACAGGAACTGCAGGAAAAAGCGGGAGCCGCCTCTCCGATTCACGCGGTGACCGATATTACTGGTTTTGGATTGCTCGGCCACGCGCGGGAAATGGCTCTTGGCAATCCCGACCGCGGAATAGAGGCAGTATCCCTCGAGATCGATCATTCCGCGATTGCGTATCTTCCGGGCGCCGCCGAGGCCGCGCGCGAGGGATTCCTTCCGGGCGGCCTAAAGAATAACTTCGATTTCATTGCTGATTGCGTCGGTTTTGCTTCAAACGTCCCGCAAGAAGTTCGCGACCTGCTCTTCGATCCGCAAACATCCGGTGGTTTGTTCGTCTCCATCGCTCCGGAGCACGCCGACGCCGCCATCACCGCGCTCGAACGTCATGGCGTTGCAGCCCGCAGAATCGGCAAAGTCGTCCACAAAACAAGTCCGCTGATCAAGGTCCGCTAGAATGTCGGATTCTGAAAGCATCCGATAAACTCCAACGATGGATACCATCACCCACGGCATCGCGGGCGCTTTGATCGGCAAGGCCGTTTTCCGCGGAGAAGACATGTTCGCCGCGACGCCGATGAACCGCGGCCGCATCATCACCTGGTCCCTGATGCTTGGCGCGATTTTTCCCGATTCCGACGTAATCCGCGACATTTTCTCGCACGACAAGCTGCTGATGATCACCTGGCATCGCAGCATCACGCACTCGTTGGTGTTGCTTCCGCTGTGGGCGCTCCTCCTCGCGGCCATCACGCGTGCGTTCACCAATTGGCGAAAGTGGGAAGTGCCCTCGTTTGCCGCGCTGACCGCCATCTACGCCGTGGGCATTCTGAGCCACATCCTGCTCGACCTGGTCACCACCTTTGGCACCATGATCTGGTCGCCCTTGGGGTGGTCGCGCCCCGCCTGGGACCTTATTTTCATTGTGGATTTCACACTCGCCGGCATTCTTCTGGTGCCGCAATGGCTCGCTTGGATTTATTCGCGCCCGGAAAAAGTGAAATGGCGAGCCCTCGGCATGTGGGTGGTCTTCCTGCCCATTCCGTTTCTGATCGCCAGAATTGGCGAAATTGTCGGCGCGCCGATTTCCACTCCTGCGGTGTTGAGCGTCATGTTTGTATTGACCGTAGTGTTTCTCTTCCCGGCATTCGGAAAGTGGGGCGTAAAGGTTCCGTACGCCACGTGGAACTGCGCGGGTTTCGCTGCGACACTGATTTACATCGCGCTGGCGGTCTACGCTCATCACGTCGCCTTCGCGCGCATCCAAAAATTCGCCGAACTGGATCATCTCGACGTGCAATCCATCGGTGCACTGCCGCTTCCGCCATCTCTTTTGCACTGGGACGGCCTGGTGCGCGCGCCGCGCGGCGTCTACGAACTGCGCATGGACCTCAGCGAAAAGCCCGCCGGCGACGCCGGAGTGCTAGCACAGCAGCACACCTACTTCCCCGACGCCTTCCCCAATTCCTACATTGAAGCCGCCAAGCGCCTGCCCGACGTGCAAACGGTAATGTGGTTCGCGCGCTTCCCCGTAACGCGTTTCCACAAAGAAGGCGACCAAGTCATCGTCGAAATCTCCGACCTCCGCTTCCCCCGCGCCCGTCCCGGCCGCCCCGCCGCCTTCACCTATCGCGTGCGCTTCGCCCCCGACGGCACCGTCCTCTCCAAAGGCTGGGTCACCCAGTAAGTAGCGTGGGCTTTAGCCTGTGCGCTTTGACTTGGCCTCACGAGTTAGGTCAACGCCAGGTATTGGGTTTCAACTGAGTTACTGTCTGGCGCATCATCTGATTGATACGCTTGGTGTTCTCTTCCGAAGCAATCAGACTGGGCATCTTGAGCTTTGTCCGAGGTCTCCAATTCGATGATGGAAAAACGATTATTTTGGCGTGAATTCTGGATTCTGTGGAGCTTTGGAGCCATCACGGGCGAGATCTTCGCGGCATTAGTACGGATTCCAACAACCCCGGTTGCTAGCATCCTTCTTTTGAGGGGTTACTCACAGAAGCCTTTGTTGGTGGGTGCGGAAGCGATCGAGATTGCAGTCGAGTTAGCGATCGCCGTCAGCTGTGGGCTGTTTGCCGCACATCGCATCGGCCTGGGCGCGCCAATTCTAGAGAAGTGGCTCCGCGGCGAACCAATCAAACCGCAAGTGCGCCCAATGCTTGTTCCGTCTCTAGTTGTGGGAATACTACTTGCCATAATCTCAATGCTGCCCAGTCTTTCTGTGTTTCATCCAAATCGACAACTGGCACATCAAGAGGTAGAGAGAATCTCTGAGTCCCCAGACGGAGCGAAGCTGGCTGAGAAACTTGAGAGATTCGTTGACGAGCGGCCCCTTACGTTAACTTCGCTCACCGTTTCATACCTGAACGCCGCAATTCGGGGAGAGCTAATCTCACGCCTGTTCTTGCTTTCCATCATTGCCGTTATCTTCGCGAAGATTATAGGTAGCCCGTCCGGCACGGCCAGCGATCGAGTCCTTTTTCTCGCCGTGCTCGGCGTCGCCGCGCTTGGTGTAATTGCTGACCTCGCGTGGCGGAGGACAACAACTAATATGATGTTGAGTTCTCTCGGGTCGGCAAACCTTGTGCACGATCCATTCTGGCTGCTCATTGCTCGCGCTCTCTTGCGGACGGTCCCCAGTGCCATTGGATTTGGGTGGTTATACGTCCGTCGTGGGATCGAATCGGCAATCCTCAGTGCGTTTGTTGCTTCTGTTGCCGCCCACCTGCTGTTTATGCTCGTAGTTGTGCGTCTTTTTTGAGGACGTCGGACTGGTCGCCCCCCTTGAGATGGACAGGCACTCTACCGCGCGGCTTTGCTTTCTGCAGGATGGATAACCACCTGGCGCTCTTCGCCCACGCCGACACTTTCCGTGCGCACGCCGGTCATATCCTTCAGCGCCAAATGCACGATACGGCGTTCGCG
This sequence comes from uncultured Acidobacteriota bacterium, assembly GCA_963729455.1. GTDB lineage: Bacteria > Acidobacteriota > Terriglobia > Acidiferrales > UBA7541 > Acidiferrum. The sequence goes on from CAVSNX010000004.1 coordinate 586,825, forward strand.
CGAGGACATAGGATTCAGCCGGAACGGCTGTCGTGAAGATTGCACGCGCTCGGCGGCCACGCGCGCGGTCATTTTCAACTCTTCAAACCGCAGCGCGTGATACCCGCCGCAATCAATATGAATTTTCTCGTGGTAAGTCGGTTCTAAGCGCAGCGCCTTGAACGCCAGGTGTTCGAATGCTTTCAAAACCTCGGCGTTGTGCCCGAGCAAAATCTCTTTGTCCCGCCCATCCAGATCCGCAAGCACTTCCGCGTCGCCCTGCGTCCCCGCCGCGTCCGGAGAAACCACGCGCACATTAACCTTCAGCTCCAGCCCCGACGCGCGCACCATGCTCTCCAAAAACAGCCGCAGCGCCTCAGCCGTCGCTTCCCGGTCCAGCACTCCATCGTGAATGAGTTCCGTAGCCATGACCTGTTCGAAAGGAAGGCGCCGCATCCGCCTCGCTGAAAAAAATCTACGCCTGGGACTTCTTCCCGCGCACCGGCTTTACCGGCACTGCCACAGGATGCGTCCGGTTCAAATACCACTGTTGCCCGATGCCCACCACACTGCTGGTGAGAATATACACCGCCAGCCCGCTGGAAATTGGCGAAATCATAAACAGTCCCGCCATGGTAATGGGCATGATTTTCATCATCATCTGCTGCTGCGGATCCGTCGAAGTCATCGGCGTCATTTTCGAAACAACATACATTGATACGCCCATTAGCACCGGAAGGATGTAATAAGGATCCTTCGACGAAAGATCCCTAATCCACAGCCATCGCGCATGCCGCATCTCGATCGCATACCGCAACGCAGTATTCAACCCAAACCACACCGGCATCTGCAGAAACATTTGGAAGCAGCCGCCCACGGGATTAATCCCCTCGCGGCTGTAAATCGCCATCACTTCCTTGTTCATCTCCGCCTTGCGCGGATCGCGCATCGAGTATTTCTTGTACTTCTCCTGAATGGCCTTGATTTCCGGCGCCACGCGCTGCATTTTCAGCGTCGTCTTATAGCTCGAAATGCGCAGCGGAAACAACAGCATGTTCACAACCAGCGTCAGCACCACGATCGACCATCCCCAGTTCGGGATGTAGTTGTGCAGCCACTTCAATCCGTGAAACAGCGGGTCGGCGATAAATTCCATCCAGCCGAAACTCACCAGCCCATTCAGCGGCGGATTCATCTTCTTCAAATCGTCGTAATCTTTCGGACCCACGTAAACGCGCACCGCCAGCGGCTGCGCCGGCGCCGACACCGCCACTTCCGGCACCGGCTCCAGCGTGTCTTGCCCGCCGACCTGTACGGTTCGCGAAGTTTTCCAGTAGCGCGTGGAGAGCGTGGCCGGCGCCGCTCCATTCAGCGGCAAAAACGCCGCCGTAAAATAGCGGTCTTCAATCCCAACGAAATCTTTCCCACCCTGCCAAACGCCCGGCCCCCACTTGTCCGGCCCATCCAGTTTCTTGTGCAGATAAGTCGAGATCTTCCCGCCTTCGCTGTAGTACGTGGAAACCGTTTCAACCGGCGCGGGATTCGTCACCGTCAAATCGCCAAACCCGCCAAGCCATCCCAGCCCCGCAGTGATGGGCCGACCGTTCAAACTGGCCGACGTTTCCACGCGCACCACGTAGGTATGATCGAAGCGGAAACGTTTCTTGATTTCCAGGTGGCCGTCGCTCCACGTAAATTCCGCGTCGGCCGGAGCTTGCAAAGAATTTGCCGGCGAAGAAGTCTGATAAAGTCCCGCGTTCGCCGCGTTTTGCAATTGCTCGTCGTCGAGAACTACGGCAAATGGCCAGCCGCCAGTCTGTTTCGAAGCATCCGGATGCACCACGTCCAGCACGCGCTGCGGCTTCGCATCATCCATGTATTTCTTGAGCTGCCAGCTTTTCACCACCGCGCCGCGATTCGAAATCTCCACGCGATAAAGATCGTTTTCAATCACGATCGTCCGCTCTTGCGAATCGCTGACGGGAGTAACAGTGACCGGCGCAGCCGGAGCCATCGCCGCCGCGGTGGCGGGCGTCGGCGAAGTTGTCGCTGTCTGAGAAGTTGCCGGACCCGGCGTGGCTGGAGCGCTAACTGCCGGCCGGTTCGCTTGCGGCGATTGCGCCGGCGGCTTCGGCCCAAAATATTTCGCCCAAAGCAAAATAACGCCCATCGAAAGCAGCGACGCCACGAGGATCCGCAGCTCCGGAGTGAACTTGTCCTTCTGTCCCGGCAAGCTCACGAATGCACCTCAGTCGCCGCACCGGTAGAGCGGCGGCCGTTAGCCGCCGCATTCATTTCCAATCCCATGTTTTCCTTTTTCTCCGGAACCGGGTCATAACCGAACTTGCGCGAGAATGGATGGCAGCACAAAAGCCGCTTCAATCCCAGCCAAACGCCACGCATCACGCCAAATCGCTCGATCGCCTCATACGCATACTGCGAACACGTCGGCTCAAATCGGCAGCTCCCCGCAAATAAAATGGATAAGTAGGCCTTGTAGAATCGCAGCGCAAGCAGCGCCGCGCGCACGGGCAGCGCTGCAGCGGAAATTTTCTCTACGCCTTCCCGCTCGGCGGACTCTTTAACAGCTTCAACAAATCCCCCGTCTGCGCCGCAAACTCCGCGCGCTCCACCGTGCTCTTCGGGTGTATGACGATGTCCCATCCTGCGGGTATCTCCAACCGATGGCAGCGCACCATTTCGCGCAGACGCCTCCGGATCCGATTGCGCACCACCGCGCCGCCCAGCGCCTTCTTGATGCTGAAGCCGAAGCGGCTCTGCGGCAGTTCATTGGCGCGGAAGAAAACTGTGAAGTGGAAACTCGAGCGGCGCTTTCCGGCGCGGTACACGGCATCAAACTCTGCCTTCCGCACAAGCCGCGCCTCGCGCGGAAATTCCTGCCCGCTCCGCCTCGCGCTTCGCGAAGGCGCCGGGCTCCCCGGACTATTCGGGGGTAAGCCGATGGCGTCCCTTCTTGCGGCGCGCCGCCAGCACCTTGCGGCCGCCTTTCGTCTTCATGCGTACGCGGAAGCCGTGCGTCTTGGCGCGCCGGCGTTTGCGCGGTTGAAATGTGCGCTTTGGCAAAACAATCCCCCTTTGTTATACCTGATCTGTAATACGCGATCGCCGGGCAGTCCATTTCACCCGCGACGCCGGAACGGCCCTCTACTCTCTCCGCCGGCTGCGTTCGAATCTAGTAGTGTATTCGACCCTCGCACACACGGTCAAGAAAACCGCTCCACCGCCGATGGCTCTATTTGAGGCGCCAAAACGCCGTCTCTGGCGCGAAGTTTGTTGCACCCCTTCTCTCGCAGTGCTAAAAAGATCGGCATGAAAACCCTGCAAGTCCTCTCGTTTCTCCTGCTATCCTTCGCCGCCATGGAACTGGCCGCCAACAAGCCCACGGAAATCCGCGGCGGCGGCGGCATCACTCTTCCTCTTCCGCCGCCAACGGAAGCCAAGCCCGTTACCGAAACTCTGAACGGCACCACGATCACTGATCCGTACCGCTGGCTCGAAGACGCCCACAGCCCCGCCACACGCGCTTGGATCGAAGCGCAAATGCACTACACCGAGACGTATCTGTCGCAGGTCAAAATCCGCCCGGAAATTGCCAAGCGCCTCACCGAACTCTCGCGTGTCGAAAGCTATTCGATACCCGTCGAGGCCCAGGGAAATTTCTTCTTCACCAAGCGCCTCGCGGACGAAAACCAGGCTTCCATCTACATGCGCAAAGGCCTTCGAGGCAGCGATGAGCGCCTCGTGGACGCCACCAAGCTCAGCGCCGACCAGAACACCTCAGTTGAGATTGATGATCTCTCGCTCGATGGAAAACTCCTCGCTTACGGTATTCGCGAGGGCGGCGCCGATGAACGAACCATTCACCTGCTGGAGGTCAGCCAGCGTCAGGAACTGAAGGACGTGCTGCCCCGAGCGCGCTACTTCAGCGTGAATTTTGACACTGTGCACCAGAACTTGTACTACGCTAAGGTCGAGCCTACCGGTGCGGTGATTTACAGCCACCGCCTCGGCACGGCTGTGGACACCGACCAATTTGTGTTCGGCAAGAAATTCAATGACGAAACATTCGGTCCCATGGAGCTCATCAACGTGGAAGTCACGGAGAACGGCCGGTACCTTCTCATTCACGTTGCCCATGGCGTGCCCGCCAAGCGCGTGGACATTTACGCCAAGGATCTTCGCACGCCCGACGCCGCGATTCGGCCGGTAATTCATGGTATAGATAATCAATTCCGCCCGGTCAACGAAGGCGATGACCTCTACGTCCTCACCGACTACCAGGCGGAAAACTATCGCGTCATCAAAGTGAACATCAAGGCCCCCACTCCGGAAAACTGGAAAACCATCGTTCCGGAAAGCAAGGATGCGATTGAAAACATCTCCATCGTTGGCGGAAGACTTTTCGTCGAGGCTCTGCACGATGTGGTCACACAAACCAAAGTCTATTCGCTCGATGGAAAATTTCTGAGCCAGCTCAGTTATCCGGCATTGGGTTCCGCGTCTCCGGTGCGCGGACTCGCCTCCTCGCGCCACGGTTTCTACTCGTTTCAATCCTTCATCATGTCGCCCACCATCTATCACTACGACGTGGAAACCGGCGCAACCGAAGTGTTTGCCAAGTCCAAAGTTCCTTTTTCCACCGCCGACTACGAAGTGAAGCAGGTCTTCTACACTTCGAAGGACGGCACCAAAGTCCCTATGTTCATCTCCTCGAAGAAAGGTCTCGAGCGCAATGGCACGGCTCCATTGCTCATGTCCGCCTACGGTGGATTCAACGTCAGTCTTACTCCTTACTGGGCCCCGGAGTTTGCGTGGTGGATGGAACAGGGCGGCTACTTTGCCCAGCCCAATCTTCGCGGCGGTGGCGAATATGGCGAAGCCTGGCATAAAGCCGGCATGTTTGAAAAAAAGCAGAACGTCTTCGACGACTTTTTCTCAGCCGCCGAATACCTCATCGCCAACAAGTACACCAACGCCGCGCACTTCGCCCTTCGCGGCCGCTCCAACGGCGGACTCCTCATGGGCGCAGCCATCACCCAGCGCCCCGATTTATTTGGTGCCATCTGGTGCGGTTATCCGCTGCTCGACATGCTCCGCTATCAGAATTTCCTGGTAGGCCGCTGGTGGACCACCGAATACGGCTCCTCCGACAACCCGGATCAGTTCCCCTATCTTTTGAAGTACTCGCCCTATCAAAACGTCAAACCGGGAACAAAGTATCCCGCGATTCTCTTCAATACCGGCGATTCCGACACGCGCGTCGATCCACTGCACGCCCGCAAAATGACCGCGCTCATGCAAGCCGAAAACGGCAGCGATCGCCCCATCCTGCTGCACTACGAATTGAAAGCCGGCCACAGCACCGGCGTCTCCATCACCCAACTCGTCAACGACACCGCCGACGAGCTCGCCTTTCTCTGGAACGAAACCGCCGGCAGGAACTAAATGTGATTTGACTGGGATCGGCTTGAAATTACTCGCGAGATATCGCGTCCAGCGTCCACGCACCGCCGCCGCTCACTTCAGCCGGTTCAAACCGTTGAACGCAGCCGCCTTGTAGCATTCCGCCAGCGTCGGATAGTTGAAGACCGTATTCACAAAATACGTAATCTTGCCCTTCAGCCGCAGCACCGCCTGCCCGATGTGCAATAATTCCGCCGCATCTTCCCCGAAAATGTGCACGCCCAGCACCTCCAGCGTTTCGCGATGAAACAGCAGCTTTAGCCTGCCGTCGGTGTGCCCGCTGATCTGCCCGCGCGCGATTTCCCGGTAGTACGCCACTCCCACTTCATACGGAACGTCGGCATCCGTCAGTTGCTCCTCGGTCTTGCCGATAAACGAAATCTGCGGAATCGTGTAAATCCCGTACGGATAACCCGCCGGATCGGTCTCCGCATCCAGGTAAAACGCCCGCGCCGCCGCGATTCGCCCTTGCTCCATGGACACAGATGCCAAGCTCTGGAAGCCAATCTCAGGGGACCATCAGAAATACCGCAGCCGTGTTACAGCCAGATGAACGCCTAACCGGCCTGCTTGGAATGATATCCTCCGATTGGTATCTGAGGTGCGCCTTGCGGCATAAGATTTTTTCCATGGCGGTTGTCGCGTTTTCCCTGGTTTCTCTCTGTTCCTTTGAACTTCGCTCCCAAGGGCGTGGGCTCGCGAAAAGGCTGGAAGATCCAGTGTTCGACGGATTGGTGAAGCCGAATGAGCCAGGCTTCGCCGCATTGTTTCGCAACACTCTTGGAACTGCCTACACGCGAACCGAAGGGGTCACTGACCTTCGCACCAGGACGAAAATTGACGAACACACGAATTTCCGCCTCGCCTCCTTCACCAAGCAATTCACCGCCATGGCCATCATGCTCCTCGTCCGCGACGGAAAAGTGCGCTACGAAGAAACGCTCACCGAGATCTTTCCCGATTTTCCCGCGTATGGCAAAACGATAACCGTCCGAAACCTGCTCAATCACACTTCTGGCCTGCCGGATTACGAAGACGTGATGGACGCCGTGGAAAAAGCGAAGGGACCGGTTTGGACGCCCGAAAAACAAATTCAAGACGACGAAGTCTTGGAATTATTGAAGAAACAAAAATCCGGAAAGTTTGCGCCCGGAACAAGTTGGTCGTACAGCAACTCCGGATACGTTGTACTAGGTCTCATCGTTGCCAAAGTCTCGGGAAAGTCCTACCGCGATTTCCTTCACGCGCGGATTTTTGCCCCGCTGAAAATGGATCGCACCCTCGCCTTTCAAAAAGGACAGAACGAGGTCCCGAATCGCGCCTTCGGCCATTCGAAAGAAGGCGATGCGCTAAAAGAAACCGATCAAAGCACGACGTCCGCAACTCTCGGTGACGGCGGCATCTATTCGAATCTCGAAGATCTCGCCAAGTGGGACGACACTCTACGCAACCACACCTTGCTGAGCGAAAAGGAATTTCAGCCCGCGATAATTCCAGTGAAACTCAACGATGGCTCCGAACCTCACTGGCCAGTCGAGGCCAACGACGACAATCTTCATCCCGGCAAACCCGTTTCCTACGGCTTCGGCTGGTTCCTCGACCCCTACCAAGGGCACCAGCGAATGTGGCACACCGGAAGCACCATGGGCTTCCGTACGGTCATAGAACGTTTCACGGCGCCGAACGGTCTCACCACCATTATTCTCTGCAACCGTACCGATCTCGATCCGGAAAAACTCGCCCTGCAAGTCCCGACTTACAATCCACCGTTGAAGTAATTCGAATCGAAGTTAGGGTTTTGCTCCTAGAAAAAGTACCCTGCAAAACAGATTTCACGACAATCCAGCGAGTTTGCCGAGTCCTTTCATCTTCGCCCGCGCCGCCATATTCCCGTACTGCTTCATCATCGTGCGCATTTGCAGATACTGCTTGAGAACCGTGTTGACGTCCTGCACCGTCGTCCCGCTGCCCTTCGCGATGCGCTTGCGCCGCTTGCCATCAATCACGTTGTGGTCCCGCCGCTCCTGATTCGTCATCGAATTGATAATCGCTTCCACGCGAGTGAGCTGCCCCTCATCCACCTTGGCATCCTTCGGCAGATTCTGCAGCGGCCCCATCTTCGGCAGCATGTCCACAATCTTTTCCAGCGGCCCCATCTTTCGAATCTGCTTCAACTGATCGCGAAAATCCTCCAGCGTAAATTCTTCCTTGCGCAGCTTCCGCTCGAGATCCGCCGCCGCCTTTTTATCGACCGTCTGTTCCACGCGCTCGATAAGCGACATAAGGTCGCCCATCCCCAGCACGCGCGAAACAATGCGCTCCGGATAAAATCCTTCCAGCGCATCGTATTTTTCCCCCAAGCCCACAAACTTTACCGGCGCCCCCGTAACTTTCCCGATCGAAAGCGCCGCCCCGCCGCGCGCATCGCCATCCAGCTTCGTCAAAATCACTCCGGTCAGCCCCAGCCGCTTATGAAATTCCCCCGCCGACCTCACCGCGTCCTGCCCAATCATCGAATCCGCAATAAACAGCATCTCGCTCGGCTGCAATTCCTTCTTCAGCATGCTGAGCTCGTTCATCAAATCGTCGTCAATGTGCAAGCGCCCCGCCGTGTCCACCAAAACCACGTCGCTCGCCGAAAGTTTCGCTTCCTTGATCGCGCCTTTGACGATTTCCAGCGGCTTGTCCGTCCCCGTCCCCGGCCAGAGCGCCGTCCCCACCGCCTTTGCCACCTGCGCCAGTTGCTCGCGCGCCGCCGGACGATACACGTCCGTCGAAACAACAAGGGGACGATGCCCATGCTGCGAAAGCCATTTCGCGAGTTTTCCCGTAGTAGTGGTCTTGCCCGAACCTTGCAACCCAACAATCATCCACACCGACGGCGGCCGCGAAGCAAAAATCGGCTTGGCATGTTTCCCCAGCATCGCCGCCAGCTCATCGCGAACCACCTTGAAAACCTGCTGATCCGGCGAAAGCTGCAGCATCACCTCGCTGCCGATCGCCTTCGCGCGAATGTTGGCGAGCAGCTCGTCCGCCACGCCAACATTCACGTCGCCTTCCAGCAGCGCCTCGCGAATTTCCCCGAGCGCCGCGTCAATATGCTCTTCCGTGAGCTTGCCCTGCCCGCGCAAGTTCTTAAATGTCCGCTGCAGCTTCTCTGTAAGATTCTCAAACATGGTTCACGCGAATTCCTCGACCGCCCCTCTAAGAATAGCAGGGCGGAGCCCGCAGAGTGAATCTCCCCGTTTCTCGTGGCACAGATGTTTGATTCTCAGTGAAATTCCATCGGCACTCTCGACGGCTCGATGGTGAAGGTAGGATTACTTCCCCGCAGCGCTGCTCGCGGTGTCCGCCGGCAGCATTCGTTGCAACTTCCTCGAATACAGTTCCGAATCCGCTCCGCACAGCAAACTCTCAATCGTCTGCCCATTCTCGGGATAGACGGCCACGCCCACGCTCACCGAAATCTTCGGCCCTTTCCCGTCGTTGGCCAGGCTTTCGCAAATCCGCCGGGCCACGCGGTGTGCGGCCTTGGCATCCGTCTCCGGCAAAATCAGCGCAAACTCGTCTCCTCCAAACCGCGCCGACGTATCAATGTTCCTACAAAAGGAAGACAAAACATCCGCGAGCCGGCAAAGCGCCTGGCTTCCCACCATGTGTCCGTAGCGGTCGTTGATGCCCTTCAAACTGTCCATGTCAAAAAACAGCAGCGCAAACCTCCGCCCCGTGCGAACGCTGCGTTTGATCTCCGCGTCCAGCACATCCACCAGGTGCCGGTAGTTCGCCAGCCCCGTCAACGGATCGCTGTCCGCCTGCCGCCGCAGCTGTTCCTCAAGCTCGCGCTGCCTCGTCACGTCTTCCGCGATAAGCTCGTAGCCGTCCAACTCCCCATGCTCGCCAATCGCTTCCCGCCCGCTGAGCCGCACTTTGATGCGCCCTCCGTCCTTCCGCTTCCATTCCACCTCCAGCGGCTCAATGGGAACATTGACGGTCAGCTGGCCTAGCAGTCTCGCCCGGCTCTCTGCATCTTGAAGAATATCTCGCGCCAGCCTTTGCGCCAGTAGCTCCTCTCGCGAGTCATACCCCAGCATCTTCATCATCGCCACATTCACTTCCAGAAAACTTCCATCCAGGCTGCAGCGGCAGATTCCATAACTTAGGTTTCCGGCCAGCGCGCGATACCGCGCTTCCGAGCGTCGCAATTCTTTTTCCGCGCGATCCCGCTCATTTCGCAGCGCCTTTTCCTCCAGCGCTTGATGCACCGCCACCGGCAAGTGCCCAAGGTTATCGGCTTCAATGCAGTTGGCCGCTCCCTTCAGGATTATTTCCGCCGCAATCTCGCGTTTCAGTCCATGCGCCAGGTATACCACCGGAATGTCCTTCTTCATCTGCTGTACGATCTCCAGCGCTTCCATCTCTTCCCACTTCGGATTGGGATAGTCGGCCACGATCATGTCGTAGCTTTCGCTTTGCAGCCTTTCCGCAAACTGTTTGGGCGTCAATGCCACGTCGGAGCTGACCGTGTACCGCATCTTCCGGAGTTCCTGCAGGCAATGCTCCACGTCATACGGATAGCAATGCACAAACAGAATTCGCACTAGGGTCTGCCGCGGCTCCGCCTCCGCAAACGTGCCACTTTGTGCCGCCTGTCCCAGATTGACTTCAGTATTGGTGGACATTTTGAGCTGGGACATAATCCCGAGAGGCAGTTCCCTTCCGCGCCCAACCGCCTCCCGGGTTTAGTCGGAGTTAACTCCCGCAAAGGATATCGACACGCCCGAATTACGACTGTGCTCTATTGAACATAGAGTACTAATTTGGTACCTGTTTGCATTTGTTTATCGCAAGTGCCCCATCCCGGAACAGTCGCTCCTTCCCTCACGGCACAATCCAGCTCGTGAGCGACTCCTGTATTCTTCCTGCAATTGCTTTGCCGCAGCGGAGTGCTCCCTGCTCTCCTTCGCCTCCGCTCACCCGTCCTTGTGCTTGGCGCTGTGGCCCACCGCCACCAGGAAGATCGTGCTCTTGCCTTCGGCATGCGGACTCAAGAAGCGCACCACATCGTCGTCGAAGAAGGTGAGCCCCGTGGCGCCGAGCCCTTGCGCGTAAGCCGCTAGATACAGCTTTCCGCCGAGGATTCCGGCTTCGAGTTGTACCGCGCGATATCCGCGACTCCCGAAGCGCTGCAAAATTGGCCGCAAGTCCGCTAAGAAAAAGATGTCCGCGGCGGAATCGGCAGCAAGCTCCTGCCCCAGTCCCAGATACCCGGCCTCCGCGCGAAAATTCCCCTCCTTCAAGCATTCCAGCACGCTGCGATTGCGATGAAAAACGTAGGCCCCGGGCGGAACTTCGTCCACGGCATGGATAATCACGTAGAGATCATTCAGTTGCGTTCCCGGCGGCTCCAGGAAGTCCGCGGGCACTCCCCGGGTGGCACGGTCCAGCATCGTGGAAAGCTCCTCGAAACGAATCACGCTCCGTGCGAACTTCCGTGTGGAACCGCGCCGCTGGATGACCTGCTCGATGGGGTTGCGCGGCATCTCCACATCCGAAAATGGCCGAAGCGGAAGGACTGTCCCGGTTGGCGGCGGAAACTCCGCCAATGGCGTTTGCCCGCGCCAAGCCCTCACTTCCTCGCCCGATTCCAGCGAGGAAGCGGCGTGCATTTCGCGCATCAGCGGATAATCCACTTCGCGTTGAGAAAGCGGAACGGTTTCCAGTCCAAACGGCAAAATCTCCGCGCGGGATTGCGCTGCAGGTACGCTACTGTGCCCGATCGCCACCAGAGAGAAAGCCACTTCCCGTTGTGCATCCACATCCAGCAGGCGGTTGACACTTCCGTCCACGAAACCGCTAACCACTCGCGCCGGTAGCCCCAGCGCCGTTGCCCCGGCCAGCAGGTTCGCGAGCAGCGTCCCGTTGTCCCAGCCGAAATGCCGGTAGGTGCGCGCCTGATACTTCCAGGCATTGCGCCAATACGTGCACGTGCAAAGGATTGTGAGCGGCGCGTGCGCGATAGCCGGTTCGCCGCCCGTGGCTTCCAGCAACACCCCGCGATAATCTCCCGCCCGCAGTTGGCGGACTCCGAACTCTGCGGGAGCAAAGTGATAGACCCCGGCCTCCAGACCCGCAAGGTCGCTGCTCACCAGATACAACTCCACCTCGTAGAGCGCCCCCGTGCATGCGGCCGCGCGAAAGTAAATCTCCCCGCCGGAATATTTTCGTTTGCGGGTAATCCCCGCCGAGAGATACAGCAGTTGAGCGACTGCCTCCAGATCCGGAACCGCCTCAGTCTGTGCCGGAATGCTCGAGGCGATAGCGGAGAGCGCCGCGACGCCGGTTTGCCGCACTTCGTCCGGCAGCCGGACCGGCTCGACCGTCGGGTAGATCTTGAACGGCAGTGGACGGTTCTCCCAATCCAAAAAATGGCGATCGGCGCGAATGCTGGCGTAGGAATGCTTCGTCGCTTCGTGGTAGGTCCAGGCCGTTTGAGAATCGGAGTTGCCGGTCATCGTAGCAGCGAGCCGTGCTTGCAGCCGCACGAAAGCATAGCAGGTTAAACGACTGCGGCCATCAAGCGCTGCTTAGAACGTGAGCCGGACGCCGATCTGCGCCGCGAACGGGATCCCCACCGTCGTGCCGGGACCGAAAAAATCACCGAGCCCGCCCGCTGGCACCGCCAGTTGGCTCAGCCTGGTAATCGGCTGCGTGGTCGTGCACGCCGCGTTGGTGCAGATGTCCGTCACGTTGCCCGCTTGCGCCTGCGCCGCCGGAACCGGCAACGCCGCCACGTTCGTCACATAATTCGCGCCGGGATTGTTGCGGTTGAACAAGTTGAAAAATTCGGTGAACGGCGAAACCGTCCACCGCTCATGTATCTTGAACGGCCGGCTCACTCGCAAATCCGCCTGGATATACGGTGTTCCCCGGAATTCATCCAGCGAAGTCGGCGTCCCGTTCACGGAAATTCTCTCGCTGTTGTCCGCCGTGGTAATCACGAACGGACGCGCTCTCTCTGCCTGCGTCAGCGTGGTCAGTTCGAACCCGCCAGGCGCGCGAAACGTCCCCGCAAACACGAACCGGTGCGTCACATCTTCGCCCGAAGGCCCGTAGTCCCCCGGTCCAAACGGATCAGCCGTGTTGCACACCCCATTTACGTAGTCGAAAAGCTCTCCGAGCACGCAGCCCCACGTCTTCGCCGACGACAGCGTGTAGTTCGCAACAAGACTCAGCCGCTTGGACACGTTTCCTTGCAGATGCACACCAAGTCCCTTATAGCTTGAACGATTGTCGCTCCGGAATACCGAGATGCCGCTTGCATAGTTGTACCGTCGGTACCCGTGCATCCCGGTTTCCAGCGTGTAGTCCGCGCTCAAGACCCAGTTCGCGCTGAACGCGTGCTCTATCCCAGCAGTAACGTGCAGCGCGTACGGCGTGTGGTAGTTCGGATCGATCAACGACGGCGGAGCCGTAGCGTGCAGAATGTTGAACTCATTCACGGAGTTGAACGCCTGCACCCACCCGTTCTGCGCCAGGTCGTTGTAGTACAAGCCAGCACCCTCGCGAAGAACGGTTTTCCCAGAAGCCCCGAGTCCGTACGCGACTCCTAGCCGCGGCGCAAACGCCTTCCGGTAGTCGTGCGGAATCCCGGAAATAATCCCGTTCCCCGCAAGCGCCGGATTCAAGCTCTGGTCGTGCCCGGACGCGATGAAAAGTCCGAACGTCGTATCGTAGCGAAGCCCATAATTAATCGTCAGGTTTCTCGCCACGCGCCAGGAATCCTCCGCGTAAAGCCCCAGCCGCTGCACATTCTGCGAAAAGCTGCCATCGCCCGCCGGAGTGGCCGTGCACTTTGTGCCGGGCGTGATATTCGGGGACGGCGTTGCCGAGCACACCGTCAGATCATTCGCGAATTGCTGCTCGCTGGCCGGGCTCGCAATATAATCGCTGGGATTGAGCACAAGACTGACAAGATTTTCCGCATTGGCCGTGAGCGCACCGCTCAATACCGGTTCATGAATAAAATTAACGCCAAACCGCGGCGCATGCCCGCCCGCAACATGGCTCACGTCGTACCGAAACTGGTATTTCTCCTGATTCCGCAACACCGGAAACGCCGTCACCGCGGTGATGAATTGATTGTCCCCAAACGTCTCCAGGCCCGAAATCGTGTTCGACGTCGTGCTGAACGGAAGCGCCAGCGCGAAACCCAAGTCGGAATTACGCGTCTGCGTCAGATGCAGCGTGCTTCCTCCAAACACCAGCGTCCCCACCCACGTCGGGCTGAACGTGAATTGATTGTTGATCACAAAATTCGTGTAGTTATTGTGCGTCGTCGCGCCCGTGGACGGCAGCGTGCCCTGCTGGACGAGCGCGTTGTGCGTCAGGTAGCTATCGCCGGAAAACCGCAGGAACCACTGCGAACGCGCGCTTTGCGCCCAGTCAAAACGAATCAAGCCCAGGTAATCGCGGAACGGAACGGGAACACTGCTCGGCACGGCAATGCTGTTGACCGTCGTGCCGTTCACATCCACCAATCCCTGCGCGGCAAGTTGCGACAAAGCATTGAACTGCGCCTGACTGTCCGGGCTGTACGCAATGCTGGCATCTTCATGCACGTATTCGAACGACGAAAACAGCCAGACCTTCTCTTTGATGATGGGTCCGCCAAGAGTTCCCACATAATTCTGCCGCGAAAAAGGCTGCTTGCGATTGGGCGCGGGATTTTCAATCGGGAATCGCGCGTTGAGCGCGGCGGCGCGCTCGTAGAAGGCTCCCGAGCCATGCCAGTGATTGGTGCCTGCTTTGGTGGTGATTACCACGGATCCCGCCGTGGTGCGCCCGCTGTCCGCATCCGCCATCGCCGTTCGAAACGCAAACTCCTGAATGGACTCCGGCGAAAAATTCTGCAAAAACCCGCCGATCCAATCATCCGAATTGTCCGCCCCATCCACCGAAAGATCGTTGTTCAATCCCGAACTCCCGCCCGTCGAAACCGCCGTGATTCGCGCTTTCGTCGGATCCGATGGCTCGACCGGTTCCGTTCCCGGCGCGAGGTATGCGATGTTCGCAAAGCTGCGCGCCGCCAGCGGAATTGTCTGAAGATCCTGCGTGGTCACCACCGCCTGGTGAACCGCGCTGGTGCTATCAATCGGCTGCGTCGTAATCGAGCCTGGCCCGTCTACTTCTAACCTTATGCTCTGCTGCACGGCTTCCAACTTTAGTCGAACGGTTACTTCCTGCACGGAACTCACCAGCACCTTCACATTCGAACGCGCCTCCGCAAATCCCTTCGCATTCACGGTGAGCTGATATGTTCCGGGCAGCAGATCCTCGATGCGAAATTCTCCGTGAACGTCCGAAGTTGTTTCCCGCTGCACGGAAGAATTCGCCACTTGCACCACGATTTTTGCCGAGGGAACCGCCGCCCCGCTGCTGTCCTGCACCATCCCGCGCAACGACCCGCGCGCATTTTGCCCCAGCAGCGTCACTGGATGTAGCGCGAAAAACAGAAAAGCAAACAGAAACGCGCAGTGAGAATAATCAATCGTGCGAACGAGCCGGTTGTTCATGCCGAGAGACAGGCTACGAAAAGCGCTGCTCTACTACCACAACTCGTAGGTGCGTTCGAACAATGCAGGAAATTATGGGACGCCCGGGCGAACAACGATTTCGAATGATCTAGTGAAGGAAAAGTTCCAGCAGCCGATGCACAGAGGAAAGAATAGCGGGCCCCGCCGACAGTGTTGCGATAAGTGCGGCCATCGCAAATCCCGCGCCAAACGTGAGCGGTCGCGTCCGCGACGGCGGCTGGCCGTTCGCCGTTTCGAATTCCAGCAAACGCTCGACTCTCGCCGCCAGATCCCGGTCGCCCCCAACGAGTGAAGTATGCAGAAATGACAGCCGTGGCCCCGAACCCATCCGCGCCACACGCAACAGCGCCGAAGCCAGCGAAACCGCGCGGTTCGAATCGCCCTGCACCGCCTCATCGTCCGCCGCCCACTCCGCAAATTTTGCCCAAGCCCCGTCGAGCGCTCCAAGCCCGCGAACAAACGGAATCGCGTCGGGAACCATCAGGAGAAATAGCCGCTTCAAATTGTCCCGCGAAACCCGGTGTGCCCTTTCATGCTGCAACGCCACATCCAACTGGTCCGCAGAAAGCGCGCACAGCACGCCCCGTGAAACAATCAATCGTGGCCGCAAAATCCCAGCCAGCGCCAGCAGCGGAGCATCTTTCTCCACGACCATCGCCCCCGCCGTTTCTCCCGCCAGCCGATCTGCGTGACCAGTCTCTTTCCAAACTCGCTGGCAACGTTGCGAAATTGCCAGCGCCCGCGAAACCCGCGCCATCGAAACAATCCAGCCCGCCGCGCCCAATAAAACTAGCGCCAGGCAGCCCACGCCCACGCGCTCCGGCGTAGCGTGCGGCTCGAACCACAAATAACTGGGAACGCACAGCCCCAGCACCGCGCCAATCCCCAGCGCAAACGGCAGAATTCGAATCGCAAACAGAAATCGTGCCGCTCCGCGCGCCCGCATCGTCTCCGCAAAACGCATCGCACCGCGCGAACCCGCCGACACCAGCAATCCCGCGCCCGCATTCACCACAAAAAACGAAGCCACGCACAGGCAGAAAAGTCGCAGCGCATACGGTGCAATCATGACTGCCCCCGCCGGGAAAGTTCCCTGCGCTTCGTTCGAATCTTTTTTTCCAGTTCATCCAACAGCGCCGCGTCGTGCCCGCCCACCGCCTCCAAAAAAGACGAAACCAGCAACTCCCGCGAAGGATGCGGTCCCGCAAAAAAATTCGCCACCACATTTTCCGCCCGCTGAATCTCCCATTCCGCCCGCGTCATCCGCGCCGTATACACAAACGCCCGCTCCGGCATCCGCCGCTCCAGCAAGCCTTTTTTATAAAGCCGGTCCAGCGTCGTCATCACCGTCGTGTACGCCAGCGGCCGCTCCAGCTCCCCCACCACCTCGCGCACATTGCATTCCCCGCGCGCCCACAAAATCTCCATCAACGCAAACTCCAGCCGCCCCAGCGAAAATTTCGCCTCCGCGTCACCGCGCCGCGCAAATCGGTTCTTGAAAAAACGAATCATGATCCAATTGGTTCCAGCAGCCGCTCAACATTTCCCGCCAGCGGCAGGGGACATTCTACGCTTCTCGCGCGTGCAGGAGAAATCCGAATTTCGCGAATTCCCGCGCCCAAAAAAGGAAGGGCGCGGCGGAGCGATCCTTTATAGGGGAGAATGGATCCCTCGCGCCGCGCTTTACGAACTACACACGATTGGACGGCCAACACCCGGTTGCCTCGAAAGACGCACGGGAGCGCCGCCAGGTTACAGCGAATCTGCCGGGAAAACTTGAAGGGGTGAGTCAGCGCACACCCCTCCACAGCTCTTCAGCTCTTCGGCGCCCACGCCGCCGCCACCAAATCATGGTCAAACGCCGGCGGCACCTGCTTGAAGCACGCATACCGGTACAGCGCCGCGTTGAACACCCCCTGCACCGCCGACATAAACACCGACAGCAGCAGGAAGTACAGGATCATCAGCGCCAACCCAAGAATCATGCCCTTGATCCCGCCCAGAACCATCAGCGCGAACCACAAGCCGATCCCCGGCAGCATCAACACCAGCGTCACCAGGCTCAGGCTGAACCCGCCGATGACCTTCTCTCCCCACGTGTCGCGGAACAGCTTCGCCGACCGCTTCACCGCCTCAATCGGCGTCAAGTCCTCAAACGCCAGCACCGGCACCACGAAGTAGCACGCCAGCGCCCACGCCACGCCGATAATCCGCATGATGATGTTCCCAATGAAGCCCATGCGCCGTTCCAGCGTCCGCAGGATCATCCCCACCGTCGCCGCCACCAGCGCCCATTGCAGAATCGTGCCCTTGCGCGTCCACGCCAGCTCCATCCCGTCGCGGAACGTCCAGCTTCCGCCCATCAACCGGCTATTCGCCACGCCCACCAGCGCCACGTTAAAAAACACCATAATAAAGTAGTTCGCCACGTACAGCGTGAACATCCCCAGCAGGAATACCGGCGACTGGTTCGGCTGGAACCGTTCGCCCGCCGCCAGCGCCGCCGCCCGCATCGGCAGCATCATAAATGTCCCGCCGGTCGCAATCACCGCCGTCACCATCAGGCAGCTAATCGCCGAAAGCACCGGAAACAGCATCAATTCCTTGTCCGACCGCAGTATCGCAAAGCTCTGCTTCACCAGCTCCCAACTACGAGAGAACTTGCCCATCGCACCCTCCTACGATGCCCAAGACGTCCGTAATCTGGCCTGCCCCTATCCTCCGAAAAACATTTGCTCGCCCCAATAGTACGCCAGATGCACGTCCTTCGGACAGGTAACCGGTGGGGCAAGGGGCGCGACGACGCTGCCCGCTATTATTACGCACCGGTTTGTCTTGCCAGGCTGTTTCACCTGCCGCCCGCCAAGCAACGGCAGGTGCAATCTCTGGGGCTGCGACCGGAGCAGCACAAACTACCCAGCCAGCGCTGCTGCTCTTCGGGGGAGAGGAGCATAAGACCTACCTCGGTTGCCTCAACTGTTCTGAGTACGCTTCAGATTCTGTTCTTAACAAATACGGTGAGCATGGTAGCCCGTATTCTAGTGACAGCATCTGGAACAAATACGGTGAGTTCGGGTCCGCGTACTCGAGCTATGGTGCGTGCAACCCTTACGCAACTGATCCGCCCGTGATAGTGGACCACGACGGCCGTTACTACGGGAGGCTCACCCTAAACACATATCACCCCGAGATCGGAATCGGCCGAAACTACCTGGCTTGGCTCGCCGCGGTCTGCGCCTAGAAAACGCTCGCGACAGTCTAACTCGATCGAGGCCTAGATGAATGGAGGCACCGCGTGCCCCAATACTGATGCAGAACGACTACAGATCCACCTAACACTCGACTAAGTGCGCTTAAGCAGCGCGGGACGGAGGACCAATCTAAATGAACGAGGACGCGAAGGCAGCCCCGGCTGCCAAGGAAGGGGCACGAGGCAGAGGGCTTACTCGCTCCGTGCTAGCAGGAATCGTCTCCGGAAGCATTGTGCTCATTTTCGTGAAGCCTTTTCTTGGCCTCCTGTGGCGATTTCTCCTGTCGAACATTCGCGTGGTTAGTGACAAAGCTTGCCTGGACGCGGCGCTTGACTATACCGATTCATACGGCTTCACAATGGAAGTTAGGTTATCCGCATTTTTCATCGGCATCGCCTGCGGAATGATGTTCTTCGCCTATTTCGGGAAAGCCTCACGAGGGGAGAGCGCCGAAGAATTCCAGCGTTCGCTCGTCTACACCACCCATCGGTTCGTTACATCGCGTCTAGCCACAACCTTCTTTTTCGTTCTTGTTATCCTCACAGCCACATACGGTGGGGCAAAACAATATCTCACCATGCAGCTAAAGGCATCCTTCCATCAAAGATTGGCGGCCCTGGCTCCTCGGATTTCCGAACAAGAATCCAAAGAACTCCTCGCTTCTTGGGCAAACATGAGGACCCAAGAAGACTACCGACGAATCGTTGCGACCATGGAGGCCGATGCCCAGCGGGCTGGGGTCTCACTACCAAAATTCTTGCCCGGGGCCACCCCATAGAAAGAAAAGTGGCCCAGCCCCGCGCTTGCGCGGGGGTCCTGCTATTCAACGGCGGACGGGATTGGAGACATTTAGTAGGTTCCTATTTCTGCCAGCGGAGGTGGACTTCGCCGATGCGCGTGATGGCCGCGACGAAGGGAGGATCGACTTTGCGGAAGAGCCGGCGCATCTTCGGGAGAGCGAGCTCGAGCGCGCCGGCCATGTCCTGGCCAGACATGTTGCCGGAGGCGAATACAAACTCCCGGACAGCATGAACCGCGAGAGCATGCTTTTCGAGGAAGTTGTAGCGGATACGCTTATCCGTCGTCAGCAAAATCCAGCCGTTCGAGCCCACCAGGGGGAGCCAAGTTTCGTCCGCGGTTCCTCGCGGAAAGTGAGCGAGATGCCGCTCGAAACGGACCACAAGCCGAGTAAGTGTTTCCTGAAGTGCGCGGGAATTGCAGAGATTTTCGTCCAGGTAAAGGACAAAATCGTCAGGTGGCGACGGGGAGTGCGCGTTCCCAGCGGATGGCCTCTTCGATTTGATGCGGCGTGCAGCCATATTCCTCGGCCAATGCCGTAACGGACTCCCGGGCGTTGAAACGCGACGCGATTATAGCAGTAGAGATAGCTGTGCGTGCGATAACAGGCTTGCCAAAGCCGACCAGGGGATTGATCTCAATGGTCTTTGGTTCGGAAGAACGCGGTTCGACGACAAAGGGAAAGAAGCGGAAGAGGCCGTTCGGATCGATTTCCACTCTCTGCAAATGCATGTTATAGAAATCCAAATTCAGCTGATCGTTCCGTTGAGAAACGTTGATGATCTGTCCCATTCGCTCGATAAAAAGATCCTTTCGGTCCGTCAGAAAAACTTCGCTGATGAGCGGATGTGGTTTAGGAAAGTCCTTGCTGACTTTTCGCAGCGCACTGCGCACCTTCGGAAGCCTGAGGTTGTAAATCTTGCGCATCGCGGCCAGGGCATGACATTCAAGAAGATTCAAAAAGGACAGGCGCGTAGGAGCGGACCCCACGGACTCAATAATGGGGGGAAGCTTGCCAAAGCCGGTGAGCCAATATCGAAGCGTGGTGTAAGGAACCTTTAGATACACGGCCGCTTCCGGGAGACCGTACGCAGGTTCTTCGTAAAGTTTATTGTAGCGGGTGGTCATTATGACGGCACCGTGCGGACACCACTGTAATTTACGGACACCACATATACTACCATTCCCTCGGTTTTGACAGCCCGACGGTCTCCTGCGCTGTTTCGCTCCACCCAACCGATTCACTTTCGTTTCCAAGATCGTGAATCGCGGTAACTAGCGGGCGTCCTACGCTTGCGGTTTTGTTTCCCGCTAGCGCGGAGACTCCGCTCTTTTTGCCCCTTCTTTTTTCTCAAATTTCGATATCTATTTCCGAATCTCCATTTCCCGATTTCCACACTTCGCTCTTCCAACCCGCGGCTTTTCAACGCCTTACCATTCTATTCGAACGCTACCAACATTGGACTTGACAACTAGTATATGTTCCGCTATACTGTCTTTGCTGGAGGCGGAGAAAGGAGGGCTTTCCTTTGTCCGCTCTCCGTGTATCCCGCCGATCTTCTCCGCTCGTCCCGTTTACCCTGAGCCTCGAAGCGCCCTTCTTTTCTTCTCTTCCTCAACGTTCTAACGTTCTAACCTGCAAACGTTCCAACGGTCTTTGTTCTAGCCCTACTTCTCTCTCCCAACCTTCGAACCTGCAAACCTTCCAGCCTTCAAACGATCCCCGCCCTAACTCCTTACCCTGCACATTCTTAGCAAACCCCCTCACCCTAAAGTCTTACCCCTCAACATCTTATAAAAACCATAGGGGGGCACCCCTCCGCCCTCCCCATTTCCTGCCTCCCCTAAGCCATTTGGAATCAACACTTGTAAGCCTCCTCGCAAGTGTTGATTCTAAACAACTTACGCGGTTTGTAAACTCCTTAGAATCAACACTTACAAAAAACCCGGGGGAGGGAGGTGTTACGGTTAACTAGAGAATTCATAGACGATCCTTGAGGAGTTGTTCGACGTCGCGCCGGCCATGGAGAATGGAGACGATTTGCACAGGCGTAGTTTCGGGCCGATAGACGATGAGGTATGAGTAGACTGGGAAGAACTTCACCACCTCATCGGTCAGATTCTTGCGCCAGTGCCCGGCGCCGGGGTTTTCGGCCAGAAAACCAAACTTCTCCCGAATGACCGCCTCAACGCGGTCCGCCATTTCAACGCTGCTTTGTTTGTGGATGTACCGCCAGATTTGGACAAGGTCGAGCGCGGCTTCCGGCGCAAGAACGTACCGCCGTGTCATTCAGGCTTGGCTTTCAGGTCCGTGAGGTAAGCGTCGAGCTGGTCTTCCGGGATTCCCTGGCCGCGGTCGAGTTGATCGATGCCGCGCCGAATCTTTGCATGGATAGTTTGCTGGTTCTCCGAAAGCCAGCGGTCCTGTTCCTCCTGAGTTTCCAGCAGGCGGTGCAACACTTCCTCGACACTGGCGGAGCCGGTTGCTTGGAGCTGCTTTTTGATTCTGACTTCCAGGGCGGCATCACGGATTTCGATGTTCATCGCTCGTTCCTTGTTCGCTGGTGAGTATGGTCTTGCTGCATCGGAGCAGGCGGGCCAGTAATCGCCAATGTGGAGCAGTTTATCATGAACCAAAGAGGGCGTGATTGCTCTTGCGACGCTATCCGCCGGTGGAAATGCGGGTGGCGTTTACCCCGACCGGGTCGGGGGCGCGTGGGGGTTTTGACTTTGCCGGGCTTGCGCGATTTAGGAAACTCCATTACGCTGGCCAAGTTGCCAGCGGTGGCTCCCCACCTCGCCCGCCCGCGATTCGTTCCAGCTGGGATTCAAATTCTCGTCAACGAAGGATGGCGTATGACACGCAGAAACACTTGGGCCATACTAGCCGTGGCGGCAGCGCTGAGCCTGCCCTTGACGGCCTGCAAGGACACACAAACTCTGCAAGAGAACGAGCGCTTGAAGGCCCAGGTGGCGGAACTTCAGAAAGAGAACGGCCAAATGGGAAACGAAATCGAAACCGTCACAGCGGCCCGCGATGCCTTGACGAAAGAGAACGAAACGCTGAGAGCCCAGTTGAAGGCCCGGAAAACGAAGCACTCGGGGAAAAAAGCGGCAAGCAAGAAACGCCGCCAAGCCAAAGTTCGCAGTAGTCTTGAAGGCGCGCACGTGATTTGGATCGCGCGAACCGGTTTCCATAATCATCTTCAGAAAAGGGAGGTATAGGGCATGAAAACGTTTGAGGTGCAATTTCGCTATCAAGATCGAACTGCAGGAACAGCGGAATCGACCGTAAAAGTGGAGGCGTCGAGTCTTCCCGGAGGGGTCGGTAAAGCGGTACGCGAGTTCGTCAAAGGCCTGGACCGCAAGCAAAGATTCGATATGAACAAGAATGGTCTCGAAATCAAGGCCAAGTCCATCGACGCGACTGCAGAGGCCCCCGCATCCGCGGGTGCCGCCGCTCACTGAGCGCGCGCCGTCTTATTGAGGGCAGTTACAGTTTCCGCACGGATCCAAGACCGGGGCGGTCGGCGCTTACCCCGGCCGGGTCGGGGGAATGTGGGAGTTTTGACTTTGATTTTACGGCCGCGGAGAGGACGCCACTACAAAGGCGAAGAGGAGGAGGGATCAACGGAGTCCAGCGGGGCTCCCGTAAGTCTTAGGACACAATTAAGGTATTCACCTTATCGTTAGCAATTAGAGTCTCATCCATACTCGCCATTCCGCCCCAGAGAGGCCCGATGAAATTCTTTCCCAATGCGAGGCGACGGAAGACTCTCTCCGCTGTCGTGAACGCCTTACGCGAGCAGAATATCCAAGTCAGCGGCCCCTACCGCATGCGCAGCGGAACGCTGGTCTTCCGCGTTGGCGGCGCCATCGTGACCGAGGCTGAGCTCCTGGAGATTCAGCGCAAGGGAGAGCTCAACGCGGCACGCACCGTGGAGAGCTTCAGCAAAGGCGGATGAACGCGCCGCGCATTCCCTCTTTGTAGTGGCGGAGCTAGCCTGCCTGCCGCAGGCAAGCCTGTGGGGGGGTGAATTTGGTTTTGTTGGTGCTAGGATCGTACACCACATTTCAAGGAAAAGGTGTATGCTTTCCCTATGGGCAGAACGAACATTGTGATAAACGAAAAGTTGGTGCGCAAAGCGCGCCGGCTGACGCGGCTCAAAACGAAGCGAGAGATCGTGGACGCGGCTCTGGAGCTGCTGGTGCGCTCGGAAAGCCGTAAGGGCATTCTTCGCCACTTTGGGACGGGGATCTGGAAGGGTGACTTGAAGGCCATGCGGAGGAACCGCGCCCGGTCTTCAGAAGCACGCTCCGCAGAAAATCGTTAGATGATCCTGGTGGATAGCTCGGTGTGGATCGATTTTTTCAGTTCCGCGCCGGGCCGCGCAGGGAATGAGTTGCGGCGAATGATCGCCGACGCCGAACCGTTTGCGCTGGCGGGCGTGGTGGTCGCCGAAATTCTTCAAGGCCTCACGCGGGACGTGAGCCGGATCGAGCACTATCTCTCGCAGTGGGAACTGCTCGAGCCGCGCGGCTTCCGTACATACCGCGAAGCCGCGGCGATTTTCCGGCTAGGCCGCGGCAAAGGCGTGAGCCTGACGACGATCGACGCGCTCATCTCGGCGATTGCGCTGGAACATCGCGCCAGCGTCTTTGCCCTGGACAAGGATTTCTCGCGCATCGCGCGCTTGACGGGATTGGCGCTGTATCCGCTGCCCGCGCCGTAAGCTTTCTGTCTCGCGTAGGGGCACGATAAATCGTGCCCTCTCTTGCTAGGGCCAGTTGCTAACGCAAATGCGCGTCGAACCAAGCGACGGTGCGGCGAATGCGATCCTTTTGGTGCTCGGGCTTGACGAACATGTGGCCTTCATGTTCGTAGACGACCAGCTGGGTTTCGACGCCCAGCGTTTTGAGGGCGTGCCAGAATTCGTAGGATTGCGGGGTGGGGCATTCGCCGTCGCTGTCGCCCACGATCACGAGCGTGGGAGTTTTCGCGTTTTTGATGAAGGTGATGGGTGAGCTTTTGGCGTAGACGTCGGGATCGTCGTAGACGGATTTGCCGAAGAACGGAATCATCCACTGATCGATTTGGTTTTCGCCGTAGTAGCTGAGGAAGTTGGCGAGACCGGCGCCGGCCATGGCGGCCTTGAAGCGATTGGTTTGCGTGACGCCCCACATGGTCATGTAGCCGCCGTAGCTCCAGCCGGTGAGGCCGAGGCGGTTGGGATCGATGGGGGCGACGCGAAGAGCTTCGTCGACACCGGCCAGGATGTCGCGAAAATCACCGTAGCCGAAATCGCGGACGTTGGCGCGCGTGAAAGCTTCGCCTTGGCCGAAGCTGCCGCGCGGATTGGGATGCAGCACGAAATATCCGGCGCCGGCAAGCGGCGTGGAAAAATCCCAGGAGTCGGGCCAGGCCGATTGCACGGCGGCACCGGGCCCACCGTGAACGACGACGATCATGGGATATTTTTTCGAGGGATCGAAATCGCGCGGATAGAGCAGCCAGCCCTGAATGTCGTAGCCGTCGTTTTTCCAGGAAATGCTTTTGGCCTCGCCCCAGGCGGGCTTCACGGCGTCGTTGCGATGCGAGATTTGTTTCCAGTGGCCGATCTGGCCGGCCCAGACTTCGGGAGGATTACCGAAGGAACTGCGAACGGCGGCCGCGGTGCTTCCGTCGCTGGCGACAGAGATATTTGTTCCCCACAGGCCTGCGGTCAGTGAGCCTTCGTCCTGAAAGAGCGGCGCGATGGAGCCGCTGGCAGGATCCACGGTAGAAATGGCGGCGTCCCCGCCAATAAATTCCCCAAACAAAATTTTTCCTTGCGCAGTCCAAGTTAGCCAACTTGCAGAAGATTTCCGTTCCGGTGTGAGATTTGTCGCGTCGCTGCCCGTCGCTGCAATCGTGTAGATGTCGCCGCCGACGGAGGGCTCATCGCTCATGAGCCCGGCGATGAACGCGATGCGTTTGCCATCGGGCGACCACGCCGGATTGGCGATTTGCAGCGGCGGCTTGTACACGGGCTTCATCAGGCCGAGCGGCCCGGCGTCAAGTGTGTAGAGTTGCGCGATGTACCAGTTGTCGTCGCCATTGCCCGGCGCGGCTGTGACCGCGAACCGCGCCCCGTCGGGCGACCATTCGAACTCGTAGACGTACAGGTCGGCGGGAGAGATTTGGCGGAAGTCGCCGGTGGCAAGGTCGACGAGAGCGAGGCGCTGTTCGAAATAGGAGTCCTTGATTTCCCCGGTGGCGGGGGTTTCGGCGACGAGCGGCCCGGCCGCCCGCGTGGCGTTTTCGGTGAAGAGGACGGCGATGGTTTTTCCGTCGGGGGACCAGGCCGGCGAAGCGAGAAGACCTTTTACGCTGGTGAGTTTCTTGGCGAGACCACCGGCGGCGGCGGCGACGTAGAGCTGGAGCTGACCGGGCTTCACGGCATCCGATAGGAACGCGATCTTCGTACTGTCGGGGGACCAAGCTACGGAGCCTTCTGCCCGTGGCAGGTACAGGTATTCGATGAGATGGCCCATCGGGCCGTTCTCGGGTGCAGTCCTTTGGTGAGCAGCTGTTCGCGTCGCCGCACTGATTCTAGCGGGGCCTTCACTGGATTGCGGGCCCGTGAAGTAGATGGCGGTGTTGCCGTCGGGGGCGCCGTCTTTGCCGGTGAGCGTTTCGACCCAGGCGATTTTTTTGCCGTCGGGGGAGATGGCGGTTTGTTCGAAACGGCGGGCGGCGAACATCGTGTTGATGACTTCGTCGAGAGGAGTTGCGGGCCTGGGAGTCGCGGTGGTGGAAGTTTTTTTCGCGGGGTGCGGAGGGGGATTTTTTTGTTGGGCTAGCAGAGTGATTTGTGCGCAGAAGAAGAAAGAGAATGAGCATGCGACGAAGCGTTTCGAAAATTGCATGGGTACCGGCCTTTCGAATGGGAATGGCGCCGGGCAAAGATAGAACGAGAGGCGTTTCGCTGCAAGCCTTTGCGTTTGGAATGTAGATTGTTGTGACGGGGGATGGCGC
The DNA here is from genome assembly GCA_963729455.1 of uncultured Acidobacteriota bacterium. Taxonomy (GTDB): domain Bacteria; phylum Acidobacteriota; class Terriglobia; order Acidiferrales; family UBA7541; genus Acidiferrum. The sequence continues at coordinate 612,948 of CAVSNX010000004.1, forward strand.
GTAGAATTCGCGCAGTGATGTTTGCGAGTGGATTTGAGTGGGATTGTGGAGGGAATGATGGTGGACCGGCGTGGATTCTTATCTTCGTTTGCGGGACTTGCGGGGGCTGCGGGAGTGCTGGGAGTTTCGGGGGAGCGGCTGGCGTTGTTCGAGCAGGAGGCGCCGAAGCTGCCGGATGGGGCGCTCTATGATTCGAATGAAGAGGCTTACTGGGCGGAGGTGCGCAAGCAGTTTGTGATTCCCGCGGACGAGGTTTATTTGAACAACGGGACGGTGGGATCTTCGCCGCTGCCAGTGCTGCGAGCGATATTCGATTGCTACAACGATGAGGAAAAGATGGCGCAGAGCGACCCGGAGGATTACCCGATCTGGGGCTATGCGGCGTGGAATGAGTTTCGCGATCCGCTGGCGGCGTTTGTGGGATGCAACCGCGACGAGATTGCGCTGCTGCGAAACGCGACGGAGGCCAACAGCTACATCGCGAATGGATTGGATTTGAAAGAAGGCGACGAAGTGTTGATGACCGACCAGGAGCATCCGGGCGGAGAGCATCCGTGGAATTTGCGGGCAAAGCGGTACGGGATTGTGGTGAAGAAAGTGACGCTGCCGAGGCCGGTGCCGAATGCGGCGGCGGTGCTGAACCTTATTAATGATGCGATTACACCGCGGACGCGGGTGCTGTTTTTCAGCCACATCACGACGGTAACGGGGGTGGTGCTGCCGGCCAAGGAACTTTGCGGGCTGGCGCGTTCGAAGGGGATTATTTCCGCGGTGGATGGCGCGCATGTTCCCGGGATGATGCGGCTGAATCTACACGAACTGGGGTGCGACATGTATTCGTCCAGTCCGCACAAATGGCTGCAGGCGGCGAAGGGCAGCGGGTTTCTTTACGTGCGCGACGAAATGATCGACCGGCTGTGGAACACGATTGCCACGGAAGGGTGGAACGATCCGAAATTGCGCGCGGAGCGATTTCAGCGGATTGGAAGTTCGAACGTGCCGGTACTGTGCGGGTTGCGCGCGGCGATTGCGTTCGCGAATGCGATCGGGATGGAGCGCATCGAGCGACGGCACCGGCAATCGGCGGATTTCCTTTTGAAAGAGATGGTGCAGCGAGGGGCGACGTCGTGGACTTCGCCGGATGCGGCGCTGCGCTGCGGGATTGCGGCGGTGAACGTGGCGCCGATTCAGATCAGTGAGATCGAAAACTGGATGTGGAAGAACAAGAAGATCCGGATTCGCGGCGGGACGCCTTCGAAGATCCGGCTTTCGACGCCGTATTATTTGTTGCGGAAAGACGTGGACCGGTACCTGGCGGCGTTCGACGAATACCGCACGATAAAGCGAGCATCCTAGCGAAGTTGCCCACAACACAGACTGCCTGAAAAGGACGACGGGAGCGCGACGGCAGGTGTAATCGATTAGCGGCTTATTCGCTTATCCGGAAATAGGTTCTCCAGGCTACCTCTTCGCCTACCAATACGTCCGCTCGGTAAATTCCGGGCTTGGGCATCAAAGGAAAACTCCAGGCTCGTTCCTGAGTTTCGCCGCTGCGCAGGCTGATCTTGACAGGATCACCTTGATTGAGGAGATGGTTGTCGACGTCATAGATTCGCAACTGCGCGGTACTCTTCCACGCCTCGATTCCCTGAAACGCAATGACGACCGTTGCAGAACCATCTCCGGGCGTGAAATCCACCTTCAGTTCCTTGGGAAAGGCCTTCCCTTTCTGCGGCTTCCCTTGGGTAATCATTCCAAACGCGATGTTCCGTCCCCGAGTGACTGGCGCAGTGAATTGGTTCGTAGCCCATAATGATTGAAGCGGCGTCGAGGTCACATTTGGCGCCGCATGAACTAACTCGATGGGAACTACGGAGCCCGTCACCGTATATATTTCTCCGCCGGCGTGTCTTTGGGTTTCCGGGAGCGCTCCACCGAGCAAGCCCAGGACCTCCCCGTGATCATTTAGCACCGGGCCGCCGGCCGCGGTGGCGTTGAAGAGCCCCGAAATGCTAAGCCTCTCGCCCCATCCTTCGTGAGATTCTTTACCCACAATCTGTCCGTCCGAGATCACGCGCGCGCCGTCGGTCTTCACGTCGAGCCAGTAGCAGTGATCTCCCACGGTCACGGATTTGTCGCCGGCTCTTCGAAATGTAGCGCTCTTTCCGGGAGCAACGTTTAGTAGCACCCAGTCCTGCCGCCGATTCCATGCGACAACCGCATCTGGTTGCAGACGGCTACCGTCGGAGAGACGTATTCGAAGTGTATGAGCGCCATCAATTGCCCGGAACGCTGTCACGAGCAGGCTGTCCTCCAGAAAAAAGCCCGAAGCTGTGTCGAACGCGTGGCCCTGGTCATCGAGTTTCTCAATGAGGACGCTTGCCGCAACAGCCCGACTGTAGAGTTCAGCAGCCGTAGGCGGTTCCGCTTCTTTGGGGAGCTCAGCGGGCCTTTTCGCAGATACAATCTCGAAGCTCAAAGTTCCGGCGGACTCTCCATCCACGCGTGAGTCAAAAGTCCATACGCCCGCGGTGGTATTTTCTAGAAGGGGTATCGTCCAAAATCCTCCGAATCTCGTTTGCGTTGCCGGGTAATCAAAACTCGACATCACAGAAAGCTGACCACTTGGCCCTCGGAGTGTGCCCTCGCAATGATGTGTGCCACGCGGTGCTTCCCATTCGAAATACACAATTACCTGCCGATCGTCGGGAACAAAGAAAGTTGTGCGTGGGTCGGCCATCACAAACGAGCCTCCACGTTGATCTCCCCTCGTACCCGCAACTGATCGGACCATTTTGACTCTAGGACCGGACGCCGCAACTCCCCCAGCCTGCTGTGTGCCCTGCACATTCGCGGCTGCGATTAAAGGCAGGACGAAGCCGAAGATCACTACCCGACATACTCTCTCTCTAAGCCGCAGATTTTGTTTGCGTGGTTCTCTGAGCATACGGTTGGGTCACTCCGCAACGGAATCCTTATTGTACTAGACATAGACGGTCTAGCTTGGGTGTTGATACTTAATTGCGCAGTAGAAAGGGACATAGCACGCGGGATGGGTTTGCGGGAACGTGGCGCGATTCCCCATCGCGAAGATAGAAAACTGGATGTGGAAGAACAAGAAGATCCGGATTCGCGGCGGGGCGCCATCGAAGATCCGGCTTTCGACGCCGTATTATTTGTTACGGAAGGACGTGGACCGGTATTTGGCGGCGTTCGACGAATACCGCACGATAAAACGAGCATCCTAGGCAAGTTGTCCGCAAATGTGCAATTTCTCTTGTTTTTGGTGGCCCTGGGAGCGCGTCGAGATGATGGGTACTGGGTCAGTTTCCGGTTACCGCGTTTTACCAGGACCTAACGCAATTGTGACCTGCGATATGGGCAGACGAAAATCTAGCTGCACGCCGCGCTGACCATTGTGGCAATCTATTGTCCCGCTGCCGATTTCTGTGCCGTGCGCTTCTCGATAGGCACGAAGTTCCGTTCCCCGTACCCGGTGTAGATTTGTCGTGGCCGAGCAATCTTCTGCTCTGGATCCTCGAGCATCTCCTGCCATTGTGCGAGCCAGCCAACAGTCCTCGGAATCGCAAAGAGAACAGTGAACATCTCCGGTCTGAAACCCAGTGCCTGATAGATGATCCCGGAATAGAAGTCCACGTTGGGGTATAGCTTTCTCTTTATGAAGTACTCGTCTTCCAACGCGATGCGTTCGAGCTCCAAGGCAATTTCCAGCTTGGGGTTCTTCCCCGTGGTTGCAAACACCTGATCGGCGGCCCATTTGATGATGCGTGCCCGCGGATCGTAGTTCTTGTAGATCCGATGGCCAAACCCCATCAACTTGCCATGCCCTGCCTTAACCTGTTCAATGTAGGCAGGCACGCGATCCTTGCTGCCGATCTCGTCAAGCATCTTGAGAACTTCTTCATTCGCTCCGCCATGTAGTGGACCGGAGAGCGCCGCAGCTGCCGCTGCGATACTGACGTAGGGATCTGCCTGCGAGCTTCCCACCGCGCGCATCACGTTCGCGCTACAGTTCTGTTCGTGATCGGCATGCAGAATGAACAGGATATCCAACGCGCGGGAGAGCGCCGGATTCGCGTGATATTTGGGCTCCGTCATACGCCAGAGCATGTTCATGAAATTCTCGCTGTAACTGAGATCGTTGTCTGGATAGACGTAGGGGTAACCCAGGCTATGACGGTAAGTATAGGCTGCGATGGTAGGAACCTTGCCGATCAGACGATGGATCTGAAGTTTGCGTATTTCTCGGTCGTGCACATTTCGGGATTCGGGATAGACCGTGGAGAGTGCCGCAACCGTGCTGATGAACATGCCCATGGGATGTGCGTCGTGGCGGAAACCTTCCAGGAATCTTTTGGTGGTCTCGTGCAACATGGTGTGGTGCGTGATCTCGTTCACCCAGTTCTTCAGCTCCTGCTCGTTGGGAAGTTCACCATAAACGATCAGATAGGCCACTTCCAGAAAAGTGCACTTCTCTGCTAGCTGTTCGATGGGATACCCGCGGTAGCGCAAAATCCCCTTGTCCCCATCAATAAACGTGATCGCGCTTTGGCAGGACGCGGTGTTCATGAAGGCGGGGTCATAAGTCATCAACCCAAAATCCTCTGGCCCGGCTTTGATTTGTCGTAAATCCATCGCCCGGACGGTGCCTTTATTCACCGGCACTGCGTAATCGGCGTTCGTTCGCTCGTCCAGAATCCTCAAGGTTTCTTTCGTCATAGACTTTTCTCCCTTCCAATTTTCTGTGCTAGGCCTATGCGCCAGCCAAACTCCGAACTCTCAGTGGTCCGGACTGGTAGGTCCGTATGGGGGGCGGAGAGACATCTGGCATTGGAGCCTCCTGGCGAGCCACGCTCACGAGTTTGCGGGTTGAAGCTAGGTCGAGTCCCCGGCGCCTCTTAACGAAGCACACTAGGCTCTAGAGAGCCCGAATCGCTGCCCTCGCCGGCAGTGTGAAGAGACGGTTGAAGTAGGATCTCCTCGTTTGTACCTTTTATCTCCAAAATCATATTTCAGCAGTGATTTCGAGCACCTTTCTTTGTGACGACTGACACGAAGCTATGCAAACGATTTTTTGTGGAGGTCTCAGGGAGCTTCGCCCCCTACTGTCAACCTCTAATCGACTTGACCCAGTATAATGCGGCCCAAAGGTCCATGATCGATCCTCGCAAACTCGTTGCGATCGACATTGTCTTCCTCGGTTCCAAGTTCATCATTGCCGAGTTTGCGGGTGGGGTGCTGCTCTGCTTCGCTCTTGGCGCCTTCGTCTTGATCCGAGGCGACTCATTCGGGCAACTTGCCCTCGGTCTGTACCTCATTTCACTTGGAATCAACTACGTGCCCATGCTGATTTATGCTGTAACCATCACCATAGGCGAGAGTGCCCGAGCGGAGATGGGCGACGAACTAAATGACAAGCTTCAAGCGATGACTAAGTATCGCCGGCAGTCTTTATTGTTGCTAGTTCCCCTCTGGGTGCCGATGGTTGCTCTCACGCAGGGGCGCCGCAGAGGTCAGTCCGAACGCCCCGGACCATAACAGATGGGCAACTCGGAAACTATCCCAACATTTGCGATAGCAGTTCTGAAAACGGCGCTAAATCAACTGTGCCCGGCGCAAAAGGATAGGGCCACCATCCCACATAATACTTCTTGCAAAACGTTAGGTCCATTTTCTCCCGTAGAAGATCAGCTCTGAGAATCGCGATGATGGGCAGTGGGCCGGGTCCACATACGGAACAGGCTGACGGTTTCTAATCCGGGTCTAGTGTTTGCGGGCTTTGATGTCGTCGTAGGTGATTATGGAGAGGACGACCAGGATCCACACGGGGAAGACGCCCATTCCGGGGATGGCTTCGGCGATCAAGCCCGGCAAAATAGCCCAGCGACGGCCGAGGATTAGAAACAGGAGTAATGCTGTCACCAGGTCAATCAACCATTGCATGGGTGGGGCAAGCACCATCCAGAAGGATAGAACGTCCGAGACAGCCGCGATCAAGAAAGCAACGGCCTGCCGTTTGCGCGAGGGACGCTGAACGGGAGCGTGCACCTCGGCAGGTGTCAAAACAACCGGATGATCGGCTGGCGTTGTCATGACCTCGGTTGCGGCGCTCAAGCCCTCCTCAAATTATCCTGTGATGTGTGCGAACCGCAAGCCAGGACCGCGAGAGAGTTAAGTCGCGCGAAGGGCGCTGCGGAAGGCCGCCAAGTAAAGACACTGAGCAACCAGAGTTTCGACGGAAGGAAGATAGAAGTCCTGCGCTCACAACGAAAGCCGCAACGTGACTTCCAAAGAGAGGGCTCTGGAGAATCTGAGGACCCGTGTTCAGTAACGGCGTTTGCCAGGACTTACGCTAGATACGGTCACGTCTGTTGGTTAGACCGCAGGAAAATGAATATTCAGCTTGAAGCAAATGAAGAGAACCAGCATCGCGCCCAGCGTGGAAAAAATGAGGCCGGCGGGATGATAACGTTCGTTGGTCGGGCGTGAAAACATGTGGGTAACGGCGCCGCCGAGGACACCTCCAATGATGCCGAGCACGACCGTCCAGAAAATCGTTATGTGCACGTGCATGAGGTCTTTGGCGATAATCCCCGAGATTAGCCCAATCAGAACGTACCAGAGTAAGTGAAACATACTTTTACCTCCCTCGTTTGCCTTCCAAACGTCGTCGAGTGTTAGCCCGGGGTCGGCAATTAACCCGGAATTTCAAATTTGGACTTCTGGTCTTGTGGTCTTGCAGCGTAGAGCCGGTCGAGGTTTCGTACTGTTCATTTCTATACAGCTTGCGGAGTTTTATGAGTGGAAGGCGGAGACTGCCAGGAAGGCGGGTCCTGGACAATGGGGTCAAGTTTCCGGTAACGGCGTTCGCCGGCTGGAAGCTTGGTGACGCGACCGTTATCCGGGCTCCGTCCCGTATGGAACATGTGAAAGCACCTGCACGGGCGTATCATGAGGAAATGAAGCGAGAACTGCCAGTTACATGTTGTACAGAGTGTGGCGGCGCTGGTTACAACATGAGGGTCGCAAACGGACGTTGTTGCAAAACCAGCGGGGAACAACGGTGTAGCGGTATTAATGCGATTGCGATCAAACCATTTGATTGGGTCGAATGTACGCACTGCGGAGCGACCGGATATCACCGCAATAAAGAATGCCCGAACTGCAAAGGTGCAGGCTATCTATTCGTAGGCCAGACGGATAAAGCGACGGTTTAAACGCGCCACGTTCAAGCGAATAGGCGAAATGGATCGGCCTAGTCCTTCAAAACCCCCTCTGGTCCTTAGACAAGCATGGCTCGCAGCGGAGCGCACCCTCAAGCTGCAACGGCTCTTACAGGCTTCGTTCTCTTCGCAAGGAGCGCCAGCTTCTGTTCGTGATTCATGGGTTCCCAGGGGAGAAGCTTCTCGGCAAGCACATCCATTCTGCGAAGCAGAGTCAACTCGATGAAAAGCTGCATAAAATCCAAATCGCGAAAGACCAGGGAGCCGGACTCTCTCATCTTGTCGCGCAGGCGCTCAAGATGGGCAGGCATCTCGGTCCAGTGCAGAGCCGATCGGTGGTGATGACAGAGGTGGTAACCTTCGTTCATGAAGTTCACCTTATCAAAGACGGTTACGGTATTTACAAAATAATCCTCGGGATTTTCCGGGTCACAGAAGGCGTGCTGAACCCAGGAGGTGATAGCCATAATGAAATTCATGGTAAGAAGAGGAACTAAGACGTACAGGATTCCAATTCTCCAGTCGTAAAGAAAGACAGCGGCGAAATAAACGATGTACCGCGTGATTCCCCATGCCACTCGTCTTTGGTTCTTTATGTCGCCTCTAGCTCTAAAGTAGGCGTAGGGAGCGAGCCCCAGAGTGGTCCAAACGTTATCCGAAAGGTACCAAAGGAAATGCAAAAGATTCGTTCGATCGTAGCCAAGGGTGGAGGCATTATCGTCGAATCCGCCGTTCTCTTTGTGGTGGAGACGGACATGAACGGTGCGACCCAGTTCGGGAAGGTCTCCGTACAAATATCCGAGAAAGAATTCGACGTAGCGGCCGAAGACCCTGTCGTATTTATCCGAGAAATAGCCTTGGGGGCGATGCGCCTCCATGTGTTTAGCGCTGAACATCCTGACAGAGCGCTGAAACTTGGGACCGCAGAGGGAAAGATAGAACGCGATCACCAGCAGAAGCCGAGGTTTCCCTAAAACGAGCTGGATTGCGAAGATTGGCAAGGCAGTCAGGGTGAGGGACACCATGATGCGTAACGCGGGCGTGTCCCGGGAGTCACGGAGAACTTCCTGGCCCAGCCGATCAATGAAACCGTCGTAGGTCCGCGAAAGAAATTGATACGCCTGGCGTAGGGGACGGACCTTCCCGAGAAGCACGGCCGCGCCATAGAACGCGACGGAAAGGGTGCCTTCGAGCGATGCGGCAGCAATGCTTGCCAGGGCGATGGGCACAGAGAAGCAGCGAAGCAGGAGTTTGCGTATGGCGTCAGGATTGACCGCATGGGCATACGTGCTTGAGCGGGCGCCCGTTGGCAGGTCTTTCAAAGCCGCTTGCGTTGACTTGCCTGCGAATTGCATGCTCGCCGTTATTCCAATTGAGGGGCTTCGTCCACTTTCACGCTCGAAAGGACTTTACCTCCAAGCGGAGCAAAGTTCCAGCGTCGAACGGTGGTGCGCGGCGGATCGGAAACGGTTCATCAAACACCGCCCCACCGTCAGGAGGCGCCGCTGCAGTTCCCCCGGCCGCACGCTCCCGGTACTTGGCAACGCCCACTGTCGAGGTAAAATAGCGCTCTTGCCTGAGAACCCATATACCGAAGCTCTTGCGCAGCCTTCGGCGGCCAAGCCTCGCGTCAACGAGAAGCGCAAAATTATTGAACACTACGACGCCGTTAGCCCGCACTATCAGTCCCTGTGGGGTGAGCATATACACCACGGCTACTGGGTCCGTGGCGATGAATCGAAAGAAACGGCGCAGAGCCAGCTGATCGATCATCTGGCGCAGCTCGCAAACATAGAGACGGGCTCACGGATTCTGGACATTGGCTGCGGCTTTGGCGGCACCAGTCTCTATCTCGCGAAAATGTACGGCGCCGGCACCACAGGCATCACCATTTCTCCCGTGCAAGTGCAAATGGCCAAGGAAGCCACGGCCAAGACCAACCTGGATGCCAGCTTTTTCCTAATGGATGCGGAGGACATGCAGTTTTCACAGCAGTTTGACGTGCTGTGGTCCGTCGAATCCATTTCTCACTATTATGACCCCCGGAAATTCTTCGCGTCGGCGGTGAAGTTTCTGAAACCCGGCGGTTGCTTCGCCCTTACGGACTGGTTCCAGAAGGAAAACCTCTCGCCCGCCGAGAAAAAGAAATTCATCGAGCCGATCGAGAAGGGCATGATGGTCGAACTGCGCGGAATGAATGACTATAGAGACTTCCTGGTTTCGGTTGGCATGCGCATCGTCCATCAAGAGGACCTGACACGCAATTGCGCGAAATCCTGGGACCTCGGCCTGGACATTATCAAAGACAAGAAATTCTGGGCGCTGGCCGCGAAACTTGGCGCCGAATTCGTCACCAACTTGAAATCATTCCGGGCCATGCGTGCCGGCTTCGCGTCCGGCAATTTCGTCTATGGCCTTTTCGTGGCAAAACTACCGGAAAACGGCAGCCAACACGCCTGAGCTCTCGAACCACAAGGTGTAGTTGAGTTTATCTCGTAGACTGCTGCGACAAGCTGGGCTAGAGGTCCTGCGAGGTCTTTGGCTTATAAGGGGGCTTATAAGGGTAGCCGCGAGCCTTTGTGGAGTGCGAGTTGCGATAGTCGTCAAGGTCCGTCTCGCTGATACGGTAGTGCGTCTGAGGAGGATGGTCTCCAAAAACAGCCAGCTCGCGATGGAGCCTGAGGGAGCAGATCTCGGGAGCGTCCTGAAAGCGCACACGTTGGGACCCAAATGCCTCGTTCACAATAGTTAAGGTAAATTCGCTTGTCTCGTTCAAGGCTCTCCGCACGATGAAGCTATATTCGCGCACGAGCGCTTTCGCTTTGAAACCAACGTACTGGACGTTTACGTTCTCAGTCATCGGAGTCCCTTCGTTCCCGCCTGTGAAACTCTCTACAGACTGACGACACTTGTACCTTTGCAACTGGTTGGCGGGACAGATGTGTTGCGGCACGGAAACCGTCGTCCTTGGGGAGCACGGCGGAAGGTGCGTGAGTTAGTTCCTGAAGTATACACTCTTATTCCGTTGAATGCCCAACAATCGGGCCTTGATTCAGACAACCGAATCCATTGGCGATGCAGCAAGGTCTTGATAAGCCGGAGAGTCGGAAAGTGACACACAGGCAGATGAGGATTGACGGATTCGGCGTGGCGGGGGACACTGCGGAAGTCTCGCCAGAGACGATGATCTATCCTAAAAAGCGCGGGATTGGCGGGGTGTTCCATGGGAACGAGACAGAGATTAGTGACGGGTATTTTTGTTTTTCTATTTGCCTGTGCGGGGCCGGCGTTTTCGCAGATGGCGACAGCACCGAGCAACGGCGCTGTAACGAAAGATGCGAGTGCGAAGGACGCCGCGCTGCCGAGTGCGGAGGAGTTGTCGGCGAAATGCGCCAAGGGGAGCGGCGGGAAAGAGGCATGGGCCAAGATTTCGACGCTGGTGCTGAGCGGGACGGTGGAAATTCCGGCGCTGGGGGCAAGCGGGAAACTCGAGGTGGTGGCGAAGGCGCCGAACAAGATTTTGCAGACTACTTCGATAGCGGATGGGCAATTCGTGCAGAAGCAGGGATTCGACGGGCGGGTGGGCTGGAAATTTGACACGCAGAACGGCCTGAAAAAGCTGGAGGGCGCCGAACTGGAAGAAGCGCGGGTGGATGCGAACTTCGACACGGATGTGCGGCTGAAGGAAATTTACCCGGATATGGAAGTGACGGGGCGGACGAAGGTTGGCGCGCACGACGCGTATACGGCAGTGGCGCATGGGCCGGGGGAAAAACGCTCACGTTCTATTTGGACGCGGAGAGCGGGCGGCGAGTCGCGGAAGATACGGAAGGACCGGACGAGAGCGGAAAGATCGAGAAGACGAGCCTGACGTTTGAGGAGTACCGGGCGGTGGAAGGCATTCAAATCGCGACGCGAATTGGAGTGACAACACCGGCGCTGAGCTTCGTCATTAACGTCCAGGAAGTGAAGCACAACGTTCCGGTGGATGACGGGACGTTTATGATGCCTGTGGGGACGCCGCCGGCAGCCGAGCCGCACTGAGGCTTTCCGATTGCCGGGCGGGAGTGCGGCAGGCTACAATGGATGGGTTCAGGAGGACTGACTTAGTGTTAACGATTCGTCTGTCAAGGATTGGAAAGAAAAAGAAGCCCTTTTACCGCGTGGTGGTCATTGAGAGGACCCGGCCCCGAGACGGCCGCGTGAAGGAAGCGGTGGGCACGTATGATCCGCTGAAAAAGCCTGCGGAGATCAAGCTGGACGCAGAGCGCATCAAGTACTGGATGGGGCTTGGCGCACAGCCAAGCGACACCGTGCGCAGCTTCCTGCGGCTGCAGAAGATCGCGTAGCCACAACGCCTCCCTGAATTTTGGGCCCCGGCCAGGCCGGGGCCATTCCCAGGTGCCCGATGAAGGAGCTGGTTGAAGCCATTGCCAAAGCTCTTGTGGACCATCCTGACGAAGTGCAGGTGAAGTCCGTCGAGGGGTCGCAGGTTACGGTGCTTGAACTGCGGGTGCATCCTGAGGATTTGGGGAAGGTGATCGGGCGGCAGGGGCGTACGGCCAAGGCGATGCGAACGCTGCTGGGCGCCGGCGGGATGAAGATGAGAAAGCGGTTCACGCTGGAAATTCTCGAAGACTAGCCACGTCAGGGTTTTTCTTTTCGTTTTGCAATTTGCGTTCATACTTACCCTGGGCCGAGTTGCGGCCACACTCCATTGAGTTCTGAAACTCCACGCTGGGTTTTGCTGGCGCGCATTCTGCGTGCGCGCGGCAACAAGGGCGAGGTCGCGGCAGAACTGCTCACTGATTTTCCGGAACGGCTTACCAAATTGAAGGAAGTGTTTGTCGGGCGGGTGGACGGCAAGGATGAGCCGCGGCGCGTGGCGGTGAAAGCGTGCTGGCTGAGCCAGAATCATCGCGGGCAGGCAGTGTTTCATTTCGAAGGCGTGAATTCGATTTCGGAAGCGGAACGATTTCGTGGGTTGGAGATATTGCTTCCGTTCGAACAGCGCGTGACTTTGCCGGCTGGACAATATTTTGTTTCCGACCTCATTGGATGCTCGGTATTCGAAAGTCCAATCTCGGCGCCAGTGGTGGCGTCGTCACCGTGTTCGCTGGGCGAAGCGCCGGCCTTGCTTGGAAAAGTGCGGGATGTGCAGATTCCTGGCGAGGAGATTCCTGGGACGCCGCTGCTCGTGGTGGACACGGCTCACGGAGAGTTGCTGGTGCCACTGGCGCAAGATATTTGCACACACATCGGAGTGGCGGAACGACGAATAGATGTAACCCTTCCGGACGGCCTACGTAACTTGAATGATGGAAGATAAAGGAACGATTGCGTGGGCGCTGCTCAAGACGGCGGTGTTTACGCTGGTCGTGCCGGGTACTGTAGGCGTGCTGATTCCGCGGTGGGTGCTCTTGGATACGGGTGGCAGCTACAGCCTACCGTTTGCCGGGTGGCGATGGAGCGGTTTCTTGCCGCTTGTTGCTGGCGCGTGCATTTATTTCAAATGCGCGTGGGATTTTGCGGTTACGGGGCAGGGGACACCGGCGCCGATTGATATGCCGCGGAGGCTGGTGGTTAAGGGGCTGTACCGGTTCGTGCGCAATCCGATGTATGTGGGCGTGGCGTGGTTTGTGGTGGGGCAAGCAATCCTGTTTGGATCAATTCCAGTTGGCATCTACATTGCGTGCGTGTGGCTATTTTTCCACCTGTTCGTGCTTTTGCAGGAAGAGCCCACATTGCGGCGCAAATTTGGCGCGGAATACGAGGAGTATTGCCGGCGCGTGCCTCGTTGGCTGCCGCGATTCTAGATTTCTCAAATCCTTTTAGTGAACGTCAATGGTGGTGACGCTGTAGGCTGGAAGCGTGATCGTCATGGACGTGCCGCTTACGGCCATGGTTCCGGCGGCTACGGGTTCGACGGCGGTTCCGGCGGTGACTTGGGCCTGCGCGGTTGCAGCGGTCATTTGATAAAGGTGCGCGGTGCCGGAGAGCGCTTGGCCGTTGATGGCGGTCACTTGCGAGGAATTGGAACGATTGATGGCGACGAACACGACGCGGCCGGGCGTGGTGCTATCCAGGCTCGCGTAGACCACTACATTTGCGACGTTGCTGGAAATGGCTTGGAGCGAGGTGTCGCCGAAGGTGGCGCTGGCTCCGTCGAAGCCACGGAAGGCGCGGAAACCTGCGAGCGCGTAGGAATAGGTGCCGCTCGGGGGCCAGAAGCTGGCGGCAAAGAGGTCTTGGGCGCCGAAGACGCCGAGGTTATCGGCCTGAGCGATGGTTCCGGCGATGTGATTCCAGCCGCCGTTTTCGTATTCGGTGATGGAGATTTTCATGCCGGGGAATTCGGAGTTGATCTTGGCCTGCAGGCGGCCGAGGAGATTGATGGGAGTATTGCCGAGCTCCTCGTAGATCCAGGGGTTGCTGTTGCCACTCTCGGTGTAGGTGGGATCCCAGAGGTTGCGAGGGCTTTGCACGATGAGCTGGATCTGCGCGTCGGTCAACGTTGAACTCGTGAGGTTGAGAATGCGCGTCCCGTTGGAATCGTATTCTTCCGCGTACCAATGGAAATCGTAGACGTCGACGAGAGGCTTTCCGTACGTAGCGGAAGCGGTGCTCAAGGCCTGGAGATATTTGTCGGGGAACCAGTTCGCGCCGGTGGGCGTGGCGCTCAATTCCCCTTGCCAATTGTAGATGCCCTGGAAGCCGTAATGGACGGGGCCGAAGATGACCGCGTCGGGGAACTGGTCCTTGATGGCCTTGGTGAGAGCGATGGTTTTGGCGATGTAGTTGTCAGAGGTGACCGCAGTGAGGCCCTGGATTTCCTGGTGCGTGGAGTTCCAGAGTTCGGGCTCGTTATCGAGGTTTATGAAGGTGGGGTGGGTGGGATTGGTGCTGAAGATGCCTTGGCCGGAGAACTTCTGATCCAAGGCCCAGGCAAACTCATCCATGTACACGTTGTTGTCGGTGGTGGCCGGCGGAGGCGTGAGAGTGAACGCGGCGTTGGAGGCGGAACTTTTCTTGAAGACCACGGGACGGAAGTAGGTCAAATCTGGAAAAGGCATGGGCACCTGGACGGTAGTCGTGTTGATGGACACGTAACCCTGCATTTGGAAGGTCACCAGGCTGGCCAGCCCGGCAGTGTGGTCGGCGGCGATGAAGGTGCGCACGGCTTCCGCGGGAATGCTCGCGTTGCAGCTGCCGTTGCACAAATAGTTGTCATTTTCGTAGAAATAGTCGCTGCCCGCATTGGAAGCGTTGTTGATCCAGTTGTAGGCGGTCCAGCGATTGCCGCCGTCGCGGTCAAAGGTGAGCAGGGGTGGGGCGCCGGTGATGCCAGAGTAGAAATTGATGCCGTAGATGTAGGGGGAGATGGCGTGGGTGATGGCGGGGTTGATGGTGATGGTGACGCTGGCTGCGGCGTTTGCAGGGGTGGCGGTGGCTTGGGCGGAGTTGGCGCTTTCGCCGGCGGAGTTTAGGGCGGAGACGACGTAATAGTATGGCGTGCCGTTGGTCAGGCCGGTGTCGGTGAAATTTGTGGCGGTGGGGGCCGAGATTTGGATGTAGCCGCCGCCGTTAGTGGTGGAGCGTTTGACGTGGTAGATCGTTGCGCCGGTGCTGGCATTCCAAGTAAGAGATACCTGCGTGTTCCCCGCGGTGGCTTGGAGGCCTGCGGGAGCAGCAGGGGGTGGAGGCGCGATAGGAGTGGCGCTGGCTTCGGCGGAATTGGCGCTTTGGCCGTAGGAGTTGTAGGAGGAGACCACGTAGAAATACTTTGTGTCGTTGGTGACGGCGTTGTCGGCGAAGGTCGTTGCCGAGAGTGTGGCGATTTGAGTTTCGGCGCCGCTTGTGGTGGAGCGCTTGACGTAGTAACCGGTCGCGCCGGAACTGGCGTTCCACGTCAGATTGACTTGCGCGTTGGCGGCCGATGCCGTGAGGCCCGTTGGAACGGCGGGGACTGAGCCGTTGCCGCCACCACCGTTGCCGCCGGTGCCGTAGGCGCCGCAACCGGCTTGGAGCACTGCCAGGAGAAGAACGAGCAGCAGGCATTGGTGCCTCTTCATAGAAAACCAGAACGCCATGGAAAGCTCCCTGAGGGACTGGGTCTATCTTCACTTCGCTTTTAAGAGTGAGCTGCAAGCATATTGGCAAGCTGTTGAAAGGACAACCTGTTCGAAGGAACAGAAAGAGGGCATGACAATTTGTGTTAGGAACGATTCCTTGCCGTCGTGTCGGACGGTGCCCGCACGGAGAAACCCCGCTGTTTGCTACACTGGCGGCGCATGCGATTCGATCTCATAACGATTTTCCCGGAGTTTTTTGCGGGGCCTTTTGATCATGGGATTTTGCGGCGCGCGCGGGAGACGGGGCTGGTGCAGGTGAACGTGCAGGATCTACGGGTGTTTACGAAGGACCGGCACCGCACGGTGGATGACCGGCCGTTTGGGGGCGGAGAGGGCATGGTGCTCAAGCCGGAGCCGCTGTTTGAGGCGGTGGAGTCGCTGCTGGGGCACAGCGTGGGGGACGCGGGGCAGAAAGCGGCGCGCGATTCGGGGACGGAGATCGTGTTGATGTCGGCGGCGGGGAGATTATTCGATCAGGAAACGGCGCGGCGATATGCACGGCTGGAGCGCGTGATTTTTATTTGCGGGCGATATGAAGGAGTGGACGAGCGCGTGGCGGAGCACTTGGCGACGGAAGAGATTTCAATTGGGAATTTTGTGCTGAGCGGCGGGGAGCTGGCCGCGATGCTGGTGATTGATGCGGTGACGCGGCTGATACCGGGGGCGCTGGGGAATGAGGCGTCTTCGCAGAATGAATCGTTTGGGGAGACGAAAGATGTAGTGTCGCGTGCTCCGCACCAGGCGCGAAGCGGCAGTCCGATGCTGCTGGATTTTCCGCATTACACGCGGCCGGCGGAGTATCGCGGGTGGAGCGTGCCGGAGGTGCTGATTGGGGGAAATCACGCGGAGGTGGCGAAGTGGAGGCGGGCGACAGCGATCGAGAAAACGCGGCGCAACCGGCCGGATCTGTTTTAGTGCGCCGAGAATGCCGCGTCTTTGCCGAAGCGAAGTTGGACGCTGCGGGAATAGACGCGGCTGCGATCCGGTCTGCTTAAGAATGAGGAAGAGTGGTGCTGATGGTTGGCGAGCGGTTGATCGACGAGCACCACATGATTTTGGAATTCGATGGGTCGTCACGTTAGGATAGTTTGATGACTATGGAAACGAATGGCGGCAGCGGGCTCGAAAAGCCGATTGCGATTTATTACGAGCATCCGGACTGGTTCCGGCCGTTGTTTCAACAGATGGATGAGCGCGGCGTGCCGTGGCGGAAGATCGACGCGCGGTATCACAGCTATGACGCGGCTTCGCCGGAGCGCGAATATTCGCTGCTGTTCAACCGGATGAGTCCTTCGGCGTGGCAGCGGGGGCTGGCGCACGGGATTTTTTATACGCTGAACTACCTTGCGCATTTGGAAGGCAAGGGCGTGCGGGTGGTGAACGGGTACCGCTGCTTCAATCATGAGATTTCGAAGGCGCTGCAACTGACGAATCTGGAAAAACTGGGATTGCCGTACCCGAAGGCGCATGTCATCAATCATCCGTCGCAGGCGCTGGCGGCGGCGGAGGCTGTCGGTTATCCGGTGGTGATCAAGCCGAATATCGGCGGGAGCGGGGCGGGGATCGAGCGGTTTAATACACCGGCGGAGTTGCGCGCAGCGGTGGAGGCGGAGCGGCTTTACTTTGGGATTGATTCCACGGCGCTGGTGCAGGAGGCGTTTACGGCGCGGGACGGGATTATCACGCGGGTGGAAGTGCTGGGCGGAAAATTTCTGTATGCGATCCAGATTCATATCACAGGCGAGAGTTACAACTTGTGTCCGGCGGACATTTGCCAGAACACGCGGGGGGAAGAACTGACGCGCATTGCGTGCCCGGTGGACGCGCCGAAGAGCGGGATGAAAGTGGAAGGGTACGAGGCGCCGCGGCAGGTGATTGAGGACGTCGAACGAATCGTGGAACTCGCGGGCGTCGAGGTGGGCGGGATCGAATACGTAATTGACGATCGCACGGGGCGGCAACTGTATTACGACGTGAATGCGCTTTCGAATTTCGTGGCGGATCCGGTGCGCGTGGTGGGATTCAATCCGTATGCTCGGCTGGCGGACTTTTTGATTGCGGAAGCGCAGAAGCACGAAGCGAGCCGCGCGGAACGCGTGGGCGCGAGCGGGGGCCGGCGATGAGATTTGGCTACTGGATGCCGGTGTTCGGAGGATGGCTGCGGAACGTCGAAAACGAAAACATGGAGACGAGCTGGGCGTACGTGAAAAAGCTGGCGCAGCGCAGCGAGAAGATTGGTTTTGATTTGACGCTGATCGCGGAACTCAATCTCAACGACATCAAGGGAGTGGAGGCGCCTTCGCTGGACGCGTGGTCCACGGCGGCGGCGCTGGCGGCGGTGACGGAGCGCATGGAACTGATGGTGGCGGTGCGGCCGACGTTTCATTTGCCGGCGCTGCTGGCGAAGCAGGCGGCGAACATCGATCGCATCAGCAATGGGCGGCTGACGCTGAACGTGGTGTCTTCGTGGTGGGCGGATGAAGCGCGGAAGTATGGCGTGCCGTTCGAACAGCACGACGACCGCTACGCGCGCACCAGCGAGTGGCTGGACGTGGTGGATGGCGTTTGGAAGCAGGATCATTTTTCGTATGCGGGGAAATATTACCGCGTGGAGGACAATGTCCTGGAGCCGAAGCCGGTGGCGAAGCCGCGGCCGACGATTTATGCGGGCGGGGAGTCGCCGGCGGCGAAGGAGCTGATTGCAGCGAAGTGCGATGCGTACCTGATGCATGGCGATCCGCCAGAAAATGTGGGAAAGAAAATCGCGGATTTGCGGGAACGGCGCGAAAAGCACAAGTTGCCGCCGATGAAATTCGGCGTGGCGGGCTACGCGGTGGTGCGGGAGACGGAGCGCGAGGCGCAGGACGAGGTGCGGCGGATTACCGACGTGCACCAATCGGCGGCGGGGTATGCGAATTACCAGCAGTGGCTTGCGGGGACGCAACTGGAGCAGCGCGTTTCGCTGGAAGATTATTCGGTTTCGAATCGAGGACTGCGGTCCGGGCTGGTGGGGACGGCGGAGCAGGTGGCCGAGCGGGTGGCGCAGTTCGAAGCCGTTGGTGTTGACCTCGTCCTGCTGCAATTCAGCCCGCAGCTTGAGGAGATGGAGCGGTTTGCCGACAGCGTGATTCGGCGCGGGACATCCGTACGGACATCGGCATAGCGGCGAGCACGTCGCTTACAGCCGCAACTTGAAATAACGCCCAGCTTTACGCGCGAATCCGCTAGGCAAAATGCGGGGATTTGTCTATAATTGTGGATTGCGTTTGAAGAGCTGGCCCTGCCTGAGTGGGTCTAAAAGGAAACAGGAACATGAATCCGGTTATACGTAAGTTACACGAAGCGCAACTGCGCAAAGACCTTCCCGAGTTTCGCGCGGGTGACACCGTGCGCGTCAACGTGCGCCTCCAGGAAGGCGAAGGCGAGAAGGTGAAGGAGCGCCTGCAGGCTTTCGAGGGCGTGGTGATTTCGAAGAAGGGCCGCGCGTCCAGCGCGACGTTTACGGTGCGGCGCGTCAGCTTTGGGGTGGGGATCGAGCGTATTTTTCCGCTGCACTCGCCGACGATCAGCTCGATTGAGGTGGTTGGCAAGGGCAAGGTTCGCCGGGCGCGGCTGTATTACTTACGCGATTTGAAGGGCAAGGCGGCGCGCATCAAGCGAGCGGACCGCGAGGAAGTGGTTGCGGCGGCGGCGACTGCAGGCAGCGAGACGCAGGCGTAAGCGAAACTTTCAGACAGTCTGTTACAAGAGGAGCCCCGGAATTCCGGGGCTTTTTTGTTTTATGGGCGCACCCGGCTCATTACAGACCTAGCAGATGCGAGTTCTTCTTAAAGTAGTTGAAAACCCATGATTGGATTGTGTAGTAGATAAAACCTTTTGATATCGCTTCTGTATCAGAGGACTTGAAGAGAAACCCCTCGCTCGCCAAGCTTTTGGGTCTGGCGTCCGCGACTACGAAAGGAATTGTCATTTTGCTTTGTTCTATATAGGCTCGCAAAACTTCCTTTTCATCATTTCCCAAATTTGTGAATTTGGAGCGTTTAATTCGTTCGCGATCTGCAAGAGAAACTAAGAGGACTGATAGGCAGCCGATAAAAACAATTCCGAACGGAATACCGACGGCCCATTTCCAAGAGGGCGGCAGAATTTCACTGACCACTGTGATTGAACCTGAAAAGACACAAGACAGTGTGGCAGTTCGCAAATTGAGCCGATGCAGCCAGTTGAGATATTGGAATACGTCCAAAGGAGATTCTGGCATGTGCCGTGATTATACGGTATTGCCATTCTGCTTGGGTGACTCATCGGTCTGACTGAACGAATTGCACAGGTTTTGTCTAAAAGGCTGTTAACTGCTACTGAATAGTTCTACTGACGAACAACGGGAGAATGTTAGATAGTCAATTATAGGCAGCGAGGGAGAATGCAGGAGGAATGAAATGAGAAGAATAATCGCGTGCGCGTTTGTAGTGTTCGGTTTCGCAAGTCAGGCGTTCGCCGGTCCGGAGCAGGTGCGGTGTCCGGATCATGGACAGGACGCGCGACGGGTTAATGTGGAACGGATACATGACAGCGGGTGTCCGAACGGTGCAGAACGCGACACCTACGAACACACGTACGTCGAAGGCCCCTTTCTTAAGGTGCACACGTTTTCTATCGTTGAGTGTCTTTAGCAAGTCTCAGTTGAATCGCAGCCGTCGCCGGATAAGGATGGCATAGGAGAGCACTGTGAAAAATAAAGCCGGTATCATCACGATCATCCTGTTCGCGATGGGGTTTGGCCTAGCTGTATCTGCTAAACCGATCGAGACCGCCGGCGAACTCGCAAGTATTTGTGCCCCGGTTGCCAACTCGACAGAATTCAAGCCCGGGGACGTCGTCACGAAGGACAGTATCAATATAGCTTTCTGTGTGGGTTACGTCTCTGGATGGGTCTCCGGCGTCAACGGCATGGCCTTCCAGAGCGAAGGCAAGTTTCGTGATGGTCAGATGCTTGTGGTGAAGTTAGTCACCACGAACACAAGGCAGATCGTAGACGTGTTCATAAAATGGATGAAGCAGCATCCCGAATCGGCAGGGGACGGAACCACGTCTGGCTTGTTCGCGTCACTCCTAGAGGCCAAGTTGGCAGGATTCGAGCCTATCGAAGCTTCGGCAAAACCACAGGTGCAGTGAGAATGTTTGCGAGGACGACAGCCGAGATTGCGGTCAAGGCTGGACGTTGGTGGTGCCTTCGGCGCCGGGCTTGGGGAAATGCTTTTCGTACCAGGTGATGGAGCGGTCGATGGAATCGATGACGTGCTTGGTTTCGCTGAGGCCGTGGCCCTCGCGGGGGTAGCGGACGAAAACGGTTTCGGTTCCGACGTCTTTGAGGGCGATGAAGAATTGTTCGGCTTCGGCGATGGGAACATCGTTGTCGTTTTCGCCGTGGAGGATGAGAGTTGGCGTGTGCGCGGCGGCGACGTGCTTCAGGGCGGAGCGTTCCCAGGCCACGTCCATCAGATTTCCTTGATGGAGGAACTGGCCGAATTCCATTTCTTCATACTGGTTGTAGTAGGTCATGTAATTGTAGCTGATGAGATTGGTGATTCCGGCGGTGGGAATGGCGGCCTTGAATTCGTTGGTCTGGGTGATCAGCCAGTCGGTCAATTGGCCGCCGTAGCTGACGCCTTCGATGCCCATGCGTTCGCGATCGATCCACAAATAGCGGCGGACGGCGGCGCTCACACCGTATAAAACGTCCTGGCCTTCGTTGCCGTCCTGGTCGGCGAAGACGGCGTCCGCAAATTTCTGGCCGTAGCCGGTGGAACCGCGGTAGTTGACGTTCAGCGTGGCCCAGCCGCGCGCGGCGTAGATCTGGCTTTTGATGTTGAAGGCCGGGCCGTTCTGGCCGTGCGGGCCGCCGTGAATGTTGACGATGAGCGGATGTTTCGAGGTGGCGGTCATTCCCAGCGGCTTGGTGAGGAAGGCTTCGACTTCGAATTTATTGTCGTTGCTGAGGAAGGTGAAGGACTCGACTTCGGCAATTTGTTTTCCGGCAAAGAGCTGAGCATTCAGGTCGGTGAGTTTGCGCGGGGCGGCGTCGCCGGTCTTGAGATAGAGCTCGTTTGTGTCGCGCGGGGACGCAAAAGTGTAGGCCAGCGTGCCATCCTTGGCGACGGACCAGCCGCCGACGGCGCCGACTTCTTTCACGACGTATTCGGGTTTGCCGCCGGAGATGGGCTGGCGCACGAGGTGGACGCTGCCGCGCTCCTGGATGGTGAAGTACACGGCGCGGCCATCGGGGGACCATTGCGGGGCGCCCTGACGATTGTCGAGGACGGCGCCGATTTCGCGGCGGTCGCTGCCGTCGGCGTTCATCAACCAGACGTGGGTGTCTTCCATGGTGGTTTCGCGGTCAGTGAGGCCGCGGCGCGTGCCACGATAGACGATGTGCTTGCCGTCGGGGGACCAGAGCGGTTCGTACTCGTTGTATTCGGTGGCGGTCAGGCGGCGGATGGTGTTGTCCGAGAGCTGCAGCGCGAAAATGTCGTAATTGAAAAATTCATCTTGATTGGGCTCGCGATTCGAAACAAAAAGGATTTCTTTGCCGTCGGGCGACCAATCAATGGAATGTTCGTCGGTGTTGCCATTGGTGAGCTGGCGGATTTGTTTGGTGGCCACGTCTATCGTGAAGATGTGCAGGCGCTGATTGTCGTTGAAGCGCGTCATGCCTTCGCCGGCGTCAGGCTTGTAGAGATAGCGGGTGATGACCGTGGGGTCGCCGGTGGCTTCGGTGGTTTCAGCGCCGGGAGTGGAAGAGACGAAAGCGAGCTGCTTGCCGTCGGGGGACCAGGCGACTTCTTTGCCGGCGCCGGGGAGCGGGCTGTTGGTGCCGGTCCATGACGTGAGAAAGGTGACGCCCGAGCCATCCGCGTGCGCTGCGAAAAGACCGGAGTTTTCGCCTTGTCTTCCGGCGAAGGCCAGCCATTTGCTGTCCGGGGAAAAGAGCGGGGCGCTTCCAGAATCTTTGTCGCCACCGATGCGGGTGGATTTCTGCGTGGAAAGATCCATGAGCCAAAGCTGGCCGTAGGGGCGGCCCGGGCGGTCGCGCATGGTTACGGTGTAGGCGACGCGACGGCCATCGGGCGAGAGTTCCACATAGCCGACGGAGCGCAGGCGGGAGAGATCGTCGCTGGATAAGCCTTGCGCTGCGCTTGAAGGAGCCTTCGCGAACAGAACACAAAAGCAAGCGACGCAAAAAACGGTACGAAGAAAAAAATTCAGCCGTGGATGCATGGAACTTTCTCCTGCGAATTTTGGAATGCGATCGGTTAAACGCTGCTTTTTTAGACCGCTTCGAGCGAGCGGCGATTCATCCTTACTTCAGATATTTATCCACCCAATCGATCCAATAGTGGAAGGTGTCCATCGCGCGAACAGGATCGCCCGGAAAATGGCCGGGAACGGGGATGGCGATGAATTTTACGGGCACGCCATTGTCTTTGAGCGCGTGATAGAGCGAGTAGCCCTGCGTGACGGTCACGCGCGCGTCGCCGGTATCGTGCAGGATGAGCGTGGGCGTTTTCATTTGCGCGGCATAGGTGATGGGTGACTGCGCGCGATAGTCCTTGAGGTTGTCTCCGACGTAGGGCGAGCCTTTGAAGCTGTAGCGATCGCCGGCGTTGCCATCGGAAAGATTGTATTCGTCGTACATGTCGGTGACGGGAGCGCCGGCAACCGCGGCCTTCCAGATTTGATAGTGGCCGATCATCCAGGAGGTCATGTAGCCGCCGTAGGACCAGCCGGTCACGGCGATTTTCGATTCGTCCACGATGCCGAGCTTTTTGACGGCGTCAATGCCGGCGATGACGTCGCGGCCGGGGCCGTCGCCGGCGTCGTTCCAGATGGCGCGCTGGTAGGCGTTGCCGAGATTGTCGCTGCCGCGGTAGTTCGGTTCGAAGACCACGTAGCCGTGCGTGGCCATGACCTGGGGAAGAAGACTGAACTGCGTGGTGGTGGAGGCTTGCGGGCCGCCATGGATGATCAGAACGAGTGGATACTTTTTGCCCTTCTGGAAATCCGGAGGATAGACGAGGACGCCGTCTTCGTGAAAATTGTCGGGGCCTTTCCATTCGATCTTTTCGGATTTTCCGAGCGCGAGGGAAGCGATTCCGTCGTTGAAATTCGTGAGTCGCCTCGGAGTGTCGCTCGCGGAGGCCATGTAGTACAGCTCCGAGGGATGCGTGGGCGTACTACCGGTGAAGGCGATTTCGCCTTTGCGGCCGACGAAGACGTCCACCCAGAAGGCCCAGGAAGCGCTGATGTCGCCGAGAGGAAGTTTCTTCGGGGAGCCGCTCAAGGGCTGCAGCCAGAGGGAAGTTGTAGTGCCGTCGTGGCCGCCGACCAGGAGTGAGTTACCGTCGGGCATCCAGATGACTCGTTGAATGTCGCGGTCGATGGAGCGCGTGGCGTCGGAGCCGTCCCCGCCGGTGGTCTGCGTGACGAAGATTTCGATTTGGTTGTTGGGGTCGCCGTCGAGCGGATACCAGTACGCAACGCGGGAGCCGTCCGGGGAGAAGAGTGCGAAGCTTTCGAACTTTTCGTGTTTCGTGAGCTTGCGGATCTCGCCGGTTTCCACGTTGAGAACTTGTAGAGTCGTCTGATCGGCGTCGCCTTGATGCGGATGTTCTTGGCGGGTGAAAAGCAGCCACTTGCCATCAGGAGACCAGGAGATGGGAGACGCAGGGGAGCTTGGAGGCGCGCTTTTCGGGAGACTCCAGGAGCCGGAGGTGAGGCGCTTGGGCTTTCCACCGTCGGCGGCGATGAGCCAGATGTGAGAAGGCAGGGCGGCTTCGGTGGCGAGGTAATCGTTGTCGCCGACTTCGAAGGAGTCGTGATGCTTTTCGATTTCTTTCTTATTTTCGGGCTCGTCGGAGGTGACGTAGGCAATGTCCCGCCCGTTGGGACGCCAGGCAAATTGTTCGATGCCTTCGGGCGCGTCGGTGAGTTTGCGGGCTTCGCCGCCGGTCATCGGCAAAACAAAAACTTGCGGCTTGGCGTCCTTGGCAGTTCCGTCCACGGCGACAAAGGCAAGACGGTCGCCGTTGGGGGACCAGCGCGGCGAGCCGACGCTTTTGCGGTCGTAGGTGAGCACGCGCTGCGCGCCGGAAGCGATATCCATGAGGACGAGTTCGCGGTCGCTGCGATCTTGATCGATGTTTCGACGGGAAACCACGAAGACGATGGATTTTCCGTCGAGGGAGATTTGCGGATCGGAGACGGAAGTGATTTTGGCGAGGTCGCTCAATTCGATCTTGCGGGTTTGCGCGGGAATGGACGCCGCGACAAGGAATGCCAAGGAGCAAAACAAAACTGCGGCGCGTAAGAAACGGTGCGATGTGCGTAGCGATCTCGGAAACTTCTTCAACTTGAATCGACTTGATTCGTGCAGGTCATTCATCGGGTGTATCTCCTCCAGGAGAAAACAACACGGGGCATTTGTGGAAGTTAGACGCATGGAGCGCGGTATCGTGGCACGCGGACGCAGCACAGTCAAGAAAACGACAGCGAAAAGTAGGCGCGCCGGCGTGTTAGAATCGCGAACCAATGAGCCGGCTCTGCTCTTCCCGTTTCGAGCGAGCGGCGCGAAAACTGGGCTGGATGCGCATCGCCGGAATTGATGAAGCCGGACGAGGCGCATTGTTTGGTCCGGTGGTCGCGGCCGCAGTGATCCTCAATCCCAAGCGGCGAATTGTCGGCCTCGATGATTCGAAGAAACTTCCTGGCAAGCGGCGCGCGGAACTGGCGGCGCGAATTCATGAACATGCGCTGGCGTGGGCGGTAGCGGAGATTGACGCGCAGCGAATTGATGCGTGGAATATTTATCAAGCGTCGCGGCAGGCCATGACCGCCGCGCTGCAGCAGCTCTCCATCTCGCCAGATTATTTGTTGATAGATGCGATGCAGCTGGATGTTTTGATCGAGCAGAAATCGCTGATTAAGGGCGATGCGCGCAGCGTTTCGATTGCGGCGGCTTCCATCCTGGCGAAAACGCATCGGGATGCGTGCATGGAAGAATGGGACGCGGTTTATCCGCAGTATGGGCTGGCACGACACAAAGGCTACGCTACGCCGGATCACTTAGAGGCTTTGCGTGTGCACGGGCCGTCGCCGCTGCACCGGCATTCATTCGCGCCGGTGCGTGAATCGGCGTGCTGGGGCGCGGGGGCAACGCAAGCGCCGCTTCCGCTTGAAATTTAGAATGTCGTGAATCTGCTTGCGGCCTGGGCAAAACGTTGAAGTATTTCTTCGGCTTGCGTGTTCCCACTTGTTCGAATCATTCAGAGTGCGTCCGCTTTTTTGAGTTCGTCTTTCCAGCCTGCAAAACTCTGGCGTGAGGATTCTTCGGGCGTGCCACCGCCTTGCCAATGGGTTTCGAGGCTGATGGTGCCGCGGTAGCCGTCCTTGACGAGTGCGCGGAACTGGCCGACAAAATCGATGATGCCGCGGCCCATGGCAGCCCATTCGAATGAGCCGTCGGATTTTCGGACGACGTCCTTGCAGTGCATGTGGCCGAGGCGATCCTTGGGTAGTTTTTCGAAACCATCCGGGAAAGCAATCTCGCCGCGGAAGGCGGCGTTGCCCGGGTCCCAATTCAACAGGAGATTTGGCGATTGCACGGCGTGGAGGGTCCGCGCGGCTTCGGCACCGGTCGCGGTGTTGCAGGCGAATTCGTTTTCGAGGAGAAGCGTTATTTTTTTGTCGAGAACGCGCGCGGCGGTTTGACGCAGCTTGTCATCCATGGCTTCGCGGAAGGGCTTGGGATCGTTCAGGCGCCAGAAGTCGAAGCAGCGGATGCGGTCGGTGCCGAATGCCTTGGCCACAGCGATGCAGCGGTCTAGAACTTCGTCCTGCTGGGAGAAGGAGAAATCGGCGCCGAACTGCGGCTTCTTGGGACTGTATTCGGATATGGGCGCGCCCGGCCAGTCGGTTTTGAAGAGCGGGCTGGCGATGTCGGTGACCTGGAGGCCAAATTTGTCCAGAAGGCGGCGGGCTTCGGCGACCTCTTTCCCGTCGAGGTTTATGATGTTCTTCTTCCACAGGCCGCGCAGCTCGACATAACCGAGGCCGAACTCTTTGGAGGCGACTTCCAGGGCGTGACCGAAGTCCTGAGAGATTTCGTCAGTGATAATCGA
Organism: uncultured Acidobacteriota bacterium; assembly: GCA_963729455.1. Taxonomy (GTDB): domain Bacteria; phylum Acidobacteriota; class Terriglobia; order Acidiferrales; family UBA7541; genus Acidiferrum. The sequence goes on from CAVSNX010000004.1 coordinate 639,501, forward strand.
GAGCTTGAAGCGGCTGCTCATGGCTGGCGGGGGAAACGCAAAGGATGGCAGGCCGGGAAGTACGGAAGTGGCGGCCGCTCCGCTGAGGAGCGCCAGGAAATCACGGCGGGTTGGAGGTGCATGCATGAAGTATTCGTCTCCTGGACACGCATAAAGAGTGCGCTGGGATTTTATCACTGGTGTTGCGGGGCTGGCTGGGGAATGGGTTGTGGTGAAAGCGGAGAGGGAAAAACAGTTCTCCCGCGCTTCGCCGGGCTTTCGCTGGCGGAGTTCCTGGAGGGAACGGGGATAACTGCCTGCTCACAAGGGACTTTGGGTTCGTTGACTTGGCTTTTTCCCACCTGTTAGCGTAACGAAGTAGCGTTGCGGCTCGACCTGTCACCGCAGCAAACATAGGAGAAACGTCTGGGGCAGACTCCAGGGGGAGGCTTGTCCCCGTTCACGCATGGCTTTTAACAAGAGCAAAAACGTCGAAGCCGCACAGAAGCTGCTGAACCAAGGCAAAGTCGCCCAAGCGATCGCCGAGTATCAGCAGATTCTGAAGTTCGAGCCACGCGATCAGGTCACCCTGATGACGGTTGGCGAGCTGTATATCCGCCAGGGCGAGACCTTTCAGGCCATCGACTATTTCGAACGGCTGGCGCAAATCTTTGTTGGCGACGGTTTTCTGACCAAGGCGATTGCCGTTTATAAACGCATCGCGAAGCTCGCGCCGGAAGAAATCCGTCCGCTAGAGAAGCTTGCCGACCTGTATGTGCAGCAAGGGGTGATGAGCGAGGCGCGGCCGCTGTTTCTGCAACTGGCGGAAATTCACCTGAAGAACAACCGCCAACCGGAAGCGGTAAGCCTGCTGAAAAAACTACTTCTGGCCGAACCGGACAATCTTCGCATTCAGATACGGCTGGCGGATTTGTATCAGGCCATGGGCCAGTCTCGAGAAGCCATCGAAGCGTACGTCTGCGCGGCCCAGCGCGCCCTTGCGCGCGGCGACCAGGCCGAGAGTGAAAAGCTCGCGGACAAGGCGCTGAAGCTGGAACCTCACAATCTCGCGGCGGTTATCGTCAAGGCGCGCTCGTATTCTTCGCAGGGCAATCTCACGAAGGCGGCACAGCTTCTGGAAGAGGTTCCGGATCTCGAAAAGGGTGGCGAGCAGACCGAACTCCTGCTCGATCTGCAGATCAAGAGCTCCAATTGGAATGCGGCCACGGCCCTGGCTCTCCGCGTGTTCGAAGCCGACGAAAAGAATTTCGGGCCCATGCAAAAACTCGTCGAGTCGCTGTTGCAAGCCGGGCAGGACGATAAGGCCATGGAGATTCTGGAGCGCTCCCGCGTACACATGATTGACGCGGGGGAGCACGAACTCGTCGCGCGGCTCCTCTCGGAACTGGCCACCAGCATGCCCGATCGCCTCGAACCTCTCGAGTGGCTGGTGGAGCTCTACGGCCGCACCAGCGACTCGTTCCGATTGCCCGACGCTCTCGCACATCTTGGGGATGCCCTGGTTGGGCAAAACAAGCTGGAGCGCGCGAAGGAGATTTACCAACAACTGGTGGACAAGCAACCTGACAGCGATTCCGCCAAACGCAAGCTCAACGCAGTGCTCCGAAAGATGGGGCTGCTGGCTCCGGAAGAAGCTCCCGAGCTCCCGGAAGAGAACCTGCAGGCGGAGATTCCGAAGGCGCCTGCTGCGAAGCTGCGTTCCAGCGAGGAAGAGCCCGCACACGAAGTCCAGGCGAAGGTCACCCCGACGCCTAGTGAACCTGGACTCGATGATGAAACGCAGAAATTCATCGCGCAGTCGCTGACGGACGTAGACCTCTTCGCCAGCTACGGCCTCACGCAAAAAGCCATCGGACTGCTCGAAGCCATTCTCCGCCGCGCGCCACGCCATACGCCAACCCTCGAAAAGCTGCTGGACTTTGTGCTGGGCGCGGGCGACGACCGGCGCACGGCCGAGCTCGCCGCGCAGCTCGAGCAGATCCACAACGAAACGGGCGACAAGCGAAGCGCGGAACGGTTCGGCGAATTGCGCCGCCGCTTCCAGCGCGCTGCTGGGTTGTCGGACGAGGAGTTGACCGGAGGCGTGCCGGCAGCGACACCTGTCGCAGGGCCAGCTGCCGTGGAGGAGAGTGCTGCGCCTCAGATTCATGAGATTGCCATACCGGAAATTGCCGCGACACCGGTACCTGAGCCTAAAGCTCCAATCGAGGAGATGAAGCTCGAGCCGATCGAGGCCGAACCCGCCCCGGCAGCACCGGAGGCGAAGGAAGAAGAGGTTCAAGAAGTCGACTTGTCCGAGGAGTGGGCGACGATTCTGGACGAAACGAAAGCTCCCGAAGCTGTGGAAGAGGCCCCTGCTCCAAAGGCAGTCAAGCCTGCGGCGGAACCGAAACACAAACCAGAGCCTGCCCACGTTGAGGAATTCCAGATTGGAGAAGAGCCCGCAGCTCTGCCGGAGGAGGCTCCGGCGCCTGCAGCGTTCGAAGTTGCGGAAGAGGCGCCGCCGGTTCCTGTGGAGCCGCCGCCAGCGGCGAAAATTCCTGCGCCCGTTGCGTCGGCAAAAGCTCCGCCGAAACCGCCCAAGGCGGCAGAGCCGGAATTCGAATTGGAACAGGATTTTGAGCTCGTGCTGGAACCGGAAGCGCTCGTTCCGGCCTATGATCAGAAACCGCCGGAGACGCCGGTTGCGCCGCCGCCACCTGAGCCTGTAGCGCAGAATGCCACTTCTGCTCCGCCAGCAGGAAGCGGGTTCGCTTCGGATCAATTCCTTGCGGACTTGGCCAATGAGATTGATCAACTTGGGATTGGGGATCTTGCGCCGGGATTCTCCGGAGCGATGCCCGGTTCTCAGCCGCCAGCTGTCCCAAAGCCTCCGGCTCCAACAGCAACTCCCGGCGAGAGCGGTCCGCTCAAGGAAGTGTTCGAAGAGTTTCGCGCGGAACTTGGCGAAATGGGAGCCGAGGAAGAGGACCTGGAGACGCACTACAACCTGGGTATCGCCTTCCGCGAAATGGGGCTGCTCGAAGAAGCCATCAGCGAATTCCAGAAGGTTGCGAAAGCCACCGAACGGGGGCGCTCCTTCCCCTACGTCATGCAATGTTGCACGCTGCTTGGCCTGGCCTTCATGGAAAAGGGCGAACCGGGCATCGCCGCCATCTGGTATGAACGCGCCCTGAAGACTCCTGGCATTGAACCAGAAAGCATGCTCGCCTTGCGGTATGATTTGGGCGTAGCCCAGGAGTCGGCGGGCGAGCCAGAGGCGGCGCGCAAGAGTTTTTCCCAGGTCTACGCGATGAACATCGATTATCGCGACGTAGCAGAACGCATCGCTGCCCTCCAGAAGCCCAGCCGCTGACCCTGAACTTTGCCTGAGTGGACGGGGTCCCTCTCCTTCATGAGCCGGATTTATCGCGCGTTGCTGGTGGTGCTAGCATTTGAAATGGGGGCGATGCTCCTGTACCTGCCGTGGTCCCTGTATTGGGAACAAAACTATTTTCTGAGCCATTTCCCTTCGCTCATGCCTATCGTGTTGCATCCGTCGTTTCGCGGCGCGGTGAGCGGCCTGGGTGTGCTCGATATTCTTCTGGCGGTGGGCTGGATTGGATCGCGGCCGGGGCCGGGGCCTCAACGTGTCCCGCCTCAGTGAATCGGGTGGTGGGCCCATCCTGTGCTATGTGACGGCCCGGCGGGTGCTTGGCGGAGAAGGAGCCGGGGACGCGCTCGACAAACTCTTGCAAAAAGTTGAATTGGCGGTGCACGCCGGGGTTGATTGGGTTCAGATCCGGGAGAAGGATCTCTCCGGGCGGGAGTGCGCGTTGCTCGCGCACGGGGCGTTGAAATGCGCGGCAAAATCTCCCTCTAGTGACGGCACACGAACACGAATTCTTGTGAATGATCGGCTCGACATTGCTCTCGCGGAGGGGGCGGGTGGCGTGCATCTCAGCGAAAACAGTTTGCCGGTTCAGGAAGTGATGCCGTTTGTGGATGCGCGCGGTGAGCGGAAGGATTTTTTGGTTGGCGTTTCGTGCCACTCGCTGGAAGCGGCGAAGTTTGCTGCGAATGGGGGTGCCGACTACATTTTTTTTGGGCCGGTCTTTGGCACGCCTTCGAAAGCCGCCTTTGGCGCTCCTCAAGGGCTCGAAAAGCTGAAGGAAGTTTGCCGCGCGGTTTCCGTTCCGGTGATCGCTATTGGAGGAATCACGTTGGCCAACGGCGGCGGGTGCCTGACCGCGGGCGCTTCGGGCCTTGCTGCGATTCGTTTATTTCAAGATGCCCAGGACCTGCCATCCTGCGTACGAGCGTTGAAAAACCATTCGGCTTGATTAGCGCTCCATCAGCCGCCGCAGCAGGCGGATCTGTCCCGCATGATAGATATCGTGAAAAGCTACGCCATACAACATGCGCAGCACCTTTGCCGGCTGTGGTGTGCGCAGAGTTTTCGCAATCATGGCACGCATCGCCCGGTGCTCGCGCTCCAGTATTGCTTTGTCGGTTTTCCACGCAGATTCGGTCAGCTTGCCTTTCTCGGGCCGTGGGAAGAAGTTGCTGCCCTTCAGCACGAAGGAGCCGCGCTTGCCGCCTTCGAGCCTGCGCCGCACGGCGTACTTCCAGTACGCCGCATGCAGGGTCACTTCCCAGATGTTGTGGCGACCGGGGCCTGGGCGCCAGGCCGCCTGTTTAGCCGTCACGCCTTTGATGGATTGTTTGAGATTTGGCCCATGCCAGGTTTTCTTTTCATGGGCCTCGTCCAGTAATGCGAGCAGCAATTCCGCGGATTTCACTGCCGTCCCCCCATTCGAAATGCAAGACCCGGCAAAGAATGGCGCGCTCCGCGGCTTCTGTCAAACGAAGGAAAGAAAGGATTTCCAGATGAGAATCACTTGCAAAGAATATCGGACTAAGTTAGTCTGCTTTCATTGTTGCAATTCATTTGCAAGGAGAGATTGTGAGTTCGTTTCCTCGATTTGGCCTTCTTGTCGTCGTTCTCTTGTTCCTAGTCCCCTTCGGTTTTCCGTCCGCGGCTCGCGCCCAGGAGAACCCTTACATCGTTGCGTATGACCACTACCTCGAAGAACCAGGCAATCTTGAGATCGAGTATTTCTCGACGTTTGGCACACAGCGAGGAGGGAACGACTTCCATGCGTTCTGGGCGGAGTTCGAATATGGCGCTACGGCCTGGTGGACCACGGAGTTCTACCTGGACGGCCAGACCACCTTCAATGACAGCACGGTGTTTACGGGTTTCCGGTGGGAGAATCGTTTCCGGCCGCTCAAGCGGGAGCACTTCATCAATCCGGTGATTTACATCGAGTACGAAAACATTGGCGGGGCCGACAAGATCCTGAAAGAGGTGGAAGGCCACGATGTTGAGTCTGACTACGCGGATTCCAATGCGCTGCTTCGCAAGGAGCACAATCACGAACTTGAATTTAAGTTGCTGCTCTCGAGCACGCATAAAGGCTGGAATTTTGTGGAGAACACCATCGCCACGAAGAATCTCACTGGTGGGAATCCGTGGGAGTTTGGCTATGCCTTGGGAGCGAGTCGGCCGCTTGCGCTGAAGGCTTCCGCCAAGCGTTGCAGCTTCTGCCGGGAAAACTTCATTGCCGGCGCGGAGATGTACGGCGGGCTCGGCGATCGTTACAGTTTCGGCTTGCATAACACTTCGCACTACCTAGCACCGGTTGTGGCGTGGAATCTGCCTTCGGACTGGACGCTACGTCTTTCCGCGGGCTTCGGCTTGAATGATCAGAGTCATCGGTTCCTGTTGCGCTGGGGCGTCTCGCGGGAAATCACGGGATTTGGTTCGATGGTTAGCCGGTTATTCGGGGGCCACCGATGAAAGCCTGTATCGCAGCCTTTTGCGCCACAGTGGTCTCAATCGGCGTCTCGGTTGCTTTTGGGGAACAGGAGAAGGGACCGCGCTACAAGTATCAGAACGACGCGCTGGTCTATGCGGAGATTGCCAAAGCGCCGGAGAAAGCCCGCGGGAAATCCAATCCGATCGAGAAAGACCGCAATGCCATTCCGGGCGGACAGAACCTATTCGACCAACATTGTTCCGAATGCCATGGCGACACCGGAGAAGGCGGGAAGAAGGGACCGAGTCTGCGTGCCCCACAAGTGCAAAATGCCGCACCAGGAGCCATTTTCTGGATTTTGACGAATGGCGTGGTGCGGCGGGGGATGCCGGTGTGGTCGAAACTGCCTGAGCCGCAGCGCTGGCAACTGGTGAGCTACATCAAATCTTTGGGCGTGGCACCGGCAGGAGCGGCGAATTCGTCTTCCACAACGGCAAAGCCTTAGCCTAAGGAGTTGTCTTCGCCGCGTCGTTGAGAATCATGGCCAGGCGCACGCCAGCTTCGGCGAGGACCATCTCTGCGGCTTTCGCGGCGGTGTTTTGATAGGCTTCGGCGGCGACGAGATGCAGGTCGAACATACGTTTTCCCATGTGATTGTTATCGGCGCAACTTTTCAGCTTCAGGTCCGGCTCGATGAGGATTTTCTGCGAGAACGCACCGTACACGATGGTTTCTGCGCGCTCATGACTTTCCCACGCCCAATTTTCCACGTGAATTCCCGCAACTTCCCACGAGGCGTTCTCTGCGCGGAACTTTTCGTCTAGTTCATCCGCGTAGCGATGCGGATTGGAAACTTCCATGTCACGTTCGACAATCTCGGTGTCCCAGATCTGGTGAAGATTGGGAGAGTAATCCTCGCGCTCCGGGTGCATGGGATTGGGGAGCGGATCGCGGTGAAAATACTTTACCGCAACGCAGTTTCCGCCATTGTCCGCGTTGTTGGAGGCGTGCAGGGGTTGGTGCATGTCGCCGACAAAGTGGATGAGATAGCGAATGGCTTCAGCACGCTTGATTGGGTCGGCAGAGGAGTCTTTCAGGATGGCGCGTTGCTCTTCGATCGCGCGGGTCACACAACCTTGGGCGCCGCAGTATTCGTCCAGTGAACCCTTCTGTCTTCCTCGCGGAATATCAATGTAATGCCAGGGACCGTTGTTGCGCTCGTTGCGAATGTCATCCGGCCAAGTGGAAGCGTCGACCATCAGATCGTTTGTGGCGTTGCCGCACCAGCGCTTGAGCTTGGGGTCGATGGGGTTTTCGCTCAGGAGCTTTTGGATCAGTTGACGTGTTTCCGGGGTGAGGTGTTTTTCGGCGATGAGGGCGACGGTCTGATGACCCTTGCAGCCCCAGGCGTGGGCGGAAGGAGCGGTCAGTGCCACTAGAGATAGGACGCCCGCCATTAGAAATGATTTATGGGTCATCGGATTTTCCCTTGAGGATTTGAATTGCCTCTGGAGCTTTAGCGAAACAATAGACGCGCTTTGGGACCACACCGGTTTCATCCGGTCAGCTGAGCCACCGCCCGATGGGCTTCCAGGATTCGGTGTGGTCGCAGATGACGCGCAAAGTGGCGGTGATGGGGATTGCCAGCACCAGGCCCATGCCGCCCCAGACCCAGCCCCAGAAGAGCAGCGCAATCGTAATGGCCACGGCGTTCAGGCGCACACGGCGGCCCACCAATTGGGGTGCCACCAGATTCAGGGCGATGATGTGAATTCCCGTCAGGACTCCGGCGACGCCGATGAAATGGCCGACGGTTTTCCATTTGGCGAGACCAATGACGAAGGCTGGCAGCCAGGCCATTACCACGCCGATATAGGGCACCATATTGAGCAATCCGGAAGCGATGCCGGTCAGAATGGGGTAGTCCAGATCCAGGAGCCAGAAGAAAAAGCTGCTGGCAGCGATCACAAGCAGGGTCAAAACCGTCATTCCAACCAGATAATCGCGCAGGACATCGCGCAGATCTTCCAGTGTTTCCTTGACTTGCGTTCGGCGCGAGACGGGAAAAAGTTGCAGCGTGCCGTGCCATACCTCGCGCTTCCCGGCCAGCATGAAGAACACCAGGAAAGGCATGAAGGTGACTTCGAGCAGCAGGCCGTAGAGAGAGCCGATGCCGCGCATGATCAAGTTGTGGACGACTCCTGGGTCCACGCTTGCTTGAGGTGGATTCACTGCCTTCTCACCCGGCGCGAGCGGCGTCACCTGCCCTTCGATTCCCTTGATTTTCCCTTCTACGGTCCCGGCAGCTTGCCGCAGTACGCTGCTGTATCTGGGCCAATTCGCCGCCAAATCGGAAGTCCGCGTACTGAGGCCGTAGCCTACCGCGACCAAGACTGCGATCAAGATCAGCACCATGACCATAGCGCCGAGCGTTCGCGGCAAGCCGATTTTCTCCAGGAGTTCGACGGCGGGATCCAGAAAATAGGCCAGAAGAATGGAAAGGAGCAGGGTAATCACCACTCCCGCCGCGTAATAGAAGAAGAGAAGAATGATGGCGGCGGCGATCAGCTGCATGCTGAAGTTGGAACTGGTGAAGCGAACGATGGATGGCGGCGTTTGCGTGGCGGACACGAGCGACTCCGTGCCAAACAAGTTAGCATATTCTCATCGACGGTAAGGGAAGTCCTTGCGCGTTTGTTGCGATATCGCGAAACCTTTGAGTCATGTGGACGCGCTTATTGAAGTTGCCCGCCATTAATCCAAAAGGCATTCGGTCGGGCGCTCGGCGAATTCAGTGATTTTGCGTGTGCTAAGCTTTCTTGAAGTCGTGCACACAGAAGCGGACTCTGAAATGGTCGGGGTCAGGCTTGAAAGAGGTCGGTTCTCCCCTCATGGCCAAGGAACTCTTTGGGACGGATGGAATCCGGGGCGTCCCCGGCACTCCGCCGCTGGATGACGCCACGCTGTACGCCACGGGCCGCTCGCTTGGAGCATACCTCAAACGCGAACATGGCTCCGCTCATGTCCTGATCGGCATGGATACCCGCGAATCCGGCTCTCACATTGCGGCCCTGCTTGCTGCGGGGCTCACGCAAGCGGGTGCGACGGTTGCTTTTGCCGGCGTCATAACGACTCCGGGCGTCGCATGCCTGGTGCGGCAGAATGATTTTCAGGCGGGAGTGGTGATTTCCGCTTCGCACAATCCATTTCAAGACAATGGGGTAAAACTTTTTTCGCATGCGGGGATGAAGTTTCCCGATGCCGCGGAAGAAGAGCTTGAAGCGGATATTTTCGAGCATCGAGGCGAACCCATTCCGAAGAGCCTCCCTCAGCTTGTCGCCGATGCGTCGCTCGACGCCGAATATCTTACGTTCTTACGCAGTCGTGTGATTCTTGGCGCAAAGCTCACCGGCTTTCGGATGGTTCTCGATTGCGCGAACGGGGCCGCATACAGGCTCGGGCCTGAGCTCTTTCGTTCGCTGGGCGCCGATGTCGTGGCCATGGGCACTTCGCCGGATGGCCGCAACATCAATGCAGGCTGCGGATCACTGCATCTTGAAGGATTGCAGAAGCGTGTGGTTGCCGAGCGTGCCCGGCTCGGTGTCGCGTTTGATGGGGATGCGGATCGCGCGCTGTTCGTTTGCGAAACGGGGAAAATCGTGAATGGCGACGGAGTCCTTCTGGCTGTCGCGCGATACCTCAAGGCGCAGAACAAGCTCAAGGGAAACCGCGTGGTTGCCACCTCCATGTCCAATCTTGGGCTGGAGCGCATCCTTGCGAGCGAAAGCATCGCACTGGCCCGCGCCGCCGTCGGTGACCGCTATGTGCTCGAGGAAATGCTGCGCAGCGGAAATGTTCTTGGCGGCGAGCAATCCGGGCACATCATTTTTCTCGATGACAGCCCGGCCGGCGACGGCTTGCTCACCGCGGTCAAGATCGCCTCGCTTGTTTCCATGCACGGGAAAATCGAATCGCTAGTCGAAGGACTGAAGGATTATCCGCAGCTGATCGTTAACGTGAAGGTGCGTTCGAAACCGCCGCTGGATACGCTCCCGGAAGTTTCGCGCGCGCTTGCGGAGGCGCAGTCCGCGCTCGGCGAAAACGGCCGCGTCGTTCTGCGTTACTCCGGCACCGAGCAACTCGCCCGCGTGATGGTCGAAGCCGAGCACGATGCGGATGTCCAGCGCTTCAGCCAGTCCCTCGCCAACGCGCTTCGCTCTTCGATCGGCGCGTAAACTAGACCTGCCATTAGCCGGTTCCTCTACTCAGGTTGCGCCCTGCGCCCCGATTATTTTCAATAAAACTGCTGCAAGAATTCGCGCCCTCCTCGTTCTAACCCGTGAAGCAAAAGGAGGCATTCCCATGGAAGACTTTTTGAGTTCGCTCTTTGTTCGATTCCGTCAATTTTCTCCCGCCCGGCGACGCTGGATCCTGGCAGGCGGCGTTTTAGCTGGCGTCTTTCTCCTTTTCCTGTTCACGCCGAATAAAGACTTTCAGCATGTGGGGCCAGTGCATCAGGCCGGGGCCTCAATCCCGCCAGGCGCAAGTGGATACGGTGGGGCCGCGTCCTCAGAAGTCATGCCACCGATGACTATCAACACGAAGGAGGCGAACGCGCTGCTTTCCTCTCACATCCCAGCCAAAAGCTATCCGACCGCCCAGACCGACGCAGCAGGTTTATTTCCGGAACCACGCATCGCGTATTCCGCGGAACTCTCTGTAGTGACGCGAGAGTTCGCGCACTCGCGCTCCAGCGTGGAAGAAATCCTGGAACGCCACCGCGGCTACGTGGCCAAGCTGCGCATGGTCGGGCAGCCTTCGGGGAGCATGCTCTCGGCGACCTTGCGCGTCCCTTCGTCGGAATATCGTGCGGCTCTCACAGACCTAAAAGGGGTCGGAGTCGTGGAACACGAGGAAGAAGCCGCGGATGAAATTACCCAGCAGCACGGCGAACTCGAAGCGCGCCTGGTGAACGCGCAGAACGAGGAGAAACGCATTCAGCAACTGCTCCAGGATCAAAAGGACAAAGATTCCGCGTCGCTCGAACAACAGGTTGGGTTGCTGCGCGGCGAAATCGAACGCATCCAAGCGGAGCGCTACGCAGCCGGAAACCGCGTCACCTTTGCAAACGTTTCGTTCTCCCTGCGCGAAGAACGCGCCCTGCCTGCCGAGACGATTGGCGCGAAACTTCGAGCCGCCGCGGTAGGCGGCTTTTCCGACGCGTTCGAAAGCATCTCCTCCATCCTGCTGTTCCTGGCCAGCCGGGGTCCGTTGCTCGCATTCTGGGCGGTGCTGATCTATCTTCCAGCGCGCTTCTTTTGGCGCCGCTGGTCCCACCTGGGGCTCCCGGAATCCGAAGCTGCCAAGAATTCCTGACAAATCCCGATGCGCGGCAGGCTGAAAAAATCAGCCTGCCGCGGAACTTTTAGCCGCCTCGCGACATTACACTTAGGGAAGGAGCCAGGCGGCTTACCATGCATGAGGCAATGCCAGCGCTCGCTCTAAACTCGGAGGCTCTTGCTCGAGAGGCCATGGACGAGACGCCTAGCAGCCAGGCAAATCCCGCAAGCCCGCCTGATTCCGCGAGCGCGGGAGTCAGCGACGAGCGGCTCATGCTTGCGTTTTCGCAGGGTTCGTCGAATGCGTTTGCGGAGCTGTTCTCTCGTTACAAGCAACCCATCTATGGATTCTTTCGGCGGCGTTTGGCAGAGCCCGCCCACGCCGAGGAGCTGACGCAGGAAACCTTTCTCGCCTTGCTTCGCGCGGCCTCGCGCTACGAACCTCGCGCTCTCTTCCGCACCTATCTCTATGCCATCGGCTTCAAGATTCTCCGCGCACATCGACGCAAAGCCGCTTTTCGCGCCACGTTTTTCGGTCAGCCAAAGTCCGTGCCCGAGCTTGCGAAGCGTGATGCAACCGAGTCCGGCCTGTGGGTTCGCCGCGCCGTTGCAAAACTCGATCCCATAGATCGCGAAATCCTCTTGCTGCGCGAATTCGAACAATTGAGCTACGCCGAAATCGCCGACCTTCTCCAGCTACCGGTCAACACCGTCCGTTCGCGCCTCTTCCGGGCGAGGACCGCGCTGCGCAATTTACTTGAGCCGCAAGCCGCTGCCGCAGCGAACACTACTTCACAACCCGCGCCACAAAGTGAAGTCCAGGGCGTTCCTTCACCTATCGCACCAAGAGGAAATCGCGCATGAACAACACTGCACATCCCGTTGCTCCGGAAGAAATTATGGCCTCTCTCGATGCTGAACTCTCCGCTGGCCGCATGGAATCCGTCTCCGCGCACATCAATCAATGCACCGAATGCCAGGAAACCGTAACCTCGCTTCGCAAAACTTCGCACTCGCTGTCGAAGTGGACTGCCCCTGACGCGCCCCTGCGCGCAGAGTTCGAAGAACACCTTTCCGCCGCGGCCCTTAGCGTCTCTTCGAAGCTGCGTGGCGCTGGAGCTTCCAGAATCCACCTTCTTCCCCGTCGTAGCTGGCGACTGGTTGCGGCCTCTCTCGCACTTGCTGCTGTGCTGATCATCATGAACCGCATGGGCACAGGTCGATACCAGATGTCCCTGCCTGCTGCAAAACGTGTTGCCCAGAAACAAATTGCAGAGCGCGACGCTACAAAAGGTCTAGGTTCTCTCGTGACGCTTAATTCGCCAGGCATCGCGACTGATTCAAACGGTCTTTTGCATGGCCTCGGAGATCACGCTGAGAATTCATTTTCCGTTGACGGCCAACCCATCTCAGATCAGCAAAGCAAGGTTTTCTCGAACCACATTCCGGTGGATTCCATTCAGTCGCTGGAGACGGTTTCGGGAGGTCCCATGATCGCGCGCACTGTCTCGCTTGGCATGGTCGTCAAGCAGTTCGACGCCTCACGCGCTAGCTTGGAAGGCATTCTTGCCCGCCACAAGGGTTATTCTTCCAACCTCGCGATCAACACTCCGGAAGGAGCCGCCCGCTCGCTGGAGGCTTCTTTGCGCGTTCCCGTACCACAGCTTGCTGCGACCATTGCCGAACTGAAGGCCCTCGGCCGTGTCGAGTTGGAAACGCAAGGCGGCGAGGAAGTCACCCAGCAACATGCCGACCTCGTTGCCCGCCTCAAAATCGCCCGGGAAACGGAGCGCCGCTTCATCGCCATTCTCCGCGAGCGCCCTGGAAACATCAGCGAAGTCCTTTCCACCGAAGAGTCCATCGCTCGCGTGCGTGGCGAGATCGAGCGGATGGAAGCCGAGCAGCAATCACTGGAGCATCGCGTGGACTTCGCCACGATCAATCTTAGGCTTGCCGAAGAGTACAAAGCGCAGCTCAGTTCACCTGCGCCCTCGGTGGCGACGCAAGTTCGCAATGCTTCCGTCAATGGGTTCCGTGACGCATTTGAAAGCGTGCTGGCAGTGGTCCTTTTTCTGGCCGAGTCCGGCCCCGCGATCCTGCTCTGGCTAGTTCTTCTGTTCCTACCGGTGAGAATGGCTTGGCGGCGTTACCGTCGCAGCTTTGCGCTGAGCTCTTCGCTTGGCGCGTGAGATGCATTTCTGCTTGATCTTCAATAATCTGTGATGAGGATTGTACCAACGCTGCGTCAGTCAGCATTCCATTTCGTTGCCCAGCGCGAATTTGGAATAACGATATTGTAAATTCGCGTTCGTTTCGAAATCGGACACCACTGCATCGCTAGTTATTGCCTGTTCTCGATCCACGCGCAGCGCGTTATTTCTCCAATTTGCTCCCAAAGAATGTAGAACGCTGACCAACTATCTGTGAGATTTTGTAGACTTTCGTTCGGTGACATCATGTTTTTGTGTCACAGCCAAGCGTAACCTCTGTGCTTTCAGCGTGCTGCTCGTTTCCAGCCTAGTTTGCGCTTGCTGGCATACGGTTTGCTCTCTACTCTGCAACACATAAGATTGGCTTCCCGGGGTGGCCGGAACCGAACCTCGACTCGGTTACCGGTTTTGGGGCGTCAATTGAGATAAAGGGGGCTTGCACCAGCCCCCTTTTTCATTTTGATTCGCGATTCGTCCGGCCGTGACCAGCGGCCTTTGAAAAAGCGGTTGGCCCAAGGCTTCCGCGAGTGGCTCCGGTTTCAAAACCGGGGCTTTTTTTGTGCCTAAAAAAGTGAGCGGCCGCTGGGGGGAGCGGCCGCTCGGGCGTGGGGGATGGAGGGTACTGTAACCTGAGGTCAGTTGGGGTCTTCTGGCCGTTCTGCTGCGCTCGCGAGCAGCAGGACGACACACAGGAGCAAACAAGTTACAACCAGCGAAGTACTCCAAAAGTCCAACCAACTCCCGATTACTTGCTCAGTTTGCATTCGAACGGATAGCCGGTCCATAGGGCGCAGGGTTCATTTTGGCCAGTACTTCCCTCCCTCGCCGATTCCATCTTGTTTGGTACGGAAGTACTTTCTCCCTTACGCCCGCTCCGCGATCCTCTTCTCGAGCTGCCTGATGCGCAGCTCGTCGCGCTTGTAAAATCTCCATTGGTTGGCGCGTTTCACTTGAACTTTTCAAAGCGGGCTAAAGCTTCGGGATGATCTGTTGAAGAAGGTCCACTAGCTCCGCCAAATGCCGCTGTTCGTTTTCGGAAAGTGAAGACAGCGCTTGCGCCAGCGATTCCACGCGACGCCTTCGTCCTTCTTGCAAGATCTTCGTTCCCTTGGCGCTAGCTTCGAGGCGCACGCGCCGACCGTCCTCTGTTGGAAGACGCCGCACCAAGCCGGAGCGCTCAAGCCCTGCAACGATTCGGCTCATGGTCGGGGGCCGCACCTGTTCGGCATCGGCAAGCTCGCCGAGGGAACGCGGCCCGCCAAAAACCAAAACCGACAGGGCGGAAAGCTGCGCCGGGCCGACACCGCTTTCGCGATCTCGTACGCGCAGCCGCCGGAGCAGGTGGATGGCGGCGGAGTGCAGGCGGTCGGCGATCGCCGTGGCGTCCTGCTTCGCCGTGTTTTTGGACTTGACATCGGACATTGACTTTAGTTAGCTATGCTAACTAATCTGCTCCCGGAGGTAAAGAGCCATGAATACGCAAGACAGCTCCACCCTGGCGCGCATCGGGCAAATCGCCATCAACGCCCACGACGTGGATCGCGCCACGGCATTCTATCGCGACGTGCTGGGATTGCCGCATCTGTTCCGCGCCGGCCAATTGTCGTTTTTTGACTGCGGCGGCGTGCGGCTGATGCTCGACAAGCCGGAGAAACCGGAGTTTGATCACCCGAGCTCGATCCTCTATTTCCAAGTCGGCGACATTCAGGCGGCGCACAAGCGTCTTAAGGACGCTGGCGCCAAATTTGAGGATGCGCCGCACCTCCTCGCGCCAATGCCGAAGTACGATCTGTGGATGACATTCTTCCGCGACAGTGAAGGCAATCTGCTGGCGTTGATGAGCGAAGTCCCGCGCGCCTAAGCGCAACTTCTCCGCCTCAATATTCGTGACTCCAACCCCGCGCTACAAGCGTTCAGCGGATTACGGTATCCTTTTCAGACCATGCATGACCTCAACTATTTCCGGGATCACCTCGACGTCTTCGCCGACATGGCGAAGAAGCGCAACATGCCCCTCGACCTGGATGCGTTCCGGGCGCTCGACAAGGAGCGCCGCGAGTTAATTACGACAAACGAACAGCGCAAGGCTCAGCGCAATAAAGCCAGCGATGAGATTGCACGGCTCAAGAAGGAAAAGCAAAGCGCGGACGCGTTGATCGCGGAGATGAAGCAGGTTTCCGAGACTATCAAGGGAGCAGACGAGCGCGTCGCGGAATTGGATGCCCGGCAGCGCGAACTGCTCCTTACGATGCCCAATGTCCCGCATTCCAGCGTGCCTGTGGGCACGAGTGCTGCGGACAATGTGGAGGTCCGCCGCTGGGGTGCGCCGCCCAAATTCGACTTCACGCCGAAACCGCACTGGGAAGTGGGAGAGCGCGCCGGCATTCTTGATCTTGCGGCGGCCACGAAGATTACCGGTGCACGTTTCGCCGTTTATAAAGGCTGGGGGGCACGTCTGGAGCGGGTGCTGGCGAATTTTTTCCTGGATGTACATACGCGTGAGCATGGGTACACGGAAATTCTCCCGCCATTCCTTGTAAATACCGCATCGCTCATGGGCGCGGGACAATTGCCGAAATTCGCGGCGGATCTTTTTAAGCTTGAGAATACGGATTTCTGGCTGACGCCCACTTCTGAAGTCGATCTCCACAATCTCTATCGCGATGAAACTGTTCCCGAAGAAAAGCTGCCCATCCATGTGACTGCGTGGACTGCCTGCTTCCGTTCGGAAGCTGGCGCTGCGGGAAAGGACACACGCGGGATTCTGCGCCAACATCAATTTCAGAAGGTTGAGCTTTTCAAATTTACGCATCCGGAAAAAAGCTACGAAGAGCACGAGGCGTTGGTGCGCAACGCCGAGGCCATTTTGCAAAAACTCGGCTTGCACTATCGCACGGTGCTGCTTTGTACCGGCGACATGGGATTTGCTTCTGCGAAAACCTATGACCTGGAGGTCTGGCTGCCTTCCAGCAATGAATTTCGAGAAATTTCTTCTTGCTCGAATTGCGAGGCTTTCCAGGCACGGCGTGCCAGCATTCGCTTTAAGCCCAAGGGTGGCGGCAAAAGCGATTTCGTGCACACTTTGAATGGTTCCGGCCTCGCCGTGGGACGCACGTGGATCGCGGTGGTGGAGAATTATCAGCAGGCAGATGGCTCGATTCTGGTCCCGGAAGTCTTGCGCCCATACATGGGCATTGACCGGATTCCAGCGATTTCCTAGGGACCCCGCATTTTTATCCGGGGCTGTTTTGTGCTTTTTCTACAAATGAGTATCCCTGACTATCCAAGCCACGCAAGTCATTGTATTGGAAAGACTTAGTGTGGTTTTGGCCATAATTTTCCAAAAAAGGAAGCAAACAATTCGTCCCGCAACCCATTGAAATCACACCTTTTCGTTTGACGGGCCCTTTTCGCCTTGCATACACTCGCCTCAGGGCGGCTTGAGGGGTCTTCGCTAATCGAGCCGTCTGGCAGACATTTGAATGATGAACTTTCTCGCTCGCGTTGCACGATTTCTGTTCTGGCTATTAGTGGTTTCTTGGAGCGTCTGGCTGTTGCGCCGTATTGTGGGCTGGATATTGCGCGGCGCTACTGCTCCGCCGACACAATCTGAGGACGCGACAAACGGGGCCCAAACGGCGGGTACGTCGCGCCGTCTGGTACGCGACCCCGTCTGCGGAATGCATGTGGATGAGACTATGTCCATCCCGCTGCGCGAACACGGCGAGCTCGTGCACTTCTGCTCCATTGCGTGCCGCGATGCGTATGCTGGTGAAACGAAAAAGTTTGCGGCGAATGGGTGAGTTCCCAGCGCAGATGGTTTTAGATCTTGGGCCAAGTGACTTAAGGAAGTTCTTAGAAAAATCGAGTTGACGAAAGGACCGACGCCGATGGCCACGGTCGCAAAGCCCACAGCCCCGACAAGACAGATAGGCGCACCGCCCCTGGTGCCCCGCATCGCTCCGCGCGAGGACCTGAATCCATTTCGCATCTCGCAGATTCAGTTCGATATGGCGGCAGAGTTTTTGAAGCTGGACCCGGGTCTGCGACAGATTCTGCGGACTCCCAAGCGAGTACTAGAAGTTTCCCTGCCGACAAAAATGGACAACGGGCAGGTAAAAGTGTTCGTTGGCTATCGCGTGCAGCACAACGTCTCACGCGGTCCGGGCAAGGGTGGCATCCGTTTTCATCCCAACGTCACGCTCGATGAAGTGAAAGCGCTGGCGATGTGGATGACCTGGAAGACTGCGACGGTCAACGTGCCGTTCGGCGGGGCCAAGGGTGGCGTCATCTGCGACCCAAAGCGCATGTCCAAGAGCGAGCTCGAGCGCATGACGCGGCGCTACGCCAGCGAGATCCTGCCCATCATCGGGCCCTCGCAGGATATTCCGGCGCCGGATGTTTACACCGACGCGCAGACCATGGCCTGGATCATGGACACGTACGCCATGACCGTGGGCCATTCAGCGCATGGCGTGGTTACAGGCAAGCCTGTTTCGGTGGGCGGCTCCGAGGGACGTGGCGAGGCTACCGCGCGCGGCTTGCTTTACGTGGTGGAAGAAGCCTGCAAGCTGAAGAAAATTTCGCTGCGCGGCGCGACCGTTGCGATTCAAGGTTTCGGAAACGCCGGCGCGACTGCGGCGCGGCTTTTCGCGGAGAAAAAAGCGAAAATCGTCGCGCTCAGCGATACTCGCGGCGGCGTGACCAATTCACGCGGCATCGATCCCATCAAAGCGATTCGTTATAAGGAGCGCTCCGGCACGGTTGTCGGAATGCCCGGCGCTTCGCGCATCACCAACGACGAATTGCTGACCATGAAGTGCGACATCTTGATCCCTGCCGCGCTGGAAAATGTCATCACCCTCCAAAATGCGGAAGCCGTGAAAGCGCGCATCGTCGCGGAAGCCGCCAACGGGCCGACCACGCCGCACGCCGATGAAATTCTGGCCCGCCGCGGGATCACCGTCCTGCCGGACGTCCTCGCGAATGCGGGCGGAGTTACCGTGAGCTACTTCGAATGGGTGCAGAACCAGGAAGGGCTCATGTGGGACGTGGATGAAGTCAACGCCCGCTTGCAGAAAATCATCGTGCGCGCATTCCACGAAATGGTGGACACCATGCGTAAGCATCACGTCCCGCCGCGCGCCGGCGCCATGATCCTCGCCGTCGGCCGCGTCGCCGAAGCCACCCTCGTCCGCGGCCTCTTCCCATAAGTGACATCAGTCTGAGGCAATTATCGCGACTCTGGCGCCGTTCCTGGGATCGCGATTGGCGTCTTTATGTCCTGAAGCTCGGGCGGAATGCCCAAAATTGCGTTGGTATTCTGCGCGACGACGACAAGCCAAGTGCCACTCCGTTTTTCTGCGACCATGGTCATCATCCCGTAACGTGGCTGGCGCGGCGTCCCATCAGGATTCTTATCACCCTCGATCTTCCAGCTCCAATGAACGACGGCCAAATCTGGACGCAGGAAACGCACCGTCGTCTGGAGCGGCGTGTTCACGGACTCCTTGAAGCGCCCGCTGAGTAATCGCACGTGAAATTTCTCGAAGTCGGACCGGCCATGCAGGTACGTCGTGGCAACGGTCACAAAATCAACGTCTTCCGCCATGATTTTCGCCAATTCATGACCATCGTGTTTCGCCCAAGCGTCGCAGAAAGCTTGTGGCAGATTGCGCACGGCTTCTTCGTCCGCCTTGGATTGGGCGCTTGAGGTGGTGGCGAAGAGAAGCAGAAGGAAGCTGGCTAGCAGGTTTTTCATTTTTCACTCCTCGTGGTCCAACGCAGGCAATATCCGCCCAGGAAGGCTCGTACTTAGAGCGGCATTCTCACATGCCAGCGGCGAATTGCTAAATTTTTTTCTTGCGCTGAACATTCAGCGCGCGTACATTCGCAGTTGCCGGTGCGTCTCACTGACGCGACCGGCTATTTTCGTCGTTGGAGCAAGAAAGAACGATGGGCACGAACGGACACAGCCACCCAGCGCCGCCGATTCTGCTTTCGATCGCGGGCTTCGATCCATCCTGCGGCGCCGGCACCGCTGCCGATTTGAAAACGTTCGCCGCGCATGGCTGCTACGGCGTGGCCGCGATCACCTCCCTCACCGTGCAGAACACCCAGGGCGTGCAGACCGTGCACAACACGCCCAGCGCGGAATTGCGCGCGCAGCTCGATGCGCTCGTCAACGATTGCGACATCGCCGCGGTAAAAATCGGAATGCTCGGCAACCGCGGCAACGCGGTCGTGGTAGCGGAATTCCTCGATGCCCACAAGTTTGCCCACGTCGTGCATGACCCGGTGATGAAGTCCTCAAGCGGCGGCGAGCTCCTCGATCCCGCCGGCATCAAGTTCGTCGCAACGGAACTATTAAAACGCGCCAGCGTCATCACCCCAAACGTCCCGGAAGCAGAAATTCTAACCGGACTGACGATCAAGGACATTGCCGACATGGAAGCTGCCGCGCGCAAGATCGTAGAGATGGGCGCGCGCGCCGTGATCGTCAAGGGCGGCCACATGGAGCGCACCACGGATGTGCTTTTCGATGGAACGGAACTGGTCGCGCTCGCCGGTGAAAAGGCAAACGAAGATCATCTTCATGGAACTGGCTGCACGTTTGCTTCGGCACTTACAGCACAGGCTGGCAGCGGGGCGAGGATTGGTGGAAGCCGCCACGCTTTCGAAGGTTTATGTGACCAAAGCGATTGAAAAAGCCTATCCCGTCGGAAAAGGCCGGCTGCCGCTAGATCATTTCTTCCGGCAGAAGATCGAGCCGCCCGCCCGCGGCATCCACGAAGTGCCCCAGCACGGCATGCATCCCGCCGCCGAGCCCACCGCTCACTGAGAATGGTTGGCAGGCGTTACTTTTAAAGATGTATTTCTCTGCGGTTTCTGTGTCTCTGCGTTTAGCTTCTTATACTTTATAAACGACCCGCCCACCAACGATAGTGGCCATCGCTCCGCCCTTAAACGCCCGCCCATCGAACGGCGAGTTGCGCGATTTGCTCGCGGATTTCTTTACGTTGTACGTCCAAGGCTGATCCACCGTGAAAATAGTCAGGTCGCCCGGCTGGCCGGCAGCGATTTTGCGTTCCATCCCAAGCACACGCCCTGGCCCGCTCGTAAAAAGCTCGACCATCCTCATCAGCGAAATGCGGCCGCTATGCACCAGCTGTTCCAGCGCCAAAGCCAACCCCGTTTCGAATCCCAGAATCCCAAACGGCGCGCGGTCGAACTCCACATCTTTGAGTGCCGGTTCGTGCGGCGCATGATCGGTGGCGATTGCATCCACCGTCCCGTCCGCCAATCCGGCGAGCAGCGCCTCGCGGTCTTCCCGCGCTGCCAGCGGCGGGTTCATTTTGAATTTCGAATCGTATTTCACGTCTTCATCAATCAATGTGAAATGATGCGGCGTAACCTCGCAGCTTACGCGCAAACCGCGCGATTTTGCCCAGCGCACTTGTTCGAGCGATCCTTTCGCCGAAAGATGCGCCACGTGCAACCGCGCCCCAGTCAACTCCGCGAGTTGCACATCGCGCGCCACACAGACCGATTCCGCCGCCGCCGGCATACCGCGCAAACCGAGGCGCGTGGACGACACTCCCTCGCGCATCACCGCGCCTGCCGCCAGCGAAACGTCTTCCGAATGCTCGATCACCGGTAGATCCAGCGACCGGCAGTAATCCATCACCTGCCGCGCCAGCTTCGCCGTGGCTATCGGTTTTCCATCGTCGGAGACCGCCACGATTCCCGCGTCTTTCATCCCCGCGATTTCCGCAATCGCTTCGCCTTTGCTTTCCACCGAGGCGGCGCCGATCGGCCAGACACGCACGCTGGCGCCGGCCTTCGCGCGATCGAGGATGAAGCGCGTCACGGAAGCGTTGTCATTGACCGGCTTCGTATTGGGCATGCAGCAGACGGCCGTGAACCCACCGCGCGCCGCGGCCTTCGTGCCGGTCTCGATCGTTTCGGAAGATTCCTGCCCCGGTTCGCGGAGATGCGCGTGAAGGTCGATGAATCCCGGCGCGACGATCAGTCCCGTCGCGTCAAACACTTCCACGTCTACCGGCGCCGCAATCTTTCCCATCGGCGCGACCTCTTTAATTTTTTCTCCGTCCAGCAATACATCGAGCGCGGCTTCCCTTTTCGTCGCAGGATCAACAACCAGCCCATTCTTAATCAGAAGCATGAGTGGATTCCTTGGGTTTCACTTCGAGCGCGGGATGAGCGTCCGTTTCCGTAGCTCCTTGGATGAGCAGATACAGAATCGCCATGCGTACAGCCACGCCATTGGTGACCTGCTCGAGCACGCAAGAACGCGGCCCGTCGGCGACCTCAGGGGTGATCTCGATACCACGATTGATGGGACCTGGATGAAGCACGATCGCCTCTGGATTGGCGCGGCGCAGACGCTCGGCATTCAGTTGATAGAGCATGATGTAATCGTTCGCGGAAAGCGGCGGATCATTCAGCCGTTCCGTTTGAACGCGCAGCATGATGATGACATTCGCATCGTCCAGCGCCTCTTCGATTCGGTAGACGCAGCGAATGGAAGTGCCCGGCGCGATTTTTTCCAATTCCCGCGGGACCCACATCGCCGGGCCGCAGAGCGTGAAGCGGCAGCCGAATTTTCCAAGTAGATGAATGTTCGAACGCGCCACGCGGCTGTGCAGAATGTCGCCGAGGATGGTTACATTCAGGTTTTTGATCGTTCCGAGCCGGTCGCGAATCGTCAGCGCATCCAGCAATCCCTGCGACGGATGTTCGTGCGTGCCATCTCCCGCGTTCACCACCGGAATGTCCAGATGCCGCGAGACATAATCCGGAGCCCCGGAAGCCGCGTGTCGCATCACCAGACAATCCGGCTTCATCGCGTTCAAGTTGAAAACCGTGTCCAGCAGCGTCTCGCCCTTCTTCAGGCTGGACGCTTCTGCCTGCAAATTCATGGTATCCGCGCCGAGCCGTGACGCCGCAGTTCCGAAGCTGATCCGCGTGCGTGTGGAAGTTTCGAAAAATGCCAGCGCCACGGTTTTGCCGCGCAGTGTCGCCAGCTTTTTCAGCGAGTGCCGTTGAATTTCCTGAAAAGGCTTGCTCTGATCGAGAAGAAAGGTAAGTTCGTCCGCGGTGAGCGGTTCGAGAGCCAGCAGGTCGCGAAAGCGGTGAGTCAATGTCCCTTCTCAGATCTTGGCTGCGGCAGTTCTCTTTGCGAAAGCAAAACTACTCCACGCGATCCACTAGCACGACGCGCTCTTCCTTATCAATTTCGCGCAGCCGCACCTCGATAATTTCGGTGTCACTGGTTTGCACCGTGCGGCCGATGTACTGCGCCTCGATGGGCATTTCGCGGTGGCCGCGATCCACTAGCACGCAGAGTGAAACGCGCTTCGGCCGCCCCAGATCGAAAAGCCCGTTCATCGCCGCGCGAATGGTGCGCCCAGTGTAGAGGACGTCATCCACCAGGACGAGGTCCATATTGTCCACGCCAAAAGGAATGTTGGAAGAGCGAAGCACCGCTTGGGGTGCGACTTTTGAAAGGTCGTCGCGGTACAGCGTAATATCGAGCACGCCGACGGGCACCTCGACGCCGTCAATCCCACGCATGGCCTGTGCGATGCGCTGCGCCAGCGGCACACCTCGCCGCACGATCCCGATCAGCGCGAGGTGCTTGGTGCCGCCGCTTTTTTCCACGATTTCATGGGCGACTCGCTGCAGCGTGCGGTCGATTTCCGGCGCGGACATCAATTGTGCTTTTTCCACGATGCGCATGGTCGGGTAATCCTATCATCCCTGACCGCGCCGCGGTCAATGCGGTCTGTGGAAGCGCCGCCGTAAACTCCGCGTGATAAACTCTGGCGCGGTATCAGGAGGCCATTCCAGTTATGGCGCGCTCAACGAATGCTCTTCGTCACGCAATCCCGTGGGGAGCCGCGCTTCTCGCGTTGAGCGCTGTGTTTCCATCGATAACGCACGCCCAAGCGAGTGGGTCCACCGCCAAAGCAACGAGCGCTGCCGCCAAACCCAAGCTGGTCGTGCTCATTGTCGTTGACCAGATGCGCGGCGACTACGTGGACAAATTCCAGGCGCAGTGGTCCGGAGGCTTGAAGCGCCTGATTCAAGAAGGCGCGTGGTTCCGCGACGCTGCTTACCCGTACGCCGCAACCGAAACGTGCGTGGGCCATGCGACGATCTCCACCGGAGCATTCCCGGCGACGCACGGCATGGTATCGAACGAGTGGTGGGATCGCGACCTGCAGAAGAGCGTCACCTGCACGGCCGACCCAAGCGTGAAAAACGTCGGTTATGGAGGTGCTGTAGTAAAAGGCGGCGACGGTCCCGCGAAAATGCTGGTTCCCGCATTTGCCGATGAGCTGAAATTTCAGTCCGGAACGGCGACCAGAGTTGTAATTTTTTCGATCAAAGCCCGCGCTTCGATCACCATGGGCGGGCGCTTGGCGGATGCGGTCACCTGGTTCGATCCTTCCGTCGGTGCATGGACAACCTCGAGCGCCTACCCGGTAGTGGCATTCGTCGAGGAGTACGCGAAGGCTCACCCGGTCTCTGCCGATTACGGCAAAACCTGGTCGCCGCCGCTGCCGAGTTCTGCGTACTTGTACAACGAGACGGCCACCGGCGGAATTCCTCCTGCAGGTTACGGCGCGTCGTTTCCCCACCCATTGCGCGGGAAACTCGATAGCACGGGAGTGGATGCCGCGTTCTACTATCAATGGCAGGCCAGCCCGAATGCGGACACCTATCTCGCACACTTGGCGGAAACGGCTGTGAACAAGCTGCAATTGGGCAAAGGCGCCGGGACCGACTTTCTTGCCGTGAGCTTTTCCTCCGTGGATTACGTCGGACACGCCTTCGGCCCGCGGAGCTGGGAAATGCAGGACATCCTCGCGCGTCTCGACGGCGACCTTGGTGAACTCTTTGCTCAGTTGGATCAAAAGGTGGGCAAAAACAATTACGTCGTAGCGTTCAGTGCGGATCACGGCGTTGTGCCCATTCCTGAGGATCTGCAAAAAACAGGCATGGCTGCGGGCTGGCTAAAGGTCGAGGAAGTGAAAATACGCATCGAGAAAACTCTTGAAACCTTCAACTACGCAAAACCCACGGTAGCGGAAGTCGCCGGAAGTGACGTCTACTTCACGCCGGGAACGTACGACAAATTGAAAGCCGATCAGGCGGCGCTACACGCCGTGCTCGACGCCATCCAAAGCGTGCCCGGCGTCGCGCATGTCTATCGCGCGGAAGAACTCGAGGACCGGCCAGCGACGAAGAGCCCCATTCTGACAGCCGAAGCAAACAGTTTTCTCAAATCCCGCAGCGGCGATCTGCTGATTGTGCCGCAGCCCTACTGGCCTTGGGATTTTTCGACTTCAACGAGGCCGCGCCAATATGGCACGACGCACGGCACACCGTACTACTACGATCAGCGCGTCCCAGTGCTGTTGATGGGCTTTGGCATTCAACCCGGCGAGTATCACGGAACGATCACCCCCGCCGATATTGCTCCAACTTTGGCCTCTCTATGCGGAATCACGCTCGCGCCGCGCGACGGCCACGTCCTCGCCGAAGCACTGAAGAAACCGGCCGAGATGCACACTTCTTCTCAGCCAGCTCGGCCAAAACCTGGCGCGACCCCAGCTCCAAGTACAAATCCCTGAGGCACGCTTTCGCCTTTGGAAAAGTTGCGTGGCGCGCTGCAATCGATGGCCGTTAGGTTCTAAATCGTCCGGCTATTTGTGGCGAATTTCCACGGGGGCTCGCGTCCTATCTAGGGGAAACACCTGCAATTGCCACTTCACCGGGATGGACGTTGGCAGATAGCAGATCGTTTTGTCGCAAGCCTGATATTCAAGCCTTCCCGTAATCGTGAAGAGTTTCCCATCTTTGCCGAGCGATCCCCAGAACTCGGATCCGGAGTTCACTCGCACGTCCTCGCTGACGCGGAACGTTCCCTCAAAGACTGGCACCTGCTCCTTGATCGCAGGTAAATAGAGAGTTTTTGACGCCGGATACACAATTGGTTTGAACTCCAACTGAGGAAGAGAGTCCATCACCAGCTTGATGGTCTTGTAACCCTGCGTGCCCGGCGCGTATACGTGCACATCCGGAGGCAGCCGCACTTCCGCAACTAGTGTGATGCGAGTGCCGGGAACGCCGACGAGATCGGATTGTTCGAGCGCTAATTGCAGATGCGGGGCTTCCACGGTTTCCGTTACTTCCTGGCCCAGTTGCGGGAAAAGCTTGGCAATGATGCTATTGCCGGTCAGCCGCTCGCGGTATTTCGCTTCGAAGAACTTTTCTCGAATAACGCCGCTGGGATCGATGAAGAAATATCCGGGACGGGCAAAGCCCTTCTGCATCCCCGTCGCTTCGGCATTAAAAACGCCATACGCTTTGATGGTCTTCGAGTCCGGATCCGCAAGCATGGCGTACTCGATCTTGTGGCGTTCGGCAAAATATTTCAGGATTTCTTCCGAGTCATAGCTGATCGCTGCCAGCTTGACGCCTTGCTTTTCGAATCGCGTATACGCGCTTTGCAGCTGGACCAGCTGCCCTTTGCAGAACGGTCACCAATCCGCGGAACGGAAAAAGAGCAGAACCGTGCCGTTCGAACCTCTCAAAGTCTCCAGAGTTTGCACTCGGCCAAACTGGTCGCGAGCCGAAAACGCAGGAGCCTTCTGCCCGACTGCGAGTCCAATGGACATCAACTCGACAGCCGAAATCCGAATCGTATCGTCGCCCAGTGTCCCTCGGACCGTCACCGTGTCTCCGAGGTGTGCAGTTACCGATTCTTGCGGCTCAAGGCCGTATATCACCCTGTTCGTGTCGTCATAAAGCGCAAACTTCGCGCCTGGCACGTTCTTGGTGCACTCGGGAGATTCGGCAAACGCTTCGTCAGCATTGCACGCGCTGGACACGAGAATCCCCGACCACGCTGCGACCTTCGCAGGCTGAATTTGTTGCATTGTTCTGTGCCGCCCCTGCGAGAGGAACGAGGAAAGAAAGCAATGCCAAGTACAGGGAGATAAGCTTCGCCGTGGAATCAAAGTGGGCCGAGGGCATCGACAGTAGCCTTATTTTACTTTTAAATTTGGATGCGGACGTATTGTACGCTGGACAGTCTCGGCCTGCAAAATTTCCGCCAACGTTGGGAGTCACAATGAAGAAGAGCTACAGCATGAAGAAAATTGTCTTCCTGCTGATGGTCTGCCTTGGGTGCGTGAAGGCCACTCCTTCGCAGACTATTCCCAAGGAATTCTGGGGAACCTGGGTCGTCCGTCGTGAAGTTCCCACGAGCACGATCTCATGCTGGGGAGAGAAGGAAGCGAAGAAACTCATCGGTACAGAAATCGAGTATTCCGCGCAGCACTTTCGCTGGAAAAGGGTAGTTACGAAGAATCCCGACGTGGAAACCAAAACGGTGACCGCCCAACAATTTCATGACGGAAACTCCGGGGGAGGCACTGGCGGTTCGCAGGTGACGTTCGCGCAATTGGGTATCAAGGAAGAGAGCGTCGTCCAAATTACGATTCGCCACCCTTCGGCAACGATTACCGAAGCAACTGGGGAAATTCCTGGAGACAACGTCCTCCTGAAGGACAAAAATACGATCATCTTCTCTGTTTGCAATGTCTACTTCGAAGCGGAACGGCGCGCGGCTCCGCGCTGAACCAGATTTTACCAAGCGTGCGGCGAAGTTCGTGTTATCCTTCTGCGCGAAGTGAGCTCCGCTGGCGCCGTTGACCTTAGCGTAAAAATTGGCGCGCTGCGCCTGCGGAATCCTATTCTCGCGGCTAGCGGCACCTTTGGATACGGCCTCGAATTTGCCCACCTGGTTGATCTGAACCGCCTCGGCGGCTTTGTTACCAAAGGCCTTTCCCGGGCACCTATCGAAGGGGCTCCCGCGCCCCGGCTTTATCCTACCGCCTCGGGTATGCTTAATGCCGTCGGGCTCCAGAATGTGGGGGTCCGGGCCTTTGCAGCCGAAAAACTCCCGGTACTGCGAAAATTCGATACAGCAGTCATCGCCAACGTCTTCGGCTATACAATCGAGGACTACGTCGAGGTCATTCGAGTCCTGGAAGACGCCGAGGGGCTGGCGGGGTATGAGCTGAACATCTCCTGCCCCAACGTCAAATGTGGGGGTATGCAGTTCGGGAGCGACCCGCTCCTGGTCAGGGAGGTGGTCGGGGCAGCCCGGAAGGCCGCCTCGAAGAGACCCCTATGGGTTAAGCTTTCTCCTCTTGTTACAGACATTGGACTTATCGCCCGGGCGGCGGAGGAAGCTGGGGCCGATGCTTTGACTGTGGCAAACACTTATCCCGCAATGGCCATCGATTTCCGCTCGGGGAAATCCCGCCTCGGCACCCCGACTGGGGGACTTTCCGGCCCGGCCATCAAGCCCATTACTTTGAGGCTCGTCTGGGAAACGCGGAAGGCCGTCAAGACACCAATCATTGGCCTCGGAGGCGTCGAGACGGTCGAGGACGTGCTTGATTACCTAGCCGTGGGTGCCTCGGCCGTACAGGTCGGGACGGCCAGCTTTGCTGACCCGAAGGCCAGTCAGCGACTTATCGAGGGACTTGAGAGGGTCCTTTCTGAGGCTAAAACGTTTACTTTGAATGAGATAAGGGACAAATTTCTTGCAGAAAATGGTTGACATAACGACTCTTTCTTGCTACACTTTTTGGGATCGAAGTAGCACAAAGAACACACTATGAGACATCGACTTCTAATGAGCTGGGCTGCACTACGCTGGGTGCTTCTTATGTTCCTCATCGCTCCGGCGATGGAGGCCCCCCTCGTAGCGCATCTGAGTCAACCGGTAAAGCCGATTAAGACCTGGGTGGGCAATGCCAGACTGGTATGGCCCCGGGTTTAACGGGCGCAAAACCGCCAATGGCGAGCGTTTCGACTCCGAAGCCTTGACGGCCGCGCACCCGAACCTGCCTTTCGGATCCCTGGTCCGGGTCGTGAATACCCGTAGTGGCAAGTTCGAACTGGTACGTATCAATGACCGGGGTCCCTATCAAGAAGGGCGCGAAATTGATGTATCCTATCGTGTCGCCCGGAAAATCGGCTTGATCCATTCCGGCGTGAGCCAGGTCCGGCTCGAGTTAATCGAGTTGCCGACGAAACACTAACCCCGAGGGAGTCGGGGTCTACTATGACTCCGACTTTCGACGCTCATCCCCGAAGCAGTCTGATTGTCGCGCTCGACTTTGATTCTCTTTCCTCCGCATTGAAGTTCGCAAAGCAGGTTGCCGATCTTGTAGGCATGTTCAAGATCGGCAACCAGCTCTTTACCGCCGCAGGTCCCACTGCTGTCAAGGAAGTCGCTGCGCTCGGCCCCGGCATTTTTCTCGACTTGAAATTCCACGACATACCGAACACCGTCGCCGGCGCCGTGCTTTCCTCGGCGGCCATGACGGGAGTGCAACTCGTCAACGTGCACGCGCTCGGCGGCAAAGCCATGCTGGAAGCTGCTGTTCAGGCGATTAGCGCGGGAGTGCCGATGGGCGCAGACCGGCCGCGGCTGCTGGCAGTGACCATTCTGACGAGCATGGATCAGAAGGCCATGAAGGAAGTCGGAATCAGCGGCGCTCCGAAACTCCGCGTGGTGAAACTGGCGCAACTTGCCAAGCAAGTTGGCGTTGACGGCGCAGTCGCGTCGGTGCAGGAGGCCAGAGCGATTCGCAAGGCATGCGGCCGCGAGTTCTTGATCGTGACTCCCGGCGTGCGCCCGAAAGATTCCGCAGTCCAATCCAAATCGGAAGACCAAGCCCGGAAAGCGACGCCAACCGAAGCAATTCGTGCCGGAGCTGATTTCCTCGTGGTTGGCCGGCCGATTCTTGCGGCGCCCGATCCGCGCGCCGCCGCCCAGTCCATCGTCGACGAAATTGCCGCTGCCAAGTAGCTTCTGTAGTTTGACCCCCGATTCTTTCCTCCAGTAGCATCCAATGCGGCAGAACCCTGCGCACATTTCCAACCATGTCTACCACGACAACGAAAAGCGTCATCGTCGGAACAGCGGGGCACATTGACCACGGCAAGTCTGCACTCGTCGAGGCGCTCACCGGGACGCATCCGGACCGGCTTGCCGAAGAAAAGCGGCGAGGGATCACGATTGATCTGGGCTTCGCTTTCCTGGAAGAAAATGGCGTGCGCTTCGGTTTTGTAGATGTGCCCGGGCATGAACGCTTCGTCAGCAATATGCTGGCGGGGGCGGCGGGTATCGACGTCCTGCTGCTGGTGATTGCGGCGGACGAATCCATCAAGCCGCAGACGCGCGAGCATTTTGATATTTGCCGGCTGCTGGGAGTGAAGCGCGGCGTGGTGGCGCTGACCAAAAGCGATCTGGTGGACAACGACACGCTGGAATTGGTGCGGCTGGAGGCGGAGGAATTCTTGCGCGGATCGTTCCTCGATGGCGCGCCGCTCGTGCCGGTGAGCGCAAAAACCGGAAGCGGGCTCAGCGAGCTGAAAAAAGCGTTGAGCGACGCAGCCGGGAGTGCGTCCGCGAAGGATGCGGCGCGATATTTCCGGCTACCCATCGATCGCGCGTTTGCGATGAAAGGATTCGGGTCTGTGGTGACAGGCACACTGATTTCGGGAAGTGTCGGCGCGGCAGACGAAGTGGAACTCTTCCCGCTCGGCAAACGGCTGCGGGTGCGCGGAGTGCAGTCCGGCGGAAAGGCCGTGGAGCGCGCCACGCCAGGCCAGCGAACTGCGGTGAATCTCGCGGGAATTGAGCACACCGCGCTGAAACGCGGCATGGTGCTTGCGGCGCCGGGAAAATTTCGCAAGACGCGGCGAATCGATGTCCGGCTGGAACTGCTGCCGTCCGCGAAAAAAATGAAGCAACGCTCGCGCGTGCATTTTCATGCAGGAACGGCGGAAACGATCGCCGAGGTCGCCTTCCACGGAGAGAAAGAACTGCTTCCCGGCGGAAGCGCGTTCGCCAATTTGAAGCTGCAGGACGAAGTGCTGGTCCTGCCGGGCGACCACTTCATCGTGAGGCAATTCTCGCCGGTAGCGACGGTCGGCGGAGGCGCGGTGCTGGATCCGCTCGCGCGGCGGCCCGTGCTGCGGGACATTGGCCGCGTGAGTTTTCTCGAGACGCTTGAACGCGGGAGCCGCGAAGAAATTCTGGCGGCGATGACCGAGCGTGCACTGCTTGGATTGGGATGGGAAGAAATCGTGGCGCGAACGGGTTGGATCGAAAAAGAAATCCGCGAGACCCTGGAGAAAGTTTCCGAAACCGGGCGCGTGAAAATAGTTTCAACCGAACCACTGGTGCTCGTTTCCGGAAAATTGTTTGAAGAAGTTCGCAAGAAGATTTTGGAAAAGGTTGAGCGATTTCAAAAGGAGAATCCCCTTCTGCCGGGAATCGCTCGCGAGGACTTGCGCGCAAGCTTGGGAAAGCGCGTACGAGCAGAAACCTTTCGCGCCGCGCTCGAAGAACTTGTAGTGCAGAGGAAGTTGGACGCGCCCGGCGAATTGGTGAAGAAAGCAGGATCGGAAATTGCTCTTCAGCCCGAGGAAGCCAAGGCCAAGGAAGAAATTGAGGCAGTGTTTGCATCCGCGGGTTTGGCCGTGCCTTCGGTAAAAGAGGTGCTGGCGAAACTCCAGGTGGAAGCAAAGCGCGCCGAAAAGTTGCTGCAGATTCTGTTGCGCGAGAAAAGTCTCGTGCGCGTCTCCCCCGAGCTGATTTTCCACCGTCAGGCGCTTGCGCAGTTGAAAGAGCAGCTTTCTGCCTATAAGAAGACCAAAGGGGACCGCATCTCCGTTCCTGCTTTCAAGGAGTTAACCGGGATCACCCGCAAATATGCGATCCCCCTGCTCGAATACCTGGACCGCGAGCGAGTAACGCGCCGGGCAGGCGACGAACGTGTTATCCTGTAGATGTCGCGAGCGGCAGAGACTTGCCGCGTAGAGCGTGCTGCGCTAAAGTGGTTTATCGCGTACGAGGCAGTTCGCGCGGAGGTTGTTTATGGGTGAATTTAGTCCAATTCATTGGCTGATTGTCTTGGCAATTATTCTACTTCTCTTCGGGGGAAGGAAGATTCCTGAACTGGCGAGAGGGCTCGGCGAGGGCATCCGCAGCTTCAAGGAGGGCATGTCTGGGGGTTCGCAGCCACCCGCTCCGCCGGCGCAAACGCCGCCAGCCCCGGCTGCCGAGAAGCCAGCGGAAGACAAGAAGTAGCGCAACAGTTCGCGAGAGTCTAATCGACGATTTTATTTTGGGCCTCGACCTAGTCGGGGTCTTTTTATTTGCCGCACTCCACGCTCGGATTTTTGTCCTATCAGTACCGGAAAACAGTTATCCAAGCCGGAAAACCTGCACTTCAGGCCAGTAGCCTTGCCACAACTTTCTCCCGGGAATCGGGTAACACAAGGTGCCCCGGGAATCGTAGTCTTCGAAAAGAAACTCAAGGAGAGAGCTATGAAATTCACGTGGATGAAATGGTGCGCCTTGCCCGTCGCGGTGCTGCTGGCCGGCAGCATGGCAATGGCGCAGGATCAACCAGCACAGTCTTCACAATCGCAGAGCGGAAGCGCTTCGACGCCAGCAACACCGGCGCCAGCGGCGAATTCGGCAACGCAACCCAAGCCGACGATCGCGCAGCGCAAAGAAAATCAACAGGACCGCATCGCCAATGGCGTAAAGAGCGGCCAGTTGACTGCCGGTGAGACCGCCAACCTGGAAACCAAGGAAGCGGCCATCAACGGCGAAACGAAAGCGGACCGCGCAACCAACGGCGGGAAACTGACGAGCGCCGAAAAGACGCAAATCAATAAGCAGCAGAATCAGATGTCCAAGCAGATTTATGCCGACAAGCACAACGCCAACACCGCGAACTACGGCAACAGCAAAGTTGGCCAGCGGCAGGAAAACCAGCAGGACCGCATCGCCCAGGGCGTCAAGAGCGGGCAGTTGACGGCGGGTGAAACGGCCAAGCTCGAGAACCAGCAGAAGAACATCAACCAGCAGGTGAAGGCGGACCGCGCGGCCAACGGCGGGAAGCTAAGCACCGGCGAAAGGCAGCAAGTGAACAAGGAACAAAACGCTGCTTCGAAGAACATCTACAACAAGAAGCACAACGCCAACACGCAGCCGCAAGCCAAGCCCAAACAGTAAATTTTCCACCCCCTGAAGCAAAAAGAGGCGCACCGGTGAAAGCCGGGGCGCCTCTTTTTTTGTTTGCAGTTAACAGTCTTCCGTTTTCAGTGCGGAAGGCAAGAGCTGCGCGGTGGATCGTTGTTGGACCGTGATGGGGAGAGCGATCCGGTTAACAGTCCCGTGACGGGAAGCTGTGGATTGTTCGGACTGCTCTTCCCGATCGCATTCGGCGCGGAAGGCTCTATGCTGGTTAACAATAACACCCCCCGTCCCCGGGTTTTTCATAAGTGTTGCATTTAAAGGGCTTATGGCTACTGTAAGTTCTTTAGAATCAACACTTGCGGGGTGCTTGTTACGTGTTGATTCTAAAGGTGGTTAGGGACGCACTTTTCGGGCATTTTTGTAAGTGTTCATTCTAAATAACTTAGCCGAAAAACCAGGCTTGGGGTGTGAGAAATGGAGTGGCCCTTAGGAGCTCAGGGAAGCAAGACGCCGCACTTTTACCTGTTGGTTATAGTAGCAAACGAATATGGGAAAGTCAATGCGAATCAGCGCGAGATGCGATCAACAGATCGCGTTTGACCAGGATGCTACCGTTTCGGCCAATTCCTGCAATACCTCGGCGTCGTTTTTTCCGGACTTCTTTAGCATGTGAAAGGAATGATCTGCTGTTTCAATGACATGCAGAGTCGCCAGCGACCTCAACTTCGCGCAGATGGGACGCAGCAGGTTTAGATCGGCTAACGTATCCCGGGTCCCCTGAAGGAATAGCATTGGCGTAGTGACCTTCGCGAGGTGGTCCGCTCGTTTGGTTCCCGGACGGTTGGGGGGGTGCAGCGGAAAGCCAAAGAAAACCAATCCCCGCACGCCGTCCAGGGGGTGCTGTGCCGCAGCTTGCGAAGTCATTCGTCCGCCCATGGACTTGCCTCCGGCCAACAACGGTAAGCCGGGCGCCGCCTCCGCGGCCGCTTGTACTGCGGCGACGACCGTTGCGGTCAGTACTGCGGGCCCGTCGGGGACCCGCCGGTGTTGCTCCATGTAGGGGAACTGGTATCGAAACGCTGCCACGCCCACGTTGGCCAGTTCATCCGCGAGGCTCTGCATAAAGAGATGATTCATTCCCGCTCCGGCTCCGTGCGCCAGCACCAGTAGTCGGCTGGGCTTCGCAGGCCGGGAAAGCAACGCCGACACTTGGCCTCCACTCTCAAAGGCGAACCGTAGCTTTTCAACTGTTGGCATTTCGCTAGGTGCCTCGATGCTTGGCGACGATGAGGGTGATGTCGTCGTGCTGCTCTTGGGGACTGAAACTCTGCACTTCGGCGACGATGGACTCCAGCAAGCACTGCGAAGACTGTCCGCAATGGCGCCGCAAGGCTTCGATCAGGCGCTGTTCGCCGAATTGCTCGTCGGCAGAGTTGTAGGATTCGGTGATGCCGTCGGTATAGAGGGCCAGCGTGTCTCCCGGGCGAAGCTGGTGTTCTCCAATTTCGCAGTCCCAATCTTTGAAGATGCCTAGCACCGTGGCGGTAGCCTCGAGTCGTTCCACTGTGTTGTCGCCGCGGAGCAGAAGCGCGGGAAGGTGGCCGCAATTGGCGTAACGCAAGCGGCTGGCGGAGTCGTCATATTCGGCGAAGAAAAAAGTGGCGAAGGAGCCGTCCGGCGTATTGTCGCAAAAGAGCTGATTGACGGAGCGCAAGAGGCGCTGCGGCTGATCGAAGGCGATGGCGCACTGGCTGCGGAGATTGGCTTGCAGGTTTGCCATCAAGAGAGCGGCGGCGATTCCTTTTCCGGAGATGTCGCCGATCACGAAGCCAAAGCGCTCGCGGCCCAGATCGAGAAAATCGAAATAATCGCCGCCGACTTTGCGAGCCTGAATGCAAATGCCCGCGTATTCCAGGGTATTGAGCGGCGGCAGTGTTTGCGGGAAGAGCCCGGCCTGCACCTGTTTTGCAATTTCGAGTTCCTGGGTCGCACGGCGTTCGGATTCCAGTCTTTCGGCAAGGGCACGGCGTTGGGCTTCGACGGCATGGGTCACTTCGTCGAAGCTCACTAGTAAAAAGGAATTGCCGTCGGGATCCTTGAAACGGGTAAAGACGCCGCCCCAAATCGGAGCGTGGCCGGCAGCGGACGCCGATGCGTCCGCCGATTGAGGACCGCGAACGTGGACCTCATATTTGAGACGTTTCAGACGCGGAGCGAACTGGAAACGGACACCGCGCTTGCTCCAGTCGCGGTACTTGGCAATCACATCCTCGGTGACAAAAGTGACTGAGGTGGTCTGGCCAATGAGCTTGACCTGTTCCGAGCCAGGCTCAGGGGCGACGAGCGTGAGATTCGCGGTGCCGTCGGGAGGAGCGACGGTTACAAAACGACGGTTGGGTTGAATGCGGGCGTCAAAGACTAAATGGAAGCCGAGCTGATCGAGGTAGAAGCTCAAGCTTTGCTCGAGATCGCGGACGAACACTGTAACCGACTGGAGGCGCAGGTAGGGGTCCTGCCGGTCCAGGCGAACAGCGGAGCCGTCGGTCCAGTCGAGAGGGGGGGTAGCCATGCGTGGGATTATAAGCCGGGAGCAACCAAACCACGCTAGCGGCTGGGATGTGGCCGAGCTGGGGCGAATTAGTCTTCGGACCAGCCGAGTTCGGTGAGCGCGTGGTTGAGGCGCGCTAGGGGGAGACCGACGACGTTGAAATAGCAGCCTTCGATGCGCGGGATGAAGCGTCCGGCGCGGCCCTGGATGGCGTAGCCGCCGGCTTTATCGTAGGGTTCGCCGGTCGCGAGGTAACGGGTGATGTCTTCTACCGTGAGCGGGGCGCAATGCACGAGCGTCGAGTCGACGAAGGTGAGGCGCTCGGCGTCGGGAAGGCGGATGAGAGCGATGCCGGTGACGACGGCGTGAGCGTGGCCGGAAAGTTTCTCGAGCATGTGGCGGGCGTCTTCGCTGGAACGCGGCTTGCCAAAGATGTGGCCCTCGAGAGTGACCTCGGTGTCGGCGCCGATGACGATGGCTGGGCCCACGGCGCGCGCGGCGACAAGCTCAGCTTTCGCGAAGGCCAGGCGCTGAACGAGTTCGTGGGCGGCTTCGCCGGGGTAAGGCGTTTCGTCAATGGCGGAGGACATTACGCTGAATGAGAAGCCGGCGTTGTGCAGAATTTCGGCGCGGCGTTCCGAAGCGGAAGCGAGGATCAATTTCATATGGAAGTCTCGGAAGGGAAGATTACTACAGCGCAAGCGCGGTGACAGCCTGTGCTTTGGTCCAGCCGAAGAGACGCGCCATCTGGACGGGTGACGCGGAAGGGTACAGGGTGCGGTATTTCACGGCGATGGCGGTGCGCGCATCGCCGGCGGAGAGTTTCTTGGCTTGCGCGACCTGCTGCGGGAAAACTCGGGCCACGAGATCGAAGCGATTGGAGGCCCACGCTTCGGTCTCCTGCTCTGCGCCGGAATGTGTAATGATCAGCAGGCCTTGCAGCTCGAGCATGGCTTTCTTGAAGCGTTTATTACCGGCCTGCGTTTCCATTTTGCAGGCGTGACGGAGTTCGAGCGTGGCGATCGGCCCGTGCTTTGCCAATGCTTGCCAAAGTTCCAGCGCATCGTGAGAGACGCGTCCTGCTTCATAGAAGGCTTCCGCTTCCGTCGGTGCAACCGCAGTTCCATGCATCGCCAGGAAGTGCGGCAGAAGCTTCAGTGAGATAAATGTTCCTCGGCCTTTGAAGTATTTGGCGTAGAAAGCGCGGCGTTTTTTCGGCAGCTCATCTTTCCACTTCCAGACTAGTTGCGCGTGTTTGCCCCAGCCGGTGGGCGGGCGCTTTGCCACAGCGTAATACAGCGAGGGCAAGGCAACATTCTTCACGGGAAAAAGCGCACAGAAGCCGACATAATCAATGAAGTGGATGGCTTCTGCTGGCGTGTTCACGCGGCGCTGCCAAGGAATCTCGTGAGCTTGTTTACGCCGCATGAGCATTAGATGACGACCGATTCCTGGTATTCGCCGAAGACGACGCGGAGAGCGTCGGAGATTTCGCCGACAGTGGCGTAGGCTTCGACGGCAGTGAGGATCGCTGGCAGAAGATTTTCGCTGCTGGCGGTTCGGTGCTGGAGCTCGGTGAGAGCGGAGCTGACGCGAGCGGAATCGCGCTTGGCGCGCAGCGCGTTCAGGCGCGCGATTTGGGAGCGCTCCGTCTCCGGATCAATGCGCAGGGTTGGAATGACGTGCTCGCCGTTTTCCGATACGGGAGCAACAAAGTCGTTTACACCGACTACGATCTGCTCTTTATTTTCGACAGCGCGCTGGAAATCGTAAGCGGCTTTCTGGATTTCGCCCTGCACGAAACCAGTTTCAATGGCGCGAAGCATCCCGCCCATGGCGTCAATTTTCTTAATGTACTCGATGAG
This sequence comes from uncultured Acidobacteriota bacterium, assembly GCA_963729455.1. Classification (GTDB taxonomy): domain Bacteria; phylum Acidobacteriota; class Terriglobia; order Acidiferrales; family UBA7541; genus Acidiferrum. Next base: position 676,375 of record CAVSNX010000004.1, read on the forward strand.
CGCCCTTTTCAATTTCGTTGGTGAGATGCTCGATGGCGTAGGAGCCGGCAACGGGATCCACGGTATTGGTGACGCCCGTTTCGCTAGCGAGAATCTGCTGCGTGCGCAGGGCGATGAGCGCAGAGTCTTCCGTGGGCAAGGCCAGCGCTTCGTCCATAGAATTTGTGTGCAACGACTGGCAGCCGCCGAGCACGGCGGCGAGCGCTTGAATCGCCACGCGCACGATATTGTTTTCCGGCTGCTGGGCAGTGAGCGAAGAGCCGGCGGTTTGCGCGTGGAAGCGCATCAAAAGTGAGTGGGCATTTTCGGCATGGAAACGCTCGCGCATGATTTTCGCCCACAAGCGGCGCGCGGCGCGATACTTGGCGATTTCCTCGAGCAGATCGTTGTGCGCGTTGAAGAAAAAAGAAAGTTGCGGCGCGAATTCATCCACGCTAAGCCCGGCGTCGAGCGCGGCCTGAACGTAGGCGATGCCGTCGGCCAGCGTGAAGGCAACTTCTTGAATCGCCGTGGAGCCGGCTTCGCGAATGTGATAGCCGGAAATGGAGATGGTGTTCCACTTGGGCAGATTGTCGCGGCACCAGGCGAAAATGTCCGTAACGATGCGCATCGCGGGCCGCACGGGGTAGATGTACGTGCCGCGGGCGATGTATTCCTTCAAGACGTCATTCTGCACAGTGCCGGAAAGTTTTCCCAAGCTGGCGCCTTGCCGTTTCGCGACGGCAACATAAAGGCAAAGAAGAATCGCCGCAGTGGCGTTGATAGTCATCGAGGTAGAAACTTTTTCGAGCGGGATACCATCGAAGAGCGTCTCCATGTCTTCCAGAGAATCGATGGCGACGCCGACTTTGCCGACTTCACCGAGCGCGAGAGGATGATCCGAATCCAAACCGATCTGCGTGGGCAGATCAAATGCGACGGAAAGGCCCGCCTGGCCCTTGCTCAAGAGATAGCGATAGCGCTGATTGGATTCAGCGGCGGTGCCGAAGCCGGCGTACTGGCGCATGGTCCAGAAGCGGCCGCGGTACATGGTTGGATAAATGCCGCGCGTGTGCGGGAACTCGCCGGGATAACCAAGTGCGTTTTCTGGATCCCAGCCGGCAAGACTTTCTTCCGTGTAGAGACGGTCAATGGGAGTGCCGGAAAGCGTAGTGAATTTTTCTTTGCGCTTGGCGGGAGTGGCAGGCTTGGATTTTGTATCAGACATGGTGGCTGGAAATTAGAAAATTGAAATTCGAAACTTGCTGCGAATGCCTATCCTTTTGTCTCACAGAAAGACCGGGCTAAAGCCCGGCCTCTGCAAAGTCTCCCGAAGAGCGCTAAATCTTCCGTGCCTTGCGAAACGAAGTGATGGCGAAAAACACGAACAAGAGACCGATCACGATTGCGATCCCGACGAGCCAGTGAGCGGCGTCACGCGTCCACGCGCGCAAGGCGGCGTTGAACCAGCCCAATGCAAGAACGGCAAAGACCGCGCCAATGACCTCGTGAAAAAGCTGCCTCAGCGTGCGCCAGAGCCGCCGGAATCCCCCTTGTTGTGAAGTTGCGGCAGTCGCGCCTGCGGCCGTGGACATACGAGCATCTTAGCGCAAAACAAGCAGCTCCACAGGGCCTGGGGACGGCGTGGTCCCCGTTTTTGGTCTAGGGAACACCTGAACGGAGGTACTGTGAACGGATTGGAGACAACGGACTGATGCTCTCTTGTATCCAACTAAACGTGGGCCTAGAATGGCCGAAGTAGTCCGGGAGACGCTGCCTTGCAACTCGACGATCACCTGAAAAACTTGCTCCGTGAACTGGGACACGCGATCAACGACACGGTGTCCGACTCCGATCGTATCACCGGCGCAATCGCCGGAGTGCGCGCGCACGGCTACGATATCGTGCTGAAGCTGGACGCGACCATCGGGCTGGCGAAGCGCGACGCGGCTGCGGCCGAGGCGGCCAAGCTGACCACGCAGGACCGCCGCTTCCTGGAGTCGTTGCGAATTCAGGTAGACCAGGAGTCGTTTTCCGAGGAAAATGACAAGAAGCCGGCTGCCCGGCTGGCCATGACGCCCCAGGACGTACGGTTTTTGAAGTCGTTGCGGATCGCCACGGACGAGTTGGAATGAAGAGTTTTCCCAAAGCCGCCGGGTTCGGACTGCCGCTGATGCTCGCGGTGGCCGGCGCGTTTTCATCCCCGGCAGCGGCGCAGAGTCCTGTATCACCGATTATCGTTGATACCGCGGTGCCCATCATCATCAATGCCATCAAGCCGCAGCCCAAAGCGACGGGACTCGCAAAATTCGAGGGCTACGTGCAGCACGCCAACATCGCGCAGATCACCGTGCGCGCAAGAGGCAACGATATGGCTCTGCAAACGTTCCCGCTCTCCGAAAAGGTATCCGCGAAAATGCAACAGATTATTGACCGGGGCGGCTACCAGTACGGCGACAAAGTGACCATCCTTTACGACCCCGCGACCTTGAAAGCGATGGAGATTAAGGGCAAACCCTCCAAGCCCATCTGATTCGCGGAGCAGAAGTATGCTTCGCCTGCCTGCTGTTTCTGGACGCTTCTATCCTTCCGATCCGCTTGAGCTGACCGCACTCGTACGCAAGTACGCTGCTGCCGCGCCGATCTCCGTGCCTGCTCGCGTCAGGGCCTGTCTCGTGCCGCACGCGGGTTATGTTTATTCCGGCCACGTCACTGGCGCAGTGCTCATGCGCATTGTGTTGCCAAAGAAAATCATAGTTCTTGGCGTGCGGCATCATCCGCGCGGTGAAGCGGTGGCCATCCTTTCGAGCGGAGCCTGGCGCACGCCGCTGGGAGATGCACCGATCGACGAGCCATTGGCAACAACTTTGAGAGAGGCCTGTCCGCTGCTGCGCGAGGATAGCGTGGCGCACAGCGCCGAGCATTCGTTAGAAGTGCAACTGCCATTTCTGCAAGTGCTCGCGCCGGAGTTCACATTTGTTCCCATCGCGCTTGGAACGGTACAGTTTGAAAAACTGGTGGGCGTGGGCGAGGCGCTCGCGCAAGTCCTCGCGCAACGAGAAGATGTTCTGCTCCTGACGACCTCCGACCTGAATCACTACGAAGATGACGCCACAACTCGCATAAAGGACCGCAAAGCCATCGAGCAATTGCTCGCGCTGGACCCGGGCGGGCTCTACGATACCTGCCGCAACGAAAAGATTTCGATGTGCGGATTAGGCCCAGCGGTGGCGATGCTTACGGCGCTGAACAAACTAGGCGTCAGAAAATCTGATCTGGTGAAATACGCCACATCGGCGGATGTATCCGGGGATCGCAGCGCCGTGGTTGGCTATGCCGGAATGATTTTTTCTTGAACTTGACTGACCTCATTCACATTTTCAAAACATGAACCGCTCCGGTTCGCGACGCCGGTTCTGCGCAATTGCTCATCCTCTAATGGGAATGGCCGGAAGAGTGGGACGACGATGATGCCGCAGGCGCAGAAGACGAATGCACGGTCGAACTGCTGCTGGAAGAGGAGCCGCTGCTTCTGCCCGCAGAACTTTCGCGTTGGCCGCCAGAGTAATGCGGCGCAGGCGGAGGAACTGAATTGCGCGCTGCGGGCGGCCGGCCTTCGCCGCGTGCCGCTGAGGTAACCGCAGGAGTGCGCTCCGGCGCGCCAGAAACCGGCGCCGATGAACGAGACGTGGCCTTTTCGTTCTCCGAACTAACCTCATTTTCCCGCAAGCGTCCCGCGGATGCCGCAGACTCTGAATTCACGAAGCGGTGTTCGCGCGGATCGTATGCAATGGAAGAATCCTGGTTCAGAGAAACGACGCGGACACCGGATTGTCCTTCAATCACCGTCTTTGAAACGCGTGCCGGAGGCTTTGTGGCCACAACGCTACTGTTGAGAGCTTCGCGCGGAGCAGATTTTAACGTTTCCCATTTTTGTTCACGTTGCGGAGCGGCGATCTCTTCGCCTACATGGGTCCCCGCAACCGAAAAAACGCCGTGTTCCAGATTCAACGGAGGTTTTCCCTTTGCATCGAGCGGGTGCATGGGCACGATGCCAACGGTGCCGTTCTGACGGACAAAAACCGCAGTCGCTGCGTGGTAGATGACAGGATGCGGAGGATGAATATGGGGAGGAATTCGCCGGCCCGGCCTAGTGGGAATTCCATAAAATGCCGGTGGCGAATAAAACCAGCCACCGCACCCCGTGTCGAAGAGCCATCCACCGTAATGGTAAGGCGCCCAGCCCCACGGCTGCGAACTCATGTACGTCCACCCGTACGCGGGATCCAAAATCCATTGCCCGCCCGCGAAAGGGGACCAGCCCGCGCCCACTCCGAAAGGCCTCCAACCAAACCCGCTCCCTCCGCAAGAGAACCAGGAGCCATAGGAGTAGAGGTCCGCAAAACCTGGAGCATAGTAAGACGAACTGGTGTATTGCGCGGAAGCGGCCGTGGCCGTGCTGACGGTGTCAATGCGGCCGGAAACCCATTGATCGAAATCGTCCTCGTCGGGAAGCGCGCCGACCCTTAGTGAAGAGGCGTTGCCAGCCTTAACCGAGAGCGATTGTCCTTTTGCGAGAAGCGTGGTTTTGTCGTTCTGCAAAACGGAAATGTGGCCGCCCAAGGCCTCCACGCTGCTGCCGTCGTCGTAATTGTCGAGCCGAAACGTCGCACGCTGATTGGCTTCGACCGTGAAATCGCCGCCCGTGACGCTGAAGTAGTCGCCGCTCGCGGGATTGACGTAAAAAGAAGCGCTGCCTTGCCTCAACACCAGGCGCGTGGTGCGCGCGCCATCCTCGAGCGAAAGGTCAAAAAACTCGAGGACCGTGTTTTCTTTCAGAAAGGCCATCGCGCCATTCTCGAATTCCACTTCGGCGCGGCCATTGTCCGTGGCAATGACGTAGCCTTGGCGCAGTGGCAAGTTTAGTTCGGCTTTTTCCCAAACGGCTTTCGAGTCGTTCAAGGGATCGCCATGCGTCTCCCTTGCGAAACGCACATCACCCTGAACGAGGCTCAGGCGAATGATACGGGCGTGGCTCGAATCCGCAGGCTGCAGGCTGCACGCTGATACAGAAAGCGAATATTGAAATGACCGAAAGGAAAAGCAACAGTTTGCGGGAAGCTATCATATGAACCCCCTCACGGGGACGCGACCTAAATCGTTAGACGGACCGGAGACCGCACAGGTTGCGCGCCGTGTGCCCCAGGCCATGCTCCCCCGTGGGGATGGCGGCGTCAAGCGTCGATGAGTTTAGTGCGGAACAGAGACATAGAGTTCACTTTCCGGTTTCCGCGTCGAACTCGACGGCTTTGAAACCTCACTCGTTAAGACCCACCGCCGTGCCCGTTCGTCCCTCGCTCAGGCCCGTACATCCCAAAGAAATTGCATTGTGAGAGCCTTGCTGCAGAATTGTAGCGTCACCACAAAGCCTTCTCAGCTTCACCTGACAAACAGGAGCGCAACCTTGGATACACTTAAAACCGGTATGCCTGCACGTGACAGTGACGCGACTCCAGGCCAAGCACACCAGGCAGAATCTTTGCCTCCGCTCGCCGTCCCCGTCCTGGTCGCGCTCTGCACCATCAAACTACTGCTGCACCTCTTCACCAGCGTGCGCCACTACGGCTACTTTCGCGACGAGCTTTATTACCTCGACATGGCCCGCCACCTCGACTGGGGCTACGTCGACGCCGCCCCGCTGATCGCCGTCTACACGAAATTCGCGATGTTAATGGGCGGTTCGCTCGCCGCCCTGCGGATTCTTCCCGCCCTGGCTGGTGCGGCGCTTGTCGCGCTCACCATCCTGATCGCACGGGAACTCGGCGGTGGCCGGTATGCCCAGCTTCTTGCCGGGATCATCATCCTGCTCTGCCCAGCGTTCCTGATCATGGGCAGCTTGCTCACTATGAACGCCTTCGAGCCACTTTACTGGATGGGCTGTATTTGGATCGTCGCGCGTATCTTGCGAACTGGAGATTCGCGGCTCTGGCTGTGGTTCGGTGTGTTCGCCGGTCTAGGTCTCGAGAACAAGCACTCCACGCTTTCCTTTGGATTCGCCGTGGTCGTAGCGCTGCTTCTGACGCAGTATCGGCGTGAGTTCGCGCGACCGTGGATCTGGATCGCCGGGGCCATAGCTCTTGCACTGTTTCTCCCCAACATCATCTGGCAAATCCGTCATCACTTCCCGACCATCGAAGACCTGGCCAACGTCCGCCGCGAAGGCAAAAACGTTATCCTCGGCCCGCTCGCATTCGTCAAGGAACAGATTATCGACATGCACCCGATCCTGTTGCCGGTGTGGCTGGCGGGTCTGGTCTGGTTTCTCCGCGACCTCCGCTGGCGCGTCCTCGGCCTGACCTTCGCTGTCTTTTTCGTTTTGATGGAGGTCGCCCACGCCAAGAACTACTATGTCTTCCCGATCTCCCCGATGGTGTTCGCGGGCGGCGCTGTGGTAGTCGAACGATGGCTGGCAAACCGGGCAGCATGGACACGTGTGACCGTCATCGCCGTCATCGTGCTCGCCGCGCTCCCCGCCATTCCAATGGTGACGTGGATGCTACCGCCGGAACGTCTCCTCGCTTATCAAAACGCTATCGGTTTCAAACCTTCCAAGGCCGAGGTGCACCACGAGTCGCTTCTGCCTCAACCCGTGGCCGACCAGTTCGGTTGGCCCGAGATGGTGAGTGAGGTGGCTGCGATCTACAATTCGTTGCCACCCGACGAGCGCGCCAAGACTGGCATCTGGGCCGGGAACTATGGCGAAGCCGGCGCGATTAATGAGTTCGGGCCTCGCTATGGCCTGCCGACCGCATGGTCTCGCCACCAGAATCATTGGTATTGGGGTCCGCCTCCGCAGGTGTACAAAAATCTCATCGTCATTGAGTGGAGCCTGGAAGACGTGCGCGACAACTGCACTTCCTTTCAACCTTTCGAGCATTACCAGCGCTTCGGCATGGGTGAGGAAAACACACCGATCTACCTCTGCCGCGATGTGCAATTCGACATCCAGAAAATCTGGTGGCACTCCCATCACTGGAACTAGCGATACAAAGCAGGAAACGAATTCCTTCCTGACGAAGCCACCATAGAAATCGCAGTGCACATTTCCCAAATGCAGTGTGAAGGCGCGCCGGCGGTCTTCTCCCCGGTTCAAGAGCGTAATCGGTCCTGGCGCGTCATAGTTACATTTTGCGAGTGTCTGTTATCGCCTGGCGTGAGCCTTCATTTACAAATTAAGTAGTTCCGGTCGCCATTTGCCCCGAAGTGATAAGATTCCCGTCCGGGCAAAGCCATGACACGAATCGCATCGCGCATTTCTCAACTGCATGGCGAAGGCGCACTAGCGGTTTTTTCCCGCGCCAAGGAGCTTGAACGGCAGGGACGCTCCATCATTCATCTGGAGCTGGGAGAACCGGATTTTCATCCCGCAGCGCCAATTGTGGATGCGGTGCGCGCAGCGGTGGCGGCCGGGCGCGACCGCTATTGCTCTACGCGAGGCGTTCCGGCTCTGCGCGAAGCGATTGCGGAATACCTGAAACGGACGCGGCGGCTTTCCGTCGCTCCCGAACAAGTGCTCGTCGCGCCTGGCTGCAAGATGGCGCTTTCGCTGGCGATGATGGCGCTGATCGAGCCGGGCGACGAAGTGCTCTATCCCGATCCGGGCTTCCCGATTTACCCGTCATTCGCTCGCGGGCTCGGCGCGAAGGCCGTGCCGTTCAGCCTCGACGAGAAAAACAAGTTTCAGCCTGACGTGGATGAAATCGCCGCGAAAATCACGCCGCGCACCACCACCGTCATCTTCAACTCGCCGAACAATCCGACAGGCACCGTGTTCAGCGAAGCAGAAATCGAGAACATCGCGAAGCTTGCCGCCAAGCACGATCTTTGGATTATTTCCGACGAAGTCTACGCACGCATTCTGTTTAGCGGTGAATACAAGTCCATTTGGTCGCTGCCTGGAATGTCGCAGCGCACTATCATTATTGATGGTTTTTCGAAAAGCTTCGCCATGACCGGCTGGCGCCTGGGCTACGCCGTGGCTCCCACACACGTCATTGACGCCATGGATTTGCTGGTGCTGAACACTTTCACGTGCACCGCTGAATTTACGCAGATCGCGGCCATCGAGGCGCTGCGTGATTCCACCAACGCTGTCGAAGCCATGGTCGCGGAATACCGCAAACGGCGCGATCTATTCGTCGCGGGGTTGAACCGCATCTCGGGCTTCCGTTGCTTGCCGCCGGACGGCGCGTTCTACGCCTGGGTGAACATCGAAGACACGGGACTTTCCGCCGAAGAGCTGCAGAGGCTGCTTCTCGAAGAAGCAGGCGTCGCGGGGATTGCCGGAGCGGCCTTTGGTTCCGGCGGTGATAAGTATCTAAGGTTCTCGCTCGTCAGCGCGCGAAGCCTGTTGGAGGAAGCGCTGGAGCGCATCCAGCGCGTATCGGTCCACTGGCGCGCCGCGGTTTCACGTTAAGTTGTGCAGGCCGAGCATTCGCATTGCTGCGCGTGCACACGAGACAACGCACTAAACGTTTATGGAGAGATGAAAATGAGCACCACCGCCTCACCGAAATACATTGCCTGGAAAAACGTGGAACGCGAGCAATTGAATCCGCTGATTGACCGCGAAATGGTGGTCGGCAGCAAAATCATGCTGGCGCGCGTGCTGCTAAAAAAAGGTGCCCACGTTCCGCAACACCATCATCACAACGAACAAGTGACCTACATCCTTGAAGGCGCGCTGAAGTTTGCCATTGATAGCAAGGAAATCGTGGTGCGCGCGGGAGAAGTCCTGTGCATTCCCTCCAACATGCCTCATGAGGCCTGGGCTCTCGAAGATACCGTGGACCTCGACGTCTTCGACCCTCCTCGCGAAGATTGGCTGAACAAGACCGACGACTATCTGCGCCACGGACGTTAGAATCCGGGCAGCAACCGGACCGGTTAACCGCATCTACTCTGGCCATGTTCCATCAGCTTTAGGGATGTGCGGCATTTTCCTTTATGTCGCACCCCTGTGAAAGAACATAGACAAACGGCCATGGTCTTGTTTACCGTAGCTAGGTGGCAATTCCCAGGCGTGGGGCCAGCCCTCTGAGGGGAGCACTATGAAGAGGTTATTTGTAGCGGGATTGTTGGTATTGAGCGGCGTGTGCGCGGCGCACGCGCAGGAGACGACGCTCGTCTCGAGCGACAAGGACAATGCCGCGCTCGATTTTAGAGCCACTTCCGCCGCCAAGGTTACGCTCTTTGATTCACTGACCCCCGACTCGCTCGCTCCTCTGCCAGTCAATCCCCCCAGCGCGTCGGATGTCACGACCCTTGCTACCGCCCTGGCTGTGCCGATGGATTCCGCGGACCCGGCTGCTCCGCCGGCGAAACCGAAATTTCTATACGGTGGCCGCGATGACTACAGGTGGCAACTGGCCCTGGGGATTAGCTGGATTCGTTTCCGTTCCTCCATTTTCAATGCTAGCGCCGTGGGCACAAATACGGCTGTAGCCTATTACCTCAACGATTGGTTCGGCGTGGAAGGGACCGTCGCAACAGGGTTTGCCCCACAGATTTATAACAAAGAACATGTAAAGCTCGTCTTCTACGGCGGAGGCGCGAAAATTGCCTGGCGGCAGAAACGTTGGGAGCCTTGGCTGCACGGCATCGTTGGCGGCATGCACGAACAACCGCAGACCACTGGAGGAGGGCGAAACGCATTTGGGATTCAAGTGGGGGGCGGTGCGGATTACCGCTTTTATCCCCGCTTTTCGGGGCGCCTCGAAGCCGATTATGTGCGCTCGCAGTTCTTCAGCCAATCGCAAAACAACTTCCAGCTCGCCGCCAGCGTCGTCATCCATTTCTAAAATGGATGGAATTGGGTTGCGCGGATCCTCAAGATAATCTCACCATATTTTGCAGGCTTGCTCGCGGACCATGGCATCGCCCTTCTTGCAGCCAAACGCTTGTGCGAATATGGCCAGGTTCGATAGCGGCCCGTTGGCGCGGAACCTCGCCAGTGGATGAGGATTGGTGTTGGCCATGAGCCGCGCAAACTCCAGCCGTTCATTCGCGCCCCAGACCTGCGCCCAGCCCAGGAAGAATCGTTGTTCCGGCGTGAAGCCGTCCTTGTCCGGCGGCCGAGGTTTGCCTTCGAGCGATTTTTCGTAGGCGGCGTAGGAAATCGCCAGCCCGCCCAGGTCCGCAATGCTTTCCCCAAGTACCAGCTTGCCATTTTCGTGCAGGTCGCCGTCCACGACGTAGCTGTCGAATTGGTCGGAGACGCACGCGGCGCGCGCTTTGAAGTTCTTCAGATCCTCGTCGGACCACCAGTTTTTCAAATTCCCTTTGCCGTCAAACTGGCTCCCGTGATCGTCGAACCCATGCGTGATTTCATGGCCGATCACCGCACCCATCCCGCCGTAATTCACGGCGTCATCCGCTTTCGGGTCATAGAAGGGCGGCTGCATGATTCCCGCGGGAAAAACAATCTCATTCATGCTGCTGCTGTTGTAGGCATTCACGGTGGGTGGCGTCATACCCCATTCCGTGCGGTCCACGGGCTTGCCGATCTTGTCCAGCCGCCGCGCGAACTCAAATGCCGTCGCGCGAATCTGATTCTCCGCGTACGACCGGCGGTCGATCTTCAAAGCCGAATAGTCGCGCCACTTGTCCGTGTAGCCGATCTTCACGGTAAACGCCTCGAGTTTAGCCGTGGCCTGCGCGCGAGTCTCCGGCCCCATCCAGGGCAGCGTTTGCAGGTCGTCGCGCAGCGCCGCAAACAGGTTGTGCACCATTTCCAGCGCGCGGGCTTTGGCCTCCGGCGGAAAATACTTCTGCACGTAGACTTGCCCAAGCGCCTCGCCCAGCGCGCGGTCCGTTGCTTGTGCGCAGCGCTTCCAGCGCGGCTGAATTTGCTTGGCTCCTGTCAGCGTCTTGCCGCGAAAATCGAATTCTTCTGCGACAAACTTTTCAGAAAGCCCGGCGGCGGCACCGTTGACCAGATGCCACCGCAGATACGTTTTCCAGCCGTCCAGTGAAGTCGCCGTCAGCCTGCGCGTCGAGCGCCTTGAAAAACTCCGGCTGTCCGACGTTAATTTCTTTCAGTTCAGGATGGCCGATGGCCTTGAAATACGCTTCCCACGAAAAATTCGGTGTCAGCGTCTTCAACTCCGCCAGCATCATCTTGTGGTAGGTCTTATTTGGATCGCGGATGTCGGTGTTTTTCATGGACGCGCCCGCCAGCGTCGTCTCAATTTTCAGAACCGTGGCGGCTTCCGCAGCCGTCTTGTCTGCGGGGTCGCCGAGCAATTCGAACATCTTCGCGACATGCTTCTCATACGCTTCGCGCAGATGCTTCGACTTCTCGTCGTCCTTCAAATAGTATTCGCGCTCCGGCAGCCCCAGCCCGCCCTGGAACGCCCCGCCGATCACCTGCGAGCTGTCCTTGGCATCCTGATTCGAACCGAAGCGGAAGAGCACATTGGCGCCTCGCTCCTGTAGCCGTGTTGCTTCCGCTTGCAGCTCCGCAACGCTCTTGATTTCCGCAATCCGCGCGAGATCCGGCTCGATGGGTTTCGTTCCCGCCGCGTCAATCGCACTGGTGTCCATGCAACTGGCGTAGAAGTCGCCAATCTTTTGTTCGTTCGAACCCGGCGCCGCCTTGGTGTTCGCCGCCTCTTCCAGGATCTGCTTCAGATTCTGCTGATTCTTGTCCGCCAGCTGCGCGAAGCTACCCCAGCTCGGATACTCTGGAGGGATCGGGTTGGCCTTCATCCACCCGCCCATGGCGAACTGATAGAAATCGTCGCAGGGCTTGCACGTCTTATCCAGATTCGCCGTATTGAAGCCCCATGAAGTGGGGTTGTCACCCGCTCCGGAAGCTCGTGGGCCGAAAGCCGCAAGGCTGAAGGCCACTACACACACAACCGCAAGGATGCAGCCGCGAGAAAAAATTCGTTTTGACATTGCTTGCCCCTGTTTGGAGTACGTGCGGAACCGCGGCAGTCGCCACTCGCTGTGGATTCCAACCGCCCCAGGATCTGTCAGTGGGACGCGCGAAGCGTCCACTTCGTTTCGTGAAAGTGGGATCTGCCTGGCCCGTGTGAGGACACGCCTTGGAACTTACCGGAGAGTCGTCCCGTAGAAAACGCCTCTTCCACCACGCAGGTTCCGGCCGTAGGAGAGAAGTACGGTCACGCTACCAAAGATTCGCACTTTGCATTGGACACCGGAATCCCAGAGCCATCGCTGGGAACCGAAAAGGCCAGAGGAATCTGCAACGGCGCCGTTGTCCAAAAAAGGACCGAGTTTTACGGTGAAAAACCCATTCCTGTAAATGTTTTTGTCCATCTCCCAATTCGCAAGAAAATAGCGCCGTCCGAGGGGCGCGGCGCCTTTCCGTCCGTCCGTCGTCCCGGCTTGGCCGCGAAGCCAGAGGTCATTGTCACGTTCGATACCCAATTGGAAAAGTTCATCGAGCGTGGCTTTTCCTGCTGTTCCGCCGGCCCGGATCTGCGCGTGCATCTCGTAGTCGTCGCCGCTCGTTCGCGGGAGCCAATGCGCTTGGAGCGATCCTCGTAGCGTTCCGAACAGTCCGAGACCGCCCGCAAATTCCCGGCCAGCCCTGGCTCCCATCGAAGAATCCAGCGTGAACCGGCGCTCTGGCACTCGCAGAAAAGACCGTTCAAGTCCCAGCCATGCCACCAATGACGTGCTTGCGGTAAAAAATGTTCGCTCGGCGGGCGAAGTTTGGCCGTTCATATTTCGAAAGTTTCGATCAGCGATCTCTGTACCTCCGCTCCAGCTCCAGCGGCCATTCACGACGGAATGAATCTCCGCTCCGGCAGCTACGCGGCGCAAATTCAAATCACTCAGCTGGGCGCCTGGGCCGGAAAAAGTCTGCGTGAGGTTCCAGTTCTCGTTGCGCGCATCGGCGTAGAAGCGAAGGTGCAAGCTCGGATCACCGTAGAGCGGCGTCGAGACAGAAAGCGAGATGCGCCGCTTTTCGGAGTCCCATCGCGCCAGCGAAGTCACATTCACTGCGTCTTGGCCTAGATTGCAAAACTGTGGATAGACCGTGTCATAAGGCAAGCCGCTGAAGAGAGAAACGAGTCCTTCCAGAGTGCCGTCGCCCCAGCCGTTCTGCTCCGCCAGATGCAGCGTTGCATCGTAATTCCCGGAGGCGGCCTGCGTCAGTTCGATTCTCTTGCTTGAAAAAACTCCCAAATTGTCCAACCGCGATTCCGTGGTGAGGAGGGCATCGTCCGTTAGAACTTGTGGAGCGTTAAAAGCCAGGGCGCGGTTTTGCAGTGATTCCTTCAACCGCAATCGAGGCGCGAATGTGACAGTCCGCAATCGAGGTTTATCTTCTTGGTTCCAATATTTTAGGGCTGCTCCCAGGTTGCCTTCGAGAAAATAAATTGTCGCGAGAAACTCCCGCGAATAAGAGTCTTTCGGATCGAGTCGCAGTGCCTCTTGCAGGCGCTTCTTCGCCGTTCGAAGATCGTTCTGCTTGTAAGCGACGCCCGCGAGTTCCACGAGAAACTTCGAATCGTTCGGCGCTTTCCGCAAACCCGCCTCGAACGCCAGCTTTGATTCAGGCCATTTTTCCAATCGGGCCAATGCCAGCCCCTCCAGGAAATCAAGCTCAGCAGATTGGTCTGACGGACCTCGGGACAGCGTGACCGCCGCTTCCCATTGTCCTGCATCGAAGGCCGCTTGCGCCGCCGCCAGCCGGGCTTGATCAGTGGAAGGAATTTGGGCGAGCGCCGGCGAAGCCAGCATCAAAACAGCAATCAGAAGAAGGATCACACGGCCTTTTTGGGAAGTGCCAGAAGCATCCAGTTGCGGTTCGGCCGCCATTCTTTTTCGAAATCGGCGCGACCCACCCTTAAAAGCTTGCCACGCGCAGGATCATGGACGAAAACCGCCTCGCTTTGCCAATCCATTCCCGTGACGACTACAAAGTGCACCGGCGCGCTGGTGCCTCCGGGCTGCAAACTCACAATCAGGGGTCGTCCCTGCGTCAACTGCTCTTGCAGGTCTTTCCATACCCCCTCCATTGGAAAGACTTGAAATCCAGTCTCTCGAAGATAATTTTCCATGTCCGAAGCGAAAATTCCACGAGCCTTGCGCGAGTACAGCCGCTTCTGAATGGCCATAGCATCGGCGCGCGCGGGTTCCACCGGCGTGCCGTGCGCGTTCCAGTATTGCAGAAGCATGGAGATCGCTGCCGACCCGCAACCATCTTCTGTTTGCTTTACAAACGGCACGTCGAGCCAAACGCCTGCGCTTTCCTGGGACGCCAACTCGCGCGGACGCCCCAGGATTAACATCAGCATGATGAAGAACGCAAAGCGTTTCATTTGCTTAGGGAGTACTTGGGACCGCGCGCTTCAGCGAACGGCCAGCGCTACGATCAGCACGGCTACGATGATTAAAATGATCCACAAAAGATCGCGGTCCGAGAGAGTTCCCGCCGCGAAATCGTTTTGCGCTTTCCGGGAGCGTTCCGCCAGCTTGGCAAGATCTTCATCGCTCAATTGACTGACGGCCTTGTCCACCCTCTGATAGTCGATATTGGTGGTTTTCAGGGCCTTCTGTCCCGGCTCGGAAGAAAGAAGCGATCGAACGGCTTCTTCGTTGGATTGGCGCGTCTGAGCCGGCCGGGCGGCGTCTTTGTTTAGGTCGCTTAGAGACACAACGTGATGGTTGTCCTGGGCCCGCGCTGGGATTCCCGCCAAAGCCAGCATAGCGGCCATTCCCAGCATCAACGCACACCTCTTCACGCGAAAATGCATTCTTCCTCCTATGTTTGGCCGGGGTAAGAATAGTTTACGAATTGACTCGGGCTGTGACAAGAAACTTCTCAGAAACACTCTCGTTCGAGAAGCGCCATAAGCCTCGCGTCACTTTGTAGGCAGTGGCAGCTGATATTTGCCGACATCCACGGTTTGCCATTCGCCCTTGATAATGCCTGCGCGAATCTGCGCCGCAGTTCTTCCTTTGCGCGACTGTTCGTACGTATAAAAATCCTCGTAGATGCAGATGTTGCATCCGGAGCCGTGCTTGCTCGCGAAGCAATCAAGCAGGCTGCCGTGCCCCTGGCTTCGGTCGCAGTGGCAGTAGCAAGGCTCTTGGTAAAGCGTCTTCTTGATTCGCGCGGCGACCGTGTACGCATTTTGTACGATGGGATCGCTGAACAACTCTGGGCTCATCGTCGCCGGGAGAACGCCCTGAGGCGCCTGCGCATGATAAGCGGGTACCGGTTCTTCGACTCCGGACTGCTCCATATCCATGCCGCGGGTCGAACCGGATGACGCACTCTGCGGCAGCAGCGCAAGCCCCAGCGCCAAGGCAAGAAAAACAGTCGAACCCGCTATCTTTCGAATCCCGCCCATAGATATCCCCCTGCCCCAACTATCATTTGTCACGATTCCATTCTATTTTACGGCGGCTCAATCGAAATTCCAACCGAACCTGTGCTCGCGCTTGCCAACCTGCCGTTACGGCAGTCGCACCATCGCAATGCGCACCACCGCAAGCTTGGTCTCGTCCATAACTTTGTCGCCATTCAAATTGTCAATCTGGCTGTTCGCGATGAAATAGAAGTCGTTGCCGCGGATCGCCCCCGTCGTCGGCAGAACCGTGAACTGCGTGTGATTCTCAAGCACCGTCGTGCGTATCACGCGGTTCCCATCCGCTGACAGCTTGAATGCCGCGATGCGCGGAGAGCCGATGCCGTTCTGAATCGCAATCAAGCTGCCGTTATGCCAGTAGATCCCGTCGGCCCCTGCCAGCGTGCTGCGCGGGCCAGGATTAACGTCACGACTCGTTCCATCCGCCAAATCAATTCTCACCACGCCAACTGCATCAGCGACGTAGAGCGATCGATCGTCATCCGCCAGCGCGACACCGTTGGGGTAAAAAAGCGCCCGATAGACAGCCAGCGGCGTGAACGAACCCGATCGCCGATCAAACCGGAAAACTCGATTATTTAAACTGTCCGTCATGATCACCTCTCCATTCTTGCGCACGACCAGATCGTTGAAGCCGTGCTTGGCGCTGTTGCTCGGTGCGTAGCGCCCTAGCAACTTCCCGGTAGCATCGAAATGCAGCAGCTCCGTCCGCCCCGCGTCTTCGAAGGAATCCGCCCACACCGTCCCATCCGTTGGATCGAGCCTGATCCCCAGCACCGGCAAGAGGCCGTATCGATCGCCCGGCACAAAATCGGAAGTCCGGCCCTCCGCATCAATTTTCACGATTTTTTTACGGTTCAGGCTGCTCAAATAGAAAAGATTTTGCTTCGTGTCGTATGCCAAGCCTTCAGGGATTAAATCCTTTTCCTCAGTTACGAATTCGAGCCGCGCTTGTGCAACTGCAGGAAAATCGCGATGCACGCTCTCGATCATCTGGTCAAATTCCTTCGTTCCCTTCAATCCCCCCAATGCCGGTTCCCCGGAAGGATCGAAGCCTTCCCGCAGTGCCAGGCACTCCTTTAGCAGGCCAAGAGCCTCTCGCGTTTCGCCCAAATGCTGGTTCGCCGCTGCCAGGAAATACAGTACTGCGCCGCGGTCCGGCACGACCGACTTCAGCTTCTCAACGATTGCGATTTGTTCGCGAACCTCGGCGTCGTCGGTGGGCTCCGCAGGCACACCTTTGATTTGTTCTTTTTCTTTCTCTTGCGCGTGTGCGGCGAACAAAAAACTGAGGAAACCCGCAAGCACACACGAGACAAGGCAGAATCCCCGCAGAAGATGGTTTCTCACGACCACTTAGACGCCCGAAGAGCGGTTTCGCGCGGGTAGCGCTCGCTACATGAGCGCAGTTTGCGAGGCACTATACGTCCGAGGCTCGTGAAGAGGCGCAAGCTTTGTCTCAAGGTGCTTTGCGCGAAGATGCCGCTGCACGCGTCGCCCCCAGCCCCGCACAAATGAAAAATTGAGTGCGCCGCCAATCGCGGAGCTGGCTAGCGGGATCAAGCGCCCAACCCATTTTTCCGCTGCCTCCGCCCCCATCTTTGCGGCAAACCGTTCGGCAATGCGCGGAGCCAGCTTTTCGAGAACTTGTTTTTCCGCCAGGTCCTTGCCGTAATCAATTCCAGCGGCAGTAGCGGCGGCCTTCCACATTTCCATCCGCTGATCGCGGCCATGCGTTTCGAATCCGTAAAGCAAAGAGAGTCTTTGGATCAGCCGCAGCGTAATCACCGTCAGGAAGCTGGCATCCGGCAAGAATGTAATCATTCCGCCAAGCCCAAATCCCGCGCCCTCGGCAAGCGCCAGGCGCTCGGCATCGCGGATGAGCGTCGCCGCGATGGCATCGAGTTGCTCGATCGGAACATCCCGCATGCGCGCAAAGTCCGGCACCCAGAGCTTATGTTTGCGGGCCAGGTGACGCCGGAAGTCCTCCGGGTCAATTTCAACGGACCGCAACCCGCGCAGCACGCCAAAACGCAAAAAGCGCCCGACGGTGCTGTCCGCAAGCGACCCCTTCCCCGAATTGTGTAACCTTGCCATACCTACTAGCATCTTACGGCGGTTAGAAAGTAGGGGCAACCGGAGTGTCGCAGGGATGCTCCCAGAGATACCGGCTTCCTCCCCAGTTGAAAAGGGGGAGTTATCCGGAACGCGGCACCTAAACGGCAGTTCTACTTGACGCCGTAACGCTTTTGGGTAAACTGCATTTTTCTCTATGGCCACGATGCCACAATTCGTTCCCGTCGAAGTCGTGCAGGATCTCGACTTCCCGCAGCGCGAAGCAGCATTTTTCTACGGCCTCTTCCTGCGCGGCCATTCCGCCGACCAATTGCGCCGGGACATCGAAGTTCCTGCCGCAGTCCTTCTCAAATGGCATCGTGAAGCCGAACGCGACCCGCAACTGCGGGACATCTTCACCCGCATGGTGGATTACCGCCGCCACGTATTGGCCATCTTCGACGCTCTGGTGGGCTCCGACGGCCTGCCTCAGCGGGTCCAGTAAACCGCACGGTATTCCCGCACCGATTCAGAAAATTTCCCCTCAGTCTCATTGCAGTCCCCATTGCTTCATCCCAAAATTCCCTGTACTAGCGTTCAGGTCAAATTTTGTCAGGCAACCATATGAGATGCGCTGCGCTCTAACCCAAACCGGGGGACAAGTGTCACAAAATACAGGGGATTCGCCGATTGACGGGGGGCTTGTCCGGGGGTTAGAATCACAACGTCCTAAAGCTTGAGGTGTGTTTATGTCACGGGTAGCGCGCAGCCTGTTTGTCTTCGTATTTTCGATTGCCCTTGCCGTTCCACAGGCCTTCTCCCAGCAAGCCCCACCGGAGAAGGATCCCATGGCTCCGCCGGTTCCGCACAAGCTCACCAAAGATACCAAGAAGAAGATGAAGAAGACGCTGAAGGAATTGGACAATTCCTATAAGCAGTGGCTTACCGAAGATGTCACCTACATCATTTCCCCGGATGAGCGCAACGCCTTCCTTCAATTGGACACCAACGAAGAGCGCGAGCAGTTCATCGAGCAGTTCTGGCTGCGCCGCAGCAGCAATCCCGATCTTCCCGATAACGATTTTAAAGAAGAGCACTATCGCCGCATCGCTTACACCAACGAGCATTTTGCTTCCGGCATTCCTGGATGGAAGACTGACCGCGGCCGCATGTACATCATGTGGGGTCCGCCGGATGAGATCGATGCCCACCCAACAGGCGGCACGTATGACCGGCCAATGGAAGAAGGCGGCGGTTCGACGACCACTTATCCTTGGGAAACCTGGCGCTGGCGCTATCTGGAAGGCATCGGCGAAAACATCATTCTTGAATTTGTCGACCCCAGCGGCTCGGGCGAGTATCACATGACCATGGATCCGGGCGAAAAAGACGCTCTCTTGCATGTGCCCGGCGCAGGCTTGAGCTTGATGGAACAGATGGGGATGGCCTCGAAGGCGGACCGCTTCACCCGCTCCGACGGCACCACCATGCCGACCTCGCTCGGCGGCACGCCCCAGAGCATGAATGAATTCACCCGTCTCGATCTCTACGCCAAGGTGAACAAGCCGCCCGAGGTCAAATTCAAGGACCTCGAGGCCGTTGTTACCTCTCGCATCGTCCGCGACCAGGTTCATTTTACCTGGCGCACCGATTATTTGAAGGTCACCAACGACACAGTACTCGTCCCCATCACGGTGCAAGTTCCCAACGGCCAACTTTCCTATCAGTCGAAAGACGGAATCCATTCCGCAACCCTCAATGTCTTCGGCCGCGTCACCACTTTGACTGGCCGCGTGGTCCAGACCTTCGAGGACTCCGTCAGCCGCGATTTTCCCGATTCGCTTTACCAGCAATCCCTGAAGCTGCAATCCATTTATCAAAAAGCCGTTCCTCTGCGCCCCGGTCTCTATCGCCTGGATATCGTCATCAAGGATGTGCAGAGCGGAAACGTCGGCGTGGTGAACAGCCGTCTCGCCGTGCCGCGCTATGAAGACGAAAAGCTGGAAGCCAGCTCGCTGATCCTGGCCGATCAGATCGAACACGTTCCCGCCAAGCAAATCGGCTCCGGCCAGTTCGTTCTGGGTTCTTCGAAAGTTCGGCCTCGGTTGGAAGGCGATTTTACAACTGCCGATAAACTCGGCATTTATATGCAGGTTTATAATCTGAAGCCCGACGACACCACGCACAAATCCGACGCCACCTTTCAATACACCGTCAAGAAGGGCGCCGAGCAAATCATGCAGTTCAAGGAAACCTCGGCGGACATGAAGCAGACCGGCGACCAGGTCACCATCGAGCGCCTGCTCCCGCTCGCTACCCTGACACCCGGCAAGTACACTCTCGAAGTCAACGCCACGGACACACTTTCGAAACAGACCATTTCTCGTTCGGCAGAGTTTACGGTGAAAGCGCCGCAGGAAGTTAAAGCCGCGGCCAACGCAGCACCGGGGAGGTAAGACAACGTGAAACAGGAAAGGCTCCGAATCCTGGGGGCCCTCATCCTGACCGCCATGGTTTCGTCCTTCGCGACGCAACCGGCGGCCGCGCAAGCGAAGCTCGTTCCGGGCAAGCTTGCAGGAATCGTTCGCGACGCTGCGGGAACGCCGCAAATGGGCGCGAGTGTGCAATTGATTGCGGAATCTGCCGGAACGGCCATTGCGCAAGGCTTCCTCACCAACACCCAAGGTGCTTTTCGTGGTGACAAGCTGGCGCCTGGTTTTTACACCGTTCGCGTGACACTTGCTGGTTTTCTTCCTACCCTCGCGAAACATATTCAAATCACCGCGAACGTCACTACCGTCGTGCGCATCGAGCTCCAGTCCATGTTCGCCTCGCTCGATCAGCTGCGGCGCACCCCTTCGAATACCGCGGTGGAAGCGGAAGACTGGAAGTGGGTGTTGCGCTCCGCTTCCGCGACGCGCCCCGTGCTGGAATGGGTGGACAGTGACACGCTGAGCGCTTCCACCGTGAGCGTGGAAACCAGCATGCCGCGCGTGCCCAGGCTTCGCATGGAATTCACCGATGGCGCGCGTCGCCCTGTTTCGGCCTCTACGATCGCCTCGGCCCCGGCCACTGCGGTGGCCTACGATCAGAAATTAGGCGGCGCGGGCAGCGTCATTTTTGCCGGGCAGATGAGCTACGACGAGGGCGCTCCCAGCGGCGGCATCGCCACCGTATGGTTGCCGACAGGCACGCTTGGTGCTGGCCCTCATACCGCGCTGGTCTTGCGCGAAGCTCGTCTCGGGCCCGATGGCCCGACGTTCCGTGGCGTGCGTCTTGATCAGGGCGGCGCCATGGCTTTCGGGAATCGTGTTGCCCTGCATTATGGCGCCGAATATGTCCTGGTCGGACTCGGCTCCGCTGCCTCTTCGCTGCGCCCTCGCGCGGAACTCAATGTGCACGTCTCCGATGATTGGACGGCCGCGCTGATTTTTGCATCCATGCCCGCGGGACTGACTCCACTGGAAACCAATGATTCCGAGCAAGGTGGCGAGCTCGTGGCCGCGCTGAATGAACTGGACGCCTTCCCGGCGTTGTTGTGGCGTAGCGGCCGGCCCGTTCTGCAAAGCGGCTGGCATGAAGAAGTCGCGGCGGAACGCAAGATCGGCGCGCGCGGCAAATTGCAAATTGCCGCCTTCCACGATGACAACAGCCATGTGGCCGTTTTTGGACGCGGCAACGATCTTCCCGCGTCCGATTTTTTTCAGGATTATTTTTCCAACGGCTTTGCCTATGACGGTGGTTCTTCCAGCAGTTGGGGAACGCGTGCTGCCTTTCGCGAGAAACTGGAAGGGGACACGGAATTCACCGCCATCTATTCCTTCGGCGGCGCCTTGACGACTTCGGACCTCCCGGACGATGTGCTCCGTGACATGCTGCGCACCGCTTCACGTCATTCGTTCGGGGCAGGCATTTCCGGGAAAGTTCCACGCGTACACACCTGGATCCAGGCCGGTTACAAATGGATCAGCGGCCCGGCCATTTCGCGGGTTGATCCCTACGGCGAATCTCTTTACCAGATGGACCCTTACTTCCATCTGAGCGTCCGCCAGCCTTTGCCGAAGTTCGCTCTGGGACGGTGGGAGGCCATTGCCGACTGCGACAATCTCTTGGCACAGGGCTATGCCTCCGCTAACAGCAGGGACGGCCGGCTCCTTTTAGTCCCCACGTTTCGCACCTTCCGGGGCGGACTTAGTTTGCAGTTTTAGGCCATTCTGGGGCTCTTGAAAGCTGTATTTGTCCTTCCAGAAATTGGATTGAGCAGGGTCTTCCAGCCTTCTGCTCCTGTAACATGTTGAAGAGGCTAGAGTTCGGCGAGCTGTCATCTACCAAACAATGGACATTGGTTTGCACTTAATTCAGGGCGTTGGAGTGTCTTTTTGCCTGGTCGGGCTATGAAGCAAAACTTGCGAGTCAGCCTCGGGGCCGTCGTGCTGGCGCTAGCCACGCTGGCAGCGATCATTTTTGCCATCATCAACTTTGACCAGCGCAGTCGCTTCGACGTGGTGTACGACGGAGTTGCCTGGCTGGATACCGATCACGGCATCCAGGCCCGCCAGGTTTCGCCGAATTCTCCCGCCACTCGCGCGGGCATTCGTGCCGGCGACATCCTCCTGAGCATCAACAGTGTTCCCGTCAGCAGAGCCGCGGAAGTCGCCCGCCGGCTGGATCGCGCCGGCCTATGGACGCAAGTACGCTACAAGCTTTCACGCGGCGGTCAGGAATTCGAGACGCCTCTCGTCACCGCCGGCGCCGAAAAGCCTCTCGCAACTGAAAATTATCTTCGCATCGTAGGTCTATTCTATCTGTTCATCGGCTTATTCATTTTCGTTCGTCGCTGGAACGCGCCTCGCGCCGTGCACTTCTATGTATTTTGCCTCGTCTCCTTCATTCTCTGGTCGTTCCACTTCAGCGGGAAGCTGGATACCTTCGATTGGGAAGTGTATTGGGTCGAAGTCGTCGCGCGCTTGCTGGCGCCCGCCCTGTTGCTCCATTTTGCTCTGGTCTTTCCGGGGCGAACCGAAACCACCATCCGCTCTTCCTCGAAACTCCTGGCCGTCTACCTGTTGCCTCTGGTTGTTCTTCTGATTCACGTCAGCACCGCGCTGAACGCCTTCGGTTTTGTGCCCTGGCTGGGCGCCTACATCGTCCTTACGAAAATCGAATTCAGCTATCTTGCGGCGTGCTTCCTGGCTGCTGGTCTGGTCTTCTACAAGAGCTATCGCGAATCCCCCTCCGGCGTTCTTCGCCAGCAGTTGAAATGGCTCACCGGCGGAACGTTGATCGGCGTTCTTCCGGTCTCTCTGCTTTACATCCTGCCGCTAGTCTTTGACGTCGACGTGGAATCGCATCCGTGGATGAAGCTCTCCGTCTTGAGCTTGATGCTGATCCCCCTATGTTTCGGCTACGCCGTCATTCGCTACCGCTTGATGGATGTCGACATTATTTTCAAGCGCGGTTTGGCGTATACCGCCGCGACAGCAGGTGTCGCCGCCGTGTACTTCGCTCTCGTGGCCTTGATGGCCTTTATCTTCCACGCCCAGACAACCGGCCCCGTTGGCGGCATGATCGCCATCGTCATTGCGGCCTTCTTGTTCCAGCCCTTCCGCGAATGGATTCAGGCGCGCCTCGACCGTTTCTTCTACCGCGACCGCCTGGATTATCGCCGCACGCTAATCGAATTCGGCCGCGCGCTCACAAACGAAGTCCGCTTCGATCCCATGCTGGGTTCGGTCATGGACCGTGTGTCACAAACCCTATTGGTCGATCGCCTCGCCATCTTCATTGAAGATCCGCTCCAGCCCGGTCGTATGCGGCTCGCGCGTTCCATGGGCGTGCGCCTTTCCGAATCACTCGATCTTAGTTTCCTCGAGCCGGCCCGGCCCGAGTTCGCCCGCGGGGCACTCTTTTTCGAGTCGCCCCGTGCGGCGAGAGACGTTAGCGACACCGTTCGCCGCACGCTCGAACAACTCGATCTCAATTACTTCGTCCCATGCCGCATTCGCGAGCATACCGTCGCCGTTCTCGGTCTTGGCAAAACGGTGGACGGTGATTTTCTCTCCAGCGATGACGTCGAGCTAGTCGAAACCATCGCCGGCTACGTTGCTGTGGCTCTCGATAACGCCCAGCTTTACACCTCGCTCGAACAAAAAGCGCTCGAAATTGCTCGCCTCAAGGATTTCAGCGAAAACATCGTCGAGTCCTTGAACGTGGGCGTACTCGCGGTGGATCTCGACGGCATCGTCGAATCTTGGAACACGCGGATGGAGCAGCTCTTCGGTGTGGCACGGCAGGAAGCCGTCGGACGCCAGCTCAGTTCGCTGCTTCCCGAAGAATTGGCGCGCGAAATTGCCGCCCGTGGCGACGAAGAGCAGATCACCGGCATCTATAAACAGAGACTCCAGCACCAAGGAAAGTCGCTCACTTTGAACGTTTCTATCGCGCCATTGGTCAGCAAATCGAGTGAACGCATCGGCCGTCTCCTGCTCTTCGACGACGTGACGCAACGCGAGCGCATGGAAGAACAGATGTCCCAGACGGAGAAACTTACCTCTTTGGGTCTTCTCGCCGCAGGTGTGGCCCACGAAGTGAATACCCCGCTGGCCGTCATTTCCAATTACATCCAGATGCTCGCCAAGCAGATGCCCGAGGGCGACCCGCGCCAGTCCATCATCGAGAAAATCGTCAAGCAGACCTTCCGCGCCAGCGAGATCGTCAACAACCTGCTCAATTTTTCACGTACCGGCGCAGCGGAAGCCACCGACATTGACGTGAATCGCGTCGTAGAGGAAACGCTCTCTCTCGTGGCGCACCCGCTGAAGGCTTCGCAAATTCAGGTCGTCAAGCAGCTCGGCGAACCATTGCCTCCCGTTCGCGGCTCCGCCAACAAACTGCAGCAAGTCTTCCTGAACCTTTTCCTGAACGCCCGCGATGCTATGCCCGCCGGCGGAATGCTGGAAGTGCGGACCGCCGCCCACAATGGCAGCGTCGAAATCGAAGTCGCCGATACCGGCGGCGGAATCGCCCGCGAACATATCCATCGCATCTTCGATCCCTTTTTCACCACCAAGTCCAACGGCCGCGGTACCGGCCTCGGCCTTTCCGTGAGCTACGGCATCATCAAGGAGCACTCCGGAAAGATTGACGTGCGCTCAACTCCCGGCAAAGGCACCTCCTTCCACGTCGAATTTCCTGCTGTCAAGAAAGCGGTCCATGTCTAAAGGGTCCATCCTGGTTGTTGACGACGAATCAGAAATCCGCGAAGGCCTCGAAATTCTGCTGAAAAGCGAAGGCTACGGAGTCTCCAGCGCGGAGACCGGCGAATCCGGCCTCGCCAAGCTCGAACAGCATCCCTACGATCTTCTGCTGCTGGACGTTAGCCTGCCGGACCGCAACGGCCTCGACATGCTTAAAGAAATTCATCGCCGCGACCCACAGCTCTCCGTCGTTCTGATTACTGCCTACGGCTCGATTGATATGGCGAGAGCCGCGTTCAAGAACGGCGCAATGGACTACATCACCAAGCCCTGGTCCAACGACGAATTGCTCGCGCAAGTGGCGCAAGCCGTCGAATCTCGCCGTCTTCGCGATGAAAATCTCCAGCTCAAGCGCGCCCTCAAGCAGCGCTTCAATTTCCCAAATATCGTCGGCAAGAGCGACAAGATGCACGTCCTGCTCGACCTTGTCATGCAAGTCGCTCCGTCGCGCTCCACCATTCTCATCAGCGGCGAAAGCGGCACCGGCAAGGAACTCATCGCCAAAGCCATTCATTCCGCATCGACGCGCGCCGACAAAGCCTTCGTTCCGGTGAACACCGGCTCGATTCCTGTGGACCTTCTCGAATCCCAGCTGTTCGGTCACGTGAAAGGCGCCTTCACCAGCGCGGTGGCCTCCAAGAAAGGCCTCTTCGAAGTCGCCGACCAGGGCACCATCTTCTTCGACGAAATCGCTACCATCAGCCCGGAAACGCAAGCCAAGCTCCTTCGCGTCATCCAGGAGCGCGAGTTCATGCGTCTCGGCGGCACCGAGCAAATCAAAGTCGACGTTCGCATCGTCGCTGCCTCCAACGTGGATCTCCTCACATTGGTCCGCGAAGGCCGCTTCCGCGAAGATTTATTCCACCGCCTGAACGTGATTCATCTTGTGATTCCCCCGCTGCGCGACCGCCGCGAGGATGTGCCTCTCTTGCTGACGCACTTCCTCGAACGCTTTTGCCTCGATAACGCCAAGCCAGTGCGCCAGTTCACCGCCCCCGCGATGAAGTTGCTGATGGACTACGATTGGCCCGGCAATGTCCGCGAACTGGAAAATGTTGTCGAGCGCGCTGTCGTTCTCTCCACCCAGGAACGCGTCGACGTCGACCTCTTGCCGGAAAGCATTCGCAGCAAGGAAATCGTGCGCGGCGTGCGCCTCCAGCTTTCCGAGTTTATGCCGCCGCTTCCCGGCGAGCCCGGCTCGCGTTCCGCTGCGGACAATTCGCAGCCTTCCCTGTTCCAGATTATGGATGAGATCGAACGCCGCATCATCATGGACATGCTTGAGCGCACCGGCTGGAACCAGACCGAAGCTGCCGAGCGTTTCCTCATTCCGCTCTCCACCCTGAATCAGAAGATCAAGCGCCTGGGCATTGACGTCCGTCGCCGCGGCCGCGGTGACGATAGTCTCACCGCCGCCACCGGAAAATAATTGTTCGGCTACAATTTAAGAAATTCTCGCGAGCATCCCCCCGCGAAATCCTTCGCCCAATCACGTAAACTACCATCCGAATCCTTGGGAGAACTCTTTGCCTTCACCGCCTTCGTTCGAAACAAACTCGCTCCAGAACGAATGGCGATTCCTCCTGGAGTGTGCCTCCCCCATAGCCAATCCTGAAAGGCTTTCCGCTTTGCTCCCTTCCGTGAATTGGCCCCGCTTGCTCGCCTTAGCGGAGGATCACGGCGTCATGGGCCATCTCACCGCATCCCTGCGCAAACTTGGCGATAGTGCCGTTCCCCCATCAGTCAAGCAAACGCTCGTGGATCGCCAGCGCGAACAAGTTTTTTACACTCTTAAGCTAAGCGCCGAGCTTTTTCGCATTTTGGATCAATTCGCCGCGGAGAAAATCGTCGCGGTGGTCGTTAAAGGCCCGGTTCTCGCGATGCAAGCCTACGGCGACCCCGCGATGCGCAGCTACGGCGATCTCGACCTGCTCGTCCGCCAGCGCGACATCCGCCGCGCCACCGAATTGTTGCTCTCCTCCGGCTATCAGGCCGCCGTTTCTGTCGCCGCCATCGACTCTGGAAAAATTCCCGGCCAATATCTTTTCTCCAAGCCGGAAGCAAAACTGCTCGTCGAGCTCCACAACGATCTCACGCTCCGCTATTTCCCTCGTCGGCTCCCGCTGGAAAAATTCTTCGCTCGCCAAATCCGCGTGCGTCTCGACGCTCATGATGCTCCGGCCCTCTGCGTCGAAGACGAACTCGTGCTCATCTGCATCCACGGCGCAAAGCATTTTTGGGAACGCTTGATTTGGATCGCCGACGTCGCCGCGCTTGTCACTCGCCAACCAAGCATCGACTGGCACCGCGTGGCAGAATCCGCAAAAGAAGTCGGAGCCGAGCGCATGCTGCATACCGGCCTGCGCCTCGCCAAAAATCTTTTGAACACCTCGTTACCGGCAGAAACCATGGCAACGGTCGAAGCTGACCGGCAATCCGCCCAACTTGCGAATCAAATTCTCGATTGGCTGCCCTCCGCCGGCTACGCGCCCCCCGGCCTCATCGGCCGCGCTCTCTTCCGTCTGCGCATGCGCGGCGGCTTCCTTTCCGCTCCCGCCTATCTGCTGCGCCTTTCCCTCTCTCCCACCGAAGAAGACTGGCAGTCCGGCCCCGACGAATCCCGCCACGGTTTCCTCGCCACCCTCCGCCGCCCCTTTCGCTTGGCCCGCAAATACGCCCGCCCCGGCAAATCCTGAATCTTCCTGATTCGCCCTGCCTTGTCCGCCTCCACTTTCAGTTTCGTTCCTCTCCAAAAACAAAACCGCGCAGGCTGTCTTTCAGCCCGCGCGGTCGCTCATTTCCTGCCGGGTTTTTAATTAATCGTCAGGTTAACAATGGCCTGGTGATTCACCACACCCGGCGGCGTGCCACTGGTCGTCCCGGTTATCGTCAGCACAGCAGGAATGGGTTGAGTTGGTGGCTTGCCTGGCCCAGAGCAGCCGGCGAGAATCACCAGCAGCAGCATCGCCCCCGCCATACCCAATCGCACTGGAAGCCGCTTGGTCCTCGGCAGCAGGAGCAGCAGGAGTAGCGCCAGAATCACCGGCACCACCTGCCTCATGGAAATGGGAGGTGTCGGCACCGATCCTGGTGGCACCATCAGCGCCGTCGTCGTCACCGTCACCGCCGCATTTTGCACCGTCACGCCGTCCGCGGCCTTCACTGGCGAAGCCACCGTGCACGTGGCATCCGCCGCCGCCGGTGTTACCGCGCAAGTGAGCGTCACATTCTGATTGAAGCCGCCCAGCGGCGTCATGGTTATGTTGAAATTGCCCGGCGCTGTGGACGTTATCGCCGGCGGCGCCTGTGCTGGCCCCGCCAGGCTGAAGTCCCATCCAGTCCCGGTCAGGGGAACGATATGCGGGCTCCCCGCAGCGTTGTCCGTGACCGTCAGGTTTCCTGCGCGAGCGTTCAGCGCCGTCGGCGCAAACGTAACGTTGATCACACAATTCTTTCCGGCCGCCAAGGTCGCCGGTGCTATCGGGCACGCGGTGGCGCCCGTGCTCGTCTCCGCAAAATCTCCCGAAGCCGCGATGGAATTGATCGTCAGCGCACCATTCCCGGTATTCGTCAGCGTCACAGGTTGAGCTGCGCTGGTTGTAGTCAGCATTTCCCCGCCAAACGGCAAGGGCGTCGGCGCAAGTCCCACCCCAGGCGCTACGGCCGCTGCCCCCGTCCCGGTCAAGCTCACGCTCTGTGGGCTGGTGCTGTCGCCGTCGGTCAGCAGCAGCGTGGCCGTTTCAGCTCCCACGACCGAAGGCTTGAACGTCACGCTGACAGTGCACTGATTCGCGGGAGCCACCCCAGCGGGTATCCCCGCCGCGCAAGTGTTGGCCGAAACCGCATAGTCCGTGGTGGCCGCCGCCGGTGTCCCATTCGTGAAGGTTGCACTTGTGAACGCGATCGTCGCATTCGTGTTGTTCGTCAACGTCACCATCTGCGCCGCACTCGTGTTGGGAATAGTGATCGTGCCAAAATTTAGGCTCGTCGGACTTACGACCAGCGTCGGAATCGGCGTCAGCTTGGCGATGAAAGCATCGGATGTGCCATTCAGCGTCTTCTGGAATGCCCCAGCAGGAAAAATCGGGAAGGTAGCTGCCGTGGAGAAGGTTTGGCCCGTGATGTACGCATTGGCCGGAGTCGCCGTGTCAATCGCCACCGCGTAGACCTGGTCGGGATTGCCATTAGCCCCGCTCCCCCCAAAGAATGTCGAATAGACCAAGTCGGCCGCCCCGTTGCCCCCGGGGTTGAGTTTGGAAAGAAACCCAGCACCTGTCGCTCCTGCCGGAAAAACTGGCTCGAATGCGCCTGCCGTTACTGGAAAATTCAGAGAAGCAGTCCCCCCCCCGACGTACGCGTTGCCTTGCGCGTCCGCGCGAATGCCATCACCGGTGGTATTTACGCTTCCTCCCAAGAACGTCGAGTAGGTCAGAGAAGTGCTTCCGGTCCCTCCAGTGTCAATCAGGCTGACGAAGGCAGCAGAGTCCCCAGCGTTCCCCGCTGCTGGGTTGTTCTTTTGGAATGCCCCGGCAGGAACCGTGGGAAACGCCAGCGACTCGGTCACGCCGGTTACATATGCTAATGGCACGTTGTTGGGACTGTTGGGACCCAGTCCGATCCCGAACCCCTCGTCAAGGACCTCGCCACCCAAATAGGTCGAGTAGATCAAAGAAGCAGCTCCGCTCTTTGTCGTGTCGATTCGCGCCACGAACGCCGTCCCTTTGGAATTGTTAGTCGGAACGCTGGTGCTGAATGCATTAGCGGTTTTCGGGAAGTCCGTCGAGGAAGTGGTGCCCACAATATAGGCGTTGCTGGCAGCGTCTACCGCTACGCCAAACGCTGTCTCCCCATATCCCAAGGTCGCATCGTTCGCGCCGGCGCCCCCCAAGTATGTGGAGTAAATCAGAGAAGCTGCCCCCGACTGTGTGGTGTCGATTCTGGTGAGAAACGCGTTCCCGTTCGGTGTATTCAACGTGGACTGGAAGGCGTTGGCTGTAACTGGGAAGTCTGCCAGGGCGGCACCCGGGGAAGAATAGGTAATTCCCACCACATAGGCATTTCCGCTCGCGTCTGCCGCGATTCCATTTCCGAAATCCCCAAGCCCAGACAGTGACGTCCCATTCGTTCCGCCGATATAGGACGAATAGACAAGCGAGGCCGCACCGTTGAGCGTCGGGTCTATTTTCGAAATGAAGCTCGTCCCTATTGTGTCCGGGGCGTTAGGGCTCTGCTTCAAGGCATTCGTGGTCGTTGGAAAATCGGGCGAATACGCCTGCCCCGTAACGTAGATCTTGCCCGTCGAATCCACGGCCACCGCTGTTGCTAGAGCTCCCGTTGCCGGTGTAGCTCCCGTGGTTCCGGTCAAATACGTGGAGTAAATCTCTGCCGTTCCTGTTGGATTCATCTCTGTGACAAACGCTGCCCCAAACGGATTGGTAGCCAGCGGACCTGCTTTGAGGGCATTGGCTGCTGTCGTGGGAAAATCGGTGGAAAACGTAATGCCGGCTACGTAAGTATTCCCGGCGGAATCCACCGCGATTCCCATTCCTGGCGCACCTCCATCGTCCGCCGACCCGCCGAGGTAGGTCGAATAATCCAGCACCGGATCAAGAACAAGAGGCTTGTTTCGGTCATAGCTCCCGATCGCGAAGCCGATCTTGTGGTCTTTCCCAAGTACATAACTTCCCGCGATCTCGCGTCGTTCCCCTTTTACGACCTGGTATACGAGTGGTTTCTGTAGCGCCACTTCTCCGCCCGGCAGGCCGAGAAGCACATCACCGCGCGCGCTGATCCGCACTTTTCGGGCACCTTCCAAGCGGAGGCGTATTACCTCGGGGTCGGCTCCAGCAGCAACAACGAAGTCATATTCCAGCTTCCCATGATTGCCGTAGAAAACTAGGTCCACTCCGGGATAAATATCTGTGTACTTCACCCGTGCAAAGGAACGTATGTCGGTGTGCCACTTCCTCGGATCGCTGCCAATGAAGTAGCTCGTTCTCTTCGCCAACCGATCCGTCGCACTGATTTCTGCATTTGGGTTTGCTCCTTCAAAATGCATGCGAATCGCAGTCATCGTCCGGGTGCGTGCCGCGGCGTGTAACGCCTGGAGAGTCTTGTGCCGGTGACTGGGCGAAAAATCGTACTTAACGGGGGCCCGCAGGCCCACGACCGCTTCCTGCGGTGTCAAAAAAAGCTCATACCCGCTGCCATGCGAAACGTAGCGGACTTCCTGCGCTGTTTGTCCAACATTCTCCTCAAAGCTCAGCGGCAATCGACCGTAAGCTTCGGCCCACTTGGGATCCTGTTTCGTGCGTGCCGAAGTGGATGTTCCGCTCGCCACCACAGGAGATACCCCTGCCCCGGCTTCGCGATCACTTTTCCCTGAGCCTCGAAACGAGGCCAGCAGCCAGAGACCGGAAATCAACACGGTCACACCTGCAAACGTCAAAGCCTTCACCCCAAAACCCCACGTCTTCATGGTGGCCATCTCCTATACCTTTGAGTCGCTACTCGTTCTTACTGCACCCCGCCACGGCACGTGCCTCCGCCGGTGCTCCGCTCGTTCAGAAGGTCCGAATCCGAACAGGGCAAAACCCCGCTAGTCAAAATTGATTCCGGGTTTCTTGGAGAGGAAGGAAGCATTCCGCACGCAGCCAACATAGTGCCCCAATTCGGGAAGGCTGGTCCCAAATCGGGAATCGCTTCTGTATCGTAACAGATAACTTCTTTACTTCGAGGGAAGAATTGAAGACTACCTGCGCCCCTTCAGCACTCTTTGGAGTTTGAGCGATCCAGTGAATTAAAGTCCTCACAGATAACGTTACAGAGTTCCTTCAGCTTGCTCGCGTCCGCATTGGCATGGACTCGACGAATCGGAACCGTTGTCACCAACCGGCCGAGAACGGCAAATTCCCTCGCGCGCATCTCACGGTCGAGGATTTTGTTAGCATAAGAATCCGCCACCAATGCGAGCAACGAGCTTTGCGGCCGCACAACCTCTACGTAGGGAGCTGGATCGGGACGGCGCTCGCCTAAAACGTAGATTGCCCCAAGCGGGAGGCAACGGTTTTCGAAGCGCGTCCCCTCCCCCCCTAGGGACATCCGTCGCTTATCCTCATTCGGTACTAAGCGCGGGAGTGCTTCAGGCGAATCGTAAAGCATCTGAACTGATTCGGGCCAAAGGCACAGTTGTGGATAGGCCGGCAGGACATGGAAGGTGCCTTCATCTTCTACCAGCGCAACGATATCGTCAGAGATGACTCCATAGCCCTGCCGCGCAAAGGCAGCTGCCGTTGTGGACTTTCCTGTCCCCGTCTGGCCGACAAACACAACGCCGCGCTCTCCAATGCTGACCGCGCTCGCGTGCAAACACGTCACACCCCGCAAACGCAAAAGAACCCCAAGGACCGGTCCTAGCACATAGGAGACTGTGTTCTCGAGCGAGAGCTCACTAGGCCAAGTTGCCCACACATGGGCTCGTTCTCGATCAAGCCAGAATCTCGTTCCGTCCGCATATGTGAGACGCACAAACGCGCAATTCCCAAGCTTTGAGATCTTCAGCAGCGGCTCGCCCGACGCGTCGATGTCGGCGCTCACATAACTCAACTCTTCCGCGCCGTTTGGATTCTCAGCGATGGCACCCGGAAGAGTTCCGAGATGCAGCTCCACGTCACATTTCTCTGCTGGTGAATCGCTCGGAACTACTCCGGAAAGGGGCAAATTGGAGCAGAGGTGCAGGCCGAAGACGAAGTAGTGGAAACTCAATTCCTTCTACGCGATGTTTTAGTGTTCACTGCTAGGTGATTTCGTTTGAACTTACAAAGCTAATCGTCGCTTCGCAATTGCTTTCCATCTTTCCATTCGGGCAAGTTATGCGCTCGAATTCATCAGAGCGAGCGCGGACTGGCCTTGAAGACATCCGTAGTCTTAGATGTGAGTGCGAGTCTTTGACCCGCCCCTGGCACCATCCCCTTGGCCGTTGACTCCAGTGGACTGCGTCAATTCCCTTACCGTCCCGTAAACGGTCAGCTTCGGTTTCGTATACGGCTTTTTCGGCTCCCGCTCTACGGGCTTACCCATTACCAGCCTCCGCATGCATTTTATACCGAACTCTTCGCGCTGACTGCAACCAAATGTTGAGGCAGTAAGGCCGTAAGCTCGCGCTGACTTCCCCAGGTTTTATCTTATCATGCGGCGCCTCCAGCGCGGAGCGTTCGATATAACGATTCAAATTCTTGCTCCATGGTATTTGTTTTAGCCGCTCCGTTCCGCTTTTCCTCACCTGCGCCGAAAGTGGATCGCCCTGCAGCGGCGTCTTCGGCCGCACCCGCACGCGCTCCGGAATCCGCCCCGCCATCGCTTCGCGCAGCAGCATCTTCTGGAAGAACCACGGAAACGGCGGCAGCGCCAGCAAGTAGTTCACAATCCTCAAATCGAGGAACGGGTAACGCGTCTCCAACGGAAATTGCGTCACTCCCGCGTCTTCGGTTTCAAACATGTGCGTCCATTGTGGCAGGGAGAGCGAGGCGTGGGCTTTCGGCAAAATAGGATGCCTGCTCGGCGGCACAGGATGCTCGCTCAATTCCCGCCACCGCGGCTCCAGGTTCAGGCGCTTCACAAAATCCCCCTGCAGCCAACGTGGAAATCCCGTCATCTCTTCATCTTTCCCGATCAGCTTCCGAAATCGCGCGCGAATCCCCCGCCACGGAAACGGCCGCACCCACAAATAATTTGCCATTTCCGAAGCCAGCCGCCGCCACTCGCCATTTCGCCGCATACTCTCCGCATACGGCCACATCTGGAAACTCATCAAGTTGTCGGCACCCTCGCCTGACAATACAACCCGGCAATCCGGAGAAATACTTCGGCACGACTCAAAAAACCCGGCCAATAAAGGACTATCAATGGGCTCTGGAAAACTCATCTCCGGGTCGTCCCAGCCGTCAAACAGCTGCACCTGATCCAGCGTCGTGAACTTCATCGGTATTCGCAGGAATTCCCCTACTTCTTGCGCATACTCCCGCTCCCGGTCCGGAATCAGCGAATCATAGACAGACGTAAATCCTCTAATATCAATGGACTGCTTGCTCTTCGACGACACCTCTCGTGCCACCGCCGCCACCGAAGACGAATCCAGCCCCCCACTCAGCAGGATTCCCACTCGCTCCGTCCGCAGCCGGTCCGTCACCGCTTCCTGCAGCAAAACCTGAAAATGGTCGATGTAATCCTTGGAATTCGAATAACGGATCGGCCCCACCGTCGGCGGCGTCCAGTACCGCCTGAGTCTCAACCCGCTGGCGGAAAAGCTCAGGCTGTGCGCCGGCGGCAATCGCTGAATCGCGCGATACGTCGTCGTGGCGTTGTCGTAGTTCAACCCAAACAGCAGAAAATCCCCAATCGCCGCGTCATTGAGCTCCGCAGGCACATCCGGGTGCAGCCGCAGACAATTCAGCGTATTGCTGAAAAGAAAATGCTCTTTCTCCTGAACGTAATAGAAAGGCTTGATCCCGAAATGATCGCGCGCGCAAAAAAGATTTTTCGAACGCGCGTTCCAAATCCCGAATGAAAAATCGCCAAGCAAATGATCCACGCACTCGCTTCCCCAGACCGCATACGCGTGCAGGATCACTTCCGAATCCGGAGCGCTCGCCCGAACCTCGCGCCCAGCCTGTAGCAGCTCCGTCAAAAGTTCCGCCCGCCCATCAAGCCTCGCATCCGCGGTAATCCACAATCGCCCGTCGAGACTCGCCGGCTGCTGCTCCTCACGCGACTCATACGTCGTCCGCAACATCGTATGAGCGAACCCAATCGCGCCATCCGTCCAAACGCCGCGCGCGTCAGGCCCGCGAAACGACAAAAAATCCGCAAGGCTTTCCAGCAGCCCTCGCTCGACAGGTGCATTGTCCCGGTGGTAGATGCCGACGATGCCGCTCAATCACTTTGCCTTTCCGGAAGAGGGGTGGGCCGTTCGAATGGCAAGATCAAGTTGTGCAAGGCCTGAGCGCAGCTTTTCGGACAAGGCTATCTCACGCCAACTTGTATGCGCCTCGAAGTAGGGGACTTCACTATTGTTCGAACCGCATACCTATCTTGATCAGGCTGGGCCCTCATTGTACTGGCCTCCTTCTCCCACGGCAACCACATGCGTCGATTCGAAACGATCTCTGTCCCAAGCACGGGAAAGTGAGACAGCTCCAATTAATTCGGCGCGGAACCTGTCGCTACATTCTGCGTCTCGAACCGCCGACTTTTATCTTGCAACTCCGAATCGGTCTAGGCACAGTACCGTGAAATGATTCTGCGCCTCTCCAACCCTGCCCAACGCGGTACACTTGTTGGTGTCGCTTTTGTTCTCGTACTGTCTCTCTCCTATTACAGTATTCGCAACGCTCGCGCCGTGTACCTCTCCGGTCTGGAAACTCCAGAAGCCTACGAGCGCGCCATACAACTCGAGCCCGGCGATGCCCGCAACTGGTATCTTCTCGGTCGCTATTGGCAGTACAACTTCAAGGACCTCGACGTCCCGCGCGCCATCCGCGCTTATCTTTCCTCCCTATCCTTCGATCCGCACTCCGCTGATACCTGGCTCGAACTTGGCACCGCGTACGAATCGGAGGGCAATCTCACCGCCGCGCGCGACGCCTTTCTCCACGCCAAAAAAGCCTACCCGCTTTCCGCGGAAGTCTCTTGGCGCTTCGGCAACTTCTTGTTACGCCAGGGGGAGTTGGAGCCAGCCTTCGCGGAGATTCGACACGCTGTTGAAGCCGATCCCAAACACGGCGGCGAAGCGTTTTCCCGCGCTCTTCGCGCCGAGCCTGATGTTAATCAAGTACTGGATCGCGCTATCCCCCCTAATCGCGATGTCTACGTGGACGTGATTTGGGATCAAATAGCTGACGCCCAAATCGACATCGCCCTCCAGGTGTGGGATCGGCTCTTCGCCATTCACCCCCAGGTGCCACTGCGGGATGTTTATCCTCTTATCGGTGCTTTGAGGAGCAGTCAACGAATCGCAGATGCCCGCCGCGTTTGGGACCAGGCCGTCGCTCTCGCCGGTTTCTCCGATCTTCAAGGTCCTCCGGACTCCGTTTTGTGGGACGGTGGCTTCGAATCAGGAGTCATCGGCGTGGGATATTCCTGGCTCTTTCCCGAGGGCGTGCGGAATATGCAAATCAGCATTGATGCCCAGGAAAAACACTCCGGAAATCACTCCCTGCGGCTGACGTTTGATGGACAGTCCGTTGTCACTTCGACAGACATCTGCCATTACGTTCCGGTGCAACCGTCGACTTCCTATCGTTTTTCGGCGTGGTTGAAGACGAGGGCGATTACTACGGATCAAGGCATTCGATTCCAGCTGCGCTCTCTTGGAACAGAGGACCGTTCTGTGGCCGTGACGCCCGAACTTCACGGTAGTGAGCCTTGGACGCACATCGAAATACCTTGGTCCTCAGGAAAAGATGTACAGGAAATGCAGGTATGTTTGGTTCGCGCGCTTAGCGATCAGCTCGAGAACAAAATTAAGGGTACGACTTGGGTGGATGACGTCGCACTAGTGCCGGAAGCGGCGGAGCACCCCAAGCCATGAAGTTCTTGCAAGCTGGCATCTGTGCTCTGATCGTATTTGGAGTAGCGGCCCATGGAGGGGTTGAAGATTGGGCGCGGGCTGTCCTGATTGTGGGTGCAGGATTGCTTTTCCTGGGGTGGTCTCTGTGGCTTTATTTCAATCGCGATGAGCAGCCCGTTTTTTCTCCACTTCTGCCTCCGCTTGCGGTGCTATCGCTCCTCGTTTTAGCGCAGTTGTTTTTCCGTTGGACGGCCTCCATTTACCACACACGAATGGAGCTGCTATTGCTCCTGGCCGACCTGATCGTCCTGTCTCTAGCGGTTCAAGCCTTTCGGACTCTGGAAGATTGGCGTGGTTTTGTGTGGTTTGGAATGATTTTCGGCTTCGTGGTCAGCCTCTTCGCCATCCTTCAACATCTGACATCCAACGGAAAGCTCTACTGGTTTCGCGAGATACGCTCCGGAGGAATCCCTTTTGGGCCGTACGTGAATCGGAATCACTTTGCCGGATTTGTAGAGTTGGTCCTGCCGCTTGCACTTATTCCCCTTGTCTTGGGACGGGTCCGGCGGGAGCGCTGGCCAGTTGTAGGACTATTCGCGGTCCTTCCCATCGGGGCACTCTTCCTCTCTGCATCGCGGGGAGGCATTGTGAGTTTCGGCGCTGAGCTGGGGGTCCTGGCGCTAGTTCTGATTCTAAGGCGCACCATGGGGAAACAACTGCTCGCCGGAGCTGCCGTCTTACTGGTCGCATTGCTACTGGTATCCTGGCTTGGCGTCGGACAGATCCTCGAACGTCTATCGTCCGTACAATTACTCGAAGTGACCGCGGGAAAACGTGCCTCCATGCGGCGGGACACTTGGCGGATCTTTCTGGATCACCCCTTCTTGGGAACAGGGCTTGGCACCCTCCAAACTGTTTTTCCGCCGTACGAAACGCTCTATGACGGAAAAATAGTCAATCACACGCACAACGACTATCTGGAGGCGCTTGCGGAGACGGGTATTGCCGGTGGCCTTTGCTGTGCTTGGTTTATCGGTGTCCTGCTAACCGAGTCGCTGAAGCGGTTGCGACGGCTCAACAATTCCTTTGCCGGGACGTTGCAACTCTCCGGTCTAGTCGGCTGCTGCGGGTTTCTCGTGCATAGCCTTGTGGATTTTAATCTGCATATCCCGGCGAACGCCATGCTCTTTTTTCTCATGGCCCACCTGGCAACCGCGGAACTTCCGCAGGATGCCCCACCATCGCCCCGGAGGCGCCACCGCAATTCTCGAAATCACTGACGGACTTGGGCTTTCCCACTGTATAATCACACTTGGGGGTCGTCTATTCTCATGCAGCCAGTTCGACTGGATGCGAAGGTGTGGTGTCTTGTCACCACCGCCCTGCTAGGGGTTTCGCTACTCGTGCCGCCTTGCCGTGCTCAGCAAGCCGTTCTCGAGACGCCGCAGCAAGTGAACGAACGCATCAAATCGCTTTCCACGACCGTGCGGATGACGCCGCATGATTACGTCCTCGGGAACGGGGATGTGATCGACATCGAGGTCTTTGATGTAAAAGAGCTTAGCCGCGAAGTGCGTGTTAGTCAGACGGGATCCATCGGTATCCCTCTGGTGCCTGTGCGCTTGCATGTCGCCGGCCTGACGGAGGTTCAAGCGGAGCAGAAGATTGCGGAAGTCTTGGAAGCCAACGGTTTGGTCTCTCACGCCGAAGTGAGCGTCAGCGTCAAGGAGAGAAAGAGCAAGCCCATCACCGTAGTGGGGGCTGTCGGCCATGCAATGGTGTACCAGGCGGATCGACCCGTTACCATCCTGGAAGTCCTCGCAGAAGCGGGCGGAGTCGCTAACGACGCCGGCGATACGGTCATTGTCACACGTCCTTCGGTGGACGCGACTATCACCGATCCGGCGGAACCTCCTGAGATTGGCCCGGAAGATCCCACTCCAGCCGCGATTCCTAAGGATTCAACTCAGAATGGATCGACCCTGGCGTCCACCCCAGCTCCGGCCCAAACCTCAACTGGGCCTGACGGACAAAGGAACCTCCCCCCAGCCCTCGGCACTGTCACGGCGGCGAATGTTTCCACAGATCCGGGTTCGCTAAACGAGCCGCCTCCTCTCAGCAATATGATTACTATCAACTTGAGCCGACTGATGGAGAGTGGCGATACCTCGAACAATATTAT
Source organism: uncultured Acidobacteriota bacterium (assembly GCA_963729455.1). Classification (GTDB taxonomy): domain Bacteria; phylum Acidobacteriota; class Terriglobia; order Acidiferrales; family UBA7541; genus Acidiferrum. The sequence continues at coordinate 714,826 of CAVSNX010000004.1, forward strand.
CCTCCAGGCTGGGGATGTCGTTACTGTCCCGCACGCTGGAATCGTCTATGTCCTCGGTGCAGTCGCCAGACCCGGTGGTTTCGTCATGGCCAATGATCGGGGACAGATGTCCACGCTGAAGATTCTCTCTCTTGCGGGTGGCTTGAACCCTACCGCGAAAAAGGATCACGCTGTAATCATTCGGAAAGACGGTCAAGGTCAGCAGCATGAAGTCGCTGTGAATCTCAAGAAAGTACTGGACCGCACCGAGGAAGATGTGCAACTCCAACCTAGCGACATTTTGTTTGTGCCGAATAGTGCGTCGAAACAGGCGATGCTCAGGGCTTTGGAATTCGGAATAGCGCTAGGATCCGGAGTCGCGCTCTATCGAATTGCGTATCACTAGAAAATGGCTGAAGAAAACAAACTCGTAGCGCGTGAAAATGGTTCGAATGGCGCCATCGAACTGTTGCCTGTCCCCCCGCGATTACCAGCCTGGGATCTCTCTCCACGGGAACCACACCTTTACGACTATCTACTGATTCTGCGCAAGCACCAGTGGATGATTCTTTCGTTCCTGCTCGCCGTCGTGACCATCGTTGCGATTGCCACCTTTCGCATGCAGCCGGTTTATGTCGCAACCACCCGCATCGAATTGGATCGCGAAAATGCAAACATTCTGCCTTTCCAAGGAACAGATTCGTACGATGTTATGATGGATCTCGATAACTACATCGAGACGCAATCCAAGATTCTAACCAGCGAAACACTTGCGCTGCAAACGATTCGCAACAACGGACTTTCGGCTCGACCGGAATTCTCGTCCCCGAATGGGCCCTCGGAGGCAGTAGCGATCGGCAGTCTCGCAAACCAGAAACGTCCACCCGAACTTGGTGAATTCCTAGGAAGTCTCAGCGTGAAGCGCGTCCCGAACAGCCATCTGATGGATGTCAGTTTCGAATCGACGGATCCCCAGCTCGCCGCGCGGATTGTCAACGCACACATCGCTTCTTACATAGAGCAGAATTTTCGCAGTAGGTATGAGGCCACAACGCGGGCCTCCGCCTGGCTAACGGATCAGCTCACCGAACTGAAGATCAGAGTACAAAAGGCCGAAGACGCGCGCATCGCCTATGAACGGCAAAACCAGATCTGGACACTCGACGATAAGCAGAACATCACCTCCCAGCGACTCGCAGACGTTAACAAGCAGTTGACCGACGCGCAAAGCGAGCGTATGAGAAAGGAATCGCTCTATCAGTTTGCCAAGTCCGGCAATCTGGATGCTGTACCCCAAATTCAGAGCAATGCAATGCTCGCCGATTTGATGAAAAAGCGCAGCGATGCCTCGTCAGCATACTCGGATGCAATGAGCCAGTATGGCCCTAATTTCCCCAAGGTGCAGCGTCTCCAAGCGCAGATCAAGGAATTTGATGAGAGCATCGAAAAAGAGAAAAAGAATATCTTGGATGTTCTGGACAGCGACTACCGAGAAGCTCGGCAGCGCGAATCTCTCCTTACCGAGGCGCTCGATCAGCAGAAAATCGAAAACAACCAGATGGCCGAAAAGCTTGTGGAATATAACATTCTCAAGCGCGAAGCCGAGGCCAACAAGACTCTTTACGAAGGCCTAATGACGAAATTGAAGGAAACTGCAATTTCCCAAGGTTTGAAATCTTCAAATATTCGCGTAGTCGATCCTGCCATGATCCCGTCCACGCCGGCCCGTCCCGCGAAGGCTCGCAACTTGGCGCTGGGGTTTCTTGTTGGGCTGGTTGGCGGGATCGGCCTAGCCCTCCTGCGCGAGTACCTAGACAACACCGTAAAGACGCCCGATGACATCGAAACACTTGCGCGTTTACCTTCGCTCGCGGTCGTGCCGCAGTTTAGCGATTCAAACGGGCATGCCAAGAAGCGCGGGCTTCTGGAGACCTTCGCCGCAAATGGCCACGAAAAGCGGATCGAGCTAGTCGCTCAACATCTTCCTAAATCGCAGATGTCGGAAGCGTTTCGTGCCTTGCGAACGTCTATCCTCCTCTCGCAGGCTGATCATCCTCCACAGGTCATCTTGGTTACCAGTGCCCTGCCGCGTGAAGGCAAGACCACGGCCGCCGCGAATCTTGCGGTTACGCTGGCGCAGCTCGGCGATAGCACCGTGATCGTGGACGCGGATCTTCGCAAACCGGGCATCGGACGTCTCCTCAATCTCGTAGGCGGAAAATATGCGGGCTTAAGTTCATATCTGGCCGGTGTTTCAAGTCTTGATCTGGTGTGTGTGCCACACCCCACGATTCCAAATCTTGTTGCCATTCCCACTGGACCGCTCCCGCCGAATCCTGCGGATTTGTTGTCGTCGCACAAATTGGCGGAGGCCATTGCCGAGCTTCGCACGCGATTCAAGTTTATCGTTATCGATTCACCGCCCGTCATGGCCGCCACTGATGCCGTAATTCTTTCTGTGCAGACAGACGGAGTCTTGCTCGTCGTTCGCAGTGGCGAAACACCTAAAGAAGCTTTTACACGGACACGCGACCTGCTCAATAGCGTGAAATGTCGCATCCTTGGCGTTGTTCTGAATGCCGTCGATTCCAGCGCGCCGGACTACTACTACTCGTATCGCTACTACCCATATTCGTATGGCTACGGTCCCCAGGAAACAGGTGAAACGCTGCATGATCGGGATTCTCATTCCGAGTCGGAACTCATTTCACGCGAACGCGACCACGACGATGATTCTCAGTCGCTCTAGGGAGGTCTCGTGCGCTATCTAATCACTGGCGGCGCCGGTTTCATCGGTTCTCATCTGGCGGAGCGCCTGCTCTCGCGCGGCGATCGCGTCGTGCTGCTCGATAATCTTTCCACCGGCAGCATGGATAACATTCGCCATCTCAAATCCTCCGAGCGCTTGCAATATCACCTCGACAACATCGAGAATCGCCAGTTGCTCGCGGAGCTTGTGGACGACGCCGATGTCGTTGTCCATCTCGCCGCCGCCGTCGGTGTCAAGCTCATCGTCGAAAGTCCCGTTCGAACCATCGAAACCAACGTGAACGGCACACAAATGATTCTCGAAGCCGCTTGCAGGAAAAAGAAACTCGTCCTCACCGCCTCGACCTCCGAAGTCTATGGGAAAAATACAAACGTCCCGTTTCACGAAGACGCCGATCTCGTCCTCGGCCCCACCACCAAAGGCCGCTGGAGTTACGCCGCTTCGAAAGCCCTCGACGAATTTCTGGCGCTTTCCTATTGGAAAGAAAAAAAACTTCCCGTCATCGTCGTTCGCTTGTTCAACACCGTCGGCCCGCGCCAAACCGGCCGCTACGGCATGGTGCTGCCGAATTTCGTCAAGTCCGCGCTCGACAATGCTCCCATCCAGATTTACGGCAACGGCAAACAGTCCCGCTGCTTCTGCGATGTCCGCGACACCGTTGAAGGCCTCATCCGCCTCATGGACACCAACCGTTCCATCGGCGAAGTCGTCAACGTCGGCAACACCGAAGAAATCACCATCGAAGACCTCGCCCACAAGGTGAAAGAACGCACTGCCAGCAACTCCCCCATCGAATATGTCCCCTACGACAAAGCCTACGAACCCGGCTTCGAGGACATGATGCGCCGCGTCCCCTCCGTCGAGAAATTGCATCGCCTCACCGGCTTCCGCCCGCACACGCCCCTAAACGAAATCATCGACCGCGTCACCGCCTTTTTTCGTCAACAAACGGAAGCCCCCGACATTCACCGCGTAGCCACCACCAGCGCCGACTAATTCCTGCAAGTATTCCCGCTAGGCCGCAACACCCACCGGCAAACCCGCGTGAGAATGCTTGCAGTTAGGCTTTGCGGCCGTGGACCCACGCGAAGTCCATCGCGGCGTCTAAGCACTCGCCGTGGCGCTCGAAAGCGAGTGAAAGCAACCTAGCCGACTCCCCACCCTCCCTCGTGGCCTGCGCCGCCAGCTACATCCCTGCCGATTACCCTCGGAGCCCGCCAAGTAAAACAGCCAATCCGAAAATAACCCCCTCCACGACAGCTGCCCCGAGGATTACCTTGGCCTGCCTCGATACCTCCGACGGCCATTTGATCTTCCTCACCTCCGCATACTCCAGTGTGGTGGATTTGCCGTCACCGCCCAGTACAAATGCATCGGCTCCGGCTTCGCTGATGGTTCCCTGCACCAGGCGATCATCGTAAGTCTCGATGGTCACTCTTCGCTGGTGTTCCAGGCACTCGGCCACTTTCTTTTTGACCTTCGCAATTTGCTTTGCGTCGGGGCCACCACCCGCCCACACGCGCGGGCATGCAATCGCAAAGACGACCAGGCACACAAACAGTTTCCTCATCGCCATCCATCTCCAAGTCCAGATGAACTTTCGATCGGAAACGCATCAAGCACATCCAACGCCAACTTGTGGATGGCTCCTTCGCCTGCAAACTGGCGACATTGCGGCAACAAAACGCAGATGAACGAATGTCACTATTTTCTTGCTGCCAGAGAAAACAAGCACACTGCTGCACTCCCCCGACACCGAAACAAATCGCCGCATCCTTTGTACGTACGACCATGAATCTCTTGAACCCCCGACTCCCAAGTCCAAAAATCCGGGATCGCATCCTACTCCCTCAGCAAGGGACAGATTCGCTGAGGCCTACATTCACATGTACCGATGACTCGCCAGTTCCGGCGTGGTGCTCCAGGACCTGCTGAATGTGCACGTCGATCTGTCGAATCACAGCGGGTGCCACCGGATAGCCGTCGGTTTCGTAGGCGAGCAACGGCATGCCTCGTTGCATGGTGAGCGGCTTGAGGACGGCTTCCGAGATTCGAAACGGCAAATAGTTGAACGGGCCAATCAGAATTATGCCGTCGTAACCTTCCTTTTCCGCATTCAGGCTCTTAGAAGTTCACGCCTTCTGCGGTAGAAATAAATGGCAAAGGCGATCGTAACGAGCGGGAGAATGGCACCAAATTCGTCGATGAACCAAGCGGTTTTTCCAGTGTTGCGGGTCAAGGGAGTGAAAACGCCTTGGATGTAGAGATTGTGGCTGGCATGCAGGAGAGCGCCGGTCCACAGGCTGCCGGATTTCAGCCTCATCCACGCGAATACAAACGAGATGGACAAAACGAGAACGGTGAAACAGGTCAAGCCGTACCACGTAGGCGTTCCGTTGTTGTAATCCCCCCAGATTAAGAGAGGATAGTGCCAACATGACCAGACCACGCCGCTGATGAGAGCGGTGCCGGTGAATCCAATATTCTTAAAGAGTTCTGGAACGAAAAAGCCACGCCAGCCGATTTCCTCGCCGAGAGCGCTGGAAAGACCTCTGGCTAAACCGAAACTCCCACCCAGCAGTACATAGAGGACCGTGGCGACCACGGGCGAGACAGGCAAACCCATGCGTTTAACAAGCTGATCCATGAATTCGTGATTGGGGAAGCCACCGAGCCCTGTAGACCACACGATGAGGTAGGTGATGGTTGCGTAGAGGAGCGGAATGAACCAGCTTTGAAAGGCGTAGCCATTAGCCGGCCACTTCCAGCCGAGTTCACTAAGTTTGCGGCCGTTGAGTTTGAGCGTAGCCATGCCCGCGAGCGCTGGACACCACATGATGCCGAAGACGTAAAGTCCGCCGCCTGAGCCGAGAGAGTGGGCCTTCAGCATCAGAAAGTAAAAAACCGAACTGAAGGCAAAAACGAGCAAGAGATACGTGATGATCTGCCGCTGCGAGTTCTTCCGTTCCGGCGCCTGCGCTTCCCGACTGGTCAAGGTGTTTGCATCTTCACTGGAGGTAGTCATAAGCGCGGCCGCCTTTCAGAATTAGCGTGCGATCAGATTCATGGCATCACCGGAAGAACCAAGTGGGACGGAAGACCCGAGCTCGAATAAATGCGTTGTGTAGCGGGGCTGAAGTCGCCGGCTTGCGCCTTATAGATGCTGGGAACAAACTTTTGCGGATTGCGGTCGATCACCGGGAACCAAGTGGACTGCACTTGAACCATGAGGCGATGACCCTTGAGGAAAACGTAATCGTGATCGCGTAGCGGTACATCCCATTCCGTCGGCTGGTTGGGCACGAGCGCGTGAGGCTGTTCAAAGCTCTGAAGATAGCGCCCTCGTCGAACCTCCATGGCCACGGGCAACTCGTAACCGTTCAGAGATTGTGCGTACTGACCCGGCTTGGGACCCTGTTCGGGATTCCAATCCGGCTTTTGGGTGTGCTGGGGATACACGTCGATGAGCTTCACGACGAAGTCAGAGTCGGTGCCGGAGGTCGAGGCAAACAGTTTTGCGGAGAGCGGGCCGGTAATCACAAGGTCGTGATCGAGCGGCGCGCTCAGGTACGTCAAAACGTCGGGGCGGTTCTCGACGAAGCGCTGATCGGCAACTTCCCACGTGCGCCAGTCGCCACCGGGATAGGTAGGCGAGATCGGACGGAAACGATAAGGGACAGGATTAGCGGGATCGGAAACATATTCGCGGTAGGCTTTGCTGGCCTTTGCATCTTTTGGTGCCTCGAAAGAGAGAGTGCCGTCCGCATGAAAGTAGACATTTGTGGACTTTGCCTCCTTTGGAGGCCATGCCGCGTAGCTGTGCCAGGCGTTCGAGCCGGCCTGAAAAGTGGTGGCTTGCCAGTTTGGCTTCTCACCCGCGCCATGCAGGTAGTAGCGGAAAAATGCAGCTTCGATGTTCTCGCGAAACTCGCGTGCCGTCTCATGCCCACCAAAGGGAACGATACCGATGGAGTCGGCTTTGGGAGTTTGCCATTGGCCATGGAACCACGGGCCCGCAACCATGAAGTTGGTGTGGTCGGGATCATGCTCTTCGGCGTGGCGAAAAATCTGCCAGGGTCCCCAGGGATCTTCCTGGTCCCAAAAGCCGGCCACGTTCAGGTTTGGGACTGTGGAAGCGTGTAGCTGACGAACCCACGCTTCTTTCTTCCAATACTCGTCGTAATCGGGGTGCTCGGTGACTTCGTTCCACGCGGGAATTTTGTCGTGAAGGAATTTCTCGTTGATGTTCGCGAGGGGACCGAGCGTGAGATACCAGTCGAACGTATCGTAGGCATTGAATTCGAAATGAGTATTCTTGTTTTTATCGGCCTGCTCCATAACGGCGTATTCGAAACAGTAGCTTTCGCGCAGCGCGCCGTAGCGATGGAAATCGTCGTTCATCCACTGATCCACGGGCGAGGCCTGTTCGCTGATGGCCTTCAGTGCGGGGTTCGGATGCAGAAGAGTGAGCGCGGTGGTGAGGCCGTCGTAAGAGACACCGTACATTCCAACCTTGCCGTTGTTATTCGGGACATTTTTGACGAGCCAATCGATGGAATCGTACGCATCCGTGGTCTCGCTGGTGGCCTTGGGATCGCTCAAATCCACTTCGGAGGAAAGCTTAAAGTAGCCCTCGGACTTGAACCGACCGCGCAGATTCTGAATGACAAGGATGTATCCGTCTTGCATGAGTTCCTTGAGAGATGGTGATATCTGCTCTGGAGCTTTCTCTGGAACGCCGTAGGGAGTGCGGCGAAACAGAATCGGTAGCGGTTTCGAGATATTGGTGGGAGTCAGAATCACGGTTTGCAGGTGCACGCCGTCCCGGACCGGCACCATCACTTCCTGAAACTGAAATGGTGACGGCGCGGCAGGTTGCGTTTGCTGGCCCGCGGCGAATAGAACTCCGGCCACCAAAACAAGAACAACAGGTGCGGCGATGCGCATGCGAATACTCCTCTTGAGGAAAGGACGCGAAGAAATCATAAATCGGAAAGCCGGTTTCCCTCCAGAGAGGCGCTCTTATTGCCAGCTCAAATGATCCTGGAAGAATTGCGCGGTGGCCTTGTAGCAGGTCACTACCGTTTTCCAGAGCAGGAAGTCGTGTATCTCGTCGGGAATGAAAATCTGTTCGACATGAACATGCTGGTCGCGCAGTCTTTGAACAAGATCAACCGTTTGGCTCTCGGGTACATTTCGATCATCGTCGCCCTGTATAAGCAGGACTGGAGATTTCCATTGGTCGATCGAGGAGTTCGGCGACGACGCCCACGCCAGTTTCAGGGCCTCCTTATAATCTGGAGCGGCGTTGGACTCCTCCTCCCAATGAGGAAGGAAGGCTGACCAATCGTGTACGCCGTGGTAATCGACCCCCGCAGCAAAAACGTCGGAATTACGTGCCAGCCCCATAGCCGTGAGAAAACCGCCGTAGGAACCGCCCCAAAGACCGATTCGATGAGCATCCACATTAGGCAAACTCATCAGGTAGTGCGCGCCGGCGAGCACGTCTTTGTATTCGCTGGCACCGCGCCAAACACTGTGTGGCGGCACTCGAAAATCATGCCCGTACATGATGCCCAAACGATAGTTCACCGACAAAACCACAAATCCAATACTGGCCAGATACTGATTTTCGGCGTAGGCATTGTGGTAGTAGTCCAGGTAGTGAAACCCAAGGAGCATCTGCCGCGGCGGGCCGCCATGCGTGAAGATAATAGCGGGGCTCGGCTGCTTGCCGTGTTTTGGGACGAAGAGTTGTCCGTGAATGGTGTATCCGTCTTCGCTCTTGAAAATGACTTGCTGCGGAATAACCAGTTGGTGGACTGGAAAATCAGCGGGAAGAGCGTCCTTGGTGATGAGCTCGCGGCCAGAAGGTGAAATGCGATAGACCAGAGCCGGGCTTGTGGCCGTTGACCCGAGGCAGACAATGTTTTTTCCGTCTCCGGTTTCGAGGGGACTCCATTCGATGGTTTCACCACTCGTCAGCGCAATTTGGACTGCTCCTCCAGCTGCGTCCACGCGCCATAAATGCCGGCGGTCGACGTCATTCTGATTCGATGAGAAAAGTACCGTTTTCTTGTTGCTGCTGAGGGCTACATCTTCCACGTCAAATTCCCCGGGAGTCAGGAGAACGGGTACGCCGTCAGTCGCGTCGATCGAGTACAGATGATTCCAGCCATCCGCTTCGGAATCGAACACGATGCGGTTTCCGGCCGCAAAGTGCAGCGATTGGGCGGCGAAGTGCGGAAGTGAGTCGCGAGGCGCCTTTCCGCTTTCCCAGAGGACGTGCGCCGCAAATGTTCTGGTATCTGCGATCCAAATGCTCCAAGGCTGGGTTCGTTCCGGAATCAGGGGGTGCTTGGCTTCGGTGCCGGCAATTTTCAAATAGACGAGGAAACTGCCATCCGGCGACCAGCGCGGCGCGAAATCGCGGTCCACAGTGGGAGCGACGTAGTGGATGGCCTGCACTTTGTCGCCGGAGAGATCGGCGATGACAACGAATGAATGGTCCTTGCGGCCGAGGCTGAAGGCTAGGTGTTTGCCGTCTGGCGACCACTGTGGTGATTCCACGTTGCCTCGTACATCGGTAAGCTGCTTCGCTGGATTCGCGCCGGAGGCGGGCGCGATCCAGAATTGCTGTTTTGCCGCCCACACCGCCCATTTGCCATCGGGCGAAATCTGAATGTCTTCGCAGCCTTCCTCGCCGCATCCCATCTCACCGAGCAGGCGGGGCTCACCTGATGCGGCACTTACCGACCAAACCTGTTGTTTTGGCTGCTGTGGTTCATGCGTTGGATTCGCAGACCGGCCTTCCGCATTGATTTCTGTGCCCCTTGCATAGAGAACGGTCTGCCCGTCTTCGCTCAGCCGTAGTGAGGCCAGCGGCTGTCCTGAGTCGCCTTCATAGTGGGTCACCTGGCGCGGGACAAACTGCGGACCATCCGCGATCCAAACATTCTGTGCGCCTTTTGTGCTGAACACCCACGCGATGCGAGTTCCCGAGGATGCCGCGGTCAATTGCGAAGGAAATGGCGCGCCGAGAATTTGTTCGACGGTAAACGACTGCGCCCGCGCAGCGGAAGAAACCGAAAGCAAAACGATTGCAGTGAGCAGAATTCCTTTGAAACGCACGAAGCGCAACGGTTTCGCCATAAACGAAACACCCCTCTTTCCGCTGAAGCGGCGGCGGAAATACTAGCGAACTTCCCAGCCCCGTGCAACACATATTGAAAGTGCTTGACATCGTGCAACGATCGTTGTATTTGCTTCCAACCACTTTCTTTTGCGCCGGGGGATTCGTTGGAGCGTTCTGACGGAATTCGTGTCAAAGACTCTGCTCCAGAGAGCACTCCGCCCGGATTAACCGCGCTGGAGAACCGTTTTGCCAAGGCCCAGTCGAACCTGAATGCCAGCCGCCGGCGGCTATTGCGCATGATTCTGGAGAACCCAGAGGACACCTATTACTTATCCTCGCGCGAGCTGGCGAAACACTACCAGGTCGACGCCGCGACCGTCGTGCGCACGATTCAAGTACTGGGTTACCGGAAATTTGCGGAGTTTCTGGCCGACCTGCGCGCGCATTTCGTGACGCGAATTACGCCTTATACCGTCCTAAAGGCCGCCTCGAAGGAAAAACGCACCGTTGCAGACCGCGTTCGGCACAACGTGGAACTCGATCTGCGGAATCTGCAGTCTTTGCAGTCGACGGTAGACCCGGAACAAATTGTGGCGCTGGCAAAACGAGTGAAGAAAGCGCGCCGCATTCTGGTGGTTGGAATTGATCTGGCAGCGGCCCTGAGCTGGTATCTGGCCTATGGACTGATGACCCTTGGCTATGCCGCCGAAGCTCCCGTGGGGAGCACAGGAAACGTGCAGCGGAGAGTGCGCACATTGAATTCCAGGGATCTGCTGATCGCCATCAGTTTCGGGCAATGCCTGCGCGACACCGTCGAAGCCGCGCAACGTGCCAAGAAACAGGGGGTGCAGACGTTTGGAATTACCGATAGCGAAACCACACCCATCGCCAGGATTTGCAGCAACGCCTGTTTCGCTTCCACAGCCAGCCCGTCGTTTGGCGGGTCGTACGTTGCACCGATGTCGCTACTCGGGGCCATATTAACCGCTTGTGCGCATATGCAGACGGCGCGCGCTTTGAAATTGTTGCGGCTCAGCGAAGAGGAAGACCGCACCGATCACCGCTGGTATCACCCGAACAACAAAGGTAACGAAGCGCGCGAGTGAAGGCGCTGCTCCGGAATGTTCGGCCATATTTATGGAGGCAAGACACATGAACACAAAAACACGGCCCAATCCCTTTTCCGTTGCCATGCGCGCTGTGGCTGTTCTGAGTGTTTGCAGCGTTTTGCTGATAGCGAAGTGCGCCTTTGGCCAGTCGGCAGGCACGGGAGCCATCTCCGGAACCGTGTTGGATCCGGGTGGGGCGTTGGTGGTGGACGCGAAGATCGTGGTCACCAGCCAAGCGACCAGCGAGTCCCGCACAGTGAATTCGAATTTGCACGGCGTCTATGCAGTGCCCGCCCTCCTGCCCGGTTTGTACACAGTGGAGATTTCGAAGAACGGTTTCAAAACCTTGCGCTATCGAGACGTTAATGTTGTCGTGACAGAGACAACGGCTGTGAATCCCCGCCTCGAAATCGGTCAAGTCACCGAGCAAGTGACCGTGGAGGCCTTCGCTGCGCAATTGCAAACCGAGTCCAGCACTCTCGGCCAGGTCACCAGTGGCGAGCAGGTGCGTGACCTTCCGCTGGTGACTCGGAATTACACCCAGATTGTGTCTTTAAATCCCGGTGTCGCCGCCGATGTGAATGACGCCGGTGCCATCGGCCGCGGAAGTCTTGGCATGGGCGGCGTGCCCATCGTGTCCAACGGCGGGACCGAAGCCGACAACAACGTGCAGATGAATGGTGTGGGCATAAATGACCTGCAGAGCAGCGGGTATTTCAGCGGTGGCGTGGCCATTCCCAATCCCGACACGATTCAGGAATTTAAGGTGCAAACCAGCCAGTACGACGCGTCCTACGGTCGAAACGCCGGCGCAAATGTGGACGTGATCACCAAGGGCGGCTCCAACGATTTTCATGGCGCCGTGTGGGAGTTTTTCCGCAACGAAGACCTCAACGCGAATACCTATTTCCGGAACGCCACCGATCAACCTCGGCCGGTATTAAAACAGAATCAATTCGGATTTGACCTCGGCGGCCCTATTCGCCACGACAAGCTCTTTTTCTTCACGTCCTATCAGGGAACGCGCCAGCGAAACGGACTGGATCCCAGCTGTTCGAGTTCCGTAAACTCGCCGCCGATTACGAATGACCGCTCCGCGGCCGCGCTCGGGCAACTCTTTGCTGGGCAACGCGGATTCATTCAAGACGCATTGGGCGGTGTTGGACCAGCAATCGCCAGCGATGGTTCGAACATTAATCCCGTGGCTCTGGCATTGCTTCAGATGAAGTTGCCTAACGGGCAATACCTCATTCCGACGCCCCAGACCGTCAATACCAACGCACCATCCTTCGATTCCGAGGGTTTCTCGGCTTACAGTGTCGCCTGCCCGTACTCTGAAGACCAGTTGATGACCAACGCAGATTGGCAGATATCCGCAAAAAGCAAGCTCGAAGGCCGCTTCTTTTTCGCGAATAGCTCCACCACGTACACACTCCCGCAAGCGAATATCGGTGGAGGGACGGTCCCGGGTGCTCCTGTGGGGCTGACCAACGACTTCCGCAATTTCACCCTGACTCACACTTACATTTTCAGCGGTGCTTTGATCAACCGGGCAGAAGTGGCCTTCCACCGCACACTCGGCCTGTTCGATCAGCATAGACCCTTCACCTATTCGGCAATCGGTGCCACGGTGCCCTCCTTTGATAACGGAATTCCCGCCATCGGTTTGGATTTCGGCTCTCCGACCGGAATGTCTCTGGGCGGCAACGGGCAGACCGTCCGCTTGGCCCAGAATACCTACAGCTTTCAAGACGCACTCACTTGGACTCGCGGCCGGCATACCTTACGCTTTGGTGCCGGTGTGTCGCGCGAACAACTCAATGAAGTCGGGTTTCAGTACCTCGCCGCAGAACTCTTTTTGACTTGGCCGGATTTTCTCCTGGGCCTGGACGCGAACGACAATGGAACGGCGCCGTTCGCGTTGTTCGGACTGGCGACCAGCAACATTATCGCTTCCCTCGATGTGCCCGCACTTTTTGACCGCGCTTGGCGAGTTTGGGAACCAAACGCCTATGTTCAGGATGACTTCAAGATCACGAACCGGCTGACGATAAACCTGGGTCTTCGCTACGACCACTTAGGTGACCTGGCAGACACGCTGGGACGCAACTCTTCGTTCGACCTGGCGCTGGCGGATCCCAATCCGCCCGCATCTGGCTCCTACAACGGATATCTGGTTTCGTCGAACTACCCCGGCGGGACGCTTCCCCCGGGCGTGAAAAAAGTGGGCAACGAGTTCGGCGGTTACGGAGATAAGCAAAACACCTGGAATCCACGAGTTGGCTTTGCCTGGCGTCTGCCAAAGTCCGACGATTTTGTGCTCCGCGGAGGCTACGGGATTTATCATTCGCGATATACCGGTCAACCCTTCTTGCAGTTGTTGGTCGGAGCTCCTTTCGGGCAAATCCGCGAGCTGGAGCTCGGCGCCAATGCGAGCTGCGAACGAGCAAGTGCCTTTTTCTCCGAATACTCCAACGTTCCCTAGTTTCCCCGCTTATGGGCTGCCAAACACAGTCTTGCAGACGACTATTTTCGATCCGCGCTTCCAGCCGCCCATGATTCAGGAATACAGCCTGGGGCTGCAAACAAAACTACCGTGGGGCCTGATTCTGGAAACCGGCTATTCCGGCGCGCGAGGCGAACATCTCATCCGCGAGCGCTCGGTCAACCAGGCCGAACTGGCCAGCCCGACGAACCCGATTCGCGGGCAAACCACCAACACCGTCGCCAACGTACCACTGCGTGTTCCCTACGAAGGCTGGGATCCCACTTTGATGGACCAGATTGAGTCCTCCGGTGCCTCGTGGTACAACGCCTTGTTGGTCAGCCTGAACAAGCGTTTTAGTCACGGTTTACTGACGCAAATCTCGTACACGTTCAGCCGGGATCTCACAACCGACGACAGCACCACAACCGGCGCCAATGGCGGCGTCTCCTACGGCAATCAGGACGATCCCGCCCAGCGGTACGGACCGGACAATTTCATTCGGCCGCAGCGTTTCATTGCGAATTTCACGTATGAGTTGCCTGGGCCCAAGGATAAGCACTCGTTCAAGGGGCAAGCGCTCGGAGGATGGATGATGGCCGGAGTGATAACCGTCCAGTCCGGACATCTGTTGACTCCCACCTACAATCATGCGGCCTCCGGTAAACCCAGCATCTTCGGTATCACGGCGTTCGACCGCCCATCGATCTCCAGCACTTGCACCGGAAACTACCTCAATCCCGGATCGATTGAGTCGAATATCGGCGGCAGCAACCGGTATATCAAGAAGTCGTGCTTCACCGATCCTGCGGTGTTCAGCGCTGATGATCCCATCGGCACCGGGTTTGGAGACGCCGGGGTCGGCATCATCCCGGGACCCGGCCAGCAGAATTGGGACCTCTCGCTGATCAAGAGATTCTCCATGCGCTGGCCGCGAGATTCTGCACAACTGGAATTTCGCTCGGAGTTTTTCAACGCCTTCAATCACCCGCAATTTGCGGATCCTAACCTGGAATTCACGTCCATTACTTTCGGCCAGATCAGCTCGACCGTGGTGAATCCTCGCGTCGTGCAGTTTGCGCTGAAATACACGTTTTAAGGCAAGAAGCAATTTTTTCTCGAAAGCGGTCTAGGAGATTCCGTATGACTACGAGCGGAAGAAATCCGCGGCTTAAAGCTGTGGCTCGATTTGTCTGCATGGCGATCCTCGCGGTTTTCGCGATGACCGTCAGCGGCTCTGGTCAGCCGCAGGAACCAAAAAAGGTTGTAACGCCGCCGGCGGCAGCAGCGACGGCACCGCCGGCCGCGGTCGCCGCTACAGGTTCGCACGAGCTGACTGCTACTGACCTGGAAGCGTTCCTCGACGGTCTGCTGCCCGCGCAACTGGAACGCGAGAACATCGCCGGAGCGGTGGTCGCGGTCGTGAAAGATGGCAAAGTGCTGTTAGTGAAGGGCTACGGCTACTCGGACATGGAAAAGCACACGCCGGTCACCGGGGACGCAACGCTTTTTCGTCCGGGCTCTATCTCAAAACTTTTCACCTGGACTTCGGTGATGCAACTGGTCGAGCAAGGAAAGCTAGATCTCGATAAAGATGTGAACGAATACATCGACTTCAAGATTCCGCCGGCATTTGACAAGCCCATCACGCTGCGCGACATCATGACGCACACGCCTGGGTTCGAAGAAGTCGTGCGCGACCTGTTTGTGGCTGACGCGCAACACCTGGCGCCGCTCGACGAATATGTGAAGAACCATTTGCCGAACCGCATCTTCCCGCCGTTTGACGTGCCCGCATACTCGAATTACGCGACTTCTCTTGCCGGATATATCGTGCAGCGCGTATCGGGCAAGCCATTCGCGCAATATGTTGCGGAAAATATTTACATGCCTTTAGAGATGAAGCGTACAACATTAGTTCAGCCGCTGCCGGAGGACCTTAAGCCGTTCATGTCCCAGGGATACCAGAAAGCTTCTGGTAAAGCCAAACCGTTCGAGTTCGTGGAAGCATTTCCGGCGGGCAGCGTTTCCACGACCGGGCGCGATATGTGCAATTTCATGATCGCGCACTTGCAGGACGGCAAATTCGGCGAGAAGCAAATCCTCCGCCCCGAAACCGCGAAGCTCATGCACACTCGGACTTTTGGCACGGACGACCGCCTGAGTGGTATGGCGCTGGGATTCTACGAAGACTCGCGCAATGGCCAGCGCATCATCGCCCACGCGGGGGACACAGAGATGTTCCACAGCGACCTACACCTGGTTCTGCAACCCAATGTTGGCATATTCGTTTCCTATAACAGCGCGGGCCGTGGCGAAGTCAGCGGACGTACCATTTTGTTCGAGAAATTTATGGATCGCTATTTCCCCTACACGCCCCCGGCTCCGGGGAAGATCGACAGTGCCCAAGCCGATGCTGCTGCGATTGCTGGCTTGTATAAGGTGAGCCGGCGGTTCGAGTCCTCCTTCCTGAAATTGCTCACATTCTTGGGGGAGTCAAAAGTGATTCCGAACGCCGACGGAAGCATCAGTATCGAGCCGCTGAAGGGCCCGAATGGTGAACTCCGTAAATGGGAAGAGATCCAGCCTTTCCTTTATCGCGAGGTACACGGCCAGGATCTGGTTGGATTCAAGAAGGATGCCGATGGAAATTGGCAGTTTCAGGTGGTGTTGCCCGTCTTCATCTTCCAAAAGGTGGGATTATTCGAGAACAAATACTTCAACAACGCGATTTTGATTTTCGGTTTGGGAGTCGTGTTGCTGACCGTTCTGCTCTGGCCCGTCGGTGCTCTGATTCGCAAGCACTACGGACGACCGCTGCAATTGACACCCTCGGAAAATCGCCAACGTTTGCTGGTGCGCCTGGTGTGCGTTCTGTTTGTGGGCTTGTTCGTTGGCTGGGTAAGCGTTCTTTCGATGGCCAACGATATCAATGGCATAAACTCGCTTCCACGATGGGTGATCATTTTCGGGCTGCTGGGTATTCTGTGCTGTATTGGAGCAATTTACGTTGTGTTGAATGCGTTTCGAAGCTGGCGCACTTCAGGCCGATGGATTTGGGCGAGAGTGCACGACCTGGCCCTGGCGATAGCGTGCATCGGACTTGTTTGGTTCCTGCTCAACTGGAAGCTGATGAACTTCAACGTGCACTTCTGAAGTGACCGCAAGTCCGCCCTGAGAGTGACCCGGTTTCGTGATGAGGGCCCGCGTGACCACATCAGACAAAATTGCTGTCGCACATAAAGATATATCGACGTTTTCTGCAGGCAGCGTGGTGTCGAACGAACCGACCGAACTGCGACCCGTACTCGGCATGAAGGATGTGGTGCTGATGATCATCGGTACGGTGATCGGCTCGGGAATATTCCTTGTGCCCAGTATTGTGCTGAGGGCCGTTGACAATTCCATGCCCATGGCGATGCTGGCTTGGGTGGCAGGGGGGATCCTGTCCTTGCTGGGAGCGCTCACTTATGGCGAGTTGAGCGCCATGAAGCCGAGAACCGGGGGCCTGTACATCTATATTCGCGATTGTTTTGGCCCGATGCCGGCGTTCCTGTTTGGCTGGACGATGTTCTTCGTGATCAGTTCCGGGTCGATCGCAGCTTTGGCGGTAGCTTTCGGCAATTACTTTGCGGAGTTGGTGCCGCTCTCCGCTTTAGCTATAAAAGCTGTTGCGGTGGCCATGATTCTTATCATTACCGCCGTGAATATCCGTGGCACGCGGCAGAGTGCCAATGTTCTAAACATAACAACCGCTGCCAAAGTGGCAGCCATCCTGGCGCTGAGTGGCGTGCTTCTCTGGCGGGGACAAAATCCACTGTTCCCCGGGGGCGGGTCTGCCGATCACCACGTGTCCCGCGTCTTCGGTTTTGGTTTGGCGATGATCAGCGTGCTCTGGGCTTACGAAGGTTGGCAATATGCCACCTATACAGCCGGAGAAGTCGTGAATCCCCAACGAACGTTTCCGTTGGCATTGCTGGGGGGCACGGTACTGCTGCTCGGCTTGTATCTCTGCGCCAATCTCGCCTACGTTGCCGCACTCGGAGTTTCAGGGGTGGCGGCTTCAACGCGTGTAGCCGCTTCGGCATTGGGCGTGGTGGTAAGTCACGGGGCCGCACGAATGGTTGCACTGATCATTCTGGTGTCCATTTTCAGCGCGGCGAACTCCATCATGTTGAACTCTCCGCGTGTTTATTACGCGATGGCGAAAGACGGCCTGTTCTTCCACTCGCTTTCGCGGGTTCACCCCCGATTTGGTACTCCCGCCTTAGCTATTGCTGTTGCGGGAATCTGGTCCGCGCTGCTCGCAGCAAGCGGCACGTTTGAGCAATTACTCACGTATGTGGTTTTCATCGGCTGGGTATTCTATGCCCTTGCTGCCACCAGCATTTTCGTCTACCGAAGACGGTTGCCTGACGCCGCCCGGCCCTATCGTGTACCCGGTTATCCGCTAACTCCAATCGTCTTTATTGGCGCGGCCGTGGCGTTGGTGGTGAGCACCATCGCGGCGCAGCCAGTACGAGCCGCAATCGGTCTGGCAATCGTGTTTTTAGGCGTACCTGCTTATGCATTCTGGCGTCGCGGTGCGTCCATTGAAGCTAGCGGGGCCCTATGAAAATTGACTCGATCACCTTGCGGGAAATCCACATGCGTTTGAAATCGCCGTTCGAGACCAGTTTTGGCATCATGCAGAATCGCCGTATCTTGCTGGTGGAAACCATTGTGGATGGCGCCAGTGGTTGGGGAGAGGTTACAGCAGGCGAGACACCTTCGTATAACTCGGAAACCACCGACACCGCCTGGCACGTCATTTCCGATTTCATAGCACCGCTAATTGCGGGCAAAACACTTGTAAAAGCGTCCGAATTTCCAGAGATGGTCAGCCACATTCGCGGGCACGAGATGGCCAAGAGCGCCGTCGAGAATGCCCTTTGGGATGCGGAAGCGCAGCTTGCCGGCGTTTCTCTCTTTCATTTATTGGGCGGCACAATGGAGGAAATTGCTTGTGGCGTCTCGCTCGGTATTCGCGAGAATCCCGATGCGTTGGTGTCAAAGGTGGAAGACGAGCTCCGCAGCGGGTATCAGCGTATCAAGTTAAAAATTAAGCCGGACAAGGACTACGATTTTGTGGCCGCAGTGCGCAGAAAATTTCCGAAAATCCTGCTCTCGGTGGACGCCAATTCAGCCTACCGGCCGGAAGACGCCAATCACCTGAAGAAACTCGACGAGTTCGACCTGCTGATGATGGAGCAGCCCTTGAGTTGGGACGACATCTACGCGCATTCCAAGTTGCAGGCACTCATCCAGTCCCCGATTTGTCTCGATGAATGCATCCACAACACTCGCCACGCCCTAACGGCCATCGAACTGAATGCCTGCCGCATTATCAATATCAAGGTCGGGCGCGTCGGTGGACACAGCGAAGCGCGGACACTGCAGAAGGCCTGCAAAGAACGCCGCGTGCCGGTATGGTGCGGTGGAATGCTGGAATCTGGGATCGGCCGCGCCCACAACGTTGCCATGTCCACGCTTCCGGGGTTTACGCTTCCAGGCGACGTGTCCGCAAGCCAGCGCTATTGGGACGAAGACATCATCGAACCGGAAGTAGAAGTTACCCCGCGAGGAACAATTCGAGTGCCAACCGCTCCAGGAATCGGCTACCGAGTTCGCCGTGACCGCGTCGAAGCACTCACAGTGAGATCCGAAGCCTTTTCGACCAATGACAGAGCTTCCGTCTCGGCCGCGCAATCCTCTGTCACAGGAAGGTGACCCTTGAATCGTTCCATCTCAACCCGTTTCTCCCGACACGTACTAGAAGTTCTGGCGGCGAGCCTCGTCCTGTGCGGCCTTTCCTCCATTGCGCAGGAAACGGCGGAGCCCGCGGGATTTGATGTCATTGTCAAGAACGGGAAGATTCTTGACGGCACTGGCGGACCCTGGTATTCCGCGGACATCGGCGTTCGCGGCGACCGAATCGTTGCAATCGGCAAGCTCGAAGGCGCCGGCGCTGCGGCTCATCGTTCTAGATTGAAGCAGACTAGTTTCGGCTCAGTCATCTCAAGCACTGCGAAAGGCACACCCTCTCGTCCGATGCCTGATCCCTTTACGCCGCCGAAAGGCATCGAATCGTCACGAAAATCCGTACTGTTGTTCACTATCACGGCGCCGCATGCCAAATGACGGACGGCATGGAATGCTGAATTCAAATCGCGCGTGAAGATAGCAGCTTGTAATCCAAAGTCCACTGCGTTTGCTCTTTCAATGGCTTCATCTAACGTGCGAACTCGATCTAGCATGGTGACGGGGCCGTAAATTTCCTCACGGTAAAGCGAACTCGAGGAAGGCACGTTTTCCAATACTGTGGGAAGATAGAAATTGCCGTTCCGTTTTCCCCCGGTGAGCAGCTTTGCCCCTGCTCTGACCGCATCGGCGACAGCCGCCTCGACGCGGATAGCAGCCGCTTCATTGATCAAAGGTCCCATATCGGTGGTTTCATCGAGTTTACTGCCGATTTTGTATGCTTGAGTGGCGGCGACAAATAGGGCAGAAAACTCTTCATAAATGCCGTCTTGCAATAACAGCCGTTGAACGTGCAAACAATTTTGTCCCGCTGCCCAAAAGGCTCCGGACACGCAATCGGGAACAGCCCTATCGAGGCGGGCGTCCTGGAGCACAATCGTTGGGCAATTGCCCCCAAGCTCCATGGAAACCTTTTTGAGGCCCGCCGCACGCAAGATGATTTCACCGGTTCGACGACCACCAGTGAATGACACCATTCGAACCCTTGAGTCGGATATGAGCGGCGGCCCAATCTCGCTGCCAGGGCCGACAAGCACTTGCAGGAGGTCTTCGGGCAAGCCCGCGTCGGCCAGCGTGCGGGCAAGCAGCAAAGCCGATAATGGCGTGGAATGGTCCGGCTTAAGAACGACGACATTGCCTGCCGCGAGCGCTGGCCCCACTTTATGGGCAACGAGATTCAAAGGGTCATTGAACGGCGTGATCGCGACGATGATGCCAACCGGTTCATGAAAAAAGTATCCAGTCTTGTTTTCGCTTCCGGGTCGTTGGCTAAAATTAATCGTTTCACCGTTAAGCCGGTGTGCCTCTTCAGCAGAGAGGCGGAATGTCTGGATACATCGGGAAACCTCTTTTCGCGCCTCTCGGATCGTTTTGACTCCCTCTCGAGCAATTGTTGTCGCAAACTCTTCCTGTCGGGACTGAATAAGTTCAGCAGTTCTTTGTAATATGGAAGTCCTTAGGTAAGTAGACGTGAGGCGAGCTTGTTCGCGAGCGGCTTCAGCTTTTGAGAGCGCCCCTGCCACATCGGCACGTGTAGCGCGTGGAACGCTGGCGATGAATGTTCCGTCTTGTGGGTCGTATACGTTGATTTCAGTCGTGGAAGCCTGTTGTCCTTTCGTAATGGTCGACACGGAATCCTCAAAAATGAAAGACTGCTAGCATCGATTCTGTTCTCCCGGCCACAACGCCGGGAAACGGAGTTGCGCTGTGAACCGAATAACTTTCATGCGCTAGCGTTTACGCACGTGACCGCTCGGCACGCGATTGCAGATTTCGGGGGTCAGATAGAGCGCTCAACCTCCTTCACTGCATCTGCGAATATCGCCAAGCCTTTTTGGGACAATTCTTCCGTTAGAACCAGCGGAGGCAAGAATCTAGCTACGTTGTTGTAGTGCCCGCCCACCTCCGTCAGCAGGCCTCGCGAGTGGCATGCCGACCGAACGCGGCGTGCACATTCCGGAGAAGCTTCCTTGGTGTCCTTGTCTTTCACAAATTCGACTCCCAGCAGCAACCCTTTTCCACGTACATCACCAATGATCCGCGAATCCTTTTCTAGCTGCTTCAGTGATGACAGCATGCGTTCGCCAAGCTGCAAGGCGTGCTCAGCGAGTTTGTGACGCACCATAAAATCCAAAGCAGCCGCGCCTGCCGCATAAGCGGTCACATTTCCCCTAAACGTGCCTATGTGTTGCCCTGCAGGCCACGTATTGAGCTTTTCACGATACGCGATTCCGGAAATTGGCAGCCCAATTCCCCCAAGTGCTTTACTCATCGTTACGATATCGGGAACGGTGTCCGTGTGCTCGAAAGCAAACACCTTTCCAGTCCGGCAGAATCCGGACTGGATCTCATCGGCGATCAGTAGAACTTCATGCTTGTCGCAGATTTGTCGGACTTTGGGCATGAACTGCTTCGGGGGAACAATCGAACCACCCTCTCCTTGAATTGGCTCGACAATTACTGCGGCCGGCTTTGCCACACCGGAGTGAGGATCTTCAAGGACATGTTCCAGGTACTGTGCGCACTCCAAGTGGCACTTGTCGGGAGTTTGCTTAAAGGGACAGCGATAACAGTATGCATAGGGAACGAAGTGCACTTCCGGCGCCAGCGGAAGAAAAGGTTCACGAAAATAGCGGGAGCTCGTTAAGGAGAGAGCTCCTGTTGTCATTCCGTGATAGGAGCCTTCGAAAGCGATTATGGGCTGACGTTTCGTGTTGTACTTAGCGAGTTTAACGGCAGTCTCGATGGCATCCGATCCGGTCGGTCCGCCGAAAGAAAGCCGGCTCAAACTCTTTGGCAGAAGCGCTGAAAGTCTTTCAATGAGGAGTTTTCGGCTTGGCGTTGGGAAGTCCAGGGTGTGCGTTAGCTCGCCAATTTGCTGTGACGCAGCCTGAACCACGGCGGGGTTCGAATGTCCTACATTCATAACGCCAGCGCCGCCAAAGAAGTCGATATACACGTTGCCGTCCACATCTTCGACGGTCGCTCCCTTTGCCCGCTGAATTGCCATCGGCATTCCGTTCGGATAGGAAACAGCGGATCCTTCGTGCGAACACTGGTACGCGAGATATTCCTGCGACTTGGGACCTGGTGGCGGCGTCTTTATCCACGGAGCATCGGGAAACGAGAGATCATTAAAGTCCACGCCGGGTTCTCCTGTTTGGGAGGTCATTTGCTTCTGAGTCCTTGCAACATTGGAGCGGCGGACCAGTGACGGCTCGTGACCTGCCGACCGCTACTATGGGCAGGCGCAAGTACCTGGTCAATTGACATCCCGACATCAAACTGCGCACGTTTGTCTTACGTTATGTCAGCAAGCGGACCTAGCAGATACTTAGGACGACACCGATGGAGCGATCAGGTTAGGAGAGGGTTTCGAAATCTGGCTCCCGCAGCTTCCAAGGCGCTGAAGTTTGTGGAGCCTTAGCGCGAAAACAATACCGAAGCGGATATCTGGTTCACGGAGGTCGACGGTCAGCACGTTTTCGATTTTCTTCAGTCGGTACAGCATCGATTGCCGACTGATCGACAATTTTCGAGCTGTTTCGCTTACGTTGCAGTCGCTCTCGAAGAACGTCTCAAGTGTGCCGAGCAATGGCATCCTGTGGAACCGGTTCAGAGGCTCAACATAACGCTCCAGCAATATAGACGCCAGCGTGTCGCCCTGTAGGTTCAAGAGCACACGATCAGTTACCACGTCCGACACATGCGTGATTCGCCCCTTTCCACGAGTGAGCATACCCAACTCACAGGCTACGCGCGCATCTTCGTAACTCGGGGCGAAGTCCGCAAACGCTCGGCAGACCCGTCCCACACCCCAAGAAAGACCGCATTTGTCGGAAACAGCCGACTGTACGCTAGCCAAAATCGAGTTTATGCGCTGGGTCAGGCGCGGAATTTGCAGATACCCGACGATCGAATTTCCCACCACCGTGCTTACCCATTGCACTTGGTTTTGGGCTGCCGTCTTGCTGCAGAGGCCCTCCACGAACCGAGCTTCGGCCTGTACGGCAGGATGAGCCTGTTCCTCGATCTTAGATAGTCTGCCCACAACGGCGATTGATGGCTGGCTGAAGTCGAATCCTAACGCCCAACCTTGTGCGATAGCGGCGTCCTCGCTGATGTTGCGGCTCGCAACGCACCAGACGAACTCGTCTCGAGATCGGATCTTACTGGTTTCGTGAATCAGTCCCCTCAGGATTGCCTCGGATACTTCGCTGAACCGGAGCTCCCACGGCATTTCCACAAGCGGAAGCTTGAGTTGGTTAGCGGCTTCGATCACCTGTTTCGGCACGCGGGGTGTGTGGGGACCGATTGCGATAGCCAGCGTGGCAGCCCCGGCCTCCGCGATCTCACTGACGAAACTGCGTAAGATCTTTGCGTTCCGTCCTACGTTCATGCCGGTGCTCATTACAAATTCGCCCCGCCGGATGAACTTACCAACTGGAGCCTCGATCACCGACACAGATGTGATGAGGCGGTGATTGGCAACGTCAGGGTCGGTAAGAACCCTGGCTGCCCTCAATAGAGGTAACTGAAGGGCGTCCTTAAGCAGAAGAGCCATTCT
Organism: uncultured Acidobacteriota bacterium; assembly: GCA_963729455.1. GTDB lineage: Bacteria > Acidobacteriota > Terriglobia > Acidiferrales > UBA7541 > Acidiferrum. The sequence continues at coordinate 738,670 of CAVSNX010000004.1, forward strand.
TGGGTATCCACTTGGGCATTCTGATTTGGAGGTGGCGAAGGCTATGCCACCAGCTTGCAACTGACAGGACATAGTTTACCGAGACGGTATTCGGTTTGGAAGGTCCTTTTTCCCCAAAACGTCACCTTCCTTCTTGTGTCGCGTAACTAACGTACGAGCACCGTCCAGAGGCGGCGACATATTCGCAATCGCAAAAATCTCCTCGCTCTCTTTTCGTACAACATGCCGAACGTTTCTTGTCGAAATGTAAATTGACATTGGCCGCGTGACGCTTACAGTTCGCTACCAGATCAGGCGGAGCGGAGCGAAGCAAGCAAATGTCTCATGCGGGGAACCTGCCGGAATTAACTGGCAACCTGCAAATTCGGGCGTGAGGTGTGTTATGACGCGAGTTGGGATGTCTTTATTCTTCAAAATCCGCTCTGCTCTGGCAGCAGTGCTCGGGTTGGCGACGCTCTTTGCTGCAGCTGTGGCCAGCGGGCAATCGACGGGGACCATCCGCGGCGTCGTACATGATCCAAGCGGCGGAGTCGTGCCCAACGCGTCCGTCACCCTCGTGGCCGCCGCAACTGGCACATCACAACGCACGAACACGACGAGCGCAGGCGAGTACACCTTTCCATTCCTCCCACCGGGAGTGTACCAACTGACCGTCGAAGCGTCCGGATTTCAGAGACATATCCAGTCCGGTGTCACCGTCAGCGTAGCAGAGCTTACCGTAGTGGACGTGAGTCTGAAACTCGGCGAGACGACGCAAACGGTACAAGTGACAGGCGCGGCTCCCCTCGTACAGACGGAGACAAGTTCCCTCGGTCGCGCCATTAGCAACACGATGTTGGAGTCAATACCGTTGTCCAGCCGTAATTTCACACAGGCATTGGCGCTCACGCCTGGCGTGGCAGCTGCACAGGCGAATGCGGAAGAATTGGGCCGCAATAGCGTGAACATTTCCGCCAATGGTGCTCGGCTGTATGACAACAGCATGGTATTCAACGGCCTCCAGGGCGACAACGTAATGGCACAAGGGTTCGATGATGCCCCTGGGGTTTGGCGAAAACGATGATAAATCAAACACCGTGGTAAGCGTCTCAGATACCTACGTCATTAATCCGACCACGGTGAATAATTTCAGAGCCGGATACTCGCGCTCAATCATGATTCAGACCCCCGTCGATCCCAATCACGGCATCGGCGCTCGGAATGGCGCAAGCCGTCCCAGGTTCGACCGAGTTCACTGGCGCTCCCCTGATTTACGTTATAGGCGGCTTCGCTTTCGGGCCGCAGAACAATAACGACCAGGTAAATAAGATCTTCAATTGGGAGTTCGCCGATACGCTTAACCTAGTCAGAGGGCGGCATCAAATCAGAGTCGGTGCGGACTTCGCGATAAATAACGTGACAAGGATCGATGATTATCTGACTTTCGGCTCGATAGGATTCCTTTCCTTCCCGGACTTCCTGCTGGGAATGAGTTCAGCGCAGAACGGTACGCCTTACAGCAACGTTTTCACCGCAGCCGCAGCCAACGGGCTTGGCCTCCGGCATCCCCGATTCCGCAACTATGCGGCTTTTGTGCAGGATGATCTTGCCGTGACTCCTAGGCTGACGCTCAATTTAGGCATGCGGTATCAGTTCAACGGCAACCAGTTTGATACCCAAGGCAGGGACGGCGGATTCTTTCCCAACCTGATTCCTCCGGGGTATGTGCCTCCACCGACCGGATCATTTGAGGGATTTGTGATTCCGCAGAATGCTCAGGTTTCGTCGTTACCGCCGGGCGTTACGAGGCTCAAGCGAAACAATCTGATACCGAACAATTATCTCGGTTTTTCTCCACGGATCGGACTTGCATGGAGGCCATTCGCTGGATCAAATTTCGTGGTGCGGTCGGGCTACGGGATCTTCTGGTCTGCAGTTGCTGGAACAATCACAGAGCAAGACTTTTTTGATCCCTGGTACATACAGGAAAACTCAGGAGGATCAATCGGGCCTGCGTCGACATTCCAAAATCCCTACGTACCCGGCGCTCCTCCGACTAGCGCATTCCCGATGTTCGGTCCTTACTTCCTGAATAACTCAGAAACAAAGTTTCTCGAAACGACTGCGCCGAATATGCCGCAGCCATACAACCAGAATTGGAGCCTGGACACCCAGTATGGATTGAAGGGATGGGTCTTTGATGTCGGGTATGTGGGAAGCAAGTCGACGCACCTCATGGGATACTTCTATCCAAATCAAGCCTTGCTTGCGACGCCGCAAAATCCGGTGAACGGCTTGACGCAAAGTACGGTCGAAAACATAAATTTTCGTACGCCGGTCTTAGGCTTTGCGCCTACCGGACTGATTTGGATCGGCTGCTGTTTCGACGCAAGCTACAATTCGCTGCAAGCTGCCGTACAGAGGCAGGTTAAGAATACGACGTTGCTGGTTAGCTATACGTGGAGTCACTCGATCGATGACCTTGCATCAAATTTTGGCGGCCGCAATCAGGCTCCCGGCCAGTTCGCAGGGGATAACACGAATTTTCGATCATACCGAGGCAATTCAGATTTCGACCTCACGCAGCGGCTCTCTATAAGCTATAGTGTCAGTCTCCCCTCATTTCAACAGCGCTTCGCGCGCATCCTGACGCAGGACTGGACCGTATCAGGAATCACAACTGCGCAATCCGGTTTTCCGTTTTCTATTACTTCTGACATAGCCGGTAGCATCTATGGAGTGAACCCTGAATTGGCCCAGTATGCGCCGGGCATGTCCACAGCGAAGGCGAGATTGAGCGGGAGCACGACGAGCCGCCTGAATCACTATTTCAATACGGCAGCTTTCACTGATCCGGGTCCTATCAATGATGGGTACGGCTTCGGGAATGTAGGGCGTAACACGCTGCGAGGTCCTGGCGTACTGGACTTCGACTTCGCCATCGCGAGAAAGTTTCCGGTGCGCGAGAGCAAGGGATTCACCTTCAAAGCGGAAGCATTCAATCTCTTTAATCATCCGATTTTTGGCAATCCTGGCGGTGACGTGGACGCAGCCTCAACGTTTGGAGTCATTTCTTCAACGGTTAGCAACCCGCGAATCCTCCAACTCGCGCTCAGGTTCGACTTTTGATCGTCGATTTCATGACGTGTTTGACGGTCACATACATAAGGGAGGGTGCCCGCTAATACCATGCTCACACGACGCGATTTCCTCGCCGTCTCTGGCATAGCAGGTCGAGGGTTGGTCAGTTTGGCGCGGCCGCAATTTAACACCTCGAATCCAGCAGCACGCCGGCTCGAAGAAGCCATCGTGGAAATGCCTCACGATGACTGCCATTGCCATCCGATTTCCGAGCTGGATATCAAAGAGACCACCACGACAACGCCGGAGGAGTTTCTACTGGGGGTAACGTTGCCGGGATTTGGCGCAGAAGGCTATTTTCCGCACGGAGTTTTTGCGCAATGGATCGCCGGCGATGCGCAAGTCAAGGCGCAGCTGCGCAAGAAGTACAACATGGACAATGTCCTCGGGGAGATCACCTATCATCTAAAGAATTCGCTTTTCACCGTCTACATGGTTAAAGAAATGGCCGCGTACTTGAAGTGCCGAGAGACACTCGAGGACGTGGTCGCCGCTCGCAATGAACGCACGCGCGCTGACTACTACGGATACATGCGCGATCTGTTCAAGGATGTGCACATCGCGAACGTGATGAACGACACGGGCTGCTGCGGAGGATTGACGGATGCAAGCTTTGCAAAATTCGGTGAAGCGATCAAACCAGCGCAACTCCGTCCGATTGCCAGGGTCGACCACATCGAGGAGCCACTTCTAAAGGAAGACATCTCCTTCGATGTCCTGGAGTCTCGATTCCTCACTGCTGTCCGCTCCGCCCTCGACGACAACGGGAATTTCGGGATGAAGTCCTATGGAATGAAATCATACCTGCTGCCGGAGATCGGGCTCATTGAACCGATTTACGATCCAAGCGTAGCTAAAAAGGGATGGGAGGAATACAAACAAACCCGAAACATAAAATATCCAGACAGGGTGCAGGCGGCAGCGAATGGCAAAGTGATTCGACAGTACACACTTACGCTATCTATGGAAGAGTGTCTCAAGCGCAATATGCCAATGCAATTTCATGCCGGTGACGGCGAGCCTCCCGAGATCATCCTTCGAAACCAGCATCCGTACAACCTGGAGGAGATCGTTCGGTTCGAAAAAGACGGTCTCATGCGCATGCCGAAAGTCATCGCAATCCACGCCGGGTACCCGTTGCTGGGTGAGGAAGTCTGGCTAACCTACCTGTACACAAATTGCTATATGGATGTGTCTGTCATCACGGCTTTGATCACCGAGGGCTTAACTAGGCGGTATTTGGAGATCCTCGAGGTTGTGCCGTTCTCGAAGGTGCTCTTTGGCAGCGACGCGTACAAGCTTCCGGAACTCTATTGGTTAGCGGGCAAATGGGGCAAACCGTATCTAGCGCGCGCTCTGGCGATATACGTGGACGAGGGCATCCTCGACGAAGAGGGCGCATTGCAAAAAGCCAGACAGATTTTGTACGAAAATAACCGGCGCATTTACAACATCACTGACTAAGAGTTTCATTCATCAAGTCGCGTGACGGATCTGGGAGGTCCGTGAGATGTTCCGAACACGAGAGTTCGCCTGCGTCATTGCTTTCGTACTCGCTTTATTGCTGCTGCGGAGTGAGGCACAGCAATACGATGCTAATTTGTATAGCGGTCTGCAGTGGCGGCTAATCGGCCCCTTCCGTGGCGGGCGTGTGTATGCTGTTAGCGGTATTCCCGGCAACGGTCAAACCTTCTACTTCGGATCGGTCGGCGGCGGTGTGTGGAAGACCACTAACGGTGGCCTGAGCTGGAATCCGCTATTCGACAACCAGGATGTTTCGGCGATCGGAGCCCTTGCCGTCGCGCCCTCAGACCCAAACGTAATCTATGTGGGCACCGGCGAGGGCTGTATTCGTGACATGAGCGCCCCAGGCGATGGCGTATACAAATCGATCGATGCGGGCAGGACATGGACGAACGTCGGATTGAAGGATTCGAGACATATCGGTCGGATCATAGTTAATCCGAAGAATGAGAACATCGTCTTTGTAGCGGCTCTGGGCCACGAGTTCGGTGCGAACAGCGAGCGCGGCGTATTTCGTTCGCTTGATGGCGGCAAAAGCTGGGAGAAAGTGCTTTATAAGGACGAAAATACAGGTGCAATTGACCTGTCGTTTGATCCGACAAACGCGAACATCGTTTTCGCAACTTTGTGGCAGGTACGCCGCATGCCGTGGGGGATGACGGACGGTGGTCCGGGCAGCGGGTTGTATAAGTCCACTGACGGGGGCACAACCTGGAAGCGCCTTGAAGGTCATGGATTGCCTGACGGGATTTATGGAAGGCTCGGTGTATCCGTAGGAGCGGATGGGAACCGCGTCTACGCGCTAATCGAAGCCAAGGATGCCGGTCTGTACCGTTCTGACGATGCCGGGGAAACATGGCGCCTTGTTAATCCTAATCGTCTGTTCGTGCAGCGGCCGTGGTATTACATCCACGTGTTCGCCGATCCTCAGAACGTCGACACTGTCTACATTCTGAATACTCGTATGTTCCGGTCGACCGACGGCGGCAAGTCTTTCGACCGACTTAATGCTCCTCATGGTGATCGCCATGGCCTGTGGATCGACCCGCTTAATCCTGAACGGATGATCGAGGCGGATGATGGCGGCGCAACGATCTCATCCGACGGCGGCAAGACCTGGACAAGCGAAGACAACCAGCCCACGGCACAGTTCTACCATGTGAACGTGGACAACGCGTTCCCCTATCGTCTCTACGGCGAGCAGCAGGACAACAGCAGCATCAGTATTCCAAGCCGGACAGATCACGGATACATCGGCCGCGAAGATTGGTATTCGGTGGGCGGCGGCGAGAGTGCGTTTGCCGTTCCCGACCCGCGTGATTCGAACGTCGTCTACGCGACCAGCTATCACGGAGAGGTAACCCGATTCGATAAGCGTGACGGCCAGGTCCAACAGCTCGGACTGTTCGAGGATTTCACCGATGGTGAAGGCGCCGCAAAGATGAAGCATCGGTTTCAATGGACGACGCCTCTGGCGCTCTCTCCGCAAAACCCGGACGAGATGTATCGGGGCGCGGAAGTGTTACTGATGAGTACGGATAAGGGAATCAATTGGACCGCAATAAGTCCCGATCTAACCCGCGACGACAAATCCAAACAGGTGCTAGCGGGCGGCCCGATCACATTCGAAGACACCGGCGCGGAGATTTACGCAACGATCTTCGCTATTGCTCCATCGCCGGTCGAGAAAGGACTTATTTGGGTGGGCTCTGACGATGGTTTGGTTCACGTCACCCACGATGACGGTAAGAACTGGGCCGACGTTACTCCCAAGGAGATTCCTGCATTCAGCCGCGTCAGCATCATCGAGCCTTCTCCGTTCGCGGCGGATATGGTGTATGTGGTCTATGACCGCCACATGAATGACGACCTCCGGCCCTACATCTTCAAAAGCAGCGATTTTGGGAAGACATGGACGAAACTGGTCAACGGTATTCCCGAGGACACCTTCGTTCATGTGGTTCGTGAAGACCCGAAGAAAAGAGGTCTTCTCTACGCGGGGACGAACAGGGGCGTGCTGGTGTCCTTCGATGACGGCCAGCATTGGCAGTCACTGAAACAGAACCTGCCGACCGCTTCGGTTCAGGACCTTGCGGTGAAGGGTGACGATTTGGTTGTGGCGACGTTTGGTCGATCGTTCTGGGTGCTGGATGATGTAACGCCGTTGCGGCAGCTCTCGTCGGAGGTTGCCAGCTCAGATATCCACCTCTATACCCCCTCCGTTGCCTATAGGGGAGCATGGGGCGGGGTGCGCCACACACACGAAAACGGGCAGAACCCGCCCGATGGTGCGATCATCGACTATTATTTGAAGGCCGCCGCTTCTGAAGGAACTGAGGTCAGGCTAGAGATCATCGATTCTCAAGGCAAGACAATTCGGGAATTTTCCAATCATCCGATAGCGGGCACGCTGGAAACCGAAGATGGCGCGGAGCCCTTGTTTCCGCCGCTCCCCACAAAAGCTGGCATGAATCGTTTTGTGTGGGACCTACGTTATGATCCGATTCCGCAGATCCCTAACCATTCGGCGGGAGACATTTATGATCCGGGCCTGCTTGGCCCTAAAGTTGTGCCCGGCACTTACAAGGTACGCCTTAGCGTCGGGAAAAGCTCGCAAGAGGCTTCATTCGAGATGAAACTCGATCCTCGCATGCATGTACCTCAAGCGGATCTCGAGAAACAGCTTGACCTAGCATTGAAGGTGCACGAGCTTTTGCGACAGGACTACGACACAGTCACTCGGTTACACAATGTTCATGAGCAGCTCGAATTGGCGCACCGGATACTAAAGACGGATCCGAAGTACGACGTCGTGCTGGCAAGTGGCCAGGATCTAAATAAGAAGATCGATGCGATCGAGGCAAAGCTGATTAATCCGAAGATTACACAGCCGGGAATGCAGGACACGTTGAACTGGGGAATTGGCCTGGATGGCAAGCTTGCCATCCTAGAGATAGAGATCGAGTACTCAGACACCGCTCCAGCACAAACGCCCTACGAAATGTTTCAGGACTTGCAAAGGTCCCTTGCGCCAGCGTTAGCGCAAGCAAAGGATCTCTTGTCAAACGATGTGAGCGCATTCAACCAGCTGGCTTCGAAGTCCGGAATCGGCAACATAATTGTATCCACCGTCTCTTCGCACTGAGAGCGCTCTTCCGTTGAACCTGGAAAGCACAAGAGGTTTCACGACCGTTGACGCATCCGGAAGAGTTTGATTTTCTTTTGGGCATCTTCCAAATGCACCTTGGACAAATGTACATAGCGCTCCGTGGTGCGCAGATCCGCATGCCCCATCAGCTTGGCCACACTGAATACATCGATGCCGGCTTCGACTGCCCGTGTGCCATAGGTGTGCCGCAGATCATAGAGGCGAAATGGAGGCTGAATTTCGCTCTTCCGTTGCGCTCGGAGATGCGCCGGCTCGATTCCGTCATCGGCTGCGGATTCCGGGCGAAACCGATCAGCATTCCGGGGTGATTCCGATCACGATTCCTGGCTGATTCCGATCAGTGTTCCTGGGGGAAAGCGATCACCATTCCTGAGCCAAGCCGATCAGTGATCGGCACTTGCTGGAAGGGTGATCGGGATGGTCAGGAATTGTCTGTGGAAAAGAGTTTGGCGGCGCTGGACACAAAACCACCGGTACCTTGCTTCCGAAGAGGAGGTGAGGGGTGCCCGGAAAGCGAGTGTCCATGCGCAAGACCTGAGAAGTCCTACGGTTGTATTTCGATCTCAAGCTGGGGTAGCGGCAGGTAGCCCGCAGCGCCAACGTCAGCCAAAGCACGGTGCATGATTATCTGGAGCGGTTTACGGCGGCGGTGATATTTAGGTGGAGCGATGAATATTGGCCAGCTGCTTTTTAGGCCAACTGCATTGCTGTATCGAACTCCCAAACGGGGTCTCTATCTTTGCGGAGCATCGACGCCACCAGGCGGTAGAGTCCACGGGATGTCTGGATATCACGCTGCCCGTACAGCTCTCAGAGATCTTCGGCATCTCTAGGATCAACAAACTAAACTGCTCACCAATGAGCGTTGCATTGCCGGCGACAAGCCGACTTCACAGGACTAATCCCGCCGTCGAAGCCGGATATTATTGTGCAGGTCCTTCGCGAAAAAGTTCGGGCCGAGGTGGCCCAGAAACTTCGATCGCGCCAACCAGGCCACGCGCCACCCGGATGAGCGCATGGTCGACGAGTTTGTAAGATCCGGGCACGAGCGGCTTGAACTCGATAACGGTTGCACCTCCCGGAGGCACGACCGTTGTCTGCACGGAAGTAAGCGGCGATGAGGTAAAAGAACCCTCGTTGTAAACTTGGGTTAAGACTTGCCCGATGATGTGGGGCGAAGAAATCATGTTCGGCCCGCCCACACCGAAGAAAATCCGCACCGTCTCGCCAGTCTTCGCATGCATGGGATGTTCGGTTGTGAGAGCACCGACGGCGCCATTGAAGACAAAATATTCCGGCCGTTCGTCCATCAGTTTGGCCAGACTCGTCTTCTGATGCCCCGCTCCACCGATATCGTCGACGGTGTAGAGTTCTCCTTGCATGACATAGAACTCGTGGTCCACAGAGGCCAACCCTTCAGGGGGCTCAACGACGATCAGACCATACATTCCGTTGGAAATGTGCTGAGCGGCAAGATTCGTCCCGCAGTGATAGACAAACACACCGGGCACAATCGCCTTGAACGTAAAGGTTCTGGTTTCGTCTTGTTTTGCTTCTGTGAGATCCATCCCTCCGCCTGGTCCGAGAGCGGCATGCAGGTCGATGGAATGGGAAACGAGACGACCTTCGTTTTTCAGTGTCAGTTCGACAGTGTCTCCTTGCCGAACGCGAATCATCGGGCCGGGCACCTTACCATTGAACGTCCAATATTCGTATGTCGTACCCAGGACGGCGTCTAATTTTCCTTCCAGTTCTTTCGCTACGAGTGAAACCCTTACCACCTGTGGCCCTCGCTTTCCTACCGGAGGCGCGACATCCGCTGGATCGCGAACGATGTCCACGGCGTTCTGAATCGGAGCCTGCTCGGCGGTTTGTGCTTCCGCCAAATTGGACAGTACCGCTACACGAGAAGGTTCATGCCGCGATTGCGTCATCATCGCAGAAGATGATTGTCCAAGTGCAACTGGCGTCCCGCCTAGCGTGGCAATCGTGACCGCCCACAGCATAGAGCCCACTCGAATGTGCTTCTTTGTGTCTGCCATGATTACTGTGTCCTTTCTCTAGTGTTGTATGCCCTGCTTCCATGACAGCGCGAGCAGCAACTTCAGTGCGAGGTATCTCAGGTGCGCAGTTCCGTTGTCCCCACCATCACCGGCTCAGCTTGTGCGTGACTCGGCTGCAGCACAAAGGTGCCGAGAATGTTGATCGCGTAGATTGTCAATCCCGCAAGCTCGCACAGCGCCGAAATAGGCAAAACGGACCATGCCCACGCCGCATAACCCTGATAGGCGATGATCTCGCAGGAAACACGAAGCACGCAGCCTAGTGTGACGAGCGCAAGCCCAGCGAACATAAGTTTCGTGCTCCACAGCATCCTCATTCCAGCGAATGCGGGCAGGATGCGCTGTCCGACACTCAGGATCATTACCGATATAAACCCGACCGTTAAAGCGTGACGCGACGCGCCCCAAATTCCACCGGAAGTGTCCCAGCGTGTCGCGGCGGCGCCAACGATCGCGGCCACTAGCAGCCACGCATACGCCATTCGGACAAAGAAGGGGAAAGTCGAGTGCACGCCCCGGATCTTCGCTTTCTTCTCGGAGGGCTCGAACATGCGCAACGCCCCTACGGCAATCCCTGCCCCAACAACAAATAGCCACGATCCAATCGAGACTGCTCCCCCTAGAGTCAGTCCGAGTCCGACAAGATTCACAACGACTGCGGCAAGCAGCCATTTAGGGCGCAGTGGCTTCAGTCCAAGAAAAACGGCCATCCACTTCGCACTAAAACCCCAGACAAACGGCACCAGGAATCCCCACGCCATCAATGCGAGGTAGCGTTGGTCGAACAGATGTGGAAAAGCCGGCGATGTCCCACGGAACGACACGAAGAGACACCCACCAAGATTCACTACCAAGACCAGCAACAATCCCATGCTCGCGCTGATCACCACCCAAATCCAAGGGCCTAACTTTTCTTTGCCGGAAGCCTCCGGCCGATGCTGGGAAACCGCGCGGAAAAAAATGAGAAATGCTCCTAATTCCAGAAAAGCAGAGAGCGGCAACAGGAATCTCCACTCCCACAGGTACACGTTTGCGCCCCAACGCAATGCCGCGCCCGTTGTCCACATCGCCCAACAAGCCCATGCCGTTCCGAATGAAGACTTCGCTCCACCGCGCATCTTCGGAATGGAATAGAAGCCGATTCCCAAGATAAAACTTCCCACCCATCCAAACACTTGCGCGTGACCGTGGGCCTGAAGCCAGGCTGGAGAAATGGACGCAACGCTCTCGCGTCCGCTGATTTGCAGTAGGTTCCACACGCCGAGAAACGTCCCTGGAAACACCATGAAGATCAGCCCCGTGGTCACAAAGGCCATCAACAGCCGAGACAACGCTTCTTCCGTCGCGCGGGTAATTTCAAATAGTTGCGCCGGAGAGAGCGAAGGACGTTCCTGGACAACATCGGATGAAGTCACAGACTGTCTAAGTGAGGTGGCCATGTTTCGCACCCGCGTCAGACAACCGCGGCCTCCAACTCCACTGCGCGCGGGAAGAGAATGTTGTTTTCGAGATGCACGTGCAGGTGCAAGTCTTCTTCAAATTGACGAAGCTCCTGGTAGGTTGCCTGATAGCTCGTGCAGGCATCGGCGGGAGCCTTGTACTCGTTGCTCGCCTTACGAATGCGCTTCACCAAGTCTCCTGCAGAGTCGTGCTCTTTCATCATCGCGTGGATCGGATTTTGCACGGTTTGGAAGAACGGAGGTTCCACGGACCCGTTGCCCCTGGCGGATCGTTCCATAGCATCGATGTAGGGGAACAGAATCTGCTCTTCCTTCTGCATGTGCGCGGTCATCTCTCGGGCGACGTCTCCGAACAGTTTCTCGATCTCTTCGATTTCTCGATGTTTCTCTCCGTGCTTCTCTCTGATCTTCGCCAGTAGCGCACGGACGCGAGGGATGGAGTCGCGAACGTATTGGTGATGCCGTTCTCGAATGTGCCGAGTCAGGTCCGCAAGGGATGCGTTCGTCCACTCGGCATCGGCGGGACCTGCCAGTTCGCTGTTTTGACGCAACCGCTTCAGAATTTCATCAGCCGTCACTCCGGCGTGTAAGCAGGCTTCCTGCAGCGATTTACCTCCTCCACAGCAGTAGTCCACACCCGCGTCCTCAAGAACGCGGCGCGCCCCCGGATTCGAAAGGGCAATTTCGTTCACCCTGGTTTCAGTGCTGAAGTTCATGATTGGCCTCCCTCGCGAACCCATTCTGGATGGGTCAAAGGGAGCGGGCAGTGACCAAAGTCACTAGCGGGTCGCAACTTTCAAAGATCTCGCTTTGGGCTCTATTCCGCGGAAGTGTGTTCGCGCTTCAAGCCGGGCAGGTCTTTGACCACGATTTTGCGACCTTCCACATCCAAAAATCCCTCGGCTTGCAACCGGCTGAGGTTCCGGGAGACTAGTTCGCGCACGGTGCCCAGTTCCGCCGCAAGATCCTGATGACTCTTTGTTAGCTCCACGCGAATGCCCTCTTTCGAGGGTGTCCCGTCGGCCTGTGCCAAACGTAAGACCAGCGCAATCAGCCTCTGCCGGACCGTTGTGAACGAAAGCTCCTCAATGATGCCGACAAGACGGCGCAGCCGCGACCCGACCACGGCGATCACTTTCAGCCCCACGTCCGGATGTTCGCGGCAGAAGTTCTGAAAATCCTTGCGCGAAATGAACAAAACCTCCGCGTCTTCCAACGCCGACGCGGCCGCAGGGTAATTGCCTCCGTCAAAGACGGGGAGTTCCGCAAACGAGCTGCCGGGACCCTCTACCGCAAGGACCTGCTCACGTCCAGAGACTGAGAGCTTGAAAATACGGATTTTTCCAGAAGCCACGAGGAACAAGCCCGTGCAGGGATCACCCTCGGCGAACAGGTGCTCACCTTGCCGGAATCGCTTGCGGGACGTTCGCGTGGCCAGAGCTTTTAACTCAGCTTCCGTCAGACTTGCGAAGAGAGGAGTCTTCTTGAGGACTGCTCCGGTGTCATTGCTCATGCCAATGCCTGCGCAACATAGTCCGCGATCCGCGGTTGCTCTCGCAACACACTTCTGGATCTTACAGGCTTTCGAGCAATCTCAAAAACCATGATTCGCGCGCAAAGCAGTTCATTGCACCCTAGGGGGCCATTGAGGTAGGGCCCATTCGGATTGATTTCAGGAATGAGGCTCCATAAACGCCCTTGTATTGACTGGTCTGGCCAACTTCCGATTGGTCGGCAACTCGGAAACTACGATAGACGTGTACGCATCGCTGTGGGCTACACGCGAGATCTCAGCACAATTGAGTTGCCACAAAAGGGATCGGCACCGCCAAAACGGGATCATCCACGACGATAGTGTTCATTCTCTGTCTTCAAGATATGCGCCATCCGAGCAACCCCGTTTCAACTCCCGCATATCTAACTCCCAAGTAACATCGTGCGATACAATATCGCCACGATTCCTTGCAGTGACCAGGTTCCTTCCTTAATCCCGGGAGATTGGTTCTACTTCGCGACGCTGCCCTGCAATAATGGCAGCGAAGAATAAGAAAGGCTTTCGGCGGGTACTTCGTTCGTGGATCAACCAGTCCTTACCGCATCGCCCGCGCGACGCTCGCGCAAATCAGAGTATCTGCTTGTTCTTCTGTTTCTTTTTTCTCTGCCCTTTCTCAATCCCTGGGTGCGCGGTGACGGCGTTGGCTATTACGCCTTTGCGCGCGCCCCGCTGATCGAGCACAGTCTCGATTTCACCCGAGACTATCAGCACGCCAACGAAAGTTTTCGCGGCCCGCGCCTCGACGAATCCGGTCGGCCTAAATCCGAATATCGCACTCCCACCGGCCATCTCGAAAACCATTTCACGACCGGCCCCGCTATTCTCTGTACTCCCTTCCTCCTCCTCGCGCATGCTGGCGTCCTTCTGGCTCGCGCGATGGGTTCCTCCGTCGCCGCGGATGGTTTTTCCGCCCCCTACCGCATCGCCATGGCGCTCGCCACTGGCATTTACTCTTTTCTTGGTTTGCTCTTGGCCTTCCGTCTCGCTCGCCAATATGTCGAGGAACGTTGGGCCCTTCTCGCCACCATTTCCATCTGGTGGGCCAGTTCGCTCCCCGTCTACATGTATTTCAATCCTTCGTGGTCGCACGGACATTCCGCTTTCACCGTTGCCTTATTCATTTGGTATTGGCATCGCACGCGCTGCTCGCGATCTCTTGCGCAATGGATTCTCCTCGCCGCGATCACTGGCCTCATGCTCAACGTCTACTACGCCAACGCTCTCCTTCTCGCCGTCTTGGTTGTCGAAGCCGTTCCTCAATACCTGTCGGCCTTTCGAAGCGCCACTCCTCCCGGCTCTTCCGCCATCCCCCGCGCCTCCACACTCCTCCTCGATCATCTTCTTTTCGCCGTCGTCGTTCTCCTCTGCCTGCTGCCCATTTTCATCACGCGTTACATCATCTACGGGAACGCGTTCGAATCCGGCTACATCCCGCTCCGCGATTGGCTCTGGCGCTCTCCCGTTCTCTTCAGTGTGTTGTTTTCTTCGAATCACGGCCTGATCGCTTGGACGCCTATCCTTCTTCTCTCCATCATCGGCCTCTTTCTCTTCTGGCGCCGCGAACCGCGCGTCGGCGGACCGTTGCTCGCCGCTTTTCTCGCCTTCTATCTCTTCATCGCTTTCTATCCGGACTGGGCTGGCATCTCCTCCTACGGCAATCGCTTTTTCGTCTCCCTCACCGCCCTGTTCGTCATCGGGCTTGCCGTTTTCCTTGACCGTGCCTCGCAGTTCTTCCCCTCCCGCCGCGCCGCTCTCGCCGCCGCCTCTACCGTTCTCACGCTTTTCGTGCTCTGGAACGCTGGCCTCATGTTCCAATGGGGTTCCCATCTCATTCCCGCGCGTGGCCCTGTCTCTTTCTCCGATATCGTCCAGAACCAATTTCTCGTCGTTCCGCGACAGATCTCCGCCGACCTCCAGTCCTACCTCTTCCGCCGCAAAGCCCTCATGAAACAGATAGAAGACCGCGACCTCCAGCAGCTCGAAAAAAATCCACCGCCCCCCTAAAGCCTTTTTCTTTTTGTAGGGGCGCAACATATTGCACCGTTCCGCAATCTTGCCGCTCGCATCTCTGGTACCCTAATCAAGGATCCATCCCTTTTTCTCGGAGTTTTTTGCTTTAGCGAAAGGCCGGCCCTTTCTTCCTCGCGCCAAACACCCAACCCCATGAGCCTCCTCCAAAATCTCAAATCACACCTGACCGAGCAGCGTATCTTTTGGCTCATTCGCCGCAACACCATGGTAGGCCCCGCGCGCATTCAGAATCTCTCCAACGGCCCAGCGCATTGAGGACGAACACAGCCCCGGCAAAGTCGTCGAATGCGGTGTCTACCGCGGCGGCACGGCTGGCATCCGCGCTCGTCTGGTCACGCACACGCGCCTGCCCCGCACCGTCTGGCTCTTCGATTCCTTCCAGGGCATGGCCCCGCCACTGCCGCCGACGTCCCCGAAGCCGCCAGCGGGGTCGGCAACCTCACCTCCAGCCCGCGTCGCGTCCAGAATCTCCTTCGCCGCACCGGTGCCACCTCGCGCGCGTGCGCATCATCCCCGGCCTTTTCCAGGACACCTTTCCCGTCGTCCACATCTCGCAAATCGCCCTCTTGAACATCGACGCCGACTGGTACGAGCCCGTCAAATTGTGTCTCGAAACGTTCTACAATGTTGTCGTGCCCCGAGGTTTCATTTCCATTGACGACTATGGTGCCTGGCCAGGTTGTCGCCGCGCTGTCAACGAGTTTTTCCAGAATCGCGGTCTTTCTTTTCCCCTTCAGCGCGTCGACCAAACCGCCCACTGGTTCCAGAAATCATGACCCGGGCCGAAATCGAAAAAACGATCGAACCCATCATTCGGAAATGCCTGCGTGAACTCAGTGATTACACAAGGAACGAAATCTCCGACGAAGTATTCGCCTTCCACACGCAAGGAATGTTTCGGCCGGACGTCCGGCGCGTCTCTCTCATCATCTCCCTCGCGCAATCTCTTCTCGGCTACGATGCAGCCGGCGAAGGGCTGGAAGTCGGCAGCGGCTACGGCTATCTGCTTTTTCCGTTGGCCCTGTTCCTGCCCCAGGTTCGGTGGGCCGCCGTCGATCATCCCGGCCGCTCTTACGAGCATCGCGACGATTTCGTGACAGCCTTCCGCCAATACAATTGTCAATTCGTCGCTCTGGACATCATCCGCGAGCCACTCCCCTTTCCCGACTCACATTTCCTGATCGTGACCTTTTCGGAAGTTCTCGAACATCTCCCCGTGGAACGCCTCAACTTTGTCCTTTCGGAGATCACGCGCGTCGTCCGTCCCGGCGGCCTCCTGATCGTCTCCTCCCCCAACCAAGCATCTCTGGAGAATCGTCTCCGCCTTCTCAAGGGCAGGAGCATACTGGAGATGCCCAATGAGTTGGATTCCGCCAAGGACACCTTTGGCCACATCCGGCTCTATACGTGTTCGGAGATGGAAGCAGCCATGTCCAAACTCGGTTTCTCCCTGGAACGCTCTGTCACCGAGTCCAACAATTCCGGATACCGCGGCACATCCCCCAAATCCTGGCGCAGGCGAATTTACCGCGTCTACGAACGTCTCGAGGAAAGACTAGCAATCCTTCGCCGCATGGGCGATACCTGGTACATGGCGTTTCGCAAGCGCGCTTCCTAATGGGCTCGTATAATTTGACTGAGATAGGCTTAAACGAATTAATGTCGACTGCCGTAATCCATGCCGAAGCACTCTCGAAGCGCTACCTCTTCAAGTGCAAAGCCCTCATGCAGCAGATCGAAGACCGCGACATCCAGAAGATGAAGGAGCCTCAGCAGCCCTGATTGGCAGCCTCTCGGCCCCGGCCCTCTTCTCTGGTACTCTGATTACAGGTCGATCTATCTTTTTCTCGGAGTTTGCTTAGACCAATGGCTTCCGTCACTACACGTCCACCGGACGGCCCCGACCTGGCAAGGGTCGCACCCGAAACCGTAGCGCTTCCTCTACCCAGCGGTCCCGCCACCATGCGCATTGAACCGCCCCACGGCTGGCTCGAGCTGCGCCTCCACGAAGTCTGGCAATACCGCGAACTCCTCTATTTCTTTGTCTGGCGCGACGTCAAGGTCCGCTACAAGCAGACCGTCATCGGCATCGCCTGGGTCGTTCTGCAGCCGCTAATGACCATGGGCGTCTTCACTCTTTTCTTTGGCCGTCTCGCCAAGCTCCCGTCCGACGGCCTTCCTTACCCCGTCTTTTATTTCGCAGCACTCGTTCCCTGGACCTACTTTTCCAGCGCGCTTCAGAGCTGCACCAGCGTCGTTGTGGAAAATCAGCACGTCATCACCAAGGTTTACTTTCCACGCCTCATTCTTCCGCTTTCTGCAGTCGTTTCTGGTCTGGTGGACTTTGCTATCGGCTTCGTCGTCCTTCTGGTGGTCACTGCCATCTACGGCATCAGGCCCACGCTTGCTGCGCTTTGGCTGCCCGTACTGCTGCTTCTCACCGTGCTCACCGCCCTTGGCGTCGGGCTCTGGATGTCCGCCCTCAACGCTCTTTATCGCGACGTCCGCTACGTCGTGCCCTTCCTTGTCCAGTTCTGGATGTTCGCTTCTCCCGTCGCCTACTCCTCCACACTAGTGCCCCAGCGCTGGCGCTGGCTCTACGGGCTCAACCCTATGGCTGGCGTTATTGACGGCTTCCGCTGGGCTATCACTGGCCGCGGTCACGCCCCCGGTCTTCTCCTCCTTGCCTCCTCCGCTGGTGTCACCCTCGTCCTCCTTGGCGGTCTCTTCTTCTTTCAGCGCATGGAGGGAACCGTTGCCGACCGCGTTTGATTTGAATCCCATCCCTCAGCTGCCACTCCGAGCGGAGCAAGCCAACTGTTTTTCTTGCTCGGCGTTCCTGAGAAACGTTGGCCAGCGCAATCTAAGAAACTCTCTTTTCTTGGTCCGGGACACCGCCCACCCATGACGACCGTAATCCAGGCCCAAGGTCTATCGAAACTCTACCGCCGCGGTTTGCAAGTGGACAAAGGGCTGCGCCACGCGCTTGAGGGATTCCTCCGTTCACCCATCTCTGTTCTTCGCCGCAACAGAGAAGAAACCTTCTGGGCGCTGAAGGACGTCTCGCTTGACGTGAAAGAAGGCGAAGTCCTCGGCCTCATCGGCCGTAATGGCGCTGGCAAGACAACTCTGCTGAAGATCCTCTCGCGCATTACAAAACCAACCACTGGATGGGCGGAAATCCATGGACGCGTTGGTAGCCTCCTTGAGGTAGGCACCGGCTTTCACCCAGAGCTGACCGGCCGCGAAAACACCTTCCTCTCCGGCGCCATCCTGGGCATGTCCCGCCGCGAAATCATCTCCAAATTCGATGAAATCGTCGCCTTCGCCGAACTCGAAAAATTCATTGACACTCCCGTCAAGCACTACTCTTCCGGCATGTACGTCCGCCTGGCCTTTGCCGTCGCCGCCCATCTCGAGCCGGAGATTTTGCTGGTGGATGAAGTGCTGGCGGTGGGAGACATTACCTTTCAGAAGAAGTGTATGGGAAAGATGGGAGATGTGGCGCGCCATGGCCGCACCATCATTCTGGTCAGCCACAACATGGCCGCCATCAATTTGCTATGCTCCCGCTGTGTTTTGCTGGAGCATGGACTAATTGCGTTCGATGGACCGGCGGCCCAGGCAACCGCTCGCTACTATGCAGATTCGATGAAGATTGGGCCCAGGGGAGAGGATCTTCTTCAACGGCCTAGAGCGGATGGAAATGGGAAAGCGCGTTTCAGCAGAATCGCCATAACGCCGCTGAGCACGGACGGAGAGGAGATGGAGGTTGCGTACCCAGGCTGCGATCTGCGAATAGACATAGAACTGCAGTGCATGCAACGCTTTGCCGACTACAATCTTGCGGTCATTTTCTATGACATGAACGGTTATCGCGTGATCGATACTAACAGCGGGCAGAAGGGAGAGTTCATCAGCCTGAACGCCGGCCAGAAGGGACGTGCCTGTTTCCTTCTGCGCGAAGTGCTTCTCAGACCAGGCACTTATTTCGTCGGCCTTTGGCTTGGCAGAGACGGGATTGAGGCCCTGGACTATATCGAGCATGCCGTCACCGTCGATATAATCGAAAGTGCGGAAACCAGCCGGCATTCCGTAGTTTATCCAGGTGTTTATCTGTGCCGCTTTGAGAATGATTTTACGATTGGCTGATTTCTGCTTGATCAGGAAGAGGCGTTCATCATGGATGATATTGACCTCCATCCTGTTCCCACGACAAATCGGATGATGCTATGATGCTCAGAAAACTACTTGGCTTACTTTTTGGAGGCTCCTCTCAGCAGCCGCTAACGTCCGTCCAAGAAGACGAGTGTGAACAGGTTTACGATCAAGACGGACTGCGAAGCGTGCATGACCACAGTTTCATGAGTGATCCTTCCTTCCGCAGAGCATATAACCGAGGAGTTCAGGCTGCTGGAGAGTATGGATGGCACTGGAGAGTGCATATTGGTCTGTGGGCCGCCAAATCTGCAAGCAGGCTGAACGGAGATTTTGTAGAGTGTGGAGTAAACCGTGGTTTTCTCGCCTCCGCGATCATGGAATATGTCAATTGGGATTCTCTAGGAAAACAGTTCTATCTGCTGGATACCTTTAATGGTGTTGATGAACGGTATCTCTCTGCAGAAGACCTCGAGTTTGGTGCGATCGATAAAAATAGACGTAACCTCCAGTCAGGATTTTATGTGCAGGGCGCAGAGTCCGTACGTGAAAATTTTTCTCAATGGAAAAACGTTCAAATTATCCAAGGGGCAGTTCCAGAAACGCTCGGGCACGTGACGGCATCTGAAATTGCGTTCTTACATCTTGATATGAACTGCGCTTTTCCTGAGGTTGCGGCCCTTGAATGTTTTTGGGATCGATTGGTGCAGGGGGCGCTCATACTGCTCGATGACTACGCATATGCGGGATACGAGGTACAGAAAGCTGCTATGGATAAGGTCGCGAGCGCTAAAGGTCTGACAATCGCCTCACTCCCTACTGGGCAAGGACTTTTGATGAAGCCATTGTGCCGGCCGTAGGACTGCGTGCCTGAGATGATGGTGGCCACGGAAAACTTGCAGCATCCTCAACACGAATGGTACGGGATATTGAACATTCCTGTGAGGTTTTAAGTTAACTGTAGAAATAACTGACTAGGAGATTCGCCCTTGACCGCGAGCAAGCCGCATTTCTAGGTCAAACGGCGCTGGAGGTGACCCATCATATGAGACTAAAAGCTTGGGTGCAGAAGAATCTCTCTCCATCCATGTACGGTCGTCTTGTTCGCACTGCGAGGGCCTTGCTGGGCTGGTGGTGGAGAAACGATTTGAACCGCCTCGCTCTCCTCTTCCATACAGACAAATGGGGTGCCCACTGGTATACGCAGCATTACCAGCGCTATTTCCAACCCCTGAAAGGCAAAGGCCTAAACCTACTTGAAATCGGCGTGGGGGGCTATGAGAACTCCAACCAGGGCGGAGAATCTCTTCGCATGTGGAAGGCATACTTCCGCAACAGTCGAATAGTCGGAATCGATCTCTACGACAAGACTCACTTGTGTGAGCATCGAATCGATATCCGGCAATGCGATCAGACCGATTCCGAATCATTGCATCGCTTGTCGAGCGAATACGGAGGTTTCGACATCGTTATTGATGACGGCAGCCACCTAAATGAGCACGTCATTAAGACCTTCCGCGTACTCTTTCCGCTACTGCGGCCCAATGGAATCTACGTGATAGAGGATACGCAAACAGCATATTGGCCGACATGCGGCGGCGGGAGGACCAACCCGCAGAACTCCATGGAATTTTTCAAGGACTTGGCAGACGGTCTTAACTATGTTGAGTATCCCGTCGAAGAGTACAAGCCTGATTACTTCGACCAGCACATCGTCGAGATTGCTTTCTTTCACAATCTGATTTTCATCCGCAAGGGAAGCAACGACGAGAAGCCAAACGTCCCGGAGCTGATTCAGCGCGAGCTAGCGGCCGCAGCGGGACTGGACCCGGGAGAAACCCATTTACCCGATCGGAACCGCAATTCGGTAGGAGCCGATGGTTCGCAAGTTCATGCCGAAAGTGAGTGTCATCGGCGCAGATTCTAGACCGCTCATTTGGGTAACGGGGGCTGAAACTCGACAGTGAATATGACCCACAAAAGTACCCAACCCGAGGGCCTGGTGGCTATTGTGACCCCGGTCGTCAAGTTTCCGCTTTCCGCGGATGAAGAGATTTCGATGTGGCATCTGCGGAAGTATCTCGGGGGGTTCGAGCGGTACGTCATCGGTCTGGAGAACTTGCCGAAGGAGCTTTCAGATTTCACGCTGCGTTCCTTTCCGATGCACTATTTCAAGGAGCACTCTGGCTATAATCGGCTGATGCTGAAGAAGGAGTTCTACCGGGCGTTCGCGGAATACGAATATATTTTGATTTATCAGCTGGATTGCCTGGTGTTTGCTAGCAACCTAGAGGATTGGTGCGGGAAGGGCTGGGATTACGTGGGGGCGCCTTGGTTAGCAGATATGGGGGACTCGTCAAAGGGTTTTTCTGGGGTAGGGAATGGCGGATTGTCGCTGCGCCGAGTGCAAAGCGCGTTGAAAGTCTTGGGCTCCAAGCAGATTTGGGAAGATCCGAAGACGCGCGGATCGAGGGTGGGAAGCCATTCGGAAGTGATTTACGAGCGTTTAAAGTCGAGGCCACAGCTCAAGCGAATGGCTGTTGCGGGGAGGGCGTTCCTTCACAGCTTGGGATACCGCAACAATGTGCGGTGGTTGACGCGAAAAATGGCAGACGAAAAAAGATACGAGGACCTGTTCTGGGCGTACGAAGCACGCAAGGTGGTGAGAGCTTTTCGCGTCCCGGAGCCATGCGAGGCTCTGGAGTTTTCGTTTGAGATGGCGCCGCGCTACTGTTTTGAGGTGAATTCCGGCAGGTTGCCATTTGGCTGCCACGCTTGGTCCAAGTATGATCGAAAGTTTTGGGAACCCTATCTGCTCAAGTGAAAGCAACGCCAGGAGTAACTCGTACTGTGATCGTCGCATGCTTGGCACATGAAGACGGATCAGACAGAAGGCTCGCACGAATGAAAGCTCTGGTTACCGGAAGTAACGGTCTAATTGGATCGGAAGCAGCCGAATATTTTGATCGACATGGACACGAAGTCATAGGCGTCGACAATAGTATGCTCCGAGAGTTTCTTGGCCCCACGGGGGATACGCTCTGGAATCTGGAGCGATTGAATAGCACCTCAAAGTGGTTCACAAAGGTCGGACTAAACATCCGTGACCGCATTCGCATCGAGGAATTATTTCGAACCCATCGTTTTGATCTGATTGTGCATTACGCCACACAGCCTTCGCACGACAAGGCCCACGAGATTCCCCTACTGGATTTTGAAGTCAATGCGCTCGGAATAGTAATCTGTTCGAGGCCACGCGCCAGCATTTTCCCGAAGTGGTGTTTGTATTTCTGAGCACCAACAAGGTTATGGTAAATCCGCCCAATGAGATCCCGCTGACAGAACTCGAGGCGCGCTACGACTATGCCAGACCTGAGGATTTCGCTGGCGTGGATGAAACCTGTTGTGTCGACCGGGCCACGCATTCGCTCTTTGGCGCTTCGAAAGCCACCGCAGACCTCGTGGCGCAAGAGTACGGGCTCTACTTCAAGATGAAGGTTGAACATCGGGCGCTTACGCGAGACAGTATAGCTCTACGTAAACCATGATCACGTTCTTCAGCACGGGAAACCCATTTATTGGGCAAGCTGCCATCATTCAGTGCAACGCGCTGAAGAGCTGCAATTACTCGGATTGTACGCACAGACTCACTCGCAGCAGCTTGCTTCAGCCGACGTTTTGGCGCAAGGAGCGCAACAAAATAAAGGCTTTTCTCTCGAAAACCTTAATCTATGAGACCTCAAGGCTTCGCAGGCGGCTGGGGCTCCGTCAACGAGAGCACGAATTAACGCAATGATTACGCTTTTCTCCACGCCGAAGCCGTTTCGCGGGCACGTCGCCGTGATCCAGCGCAATGCGCTGGAAAGCTGGAGGCGGCTTCATCCGGATGCGGAAGTGATTCTGTTTGGAGATGACGAAGGAACGACGGAAGTTTGCCGCGAGCTGGGATTGCGGCACGAGCCGTATGTGGAACGCAGCAAACACGGTACCAAGAGGCTGGATTCGATCTTTGGGCGGGCCCAGAAGGTGGCGCGCCACGAAATTATTAGCTACGTGAATTGCGACATTATCCTCACTCACGAATTTGTGGATGCATTACAACAGCTGCTGGCTTGGCGTTCGCACTTTCTGATGGTGGGGCGGCGGTGGGATACGGATATTACCGAGCCAATGGATTTTTCCAGTGCGGACTGGCAGCAAAAGATCGTTGTGCGAGCGCATATGGAAGGATACCAACGCTTTTATCACAACATCGACTACTTTGTGTTCCCGCGTGGCCTATATACGCAAATTCCCGATTTGGTGATAGGCCGCGTGGGATGGGATCACTGGCTGGTTGAGAGGGCGCACACAGCGGGCGTCGCCGTGGTGGATGTCTCTAGTACGGTTTGTGCGGTGCACCAGAATCACGATTACGGATATCACCCGCAAGGGATGGAAGGTGTGTGGAAGGACGAAGAAGCCCGGCGCAATCTAGAGCTTGCTGGTGGCGCAGGTCACACGCGAACGATCGAGGATGCGGAGTTCAAGCTCGAGCCGACGGGAATTGTCCCGAATACATTTTTCTGGTTGGCCCCCGCAAAACGACGTTGGCGGGACATTAGCCGTGCTGTACGCGGGGCGCTGCGCACGCGCATCTGGCATCCTATGCTGGATGCCACCAGGCCGATACGCCATGTGGTGGGGTTGAAGCGTGAAAGCGTGCCTGCAAGTTTGCGAAGCCGTGGACGGCGGCATTGGATGGATGAGTGAAAACGATACTGGTGACGGGTAGCAGCGGACTGATCGGGTCGGAGGCGGTGGAGTATTTCGATCGGCAGGAGCATGAAGTTGTGGGCGTGGACAACAACGTGCGCCGCGAGTTTTTTGGACCGGAGGGAGACACGCTGTGGAATCTGGCGCGGTTGAAGGGTACGACGAAGCGTTTTACGCACGCGGCGATGGACATTCGTGACCGCATGGCCATCGATGAGCTTTCTAACGCGCGCCGGTTCGATTTGATCGTGCACTGCGCGGCGCAGCCTTCGCACGACAAAGCGCGGGATATCCCCCTGCTGGATTTTGAGGTGAACGCGCTGGGCACGGTGAATTTGCTGGAAGCGACACGGCAGCACTGCCCGGAGGCGGTGTTCGTGTTTGTGAGTACGAACAAGGTTTACGGCGACGCGCCGAATGAGATTGCGCTGAAAGAGCTGGAGATGCGGTGGGATTATGTCCGGCCACAGGACTACGAGGGAGTGACGGAGAGTTGCCGGATTGACCGGACGCTGCATTCGCTATTTGGAGCGTCGAAGGCGGTGGCGGATTTGGTCGTGCAAGAGTATGGGAGATATTTCGGGATGAAGGTGGGCGTGTTTCGCGGCGGTTGCTTGACGGGACCGTTGCACTCAGGAGTGCAGCTTCACGGATTTTTGTCGTACCTGGTGAAGGTGGGCGTGTTTCGCGGCGGTTGCTTGACGGGACCGTTGCACTCAGGAGTGCAGCTTCACGGATTTTTGTCGTACCTGGTGAAGGTGACGCTGAGCGGCGGGACGTACACGGTGTTTGGGTATAAGGGCAAGCAGGTGCGGGACAATATTCACAGCCACGACGTGGTGCGCGCGATCGAGGAGTTCGCCGCCAATCCGCGACCGGGCGAGGTTTACAGCCTCGGCGGCGGCCGCGAGAACAGCATCTCGATGCTGGAAGCCATCGAGCGGATTGAGCAGATGACTGGGCGCAAGCTGGACTGGCGCTACAGGGAAGAAGCGCGCAGAGGCGACCATATCTGCTACATCTCAAATCTCGGCAAGTTCCGAAGCCACTATCCGAAATGGAAAATCACGCGCGGATTAGACGCGATCCTCGAAGAGATGGTCGCCTCCGAGCGGGGACGCCACGCCGCGGTCCACGGTCGATGACTGAGGCAATGCCCATCACAATTCTCGCGATGCCGAAGCCGTTTCACGACCACATCGGCATCATCCAGCGCAACGCCATCACCGAGCTGGACGATGCTGCGCCCGCGTCCGGAGATTTATCTCTTCGGTGAGGAAGAGGGCGTTGCTGAGATCGCGGCCGAGCTACGGATCAGTCATCTACATGATATCGCACGCAATGAATTTGGCACCCCACTTCTGGACGACTTGCTTCGCCGCGCGCAGAAATTGGTGCGCACCCCGCTGCTTTGTTACGTTAATAGCGACATCATCTTACTTCAGGAGTTTGTTCATGCGGTCTCCGCGATCCACATGCAATTCCCGAAGTTTCTAGGTGTTGCTCATCGCTTGAACATTGAACTAAGTGAGACTCTCGATTTTGGGGCGGACGGCGAAAGGAAGTTACGCAGCGAGATTCTACCGCTTGGAACGCCGGGAAATCCGACCGCCATAGACGTATTTGTTTTTCCTCCACACACTTATCAGCAAGTGCCTCCCTTTGCGATTGGCCGAGCTTGGTTTGATCAGTGGCTCATCAAAGACGCGCGTCGGCAGAGAATTCCTGTTGTGGACATGACGCAAGTCACACGAGCTATCCATCAGAATCACGACTACGGTCATATTGCGGGCGGGCAGCAGGGCGCCTACTGGGGAGAAGAGGCGAGGCGTAGCTTGGTGATCTATGGAAGCGTGCCGCATGCCTTCACGCTGCTGGACGTGACGCACGAGTTGCTGCCCGGTGGGCGTATTAGGCGCGTGCATTTTCGCCGCGAAGCTGCCGCCGTGCAAGATTGGCTCTGGAAAACTGTTATCCAGCCGACGTCGGGGTTGCGAGGGAAACTTGGCTTGCAGCGGAAAACGCTGCAGCGATCGGGAGAAGAGGTCAAGCCGGCTAAGCATTGAGTCCTGCAGCAAGAGAGCAAGGCGAGGGGTAGTGTCTACATTCGTGAAACGCGCATTGATTACCGGCATTACCGGGCAGGATGGCTCTTATCTCGCCGAGCTGCTACCAACTGGGATGCGACGAAGCCGGACGGCTAGCCGCGACGATGTCTCGATACTTCACGAGCGCTGGCGGAATTCGGATGGTGCGCAGAAACGTCTCTCCACGATGGTTTGCAGAAAACTATCTCTTGGTACACAGATAGTCTGCGCAATACTTCGGGTGCAGCGGCTCGATGAACTCAGCGAATGAGTTCCTCACTCCTGTGCCAGCAGCTTTTTATCCGTCCGGAGTGAGTGGCGGGCGGAGTTGATCTGGGAGGGAAAAGAAGCCGCGCACAACCAGCGACTCTATGACGTGGCCCCGCATTCCTACACGCACCTGGACGTAAGGCATGAGCTGCTTGGCAATGGCGAGTTACGCTGGGTGCGCTTGCGCCGCAAGCAGCACGTGGCGCGCGAGTGGTTGTGGCGGACGTTTGTGTTTCTAACCGCTTCGGTACACAACGCCTCGGGCCGCGCAGAGCGACGAGCAAGCGGCTGAGTGGCAACGATAGCATCTCGAAGGTATAAGGGCCGCGGCCGCCGGCATAGGTCTATCGGCTAGCTTCTAGTCCACGCGATAGACTCTTTGGTTGTTTCGCTGGAAGACGAGCGTAAGACCAGGTGGATTCTCAGAGAGGGCGAAAGAGCCGCCTTCCACTTTCACGTCCAGAACGTGGGATACGCGCAAACTGGAGAGTTCCGTCAGAATCTTGGGCAGGTCCGCAGCATCGGGCAGTGTGTGTTCCCCCCATCTGCCGACTGGTTTGCTATAGGGTTTGTCAGAATAAAATGCGGCAACATGCGGATAGAGGATGAGGACCTTGCTGACCGAAGGACGTACCACGCCGGAAGCATTTGGCACGAGAGGCCAGGCCGTTCGTCTGCGTGCAAGCTGGTGGAGGATCATGCCGGAGAAAGCCTCAGTATCTGTAGTCATCGTCAACTGGAATGGGGCTGCGCACCTGCGCATTTGCTTGCCGAGTTTGCTCGCGCAATCCTACAAAGCACGCGAAATCATCGTCGCCGATAATGGCTCTTCGGACGACTCCGAGGAAGTAGCGAAAACGTTTCAAGTTAAGTGGCTCCCCTTGAAAGAGAACATTGGTCTTGCGCCAGCTTTGAATCGCGGGGCGGCCATGGCCACCGGCGATTTCCTGCTGTTTGTCAACAATGACATGCGGTTTGACCCGGAATTTGTGGCTGCTTTGGTGAACTCGTTAGTTCAAGATAAGAATATATTTGCTACGGATGGGATGCAGTACTCCTGGGAAGGGAGCAAAACTGGGCACGCTGCAACGCGCCTCGCCAAAGCCCGCAGAAACCAGGGCGGCGATGTCGAATTAGTGCCCGGGCTATACTTTTTTCAGGCCAATGAATTGGAATCAACGCCCGTCTTTATGGCCTCGGCGGCATGCATGCTTGTGAGAAAGTCTCTCTTCGACAAATTGGGTGGATTTGACGCTAGGCTTCCGCTTGGATACGAAGACGCCGAGATTTGCTGGCGTGCGTGGATTCACGGGTGGAAAACGATCTATGTACCCGGAGCGATTTGCTGGCACCGGGTTGGCGGTTCGGGCCGGTCTCTGGAGGGAGCACGGTATAATTTCCAAGGAGTCTTGAAGGGAAGAGTGCTGCTCTCCACGAAGTTGCTTCCTCTGCGCTATGCGGTGAGGACCTGGATCATCTCTGCGGCCGCCTTGCTGAAAGACTTGGCGTTCCTGCGCTGGCCTTTTGCGATGGACCGAATGGCGATCATATTGGCATATGGGCGCCTCATTCCACAATTCCTTCGGGAGAAGGATGCGCTATTCCGCGAAGCGGGCATAACGCCAGATGAACAGCTCGAACGCATGTTGCTACTGACTCGCAAGGGAGAGTTTCCGGCTCAGGAAACCAGTTCGAGTATCCATGGAGGCAAAAAGTAGAAGAGCGGCTGAAAAGTGGCGTAAAGCCGCTTGCTTGACACTCGAATCAAATCTGCTCTAGCGTCATTCAGACCGATTATGGCGAAGCTACTCCTAAAAAGCGTACGGTATCTGAAGTGCTACGGCGAACTTACCTTCGGAAGCCGGCCGCGTACGCCGGAAGAGGCCATCGATTATTGTGTCGATCGGCCCATCCTGATGGCGCAGGTACGCTCTGAAATTGTCGAACTGGGAAAAATGCTGCAGAGTGTTGCCCCGAAGCGCAGCCTGGAGATCGGCACCAACTACGGAGGCACGCTTTTCCTGCTGTGTACGCTGTCACCGCCAGGAGCGCAGATTATCAGCGTGGACCTGGGCGGAGGGCCATTCGGTGGAGGCTATCCGCGGCGCAAAATTCCGCTGTACCGAAAATTTCCAAGAAACGGCCAGAAGTTAAGTCTCATCCGGGCCGATTCGCACTTGCCGGAGACCCGAGAGCGAGTGTTGGTGGCCCTGCAAGGAGATCGATTGGATTATTTGTTCATCGATGGCGATCACACGTATGAGGGCGTGAAGAGAGATTTCGAGATGTACTCGCCACTAGTACGGAGCGGAGGACTGGTGGCCTTTCACGATATCGCCGAACATCGCCGAGAGCTGTCCTGCAGAGTGGATAAGTTTTGGAATGAAATCAAGCAGCACTACCGGCACCGCGAAATGATCGAGAACCCCAACCAGGGATGGGCCGGCATCGGGGTTTTATTCATGCCGTGAAGCAGAAGGTCCACGTAATTGCTTTGCCGCGCATGATGAGAAAACGGATTCTTGCAAAGTGAGTTTGCAATGGAACGCAGTCGCTAGGGTGCTGGCCTCCCATTGGTCCGCAAGAAGGCCTGGGAAACGGTTCGAAGACTACAGAGATTCGAAATTAACGCGGAGTCAGTTTTGCCAGCGGCAATTGCGAATCAGGGTCGCGAATGAGAAAAAGCAAGAAATTCGAGGTCCAGAATGGCTAGGCCGTTCGTAACCGCGCTGGTCGATACCTACAATCATGAATCCTTGATCGGAGAGGCCATCGCCAGCGTACTGGCACAGGACTTTCCCGCCTCTGAGATGGAAGTCCTGGTTATAGACGATGGTTCAACGGATCGCACACCCGAAATTGTCCGCCAGTTTGCGCCGCGGGTCCGGCTCATTCGTAAGGCCAACGGCGGTCAGGCCTCCGCCTTCAACACCGGAATCGCTGAGGCGCAAGGAGAAATCGTTGCTTTCTTGGATGGCGATGATTGGTGGAGTTGCAACAAAGTCACGCGAGTCGCACAGGTGTTCGCCACCAGCCCGGAAGTGGGATTTGTGGGGCACAGCATCACGGAAGTATTGCTCGACGGCAGCCATCGAGTCGAACAACTCCGCGAGGAATCACGTTTTCAGGCGAATTCGCTTGAAGGGGCGCGATTGTTCCGTACTCGTAAAAATTTTCTCGGCACGAGTCGTATGACCATTCGTACGGAACTGCTCAAGCGAATCGTGCCGGTCCCGGAGGTGCTGGTCATTCAGGCGGATGAATACCTCTTTACGATAGCGGCTGTCCTCTCAGTAGCAGTCGTCTTGTCGGAGCCGCTCACCTTTTACCGCCATCATGGCGCCAACTTTTTCATTATCTCCGCCGACGATCCGGCAAAAGTTCGCAGTAAACTCGTGGTTTTCCAAGCGCTTTCCAGGGAGATCTCGGAACGGCTCCAAGCTCTGAACGTGGAACCGGCAACCCGTCAAGCCATCGTGGAGACCCTAGAGATTGAGGCAAGGCATCTACGCCTAGCTGTGGATGGAGGTTGGCCCTGGGAGACTGTCTCGACGGAGCTGCAGTTAATGCGCATCCTTCATGGAGATGCATCCATCTGGCAGCACCTTTTTAGTTGCGCAAGGCTAATTCCGGCCCTTGCGATGCCCCCGCGCACTTACTACCGTTGGCGGCGGCGACTAGCGCAAGCTTCTTTTTATCAGCAAGTAAGGCGAAGATTCTTTCCCTTCCCGGTGCCAAGTCACGTCAACCGCCAAGAAAAGAGAGTACGGTGAAGGCGGTGTGGTCAGGGAGAAATCTCAAGGAGAAGGGGCCCATTTCAAATAAGATTCAGAGAATCCGTATTGATTCCGCGCGACAAGCTAAAGGGGCAGGCTGCAGAGACGAAGGCCGGAATCCCGAATGATCACGCTGGGTATCAACTATTCGCAAATGCACGACTCTTCGGCATGCGTCGTGCGCGATGGCGAATTGCTTTTTGCCGTTGCCGAAGAGCGCATCAGCCGACTGAAGCACGATGCCGGTTTTCCTTCCCACGCCATTCAGTCGTGTCTTCAGTTTACGGGTGTCCGCACGGATCAGTTGGACGAGGTTTGCTTTGGCTGGCAGCCGCCGGGGCACGGTTATCGGCACGATTTGAAGTTGTTTGCTACCGGCAAGTGGCCGATCTCCTACATGAATGTCCTGAACAGCACGCGCCATTTTCTGAGCATGTGGCACCAACAGGGAGGCGCGAACCGTTTTCAGCGGCAATTTGGCGCCACAAAAGCGCGGATGCGCTTTGTGAACCACCATTTTGCTCATGCGATCAGCGCCTACGCCTATTCTGGGTATGACGATGCCACGGTTGTGGTGATGGATGGCCGTGGCGCCAGCGAGGCTACTTCCATATGGCATGGCCATGGGGGACACCTCGATCACATTTTGACGATTCCGTTTCCCGACTCCGTGGGTTTCTTCTACAGCGAATTCACGGAGTTTCTCGGTTTCCATCGTAACAGCGACGAATGGAAGGTGATGGGCCTGGCACCCTATGGGGAGCCGGGCGTCGATCTGCGACCTTTCATAGATCCCGAAGCCCTGCCATATCGCGTACACAGCGACCGCCTTATTGGCAACGGCGCAGGAACTTTTTCCGGAATGACGCCCCTGCTCGGCGCTCCACGCGTCCCGGAGAGCAACATCGACGATCGGCACAAAAATATTGCCTATGCCGTGCAGGACGCCTGCGAAATGGCCATGTTGAGCGTTGTCCGCATGGCCATCGACAAGACGCGCAGCCGCAATCTTTGTCTGGCCGGTGGCGTGGCACTCAATTCGAAAGCCAACGGCAAGATCCTGGCTTCGGGAATTGTGGAGAAAATCTTCGTGCAGCCTGCTGCCTCTGATGATGGCGTCGCCCTCGGTGCGGCACTCGCGCCGTATCTTGACGGTGGCGGAAGCTTGCCCAGCAAACCGATGCGGCACGCGTATCTCGGCCCGTCTTTTGATGATGAGGCGATTGAGATTTCACTCCGTACTTATAAGATTCGCTATGCGCGAATGTCGGATCCGGCCATGACCGCAGCCGAGTTGCTCTCGCAGGGAAAGATCCTGGGCTGGTTTCAGGGGCGGATGGAGTTCGGGCCACGCGCTCTCGGTAGCCGCTCGATTCTCGCCGATCCGCGTGATCCGGGAATGAACACCAAGGTCAACAACGCCGTGAAATTCCGCGAATGGTGGCGTCCTTTTGCCCCATCGCTCAAGAAGGAATCCGCCGGAGATTACCTGGAAAGCGCCACCGACTCGCCATTCATGATCCTCACCGCGCAAGTGAAACCAGAGAAGCGTAGCATCATTCCCTCCGTCACTCACGTTGATGGCAGCGCCCGCCCGCAAACCGTAGAAAAAGAGATCAACCCGCTTTACTGGCGGCTAATCGATGAATTCGGGAAGCGCACGGGTGTGCCAGTTGTCATGAACACGTCCTTCAATTTGCGTGGAGAAGCGATTGTGCACACACCAACCGATGCAGTTCGAACGTTTTTTAGCTCCGGTATGGACGCGCTGTTGATCGGTAGCTTTCTTGTGGAGAAATAGCGTGAGCTCTTCTAATGGCCGTCTCGCTCAATTTCTTCTGCGATACGGCTCGTCCCTGGCGCGGTTACGTTGGCTGCCCGTCGTGGGTCCCTGCCTCAGTTGGGCAAGTCGAAGGCTCGTGCCTCGCGATTCGCTAGTCTGGGTTCAAATCCGGCGCGGTCCCGCGCAAGGGGTGTGGCTGCACTTGAACCCGCGCACAGGCCATACTTACTTCGAGGGAGTCAGCGAGCCAGAAGTGCAAACCGCTCTGGCGCAGTATCTTCGTCCCGGCATGGTGTTTTACGATATTGGCGCGAATATTGGTTTCTTCTCACTTCTTGCCGCGGGAATTGTTGGTGAAAATGGCCGTGTCATTGCGTTCGAAGCCGATCCAGAGATTGCCGCGCGCCTTCGCTTGCATGTTATGCACAATGGTTTTCGCACAATTTCCGTTGAGGAAAAGGCCGTGTGGTCTGAACCCAGCACCGTTTTTTTTGCGCGGACTGATCCAGCAATATCACCCGATCGCGGACTCGGCCATGTGGTCTCGAACCGAGCGGACGATACAATTCAGGTCGATGCGGTAACGTTGGATGAATATGTGCAATCTGTGCCAGCGCCGGATTTTCTGAAGTGCGATGTGGAAGGCGCGGAAGTGGAAGTGTTTCGGGGCGCACAGCGATTGCTGGCGGAGAAACGACCTGCCATCCTATGCGAGATGCACAGCGACGAGAATCGGCGAGTGTTGATTAAAGAATTCGCGCGCTTTGGTTACACCTGCAAGCCCATTGATGAACAGCATATCCTGGCGCTGCCGTAATGAGGCAGAAGGTACCAAACTATCCTCCGATGCGGATAGAACCGTGGTGATCCGGTGTGCGGACAAATCAAGGATTTAAGATAGTTAGGAGTTCTTGAGGGCACGATTGGTGGATAAGTTCGATCCTGTGTTCGGAGCTTGCGACCAACATCCTTCGAAGCGATAATCCAAATGTGTTGGAAGTCCATAGTCAGTTCAAATCGGCACATGGGAGATTCGGACACACATGAAAGGTGTTGTGTTGGCTGGCGGAACTGGGAGCCGCCTAAATCCACTCACGCGGGTGACAAACAAGCACCTGCTTCCCGTATATGACAAGCCGATGGTGTACTATCCGATTCAAACCCTCGTTAACGCTGGAATCGAAGAGATTCTCCTCGTCACAGGAGGAAAGAGCGCCGGTGATTTCTTACGACTGCTTGGGAATGGCCGCGATTTCGGATTGAAGCACTTGAACTATACATATCAGGAAGGGGAAGGAGGCATCGCGGAGGCGCTCGGCTTGGCGGAGTATCTTGCGGACGGGGGAGACATCTGTGTCGTATTGGGCGACAACATCATCGAGAATAATATTTGTCAAGCTGTTGAAAACTTCAAGAAACAGAAAGGGGAGCGAAACTTCTTCTAAAGGAAGTGACAGACGCGCAACGCTTCGGTGTGGCGGAAATTCGAGACAAGCGCGTGGTTGGCATCGAAGAAAAGCCTGAAGCTCCAAAATCCAACTACGCAGTCATAGGGATCTACCTGTATGACGGGACCGTCTTTGAGAAAATTCGCCGCCTGAAACCCTCAGGACGCGGCGAGCTTGAGATCACAGACGTTAATAATCTCTATATTCAAGAAGACAAGTTGAGCTATGAAATTCTCGATGGTTGGTGGACTGATGCTGGCACATTCGACTCCTTACTTCGCGCTAATAGTCTTGTGGCGAAAACGGGTGCAAATAAAATGCCACACGGGAATCGTACCAATACTTCTGGTTGGCAGGGCGTGGGCCAGTGAAGATTTTCGTAACCGGGGGCGCAGGCTTCATCGGCTCCAATTTCATTCAATATATTCTGGGACTCGGCAAGAGCTACGCGGTCACTAACTATGACAAGCTGACGTATGCAGGAAATCTCCGAAATCTCAGAACGGTCGCGGAGAATCCGAACTATCAGTTTGTTAAAGGGGACATCTGCGATCCCGCCGGGGTCGAAGCGGCTATGCGCGGCTGCGACGTAGTGGTTCATTTTGCGGCCGAGTCTCATGTGGATCGCAGCATCTACGAGCCGGCAGCGGCGATCCAAACCAATGTCACAGGTACCTTTATTCTCCTCCAGGTCGCTCGAAAAACTGGGGTCGAGAGATTCGTCCATATCTCCACTGATGAAGTGTACGGTGACATGACGCCAGGGACCTTCGCGGACGAGAACTCTCCTCTGGAGCCCAGCAGCCCTTATTCGTCTTCAAAGGCCGCGTCTGATCTGTTGGTGCGCTCTTACGTGCGAACTTACGAATTCCCGGCCCTGATTACGCGCTCTTCGAATAACTACGGTCCCTACCAGTTTCCGGAGAAATTCTTACCGCTGATGATCACCAACGCGCTCGACGACAAGCCCCTCCCCATATA
Source organism: uncultured Acidobacteriota bacterium (assembly GCA_963729455.1). GTDB lineage: Bacteria > Acidobacteriota > Terriglobia > Acidiferrales > UBA7541 > Acidiferrum. The sequence goes on from CAVSNX010000004.1 coordinate 772,850, forward strand.
CGGTGATGGAAAGCAAGAACGCAATTGGTTGCATGTCCAAGACAATTGCCGGGGGATTCTGGCGGTCCTCGAGCGCGGTCGCGTGGGCGAGGTTTATAATATCGGCAGTCTTGATGTGCAGGAGAATCTGACGATGGCGCAGCGCTTACTTCACATGATGGACAAACCAGAAACGCTGCTTTCCTATGTGGGGGACCGTCCGGGACACGATCGCCGCTACGCCCTCAATTGTAAGAAAATAGAGGACGAGCTAGGCTGGAAACCGCTGATTTCCCTTGATCAAGGATTGCGACAGACAATCCATTGGTACAATTCCAACGTTAATTGGTTAGCCGAAGTGAAAGATGGTGAATATCGCTCCTATTACGAAAAATATTACGAGAATCGAGATTCATCTCTCCGAGCGATTGCGCCGCCAGCGTCGAGACCGCCCCATTAATTTCAAGCAATCGTGGCCCGTTGGCGGATTTTGGTAAAGTTATCTACCGGTTGCATACAGCGTGTTGGTCTCCGAATTATCGGACGGCGGGCTATTTGCAGAGAATTGAAACTTCACTTCCAGGTGTTTGGGAACTGCGTCCGAAAGTCTTTGAGGACGCGCGCGGTTTTTTCATGGAAACCTACCACCGCGTGAAATTCGGCGAACTTGGAATTACCGATTCTTTTGTACAAGACAACCATTCATGTTCCGGGAAGTATACCCTCCGAGGCCTTCACTACCAATTGCATCATCCACAAGCGAAGGTATGCCGGGTCGTAGAGGGGGAAGCACTAGACGTGGCCGTGGATATGCGGCGGGGTTCACCGCACTTTGGTAAGTGGACCAGCGTGCTTCTCTCTGCAAAACAGCAGAACCAGATTTACATTCCCGTAGGATTTGCGCACGGCGTTTTGGCTCTAACCGACAGAGTCCAGTTGCTATATAAGTGCAGCGACTTCTACGATTTGAGAGATGAGTGCGGCGTATTGTGGAACGATCCTGATCTCAAAATCTCCTGGGATATTTCAAATCCCATTGTCTCCGAGAAAGACGCGAAACTCCCCACCTTAGCGAAAATTCCCACTGAATCTCTGCCACAATACAAGGGTAAATGAAGTACAGGATTTTATTGACTGGTAAGAACGGTCAGGTTGGTGCCGAACTTGCTGTGCTTCTGCCGCGCATGGGAGAGGTGACCGCATTCGATCGCCATCAATTAGATCTTTCAAAGCCTGATCAGATTCGCCGAGCAATCCGGAACGCTCGGCCGCACGTGATCGTCAACGCAGCTGGTTATACTTTCGTGGATCAAGCTGAATCAGAGGAAGGGGAGGCCCACGTCATCAATGCGGATGCTCCAGCAGTGATGGCCGAAGAAGCGAAAAGGATCGGCGCGGCCCTGGTGCATTATTCTACGGATTACATCTTTGATGGCTCGAAAAGCCTTCCGTACGACGAAAATGATTCGCCAAACCCCATAAACGTCTACGGAAAGACAAAACTTGCCGGCGAGCAGGCCATCCAAGATGCAGGGCTTCCGCACCTGATCTTTCGGACGGCCTGGGTGTATGGCACGAGAGGGCGAAACTTTCTACTCACGATCTTGCGACTCGCCACAGAGCGCGAAGAATTGAGGATAGTCCGCGACCAGTTTGGTGCGCCTACCTGGAGTCGTGAGATCGCCAAGGGCACCGCAAGAATCTTGGCGCAACTCTTCGAACAAGGCCAGGAAGCATTTTCGAGATCTAGCGGGATCTACCACATGACAGCCATGGGCGAGACCAGCTGGTTCGAATTTGGTAACGCAATTCTTGAGGAGGCCTTTCGAACTTCTCAGGGCGTTTCCTGGTTTGCCGCAGCGACCGGCGGGCACCCGTTGGTCGCGCGTCTCGTAACTTCGGTGACGACAAAAGAGTATCCAACTCTGGCTCGCCGCCCTGCCTATTCTGTGCTATCGAATTCGCGCCTGAAGCGCATGTTTGACTTAGAATTGCCACACTGGCGTACGCAATTGCACTTGGTGTTCGCCGAGAGCCAGGTCAAAGACCAATCCATCGATCCATAACCAGTAATGGCTTCATCCCGACTAGATAATTCCCCGTTTCTGGTAAATGCCCGTTGCGAGTTGATATTCCTATCTTGGACAAACCGAACATCCACATTTGAAACTAGATGCCTGTGTCATTGAGCATGTTAGCTGGAGCGATGGCCGATTCAACGCCTATAAGATTAAAATTGCAAGACGAACTATGCTAAGTCCTTATAATAAAGATGCTTAGGATCTTCGCGAGAGCGTCGAGGTCATGCGTGGGACTTTGTGCCAGAGGATGGCGCCGGATTCGGCCGAATGCTCGGAATTCGGAGGAGCAACATCCAGATCATCGCCGAGCTGGGCAACAAGTGAATTTGGCAGGGTTAGGTGCGGGCAAGACGCTCGAGCAACTCAGCGAGTGCACGCTGCGTGCCGCGACGGCTGTCGACAAAAATCGAGATAGCGGCCAGACGCAAGTCAGCGAATCCAGCGGCGCCGAGTTTGGGCGGCCGGGGCGTTAGCCGCAAATTGTGCCGAGAGCGCAAGGGTGGGAAGTCGGAATAACACCCCAAGCAAGAGCCAAAAATAGGCATTCAATAGGAAATCTTCGTAAGCCTGAATGCCACCGAAGGTAGCAGGGAAAAGTAAGAAAAACGCGTACCAAAAAATGACGAAGCCTAGAGGAAACAACGGAGAGCCTTTAAGCTTCTTCACGACCTTCCAGGCGGAGACCATGATCCCCAGACTCATAACGACCCAGAGAAGCAGGCCGCCTATCCCCATCTCGACGACGAGGGCTCCATATCCACTTTCGACTCCAACACCTAGTGGCTTCACTTTAAGGATGCGGGCGACGTATTGTGTGCCGAGTGAAGCGGTCCCGATGCCATAGCCATAGGGCCAGCGGTCGTAGGTGAAGGCGCCAAGAAAGTTCTGTATCGGATAATCCCAGCCACGATGCACCAATTCACTTGTTTCGCTGTTGGGCATTAGCGTTTCTTCATAGATGGCCAACCGCGTAAGGAGAACATCAGGATACGCAAAGAAAAGCAATACAATGCCTAGCCCAATACCCAAAGCGGCCCGCTGTATGCCGCGAAACACGCGCAAGGACTCGCCTTGTCGCCAAGGCGCACCCCAGATAAAGGCAACGCTGGTTGCCAACGCATTAATCATCCCCCACATGAATGAGCCCCTGGACGCCGTCAAGAATGCCCCGGTGGCGGTCACTGCGATGGCGACGAACGCGAGTATCCTTCCTCGCTTCCGGCGCAGGAGGAGATAGCCGCTGAATCCAAGGACCAGCAACCAGGCCACCATGATGAAATTAGAGTAGCGCCCGGCGCTGACAAACACGGAGTTGGGCCGGTAAGCGATAGAGCCGCTCGAAGAAACGCGGTAGAGATTGCTCAGCGCCCGGAGGTCTTCCGCTTGATGTGCTGGGTTCAGAAAGGATGAACCCAGAATGGACTGTGCGATTCCGATAGAAACAATGATGAGCGCAAGAACCATGTTGACGGTAAAAAAGCGGCGTAATTGAGTCTCGGAATTGATTAACGCGTAGCCTAAAAAAACCAGTGGGACGTAATAGAAGAAGATTTTGAAACCCATTAGACCATACCACAAGCTCGGGGAGGCAAAATTGAATATCTGGAGGATGCCAAACCAAACAAAGACGAGCACTGGTCCGAGAAAAGGAGGCCTAAACGATGTCACTTCCTTTCGCCGCATAGCCGCCAAAAACGAAATGTACACCACGAGCGCCAGAAAATCTTTGGCAAAATAAATGGCCATGTTGTTGCCAAGGAATTTCCGTGCTAAGTCCTCAAACAAAAGCCAGCTTAGGAAAAAGTAGACCCCATTGCGCCAGTTGTTGAGAATCCCGATAACAATCGCGCCGCCCACGGCCAAAATGCCCACGTAGGCCATGCTTGTAAAATCTCCGCTGATCACGTATTCGGCGGCCTGGTAGGCGGCGAAGGCGCCCACGATAAGGGTTCCGATGGTGAGTAGAGGCCCCCTCCGGAACTGACCTGAAGACAAGGCAGATGCAATTCTCATAGTTTGGCTTTGCGCCGCGTCTCATAATTATTACCGAGTCTGCTGTATTCCGAAAGGGGCATCAAACCAGCCTAATAGTCCGTTTCGGAATTCCGCCACCTTGTCCACACTTCGTCAGAAGCTCTATACTCGGCGCGTGGAAGCATCTTCGCATCGGGTCGCTGATGAAATGGGAGAATAACGGAACACCTCTGGTAAGATTCGCGCCGAACTTCCACGGAGCTTTGAGATTTAGCCGACCGATGGCAAGCCAACTTTTGAGTGAGAAGACGCCGCGTGAGGGCAACCATCGAGAGTAGCAAGGGACCATTCGCGGATTTGGAGCTGGATGGATTCTACAGAGATTATTCGCGCTAAAATGCCGGAACTCGACTCGCTGCGAGGCGTAGCGATCCTGCTGGTAGTGTTCTATCACGGATTTTTCTGGTCGAATGGACTGACTGGACTATCTGGAATCGCCAAGCTCTTCGTAAGTCTCACGAGGCTGGCTAGGTGTAAATCTGTTTTTCGTACTCTCTGGATTTCTGATAACGGGAATTTTGGCTGATTCAAAAGCTAACAAGCATTACTACCAAAGATTCTACGTGCGGCGCGCATTGCGAATCTTACCGGCCTTCTATGCGCTGTTGCTAGTTCTATGCTTCATACCTTCGCAAAGTAAGGCGTATCTGCTCCTTAGCTTCTTTTACCTGTCAAATCTTGCATCCCCTCTGGGCATTCCGATGACCTATACAATGCTCTGGTCGCTTGCTGTAGAGGAGCATTTCTATTTCGTTTGGCCGGCCTTTGTTCGTCTTCTTTCCGGGCGCGCATTGATGATTTATGCGATGACAATCGTGTGCACTGAGCCGTTCCTGCGAGCGTGGTATTTCTTTCGGCACTGGCCAGAAGGGTCCGGATATCTAACGTGGCTTGTGGCGGATGGCCTGGCGATGGGTGCAATGCTAGCAATGGCCGTGCGACTACCGCAATTCACCAGGAAGGGCCTGGCTTTACTTGTCGTCACGGTGATCGGCGCGGCTGCCTCGATGGCCTTATTTGGAGCGCGATACGGAATACTGACGCAGCGGCGCTTGCTCGGCGCCTCTCTACTCTTGACGGTGGCTCATCTGTTCTTTCTCGGAGCGCTCGGATTAACATTGTTCTTGGGCACGAGCGGATGGAAAAGGCTGGTAAACATCCCTGTTTTACAGTTTTTTGGAGAGATCAGTTATGGGCTCTATTTGTGCCACTGGTTATTCTTCGCTGGATACGATGCCATTGTATACAAGCATTGGCCAAGCGCAAATCCGACTGGGGGAAGAATGGGACTTCTGCTGCTGCGGTTTACTTGCGCAGGCGGACTGGCTTCGATATCAGCCTACCTGTCGAGAAGATATTTCGAAGAACCTTTTCTACGGCTAAAAAACCGGTGGAGCACGACTTGAGATTCAATTGCGCCGCGCTGCATGCGTGTTGGACACGCTGATGTACGTGCGGAAATGGGCATCAATCATGTTGCTTTCCCCCACAAATCTCAAGCGAGTGGGTGTGCCCGCTGACCGAGTCTTATACATTGCGAAACCCGACTTGAGGAGACCATGAGGGAGCAAAACAAAGACAGAACAGGCAAGGCAAATCTTTTCGTCGTTGGGATGCATCATTTGTTGGTTATATATGACTTATCTACTGCGATCAAACGCCTGCTTATTCTCGCTCTGCTATTCGCATTCGCCAGCGCTGCGAACGCACAGCGAATGACGGACGTTCGCACGTTTGGCGCACATGCAACGTTTTCCAGCACTACAGCGACGACGACTATTGGTCAGCCGACTGTTTTTTTGAATGACTCGCAAAGTTTCAAGAACGGCGAGTATGCCACCATCTTCCACGCAGGACCACCGTGCCGCTTATCAATACCAGGCGCACCAACCATTACGCCTTCTGTAAATGCTGGTGGACTGGAGACGATTTCGGCTAGCGTCGGATCTTCCGCTTTCGCTTATGAAATAGTCGCGGCCGACAAGTTCGGTTGCTACTCGGCTGCTTCTGTATCGGGGTCAACTTCTGCTGGGAACTCGCTCGGACAACAGACTATCCCTATCACTTCTGGCACTCGCTCCAACAATCTCCAGACGGTGATAACCTCCAAGGCTCACGGATTAGTGGCTGGCCAAATGGTCTACATCCGATACTTCAGCACAAGCGACGGCAGCTTTGAGGGAACTTGGATCGTTCATTCCGTTCCAGATCCGACACACTTCACGTTTCTTTCAAGTCTAGATGCTCGTGCAGGCGCGAGTACGTCGTTCACGGGCGGTACGTTGATAAGTTTCAACGTAAACAAGATTTCTTGGATTCCTGTGACGGGAGCTTGGAAATATTATATCTACGGCCGTTCTGGCGGAAGTTTTGCCCGTCTCGGTCAAACTCTGTTCCCATATTGGATCGATTACGGCTCACCGATGAACGACAATCAGACATTCCCAGCGTGGATTCCAATAAGTGCGCCGTCTAGGGGGGCCAATGACCACTTGACGACTCAGATTGTGTCTGGTGGTGGTACAGAGAGGTTGACACTCGCCGTGAGTGCTGGAGCTTCTCTAAGCGGCACGTCGATCAAGTCCGACGACGGCCCTGCACTGAAGGCAGCGGCTTCGGTGACAAACGGCGGGGAGATTTACATTCCGCCTTCTGGAATTGTAATCAACTCTTTTACGCAACTGAACCGTCCGTTTTTTTCTTATACCCTAAGCATGGCAGGCGACATCACGCTCAACGACACATTGGAGTTTGTAGGTTCAGCGAGGGCCACGGGAACAAACAATCCACCTAGGGGAGCATTTGAGTGGTTGGGCGGTTCATCTTTCGTTGGAACTGCCTATCCGCTCGTCACTACAGATAGCGGGCCAAATCACTTTGACAACGTTATTTTCAACTGCACCGCGTTGAATGGGTGCTTAGACTTTGCTGCCGTCGTGGACGACTCGAACATCAACGACTCTTTCGAGTATGTCTACTGGAGTTCAGGCGCAGGGCAGACCAGTGACTGCATTGGTCAACACGCTATCTTCGCCACGGGTGGATTCAGCTTCCGGTTCAAGTTCAACACTTTTGCGACTAGCCCTTGTGGACCGAACGCAGAGTCCAGTGTGGGGCTCTCGCCGATCCCTTCCGTCGTGTTCACGCCGCGCCTAGATGACAACACGCCCACAGGAAACTTCGTCGTGGAGTCATCGTGGTTCTTGAATCGTGGAGCGTTCGACGCGGATGGCGGCACTAGTCCTTATGGCGTCCCTTACGGGCGCATGAGTGATATCCAGACACAGAATTCGTTGATGCCCATTCTTCAGTTCACGGGGCTTCATGGTGCCCGAAGCGAAGGAAACTTCGCAATTCATGGCTTGACCCCTGCTGATTATCCAAGCGCGATGGTCGCCAACTACATGCAACAGGCCATTATAGGTATAAATATTTCTGAAATCACAGTGTTGCAGGGTGGGCATAATTTTTTCACGGGCAACCCTTTTGCAGGTGTGGTTGGAAACAACATCCAGACGAATCTTGGAATCAACCGAGATGTGACAATTGGCGGGTTGGCGACGAGTTACGTCGTAGATGGCGTTTTTAATTCCCAGCCAGCAAGCCCTAATATCGGCGGCGGTAACATTGGATTGCAGAGTTTCAATGTACTGACTTCCATTGGCAATCCGTATAAGCTGTTCGTCAATGGCGCAAGACCCGCCGCTGCTACTTGCTCGGTACGTTCGGGCGGCGCGATAGCCCCAGGCACCTACAGTTTTGCTGTCGCTCCTGTTTGGTGGGACGGTTCGGTCGGATCGTTCGGGCCGTTCCTCAACAATTGCACGACCATCAAAGGAAATCAGACGGTCACAATTTCCTGGACGGCCATTGCAGGGGTGAAGGGTTACTATCTAGCTGTCGGCGGGCCCAATGGTCTTAACGCTACCGGTCCTCTTTCTCCCATTAATATTTGCCATGCGCCGGGCGCTTACCAGTACCCTACTTCCACCTCATTCGTTTGGACAGGTTCAAATTCGCATAATTGCGGGGGCTCAATGCCGCAAATCCCTGGCGGGGGCCCAACAATGATGAATGCGAGCGGATTCTCCGCGCCACAATTGTTGTTGACTCCTGTTTTGTTCAAAGACTTAGGAACTCCGGTCAATTTCACCATTAAGATGTGTGCGGATTGCACCATTTCCAATCCTTGTGCCGGAGGTGGTACAGGTGCACTGGCGAAGAGACTGAATAATCAATGGGTGTGCAACTGATAGAATGAAGAATTTCTCGGCAGTGCTTTTATCTTTTCTGCAAAACATCACAGCCTATATGCGGGCTGACTTGTTTGCGATCATTTGCAGACCGCCGCAGAACTTCTCACTTGGTCACAGGAGCTGGATCAGACTCCGCGGTCCTCAATTCGACCAAAACTTCTCGCTGCCAGCCAGACGTGAGACGGGAAAAGAGTCGATCATTGCTCGCGCAAGGTCTGGGACGAACTTACCGGGGGCAATAAAGCGTTGGCTTTACCGATGACCCACCAGGAAAATAATAGGCCACTTGCCGTCGATGTTGTCATCCCCGTTCACGGCGAGCGATCAGAAGCTCTTGCGACAACCCTTTCCGCCTGCCTGAGGCAGACTTACCCTGTTTCAAAGATATTCGTCGTCGACGATGGTTCTCCTGAGCCCATTAATCTGCCCCATTGGGCGCAATCTTCGACTCAGATTTGCCTTCTTCGTCTTCCGCAGAACTTGGGTATTTCAGACTGCCCGGAATGCAGCTATTGCATGTTCAAACGCACCCTATTTGGCATGCATCAACACACAAGTTCTCCCCGATCCAGACTGGCTCGCAACATGCCAGAACTATCTCTCGAACCATACCGGTGTCGGTGCCTGCTACGCGCGTCTCGTTCCAAATAGACCAGATCGTATTCTTACGCGCTGGCGCATGCGGTTTCTAGAAACAAAGTTTGGAGAACAATCCGGCCCCTCCCCATTCGCCCCAGGGCATGCTGTCTTATTTCGGAAGAACGCCCTTGACCTTGTCGGCGGCTATGACGTTCGTTATCGGCGTCATCACGAGGATTCGGACATCTGCCAAAGAATGAGGCTGTCTGGTTGGGAAACCCATTATGTCGCAAAGAGTCGTTGCATCTCCCTGCAAGAAGATACTCTAAAGCAACTCGCCGCAAAGGAATTGCGAGAGAGCTACTGGTATTCTCCGGCTGAGAGTTCGCTGGTTCACCTTTACATGCATTTGAGTAAATGGACGTTCATTCGAGCCGCACGCAACATAATAAAGGGCCGTTTCTACTTCATTCCTGTTGACGTAGCGATCTGGGCCTCCGCTCTATGGACAGCTACGATTCGTACCCTACGTTTCTCGCAAGCCTCAGGCGATCAGACCAGTTCTACCTCCGTGCCAACGGCGTCTCCATCGGCCGGTCCACAGGCGTCTTCGGAGATACCCAAGAAACTATAGGGCTGAACTTGTTTGCAGATATGCTTGGGTTCGAGTCCCAAATCTCATGAACTGCAACAATATGATTAGAGTTTTCTTTTGTGTTGGAGTTCGTGGCAAGCGCTGCAAAGCGTGATCAGATTCTCGGAGCAATCATGGCCCAGGCGGCCTCGCGTCTGTTGGTGATGGACTTGTAGATTGCTGGTCGCGCCACAATCCTGACAGCGCCAACCATCCCGCGCCAGAACCGCCATGCGGAGCTGCTTATACGACCCTGCGTCGAGCCGTATGCGAGGTTGTTTTGGCCTCAATCTCGACATGGAGTTGCGTCGACCCCCCTCAGGAAGTCACATTGCATTGCGTGCGGCAGTAAGCTGTAGAGCCGATACAAAGACAAAAGTAAGGTATCGGGTCCGTCGTCCTGCACGCTTGATCCAGCAAGAAAGTCGGCGCAGATCATTTCCAGACAATAACCGCGCGACTTGTCAGAGCCTAGCATCAGCGCAGCCGTTTCGAGCGCTTGTTCCACAACCGGAATCTGACTCTTGTAGAGCTTGAAGTAGATGATCTCCCAGGGCTCCGTCTCCTTGCCAGTAAGATGCCGCTGGACTTCGCTCTTGAAGCCCTCCTTCGGCATCTCCCTTGCTTTGTGCAACCAGGTTGCACTGTCAAACTCTTCGCCTTCTCGCCGCGCCACTTTGACCAGCTCTATGGCTTTGCTCCAGCCAACTTCCCGGAGCTGTTGTTTCGGGATTCGCGTCAATTTCTCGTGTATCGCCATCAAATAATAGGCTTTACGCCGCGATCCCGGAAAGCGCTTTTCGAGAAATTCGTCAAAGGACTTCAGCCTCTCAATCCTCCAGTATTGCTTTGAGCGAACTTCACACAAACATTCTCCAAGCTCAACGAAATGCACATCTTGCTGTCTCTCTTTAGTCTTCTCCCAAGACAAAATCTCGTCGATCTTGCCGAGCACAAGGAGGGCCCGACGCTGATTGATTTCTGGCGACACGGCCTCTCGTCCGCTAATCCACAAGCTCGTCAAGCCAATCAAGGTCACTCGCTCCTGCTGTGCGGATGAGATTCGCATCGACTAGTTGCTGGTTGTTGAGGCAAAGCCCGAGATGGCAGCAACTGAGGCAGCCGTTTTGGGGGAAACGAATCCCGCTGTGCGACGAAAAGTGACCCGCTTCGATTTGGCCGACGGTTGCTTCGAGGAGGCGACCAAATTCCACACGCTGTTCTTCTGATATCGACGCCCTCAAGTACTGGATTTCGGGCTGGTGCTTTCGCACGAACACTACGAACGCAACATCGGAAACTCCAGTGACCCAGGAATAGCAGATCAACTGCGGATCTAGTGTCAGCAATTTCTCTGGGGCATCCGGATAACGACTGGTTGTAGTCTTCCAGTCAATGAGGCACTGCGTGCCGTCGATCTGTCCCAGCGCATCCACGTAGGCAACGAAGTCTCTGCCCCCTTGTAGAGTCCGGACCACCTTGATCTGTAGATTCTCGTGCGGCCTGGGAATACGCACGCGATTATCCCTCGCGAATGTCTCAAGCAGATGCACGCCTTGGTGGAGGACACGGTCCCAGGAGTCTCCTTTCTTATACTCGAATGAAGCATCGCGGAACACGCCCCACTCCTTGAACAGTGCTGCAGCGCTATCCTCCTGGCGAAAGTAGGCTCCCAGGGCGTTCTCGAAGCAGCGGCCAAAGACCATCGCTGCTCGGGTTTCTTTTTCCCGCCACCCGTCCAGATAGTGGTAGCGATAGCTGCGGGGGCAGCGAAGATATCGGCTGATCTGCGTATAGCTATAGTTCATGGGCGTTTCCTTGCACATCGCTCTTGCTGATGGAGGTGCAGTCAAGCAGTTCCCAATCTGCTTCAGGGGCGAAGGAATCGAGATTCTGAAAGGAGCGGCCGTTCATCGTCATGCGAGACGCTCGGATGACTCCGCGAAGATTGAGGAGAGCCTTCTCATCGACCTGATCTTGGCTAAGGAGTTCGGCGTCGTAGCCGAAATCGCGAAGAAACCGGTTGAGTTTCCAAAGTGCTTTGTCGGTGCAATACAGCCGTCCAGAGAAAGATCGTCCGTCAAACGGTTTTGGTTCGATGATGACAAATCGAACTTCGAGGAAGGGTTTCTGCGTATGCCATCGATAAAAGGCCTTTTCTACACGAACTAGAAACAAACCATCGAGAGGGCTTTCGAGATCTTCATGCCTCGAAAACAGCCCCGGAATATGTCGCCTCATGACGCTGCCTCCTGAGGCTGGGCATACGAATTGAGTTTGCAAACTAGGCCGTCCCTGTTTTCTTTTGCGGACGCTGCGATGTGGGAAATAAAGGACTCGACCAGGTCCCGACTGGCTCCGCTGAGAGTTTCCGTCCCGCAAAAGTCCGCGGCATACGCCTTAACAAGAGTGGGATCGAGGTTGTGCTGACGAATCAGAAGGCAGAGTCGATCCCGCAGTCGCGGCTGGCCGTTGTTGGATCCATTTTGAGAATGCGACTTTGCGGGCTGCTCCTCGTGTCTGGCAGGACCCGGAGAGTTGGAAAGCGATCCCAACTCCTCTACAGAGCAGAGTCCAATCCCGTAAGCTTTGCGGAGGGCTCGGTTCACGGCCCGCGTTTCGGCAACGCGCATCTCAGCTCCGCGGACAAGGGGAGATGTATTTGAGGGATCGGCGTCGCCGTAACCGGTAAACCCTTTCGAGCCAATAGACTTGTACACTGTTGCTTTGAAGACCCAGCGACCGGACGATGCGTCGCAGGATTCGCGCACTTGCTGTACATGAATGCCAAGGCACCGTTTGCGAGTTGCTATGCTCAACAAGCCGGAATGAGTGACGTACAACCCGCCATCCAGGTACGTGAAGTCTCCCATTGCCAGAGACAGCCCGAATTTAATCGTCATTTCGCGTAGACGTTCAGTCGGAACAACTCCCAACTGCCCCGCCTTCCAGCGCCTTGCTATCTTTAGGTTCTGGCGGAGCAGGACCCTTATTTGAGTGCTAAGAAACGGACGGTTTTTCATGTGGGCTCCTATGTACAACAATGTTGGTCAATGGTATCCAATTAGGAAAACACCTGTCAAGCGAAGAGTTTGCGAAGACGGGAAGAGTGCCGTACAATCCACCCCAAGCAAGCATGAGGAAAGAAGACAGAATCGGGTTCAGAGTCCCCGTAGAACTCAAGAGGACGCTGATGCAGATCGCAAAAAACGAAGGTAGGAGTGTTGCGCAAATTTGCGAGATTTTATTGAGAGCCGGAGCCTCGTTATACGCGGAGGAAGGGCCGAAATATCTTCAGCGGCTACTTACCCGCCAGAAGAAAGAATTTTCCGAATAGTGTTTTCAGCGAGAGTCCTGCAGATCCCAATCGACAAATGCAGGCAAACGTCGGTCGCATTATGCACGTTTTGCGCCAGGGAAGGCCTTTTATGTCCGCACTCTGGTCGGGCATACCATCGAACGATGGATGATTACGTTCGTCCAATCCACAATCTGCTGTAGCAGAATTCACCGGTGAGCCCTACTGCGCTTGCCGAAGTTCTCTTATAACGATGGTACTTTTTGACTTTCGCCTACCCCTTGCTAAGATAGGCGAAGAAAAAGAGAAAGTTTTTATAATAGCTACGTGAACCTACGATGGGGTAACTGCATCCAACAAAAAATAAGGCTCGTGCAACCGGGTTGCACAGTCCGTCCGTGGGGGGTGCTCATGAGCAACGGTAAGCGAACATCCAATCATAATGCGGTCACGCACGGCATTTTGGCAGATATTTTGCTAGTTGATAAGTATTTGGGAGAGTCGAGAGAAACCTATCGTCGGATGCTGTCGGCCTTGCAAAGACTCTGCGACCTGTTGACAATTTTGAGCAACTCCAGGTCGAGAAACTTGCATTTCTCTACATCCGATTAACCCGCGTTTACAAGGCGGACTGGCAGCTGGTGCCGAAACTGTTTATGAGAATTGAGCAATCCCTCGACCGAAAAGAAACCGTCGTGCTCTCCGAGCCATTCGGAGGTTTAACGACAGAGGTTATAGATGGGGGGAGGTTTGCCACTCCCGAACTCCTGATGCGTTACGAGAACAATATCGAGAGGCAGATTAATCGAACGATTGACCAAATTGAACGGTGGCGCATGCTGCGCCCTAAAACCTCGAACGTTCCGGCAGAAATCGAGGAACAAATTGAAAGCCAAGGCAGCAAGGAGTCAGTCGCCTGAATTGACAATCCATTGTGTTGCGTGACTAGGGATTTGACTGTAATCAGACCCGTCATTCGGTCTGTGATAGTAGTGCGCTCATTAAATCCAGACTTCCTCCCACACTAACTCCGCGAAATCCACGGTTGGTGTCTTTGCTGTAATTCACACTATTTACCCTCGATCAGCCCACGTAGTTAGGCCGAACGGGCATGCGCGTTGCACTGAAATTCCATTTTGAGGCTGTAGGCACACCAACCCGTCTGAAATAAATGAAAAATGCAAAACGAACACCGCTAAGCCTTTCCTAATCAATAAGTTAAATTTTTGCGCGTGTAGCCAATTCCAATTCCGCCATGGCAAAAGGCCCACGGCATGTAGCACGTGTGTTCGGTGAGACGTTTACCCTAGTCCTGAACACCGCCGCACGAAGAATGATTACGTTCGTCCAATCGTAAATCTGATGTAGTAGAATTCACCGCATGAACCAAACCACACTTGGCGACTTACAGTGGAAGAGACCCAAGCGATCCTATATCTTCGCGGGCTCGTTGGAAGGGCTCGTAATAGGAAATGCTGGCGTAACGATTTTGTACAAACTCCACCAGTCATGAATCAACCGATCTACCACGTTCGTCCTCGGAACCTTTTCTTCGTTGCTTTCGGTTTAGTTTTCTTGTTTCTCTGTTTGCTCGAATGGCTCGACAAGAAACACATCACTCGTGCGGACCTTAGACTCAACATCGTTGTGTCGCTCGTGTCTGCAGGTTTCATGCTGTTCGTCACTTGGTTCGGCCTGCCGTGAACCCCTGCTTCGACTGCTGTTGACGGCGAGCTTGGTATCGCATCTGCGACTTCATTTTGGAATGTTTCTTGAACCTTGTTCTTTCGCTCTGCATTGAGTCTCGCCATGACCACTTCGCTGGCGACGTTCATGCGAACGATCGCTACGCAGGGCATGGTCCCGCCACGGTAAGACTGTTCATGGACGTGTGGGACCATAAAAAGTAAACTGATTTTGCCGCTTCTCGTGGCAGCAACACCTTTTCAAAATCGTTTGCGGCCTAAGGTTAAGCATTTCCCGTTGCCTACCTTGGTGGTGCTCATGGAAAAGAAAACTGAAGCGTGTTTCCAGTCAAAAATCTGCATCGGGTCAGGTGAAGTACCTTCAACCTGGGTTGCGGCTTGTCCTAAATGCAACCGACAATTTCAGCTCTTGTGGCCCTTAGGGGTACTACATATTCCATCTCATCGGGTTGTTGATCTCCGATGCCCGTTCTGTCGCGACTCGTTTGCACTGGTTGCGGTATCGCTGATGTCTTGGGATGGGGGCGAACCCCTGGCCGCTGGACTGGTGGAGGGATTGGGTTAGGTTGATAATTCCTGCGGTGCCTTCTGAGCGGCGGATGTACCTTCAATCTGTTGGCCTCGGGCGTAGACTATCGGTAGGGATTACACAAGTTTCTTATCGCGTGCCGAGAGCTTTCCTCAACGACGGGCGAACTTCTATTCCCCCAGCGTAACCAACAAATCCCTGCTTCCTGAACCGATTCATGAGACTCATTAACTCTCGATCGCGTGGTCCCCACCATTTCCGCCAGAACTGTGTCAGTGAGGTGGGGTAATGCTACTACGCCGTTGTTTGGTGTGTCGCGAGGGGGCGGTGCTCCAGTCGCTTATGGAATTCACATCTCCGGTAAGTCCGATTTACCAGGAATTACGCTGGCGATCCCATCTGGGGACAGGACGGAAATGGACCTGTACAGCTTTGGCGGGTCTTATAAGGTTATTCACGTCACGCAATCATGTTCTCTTCAAGCAAACCTCTTTCTTGGGCCTTGGAGGCTTCTTGCGGACCGTTCCGTGGATGAACTCACCACGGTTCGTCGTCTATGGCTGAGAAGCGGAAACCTAGTGCAGCGGAAAGCTAAACACACCTACTCGATCAGATTCCTTCGAAGCGAGGGAGGCCGTCGATTTTACAAAGTCACAATAGCCGGTAACGACGAACTTGTTTTTATAGGCTGGATTGCGGCTACACCGGCGCCTCGGATGGGCGTCCGCGCGGAGATCAGAAAGTGGTGTGAGAGGAATTTTGACAGGCTGAAAATGGGCGACACGATCGCGATCAATCTAGAGGAAGTTCGAAAGCACTAATTAGTAGGAGCCGTTTCTCCAGTCGCCCATTTAATCCTCGCTGTTTACATTAGGCCCAAGCGAATCAGTTGTCCGGTAAGGCGGGTGGTCTCAATGGGTCGACGCAACACTTTCTTGAAGTTTACTCGCAGGAGTCTGAAAACCTAAAGTTTGTCGTGGGCGTTGATTTAAGCGCAGCGCTACTTTGTTCAGATCCGACTGGGAATAGTCGGTTAGGTCTGTGTTCTTCGGGAAGTATTGTCGTAAGAGCCCGTTTGTGTTTTCGTTCGAGCCGCGTTGCCAGGGACTCTGCGGATCACAGAAGTAGACTTTCACATCCGTGGCCACCGTAAAGTCCTTGTGTTTCGCCATCTCCAGTCCCCGGTCCCACGTCAGCGAGCGTCGCAGGGTAGCGGGGAGTTTACGAACGTGTTTACTCAATGCCCCCACAACCTCCGCCGTATCTCTGCTGGGTACCTTGATCAGCATGACAAAGCGCGAATGGCGTTCCACCAAGGTCGCGATGTGACTGTTCCCTGAGCCGCGCAGGAGATCGCCCTCCCAGTGACCCGGAATGGCACGGTCCTCCACTTCAGCGGGCCTTTCGCGGATGGAGATGGCCTCAGGGATTTGACCCCGCCCGTCTTTAAAGATACGAGAGTGCTGCGACCGGCGTATGCGGCGCTTGGATCGCAAGTGGTCCAGCAGCTCCTTTTTCAGCGCTCCACGGGCTTGAATGAACAGGCTTCGGTAAATGGTTTCGTGGGACACACGCTTGCTCTCATCATCGGGATACTGGGTTTTCAGCCAGCCGGAAATCTGCTTCGGCGACCAGTCCAGAATCAGTTTACTCGCAACGATGTTCCGCAACTTCACGTGTATGGAAAGAAGGCAGCGCTTGGGCCGCAAGGCCGACTGCCAGGCTTCGCCGTCCGCTTGACTGGCTCGATACGCAGGACGGCCACCATGACGGGTGACCTCCCGGCTCACGGTCGATACCGCTCGCTCTAAACATTTGGCAATCTCACGGATCGACGAACCGGAAGCCAGCCCGCGAGAGATTTCCTCGCGCTCACGCAGCGTGAGCGCGAGGAGCGCACGCCGCCGGACGGCCGGAGCAATCCCACCGTGACGCGACACCAGACAACGAATGGAGGAATGTTCTTTGCCAAAAGCGCGCCCGATCTCATGCAGCGTCTGCCCCGCCTTCCAACGACGCCACACGTCGAGTTTCTGCTCCGCCGAAAACCCAAACCGTCTCCCTTGTTTCATAAACACCACCTTTGAAAACAGCTTTATACCAGATGGTGTTGCATCGACCGTTTGAACCGGCACGACTAACCAGGACTTATAGCGTGGCATTCAACGAATCGGACTGTTTGGGCAGCGGACCAACGAAGGCTGCATTCACTTAAGATTCAAGGATTGAACTTTCGTGGCCTTCTCCGGAGGCGCAAAGGTAAACATGCTGTCCTCCAACTTCGTGTTCACATTGGCTGATTTCATGTTAACGGTCGTTGTTTTCTGGAGAGTGATTCCCTCATGGGCTTCAGGACTAGAGTCCTTGCTCCGCCACACGATGAACCGATTCTTATCAACCCAAATCTCGTGCGCTCCATCTGGCGTTTCCATCTTCAAGACATAACAGTCCAGTCTTTCCTTGCCGACTTTGATTTGGCTGTCCTTCTCCAACGTGAAATTCGCGCGGTATTTGAGAAGGCCATGATAGCGATTGATGAGGAGGTCTTGATTCTGACTAACCAAGTCCGTTTCGGCGGCCCCTGTGTCGGATCGATATTGACCTGCTGCCGTAGTTGCCGTTGCTTCCTCCGTGTATTGTTTCTTCCTGGGCAGATATGTCCATCTTGTGACACCATCACTGACCAGGAGGACCTCGCGCCGCTCGTCCTTTATCTGCAAACGGATCTTCCCTGGAGTCACGGCAAGATCGACCTCGGAATTGGTAGCTTGATGAAAATTCGAGATAGCGCGGCCCCCTTCCGGAGACCGAGCCTCCCCGACAGCAACTACCTCTGTACTTATGTCTGCCACAAGCTGATAGCTTTGCAGCGCTCGGTATGTTTCGCTAACTTTCGTCAGGATTCCATTTACGGATTCATCGGCGGTGAACGCAGTGAACGGAAGCGTCCAAAGGAGACAGACCGCCAGGACCCGCAAGCCTATCGTCGCATTGAATTTCATCGTTCCATTTTGCAGGAATTGCTCGGCGTGAGCGACATTGTTCTTCCGAAAGAGTAACGCGGTTACCGGAGAAGTGCGTAGTGAAACAAGGTGGAGTCCGTTTCAGTCCGCACTGGACCGCTGTTCGCGGCCCAGAAAACGGTATGCAACTCCGAGTGACAAAATCAAGGCGCTGCCTACAGCAACTTCCACGAAGTCTCCCCGCGGGATGAATAGAGGGAAGCGATGGGTGCTCTGATTGCTGCTGTCATTTGGTTGAACGGGAGCAAAGTCAGCCCAGTCCAGGTGTAGTTCGATCCAATAGGGCGCTTGCGGTGGCGGCGGAAAAGGAGTCGTGTTTTCTTGCTTGAAAGAATACAACTTTTGGCCTAAACACGTGACAACTGGTCCCATCGATTGAATTCGAATCTCCTCGACCGTGCCCTTAGGGCCCAAATTGGTCAATGTCTTGAACTTGCCCTGCCATTGGGCCACGCTGCCACCGTCCGAACGCACACATTGCTGCACCAATTCTCGATACGTTTTTTCGAAAGCCGCCTTGTATCGGACGCCTTCGGGTGTTTGCTCATTCGCCGCTGCTGTCTCCTCTATCACGCCAACTTTTGCCGCGGCCGGAGCAACAACAGAGACCCATTGCTTCATTTTTTCAAAATTTTCCTGACTGCCCCAGGTCTCCGCGTCCCACTGGTCCTCAATGCGCGTCAAAATCTTGTCCGCATAAACCGGGTCTCGCTCGCCAAAATAGGATGCCAGATAAGCGATGCGATTCAAGTTCTCCATCGACACCCCGTAGTGTTTCTCCGAGGCTTCGAAACCTCGCTTAATTCTGTCCCAGGCCAGGTCCGGGTTGTCGTCACGGCCGCAAATCACATAGTTAGCGGCTGCTACTTGAAAGTAAAGAATGTCCCCTTTGTCTCCACCGATACGATCGGCGGCCTCCTGGAGAAACTTTTCAGTATCCCCCGCCTTCCCGCTCCATTTGGGCAACAGATAATAGGCAAGGTCGCGGGCATAAGTGTAGTATTCAGGCTCGAATTTGTTTGCTTCTTCGAAAAGAGCGCGTGCATCAGTCACGGACCAGCCCTGATTTACGGATACCATTTGCATGGCCACGTACCATTCCGGGCATTTTTCGGTCAGCTTCGAGGCTTCCTTGAGAATTCGCTGGGCTTCCGCTGTGCGTTCCGCAAAGAGCTTCCACCCGCTTTCGCTTACTGTATTGGCGTACCCGCTGCCTCGCGCATCAGAGGCATCACCGAGGTAAGCCAAAGCCAAAGCAACGTGCGCGGTGATGGATTCTGGACGCGCCTTTACCCAGCGCTGGAGCCGCTGAAGAAGACCAGTCCAGTCCTCTTGTGTGGCATGCATTGGATATAGAACTGGATAACGCAAGCCCTGATATAACAGATGAATTTTCCATAATCCACCGGGGAGTCTTTCCTTGCCAGATCGCGCTTGGTCAGCGAGGCAATCGAGTTCCACAAATTTTTCTTGTTTCAGAATGCGGGAGGCTGTGTCTATGAAGTTTTGGAAGGCATGGATATCAACACTGAAATCGCCGCTCAGTCCAGCGTTATCCGTTTCACTGACGTTGCAGGGATTGGAATTCGCATTCTGTTCAGCGGCGCTACTAAGCCCACTCCACGCAAGTACCAGGAACATGAGAATGCAGATCTTAAGGACAATGCGAACCACGGCCCACCTCCCCAATGGAATGAATCCCTACACTGCGGTCAAAGCTCTTTAAAGGATCGATACTCACTCTGATTCGATGTTAGCTCTGCGTTGCGGATTTCCGAAGGACTCGCAGCGACTTACGAAACCAAGCAGTCACCTGTTCGCAAGGACGGGCGCAATCCAAACGGGCAAGGTTCTGATTAACGCGGAAACCGGGCAAGTGCCCAAAGACATCTCTTCTAGGCGGCGATGTCCACGGTTCTCACCCCGATAGAATCTGCTATTTGCGTCGAACGGGGAAATCCGTCACCTCCCGTAAACCAACACGTGAAATGTTCCCTGAATTGCCGGGCGCTGAGGATGCGGCCGATCTGCCGTGGGGGCGGGAGCCGGAGCAAACTCCGCTGTGTCCAAGAACAGGTTGTGGGTCTTGGTGTCCAGGCCCATGGTTTTGGCTCCGTATTCGGTCTTGATAGTTTCGGCTTCGCTGAATTTGTCGGGGGAGTCTTCGTGGAATACGTGGACCATGCCCTCGCGCGTAGACACGAAGATCAGCCCTGTTTCCTGATCGTAGGCGGCGGCATCCACGCCAGCCGAGATGGGGAATGACTGGAGTACTTTTCCGCTGTCAGAGTCGAGCACAACGAACATCTGGGGATTGCGGCCAGCGCTGAAGAGTCGGTGGTGCTTAACGTCCATGGCGAGAGCTGTGGGTGCTCCGGCGGGAGCGAGCGGCCAGCGCGATTTGATCTTTAGCGAGCCGGAATCAATGGCGACAAGTTCGCTCCTGTCTTCCAGATTGACGTAAACCGTTCCGTTGCCATCGGCGACGGCAAACTCGGGGCCGCCGCCAAGATCGATCGTCCCGACCACGCTGCCTCTCTTGGCATCAATCACCGTCGAATTGTGGGGATCGCCATCCATAACGAAGACGCGCTTCGAGAAGGAATCGTAAATCACGCAGTCCGCGTCCTTGTCGGCCTTGGCTTCGCCGGTCACCTTGAGGGTTTGCAAATCAAAAATGACCACCTTGCCCTCGGCGCCATCACTGATGAATCCACGGCCAAATTCGCTTGCCACGGCAACCCCGTGGTCTTGCTTCAAACCAGTGATGTTGGTAATCAGGGCGCCGCTGTCGGCGTCGATGACCTTGATTTCCGTCCCATGGGAAAGGTAGACGCGGCGCGCGGCAGAATCGACCGTGATGTAGTCGAAGTACTCGCGTGTGCTCCCCTCGGCTGCGCCGAAGCTGTATTTTTTGAGTAGGTGATAACTGTTCGTGGCCGCCATCAAGAGCGAGCAAGTACCCAGCAGGATCAGAACCGCGCCACTTGCAAGACGTCCGAGACTATAAGACTTCATGCGAAACCTCCCTTGCGATGGAAGCCATTCTCAAGAACTCCATTGCCGTCGTACTGATTCGGTTGAGATAGCTTGGCTTCCGTCTGCGAAAGAAGCTATCTCGGCGAGCCTGAACGGAGGATAAATTGTAAGAACTTTCTGGCGGCCATCTCGGTTCGACCGGAGGTCAGATCAATCGAAGCCATTTGTCCGGTAAGCCGACTAATCGTCCACTGAGCGTTGGTACGGCCTAATGGGTTACTATTGCGCTGAGAATCGCAGCCAGGCATCGCTCTGCCGCCCACGCAACTGCGAGAGAAAATGGAGCCTCAGGGGTACCGTTAGGTGAACTTATGCGGGCTTTGATGGCAAGGGACGGAACCATCACCCACACTGCCAGCCCACGATAAACCCGAGAATGGGTCGCTTCATGGAGACTTCTTCCCTAGTTTGGACGAACATCCGTCGCATAACCCGAAGGTCGTCAGTTCAAATCTGACCCCCGCAACGACTTACTTAATGCGAGGCCGGCAAAATCTGGCATCGCCGTGCCGTCGTTGCTGCACTGCGGCCGCACTACTGGTAGAGTTCTGTGGTCGCTAGAGTTCCAGCAGCGTTGAGTCCTCCCGTCACAAGGACGGTTCCGTCTTTCAGCAAAGTCGCTGTATGCACGATGCGCGGAGTCAATAGGCCGCCGGTGCCGGTGAAAGTATCGGTGTTGGGATCAAAGATCTCGACGGCCCCGAGGATATCCACGTTGGCGTCAAATTCCGATCCTCCCGCAAAGAGTACAGTTCCATCGCTGAGCAGAGTTGCGGTGTGCCTTTGGCGTGTACTTAGCATGGTGCCGATCGTCGAAAAGGTTCCAATTGCCGGATCGTATAGCTCGGCAACGGCGTTCTTGGAGTTTCCTCCCGCGATGAGGACCTTGCCGGAGTTCGACCCGGTGGTTAGAAGAGTCGCGGTATGGAAGTTGCGCGCGACTGTCATGGTGCCGGTGGTTGCGGAGAAGTTTTCTGTCGCCGGATCGTAAGCCTCTGCCGTCGCGAGAGCCGCATTTGCGGCAAGACCCCCTGTAATGAGGAGTTTTCCGTTGGGAAGCAGAGTGGCCGTGTCTTCGGTACGTGCCGTTAACATCTTTCCTGTCGTTGGCGTGAACGTGCCGGTGGTGGGATCGAATAGCTCCGCGATCAATGTGTTTCCGCCAGTGATCAGGACTTTACCATCAGCCAACAGCGTGGCGTTATGACCAGTCCGAGCGAGGCTCATATTGTTTGTTGTCGGCGTGAACGTCCCGGTGCTGGGATCGAACACCTCCGCCGTCGCCAGGGCGGCATTGTTGTTATAAACATCGGTTCCGCCCGTGATAAGGACTTTCCCGGTGCTCAGCAACGTCGCGGTGTGACCATCACGGTCTATGTTCATTTTGCCCGTGATCGGTGTAAATTTTCCGGTGGCCGGATCGTAGGTCTCGGCAGTGTTAAGTCCTGGGGCGCCCGCAAGCAGAACAGTTCCATCCTTTAGCAAGGTGGCGGTGTGGTGATAACGTGCGGTAGTCATGCTGCCGTCAGCTTTGAAACCATGCTGGTAAACCACCAGGTTGAACGCTTGTGCAGCGGAGAGCTGGCTGAGCGAGTCGTCCACAGTGATAGTGATGGGAAATGCTCCAGTCATTGTCGGTGTGCCGGAGAGAACGCCGGCACTGGTGAGCGGCGTCATGCCCGGAGGAAGGGCGCCCTTCTCGGTCCAGTTCTGGTACGGCGGAAGCCCGGCGGTGGCCGAGAACGTATAGCTAAATGGCTGATTTACTGTCGCCCCAGGAAACGCTGGAGTTGTGCTGACCACGGGAAGTGGCGGATTGTTGATGACGATTTGGTAGGTCGCGTTAAAGGGCGCGGGAGGCATCCCGGAATCGCTCAGGGTCACCAACGTGTTGTAGGTTGCAGCAGACCCTGGAGTCGGTGTGCCGGTAATCAATTCTTCGGGAGACGTGAACTTTAAGCTCAGCCCAGGCGGCAGCGACGTTGCGGACCACGTATAGGGTGGCACCCCTCCTGCGCCCGTCAACTGAAACCCGTTGTAATCCACGCTCGTAACACATGTTGCGGTTAAGGGTGCATGGTTGCAACCCGGATATGTACCACCACATGCCGACGTGTTTGGGACACACGGATGACAGGTTCGATAATTCACCTGAGGGTTGTAGACACATAGGAGATAAATTTTGTTGGTCGGGCCGTAACTCGAAGCTACCGTCCCACTCGGCGGGGCGCCCGAAATGATCGCTAGCGAAGGTGTAGCGGCGACCGGAATCGGGCTCGAAGTGGCAGTAATCGACGCTGTTGCTATGTCGGTGGCGGTGATGGTTTGATTCCCCGCAGTTTCGAAGGTGACTTGGACAGACAAGGTTCCATTTTGCGCCGCAGTGTTTGCTGGCAGGATGGCTTTGCTGTCGGAGCTCGTGATGTGGACCGTACCTGTGTAGCTGGACGCCCAGTTGTTCGAGGCATCAAGAGGATTCACGGCAACGGTGATGAACTTTCGAGTTTCGACGGAATTCCCGAAGGAAACTGAAAAATGAGTCGCGGGGCCGCTGACAGGGAGTGGACCTGTACTTCCAGTGACGGCTGCATTGCTGGTATCCGTTGCGGTAATGGATTCATTGCCGGAAGTGTTTAGCGTCGCCGAAAACTTTCCGACGCCACTCACCAGCGGCGAATCCGCCGGGAGCACCGCCTTGCTGTCGTTGCTGGTGAAGTGCACGGTCCCGGAATACGTTGTAACTGTAGTTCCGGTGGAGTCTGCTGCCGTCACCGTAAAACTGAGGGGAGTTCCGATGATTTGCAGATAGGTCGCAGCCACCACCGTAAGGTGAATCTGCGGAGCTACAACGGCAATCGCGGCCGACGTGCCTTTGAGCGAACCCGTATCGGTAGCGGTGATGGTTTGTGGGCCGGCAGTGTTCAGCGTCGCCGAGAACGTTCCTGTCCCGGCGGTCATCGCCGTGTCTGCCGGCAAGACCGCTTTGGCGTCAGAGCTGGTGAAATGAAGCGTTCCCGAGTAGCTGCTGACCAAGACGTTCGACGAATCCAGAGCGGTGACCGTGAAATTAAAAGCCGTCCCCGTAGTCGGAGAGGAGGTGGCGGGCGTTACGGAAAAGTGAGTCGCCACGGGCGGTGGTGTCGTAGTTGTCGAGCCGCACCCATTCAACAAACTCAGACCGCACAGCAAGATTAAGACCAACAGAGCTTTTTTCATCATGCCCTCCCAAGTCTTCGAGCCATTCGAGAAATTCATTCCTACTTACACATGCGGAAATCGGAGTGGAAATCGATCAAGGCCAGCGGCCTTCTTTTTGTGGGGAGGGGCTAGGCTACTCTGGGGCGCAAAGGGAAGGCTGGTGTATACTCCGCCCACGGCGGAAGTGCTGCATTATCAACACGTGACCTATGTCTGATACCCACCAAGTAACCCTCCTGCTGGCGGAATGGGCCAAAGGCAACCAGCGGGCGCTCGATGACCTTACGCCCCTGGTGTACCGCGAACTCCGCCAACTGGCGGCCAGCTACTTGCGCAAGGAACGCCAAGGGCACACTCTCCAGCCCACCGCGCTGGTCCACGAGGCATACGTGCGACTCGTCGACCAGAGCAATCCGACCTGGCAGAGCCGCTCGCATTTCTTCGGTGTGGCGGCGCGCCTGATGCGCCAAATCCTGGTGGACCATGCGCGCCGCAAGCAGGCGGACAAGCGTGCGGGGATCAAAGTATCGCTTGATGAGGCAGTGAGCTTTCAGCAGGAGCGGAGCCGAGACCTAATCGCCCTGGACAGCGGTCTCACCGCTCTGGAAAAGATCGATCCACGAAAATGCAAGGCCGTCGAACTCCGTTATTTTGGCGGGCTCTCCATGGATGAAATCGCGCAGACGCTGGAAGTCTCCGTGATTACCGTCCGCCGCGATTTGAGGATGGCAGAAGCCTGGCTGCACCAGGAAATGCAGAACGACTAGGTGCGGCGTAACTCTCGAGCTTTGGCCGCAAATCGAGGAGCTGAGGCACGTAGCAGATACTGAAAAGAGTTCCACGCAGCGCCGACGCTGTAAAGGAAAGTGACTAGCCATGATCGGTTTTCCCATCGCTTTGCGCTTGTATAGGTAAGAGAGCGTGTGAGGAACTCCTGGATTGCACCAGGAATGCAATGCTGAGGCAAAACTTAACCCAGGGACGCTGGACGCAGATCGAGGAGTTGTTTCATCGCGCCGCGGAATGCGCCCCGGAACACCGCACCGCCCTGCTCGACGAAGCCTGTGGCAAGGACGCGGAGCTGCGTCAGGAAGTAGAGGCGCTGCTTTCCTACGATGAGAGCGCTGGCGATTCCGTGCAGGCTGCCGTGCTCGGAGGTTTGGAAACCGTCGGGTTCCCGCTGACGGGCGAGACGATCTCTCATTATCACATTCTGGATGGGCTGGGTGGCGGCGGCATGGGCTTGGTGTACCGCGCGGAAGATATCAAACTGGGCCGCCGCGTCGCTCTCAAGTTCCTGCCGGAAGAGTCCGCCAAAGATCCAGCGGCGCTTGGGCGATTCGAGCGCGAAGCGCGCTCGGCCTCATCGCTGGAGCATCCCAACATCTGCCCCATCTACGAATTTGGAGAGCACGATGGCCAGCCATTTCTTGTAATGCAGTTGCTCGAAGGGCAGACCCTCCGGGAACTAGTCTCTGCAGCTGGTCAAGGAAGACCGCCTTTCGAGCTCAGAAAGCTGCTCGATCTCGCCGTTCAGATTCTGGATGGCTTGGACGCCGCGCATCAGAAAGGCATCATCCATCGCGACATCAAACCAGCAAATATTTTCGTAACCCGCGAAAACCAAGCTAAGATTCTGGATTTCGGTTTGGCGAAACTGGCGAGCATTTTATCGATTGAAGTTGATGACCCTGAGCGCAGTGTCGGCGGCGACGAAGCGGGCTCCGATCACACTTCACACAAGCCGTTATCTCTCTCGACTCTCGATCTTTTTTTGAGTCGCACAGGCGTGGCTATTGGGACAGCCGGCTACATGTCGCCAGAACAAGTGCGCGGCGAGAAGTTGGATGCGCGCACGGATCTATTCTCATTTGGACTAGTGCTGTACGAAATGGCCACGGGGAAGCGCGCCTTTGCAGGCGACACCGGTCCGGAACTTCAGGAGGCCATCCTCACGCAGATGCCTAGCCCCGCGCGGGAAGTGAATCCCGAGGTTCCCGCCAAGCTCGCCAAAATCGTTCACCGGGCGATCGAAAAGGAACGCGATGCAAGATATCAATCTGCCTCGGAGATGCGCGCTGATCTGGCGAGCTTGCAACAGGAGATCCAGCCGAGTCCACGTTCCCGCCGGTGGTTGATGGTAGCGGCAGCCGCTCGCAGCACTCCTCGCCAGTGCGGCTATCTGGTTCGCTAAGCGCCAGCTGCAGTCTTCTGCGGCACTGCCACAGCTCAAGTTGCAACAACTCACCAGTAGCGCCAGCGAGAACGCTGTGGACGGCGGTGCTATCTCGCCCGACGGGAAATACCTGGCCTACCCAGATAGGGTGGGGATGCATCTCAAACGCCTCGAAACCGGTGAGACCCAGAACATTCCTCAACCGGACGAGGTCAAGAACAATTGGGTCAGCTGGGAGATCAACGCGTGGTTACCTGACGGCACCAGGTTTCTCGCCAATGCCCATCGGCACCGGGGTGACACCACCGATCGGGATTCCAAGGACGCCAGCGCTTGGATCTTCTCCGTGTCGGGTGCGCCTCCCCATAAGATTCGCGATGATGCCTACACCGATTCTGTCTCACCGGATGGCTCGCTAGTAGCTTTTGAAACAAACCACGGCAGGCTCGGCGACCGCGAAATCTGGGTGATGCGGCCAGACGGAGAGGATGCGCGCAAACTCTTTGAGGTCGATGAGAACGGCACGATTGGCGGGCTCCAATGGTCGCCGGATGGACAACGGGTCATCTACGGCAGGGAGGACGGGCGCAAGGGTAACTTTGTCTTCGTAAGCGGCGATCTGAAAGGTGGACCTCTCACTACCTTCCCTCCACCTGTTGACCCCAAGAGAATTCGAGAATATTTGTGGTTGCCCGATGGCCGGATGATTTTCAGCACGGACGAGCCGAATACCATGTATGCCTGCAATTTTTGGCAAATACGCTTGGACCCACGAGGTACTGAATTCATCGGGAAGCCCCAGCGCCTAACGAACTTCGCGGGATTCTGCGCCAGCCTCAGAAACGTTTCCTCCGACGGAAAACGGCTCCTATTCTTTGAATGGAGACCCAATACCAATGTATATGTGGCTGACCTTCAGGCCGGCGGGACACGCGTCACTACACCAACCCGCCTCACTGCGGAACAAAGTTGGAATGAGCCGTTCGGATGGACGGCCGACAGCAAGGCCGTGCTTTTTGATTCGAATCGCCGCATGGATGCAATGGTTCTATTCAAACAGCCGCTCGGCCAGTACATAGCTGAACCCATCTTGCCGATCAGCAAGGACGAGGACTTAGGAGGCGAATGCGTAAGCCCGGAGGGCTCCTGGATTCTCTACGGAGTCACACCGCATGACAAATCGCCAGGCAAACTGATGCGGGTCCCGGTTACGGGAGGATCGCCGCAACCGGTTTTGACGGCTGACATGGATGGAGCACCGCGATGCGCAAAATCCCCGGCAACTTTGTGCGCCATCGCGGAACGAAGCGCGGACCGCAAGCAACTCGCCTTCACAGCATTTGACCCGATGATCGGCCGTGGGCGCGAACTCACCAAGTGGAACGTTGACGCCGCGGCTGACTACTATTGGGACCTTTCTCCCGACGGTACCCGCATCGCCATTCTTAGAAGCCATGAACGGCGAATCCAAATTGTTTGGCTGAATGGCCGAGCGCCGGAGGAAATCGCGGTGGAAGGATGGGACACCTTGTCAACCGCGACTTGGAAGGCAGATGGAAATGGTCTGTTTGTCTCCAGCTACACCGAGCGAGGAGCCGTTCTCCTAAGCGTGGACCTGCAAGGCAATGCGCGACTCTTGTGGGAGCATAAGGGCGGCATTGACACCTACGGGGTGCCTTCCCCCGATGGCCGCCACCTGGCCATGCGCGGCTGGGTCGTGGATACCAGCTTGTGGCTGATGGAAAACTTCTGAAGGACAGAGCGTGCGCCCGCTTTCGCGCGATAGCATCGCGCGAAACGTTAGTCGCGGCAACTAGAACCGAATCTGGCCCCGCAGTTGAATCATCCGTTGCGAAGCATTGGCGTTGAGCCCGGAGCCGAGCACCGTGGTCGGTGGCTGTTCTAAGTAGAAATTTTGGCCAAATCCCTGATCGGTGATCTGCGGGTCGGGTAAGCCGAAATTGGGATGGTTAAACAGATTGAAGACTTGCGCCCCGATGGTCAGCACTCCATTTTCCCACCGCGGGATCTTGGTGTTCTTCGCGAGTGCGAAGTCGGTGTTCACATAGCTCTCCGAACGGAAATGATTGCGGCTCTGCGAAAACGTCACACTGCGACCGCTGCATGGACCCATGGGGCTCGGCAGATTCCCGCTGTTGAATCCCGTTTCGCAGCCTGCTTGCACAAATAACGCACCCGGGCTGGGTGAACCATCGGCGAGGAATTGAGGCGGCAGGCACGGAAGAGTCGGCGAAGTGTAGGCGGCTAGCTCAGCGCAGGGCCCGGAGGGAGGGAGAGGCCCCGCCGGCACGGCATAAATTGGGCCTCCGAAATTCTGGCCACTGAGTTTGGTCTGCTCCAAGGGATCAAACACGGTGTACGGGAAACCTGTGCGGGCGAAAACCGTCCCTGACACCTGCCAGCCCTGGACCAGGAAATCCCGCCCGTGGCCGCGCAAAAGCTTCTTCACCGGCAACTCCCAAACGTAGTTCGCATTCAGCGAATGCCGGACGTCGTACTCTGCCGGCCCGTAGCTTGCGCGAAGATTCCTGGCATCGAGGGGGTTCGTGGACCCGTTCTCGGCGTAAGTAAAAGTGCCAAGCCCTCCGTTGGAGACTTCGTCCAAAGCGTGGCTGTAGGTATAGTTCGCCTGGAGAAATCCCTGCCCCCATCCCGTAAACCGGCGTTCGAACGATGCCACCATCCCATGATAGTTGGATATCGCCGAAGTTTTCAGCTCGGTTACTACGCCAAATCTTGGGTCGGCGCACGGTGGAACCGGTGGACTCGAGCAAGGCCCGGCAGGGTAACCACCGAAGCCCCACGCATTGACGTTTCCATCTCCATAGAAACCGTGAATTCCGTGATATCCGATATAGCTTACGGTCAGCGAGGTGGACGAGCCAAAACTCTGTTGGGCCTGCAAACTCCACTTCTGATATTGCGGCGAATGCATGATATTTGCGGGATTGTTAAAGCCCGGAGGAGTGAAAAACGGATCTACGGTTTGAATCTGCGCAAGGGTGCCGCCGTTTGCTAGCGCCTTAACATACGCGTCGTTGTAGTTTGCGGCGGCTCTGGTCAGGCTTTTGTTTTCCTTCGGCGCCAGATTGAAACCAGAGATGTTGAAGTAATTGGAAACGTAAATCAGATTTCCGGCGACGTTGGCAAGCTGCGGATTGTAAAAAATTCCCACCCCGCCCCGCAGCACCGTGTTGTGCGAGACCCCCAAAGGTTGCCAGGCAAAACCGAACCGCGGCGACCAGACCACGCTGTCGGTATTCGGGAAGGCCTGTTTTTGATGATTCAGAATTACCTGATTGTACGGCTGCGCAGGGTCGTGGCTGAGGGATGCAAAAGGCCCTGTAAATCGGGCAAAGCATCGACTGGCGCAAACCGGATTGGATTCATGGTCGGCACGCAATCCCACGGTCAGTTTCAGATTGCTGCGCGCGTGCCACTCTTCCTGGCCGTACAGCCCGAGGCTATAGGTCTGAATCCGTTGTTCCGTTGTGAGCGGAAATGACTGCCGCAGAGATGTTGTGTCGGTCTGTGGCGTCAGGGAGTTTGGGTCTTGCCCGCCCCAATAAAACGCGTCGGTTGACAACGGAAGCAGTTGTCCTACGCCGCTGTAGGTATAACCGAATCCTGTGTTGTAGGCCCGCAAAAAGCTGCCGCCTAACCCAATTTTGTGTTTGCCGTATGTCTTCACCAAATCATCGGAGATCTGGAAGGTAGTAGTTCCATTTCCATTCGGATACGCAAAGGCCCAATTCCAGGCCGCAATCGCATAAAACGGACCACCGGCGTTAAAGAAGTTCAGAACATTCGGGAAAAAAGCATGTGTCTTCGCTGGGTCTGCCACGCCCTGAACGTAGTAGCTGTAAGTCCCGGCAAGCAGAAACTGGTTCGCGGCGGTAGGCCCGAGCGCGTGTGTCTCACTGAGCTGACCCTGCCAGGTGGATTGCCTGGCAAACGAATCGAAGAGCGGGCTGATCGGATCGGTATAGTTTTGCCTCCTCCCGAAGTTGTTCTGCACCAGCAGGAAAGCGCGGTCATTGGCAGCGATGTTCCAATCTGCCCGGCCCGACACCAGCGAATCCGTGGACGGCGCATCAATATTTTCATAGAAATGCACCGCGCAGTTATCCGCGGTGCCCAACCCCAGCGGCCCCTGCCAGCCGTTACAGCCTGGATCCCCAGCATTAAAACCGCCAGGCTTCGCGGCACTTGCCCCGGGTGTCTGGTTGTAAATATCGAAGACTTGCCGGTAGAAATTATGCGACGCCGACCCCATTCCGAAAATCAAATCGATGTGGGCCATGGTCACCACTTCAAAGTCTGCGCTGGGTAGTTCCACTTGTTGCTGCTGTGGAAGGATGACCCGTATGCCCTCAGCGTCGAAAAAGAAGAACAACTTCTCCTTCTTAATCGGACCACCGAGTGAGCCGGCCCACTGGTGCGCAATATCGAACGGCTTCGGAAATCCCTGCGCATTGCTGAACCAGTCGTTGGCGTTCAATGCGCTTCCATTCCAGTAGTACAGCAGATTCCCGTGCATCGCATTATCGCCGGACTTGGTCAGGTAGTTGATGTTCGATCCCGCCGCTCCGCCGAATTGACCGGAATAGCCGTCGCTGAGGATGGTCGCCTCTTGTACTTCGTTCGTCCCCAGCATCATTCCCGTCACGCCGCTGTTGTTGACGTTCGCAAATATATTATCATTATTGATACCATTTATTGTAAATAAATTAGAAGTGCCAGGCATTCCCAAGATCGAAATATTCCCCGCGTAATAAACACCGATGGTGTCCGTATTCATCACCGCGCCAGGAGCGGTCTGCGCGATGTACGTCAGATCGTTCCCCGGATTCGGCACTTCGGTAATCTGCTGCCGGCTCATTGTTGTTGAAACGTCGCCGTTCTCCGCCTGCAGCAACGGCGCCTCACCCGTCACTTTGACGGTCGCGCTGCTTCCGGCAAGTTTTAGCGTGATATTGCGCGTTCCCGCTGGCCCCAGTAGCACATTGATTTTCTGGCTCTCTTCCCGGAAGCCCGTGTGGGACACCGCGAGTGTGTAGCTTCCCGGTGCCACAAAGAAAAAACGGTAGACCCCGTCACTATCGGTCTTGGTCGCTTGCGTTGTTCCTTTGGTGTTGTCACGGATCTCCACATCCGCATCGGGCACCACTGCACCGCTCGGATCGCTGACCACGCCAGTCAATCCGCCAGAAGTCGTTGTCTGTGCGGATGAGTCATCCGCTGAAAAGAGAGCCAGGAAGAGAATGAGGAGAGGCAGAAGTAGGAGTCTCGATCTCATCGAAGTGCCACCCGCGATTCCCGTAGAACTGCACGTCCCGCTCTGAGAGTTCTGGCGGTGCTGGCGATACTACGCCATTCGGGCCAGCTACCGAAAGCGCCTTGAGGATGTCCACAAACGAGACATTCATTGATGCAGCACAGACTGACAGGTCGGACGGATAGAACATATCAAGCCATGCCACCTCAATATGCTAAGTCGGGTAGTTTCTATCGAAACTTTCGACGAGCCCAATCCGCGATTGTGGGCGGATGACGGGCAAACCGGAGAGCGCCGGGATAAACCGGCATGTTGTAGGGGATGCAAGAGCCCTACAGGAAAGGAAGTAGCGAATCCATCCTGACCTCGAGTCTTGCAGGGGACATCGTGAGGTGTTTCTTGAAGCGTAGACCAGAGGCATCGGTGGGCGGGGCGATTGAGCTGCGAAAAGCCCGTAGATCAGGATGCCGACTTCATTCCGAGTAGGAGGAAGGCAACACGGCAGCCACGCTAAACGCGAGTGGACTGTCGGTCCTGCGTAGTCTAAGAACCCGCGCACGCTGAGAAACAACATGCACGAGAACCGGGAGAGCTCCAGCACGCCTTGGTCTGAAGATCAAGGCCGGTCCGCGAAGGCCAAAAGCCACACGGCGGACATGCACGTGCCGGAGAAGTCGGACTGTGCCGCAGTACCTGTGAACCAACCGAACAAGGAAGGGCAACTTTCCGCGGAGGTTGGGGAGGGAAGGGCACAGACGAAGGAGAACATCGTTCAGTCGCACATGCACCCGACACAGAGTGGGAAGCGCATGTCCCTGGGATTGGACGGTGTGCGGAAGGTAGCAAGGGAAAGAAAGCAGGAACGGTTCACCGCTTTGCTCCACCATCTCAACGTTGATTTACTCCGAGACAGCTTCTACGCGCTTCAGCGTAAGGCTTCGCCCGGAGTAGACGGCGTAACGTGGCAGGAGTATGAAACCGGGCTCGAGGATCGACTTGTCGATCTGCACAGCCGGGTGCACCGTGGAGCGTATCGGGCCAAACCTTCGAGGCGAGTCTTTATTCCGAAGGCTGATGGGCGGCAACGTCCGTTGGGCATCGCAGCGCTGGAGGACAAAATCGTTCAACAGGCTGTGGTGACGATCCTCAACCAGATATATGAGGTCGACTTCAAAGGCTTCTCTTACGGGTTTCGTCCCGGTCGCAGCCCGCACCAGGCGCTGGACGCGCTGACGGTGGGCATCCAACGGAAGCGGGTGAACTGGGTGCTTGATGCCGACATCCGTGGTTTCTTCGATAACCTGAGCCACGAATGGATGATGAAGTTCATCGAGCATCGGGTGGCCGATCGGAGGATACTTCGCCTGATCCGGAAATGGCTAAAGGCGGGAGTATCGGAAGACGGCCAGTGGTCGGAGACGAAGTTGGGTACGCCGCAGGGAGCAGTGGTTTCACCGCTGATCGCCAACGTGTACTTGCATTACCTCTTCGATCTATGGGCTGATGTCTGGCGCAAGAAAGTGGCAAAGGGCGACGTCATAGTCGTCCGTTATGCCGACGATCTTGTGGTGGGCTTTCAGCACCGAACAGATGCTGAGCGTTTCCTAAAAGAATTCCGGGAACGGCTGGCGAAGTTCGGCTTGGAATTACATCCGGACAAGACTCGACTGATTGAGTTCGGGCGGTTCGCCGCTCGTGACCGGAAAGCGCGGGGAGAGGGAAAACCAGAGACCTTCACCTTCTTGGGCTTTACCCACTACTGTGGGCAACGCCACAAGAGCGGAACCTTCACCGTATGGCGGATCGCTGCGAAAAAGCGAATGGTTGCGAAGCTCAAAGCCATCAAGGTTGAGCTTCGACGCCGGATGCATGATCGCATGGCCGATGTCGGTGTTTGGCACCGGAAGGTTGTGCTGGGTTATTACCAATACCACGCAGTCCCCGGGAACACGACTCAGTTGCGCATCTTCAAACTTCGCGTGTGCAGGCTATGGCAGAGTGTTCTGGTCCGCCGTAGTCAGCGTGCAAAGATGCGTTGGGAGCGCTTTACCCCAGTCTTGAACCGGTGGATTCCTCCACCCCGCGTTCTGCACCCCTATCCCGATGCCCGCTTCTACGCCACCCATCCTTCGTAAGAGCCGTATGCGTAGACGCGCTCGTACGGATCTGTGCGGGGGGCGATCAGCGATGGTCGTCCCTACCGCGACAGTTATAGGTTCTTCCGCCGGATTAGTACCGAGAAACGCGGAAACCGGACATGTCCGATTATCCGTGGGAATCGCCCATGGCGGCTAACCGAGCAAGCCCCTAACGGGCGATCCGGCTATATCAAACGGAAGGAAATTTACCCCCTTTCTCCATACCCGCCCACACCACATTTGAGGGCGCAGCAGTAATGGTGAGGGGCTGGTTGGGGCCGGGTGCCAGAGTTTTGCCCTCTCACCCCGGCCCCGCTGAAATTAAGTTCGATTGGCGTTTGCCGCCGACCAGAGTTTCGATTCTCTCCTCTTGAGTTTGGTCAGTCCACTGGCTCTTTCCGGAATATTTTCGATAAAGGCGCTTGAGAAGCTTCAGGTCGGAAAGTGCCACGCGGACTGCTTCCCGCTCCGGAGTCTGTTTCGGGGAAATCTGTGATAGACGCTTTATGCAGACTCTGATTGCTTTATCGGCCTCGCCATCCTCACGGGCCTTGTCACCACACGCATGCAATGCGTGGCGGTAGGAATTCCACCAGTGCTCATGGGACTTCATGACGATAGGTTCAAACTCTTCAGCAACGAATGGCAGTGATATACCTCGCCGATTGTCGTGAAGCCTATCACAAAGTAGCTATCGATTCATGTCCGACCTCGCTGATTTAACGTACGTATTTTTACGGTATTGACAATCAAGGAGCACCAAGTTACTTGGAACTGTCCCCAGGAAGGCATACAAACATGGATAAGTACTTAGTCTGTAGTAATCCGGCGTGTCGCTTTGTTCTCGACCGTGGTTTGAACGGTACATCCCTCGACGGCGTGCAGAAAATTCTAAAAACGTGTCCTGCGTGTGGCAGTGACTGGTCATCTTCGTGCCCTTTCTGCTCTGAGCCCTTGACTGTCAACTTTATTGACGGGCTTCCTAGCTCCGCTTGTTGCGGGCACAAGTTGCGTGCAGGACTTCTGGCTGCATGATTAAATGCCTCGGCAGGCGCGTTTCCAGCGTATGGGTGGCATACGATCTTTCTGGAATGCTCGTGGGATCGGCCAAAGCCCGTTACCGAGCAAGGCCCGCACCTGGGAGGGCTGTTCGGAAAACGGACGGCGGGTAAGGTTTGCGGTCGCCATGCCGGGCGTTCCGCCCGTCACGAAGGACCCCGAAGGGACACTTGTCCGGTTTGCCGTGCGGGCTCAACCGGTCGATGCAACACCCTCTAATCCATTGATCGGACAGCACTTCCCCATGGAGAACCGCTTTGTCCGGCTGTACTCAATCAGACCCTAGCCAGGATAGTGTTCCGTTCGATTCAAACCTCGCGTACGGATCTTAGCTATTTAGGCCCTGCAAATGGAATTCGGCCAAGTGTTGCGTTGACCTATTGAGACCACTCGACTAACCAGGCATGTGGTGCTAGGCTGCAATCAATGGAGTTTCCCAATGAGCCTATTCGGGCCAATGTCTCCAAAGCGAATTGAGCGTCTCGAAAAAATTCGGACCAAGGGCCGCATGCACTACGTTTTCTACTGGGGCATCTTGTGCTGGGGGATGTCTGTGTTTCTATTGACCACTTTCTCGTACTGGCATGAAAAATATGGGTGGCATTTCCCATCTCGCGGTGACTTGTTTCTCGCAATCTTGGTTGGGCTGCCCCTTTGGTCGTTAGCCGGTTATATGTGGGGAGCATTTATGTGGCGTTACCTCATGGAGATTGTTCTGCCACGTGAAACGGCACGAAAACCAGTTGTCCGGTAAGGCGACTACACAGGCAAGTGGACTGAGCTGTCGCGACTTCCCACGACGGTCCTTCTAACTCGGAATAACTTCCGGTTAGCCCGTGATCCAGGCGCAATCCCAGGCCGACAAGGCGGACTACATCACTGGCAGCGAGCAGACCCTAATGCCTCACTAAAACTGCAAGCACTCCGTTCAATGAATCGTTCCACGCATGAGCGATCATTCCAGGGCGAACGCTTCCGCGCCAATAGGCCAGAATCCCGAACATAGCTCCGTACAGGGCGATCAGAATCATCATCCGGAAGCCCTGGTACGCGTGAGCCGCGCCGAATGTTGCGGCAGAAAGGAGAATGCCGGCGGGAGCGCTCTTAGTCAGGGCCATGAACTGCCGTTGCAGGTAACCTCGAAAGATTGTCTCCTCGCAAACACCGGCGGTGACGGAGAGCGCTATCCAAAATGTCAGTTCGATACCTCGCTGGGGGAGCATGGACACATTGCGACTGAGAGCAGCGGTGCGCAGGAGCCAGCCAAATATCCAAAGGAGCATCGTCGCAACGATCCAGAAGCCAACGGCAATTCCAATATCCCGCAGCACCTGGCGGACGGAATTCCAATGTTCTCCGAGAACGATGAGGACAGACACGCCACTACGCCGTACGCCCGCCACTACCAGAACGAACAAGAGCCATTCATAAAAAATGGTGACCACATAATAGCGCACGCGGTTCGGATTAGCCGTCGCGCTCAATTGATATATAAAAATCTTATGCCCGATCGCCCAACCACCTATCGCGGCGAGCACTAAAATCATGTGGATTGGGCTAGCGGCTCGGGGGTAACGGTCTGACGCGGACTGAGCCGGAGCTGAAGTCTCCATTAGTCCTCCTATGCCAACTTCGTGCAGTGTATCAGCCCTTGTATAACGAGACCTGTGTTTCGGCAGTGAGTGGGGCACAAAAAAGCTCGATGCGCGTAGAAGCCGCTGGGAAGTGATGACAAGGGTTTGGGATGGATCGTCGGCAACCCTTACCTAATCGCGTTACGTCAGAGTTGCCCGTCACCCGGGCACAAACTGGAGTTTCCCTCTTCCGCCGAGCGGACTTCGACATTTTCAGCCAGGTGAGATGCTGGTCGTATGAGTACAGCGCAATGCCGACAAAGGGGAGGCGAACTATTCGTAGCGCAATGCGACCATCGGATCGACTCGCATGGCGCGGCGTGTCGGCACGTAGCAAGCCGCCAGCGCAACGATGGCCAGCAGGATCGCCACGACTGCAAAGGTTTCCGGGTCCGTCGGCTTGACTTCAAAGAGGAGGCTTGTCATCACCCGCGTAAGGGCAATTGCACCGGCGATGCCAATCGCGATGCCAATGAATGCAAGCTTCGCTCCGTCACCCAGCACAACCCGTAGCACGTCCCGCCGCTGGGCTCCGAGAGC
The DNA here is from genome assembly GCA_963729455.1 of uncultured Acidobacteriota bacterium. Taxonomy (GTDB): domain Bacteria; phylum Acidobacteriota; class Terriglobia; order Acidiferrales; family UBA7541; genus Acidiferrum. Next base: position 810,052 of record CAVSNX010000004.1, read on the forward strand.
GATGTAGATGCCGATCTCGTGCATGCGCTGGCCGACACGATAGGCCATCATCCCGTAAATTCCCACTGCTGCGAGAATCAACGCGAGCGCAGCGAACAGGCCGAGAAGCAACATGTTGAAACGTTGCTGCGCCAGCGAAACACCCATCAGGTCTTCCATGGAGTGAACTTCACTCACAGGAATCTGGCTGTCTACGCTCCAAACCTGCTTCTTTACATCTTCGATGAGCGCAGCGGACGCGCCAGGTGTTCTAATGGCAAGCGTCATCCACCGTCTCCAGGCCTCGTCGGATTGCGGAAACGGAGCGTATACGGCGGGATCGACAGGTTGATTGAGTCCGGAATGCTTCACGTCTTGCGCGACCCCTATGATGGTCATCCACTGATGCGGTCCTTCTATTCGCGACCAATCGATACGCGCACCGAGGGGGTTTTCGTGCGGGAAAAACTCCCTCACCATTTCCTCGTTTACGACCGCCACAAGCGGTTGTCCTTCGCGATCCATAGCCGTGAAGCTGCGCCCCGCGCGAATCGGGATCTGCATCACACGGAAGTAGTCGCCCATCACCGAGAGGGTCTGCGTTTCGGGTTCGGCGCCCACGGGTACCGGGGGACGCCCATCGATGACGAAACTGTGGCCCACGTAATTTCCGCCAAGCGGAATGTCCGTCACCATCGCGGCGTCGACGCCCGGCAGCGAACTTAGGCGTGCCAGCACCTGGCGGCGGAACTCCGTCTGGGGTGGAATCTTCGCGTAGCGTGTGGCCGGCAATTGCAGATGCATGGTTATTACGTTTGTTGGATTAAACCCGGGATTCACAGAGCGGAGCCGTGAGAACCCTTTGATCAATAGGCCGGCCCCAACGAGAAGAATAAGCGCCAGGGCGAACTCTGCGGTGACCAACAATTGCCGCAACACTCGACTGAAGGGACCTGCTGTTGAACCTCGCGCACCTTCTTTGAGCGATTCTGCGACGTTCGCACGCGCCGCAGACCAGGCGGGCATGAGTCCGAAGACGGCGCCCGTCAGGAGTGAGATACCGAAGACGAACAGGAACACGTGCGCATCCATTTGAATCCCGCTGAAACGCTCCAGCGCCGCTGGTTTGACCGAGACCAGAGAACCGGTGCCCCATTTCGCAAGCAGCAGGCCGGCTGCACCGCCGACGATCGCCAAAATCCCGCTCTCGGTCAGCGCTTGACGAATCAGCCGACTCCTTCCCGCACCAAGCGACGCACGAATCACAAACTCCTGCTGACGTGCAATCGCACGGGCCATCAGCAGCCCAGCGAAATTCGCGCAGGCAATCAGCAGCACTAATCCCACGGCTCCGAAGAGAACCAGCAGCGCCGGTCGAACGTCGCCGGTCAACCATTGATGCAAGGGGACGAGCAACGTCTTCCGATCTCTCTCGTTGTCGGGATACTGCTCTGCGAGCCGGCGGTCGATCGTGGACATGTCTGCCTGCGCCTGCGAGAGCGTCATGCCTGGCTTCAGCCGCCAGTAGGTCCTCATGAAATGCACGCCGCGGTAAGGAGCAGCCTCCGGATAAGCCACCCACAGCGAAACGAACACATCCGCATGTTCCCTGGGCAAGGCAAAGCCCGCTGGCATTACGCCAATCACGGTGTAGTTGTTTCCACTCAGGGGGATCGTCTTTCCCAAAGCGTGAGGGTCGCTGCTCAGAAAGTTCTGCCAAAAATGGTAACTCACCACGATGTTTCGGGGTCCGCCGCTTACGTCCTCGTCTCTTGTAATGATGCGGCCCAGCATCGGCGGAACCCCGAGCGTTTCAAGCAGCCCAGCATCGACATATGCCGCGAGAATCTGTTCGGGTTCGGTTCCGCCGGTGTAGTCCATTGCTTCGATGTTGACTCCACCTCCTTGCGAAAGCGTGCGTGTCTGTCGCTGGATATCGATCACGTTTTGCAACGAATCGTTCTGCTTCGTCGCGATGAGCTGCTGTGGCTCCGGGTAGGGGAGCGGACTGAGAAGCACAGTGTCAATCACGCTGAATATTGCAGTGTTCGCGCCAATGCCGAGCGCCAGCGTGAGGACCGCGACCGCGGTAAAGCCGGGATTCTTGCGCAACATGCGCAGGCCGTAGCGAACATCCTGCGCCAAGTTCTCGAACCATTCCCAGCCCCACGCGATGCGGCTTTCTTCCTTCAGGTACGTTGCGTTGCCAAACCGGCGCTGAGCAGCGGCCCGAGCCTCGTTTGCCGTCATGCCGGACTCGAACTGTTCTTCTTGCCGCAATTCCAAATGCAGGCGCACCTCCTCTTCGAGGTCGGCATCAAACTGCCGGCGATGCATCAGCATGCCGAGGCGCCTTGCCAGTTCGCGCAGCCAGTCCATAACGGAGCTCCTTTCAGACCGCTTCAATCACACGCGTGATCGCGCCAATGACGCGTTCGAACTGCGACATCTCGACGGCCAATTGTTTGCGGCCTGCTGCAGTCAGCTGGTAGTAACGAGCGCGGCGGTTGCCAGCCGTCATGCCCCATTTCGCGGTCACCCATCCCTTGATGAGCATCCGCTGCAACGCGGGGTACAACGAGCCTTCTTCGACTTGGAGAACGTCATCCGATATCCGCTGAATAGAATTGGCGATCTCATATCCATGCATCTCGCCGGAGCGCACCAAAGTTTTCAGGATCAGCAGATAAAGTGTTCCAGGAGGAATCTCGTCTCGGTGCAAATGATCACCCCATGACATAGTTAGACTATGCGAGTGTCGGATGGTTAGCAGCCGCCGTCAAGGGATCAAGTGCCCCGGCTCCCGTCCCTTCAAAAGGCGTTGGGAAGCGAAAGGTGAGATTTTGGGTGGGTTGTCGGCAAACCGGAAGTGATCCAGAAGCGGGGTTCTGGGAGATTGGGCGCACCCCTTCCACTTGGATGATTAACGCGGTTACCGGAGAAGTGGAATTGGAATTTGGAGGATGGATCGGCCGCGCTTCAAAACTAACTGACGCTGCTACCTCACCCAGGGGGTGCAAGACGCCGCGTGCGCAGCGTTTCTTTGATCAGCCCTTGCTACGGTCGGTAAAACGGAAGAACAGCGACTGTTTGGCGACGGGTGCGGCCCGCTTGTTAAGCGCCATCATTTGGGATTGAGAAAGTGGCGTAAATTCGCGCGCGATCTGGACGTTCTCCTCAAGCTGCTGAATATTGTCGCATCCGATGATCACGGTGCTGACCGGGTGGGTAAGTGTGAACTGCACCGCCTCGCGCATATTCATCACGCCTGGGCGCGTGGCAATCGCCGATCCCTCCCACGAATGCTGCTGCTGTTCGAGCGGAGGCGGAGTCCATGTCGAAAGCAATCTGCCGCGCGCAGGCACCTTCATGCCAATGATACCCATTTGCTTCTCCACTGCCAGCGGCAGCAATAGCTCGGTGAAGCTGTGAATGTGCGCATCGGCCGCGTTCAGCGACATCAAGATTGTATCGAACCGGTGGCGGTTCACTGCGTCTATCAACGCTTCCGGGCGGTAGTGCCCTGTGACGCCCAGAAAGCGCACCACCTTCTGTTCTTGCATTTCAACCAGTGCCTCGATGGCTCCACCTCTGCCAAAGATCGCATTCACGTCCTCAGGCAAACCAATGTCATGCAACTGCCACAGGTCCACGTGATCGGTATTCAGCAGAGTGAGCGACTTTTCGATCATCCGTAGCGAACCGTCACGCGTGCGTTCTTTCGTCTTGGTCGCAAGAAAAGCATCCTGCCGCCGAGCCTTCATGACGCGGCCCACGTATCGCTCGCTCCAGCGCTCAGGACCACCGTAGATCGAAGAGGTATCGATATAGTTCACGCCCAGGTCGAGCGCACGTTCAATAAGGGGTACTGCGGTGTCAAAGTTGTTTGCCCTTTCGAGCGCCGCCTGGCCCCCAAGGCTGAAGATCGCCACCTTGTAACCAGTCTTGCCGAGGTTGCGGGTTGGCATGGCGGCCTGCGTCTTGCTATTAGCGGGGAGAGGCGGAAACACGGTGGCCGAGGGATGCGCGAGCACAGCACCGTTGGTTAGAAGTCCTGCGGCAACGGCACCGCCTGTCTTGAGAAAGTTTCGACGGCCAGAGGAGGGGAGTGGTTGCTTCATGGTCTAATCCTCCCAGGTTTCATGAGCTTAAGATGCGGTTTGTATACTAGCACGGCATAGTCTCACGGCTCTCGACTCGCAAAAATGGCAGGTCATCATGTCATGGAGAACCGCTTCAGAGTCTGATAATCCCGCAACCGGACAACTGGAATCGCCCTAAAAAAGGACTTGTCCTGTAAGGCGTGCCAGCTCAACCGGTCGACGCAACAGCACGTAAACTGTTGAGCCGAGAATGCTTCCACCTTGAGACCGATCTGCAGGGCTCTGCTCGACCAGACCCTAGCCAGAGGGGTGAATCGTCTGAATAAACCTGGCCACTGACCCTGGCTGCTGAAGGCCCGGCGCTGGGGTTCCGATTCGGGTGTTGCGTCGACCCATTGAGACCACCCGACTGACCGGGCACTGACATTCAGGATTTCAATCTGTAAGATCAGTGCACCACCTGCGCAGAACCATCCTCCAGCGGAAAAACGCTAAGCGAATGGTAGCGGTCGAATAGACGCATCACCTCCATTCGCAAATCCGCATGCCACTAATGGTGCGGCTGTTGGTGTGTCTGCACTTTCTGCTGTTGTTGCGCATGCTTCTGCTCAAGTTGCTGAGTTTGTTGAGCGTGGCGCTGTTCCATTTGCTGTTTTTGAGCCTCGCTGGCATTCTTCTGGGCCATTTGCTGGTGTTCTTTCTCCTGCTGTTGCTGCAGCTTCTGGTGTTCCTGATTTTGTTTGGCGGCTAGCTTGTCCTGCTGCTGTTGATACTTTCTGTCCGTCGCTTGGTTGCCCGTGCTTGTCGCCTTGTACTGATGGGACTGAACCTCGGTCGCGTGGTTGTAGTTGTTGGTACGACCTTCGTTTGCATTTGGTGGACGATTCGCGTTTGCTGCATGTTCGGGAGCTTTGTATGGAGTTCCGGCTTCTCTGGCAGGTACGGCGCTGCCGTGGAAGTCTCCCGGCCTTGACGTTGCAGCGATCGGAGGTTTGCCGTGATTGGCAGAGGCGCGCAGCTCAGGGTTGGAACGAGCCTCTTGGATATGCTGGTTTTGGGCGGCAACTGGACCTACGTGGCGTTCCCGGCCATAGTTTTCTTCTTCTCCTGACGGACGCATATTGATACCGCCGTTCCCGCCGTTGTAGCTGACCCGGTTTTCCGAGACGTTTTCGATTCGTGTGTTATAGGTGTTGTGAATGATCCGTTCGTCCACGTGATTTACGTATGTGTTGTAGTAAAAATGATCATGATCCCAGCGGCCGCCTTCATAGCCATGTCCCCAATAGCCAAATCCATAGTTGATTCCGCCATAAAATCCAACGTGCGAGCCCCAATAGCCTTCGTGCCAAAAGAAGGCGCCGCCGCCCCAACCCCAATACCCAGGTGTCCAAAGGAAGCCGACTTCGGGAGCTACGACCCAAGTGCCGGGCACCCAGTAATAATCATCTCCGTCCCAAGCCCAATAACCTGGCGTCCAGATGTAGCCGTCTCCGGGACAGATAGGTTGCTCATAAATGGGAAGCGCAGGGGGACCAAAAGATACTGAAATCCCGATTTGCGCGAATGAAGCAGCGGAAAGAGCCATCAATATGACTGCGAAAAGCAATGAACGAGTTACGATGAGAGTACGCATTGTGTTTCCTTCTGCCTGCTCATCCTTTTTGCCAGTACAGTGCGTGACTGCAGGGCGTGGATTCGAGCGGCTTGTTTGGAGCTGACCCATTGAGACCACCCGACTAACCAGGTAAGTGGAATTAGTTCCGAGTTGCCCGTCATCCGGCCACAATCCGGAGTGGCACCGCTAATCAGCAGCGAACGAGGCCGCTTCTACGTAGACCCGACTCATCTGGCGACGTTGGTTGCTCTCCGCACTCCTTGCATCTGTTGCGCAAAAGCGGATGGCTCCTCATAGAAAGGAAAGTGCGCGGACTTTTCAAACCATACGATGTGCTTCACCGACGCCTTGATCTTGGAGAAATACTCCTCCGTTAGGACATATGGATCGCAGTAGTCGTACCGGCCAGTGAAGAAATAGATGGGAATATCCACTTCCGGGATGGCATCCATCAGCTCCCCTGAAATCGAGTTGTTCACGAAGTGTTTCGTATATAGCGATACTCCCCTCGGGATGTTGCGCGCGTCGCGAAGGTTATATTCGGGGGCGGTCAGGCCCGTGATCAGCAGCGGCATAAACGACTTCGCGTTATGGAGTTCACCCCCAAATTTGAAGACCAACGTTTCCCGGACGGTTCCGCCCTGCTCTTCCAGCTCTTTGATCGCGTTCTGATCCCCCACGCGTGCCGCACTCTGGCGAATGTATTCATCCTGAATTTCGGCGATGGGCGCCAAACGGGCGAGCTGTCCTATCCCGACATAAGCGCGGTACAGCTCCGGATGTCGGGCGATTACAAGCATTCCCAGATAGGTGCCCCAAGAATGTCCCACAAGATAAATCTTGTCCTGGTGGAACCGGACACGGAGGACATTCGTCAATTCGACGGTATCCGCGACAAGTTGTTCTGCAGTGAGTGTGCTGCTGATGTCTTCGCGATATGATTTCCCGGCACCGCGGCGATCCCACTGAACGACAACGAATTCCTTTTCAAGTTCACGCTGAAAGGAATGGGCAAGGTACATGGCCGGCATACCGGGCCCACCATGCAGGAACAGCAATACAGGGAGAGAAGCGTCGTTCCCACGAATGAGAATGTATTGATCCACGTCACCGATTCGGACACGCTCCAGCGACGCTACACTGTGAGGCTGATGGATGGCCGGAGTACGTCCCGGGGTAAACCACAAATAAGACATAACGCCGAGACCAGCCACAGCTAGACCGCCAATACTCCACATGGCTTTCTTCACGAACGATCCGGATACGGGCACCGAATGACTGTAGCACCAAGGGTGATGCAGAAGCTTATTGTAGTTTTGCTTGACGCGTTTCCCTATTTGCAGATCTTGACGGAACCTAGCAACGATGGGGAATAATAAACGCGTTACGTATGGAATTGGCTCAACTCGGCATTTTGGTTCGAGCCACGCACGATAACTCCCGGATGGTCGGCAATCCGGAAGTAATCGCCTAAACGCCGTAATCGTACAAGTGAAATCGGGCCTGATCCCATTGTCCGGTTAGGCGTCGTCAGCTTGTTTCCGCTGGCTTGGCAGCTTCCCTCACCAGGGCGCCGATCGAAGTGAAGCGCAGTCCCTTCTTGCGCCCCGCTGTAAGAATGTGCGGCAGCGCCTCAATGCTTCGTGATGGGTCTGAGATTCCGTCATGAAGGATCACGATGGTACCGGGAACAAGATTTTTTGCAACCAGCCACCTCATGTACCAAACTGGGGGCCGAATGGGATCATGAGGATAGGCACAACCCAGGACGCATTTGTACCCGCGCGCTTGAGCAAGCCGGAGTTGATTGGGCCATGCCACGCCACCGGGTGGACGGAATAACTTCGACACCGCACTGATGCCGATTGCTTTTTCGGTCTGTTCTAAGTAAGCGACGAAATCGGCGTCAGAGTGAGTTAGCGTGGGGCCATTCTTGAAGTAGTGGTTGCCCACCTCGTGTCCGTCAGCCTTGATTTGCGAAACCACATCGGGGTACCGAATGGCCTGTTGGCCAATCAGGAAAAAGGTTGCCGTTGCGTCGTGCTGCCGAAGAATCTCTAGGACTTGGAGCGTGAAACGTGGGTGCGGGCCGTCGTCGAAGGAAAGAGCCACTACAGGAAGATCCGTCCGAACGCGATAAGTAACATTGGGAGTGATTCGCTCTATCACGCTCAGGATACCGAGCGGCTCCATCCAGAAGACCACAAGCCCCACCCCCAAAAGAGCGGCGGCAACCAACAGGACAGCCAGCATCTTTTACCTCAATCCAGGCGTCGTGCGCCGGATCCTCTTTAGGGCCATCCATTTTTATAACACTATGTCCTGGTAAACGCGGTAACCGGACAAGTCCAACCATCCCGCAGAGCACCTAAACGGCGGCTGAACGCGGGAGGCCCGAACGAAATGCTGCTCAGCGCAGCTTGAGTAGCATCTCGTTTGTTTGCTGGAAGCCCACCCTTTCATATAGCGGGCGTCCTGCGGGGCTTGCATGAAGTGAAATGGCACTGAATCCCTTTATTCGGCACCACTCGATCATCACTTCCAACAGTCGTTTCGCCACTCCACAGCGCCGTGCTCCAGGCTCCGTATACATGTTAAGAATCCAGGCCCGCTCTGCATGATTCTCGCCGGGATAACCCGGCCAACGGGAAATGACAATCCCGCCACCGCCCGCGACCTGCCCATTCAATTCCTCTGCAAGCCAAGCTCTGTACGTACCGATCCGTAGAGCGTCGCTGAAATACTCCCGCGACAAATCCTCCACACGGTCGAGCACGGCAGTATCCCGGAATCCCATCTCCTCAAACATAGCTCGTCGGTGATGCAGAATGTGCTTGAGATCTCCGACGTCCGCCTTGCGCACATGAATTTCCATCGCTGCCGATATTGCGACGGCTCGTTGCGAGTGGTAGCGACAAAATGGTCTGCCGACAAATGCACATTTGAAGGACGGGAAATCCCAATTATGCTGCCCAAGTCCTGATTGATGTCTTAACGAGGCCGGCCTCGCGACGGCCCGAGTAGACTGTTTCGGCGTTCACCCTAACAGAGCTCGGACCGAAGGAGGCCGAGATGCGAATTATAGGATGTGATTTGCACGCTCGCCAGCAGACGTTGGCGATGCTGGACACCACCACCGGAGAGGTAGTGAAGACGACTCTGAAGCACGAAGGCAACCACGTGCGAGAGTTTTATTCCAGCCTTCCACGACCGGTGCGAGTGGGAATCGAAGCCACCGGCTCCATGCAGTGGTTTGTGAACCTCATGGAAGAACTCGGAATCGAATGCCTGGTGGGTCATCCGGCAGAGATTCGAGCAGCCGAACCACGAAAGCAGAAACATGATCGGCGAGATGCGGACTTACTTCTGTCCCTGCTGTTAGAAGAGCGCTTTCCGGCGATCTGGTTACCTACAAAAGAACTGTTAGACCTGCGAGCCTTATTGCGGCACCGCCATCAGTGGGTGGGCCTGCGGGTCAAAATACAAAATGCGCTGCAGGCCATTGCCTTGGCGAATGGCCTGCGACGGGGTTCCTCACTGTGGACTCAAGCAGGCCAACACGCGATCGCGTCTTTACCGTTGTCGCCGCATGCCGCTTATCGGCGGAATGAGTTGCAGGCGATGTATGAGAAATTCAAGGCGGAGATCGAAACACTAAATCAGCGAGTCGAGCAGCAAGCTCGTGAACGTTCTGGAGCACGCTTGTTGATGACTCATCCCGGAGTAGGACCGATTACGGCGTTAGCGACCGAAGTGTTCCTGGGCGATCCGGCCCGATTCGCAAACAGCAAGGCCCTGGCCAGTTATGTAGGGATGATCCCAGGCGAATATTCCAGTGGGAAGCGACAGCGGTTGGGTGGGCTGACCAAACAAGGCAATCCGCTGTTGCGATTTCTGTGGAGTGAAGCAGCGATCCATGCGGTACGCCGGGATCCAGAGTTGAAACATTTTTACCGCCGCAAACTAATCCAGAAAGGTCTCGGAAAGGCGAGAGCAGCGGTGGCTCGCAAGCTGGGAATCCGCATGTGGATCATGTTGCGGGATGGCATTGAGTACAACGAGTTCTGTCGTCGTGGACAGATGCAGCAGAAAAGTGGTGATGCCTGTGCGGGGATGCCAGGACCGCGTTATGGTGCGAAAGTCACCGGCTGATTGATTAGGCTACCCGCCTCCCTGAGAGGGGAGATCGAAAAACTCATCATGGTCGTTGATGATCGAAGAGATGACTGGTGGGCAACACCTAGTTGATGAACGTGAAGGGCTGAGCACTTAGGGTGACGCAGATGAACAGAAGCTCCAAAACCAGACGCATTTCTTGCGCCGACGGTGAGTTGTGTTCGATCCGAGTCCTGAGCGTCAGAAAAAACTCTTGCAACGGCCGGCGTCGTTAGAGATAACGCGGTAACCGTCCAAGTGAGGTATTACTTCACATCTCCGGTAACGCGACTAACCAGGAGTGTGCGATGACCGCCAACCCGGAGGATTTGTGGCACCGAAATTCGCCTCCCAGATGAGTCTTTTTCTCAATGCCAGCCGTATACCGCACAGCACTGGTTTGCGTCGTCGTGGCGTTGCAGCGACGATTCGGGCGTAGCACCAGCGTCGCCCATATGGGAGTTGAAATGGAAAATAGAGGCGGGTCGGCGGGCGTTGGTTGTTGGGGTTTCGGGAGCATGCTTGCCATCACTATTTCGTGGAGCATCAACCATTCCATCCTGTGGATGATTCTTCACGGCATCTTGAGTTGGCTGTACGTCATTTATTATTCGTTCAAGCGGTAAACGGACGAGCAAATTCCTGATTGCCGCCGGGCGCCTGTCCTCGGCATCCTTGGGGCAGCATCGCTAATGCTGTGGCTCCTCATGTTCGGCGTGAACGAACAGCGATGGAAGGAGCAGGCCAGCGCATCACTGTCAACCGAACATGTGTTCACTGAGAGGCACGCACAAATCTAACCAGGAGAATATTCAATGAAACGCAGCGTCATGTTAACCATCGCTTCTCTGCTCTCGATCCTCTTGGTCATGCTTCACGTGACGGACGACATCGTCCGCGGGATGGACAAGGCACGGCCCGCAAACTTCATTGCCATAGCCATCCTGGTCGTCTGGCTATACGGGACGCTGGTGCTCACCGAACGGCGACCGGGGTACATCATCACCCTCATCGGAGGGATCATTGCGACGGTCGTGCCCGTCATCCACTTGAGGGGGACGGGAATCGTCAACGTCGTGAAGTCCAGCGGAGGCTTCTTCTTCCTTTGGACGCTCTTCGCGCTCGGTGTGCTCGGGATATTTTCCATCATCCTCTCGGCGCGCGGACTGTGGAACCCACAATGGGGCCAGTCCCGGTAGTCGAAGAACCCGAACCATGGACGCGACACGCCCGCGAAGTTCGCCAACGCCAGCGCGCGATTACGGAGGATGATAAACATTCGAAAGTGAAGGTCAGTTGTGGATTGGTACCGACAAACGCTTCTCGTGAGCTATTCCTGGATTGTCGGCAACTCGGAAACAAACGTAAAACTCCTAAGTCAAGCGGTCAAGTCCTGGTAAACGCGGTAATCGTACAAGTGAAATCGGCCCGATCCTCAATGTCCGGTACATCCTTAACTCTATCGCTGAGGCGCGACGCGGACCGTGCTCCCCGGCGTAGGCGCTGGGTCATGCACGGGAATCAGAACGTCAAAGAATGAATTGCCCGAGTGGGTGTTTCCGACGGTGCCGGACAGCTTCAAAATCCCAACGGGCGCTTCGATGAGATCATTGGCCTGAACACTGTTGTTGTTCCCCTCGATCAGGATGGCGGCTTGACCGCTATTGGTGACGTGGTTGCTCTTCGCAACGTTGTTGTCACCCGCCAGATCAATGCCTACAAGAACCAGGGAGTTAGAGATGCTATTGGACTCCACCTTGGCGCTCTGTCCGCCAGCGAAGACTCCAACCTGGCTTGTGGCAACAGAGTTGTGCTCGACAAGCACATTATCGGATTCGAACACCAATATGCCCGTCGCGTTAAACGCGCAGTTTGCAGTCGAGACACAGGGAGACCAAACGTTATCTGTAACAGTATTCCGTTGAACGCTGCCCTTTGCGCCGAAACCGATTTGGATGCCGTTTTGTGCGGCACCGCTTGTCGGACCAAGGCCAGTGACGACGTTATCGGTGATGGTTACTTCGGTGTCAGATTCATTGCCGGTGATACCGTTCTTCTGATAGTCGTGGATACTGTTGTCGTCGATCTTCACGTTGGATGTTTCGCCGCTGAGGGTTTGCACGACGATACCATCACCGCTCTGACAGCCGTTGAGAGAGACGGACAGTTTAGTGTTTCGCACAGCATTATGTTTGATAGTGCCCGAGGAGTTCTGGTAGAGGATGCCGATGAGGTCAGGAGAGCACTCGGTGATGCGGTTGTTCGAAGTGTCCACGATGAAGCCTTCGACATTCGCAGCATCCATGACAAGAATGGCGGCCGCTATGGGAGCACCGGAAGAACCTGTGGTGTTTGCCACCATATTGCTCGGCAGCACAATCGCGCCGTTGTCGCCTTCGATGCTCAACGATTTGTTGATGGAGAGCTGTTCGGGATAGGTGCCGGGGCAAACGCGGATCAGACTGCCGGGATTCGCAGCGTTGATGGCGTCTTGAATCGACGTGAAGGTCGCGGTGGGGCATTGAACCTTATCGTCATCGACGAGCAGGTCAGGCTTGCGGTCGTGATCCTGAGTCGCACCGATACGCGGGATCGCGAGAGAGAGAAAACAATAAAAATGCAGAGACAGTAGACTTTCTCATTGTAATTCTCCTGGTTGATCTTTAAGGCGCAGAATCTCCTGGCCGGGTTTCGAGGGAACACCATTATATAGAACAGGGGAGTCGCGGGAAACACGCTTATAGAGACTGTTCTCAAAGAACTTGCCATCGACGAATGACGTTTTACTTCCCCGCCCAACCAACTCCAGCGCAGTCAGCCTCCGCCGGATGGGTTCAATGGACAATCTGATGAAGTTGTCGGCCATCAAACTCATAAATGCACGGGAGGCGACTCGACTTCTGTAGTTTTTCATATAGCTTGTCTGCGACCGTTTCTAAGTCGTGTAGCAATGGGGTTCCGCCTCTCGGCGGTCTCCGAAGAATGACCACGACAGCCTCTGTCGAAGCGCCGTTCGCTTCGTGAACGTACCAGAACCCAGCCGACATCATCTGCTTCTTGCCTGTTGCTAATTTAGCGGGATAGGAAATTGGCCTATCCCCTAAGAAGAGATGAAAATTGACGCCATCCGAGCGAGAAACGATTGGCCCCCACTCGTTCGGCCCTTCAACCAGGACGAGCCGCCCATTTGCCAAACAATGGGGACAAATATTGAAATTCTCCCAACGAAGCCTCGGTTGGCGCATGTGGTCTGCCTTAGTGCCCAGCAGACGGGTCGGATTGTTTGTCCCCTCAGATCGCCGAAGAAAGGTAAGCATGCTGGGCTCCGAAGAAGGGCGTTCTCTTGCGTGGGGCCATCCCTTGGGTTCCCTCTCAGAGGCAGGTGGGAGATGACCGAACGCCCTTCAGAGGGCAAAGTTATACATACTCACAGTAAACGTGTCAAGCACATAAAATAGAGCAACAGTACATCACAAAAGTATTTATCATATTGACATCTTACGAGAAATCTGTCAGAACTGTACTGTTACAAAGGAGTGGTGGTCTGTCCCGGCCGTCTCCGTACAAGCAGTTTGCGTAGATTCGTGCCTCACCGGCCAATAGCCCTGTCTCGCGCATAGGGCTTGAAAGGAGTGCTAGGTGACTCGAAATATAGATGCGAACGCTTCAGCAGGAGAAAGACCAGAACCTGAGGACGATAGGAGTTACGACCAGGAATCTCCCGAACCGAGGTTCCTGCGCCGCAAAACTCAGTTCTCGCTGCGCAGTTCATCTACAAATCGAATAGTCCTAAGCAAGAGAGAATGCGAAGTTATCCGGCTCTTGGCGGAGGGACTGAGTAGCAAGGAAATAGCTCCGCTCATGAGCATAACCGTCACGACAGTCGAAACCTACAGGGCTCGGATCATGATGAAACTTGACCTTCACTCGCTCGGGCAACTGATCCGGTATGCAGTGCAAAACAAGCTGGTTCAGTTCTAGAAGAGAAACAGCTAGCGCATTATCGCCCTCTTCGCGAACGCCTTCCGAAATAATAGGCCACGGTAGCGGTTGTCCTCAGGTTGTTCTGGCCTCGAATCGTTTGCGCAGTGTCGAAGTACGCAGTTCGTAGATAATCTACACCTGTGCGAACAGCGATAGAATCTCTGATCCAGTATTCAGCACCGCCACCAACAGCCCAAGAGAACGTAGTCACCCATGCTCCGCCGAGAAATTCACCACCATTCAGGAGAATGGGACCAGTGACTCTAGCGCCTCCTATAAGCGCCTGGACGTAAGTGTTGAAATGACGCCGAGCCGTGGGATAGAAAACAGGACCCGCCATGTAGGTCAATACATCACTGTGACGAGCCGTTCCGCGGACATTGGCTGCTCGCGCATATCCCAAATCAGCTCTGATAGATAAGTGAGAATGCACGGGGATCGAAATAATGGCGTCCGCCCCATTCAATCCAATTTGATTGTACGAACCGTCGAAACGACGTATGTAGGAATATCCTAGGCCGAGATCAAAGGGTCGCCCGATTGCAGCGGCCACTGGCGATTGCGCAGACGCATGAGCCTCGGACATCAGAAGACAAACGAGTATTAGGAGGATGGTCCGCATATAGCAAAGCGTCGGCGCTCTTTTCCTGCATTTAACCGACCAACATTGCTCAGTTGGAATTGCATCTAAAAAGAACCTAAAATCATTTCGATGGGCGCATGAGCGAGCATCGCCCACCAACACAAAGTAAGGCGCGAAATCCCATTTTGAAACAGCACTATGGGAATGTGTTCTGTTCTGGGAAGTCTCTACTGCCCCGGAAACCTAGCCCGTCAACACGCAATTTCTCGTAACTCACATCCAACAGCCAACGACGAGATCGCGCAGCATTCATGAGCGATGTCTGCAATCTCATTACACAATAAACAGACTTTTAATCTACATATAAAGTAAATATAAAGCCGTTCGGAATCATTCTTGCTTCTGGTTGCTTCGATTAACTGAGAGGCATCATGGCCGCCCAGTCTGACACCTTACGTACGATAGTCCATTCTGATGTCTGCACTTTGCACGCGGTCGAGCATATTCGCAGGATGCGGGGTGGTTCCCAGTCGCACCTGATGCGATGTTCGGATGGAAACTACTACGTAGTCAAATTCCAAAATAACCCGCAGCACCGCCGCGTTCTTGTGAATGAGTTTCTAGGTACGAGCTTAGCGTCTCTCCTGGGGCTCCCTACAACACCAATAGCGATCATTGATGTTTTGGATGATTTAGTTCGGTTCACGCCGGACCTGTGCGTAGAGATGACGCATTCTCGTGTCCCCTGCCTGTCGGGGCTTCAGTTCGGCTCGTTGTACATTGGCGACCCCCACCATCTAAGCACGCTCGATCTCCCGCCGCACAAACACACTCTGGATGTGAGTAATTTATGCCATTTTGTTGGGATGCTCGTCTTTGACTTATGGACGAGCAACACCGACGGCAGGCAAGTTGTCTTTCGCCGCCCTAACGTCGGCGCACCGCACCAGGTATGGATGATCGATCAAGGTTTCTGCTTCAACGCAGGAGAATGGAATTTCCCTGATACGCCGCGAAGGAGTATGTACCTACGCAAGGCTGTCTATGAACAAGTCCAGGGAATCGAATCTTTCGAACCTTGGCTAGACAGACTTGAAGGCACAATCGAGATGAAAGTGCTCTTGAAAATTGCTCAGGATATCCCACCAGAGTGGTACGAGCACGATTCGTTCGCTCTCGAAAGCCTTCTTAACGAAGTCGATTCTCGGAGAACAGTCGTTAGGAAACTTCTGCTCAAAGTGAAAGAAGCCATTCCAGAAACCTTTCCAAACTGGCGCGATCTCCCCGCGCAAAACATTTCTCTCTCTGAACTATCGCAGCCTTTGTTTAGGCCTCTTCTGTTGCAAATCTTGACTCTGGAGGACTGATGATCTCAAATCCGCGAAAGAAAAAACAGATTCATACGATACACCGAACTCGAACCGATGCAGGCAAGCGTACAATTTCAAGTGCAGAACAGACTCGATCCGGCTCCAAATCCAACGGTGGGTCCGGACTTCGCGCGCTCCGCTCTCTTCTGAGGAAACGAAAACTGAGAATATACCGCATTGTGTCAATGCCAGAAGAAACGTAGACGGCCCGGCGATTCGATACCGATCGATGTAACTTGCCCCGTCGTCGCTCGCTCTGATTATTGAAAGGTGTCGAATTGTGTGGAACGTAGTTTGCGGCCCTTGAGTTGCACGTGCACGAAGTCGAGTCTCAACCGTGCTTCTGATATAGCTGGGGACAACCCACGGTTCATGCTGTCAGGATCGCAATGACAACTACGAAAACGTTGTGGTCAAAATCGGGGAGCAGGCCAATCAAGCACATTATAGCGGCCGTCGTCTCATTTCTTATGTTCGTGGTTGCCCCCGGGGCTGAGACTCGTCGAAAATATGATCCGCCTACCTTTGCACTCGGGCAACAGAAGATTGGAGAGAAGCTCCGTTATTTCAAATCTCTGTTTCCTGGATCAGCCTGCGGTACACCAACGGACCCGACAATCAATCGTCATACCCTTGACGACCCAGATGACTCGGGCTTCTTGACCTGCTGCATAGATGATCCCGAATCTTTGAAAAAATTTTCAGAACTACGAATTCTCATGCTTTTTGGTCAATGTCCCGTTGTTCTTGGCTTCTGGAAAGAGAGACTGTATTCCCTTGACTATGAGGTCGAAGCTTCGACCATTGAACAAATTCTGCCAGAGTTTGAGAAGATTTATGGGCCAGCTCATCGGAAGCTCTGGGGGCGGGATCACCAACTTGCCTTGGTGTCGTGGTGGTATGGAGACGAAATCATGGAGCTATCAAAAGGGGAGTCGGAGAGAGATACGGGTATTAATGATTCTCAAAGCAAGAACAGGCAAAAAATGCAGTGCGTCAACATTAGAATGCAGGCGCTGGATTTCGGTCGTTAATCCCAAAAAGAAACTCACTCCCAAGAACCGCAACCTCTTCCAAGATCGCTCCGCCGCACTCCAGACTGCCGGCCTGAATCGCGCTATTGCGACGTTCGCCTCCGCACAGGCTAACACTTGGACAACGACTTAACACGCTGCACAAGATATGCTGCGCGGCGCTCACAATTTCATATTGGCAGCATTTCCTGCAATGGCTCGCATATCTGTTCCGTTTTGGTACGGCCACTACTTCACACTTCGTTAAGTCCTTTACGCACGCTATATACGACATGGATAAGTAAATGCAAATCGTGAGCACCGACTCATTCAGAGCCGAACTGGTGTCTCATGATATTACGCAAAGCCATTCCGGTCTTACTCGCTTGTATCTGTCTCTCGCCAATAGTGTCGTCCCAAAAAGTCTTCCCGAGTTCCTCGTCAATCCCGCCTGCTTCAATGGTGAACCACACTAAGGACTTTGGCGAGATCGTCGTTCCTATTGCGTCGTTGAAGATTACTCCCAATGTAAAGCTAGGTGTTACGGGGAAGCTTGGCCCTAAGCTCGACATAGGTCTCAACTTCGGTACTGGCTTCTGCCTCGATGCCGCGTGTCACTTCATCGTGACCAATTATCACGTAGCTATGACAACGCGGGCCAAGAAGATCGAGGGAGAAAAGATTGTCCGACGATATTTTGCCACGGGTCCGCACGATAAAGGCGCTACTCTGAATATCCTCCCGAACGGCGCTCCCCTTCCATATGCCAAGAGCCGGGACCTTGCCATGTTCGAATTACAGGGCTCGCTGCCAGATCATCACGGATTTCCTTTCAGTCTCGATAAACTGGAAGTGGGACAAGAAGTAGACATCTATGGTTACCCAAAGGAACCTATCAATCCTGTTCGCAAACTGACCCGATTCCCCGCCACGTTCAAAGCGTGGTCAAAATCGGGCTTCCTTGCCTTCGACTACCAATTGTCGGGGGATAAGCCAATTCGCATAAGAGGGGCGAGCGGCGGCATCGTGGTCGATAGGAAAACCGAAAAAATAGTAGGCATTATGACTGAGACCAATGAAACGATGGCGCTAGCTGTGCCAGTTCAAAATCTGGTTGACTTCGTTAGCAAAGTGCAACCGTTCTTGGCCCAGAGAGTATTCCCCAGCAACTGGGATGTCTTACCGGCCTCGGCAGACCTGTACCCCAAATTCATTACAGCCCGAGACCATTATTCAAAATTTGTGCCAAGCCGGGGCGAAGGGTTAGAGCATCGACCCGAGGAGCCCCTGGAAGTCAGTGTGCTGAGAGAGAAGGCCCAACTTCTCGCGCATAGCATACGCAACTTTATTGCGCTTCAGAGCTTTGCCTGGGGCTCGGGAAATGATGAGCCCGTCGCTCAGGCAGAGTATGAAGTGCGGGTTATCGACGGAGTGCAACGATTTCGAAAATATCCCAACGGTGAAGAACAGTTGGAGAATGCTGATCATCCTCCTCGAAATGGTTATGTGCTGCCCGGTCACGAATGGTCAAACCTGCCTGAGATGGTTGGGACGCAATATCGGCTAAAAATTCGTCAAGCCGCTGACGTAGTTGTGAACGAGCGACGCATAAAGGTGTTTCAGTATTCCGCCAGCGTCGAGGATAACTTGTGTTTTATGCAACCGATTGACGACTATCTCCTCTTCAAACTCAACAAGACTGTAACTGTCGCATGTTACGGGGAAGTTTGGACGGACGGTGATTCGAATATAGTCCGAATGTCAGAGCATTTCGACTTGTCCGACAAATTGAAGAGTTATCGAGGGTGGGAGACTTGCGAGGTTGTGATTACTTACGGTTGGCTGGATTGGGCGAATGAACCGAGGAGGCTCGTTCCTCAGACCATTTTTGTAAAGGCTGGATACAAGAAGCACATCACTTGGTGCCTTGGCCAGTTTACGGACTATCGAGTATTTGACAGTCGAGTAAGAGTCATTGCGAATTACCCGGTTGGGATTCCTGATGGGGCTTTAAAGCCAGCTCTAGCCAAGGAACCGCCCCATTGATCGTCGGAATCACAAAGCAAGCTTCCTTCGACCTAGCAGGATCAACCACAACCGAGCTGAAGTCGCTCGAAACTAATCGCTGAAATCGGCAGTTCGACTCGAATGTCTTGGGAACCTGGCCGACGAGAAATCGGTCTTGAATCGGTCGGAAGGAATTCCCATGAATGTTCGAAGTGTCTGCGGCCTGGCAGTGCTCGGGGCCATTTTCATTCCACCAGTCTCAAGGGCGCAAGCTAGTTCCTCGGACTCAAGCCCAAGACTCGCGACGCTGATACCTGAACCAAAGCCAGCCTATTCAAGCGTCACAGCCTTCGTGCGCTCCGCCGACGCAGGCCCATTTCGGTCAAAACTCAAAGCACCGTTGCGGTTTTCAAATGCTAGGTTCGCGCTATTGAGCTTGTCGGTCTATGGCGCTGCACTGGCCGACATGCATCAAACGCTAGCAGTTAGAAATTCACCTTGGTGGTATGAGACCGACCCGCTTGCCAGACCATTTGCTCGCCTGCCCGCACCCGCCTACTACACCACCGGACTGGCAATGGCTACAGGCGTCAACTGGTTAAGCTGGAAGATGGCGCGCTCGCGACGCTGGCACAGGCTCGCGCCTCTTCCGCAATTGCTCTCCATCAGTGGCAGCATCTACGGTCTTGATACCAATCTTCATTAATGACCCACTCGATTCCGTCCATCGACTCTGATCAAGCGGACTAATGTATTGGCCAACCGTACATTTTCACCCAATTAAAACCGGGAATCCGCCTCATCTGGTTTTCATAGGGAAGCCTAGCCGAACCGTGAAGTGGAACGTGGAACCACGTCCAATCTCGCTTTCGATCCAAATGTCGCCTCCCATCAGGTTGACCAATCTATGTGAAATGGCAAGGCCGAGTCCGGTACCTCCAAACTTGCGTGTGGTTGATGAATCCGCCTGGGAAAATGCATTGAAAATTAGCCTCTGTTTTTCGAGGGGAATTCCGATCCCGGTATCTCGGACACTAAAATGGAGCATGGTACAGTTATCGCTTTCCGTCTCCTTTCGCACTTCGACCACAATTTCTCCCTGCTCGGTGAACTTCAGCGCGTTTCCCACCAAATTAATAAGAATCTGTCGTACTCGAGCGGGATCACTTACGACCGACGTGGGCACACGAGGGTGAACTGTCAAGAGGAGCTCAAGGCCCTTGTCATGGGCCTTGATCGCGAATACCCTCATCACTTCCTCAAGGCACTTTCGTAAATCGAAAGCCGTGGCATCGATTTCCAATTTACCAGCCTCGATATTTGAAAAATCCAGAATGTCGTTGATAATCGTTAGCAGCGAGTCAGCTGAGATTTTTACCATTTGAAGGTATTCGGCCTGTTCTGGGGTCAACTGGGTGTCGAGCAAGAGGTCGGTCATTCCGATAATCCCATTCATCGGCGTTCGGATTTCGTGACCCATGTTCGCAAGGAATTCGCTTTTTGCCCGGTTTGCTGATTCTGCAGCGCCCTTGGCGACTTCCATCTCTTCCATCGCTCTCTTGCCGTCGGTAATATCTTCCGCAATACCTACAATTCGGCTGAACTTGCCCCGTGAGTCCCAAACGGGAAAGCTACGTGCGTGAACCCAACGGACCGATCCATCGAGCCGAACTAACCGGTACTCCATGGCCGTTGCGACGCCTTGCACGGATTGTTCAAAAACGCTTAGCACGCGATCGCGATCTTCCGGATGAACCGAATCTATCCAGGCATCGGCGCGCTCGTAAAGTTCGTGACCTGGCCTTCCAAAAACTTCCTCGTAAGCCGGGCTAATATAAGTCATTCTAAGCGGATCCGGCGTTACGATGAAAAAGACTTCCCGGATGTTCTCCGCCAACTGGCGAAACATTTCCTCACTTTGCTGCAGGGCGTGCTGTGCCCTTCTGCGCTCCGTGATGTCGACGAAAGTTACTACGGCACCAATCAAGATGTTCTTCTCACGTATTGGATAGGACCAATACTCGACAGGGAGGCTCGTTCCGTCGGCACGCCAGACAACTTCGTCGTCCACGTGGCTACCCTCGCCTCGGCGAAAAGCCAGGTAAATACGGCATTCGTCGCTAGGGTAAGGCGCTCCGTCCGGGCGAGTATGATGCATTATGCTGTGCATGTTCTTGCCAATGAGCTCGGCTGGGTCCTTGTACCCAAGCATTCGCAGGCACGCAGAATTGCAAAACGTGCAGTTACCCAGCACGTCTAGCGCATAGATTGCCTCTGCTGTGGAGTCCAGCAAAATCCTTGCCAGTTCTCCGCTCTCAATCCAAGACTCGGCGGGAGCGCGCCCTCTAAGTGTATTTGCCATTACCTATTGCTATCTTCCCTTGTTCTGACCTATTGGCTTGAGAGGTGTAGCGATAAGCCTCGCTGTGGCCTGTCCCAACGAAGAAGACCGGAAACTTATTTTACTTTTGTTCCAAGACTGGCTCCCCATTAGCACAATGCGCGGATGGGGAAGTCGTCTTGCCACGCTTATGTTTGCGACGTCATTCGAGGCCGCAAACCGCGTGAGCATTTTCAACGATGCTCGTCAAGTCATCGGCTTTGGAAAAGACCGCAGTGATTCCACTCGCTAGAGCTTCCTGCTCGGTAGGGCATCGCGCCATCTCTCTTCTAGAACTGAACTATCTTGTGTATCACGGCATACCGGATAAGTTGCCCAACCGAGTGAAGATCGAGCTTCATCAAAATTCGTGCCCTGTACGTCTCAACCGTCTTAACGGATATGCCCATAAGTGGAGCTATTTCCTTGCTGCTCTTTCCTTCCGCTAACAATCGAAGAACTTCACATTCTCTTCTGCCCAGGGCAGCTCGATTTGAAGGTATGTGGCTTGGCAGCAACTGAGTTTTGTCGCGCAAGAGCATTAGCTCTGAAGATTCTTGGTTTACCCTCCCTTCTTCATCTGGTGAAGGTTTCTCTTCGCTTGAAGCGCGTACCTCGACGTTTCGAGTCACCTGGCACTCCTTTCCAGTCTTGCCCAAAGACAAGGCTATGGGCCGATAGAGCTCGAATCGGTGCAAAGGGCTAGCGTGGAGGAGTCAGAGAACAGATATTCCAGTTGGATTCGCCTGGGCAGCCAGAGTTTCTGCACGCAACTTGTGCCCGCAACACGCGGAGCTAGGAAGACCGTCGACAAAACTGACAGTCAAGGGCTGATTGCAATATGGGCATGAAGATGACCAATCATCGCCACACGCTGGACACGTCTTCAGAATTCTCTGCACGCCGTCAAGTGATCTACCGTTTACTCGACGGTCGAGAATAAAGCGACACCCCGGATTTCTACAGATCAAGAAGTATTGCATTTGCGTAGCCTCCTTTTAGGCAACAGATAGTCATCGACGCGCATTTGGCGTCAGTGAGGTGGATGAGGACAATGAACCCTCGAAATGCATATCCGAACAGCTCAGACTCCACCAGAGTGTGAATCAATGTGCTGATTTTTCCGATCAACTTGTAGAGACGATATATCGGTGAGGATTCACCGATCACCCAGCCAAAACCAGATTGGCTGGACAACGCCGCGCGCGAGAGGTTCGCGAGGTCTAGCATTTTTTCCAACTTTCTTTTCGAGAAAGGATGGCCCAGCCCGATAGTCACTGGGCGGCGATATCGTTTCAATACCGCAGAATGGGTAGTTCGAATCACTAGGTAACTGTCTCGGGATATGGTTTTTACCGTACGTATAGCTACGTACGTAAATCTGCGTATAATAACGATTACTGACTCTAGCTATCCTGGTTGTAGCAGGAATCGTTTCAATGTCCCCATCGCGGTGACCGGCCGATGTGCACCTCGTGCACTATCTGGCGGAGGGCACCATGATCCAAACCGGGGCCCCACTTGTAGGTTCCTACAATTACGGCGAGGTCGCTCGCTCGATATTAATCGCCTTCGCCGCCTCCTACGCAGCACTCGATCTTGGCGGACGTGTAACCGCCACGCACGGCTCGGTTCGCGCTGCCTGGCTGACCGGTGGCAGCATTGCGATGGGTAGGGGGATACGATGTGAGTAGGCTCTTCCAAGGGACGTTTCGACGTTGAGACCTTGCGATGCTTGGGTGTACTATGTTGGACCCAGGTAGAGTAGGAGAAGTTGTCATGGAACACACCGGAAAATCTCACGTCTGTCCCACCTGCCAAAGCACGTCTTGCTACCGGTCACGAAGGCGTGGAGTTGCGGAATTCTTCCTTCACTATGTTCTCTTCACCAGTCCGTATCGCTGCAAGGACTGTGACCAGCGGTATTTCCGCAGGCGCAGTTTCAAGGATGCGGCCAAAGCGGCTGTCGAGCAGACGCCGACGAGCCACGCGGCGCATAACGCGTAGGGCAGGAAAAGAGCGTCTGAAGGTCCGAACGTCAAAGTCTAAAAGTCTAAGAATCCAACAGCCAAGAATCCCACAAGATATCTGCAATGGTCTGCGTGGTGTGCTTGGATCCTGCTAGCAGGCGTGTGGGCATGCCGGGGCTAGTCGTTTTACCCATGCCGCGATCAGGAATCCTATGACACAAACCTGGTGGTGCCGCCAGTGGAGCGCACGGAGGAATTCCTCGGCTGCTTGGGCAGAGATGGCCAAATCTGCTGAAAAGCAATCCGGTACTGGAGTCAGGGATCAATCCCATGCGGGCAGGTCAAGGGGTGCACGGTGGCTCTCTATGGCGGCCTCGACATCCTTAGAGAAGTCCGGATCGATGGTAGCCGGGGAGTCTTCGGGAAGCAGGGCAATGCATTCCGAGATGGTCCGTCGAAGCGGTTCGGCAGCATGTAGAACAGCAACGGGCCGCGTGTCATCCTCAATGACGATTTCCGCGTCGGCGCGAACCCGGGCCAGAAGCGTCGCAACGTTGGTGGCAGCGGCCTCCGCTTCCGAGATTCGAATCACTCGCTTGACCATAACTCAAGTATACACCCGACGCCCGCGTGCGAGCTTTCGCATTACAGAGCCGCGCGTTCCCTGCCTGAAAACCGACTAATTGGCCGGAGCGTACTTTGTGCAGTATTGGTCAAGAGTGTTTTGTACACCTTATGCCAGCCGTCAGTCGCATCTTGATAGTGGAAACGAAGTAGGCAGTCTATTCTGAGGCCATTCTGACGGAGGCAAAAGGATGAGACGCGCCCAGACTCTCCAAAAGCGAAAGCGATATATCGTCCCGTGCGCAGCTACCATCGCAGTGATCTTTCTATTTGCCTCGGCTTGCGGAGCGCAGGCCAAGCCGGAAGGCCAAGCGCCTGCCGAACAATGGACTCAGGAAATGAACAAGAAGTATCCCGGGCTGCTGGAAGAGTTCGGCCATTTGATCGAAAAGATTCAGCATAGTGTCCAGTTTCCTGCGGGGCGGAGCGAAAGCCGTCTGCTGCCTCTACTTCCGGAAGCGACCATGTCGTATGGCGCGTTTCCCAACTATGGAGACACCGCGAGCCAGGCATTGAAGGTTTTCCAGCAAGAACTCGCAGATAACGCGGTGCTGCGGAACTGGTGGCAGCACGGCGAGCCGGCCACGGTTGGGCCAAAGGTGGAAGATGCGCTGGAGAAGTTCTCGCAACTCAGCCAATACCTGGGAGAAGAAATCGCGTTCTCCGGGGCCATGGAGGGCCGCGAGCCTAAATTTCTTATGGTTGCGGAAGCGCGGAAGCCCGGCTTGAAAAAATTCTTACAGCAAATGCTGGATGCGCTTGCCGACAAATCGAAAGCCGGCGTGCGCGTATTGGACCTGCAGGAACTGGCCACGGCGAAGGAAACGAAACCCTCGGACGAGCTCCTGATCCTGGTGCGCCCTGATTTTGTGGTGGGAGCGCTCGATGTGGCCACGCTGCGCAAATTCAACGCGCGGCTGGACGGAAAGAGCCGAGCCTTTGCAGGCACGCCCTTTGGACAGCGGATCGGTCAGGAGTACAAAGGCGGTGTAACGGTCTTGGCGGCCGCGGATCTGCAAACGATCCTGACGCAAGTACCGCCCGGCTCTCCGTAGGAGCAGATGACATTTCAGCGCAGCGGATTTGCGGACATGGAGTATTTGGTTTGGGAGCACAAGAGTGTCGCTGGTCAGGGAGTGAGCCAAGCGGAATTGAGCTTCACCGGTCCCAGACATGGAGTGGCGGCCTGGATCGCCAAGCCCGCGCCGCTGGGCAGCCTGGATTTTGTTTCGCCCAAGGCGATGATGGCGGGCACGATGGTGCTCACGAGCCCGGCGCAGATCTTTGACGATGTCCGTGAACTCGCGACCGCCTCGAATCCCAACGCCTTCACGACGCTCACGCAGGCGGAACAGGTATTGAAAGTCAGCCTGAAGGAGGACTTTCTGAGGCAACTTGTCGGAGAGATCACACTGGAGCTCGATAACATCGCTCCACCGAGGCCGGCATGGAAAGCGATATTCAAGGTCAACGATGCCGAGCGTTTGCAGCAATCATTGAATACGCTACTGACGGCGGCGCATTTCCAGACCGAGCAATCCGGCGATGGGGACGTTACCTATCACGCAGTCAAAATTCCTTCCGCAAAGGAAGCCGTCGAAATCGGTTACACGATCATGGACGGGTATCTGGTGGTCGGTTCGAGCCGGGAAGTCGTTGCCACGGGGTTCGACTGCATAGGACAGGCGAATCGTTGGGAAAGTCGAAAAAGTTCCTGGCGTCTTTGCCAACGGGCCAAGCGCCGGAGGCTTCCGGATTGTTGTATCAGGACCCGATCGCAATGGCGGCGCTGCAGCTGCGGCAAGTAGCGCCACAGATGGTGGAATCGATTGCGCAAGCGGCAGGAAAGAGTACCCCAGGGGTGATGCGCTGGTATGGCGAGGAAACGGCAATTCGAGAGGCGAGTAAAGGCGGCGCATTGGATGCGGGAGTGGTTCTGGTGGTGGCGGCCATCGCGATTCCCAACTTGTTGCGGTCAAGAATGGCGGCGAATGAAGCGAGTGCGGTCGGCAGCGTACGCACGGTAAACACGGCCCAAGTTATCTATACGGCGAGGTATCCCAAGAAAGGCTATGCACCCAATCTGGCCTCGCTTGGGCCAGATCGTCGCGGGCCGAACGCCGGATCGGCGGACCACGCTAGTCTCATCGACAGGGCTCTAGCAAATGAAGGTTGTACCGGGAACTCTTGGTGTACGAAGTCTGGTTACAATTTCCTCCTTTCAGCCTGAGTGCAAGCAACAACCGTGCATGGAATACGTGGTGGTTGCGACGCCGGTCGACGCCAACACTGGGGTAAGAACCTTCTGTTCAACCTCGGACGGAGTGATCCGGCTCAAAGCGGGACTGCCGCTGACGTCGCCCGTGAGTGCGGCGGAATGCCGGGCGTGGCCGCCGATACAATAGCAGGAATCTCAAGCTCGATTTGCACTGAAAATGCGTCTTAATTTGTCCAAATGAGTGCATCAGCGTGGACGATAAAATCTCCCCCAGTGCTGGGCGGGCACAGGGGGAGATTCAGGAGCGGATCCCCGAGGACTATGATGTTCAGCGTCCATCCGGAGCATCTTTGCCCGCTTTGCGAACAGTGCGGACTACGCCGTTGATGGCATGACTTCCGAAATGCCCGGTCGCGGGACCCGTCAACACCAGTGTCACGTTCGAAAACTGGACGTCCGCTCCTCCCGTGATACAGACCTGAAGCGTGGAGGGCCCCTTCGCCTCAAAAGGGGCTGGGTTTCCATTGCCGGTAATGCTAACCGGGCCGGTGACAACAAAACCAGCGCTCGTGGTAGGAGGGTTGTTGGCAGGACAGACGGTGGTGTCGTAGCTGACCAAAGCGTCCGTCATGGTGATGTGATGTGTGTGGGGACTGCGTGCCCCGGGATTGTCAACGACAGGGGGGGCGGGCGGAGTGGCGGGATTGGCCAGAACCCAATAGTCGGAATGTTCCATGGTCATAAAGGCAGAGAAATCAGCTTTACCGGAATCTCCCTTTATCTTTAACGACCACTTGCCATGCATTTCCCACGGGCCACTAACGCCTGTTGCCGGGGTGTAGTCATTGATGATGCCGCTCAAGTGCTTGGGCGTCGGAGCTTGAGCCTGCGTGCTGGTACCTACCGAAAGGAACAGGACCGCGATGATGCGTACCACACCCGAGAATGCTTTGCTGTACATGAAAAACCTCCAAAATTTTGAGACTCACGCCTTTTCCACTCAGGACGTTCGGATACCTTGGGCCAACCTGGTGGGCATCGTCAAACGGCAAGGCACAGAATTGCGGCAGTAGCGCTATTTACCGCTGAATGCTGTATCTTGCCGCCGCCTGGAGCGGACGTTACAATCGGGGCTGTTCCCGACCAACTGCGGACCAATCAGGAGAGCGCATGGGGGACTCATCCCTTGACACGCCGCCATCTGTAAAACCTAGCGAAGACCGCCTGGATTCGTGGAAGGAAATCGCGGCATACCTCAACCGCGACGTGACGACAGTCCAGCGGTGGGAGAAGCGGGAGGGGATGCCCATTCACCGTCATCTGCATGAAAGGATGGGCTCGGTTTATGCGTTCCGCGCGGAGTTGGATGCATGGGCGCGTGGCCGCAATCTTCGAGCAGAGCAGGAGCATGCAAACGAGATTTCCTCGCCCAATCCGCCTGAACCGCGGCCAGGCACGGTGATTTCAACCTCTCGAACAAGGTGGAAGTTGGTTTTGCCGCTGGCAGCGGCCGGCGCTGTGCTGGCGATTTGCGCAATTCTCTGGCTTCAGCGAACGGAATATTTCTGGCGAAACCCGATCGCTAACGCGCGATTTCAGGTTGTGACGGACTTCGAAGGAATGGCGCAGGCCGCCGGGGTGTCACGCGATGGTCAGTTCGTGGCGTTTTTGTCGGATCGCGAGGGGCCGATGGACGTGTGGGTTACGCAGGTGGGTTCGGGACAATTCCACAATTTGACCCATGGGAGCGCGCCAGAACTCGTCAATCCATCGGTCCGCACGATGGGTTTTTCGCCCGATGGCTCGCTGGTGACGTTTTGGGTGCGCAAGAAAACCGGCTTAAGCGGCGACGACATCAGCATCTGGGCCGTGCCGACGCTGGGCGGATCGCCGAAGCCCTACCTCGAAGGCGTGGCCGAATACGACTGGTCGCACGACGGCTCCCGGCTCGCGTACCACACGCCCGGACCGGGAGACCCGCTGTTCGTCACAAACGGTACGAGGCGACCAGAGGATCGGCCCATCTTCACAGCCCCTGCTGGGCTCCACAGCCACTTTCCGTTGTGGTCGCCCGACGCAGCATTCCTCTATTTCGTTGAAGGTTCCCTTCCGGACAAATTGGACATCTGGCGCATCGCTCCCGGCGGCGGGACTCCTGAACGGATCACGACGCACTCAGGACGAGTGACGCATCCTGTTCTCTTGGATAAGCGCACCTTGCTGTACCTCGCTAGCGATGCCGATGGCTCAGGGCCGTGGATCTATAGCGTGGACGTGGAGCGCCGCACTCCCCACCGGCTGACTTCAGGCTTAGACAAGTACACGTCACTGGCAGCCAGCGCGGACGGCCACCGGCTGGTTGTCACCGTCGCAAGTCCGAAGACTACACTTTGGCGCTTGCGGATTGCAGATACACCCGTCGAGGTGGCGGCGGCGGCTCGAATCTCGTTGACGAGCAGTACGGGATTCTCTCCACGGCTGGGTCCTAACTATCTTCTGCATGTTTCCGCGGCAGGAACGAGCGAGAGCATCTGGAAGCTCACGAACGGAACGGACACTGAGTTGTGGAGCGCCCCGGATGCCCATGTCTTCGGAGGTCCGGCAATCGCCGCGGATGGACGGTCCATCGCATTCTCGGTCCGCCAGCGCGGGCGGACATTTTTGTATGTCATGCAATCTGACGGCAGCAACGCGCGGATAGTGACCGATGCGCTCGAACTACAGGGCGCTCCTGCATGGGCGCCCGACGGGCAATCGATCCTTACGGCGGCCACCGATCATGGCGTCCCACACCTGTTCCGTGTGCCCATTGACGGGGGCTCCGCAGTTCTTTTTGTGCAGGAATATTCGGCCGATCCGGCGTGGTCGCCCGACGGCCGGTTCGTTGTGTACTCAGGGCCCGACATAGGCACCACGTTTTCGGTGAAGGCCATCACGGCCGAGGGCGCAGCGCAACCATTACAAGCGCTGACTCTGACTCGGGGCGCGCGACATCTGACCTTCCTGCCTGGAGGACGGGCGCTCGTGTTCTTACGAGGAGAGATTCAACACAAAAATCTATGGCTCGTCGATTTGGAAACGGGCGCCGAACGGCAGTTGACCAACGTTGCTCCCGACTTCAACATTCGCGATTTCGATATTTCTCCAGATGGCCGTGAGGCTGTCCTTGAACGAATCCAAGAGCACTCGGATGTGTCGCTGCTAGATCTCCCCCGGCCGTAATTCGGCTAATACTCAAAGGGGAGAGCGATGCATTTTAAACGCCGAGCTGCGCGGACTACCACTTCGGAAAACCAGATTGAACTTCAGGATAGGGTCGAGACAGCTTGTCGAGCGAGGCGGCAGGTGCGCCCTTTAGATAGACGTCAAAGAAGGTATGGACGTAATCCGAAGTAATGGCGAGGCCACGGCGGCCGTCCAGGCGGCCGAATCCCAAGGTGCGCAAAATCCAGATGACAAACTGGCTTTTTTGGAGCATCTGGTCGCTGAAGCTGAAGTGGTTCGCGCCGCGAATGATGATGAACTGGCGTCCGTTTGGGAGGCGGCCGTAAATGGAGTGGAAGTTCGCGAGGATTTGCTTTGTGGCTGGATCTGCGAGTTCGCTGCTGTGATCGCTGAGGATAAATAGGAAAGGCTGCTTGAGGCTGTCCTGAACAACGCTGCCGTAGGGAGCGCCGTCGATATCTATGCCTGCCTTGCAGCGCAGATCGTCGTGGCAGAATTGCAACGACGTTGCGCCGCCGAAGGAATGCCCAAACATGCCGAGTCGCTGTAGATTCAGCCGGCCCGAAAACCTGCCGTAGGGATCGGCAGTGTTCAGGCGCTCCAGTTGGTTCACTACAAACGTGGTATCGCTGGTCCACAGGAGCAGAAGTTTGTTGATCAGGCGATTTGCCTGGTCGGTTGGCATTTCCTCGGGATCATTCTCTGGAGGTCTGAAGACAACGCGGTTGTCTGGCAGCACGACAGCGAAGGTTCTGTACGGCGCGTCGAAGCCCACGACGATGTAGCCGTGACTGGCCAGATCCTCAGCGAGCGTCGTGAAGTCCGTGGTCAAGGCTCCGCCGCCAGCCCGCAGGATCACGACTGGATAAGAACGCTGCTCCGGCGAGATGTCGGGATCAGAGGTGCTATGGGCCCGGACCAGCGACAAATCGCGCGTGAAGAATTGACTCATCAGGACGCCGGAGCGTTGCGCGAGGGCCGAGCGCCAGGCCTCGGGCAGATACTCTGCCGGTGGGGCGGATGTCGCAGCCGCCGACGGGTACCACATCCAAACTACAACCTCGCGCTTCGCGCCTGGATTCGGCGCCAATTCGTCCGTCAGGGCGTTGCTAACCCATGAGAACGTCATCCGGCCAACAGCAAAGTGGCCGGTGGGCTTGGGCAACTCGATCGGTGTGTTGTGCTCATGCCAAAGGAAAGCGAAGAGTCCTGCCAATCCGAGGACAGCCAATAGAGCCAGCAGCGCGATGGTCTTGAAGATGCGTTTGAAGAGGCGGTTGGCGAGCGAGGGAAGCTTTGTGTGCGGATTGGGGGAGCCGGAGAGGTTGGGAGTCTGAGACACGGAACTAGTTTATGTAAAGTACTTTTATATGTAAAGTAAAATTTCGTGATGCCTTGCCAGCCGCAGGAGTGCTGCAGATTATGAGCCTTGGGAACCATCGAACATGATTTACTTGAATTAAGCAATTTTATTAAGTATGGTTAAGCATGCTTTCGGTGAATGTGTGCCGATTCCGGACTGTCTGCCAGCTGCGACTTATACTCCTGGTATTTGTTTTTGACGGATCCCTGCAACTTTTCTTGCCGCCGGCAGCGCTTGCGCAAGGGGAGACTACCAGCGCGATCGTGGGACAAGTCAGCGATGCCAGCGGTGCCGCGGTACCTGGCGCCACGGTGACGATCCTAAATCGGGAGACGGGGCTGAAGCGCAGCGCGAAAACGGATGAAGCGGGCCGGTTCAACTTCCCACAACTGAAACCTGGCAGCTACCTTATCAAGGCGGAAGCGGAGGGTTTTGAGCCGCTGCAGAATGAGGCGGTGCCTGCGGGGTTGGGGCAGAAGCAAACTGTCAATTTCATTGTGAGGGTGGCGCGCGGAAAGGAGAGCATTGAGGTCACGAGCGAAGCTGCGATTCTCAATCCCGAGAACGCCAATACAACGACGACGCTTACTGCCCGCACGCTGGAAGATCTTCCGAACCCGGGCGGCGACCTAACGTACCCACTGCAATTTGCGGCGGGCGCGCTGATCAACACGGCGGGCAGCGGGAATGATTTCGTGGGCGGCACGAATGGCTACGGCAACGTGGAATTTAACGGGCTACCTGCGCTTTCGAACGGCTATATCGTGGATGGGCTGGAAACGAACGATCCGCTGACGAATCTGAACAGCGGGCTTTCGACCAACCTCGTCCTCGGATTGAATTCGGTATCGGAAGTGACGGTCAATACGCTCTCCTACGCTGTCGATCAGGGACGGTACGGAGCGTCCCAGGTCAACTACGTCACAAAGTCCGGTTCACACCAGTTTCACGGGAACCTCTATGAGTTGTGGAATGGCGCGAAGTTCAACGCAGCGGACTATTTCACCAATGCCGCAGGAAAGCATAAGCCGCGATCGACGGTAAACCACTTCGGGGGTAGTGTGGGCGGGCCGATTGTCCACGACAAACTGTTTTTTTTCTTCGATAGCGAGTGGGTTCGGATTGCGTTACCGATCGTCACGGCTACAACGGTGCCAACTCCGGCATTTCAGAATTACGTTTTGCAGCAACTTCCCTTGGGCTTGACGGAGATTATCAATGGTCAGCGGGTCGTTGTCTATCAGCCGTCACCGCAGTCCGTGCCGTTCTATCAGAAGATGTTTTCACTGTACGGAAATACCAGCGGGACGCCCCGTGCGATAACCGGCTGCCCGCTCGGCGCCGCCGAAGACGGTTGCGCAAATAGCCAAAGCGTCTCGCGATCGAGCGTTGATCATGAACAGGTCCAGACGGTTCGCATCGATTACAACATCAACGAGAAAGACACGGCCTGGTTCCGTTTTCAGACCGACAACGGACTCCAGGCCGCCTATACGGATCCCATAAATCCTTTGTTCGATGCTTTGTCCCCTCAACCGCTCTACTCATTTGCAGCGGGATATACCCACGTCTTTTCGCAGAATTTGGTGAACTATTTCAACCCGGCATTTTCGTGGTACGGGAGCATATTCGGGCCTCTTGATTTTCAGAAGACGGTCTCCGCGTTTCCCATCGTACTGGACGGCACGGGGGTGAATCCATTCACAAATGTGGGAGGGTTGGATAATACCTGGGTACAGGGACGACGCGCCACCCGCTTTTTCATCAATGACAACCTCGCCTGGAGCCACGGCGCGCACGAACTGCGCTTCGGGACGAATACGCGAATCTTGCGGCTGAATGACTATGATTTTGGACAGGGAACCGTCCCGAAAGTGACTTACAACACCCTGGCGCAATACATTTACGGAGTCGCATCGACGGCGACAACGACTTTCCCCACCTCAGCGAACGAACCCTTCAACTTCCTCAATCTCGATCTCTACGCGCAGGACACTTGGAAAGTGACCAGGAAGCTGACGTGGACTTTCGGGATACGAAATACCTTGAATTCCAATCCGTTGAATCCGCATGACCATATTGCTCGTCTGAGGGGCTCTTTTGATTCCATCTCGCACGACGTCAACCAGCCTTTGAACGCCGCCATTCAGACCGGTCTCGGCAACGTGTTTTCCTCGACGCCCCTCGCCATCCTGCAACCCAGAACAGCCATCGCCTGGCAGTTTGAACCCAAGACTGTGCTGCGTGCCGGCTTCGGGGTGTTCAGCGACATATTGCCCGGCACCATCGCCGATACCATTGGCTTCAATCCGCCCTACAACAAAACTTTCCAGGGCGGACTCTCCGGCACTGTCGGCGGCACGGAGATTGCGCCCGGCGTGCCGGGCAGCGTGGTAGACGCCACCGTCGCCGCCAATCAAGCCTTTAGTTCCGGGTATTTACAGGGCCAGCTCTCCTGCGCATCTCTACTAGCGAATCCTTCCAATTGTCTTCCTCCGGTGGCCATCACGGCGGTACCTGAAGGAAAACTTCATGCGCCCTATTTCATGGAGTGGAGTCTTGGTTTGGAGCACGAACTGGGAACCAGGGGAAGCATCCGTGCGCAATACGTCGGCACTCGCGCAGTGAACCAGCCCTATCTTACCCAGGTCAATGGTTATCAGACGGTATGCAATGGATGTTTCGTGCCGTTCCCATACGGACAAGCTTCTGATCCGCGATTTGGGGCAGTGACGCAATTTTCTACGGGAGCAAACAGTCATTACAACGGATTGCAAATAACGGCAATGAAGCGCCTTGGAAACGGCTTCATGGGGCAACTGAACTACACGTGGAGCCGTTGCATGGACACCGTCTCCAACGGCGGATTCCTGTCATTCTCGGCCGACGGAATCCTCTCCCCGCTCCCGGGAGATTTAGCGCGGGACTACGGTCCTTGCGACTACGACATCCGGCACAATCTCAACACTCAATACGTCTATCAATTACCCATCAAGGTCGGAAATCGCCCTCTGGGATACGCGCTGAACGGCTGGCAGGTGTCGGGAACTGTGTTTTGGCACAGTGGGATTCCGTTCTCCGTCCTGAGCGCGCCCTATTCCGCAGGAAGTGGCATTGTGAACGGCAGTGGGCCGCAGTTCGCAAGCATCGTGCCCGGCGTGCCGCTCTACGAACACAATCCCATTCCAGGTATCACACAACCGGGGACGGTTCAATGGCTCAACCCTGACGCCTTTATCTCTACCGTGGACCCGAGCACAGGAGCGTGCTATGACAGGGGCAACCCCAACAATCCGAATCCTGACACTCCCAAGAATTGTCAGTTCGGGAATCTCGGTCGCAACGCGCTGCGCGGTCCCAATTTCACGTGGAGTGACTTCTACCTCACGAAGTGGTTCCCGTTGACCGAGCGCGTGAAGATGCGCTTTGACACGCAGTTCTTCAATGTCTTCAACCATCCGAATTTCGCGCTTCCGAGCATGGTGCTTGCGGGCATTCCAGGAAAGGTTTGCCCCGATGGAACGCGCTGCACCCAAATTGGGTTTGGCGCGATTACTTCCACGACTTCTCCGCCGACCGGCCTGCTTGGCGTCGGTTTGGGTGGTGATAGCACGCCCCGCATGATCGCGTTTCAATTGCGCCTGGAGTTCTAGACCTAAAGCCACGAGGGAATATAAGCAAGATTACTGCGCGTGCGTACGCGGCTTGCGCTCCGATAATTCGCGTACCGTTACTGATCGGCGTAGTTAAAAAAGTGTTGGAGTGCTGCTATGCTGCTAGGGGGAAGCCGCGCCTCTCATCTCAGCTACCAGCCAAGTGGAGGAGTGCCGTTTTGCGGCGTGTGCGCGGCGTTTTTTGCGCGGTGGGCAATGCAGAATGGAGCAACGTTGAGCGGATGAAAGTTCTTGTCACAGGAAGCAGCGGTTTGATTGGCTCGGAAGCCGCCGAACACTTCGACCGCCAGGGGCACGAAGTTGTCGGCGTTGACAACAACATGCGTCGCGTTTTTTTTGGCGCGGCGGGTGACACGCTTTGGAACCTGGAGCGGTTGAAAGCGGCGACTAAACGCTTCCAGCATGTGGCATTGGATATTCGAGCCCGGGCCGGGATTGAAGAACTGTTTCAAACGCACCGTTTTGATCTGATCGTGCATTGCGCGGCGCAGCCTTCACATGACAAGGCGCGGGATATTCCTCTGCTGGATTTTGAGGTCAACGCGCTGGGCACCATAAATCTTCTGGAAGCCACGCGGCAGCATAGTCCTGACGCCGTTTTCGTATTTCTCAGCACCAACAAAGTGTATGGCGATGCGCCGAATGAGATTCCGCTGAAGGAACTCGAGAAACGCTACGACTACGCGAGGCCGGAAGATTTTGCGGGCGTGGATGAAACGTGCCGGATTGATCGCGCGATGCATTCGCTGTTTGGAGCTTCGAAAGCGGCGGCGGATCTTGTCGCGCAGGAGTACGGACGATACTTCAATATGAAAGTGGGCGTCTTTCGTGGCGGGTGCCTGACGGGGCCTTCGCATTCGGGCGTCGAGCTGCATGGTTTTCTTTCATATTTGGTGAAGGTCACGCTGACGGGTGGCGCGTATTCGGTGTTTGGTTATAAGGGCAAGCAGGTGCGCGACAACATTCATAGCCACGATGTGGTGCGCGCGATCGAGGAGTTTGCAGCGAATCCGCGGCCGGGCGAGGTTTACAACATGGGCGGAGGGCGCGAAAACAGCGTCTCGATGCTCGAAGCCATCGAGCAGATCGAACAGATGACCGGACGAAAACTGAACTGGCGCTACGTCGAGGAAGCTCGCAAGGGCGACCACATTTGCTACATCTCGAATCTGGGAAAATTTCGGAGCCACTATCCGAATTGGAAGATCACGAAGGGATTGGACGCGATTCTGGAAGAGATTATCGCGTCGCAACAAGCACAAACGGCGCAGTCGGCCGTGCGATGACTAAAATCAGGCAACCAATGCAGACGACTGAGGATGTTCCGGAGTCTGCAATTGGCGAAGGCTTTGCCAGCGCACTACTGTACGCTGCCAGAAACTAGCAGGCGGGTGCACGGATTTCGATTGCGCTTGCCGTAGCTCATTTTGATGTTGAATGTGTCGCTGTAAGCCGCTGACTATTCGACTGCTGTGTTCCCGGCACGCTACATAGGATTCCCGTAAAGGATTTGGAAAATCGGTTTTGCAAACGGCACGGGCGTGGAGAAACTCACGGAAGACACTGAAGACGAATGCTGATGCTTAGGATTAGTTATTCGCAATCGCATAATTCCTCGGCTTGTATTGTGCACGACGGAGAACTGCTGTTTGCTGTTGCGGAGGAGCGCATCAACGGCTTGAAGCATGAGGCGTGTTTTCCCTCGAATGCGATAAGAGCATGCATGGATTTTACGGCGATACGCGCGGATCAGTTGGACGAGGTTTGTTTTGGGTGACCGACGCAGGGTATGAATGCTGGAACCTTTACGATACAATGAGTGCCATTCGCCGGAGGAATAGATGATGGTCTTGGACGTGGAGATTCTGTCTGAGAAAGCTCTGGACGACCTTCGCCGCCTTGCGAGGCGCAACAAGAAAAAAGAGCGTGAGTGGGCGGCCAAATTAGGTCCGCACTGTTTGCTCGAGGCAGATTTGTCATCCTGGAAGATGACCGTTTTGCAAAGAGAAGACGAGAAGGAACAATCGGCACTTCGAGGGCTCCCGAGCATTCCGTGTCATTTTTATGAGGACCCAGAGGGAGTCAAACTTCTATTTTTGGCTAGCAATGCCGGTGAGCCCGTGCTAGCGAATTTCTCCTCTGCCCCGAGTAAAAACTTTGAGATGAGACTTCGCCAATCAGCGAAAGTCCGCGGACTCCTCCTGCGATTTTACCGCCTGACTAGCAATCACGTTGCCGTCCAGCTTAGCCGGAGACCGGCTGCGATTTCTCCTCAGCAGGGACGGCACCTGGAATCTCTGACAGAGTGGGACAGGGATTTCTTGCGGCGCCTGCGCATTAAATCTTGATTGCACCGAATTGGGCTTGCAGCTTGAGCCGGTCCCGGTAGTTGAAAGCCCAGTGTAGGGCTCCATCAATCACAAACCAATTTACATTAGCACGTCGACTGTAGTCACAACGAATGTGTGGGTATCGCTTCATAAGGCTAGGCGGCGCTTCAAGTTGGTCCGCGGAGATCCGGCGCCCGAGATGGAACTGCGGACTCCCAATACAAGTTCCAAAGATGTCTGTCAGGTCTTCCGCAGTTCTTGAGAGTACAAACTGCCACGAAACCCTTACAGTCTGGTATAATACGCAAAGTTTTTGGCTGCTAGTGGCAGTTTGATTAGATAAGGACGCTGCACGCGAGTTTTGTTTTTGCGGGCAGTGTCCTTTTTTATTTTGTGGAGGATTTTGCGAGAACCTGATTCAGGGTGGCTGGCTAAGACAAAGCGTAGAAAGGATAAACCGATGACAGTGACTGCAACGAAACGCGCAGTTCACACTGATGTTCTCCCGCGTATAAACCCCATGTCGGAAATCACTGAGATCAGCAACACTGATATTAAGGTCGCGATGCCATCGCTAATAGAAACGATTCGGGACCCGAATGACGCCACGAAACTTCTTTCTCTGAAATGGGAGAATGGAAAGGCATCGATTGTGCCCCATCTTGTTAAGGACGGCAAAGTGTGTGCGCCTCCTGGGATGGACTTTGCTAATCACCGCGATCTGCGACTGCCCGATCGCATCATGCCTTACGGCGACTTGCAAGAACTATTGGCACAAATAAACTCCACGATTTGCAAGTTCGTTGATCTCTCGAACGACGATGCTTTTTTAGTTTCACTGTATGTCCTATCGACGTGGTTTCCAGATGTTATGAAAGCTGCCCCGTATTTATGGCTGGTGGGACCGCTGGGAAGTGGAAAGAGCACTTTGCTGAAGTTTCTGCATTGTGTTAGCAGGCGAGCGCTTCTGGTAGGAGACGTTCGACCTGCCGCGCTTTATAAACTCCCGAGTGTTTTGTGTCCGACCTTACTGATTGATGAAGTGGAACCGGACGGATCAAGGATGGGCGCCGAGGTCCAACGCTTACTCCGGATTGGAAATACTCCGGGCGTTTCGGCGCCGCGTAATGGCCAGCTTTTTCAGACATTCTGTTCGAAAGTGATTTCTTCACGCCACCCACCCGTCGATGTGGCCCTTGCAAGCCGCGCAATCGTCATTCGATTGCTGCCGACACAACGAGAATTATTATCCTTGGACGAGTCAAACATGGCCGAGATTGCCCGGACATTCCAGCCAAAACTTCTCGCGTTCCGCGTGGAAAACTACGCATCTGTTCAAAAGTCCCGAGTGGCTTTTGAACGAATGAAGGATTTGACGCCTCGGATTCGAGATCTTGTCCAAGGAATGGGCGCCCCATTGTTGGGTAATATGATCCTCGAGGACAAACTTATAGAAATTTTGCGTGAATTCGACCGCGAAGCGCGGATGGAGCGTTCCCTTGAACCCGAATGGCTGGTGATCGATGCTCTCTTCGCTCTATGCCATGAACATTTTGAATTTGGCGTGGGAGACTCTCATGTTCTAGTAGGCGGACTGTCTTCTTACGTCAACAAGATACTCAGTTGGCGCGGCGAGGATCTACGAATGACTGCACGAGGCGTGGGAGGTGTGCTCAAGAGTTTGGGAATCCGAACTATACGATTGGGAAAGCTAGGGCGTGGATTAACTCTAACGTCTGCTATGAAGACAAAAATACATGAGTTGGCGCGCCGGTTCGGTTTTGACCGGCTTGATTTCGCTACTCTTGCTGGCCTGGAATCAGGCTACGGAGGGCAGCCGTGCTTGTTGTGTGAAAAAACCGGTCTCACAGCTGGACTCAAGTTCTTCGAGCCGCGGACAAGACCGCTTCGAAAGCTTCAAGGGAATCAGCGGGGTCGCCTTTTCGATCAGAATACGGCGGCAAGCGCCAAACAGGAAGTCAGATGCGAGTCATTCGACGAGCTTACAAGTCGGCAAACAGACGTCCATCCTGCGGGTGAGTAGCATCTAAGTTGCGGAAAACAAGATTGATACGAGACTATTCTCGACGTCCTGGGTGAACATAGTGAACATTGTGAACATTTAACCCAAAGGTTGAGGGTCTCCAGGCAGAAATTCTTCTCCTAGGAATCTACGGCTCACATGACACCTTGCTAGAAGCTTCGAAAAGCTTTAGAGCTAAGGGTGAGCACGACTGGAAGACGGAGCAGAGGATTGATAGAGTGCTCTGGCTTTCTATATGCTCCTTAATATTAAAATGGCTAAACGACCTGTGCTGAGTTCCTCTAATCGAGATGCTTTATTTTTTTAACTTTTAGTCTAAAGAGATCAGGAATCTACGGCTTGCCCATCTCGTCATATCGATTCCACAGCATTTTGGGGGCTGGCAACAGCGGGCTGCGGTTGGGTTACCCTCAAACCTCACCCTCTGACCGCGATCAAGAACAAATGCGTCCAAATTCTCAGAAACTGAGTTCCGCCGAGGAACTCGACTCTCACCTTCTTGTGTTTTGGCACGAATGCACTCGTCATCGGGAGTTTCCTCGTCGAAAAATGAGCAAGCTAGCGTGAGCGGATACCGAGCCATCGCGCTGCTGGGACGGCGCGACCAACCGACCGACGCCGTCGAAGAGTATTGCCGATTCCTCGGCAATGCGTTGCAAGTGCATAACTATGATTTGAAGATCGAGCGCGTGGACTGGGCGGAGCGCGGCTGGAGAGTTGCGCTGCGATCGCTGCGGCGGCGTTCGAAAGGCTGGCGGCGCGCGTGGGTGCTGGTGCAGTACACCGCGCTGGCGTGGTCGGCGCGCGGTTTTCCGCGGCGGTTTCTGCAGGTTCTCAAAACATTGAAGGATGCGGGCGCGCATGTGGCGGTCGTGTATCACGATTCCGAGCCGTACCACGGCGCGAGGATGATTGATTGGCTGCGGCGGCGGGCGCAATTGCATGTGATGCGCGAAGGGTTGGACGCTGCGGATGCAGCGGTTTTCACGCTGCCGCTCGAAAAACTTTCCTGGATCAAGCACCTGCACGGCAAAGCAGTCTTCCTACCCGTGGGGGCAAATGTTTTCGCGACGGCAGAAGGCAGCGCCGAGAAATTCAGTACGAACGACGGGAAATTGACGATCGCGGTTTTCGGCATTACGGGAGGCGGGGCGGGCCGGAAGGAAATCGAGAGTATCGCTGAGGCGGTGCGGTTTGCGGCGGAGCGTATCAAGAAACTTCGGCTGGTGGTCTTCGGCAGGAATTCGCAGGCGGCGGAAGCGGAGTTGCGCACGGCGCTGCGCGATACGCACGTTGAAATTAAAGTGCTGGGTGTTTTGCCGGGAGTGGAGGTTGCGCACACTCTTTCTTCGTGTGAGGTGCTGCTCTTCGTGCGCGGGCCGATTTCCACGCAGCGGGGCAGCGCCATCGCGGGGATTGCCTGCGGATTGCCGGTCATCGCGTTTGAGGGACCGCAGACGACGCCGCCAATCACGGAGGCAGGATTGGCGCTGTATTCACCGCAGAGGCATGGGGATCTGGGGGACGTACTGGTTCGCGTGCTCGGCGATGAGCATTATCGAGCAACGCTGGGGCAACGAAGCTGGCTGGCGCAGGCGCAGTATTTTTCGTGGAGCGTGATTGCGGGGCGGTATGCAGAGTTCATGCAAAAAATGAAATAAATCTCTTCCTGGAAGTACCTCTTCTTGTTTCTTTCCACAATTTGGATTTCAGCGGCTGAGTGCTTCGATAAGAGTTTCTTTCTTTTTCTCGGCGAGCTCCGTCAGAGGATCGAGTGATGCAAAGTAGCCGCCGACGGCGGCAGCGGCGAGAAGCGCGAAGGCTTCGGCGGGGAGCCACGGATTTCCGGTCCAACGGCCGGAGAAGAGAATGACGGCGGAGAGGCCACCGAGCAGGATTTGCGAGCCAAAGGCAACCAGCACGGCCATGCCGGATTGGCGCTGGCCGCGCATCTGGCCGAATTCGAGTTTGCGAGGAAAGGAGAGAGAGGACCAGTTGGCGACGGTGAGCTGGCCGGCGATGGTAAAGACCATGGCCATCATGGTGGCCACAAACATGTGGAGAGAGGGCAGACCCACGCGCCAGGCGAGCATGGCTAGGGACAGCGCCATCTCCAACGTCAGGATGGTGACGAGCATAATATTTTTTCCGAGGAAGACGTCGCGGAAGCGCAGTGGGGCGGTGAAGTAGGTCTGGATGCCGCGGCCTTCGTAGGCGAAGCTGTTGTAGGCGGGTGCCATCAGAATGAGGATGAGATAGGCCATCATGCCGGGGAAGAAAAAGTCGGGGGAGACGCCTTTGCCGCCCACGGTGGGATGGCGGCCGGCAAAATTCATGCTGAAGATAAAGACCAGCATGGGCGGAAGCAACAAGGTGAGGAAGGCGAAGCCGTTGCGCGTAAGATAGCGAAATTCTTTGCGAACAACGGCGGCCACCTGGGGCGAAAGCAGGCTTAAACGATCGGGGCCGTCGTCTTTTGCGGCGATTGGACGGACGGCGGGACGTGCGGGGGCTGCTGTCTCGCTGAGTTCCTCGCCGCGATACTGCGCGGCAAAGCGGCGCTGCAACAAGATGCTGAATGCCAGCACGTACAGAAGAAGGCCGGCGGAGCCGAGCAAAAAACCAGCGGGCTGAAGTTGCGCTACGGAGGCGATCGCGCGTCCGGCGAGCGACGGGGGAAGCCACGCGAGATACGGAAACAAACGCAATAGCATGGGCCGCGCTGTGGGACCATAGCGATTCAAGAGCGGGGTAATGAAATTCAGGGAAACCATGGAGAGGACAAAAAGGCCGATGAAGAGTTCTCGCGTGCGGCGGCGGGAGAGCAAGCGCTCGAGCCAGGTGCCGATCAGGCGTTCGAGGGTGACGTTGAGCACGACAAATGCGGCGCCGATCAGCAGCATGGCGGGGAGAACGCCGGGTTTGGCGACAGCCGCGCCGGCGGTCATGGACAGCAGCCAGCAGAGCGAGGCGATGGCGGAGAAATCCGCCAGTCCGTAGGCCAGGCCGATGATGTA
The DNA here is from genome assembly GCA_963729455.1 of uncultured Acidobacteriota bacterium. Lineage (GTDB taxonomy): Bacteria > Acidobacteriota > Terriglobia > Acidiferrales > UBA7541 > Acidiferrum. The sequence continues at coordinate 851,709 of CAVSNX010000004.1, forward strand.
GAACGCGCTGAGGCTCAACGGGAAGCGGAGGAGCGTGCGGAATTCAAAGTTTGCGCCGAATCCGGCGACAAGGAGCGGGAAGAGCTGCCAGAAAAGGAAAATTCCCCAGAAGAGCAAGGCGATCCAGGCGGGGCGGTTGGTGGAAAGAAATGCGTAGGCGCCGGCATAGAAAGCAAAGCACAAGCCAACGATAAGTATGGCGCCGAAGAGGCCAATGAAAATCATGCCGATTAAATCGAGACGGTTGTTCTTCTTGCGCATGCTGTTGCGGAGAAGGCGCCAGCGAAGTCCCGAGACCAGGCGGATTTGGTCGAAGAGTCCTACGGGATGGGTTACGTCAGCCACGAAAGCTCCTCGAGCTGGGCGCGTTCTGCGCCGCTCTGGCCGACGATGGAAAGGAAAATCTCCTCGAGGGTGGTCTTGCTGCCCGCTTCACCGGAGATGCCGGCGCGCAATTCTTCCAGCGAACCCTGGGCGACTAGGCGGCCTTGGTGGATGATCGCAACGTGACTGCAGAGGCGTTCGACAATTTCGAGGACGTGGGAGGTGAGGAAAATGGTGGTGCCACGTTCGGTCATGCGGCCGAGCAATGCTTTGAGAGCGCCCGCCGCGAGGGCATCCACGCCTTCGAACGGTTCATCAAGAAATAAAATGCGCGGGCCGTGGATAACGGCGGCGGCAAGGGCAAGTTTTTTTTGCATGCCGTGGGAGTAGTCGGCAATCATGGTCTTGGGGCGATCGGCGAGTTGCATGAATTCCAGGAGCTCCTCAGAACGATGCTGAGTGGTGGCGCGGTCGAGGCCATACATTCTGCCGACGAAGTTGAGATATTCGTTGCCCGTCAATCGTTCGAAAAGACCCATACCTTCGGGGACGACGCCGATTTGACGTTTAACTTCGACGGAATTCGTGGCGAAATCGAGACCGAGTAGCTGCATGCTTCCGGAAGTTGGCGCGAGCAGGCCCGTGAGCATTTTGATGGTGGTCGATTTTCCAGCGCCATTCGGACCGAGGAAGCCGAAGAATTGTCCCGCGGCTACCTGGAGATCGACATTGTCAACGGCAGTGAGATTCCCAAAGATGCGAGTCAGTTTATGGGTCTGGATGGCCACGTCGGGCATCGCGTCTCCCTGTGCTGTCTCGAAAGGCGGAAGCCAAACTCTAACACGAGTCTTGCGGGCCGAAGGAAAAGAGAGGTGAAACGCCTCTAGAGAGAAAGGGTGATCAGGAAGATTTCTGGGGGGTCGTCGAAGTGATGGTGAGTGGCTGCAAATCCTTCGCGGGGAACGCTGCTAGAACCGCGGGGAGTTCGACACGGAAAACGGCGCCGCCTTCCTGGCGGTTGTAACAAAGAATTCTTCCGGCGTGTTCCTGGATGATGCCGAAGCAGATGCTGAGGCCCAGGCCGGTGCCTTTGCCGACGGGCTTGGTGGTGTAGAAGGGATCGAAAACGCGATGCGGCTCCTTGATGCCGGGACCGCTGTCTGAAAATAGGATAACGACGTTCGAACGGTCGCGAATGGTTTTAATGGTAAGGACGCCACCGTTGGCCGCTTCCATGGCGTCGAGGGCGTTGCTGATGATGTTGAAGAAAACTTGCATCAGTTGATTGCCGTCGCCGCGAACGCCGGGGAGCACGGATTCGAGCTGTAATTCGACGCGGGTGGTGCCGGAGCGGAGATCGAGGGCGCGGAGCTGGACGGCGTTGTTCACGACCGTGTTGATATCGAGGAGGGTGCGTTCCGCGGGTACCTGGCGCGCGAAACTCAGGAGATTTCCGACCAAAGTTTTTGTGCGGCGCGCCTGGTCGCGGATTTTTGCGGCGGTGGCGCGGGCCCTGTCCGGAACGGTGGGATCGTCGGCTAGCAGATCAGAGAAGCCGAGAATCGCCGCCAAGGGATTGTTGATTTCGTGCGCCGCACCAGCGGCGAGCTGACCGAGAGAAACCAGCTTTTCGGATTGCACGAGCTGCGCTTGCAGGCGCTGGAGATTTTCGATGGATTGTTCGGATTTGGCGAGAAGCCGCGAGCGGTCCGCGTCAGCCAGGTGGGTGCGCAAAAAAATGAGCAGGGCCAGTGGGACGGAGGCGACGAGCGTTACCATGAGGCGAAAATCACGAACCTCCGCGCCTTCGTGGCTGAAGCGCAAGGTGTAGATCGCGAAGATAGGGAGTGAAATGACCGCGGCCATGGCGAAACGCGCCGGCCAGACGTTTTCCTCATAGGCGGATTCAGAGTCGGACTCGTAATTGTTTTCGTAAGGAGAGTCCAGCTTGTCACGGTTTTGATAGGCGATGACTCCGGCGAGAGCGAACCATAGAAAATTAGAAATGAGGGGAAGATCGTACAGACTGCCGGTGTAATACTTGCCGCTCGCGATGCCGACGTTAATGACCAAGGAAGAGAGCAAATAGAGGGCCGCGCCGCCAAAGAGATTGGCGTACACGATGCGCCAGATGCGATTGGAGGCCAGCCACAGGGCACCCCACCCGGCGACGATGATCATGTTTTGAATGTTGGCAAGCAGATTGTAGTTGAAATTATATTGGCCGACGGACGGAGACGCGTAGAGCCAAGGCAGAACGGCGAAGCCGTACAGAAAAGTCCACCAGGTAAGCAGAAGTACAAAATCCAGGTAGCCAAAGCGCAATTGGATTTCGCCGCGCTTTCGGTGCGGGCGCAGAGCGAGCGCCGCCATCATGGGAATTCCCCGGAGGAAGAAAAGAATGTCCCAACCGTTCAGGTCCGGAGGCTGCTTGTGAAGATAGACTTCGTAATAGGTCCACTGGAGCTGCCCGATCATCCACAAGGTGCAGCTCAGGGCAATCAGCATCCAAAAAAGATTGCGGCGCCACTGGGGTGTGCCGGCGTTCAATAGCAGGCCGGCGTTTGCCAGCAGCGGCACCACGCACTGCATCACGTCGCCGAAGGTGACCAACGCGGGCGAGTCCCGCCGAAGCGAGAGCGACATGGCCGTGTAGACGAGCAGGACGAGAGACCAAATCCCGATCATCCATGCAATTTTGCGGGAAGATGACATAACCCTAGCTGTATCTAGTGTAGACGCGCGAGGAGAGGTGGAGTGCGGGCAATCACTCCGGCTTCACCTAAAGATAAACGAACGAGGGACCGCAACCACTCGACGGCGCGACTCGCAATTTTTGATACTGGCGGAGGAGGAGGGATTCGAACCCCCGAGACCCTTTCAGGCCTAACGGTTTTCAAGACCGCCGGTTTCAACCGCTCACCCACTCCTCCGTTTCCAAGTATAACTTGCAACCACACCTCGCGGGAGTATTGGTGACAGTTTTGAGGCCGACTATTGGGTTCTGGCGCTGTTTATGCGCGAACTGGATATCGTGACAGCTGCCCGCATCATCTTATTGCAGTCCGGCCTCCTTTAACATTTCCAAAAACTGCCGCTTCGTTCGCATGTCAATGGCCTACGTGACCAGCTTCCCTTCCCGGTTATACACAAAACTCCTGGGTATCCCTTCCACGAAGAATTCCTTGTGTACCTTCCCTTCGGGATCCAACAGGATCGAATAATGGAAGCCTCCCTGTTCGATAAATGGCCGCACCTTGCTCTCTGCTTCATCCGAAATGGCCAGCACCACAAATCCCTGCTTCTTGAATTTCTGATACAGCGCGTCCAAGTCCGGCATCTCGCTTCTGCAGGGCGGGCACCAAGTTGCCCAGAAATTCACAAGTACTACCTGCCCCTTTAGATCCTTCAATGTCCAGCTCTTTCCCCGTAAATCCGTTAGTGTGAAGTCTGCTTCCATACGCTTCGATTGCTCTTCTTCGACCAGGGCTCTCGCGGCCGTGAATTGCGGATCATCCAAGTCCGCGCTGACGTGCTCATATTCCATCAGGTTTGCCAATTCCATATATGCAAAGGCCGGTTTTCCGTTTCTCCCTGTCTGCGGCTGCTCTCTCAAGGCGTCCGCGAGCGTTGTCGCAACTTCCTGCAACGTCTCGTGTCCCGGATCACCTTCGGTAGAAAGTCCCGCCAGCCCCAACGCCAGCTGCACTTTGTGCGGACTGCCCGAGGTCCGCAGACCGCGTATCTCGAGGGCTAGTTCTTTTGTTTTCTTCGCCCGCTCAGCCTCCGGCAATTTCCGCAGTGTACCCATCGTCGCTGCAATTTGTTTTTCCTGCTCGGTCAACGCAGGCCTTTGCTCCTGCGTGCCCGCGCGTGCCGACAGTGCAAGCAGCGCGGTTACTGCCCAAATGCCCACCCGCTTCCATGCCCACGCCGTTGCTTTTGCTTGCAGCTCGCTCTTCATTTTGTGTTCCTCATTCGGAGGACGGACTCGAGTTTTTACGTTTTGGCGAGGCGCTGGCTGTTCGGTTTGGATCCGCTTAGGGCGAAAAACAGGATGTACAGGTAGCAAATCACCGGCAAGAAGAAAGCGTGATGAATTCCGATCTTGTCTGCAATCCAGCCTTGCGCCAGCGGAATAATGGCCCCGCCAACGATGGCCATGATCAAAAGTCCGGAGCCGTCGCCAGTGAGAGGGCCGAGCTCCGCCACACCGAGTGTGAAAATACTCGGAAACATGATGGAGTTGAAAAAGCCGACGAGGATGATGCTCCACATGGCGAAGTGTCCCGCGGTTAGCATCGAAATCGCAACCAGCCCGGCGGCGCAAATGGCGCAAATCCCGAGCAACTGTCCGGTTTTGACTTTTTGCAGCAGGCCGGAACCAATGAAACGGCCGATCATGGCACCAAGCCAGTAAAGGGCTACAAAATTTGCCGCAACCCTTTCTGTCAATCCGCCAATTTCGGGCTGGCCGAAGTAGTTCACCAGAAAGCTCCCGATGGAGACTTCCGCTCCTACATAAACGAAGATGGCGATGGCACCGAAGACGAGGTTCGGGTGGTTCCAGATGGAGTCGTCCACCTTTTCGCCGACTTTGTGCTGGGCATGTTCGATTTTAGGCAACTTGAAACTGCCGATGGCAATGGCCAGCAGGACCAACGCAATGCCGAGGCCCACGTAAGGAGTTTTGACAGTGGCCGCTTCGTGTAAGCGATAGGCCTGCAAGGCGTCCGGCGCCATTGCCCGTATCTCGTCCATGGCTTTGGGCACTGCGCTCAGAATCAGCACTCCGCCGAAGAACGGAGCCAGAAATGTGCCCAGGGAGTTGAATGCCTGCGTCAGATTCAGCCGGCTGGAAGCGGTTTCCGGCTTGCCCAGCACCGTCACGTAGGGATTCGCAGCGACTTGCAGGCAGGTGATGCCGGCCGCCAAGACAATCAGCGCGCCCAGGAATAGCGGGTACGACGGGACGCTCGCCGCCGGAACGAACAGGAATGCGCCCAAACCCATCATGAGCAAGCCGAGGACCATGGAGCGCTGGTAACCAATCCAGTCGATAATCTTGGCGGAGGGTATAGAGAAAATGAAATAGGCTCCAAAGAAGGCGAACTGAATCAGCATCACTCGCGCGTAGCTCAGGTCGAAAATGGATTTCAGATGGGGGACGAGAATGTCGTTCAGGCAGGTCAGAAAGCCCCACATGAAGAACAAGCTGGTCACAATCGCCAATGGACCGGTGTAACTGCCTGAGCTTTCACTTGTTACCGTAGAACTCTTAACGGGTACATTTACCATCGGCGATCACGTCCAATCTTTATTCAGAATCTGCGACTCCGCATTCGTCAGGATCCGGCCATGGGCCCACCTGGACCGCGCTGGATGATGTCACAAATGGCCCCAATACAAAACTTGACGCGAGTTCCGAACGCTTACAGGGATGACATGCCGGCCGGTCGCGCGAATTTCTGTCCGGCGGGCTGCAGCACATTTTTATTAATATTGCTGCAATCGGTCAAACGAGAATACCCCTTTGTTTTACAGCAAGATAGAGCAAACCGCTGTACTCGTATCGCGGGTAGCAATATTCAAGCGATTGTGTTTTTACGGGAACCATTGACACCTCTTCTGCCTCACCGTAGCATCGCCATCACTGGCCGCGAACCCCGCAATCGAGCGCGCCGGAAGAGAGGCCCCTCATGAGCCTGCGTGATTTCATCGCCAAACAGTGGATTGACGTTATCGAATGGGTCGAGCCGGAGGACGGGATCCTTGCCTATCAGTATCCGATGCAGGACCGCGAGATTCAGAACGGCGGGCAACTGACGGTACGTGCTTCGCAATTCGCGGTCTTTGTGAATGAAGGAAAACTAGCGGATGCTTTCGGTCCCGGGCTGTACACGCTGACGACCCGGACGCTACCCATCCTCACGTACCTCAAGAACTGGGACAAGGAATTCAAGTCACCGTTCAAGTCCGATGTGTACTTCTTTTCGGCGCGGACGCAGACGGACCAGCATTGGGGAACGCAGAACCCCATCTCGATTCGCGACAAGGAATTCGGAGCGGTGCGTCTCCGCGGATTTGGAATTTACTCGTATCACTTGAGTGATGCAAAAACGTTCTACACCAAGATTAGCGGCACGCGGGACATTTACCGGGTCGCGGACCTCGAGGGCCAGCTGCGCAACACCATCATCGCCAAAATGACCGATACGTTTGCGGCAAGCCAGGTGCCGTTCCTCGATATGGCAGCGAACCAGGGCGCGCTTGCGGAGAAAATCAGCGAGCAACTGAGGCCTGCCTTTGCGGATTACGGGCTCACGCTGGACAGTTTTGTGGTTGAAAACCTCTCGCTTCCTGAAGAGTTGCAGAAAGTGCTCGACCAGCGCATCAGCATGACCATGCTCGGTGATATGGGCAAATTCACGCAGTACCAGGTAGCGCAGGCAATTCCCATCGCTGCGGCCAATGAAGGCGGAGGTGCCGTGGGCGTGGGCGCGGGGCTTGGTGCCGGCGTGGCGATGGGTCAAGCGATGATGGACGCAGTGAAGAAATCCACTACGACGCCGAGTGGTGGAGCGGCTCCTGCGGCGGCGGGCACTCCCGCTGCCGACACGAAATTTTGTTCGGAATGCGGGAAGCCCATCGCGCGAAGCGCCAAGTTTTGCCCGGAATGTGGGAAGCCGCAGGCGTAGTGCGGCCTGGTGCCATGAGCGGGATTGAATGGGTTGTTGAAGCCTTTGGTTGCTCGGCGCAGTCGCTTCGAGATCCCGTGGTTTTGGACACGCTCTTCCGCAAAATGATCGGCGAGATGAAGCTTCGGCCGGTGGGCGAAACGCAGTGGCACCAGTTTCCCGGAACTGGCGGGATCACCGGACTTTGCCTGCTCGCGGAGTCGCACCTCGCCTGTCACACCTTTCCGGAACACGGTTCGCTTTGCCTGAATCTTTTCTGCTGCGTTGCGCGCGCGGAATGGGATTTCAAAGCAGCCCTGCGCGATCTTTTCGCTGCGGAAGCGGTGACAGTGCGCCGGCTGCAGCGGCCTTACGAACTGAAATTGAAGCAGGTCGTCAGTGACTGACGGGAGAATTCTTCCAGCAATCCCGGTGAGCCCTTCGCGATGACGCAGCCTGTTGCCAACTGTCCCAACTGCGGTGCCAAGATTGTTTTTCGCTGGTCCAGCAATGTCCAGACCGTTTGCGAATACTGCAAGAGCATTCTAGTGCGCACGGATGTGGACCTGAAAAAGGTCGGACAGGTTGCCGATCTGCCTCCGGACAGCTCTCCGATCCAGGTCAATACGGAGGGCGTCTATCGCAACAAAGCGTTCGTTGTAGTGGGCCGCATCCTTTATGAGTACGATCAGGGCGGCTGGAACGAGTGGCACGTCATGATGAACGACGGCGCGAGCGCGTGGCTCTCTGACGCGCAAAATGAATACGCGGTGTCGTGGTCTTCGAAAGCGCCAAATCTCCCTGCCGCGGCTCGGGTGCAGATCGGCCAGCAGTTCGATTGGGACAAGCAGCGCTACACCGTGACGGTCATCACGCCTGCGCACTATCGCGGCGTCGAGGGCGAATTGCCCTTTCAATATTGGGACAAGACTGATGTCACTTTTGTTGATCTCCGCACGGAGAGCGGGAAATTCGCCACGCTGGATTACAGCGATCCCGAGCCTGCGCTGTATCTCGGCGAATTTGTCGAGTTTGAGGATCTGAAGCTGAAAAATCTTCGCAGTTTTGAGGGCTGGTAATGAGCGCCCCTACTCCGCCACTTCCTGGTCCGCCGAAGCCGCAGGTGAAGGCTCTCAATTGTCCGAAATGTGGGGCGGCTATCACCCTGCGGTGTTTTGGCCAGGCGGAAACTGTGGTGTGCGGGAGTTGCCGTTGCGTCCTGGACGCCAAGGATCCGAACCTCGCGATCCTTCAGCAATTCGAAATAAAAACGAGCGATATAAAGCCGCTGATTCCTCTTGGGACGCGCGGCAAGCTGCGTGGCACGGACTACGAAATCATCGGTTTTCAGCGCCGGCACATTACGGTAGAAGGAGTCACCTACTCCTGGCATGAATATCTTCTGTTCAATCCGTACAAAGGTTTTCGCTACCTCACCGAATACAACGGGCACTGGAACGACATCAGCATTTGCAAGCAACTGCCCATGCTCGAGAGCGGGTTTTCCGCTGGCGTAGGCGGCAGCGCGAACTATCTCGGCGAAGTTTACAGGCATTTCCAGACTTCGGACGCTAATACTGATTTCGTCTTGGGTGAATTTCCCTGGCAGGTTCGCGTGGGCGAACACGCCGTCGTCACGGACTACGTGCATCCGCCGCGCGTGCTTTCCAGCGAAAAGCTGGACAAGGAAGTCATCTGGTCCATCGGCGAATATATGTATGGCCGGGAGATTTGGGATTCGTTCAAGCTTCCGGGCAGTGCGCCCGAGGCCATCGGCGTTTATGAAAACCAGCCTTCGCCCGTCACTATAAATCTCACTAGCATCTGGCTGGCCTTCGCAGTCTTCGCCATATTTCTACTCGTTCTCATGGCCGGGTTCGACTTGCGCGCCAAAAAGGAGCAGGTCCTCAACGAGACGTATCAATATAACCGGGCTGATGCCAAGAGCGAGCCATCTTTCGTTTCAGACGTTTTTGAACTCACCGGACGCACTTCAAACGTCGAGGTGAAAACGTACGCACCCGTCGACAACCACTGGATCTATCTCAATTACGCACTCATCAATCAGGACAGCGGGGAAGCCTGGGATTTCGGACGGGAAGTCAGCTACTACCATGGCTATGACAGCGACGGTTCATGGGCCGAGGGGAAGCAGAACGATTCCGTGGTGGTCCCCAGTATTCCTCCCGGTCATTACTATCTGCGGATTGAGCCGGAGGCGGATCCGTCGCTACCCAACATTGCTTACACCGTCGACGTAATTCATGATGTGCCAGTCTTCGGGATTTACGGTGTCGCTTTTCTCGTTTTGCTCGTACCGCCTGCGCTTATTTCCTTGCGAGCCTATACCTTTGAGCGTTCGCGCTGGTCGGAGAGCGACCATCCGCCCGTGCAGATTTCCGGTTTGAGTTCCAGTTCGGAGGACGACAGCTAATGTTTCGAAAACTTTATCTTCTGTTTGGATTCCTTACGCTGGGCACGGCCGCATATGGCCAGTACCGCGGCTGGAGCCTGGATACCGTGAATGAGCTCAAGAACGTACCAAAGTCGGTCCGCGATAATCCGGGCTCGTACCGTTCGGTTTACATCGGGTATCACCATTACACCGGAGGAAAATAAGATGAACCTCGTTCCGCTCGGCAACATTATTAGCGCGCTGGTTTTCGCGTTTATCGGGATGCTTATTTTTGTCATCGCGTTCATCGTGATGGACAAGCTCACGCCGTACCATTTGTGGAAAGAGATTGTGCAAGAGCACAACATGGCGCTCGCGATTTTGGTGGGGGCGATGTCTCTCGGCATTTGCATCATCATTGCAGCCGCGATTCACTAAGACATGGGCGTCCTGCTGTTCATTTCCGTGCTGCTGGTGGCGGCCTGCGGGCTCATCTATGAGCTCGTCGCGGGCACGCTGGCGAGCTATCTTGTCGGGGACAGCGTTTTTCAGTTTTCCACAATCATCGGTACATATCTTTTCGCGATGGGGATTGGGAGCGCGCTCTCGCGCTATATTCAGCGCGGCCTCGCGCATCGCTTTGTGTGGATCGAGCTGCTCCTCGGCGTGATCGGAGGATTTTCTTCGGCGCTGCTTATGCTTGCGTTTGCGTTTACGCAGGGATTCGAACTGATTCTCTATGCGCTGGTCATGGTGATGGGCGTTTTGGTAGGCCTGGAGATTCCGTTGCTGATGCGCATCCTGCGCGACCGCTATCAATTCCGCGATGTTATCGCGCACGTTCTTACGTTTGATTACCTGGGCGCGCTTGGCGCCTCGCTGCTGTTTCCGATTTTGCTTGTGCCACGGCTTGGGCTGGTGCGCTCGGCCATGCTCTTCGGATTGATCAACGCGGGCGTGGCACTCTGGAGCACGTTTCTGTTTGCCAATCAGCTTCCGGGCGCTCGCGGATTGCGCGTCGCGTGCCTTTTCGTCCTGTGCGGATTGGGTGTGGGGATTGCCGAGGCGAAGCACATCACCGCCACGGCCGAGGACAATATCTATGCTGACGACATTATCTTCGCGCGGGATTCCCGTTACCAGCATCTGGTCCTGACGCGCTTCAAGGATGACCTGCGGCTGTTTCTCAATAGCCATCTACAATTCAGCTCACGCGATGAATATCGTTACCATGAAGCGCTTGTGCATCCCGGGCTGGCTGCTGTGCCGGCGCCGCGCCGCGTGCTGATTCTTGGTGGCGGAGACGGCCTCGCCGTGCGTGAAATCCTCAAGTATCCGCAAGTCGAAAGCATCACCCTTGTTGATCTCGATCCGGAGATGACCAGGCTTTTTTCCTCGCATCCCATGCTGACCAAGCTCAATGATAATTCGCTGCTGTCTCCGCGGGTGCATGTGATCAACGCGGATGCATTTCCCTGGGTGGATTCGAATACGGAGAGTTTCGATTTCATCGTGATCGATTTCCCCGACCCTACAAACTATTCCTTGGGCAAGCTCTACACAACGGCGTTTTACCGCGCCGTCGCGCGGCACCTCAGCGCTCAAGGTTTTATGGTGGTGCAGAGCACCTCGCCGATGTTCGCGCGCGATTCCTTTTGGTGCATTGCGCAGACGCTGAAGCAGGCAGGGTTGCAAACGTATCCCTATCATGTGTACGTCCCGTCGTTCGGCGAGTGGGGCTTCGTCCTTGCGGGCACGCACGAATACACTTTTCCCGTCTCGTTTCCTGCAGGATTGCGTTTCGTCAGTGTGGAGGGCCTCGCGGCGCTTTTCCAGTTTCCGCCGGACATGGCGCCGCTCGTGATGCCATCCAACCAGCTCAACAGCCAGGTGCTCGTGCGCACCTACGAAAACGACTGGAAGGACATCAGTCATTGAAGCTGGGCCGCCGCAAATTCATCGGCGTGAGCAGCGCGGCGCTCGTCGGCTTATCTCTTAAGAGTGAAAAAAAGATTGAAGGATCGTTTATCAACGATTCCTTCCAGATGGGCCACCTCTTGCGCGATCGCGTGGGGATTCCGCCTGCAAAGCGCATCGAAAAGGTCCCCGTCGTGATTGTTGGCGGAGGAATCGCCGGACTCAGCGCTGCGTGGCGATTTCGCAAACGCGGCTTCAGCGATTTCGTTCTACTGGAGATGAATGCGCAGGCCGGCGGCAACGCGCGCTGGGGCGAAAACGAAATCACGGCGTATCCTTGGGCCGCGCACTACGTGCCGGTTCCCGGACCGAAAGCTACCTACGTTCGCGAACTTTTCGAGGACCTGGGCGTGTTGAAGAATGGCCAGTGGGAGGAGCGCTATCTGGCGTTCTCGCCGCAGGAGCGGCTCTTTCTCTACGGACGTTGGCAGGAAAGCATTGAGCCCGCCGTCGGGCTGACACAAAAAGATCGGGCCCAGTTTCAGCGCTTGGAAGATCTGTTCACCGAGTTTCGTAAGAGCGGGTCGTTCACCATCCCTCTCGAGCTGGGAATCTCTTCAAAATTCCAGGATCTGGATCGCCTCTCGTTTTCCGATTGGCTCCGTCAGCACGGGTTCGACTCGCGGCTCCTACATTGGTATATGAACTACGCCTGCCGCGACGATTATGGCGCGCTCTCGAGCGATACTTCGGCTTGGGCTGGCGTTCATTATTTTTCTTCGCGTGAGGTCGAGGAAAAGGGCCCGCTCACGTGGCCGGAGGGCAACGGATGGATTACTCGTCGGCTTCTCGAACGTGTGGGGGAAAATATCCGCACCGGCCAGATGGTGAACCGCATTACGCAGAGGCATCGGGGCGTCAGCGTCTTTGCAGGCGACATCGAGTTTCAAACCGAGTTCGTTATCTTCGCCGCGCCTACGTTTTTAGCGCCTTACCTTCTGGAGGATCTCCCCCGACTGCACGATTTTGTTTACTCGCCCTGGCTTACTGCCAACTTGACGCTCGAACGCTACCCTGATTCTCGCGGCGCCGAACCATCCTGGGACACTGTATTTCTTGATTCACCCACTCTCGGTTATGTGGATGCCATGCATCAGAGCGTGCGCACGCACATTGACCGCACGGTCTGGACCTTTTATTGGGCTTTGGTGGAAGGCACGCCAACGCAGAATCGCGAACTTCTGCTTGAAAAGGACTGGGCTTACTGGAAAGAAGCCATCCTTCATGATCTTGAGCGTGTGCACTCTGACATTCGCCAGTGCGTGACAAGGATTGACATCATGCGCATGGGGCACGCCATGATTCGGCCCGCTGTCGGCTCGATTTTTTCGGAAGAGCGGAGGCATATGGCGCGATTCACTGAGCGAATCTTTTTCGCCAATTCCGACCTCAGCGGCATCTCCATCTTTGAGGAAGCCCAGTATCATGGAGTTGAGGCCGCTCAATCGGTCCTGGGGAAACTCCACAGTCGACGCTGAGCCTGAGAGTAAATTTTTTGCCTTCCATTCTGGCTGTAACTTTTGCGCCGCGCGCGACTCCCATTCAGAGGGGGCTGGAACGGTCGACCTGCCCTGAATGGAAGCAGTAGGCCGTTGGCAAAGTTCCAGCATCCAACCTAGAGGAATGCACGTAAAATAGGATGGGAGCGGAAGCGCCTCCGAGAGATGGAGAGATCAGAGATGTTGATTGGCAAAGCCCCGGATTTGACGTACGCCGATGTCACGCCCAAGTCTGTCTATCTGAACCGCAGAAAATTCCTGCGCGACATGGGCATCGTGGGCACGGCGGCGTTTGCCGGCAAGGGCCTCTTCGATTTAGCGCTGACGCCACAAATCGCTTTCGCCGGGACAAAGTTTGCCGGCCTCGTCAAGAGCCCCTACAGCACCACGGAAAAGCAAAACACGTTCGAAGACGTAACGCACTACAACAATTTCTACGAATTCGGGACCAACAAGGGCGATCCTGCCAAGAACGCCACCAAGTTCAATACCTCGAACTGGAAAGTGTCCGTCGAAGGTGAGGTCAAGACGCCGCGCAAATTCACGATGGACGAGGTCTTGAAGATTGCGCCGCTTGAGGAGCGCATCTACCGCCATCGCTGCGTGGAGGCCTGGTCCATTGTCGTGCCCTGGATCGGCTTTTCGTTTAGCAACCTTGCGAAGCTCGTCGAGCCAACACCCAAGGCGCAATTCGTGGCGTTCGAAAGCTATTTCGATCCATCGCAAATGCCCGAAGCGAAATATGCCGGCATTGATTTTCCCTATGTCGAAGGCTTGCGGATGGACGAAGCCATGAACCCACTCGCGCTTCTCTGTGTGGGGATGTACGGCGAAACACTGGCCAATCAGGACGGCGCTCCCGTGCGCATGATCCTGCCGTGGAAGTACGGCTTCAAGAGCACGAAATCGCTGGTGAAAATTAAATTCCAGCAGAAAATGCCGCCCACGACCTGGAACCGCCTGGCGTCTAATGAATACGGTTTCTATGCCAACGTAAATCCCAGCGTCGACCATCCGCGCTGGAGCCAGGCGAAAGAGCGGCGCCTCGGCGAAATCTTCAAGCGTCCCACGCTCATGTTCAACGGCTACAGCGATCAGGTCGCGGCCATGTATAACGGCATGGACCTGAAGAAAAACTATTAGGACGGGATCTCTGCGTGCGCGCAATCCTTACCAGCAAATGGACCAAAGTCGCGCTCTTTCTGATTTGCCTGATACCGTTCGGCATTCTGGTTTGGCGCAGCCTCAAAGGTGAACTCGGAGCGAATCCCGTTGAGTTCTTGCAGCATGCCACCGGCGATTGGACTCTGCGCTTTCTCATATTCACACTCTGCATTACGCCGTTCCGCAAATTACTCAAGCTCCCGGACCTTATTCGCTTTCGCCGCATGCTCGGTCTGTTTGGCTTTTTCTACGTGTGCTTGCACTTCCTCACCTATCTCGGTCCAGACCAGTCGTTCGATCTCGCCGCCATGTGGAAAGACGTTGCCAAGCGGCCGTTCATCACCGTGGGCTTCCTCGGTTTCGTGCTCCTGATTCCTTTGGCGATTACTTCCACGGCCGGGTGGATTCGCAGGCTGGGCGGCAAGCGCTGGCAGATGCTGCATCGAGCCATCTACGTCAGTGCGGTGGCCGGCGTGATCCACTACTATTGGCTGGTGAAGTCGGATGTTCGCAAGCCGCTCTCTTACGGCGCGCTCGTGGGAATTTTGTTGCTATGGCGGGTGGGGGATTGGCTGGTGAAGCGGGGCAAGCAAGCGTCCGTCAAAGCCAGCGCACAAAGCGTTTCCGTGAATCCCACTTAGGTCAAACGCGGTAGAGTTCTTCGTCTAGTGGACGGAGGAAGCACCATTATCGGTGGAAGCAGGCTTCTCTTCCAATTCCAGGCCCCAGAAGTGTGGCGCAGGGGTGAGAAACTCAATCCCTACTCGCTGACCTCTCTCGACTGGATCGCCCAGATAAACCACTCGGCATTCTTGTTCTTCCTGCGTCTCGGGGTTTGTCAGCACGAGCATCTCGCCGTTGTTCACCTCATGCTTAAGCATGAGGAGGCCGCCGTGGGCATTGACGACCACGGTTTCGCAGAACTCGCGGAACTTCTTCCCGTTATGTGCGCGACCTTGCGCCTGCACCCGGACCCGGTGAAATACGCGCCCGCTGCGGCGAGGCGTTGCTAGCGTGGTTTCGCTCATAGCTCATGTTCGAACGCCCCCGCGATAGCGTCAATCTGTCCCTCCGGACAGGTGTTCTCGATTCACAACCTTGGCCAACCCGAGAGGCAAAGCGATTCTGCGAAGCGCAACCAAATGGTTGCTTTTGTGAGAGTACAGGGCTAGTATGCAACCTGGAGGTTGCATGATATGAGCGATCGCATAGAAAAGCGCATCGAGCTGAAAGCCCCAGTCTCGCGGGTGTGGCGCGCGCTGACGGATTACCGCGAGTTTGGCGAATGGTTTCGCGTGAAGTTAGATGGCCCCTTTGTAGCGGGTCAGGTCTCGCGTGGCCACATTACTCATCCCGGCAGTGAGTACCTCAAGTGGGAAGCCGTTGTGCAGAAAATGGAGCCCGAGCGGCTTTTTTCCTTCACTTGGCCCCACCCCAAGTCCCTCAACAAAGCGGATTACTCACCGGACTACTCAGGGGAACCAACCACGCTCGTCGAATTCAGGCTGGAGAAAACCGACAGCGGCACGCTATTGGTGGTCACCGAATCCGGCTTCGATAAGCTTCCCGGTGACCGCCGACTTGAAGCATTCCGCAGAAATGACGGCGGTTGGACCGAGCAAATGAAGAACATCGAGCGCCATGTCGCAAAGGCGTCGTAGCACGATGGCCGTCAATTGGCAGGCTCGCGCACTGGTATTTGCTGCGCTAGGTGACCACACGAGGTTAGCGCTGGTTGCGAAACTTTGCGGCGGGCGACCGTATTCGATCTCTCAGCTGACGCGGGGTTCGAAGCTAACCCGGCAGGCAATCACCAAGCATCTCCACGTGCTGGAAAGGGCCGGAATCGTGCGCAATGTCCACAGTGGCCGCGAAAGCCGATTCAAATTTGATCCGCAGCCATTGGTGGGAATCAAAGAATACCTCGAATTCGTCTCCGAGCAGTGGGATCAGGCGCTATCCAGGCTGAAGTCGTTTGTCGAAGACTGAGGGCACGGAGGCGATCGTCCCAACCAATCCTTGTCTACCGTGTTTGGTCTGGTTATTTTAACAACCACCTTCTCGTTTGCTTGTGCTCTGCGACAAGGCAGTCATAGAATATAGGCTAGCGGCTACGGGTCATCCGCAGCTCCACCATCATTCCGCTGCCGCAACATTCGCTACAAGTTTTGCGTATTGCATACTCGAAAGGACTGCTAGCCCCTGAGGGCTTCCTATGAACCTTGCTGAATTTATAGAAGGTCGCCGCGACCAGCATCTGGCGGAACTGTGCGAGTTTTTGCGGATTCCCAGCGTCAGTGCCAAGAGCGAGCATAAGCCGGACATCGAGCGCGCCTCGCGCTGGGTGGCGGATCATCTTCGCGCCGCAGGATTCAAGACCGTTGAAATTGTTCCGACCAATCTCCACCCGCTGGTCTATGCGGAATCCCTCGAAGCTCCCGGAAAAGCCACGGTCCTTTTTTACGGGCACTATGACGTGCAGCCCGCCGAGCCGCTGGACCTCTGGACTTCCCCTGCGTTCGAACCGACTGTACGAAATGGCAATCTTTTCGGACGTGGAACGGCCGATGACAAAGGGCAGGTCCATATCCATTTGAAGGCGCTGGAATCTTTGCAACAGGTGAACGGCAAGTTCCCCATCAACGTGAAGGTTCTGATTGAGGGAGAAGAGGAAGTCGGGAGCGTCAGCCTTTGGGACTACGTCCAAAAAAACAAGGAAAAGCTGAAAGCTGACGCGCTCGTTGTTTCCGATACGGCCATGCTGGGAAAAGGTGTTCCGTCTATCACGTACGGTTTGCGCGGCTTGAATTATTACCAGATCGAGCTGACTGGTCCGGCCCGGGACCTGCATTCCGGCGTGTATGGCGGAGCGGTGCCGAATCCCCTTACGATTTTGACGGAACTTTTTGCCAGGCTGCACGACAAGAATTACCGCGCCGTTGTGCCAGGCTTTTACGATCAGGTCGCCAAGGTTACGAAGGAAGAGCGCAAAGCGTTGAATGCGCTGCCCTGGAAGAGAAGAGAGTTTGAGAAGGCTGTTGGCGCGCCTGCTTACTTTGGGGAGGCAGGCTTCACTACCATCGAGCGCATTGCGATTCGGCCGACGTTTGAAATAAACGGCATTTGGGGCGGCTACACTGGGGAAGGCGCGAAAACGGTCATTCCCGCAAAGGCTTTCGCCAAATTCTCGACGCGCCTGGTTCCCCATCAGGATCCCCACAAGATCGCCAAGCTGGTTGAAAAGCACATTCGAAAGTTGCTGCCGAAAGCAGTTCATTGCAAATTCGAAGTGTTGAGCACAGGGAAGCCTTGGGTGGCTCCGTATCACGCGCCGATTTTCAAAAAGGCGCAGTCGGCTCTGGAAAAGGGATTCGGGAAAAAGGCGGTTTTTATACGCGAGGGCGGCTCCATTCCGTTCGTTACGCAAATGCATGACACGTTTAAAGTGCCATGCGTGCTAATCGGCTTTGGATTGCCGGACGAAAACGCCCACGCCCCAGACGAGCACATCGCCCTGGAAAACTACTTCGGTGGCATCAAAGCGATCGCGCACTTCTATGCCGATCTAGCCACTCTCTAAATCGTCGCCAGTTGTTGCCGCCGGCCGCTCGCATATTCGTTCAGTGCAGCGTTCGCGCTTGTGATGGTGCCGAGCGCGTCGGCGACCGCGGACAAATCTTTGCCGCGTAAGACGAAATACATTTCATCTTCGCCCAATCCGGTGTAAACGCGATTGCCCATGCAGCCCAGGCTCAGGATCGCGCCATGTTGCAGCGAGGCCGGCAGCGCCATGCAAGTCGGCCGGCCCAGAGTTGGAGCGCCGCTGGCCACCCCCGCGCGATTGGCCGCTTCATTCAGCAGCATGGCGGCAGACGGTTTGCACGCAAACAGGACGGCGTCGGGCGCGACCGGAACTTCTCCGAGCGGCGCGTAAACGATCGCGGCTGGCGCTTTCGAGAGCCTGGGAATTTGCGGCACTTCTTCCGGCTTCACATATCCCAGATCGAACATCATTTTCAGCGTCTGCTCGGTTTCCTTTTCCCGCTCCGGCGAGAGCGCGATGTTATGCGTGTATGCGCCCACCGCGCAATTGAAATGATTCTCCGGCACCGTATAGAAGACGCGGCCTTGCGCTGCCAGCCGCCAGAAACTGCATCCGGACGGTTCGGTGCCATCAAACTTCTGTATGCCTGCAGGCGCGGCCTGAAGAAAAGCGACCGCGACGGGACGTTTTCCCAATTTCACTACGGCACTGATTTTCTGCTCGAGTTCCTTCCAATTTTCTGCTTCACGCATGGTTCGAATCCCTCTTTCGTGGTTCGCCGGTGAGAATAGCACAGTGATGGAACGCACACGAAAACGCGTCGAGAGCCTTCCGAGCCGCATTTTTAGCGGCGATTTCCACATACCTCAAGAAAACTCGCATTTTTCCGGCCTTTTTTGCGATTTTTGCTTGCGTTCTACATGCTCCTTGGCTATAGTCGCCTTCGGCCCGGGTTTTTCCGCAAGAAACATGGGGTAGTGGACTCGCGGCCGACTTCGACCCGATCGGAGTGGAAAGACAAATCAGGAGGATAAGCAGACTAGATGGCCAAGCCATTGAGCAAGACGAAAATCGTATCTCATATCGCCGAGAAGGTCGGCTCACCGAAGAAAACCGCCGCTCTCTTCTTTGAAGAGCTGTTCAAGCTCGCAGTGAAAGAAGCAAAGGGCGCGGCAGGCAAGTTCGTAATCCCGGGAATCGGCCGCGTTGTGAAGGCGCACCGCAAGGCGCGCATGGGCCGCAACCCGCAGACCGGCGAAGCAATCAAGATCAAGGCGAAGACCGTGGTTCGCCTCCGCCCGTCGAAGGCGTTCAAGGACGCCGTTCTGAAGTAGGCCAGATTGAATTGAGTTTTAGCCCCCGGCGGCCTGAGCGATCAGGCCTTCGGGGGCTTTTCTCTTTTGTGAAGCGGTTAGAGCGTCTTGACGTAGGCGACGACGTCACTGATCTGCGCCGGTTCCAGCACGTCCTTGAAAGGGGGCATTAGCGAGTCGCCCTTTTCGATCCAGGTTTTAAGCGATTCCGTGGTCACTTTGTTGTTGTTGACGCTGAAGGTCCCGCGCTTGGAGATACCCTTCAGTCCCGGACCAATTTTCTTATCTTCGCTGTCCGCGTTGTGGCATAGCGCGCACTTTTTCTCGAACACATCCTTGCCGCGCGCCACTGCAGCCTGCGGATGATTTCGATCCGCCGCTTGGCGTGGTTTTTTTTGCCGGCGGATCCTGCGCCAGCACAGCTCCCGCAACAGCCAGTGTTGCGATCCCAAGAACCAAATAGTTCCGCTTCACAATGCCTCCCTCATCCATGCAAGTTGTGTCCCCGCTAAGCCGGGTCTCTATCCGTGCGTCCGCCAAGCGGCCAATTTCTACATACACGCTTCGCGGCGAATCCTGCGCCAAACCCCGCTCTGCCATTCTCTCCATTCGGCGCCTGCATTTCTACCTTAATACCCGGCACAAAGTACAGGTTCCTCTCGTGCACGTCCGGACTTTCGTACTTTTGACCGCTCCCAAAGCATGTGCTAACTATGTCTCATGAGCATGGAGACCCTCACGCGGGCGTGGGAAGTGCTTCAGGACGCATATCAGGCGCAGATGGAGGGCGACTACGATCGGGCCGTCGAGCTCTATCGGTCGTCGCTGGAGCTTCATCCTACGGCCGAAGCGCATACCTTTCTGGGCTGGACCTACCATTTTCAGGGCCGCCTGGAAGACGCTATTGCCGAGTGCAAGCGGGCCATCGAGATCGATCCCGAGTTCGGCAACCCTTACAACGACATCGGAGCTTACTTGATTGAGCAGAACCGCTTCGATGAAGCCATTCCGTGGCTCGAACGCGCCACTGAAGCGCAGCGCTATGAACCTCGCCATTTTCCGCACTACAACCTGGGCCGCGCGTATCTGGGCAAGGAAATGTACGCCAACGCGATGCGCTGTTTCCAGGAAGCACTGAATATCGAGCCGCGCTATTCGCTGGCGCGCCAGGCGCTGGCCTCGCTGCGCCGCATGGTCAACTGAAACAGCTTTCAGTCTTCAGTGATCCGTTTTCCGTTCAGAAAAATCATTCTTCTTTTCCAAAGTCCATCGAATCTACGAGGACGCCGGTTGCCCGGTTGGTTTGACAATTCGATCGTAAACCAATAGCAAAAGTGCGGTGGCGAAACCGACGCCACTGATCGTCCACCAGGCACGTTCGGGATGGTGCGCGACTTCGCCGAAGCGATGCATTACGAGTCCGCCAAACCAGCCGCCTACCAGCGATCCGATTCCAATCGGCAGAAACGCAAAACCCATGTACGTGCCCTGCTGGCCGGGAGGCGCCAGTCGCGAAATGTAGGCGTAGTAAGGCGGCTGCTGAATGATTTCGCCAAGAGCCAGGACGGCGATGGAAATCACCGCACCTGTCACAGTCGGCCAGAACGACAAGATGAGCCAAGAGGCGGCAGAAACGACGGTGCCCAGAATGACGGCGCGAAACGGTGGAATCTTGCGCGCCAGATAGTTGACCACAAACGTGAGGCAGACCACGATGGCGGCGTCGGTGATCAATATGAGTTCGACGTGGGCGCCGGGATCTACGTAGGTATGGATGAATCCCGGCAGACTGGTGTACTGCTGCCAGAAAACGATCCAGTAACCGGTGAAGATAAGAAGGAAAATGAGAAATCTGGGCGGCCATAACACCGCCCGAAAATTGCGAGCGACTTGCATAAGACTCGGTGCGGGAACGTCGCCGGGTTTGCGCGGATCGCGGAAGAAAAAGAGGACAAGAAAGAACATTGCGAAAACGCTGAGCGCGGAAATGCGGAAGACTCTCTCCAGCCCGAAGTGCGTGTGCGCCCAATCCGCGACGAAGGGTCCAGCCGTGCCTCCGATATTCACCATGGTGTAGTAAATGGAATAACCGATGGAGCGCACATTTTCCTTGGAAGCGCGTGCAGTGGTGCCGACGACCGAAGGCTTTACGAGGGCGATGCCCAGCGCGGGAAGAATCAGGATGCAGCCTACAAACAAGCTGAGCGGAACCGCCGCGCGAACGGGTGCGAGCCATGATGCGCCGATGGAGCCGATCAGGAAATAGGCGGCCGCCAAAATAAGGTAGGCCATCGAGAGCGCGCGGCGAAAGCCGAGTTTGTCCGCGATGGCGCCGCCGAAAATCGCCAAAAACCAAACCATGCCACCGAAGATGCCCGTAAGAGTGCCCGTCTGCTCCGTGGAAAAATTCAGTTTCTCCTGCAAATAAACCGCCAGGGAAGAAAACGCGCCGTAGTAGGAGAGACGCTCGAAAATTTCCGAGAGGTTGGCCACCCAGAAGGGGCGTTCAAAACCGTCACGGATCTCCTGAAACCTCTGGCTAAAGCTCATGATGCCTCCCGCGGTGCGAGCCGGATGATAACAGAGGAAGAGAAAGCTCTCCTGAGAAACCGCAGACAACGAACCGTACAGTCCGGAGTTTTTGTTAACTGTCGCGTAAGGAATGGAAAGAGCTGGCGAACGTTCCGCCGGCAGCGAATTCGTTGTTTCACGGGCCGGAGAAGTGTAGAACGCGCCGACCTAGAGCTCCCTATCGCAAATTCTCGTTGTAACGCCATCCGCTGATTCAAGAGCTGAGCCCTGGGACACGGGCCAAACAAAATCGCGCAGATTTCTTAGGAGGAATGTTCATGTTCGACCCTTACCGCGTCCGGAAGTGGTCAGAATCCTTCCTTAGTTCATCGTTGCTTGCAGTCGTTGCCGTTCTCGCACTTGTAGTAGGGCTGAGCGCGCAGTCGCAAGAACTGTCTTCCCTCGACCGGCTTCCCGACCTCAAGTCTGCGAAGGGTGGTGGTGAGCCTATCGCAATGACTCCCCGGCCGGCTGTCGCCGGGCTTCCAGACAGCTTGTCTCCGGCGCTTCGCGCCTCTGCCGCATCGTTGATGAGCGCAGGATAGACGGACAGTGTTACTTGAACTGCTGCTTGAAGTTGACCAGAACCTCATGAAATGAACTTTATCGGTTGCGAGGGGTAGAACTGGCGGCGGAAGACTCGGTGGGAATGGACACGCGAGCGGACGTATCACTGTTTGTGGGTGATGCAAGCAAATTGGAGCGGACCAGGGATTCCACCTGATTCCAAATGGCGGGATCGCATTCGATCTGGATGTGCGACTTCATGAACGTGCGGCTGAACCAGGGATATTGATCGCAGCGGAGAGGATTGTCGGTATAGTCCGAGCGGAAGTTGCCGAGAATGCGCGTGTGAACGGGATCGGCGGAGTGAATGGCGGGGGTGCCGTGGAAAAGACCCTTGGGCTGATAGAAATTGGCGGCCTGCGCGACGTTTGCGGGGATCAGCGCGTCGTTTTGACCTGCTTTGGTAATGCTGTCCACCTGGATGGTGAGAAGGACGGGGATGCCGTCTTTTTCTAATTGACGCGCGAGATTCACAGTTTCCGACGCTCCCCAGCTATGCCCGTAAATAATGATGCGCGCGGACTGCTTCTCCGTCAGGGATAAGCTTCCGTCGTGGTCGGTGTCCAGTAGGTCGAGAACCCGCTGATGAGCTTCTTTCCCGCGGTGATTTTCAAACATTTCGACGGACACGCCGGAAGGAAAATCCTGGCGCAAATGCTCGGCGAGCTGCACCTCGCTGTGCAGGCGGTCATCGTGGTGGACGTAGCCGCCTACGAAGCCGATAACGATCACGGAAGGTGAAGCCGAAACGCGCTGGGCAGTTTGCGGAGCTGCGGGAGCGGATGAGCCGTAGAGAAAGAGCACCAAAACGAAAAGTGTGAAGGCCTGGAGTGCACGAAGCATCTGGTACACCTGTTTGCTCGGACGATATAGCAATGGATGCAGCGTGCCAAGCGAAAGTTCGGACGAAAAAGAGCTAGCGGGACTAGCGCGAGAGTTGTAGTACTGATAGACCGGGCTGCGAGCTACTGAATTCCGGGGATCGAATAAGAAACTGTGCCGATGTTTGACAGAGGCAAGCCGGCGACTACGGTACGAGTCGCGGGCGTCGCGCGAGCGGATTGGAGAAGCGCCCAGTCGGCTTTGAATTCGATCATGGACTCGCGGCTGTGCTTCGGACTTTTCAAGAAATACGCGGTGCGCGCAAGAGCGAGTGTGTAGGAAAGCCGCTGGTCCGAGCCCGAGCCGGGAAAATTGCTGGGGCTCAGTCCGATTTGGGCCGTTGTGCCGTTTTCCGAAATATCCAGCCAGAGTTCACCGTCCGGACCGAGGCGAGGCGCGCCTACGCGATCCAGGTATTTGAAAAAATGGCTGAGGAACTCGCGGCCGGGGATCACTTCTTCATTCACGGCTTCATCTGCGAGAGCATCAAAGGCCGTTTGATATTCTTTCCATTCTTTTGATGTGCCAATGGTTTGCGCCTGTTCCTGGGCTTCCATCGTCTCCAGAGCATCAGCGAGGGCTTTGTCCTTCGCGGACTTGGCTTCGTGAATTCCCTCCGAGAGATCGCTGGCCTCCGCGGTGGGATGCGTCTCCAATTCATGCTCGGGATTAAATCGGCCCGTGAGCACGTAGGAAGCCGCAACAAAAGGCAATTCGTGGTCTGCGAATACCAGCATGGGAACCAATAGTTTCTTGGAGCGCACCAGTTGCTCTGTCCCGCCCCTGCACTCCGTGCTGCGTTTCAAGGTGCCAGGGACCTGAGCGAAGTGCAGCACGCGGAAATGAGTTTCCGGGTGTTTGGCGGCATAATGAGAAAAAGAGCGGGCAATTGCCTTTGGTGAAGTCATGCCGAAATCGTTCAGGTAATCGGGCTTGGCGGCATGAGGGGAATAGAAATTGATCACGCGGCGGGTGAAGTCGGCACAATTTCGCGTCATTCCGTTAAAATGGTTTACATTGGGCTCGGAATTGAATTCCGCAATCAGTGCGCGGTCCTGCTCGACGGTGGTTTCAACCACAAAGGCGTACATGCTCCTCGAAAGTGAGGCGCCCACCATTTCGCGCCATTCGGCGCTATTGTTGGTGCGGCAAATCTTCCCCTCGCAATAGCCGGAGAGGTATTTTTCGCGGTAGCGCTCTTCAAGCTCGTGCTTGATGTTGTGAGAACCGAAGAGCGGGCGATTCTGAGGATCCTCCACACCATAAAGATAAATGCTCAGAGGAACGATGTTCCACTCAAAGGGTTGGTCCTCGCCCAGTGTCGTGTAGTTGCTCATCACGGAACCCTGCTCGCCGGGTTCGCAAAGGCGGAGCTTCACGGGTGTTTCTGGGCAGATGCGCGAAAAATAGACCGCGCTGTGGCCCGAACCCGTGATGCGCGCCACGCTGGTGTCCAGGGATTCGTTGAGAAGCACTCCCACCTCTGCGCGAGCAGGTGAGCATGCCAAGCATTCGAGCAGGACGGCCAGAGCAAGGCTCCAGCGTGTCGCCGCGGCAAGCAACCGGGGCAACGATGATTTCGCTCGGAAGTCAGTTTTAACTGGCCGAAACTTCATCAACGAGATTGCTCTCCTGTGAAAGGGCTAAGCACTCTTCCTAAATTTTAGTGGGCTGGGGCTGGTTCAGAAGTTCGTGTAAAGGCTGGAGTATTAGTACTTTGGGCAAGCTGCGCAGCGCGCAGAGACAACCCAATCTAAACGCCCATTGTTGAGGCGACGCGCACGCCTTGTCTCCTTGTAACTTACAGAAATTAAATGACATGCTAGAATTCCAAACTCCTCTTGATGACGGGTTGTCTGCCGTGCAACTGCAAGTCCCATGTCCAGCCCCCCATCAGAGGGCCTTAGGCGGGAGCAACACTTCTTCCCCCACACCTTTAAACCCCGGAACCCAGGGAATGTCGCGGCGTCATTCGCCCGCCGCGCCGCCACTACTGCGCCGAGTAATACCCATCCCGGGCTTGCACCACTAACTCCTTCTGCTTGGTGGCGAGGAGAATCTTGTGATAGCCCGCTCCCGCGTTCTTGTCCGGCGTATAACCCAGGCTGTATTGGCCGTGGAGCTCTTCTTCAATCTCGGAGTAAATCTTGTCCACCGTTTCTTTCTTGGAGACCTCGAACATCTGCCCGCCAGTGGCTTTGGAGATTTCTTGCAGAATCTTCTTGCCGTCGGGCCGCTGTTCCTGCGGGTAGCGTCCTCCGCCTCCGTGGTGCCCGCCGCCGTGTCCCATCATGCCGCCGCCCGGGTATCCGGAGCCTTCCTCATCTTTGAACAGGATCGAGTACACCACGATGTCCGCGCGCTGCGCCGTTTCGATCGCCGTTGCCAATGTCTCCATGCTCCCGTGATCCACTCCATCAGTAAGAATGATCACCGCCTTGCGACCCTGCTGCTTGCTCATCAACTCGTCGGCCGCCAGGTACACCGCGTCGTAGAGCAGTGTTCCTCCGCCCCTGGAGTGCGAACCCCGCCTGCCGCCTCCTCCACCTCCGTTGCTTCCGCCTCCGCTAGACGAATCGTATTGCGGCGTTTGCAAGGACTGCAGCGCCGCCTGCAATTTCGGCCGCGACGGCGTGAAGTCTTGCAGCAGCTCCACTTGTTTGTCGAAATGAATCACGAACGCCAGATCCTTGTTTTGCCGCAGCAAGTGATCGAGAAAGCTGTAGCTGGCACTGCGTTCCGCATCCAAGACCCGTCTCTGGCTCAAGCTGGTGTCTACCAGCAGTCCCAGCCGCAGCGCCACGTCATTCTCTCTGGCGAAGTAATTGATGGTTTGCGGCCGGCCGTCTTCTTCGAGCACAAAATCGTCTTTGGTCAGATTTGAAATGATCTTTCCATGTTTGTCGCGAACCGTGGCCAGCACGCTCACGGCCTTCACTTCCACGGCGATCTTGGGCTCGGGCGCGCGCTGCAGCTGTGGCTGTTGTTGTGTCTGAGTCTGCGATTGCTGCTGAGACTGCGTCTGTTGTCCCTGCACATTTGCGGCGATTAGAGCCAGCAAGAAAAAAAGGGCCGGGCGTACGTATCGCTTGAGGCGCGCCGACGTATATACTCTACGATTTGCAAACACAATACTCATTTGGCTCCGAACAGGGCTGACGAGATGGAATTCGCCACCACTTCTCAGTCGCAAGATCTTTACACCGCACAATCAAGCTTTGATGCGTACTCCCTGAATTATGTTTTCCCCTGAGGCACACTCATGCCCGCCCCCTTAAGGCTCCAAATAAGGTTCCTTTGCAGCGTTCACTTAGTTCCAGGTCTGGCGAACAACGGTCAATGGCGGTGCTGGAACGAATGGATCAGGGAAACAACGCGGAGTGAAAGGAAAGCGAGGCTTCAAGGTGCGAGGCAAAGTACGACCAATCGTGGCGGCCGCGATAGAGATGGAATTCGTGTGGGATTTTGCGGGAAGTGAGAATTTTGTCAAGAGCGACGGCGCCGGCGTCGAAGCCGAAATCATCCTCAGAGCCGCAATCGAAATAGATTTTCAGGCCTGAGAGAGAAGCGGTGCGGGCCAGCGCCAGCGGGCTGTTGCGCTCCCAGAACGCAGGATCGGGCGGGACTCCGAAAACGCCGCCAAGGACGCGGGCGCGGCCGGTTGTGCCGCCAGTCCCGGAGAGGAAGACGGGAAGTTTTTCGA
This sequence comes from uncultured Acidobacteriota bacterium, assembly GCA_963729455.1. Taxonomy (GTDB): domain Bacteria; phylum Acidobacteriota; class Terriglobia; order Acidiferrales; family UBA7541; genus Acidiferrum. Next base: position 878,325 of record CAVSNX010000004.1, read on the forward strand.
TGAGCGCGGCGCTATGGGCGCTCACGGAAGAAAATAATTGCGGATGAGCGAAAGCGAGATGCAAAGCGCCGTAGCCGCCCATGGAAATGCCGGAAATGGCGCGACTCGCGCGGCCGGGGCGCACGCGGTAGTGACGCTCTATAAACGGGAAAAACTCCTGCAGAAGGAAATCTTCGTAACGGACCTTGCCGTCGCGCGAGTTGATGTAAAAGCTGGCCGCGCCCGCCGGAGTGGCGATCAGAAAATCCTTGAGTTGTCCTTTTTCGCGCAGGTCTTCAACGAGATTCCAGCCGCCGGTATGGAGAAACGTCTGTTCGTTGTCGCCCAGCCCATGGAGGAAATAGAGAATTGGAAAGCGCCGCGTTTTATCGGCATCGAAGCTGGGAGGAAGGAGAACGCAATACGGAACCGAGTGAGCGAGGATCTTGCTGGGGACCGAATTGCACTCGACGCGGCCGGAAGCGGCGGAAGCACACGGGAGGTAGAGGAAGTACAGGACGTTAAGGAAGTAAAGGAGAAGGCAAATTCGTCGCTTCGCAGCCGGCGATAATCTTGGAAGGAAAGATTCGGGGATCACGCAAACATTCTACTCATAACGGAGGGCTTCGACGGGATTCAGACGCGCGGCGCGAGAGGCAGGATAGAGGCCGGCGACTAGGCTAACGAAAACGGCGAACGCAATCGCGCCCAGGACCAGCCACCAGGGAACGGAGGTGATATCCACGCTGGGAAGATCCCGGCGATGCAGGTAGAGGTTGGTGCCGAAGGTGAGAGCGCGGCCGATAAGCCAGCCAAGGAACGCGCCGAAAACGCCACCAAAGAGACCCATGACGCCGGCTTCGAAAAAGAAGAGTTGCTTGACGTCCCCGTCGGAGGCGCCGAGGGCCTTGAGGACGCCGATTTCGCGGCGCCGCTCGAGGATGGCCATGACTAGCGTGTTGACAATGCCGAGGGTGGCGACGAAAAGAGCGAGGCTGCTGAAGATGCCGAGGAGCATATCGAGCACTCGGAAAAATGTGGCCAGGCTCTTGGAAGCGTCGAGAAGCGAGAACGCGCCAAAGCCCATGTTCTTGATGGAGGCTTCGAGTGCTTCAACATACGCAGGCCCCTTGGCGCGCACGGTGAGGCTCGCAAAAGTTTGTGTAGAAGAAGTCCCGCGAACGATGTCGCGAAGATCATTGATCTGCGCGGCGCGCAGGGTCATGGCCACTTGCAGCGGAATGAGCAGGCGGCCGTTGCCGTAGCCGCCGAAGCCTGCGGCGGGCTCGGTGTCCACGACGCCGACAATGCGCAAGCGCATTTCTTTCGGAACAACTGAGAATCCTCCCGGCAACGATTCGGAAGTGGCAGAGGAGGTCGCACCGGAATCCGCCGCAGTAGGCGGCAGCGATTGGCGCTCAGCGTAGCGGAGGACGAGTTCTTTTCCGATGAGAGAGGAGGTTTGCGGATTGATCTCTTTCGCGAACTCACTTTGCAGAATCGTTTCATAGGCTCCGTCGCTGGAGAAAAAGGAACCCTGCATGCCGTCAAACGATCCGCTGGCTTTGGAGGATGCGGGCATCCCGGCAACCATGGTGGCGTAGGGCTTCCCGTCGTAACGAACTTCCGTGAAAAAACGAACCTGCGGATAGACTTCGACGACGTTGGGTAGCCGCGATATTTCCTGCCGCGTGGCTTCGTCGAGGAGGCGCGGTGGCTTGTCAGTTGGAGCGGGCGTTGCCTCGCGGCCCATGCCGCGAAGATTCATGCGCGGCGTGACGAACACGGAATCGAACAAGCCGCTTTGCGAAAGGCGCTTGGAAGCGAGCTGCTGGAGGCCCACGCCAAGCGAAAGCATGGCCACGAGCGAGGCCACGCCGACGGCGATGCCGAGTGTCGTCAGCGAATTGCGCAGAATGGCCTCGCGGAGATTGCGCAGCGCGAGATCGCTGAGGTCGCGGGGCTTCATCGCGCGGCTCCGTTCGAAAGCAGCTTTCCATCGCCCATCACGGCGAGGCGATCGGCGTAGCGTTCGGCGAGCGGACGCTCGTGGGTCACCATGACGATGGTCATCCCGGGATTTTTCTGGATTTCTTTCAGCAGCGTGAGGATGGATTCGCCGGTCGCGCTGTCGAGATTTCCCGTGGGCTCATCGGCCAAAAGTATTTTGGGGCGGTTGACGAGCGCGCGAGCGATGGCCGCACGCTGTTGCTCGCCTCCGGAAAGCTCGCTGGGCCGGTGGGTGATGCGTTTGCCGAGGCCGACGCGCTCGAGCGCCTCCTGCACGCGGGCGGCGCGGTCGCCGCGCTCGACTTCGGCTAGCCGCAGCGGGAGCTCCACGTTTTCCTCCAGCGTCATGCGCGGCAGGAGATTGAACGATTGGAAGACCATGCCCACGGTCTGCCGCCGGTAGCGCGCCAGCTCCAGCGAAGAAACTTTTGAAAGGTCCTGCCCGTGCGCAATCACTGCGCCGGAGGTGGGCCGGTCCAACCCGGCAATGAGATTGAGTAGCGTGGATTTTCCCGACCCCGAACTGCCCAGCAGCGCGAGGAATTCGCCCGTTGGTAGATCGAGCGAAACATCGTCAACGGCGCGAATCACGGCTTCGCCCATGGTGTAGTGCCGGGAGATGTGCTCGAGACGAATGGCGGGTTGGGAATCGGGCATGGAGGTAGCGTCTCAAGAGTACTACGCAGAAGGGCCTCCTGAGGTTACCAACTGTAGCTCACCCCTTCAGGGGTGAGGATTTTCCGGTGCGGCGGGACAGTCTAATCAAGCAAAAAGCCTCGGGCCTGAAGGCCCAAGCTACAGATGCTCGGCAAAGCGGATAGAATGTGGCGCGGTGCGGAGGAACTCGTGAAACGACTACTGTTGCTGGCGATTGCAGCGTGGTTCGCTGGCGGTGTCCCAGCTTGGGCCCAGAAGCCGCCGCTGCTCCCGGAGAAAGATGTCGCGGCGCTGGCCAATGAGTTGAGCGGGGAGACGGCGAAGCGGAATCTGGAGGGGATTGCGCGGTTTCACCGGCAGCGCGGGTCGCGGGGATTTCATGAGGCGGCGGAATTGGTGGCGGAGCGGGCGCGGGCGTATGGATTGAGCGATGTGGCGATTTTGCAGTTTCCAGCCGACGGGAAGATTTTTTATGGGACGCAGAGGTCGCGGCCGGCGTGGGACGCGGAGGTAGGAGAGCTGTCAGGCCTATCGATCACTCTGTCTCCAGATTGCGAGGCGGCTGAAGAGCGAGCGAAGCAGGCGGGGAAAGACTCCAACTCGGTGCCCTGTGATGATTTCATGAGGAAAGACAGGCTGATTGCGAGCTATGAGGCTGAGCCGATCGTGTTGGCGGAGGACAGCGAGTCGGCAGATGTGACAGCGGATTTGGTGGATGTGGGTAGCGGAACAAGCGAGCAGGACTACGCAAACAAAAATGCGAAGGGGAAAATTGTGCTCGTGAGTGCATCACCGGGAGCGGTACAGGATTTGGCAGTGGGGAAATTTGGTGCGGCGGGGATTGTGAGCTATGCGCAGAACCAGAAGACGGCTTGGTGGGGCGAGGACGAGAATTTGATTCGGTGGGGTCACTTGGAGACATTCTCGGCCAACAAGACGTTTGCGTTCATGGTTTCGTTGAAGACGGCGCGGGCCTTCAAAGAGCGACTGGCGAGAGGAGAAAAGATCACACTCCATGCGGTGGTGAAGGCCGGACAGCATCCCGGGAATTATGAGGTGGTGACGGCGACGATTCCCGGGGCGGACCCGAAATTGAAGGACGAAGAGATTGCATTTAGCTGCCACTTGGATCATCAGCGGCCGGGCGCGAACGACAATGCCAGTGGGTGCGTGACGATTCTAGAAGTGGCGCGGACGCTGCAGAAGCTGATTATCGAGGGAAAGCTGGCACGGCCTGCGCGAACGATCCGATTCATCTGGCCGCCGGAGATTGAAGGAACCGTCGCGCTGCTGAACGCCAAGCCGGAGTTGGCCAGGCGGATCAAGGCCGTGGTGCACATGGACATGGTGGGTGGGGGACTGGAAACGAAGGCAGTGTTCCACGTGACACGCGGACCGATGAGCTTGCCGAGCTTTGTGCAGGACGTGGCGTGGGCGTTTGCCGAGTTTGTAAACGAACAATCGTACAAATTCGCGGCGACAGGCGAAGCTAAATATCCATTTGTCGCGCCGGAGGGGGGCAACGAGCCGCTGCGCGCGGAGTACTCGGCGTACACCATGGGGAGCGACCACGACGTATATCAGGATTCCTCGTTCGGGATCCCCGCGATTTATCTGAATGACTGGCCGGACCGTTACATTCACACAAATTTCGACACCGCCGCGAATATCGATCCGACAAAGCTGAAGCGCGCGGCGTTCATCGGCGCGGCCAGCGGGTACTTCTTAGCGAGTTTTAGTCGCGCAGAATTACCCGCCGTACTCAGCTTATTAGAGGAAGAATCACTTCGGGTCGCTGAACAAATTAAGCGACAGCGTAGGCATCTCAATGAGTGTGATGGTGGAGAGTTGCAGCGCTTTCAGCAAGGTTACATACGCCCGCTAGCTTGGTCGCTCTCAAGATTTGATGTCCCCGTAGACACAACTACCGCTACTCTTGCGAAGATGGGCCAAAACATCGACAGGAACTCTGAAGGAATGTGTGCATATCTTATGCTGGGCGGCGGTATTGCGACTGTCTATCGGCGAAACCCAAACCCAAAGGGACCCCTTACCGTGTTCGGTTATGACTATTTTACTGACCACGCAAAACTTGCGGGACTGGCGGCGCCAAAGCTGCTGAGCTACGAGGGATTGTGGGGAGTTGGCGAGGAATATGCCTACGAGACATTGAATTTTGTCGATGGTTCCCGCAGCGTGTTGGATATTGCTCATGCCGTGTCAGCGGAGTACGGGCCGGTGCCAGTGGAGATGGTGGTCGAATATTTGAAAGCATTAGAGAAGATCGGGATCGTCTCGGAGGTGAAGTGAACGGCAAGAGTGGCGCGGCATGTTGCGCCACTACAAGTTCGGTGAGAGATTGCTGATACCGGACTCAGCGCATCAGGGCGATCTCTCAATTGCGGCGCGCATCGAGCGGCTGCCGCTCGGCCCATTTCACCGGCGCTTCATCACGCTGGTTTCCCTCGGCAATTTTTTCGACCTCTACGATATTTTCATCGTCGCCTACATCGGTGCTGCGCTGCAGCAGTCCGGTTTTCTCTCCCTCAAGCAATTCAGCACTTTTGTCGCCGCGGGTTTCCTCGGCATGTTTGTCGGCACAGTGGTCTTTGGCATGGGCAGCGACCGCATGGGCCGGCGCAGCGCCTTCATCCTTCTTCTGCTCATTTATTCCGCGTTCACGTTTGCCGGAGCATTCTCGCCTTCGGCCGGCTGGCTCATCGCGCTGCGATTCTGCGCGGGAATCGGGATCGGCGCGGAAATCGTGGTAATCGATACCTACGTGACCGAAGTTGTTCCCAGCTACGCCCGCGGACGATATGTGGCCATAACGCAAGTCGCCGGATTCACCGCGGTACCCATCGCAGCAGTCTTGTCACGCCTGTTGGTGCCAACACATTTTCTAATGAGCGGCTGGCGCTGGGTGATGCTCATCAGTGCCTCCGGTGCGCTGCTGACGTGGTGGTTTCGCCGCCGCTTGCCGGAATCCCCGCGCTGGCTGGAAAGCCGCGGCCGCATCGCCGAAGCCGAAGCGATCGTCACAGCGCTGGAAGCAGGATCGATCTCCGCTCCCCGTCTGGACAAGCGCAAAGAAAAATCGGCACTCCCCGCACAGGCCGCGGAGCGCGCATCCTTCACTGAACTTTGGCGGCCACCCTATCTCTCACGCACCGTGATGCTCGTTCTGTTTCAAGCGCTGCAGACCATCGGATTCTATGGCTTCGCCAACTGGGCGCCCACATTTCTTCTGAAGCGCGGCGTATCGCTTCTCCACTCGCTCGAGTACACGCTACTCATCGCCGTGGTCTCGCCGCTCGGCCCGCTTCTCGCTGCTTGGACCTCGGACCAGTTCGAACGCAAGTGGACCATCGTCATCCTGGCGCTGCTCGTCGCAGGATTCGGCCTGGGCTTCGGCAATTCCATCGCCCCCGCCCCGGTCATCGCCTTCGGAGCGCTCTTGACGCTGTCGAACTATTGGTTCTCCGCGGCATTCCACGCGTATCAATCGGAACTGTTTCCCACGCGCTTGCGTGCGACGGGAGTCGGCTTCACGTATAGCTGGAGCCGCCTCAGCGCAGCGTTTACATCGCTACTGATCGGAGCCGTGCTTGTTCATGGCGTGCCGGCGGTGTTCGCCCTGCTCGCGGCGGCGATGATTCTGGTGGCCGCGATCGTAGGTTTTCTGGGGCCGCAGACGAACGGTATGGTTCTCGAAGAGTTATCCAGGTAAGAAAAATCGCAGAGCCCCAAGCCGCTACGCTGCGCAGCCGAAGAATTCACGCGTGAAGAAGCGGTGTGCTAGCATCGAGAATTACGCATTGCGCGGGAGTCCGTATAGATGGCGACGACGATGAGGGCGTTGCGGAAAATGCAGCCCGCCAAGGGCCTGCAAATGGATACCGTCGCCGTGCCGGCGATCGGCCCGACGGACGTCCTCGTGCGCGTGAAGACGGCCTCGATTTGCGGGACGGACCTGCACATTTACGGCTGGGACCGCTGGTCGCAGGGCCGCATCAAGCCCCCATTGACGCTAGGCCACGAATTCTGCGGCATCGTCGAGCGCGTCGGCGAAGAAGTAACCGCGGTCAAGCCCGGCGATTTCGTCAGCGCGGAAATGCACGTGAACTGCGGCCACTGCCACCAGTGCCGGCTGGGCGAAGCGCACATCTGCCAGAACCTGCGCATCATCGGCATCGATCAGGACGGCGCGTTCGCGGAGTTCGTGAAAATTCCCGCCCCGAATATCTGGAAGCTTGACCCAGCGATTCCCGAGCATTACGGCGCGATTCTCGACCCGCTGGGCAACGCCGTGCACACCGTACTGGCCGGGCCGATCGCGGGACAGACGGTCTTGGTGACGGGGTGCGGGCCGATTGGACTGATGTCCATCGCCGTGGCCAAGGCGTGCGGCAGTTCGACCGTGTTCGCTACGGAGACGAACGAACAGCGCCGCGCGATGGCTAAAAAAATGGGCGCGGACGTGGTGCTAAATCCAGCCGCAGAAAATGCGGTCGCAAAAATTATCGCAGAGACCGGTGGCACGGGCGTGGATGCTCTGCTTGAAATGTCCGGCAATCCCACCGCGATTCAGCAAGGCTTCAAAGCATTGCGGGCCGGAGGCCGCGCGTCGCTGCTAGGGATTCCGACGGAAAATGTGCCGCTCGATTTGGTGAACGACGTAATTTTCAAAGGCGCCACGGTGCAAGGCATTTACGGCCGGCGCATGTATGGGACTTGGGTACAGATGACCGCGCTGCTGAAGGCCGGCCGGCTGAATCTGGAGCCGCTGTTCGGCGAGCGAACATCTCTCGACAAATTTGAAAAGGCATTCACGCTGTTGCAGAGCGGCTTAGCGGGAAAGATTCTGCTGTACCCGAACGGTTTCCCGCACTAAACATCGCAACCTTGCTTGCTCGTTCGCAAGTGGTTTGCTCACGACCGTAAGCTGACGCAAAATAGTTCTTCCAACAGCCGAGTCCAAGTCAGGAGTGCCATCATGTCCGATACCGCCACCATCGCATCGAAGCAGAATCCCTTGCAGTACGTTACCGACCAACTCACCGAGTTGCGCGCAAAAGGAGTGGCCCCCAAGCTGCGCGTGCTCGAAGGCGAACAAAAGCCCGTTTGCATTTTCGACGGCCGCGAAGTGATCAATCTCGCTTCCAATAACTATCTGGGTCTGACCACGCATAAGGCGCTCCGCAAAGCCGCGCTGGACGCGGTGAAGCGCTATGGTGCTGGCGCCGGCGCCGTTCGAACGATCGCCGGCACAATGAAAATCCACATGGAACTAGAAGAGCAAATCGCGGCCTTCAAGAACGTTGAAGCGTGCGTAGTGTTCCAGTCCGGTTTCACCGCCAACGCCGGAACCGTCTCCGCCGTGCTCGGCAAGGAAGACCTGATTATTTCCGACGAGTTGAACCACGCCTCGATCATCGACGGCGCGCGACTTTCGCGGGCCACCATCAAAGTTTTTAAGCATAAGGATGTGAAAGACTGCGAGCGCATTTTGCAGGAGCACGCCAGTTTCCCCGGGAAGAAGCTGATCATTACCGACGGCGTCTTTTCCATGGACGGCGATATCGCTCCCCTGCCCCAACTGTGCGACCTCGCCGAAAAATACAACTGCATCATGATGGTGGATGATGCGCACGCCTCGGGAGTTCTTGGCCGCGGCGGACGCGGCACCGTGGACCATCACCAGTGCCATGGCCGCGTCCACATCCAGGTTGGAACGCTCAGCAAAGCGATCGGCGCGATGGGCGGCTACGTGTGCGGTTCGCGCGACCTTATCGATTTTCTGTATTTGCGCGCGCGCCCATTTCTTTTTTCGACCTCGCACCCGCCGGCCACAGCGGCAGCTTGCCAAGCCGCGTTTGCATTGCTCAATTCACCCGAAGGCGAAAAGCTGGTAAAGAAACTCTGGGCCAACACAAAAATGTTCAAGCGCGAACTAAAGAGGCGCGGCTTCCAATTCAAAGGCAGCGAGACGCCGATTGTTCCAGTTCACGTAGGCGACGCCGCAAAGGCGTTCGAATTCTCAAAGAAGCTATTCGAAGCTGGTGTCTTCGCTCCGGCGGTAGGTTACCCGACCGTCGCCGAAGGCAAAGCGCGCCTGCGCGCCATCGTCAGCGCCACGCACAAGCGCGACCAACTCCTCCGCGCCGCGGACATCCTCGCAGAAGTAGCCAAGCCTCTAGGCATAATCTAGGTCCGTCCTAGGGGGCCATGGGATGCTCTGCCACCCTGTAAAACCTGCGCACCACCGGTCATTTTTCGGTGGCTGGACCTTCAGGCCGCTGTCGTAATCTATTGACAAAACAGGCTTTACTGGACGGCAGACACTTTGCCAGTATCAAAGTGGACCGTGGATACCCTTATGTCTGTACACAAAACCCAGCTCTTCATCCAAACAGTACTCTGAGGAGGATTTATCACCATGAATCGCACAGGGTTTGCAATTGTTGTGGGGGCTCTCTTCTGTCTTAGCGCGTCGGCGCAATCGCAAACGGGCGCGCAAGCCGGAGCACAAACGAGCGGCCAAGCCTCGGTCGAAGCGGGCAAGACCCACGCGGAAGCATCCGGCAACTCGTCCGCGTCATCCTCGCTGTCGACGCAAAATGGGCAGGCGAACGCCGGATTGGCGAGTGGTTCGACCCTTAACGCTGCGCTCAGTTCGCCGATTGATTCGAGAAAGTGCAAGCCGGGTGATCGGGTAAACGCGAAAACGACAGAAGCTGCCAAGTCCGATGGCAAGACCGCGATTCCAAAAGGCACGAAGCTGGTCGGACATGTCACTCAAGCTTCCGCGCGAGCGAACGGCGAATCGGAGTCGGCGCTTGGCATCGTTTTTGACAAAGCAATTCTGAAGAACGGCCAAGAAGTTCCGCTGAACGTGGCGATCCAAGCGATCGCCTCGGCGCAGGGCAATGCCTCGGTAGCCGGAGGAGACGTAGACACCATGGGCAGCATGGGCGGTTCTGCAGCAGGTTCCGGAATGGCCGGCGGACGAAGCGCTCTGGGCGGCGTGACTTCCACAGCTGGCGGCGCAGCAGGAACGGTGACGAACACCGCGGCTAATGTGGGAAGCGTTGCAGGTGGCACGGTGAACTCCGCGGCAAACGCTGGTGGAAGTATCGCCGGTGCTTCGAGGGGAGCCGTCGGCGGCTTGAACGCCGCGGGGCAGCTCACTTCGAACAGCCAAGGCGTGTTTGGCCTGAACGGGTTGAATCTGAACACGGCGGCTTCCAGCGCAACACAAGGCAGCGTGATTACATCTGCCGGAAAGAACATTCACTTGGACAGCGGCACGCGCCTGTTGCTCGTCTCGCAGGCAGCGGCTTCGACCACTCCGAAACCGTAAAACCACACCGATCATTCAGCAATAAAAAGGGCGCGCTTGGGCGCGCCCTTTTTATTTGCAGTGAGAAATCGCCAGCCCGCGCTTTGCTATACTCGCCCGCATGCCTCCTCCCCCGAAAAAACTATTCCTCGTAGACGCCATGGCGCATATCTACCGCGCCTTTTTCGCGCCGATGCCTCAGCGGCTTACAGGTCCCGGGGGCGTGCCCACCAACGTTCCCTATCTTTTCGGAAATATCTTGCGACGGCTGATCAAGGACTACCAGCCGGAATACCTCGGGATCGTGTTCGATCCTCCCGGTGCGACATTCCGCGACAAGCTTTTTGAAAAGTACAAGGCACAGCGGCAGCCCATGCCGGACGAAATGCGCGTTCAACTGCCCTTCGTTCGCCGTTTGTGCGAAGCAATGCGCCTCCCGGTGCTTGAAGTCAAAGGCTACGAAGCGGACGACGTGATCGGGACAATGGCGCTCAAAGCAGAAAAGGAAAACTTGGACGTTCTGATCGTGTCCAACGACAAAGACATGATGCAACTCGTCGGCAAAACAGTGCGAACGCTGCGCACCGGATCCGGCGGCGCCAAAGGCGACATCATCGTTGATGAAAAAAAGGTCGAAGAGATTCTGGGCGTGCCACCCGAAAAAGTCGTGGACTATATGGCGCTGCTTGGCGACACGATTGACAATATTCCTGGCGCAAAGGGAATTGGGGAAAAAGGCGCCGCGGAGTTGATCAAGAAGTACGGAAGCGTGGAAAACGCGCTCGATCATGCCGACGAGGTGCCCAACAAGCGCTACCGCGAAGCGTTGCAGCAGCAGCGCGAGCAAGTGATGATGTCCAAGCAATTGGCAAAGATCGCCACGGACGCGCCGGTTGACATCAAGCTGCAGGAACTGGAGCTTCGTCCACCAGACATTGCTTTGCTCACGGAACTTTATCGTGAGCTGGGATTCAGCTCGCTGCTGAAGGAACTGGGCGCGCAAGCAACGGCTGCTCCCGCGCCGGCGAACTCAGAATCGGCGGCGAAAACCGATTACGCCCAGCTCGCCAGCGACGCCGAATTTCGCGACTATCTCGCGAAGCTTCCCGCAAAGCAGCCGCTGGCCATCTGGCTGAATCTGGAAGTAGGAGAACGCGAATCGGAAGGCTTCGGCACGCGCATCGCCTCGATTGAAGTTTCCCCGAAAACCGGCGAAGGCCGCTCCGTGTGGCTCGATGAAAAAGGCGAAGCATTGAAAGCCCTCGCGCCGCTTCTCGCCGATTCCAAGCGCGCGAAAATTGTCCACGATCCAAAACTATTTCAGCTGCTTACCAGCCGCGCTGCGAATGTCAGCCATGCGACTCAGCTCTATTCGTATCTCCTGCGACCAACAACCGCAAATCACAATTTCACCGACGTCGTCATGCGCCAGTTCAATGCCATGCTCGGCGGTGGACCCGGCGAGCGCGCCGACTATTTGCAGCGCCTTGCCCCGGCTCTCCGCGCTGAGGTCGAAGAGAAACAGCTGGCCGACGTCTACGAAAAGATTGATTTGCCGCTCGCGCCCGTGCTCGCGGACATTGAGCGAGTGGGGATCCGTGTCGATCCCAAAGAGCTGGAGAAAATGTCGCACTCGATGGAAAAGGAAGTGCGGCGTCTGGAAAAAGAGGTCTGGAAGCTGGCGGGTTCCGAATTCAACGTGAACTCGCCGACGCAACTGGCAGAAATTCTTTTCGACAAGCTGAATCTCCAGCCCAACGCGCGCCGCGGCAAGGCCAAAGCGCGCTCCACCGCCGCGGATATCCTCGAAGAATTATCCGCGCAGCATCCGCTCCCCGGGAAAATCATCGAGTACCGCGAAATCGCCAAACTCAAATCCACTTACGTGGACGCGTTGCCGAAGCTCATTCATCCCGAGACCGGCCGCCTGCACACCAGTTTTTCGCAGACCGGCACAGCCACGGGGCGCCTCAGTTCCAGCGACCCGAATTTGCAGAACATTCCCATCCGAACCGAACTGGGTCGAGAGATTCGCGCCGCTTTTGTCTCCGAAAAAGGGAAAATCCTTCTCTCTGCCGACTACTCGCAGATCGAACTGCGCATCATGGCCCATTTTTCAAGAGATCCCGTACTGGTTGACGCCTTCCGCAACGGCGAGGACATTCATGCGCGCACCGCCCAGGAAGTGTTCGGCGTCGGACCGCTCGCGCAAACCGCCGAACATCGCCGCGCCGCCAAGGCCATCAATTTCGGAATTATCTATGGCTTGTCGCCCTTCGGCCTGGCGCAGCAACTCAGCATCGAGCAAAAGGAAGCCGCCCAATTCATCAACGCTTACTTCAACCGCTACCGCGGCGTGAAAATGTATCTGGACAACATAATTGCCGAAACGCGCAAGACCGGCGTGGCGAAGACTTTGTTCGGCAGGATTCGTCCAATCCCGGAAATCAATTCGCCTCAAATGCAGCTTCGCAACTTTGCCGAACGCACCGCTCTCAATTCCCCACTGCAAGGCACCGCCGCCGATCTCATCAAGTTGGCGATGATCAAGATCGATCGCCGCCTGGCCGACGAAGAGTTCGAAGCGAAAATGATCCTGCAAGTCCACGATGAACTGCTCTTTGAAGCCCCCGCCAAAGAACGCGCGAAGCTCGAAAAACTCGTAAAAGAAGAAATGGAAGGCGTCCACAAACTCGCCGTCCCCATTGTCGTCGAGATCGGCGTGGGCCCCAATTGGCGCGACCTGGATTGACCGGCGCCTTCTCCGTAGAAACTCCGTCGGCCGCGGCGATTCCTCCAGAAGAAGTCCACGCATACGCGCATCTCGAAAGCTAAGAATTCTCCATACTGTCCTTCCGTACAGGCACTCTTAAGTTACGTTCAATGAGATCGCAAGCCGCCGCGGCATTTCCCACGTGCTAGCTTAAATTCTAGCGTCACGACTGGGGGAACCATGCGCGGTTCACACGCCTTTTTGCTTTCCGCGATTCTCTTGCCATTCCTCGCTGCTTGCAGCGGGCCCAAACCGGGCCAGGTGGTTGGAGGCGGCGGACAAGTGTCGGTCACTCTCAATATGAACACCGCAACCGTGAACGTATTCGGGACGCAACAGTTCAGCGCCGTGGTAACGGGCACCACCAACACGGCCGTGACCTGGCAGGTGAATGGTGTCACTGGCGGAAGCCAGGCGACCGGCTATATCTCCAGCACCGGCCTTTTCGTGGCACCAAGCGGAGTGCCCGTGGCGGCCAGTGGAGGCAATGTCGCTCCGACCACCGTCACCGTGACGGCGGTTTCGCAAGCCAGTGCCTCGGCAACAGGCTCCGCGGTCGTTACCATTGCGGCTCAAACGAATCAGAATGCACAGGCTGGAGCGGTAGAGCTGGGGACCTCAGGAGGGAATGTCACGGACATCTCTGGAAATTCCTGCTGCGGTGGCACTCTCGGTTCCCTGGTGACGCGCAACGGAACGAAGTACATCCTCGGCAACAACCATGTACTTGCCAAGAGTGACTTTGGCACGATTGGAGACGCCATCAGCCAGCCAGGGATTATTGACGTGCCGAAGCCGAACACGTGCACCACCACCGGAACGAAGACGGCTGCGAATCTCTCCGAATTCTACAATCTCCAAACCGGTTCGCAGCCCAGCGTGGATGCCGCGCTCGCCCAGATCGTGAACGGCTCGGTCGACGCCTCCGGCAACATTTTGCTCCTCGGCGGGAAACAGACAAATGGCGTGCCCGATCCAGCGCCTCCCGCGTCCGGCGCAGGTATCACAGGCACGCAAGCGATGGGCGCTCCGCACAATGGCCTGGTCGCCAAAGTTGGCCGGACCACCGGCCTCACGTGCGCGAGCGTTGTCGCGATCAACGTTGCTTCGAGCGTTGCCTACGCGCAAAACTGCGACGGCACGGGGACGACCTTTACCGTGAACTACACGGACTTGGTGGAAGTCTCCGGCGGACAGTTTGGCGCGCCCGGCGACTCGGGCTCGCTGATCGTGACGCAGGATACCGCCGAAGCGGTGGCCCTGCTCGTCGGAGGAAACGATCAGGACACGCTTGGCAATGCCATTACCGATGTGCTCGGCTTTTTCACCGCGAACGGCGGCAGCGCCACGACGATCGTCGGCGGAGCCACGCACGCGGTGATTGGCTGCACTCTCCCAACCAAGCCTGCCAATGCGGTGCAGACTTTGTCAGGGGCGGCCGTGGCCGCCGAAGCCTTGCAGAACGCCACCAGCGTTCGCGACGCCTACGGTCCGGAATTGATGGGGCATCCCGAAGTGCAGGCCGTAGGTGTCGGAGCCAGCTACGACAATCCATCGGAAGCCGCCATCATATTCTTTGTTGCCACCGGCCAGTCGCACAGCGACTTGCCGTTGCAGGTTGACGGAATCCGCACGCGCATCGTTGAAAACGACGTGTTCGCCCTTCGCGGCCTCGTCTCCGCAACGGAGAGCGCCGCGCTCGAGCAATCCGCCGCAAAGCCGCAATTGACCTACCCAGTTTCCCAATCGGAAGTGGCTCGCGCAAAAGTGGTGCAGACCGCCCACCAAGCCGAGCTCCTCAAGCAGCCCGGCGTGCAGGCCGTGGGGATCTCCTCCAGCGTGGATTCCCCGGGAGAAGCAGCGCTCCTGATCTATCTCACCCGCGGCGTTGAGCATGGCGCGATTCCGCAGGTCATTGATAATCTCCGCACCCGCGTGCGCGAGGGCAACCGCTTCCGCGCAGACTACGGCGGCGCGCACCCGAAGCGCGGCTGCTCGGTACCCGCCGCGAAGGCCTCCGCGAAAAGCGAAACGCCAACCGGAACGCCAAAACCGTAGCCTGGCGGCTGCGGTGGCAGGTCCGAAAATCGCCACATCTATTTTTTTGATTCTTTCAATCCGCCTCCTGCGGGCGTAGAATCCGCTCACGCTCTAGCCGAACCCGCTCTTTCGGCCGGCCCACCCTATCAGGAGGAACGTATGCGCAGGACACTTCTTGTCCTGAGTGCGATTCTGCTGACGTGTCTCGGAGTTTCGTCCGCGCAGCAGGGTTCCACCCCGAAAAAACCGGATTCTAGCGAACCGCAGATGACGCCGGAAGACGCCGCAAAAAAGAACCCTGTCGCGCCCACGCCGGAGGGCCTCGCCGAAGCACGCAAACTTTATGGATACCACTGCGCGATGTGCCACAACAAGAATGGCGACGGCAAGGGCGACCTCGCGGTGGAGATGAAACTCGAACTTCACGACTGGCGAGACTCCTCTACCATCGAGAAGATGACCGACGGCGAGCTTTTCTTCATCATCAGCAATGGCAAAGGAAAAATGCTGGGCGGCGAAGGCGATCGCACCCCGGAAAAAGTGCGCTGGAATCTGGTGAACCTGGTGCGCTCGTTCGGCAAAAAGGGCATAGGGGACAAACCAAAGTCCGACAACCCCTAGCATGAGTGGTTCTCCGCCCCGCGACTGCTCTCACACGACGGTTCTTCGCGGATGAAGAGCGCCTGCAAGTCTATTCTTTTGTGTATGGTATTCTCACCCTTAATTCAATCCAAGAAGGAGTCGTCCCATGGCTCATGCGCCGCAGTTCCTGAAACTCGTCAATGAAGCAAAAAAGAAAGTAAAGGAAACCAACGTCGCCGACGTGAAGCGCCGCCTCGAAGCCGGCGAAAAATTTCTTCTCGTGGATGTTCGCGAAGACAATGAATGGGCCAAGGGCCATCTTCCCGGCGCAGTCCATCTCGGCAAAGGAATCATCGAGCGCGATATCGAGCAGCGCGTTCCCGATACAGGCGCCAAAGTGATTCTTTATTGCGGCGGAGGCTTTCGTTCCGCACTTGTGGCTGACAACCTCCAGAAAATGGGCTACACCAACGTCGAATCCATGGACGGCGGCTGGAAAGGCTGGCTGGACGCGGGCCTGCCAACCGCGAAGGACTAGCCCTGCGTCCACCTCATTTATTACCCGCGAGAAAAATTTGGCTGGGGCGGAAGGATTCGAACCTTCACCGTCCTCATTAACAGTGAGGTGTCCTACCAGTTGGACCACGCCCCAGCAGGCTGTCTTTGCCCCCGGTTCGGCCGGGCGCACTACAGCTACCCAGTAAGGTAGGCTCCGCCGCAATAGGAACGGCGCAGGGTCCCTATACGATACCACGACCCCTACAAATACCCCGGCCAAAAATGTCATGAAAAAATCTTAGACCTTCTCGATTCTCTCCTGCATCAGAATCGCTGACGGTGTGGGTGGCAATCAGGGATAGCGGCAAGCAGAAAGGAACTGATTCGAACTTATCAGCTTCATCATTCAGTTTGAAGCAGACCAGCGGCAACTTTTTCGAAGCTTTTGTCGCTGCCGCAGAGGCCGGAGAGAAAGTTGCTCAAAAGCGTCTGAAAACAATTGGGCGCCAAGGTTGCATTCCGGAATGTTTTAGTGGAAACTATCGCGTCCTGAATGACCCGGGCCCGCACTTCCCGGTAAAAGCGTGGGAGGCCCTGACATCGGTGCCCTTCTGGTGCTCTCCCCCGGCATAGCGCAAACTTGAGATGGCACAGATTTTTCATCGCAGTACGAACTTCATCTCCCGATTCAGTGTCTTCTCGGCACTTTTCCTGGCGGGACTTGGGCTTGTCGCTGTGCTAGGAGTCGCGCGTTCTCCCTATTTGACGCGCCAGAACGTCACGCGCGAGCAGCCCGTGCAATTCAGCCACAAGCATCACGTGGGCGATGACGGCATCGATTGCCGCTACTGCCACACCGGCGTGGAATCATCCGCGGTCGCCGGT
The DNA here is from genome assembly GCA_963729455.1 of uncultured Acidobacteriota bacterium. Classification (GTDB taxonomy): domain Bacteria; phylum Acidobacteriota; class Terriglobia; order Acidiferrales; family UBA7541; genus Acidiferrum. Next base: position 895,091 of record CAVSNX010000004.1, read on the forward strand.
ATTCCTCCAACAAAGACTTGCATGAACTGCCATTCCGTGCTTTACAACAACGCCAGCTACCTAGAACCGATCCGCGCCAGCTACAGCACTGACAAATCCATCGAGTGGGTGAAAGTGCATCGCCTGGCGGATTTCGCCTATTTCAATCACAGCATTCATGTCAATAAAGGCGTCGGCTGCTCCACCTGCCACGGCCAGGTCAACCAGATGCCGCTGATGTTTCAGGCCAACACGCTCTTGATGCAATGGTGTCTGGACTGCCATCGCAATCCCGAGGCGGTCTTGCGCGAGAAAAAAGAAGACGTTTATTCCATGGATTGGAAAGCGCCGGCCAATCAGGCGGAAATCGGCAAACGGCTGGCGGCGGAACGCAACATTCGAACGACGGCCGAGCTGACCAGTTGTTCGACCTGTCATCGCTAGTGAAACGTATGAACGAACACGAACAACACGAGCGCTACGCCGCCAGCCACGATCACGCCGAACAACCGCAAGAAGTGACGCGGCCCCAGGGCGTATTGGATCTGGCGGACGTGCGCGCCAAGCTCCAATCGAAAACCGGCAAACAATACTGGCGCTCGCTCGAAGAGCTTGCCGAAGATCCGCGCTTCGAAGAATTGCTGCACAACGAATTTCCGCGCCAGGCCCCTTCCGAATGGGACGAAGGCGTGGATCGCCGCGATTTCCTCCGGCTCATGGCCGCATCACTTGCCTTCGCCGGACTCTCCGGCTGCGGCCGCACGCCCGAACAAACCATCGTCCCTTACGTAAAGCAGCCTGACGGCCTCGTCCTCGGCAAGCCCCAGTTTTACGCCACGGTGATGCCCTTCGGTGCCGACGCCATCGGCCTCCTCGTCGAAAGCCACGAAGGCCGCCCCACAAAAATCGAAGGCAATCCCGAACACCCCTCGAGCCTCGGCGCCACAAACGTCTTTGCTCAGGCTTCCGTCCTGAATCTGTATGATCCCGATCGCGCGCAAACCGTCACAAACTACGGCGAGATTCGCACCTGGGCCCAGTTTCTGGACGCCGCCCAAGCCATCGCGGCGGAAATGAAGGCCACCAATGGCGCGGGCTTCCGCATCCTGACCGGCACGCTCACATCGCCGACGCTCGCCGCCCAGATTCAATCCATCCTGACGCTCCTTCCGAAAGCCCAGTGGCATCAATGGGAGCCTGCCGTAAGCGACGGCCCGCGCGAAGGCGCAAAGCTCGCCTTCGGCAGCTACCTCAACACCGTCTATCGCGTGGAAAAAGCGGAAGTGCTCCTCTCGCTCGATTCCGATTTCCTTGGCAGCGGCCCCGGCCACATTCGCTACGCCAGAGAATTTTCGCGCCGCCGCAAGCTGCCCGATCTACCCAAGCCCAATCCACTGGCCGATCAAACATTCCCTGAAATCAAAATGAATCGGCTCTATGTCGTCGAGCCTACCCCGAGCGTCACCGGCGCCAGCGCCGATCATCGCCTGCCGCTGCGCGCCTCCGAGGTTGAACTCTTCGCCCGTGCGCTGGCCGGAAAGCTCGGCCTTGGCGGCCTGGCGGACCTCCCTGGGAAAAGTGGCGAATGGCTCGACGCCGTCGCAAAAGATCTGCAAAAGCACAAAGGCGCCTCGCTGGTCGTCGCCGGCGAACAACAATCCGCGGAAGTTCACGCGCTGGCGCACGCCATCAACGCCGCGCTTGGCAACATAGGAACAACGCTCTACTACACGCAATCAGTGGAAGCGCACCCCGTGAATCACCTCGAATCCCTGCGCGGTCTTTGCGCCGATATTGACGCCGGCAATGTGGACACTCTGCTGATCCTGGACGTCAATCCCGTCTACACCGCCCCGCACGATTTCGATTTCGCCACCAAAATCAAATACGACCCCGCGACCAAGCAGAAGAAAGTTAAGAACACCATCCACCTTAGCCCGCATTTCGATGAAACGTCCGAACTCTGCGACTGGCACGTCGCCGAATCGCACTACCTCGAAACCTGGGGAGACGCGCGCGCCTTCGACGGCACGCTCAGCGTCATCCAGCCGCTCATCGCCCCGCTCTACCGCTCGCACTCTGCCCGCGAACTTCTTGCGGCGTTCACCGACAAGCCCGGCATTTCCGACTACGATGTGCTCCGCGAAAATCTGAAAGCCGCCTATCCTTCCGCCGATTTCGAAAAGTTCTGGCGCAAGACGCTGAACGACGGCCTCGTCGCCGGCTCGGCCTTTGCACCGGTCAACTCCGCGCTAAAGTTCACTCCCGCCAGCCTTCCCGCGCCGAAGCCTGCATCACCTGACGAACTCGAATTTATCTTCCGGCCCGACCCGTGCGTCTATGACGGCCGCTTCTCCAATAACGGCTGGCTCCAGGAATTGCCCAAGCCCGTCACCAAGCTCACCTGGGACAATGCCGCTCTCGTTAGTCCAAAAACCGCCGTAAAACTGGAATTGGCCGACGAAGTCGGCGCGCGTGGCGGCGAGCACGGAAAGATTTATACCAACGTCATTGACATCGCGCTTTCGAATAGCAAAGTCACCGCCGCCGCGTGGCGTCTGCCCGGTCAGGCCGATGGCGTCATCGTCCTCCCGCTCGGCTACGGCCGAAGGAAAGCCGGCTACACCGGTACAAACAAAGGCTTCAACGCCTACGCCGTGCGCACTTCAGACGCGCTCTGGAACGTCTCTGCTCCCTCCACATCGATCAAGAAAACCGGCGACGACTACCCTCTTGCCTGCACCCAGTATCACTTCAACATGGAAGGCCGCCAGATCCTCGCCACTGGCACCCTCGAGGAATTCAAAAAGAATCCGAACTTTGCCCACGAACACGCCGAAGAAGTTCCCAAGGAAATTTCTCTCTACAAGGAGTTTTCCTACCCCGGCTACGCCTGGGGCATGGCCATCGATTTGAACAGTTGCAACGGCTGCAACGCCTGCGTCGTCGCATGCCATTCGGAGAACAACATCCCGGTCGTCGGCAAGGATCAAGTCATGCGCGGCCGCGAAATGCACTGGATCCGCATCGATCGCTATTACGAGAAGGCGGAGTCCGCCACAAACGATCCGTCCAGCTATAGCGAATCCGAATACAATCCGCCGACATTCTTCCAGCCGGTTCCCTGCCAGCAGTGTGAAAACGCTCCTTGCGAGCAGGTGTGCCCCGTCGGCGCCACTGTGCACAGCGCCGAAGGCCTGAACGACATGGTCTACAACCGCTGCGTCGGCACGCGCTACTGTTCGAACAACTGCCCTTACAAAGTGCGCCGCTTCAATTTCCTCCGCTTCCAGGATTGGGAGACTCCGCAACTCAAGCTCCTCCGCAATCCCGAAGTCACCGTGCGCAGCCGCGGCGTCATGGAAAAGTGCACCTATTGCGTACAGCGCATCAACAGCGGCCGCATCGAAGCTGAAAAGCAGAATCGCCCGATCCGCGACGGTGAAATCGTCACCGCCTGCGAAGCCGCGTGCCCCACCGAAGCCATCGTTTTCGGCAACGCCAACGATCCGAGCAGCCGCGTCGCCAAATTGAAAGCCCAGCAGCGCAATTACACGCTTCTCGGCGAATTGAACTCCCGCCCGCGCACCACCTACCTCGCGGCCGTGCGCAATCCCAACCCTGAATTGGAGAAGGCATGAGCGCCGGGCAACCGCCACTCGACTCTCCGGAGATTCGCCGTCTCTCGCCCGTGCTCGGGCCAGGCCACACTTACGGCTCGGTCACGGAAAAGATCAGCTCCATCGTTCTCACGCGTCCGACCTCTTTGGGCTGGTTCATCGGCTTTGCCATCGCCTTCAGCTTGATGGGCCTGATGACCATCGCCATCGGCTGGCTCATCATCAAGGGCGTCGGCATCTGGGGCATCAACATCCCCATCGGCTGGGGCTTCGCCATCGTCAATTTCGTTTGGTGGATCGGTATCGGCCACGCCGGCACGCTGATCTCCGCCATTCTCTTTCTGCTCAATCAGAAGTGGCGCACATCCATCAACCGCTTCGCCGAAGCTATGACTCTTTTCGCGGTGGCTTGCGCCGGCATTTTCCCACTTATCCATACCGGTCGCCCCTGGATGGCGTTTTACATGATGCCGTATCCCAGCACCATGGGCCTCTGGCCGCAGTTCCGCAGCCCGCTCATCTGGGACGTTTTTGCCGTCTCCACTTACGGCACTGTCTCGCTGCTCTTCTGGTTCGTGGGCCTGATCCCGGACCTCGCCACGCTGCGTGATCGTTCCATCCAGAAGCCGGCGAAGATTATTTACGGCATGCTCGCGCTCGGATGGCGCGGCTCCGCGCGTCACTGGCACCGCTATCAATCCGCTTATCTGCTCCTCGCAGGGCTCGCGACGCCCCTAGTTCTCTCCGTCCACACCGTCGTGAGCTTTGACTTCGCCATCGCCATCGTTCCCGGCTGGCACACCACGATTTTCCCGCCATACTTTGTCGCCGGCGCCATCTACTCCGGTTTCGCCATGGTTTTGACCATCGCGATTCCCCTGCGAAAAGCCTACGGCCTCGAAGACTTCATCACCATGCGCCATTTGGACAACATGGCCAAGGTCATGCTCGCCACCGGCCTCATCGTTGCCTACGGCTACTTCTTTGAATTCTTCATGTCCATGTATAGCGGCAACAAGTTTGACGTCTTCCTCGTCCAGCAGCGCCTGCACGGGCCGTACGCGCCGTTCTACTACGCCCTGATTTTGTGCAACATCCTTACGCCACAGTTGCTCTGGTCTTACAAATTGCGCCACAACGTAGCGGTCCTCTTCATCATGTCCATCGTCGTGAATATCGGCATGTGGCTGGAGCGATTCGTCATCGTGGTCATCAGCCTTACGCGCGACTTTGTGCCGTCGGCTTGGGGCCGTTACAGCCCCACCTTTTGGGACTGGGCCACCTTCTTCGGAACCATCGGTATGTTTGTGACTTTACTCTTCCTGTTTGTCCGCGTGCTTCCCGCGATTTCCATCGCCGAAATGCGCGAGCTGGTGGCGGAGACCACTGAGGAAAAACAGTAATGCTGCACCGTTCGCACATCTACGGCGTGATGGGGGAGTTCAGCACTCCCGAAGAGGTCATTCACGCCACCGAGAAAGTTCGCGAAGCGGGCTATCGCCGCGTCAACGCCTACTCCCCATTCCCTGTGGAGGGACTGTCGGAGGCCCTGGGCTTGAAGCGCAACATGGTCGCACCCATTTGCCTCCTCGGCGGCCTGACCGGCGGGCTTGGTGGCTTTTTCTTCCAATACTGGGTGGCGGTCATCACCTATCCTCAGAATATTGCTGGCCGTCCGCTCAATAGCTGGCCGGCGTTCATTCCCGTGACCTTTGAGCTGACCATTCTCGGCGCTTCGCTGGCTGCGGTTTTCGGCATGCTTGCCTTGAACAAACTTCCCCAGCCGCACCACCCGGTTTTCAACGTGCCGCGTTTCACGCACGCGTCCTCGGACCGTTTTTTTGTCTGCATCGAGGCACGGGATCCGAAATTTCATCTTGAGGAATGCGCGCGCCTGCTTCAGCAGTTGCATGCGCACCACATTGTCGAGGTGCCGGATGACTAGCACCTCGCGCTTCCTGATGATCGCGTGCGCCGTGGCCTGCTTGTTTTCTGCCGCGGGTTGCCAGTATTTGAAGCAAGACATGGCCAACCAGCCGAAAAACAAGCCACTCTCGCCTTCGGATTTCTTTACCGATGGCCGTTCGGAGCGGCCCTTGGTCGAAAACACCGTGGCGCATGGCGCGATCGGCAACGACGAACTCTTCATTCCCAAGGAGTCGAACGCGTTTCCGCTGCCGGTCAACCGCGAGCTTCTCGAACGCGGCCAGGAGCGCTTCAAAATTTTCTGCACGCCCTGCCACGGCTTGCAGGGCGACGGCAACGGCATGGTGGCCATGCGCGGCATGAAGCATCCGCCCAGCTTTCATCAAGACCGCTTGCGCCAGGAGCCCAACGGTTACATCTATGATGTCGTCACCAACGGTTTCGGCGCCATGTACGGCTACTCTGCGCAGATTCCTCCGCGCGACCGCTGGGCCATCATCGCCTATCTCCGCGCGCTGCAGCTCAGCCGCAATGCCAAGGTCGCCGATCTTCCCGCGGAGCTCCGCGAAAAACTAAACCAGAGCGGCTCGACTGGCGCCGCTCCCAGTGCGGAACAAAAACACGAAACGGGTAGCGCGAAGGATTCGACAGGAGGCAGCAACTAATGGCTGCGCACGAATATCCAGCCCCCGAAAGCATCGGCCGCTTGCAACAGCGCGCCCTCCTCATCGGTGGCATTGCTCTGCTCGTTTCGATCTCCGGCGCATTGCGTACCCCCGGTCCTTTCTATCAATCCTATTTGATGAGTTTCATGCTCTTCCTTGGCTTGACCCTGGGCTCGCTGGGGCTCCTGATGCTGCAGCATCTCACTGGCGGCCACTGGGGCATCGTCATCCGGCGCTCTCTCGAATCCGCGGTGCGCACCCTTCCACTCATGGTCGTAGCATTCTTGCCTATCGCGTTCTTCGGAATGCAGTACCTTTACTCTGGCCACGACAACGAAAAGGGCTGGCTCAACGCCCCGGCGACAGGCGAAGGCTCTCTCTCAGACTTTCAAAAGGGCTACCTCACCACCCACGGCTATTTTGGCTACTACACGCGGGCCGCAATATATTTCGCAATCTGGCTGCTGCTGATGGTTTTATTTTTGCGTTGGTCGAAGGAGCAGGACGTCAATAAAGAGGACCGCGCCCTGCGCCTGCGCTTCAAAATGTTCGCGGGCCCGGGCATTATCCTCTACGTCTTCGCCATGACCTTCGCCGCCATCGACTGGGTCATGTCTCTTTCCCCTCATTGGGCTTCGACCATTTATGGCTTCCTCTATGTGGCTGGACAATTGATTTCCTCGATGGCCTTCATGATCGCCATCGTCGTCCTGCTCTCGCGCACCGAGCCTTTTTCCAGCGTCCTGCAAAAGCGCCATCTTCACGACTTAGGGAAGCTGCTCCTCGCCTTTGTCATGCTCTGGGCCTACTTCGATTTCTCGCAGCTCCTGATTATCTGGTCCGGCAACCAGCCCGAGGAAATCAGTTTCTATCGCACGCGACTTTACGGCGGATGGGGCGTCGTCGCCGTGATCGTGTTGGTTTTCCACTTTTTCGTTCCCTTTTTCCTGCTGCTCTCGCAGGACGTCAAGCGCAATCCCAAAGTGCTTCCGAAGATTGCCATGTGGCTTATCTTCATGCGCCTCGTGGATCTCTTCTGGATGACCCGGCCGGAATTCACTTCACGCGCGGCGCCAACGTGGCTCGATCTTGTCCTGCCCATCGCCCTTGGCGGATTGTGGCTGGGATTTTTCGCTTTCAATTTGAAGCAGCAACCGCTTCTTCCGGTCGGCGACCCAAAACTCGCGGAGGCTATTGAGCACCATGAGCACTGAGTCTCACAACTCGGGGCCCGTCACTGGCGAAGCGCCGCGCAATGCGGATGTGTCCTTTGAGGAGCGCGACGTCCAGGTCGGTACCATCTACGGCTATCTTTTTGCCCTGGCTCTGGCGGTTGTCGTCTCAGCCGTGATTTGCATCTTCATCCTGCGCTTCACCTTGAAATTCGCCGCTTCGTCCGACACTGCTCCGCCGCCTTCCCGCGCGGCCCTCGGACCCAATCACCGCGATCTTCCCCCCGAGCCGCGCCTGCAGGGTGTTCCCGGCCACACCACGGATCCACAGCAGGATTTGCGGGATAAGCTGATAGCCGACACCGATGCCAACGAAAAACTCGAATGGCTCGACAAGAATTCCGGCGTGGCGCAAATTCCCGTGGAAGATGCCATGAAAATCATTGCGGAAAAAGGTTTGCCTGCGGTCTCCGCGCCGCCGGCGGAAAAGAAAAAGTAACCAGATGAAGAACGTTCGCTCCATTTTTGGAATCGCCGTGTTGCTGCTCGCAGCCTGCGCCCTCCACGCGCAGACCGTCCCCAGCAACATGGGCCCGACCGCCGCGACCATGCCCCCGGCTTTGCAAAACGTCGGCTTCGAGCCTCCTCTCAACGGCCAAATGCCGCTCGACCTTGCCTTCCGCGACGAAACCGGCCGCGACGTCCACCTGCGCGACTATTTCGGCCAGAAGCCGGTCGTCCTCGCTTTCGTCTATTACAACTGCCCGATGCTTTGCACGCAGGTCCAGCAAGGTGTCGTTGGCACCCTTCGCATGCTCTCTTTCAATCCCGGTCGCGACTACGAAGTTGTTTTCGTCAGCTTCGATCCTCGCGACACGCCGGCGGCAGGCGCGGAGAAAAAGGAAACCGCTCTCTCTCATTTCCGCCGGCCGGAAACCGCATCCGGCTGGCATTTCCTGACCGGTTCGAAAGAGTCCATTGACGCTGCCACTCATGCCGCGAATTTCCGCTATTCCTTCGACGCCAAAACGAATTTCTTCGCCCACGCCAGCGGCGTCATGATTCTCACTCCCGACGGCCGCATCTCCCGTTATTTCTACGGCGTCGAATATCCCGGCCGCGATATGCGCCTCGGCCTTGTCGAGGCCTCCGCCGGCAAAATCGGCACGCCCATCGATCACGTCTTGCTCTACTGCTATCACTACGATCCCTCAGCCGCCACCTACAGCACGTCCATTCTAAGAATCATTCGTCTGGCCGGCGTGCTGACCATCCTTTGCATCGTGGGTGGAATATTGTTTTTCCGGCGCCGCGATCTTCATCCCCCGGCCCAACCGAAGCTCGGTCAACCGCTTCACACTTTGCCCCATAGAGGAGCGCACTAAGCCGTGCAGTCGCAATTGCCATTTTCGCCGGAACAGGCGTCCAACTTCGCGCCCCACGTGGACGACCTTATGCTTTTCATAACTCTCATCTGTCTGTTTTTTGCGGTCGCCGTAACCCTCGCCATCATCATTTTCTTTTTCAAGTTCCACCGCAAATCCCCCAACGAAGTCGGCGTCCCCATTCACGGCGACTCCCGCCTCGAAGCCGTCTGGATGATCGTCCCCTTGATTTTGGCCATGGGCATGTTTGGCTGGGGCGCCGTCGTCTACGTGGACTACCGCCACGCCCCCGCGGATACCCTCGACATTTACGTCATCGGAAAGCAGTGGATGTGGAAGCTGCAGCAGCCCAACGGCCTCAAGGAAATCAACGAGCTCCACGTTCCCGTGGGCCGCGACGTCCGCCTCATTCTTGCCAGCGAAGACGTCATCCACGATTTCTTCGTCCCCGCCTTCCGCGTAAAAATGGACGTCGTCCCCGGCCACTACAACACCATGTGGTTCCGCCCCACCAAGCCCGGCCGCTACCATTTCTTCTGCTCCCAATATTGCGGCACCAATCACGCCCTCATGGGCGGATGGGTCACTGTCATGGAGCCTGCCGACTACGCCGCTTGGCTCTCCGGTTCCTCGGGCGCCGAAGCCAATCCCGTCGTCGCCGGCGAAAAACTCTTTGCCGAAAAAGCCTGCGTCACCTGTCACGTCTCCAACGGCACCGGCCGCGCCCCCTCGCTGAACGGCGTCTACGGCGCCAACGTTCTTCTCGCCGACGGCTCTATCGTCGTAGCTGACGAAGCCTACATCCGCGAATCCATCCTCCAGCCCAACGCCAAAATTGTCGCGCGGCTATCAGCCGGTGATGCCCACTTTCCAGGGACAACTGACCGAGGAGCAGATTCTCGACCTCATCGCGTACATCAAGTCTCTGCAATCGCAGCCGGTCCCGGCCACCGGCGCGGGAATCGCGCCAACAACGGAGAAAAGGTAAGGTATGAGTACGACGCCCCCACTACCCGGCCACCAAATGCCGCATGAAGACTATCTGAACGCCACCTACGGCATTCGCTCCTGGCTGCTCACCACCGACCACAAGCGCATCGCCCTGCTCTGGCTCGGCTCCGTCACCGTCTTCTTCTTCATCGGCGGCCTCTTCGCCACCATGATTCGCATCCATCTCCTCACGCCCACCGGCTACCTGGTTACCCCGGAAACCTACAACAAGCTCTTCACCATGCACGGCGTGGCCATGATTTTCTTCTTCCTGATCCCTTCCATCCCCGCCGTCCTCGGGAATTTCCTGATTCCCCTGATGATTGGCGCGAAGGATCTCGCCTTTCCCAAGATCAATCTCTTGAGCTGGTACATCTACATCTCGGCGGCTGCTTCGTCCTTTATTCCTTCGCCACCGGCGGTTTGGACACCGGCTGGACCTTTTACACCCCCCTAAGCAGCGTCTATTCGAATTCCGCTGTCACTCCCGCCGTCCTCGGCATCTTCATCAACGGCTTCTCTTCCATCCTCACCGGACTCAATTTCATCGTTACCATCCACACCATGCGCGCTCCCGGCATGACTTGGTTCCGCCTTCCGCTCTTCGTCTGGGCCCATTACGCCACCAGCCTCGTCATGATCCTCGGAACGCCCGTGATCGCCATCACGCTCCTCCTCGCCGGCCTCGAGCGCATGTTCCACCTGGGCTTCTTCAATCCCGCGCTCGGCGGCGACCCCATCCTCTTCCAGCATCTCTTCTGGTTTTATTCGCATCCCGCCGTGTACATCATGATTCTTCCGGCCATGGGCGTGATCAGCGAAATCATTCCCACGTTTGCGCGCAAACCCATCTTCGGCTACTCCTTCATCGCCGGCTCGAGCATCGCCATCGCCGTCATCGGCTTCCTCGTTTGGGCCCACCACATGTTCGTAACTGGCGAGTCCGTTTACGCCGCGCTCACCTTTTCCTTCCTCAGCTACCTGGTGGCCATCCCCTCCGCGGTCAAAGTTTTTAACTGGACCTCCACGCTCTACAAAGGTTCCATCTCCTGGGACACGCCGATGATTTACGCCTTCGGCTTCATCGGCCTCTTCCTCATCGGCGGCCTGACCGGTCTCTTCCTCGCCTGCCTCGGCCTGGACATTCATATCCATGACACCTACTTCGTCGTCGCCCACTTCCACTACATCATGGTGGGTGGCGCGGTCATGGGCTACGTAGGCGGCTTACATTTCTGGTGGCCAAAAATTACCGGCAAGCTCTATCCCGAAGCCCTCGCACGCATCGCGGCAGTGACTCTCTTCGTCGGCTTCAACCTCACCTTCTTCCCGCAATTCATTCTTGGCTATCTCGGCATGCCGCGCCGTTACCACACCTATCCGCCCGAATTCCAAGTGCTCAACGTTTTGTCCACCGCCGGCGCTTCCATTCTCGCGCTGGGCTATCTGCTCCCCATGCTCTACCTGACCTGGTCCATGCGCTACGGAAAAGTCGCCGGACCCAATCCCTGGCCCGCCACCGGACTCGAATGGAAAACGGCCTCGCCGCCACCCACCGAAAATTTTGACGTGACGCCCGAAGTCACCTGGGAGCCCTACGACTTCCAGAATCGCCCGGACCTGGGCCTTACGGCAGGCGCCCCGTCGCTAGCGCCCGCCCACGGCGACGACTGAGTTTGTAGGACAGACTTTTAGCCTGTCCTCTGAGTGGCCGAACCAAGGCCAGAGATTTTCTTAGAAAGAGGAGCCCCGCGTGCACCGCACCGGCGAACTGTACGGACAATTCGAAACGCTCGAGCAGCAGAAGGAATCGGCTGCCCTCGGCATGTGGGTTTTCCTGGTCACCGAAGCTCTGTTTTTCGGCGGCCTCTTCCTGACCTACGCTGTCAATCGCCACCTCTACTTCACCGCTTTCGGCGTCGGCGGGAATATGCTGGACTTAAAGCTCGGCACCATCAACACAGTGGTGCTCATCGCCAGCAGCTTTACCATGGCCATGTCTGTGTGGTCCGCCCAGACCAGCCAGAAAAAATTGCTGCCTCTCTTCCTGGTCTTGACTCTGGTTCTGGGCTGCGTCTTCCTCGGGATCAAGTACGTCGAATACAAGCAGAAATATGACCATCATCTGATTCCGGGTCATTCCTTCGATATCACCTATCGCATGAACCATCCCGCACCCGGCGACGATCCCAAGGAACTCGCGGCCGAGCGAACGGAAGTGGAAGAAGCGATTCGCACCGAAGATCCGGCTAACCCTCAGGGCGGGCTGGTGGCCCTCAACGCGCACGCGCAGCTATACTTCTCCCTGTACTTCGGCATGACCGGGCTCCATGCCCTGCACATGATTGTCGGTGCTGGCCTTCTCCTTTGGGTGCTCAAGGATTCGCTCAAGGGCCGTTTTTCAGCCAGCTACAATACCCCCATAGAAATCGTGGGTTTGTACTGGCACTTTATCGATATTGTCTGGATTTATCTGTTCGCGCTGCTTTACCTGATTAACCGGCACATGGTCTGATTCAGCAAAGGGAGGCATGTGTGTCCGAACACGTAGTTTCGCCAAAAATTTACGTGCTTATCCTGCTTGCTCTGTTATTGGGCACCTTTCTGACCGTAGCCGCCGCGCTGAGAGACTTTGGCCCTTGGAACATCGTCATCGCTCTAGCCATTGCCACCACCAAAGCGACTCTCGTTGTCCTTTATTTCATGCACGCCCGTTACAGCCCCAAGCTCACCCAACTCGTCATCGTCTGTAGCGCCTTCTGGCTTGCGATCCTGCTGGCTCTGACGGCCGCCGACTACGTGACTCGTACGCCGCGCCTGTCTCGTGTCGAACCTGCGGCGGTTTCTCATCTGTTCCCCGCGTAAGCGAATCTTCTGACATCTGTCTCGGCTTTGGGCAAAACTCGGCGAAAACTACATTTCAATTTCCTGTGTCTTGGATTTTTCTTTAGTTGGGAGCGCTTACGGTTCTTCCTGGCCACGAGCCACGCCCAAACACACTTCCGCCGGGTTCGGTTTTTGCTCGGGGTGATTTGGGAGGACGGCGAAAGTGATAGGGGGGAGTAGCGAACCGGCCCAGCCCTCAATCCCCTAAAGGGATCCTCGGCTCGCCTCCCCCACGACCCGGTGGAAGTGCAAGCCCCAGGCCAATCTTAACTCATTTGTTTTCAATAAACTGCCGTGTGAATTCCAAGTAAAAAAGCTCTACCTCCCCGGCAAAATTACCTGCCCCTGACGCGCCCCTCCCCCTCACCAGCCTTGTTGGCCGAACCCGCACGGGGTAGACTCTTCGCCTGCATTCCCCTGGGAGGTGTGGCATGGCTCGTACGGTTCGCTGCGGCCTGATTCAGGCCCAATGTGAGTGGTCCTCGGAAAAATATTCTCTTGCCGACATCAAGAAAAAAATGATCGCCAAGCACGAGCGCCTCATCGCCGACGCCGCCAAAAAGAAAGTCCAGATCCTCGGCCTCCAGGAACTTTTCTACGGCCCCTACTTCTGCGCCGAGCAGCAGACTCGCTGGTACGAACTCACCGAGAAAATTCCCAACGGCCCGACCATTTCCCTGATGCAAAAGCTTGCGAAAAAATACCAAATGGCTCTCGTCGTTCCCGTCTACGAAGTCGAAATGACCGGCGTCTACTACAACACTGCCGCGGTCATTGACGCCGACGGCCGCTACCTCGGCAAATACCGCAAGCATCACATTCCCCACTGCCACCCCGGCTTCTGGGAAAAATTTTATTTCACTCCGGGAAATGCCGGCTATCCCGTTTTTCAGACGCGCTTCGCCCGCGTCGGCGTCTACATCTGCTACGACCGCCATTTTCCCGAAGGCGCGCGTTGCCTCGGCCTCAACGGCGCCGAAATCGTCTACAACCCGTCCGCCACCGTCGCCGGACTCTCCGAATATCTGTGGGAACTCGAGCAACCCGCCCACGCCGTCGCTAACGCCTACTTCGTCGCCGCCATCAACCGCGTCGGCACTGAAGCTCCCTGGAAAATCGGCGAGTTCTACGGCAAAAGTTATTTCTGCGATCCCCGCGGGAAAATCGTCGCCCAGGCCAGCCGCGACAAGGACGAACTGCTCGTCGCCGAACTTAACCTCGACGAAATCCAGAAAGTCCGCGACACCTGGCAGTTCTATCGCGACCGCCGCCCGGAATCCTACGGCGAAATCACGCGCACCCGCGCCGCTGAATCCAGCGAAGCCGCAAACTGAATGATTCATTTTCTACTAGTCCTGCGAGCTATGTGCGTTTGTCATTCCGAGCGCAGCGCGCTTTCTGCGCTCCGGATGCATTTGCGAAGCGAGGAATCTGCTTTTCTTTCGGTTCGTTGCCGTCGCAACCGTCGGAGATCTTCTCGATGACTGAAATTCACAGCGTCCCTCTCCACGAGGACACCATCCAGAGCAGCGCGCTCTACAACAAGGACCTCGCTCCCGTCTCCCGCGAGCGCCGCACTTGGCGCACCTACAGCTACGCCGCCCTGTGGATTTCTATGAGCGTGAACATCCCCACCTACATGCTCGCCAGCGGCATGATCGCCGGCGGCATGAACTGGAAGCAGGCGCTCTTCACCGTCTTTCTCGGCAACGTACTGGTGCTCATTCCCATGCTCCTGAACGCCCACGCCGGCGCGCAATACGGCATTCCCTTTCCCGTCTTCGCCCGCGCCTCCTTCGGCGTTCTGGGCGCCAACGTCCCCGCCATTCTGCGCGCTCTCGTCGCCTGCGGCTGGTTCGGCATTCAGACCTGGATCGGCGGCGAAGCCATCAACGCCATGATCGTGGCCCTCGCGCCCTCCTGGGCCAACTTCCATTCCGGCCCCGCCGTCTGCTTCGTTTTCTTCTGGCTCCTCAATGTTCTGGTCATTCTCCGCGGCATCGAAACCATTCGCTTCCTGCAAAGCGTGTCCGCTCCGTTCCTCCTGCTGATCGGTCTTGCTCTTCTTCTCTGGGCCCGCCAAAAAGCCGGCGGCTTCGGCCCCATGCTCGCCACGCCCTCGAAATTTCAGAGCTTCCCCGAATTCTTTCGCTTCTTCATTCCTTCGCTTACCGGCGTAGTCGGCTTCTGGGCCACCGTCTCGTTAAACATTCCCGATTTCACCCGCTACGCGCGCAGCCAGCGCGATCAAATCATCGGCCAGGCCCTCGGCCTTCCCGCGACGATGACCTTCTATTCCTTCATCGGCATCGCCGTCACTTCCGCCACTCTGATCATCTTCGGCGAAGCGCTCTGGGATCCCGTCGCCGTCCTCGCCCGCCTCGGCAATCCCTTCGCCGTCGTCCTCGCCATGATCGCTTTGCTCATGGCCACGCTCAACGTCAACGTCGCCGCCAACGTCGTCTCTCCCGCCAACGATTTCTCCAATCTCTCCCCGCGCCGCATCAGCTTCCGTACCGGCGGCCTCATCACCTGCCTCATGGGCATCGTCATGCAACCCTGGAAAATCATGTCGAGCTACGGCAGCTACATATTTGTTTGGCTCGTCGGCTACTCCGGTTTCCTCGGCCCCATTGCCGGCGTTTTAATCTGCGACTACTTCGTAATTCGCAAAAAAATCCTAGTCGTCGAAGATCTCTACCAGCGCGGCGGTCAATACGAATACTCCCACGGCTTCAACTGGACCGCCATCGCCGCCCTAGCCGCCGGCGCAGGCGTTGCGTTCGTAGGCCTCGCCGTCACCCCGCTCCGCATCCTCTACAACTACGCCTGGTTCGTAGGCTTCCTGGTCAGCTTCGTGGTCTACTCGCTTTTGTCGAATCGCATTGAGCCGGTTGCCCAGCCGGCGGACTGAAGAGGAGCGCTCCCCGTGGCCCCAACCATCCCCATCAAACCAATCCCGCAACCGGCACATGCATTCAGGCCTTTGTGGGACAGGCATTCCTGCCTGTCCTCCTACGATCTCAAATCTCAAATTCGCAGCGCCCAACGATCTCGGAAGTGCAGTCTTTTCTTCCACTTAAAACTTACAACTAAAAACTAACAACTACGGAGACCACCCATGCACTTCGGCATCACCATCAAACCAGATATCTCAATCGACAGGATCCTCGCACTTACCCACCAAGCCGAATCCTCTGGCTTCACCTTCGGCTGGATCTTTGACTCCCACGTCATCTGGAAGGAACCCTTCCCCCTCCTCGCCCTGATGGCCGCCAACACCAAAAAAATGCACTTGGGCACCTGCGTCACCAACCCCGCCGTCCGCGACGTCACCGTCTCCGCCAGCCTCTTCGCCACTCTAAATCTTGCCTCCCACGGCCGCATGGAGCTCGGTATCGGCCGCGGTGACAGCTCCCGCCGCGTCCTCGGCAAGAAACCCACCACCCTCGAAAATCTCGAGGAATTTGTCCGCGTCTTCCGGAATCTGAACGCTGGCAAAACCGTCGACCTCGACGGCGTCCCCACAAGATTTCCCTGGACCAACGGCGAAACACCCCGCGTCTGGGTCGCCGGCTACGGCCCCAAAGCCCTGCGCACCGCCGGACGCATCGGCGACGGCGTCATCCTCCAATTTGCCGATCCCGATCTCATTGACTGGTGCCTTGGCTTCGTCCGCGAAGGCGCCAAAGAAGCCGGCCGCGATTTCAGCAAGATCGAAGTCATGTCCGCAGCTCCCGTCTGGGCCTCCGACGACCTTAAAACCGCCCGCGAACACGTGCGCTGGTTCCCCGCGCTCGTCTCCAATCACGTCCTGGATCTCATCTCCAAATACAAACCGGACGAGCTGCCCCCCGCGCTCACCTCCTTCGTCAAAGACCGCGGCAAGTACGACTATCAGCACCACTGCGAAGTCGGCAGCGACAACGCCGATTTCGTCACCGACGAGGTCGTCGACCGCTTCTGCCTCATCGGCCCCATCGAAGAGCACCGCAAGAAACTCGACCGCCTCCGCAAAGTCGGCGTCACCCAATTCAACATCTATCTAATGTCCGGCGACGAAGAAAAAACCCTGGACATCTACCACCACAAAATCCTGCCCCACTACGCAAAATGACGCTTCCCTCCAGCTCACCATGGTTTGCCGCTTGACACTCCTATATGCATCTGGCATACTTCTTCCTGTAGATAACCTTATGTGAAGTGCGGCAGCCCGGCTGCCGCTTTTGCGTTTTAGGCCCTAGGCAAGCCATGTGGGGATCGGGCTAACCGCCGGTGGCGCGAGCCTATCCACCGCTCCTCAGAATTATGCAAACCCCTAAGTGATTTAGAATGAACACTTCCAAAAAGCCTCATAAGTGTTGATTCTAAAAGATTTACAGGAAACCTAAATCCTTTAGATGCAACACTTACAGAAATCAGGAGGAGGGGTGGCCCCGGTCTGGTAAGCACTCTTAACCCGAAATCCTGTCCTCCGATTTCTCCCTCGCTCTGTGATAAGTTCCTCCTTTCCACGGAGGAAGCCCATGCGTTTTGACACGGTAATTCGCAACGGCACAGTCGTCACGGCAACGGACACAACCCTCGCCGACATAGGTATCAACGGCGAAAAAGTCACCGCCCTCGCCGCACCGCTTCCCACCGAAAACGCCGGCCGCGTCATCGACGCCGCCGGCTGCCTCGTCATCCCCGGCGGCATTGATGTCCACACGCATCTCGACATGCCCTTCGGCGGCACCACCAGCGCCGACGATTTCCAGACCGGCACCATCGCCGCAGCCTTTGGCGGCACCACCACGCTCATTGATTTCGCCATCCAGTACAAAGGCCAGACCCTCCGCCAGGCTTTCGACACCTGGATGAAAAAAGCCCACGACAAAGCCGTAACCGACTACGCCTTCCACTGCATCATCACCGACCTTGGCTCCGCCCAGCTCGAGGAAATGGGTCAGCTCATCAAGGAAGGCGTCACCAGCTTCAAACTCTTCATGGCCTACCCTGGCGTTTTCATGCTCGATGACGCCACCATCTTCAAGGCCATGCGCCAGGCCGCCAAATACAACGGCCTCATCTGTATGCACGCGGAAAACGGCGGCGCCATCGACGTGATCGTCCAGCAAGCTCTCGCCGAAGGAAAACGCGCGCCAAAGTATCACGCGCTCACCCGCCCCACCACCGCCGAAGCCGAAGCCACCTCCCGCGCCATCGCCCTCGCGGAAATGGCCGGGGCCCCTGTCTACATCGTTCATCTCTCCTGCAACGACGCGCTCGAGAAAGTCCGCGAAGCCCGCGACCGTGGTCTTCCCGCCTACGCCGAAACCTGCCCGCAATACCTATATCTCTCGCTGGAAAATATGGACGCGCCCGGCTTCGAAGGCGCCAAGTACGTCTTCACTCCGCCGCTTCGCGAAAAATGGAATCAGGAAAAACTCTGGCAAGGCCTCGCCAAAGACACGTTGCAAGTCGTCTCCACCGACCACTGCCCCTTCTGCTTCAAGGAACAAAAAGAACTCGGCAAGGACGACTTCACCAAAATTCCCAACGGCGGCCCCGGCATCGAGCACCGCTTAAGCCTCATCTTCACCGGCGGAGTCCACGGCAAACACTTCTCAGCGAATCGCTTCGTCCAGCTCGTCGCCACCGCGCCCGCAAAACTTTTCGGCCTCTACCCGCGCAAAGGCACCATCGCCATCGGCTCCGACGCCGATCTGGTAATCTTCGATCCCAATCACGAAGAAATCATCAGCGCCAAGACCCACCACATGCGCGTGGACTATTCCATGTTCGAAGGAATCAAAATAAAGGGCGCCCCCAAAACCGTCTTCTCCCGCGGCCGCGCCGTCATCGAAGCCGGCAAATTCGTCGGCCGCCCCGGCGCCGGCCAATTTCTACGCCGCCAAACCTACGCTGGCCTTTAGGGGATTTGATCTGGCGAGTTAAATCGCTCACTGTCGTGTTATAAACTCGTGTATTATCGATCTTGGTTAGCCTGACAGGAGTTTCCAGAATCATGGATATGATCTCGAGCCTCTTTCTCCGCGCCAAGCACTGGCAGATTTTCCTGCTACTCGTTGGGGTAGGCCTTGTCGGAGACATAGTACTCGCAGCAAGTTCCATATCAACTACCGCCCAATCACCGGAAGATTTTGGCAAAGTCAGTCTTCGATTCGGATTTGTGACGGTGCCGTTCATGATTTGCTTTCTGGGATGGTTCTGGTCAATGGGGTCATTTCTTAGTTCGATAGTGCGACCGGCGCTTAGGCTAAACACTAAATTCTTTCATTTTGCCCTCGTTTACCCCGGGCTTTATATCTTCGTTTTTATCGCGCTCTTTCAAACTTTCACTACGTACCCAGCATTGCTTGCCATCATTTTGCCATTACACTTCTTCGCCATATTCTGCATTTTCTACGGCCTGTATTTCGTATCCAAGAGCCTAGTGATGGCGGAGACGAGCCGATCAGTGTCATTTTACGACTACGCGGGGCCATTTTTTCTCATCTGGTTTTTTCCTCTCGGAGTTTGGTTTACCCAGCCAAGAATCAATCGACTTTACGAAACGAGAAGAAACTCCGAGCCAACAACAGGGGCCGCGCCGGGCTAGCAGGCGCGTCGATGTTCACGCATCGTATTGACCCTCCACTTTCCCTCCTGCTATTGTTAAGAGTTATTTTGGGCTCAGTGTATCCACTGAGCGCCAGGGCTCCTGTGGAGGGAGCGTTTTCGTCTCATGGGCCTGACCAAACTGGTAATCCGGGGCGCGCGCCAGCATAACCTCAAGAATATCAGCGTCGAAATTCCCCGGAACTCCCTCACGGTCATCACCGGGCTTTCCGGCTCGGGCAAATCTTCTCTCGCTTTCGACACCATTTATGCCGAAGGCCAGCGCCGCTACGTCGAATCGCTCTCCGCCTACGCGCGGCAGTTTCTGGACCAGATGGAACGGCCCGAAGTGGACGTCATCGAAGGGCTTTCTCCTTCGATTGCCATCGAGCAAAAAACCACTACGCGCTCGCCGCGTTCCACCGTCGGCACCATCACCGAGATTTACGATTATCTTCGCGTTATCTATGCGTCCGTCGGCGTTCCGCATTGCCCCAACTGCGGGTTACCCATCACGCGCCAGTCCAGCGAGCAGATCGTGCAATCCATTTTGCACGGCGAAATCTGCAAGCCTGACGACCGCATCATGATTCTCGCGCCCATCGTCCGCGGACGGAAGGGCGCGTACCGCAAGGAGCTCGAAAAATTCGCGCAAGACGGCTACGTTCGCGTGCGCATCAACGGCGAACTTTTCCCGCTTGACGATCTCCCGGCCATCGACAAGCGCAAGAACCACACCATCGAAATCGTCATTGATCGCTTGCTTGTGAAACCCGGCATTGCCGCGCGCCTCGAACAATCCATCGCCACCGCGCTCAAATTGGCGAGCGGCCTCGTCACCGTCGCGATTGTCGGCGGCAAGGAACATACTTTTTCCGAAAAGTTAGCGTGTCCCGATTGCGGCATTTCCGTTCCAGTGCTGGAGCCGCGTTCCTTCAGTTTCAATTCGCCGTACGGCGCATGTCCCGCGTGCAACGGGCTCGGCTCAAAATATGATTTCGATCCGTCCAGAATTATCAATGACTGGAGCCGTCCGCTCTTCGATGGCGGCCTCGGCCCCGGCTCGGCCTCCGCGGTTCTCAAGCGCACGCTGGAGCTCGGCGCATACGCGCACGGCTTCGATCTCGAAACTCCATTCGACAAATTTCCCGCGCGTATTCAGAACATGCTGCTGTATGGCTATCCGCCTTCGAACGGAAGCGCGTCAAGTGAAAATGACGCAGCCGAGAAAAAAGCAAAAGGTGAAAAAGGATTTCGTTTTCCCGGCATTTTGAAATTTCTCGACAGAAATTTCCAGGAGTCCGGCTCCGATACCTACCGCGAGTGGATGACGCAGTACATGTCCGCGACGCTTTGCGCGACGTGCCACGGCAAACGTCTCCGCCCCGAATCGCTTGCGGTCAAGCTCGCTGCCTGGTCCATCGCCGATTTCACCAGTCTTTCGTTGAGTTCTGCGCGCCCCGCGGTGGACAAAATCCTGTCGCACTTGACGGAGCGCCAAAAAGAAATCGCCGCGCGCCCGCTCGAAGAAGTCTCCGAGCGAATCGATTTTCTTCTGGCTGTCGGCCTCGGCTACCTTAGCCTCGACCGCTCCGCCGCAACTCTTTCCGGCGGCGAAGCGCAGCGCATCCGCCTGGCCACGCAAATTGGCTCGCGCCTTCGCGGCGTTCTCTACGTTCTCGATGAACCCAGCATCGGTCTGCACGCCCGCGACAATGCGCGTTTGCTCGGTTCCCTCGAACATCTGCGCAATCTGGGCAACACCGTCCTCGTCGTCGAGCACGATGAAGACACCATCCGCCGCGCCGATTTTGTCGTCGACCTCGGCCCGGGAGCAGGCAACGCCGGCGGCTACCTCGTCGCCCAGGGCAAGCCCGCGCAAATCGAAGCCACGCCGGAATCGCTCACAGGTCAGTACCTCAGCGGCGCTGCCAAAATCGCCATTCCGGAAAAACGACGCAGCCCGAACGGCAAAGTCATCCAGATTCTCGGCGCCAGCGCCAACAATCTTAAGGACGTGGACATCACGCTGCCGCTCGGCTTGCTCACGGTCGTCACCGGCGTCTCCGGCTCCGGAAAATCCACGCTGGTCAACGACATTCTTTATCGCGCGCTCGCGCAGAAACTTTATCGCTCTTCGGAAGCGCCCGCCGCGCATCGCGAAATTATCGGCGCCGATCAGATCGACAAAGTCATCGAGATCGATCAAGCGCCTATCGGCCGCACGCCGCGCTCGAATCCCGCCACCTATACCGGCGTGTTCGCTCCCATCCGCGATCTCTTTGCCATGCTCCCGGAATCGCGCGAGCGCGGCTACCGCCCCGGCCGCTTCAGCTTCAACGTAAAAGGCGGGCGCTGCGAAGCTTGCCAGGGTGACGGCCTGCGCCGCATCGAAATGAATTTTCTTCCGGACGTGTACGTGATGTGCGAAGTGTGCCGCGGCCGCCGCTACAATTCGGAAACGCTCGCCGTGCGCTACAAGGGCCATTCGATCAGCGACGTTTTGAATTTGCCTTCGTCCGACGCGCTGAAACTTCTCGAAAACATTCCGCAAATTCAGCAGAAGCTTGCGACGCTCGTGGAAGTCGGTCTCGGCTACGTCACCCTCGGCCAGTCCGCCACAACGCTTTCCGGCGGCGAAGCGCAGCGCATCAAGCTCGCTCGCGAACTCTCGAAACGTCAGACCGGCCGCACGCTCTACATTCTCGACGAACCCACGACAGGTCTGCACTTCGATGACGTCCGCAAACTTCTCGACGTCTTGCAGCGCCTCGTTGATCTCGGCAACACCGTGCTGATCATCGAGCATCATCTCGACGTTATCAAACAAGCCGACTGGATCATTGACCTCGGCCCCGAAGGCGGCGAAGGCGGCGGCCGCATCGTCGCCCAAGGCCCGCCCGAACTCGTCGCCCGCACAAAAAAATCCTACACCGGCCAGGCCCTCGCCCGCGTCCTCGGCATTTCCACCAACGGCCACCACAATGGCAACGCAAAGTAGCCGCCGCGCCTAAATCTCGAGAAGTGTGCCAGCTTTCGATTGTCCAACTAATCCGGACTTGACGCCGTTTTTGTGGGGCCTAGCGCTACCTCAGACACGACCAACGCAGTGATCAGGAGCAAGAAAATGGCTGTGGAGATCCAGAAAAAGGGGTCAGCAATCCAATAGTGGAAGTTAAGGAGAAGTCCGCCAACTAGACTTAACATCCATACACTGAGTGCCACAACGCCGAGTGTTATTCCACGACCGTTTGCTGAGCGGCTCATCTTATAGGATATCCACCAAAGCGCGCAGGCAACCAAAAAAGTCGTCGTAGCAGGTACCTTCGCCTCTAATTCAAAAATCCCGATAAGGCTGACGTTTCCCAATAGCCAGGCGATCAAGAAAAGCAACAGCGCCAGTAGGCCACGTTCTCTCTCTCTGAGTTTCAGTGCTGGCAGATGCATCGTTCCTCTCCTCTTGTCGTCATGGTAGCGAGGAGTTGGTCGGTCGGAAAGGTTGGATACCGAGAGAGTAGGCTAAAAGTAATGCTCGATGAATACGGTCACTGCTATCCAGTCTCGCCTTCGCTTGGTATTGCGCTCTGTGCGGGTTAGAGTATCCCCTGCTCCATGAGCGTCTATTCCATTCAGCCCATCACGTTTGGCGCGGTGCACACGTATCCGCTGGCCTCGCGCAAGAGCAAGGTGAGTGTCCGCGAGTTTGCGAAGCCGTTGGCTGCAAATGTTTCGTTTACGAAATTTCTTGATTCGCTTCCGAAGATCCTTGCCGCCGAAGATCTTCGCCAACTTCTCGGTGCGATCCACACCGCGCGGAGACAGCGCAGAGCGATTCTTTGGGGGATCGGCGGACACGTCATCAAGGTTGGCCTCGGTCCACTCTTGGTTGATTTGATGAAACGCGGATTCGTTTCTGGAATCGCGATGAATGGCGCCGCGCTCATTCACGATTTCGAAATCGCACTTGCCGGCAACACCTCCGAAGACGTGGAAGCCGGGCTCGGCAAAGGCCAGTTCGGCATGGCGGAAGAAACTGGAAAATACCTCAACGAAATTGCGAAGCTGGCGCACCGACTGCGCATCGGGTATGGCGAAGCCGCGGGGCAATTTCTGAACAGCGGGATCCTTGAGGTCAAGCACGCAAAGTCCAGCGTTCTCTTCGCGGCGTACAAGCAGCGCATCCCTGTCACGATTCACCTCGCGATTGGCACGGATATTCCGCACATGCATCCGGCGGCGTACGGCGCCGCGCTGGGCGATGCCACGCATCACGATTTTCGTTTGTTCTGCGCGCTGGTGCAGCAGATGCATCCGGGCGGCGTTTATCTGAACTGGGGCTCGGCTGTTTTGTTGCCGGAAGTTTTTCTGAAAGCAATTTCTGTGGTGCGCAATCTCGGCGTTCCGCTCCGCCCCATTACTACCGCGAACTTCGACTTTATCCAGCACTACCGTCCGTTGCAAAATGTAGTGAAGCGTCCCACCGCTTCCGTTCGTGGCCGCGGCGGAACTGAATCGCACGGCTACGCGATTACCGGCCACCACGAGCTGCTCTTGCCGCTTGTCGCCGCCGCGCTGGCTGCCGGGTGGCCAAAGAAATCGCAGTCTGGAAAACGATGAGCCTGTTCGACGACAATCCGCTACAGCAGCCCGATCCGAATCTGGACACGCAGCCCTCGTCTACTCCGCCGCGCGAGACGCTTTCTAGCGAGTCCGTCGCGGGCGATCCCTTCGCCTGCGCGGCAGTGTCTCCTGCTGCCAAATTTCGTTCATATCTGCCGGAAGATTTGCGCATTTCCTGGTCGTGGCCGCATCTTTTGACCTTTCTCGTTTTTGGCTTTGGCAGTTTGTTGATCGTGCAGCTTGGCGGCTTCCTGCTGCTTTCCGCCAACAAGCACCTCAGCCAGAAGCAGCTCCAGCAGTTGATCGAATCCAATCCGAAATTTCTGGTGGGCACCAACGTCCTCTGGTACGCGCTGCTTTTTCTGTTTCTCTATATGACGCTCGCGGTTTTGCGCGGTTCGCCCTTTTGGCGCTCGCTCGGCTGGAAAAAACTGAGTGCCGACCCGGCGGCGGGGAGGGGCCATCCCTGGATGTATTTTATTTCGGGCTGCGGACTGGCGATTTTTGTGGCTTTTGCGAGCGCGGGCGTCAAGGATGCGGACCACACACCGATTCAGGAATTTTTCAAGAATCGCACCGGCGCCATGCTGCTGATGGCCATGGCCGTATTCGTCGCACCGCTCGTCGAAGAAACGGTTTTCCGTGGTTATCTTTATCCGCTTTTTGCCAGCAAGTTTTCCGGCATTGCGGAGAAGTTCGGTATCGATCCGCTCGCGGCGATTCGTGTTGGCACTGCCGCGGGTATTTTCATCACCGGCGTTTTGTTCGGGCTGATGCACGCGCCGCAACTTGGGTGGACTTGGGGACTTGTGAGTCTGCTTATTCTAGTGGGCGTGATTTTCACGTTTGCGCGCGCGCACACCGGCACGGTGGTCGCCAGTTTCCTTCTGCACCTTGGCTACAACTCCATGATCGCAGTGACTTCGATCATTGCCACCAAGGGTTTCACGCACATGCCTCCGGGCAAATGAGCGATTCGTTTTCTTCGCGCGCTCCCGTTACAATGGAAGTCTGCGCATTGAACTTGCGAGGATTGTGAACGCATGTATGTAGCTCAACCGATTGAGTGGACGAGCCGCGGCGTGGTCATTCTCGATCAGCGGCTTCTTCCCGGCGAAGAAGTCTCCTACACGTACACGAATTATCGCGACGTGGCTAAGGCCATCCGCGAGATGGTTATTCGTGGCGCGCCGGCGATCGGCGTTGCGGCTGCGATGGGCGCGGCTCTCGGTGTTCTGCATTCGCCGGCGAAATCGGTCAAAGCTCTAAGCGCGGAGTTCACGGAGATTTGCAGCACGCTCGCAAAAACTCGCCCGACGGCGGTCGATCTTTTCTGGGCTCTCGAGCGCATGAAAAACCGCTTCACGGAATTGACGGCGCGTGGCTCGGACCTTGTGAAGATCAAGCAGGGGATGGTGGAAGAGGCGCAGCAGGTGCATCTCGAGAAGCGCGCCACCGACGAAGCCATCGGCCACTTCGGCGCGGAGTTCATGCCGCGCGAAGGGCACGTCATGACGCAGTGCAACGCAGGCGCGCTAGCCACTGCCGGAATAGGCACCGCGCTGGGTGTCATTCGCGTAGCCTTCGAACAAGGGAAAAAGATTCACGTGCTCGTTCCGGAAACGCGGCCGTATCTTCAGGGCGCACGCCTGACCGCCTGGGAGCTGCTCAAAGGGGGCATCCCGCTCACGCTCATCACGGATAATATGGTGGGCCACTTCCTGAAGACCGCGAACGTCGGCGCAATCGTCACCGGCGCGGACCGCATCGCGGCGAACGGCGACACCGCGAACAAAATTGGTACGTATCAAATCGCTGTTTTAGCGAAAGAAAACAACGTGCCATTCTACATCGCCGCACCGATTTCTACGTTTGATCTTTCCATTCCCGACGGCGATCACATTCCGATCGAAGAACGTTCCGCTGCGGAGGTTACGCATCTGCAAGGCGTGCGCATCGCTCCGGACGTGCACGCCGCGCATCCCGCCTTCGACGTGACACCCGCGCGTTTTATCGCCGCAATTTTCACGGAACGCGGCGTCGCGCGCGCGCCGTACACCGATTCTCTCCGGGCCCTCGCCTCGCACGCGCAGGCCGTAAAGGTTTAACGTCGGATGGCATTTCCCTGCGTCCGAGGGAGCATGATGAAAACAAGACGACTTTCCGCGGCATTCACTGTTTCCATATTTTTTATTGCAGTGGTCGTCTGTGCAGCACAAGCGCAGTTTCCGGATACGCTGGCTGCGCGGCAATTTACTGCGTGGCTCGACGCGTTCAATAGCGGCAATCGCTCGGTGCTGCTGCAATTCCTGCAGACGTACCGGCCATCGAGCGTCGCGCACATTAACGACGAGATGGGATTCCGTGAGCAGACGGGCGGATTTGACTATAAGAAAACGGAAGAGTCCACGGCGACGCATTTCACCGGCATCGTCAAGGAGCGGCGCTCGGATCAGTTCGCGCGGTTCGTGATTGATGTTGAGGCTGCGGAGCCGCATCGCATCACCAATTTCAATTTGCTGGCGATTCCGACGCCAGCTCGAATTTGCGATTCCGCGGATCAGTCAAGACGCGGCCCTCGCTGCGCTCCACAGTGAATTGGAAAAGGCCGCTGCGAGCGATCTCTTTTCCGGTACCGTGCTCATTGCAAAGGACGGAAAGCCGGTTTTCACGGCGGCGTACGGTTTGGCTGACCGCGAAAAGAAAATTCCCAACGAGCTGGATACTCGGTTTCGTATTGGCTCGATGAACAAGATGTTTACCGCCGTCGCGGTGTTGCAACTCGTGCAGGCGGGAAAGATCAAGCTCAACGATCCGCTGGGAAAATACCTCACCGACTATCCCAATTCGGGCGTCGCTACCAAGGTGACTATTCATCACCTTTTGACGCATACCGGCGGCACCGGCGATTTCTTCGGGCCACAATTTGACGCGCATCGCCTGGAACTTCGGACTTTGCAGGATTACGTCAAGCTATACGGCAGCCGAGGAGTTACGTTTGAGCCGGGCAGCCGCTGGGAGTACAGCAACTACGGATTTCTGCTGCTCGGCGTGCTGATCGAAAACGTATCAGGTCAGAGCTACTACGATTACGTTGCCGAGCACGTCTACAAACCTGCGGGAATGATTTCCACTGGCTCGTTTCCCGAAGACCAAGACGTGCCGAATCGCTCCGTGGGCTACACGAAATTTGGCGGTGGCGATGCTTGGAAGCAGAATACAAACACATTGCCGTATCGCGGAACGTCGGCCGGGGGCGGTTATTCTACGGTGGAGGATTTGCTGCGTTTCGCGAACGCGATTCAGAATCACAAACTGCTGGATGCAGAGCACACCGAACTGCTGACTGCAGGCAAAGTGGATACGCCCAACGGCGGCAAGTACGCTTACGGATTCGCCGATCAATCGGCCGGCGGCGTTCGCTGCTTTGGCCACGGAGGCGGCGCGCCTGGCATGAACGGCGATCTGCGGATTTGCCCGCAATCGGGCTATGTCATTGCGGTGCTCGCTAATCTCGATCCGCCGGCGGCGCAGCGCATTGCGGACTTTGCTTCCAATCGTATTCCTGAAAAGTAGGACTTCTTAGACAAGAATCATACGCTTGCGATCCGTTCTTCCCATTAATCAGGAGTCACTCGTCTAGGTATGAGCTGAGATTTTTATGCGGGGCGGATCACCATGACGGTGCGGCCGCGGCGGCTGAACCAGGCGAAAAACGCCAGGATTTGTTTCCATGG
This sequence comes from uncultured Acidobacteriota bacterium, assembly GCA_963729455.1. Classification (GTDB taxonomy): domain Bacteria; phylum Acidobacteriota; class Terriglobia; order Acidiferrales; family UBA7541; genus Acidiferrum. Next base: position 922,674 of record CAVSNX010000004.1, read on the forward strand.
GAAATATTTTTTGTTGAGCAACTGCGTGCCGTGATTGGCCTCGACGCCGGTGACGATTTCGACGCGCGCGTCCACCCATTCGCCAAGGACGCGGCCGCGCATGTCGCAGGGCGCGATTCTTACGCGGGGATTGTTGCGGATGCGTTTCACTTTTCCGGAAACGCCGATGGTGTAGACGTACAGTTTGGCGTCGTTCGAATCGAGTTTCGCCGAAGGATCGGCCGCAAACCACACAGGCGTTTTCACGCCTTCGCCATTCTTTTTGAACGTTTCGAGGCTGAGATACTTTTGCCCCGCAAAGGCCACGAATCCCATAGCATCGCTCCTGCCGCCGCGCAAATCGCAACGGTCATTCGATGCACGCCATTCTACATGGGTCACAAACACAAAGGGCGTTCCGGCCGGGCCGGGACGCCCCTTGCACCACTTCGGAATAGCTTTCCTACTTTGTTCGCACGTAGACCACGTCTTCCGTGAAAGCGTCCTTCTGATCCTTGCGGAAGGTCCAGGTGGTTTTGAAATGATCGTTGTCGAGGAAGGTGTAGGTAGCGTGATGCATGTGTCCCGCGTCAGCGTTCTTGAGATTCGAAATGCTCACCAGTTCGAATGTCAGCGTCTTGGTCACGGGCGCGTAGGTTCCCTTCATGGTGGGCTGGTTTCCGGCCATGCAATAGTGCGTCAACTTGACCTGGTCGCCGTCGAGGTAATAGAGCGTGGTCATTTCGACCGGTTTGCCGTCTTGCACCATGTGAAATTTTTCGAGGATGGCCGTGCCGCCGGAGGTCAATTCGATGTCCAGAGTGGCTTTGTCCATATTTGTTTTATCGGTTTCCCAATGGCCCACTAGTGATTTCAGCTTTTCAAACGCCTCCGGACCGCTGCCGGTCCCTGCGTTGGCACTCGCAACCGCGAGCCCCAAGCCCAACGCCAAGACGACGAAAATATTCTTCAGGTTTTTCATTGCTCGTTCTCCTTTCAAGAATGCTCCGATTCAAAAAAATTCAGACGACACAAAACTTTGAGCCTAGCGAATGGGCGAAGTGGGAGCAGCCGATCTTCCGAAGCGCTGCGTGGCGAATCCCACGATGACGCCGAGCAGCATACCGGGCAGCAAAATGTCCCAGAACAATGCCATCCCTGCGTGTAGGATCACAAGCAAGCTCAGCGCTGCGGCAATTGCCGCCCCCGCAAGGATTCCCACCAGCATCGAATGGAACCGCCGCGAAACAAATCCTGTCGCGAGTCCTGCAAGCAGTCCTTTCAAGAGCGAGAAGGTGATCACGCTGCCCATCACCGGAGCGAGCGACGGTTCGAAGAAGCCGCTCAAGCCGTCGAGAAGCCCCAGCGTGCCTCCGACCGCGAGTCCCAACATGGGCTTCGTCAAGGTCATTGCTTTCTCCTGCGAGAGCGCTGGGGAAACCGTGATGCTTTCACTTGGCATTCTGGTCGGGCTGCATCACGCCGAAAAGATTTCCTTCCGTGTCCGTCAGGTAAGCGAAATAGCCCACCGTCGGAATCGGCGTCTTCGGCATTACCAGTTTTCCGCCGGCCTTGGTCACTTTGTCCACAGCGGCGTCGACCGAATCCACGCCGATCGTATTGGTGGTCGTTTTTACCTGGGTATTCTTCATCAGGCCGCCGTTGATTCCCGGCGTTCCGTCTGCGCCGGTGGTTACCATCCAATACTCCATAGGACCGGGCCATTTTTCGATCTTCCAGCCGAACGCTTTTTTGTAAAACGCGGCCGCGCGTTCCGGATCGCTTGCGGGTATTTCAAAATGGACGACTCGAGACATGCCTCTCCTCCTGATTTGCACTTACAAAATTCTTGTTTTTTCTATGAACCGGTTCTAGCGCGTTGCCGGAGCTGCTGCGGAGGCGGCGCCGTACTTCTGCGTGGCGTAGCCAACGATCATCCCTACGATGCTGCCCGGCAGGATAATCTCGAAATAATAGCCGTGCTGCAGATAAGCAACGATAAAAGCCAGCACGAAGCCGACGGCCAGACCGAAGAGAATGCCGAGCGGCACGGAATTCACTTTGCGCGCGAAGATTCCCGCGGCAACGCCGGCAATGAGCCCCTTGACCGTCGAGCCGACAATGATTCCTGCGAGTTGAGCGCGAACTGCGGGCGTGAACCATGCCGTCCCGCCGTCGATCGCTCCCAGCAACGCGCCGAGCAAAAGGCCCAGCAGCACTTTGTTCATGATATTCCTCCGTGCAGTCCGTTTTCGTTCTACTGTTCTTTACAACAGTTACTCGAAATCCTTTAGATCTATCTGCGCATGAAAAGCAAAATTAAAACCCGCATCGCCAAGTAGGCTACGATCAGGAGGATAAAGAAGCGATAGCGGCGATAGAAGCGGGCGGTTTTCTCGAAGATCGTCTCGGGATGGGCGCCGACGGCCAGCCCATCGAGGTAGCGCGAGACGTCCAGGGCCAGTTCTTGAACGTTTGGGTAGCGTTCCGTTGGAGCGGCGGTCGTCGCTTTAGCGCAGATGGCTTGCAGAGACTTGTCAGGAAACCGTGGCGCGGAAGCAGAAGCCGTATCCGGTTGGCTGGTCAGCATAAATCGGAGCAAGGCGCCAAGTGAATAGATATCGCTGCGGGCATCCAAATGTTCGACGTCGCCGCGCGCCTGTTCCGGGGACATGTAGCCTGGAGTTCCCATCACGGTGCCGTGGCCGGTGATTACGGAGATCTCGGTGCGGTCGTTCGAATTGGGAGATTGGGTCGGTTTTTCGAAAAAAGTCGCGTCTGGATGGAGTTCGCTTGACGCGTTCGATATCTCTCCGCGCAAGAGTTTGGCGAGGCCCCAATCCATTACCAGAACTTCGCCGAAGGGGCCGACCATAATGTTCGCGGGTTTCAGGTCACGATGGAGCACGCCGCGCGCGTGGGCGAAGCCTACGGCGTCGCAGATTCGCAAGAAAAGCCGCAGTCGGTCCGGCGCCGAGTTCACGTTCTCGATGTATTTGTCCAGCCGCTGTCCTTCGACAAATTTCATGGTGTAGAAGACGCGGCCATCCGCCAGCGTTCCGACGTCGTGAACGGGGACGATACCAGGATGCTCGAGACGCGCGAGCACGCGCGCTTCGCGGAGGAGGCGGTTGGCGAGATCGCCCTCGGTTCCGGGGACGTCGAGCACTTTGAGGGCGACGCGGCGCTGGAGCTTTTCGTCTTCGGCGGCGTAGACCACGCCCATGCCGCCGCGGGCCACGCGCTCGAGCAGGCGGTAGCGCGTGCCGGAGAGATCCGGGAGCTCAGCGCCGTCGCGCAAGCGCTCCAGCGCGTTGTCCGAGAGAAATTTCATTTGGCATCCCACCCGAACGCGGCGCGGGCCTCGCGCTGGAATTCCTCTTCGCTGCCGCAGAGTTCGCGGAGGCGGTCGAGGGCGAGCTTTCGAAACTCGCGGCGCGCCCAGGCCAACGCGTTGGTCACGTCGGTGACGGGGATGCCATATTCCGCGGCGAGCTGCTCGTAGGAAATCTTTTCGTTACCTTCCAAGTCGTAGGCTTCAAAAAGGTGAAATGTTCTCGCCCGCTCCTTTTCTTCGCATAGCTTTCGGAGATCCTCGACGGCTAGCGAGAAGAGGCTGCGTACCCACTCTTTCTCAAAAAAGTCTTCGAGCGATTCGGGCGAAGGAATGGAAGCGGGATCCATGACGGCCCCACCCAATTCCTCTTCCGCAGCGGAAAAATCCAGCGCTACGTGCAACACGTTTCCACCGCGCTTTAGGCGGCGTCCAGCCTTGTTCTGATTCATGACAAAACTATCTACGCAAAGGCGCAGGTAGGTTCGCAGGCGGCTTTTCTTGGAATCAAATTTGTCGAGCAGCTCGCGCTCCAGGAGTTCCATGAAAAAACCCTGGGTCAAGTCCTGCGCGTCATCCGCGGGCCGGTTCCACCGTAGACGGACGTACTTGTAAACGGGCTTCCAGTACGCGGCGCACAGTGATTCGAGCGCACGCTCGCGTTCCTCCGCGTCAATGCTGCGCACCGCTTCGATCACCGACCGGCGCGTCGGAGGAAAGCGGTCTCCGCCGTGCTGTGCGTCGTCCTGTTTCATTTCGTGGCCCATTCGAACGAGTTTGCGTGGCTCGAAAGGAGTCTATGCACGATGGCGTAGGCAAACAAGTGGTGTTTGATCGCAGCTTTTATTCGTAGCGGAGGGCTTCGACGGGGTCGAGGCGGGCCGCTTTCCAGGCGGGATAGACGCCGAAGACGATGCCGATGAGCGCGCACATGATGAGCGCGAGCGCAATCCAGAAGAGGGAGAGGAGGGCGGGCATCTTCAGGCCGTAGCGCATCAGGAGCGATAGGCCCGAGCCGAGGAGGACGCCGATTACGCCGCCGACGGCGCTGAGAGTCACAGCTTCAATCAGAAACTGCGCGAGGATGTTACTGCGCTTTGCGCCGATGGCCTTTCGAACACCGATCTCCCGGGTGCGTTCTGTGACGCTGACGAGCATGATGTTCATGACGCCGATGCCGCCGACGATCAGGCCGACGGAAGCGACGGCGAACATCAGAATGAAAATCAAGCCGCTGATTTTGTTCCACAGATCCAGAAAATAATCGGAAGTGAAGAGCGCAAAGTCGTCGGGCTTGCTGTTCGAAAGGCGGCGCTTGCGGCGCAAGAGGTCGCGGATTTCTTCGACGGCTTCCGCGACCTGGTCGGGGTAGCGCGCTTTGGCGAAGATGACGTAGTCCTTTTGGTTGGGATAGAGCTTGCGAAGCGTGGTAACCGGCATGTACGCGGAATTGTCTTCGGGATTCGAACCGCCGGAGATGCCTTGCCTTTGTTTTTGAAGGGTGCCGATGACGGTGAAAAGCTGACCGTCAATGGTGACTTCCTGACCGAGGCTGTGCTCTGGAGACTCCGGAAACAGGATTCGAGTGGTGTCGTAGCCGAGCAAGACGACGGGGGCGCGATGTTCCGCGTCGGTGTCATTGAAGAAGCGCCCGTACTGAATCTTTAGATCAAAAATCTCGCCGATAGATGGCTGATTCCCTTGGAGGATCACGTTTTTCGAGCGGTAGGCACCGCGGCGCACGTCTTCGGTGCCGGAGCCGAATTGCGGCTGGAAAATGCGCATGGATGGCGAGGCAGCCTTGACGTGCGGGAGCCTGGCGATGTCTTCGGCCCACTCCGGCTGAAGTTCCTTGCGCGTAAACCATTCGCTTGGCGGGCGTGAAAGAGAAGCCCAGGGGAAGCGGTAGGCGATGATGGTATCCGAGCCAAGCTCGCGAATGCCGCCGAGCACATTTTCGTTGAGGCCGTTGATCACCGCGGTAACGGTGATGACCGTGGTGATGCCAATGACGATTCCGAGGATGGTGAGCGCAGAACGCAGCTTGTTCTTGCGCAAGGTATCGAGGGCTAAAAGCACCTCTCCCCAGTGTTCGAGAGCGCCTTCTTTTCGCATGCGGACGCGCAGCGGCAGGGCCGCAGGTCTTGGAAGAGTTTTATCGAAGGTGGCCATTCGTCCGCTCGCTTACTCCGACCGCAGTGCTTCCACGGGATCCAGCTTCGCGGCTTTGGTCGCCGGATAGGTCCCGAAAAACAAGCCAACGCTCAAAGCCATGAGAATTCCGCCGAGCACGGACCAGAGTTGCACGGCACTGGGCAATGGAAAAACCCATGACACCATCTTGGCGGTAAGAACCCCGCAGCACACGCCGAGGGCTCCGCCGATCACGGCAATGGTGGCGGACTCGATCAAGAATTGGCGAAGAATGTCGCTGCGCCGCGCTCCGAGGGCCTTGCGGACGCCGATCTCGCGGGTGCGTTCGGTGACGCTGACCAGCATGATATTCATGATTACGATTCCACCGACGACCAAAGAGATCGAGGAGATGGCAATCATCACGGCGAAAAAAGAACCGCTGATGTCCTTCCAGAGAGACAAAAAGGAATCGCTGGTTTCGATCGCGAAATCGTCTTTCGCTGCATAGGCGAGGTGATGACGGCCGCGCATAATCTGGCGGACTTCATCCACGCTGTCTTGAATCGTGGCGGCGGAGCCGGCGCGGGAAGTCACGCGCAGGGAATCCTGCTGATTGCCGTAGTTCTTGTTGTAGGTGGTCAGAGGAATGATGATCCAGTTGTCGAGGGACGTGCCCAGCGCGGAGCCTTGCTTTTTTCCAATGCCGATCACTTCGCATGGGACATTGTTCCAGCGAACTTCTTTGCCAAGGGGATCGACACCGGGCATGAGATTTTCGACCAGATCGTTGCCAATGACGCAGACCGGCGCGGCTCCACGCATGTCTTCTTCGGTCTCGTGGCGGCCGGAGACGAGATCCACGTCGTAGAGCTCGGCCATTTGAGGCGTCCATGCACGAAGGTTGGTGTCTTTCAAGGAGTTTAAGCCGCTCTTTACCTCGACGCGCCCGCCTAACGAAGCGCCAACATCTTTGCAGCTCTTGCAAAGCTCGTGCACGGCTTCGTAATCGTCGAAAGTGATGCGCCTGCGCTTCTGGAATTCGAGCCAGTCGTCCACATTGGTGATGATGGAGGGCTGCTTGGAGAGGCCGAAAACGTCGGCGCCGAGGCGGAAGACCCGGGTGGCAACGTACTGGTTTGCACCGTTGATGAGGCTGACTACGGCGATTACGGCGGCCACGCCGATGACCACGCCGATCAGGGTCAGGACGCTGCGCAGCTTATGCGCCCAAAGACTGGAAGCGGAAATCACCACGGCCTCGGAAAGGTTCATCGTGCGGTGGGACCCAGAACGCATCGGGGTCAAGTTGGGCTCGGGAGCCATGAACAGATAGGGAGACAGTAGCCTCATCGTATCATACGCGCTGGGGAGCCCTGGAGTTACGGCTGCGAGGAACGAATTGTAGGGAGGGGCTTTCTCTATCTAGATGAAAACTAATCGGATAAAGGCTTGGGTGGCAAGGTGCGCCCTCACCGATGTCAATCTGGCACTTAGCCCTGGTGGCGGATGCGTTGGGCGAGAGTCCGGGCGCGTTGGCGGGCGATGTCTACAAATTTGGAATCGGCGGCAATCTGGTCGAGCATCGGAAGGACGCGCTGAGGCTCCGGCAGAAGGCTGCGGTTTAGATCGGATTCGAATTGCAGGAGGGCGTCGTTGACGCCGAGGCGGTCATATTTCATGCGCCGCGAAATCAGCATGACGTGTTCCTGCTGGCGCGCCAGGCCTTCAAAAATCTGCAGAAGCTGCGAGGCTGCGGAATTCAACGTGTAATTAAATTTTGTTTCGTGGACCTCGGCGCCGGATTCCCAGCGGAAGGTTTTCTCGCCGAGGTTGGCGATCTTGCGGTGCACGTCGAGGTCCTGGCCCTGGAAATGATTCAATTGAGCGGCCAGGCCGAACATCTTGTTGCGCAAGCTTGCGCTGACTTCGAACGGCAGAGCTTCGGGGTCTTCGTCGAGCTGGCGGATGTCGTAGGAGGCGGTATCGGAATCGTCGCGCACCACGATTTCGATGAACTCCGGGGCGCTGGCTTTGAAGACGCGGCGGAAAGTGAGCTTGGCACTGGCAGGGGCGGGTGCGGCACGGTCCGCGCTGGCCGTCAAGAGGGCCGCGCCGATAAACAGGAGAAATCGAAGAAAAGAGAATTTCATCGCGTAGTTACGATGCGGGACACTGTGATGCGAGTTGCGCTTCCCGCTGGGATTCGAGCTGTCGTGCCCGTTGAAGCGGCTACCGCCAGGCCACCAGGGCGCACGGCAACTTGGACGTCCGACAATCCAAAACGCTTCCGCGCCTGTTCGACTTGCAAGTGGCAAAGAGCAACGGCCAGGGCGTCGGCGGCGTCGGCGGGCTCCGGCGTTTCCGTCATGGAGAGCAGCGCCCGGACCATGGCTTGCATTTGGCGTTTGTCCGCGTGGCCATGGCCGGCGACGGAGGCCTTCACTTCGCGTGGCGCGTAACTGTGCACTTCCAAATCGTGTTGCGCGGCGGCCAGGAGAACAACGCCGCGCACTTCTGCCAGTCGCAAGGCCGTGCGTATGTTCAATGCGGTAAAGACACTTTCAACTGCCATAACGTCCGGGGTAAATTCTTCGATCAAGTGGCAGAGCAGCGCGTGGACATCTTGAAGCGCCGCGCCCGCGCATTCCTTTTGTCGCTTAGCGGAGACTTTCAATGCACCATAATGCAGCATTCGGCAAAGCTGCCCGTCGCTTTCGACGACCCCGTATCCTGTTGGTCCTGCGGCGGCGGGGTCCACGCCCAGCACGCGCAGCCAGCTGCTTTTTTCGCGCATTGTGCCCGTTCGAATCGTCGGTGACCTCGCCACAAGTCTACGGCCTTCCGGCAATCCCTGCCAGAGGTTTGTCTGTTGTTGCGCGAAGAACAATGCGAACTCGCCGCCAACAGAAAAGGCCAGCCCGGCGCACCGGACTGGCCAAAAAAGGAATAGCTGCTCCGCTCAGTTGGCGCCGACGGCCGCCTGAATTTCCGATTCATCAATGTCAAAGTTGGCGTAGACGTGCTGCACGTCGTCGTGCTCTTCGAGTGCTTCGACGAGGCGCACCATTTGCGTGGCCTGTGGACCGGTAAGCTTGATGTAGTTCTGCGGCACCATGGCGATTTCCGCGGATTCCGGCGTGATGCCGGCCTTGGTCAGCGCTTCCTTCACTTTCTCCAGCGCGTCCGGCGGCGTGACGATGTACCAGGAAGAACCATCGTCCTTCATATCTTCTGCGCCGGCTTCCAACACGATGTCCAGCATCTTGTCTTCGCTGGCCGCTTCCTTGGGAACGCTGATTTCGCCTTTGCGGCTGAACATCCAGCCGACGGCTCCGGCTTCGGCGAGGTTGCCGCCGTTCTTACTCATCAAATGGCGGAACTCGCCGACCACGCGATTGCGATTGGTGGTGACAACCTGAATCAGCATACCTACGCCGCCCGGGCCGTAGCCTTCGAAGGTAGCTTCCTCATACTGCTCGCCTTCGAGCTGTCCCGTGCCGCGTAGAATCGCGCGCTCAACGTTTTCGCCCGGCATATTCGCAGCTTTTGCCGCAAGAATGGCCGTTCGCAGCCGGGGGTTGGAGTTCGGTTCGCCGCCGCCGATGCGCGCGGCGATGCTGATTTCGCGAATGATTCGCGTGAAAACGCGGCCACGCTTCGCGTCGGTAGCCCCCTTCTTATGTTTAATCGTGGCCCATTTTGAATGCCCGGACATAACAAACCCTCTTTTGTTTTGTGTGACGCCGGCCTGGCCGGTGTCATCTATGAATGAATTTTCGCGCCGAAAACGGCGCCAGAATTGGCCGGCCGTTTTACGGCCGCAACGAAAAACGACACCAGTGCGGAGACTTACGGTGAACCGCAAACCCCTGCGGAACTCGCGTAGTTTAGCACAGCCGCGCACTCCGGGAAACGGGTTATACTCGCGTCCGGGGCATCTCCTTGCGCTTGAAAAACTTCCGCATTGCCGCCGATTCATACGCTGAAATCGCCGGGTTTCACCATGGCTGATCGCCGCTACCGCGTTCTGGCCATTGCGACACACCCTGTTCAATACATGGCTCCGATTTTCCGCCGCATGTCCGCGAACCCGGCTCTGGATTTGCACGTGGCGTATTGCACGCTCCGCGGCGCGGAGGCTGGGCACGATCCGGAGTTCGGCGCGGACATTCAGTGGGATGTTCCGCTGCTCGACGGGTATTCGTGGTTTCAGGTCGCCAATCGCGGCTCGGGAGGAGAATCCTTCTTTGGGCTCTTCCATCCAGGGCTCTGGAAGCTCCTCTCTGGAGGGAAATTCGACGCCGTGTTGTGCTTTACGGGCTATCGCAAGGCCACGTTTTGGATCGCGTGGATGGCGGCGAAGTTTTCGAAGACGGCTTTTCTATTTGGCACGGACACAACGACGCTGGCTCCACGAGATGGGCGCGCTTGGAAATCGGCGCTAAAGAAAATGGTTTGGCCGCGGCTGTTTCGTCTTGCAGATCAAGTGATCGTGCCGTCGTCGGGCTCGCGAGAGCTCATGATTTCTCTTGGACTCCCTGCGGAGCGCGTCACGCTGACCCCGTACTCCGTGGACAACGATTGGTGGATGCAAAAATCATCGCAAGTGGATCGCACTGCGGTGCGCGCATCCTGGGGCGCCACTTCGGATACGGCCGTGATTCTGTTTTGTGCCAAGCTGCAGTCCTGGAAGAGGCCGTTTGCTCTTCTTCGGGCGTTTGCAAATGCGAAACTTTCGAACGCGCTGCTGGTGTTCGCCGGCGAAGGACCGCTTCGCGCGCAGTTGGAGCAGGAAGCCACCGGGCTGGGCGTTGCTTCGCGCGTTCGCTTTCTTGGATTCGTGAATCAGTCGCAACTACCGGCGGTGTATACCTCTTCCGATCTCATGGTCCTTCCTTCGGAGTACGAGCCTTTCGCGGTGGTGGTCAACGAAGCGATGTGCTGCGGATGTCCGGTGGCTGCCAGCGATCACGTTGGCGCCGCGCGCGATCTGGTTGCACCGGTTGCGCCTGAGTTTGTTTATCCGTGCGGAGATACGGACGCGCTTGCCGCAATTCTGAAACATGCTTCGACGGATCGGATTCACTTGCAGTCCGTGGCGCGTGCGGCGTTCGCGCACATCCAGATGTGGTCGCCGGAGCGGAATATTGCCGCAACAATTGAAGCCGTTCGAATCGCCGTTGAGCGTGTGGGACGGCCTGCCGGGTCGGCAGTTGCGGATTCCTCCGCAACACACGCCACTCCAACGGCTACGCCAAAACTCCGCGAATGAGGCTCCTCGTTTACTCTCACTTTTTTGCTCCGAGTGTCGGTGGCGTCGAAACGATCGTGCTTTCGCTTGCCAGGGGCCTGGCAGAATTCCGCGATTCGAATGGCGCGCCCGAATTTGAAGTCACCCTGGTTACACCAACGCCGGCGGGGAATTGGGACGATGGTGCCGCTCCCTTCCGCGTCATTCGCCAACCTAGGCTGCGGCAACTTGCGCGATTGATTCGAGAGGCGGCCGTCGTGCACGTCGCCGGCCCGGCGGTGGCGCCGTTGACGCTCGGATTGCTCTTGGGAAGACCCACGGTCGTGGAACATCACGGCTTTCATACGATTTGTCCGAACGGCCAACTTCTTCTTGAACCTTCAGGCGCGCCATGTCCCGGCCATTTTATGGCTGGGCGCCAGACGGAGTGCCTACGCTGCAATTCTGTGGAAAGCTGGGCCGCGTCATACAAGCTTTGGCTCCTTACGTACGTGCGGCGATTCCTGTGCCAGCGCGCCGCCGCGAACATCACGCCAACGCAATGGCTCGGCGGCCTTTTGCAGTCTGCCTCACAGCACGGCCATTCCTCATGGACTGAATCCTGCGCCGGCGCTATTTCGCGCGGAGAAACCTTCGGGCGCGCCGATCATCGCTTTCGTGGGCCGCCTGGTCACAACGAAGGGAGTTCGCACTCTTTTCGAAGCCGCAAGCATCCTCGGCCAGAAAAATCGGTTTTTTGAACTGCTGATCATCGGCGATGGTCCCGAGCGGCAGCCGCTGGAAGAATTCGCGCGTGAATCGCAACTGGGTTCGCGCGTGCGGTTTGCGGGCCGGCTCGGCGGCGAGCAGTTGGATCCTGAGCTCGCCGGGGCCACACTGGCCGTAGTACCGTCGCTGGGAGGGGAAGTGTTTGGTTTGGTCGTCGCAGAAAATATGTTGCGGGGCCTGCCCGTCGTGACGTCCGACCTGGGCGCGCTCGCCGAAGTGCTTGGCGACGCTGGCCTCACGTTTCGCACGGGTGACGCGCCAGGGCTTGCGGCGGCCATGGAACGCATTCTCGATAGTCCCAGTTTGGCTGCACGGCTGGGCCTGGAGGGGCGCCGGCGCGCGCTGGAATTTTGTAGCCGCGAACGGATGATTGAATCCCACGCGGAGGTGTATCGCAAACTGGTGAACGTGAAGCGCAGGGACTCATGACTAAGAATTCGCGTCGCGAAGGCAGAGCATGGTTCGTCCCCGCGTGTCAGCGTATGATGGAATGACGGCCTGCAGGGCCGCAATTTTGCGTAGCGAGACTACGATTTCGTATGGATGACGATGTGCGAGTGAAGACCGGCGGCGAGCTGTGAAGCAATATGGGAAGCCGTCCCGGGCCTTGAGGGGGCCGTGTGAATTTCTCCGCGCGTGCCCTCCCGGGTGATTACGGGCGTAGACCACTCTTCGCCTTCGGCTTTCTTGTGTTTTTTGTCATCGCCGCTTACAAAGCCGCCGGATACGTCATCGCCGGGGACATTGCGGGTCTAGCCTATGTTGCGATGGCGTTTGTCGCAGGAGCATTCGTAATCGGAATGCTCAACAACTGGCGGAATGGACTGTATTTCTTTCTGGCGTGGCTGTTGTTCGAGGATTTCGCCCGTAAATACCTCGGGAACAACATGGCGATCTACTTCGCCAAGGATTTTCTGGTCGCCGTGGTCTATCTTTCGTTCTTCCTGGCCTATCGCCGCAAAGAAGTGAAATCCTTCCGGCCGCCGTTCCTGGTGCCGTTGCTGCTTTTGGTCTGGTTCGGGGTCATGCAAATTTTCAATCCGGCGTCCGCGCACCTGATGTACGGCTTCCTCGGAGTAAAGATCTTTTTCTACTACGTCCCGCTGATGTTCGTGGGATATGCGTTTATCGAAAATGAAGCCGACTTGCGCCGCTTTTTCACGTTCAGTCTGGTTCTCAGTTTGATCATCATCTCGCTGGGCATCGCGCAGTCTATCCTCGGTCACACTTTTTTGAACCCCGCGAACCCTGCGGCGGAAATCCGCGAGTTGAGCACGCTGTACCGCGTTGCGCCGGTCTCAGGAACTATCGTCTACCGGCCGAATTCCGTGTTCGTGAGCGACGGACGGTACGCGAATTTCCTGCTGGTTTCCTGGCTGCTGATCTTTGGCTTCAGCGGATATCTTCTACTTCGTCTGCGCAAAGGCCGGGTTCTCGCCTTTGTTGCCCTTGCCGTGGCCTATGGCGGCGTAGCGCTCGGCGCTTCCCGTGGAGTCCTTCTGTGGACCACGGGCAGCACTCTGGTCGGAGTATTGGCGTTTTTGTGGGGTGCCCCGTGGCGGCAGCGTGAAGTGATTCGCGTTCTGCGCACGGTGCAGCGAGCCGCTCTCGGCATTGCACTTGCCATCGGGCTGCTATTTTTCATTTTTCCGGACGCGCTTCTTTCGCGTGTCGCGTTCTACACGGAGACGCTTACCCCGGGCACTTCCACGAGCGAATTCGGCTTTCGCGCGTGGGATTATCCCATGCAGAATTTCCTGGGGGCGTTCGGTTACGAGCGCTGGCCTTATGGGTATGGCATCGGGACCACGGCGCTGGGCACTCAGTATGTCTCCATGATTTTTCACACAAGGCCCGCGGTTAGCGGAGTGGAGAGTGGGTTCGGGACCCTCGTCGTCGAGATGGGTGTGGGCGGAATCATACTTTGGCTGATCATGAGTTTTTCCGTCGTTTTCGCGGCGTGGAACGTCGTCAAGAAACTCAGAGGCTCGCCGTGGTTTCCCATCGCTTTCATGATTTTCTGGTATGCCGCCCTGTTGTTGCTGCCGATGACTTTCATGGGCATTCAGGCGTACGAAGACTTTGTCCTGAACGCCTATCTGTGGCTGCTGCTGGGAATTTTGTTCCGCCTGCCCACATTGGCGGTCTCCACCGAATTTGCGGCGGTCCATCCGTTCCCCAATAACCGCCGTATGTGGACGCGCTGACTTGCAGCTCACGGTCGTTTCTCCGTTTGTCGACCGCCGGCATGGCACGGAACGGGCGCTTAGCGAAGTGCTGAAACGACTGGCGCGCGACTATCACTGTGAGATTCATCTGTATGCGCAGCGGGTCGAGGATCTTGCTTTGGCTCCCCAAACTGCGAGCGAGCCGCGAGAATCCGGCGCAATCTTCTGGCACAAGGTTCCTTCCATTCCGGGTCCCCATCTCCTGCAATTTGCCTGGTGGGTGGTGGTGAATTCGTTTTGCCGCCGGTGGGACCGCCGGGTCCGCGGAATTTCCTGCGACCTCGTTTTCTCTCCCGGGATTAACTGTCTGGATGCGGACGTCGTGGTGGTCCATGCGATCTTTCATCGCTTGCGGGAATTGGCGAAGGAAGAAGAGCGGGAAGTGGCTGGCACTGGCTGGCTGCGGCGCTTTCATCGCCGCTTGTACTACGCTGTGCTGATAAGGTTCGAACGCCGAATCTATGCTGACGTAAAGGTTACTCTTGCCTGTGTTTCTTCGCGGACTGCCGGTCAGCTCGAAAAATACTTTGGGCGCAAGCACGCCCACGTCATACCTAACGGAGTTGCAGCGGCGGAATTTTCTCCTTCAGTGCGACTCGCGCGACGGGAACAGGCGCGCGCCAGCCGCCATTTTCGCGACGAGGAGTTCGTGCTTCTTCTGATCGGGAACGACTGGCGCAACAAAGGGCTTCCGACCATTCTCGAGGCGCTTCAGAAACTGTCGGACATGCCAGTACGGCTTCTCGTCGTCGGTAACGATGACGTGACGGCTTCTCGCGAGATGGCGACGCGATTGGGAGTGCTCGATCGCTGCGTTTGGGAGCGAAGCGGCACGGATATTTTGGATGCCTACGCTGCGTCAGATGTGTACGTCAGCCCCAGCAGGGAAGATTCTTTTGGCATGCCCGTTGCGGAAGCGGTGGCGTGCGGCCTGCCAGCGATTACTTCGGCCTTCGCTGGCATTTCCTCGCTCGTTCACGACGGCACCGATAGCTTTGTATTGCGCGATCCACGCGACGCGGAATCACTCGCCAAGCTGATTCGCATGCTTTGCGAACAGGGAGAATTGCGCAAGCGCATGGGAGAGGCCGCGGCGAAAACGGCGCTCGAATGGACCTGGGAGCGCAACGCGGCAGCGGTCTGGGAACTTCTGCAGGAGGCGAGCACAAGAAAACATTCTTCGTCGGCTTGACCCGAAAAGCCGCAGAAGGCGAGACCTTTAATGCTTTGCGCCGAGGCCTTGCACGGCCTTTCGGGTGGCCTCGAGCGTGAATGTCAGTGTTTCCTTAGGTATGCCTGTCACAAACGGACCAATCAGCCAGCCCAGTCCTGTGGGGATGTCTCGAGTCAAGGAGACGACTTCACTTTGTACGTAAACACCGCCGTCACGCTCTTCCATGCGCCACCAGGTCTCCATTCCCCACAGGAATCCGTCATCGTCTCCAGGCTTTTTTTCGCGTTCGTCGCTCTTGCCGGGGTTTTCCACCTGGGCGATGCGTACGGTGGAACTCCGGCTATGCGCGCGCCCTGGCGCATCGTGAAAATACTGAACCTGGTGTTCGGTGTTGAGCACCACAGTAACCACTTTGTGCCTTCGAAAACGCAGGAAAACGAGGAAATGGTCTCCATCCCGGGACTCAATTTTTGATCGCTCTACGTCTGGGGAGTAATACACAAAATGCCTGTCGTAATCTTCCAACACTTCCAGGACGTGGTGGAGGCTTGCTCCTGGAAGGAACACCACTCCTACCCAGTGGTGTACTAAGCCGTCGGGACACGGGATTGCGCTGCCATTCTCACGGGTTTCCAGCTTCTGCATTTTCACTTCACCGCGTTTCAGCGCAGCGTACGCTTCGATGCGCTGAGGATCGGACAATCCATCCACCCAAAGCAGGTTTGTGCCGCGCGCGAGCTCCTCTTGATTTCGGGCGTCCGTCAGCTTTACGTAGCGTTCGAAGGCCTGCTGTGTCTCTGATTTCAGTTTTGGCGGCGCAGGTTCTGCCAAGGCTGTTCCAGGCGGACACGTCCAATACCCTGTGGCCAGAAGGAGCGCAATCGCTCTTGCCATCATGCCGCCTATGGATTTCACCTGTCGCATGAATCCTTCACATTAACCGTGTGACCAAGTCTAATTCATTCATTTGATTGGATGCGGCGAGGGCATCCAGCTCGCGGCGCTTGTGGGAGGGCAAGTCGGATGCCGATTGGGCATAAAAGCGAAAAGGGCCTGGATTCAGGCCCCGCTCGATTACCCGCTCATTCGCCAGCTAGAGGGAAGAAAAAGTGGCGGGTTGGGAAGCTCGCACACGACTCCTTGCGGAGCCGCTGTCCCCGCGCGGCCCCCAACCCGTTCTTCAAACACTACGCACTTGCACCGCGGGCCTCAATGGGTCAGCGGAGCCACGAAACGGGGTACGTGGGTTGTAGTACAGCGGACTCATTATTTAGAGCCCATTGGAACTTGCCCTATCGGTAAGTCCATATGCTTCAATACAATAGGAGAAGGATTTGTCTCGTTGAATTGGCAGTAACCCTAAATAGTACTACCCCGAACTTCGCTCAATCGTAACCGCCACGAGACTCGCTCGATCCGTCGCCAATGCTGGGGCACGCCGCGAACTCCTTCAACGACACTCGTCCTTTTAGCAAAGACTCCGGGTCTTTCCGCTTCATCAGGACGACGCTTTGCGTCTTTGGCTTGCCGCCGTTTTCTCGCGTTTCCGAGACGCAGACATAAATTCCCTTCTGTGTTTGCTCGAGGACGGTGAGCCGATGATTCCTCCCGCCGGATTCCACGACGGCTTCCTTTTCGCTCACATTCTTTGTTGAGTAGCCGTAGTCCGCGAATGTTTTCTTTCCCTTCTCCTTCTTTAGTTTGAGCGCCGATGTCAGCGAGGTGACGTCCAGCTTTTCGACCACGAACTGCGCCACGTTGTCCGTCGGATAAGCCGCATTTGCTCCGGCGAAAGCCGGCGGTGCGTATGCCAGCACCAAGAGTGCAATATTAACTTTCACCTTTCTCTCCTTTTTCAGGGCTCTCTCCGCTCGCGCAAAGCAATCGCCGCCGAAGTTTTTGTTGGACCACTGAATTCAGATAGCTGGTTTCTTTTTGCCAGGGAACGTGCGAGATCCTGTCCCATAGGTCTCGCGGCGAGCTATCCGGGGCCATTTACGCCGCTCAGGAAACCGCCTAAATGGCCGGTCAGCGCCACGACCGCTGCGGCGACGAGTTCGAGAGGCAGGCGATATGAAGGCAGCGATTCTTGCTGGTTTCGGCGTGCGCGGGTATGAATCCAGAACACGAGCCAGATCAGCACGGTCGAGATGCAACCGAGAACCAAATGCTGCAGCAAGATGCCTTTTAGTCGCTGCCCTTCGAGGGCAAACTGCCACGCAAGAATCCCGGTGAGGAGCACTGGTATAGCCGAAACCGCCGCTGCCGCCAGGTTGCAGTACGAGGCCGCGGCAAAGAGGCTTCGCTTGGCGCCGCGCGCTAGCACATCGAACAGAACGCCGATGAGAAATAGCGCGATCGGAAAGTGAATCAACACCACGTGCTGCGCGTGTTTAGCAAGCAAAGCCGCCTTTATGTCGAAGGGATGCAAGATTCTTCCTCGTTCATTGCACGATGACTTTGCCGGTCATCTTCGGGTGGATCGAGCAGAAGTACGGATACGTTCCCGCTTTGCTGAACGTGAACGAGAATTTGTCATCGGTATCGAGCACTTTGGACTTGAACACTTTCGGATCGTCCGTGCTTACGACGGTGTGTGGAATGTCGTCTTTATTGGTCCACGTCACCGTAGTTCCCACCGGCACGGCCAGCGCGGCCGGCCCGAAGGTGAAGTTATCGATTTTGACTTCCGTCGTTTCGGGTTTTTGCTGCGCACTTGCGACGAAACCCGCTCGGCCCGTTCCGAGCGCTCCTATTCCGAGCAATAGCCCCGCTCCTAGTCCTGCAATGAACACACTTCTCCTCATGCTTCTTCTCCTTTTCTGCTATTTTTTTCAGAGTGATTCCTGGATCGGGCTACTTCTCCTCATGCCAGCGTGGAGTCCACCACTGCCAGCGCGTGCTGCCCTTGGACGTAGTTCACATCCGTGATTCCCAGCACGCTCTTCAATTGCTCGGCCGGCACTTTCATCGGTCCGGGAGAATCAGCCTTTCCTGGCGGCGGTTGCGGAAACGCAGTAGAGGCCGCGGTGTGAAACGTCACGTTGCCTTCGACCTTCTGCATCGTCTGGTGAATGTGTCCGTTCAGCACGGTCACCGAGCCAAACTTTTTCAGGTAGGACAGCGCTTGCGCACTGTCTTCCGTTCCCCAGCCCCACTCGGGATAAACCGACCAGAGGGGAATATGCGCGAAGACCACGATCGGCGTGCTGTGCTTCAAAGGCTTCACGTCGTCTTCCAGCCACTCGAGTTGATCGTGTCCAAGCGTCCCCAATCCACCAGCCTTCAGGTTCATCACGTTCACTAGCCCGACGAAGTGCACGCCCTTCTTGTCGAAGCTGTACCAACCGCCGCCTTTGCTGCCCTTGCCGTAGCGTTCCAGAAACTGCTTTCCATCGTCGTTCAGAACATCGTGCTCGCCCGGCACATAGAAAACGTCTTTCGGCGTGGCACTCTTCAGGATTTGGTCGACGGTATCGAACTCTTCCGGCTTTGAGAGGTGGCTGATGTCTCCGGTGTGGAGGATGAATTCCGGCGCCGCGGACAAGCCATTGATCTTGTCAACCGCGGCTTTCAGGGTTCCAGCTACATCCGTATTTGCCGGCTTGTTGAAGCCCATATGGCTGTCGCTGATCTGCACAAAGCTGAGTTCACCCATGGCTTCCTTCGCGCCCAGCTCCGGCAGGCGGCTCAGGCTGTAGGACTTCAATACGCCGCCCTGGATCACGCAGAACGCGCCAGTTCCTGCCCAAGCCATGCACTTCAGGAATCCACGCCGGTCAATCCCATCGTGGTTGTGATCGTGCAATATTTCATCCTTTACCTTGCCAGCCATCGTTTCTCCTTTGCGTTTAGGCACACCAAGTGCCTTTACCATTTACCGTCGCCTTTACCTGCCATCTCTCTTGGGAGGGCGGCGCGGGTGAGAGAGTCCAGGGAGCCCGCGCCGCATATGGGACGTGTTTCATTTGTGCAGACCGCGGCCCAAGGCCGGTTATTCCCGTTTTTTTTCGCTTACCAACCCCCTGCCGGAATCGTCACACCCAAGGGGTATTTGGGAATAAACTAGCAGGGCAGGCGGTCCCTACTGATGAGTGGCTCTGACCAGGGAAGAGGCTCGGACGTGCTGGATGTGCAGGAGCGCGCGCGCTTCGAACAGCTAGTGTTGCCGCATCTGGACGCCGCCTTCAATCTCGCAAGATGGCTATTGCGGAGTCAGGCGGACTCCGAAGATGTCGCGCAAGAGGCGATGCTTCGCGCGTTCCGTTTTTTCCGCGGGTTTCACGGCGGAGACGCGCGTGCCTGGCTTTTGCAGATTGTACGCAATACTTGCTATACCTGGTTGGAGAAGAATCGCCCTGTGGAACTCATGACGGAATTCGACGAAGAGATGCATCCGCAGCCCAGTGTGTCTCCCGAAGCATTGGCCATTGCCGGAGACAATCGAGAGCGCCTAACTCGTGCTCTGGAGACCCTGCCGCCGCGCTTCCGCGAGGTTCTGGTTCTGCGCGAGCTGGAGGGTTGCTCTTATAAGGAAATTGCTGCAATCACGGCGATTCCCATTGGCACGGTGATGTCTGCTCTCGCCCGCGGCCGCCAGCGGCTGCAGCGCGCGCTCGCGCACTCCTCCCCGCAGGAGGCCTCCCGTGAGCTGTGATTACACCCGCACCGTGCTGCACGGCTATCTCGATGGAGAACTGGACGCCACCCGCGCCGGAGAGTTTGAACGGCACCTGGAAACGTGCCGGGAATGCGCCAATACGCTGGGGGCGGAAGAAGCCCTGCGTTCCTCGCTGCAACGATCGGGACTTTACGAGCACGCTCCGGTATCGCTGCGCAAGAAAATTCAAGCGGATCTGGATGCTACGACCGCGCCGGCGGCGGTGACTTCCTGGATTCCGGTGTGGCGCTGGCTCGCCGTCACCGCCGCGATATTGCTCGTTGCCTCCGTGTCCTGGTATGCGTGGCCGCGCCTTCAGAATAGCGCGGCTTCCTCACCCGTGACTGCAGCGGAAATCATTGACGCGCATGTGCGCTCTCTGCAGCCCGGTCACCTCACCGATGTCGCTTCCACAGATCAACACACGGTCAAGCCGTGGTTCGACGGCAAGCTTGCGTTTATTCCTCCAGTGAAGGACTTCGCGGACGAAGGATTTCCTCTGGTGGGCGGGCGCCTGGACGTCCTGAGCGGCCAGAACGTCGCCGCGCTGGTCTACGCGCGCCGTAAGCACATCATCAACGTTTTTATCTGGCCTACGAAGGAGCCCGATACACCGATTCATCCGCCGGGTTCGCGCCAAGGATACCAGTGGGTGCACTGGCGTCATCAGGGCATGGAGTTCTGCGCCGTGTCCGATGTGTCTGCCTCGGATCTGCACGAGATCGCTCAACTCATCTATGAATAGGAATGTGGTTTTCCACCGTGACGATTCGAGGCACTGTCCAAACTGAACGATGGGAAGATATGCGATAGTAGTTTGAGCTCGACTCTTACTGCTGCGCGGGCTTGCTGTTCACGTAGGCCTTTGGAATTTTCTTCGCATAAATCAGATGCAGCGTCAGACTCTTTGTCTGCCCCGGCCGAAGATTGACGTTTTTCTCCCAGTCCGAAAAAACCCCCTTTCCGGACGCCCGGATGTCGTAAATGTCGGCCTTCAGCTTCGGAATCGTGAAGTGTCCGTGCGAGTCCGTATGCACCACGTGCGGAGCGCTGCCGCTCGCGGATTGGTAGGACACGCTCGCGTGCGCCACCGGCCTGTCGTCCGGCCCAATCACCACGCCGCTAAGCGTCGCGTCCGCCCTGGTTTGCGGCGCTGCAGACGAGTTGAGCGCTGCCGCGAGCACCAGCAATAGAGCTGTGATGCACAAGAGTACGCGTCTCATTCCTTTTATCCTTGCCCGTGCTCCCTCCGCGGAACACAGGGAAAACCATGCCCCTTTGAGCGATGGGCAGACTGCAACCGTCTTGTCTTTGAGTGTAAGGCGCTTGCGGCCCGCGGAATTGGCGCGCGCGGAGAATGTGTCTCAGCGCCAACCTGCCACTTCGGACAGGGCGTGGTCTTGCTCTACAAATGCTCCAGTGCTGGAAGAGTGGAGCAAGCCGCGCCGAGAGCAGCAGAAAGTAGCGCTTTTCACCTCCGCCCGAAGACTCTATACTTGCGCGGTTTCAGTTGACTTGCTGAGGCGAATACGATGCCGAAGAAGAAGGCGGCTGGCGCCATAAAAGGACCAACGCCGGCGAAGTCCGGGAAGGATTTTTCGCCAGTTTTCGCCGCGCTAAAGAAAATCCTAAGCCCCTACGAGGAGCACCTCAAAGTCCTTCCCTATAAACCAGAATTCTATGCTTTAGTAACGCGTCTGACAGTCCACAAGGGCAAGCCTGCCTGGTTTGCCGCGATTCGCATGGGCAAGAGCTACGTCAGCTACCACTTCATGCCGGTGTATATGAATCTGGCCATGCAAAAGCGCATCCCGCCCGAACTGAAGAAGCGCATGCAAGGAAAAGCCTGCTTCAATTTCAGCGAAGTTGATGCCGCGCTTTTCAAGCAACTCGCCGAACTGACCGCCGCTGGCTTCGAAGGCTATCGCGCCTTAAAATACGTCTGACCCCCAGACCTTTCCGCTTACAACCACGTATCCATTCGCATTTCCTCGAATCATTACTTGGATCAAGGCATATCCACTCCGGGCACTAATGCAGAAAAATTGCCTTGTATGAAATACTTGGAATCAGACATACAGGAGTTCCGATGCCTCGCTACCTCACCCAACACACGCTCGCTTGTCTCACACGCCAGGGCGCCGAAGCCCTAGCGCAACGGATGAAAGCCGGCGGCACGGCTCACGCCGAGCGCATCCTCGTCAATATGCTCGAAGGCAAAATGTTCGCGGAATTCCACGCCGATTCCCGCGAGGCCCTGGAAGGCTGGCTCAAGACCGAGGGCATGCATTACGATTTTCTGGTCCGCATCGAGTGGGAAATGCGCGGCGATAAGCTGCAACTCGCCGAATAGGAAAGTCAGCCACGCGATCGAAATGCTCCCTCCTTCCTGCACCGTCATATTTGGGGGACGTGCGGACGAAATCATTTCTCGACAGGGAACAACGCTAAAACGATTTAGACCACGTTGGTTATGACTGGGTTTATTGTTACAAAGGGACCCATCGCGCAGAGAAAGGGACTGGATGAAGAGGCTTCGCTTCCTCGTTTCGCTGATCACCAAAGAGAACGACTACCAACTCGAGCAAGCCGCCGCCGCGCAGCAAGCCTCGCACCGGCTGGGGACCGACTTAGACATCCTTTACGCCGATAACGACGCCATTACGCAGAGCACACAAATCTTAAAAGCGGTGCAAGCCGCCCCAGAATCACGTCCGGACGCCATCGTGTTCGAGCCCGCGGGAGGCACGGCTTTACCGCAAGTGGCGCGCGCTGCCATCAACGCTGGGATCGGCTGGGTGGTCCTGAACCGGGAAGCGGACTACCTCACGGAGTTGCGGCGATCTTCGCGCTTGCCGATTTTTGCGATTAGCTCCGACCACGTGGCCATTGGCCAGATTCAAGCCCAGCAATTTGCTGCGCTTCTTCCGCGAGGTGGCTCCATTCTTTACATTCAGGGGCCTTCGGAGAATTCCGCAGCGAAAGACCGCACGGCGGGGATGCAAAAATCACTCCCCTCGAATATCCAAGTCATTGCTCTGCGCGGCCAGTGGACCGAGGAGAGCGCATACAAGAGCGTCACCTCCTGGCTGAAGCTCAATCTCTTGCACCGAGTCAGTATTCATCTGATCGGCGCGCAGAACGATGTGATGGCCTTGGGAGCGCGCAAAGCCTTTCTGGATCTACCGAACGTAGATGAGAGGGAGCAATGGCTGCGGCTCCCGTTCACGGGCGTCGATGGACTGCCAAAGACTGGGCAAACGTGGGTGCGGACCGGTTCTTTGAAGGCTACCGTGGTCGTGCCGCCAAACACCGGCCAAGCTTTGACGATGCTTTCAGAAGCAATCAAGACGGGCTCGACCGTACCTGAGCGCACCAGCACCGTGCCGTCCTCGTTTCCTCCCCTGGAGAAACTGACCGGTCAGGCCCCGTGACCGGAATCGCCACGCAGCGTCCCAAAAGCGGTCACTACTTAGTCTAAATTTATTCCCTAGTACAGCCATTAACTATTTATTTTCTGTAACTTACGAGCACGATGAGGCTGGAGCTTGGACTGCGTACTTGCTCTGGGTCATGTGCAGCACTTCTCTATATTTCGATGGAACGGTTCGCGCCGAGCTACTTCGGGAAGCCCGGAGGGGCGACCGAGAATCGCTCGCCAAACTGATCTTGCCGTATGGGCAAGGCCTTTATCTTGGCGCTTTGCGGTTGACCGGCAATCCTGCCGATGCCGAGGACGTCCGCCAGGAAGCGTTCCTGAAGGCGGTATCGCGGCTGGAACAGTTCACTGGTTCGCAGGACGAAACGAGGGATGATTTGCGCGCCTGGGTTTCCCGTATCGCGGCAAATGCCTCCATTGACGTGATCCGCAAACGGCGGGATGGCAGGCTGTTCTCGCTGGAGGAGCCCACGGGTCCCGCCGAGGAATCGCTAGGAAGTAACGTAGCTGCGGTGGAGGACAATCCCGAACAAAGGTTTGCGCGACGCGAGATCCGCAAACTCATGTCCGACGCAATTGCCCAACTGACGCCGGAACTCCGGCAGGTTTGCCTGCTGCGCGACGTGCTGCAATATTCGACGCAAGAAGTTTCCGAGAGATTGCACATCTCGGCGATGGCCGTGCGGCTGCGACTCTTCCGCGCGCACCGGAAGCTACGCGAAAAGCTGAGTGCGGCCTTACGGCCGGAGAAAAGACGTCACACGACCGTGGCTCACGGGGCTCCAGCTCGCTCCCGAGAGTTGAGGAAAGAAAGCACGAACCCTCCATTCCGCTGGGCACGTTTGCCGAATGCGCTTGTGGTGATTGAAGCTAAAGCCTTCCGTAAGTTGCAACCTACAAAAACCCCCCCTCTAATCCCATCTGCCTTCGAAAGTCTCTAGACTCATGCGCGAAGAGCTGCCTTTCTCCGTCCTCCAAGGCTGCCCATGGGAACTCACTTCACCGCACTATGGAATAAGGAGAAGCACATTCAGGTTTGGAGGAGTAGAATCGGGGCGCTTCCTCTGCCCAGGAGGATCATGGAACAAGAGCGACGCCGCAGCCCCAGGTATCCCTTCGCCGCCTCCGTGGAGATGCGCCAGGGAACTTCCGCAGACAAAATAACGGCGAGCGTCAGCGAGCTCAGCATGAACGGGTGCTATGTGCAGACTCTCTACCCGTTCCCTGAGGGAACGACCCTCAGCGTTAAGGTCTTCACCCCCACCGAATTCTTCGAAGGCCAGGCCACCGTGATCTACACGCTGGAAAATGAAGGCATGGGGCTTATGTTCAAGGAAACCAAGCCGTATTACCTGATGGTGTTGAGAAAATGGCTCCTTGCGGCGATGATGGCCAAAAAAGAGACTTCCAGCTGATTCGTTGAAAGGGACCCATCTACGCTTCCAGCTCTTCAAGGCGGCGTTTCTTTGGCTCGATCCCAAAAAGAAGAACAACCACAGTTTGCACGACGAGGAGCCCAATCATCATGCTGAGGACTCCGCCGATGCCATAGGACCGGAACAAGGCAACCGCCAGAAACGGCGTAAGAATCGTCGCGCCACGGCCGAAAGTGTTACAGATTCCTGCGGCGCGCAAGCGGACTTCCGTCGGGAAAAGCTCCGGAATGTAGATGGCGAATAGGACTGAGACGAGAATATAGATCGGTATGGTCAAGACGAAGCCGACGGCGAGCAGCGCCGCGGGCTGATGGATGAACGGATAGATCCCGCCAAACACAATCGTGAGCAGTGATGCCCCCGCGATGGTCGGCTTGCGCCCCCAGGAGTCCGCTGTAAAGGCGCCGATGGCCGACCCGACCGGCGCGCCGAGCGACATGACGAGCGAATAACTGAAAGACGTGACGATGCTGAGTCCTTCGTGAACGAAGAATGTGGGCAGCCAGGTTACAAAGCCGAAGATCAATGTGTTCATGACAATCAGAGTCGTCGCGCCCACAATCATGCGCGGAAGGAGCAGGGGACTGAGCAGCGAGCCGAGATTTCGCGTGGGGACCGCCGATACGGAAGCCGCCGCAGCGCGAAGTGGTCCGTGCTGCTGCGAGACTTCCCGTTCAATCAATTGCAACAAAGCTTCCGCTTCATCAACTTGGCCGACCGATTCCAGCCATCGCGGCGACTCGGGCAGCGCCTTCCGCAAATACCACACCACCAGCGCGCCGCACCCGCCCAGTATAAACATGGCACGCCAGCCGAGCCTCGGAATGATGAGCGTGCCAAGAAGTGCGGCGACCGGCAGACCACTCACCACAATGACATTCATCCCGCCCAGCCATTTGCCACGCGCCTGCGGCGGCACGAATTCCGTCATCGTCGAATACCCCACGACATTCTCCGCGCCGAGGCCGACTCCCATCACAAATCGCAGCAGGATCAGCCCCGTCATCGAAGGTGCAAACGCACAGGCGAGGCACGCGAAACCGAAAATGGCAAGGTTCGCCTGATACGTAAAACGGCGGCCGTAGCGGTCTCCGAGAAAGCCCGTCAGAAAAGAGCCCAGCATCATGCCCACAAACGTGACGGACATGAATTGCGCGTTCTGACCCAACGTGGAAAATCCGCTTTTGAATGTCGCGCCAAGGACCGTCGCGGCGACGTAAATGTCAAACCCATCGAAAAACATGCCCGCGCCTATCAGCCACATGATGCGGCGGTGAAAGGTCGAGAGCGGGAGGCGATCGAGGCGCGCGCCGGCGTTGGCGCTCACAGAGAGTTCACTTCGCCCTGGCCAGCATGGCGAGGCTGCCAGCGACGAGGGCTTCCACGGCTAGGCGGCAATTTTCATCAAACGAGTTCTGCTGCGCGTTTTTAAAAAATTGTTTGCAACGCCGCGAAGCGGCCGGTTCCAGCCGGAGAATGCGTTTGACGAGTGCGTCCGCATCCGCGGAAAGACGTTTGAACGGAATAATTTGCGAGATAAGGCCGATCTGCAGCGCGCGCTTCGGCTCGATGGGATCGCCAAAGAGTACCAGCGGAAAAGCGAAACGCGGCAAGGTGTAATCGCCCAGGTACGCCATGATGGCGGCAGGCGCGAGACCATGCTGCATCTCCGGAAATCCCAGCGCAGCGCGTTCCGCGACCAGCACAAAATCGCACAGTATTGCCAACCCGAATCCGAAGCCGAATGCCTCGCCCTGCACTTCCGCAATACTGATCAGCGGCGTTCCTCGCAAAGCCTGCTTGAACTCCAGGATGCGAGCCGCTTCGTGACGAATGGATGCTTCATCTCGTCCGGCGCGCTCGCGCCCCGTGCAGAAGACTTTGCCGCGCGCACGAATCCGCAATACCCGCGCTTTGGGCTGGGACGCTTCAGCGCGGAGTTCCGCGAGCATCGCATCAAACATCGCGCCGGTAACCTCGTTCCCGTGCTCAACGTTGTTCAACGTAAAGCTTAGAACGTCCGCGGCTCTTTCAACGATCACCCCCGCTTGCGCTGTGGGCTTGGAGGTCTCGTGCGGCTTAGCTCTGGACATGCCGGCAACGGTATACAAGAGTCGCAGCGACTGTCAAATCACGCTGTGGCACCGATGCGCGGCGCGGTACTCATCATTGGACTCTTGTATCGCAATGTTGCCGAAGCACACTTCCAGCTATTTGTTCACGGAGAGGGAAGAACGGCGGGAACCGGGTGTGGATCGCCTATTTAACCGTGCGAACGGTTGATACCGTACGCGCTTCCGGATGCTTCGGCGACCAGTCTTCGGGGGGAAACGCCACGCGCCAGAATGTTGGACGTGGCGCTGAAAATTCCAGGCCTATCTCCGCCCTGCCGCTACGGACCGGACCGAGGAACGCGACATGACACTCCTGCTCCTCCTCCGTTTTGTTGTGCTTCATCTGTACCTTGCTTCCGCTGGTGAGACGCGCGCCCAGCAAAACCAAGGCTCCGTGTGCGTTAATGGCGAGGGTTTCCGTGTTCTCCTCGAAGTTCTGGCCCTGGGCGTCCGTCCCTCGAATGCGGACCGCAACCTGCATCAGCACGCGCTGACTGCGGCGTCGTGCTCCCGTATTCGAAGGTGTGTTCGCTACCTGAGCCATACCACCTCACTCCAACAACTATACGCGGCGGGAGACGATTGTCGAGAATCTCCCGGACAACAGGATTCAAACTCGATACCGGGTTTCTTCAGCTGCGCTGATCGATGGGCACGTAGTGCCGCGTGTCGTGGCCGAGGTAAATCTGCCGTGGCCGCGCGATTTTCTGCTCGGGGTCGAGCAGCATCTCTTCCCATTGCGCGATCCATCCCGAGGTGCGTGGAATCGCGAACAGCACCGGGAACATGGTCATTGGAAAACCCATCGACTGATAAATGAGACCGGTGTAGAAGTCCACGTTGGGATAAAGCTTGCGCTTCACGAAGTAATCATCTTCGAGGGCGATGCGTTCGCATTCCAGCGCGATTTCCAGCAGCGGGTTCCTGCCCATCAGGTCGAACACTTCGTACGCAATGTGCTTGATGATGCGCGCCCGGGGATCGTAATTCTTGTACACGCGGTGGCCGAAGCCCATCAGTTTGACTTCCCCGGCCTTCACGCGCTTGATAAATTCCGGAACTTTCTGAACGGAACCAATTTCCATCAGCATGCGCAGAACCTCTTCATTTGCGCCGCCGTGCAGCGGGCCATACAAAGCCGCGATTGCGGCGGCCGTGGCCGAATACGGATCGACGTGCGAGCTGCCAACGCCGCGAATCGTATTTGTCGAACAGTTTTGTTCGTGATCCGCATGCAGGATAAAGAGCACATCCAGCGCGTGTTCCAGCGTGGGGTTTGGCCGGTATTTCGCTTCCGACGTGCGGAACAGCATGTTCAGGAAGTTGCCGGGATAGCTCAAGTCATTGTCCGGATAGACAAACGGCATCCCCAGCGTGTGCCGGTAGGAAAACGCCGCGATCGTCGGCATTTTCCCAACCAACCGAAAAGTTTGCTTCCTGCGGGACTCCGCGCTGAAAATGTCTTTCGCGTCATGATAGAAAGTCGAAAGCGCGGCGATCGTCGAAATCGTCATCCCCATCGGGTGCGCATCGTAGTGAAACCCGTCGAGAAATTTCTTGATGCTCTCGTGAATGTAGGTGTGGTGCGTGACGTTGTACGTCCAATTCGTAAGTTGCGACGCCGTCGGAAGCTCACCATTCAGTAAGAGATAGGCGGTTTCGAGATACGTGCTTTTTTCCGCGAGATCCTCGATCGGGTAGCCGCGATACCGCAAGATCCCCGCATCTCCATCAATAAAAGTAACTTTGCTGATACACGAAGCCGTGTTGTTGAAGGCCGGGTCGTAACTCATCATTCCAAAGTCTTTGGGGTCGACTTTGATTTGGCGCAGATCGGCGGCGCGGATGGTGTCGTGCGTAATCGGAACTTCATACGACTTACCGGTGCGATTGTCGGTGATGGTTAGCGTTTCGCGGGGCGCGGCGGTGCTTTCGGGCTTCTTCGTCTGCGTTACGGTAAGTGGGGAGTCCATTCAACAAACCTCTGCGGCTGAGGCAGCAAAATGTGCCTTGCTTCACCACTCTACACCAAAGGGCCGCCGCCGGAAACTGGCCGGAAGGCCTGGGCAAAATCCTCAAAGCAGGAGAGTTGCGGGCCGGGGGGCGGAGAAACAGGGCAATTCAATATGCCTCTTGACAATAGTCGTTATAACGAGTAATATCCTCTTGTCAAACCCCGGAGGTGCGTCATGATCAACATCCGCAAGAGCAACGAACGCGGCCACGCCAATCACGGCTGGCTGGATACACATTTCACTTTCTCGTTTGCTGACTACTTCGATCCTGAGCATGTGCAGTTCCGCACCCTGCGCGTCATGAACGACGACCGCGTCGCAGGCGGCGCAGGCTTTCCGAAGCACCCGCATCGCGACATGGAAATCGTGACGTATGTGCTGGAAGGCGCGCTGGAGCACAAGGACAGCATGGGCAACGGGTCCGTCATCAAACCCGGCGACGTCCAGTACATGAGCGCGGGGACCGGCGTCGCCCACAGCGAATTCAACGCTTCGAAGACCGAGCCGGTGCATCTGTACCAAATCTGGATGCTCCCGCGGCAGCAGGGGATGAAGCCCACGTACGACCAGAAGAACTTCAGCGAAGCCGAAAAGCGCGGCAAGCTGCGCCTGGTGGCTTCTCCGGACGGCCGCGACGGCTCGGTGAAGATTCGTCAGGACAATGAGCTGTACGTCACCGTGCTCAGCGCCGGCCAAACCGTAAAGCATGAGCTGAAAAAGGATCGCCACGCCTACGTGCAGGTGGCGCGCGGCAGCGTTTCGCTGAATGGGTCGAAGCTGGACGTCGGCGATGGGGCGGCCATCTCCGTTGAAAAAGCCGTTGAGCTGACCGGCGTTAATGACGCCGAAGTGCTGCTCTTCGACCTGGCCTAATTCACAGCAAACAGAAAAGCGCGTAGGAGGGGAATCCTCCTGCGCGCTTTTTTTCAGTGCAACTAGAATTTCAACCGCGCGTGCGGTGGAATTCGCGCATGAAGCCCGTAAGCGCTTCCACCGCCTCTAGCGTCACCGCGTTGTAGAGAGATACGCGCATCCCGCCGACCGAGCGGTGGCCGGGTGTGCCGACCAGGCTGGCAGCAGCGGCCTCCTTAGCAAACTGCTTTTCTAGGTTTTCGTCGCCACCGCCAATTCGGAAAACGACGTTCATCTTCGACCGCGAGCTTTTCTCAACGGGGCAGCGATAGAATCCGCCGCTTGCCTCGATCGTGTCGTATAGCAGCTTGGCTTTGGCATCGTTGCGCTTCTCGATGGCCGCGACTCCGCCGGTCGCTTCAATCCATTCGAGCACTAGCCCGACAACATACACCGCAAACGTCGGCGGAGTGTGGTAGAGCGACCTCTCCTTGATGTGCGTGCGGTACTGCAACACCGTCGGCAGATTCTTGTCCGCACGCTCGGCCAGATCCTTGCGAACGATGACCACGGTCGCCCCGGAAGGGCCGAGATTTTTCTGCGCGCCCGCGAAAATCAAGCCGAACCGGTTCACATCCATCTTTCGCGAAGCAATGTCGGAAGACATGTCGGCCACCAGCGGCACATTTCCGGTTTCCGGCAGCGTCGTCCACTGTGTGCCTTCGATCGTGTTGTTCGTGCAGATGTGCACGTAGGAAGCGTCCGGTGAGAACTTGATTTCATTCGGCCGCGGAAGGCGGGCGAATTTCTCGGTTTCCGTCGAGGCCGCGACGTTATGGAGCACGCCTTTCTTGAGCTCGCCGATGGCCTTAGCGGTCCACATTCCAGTGTGAAGCACATCCACCGGTTTTCCAGGCAGGCAAAGGTTCATGGGCGCCATGGTGAACTGCATGCTTCCGCCGCCTTGCAGGAAGATCACCGCATAATCATCCGAAATTCCGAGCAGGCTGCGCAGCTTTTGCTCCGCGGCCGCGATGATGCTTTCGAATTCCGGCGAGCGATGGCTCATCTCCATCACCGACATGCCGCCGCCGCACCAATCCAGGAGCTCCTCCCGAATGCGTTCGAGGACAGGTAGCGGCAGCGCTCCGGGACCTGCATTGAAGTTGAAAGCACGTTTGGTCATTTGTACGGGGAGCGTAGACGGAGTCACGGTGATGGAAACCTCTTTCTTCGAGAATTGCAGCAAGGCCGGGACCGGGTTCACACTGCCACTTGAGTGTTCCAGAATAACAGAATCTGCGGTGTCAGCCGAACGGTGCTCTGCACTCAGGCCCGGGGTATCACTGCTGCCGCAGAGAGATAGCTAAGCCATTACGTACCAGTAAGTTCGCCATACATTAGCTCCTTGTTTTCCGTTGCAAAATTGGGCAACGTACTGTTGACTTAGTGGGGGGTGTGCGAGCAAAACTAAGTATAGCTTCCTTCCCCGAGGGGCTTGTGATGGCGAGAAGACGCCTCCGTTCCCGGAATGGCGCGCTCGCTGGATTTTCTAAAGGAGCATTTTGAGCGCACCGGACGCCAATTCAGGGGGCGGTCGGCAGCAGCAATTCGAGTTCTCGATTGGCTGTGTGCCTTTCCAGCTCCAGATGTCTGATGCGCGCTTGTTCCGCGCGGCGTCGCTACGGTACTCCGCCTTTTCGGAAACATCCCTCCAACCGATTCCTATAACGCTGAATGATTCTTCTTTTGCCGGCAGCCAGCCTGCCGAATTTGCATATGAGTTCGGGGGCGCGGCACTCCACGCCAATTCCAAGAATATCCGATTCGATGGCGTCCGCAACGAATATGCGCTGGATTCGCTGCTGCGAATACTGCTCAGTTGGAAGCTCACCGGCCGCAACGGATTTCTTTTGCACGCTGCCACTGTTATCCGAAACGGAAAAGCATACGTGTTCACAGGCAGGTCGGGGGCGGGAAAAAGCACCGTGGCCTCGCTCTCGCCGAAAGGTAGCGTTCTTACCGATGAAATCTCTCTCCTGCGGCGCGAAAATGGCGAATGGCGCGCCTACGGAACTCCTTTCTGGGGAGAGTTTCGTGCGGCAGGATCAAATACCAGCGCTCCCGTGCGCGGCATTTTCCGGTTGGTGCAGGCGGCGGAGAATCGCGTGACACCGCTTCGTCCGGTCGAAATGATTCGCGCTCTCTTGCCAAACGTGCTTTTCTTCTCTTCGGAATCCGAAGCCAACCGGCGTCTTCTGGAAATTGTCGGCCGGGCTTCGGAAGAACTGCCCGGTTTTGAATTGGCCTTCCGCAAGGACCCTGCATTTTGGGAGGTTCTTCCCGCATGACAACCAAGCCCTCCGTTTCCTGGCAGAAGAATCCCGCACTGGCGTGGAGAGAAATCGACGACGCCACCGTAATTATTTCGCCGACGGACAGCGTGATGCATGAGCTCAACGACACGGGAAGCTTTCTCTGGAAAAACATCGATGGACGCCGATCCGTAGCGGAGTTGGCTGGATTGCTCGCCGAGAGCTATGAGGTTGCGCCGGACGTCGCGCTGACCGACACGCAGGCGTTGCTGGATGAGATGTCTACACGGAAACTGGTAGTGCCCATTCCGGTGACGGGCGGAGATTTGCGTTGACCACCAGCGCTGCAGTTGGGGCCACGCCCGTCATGGACCGTCTAATTTCCCGCACCGTGCGCAAGCACCAGCCGCTCAGCGTGCATTTCGATTTGACCTACCGCTGCAATGAGCGCTGCGTGCATTGCTACCTGGACCACGATGACCACGGCGAACTCTCCACTGCCGAATGCCTGGCCATCATGGAAGAGTTGGCGCAGGCGGGGACTTTGTTCCTCACCTTCAGCGGCGGCGAGATTTTTCTCCGTCCCGACCTCTACGAAATTCTCGCCGAGGCCCGGCGCCTGCATTTTGACATTAGCCTGAAAACCAACGCCCTGCTCGTGACACGCGAGCGTGCGGAGCAGCTTCGCGATTTTGGCGTGCGGCGCGTGCAAATCAGCGTTTACAGCGATATCCCCGAAGTGCATGACGCCATCACCAAAGTGCCCGGATCGCTGCAGCGCACTTTGGCCGCGATTCCGCTTCTGCTCGAGCAGGGATTGCAGGTCAAGCTGGCCTGCCCGCTGATGCGCGAGAATTTGCTGGCCTATCGCGGAGTCATGGCCCTGGCGGAAAAAATCGGCGTTCCTTATGTCTTGGACCTCACCATCACGCCCATGATGGATGGCAATGAAGGACCGCTGGCGCACCGCATTCCGGTTTCCTCGCTACTGCCGGTCATGCAGGATTCCCAATTGAATTCCTGCACGCCGCAACCTACTGCGGAAGCTGCGCTTGCCATGAAGGAGTATCCGCCAACCATCGGCAGCGCGGTTTCAAGCGGAATCGAGAGCGAAGCCTACGAAGACCTGCCGTGCAGTGCAGGCCACAATAGCTGCTACATTTCGCCCTATGGGGATGTATTTCCATGCGTTCAATTGCCGCAAGCGGCGGGAAACCTGCGCCGCAAGCGCTTCCGCGATATCTGGTACTACGCACCGCAACTCAAGCGCCTCCGCGGGGTTAGGGAGAGTCAGCTGCCCGTTTGCTCGCGGTGCGAAATTCGCAGCTACTGCGAGCGCTGCCCCGGCCTCGCCTTGATGGAAGGCGGGGACCTGCTCGGCGCTTACGAGCGTGCCTGCGAGCTCGCGGAACAGAAGGCGCGGCTGGCAGGTGCCGCCGAGCCCGTAAGCGCGCTTCATAAACAACAAGTTGCCAATTCCATGCACGCAACCATGAAGAACGAATTTTCTTCTGTTATTGCAAATTCTGGTTCAGACTGAAGGAATAACGAATGGCCGAAGACTCAAAGAACTCTCCCCAGACGCCCGGCAGCAGCGGCGGAAGAAAGCCGTACACCAAACCGAGCGTCGTTTCCGAACCCATTTACGAGACGCTGGCGCTGGCATGCGGAAAATTGCCGGGCCAGGGCGGCCTTTGCAACGGCTCTCCGCGCCGTTCGTAAACTGGCGACAACCGCCTCCGGTGTCGCTTAAGGCGTCGGATAATTCTTCCAACTAGGTACTGTAGTTTTAGGCAATCTGGAACTTCCCTCTCATTGACCATTCCCCTTTCAAACCTCAGTCTAGGGACATAGACCCTATCAGTTACTTTTCCGGACGACTCCTACTTTTTGCTCCGGTTGGGATCAGGCTCTGACCCTGGGTTTCTTGAATCTGGTGTGCGCCCGGATTTTCCCGTGCGCTCACGGGTCAAGATATGGGCAATGGAATTCAGCTCTGAGGCTTTGATGGTAGCAAGCATCGATCGGCGAAAAGAGACGGTACGCGTCAGCGGCGAACGCCGCGCTGGCGACGCCGTGGGCATTGCGGACGCGCTCAAGCGTCGCGGCCGCATTGCTCTGAAGGTGCAAGGGACAAGTATGCTTCCGTGGGTGCGGCCAAAGGACATCGCGCTGATTCGCCAGACCAGCATCGAAAACGTGCGCTGCGGCGACATCGTCCTGTTCCGCCGCGAGAACCACCTGTTCGTCCATCGCATTGTG
The DNA here is from genome assembly GCA_963729455.1 of uncultured Acidobacteriota bacterium. Taxonomy (GTDB): domain Bacteria; phylum Acidobacteriota; class Terriglobia; order Acidiferrales; family UBA7541; genus Acidiferrum. The sequence continues at coordinate 956,637 of CAVSNX010000004.1, forward strand.
AAAAAACAGGGTTCGCTGGAAGCTGCACAGCTCTTGTCTAAAGGCGACGCGCATCCAACCCACGACGGTATTGTGGCAGAACAGGAATTGCTAGGCAGGGTCGTCCGAATTTATCGCCAGGGCCGGCGCACCGATCTGGATGCCCCGGGCCAGCTCGCTCTTGGACTTTTCATTTCCCAGTTGTCGCTGTACAGCCGATTTTGGTATCCGCTGGCACGATTCGTGGCTATCGCCACGCGGCCGGCTCGCCGCTTGCTGCACGTCCTCCACATTTCCAGCGCGCCAGTTCGCTGAAGGTCAGGACTTCCTTTCTCAGTTCTCGCCAAGCAATGCAAACTCCACCCGCTTGCGCATCGGATCGATGCGTTCCGCGCGCACCCGGACTTTGTCGCCCAGATGCCAGCCCACTTCCTTCGGTTTTGTCCCTCGGCCACGGCGGCTCCCGGAAGTCCCACGGCCATCGCGGCTTGCCAGCGCAATGATGGCGTGGTCGCGCTCGCGGTACACGCAGCGCGCGCCGGCAAAATCTTCCAGCGCGCCAATCGGCACAAGCCCTTCCACGAAAACTTCGAACAGTTCCACGAAGCAGCCGAACTTTTGCACGGAGATGATCAGTGCATCATATTCCTCGCCAAGATGCTGCTCCATGAATTGCGCCGTCTTCCAATCCATCAGTTCGCGCTCCGCGCCATTCGCACGGCGTTCGGCCTCGGAAGTCTCGGAAGCAATCTCCTCCAGGTGCCTATGCGAATATAACGTTGCTTCCGAGCCGCGCGGAGCCACGGCCGCCGCGTTTGCGCTGGGGGCTTGCTCCTTAGGGTGCTCAAGAGCCCACTTCAAGACGCGATGCACGATGAGATCGGGATAGCGCCGGATCGGAGAAGTAAAGTGCGTGTACTCATCAAAGCCAAGTGCGAAATGGCCGAGGGAATCGGCTGCGTAACGCGCCTGCTTGAGCGAACGGAGCATCAGATAAGAAACGATGCGTTCTTCCGGCTTCCCCGCGACCTTTCGAATCAGCCTCTGATAATGCTGCGGCGTGAGGCGCAATTCCGCCCCCGGTAGCGCAACTCTCATGCCCCGCTCGCGCCCGTGTCCATAAGAATCGGGCCGACCGGCCTTCGCAGGCGCCGGAACGCGCCCATGCCGCACGGCAACCTCCCGCTGGTGCAAGTTTTCGATGCCCAGAGAGTATCCAAACGCCCGCGCCAACTCTTCGAACTCCAGCACTTTCCGTGCGTCCGGCTTTTCATGGACGCGGTGCAACGCTTCGATCCCGCGCCGCAGAAGATATCCAGCGACCGCGCGGTTCGCCGCAAGCATGAACTCTTCAATCAGCCGGTGCGCGATATTCCGCTCGCTGCGCGTGATATTCGTCATGCGCTGCTCTTCGTCAAACTCAATCACCGGCTCTGGCAGGTCGAAGTCAATCGAGCCGTGTTCACTCCGCCTCGCGTTCAGCAGCAGAGCCAGTTCCTTCATCTCGCGAAAATGCTTCGCCAGCGGTGCATAGCGCTCCGTCATTTCCGGATCGTTCTCGATCACCTTATTGACGTTCGTATACGTCATGCGCTCGGCGGAGCGGATCACGCCGGATGTCATGCGCGAATTCTTCATCCGGCCCGCCGCGTCAAACTCCATCAACGCGCTCATCACCAGCCGATCTTCGTGGGGCTTCAACGAACACATTCCGTTCGAAAGAGCCTCCGGCAGCATGGGCACCGCGCGATCCGGAAAATACACGGAGGTACCGCGCAGCCGCGCCTCCTGATCGAGAACCGTTCCCGTTCGAACGTAGTGCGCGACGTCCGCGATGTGCACCTGCAAGTGCCAGCTGCCGTCGGCGCGATGCTCCACAAAAACCGCGTCGTCAAAGTCCCGCGCCGTTTCCCCATCAATGGTGACGATTGGCAAATGGCGGAAATCCTCCCTGCCCGCCCGCTCCGCCTCCCCCGCCGGTTTCGCGCGATGCTCCGCTTCCGTCAGTACCTCGGCCGAAAAAGTGTGTGGCAAATGGTGCTTGCGAATAATGATCTCGATGTCCACGCCGAGATCACCCGGCCGCCCGAGAATTTCCATCACTCGTCCGGTCGCCGCGGCGCCTCCGCGCGGATAGCGCAGCAACTCGACATTCACCACCGCGCCGTCGAGCTCCTCCAGCCGCGGGATGCGCCTCGCGCGAATACTCGTTTCATCTGCGCCGCTGAACCCCAGCTTCTTCCACAGCCCCGGTGTCAGCTCATGCCCGCGCGGGATCTCGATCTCGTGTTGAATTCGAACGTCGTACGGCAGCACCACATTCCCGTCCGCGCCGTACCGAAACAATCCCACGACGGTGGGGTGCGCGCGATCCAGAATTCGAACGATGCGCCCTTCCGCGCGCTGCGCCCCGGTCACGCCGCCAAGCCGCTGAATCTTCGCCACCACGTGGTCGCCGTGCATGGCATCTTCGATCGCATCCGGCGGAATAAACACGTCCCCATCCAGTCGCGCCACCGGCGCATCCGGCACCACGAATCCATACCCGTCGTGGTGCAAAACCAGCCGGCCCTTTATCTCATCGTTAGCCGTGAGCGCCGGCAGCGCCGCCCTCTGCTGGCCCGGCACAGGCTCCCGCCGCGGCGCGCTGCCAGCTTCTTGCCGCTCCGCCTTGCGATTGGGCAGCCGGTACCGGCCTCCCGGCAGTTCCTCAATGGCCCGCCGTTTCTTCAGCTTCGACAGCATCTTGAACAGCGGCCGCGTATCCGCCTTCTTCAAGTGCAGCCCCTGCGCAATCTCCTGCGCAGACGCGGCTTCACTCCTAACTTGTAGAAAACGCAGTATGTTATCGGGACTGAAATGCGCCGAGTGTTGCATGGGGTGTCGCGCCATAGGCCTGCCGCTACTTTTCCACCGTGATTTTAGCCACTTTTTTCGGTTCCTCCGGAACTTTTTTCACGTTTCCGGGATTATATAGACAGGCCAACACACGACCGGCTGGTCGCCCTCCGTCAGACTGGCCGGATTCCCCGAAAGGGGAAATAAGGGAGGCGGGAAGACCTGGCCCGCCTCCCTTTTCATTTCCATTCACTCCTCGCTCGCCCTTTGTCACCGCGCAATCGTGCTCAGAAACGGATAGTGGCTCGCCGCCCCCATAAAAAACAGCATCGGAAACGACAGCCAGAACGAAGTCCGCGCCGTCAGATAATTCCACCGCATCAGCCGCTCCGTCTCCGGCGGCATTGGCGCTCCATGTTCCGCGCTCGTCCGCGCCCACGCGATCAGCCGTTTCTGCACACGCCACACCACGCCCCACGTATTCAGCAGCAGTACCAAGCCCAGCCCGCCGCCCACGCTAATCGCCAAATGCGCGTTCGAAACATTCGGCCCGCCATTCAACGCCAGCACCACCCACGAAGCCGCAAGTACCACAATCGAAATCCCTATCGCGCGCACCCACACATTATCCAGAATCCCTTTCGCCGGAAGCTGCAGCGCATAAATAAACACATACGCCACCATCCACACGACAAACCACCATCCAAACCATTTCCCGATCAGCGAACGGTCCCCCGCCAGCTTCGCGTCCGCCGCCAAATGGATCGAGTAATACCGCAGCCCCACCAGCACCGTCACCACCGACGACGCGCGAAACCACCCCATTGCCCGCGACATCAGCCCCGGATAAATCTGCACCCGCACCTTCGGCTCGTACTGCTTCATCGCCGGCGTCAGCACCAAATTAAAAAAATACAGCAGCCCAATCCAAATTATCCCAAACACCAGGTGCAGCCACCGCAGCAGCATCATCTCGTTCCCCAGCGCGCTGTCGAGCAAAACAAAGTGCGGCCGCCAAGCCGGTAAGGAAAACGCCAAGACCTGCAAAATCATGGAGACACCTCAGATTCTTAACGGACGGAACCGCACGAACACCGTAGCGGATTGCCGTCTCAATCGTCAAATCCCCCCGCAAACTTGCTTCTGTAGGCCGCTCCATCAAGTTCGCCGCAGCCCCCCACATTTTGTCATCCCGTGCGCGCCACGCCCACCTAGTACCCCGCCAGTACCTTCCTCAGGGGACTACCTGACTCAATTTTGCGGGATTCACTCGATTGTCCGTTTGCGGGCAAATGACTACAAGGGCTTCCAGTTTAGTTGGGGGGGTAGTCATGAAACAACTTACAAAAATTCTATTAGCGAGCTTTTCGATTTGCCTTGCGACGTCCCTCGCAGCCCAACCACCCGCCGCCCAGTCGCCGCAGCGCGATCCGCAGGCCGTAGCCCTCCTGCAAGCTTCCCTGAAAGCCATGGGCGGCACGGTCCCCTCGGACTCTGTCGCCTCCGGCAACGTCACCGTTGTCGCCGGCTCGCTCACCACCAATGGCACCATCCGCGTCCTCACCCGTGGCACCAATCAATCCTCGGAGCAGACCACTCTTTCTAGCTCCACGTACACCGTGATCTTCTCCCAAGGCCTCGCCGACGAAACCATCAACTCCACCACCACCAGCATTCCTCTCGAACGCGCCGCAACCAGCCAATCCGTCTGCTTCCCGCTTCCGTTCCTCGCCGCAGCCCTCGCCAATTCGGGCGACTCCATCCAGTACGTCGCCCTCGAAACCAGCGGCCAGCAATCCCTACAGCACATCCGCATCCAGAACACCTTCGCGTCGCAGCCCACGTTTCAGCAATTCGCCAGCTTCGCCACTTTCGACGTATGGCTCGACGCCAGCACCAGCCTCCCTCAAAGAATCTCCTTTGCCCGCCGCAACGGCGGCGGCTCAACTCCCAGCATCTCCGTCGACGCCTTTTTCTCCGCCTACAAAACCACCTCCGGCCCTGCCTACCCCACGCAAATCAATCTCTCCCTCAACGGCACTCCTTGGACAACGATCACCATCACCAGCGTCGCCTTCAACACCGGCCTCACCGATTCCAATTTCCCAATTCAATAGGGAGCCAACATGCGCCGCATAGCTATCATTCTCTCTCTCGCACTATTCGCTCTCGCACCTCGCACCCTCGCACAGACCGGCTTCCCCGCCTTCGGCTCCTTAGAACAAAGCGGCTTCGACGCCGTGAACCGCCAGAATCTCAACGCCATCTTCGCCATCCCCATCATGTCCACTCCCGGCAGAGGACATACCTTTCAATACAGCCTCGTCAACAATTCGCTCCTGTGGACGCAAACGACAGTCGGCTCCACAACGTCGTGGACCCCCGTCACTGATGCCAGTGGAAATCCCACGTGGGGTTGGACCTACGGGTCTGCCGTCTCCGGTTCGGGTCAACTCCTTGGCAACTTTCAAGCCACCAGTCCTCATTGCAGGTACATTGATCCAAACACCGGCCAATACGCCTTGGTTTATTGGCAGATCGACTACTACTCCAATTTCAGATACAAAGATTGGCTCGGCTCCATCCATCCATTCAGTGGCTCATTTACCGTAACGATTTCCAATCAGGACGCCGAGACATACTGTGGCGTTCAGAGCGGGACCACTGGCCCGCTCACTGGCTATTCCACCGACAATGCTGGTTTCTATCTTTACGCCAGCCAATACTCGACCTACGTGCTCGACCCCTCCGGCGTCGCAGCTGGCGCCGCGCCCGTGGACACCAATGGCAACTACGTCAGCCAAACCGTCGTCAGCTCCACGGAAACGGACTGGACCGACACCGAGGGGCATCTAGCCTTGAAAGTTCTCACGAACACTTCGAACCCAAACATTCAATACCAATGGCAGGACTCCGGCGGAAATTACAACAGCGGCGCTACGACCACCACGGTGCAGGTCTCCACTCTCAACATCAAAACCAATTTCAACTGCACCGGCATCACGGAATACACCGGCACCGCCAATCTCCCCACGGAAATTGATCTTCCAAACACGCAAAAATACTCAATCACTTACGAGCAGACTCCGGGCAACTCCGGCTATTACACCGGCCGCGTTCAGCGGATAACTTTTCCCACGGGCGGCTATTACGAGTACGACTACACTGGATCGAACGACAGCCTTAACTGTTCCGACGGCTCAACCATGCAGATGAACCGCGTCATGAACGACGGCACCAATACCAACACATGGACATTCTTACGATCGGGCTCGGCAACTACCATCAGTGCTCCACAAATGCCTTATGACAGCGCCGCAAACAACTCCGTCTACACCTTCAGCGGCACCCAAATAACCGCCGCGCAGTTTTATCAGGGATCCGTTAGCTCCGCGAATCTCAAGAGATCCATATACACCACCTGGGCCACGAATGGCACTCCCGCCACCCAGGTCACCGTTCTCGAAGACGGAAGCACAGAGAACGAAGTTGAAACCAGCTACGATAACTACGGCAACCTCTTGAGCCTGAAAGAGCACGACTGGGGAACCAATTCGCCGGGCTCCGTCCTTCGAACAACAGCCATAACCTATCTGGGCACCAGCCCCTACATCACGGCCAACATCTTGAACAGGCCCACAAGCGTGACCGTCACGGACAACGTTTCAGGTGTCGTCCACTCGCTTACCAATATCGCCTACGACGAATCCGGCTACATCAACTACACAACGCCGTGTCTCACCAGCATCCCGCAGCACAGCGATACGTACGGCTGCAGCTATACCGTCCGCGGAAACCCCACGACCGTGACCACCTACGCCACCGCTGCCACTCAGGCAGGGCCGATCTATCATCACAGTTATTACGACAATCTAGGAAATCTCGTCAGAGCCGACATGGATTGCTGTCAGAGCAAGACCTGGGCCTATTCCTCTACCACAAATTATTCCTTCCCGGATTCCGCCACGCGGGGTTCTTCGCCCGGCACGCAACTTACAACGAGCGCCACCTACAACCAATACACCGGCCTTGTCGCCACTTCGACCGACGAGAACAGCCAGGTCACGAACTACACGTTCGACAATTTGAAGCGGCCCACCATCTTGAAGCGCCCTGACTCCACCCAATTGACTTGGACTTACACCGACGCAACGCCCCCTACGCAATCCAGCGTCACGGCAGCCGTTCCGATCCAAGGCTCGAACATTCAGAACACGATCACGACTGTGGACGGCCTCGGCCGGACCGTCACGCAGAAAATCTCCGACGGCACCACCACCTACTCCATCGTCGCGATGCAGTACGACCCCATCGGCCGGGCCTACATGACCAGCAATCCCTACACTTCCTCCGCTCAGTATTGGACGACTTCGAAATTCGATGTCCTTGGCCGCCCTACCTACAATGTGCTCCAGGACAGCTCGCAGATCACCTTCTCCTACGCCACGAACACTGCAACGGTCACGGATCCCGCGGCCAAAGCGCGAAAATCGTTCGCGGACGGCCTCGGCCGCATGACCAAGGTGTTCGAAGATCCCTCTGGACTCAATTACGAGACGGACTATTCGTACAACATTCTCGATCAGCTTACTGGAGTCACCCAGGGCGCTCAGACGCGCACCTACGTCTATGACGATCTCGGAAGAGTAAACAAAACCACCACGCCGGAAGCCGGCACCTTCTGCTTCGGAACATATTCCGGCAGCACCTGCCAGCAAAATGGTTACGATTCCTTCGGAGACCTTCTGTACCGCACCGATGCGCGCGGCGTCCTAACTAGCTATACCTATGACAATTTGAATAGACTTTCCACCATTAGCTACAATGTGGGAACTTCCGGCGTAACCGCCACGCCCAGCGTCACCCTGACCTACGACCAGGGCGGCTCCGCTGCCTATGCCCTCGGTCGCCTCACGTCCATGACCGACGGCGTCGGCTCGGAAACTTACACCTACAATAATCTCGGCGAAATGACCCAGCTCCAAAAAGTCATCGGCAGCACCACGTACACCACCGGCTACGCGTATAATCTTGCTGGAGAGTTAAGCTCCATCACCTACCCCTCGAGTCGCGTCGTGCAGCAAAGTTTTGACACCATCGGGCGCCTCTGTGCCGTCGGCGCCTCCGGCAGCACCTGCTCGTCAGGTACCACCTACGCGACCGGCTATGCCTACAACGCCGCCTTCCAAGTCACCGGCTTCAATTACGGCAACGGCGTCGCCGCCACGTTCGGTTACGCGCCCGACCGTTTGCTACTGCAAAGCCTAGCGTACACCAAAGGTTCGAGCACGCTTTTCAGCACCAACTATTGGTACAAAACCGACGCCACCAACTGCCCTAGCGGCGCTTCAGGCAACAACGGCCAGATTCAGTGCATCACCGATAATGCGGAGCCCGGCCGCACCGTAAGCTACGCCTTTGATTCGCTCTACCGCATTACTGCCGCGACCACCAACGGCTCCTCGAATTACACGAAATGGGGTTTGCAGTGGACCTACGACCGCTACGGCAACCGCCTCACGCAATCGCAAACTTACGATGCTCCGCCAACAAACTCCGTCACGGTCAGCGCCACCACCAAC
>CAVSNX010000005.1:0-963960 GCA_963729455.1 uncultured Acidobacteriota bacterium
CCGTGCCGATGGCAGAGCACGTAATCGGATTGCTGCTGGCGCTGGCGCGGAATTTTCCGGATGCCGTCCGCCAGCAGGACCGTGCGCGATGGTCGCAACAGGAATTGTGGGACAAGCCGCAGCACTTGACGGAGCTGAACGGGAAAGTGCTGCTGATCGTGGGATACGGCTCCATCGGAAGAGAAGTGGCGAAGCGAGCGAAGGCGCTCGAGATGCGCGTGTGGGGCGTCACGCGGTCCGGCAAAGGCGACCGAGCGCATACCGAGAAGATTTTTGCCGCCGCGCACCTGGAAGAAGCATTGCCGGACGCCGACTACGTGCTGATTGCGGCGCCGGAGACGGCAGAAACGAAGCATGTAATCGGCGCAGCACAAATTGCAAAAATGAAACGCGGGGCGCGGCTGATTAATGTTGGCCGCGGGTCGCTGCTTGACGAAGCCGCCTTACTTCGCGCGCTGGAAAACGGCACGCTGGGCGGCGCAGCGCTGGATGTGGTGCAAACGGAGCCGCTACCGCCTGAAAGCCCTTTGTGGCGAGCGCCGAACCTGATGCTCACTCCGCATACGAGCGCGGTCAGCGACCGGCTTTGGGAACGCGAGACCGCGCTGCTGATGGAGCTTCTGGAAAGATGGTTTGACGGACGCGAATTGTTCAATCGAGTTGATTTCACGCGCGGCTACTGAATGGGAAATGGAAATGAGAAAGTTGAAATTGGGAACCCGCAAATCACCCTGAACTCAAGTCTTTCCCTGTTTTCAAATTTCCATTTTTTCCCGCCTGCTCAGTCGCCGACCCCGCCTTTGGGAGCCTGGTAGCCTTCGCGGGCGTAGACCTGGAGTTTTTGATTTTTGCCTTTTTTATCAGGTATCGACAGCGGGCTGCCGTCGGGAGCAACTAATTCGATTTTGATTTTATGAAATTTACCGTCTTTGGCGCCATTGGTAGGCGAATACGAGAGGCTGTACTGATGGCGGAGAAATGCGGCCACGCTCTGCATGATGCCAGGAATTTCTCCATCGAATTGCGGAAACCAGGCAAATCCGCCCGTCTCTTGCGCAAATGTCTTGAGCTGATTTTCGGCTTGCAGGTAGTTCATGTGTGCGCCAAGAGAGCCATTGATCTCCAGAAAATTGGTATAGATCTTGCCGAGGCCGACGCAGAAAATCGTGACGTCGCTGCCGCGGAGCTGCTTCATGGTTTGGTCCAGAGTGTGTTTGGAGAAGGTGTCCACTCCGCTGGCCAGGACAAGGATGGATTTCTTGCCGTTCACATCCTTGAGGCGATCGGTAGTTTCGAGAATTGCGTCGAAGACATTGGATTCACTGAAGCCTGGGAAATAGAGATGATAGAGAGCGTTGCGGACCTCGTCCTTGTTTTGCGTGAAGTCCGTCTCGATGTGGGTATTCATGTCGAAGGTTTCGAGGGCCACCCAGTCTCTTTGCTGAAGTTGGGGAAGAAAGGCGTCGGCCCAGTAGCGGGAGTAGGAGGAAAAGAAATTGTAGAAGCCGCGGCTGCTGAATTCGATGAGCATGACGGTAGTGATGGGAGCTTCCGTGGGAGAGAAATTGGTGATGGTCTGCGGCACGCCGTCGTCGGTAACGCGAAAATTTTCTTTCTTGAGGCCGGTGAGAATGTCTCCGTGTTGCGTGGTGGCCACCACTTCCAGTGTAACGATGGGAACTTCAACGGCAATGGTGACGCCGGCTTGCGGAGCCTGCTTGGCCGGAGCGGGCGTTTGCGGCGTAGCCGGATTTTGCTGCTGTTGCGAAGGAGGAGGCGCGCCACCCTGCGGGCCTGTGGGGGCCTGGGCGTACACAGAGCGATCGGCCAGCGGCATTACCAGAGCCGTTGCCAGAACTGCGAGTAGGACTGCGGAGAAAATGGCCTTCATTGTGAACCCCTCGATTCGCATTCAGAATATTCTAAACCAAGCCTGAGAACCATTCGCACTGCGCTCATGCGGCCGCGCGGTGGTTGAAACTTGGCAACGCACAGGCAAAGCCGCGGCCACGCCCCCATACCTGCATGTTAGTATGAAGCACATTCGATGCAAAACGTTTGCTGAGGCTGCTTTGCGACGGCCCATTTTATGAGGAGGATGGCTTCGTGAACTGGAAACACAAGATGCAGGTGCTGGCGGTTGCCGCCGCAGTGACTTTGGCGATGAGTTTGCCGACTGCGGCGCAAGTGACGCCCGTGACGGGGCCGGGGATTCCGGGGAATCCGTCGCCGATTGGAGATACGTCCACCATCGCGCGGGAGGCGCAGGGCTGGTTGGCCGATTTGGTGCGCATCGACACCACGAATCCGCCAGGAAACGAGCAGGCCGCCGCGAAATACATTGCTGGGGTGCTGGAGAAAGAAGGAATCACGCCGGAGATTCTGGAAGTCGCGCCGGGGAGGAGCGCGTTGGTGGCGCGGCTGCGCAGCGCAGCGATGGCCGATCCTAAGCGGGCGCTGCTGCTGGTGGCCCACATGGACGTGGTCGGCGTGGACAAGTCCAGGTGGACGGTGGATCCGTTCGGTGCGGTGATCAAGGATGGCTATCTGTACGGCCGAGGCGCGATTGACGACAAGGGGATGCTGGCTGCGAATTTAGCGGCGTTCATCGCCGCGAAGCGGGCAAACCTGCATCTGAACCGCGACGTGATCTTCCTGGCCACCACCGACGAAGAGCAAGGCGGAGACGCGAGCATCAAGATTTTGATCGCGAAATACTGGGACAAATTCGCGGCGGGTTTCGCGCTGAACGAGGGCGGCCAAGTAGTGCTCAAGAACGGCAAGGTGCAGTACGTGGCGGTGCAGGCGAGCGAAAAAGTGCCGGTGAACGTTGCGGTGATTGCGCGCGGGACGTCCGGCCACGCCTCGCAACCAACAAAAGATAACGCGATTGTGCATTTGGCGGCGGCCATAGAAAAAATTGGAAACTATTCGGCGCCGGTGCGCTTCACGACCATCGTGCGGCGGTACTTTGAGCAGCTCGCGGCGGTCGAAGACGATGAAGTCGCAAAATGGATGCGGTCACTGGACACCGCGGACCGCGGGGAGCACGCGCAGAAAGTCCTTTCCGACATGAGCCCGCTGTGGAATTCGATGCTGCGGGATTCCATTGCGCCGACGATGCTATCGGCGGGCGTGCGCGCAAACGTGATTCCGGCGGAAGCGCGGGCGAATCTGAACATCCGGCTGCTGCCGGGAGACACCATCACCGTTTTGCTGGCAGACCTGACGAAATTAGTAAACGACCCGCAAATCCGCTTCGAAGTGCAGCCGGATGCCGGGCTGGCGGCGCCGCCTTCTTCGCTGGAGTCGGATTTTTATGCCACAATTACGAGAGTCGCGGGGAAGGAATACGGGTATGCTCCGGTGATCCCGTTTCAATCCACTGGCGCGACGGACTCCGCGCAGTTGCGATTGCACAACGTGCAGGCGTACGGATTGATGCCGTTCCCTCTGCCGGCCGAGGACTTCCGGCGGATGCATGGGGACGACGAACGGATTCCGCTGACGGCCTTCGTCAAAGGCGTGGATGTGCTGGCGCGCATCACCGCCGAATTCGCGGTTATGAGATAGCAAAGCAAAGAAGCAAATCGTGAAGATTGAAAAAAGGCCATCGTTTTCGGCATCCATCCGGTAAAGAATACTTACAGACAGGAATCGTTACCCACAGCAAGAGCATGAACTTTCGGCATTCCAAAATTGTCTGCACCATCGGGCCGGCAAGCCGTTCGCCGCGGATGATCAACCGCTTGTTTTCCGCCGGAATGGACGTGGCGCGGCTGAACTTTTCGCACGGCACGCACGAAGAACACGCAAGAAACATCCATACGCTGCGCGCGGCGGCCATCGAGCACGAAAAGCCGATCGCAATTCTGGCCGACCTCCAGGGGCCGAAGATTCGCACGGGCGCGCTGGCCGGTGGCGGGCCGGTGCTGTTGCGTGCAGGGCAGCGCTTCATCATCACGACGGCCAAAGTGCTGGGCGATTCGACGCGTGTGAATACGGTGTTTACGCCGCTGCCGAGGGAAGTTCACCGCGGCGATCGCATCCTGCTTTCGGACGGGCTGATTGAATTGCGCGTCGAACAAGTGCGCGGCAAAGAGGTGATCTGCGAAGTTGTGAATGGTGGCGCACTCGGCGAGCACAAAGGAATCAACCTGCCCGGAGTCAAACTGCGCGTCCCCGCGCTGACGCCGAAAGACCGCGCGGACCTGGCGTTTGCACTGAAACACGGAGCGGATTACATCGCCGTGAGTTTCGTGCGTCGTCCAGAGGACGTACTGCTTGCGAAACGGTTGATTCGACGCGCCGGGAAAGAGACACCGGTGATCGCGAAGCTGGAGAAGCCGGAAGCGATCGAAAACCTGGACGCGATCCTGCGCGTCGCCGATGGCGTGATGGTGGCGCGCGGCGACCTGGGCGTGGAAATGAATCCGGAGCGCGTGCCGGTCGTGCAGAAAGCGATTATTTCGAGAGCGAGAGAGTTTCGCCGGCCAGTAATTACGGCGACGCAGATGCTCGAGTCCATGACGGAAAATCCGCGGCCGACTCGCGCGGAAGCTTCGGACGTGGCGAACGCGATATTCGACGGGTCGGATGCCGTGATGCTTTCCGCCGAGACCGCCAGCGGGAAATATCCGATCGAAGCCGTGGAGATGATGGCGCGGATCATCGAAGAAGCGGAGGCCAGCATCCATGAATTTCCGCGGCCTGTCACCCAGGAGCAATTGAAAGTGGCGGAGACGGTGGCGGAGCTGGTGTGCCACGCTTCGCGCGAACTGCACATGAAAGTGATCGCGGTGTTTACGCACAGCGGATTTACGGCGCGGCTGGTCTCGCGCTACCGGCCGCTGGTGCCGATCGTGGCGTTCTCGCCCGAGGCAGAGACGCGGCGGCGCATGGCGCTGATCTGGGGCGTCTATCCGCGAAATATCCAGGACGTACACAAGGTGGACGCGCTGGCGCCGGTAGCGGAGAAACGGCTGCTGCAAGAGCGCCTGGTCCGTAAAGGCGACGTCATCGGAATCGTGGCGGGCACGCCGATGGGGATTCGCGGGACGACGAACTTCATGAAGTTCCACGTGATTGGCGGAACGAAGTAAGAGCCGGGTTCAAGAACCGATTATGAACGAGCGTTGGGCCGATGTACGACCGCGAGCCCGCCTCCCCCAGTTTTTTGTAAGTGTTGATTCTGAAGGAGTTAGATTTCCAGTAAAGCCTTTGGAATCAACACTTATGGGAGTTCTTGGAAGTGTTGCTTCTAAAGGAGTTAGAGGTTTACATAATTTTGGAGAGCACTGGTTTTTCTCGTACTGACGGCGCGTAGCCGGATCCGCTGACGGGAAGCCTGGGCCCAAAACGCAAAAGCGGGAGCAGGGCTCCCGCACTTCAAATAGAGTTATCTACGGGTGGAAGTATAGCAAATGTATATAGAATTGTCAAGCGGGAAACATGGGGGTTGCGGGTGCATGGGGACAGAACGGCGATTTAATTGACCCAGTTATCGGGGCGGGAGGGCGGCTCTTTTTTGTGTTTGTTGATGTAGACCTCGAAGCGTTTGCGGTTGCGTTTGTACTGCCAGTCGGTGACGGTATTGCGGACGTTGTAGAGGAACGAACCGCGGCGCAGATAGAAGTAGCCAATCAGCATTCCGCCTAGATGACAGATGTGGCTGACCTTGTCATCGCCCAAACCGAAAGTCCCTAGAAATGTGAGGGCAGCCATGATGCCGACAACCGCTCGCATGCTGATGGCCACAGGAATGGGAAACAGATAGACGCGCCGATCGGGGAAAAGAATGGCGCAGGCGATCATGATTCCAAAGATGGCGCCGGAAGCGCCGATGGTGGGGACGTAGGAAAAACCGTGGCCGAAGAGAGCAGGCACGGTTTTCACAATTACGTTGATGAGTCCCGCGCCCACGCCGGTCAGGAAGTAGTAACGCAGGAAACGGTTTTTCCCCCACACCAGTTCCAGTTCGCGGCCAAACATCCACAGCATGAACATGTTGGTGACAATGTGCCAAACCGAGTTGACGTCGTGGAGAAAGAGATAGGTAAAGGGTTGCCAAATGCGGAAGAGAGGCACAACTCCGGCCGGAACAAGACCGAACCATTTCACCAGCTCGTCGTAGGCGGGTCGGCCCGAGAAGTAATAGAGCAGGGCTTCAAAAATATAAACGGCAAAATTGGCGATGAGTAGCAGCTTCACACCAGGAGTGATGTAAAAGTCGAAGCTGATGCGATAGCTCTTTACGCCCGGTCGCGAACCCATGAATGCAGTTTAAGGCTGAGGGGCGCGTGCGTCAAAGGACTGTTATTCCGTTTAGTCGAGTTTTTTGCGGGCGAAGTAGAAGAGGGATCCGGCGAGAAGCGCGAACATGAAAATGCCGAAAAGGTTGCTGGTGGCGAGGGGACCCATAATTTTGGGGCCGAAGGCAAAGAGGTCGGGGCGCCAGGGAAGCCGCAGCGTGTTGGTAAGCCATTGCGGGGTGTGCGTGGAGATCTCTGGGTCCTGGAAAAGATTGATGATGATGCCGAGGAGGCCGAAGACGCCGCCTGCGGCGATGAGGCCGCTGGAGTAGAGTGCTCCAGGGCTGGCTTCGCTTTCGTCTTTTTTCTTGGTGGTAGCTTCGACGAGCATGCGGACGAGTCCCCCGGCAAACATGGCCGCCGTTGTGCCTAGTGGCAAATACGATCCCGTGGCGAAGGCCAGCGAGCGGACGCCAAGAATTTCCACGGCGATCACCAAGGCAACGCCCATGAGCACCAAGCGCCAGGGCAAACGCTGATTCAGAATGCCACTGATCACCGTGGCCATGAGGCGCGCTTGTGGAGCAGGCGCCTTGTCGCTGCCGATGCCTTGCGCCCATTGATACTCGATTTGATTGGTGTTTTGGTCGTACAAGTATTCGCCGTCGGGAACTTCGTGGGCTCCCAGCGAATTGATGAGCGTGTAGGTTTTTCCGTGATAGGTGAAATTGTCGCGTTCGACTTTTACGCCCGGCGGCAAAGACTGGATGTTGACGGGGATCTGGGTGGGCAGATATTTCTCGAGCCCGGTATTCATCAGGTTGAGCGTCGTGCCGATAGCGAGCGTCGAGACGGTTACACCGATCAGAAGACCCATCTGCTGCCAGAACGGCGTGGAGCCGACTAAATAGCCGGTTTTGAGGTCCTGCGAGGTGGCGCCGGCGATGGCAGCGGCGATGCAGACCACTCCACCGATCATCAGCGCGAGGACTTGATAGTTTGGCGCGGTCCAGCCGGCCACGAAGAAGATTGCGCAGGTGGCCATGAGCGTGGCGATGCTCATGCCACTGATGGGGTTGGAGGAATTTCCGAGAAGTCCGCTGATGCGGCCGGCGACGGTGACGAAGAGAAATCCGAAGATGACGACGAACACGCCGGCGAAAAGATTTTGGTACCAAGCGGTGGCTGCGCCCTTCATGGGGTGAAAGGTCAGCAGGACCCACATCATGGCGATGATGACGATGGAGCCGATGATGACCCAGCGCATGGGTACGTCGCGGTCAATGCGACTGGAGGCGGTGGATTGGCCTGCGCCTTCGGCGCGGACGTCTTTCAAGCCTGCGCGAAGCGCGGAAATAATCGTCGGCAAGGTGCGCAGCAAAGTGATCAATCCGGCGGCGGCAACGGCGCCCGCACCCATCGGCCGGATGTAGGAGCCCCAGATCTGGTCGGGCGTCATCAACGGAATGGGAATCGTGGAAGGATAGATGGGCGTATTGCCCGCGAGTTGGCCGTAGAACTTGATGGCGGGCATGATCACCAGCCAGGAAATGATGCCTCCGGCGAAAAGAATGCCTGCGACTCGGGAGCCGATGATGTAGCCGACGCCGAGATATTCGGAAGTGATGGCGGCGCGGAAGGATGCGCCGGGGAACCAGCTTGGTCGGGACTCGGGCTGCGAGGTCCAGGCTTGCACGGTGTTCATGAGGAAAGTGTAAACGCCACCGAGGCCGAGTCCCCAGAAGACGCGGCCGGCGAAGGAGCCGCCGCGTTCACCGGCGACGAGGACGTCGGCGCAGGCGGTGCCTTCGGGGAAGGTGAGATTGCCGTGCTCTTTGACGATGAGCTGACGGCGCAGCGGGACCATGAAGAGGACGCCGAGCCAGCCGCCGAGGAGCGCTAGCGGGAAGATGCGCCAGAAAGTGAACTCCGAGCCGAAGCCGAGGAAGATCAACGCGGGCAGCGTGAACATGACGCCGGCGGCGAGCGATTCGCCAGCTGAGCCGGTGGTCTGCACGATGTTGTTTTCGAGAATGGTGGAGCGGCCGAAGGCGCGCAGGATACTGATGGACAGAACGGAAATGGGAATGGAGGCGGAGACGGTGAGACCGGCGCGGAGGCCGACGTAGACGGTCACGGCGCCGAAGAGCAGCCCGAAGAGTGCGCCGAGGATCACGGCCCGAATCGTGAATTCCTTGAGGGTTTCTTCGGTGGGCACGTAGGTGCGAAATTCACCGGGGGGCGCCGTGGAACTCCATGCCCGTCCGCGAGCTCCCGATTGTTCGCTCACCGATTCCTCCCTCGTTCTGTAAGTGAATTGTGGATATAGCCTGTGCGGGGGGATTATGCCGCAGGTGGGCGGGGCGGGGAAGAGAATCCTGTTGAGAATGAGGGTGAATCGGTTTGGCTCCCTTGACAGCGAAGGGCAAGGCTTGTAGTGTCCGGCGCTAACCGTTACTCAGCGGGTAATATTGCCAACGCGCCAGCACCCTCCATTCGCGGACAAGGGTGAAGTGGCGCTCCATGCGGGATCGGTCCGGCACGGTGTCGAATTCGTTCAGGGGTCGGAGGACAGACGTGAGGTATCGCCATTGGGTAGAACTTGTGATTTTTTTGACTGCGGTGTCGTCATGCCGCGCACAGACTCCAGCCCCGGCTGTTGGATGGCTGCCGATCACTGAGGAAGAATTGAAAATGACTTCCGAGCCGAAGGCGCCCGGGGCCTCGGCGATCATCCTCTATCGCCAGGTGGACCGCGACGATAGCACGCAAAAACCTCACGAATACAATTACGTCCGAGAGAAAATCTTCACCGAGGAGGGGCGGAAATACGCCAACGTGGAACTCCCTTGCATTGATAAACAGGAAAAAATCCACGACATCAAAGCGCGAACTATACACCCTGACGGCACGATTGTGGATTTCGGCGTGACTGTTTATGAGAAGGAGATCGTCAAAGCGCGTGGGTTCAAATATCTTGCCAAAACCTTCACGCTATCCGACGTGCAGCCGGGAAGCATCATTGAATTTCAATACGCGGTGGATTTCCGTTCACTTCCGTCTTGCTGTGGTAACTCGCGAAGCTATAATCCGCGTTCACCGCCGGCGGCAAATCATCCACCTCGTACCCGGTAGGAATCGTTATTTCAAACGTGTCTGTGTCCTGTACTGGCCCTTCGAGTGTGCCGGTGAGCAAAGCGGACGAGCTGAAAAAGTTGTACCGGATCATTGCCAGCGACGAGCGGAATACCGCGGTACTAAAGCCTGCGACCCACTAACTCAAAGTGCTTTAAGCTTGCGAGGCTGCCCTTGGGGATGGTGCCCTCGGAGTGAAAAACAGCAGGGCGGAGGGAGGCTGGACTCCCGCGAGTTTTTTCTGCAGGGCTCGTGGAGCGGCCGCGCGCGCCTCGGCCAACAGTGCGATAGCGGATTCAATCGGGAGATTCAGGCGATAGACGTCTGCGTGTTGCGCGTGGGAGTACCTTTCATAACGCGGTGTGGTTTTTTCCGCGGCACTTAGCAATATTTCCCAGGGACGACGCTTTTGGAACCAGCGCTTCACCAAACCTTCTTCCCTCGTGATTTCGACTATAGAGCGTTGCGAGCCGCCTCCAGTTTCGAACGACACGATGGACACCGCCACCCGACGGAAGGGTAACGAGGGATCGTCCTCGGGATAAGGCGCCAAGAGAGCAGAGATTTCGCTGGGTTCCGCGGGGAAACTATCCCACCAATAACGATAGCCGTTGTAGACCACCGTGCCGGCGCGAAAAATCTGCTGGACGCGTGCGACATTTTTTCCTGTGACGCTGAGAACCATGTCGGTGAGCTCGGCCATTCGAAAGGTCTGGCGCACGACGGGGCGCACGGTTACGTAGCCGGCGTCTTCTTCGGTGAAACGAATCGGGATGGTTTCCGGCAAGGGCATTTTCGAAAGCGGTGCGAGGGCGCTCAACCCAGTTTCGAAAGGCGATCGCGGACGCGGTCGCTCAAGACTTTTCCGTCAACGGTTTTACCTTCGAGGGCGGATTTTGCGGCCTTCACGACGGCGCCCATCTGCTTGATAGAGTTCGCGCCAGTTTCGGAAATGGCTTTTGTAATGGCGGCATCCATTTCGGCCTCGCTGGCGCCAGCCGGCAGATACGACTCAATGATGGAGAGTTCCTTGGTTTCTTTCGAGGCCAGCTCGGGGCGGTTGCCTTTGGTGAACTGTTCGATGGATTCCTTGCGCTGTTTGACCAGCGTTTGCAGGATTTGAATGAACTCGGGCTCATCGAGCGCGCGCATCTTTTCTACTTCCTTGTTCTTGATGGCCGTTTTCATTCCGCGCAGGACGCTGAGGCGAAGTTCGTCCTTGGCGCGCATGGCGTCCACCAGGTCCTTCTGGATCTTTTCGGCAAGACTCATCGCCAGTTCCTCGCTGCAATGAATATAGCAGACGAAGAAAGCGGGCAGGCAAGAATGGTTGCGCATCCCCAAAAAAATTCCGCGACGCTGATTTGACAGTGCGCGGGAGGCTCGCTAACGTTGTTTGATTGCAGTGTGTGCGAAAAACATCTCTGAGAAGCCAAAGGACCACATGAAAGTCATCGTAGCAGACAAAATCAGCGAGCGCGGAGTGCAACTGCTCAAGGAGCAGCCGGGGTGGAACGTTGTGCTCTCGACGAAAGAAACGCTGAATGCGGAGATTGCGGACGCGGACGCCTTGATCGTGCGCAGCGCGACGAAGGTGACGGCCGACTTGTTGGACAAGGCGCCGAAATTGCGCGCAGTGGGGCGCGCTGGAGTTGGCGTGGACAATATTGACCTGGAAGCGGCCACGAAGCGCGGCGTACTGGTGATGAGCACTCCGGGCGGAAACGCCATCAGCGTGGCGGAACATACTTTTGCGCTGCTGCTGGCGCTGGCGCGGCAGGTTCCACGGCTGGACAAAGCAATTCATGAAGGGCGCTGGGAGAAGTCTTCCGCGGCGGGGACGGAAGTGCGCGGGAAGACGCTTGGGCTCATCGGCCTCGGGCGGATCGGAAGCGAAGTCGCGGTACGAGCCGAGGCGTTTGACATGCGCGTGCTGGCGTACGACCCGTATATCAGCGAGGCTGCCGCGCGTGAAGTTTCGGTCGAGCTTGTGCCTCTGGAAAAACTGCTGGCCGAGAGCGATTTTGTTTCGCTGCACACGGCGCTAAGTCCCGCGACGCAAAACCTGATCAACGCCGACAGCATCGCGAAAATGAAAGCGGGCGCGCGACTGATCAACGCGGCGCGCGGGGAACTGATTGAGGAAGCGGCCCTGGCGGAAGCCCTGAAAAGCGGAAAGCTTGCCGGTGCCGCCCTGGATGTGTTCGTGGAAGAGCCGCCAAAGAATTCGCCGCTCGTGGGATTGCCGAGCGTGATTGCCACGCCGCACGTGGCGGGCTCGACGACGGAGGCCCAGGAAGAAGTGGGCACGCAGGTCGCAGTACAGATCAAGGATTATCTGGCGGAAGGAATCATTCGCAACGCGGTGAACCTTCCGGCGCTTTCCGCGGACCAATACCGGCGCGTGCGGCCCTACCTGGAATTGGCGGAGCGCCTGGGATCGCTGGTTTCGCAAGCGGCGGCGGTGCGCCCGGCGCGAATTCGCATCCGTTATGCGGGCGAAGTCGCCGAAGTAGGCACGCACCTCTTGCGCAGCGCCGTGTTGGCGGGAGTTCTCAACGCCGTGCTGGACGAAAAGGTGAATGTGGTGAATGCGCCAGCCGTGGCGGCGGCCCGAGGTTTGACGGTGGAGGAAGAGACGCGCAGACGCGAGCACGGCTTCCCCAACACGTTGGAGGTTTCTGCGTTGCCGGAAAAAACCGGCTCGGCGCAAGGATTTACGGCCGAAGGCACGGTGTTGCATGACGGCTCGCCGCGCGTGCTGCAAATCGAAGGAATCCCGCTGGAAGCGCAGCTCGAAGGCACCATTCTTTATTTGAGGAACCGCGACGAACCCGGTGTCATCGGCCAGATCGGGAGCACACTAGGGAAGCTCGGCGTTAATATCGCTACGTTCGCGTTGGGCCGACGAGAAGCCCAGCAGGGTGCCGATGCTGTTTCCCTTGTTCGCGTTGACGGCAAAGTCTCGGCCTCCATCCTGGAGCCCATCCGCGCAATCCCTGCCATTACGGAAGCTAAACTTCTGCATTTAGGGTAGAAGAGATCGGGAGTCCCGCGGGGTTGGGAATGTTTGAAAAAAAAGCAGCATTGAATCGAGATAACCCAGCTTGACATAGCCGCCAAATTGTCCTAAAAGGTTTCTCAATTGTAGCTAAAGCGAGTGGTGGGTTGGTTGCCCGGGGACGTAACTAGTTCCAAGCGTGCTGTTTCTGTTCGAAAGCCGGTCAGGGCCGGCTGAGCTGGGCATCTAGCACCTCCAATATCGTAAACAAAAGCAATCCTCCAGGCGGAGATGGAGGGGGCGGGTGCCGTTGGCACCGCCCAGTTGCATTCCTACGGGTGTGCATTGGTGTGGCCATGTTCCGGGGAAGCAGATCGTGAAGGAGCGTTTCTTACGAACCGAAGTGAGTTTCTTCTTGGGGGTGACACAATGAAAGTCAATTCGACGATAGTTCGCTCGTCCCTTCTCGCGCTAATCTTTTCCTTGATTGCTGCTGGAATGGCAATGGCGCAGGATGCCACGGGCCGGATTGTGGGGAATGTGACCGACCAGAGCGGGGCGGCGATTGCTGGCGCCAAAATCACAGCCACCAATCTGGGCACACTCATTTCGCACGACACGATCTCCGATAAGGATGGATTCTTCCAAATTCTCTCGCTGCCGATCGGAAACTACAGGGTGACGGTGGAACACACAGGGTTCCGAAGGCAGTTATTTGATCGAGAAGCCCTGCAGATCAATCAGTCGCTGCGGCTGGATGCAAGACTCGAGGTCGGCCAGTTGAGCGAAGTGATCGAGGTAAGCGAGCAGGCCGCCAACATTGAGACGGTCAACCAAACCATCGGTATGAGCGTGGTGGGGGAGACCATCCAGCGAGCGCCGCTCAATGGAAGAAACGTACTGGACCTGGCGAAGCTGCAACCGGGGGTCACGGAGACGAATTCGGACAACACCAGCGCGGGAACCTACAGCATTGCGGGAGGCCGAACGGATTCCGTCACTTTCCTTCTGGACGGCGCGCTGAACAACAACTTGTTGAGCAACGGGGTGGTCTACAATCCGAATCCCGACACCATCGCAGAATTTCGCATACTGGAGAGCAATTATTCCGCGGAGTACGGGCGGAACGGGGGCGGCATCATCAGCGTGGTGACGAAATCTGGGACGAACGGCTGGCACGGAAGCGCCTTCGAATTTCTGCGGAACGACGCCTTCAATGCCAATTCATTTTTTAACAACCTCAACGGGTTGCCACGCGACGTCTTGAAGCGCAATCAGTACGGAGGGACGTTTGGCGGGCCGATCAAGAAAGATAAATTTTTCTTCTTTGTGGGGTATCAGGGACAGAGACTTTCCGCCCAAACAGCAACCGGGGCGGGAACGGTGTTTACGCCGGCAGAGTTGAATGGAGATTTCTCGGGCGGCGGGACGCCGGGGAATTGTCCAAATGCAGACACAGGCGTCGCCGCTTTCCTTCAGGCAAATCCTTATTTTCAGTCGAACGCGGCAGCGGCGGCGTGCGCTATCATTGATCCAACGAAAATCAACCCAGTCTCCCAGAAGTACATCGCCGCCGGACTCATCCCCACGAGTCCGACTGGGTCGGGCGATTACCAGGGCGCGCAGACAGACAACAACAACGAACTGACTCTGAAGTTTGATTTCCTGATTACCCAGAGCGATAAGCTCAGTGTTACGCTAGGGGGATATCGCAACCCCAGGTTGACCCCATTCGCATTTGCGACCGTGCCAGGGTTTGCCGACCAGAATGGGGACAATAATTACATCGCGAACGTCTCGTATTACCGTACGTTTACGCCCCACATGCTGAACGAATTCCGGGCTTTCATTCAACGCAACAATCACCAGCAGGAGAAACCTTTGGGAGCTGCCACATCCGTTACGGCCGCGAAACTAGGCATCGGCACCACCCCCGATCAATCCACCGGCCCGCCAAACTTGTTCTTTGACAATGGCCTATCCGTGGGATACAGCGAACAAGGTCCGACAGCGGAAATCAACAACACGTATGGATTTACAGACACGCTGAGCTACATTCACGGGCGCCACAATTGGAAGATGGGCGGTGGAATATCCACCTACCAGAACAACACCGTCTATGACTTTTATGTGGACGGCGAATGGGATTTCACCGGGAGCGGGGGCTCTGGATCGGGTAATTCTCTTGCCGATTTCGTGCTGGGGATCCCCTCTTCGTATTTCCAGTTCCCCGCTGCGCCCTCGAATATCCGAAGCAAGTCCTATTTTGGATTTTTGCAGGACGAGTGGCGGCTGACCAGGCGTTTTACGCTGAATCTGGGAGCCCGTTACGAATACAATTCGCCAAAACTGGATACGAAGGGGCGGTCGTTCTCGGTTATCCCGGGCGTTACAACGCCGTCGACCGTTTTTGTGAATGCCCCCATTGGCATGTTATTCCCAGGAGATCCGAACGCTCCGAGGGGCGTGAACTACCCGGATAAGAACAACTGGGCGCCACGCATTGGATTCGCATGGGATCCGAAAGGAAACGGCAAGACCAGCCTTCGTGGTGGATTCGGAATGTTTTACGACATTCTGAAGGGCGAGGACAATTTGCAATTCAACGGCCAGCCTCCGTTCTTTGGTTCCGAGGGACTCTTCTTTCCCACGGTCGGATCGGGCCAATCAAGTGCGGTTACGTATTTTACGGATCCCTTTACTGCCACGGGCACAGTCAATTCCTTCCCTTCGCATACGCCCCCGTCAAATCTTGACTTTGGGGCAGCTGGATTCTTGCCGATTAATGGGGGCGGAGCCATTTACCTGGTGGACCCGCACTTGAAGACTCCCTACACGTATCAATACAATCTGAGCGTGCAACACGAGTTCGCGCCTCATATGGTTGTGGAAGTTAGCTATGTCGGCAGCAGTTCTCACGGCCTAACTTCTCTGCAGGACATTAATCCGTTCATCCTTGGAACGACCGACCGCGTCTTGAATCTCGTCTCCGGTAACAGCACTTGCGCGGATGAATCGGGAAATCCGCCAGGCGCCCCGGCCACCTGCAGTTTTGCAACGTTGCCGGAGTTCAGGAACGTCTCGAAAGCAAGTTACAACAGTTTGCAGGCCAGCTTGACGCGACAAATTGCCGATACGCATTATCTGGGCCGGACCTATTTCACACTCGCGTACACTTTTGCGCATAGCATAGATAACGTGTCCGGGTTCCGGCAGAGGAATAGCAATGTTCCCACTTACAATCCGAATCTTTTCCGTGCGTCAAGCGATCAGGACGTCAGGGATCGCATCACCTTCAGCGGCGGATGGGACATGCCGTGGGACCAGTTGTGGAGTTCCGGGCCCAAGCGATTGACGCAAGGGTGGAGCTTATTTCCAATCGTGACCTGGCGCACGGGTTTTCCGTTCGATGTTTTTGCCCGATTCGGAGACCGCTTCAACCCCGGTTCCGAGGGCCCCTCGGGCGCGGGGGATCCTTACAACGTGCATGCGAACGTCGTCGGCCCGACGAACACTCTGAATCCGCGGACGTCTCAGGACTTCGGAAACGGGCCAGGAAACTACTGGTTCAATCCAAACAGCTTCAGCAGCGCGCGATGCGACTTGACCGTGGATCCCACATGCGTCCCCGGGCCCGGAATGTTCCCGGCGGACTCCCAAATAGTTGCCGATCCATCTTTGAGCACCTACGGCACTCTACCGCGGAATTTCTTTCGTGGGCCTGGGTATATCAACGTGGATATGTCATTCAGCAAAACGACGGCCATTACCGAGCGAATGAAGTTGGAGTTCCGGGCGGAATTCTTCAACATTTTCAACCACGCCAATTTTCAGAATCCGGGGGGTGACAGCACGCAGGGCGTGAATATCAACAGTGCCCAATTTGGCCAGATTCTATCCACCGGCGTGGGGTCAGGCTCGACCTACGATCCTGAGCCCCGCATCATTCAACTGGCTTTGCGCTTAACGTTCTGAATAACACTGATGGGCCGTATGCGCCGCCGGGAAGCTCAGAGTTCCCGGCGGTTTTTTCTTTCTGCACAGGCCATTTTTAAGAGCCGAGACAGGCCGAAAAGGCCTGAGAATGGAGAACTGGCCTTGGGCCTAGATCCGGGGAAAGATTGTTTGGGAAATGTCCGCTGTAGCTTGGGAGCGCGGAGCTGTGATAATCTGAGAGTCCTGCTTGGTTTGCAATGAGGCATCCGAGTGTAACAGTCGGGGCGTAGCGCAGCCTGGCTAGCGCGCCTGGTTCGGGACCAGGAGGTCGATGGTTCAAATCCATTCGCCCCGACCATCTTTTAGAATCAGCAACTTACAAAATGCGCAGGTGTATTGAGCGCCTAGTGCAGGGCCAAGATGTCGGATGGTTGAGATCTATTTGCTCAACCGATCGTTTGTTTTTTCCAATCAATACATTACACAGCGTTCACAACTACGAGTTCTACTTCATTTTACGGACAACAAGGACAACTTCGGTGTTTTGTTTCGGTTTGGCAAACTGCTATTTTGCTGAGTGTCGGGGTAAGCCAAAAAAGGAAGTAACCACAGATTGTGAGGAGAGCATTCGGCTCTCGACCGAATGCTGCACGAACGGTTGGCGCACTAATGCAACCACTCCTGCAGTTCGTGGGAATGGCCGGACCGAGTTCTTGTAGCGGTGTTTGAAGCTCACTGATTACTTTTGGTCAGGATTAGGAAGCATCCGATCACGAATCATCGCCGGCAGGTCGTGGCAAGCCGCAATGAATTGGCGAAGAGTCCGCTTGGTTGGGCCGAAAGAGTCGAACTCATCAGTCGAGAGGCCGTCTTCGGTGTAGGCGCGCTGGAAATCAGCGAATTTCAACAGAAGCTCATCCACAATTCTGGGATCGACGGGCTTGTCGATCCGCGGGATAACTTCGACATCACTCGAATTGAAACGAACCTGCCACTTATGAGGCGGGGAGATCACGACCTCTCCGCCGATGAATTCGCTCCAGTGCATGTGATTGCGGAAAGCCGCAGAAAGTAGCCGGATGCGATATCCACGCTCACGAAAAACTTGGTAAGTCTTCTTGAAGGTGGCGACTCCAGCCCACTCGAGGTAGCCAGGATCGGTCGTGATCGAGTCGATTTCCGCCTGGACTTTGAGCCAGTCGTCGAGTCGTCCCACCATGATCGTGCACACGGGCCCCATGACGGAAATGTCCTTGCCCTCGCCCTGCCGGCGTTTCAAACCGCGCTCCACGGCCTCCGCGACGGCGATGCACTGCGGAAGCGTGAAGCAAACCGTGGCATTGATGCTGATGCCCCGGTAGGTAGCCTCTTCAATGGCTCCGATACCCGCTTTGGTGACAGGAATCTTTACAATCATGTTCGGCGCCAAAGCATTGAACCGCAAGGCCTGCGCCACAATCGCCTTTGTATCCCGGTAGAAGCGGGGGTCCGTCTGAATCGAGAGCCTACCGTTGATTCCACAGTGCTGCTCGAAGACCGGCATCAGGAGTTCTGCTGCTTTGATCGAAATCTCTTCAACCACCTTCCAGGCGATCTGGTCTTCGGTAGCGAGCGGCATCTCTTCGATGAGGTCGTGGATGCGATCCTTCCAGAGATGCATTTCCTTCTTCAGTACTTCACCCACGATGACTGGATTGCAGGTAGCTCCAACTGCTCCGTGCTCGAGCGAATAGGTTAATTCCTGGAGAGATGCCGAATCGTTCCAGAGACAAGTGGAAGTCGTCTGGGTCATTTCGTGCAAGGGGCTCTTGAATTTTACGAGTTGCTTCATCGGACCCTCCGTCTCCTGCCCGTTCGCAGGTGCTGTGTAACCGAGTCATAGGACACAGCAGTCCCATATGACGCAAGAATTCGAGGACCAGATTCCTGCGGCCTAACGGAGTGTAAGTATACACTGAACGTTTTGCAAGAGAACGATTCCCCGAAACGTTTTGGTTTTGGCTTTATGATGATTTCTAGTAAGCTCCGCTTTGCAAGACATATTGACTCCATCTCGGAATAGAGACGGCGAGGGAGACTGGGTTGAAGGCGAGAGCGAAGCGTATAAAGCGTCATGTTACAATTCGCGACGTGGCGAAGGCGGCCAGGGCCTCGGTCTCGACAATTTCCGCTGCACTGAACAATTCAGACTATGTCAGCACGGAGATGCGGAGCCGGATTGAAGAGGCAATAAAAACTCTGCGATATCGCCCAAACGACCTCGCGCGAGGCCTACGACTCCAGAAAACCCACTCCATTGCAATTGTCGTCCCCGACCTGTCGAACAACTTTTACATCGAACTTGTGCGAGGGGCGAAAGACTATTCGGCCTCGGCGAACTATACCGTCCTGATCGGCGATTCCAGAGAAAGCTGGGAAGAAGAACGCAATTATCTGGATTCGTTTCATCGCCGTCGCGTCGATGGCGTTGTGCGGGTTCCCGCAATAAACGCAGTTGGCGGAAAGGCTAAGTCGGTCCTGGGGAATCTTCCGGTGGTTTACGCGGACCGTCACCCGCTTGCGCGTGACTCATTTATTGGAAGAGTGGGAGTGGACAACAGCCGGGCGGCGGAGACCGCCACACGCTATCTACTGAGCCTCGGACATCGCCAGATCGGGGTCATTGCAGGTGACGCCTCCAGCGGAACGTCTCTGGACAGGCTGCAGGGATTTATGCGCGCGATTCGTAGCGCGAAAATTCGCCCGGATCGGTCGATGATTCATACCGGTCACAATGACATGGAAAGCGGACATTTTCACGCGATGCAGCTTTTGACGCGGGCGCAACGTCCCACGGCAATTTTCTGCACCAACAATATGATGGCTTTGGGCGCCCTAGCAGCTATACAAGAGATCGACCTCGCATGCCCGGAGGAGATCAGTCTGCTCGGGTTCGACGATTTTTATTGGGCGACGCTACTACGGCCGAGGATGACGGTGGTGCGCCAGCCCGCCAGAGAAATGGGAATGATCGCGGCGAGACTCTTGATCGATCATATCGAAGGGCGGGCGAGCGTTCCCACGCCAGCGCTGCTCGAAACACAACTAATCGTTCGAGACTCCTGTTGCCCCCCCAAAAGAACCTAGTTGCCGTGCGGAAGCCGCAAGAAAGATCACCGACAAGACGCGCACGTCCGTTTCATGGAGAATCTGTGCACTCAATAGGAATCGAGAGGCTGCTCTCTTTTTTGCGCAACGTTAGCCGGTGATTTACTTCGAACGGTCGTTAGTTGGCCCAAGAGGCCATGAGGTGACGGCTCTGGCACGGAGGAAGAACGCACCGATTCCCAACAATAAAAGTATCAGAGCGGTGCCAAGATACTGGCGTTGCTCCGGAGTGGCCGCGACATAGATCCACCCTACCAGCGCCACAATCGCCGGGACAGGATAAAGCCACATGCCGTAGGGGCGATTGATTTCCTTGCGATACTTGCGGATGGCGAACAGGGCGAATATCTGAGGGATGAACTGGAAGACAATCTGAATGATCATCAGAGCCGAGAGCAACCGCTCCAGCGACAGCCAGCAGAGGGGAATAGCCAGAGCATTGATGGCCAGAAGCGAAACGGTTGGAAAGCGGCCGGTGGGATGTACGCGGCCGAACACTTTAAAAAAGTTTCCCTCGGCGCCCGCGGCGTAGAGGATTCGGGAGTAACCCAGGCTCATGGTGAAGATCCCTCCGAGCGTCGCCGCCAGTATCAGGCATGTCATCACGGAGGCCGCGCGCGAGCCGTACAATTTGCCGATGAACTCTGACACCACGGCGTGAGAGACAGCGGCATCGCGCCACGGAATCGTTCCGATGATCACCACGCTCATTAAGAGGTATAGGACCGCGACGATCAGGACGGAGAACACAATGGCCCGGGGGATATTCTGCGCGGGATTCTTGACCTCAGCTCCGAGGTAGGTGATGTTGTTGTAGCCGCCGTAGTTGTACATCGCAATCAACGTGGCAGCCGCCAACCCGTAAAAAAACGACTTGGAGGGATGAAATGCATTGGGCGGGAAATCGAATGCCATTTTCGTGTTGATGTGTATGAGGCCGGACACAATTACCCAAAACATCGCAAACAACACCACGCCGAGCATCACGACAGAGTAACGCCCTACTACTTTGATGGGACGATACAAGAGAAATGTGATGAGCACACAGTCGGCTGCGGCGAGGGCTCCCACGCTGGCGTGGCTTAATCCAGGAAAGAAATAACGGGTATAGTCAGCAAAGCCGACGCAGGCAGCCGAGATGGCTAGCGGAGCCACAAAAATTGTTTCCCATAAGAAAAGGAAAGAGAACAGATGGCCCCAAGTGCGCGGGTTAAAAGCCTCGCGAAAATAAATATACGCCCCGCCGGCCCCAGGCATCGCCGCTCCCAGTTCAGCGTAAACCATACCGTCACAGACGGAAAACAATGCGCCGAGAAACCAGCCGAGCACTGCCTGAGGCCCGCCCATCGCGGAAAGGATGACGCCGATGGTAATGAAAGGGCCGATGCCAATCATCTCCAACATATTCACGGCGGTGGATTGAACGAGACCCATGCCGCGAACAAGTTTTTCAGAAGCTCCCGCGAATTCGGGGGGAAGGTGGGGTACAGAGTTTTCGGCCAAGTCAGGCGTCCTAGACAAAAGCTGTATCGAATATCGAGCGGGCACTATAGCAGCGTGATCGGACAGGGGCAAGGGAAGAAGTGCGCAAATACTGAAACGTTTCGGCATTTGGTGGCACCGCCAAGACAGAGGCGATAGTGGCGACCTATTGCGAGCTCGCGAAGAAAATGGGCGTGGACAAGCCGTGGAACCTTACGCTAACCTGCGAGCGCTGTTGCGAATGAGGGTATATGGCGCAGCTTACGAGAAGGGATGTGCTGCTGGTAGGGCTGGCTCTCCCCGGGATCGCCGACGCTTTTTGCCTGGACGGGTCCGGCGACGATAGGTTCTTGAAGCCGAAACGATTCGAGGAGACCGCCGGATTCGAAGTTGCGGAAGTCGTGGCCAGCCATCCTTTGGCGATCCTGCCTCTGGGAAGCCTGGAGTTCCATGGCCCCCACAATCCCCTGGGATCGGACTCCATCATCATTTCTGGAATTGCGGAACGGATGGCCGCGCGAACCTCCGGGTTGCTGTTTCCCATAATCCAGTTCACGCAGTGTCCGGCACACACGGCGCATTTTCGCGGGACCATCTCGGTTCGCCCCGAAGTCATGACCATGTACTTTGCGGACGTATTGCGCAACATTCTCCACCTCGGATTTCGCAAGGTCTTCATCCTCAACGGGCATGACGGCAACATCGGGCCGGGCCGCAGCGCGATCGCACAAGTCGCCGATGAGACGAAAGACGCGGCTTTGCTCTTTGTGAGCTGGTGGGAATTTCTCCCGAGCGAAATGATGAAGACCTTGGGCATGTTTCATCAGGCCAATGGTGGTCATGGCCACGGCGGACCGCTGGAGACCTCCGCGGTTGCCGCATTCCGTCCGGATCTGATTCATCTAGATAAGGCGCACGATCTGCCCGAACCACCCGACCTCTCTGGCGGAGCGCCGTATTTTCTGCAAAAGTCCACGGCGACAAACTGGCCCGGGTATTCTGGACAAGTGAGCGAGGCGTCCGCGGAAAAGGGAAAAAAACTGGTTGAGATCAGCGAAGAAGGAATCGTGAAGCTCGTCGATAATTGGTTGAAGCACGACGAAGTCCCCGGGAGTTGGTAGGCGGTTCGGTACCAGGAACCCATCGTTTCGCAAGAGCCGAGTTCAGCTAGGCTGAGTGAAGGAGCAGGGAGAAGCGATAATCGTGACGGTCCGCTGGGTTTTGAGGCGATGCATTCTGGGTATAGGCACTTCCTCGCTCTTTTGTTTCACGCTCACGATTGCTGGCCAGCAGAATCAATCCGCCCCTCAACCGCAACGGCCTCCATCCTCCGGGCCGCTCGCGGAAGCACAATCCTCTCTTGCGCACGGAAATGCAGAGGAAGCAATCCAGATTCTCTCAGGCTATCTTCAAACTCGCCCTAAGGACTACGGCGCAAGGATTCTGTTGGGCCAAGCATATGCTATTGCTGGTCAGAACGATCGCGCCGAGGAAGAGTTCAAGACAGTTTTGCAAAATGCGCCCGAGAACTACGTCGCTCTGGCGGCACTCGGCGAGATCTATGAACAGGCAGGCCAGCCGGAAAAGGCCGAGTCAATGCTGGCGCATGCGGCAAAAGCTAGCCAGGGCACCCCACAGATTCGAATAGAATGGGCGGTTGTTCTCGCGCGCCTTCACAAGTATAAGGAAGCCCAAACCGCGTTGGCAGGTCTATCGCCACCCGGTGACCCGGAAGAACGCATCGGATTTCACCGGCTGAAAGCCTCGGTGGCTCTGGGACTTGGAAATGCCTCGGCCGCCGCTTCGGAAATGGAAAAGGCTCTTGTACTTAGGCCCACGGATTCTGGGCTCACCATGGCGACGGCCGTGGCAGAACTGAAAGTTGAACATTGGCAGCGCACGGCAAGTTTGGCAGAGCCAGTATTTTCACGCACCCGCGATCCGCAAGCTGGCCTCGTTCTTCTGGAAGCACAATTAGGAATGCATGGAGATTTCCATCAAACCCTGGAGTTGCTTCGCTCGACACAGCTGAGTTCCGCGGACAAGTTGTTTTTTCTTCAGCGTTTGGCGGAACTCCTGATCTCTCACGGCGAATACTCCGAATCCATTGAAGAACTTAAGGGGGCGGCGGAGCTCGACTCGCATCGTGCTGACTTACAGTTCAATCTGGCGCTCGCACAGTTCCGGTCGGGCCGCCTAGACGGTGCCTTGGGGAGCGCGGAAAAATGCAAGGCGCTTGGCGGCGACAACGCCGATCTCGAAGACCTTCTCGGAGACATCCAAGAGGCGCGCGGCGATAATCTCGCCGCCGTGCGGAGTTATCAAGCCGCTGTGACGCTGGCTTCGAACGAGGAAAAGTATCGTCTCTCGCTTGCGGTGGAATTGATCCGGCACAATAGCTTCGAAGCAGCCAAGGCTGTGCTCAAACAGGCAGAGGAGCTGCAGCCAAAGTCCTGGCGAATACAATTGGCGCTGGGCATGGTGGAGTACTTTGCGGGAACCGACGAGGAGGCCACCCGGTTTCTTCTGCGTGCGGCCGAATTTGCGCCGGAACCCCAGACTGCGCTGAAGTATTTGGGAGACATTCAGATGGACCGGGCCTCCACGCCCGATCCCGCCGCGCTGGCGCGGCTATGTGGATATTCAGACCGCCAGCCAAAGGATGGCCACATGCAGTTCTACTGCGGTGCTCTGCTCTTTCGTAGAGACTACGCTTCTGGTGACAAGACGCGCGTCGAAGAAATTCTGAAGCGCCTGCGCGCCTCAGCCGGGCTTCTTCCAAAAGACGCCTCGCCGCATTGCCAGTTGGGCAGAGCTTATCGATGGTTGGAGCGCTGGCAAGAAGCGCTTGGCGAATCCGAAACGTGCGCGCGCTTGGACCCGGACTCCGCGGACGCGCACTACCGCCTGGCCCAGATTTATCGACACGTGGGACAGACGGAGCAGTGGCAGAAGGAAATGAAACTCTACGAAGCGGCTTCAAAGCGCGTTGCAGATGAGAACGCCCGGCACGATGCAACAATGAAAACGTTCCTCTACACGATCCAGAACAAGACGCCGGACCATAAGTGAATATGGTCCGGTGTCAAACAAGTCCACTCTCTTCCCAACTGGATCAGGGAGTGGACTTCGTCACCGGGGTGGGTTGTCGTGGGTTGAGAACTCATCAGCTGAGGATTTTTCGCCAGGCTAACCATGTTGGCGAAAATGCGGTACGCGCCTGGCACGCCCTCGGGCATCTGGCGGTAGAACGCGTAGGCATTGTAGATGTAAACGCCCTTACCGTATTTTGCAAAAACAAGGCCGCCTTTTTGAGGAGCTTGACCCGGGTCGTGCGTTTCCAGCAGCGGCTCATATGCGGAGTCCCAGCTCTCAAGGAACTTCGAACCGCGCTCTTCCACCCAATGTTCAAAATCTTTGCTGGTGATTTTGTTGGGCCAGGTAAAAACGGGATTTGTCGGCGCCAGGATTTCGACCTGGGAATTGCTCGTCGGTAACTTCTTCCGGGTTGGAACCCATTTTGTAGGGATATGGACCATAGTTGTGATCGTACTCCGGCGTGTTGTATTGAACGATTACCACCCCGCCGTCCTTCACATAGTCGAGGATGCGGCCATTATAAATTTTGAGATCTTCACGCACGGCATACGCGCGCACGCCAAGAATGATCGCGTCGAATTTTGAGAGGTTTCCGCTGGCCAGGTCTTCCGGGGTGAGGAAATGAACGTTGATGCCTAGGTTCACGAGAGATTGAGGCATGTCATCGCCGGCGCCCACGATGTATCCGACATTCAGGCCCGGGGCGACTTTCACATCAACTCCGGTCGTGCGATAGGTGGAAGCGCGGTAGAGATTGTAGGGACGCAGGCCGGGAATAGCCGATGGTGTGATAGCCCTCTTTGTAATCGCGACCGTCGTAGGCGGCCACCGCTGTAATTGCATACGCCTTTTGCATGAGCCCCGCAGGCGTGACGTGGAAGTTGAGCGCTTGATCGTCCCCGTCCTTCGACGTTGAAAATTCTTCCTGGGGCGCCTTCCAACCTTCCGGCAAGTCGAGTTTTACTGTTCCCTTTGCGGGACCTTTGACATTGCTGTGAATGTTGACCGTCACTTCAAAGGAATTGGCGCCCAGGGGAACAATTCCTGCCTGCGGCAGCATGGAGACAGAAATGGCCGGGCCTGTGATCAGCGGTTCGAGCACCGTTCCCGGGCCCGTTACCCGCTTCACGGATTGAACCACTTGTGACAATTCAAACGGCACCCCGTCGAATACGAAATGCAATCTGGCGGACAGCGGATATGGAGCCAAAGGATAAATTGAGGTCCCTCGATTCCTGGATGTCATAGTAGGCTTGCTCGATATCCGGACGCGTGAAATAGGGTCGCGTGTAGCGCGCGTTGGACGCAGCTTGAACTGTGAACCGCACATCCGCGGATTGATTTCCTTTGAGGGTGCCGCCCGTTTGCGTTGCTGGATCGATGGTCCATTGTTCGCTCATCGGAGCTTCCAATACGGCGCTCTCCAGTTGCACGGAAAGATTGGTGGGGTTCGTTGCATGGACTTTCACCCAGAACTTTTGTCCCGGGATGGCCACCTCGAAGGTTGGCTGATTTCTGAAGAAGCGTGCAAAAGGCCCGGTCGGTTCTTTCTCAGGAGCAACCGAGGCAAGCACTGAAATACCCAGCGATTCGGCGAGCGCATTGTCGAATTGCGATTGCTTGACTTTTAGTTCGTGTGCCACGTCATACTTCGAATCCGGCGTCAGGTTGCTGGTGGCGACTTTTTCCATCAGCTCGCTCGTCCCTTTCAGGCCTGCCGCCAGTGTGGGGGCGATGGCTTCGGGATGTTGGGCCGAGAAATCATTCATGGCTTTTTCGACTAGCGAATTGATCTGAGTAAGTCCATCCTTTAGGAAAGCGCTGTCCCCGCCTTGCGCCAGGCTCGCGATACCCATCAGCGAAACGTCGATGCCATCAAAGAAAGACGACTCCTTTTCCGAAGCCGAGACGACAGATGCAAACCGGTGATATGGGCTCATCTCCGCTTCGGCCGGAGGCAAGCCAGTGCCACCGCTCTGCGACTTCTGCTGGCCGAGGCCCAGGCGCGCGATCTGCGCATAGGTTAATCCGAGGAGTGGGTTGTATTCGCCTTCCGGAATTTCGACCGAAGCGGAAAGCGCTCCTTTGATGACAGTGCCGTCCGTGTAGTTGGGAAATTCGGCGGGATAATACTTTCCGTCCGCATAGTCATAGATCCCCTTGTCGGTGACAGGGGAAAACGGCACACGGGCATAATCCTTCATCGGCTTCCAGGGGCGCAGTCCCTCTTTGATCTGCTCGGGAAACATGGCTGGGTCACCCGCGGCCTTGAAAGCCTCTTGCGCCATTTGCCCGGCAACCTGGTGATTGCCGTGGCCGTCCGTGCGCCCTCCGACAAAGACGGAGGTAAGGACGAGAGGGCGCGTCATGCGAATGACGCGTACAACATCCGAAAGGACACGATCGTGTCCCCACTTCTCGAGGGCCTCTTCTTTTGTCTTGGAAAAACCGTAGTCGCACACCCGCGTCCAGAATTGTTGCGCTCCATAGTAACGGTCGGCCGCCAGAAGTTCTTCCGTGCGCACCAGCCCTAGCGCGTCAAAGTAATCCGAAGACATGACGTTGGCGCCACCTTCTCCTCGGTTGAGCGTCAACAGTGTGACCCGTCCTCCTTGTCCGCGCGATTCATAGGTCAACATTCCTCCGTCTTCGTCGTCTGGATGAGCGGTGACCATCAGCAGGCTCGCGCGCGTGTGGAGTTTCTGCAGGCTCTGCCAAAGTGCGGCCGCCCCCCGGTCAAAAGCCAGCGCCTGTGCAGCCGGGATCGGCCTCGAACTGATAGCGTTGGGGGATTGAGCTCTCGCTAGATCCGATCGCACTAGAAAAGGCAGTGCGCAGCTCAGCGAGACGAAAATTATGAGAAGTATCTTGCTGGATCGTGATGTCATTCTCACTCCTTTGCCTGTTGAGAGATAGCTAGTGAAATGTTCCGTAACGCCTGGAATCGACGGTCAAAATCCCGAGCTTCTGAACGCGCGCCGTGCACGCAGTTCCGGCTTGCCGTAAGTGCCGATCCTCAGCCGGAGATCTTTTTTCGATCCGGCATGTACTATCGCAAGTGCTGCGGCGCGGCATCCAGCCTCCATATTTTTGTTCGGATTAACGGCATTGTACGTCCGCAAAAACCATTGTCAATACAAAACACCAAAACGTTCTGGCACCCGGCAGCGATTGCCCCGTACATTTTCTAGGATATGCACAACTCCGCGGCAATAGCCGGGTTTCCGAAGAATTGGCTTGACAAGGATTTTTACGGGTGATAGATCTCAGGGAATTTGTGGCCGAATCGTTTCGGCATAACCGGAGGGGCTGCGAGGCAGCGTTTGGGTGACCATGCGCCATTTGTCTTTCCCGTTTTTCCATGACGACTGGTTTGGAATACGTGCCGGTCACTGTGCGCTAGTTGGGGTGAACCTTCGAAGACACCGATCATTCAGGGGCGATTGGGTTCCTCGGCGAGTCGGCTTTTGGACTGCACGCGATGGTTGCAGCGTTAAGATGCCTTACTTGATTCCCAGCGAGTGACCGTTGCCTGAGTGGTTTCGAATCGAACTACGTCAATACTTGGGGGACTGCTCTTCGAATCTGAAAAGTGGAGGCTGCAATGAATCGAGGGATGAGAACTCGGAGATTGCGTGACTGGGTACTGTTGTTTGTCGCGTTTCTCGCCGTTTCTGCTCTGCCTGCGTTTGGACAAATCGATCGTGGCGCCATTGAGGGGAGGATTCTGGATTCCTCTGGTGCTGTCGTGCCAAAGGCAACTGTGACAGATCACGAATAAGGCCACGGGCGTCGTAACGACTACCCTTGTCAATGACCAGGGAGAGTATCAGGTTCTAACCTTGATCCCCGGCACATACTCGGTGAAGGTGAGCGCCGAAGGCTTTGAAAGTGTTTTGCGTGACGACATTGAATTGCACGTGCAGGACCGCCTTTCCATTGATTTTGTCCTGAAGATTGGGTCGGTGAACTCAGCAAATAGTGGTCACTGCCGGCGAGCCAATCCTGCAGACCCAGATCGGCCGACGTCGGAAGTGTTGTAGATGAACAGCACATGAACGATCTTCCTCTCAATGGACGTCGTTACGCTGATTTGGCGCTTTTGGAACCCGGCGTAGACAAGTATTACGCGCGCGGCTAACCCTGCGCCCGACCGGTTTAGCGTCAACGGGAACCTCGAACTGCAAAACAATTTTCTGCTGAACGGAATTGACAACAATTCGTTCTCGGAAAACCTGCAGGAATTCTCGGTGCAAGTGGTGCAGCCGCCGCCCGATGCCTTGCAGGAGTTCAAGATTCAGACGCGCACGTACTCTGCTGAATTCGGCAATTCCGCGGGAGCGGTGGTCAACGCGACCATCAAATCAGGCACCAATGGATACCACGGGAGATTTGTTCGAGTATTTTCCGGAACAAGGTACTGGACGCAAACTCTTGGATTAACAATACAATCGGACAGCCGCGCGGCGGCTTCACGCAGAATCAATTTGGTGGCACGTTCGGCGGGCCGATCTTGAAAGAGAAACTATTTTTCTTTGGGGATATCGAACGGTTTACCAGCCGGCAAGCCACTACCGTCCAGAGCACGATTCCGACGCCGCTGATGGATGCGGGCAATTTTACGGAATTGCACTACGCTTTGACCAATCCACAGGTCCCGGGCCAGTCCGGCTGCTATGTCGGAAACATCATCCAAGCAACGAGTACGACCGGCCATACGTGCCTCGATCCCGTCGCTAAAAAGCTGATGGGCTTGGTCGCTGCTACAGCGGTTCCGAATATTCCCTCCGCGGTGGCCGTAGAAGGGCAACCAGGGAGCTGGACGGGTGCGCCGAACTACGCATTTGCGACGTCGGTACCCGATGACGTGTATTCGACGGACTGGCGCGTGGATTACAACCTCAGCGCAAAAGATCAGATATTTGGGAGCTACAGCTATCGGCATGTGAACCGGCAGGACCCTCTGTGGACTGGCGATCCCTTGATCGGCAATGGCAATTTCGCAACACAGTATCGCTGGCGCCAACAGTCGATCGCATTGGGTTGGACGCACATCCTTTCAAACTCACTGGTCAATGATCTGCGATTCGGCTTCAACCGGGACTACGCTCATAGCGATCCCAATGGTTTAACTCTTGGCACTTCCCAGGCCGAATCAGCCATTGGACTGACGGGCGTCCCGGTTGGGCCGACAAGCGCCGGCATACCCGCGATATTCTTCACCGGTCTAAGGACAATAGGGACGGCGGCGTGGCGGCCTCAGTCTCAGGTTTCGCAAGCGTGGAACCTGGTTGAGAACCTG
This sequence comes from uncultured Acidobacteriota bacterium, assembly GCA_963729455.1. Classification (GTDB taxonomy): domain Bacteria; phylum Acidobacteriota; class Terriglobia; order Acidiferrales; family UBA7541; genus Acidiferrum. Next base: position 29,354 of record CAVSNX010000005.1, read on the forward strand.
AACTGGCTGAAAGGCAATCATAGTTTCAAGTTCGGATATCAATACATCAAGCACTCCGACAATTTCTTCGATATAGAAGCCCCGCAGGGTCTTTTGATCGAGGACGGAGTTGTCACCAGCAGTTTCAATATCGGCCTTCCCGATTTGCTGCTGGGAGACGCGAATATCGTAATTTTCACGACCCCTCATGTCGTCCATTATTTTCAGCCCGGACATTCCTTCTATGCCATGGACACCTGGAAGACGACTTCGAAACTCACCCTTACTTATGGTCTCCGGTACGAACTTTTCGCTCCACTGATTGATAGGAATAACCAGACCACGAACTTCACACCGGCCAACGGTGGGGGACTGGTTACCGCGGCGAGCAATGCAAGCGGTTGGTACAATCGCTCCCTGATTCATCCTGACCTGATCAATTTCGCTCCGCGCCTTGGCTTTGCGTATCAGATGATGCCGCGGCTGGTCTGGCGCGGTGGTTACGGAGTCTTCTATCAGCATGAGAACCGGATCGGTTCGGAGTCCTTGATTCAGCTAAATCCACCGCAGTTTCTTGATACGAACCTCGGTTCAGGCCCCAGCAACCCCGTATTTCAGCTAGCAAATGGGTTTCCTTCTTCCATTGTTAGTTCGCCGCCACCCCCTCCAAATCAGCTGTATGGGCTCCAAATACGCGCCCAGGATCCGAACCAGCGAACGCCTTACGTTGAACAGGCCAGCTTTGGCTTGGAATATCAAGTCGCCCAAGACACAGCGCTCTTGGCCACCTATGTTGGCAATTGGGGCCGCAAAGAAGAACGGGTGCGTGATTATAACCAGCCAATGATCACGGGCTTCAATACGGGCTGTCCTATTTTGCAGTATCCCTACGCCAACCTGACCACCGCAATGACCGTTGACACCTTTGTAGGCGCCGGGCTTCCTTGCGGGAACAATAGCCAACATGCGTACCTGGAGACCGCCACGAATGACGGCAATGCGGACTACAACGGTCTCGAGCTTCAGTTGAAACAAAGGATGTCCCACGGCTTGAGCTACTCTCTGGGTTACACCTTCAGCCACGGCCTCGCCAATTTCCGCGACAACTTGACGGCCGGACAGTTACCTCAAAACTCCTACAACTACGCTGCGGAAATGGGCAATTCGGTTTTCGACATTCGCAGCCGTTTTGTTGGGAATTTCATCTGGGAATTGCCGGTCGGTCAGGGAAAGCGTTTCATGTCAGGCGGCGGTGCTGCCGCACGCTGGCTCGGCGGATGGCAATTCAACGGGATCATAACGCTGCAGACCGGAACTCCGTATTCAGTCACTGCCAATAATGATGGCGTAGTGGACGGCAATAACCCCGTGTATGCGAACTGTATTGGGAATCCATACGCGGGCGCGACAAGCAATCACAACTTGTACACAACCACGGGGTTTATGATCAATCCGGCGGCGTTTTCGCAGCCCACTTCCGGGCATTTCGGTACGTGTGCTCCCTATCAGTTTTACGGTCCCGGGATCCAGATGTGGGACCTGAGCCTGTTCAAACAATTCAAGTTTGGGGAGAGATACCTGCTCCAATTTAGAACTGAATTTTTCAATGCGTTCAATCATCCCAACTTCGCAAATCCGAATGCGAATATTGGCTCACCAGGTTCATTCGGAAAGGTCTCCAGCACGCTTGCGCCGATTTTGGGGACCGATACCGGCGGGCCGGGTGATCCTCGTGAAATCCAATTCGCACTGAAGCTGTACTTCTAGTATCGGGCGCGGGAGCGGCGAGAGTCGCTCCCGCATCTTCTTTTGAGCGTTCCTGAGTCCGATATCACATAGGATCAAACGCCCTTCAAGGAGGCTAATTGGCGTCTACGAGTCGAGTTACGGCATCGCAGGCAACGATTAAGTTCCTGAAGAATCAGTATGTCGAACGAGACGGAGTCGAGCGTCCTTTTTTCGGCGGCTGCTTCGGCATCTTTGGCCACGGCAACGTCGCGGGAATAGGACAGGCGCTGCAGCAGAATGAGGATTTTCCTTATTACCTAAGCCGCAATGAGCAAGCCATGGTTCACACCGCCGTGGCCTTCTCGAAAATGAGTAATCGCTTGCGTGCGTTCGCATGCACTTCTTCGATTGGTCCGGGAGCGACCAACATGGTAACCGGGGCCGCCACAGCCACCGTGAACCGGATTCCCGTGCTCCTGCTTCCGGGAGACATATTCGCACGCCGCAACGTCGCGCCTGTTCTCCAACAACTCGAATCTCCGCAGACACAAGACATTTCCGTCAACGATTGCTTCAAGCCTGTCTCCCGTTATTGGGACCGCATCTCCCGGCCGGAGCAACTCCTGAGCGCCTTGCCCGAGGCCATGCGGGTCATGACCTCTCCTGCCGAGACCGGAGCAGTGACTCTCAGCCTGCCACAAGACGTGCAAGCGGAAGCGCTGGAGTATCCAACTGCCTTTTTCGAGAAGCGAGTTTGGAACGTTCCCCGGCCGCGCGGAGACGCACAAGCAATTCGACACGCAGCCGAAATGATTCGCGCAGCCCGGCAGCCGCTGCTTATCGCGGGCGGAGGCGTGCTCTACTCGGAAGCTTCAGTAGCCCTCGCCAAGTTTGTTGAACGAACGGGAATCCCTGTCGCCGAGACCCAAGCCGGAAAAGGATCGCTCGCATACGATCACCCACGTTGCTTGGGGGCCATGGGTGTAACGGGTACTCCGGGAGCCAATCTCCTGGCCCGCGATGCCGATCTGATCGTTGGAGTCGGCACGCGTTATACCGACTTCACCACCTCCTCGAAGACCGCCTTTCAGAATCCCGCAGTCAAGTTCATCAACATTAATGTGGCGGAGTTCGACGCTGGAAAACATGGAGGTCTGGCTCTGATCGCGGACGCGCGAGCCGCGCTCGAGGAACTTGCGCAACTCCTTGAGGATTATCACACGCCTGTCCAATATCAAGAGCGCGTTCGCAGTTTCCAGGAACTTTGGGAAAAGGAGGTAGATCGGCTTTTTCATCTTCAGCAGGGGCTCCCCGTCGCCCAGAGCGAAGTCATTGGCGTCGTGAATTCAGTTTCAGAGCCGCGTGACGTGGTTGTGTGTGCGGCGGGCAGCCTCCCCGGAGACCTTCACAAATTATGGCGAGTCAGGGACCCCAAAGGTTATCACCTGGAATACGGCTACTCCTGCATGGGTTATGAAATCGCAGGCGGCCTTGGGGTGAAGATGGCCGCGCCGGATCGTGAAGTTTACGTCATGGTTGGCGACGGCTCCTATTTGATGATGGCCCAGGAAATCCACACCTCCATTCAAGAAGGGTTCAAATTGAATATCGTCCTGCTCGATAACCACGGATTCGGCAGCATTGGCGCACTCAGCGAATCGTGTGGGAGCGGCGGTTTCGGAACGCACTACCGATTCAGGACAGACGGGAAGTTGGAAGGAGAAACCGTAAACGTTGATTTCGTCGCGAATGCGGCAAGTCTTGGTGCCGTAGCTTTGCGCGTTCGAACTCTCGATGAATTAAAAGAGGCGCTCGTCGCCGCACGCGTGACTCCCCGAACGACTGTGATCGTGATCGAAGTGGATCGGAATGCCCGTGTCCCCGGCTATGAATCCTGGTGGGATGTGCCCATCGCGGAGGTTTCGGAAATGGAAATGGTCCGCAGCGCCCGCGGGACCTATGAAAAAAGCATCAAGCGAGAGCGGCACTTCTTCTGATGCCCAGAGGCAGCATGGATTCATCGGCTAGTCAGAGGTAACAAGATTTGGGGCACCGGACACCCATTCTCTGGGAGGCAGACATGGCAGAGACTTCTTACGCGGAGGAGGTATTGATTCACCCGACTTCAATCGCGCAGGGAAAATCCGGTGTCCTCGTTTCTGTCACGCGGGAGCGAGCAAACTGGAAGACGATCAACTTCTCGGTACGCCGGCTGGTTGCAGGACAGTATTGGCAGAGCAACACTCGAGACGAAGAAGCCGCTCTCGTAGTCCTCGGAGGAAAAGCGGCGATGGATTGGGGCGAAGGGTCCCGGGAAATTGGAGGACGGAAAGACGTTTTCAGCGGCTATCCGCACGCGTTGTATCTGCCGAGCCGCACGCCTTTTGAAATTTCGGCGATCACCACTTGTGAAATCGCGGACTGCCGCACTCCCTCTTCCGCCCGGCTCAGTCCTCGAGTCATTACTCCAGCGGATTGCCACGAGGAGATTCGCGGCGGCGGAAACTGCACTCGTCAGATTGTCGATGTCATTCGCCCAGAGTTTCCTGCCGAAAAGCTCTTGCTCTGCGAGGTTTATACACCCAGCGGAAATTGGTCGAGCTATCCTCCCCATAAGCATGACGTCCACAACCCCCCGTTCGAAGTGGATCTCGACGAAACCTATTACTACCGGATCAGCAAACCCGAAGGCTATGCATTCCAACGCCTATACGACGCCGCGGGAACGCGCGACAACACCTTGACTCTCGTCGATGGCGATTTGGTGCTCATCAAAGATGGCTATCATCCTGTCGTCGCCGCACATGGGTATGACGTGTATTACCTCAATGTGCTTGCTGGCAGCGCGCGTTCCATGGCGGCCAGCGATGATCCGCGCTACGCATACCTCCGCAAGAGCGGCTTGGAGCGCGATCCCAGGGTGCCTTTGGTTCACATCGGTGGGTTGGAACGAAGTTCGTAGTCCGCGCTTTGTTATGCAGCGGGCCCGTGGCTCGAAGTCACCTTGAGACCCGCCGGTTCGCTTCGACCCAGAAGCGCACCAGGGATTTTTCAATGCGCAAATGGGGTCCAGGAAGGGAGAGATCGGGAATGCAACATAAGATCGGAATCGTTGGAGCGGGAGGTGTTGCCAGCATACACGCCGCTATTCTGGCGAAAGATTCCCGCGTCACGCTTCAAAGTTTTTTTGACTTAGAGGCAACTCGCGCGCAAGCGATGGCCAGCATGTTTGGAGCTCAGGCAGCCCGATCAATCGAGGAGCTACTCGAAGAATGTGACGCAGTCTACGTTTGTACTCCAAATACCACTCATGAGGAAGTTGCCATGCAGGTTCTCGAAGTCGGCAAGCACGTTTTTTGCGAAAAGCCCTTCGCGTTGAACCTCGAGTCCGCCACGAGACTGCGCAATCGGGCTGTCCGCTCCGGGCTTGTCTATCAAGTGGGCCACAACCGCCGTTTTGCCCCAGTCTACAAAATTCTTAAAGTCGCAATCGAAAGGAACGAACTCCGCCCGCTTTCCGTCCACGCCAAAATGAACCGCGGAGAACTGGTAAACCCGCCATGGGTGTGGAACGCCAGACTTACCGGAGGCTTCTTGTATGAAACGCCCGTTCACATGTTCGATTTGATGACCTTTTTCTTCGGAAAAGTTGAGTGGGTGCAGGTGACTGCGCGCGCTCACGAGCATGGCGAGCTAGACGATTTTTCCATCTTGCTCAGTTTTCAATCTGGCTTGCAGGCCACGATGAAAACCTATGCGCACGCCAGCTGGCATTTTCCTTTCGAACGTTTCGAAGTTTACGGAATGTACTCGACCTATGAGACGTTTGAAATGGAGAGAATTTCCTTTACGAATGGCTTGGAAACCCACACCACCACTTACGATTTCTCCCACGCGACCATGCACGAGAAATGGGGTTACGTTGAAGAAGACCGGCTTTTCGTCGACGCCCTCGAAGGCAAAACACCCTCGCCTGTCACCGCCGAGGACGGCCACAACGTCGTCGAATTAATCGAAGCCTGTTACCAGAGCGCTAGGGAAGGGGCACGGGTGCACTTGGGCGCACTGGTGAGGAAGAACTAAGATGGAAAGATTCTCCGACCGAATACAATTTGCATCGGCTCCCGTCAGTTGGGGAGTGCAGGATGATCCCGGGCCGGCCTGGGAGCAACCCTTCGAGCAAATTCTCAAAGAAATCGTTTCCGCGGGCTACACAGGGACGGAGCTGGGACCCTACGGCTACTTCCCGACCGATCCAGGAGTCTTGAATAAGACCTTACAGCGGCTAGGATTGACCTTACTTTCCTCTTTCGTTCCCGTTCCGATCACCGATCCTTCGCGAATTGAAAAGGTAATCGAACATGTCCGCAGGGTTGGTGCAGTTCTCTCCGCATTGGGCGCCAGGTTGCTTGTTCTGTCCGATTGCCAAACATCCCAACGGCGGGAAATCGCGGGCCGTGTCCCCGTTGATGGAAGCAAATCCTTGAGTCCCGCTCAATGGAATCAGGTGGGAGCGATCATCCGCCAAGTCGAGCATGCTGCTGAGGAACTCGGCCTGCGCCTTGTTTTTCATCCCCATGTTGCCACCTTTGTAGAGAATCCCATGGAGGTGGAATGTCTTTTCGACGCACTCGCCGGCACGCAGGTCGGTCTATGCCTTGATACGGGGCACTGTGTTTACGGCGGAGGAGATCCCGTGGACGAGGCAAACAAATATCGTTCCTTGCTCCAGTACGTGCATATTAAGGATGTGGACGCCCGAGTTCTGGGTGAGGCTCGGCGCAAAAAGCTTAACTTTGAACAAGCGGTCGGCGCCGGTGTGTTCTCCCAAGTCGGAACTGGGTGCATCCACTTTGAGAGTTTCTTCCGATTCCTGGCGGAAAGCCGGTATTCGGGCTGGGCGATCGTGGAACAAGATGTGATCTACGGGAAGACAATCGTTCCGCCTGTGGAGAGCATGCGCGCCAGCCTGAGCTATCTGAAAAACGTGCTGTCCAATCTTGAGTCCGCAAGCCAATTCACGGTAACGGGCGCTTGATCTGGATCGGCCACCTTATGGAATGAACCGGCTTACGCGGCTTGAAGCCTCATCTGCTGTCCAAACACTCGAAGGTATTCCGCTAACACCTGCCGGGCCACTTCGGCGCCGCCAACTAGGGGATTCTTCTCAAGAGCTGCGAGTGCCATCTCGCGTGAGTGTTCGACCGAAGCTCGCACCGTAAGGCGCTCATATTCTTTTACCTGTAGCAACAAGGGACGAACAGCATCCGGCGCGCGCCCCACGGCAGCCACTTGAACGCCGCGCGAAGAGACTTGGCAGGGTAGCTCGACCGCGTCATCGGGATCGAGATCTTCCAGAGCTCTACCATTGCGAACCGTAAGAGGAATCAGTGTGGGCGCCTCAGCATGCAGCGCCTGCAGCACAAGCAGGGCAATCCGCTCGTAACCTGAAAACTCCGAGTAGAGTTCCTGATTTTCCTTGCGTCGCTCGCCCGCCGTTGCCTCGATGCTGAAGTAAGAGGCATTTCGTTCACGCAGGTAATGTTCATAGATTTCGATTAGTTTCGACTCGGGAGCCTGCGCCAGCTTTTGAAACAGCCGCGTGTTCATGGCTGCGATGGCTTGGCCGCGCGATTGGCCGCTTTGTTTCGTGTTCTTGTACGCCGTCTGCGGGAAGTAATAGAAGTAGAGGTACTCGGTGGGCAGCAGCCCCAGCTGTTGAATGAACTTTGCGGGGAAAAGCCCGTGCCGATAGCATTTCTGAATGATCTCGGGAGAAGACAACACTTTGGGCAGCAGTTCCGCGTCCCGTTCATCGCGGATGGACCGCACCCAACCTAAGTGATTCAGTCCGAGATAGTCGAAATGCAGTCCGAAAGGATTTCGGTCCAGCGCATGGGCGATCGCTTCGAAAGTCTCCAAAGGCGTATCACAAACGCCAATTACATTGACTCCGGAATGATTCAGAAGTCCTTGGGAAATAATTCCTACTGGATTTGTGAAGTTGATGACCGTCGCTCGTGGAGCCACGCGTTCGATCAGGCGCGCGTATTCCAGCATCGTCCCCAGATTCCGCATGGCGCACGCGAAACCGCCTGCGCCCACGGTTTCCTGGCCGACTAGCCCGTGCGCAAGAGCTATCGTTTCGTCCTTTACTCGCGCATCTATACCACCCACACGAATGCTCGTGATGACGTAGTCCGCTCCTTCAAGGGCATGCTCAGGATCGGAATAAGCTTTGAGATGCGCGCGAAGTTCGCTTCGCTTGCCCATCGCTTCCGCGACCCGCTTCATTGTTTTCAGGCGTTCCGGATCTGTATCCCAAAATGCCAGCTCGTCTAAGTGTACGCTGCCGCGAAGGCCTGCCAGGCCGTGGACCAGGAGTGGGGTCCTAACCCCCGCGGCTCCGATGAGAGTGATCTTCATAATGGCGTTATGTCCTCCAGAACGATTCCCCAATGAGCGATTCCGATGCGGGCCGGAATTCGTCTTCCCCCTTCCTCAACTACAATTCAGCGGAGTATTTTCATCAGCTTCCTGAGGTTCTTCCGCGTCGGTATGGCAGAGGATCCTCCGGCGCCCGTTGTGGCGAGCGCTCCGCATACATTGCCGGCTCGCAAGCACTCTTCGAGCGGCCATCCGGCGAGATAGCCGTGAAGAAACCCACCGTTGAAGGCATCACCTGCTCCCGTTGCATCCACGGTGCGCACGCGAATGGATTTCACGCGCAAAATCTTTCCGTTGCGAACGGTCAAGGAACCATCTGGACCAAGCTTGACTACGGGCACTCGCACCCAGCGAGCCAATTTCCTTGCCGCTGCCTCAACTGTCTTTTCACCGGTCATGGCCTGCGCTTCCGGTTCATTTGGAAAGGTAAATTCAAATTCCCTCAGCAAGGACGGCAATCGGGGAGACTCAAGTACCTCGGGGTTCCACCCCAAATCCGCTGAAACCGTCAAGCCTTGCTTGCGCAGTTTGTGGATTGCCAGCTTCCACACCTGGGGAGGCCACAGTGCGCACGCCATATGCACATGACTTGCTGTCCGCAGCTGCTTCTGCACGCCACTCCGTTCCAAGAGTCTTTCCAGTTTTAGATTGACGGTGTCGTGAGTAATCATCATGCGATCGCCGTCGAAGGCGGCGCAGACTGTCATCGCCGTTGGCAAGCGCGGGTCGAATTCACAATCCTGGGTGGAGATGCCGCTTTCGACCAGCTTTTGCCACTCCGGGCTCGCGAGTGCGTCCCGTCCAACCCTGGTGATGACTTTGGTCGGAGTACCTAAACTGGCCGCCACTAATGCAGTCGTTGCCAGACCGCCACCCGGAAAACGCGCGAAACTCGCGGTCTTAACCTCCTCGCCCATTCGGGGAATCCTCGGGAGGTCGTAGAACACTAGATCAAAAAAAAATTCGCCAAAGACCACCAGGCCTCGGTCGTTACGGGCGGAGGCGGGAGTCATCACGCTTGGAATCATAGCAGAATTGGTGTAGCGGACAAAGCAAGGGAGCGAAATACCGAAACGTTTTGGTGCCTGTATTTTAGCGGCCTTCCGGATGTTCGCCGGGTTGCCTGCCAATAGATTCTGCCGCAATTCGAAGTTCTCGAATTAAGGCCAAGATGGCGATAACGCATGAAGGGAATTAAGGCGCAGACAGTGTCAGACCTTCAGGCCTCCCAGAAACTCCTGAGCGGTTCCTATCCCGTTCTTTGGAGGCCAATTTCCGCGTTGAGCGCCGCTGAATCAATAGTTCGTGTGAAACTTCACAGCCGAATGCTCCCAAGTGTGGCCTCTTGCAATTGGTCAAGATCGCAGGCGAGAAGGTTATAACTCGTGTGTTTACCGTCCAGGCTGCCAAGCTTATCAGTGGCCTTCTGGAACGAGTTGTTAGGTACAAGTTACGGACAACTAAGAGAGGGGAAATAAGGTCCCGTGTCCCGTAAGCGACGCCAGATAAAGCGTTTATGGGGTTTAAGGACTTGGTTCGGGACCAGGAGGTCGATGGTTCAAATCCATTCGCCCCGACCACTTTCCTCATTCAAGAGTCCGGCATTCCTACCTTGAATCGTTTGAAATGATTGAGTCTGTGAGTACTTCGCGAGGGTCTTTACTCTCCGTAGGGGACCCAGATGTTTTTTAGCTGGACAGCGTGACCGAGGAACCAACGGCCTTCGCCCTGTTTCACGTCGAACCAGTTAATAGCGCGGCCTTCGTTGGTGAATACCTGCTTCAGATTTCCTACCGATAGCGTCTTCACTGTCGCAGCGCCGGCTTCATCGGTGAAGCACCAGACGGCATCCACATCATCGTGTTCGGCGAGCGTCTTCAGCAGTTCAGATGTGCGGCCGGTGACGATGTTGACCACGCCGCCAGGAAGATCACTGGTTTCGAAAACTTGATAGAGATCAGCGGTGATGAGCGAATATTTCTCTGATGGAATGGCTATGACCGTGTTGCCCACCGAAATGGCTGGCACGACGAGCGAAAGGAATCCAAGCAGCGGCGCATCCGCGGGACAGATCACGCCGACCGTTCCAATCGGTTCCTTCATGGCTAGCGCGACGTTACGAAAGGGTGGGTTGTGTACGGCTCCGTCATACTTGTCGGCCCAGGCAGCGTAGGAGAAAATGCGCTCGATGCCGAGGCTGATTTCTGCTTCGGCTTGCTTCGTTCCTACGACGGCTGCCAGGCGAGCCGCGATTTCTTCGCGGCGTTGCGAGAGATTCTCCGCGATGTAATAGAGCACTTGCGCGCGATTGTGTGCGGTTGCTTTGCCCCAACCTTCGGCCTTGCGCGCGGCTTCGACGGCGTTGCGAATGTCTTTGCGATTGCCCAGCGGCGCTTCGCCGAGCAAGCGGCCGTCGGCTCCGCGCACTTCCATACTGTAGCCGGAATCGGGCCGCACCTGCTTGCCGCCGATATAGAGCTTCACGGTGCGGTCGATCGGGGGAGCGGCAGAATCGGCGAGCTGCTCTGGAGGCTGGTCGATGGCGAGCGGCGTCGAGTGAACGGCCGGCGCATGCTTGAACCACGTGGGCTCGAGATATTCGAGCATGCCTTCGCGGCCACCTTCTCGGCCAAAACCGCTTTCGCGATATCCGCCGAAGCCGCAGGCGGCGTCGAAAAGATTCGTGCAATTCACCCAGACCACGCCGGCCTTCAGTTGCGCGGCAACGTGCAAGGAGACGTTGATGCTCTCACTCCAGACGCAGGCGGCCAGGCCGTAGACTGTGTTGTTGGCGAGTTCGACGGCCTCACGCGGCGTGCGGAAAGTCATCGCGGCCAGCACGGGGCCGAAAATTTCCTGCTGCGCGACGATGGAACTTGGATGGACATTGCTTAGCAACGTCGGCGGAAAATATAGACCGCGGGAGGGCATGGGGATGGAAGGCTGCCAGCAGGTCGCGCCTTCGGCCACGCCTTGATCCACCAACCGCTGGATGCGCTCGAGTTGCACACGCGCGACGATTGCGCCGATGTCGATGGCTTTATCCAAAGGAGGGCCGATGCGCAGCGTGTTCATGCGGTCTTGGATTTTGCCAATGAGCGATTCCGCGATGCTCTCCTGCATCAAGAGGCGCGAGCCTGCGCAGCAGACTTGCCCCTGGTTGAACCAGATGCCGTCAACGAGGCCCTCTACTGCGCTGTCCAGATCGGCGTCCTCAAAAATGATGAACGGCGATTTGCCCCCGAGTTCCAGGGAAAGTTTTTTGTGGCTTTGCGCGGTTGCTTTCCGAATGGCGCGACCCACCTCGGTTGAACCTGTGAAGGCGATTTTGTCCACGTCCGGATGTCTTACGAGCGCTTCGCCGGTTGAGCCGTCACCGGTGACGATGTTTACGACGCCCGCCGGGAGGTTGACCTCCTGACAGATAAATGCGAACGCAAGCGCCGTCAGAGGCGTAAATTCCGCGGGCTTTAGCACGACGGTGTTTCCGGCCGCAAGGGCGGGCGCGATTTTCCACGCCAGCATGAGCAGTGGAAAATTCCAGGGAATAATTTGCCCGACCACGCCGCACGCGGTGTATCCCGGGAATTCCTGCTCGAGCAGCTGGGCCCACCCGGCGTGATGATAGAAATGGCGGGCCACGAGCGGGATATCAATGTCGCGGCTTTCGCGAATGGGCTTGCCGTTGTCCAGCGTTTCGAGAACCGCAAGCCATCGCGAATGCTTTTGCACTTGGCGCGCCAGCGCATAGAGGTAACGCGCGCGCGCATGAGGAGTGAGGGCCTGCCAGGCGGGCAGCGCGGCACACGCGGCTCTCACGGCGTTATCCACGTCCGCGGCCGAGCCCTGCGCTATGGTCGCGAGTTTTTCTCCGGTGGAGGGGTCCGTGGTGTCAAAAGTGGTGCCCGCTGACGACGTCTGCCAGGTGCCGTTGATAAAATGTCCGAAGCGGCGGCCGTGTCGGTCCAGCCAGCTGAGAGCCTCGCGAGGATCTTCCGGCGCGGGCCCGTAGTCCATGGTCATGAATTTCTCGACGATGCTCATGCGCTTCTTCTCGATTCTTTCTTCAAAGATCGAATTCCCAACTTACGCGATCGGGTGGCGATACTCCGCTGAATAGCGGCCCGTGGCTTGATGCTCCATCTGACGCTCGATGTCGCCCAGCATGCTACTGGCGCCAAACCGGAACAACTCTGCCCTCAGCCAGGAATTACCGAGTTCTTCTTTCATCAAGGAAAGCCAGTCAAGCGACTGCTTTGCGGTTCGAATGCCGCCCGCGGGCTTGAAGCCCACGGCCATACCCGTTTCCTGTGCGTACTCGCGGATGGCGCGCGTCATGACCAGACTCACGGGAAGCGTGGCGTTCACGGCTTCTTTACCCGTCGAAGTTTTGATGAAGTCCGCGCCGGCCATCATGGCTACGAGGCTTGCGCGCCCCACGTTGCGCAATGTAAGCAGATCGCCAGTGCCCAGGATGACTTTCAGATGCGCCGGCCCGCAGGCGTTCTTAAAGGTTGCGACTTCATCGTAGAGCGCTTGCCATTTCCCGCCAAAAACGTGAGCGCGAGTAATTACAACGTCGATTTCATCCGCTCCCGCTTCCACGGAGCGCCGGATTTCCGCGACACGTTCCTCCAGCGGCGAGAGGCCGGCGGGGAATCCGGTTGAGACCGCGGCCACGTGGATGCCGGTGCCTTCAATCGCGCGGCGCGCGGTTTCCACGAAGGAATGATAGACGCAGACCGCAGCCACCTTGATATGCAGGCTTTCGATGCCAAGTTTCTGTTCAATTTCCTGCTGAATGGGCTGGCGTGCCTTCGCGCACAACCGGCGGACGCGCTCGTCGGTGTCGTCGCCGGAGAGTGTCGTAAGGTCCATGCAGGTGATAGCACGCACGAGCCATGCCGCCTGCCACTCTTTTTTCACGGTGCGCCGGGTGCCAATGGTTTGTGCGCGGCGCTCGACGGCGCTGGTGTTCACGCGCACGTCTTTCACCCAATCTAGATTCAAGGGGATTCCGCGGTTTGGCTGAAGATCGCGCCCCGCGTAATTGGCGATGGCGGTATCCGCAGGCGAAATAGTCCCTTGCAACCCGAGGCGTTCCACACCGGAGGCGTTATCGGTTCGTGTGTTGTTCCGCTGAGTCATAAGCTTCTCACTGCAAACGGCAAAGTCGCCTGCAAACCCTCATCTTATCACTTCGGCAAAGCTTGTTTGTAGGCGTCAGGTGCGATTCTGCCATTCCTTTTCGAATTCCTCGCGGCCGCAGAAGGATTTTTGCGTGCCCACTTTAGTCGTGGAGAGGGCGGCGTACAGATTCGCGCGTGTCAAAGCTTCTTTCTCCGGCAATCCTTCGCCAAGAAAGACTGCAAAACTTCCGATAAATGCATCGCCCGCCCCGGTCGTATCCACCGCTTGCACTTTGAACGCTGGAATAATCTCCCAGCCTTCCAACCCCGCGACCAGGGAGCCGCGTTCGCCGAGCGTAATCACGATGCGCCGCATTCCTTGGCGAAGCAGAAATTCCGCGCACTTTTTTGCATCATCGATCGAATGCACCGGCATTCCCGTGATGACTTCCGCTTCGCTTTCATTGGGAATGAAATAATCCGCGCTCCTCAGTTTCTTGAAATCCACCGCTTGCGCCGGGGCGGGATTCACGATGCAGCGAATCCCATTGGTTTTGGCGAACCGCACCGCGTGGTAAATGGTGCGTAACGGAATCTCAAATTGCATCACAATGGTGTCCGCTTTAACGAGAAGCGGCGCGGCCGCGTCCACGTCCGCCGGTGAAAGCAGGTCATTCGCGCCTTTCACGACGATGATGCGATTTTGACCGTTGGCATCCACGAAGATCGGCGCCACGCCGCTGGAAATGCCTTCCGCAATTCCGACATGTGTCGCGTCAATTCCTTGCGATTTGAAATTCTTGATCGTCGCCGGGCCAAAAAGATCGCTTCCGACCTTCGCCACCATACCCACTTTCGCTCCGCAAAGATGCGCGGCCACCGCCTGATTCGCGCCCTTGCCCCCGAAACCCAGGTCGAACTTTTTTCCAAAAATGGTTTCGCCGGGACGCGGAAACACGTCGTTAAACGTCGTCAAATCTACGTTGGCGCTGCCTACCACCGCAATCAAGGATCGTTTAGCCATCGCTCTTCCCCCGCTCGTACTGCCCGCGAATTATATAGAAACTAGGCTCGCAAGCCGCAAAATCTCTCCGTTTATCCTTGACAGCTCCGTTCGCAGCAAATATAAGCAGCGGCAGCCGCTCAGGAGCCGCGAATTCATGTTTGTTCCTCACGCGTTTGGCATTGCGCTCGTCATGATGATCACCAGCGCCATCTGTTGGGGCTCCTGGGCCAACACTTTCAAAGGGGTAAAGAACTACCGCTTCGAACTTTTTTATTGGGATTACGCCCTCGGCATTTTTCTGATATCGCTGGTGCTGGCTTTTACCTTCGGCAGCACTTCCAATGACGCTTCCAGTTTTCTAAACAATGTTCACTCCGCGGATCGTTCGAATTTCGTCTACACGCTGGTCGGCGGGGCAATCTTCAATCTCGCGAATCTTCTGCTCGTTGCGGCGATTGACATGGCCGGCCTGGCCATCGCTTTTCCGGTTTCCATCGGCATCGCGCTGGTGGTCGGCGTCGTCTTGAGCTATGTGTTGCAGCCCAAGGGCAGCGCCGGCTTGCTCGCCGCGGGTGTGGCGTGCGCTTTGATCGCGGTCATTCTCGATGGCAAGGCCTACGGAAGCCTCAAGAAAGATGCTGGCTCAGTCTCGAAGAAAAGCATCATCGTCTGCGTGGTTTCCGGAATTTTGATGGGACTTTGGGCGCCCTTCGTGACCCATGCTATGACTCAAGGAAACACTCTCGGCCCATATAGCATCGCCGTTTTCTTGACGCTTGGCGCGCTGCTGTCCTGTTTTGTCTGGAACATTTACTTCATGAAGAAACCTCTCGTGGGCGAGCCCGTGAATTTCGGAGAATTTTTTCACGGCCCGGCTTCAGGACATCTGCTCGGCCTGCTGGGCGGTGCCATCTGGGGCACGGGAACAGTCTTCAATCTCGTCGCTGCAAATTTTACCGGCGTGGCAATTTCCTACGCGATCGGCCAGTCGGCGCCCATGGTTGCCGCCTTGTGGGGTGTTCTGGCATGGAAGGAGTTTCAGGGAGCCAATCGTCATGCGAAGACCTTCCTCGCATTCATGTTCTTGTTTTATGTTCTCGCGATTCTTCTGGTAGCAAAAGCAAATACCGCAAGCTGAATGCAAATTGCGTTTTCTGTTTGGAAGGATGTGTCAGCCGGAATAGTGTTCCACTCTAACCCGCAAATACGTTACGCAACATAAACCACAAGTTCGCTGGGCGCTCCGCCAGCCTCCGCACAAACCACGGATACCAGTAGCTGCCATACGCGACCAGAACGATCGATGTGCAACCTTCGTTGGCCAGGCGCTCCTGCTCCGCTCGCTGGATGCCGTAGAGCATTTGCACTTCGAAGTCGGACTTCGCCAGCTTCGGCTCCGATGAAAAATTGAACAAGCGCCGAATCAGCTCCACATCGTGAGTTCCAAACGCCGCGCGCACGCAGCGATTTTCTTTTTTGGCCTGCAACATCAGTTTAGCCAGCTCGAAGTAGTTTTCGTCCACATCCTTCTTCAGCGGAAACGCAATCTCCCGCGGCTCGTTGTACGCGCCTTTGACTAGCCGGATCGACGGGCGCAAAGCCAACAACTTCGTCAGATCATCCTTGGTTCTATAGAGATACGCTTGAAGGCAAATGCCTACGTTCGGATATTCCGTTAAAGCACGGCGGTAGAGATCGAGGGTCGAGTCAACGTAATTGCTCGCTTCCATGTCCACCCAGACGATGGAATCTCTCTGCGCATGCGCGATGATCGCTTGTAAATTCTCGAAACAAAGATCCGCGGAAAGGTCCAACCCGAGCTGCGTCAGTTTGACGGAAATTTCCGCTTGCAAGCCCGATTGCCGGATGCGCTCCAGTACCTCAAGATAGTGCTCCGTAACCTGCCGCGCCTCTTCCCGGTCCTCGATGTTTTCGCCGAGGTGCGTGAAGACCGTCCCAATTTTCTTCGCGCGCAGAGTCTGCGCCGCAGCGAGTGCCTCCTCCAGCGTTTCTCCGGGCATAAATCGCGAAACCGTGCTCTTTACAAAACGGTAGTGCGTCGCATGATCGCGAAGCCACTGGTTTTGGGATGCTGCAAGCAACAGCGACCGCATCAGACTCATGAATCTCCCGCCTCTTTTCGAATCAAAAGTAGCGGCGTGCACACCGCGAGCGCTTCATTCTAGACCAGTTTGTTGTTGGGAGCGCTGGCTTCCAGATCGTAGAAAAAAGCATTCGTCACGGACGCACAGAAGAGAACGAAGAAGGGGGGAGAGAAAGTGTTTCTTTGGCAATCGCTTCGCTCTGGCGGCGGACATCTGCCGCATCACGTCCGAGGCGCGCTTCACTTTCGGCGCGCGCATTCACAATCACGGAAAGTTCGTCCCCCGGAGTCGTTTTCATCAGCTCTTCCGCGTGCAGCATACACGCAAACACGAGTCGTTCCGGCTGGTGCTGGCGCTGCAAAAACTCGCCGTAGTTCAGCCAATCGCTCGCGGCATTGCGAGCGTCACCCAGCGAAGCGTCCAGAGCCAGCGCGCGCTGATACGATTGCGCCGCGCCCGTAACGTCGCCGTGCTTTTCCTCCAAGTCCGCCAAATGCGCGAGAGCAAGACTCTGCAGTGTCTTCTCATTCGCCTTTTCTGCGAACGCAATGGCAGCGCGGTAGCCCTGTATGGCTTCATTCCCCTGCCTGGCCGCGGCGTCCGCGTCGGCAACCTTGATCAACGCGGAAATCACGGTAGTCCCTTCGCCGCTGTGTTGCTCTCGATGCGCAGCCACCTGCTGGAGGTAGGCTCGGTAATGCCGGGCGGCGGCCTGCGCTTCACCGCGTTGCTCCAGATCCTGCGCCAGATAGATCTGCGCGTTCGCTTGCATCGGGTCGAGATCCACGGCGTGTTCCCAATCATCAATCGCTTCATCGCCGTGGCCAAGCTGCCGAGCAAGCAATCCGGTGTTCACCAGCGCATCAACATTGCGCGGCCAGCGCCCAAGAATGTTCTGATACTGCGAGTATGCGTCCGCAGTGCGCCCCGCCTCGATCAACGCGCGCGCGTAAGCCTCCTGCTGCACAAAATTGCGCGGGCTGATCTCCGCGGCATGCTGCAGCGCCAGAAGCGAACCGTCGCGGTCCCCGGCAAGCAGCTCCGCTCGCGCCAATCGAACCTGCACCGAACTATCATCCGGATTGAGTTTCGCTGCGCTCTCCAGCGCCGGCACGCTCGATGCCTCGTTGGACCAGAAGAAATGCAGCTGGTCGAGGGCCGCCCACGCAAAGAGCAGCGCCACTGCCGAGATTCGAATGGCCCGCGCACCAGCCGCTGGACCTGCGAGCCATCGCGTGACTGCCTTGAATGCGTTCTGGGCGTTCGGATCGGCCTCGTGCGTCTTCTCGCTGGTGTTGAGCAGAAGGGAGGCAACTCGTGAATCGCGCAGTTTCCAAAGCGCGCCGTCCAAAATGAAATGGTGGATGTTGACGAGTGCCGTGAACGTCAAAAAACTCGCGGCGAAGTCCACATGAAAAACTCGGCTGACGATCCACGGTCCGGGAATGAAAAGGGCAATGCCACCTGCGATGAGCGTGACCAGATAGCGCCAGAATCTAAAATGGGTGTCGCCTGCCGCGCGAGCTTCTCGTGCTTGGTAGTAGCTGGTGATCCAGAGATATTGTGTGGAATGCAGCACCGCGAGAATCCCGCTGCTGTAGCGCGTCTGCGGCACTTCGTGCCCGCTGAACACTTCAATCAGCGCAGGCAGAAGAAACCAGAGGAATTGCGTCACGGCTAAAGTAAGCGGGGCGAGGATCGCGCGCAAGCTGCTGCGGCGGGCCATGGAAGTCAGCGCCCATCCGGTAGCCGCGATAAAAAACAGCGCGAGCACGGCTCGCGCGGGCAGCGTGAACTTCGCGGGCAGGCCTAGCGAAAGAATCAGCGGGTCTCCGGCGGGCCCGGTGTGAAAACTCAGCATCAACAGAAGAAAGGACGCGATGAACGATAGATGAATCGCGTTCCGCTCCGCCGAACTCGGCGCCAAACCGGAGCGCCGCGCGAACATCATCAGCAGCCCGAAATTTTGCCCCGTGTAGTGCCATGGGCTCCAGCAAATATAAAGCGTGAAAATCCATGGGAGCAGTGGGAACCACGCGTGAGCGAGTACCCCGGCCAGCGCCAGCAACAGCGCGATATGCAGAGTAAAGATACGGTATTTCTCGAATTCCGCGTGCGTGTGATAGGCGCGGTATACCGTAGCCATGAAGTGCGGATAGTTGAAAAGCAGCGCCAGGAAATAAAACGCCACTGTCCATGCATGGGAGTACGTGCTTGTCGCGTAGAACGCCAGCAGAAGAAGTGGCGCCGACCACGCGCCGCAGCCAACCGTCAAATCAATCCATGGCTTGTAAATCCAGGGGTTCCGCGCCGAAAAAGGCGCAGAAGCATCCTGCTGCGGCGGAATCGTAGCAATTGAACTCATCTCTTCGAAGAGTAGCGCACAGAAACTCTATCTGCGCTGCGGCGCCGCGGCTCAAATGTGGAATTGGTTACTTGCTAATTCGCGATGCGATCAGGAAATGGCCAGCAGTCGCAGAAGAAGCCCAGCCAGCACGCCGCCGAGAAGAGGACCGATCACCGGAATCGGCGCGTACCCCCAATCGGAGCCGCCCTTCCCGGCGATGGGGAGAATCGCATGCGCGATGCGCGGGCCAAGGTCCCGCGCGGGATTGATGGCATATCCCGTGGGCCCGCCAAGCGAGAGACCAACTCCCCAAACGAGACTACCCACGACGTAGGGCCCGAGGCCAGCAGCCGGGCCCGTCGTTGAGACGTTCTTGGAAAAAATGGCCCCCGCGACAAACACGAGAGCAAAGCTGGCAATAATTTCCGTGAGCAAATTCGGAAGAATACTCCGGATCGCTGGTGCATTGCAGAAGCACGCAAGCTTCGCGGAAACGTCCGGCGTCTCCTTCCAGTGCAGAAGATAAGTCAGCCACACGAGCGTGGCCCCGGCAATTCCTCCGAGCATCTGCGCGGCAAGATACGGTGCGAATTTTGCAAAACTCGCATCTCGTACCGCGAAGCCCAGCGTCACCGCGGGATTCAAGTGCGCATCATTGCTCCCGCACGCAATGGCGGTGAACGCGCCCGCCATAACTCCAAACGCCCACCCAGCCGTGATCACCATCCAGCCGCTCCCCTCGGCTTTGGAGCGCTTCAACAGGACCCCCGCGACCACACCATCCCCCAATAGCACGAGAATCATGGTCCCAAGGAATTCGCCCAGCAGCGGTGATGTCATCAGATAAATCCTCCGTCAGGATTCCATCCAGTCGAACGAACGCGTGACCGCTTTTTTCCAATTCTTATATAGCCGCTCCCGTTCCGCTTCTCCGAGAGCTGGTTTCCACGTCCGATCCACCGCCCAGTTCGCGCGCAATTCTTCCAGCCCGGAGAAGAACTTTACCGCCAACCCTGCCGCGTAGGCCGCACCGAGCGCCGTCGTTTCTTGAACCACAGGGCGAACCACCTCTCGATCCAAAAGATCCGCCTGGAACTGCATCAAGAGTTCATCCGTGACCATGCCGCCGTCCACGCGAAGACTCGCCAGCCCGATCTTGGAATCCTTCTCCATAGCCTCGACCACTTCCCGCGTTTGAAACGCAGTGGCTTCCAACGCCGCTCGCGCAAGGTGTCCTTTGTTCGCATAGCGCGTCAGTCCCGCGATGACGCCGCGCGCGTTTTCTTTCCAATAGGGGGCAAACAGCCCCGAAAACGCGGGCACGAAGTAAACTCCACCATTGTCATTCACCGTTCGCGCCAGCGTTTCTACATCCGAACTCTTCGTGATAATTCCAAGATTGTCGCGCAGCCATTGCACCAGCGCTCCCGCGATCGCAACTCCACCTTCGAGCGCGTAGTGCGCGGTCGCACTGCCAAATTTGTAAGCCACCGTCGTCAACAGCCCGAAGTCAGAAGGCACCATCCGCTCGCCGGTGTTCATCAACAAAAAGCAGCCCGTCCCATAGGTATTTTTCACTTCACCGGGCCGGAAGCATGCCTGACCAACCAAGGCCGCCTGTTGATCGCCGAGAATCCCCGTAATCGGGACGCCTTTGATCGCGCCAAGCGAGGCTTCGCCATACACTTCGCTGCTCGAACGCACTTCCGGAAGCACCGCGCGAGGAATTTCAAACGTCATGAGCAACTTTTCGTTCCAATTCAGTGTTTGCAGATTGAGGAGTTGTGTTCGGCTGGCGTTGGTCACATCGGTGACGTGTACGCCGCCCTGCGCTCCTCCGGTCAAGTTCCACAGGAGAAACGTATCCATATTTCCGAACAGCAACTCGCCCGCCGCAGCTCTCTCTCTCGCCTCGGGAACATTCTGAAGAAGCCAGCGCAGCTTCAGGCTGCTGAAATACGTGCTGAGTGGCAACCCGGTCAGCGCCCGGAAACGATCTTTCCCGCCATCGCTTGCGAACCGCTGCACATCTTCCGCCACGCGCGTGTCTTGCCACACCACGGCATTCGCCACGGGCTTGCCGGTCTTGCGCTCCCAGAGGACCGTGGTTTCCCGCTGATTCGTGATGCCGATGGCCGCAAGATCCGACGCGCGCAAGCCCCTCTGGTCAAGCGCCTCCCCAATCACTTCTTCGGTGCGCCGAAGGATCTCCAGGGCGTCGTGCTCGACCCATCCCGGTTTGGAGTAAATCTGCTCGTGCTCTTTTTGCGCGACGGCAACCACCCGCGCGGCTTGGTCAAACACCATAAACCGCGTGCTGGTCGTTCCTTGATCGATCGCTCCAATGTAGTTTTTCACAGAACCCGGCCTTTTCTGTTCGCGCCGCAGCATACTACGCTTTGGCCTGCCAACGTTCCATCCAAAAGGCCATCGCCCGACGATTTTGAATCAAAACTGCTCTGCCACGAAGGAGTGGAAAATCGAACCGTCCGATACACACAATTCGCTCGACACGCATCTAACGTTGAGGGACTAAATGGAGATACTTAGAAGGAGTACTTTGATGATGAAGAAAATAACTTGGACAGGTGCCGTGCTGATGATCGGAGCTTTCGCCCTGATCTCAGCGTGTACGCTTGAAAGTGCCGCAGCCGCAGGCCCAGTCACCATGACCGTGACCGCCGTCGGCAAGAAAGACACCAATCCACCGCCGATTACCAAGGACGATGTACAGTTCTATGTGAATAAAGAACGCACGCAAATCGCCGATTGGAAGCGCGGCGAAAAGCTCTATCTCGCTGTCGTGATTGACGATTCGCTGAACACCAACGTCGCCAGCCAGTGGGGCGATCTGAAAGCATTTTTCGCCGCTCAGCCGGACACTACCTTGATTTCCGTGTCCTACGCGCGCAATGGCACCGCCATGGTCGCGCAGGATTTCACGAACAATCATGAGTTGCTTGAAAAGGCTCTGCGCCTTCCGATCGGCGGCGGGGCTTTCTCGAGTCCGTACTTAACTCTATTGGGCCTCATGAAGCGCTGGCCCTCGACCGGGGATCGCCGCTCCATCTTGTTGTTCTCTTCGGGCATCGATTACTTCCACGGAAATTTTCCGACTAGCCCCGATCTCGACGCCGTGGTTCAGCGCGCACAAAAGGAAAACATCAATATCTGGTCCATCTACTATCCAGATGCCGGGCACGCCGGCCGCGGATTCTTCCGGGCCAGCCGGGCACAGTCGGATCTCAGCCAGGTCGCTGACGAAACGGGCGCCGAATCCTACGCGCTCGGCTTCGGCTTGCCGGTCTCGCTCAAACCGTATTTTGACGAACTATCCATGCATCTCGCCAACCAATACCTGCTGACGTTCAGCGGTAACGGTGGCAAGAAGGGCAAATTCGAACGCGTTCACGTAACGACCGAGCTTGCCAACGTTGAATTCTTGGCGCCTTCCGATGCATTTCTGCCACCAGCGCAGTAAAAACAAAACTCTATTTCACGTAAAATTCCAACAGGCGCGGCCTCTCACTTTAGAGAGTCCGCGCCTCTTGCTTTTCCAGCGCTCTTTGGGTTCGATGTGTTTTTCTTCAGCAGGAGTGTTTGCCCTGCCGCTGGCTTACGTGCAGCAATTCTCAGTCGTCCGAACCGGTCAGCGCCGCCGCTCGCGTGGAATCGCGGATGACCAGTTCCGGATTCATCTTGTGCCGGGAAATATTCCAATCACGCTTCTCATGTCCCGCGTTCACGCCTTCCATCACGGTATTTACCGCAAGGCTGCCCATGGCTTCCAGCGGTTGCCGCACCGTTGTCAGAGCTGGCGCGGCCATCGCCGACAGCGCCACGTCGTCGAAGCCCACCACTGAACATTGCTCCGGCACTTTTACGCCGGCCCTGGTTAGCGCGCGGATGGCGCCGAGCGCCGTCAAATCGTCAAACGCTATCAGTGCCGTGAAGCGTTTCTTCTTCTGAAGCAATTCTTCCGCGAACCGGTAGCCGCCTTCAAAACCGGAGTTCGGATCGAACGAATCCGGCAGTTGCAGCACCAGCGACGGTTCAATCTCCAGCCCCGCCGAATGCGCGAATTTCTGGATCCCGCGCCAACGCGGCGCGCTGTCAATCAGCATCTTCGGCCCGCGAATGAACGCAATCTTGCGATGCCCGAGCTGATGCAGATGCTCCAGCGCCAGCCGGCCACCGGCTTCGTTATCCACCATCACCGAGCTGACCGTGTCCCCCGGCAGCTCCCATCCAATCGTGGCTGCCGGAATATTTCGTTTGCTCAAGTCCGCGAGCAGGTGAATGTCCACGAACAGCCAGTTTGCCACCACGATCAACGCTTCGACGTGATGCTCGAGCAGCATTTCCAGGTAGCGTTCGAAACGGTTTCTCTGATTGTGAGCGTCGCAAAAAAAAGGGATATACGACAATTGATACAGCGCGTTCTCAATTCCTCGCAAAACCGGAGTGCAAAACGGGTCCGTAATATCGAAAAACATCACGCCCACGCTGCGGCTGCGCTTGCTGCGCAGAAATCGTGCCATGGCGTTCGGCCGGTAGCCGAGCTTCTTCGCCACTTCCTCAATGCGTTTCTTCGTAGCCGGCGCAATGTACCGCGCCAGCGGCGCATTGTTCAGCACAATCGAAACCGTAGCGGGAGAAAAGCCGCTGGCCTGCGCGACGTCCCGCATGGTAATCGTCGAGTTCTTGCCGCTGGCTCGCTTCACGGCGATGGGCTCCTCTGCGGACATCATCATCCTTCTAGAGTCGCCCAAGATGCAATGGTATTGGTTGAATGGCAGGCATCATTCCGCTGGCACCTCGAACGACAGCGGCTCGCGGAACCACCGCGTCTTCCACACGCCAAACGCGATGCCCGCGGCCATCCAGATCGAGCCCACAATAATCGCGGGATGACCGAGGTTCAGCCACAACGCCAGGCAAATGAAAAAACCCAGGAACGGCGAAATCAGGTTCCAGGCCTTCTTCTCTTCCGCTCGCAAGAAATATCGCACGAACGCCGCAGCGTTCACTCCCATAAACGCGATCAGCGCACCGAAGTTCAGCATCTCCGCGCCGAGCCCGTACGCCTGGTCTCCGTTCAGAATTTTCAGCAGCGTTCCAAACGTCAGCGCCTCTGCGCCGTGCACGTAGCTTCGGTATCCCGCCACAATTTCCAGCAGGAAAGCGCCAAACAGGGCCACGCCTCCGACGAAAATCACATTGTTCCGCGGAATCCGGTGCTTCTCATCCACCACCCCGAAAAAGGACTTCGGCAGCGCATTGCTTCTACCCATTCCAAAGAGCAAACGCGCCGCGCCCAGCTGCGCCCCCATTCCCGACCCGAAATTGGCGAGCAGCAGCGTGAATCCTACAAGCAGAAAAAGCGGCGCAATTGTGTGCGTCCCTACCTGCAACGCCGGCCACAGCCGCCGCATAACTTCTGGATACGCGGTATTCACGTCAGCGAATGGCTCCGACGCCGGCCAGATCAGCTGCGCAATGTAAACTTCCACCGCCGACAGCACTCCGATCACCACGCACGTCAGCACTGTCGCCAGCATGATATTCCGCCGCGGATTCTCAGCCTCTTCGGAAAGCGTGGAAATCCCGTCGAACCCGATATAAGTGAGCACCGCAATCGAAGTGCATCCGAACAGCGCCCCCGTGCTAAACGTCGCCGGGTCATAAAACGGCCGCGTGAAAAAAAGTGGATCGCTGTGCGGATGGCCAAAAATAAACCGCGCCGCGGTCACAAAAATCACCACGACAACCGCCCCCATTCCCGCCGCCATCCCCGCGTTGATGCGCGCCGACGTCTTGATCCCGCGAATGTTCAGCAGCGTAAAGACCACCGCGAAGAAAATCTTCCACAGCCACACCGGCACGCCCCGCGCAAAGTCATGCGCTTGCCCGGCGCACCACACCGTGCAGATCAGCGGATTGAGCATGTAATCCATCACCATGCTCCACCCGGTGATGTACCCCGCCGCCGGATGAATCTCTTGCGCCACGTACGTAAACGCCGATCCCGCGCTCGGATACGCCCGCGCCATCCGGCCGTAGCTGATCCCCGTGAACAGCATCGCCACCATCGCGATCAGGATCGCCGTCACCACGTGGCCCTTCCCGCGGTCGCTCAACACTCCATACACGGACATCGGCGCCACCGGTTGAATCACGATGACGCCGTACAAAATCAAATCCCAAAGTGTGAGAGTGCGCCGCAGTCGCGGCCCGGAATTCGCGGTAGTCTCGTCGCTCAAGCATCTCTCCTTGTTCCGGAAGAGTTTCCGCCTCAACCCGGCAGCACTGCACGTATGAGCCAGCCCGGTGCTGCACGCCAGCCCATCGCCAATCCCAAGCTTATTCGCCTTTATTCAATCGTTTCAATACAAGCACTATGCGCAACTTTCCGCCCTCGCGCAATACCAAAAAATGTTCTCCATCACGCTCTGTTCTCTCCGTGGAATTTCCGCCCTCACTTCTATCCTGTCCTTCCGGGCAGGTCAATAATTCCACAGGCCGTACCTTTTCGCTCACCCCCTCTTTGATTCTCTAGCAACGGAGGCCCCCGATTAATAGTCTAATTAAATAGGCGCCCGGCCCGGGGATGTATGCACAGGTCGGGAACTCGCTCTGGGGACGAGGCTCCTCTCATGAACGGCCGCAGCCGCACCGCCATTTTTCTGGCCCATGCCGGTGGCTTCCTCTTTGTCATCGTTGCCGCTCTATGGTTGCGTCGTATTGTCTTGGAACCCGATGCCCTTCTCCAGGGCTACCTTCAAGTTGTTTGCGGACTTCTCGCCTTCGTTTTTGCCGCCGTAACCCTCGTTCGTTTCCAGGGAACTCAGGACCGCATCTCCCTCATCCTCGGTGCCGGCTTCCTTCTTTCCGGCGCCGTCTTGATGGCCACCAGCGTTCTCTTCTTTCAATTCTTGCCCGACGCGCCGCTGCGCCTTCTTTGGGCGCCCATCGCGTGGTGGCTCGGCCGCATGGTGCTCGCACTCCTGTTGGTGGTTGCCCTGCTTGTGGAACGGTTTCTCCCGCGTTCCCGCAATCCGCGGCGCGAAATCGCCGGCGCGCTGTTGACCGTCGTCGTCTTGACCTACGTGCTGGCTATCGCCCTTCGCCACCTCCCACCTGAAGTTTCTCCGCATCCCGGCGCTTTTTTCCCCAGCCCGCAGCAACTGCTCCCCGGCGCGATTTTTTTCATTAGCTTTATCTGGTATCGTCGCCGCCTCTCTACCGAGGATTCCGCGTTTGATCGCACCATTTACGCCGCGGCCTGGCTCAACGTCGCCGCCCAATTTGCGGCGGCGCAATCCCAGCGTCTGCTTGACGCACCATTCGTTTTCGCCCAGGCACTCCTGGTCCTGGGTTTCACCGTCGCGCTGGGCGGCGCGCTGCTCGATAATGCGCACCTTTTCGAACAAGTCCGCCATCTCGCCGTCAGCGATCCACTCACCGGTCTCGTCAACTACCGCCGTCTGCTAGACGTTCTCGAAAACGAGACCGAGCGCACCGACCGCACCGGCCGCCCCTTTTCCGTCCTGTTGCTGGATCTCGACGACCTGAAAAAAGTTAACGATAGTTACGGCCATCTCGTTGGCAGCCGCGCCATCTGTCGTCTCGCCAATATTCTCCGCATCCACTGCCGCGCCATTGATACCGCCGCGCGCTATGGCGGCGATGAATTCGCTCTCGTCCTTCCCGAATCGGAGGGTGATGAAGCCCACCGCGTCGCTAATCGCATTCGCGATGTGATGGCCAATGACCAGGAGCCGCCGCGCCTCTCCGCGAGCATCGGTATTTCCGTCTACCGCGGCGACGGCGAGCGCATCGAAAAGCTTCTCTCCGAAGCCGACAACGATCTCTACGCCCAAAAGGCCAAGCGCCAGAAGCGCGTCGCCGCTGCCCGCAACATCCGCCGTCACACGCCAAAAATCTGAATGTTCAGCCTTTCCAATGTGAGCGCGCTTCCCGGGCTGTGCTCAACCTCTTACTTGTTCTTGATCGTCTCCCGCAGCTTTGCCGTAAACTCCGGGTAATCTTCCGCGAACGCATCCGCCAGGCTCTTCATCTCGATTTCTCGCTTTCCTGCCGGCCACAAGCTCAAATCCTTCAGCGCTGCATCAAATTCCTGGCAAAAGATGTGCTGCGCGATCCGGGCTTCCATCGCGCTCACAATGTCCTCATTCTGCGCGTCCGGCTCTCCCGCTTTCGCCAAAGTCTTCAGGTCCTCGGGAGTCAAATCGCTCCTCTCAAACCGCGGGTCATTCCTTCCGCAAAACTCCGGCGTGGCGTCCACCAGCTTTCCGTCACGCACGCGGGATACTTTCTCCGCAAACGGCCGGCCTGTCATCGAAGTGAGGAATCCCCCCGGCGCGCTTACTCTTTGCCAAATCACCATTCTGCCGTCTTTGTCTTTCTCAAACTCCACGCTGCCTTCCATAGCGATCTCGAAAAGTTTGCGCGGTTTTGGCGAAAGTAAAAAAACAATGTAGCCCCAGCAGCAGTGATTTCCCCCGCCCGTGTCTGTTCGAAAGACCACATCCGGCTTTCCGTCTCCGTCGAAGTCTTCTCCCGTCAATTCTTCATCGAACACCACATTGAAGCCGTTGGTACGAAAAACAACCCGGCCCGCGCTGTTGTAAATCGCCGCCGTGCACCTGAATTCAGCTTCTTCCGTATTTCGCACCGGCCCTAGAGAGATTTCATAGCCGTCCCAAAGTTTCTTCTTGTGTGGGGTGTTGTCTTCTCGGTACGCGTAGCAGGCAATCTTGTCAGTTTCGCCCTGTGCACGCAGTGTCGGCGAGAAGCACATCAGGCATAGTAGCGAAAGCAAGATTCGGTTCATGAGAACCCCCCGCAGACTCAGTAAACGGCCCGGCGTTGTGTTGTCTCCTTCGTCTCCAGTGAAAACCGTGGCTCCGCTGCCGCCCCATCCAGCAACTGTCCCACAACGTATTCGCCAAGCGCCGGTCCATGCTTGAACCCGTGCCCCGAGCCTCCCCCAACAAACCACACATTTTCCATCTCCGGATGACGGTCCACCAGAAAATCCCCATTCGAACTGTTCTCGTACTGACACACGCGCGTCTCCACAATCGGCGCGTCTTTCAGCGCCGGAAACCGCCGCGCCACGTACGCTCGAACCGTCTCCGTCATCGCCGCCGAAACAATTCTGGACTGCGTGTCCGGATCAACGCGTTCACCATGTTCGTCGAACGCAATTTTCAGTCCCCGGCTCTCGATGTCCGGCATCCCATAGACCAGGTCTTTTTGAAACAACCAGGTGGGAAGCTCCGGCGGCGCAAATCGTGTGTCCCCCGCTGGAATGCCAAAGAAAAAGACCTCCTGACGCGACGGAAAAATGCGCGTCCCCAAAACGTCCGGAAAAAGCTTGCCCAACCACGCGCCGCAGGCAAAAACAAAATGTTCCGCCGCAATCACTTCGCCGTGACTTGTCATCACATGACGGATTCGCCCGGAACCCGTTGGCCGAAGCGCCAACGCGTTTCGATACTCCACGCCCCGTTTCACCGCATCATCGGCCACCGCCGCGACCGCGCGTCGCGCCATCAACACACCACTATTTGGTTCGAGGATTCCGCATCGGATGTCCTCCAACCCAATTTGCGGATATCTCTTCTCCAGAGCTGCACGATCCATCTCTTCGAATGCGACCCCATTGCGCCGCAGTGTCGCTTTCGTCTGCCGCAAGCGCTCGTCATCCTCGCTGGCCATCCAAAGTACTCCTGTTTCCAGAAAAAACGGCTGCCGCACTGCCGCAAAAAACTCTTTCCACTGTCCAAGCGACCGCTGCGCCCACCGCGTATACAGTTCATCCGCGCCGTAGCCCATTCGAATAATTCGCGTTTCGCCCCCGGAACTCGCTCGTGAATGCGCCGGTCCATAGGCATCCACCAGCAGAACGCGCTGCCCGCGTTTGGCAAGATGCCATGCCGTCCACGTGCCAAAAACGCCCGCCCCAATCACCGCCACGTCGTATGTTTTCTGAACGCCCATCGCAGCAGCATCCTATCCCAAGCTGTACCCCAACGAATATCTCTTCCGTCCAAGTCTGGGAAGCGGTACCATCTTGCGTTTTGCGTCCCGATCTTTGGAGGTTTGTGTGAAAGTCTTTCGCCGGCCCGTACTTGCCTTGCTGGTCGTCTCGCTTTTTCTCTTTGCCATCGCTTCAAACGCGCAGCAAACTGTCAATCCAATCGATCCGAAAACCTTTGGCGGCATGAAGTGGCGCCTCATCGGCCCCTTCCGCGGTGGCCGCGTGCTGGCCGTCACCGGAGTCCCGAGCCAGCCCAACACCTATTACTTCGGCGCGGTGGCCGGCGGCGTTTGGAAAACTACCGACGGCGGTGTTTCCTGGGACCCGCTCTTCGATAAGCAGACCACCTCTTCCATCGGCAGCATCGCCGTTGCGGATTCCGATCCCAACGTAATTTACGTCGGCACCGGCGAAGCCTGCATTCGCGGCAATATTTCCTTCGGCGACGGCGTCTACCGTTCGAACGACGCCGGCAAAACCTGGACCAACGTTGGATTGAAAGACACCCGTCACATCGGCAGCGTCATCGTCCACCCCACGAATCCCGATGTTGCCTTTGTTGCCGCATTCGGCCACTCGTACGGCCCGAACGCGGAGCGCGGCATCTTTCGCACCCGCGACGGCGGCAAGAGCTGGGAGAAAGTTCTCTACCTCGACGATCGCACCGGCGGCATTGATGTCGTTTTCGATCCGCAGAATCCCCACATCCTCTTCGCCGCGATGTGGGAAGCCTACCGCACGCCCTGGACTCTCAGCAGCGGCGGCGAAAAAGATGGTCTCTACCGTTCGAACGACGATGGCGCCACCTGGAAGCGCGTCGAAGGCAATGGCCTGCCCGATGGCCCGCTCGGCAAAATTGGCGTGTCCGTCTCGGGCGCCGATTCGAACGTCGTCTACGCGCTCATCGAAGCGAAAAAAGGCGGCCTTTACCGCAGCGACGACGGCGGCACCAATTGGTCCTTGATCAACGACGACCATCGCTTCCGCCAGCGCGCCTGGTATTTCACCCACGTTTGGGCCGACACCAGGGATTCGAACAAGGTCTACATCGCCAACACCGGCCTCTATCGCTCGATTGACGGCGGCAAATCCTTCGACCGCATCAATGCTCCTCACGGCGACCATCACGCTCTCTGGATCGACCCCAACAATCCCAATCGCCTCATCAACGGCAATGACGGCGGCGCCACCATTTCCATTGATGGTGGTAAAAACTGGTCCACGCAAAATAATCAGCCCACCGCGCAGTTCTACCACGTGACCTCGGACAACGACTTCCCCTACCGCATTTATGGCGCGCAGCAGGACAACACTTCCGTCGGCATCGCCACGTCCAGCGATCGCGGCTTTATTGATCGCGCCGACTGGGATCCCGCCGGCGGTGGCGAAAGCGGCTACGTCGCCGTGGACCCGCGCGATTCGCACATCGTTTATGCCGGCTCCTACTTCGGTTACATCTCGCGCCTCGATCGCCGCACCAACCAGGTTCAAAACATCCAAGAGTGGCCGCTCGATCCTGACGGCTACAACGCTTCCGTCCAGAAATACCGCTACACCTGGACCATGCCCATCGTGTTTTCTCCCCACGATCCGAATGTCCTCTATCACTCGTCGCAATTCTTATTTCGTTCGAACGATGGCGGCCATTCCTGGCAAACCATCAGCCCGGATCTCACGCGCAACGACAAGTCCAAGCAGCAGGATTCCGGCGGCCCCATCACCAAAGACCAGGCCAGCATTGAGTTTTATGATTTGATCTTCACTGTCGCCGAATCGCCCAAGCAAAAAGGTTTGATTTGGGCCGGCACCGACGATGGCTTGATTCAGCTCACGCGCGATGACGGCAAAAATTGGACCAACGTCACGCCCAAGGGCTTTCCCGACTGGGCCATGGTCAGCATCATCGAACCTTCGCCGTTCGAAGCGGGCACCGCCTACGCCGCGATTGACGCGCACAAGCTCGACAATTTCAAACCGTACATTTTCAAAACCACCGATTTCGGCAAAACTTGGTCGCAAATCACCACGGGACTTCCCGACGGTTCCTATGTTCACGCCGTGCGCGAAGATCCCCTGCGCAAAGGCTTGCTCTACGCCGGAACCGAAACCGGCATCTGGGTTTCCTTCGACGACGGCTCGCACTGGCAAACGCTGCAGCTCAATTTGCCGACCACTCCAGTCCACGATCTCATCATCCACGGCGATGACTTGGTAGTCGCCACACACGGCCGCTCCTTCTGGGTTCTGGACGACATCGGTCCGCTCCGTCAAGCCGGTACTTCCATCATTTCCGAAGAAGCGCATTTATTCACGCCACACACGGCCACACGCACGCGTATGGGGCACACCAAACGGCGCCGCTACGCTATCGGCGAAAATCCTCCGGACGGAGCCATCCTTTATTACTACTTGAAGGACGAACCCCAAGCTTCCGTGAAACTGGAACTCCTGGATGCTCAGGGAAAAGTGGTCCGCGCTTTCACCAGTGAAGAAAAGAAAAAGGAAGGAGCTCCGGAAGAGTGGGAAAGGGATGAAGAAGCCGAGCACATCCCGGCGAAGGCGGGGCTAAACGAATTTACGTGGGATTTGCGTTACGAGTCTCCCGCGAAAATTCCCCATGCCATTTATGACGAGGGCGAACCCAGCGGCCCGCTCGTTCTGCCGGGCACGGTTCAAGCGCGGCTGACCGCCGGAAGCAAGACCCTCACCGCATCGTTCGAAGTCCGCATGGATCCGCGAGTGAAAACGTCCGACGAGGACCTGCGCAAGCAATTTGACCTGATGCTGAAGCTCCGCGACCGCCAAGACGAAATGAACAAGGCCATTCTTGCCATCCGCGACCTTCGAACGCAGTTGCAGGCGCTTGAGAAGCGCCTCGGTTCGGACGACCAGGCGAAATCCGTCGTCTCGAACGCCGCCGACCTGCGCAAGAAAATCACCGCCATCGAAGAAGAATTGATCCAGGTGAATTCGAAAGCCAGCGAGGACGAACTCAACTATCCGACGAAACTCAACAGCACACTCGCCTACCTGCAAAACGCCGTGGACAGCGCTGACGCCCCGCCCACCGAAGGCGAACTCGGCGTCTACGCCGAACTCGACCTGCAGCTCGAATCCCAGCTTTCGAAATGGCGTGAAGTCCTTTCGAAAGACATCCCCGCCTTCAACGAAGCCATGCGCAAAAGCAACGTCCCCCTTATCGCACCATCCGCGGCCAAAGCGAACTAGGCCCGGCGCGATTCCCCTTGTAGTGGCGCAGCATGCTGCGCCACTACAAGGCGCATTTTTATTTCTTAAAGGCCGTCTCTATCTTCTTCGCCCAATGCGAAAGATGATTCAGCGATTCGGTGTGTGTGGGATCCAGATGCAGCGGCGTGATGGAAACCGACCCCGCAAAAATCGCCGCATAGTCCGTATTCGGTTCAATGTCCCTGTCAATCTTCTGTTCGAACAGCCAAAAATAACTTCGCCCGCGCGGATCTTTCCCTTCGCTGAGCTGATTGCGCGTAATCTTCTGCGATTGCCGCGTGAATTTCACGCCGCCCCGCCAAGGCTCCGGCACATTCACATTCAGCAAAACCTGATCCGGCAATCCTTCCTTCAAAATAATTTCCGCCGCCGCCCGCGCCACGCGCGCCGAATTTTCAAATTTCACTTTCTCTTTTTTCGAACATAGCGACATCGCCACCGACGGAATATGATGCAGCGCGCCCTCGCGCGCCGCGCCCACTGTCCCCGAGTAATAGACATTTTCGCCGAGATTCGCGCCGTGATTGATTCCGGAAATCACCATGTGCGGCTTTTCCGGCAAAAGTTTATGCAGCGCCACAATCACGCAATCCGCAGGCGTCCCATCAATCGCCCATTCCCGCTCGCCAATCTGATTGCAAACGATCGGCTGCCGCAGCGTCAGCGATTGCGCCGTCCCGCTCTGCTCCCTGCTCGGCGCCACAATACTCACCGTCGCAAACCCTTCGAACGCCGCCGCCACCGCGCGAATTCCTTCCGCCTGATATCCATCATCGTTTGTCAGCAGAATGTGAGGCATCGTTCAAATGACTCGTTTTTCTTTCTCCAGGTTTCTAGTGTACGCGGTTTTCCAGCGGCAGGAGCGCGTTGCGGCAGTTCGGCGTTCGAATGAAAAATGGTCGGGGCGCCCGGATTTGAACCGGGGACCTCACGCACCCCAAGCGTGCGCGCTACCAGACTGCGCTACGCCCCGACCGGTAGGCTGACAACGAAGCGGCAGAACATCGAGAGGGCCGGATCGCAGTAGCAACTGCACCTACAAGGCTATCACCGCCGTTCGAGAAGCGTCAAGAAAGCCCGCAACGTATCGCGCAAATCCAGCAGCATCTTGCGGCTCAAGAGCTGCGCGGCGCCTCCGGCGGACGCGTGGCCTGAAGACGATTCATTTTCCATTCCGCCAGCGTGTTCCTGCAAATGGCGGCGGGCGCCGGCGATCGTGAATCCTTCGTCGTAGAGCAGGCGCTTGATGCGGAAGACCATGTCCACATCTTCCTGGCGGTAGAGGCGCTGCCCGTTGGAATTCTTCACCGGCTGGAGCATGGGGAATTCCGATTCCCAGTAACGCAGGACGAACGCTTTCACCGCCGCCAAGCGGCTGACGTCTCCGATGCGATAGAGCCGCTCCTCGGTGGCGACTTTTGCGGCTGTGCCGTTGTTTGGCATTCGTTGAAAACCCTGCCGGAAGGGGACGCCGCTATCGTAGCAGTTTGCGGGGCGATGCTGTAGAGGGAGGAATCATTCGTCGCCGTCCGAAGAGTTGCCGCCACGCGAAGGCCTTGTGCCGCCCGAGGAGCCGTGGCCTCTGGAAGATTTGTCGGCGCGGCGGGATTTGTTGAAGCGCGAAGTTTTTTCACCGCGCGATGGTTTTTCGTCGGGCGCGGATTTGTCGCCGCGCTTGCGGAGGCGCTGAACGAAGCGGATGGGTGTGCCGACAAAATCGAATTTGGCGCGCAGTTGATTTTCGAGGAAGCGTTCGTAGCTGAAATGCAGCGGCGCTTTTTGATTTGTGAAAATCAAAAACGTCGGCGGCGCGATTTTCGCCTGGGTGATGTAGTAGATGCGCACGGGGCGGGCGCCCGGCGTGGTGCCGCGCTGCAGGTCCACGTCTTCCTTGAGCCAATTGTTGAGCGCGGGCGTGGAAATGCGGCGGCGGCGCGCGTCCCAACATTGATTGATCAGCGGGAAAAGTTTTTCGGCGCGCTCGCCGGTTTTGGCGGAAAGAAAAACAATCGGCGCGTAGCTCAGAAATTTTAGTTTCCCGCGGATCATTTTTTCGTAGTCAAACATCAAGCGGCCCGCGTCAAGATTTTCCGGCTTGTGGCGTTCCCCCGGCCTGCGGCTGGCCTTGCCTTTGGCGGTGGCGGCGTCGCGAATGCCGGCGTTGCGCGCGGCTTCCACGGCGAGGTCCCATTTATTAATGACGATGACGACGGAGCGGCCGGACTCTTCGGCATAGCTGGCGATTTGCGCATCGCCCTGCGTGACGCCTTGTTCGCCATCCACGACGAGGAGCGCAACGTCGCAGCGTTCCAGGCCGCGGCGGGCCATTACCACACTGAGTTTTTCCGCAACGAGCGTGGTCTTGCCCTTGCGGCGAATGCCGGCGGTATCCACGAAACGATAGGTGCGATCCCCATGGGTCACTTCGGTGTCCACGTTGTCCATGGTGGTTCCGGGTGTGGGCGAAACGATGGAGCGTTCTTCGCCGGCCATGCGATTCAGCAGCGTGGATTTGCCGACGTTGGGGCGTCCGATGATGGCGACCTCGATGATATCCGGTTGTTTTTCCTCTTCTTCAGACTTGACGTCGGCGACTTCCGCGAGAGCGGCGTCGAGAAGATCGTCAACTCCCGTCCCGTGCTCGGCGGCGATGGGAAAAACCGGGACGCCGATGCGGTGGAAGACGGCGGCGTTGGACTCCTGGGACATGGCGTCCACTTTGTTCACAGCAATCACAAACGGTTTGCCGGTGGTGCGCAGGAGCCGGGCCAGCTCTTCGTCGAGCGGGGTTAGACCGGCCTGGCTGTCCACGACCAGAACGAGCAAGGCGGCCTTTTTAATCGCAACGTGCGCTTGGCGCAAGATTTCCTGGGGGATCAGGGCTTTATCGTCAGGGACTATCCCGCCGGTGTCGACAATCTCAAGCGCGCGGCCGCGCCATTCGGCCTTGCCATAGATGCGGTCGCGGGTGATGCCGGGCTCGTTGGTGACGATGGAGCGGCGAGTGCCGGTCAGACGATTGAAAAGCGTGGACTTGCCCACGTTGGGGCGTCCGACGATCACCAGAGATGGAAGGCTCGTAGTCATGAATTTGGGAGTTGGTGTAGTCCTCCAGTGTAGCGCAGGAGGACCTAGATGACAGCCGACAGTTAGAAGTTGGGGAAGCGGACCCTCCCTCCTATGGTTTTTGTAAGAATGTGACAGGAAAGGGGTTAGTGGGTGGGGGGTTGCTAAGAATGTGTAGGGAAAGGAGTTAGAGCGAAGATCGCCTTCGGGTTTGCGGGTGGGAAGGTTTGCAGGGTTCAAGGCTGCGATAGACCCCACCCCCGTGTTTTTTGTAAGTGTTGCATCTAAAGGGTTTAGCTTTTGCGTAAGTTGTTTGTTTGCAACACTTACGGGGAGGTCCATAAGTGTTGCCGCTAAAGGAGTTACTGCTCGTTTTGCGAGGCGGAGGTGGATGGGGCTTTCGTTGTGGCTACGACACAGAGAGGCTGGCCAGGGACGGAGGCTGACAATCACCACTAATATTACCAGAAGAGCATCATACTTGTCAAGAAAAAGTTAAGATAAATCTGGAAGTGGTTGGCGGGGCAGGAGTTAGCTGAGTGGAAGACTGTTTAGTGCTCAGCTCTTAGTGTCAGGCTTCTTTAGAAATGTCCCTTTGTTGGGATGGGGAGGGCTGGATTTCGGGGTGCAGGGGAGGCCAAAAAACGAATGCGCCGTGGAAGTTGCTCCACGGCGCATTCGGAAAGAGGGAATGGGTTGGTTAGAAAATGATCTTCCCAACGAGTTGGATGTTGCGTGCTTCGCCAGGGCCGATGGCGGGAGCACCGTTGAAATCGCCAATAGTGTCCGTCACTTGGCCGAAGCCGCTGTTTGTCGTGCAGACACCCGTCACCGGGTTTGGCGCACAGACGCTACCTACAGATCCGACGCCGGATGCGAAATTGATGTGGTTGAACAGGTTAAAGAAGTCTGCCCGCAATTGAATTTTAACCCGCTCGGTAATCGGGATGTTCTTGATGAACGACAGGTCTACATCGCTGAAACCGGGGCCGGTAAACTTGTTGCGAGCCAGGTTGTCTGTTGTTCCGGGGCAAGCGGTTCCACCGGGTGAGCAGAACGCCGCTGGGTTCCACCATTGCTCGCCGGGAATGCTCCGAGTGAAGCCATGAGTGATTCCGGCGTAGGGGTTGCCAATGAGATCTAGTCCAAGGCGGCCTTCGTCGGAAGGCTGGCCGCTGTGGAAATTCATGACGCTGCTGACTTGATAGCCGTTGAAGACCTGCTTGGACCAGCCCGCAGTGGCCCAGGGAGCTTTCGGGACGTCATAAGTGAAATCGATCGTGAAGAGATTTCTGGTGTCAAAGTCGCTGTTCCCGTAGTCCAGTTTGGGATTCGTATAGTTGGTCAGAACAGCGGCGCGGTACTCACTGACCTCATCGAGGGAGTGAGACCAGGTGTAGGCAAATTGAGACGAGAATCCATGCCAACCCCTCGTCCGGAAGATAGTCTGCAACGCATTGTAATTGGAAGTACCGATGGTGTTGAGTTGCAAGACATTGCCGGCATTGGGGTAGGCAGCATTCAGTGGGCCAAAGAGAGGATTGACGGTGCCACCCTGCCCAGGGTTGATGTTGCTTACGATATTCAGTTTGCGCCCTTCGCTCCCGACGTAGCCAATTTGGAAGACTCCGACATTGCCGAAGCTTTTCTCAACTTGAAGGTTGTAGTTAAAGAAGTAGGGCGTTCGGAAGTTCGGGCTGACGGAATACACTCCGTAGAGGTTCTGACCGGTGGTGTAATTCGGGACTCCGCAGTTGTCAGTCGCAGCTTGGGTCGCGAAGTTTAACGTCGAGCAAGGATGGACTCCGGGGAAAATTGATGCACCACCCGCTTGGACTGCGTCCCAGTTGTAACCACTCAAAGTGTAGGTGGAGACTGGGGAGCTGCCGGCCGGGTTGCCCTCAATCCCTTGCGGGGCGGCAACGGGCGGACGGAAGTCCAAGAAGGGGTTCAAGTTAATCTGGTCGTAGAAGACACCAAAACCGGCACGAACGACGAGATCCGGTTTGTCCGTCGGTTGGTAGGCAATACCGAGACGAGGGGCAAAATGGTCCTTGCCCGGGTGGAAAAGAGGATGGCTGCCGTTCTGAACGACAAACCCGGTTCCGGGAATGAAATTCGCGATGTCATTCTTGTCGGTGGACATAGGGCCAAAGTATTCATAGCGGAGGCCGTAGTTAACGTTGAGTTTTTTTGTGACCTGCCAGGAGTCCGAGGCGTAGAGATTGATCGCGTGGACGTACACCCATCGCTCCGGGTCACCAACGGCAATGGTTGAGCCGCAAAGATCACCGGCACTGATGTGAGTCGCATCGCAAGCTGATACATCGCCGGCCATGAAGTCAGCTAAGGCACAGAGGAGAGGGTTGGTGGTGCAAGCCGCGCTGCCAGCCCAAGGGCCAGCCGTTCCGTCGAAGACAAACTGGCCGGTTCCACGCCGATGATAAAACTCGTCGAGGTGTGCGTCGCGGACTTCGCCTCCAAAGCGGAACTGGTGTTTTCCTGTTGTATAAGAAACGATGTCTGTGATGTGCCAGGTGAGGTCACTCCTGCCTTCTGGCGGAGTGAGTCCGATCTGCTCGAATCCCCCCGATCCGCCCGTGGAAGGTGGCGCAATGACGATGTTTGGAGCGCCGTGGATGTACGCGCCGTGGGCGGTTGCGTCGGGGCTCAGGAATAGGCCCATGGTTTGAGTGTCAAAGCTGTTGTTGTTGTCGTGGAAGATTTGGTTGAAGTAGTTGGCGCCAAAGAGGAGTTGATTGGTCATCTTCGGAGTGAAGGTAGAGTTGAGCACAGCTGAGTAGTTAAAGACATGAAGGGGAGCAACTTCGAAGTAGAAGGGCAAATTCGAACTGGCGGTTCCCAGCGCGGGGCTGCCTCCCAGAGGCGCCACCTGATTGCCCTGCCCGCCATAGACGCGCAGATAAAGGTGGTGTTTGTCCCCAATTTGCTGATCGAGCCTCGCCACACCGTTATAGCTATATCCAGTCTCGGCGCTTGGGCTAGCGAAGTTATTAGTCGTTCCAGGTAAATTACCGATGAGGTTTTGCGGCCAGAACCCGTTTGGGCCTATAGCATTTTTGGAAGCTGCACTCTCCGTTACACCAGACGTGCCCAAGAGGGCAAGGGCCTGATTTACCCAGGCGGTCGAAGGTTCGGTGGCAATGCCCGAAAGGCCGAAGACAAACTGCTGCTTCTCGTAGTTGGCAAAAATGAAAGTCTTATTCTTGATGATGGGGCCGCCCGCGGAGAATCCGTAATTTTCGTTGCGCTTGGGTGACGACTTGGTTGGGTTCGAAGGGCTACAAGCGGGATTGTTACCGGGGCAAAAGAAGGGAGTATTGGAGGCGAAATATTCGTTGCGGTTATAGTAGTAAGCAGATCCGTGAATTTCGTTGGACCCGGATTTGGTCACCACGTTTACAGTGCCGCCCGCGTTGCGTCCGCCCTCCGGACCGGAGGAAGTCTGGGAAGAGAACTCCGTAACCGAGTCGATGGGCAATACCACGCCAGCGATTCCCGAAACGCCGCCCTGGTTGACCGCGGGGATGTTATGCCAGAAGTCGTTGTTATCCACGCCGTCAATCTGCCAGTTGATTTGATTGGGGCGGGTGCCGTTGAGGGATCCAAAGCCTCCTACGTTATAACCGCCAAAACCCGGTTGAACCGAAATCAATTGGGTGAAGTCACGGCCGTTCAGGGGCATGTTCTGAACGATATCTTCGGGAATCGTCATGGTCTGCGTTTGTGTCGTGGTGTCGAGAGTCAGTGCCGCAGCGGAGACTTCCACGGTAGTGGCCTGCTGCTGGAGAACGAGTTTAATCGGGAGGGTATAGATCTGGCCTGCGACGACTTCGACTTTGTCGACGGTGTAGGGGGGAAACCCAGGAGCCGTGATGGTGATCTTGTAGAGACCCAGCGCGAGGTCTTGGAAGGAAAAGGCCCCGTCACTGGTGGTGACGGTATTGTGATCAATTCCGGTGGCAACCTCTGTGGCTTTCACCGCAGCGTTTGGAATCACCGCGCCGGACGGATCGGTTACGGTACCGTTGATCGAGCCACGGAACGTCTGTGCGTTTGCAGCCACTCCTAAGGACAGAACTACAAGGATTACAAGAACTAGGCGCCTCATGATGTCAACACCCCCCCTTATCGAGATCAAAAAATAGCACCCGCCTGCGGCGTTTGGGCCGCATGCTTGGAACGACGAAGAAATGGCTGAAATGTCGCATTGCGAACCGTTCAGCATTGGTTCAAAAAGCTAAACTTAATGCTGAAAACGAGAACAAGCTCCCCGGACCCGCTCGCTCCCTTTTCGGTTCAAAAAACGAAACCGCTTTCAGGCCTAAATGGCTTGGTAGGGTGATTTTTAACCCCGATGTGCTGGGAGTGTCAAGGATAATGAATTTCATTCCTTGTAGCAGAAAAATTGATAGTTGGCGGGGCGGCGGAAGGCCGCAATATGGAGGGCTGCTGACCGGCGCCGGGTATAGCTGGAGATATTGCAGGGAGGCTTAGACTGCCGGCCCATTTCTGCTAGAGTGCTGAGCCTGGGAGGGATAGGGGGGTAGTGGGTTATTGCGATTTGTTAAGTCCAGGTAAGTTTTTGGGTCCGGGGTGCGTACTAGTCTATGGAAACGCTGAGACCAGGCCGGATGAGCGCGCCGGGAATAACGGAACCGACGGAGGTGATTGCCCGTGCCAGGGCGGGTGACGCCGAGGCCTGGGGCCAGCTCTATCACGACTACGCTCCGGCGATATTCCGGTTCTGCCGACGTGCGCTGCCGACGCGAGAAGACGCGGAAGACGCCACCATGGAAGTTTTCATGAAATTGAAAGGCAAACTGAACCAGTACGATGCGACGCGGTCGTTCTCGGCATGGCTCTACAAAGTTGCAGCCAATCATTGTTGGGATATGCTGCGGCGGCGAAAGATTCGCCAGGACAAGGAAACGGGGGATTTGGAGAATCTGCCGCTGGAGCATCCGGACCCGAGCCAACTGGAAAAGCTGATCGAAGAGCGAAGCAGCGAGGAAGTGCGACGAGCGCTGGATAAACTGGGAGCGCGAGCGCGCATGGCGCTGGTGATGCGCTATTACTCGGACATGAGTTACGACGAAATTGCTGATGCGCTGGGAGTGCGGC
Organism: uncultured Acidobacteriota bacterium; assembly: GCA_963729455.1. GTDB lineage: Bacteria > Acidobacteriota > Terriglobia > Acidiferrales > UBA7541 > Acidiferrum. The sequence continues at coordinate 69,624 of CAVSNX010000005.1, forward strand.
GCGCCTTTGTGGGCGTGGTGCTGCTGCGAGCCCGGCACGAGCTGCGGCAGGCGCTGGAAGGCAACGCGGCGCTGGCGGCGGGAGGAGCTTCATGAGCGAAGTGCCGAGGGACAGTGGAAATCATTTGGATGAAATGACGCTCCTGCTGTACGTCGAGCGGCAACTGGATCGCGCGCGGGGGATGGAAGTGTCCGCGCACGCGCAGGAATGCGCGGAGTGCCGGACGCTGCTGCGGGCGCTGGAGCGCGAAACGCGGCTGCTGACGAGAGCGATGCTGGAGGAGGACGAGCCACTGCCGTCAAGGCTGGCGCAATTCCAGGAGCGGGCGCGCAAATCCATGCAATGGATTTGGGGTTTGGTGTTTGGTTTGGCGGCCACGGGAGCGTACGCGCTGTATACCGGATATATCCAGCCGTGGCAGCAGCAACTGGAACAGGCGGGATTCGGCGGGTCGAATTTACTGGGACTGCTGATTTTTCAAGGCGCAATGTGGAAAGGATGGCAATCCGTGATCACACTCCTTGAGGTGCTGGCAATGGTGACGCTGGCGGGGCTGGGAGCGCTGTTCTTCCGGCGGCGCATCCGGCGTGGATCGGCGCTAGCGCTGGTGTTCGCGGGGTTCTGCACGGTGCTGGCGGTGGCGCCGACGGCGCCGGCGACGGAATTTCGCAAAGGACAGAGCCCCACGGTGGACAAGGGCGAAACCATCAAGGGCGATATCTATATGTCCGGTGAGCGCGTGCGGATCGAAGGAACGGTGGAAGGGGATGTTTTTGCGGCCGGGAAGGACATTGAGATTGACGGGCACGTGACGGGAGACGTGATCAGCGCGGGGAGGTTATTGCAGATTCGCGGGACGGTGGACGGCAATGTGCGAGGCGCAGGAAACAATGGAGTGATTTCCGGAACCGTGACGAGAAACGTGATGTGGTTTGGGGATGCGGTGACGGTGGAGGCGACGGGAAAAGTCGGAGGCAGCATCACGATGTTTGGCGACACGCTGGCGATTGACGGGCACCTGGGGCGGGACATTTTGTTTTTTGGGAATGAAATCAACTTGAATGGCGGCGTGGAAGGCGGCATCCGGCAAAAAGGGCATGCGCTGATGATTGGTGCGAACGCGCAGGTGGGCGGGCCGATTCACTTTGAAGGCGATAAGCCGGCGGATGTTTCGTCGTCGGCGAAGCTGGCGTCGCCGGTGGAATTCAAGCAGATGGAGCATCGGAAGGAGTACCGCGACGGCGGCTACTACATCTGGCAGGTGATTTGGGCGGCAGCGTACATTTTGTTTGGGCTAGTGCTGTTCGCGCTGATGCCGAACTTCGCGGAAGAGGCAGTGAAATCCACGGAGCGATATGGCGCAGCGGCGGGGCTGGGGATTCTGGTGGGATGCGGGCTGCCGATCGCGGCGTTGATTGCGTGCGTGACGGTGGTGGGATTGTTCATTGGGATTTCGACGTTTTTCCTGTGGTATGCGTCGCTGTATTTCGGGCAGATTGTGGTGGCGGCGTTGATTGGGCAATGGCTGATGGGGCGCACACAGGAGATTTGGCCGCTGATTGGGCGGATGGCGGTGGGATTTGTGCTGCTGCGGTTGTGCACGATGATTCCGCACGTGGGCTGGGTGTTTAAGTATGGTGCGGCGCTCTGGGGCATTGGCGCGATTTCGCTGGTGGTATACAAGCGGTTGCAGCCGGTGATTGCGCCGGGAATGCCGTCGGGACCGTATACGCCGCCGATGCCGCCGAGTACGACGGTGGGAGGGGCGGTGCCGGCGTGAGGAAGAGTTCTCAGTGATCCGTTTTCAGTGAACAGTAGGAAGGGAACTGGGCGAGGCGAAGAGTCGCTTTTGGAACGGGCAGAGAGGACTTCCGAGCACGCTTAGGAAGATAGGATTTCAAGGTTGGAAAAAGAACGGGCTCGCCGACAAAGTCGGGGAGCCCGTTGCCTTTGCGGAGGCGGGAAAGTCGAAAATGGACAGCAGCCGATGTTAATGTTGGCGGACTTTGGCCGCGTAAAAGGGGAGTTGTGAAGTGTTGGTCGCATTCTCGATGAAGAGAGCCCTAAGCGCAACCGGTTTTGCGGTCGAAAGACCAGAGGCATCCGCAACCCCATCGAAGTTCGTGATGCCGTCGGTCCCGGGGGTGCCGGCGAAGGCTTGGACTTCTGCAGCGTTGATGGCGGAGAAGTAGGACGGGAGACCGGAAATGTCGAACGTGCTGGGAGTCAGAAGCGTGGAAACCGAGGACGTAAAACGGGACCAGCGCAGCGTTACTGTATCTGAGTTGCAGGAGGCGGGAGTGTTTCCGCTGGCGGCAGTGAAGGAAGTGACGTGCACGGCCACGACTTGTCCGACGCGCAAAACGGAAGTGGTGGTGGCGCCGGCGAAGTTGATAAGGTCCCCCGAGGCGACAGTGAGGCCTTTTCTATCGACAAAGAAGGGATTGGGATTCACCACCAGATTTACGGTTAGGAAATCTCCGACATTGAGTGGGCCGATCAACGTACCGGTGGCGGTTTCGAGTTTGTCGGTAGGGAGGATGGTGAACTGCGTTGAGTTGGCGCCGTTAATAGAAGTGACGATACCCTGGACTGTATCTTGTTGTGTGGCGAGAAGCGGCTCAATTTCGCGGATGGAGAGAGTTCCGTCGGAGTTGAGAACGGCATCCATGCTGGCCGCCTGATTGTTCGCGACGCAGGTTGCAAGGCTCTGTTTCACGGTGGTGGGGCAGAGGTTGCCGGAGGGATCGGTATCGAAATTGGTGGAGGACGTCGCCGCAGCGGTAAGAGTGCCGTGAGTGAGTGAAGTGATGGTGGCATTTTGGCCGCTAAGAGAGACGACGCCTGTGAAATCTTCAATCAGGTCCAGTTGGCCGGCGGCAAGGTTCGAGGTGGTGCGCGGAAGGGTGAACGAAGTGAGGACGTTGGTGGTGTTGGTGTTGTTGAAGTTGACGGTCAGAGTTGTGCCGGTGAGTGTTATGGCGTTGGCGAGATTGAAATCCAGCCCAATGCCGCTGTTGGCCGAGAAAACCTGAGAAAGGTTGTTGATGAGGACGGCATTGATGGTTCCTGGATTGAAGGAGCAAATCGCATTGATCGCACAAGCGGGGCTGGTGAGGGCCACGCCGGTGTCATTGCGAAAGGTAATCTGCTGAGAGGCGATCGCGATGGTGAGACTACTAATGGTTTCGCTGGGCAGATTGGTGAGAGTGCCGAGAAAAGCGGAATCGGATTGAAGCTGCATTAAGTCGATGGGTGAGGAAGGTGGCGTAAGGGTGGTCGTGGCGGTCGAAGAAGTGACGGTGACGCCCGAGATGAGAACTTTGAAGCTGAGGAGCGAGGGGTGCGCGGGAAGAGTGTCGGCTACTAAAGTGAAACTGAGGTTGGCGGGGCCGCCACCGCAGTTTACCGTGCAGATGACGGTGCCCTTGGGGCCGCTGCATGAAGATAGGGTAAGAGCGGCGAGCAAGAGAAGAGGAAGAAACGAAAGAGCTTCGATGCGATTCATATGGCACCCCACGACAGAGTTATCCGCGTTCTCATCCTGGAACGGAAACACCCAGAATCCCCGGTATCGAATGTAGCGCAGGCAGAGGGTGGAACGAACCGGAAGAAGGCGCGGCGTGTTCAAGTACTAAAGGTCGCAGAACAAGGGGGAGCAGGGATTTTCGCGAGCGCGAGGGTGGTGACGAAGCGGAACGGGAGGGTATGCTATCGTAACTGCTCTGCTCCGTATCAGGCGGGAATGAAGGCGGTTTTTCTGGCGAAACGCGTATCCAATTCGGGGATGGATTCTTCCTTGGGGAAGGAAAAGCGCGGGGTGAAGGCGCGTGAGGCGGGACGGGCGCCGGTCGAGGATGATCCCACAGTGATTGGTGAAGTGGCGGAGGCTGGCGTGGAGCCGGCTGTGGGCGCGGCTGCGAAGCCGTCCATGCAGGAGGTGTTTGGGCCGGGGGGATTCCTAGAGAAATGCATGGCGGGAGGATTTGACCGGTCGACGGTGACGTCGGAGTACGAGCACCGGCCGGCGCAACTGGAGATGGCGGAGATGGTGCACGATGCGTTCGAAACGCATCATCACGCGATCGTGGAAGCGGGAACGGGGACGGGGAAAACACTGGCGTATTTGCTGCCGGCGATTTGCAGCGGGCGGCGGGTGGTGATTTCGACGGCGACGAAGTCGCTGCAGGAGCAGCTCTACCAGAAAGACATTCCCTTTCTGCAGAAACATTTCGCGCCGAACATTAAAGTGGCGGTGATGAAGGGGCGTTCGAATTTTCTGTGCATCTCGAAACTGAATCAGATGCAGGACCACGCTTTGTTGAACGGCATGGAGGAGATGGATCAGTTCCGGCAGATCAAGGATTGGTCGAAATTGACGGAGAGCGGCGACCGCGCGGAGCTGACATTTCTAGCAGATGATTCGCAGCTTTGGGGCAAGCTGGACGCGCGAAGGGACACATGCACGGGCAAGAATTGCCCGTCGTTTGGTCCCTGCTTCATAACCGGCATGCAGCAGCGGGCCAAGGAAGCCGACCTGATCATCGTGAATCATCACCTGTTTTTCGCTGACCTGGCGCTGAAGCAGGACGATTTCGGGAGCATCCTGCCGGAATACTCGGCGGTGGTGTTCGACGAAGCGCACGAGATGGAAGACGTGGCGAGCGATTATTTCGGGCGGCAGATTTCGAATTTCCGGTTCGAAGAGCTGGCGCGGGACGCGGATCAGACGCTGCGCTTGCTGAATTTGGGAACGCCATCGTTGCTGCGCAGGACGCAGCGGATCCGCGAGCGCAGCCGGGGCTTTTTCGAATTGTTTCCATCGCGCGATGGGCGATTTTCGTTCTCGCGAGGCGAGCGTGAGGCGTTTCTGGAGCAGAATCGCGAAGCGTACGATGCGCTGACAGCTTCGCTGAAGAGCATGGAGACAGAGTTTGCGGCGCTGCCGACCAAGCCGGAAGAACTGACGCGCATTGCGCGGCGCAGCTTTGAATTGCGGCAAGAGCTGGCGTTTCTATTTGAATCGAACGAGAAGAACTTTGTGTATTGGTACGAGCGCAGAAACAAAGGCGTTTTCCTGACGGCTACGCCTATTGATGTGAGCCAGATTCTGCGGGAGCGGCTGTTCGAACAGTTCGACACCGTTATCCTGACGTCCGCGACGCTCACCGTGGGCGGACGATTCGATTACATTCGCCAGCGGCTGGGGATTGATCATGCGAAGGACCGGGCGCTGCCGCCGGAGTTCGATTTTCCAAGCCAGGCGCTGCTGTATCTGCCGCGAACGATGCCGGACGTGCGCGACGCGGGGTTTCCGGCGAAGGCGGCGGACGAGATTGCAAAGCTGTTGGAACTGAGTCAAGGCCGCGCATTTTGCCTTTTTACCAGCTATTCGCAGATGAACGATCTGTTCGAGCGCTTGCGCTCGCGCGTGCCGTTTCCTTTGCTGCTGCAGGGGACGGCGCCACGGTCGGTTTTGCTGGAACGCTTCAAGAACACGGAAGCGGCTGTGCTTTTCGCCACGGCGAGCTTCTGGCAGGGTGTGGACGTGCCGGGGGAGCAGCTCTCCTGCGTGATTGTGGACCGGCTGCCGTTCGCGGTGCCCAGCGACCCGATCGTAGCGGCTCGTGTGCGCGCTTTGCAGGAAGATGGGCGCAATCCGTTTGCGGAATTCCAGGTGCCGCAGGCGGTGCTGGCGCTGAAACAGGGATTTGGGCGCTTGATTCGAACGAAGACGGACCGGGGAGTGCTGGCGCTGCTCGATACGCGGCTTCAGCGGATGCCGTATGGTAAGATTTTTCTGGAGTCGCTGCCGCACTACGGGACGACACAAGAACTGGCCGAGGTCGCGCGGTTTTTCGAGGGGAATGCGGGGCTGGAGCGTGTGCGGAGCAGGTCGGCGCGGCTGGCGTGAAGGGTGCGGAAGGAAGAGTCGCAGGGAGAATCGTCGGCGTCAAAGCCGTTGGAGGCGATTGATTCGTTTGCGCTTCGATTTGAAGAGGACAGGCTGGAATGCCTGTCCTACCTCAGTCTTGGAGAGATATGTTTCAGGTTAGTGTGGAAGAGACGTTTTCGGCGGGGCATGCCCTGCGGGGATACAAGGGGAAATGCGAAAATGTGCATGGGCACAATTATCGCGTGCGCGTGACGCTGGAGGGGCCGCAGCTGGATTCGGTTGGGCTGTTGGTGGATTTCACGCAGCTCAAGCAGGTGATACGCGAGATCATGGGCCGGCTCGACCACCAGTTCATGAATGACCTGGAGCCGTTTACGACCGTGAATCCTTCGGCTGAAAACGTGGCGAAGTATTTTTACGATGAAGTGAGCAGCAAATTGAAGGGTTTGCCGCCCGGTGCGCGAGTTACGGATGTACTTCTGTGGGAGACGGATACGAGCCGGGCGCAGTACCGGCCAGGGGCTTAGGGCTTTTGCAAAACGGGTGAGCGGATGAATAAGTCGTTCTTCATTATTATGGTTCCGGCGCTGCTGGTGGCAGCGGGCTACATCATTGTGCTTCGGTATATGGGATATGCTCCGGGCTATCCGCGCCTGATCATTACGATGGTGCTTTTCTTCGGCGCGATCTACTGGCTCTCGCGGCGCAATGCGCGCAAGGCGGATGCCAACCGGCAGTAGCGGACAGCAACACGCCATGTACATCACGGAAATTTTCAAATCGATTCAGGGCGAAGGCACTCGCGCGGGCTTGCCGTGTATTTTCGTGCGGCTGACGGGATGCAATCTGCGGTGCACGTGGTGTGACACCGCGTACGCGTTCCACGGCGGGAAGAAAATGAGCGTGGAGGAAGTTCTGTGGCGCGTGGATGAGCTCGCGGGACGCAGCGAGAACCTGGCTGGAGCGCAAGCGGCCGTGCCGCTGGTGGAATTGACGGGCGGCGAGCCGCTGCTGCAAGAAGAGGTTGTTCCGTTGGCGGAGAAGTTGGTTGCCACGGGCTATACCGTGATGGTGGAGACGAGCGGGGAGCGCCACATCGGGGGACTTCCGCGCGAAGTGATTAAGATTGTGGATGTGAAATGTCCGGATTCCGGGGAAGCGAATACGTTTGAAATGCGCAACCTGGACGCGCTGAGCGAACAGGATGAAGTGAAATTTGTGCTCTCCACGAGACGGGATTATGAGTTCGCTCGGGAGTTTACTGTGGAACATGGACTGGCGCGGCGAGTGAAGCAGGTTTTGTTTTCGCCAGTCTTTGAGGATCCTGGCGGGAAGTGGCAGGGTTTGGAGCCGCGCGCGGTGGTTGAGTGGATATTGGCGGATGGTTTGCCGGTGCGGCTTGGGCTGCAGTTACATAAGTTTATTTGGGATCCGGCCACAAAGGGAGTGTGAGGTTAAGGAAGTAAATGAGGTTAAGGAAGTAAAGGATTAGGAGCGAAGCGGGAGCGTTTGAAGACCTGATGGGAGCTGATCAGAGAAAAGCGGTGGTCCTGTTGAGTGGGGGGATGGACTCGTGCGTGTGCACGGCCATTGCGCGTGAGCGGCACGGGGTTTCGAATGTGGCGCTGCTGCACGCGGGGTATGGGCAGCGCACGCAGGAGCGGGAACGGCGCGCGTTCGAAGGCATCGCCGATTTTTATGGAGTGCGGGAGCGGCTTGTGGTGCAGCTAGACCACTTTCGCGCCATTGGCGGGTCCGCGCTTACCGACAAAAACATCTCGGTTCCGGAAAACGAATTGGGCGCGCCCGGGCCGCACGGGAATGCGATTCCCGTGACCTACGTTCCCTTTCGCAATGCGCATTTTCTATCGGTGGCGGTCAGCTGGGCGGAAGCAATCGGAGCGGGCGCGATCTATATCGGAGCGGTGGCGGAAGACAGCTCGGGCTATCCCGATTGCCGGCCGGAATATTATCGCGTATTTCAGGAGTTGATCCGCGTGGGCACGCGGCCGGAAACGCAGATCGAACTTGTTACACCCGTGATCAGTCTCAAAAAGAGCGAAATTATCCAGCGGGGCATCGAGCTTGGAGCTCCACTGCGTCTAACCTGGTCGTGCTACCAGAGTGAAGGTGCAGCTTGCGGGGCCTGCGACAGTTGCTTGCTGCGGCTGCGCGCATTCCAGGAAGCTGGCGTAGCAGACCCCATCCCTTATCGACGAGCCGTTTCTGCCTAGCTCCGCGCTTGGAATTTGGACAGGATGAGAGATAATGGGGCCCACTGCCCAGGGACTCCGGGCGGGGCTCCCCCGTGAAGAAGGAGAATGAAGTATGAAGCGTTTTCATCAGTCGTGGGCGCTCGCCGTATTGATGGTGGCGGCGCTGGCAAGCGTACTTGCACCAAGTGCGGCAGCCCAGGGCGACGGCGCCATCCGCGGACAGATTTTAGATATCGCCGGCAAGCCGTGGGCGGACATCGGCGTCCAGGCAGTGAGCGATCAGGGCGTGAAGCAGGAGACGAAGACGGATAAAGACGGGAATTACATGTTCCGGAATCTGCGTTCGGGTGTATACATCGTCAACGTCATACTGCCACCCCCAAATCCTCCCTACCCGTCGAATTGCCGGGTTACGAGCGGAGCGGAAGCCAGGGTGGACCTGAATTTCAAGGAAATCGCCTCCAAGCAGGGAGCCGAGTATCAGGAAGTGCAGAAAAAGAATGAAGAAGCAAAAACCAAATTTGAAGGATTGAAGCAACACTTCGCGGCGGGCAATACGATTCTGGACCAGGAAAAGGCGGTCAGGGCTGATTTGTCAAAGGCGACGCCAGACCAGCGAGACGCGCTGAAACAGAAGCTGACCGAACTCTCCGATCAGGCTGCCACGGAATTCAAAGCTGCGCAGCAAGCAGCGGGGGAAAAAGATCCCAACCTTCACCTGGTTTACGCGAAACTCGGTGAAGCATATGACACGGCGGGCCGCAACGACGAAGCCGCGCAAGCTTATCAACAGGCGATCAATGCCAAGCCGGATGTGCCGGGGTATTACAACAATCTGGGCAACGTGCTGGCACGCGCCGGAAAGATTGACGAAGCCAAAGCGGCTTATTCGAAGAGCGCAGAGCTCGATCCTGCAAACGCAGCGACAGCATGGCGCAACTTTGGCATAAGCCTGTACAACGCCAATCGCCTTGGCGACGCAGTAGAGCCGCTGCAGAAATCCGCGGAACTCGATCCCAAGAATGCGCAGACGTGGTATCTGCTAGGCGCGTCTTTGGTCTACAAAATGACAGTGAAGAAGGTGGGGGACAAGGAAGTGCCGGAGTTCGCGCCCGGAACGATCGAGGCGTACCAGAAAGCGATTGAACTCGATCCCAACGGACCGTGGGGCCAGCAGGCCAAGCAGGGACTCGAACAACTGCAGATGATGGCGCCGGGAATCGACCTGAAAGTGAAGGTGCAGAAAAAGAAGTCCTAGCCTAGCGAAAAAACACAAGAAACATTTTTCCGGCCGACCCGCAATTCTGGGGCCGGCCTTTTTTTATGACAGCGGAGACAATGCGTCTGGACATACAGCCGACAGGACGAAAAGAAAATTAAATTGGACTTCGCTGTGTAGCGAAGGACGGCAATCCCCGGTAGAATAGTGCGCCAGGGGCATCCTCCCAGCTCAGGCGCCAATGAGCGCCACGACTCCCCTGAGGAGCTTTGACGATGGTTTCGTTTGTGGACCGCGCCGCCGCACCTGCACACGTGCTGGTGCGCTTTTTGGAGCAGGAATCCGTGCTGCTCAACCTGGAGACGGAGCAATACTTCGGACTGGATGAGACCGGGACGCGGATGTGGCAGCTGGTGACGACTTCGCCGAGCATTGACGCGGCGTACCAGGAGCTGCTGGCGGAATTCGATGTTGAACCGGAATTGCTGCGGGCCAATTTTGTTGAACTGCTGAGCCGGCTGGTGGACAGCGGCCTGCTCGAAGTGCTCCCTGCTGATGTGGGAACGGTTCCGGCGATTTAGCGCGTTGGAGCGTCCGGCGCAGAGCCTGTTTCTGCGCGCAGTGGTGCTGCTGCCGGTTGTTGCTGTGAGCCTGCGATGGCGAGGGTTCCGCGCCACACAAGCGGCGCTGCAGCGCTTCGTTTCAAACTCAAAAGAAAAGAAAGATTATTCGAACGCGGCCGCGCGCGCGCGGCTAACTGCGCACATGGTCTATGCCGCAGAGAGGCATGGATTGGTTCACCCAACGTGTCTGGCGTTGTCGCTGACGCTGTGGTGGCTGCTGGAGCGGCAGGGAATCGAGTCACACCTGCGCGTGGGCATTCGAAAAGAGAATGGAAAATTTGAAGCGCACGCGTGGGTTGAGCGGGACGGAGCGGCGTTGAACGAGCCGGAACAACAGCACCATCACTATTCGGCGTTTGACGCGGCGTTGTCGTCGCTGCCGACGGATGAGCTGTGAAGTAATTCTGCCGTCTGAAAATGCAGGGGCATACGCGCGGAAGAAATCGTGCAAATGAAAAAGGCCCCCGACCTGACGGGGGCCTTTTTTTTTGAACGGACTTCAGTTAAATATTCGTGCGATGGGTGACGATTTTCTTGCTGTGCACGGCAGGGGCAGGCAATTCGACGGTAAGCGAGACTTCGTTCTTGTTGCGGAGGACTCCCAGCTTCACAGTTTTGTCTTTCTCGTCGCGCTTCGCGGAGAGTTTGTCGCGCAGGTCGCCGACGGAGCGGATGCGCTCGCCATTGAAGGAGGTGATGACATCGCCTGCCTTCAGGCCGGCCTTCGCGGCGGGCGAACCTTCATTCACTTCGCGGACCAGGATGCCTTCGCCATCGGGTGCGCCGAAAAATGTGCCGAGCTGGCCGCTGAGATCTTCGGCGTCAATGCCGAGGCGCGGTTGTCCGCCAAGGATCATCGCTCCGTTCCATTCCATTGGGGGAATGTCGGGAATCATCGGGGTGTCTGGCATGCGGAAAGCGAAAGCGCCTGGCGTGGGAGTCATGATTTTAAAACCGTGGCGGCCTTCTTCGGCTTTGCCCAGAGTTGCGCTGACGGTCTGAGAGTGGCCATCACGCCAGACGGTGAGCTGCACGGTGCGTCCCGCGGGGATTTCGCGGATAATGCGGCGAAATTGCGCGGTGCCTTCGACGCGCTGGCCGTTGACTTCGGTGACGACATCTTTTTCTTTCAGGCCGGCCTTGGCCGCGGGACTGTCTGGAACGATTTTGCCAAGGATAACGCCGCGTTCGGCGGGGAGCTTCAACTCTTTGGCATTATCGGTGGTGACCTCGTGGGTCTCGACGCCGAGCCAGCTTGAGCCTTCGTCTTCCATCATGAAGCTCATGTTGCCGGTTTCGATGTTGGGGAGTTGCTCAAGCTGCTGGGGGGCTTGATTCTCTTGATCGAGATCCACGTTGAAGTCCTGCAGTTCGGGAGCGACTTCCAGAACGGCAGATTCAGCCTGTTGCTGGCTTAACCTGGCTTGCAGTTGCGCTTGCAGGGCTGCGATTTTTTGAGACAAGCGCGCGATCGTGGAATCGTCGGGGCTTTGCGGATTTGCAGAGCGGGCGGGCAGGGCGAGCAGCGCGAGGCTGAACGCGGCCGTTCCCGCGGCGAGAAGCATCGTTTGTTTCTTCATTTGTCCCATCCTCCTTTGTGGTTAGACGCGGCAGATGGAAAAGCGTCAGACGGTCGAGCGCAGAACGACGACGCGAATGCCGCCGTTGACCGTGCGCAGTTGAATTGGAGCGCCGCCGCGGCCCAGTTTTCCGTGCATCTCGCGGGGGTGCTGCGTGCTTTCCATGGCGATCGGGAGCTCGGAGAAAAAGTTTCCGTTCAAACAGCGGGCCTCGAGATCGGCTTGGGTGTCGGAAGGCACGGCGAGGACGAGGGAACCATTCGTGGTTTCGGCGGTCGCGCCGGTTTTTTCTTGGAGCCGCGCCAGCTCGAGGCGGACGTTGCCGTTGGTGGTGTGCGCGTGAATGCTTCCGCCGGCTTCGAAGACTTCGATGTCGCCATTCACGGTGTGCAGATCTTCCACGGACTCGACGCCAGAGACGCGCAGGGTGCCGTTCACGGTGCCGAGATGCTCGACGCGGGCGCCGTGCGGAACGTGGATGGTGTAGACGACGGCCACTTCGACGCCTTCGTTTTGAGGGTAGCGCGTGGTGATGGAGACGGCGCTGGGCTTGGCGTCTACATCAATGGAGACGCGATCGAGGTCGGACTCTTTTTGCTTGGCGGTTTTTAAGGCGTGCACTTCCACATCGTTGCGGTCCCAGCCCTGCACGTCCACGGTGCCGTTGACGTTTTGCAATTCGAACGAGCCGCCGGGTTGCAGCGGATAGGATTGATTGAATTCCTTGCTGATGGCGTAACTGGGAACAGCCCAGACCGCACCGAGGAACATGACGAGCAGAGCAGCCGCGCGGGAAGCATGACGAAGCATAACGTTCCACCCCCTTCGAGTAGATGCCACGTGCTACCAAACGGAACCGAGGACCCAAACGAAATTCGCGCGCTGAGAAGAATGCGGCTCAGTGCAACTGAAAATTAAACGTCACGGTCGAGATCACCTCGACGGGCTTGCCGTTGATCCACGCGGGCTTGGCGCGCCACTGGTTGACGGCGGCGATCGCGGCGTCGGCGAGCGCGGGCTCGCCTTCGAGAACTTTTTCGGCTTCTACGCTTCCATCCTTTTTCACGTGCACCTGCAGCTTCACGATGCCTTGCAGGCCGGCGCGCTGCGCGAGATTGGGATACGACGGGTGGGGATGGGAGATGAGGCGTTTCTGGAAATCGTCAGGCTCCTCGCGGAGGCCGCCCGAAAAGGCGATTTCCAATTTGTACAGCCAGGTCTCGAGCCAGTCGCTGTTGTTGAAGTTCGGCTCGGGCGCCAGAACGGGATCCTGGCCGATCTTGACCATCTTGTATTGATATTCCTCGAGGCGCTGCTTGATGCGCTCTTGCTGCTCGCGGATGAGCGAATCGCGGTAGGCGGTATCGGAATCCAAAAACTGGAGGCGAATTTTTCCGGCGGTGGTGCGCAGCTTGAGAGGCTCTCCGCCGCCATTCAGCATGGCGGTGGCATGGACGGGGCCAGAGCCAGTGCTGGAGCTGGGCGGCACCATGACGAGATGCAGAGCGGGGTCTGCCTCGATGCGGCGCTCGCCGCCGGTTGTGACCGTGGCGTCAATGTTTGCAGAGAGATTTCGCGGGAGGAAAACGACGATGTCGCCGTTGCCGGAAGCGAGCTGGGAGGCGCCGCCCAGGCGCACGGCACCGCCTGCGGAAGCCGGGTCTGGATTAATCCACGCGGTAATCGTGCCGCCGGAAGTGGCCGCTTGCACGGCGCCAGCTACGCGCGTCAGGCAGATGCTGCCACCGTTGGATTCCACTTGCAGCGGGCCGGAAACGTACATGACGCGGATGCCGCCGCCGCCCGTCTGGGCATGAACCGAGCCGCGCACTTCGCCGAAATCAATCTGGCCGCCGCCAGTGTGCACGTCCACGAAATTTCCGGCGTGCGCCACGGTGATGTTGCCGCCAACGGTTTCCAGTTGCGCGCGGCCGCCGATCTGCCCGGCTCGAATATGGCCGCCGCCGGTGTGCAGATTGGCATCACCCGCAATGTTGCCAATATTGATGTGGCCACCTGCGGTGAAGGCTGTGAGGTCGCCGGCAGCATCGAGAACCTGAATGTGGCCGCCCTCGGTTTCCAGTTTGGCCACGGGATGACCGAATGAAACGTCACGAAAACCAGGGTTGCCAATGCGGCCGGTGCGAATATTCCCGCCCTGCGTGTGGAGGCTTGCGGTGCCGCCGATGTCTTGGGTTTCGATGTCGCCCGCGTCGGTATTCACCTCGACGCTGTAGCCGCGCGGGATTGTTACTTCAAATTGAACCCAGAATTGCGCGTCGGTGGAATGAGCGGCTTGCGGCGGGAGCGCGCCGGCGATTTCCACGCCGGAACTCGTTGGCTTGGCCTTGAGCGAGTAGTTCTCAAGCAGTTGCTGCGCTGCCGGACCATGGGCATCGGTTTCAATTCGAACGGAGTAGCGCACAACCGGCGCCATGCCGGGGTCAACCTGGAAGATCTTCACGGAGCCCAGATCAGCGGTCAGCCGCAACGTGAGGCCATCTCTCGTACCCACAGCCCCGCTGCGAACAACGAACGCATGCTGTGAACCAGGGTCGCCCGGTTGTGCGGGCTCAATGAGCTCTGCCCCTTTTTCACCGGCAGCAAAAGCTATCGAAGGAAGAAGAGCAAAGGAAATGAAGGAGGCCAAGATCGGAAACGGAAGCACGAGGCGCGCGAAAGAAGACGATTTTTGTTGGAAGCGGGTGCTCATCGCAAGACGCAATCTCTTTCTAAATCAAAAGCTACTGTACTTCGCGCGGACCAATCTGCCGCAAGGCGGCGGCGCTGCGCAAGCGCACATAGGGGCTGGGGTCGCGGCGCTGCAGCTGCCCCAGCACGCGAATGACGCGATCCATAGACTCGTCCTCGGCAGACTTGGACCCCGCCACTGGAACATTCGCGATGACATCGGGCGCCGGGGTTGGCGCCGGCATGTCAACGACTTCATGATCCAGCGAACCCACTAGCAAATTGACGGCTTCCACGCGCACTCCCGGGTTGTCATCGTGCCCCAGCGCATCCAGCAGCGCCTGGCGGACAGCTTCATCCGCGGCGGCCGGCCGAAGAGATTCCAAAGCCTTGATACGCACGGCGGGGTTGCGGTCGTGGCGGGAGGCGGCGACTAACGCCCGGCGCACTTCCTGATTCGCAATGCCAGCCTTCAGGGCGTCCATGCAGTCGAGGCGCACACCGGCGTCGAAGCGATCGCTGTTCTCCACGACATAGGTGAGAACGCGGCGCATGTCGCTATCATCTACGTTGCCAGTCAAAACCATGGGTTGTTCGGCGCTCAGTTGCAATTGCACGGTGCCCGAGCCAGAGCCGGTGGAAGACGGGAAGTTAATGCCGGCAACGGCCATATTGGAAAGTTGATCTTCGGTGATTTGCGGTTTGGGGGAGACGTTTACGGTCTGGGAGTTGGAGTTGGCGCCGCCGTTTTGCGGGTGGGGAACAACTTGAACGCCAATCAGAACTCCGAACAGAACCAGAACGGCACCGCTCCAGGCGGGGCGCAGCGCCATCCAGCGACGCAACCAACCAAAGGGCCGCCAATGTTCCTGAATGGGCGGGGCGGAAAGATCGTCAAGGGATTCGGCAAGTTCGCTGCGGCACTGGGCGAGAAGAATCCCGGAAGCGTCCAGCTCATCGGCGGCCTGAGGAGAAGCAATCATGGCCTGCTGGAGTTCGTGCTCTTCGCCCAAGTGCGCGGAGCACTCTTTGCAACTCGCGAGATGGAGCTCAATCTGTTTGCGTTCCTTTTCGCTCACTTCATCGCAGACATAGAAAACCAGGAGCGGAGCAACGTCTTCGCATTTCACTTTCTTTTCAAAGGCGCTCATCGGAGCACTCCAAGTTCCTGGCGGAGTTTACGCGTGGCGCGGAACAGCGAATTCTTCACAGTTTCCTCGGTGGTGCCGAGCGCGTCGCCGATGGCGCGCAGCTTCAAGCCCTGATAGTGCTTCATTTCAAAAACGATCCGTTCGCGGGGCGAGAGGCGCTCCATGGCGAGGGCGATGCGATTCTTGATTTCCTTGCCGATGAAACTGCGCTCGGGATCCAGCGTGGGGCGATGCTCGCGCTGGCGTTCAAAAAAGTCCGTGATGCCTTCCTCGCGGACGCCGGCGTTCAGTTCCGGCGCCTGATCTTCCGGGCGCGCCTGGCGGCGGCGCAAGTGATCGAGGCACACGTTGGTGACAATGCGGTACAGCCAGGTATAAAAGCTGCATTCAAAACGGAAGCGATGGAGATTGCGATAAACCTTGAGGAAGGCTTCCTGATAAACGTCCCGGGCGTCCTCGGGGCGCTTCATGAGATTGAGAGCCAGGCGCAGGACGTCGCGGTCGAATCGGCGAACGAGTTCCTCGAAAGCGGCACGGTTGCCCGCTTGCGCTTCCGCAACCAGCGCCCGCTCGTCGAGGTTGGGCAAAGAGTTCACCGAGGCCAGGGCGGCGTTAATGCTGCCCGAGCGACCGTTATCATCGGCCAAAGCTAAAGCCCATCTGGGAAGCGGCATGTTTCGCTTTCTTTTCGCGTACGCTGGCGTTGCCGCTTGTAAAACAAGAGTTTAGCTCGAATGCGAGCCCACGGCCTGACGCAGCGCACCACTCGACCACCCAATTTGGACGCACTTCAGCGGCCTTGGGTAGCACCACTTCCCATTATAACGACGTTGAAGCTGTGGAATTTGTTTCCGAAATACCAGCCCCGGTGATTGCCATGCAGGTCTCCAGACGGAACCCTCCGCACGTTGAGGCCAAAGATTAGGCCGAAGGTACCGAACTGCGCGTGTCCGGCACGGCAAAGGTCCATGCGAAGAGCAGAAGAAGTGCCAGTAGGACGCCGTAGCCGTTTGTGCGGTAAAACGGATCCGGCTGCGCCAGGAGTTCGGCGGCGCCACTGACCAAAGAAGTCGCTGCGACGATGAGGAAGCAGCCGAGGAGGTTGAAGCGCATCACGAACTGCACGCCGAACGCAACAACGGTTAGCAGGATCAGACGCGCCAAAAATTGCTTGGCAAGATCCGCTGGGCTGCCCCATCCACCGCCGACGAGCGCTAGAGCGCCCGATAACAAAAGCAAAAGGCGCAGCCAGGTTTGGCGCACGTGCGCGGAAAGGAAGGCTGCGACAGCCACGACGATGCCGGTCATAAACAATCCGTGGAGCACCGTCCCGCCCAGGATGGAGGCCGCTGGAAGAGTGGCGTCAAAGTCCTGACCGAAGGTAGCCGGAAGTGAGCGATGAAGCGTAGGCCAGTAGGTCGAGGTCGAAGCAAGGAGGCGTTCTAACCCGAGGAGGCCAGCAGTTCCGCCAAGGCCGATCCATAGGGCATCGCGGTAGTACTCGGCAGGCTGGCGGGCGCTGCCCGGAAGGCGTTCCGTACCGAACGCGCGAGCGGCGAAATACCAGGCCATGCCAAAGAGCAGGGCGATGCCGCCAAGATTGAAAAGCGCGCCGAGAAGTCCAGCGATAAAGAGCAGGCCGAAAGTCGTTTTCAGGGGCACGGCCGTATTGTAAAGGTTCAAGAAGCTGGCGATGCGATCGCCGAAAAAGAAAACGGCAAGATAACCGCCGAGTCCCCACAGGGAAAGCAGGCCGATGCGCCTCCAAGGAATCGCCCGCGCGGCTTCCGACTTCAGATTCTTGAGCAATGCGACTAGCGCGATGACACCCAAGGTCACGAAGAAGACAATGGAGAATACGTAAGTGAGGATGGTTCGGGGGAGCGAGAATTCCTCTTGTTTTCGGCGCCAGTCGTCGGGAATTTTGACGTAGGTTCGATAGTTTGTGACTTCGTCGCCGAGCACTTCTACTTCAAGACGCGCGTGCGCGCGATCCGAAGAACTGGATGCCGGCGCCGGCCCGGGATCGAGGGGCTCATTCCGCTGCCAGGTCAAGGTGTGATCAGTGCGGTGGGGCTTCTTGTCGGAATTGGATTCCACCAGGGTCCATTCTTTCAAATCGAGCTTCTTTTCTTCGCGGAGAAACTTCTCCGCGCGCGCCACGGCTTCCTCTTTTGTTAGCGAAGCGCCAGGCGCCTCTTCCGCAAGCGTATGCCGGACGGAGTGGAGCGAGCCGTCGGGCCGCAGGATTACGGCGAACTCTTCGGGCTGGCTGTCGCGGAAGTAGCGCACGCGCCAAAGGGCGGCGGGAACCGGTCCGGAATAGACGGCGTTGACTCCCGCGATGCCGATACGCTGCCGGAGATATTCGTTCGCGACTGGATCGGCAATGTCAGCGAGGACCGTAGCGTGGTAATACGAATTTGGATCCAGGCCACGCTGGCGGAGGATCTGATCGGCGCCCGCCCGCGCGGTGCGCGCATTTACAGAAAGCTTCAGGTAATCGCCAATGGATGGCGGATTCAAGCGCCACGCAAGCGCGCCTCCTGCAAGCAGGCAGACGGCGAGAAAAACAATCATGCCTGGCGCGCGCGCGGTGTAGCTGCTGGTTGCGGCTTCGGAAGCCACAGGAGCAGGTTCGCCCCGGAAATCGATTTCCGGAGCGGGCTCGGCGCGATTGAGTAGATCTTCCTCGCTTTCGAATCCGGCGCGGGACAGGTAGGAGATGCAGGCGAAGAGCAAGGGAGCGAGGGCCGCGGCCGCAACGACGATGCCCGATATTTTGAAGTACAGGCTGTTCGAACGAATCAGCAGCAAGCCTACCAGCAACGCATCCACGGTGTAGTGCCAGATGAGCGTGGCGATGATGCCCCAGCGTAACATCACGATTCCCGCGACGATTCCGATGATTCCGATCTCGATGCCGCGAATGTAGGCAGGCTCCTGCGGATAATTGCTGTGCAGAAATCCCCATAGAAACGCCGGGACGATGACGGCAATCCAGCGAGAGCGCGTGAGGCGCATGAAGAGAGGGATGGCAAACAGCCGGAAAGTGAATTCTTCATTCAAGGAAGCCAGCAGACCAATGGCGGCGCCGGAGATCCACGGGAAGGCGGTATTCACACTGTCGGAATAATTCAATTCTTGCGGCGCCCAAGCGCCGAGTTTCGTGGTGAACATGTAAAAGGCCACGACGAATCCGATGTGTACGGCGGCGAGCGATAAACCGACGACGGAGGCGGAGAAAAACTCCTTGGAACGCAAGCCGCGCCGCGTGAGGACCTGGCCCAAGCGGAGCTGGCCGGGCTGCGAACCGCGGTAGAGCGGCTCCGCCGCCGGCAAGACCAGCGTAATGGTGATCGCCGTCACGGCCGCAAAAAGCAGGGCGCGCATGATTTCTAGAAAAATAAAACTGGAGTAGGATTCCGTAGTCTTGTAGCCCGCTCCCCAGAGGGGCCAGTCGTTGAGGGACTGAAGGAAAAGCATGCCGGTGGCGAGCAATCCCAGTTTGATCGCGGGGCCCCAGGTTGTTTTTCCGCTCTTGGTGAGCTGGATGCCCAGCCAAATGGCGGTTACCAGAAGCAAGAGATACGGGACAACGAAGACCGTCTCGAGCGTATTATTTCCAGAGCGCAATCTTTCGTAACTGCGATCCCAGGCTTCGGGGACTTTCAAGAATTCCCGGCTCTCGCCGATGCTGTCGCCTTGCACCTGGACTTTCAGGCGATACGGAGCATCCTTTGCGCGGAAATCGTGCTTCTCCCAGGTGAAGGTCCAATCCACGCGGGCGGGCATTTTTTCTGAATTTGCTTCTTCAGCCAGCAAATCCCAGCCGTTCATGCCCGTTCCCAATTTGTTGACGAGGAAATTTTGCGCGATGGTCTGCGCGGCGGCGCGGGCCAGCGATGCGCCTGCTTGCGTTTTGGGAATGACGTGTGAGTAGCCGACGATTTGTCCGGCGGGGCTCACGCGAACGCTGAATTCCTCTTCCTGCTGGGATTTGAAAAAGCGAACGTCCCAGAACCAGATATTCAGTTCGGAGGACATGAGGTGGTTGGCCTGCTGCAGGCCGAGTTCGCGTTCCAGGTAGACTTTTGCGTTCTCGTCTAAATTGAAAACGATTGAGGATTTGTAGCCGGTGATGTTTTCGCCGAGGCCGGTGACGAAGTTCTGCGCGCGCTTCTGGGCCTCTTCGCGGGAGACTTTAAAATTGACGGAGGCTTCGGGGAAGGCGCGGAAGAAATACTTGTGAGCAAAGAGCGCGCCGAGGATTCCAAGAACCACCCAAAGGAATAACGCGCGCTTGTCGGAACCCGTCAGACGATCTCCGGCCACCAGGGCCTCCTTCTAGACAGAGGATGCGGATTCCACACTGTAATGATACGTATGGCCGGGACGCAAGTTTCGGGTCTGGCCGTGAGTTCGCAGCGGCAATGATATAAAGAAGATGCCCATGGCGATGAGTCTCAGCACGGATGTGCGGATGATCAAGGGCGTTGGCCCGCAGCGCGCTGAATTACTGGCGCAGCGCGGGATTTACACGCTCGAGGATTTGCTGGGCTATCTGCCGTTTCGCTATGAAGACCGCATCCATTTTTCAAAAGTGAAGGACATTCAGCCGAACGGGACGTACACGCTTCGCGTGCGGGTGATGAGCGGGCAGGCGGTGCGCAGCATGCGCGGGCGCGATGCGATCTACCATTTGCTGGTGCAGGACGACGCGGGTGGTTTCCTGCCTTGCAAATTTTTTCACGGCGGATACCTCGAAGGGCGCTTGAAACCGGGGCAATTGCTGATTCTGCATGGCAAGGCGGAGGTGGACAAGCTGCGGCCGGCGCGGCTGGAAATGGTGAATCCGCAGATCGAAGTGCTGAGCAGCGAGGAGATGGATTCGACGGAGGTGGGGAGAATCGTGCCGATTTATGAGGCCATCGGCACGTTTGGCTCGCGGCAGATTCGGCGCGCGATGTATGCAGCGGTGCAGCTTGTTGATATGAGAATGCCGGATCTTTTACCCGAAGCACTGCGCGCGCGGCTTGGATTTCCGTCGCGGGGTGAAGCGCTTATCCACACTCACTTTCCTGCGGCGGGGGAGAATCTTGACGCGCTGAACACGTTTCGTTCGCCGGCGCAGCAGCGGCTGATTTTCGAGGAGTTTTTCTTGTATCAGCTGAGTCTTGCGCTGGACCGCAGAGTTACGCGCAAGGAAAACGCCATCGCGTTTCGCGTGCGCGAGGATGCCGTGCGGGAAGCGTTGAAGCGCATTTTGCCGTTCAAGCCGACGGCGGCGCAGAAACGCGTTCTGGCGGAAATTGCAGCAGATTTGGAGAAGCCGGTGCCGATGAATCGGCTGCTCCAGGGGGACGTCGGCAGCGGGAAGACGATTATTGCGCTGCAGGCGGCGGTGATCGCCATCGAAAACGGCACGCAGGCGGCGTTGATGGCGCCGACGGAAA
This sequence comes from uncultured Acidobacteriota bacterium, assembly GCA_963729455.1. GTDB lineage: Bacteria > Acidobacteriota > Terriglobia > Acidiferrales > UBA7541 > Acidiferrum. The sequence continues at coordinate 90,456 of CAVSNX010000005.1, forward strand.
TTCTGGCGGTGCAGCATTTTCTTTCGGCGCGGCGCGTGCTGGCCAAGGCGGGGTATGGCGTGGAGCTTTTGATCAGCGGGCTGAAGAGTTCGGAGAAAGCTGCGGCGCTCGAGCGTATTCGAAATGGGGAGGCGCAACTGGTCATCGGCACGCACGCTTTGATTGAAGAAAATGTGGAATTCGCGCGGCTCGGCTTTGTAGCGATTGATGAGCAGCATCGCTTTGGCGTGTTGCAGCGCAAGCGGTTGATGGACAAAGCGGCTTCGCATGGGCACGCGCCGCATGTACTGGTGCTCACGGCGACTCCGATTCCGCGCACACTTTCGCTCACCCTGTATGGCGACCTGGACGTTTCCGTTCTCGACGAGTTGCCGCCGGGGCGCACACCGATCGTCACGCGTATGATCACCGAGCCACATCTTCCCGGCGTTTGGGAGTCTCTCCGCCGCGAAGTCGCCGCCGGGCATCAAGGCTATGTGGTCTATCCGGTGATTGAGGAATCTAAACTCGAGTTGAAGGCAGCCATGAAGGAATACGAGCGACTTTCGAAAGAAGTTTTTCCGAAGCTGAAGCTTGGCTTGCTACACGGGCGCCTGTCCAGCGAAGAAAAAGATGAGGTCATGCAGGAGTTCCGGAAGAACGAGACGCAGATTCTTGTGGCGACCACTGTCGTGGAGGTTGGCGTGGATGTGCCGAATGCAACGGTGATGGTGATCGAGCATGCGGAGCGCTTTGGACTTTCGCAACTGCATCAGTTGCGCGGGCGCATTGGCCGGGGCGCGGCACGGTCGCATTGCATCCTAGTTGCGCCTGTGCGTATGACGGACGAAGCGCGCGCGCGACTGGAAACCATGGTGCGCACATCGAACGGTTTTGAAATCGCGGAAACCGATCTCCTGTTACGTGGTCCCGGTGAATTTTTTGGCACGCGGCAGTCCGGCGACCTCGGCTTTCACATTGCCAATCCGCTGCGCGATCGCCAACTGCTCGAACTGGCGCGGCGTGAAGCCTTCGCGTTAGCCGATGACTCCGGGCAAACAGAGACACTGCGGCGAATTTTGCGCGCGCTGCCTGGAGAATGGCAGCGGCGGTATCATCTCGCGCGCGTCGGTTGACCGCGAGGAAGGCAAAGTGAACTCCGGGGGCGGCAGTCAGGCAAAGGCGACAGATGTCAAAATATCTTCAGTTCCTTGGCGAACTGCCGAATGGTGGCGTATTCCTCGTCGTTGGCCACCACAAATTGTGGCGCGGAGAATCTTCAGGACTGGATCGCCTTCGCCTTCTTTGAGGGCCAGAAGGGCGCGGGCAAATTTTTCCGCTCGGCCGCCGGCACGGCCTTGCGAGCCACATAAACATAATCAACAAAAGGTCTAGAGGTAAAGAAAACCCGGACTTTGTTTTTGTCAATCTTTCCACTACTGAGCAAGGAGCTGAAAACCGTTTCGTCCAAGGCTCCCGCGTCGACCGCTCCGCTTTCGACCAGTACGGCGGCCAGTGGATGGCCGCCGCTATAACGAAACTTGAGATCCGTTGCGGGATCAATTCCCGCCTCCTTTAATTCGCGATAGGGGATTAGGTGTCCGCTGGTCGAGTTGATATCTCCAAAGGCGAAGCTCTTTCTCCGTAGGTCGCTGAGCGAATGGATCGAAGAGTTGACGCCAGTGATAAAGGCGGAGTGAAATTGCAAATCAGAGGTACGTTGGACGAGTGGGACTACTCCTTGCTCGGCGTGAGCTCGAACATACATCATCGCGCCGAGGCAGGCGAAATCAGGGTTTCCATTCGCCAAGCCGGCAAGAGTGTCCGTGTAAAGAGCAGGCATTACAAGAGTCACCGGTCGGCCCATCGCCTTCGTGAGATGCGCCCGCAGCGGAGCTCTCTCTTCCGGAGCCAATCCGTCAGGGACCAGGCCAATGCGGATGGGTTCGTCGCCGGCTTGAATCGCTGCGCCGACAAAAATGCAGATCGCCGCCAACACCCGTGCCCGTGACCGTAGATTCATGTCAAACCTCGCCGAGTGCTGTTGGACACAATTCTAGCGTAGGCGTCATTGAATACGGACTGACACTCCAGCATGCGATTTCAATTCAATAATTAGGACAGACCGGCCTTACTGTTTTGCATTCTGGCCCACTAACACAGCCTCAAGCGGGTCGGCTACAGCGTGGCATTGCTCCTTGACTCAGAACTAAGACCTGACAACTAATACCTGCACGCATGAGAGTGATTGCAGGAACGTATAGAAGCCGTATTTTGAAGAGTCTCAAGGGGCTGGCCCTTCGGCCGACCAGCGACAAGTTGCGAGAGACTCTGTTCAACGTGCTCGGCTCTGCTGTGGCAGACTCGCGCTTCCTCGATCTTTTCGCGGGGACCGGCGCGATCGGCATCGAGGCCGTTAGCCGCGGGGCCGCGGAAGTTGTTTTCATTGAGAAGCATCCGCCGGCGGCGGCGCTGATTCGCAAGAATCTTGAAGCGCTCGGCATTCGTGCTGGAGTGACGGTGATGGCGGCGGATGTTCTGCGAGGACTTGAAGCGCTGGCTGCACGTGAAAAAGGGACAGCGAGTGGCTTTGGCTACATCTTCCTCGATCCGCCATACGCGGCTGCGGAAGACTACACTCGCGTGCTAAGATTCCTAGGCTCGTCGGAGCTTGTGGCACCGGATGGCATCGTCGTCGCGGAGCATCGGCGTAATTTCGATTTGCCGGAAGAGTCCGGCGCGCTACACCGCGTCCGCGTTCTCCGGCAGGGCGACGCGGCTTTGAGTTTTTACCGCCACCGCACCGGCGAAGTTGGCGCTGAAAGTCACCCTGTTGAGTAAACCTCTGCGGGCAGGGTCACATCTATTATGGAGTGTTCGCGTCCCCGTGCTTGCAGTGGTTGCTGGTAATGGCGGGTCTGAACTTGTCCTGAGCGCAGCCAAAGGAGACCCGTGCAGTTCACCGCGCTAAGTTAGCTGCCGCGCGCATACTTTTGAAGAAAGGCATGTGCTTTTGAGCAAGGCCGGCAGGGCATTAGATCTCTTGGGACAGGCCACCCCGCCTGCCGCTCGCGTGCGCCTGCAAACCGGGCACGAACCGAAGCTGGAAGTCGGCTGGGGAAGTTTTCATCAGGGGACTTGGAGTAGTATTGCGGCGCTCTTCCGGCGGACCGGCGTGGCAAAGAATTCGCCGGTAAACCATTTTTTCAGAGATTGCTGGGTGGAACGGCGTATTCCTCGCGACCCCTTGATCGTCGCCGCCTTTTTACACCTCATTTTCCTGGTGACACCGTATCCCCAGGTCCGGGCATCGGCTCGGCATTATTCCGCGTTCGATAACACGGAGCTGACCTGGTCGGGGCCCATCAACGATTTTCCTTTGTTAGAACCTAAGAGTCCAAAGGCCAAGCCTATTCCGCGCGGCGAGCCAGAGAAGCCGTTGCCGCCGCAAGGGGCGGACGCGTTTCATCCGCGGCAGCGCATCTCTACCGATCCGGTGCGCCCCACGCATCCCCGGCAGACGTTAGTCAATTCCGCCGCTCCCCTGGAGCCGCCAAAGATTCTTCCGAATCTCCCGAATATCGTGCAATTGCAGCAGCTGGCGGGCCCGGCGCGACCGCGGTTGCAGATCAGCGAAGAGACACTGGCCAAGCTGCGGCCCAAAGAACGCCGTGTCGCGCAGGTGACTGCCGCGCCGCTCCCGGATGTGCCCGAGTTCGACCAAAAACCGGCGGAAATTGCGATGCCCGTTTCTCCTAACGCGCCTGCCCGGCCGCACCTCGAATTGAATGCCGGTGCGCCGCCGCGCGTCGCTCCCCATGCGCAGACGGGAGACGCGGGGCCTGCGCCGGAAGTAGGTGCCGCTCAAGCCAGCAGCACGAACGGCAATCCGTCAACATTTATTGCACTTTCCGCGACGCCTGCTCCTCCCGCGCCCGTCGCGCAGCTTCCCCAGGGAAATCTTGCGGCGCGCGTTTCGATTTCGCCGGAAGGGAAGCAGCCGGGAGTGCCTGGCGGATCACCGAGCGGAACTGCAGGCGCTTCGGGGGGCGCCAACAGTGGTCCGGGCGACGGCAAGGACGGGCTGGACATCAGCATCAGCGGAGGAAACCCTCCCGCGAACAGCGGAATTTCCGGTCTTGGAGGTTCCTCGAAACCAGGTATAGCTGCTCTGCGTATGCTGATGACCAAGCCTGATCCGCGCGCAAAGCCGGATGATGTGCCCGTGCGAACCGGGCCGCCGAATTTCGCGGCGCTGCCGGCGGGCGCGCCACCGGAGCAGATTCTTGCTTCCAAGAAAATTTACAAGATGCTTGTGAACATGCCCAACCTGAACAGCGCCACGGGAAGCTGGATTCTGAATTTCTCCGAAATGAACGTGAACGGTGGCGTGCCGCGAACGGCGTCGCCTGACATTTCTGGCCCTGTGCCACTGCGAAAGATTGACCCGAAGTATCCTCCCGCGCTGATCAACGAACACGTGGAAGGAGAAGTAGTTCTCTATGCTGTGATTCGCACGGATGGCTCGGTGGATAGCATTCAGTTGGTGCGCGGCATTGATGAACGGCTCGATGCCAATGCCATGGCCGCTCTTAGCCAGTGGAAATTCCGCCCCGCTTCCAAACAAGGTGTGCCGATCGAGCTGGAAGCCATCGTGCACATTCCCTTCCACCCGCGCACGGAGCAGTAATGAGTTCTTTTATCAGGCGGGATTACGTACGCCCTTCGGCAAGTTTCACAAGTGCAAAGAGCGCGTGATTGACCGGAGTAGGCACGCCCAGTTCCGCGCCGCGGCGGGAAATGTAGCCATTCAGAGAATCAATCTCCGTGCGTTTTCCGCGAATCATGTCCTGCCCGGTCGAGGAGAGCGCATCCGCCATTTGAGTGGCAATCTTGAGCGCTCCGGCAAGCGCGGCCTTGGGATCTTCCAGCCCCGGAGGGTGAATTCCCGCGGCACGCGCTACGGCCAAAACTTCATAAACCACCGTCTCGACGACCTTCCATGCGTCGGGGCTGGAAGCGATTTGACCATATTTCGCGCGGCCCAGCGCGGAAACGGCGTTCAACGCGCAATTCCAGATGAGTTTGGTCCACAGCTCCCCTTCGATATTTTCCGAAATCCGGCAGGGCACGTTGGCTCGCGCAAACAGCGCGGCTACCCGTTCCGTTTTCTCGTTCTTCGGACCGACTACCAAATCACCGCGGCCCACGTGCTTCACGCGTCCCGGCTCCGGGACGGAAGCCGCGACGTAAACGACAGTTGGGAGCGCATCGATCGCAGCGGCGGCGCGGATTTGTTCCACATTGTCCACACCGTTTTGCAGGCTGAGGATCAACGCGCCAGGAGCAAGCAATGGAGCCAACGCGCGCGCCGTCGCCGCATTGTCCGTAGTCTTCACGCAGAAAAGGACAATCTCCGCGCCGCGCGCCGCGCTCAATTCCGCAGATGCTTCAACGCGTACAGCCTCCTGAAACTGCACCGTGTCCAGGAACAGCCCATTCTTTTTTACCGCCTCCACAAACGCCGGCCGCCCGATCATCACGACTGGCGCGCCGGCGCGCGCCAGCAGTCCGCCGAAATATCCGCCAACGGCGCCTGCGCCAACCACCGCAATCTTCGGCCATGGTTCCGGTTGCGTCACTGCGTTACCACGCTGATGAGCCGGTCAATGTCGCGCTCGGAGTTATACAAGTGCGGCGAAACGCGAATGTTTCCTTCGCGCAGGCTGACGATGACATTTTCTTTCCGCAGCAACTGGTAAACTTCGGCAGTTTTTTCACGGCTGCGAGCGGCGAAGCATCCATACGGCCCGCGCTTCGTCGCATCCAACGGGCTCGCCGGAACGCAGCGATCCTTGGGCAATCGCTCAAACATGAAGTCAATCAATTTACGATTGTGCGCCGCGACCAACTCCGGTCCCATGCGCAATACAAACTCAATGGAGACGTCCATCGCCGCCAAGTTGAAATTGAAATAACTGGCCCATTCGGAGGCGTCCCAGCGCTTCGCACTCGGCGCGGGCTTCGGGTCACTAAAGTTCAATGCCGCGAAATTGTCCGAGCCTGCCACCGCCATCCAGTAGAAAGGTCCCGGCCGGATGAGGCCAAGATGTTCGTGCTTGGCCCAGAAAAATCCGCTGCCGAACGGACCAAACAGCCACTTGTACCCCGCGCACACCATAAAGTCCGCGCCCAATTGATGGACGTCCATCGGCAACGCCCCACAGCACTGGCTGACATCCAGCAGCAGCAGCGCCCCTCGCGCATGGCACGCTGCAGCAACGCGCGCCGAGTCCAGCAGCGAACCATCGTCGAACCGTACCATGCTGACCGAAACCACGCGCGTCCTCGGGGTGATCGCGTCAATCAAATCCTCCGCGGTGATGAACGGCCCGCGCGGAGAAACAATTTTCAGCCTGATGCCTTCGCGCTCTTCCATCGGTTTCCACGTCGTGTACTGCAACGGAAATTCGCGCGCCGCGGTGATCACTTCGTCGCCCGGCTTCCACGTCAAGCCGTACGCCACCGCGGCCACGCCGGTACTCGCTCCGCTGGTCACCGCAACTTCTTCAGGCTTGCCACCTATCAGCTTGGCGATAGAAGCGCGAATGCGATTCGGCACTTCGAAGAAGGTGGAATCCGCCATGTGGTGCGGATTTTTCTTCGCTTCGAGCGCCGCCTGCACCGCGCGGATGGACACCTTCGGCATCGGCGACTGCCCCGCCAAGTTCAGGTACGTCGCATCTTCAATCTCGAACCACTCCTGGCGCCAGTCGGTTTGTTGGGAAGGCGTAGCGGTGGCCATTGGGGTCTCCTTGCCGAAATCTTAAAAGAGTTAGATTCCGACATGCGCCGACGGATACAACGTCCAAATTGGGCGTCGGCCTTCGCTAGAAATGGCCGCGAAGCTCGCGGAAGGAAGGTAAAATCACCAGTTTCCCCGAACCCGCCATGACCGGCTCGTGCTCCAGGGTCCAGGTATGCTGGTGCGGGATGTACACGGCGTTCAGCCCGATTTGCATCGCCGGATTGATGTCGCTGCGCGGGCTGTTGCCGATCATCCAGCCGTGGGTCTTCACGATTTTGTGCTTGTGAACGAGCCCGCCATACGTCTGGGTATCTTTTTCCGGCACGATTTCGATAAATTCGAAAAATCCCTGCAAGCCGGAGCGCTCCACTTTCGCGGCCTGTTCCGCGGGCTCGCCCTTCGTGAACAAAATCAGGCGGTGCCGCTCCGTCAGATATGCGAGCGTCTCCGGCACGCCGTCCAGAATCTTCGGCGGCGTCCGCTCCAGGTCCACCACACGGCTATGAATGAGCGCCAGCGTTTCGCGCTTCACCATCTGATCGGCGAGCTTGATGTAGGTTTCTTCCAGCGACCGGCCGAAGCTGCGCACGCCGTAGCCATACTGGCGGATGTTCTTGCGCTCCGTTTCGTTCAGAATGTGGCGGATGTATGCGCGCGTGTAACCGCAGGGCTCGACAATGGTGATGAAATCTTCGATCAGCTTCTCGAAGAAAACATTGTTCTCCCACAGCGTGTCGTCCGCATCAATGAGCAGAGTATGGCGTCGCATCGAGATTGGCTCTAGGTGATGATCGCGCGGCGGCGGTGGAAATGCCGCTGCGCCCCTTGTTCAGTCTAACAGCCGCATGGCGTCTTCGGCGATGGCGGCGGCTGCGCCGGGCCGGCCCAGTCCGCGCGCCGCTTCTTTCATCCGCGCCAGCCGCGTGGAATCATCGAGCAATGCTGCAATTTTCCAGGCTGCCGCTGGCAAGTTGTTACACCGGATCGCTGCCCCTGCTTCCAGCAAATGATCGGCGTTGCGCTCTTCCTGGCCGGGAATCGGCTCAACCAAGGCCATGGGCAGCGCGCGCGCCAGTGCTTCGGAGGTCGTCAGTCCACCGGCTTTGCCAACCATCAGGTCCGCCGCAGCCATGTATTGATCCATCTCCGTCGTGAATCCAACGGGGCAAAGCCTCCGGCCACCCGTTGGCAGATTTCCCGCGCTCCTCGCCAATTCTTCCAAGCGCTTCCGGATTTTTTCGGATTTTCCAGCAATCGCGGCAATCTGCCATGGTTTCTGCAGCGCCAGCAAGTCCCTCACAAGTTGTTCCACAGGGCCGATGCCATAGCCGCCCGCAGCAACGAGAATCAACGTGGCCTCCGCGTCCAGTCCCAGGTGTTTGCGCGCTGCGGCTCGGTCCAACGGCGAGGCAAACAGCGGATCGATCGGAATGCCGGTGACTTTCAACTTTTCCCGCGGCACGCCAATGCCCGCTAGGTATTCCGCAGCTTCCGCGATTGCCACGTAGTAGCGATCCACCGTGCTGACCAGCCACATGGCGTGCACGTCGTAGTCCGTCACCACGATCGCATTGCGCGCGCGCAGTTTCCGTTTGGCGGTGAGCCACGCGATGATCTCCGCCGGAAGAAAATGCGTGGCCACGCACAAGTCCGGCTGGATGCGTTTCAGCAGACGGATCATCGGCGCGGTATTCAGCCGGTCCAGCGCGAGGCGCCGCCGCGGGTGATGCCACGGCTGGTCCGTGCGCTCGTAAATCACGCCCATGAGTTCCGGCGCGCGCCGCACCATCGAAATGTACGTCTTGTCGTAGAGGCGCTGGAAAATTTTGCTGACGTGGTGGAGCGCATCAATGTGTTCCACCACGCAATCGCCGCGCGCCGAAAACGCCTTTTCCAGCGCTTGCGCAGCGCGCACGTGCCCTGCCCCTGATGATGCCGATAGCAGCAGCACCCGCGGTTTCGTTTTCATGCCGGCAGAATCTTTTTGAAGGAGAACGTCATCAGGAGGCCTTGGGCTGTCCCCCGGCAAGTTTTTCCAGGATTCCACGCGCCACTTTTTGCAGCTCGCCGAAGCGCGACAGATACTCCTGAAAATCGTGATTCAGCAACTGCGCATCTTGCGGGCCAAGCTTGATACGCAGAATCATATCGCGCAGTTTTACCGGGTGCGGGAGCAGCGCATCTTCCTGCAGTTCTTCGAGAGCGATTTTGGCGTCGTAGTGATACATGGCGTCCCCCAGCGGCAGAGATCCTTCAAACGTATTGTACTCAGTTCGAACCACGCCGGGGTGAGTTACTGGATGGCGCGGATCAGGAATAGCTGGAATGGATCGTTACGCGGCCGTGGCTGTGGCCGGAATGAATTCGTAACGCTCGATCTTTGCGGCGATACCCATGCGGCCGTTCTCGTTCGGCTCGACGCGCACGATTTTGCCCTGGCAACGGATGTTCACGTCGCCCGAACGCGTCACCTGCTCGGGAAGCGTGATGACAAATTCAATTTCGCTGCCAATTTCAAATTTTGCGTCGGCGAGGAAATAAAGTCCCTGGTAGCTGACGTCTCGCGTGCTGGCGGCCAACTCATGCCCCTTGGACGCCTGGGGAAGAACACGCAAGGGAAGGCTCATCGTGAATCGCCGCGCCTCGCGGCGTTCCGCTCCGTCACCCATTCATACCTCCTGGGCTGGCAGCATTCGGCGCAAAGCTAACATCGGCACTGTCAAACTGCAACGCGAAAAACACGCATTTTTGTCCTAGTACGAGGTCTTGTCCATTTATGTGTCTTGGCAATCCGCGTCGGGCAAGTACTGTTACCCGTATGGACAGCCTCCAGTCGTGCGCTACACTCGAACCTTGCGTTTTGCACATTCATGACGGCGACCCACGACACGCGCAATTTTTTTCTGGAAGGACCTGCGGGGCGCCTCGAAGCGATTCTCTGGACGCCGTCTGATGCCGTGCGTCCGCAGATCGCTGCGGTTGTCTGTCATCCGCATCCGCTTTTTGGCGGCACCATGCACAACAAAGTTGTCTACCAGGCAGCAAAGTCTCTAGACGCCCTGGGTATTCCTGTCCTGCGTTTTAATTTTCGCGGTGCCGGGCTCAGCGCCGGCACCCACGACCGCGGCCAAGGCGAGCGGGGCGACGTACTTGCCGCGCTGAATTTTCTAGCTGCGGAGTATCCCGGCGTGCCGCTTCTGGTGGCCGGGTTTAGCTTTGGGTCCTTGGTGGGGTTGCGCGTCGGATGTGAAGACGCCCGAGTTTTTCACTTGATCGGCTTGGGCATTCCGGTCAATGGCTCCGATTTTTCCTTTTTGCTCCAGTGCAACAAACCGAAGCTTTTCGTGCTCGGCGCCCATGACAAATTCGCCGCCACCGAGAAGGTAGAATCACTCGTCGCCTCGCTCCCGGGCAGCAAGCACCTCGTCATCGTGGAAAACACCGACCACTTCTTCGCCGGCAAACTCGGCCAACTCGATCACGCCATCCACTCCTGGCTGACCAAAGAAGTGTTTCGTTCCACCCACTAAAACCTGTGCTGCTGTTTTTTTCTTTTCCGCGAACTCTGTGCCCTCAGTGCCCTCTGTGTTAATTCTTCCTTTCAGGCTCCTCGCCCCGCGAAAACAATTTACTGAACTCCTCGACCGTCGCTGGAGGCACATTCACCAGCCGTGCATTCGCCTTCACATGCTCCACCCGTGACATCCCCACCAGCGCCGTCGTGATTCCCGGCGACGACCGCACGAATTGCAGCGCCCGCTCCGCGTCGTTCTCTAGCCCCAGAGCCTCTGCCACGAATTCCGGCAGATTCCGCGCCACTTGGCCTTGCAGGAGCGAAGCACTGGCAATCAGCGTGACGTCCAGCTCGCCGGCTGCTTCCATGATCGTGCGATGATGCCCGCGAAGCGATTGATTGCCCAATGTTAGCGCCTCCGTCATCCCCAGATTGAACGGCACTTGCACGAAGCGGAAGTGGTGCCTGCCGCCCGCGATTTCCTGCGCGATCTGCACAATTTCGCCAAGCTGCATCGCATCGCGCGCCCGTGCATCTTGTCGGAACCCGTTCCAGGTGGCCATCCCGTAATACTGAATCTCGCCGGCCTCCACTGCCGATTCCAGAAATGTGAACGCCTCGCGCACGCGGCTCAGAAACTCTTCCTTGCTCACTTCAGAGAGCTGCGTTTCCGGATTGTGCATGTAATAGACGTCCACGCACTCGACGCCAAGATTCTTCAGGCTGCGTCCCAGCTGGTTTTTCAGGAATTTCGGCGTCATGCAATGGCTGCCCGCGGCGATATCTTTCGCGCTGAAGATTCCTGGCTGGATGTATTCGCGGAAAAAATAGTCGTTCGGGTCGGCAGGCATCGCGCCGTCGGGCGTCAGGTAGCCGCCCTTCGTGCAAACCACGATTTCCTCGCGCGGATAGCCTTTCGCCGCCAATTTCAGGATCGCCGCACCGATACTGCGTTCGCTCCGCTGGAGTCTGTAATTGATCGCTGCGTCAATCACATTGATTCCATTTTCCACCGCTGCGACCACCGCTCCCGTGTAACCTTCATCTGTTTTCGTGTCCGCTTGGCCGAGATACGTGCCGATCCCAATCGAAGAGAGCGCCAGCCGCTGCGTTTCTCGAAAGTGGCCTTCCGCCGCGCGGCCTGCGAATTTTTTCGCGTAGCCGGTTGTTCCTTCTTTGGTTGCGGATTTGCTCATGACGCTCCTTCGGTGGACGGCGTTGTTCCAGTTGCCTCGGGCTTACCAGCTTCGCTTGTCTTCGGGGCCAGGAGCCGCGAACACGCCCGAAGAATCCTACGATAGGGCCAGTCCTTTTCGCGGAAGAAAATCTCACCGTCGCGCGGATTGCTGTAGAACCAACGCGCCACCAGCCACAGGTGCTCGCCAAGGTCACCTTGCTCTGAGGTTGGTTTTGCTTCGAGGGCCGCCCTGAAGATTTGCTCCGCCGAACGCGGCTGGCTGGCCATCTCCGCAAATCGCAGAACGAACGGCTCCGCGAGCCTTCCGCCGCGCACGGCGTAAACTCCAATCGCTTGGTCTTCCCCGGTGCGTTGTAAAATCACGGCGTCCAGGTCCTGAATCCGCCGCGTGAGTTCCGGCCTGCCGCGCAAAGCTTCGTCGAGCTTTTCGATTCGACTGTGAAACGAAGCAGCACGCTCGAAATCCATTTGCTCGCTGGCTTGCTCCCGCTCCTTTTCCAAGGTCGACCGCAGCGAACCGCCGCTCGTTTCGAGAAACTGCACCAGCCGCTGCACCTCCACGTCATACTCTTCTTTTGTGCAGCCCGCAAAGCACGGCGCCAGGCACATCTTCATCTCCGAGTACAGGCAGCCGGGAAACGTGGGGTCGCGCCGGATCTTGATCTGGCACCGGCGCACTTTGAAGAAATCGAGCACGCGCTCGGCAAAAGCTTCCGCCGAGCGCCGTGACGCGAACGGCCCGTAATACGAGCCTCCCGTCGGCAACCCATCTTGATCCACTGAAATCTTGCGCGTCACATAGCAGCGCGGATACGCGTTCCGAAGATTGACCTTCAAGACTGCCGCCGGCCGCATGCGCATCATGTCGCGGTAACGTTTGGGAAAAATCTCTTTGGCATGCTGGTAGTAGGTGAGCGTCTGTTCGAACGGCGAGCCCGTCAAGCGATAGCGAATGCCACGCGCAAAGTCGCTCAGGTTCAATCGCTTGCTCGTGGGGTCGACAGGACCCAGCAGCCGCTGCAAACGCCGCTGCAAATTCTGTGTGCGAATCAGGAACGGCTCAGCTTTTTCTTCAAGCGGCTCGATCAAGCAAACGGCCGCCAGCGCCGGCAGGGCAGGAAAGAAATCCTCGTCCGCCCGTGACACATCGAATTCGAGTCCGCAGTCAAATTCCAGCACAAAACGAGAATACTACGAGGCGGCTAAGACTTCAGGACCCAGGACGAAATAACCAATCTCTGAATTTCGCTGGTACCTTCGTAAATTTCCGTGATCCGAGCGTCGCGGTAATTGCGCTCCACGGGATACTCACGGCTGTAGCCATTGCCGCCGTGGATCTGAATCGCTTTGTGCGTCACCCGCGTGGCCATCTCACTCGCGAACAATTTGGCTATGGCGGCATCCATCGTGAAACGAGCGCCGGTATCCTGCTTCCAAGCGGCCTTCCGAATGAGCAGCCGCGCCGCGTCAATCTCCGTGGACATATCCGCCAGCATGAACTGAATCGCCTGAAATTGTGAAATCGGATGCCCGAACGCCATGCGCTCCTGCGAATACTTCAGCGCCGCTTCAAACGCGCCCTGCGCAATCCCCGTTGCCTGCGCGCCGATGCCGATGCGCCCGCCATCCAGCGTCGAAAGCGCCACTTTGTAGCCTTCGCCCTCGTTGCCAATGCGGTTTGCCACCGGCACTTCGCAATCCGTGAAAATCAATTCGCTACAGGCGGTAGCGCTGATCCCCAGCTTTTTCTCCTCCTTGCCCACCTTGAATCCCGGCGTCCCTTTTTCCACCACCAGCGCGGTGATGCCTTTTTCGCCCTTCGCGGGTTCCGTGTTCACATACGCGATCGCCGCATCGGCCGCGCCGCCGTTGGTGATCCACGCCTTGGTTCCGTTGATTACATACCTATCACCCTTCTTGATCGCCTTCGTCTGAAGAGCCGCTGCGTTCGAACCGGCCTGCGGCTCCGTCAACGCATAACACCCAATCTTTTCGCCCCGCGCGTACGGCAGCAGCAATTTCTTCTTTTGCTCTTCCGTCCCGAAGCGATGAATGGGATCGCAGTACAGCGAATTCTGCACGGAGAGAATCACGCCCGTGGAAGCGCAGCAGCGCGAAATCTCTTCAATCACAATGCTGTAGGCAACATGATCGAAGCCCGCCCCGCCTTCCGAGTCCGGCAGCGCCACGCCCGTCAGCCCCAGCTCCGCCGCCTTCTTGAAAAGTTCGCGCGGAAAGTGCCCCGTCTCGTCGAGTTCCTTCGCCAGCGGTCGCACCTCGGACTCCGCGAACTCGCGCACGCTCTTCTGCAACAGTTGTTGCTCTTCCGTCAGCTCGAGATTCACCGTCGCTCACTCTCAATCAGCCAAGTATGAATTCGAATTTTGTATTCTATCGCGGCTCGCCGGGTTCTACGCATCAGTCGAGTGCCTTCGAAAGGCGTTCATATGTAACCTTCAGGTCTTCAGGGTGAACGCGCGTCTCCCCGGTCACGGTCATAAAATTCGCATCGCCGATCCACCGCGGCAACGCATGCAAGTGCAAATGTCCCACCACACCCGCGCCCGCGGCACGGCCCAGATTCATCCCCAGATTCATCCCATCCGGTTTGTAGTTCACGCGCAGCGCCGCCTCCACGCGCTGCGCCAGCTGCATCATTTCGCCCAACGCATCCGCGTCGCACAAATTCAACTCCGCCACGTGCGCGTACGGCACGATCATCACGTGCCCCGAAGTGTAGGGAAACCGATTCAGAATGATGAAATTCTTCACGGCCCGATGGACGATAAGCGTCTCCGCGTCATCCTTCCGCGCCGCCGCATCACAAAAAATGCATTCCGGCTGCTTCCTGCTCGTCACTTCCTTCATGTACTGGTAGCGCCAGGGGGTCCAGATATAGTCCATCGAATCGTTTCCTTCACCGCAAAAGTCGCGCGCAAAGCATAGCGCAGAAAAGGCACACCGTCGCACAACAACGCGAATAACAACAGACCGGTTGCCGAACTAAAGCTCACTTGTCGAAATGGAATGAAAAAACGCGCGGCCAGAAATGGCCTGCGGACCTAAGCGTGCGGCCCGTCACCCGCAACGGAAGCCTGCGCCCCCGCATTATTCACAAAATCCTTCAACTCTTTACTGGGCTTAAAGAATGGAATCTTCTTCGCCGGCACTTCAACCTTCTCACCGGTCTTCGGATTGCGCCCCACACGCCCGCGCCGCTGCCGCGTGCGGAAACTCCCAAATCCGCGAATCTCGATCTTGTCGCCCTTCTGCAGGGATTCAATGATGCTATCGAAAATCGTCTCGACGATAGTCTCGGACTCCTTGCGCGGAAGCTCCGTAATGCGCAGAACCTCTTCGATGAGGTCGGCCTTGGTCAATGTCGGTTGCTTGGTCATCGTCACTTTGCCTCTTTGCGCAGTCCAAAAAAAGAGCGCCATGCTCGTCAACCGCCCCGCGGTTGCCTTAAACGGTGAATCGAAACGGCTTAGAGGGGCTGGCCCTTGCCGGATTGCCCCCCTTCCTATCATTAAATTGACCCGCAGGTAAATGAAATTGTAGCGGTACCCCGGGAGCCTTCTTCCGGGTCCGCTAACGCGCCGAGAGCTTGGACTTCAGCGCGTCCCCAATCGTTGCCGTCGACGAGGACTTCGACGTCGAACGATACTGTTCAATTTCCTTGCGCTCGATCTGTTTCACCGCCGCGCGGTAGCTCAATCCGATGCGCCGCGTCTCCGGGCTGATCTTGATGATCTTGAAATCGTATTCCTTGCCCGGTTCGAGCGGCCCCGCGCTCTTCAGCGGCCCGGTCGTGGGCCGGAAGCTCGAATGCCCTTCGTCGCGGCGCTTGCGCTCTTCAATTTCCGTGTTGTGGCAAAGCGCTTCGATGTTCTCGCCCAATTCGACGAACGCGCCGAACGTGGCGATTCTCGAAACCTTGCCCTTCACGATCTGCCCCACCTTGTGCTGCTTGAACCAGTCGCCCCAGATGTCGTTCACCTGCTTGATGCCCAGCGACACGCGGCGATTCTCCGGATCAATCTTCAGCACCTTCGCAGTGACCGGCTCGCCCTTCTTGAACACCTCGTGCGGATTCTTGATGCGCTCCGTCCAGCTCACGTCGCTGACGTGCACCAGCCCGTCGAATCCGTCTTCGATCTCCACGAACGCGCCAAACTCCGCGATGTTGCGCACCTTGCCCGTGACGATGGTGCCCACGGGATATTTTTCCGCAGTCAGCAGCCACGGATCCGGCTGCGCCTGCTTGATACCCAGTGAAACTCGGCGGTCGCTGGGCTTGATGTCCAGCACCACCACGTCCACTTCGTCGCCGACTTTCACCAGCTTTGATGGATGCTGGACCTTCTTATTCCAGCTCAGTTCCGAAACGTGCACCAGGCCTTCAATGCCTTGTTCCAGCTCCACGAACACGCCGTAGTCCACCACGCCGACGACTTTGCCCTTCACCTTGCCGCCCGCGGGATACTTCTCCGCGGCGCCCACCCAGGGATCCGGCATCAACTGCTTCAGCCCCAGCGATACGCGCTGCTTTTCCTTGTCGAACTTCAGGATGATGACGTCGAGTTCCTGCTCCGGCTTTACCAGGTCGGAAGGATGCTTCACCCGGCCCCAGCTCAGATCCGTCAGGTGCAGCAAGCCATCAATTCCGCCCAGGTCCACGAAAGCGCCGTATTCGGTCACGTTCTTCACGTGCCCGTGCACCACCTGGCCCTCGCTCAGCGTCTCCATCAAGGCAGCGCGCTTCGCATGCAATTCCTCTTCGAGCAGCGCGCGCCGGCTCACCACCACGTTGCCGCGGCGGCGGTTCAGCTTCGTAACGCGCACCTGCACTTCCGTGCCGGTCAGGTCGTCCAGATTCTGCGCCGGCCGCAAGTCGTACTGCGAACCCGGCAGGAACGCGCGCACGCCGATATCCACCACCAGGCCGCCCTTGATGCGATCCACGACTTTGCCGGTGATGGTTTCCTTGGCCTTGAACGCCGCGTCAATCTTCTCCCACGTCTTGCGCCGCAGTACTTTTAAGTACGACAGGATGGTGAAGCCGTCCTTGTGCTCCCCGGTGCGTTGCACTTCGATCGTGGCGTTCGGCTCGGGGCGCGGAATTTCCGTGTCCGTGAATTCCGCTGCGGGAATCAGCCCTTCCGTCTTGCCGCCCAGGTCCACGACGACGCCATGCTCCGTGTACGCGACAACCTTGACCTCGATGACCTCGCTCGACGTCGCAGCTTCCTGCTTCTCGTCGTATTCCTCCATCAGCTTGCTCATCTCTTCCGAGCCAGCTGCCTCTTCGGCCGCAGCCGCGGCCTCTGGATCCGCCGCGTGTGCTTCAGAGACAGGCTGCGGCTGCTCCGGTACCGCGACCACAGGGATGTCCTGCGCGGCGTTTGCAGTTTGGGCATGCTCCGCCGCAGCGGCAGCAGTTTGCTCGCTAGCGCTTTCCACCGTTGTGTTGGTTTCAGTGGGTGCACCGTTGGACGCATTGTCCGCTTCGGGTGCTGGCGCGGCGGCCGCCGCATTGGCAAGGGTATCGTGGTCGGAATACATGGTTGTTGGCCTCCGGAAGATTACTTCGCTAGGGTGCCGCTCTGCGGCCCCCGCATTCAGTCGAAAATATTCCTTGCTGCTGCCCAATCGGGGTTAATGCAAGGAAGTCAACCGTCCCGCTCTCGCTCAACCACATGACCGCACAACGGTCACACCATTGAGTCAACTGCCAGACGGCCGCTTAGGGACAAAGATGCTGCGGTCCTCGAAAACGCTGCAACCTGAAAAGGATACTCGCCGCATTAACCCTGTGTCAATGAACTGCAGTTCGCCATCCTGAGTCCCGCACGTTCCTAATTGGGCCGTCCGTGTATGGCGCATGAATCAACGCTGGAACAAGTGTTGGTTAACTCGTGAAAGCCTTCGCCAGTTTGCGCACTCTCGCCTTCATGGCTGGCGTTCCCGATCGTAGCGCTTCTTCGAGAATATGCTTCACCGTTTCCCGCAGCCCCGCATCCTGCCGGGCCAGGTCGGCTAAACCCTGCATCGCGAAGGTCTTCACAATCGAGCTGCGGTCTTCCAGGTAATGCTGCAGGGCCGCCGCGGCGCGTTGCCTCTCCTGCGAGGTCAGCTCAAGTCGCGGCACAATGGCCGCCAGATGCCAGCGCAACTCGATCTGTTCCGTTTCCGCAAGCAGGCCCAGCAATTCCCGCTTGTGGGCATTTAACAACCCCGATCGCGTGATGGAGATCTTTTCCGCCGCATCCGCGGCCCGCATCCGGACCAGCGGGTCTTCGTCCCAAAGGCAGCCAACAAGTTCGGCAAAACGCTGCGGCTCCAAAAGCACGAGCTTCGCGATTTGGTTAGACTTCCCAATCGATCGTCGGTCTCCGCCTCTGAGCACGTCAGCTAATCTTTGGCGACGCATCGTTTGGTTCCGGAGATTGGCAGCGAGTGTTTCGGTCACGCCCGCGCGTGTCCTGCTTGCGTTTTCTCGCGGCGAAAATCGGGCGCGGAAACTTCCACGGTGCGGCACATCTCATACAATCTCGAGCGCATGCGCGTGCCGATGCGCTGCTCCAGCGCATCTTCCCGCGTGGGCGGAATTAGCTTGCCGTTAGGCAATCGGGCTGGTTCACCTTCCGTAGCCGGGTTATCGAGGTAATTCGTGGTGATAATCGTCGTACGGTTCTCGTTGTATCGGGCGTTCAAGACAATCCCCACAATATCGCGCACCCAGTCCGACGGTTTGCTCGCTCCGAGATCGTCCAGCACCAGAATCTCCACCGTTCGAATCGGCTCCAGAATTTTCATCTCCGTCGATTCGCTCGCGGGGTTGTAGCTGGCCTGAATCTCCTTCAGCAGCTCGCGATAATCGCAAAAAAGTCCCGCATGCCCGCGGTGAATCAGTTCCTTCAACGCCGCAACCGCCAGGTGCGTTTTCCCCACGCCCGAAGGTCCCATAAACAGCAATCCCTTTTCGGACGAGCCAGGATACTCGCGCACAAATCCTTGCGTAAAGAGCTTGGCTTGTTTCAGCGAATGCGCGTGCTGCGGCAGCCAAATTTTCCCGTCGGTCAGGTCCGTGACGTAACTCTCAAAATCGCAGTGCTCGTAGCGCTTGGGAATCCGCGCCCGTTCCATCACCCGCGATGCGCGGTCCTGCATCCCGCAATCGCATGCCACCGCCACGCTGCCCGCCGCGCCATCCCCGCGCGGCACCAGTTTCCAGCCCGTCCCCCGGCACAGCGTGCAATTTTCCAGAGCCATAGCGACAGCATACGGTCGCGGATGGAACTCGGCAAGCTGTCAACTCTGGGAAAACTGTGGAAGGAACTACAGATGCTCTTATCTGAAACTGGCCGCTGATCGCTATCGCACAATTCGCGGAGTGGCCCGCACAATCGCATTCCGCGGCGTGCGCTCCTGCGCGTGCGAAGCCGCCACCCGCGACAATTCCTGCTGCACCACTTGCGCGAACTCCCCCATCTGCCGCTCCATCTCGATCATTTTCTCGCGCATATTCAAGATGATCTCGATTCCCGCCAGGTTCACGCCCATGTCCCGCGCCAGAGTCAGGATCACGTCCAACCGTTCCAGGTCGGAGTCGGTGTACAACCGCGTGTTCCCCTGCGAACGCGACGGCTTCAGCAGCCCCACGCGCTCATACAGCCGGAGCGTCTGCGGATGCAGCTTGTAAATCTCCGCCACGGCGCTAATCATGTACCCCGCCTTTGCCCGTTTTTTCGCCCGCGGTGGCATTGTCTTTACCCTTACACGCCCGCCTTCGTGAACAAATCCTTCCGCGGATCCGCCGGCGCCACGGTCTCCAGTTCCTTCATCAAATTCCGCACGCGCTCATCCGTCGGAGCAGGCACGACCACCTGAATCTCGGCATACTGGTCGCCCCGCGCCCCGCTCCGCGCGCTGGGCACCCCTTTTTCCTTTAACCGCAGCGTCTTCCCGCTGTTCGTCCCGGGCGGAATCCGCACCAGCGACCGTCCATCAATCGTCGGCACTTCAATTTTCGCGCCCAGCGTCGCTTCGCTCACCGTGACTGGAATCTTCGTGTACAGATCATTCCCGCGCCGCTCGAAAAATTCGTGCGGCTTCACGACCACACGCAAATACAAATCCCCCGGCGGCGCTCCCATCGTTCCGGCGTTGCCTTTCCCCGGAACACGCACGCGCCCGCCGTTGGCCACACCCGCCGGAATCCGCACATCAATGGTTTCCGTGCGCCGGACGCGGCCTTCGCCGCCGCACGTCTTGCAGACGGTCCGCAGCTGCCCTGTACCCCCGCAGCGCGTGCACGGCACATTAAATTTCATTTTGCCCGCGGTCTGTTGAATCGTGCCCGTCCCATGACACGTCGGGCATGTTTGCGGCGAACCCACCGCGCCCGTCCCATGGCACGTTTCGCAAGTGTCCAGCCGCGTGATCGAAAGCTTCTTGACCGCGCCGCGCACCGCATCCCAGAAATCAATCTCGATCTGGTATTCTAGGTCGCCGCCCGGCTCGTGCTCCATCGCCGCGCCTCCGCGGCCGCCCCTGAAGAACTGGCTGAAGAGATCGCGAAAATTCGATCCGCCCCCGGCCCCGCCCGCGCCCGATCCCCCGCCAAAATCGAATCCGCCAAAGTCAAAGTTAACGTCCTGCCCGTCGCTGGCGGGCGCTCCGGGACCTCCCGGCGGAATATTGTCGCTGTAGAAGCCGTACTGGTCGTACATCTGCCGCTTCTTCGAATCGGACAGCACGTCGTAGGCTTCCTGCAACTGCTTGAATTTTTCCTCCGAGGATTTGTCGCCAGGATTCAAATCGGGGTGGTACTTCCGCGCCAGTTTCCGAAACGCCGCGCGAATATCCTTCGCGCCGGCTTTCCGCGGCACTCCCAGCAGCTCGTAATAATCTTGTTTCGTTGTCGTCGCCATCTTTGCACGAAATAAAAATCTACAGGGGCGCCCGCCCTGGCGGGCTGCGCCCCTGCAACCACTACTTCACTTAGTTCGGACGTTTCGTCTCATCCACGTCCACGTACTCGGCGTCGATCACGTCGCCAGGCTTCTTCTCTTGTGCGCCGCTCGAGCCGGCGGAAGACCCGCCGCCCGCACCTGCGCCCGCAGCACCAGCCTGCGCGGCGCCTGCCGCCTGCGTCGCCTTGTACAGTTCTTCGGCGACCTTATGCAGCGAACGCTCCAGGTTTTCCGTCGCCGACCGCAGCCCCGCCACGCCGCCCTCGTTGAGAGCTTTCTTGGCGTCGGCGATCGCAGCTTCGGCCACTTTCACGTCCGCTTCCGCAATCTTCTCGCGGTTTTCACGGAGCATCTTCTCCGCCTGATAAAGGATGCCGTCCAGGCGATTGCGCGCCTCGACTTCCTCCATCCTCCGGCGATCGTCTTCCGAATGCGATTCGGCTTCCACGCGCATCTTCTCGGCCTCTTCTTTCGAAAGGCCGCTCGATGCCGTGATGGTGATCTTCTGCTCCTTGTTCGTGGCCTTGTCCTTCGCGCTCACGTTCAGGATGCCGTTCGCATCGATGTCGAACGTGACCTCGATCTGCGGCGTTCCGCGTGGAGCAGGCGGAATCCCATCCAGCTTGAACGTTCCGAGCGAGCGGTTGTCCTTCGCGAACTTGCGCTCGCCCTGCAGGACGTGGATTTCCACGCCCGGCTGGTTGTCCGCCGCCGTTGAATACGTTTCCACCTTGCGCGTCGGAATCGTCGTGTTGCGCGGGATTTGCACGGTCATTACTCCGCCAAGCGTTTCCACGCCCAGCGAAAGCGGTGTCACGTCCAGCAGCAGGATGTCCTTCACGTCGCCGCCGAGCACCGCCCCTTGAATGGCCGCGCCGACCGCCACGACTTCGTCCGGGTTCACGCCCTTGTGGGGCTCTTTCCCGCCGAAGAACGTGCGCACCAGTTGCTGTACCTTCGGAATACGCGTCGAACCGCCCACCATCACCACTTCCTGGATGTCGTTGGGCGACATCTTCGCGTCTTCCAGCGCCTGCTTCACCGGCTTCATCGAGCGCTCGAGCAAATCGTTCATCAACTGTTCGAGCCGCGTGCGCGTCAGGTTCTTCTCGAAGTGGATCGGTCCCGCTGCGCCCGCCGTCAGAAACGGCAGGTTGATGGTCGTTTCCATCAGCTGCGAGAGATCGATCTTGGCCTTTTCCGCCGCTTCCTTCAGGCGTTGCAAAGCCATGCGGTCCTTGCTCAGATCAATGTTGTTCTCTTTCTTGAACTCATCAATCATCCAGTCGACGATCCGCTGGTCAATGTCATCACCGCCCAGGTGCGTGTCGCCGTTAGTGGACTTCACTTCCACCACTCCTGCGCCCACTTCCAGTACGGAAATGTCGAAAGTGCCGCCGCCCAGGTCGTAGACCGCGATAGTTTCGTCGCTTTTCTTGTCCAGCCCGTACGCCAGCGCCGCCGCCGTCGGTTCGTTGATGATGCGCA
The DNA here is from genome assembly GCA_963729455.1 of uncultured Acidobacteriota bacterium. Taxonomy (GTDB): domain Bacteria; phylum Acidobacteriota; class Terriglobia; order Acidiferrales; family UBA7541; genus Acidiferrum. The sequence goes on from CAVSNX010000005.1 coordinate 112,421, forward strand.
CCACTTCCAGGCCGGCGATTTCGCCTGCCTGCTTGGTCGCCTGCCGCTGCGCGTCATTGAAATACGCCGGCACGGTGATCACAGCTTTCGTGACCTTCTCGCCGAGGAAATCTTCCGCCGCCGTCTTCAACTTAGTCAGGATCATCGCGGAAATCTCCGGCGGGCTGTACGTTTTGCCCGCAATCTCCACGCGCGCATCCTGATGCGGCCCCGCAACCACTTTGTAGGGCACGCGCCGCGTCTCTTCGCCAACTTCATCGAAGCGCCGGCCCATGAAGCGCTTGATCGAATACACAGTATTCTCGGGATTCGTCACCGCTTGCCGCTTGGCCACCTGCCCGACAAGCCGTTCGCCCGTCTTCGTGATGGCTACCACGGACGGAGTCGTCCGCGCCCCTTCCTGGTTGGGGATCACCACCGGTTCGCCGCCTTGCATGACGGCTACAACCGAGTTCGTCGTTCCCAGGTCAATTCCAATAATCTTGCTCATGACTACCCTTCCTCCTAAAACGTTAAACGTATCCGCTCACTCGCGACGTCCCTTGATTGGAGCGAGCCCAGCTCACATATTCGGCTCCAAGCCCAGTCCGAAGCACATTATACAAGTTGAGTGTATCCTTGTCAAGTTTTCTTATAGCATGCATAACCCGCTTGTTTTCCGTTGCTTCCCGCCTCCCAACCTCCCTTCTTTCCACATCCAAGCTTTTTCTTGACTCTTGATAATCCCTCTGTCATACTATCTCTTGGTAAGTTTAGATGGCGAGGCGAGCATTTGGTTCCAACCCCAAGGCAGAAATCCACTCCCGCCCATGCATCTGGCTTAGAATCAACACGTGCGTAAGTGTTGATTCTAAATAACTTAAACTCTATTAGAATCAACACTTACAGAAAACTGGGGGTGGGGGTACAACTGCGCCGAGCTTCTCACAATCAAATCCTTCTGGAAGACCGATGGCGCGCCTTACCACATAGGTTGCTGTCCGCACCCGGCCGCGACCATCTCGACCCGAAACCTGTGGTAGTCTGAGTTTGATTTCACCAGTAGGCACTTCCATTACATGCGGGAGGATCGTGTGAATCGTCGGCGCGCTACGGCAGGAACAATTCTGCTCAGTCTTCTGGGTGCCTTTGCCGTGCTTGCCGCAAAGGCCGCGCCGCAGGCGCCTGGTGTCACCGACATTGACCCTCACACGGCCTTCGGCTCGAAGACCGCTCCCATCACCATGGAAGTCTTCAGCGATTTCCAGTGCCCTGCCTGCAAAACGCTTTACACCAGCACCAACCGGCAGCTCATGGACAATTACGTCAGCACCGGCAAGGTCTACCTGATCCATCGCGATTTTCCCCTGCCAATGCACGCCTATTCCCGCATCGCCGCACGCTATGCCCGCGCCGCCGCGCAAATCGGAAAATTTGAGCCCGTCGAACAGGTCCTCTTCCAGAATCAGGAGAAGTGGGAGCAGACTGGGGACGTGGACGGCACCGTCGCGAGCGTCCTTTCTGCCGCGGAGATGGCCAAGATCCGCGCACTCGTGAAGGGCGGCACGCTCGACGCCGGCATTGACAAAGACTCTGCGCTCGGCCAGTTGTATCGCGTAAGCCAAACCCCCACAACCGTCTTTCATTCCAAAGGCCAGACCTACCCCTTTGCCGGGGTCATGACCTACGACATGCTCAAACAATTCCTTGACCAGCTGCTCTCCCAAAAATGAAGGAGCTCTTTTATGGAGTGCGGGAGCCCAGCTCCCGCTTTTACGATGTACTGCTAGGCGCAGAATGGAAGGACACAAAAAGCGTTCGCAGGAAATACAAAAAAATCATGTCCTTCTGTACTGAAGACTGAGAACTGAAAACCGAGAACCAGAAATGATGCAATCCAGCCCACTCAACGCACGCCGCGCGATTATCTGGATTGGCCGTCTCGTCCTCGGCGGAATCTTCGTCTACGCGGGATTCTCCAAGCTTTTACTGCCGAACACGCATCTTTGGCCGATGTTCATGCTGAAATTTTCGGTCTCGATGAATATCGCGAGCTTCGCGCAGCAAGTGGAATCCTACAAAATAATCTCGCCGGAAGCCTCGCAGTTGGTCGCGCACGCCTTGCCGTTCGTGGAAATCGTGTTGGGCCTGCTGCTGCTGATTGGCTGGCGCCTGCGAATCTGGGCCACGGTCATCACCGTGATTATGGCGGGGTTCCTGGCCGCGGTTACGCGCGCCTATCTCCTTCACATGGAAATTAATTGCGGCTGCTTCGGTACACCGGAGAAGCTCACCGGCATGACCGTTGTTCGCGATGCCGCGTTCACGGTGCTCGCGCTGCTCATGACCATTTTCGCGTTCAGGGAAGCCCGGCAGCCCCACCCGTGGTCCGCGCCGGAAAAAGCCTGAGAAACTATCACTTCGATGAAAACTCTCGCTGAATACCTCGACCTCGCCGCACAAGCCCACGGCCATCTCTGCGCGGGTCAAGTGCTGGGAGTGCGGCTAGCCATGCTCGGCTTGCGCGAACTGGGCATTGACGATCCCATCGCCGAGCGCAAACGCCTCGTCACCTATGTCGAAATCGACCGCTGTGTTACCGACGCCGTCGGTCTCGTCGCCAATTGCCGCCTCGGCAAGCGCGCCCTGAAATTCCGCGACTGGGGCAAAGTCGCTGCCACGTTCGTTGACCTGAAAACCGGCCGCGCCGTGCGCATCGCCGCAAAAGAATCATCTAAGCAAGCCGCCCGCGAACTGTTTCCCGAACTCGAAAAAGAAGCCGGCCAGCAAAAAGCCTACGCACAACTCTCCGACGAAATCCTCTTCGACAAACAATGGGTGAAGGTGGATGTCCAGTCCGAAGACCTGCCCGGCTTCAAAGGCCCCCGCGTCGTCTGCGCCCAATGCGGCGAAGGCATCAACTTCAAGCGCGAAATCGTAAAGGACGGCCGCGCCCTCTGCCGCGCGTGCGCTGGAGAAAAATACTACGAAACAATGCCTTCATAGTTCGCGGCTTAAGATCCAACTTCTGCGCTAAAATTATCATTCGACGATGAGCCTGCCACCCATCACGCTGCGCTTGCGCGGTTTCAAACTGATTGATCGCGTCGCGCTAGTGTTTCTCTTGCTCTGCTCGATCGCGCTGGGCGCGGCTTGCGGGTTGCTCTTCGTTTACGCCAGCGACTTGCCGGAAATTCGCGCGCTCGAAACCTACCGTCCCGACGTGGTCACCGAAGTCTATGCCGATGACGGCCAGCTCGCCGGCAGCTTCGCGATTCAACGACGCATCCTGATGACCTACGAGCAGTGCCCAAAAGTTCTTTACAACGCGGTCACCGCCATCGAGGACCAGCACTTCGAAGAGCACTGGGGCGTTGATTTCCCGCGCATGTTCAGCGCCGCGTTTCGCAATGTCATCAAGCGCCGCATCACCGGCGGCGCCAGCACCATCACCATGCAGCTGGCCGGCAATCTTTTTCTCGATCGCAGCGACCGCACATTTCGCCGCAAGATGCAGGAAATCCTGCTCGCGCTGCAAATCGAGCGCCGCTACACCAAGCCGCAAATTTTCACCATGTACGGTAACCAGGTGTATCTCGCGCATGGCAATTACGGTTTCGCCGCCGCCGCGCAATTTTATTTCGGCAAGCCCATCACCGACCTGAAGCTCCAGGAAGCGGCACTGCTCGCCGGCATGGTCAATGGACCGAAATTCTCTCCGCTTACGAATCCGGAGGCTGCGCTTGCGCGCCGCAATCTCGTGCTGCATCGCATGGAAGAAGAGGGGAAAATCTCGCCCACGGAAGAAGCCACCGCGAGAAAAACGCCGCTCGGCCTGCACATCCAATATCCCCGCAACGACCTCGCGCCGTATTTCTTCGAAGATATTCGAAAGTATCTCGAATCCACCTATGGCACGGAAGCCGTTCACGAGCGCGGCCTCCGCGTCTACACCACCTTAAATATAAAGATGCAGCGGATCGCCAACCAATCGCTCCGCGACGGCCTGCACAGTTACGAGCGCCGCCACGGCTGGAAGGGCAACTTGCCCAACGTATTGCGCGACAATCTCGGCAAGCTGGACACCTACGAAGACGACGACTGGCGCCATCCGATCGAAAAGGGAAGTTACGTCACCGGGCTCGTGCTCTCCGTGGATGAGAAAAACGCAGTCGTCAAGATTGGCCCGTATCGCGCCATTCTTTCCCCCGGCGATTTCGCGTGGACCGGCCGCAAAAAGCCCGCGGAGCTACTGAAGATCGGCGACCTCGCGCAATTTTCCATTCAAGAACTGCGCGACAACACCGCGCGCGTGCAGCTCGAGCAACAGCCCGGCCCGCAAGGCGCGCTCATGGCCATTGACAATCCCACCGGCGAAATCAAAGCCATGGTCGGCGGCTACAGTTTTGAAGATTCCAAATTCAATCGCGCGACGCAAGCCGTCCGGCAAGTTGGCAGCTCTTTCAAGGTGTACGTCTACGCCGATGCCCTCGAAAAAGGCTCCACGCCCTTCGACACCATCGTGGATTTGCCGTTCACCGCGATGAGCGGCGGCCAAGCCTACTCACCGCACAACTACGACGAAAAATTCGAAGGGACTATCACGCTGCGCCGCGCCCTGGCCGGATCGCGCAACGTTCCTGCCGTAAAACTCGCCGAGAAGGTCGGCATTAACACGGTTGTGGATATGGCCAAGCGCTTCGGCATCACCACCCCATTGCCGCCGTATCTTCCGCTGGCCCTCGGTGCCGCGGATATGAAGTTGGAGGAACACGTGTCCGCGTTCACCGTTTTTCCCAACGACGGCATTCGCATTGATCCGCACATGATTCGCCGGGTGACCAGCTACGACGGCGCGCTGCTCGAAGAAGCGCATCCCGAGGTGCATGATGTCCTCTCGCCGGACGTCGCGCGCACCATGACCGCCATGCTCGAAGAAGTCATTCAATTCGGAACCGGCATTCAGGCCAAAGCTCTGGGCCGTCCCGCGGCCGGCAAAACCGGCACCACGCAGGATTACACCGATGCCTGGTTCGTCGGGTTCACGCCGCAAATCACCTCGGGCGTGTGGGTCGGCTTCGACGACAAACAAATTTCCCTTGGAAAAAAGGAAACCGGCGCGCGCGCGGCGCTGCCCATCTGGCTGGAGTTTATGCAAGGCGCGCTGGCCGGCATGCCCGCGCTGGACTTCCCCAACGTAATTACACTCGAGCAACAAGCATCCGAGCATCACCTCAACGTGGACACTCCCGACACTGCCCCCACGGAAGACGAACCTGCCGCGCCCAAGGAAAAGCCGCCGGCAACCTCGCCGACGACGAAGACTGGCACCGGAGCCATACCTCGACTTCGCTGAGCGAAAAACTCCCAAAAGAAAGAATGATACAGATTCCGTTTCGGGCGCGCTTTATACGGAATTCATACGATAAGGCGTAGCCCCAGCGTAAGTATGTACGGTTATCTGAATCCAATTTCTATGGCCGAAACGCGCCGAGTCCAGTCTTCCGCCAACCTCTTTGTTTTATATCGCTTATCGCTTGATATTTTCTTGTTCCATTGAGGAAATATAATTGCTCCATCAGCAAGCCATCAAGACTTGTGGTCCTGAGCGAAGATAGCGTGGCATTCGCTCGTAGACGGCGGCTGGGGATGATGCAAACGCGAAATCGGTTTCGCAGTCGCTAGTTCTCCAGAAAAACGTAGTCGGAGTTGACGTGAAGCGTTCCTCGAAACGCGCGTGGACATGTGTCTCCACGCGCGGCCGGACGCCTAACCAGGAGTCCAGGGGCGACGCTGTTTTTGTGACCATGAATTTTCTAGGAGGATTTAAATGCGCAGAAGTGTTCCACGGTTGTTGGCAACAATTTCTCTAAGCTGGCTTTTGGCAATACCAGCATTTGCCGATCTGACGGGCGATGTGCAGGGCACGGTAACGGATGCCAGCGGTGCGCGCGTGGCGGATGCGAAAATTACAATTAAAGACCTCGGCAACGGAGCGACGCGCACGTTTACAACTGGTGCGGCGGGCGAATTCTCCTTTCCACAGCTAGAAATTGGAGAATTTCTAGTGACCGTGGAGAAGACCGGATTCAAGACCTTTGATCAACACGTTATGGTCCGCAGCGGCGAGAAGACGCGCATTGACGCGGTAATGCAGCTTGGAAACGTATCGGAGTCGGTGGTGGTGGAATCGAGCGCGACGCCGACGCTGGACGTTGCAAGCGCGCAAGTCAGCGATTCGATCAGCGAGCAGGTGGCCTTGGCGTTGCCGAACCAAGCCCGCGACCCTGTGATTTACGCCACGCTTTCTCCGGGAACCGTGCCGGTCACAAAAGACAATCCTTTTCTCGGCGTAGGCAGCTTCGACTCCAACGGCTCGCGCGGACGCGCCAACAACATCACGCTCGACGGCGTCACCGCAACGGACATCTCGACAACGGGCGAAGGCGGCGGGTTGGTCTTGAGCCAGGACGCGGTTCAGGAAGTGAAGGTAATTACCAACAACTTCGACGCTGAGTTCGGCCGCAATTCCGGTTCGCAGGTCCAGATTCTGACAAAAAGCGGAACAAACAATTTTCACGGCTCGGGATTCTGGTATTTCCAGAACAACGATCTGGGCAATGCGCGGGATTTCTTCGACCAGACTGGACAGCCCACTCCCATCATTCAAAACCAGGGCGGGGGAACCTTCGGCGGACCGATCTACAAGGACCACACCTTCTTTTATGGAAGCGGCGAAGTGGACCGGACGCGAGGCGCCGGCGCAACGGCCACCGCGACGGTGCTGACAACAGCGCAGGCTGCGGGAATCACCAATCCTACGACACTGGCGCTGTTCAAGGCCGACGGCTCACCCAGTTCCGCGAGCGGACAGATCTCCAACAGCGCTCCCAACGAATTGAACGGTGACCTCTGGACGCTGCGCATCGATCAGTTGCTGCGCGGAGGAAAAGACACCATCAGCGTGAAGTACGGCCAAAATCCAGTTCAGGCAATCACTCCCGGAGATACCTTCGTGGGTACGAATCTGGCCGGATTTGGCGCTTCCGTAACCTCGACGGCGCGAACGCTCACGTTCTCCTACACTTCGGTGTTGCGTAGCAATCTGACGAACCAGTTCCGTTTTGCATTCGGCAGGAGCAACCCTGATTTTCCAATCAGCAGCCCTTTCCCGCCGGGACCACAGATTCAAATTTCGGGCTTCGACAACTTTGGGACCTCCGACATTCTTCCGCAGGGCCGGACCCAGAACACGTTCCAATATCTAGATACAGTTTCGTGGGTCAAGGGGCGCCACACGTTTAAGGTTGGCGCGGATATCAATCGTTACCAGTCGCCGAGCACCTCGGATTTCTTCACGCGCGGACAAATCAGTTTCGCGAGCGTGACAGCTTTCCAGGACGGCAATCCATCCGGGTACTTCCAGCAAGTCGGAAACTTCACGCGGCACAATTTTGCTCTGGACGCGTTTATGTTCGTTCAGGACGATTTCCGGCTGACCGATACCCTGACCCTGAATCTGGGCTTCCGCCTGGAGTCGTCAGGAGGAGTTTCGGAAGGGGCAAACCTGATCTCCAATGTGGATCCGAATAACCACACTCCGATCGGCGTTCTTGGAACCGGGCCGCTGGGCGGAATTGACATCGGCGGAGATGCCTTCCACCGCAATTGGAATCCCGCGCCCAGGCTCGGCTTCGCGTGGAATCCTGGTCACGGCAAACTGGTCTTCCGCGGTGGATACGGCATCGCGTACGATTTCATCTACCAGAACCCGATTTCCAATGTGCAGTTTTCCGCTCCCTTTATCAACAGCGTATCCATCCCCGGCGGACACTTCACCGGTGGCAACACGCTGGCAGCCCTGGTGGCAGGAACCGCTCCAGCACAGCAGCAGGCCATCGCGGCTCTCGGATCCTTTGATCCGGCGCAAACCGACTTTGGTGCCCTGTCTCCAGTGGACCAGAATCTGAAGAATCCGCGAAATCAGCAGTGGGATGCGGGCGTGGAATATCAGGCCACAAAGGACCTGGTCCTCAAGGCCACCTACGTTGGCGCGCACAGCGATCACCTGCAAGTAAGCGTGCCTGTCAACCTGGTAGCCCCGCAGAATCGGCCAGCTCCCGCCACCAGCCTGGCGGATCAGAATGCGCGTCAAGCGCAATTCGCCGCCGTGTTCAGCAATGAAATCGGCGGGGCGTTCGGACCAGAAAATAACTTGATTGATCCGCGCTTTGACAACGTCACGCAAGTTCAAAGCACGGGCACTTCCAGTTACAACTCTCTGCAACTGGAAGCCATCCGCAGATTCAGGAACGGGTTGACGTTCAACGTAAACTACACTTGGGCGCACAGCCTGGACGATGTGTCCGACGCGCTCAATGTGCTAGTCAATGACAGCGCCAACCTGATTGACGCGAGCAAACCGCTGTCCTTCCAGCGTTCCAATTCACAATTCGACATCCGCAATCGTCTGGTGCTTTCTTACAACTACGAACTACCGTTCACCAAGAACTTCCACGGCTGGAAGAAATACGTGCTGGATGGCTGGAGCCAGAGTGGGATTTTCACCGCTCAATCGGGCCTCCCGGCTACCGTCTATGCGGCACCGATCCTGGTCTGTTCGGTGACGCCGGACCCGGTAACGGGCTGCCCGCAAGGTGACAGCGTCGGGATTACGGACACGCTGTTGAACGGCACGGCGAACCCGGCTAACGGCACGGTGACCACTCCCCTCAATGGCAATGCCAGTATGTTGCATCCGGTCCCGCTCGGCACGCCCCAGACGGGCACTTTGCCGGTCAGCGAGCCCTTGCTTGGACAGGACGGCACCAGCGGCCGCAACAACCTGCGTCTAGCAGGTTTGACGAACCTAGACATGGCGTTTTCCAAACAATTCAAAGTTATGGAAGGCAAGAGCTTCTTGCTTCGCTGGGAGACGTTCAATGTCTTGAACCACCCGAATTTTGCGGGCTACGTTAACCAGTTCTCTTCGACGAACTTCAACACCTACACGACCACCGCGACCAACATGCGGCAAATGCAGCTCAGTGCCAGATTCATCTTCTGAGCAGCTCGCAGTTTCAAACAACGCCAACAATCATAAGGGGAGCCGCAAGGCTCCCTTTTTTTGTCGGATTAGCGCTGCCGGTTCAAACGGTCGATGCAACACCATCTGGTATAAAGCTGTTTTCAAAGGTGGTGTTTATGAAACAAGGGAGACGGTTTGGGTTTTCGGCGGAGCAGAAACTCGACGTGTGGCGTCGTTGGAAGGCGGGGCAGACGCTGCATGAGATCGGGCGCGCTTTTGGCAAAGAACATTCCTCCATTCGTTGTCTGGTGTCGCGTCACGGTGGGATTGCTCCGGCCGTCCGGCGGCGTGCGCTCCTCGCGCTCACGCTGCGTGAGCGCGAGGAAATCTCTCGCGGGCTGGCTTCCGGTTCGTCGATCCGTGAGATTGCCAAATGTTTAGAGCGAGCGGTATCGACCGTGAGCCGGGAGGTCACCCGTCATGGTGGCCGTCCTGCGTATCGAGCCAGTCAAGCGGACGGCGAAGCCTGGCAGTCGGCCTTGCGGCCCAAGCGCTGCCTTCTTTCCATACACGTGAAGTTGCGGAACATCGTTGCGAGTAAACTGATTCTGGACTGGTCGCCGAAGCAGATTTCCGGCTGGCTGAAAACCCAGTATCCCGATGATGAGAGCAAGCGTGTGTCCCACGAAACCATTTACCGAAGCCTGTTCATTCAAGCCCGTGGAGCGCTGAAAAAGGAGCTGCTGGACCACTTGCGATCCAAGCGCCGCATACGCCGGTCGCAGCACTCTCGTATCTTTAAAGACGGGCGGGGTCAAATCCCTGAGGCCATCTCCATCCGCGAAAGGCCCGCTGAAGTGGAGGACCGTGCCATTCCGGGTCACTGGGAGGGCGATCTCCTGCGCGGCTCAGGGAACAGTCACATCGCGACCTTGGTGGAACGCCATTCGCGCTTTGTCATGCTGATCAAGGTACCCAGCAGAGATACGGCGGAGGTTGTGGGGGCATTGAGTAAACACGTTCGTAAACTCCCCGCTACCCTGCGACGCTCGCTGACGTGGGACCGGGGACTGGAGATGGCGAAACACAAGGACTTTACGGTGGCCACGGATGTGAAAGTCTACTTCTGTGATCCGCAGAGTCCCTGGCAACGCGGCTCGAACGAAAACACAAACGGGCTCTTACGACAATACTTCCCGAAGAACACAGACCTAACCGACTATTCCCAGTCGGATCTGAACAAAGTAGCGCTGCGCTTAAATCAACGCCCACGACAAACTTTAGGTTTTCAGACTCCTGCGAGTAAACTTCAAGAAAGTGTTGCGTCGACCCATTGAGACCACCGCTTCTTTCGGAAAGGGTCCCATCCGCCCGGCAATAGAATTTGCTCGTGTCCATCTTCGCGAACGAGGAGCATCTTCCGTGCTCGCGTAATCTCGCCAATCGGCGAGAGGGGAAGGCCATGGAATGAGGTCGGGATGCGTTTCAACTTAGACCGCGGAACTGTGAACAGCAATTCGTAATCGTCTCCTCCGTGCAGCGCCAGCTGCAGGGCGTCGGCTCCGCGGCTAAAAGTGCGATCTACGTTTTGTGCCATGGGGATTCTCGCCGGCTGCACTCGCGCACCCACATCGCTGGCGCGGCAGAGCCGCGGCAGATCGCTTGAGAGGCCGTCGGAGAGATCCATCATGGCGCTAGCCAGGCGTTTCTCCGCCAGCCACTGGCCCAGGGCCAGTCGCGGTTCCGGGTAAAGGTGTTTTCTTGTCCGAGCGTTGGTGCTATTCGAATGCCTTGTTCTGCCATGTGTGACTGCTCGGAGTCCCCCCTCTGCTTCGCCCAGCCGTCCGCTCACAAAAATAGTGTCCCCGGGCCGTGCCCCCGAGCGCAGGACTGCACGGCCCACACGAATCTCACCGACGACGGTGACATTGATAAGGATCTCTTTACGTCGCGTGGTGTCTCCGCCCGCCAGTTCGCAGCCGAACTTCCGCGAAGCCCGTCGCAGACCGCCAAGGAATCCGTCCAGCCAAGTTCCGGTTTGAGACGCGGGCAGCGCCAGGCTCAAGAGGAAGCAACGAGGCGCGCCGCCCATCGCGGCGATATCGCTCAGCGCTCGCGCCAGGCACTTCCAACCAACGGAATCAGGAGGATGCTTGTCGCGCAGGAAGTGTGTCCCCTCCAGGAACCAGTCGCACGTCAGGATCGTCTCGTGCCCGGGCGTTGGACGGAACAGAGCGGCATCATCACCGATGCCCAGGCTGACTGCGCCTGCGCGTAACCCGCGCGACGGGCTCCTCGCCGCACCGGATATCCGGTGCAAAATGCCGTCCTCGGTCTGTAGATGACGCTTCACGGGTCTGTTCGAACGCTCCCACTCCCTCGGGCGGGAGTATATCCCTGGAATCAGGGGCGGGGCTTCGAAAACCCTTGCCTTTCGAGCGTTGGGATACTAAATAGGGTCATATCGGGGCAAACCCGGAACCCTGTCCTTCGGGACAGGGGGACAGGTTTGCACAAGCTGGCCTTTGGACACTAAAATACAGGGTTGACGCCCAACCCTACAGAATTTAGTATGTCGAAGGTCGCGAACCGAGTGTAACGGTTCAACATTGGAACAAGTCCGTGTTCCAGACCGAGCTCCAGGGTGTACAGCTCGGGCAAGTCAAATTCGAAGGCCTGAGGGCCCTAATTCGTTATGAGGGGTAAGAGCTACACGTTTTTTATCGCGTCGACTCCGGGGAAGCTCCGGAAGGTCATCGTGCCCGCCTACGTTCTGCACGGGATCGCTGTTCTCGCCCTCATCGGCACCATCACCGTAACCGCGGCGGTGGGCTCCTACTCACGCATGCTGTGGAAAGTCGGCAATTACAACGCTCTTCGCCACGATCAAGACACCCTCAAGAAGCAATACCGCCAGCTTCAGAGCACCGTTGACGTCACCAACCAGCGCTTGGATTCACTGCAATCTCTCGCCACTGAAGTCGCCATGACCTACGGCGTGCTCCGCTATCATCCCGCGGCTTTCGATGAGAGCGATAATCCAATTGACTCGCAGGACGCGTTCGACCGCTCCGTGGAGCAGTACACCTTTTTGAAACGCAACGCCGCGGTGATCGCGGTTTCGAGCAGCGGGCTGCATTTGCTCTCTCCAATGAGTTTTGCCGATTCAAGCTATACTCCGTCTATCTGGCCAGTCATGGGCCACATCACGGCTAGTTTTGGCGAGCGCTTGGACCCGTTCAGCGGTGAGGGCGCTTTCCACACAGGCGTGGATGTCGCGTCCGACTACGGCGCTCCGGTACACGCCACCGCCGACGGCATCATCACCACTGCGGAAAACCACGCCGGGTACGGCCGCCTGGTCGTGGTTGACCACGGCTTTGGCATCACAACGTGGTACGCTCATCTTTCGGCGTTCACCGCGGTTGTTGGGGCACGCGTCAAGCGCGGAGAAGTCATCGGTTACACAGGCATCAGCGGCCGCTCTACGGGCCCGCACGTCCATTACGAAGTGCGCATGAACAACGCTCCCGTCAATCCCTGGCGCTACATGCAGTCCACGCCCGCGGGCGACTAAATCGTACCTTTGGATGTTTTGATGGTGCTGCGGCGGGCTGTGGCCCGCCGATTTCCTTTAGATCGTAGGTCAAGCCGCTTCCCCCCACTGAGAACTTCTACGTGTGCCCTTTCTTTGGTGTGGAAGGCTTGCCCGGAACTGGTTTGGTTGGAGGTGGGCCTGGAGCCGACGGGGAGGCGGCGCGGGCAGCCTCCAGGAATTTCGGCGTAATTTCGAAAACGAGCCGAACCGATTTTGTGTCTCCTCGATCCAATTTTGTCACGTCCGCACTCTTCAATAATTCCAGGTAAGCCTCTCGCGCAGCCGGATCCAGCTGCTGCCGAGTCTTGGCGTCATTCAATCCTGCTTGCGAGAGTAGCAGGACGCCATTCAGCAGGTCCGCGAGCTGTCGGGCCGTGCCGTCTGCCCTGCATTCTCCGTCAGCTACCACCCGCAGCAGGTCGTTTTCTGGCTTCCCAGCCACGGTGATCCATTGAAGTTGATCGAGCAGAGAGGAAAGTTGCGGCGATTGCAAGCCACCGGGCGCTTGTGCGGCCAGCGCTGCTCCGGCTGCGGCGCTCTGGCGGATCACTGCGAACACCGGCGATCCCGCTAGTCGTTCGAATCGCACGCGCCATTCCGCTGAATCTTCCTTCTGTTTCTTGGCGATAAGGAAGCTATTGAGATCCGCGCCGTCTGTCAGCGCGATGCGATCGTCGCGAAGAAACGTGAACGACAGTTTCTTCGCGCTCCCGCTCATGCCCACGGAAAAAATCTCGCGACCGTCAGTTTTTGAAACGCTCCCGGATTTCAATGCGTAGGCAGAGATTTTTTGTTTGTCGAATTTTCCATCTACGATCGCGTCCAAGGCCGAGTCTTGCTCACGCTTTATGGAAGCTACCGCGATGCGATCGAGGTCGCGCTCGTAATCAAATCCGGTCTGCTTGAGAAATTCTGCATAGTCAGCGTCGGCCTGAGGTTTCGGAGCCCAGGCATACAGCTCAGCGAAAAATGTCGCGCGCCGCAACTCGGCGAAATCGGCGAAGAAAACGGCGCTGGCATCCGGCGGCATCAGCGCGAGCATTTCTTCACGCGCGGCTCCGTTCTGGACGCCCCAATGCTGATACGCATAGAAAGCGGCCGCACCAAGAACGATGGCCAGTACTGCCAAACCGATCCATCCACGTCTGTGCAGAATCATTTCAGTATCCACTAGCATCTGATGGGTTTGATGATTCTCCCATTGGGGGGCAATTCGCGACACGAAAATCGCGTCGAAATGTGGGTTTCGGATGGGGCGTAGAGTCCCAGTTGATCGTTGCCAGAATTGAACGGGCTGATTTTGTGCTAAGATACAGAAAGGAAGGCAGTTAATAATTGTCCAGCTGGTTACAGGGAGCCCAAGTTTTCCACAGAGCTGGCCCCTCACGTGCTCCAAATCTCGCAACTCCCCCTTGCAATTCTTATACCTCTTCTGCTATCCTTACTCGGTTTGAGCGGCGCTGGCGTAGCTCAGCTGGTAGAGCATCTGATTTGTAATCAGAGGGTCGGGGGTTCAATTCCCTCCGCCAGCTCCACCACTGAGTTGGCAGGGGAGCGAGGCGGAGCGAATCCTGGAAGTAAAAATAAACGGGCTGGTGTCTCTTGACACGAGTCCTTTTTGTGTTTTCGCTTGGACGTCTGCAAGTTGTTGAAGGATAAGTTCGGGACTCGTGGTTCGCGTCCCAAAATGTTTTCCGGGACGGGTGGGTGAGCGGTTAAAACCAGCAGACTGTAAATCTGCCGCTCCTTGCGGGCTACGAAGGTTCGAATCCTTCCCCGTCCACCAGGCTCTCGTTGTTGGTTTACAGAAAACCGCAGGGCAATCGCATGAGCGATGTTCGAGCGCGGTCCAATTCGGGGCGCAAGCGCCGCTCAGGAAAAGTGCGCCGCGAAGGTTTGCTTTTGGTGGGGGACAGGGTTCGGCCTGGGTAGCTCAGTTGGTAGAGCGCGTCCTTGGTAAGGACGAGGTCACCGGTTCAATCCCGGTCCCAGGCTCCAGAATTCAAGCGGCGCAACGCGAGCCGCGGCGGGGAAAAGTTTGGCGCAATACCGGGCGGGGGTAACTCAACGGTAGAGTCTCACTCTTCCAAGGTGATGGTTGCGGGTTCAAATCCCGTCCCCCGCTCCAAAATTTGAAGTACCGCGCAGCTGTTCTTCAGAGGCTGACGCAGAGGGCAAAGGAACATGGCGAAGGAGAAATTCGAGCGCAACAAGCCGCATGTGAACATTGGGACGATTGGGCACATTGACCATGGCAAGACGACGCTGACGGCGGCGATCACCAAGGTGCTGTCGAAGCATAACCCGAAAGTGCAGTTCCGCGCGTTTGATTCGATTGACAACGCGCCGGAAGAGCGCGAGCGCGGGATCACCATTGCCGTGTCGCACGTGGAGTATGAGACGGCCAACCGGCACTACGCGCACATGGATTGTCCGGGGCATGCGGACTACATCAAGAACATGATCACCGGAGCGGCGCAGATGGACGGCGCGATCCTGGTGGTGGCGGCGACGGACGGGCCGATGCCGCAGACGCGGGAACACATTCTGTTGGCGCGGCAGGTGGGCGTGCCGGCGATTGTGGTGTTCCTGAACAAGTGCGACATGGTGGAAGACGCGGAGCTTTTGGAGCTGGTGGAACTGGAAGTTCGCGAGCTGCTGAAGAGCTATCAATTTCCCGGCGACACGATTGCGGTGATCAAGGGCTCAGCGCTGCAAGCGCTGAACGGCGACGCCAAGTGGGAAAAGACGATTGATGAATTGATGGAAGCGGTGGACAAGAACGTGCCGCTGCCGGTGCGCGACGTGGACAAGCCGTTCGCCATGCCGATTGAGGATATTTTTTCGATTTCCGGCCGCGGCACGGTGGTGACCGGGCGCGTGGAGCGTGGCAAGGTGAAGGTAGGCGAAGAAATCGAAATCGTGGGATTCCGTCCGACGCAGAAGAAAGTGGTGACGGGCGTGGAGATGTTCCGGAAGCTTTTGGATGAAGGACTGGCGGGCGACAACGTGGGCTTGCTGCTGCGCGGCACGGAAAAAGAAGACGTGGAGCGCGGGCAAGTGGTGTGCAAGCCGGGAAGCATCACGCCGCACACGAAGTTCAAGGCGGAAGCGTACGTATTGACGAAGGAAGAAGGCGGGCGGCACACGCCGTTTTTCTCCGGCTACCGGCCGCAGTTTTATTTCCGCACGACGGACGTGACGGGAGACATGAAGCTGCCGACCGGCGTGGAGATGGTAATGCCGGGCGACAATGTTAGCTGCGAAGTGACTTTGATCACGCCGGTCGCTTTGGAGAAGGGCTTGCGCTTCGCGATTCGCGAAGGCGGGCACACCGTCGGCGCCGGCGCCGTAACCGAGATCATCGAGTAGGTTTTCTCCGCCGCGAAACGGCGGACGCACCAAGAAAAGGGAATTAAGTCATGCGCGAAGTCATTACGTTGCAGTGCGGCGATTGCAAAAACCGCAACTACACAACGACGAAAAACAAGAAGAAGCACACCGAGCGGATGGAAACGAAGAAGTTTTGCAATACATGCCGGAAACAAACGGCGCACAAGGAAGTGAAGTAGATTTTCGTTTTCGCGAGGGGCATTTTGCAGGGGCGAGGGACAGACCGGATTTAAGTTTAGGGGAGTCGTCCAACGGCTAGGACTCCGGTCTCCAAAACCGGGTATGGGGGTTCGAATCCCTCCTCCCCTGCCAGAGTTTGGGAAGCGCACAGCGAGCGCACTGGAATGAGGATGTATGGCCACGCGGGCGGTGAAAATGAGCAGCGATGAATCTCAGGGCGGACCAGGCTCTGAGCTGACGAAAAAGGTTACCGGCACGGTCGCCGACACGCGCGAGTTTCTGCACGACGTTCGCGTGGAGATGAAGCAGGTCACCTGGCCGAACCGCGAGGATGTCATCTCCACCACCTGGGTGGTGGTGGTCACGGTGGCGTTCTTCGGCGCATTTCTAGCGGTCGTAGACAAGCTCGTGCAGACGGGAGTCGCTTACGTTTTCAAAAAGTTTGGGATCTGAAGAGGACCAGAACACGATGTCAATGCAGTGGTACATCATCCATACCTACTCCGGCTTTGAGAAGAAGGTTAAGGAAAGCCTGGAGAGCCGTGTGGCCGCGTTTTCGCTCCAGGACAAGATCGGTCGGGTCATGATCCCCATGGAGGAAGTGGTCGAAGTGCGTAACGGCAAGAAGGTGGTTTCGAATCGCATGTCCTATCCCGGCTACGTGCTCGTGGAAATGGACCTCGACGAAAACACCTGGCACATCGTGCGCTCGACGCCGCGCGTTACCGGTTTCGTCGGTTCGGCTACGTCGCCGTCGCCGCTGAGCGAAGCGGAAGTGGACGGCATTATCAACCGCGTGCACACACCGCAGGACCGCCCGAAGCCGAAAGTAGTTTTCGAGCGCAACGAGCAGGTACGCATCGTGGACGGGCCGTTTGCGAATTTCAACGGCAACGTCGAGGAAATTGACAACGATCACAGCCGCTTGAAAGTTTCGGTAACGATTTTCGGGCGCTCGACACCGGTGGAACTCGATTTCGCCAGCGTCGAAAAGTTGGGGTAAGCCGCGCAACGCGCGAATTAGAAAAGAGATTGAGGCAGGAACATGGCAAAGAAGATTCAGACCACTATCAAGCTGCAGTTGCCCGCGGGCAAAGCTACTCCGGCGCCGCCCGTCGGCACCGCGCTGGGCCCGCACGGCTTGAACATCATGGATTTTTGCAAGCAGTTCAACGCCAAGACCGCGAAAGAGCCGGACGGCATGATTTTTCCGGTGCTCGTGACGGTCTACACCGATCGCACTTTCACCTTCATCCTGAAGACGCCGCCGGCGTCGGTGCTCTTGAAGCGCGCCGCCAACATCGCGAAGGGTTCACCGGAGCCGAACCGCAACAAAGTCGGCAAAGTGACGAAGAAACAAGTCGAGGAAATCGCAAAGATTAAGCTTGTCGATCTCAACACCACCAATCTGGAGTCCGCGGTGCGCACCGTGATGGGTACGGCGCGTAACATGGGCCTGGAAGTCGTGGAAGCCTAGACGTTCAGGCGCTACGGGATCGAAGGGGTACCAGTCATGGCAAAGAAGTCAGGAAAGCATGTCGAGAATGCGCGCAAGAAGGTGGAGGCGCGCCCGTACAAGCTCGCCGAAGCGGCCGAGCTTTTGCAGAAGACGCACCACACCAAGTTCGACGAAACGGTTGAGCTGGCGATAAACCTGGGTGTGGACCCCAAGCATTCCGACCAGGTCGTTCGCGGCACTGTGGGTCTGCCGAACGGCCTTGGCAAGACTGTTCGCGTGCTGGTCATCGCCAGCGGCGAAAAAGTTCGCGAAGCGCAGGAAGCCGGAGCGGATTTCGTCGGCGGCGACGAAATCGTCCAGAAAATCATGGAAGGCTGGACAGACTATGACGCGGTGATCGCCACGCCGGACATGATGCGCTCCGCCGGAAAACTCGGAAAGGTGCTCGGCCCGCGCGGCCTGATGCCCAATCCGAAGACCGGCACGGTCACCTTCGAAGTCGCCAAAGCGATCAAGGAAGTGAAAGCCGGCAAAGTGGAATTCCGAGTGGACAAAGCGGGAATCGTTCATTGCGCCATCGGCAAAATCAAATTTGACGCCGCGAAGCTTGCGGAAAACGCCCACGCCGTGATCGAAGCCGTTGTGAAAGCAAAGCCGGCCGCGGCCAAGGGCAAGTACGTCAAGAAAATCACCATGACCTCGACGATGGGTCCGGGCATCCCCATCGATCTGACCGAGCTGGAAATATTGGCGGCCGCCGCGTAGTCGAGCGAGCAGGCATAGCGGAGCAAATTTATGAAAAAGCGCAGCGAAAAACAGCAAGACCTCGACAAGCTGAAAACAGAGCTTGCCAAAGTTTCGACCGTGATCCTCACCACCTTTCAGGGCATCACCGTCGAAAACGACACCAAGCTCCGCCGCGCGGTGCAAGCCGCGGGCGGAAAATATCAAGTCGTGAAGAACACTCTCGCGGAGCGCGCCGGCGCCGGCACTCCCGCGGAGAAACTGCTCAAGAACCTGAGCGGCACGAATTCCATCGCCTATACGATGGCCGATCCCGTCGCGCTGGCCAAGGCATTGACCAAGGTCGCCAAGGACGTTCCGGCCTTTCAGTTCAAGTCCGGAGTCGTCGAAGGCCGCGTCATTTCCATCGCGGAGATTCAGCAACTCGCGAATCTGCCGTCGAAGGAAGAGCTCATCAGCAAGATCATGTTCCTGCTGAACGCTCCGGCGCAACGCATCGCCATGGCCCTGAATGCCTTGCCACGCAACCTGGCGGTGACCGTCAGCGAAGCCATCAAGGCCAACAAGTTTGGGTCCGCCGGGACCGGTTCGGAAAAAACTCCCGAACCGAGCCCCAGCGCGGCCCAGTAAGTTTAATTTCTTGATTTGAGAGGAGAAGAAAGAGTCATGTCGAAAGTTGAAACAATCCTGGAAGAAATCAAGGGCCTGACGCTGCTCGAGGCGTCCGACCTGGTGAAGAAGATGGAAGAAACCTTCGGCGTTTCCGCGGCCGCGGCCACGGTTGTGGCTGCAGGCGGAGGCGGCGCGGCAGCGGGTGGCGCGGCACCGGCGGAAGAGAAGACGGAATTCTCCGTCGTGCTCACCGACGTTGGCGGCAACAAGATTAACGTCATCAAAGCAGTCCGCGAAGTCACCAGCCTCGGCCTGAAAGAAGCCAAGGACCTCGTTGATGGTGCACCCAAGACCGTCAAGGAAGGCGTCAACAAGGACGAAGCCGCTTCGATCAAGAAGAAGTTCGAAGAGGCCGGCGCCAAGGTCGAGATCAAGTAGTTTTCGCCCCGCAAGGGGTTTCCGAACCGGCGCGGCCGATCGGGCGGCAAGCCGCGCCAAAGGGATTCGCGTACGCAAATCGAGTCCGGTTTTATTTACAACGTCACGGGCCCCTTGGGGGCCCCCCGCAGCCGTGTGTTTGCCGATCCCGGGCAGATCGTCACACACCACGGTGTTGTGTCCTTTCTCCTGCTGTCCGTTTTTGCCCGAATGGGATGTCGGCCGTCTTACGGCCGCCAAGAATAAAGAGGCTCACGCATGTCGAATAGCAATCAGCACGTCCGGGAACGTCAGCGTCTGGATTTCGCGAAAATCCAGGGCTCGATTCAGATTCCCAACCTGATTGAAGTCCAGATGAAGTCCTATCAGCGCTTCCTGCAGATGGATCTTCTGCCGAGCGAGCGCGATGATGGCGGGCTTCAGTCCGTGTTTACGTCGGTGTTTCCGATCAAGGATTTCCGCGAGATGTCGCAGCTGGAGTTCGTGGACTACGCGATCGGCAACTGGGAGTGCAAGTGCGGCAACCTCAAGGGCCTGCACCACCTGCGCGCCACCTGCCGCAATTGCGGCGCGTCGGTTGTCACCAATCCGTATCAGACCGGCGACGTCATCTGCCACAAGTGCGGCACGTTCAACAAGAACACGCCGACCTTCTGCAACAAGTGCGGCGATCCAGTCGCGATGCAGCTCAAGTACGATGTGAACGAGTGCCAGGAGCGCGGCATGACGTATTCCGCCCCGCTCAAGGTCACCATTCGCCTGACCATTTATGACAAGGATCCCGATTCCGGCGCGAAGACCATCCGCGACATCAAGGAGCAGGAAGTTTTCTACGGCGATATTCCGCTGATGACCGAGAATGGCACGTTCATCATCAACGGCACCGAGCGCGTCATCGTCAGCCAGTTGCACCGCTCTCCGGGCGTTTTCTTTGAGAGCGCCAACAACCGCTCCTACTTCCTCGGGAAAATCATTCCGTACCGCGGATCGTGGGTGGAATTCGAATACGACACCAAGAACATTCTGTACGTGCGCATTGACCGCAAGCGCAAATTCCTCGGCTCGATCTTCCTTCGCGCCCTGGGCATGAAGTCCAACGAAGACATCCTGCGCACGTTCTACCAGGTCGAGCGCATCTCGCTGCGCGACAAGGACCTTTTCTGGAACGTTTCGCCCGGCATCGTGGACCGCAAGCTCACCCACGAAATCCGCAACCCCAAGTCCGACGAAACGATTGTCGGAGCGCACAAGCGCATTACCGAGAATCTCTTTAAGGAACTCATCAAGGCCAAGATTTCCCAGGTGCGCGCTGCGCTGGCCGACCTCGAAGGCGCCTACAGCGTCGCCGACGTCGTCAATCGCCAGACGGGCGAAGTGCTGCTGGAAGCCAACAAGCCGCTCACCGCCGAACTCTGGCAGGCCTTTGCCGAAGGCGGCATCACCGAAGTGGACGTCTTCTTCCCGGAGCGCGATGACATCGGCGTGGTGCTTTCCCGCACGCTGGACAAGGATTCCATTCGCTCTTCCAAGGAAGCGCTCATCGAAATCTACCGCAAGCTGCGCCCGGGCGATCCTCCGACGCTGGAGACCGCCACGAACCTGTTCCGCGGCATGTTCTTCGATCCGCGCAAGTACGATTTCAGCCGCGTCGGCCGCCTCAAGTTCAACATCAAGATGGGACTGGACACACCGCTCGACAATCGCACGCTGGATACGCCGGACTTCGTTTCCGCGATCAAGTATCTCTTCAAGTTGCGCAAGAACATCGGCGTGGTGGATGACATCGACCACCTCGGCAACCGCCGCGTTCGCGCGGTCGGCGAACTGCTCGAAAACCAGTTCCGTATCGGCCTCGTTCGCATGGAGCGCGCCATCAAGGAAAAGATGAGCGTGTACCAGGAAATGTCCACGGCCATGCCGCACGACCTGGTCAACGCCAAGCCAGTTATGGCCGCGATTCGCGAGTTCTTCGGCTCGTCGCAGCTCAGCCAGTTCATGGACCAGACCAACCCGCTCAGCGAAATCACGCACAAGCGGCGTCTCTCGGCCCTTGGACCCGGCGGTCTCTCGCGTGAACGCGCGGGATTCGAAGTGCGTGACGTGCACCCAACGCACTACGGCCGCATCTGCCCGATTGAAACGCCGGAAGGCCCGAACATCGGCCTGATCAGCTCTCTGAGCTGCTTCGCGCGCATCAACGACTACGGTTTCATCGAGTCGCCCTACCGCAAGGTCAAGGGCGGCCGCATCATTGACTACGTCCAGATCGTCAACGCCGGCGACAGCGAATTCAAGGCCGGTGAAATCGTCGAGAAGGACAAGGTCGAGGAGCTCAACGAAGAGCTCAAGCGCCGCAAGGTCGTTTACGAACCCTACTGCTTCTATCTTTCCGCATGGGAAGAGGACAAATACGTCGTCGCGCAGGCCAACGTTTCGCTCGACGAGCGTTTGAAGATTACCACCGAACTGGTCAACTGCCGCCAGGCGGGCAACTTCGTGCTCAAGAGCCGCGACGAAGTGGATTACGTCGACGTTTCGCCGAAGCAGCTTGTCTCCGTCGCCGCCAGCTTGATTCCGTTCCTCGAGAACGACGACGCCAACCGCGCGCTCATGGGTTCCAACATGCAGCGCCAGGCTGTTCCGCTCATCAAGGGCGAAGCGCCGCTCGTCGGCACCGGCATGGAGCGCGTCACTGCGCGCGATTCCGGCGCCGTCGTGCTCTGCAAGCGCGAAGGCATCGTCGATCAAGTGGACTCCGAGCGCATCATCGTGCGCGTGGAATCCGACCACTCTGGCGTGCTCAGCCGCGAAGTGGGCGCGGACATCTATCAGCTCATCAAGTTCAAGCGCTCGAACCAGAACACTTGCATCAGCCAGAAGCCGCTCGTTCGCGTGGGCGACCGCGTGAAGAAGGCTCAGGTCCTTGCCGACGGCCCCTGTACGGAGCGCGGCGAACTGGCTCTGGGACGAAACGTCCTGGTGGCCTTCCTCCCGTGGCGCGGCTACAACTTCGAAGACGCCATCCTCGTCAGCGAAAAGCTGGTGAAGGATGACTACTACACTTCGATTCACATCGAGGAGTATGAAATCGAAGCGCGCGATACCAAGCTTGGCCCTGAGGAAGTCACTCGCGACATTCCCAATATCAGCGAGTCGTTCCTCCGCAACCTCGACGAAAGTGGCGTCATCCGCATCGGCGCGGTCGTGAAGCCCGGCGACATCCTCGTTGGCAAAGTCACGCCCAAGGGCGAGACGACCCTCACGCCCGAAGAGAAGCTGCTGCGTGCCATCTTCGGCGAAAAGGCCGGCGATGTTCGCGATGCTTCTCTCTACTGCCCGCCGGGCATCGAGGGCACCATCGTGGACGTCAAGATCTTCACCCGCAAGGGCGGAGAAAAGGACGAGCGCCACAAGGCCATCGAAGCCACGCAGGTCTTCAAGCTGGAGAAGAACCTCGCCGACGAAATCCGCATCCTCACGGATGAGCGCCTCAAGCGCCTCTCGGATCTGCTCGGCGGCAAGATTCTCCAGGCCGACTTGCACGACGAAAAGACCAACAAGCGCCTGTTGACCAAGGGCGTCGAGTTGACGCGCGAGATCATCGAAAAGATCTCCACGCGCAACCTCAAGCGCCTCAAGCTCAACGAAAAGGATCCTCTGCTCATCGAGAAAATCGAGGAAGTCGAGGAAATGACTTCGCGGCAGATTGACGTGCTGCGCAAAATCACCGAAGAGCGCAAGGAAAAGCTCAAGAAGGGCGACGAGCTGCCTCCGGGCGTCATCAAGCTGGTCAAAGTCTATATCGCCATGAAGCGCAAGCTTTCCATCGGCGACAAGATGGCCGGCCGCCACGGCAACAAGGGCGTCATCGCCCGCATCGTGCCGCAGGAAGATATGCCCTATATGCCCGACGGCACTCCCGTCGAGATCGTCCTCAATCCGCTCGGCGTTCCTTCGCGTATGAACGTCGGCCAGATTCTCGAGACCCATCTCGGCTGGGCCGCCAAGGAGCTGGGCAACAGCCTCAAGCGCCTCCTCAGCAAGGAAGTGAAGGCCGAGGCTCTGCGCCGCTGGTTCCGCGAAGTTTTTACCGAGACCGCGGTCTGGAAGACGCTTGCCAAGCTCAGCGACGACGAGCTCCTCGAGTACGCCGAAGGCTTCCGCGAAGGCATTCCCTTCGCCACGCCGGTGTTCGACGGCGCGCGCGAACCGGAAATCCGTCACCTGCTTGAAGTCGCGGGTCTGCCGCACGCCGGCAAGATCAACCTCTTCGACGGCATGAGCGGCGACCAGTTCGACCAGCCGATTACCGTCGGCTACATCTACATGCTCAAGCTATCGCATCTCGTGGACGATAAGATCCATGCGCGCTCCATCGGCCCCTACTCGCTCATCACCCAGCAGCCGCTGGGTGGTAAGGCGCAGTTCGGCGGCCAGCGCTTCGGCGAAATGGAAGTCTGGGCGCTCGAAGCGTATGGCGCAGCGCACATCCTGCAGGAGCTGCTCACGGCGAAGTCGGACGACGTCTATGGCCGCGCGAAGATCTACGAGGCCATCGTCAAGGGCGAACCGGGCATCGAGCCTGGCGTGCCCGAATCGTTCAACGTCCTCGTCCGCGAGCTGCAGTCGCTCTGCCTGGATGTCGAGTTGATGAAACGGCAGAAGCCGCCGGCGGACAAAGCCGCGGACTAGTAGCACACGCACTCTTGCCTGTGCTCTTTCAGCGGGACCGAGTTTGTAGTTTTCCGTAGTTGGGTTCTCAGCCGTCCTGGTCAGCATCTTCAAAGATGCTGACCGAGGGCGCGGCCCTGGCGAAAGCCGGGGAGGGAGGAAACAACCTTGTATCGCAGCAGCCCTTATGATCGCGCTAGTTTGATCGCCGATTTCGATTCCATCCGCATCAGCCTGGCGAGTCCTGAAAAAATTCGTTCGTGGTCCCACGGTGAAGTCACCAAGCCGGAGACCATCAACTACCGCACCTTCAAGCCCGAGCGCGACGGCCTCTTCTGCGCCAAGATTTTTGGCCCCGTCACCGACTGGGAATGCCTGTGCGGCAAGTACAAGCGCATGAAGCACCGCGGCGTGATCTGCGACAAGTGCGGCGTCGAAGTCACTCTCAGCAAAGTCCGCCGCGAGCGCCTCGGGCACATTGAGGCTCGCATCGCCCTGTTCGCACGTGTGGTTCTTCAAGGGCCTGCCCAGCCGCATCGGCTACTTGCTGGACATTTCCATGCGCGATCTCGAGCGCATCCTGTACTTCGAAGCCTTTGTCGTCGTGGATCCCGGCGAGGTCGCCATTCTCCGCGAACGCGAAGTCCTTCTCGAAGACAAATATCGCGAACTCCAGAAGGAATATCCCGGCCAGTTCACCGCCAAGATGGGCGCGGAAGCCATCAAGGAACTTCTCCGCCGCGTCGAAGTGGAAAAACTTTCCGACGAACTCCGCGAGAAAATGAAGGCGGATCCTTCGCTGCAGAAGCGCATCAAGTTCGCCAAGCGCCTCAAAGTGCTCGAAGCCTTCCGCAAAAGCGGCAACAAGCCGGAGTGGATGATTCTGGACGTGATCCCGGTTCTTCCGCCGGAGTTGCGCCCGCTCGTGCCCCTGGACGGCGGCCGCTTCGCCACCTCCGACCTAAACGATCTCTATCGCCGCGTCATCAACCGCAACAACCGCTTGAAGAAGCTCATGGAGCTTCGCGCGCCCGACGTCATCGTGCGCAACGAAAAGCGCATGCTCCAGGAAGCCGTTGACGCTTTGTTTGACAACGGCCGCCGCGGCCGCGTTCTCCGCGGAACGAACAATCGCCCGCTCAAGTCCCTCAGCGACACGCTCAAGGGCAAGCAGGGCCGCTTCCGCCAGAACCTTCTCGGCAAGCGCGTGGACTATTCCGGCCGTTCCGTGATCGTCGTCGGCCCGGAGTTGAAACTCCACCAGTGCGGTCTGCCGAAGAAGATGGCGCTCGAGCTCTTCAAGCCCTTCATCTATCACAAGCTCGAAGCGCAAGGTCACTGCACCACCATCAAGCAAGCCAAGGAAATGGTCGAGCAGCAGGAAGCCGTCGTTTGGGACATCCTGGAAGACGTCATCCGCGAGCATCCCGTGATGCTCAATCGCGCTCCGACGCTTCATCGCCTCGGCATCCAGGCGTTCGAACCGGTTCTCGTCGAAGGCAAAGCCATTCGCATCCACCCGCTCGTTTGCACCGCCTTCAACGCGGACTTCGACGGCGACCAGATGGCCGTGCACATCCCGCTTTCCCCGGAATCCCAGGTCGAAGCGTCCGTGCTCATGCTCAGCTCGCATAACATCCTGTCGCCCGCCCACGGCCTGCCTCTCGCCGTGCCGTCGCAGGACATGGTTCTCGGCATCTACTATCTGACCAAGAACAAGCCCGGAGCCAAGGGCGAAGGCCGCGTTTTCGGCGCCACCGACGAAGTCGTTCTCGCGCTGGAAGCCGGCGAAGTCGAGCTGCTCACGCCCATTCGTCTGCGCTACACCGGTGAAGTCATTGACCTCACCACCGCATACGACAACCAGGACGTGCCGCACACCGTGCCCGTGAAGATGGAGCGCCAGTTCATTCAAACGACCGTCGGCCGCGTCATCTTCAATTCGCACTTGCCGGAAAAATTCCCGTTCGTCAACGGCTTGCTCAAGAAGAAGGGCGTCCAGCAGCTGGTCTATTACGCCTACTTGCGCTTCGGCCTCGAGGATACCGTCGTCCTGCTCGATCACTTGAAGGAATTGGGCTTCACCTACGCCACCAAGTCCGGCATTTCGATCGGCATTGACGACATGCTCATTCCCAGCGACAAGTACAAGCTCGTGGAAAACGCCGAAAAGGAAGTCGTCAAGGTCCAGCAGCAATACCTCGACGGCGCCATTACCAACGGCGAGCGCTACAACAAGGTCATCGCCATTTGGGGCGACGTCACCGAAAAGGTAGCCGACGAGATGTTCAAGGCCCTCGAAAATCAGGACAAAGAGGGCAACATCAACCCCGTCTACGTCATGGCGGACTCCGGCGCGCGCGGTTCGAAACAGCAGATCCGCCAGCTTTCCGGTATGCGCGGTTTGATGGCCAAGCCTTCCGGCGAAGTCATCGAAACGCCCATCACTTCCAACTTCCGCGAAGGCCTTACCGTGCTGCAGTACTTCATCTCCACGCACGGCGCGCGCAAGGGCTTGGCCGATACGGCGCTCAAGACCGCCGACTCCGGCTACCTCACCCGCCGCCTCGTGGACGTCGCGCAGGACGTGATCATCAACGAGCGCGATTGCGGCACCACCGACGGCATTTTCGTCGAACCCATCGTTGAAGCCGGCGTCGAAGTCGAGCCGCTCCGCGACCGCATCGTCGGTCGCGTTTCGCTCGACAAGATCAAGGACTTCGAGGGCACCGTCATCGTTGACGTGAACCAGGAAATCACCGAAGAGCTCGCCAACCAGGTGCAGGGCGCGGGTATCGAGCGCGTGCGCATCCGCTCCGTGCTCACTTGCGAATCCCGCCGCGGTGTCTGCGCTCTTTGCTATGGCCGCAACCTCGCCACCGGCCGCATGGTCGAGCTTGGCGAAGCCGTCGGCGTCATCGCCGCGCAATCCATCGGTGAACCCGGCACGCAGCTCACCATGCGCACCTTCCACATCGGCGGAACCGCCACCCGCGTTTCCGAGCGTTCCACGCTCGAAGCGCGCAACAACGGCGTCGTCAAGTTCGTGGACCTCAAGCATGTCGAGGGTCGCGGCGGCACCGCCATTGCCATGAACCGCGCAGGCCTCATCGCCATCGTGGATGAAAAGGGCCGCGAGAAGGAGCGCTACCACGTCGTATACGGCGCGCGCCTCCGTTGCCAGGACGGCGAACACGTTACCCACGGCCAGATCCTGGCCGAATGGGATCCCTTCACCTTCTCGATCCTCACCGAAACCGCGGGTTCCGTGAAGTTTGACGACCTGCGCCCCGGCTTGACGATTGAAGAGCAAGTGGACGAAGTGACCGGCCTGTCGCAGGACGTTGTCACTCTGCCGCCGGGCGATGAAAAGCATCAGCCGGCGATTCTCGTTCGCGATTCTTCCGGCAAAGTTCGCAAAAAGTACCTCATGCCTTCCCGTGCTCACTTGATGGTCAAGGATGGCGATGACGTGCAGGCCGGCGACGTGCTCGCGAAGATCCCGCGCGAAACCACCAAGACCAAGGACATCACCGGCGGTCTCCCGCGCGTGGTCGAACTTTTCGAAACCCGCAAGCCCAAGGATCCCGCCGTCATCAGCGAAATCGACGGCAGCGTCCGCTATGGCGACATCGCCAAGGGCATGCGCAAAGTCTACGTCGAAAGCGAGGATGGCAAGACTTCCAAGGAATACTCCATTCCGCGCGGCGTACACATCAACGTTCAGGAAGGCGACCACGTCAAGGCGGGCGAGGCCCTCATTGACGGCCCGCTCAATCTGCATGACTTGCTCGCCGTTCTCGGCGAAAAGTTCACGCAATCCTACTTGGTCAACGCCATTCAGGAGGTCTACCGCCTCCAGGGCGTCAACATCAACGACAAGCACATCGAAACGATTTCTCGTCAGATGATGCGCTGGGTCAAGGTCGAAGACGTCGGCGACACGCAGTTCCTCCTCGAGGAGCAGGTGGACAAGTTCCGCTTCCGCGAGGAGAACGACCGTGTCATCGCCGATGGTGGCCGTCCTGCAACGGGCCGTCCGCTCCTGCTGGGCATTACCAAGGCTTCGCTCTCGACGGATTCCTTCATCTCGGCTGCCAGCTTCCAGGAGACCACTCGCGTCCTCACGGAAGCGGCCGTGGCCGGCAAGGTCGATTATCTCCGCGGCCTCAAGGAAAACGTCATCATGGGCCGCCTGATTCCCGCCGGCACGGGCCTCGAGCACTACCGCAGCATTCAGTTGCTGACGGAAATGCCCGCACCCGCTCCCGTCGAGGAAATCCCGGAAGCCGCCGAGCTCACCGCCGAAGAGGCCGCCGCTCTCGACTTCCTCCAGAAAGACACGGAAGCAGACGCCGCCACCGAGGGCTAATCGCTTTTAACAAATAAAGGTTGCTCACAACCTTTACAAACAAGCAAAAACGGCGCCCGATTTGGGCGCCGTTTTTCTTTTTCACACTCCTGCCGTTATCCTTCAGGAACTGCCCTCTGCACCTTTCATTGCCGTAGCCCAGCCGGACTTCTTACAATGGAGAGTAGACCTGTTAAAGACGGATGTCTTCCGGTGCTTCCGGGTCTCATCCACGCACATGCCCGAAAACCAGCCTAGCCCCCGGCGCAAGACCGACAGCTCATCACTGAGCGCGGACGGCCGTTCCACCATTTCGTCTCGCTTCGCGGAATTTGAAAAGCGGCAGAACGAGTCTCTGGCGGCTGACCTTCCTGGTCCTCTTTGTCCTAGCATTGTTCTTTGCCTGGCTCTCCTGGGATTCCATCCGCACCTTCGCGCATCGTTACGAAGCTCTCGAAGCGCTGGCCAAAAGCGTCGGCCTCGTGGTGCTCGTCCTTTTATTTGGCGCCTACATGTGGAAGAAGACCCACGAGATCTCCGAGCTGCGCGGCCTCATGCGCGGCCTCGAACAGCACGACGCCGCGCCTCCCAGCGACAAGCAACTCGATCAGCTTTTTGACATGATCTCCCGCTCCCAGCAGGGCTACCGCGACCTGATCGACTCCTTCGACGACGTCCTCCTCGCCCTCGGCCTCGATGGCCAGATCCGCGCCGTCAACCGCAGTTTCTCCGATCTCGTGGACACGCCCTTCCAGCAGCTCATCGGCAGGCCTATCACCGACTTCGTCCAGGAAGGCACCGGCGAAGGGCCCGAACTCCTCAAGCGTGCCATGCCGCGTTTCATGGAGCGCCGCCAGTGGGCCGGTGTTCTCCAGGTCCGTCTGAAGAGCCAGTCCGCCCCGTTCTTTTTCGATTGCGTCGCTCATGCCATGATGCGCGGCGACCAGATTCACGGCATCACGCTACTGGGCCGCGACGTCTCCGCCCTGCGCCGCAATGAAACTCGCTTCACCGAACTTTTCGAATCGCTGCAGGAAGGCATCTACATCACCAGGCCCGACGGCGCCATCCTGGACGCCAATCCCGCCCTCGTGCGTATGCTCGGCTACGATTCGAAAGAAGACCTGCTCAAGAGAAAGGTTCCGGAAATCTTCGTCGATCGCACGGAACGAAAAACCGTCAAGGATGCCACCGAGCAACAGTCCATGGTTCACGGACGCGAAATTACGCTGATTCGCAAGGACGGCACGTCCATCGTTTGCCTGAACACCGCTGCCGCCGTTCGCGACAGCAGCGGCCGCGTCCTCCGCTACCAGGGCTCGCTGATGGATATTACGGAGCGCCGCGAGATCGAACGCCGCCTCCATCAGCAGCAGGAATTTGCACGCCGCCTCGTCGACAGTTTCCCCGATCTCATTCTCGTGCTCGACACGGACGCCCACTATACCTTTATCAGCCCGCGCTGCACCGACGTTCTTGGCTACGACGTCCACGAAGCGCAGAGCATGGAATTTGGCGGCCGCACCCATCCCGAAGACCTGCCCGCTGCCTTGGCGCTCTATCGCGACATCATCGCCGGCAAGCAAACCTTCGCTTCGCTCGAAATCCGCGTGCGCCACAAACAGGGCGAATGGCGCCGCATCCGTTTCAATTTCAGCCCGCTCTGCGACGAAAAAGGAATCATCGAGGGCGTGGTTCTTTCCGGCCGCGACGTTACCGACCTCAAGCGCCTCGAGGAGCAGCTCATCCAGGCCGAAAAGCTTGCTGCCATGGGCCAGATGCTGGCCGGCGTCGCCCACGAATTGAACAATCCTCTCACCGCCATCCTCGGCGTCACCGAACTCCTTCGCGAACGCGAAGGCGCCGACGAACCCACCAAGCGCCAGCTCGAGCTAACGCACCGCCAGGCGCGCCGCGCCGCACGCATCGTCCAAAATCTGCTGGAGTTTTCGCGGCCCGCTTCGCCGCAGAAGAAACCACTCGACGTGAACAGCCTCATCGAGCGCACCCTGCAACTGCATGAACATTCCCTTCGCCGCAGCGGCATCGAAGTGGATTTCCGCGCGGAGCCCGGGCTCCCCGGCATCATCGGCGACGCCAATCAGCTCATCCAGGTTTTTCTGAATCTCGTCACCAACGCCGAACAGGCCATTCGCGAAGTCCGCGACTCCGGCCGTATCCACGTTCGCCTCAACCGCAACGCCGACCGCCTCATCGTTACGGTCCAGGATGACGGCGTCGGCATCCGTCCCGAAGCGCTGCCTCGCATCTTCGATCCGTTCTATACCACCAAGCGTCCCGGCGGCGGCACCGGTCTCGGCCTGAGTATCTGCATGTCCATCATTCGCGAGCATGGCGGCAACATTGAAGCCGAAGCGCTACCCGCGGGCGGCTCGGCATTCACAGTCTATCTTCCCGTTGCCTCCGAGGCGCAAACGGAAGCGCTTGCTTCACCTCCGGAGGTCCGCGCCGCCCCGCGCGAACCGGTGCCTTCGACCGCCGAGTTACTCAAGGATCGAACGGTCCTCGTGCTCGATGATGAAGAGAGCCTGCGCCTTCTGCTCGAAGAGGGCCTCACAGCCCAAGGCTTGGGCGTGGACTGCGCCGCCACCGTGGAAGAAGCTCTTACGCTCGCTTCCCGCTCTGCCTATGACGCGTTGCTTTGCGACCTGCATCTCTCATCGGCTGGTTTCGCCGTGGGTGGCAGGGAAGCCGCGAAGCGCATCCTCGCCGCTGCAGGAGCGCATAAACCAGTGGTCATTTATATGACCGGGGATTTAATTGACCGCGCAGCGGGTGCCACCGGCGGAGCCGATCCAATCTGTCTCCAAAAGCCTTTTCGTATCTCCGATGTGCTTGCTATGTTGCGCGATGTCCTGTCCGATGCTCCCGCTGGAACGCACCGGAACTAGCAGCTTTTCTCCGCTTTCCTTCTTTTCGCGTTTGTTTCGACCGCGTATGCCCAATCAGTTCTTTGCTTTCTCTGTCGCCGCCTTCGTGCTCGCCGTTCCTTCCACCCCAAAGTCCCACACAAACAGGTTCATCCCATCCTGCAAAATCTCCGCCAGCGCATACTCGCCCGGCGGGAGCGGCTGGCTCAACGTAAACCGATACACATTGGGAGCAACTTCCCATCGTTCCACGGAAATCGTCTTCCGTTCCGAGTCCATCTGCTCCCCGAACAAGCTTCGGATGGATTCCAGCCTTCGATTGTTGCCCTTGACCGTTGCCTTCACCAGCTCCACTTCCGGCCCGGATTCCCCCGGGCGGCTGCTTCTTATGATTGGCGATGTGCGGTCCGGATCAGGAGGCGCTTCGCGCAGATAGAACTCTGCTTGCGCGGTCGTGACCCGTACCTTGGCCCGCGAACCCGGGATTTCCACATTGATTTTGCTCGGCACAATCGGGATAGGCGAAAGTACCTGCTTCAGAAACTGCTTTTTGTCAGTCTTCCTCGCCGAACCTGCCTGCCTCGAGCAGCGTTACCGATTTCCCCGCCACCACAAACATTCCTTCGCCCTGCGGCAAGAACACCCCCGGCGCCACCTGTAGGCTGGCGTCCACGTCCGTGACCACGATCACGTTTTGCGCTTGCTCTTGCGTATGAACTTTCTTGGCAAAAGCCTCCTCGTTCGCTTTTTCCGCCGCCTCCGCTTTCGCCGTAGCGTCCCAATCCACCATCGCCGCGGGAATCTCATCCCACTCGCCGCGCTCCACGCTGTAGTAGCGCACCCGGTCCCCGTTCCGCTCGTAGCTGCGTATCACCTGGAAGCTTCCATCCTTCAGGACCAGCTTCTTCCCGCGCGGCAAAACCGGCACTCCTACGGAATCGTCCTTGCTGCCAACTTGTTTCGCTGTTGTGGACTGATCCTGTGCCGCGAACGCGTGATCGGAGGGTCCGCCGTACCCAGCGGTACCCATCCAGCACAAGAAAGCGGCGCATCCGATAAAAATAGGAATTCTGGCGAGACCCATTAGCTTTCTCTATGAACTGCGATGCCTGCCCGGCGGCCCGGTTTGCCTCTATCGCGAGCTTACGCCGCCCCCTGCCTGCCCGCAACTCGCCGTTTGGACGCCCCGAAAACAAGAATGGCTCCCCAATCCAATCGGGGAGCCATTCAAAGCTCAAAAAACGTCAGTGTTTTAGTGCGTGCACTTCGGAAAGAGGGTCACCAGCACCATCAGATCCGATAGCGTGAACAGCCACTGGTCCGCATTGATCCCGGCGGCTTCCGCGGCCCGCGCGATGAAGCCCAAATGCCGGCTCTTTGCAAAATTATGCACATGCTCGACGCAGATTCCCGTCAAGCTCGCGATTTCCGAATCGGTAAAAATCTTTTGGCTCGATTTCACGGTAACCATGGCCCTGGCTCCTCGTACTCCACCCAAACTATCCCTTCACTTCCTTTGATGCTGTCAGCATCTTAAGCGCTGCATCTTTTCTCTAGCAATAGTCGTTCCGTTCTGCGTACCAAAAACCTTCCGCCTAGTACTTTCCCTCTAAAGCCCTGTAAAAGCGGCCCTTTCCCACACTTTTCTTGCTTCGGAATGCTTGGTACTAATCAGGAGAAATCGCAGCCAAATGGGAAAAAATGTTCTACTTTTGCAAATTTGCTACGACTTTTCGTAGACTCGCCGCAATCTCTTTCATCTGTTTCGTGTGCCGGATTTCATGCGACGCGATTAATTGAAACCATTCATAGGTGTTCAGCGTCCCAAGAAATGGGTGCGGCATAGTGTATTTGCTGAGGTCGCGCTCCGTGGTTTCCTCGATGAACGCTAGGGTCCTTTCCCGAACTTCCCGAAGTTCCGCCAGCATCTCTTCTTTTCCGCGGACCATTTCCGAATCGATCGGGATTGGCGTCTTGAGCCGCATCATCCGCGCCTCCACAATCGCCATCGGAATGTGAAAACGCTTGTAAAACGGCAGCGCTCTCGGCGGTTTTTGCAGCAGCTTGTCGCTGCTCCGCAGAATCGCCCGCTCGACGCCAATCAGGTGGCACACCACTTCCCCTGCCGACCATTGTCCCTCGCCGGGAGCCGTTCTCCACTGCTCCACTGGCACGGCGTCCGCCGCGCGCAGCAAGCATTGTTGCGCGTCATGCAAGTTCTCGACGATAGTCTTGAGGGAAGACACAGTCCCGCGTACAACCTCGAACAGCCCTAGACAGCCGCCCCGCCGGCCTGCTCAAACGCATGCGCCAATTGCAGCACGCGCGCCTCGCCAAACGCCGGCCCGAAAATTTGCAGCCCCACCGGCAGCTTCCCGCCAATCTTTCCGCAAGGCACGGAGATCCCCGGCACCCCCGCCAGCGATCCCGTAACTGTATATATATCAGCAAGATACATCTGCAGCGGGTCCGCCGTCCGCTCCCCCAACTTGAACGGAGGCACGGGCGAAGTCGGCGTCAGAATCGCATCCACCTTCGTAAACGCGTCCCGGAAATCCTGCGCAATCAGCGCCCGCACTTTCTGGCCCTTCAAGTAGTACGCATCGTAGTAGCCCGCCGACAGCACGTACGTCCCAAGAACAATCCGCCGCTTCACCTCCGCGCCGAATCCCGCCCCGCGCGTCTTGCGATACATCGAAATCAGCGAATCCCCATCCACGCGCAATCCGTAGCGTACCCCGTCATACCGCGCCAGGTTGGAACTCGCCTCCGCCGTCGCGATAATGTAATACGCCGCGATCGCGAAGTCCGTATGTGGCATGCGAATATCCACCAACTCGCAGCCCAGCTTCTTGAAAATCTCGATGCCCGCCTCGATTTTTTCCCGGACCCCGCTGTCCATCCCCTCGGCGAAATAATCCTTGGGGATCCCCAGCCGCAGCCCCTTAACGGGCTTCTCGATTTCCACCCGGTAGTCCGGCACCGGCGCCGTCGTCGAAGTCGAATCGTTGGGGTCTCGCCCAGCGATCACCTGCAGAATTGCCGCAACATCCTTCACCTGGTTCGCGAACGGCCCAATCCGGTCCAGCGACGAAGCGAACGCAATCAATCCATACCGCGAAACCCGCCCATAGCTCCCCATCATCGCCGGAATCCCGCAAAAGGACCCCGGCTGCCGGATCGATCCGCCCGTATCCGTTCCTAGCGAAGCCACCGCCAGCCCCGCCGCAACCACCGCCGCCGACCCGCCGCTCGACCCGCCCGGCACTCGGTCAGGCGCCAGCGGATTCTTCACCGGCCCGTACGCGGAGTTCTCATTCGAACTCCCCATCGCAAACTCATCGCAATTCGTCTTACCCAGAATCACCGCCCCCGCCGCTTCCAGCCGCTCCACCGCCGTAGCATCGTAAGGCGGAACGTAATTCTGCAAAATCTTCGACCCGCAAGTGCTTGTAATCCCCCGCGTGCTGATCACATCCTTAATCGCCACCGGCACACCCGCCAGCGGCGGCAGCGCCTTGCCCTCCGCCACCAGCGCATCAATCCGGTCCGTTTGCCTCCGCGCCCGCTCCGGCGAAAGCGCCAGAAACGCATTCAGCTCCGGATTTCTCGCCTCAATTCGCTTATAGAAATCCGCCGCCAGTTCCCGCGCCGAAACCTTCTTCGCCGCCAGCGCCTCCCTAACCCCATCAATCGTCCAGTTCGCCGTCACTTCGCCCTTTTAACTCGCCCGTCGCAAGTCTGTCATCCAGAAGCGCAGCGAGGGATCTGCTTTTCGGCATTCTCACCTAGGCTGCATGCTTGCTACTGGCATCCTCCCACCAGTCACGAGTCACCAGTCACCAGTCACTATCTCTCAATCACCTTCGGCACCCGAAAATACGGCGCCTCCGGATCCGGCGCATGCTTCAACACGTCCTCCGCCACCGCGCACGGCACGATCAAATCCTCCCGTAGCGTCGCATCCGCCGTCTGGTCGTCGCTCAACACCTGTGCCATCGGCTCGACGTTCGTCGTATCCAGCTCGTTCAGCTTCCCGATATATTCCAGAATTTCGTCAATTTGCGCGCGGTACGTCTCCACCTCCGTCTCGTTCAAGTCGAGATACGCCAGCTCCGCCACTCGCAACACATCTTCCCGGCTGATTTTCACGGATTTCCCCAAAAATTCCCGGTGCGCGCTCAAACAAATTCTAGCATATCAACGCCGCAGCTCTCGGACCCCTACTTGGCCGCCCGCACCGGCTCCATCTGCGCCACGCTGTGATGCATGCTCGCCATTCGCCAGTGTCCTCCGGACTTCCGGCACATGGCCATGCCCCGCCCGTGCAGCACTCCCCGCGCGGATTCGATGGTGAACTCGTACTCATACCAGACCGCCTCGCCGATCGGATGAAAATCACTCTCGCGAATCTCCAGTTTTGCCGCCGGCTTCTGGTGAAAGTAGCGCTCGTGAAAGTACCCCACCACCTGCTCACGCCCGTACAGCTCGGCATCCAGGCTGAACAGCACGATCTTCGGGTCCAGGCAATCGCCGAACGCCTTCTCGTCCGAACTGTTGAACGCCTCTACGCAGTGATGCATCTCTCCATGCATCTCCGCTGCAAGCTCGGAAGCGTGCGCCTCGCTCACCGTGGTCACGTGCACCGTCTGTTTCTTCAGGTCAATCGTCGCGCCCAGCTTCGCCAATAAATCCACTCCGAGGATCCCGTCGATTTTCTTTCCGCAAGCGTCCCCCACCGCCG
Source organism: uncultured Acidobacteriota bacterium (assembly GCA_963729455.1). Taxonomy (GTDB): domain Bacteria; phylum Acidobacteriota; class Terriglobia; order Acidiferrales; family UBA7541; genus Acidiferrum. The sequence goes on from CAVSNX010000005.1 coordinate 148,509, forward strand.
AAAGGTCTACCGCCGGCAGCTTCAAGTTCAAGACTTTCGTGCTGCCAATGACCACCTCATTGAGCGTGACTTCCTTCGCGCTGGTCGCCAGCGTTCCGGACCACGAGGTGATGTGCACATCCTGCGCTTTTCCTTCCGTGAACGATTTGAGATTCAGAAAGGAAGTCGCCGCCGTATCCACGAGAAACCGCATCGGCTGGCCAGCCACACTCACTTCGATAATCGGCAGCGCGTCGCAGCGTTCCAGCGGAATCTCCTGCCCGCAAGCCGGGAAGGGAATAATTCCGGCAAACAGCAACATGGCCACCAGCGCGGCCCAACGGGAGAGAGAGCGAATTCTCATGGCCACCTCGGGTGCGCAAGAGCCTATCACAAAATACGAACGTTCGTGCTATTTATTCTTCTGTGGTAGACTCCCCCTCATGCCTGCCTCCCTCCGCACCCCACGCAAGCCCGCCCCGCGCCACCAGGCCCGCGGTCTCCGCACCCGCGACGCCATCCTCCGCCGCGCCGTCAACATCGCCTCCCTCGAAGGCCTCGAGGGCCTCACCGTCGGCCGCCTCGCCGAAGAACTGCGCATGAGCAAGAGCGGTCTCTTCGCCCACTTCGGTTCGAAAGAGGATCTGCAACTCGCCACCGTTGAAACCGCCCGCCAGATCTTTATAGATGAGATCACGCGCCCCGCATTGGCCGCGCCCAAAGGCCTCCCGCGCTTGTGGACTCTGCTCGACCGCTGGCTCGCGCACGTCGAGCAGGAACTCTTCGCCGGAGGCTGCTTCTTCACCGCCGCCTCATTCGAATTCGACGGCCGCCGCGGCCCCGTGCGCGACCGCATCGCCGCCATCATGCGCGAATGGGTCGCCGTCCTCGACCGCGCCGTCTGGGAAGCCCAGAAAGCCGGGCACCTCAGCTCCAAAGCCAGCCCCGCGTTATTGGCCCACGAAATCCAATCCATGGCCATCGGCGCCCACTGGGCCCACCAGCTCCTCGACGACCGCATGGCCTACTCCCGCGCCCGCTCCACCATGCGCGAACGCCTCCGCACCGCCGCCACCCCCAAGGGCGTCCCCCTGCTCTCGGCAGCCGCGCCCACTCCCACAATCCGCCAACACGCCCGCGCCTAACCGGTGACGCACATTCTTTTCCAATTTTCCTTGAATCTAAGCCTGGATGTTTGGCGAGATCAAACTTACTTGGTTGGCTGGGGAGCAGTCACATTTTGCTCATTTATAAAACGACGTTGCAAGGTCCGATTCGAGAAAACCAATATGTGAACCTTGTGATTGAAACCGGTCCACGCGGCATCCCAATCTCGATCCCATCCGACTACACGAAACTTCCGAGAGGGTCTGGGCTGATGATATTGGTCGAGATTTGCGAGTTGTTCGTTGGATTCGCCAAGATAAACCTCACCCACCTTTATGTTGTGAAAGTCTCCGAACGACGGGCTGCTAATGGTGATCCCAGCCGGAGTCATGGTGGACGGGATTTCCTGCCCGAAAGGAACGAGGAATGTTGCGAGTATCGCACAGCGCTCATTCACACAAGCCCACCCGAGTCTTGTTGAATTAAGATCGCCAGACTTTTTCCATCCTGGCTCATGAAGTTTTTGCTGTAAAAGTGCAAAGGTGAGGTTCGAAGGGTTCAGGTCCACGTCGCCCAGCGCCAAGAGTGCATTTCTCTGCGCAAGTTCATCCCCCCGATGGGGACCAAAATCTCTCTGCAATTCTGTCTTCCATCTTTGGTCTTCGAGCCAGTTATAGCCGAGATACAGAAACCCAATTCCAGAGAGGATCGCGCAGAATGCCAGGATTTTCTTCGGCATGGGTTCGTCCAGCTTTTGGTGTGCTTACCGAGAAGCCCCGGAAAGCTCAGTCGCCTTGCGCGGATACTTCCTCTGAATGTAGTTGTCCACCAGCGCCTGAAATGCCACGGCCAGCTCGTCATACGTCCCTTCGAGCGTGACGTCCTTCTGCCCATCAATATAAACCGGGCACCGCGGCGCCTCGCCCGTCCCCGGCAAGCTAATCCCAATATTCGCGGCCTTCGACTCACCAGGCCCATTCACAATGCAACCCATCACCGCCAGCGTCATCTCTTCGACGCCTTCATACTGTGTCTTCCACACCGGCATCATGTCCCGGATGTATCCCTGAATCGCTTCCGCCAATTCCTGAAACGTCGTGCTTGTCGTGCGCCCGCACCCCGGGCACGCCGTCACACTCGGCGCAAACGACCGCAGCCCCAGCGCCTGCAGCAGTTCGCACGCCGCATACACTTCTTCGCGCCGGTCCCCGCCCGGTTTCGGCGTGAGCGAGATTCGAATCGTGTCTCCGATGCCCTCATACAGCAGCACGCCCAGTGACGCCGCCGACCAAATCTGCCCCTTCATCCCCATCCCAGCCTCGGTCAAGCCCAGGTGCAGCGGCTGTTCCGTCTTCGCCGACAAATCCCTGTACACCGTAATCAGGTCGCGCGGCCGCGAAGTCTTGCACGAAATAATAATCTGATCCTGCCGCAGCCCGGATTCCAGCGCCAGCTCCGTGGACTCCAGCGCCGAAAGCACCATGCAGTCATTAATAATCTCTTCCGATTCCTTGCCCAGGTTCTTGTCCGTGTTCTCCTGCATCTTGCGCATCACCAGCTCTTGATTCAGCGAGCCGCCATTCACCCCGATTCGAACCGGCTTCCCATTGTCCCGCGCAATTTTGCAAATCGTGGAGAACTGCTCGTCCCGCCGTTGCCCCGCGCCCACATTCCCCGGATTGATGCGGTATTTATCGAGTTCCTTCGCGCACTCCGGATATTTCGTCAGCAGCACGTGCCCGTTGTAATGAAAATCCCCAATGATCGGCGCAATGCAACCCGCATCCAGCATCCGCTTCTTGATCTCCGGCACCGCCGCCGCCGCTTCTGGCACGTTCACCGTCCAGCGCACAATCTCCGACCCCGCCTCCGCCAGTTCCAGCGTCTGCTTCAGCGTCGTCTCCACGTCCGCCGTATCCGTATTCGTCATGGACTGCACAACGATGGGCGAGCCCCCGCCCACGCGCACGTGTCCCACCTTCACGCCATACGTCTTCCGCCGCGGATGGCGGCTGGCAGTCGCGTCAAACCCTTCAATCTGTGTAAGCATTCCTCTTAATTCTAACGTGAATCGCCCCGTCCGCGAAATCGCCTGTGCGCGCAATTGCGGTCTCATATTGGATTGAGTGGACTTCGCCCCGGAAGCAGGCCTCCGGCCTGGGGACTTGTGGCGGCAGACTCGCGCGTTCCGTCAGTTCTTTACCAAAGCAGTTTAAGTCCGAACTGCACTTGCCGCGCCGTTGTGGACGTGCTCGTAATCGCCCCTGCCGTGCCTGACAAGCCCGTCGGATTCGCCGCCGTAGGCGGCGTAAACACAATCAGGTTCGGCGTGTTGAAATTGGCCCGGTCGAGCAAATTGAAGATCTCCGCCCGGAATTGCACGGTCAGGCGTTCCCGAATCTTCGTATCCTTCAGCACGGAAAAATCCCACGTGGCCAGTCCCGGGCCGATGAAAGTATCCCGCCCAAGATTGCCGTAAAAACCGCCTGTGGACGGTGGTGCGATGAACGCCGCAGGATTAAACCACTGCGACGCTTTGCCCAAAATCACCGGACTCGTGAAATCGGGATTCAGGAACGGCCGCACCGGATTTCGCGTGTCGCCATTGTTCGACGGGTTGTAGCTGAGTTGCGGCGTAAACGGAAACCCGGATTGTACGGTAACAACGCTGGACACCGACCAACCGCTCGCGAGGTTATCGGTCCAACCTTCGAATCCGTTCGCATAGGACTGTCCACGGCCAAACGGCAGCGCGTAAATCGCATTGATCACCGCCGCGTGTTTCACGCCAAACGTCGCCAGCCCTTTGTCCGCGGCCAGATTCAGTGGATTCGAAACCAGCCCCGGCGCATTCCCCGCGGTCGTCTGATTCAACGAATCTCCGTCGTCCAGCGTCTTCGAAAATGTATAAACGCCTCGCACCGAAAACCCGCGGCTGAACCTCCGCCTCACGTCCACCTGCAAGGCATGGTAAGAACTCGTCCCCTCTGAAAACCACGTCCAGGTGTTGGCAAGTGTTGGATTCGCTCTCGCCGCGCCCGCCGGAATGTAGTAGCTCCCCGCTGGAACAGGTGCTCCTGCCAAAGGTGAGCCCACAGGAAATCCAGTCGCGATGGTAACCGGTGGAGTCGCCGCGGGGTTGACCGTCGGATATACCGCCGGGCAAGGCGAAGCAGGGCAGATCGTTTCCGCCGGTTCGTTTGCGTCCACCCCAATCAATTCGTGATAGCCGTGCGACCCCACGTAGCCCACCGTAAGCGCCGTGTTAGGCGATAGCTCGCGGTCCACCCGCAGCGACCAGGAAGCCAGCGTCGGCGTTTGCATATCCGGCTGAACTCCTCCGGGCACTAACTTCGCGCCAGCAGGCACCGGTGCGGCAGGGTCAATGGGCAGCTTCGCAACCGTGGTGTTGGCTATGCTGTACGTTGGATTAAACGGTGCGTTCTGATCCGCGCGATACCCAAGCGCGTCTTGCAGGTCGTTGTATATCCCGAATCCCGCGCGCAAGACCGTCTTTGCTCCGAGGGGGCTCCACGCCACGCCAATGCGTGGCTGCGGCAGGAATTTTGCATTGTTGACCGTGAACAGGGAATTCCCAATGTTCGGCTGCGAATTGATGATGCCGTTTGTGAATGTATAGTTAGAAGCCCGGCCGTGCGCCTCATTCCAACCAGTCGAGAACTCATCGCGGAATCCCAACGAAATCGAAAGCTTCGAGCTGACGCGGAACACATCTTCGGCATACCACGCGCCGAAAAGCGAACGCCAGTTCATTTCCGTCGGCGTTGGATCAAACAGGAAACTGCTCATGTTGCCCTGAAGAAACGTCGCCAGACTTGCAAATGTGGCCTGTCCGAATTGGCTGAGAGCAATCGTTTCGTTGGACTGGAAACGCTGAATCCACACGCCAAAGCTCAACTGGTGCCGGCCTCTCGTCACTGTCACGCGGTCTTCGTACGTGAATAGATTGCGCGCTATATGGAGATTGTTTCCGTTGTTGCTTCCTGCCAATCCAATCGAAGCTTGCGGGTTCGACGCTGCGCTGCCACCCACCACCACGGCTCCCACGGGATGCCCAGGCAGAAAACCAGGCACGCTGGCCGCCGGCGTTCCCGGCGTGGGCTCTCCCGTAAAAAAATAACCGGCGCGCGAAAAGCCAAACCGCACGGTGTTTAAGAGGCTCGGCGAAAAGACATGCGTTTCTTCAAGACTGAACACCTGCTCTCGCAAATTCAGGATATCCGAGCTGAAGGGATCGAGTGGCGTCGCCGTCACGTCCCCCCCGTCATCCACCGTGTAAATACCAGCCAGCGAATCTTTCTCAGAAAAGATGTGGTCAACCCGCACCGTTCCAAAATCCTCGCGAATCGTCTGCAGAGGATGACTGAAGACTTCGGCAATTCCATTGAAGTCCGGTGCGCCAGCCGGCGGAGTCGGCCAGAGATTCAAAAGTGGCTGCACGCTTGCCACCGCCGCAGCTCGCGAAGTGGCATCGGGCACAAATGCCGCCGAGGTTTGCTGCAGGTTCTGCCGGAAGCCTTCGTAATTGCTGAAGAAAAAAGTCTTGTTCGCCTGGATAGGCCCGCCAATGGACGCCCCAAATTGATTTCTTTGAAACGGCGGTGCGGAACCCTGATCAAAAAAGTTCGGCGCGTCGAGCGCACTATTCCGCAAGAACTCATACACCGAACCGTGCAACTGCTTGCTGCCCGACCGTGTGGCAATAATCACCTGACCGCCCGGATGCTTGCCGAGTTCCGCGCTGTAGGAGTCGCGCTCCACGTTAAATTCCCGCACTGCGTCTACTCCCAACAACATCCCGCTGGCGCCACCCGGCTGCATGTTGTTCTCCGCAGCCCCCGTGTATTCGATCCCGTTCAGAAGGAAAATATTTTGCTGCGGGCGATTCCCAGAAACGGCAAAATTATTCGCCGTGCTGGAATTGGAAATCCCGGTCCCCCCGGTCTTCTGCGAAGTAAAATTAACGATGCCTGGATCGAGAGGCAGCAACAGATCAAAACTCCGTCCGTTCAAAGGGAGATCCTTTATGGCTTGCTCGGCAACCAGTCCGCTAATGTCCCTCGTTGTGGTGCTTACCATGGGCGCGTCCCCTTTCACGGTGATCTCTGATTTCACCTCGCCCACTTCCAATCGGAGATCGACGTTGGCCTCCTCATTCACGACCAGATAGATCCCGCTCCGGATTGCATCTTGAAACCCCGCTTTGCTGACCCGCACTTCATACTCGCCAACCGGCAGCGCCAGCACGAGATATCGGCCAGCGTCATCCGTGACGCTGTTTCGAATCGCCCCCGTCTCGAGATTTTTCGTCTTTACCTTCGCTGACGGCACAGGAGCCCCCAATGGATCGGTGACCACCCCTTTGATGCTGGCTGAAACCTGAGCGCGGGCCGGCGGCAAACACGCCATCATCAAGAAAAGCGTCAGTAGAATCCTGCAATGCTTTCCCCGGTTTGGCCGCTCTACCCCACGTGGACTATCGCTGATGTAATTTTCCCCTGGTGCCGTCAACGAATTCGAGTTCATTTGGTTTCCCCTCGATATGCACAAGGCAGGCCCGCGAGCCGCCATGTCACCCCATCCATGCCAATCGCAATTCAGCGAGCCAACAATTCAATACACTTCGTATCGTTATGTCAAACCGACTTAATCCGGATACAGGCTGTGCGAATTTACACGGATCGCCGCCTAAAAAATCGTTACGGAGAAGTTAAAAACCGTGGGAGGGATACTTTATTTGATTTCGCAGCATGATTAGCTGGGAGATTTTTTCAACCAGGCGTCAATTCACCGGCCAATGTTTCTTCCTCTGGACTGCTCGAATGCCGTGGAGCAATCTTCGCTGCATGACTCTATCCGCCCGCAATCGCCTCGAAGGCAAAGTTGTGAAAATCCAGTTAGGCGGCGTCATGGCTCACGCGGTCAGGCGCGTCGGCAAGAATCTAATCGAAACCGTGATCACCAAGCGTAGCGCCGACGAAATGAAACTCAAGGTGGGCGACAAGGTTTCCGCGGTTATCAAATCCACCGAAGTGATCCTCGAGAAAAAGTGAAATTCACACCAAGCTCTGGCGCCCGAACGCAAAGATAAATTCCTCCGCGGGTTCATTTCCAGCACGGCGCATTCTGGCCGGGCAATCCCATCAAGCGCTGGCAGTCACCACGGCCGCATCGTCTTTCCGCGGTTCCTCAAGCTCCACTACCACCTGAGCGAGTCTCTCCAGCTCGCTTCGCATCTCATCCCAATACTCCGGACCCACCGTCGCGAGAAAACGTTCATGCGCTTTTCTCCACGCCGTCACGCTGCGCTCCAGCGCTCGCTTCCCCTTCGGCGTCATCGACAAAAAACGCTGCCGCATCGTCGAGCGCTCGGAGATCGTAATGAGCCCTTCCTTCTCCAGCAGCCGCAAACTCCGCGTCAATGTCGTGGGGTCCAGAATCAGCACCTCTGCCAGGGCCCCGATCGCCACCGGTTGATACTTCGCAATTCCCACCAAAATGCTGAACTGTGTCGAACGAATCCCCGTTTCCTGCAGCATCGCGTCATACATTCGCGTCACCGCCCGCGCCGTCCTCCGCAAATGGAACGACGCGCAGTAGCCCGTCCCGTTTAAATCCAATGTCGTGTCCCTCGCCGCCATTTCGAACGCTCCAACACTTGACTTGTATATGCACCTTAAGATATAACTCTCCATAACTGCTTTGTCAAACGTCGGGGCCGATGGCCAGGTCGGACGCCATCTTGCGAGTGGAATAAAGCCAATATTGAATCGGTCTAGCGATTCGATGAAGGGTTGAATCCATGAGCACGCAAATGCTTCCCATGTCCTCACCGCGACCTCAAGAAAAACTAAGTAATCCTCCGCTCGCTCCCGCGCGCTATCTCCGCTTTGGCGCATTTCTTCTCGACGTAAAGCGCGAAGAATTGTTCAAGGACGGCGCGCGCGTAAAGCTGCAAGGGAAGGTTTATCACGCGTTGCTCGCCCTCCTGGAAAAGCCCGGCGACATTCTCACCCGCGAAGCCCTGCGTACGCGCCTCTGGCCCGCCGGCACCCACGTCAATTACGACGCCAACGTCAACACCACCGTCAACAAACTTCGCCAGGTCCTCGGCGATTCGCCCGAAGAGCCCGCCTTCGTGGATACCATCCCGCGCAAAGGCTACAGCTTCGTCGCCAAAGTGGAATATCTGGATCGTCCCGCTACGCCTCAGGAAAGCACGCAGGGCGAACTTGCACCCGCTTCGTTGCCGAGCGATCTCTCGGAGCCGAAATCTTCTTTCTTGAAACTGGCGCTTTCTTCCAGATGGTTCACCGTCGCCGTCGTTACGCTTTTGGTCGCCAGCATGTTGTTCGGCGCCGCGCTCATGCTGTATTCGCATCGCGCAATCTAATTTGTTTTATCTGAAACGCACCACGCAATTTAATCCATTTCATTCAAACCGCCGCGGGATCGAATCTGTTTTGATTCGAATGGCGCCGCAGGCAATTTAAGTTTTTCATTCGGATCGCGCAGCGTTCGCGCTTTTCTTTAAGAAACCGGCGCAAATTCCTGCGCTTCGTCGGCATCGTCCTCCAACGTTTTTCCCGCCGCGCGCTGCAACTGACTCTCGCACACCAGCGAAGCCGCGACCGTAACCGCGCACGCCGTCCAAGGCACCACCGGCGAAATCCAGAAAACGCGCACCGCGAATCGCAGCGCCCCGAGCCACGCAATCGTCCCCAACAATCCAAACGCCAGCGCCGTGATCCGCCGCCTGTCCATCCACGCCAACGAAAACGCGCACAGCGCTTCCATCATCAAAGCAAAGGGAAACGCCACCACCAAATCCACAAAATAATGTTCGCCCGTCCCAATCGTCGCCAGCACCGTGAAAAATAAAAACGCAAATGCCACGCCCCGTTCCCACCACGAAAGCCCGCGCGAATACCACCACACCAGCAGCACCCACGCCATATGCAAAGAGGGAATCGCGTTTGGCGCGCCGGAAAGCGCAATCGGTTCCGCCAGAAGACGAGCCGCTTGCGCCGCGGGAAGCGGATGCCAGGGAAATCCATTTCCGAAAACATGCGCCGGCCCGAGCGCGGGGAGCATGTTGTAAAAAATCACGCCGGCGGGTCCTGTCGCGAGAAACGCCACAAAGGAAGGAATGGCTTTTTCGCGCATGCGAAGAACGCGTCCCGCATAAATCAGCGCGATGGGAATCGCCAATCCAATGTAGAAAATAAGTCCGGCAATGCGAAGAGCCGGCCACATGGAAAAAGCCTGGCCCACCAGGAACGGAAGCTGCACGTACAGGCTCGAATCGAAACTGAAAAGATACAGATCGAAAACTTTCGGATGCACCGTGGACGTCCAGTGCAAAAGACTGTCGGCATAATATTCCGACGTCACAAACAAAAGCGACGGAACAAAACCGAGCAGCAGCAGCTTGCGATTCGCGTCGCTGGCCCACGCCGCGCGCAAGCCGAAAATGAGCAGGCTGCTGAGCCCCGCGAACGAAAACCACGCCATAATCGCCGGTTTGAAATGCAGCAGCCGGAAATCCACCGCGGCGAAAAGAAACGTTCCGGCCAGAATTAACAGCGCGTCCAGCCACGAAGGCCGGATGCGCAGGTGAATGATGATGACGCTGGCGAGGGCGAGTCCGAAAAACGCGGAGACCAGCGCTTCGTTGTAAAACGATGCGCTGGCGCCGAGCCACGCAGCCGCCGCGACGAGCGGAAGCGTCAGCAAAATTTTCGTGGCGCGGTTGAGAGGCATTTTCGGATGCGGCCACGTTTGTCGCGTGAAAAATGCCACGCGGATCCGGCGGCGCGCTTGCCTCTCTATGTCACCACAAATTGCTTGTGGTCATGCCTCCTGTCCCGTGGCGGTGTGCCCAATCCGCGAATGAAATCCGCGCCGCAACAGGATCGGTTCTCGTACTCTCTCACCTTCGCAATGGCTCGCTCGTCCGTTTCTGCTCTGCGTCCTCTGTGTCCTCAGTGAACTCTGTGTAAAGCATTCTTCTGCTGAGGCAAAGAATTTCACTCCTCAGAGCGAACCGCGAAGGCCGAGCGCGTCGGCATGTTCGCGCAAAGCGCCGATACAAAACGTAATGTGTTCTTCGAGCGGGATGCCCAGCTCTTCGGCGCCTTTGCGCACATCCTCGCGGGAGACGCCTTTCGCAAACAATTTGTCTTTCATTCGGCGTTTCACCGAATCCACCTCGAGATCGAGAATGCTCTTCGACGGCCGCACATACGCGCAAGCCGTAAGGAACCCAGCCAGCTCGTCGCACGCAAAGAGCGTGTGCTCCAACGCCGATTCGCGCGGCACGCCGCAATAATCCGCGTGCGTGATGATCGCGCGGACCACTTCTTCCGGGTAGCCGCGCTCGCGCAAAATTTTCGCGCCCTCGCTCGGATGCCCCTGATCGGCGGAGTGCTCGTGATTGGGCCAGCGCTCGTAATCGAAATCGTGCAGCAGCGCGGCCAGACCCCAGGTTTCTTCATCCGCGCCGGCCTTGCGCGCATACGCGCGCACACACGCCTCCACCGCCAGCATGTGTTTCCGCAAACTCTCCGAAGCGGTGTACTCGCACAGCAGTGTCCAGGCATCCTCGCGTGTCGGCATGCAGCTCTCCCCAAAATGAAGCGGATAGTGTAGCAGGGGAGAAAGACGTTTGAACGTTTGAAGGTTGGAAGGTTTGAATTTTGAGGAGAGCGGACCAGGAGCGGCGATCTGCGTTCGTGCGCGGGAAGTTGTTGAATTCGGTTGGGATGCGCGGGGAGTTAAAGTTCTTCTTGAAGAATCGTGCGGCTGGACACCCCCCACCCCCCCATTACATGGATGAATATCAAAAGAAAGGAGATAGAAAATGGGCAATTCGTAAGTGCATGAAAAGAAAGAGGCGCAGATATTTTGGTGGACTGGGGCTGGTTGAGCGGACGTAATAGCAGGGACCCCCACCCCCCTGTTTTTTGTAAGTGTTGCATCTAAAGGATTTAGCCTTGGAGTAAGTCTTTTGTTTGCAACACTTGTGGGGAGTTTCGTAAGTGTTGCGGCTAAAGGACTTACGGGGGCGAGGCGTTGGCGAGAAAGTAACGGTCCGGGATGGGAAGATTTTGGGGGAGCTTGAAGGACTACCTGGCGGGCGCCCATAGAAGGCAGGCACCGAAGATCGGTGCCGCGGCAAGATACTCATTATAGCATATCGGTACTATTAGTCAAGTATTACTTGTAAGTCCTTTGGATGGTGGGGGATAAATGGGATGGGGATGCGCGATGGGTCAAGCCGAATCTTCAGGGAGCAGCGTTGGTGTTGGTGGTGCGCCGGTGTCCTGACGCGCTGGAGCGGTTGGAGAGGCTGGCGACTGGGGAAGGCGATTTGTGTAGGGCTGCTTTTCGATATCTAGATTCAAGGGATGGCCACTTGCGATTCGCTCCTCGCAAAGGGTGCGGAGGAACGATCTTCGCACCTTCCTCGTTAACTATCTGTATACTTCCGCCTGCGACGCAAGGGCATTTCGGATCTTACAAGGGCTACTGTGGTGTTAAGTTATCAATTCCGAAGCGGCTAGTGCTTGAGTATGGGCTACGTTTTGGCGAGGAGCCTTTCTCTTAAATGCAGAGCCAGTCCGAATTCGCCACATCGGAGATCGTCAGCTTGGCGACCCGCACACTCCTTGCCGCAGGATATGTAATCTCCGGTTTACATCGCCAACCCGGTCACATCGAATTCAAGTGTGAGCGCGTGACTCGGCTCGGTGCGGTGGTTCCTTTCATCATCGCAGTTACCGACAAGCCGGAATTCACTCAGGAACATGCAGCTGACATTCGACACACCGCTGAGAACCAGAATCGAGTGCCGATTCTCGTCGCCGTCGAGGGAGCCGTGGGTCAGTTGAGTTTGAAGGAGTTCCTAGATGTGTTGGGAGGGGCTGTTCCATCCTGGCGGGCGCTTACCGGGGACTACAACCAGCATCTACAGATCGCAGCGAAGAATACCTTGCCTCCGGGTCTGACTGGCGAAGCTTGGCGTGTGTTTGAAATGCTGGTTGCAGATGGGTTGGAGTTTTGTCTCGGCCGGAGGGTAAGTCGACTGGGAGGGCAGCAGCGAGGCAAGAAAGTTAGTGACATGATCGCGCCGCTTCCAGATTTTAGCGTCATCGTAGTTGATTCAAAGGCTTCTGCTGATGGGTTTGATGCCAGTTGGCCTTCCATGCGCCCTTTGGTCGAGTACGTAAATAAGCAAAAAGAGCGTCAGCGGGACGGCGGAGAGGTTATTGCGGCGTTAATCGTGTCGTCTGCTTTTCTTCAGGATGATTCGGGTCTCAGCGGAGTATCTAAGACTTTTCTTGGGGAAACCCGCACTCCCTTATGTTTTATGACTGCCGCGACTTTAGGTTACTTGGTCAACGAATTGTTGAGGAGATCTGACATTCGCAACTCCATAAGGTGGAAGATGTTATTTAGCGGTAGTCAGATTCAGAGGCGCGATATTGATTTGGAGCTCCAGGCTGCGGCGGAAGAACGATGCGACGTGCGGGATATGTGAATGGGGACCTCGCGTAACGATCGGTCTCCGATGACTCCTCCCTGGAGGATGGCGCTTGCCGTTCTAGGAACTCCAGACGTCTCTGCTTCGAGACAGAGCATGGAAATCTGGAAGGCTGTTGCTGCCGACCGTGGGCCGAGCTTGTTGAGGGATTTTTCTAACCGATCGATTGCAGATGCATGCCGACTGGTTTCTCAGGGGCTATCCGTTGAGGAGGCTCTGACTAAGTTTAATGCTTCAGCTTCATATGAGAGTCGGGCAGGCCTGGCGATAGACATGGGACGCCGCGCTTTGACGCGATGTGTAGCCGAGAGGGGAAACGCGGCGAGCTTTGTCGGCGAACTTTTCGCCGAGGCGGTTTCTTACTATGCCTCTCGAGATCTTCCGAGTTATGTCGGAGCCGCCGGCCGAATTGCGACTTCGAGCGATGCCATACGTTTGAAGGAGACCTTGCGCGAGACCACAAAACGGCAGGTTAAAAGTGTCGGTGATCCGAAGCTCGGAACAAAGGATTGGCGAAAGTATATTTCTAGAGTGCTTGGCGTCCTTCAAAGCGGAGGAGAGTCATAGTGACCAAGGTCTTCGTGAGGAGGAGTGGGACTGAGACAAAGGGATGCACGGTGGTTTTGCAGCCAGGAGCAAACCTTCAAACTGGAGAGAATAAGTTCAAGACCACGTTTGGTGGCCTAACGACGCTTGAGGGCGACTTGCTTCTTATAGCTGCGACTGTGTTTGCAGTTGACCGTTGTTTGCTTCGTGGAGAGCGGGAAGACCTCGTCAGAGGAATCGAAATAAACATCCCGTTGGTGAATATAGGCCGTTTACAGCCAGTGCTCTCCGTCCTCGAGGATCTTCTCCGGACACTTTCAAATGACGCTTGGCGACTAGTTTTCCGTCAGGACCGTGGAAGGCCTGAGGACGCGGTGAACGTCGAACCCACTTCCGGCAGTACATTGTTGTTTTCGGGTGGGTTGGACTCTTTCGCGGCGGCTGTCGAGTTGGGCCTGCACGCTTCCTCGTTGCAATTGGTCAGTCATACTACACGGAATCAGCGAACAAGTGTTGTTCAGGATGAATTAGTAGCCCTGCTAAAGGGCATAAAGATAGATCCGCCTCATCGGAAATTCCAGGTCTCTGCTCTTTCGAAGGCTCCAGCCGCACACCTCTCGTTCGACGCTGAAAGCAGTCAACGAACAAGGTCGTTTTTGTTCCTGACGTTAGGGGTGCTGTGTGCCCGCCGGGTCGGCCATTCGAGGCTCGTTTATATCGCAGAGAACGGCCAGATGGCCATTCATCTTCCGTTGACACAAGCGAGAATAGGAGCTTTTTCTACACACACGGCTCATCCGGAGGTTTTAGCGAAGGCTGAGAAATTTTTTTCTGATGTACTGGATCTGGAGATTCACATTTTGAATCCTTACGTTCACAAAACAAAAGCCGAAGTTACAAAGATCGTTTGGGACAGGCTTCCCAGTGCCATTCCAATCACGATCAGCTGCTGGAAGACGTCACGGTTAACAGGAGGCGCGACGCATTGTGGGATCTGCGTACCATGTATCATTCGTCGCATCGCGATCGAGTCGCAGGGTAAGGATGAGACGAAATACGAACGAGATTTGTTCAGAGAACCGTTTGCCAGCTTACCTGACACTGATGATGGCAGGCGCAATTTGGCTGACTTGGGGGAGTTTATGTTGCGTATCGAGAGATACTCCGAGATGGAAATAATGTCGGAATGGCCAGAGTTATATTCGTCCAGGATCATGCGTTCAGACGCGATTGGCATGTATAAGAGAGCAGCGGCTGAGACTCGGCGCATCTTGAATTCTTATCCGGGCGTAGCGCCAGTTTTGCAATGAGAATCTCGCATACAGATTTGGAGGCTTGCGTTAGGAATCCGCGGCAATGGTACGCGTCTACGACGAGTGCATCGGACCATGGTTACAAAATGGGTTATGAACGGGTGTTGCGGCTTTCCGTTGTGCATTTTCACAAGAGTTCTGCTAGGGAGGCGCGCGCTTATTTGAAGGCGCTGGTAAAAAGGCACAATCTCAAGAATGCTGCCAAGGTAGTCGGAATCGAGGATGGTTTGGAATCTTATATTGAGTGGACGGTTGCCGAGAGGCTGAAAGTCGCCGGGACGGAAGTGAGAATCGCGCACGAGCTCGGGTTTCTTGAGTTGCGTGGCCAGATCGGGCGTGTCGATGTTACTGATTCAGGGTGTAGGGCCGTACTGTTTGGCGATGCGCCTCTAAATTGGCAGGCTCAACTCAGGTTACCTCTCATCCAGACAGCAATCGCCTCGACGTATGGCCGTCCGCCTGAGAGAACCGCTGTCGGCTTTCAAAGGCTTGACGGTGGTGGTTTACAGGAGGTCGTATTTGCTCCACATCAGATTGCGGCGGCCGAAAATCGGTTCCGTGCTTTAGGAAGAATAGTGCGCCGGCTATCTACTCGGCGGATTCCCTGAACACTCCTTCCGGGATCTATTTCGGGTTGTTCGGCGAGGGATGTCCGTGCGCACCGCCGCGACGGTCGATCCATTGGGGTGATTCGCCGGCCCTTCCAAAAACGAAGTGGCGGTGAATCGCCCCAACGGCTCGCCCTTGTGCAGGGATTGAGATTGGAAATTCGAGATTGGAAACGGGAGGAGAAAACCCTCACTCAACTTGGCTTAAAGGGGCGGCCCTGCGCGGCCGTCGCTTGCAAGTAATTATTCGACCGCTCTTTCGGAGGATGACGATTCCCAGGCCGTCGAAGTGAGAGAGTTTGAAAAGCGATTTTTTTCGGGTGATGACGTTGTCGAGTTCTGTGCCGATACGCAAAGGGCTGATCACGACCAAATCAATCCTACCGGGGACCCCGTCTCCCCGGTCCCTTACGCGAAACTCCCTAACAACTTTCCAGCCTTTCCTCCGAAGTCCATATTCAATCGCGTCGTGAAACGCTTTAGCACTGCATCTCTCGTCCGCAGTAGTTTGGTGAACCGCATCGATGAGTTGTTGGATGACATTCATTTCGTTCGGTTTTGCGAAGATTATGAAGGGCATTGTACTCTGTTGCTACGACACTGAGTTGTTTTATTCGGGTGTCGATGCCTCATTCCGAGGAGCGTCTAAGCGTGGCCTCGAACTCGGCGGCGTTCATGGTCACGATGCCGGTGGGGGTGATGGCCAGGACTTTGCCGCAGCGAATGAGAAAATCCATTCCGGCTACGGTCGAGGCGTGTTCGGAAATGGAAAACAGTCCTTGGACAAGGGGATCGCCCTCCAGGCCTGCATAACCGTGGGCGAGAGGAACAGGTTCGGAGGTCTTGCCGTTTGCAAGGGTGTAGAGGGCGGTTGCATGGGCCTTCAAGCCCATCAACTTCGCCGACTCAACCGGGATGGAAATAAATCCGCTGAATCCCGTATCGAGTAAGGCAGTTTGCTTAGCGATTTTCTTTCCGTCGGGAGAAACCAGGATTTCGATATAGGGATGGCCGTTGACGAGGGAGCCTACTCTAATGGGCACAGCTCATGTACCATCCCGCTTCGAATGCGGCGCGATGTCCTACTCGCATCAAATGGAAAAAACCGGAGGGATCCTTCTCGAGTGCCATGCGGAGGGCGTCTTCGGCAGTGTCGGCGATGGTGGCGTCAGCGTTGGCTATGTTGATGGCGATGAATTTTCCGTTCGAGGTGCGTTCCAGCTGCGCGCGGAATTTTTCACTGTAGATGGCCTCGCCGCGTTCGGCGATTTCTTGGGAAGAAGGAGTTCCAGCAATTCGCTCTTGGGACATTTACGCTGCACCTTCGGTCGTCATCATACCACTTCGGCCAGTCCTGCATTGCATGGCCGTTGACCTCCGCGCCGGGCACGAGGCGTTCGAGTGAGAGTGGCGGGCTTGTGGTAAACCCTTTCGACAGACTCAGGGTAAACAAGAGTGACAGTGCCAGAAAGGGACAGAGTTCGGATGGCCTGGTACCGGCTGTGGAAAACTTTGGGGGCTAGGGGACCACTAGGGGTGTGGTGGGTGTGGGGAAAAAGCGCAAGGATTCGTGGAAATGGGTGCGCGAAGGGGCACAACTGCCCATGAGGACAGGCGAAAACCGGGCGTAGAACGGCGAAGGGCGGGAAGAAAAAATGAAAAAAGTCTAAAAATACTCTTGACAGAAAATGGCAGGCGCACGATACTCCCGTTGCGCCAGTCACTGCCTTCCTGCGAACGTTCCAGCGTTCCTCCCCTATCCGCACGCCGGACAAACTGTCAACAAGGAGCACCGGTGTCGGCACAATTAGAAAAAGAGACAATGAATACGTTAGAGTTGGATCGGGAAGTCATCCGCTGCAAGACATGTGGTCTCGTCCAGTACCGTACGCGCACGGGGAATTGCCGCCGTTGCGTGCGCGCCCTGCCTCAGCGCTTGGAGTTCCTGATTCCTCCACCGGCACCTGAGGAGGAAGCAGCCGCGGAACCAGCGTCGGAAAAGTTCGTCAACCAGGAGACGGTCGAGAACATCGGCCAGCGGATTCGCCAATTGCGCGAATCGCGCGCGATGACCCAGAGCCAGTCTGCAATCGCGCTCGAAGGTCTCGCGGTCTTATTTGTCGCGCATCGAAAGCGGGCAGATGACGCCGAGCCTCGGCACTTTGGAGAAGATTTCCGAAGCGCTGAACGTTGGGTTGAACCGCTTCTTCATACCGGAATCGGACGGCGAAGCGCTGCTCGAGGATCCGTTCATCCAGGGATTGCGGCCGTTCCTGCGGCAATTGGATTGGGAACAGTGGCAGTCCATCCTGAAGCGCCTGCAGGCGATCAGCGACCACGTTCACGCAGCGCCCGTCACTCTCCGCCCTATCGGTAATCCGGCGCGGCTGCCGCAGCCCGCGTCGGCGAATGGCAACGGCAACGGACACATCGGGGCCGGGCATTCGAATGGGCTGGCGCATACGCTGGCCCATGGTCACCCGCAGGGCTATCCGCTGCGGCGTCCGGGAGCGCCCTTTGGTTCGCAGGGCAAGCCGGCGTTTCAACGGCCGCTGGCGCGGTAAGTTTTTTTCACGGCAGAGCACAGAATGACGCGGTGTTCCGATCGGATCGGGACGCCGCGTTTTTCGTTTTGCGGAGTGATTTGGAGAAAGACGATTATTCGCGGATTACGGAGACTTTGGCGGAGGGAACTTCCAGGCGCATGAGGCGGTGGTTCGAATCGAGGAGGAGGAGGATTTCGAGGTCGGAGGTAGTGACCTTGAGGCCTTCGAAGGATTTTCCGTCGGCGCTGGCGGAGCCGGTGGATTCGACGGTGATGGAGCCGGGAGTGAGTTCCTGGGGAATGAGCACGGGGAAGGTTTGCGTGCCGCGCTTGGACCAATCGTAGACGCGCGCTAGCACGGCGTACTGGTGGTAGAGATTGTTGTCGAGCACGGCGATGAGTGGGGAATTGAACGTGAGATCTTGTTGGAAGGAGCGCGCGCCTTGCATTTCGAGAGTGATGCTGGCGACGCCGTTGGCGAAGATGATGTGCGCGCCGTTGGTTTTTTCGGCTTGCGAGGTCCATTCGTAGCTGATGGGAGCGCCGTCGGGCTGCAGCGTGAGCGTGCCGGTGACTTTGCTGGTGGCGCCGGTGGGGAGCTTGATGTCCGAGGTGCCCTTGGCAAGCCAGCCGCCGGCGTTTGGGGCGATTTCAAATTCTTCGTGGCCGACGGTTTGGCCGTCGAGCTTGATGCTGAACTTCGCTCGGTCCTGCGCGAAGACGCTGGCGGAATTTGCGGCGCCTTTCTTTTGAGCCGCGAGAGTGAGCGCGGCGCAGGCGAAAATCGTGAGAGCCAAGGCTAGCGATGCTGTCTTGAATTTCAAGGTGCGTGCCCCCGGCGTTTATTGTCTCTCAGGAGAAAGGTTTCTCGACGACGAGATGCGATTCGTTTCCACCAGAAGCAACAATGCCGCGGCGAAGAATTTCGGCGACAACCTGGGCGGGGTCGCCGGAACTGTCCACGCGATGGTCGGCAAGTTGATATGAGGGAAGGCGCTGGGCGTGGAGAGCGCGGAAGCTGGATTCGTCGCGGAAGAGCGGGCGGCCGGTCATGGTCATGCAGCGGGAGAGAAGAATTTGGATCGGGGAATCGAGCCAGAGAACGGGGACGCCGGCGGCGCGAAGAAATTCGGGGCAACCGGGTTGCGCGTAGGTGCCGCCGCCGAGGGCGAGCACGGTGCTTTCCTTGAGCTCGGCGGCGCGACCGAGCGCGGCGCGCAGCTGATCGGCTTCGAGCTGTCGAAAGGCGGGCTCGCCGAGGCGTTCGAACATATCGGGGATGGTGAGACCGGCGGCTTCTTCAATGCGTTCGTCGAGATCCACGAAACGCCAGGCGAGCTGGCGCGCGAGGAGCGTGCCAACGGTGGTCTTGCCGGAACCCATGAATCCGGCGAGGCAAAGAATTGGGACGCGAGCTTGCGGCCCGCGCAAAGAAGGAGTTGTTACCACAAGATCGTGGCGCGAAAAACTAATCGCGCTTCAGAATGCGAATTGTACCACTGTAGGAAGAGAGTTCGACTTTGGCGAGGCCCTGGCCGAAGGTGCCGAAGAAGCCCTTGGTGAACTTGGAAGCAATGTGTTTGACGCCGTGGGAATCCGGGCGCAGGAAGGCGGCGGCCTGATTGTCCACGGTGCCCATGGTGGTTTGCGCTTTTAGATCGAATGAATCGTTGCCGGAGAAGCGAACTTCGACGAGGCCCTTGCCGCTCTTCATGGTGTACAAACCGGTACGGACGAAATCGCCGTCGAAGAGAATGTTTCCGGTGGTGGTCAGAAGATTGACGTTGGTGAGGCCGGGCTGAAGAATTTGCGCGTTGCCGCTAATGGAGCTGAACTCCAATTTGCCGGCGCATTGCGTGCAGACCAAAGAGCCGCCGGTGGTGCGAACGATGATGTAACCGGAGACTTCCTTCAGGTGAACATCGCCGGCGACGCTTTCCAGCTTCATGTCGCCCATGACCTGTTCGACATAAATGAGGCCGGTCTGGGTGGTGAGTTGGAGTTCGGTTTCTTCCGGCACGGTGAGTTGCAAGTTGGTTTCGAGTTCGAGAGGCTGGGCGGAATTGTCAACGATGCTGGAGGTAACGTCAATGCGATCGCCGGCTTGCTCCATATCCACGTCAACTTTGTCGGAGGCGCGCGTTCCGGTGATCACGACTTCGGGATTTTTCCAGGACTTCACTTCAATGCGGCCGTTGGCGACGTTGTGAATGGCGACAACCGGGCGGCCCTGAACGGGAAAATGTTTTTCGAGATGCTGGCCTGCGGCGACCGCGGCGCTGGGCCAGAGGAAAAGACCGGCGCAGAGCAACGGCAAGACGCTCGAATTCACATGCGAGCTAGACCGCGCCGGGGACAGCTTGATCGCTTGGGTACCCATGTCAGTTAACGCTCCCACCACGATCCATCATCGTGGACAGTAATTCCGCTTTTTGCTGATAGGCGTTGGCCAGATACTCGCGGGCCAGATCGTCCTGCGGCTCTTCTTTGACGCGACGCTCGCAGTCAGCAATAAAATCGTCAACGGTTTGCAAATTGTCCCGGAGAGAAGCATCCACGGGAGAAGTGCTGGCAAGAATCATGCCGCGTGCGACGGGCTCCTGGTCGTTGAGGGTCGCACGTGTGGCGGAGAAATCATTCAGAGCCAACACGGTAGGTTGCAAGGAAGAAGGCTCGTTCACGCGATTGTCATTGGTGATTTGCAGAACGGCAGCGGCGGCGATCAATACACCCACGGTAGCGGTAGCCAAGGCGCGACTGCGGAACAGATCACTGAACCCATGCCACCAGGAAGCGCGCTCCACCGTGGGAGCAAGGAGAGGCTCCTTGATGATTCCTTCCTGCTCCAATTGTGCGCGAAGAGAAATCCAAATGCGATCGGGAGGCTCGATTTCCGAAGGCATCTTGCGAGCGACATCCACGATGCTGGTCAAATCCGCGAGGAACTCACGGCACTCGCGACACGCGGTAAGATGCGCGCTAACCTCCGTCGGCAGCGGCGCCAAACCTTCCTGTTCCACAACAGCTTCCACGTCCTTGCACAACATGGCCATCACTCCAAGAGGCCGGCCGCTGGAGGGCCGTCCCGTACGACTTCATTCAGACCTGACCGGCGCATTACCCTGGTTGCGCCGCGAAGCCGCTACGACACCCCGAACTTACGCCCATTGTAGCTCAGTCGTCGTGCGCCGTCTGGGCTTTCGCCGCATGCCGTACCTGCCGGGCCTGCTCGCGAACTTCTTCCTGAAGAAGTTCGCGCAAACGAGTACGCGCTTTATGCAACTGCGACTTCGAATTTCCCACGGAGCATCCCATGATGTCCGCAATCTCATTGTGCTCGTAGCCCTGAACATCGTGGAGCACAAAGACCGTCCGATACCCGGGCGGAAGCTTCTCGACGGAACGCTCCAAATTGACCCGATCCACCGCGCCGCTCAGGCGCAAATCGGGAGCGCCGATGTCTTTCCTTGGGCCACCTGTTTCTTCGTCGGGCTCCGTCGTTTCTTCCAGAGAGGCCACCGGAAGAGATTTCTTGCGCAAGCGCATGAGCACTACGTTGACCGTCATGCGGTGCAACCAGGTGGAAAAAGCCGACTCGCCCCGGAACGTCCCGATTTTGCGGAAGAGCTGCAGAAACGCTTCCTGCATGAGATCTTCCGCGTCCGACGGGTTGTTCACCATGCGCAAGCACAAGGCGTAAACGCGACGGCCATGGAGTTGATACAAAAACTCAAAGGCCGCGGCATCCCCGGCTTGGGCCAGACGTATGGCATCTGCTTCAGTCACCGGCTTGGTAGACCGAGGAGAAGTCGCTGCTTTGGAATCGCCTGGTCGGTTACGGGCCAACGGTCCAATCGCGGCGCATCCACCATTTCGGATGCACCGTGTACCCCCTTGAGTTGTCCTGGCAGAAGCGCGTATGTCTAAAAGAGACACCCCGAAAAGGGTGTTTATTCCCCGGGAGTTGGCCTGGGGACATGCGTGTATGCCGGCGAGACTATTGTCCCGCGATCGCGGTCATCCGTCTATGGCGGAGCAAGCGCTGGCGGGCCAGAGCTTCGGACTTGTGGGACTCGGACTGGTCGGAGACGGTCTTGCGGAAGGCCGACAGCTGGTCTGCGGGAAGCACGATCATAAAGGATTTGAACAAAACCACGGTTTCGCGGAGACAGGTATTGAGGTCAAAGTGATTCGAATCGACCTCTTCCCATATGTTTCCGGAGTTTGGGGCGACGACCCCTTCGGCAAGGTTCAGGGCTGCAATGCTGAAATCTTTGCCAAGGTCCTCGACCATCTCGCCCAAAGTGCTCACTTTGTGGAGGAATTGGAAACGGTGGGAAAACAGGACGCGATTCAGAAGGCCACTCATGAACGCGGTGTGGCGGCCTTTCTGGCCACGGAAATTCTCAGGGTCAAGAGGAGCAGCGTTTGGAATGGTGCCGTAATGCTTGGCGTGTTCGGAAAGAGCGCGGAGAAGCGCGGCAAGCGGTTCGGTGAGCAGCCTGCACAGCTCCGAGGAAACTCCGACTGCTAAAAGGGATTTCCCGAATTGACCCTCGCGGTGGAGGCTGATGGCCTCATCAAGGGAGACGCTCCACATGTTGTAGTTGGATTCGAGTTCCTGTTTGTTGCTGTGGAAAAATTTTTCTTTCTCATCCGGCAGCCAGGCAGACCAATCATCTCTGACAGACATGCCGCGTGCTGAGGGCGTGCGGGCACAGTCTTTCACGGGAGTTCTCCGTTGGGGCAGCGGGGGGAGTATACCAAAAAACGATTTTTGCGAGGAAGAATGTTATTTCCTATGTGAAGGGAAAAAGAATGCTCATGCGTTGACGTCATTTGAATGCTATGGGATGACGAGTGTGGGACGTTACAAGGCTTTCCCCATTTGGTCCATCCATTGGGAGGGGCGGCTATTGGGCCGGAGGGAGGCCCAAGTGGGGCAGAGGCCAATATTCGTGTCCTTCTATATAATCCAGGTCCCGCGAGTTGAGTTCTTTGACGGAAAAGCTCCGGGTGATCCAGAGGCTATTCACGGGAGCCAGCATGAAGCAGGTTTCTCCACAGGGTGTCTCCTTCTCTGAAAGTGATTCGAACCCGAGCCAGCGGGGTTTGGGAGGAGGCCGGGAGTCGTTCCTTTTTGGGAGCATGAGCGTTGCGTGGATGCTCGCGGGAGCGGCGGTTTTGCTGCAGATGGCCACGAACGGGCGGTATGGGTATTTTCGCGACGAGCTTTATTTTATTGAGGCCAGCAAGCACTTGGACTGGGGTTATGTGGACTTTGCGCCGCTAGTGGCGTGGGTGGCGAGAGCCACCATCGCGTTGTTGGGCGATTCGCTGCATGCGATTCGGCTATTGTCGGCGCTGGCGCAGGGCGCGGAGATTGTGCTGACGGGGCTGCTGGTGCGGGAGTTGGGCGGGAAACGGTTCGCGGTGTTTCTGGCTTGCCTTTCGGTGTTTGCGGCGCCGGTGATTCTGGGGAATGCCACGCGGCTCTCGATGAATCCGTTCGAGCCGCTATTTTGGATGGGTTGCGTTTATTTTCTGTTGCGGGCGATCAACAGCGATCAACCCAGGCTGCTCGTCTGGTGCGGCGTGATGCTTGGGTTTGGCCTGGAAAACAAACATTCCACAGCTTTTTTTCTGGTGAGTCTTGTTGCGGGATTGCTGGTTACATCCGAACGGCGGCTCTTGTTCACGAGGTGGTTCTGGGTTGCGGCGGCGGTGGCGGTGCTGCTTTTTCTTCCTAATTTGGTATGGCAAGTTCAGCACCATTTTCCGACGCTGGAGGCTTTGCGGAATGTGAAGGCGACGCACAAGAACATTGAATTGCCGCCGCTGGCGTTTTTCAGGCAACAGATTCGAATGCTAAATTCGGCCAGCTTTCTCGTGTGGATCGCGGGGCTGGGCTACCTGCTGTTTCATAGGGAAGGCAGGCGGTATCGCTGTTTGGGGATGACGTACCTGGTTTTTCTGGCGGTGATGATGACGTTGAAGGGGAAGGACTATTATCTGGCGCCCATTTACCCGATGTTGTATGCGGCGGGCGGGGTGTTCTGGGAAAAGCTGACGGAAGCGCGCGCGGGGCTGCGATGGGTGAGGGTAGCAATTCCAGCACTGGTGGTGGCGATCGGCGCGATTGCTTTGCCGCTGACCATTCCCATTTTGCCGGTGGAGAAAATCGTTCCTTATATGGGGGCGCTGGGGATCAAGATGACGCGGACGGAGGTGCAGGATCACGGGCTGCTGCCGCAGCATTTCGGGGATGAGTTTGGCTGGCCGGAGATGGTGGCGGCGGTGGCGCAGGTGTATGACGCGCTGCCGGCGGAGCAGCGGGCCAAGACGGGAATCCTGGCCGGAACGTATGGCGATGCGGGGGCGATTGATTTTTTCGGGCCGCGGCTGGGGCTGCCGAAGTCCATCAGCGCGCACCAGAATTATTACCTTTGGGGGCCGAGGGAGTACACCGGGGAGAGCTTGATTTTTTTGCATTACGATCTGGAAGATGTGCAGCGGTGGTGCCAGAACGTGCGGGAGGGGCCGAAGCTGGAACCTTATTATGGGATGGCGGAGGAGCGTTACACGATTCTGGTTTGTACGGGGCTGAAAAAACCGCTGGCGGAGGTGTGGCCGCGGCTCAAGGTTTGGAATTGAGGGGCAGCCTCGGTTGCTTCGCCTGCGAGTCCGAAACAGACGGGTACAGGCTGGATGGCAGCGTTAATCAGGCGTTTGGCGCTAGTGCATCATAGCGGCTTCTTTGGCGGGTGTTCCCGATTCCACAGCTCGGCGCGGCGGCGGCCTTCGGCAATTTCATCGCTGGTCATCTGTTTCTGAAGGTTCAAGAATGCTGATTCTGCCTGCGCGTTTCCGCCATTATAAGCCAGCAGAAGCCACTGGTAAGCGGCAATGCGATCCAGCGAGACACCTTTGCCCTGCGCGTACAATACACCGACGATGTACTGCGCGTCGGCGACGCCCTGCGCCGCCGCTTGCAGCGCATACTGTGCAGCGAGTTGGGGATTCGGCTCACGGTTTTCTTCCGGCAGCGCGTTCATATAGATGGAAGCGAGATTGTACTGCGCGTCGGGATGGCCCTGCGCAGCGGCCTTCACGAACCATTTCTCTGCTTCGTCGTAGTCGCGCGGTGCGCCCTGGCCCGTCATGTAGCGTACGCCCAACCCATACTCGGCAGCAGGATTCCCTTGCTCCGCTGCTTTTCGATACCACCGGACTGCCTGGACGTAATCCACCGCCGTACCAACTCCGTTCGCATAAACCCAGCCAAGCTCCAATTCAGCCTCGATGTTGTCCAGATCACCTGCTTTGCGCAGCCATCTCAAAGACTCTCCTAGATCCTTGCGTATCCCCGGAGTGTCTCCTTGATAGGCCATTCCCAAGACAAGCGCCGCCTGGGGGAACCCTCCTTCGGCGGATTTTTGCCACCATTTCATCGCCTCTTTTGGATCCTCGCGGACACCCTCGCCGCGCAGATACATGATTCCAACATTGTACATTCCGTCGGCGTCGCCCCGATCGGCACCATAGCGGTACCACTTCATGGCAGCCGCGTAGTCGCGGGGTACACCCAGCGCTTCGGCGTAGGCCGTTCCCAGATTGCCGCTCACAGCGACGGAACCGTCTCTAACCGCTTGGGTAAGCCAACGGATTGCTTCAGGTCCGTTCTGTTGAACTCCGGTACCGAACAGGTAGAACTGCCCGACTCCTTCCTCAGCCGCAAGGAAATTCTGGCTCGCGGCCTTGAGGCACCACGCAAACGCTTGTGTATCGTCGAGCGCTACGTGGTTGCCACGATGATACGCAGCGCAAAGCATGGTCTCGGCTTCAGCGTTGCCTTGGCCCGCTCTTTCGCGCACATCGGCAAACTCTGCCTCGCTCATCGCCGCTTGCTTCCTTGCAAAGTCCAGCATCGCACTGTGAAATGTCGGATCGAAGGAACCCAATGTATGAGTCTGTTCCCCGGCATCTTGTGCGAACAGACCTGCCGCGCAAAACAAGACTGCGATCACCGAATACAGGGTGATGGTTGCGGCATTTCGTCGTCCATGCGCCATATGGTTCCAAGATCATAGAAGCACGATCCGAGAGTGATTTCAAATAGCCGTTGGCGTCGGTACTTGTCCGTGGGCGCCGGACGCCCGCCCCGCAGCCACAAGCCTTGATTCCTTGCTCAAGCGGTGCGCGCGCCGCTATACTCGGAACCCATCACTTCTGAAAGGAAATTTCCGTTGCAATTTGAGCCGCGCGACCAGTTTGAGCAGCGCCAGAAGAAACTCGAGCAGATCCGCGAGCTGGGGTACGAGGCGTATCCGCGGGAGTTTCGCTGGACGGAGACGGCGGCGGCGCTGGTGGAGCAGTACGGGCAGGCGACGGGCGCGGAGCTGGAAGCGAACAAGCGCGAAGTGCGCGTGGCGGGGCGCATCGTTTCGTACCGGTTGATGGGGAAAGCGGGGTTTGCGCACCTGCAAGGGTCGGGGAAGCGGATGCAGATTTATGTGCGCAAGGATGTGGTTGGCGAGAAAGGATTTCAACTTTTTCACCTGCTGGATTTGGGCGACTCGATTGGAGTGCGCGGGCACTTGTTTCGAACGAAGACCAATGAGCTTTCGATCTGGGTGGAAGAGTTGTTTTTTCTTTCGAAAGCGCTGCTGCCGCTGCCGGAAAAGTGGCACGGGCTTACGGACGTGGAGCTGCGTTACCGGCAGCGCTATCTGGACTTGATTGCGAATGAAAAGGCGCGCGAGGTGT
Organism: uncultured Acidobacteriota bacterium; assembly: GCA_963729455.1. Lineage (GTDB taxonomy): Bacteria > Acidobacteriota > Terriglobia > Acidiferrales > UBA7541 > Acidiferrum. The sequence continues at coordinate 174,939 of CAVSNX010000005.1, forward strand.
TTGTGACGCGCGCGCGGATTATTCAGGAGTTGCGGCGATTTTTCGACGCGCGGGGCTACATCGAAGTGGAAACGCCGATGATGCACCCGATTGCGGGCGGGGCCACGGCGCGGCCGTTCACGACGCATCACAATACGCTGGACATCAATTTGTATTTGAGGATTGCGCCGGAGCTTTATTTGAAGAGGCTGACGGTCGGGGGATTCGACCGGGTGTATGAGATCAACCGGAATTTCCGCAATGAGGGGATTTCGACGCAGCACAATCCCGAATTCACGATGCTGGAGTTTTATGAGGCGTACAGTAATTATCGCGATTTGATGGATATGAACGAGCAGCTGTTTGCGCAGGTCGCGAAGAATATTACGGGTTCGACGACGGTGAAGTACGGGGAAGTGGGACTGGATTTTTCGAAGATGGAACGGCTTACGATGCGCGAGGCGATTGTGAAATATTGGCCGGCGGAAGCAGGGGAAGCGCCGACGCTGGCGGAACTCGCGCGGCCTGGTGGCGCGCAGGAAGCGACGAATCGCTATAACGCGTGGGCGAAACGGACGGGCGCGCCGTATGCGGCGGCGAAGGGCACGCTGGCGGATGGCGAATGGACGGGACTGCTGTTCGAAACGATGGCGGAAGATAAGCTGGTGCAGCCGACGATTCTGTACGATTTCCCGACGGAGATTTCGCCTCTCTCGAAGCAGAAGCCGGAGGATCCTTCGTTGACGGAACGATTCGAAATTTATGTGGCGGGGATGGAAGTGGCGAATGGATTTTCGGAGCTGAACGATCCGGGCGAGCAGGAGCGGCGCTTCCTGGCGCAGATTGCGCAGGGCGGCGAGGAAGTGCCGAAGCAGCTTGACGTGGATTACATTCGCGCGCTGTGCCATGGCATGCCGCCGACCGCGGGCGAAGGCATCGGGATTGACCGCTTGACGATGCTGCTGACGGATTCGGCGTCCATCCGCGACGTGATTCTGTTTCCGCTGCTGCGGCCGGAAGCGGGCGGGGAATCATCTTCCGCTACCGAAGCGCACGGCGCGTAACGTATTCTTTCCACTACGATGAGATTCGAATGGTTTGTGGCGCGGCGGTATCTGCGATCGCCTTACCGGCCGGCGGTGCTGCGGCTGGTGACGCTGTTCTCCGTGGTGGGGGTGGCGGCGGGCGTGGCCACGCTGGTGATCGCGCTTTCCATGAACACGGGATTTCGCGAGACTCTGCAGGAGCGGCTGCTGGGCGTGACGGCGCATATTTCGCTGACGCGGCCGGGGTCGAGCGGGATCAGCAATTACGAGGAGCTGGCGAAGAAGCTGGCGGCGACGCCGGGAGTGAAATCGGTGACGCCGGCGGTGTATCAGACGGTGCTGATGTCGTTCGCGGGGCAAGCGCGCGGGGTGGTGACGAAGGGGATTGATCCGGAGCGCGAGCGAGCCAGCGATGAGGCGTTGCAGCGGATCGTCGAGGGGCGGCTGGATTTTTCGGCGGACAAGGATGGCATTGAAGCGCTGCTGGTGGGGAAGCAACTGGTGGACGAGTGGAAACTTTCGCCGGGGGATTACGTGACGCTGACAAGTCCGCAGGGGCGGCTGACGCCGTTTGGACTGGTGCCGCGGACGCGGCGCTTTCGCGTGGTGGGCGTGTTCGATTCAGGATTTTACGATTACGACGAGAATTGGTGCTTCATGACACTGGCGGCGGCGCAGGGGCTTTCTGGCGCGGGAGACGTCGCGAACGTGCTGGAATTCCGGTTGAAGCAGCCGGAGCGCGCGGGGGAGATTGCGGACGAGGTACAGCTTGCGGCGGGGCCGGGATTTGCGGCGGCGACGTGGATGGAGGAAAACCGTGCGCTGTTTCGAGCGCTGCGGCTGGAGAAATTGGTGACGGCGATTTTCATCGGGCTGATTACCTTTGTGGCGGGGCTGAATATTTTGGTGGTGCTTTCGATGACGGTGACGGACAAGGCGCGGGACATTGCCGTGCTGGTGTCCATGGGCGCGCGGCGGGAACAGATTCGAACGATTTTTTTGTGGCAGGGAATCGCGATTGGTGCGACAGGTACGTTCGCGGGGCTGGTAGTGGGTTACGCGTTCGCGGTGGTGGCGGGAAATTATCATTTGATTCCGCTTGATCCGCAGGTATATGCGGTGCCGTACGTGCCGTTTCACCCGAGCGTGATGGATGGAGTGTGGATTACGGTGGTGGCGATGCTGATCTCGGTTGGCGCGACGATTTTGCCGGCGCGGGCGGCGTCGCGGCTGCTGCCGGTGGAGATTCTGAGGTATGAGTAGGGCGTGGGACTGGGGTGAAGGGCTTCTGAATCAGGGTACGAAATGGTGCGCCGTTTGCAACTAGAAGGGGCAGGACGCTAGCGGGCGGTACCGGTGGGAGAGGTTGGCGCCGCGGTACCAAAAGAGTCCCGCGCAAGCTATTGAAAATAGAACAATTATGGGGGTGTAGAGTTCGTTAAGAAATGCCCTCCTTTTGGCAGGCAAGCGGAGTGGCAGAAAGAGGAAACACTTTGCTGTCAGTGGGCCACGGCGACTTCGGTGACAGAGGGCACAGATACTGGCAAGGGAGCATCTAAACTAGGGTAGAGGTTAGACGCGAGACGGCAGCGGGACTGAGACCCAGCGGAATACGATGACGGCCCAAGCCCAAAACGCGAACCAAACGTCTGCAAGCGAATTGCGGAACGCAAATGTTGTGCTGGAAACGCGCGGGCTGAAGAAAACGTACGGGAGCGGCGACAAGCTACTTTCGGTTTTAGTGGACGCGAATTTGGTTTTGCGGCAGGGAGAGATGGTGGCGATTGTGGCGCCATCGGGAGCGGGAAAAAGCACTCTGTTACATCTGCTGGCCGCGCTAGACACGCCGACGAGCGGTACAGTATACTTCGCAACGAAAGCCATTGAATCGATTAACGAACGGGCGCTGGCGGAATTCCGGAATCGTGCCGTGGGATTTTTGTGGCAACGCCACCAGTTGCTGCCGGATTTTACGGCTGCGGAAAACGTAGGTATGCCGCTGCTGTTGCGCGGCGACGACTTTACTTCTGCGCTGGGGATGGCGCGGAAGTGGCTGGCGGAGGTGGGCTTGGAAAATCGAGCCGATCACCGCGCAGGGGAACTCTCCGGAGGGGAACAGCAGCGCGTAGCGATTGCCCGGGCGCTCGTCACTGGGCCGAGCGTGCTGCTGGCAGATGAACCTACCGGAGATTTGGACGAGCAGAATGCTTGGGCCGTGTTCGAGTTGCTGGAGCGGCTGCACCGCACGCACAAATTGACGTCGCTGATCGCGACGCACAATCTGGCGCTGGCTGCGCGGTGCGACCGAATTCTGGGATTGGAACATGGCGTTCTGCGGACTCGCGAGGCTTCGGCCGCCGCGAGCGGGGCCCCAGGGGGAGAAGCGAGCTAACGTGTTCGAACGCTATACGGAAAAGGCACGACGCGTCATATTTTTTGCGAGGTACGAAGCGAGCCAGTACGGCAGCCCGTACATCGAGACGGAGCACTTGCTGCTCGGCTTGATGCGCGAGGACAAAGCACTGGCGAACCGCTTCCTGCGGCAGCAGGGCTCGATCGAGTCCATCCGCAAGGAGATCGAGGCGCGCATCACCATCCGCGAGCGCATCTCCACGTCAGTGGAAGTGCCGCTGAGCGCGGAGTGCAAGCGCATCCTTAATATGGCGGCGGAAGAGGCGGAGAGGCTCGGGCACAAGCACGTAGGAACGGAGCATTTGCTGCTCGGGATCCTGCGCGAAGAGAAGTGCTTCGGCGCGGAAATTTTGATGGAGCGCGGACTGCGGCTGTCCACGCTGCGCGAAGAGCTGGCGCGCACGTCGGGCGAAAAGACGGCAGCGGCGAGGCCGAAAGAGACATCGTTGCTCGCGGAATTCAGCCGCGACCTGACGCAGGCGGCTTCGGAAGGATCGCTTGATCCGCTGGTGGGGCGCGAAGGGGAAGTGGAGCGCGTCATTCAGATTCTTTGCCGGCGGACGAAGAACAATCCGGTATTGATCGGCGAACCGGGCGTCGGCAAGACGGCCATTGTGGAAGGACTTGCGCAGCGCATCGCGGATGGAGATGTTCCACCGTTCCTTGCCGACAAACGAATTCTTTCCCTCGATCTTTCCCTCATCGTTGCAGGCACGAAATACCGCGGACAGTTCGAAGAGCGGCTCAAGACCATCATGAAGGAGCTGATGGAGAGCCAGAACTCCATCATCTTTATTGATGAGCTGCACACGCTGGTGGGCGCGGGATCGGCGGAAGGCTCGCTGGACGCCGCGAATATCCTGAAGCCGGCCCTGTCACGTGGGGAAATTCAGTGCATCGGTGCGACGACGCCCGGTGAATACCGCAAGTCGGTGGAAAAGGATCGTTCGCTGGAACGGCGCTTCCAGGCCGTGAAAGTTCCGGCTCCGAATGAAGAGGAAGCCGTTCAGGTGATCAGCGGTGTTCGCGAGCGCTATGAGAAATTCCACGCGGTAAGCTACACCGATGAAGCGCTGCGCTATTCCGTTTATCTTTCGAACCGCTACATTCCCGACCGTTTCCTTCCGGACAAAGCCATTGATCTGATCGACGAAGCCGGCGCACGCGTGAAACTGCGGCAAGCCACGGTTCCCGAAGAAGTCGGGGAAGTGCAGAAGCGCGTGAAGTTCATCACGCACCGCATGGAAACGGCGATCGCCAATCATGAATTCGAAAAGGCGCGTTTCTATTCCGAAGAAGAGCGCAAGGAAAAGGAAAACCTCCGCGGGCTGCGCGAACGCTACAAGCTGGACGACGCTTCGACGGGCATCGTGACGCGCGAAGACATCGAGGAAGTCGTTTCGCGCTGGACCGGGATCGGCGTCACCTCCATCAAAGAAGACGAGCAACAGAAACTGTTGCGCATCGAGCCGGAACTGCACAAGCGCGTCATCAGCCAGGACAAGGCCATTACGGCGCTGGCTCGCGCCATTCGCCGAAGCCGCGCGGGGCTGAAATCGCCGCTGCGGCCGGTGGGCTGCTTCTTCTTCCTGGGGCCGACGGGCGTTGGCAAGACGGAAGTCGCGCGGCGACTGGCGGAATTCCTGTTTGGTTCGGAGAAGTCACTGGTGCGTTTTGACATGTCGGAGTTCATGGAAAAGCACTCCGTTTCGAAACTCATCGGGGCGCCTCCAGGGTACGTGGGCTACGAAGAAGGCGGGCAGTTGACGGAGCGCGTGCGCCGGACTCCTTACTCGGTGATTCTGCTGGATGAAATCGAGAAGGCGCATCCGGACGTCTTCAATATATTGTTGCAAGTATTCGAAGACGGGCAGTTGACGGACGGGCTCGGCAATACCGTGGATTTCCGGAACACCATCATCATCATGACCTCGAATCTTGGTGCGCGACATTTGCAGAAGCGCACTTCCATGGGCTTCCAATCCGGGACCGATGAAGCCGGACAGAAGAGCATGGAAGAGATGGTGATGAACGAAGTAAAGCGGGCGTTCAACCCGGAGTTTTTGAACCGGTTGGACGAAGTGATTATCTTCAATCCGCTCGGCGATGAAGATCTGCTCCGCATCATTGATTTGCTGGTGGGCCAGCTGAACGACACGCTGATTCACCGGCAGGTCCAGGTCGTCCTCTCGCCGGAAGCACGGCAGTGGATACTCGAGAAAACGTGCGCGGACCGCAGTTATGGGGCTCGTCCGCTACGCAGGGCTTTGCAGAAGTATGTCGAAGACCCGCTCTCCGAGGCGCTGATTCAGGGTGGAATCCAAAGGCCGGCGACACTCCAGATTTATGTCGCAGGGGAAGGCCTGTCGTTCCGCCCCGTCGGTGAGGCAACCCCGGTCGTCCACTAGCGAATCTGACACAACGCATGGGAGACCCCAACCGGGTTGGGGTTAACGCACGGCCGGCCCACACCGGGCCCGGCGGGAGATAAACATCTTGAGTTTGGGGGGCGCGGCCTTGAGGACCTCAACGGCCGCTCAAAGAAGAGTTTGTTCGCCGTTTGGGGTTTTAGCGGCCCGGCTGACGCGAATATTCGCGGTCGTTTTGCTGTTGGCGATTGCTTCGCCCGGAGCCCGGCCGCAAGATCCGCAAGCGAATTCCAACTCGAATTCAAAATCGCGCGCCTACCTTTTTTCCGCTTCTGTTGATTTGGTCACCGGGAAGGAATCCATTGAGGACCGCACCGCTGCCGACCAGCAGGCGGGAGCAGCCCAGCAGCAGTATGTGATTGACCGCATCGATTTTGTGGGCAACCGCCGGGTGCGCAGCGACACGCTGAAGGCCCGCATCTTCAGCCGCGAAGGCGACACTTATAATGAGGAAACACTGCGGCGCGATTTTCAGGCGCTGTGGAACACGCAATTCTTTGAGGACGTGAAGCTGCGCGTTGAGGATTCGCCGAAGCGTCCGAACGGCAAGATCATTATTTTTGACGTCAAGGAACGACCGCAGATCCGGCGCATCCGCTACGACGGCATTCACTCCGTTTCCGAATCCGATATCCTCGATCGTTTCAAGGAACGCAAGGTCGGCCTGTCGGTGGAAAGCCAGTTCGATCCGACGAAAATCAAAAAAGCGGAAGTGGTCCTGAAGGAACTACTCGGCGAGCATGGCCGGCAGTTCGCGAAAGTGACGCCGCAATACGAGCGCATTGCTTCAAGTAACGCGGTGATTCTCGTTTTCAAGATTGACGAAGGACCCAAGGTCAAAGTCGGCCGCATCAAGTTCACCGGGAACCATGCGTTCAGCGACCGGAAGCTGATCCGGGCCATGCGCCATGACCGGCCGTATGCCATTCCATTGTATTTCACGGAGATCAGCGTACTCACGAAGACGTACGACCGCGAAAAATTGAACGAGGATCTGGAAGTCGGTGTTCGTGGGCTGTACCGCGACAACGGATATTTTAAAGTTTCGGTAGGCGATCCCGTTCTTGAAAACGTGGACACCGGGGGTTACAAGCTGGGAGTCCCGCTCACGGGTCGCAGCCACGGCAAAGCCGTGAACATCACCATCCCCATCGAAGAGGGCGACCGCTACCGGATGGGGACGCTGAAAATCGTGAGCGCCGATCCGGACAAGGCGCTGACCTTGAAGGTCGATGCCCTGAAGAATTATTTTCCGCTCAAGCAGGGCGACATTTTCTCGACGGAAAAAGTCCGCAAGGCCCTGGAAAGCTACGGGAAGGCTTACGGCGAATTCGGTTTCATTGACTTCACGCCAGAGCCGGAGACGGATGTAGACGACGAGAAAAAAGTCATTAACATGACGCTGAAGTTCGACGAGCAAAAGCAATACTACGTGCGGCGCATTGATTTCAGCGGAAACACCACCACGCGCGACAAGGTCATCCGCCGCGAACTGCTGATTGACGAGGGCCAGCTCTTCAACAAGCGTCTCTGGGAGTTGAGCATCCTGCGCCTCAACCAGCTCGACTATTTCGACAAGATTGAAGCGGACAAGGCGGCCGAGCTGAAGAAGAACCCCAAGGACGGCACGGTCGACATTACTCTGAAGCTGAAGGAAAAAGGGAAGCAGTCCATCGGTCTGCAAGGCGGCGTAAGCGGCCTGGCCGGGAGCTTCATCGGCCTGACATATCAGACCAACAACTTCCTCGGCCTGGGCGAGAGGTTGACGCTGTCGGCACAGTTTGGCGATCTGTCGCGCAACTTGAGTTTTGGATTTACCGAACCTTACCTGTTTGACCGGCCGATCTCCTCGGGCTTCACGATTTTCTCAAGCCGGTACAAATTTGATCAGGCGCAGCAGGAAGCGATCCTGCTGCAGCAATCCGTCAGCATCAATCCCCAGTACGTGCAGAACTATACGCAAAACAGCGACGGCTTCACGATTTTTGCCAGCCGGCCGATCCGGAAGTTGTCATTCGCGCGTGTGAGCCTGACGTATGGTCTGACAAAGACGAACATAACCGCTTTTAACGCCGCGTCCACGCTGCTTTTCGAATCTTTGCAATTCCGAAGCCTTACGGGCCCCAGCGCGCTGGACGGCATCATCTCCAGCACGATCACCCCGTCGATCTCCTACAGCACCATCGACAATCCCGTCAATGAAACGCGCGGCAAAAGCTTCTTCTATTCCGCCTCGATGTCCGGGCTCGGCGGCAATGTGGACACCATCACCAACGTTTTTGATATGAAGTATTTTCATCCGGTCCGCAAACGACGCAACGTCGTGGGTGTTCACTTCAACATTGCCCACACCACCGGGTTTGCCGGCCATGAAGTGCCGCCCTTCAGCCGTTTGTACATGGGAGGAGAGAACGATCTGCGGGGCTTCGATATTCGCTCGATCTCTCCAGTCACGTTCATTCCGGAGGCAACTGCGCAACAGATTTCGTATCCCGATCCAATGTCGGGCGGCGCTTTGAGGTCGTTCACAGTGCCAGTGCTGTCGTATGTGGCCACTTTGCCGGGAGGCGACCTGCAGAGCTATACCAATTTTGAATACCGGATTCCCATCGTCGGCCCGGTCACGGCGGGATTGTTTGCGGACGTGGGAACGGACGGCGTTCTCCGCCGGAGCGCGCTGCAGCTTAACTCGGCGGGATTTCAGAGCCTGATTGATCCGGCCCAGGGCGGGCAATTCCCAAATGCAGTGAAAGATGCGGGACTGACGCAGCAGTTGGCCATCGCGCCGGGAACCAATTTCCGGGTGCGCGCTTCCACGGGAATCGAGTTCGTCGTGCAGCTCCCGATTATTCAGGCGCCCTTCCGGATCTACTATGCGTACAACGTGCACCGATTGCATGAGCAAATCATCGCGAGGCAGCCGTACATCGAGTTGACGGAGATTCAGAGTCTGTGTTCGCAGTATGGAGGCGGCGCCGGTTGCCTTTTGAACCCCGTGAAACCGCTCGAATCCAGCGTATACAATCTGGAAATTGCTCCTGAACTTGCATTCGTGCAGAACAATCCGGGGCGGTTGAATTATTTCGAGCCAAAGACAACGTTCCGCTTTACGGTCAGCCGGACCTTCTGATGGGCGGGATGCTTGGAAGACAGCCGTCGGATACCGGCGCAAAGGATTTTGTGAAAAATTATAATGTGAACGCTCGCGGGCGATCCGCGGAGCGCGCTAGCGTGGGGGAAATCGTGGGAACGAATTTGCGGAGGAAATTGAAATTTGCCGGGTTCTGCGTTGCCGCCGCGGGCCTGCTCTGGCTGAACGGCTGCAGCAGCAGCAGCGCGAACGTGATTACCGTGTCGTTGAGCCAGACGAGTGCCACGGTCATTGTCAGCCAATCGCTGACGCTGACAGCGACGGTGAGTGGCGCGACGAACCTGAACGTCACGTGGACCTGCACCTATACGACCACCACGGGATCCGGTACCACGCTCAAGACCAATCCTGCCGTGGCATGCACCTCCGACACCGGAAATATTCCCGCCAATACTACCGCTACAACCGTCACCTATACCGCCCCATCGAAGGTTCCCGATCAGACGAAGTTTCAGGGCCTGCAGGTCCTTATCACGGCCACGTCCGTGCAAGACACCAAAAAGACAGGCGTCTGCACCATCACCCTGGATTCCGGCATAGCCGTAGGCATCGCTCCAGCCACCGCCACCGTGCCCGTCAAGGAACAGCAGCAATTCGCGGTGCAGTTGACCAACGATCTGCAGAGCAAGGGTGTGACCTGGCTGGTGACGCAATCGGTACCGACAACCACTGGGACGACGACAACAACTTATCCACAATTGCCGAGTTGTACGGTGGCAGGCAATGCCACGGGTTGCGGCTCAATCGATGCGAACGGGCTGTACACGGCGCCGGCGGTTGTGCCGACGAGCACAACGGTGACGAGCACGCCTGCAAGCGTAACCGTAGTGGCGACTTCGGTAGCGGACAACACGCGATTCACCCTCGGGACGATCACGATCATCGCGGGAGGCCCCATCTCGTTTGGCGGGATTTCCCCCACGATCGCCCCCCAAGGCGCTACGTTTTGGGACATCTTTCTGAACGCTCCGAACATTTCCTCGGCGTCGACCATCACGCTAACGGGCACACAAGGCGGCCCACCGACGACCCTGACTTCGATATCGGGCCAGATCAAGGTATTGTTTCCGATTCCCAATACCACGGTAAAAAATCCTGCCTCGACGGGCGCACGCGTCCGCCTGAACGCGTTGAATCTGGCGAAGACGGATACCTATACGGTTTCCGTCACTGATCCCGCTGAGCCGGTGACGACTTCGCCGACGGGCTCCTATTCGTTCACGGTGCTGCCGGTGCGGCCCACCTCGATTGCTTCCATCCCCGACGATGTTCCACAGGGGACGCTGAACAATGAAATCCGTTTGTCGGTGGATGGCGGCTACTTTGGGCCAGGCGGCCAGCTTGCCAACATACTTTTCGAGGGCAATTCGGTCCCGACGACGCCGTCCGGGCCACGTCAGTCTGAACGCCGCATTTCCCAGCGCGGGCATCAATTCAGGGAGCCCGGGCCTCTATCAGCTTTCTGTGTCGCGGACCACACCCCCGCTGTCCCTTCCGCCAGCGGTAACCAATCTCGCGGTGTTCCCGAGCTACTCGGTCAATCCGCCAGTGGTGGTCGGTTCAACGACAGCGGGCACAAACCCGAGCGCGATTGACATCGATCCGACGCTTGGAGTGGCAGTGGTTGCGGAAACGGGATCGAACGCCATCCAGTTTTACACCATTGGAAATGGAACGCTGACGCCGCTGGGTGCGCCCATCACAAGTGCGACAACGCCGGGTGTAACGATCAACGCGCCCACCGGCGTTTCGGTGAATCGCGCGAATCACACGGTGGCGGTGGTGAACTACGGCGATCAGAGCGTATCGGTTCTGCCAATCCCTGGCGCGCCACAGCAGGCGCCAGGGACGCCGTTTAACGTCTCACTGGCGAACGCGGTCACTGCGCTGAACACCACGACGACGCCGTATGCCATTGGCTTGGACCCCGATACAAACCTTGCGCTGGTGGCCTATTCCAATCCTTCCACCACCAACCTCGCGAATATCGGCTTGATTGTGAATGCGAATCCAAACTCAGGAGCCAACCCCTACGGCTGTGCGCTCGACCATACGGTCAATCCGACGTCCACAAAGGTTGGTCAGTGCTTGTTTGCGCAGGTGTCCCTGAACACAGGCACCTATCCGCAGATCGCCATGGCGCCGCATGGGCATTTGGCGTTTGTTACTCCTGGCGGTTCGGGAGCGGTGCTGGGAATCGATGTGACGAAACCATCGTCCTCGGTGGGAATCAGCGCGGTGTCACTGGTGTCTGGAATCGTCACAGTGACCACCAGCGCTGCACACAACTTGAACCCCGGAAATCCGGGCACGGTGCTAATCGCAAATGTCACTTCGGCATCCGGGAAGACACAGTTCAATGGGGCGTTTCCTGTAAATGCTGTTCTGAGTTCGACGCAGTTTACGTATTCCATAACTTCCACAACCAATGACACGGGCACGGGCGGCACGGTGTTCTTCAGCAGCCCGAACCTCTTCTATGGCATTTCGCAAACATCCCAAGGGATTGCCGTCAATCCCATCACCAGGGTTGCTGCAATTGCCGATGCCAATGCAACCGGCCAGAACGGACCGCAGATCAACTTGCTGAATTCGCTGGACCAAGCCGTCACTTCGATCTTTTTCAATGCACAGTGCACTTTTTATGTCACCGCCCCGACGCCTTGCTTGAGTTCACCGGAACTGTTGGGCACCGCGGACGTGGCTTGGCAGCCGTATTCGAATGCGCTGGTTTCCTACAATCCGCAACAGAACCAGGTCTCCGTGTCCGATCCAGTGTCGTTAAGGCGCTATGCGTTTGCCTGCCAGAGTGCTGCCGCTTGTCAGGTCAACCCGATCATTCCAAGCCAGGTTACTCTGACCGGTTCGGGCGCGGCCACCATCACTGTGCAGCTGAGTGGGGGAGGCAGCAGTTCCCTGAATCTTTTTGGCGGTCTCACGGTTGATCCGGCGACGAATCAGGCGTTCGTGGTTATGTCCGGGAGCGGCACGATCGCCGTCATCAATCTTGGGCCAAGCGCAGCAAATACCCTCAAGACGGCTCAGATTGCAGAGCTGGTTGTTCCCAGCGCAACTCCTGGACCGGGAATCATTGGCGGCATACCGAACGCAATCCTTCCGCAGGGAGCACTTACTTGCATCCCGGTGCCTCCAGCACCAGCGTCGTCCTGCGATCTCGGGGGCGTGCAAATCTACGGATCGGGATTCGCGGCCGGGGCGCAGGTGCGTCTCGATGGCACTTCCATTCCGGCGGGAGACGTTCAAGTCGTTAGCAGCCGGCAGCTCACGGTGACAATCCCGGCGTCCTTCTTGTCGTTTCCGCACCGCTATGCGGTCGATGTCATCAGCAATGGTGTGCAATCCAATGCCACGGACTTGATGGTAGTTCAGACTGTAGACGTATCTCAGATTTGCCCGGGCGTCACGAATCCACAGCCAAGCTCGGTGGCCATCGCCGATCAATTGGCGAATGGACCCTTTTCGCCGATCGCGGTTGTGAGCCTGAGCGGATGCAACAGCATCACCGTCATTGACATTAATCCGGGCAGCGCGACGTTTGGCACAGTGAAAAACACCATCGCTGTCGGTACAACTCCAATGGGAGTCGCTGTCAGCCAGCATTTGGGAATGGCCGTAGTCGCGAACAACGGTAGCAACAGCGTTTCGATCGTGAATCTGCTGACCGGCAAAGAGGCCGTCGCGGACGTTACCAGCAGCCAGGGAATTGGGACCAATCCGACAGGCGTGGCCATCAATGATGCCACCGCCGCAGCCATCGTCACCAACACGGGGTCCAACACCGTTACGGAAATTGATCTTTCTCCGCTCTTCGGCGCGACGCCGCCCACGAGCCTCACCGGGATTGCCATCGCGGTTGACCAATCCCCCCTCGCCGTTGCCATTGATCCGGATCGCGGCACGAACAACATGGGCCTGGCCGTGGTTACTGCACTGGAACTGGTTAGCGGCTCGCAACCCCAAGGAGCGCTGGACTCGGTGGACATTGGCGCGGCCACGCCGATCAAGAGCATAACGGGCACCGTCGGCAGCATTACCGCGGCGCCGACCGACATCGTATTTGATCCGACGGTATTTCCAGCGCTGTTTTATGCCAATTCCAGCGGCGGCAACGTAATTGCCTCTTTCAATCCGGACACGGGGGCTGCTCCTATCACCAGCGTGGGCATCAACCCCACATCGCTGGCGTTGAATCTGCAGACCGGGGCGATTCTGACTTCCAACTCGGTGAGCAACACGATCTCGATCGTGGATACCATTTCGAATCCGTTCCGGACGCGGCAGACGCTGGGCCTCCCCGGTTCTCCGCAGTTTGGCGTGGCCATTGACCAGTTCACGAACCTGGCGGTGATCGTGGATCAAGCAAACAACCGTGTTTTCTTGTTCCAGATGCCGAACTAGATGGAGAGCGCGCGGAGAAGGCTGGCCATACGCACCCTACCTTTGTGATTGCGGGAAGGAAAGTGCGTCGGCTATACTTTCAAGTTTGTAGAACGCCCGCAGAACCCGCCGGGGAGCGGAATCAGTTTAGACAGAGCCAAGCTGACTTGGCGCAGGTTAGTTCCGGTATACCCGGGGCGAGCCACCACAAGGAGAAAAAAGTGAATTCCAGACTGTTGACCGCACTGCGGTCGCGCAATACGTTAACTCTTACGGCGGCTCTGGCTGCGTCGTGCCTTCTGAGCACGGCCACCTGGGCGCAGGCGCCCAGCACGGCAGCTTCGACCACCGCGGCGGGGAAGGTTGGCGTCATCAATATTCGCCAGGCTATTGTGGCCACGGCGGAGGGCAAGGTGGCGTCGGCCGAATTGCAATCGCAGTTTGCGTCGCGCCAGACGGAACTGGAAACCCTCAACAAACAGATCAACGATCTGCGGCAGCGACTCGCGACCTGCGAAGGCAAGTGCAGCCAGGAAGAGATTAGCCGCCTGACGGCGCAGGGGCAGCGGCAGGCGCAGCAGCTCGAGCGCAAGCAGACTGAATATCAGGATGACGTGAACGCCGCGCAAGGCGACGTGGTGGACCGCATCGGCCGGAAAATGGTGGATGTGCTGGATCGTTACGCGCGCGAGAACGGCTACGCGTTAGTGCTGGATTCGTCGTCACAGAACACGCCAATTCTGTATGCCTCGAACCAGGTTGACGTGACCCAGGACATCATCCGCCTGTACGACCAGAACTACCCGGTCAAGGCCGGCGCAACGCCTTCCAAGCCAGCGGCGCAAAAGCCGGCCGCGAACCCTCCGGCCACCACGCCGGCGAAGCCGTAACGCCCAAGTCTCTTCCATCCAGTTTTTTCGGTCTTTGCGGAACGCCCCGGAACTCCCGGGGCGTTTTGTTTTTGTGCTGCCGCAATTCTTGAGGTGAGAATTCTCTCCCTGCAGCACCGCGACACCATCACTGGGTTCCGATTTGGCCGGTTCGCGCACGCTCTTTGCAATTCCTCCGCACTAAGGCACAATTCCCAACGCCAACCCGCATCCTCATGGAGGTTCCTATGCCTGAAGCAAAAGTTCAGCAGGAAAAATCCGCCCCGCAAAAAAGCATCCTCGATCGCGTTCCGCGCCCGCCCGTTTTCGCCACGCCCGCAGAAGAGCGGCGTCATCGCAAGGAGCGCCTCGCCGCCAGCTTCCGCCTCTTTTCCAAATGCGGGTTCGATGAAGGAGTCGCCGGGCACATCACCGCGCGCGATCCCGAGCGACTCGATCATTTTTGGGTGAACCCGTTCGGTGTGCATTTCAGCCAGATCCGCGCCTCCGACCTGCTGCTGGTGAATGACGCAGGGCAAGTTGTGGAAGGGGATCGCGAAGTGAACCTGGCGGCGTTTGCCATTCACTCGCGCATCCACAAAGCCCGGCCGGAGGTGGTCGCGGCGGCGCATGCGCATTCGCTGAATGGCAAGGCCTGGTCTTCGCTCGGAAAATTGCTCGACCCCATTACGCAGGACGCCTGCGCGTTTTACGACGATCACGCGGTGTTCGAGGATTACACCGGCGTCGTCGAGGAAACCTCCGAAGGCGACCGCATCGCGAAAACGCTAGGAAGCAAGAAGGCGGCTATCCTGCGGAATCATGGCCTGCTCACGGTTGGGCGCACCGTGGACGAAGCTACATGGTGGTTCATCACCATGGACCGTTCCTGCCAGGCGCAATTGCTGGCGGAGGCGGCCGGGCAGCCGCACAAAATTGCGCACGAAACCGCGAAACTCACCTATTCGCAGGTGGGATCGCCACTTGCGGGCTGGTTCCAGTTCCAGCCGCTGTGGGACCGCATCACCCGCGAGCAACCGGACCTGTTCGACTAGTGCCCGCGCGCGACAAACCGACGTCGGTCAGGGTTTCGCCGGCGCTGGCGCTGGCGCTGTGCTCGGCGCGGCCGGTTTGCTGTAGTCGAAATTCACCTTGGGAGCTTGCCGCGCGCCCTCGTCCGTCTTGAAGTACGCGTCGTTGCGTGCGAAGCCGCCAAAGCTGGCGACCAGGCTGTTCGGAAAGAGCGAGATATACGTGTTATAGTCCTGCACGGCTTCGTTGTAACGCCGCCTCTCGACGGCGATGCGGTTTTCCGTGCCCGCCAATTCATCCTGCAAGCGCAAGAAATTCTCGTTAGACTTTAGCTGGGGATAGTTTTCGACGACCACCAGCAGGCGTCCCAGCGCGGAATCCAATTGGCCGTTCGCGGCGATTTTTTCGGCCGGAGAATGCGCCCCGAGCAGGGCAGAACGCGCTTTCGCAATGTCTCCAAACACAATCTGCTCTTGCACCGCATAGCCTTTTACCGTTTCCACCAAATTTGGAATCAGGTCTGCGCGGCGCTGCAGGACGACATCGACTTGCGCCCACGCAGCATTCACGGCTTCCCGCTTGATAGCCATCTGATTCCTGCGGCTGACAAACGAGCCGCCAAGCATCAGAGCGATGATCACCAGAACGATCAAAACCACCAGAGCTGCTTTCATATGCACCTCGAATTATTCAGGATCACGAATGAGCATTCTTGACGCGCTGCCATTCCCGCTTGGGAAGATGCTTGTCCAGCGCGCTCGAAACCTTTTCCAATGCATTTAAATACGCACCATAGGCGGGAACAATTTCGCCGTGAAATTCCCCGGTTTCGCGCAGTTTCAAGAGAGATTCGAAAGCCGAAGTATTCGAATCTGTAAGTGCCGCGGCACGCGCGACGATTGCGTGCGGCGTTGCCGGCGGCTCCTCGCCGAAAGCCATCACCGTGTGTCGCAGCAGCGTCAATACGCCGGAGAACGACTTCCGCAGGACTGGCGCAAGCTCTTTGGCGTTGCCGGGCGCGCGAAGATAGTGCTGCCGCAGCTTCAAGATCATCGTACGCAAGTCGTGTTCGATCTGCACGCGGTGAAGATTCATGGGCACTTCAATGTCCGCGACAACGTCTTTTCCGTACAGCACGCGCCGGCCATGCTTCATGTCGAGAATTTCGATGGCGAAAACATCAGCCGCCTGATGCAGCTCATCGCGAGTGAAGAAAAGAGGCGCGGGCTCCTTCTGATCCACGCACCACCACTTCACCACCTGCGCCAATCGTCCCAATTCCTCCACGCTCAGGGAGTGAAGAACACACGCCACATTGAGATCCGAGAATCCCGGCAGGAAATCCCCGCGCGCCGCCGAACCAAACAAGATGACGCACTCGAGATTGGCCGCCGCGAATTCTTTCAGCCGGTTCACTAATTCCGTCAGTTTTGCATCCGTGGAAAGCATTTCTGTTGCCTTCCTTTCCTTGCGTGTTACCAACTCCCCGAAGCGCCGCCGCCTCCGCTACTGCCGCCGCCGAATCCGCCGAAGCCACCGCCGCCTCCGCCTCCGAACCCACCTCCACCGCCCCAGCTACTTCCTGACCGTCCCCCGGGTCCGCCACCGGCCATCATGCCCAGGAGAAACCAGAGGCAGCCGCTGCCGCCCGACCCACCGCCGTGGCGGCCAGACATTCCGCCAATTAGGCGAAAGAAGATAATCACTAACAAAATGACCCAGAATATGGGGAATCCAATGTGCCCGCCGGAGTCACGATAGTGTGCTACGGGAGGCCGTCCGCTCAAGGTAACGCCGGCATCGCCAGCAATGTAGTTTGCCAATTGCCACGCGGCTACCTCGGTGGCTTTGCTGTAATCGTTTTGCCGAAGGAAAGGCACCATGGCGCGGCCGGCGTCGCCTGCCCGCGCATCGTTGATGACCGGTTCAAGGCCGTAGCCGACTTCGATGCGATACTTGCGTTCGTGTGGCGCCACCAGCAGCAAAACGCCTCGATTGTCCTTCTTGCTTCCGACACCGAGCTGCTTGTACAGATCCACTGCGTAGTCTTCGACGCTTCGGTCATCGAGCGAATTGACCGTCACAATGGCCATTTGCGCGCTGGTCTTGTGCTCCAACTCGGTGCAAAGCGCTTCGAGTCGTGTTGTCGTGTCCGCGAAAATGACTCCGGCTAGATCCGTAACGTAGCCGGTGGGATGGATTTTCGAAATGTCGTCTGCGCATGCGAGGCCTGCCCCCAGGAGAAGCAGGCAGGGAAGCAGCGCGATTCGAAAGAAGGGGGACAGTTTCATTTGGTACGGGAATGTGGCCGTCGAATGACTATAGGGCTAGATCCAACCTGCTGTAAAGCGCCTGCGCGGTGCTTGCCGATCCTGCATGGCTGTTTCGTATCCTGCTGTGCGTCTCGATCAATTGAACCAGTACGGAGTTTTCTTCGTCCACTCGCTGTCTGGATAACGCTTGTGGAGCAATTCGAACGCTTCCTTCGAATAGTTTTCTCCGGTGCTTTCCGCGCAGCCATAGCGCCAGGCGCGCACGACCAAGTGCAACGCTTCCGGCACGCGTGGATCGTCGGGGCGTGCGTTGGCCCAATCGAGCGCGCGCTTGCCGAGCCAGTTGGGCGCGCCGGGTTGGGCGGCGAGTTCACTCTGCTCATGGCCTACGTCCGCGCGGTCATCCTCTGTTAGAAAAGACGGCGAAGAAATCTTGCCGTCCGCATAAATCTCCCGCAGCGGACTGCTCAAGTTGATGAACATTCGATAGTAATCCCGGCCGTAGGATTGGTTCTCAGCGTTTGGCGTTAAGGAACACCACCAGTTGTCATGGAGATCGTCAATGCGGTCGAAGCGCGGCTCACCAACGGTGTAGAGGTTTCCGCGCGGATAGCCCGCGGTGACGAACGGGCGAAAACCCGGATTGCGCAGAATCGCCAGCACCGCCGCGAAACGAAGCGCGGGAACATCCGTGGTGCGATTGTACTCTGCGAACTCGCCCGCGGCTTCCGGAACGAGTTCTTGCGCGGTGGGGACAAGTTCACGCGCGATAGTCTCCCGGTCCAGCAGGATGGCGCGCGTCCATGCGGCGATCACGATGTCGCGGCGCAATGGCTTGGGCAAAGCGGGGGATTTTGCAGCTTCGGCGAGCATGCGCAACGGCAATCGTTCTGTCAGGACCACGGACGCGTCGGAGTCGAAGTGCGACGCGTTTTCGGCGGCAGGCGTGGCTTGGCTTACGGGCGGGTTGGGATACGCTTCCGTGTCGTTGGAACTGCGCGAAGCGAACCGGAGAAATTCGTTGAGGCTGGTGGCGAGTTTCATGCGCAGCGCCACGAACTGATTCCGGGCGGAGTTGGAGAGAGAAGGGCCGCGCTGGACGAGAAGCTGGTCGAGTTGCTGCCGCGCGCTGTCCGCGCTGCCGGATTGCTCCAGGAGGCGCAAGCGATGAAAGGTGACGGTGAAGTAGGCGGGGGAGTCCGCGGCGATTTTTGCAGCCTCGGCGGAGAGTTCGGCGGCGGCTTTGTCACTGGCCGGGACTTTGGCGATCGCGGCCACGAGCCACGGCAGCGATTTCGTTTCTTGCCAGCGCTGCAGAGAGTGTCGAAAGGCGTCGTCGCCGCTTTGCTGGAAAGTGAAAATCCAGTCGGTCATGTCGGCGCCCTTGAGGCGCGTCGTTTGATCCACCAAGACCCCTTTGTGGGGAGGTTGTCCGGCGGACCCCGGAGAAATCGTTGCCGTTTTTGTGAGAACGGGATGATCGAGGAGCCAGAGATAGTCGGTCAAATCCTGGCGAAATGTTCTCGCGTCGCCGCTCGCTCGAGAGCGAAGATTCCAGTTCGTGGAAGCGCTGTTGGCGATGCAGTCGAATGCGCACGAAACCAAGCAGACGCTCGGCGGGATCATGCATTTCAGCGAGATTTTTGTCGGCCAAGACTGCGCGCAACTGCGCCTCGGCTTGTCCGAGGGCTTGCGGATCGTATTCTTCGTCGCCAGTGTCCAAGGTGCCTTTGCGAACAAGCGCGCGTGCGACGAGGTAATAAGCGAGCCTGTGGTAGGGCGAAGCGGAATCTTTTGCGATGGCTTCGAAAGCGAGTTGCGCCGCAGCGTATTCACCGGCATAGAAGTGGGCGGCAGCGATTTGATAGGCGCGGTCGGCGCGAATCAATTCGGAGTCCGAGGAAAGGGCAGCGGCGGGGATGATGGCGGGTTTTGGCTTTGGCGGGTAGCCGGGGGCATCGGAACAATTCTCGAAGACCTGATCCTGCGCGGCAATCCAGTTTTTGACCACGGCGCTCTGTGCGCCGAATTGATCGACGCGTTTGGTCAGCGTTTGCACCGCGTTTTCAAAGGCGTTGTCTAGGCAGTTGAAGTATTCGAGATAGGTGTCAGAGCGTTGGAGTAGCCGGGCTACTCCGTATCCACCGCTGTACAACCGCTGATTTTCTTGCGGTTTGCCGACGAGCTTCGTCCGCGTGTCCTTCCAGATTTCGATCCAATCCTTTTTGGGGGACGCGGCCTCCTCGGGGGAAGGCGCGGTGAGCATTTTTAGTTCGGCGGGAGTGAAGGAATTGTCGCTCAAGTTGCGATAGGCAATGAAGAGCGGTTCGTGCCAATAGGTGTGTTGCAGGAGTTCGAGTCTTCCGCGGGCGTAGTCCGCGTACGCGATCTCGGGGCCCGTGGTCGAGAAGAAGAGCGGCCCGGTAAAGTCCGGCCCGCACGCCAGGGCTGGAGTGGGAGGAAAAACCAGCGCGGTGATGAGGATGGCGATCAAAAAAATACGGGCGATGCGAAGATTCATGGCGGCCACTCCTGGAGAACGGTGTCCGCGGCGGCTTGCGTCCACGCGCGGGGTGCGAAAATGTAAATTCGTTTGTTGCGAGTCACGCTGATGCGGGGAACGAAATCGGTATTGAGCAAAGCGCGCGAGAGAGGCTCGTCCGTGGTGAGACCTAAGCTGGTTTGGCAGGCTGGAACTAAGAAGTCAGAGCCAGAGTGCAGAAACTTGGCGACGTTGGCGGTGTCCGGGCCCATTCGGAAGAGCATAGGGACGGCTTCGTCGATGGTGCCGGGCGGCAAGTGTTCGAGCCACGGATCGCCGATGCACCATGAGGCCAGAGCGGTGATGGAAAGAGGGAGTGAAGGGGACAATTTTTTGTGGACATCCGAGAGCAGCGCCGAATAGAAGTCGCGTTCGCTGACGGTGGCGTCGAAATCGATCTGGACGGCGCGGACGTTCGGCAGGCTTGCCACATCGGAGATCTCGGCAGCAGCACGCTGCCGTTGCAGGGCGGTGTAGGTTGCAGGCGGCGAATGGCGAGTGTCTGCGAGGAAGTACGCGGCGGGTTGGCGGCCGAGGCGGGTTTCAATGCGCACGACGGCGATCAGCGGCGTGCCGGGTGCAACACGAAGTGGTTGCAAGCGCGGACGGACGCGAATTGAGCCGCCCGCGTCGTTGCGAGGGCCCTCGTCGGGCGCGGGTATATAAATTGTTTTCGCAAGGAACGCTACGCCCGCGTTTTTGTGTTCGAGAAAGCGAAGATCTTCTGGGCGTTCCCACGCCCAGAAAAACAAGTTGGGTAGCGAGTCCATCTGGGAGCTCGAGGCCGATGGCGACACTTTGTTCCATGGCCAGCTGCGAAGCCTGCGTGCCAATGCGTTCGAAGAGCGCGGCACGACGACCAATCCTGATAGCAAACAAACCAAGAACATGCCCACGACTCCGTCGCGAATTTTGGCCGTGTGCGTCACTTCATCCTCGAAAAGCACTTCGGATGCCAAGGTCTAGGAGCTGATTATAAAGGGTTTAGAGAAGCGCCATGCTGATGCCCGGGTGTGGCAAAACACAGGGTATGCCCGAACGACCACATCTGGGGTTGCCACAGCCGGCGAGAGGCCCGTATCTTGCTTTTGCCGTGCAGCGGGAATATACTCTATTTTCGCTCTGAAGCGGGTCGAACGGATGAGTGGGCGCAAGCCCACTTTTTTGTTGGCGCCGGACGGAGTGCAGTGCGGACCGGCGAAGGTCGGGGAGTCTCTGCTTGGATTTGGAGAAAATCCGGGATGCCGCCGAGCGGGTTGCGCGTTCGGAAGGCCTGGAAATCGTTGACGTCGAATGGAAAATCGGCAAGCAGCGGTTCCTGCGGGTGTACATCGACCGGGTGCCGAAGCCGGTGGCGCGGCTGAGCGACCCGGCGGGAGAAATTGTCGCGGAAGAGATCGTAAATGACCCGTACGCGAAAATCAGCCACGCGGATTGCGAGCGCGTCAGCCAGCAGTTGAGCGTGATCCTTGATGTCGAGGAACTAATTCCGGGGCCCGGATACATCCTTGAGGTGAGTTCGCCGGGGATGGACCGGGCGCTGAAAAAGCCGGCGGATTTCGAGCGCTTCAAGGGACGGCTGGCGAAGATTTCGACGGCCGAGCCGGTGGGAGACGCGAAGTTTTTTGAAGGGCGGCTGGCGGGTTTTGCGGACGGGAAAGTCCGCATGGAGTTGCAGGGCAAGCAAGCGCGGACGGTTGAGGTGCCGCTGGAGGCGATCCGCAAGGCGAATTTGGTTGTGGAGTTCTGACAAAAGTTCTCAGTAATTGGTTTTTAGTCCTTAGTAGAAGCTTAGGAACAGGAACTTACACAGAGGCCGCTGAGGACGCAGAGGCCGCAGAGAAGAGATAGCCGCGAACTACGAAGTTGGCTTACGGGATAAAGGACCGGAGAATTCAGGAACGAGACATGGCGAATTTGCTCTACCAACAGATTGAAATGCTGAGCCGCGAGAAGCACATCGAGCCGGAAGTCGTGGTGTCTGCGATTGAAGACGCGATGGTCGTGGCCGCGCGGAAATATTACAAGACGGAAGAGGACCTGCGCGCGAAGTTCAACCAGGAAACCGGACAGGTCGATGTGTATTCGGTGTACACCGTCGTCGAGGAAGTGACCGACCCGAAGAAGGAGGTCACCCTGGCGGAAGCGAAGAAGAAGAATCCGGCGGCGGAAGTCGGCACGGAAATCGTTACGGCCAAACCGACGGACGTCCTGGGACGCATCGCGGCGCAAACGGCGAAGCAAGTGATCTTGCAGAAAGTGCGCGAAGCCGAGCGTGACACGATTTTCAATGAATATCACACGCGTGTGGGCGAGCTGGTGACGGTGATCGTAAAACGCGCCGAAGGCCCGGACCTGATCGTGGATATGGGACGCACCGAAGCGCGGCTGCCGAAGCGCGAGCAGTCAAAGCTGGAAACTTACAACATCGGCGAGCGGCTGCGCGTGGTGATTAAGATGGTGGACCGCGCGGCGAAGGGCCCGCAGGTCATCGTGTCGCGCGCGGATGCCAGCTTGGTGCAACGCTTGTTCGAAATGGAAGTGCCGGAAATTTACGACGGCACAGTACAAATCCGCTTTGCGGCGCGTGAAGCCGGCGAACGCACGAAGGTGGCGGTGGCGAGCCGGGATAAAGACGTGGATCCCGTGGGCGCATGCGTGGGCATGAAGGGCATGCGCGTACAGTCCATCATCCGCGAGCTGCGCGGCGAGAAGATCGACATCATTCCCTACAACGAAGAGACGGTGGCGTTTGCGCAGAAAGCGCTGAGCCCGGCGAAGGTGACGCGCGTGCAAATCACCGACCCGGAAAACAAAAAGCTCGAAGTAATCGTCGAGGATTCGCAGCTTTCCCTGGCCATCGGCAAGAAGGGGCAGAACGTTCGCTTGGCGAGCAAGCTGATCGGCTGGGACATTGACATCAAGAGCGAAGAAGAGAAGCGTCAGGAAATCGAAGAGCAAATGACCGCGCTGACCGCGCCCGCGACCCCGTTGACTTCGCTGGCAGGCGTAGGCGCGAAGACCATCGAGAAGATCGAAGCGGCGGGCATTAACTCCGTCGAAAAACTCGCCGGTATGACGCCGGAACAGTTGATGGAAATTCCGGGCATCGGCGAAAAGATGGTGGACAAGATTTATCAGGCAGTGAATCGCTTCTATGAAGGTAGCACGGAAGCCGCTGCCGCCGCAACGGGCGAACCCGCTGCGGCTGTAGAGACTCCCGTGGAAGAAGGCGAAGCCGCCTCAACGGAGACGGCGGAAGCTTCCGCCAATGCCGAAGCTCCAGAAGCAACCGAAGAAGCTTCGCAAGCGGCCGAAGAAACGCCGGTGGCGGAAGAAAACGCCGCCGAGGCCGCGCCCGCTCACAGTGACGATGATGCGGAGAAGGCCGAAGAAGCAAAGTCGTAAAAGGATTCATGACCGACGCAAATCAAGTCCGAATCAACGAGCTGGCCCGCGAACTCGAGGTCAAGGCCAAGGCCATCATTGACCTCTTGCCCGGGTACGGCGTAACGGAAAAGAAAACGCATTCGACCTCCATCCCCGTGGATGTCGCCGAAAAGGTTCGCAAGAATCTCCTGGGACAAGCAGAAGCCGAAGCTGCTGCCGAAGCCACGGCCAAAGCAGAGAAGGACGCAAAGGATGCTGCCGCGAAGGCCGCGCGGATGCGGCCTGCGGCTGCACCCGCCGCGCCGCCGCAAGCCAGCGTAGCGCCCGCTGCTCCAAAACCAATTGCGCCCGTAACACCGATCGCCAAGCCCGCAGCGCCTGCAGCTGCAGCTCCAGCAGCCGCGCCAGCGGCACCGAAGGCGCCAGCTCCGGCCCCCGTTGCGCCGGCTGCAGCGAAGCCTGCCGCGCCAGCGCCCAGCGCGCCTGGGCCAACTCCAATTCGTCCCACTGCGCCCGCAGCTCAACCAGCCGCGCCAGCTGCATCACGGCCAGCCGCGCCTTCCCGCCAGCCGTCCGTAGCGCGCCCCGCAGCGGCCGCGCCCGGCGCTGCCCCAGCCCGTCCTGGTGCTCCGGCTCGTCCGGGTGCCCCAGCGCGTCCCGGCGCTCCCTCTCGGCCTTTGCCTACTGGAAATCGTGGACCGTTGCCGACCGGCAATCGCGGTCCAATGCCTGATGCGTCACGAGATTCACGCCCCAGCGGCCCTCGTCCGGGCCAGCCCATGCGCCCGCAACAACCCGGCCAGGGCCGGCCGTTCACACCACGCTCCGGTGGACCCGGAGGGGTCCCGAGTCGTCCCTTTGAACAGCGCCGAGGCTCGTTGCCCACCGGCACGCGCCCCGGGCCACGTGCGCCGGGTCGTCCCGGCATGCTGCCGCCGTTCCCGGAGAAGCTGCCGCCCAAGGCGGAGCCCGGCAAGCCGCTCGTACACGCGCAAACCGCCGCAGCGCCAACGCCCCGTCGTAGACAAGCGAGAACAAGAGGGCGAGCGCAAGCTGCACCCCACGCGCCAGCGTCCGGGCGCCGGGCGAAGCGTAGCCGCAGTGATCGCGCCGCCGGAGCCGCGTGCCCCGCGCGAAGTGACCATCACCGAAGGCATCACCATTCGCGAACTCGCGGAAAAACTGGACGTGCGCGCCAAGGAGCTTTTGAAGAACCTGCTGGATCGTGGCGTTTTCGCCAGCATCAACCAGGCGCTGGACGTGCCCACGGCTACCACTCTTGCCGAGGCCTTCAGCGGCGTCGTGAGCGTGGTGTCGCTCGAAGAAGAGATGGTGCTCGAAGTCGCGAAGGAAGAGACTAAGGAAAGTTTGAAGCCGCGGCCGCCAGTCGTGACGGTTATGGGTCACGTGGACCACGGCAAAACGAGCCTCCTTGATGCCATCCGCCAAGCGGACGTCGCCGCCGGCGAAGCGGGCGGGATCACGCAGCATATCGGCGCATACAAAGTGATGGTCAACGAGCGCGCCGTCGTGTTCGTGGACACGCCCGGTCACGAAGCGTTCACGCGCATGCGTGCACGCGGCGCGAAAGTCACGGACATCGTGGTGCTCGTCGTGGCCGCCGATGACGGCGTGATGCCGCAGACGAAAGAAGCCATTGACCACGCCAAAGCCGCGAAAGTGCCCATCATCGTGGCCATCAACAAGATTGACAAACCCGAAGCGCAAGTGGACCGCGTGAAACGCCAATTGACGGAAGTCGGCCTGATGCCCGCGGAATGGGGCGGAGACACGGAGTTCACGGAAGTTTCCGCAAAGCAGAAGAAGGGAATCGAGAAACTGCTCGAAACCATTTTGCTGGTCGCCGATTTGCGCGAACTGAAGGCCAATCCTGACGCGCCTGCGACAGGCACAGTGCTCGAATCGCGCGTGGATAAAGGGCGCGGCCCAGTCGCCACCATCCTCGTGCAAAATGGCACGCTGAACGCCGGTGACTTCTTCATCTGTGGCTCGGTTTTCGGCAAAGTCCGTGCGATGTTTGACGATCGCGGCAGAGTGGTAAAAGATGCGCCGCCGTCCACACCGGTCGAAGTGCTTGGTTTACAGGGCGTGCCGGATGCAGGCGATCTCTTCCAGGTCACCGACGAAGCCAAGGCGCGGCACATTGTCGAATACCGCCAAGGCAAGCAACGCGACGCCGCGATGGCACGCATTAGCGGCTCGCGCATTACGCTCGATCAGCTCCACGAGCAATTGAAGGCCGGCGACGTCAAGGAATTGGGAATTGTCATCAAGGGCGATGTGCAAGGCTCCGTGGAAGTTCTCAGCGAAATGCTGCCCAAACTTTCGACCGACCAGGTGAAGCTCAAAATTATTGGTTCGGGCGTTGGGGCGGTCACGGAGAACGACGTGCTGCTGGCGTCCGCGTCCGGAGCAATCGTCATCGCGTTTGGCGTGCGTCCGGACCGCAAGGCGCTGGACTTGGCGCAGCAGGAACACGTGGACATCCGCACGCACAACATCATCTATGAAGTTTCTGACGAAATTAAGAAGGCCATGGAAGGCCTGCTGGAGCCGGTGGTCACGGAAACGTATCTGGGCCGCGCGGAAGTGCGCAACACGTTCCGCGTCAAGGGCGCGGGAACCGTGGCGGGCTGCTACGTCGTGGACGGCGTGCTGAAACGCGATGCGCAAGTCCGCGTAGTTCGCGATGGAGCGGTGATCTACACGTCGAAGCTGAGTTCTTTGAAGCGCTTCAAGGATGACGCCAGCGAAGTGCGCACCGGATTCGAATGCGGCGCCGGTGTGGCGAATTTCAACGACATCAAGGTCGGCGACGTCCTGGAATGTTTCAGCGTGACAAAGATGTCCGCCGCGGAAGCCGCTGAGAAGAGCACACCCGCGGCGATGTCGCGCAAATAACTGCTAACGGTCCCGCGGAGCCGCTCATGCCGGTCGGCCTGCTTACTCTCGAGCTGCATATCCCAGACGCGCAATCGTTGAAGGACAAGCGGCAAGTGCTGCGCAGTTTGAAGGACAAGCTGCGGAGGGATTTCAACGTAGCGGTCGCCGAACTCGAACATCACGATACCTGGCAGCGATCGGTAGTGGGGGTTGTGACGCTTTCGAATGAAGAGAAGCACGTTAGAGAAATGCTCCAAAAAGTTTTGGATGAGGCCGACGATATTCTCGGCTCGTTTTTGATCAACCAGGCAGTCGAGATCATTTAGAAAGTCTTGCAGGGACCCCGATGAGCCCAGCCAATCACCGTCACGAACGCGTGGGCGAGGAGATCGCGCACGAAATCAACGCCATGCTCGCGGGCGAACTGAAAGACCCGCGCCTCGAAGGCAGCGTGGTGGCCAGCGAAGTCCGCGTCCAGCCGGACATGAAGCACGCGCGCGTGTTCATCAGCGTGAAAGGAACGAACAAGGAGCAATCCGACGCGATCAAAGCGCTGGAGCACGCATCAGGATTCATCCGGCGCGAACTCATCGAACGCCTGCAACTCCGCCGCGTGCCCGAGCTCCATTTTGCTTTGGACCTTTCGCAAGAGCATGTCGAGCGCATCGAGCAGCTATTGCGGGAAATGAAGAAGGAAAATCCGCCCGCGCCGTCCGAGTGATCATCTCGCAGTTTACAGAAAACTCCCAAAATGCCACGCCAGCCGCAACCGGCGCCGTTCGACGGCGCTCTCGTCATCAACAAGCCCAAGGGAAAGACGTCGCATGACGTGGTGGATGCAGTGCGTCATCTCGCGGGCTTTCGCCAAATCGGTCATCTCGGCACCTTGGACCCGCTCGCAACGGGAGTTCTTGTATTGCTACTGGGCCGGGCGACACGCTTGGTGCAGTTCTACTCCGGCCGCCGCAAGCGATACACGGCGGGGTTTCGTTTCGGCTTCGCTACGGATGCTTACGATTCCGATGGCGAGCCGCAAGGACCGGACACAGCCCCAACGCTGGATGCGGCGACGCTCGAAAAGTTTGCCGTCGAACGCATCGGCCGCTTCGAACAGATGCCGCCGCCCTTTTCCGCGAAAAAAGTCCAGGGCCGTCCGGCATACGAACTGGCTCGTAAGAAACAACCAGTCGAATTGAAGCCCGTCGAGGTGGAACTATTCGAATACCGGCTCACAGGCGTCGAAGGCAGCATCGCGCGTTTTGTCATCGAGTGCTCGTCCGGCACCTACATCCGTTCGCTAGCGCATGAGATGGGCGAAAAGCTCGGCTGCGGCGCGCACCTGGCGGAGATCGAGCGCTCGGCGGTGGGTGAATTTTCGCTGGAGCAAGCCATCACGCTCGAAGAACTTGCGGAAGCCAAGCAGGCCGGAAAATTCGTCGAGTGCGTGATCCGGCTGGAAAACCTGCTGCCGAATTTTCCGCGCATCAACGTTCTGCCCGTGATCGAAAAGCGCGTGCGCCACGGTTCAAAATTCAACATTTCCATCGCGCAGCTTCAGCCGGGCCGTACCGAAGTTCCCCCCGGCGCAACAACGCAGCTCGATGGCGGCGAACCGAAACCCCCGCGCCTTCGCGTTTTCGGCCAGCAAGACAAACTGATCGCCATTGCGGAAGCTGTTGTCCCCCGCACCTATCAACCGGTCGTGGTGTTCGAACCACTCCCGTAAGCCATTCGCGCGCGAGCCTGCCCGCTGCCAAATTCAAGTCCAGATTGACTGACTCAGATGCGCGAAGCCGTTCGGCTTTACAGGCACTACGGCGGAGGCTGTTGTGTTGGTGAAGGCTGCTGCCTTGGCGGCGGCTGCTGTGCTGGCGGCGCAGCCGGCGGTTGCGCAGGATTCTGCCGCAGCGGTCCCCCAGGCGTGAGCGGAGATTGCCGCCCCGCCCCACCGCTTGCGCCGCCAATATCGCCGCGGCCCGCATACACCGTCCGAGCGGAGTGATCCACAATCCGCAATCTCCGCGGAGTGATCAGAATCAGCAGTTCCGTATCCTGCAAAGATCTGCTTCTCGATCCGAACGCATATCCCAGTCCCGGGATCTCCGCGAAACCGGGCAACCCCGTGATCGATTTGGTCTCTTCCACATCCGTGATGCCGCCGATCAGCGTCGTCTCGTTTTCTTTCACGCGCACCGTTTGCGACAACGTCCGATTCGAAATGATGGGGATTCCGTTCACGTTGCTCCCGGTGAGCGCGCGAATCTCGAACTCCAGTTGCAGAGTCACTTCATCGTTCGAATGCAGCGTAGGCGTAGCCTTGATTTTCACGCCCAGATCGAGATACTCCGCCCCCGGATACGCTTGTTGCCCCGCTCCCCCCGCGATGCTATTCGCAAAAGACGAAGAATCCTGCACCACCACCACGGCGCCCTGGCTCGCCGTCTGGCCCTGCGCCGCCAGCGCGACGTCCGGAAGTCCGCTGCTGGTCAAGACCGAAGTGATGAGCGCCTTTGGAGCGGTGGCATTCATTATGTTTAGCTCGACTGCTTGCGCAAAGGTGCCTTGTCCCGTGCCGATGAAAACGCTGAGCGTGTTGGAGCCCTCATTCGTCACCGCAATATCAGGAAAGGCGCTGTTTGCAAAATTTGCGATGGCGATTCCTGCGGGAATCGAAGCGGTGGCCAGCGGTGATCCCTGCGCCGCGGTGAACGTGCCATCCAGATTGGCGCTCCCCAACAGCACGGAAACAGAGCCCGCCACGGTAGAACTCCCTTGGTTTACGACCGCAATGTCCGGCACGCCGTCCGCATTCAAGTCCGCCGTGGCAATGGCTACGGGATCGAGTCCCACCGCGATTGGTGAATTGACCGCCTCGGTGAATGTGACATTCTGGTTCTGATCCACGGCACTGAGCAGAATGGTCACATTGTTTGAGGTCTGATTCACTATGGCGAGATCCACTTCGGGCGAATTGTTGGTGGTGTTGATGACCGCGTTGCGGAAATTTGCGCCGACCATCGCCACCGGCCCGGTTTCCGAAATTGTGCTGGTGTTCGTCAGCTTGAAGGGCGAGCCAGGAAACTCGGTAAAGGTGCCGTCGCCGTGGCCTTCGAAAAGCGAAATCGTATTGTCCCCGGCGTTCGTGACGGCAATGTCCAAAAAAGTGTCGCCGTTGAAATCCGCGACCACCACGGAGCTCGGATGGTTTCCAACCTTAAACGGAGATCCAGGCGCTTCCGTAAAAAATCCATTGGCTTGACCATTCGAATTGGCGTTCCCCAATAAAACCGAAATCGTATTCGAGGTCGAATTGACCAGCACCACGTCCGGAGGCTGCGCCGTGGAAAACTTGTTGATGTCGCTCCGGAAGACGCCGGTGCCGATAGCCACTTGCCCGGTTTCGTCCGCGCCCAGGGTGATCGGCGAAGGCGTAACCTGGAGAAAATTTCCATTGTCCTGATTTTGCAATATAACGAACGTATTGGCGCCGGTTTCATTGAACACCACCGCGAGGTCCGGCAGCGTGCCGCCGGTGAAGTGATTTGCCACCAGCGCCGACGGATTCGCTCCAACGGCAAAGGACGTCTCCGGGAAAATCGTCGAACCAGGCGCTGCCGTCAGCGTGGCACCCGTCCCAAAGCTTCCAGAGAGCAGCGAAAGCGTAACGGGATAGCGGTCCCCGACGAATAGCGTGGCGGGCTTCCCGTCCTGCGCTCGCAACAATGCCTGCCGTCCGCTTTGCACCAGCGAGAGCGAATCGGAAAAATTGGCCGCCACCGTGGGCAAAGTGAGCAGAAACGTGGACAGCCCTCCTCCCACCGGTATCACCGACGGCACCCTCGAAAATCCTTTGCCCGCGAAGACCTGCTGAAGATTCGTGAGCAAGTTGGTGAGGTCGGTTGAGGTCTTGAGCAGGTTGAGGTCGCTGTTGGTCAGGAGAATCAGGCTTGTGGACGAGGGCGGCGTGATTCCAAGATTGCGCGCCTTATCGCGGTCGACCTCGAGCAACTCGATCTCCAGCAGGACTTCGCCTCGCGCCTTTTCCACTTGCCGGATAATTTCCCCGGCGAGCGCCAGCTTCTCCGGCGTGTCACGGATGGTAATCGAGCGGCTGCTGGAATCCAGCTCGATATGCGTTACTCCCGTGAGGTCGCGCACGATGCGCAGCAGTTCCGTCACGTCTTCCGGTCCCGCCGCCGCCGACAGCCGGAAGGTCTGCTGTAGTTGCAGAGCGTATTGCTTTCTCTTCTCCTGCGTATCCTGAGCCACAAACATCAACGTGGAATTCAGCGCCCGCCAAAACGTCCCCGTTTGCCTGCTTAGGACGGAGACAGCTGTCGCGAAATCAACAGCCTCCAAATGCAAGCGCACGCTCCGCGGGTTCAAATCCGGGTCAAACGTTACTCTGACCCCGAACTGCGCCGCGAGTTGTTCGTAGACCGCTTTTGTATCCCCGCGCAAATCCAGGTCGCGCTTTCCGCTTTGCGCTTCCAGTTTCGGCAGGCCGGAGGCTCTTTCGATTTCCTTCGCAGGGGCTTCCTCTTCCATCTTGCTCAATTGTGCGAAGCGCTCCTGGACGATCGGGTTTCCCGGATCGATCATCAGCGCGGCGGCCAATTCCTCCGTCGCTTGCTCCATGTGCCCGTCTATGGCGTTGCGTTCCGCGGCCGCAATGTGGTCGCGGACCAGCTTCGAGCGCAGTGCGGCCGTCCGTTCGATTAGCGCGGCATCCGGCGGCGCGGAACGGGCAGCTTCCTCGTAGAACGCCAGAGCCTCGTCCAGCCGACCGGCGGATTCAGCCTGCTGCCCCAGTTCAATGGCCTTCTTTGCGCGCTTGGGATCCGCGCGAAAGCTGCCCGACGGCGACGGCGCAGCCGATGGCGTTTGCCCCATGGCCTGGACGCACAGCAGCATCGCGGTCGCGAGCAGGTAGACGGTGTGGCGAATGGTGCGCATTGAGCTGAAACAGGATACCCTATCCCCGCATCCAAGTAATCGGACCGCATTGGTCCGGTTGACGGAAGTCCATCGTTGCGATACACTTAAAGAGCAGTTGCAAATGACTTACAACTGGAGATTCCGTGCTTTCGGCTTTTCTCATTGCGCTTCGCGAAGGCGTTGAAGCCTCTCTCGTCGTCGGCATTATCCTCGTCTATCTTTCCCGCACGGGCCGCGCTCACTTGGCGCGTTTCGCCTGGTATGGCGTAGCCGCCGCTGCCGCGCTAAGTCTCGCCGTTGCAGTAGCTCTGGAGCGCTTCCGCATCAGCGAAGACGGCTTCGAGGGGCTGATGCTCCTGGTCGCCTCGGTGTTCGTCATTACGATGATCGTATGGATGAACCGAGTTGCGCGCCACCTGAAAAAAGAAATTGAGGCCAAGGTAGAGGCCTACGCGGAGCGGGTGGGCAAGGCCGCAGGCTGGGGAATCTTCCTGTTTGTGTTTCTGATGGTCCTGCGCGAGGGCGCGGAGCTGGCGTTGATTCTGCGCGCCGTGGAGCTATCGAGCGAAGGATTGCAGACGTGGATTGGCACGATTGCCGGCATCGGCGCAGCCGTTGCCGTCGGCCTGTTTTTCTTTAAGGGCACCCTTCGCGTCCCATTGCACCGCTTTTTTGCAGTGACCAGCGCCATCTTGATGCTCGTGGCATTTCAACTCGCGCTCACCGGTTTGCATGAGCTGAGCGAGGCGCGCTGGCTGCCGTCGAGCAAGCAGGAGATGGCGCTGATCGGCCCCATCGTGCGGAATGAGCTCTTTTTCTTCGTGTTTATTTTCGGCGCGGCAGGATTGTTGATTTTGCGCGAGTGGCAATCGGCGTCCCACGCCAAGGCCGCGAACGAAGCCACCGGTGAAGCTGAAAAAAGACTGCTCGAATCACAGAATCGCCGCCAGCGGCGCTGGATGGTCGCTGCGGCGGGTGCGTGCCTGGTGGTGATCCTCGTACTGACCGCCGATTTTATTTATGCGCGTGCAAACTCTGCCCCGCCTTCCGCGCGAGCGCTTACTGGTGACGGCAACGTTGTCCGGATTCCCATCAGCGAAGTGCAGGACGGAACCTTGCATCTTTACACCGTCAACGCCGCCAATCAGTTGCTGCGCTTTCTGATTATCAAGAAGCCCAATGGCTATGGCGTCGGCTTGGACGCTTGCCGGATTTGCGGCGCCGAAGGCTATCGCCAGGACGGCCAGAACGTGATTTGCCGACACTGCGGCGCCGCCATCTATGTCCCTTCGATCGGCGACCAGGGCGGCTGCAATCCGATCGGAGTACCGTCCCACGCCGATGGTGGAGACTTAGTGATTGATATTTCGTCCTTGACCCAAGCCGCAAAGGAGATTCCTCAGTAGAGGTTAATGTGCGGCTGGAAGTTGGAGCTACCCCCAAGGGCGAAGGGTTCTCAGTTGTCAGTTTTCAGTAAGAAGACAGAAAGTAAAAATGTTCATTAGAAATCTCACTGAGAACTGAATACGCATGTCAGTGGTCAGTTTTCAGTAGGAAGACAGAAAGTAAAAAAAGTTCATCAAAAAATCTTACTGAGAACTGAATACTGAGAACTGAAAACAGAAGCTATTCCCATAACCATGTTCTTGAGACTAGTCGCCGATTCCTTCGGACGCCGTCCGCGCCACAAACTCCTGACCGGAGCGGCGCTGGCCCTCGGCATGGGCGTAGCCACTGCGGCGCTGAGCGTTTCCCTGGATGTGGGCGACCGCCTTGCCAAGGAATTCCGCAGCCTGGGCGCGAATCTTCTGGTAACGCCGCAAGCCGATTCCTTGCCACTCGAAATCGGCGGCGTGGATTACCGCCCAGTGAATGCCGGCGCATTTCTTCCCGAAGCCGACCTGCCGAAATTGAAAACTATTTTCTGGCACAACAACATCATTGCGTTCGCACCGGTCTTGGAGGTTTCCGCCAATGTAGCGGCCGACTCTAGCGAGCTATCCTCCTCCAATGCTGGAACAAAAGTTCAACTGATTGGAACTTGGGGCTCGCATCTGTTGCATTTGGAGGATGGCACCGTCTTCACAACAGGCATTGAGAAGACGAATCCATGGTTTCGAATCGAGGGACGCTGGTTTTCGGAAGAATCCAGCCGGCCTCGGCGGGTTAATTTTGGTCCCAACGGCCACTATTATGTCGACGCTCCCCACGAGTGCGTCGCCGGAGCCAATCTAGCGCAGCGCATGAAGATTGGTCTCGGGCAACAAATACTTGTGAATGTTCCTGATTTCGAGAAGATGCCGAAGTATGCGCCTTGCACCATCACGGGGATTCTTTCCAGCGGCGGTCCTGAGGACGATGCCCTTCTCATGCCCCTTCTCAGCGTCCAGCGACTCGCGAGCAAGCCGGGCCAGTATCGCAAGCTGTACGTTAGCGCGCTGACCAAACCGGAAGACGCGTTTGCGAAGCGCGATGTGAAGTCGTTTACACCCGCCGAGTATGACCGTTGGTTCTGCACGCCATACATTTCATCGATCGCGTTTCAGATTCAGCAGGAATTGCCCGGAACAGATGTGCGCGTCATTCGTCGCGTGGCCGAAGGCGAAGGCCAGATTTTGACGCGCGTGCAAATGCTCCTGTGGCTGGTGACAGGAGCCGCGCTGCTCGCGGCGGCGCTGGCCGTCGGCGCGTCCGCAGCAGCCTCCGTAATCGAACGGCGAACCGAGATCGGTCTGATGAAAGCACTCGGCGCTGGCTCAGGCACAGTCGGTTTCTTGCTCGCCGCGGAACAGCTGCTCCTTGCATTCGTCGGCGGCGGAGTCGGCTACGCCCTGGGAATCCTCCTCGCGCGCCTGCTCGGCGAAAAAATCTTCGGCGTCGCCCCAGAACCCTCTCTCATCGTCTTTCTCGTGGTCGTCGCACTCGCCGCCGGCGTCACAATCCTCGGTAGCGCCCTTCCACTGCGACGCGCCTCCCGCTACGAGCCCGCGCCCATCCTGCGAGGCGAATGATGGCCCTTTACACCACCAATCGAGCCATGTTCTGGCGCATCATCCGTCGTCTCTTCGGCGCCAACCCCGGCCGCCTCTTCGTCATGCTGCTCGCCCTCGGCGCCGGCGCCGCCGTCACCGCCGCCCTCCTCAATCTCCAAATCGACGCCAAGCGCCGCCTGACCACGGAATTCCGGGCTTTCGGGGCCAATGTCGTGATCGCTCCACGCAATAACAATCAACCCAGTGTCGATGACCACACGCTAGACGAGTCAATTCTGCAAAGAATTCCTTCCTCGAACAAAGAGAATGGGGTTGCAAAAATCGCATTTCTCTATTTTGTCGCTGGCGTTACGCCACTCAATTCCGTGAACTCCCCCTCCGGGCCCGAACGCACTATTCAAGCGGTGGTTGCTGGCTTTGAGGGGGCGAAGCTGGCTGACATTCTGCCTTCCCGGGATGCGAGAGTGCTCTTCTCTGATACGGCAAATGATCCCCGGACCTGTATTCTCGGGGAGCAGGTTGCGGCCAAATTGCAAGAGAATTCCCGCAGTATTCCGGTGCGACCGGTGATCCGCTATCGCAATCTGGGTATTCTCTGTTCAACGGTGCAGGTCCAGAGTTTCGGTGGCCCTGAAGACGCCTATGTTTTTGTGGACATGTCGACTGCGAGACGACTGACAATTCTTGATGACCGCATAAGTCTTGTTCAGCTGAGTGTTTCCGGCACGCCTGGGAGCATCGATCGTTACATTTCCAATCTCCAAAAAAGAATCCCAGAAGCTGACGTGCATGGAATTCGGCAGTTTACGGAGGGCGAAGCGAAGATTTACAACCGCATCAGCGGCCTGCTGACGGCGACGGTGGGAATTGTGCTGCTGCTGACGGGGCTATGCGTGATGGCGGCGATGACCAACGTCGCCATGGAACGAAAAATGGACGTCGGCTTGATGAAGGCCATCGGTGGCTCCATGCGCCGCGTTCTGCGCCTCTTTCTGGCCGAGGCCGCGCTGCTGGGCCTCGCCGGCGGCGCAATCGGCGCTGCGATTGGCATTTTCCTATCCATCGGATTAGGCAAAGCCGTCTTCGGCGTGGCGGCGCGCCCGCGCCTGATTGTGTATCCTGTAGCGGTAGCGCTGACGATCCTCGTAGCCATCATCAGCGCGTATCCGCTGCGGCGCCTGGCGAGCATCCGGCCCGCATCGGTGTTTCGAGGTGAAGCGTGAGTTCCGTCGTGCAAGTGCCTCCGCGAATCGCGGGAACGCAAGTGGTCATCGAAAATCTGACCAAGCAGTACGGCGTTCTTCGCGCGCTCGGCGGCGTCAGCTTCGGAGTAAACACCGGCGAATGGGTCGCTCTCATGGGCCCCTCCGGCTCCGGCAAAACCACGCTGATCAACATTCTCGGCGGCCTGGACACGCTGACCTCCGGCCGCGTGGTTGTTGACGGCGTCGACCTTTCGAAACTCCGTGAAAACGAACTCGTGCGTTACCGCGCGGAGAAAGTCGGCTTCGTCTTCCAGCAATTCCATCTCGTGCCGTACCTCACCGCGCTCGAAAACGTAATGCTGGCCCAATATTTTCACAGCCTCACCGACGAAAACCAGGCCGCGGAAGCCCTGAAGCGTGTGGGTCTCGGCGATCGCCTGACGCATCTCCCCGCGCAACTCTCCGGCGGCGAACAGCAGCGCGTGGCCATCGCCCGTGCCCTGATCAATCAGCCGAAACTGATCCTCGCCGACGAGCCCACCGGCAATCTCGACGAAGCCAACGAAGCGATCGTGCTTCAAATCTTCCGCGAGCTCCACAACGCCGGCCACACCATCCTGATGGTCACGCACGACCCGGACATCGCGCGCCAGGCGGACCGCCGCATCGAACTCGCCCACGGCCACTTGCATTTCGACACCGCGCAGCACGGCCCCGGCCATCCGCTCGCCTGTCCTCTGGCCGACACCGCCGACTGCTGCACCGCCGTTTCCACCGACGACGAAATTCGCTTCGACCATCTGCTCGAACAAATCTGGATTTTCGGCGAGGAAGGGAAGCCTGCCCAGGCGGCGAGCCTTCACGCCACCGGCCCAGCGGGCAAGCTTCCAGTAGTCTCTGACGAGCCCGCCGCGCGCGTCCTATCGCGCATGTCCGACCTGCGCCTCGTGGAATTGCGCAACGGAGAAGTCCAGCTCACTCCCGTCGGCAGCCAGCGTGCCCGCGACGTCGTCCGCCGCCACCGCCTCGCCGAGCGCCTCTTCAAAGACACCTTCTCCATCGACGACACCGAAGCCCACACCCAAGCCTGCAAATTCGAACACATCATCAGCCCGGAACTCGATCAGCGCATCTGCACTTTTCTTGGGCACCCGAAAACCTGCCCGCACGGAAACCCCATCCCTCCCGGCGATTGCTGCGACGGCAAGTCCAAGCGCTAAACTCCCCTCGAACTCATGCCGACCCCCGCCGACCCGCGAAAAAAGCCCACCAGCATCAAGATTCACATTTCCACCGGCGCCGGCATAGACATTACCTGGGCTGACGGCCACGCCAGCCACTACGATTTCACTTATCTCCGCGAAGAGTGCCCCTGCGCAACCTGCAGCGACGCACGTGGCAAAAAAGCCTCCCACAGCGAAGAGCCCGCTCCATCGTTTCTCTCCTCTCCCGCGCTGCCCATGTTCAAGCCCAAGCCCCGCGCCCAGGCCGCCACGCAAATCGGCAGCTACGCCATCCAGCTCAGCTTCTCCGACGGCCACTCCACCGGCATTTACAGCTACGACTATTTCCGCATCATCTGCCCCTGCCCCGAATGCGCCAAAGCCTTCCGCACTCCTGCGGACTAGATGATTTCGACTTCCTCGGCGGAGTTTAACTCTTTAGAGCGGCTTGTTTATCCGGCTATGGCTAGTTCTTACCGCGACCAGGCCGGAGCATCGGTCACAGGAATGTACTCCGTGCGAAAGTTTAGTTGAACACTTCTATATTTCTCGCGCGCTTCCTTTGTAAGTTCGACCTTAAGCTCATGACGTTTCCCATCGATCTTCGACGGGACAAATCCCAGTTGATAGCGAAAATGCAGTTGCACCAGAATCATCTCCAGTGCTGTGGCGTAATCACGGGGAGATGCAGAGAGATACCGTCCCCCTGTCTGGGCTGCCATGTAGTGTGAAATGTTTCCCACTGCGCCCGTTGGTACGGTGGGCTGCGACGCAGCAGAATCGTCTCGGATCCCGAATACGATTCCAGAGGTCTGCAAAACATCGTCCACTACCTGGTCCAAATCGTACTTTCTTTGAGAGGTGCGATCGCCATCGAGAAATACAATCACGGGCAAGGGCTGTGGGTTGCGGCGATGCGCGTCTTGAAGGATTAACCGGACCATTTTCCGATACGTTTCTTCCCCTACCAAGTTGCTGTTTCCCCCGACCCCGAAACTGATTGGCTTGATGGTATTGGCCAGCACAGTCAGGGGCGTGTCCGGATTCTCTGTGGGCTGTAGATCCAGTTGAGCCTCGCCGTTGTCACACCAATGAGCGACCCCTACTTTGTCATGTTTGTCTAAATATCCGAGCGCAGGCCGAAACAGAGACTCTTTGCCAACAAACTCCCTTGAACCCCCAATCTTCCCCTGTTCGTTACAAATCACGGTAAGCCAAACGACTAATGGCCGCGTACTGAGGTGCGCCCCGGAATCGAATGTTTCGACTGCAACCTCGTGGCGGTTATCAAAGACTCGAAAATCCTCTTTCTTCAGGTCTCGAATGGGCAACCCGCTCTGTGGATCTTCGCTGAGGACATCTACAAGTACTAAAGAGGATTGAACCCGAATAGTAGGTTTATCAACACCCGCTTGTTTTGTTTGTACCGGCACATCGCTCTGCTCTTTTCCGCTAACATGTCGAGAATTCTCCTCCGGCGATTGCGCATGTGAGTGATCGATGCCAAAGGCTAGCGATGCCAGGCAGAAGGTGGCCTTCCGAATGACCGCGCGCATTAGCGCCTCCCCTTAGTTGAAGATTGCCAGCTAGATTCTTTCTTAGCCATACAATAAGGATGTAATAGCTCGGCGCGGGGATTCAACGCGAACCGCGTCCTAACCCACGCAGTAGCAAGCTAGACTTGGTGCCCCAAAAATGCGAGCATTTTAACCTGCGACTTAGTGAAACCCAGACATGAGCAGCACTCCCAATAGCCCTGCTGCCGCAGGCAGCCGTGGCAGCGGAATTCCGCGTGTTCTTGTTGCCACCACGGCGCTCCTCAGCTTCATTTCCTTTTGGCGCGCCGCTGCCATCGTCCTCAACGATCTCGCTTCTTCCGCGTACTACGCCGGCGGCGAGGCAGAAGCCTACATCGGCAAAGCCGCGCCATGGTTCATCCTCGGCATCATGCTTTTTTCTTACGCCGTGCGCGCCGTCTACGTCGAGAGCTGCAGCATGTTCGTGCGCGGCGGCGTCTATCGCGTCGTCAAAGAAGCCATGGGCGGAACGCTCGCCAAATTCAGCGTCTCCGCACTGATGTTCGACTACATTCTGACGGGCCCCATCAGCGGCGTTTCCGCCGGCCAATACATCGTCGGCCTGTGCAACGAAACCTTCGACTACGTCCATCTGCATCTGCACATCTCCCCGGGATTCGGCGCCGCCGTCTTCGCCATCTTCGTCACCATTTATTTCTGGTGGTATAACGTCAAAGGCGTTCACGAATCCAGCCAGAAAGCCATGCGCATCATGCAGGTCACCACCGTCATGGTCGTGATCCTCATCGCCTGGTGCATCTATACCGTCTGGCTGCGTCATCCCGCCCTTCCCCCAATCCCGCACCCGAAAAACTTGAAGCTCGGGCCCAACGCCATGGGCTGGCTCTACGGCGTGCACTTCGCGCATTTCGCCGGAATCCTCGCGATTTTCATCGGCCTCGGCCATTCCGTCCTCGCCATGAGCGGCGAAGAATCCCTCGCCCAGGTCTACCGCGAAATTGAGCATCCCAAGCTGCCCAACCTGAAGAAAACCGGGCTGGTCATTTTTATCTACAGCCTCGTCTTCACTTCTCTGGTCTCCTTTTTCGCCGTGATGATCATTCCGGACAACGTTCGCCAGAACTTTCTGGAAAACCTGATCGGCGGCCTGGCCATGAATCTGGAAGGGCCGTTTTTGATACGCCTCCTCTTCCACGGCTTTGTCGTCGTGGTAGGCACCATGATTCTCGCCGGCGCCGTGAATACCGCCATCGTCGGTTCGAACGGCGTGCTCAACCGCGTCTCCGAGGACGGCGTCCTGGCCGATTGGTTCCGCCAGCCGCACAGAAAATTTGGCACGTCCCATCGCATCATCAGCATCGTTGCCGGTCTGCAGATCGTCACCATCATCATCAGCCGCGGCGACGTTACATTTCTCGCCAACCTCTATGCCTTCGGCGTGATCTGGAGCTTTGCCATGAAGGGCCTGGCGGTGCTCATCCTGCGCTACACCCATCCGGGTGATCGCGAATACCGCGTCCCGCTGAACTTCACGATCTTCGGCGTGGAAATTCCTCTTGGCCTCGGCCTGATCACTCTGATCCTGCTCGGAATCGCCGTCGTCAACTTGTTCACGAAAAAAGACGCCACCATCGCCGGCGTCACTTTCTCCATCGTGCTTTTTATCGTCTTCACGATTTCAGAGCGATTAACGCATCATCGCCGCGGCAACACCAAGCACGTCGAGATGGACCAGTTCCATCTCGAAATGGAAGGCGACCTCACTCCCCAGGCCATCGGCGCGCGCCCTGGCAACATCCTCGTCCCCGTCAGCAACCTTCATGCCCTCTATCACCTCGGCAATGTCCTCGACCGCGTCAAACCCGGCCGCCGCGACGTTATCGTTCTCCACGTTCGGCTGCTGCGTCGTTCCTCTTCCGGCGAATACGAGCTCGAAGCCGAACAACTCTTTGGAAGTATCGAGCAGCAGCTCTTTTCGCAAGCCTTGGCGCTCGCGGAAAAGCGCGGCAAATCCATCCGCCTGGCCGTCGTCGCCGCCAACGATCTGGCGGACGGCATTTTGCGCGCGGCAACCTCGCTGCAGTCCAGTACCATCGTGTTGGGTCATTCCACGCACGAGAGCACCGAAGAGCAGGCCCGGCTGATCGGCGACGCCTGGGAAAAGCTTGGCGACCAGAGGCCGCAATTCAATCTCGAAATTCACATGCCCAATGGGGACAAGGTTTACAAAGTCCTCGGGCCGCATGCACCCAATCTGACCGCCAACGAAGTCAATCTGCTCCACCGGCTATGGCTGCGCTTCAGCGACGCCCTGGCGCCTCAGGAGATTCACCATCATGATGTTGTGCACTTCGCCCTAGAGGAAGTTCAAAAAGAGATGGAAGAAGGGCACGAAGACGACGTGGTCGCCCGCCTGCGCGCCCATCTCCAAGCAAACCAGAAAAAGAAAGAGCCGAAGAGCTGAGGAAAACAGTTTTTAGTTCTTAGTTTTTGGTTCTAAGTATTCTAGGTCCCTCACGCCAACTGTGAGGTGCAGTGTCCGCACCGCTTTGCCGCCAGGGGAATCGGCATCGCGCACTGCGGGCAGTCCTTTGTCGATGGTGCGGGCGGAGCGGCTTGTTTTCTCGTGAGGCGGTTCATTTGTTGTACTACCAGAAATACCACAAACGCGACGATCAGGAAATTGATCACATTGTTCAAGAAAATTCCGTAGTTCACCGTCGCTACGCCGGCTTCCTTCGCGGCCTTCAGAGTGTCGAAGGACTTTCCGCTCAAGCCAAGGAACAAGCCTGAAAAATCGACCTTGCCAACCAGTTGGCCGATCGGTGGCATGAGCACATCCTCGACCAGTGACGTCACGATTTTTCCAAACGACGCTCCAATGATGACGCCGACCGCCAGATCCATGACATTGCCACGCATCGCAAATTCTTTGAATTCCTTGAGCACGGACGTTCTCCTTCGATCTTTGGATAAGTGCGAACCGCAGCCCTGGGCCGAATCCCGTTTACTGGAAGAGCTGTCTGTGGCGCGGATTATAGCCGAAGGCGGCGGGAATCCGGGAATACACAAGAAGATGTCGAAGATCGAATGCGTGCCTCTTCAACGAGGCCGGAAGATCAGAATGGCCTCGATAATGCCGCGCAGCAACAGCACGGCGCCACCGGCCGCCAACAATGGGCCCACCCACAAGAAGGGCACGCGTGTAATCACCAGCATCAAAAGGCCCAGAAGCGCGAGAGAGAGCCCGCGCGTCCAGTTTTGCCAGCGCGCCCACCATTGGCCTGGTTTGTAAAGCGCGCGGAGGCCCCAAAGGATCAACGCCACGCTGAGGATCACCCATCCAATACTGTGCCGGTCCACATAAATGCGGCGCACCAACGCTAGCCAGATGAACAGCAGGCCGAGCAAGACGAAAATGAATTCAACGAACAGCCGAAGAAGTCGCTCAGGACTGAGCATTGGGGCAGCGTCCGCTTACGGAATACGCTCGATGCGCACCTTTTGCATCGTCACCGGCGTGCGCGGCCGGTCGCTGGAATCACGCGGCAAGTTCGATATTTTGTCCGCCACGTCCTGGCCTTCAACAACCTCGCCGAAGATCGTATGCCGATTGTCCAGCCACGGCGTCGCCGCCACGGTGATGAAGAACTGGCTCCCGTTGGTTCCCGGCCCGCTGTTGGCCATGGAAAGCTTTCCGGCTTTCGAATGCTTCAGTGATGGATGAAATTCATCGGCAAATTTGTAACCCGGCCCTCCCATTCCGCTCCCCTGCGGACAGCCGCCTTGAATCATGAACTGCGGAATCACGCGGTGGAAAATCAGTCCGTCGTAGAACGGGCGCTTCTCCTTCTGGCCCGTCTTTTCGTTTGTGAATTCCTTGGTGCCTTCCGCGAGTCCCACAAAATTCGCAACCGTCTTCGGCGCTTCCTTTTCAAGCAAGCGCACCACGATGTTCCCTTGCGAGGTTTCAAAAATGGCGTACGTTCCAGCCGGTCGGCTCATGCGTTCTCCTTGCGTGACGCAGTATCGTACACGAGCCGGAGTGCACCGCGCCACTTTGCACGAGGTCTATTCACCGCCCACTGCTTCTCTAGCCTTCTTTTATAGCCACGAACCGCAACCGCACGTAATCCGCGGTCCATTTGCCTTCCGCATCCGCGAGCAGTGGCCGCAAGGCTTCGCGCACTTCTGCGACATACACGGGACGCTCCGCAGCAGGTAAACGAGTCAGGAAACTCTCGGCAAACGTCTCCAGCCAGCCAGTGACGTCTCCCGGGAGCGGAGTGGGACGAGGAATGAGCGCAATGTAGCGCACCGAAAAGCCAGCCTTCTTTAGCAGCCCCGAGTACTCTTCGACCGTTGGAAAATACCAAGGAACCGCGCCTTCTCCATCCAGCCCGCGCCGGTTCAGTGCCTCCACAAGCGCCTTCTTGATTTTCGCGACGCACCCGTGCCCGCCAAGCTCCGCCACAAACCGTCCGTTCCGCCGCAGCGCCCGCTGCACGCCCCCAATCACCGCCTCGGGGTTCCGCATCCAGTGCAGCGCCGCATTGCTGAACACCGCCTCAAACTCCTCGTCGAAAGAGAGTTTTTCGCCGTCCATGACGCGCGCGTCCAACCCCAGCCTTCGAGCCGCTTCGATCTGCGGAGCGCTCCCGTCAACCCCGACCATCTCGCAGCCCATCGTTGCGAGCTTCGCCGTCAGCACCCCATCTCCGCACCCAAGATCGAGGATGCGCTCTCCCGGTCGAGGATCGAGCAACTCGACCACCGGCCCCGCAAGATCGCTGACAAATCGCGCGTTGCGGGCGTAACGCTCCGGATCCCAAGTCTGTGTAAGGTTCATTCGAGCAGGCCGCAATCCCGCCGTCTACCAGCCCTTCTGTTTGCGGAGTTCTGTAATGTGCGCGGTGTGATGTTTCCCATGCCACTCGTAGACGAAAAGAAGCCAATCCACATCTCTCTGCCCGTTATCCGGATGCACCAGCTTTCGCGCGAATTGCTCCGGCTTCAACGATCTCCAGATGCGCACCCAGCGATCGTGCACCGAATCCATCAGCGAGAGCGATACCTCAATGGGGGTCGATTTCGAATCCGCCAAATTCGCCCACGCCGCTTCGTCGTACGGTTTGATCGTAGGGTTTTCCTCGGTAAGCGCGAGTTTCAGCCTCACGTACGCATTCAAGTGGCTGTCCGGAACATGGTGCACAAGCTGCCGCACCGTCCAGCCCCCTTCGCGATACGGCGTGTCCAGTTGCGCGTCGTTCAAGCCCTTCACCGCCGCGCGCAGTTTGGCCGGAGTTAACGCGATCTCATCGATCGCCTGCTGCCGCCGCGCCTGCGAAACCTGCGCCGGCATTTCAAGTTTCCCAATCGGGTACCTCGGATCCATCGTCGCTTTCTCCTCTGGCAACCGTTCGTTTCTCCAAACTATAGCGGCACCACTTTCTTCCGGTCAACGCGGCTCTGCTCGACACCCCTCTCCAATTTGGCCGCCACCTATTCCGATACACAGAGAGGGGAATGCTACAATACCCGCTCCGTGTATCCGGCGGGTGCACTACTGAATCTAATGAGTTTGGAGAAAAACGGAATGCACAACGTGG
Organism: uncultured Acidobacteriota bacterium; assembly: GCA_963729455.1. Classification (GTDB taxonomy): domain Bacteria; phylum Acidobacteriota; class Terriglobia; order Acidiferrales; family UBA7541; genus Acidiferrum. The sequence goes on from CAVSNX010000005.1 coordinate 218,870, forward strand.
TCATCATCGGTAGTGGATGCGCCGGTCTAACCGCGGCCATCTACGCAGCGCGCGCCAATTTGAAGCCCCTCGTCCTCGACGGCCACGAACCCGGCGGCCAGCTTTCCCTCACCACGCACGTCGAGAATTTTCCTGGCTTCCCCGACGGCATCATGGGGCCGGAGCTCATCGAAAACATGCGCAAACAGGCGCAAAAATTCGGCACGGAGTTCAAAGCAGGCGCCGTCACGGAAGTGGACCTGAGCAAGCGCCCCTTTCGAATCATCGCCGGAAAAGATACCTACGAAGCCAAAGCGCTCATCGTTGCCGCAGGCGCTTCCGCGCGACTCTTAGGCCTAAAAGGTGAAAAGGAATTGATCGGCCACGGCGTTTCCACCTGCGCCACCTGCGACGGCTATTTTTTCCGCGGCAAGCCCATCGCCGTGGTCGGCGGCGGCGATTCCGCCATGGAAGAAGCGAATTTCCTCTCCCGCTACGCCAGCCGGGTCCATCTCGTTCACCGCCGCAACGAATTCCGCGCTTCGAAAATCATGATTGACCGCGCCAGGGCCAACGAAAAAGTGGAGTTCACCACTCCCTTCGTCGTCGAAGAAATTGTTGCTCCCCAAGGCCACGTCGAAGGCGCCCGCCTCCGCAATCCCGAAACCAAGGAAGCGCGCGAAATTACCGTCGACGGCGTCTTCGTAGCCATCGGCCACAATCCGAATTCCATCGTCTTCAAAGGCAAACTCGAAATGGACGCCAACGGCTACCTCATCGCCAAGCACGGCAGCCTGACCGGCGTTCCGGGAGTATTCATCGCCGGCGACGTCCAGGATCATCGCTACCGCCAGGCCGTCACCGCCGCCGGCTCCGGCTGCATGGCCGCCATTGACGCCGAAAAGTTTCTGGAAGAGCACACGCACTAGTTTCAATCTTTCCAGACTGCCATAATTGACCACGCATGCTCCGCTCCACGCTCCTGAAGCTCTCCGAAAACAAAGGCTTCGCCAATTGGGTTACTTCCAATGGCATGACTCGCCGCATGGCGCGCCGTTTCGTCGCCGGCGAATCGCTCGACGAAGCCATCGAAGCCGCCCGCCGCTGTAATGACGCCGGAATGCTCGTCAGCCTCGACTACCTCGGCGAAAATGTCGCCAACACCACCGACGCCCAGCATTCCCGCGATACCTACCTGGAAATCTTCGAACGCATCGCTAAGGAGGGAATCCACGCCAACGTCTCCTGCAAGCTGACGCAGCTTGGCTTCGACCTCAACACCGATTTCTGCCAGGGCCTGGTCATGTCCATTGTGGAATTTGCCGCCCGCTACGACAATTTTCTGCGCATTGATATGGAAGGCTCGCTCTACACCCAGCGCACCATTGACCTCGTCAAGAGCGTGCGCGTCCGCAATCCCGCCGTCGGCACGGTAATCCAATCCTATCTCTACCGCAGCGAAACCGACGTCACGGACTTGCTGGCCTACGGCTGCCGCATTCGCCTGTGCAAGGGCGCCTACAAGGAATCAGTGGAAGTTGCCTATCCGGAAAAAGCCGACGTTGATGCCAACTACGTCCGCCTGATGCAGATGCTCCTCTCCAGCGGCTTCTATCACGGAATTGCTACGCACGATCCGAAGATGATCGCAGCCACCATTCGCTTCGCCGCCGCCAAACAAATCTCCAAGGACGATTTCGAATTTCAAATGTTATACGGCGTGCGCACCGATTTGCAGCGCCGTCTCGTCCGCGACGGATACCGCTTGCGCATCTACATCCCGTTCGGCGCCGACTGGTTCCCCTATTTCATGCGCCGCCTTGCCGAGCGTCCCGCCAACCTCGGCTTCCTCCTCCGCAACCTCTTCCGCAGCTAACGAAGCGTCGCAGCTATAGCTTTTGACAGACAGTGACCCCATCGCGCAGCGGAATCAAAACCGGATAGAGCTCCTTCGCTGCGTAAACCACCCGATTGAATTCCTGGATGCCGTGTGTGTCTGCGTCATCCAGCGCCGCCGGCCGCGCCGCTTTACCCGACCACAAGGTATTGTCCGTGATGAACAAGCCCCCGCGCCGCACCTTTGGCAGCGCCGCACGCAACGCCGCCGGGTATTGCGCTTTATTCACATCGTTGAAAATGAGATCAAATTTTCCCGCCGCCTTCTTCACCAGCTCTAAAGCGTCCCCAACTCGCACCTCAATCCGTTTAGCCACACCCGCCCGCCGAAAATACTCCTTGGCGCGCTTCGCCTTTTCCGGATCGCCATCCGTATAAATTACTTTGCCTTTGGGCCCCGCGGCCCGCGCCAGCCAAATAGTCGAATACCCAATGGCCGACCCCATCTCGAAAATGCGCCTTGCACCGGAGACCTGCACAAAGAGCGTCAGCATCCGCGCCACCGCCGGCCCGATAATCGGCACGTCATGCTCCGCCGCATACTCTTCAATCTCCGTAACAACCGCATCGCGCTCCGGCAATAAATCGTAAACGTATTGCTCGACATCGTCCTGGATGTATCCACTTCGAAGGTTCTCGCTCAGAATCACAATTGTCCTCCTGACTTCCACCCGCGAGTCTCAGGTTCTTTGCGTTAGTTCTGATTCCGTAACAAATTTTTTGCTCTGCGATAGGCCTTCGTCTCGATAACGTGGCCCGTCTCTAGTTGGATCCCGATGCGAGCAGCGACCGGATGGAATCTTCATATGTGCTTCGCGTCCCCTCGCCAAGCACATGTCCAATCAGACTCCCGTCCTTCGCGTAAAAAAATGTTGCCGGAAGCGCTCCACTCCACCCCGGGAAAACGGATTGATCAAACGCCGTTGCGTCCCCCGGTTTTTTCCGGTAATTCGTGAATACCGGGTGATAGCGCGCCAGGAACCGCCTCATCAGAATCCTGTCCCCATCGTCATCCATGCTGATCCCCACGACCTTCAACCCCTGCGGAGCATATTGCTTGGCCAGGTCGTTCAGCATGGGGTATTCGTCGCGGCACGGCTCGCACCACGTCGCCCAGAACGTAACCAGCAACGGCTTCCCTCGATACTGCTGCAACAATTTCTGATACCCGTCCGCGTCAATCAGCTCCGGATCTCGTACGGCAGCTGCTTTAGGAGCCTGCGGCGCTGCAATAGGCGCCACAAACCCAATCATCATCAACACGACAAAAACGGTCCGCGTTCTCATTCCCCCACCTTCCTCTTCCATTCTATGCGCACCCCCGCGGGTTGAGAAACTCATTCGCACCGCGTACAATTGCATTACCCTGCTTGCTGCTTCCAGTAGCCGCATGGTATAAGGCATTTTTGGCTGGTAGTATTGTTTTGCGTAGCGGGCCCACCGGCCCGCTGCACGAACAGAGGAGATCCCGAATGGCTTACGTGATTGCCGAGCCGTGCATCGGCACAAAAGACACTGCCTGCGTGGATGTTTGCCCGGTGGACTGCATTCATCCGCGCAAGGACGAACCGGCATTCGAATCCGAAACACGCAGCTGTACATTCATCCCACGGAGTGCATCGATTGTGGCGCCTGCGTTCCGGTCTGCCCAGTGACCGCCATCTTCGCACTCGAAGATCTGCCCGAAAAGTGGCAGAGCTTTACGCCCATCAACGCCGATTGGTACGCCAACAAGAAGTAGCTCACTGGCGCGGCTAGATAAAACTTGGGAGCGTTTAGCGGCACGCTTTGGCGTGCCGTTTTTTTGTCCCGCCTGTTTTTGCGAGTCATCATCACCTACTTGCTCCGACGAGCGCAGGCTGCTTTTGCCCCGGATCCGTTTCCAACTCTTTTCGGACCGGGACCATCTACCATGCTGACGGATCTGTGCGGAGGTCCTGCGTGAAGTCTGGAATGTGGAGCCGCGTAGCTGCTGTTTCGTTCACCAGTTTGTTTGCACTCTCTCCTGCCTGGGCGCAAACACCGGCAGTGCGCAAACCGGCGCCGCATCCTGCTCCCGCAACGTTGGAAGGCAGCTGGGCCGGCACCCTGCAAGCCGGCGACGCTCTCCTTCATCTCGTCCTCCACATCTCCAAAGAACCAGACGGCTCCTTCAAAGCCGCCATTGACAGCCTCGATCAAGGCGTCTACGGCATCCCCGTGGATTCCCTCGCTCAAGACGATTCGAATCTCACCTTCAAGGTCTCCTCCGTCGGCGCTTCCTTTTCAGGAACGATTTCTGCCGATCATCGAACCATCGACGGCGGCTGGACACAAAGCAGCATCAGCCTGGGCCTCGTATTCCACCGCGAGGCCGCAGGCGTTGGCGCCCGCAAACCTTCAGACGCCATCGCCAGCGCCGAAGGCGTCTGGCAAGGCGCAATTGCAAGCAACGGCATGCGCCTCCGCCTCCAATTGCACGTCACGCATGATGACAAGAAGCAGCTTCTCGCTGCCTTAGACAGCCCCGATCAGGGAGTCAGCGGCCTCCCCGCCGTCAAAGTCAGCCAGAAAGAAAACAGCTTTCACTTTGAAATTCCCGTCGTGAAGGGCTCCTACACCGGCACGCTCAACGCGGCGAGGAACATCATCACCGGCAGTTGGACGCAAGGCGGCGTGGAGCAAAAACTCGAATTTCGTCGTTCGGATCAACTCCTTGCGCTGGTGCGTCCTCAAGACCCCGTAAAACCCTATCCGTATAAAGAGGAAGAAATCTCCTTCCCGAACGAATCCGCCCACATTTCCCTTTCAGGAACGCTCACTCTCCCGCAGGGCCCCGGCCCATTCCCCGTCGCCATTCTCCTCAGCGGCAGCGGCCCGCACGATCGCGACGAAACCATCGAAGGCCATCGCCCTTTTCTCGTCCTCGCGGATCATCTCACGCGCAAAGGAATCGCCGTCCTGCGTTTTGACAAACGCGGCGTCGGCAAGTCCACCGGCAACTATGACAACGCCACCATCCAGGACTTCGCCGCCGATGCCCAATCCGCCGTCGCCTACCTGAAAACCCGCAAGGACCTGGACCCCAAGCGCATCGGCCTAATTGGTCACAGCGAAGGCGGTCTGGCCGCCCCCATCGTCGCATCGCATTCCACCGATATTGCCTGGTTGGTGCTGCTTGCGGCTCCTGCCTTAAAAGGCGAGGACATCCTGCTGCTCCAGTCCGAACTCATCATGAAAGTGGCAGGCATCGACGAAGAGCAAATCTCTCGCACGCTCGACTTCAATAAACAAACCTACGCCCTCGCGCGCCAGGAAAAAGATCCCGCCGCATTCGAATCCAGATTGAACGCTCTGGTGCAGTCCACCGGCATGGGCGCTTGGGTCCCGCCCGCCACGTTGCAAGCCCAAGTGCGCACCATGGCCTCCCTGTGGTTTCGAGAAATCCTCGACTACGACCCCGTGCCCGCCCTTCAAAAGACGTTGTGTCCCGTGCTTGCTCTAAACGGCCAAAAAGATCTGCAAGTTCCCCCCAGGGAAAATCTCTCCAAGATTAAGAAGACCCTTGACGACGCCGGCAACAAGGATTTTCAAACCACCGAATTGCCCGGCTTGAACCATCTCTTCCAGCACGCTCCGACAGGCTCCCCATCGGAATACGGCGGGATCGAAGAGACCATGGCGCCAGAAGCCCTGGACGCCGTGTCTAATTGGGTGCTGAAGCACACGTTGCCTTGAGTGCCGAGGCGCTTGCGTGCGCCACCCCACCCTGCGTCGCGCTCGTTTGAGGTGCGCGTTTCGCGCAAGCCATTCACGCCTCGAACTCATAAGTTTGCGTGTCAGGTTATGATGTCTGGAGAGAAAAAACTGTCCCCATGCCGCAGAATTTCCATCTCGCCCTGCTCATTCATGCACACCAGCCTTGCGGCAATTTCGAGCACGTGCTCGAAAAGGCCTATGAGACTTGCTACCTGCCGTTCGTCGAACAGCTTGAAAAGCATCCCGCCGTTCACCTTGGCCTTCACTATTCCGGCCCGCTCCTGACCTGGCTCGAACAGCATCGCCCCGACTACTTTGTTCGCTTGAAGAAGTTGGTCCAGACCGGCCAGGTGGAACTCGTGGGCGGCGGCTTCTACGAGCCGATCCTGATCTCGATTCCGCCGGAAGATCAGCGCGAGCAAATCACGCGCCTCGCTGCCTATCTGGAAAAACATTTTGGACAGCTGCCCTCCGGCGCTTGGCTCGCCGAACGTGTCTGGGAGCCGCAGCTTCCGAGCGTGCTCGCTGCCGCGAATGTCGCTTACACGCTGGTGGACGACATGCATTTTCTTTCCGCCGGCTTCGAGCCGGAGGAACTCTTCGGTCCGTACATCGCCGAAGACCGCGGCAAGACCGTCTGGCTCTACCCCGGCCAAAAGGCTCTGCGCTATCTGGTTCCCTTCGGCAAAGTGGAAGAGGTCATTGCGTATTTGCGCGACGCTTCCAGCCGTTTTCCCGGCGGCGTGGCTGCCATGGGCGACGACATGGAAAAATTCGGGGTCTGGCCGGGAACGTATGAGCACTGTTACAAAAGCGGATGGCTCAACGAGTTTTTCACCGCGCTCGAAAAGAATTCCGACTGGCTGAAAATCACCACGCCCGGCGAATATCTTGTTTCTCACGCTCCCCTCGGCCGCGCCGATCTCCCCACGGCCTCCTACACCGAGATGATGGAGTGGGTGCTCCCCACGCGCGTTCGCCAGCGCTATCACGCCGTTCTGAAAGAGTTCAGCGCCCGCCCGGAAGTTCTCTCCTTTCTTCGCGGCGGTTCCTGGCGCGGGTTTTTTCGCAAGTATCCGGAATCCAATCTGCTGCACAAGAAAATGCTGCGCGTTTCCGCGCGCATTGCCGCCGCGCCGTCCCATCATATTGGCACGAAGGCCCATGAAGACCTCCTGCAGGCTCGCGATCTCCTCTTGAAGGCACAGTGCAACGACCCTTACTGGCACGGCATCTTCGGCGGAATCTATGCCCCGCATCTCCGCACCGATCCGTGGCGCAATCTCATTCGTGCGGAAGCCATCGCCGATCGCCAGACTCCCGGCGCTTTAGCCGCGCGCGTGGAACTCCTGGACTACGACGCCGATGGCGCCACCGAATTGCTTTTCACCGGTCTGGATTACCAGGCGCTCTTGAAGCCCAGCGACGGTGGCACCATCGCCGCACTCGATTTCCGCCCGGCGGCTGCCACGCTCGTCAATTCCATCTTGCGCCGCCCCGAGGCCTATCACGCCAGCCTGCGCGAAGCCGCGGGAAAGTCCGCCACCGGGGCCGTCGCTTCCATTCACGAACAGACTCGCGTCAAGGAACCCGGCCTCGAGCGTTTTCTCCGCTACGATCGCTGGCCCCGCCACGCCTTCCGCATTCTCTTCTTCGATCCCGCGCGCACCCACGCGGACTACGAGAATCTCGAATTGCGTGAGGACGCAGGCTTCGCGGGTGGCGCGTTCACCGTGAAAAGCTCCACGCCGAATGACGCCGAGCTTTTCCGTGCGGATTCGTTGCTAGTGCACGGCCAGAGTGAACCCTTGGCGTCCAAGCTGTTGCTCCTCAAGCAATTTACGTTTGGTCCGGCGCCTAGAGGTTGCGAGGTGGCCTGCGAGGTAAGCTTGAAGCTGAAGGAGCCTCTCGAAAAACCCGTCGCCATCGGCATCGAATCGATTATCAATTTGCTGGCCCCCACGGAACCCGACCGTTTCTTCGAGACGCCCGCAGGCCGCCAGAATCTGCGCTTCAGCGGAAAGCTCCCCGGCCCCATCCTGCGCATGGAAGATGGCTGGCAGCGCGTCCGCGTCGCCCTGCACGCCCCCTTGATGGACGAGTTTTGGGTCGCCCCAATTGAAACCGTCTCCGAATCCGAAGAAGGCTTCGAGCGCGTCTACCAGGGTTCCCAAATCCTCGCCGTCTGGCGCCCCGACCTCACCAAACAAAAAACCTGGTCCGCCCGCCTCGTCTGGCGTATCGAAACTTTCTAATCTTCCATAAATGAAGTGGGTTCCGCGCAGCAGGGCTGCTGCGTTCTTTCAACGAGGTGGAAAGTTGACCCACATTTCGCGGCGGGCCTTTCTCTTCTCCGACTGAAGCACTCCAGAGGCTCTGTCGAAGCCGATCGCGCCCACGCGTTCGTTACTTTCAAGGCAAAGTACCCTTGCGATAGGCGCCGTTTGTAACCATCATGGAACCATGCCCTCGACAGTGGCTGAGGGTACAACTTCGGGACCCTGAGGGAGCGAATCATGTTGATGGCCTACGACGATCATGGATTCACAATCAAAGATATTCCGACCGATGACACGAGAGTAAGGTCATACCCCATTGATGATCTATCTCAGGCCAAGCAAATACTTGCACGGGCTAAGAAGGAACGCCCAGAAGTCCGTTGGACAATCGAGGCCAAAGGTCCTTTTCGCGTTCGTGAGAGCAAGTAATGATCGCTATCAGCCACCACAAAGCACTGACACTCCTCTCCCTTTTCTTGTTCGTTCCAAGGGGCATTTCCGCACAGTCCGCATCGCCCCGAAAGGACATCCCGGCGATAGCTAAAGCTGCGAACGGAGCAATCGTAACTATCGTCATGGCGGCCAACGATAAACCCATAGCACAAGGCACGGGCTTTGTCGTGGCATCAGACGGCCTCCTCGTGACGAACTATCACGTCATTGAAACTGGCGACGTCGCCGTCGTCAAATTTCCCGATGGCACTGTTCTATCCGCCGATGGTGTGCTAGCCTCCGATAAAGTCCGCGACCTAGCCATCATCAAGGTACACGGCAAGATCTTCCAAACGCTCACGCTCGGCAATTCAGACCAGGTTCAAGTCGGCGAAGAAGTCGTTGCAATCGGCAATCCGCTCTCCCTTGAATCAACGGTCTCGAACGGAATAATCAGCGGCGTGCGAACATCGAAAAAGCAGGGAGGCAGATTCTTGCAGACCACCGCGCCAATCTCTCCTGGCAGTAGCGGCGGGCCTCTACTCAACATGCGCGGTGAGGTTGTCGGGATCAACACGATGTATCTGGAAGGCGGTGAAAATCTAAACTTCGCGATTCCTGTCAACGACGCAAAGAGCCTGCTACAAAATCGTTCAGCCGAACTCTGGGACTTACCTAATGAAACTCCCGCTCCTGCGCCGAGCACTTCCGAAACACGGCACGCCAGCCTAGCAGAACAAAAAGCTTGCGGCGAGCAAGTTAAACTGCTGTCGGAATCAGAAGACAGGTCGATTCAGAAAAATGTCTTTCATACGACGTTTGCGAGTCACTTCGATACTGCATCGGGCGCCTGCTATATGACAACTACGAGTCCCCACTACTCGACATGTACAGCGGAGTGCGCGTGGGTGTACAACCACGGAATCAACGATGCGTTTGAAGACCGTATCGTTGGTTTGTACAGCGAAACTCACATTCATTCAGAGAAGGGCGATGACAAACGAGTGGGAGGGGCGTTCTGCATTATCTACCCACCAGGCCAACCAGAGATAACCTGCAAGTCGGAGGACGAGTTTAACGCTTTGGCGCAAAAGTACTTCGGCATACAGCCGCAGTAGGTGAAAGCGAAGAAGGGCAAGAAATGACAAGCAGAATAACGGTACGCAAAGGCGAGAGGCCCCTGTTGGTGATGGACGGAACGGGCGACCTCTCAAAACTCTGGTTGTTTGATCCCAACGGAAGAGTCTTTTTCTGCTACGCAGTCGAGAATCAACCCACTCTAACCCGGATTTATCAGCGCGAGAACAAAGGCTGGATATTTATGTCAATAGAACCTGAAGTCAGATGGCAACCGGTCACTCGACAAGAAACGGTCGCACTTTTGGACGAAATGGAAACGGCAGTTTTGCTCTGTTCCAAACCCGGTGCGCACGCGACAAGCCTAGAAACAGAACAACTTCGTTGACCCGCAGCCGGGTGCCGCAGCCTTCGATTTTAAGGCTGCGGGTTTTGACTTTTCTTTGTTTGCCTTGGATGTTTCTTTCTCAGCCCCTAATTCCTGATTTGCCCGCACCTCCGTGATATAATACTTTCCGTAGACCACTGCGCCCCGGCCTTGCCGGGGCGCTTCTATTTTAGGCCCATCTTTGTAGCGCCGGCTTGCCCCGAGGTCACCGAAGGGCATCCTGCCGGCGTTTCTTGTTGTTAGTAGCACAGGCGCTCTTCCTTGTCTGAGCCTCGAAGTGCCTGTGCTCATTCCAATGCCTATGGATTTCCCATTGGCTTCTCTTCTCTGACTGACAACTGAAAACTGTGTACTGAAAACCGTTTCAACTTGCTGGAACCAGCCCCGCTGCAACCAGCAAACAATCTCAAAAATTCAAAACTAAAGGAGTCTCTTATGCCTTCTCTCAGCAAAAAGGACCGCGTATCCCTATGTTGTTTCACCTTCTCCGATGGCCGCCGTTGTCGCACCCCGCGCCTCTCCACCCATCTCCACTTCTGCCACTACCACGCCCAAAAAGAAGCGCAATCCCTCGCCACCCAAAAGCTCGCCAACGAGCTGGCCTACTTCTTCTCCGGCAGCTACCTCGCTGCCTGCGATCTCAGCACTGCCCTGGCCCGCATCATCCCTGCCGTCATCCGCGGCGATGTAAAACCCAAAACCGCCCGCACCGTCGCCTATCTCGCGCAAACGCTCCTGCAGTCCATCCGCGTTTCCCAGCACGAATATATCAGCGCCTATGGCACGGACTTCTGGCGCGGTGCCGTCCAAGACTCCGTCAAGTCCGACCGCGACTACCTCTTCCCACCCAAGCCCGCCCCCGCTCCCAAACCCGCCCCACCCTCCGCTCCGCCACCCATCCCCACGGTCTCCTCGTCTTCCACGCCGCCAATCTCAACCGTCGCGACCTCGCCCGCCCCGTCTCCAGCTCCGTCCCGCGCCCCTCATTCCGCGGCCGTCCCAGCCACCAGCCAAGCTCAACCCATCCACGCACCCCAACCCGCTCCGCCGGCTGCCCCAGCCACTCAACCCAACAACCCTCCCAGAGCGACCCCTCAGACCCCGCATCAATACTTCGACCCAAAAACCGGCGGCCTGCACTTCGACCACAACTACCGCCTCACCATCGACGGCAAACCCTGGGACGGACAACCCCTTTAGAATCAACACTTCCACGCCCACCTCGCAACTGTTGATTCTAAACCACTTACACCACCGCTAAGTCCTGTATCAGCAACACTTACAGAAAACAAGGGGAGAGGGCTCAAGGTTTCCAGGAGATCGTTCGTAGGATTTTTTTTCCAGAGGAACATCGCAGAGAAGGACTTCTCAAAGCAGGTGAGGAGAAACTCCCGGCGGAAGGCATGAGCCGCCGGATCATTGGCCTGAGGACCACTCTATCTAGCAATCAGCAGGTTCTGCGCGAACGGCCATTCGCGATCGATCCACTGCCCATCGCAATGGAATCCGGTTCGCGCCGCCATGTCCGGAATTTCTTCCGCTTTGTATTTGTGCGAGCTTTCCGTCCAGATGGTTTCGTCTTCGTCGAGCATGATGCGCAATCCCGCCGCGGGAATCTTCACCGTCTGCTGACGCGTGGAGCGCAAATGCATTTCGATCCGTCGTTCCACGCTGTTCCAGCGCGCTTCGTGCCGGAAACTGCCCAAATCAAAATCCGCGCCCAGCTCCCGGTTGACGCGCGCCAGCAAATTCAAATTGAACGCCGCCGTCACCCCCGCCGGATCGTTATACGCCAGCCATTGCAGCTCGACGCTCTTCTCCAGATCTGTCCCGAGCAGCAACGCATCGCCCGGCCGAAGAATCCCTCGCGCTTCCCGCAAAAATTCTTCGCCGGCATCCCGATCGAAATTCCCGATTGTGCTGCCAAGGAACAGCACCAGCAGATGGTCCTGCTCGCCGCGTCCTTCGGCGACCGTGCGTAGCCCTTCCAAGTACGGCTGCTCATGCCCGACCACGCTGACCAGATCGATCTGTCCCAGCTCCTTCGCGCACGCCGCTAGCGCCGAAGGTGAAATCTCGATCGGGTAGTAGTACGTTTTCTGCCGCCGCGCGAGCGCCTCCAAAATCCAACGCGTTTTTTTTCCCGAACCGCTCCCCAACTCCGCAACTTGAATCGGCGACGGCAGCCTTCCCACAATTTCTCCCGCGTATTTCTCCAACAACCGCGCGTCCGCCCGCGTCAGCCCGTACTCCGGCAAAACGCAAATCGTCTCGAACAGCGCAGAGCCCACTTCGTCATACAAATATTTCGAAGGAAGTTCTCTCTGGCCGGGTTTCGTCAGGCTCGCGCGCACCTCCGACGCAAACTCAGACACGTGCCTTACGGGAAGGGAAGAGGTCAGCATGGAGTCTCTCGGGCTTGGGCTTGATTAGTCCTCGACGCAACGGAATGTTGCGTAGACGTACCGATAATGCGGTTGGAACCAATTCCGGAACGACCGCCGCAGCATGCACGCAGCGGTGCGCGGCGAGCCGCCCTTCATAACGTAGTGCTTGCCGTCAAAGAAATTTGCCGAATAGCCCGGATAAAAGGGCATCGGCGCAAATCCCGGAAACGGCGCGAACTTCGTGCGCGTCCACTCCCAGCCGTTTCCAACGAGATCCTGCACACCGAACGCGCTCGCTCCCGCTGGATGCGCGCCCACAGGCGAAGGATCGCACGATTGAAAATCAAAATTTCCATGCATCGCGTTCGGCGCTTCGCTGCCCCACGGGTAATCGCGTTCCGTTCGGCCATCCGGCGTTCCATATGCCGCGCGATGGAACTGCGCTTCCGTAGGCAGCTTGCGCCCAAGCCATTTCGCATACGCCGTGGCCTCTGCGTGACTCACGTACACCGGCCATTCCTGCGGCAGGCGAACTTCCCCAAACATGGTGCGGTACATCCACAAGTTGCCGTCGCGCTTCCAGAACACCGGATGTTCGATCGTTTCCTTTTTCTTCCAATCCCAGGCTTCTGCACTCCACAGCGCGGGGTTGTCGTAACCGCCCGCTTGGATGAAGCGCAGGAAATCGTGGTTCGTTACGTTGTGATTTTCGATCGCGAACCCCGGAGTCTCCATCTCATGCGCGCCGAATTCGTTGTCCCATCCAAATTCATCACCCTGAATTCGTTCCAGACCCAGCGTCACTTTGCCCGCGGGAATCTCCACCAGATGGGATTTCACCCGCACGGCTTTCCACGCAGGCCGCTCCATACCGCTAATCTTTCTGTCGCTCGGCAACCGGTGCAGCATGTATGCAAGCGTCTCCGCATGCATCAGGCGATGCTCGATGGCTACTTCCAACATGGCGATCAGGTGCGGATGCCCTTCCGCCGGCCGGTCCAGCGCTCGCTCGATCGCGTGATCCAGTTGCTCGCGCAGCCGCCGGTTGTAACTGTCCACTTCATCACGCCCGGGCCAATCCGCCGGCGTGTCCGACGGCAAGCCGCCGCCTACCGGGTCAATTCCAAACGCAAACAGTTGATCAAATGTCCGATGAAAGGAGCGTAATCCGAACGCACGGTCCGCAAGCAAGTTCCAATCAAAGGCTTCAACGTGCCCAACGTAAAAAATAATCCGATGCCTCTCCGGAATCGGCCGGTCATACATGGCTTCTTCCCGGACCACACGAAATAATTCGTCGGTTCGAGCGCGAGCATCAAGAAGGCGGGTGTGCAAATCGTGCCGGATGCGGACAGCAAGAGCCAAAGCTCCCATGACGTTTTTCCCCTTCCTTTGGATGCAGCTTCCACGCGAAGGATGCGCCAAAATTCGGCGCCGGGAGGCTAGGTGCATTAAGATGTTCGCTCCCGGATATGGGACTGTCAATCGAAATGAATACGAAAACCGCCAGTTTTTCAGGAAAATTAATCGAATTTCATGACGTGACATACAAGATAAACGTTATTCCTGCGCGTGTAATCGTTTCCGGGATTTCCTTAGCGATTCCTCAGGGGGAGACCATCGTCCTGCTTGGCCGCAGCGGCAGTGGCAAGACCACCCTCCTCAAATTGATCAACGGCATGTTACTTCCGTCGCAGGGGCAAATTCTTGTCCAGAATCTCGCCACGACCGACTGGGACCCCATCCGTCTCCGCCGTGGCATCGGTTACGTCATTCAGGAGGGGGGCCTCTTTCCCCATTTCACGGTGGCAGAAAATATCGCCCTTGTTCCCACTTTGGAACGCTGGGACGCGCCTCGCATCGCCGCGCGCGTCGAGGAAATGCTCCAGCTTGTCGGGCTCGACCCACGGGAATTTGCCAAGCGCCGCCCTCGTGAACTTTCCGGCGGACAGCGCCAGCGCGTGGGAGTGGCTCGCGCGCTCGCCGCGGACCCTCCGATTCTCTTGATGGACGAACCGTTCGGCGCGCTCGACCCCGTTACCCGCGCGGAACTTCAACGCGAGTTCAGCGCACTGGCACGGCGCCTCGGCAAAACCATCGTCTTCGTCACTCACGATTTGCGCGAAGCGCTGCTTCTCGCATCACGCATCGTTTTGCTGGAAGCCGGCCGCATCGTGGCCACTGCCACACCTCAGGAATTTCTCCTTCTCGACCATCCCGAAGTCCGCGCGTTCAGTTCCTCACTCGCTGTTGTTCCAGGGTCTCCGGCATGATCCTCGCCGTGATCCAAGTGTCAAGCGGTTGGACTTTTTTCTCCGAGCACCGCGCCGAAATCCTCAGCGCCACCTTCGATCACTTCATGCTCGTCGTAATTGCCATGACGATCGCCATACTCATAGGCGTTCCGCTCGGCATGCTGATCGTGCAACATCCTGCGCTGCGCGCCATCGCGCTCGGCGTCGCCAGCGTTTTCCAGACCATCCCCAGTCTCGCTCTTTTTGGATTTCTGATCCCCATCCCGTTTATCGGCGGCATCGGCAAACGCACTGCAATCGTTGCCCTGGTCCTCTACGCGCTGCTTCCTATTTTGCGCAACACCTACGTCGGCCTCACGGGCATTGATCACGCAGTCCTCGAAGCCGCCGAAGCCATGGGCATGACTCGCGCGCAGATTCTCTGGCGCGTGCGCTTCCCGCTCGCGCTCGCCGTCATTCTCGCCGGAATTCGCACCGCCACCGTCATCACCATCGGCGTGGCCACGATTGCCGCTGCGATCGGTGCAGGCGGCCTCGGCACATTTATTTTCCGCGGCGTTGCGCTCGTTAGCGATTCGCTCATCCTGGCCGGGGCCATCCCCGCCGCCCTCCTCGCGCTCCTCGCCGATTTTCTTCTCGGCCTGCTCGAGCGCCGTTTGAAGGTCGTCTGAGATGCGCCGGCCTCTTTTTTTCCTTGTTTTGCTCGTTGTGCTTTTTTCTTCCGCTTGTCGTTCCTCGCATCCTGCAAAAATCATCATCGGTTCAAAATTTTTCACCGAACAGGTCATCCTCGCCGAACTTCTCGCGCAACACATCGAAGCGCGCACTGGTATACCCGTCGAGCGCAAAACCAATCTCGGCGGAACTCTTCTTGTTCACAAAGCGCTCGAAGCGGGTGAACTCGATCTCTATGTTGAGTACACCGGCACCGCTCTCACCGCCGTCTTGAACGAATCACCACAGGGCGATTCCAACGCGGTGTACCAGCGCGTCAAGCAGCTCTACTCCGAGCGCTTCCATTTCGAAGTCACCGAGCCGCTTGGCTTCGAAAACACGTTCGCCATGGTCATTCGCGGTGATGACGCCAGGAATCTGCATTTGCAAAAACTTTCTGACCTTGCGCCGCTTGCGCCGAAGTGGCGCGCAGGCTTCGGCTACGAATTCCTCGAGCGCCCCGACGGATTCCGAGGCTGGAGCGAGCGCTACAATCTTCATTTTCTGGAGCAGCCCCGCGTCATGGACCTCGGGCTCATTTATCGCGCGCTCATCGATCATCAGGTGGACATCGTCGCCGGCAATTCCACGGACGGCCTCATCGATTCGCTCGGCCTTGTGGCACTGGAAGACGATCGCCACTACTTTCCACCCTATGACGCGGTTCCGGTCGTGCGCCAATCCACGCTTATTCAATTTCCAAAACTTCGCGCCGCGCTCGCCGATCTCGGCGGCAAACTTTCCGCAACCGACATGCGCCGCCTCAACAACGCGGTTGACGCCAAGCACGAGGAGGTCGCGGATGTCGTCCGCGCCTTCCGTCAATCACACGGTCTCTAGCACGAGCTTGTCGGATCACTCGCATGATTGCGCGCACGACCGATTGACGGTCCGTTCGCGCCAAAAAAATCGCTGCCACCGGTTCCTTTCCAGTTTGCGTTGGGGACTGCGCAGCAATGCCACGAACAAAAAAAGAGCGCAGCTACAAATCCACTGCGCTCTTCGAAAACAATTCAACCTTAGAGTCTAGTGCTGGTCGTGGTCGTGATCTCGGCCATGATCATGATCGTGATCATCCCAATCACGGTCTGTGTGCCAGCGATGGCCGTCTTCGTCCCACCACTTGTGCGCGTGCGACCAGCAATATTCTCGCGCTTCGTGCAATTGCTGGCGCGCGTTGATGGCCTGTCTGCTATCCCAGCCGTGATGTTCGGCCGCTTCGTGCAAGCGGTGGTCGGCCTTGGCAGTGCGCCGCTGGCAGGCCGCCTCGTCACCACGAACCGTCGGTGCGCCCATGAAAACGAGAGTGGCTGCTAACGCCAATGCCGCGAGCCCCGACCTGACCCAAAATGGTTTCTCTACGTGAATGTGCATTTGTATCTTGCCCTCCTGAAGATAAAGTGAGACACCGTTTGAAACTGCAACCTGGATGAAAGTCCGAGTAGATAGAGAGGGTTTTCTAGCTCCGACCCTCCTGGTTCATTTTGCCATGCTGCGATAACATCCGACAGCAAAACTGTTCACTTTTGCACACCCTGGTTCTGCGTGGACCATGGTGTGAAATATGGTCCGCAGCGTTGGCTCTCGATTGAAGACTGCCACGTCAATGAAGGGAATCGCCGTCATACGCTGCGCAAGATTGCTGATTTTGCGTACGAGTTACTCGTTCGCGTGGCGCTCCGCTTCTGGCGAAGCACATGGAAGAAAGCCGCCAATGAGAGATGCGCGGCTCCTTTGACTCGTGAGTCGCGGCAACATAGAATCTCGGCGCGTTCGAATAAGGAAGCGTCTTGAGACTCGTTCGAGAGGAGCAATCGCATGAAGAAGAGTTTGAAGTTGATCGTTGCGGCTGGCTTTTTGTTGTTTGGGCAGGTGGCGCGCGTGGGGGCACAAGCGCCGGAAAAGGAGGGAAAAGCGCCGGAGGCGAAGGCTCCGGACAAATGCGACGCGGCCGCCACGAAAGAAGAATCTTCTGTTACCGATCACACTATTAAAATCGGCGGCCAGACCATTCCTTACAAAGCCACTGCAAGCACTACTCAGCTGAAGAACGAAAAAGGCGAGGCTACCGGATTGATGTATTCAGCCGCTTATACGCGCAGCGACGTGAAGGATTTGACCACTCGTCCGATTTCGTTCCTCTATAACGGCGGACCGGGATCGGCGACCATGTGGCTGCACATGGGCGCGTTCGGACCGCGCCGGGTGTATACGGTGGACGGCACGTTCACGCCGCCGGCGCCGTATAAGCTGGTAGACAACCCCGAGAGTTTGCTGGACAAGACCGACCTGGTTTTTATTGACGCCATGGGCACGGGCTACAGCCATGCCGTTTGCAAGGCGGAGAACAAGGATTTTTACGGAATTGACGAGGACGTGGAAGCGTTCGCGCAGTTTATCGTGACGTATCTGAGCCGCACCGATCGCTGGAACTCGCCGAAATTTCTTATCGGCGAGAGCTACGGCACGTTCCGGTCAGCGGCGCTGGGGAATTACTTGCAATCCCATGACACCGTGCATTTGAACGGCATCGTCCTGATTTCCTCGGTGCTCGATCTTGCCTCACTCACGTTCGCGCCGGGTGATGACCGGCCGTTCATTTTTTATTTGCCGAGCTACGCGGCCACGGCGTGGTACCACAAAGTCTTGAAGGATCGGCCTGCCGATCTGCCGGGATTTATCGAAGAGGCGCGCAAGTACGCGCAGGGCGACTATGCTGCCGCGCTCTTCAAGGGTGGCGAACTTGGAGCGGCGGAGAAGGCTGCCGTTGCAAAGAGAGTCTCTTATTTTACCGGCCTGAGCGAAGACTATCTGATCAAGGCGGATCTGCGCGTCAACCTCGGCCAATTTCGCGTCGAGTTGCAGCGCAGCTCGCGGCTGACGACTGGCCGAATTGATGCGCGCTTCACGGGTTACACGTACGATTTCCTCGAGGAAAATGCGCAGGGCGATCCGGAAGGTCCCGCGGTTGGTGGCGCATTCACCGCTCTGCTCAATGCCTACAACCACGATGAGTTGAAATTCGGGAAGGACAAGGTCTATCACAACACCAGCGGAGGCGGGAATTGGAACTGGGTGCGCAAGGAAGGCGGGCCGCGGCGGTTTTTCCCAGGCGCTCCCAACGTGGATCAGGACCTGGCACAGGCCATGATCACCAACCCGCGCTTGCTCGTGCAGGTGGAGAACGGCTACTTCGATTTGGCAACGCCGTTTTTCGCCACGGAATTCACGATGGAACATCTTGGACTTCCCGAAGCTCTGCAGAAAAACATCAAGGAGGACTACTACAACGCGGGCCACATGATGTATTTGCACGATCAGGACCGCGTCAGCCTGCACCATCAAATTGCGGGGTTCATTGATCGAGCTACGCAACAGTGATTTGGAAAGTGGAAAATAGAAAAGGGAAAGTGGGGAAGAGAAAAGCGCCGGAATTTTCGGCGCGCTCTGGAGGGGAATTCTGGTTCAGTAGGTCATTAGGGACCAGCCGACGACTGTCATCGTCAGCACGAGCAAGAGCATGCTCGTGCTGACGATGCTCAGCGTCCTACCGTGCCCCAGCAAATAATCGCGCGACTCTGGATCAATGCACAAAAGTATGGTCACGATCAGCACGACGCCCCAGGCCATCATGACGGGAACGCCGGGATGGCGGCCAATCATCGAAAGGAATTCTCCTGGAGGCTGGCCCGCGGGAATCCACCAGGGCAGGAGCGGCGCGACACCAGCGGCCAGCGAAAATGTCAGCAGCTTACGGGTGAACCAGCCCTTGACCTTGGGCCGGGCTTCTTTCCACACGAAGTAGTCCCATACCAGAAGGCCGATAGCCAGGGGCACCCAGCCGTATAGGGCGAATTGCTGGTCGAACCAATACCAGCCGCGAAACAGCGTTCGCCCGTGATTCGCCATGGCCAGCCTGGGCAGCAAAAACAGGCCCAGCAAGGTGTTCGAAAGCACGGCGGCAAAAATCGTCACCAAGCTCATGAATTGAAACCAGTACCGGGTCGGCACCCGTTTGCAGCGGGTGCAGACGGACTGTTTGGGCAGGAAGTTCAGTCCACAGCGGTCGCAATACACGTTGGCTCTCCCGGACCCGTAGGACGGGTCTTGAGCTAGTAGTCGCGGCCAGCTTATGCGCTTGCCCTGCCAAAAACTACTGGTCCGAGGGTCAGTTTTGGTATGGGTGGTTCTTGCTGCACAAAAGTTTGCATGGCCGCAAACGTAGGTACGCGGATGCAAACCAATTGTGGTTTGAGAAAATTCTAACGGAACCAGGCGGAATCGGCGCCTGCTTTTCTGCCTTCTTCCTGGAGAAGGTCCATCTGTTTGTCCAAATCCTGGCGGCGTTGTTCGAGCTGCTTGAGGCGGGCGTTGCGGTCGTCCACGTAGATGACGTTTTGCTTCAAGCCTGATTGGGCATCAAAACCGGTGGCGCCATTTTTCTTGATTTCTTCCTGGAGATTTTTGATGGCCTCGTCGGTTGCGACCATTTGTTCTTTGATTTGGCTGGCACGGCCGCGCCAGTATTCTTCATCCTTCACGGATTTCGTGGCATCGCCGCCGCCGGAGGCGGACGACTGGCTGGCGGGGGCATTTGCTCTTGCGGAGCCATTGGCGTCGCCTACGACGGAGACGCCGTTGCCGCGGAGGCCAGAGAGATCTTCCTCGGTGTATACCCTTTTCGGCTTGGGCTTGTCTTTTGCCGGCTTTTTCGCAGCGTCCGCTGCTGAAGCGTCTTTTTGCTGGGGCTCAGATTGCGCTTGGGATTGGGAGGATGGCGTGGGCTGCGCGGGCTGCGATTGCGACTGGCCTAAGGCGAATGCGGCCGTCCCGAACATTCCAAGTGCGACCCAGAGGGCCGTTTTGCTGATGCGATCGGCGTTCTTCATGGAGGACCTCAGATTGGGAGGATGCCAAGAAAACGCTACGCTGTGGCGCCGGAGGGGTCAAGGCGATTCGGGCGTTTCAAGACGGACTCGTTACCTGTCCGAGCGGCGGGGCGGCGCGCGCGCGGAGTTGCCCTTGTAAGATGCGGTTTGATAGAGTGCCTGTTCGAATGAATCAGACGGACTCGTCCCCCCCGACGGAGAAAGACATGCCACTCGCGAAGGAACTCCTCGAGATGCTGGTTTGCCCTGTTTGCAAGAGGCCGGTGGAAGAGCTGGGTGATGGTTCGGGGTTGAGGTGCGGTTCGTGCTACCGCGTTTATCCGGTGCTGGATGAAATTCCCGTCATGCTGCCTGAAGAAGCAAAAAACTCGAACGCTTCATTTGTTGCGGGTCAGAAAAGTTAGTTATCGCATGACCATCCCTATCGCCGATTCCGTTCCACGATTGAAACGATGGATTTCGCGGCTGCGCGGGAAACGCATTGGTGTGCTTGGCGACTTGATGCTGGACCGCTACCTCTGGGGAACGGCTTCGCGGTTGTCGCCGGAGGCGGCGGTGCCGGTGGTGGATTTTGTGGAGCAGAGCGAGTGCCTGGGCGGGGCGGGGAATGTGGCGGCGAATATCGCTGCGCTCGGCGCAAAGGTGGAAGCGTTCGGCGCGATTGGGACTGATGAGGCAGGACGAGCCTTGCAGAAATGTCTGCGGGCTGCGGGGATTGCGGACAAAGGCGTTATCGCGGATTCGAAGCGCGTCACGACTGTAAAAACCAGGATTATTGCACGGCACCAGCAGGTGGTTCGCGTGGATCGCGAGCGGCGGGAGCCGCTGCGCACGGAAACGCAGGAAAAACTTCTGCGGATGCTATTTTCCGCGCTTAAACAGCTGGATGCGCTGGTGCTCTCGGACTACGACAAGGGACTTATTACCGATGATTTTGCGGACCGGGTGCTCAGCGCGGCGCATCAATTGAAGGTTCCGGTTTTCGTGAAGCCGAAGACGTCACGCTTGTATGCGTATCGCGGAGCGCGCGCCATCGTTTGCAATGCGAAGGAGGCGGGCTTCTACGTGACGCGTTCGCTCATGGACGAAAAATCCATGGAGGAAGCAGGGCGCGCACTGTTGGCCCACTTTGGATGCAGCGCTGTGGTCATCACGCGCGGTGAAAAGGGAATGAGCGTTTTTGAGGAAGCCACGCCGCGACATCTTCTGATTCCAGCGACGAGTTTCGAAGTGACGTATGCGCGGGTAGGGCAGCCGGGAATCGAGCGAGGCGCGACCGGGCGACAGGTATTCGACGTTACTGGTGCAGGAGATACCGTTCTAAGCGTCCTAGCGACCGCGGCAGCGGCGGGCGCGCCGCTTGCAGATGCCGCCATGCTCGCTAACACAGCCGCTGGGGTCGTCGTGGGCAAGCTCGGGACCGCCAGCGTCAGTCCGCAGGAGCTGCTTCACGCCTTGAACGATATCCGGCGATAAACCGGGCGAAATGGCGGCCTGCAGGTAAATGCGGATGTGTGTCAAAGTGTACAGACGCGTATCGTCGGCAGAGTCTAGGATCCTCTTGTAGGAAAAAGACTTTCGCGCAGAACCCAGCCCCTCTCGTTTGATCGTCTCGGCCAAGTCCTACATGCAGTAAAACCAGCGGTTTTGGACCTTGCAGCGATGAATTGTCTTTGGAGCCAAACGCAGGGTTCCCGGTTCGAGAGTAAAAAGAATGAAACCGATTGTTTGGGTTGGAATACTTTTAATCGTTTTGGGCGGGCTGGCCCTCGCCTATCACGGATTCAACTACACGCGTCACGAACACGTGATGGATGTGGGACCAATGCACGTCACTACGGAGGAGCATGACAGAGTTCCGATTCCCCCGATCCTCGGCGGGCTAGCGCTGGTGGGAGGAATTGTCCTACTTGTCGTTGGGAACAAAAGAGGTACCTAGCGCAAAAACGCGATAGTGCCCGCTCGAGAGCCGGGTAACGCATAACCCTCTCGTGAATGAAATCGTGTTGAAGGTTCTTCAACCAAAGATTTTCGAGGAAGCAAGAAGTTTACAAGGGAAGTCTTGACCAAGGAGGTCAGCGATGAAGAAATTTCTGGTAACGGCAGCCTGTCTTTCGCTCGTAGCAGGTGCAGTGTATGCCCAAAAACTGAACAAGGAACAAAGACGCCTCGAAGAGTGCGGCGTCGTCATGCAGGAAATACTCAATGTCCCAGACAACATTCCTCATGATCTATTGAACAAGGCCGAGTGCGTCATCGTGATCCCTTCCGTCCGGAAAGCGGCCTTCGGGATTGGCGCAGAGTATGGACGCGGAGCCATGGTTTGCCGCACGGGCGAGCATTTCCGCGGAGCTTGGGGAGCCCCAGCGATGTACGCGCTGGAAGGTGCTAGTGTCGGCTTCCAAATCGGCGGAGAAGCGACGGACCTGATCCTTCTGGTCATGAACGACAGCGGCATGAACTCGATTCTCAGCAGCAAGGTTAAGCTGGGCGGAGATGCTTCGGTTGCCGCAGGCCCCCTGGGCCGCGATGCTTCCGCAGACACCGACGCTTGGATGAAGGCTGAGATTCTCAGCTACTCTCGTTCGCGCGGCGTGTTTGCCGGAATTTCCCTGGAAGGCTCCACGATTCGTCCCGACGATGACGCCAGTGCCGACGTCTATGGCCACTCGATCAAGGCCAGTGAAATCGTTCGCGGCGAACATACCGGCGTGCCGGCGACCGGCCGCCATCTCGTCAACGTGTTGGAAAAGCATTCGCCCGTCAACGAATCCGAACACGCTTCGAATCGCTAGTTGAGCTGTAGCCTGCTGGCGTTGAATAAAATTAAGCGGGCATTGAAAGCCCCACTCTTGATGCGCCTGTCGAGAGTGGGGTTTTGATTTTAAGACGAGAGAAAGGGGAGCGATGCAGGCGGCGGGTCAGTCGTGCAAGACGACGCTTAGGAGCGAGCTATTGATTTCAAGGCCGTTGGTATTGTCAATGAATCCCATTTTCTTGAATTTGTTCATGAAGAGATTCACGCGAGAGCGCGTTGTACCGATCATTTCAGCCAGCGTTTCTTGCGACACCTTTGGAAGAATTTTCTGCGTCTCGTCTTTCTTGCCATAGCGGGCCAGCAAGAGAAGCGTGCGAGCCAGGCGTTTCTCAGTGGAGTTGAAAAGCTGGTCGATCAAATCCTCTTCCACACGGATGTTCCTGGAGAGCATGTAGGCAATGAAGCGATCGGAAAACTCATGTTCGGCGTGGAGTACGCGAATCATCTCGTCTTTATCAATCACCAGAACCGTGGTCAGTGCGGTACTGGTGGCCGAGCCCATGCGAAGCGGTTGACCAGCGAGGCATCCTTCGCCAAAAAAGTCGCCAGGCCTGAGAGCGGCCACGACGGCTTCTTTGCCGTTGGCGTTCACGACGGAAAGCTTGACGCCGCCCTGTTGGATGTACATCACGTGGCGGGCGGCATCACCTTGACCATAAATAGCGGTCTTCTTGGGGAACTCGACGACTTTTCTCGCGACGCCGGCCGAGTCGAGAAAGGCCTGAGCGTCAAAAGAAGGCCGCTTAACCGTGTCGGATTTTCGTGGCGCTATCGTCTTCGGCATAAAGGCTAGGAAATACTCTAGCACTCCGCGGCGGGTGGGGAAACATAATACAAATACGTGCGAAAGTGGACAGATATGCGCGGTGAACTCGTCTACTGTGGCGTTTGTGGGGGAGTAAACGGACCGGAGCGAGAATCAAGACTTCAGCTTTAGCCCCAACCAGCCGGAATTCAAGGCTCCACTTCGTTCCGCACGATCGCGGTAGACCTCGGACCAACTCGTGAACAAGGCTCAACAAGCCGCGAGGACGAGTGTGTAAATGCGGAAGGAGAAGGTGAAAAGATTATGCCTCTAATTCAGATCTTGGAAGTTCTGATCGTAGTCGGCGTTTTGCTGTGGTTAGTGAATCGTTTCATTCCCATGGCAGGCAGTATCAAGTCGATTTTGAACGCGGTTGTCGTGATTGGAGTGGTGTTGTGGCTCTTGAATGTGTTTGGGCTATTTCATTCCATCTCGCGAATCCGCGTTGGCTGACAAAGATACAAACGAGATTCAACCCGCGACAACCGAATCCAGCACGGAGCTTAACTGTGGACGGACTTTATACGACGAGCGAAAGCGCATAGGTAAACGCAATGGAGGCAACACCATGAAGTTAACTGGAATCATCACTACGGCAGCGTTCTTTCTGCTGCTCGGGATCGCAATGCCGGCGAACGCGCGGCAGGAGAAGCAAAAGGAAAACGCTGCCCCAGCCAAACAGGAGCAACAGGCTAAGCCTGAACGTCAGCAGCAAGCGCAGGCTCCGAAGCAACAGCAGCAACGTCAGCAGCAAGCGCAGGCTCCGAAGCAACAACAGCAACATCAGCAGCAGCAAGCGCAGGCTCCGAAGCAACAACAGCAACATCAGCAGCAGCAAGCACAGGCTCCGAAGCAACAGCAGCAACATCAGCAGCAGCAAGCCAGGGGGCAGCAACAGCAGCAACGTCAGCAGCAAACTGCTTCCTCACGAGGCCCGCAGCGCTCACAGCAGGAAGAGACCAGACAACGCGCACAGCCGGCGCTTCGCCTAAGTGAGAGGGGCAGCGGCCGAATTCCCGACGAGCGATTCCGTTCCAATTTCGGCCGTGGGCACGAATTCCACATGGGCAATCCGGTTATGGCCGGCGGATATTCACGCTTCCAGTACGGCGGTTTTTGGTTTGGCTTCGTTGAACCGTGGCCCGCAGACTGGTACTACACCGACGACGTCTACATTGATTACGTAGACGGTGGATATTACATGTACAACCCGTACTATCCCGGCACGCGCTTCGCAATCAGCGTCGTGATCTAAAGCGCGGCCCTGTCCATGGATCGAGTACGACTCCGACCCGGCGCGGAAATCTGTCAGGGAATCACAAAGCCGCCGGGGCGGGGAACTGGAATCACTTGGGATGGATTCGCGTAAAGAGGAGAAAAAATGCTTGGAACAATCTTGGTGGTTATTTTGATCCTGGCACTTCTGGGAGCATTGCCGCGGTGGTCGCATAGCCGCGACTGGGGCTATGTCCCGACCGGAGGCTTGGGTTTGGTGCTTTTCATTGTTGTGATTCTCGTGCTTATCGGACGCATATAGAAATTACGCCAGCGGGTTTGGCGCCGTCAGTGCGCCTTCCTGAGAGAGAGGGTCTGTTAGAGCGATCGATGTGACTCGAATGTGATTGTGAAATCTCGCGGTTCAGTTCTCTCTTTTCCCAGGTGAACCGTGGTAGTCAGGTTGGAGGTGAGCGATGGATGAGTCCAGGCGCCGCGCAATTCAGTTTCTCGAGAAAGAGATCAAGACGTACCTAGCACTCTCCTTATTTTTGTCGAAAAGAGGAATCAAGACCGATGTGCGAGTGGGGAAGAAAAACGTGCTTATCAGCCCGTCGTTCTACAAAGAAAGAATGAAGGAAGCGAAGAGACTTGTTCATGAACTCAGGAAACCCAATTAGGTCACAACTTTTTCAAAGGGCTGCTTCGATAGGCTGGCGAGTGTGGAGTTTGCGCCTGGGGGCAGTCTTACTCACCTTGCTGTTATGTGCCAGCGGCTCGTTCGCATACTCGGTGCTCACGCACGAGGAAATTGTGGACCTGGTGTGGACCGATGAACTGCGGCCGCTTCTTCTCCAACGATTTCCAACGCTCACGGAAGACCAGCTCAAGGAAGCACACGGTTACGCCTATGGCGGCGCCGTCATTCAGGATCTCGGCTACTATCCGTTCGGCAGCGTGGAATTCAGCAATTTGGTGCATTACGTTCGCAGCGGTGACTTTGTGCAAGAGCTTTTGCGGCAGAGTCAGGATGCCAACGAGTACGCCTTCGCTTTGGGAGCGCTTGCGCACTACACTTCGGACATCGCCGGACATCCCGCGGTCAATCAGTCTGTCGCTATCCAATATCCCAAACTACGGGCGAAGTACGGGAACTCCGTGAAGTATGCGGAGAATCATACCGCGCATCTGAAGACGGAGTTCGGATTCGACATGGTGCAGGTGGCCAAGAATCGCTATGCCTCGCAGCAGTACCACGATTTCATCGGATTCCAGGTTTCCAAGCCCCTGCTGGAGCGGACTTTCCCGATCGTCTACGGGGTGGAGTTGAAAGACGTGCTAAGCCATGAAGATCTGGCCATCGGCTCTTACCGCTTCGCGGTGAGCCGGATGATCCCGCAAATGACGCAGATTGCGCTGCGGACGCACAAGAAAGATATAATGAAGGAGACGCCGGATTTTGCAAAGAAGAAGTTCCTATATCGGCTGTCACGTTCCGAGTACGAAAAGGAATGGGGAAAGGACTACACCAAGCCCGATTTCGGCACTCGCGTCTGGTCGGTGATCTTGCGGTACATGCCCAAGATTGGTCCATTCAAGGCATTGGCGTTCAACAACCCCACGCGGCAGACCGAGGACATGTACTTCAAGAGCATCAATACGACGGTGGACCAATACCGAATTTATCTTCAGCAGGTTCGCGCGGGATCGCTGGAACTCGTTGACTGTGATCTTGACACTGGCAAGGAAACCAAAGCAGCGGAATATAGTTTGACCGACGAAACGTACGCAAAGTTGCTGAGTCGGCCTGCAGGGACGAAAGTTCGATTTGACGTCAGCGGAATTGCGCGACAATATCCTGAGCTTCTATGCGGACCTTTCGCTCCCCCTTGAGACTAAAAAGGATCCCGCTCGCTGGCAAAGTGTGTTGTTATCGCTAGACCAATTGAAGCTGGTCACGCCTGTACCGATTGTCGCGGCCACGCCGGCAAACTAAATCTGAGCGCGGTTCCGCGGCTAATTGGAGCTACGTTGCTCCTCACGGCGCAGGGCTTAGCCTGGAGATTTGATTGGAAACGGCTAGGAGCCGG
Source organism: uncultured Acidobacteriota bacterium (assembly GCA_963729455.1). GTDB lineage: Bacteria > Acidobacteriota > Terriglobia > Acidiferrales > UBA7541 > Acidiferrum. The sequence continues at coordinate 245,832 of CAVSNX010000005.1, forward strand.
GGACCGGGAAGCTGAGAGATTTGTCTGCCGCCAGAACCCAGATTTCGACGACTTTTGTTTTGCGGCTTTTTTCCGCGTCGGAGGCGTCGGGCATTGGCGAGTACGGACTGATCTCGGTGGAAATGGCCACGGCGTTCGAACCTTTTGGCGCTTTCGCGTGAATGATTTTGTAGCTCTTCACCGGGCCGTAGTAGCCGCCCGGGCCCCAGTCGGCGAGAAAATCCTTCATCGCGTAACTCGATCCTGGCTTCCACAGTTGATAGGCCTTGGCCGTATCGCCCGCGACGAGCGCATCGAAGAAATGTTCCGCGGCCTTTTTCTCTGGATAGTAGCGGAAGGTGAACCACAGCACCACAATCGCGACAATCACAAGCGCTGCGATGGTGAACGACATCGCGCGTGATTTATCTGGTTTTTCGGCAGGTGGATCGAGAAGTGTCATTCGGTAGTCTCCTGCCCCGCGAGCGTTAGAAGCAAACATGCTGTTGGCGCGGCGCCATCCCGGCACCACACAACAACCATAAAATCCTAGCAGAGTCGGTGCGTCCGAGTAAAAGGTGACGACAAGAACAACGAGAACCGATTCGTATAGGAGAGCTTGTTTCTAGTGCGAAGATAAGAAATTAATTCCGCAAGACCCGGGCAGGGTCGGTCCGCGTTGCGCGCCAAGCGGGCAGCAAACACGCTGCCAGCGCGGTAATGGTCATCACTGCCAGCGCCGAGCCGAATGCGATAGGGTCTCGTGGGCTCACCATGTACAGCAAGCTTCCAAGCAAGCGCGTCAAGCCAAGAGCTACTGCCGCACCGAGTGCGACGCCCCCGGCCATCAGCACCAAGCCGCGGGACAGCACCAGACGCAACAGATTGGATGCACCGGCGCCAAGCGCCATGCGCAAGCCCAGTTCGCGCGTGCTCTGCGAAACTGCATAGGACATCACGCCATAGAGTCCGATGGCGGACAGTAGCAGCGCTAATCCGCCTAAGACACTCACTAACGTTACGGCTACGAGTTGCGGCGATGTTGAGCGGTCCACTTGCTCTTGCAAAGTGATGACTTCGTAGAGCGCCAGGTTGGGGTCCAGAGCGTGTACCTCGCGTAGCAGGGCTGTAGCCATGGTGTTCGGGCTGAGCGGGGTTCGAATATACAAGCCCGCTCCGCGTGAGAAATTCTGGCGAAGAGGCACATAGAAAAAAGGTTTTGGCGCCTCTCGAACGCTTTCGTACTTGGAATCTTTTGCCACACCGACTACCTGCATCCAGCGGCCTTTGACTTGGAGGCGTTCGCCAAGCGGATTTCTGCCGCGCCAATACCGGGCGGACATGGTTTCGTTCACTACGGCAACCAGAGCAGCCTTTTCGTCGTCGGCGCGGGAGAATTCGCGGCCCGAAACCATGGGGATGCCCATGGTCGCGAAATAATCCGGACCGACTTCGTTGTACTGCACGATGGGCTGCTCCTCGGGCGGAGGCTGATAGCCATCCACGGCAACCGGCGTGGAAGAAAAGCTTCCGTAGCTCAGTGGCGTCATTCGGGCGAAGGCTGCGGACTCGACGCCGGGCAGGGTCTTCACACGCTCGAGCAGTTCGTCCTGGAAAGCCTGTGCGCGCGGGGCATCGTATCCTGCTGGCACTAAATTGACGGCAGTGTCCAGCACTTCATGCGTCGAAAAACCGGGGCTGGTGTTGCGAATTTTCTGGAGGCTTTGCAGCAAGAGGCCGGCTCCGACCAGAAGGATGAAACTCAGCGACACTTGCATCACGACCAGGCCGGAGCGAATCCATGCTCGGCGACCGCCGCCAACGACTGCGGCTGAATCGGATTTCAGGGCGCCGGCAAGATCAAGGTTGCGGGTTTGCATGGCGGGAACCATGCCGAGCAGGAGCGTGGCGACCAGGCAAACGCCGGCGCTCAGTGCGAGCACGCGCCAATCGATCTCGCCCGGCAGATGCATGGCCACGCCTCCGCGAGCGGGGAAAAGCAGGACGAGCGCGTGACGGCACCAGTGGGCGACGAGGAGTCCGCCGGCTGCGCCAAACGCCGACAGGATCAAGCCTTCGGTGAAAAGTTGTTTCAACAAACGGCCGGGGCCCGCGCCGATGGCGAGCCGAACGGTCATCTCATGCCGGCGTGCAAAGGACCTGACCAGAAGCAGATTGCCGACGTTCGCGCACGCGATGAGCAGGACAAAAACAACGACGACAAGCATTATTTCGAGTGTGGGAAACAGAGTACGTGCGTTGTTGAAAGGCGTTTGCCATAACGGCCACAGCTGGAGGCTGCGGCCGCGATTTGTATCGGGATAGTCTGTCTCCAGTCGTTTCGCGATCGCGGTCATTTCCTGCTGGGCTTGCTGGCGGGTTACGCCGGGCTTCAGCCGCACGTACGATTCGATCCAGCGCGCGCCGCGGTCTTCCAGTTTGTAGCCGCCGGCTTCAAAGTTTTCCTCCATTGATGCGGGAACCCAGAATTGCATGGCCCAGCCCACGAAGGTTCCGTAAAAGCCTTCCGGCGCGACGCCGACGATGGTGTGCAAGACGCCGTTGAGGCGCTGGGTTTTTCCAATGATTTGCGGATCGCCCTTGAAGCGTCCTTTCCAAAGCTGGTAGCTGATCACGGTCACGGGATGAGCGTTGCGGCCCACGTCTTCACCAGGCTCGAATCCACGGCCAAGAATCGGATGGACTCCGATGGCATCGAAATAGTTCGCGGAGACGATGCTTCCGGTGGTGACCTCAGCGCGGTCGCCGATGCTGAGCGTGGTCCCCATAATTTTGGTCACGATGAAGGAATCAATCAGCGTGGAGCTTCTCTGCAAATCGAGGAGGTCCGGCCAGGAAGTAAGGGTTGGGCCGGACTCGCCACGCGCCGTTCCTGTGAGAGCGAGCAACTGCTCCTGATGGGATACTGCCGGGTAGGGACGGAATAAAATCCCCTCGACCCAACTGAACACGGCAGCGTTCGCACCGATGCCGAGCGTCAGGCAAAGAATCGCCAGAAGAGAGAAACCGGGACTTCGCCGCAGCATGCGGAGGCCGAAGCGCAGGTCTTGAAGCGTGGTCTCAATCATGGGGAGCCCCCTCTGGTCGCGGTAGAGTTCTTTGGTTTGCTCGACGCCGCCGAAGCTGAGGAGCGCCTCGCGGCGCGCTTCCTCCGCGCTCATGCCTTTGCGCAAGTTCAACTCCACGGCCATTTCCAGGTGCGAGCGCAGTTCCTCGTTCAAGTCGTCATCCGAATGGCGCCGTCGAAAAAGCACTGCGAGGCGATGGGTGAGCGTGGAGAGGAGTTCGCGCATACGTCAGGCGTTCCTCAACACCCGGTTGATCATGGAGGACATGCGGCTCCAGTTTTCTACTTCTTCCTCGAGTTGTTTGCGGCCGGAGCGCGTCAAGGAGTAGAACTTGGCCTTGCGGTTGTTTTCGGAGACGCCCCACTTGGAGGTGACCCAGCCGCGCTGTTCGAGGCGTAGCAGGGCGGGGTAGAGCGTCCCTTGGTTCAATTGCAGGAGGTCCTGGGAGAGCTGCTGGATGCGCATGGAGATGCCGAAGCCGTGCAGCGGACCCATGGAATCGAGGGTCTTGAGCACCAGCAAATCGAGCGTGCCCTGGAGGACTTCGGATTTAGAGGTTGGCATACGTTCCTGTAGACGATCAACAGGTGAAAAGGTGAGCGTAGCAGATTCCTGTTGGCCGTCAACAAGAGAAAGGAACGCGGGGAACTAGGCTTCGAGGGCGCCGCCGGCGCCTGCAGGCAATTCGATCTGGTATTTGGTGCGGGCTTTCTCGGCGTGCTGCTCGAGGGCCAACTGGATGAGCTTGTCGATGAGTTCGCGGAAGGGAATGCCGCTGGCTTCCCACATTTTTGGGAACATGCTGATGGAGGTGAAGCCGGGGATGGTGTTGACTTCGTTCAGATAAATCTTCCCGCCTTCCTTTTCCAGGAAGAAATCGACGCGGGCCATGCCGCCTAGTTCCAGCGCGAGAAATGCGTCCACTGCGTACTTCTGAATTTTCTGCACTTGCGCGGGTTTAAGGTCCGCGGGAATCAGGATTTGCGAGCCTTCTTCCAGATATTTGGCAGCGTAATCGTAAAATTCGCGGTGGGGGACGATTTCGCCGGGCACGGAAGCTTTGGGATCATGATTGCCGAGGACGGAGACTTCGATCTCGCGGGCGGTGACGGACTCTTCGACCAGAACTTTCATGGCAAACTCGCAGGCCAGGTTCAGCGCAGGCGCGAGTTCGGCGCGCGAGTGAACTTTGGTCATGCCGACGGAAGAGCCAAGGGTGGCGGGCTTCACGAAAACGGGGTACTGGAATTTCAGTTCGATGCCGCCCTGAATGCTTTCCGGGTTGCTTTCCCAGTCGTGGCGATGAACGGTGATCCAGGGAACGACGGGGATTTTCGCGACTTGAAGCAGGCGCTTGGCGACGTCCTTGTCCATGCCGATGGCGGAGCCGAGAACGCCGGCGCCGACAAAGGGCAGGCCCGCGAGGTCGAGCAGACCTTGAATCGTGCCGTCTTCGCCGAAGGTGCCGTGCATGACGGGAAAGACGACGTCGATGCGCTGGCCGCCGCCGCTGCCGTCCAATTTCACGAGGGCGGCGTCGGTGGGGTCGGCGGTCATCATGACGCGCTGGCCGCCTTTCAATACTTCCGGAAGCATTTTTTGCGCGCCCGCGCCGATGAGCCAGTGGCCTTCCTTGGTGATGCCGATAGGCACCGCTTCATACTTGTCAGGATCGAGGCCGCGAATCACGGAGGCTGCCGATGCCAGCGAAACTTCGTGTTCGCCGGAGCGTCCGCCGAAGAGGATGCCGACGCGGAGTCTTTTCTTGTCTGGGGTCATGGGAGTGGTTAGCTGTCAGTTTTTAGTTATAAGTGAAAAAACGGTATTGGTGGAGTGCTTGTTTTTTCTCGCGTTCTGAACTGACAACTAACGGCTGAAGACATATCACAATATTTTTTGGCCGAGGCCGGAGAGGACTAGTTCTACGCCGAGGAGGGCGGTGCGGTTGTGTTCGTCGAGGATGGGATTGATTTCGACGACTTCGAGGGAAACCATGGACTCGGTGTCGGCGATCATTTCCATGGCGAGATGGGCTTCGCGGTAGGTGACGCCGCCGCGAACGGGAGTGCCGACGCCGGGAGCGTCGGAGGGATCGACGAAGTCCATGTCCAGGCTGACGGCGATCCCGTCAGTTTCGTCCATCACATATTTCAGTGCTTCGCTCATCACGTCACGCATGCCGCGTTCGTCGATATCCCGCATGGTGAAGACGTGAACCCCGGATTTCTTTACCAATTTTTTTTCCTGTGTATCGAGTTCGCGCACTCCGACGAGAGAAATGTTCCGCGGCTCGACTTTGGGTTTAAAACCGAGGAGGTCGACAAGTTCGGGAGCGCCATAACCCATCACCGCGGCCAGCGGCATGCCGTGAACGTTTCCAGAAGGCGATGAATCCGGAGTGTTCATGTCACCGTGCGCGTCCAGCCAGAGATAGCCGATCTGCTTTTTGTCTTTGCGGAAATAGTCGGCGACGCCGGCGGCTACTCCTGCTGCGATAGAGTGGTCGCCGCCCAAAACGAGCGGGAGAAAACCCTCGCTCAAACCTTTCTCCACAGCAGCCGCGATGTCTCCGCAGGTCTCAGCGATCTCTTGCATATACTTGGCGCGCTTTTCGCCGACGGGCATCTCTTCCGGTTGCTTGACGGAGAGATTGCCGATGTCTTCGACTTGCAAGCCGAGTTTTTTGATACTCGCTTGGAGCCCAGCGCCGCGTAGGGCGGAGGGACCCATGTCCACGCCGCGGCGGCTCTGGCCGAGGTCCATGGGGACGCCGATGATGCGAACTTTTTGGGCCATGCGAGGCTCCGTGACTTGTGACTGGTGACTCGTGACTGGTGAAGCGCGAAGACAGTGAGCGCTGCTTCGGCGAGCAAGCCACGAGAACCAGGCAAATCAAATTCCAGATTGCGGGAACAGCAGGAAAAGCGCCCAACTACCCCGCACTAAGGATACACGCGGTAAATCATGCGAGGAAAGGGGATGACCTCGCGGATGTGCTCCGCCCCGCAAATCCAGGCGACGGTGCGTTCCAGGCCCATTCCGAAGCCGGAGTGCGGGACGCTGCCGTAGCGACGCAAATCGAGATACCACTGGAAAGATTCTTCGGGAAGATTGTGTTCGCGCAGGCGCTTCAGCAAAAGATCGTAGTCGTGGATGCGCTGGCTTCCGCCGATGATTTCGCCGTAGCCTTCTGGGGCAATCACGTCAAAGGCCAGCGCAAGCTCCGGCCGGTCGGGATCCGGTTGCATGTAAAAAGCTTTCATCGCCGACGGGTAATGATGAATCAGCACAGGGCGGTCGAATTCCTTGGAGATGATGGTTTCTTCGTCGGCGCCGAAGTCGTCGCCGAACCTGGCGGGATTGCCGTTCTTGTTCAAGACCGCAATGGCATCTTCGTAGCTGATGCGAGGGAATGGCGGCTTCACATTTTCGAGCTTGGTGGTGTCGCGCTTGAGCGTTTCGAGCTCGCGCGATTTGTTTCTTAGGACCGATTGCACGATGGCGCTGACGAGGCCTTCGCCGAGCGTCATGGCTTCTTCGAATTCGACGTAGGCGGCTTCGGGCTCGAGCATCCAGAATTCGGTGAGGTGGCGGCGGGTCTTGGATTTTTCGGCTCGGAATGTCGGGCCGAAGGTGTACACCTTGCCGAGGGCCATGGCAATGGCCTCGGCGTAGAGCTGGCCGCTCTGCGTCAGGTAGGCTTTCTGATCGTCAATGTAATTCACTTCGAAGAGCGTGGAGGTGCCCTCGCAGGCCGCGGGCGTGAACATTGGCGCATCCGTGAGCGTATAGCCCTGGCTGTCCATGTACTCGCGGGCGGCGCGGATGGCTTCGGCACGAATTCGCAGGATGGAGGCTTGGCGCGGCGTTCGAATCCAGAGGTGGCGCTGGTCGAGGAGGAAATCGACGCCATGTTCCTTCAGTTGAATGGGAAAAGGGGTGCTCTCTGGAACTTTCTGCACGATCTGAATCTTAGTGACGCCGATTTCGTAACCGCCGGGGGCGCGTTTTTCCGCGCGAATCTTTCCGGTGACGATGACGCTGGATTCTTGTGTTAAGCCCTTCAGTGATTCGAACGCTTCGGGGCTCTCCTTCAGAGCACATACGCCCTGAATAATTCCAGTGCCATCGCGGAAAATCGGAAACAGCAGTTTGCCCGATTCGCGCAGGTTATAGAGCCACCCTTTCAGGGTGACTTCCTGCCCGTCGTATTTGCCCGCCTGCTCGATGGTGATGGTGGTCATAAGTTGCGTTCTTTGGAGCGATGCCAAACCAATAGTTTATCAGAGGAAGGTGCGCAGCCAGAATGTCCGAAGCTGGACCGAATCCGCTAGCGATTCGCCAGAGTTCTGACGTTGGCTAAGCCCAACAGACGCTCGTCGGCGGTGACCAGCGTCAGGTCGAGGACTTTCGCGGTGGCGGCAAGGAATCGATCGCCAGGATCCTGATGCATTTGCAATTGCCGCGCGACAAGAGCTATTTCGTGTGTGAGTGGCGCTTCGCGCATACCTGCGGTGGATTCTGCCACCCATTCAACGAGATCTAAACTCAAATGAATCCTGCCTTTGGTATGAAGCAGGAGCGCTTCCCAAGTGCTAATGGGGGAAAGCCAAAGTTCGTTCGCGGAGTCTCGTATCTCGGCCAGAGTTCGTGGGCCGAGCCTGTTCGGCTCGCGCAGTCCCCAGAGCCAAATATGCGTGTCCAGCAGGAGCTTCAATCGCGAAGAACCTCCCACTCGTCCTCATCGGATGCAGGAGAGATGATGTCCCCGAGAATTTCCATCTTGCCTTTCATTGAGCCTATCCAGGCCGTGTGGTCCAGAACTGGTGAAGGTGGCACAACTTCGGCGATGGGTTTGCCGTGGCGCGTGATGCGGAGAGGCTTTTTGGTCTTGCGCACCTGCTCAAGGAGGGCAAGGCACTTGGCTTTGAATTCGGAGATCGAGACTTCTTCCATGTCCATGGGGGCACCTGGTCAGAATTATAGACCATGGTCAGATAAATAGTCAATTTTGCGAAGGGGAAGGAATTGGCTATTCCAAAGCCTCCTCGAAGCGATCCATGGCCTTGCGGGCGGCGGATAGCTGCTCTGCTGTGCTGGGGGCTTCGGGGCCGGTCTTTTCCTTCACTTCCAGGACAATCGGCAAGGCAGCTTGCGGGGCGGACTGCAGGATCTTAATGGCGGCGGACCAGTCAATGGAGCCGTCGTAGGGAGGGAGGTGCTCGTCCTTGTCGCCGTGATTGTCGTGGAGATGCACGGAGGCGACGAGGTCGCGCAAGGGTGCGAAACTTTTTTCGATGCGTTCGTCTTCAGGCAATTCCGCGAGGTGTGCATGGCCGATATCAAAATTGAAGCGCAGGCCGGTGAGGCGCGTTTCATCCACGAAGGCGCGCAGGTAGGCGGGGTCGCCCATTTCACTGGTGGTATTTTCGACGCAGATGGTCACGCCTACGTGGTGCGCGTGGAGGATGAGGTGTTCGAGGGTACTGAAAGCGGCGTCGCGCTTGCGCGGATCGGCGCTTTCGCGGGAGCCGCCCATATGCACGATGAGACGCGCGTAGGGCAAATCTTCGGCTACGTCAATCACGCGCTTCAATTCGTCCATGGCCTCGATGCGGCGGACGCGCTCTACTTCGCAAATGGAAAGAGGAGTGCCGCTTTCGCGCATGGCGCTCATATCCCTGCTGGTCGGAGCATGCAGAGAAGCAAGCTGCAAATGGTGGGCTTCAAGGGCGTTGGCGACGGCAAGGACCTCGGACTTGAGGGCATATTCGAAATGGCTGCGCGTACAGAAAATCTCGAGGCCCTGGAATCCTGCCTCGGCGATTTGCCCGAGCGTTTCCGGGGTCAGCTTCCGCGATACGAACATGTACGTCGAGAGTAGTCTCAGCATGGTCTTAACGAAGTCTCCGCGCCGCCCGGCCACAAGTTGAGCGTAGTTTTCTTAAGCCTCACCACGTGTATCCAAGTCTATTTTAGTATCCCACGGCGGAGCCAGCATCGCGCGGATCGGCTGCGCCCTGGCGTTCGCCCGATCGCGGATCGATTCCAATAGCGTTGACCAGGCCCATGTGTTTGCGCCATTTGGCTTCGTGCCCCAGGCTGGGCGTTTCGTACCAGCCGCGCTCGACATCGTGGCCGCGGGCCCGCAGCGCCTGCTCCATGGTTTCCGGGAATTCTGCTTCCATGCGGATGCGATCCGGCATCCATTGATGGTGGAATCGCGGCGCGTTGATGGCCGATTGAGCGTCCATTCCCAGGTCCATCCAGTTGATGATGCTCAGAAGCGTTGCGGAAATGATTGTGGGGCCTCCCGGCGAGCCGGTGAGGAAGCTAAGCTTGCCGTCGCGGAGCAGAATCGTGGGCGTCATCGAACTCAGCGGGCGGTGGCCGGGGGCGATGGCGTTGGCGTCCGATTGCACAAGGCCGAAGAGCGCGTTGGGCACGCCGGGCTGTGTTGTGAAGTCGTCCATTTCGTCGTTGAGCAGAAAGCCTGCGGAACTCGTCACGTGTGAGCCGTAGCTGTCGTTCAGCGTGTACGTGCTGGCTACCGCGTTTCCGGCGGCGTCCACGACGGAGAAGTGCGTGGTGTGGTGACCCTCGCCGAGGCTCGCGACCAGTTGCGGGACAGCATCAAGATTGGCCGCAGCGCCGCACGCGTGCGGAGTTCCCGCTTTCACTTCTTTGCTGGAAGAAGCTTTTACGGGATTGATGGTTGCCGCGCGCTCTTTCGCGTAGCATGTGCTGGTCAGACCTGCCACGGGGACATTGGAATAATCCGGATCGGCCAGATACGCTGCACGATCGGCGAAGACGCGGCGCATCGTTTCTACAACCATGTGAATGCTTTGCGGATCGCCCCAGCCCTTCAATGGCACGCCTTGGAGCATGTTCAGCGCTTCAATGATGGCAACGCCTCCGGAGCTGGGCGGAGGGGAGGTGAGGACCTCCCAGGTGTGGCCGCCGCTTTCAAATTTCGCGCGCAAGACTTCGCGAACCTTAGGCGCATAGTGCGCCAGATCTTCCAAGCTGACAATGCCGCCATTGCGCACCATTTCATCGGCAAGCTCGTGCGCCGTTTCACCGCGATAAAATTCTTCCGCGCCATTCTTGGCGATGCGCTTGAGCGTGGCCGCGAGTTCCGGCTGCTTCAGCGTGTCACCAGCCTTCCACATTTGGCTGCCGTTCAGAAAAATACGCCGGCTGTTCTCGAATTGTTGCAATCCGGGACGCTCTTCCTGCAGTTCGCGTGCGAGCTTGTCGCTGACACGGAAGCCTTGCTCCGCGAGGCGAATCGCAGGAGCCATTACGTCGGCGAGTTTCATCGTACCGTAGGTCTTCAGGGCGAGGTCCAGACCTGCCACTGTTCCGGGCACTGCCACGGAGCGATACCCGATCACGGAAGCTTCTTCGTCGAGCTTGCCGTCTTTGCCGATGTACATGTCGCGGGTGGCCTTGGCTGGAGCCGTTTCCCGGTAGTCGAGGAATGTGGTTTTGCCGTCGGCTAGACGGATTAACATGAAGCCGCCGCCGCCGATGTTGCCCGCAGCTGGTTCCACCACAGCCAGGGCGAAGGCAACTGCAATTGCGGCGTCCACGGCGTTGCCGCCGCGCTTGAGGATTTCCACGCCGGCTTGAGAGCCGAGTTCTTCATCGGTCGCGACCATCCCGTGCATGGAGCGCACTGCTTGCTGCGGCCACGCCTTGGTTGCCCCGGGGTGCTCGGAAGACTTTGGCGAAGCCTGCGCAGCGGCGGTCTGCGCGAACCACAAAGTCGCCGCCAGCAGGATGAGCACAGACAGCATTGGCGTTTTTGGGGAGCTCATCGTAGACAAAAGACACTAAGGGATTAGCGGGAGACCGTCAAGAAGAGCCTCAGCGAGGTTGATGCAGCCGCTTTTTGGACCTACGGCGCTCCCATGTATTCACGAACTTGGCGAATACTCACGGTGAGACTGTAAAAGCCATAAGCGAGCATCGCAACGCCGAACAACATGGCGAGGGAATAAACAAAGCTTGGTACTAATGAAGTCTACTGGAATTAGGGTTTCGTGGTAATTGCCTTCGCAGGTCGAAGTGTTTCGTGTTATCAATCTTCGCAAAGGAATTCGACGCTTGGGGGGCCGGGAAGCAGGCCGGCTTTGGTGCCGCGCTCGATCAACTCTTTCACGGCTTGTTTGCCTTTTTCACCGTAACCGAGGGTCCATTTGTTGACGTACATGCCGACGAATTTGTCGGCGAGTTCCGTGTCCATATCGCGCGCGAACTGCATGGCGTAGTTCAAGGCTTCTTCGCGATGCTCGAGGCCGTATGAGACGCTGTCGCGGATAGTCTTGGCGATCTTACGGCCGAGCTGTGGACCCAGCGCGCGGCGCACGGCGTTTCCACCGAGGGGAAGTAGCAATCCGGTCTGCTCCTGCCACCAGATGCCCAAATCAATCACGCGATGCAGACCCATTTGAGGGAAGAAGAGCTGCCCCTCGTGAATGAGCAAGCCGGCCTCAACCATATCTTTCTGGACCACGTCCATGATTTTGTCGAAGGGCATGACCACCGGTTCGAAATTGGGCTCGAAGAGTTTCAGCGTGAGGTATGCAGAAGTTTTCAGACCGGGGACGGCGATGCGCTTCCCAGCCAGCTCGCTTTGCTTCAGAGCTTTGGTGGAAACGACAATGGGGCCGTAGCCCTCGCCAAAACTGGCGCCGCAATCAAGCAAGACGTATTTATCGCGAAGCGTGGGATAGGCAGCAAAACTGATCGCCGTTACGTCGTACGTCTCCGTGAGTGCAGCTTCGTTCAGAGATTGGATGTCGGCGAGGATGTGCTGGTACTTGTATCCGGGCGTGGACAGCTTGTGAGTGGCCAGCGCGTAAAACATGAAGGCATCGTCGGAATCCGGAGAATGCGCGAGCTTGATCTCTACCGGTTCTTTTTCCGTCTGTGAAGCTGTCTGTCTGGCTGCCATAACGCTGATCGTTCCTTGTTCTTGCCTGGGCCTCGTTCCTTCCAGAGAAACTTTCCCCCCAGAGAGGCAGCAGCGGAAGACGAACGGAAAGGACGTGCGCGTCGCAGGGGCTTGCGTGGCGCTGGGCCGGGCTAATTTTCAGGAGGAAGCCTACCATACCGGAGTCCGGCGAACAAACGGCGACGAGGAATGCGAACAGCTGGGAGAGGAGGTAATTATCTTGAATTTGCAGTATGCATAAGAACACCGCACTCGCAGCGAGCGCGGGCAATTCAGCATGGCCGGTCTATGCGCGTCCTGGCGCGTCAGCCGAAACTAAGCGGCAAGCGATTTCGGCGCCGGTTTGCGGCGCGGCTTCTGGGTCTTTTCGAGCAGCTCGCGTTCCGCACGGGTCCAATCCTCAAGTTCGTTTCCCGGCGTGCATCCACGCTCCAGATAGATCTCATACGCACGCACAGCGATCTCCTCGCGCGTTGGCTGGTTCTTTGCCGTTTGTGATTTTTTCACCTTCGGCGTGGAACTGGCCTTCGTCTTTGGCATAACATCTCCTTTCGACTGCCAGTTCATTCTACAATCAGCAAAATCCGCGCGCTATGCAAAGTTCAGAATATATGCGCAAGGGTGACCAATTTTCCAAGGGCCGGAAAATTCGATGGAATGAAGCAAAGATTTTATTTTGGGGGGGGAGATCACGGAGCAAGGAAAAAACTGGATGGCGGCTAGTGAGGCGCGAGGGTCGACGAGAAGCTGTCTTTGGCGGCGGTTTCGTACAGATGAAGGATCTGCGCCGCGCGCTTCAGCAAATCCGAAGGCATATCGCCGGGCTGATAGTCCACCCACCCGGTGGTGCACGTGAGGCTAATCTTGCGCCCGGAACAGGTCATTTCCAGGGAACCGAGACGATTCAGAACCAGTTTCACTTCACTCAAGCCACACTCGGGCAGCACCAGCAGGAAATCGTCGCTGGCCAACCGCGCAGCAAAATCGGAACCGCGGCACGCCTTTCGTAAACGCCGTGCAAGCTCTTTTAACGCCGAATCCGTCGCGGACGGACCGTAGAGCTTGTCGATCTCTTGAAAGTCGTCGAGATGAATTGTGGCCAGGCTCAGCGCGCTGTTCTGCCGCTTGGCGCGGACAATTTCTTTTCCAAGTTGCTGCTCGATGAAGGCGCGATTGTAAAGCCCCGTGGCTGGATCCAGACCGGCTGGATCGGAGAGTTGGCTGGCGTCCGCTTCCGTCGCCGCGCTGTCCAAGAGGAACTGTCTTCGCATCCGGCGGAACGTCCATTGGCGAAAAACGAGCCAGCCATTGAACAGCAGCAGCAGGCACATGATTCCCCAGCGGGCCTGATCGGCGCGGATTTCGTAGAAGTGTTCGCTGTGGCGGAAGAAAGCTTGGAATGTGGAGAGCGCGAAACCGAGCGCGGAAAGCGTTGTTACGAAGAATGCGGAGAGCCAGAGCCACCATTCGCGGCGCGCGAGTTGCCGCAGAACCGCTTCCGCTTGTTGAGCGCGAAGGGTACCGAGTCCCTCGAGAGGCGAGGAATGGGTCTTGCTGCTGCGAAGGCCGAGCAATGATTGCATGTTCCTGTTCGAGAGCGTGTACCCACTCAATGTAGGCGGTGCCACAAAGAGAGGCAACAGCGAAATGGTACAGGTGCGTGTCCTGCAAGGACCTGAACCAATGGACAGATCGAAAATATAGGCGCGAGCGCGTCCTTTCCTTTCGCTAGGCCGGGCGTCCAAACTCAGGTATCGTGGAGCAACTCTCCCAGAACAAATTTACTTATTGGAGCGCTTGGCGATGAACTTCGTTCGTATTTTGCGGTCGTACTACAGTTTTCTGATTACTGCCGCTGGGTGCGCGGTGATGGCGAGCGTCCCCGCAGTGCAGGGGCAGGAGCTTCCCGCGTCGCAGCCCTCGATTTGGGCCAGCAAACCGGACGTCACGGCGTTCGAGAAGATGGAAAACGACAGGCTTGGCGCGGCGCAGAAGGCGGTCGATCAAATTGGCGCTGTCAAAGGCGACCACACGATCGAGAACACGCTGGTGCCGTTTGACGAAGCCACGCGCCAGCTAAACGCCACCATCGAATTCTCGAGCTTTATGCAGCAGGTGCATCCCGACGCGACGTTCCGGGATCGCGCCACGGCCATGACCACAAAGGCCAGCGCGGCGGGCACGGCGCTTTCACTCAACCGCGACGTGTATCAGGCGCTCTCTTCGCTTGATGTTTCGAAAAGCGATCCGGCGACGCGCTACTACGTCGAGCGGCAACTGCTGGAGTTCCGGCTTGCGGGTGTGGACAAGGACGATGCCACTCGCGCGCACCTGCGCGAACTGAACGACAAGATCACCGATGAGCAGTCCGCGTTTGATCGCAATATCTCTGACGATCAGCGATCCATCACCGTAGACAATGCCAAGGATCTGGATGGACTTCCCCAGGACTACATTGCTGCGCATAAGCCGGGCGCCGACGGCAAGACTCACATCACCACCGACTACCCGGACGCGTTTCCGGTCTTCAACTTTGCGAAAAACGAAGCAGTGCGCAAGCAGCTCTGGGTTGCGTTTGGCAACAGGGCCTACCCGAAAAATCGTGATGTGCTGCTTGAGATGATGAGGACGCGGCAGGAAATCGCAACCATCCTCGGCTATTCGTCGTGGGCGGACTACAACGCCGCGGACAAGATGATTCGCAATGGCCAGAACATCGCGAACTTTATTCGCCAGGTACATGAAGCCGCCCAGCCACTGGCGCAGCGGGAGTTTGCCATGCTGCTCGCGGAGAAAAACAAGACTTCTCCCGGCGCAAAAAAAATCATGGATTACGAAACATTTTACCTGCGTGAGTTGGTCCAGCGCAGTGGTTACAACTTTGATTCGACTTCCGTGCGCCCGTATTTTGCCTATGACCGCGTGAAGCAGGGCATCCTGGATACAGCGCAGAAACTTTTCGGCCTCACATTTACCCAAGAAGCCGGAGCCCCGGCATGGGCTGCGGACGTGGAAACCTGGGACGTTTTTGAAAACGGGAAGATGATCGGCCGGTTCTACCTGGATATGCACCCGCGGCCGAACAAGTTTAGCCACGCGCAGATGTCGCCGCTTCTCGAAGGCATTCGCGGAAAGCAATTACCGGAAGGCGCGCTGGTTTGCAATTTTGCGGCACCCACGGCCACCGATCCCGGATTGATGGATTACGGCGACGTGGTAACTTTCTTCCATGAATTCGGCCATCTGATGCATCAAATCCTCTCCGGCAAGCAGCAGTGGGCGGGCGTCAGCGGGATCTCCATGGAATCGGATTTTGCCGAAGCTCCTTCGCAAATGCTGGAGGAGTGGATGCGCAGCCCGCAAGTGCTGGCCACGTTTGCGCGCCATTACAAAACCGGCGAAACGATTCCCGCCGAGCTGGTTGCGCGCATGAACCGCGCCTCCGCGTTTGGTCGCGCGTCCTGGGTCAGCAGTCAGGACAGCTTTTCGGCGATTTCCTATGAGATCTACAGTCGTAAGCCCCAGGACGTGGATTTAGACGTGGTGACGGACGGAGCTACGCGGCGATACACCCTGCTTACTCCGTCCGAGGGAACCCACATGTACGCGTCCTTCGGCCATTTGGGGGGATATTCCTCGGCGTATTACACCTATTTGTGGGACAAGGTGATCGCCGAAGATTTCGTTTCGCAGTTTGACGCTACAAATTTGCTTGCTCCGGGACCGGCTGCGCGCTACCGGCGCATTGTGCTCGAGCCAGGCGGATCGCAGTCTGCTAACGACCTGGTCAAGAATTTTCTCGGCCGGGCGCAAAATACCGCTGCGTTTCAAAAATGGATGGGCGAAGAGTTTGAGGGCAAGCAGTCTGGGAATTGATCGCGGGAGTTCGCCAAGGAAGATTGCTGCGCGAACGATTCGTTAGAGCTGAGAGACCATGCGGGCGATGGCGTCGTCGAAGGTAGCCTGGCCGTCCAGGTACGGCTGCCAAAATCGTTGCAGCAACTTGTAGTAATCGTTCCAACCGCGCTGGTAGAGGCCTTCTCGCACAGCGTAGGGCGTATAGCCGCCACCGTCATGATCGCCGGAAGGGGTTCCGGAAGTTGCGACGACGGGGCGGATCACTTCACCCGTTGTGTAAAAAACTAGCGCGTGCCACAAGTCGCGAGGAATGGCTTTGTCGCGCTGGCGGCACTCGCGAATGATAGCTTCCTGCACGGGCTCGGCGATTTCGTGCGAAGCCTCGTGGAACAACACTTCCAACGCTTCCGTGCCCTGATTGCGCGAATCAAGGCTCGAGATGGTAACGCGCAGCGGATCGAGCGTGGTGTACGCGCCGGCCCAGTTCGCATAGGCAGTAACATCAACGCGGATTTTTGCGCGCGGCCACCGCGCCTGATAGATATCCGCGAGGCGTTCGGAGAGGCCCACTCCCTGTTCGCGTATGAGCGGCGCCACGCGCATGATCCAGCGGCGGTTGGTGCGGTCATGGTCCGGCCAGAAATGTGAGCGATACACGCTGGCTGCGGCTTCAAGAACTTGCGTCAGCCTCGGAGGCAGGCCCGCATCGCAGAATTTTTTGGTCCTGCCGGATAGTTCGTCGCAATCCTCGAAATCACCCAGCTGATTTTTTAGCTGAATAAGTTCCGTGGTGAAGAGCAGATCTTTGCTGGCGTAATTCGCTTCGTAGTACGTCACCGCATCATCCCAAGCCCTTTTTTCGGTCGTGCTGAGCGCGGTCTTCGCTTCCGGCGCTACTTTGAGTGTTGGCTCGGTGTTTTTTCCGCTTTTCTCCGGCGCCACGGCCGCGTTTCGCAGCCGGGCTTCGTGATAGAGCGTGTGGTGCAGATTGGTCCAGAAGCCGCTGTGCAGTTCGAAAACGGGCAGGGGGCTGGATGTGGAATCGTATTGCTGCACCGCTTCCGCGCGGGCCGGTGTCAGAACAGGCGAGAGGAGAAGCGACAGCAGGAGTGCGAGCCCAATTTGTGCGACGCGACGCATAGTGAGTCGCACGATAGTAGCGCCAACCCTCGCCGCGCACAAATCCGGGCTAGTCATGAAGGCGTTGCAATGGAGTTTAACTTGAGGGGACCGGATGGTTTCGTGCTATTGGATCTTGGGGTCTGTTTCGTTGCCAATGGCGCCTCTGCGGTCGGCGCCGTGCAGAACGCCGTTTGCGTCGCGAAAGAAAGAACGCTTACCGGTGCGGCCGTATTGCAGCGGCGTTGCGGCAAGTTCGTATTTGGCTGGAGCGCCGAGGGTGCTGGCTCCCACGATGACGTAGCGAAAGGCGTAGCCGTTTTTCTGGCCGGTGGCGAGGTCGGAATCCACGAGTCCTGCTCCGTCACCATTGGCGTCACCGTGCAGGGGAGGGCCAAGGTTTGCTAGGGATTCGGGCAACCGGCCGAACTTTTGCCGGTACGCTTCCAACGCGTCCGCAATTTTCTTGAGTGCCACGATTGCGCCACTTTCGGTCGCTTCCATTTCTTCGGTGTCCCACTCCACTTCGAGCGCTGGGAGATCGAGAAAGAGAACACCAAGAGAGAGTAGCCTCCACTCACCATCTTCACGGACCAACCCCATGGTGATCACATGCACGTTTTCGCCGGTGGCATCCGCTGTGTCGCGCAGCTCCAGTCGCAGGAAGGCTACATTGTCGCGAAGCTCGGCGCCGCCGATTTGCATCTCCGTGGTGACCTCGGGCGTTTCGCAGCGCACGATGGGGCGGCCGACGGGGTTGGCCGTGGCAGAGGCTTTGCCGGGCTCGTTGAGGAGAACGAAACGCTTCATCAGCGCCACGCGAGCGGCGGGAGTCATGCGGGAGAAGGCCTCTTTGTTACGCGCGGTCAGGAAGCGGGCAAACTCCGTTTGCGTTTGCGAGCACGCGGCCAGCAAAGCGTCGCGCAAGGCTGCGCTTGGGCCGGCGACGGGTGCTGGCGCGGTTGCGGCCGCGCTCGCGGTCTTGGAGCTGGATTCTTGCGCAAAGCCGTTCGCGGCAGCAAAAAGAAAAACCCACGTCAGTAGAAAATTTCGTGCCGCTAACTGGCTTTTCCGTGAATTCACGCTAATCCTTTGCCACACTCAGGATGGCTGCCAGGTTCTGCGTAAAACTCGATCGCGGCATAACCTCGTCGCACCCTGCTGCCTGCGCTTGGGCCGCAAGGTCTTGCTGCACATGCGACAGGAAACCAACTACGCGTATATCTTTGCTCGCGAGGCGCAGTTTCTCGATTGTCTGGATCGGTGCGCTGCGGGCATTCAAATCGACAATCACCAGGCGCGGGCCGCTTTCCATCAGCCCCAGGAGCGCGTCGCCATTCGTCGCGACTTTGAGCTCCACACCGAGCTGCTTGGCGGTTTCCGCCAGCTTCATCTGGAAAAACAGATCGTCCATTAAGGCTACGACTCTTCCCATTTGTAAAGGCCTCTTGTCTCCCAGCACGAAATTGGTGACAACGTATTATGCGCCCAGGCTTCACCGCTGTGGCGGCTTTCGGTAAGATGCACGTTTGTGAGAAAACGGTGAAGGTGGATTCCGAAGATCTGCGGTTAGGGGCTTCCGGGCCGCGCGACGTCACCCTGTATTCGCGCCCCGGCTGCCATCTTTGCGAGGAAGCGAAAGCGGCCATCGAGCCGCTCCTGCGGGAGTTCCGCGCCGTACTTCGTGAAGTGAATATCGACGAGGATCCGCTACTCAAGGAGCGCTACGGCTGGGATGTTCCCGTGATCTTCATCGGCCGCCACAAAGCAGCGAAGCATCGAGTGGATCTGGCGCAATTTCGCAAGCAACTTCAAGAAGCCGCATCGAGGTGACACGCCAGCTCTGGTCGGTTCAAGGAAAATTCGCGAACTTTAGTGACCGGCGCCCAGGCTGTGCGCGCCGACGGTTTCGTCCGGCACCGCGCCTTTGCGGCCCTTCACGCGATCGTACACGCTGACCTGGCTTACGGAACCAAGCGCCTCGTTGTAGAAGGTCGGTATTCCCAGCGCCGTGCGCAACTCTTCGTTGAACTTGCGCAGATTCTCCAGGTGCGTCGCCAGTGCCGGGATCTTCAGGCCGTCATCTGTTAGCAAAAACTTCTGATAGCCGGCGTCCCATAGCCGCGTGAACTGGCCCTTGACCATAATGGTGGGAATAATCGTCATCTGGTAAAGCCCGTCGGGGCCTTTGCGGAATTCCGCGCCGCAGCCGTATTTCTCGACGCGCACCACGCCGCGCGTGCTGCCCACGGCGAATCCCAAGGCCGCGAGACTCTCGATCGCTTTAGGCGAAAACCGTTCTTCGACATTCCACATGGCCTTCTCAGAGTAATGAATGCCCGCGCGTCTGTAAAGCGCGCGCCAGATCGCATCTACACCCACACTCCAGACTCGCAGCCAGGACGGCAATGCGGAGTGCGGCAAAGAACAGATTCACTG
Organism: uncultured Acidobacteriota bacterium; assembly: GCA_963729455.1. Taxonomy (GTDB): domain Bacteria; phylum Acidobacteriota; class Terriglobia; order Acidiferrales; family UBA7541; genus Acidiferrum. The sequence continues at coordinate 265,281 of CAVSNX010000005.1, forward strand.
GATTGTAATTTCCCATTTTACTGCCAGTCATCTGGCAGCCATACTCTCGCGCCATCGTCAGGGGTGCGAGAGATATCCACAGGGGAGCACTCGATTTATGGGCGCGGAGTGTGGTACATCCGTGGCATCGGCCACGTCTAGTCTAGGAAAAGGGGTGTCTTTCGATGGGGAAAATGATTCGAGCTGGTCTGTTTTTTCTTTCTCTCGCATGTCTGCTCGGCACGGTTGCGCAAGCGCAGCAAACACTAGGCTCCATCAGCGGCACGGTCACGGATAGTTCCGGCGGCGTAGTCCACAACGCGGTCGTTAAGATTCTCAACCTGGCAACGGGCTTGGAACAGAATGCCACGACCAAAGCCGATGGCTCATTCAATGTCGCCGATCTCCCGATTGGCGCGTACAGCGTCACTTTCTCCCGCGATGGATTCCAAACCGAGGTCCACTCCCAGATCTTTGTGCAAGGCAATCGTACGACGACGGTGAACGGCTCATTGCAGCCCGGCGCGGTGACTGCCACAGTCACTGTAACGGCGACACCGCTTATGAACCAGACCGACACCACGATTGGCTATGTCGTTGATCAGCAGATCATTGAGCAGACGCCGCTCGGCACGGGTAGCTTCACGCAATTGGCAATTCTCAGTCCCGGCGTTCACGCAGACTTTTTGGGAGGTTCCGGTTCGAACGCCGGTCTCGGAAATCAGGCGATTTTCGCCAACGGAAACAGAGACACGAGCAATAGCTTCTCGTTGAATGGCATCAGCACAAACAACCTTTTTAACGGGAATTCCACGAGTCAGGTAGGCGAAAACCGGTTCGTGCTGAACACCGGTGAAAACTTCGGCGCGGCCGGTGCGATCCAGACCAGCACATCAGTATATGGAGCGATTGGCCAGGCTCTTCCGACCCCTCCCCCCGATGCTATCCAAGAAATCAACGTGAACGCGTCGATGTATGACGCGACGCAGGGCAACAACAGTGGGGCGCACATCGGCGTCAGCACGAAATCGGGCACTAACGCGTTGCATGGGTCGGTCTGGGAGCAGTTCCAGAACAGCGCCATGAACGCCGCTCCGTTCTTTTATAACGCCGCAGGAAAAGACATGATCACCCAAAAGCAAATACTGCCCCGGCCGTTCCTCAATCGGAACGCCTTTGGCGGAACGGTTGGAGGGCCGATCAAGAAGGATAAGTTGTTCTACTTCCTCTCCTACCAAGGCGTTCGTATCGCCGATGCAGGACCTTCCACAAAGCAGCTGACGGTGCCATTTCATTTGACAAACGACCGCAGCGCACAGGGCATTACCAATACGATCAACGCAGACTTTTGCCCCTCTACAAACCCGTTCCCCCCTTCCTACTGTCCCTTCCAGACAAGCATGGTAAGCACACAAGCGATGAATCTTCTAAATGCCAAACTTCCGAACGGACAATTCCTGATTCCGAGCGTGACCGCGAACACCTTCACAGAAGGCGTAACGCACTCCCAGACGCTTGGTTACGATGCCATTCTTCAAGGGCCTAACACGCAGGCAAGCGTCAACCAGGGGATCGCGGCTGTGGATTATGCCCTGAGTAGCAAGGATCGTTTGTCGGCGAAGTATTACGTTCAGAATAACCCTACCAGCGACCCATTTGGAGCGGTTGGCTCCCTGCTGGGCTTCGCGCAGGAGCTTTCCGCGGGGAGCCAGGTGATTTCCATTGGCAACACCATCATTCTGTCCCCGACCCTAACCTGGGAGCAGCATGTCGGTTTCACACGGTTGCGGGCTTTTGCAGCAACGTCGCAATCGTTTACGCCGAGTTCGATGGGCATTAGTCTGCCAGGCGCGGCGACGTTTCCCCAGTTTGAGATCGGCACGTCCGATCCGACGATCAGCAATGGTCTCGAGTTTGGCCCCAGCACCAGCTTTGGCCATGGCGGCATGTTTCAGAATCAATGGGAATACGAAACCTCAATGAGCTGGGTAAAAGGAAAACATCTGATCAGTGTGGGCGCGCTGTGGGACCACACGCAGCTCAATATCATCAATCGCAACTTAAACACGGATACGCTGCACTTTACGGACTTCGGGACCTTTGTGGAAGGAGCGGTGCGCGACGGAACTGCATTCGTGGGTACGGCGAGCCGCTATTACCGGTCCGATACCATGGGATTGTATATCAACGATAACTACAAGCTTCGCAGCAACCTGACCGTGACCGCGGGCCTGCGCTGGGATATCGACGGGCCGCTCACTGAAAAATACGGCCGCCTCACGTCGTTCGACCCGTCGAAGTACAGCTACATTCAGTGCGCCGTTAGCGGGCAACCCGGCGATCCAGGTACACAAACTTGTGACTCCGGAACAGATGTGCTCACCAGCTCGGGGCTGGTAATTGCCGGGAATAACAAGACCGGCGGCACGCCGGGGGCCAGCGACTCTTTGATGAAAAACCATCAATGGGGCTTCGCTCCCCGTATTGGTGTGGCCTGGACACCGTTCAAGAAAATCACGGTTCGCGCGGGTTATGGCATCTACTATGATCGCGGCGAGCTTTTCACCTACTTGTCGCCGAGCGCCGGTTCCGGTTTTAACGGTCCCTTCGGCGTGACGCTGGCGCCGCCTTTCGTCCAACCGATCTCGGCGGCGAGAGGAGCGACTCTGGCGCAGCCGTTTGGAACATCCCTACCTCCGCCTCCGCCGGCCACCGGCGCCGCTTTTCTCGCTTACCTGCCTAACCTGCAACAAACCGCATGCGGCTTTTCCGGGTGCTTTCCGGCGGGAAACCTTTTTGGACCTTTCTTGTTTGGTGGTTATGACATCCACAATAAACTACCTTACACGCAGAACTGGACCTTGGACCTTCAATACCAACTCTCCAATAACTGGCTGTTCGAGGTCGGCTATGTCGGCAACCATGGCACCCACTTGGTGTTGCCCATTCCCTTCAACCAGCCTTTCATCGCCACGCCCACGAATCGCGTAAACGGCCAGACTTCTTCCTATGGCGGTACCAGCCCGTTGGCGCCCTGCAACGGCGGAAATCTAGATACAGAGCCGGCATGCACAAGCGAGTTCTCTGGCAATGCACCGTTCCGCGTTCCCTTTCCTGGATATGACATGAATTCGGTGCTTTACAAGGCGGAAGGGATCTCCAATTACAGCGCTCTTCAGGTTCAGATTCACAAGCGCGTTTCCTACGGATTGCAACTCACAGGGTCGTATACCTGGTCACACGCTCTCGACGAGCAGAGCGGCCTGGGTCTGTTCTTCACGGGAAACAATCCGCTGGTTCCGAGAGCCAGCTACGCGTCGGCGGACTTCGATCAGACGCACGTCTTTCTCGTGAACTACAGCTACACAATACCGAACCTGGTCAAGAGCAAGGCTCTGGGGCAGGCGGTCAATGGCTGGACCATTGGCGGACAGACCGTGGCAGAGAGTGGCCAGCCCTACAGCGTCTATGACTTTTCGGGTTCCGTGGGCAGCCTGTTCTTCGGTACGAGCGATTATATTGGAAACCCGATCGTGCCGCTGAAACCAGGCGTAACCCCGGCTCAGGCGAAAATGCAGGGCACCCTTGGTGTTAATGCAGCCAACCCGGTGCTCAATCCCGCCGCTTTTGCACCGCAGTTTGTCGCGCCCGGCACGAACGGCGTGCCTGCCTGCGATGCAACTGGGTGCGACATTTTCGAGTCCCTTTACAGTAATTCCGGTCGCAACCTGTTCCGAGGTCCTTTCCAGGTGCGCTTCGATATGAGTCTGGCAAAGGAGTTTCCCATCAAGGAGCGCTTGCATCTGCGTTTTGAGGCCGATGCGTTCAATATGTTCAACCATCCCGATTTCGACGCGCCCAACAACAACGTCACGTTCTTCCCCGGCTTCGTCGGTCCGCCTACGATTCCGCCTCAGGGCAGCTTGGGTTTGATCCAACATACCATTGGCAGCCCGCGGTTCCTCCAGTTGGGCTTGCATCTGAAGTTCTAAGACTAAAAACCGCAAGCATTCAAATCCGGGATTCGGGGCCGCCCATGCGGCCCCGAATTGTTTTTGCGCATGGCGCGCGCTGCTCGTTCACAGAGCTTCCAAAGCTACGTTCAAGACCTTCGCAAGAATCAAGCTCATATCTCCGGGCTAGGCTCGCGCATCTAATTCGGAGTAAAATGGTCGGATATCTCGGCTGAGATTTGACCGGAGGGTTCACTCGCAGCGCCTAAATATGGCCAGCATTCGACATATCGCCGCAACTCCCAACGAATCAACGGCTCAGCGGGACCGCGCGGGCGAATCCTTACTGGACTGCATCGGGAACACACCCCTGCTGCGTTTGGAACGTGTCGGCGGGAAATTCCCGAATGTTGAGTTCTGCGCCAAGGCGGAATGGTTCAACCCGGGCGGTTCCGTAAAGGACCGGCCTGCTCTGAGCATGATTCAGGCGGGCCTTTCGAGCGGCGCTCTGCGACCGGGCAAGACCATCATTGACGCGACCAGCGGCAACACCGGCATTGCCTATGCCATGATTGGCGCGGCGCTCGGATATCCCGTCAAGCTGTGCTTGCCGGACAGCGCTTCGCCAGAACGGAAACGGATTCTCGCTGCGTTTGGCGCGGAGCTGGTGAGCACGCCGGGGGATGAAGGCACCGACGGTGCGATTCGCAAGGTGCATGAAATAGTGGCTGCCGATTTTGACAAGTATTTTTATCCGGATCAGTATAGCAATCCCGCGAACTGGCAGGCGCATTATCGCACCACGGCCAGCGAGATTTGGGAGCAGACCTCAGGGCGCGTGACCCATTTCGTGGCGGGGCTGGGCACGAGCGGCACGTTTGTGGGAACGACGAAGCGGCTTAAGGAGCTGAATTCGGAGATTCGCTGTATCAGTCTCCAGCCGGACGCGTCCTTCCACGGCCTCGAAGGCTGGAAGCACATGGAGACGGCCATTCGACCGGCGATTTACGACGACAAGCTGGCAGACGAGAATCTCTCCGTTTCGACGGAAGATTCCTATCGTCTGGTGAAGCGTCTGGCGCGCGAGGAGGGCTTGCCCGTCAGCCCCAGTTCCGCCGCGGCGCTGCTGGGTTGCTTTCAGGTTGCGTCGCGCCTGCCGAAGAATGAGCACGCTGTCATCGTCACCGTTTTTGCGGATTCCGCGTCGAAGTATCTGAATGAACGATTTTGGGACGAAGAATAGGTATGCCGAGCGAGCAATCACTTTGGATCAGCAGGCATCTCGCGGAGAAGATCCGTGCACATGGCGCGGAGACGTATCCGCATGAATGCTGCGGAGCGCTGCTGGGGCGGGACCGAGATGGCATTGACATTGGCGCGCATGAGGAGCCGATGGGCTCCCTCCCGAAACCTGGCAGGGAAATTCTTGGGCTCTTTCCGTTGGTCAATCGCCGCGACGATTCGCCGCGCAACCGGTTTTCTGTGACTGCCGAAGACGTCCGTTCCGCAGAGAAGGCCGCGAGCGAACAAAATCTCGAGGTCGTTGGCTGGTACCATTCGCATCCGGATCATCCGGCCCGGCCGAGCCAGTATGACCGCGATCACGCCTGGCCGTGGTACAGCTACATTATCGTCAGTGTGCAGGGCGGAGCGCCGCAGGACATGACCTCCTGGCGGCTGAACGATGATCGCGAGGAATTTTCGCCAGAAGGTATTGAAATTCGCCAGCGCGCCGCGGTCTAGGGCGCTGCAATGAAAGCATTGGAGAAAAAAGAAGATGCCCGTGAAAGTTATGATCCCGTCGCCGCTTCGCCCCTACGCGGGCAAGCGCGACTCCGCGGAGTTTAGTGCGCACACCGTTGGTGAGGCGCTCAGCCACCTCACCACGGAATTCGCCGAATTGCGCAAGCACCTCTTCACCGAAGAGGGCAAGCTGCGCAGTTTCGTCAATGTCTATGTGAACGACGAGGACATCCGCTATCTGGCGAAAGAGAACACGCCCACTAAGGACGGCGACACCATCAGCATCATTCCGTCTATCGCGGGCGGCGGTAATTAGCCGCGCAGTTTCGCGCGAAAAAGAGAATTTGTTCTGCCTTCTCCGCGCTTGGCAGTCGAACAGAAACTTAGAGGACTGGGGAAATCGCAATGGCCACAACCACACAGCCGCAGACCGGAGCAAAGCCGGCTACGAGCCTTTCGAACGATGAAATTCTGCGCTACAGCCGCCATCTGATCATGCCGGAAGTCGGCATGGAGGGGCAGCTGAAGCTGAAAAACGCCAAGGTGCTGCTCATCGGCACCGGCGGACTCGGCGCGCCGCTAGGTTTGTATCTTGCCGCGGCAGGCGTCGGCAAACTCGGCCTCGTTGATTTCGATGTCGTGGATTTCACGAACTTGCAGCGCCAGGTCACTTTCGGCACCACGGATGTTGGGAAGCACAAGAGCGAAGCCGCCCGCGTGCGCCTTTCGAATCTCAATCCCGCTATTGAAATTGTATCGTTCGAAACACAGTCTGACCAGCGCCAACGCGCTCGAACTTTTCAAAGATTTTGACATCATCGTAGATGGCACGGATAATTTTCCAACGCGCTATCTCGTCAATGACGCGTGCATCCTGCTTGGCAAGCCAAATGTCTACGGCTCGATTTTTCGCTTTGAAGGCCAAGCCACGGTTTTCGGAATGCCCGATGGTCCCTGCTACCGCTGCCTCTATCCCGAACCACCCCCGCCCGGACTCGTTCCTTCTTGCGCGGAAGGCGGCGTACTTGGCGTGTTGCCGGGAATTGTTGGCTCCATTCAGGCGATGGAAACCATCAAGCTGATCCTTGGCCGCGGCGACAGTCTCGTCGGACGCTTATTGCTCTTCGATGCGCTGGGAATGAAATTCCGCGAACTGAAGCTGCGTAAGAATCCGAACTGCCCGATGTGCGGTACGAATCGCACCATCACCAAGCTCATCGACTACTTCGAATTTTGCGGCGTCCGCGGCGAAGAAGCCCCCGGACCAAACGTACAAGTTCCGGAGATTACTCCGCGCGAACTGAAAACCAGGCTCGATCGCGGCGATGATTTGTTCATTCTCGATGTGCGCGAGCCGCATGAATACCAGATCTGTAATCTCAAAGGGCACTTGATTCCGCTCGGCGAACTCACGCGGCGTGTGCATGAGCTGGATTCCTCGCGCGAAATCGTCGCGCATTGCCGCAGCGGCAAGCGGTCCGCCGAAGCTGTGGACTTCCTGCGCAAAGCCGGCTTCCGCAAGATCCTAAATCTCAAGGGCGGCATTCTCGCCTGGTCGGATGAAGTGGATCCATCCGTTCCTAAGTACTGATCAGTCTTCGAGAAATATCATTTCGAGAGGACAAACGCAGACTTGCAAGTCTGCACGTGCTTCACCTTGTGACGATTCCTCTTGTTGTTGCGCAGGGGTAAAGTCATACTTGCCGCGGTTCAGGAGGAAAAATGGCACCGACAAAAATTACCGTCAATCACAACGGCTCCATTCGCGTCGAAGGCGAATTCGAAATAGTTGATCCGGAAGGAAAAGCATTCGGCCTTGCAGGCCGAACAACGATCGGACTCTGCCGCTGCGGCCACTCCTCGAACAAGCCCTTCTGCGACGGTTCCCACAAGACCTCCGGCTTCACCGATAGCGTGGCCGCCCGCGAGCTCCCGCCACCCAAGCCCAAGCTCTAAACTAGACAAAAACCAGCCGGCACAGTGTTCTCTGGCGTGAGACTATCTCAGACTGAGACGGGCAAATGTTTCTCTCTGATACTGGCCCACCGCCCGGTAACCTTAACGAAACAAAAACGATAGCATCCTAGACGCCTAATATTGATGCGTCCGCGCCGTCTCGACTCGCTCGACCGATAACACACCGCTCCCCGCGACAGTCACTAAGTGTTTTAACTTCAGCAAGTTGTAAGCCTGTGCTTTTTCTAAGGAAAGGGCACAAACTTGCTTCATTTGGTAGTTCGCAGTCTTTCTTCGGCATTTGAGGGATTTCATGGGTGTTTGGGGCAGAATCGTCGGGCTTCTCCGGGGCATCCGCCTCGCGGTCTCCACGCCAGACGCCCGTTCGCGAGCGATAATTGCCTGCTCCTTAGCTGGACTGACCTTTTTCTCGGTGGCGATCTTCTATCTGCGTCAAGCCAGCATCGCCGGTTCCCCGCAAGTCTATCTTTACCTTGAAGTTGGCGGGACACTGCTGAGTTTCTGCTATGCCGCCAACGCGCTCGTGCGTTTTCGCGGCACACATGATCGCACCGCCCTGATTCTGGCTCTCGGCTTTGTTCTTTCTGGGATCATCGAAACGGTCGGCTACTTTGGTCTTAATGACTCTCTTGCCTCCGGCGCGGTTGCCCTATCGCATGTCCCCATGGGCTGGATGGTCAGCCGGACACTCCTAGCGATCCTGTTGCTTGCAGCTATTGCCGTCGAGCGCTACATGCCCACGGCGCGTCAGCCCAGCAAGGAAACCGCCGCAGCGCTGCTCGTTGTGGCGATTGCCGCGTACGTGACCAGCGCCGCGTTTCTGGCCGCGCCCTCGGCACCCGTGGCACATGCGGCCAACGTTCTGTCTCGCCCCTGGGATTTGCTTCCCGCTGCTCTGTTCTTGATTGCCGCGCTCTGTTTCTATCAGCGCCTTCAGAACGACAAGACCAAAAAGGGTGCCGCAAGCCTGTTCGACTACTCGCTCTTCATCGTAGCTGCGCTCAACGTCGTCTGCCATGTGGCGGCGGCATTCTCGCGGCAGCTTTTCGACGGTCCATTTTTTTTGGCGGAGCTGAGTAAGACTTTCGGCTACATCGTCATCCTTTCCGGCGCGTTGCTGGACCAGGCGCGCCTCTTCGAGCAAGTGCGCTCGATGGCGGTCAGCGATCCCCTGACGGGGCTCGCCAACTATCGCCGGCTCATCAGCGTCTTGGAAGCCGAGTTGGACCGTTCGCGCCGCACGCAGCGGCCCTTCAGCATCGTGCTTCTCGATATGGACGGCCTCAAGATTATCAACGATCATTTCGGCCATCTCACCGGGAGCCGCGCTCTCGTTCGCATCGGCAAAGTTCTGCGGAACCATTCCCGTGCGATTGACACCGCCGCGCGTTACGGCGGCGACGAATTCGCTTTGGTCCTGCCGGAAGCCCCCAAGGATATTGCCACTCGCGTTGTTTCCAGGATTCGCGAGCGCCTCGCCGCAGAAAGCGAGCCACCTGCGCTTTCCGTCAGCGCCGGCGTCGCCGCGTTTCCCGAAGACGGCGACACGCCCGAAAAACTTCTTGGCGCGGCCGACCGCGCTCTCTATGCCATGAAGCACCGCCGCGTTAGCAGCGTACAAAATCTCACGCGGATTGCCGCGTGCCTGTGAGGATGAACAATGATCATGCCTCACAAAGCCAAATTTATGTTTCACCGCGCCGAAAACCGCATCCCGATGGAGATTCCCGTGCTCATTGACGGCCATCGCCAGGTGCCTGGCTCGGAATCGACTTTTACGGAAAACGTAAGTGCGCGTGGCGCACGTGTCGTCAGTGTGCGCCGTTGGGAACAAGGCGAGAAGTTGCTCTTCGCCTCGCGCACTGGAGAGTTTCGCTCCTCGGCCCGGGTAGCTTACTGCCAGCCATTGCAAGGCGACGGCTTTGCGATTGGCGTGGAGTTCCTCGAGCCAAAAGGGCGATGGGTAGTTCAATCCCCAAGATAGCTTGACGTAAAACGGCGAGCGGATAGGAGGGAAACGCCTGGAACAAAACGAAGACAGAAAACTGGTGCAAAAAATTCAAGAAGGCTTGAAGCGCTTGGCGGATCGAAACCTGATCACCAGGCGCTTCATCTTTTTTGGCGCCTCATTTCCGTCACCTGCCGTTCAGACTTTTCGAGCAACGAGCATCAAACATTCGCCGAACAAAACTGAAGGCGACAGAAGTGTCTAGGCGATTTCTTCATTTCTTTTTCGCTGTGCGGGGTCCTTCTCTTTCCGAAAAGCCAGCTTGGTGTACGGCCACATCCAAGGGGCGTAAATCGCGTATAGATAGCTTACTGGTTTGATGTGCGTGTGCCGCGTTTCGATCAACTGAAAGCCGGATATGTGCAGTTCGTAGCGCAGTTCGGCGAATGTCGCGAGGCCAATGTGATGGAGCGGATGCCGCGAAGTTTCGTTCAGCGGCCGCGAGTCCCTTCCGAAGAACCCGCTGCCTAAGAAGCGCACGCGCGAACGCAACGCGGTGATATTCGGCGTCGTCAGCACCAGGATCCCGCCCGGTTTGAGGATGCGGCACACCTCTCTCAAAAACGAAAAATGATTTTCGAGGTGCTCGATTCCTTCCGTGGAAAATATCGCGTCAAACGATTGGTCGCGCCATGGAAGCGGCCCATCCAGATTCACGACCTCGAACGCCTTGCCCAGGCGTGTTTGCGCTTCCTGATCCACATCTGCTGCAACTGCGCTGAATCCTCGCTCGATCAGCGCCAGCGTCAGGGCCGCGGATCCGCCGCATGGCGCGTCCAGCACTTTAGCGCCCGGTGGCAGTCCGAGCGTAGGAACGCGCTCTAAAACCGCTCGTTGAATCACGGTCAGCTCAGGCGGCGTCATGGCTTTTGCCATTTCTCGAGCACATCCTCGTAAACGCGAATCGTGTTCTCGGCCATGCGCCCGGCCGAAAATCTCTCCTCGACTTCTTGTCGGCCCGCGCTCCTGAGTTTCTTTTGCAGCACTTCATCATTCATCAGTCGCAGCATCGCAGCAGCAAACTCTTTTCCGTTGGGTTCCACGACTACCGCCGTTCGTTCGTTGTCCACGACTTCTCCAAGCGCGCCACGTTGCGTTGAGATACATGGCAAGCCCGCCGCCATCGCCGCTTGCAATGCCGTTCCCAAGCCCTCGAACTCCGAGGGAAACACAAATGCATCGAGTGCCGCGTAAACCTGCGCAACGTTGTTTACAAACCCGGGGAAAAGCACTGCTTCCGCCTGCCCCAGCCGTTTCGTCAGCGATTCCAGTTCCGTGCGGCACGTGCCATCACCCGCCAGCAGCAGCCGCGCCTCTGGATGCAACTCTCTCACAGTCGGCAGCGCCTCGATCAAATGCCGCTGCCCCTTTTCCGGAACAAACACACTGACGCAGCCGAACAGGAACTCGTTATCCTTTATTCCCCAATGCTTCCGCGCTCTGCGGCGTTCTTCCGGCGTCGGCAGCGCAGGGATATCCACTCCTTCATTCACGATCGATATTCTTTCCGTGACAATTCCGGAGTCCACGAGACTCTGGGCGACATCTCTGCTGTTCGCTACAAATCGCCCCACAGCGCGGTAGCGAGCCTGCGAAATCGAGTTCTTCTGCAGCGGAAATCCAATCCGCCGCGAAAGCAGCAACGGCAGCCGCCGGTGTGTCTTCGCCAGCCATGCAGCCGTCAGCGCGTGCGGCTCATTGAGGTGAACAATCTCGAAACGGCCCTCAGCAACTAATCCGCTCAGCGCACCAGCCGCCCATGCTCGCAAACCCAACCGCGGAACTTGATGCACCGTGATCCCAGCTTCCGCAACTCGTTTTGCCAGCGGTGAATCCTGCGCTGCAAGCAACTCGACTTCATGTTTGCGCTCCTGCAACCCGCGCAACGTCAGCCACGCCTGGCTCTGTCCCCCCCGCCACTCGCGCTCCAAATCTACATAGAGCACTCTCATGAGGACTTCGTTCCCGCCGCGGAGCGCTCTGTCGCAATCAATTCTCCAAGTTTTTTGAACTTCAGCCACGTGCTGCGCGCCGCCATCCTCGAAATGATCCATCCTCGGTAGCCGTCAAGAAATCCCAGGCACAGCACATAGTTGTTGAACCAGCTCCACGGCGTGGCAAACCACATCGCGGCTCGCCAACTTTGTTTTCCCGCCGCAAACATCTGTTGTGCTGCCAGCGTCGTATACCGCTCGACTTTTTGTACGTGCTCTTCCACGGAGCGCAGCGTGTAGTGCAGCAAATCGCCATTGAGGCGCCCTGGTTTCCCCTCGAAACGCAATGCCTCATGAATGATCCCGGAAAATTGCGCAGCGTCGCGCCGGAAAAGTCGTCGCTGATAGTCGGGATACCATCCGGTGTGTTTCACCCACCCACCCAGATACCACGTCCGCCGCGCTACTTCGTAAACCGCAAACTCCGGTTCTTTCTTCTTCCAAGCGAATAGCGCGTTGTGCAGTTCCGAGCTTAACTCTTCATCTGCGTCCAGCGACAAAATCCAGTCGTTACTTGCCGCCGCCGCCGCAAAATTCTTCTGCTCAGCAAAATTCGTCCACGCGCGCGTCACCAATCGTGCGCCATGTTCCCGCGCGATTTCTTTCGTGCGATCCATGCTTCCGCAATCCACCACCACGATCTCGTCGGCAACTCCTTTCACCGAACTCAAAACTCGCGGCAGGTTTTTTTCTTCATTGGAAGTGATGAAGCAGACGGAGAGGCGGTTCATCGGACTCCGGGCAAGATTCGAATCGGCGCTAGTATCTCACAAAGCCGATTACCGCAATCGCATGGCAAGAGGAATCGCACCGGGGGAGAGGGAACTCCGTTTTACTTTGGCTTGAAATTCACGCGAATCATGCTTACTCCGATTCGAAACTCGCCCCCATCCACCAGCATCACCGCGCGCGCGCGTTCTTCTTCGTAAAAAGTGCCGTTGGTCGAGTCCAGATCTTTCAGGTTCACATGCATGTCCCGCACTTCCAGCACGCAGTGATGGCGTGAAATCTCCGGGTCGTTCAGCGCAATATCCGCGCCCTGGCGCCCCAGAACCACGCGCGGCTTGCTCAAAATGTGGCTCTCCCCCTTCGAAGGTCCCGACAAAATAGTGAGCACCACGTTTGCACTCGGCGGTAGCTTCAGCCCCGGATCAGCTGGCGCCAAATGCAGATTGGAACTCGTTGCGTTCGCGCGCGCAAAAGAGGGCAGTGGCGACATCACCACCGTGGAATCCACCCGCCGCTTGATTTCCACCACCGTGTTTTGCCCGCACTTCGAACATTTGAACTGCACCTTGGTGTGCCCGCCAAATTCCGAATCCTTCAGCACGTGCTCCGTGCCGCAATGAATACAGGCCGTTTGCATCTTTTAAAATTAGCACTTTCCGTCACGCTTTTTGCGGCGTTTGCCGCCAGCAAGACGGAACAGTTAATCCGCGGCTGCCTCCGCACGCGTTTTCCGCCGACCCGGCCTGTTGCCAGTCTCTTGTGCTACGATTAGAGATTCCAGATCAATCAGGGGAGCGACTGTGTCGGAACATATTTCGCGCAAAGAACTGAAGCAAGACAAAATCAAGGAAACCATCGAGCACGGCGCAGAAGCTGTCATTTCTCACAGCCAGTTCGCTCTTGTCGTCATTATTGCCGCGCTGGTTGTTGGCCTCGGTTATGGCGGGTGGCGCTTTTACGTTGACCGCCAGACCGTGCAGGCATCCGCTGCGTTCGATGGCGCGATGAAGGCCTACCAGGGCCGCATCGGTTCCGCTCCCGATCCCGCCGATCCCAATGAGCCTGTCTATCCCGATGAACCCACGCGCGTTCAGGATGCACAGAAAAAGTTCACCGCTGTAGCTGACAAATATCCCAGCACGAATCCGGGAAAGCTCGCGCGCTACTATTCCGCGCTGTGCCTCGAAGACCTCGAGCGGCACAATCAGGCCCTCGAAGATCTGAAGAAAATTAGCGGCGGCAGCGACAAAGAGCTCGCCGCCATGGCTCAATATCAAATCGCAGAAATTTACTCCCGCACTGGCCAGACGAACGAAGCGATCAAACTGTTTCGAACGTTAGCTGACAAGCCCTCCGTGCTCGTGCCCCGGCCGCTGGTGCTCCTGGAATTGGCAGGTCTCCTGCGCAAGACCAATCCGCAGGAAGCCACTACCATCTACCAGCAGGTCAAAAAGGAATTTCCGGATACCACCATGGCGGACCAAGCCGATCGCGGTCTGGACGAGATTTCGCCGAAGTCCTGATCCGCTCCGCAGCTTGCCGTTCGCGCAGATCAGCTGGAAACAATGGAGTGGCCCATCGATCGAGTTCCCACTCTTGCTCCCTGGGCAATGCACGCCGAGCAATCGCGCGGCCGGCGCTTTCCGGAGCCCGCGCATCCCTATCGCAGTGACTACGCGCGCGACCGCGACCGCATCATCCATTCCCGCGCCTTCCGCCGCCTCGAAGCCAAAACACAAGTCTTCACCACGCGCTACTCCGACCATTTTCGCAATCGGTTGACGCATACGCTCGAAGTCGCGCAAATCGCCCGAACCGTCGCTGCCGCGCTTGACTTGAACACCGAGCTTGCCGAAGCCCTCGCCCTCGTCCACGACATCGGTCACCCTCCATTCGGCCACGCTGGCGAACGCAAGCTCAACGAACTCATGCACGCGCATGGCGGCCTCTTCAATCACAACCTGCATGCGCTCCGCATCGTCGAGCAATTCGAGCATCGCTACCTCGATTTTCCCGGATTGAATCTTACGTTTGAAGTTCGCGAAGGCATCATCAAGCATTCGCGGGATTACTCCGCGGCGGAGTTTCCCCAGCTTGCGGAATATCTTCTTGATCAGCGCCCACCGCTCGAAGCTCAACTGATTGACTGGGTCGATGAAATTGCATACAACACCGCAGACCTCGACGATGCCCTCGAAGCCGAGCTTCTCGATCTTGCGGTCCTTCGCCGCGAAGTGCCGTTCTTTGGCGAACTCTATGCGCAAGTAGATGCCGCGCATCTCGGCGCCCGCGAAAGACTAAAACTCAACGAGGTCTTGAGGCACGTCCTCGATTCTCTGGCCTCCGACCTGATCGAAACCACCCAGCAGCGCGTGCATGCTTCCCGCGCTTCTTCCGCGGACGACATTTGCAAGGCCCCAAAGCGCCTGGCCGGCTTCAGCGATGCCGCAACCGCTCGCAACACCGCGCTCAAGCGCTTCCTCTTCGCTCACATCTACAATCATCCCGCCATTGCCGAGGACCGCGACCATTCCGTACGCTGCCTGGAAGAACTTTTTAATTATTACCTCGGTTCGCTCGGCTCGATGCCAGCTTCCTATGAGGAACACGCACAAGCGGAACCTCGCCACGTCATCGTCTGCGATTACATTGCCGGCATGACCGATCAATTCCTTCTTCGCCGCCATCACGAGCATTTTGGAGATCCTGTTCATGGAAAATCCGCCGCACCTCGCTCCCTCTAGCAAGGATCACCCGCCGAACCTGCCCCAGGTTTTGGACGTACTGGAGGAATTGTACGGACAGCAGAAATTAGCCGGGCCAACCGAGCCCTACGAGATGATTCTGTTTGTGAACTGCGGCTATCCCGCCACCGATGCGTCCTGCGCAAAAGGTTTCGACGCATTGAATCGCGAGGTTGGCTTAAAACCGGAAGAGATTCTCGCGTCTCCTAAGCCCAAGCTTGCCAAGTTGCTTCGGCTCGGTGGAATTGTCCCCGAACTGCGCGCGGGGAGGTTGAAGGAAATTGCCCGCAGCGTGAAGGAGGAATTCGGGGGAAATCTGAAAGCCATCCTGAAAAAATGTCTCCAGGAAGAAAAAACACAACTTAGCAAAGGCATTCGCGCCGCGAAGAAAGTGCTTCAGCAGTTCCCCGTGATCGGCGAACCCGGTGCGGAAAAAATCCTGTTGTTCTCGAAGCTGGCGCCGGTCGCGGCTGTCCCCTCAGTGTCTGTCGACGCGCCCATCCGGCTTTGGTTCGGCGAGCCGGGCAAGAATTACGCCGCGGATTACTCCAAGGCGCGAAATTTCCTGAGCGCCGAACTGCCAGATAATTTTGAGGCACGCCAAAGGGCCTATCTCTTGCTCAAGAAACACGGCCAGGAGATCTGCAAGCGCTCTAAACCCAAATGCGATCGCTGCCCGCTGACGGCCCAGTGCAATTACTTTCAAGCAAAGGCTGGCGACACCAACACAGAACGAAACGAGAGCGATTAGAAACGTTTGCCCCGCTCTACTCAATACGAAGGGCGGGGCAATCCATCTCGATAGAGATATCTAGCGAATCAGATCTGTTCTACCGGCTCGAGCCTAAAACCGGATGAATGGACCGAACGTGACGCGCACGTTGTGATGCGTCCCGCCGGCAAAGTAAATTTCATCCCCGGCCTCAAGCCGCAATCCCACCGGACCAAGGTGCCCTTCCAGGCCGCCGCCCGGGTAGAGAGCGCCGCTCACATTGTTCGAACGCAAATTCTCCACGGAACTAATGAACGTTGCAAAACTGGGGTCCCGCGGATCGAGCCGGAAATTGACAAATCCTCCCTTGACCGTCAAGAAGGGCCGGATCCGTCCATGTCCCCCCTCGATCTTGGGTCCAAACAGTCCGTGTATCACTCGAAAATCCGTTTGTTGCACGCCCACGATCGCCGGCCCGCCATTGTTGAAACTCTCCGTAAATACCTTGTTGAAGTCATAGTTCATTTCGCCTTCCAATATCACGAAAGGTAAAACTTTCAAGCCAATACGCCCTCCCAGTCCGGCCATATCCGTTTTGGTTTGGGAAAGATGGAAATAATCCGCGTAGGCTCCCACCTGAAAATGATCTTGCGCCGAAGCCAGCGGCGTCAGCCAGCCTGCAATGAACAGCAGAAGTGCGACACGCTTCATTCGTGTTCTCCTTGCAAAGAGTTGTTGGAATTGCAGAAAGCAGTGGCTGGTGTCGGCTGGGCGCCGTATCTGCTTCTCGAACTTGGATGCCACCGTGCAACTTGCAGTTGCCAGGCTAGTTAGCGAGTTTCATTTTCCCCGAACCATGCTTAGGAAAAGCGTCAAATAGCGCTTCAATTTTTGTGTAATCAGGAAATTTTCTTTCACA
This sequence comes from uncultured Acidobacteriota bacterium, assembly GCA_963729455.1. GTDB lineage: Bacteria > Acidobacteriota > Terriglobia > Acidiferrales > UBA7541 > Acidiferrum. Next base: position 282,039 of record CAVSNX010000005.1, read on the forward strand.
TGCTGGTGCCCGTGCTCGCCGAGTTTTGCTGCGATTTCTGGATGCGACAACAAAAATCGGATTTGATACGCCGTCCCTTCCACCGAGTGCGACAACAGCCCTGTATGCTTGTGAATAATCTGAATCGGAATCCCGCCGACCGCGGAAGCCACCACCGGTTTTTTCTTCCATAACGCCTCGGAAACTGTCAGCCCAAATCCTTCTCGCAGACTTTTCTGAATGACGATCGTCGAAGCGCGCTGCAGGGCGTTAACTTCAAGCGGCGCCCACGCTGGTAGCTCCAGCACTCTGATGTCTGGATCGTTGTTCGCTTCGCGCAACACTTCTTTCAATACAATCGCGCCTTCCGGATCATCGGAGGCGCTGCCGCCCGCAAGAACAAGCTGGCAATCGAAATAGCGCTTCACAATACGGTACGCGCGGATCACCCCGACGGGGTCCTTCAAGCGATCGAACCGCGAAATTTGCGTAAGGATCGTGCGCTGCGGATCGATCTGGTACCGGGCAAGCACTTCCGCGATGAATTCCGGCTCGAGTTCCTGGTTTTTCTCGGAAAGCGGATCGATCGCCGGATAGAAAAGATACTGCGGGATCGGAAGCTGCCGCGAGAATTCCGGCGACGAAAACATGGCGCCGTCGTACCGCGAAACAAATTTCTCCAGAAAATCCCATACCGCGCGATGCGGGTGCGAAAGATCGATGTGGCAGCGCCACACCCAGTGATTCAAACCGGCTTTCCGCGCGTCAATCAGCGCTGCCGGCTGTGGATCGTGAATCACCACGAATTCGGCGTCGAGCGGCAGCTTTGTGCGATTGCGTTCGTTGTACGCAAGAAAAATATCGAAATCCCGCTGGCTCGCATGATAGGGCGCGCCGTGCAGTGCGTTGTGAAACGATTTCGTGACCTCGAAAAAGTCCTCGCCCCCCGTCATCACGTTCCATTGCATTGCCAGGTCGAGTTCTTCCGCGAGCGGCAGCAAACGGGTAAGGATTTCCGCGACTCCGCCTCCCACCGCCGTCGAGTTGATCATTTCCATGCTTCGCCCGCGCAACGGCTTCGCCAGTGCCCGCAACTCTTCGATCTCGCCGTCACCCAGGAGTCTTGCATAGTCCTCCAGCGGTATGCGGTTCAAGGCCAGGGTTTCGCTCACGCTTTCCTCCGTTCACGGTCGATCAGGCGCAGCAACTTGGCGCGCGAGCTGTCCAGTGTGTTGGTGTAAATGTCGATGCGGTTGACAGTGTCGCCGAGCGCCGCAAGCCCCAGCCCGTCCGCGAGCCAGTGCGAAAAATCGTTCGTCTGCAGTTGTAGCCGCAGCCGCGAAGAGATGAAGTGAAAATAAAACGCAGCGTGGCTCAGGTGCGCGATACCATCTCTGAATTCGTCCAGCGTCCGCGCGCTGCGTCCCAGCGGCACAGTAACTTCCGTGCTCTCGCAAAAATAAAACCGCTCCAGCGCGGACTGGCCCGCAAAATGGGGGAAGGCCTTGCAATATTCGCCCACGACCCGGCAAAGGTCGCTACGCAGCGCCGCAATCGAAACATAGTCGCGAATATCCAGCGCCGCGAGCTGTTCCGCAAGATCGTCGCGGTTCGCATCCGCCAGCACCCATTGCGCGAAATCGTTGGAAAAGCCTTCCGTAAGAAAATGGTGGCTGCCCAGCGTTTGAAATGTGTGATGAAAAATGGACGCATCGCTGCAATGCTCCAGCCCCGTCAGTAGTTCTGCCAGCGTTCCTGCGGACTCATTGCCGATGCGCGTGAGATAGGAAACGGTCACGAATTCAAACGGAGTCTCCGAATAATTCATCCGAGTATCTCTTCCATGCGGCCGATCGTTCTTGCGGCATCGCCTCTAGTCCGCGGAGGGCACAGACTCCTGCACAGGGGGCGGGTCACGAGGCCTCCACGTGTTCCGGAGTTTCGATTCGAATCTCAGTCAGGTCCGAAAGAAGATGCGCGGCCCAGCGATACACGTTGTGCTCGCGCACCTTGCTCCGCATCCGCTCCATGCGGACTTCCTGTTCCCCCTCCGGCATTTCCAAAGCCTGGTGAATCCGCTCGGCCATCTGGGACACGTCGTAGGGGTTCACCAGCAGCGCATCCGTGAGCTCGTGCGACGCTCCGGCAAACGTGCTCAAGATCAGCGCTCCGCGTTCGTCCTCGCGCGAAGCCACGAATTCCTTGGCCACCAAGTTCATTCCGTCATGCAACGACGTAACCATGCAGAACGACGCGGCGTGGTAATACCGCGCAATTTCTTCGTGCGAATGATGCTTCTTCAAAAATACAATCGGTTTCCATCGCGCCGTCTGGAATCTCGCGTTGATGCGCACCACTTCGGCGCTGACTTCCTCCAGAAAATTCTTGTACCGCTCGATATCCGTACGACTGGGCGCGCCAATCTGCACGAACGTAAATCGCTGTTGATAAACAGGGTTCAGCTCTAGAAAGCGCTCGATGGCGCGGAAGCGCTCCAGAATTCCCTTCGTGTAGTCCACGCGATCCACACCGACGCCGAAAAGCGAGGCCTCGATGCCCAGCTCCGCGCAAAGCGCCGCGCGTTCCTCGCCTGAATTTCGTCTCTCGTTGATCGCGTGAGAAGTCTCCGGAAACGCTACGCTAATCGGATACGGCCGCACGCGCGTGACGTGTCCCTGCCGGTTCACCGCGAACCTGTCCCACTCCGTGATAGCCTCCAGCGCTCGGTCCACCGTTTCCAGGAAATTGTTGCAGTGCGTTTGAATGTGAAAACCGATCAGGTCCGCCCCCAGCAATCCGTCCACGAGTTCGCGTTGCCACGGGCAGATCCCAAACACTTCCGCGTTCGGCCAGGGGATGTGCCAGAAAATTGCCACGCGCGCATCGGGCCGCGCTTCCTTCACCATCCGTGGGAGCAGTGCGAAGTGATAATCCTGCGCCAGCAGAATCGGCGATTCCGTTCCCTCCATCTCCTGCAAAACCGCGTCGGCAAAACGCCGGTTAATTTTTTGATACTGCAGCCAGTCTTCCGGCCGGAAAATCGGCCGCGTATGCGCGATGTGGCAGAGCGGCCACAGCCCTTCATTCGAAAATCCCTCGTAGTAGCCTTTATCTTCTTCATCGCTGAGCCACACGCGGCGTAGCGTGTAACTCGGATGATCCGGCGGAACCCGCAACCGGTCATGCACATCAACGACTTCGCGGTCCGCGATTCCTGACCCATTCGCCACCCATGTTCCGTTGCAGGCACGCAAAACCGGTTCAAGTGCCGTGACCACCCCGCTCGCTGGCACGATCACATTGATCGAATGGTCCTTCTCGTTGAAGACGTGCATGTACGGCTCGCGATTCGAAACCACGTAGAGCGGCTTGTCTTGCAATTTATTTCGCAGGCTGATGCGCAAGCGCTCCGCAGTCCATAGTGAAGCGTTCGAATCGCGCAGACGCGCTTCTTCTTCCGCAATCGCGCGCGCGGTGTTCAAGTCTCGCGCCAGATGCGTCACTTCATGATTGATCTCGTCGAGGATCTCGCCGTTCGAAACCGCTGCCGGCGCGTTCGCTTGGCCCGTTCGGAGCGTCCGCAGCCACTTGGCCGTGCGCGTGAGCGGCCCAGTAAACGTCCAGCGCACCAGAATCAGCGCCAATCCCGTGATCAAAAGGGTCTGTACAAGTGCGTTCACCAACGAATCGCGCAGCGTCCGCGAAACCTGTTCGTCGATGTAACTCGTATCGTGCAGCAGTGCAACCGTGCCCGCCACCACGCCGTCGCGGTGCAGCGGCAATGCGTAGATGTGAATAGGAACTCGCTCAATGTCATTTCCGGTGACGACCTGGTCCCCGCTCAGGAATTCGCCGACGCCAGCGTCTGCCTGCGCCGCGCGCGTCGCCGCCGTCGGGCGTGACCTGAATACCCCGGGCAGCCCCGTCGTAATCGCCAGTGTTGTGCCGCTCGCGTCATAGACCGCGGCGCCTTTCAGGTGCTCGCGCTGCCCGAATCGCTCGACCAACCTCTGCAAGTTCTTTTCGGGCCCGCGTTCGCGTTCCAGCAAAGGTTCAACACTTTCCTGAAGACTTTCGCCTTGAATCTCCGCGCGCCGCGAAAGCTCATTGCGCAAATTTCGTTTTTCCGTACGCACCTGATACGCCGCGAAAAGCAGAGACACTGCGGCCACGCTGACAATCAAGGGCAGGACGATTTTCAGAGTCGTGCGCATCAAGACTCCTTAAATGGGAAAAATAGGTCGCTTCGAAAATGGAAATGAACCGCGCGGCTGGGTGCGGGCGGCCATCTGCCTAGTACGCTTTACGGTGGCCAGCCCGTAGAATGCGCGGTCCCGTCGTTTAGTACAAGTGAATTCCCGATGCGGGCGTGACCACCACGTGAACGGCCACGTTCTTCCCGTCATTCGAACGATACTCGACCGTGGCATGAGCGCCCACCGCGAGTTGGCCTTCCACCTTGGTGTTGTCGTCCACTAGGAATTGGACATTGTTCACTTCTTGATTCTTCCTCACCTCGAGCGTGAATGCCGCATCGCCAATGGATGAGATTTTCCCCGTTAGCGACTGGCCATCAGGTGCAGGTGTTAGGGCACCAGCCGCATCTCGCTCTGGAGCGGACCATGCCGCGACCGTGAAAAATACGAGAAACAAACTAGCCATGCAAAGTGCAGCCCGAAATCGCATTACGTTTCCTCCAATTCGATTTTGGACCGGGATGCTGAACTCACGCACGAAGGAAGCCAAATTCGGAAGAAACTTTCATTTTTCTCTAAACGCTTGCGAAATCAAGCACATGCGCGGACTCACGTGAATAAGCCCGGAAAATCGGCCCGGTACTAAATCTATGAATTTTTTGCGCGCCGCCAAGAATAAATCCGACCTGGCGGATTGACCAGGCGACAAGTTGAAAGTAGGATTCTGCTGCGATTCCTACTCGTTCAGTAGAGAAAAACGCAGCTGCCAAGGAGAAACTGTGTTCTGTTCCAAATGTGGTTCCGTGATGGCAGAGGGGGCAGCGTTCTGCTCAAATTGCGGACAAGCATTTTCCGTTGCGGCCGCGCGCACGCCAATGCTGGCCGCGCCGGTCGCGGTCCCTGCGGCGGGAGGCACTGCCGCCGTTCCCGCGTACGCCGGGTACTTCGCCGTGCCGCGTGTGGAATACGCTGGATTCTGGCTCCGCTTTCTCGCCTACATCATAGACAATGTCGTGATTGGCATCGCCGCAGTGATGATCCTGATTCCCCTCATTTTCCTCACCGGCCTCGGCGCCTTCCTCGGCAAGGTCTATTCTGACGAGGATATCAATGATATGGGTGTGTTCATGCTCGCCGGAATTGTATTCCTCCTCGCGTCCATCAGCCTGGTTGTCACCTGGCTCTATCACGCCTGGATGGAAAGCTCGGAGTGGCAAGCGACCGTTGGCAAGAGGGTGCTGGGCCTCGTCGTGACCGACCTCGCCGGACAGCGCATCAGCTTCGGCCGCGCCACCGCCCGGCACTTCAGCAAAATCATCACCAACATGGTCCCCCTGGCCCTCGGCTACATCATGGCCGGCTTCACCGAGAAGAAGCAGGCACTACACGACATGATCGCCGCGTGCTTGATCCTGCGGCGCAGCAGTTGAAAAAAGAGTCCTAAACCCGCACTTTTGGCTCCAGCTCGTTCTTGGTGGTGCTCAGCCACACGTGCCAAAGTGGGCCGGGTACGATTGGCCGCGCAGCCTTACCCATAGGAAGCAGCACCCCCCTCGCCCGCCGCCGCACTTACCGCGCAGGAGGATCCCGGTTTGTCTTGAACTCTCCGGACGCACAGGCATGCAAATCTCCAGCATTGACTATTCCCAAAGAGTTATTATAAATTTATAGTAATTTATGTGCAAAAGTGAACAGACGCCTTCCATGTCCTCGGAGGAAGATTGCGGCTCGTCTTTGCTTTGGACCAGCACTGCAGTCTGCGGCTCTCTCGTAGCAAAAAGGGGCGACCATGGCAACCCGAATCGGGGCAGGCGGGCCTGCAAGCGAAGAATGTTTGATTCGTGCCGGCCAGCGCGGCGATGCTCAGGCGCTCAACACGCTCTTCCACCGCTATCAACCCGCACTTTTTCATTCAGCCCTCAGCATCATGGGCAATACGCATGACGCCGAAGATGCTTTGCAAGATGGTTTGCTCTCTGCCTTTCGAAACCTGAAAAGTTTCGAGGGCCGCTCGCAATTTTCGACCTGGCTCACCCGCGTTGTGATCAACGCTGCTCTCATGCGCCGCCGCGGCCAAGCCGTCCGCCCAGGCGCTTCGGCAGTCGAATCAGTCAACACGGATGATGTTGCGATCGCCGAGCGCCTGGTCTTCAAGGGCCTGAATCCCGAACAACTTCTCCGGCGCTCGGAAATCCGAGAGATTTTCAAAGACCACCTTGAGGAGCTTGCGCCGGTTCTCCGCACCGCATTCGTCCTCCGCAAAATTCGCGAGTACAGCACCAGCGAGACCGCCAAAATGTTGCGAGTCTCCGAACAGACGCTCAAGGGAAGACTGTGGCGCGCCCGCCGCGAGCTTGCCAAACGCGTGAATCGAACTCTTCTCCAGGGTCTGAACGCACCCCCCGACCACGACTACGAGCCGTGAGAAAAAGGGCCCAATCAGCTACGTTACTTCTGGAGCGGCCAGGCTATTCACGACTCGGCGAACCCCTTCAACAGATTTCGCCGTTTTTTCCGCCAGCAGTTTTTCTGCCAACGACGAGACCGTGCCAGTCAGAGTGACCACACCGCTGTCGGCGTGGATTTGCACCGTCTTCAGAGGAATAGCCTTCGTCGAGTACAGTTCAAACTCCACGCGGTGCGCCAGTTTGTCATCCGCGCTCTCCGGCAGCGATTGGCCTTCGGCGACGCTGAGATCGTTTGTGAGTCCTTGGACGCCGGGAACCTGCCAGGCAATCTGTTCAGCGGTATATTTCTGATTGGTGGTCTGAACCGTCCCGCTGAGCGCCACGGTTCGGTTCTTAACTTCGGTAGAGATATGTTTCTCCGCCAACTCGGGATTTTTCGATAGCGCATCGGCGACCAGGGTTTGGATTTCCAGGTCCGCCACCCGTTCCCCCAGGTGCTCTCTGTCCGGGTTCCGTTCAATCGTGGGGTTCACGCCCAGATCGTTATGCACTAGTTTGACGCTCGACGTATCCTGTGCAATTGCACCGGCAACTGTCTTGATTTGAACCGTAGGCACCGTGCCCTCCAAGGTGACCTCGCCTTGGGTCGTGTTCACTTTGATATCGAATGGAGACACGTTTTTAGACAGCAGCAGGGCCGTACGCACCCTGGAAGTTGTTGCCGCGTCTTCTGTGGATTCTTTAATGGAGGAGAACGCGTTCTGAACAGACGAATTTCGCGCAAAGACGAAGTAGACCGCTCCCACCAATGCCACCAGAAGCGCAAGCAGGAGAATCGACCGGCCCGAACCTCTCTCACGGTTTCTTGAAGATTTCAATTTTTCCTCCTCGGACGCTTCTTCGGTTGTTCTCGTCCTGACTCCCGGAATGTTCAACCTATAAGCTTAGAAGACGCAGGAACGCATGTCTGTCCGTTCTAAGACACATTTGAATCCAGCTCGCAATTTCGCAGCGGTGTGGATCTGCAAACGGCTGCAATCACCGGGTGCGCCCTTTACGAAACGGCTCAGGATGTCATCAACATTCCGATTGCGGCCGCACTCATGACTCCAAAAGTGGCCCAGCCTAAATACCGCAGCTGCAACAAATCCGCCTGGAGGGCGCTCGCAAGGACATCGGCTGCCAACTTCAAGCAGGCACAGTGAAATGGCGAAAAAACGACGGGCGGCCGATGTCGGCTGCCCGTCGTTTCATCACTCAATTTCCGCTATGAAAACGAAAACAGTCAATTGGGGAGAAGAACAGAATCAACGACGTGAATCACCCCGTTGGACTGGTTGACGTTCGCGATGGTGACTCTGGACATACCGCCCTTTTCGTCGGTCAACACGAGGGTTTTTCCCTGCAGGCTAGCCGTGAGCGTGCCGCCGCCAACGGTCTTCAACGTGGCTGAGCCGTTCCCGGCCTTGATGGCCTTCCACAGGTCCTTGCTGGACATTTTTCCCGCCACCACGTGATAGGTCAGAATCTTGGTGAGCGTTTCCTTATTCTCCGGCTTCAGCAAAGTGTCCACCGTTCCGGCGGGCAACTTGGCAAACGCCTCATTCGTCGGCGCAAACACCGTAAACGGCCCCGGGCTCTCCAGCGTTTCCACCAGCCCCGCGGCTTTGACCGCCGCCACCAGCGTGGTGTGATCCGCCGAATTCACCGCATTCGAGACGATGTCCTTGGTAGGCAGCATCGGCGCCCCTCCGACCATGGGGTTGTCCCTGGCGATCACCGCCGTCCCAACCATCGCCACCGCAAGCAACAAATACGCGAGCTTCTTCATTTCTTGTAATCCTTTCAAAATGGAAGTTGTGACCTGCACTGGGTAGTACGGCAACTTGGGTGGGTTGGATGAGTAGCAGAATTCGGCGCGACCCGCGCGGTTAATTGAGGCTCTAGCTACGCAGCAGTGAAGAGCTTGTGATGAAGTACAAGCAACTGCCGCGATTGGAGCGCCGCACTAGCATACGTCCTGCCTTCGCTGTCGCTGAATTCGACCTCGAATACACCTGGAGCAAGATTTTCGACTACCGTGCCTACTTGTCCGCGGACAAGCTTTTGAGCCGGCACATCTTCCAGGAGAGCCACAACATCGAGGAGTTTGGGGTCCATATGCAGAATTACCTTAAAGAACGTAACAACTGGTCAGCCTGGGAAAGTTTTCTCCTGTCCGTACGATCCAGGAGCTTCGAACCTTCGCCTTTCCCAACGGACCTCCCAGCAAAAAGTCTAACACGTACCTTTGGCCGTAGGCATCACCTGTGCCGAGGATTGCTTCCTCCTCAACAGCCGCCTTAAGCAAGGCGTTGCGCAGAAATCCCGCATGCTCACGCGTAATTCCGAGCACAGAAGCAAATACCCGGGCTTTGTGTCGCCCGAACGGGTGACCGGGATTCAGGCAATAATCACGAAGCTTGGCCAGGTCCACAATCGCCAATTCAGGGTTGGGAAGTCTCACGGCAAAATGATAACACTGCCAGTACTAGACCGGACCGGTGACCAACAGGGTGCAAAATCGCACCGCCCGCCCGGGCGTTTCCTTGACTTGGCACACTCTCGACTGAATAATGGTAAAGCATGAGCGTATGCGCCGGAGGCGCTGAAGAGATGTTCCTTGACGTTAAGGAATTGGCCGTCCGCAAGCTGCGCATCCGGAAGACGTATGCTCCGGGCAGCATTGATTTTCATTCGGCGGAGATCAAGCAAGTCGAACCGCTGGAAGTGACGGCCACGGCAGAATTGCTGGAAGGGCAGATTCGCATCGAAGGCAACTTCGAAACGAAGATTGAGCTGGTCTGCGCGCGCTGCCTTGAGCCGGTGGTGGAAGAGGTCAGCCGGAACTTCGACCTGTTCTACGCGCCGATTCCAAAAGATGAAAAGCCGACCATTGACCGGCTGAAAGACGATGACACCGAGATTGGTTTCTACGAAGGAGAAGGGCTCTTCCTGGCGGACGTGATCAAGGAGCAGGTGCTTCTGGCGCTACCCTTAAAAGTGATTTGCCAGAGCGACTGCCGGGGGCTGTGCCCGAACTGCGGCGCGAACCTCAACCACGAAGAGTGCCGCTGTGAGACCCACGCGACGGACCCACGTATGGCCCCTCTCGCGCGCCTCAAGCAGGACTGGCTGAAGAAACAATAGTTTTTCAGGGCGCGAAGCCCTATATAATCCGCCTCAGTGTGTACGTGCGGCCGCAAGTGCGGCCGACGCGGGCGGGAACGAGGAAAACCACTATGCCTAACCCAAAACGACGGCATTCGAAGCGCAGAACCAGCACGCGCCGGGCAAACGACTTTTTGACCAAGCCCGCGCTGGGAAAGTGCCCGAATTGCCATGAGATGAAGCAGCCGCACCAGGCTTGCCCCCACTGCGGGTATTACAAGGGCAAGGCCGTGCAAGCGTCGGCGTAAGTTTCGTTTGTCCCGAGCCGTCTAGCTGAAAAAATCCCATGATCACCATCGCCGTTGACGCCATGGGCGGAGACCACGCGCCCCGCCCCGAGGTCGAAGGCAGTGTGCTGGCCGCACGCGAGTTCGGCGTGCGCATTTTGCTGGTGGGCCAGCCGCATGCCATTCGCCCGGAGCTGGCCAAGCACGCCGCGCCTAGCCTGCCGATTGAGATCGTGGCGGCCAGCGAGGTGATCACCATGGAAGATCACCCGGCGCAGGCCTTTCGCCGCAAGAAGGACAGCTCCGTGCACGTGGCGGCGCGCCTGGTGCGCGAAGCCAAGGCCGACGGCATGGTCAGCGCGGGGAACACCGGCGCGGTCATGACCGTGGCGAAATTTTTGCTCGGAACCTTGGAATCGGTGGATCGCGTAGCGCTCGCCGCGCCCTTCCCGAACGCCAAGGGAGGCGTTTCGGTTCTGTTGGATGTCGGCGCAAACGTGGATTCCCGGCCGGAACATTTGGTGCAGTTCGCGGTGATGGGCGAGGTCTACTATCGCGCGACGTTTGGCAACAAGCGCCCGCGCGTGGGATTGCTCTCCGTCGGCGAAGAAGAAATCAAGGGCAACGAACTGACGCGCGAAGTCTACACGCGGCTGAAGAAGAGCCCGGTGCACTTTGTTGGCAACGTCGAAGGCGGAGACCTGTTTTCCGGGGAAGTGGACGTCATCGTCAGCGACGGATTCGTGGGCAACATCGCATTGAAGATTTGCGAAGGCCTGGCGTTTCAGATTTTTGGCTTGCTGCGCAAGTCCATCAACAGCTCGCTGGTTTCGCAGATCGGCGGCGTGCTTTCGAAAGGGGCTTTCAAGGCCTTGCGCAAGACCATTGATTACACGGAGTACGGAGGCGCGCCGCTCTTGGGGGTGCGCGGCGTTTGCGTCATCGGGCATGGCCGTTCGAACGCCAACGCCGTGAAAAACGCCATACGCGTTGCCGCGGGACTCGCCCGCGCGCACATGAACGAGAAAATCGAACAGGAGCTCTCGGCCGCCGCAGTCCTCGCGTGAAGGCCAGGAGAGAGGAAGTCGCGATGGGCAAAGTTGCGTTTGTGTTCCCGGGTCAAGCGTCGCAATACCCGGGCATGGGAAAAGAGCTGGCGGATAAATATCCGGCGGCGAAATCCGCCTTTGACGAAGCCGATAAAGCACTCGGCTTTTCCATTTCCAACATGTGCTTCGAGGGCACGGAAGAAGAACTCAAGCTCACGGCAAATACGCAGCCCGCAATTTTGACCTGTTCCGTGGCGGTTTTTCGCGTGCTCGCGGAAAAAGGTTTGTCTCCGGATTTCGTAGCCGGACACAGCCTGGGCGAATACTCCGCATTGGTGGCGGCAGGCGCTCTGAAGTTTGCGGACGCCGTCCAGCTCGTTCGAAAGCGCGGCACCTACATGCAGGACGCTGTGCCAGCGGGCGTCGGCGCGATGGCCGCCATCATGGGATTGTCTCCGGCTGTAGTCGCCGACGTTTGCAAGCGAGCCGCGGAAGGGGAAGTCTGCTCCCCCGCAAATCTGAATTCGCCCGAACAAACCGTAATTTCCGGGCATGCCAACGCGATCAAGCGCGCCGTAGAACTGGCCTCGCAAGCCGGAGCGAAGCGCGCCGTGATCCTCGCCGTTTCCGCGCCGTTCCATTCCGCGCTGATGGCGCCAGCGCAAGAAAAGCTGGAAAAAGATTTGCGCAGCACTGAGTTTTCGAATTTGCAGGTGCCACTGGTCACGAACGTGGATGCCGACACCATCGAGCTCGGCGACGAAGCGCTGGATGCCCTGATTCGCCAGGTCACCATGCCCGTCCGCTGGGAAGAATCCGTGCGCCTCCTGATCGACGAAGGCGTGAACACCTTCGTCGAAGTCGGCCCCGGCCGCGTCCTGAGCGGTTTGCTCCGTCAAATCGAGCGCTCCGTAGCCACCTTAAACGTCGAAGACGAAAAAAGTTTGGCCGCCACCGTCGAGAGAATCGCCGGCGCAAGATCCGATGCCGCCTAGTAGCACAGGCACTCTTGCCGGTGCGGCTGTTAATTTACTGAGAGGAAGAGCGCAGCCAGGATTGGCTGTGCTACCAAGCGATGTTTAGCCTGAAAGACAAAGTGGCCCTGGTCACCGGCGCATCCCAAGGCATCGGCCGCGACACCGCTATGGCGCTTGCCGAAGCCGGCGCGAAAGTCGCCGTCGCCGCGCGCAACGAAGAGAAACTCGCCGCGCTGGTAAAAGACATTGTCGCCGCTGGAGGCGAAGCATTCGCCGTAAAGATGGACGTGGCCGACGCCGAGCAAGTGAAAGCAGGATTCAAGCATTCACTGGAAAAATTCACGCGACTGGACATTCTGGTGAACAACGCAGCTGTCACGCGCGACGGCCTGGCCATGCGCATGAAGCAGGACGATTGGGAAACCGTGATTCGTACGAACCTGACCGGCGCGCATCTGTGCATCCAGCAAGCCCTGCCCACCATGATGCGCGCGCGCGCCGGGCGCATCATCAACATGGCCTCCGTAGTCGCGCAAATGGGCAACGCTGGCCAGGCAAATTACGTTGCCGCCAAAGCCGGCTTGATCGGTCTGACGAAAGCGATCGCCATCGAAATTGCCTCGCGCAACATCACCGTAAACGCCGTCGCACCCGGTTTCATCGAAACGCCCATGACCGACGTCCTTGGCGACAAAGTGAAAGAAGAATTGAAGACGCGAATCCCGCTGGGCCGCATGGGTTCGCCGCGCGATGTAGCAGCCGCTATCGTGTTTTTGGCCAGCGACGAAGCCGGCTACATCACCGGCCATGTCCTCGACGTAAACGGCGGCATGTATCTGGCGTGATGGCGAACTACGACCATCAGTGGCGAGAATATCGGTCGCTGCGAACTCTGGCTTTGGGAGTCCCAATTTTGGGGCTCATTGGAGTTAGAAGCGCATCGCTATTCCCATCTGGGTGGCAGCTGAGAGTGGTAATTGGCACAGACTGCTGCCTTCTTCGCTGCCGCGATTGTTGTCGTTATCAGGGTTGAAGCTTGGCGATGCCCGCGCTGCGGCCGGAGATTCGTGTCGAAGTGGATGAGCGGTTGGGCGATCTTTTTTACCAAGAAATGCTCGAACTGCGGCCTTCCAAAATTCGCTAATGGGGAAAGCGCCAAAAGTTGACCTTGCGGGGCGGGGTAACTAGAATGGGCAGGTTATCCGGGAGAGCATTTTTAGGGTAGTGGGGGTGCGGCCGCGCAGGGCGGCCGCGAATCCGAGTCAACGGGCTACACAAAAACGAGTTTTGACGCACGACCCGAGCAGCACCATCAGACGGGACTTATCAAGCGATTGCAAATCGCGGAGGACACTGGAATGGCCAGCGTGGAAGAACGCGTAAAGCAGATTATCGTCGAGCAGCTCGGCGTGGATGAAGCGGAAGTGACGCCCACGGCTTCGTTCGTGGACGACCTGGGAGCGGATTCGCTCGACCAGGTGGAATTGGTGATGGCGTTTGAAGAAGCGTTTGGCATTGAAGTGCCGGACGAGGACGCCGAAAAAATGACGACGGTGAAAGACGCGGTCGAATACATCGACAAGCACTCCAAGGGTAAGTAAGCCACGGAATTCTCACCTCAACAGGGAGTAGTAAAGAGTTGACTCGCCGGGTAGTCGTTACGGGCGTTGGATTGGTCTGCGCGCTGGGCATCGGCACGGAGGAAAGCTGGAAGAACCTCGTCGCCGGGCAGAGCGGAATCGCGCCTATTACGTTGTTCGATACCACGGGCTTCGACTGCACGTTTGCGGGCGAAGTGAAAAATTTCGATCCGCTGAATTGGATCGAGAAAAAAGAATTAAAAAAAATGGGGCGGTTCATCCAAATCGCCCTCGCCGGCGCGGATTTTGCCGTCCGAATGTCCGGCTGGTCGAAGGATACCGAACCAGATCTGGATGAAGTAGGTGTTTACGTTTCCTCCGGCATCGGCGGTTTCGACATCATCGAGCGCGAACACTGGAAATTGGTGCAAGGTGGCCCCGGCAAGATTTCTCCATTTTTTATTCCTTCCGCGATTGTGAATCTCGCCTCCGGAAATATTTCTATTCGCTACGGCGCGCGCGGACCGAATTCGGCCACTGCTACGGCGTGCTCCGCCTCCGCGCATGCGATTGGCGATTCTTTCAAAATTATCGAGCGCGGCGCCGCGGAGATGATGATTTGCGGCGGCACAGAAGCGACGATTACGCCGATGGGCGTCGGCGGATTCGCCTCTATGCGCGCGCTTTCGACGCGCAATGACGATCCCACGCATGCCAGTCGTCCGTTTGACTTAAACCGCGACGGATTCGTCGTTGGCGAAGGAGCGGGGATCGTAATTCTGGAATCGCTCGAGCATGCGCAGAAGCGCAATGCGCCGATTCTCGCTGAGATTGTCGGCTACGGGATGTCCGGCGACGCGTATCACATTACCCAGCCCGCGGAAAATGGCGATGGCGCATTTCGCGTAATGCGCGCGGCGCTGAAGGACGCGAAGATCGACGCCAGCGCGATCGGCTATTTGAACGCGCATGGAACGTCCACCCCGATTGGCGACGCGATTGAAACTACCGCTATCAAGAGGCTCTTTGGCGAAGGCGCCAAGCAAGTCCCGGTGAGCTCCACGAAATCCATGACCGGCCATTTGCTTGGCGGAGCCGGCGGATTGGAAGCGGGAATCAGCGTGCTGGCATTGCGCGACCAGATTTTGCCGCCCACGATTAATTACGAAACGCCCGATCCCGCTTGCGACTTGGACTACGTTCCAAATACCGCCCGAAAAGCTCCTGTCGAGTATGCGCTCTCCAACTCGTTTGGTTTTGGCGGCACGAACGCTGCGCTGATTTTCAAGCGCTGGTCCGGCAAATAAGCCGCTTTCGCGCAGGTAGCGTTTTCTGACCGCGATGCTGGCGGTCGCGGCTCGCAACGGCGCAAATCGTTAGTCACTAACAATCGTTTGTTGGTATAATGATTGCATACAAACCCAAGCAGAGTTCGCAAGGAAAGATCTCGTGAAAATAATCGTGTGCATCAAACAGGTTCCGGCGAAGGACGCGCCGCTGGCGATCGCCGGAAACTGGATCAAGGAATCGGACATCGGCTTCGAAATGAACGAGCCGGACAGCTACGCGTTGGAAGAAGCGCTGCGGCTGAAAGAAAAGCACGGCGGCGAGGTGATTGCTCTCTCCATGGGCCCGGAGCGCGTGGAGCAAACGATCAAGGAAGCGCTGGCGAAAGGTGCGGAGCGCGGGATTCACATTTCCGATGACAATTTTGCGCAACTCGATCCGCTAGCCTCCGCGAAATCGTTGGCTGCGGCCATTCAAAAAGAAAAACCTGATTTGGTTCTGACCGGCTTGCAGAGCGACGACCACGGCTTTGGCCAAACCGGCGTGTTGCTTGCAGGACTGCTGGATTTGCCGCACGCCACGATCATCATGGCCATCGAAGCTGTTGGGCAAATCTTGAAACTGAAACGAGAGCTGGAAGCCGGCTGGTTCCAGCATCTTGAATGCCCGCTGCCGGCGGTGCTCTCGATTCAGTCCGGCATCAACAAAGTCCGCTACGCCACATTGAAAGGCATCATGGCCGCAAAGAAAAAAGAGATTGCGACAATGACTCGCGAATCGTTGGGCGTGACCGTCGAGCCGACGCAGAAAATTGAAAAGATTTACGTTCCAACAAAAACAAAGAAAACAGAATTCTTGACCGGCACGCCAAAAGAAGTAGCAACCAAGCTCGTCGAAAAACTGAAGTTTGAAGCGCGGGTGATCTGACCATGAAAATTCTTGTGATCACCGAACTGCGGCAGGGCAAGTGGAACAACGCCAGTTTTGAAACGCTGGCGGCGGCGCAGCAGATTGCGAAGGACACGTCGAGCACCGTCAGCGCGCTGGTGATTGGGAAAGGCGTCGCGGCGTTCGCGGACGAACTCGCGGCGAAGAACGTAGCCGAAGTTTTGAAGGTTGAGCATGACTTGCTCGACGCCTATACGCCGGATGGCTACTGCGTGGCGCTGAAACAAGTGATCGAATCGGCGAAGCCGGATCTGGTTTTGTTCCCGCATACGTATCAGGTGCGCGACTTTGCGCCGAAACTGGCGGCGATGCTCGGCAAAGGAATGATCGGCGACTGCATCGGCTACCGCAACGAAGGCGGGAAACTCGTTTTCGTGCGGCAAATGTTCCAAGGAAAAACCGCGGCAGATGTTACGTTCACGGGAGCAGCGCCGTGGTTCGCTTCGTTTCAATCGGGCGCGTTTCGCGCGGACTTGCTGGCCGCGCATCCTTCCGGAAAAGCGCCGGTAAATGCGATCAGCGTAAACGTGAGCGCCGAGCAGATTCGCACCAAACCGCTCGATCTTTTCAAGGAAGCGAAGTCGGCGGTTGATTTGACGCAGGCGCCGCTCATCGTTGCGATTGGCCGCGGCATCAAAGCGCCGGAAAATATTCCGCAAGCGGAAGCGCTGGCGAAAGCCCTCGGCGGCGAAATCGCCGCGTCACGACCCATTTGCGATGAAGGCTGGCTCCCCATGGAGCGGCAAATTGGCAGCTCCGGGCAAACCGTCGCGCCAAAACTTTATCTAGCGCTCGGCATCAGTGGCGCGATTCAGCACGTCGTCGGCATGAAGGGCGCGCGCACAATCGTGGCAATCAACAAAGATGCGAACGCGCCGATCTTCGAAATCGCCGACTACGGCGTTGTCGGCGACATTTTCGAAATCATGCCCGCGCTCACGGAAGCCCTGGAAAAGGCAAAGTAAGCTTCCGTCTCCGAAAGCTCAATCGGCATCCACGCGACTCTGTCTCACGGCAGACGACAAATTGGCCCTTTGCCCTTCAAAGTTTTCGCGAATAATAATCAAGGATCATGAGACGGAGGACTTTATGAGCAAGGTTGAAGATTTTCCGTACGAGACGAGACTCAACGTCCTCTACAAGCCTTTGGAACTAATCGACGAAAAAGCGCTCGCCGATGCGTGCACCTACAAGTGGTACAACCAGACGCTCAGCCAAGTGAATGGCTCCGTGGTTCGTCTCGGCGTGGTGCAGGGCGAATATCATTGGCACAAGCACGATGACGACGACGAATTTTTCTACGTAATCGAGGGCAAGCTGCTGATTGATCTCGAAGGCCGCACGATGGAACTTGCTCCACGCCAAGGCACCGTGGTCCCGAAGGGCGTCCTGCATCGCACGCGCGCTCCGCAGAGGACCGTAATCCTCATGGTCGAAAACGCGGGAATCATCCCTACTGGAAACTGACATTGTTTTAGATGTGGAAGGAATCTTCGCCCGTAGCCAAAGCTTAGTCTGCGGGCTTATACTCAACTCAGCCATGAGCATGGAAGATTACAAGATTATTCTCTACCGCCAGGAAGACGGATCGTGGGTCGCTGAAATCCCCGCGATTCCTGGTTGTTACGCATTGATGGACACGCGTGAGGCTGCTCTCGCTGAGTTATCAAACGTCTTCAGCATGATCGAAGACGAATACCGGGAAAAGGGCCAAAAGCTCCCCGCCGACTCCACCGAGATTGTGAATGCCTAGTGCGACAGCACGCGATTTTCAGCGTGTCGCTCGGTTACTGGGGTTCATACTCAAACGACAAAAAGGTAGTCACGAAAGGTGGAATCATCCAGACGGACGAGCTGTGACTATTCCAATTCACGGTGGAAAAGAAATTGGACCACCGCTGTTTAATCGCATTCTGCGGCAGATGGGCATTACCCTGGAGCAGTTTCAAAGCCTCCGCTAACGGATGCCTGCTACGATTTTGATAGAATTGGACCTCCAATGATCGTACAACGCGAACAACTTGAGGCCGACGTATTGATTGTGGGCGCGGGGCCAGCGGGACTGGCTTGCGCGCTGCATTTGGCGAACCTTATCAAGAAGCACAATGCGGCGGGGACGAAGCCGGAGCTTTCGGCGGAAAACATTTACGTGCTGGAGAAGGGGCGCGAGATTGGGGCGCACCAGCTTTCGGGCGCGATTATGAATCCGAAGGCGCTGGCGGAACTCGTGCCGGATTTTGAGAAGAGCGCGCCACTCGATACTCCCGTTACGGATGATGCTGCGCTGCTGTTCACGAAGAATTCTTCGTTTCGATTTCCAATTACGCCGCCGCCATTCAAGAACAAGGGAAACTACGTTATTTCGCTTAGCAAAGTCGTGAAATGGCTTGGCGGGCTGGTGGAAGCCGCTGGCGTCAACGTGTTCAAGGAATTTGGCGGCGCGGAACTGATTTACGAGCGTGATGGAATCGGCGGCGTCATCACGGAAGACAAGGGGCTCGACAAGAACGGGAAGCCGAAAGACAATTACACGCCGGGTTACGAACTGCGCGCGAAAGTCACGGTGCTTGCGGAAGGCACGCGCGGTTCGCTGACGAAAAAACTTGTAGAGAATAAAAAACTCGACAACCTTAATCCACAAAGTTACGGAATCGGAATCAAAGAATTGTGGGACGTACAGCCGGGGCGCATTGAGCCGGGGTACGTGGCGCACACGCTGGGGTGGCCGGTTTCGACGGACATGTATGGCGGCGGCTGGATTTATGGGCTGTCGAATAACCGGCTGTCGATTGGCCTGGTTCTGGCGCTGGAATATGCCGATCCGCAATTCGATCCGCACGCGGCGTTTCAGACGTGGAAGACGCATCCGTTCCTGAGGAAAATCCTCGAAAGCGGAAAACTGGTGCGCTATGGGGCGAAGTCGCTGCCGTACGGCGGATGGTATGCCATGCCGCGGACGTATGTGGACGGCGGGCTGATCATCGGCGATTCGGGAAGTTTTCTCGATTCGCAGCGGCTGAAGGGCATTCACCTGGCGATGAAGAGCGGAATGCTGGCGGCGGAAACGATCTTTGAAGCGCTGAAAGCGGGCGACACCTCCGCGAAAACGCTGAGCGCGTTTCCGAAAAAAGTCGAAGAGAGCTACATCAAGAAGGAACTCTGGCAGGTGCGCAATTTTCACCAGTCATTTCAACACGGGATGCTTCGCGGATTTGTTCACACCGCGTTTCAGCAGATTACCGGCGGACGCGGATTGATCGATCCGATGCACGCGCATGCGGGCTATGAAGCGTACAAAAAAATCAACGGGCGGCTGGCTCCCGAAAGATTCAAGGGCGATGGAAAGCTCACATTCGACCGGCTGACGGACGTCTATCATTCCGGGACGCGGCATGAAGAGGATCAGCCGTGCCATTTGATAGTCAGCGATCTAAATGTTTGCTCTACGAAGTGCGTCACGGAATACGGCAACCCGTGCCAGTATTTTTGCCCTGCCGCGGTGTACGAGATGGTGAAGGAAACAGGCGGCGGCGTGAAACTGAAGATCAGCGCCGCGAACTGTGTGCATTGCAAAACTTGCGACATCGCGGATCCCTACCAGATTATCAATTGGGTGGTCCCGGAGGGTGGTGGCGGACCCAATTACGAGGGGATGTAGCGAGTGAAGCGGTTGTAAGTTCTTAGTTGTTCGTTTTTAGTCAGAGTAGAAGGCAAGGTCCTCCTTCGTTCTGGTTCGGAACCTTTGATCCGTTGCGCGCAAGGCTCGCAGGATTATTTCACAGCCATCACCAAGTGGATCCTGGGCTAGCTTGCCTCATGCTGGCCGGTAGCGGCGCTTAGTTTGTGAGGCGGCGAGGTGTCACCCCCAGTTTTTAGTAAGTGTTGATTCTAAAGGAGTTGAGTTTCCTGTAAGTCCTTTAGAAGCAACACTTGCGAGACTTCTTGTAAGTGTTGCATCTAAATGGCTTAGAGGTTTACATAATTTGGCGAGTAGAACTTGCTTTTGGGACAAAAGACTGCCGCCGGAATCCGTTTACAGATTGCTTGAGGTTATAAACGAAACAGCGGCAGCTGGGCTGCCGCACTCCATACAGATTAATACCTAAGGGTACTTTACTCCAAGGGGAATCATGTGTCCAGGAAAAGTTTGGGCGGACTAGTTGGGCTTGAGGCCGTAGACGTCGAGTTCGCCTCGGACCGTGGAGGTGCCGGCACCGTTGTCGTTGCCGCGGGTGCCGATGTAGACCTTGCCGTTGGCTACGGTGGGGACGGTGAACTTCACGGCGAAGCCGGCAACGTCACCGGCAACCATGGAGCTGTTCCAGAGTTCGGTATTGAGATTCGTGGCGTCGTAGACGTGGAGTACGGCGGGGCCGCACCCCGGAGACTGGTTCGTGCAGTACTGGCTGGAGTCGGTGGCCCAGACGATGCCATTGGCTGTACCGGAGGATGAGATGGACGGCGTGGCACCGGGGAAACCGAAGGACGTGGTTGTGGAGGTGGCCGAACCGACAGTGAATAAGCCGGTTGTGGTGTTCAAGGGATAGGCCTGTAGGTTGCCACCAGAAGGGGCGATGTAGAGGGAATTATTCCAGAACGCGGAGGTTGCGAATATGCCGCTCCCCACGTTAAAGATTTGCGCAGCGTTTGAGTTGACGGGGTTCGCGTTCGCCCCGTAGTGACCCATTGCGCTGCAATTGAGAAGAAACAGATTGCCTTCTTTACCTCCGCCAATGACGAAGTTTCCGGCGGGCAGATTGATGAGAATGGCGGCGCCGCCGGAACCGTGGTCCGTGTCGTTGCCATCCAGGTTGCTCTGATCCGCGGGCGTAAACCAATCGGATACGGAAAGGCCCGCGGTGGTGCTGAGTTTCACGGTACTGTCGCCGTAATTGGATCCGCCGGAACTCGCGTCGAAGGTGCCGTTGCCTGTCAGAAGATATAAATTGAAGTTGCTGTCTGCCGCGGGCGCTCCGCCACCCATCCAAATCCCCCCACGTGCGTAGCTGGCGCCATTCACGACGTTAGGTGTGCTATTGAAAATGGCGTTGGGAACGAGCGCCAGCGTGCTGGCGCTAAAGCCGATGACCCAGCCGTGGTATTGGTCCTGGTCCTCGTGTGCGGCCCAGGAGATATAAACAACGCCGTTGACCAATGCCAGACCGGGGCGCTGATTTTCGTTTCGCGGATCGAAGGCGACAGTGGTGCCACCCGAAAAGTTTCCGGGAAAGGTGATGGCATTCGTAATGGAGGCTGGTCCGCCAAACTTCTCGCTTCCCGTAGTGAGATCGAGAGCATGCAGGCGCTGGAAGAAGGTGGGGCCCGAGGTGATAAAGGATTTGCTTACGACGTAGAGAGTGTTGGTGGTGGGATCGATGACCGGAGTTCCCGTGACGCCGACTTCGGGAGTGATGTCGCCGTAGCCAGCGCCCACAAGATGGTTCGAGGGGCCCGAAGGCACCGTAGTTTCGGTGGCGGCACCGCCATGGGTGCTGTCGGTCAGCTTGGCCTGCCACAGCGTGACGCACGGACTGGTATCAGCGTCGAAGGCGTAGACGCTATTGTGCTGCGTTGCGACGATGACGACGTTGTGCTTGACGCCCGCGATCATGAGATTGGAGATCCAGAGAGGCTGCGCATAGATAGCTCCATCGACGGTGCAGGAGAAGAGCTTGCCGAAGGTGGCGGTCTTGACGATGGAGGTGGTCAGAGCAAATTCGTGAGTGTTGGCGCCGTCGCGGGAAAGGTCGTTGTGATAGGTGGTGACGCCGGTAAGATCGGTGACGGCGATGGAGGCGGAGGCGCTTTTGTTGATATCGGCGACGCTGGTCGCGGTAATCGTGTGGGTGCCAGCTGTTGAAGGAGGCGTATACGTTCCGGTAGCAGAAATGGTGCCGACGGTGGCGTTTCCGTTGAGAATGGTGTCCACGGACCAAGTGACGCTGGTATTGGTGCTGCCGGTGACGGTGGCAGAAAATGTTTGCGGCTGCGTGGTAGTGACGGCAGCGCGCAGCGGAGAGATAGCGACGGCGACGCTGGAGGCGGGCGTGGAGGCAGTGGCGGTTGGGGAATAGGGGCTGAGGTTGCCGAGGGCGTCGGTGGCGCGCACGCGGTAGGAATAGGAGGTGGAAGGGGTTAGGCCAGTGTCGTTGTACGAGGTGGTGGCGGGAGTGGCGATTTGCACGAAGTTCGAGCAGCTCGCGCCGGAGCAGCGCTCGACAAGATAGCCGCTGATGGTGCCGCCTGTTTCTGTGGAGGCCGTCCAGGTCAAGTTGATCTGCGTGATAGAAGCCGCGGTCGCGGAGAGATTGGAAGGCGCAGTCAAGATTGGGGCCGGCGTTGTAGCCGTAGCCGTGGCCGAGTAGGGGCTCAAGTTGTTGGCCGCGTCGGTCGCCCTAACGCGATAGGTGTAGCTCGTCGAGCCTAGCAAAGAAGTGTCGCTGAAGGAAGTCGTAGTCGAGGAGCCCACCTGAGCAAAATTGCTGCAGCCCGCTCCCGAGCAACGCTCAATGAGGTATTTGCTGATTGTCCCACCGGTTTCCGAGGAGGCGGTCCAGGAGAGATTGATTTGCACGGGGCTGGCAGCGGTGACGGTTAGCCCCGAGGGAGCGGTCAGCGTGGGAGCCGTAGTAACTGCCGTGGCAGTGGCGGAGTACGGCCCGAGATTGTTCAAAGTGTCGCTCGCGCGGACACGGTACGTGTAGCTGGTTGAAGCCGTCAGTCCTGCATTGTTGAACGAGGCCGTCGCAGATGTTCCTACCTGGGCGAAATTGGCGCAGCCGGCTCCCTGGCAGCGTTCGATCAGATATTGGCTGATCGTCCCACCCGGCTCCGTCGACGCCGTCCAAGAAAGATTGATTTGCACAGGACCCGCCGCGGTAGCCGTGAGGTTGGTGGGGGCGGAGGGAGAGTTGTGGGAGGTCGTCGAGCTGGCCGTGTTGGAGTAGGGACTCAGGTCAT
Source organism: uncultured Acidobacteriota bacterium (assembly GCA_963729455.1). Lineage (GTDB taxonomy): Bacteria > Acidobacteriota > Terriglobia > Acidiferrales > UBA7541 > Acidiferrum. Next base: position 304,860 of record CAVSNX010000005.1, read on the forward strand.
TTGAAGCGTCCGTGGCGCGCACGCGGTAGGAGTACGAAGTAGAAGCAGCCAAACCGGTGTCGTTGTAGGCGGTGCCGGCTGGTGTGGCGATTTGTGAAAAGTTTGAGCAGCCTGCACCCGAGCAGCGTTCAACAAGATAGCTGCTGACGGTGCCGCCCGTTTCTGTGGAGGCGGTCCACGTCAAGTTGATCTGGGTGCTGGAAGCAGCGGTGGCGGCCAGACTGGACGGCGCGGTGAGCGTGGGAGTAGGTGTCGCTGCGGTCAAGGACGTGGAATATGTGCTCAGATTGCCAGCAGCGTCGGTGGCGCGGACGCGGTAGGAATAGGAAGTGGAACCGGTCAGGCCGGTGTCGTTGTAGCTCGTGGCAGTGGAAGTGGCGATTTGCGCGAAGTTCGCGCAGCCTGCGCCGGAGCAGCGCTCGATTTTGTAGCCGGTGACGCCGACGTTGTCGGTCGAGGCGGTCCAAGAGAGATTGATCTGGGCGGGCGAGATCACGGTTGCAACGAGATTCGCTGGCGCGGTGGGAGGCGTCGTATCGGGAGGGGGAGTGGTGGAGCCTGAATTGCAGCCGGTTAGGAGAAGAGCGAGGCAGAGAGCAACGAATACGGCGAAGTTGAACGAGACAACGCGGTACTTGCGAGTTTGCATTCCGTGGGCCTCACCAGTCTGATTCTCAACTGAAGCGAAGGAAACCGGCACGCCTTCGCGGGAACGAGAAAGCCTTCGTGTGGAACAAAGTATCACGAAGGTGGTAGCGCGGAAAGATTACGGGAGGACAACTGGCCGATGGGCCAGTGAGGTGAACGCAGCTCTGCACGACGAAGGGAATTCCGTTTGGCGAAACGACAACTAGGAGCCACTGGACCAGAGCTTGCGAACAAATTTGCGGACGCGATCAGAGAAGGAATCGCTGGGAGGAGCGGCGGGCTTGGTGGGATTTGCAGGTGGTGTGGGCGCTGAAGGAGGTTTGGCAGCAGCCACGGTTGTCCCTTCCACGCGGCCTTGAAAGGTGAGGCTGGAACGAACGCGGACGCGGCGAATGAGGATGATCATTTTGGGGTCGTAGTTGGGCTGGACTTTGGCGTTGGCGTTGTAGACCAGAGGGGGCATCAAGACCGTGTAGATGGGCTCTTCCAGGACGCCGGGAGTTTCGGCAGACGAGGGAGAGGCGTTGGGTTTGGGATTTGGCATGGAGGCTTCCGCGCGGATTTCTTCTGAGGTGGCGAGGCGGCTGATTTGGTCGGGCGGCGAAGCTGTTTTAGCGGCTTGCAATTCGCATGAACAGTGGCCGGCACTGGAGGCCATGGATTCGAGCTGGCCGTCGGTGACCAAAACGTCCGCCGTTTGTGGAACGAGGACGGTTTTGCCGGTGAGCTGGTTTTCGAGGCGGACGGCGCCGCGGATGGCGCGGATGCACATCGCGCCAGCGGAGTCGAATCCGGCGAGAATGTCTCTTGCACCGCCGCCGATGGAGATTGTTTGTGCCTGAAGCTGCGGGGTGTAAATGGTCAGCACGAGATCGTTTTCGACGTGCAGGTGAATCGTGCCGGTATTGAGGGCGACAGTGAGCGAGTTCCCCGACTTGAGAACAGAGAGGTGCGCGGGGCCGCAGATGGAGATTTGGCCGCCATCAACGAGGTCAATGCGGGCGGCGCCGGATTTGACGCGGATGTCGCTGCCGCTGCGCAGGATGGTTTTCGTTTGGCCGTGGATGACTTCGACGTTCATCGGGCCGCTGACGGTGATGGCCTCGCCGTCAATGACGCCGACGGTGTCTGCGGAGGGCTCGTCGGAATGAGCCATGGCGGTGGCGAAGAGCGCGGCGCAAAAAATCGCAGCTGCTAAGGCGGGGACAGGGGCCCGGCGACCGAAGGGAAGCGAGTTGGAGAAGGGTCCCACCCAGCGGCACTCCTGAGCACGCGGAGACAAGCGGTCTCCTATACTATACGAGTGCTGGCAGGGGCCGCACGAGCGGGCAACTGCAGCGCCGATATCTTTGACGATGACGACCCCCGAAACAGTTGTGCATAGCTCCAAACCGCCGGAACAAGATCCGGTGAATTTGCATTACGACACGCGGCTGCCGGAGCTGCCGTGGTCACGGCGGATTCAGATTCCGTTTATTGCGGCGGCGGTGTACGGCGTGATCCGGACGCTGGGGCCGACGCTGCGGTATGAAGTGCACGGGTGGCAGCATGCGGAGCGTGTGCACGCGTCGGGCAAGAGATGCATCTGGGCGTTCTGGCACCGGGTTATTGTTCCGATTGTGTGGTGGCACCGAAATCATGGCGTGGTGGTGATGAACACCACGGCGTTCGACGGGCAGTGGACGCGCAAGGTGATCGAGTGGCTGGGATTCGGGACGGCGCAAGGCAGCTCGTCGCGGGGAGGATTGCGCGGGCTGGCGGTGATGGCGCGGCGGCTGGAAGAGGGAGTGGATTGCGCGTTCACGATTGATGGGCCGCGCGGGCCGAAATATGTGGCGAAGCCGGGACCGGTGATGCTGGCGCGGAAAACGGGCTGCCCGATCCTTGTTTTTCATATTGGAGTGGATCGTGGGAAGACGTTTACAAATACGTGGGACCATTTCTTGCTGCCTGCCCCGTTTGCGCGCGCCGTGATTCTGTTTGCCCCCGCGATTTATGTGCCGATGGATGCGAATGCCGAGGTGATGGAAGCGAAGCATGCGGAGATGCAGAAAGAATTGGAACGCGTACGGGATATTGCGGAGGGTTGGTTCTCGCTCAGTGAAGCAGACAGGCAAAGGTGCCGCGCGGAATTTTCCGCATGATTCAAACGCTTACTTTGTATTTGGCGGTGGGGCGGGGCTCATCACGTCCCAGATGCACTTCCAGGAGCCGTTCGGCTGTTTTTTCCAAACAGCTACGCTTCTGCTCTCCTCGGTCAACGATTTTCCATCGAGAGTGGTGAAGGAAATCCGGTCCGTCCCGGCGGAGTAGGCCAAGTCGCCCGATTGTGATACTTCCACTTTGTCCGTTTTCCAGGTAATCGAAAATCCAGGGTTAGCAAATGCTGCAGAAACGTATTGCCGTATAGCTTCTTTTCCTACGACAGCAGGTGCACCCGGAGGAAGAATAGTGGCGTCGTCGGCCCAAAACGGCAAAATGCGCTCCAGATCATGCGCGCTGGCCGCGGCAAGCCAGTTGGCGTCAGTCGCACGAATTGCCGCCTCTTCGGCAGAAGCATTCACGTTGCGCTGCGCACTGCATCCAGCGGCAAGGCCGAGTGCAAGAACTACCGTCGCGAACAGCCCGAATCGAATCATGTCGAAGCTCCTTGGATGCAGGATATTTCCAGGCAAACTATTCAAGATATAGACTTCCGCGCGATGCAAAACAATTATTTGCGGGCCTAGTTGCCGGTGCTTTCGCCGAGCTTGACGGGGATGTCCATCTTTTTTCCGCCGCGATAGAGGGAGACTTTCACGGTGTCGCCGGGGCGTTTGCGGTTGAGAACGACGTTGACGTCCAAGGAGCTGGCGACTTTTTGGTCATCGAGGGCGACGATGACGTCACCCCCGATATGAATTTTGCGCATGCCGGCTTGCGCGACGCGGTCACCGCCACGAATTCCGGCGGTCGCCGCCGGGCCTCCCTTGGTTACGATTTCCACCAGCAAGCCTTCCTGAACGGGCAAATCCAACGCTTCCCCGAGCCAGCCGCTTACGGGGATGGTCTCGACACCCAGCATGGCGCGATGGACTTTGCCATCGGTCATGAGATCGTTGGCGATGCTCTTCGCGGTGTTGATGGGGATGGCGAAACCGATGCCTGCGGTGGTGCCGCTGGGCGTGAAGATGGCGGAGTTGATGCCAATCACTTCGCCGTGGGTATTGATAAGCGGGCCGCCGGAATTGCCGCGGTTGATGGCGGCATCGGTCTGAATGGCTTCGTCAATGAAGGTAGTCTGGCTGGTTTGCACCGTACGGCCAAGGGCGCTGACCACGCCGGTAGTGAGCGTGGACTGGAATCCAAAAGGATTGCCGATGGCGAGAACTTTCTGGCCGACCTGAAGAGCAGTGGAATCGCCGAGCGTCAGAGAGACGAGATGCTTTCCTTTGGGGTCAATCTTGACGAGCGCCACGTCGTTGCGCTGGTCCGCGCCGATAAATTTCGCGGGGTATTTGGATTGGTCACCGAGAACGACTTCGATGGATTGCGCGCCTTCGACAACGTGGTAGTTGGTGAGGATGTAGCCGCGCGGATCAATGACGAAGCCGGAACCGGCCCCTTCGACGGGAATCGCCTCCATGAAGAAATCGTATTCGGTGGCCTTGGTGAGAACGTTGGCGACCGCAGGCGACACTTGGCGATAGATGCGCACATTAATGGATTCGTCTTCGGTGAGCCCGGCGTCGCGCTGGGCGACCGGGGTGGAGCTTGCGCTCCCGGAGCCGGGAGGAACGGCTTCCACGCTAGTGGGTTGGCGTGGGCTAAAGCGCGCGCCAGCCCAATAGGCTGCGAAGAGGAGCACGAGTGCGGCGAGAATAATACGAGCGCGGTTGGATGTGTTTGTTGTGTTCATGGAGTACGTCCCCCGTATACCTGTCCTTCCCAATAGTATAAGAAAAGACGTGGAGAGGTTCACCGTGCGATCTGGGAGCGGCGGAGCTTGGCGGCGAGGGCTTCGACCTGGCGGCGGGTCTGCTCGAGGGATCCGGAGCAATCGATTTTTTCGGTGGCGTAGCGAAGTTTTTCTTCGACGGGAAGCTGGGAGGCGATGCGGCGGCGGGCTTCGGGTTCGCTGAGGCCGCGCGCGCGGAGGCGTTCGAATTGTTGTTCGGGTGCGCACCAGGCGACGACGAGGCCATCGAGCGCTTTGTGAATTCCGGCTTCGATGATGAGGGCGGCTTCGACAAAAGCAGCATCGCGGGTGCCCTGGCGCTGCCATTCCTCGAATTGACGGGAGATGACTTCGGTGACGCGCGGGTGGACGATGGCGTTCAGGCGGTCGAGCTTGGCGCGATCGGCGAAGACGACGGCGGCAAGTTTTGTGCGGTCGACGCGGCCGCTCGGCATCGGTGATGGAAGGACCGAACTCGCGGAGGACTTCGTCATAAGCGGGTTGGCCGGGCTCGATGAGTTTGTGGGCCAGGGAGTCGGCGTCGAGCACGGAAAAGCCCATTTCGCGGAGCATGGCGGCGACGGCGCTTTTGCCGCTGGCGATGCCTCCGGTGAGTCCGAGTCGGAGCATGATCGTGATTTACCGCGCGCCGGCAATGGATTGCGTGGCGGAAAATTTAGGCGAGGCGCGGCGGAGGCGTGCAGCCCTTACGGTGTTGCTCATAAGCATGGTGATGGTCATGGGGCCGACGCCGCCGGGAACGGGAGTGAGCGCGCCGGCGATGTTGATGGCGTCAGGGTGGACGTCGCCGACTAACGCGTTGCCCTTGGCGTGGAATTTTTCGAGGCGTTCGGGGAAATTGCGGAAGAGGCGCTGAGCTTCCTTGGCGTCGGTGATGCGATTGGTGCCAACGTCGATGACGGCGGCGCCGGGCTTGATCCAGCTGGCTTCGACGAAACCGGCTTTGCCCATGGCGGCGACGATGATGTCGGCGCGGCGGACGACTTCGGGAAGGTCGCGCGTTTTCGAATGGCAGATGGTGACGGTAGCGTTGGCGTGCATGAGGAGAAGGGACATGGGCTTGCCGACGATATCGCTGCGGCCGAGGACGACGGCGTTGGCGCCTTCGATGGAGATGTCGTTGCGGCGGAGGATTTCCATGCAGCCCGCGGGAGTGCAGGCGACCAGGCCGGGGCGTCCGCTGACGAGGCGGCCGAGATTGACGGGGTGGAAGCCATCCACGTCTTTGGCGGGATCGACGGCTTCGAGGATGCGCTTGGTGTCCACTTGGGGAGGAAGCGGGAGTTGGACAAGGATGCCGTCGACGTCGTTGTCGCGGTTCAGGTCTTCGACGACGGCGAGGAGATCGAGCGTGTTGACGGTAGCTGGCGATGTGAGGAGCGCGCTGGCGAGGCCGAGTTGTTCGCAGGCGGCGATTTTGCTTTTCACGTAGAGTTGCGAGGCGGGATTGTCGCCGACGAGCACGGCGGCGAGGCCGGGGCGGACGCCTGCGGAGGTGAGCAGGCGGACTTCGTCTTTTAGTTCGGCGAAGATCTGGTCGCGGATTTTGGCGCCGTCGAGGATGCGTGCGGTCATGCAGTGCTCACTTTCGTGGGGCGAAGAGAAATCATAGCATAGGGAAAAAGGTGACTAGTGATTGGTGACTCGTGACTGGCGCCGAAGCGGCGGGCGACAGGCCGAGAGCGTCTGGAACCTTCGCGCGAGGCTATCATCCAACAGGCAGGGAGATTCGAATGGCATTGTTTAGCGATTTGGGGGACCGGCGGGAGTTGGAAAAGAAGGCGAAGGCGGAGGGGCGGCTGCCACCGGGGCAGTCGCTGACGCTGAAGTGGCCGGTGCTGCACTACGGCAGCATTCCTGTGTTTGATGCGGCGAAGTGGGACTTTCAGATTTCGGGGGAAGTCGAGGAAGCGAAGCGGCTGACTTGGAAGGAATTTCGCGCGCTGCAGCAGAACGAAGTCACTTCGGATTTTCATTGCGTGACGCGGTGGAGCCGGCTCGACAATCAGTGGAGGGGCGTGCTGTTCGCGGATGTGCTGAAGCTGGTGAAGGTAAGACCGGAGGCGCGGTTTGCTTCCGTGCTCGCGGAAGAGGGCTATACGGCGAATATTCCGCTTGAGGATCTGCTGCGTCCCAATGTGCTATTTGCGTTCGAACACGACGGCGCGCCCCTGACGGCTGAACACGGTGGTCCCATGCGGCTGATTGTGCCGCATCTTTATGGATGGAAGAGCGTGAAGTGGGTGCGGGGTTTCATTTTGCTCGACCACGACCGCTTGGGTTTCTGGGAGCGCAACGGGTATCACGCCTACGGCGACCCTTGGAAAGAGCAACGATACTCCGGAAGCTAGAGTTTCCAAACGTTAGAATTGGAGAAGACGCCCGGGGCAAACTTGTGCGCAGGCGTCTCTCGGAAATTAGTCGGCGGCGGCGTGGGATTTGGTTGGGTCGATTTCGATGCGGCCTTTGAAATGGGCGCCGTCTTCGATGCTGATGCGCGCGGAGTCAATGTCGCCGATGAGCGAGCCGTCTTTTTTGATGTCTACGCGGCCGCGGGCATGGACGTTGCCGACCACTTTGCCGCCGACGACAACTTCGCCCGCGTGAATCTCGGAAGTCAATTCGGCGGTCGAGCCGACGGTCAGTTCATGGCCCTTCAGTGAGATTGGGCCGAGCACTTTCCCGTCAATTTGCAAATCTTCATCGCCGCTGACTTGCCCCTTGATTTGGATGCTGGCGCCAATCCGCGCCGCGCTGCGGGCGTTCGAACTGCCCAAGCGCGAGGTGGAAGGAGAATTGAACGGAACGACTGGGGACGAGAAACCGGGCGCCGGCGAAGTGGCAGGCGGTTCCGCGACGGACTGCGATTTGGACCACATAATGTAATGCCTCCCTTATTCAGACACAGAGAATGGATGAAGCTCCGGGTGGGGAGGAGCAGCGTGGAACCACTGTAGACGCGCGGAGCAACGCGAAGCAACGAGGAAAAGGGATGGGCTTGCGCAGATCGGAAACTGACCGTACGGACAGGTCGAAGCGCCCGAGGATTACGCGAGCCCGACAACGCCGTTCAGGAAGCCGACGAGATACTTCCAGGCAAAGTAGTAGACGATCAGTGCAAGCGGAGCGAGGATCGGAAAAGCATGGGCGGCAAAGCCGGGAATCGAAAAATGCAAGAGACTGGTGACAACAAGGCCGAGGGGCCCCAGGACGAACGGCAATACTGCGCCATGCAGGCCGATGTTCCATTGCCAGCGAGACCGCAAGGCGACGAAAAGGACGTTCCACAGTCCCCAGAGATTCGGCACGACGGCCATGGGGAAAACAATAACGCGATCGATCGGGACGGGAATGTTGTAGACGTAGCGAGCGATGGTAAAGCCGGTGGCGACGACCAGGAGAAAAATCGTGGGGACGGCGATGCCTGCCATGTACGCGCGCAGATAAATGTGCTGATTCATAGAACCTCCAGTTTCACAGGTGATACAGCAGCGCCGGAATCGTTCCGGGGAAGAAAACCAGGGCCGCGCTCAAAATGGCCGCGAAGGCCCAATCGAACCACGGGATAGTGGACACAGGAGCCGGCTGCTCATCAAGTTTGCGAAGCATTTGGGGCCATAGGTCGCGGCGGAGTTCGGTGTCCTTCACTGGGGCGAGTGCTTGCCTCAAAAGTTCTTTGGTTTCCCGGTCGTTTTCTTTGTCGTTCATTTCGCGACGGCCTCCACTCTTAATAGGCTGAGTTTTTTGCGCAACATTCGCACAGCTCGAAAAACTCTTATTTTTACGAGCCCGGCAGAAATTCCGACCGCCTGGGCAATACTTTCGTACGGTTCTTCTTCGATCAGCGCCAGCGTCGCCACCAAGCGGTATTTTGGCGCGAGCTGATAGAACGCTTCCTTGAGTTGTTTGCGCTGCTCGCCGCGAATGGCAGGATCCTCACGAGGCGCGCTGGCGAGATCGTCCGGGAGCGCCGTTTCGTGCCGAGCGCTTCGCAAATGGTCGAGGGCGGCGTTGGTGGCGATTCTTCGCGCCCAGGCCCGGAAATTTCCGTCGGGACGGAAGCGGGCTCGTGATTTGTAAATGCGCCAAAACGTTTCCACGGTCAGATCCTCAGCGATGCCGCTGTCGCGAACGATGCGAACGATCCAGAAGTAGACTTCCTTCTGGTGCTGCCGAAACAGCGCCTCGAAGGCTTCCAGGTCGCCCGCCGCAAACCGTTCCAGCAGCTCCATCTCGCCACTCTCTATACCTACTTACTTGGTTTTCGAGCCTGTGGTTACAGGTATTTTTCGACCTTTGACAGTTGGCCCGAAGCGATAGTCGTGCGAGCGTGAGTGCAAAAGAAAAAGGCCCGGACGCGTTGAGCACCCGGGCCTTTTGGAATAGGTTCGGCCGAACTTAGTAGATGTCGTACTGCTCCCAGTGGAGAGTGGCGTCGGACTGGATGATGATGTGTTTGTGGGCGGTTTGCTCGAGTTCGTCAATGAGCATGGACTCGCGGGTTTTTAGCGCCTTGGCGATCTCCGGGTGGACGCGAAGGGTCAGGTTCGGGCCCTCCTGGCCGGCGGCGGCCATCTTGCGCGCTTCTGCCTGGATTTCGTAGCAGAGCGTGGGGATGGACTTGACCATGCCGGAGCCGGTGCAATACGGGCAGGGCTGGCAAAGGACGCGCTCGAGCGCCTGCTTGGTGCGTTTGCGGGTGATGCAGACGAGGCCGAATTCGTTGAAGGAGAGCGCTTTCGAGGGCGCCTTGTCTTCTTCGAGGGCCTGCTGCAGCGCGCTGAGAACTTTTTCGCGATTGCGTCGCTCTTCCATGTCAATGAAGTCCACGACGATGATGCCGCCGAGGTCGCGCAGACGGATTTGGCGGACGATTTCCTTCACGGCTTCGAGGTTGGTCTTGACGATGGTGTCCTCGAGGCGTGTGGAGCCCTTGCCGACAAACTTGCCGGTGTTGACGTCAATGGCCACGAGCGCTTCGGTGTGGTTGATGACGATGTAGCCGCCGGACTTGAGCCAGACCTTGGCGCGCAACGCTTTGTCCAACTCGTGCTGGATGCCGAACTCTTCGAAGATCGGCGTTTCCTTGGTGTAGAGCTTGACGCGGCTGACAAGTTTGGGCTGGAAGCGGCTGACGAATTCGACGATCTTGCCGTATTCCTCTTCGTTATCAATCCAGATGGCGGTGAAGTCGTCGCTGACGTAGTCGCGCAGCATGCGCTCGACGAGGTCGAGGTCGCGGTGGAGCAGGGAGGGCGCTTTGCGCTGCTCGCTGCGTTCCTTGATTTCGTTCCAGGTCTTGCCGAGGAAATCAATGTCCGCTCGGATTTCGTCGTCGGTGGCGCCGCCGGCGGCCGTTCGAACGATGAAGCCGCCGGGATAGCTGTTGCCGGCTTCGCTAACCAGCCGGCGCAAGCGCGAGCGATTTTCCGCAGAAACAATTTTGCGCGACACGCCGGTGTGATGAACGGTCGGCATGTAAACCAGGAAGCGGCCCGGAAGAGCGACGTGGCTAGTGATGCGCGCGCCCTTCTTGCCGAGGGGTTCCTTGGCGATTTGAATGACGATGTCCTGGCCGGCCTTCAGCATTTCCGAGATGAGCTGTGGACGACGCGGCGGGCCGGAACGGCCGCCTTGATAGTCACGGTCATGCCGCGGGCCGCTGCCGGGACGGCGTTCGAAACGTGGTCCACCGGGGCGTCCGCCGCGATCGGGACGGCCGCTACGGCTGTCGGGACGACCACCTCGACTATCCGGGCGTCCGCCGCGTCCGCGGTCTCGTCCGCCGCTGCGGAACGGCCGTTGGAAGCGCGAACGGGGATTGCCGCCGATGCGCGCGGAATCGCGGGGGAACTCTTCGCGGGGAGCACCGGGGGCGCTGCTGCGAGGGGAACGGGTCTCGCCGGGAAGCAGAATGACATCGTCTTCGACGACGGCCGATCCGGCGACGGTTTCTCCGGAGGAGGCGGAGATCACTTCCTCTTCGACGTGTTCGATTTCGACGTGCCCGTGTTCGGAATGTTCGTGTTCGGAGTGAGCATGCTCGTCGTGTTCGTGGTTACCGTGATCAGACTCGGCGTGTTCCGCGTCATCGTGTTCCTGCTCGGTATGCTCATGCTCGATGTGCACGGAGTCGCCCAGGGCTGCGGCGTGTTCGGCGCTTTCTTGCGCGACGTCCGCGGCAAACTCTGCACGGTTGGCGGCACGGCCCGCTTCGATTTCCTCGGATTCTTCCGCGGAGAACTCTGAAACTTCAGCGGCTTCCGTGGAAGGTGTTTCTTCCGCTTCGTCCGACTCTTCCTCGTTCTGATCTTCTTCGAATTCGGCGCCGCCAACGACGGCATCGGCCTCCGCCTCTTCCTGAGTCTCTTCGTGCTTTGCTTCGACGAAACCGGAAGCGAGCGCGGCGACCTGATCGTCATTTAGTTCGACGTCATTGCGAGTGGGTTCGGATTCGACGACGGAGTTGCCAGCCGCGGAAACTTCTTCGGCTGGGTGCGCGGCTTCGCTTGCCGGGCTTGCTTCACCTTCGGCGCCGGCATCGGCCAGGAGCCATCGGGGAAGACCGCCGGAAAAGCGGCGCGGAACATTGCTTCCACCCGGACCCGTTGCGGGGAGAGGAGACGAGGCGCGCGGCGCATTCTCCACCGGTTCGGGCTGCACATCATGAGCGTCGTGCTCGACGGCCGGCGCAGGCGCGGACGACGCCACGGGCTTGCCGCGATATTTTGCCAGTGATTCGCCAGGGAGAAGGATCGGCTCCTCGGCCGATTCCATGGAGGACGGCGGGCTTGCGGGGCGCGGGCTTTCCGGACGACGGTTGTCGTAGCTGCGCGGCTGTGCGCCGCGATTGTCGTAGCCCCGCGATTCGCCGCCCTGTGGCGAAGCATATTTGGATGGCGGCAGATTGCGAGCACCACTGGGACCACCCTGCGGGCGGCCGCCGCGATGGCGTCCTCCGCGGCGGCCCCAACGGCCGCCACGGCCGCGATCGCCACCGCGGTCCCCACCCCGGTCTCCGCCACGGTCATTGCCACGGCCATAGTTCTGGCCAGGGCGGTCGCCGCTGGTGCGCGCTGGATAGTTCTGTGTGGGATTGTAGTGCGGCGAAAAATTCTGCGGCGCGGACGCGTTGGATTCCGGCTGGCGTTCCTCGGGAGCATCAGAGTGAGTCAAGTCCTGCGCTACAGGCTGACTCTCTTCGTAATGTTCCTCGTGATGTTCGCGCTCCGAGGCGTGCGCTTCCTCGTGAGAGGAATGCTCTTCGGCGTGCGCCTCTTCGGGATGAAACTCTTCGTGATGCGCTTCGTCATGATGCTCGCTGGCGCGCGCCAAACTTTCGCCCGGCAAAACTTCGACCGGAGCGCTGTCCACTGGCGAAAACGACGGGACCGCAGACGCCGACGGCACGTGCTCGTGCGGATGCCCGTGGTCATAGTCCTCCAGGTTTTCGAAAACATCGCTGACGTAGAGAAAGGCGTCGCCGTCTAGACCAATGTCCACGAAAGCTGACTGCATGCCGGGAAGGACGCGGGTGACTTTTCCTTTGTAGATACTTCCGACCAGCGCGAACTCTTTTTCGCGCTCGATATAAATCTCGACTAACTGACCTTCTTCGAGAATCGCGACCCGCCGTTCGTGGGAGGCCGCGGAGATAACCAATTCTTTCGACATGAAAACTCCTTATGCGTGACGCCGGCCTTGCCGGAGTCACGCTTTTGTGTGGCCGTAAAACGGCCAACAGGACGCATCGCCGCGAGCTTCTGCCCGTCGGAGGTCCAAGAAATCGGCGCCGGCCCGGTTTGCACCGGGACACACGTCGGCCACACGAATAGGGAAGTGGCTTGGTGTTCGAAGCCAGAGGGGTGGGCCACGACGGGGTCGGGGCCGCTTACTAGATGATTCCTCAGTCTATCGAGGCTGGTCCGTTGCCGGAAGCGAGCCGGGCGAACGGCGGACGATGCTGTCCTCACTCTAAAAATCCTTCGTACTTGCGATCCCGGCCTAACCGGGATCCACAAATCCAATTTCTACTCCGGTGCGTTCCGCCGAAGCGAAAGCGTCACGCGGCACTGGCGGTTCGTCAGTTGACGAAGCGGCGAAGCCGGACATTCATCACCAGGCCAATCGCCAGGAATACGAACAACGTGGCGGAACCACCGTAGCTCATTAACGGCAACGGGATACCAGTAACCGGCATAGCGCCGATGACCATGGCCACGTTCACTAACACATGGAAACCCAGCGCCGCCGCCACGCCCATGACTAGAAACATTCCCGCGCGGTCTTTCGCGCGTTGTGCATTCTGCACTAAGCGTAACAGAAGCGCCATATATAGTCCTAGGGCCAAAAGCACGCCCTTGAACCCCTGTTCTTCAGCCCACGCCGACATGATGAAGTCCGAATATCGGACGGGGATGTAGCCCAGCTGATTCTGACTACCATTACCGAATCCTTTACCCCAGAAACCACCGGAACCCACAGCAATCTTCGACTGCAGTAATTGATAGCCGGAACCTTTGGCATCATCTTCCGGATGCAGGAAGGAAGTGATGCGATCGCGCTGATAGGGTTTGAGGATGCGGCGGCTGACGGGCGGATAGAAAACCGCCCCCACGAGCAAAACTCCGGCCAGACAAAAGACTGCTGCGTGTTGCCATTGCAAACCCGCGAGAAACGCGCCGACAACCAGCATGGGCATGAGCACCAGGGCCGTGCCCAGATCGGGTTGTTTAAGAATCAAGACCAGCGGAACCCCCACCAGCAAGCCTGCCTTGATCAAATCACGCAGATCAAGCTGATCGCTGCGCACTTCGGCGAAGAAGCGCGCCAAGACAATAATTATAATCAATTTCACCAATTCTGACACCTGGACCAGCTCGCCAAAGGCGGGGATGACAATCCAACGCTTGGCGCCGAAATGGGTGTGGCCGACTAGGAGCACGGCGACGAGAGCCCCGAGTCCGACGAGGTAGAGGATTGGGGCCTGGTCGAGAATCAGGTGATAGTCCAGGCGTGAGAGTGCAAACATCAGGATGAAGCCGATGGCCAGCCAGCGAATCTGCTTCATGTGCATGCCGGCCAGGGAGCTGCCGTGTGTGGCGGAGTAGATTTCGATCACGCCAAGGGCGCAGATGGCGGTGAGGATGGCCAGGAGCCACCAGTCGTAATCGCGTGTTCCGGGAGCGTCTTTCATGAATCCTTTTCCAAACTCATCCGAACAAACCTTTAACGTTGTGGCGTCGCGCGCGCCGGCACAACCGCGGATGCATTGTCTTGCTTCAGGGCCATACGCGGAGCAACAATCGCCGCAGCAGTAGCCCCTTTTCCAACATCATCGCCCTTATAGTCGGCCGTGTACTGGCCTTGGGTTTTCTTGGCTTTCTTGTCGTAATAGGCTTTGATGATATCGCGCACAACAGGCCCGGCAGCCTCGCCACCGTGTTTTCCGCTTTCCTGGACTAGCACGCAGACGACGATATCTGGGTTGCGGCGCGGCGCGTACCCCACAAACCAGGCGTTGTCTTCGAATTGCTTCGTTTTCCCAACGCGCGCGCGGGTGTCGTAGCCGATCACTTGCGCGGTGCCGGATTTGCCGCTGAACTCAATGCCTGCGAGTCTCAACTGACCGCCCGTACCGCCGGGTTCGTTGACGACGCCGTACATGGCATCCGTGATTTTTTCGACCGTGGATTCGGAGATGGGGAACCGTTCCTCTCCCACGTTGGGCGCATCCTTCAGCAGGTGTGGCTGCTTGAAGACGCCGCCCATGGCGATTCCGCCAATCATGCGAGCCAGTTGGAGCGGCGTGGTGGTGACGGCGCCCTGGCCGGTGGACACGGAAATCGTTTCGCCGGGATACCACTTGCGATGATAGACGCGCTCGACCCATTCCGCCGAAGGCATGAGGCCCGGCTCTTCCGAGGGGAGATCGATTCCGGTCTTGTGCCCAATGCCGAATTTGCTGCCGTAATATGAAAGCCTGTCGATGCCCAGGCGCATACCGACGTTGTAAAAGAAGACGTCGCAGGACTTGAGAATGGCCTCGTGGAGATTCGTGACCCCATGCGAGGTCGGCCCGGATTTTGCGTAATATACCCAGCATTTGAACTGGCGGCCGTAGAACGTTCCGTAACCCGGACAAAACGTCGTAAAACTTTCTGGTGGAACTTTGTCTTCCAACATCGCGGTAGCGGTAACGATCTTGAAAACGGAGCCCGGAGCAAGCTGGGCCTGAATCGCGCGATTCATTAATGGGTGTTCCGTGCTCTCGTTGAGCTTGTTCCACTCCTCCGCGGTAACGCGCACGGCGAAATCGTTGGCGTCCATCGAGGGGTGGCTGGCCATCGCCAGAACTTCCCCAGTGCGCGGATCGAGCGCAACCACGGCGCCAGGGCGTGCTCCAAGAGATTGCTCCGCGACCTGTTGCAGGTCGTAATCAATGGTCAACTGAATCTGTTTGCCGGGGATGGCTTCTTGCGTCGAGAGGCGCCCCATTTCCTTGCCGACGCTGTTGACGATTACGCGGCGTTTGCCGTCGGTGCCGATCAGGATGTCGTTGTATTGCCGCTCGAGGCCGAATTTGCCGGCAAAGTCACCCATGCGCAGCTTGCCGTTGCTGGCTTCGATCTGCTGCTCGCTGACCTCACCCACGTACCCCACGGCGTGTGCGAGAAAGCCATTGGGAAGGTAGCGCCGCCGGGAGACGGAGATCATTTCAAGAACCGGAATGTCTGAGCGGTGCGATTCGATAAACGCAATGTCCGCATCGGAAGCTTCCGGCTTGATGATGATTGGCTGGAATTTTGGAAGATTTTTCGTGTTGCTAAGCTGGTCTTTCAAGTCCTCTAGCGGTATGCCGATGCCATCGGCGATGCCGGGAAGATATTTTTCGACTAAAGCGGGATCGTCTCGGAGCAGCAGGACGCTGAAAGACGGGCGGTTGTCCACCAGCACGCGTCCATCGCGGTCCAACATGCGGCCGCGCGGGGCGATGACAGGAATCTCGCGCACGCGGTTGCGCTCGGCCATGGACGAGTACTTGTCGGCGTCAATAACCTGCAGCTTCCAAAAGCCGAGTAGCAACACGCCGATCATTCCCACGATGATGTAGGAAGCCACGGCCAGCCGCGCTTGCGGCAATCGATTGTCGTTGCGAAACCAGTACGACACGAAAACCCCGCGCGCGAGTACATCCAGGGCTCACGCCCGCTCCGGCTGAATTTAATTCAATGGGCCGGAATTAACTCGCGTCACGAAAAAATCTGCAGCGTGGGTTTCGAGTGGACTCGACAAATTCAGAGTCTCGCCGAAAATGCCCGTCGAAAATTTCCTCGAACCTGGGAACCGAAAAAATCTCCCGGAACTCCCGAATCATCGCCGAACTAAGGCCGCGTGAAGCAGCCAGAGTCTTTTTAAACGTAGCACTTGGATGCAAGGGCCGCAAGCCGTCCTGGAGGACAGGTTCCAGATTTGCATTGTTTTTCTGGCGAGAGGATGAGCGGCGGTTGTTGCTCGGGCTGCGACTATCACGCTATCGTAGGCAGTTGACCTGGGACGATTGGAACGAACATGGAAAAGCCTCTGCGGCTGGCGCTGATCGGCATGTCGGGCGCCGGGAAGACGTTCTGGACAAAGAAGTTAGCGGCCACGGGGCTTCCGGCCGTTTCGTGCGACGACCGCATCGAGCAGAAGCTTGCGCCGCGCCTTGCCAGCGGGGGGCACGCTGGAATCAACGGCGTTGCTGCCTGGATGGGGTGGCCGGACTCGCCCATGTACTCAGAACACGAGTCGGCGTATTTGGCGGAAGAGATTCACGCGCTCGATGAAATTTTGATAGATCTCGCGAAACGGCCGGAAAAATCATTGGTGCTCGATACCACGGGAAGCGTGATTTATTCCGGGAACAATGTGCTGATGCGGCTGCGGCGTCAAATGACCATCGTGTATCTCGCGGCGTCGGCGGAGGAGCAGCAGCTCCTCATCGAGCGATATTTGAGCGATCCGAAGCCGGTGCTGTGGCGCGGCGCGTTTCAGCCGAAGCCGAAGGAATCGCCGCGCGAAACGGTGGCGCGGTGCTATCCGTTGTTGATGGCTGCGCGGCGGCAGAGTTACGAAGCGCTGGCGCATTGCACGGTGCAGGTGGCGACGTTGCGCGATGAAGCGCTGGATGCGGCGGGATTTCTGAAAATGATTCAGAGCAAAATCGAAAGCGCGCGATGACGGGCAGGCGATGAGGTACCGGAGCACGTCTCGGGAAGCGCCGCTCACGTCGCTGCGCGGCGCCGTGCTGCGCGGGCTTGCGCCGGATGGCGGGCTGTATATGCCGGCGGAAATTGCGCGGCACTCGCCGGAGGAGCTGGAGGAGTTCCGCCGGCTTCCGTTCACGGAAGTGTGCTTCCGAGTGGTGCGGCCGTTTGCGATGCCGGATGTTCCGGAAGAAGTGTTGTGGCAGGTGGTGAGCGAAGCCATCAATTTTCCGGTGAAACTGGTATCGCTTTCGCCGGGGCTGCACATCCTGGAGTTGTTCCACGGGCCGACACTAGCATTCAAGGATTTTGGCGCGCGGTTTATGGCGCGGCTGATGGGCTATTTCGTGCGCGGCGAGACGCGGCCGCTCACTGTGCTAGTGGCCACGTCGGGGGATACTGGCAGCGCCGTCGCGCATGGTTTTTTAGGCGTCCCGGGGATTCGCGTGGTGATTCTTTACCCGTCAAAGCGCATCAGTGAAGCCCAGGAGAAGCAGTTCACCACGCTCGGCGAAAACATCACCGCGCTGGAAGTGGCCGGCACGTTTGACGATTGCCAGCGGCTGGTGAAGCAGGCGTTCTCCGATATGGAGCTGAACAAGCGTGCGTTTCTCACATCGGCAAATTCGATCAATATCGGGCGGTTGCTGCCGCAGATGTTCTACCACGTGGCGGCCTACCGGCAACTGCCGGTAGCCTCGGTGCCGCTAGTGGTTTCCGTGCCCAGCGGAAATTTCGGCAATTTGACGGCGGGAATGTTCGCCAAGCGCATTGGCTTGCCGGTGGCGAAGTTTGTTGCGTCAACAAATGTCAACGACGCTATTCCCGAATATTTGCGCACGGGCGAATTCCATCCGCGCGCGGCGCAGGCAACCTATTCGAACGCGATGGACGTGGGCAATCCCAACAATTTTCCGCGTCTTCTCGATCTATTTCGCAATCGCCTCGAAAACATCCGGAAAGAAATCTGGGGCCACGGTGCAACGGATGAAGAAACGCTCGCAGCCATGAAGATGCTGCATGAGCGCTTCGGATATATAGCCGATCCGCACACCGCAGTTGGATTTCTCGGTTGGGAAGCCTACAAGCGCGAACATCCGGAACCAGCGCAGGGATTGGTGCTGGCCACCGCGCATCCCGCAAAATTCGCCGACGTGGTCATGAGAGCCATCGGCACCGCGCCGCCGCTGCCGGACCGCCTGGCCGCCTATTTGAAGCGCGACAAATTATCTCTGGCCATGTCGAGCGCCTACGACGACTTCAAACAGTTCCTGCTTGCACATTGAAACTGTTTCCGCTGCCAAATCTCACTAGGTTTTGCGGAAACGGTCGAGGAGCATGAAGAGGACTACGGCGACGAGCGCGTTGACGAGCGAGCCGATGAGCAGATGCATGTTGAACCACGGCTCGGGCTGGCCGAGGAGGATGCGGCGTGTGAGATTGACGATGCCCTGGTGCGCAACGAAGAAAACGGCAGTGAGGGCGAAGCGCGCGGCGGGGTGCTCGGTGTCTAGCCGCGCACCGATGGAGGAAGCCAGGTAGCCGATCAAGGTTTTCGCGATGCCGTACAGCCCGAGAGGAACCGTCGGGCCGCTCAAGCTGTCTTGTGCAAGGCCGATGGCCATCCCGAGCAGAAGTCCCGTCGAAGGATTGCGCCGGCTCAAGCCAAAATAAATAGTGATCAACAGCGGGAGATCCAGAATCTCCGCTTTGGGCACATAGAGCGGCAAGAACGCCTGAAGGAACAGCACCAGGAGCAGCGTGCCAATGATGGCGCCGGCGCGGAACTTGTGCACCTCGATGTGCGATTCGGCTCCGCGGAGATCGTAGGTGTCGTTCATGGCTTCGCCGCCGCCGGTTTGTCCGTCTTGCTTGCTACGGGAGTTTGCGGGCTCGGTGCTTCTGATTCCGTCCGCAATTCCAGCGGGTGGAGCGTGAGCAGCACGATCACTTCCTCGAGACGTTCGAGATTCGCGGCAGGCCGCAGGCGAATCTGTTTGAAGGGATTGCCCGCTTTGATGTCCACGATTGTGCCGACGGGAAGATCGCGCGGAAAGATGCGGTCCATCCCGCTGGTAACCACGCGCTCTCCATTGTTTACGGTGTCATCGTTGGGAACATACTTCATGTAAAGCAGAGGTTCGCCGGTGCCGCCGACCGGGCTCTGGATGCGGGAATCCGCGAGCATCGCGCCAACGCCGCTGTCCTTGTCCGTCAGCAGCAGAACTTGCGAGGTATTCGGATACGCTTCGATGACTTTGCCGACCACGCCATCCGGAGTGATCACGCCCATGTTGCGCTTGATACCGTCGCGCTCTCCACGATCGATGTCGATGGTTTCGGTGGCCGTCCCCGCACTGGCGCCGATCACGCGGGCGCCGATCATGGGAACGTCCATGTGCAGTTTTCTGAAATTGAGAAGTTGTGCGAGCCGGTCGGCCTCGGCGGCCTTGCTTTCCAGTTGCGTGATCTGAAGCTTCAGGGCGTCATTTTCGCGGCGAAGTTCCTCGTTATCGCGAGTAGTGTTTTGCAGCGCGAAATAATGGCGCCAGGTGCCGCGAACGCGATCCACGCCGTAGGTCCCCGCGCGCTGAAACGGCGAAACCGCGCCTACGGTCCAGACGCGGATGAGGCGTCCCTGCGAGTCGCGCTTGATCTGCACGGCGAGCAGCAGTACCTGCAGAAGGACTACGCCCGCGAGCAGGACCAGCGATCGATGTCGAGAGGGAAGGGCTACCATGTTGCTTCCGAAATTAGAAATTCGAAATTGGATGATCGAATCGCGAAACTTGGCCGCGGGGCGACATAATCTATAGCGAGCGGCATGCCGTGTCCTTACAGCAGAAAATTCTCAATCGATGCAAACCTGCCGCAGCAATTTGAAATCGCTCAGCATTTTTCCCGTGCCCAGCACGACCGACGCCAGCGGATCGTCGGCAATGGAAACGGGCAGGCCGGTTTCTTCCCGGATGCGCTTATCGAGATTTTTCAGCAACGCGCCGCCGCCGGTCAGCACGATGCCGCGGTCGCTGATGTCGGCGGAAAGCTCGGGAGGCGTGCGCTCCAATGCCACGCGCACCGCATTCAAAATGGTCGCCACGCATTCACTCAACGCTTCGCGAATTTCGCTATCGTCAATGGTTACTGTTCGTGGTACGCCTTCAATGAGGTTGCGGCCTTTCACTTCCATGGTGAGCGGTTTTTCCAGCGGGTACGCGGAGCCGATTTCCATTTTGATTTGTTCCGCGGTGCGTTCGCCGACCAGCAAGTTGTACTTGCGCTTCAGATATTGCATGACCGCTTCGTCCATCTCGTTTCCGGCGACGCGCACGGAGCGCGAATAAACGATGCCGCTCATGGAGATGACCGCGATATCCGTCGTGCCGCCACCGATATCCACGACCATGTTTCCCGACGGCTCCTCAATCGGCAGTCCCGCGCCAATCGCCGCGGCCATGGCCTGCTCGACGAGAAACACTTCGCTGGCTCGCGCGCGATACGCAGAGTCCTGCACGGCGCGCTTTTCCACCGGCGTAATTTCGCTGGGAACTCCGATGACGATTCGCGGGTGCACCAGCACGCGGCGGTTGTGCGCCTTCTGAATAAAATAGGTGAGCATCTTTTCGGTGACTTTGAAGTCCGCGATGACGCCGTCCTTCATCGGCTTGATGGCCACCACGTTCCCCGGCGTGCGCCCCAGCATTTCTTTTGCTTCGCGGCCGACGGCCACGACCTCTCCGCTGGACTTGTTGATGGCGACGATAGAAGGCTCGTTGACGACAATCCCTTTGCCGTGCGCGAACACCAGTGTGTTCGCCGTGCCCAAATCAATGGCGAGGTCGGACGAAAACAAACTGAACACCGACCTCATGTTGTAACCGTTCTTATTCATCCCTACATCCCCCTGCGGAGAGAGCCTCTCCGCTGTCCGACCGACAATAGCGCTGACCGCCGAGCGGCCAGCCCAAACAACCATTGTCTCCGGACACCACGACAAGCGCAAAGGCGCTGGCGTCTTTCGTCGGAAATCTTACTTCGGAACCACGATGGACACTTGCTTCATCGCCGTTCCACCCCGGCGATTCGACCCGATAATCGAAATCGTATGCTGGCCCGGATCCAGTGGCTCCGTGAAATGGCGGAACGTGCCGTCGGAGGCAATAATCGGTACGGGCTGGCCGTTCACGATCAATGCCGCGCCGGGTTCCGTCCGGCCCACAATCTCGGCTACGCGGCCGTGCAATTGCGTGCCGTCCACTTCGAGTAACATGGCCTGCGCCTTGCCTTGCGCGACCAGTGTGAACTTGAAAATTTCGCTGACTTCACTGTTTTGTTTTTTGCCGTCGGTGGCCGTCACATTCCAAAAATACTCGCCAGGGTCGAGTCCGGCTATATCCGCGGTCGTCCCGTGGACCGTCGCTTCCTTCACGGTTTTTGTGAACATGGTCGTCGTGCTGATTCGCACCGTATAGGACACGGCGTCCTGCACCGGCTTCCACTCGAAATGCACGGGAGAAATTTTCGGATTCTCCGCGATGATGGGCGCAAGGTTCAGAGGCTCGACGAGATCGGGCGGCGCCAGCACGGTTGATTTTTGCATTCCGCCGCCCATGGAAACCGTAGCCTTCTCCCAGGGCGCCAGGTCGATCTTCTCCTGGCCTCGTTGCACTTGCGCACTGCCGCTGGAAACCACGAATTCACTTTCCTTCTTTTCGGGATCCGATTTGACGGCCGCGCTGCTGTTGGAAGGCAGTCGCGCGGTGGCGTCGTCGGCGCTAACGGCGGCACGCGAATCCGGTGAACTCCAGTTCGGCGTTCTTAGGTCCACCTGTCCTACGTTGATGTGGACGGCTACGCTGGTCGGCCTGTTGGCTTCTGTATTGTTCTCTTCGACGGTGACGAGGGTGTCGGGTTTTACCGTATATGTCGTGCCGTCACCAAACGTGATGCGTGCGTTGGCGTCGGGTCCCGTTTGCACCAGGTCGCCCTTATCGAGCAAGGTGCGAAAATCCGCCTCCACCCATTGCACGGAATTCACTTTTTTTACTTGCACTTTGCCGTCCAGGTTCACGAACTTGGCGTGTTTCTGATCGGCGTTGACAGTGTCAGGATCGGGCTCGCTGACTTTTTCGTCGATTTTTTTGAGGACGATCGAATACAAGTCGGGTTTGAGCAGGTAAATCCCCCCAGAAATCATCCCGACTAATATCAGAACGTAGACGATCACCGTTTTATAGGTGACGGCCCTCCAATAGACTTCGACGCGCGGGCCCTTGTGTTGGCCCGGTGCGTTTTTGGGATCGATGGGTGCTTGTGTGGTCACGGTCGGTCGCGCTGTCAAAGCTCCAATTTTTTAATCTAGCACAGTGGTTTGCGCGTGCCTGAAATGCGCCACGACGCGTAGTCAAACTGCAAATAGCAGATGGACACTGCGCGGAACTGTACTTCACCTGTCCGGCGGGGCAGGTGCGTCAGGGGGTGTGCGTTTCCCTGCTTCCGCGCACAAAAAAGTGCTGCTTGTCCACGGAAGCGGGCACGGCAACATCGAAGAATCCCACCATCATCTCCTCATAGGTCTGCTCGCCCCAGCGGACCTCGGCAGTTGGATCGGGATTGTGCGGATTGTCTTTCGAATTGTCGAACCACGCGACAGCTTGCAACTCCGTTCCAGCTCTCAGAGACAGCGGCTCCGCCAGGCGGTAGCTCATCTGCCAGTGGAAATGGTAATTGACGCGCAGCAATGGTTCGATTTCATGCGCCGGTTGGCCGTCGGCGCGCTTCGTCGTGTGAATGATGTTGTATTCGAAGCGCTTTCCGCGCAGATGCATGTGTGGGAAGAAGCTGAGGAGGGTGGCGTCGTTCGGCAGCGTGCCCCGTGCTTCCACGCGATAGTCCGGCGCGCCAGGTGGAATCACGAAATGATCGTTGGTGAGCTGCAGCGTCAGCACGCGCAGCGGAGGCGTGGTCTTCGAAAAAATTAGTCCGATGCTCGATTGGTCCTCGACCGCGCGGCCGCTGGCGGTATAGTGCATTTGAAAAACAAGATCGGAGCCCGCGGGAATGAATTTCGCCATGTTCGCCGGCCAGGTATCCGGTGAACTGCCGGGCGCGTACACCAGCAGGACGTCGCTATCGGTCCAGTGGGCGCCGCGGCGATCTTCCGGATCCGTCAGCGTAGATGCGGTGAAAGGAACGCCAACTGGAGCATGACGCAGCCACTTCGAATCCGGCGGCCGCACGTAAACCACGGCATGATGCACGTTGGAACGTTGCGCCGGGAGCACTTCCGCGATTTGTACCCAACGACCTTCCGCAAAATGAGCGGGCACGATTTCGTAGGTGTATTCAATGTCGCCGCTCGCGGGGAGCGACACGGGTCTTGGCATTTTCAGAATTACATCCGGCTTCGGAATGCTCCAGCTCTGCGCCCACTGCCGTGGCGGCGGGGCATCTTCTACGTTTCCGCCTGGCGCATTCGCTGCGGCCCAGGCGGCGAGCGTCGCGATCTGCTCGGGCGTTAAAGATAGGTCATTCGAAAAGCGCCCGACGTTTGCGTCTGCGAACCAAGGCGGCATGGATCTGTTCTGTGCCGCATGGCTGATCGCAGCTGCAAATGACCTTGTCTGTTCGTACATTTCGAACGACATCGGCGCGATGCCGCCAGTTCGATGACAATCCTGACAATGCTGCTGAAGAATGGGGAGAACATCCCGGTAGAAAGTCGGCGGCCTCGGCGCTGGCTTTTCTTGTGCGAGGGGAGTACGCAGCGAAATGAACAGTCCAGCGAGAGAACAAGCAAAACCAAGAATCGTGAAGAGCTTCGAATCAACCCGAGTCCGCATAGAATTACGATGCGCGGCCACCACATCCAGTGGCCCGCCCTCCTCATTCTACCGCCCGTGGGACTGCATCGCCGGCGCAATCCACGAGAACGGCCAGCAAGATGGCGCATCCTTTACCCAAATGACGCTTTCTCCGCGTGAAAGCAGTGCGGGAACGCTCAGAATCGTGACGACCGAGGGAAAACGCCTATTGTTCCGCGCGGAGAACTTGGAGCCCGAAGACGATTCCATTTGAGGCCCGTGCGTCTATCTTCTATAATGCTAAGTTTGTCTACTGACCTGGGAGATTCATCGGATGGCTGGCGCAAAAGATAAAAGCAAACTCGGCTACCGCATCCTTCTTGGAGCGGTCGTGCTGGTCCTGGGTGGCAGCATGCTCTTGTACCTAGTGCCGCAGACCCCGGACACCGGCCAAGTCTCCACGGATACCCTCGCCAAAATTGGCGATGAGACCGTCACAGTCGCGGATGTGCGCCTGCAGTTGGATCAGATGGAGCAGCACAACCAGGCTTCCAAGATCATGGAGCCCTTCTACGCCCAGCGGATCCTGACGGAGCTAGTATTCCAAAAAGAGATTGAGTACGAGGCCAAGCGCCTGGGCATTGGCGTCTCCGATGAGGAGCGCGCCGACCGCATTCGCCAGTATCTCCCGACCGTGTTCAACGGTGGCGCGTTTGTTGGCATGGACCGCTACGCCGCGGAAGTACAGCAGCGCTTCCAGTTAACTGTCCCGGTGTTTGAAGAGCTGATCCGCCAGGGTTTGCTGGAGGAGAAATTTCGCAAGCTGGTCACCGACGGCATCAGCGTGGGCCCGGAGGAGCTTCAGGAAGAATTCCGCTACAAGAATGAAAAGGTCACGCTGGATTACGCGATGATCAAGCCGGAAGACCTGGAAGCGAAGATCACGCCCGATGATGCGGAGATCAAAGCCGCCTACGAAAAGAACAAATCGGGCTACCAGGTTCCCGAAAAGCGCGTCGTACGCTATGCCTTGGTAGATGTAAACCAGATCCGCCAGAGCATCCAGATTTCCGACGACCAGCTAAAAATCCAGTACCAGCAGAACATCCAGCAATACCAAGTGCCCAATCGCGTGCACGTCCAGCACATCCTCTTGATGACCGTCGGAAAGACCGACGCGGAAGTGGACGAGATCAAGAAAAGGGCCGAAGACGTCTTGCAACAGGCCAAGAAGGGCGCCAAGTTCGAAGATCTGGCCAAGAAATACACTGAAGACCCAGGAACGAAGGACAAGGGTGGTGATTTGGGCTGGATCGTCCAGGGTCAAACCGTGCCCGAGTTTGAGAAGACCGCGTTCTCCCTGACGCCCGGCCACATTTCGGACCTCGTGCGCACCCAATACGGCTTCCACATCATTAAGGTGCTCGAAAAAGAGACCGCACACACCAAGTCGTTCGACGAAGTCAAAGAGTCCCTGCGCGCGCCCCTTATGCTCTCCGAGGCCGACAAGCGGGCCAGCGGCACCGCGGACCAGTTGTCCGCGGTCATTCGCCAGTCCAACAAGGTTTCCCTGGACGATTTGGCCAAGCAATATCATTTGACCTTGGGCGAAACGCGCCCCATCAGCGCCACCGATCCTCTGATTGAGCTCGGCAATTCGAAAGATGTGAAAGATGAAATCTTCCGCCTGCGGGTAGGGGATCTGAGTCTGCCAATTCGAACGGATCGTGGTTACGTGGTTCTCTCCGTGAAACAGGTCCTTCCCGAGCACCTTGGCTCCCTCGAGGAGGTCCGCGAGAAAGTCATCAGTGACCTGAAGCGCCAAAAGTCCACCGAACTGGCCCGCAGCAAGGCCGAAGAGTTGGTGAAGCGCTTAAAGGCAGGCGAAAAGTTCGATGCGTCGGCTAAAGCGCTCGGCCTCGAACCGAAGACCAGCGAACCGATCGCCCGGAATGGCACCATTTCCGGCGCCGCCAGCGGAAAGCAACTGGCCGCCGCCTTCAACCTAAAGGCTGGCGATGTCGGCGCGCCTCTGAGCCTTGGGGCAAACTGGCTGGTCTACCGCGTTGCAGAGAAGCAAGAGGCCAATCCGGCGGATTTCGAGAAGCAGAAGAAGGATTTGACCGAGGAAGCGCTCCAAAACAAGCGCGCCTTGGCTTATGAGGCGTTCCGAAACTCGCTCGACACCCGGCTGAAACAGGAAGGCAAGCTGAAATTGATGCCGGAGAAACTGAAGAGCTTCGGTAGCCTAGGCTAATCTAAGTTACACAAAATAAGCTGTTTACGTTTTGAACAGGGTGCGCTTGCCTTTCCCGGTGCGCCCCGCTACCCTATTAGTGTCTTCTCCTCAATCAGATTCAACCCAATTTGCCTTTGCTTTTCAGGGGAGCAAACTCAGGAATCCGAGGGCGGAGCGAAGACAGCCACCCAGCGCCAACACTCTAGAGATCGGTGAAACGAACATGGCAGCCCGTACTTCCGCCGTTCGCAACGAATATCGCTGCAGCATGGAACGCAACCAGTCTGGAAAGTACTGCATTCGCATCCAGGTCCACTATCCCCGCCATGCCTGGACTCTGGGCGTCTTCTTTCTGGCTTCTTCCTTCGATCGTTCCATGAAAAAGCTCGAGGAAGCCCTGGACTTTATGCAGCGCCACGAAGACAAATTGTGGTTCTGGGGCGTGGATCGCTCCGAAGATATGGGCTTTTCGGCTGAGTTTCTTAAGGATGCCGGCCTAAAGCTGGACCGCCGCGCGGAATTCCCTCGTAAGGCCACGAACGTCTCCCTGGCCCCGGAGCGTCAGGTGCCCGCCTTCGTTCTCGGACCCATGCGCAGGGGGCTGGCTGAATCCGTGGAACTCACCCGGAGTGTTGCCGCCGGAGATTAGGCAGTGAAAATCTCGAACTATTGGTACATCGCGCCGCTTGCGGGTTTGCTCCTCTTGGCCGCTGTGACGGTGGCTTTTCCGCAAGGCCAGCAGCAATCCCCGGCTACGCCGGACCCTCAGGCCAATCCCGACTCCAGCACGACTGAAACTAAAAAGGACACAACGAAAAGCGGGGATGCCCCGAGCAAAACGCATGCTCCAACTCCCGCCTCTGGCACTTCTGCAGCGGCTCCCAAGCCAACCGCAACCCCGCAGCCTTCTTCCTCCAACGGCGGAGGCATGGTCTGGGTCAATACAGACACCGGCGTCTACCACAAACCCGGGAGCCGGTATTACGGGAAGACCAAGCAAGGGAAGTACATGACGGAAGCCGACGCGCGGAAGGCCGGTTATCATGCAGCGAAAAAGCAGTAACCAGCCCTCGCGAAAACCTGTCTCGCAGCGCCTCTTTTTTCTGAAGCTATTTCTCTCGAAGGATCACTTCGCCATGGCCCACGAGTTGGTCGTTCAGCCACAGGCGGTATTTGTACGTGACCGCCTTGCTGCCGGGGCGTGGCGGACCGCTCAGCAGGCGCATTCCTGCAGGTGCTTGAAAGACATTTGACGAAAAGGGACAGCGATTCACGTCGAATTCCACGCGCAAATTTCCCGCGTCGGAAATCCAGGAAACCTGGTCGCCTTCGTCGAGCACGACAACTTGCGGGACAAGTCCAACGAGTACGGGACGTTCAGCCATTTTCAGTGTGGCCCTCACACAGTTGCAGGGCCGTTGCTCCTAATCAGATCAGTGCAAAGCGACGATAACACAACTTGCGAGGTAGAGTCCGTGTGACGCAGCTCACAATGCCTTTGCATTCTCTCACGGTACGTTTTTCGCGAGAGTCCTTACAACGTACCCGTCCTTTAGGACATCTAATCTTTTGTGACCTGTACTTCACTGCGCTTGACCGCTCCTCAACGCAACCGTACACTGAATCCGTAAGATTATCTGTTCGTGGCGCGAAGCTCCGGCCGGATCTCTTGCGCTCGCGGAAGAATGTTGTAACAAGCGTCCGAATCAGGACGCGGAGGATTTTGCCGGATGGCTTCTGCTTCTCGCTATTTATCAATACCGCTGCCGAATGGCTCGCGCATTTCGCTTCTGCTTTCTTTGCCGTTTGTGCTCGTTCACCTCGCTTCGTTGCTGATTTTCTTCATGCCGTTCCACTGGTATTATCTGGTCACCTGCCTGGCGCTTTTGGTCGTGCGCATGTTCTTTGTCACCGCGGGGTATCACCGTTATTTTTCGCACCGCTCATTCAAGACCAGCCGCGTCTTCCAATTCGTAATCGCCTTCATGGCCATGACTTCTTCGCAGAAGGGCGTGCTGTGGTGGGCGGCGCATCATCGCCACCATCACCGGCACTCCGACCAGGAACTGGACCTGCATTCGCCGACGCTTTTTGGATTCTTCTGGTCGCACGTCGGCTGGATCGTTTCCGACAAGTACAATGACACGCGCTTCGATTACATCGGCGACTTTGCGAAATATCCCGAACTGCGCTGGCTGAACAAATACCACTTGGTGCCGCCCGTCGCCCTGGCGGCGGTCTTGTGGCTGATTGGCGGATGGCATCTATTTATCTGGGGCTTCTGCCTCAGCACCGTGCTCCTGTGGCACGACACCTTCACCATCAATTCGCTTTCGCATCTCTTCGGCTCGCGCCGCTACGAAACCACCGACACCAGCCGCAACAACTGGCTGCTGGCGCTGCTCACCCTCGGCGAAGGCTGGCACAACAATCACCATCACTTCATGGCTTCGGCGCGCCAGGGCTTCTACTGGTGGGAAATTGACATCACTTACTACACGCTGAAAATCATGTCCTGGCTCGGCATCGTTTGGGATCTCCGAAAGGTGCCTACGCACCTGCTAACCCAAGACCGCCTCGCGGCCTAATCTACTTGGTAGGACAGGCATTCCTGCCTCTCCTCTTTTGGCGAAGGTACTCTTTGAAACAATTCCCAACTGTCTTGAGCAACTCTTGGAGGTTTCCCGAGGCCGCTACTTCGTGCTTGACGGACTAAAATGCAAACTGAACGAATACCCCAATAGACTTATCCGCGCATCGTACTCCGCAGCAAGGTAAATGCTTTCTGTCTTCCCGCTGCCCACATGCTGCACCGTCACTTGCTCCGGCTCCAGATGAATCCCATGTTCTTCCGCCTTGTGCAGGACCGCGTTGCGCAGATCCTGATCCGAGTTGGGCGCCTCCATCCCGACGCGCGAGGCAAGCTGCAGCGCGATGTCGTGCAAGTCCGTCTGAAATTCCAGGTTGGCGATTTCCGAGGAGCCGATCTGCCACCCGGCCATGGCAACCACGACTAGAACGGCCAGTCCAACCAATACTTTGGCTTTGCCCTTCAAGTAGATGCGCTCCGTCTAGGGTAAATTGCCGAGTTTCAAGCCTGCTGAACGGACCAGAAAACGAGGCTCCCGTTCACGCGTTCAACCCAAAATTGCAATTATGAAGCCGTACGCGAGGATAGTGTACGCGGAGTTACCAGAGTCGGAGACTCCGCCGCCTCAGAAAAACCCTGTTCTGTAATTCATCCCGTGGTGAGAAAACGCCTGCGAGCTGCGGGTTCCGGTATCCAGATCGGCAAGGATATGGCCTGACTTTTGGCGGGCGGCACGGCGGCGGGAACGATCTCTGCGCTTCTCTCCGTAGATCCATTGAAACAGGATATACAGCAGGAAGTCACAGCTAAGAATGCAAATTGCCAGAAACACAGTCACCGACATAGGGTCTCACCTTCTTCAACGCAAATTCCGCTAGCGGACAGTTTAATGGTGGCAGCCCCCAGGCAAAGAAGTCCTGAGAAGAGTATGAGGAATTTGTAAGGAAGGATTTCTCTCAACCCCTGGACCACACAGTTGGTGATGACGAACTAACCTTAGGACTGGAAGGAGAATCGGTCGAGGGGCGGTAAAAGCAGCTTCGTCGCCAGGGGCTTGGCCTACTTGTGAATCAGGCTCAGTTGGCTGGCGATGCACAGCCATTGTCCGTTCTTTTTCATCCAGGTGTCCGTGAACCGGCCTTGGTGCTGATAGGGTTTGCCCTTATATGTGCCTTTCTCGCGAGTTGCGCCGGTCACCACCACCGTATCCCCATGCCGGTGCAACTTCATATTTTCTGAGACCTCGACGGTAAGCTGGTAAGAAATGTCCCGAATGGAGTCCAGAAATTGAGCCCTGGACATTACCGTGCCGTCGTAATCCGTGAACACAAAATCCTCGTCCAGCATTTTCCCCATGGCATCCGCGTCATGGTTGAGCTGCATCTGGTTCCAGAGATTCTCGAGCGCGATGATTTTTGTCTCGTCGCCCTGTGCACGGGAAACGCTTTGCAGCAACGCCAATAAAGCAAGAAACAGTAGGATGAGAAAACCGCGCCGCATGTCGTGGACCTCTCTTTGTACAAGTATTCCTCTGAGAATGCCACGAACCTAGTGGTTTGAAGGCACGGAACTTCCCCGCGTGTCTTGTTTAAGTAAGTCCATTCGGCCGAGACCTGCCAGCCAATTTGTCGGTTGCGCCGCCCTGGCGATTGCGCGAAGATTGCTTCTCCCGCCGTCTCAGGAAATGTCCCCGACACAGCGTCCGCGGACGGCTCGCGGCTGCCAGCTAAGTGCCGGAAAAAGAAGGGCAAAACGTCATGACGCAACATGTTGGTGAACTCGCTCCCCCCGTTCGACTGATGCTGACCCCCGGACCGTCCTCCATCGATCCGCGCGTCTATCGCGCGATGGCTACGCCGCTCGTAGGGCACATGGACCCGTGGTTCAAGGGCTGCATGGATGAAGTGCAAGCCCTGTTGCGGCAAATTTTTCAAACGGAGAACCGCGTTACCATGCCGCTCTCCGCCTCCGGCTCCGGCGGAATTGAAGCGGCCGTGCTGAACACCCTGGAAGAAGGCGACGAAGGAATCGTGGCCGTGAACGGCGTTTTTTCCGAGCGCATGTATGAGATCGCCACGCGCGCATCTTCGAAAGTCGTGAAAGTCGAAGCTCCCTACGGCAAACCCGTGGATGCCGAGGATATTCGCCGCGCCGCTAAAGGGAAAAAGATCAAGATGATCGGTTTCGCGCAAGGCGAGACGTCCACGGGCGTGCTGACCGGCGTCGAAGCATATCGCAAAGTAGCCGATGAGGTCGGAGCGCTGCTCATCGTGGACACGGTCGCGTCGCTCGCCGCCGTGCCGCTCCACGTCGATCGCGAACGCATTGATATTTGTTTCAGCGGCTCGCAAAAGGCCATCAGCGCGCCGCCGGGAATGTCGCCTATCACCGTGAGCGCCGCAGGCGAAGAGGTATTTCGCAAACGCAAAACGAAAGTACAGAGCTGGTATTTCGATCTCACCACCGCTATGAATTACTGGGGCAAGGATCGCCTTTATCATCACACGCCGCCGATTTCGTTGATCTTTGCGCTACGTGAAGCCATGCGGCTGGTTGTGGAAGAGGGGCTGGAGGCGCGCTGGGAGCGCCATCGTGTGAATCAACTAGCGCTCATCGCCGGACTTGAGGCCATGGGGCTGAAACTCCTGGTGGAAAAGCCGGCAGACCGTCTGCCGACAGTCACGGCGGTGATGATTCCCAGTGGCGTGGACGACGTGAAGGTGCGCAATCAACTGCTCGATGAATTCAACATCGAAATTGCCGGCGGATTCGGCGCGGTAAAAGGCAAAATCTGGCGCGTCGGCTTGATGGGCTACTGCAGCCAGAGGCCTTTCGTCCTGCTCTTCCTCGCGGCCCTGGAAAAAACTTTGCTCGATCAGGGATTCCGCGTGCCCAGCGGCGCCGGCGTAGGAGCTGCGATTCGCAGCTACACCCAAGTCGAAACCGCTGCGGCTGTGAGTAGATAGCAAAGATGAGGAATCGAGCAGTGGAGCCCTTGATTCGGAATTCCTCTTCTTACTGAAAACAGCTCACTGACAACGGAAAACTTTGCAAGAGGAGATTGCGTGACCACACGCCCACAACTAGCCAACGCTGGCGCCATGAGCCAATTCATCGGCGCTTTCGAAGTCACCTCCAAGCTGACCGGCCAAACCTATCAGTGCCGCTTCTCGCATATGTGGAACGGAATCGCCACGCGCCACTCCGACACCATTGATACGAAGTTTTTTGTGGACGGCGAAGCCTGCGTCGTCGGACTGGCGCACACTGCGTTCGTGAAATTCCGCGACAAGTCCGGACGCGACTTGACCGACCGCGAAGCCAGCTTCGTAGCTGCCGAGTATTTACGCGAACGCCTCGAAGAAGAAGACCTGCGCCCGCTCTACGACGTGGCCCACGACGACGTTTTGCGTCTGATTGCCCAAGTCGGCATTAAGTAGCTCTCCAAACTCAATCGCCAGGCTCAGCGTGGAACACATCCAGCGTCGGATGCCTCAGCCCGTCGCGGCGAATGAAGTGAATCACTAGAAGCATCAGCAGCGCCCCACAAACCATCACGGCGACGGCAATTTGCAAGCCCAGCTGTAAATCGTGCAGATCCGATATTTTTCCGACGACCTGAGGCCCTAGGCCGCCAAGCAATTGCGTTGCAAACATGTAGACGCCAATAGAAGTGGCATGTGCTCGCCGCGGCATCATGTCATGAAGCACGGCGGTGACCGGGCCGTGATACCAGGACATAAAAAAGCCCGCCACGAACAAACCCATCAGCACAACTTGCTTCTCCTCCGACTGAATCGCGAGCAACAGAAACGGAGCCGCGAGAAGAAATGCCGCCGCCACAGCGATGATGCGGCCGTAGGCCAGGCGCCTTTGAAGCTGGTCCGCGACCCAACCGCCCGTGAGGACTCCGCAGACCAGAGATAGAAGCGCAATGAGCGCAAGCGATACAGAAGCTTCGCGCAAACTAAAATCCTTATAGTTCACAGCGAAGTCTATTCCCCAGGTGAGCAGAGAGACGCTCGCAAACGTGATGCAAATTCCGGCGGCAATCATGGCGACGAACGCCGGGACTTGTAGAAGCCGCCCGATCGGCACCACTTCGCAACGCGGCCCCCGCGGCGGCTCCTCAATTCCGAACAGCGCCATGCCTGGAATAATTCCGGCCACGGCCACGACGAAAAGCGCTTCCTGCCAGCCGTAGCGCGGCCCAATGATGCCCCCGAGCGCCTGACCAGCGGCGCCTCCCAGCAACATGCCCGTGGCAAAAATGGCCTGGGCCATGGCGCGCCGTTCCTGCGGAAACGCTCCGGAAATCATGGATTGCGCCGCGGGAGCGTAAGCAGCTTCGCCAAGCCCTACCATGGCCCGCGCGACCAGGAAAAAAAGAAATGTCGAAACAAGTCCGCCCGCAAACGTTGCCACGCTCCAAAACAGGATCCCGACCGCGATAATGGCCTTGCGGCTGAAGCGATCGGCAAGGAACCCAAACGGAATGCTCCCGGCGGCGAGCACAATCAGCAGAAACGTCTGCAGCGATCCCAGCCTGCGCGTCCGTCACATGCAGGTGGTCGCGCAAAAGCGGAATCAGCGGAATGAAGACCTGGCGCGCCGCGAAGTTGACAAAATTGATTAAAGCAAGTACAGCAAGGAGGCGAATTTGATAGGTCGAAAGCGGAATGGACTTCGTTGACATATTGAGTTGGCTCAATGACCCGCGCGCGACCCGGTGCAGCGTGAAACGAAAGGTAGCAGTCTTCGCTCGACCTATCAATATTATATAACGTCCATGAATCCTGCCCCACCAACGAAGACAACCACCAGTGACCGGTTGACTACCGTTCTCTCCTACGGTGTGCTCCTGCTGCTCATCTATCTGGTTTTCCGGATCTACGAACCGTTCCTGGCGGCTCTTGGCTGGGCGGCCATCTTGACGATCTTTTTCTATCCCATGCACAACTGGATGGCCCAGCGTTTTTCGCCCAATAAGGCAGCCGTCCTTAGCACCCTCACGGTGACGTTCCTGTTGATCGTGCCGGCCATCCTCGTGACCTCGCTATTCATTCGCGAGGCCTTTGCCGTTTCAAAGGGTGTGGAGCATACGCTATCGGTGCAGCAGGCACCCCTGCTGGCAAAGAGCTGGACGTGGATCGCGCACCATGTGCCTGGACTGGATCCCAACGCTGACATCTTCGACACGCTCGAGCAGGCCGTGCAGAATCAAGCAGGCTACCTCGCACAGCGCCTCGGCACCGTGCTGCGCAATGTCGTCACATTTATTTTCGATCTCTTCGTGATGATCTTCGCCATGTTCTATTTTTTCCGCGACGCGGACTCGATCATCCACGGTGTGCGCAGCATTCTGCCGTTTGATGCCGAGCATCGTGACTTGCTGATGACCCAAACACGCGACCTCATCGCCGCAAGCGTGACGACCAGCCTCATCCTCGCCGCCGTGCAAGGCGTCATCGGCGGAATCGGTTTCGTGCTTGCCGGTTTACCCACCCCGCTTTTCTGGGGCGTAGCCATGGCTTTCTTTTCCTTGGTCCCTGTCGTCGGTTCCGGCCTCATCTTCGTCCCTGCGGTGTTGTGGCTCGGCTTCACGGGACATTGGGGTCGCGCTCTTCTTCTCCTGGCAATTTGCGCTGGAGTATCTGCCATCGTGGACAATATCTTGCGCCCCCTCTTGCTGGGCGGCCGCACGGAACTCAGTGCCCTCGTCATCTTTATCAGCGTCGTCGGCGGTGTTGCTATGTTCGGAATGCTCGGCCTGGTGCTCGGCCCCATCCTCGTGGCCACCGCTGCTGGCGTTCTCGCGGTGTACCTGGAGCGCCCCGGCGGCCCGCCGATAACCGCTGGGTAACATGAGTGCTGTCTCGTCGTGGGAGCCTTGCCCGGGTGTGCTAGAGTAACGCGCTCGAAGGAATTTCATGACCACCATGCTCGCCCCCAAGCATTCGGAGCTGCCTCTGGAGAAATTGCGCTGGAGGTGTGAGCTCTCGCGCATCCCCTTTGAAACCACCGCGCAAGCCGAGTTACGCGAAGGTTTCATCGGCCAGGAGCGCGCGCTGCGTGCTTTGAAAATGGGCGTCGAGCTTTCCGCGCCCGGCTACAACGTCTTCGTCTGCGGACTCGCGGGAACCAGCCGCGGCGGTACCATCGCGCGCATGATCGAAGAGCTGCACCCTCCGACCAAAGAATCGCTCGATCGCTGCTACGTCAACAATTTCAAACTGCCCGACCGCCCGCGCTTGTTGACCTTGCCGCGCGGCTTGGCCAACGGCTTCAAGAAAGACATGCAGGCGGGCCTCGATTTTCTGCGCCGGCGCATCCCGCAAGTCTTCGAGGGCGAGCCGTTCCAGCGGCAGAAGGGCCGCATCGTCGAGCGCTTCACCGTGCGCGAGAAAGAATTGATGGACGATTTCACCCGCCGTATCGCGCGCGAACAGTTTGCCCTCGGCCACATGCAAGTCGGCGCCGTGGCGCTCCCGGAGATTTTTCCGGTTTTAGAAGGCCAGATGGTGCCCATCGAGGATATCTCCAAAATGGTGCACGAAGGAAAACTCGAAGGGCCGGTGGCCGAAGACATCGAGAGAAAGTACGAACAGTTCCGCCAGGAATTCACCGTCGTATACCGGAAAACCCTCACGCTCTCGCGCGAACTCGCCAGTGAGCTGAGCTACCTAGAGCAGGAGGCCGCTTCCGTTCTTGTGGATGGCGTTATCGAAGAGCTCAAAGAAAAATATCCGGGAACAGACGTCTCCGAGTATCTCGAAGAAGTTCGCCACCACCTGCTCGACAATCTCGATCCCTTCAAAGAGCGCGAAGGTGAAGGCGAGCACGATGAAGAGACTCCAGACGGTTTGCCCAAAGCGCTCGGCGGGCCAGAACGCGATCCCTTCCGCGTCTACGGCGTCAACGTCATCCTCGCGCACAACGACGAAGACAAGTCCCCGGTAATTTTCGAAACCACACCGACCTACGCGAATCTGTTCGGCACCATCCAGCGTGCTTACGACACGCGCGGCGGCTGGACCAGCGACTTCATGGATCTCCGCGGCGGCTCCTTGCTGCGCGCCGATGGCGGCTTCCTGATCATGTATTCCATGGAAGCGCTCTCCGAAGTTGGCGTTTGGCGCGCCCTGAAACGCACGCTCAACCACAATCGCCTCGAAATCCAACCTCTAGAAATGTTTTATC
Source organism: uncultured Acidobacteriota bacterium (assembly GCA_963729455.1). Taxonomy (GTDB): domain Bacteria; phylum Acidobacteriota; class Terriglobia; order Acidiferrales; family UBA7541; genus Acidiferrum. Next base: position 340,546 of record CAVSNX010000005.1, read on the forward strand.
CCTTCGGCGGGAGCGCCCTCAAGCCCGAAGCCATTGATATCAACGTCAAAGTCATCCTCATCGGCGACCGCCAGATGTACGAATTGCTCTACGAATACGAAGAAGACTTCCGCAAGATTTTCAAAGTGCGCGTCGAATTCGACGAAGAAATGCACATGAGCGACGGCGTCATCTCCGAATATGCAGGCCGTCTGCGCGCGCTGTCCGAAAAAGAAAATCTCTATCCATTTGACCGCGGCGCCTTCGCTGCCATGCTCGAATACGGAGTCCGCCAGGCAGGCCGCCGCAACAAAGTAACCGCGCGCTTCATTGATATCGCGGACCTCGCCCGCGAAGCGCACTACAACGCCGCCGCCGCCGGCGAATCCGTCGTCCGCGCAGCCCACGTCCGCGGCGCGCTCTCTTCCAAAATGGAGCGCCACAACCTGATCGAAACGCGCCTCCGCGAAATGATCGAAGAGGGAACTCTCCTTGTGGACGTCAGCGGCTCGCGTGTTGGCCAGGTCAACGGTCTCAGCGTCCTCGAAATCGGCGGCTACTCCTTCGGCAAGCCCGTGCGTATCACCGCAACCGCTGCCCTCGGAAAAATCGGCCTCATCAACATCGAACGCGAAGCCAACCTCAGCGGTCGCTTCCACGACAAAGGAGTCCACATCATCGCTGGCTATCTTCGCAGCCGCTTTGCGCAGGACAAGCCCTTGTCGTTGGCCGCCAGCATCTGCTTCGAGCAATCCTATTCTGGAGTAGACGGCGACAGCGCCAGCTCCACGGAAATTTACGCCCTCGTCTCCGCGCTCTCCGGTTTGCCCTTGCGCCAGGACATCGCCGTAACCGGCTCGATCAACCAGCAAGGCGACATCCAAGCCATCGGCGGCGTCAACGAAAAGATCGAAGGCTTCTTCGATGTCTGCCGCATCAAAGGACTCACCGGTACGCAAGGCGTTATGATGCCCGATTCCAACGTGGAAGACCTCATGCTCCGCGAAGATATTCTCGACGCCGTCACCGCCGGGAAATTTCACATCTGGCCGGTAGCCAAAATCGAACAAGGCATCGAAATCCTCACCGGAACCGTCGCCGGCCAAAAAAACGGTGACGGCAAATACGATCCCGGCACGGTCTTCGCCCTTATGGACGATCGTCTCCGCGACATGGCCCGCACCCTAAAAGAATTTGAATAATCCAAGCCGCTGTTGCTAATGACGTTCGTCTGAGCTTCCTATTATGGCTACAGGTTCGGAGTTTTTCGCGCGCCGATGACTGCTGGATAAATGGCGATCCATCGCTCTTGCGCAGACTGCATCGAAAACGTGGTTCGCAACGCTGTTCACTACACCAAGCCGCACACGGAGGTGTCGCTTTCACTGGAAGTTCTTGGCGACGGCTCGGATTTAGCGCGAATTCTCATCGAAGACCGTGGTGACGGGGTGCCGCCGGAAGATCTCAGCCACATTTTTGAGCCCTTCTACCGCGTTACCCAAGCGCAAGAGCATCAGACTGGCGGAACCGGCTTGGGCCTCTCGATCGCGCAAAGAATAGCCATCGTCCATGGCGGCAGCATTCGCGCCCGCAATCGCCAAGGCGGTGGCTTGGAAATGGAAATTTGCCTCCCCGCCCAGAACCCTGTTTGTGCAACGCCAGAAACCATGTAGCGCACTCGCGGTCTGACAACTCTTGTCGTTCTGGCAGCCCCTGAAAAAACTCCAGGACTTGTCGGTCACGGCTTCGTCCGCAGCCGCAGTCTCTTTGCCATTACATTACATTCGGCGCGTGAGCAACGCCCGCGAGGCCAAACACCCTCTGATACCGCGCGATCTCTTCGGGAGGACCCAGCGCCTTTTGAAAATTGTCGGAAAGTTTCACTGCCGGCTTACCATCGGCATCGTTGAGCTTGCACACCAGATTTACAGGATCAAAACCGCTGCCACCCTGAGGATTGCAGTTGCGAAAATCATTGGTCAGCAGCGTGCCCCAGCCCGCGCTGAATCGAATGCGTCGTTCCGGAGTCCATTTTCCTTTATCGCAGAAGTCACTCGCTTGCCTGAAGTCGGAAGGAGAAGCGCCGTTGCGAATGCTCCCGGAAAAATAAGCATGCAATCCCAGAATCGTGTCTACATCCAGAGAGTCCGAAGCAATGAATAGTTTTTGCCGCGGATCGCGCTTTCTCTGTGTAAGCCATGCAATGTATTCGTCCCCCGCAACGAAAGGATCCTTGCTGTCCGCGCGCTGCCCCGTCCAGTTCGCCGCCCACTCCGGAGCATCGCGGAGAAACTGCGTCGTGCCAAACGTGTCCGGAAGCAGGATCAGCAACTCGCCCTGATAGGTCTGCTGCCAGACTCCAGCAAGCGGAATTGCGCGTTTTTCAGCTCATCGTCGTTCTTCGCCATCGCCGCCAAGGCCATGGGCAACTCATGCGCGTTCGTACCAATCGCTTCCAAATCGTGCTTGTATGCCAGATAGGTATTCGAAGTCCCCGTAAAGTTGCCGCCGAGCACATTGCTCATCGCTTTTACGACGTACTCCTGCCACAAAAAACTGTGCCGCCTCCGCGTGCCGAAATCACTCACTCGCAGCCCAGGAACGCCGCGCAGCCGCTCCATTTTTTCCCAGAGTTTCGTCTTGGCCCGCGCATAAAGTGTGTCAATCTCAAATTCGCTGAGCCGCTTGAGGCTGGCGCGCGTCCTTAGCTCACTGATCGTCGAAAGCGCGTAAATCTCCCACATCGTCGTCTCGGCCCACAGCCCGCGGAAAGACAAAGAGAACTGTCCGTCCCGAACCGACAACTCGTACTCAGAAAGGCGGAAGTCCCGTTCCAGCCACTCGAGGAACGCCGGTTCAAAGATGCCGCGACGCCCATAAAAAGTATTGCCCGCAAGCCAGATCAGCTCGGACTTGTGAAAGCTCAATTGTTTGGTTTGTTCCAACTGCGCGCGCAGCTCCTCGACATCGATCACCTCCGCGAGCCGCAGCTCGGCGCCCCGATTGATCAGCGAAAACGAAGCCGCGGTTTTTGGAAATTGCTTCCAAATGAACTGCAGCATCAGCAGCTTGTAAAAATCCGTGTCCAGCAGCGACCGCGTAATCGGGTCCAGCTCCCAGTTATGGTCATGCGCCCGCCGCGCGAAGTTGATGATCACAATCCCACCACTCTACCTCACCCGGAACGCCATTCCGAAACATGACACAAGTGCGCCGATCATCTGGATCGTCCATGCGCGAGCCGAGTCCACAACTCTTGGATGTTCGATCTCGTTGTGCATGCGTCCCACAATCGGACAGACTGCCCTCCTCCGGGCGCCAGCCAGTCTGGCTAAGTTATTCCGCAGCAATGACATAGGCCCGCCCTTATGTGGGCTGCAGCATGCACTCCCTTGTTCTAACACATCCTTGGAGGTGCGCGGATGCACTCCTTCTGGCAAGACATACGCTACAGCCTGCGAGTAATCGCCAAGGCCCCGGGCTTTGCGGCAATCACCATCCTCACGCTCGCCTTGGGCATCGGCGCCAACACCACCATCTTCAGTTGGATCAATGCCTCCTTGCTGAATCCCGTTCCCGGACTGTCCAATCCGCGCGAGGTCCTGTCGCTGACCGAGGGCAAGGCCGCTGCCAGCCCCATCGGTTTTAGCTACCCGGATATCGAAGCCATGCGCGACGGCCAAAAGAGTTTTACCGGCATCGCCGCCTGCATGTTCACGCAGATGAGCCTGACCGGCAAAGGTAAGCCGGAGCGCCTCTGGGGCATGGTGGCCTCTGCAAATTATTTCGATGTACTCGGCGTGCGCCCAATCATGGGCCGCGGCTTTCTCCCCGCGGAAGACGCAACCCCGGGAGGCGCGCCCGTAGCAGTCATCAGCTACCGTCTCTGGCAAACGCATTTCGCCGCCAATCCGGACATCGTCGGCCAGGCCGTCGAAATCAACCAGCACCCCTACACCATCGTCGGCGTAACCCCCGCGGGCTTTCAGGGCAGCCAGACCGGCCTGCGCATGGAAATCTGGGTACCCATCATGATGAAACAGCAATTGATCCCCGGCGCCGACCTCCTTCATGACCATCACAATTTCTGGCTGTTTGCGTTTGGACGGATGAAGCCCGGCGTCGTGCTCGCGCAAGCGCAAGAGGAAATGAATCTTCGCCTGAAGACTGAGGCCAAGAATTATCCCGAAGAGCACAAAGGCCACGACAGCGTGACGGCCTACCCACTCTGGCGCAACCCATTTAGCATGAATTATTTTCTCGCCACCCTCCTGCCCATGCTCATGGCTATTGCCGGCCTGGTCCTTCTGCTGGCCTGCGCGAACGTCGCGAATCTGATGTTGGTTCGCTCGGTCGGTCGCCGCCGTGAAATCGCCATTCGCATGTCGCTTGGTGCTAGCCGCTGGCGGCTCGTGCGCCAACTGCTCGTGGAGAGCCTGATGCTCGCGCTGGCCGGAGGCGCTGTCGCCTGGTTGATCACCTTCTGGACCTCTGGAACACTGATGAAATTCCTGCCGACCATGGATTTCCCACTTTGGATGGACATCCAAGCGGACCGCACCGTGCTTCTGGCCGCGTTGGTGATCTCCTTGATCACCGGCGTGATCTTCGGAATCCTGCCCGCGCTGCGAACCTCCAGCGTGGCGCCCGTGTCGGTATTAAAAGAGGACGCAGGGAGCATGTCAGCTGGATTGCGCAAGGCGCGGCTTGCGAGCACGCTGGTGGTCGCGCAAATTTCGCTCTCCCTCGTACTGCTGATCTGCGCGGGACTGTTCATTCGCAGTTTCCTGAGCGCGCAGACTGATCGACCCGGGATACAACTCCCATGATGTGACCATCGCTTCCTACGATCTGTTTTCCGCCGGATATTCGGAGGCCACCGGCACGGAATTCCATCGCCAGCTCCTCACGAAACTCGAAGCCCTCCCGGGCATACAGTCTGTCGCCCTGACCAACCGTTTGCCGGGACTTTCCCCAGGCTCGACCAGCGTCAAGCCCGAAGGCTACGTTTCGCAGGCCGATGAATTGATGGAGACGCCGGTGGCCATGGTCACCCCGAATTATTTCCAGACCATGCAGATCCCCATCGTGAAGGGGCGCGAATTCACCCCCCAGGACAACAAGGGTGCCCGCCGCGCGGTCATCGTCAACGAAGCCTTCGTCAATCGCTATTGGCCGAATCAAGAAGCGCTCGGCAAGCAGCTCAACTCAGATTTGACCCACGAATGGTTCACCGTCGTCGGCGTGGCCCACGATGCCAAAATGACCAGCCTCGGTGAGAAGCCCGAGCCCTTCGTGTTTCTCCCGGCGTACCAGGTTTATTCGGCATCCATGATCATCACTGCTCGCGTGACCGGGGATCCTCTGACATTCGGCAAGACCGTCGAGAACGCCGTCCACGAACTGAATCCCGACCTGGTCCTCTACGATGTGACCTCGCTCGAATCGAGCGAGAAAATTGCCAGTTTCCCCCAGCGCATCGCCGGAACCTTTGTCGGCGCATTTGGACTGCTCGCGCTAGTCCTCGCCGCCGTCGGAATTTACGGCGTCACCGCTTACACCACGCGCCAGCGCACCCACGAAATCGGTATCCGCATGGCGCTTGGCGCAAACAAAGATGACATTCTCCGTCTGGTAATCGGCCACGGCCTCTGGCTGACGCTCGTTGGCGTAGGTCTCGGCCTCGCCGCCTCCTTCGCCCTAACGCGCTTCCTGAAAACCATGCTGCTCGGCGTGACCAGCACCGACGCGCTGACCTTTTGGGGCGTAGCCATCTTGCTCTGCTCCGTCGCCCTCCTCGCCTGCTTCATTCCCGCGCGCCGCGCCATGCGCGTCGACCCCATGGTCGCCCTCCGCTACGAATGAAACGTGTGGCGAACGAGGAGTTGGCGGCGTTTCCGAAGAATCGCTGGTACAACACAACCTAAAGCGGTTCCTCATGGAGGCTCTAAAATGAGGGAAGGGATTGCAGAAGCTTCGCCGCGTCCCAGGGCCAGGATTACCGGTTTCGTTTATTTGCTTTATTTTCTGACGGCAATATCCGCCGAAGTCTTTATAGGCCGGGGCCGGCTTGTTCTATATGACGCCGTCAACCTGATCGCACACGCGTTCTACATCGCTGTGACGCTGCTCTTCTATTACCTGTTTAAGCCGGTGAGCAGGAGCCTCTCTTTGCTGGCGGCGCTCTTCAGCCTCGCAGGATGCGCCAATGATTTACTCGACCTCTTTCATCTCGCTCCCTGCAAAATCAACTCCCTGGTATTTTTCGGGCCCTACTGCCTCCTGATCGGCTACCTCATTTTCAGGTCGACCTTCCTGCCTCGCATTCTCGGCGCACTAATGGCGCTTGCCGGTTTGGGTTGGCTGCTCTTTCTGACACCGCTCGCCACCCATCTGTCCACGTTCCTCAAGGTCCTCGGCTTCCTCGCGGAAATGTCGTTGATGCTATGGCTCATCGTGAAGGGCGTGAACGCTCAGCGATGGAATGAGCAGGCCAGCGCCGCGCAGTCGAGTGACGGGGCACACGGAAGTAATCCACATGCCTGATGAACGCAGTTACCGTCCAAGTTGGTCTCAGCGCCCAAATTATCGCTGAACGCGACTATACTGAGCCACTATGTGGCTTCACGAAGTGGTTTGGAGCGCTGAATGAAGATCGAAATCGTTCGCTGCCCGACCTGACAGAACAACAATGCCAAGATCACGAGTCTCGCGACCCTCATCAAGAAGCGCCTGGACATTGAAGCTGTCATTACGCCTGGTAAAACCGGTCAGTTCGAGGTGATCGCGGACGGCGAGAGGATTGCCGAGCGCGGTGGAAATTGGTTCACGCGGAGATTTGGAGCCGGCTACCCCGATCTCGATAGCCTGGTCGAGCAACTCGACAAGAAGCGCCGTGCGAGTGGCGCCGCTTGATTAACACGGAAACTGGACTTGTAAGGTAACCCGACTTGTCAACCCAGCCCAAACGATTATTCTGAAGTGTGATTGAAAATCCAGACACACCCCCGCCGATTCCGCCGCGGAGAAGCACTCTCCGATCCTTGGTTCGATGGTTTCTCATCGGAGTGGCGCTTCTTTGGTCGCTTGCTGCGCTGCTCCTTGTGGCTGCCCGGTGGATCGACCCACCCACCACCGCGGTGCACATGGAGCGCCGCTTGCAGTCATGGATTCGCCGGACGCCGTATCACGAACGATACGAATTCGTTCCGCTGCGCCAAATCTCGCCCGATTTCCAGCATGCGGTCATCGCCGCGGAAGACGAGCGCTTCTACCAGCATCATGGTTTCGATTGGCACGCGATGCAAATCGCTGCCGAAGGCGATATGGAAGGCGGCCGCATTCGCGGTGGGTCCACCCTTACGCAGCAACTGGTAAAAAACCTGTTCTTCGGAACCGGCCGCTCCATCCTCCGCAAGGGCGCCGAGTTCACACTTGTCCCGGTGGCCGAATTGGTCCTCGGCAAGCAGCGCATTCTGGAACTCTACCTCAACGTTGTCGAATGGGGCCCTGGCGTTTATGGGGCGGAGTCGGCGTGTCGTTACTACTACCGAACCTCAGCCCGGAGTATCGACCGGGAACAAGCGGCGCGTCTCGCCGCAATTCTGCCGTTGCCCCTGAAGCGACGGCCCGAGCACATGAATCGCTATAGCGGACTCATCCTGGAGCGCATGCGCCAAATGGGTTGGTAATTTGTCTGATTATGTGACTTCCATGACGGGCGTTTGTCAACAGGGCAAAGGCTCTCCCGGCGTGATAAAACAAGCAGCTCAAAACTAGCCTATTTCTTATGTGTCGCGGTTGCTGCATCATGGCGTTCTATTATGCGCTACGCCTACTGCATCAACGCAGCCGACGACTTCAACGCAGTCATCGATCTGGCCTGTGAGGCGGAGCAAGCGGGATGGGACGGATTCTTCGTTCCGGATGGAATCGCCATTGATGTTCCCAAACTGGGCCCGTTCCCGCTCTTTGATCCATGGGTTGTTCTCGGTGCGATTGCGGCGCGTACCTCCCGTATTCGTATCGGCACTATGATCACTCCGGTCTCGCGCCGGCGTCCGTGGAAACTCGCCCGCGAGTGCGTCACGGCAGACCACCTGTCGAAAGGCCGGCTGATCCTTTCCGTGGGCTTGGGCGCCGCGAAAGATGACGCGGGATTCTACAAAGTTGGTGAGGCCATGGATTTGAGAGTACGCGCCGAGCGGCTCGATGAAGGTCTCGCCATCATGGACGGGCTATGGAAGGGAACAGCACACACCTTTGCCGGTAAGCACTTTCGACTTGACGGTATGACGATGATTCCGTCGCCAGTGCAGAAGCCAAGAATTCCTATATGGGTCGTCGCCGTTTGGCAGAAGCAGAAATCCATGCGCCGGATGCTCTCATGGGACGGCGTCATTCCCCAGAAATACAACAGCTATGATCCCCTATCCCCGGATGAAATAGGGCAGCTTCGCGCCTATGTTGCCGAGCATCGCATCGCACAAGGTGCCTTCGATATCATTGCAGGCGGGTCGTCTGCTGCAAAGAAAACGCAACGTTCTGCAGATATCGTCCGGCCGTATCTGGATGCGGGAGCGACCTGGTGGATCGAAGGAGACATGGCCGCGGATACGGTTCAGAAATGCTTCGACCGTGTCCGCAAAGGTCCCCCAATCTAAATTTCATCCGCGAAGCGCCCGAAGGGAGGCTAAGTCCCGACAAACGCCCCTCCCGGGAGTGCCGATCCCTGATTCCACTTGTACGGTAACGCGACTAACCAGATGGGATGAGAAGGCCGGTCTCCGCGGGATGCATTAAGCTCCCAATGTTCGACGTGCTCGAAGCACAATAAAAAGGAGACCGGCATGAAAAAGAGTAGCACTGTTCGGGTAAATGGAAACATGATTTTCAAGGGATACAAGCTCACGATTGGTCTGGACCTCGGCGATCGCTGGTCGAACTACTGCGTTTTGGATGAAGTGGGCGAAGTCCTTCTGGAACAGAAACTAGCGACGACACCGGAAGCGATGAAGCAGACATTTGCGAGGATCCCGCGGAGTCTCATCGCCCTGGAGACCGGAACACATTCGCCTTGGGTCAGCCGGCTGTTAACAGAGCTGGGATACGAAGTGCTCGTGGCGCACGCACAAAAGGTGGAATTGATCACCAAGAGCAATCGAAAAGATGATCGACACGATGCGCGGACACTAGCACGGCTGGCGCGAATCGACCCCGAGCTGTTGGGGCCGGTACGGCATCGCAGCGCGAAAGCACAAATTCATCTGACAGTGATCCGGGCACGTGCGGAATTGGTGAGTGCACGAACCGCGCTGGTGAATGCGGCGCGAGGATTGGCGAAGTCTTATGGTGAACGGCTGCGCAAGTGTGGCACGGACCAAGTGAGCCGGGAGCTGGCCACGGAATTGAGCACGGAGTTGCGTGAGGTTCTGGAGCCGTTGCTGAAAGAAATCGAATCGTTGACCGAGCGCGTCAAGGAATACGACGCGCGGATGGAGAAAATCGCCCGGGAGAGCTACCCGCAAGTCGTGCTGCTCAAACAGGTGAAGGGAGTAGGAACACAGATCGCGCTGACGTATGTCCTGACTCTAGACGACCCACATCGGTTCGCAAAGAGTCGCGAGGTGGGCTGTTTTCTCGGGTTAAAACCTGGGCGCAGGGACTCCGGAGAGAGCCAGCCGCAAATGAACATCAGTAAAGAAGGAGACCGTTACTTGAGGACCATGCTGGTGCAAGGGGCGCACTACATCCTGGGACCCTTTGGAGAAGACAGTGATCTGCGACGTTGGGGGCTAAAACTTGCCGAGCGCGGAGGGAAAAACGCCAAGAAACGAGCGGTTGTTGCGGTGGCCAGAAAATTAGCGGTACTACTGCATCGGTTGTGGGTGAGTGGAGAGGTGTACGAACCACTGCGCAATAGCAACAAAGCGATGCGCGCTGCGGCTTAAAGTGAAGAACCCACAAAACAGGGGATGCTAGGGGTCGACGGAGTTGGCGATCGTCGTTGCTGGGCGATCCTGGCTCGAAATTTCTCTGCGGAAAAGTGGGAAATACAGGAAGAAAGAAAAAGGAGCATACAAGAAGAAAAAAGATCCAAACAGCCGAGCTCAACCGCCGAGATCAGGTGACTGCGGCCAACTCCTGGCCCAGTTCCCTTCGAAAAGAGGGGAACCGAGGTCGATAATCAGGTAGCAGCACCTACTGAATCGAGTATACCCACCATGCACCGAGCGACCATCGCTCAACCAAGAGTGCGGATGGAAGGGTGGCGACAGGAGCGGCTTGGCTCAAGGGCAGGAACTCACAGGGAGGAGAGAAGAACAAAAACATCCTTATAAGAAGAAAAAGAGGAAAAATAGAAAAACACACTTGACTCATACCGGCCTTCTCATGGAAGGAGTTACGAGCGGTGACCACTATCACTCAACGGAGCGCCCCAGGTCACTGAAGAGATAGTGGCGCCAGTATATGGTTGGTGCGGGTTAAATGACCTAGGGGGCGCGAAGGCGTTTGACGCGCCGGACTACTTTGTCGAGGCACGCGGACGAATTGCGCCCCTTGAATTGCGGGCGAAGTGTTAATGGGCCGAATCTCAGTGTCCGGTTAGGCGGGTGGTCTCAATGGGTCGACGCAACACTTTCTTGAAGTTTACTCGCAGGAGTCTGAAAACCTAAAGTTTGTCGTGGGCGTTGATTTAAGCGCAGCGCTACTTTGTTCAGATCCGACTGGGAATAGTCGGTTAGGTCTGTGTTCTTCGGGAAGTATTGTCGTAAGAGCCCGTTTGTGTTTTCGTTCGAGCCGCGTTGCCAGGGACTCTGCGGATCACAGAAGTAGACTTTCACATCCGTGGCCACCGTAAAGTCCTTGTGTTTCGCCATCTCCAGTCCCCGGTCCCACGTCAGCGAGCGTCGCAGGGTAGCGGGGAGTTTACGAACGTGTTTACTCAATGCCCCCACAACCTCCGCCGTATCTCTGCTGGGTACCTTGATCAGCATGACAAAGCGCGAATGGCGTTCCACCAAGGTCGCGATGTGACTGTTCCCTGAGCCGCGCAGGAGATCGCCCTCCCAGTGACCCGGAATGGCACGGTCCTCCACTTCAGCGGGCCTTTCGCGGATGGAGATGGCCTCAGGGATTTGACCCCGCCCGTCTTTAAAGATACGAGAGTGCTGCGACCGGCGTATGCGGCGCTTGGATCGCAAGTGGTCCAGCAGCTCCTTTTTCAGCGCTCCACGGGCTTGAATGAACAGGCTTCGGTAAATGGTTTCGTGGGACACACGCTTGCTCTCATCATCGGGATACTGGGTTTTCAGCCAGCCGGAAATCTGCTTCGGCGACCAGTCCAGAATCAGTTTACTCGCAACGATGTTCCGCAACTTCACGTGTATGGAAAGAAGGCAGCGCTTGGGCCGCAAGGCCGACTGCCAGGCTTCGCCGTCCGCTTGACTGGCTCGATACGCAGGACGGCCACCATGACGGGTGACCTCCCGGCTCACGGTCGATACCGCTCGCTCTAAACATTTGGCAATCTCACGGATCGACGAACCGGAAGCCAGCCCGCGAGAGATTTCCTCGCGCTCACGCAGCGTGAGCGCGAGGAGCGCACGCCGCCGGACGGCCGGAGCAATCCCACCGTGACGCGACACCAGACAACGAATGGAGGAATGTTCTTTGCCAAAAGCGCGCCCGATCTCATGCAGCGTCTGCCCCGCCTTCCAACGACGCCACACGTCGAGTTTCTGCTCCGCCGAAAACCCAAACCGTCTCCCTTGTTTCATAAACACCACCTTTGAAAACAGCTTTATACCAGATGGTGTTGCATCGACCGTTTGAACCGGCACGACTTACCGGGACTTGAAGCCAGAAATCCGGTTTCGCTGCTATACCAAAAAGGTCTTTGGTATAGTCAGCGGATGCCTTCGAATCCAAAACAACCTCGAAAGTTGACACCGACCTGGAAGGTGGTGGTTGAGGTCTGTTTCATTATCTTCTTGTTCTATTCCAATCTTCTGATGAGCGAGTTTACTCGTGCAAATGGACGAGGAAAGAGTATGGTTTTCGCGTTGGAAGATATTTTCTCAGCCACCAATCTAGCAATCGCAATGGTTGCAGGTTTGATGGGCTACTTAGGTTTTGACTATCTCCGAAAGCGCCTTTAATTTTCGCTTGCGATTTTTCCCACTAGCAAATTGCTGCATGGTCGCCCAAACATCGTTCAGCGGCTCTTCCGGTTCACAAAAGCTGCTTGCACGTCCGCACTAAGCAAATAGAGGAGCAGGACCCCCGCAATCGCGACTCCTACTCCACCTTCAACCAGATGCCCAGCGAAAACATTGACCAAGTTTGCCAACACTTGCGTCGCAATGAGCGCCACGGCTAGCCACCAGCCCCAAATTCGGTATTTGAACCAGCCAACGCAAGCAACGGCAAGGGCAACGCCGAGCACCAGGAACGGGATTCCCACCGCTTTCCCATGCGGAGCGAGTTCCTTGAAGGCACGCGGATTGAGCATCCACATGCGGTCTAGAAGCGTTCCACGCCACACCAAAGTCGTCCCCGCAAGGGATGCCATAATGGCCCCGAAAAGAAGAAAGATGCCCATAGCCTTCATGCCGCGTGGGAACCCAGCTGGGAGAATCATCTGGTGACTATAAACTGAAATCCATCATTCTAGTGCCTGGTTAACGCCGTAACCGTCCATGTGGAATCTAGAAGGCTCTCCAAACTCCTCTTGTGAGAAGCTCGTTCTGCCAGGGTTGCTAGGTAGGCCGTCGCATTGGAAGTTTCCCTGCTACTAGGGTGCTGGGGCAACGTACGCCTGGCGATGATCCAGGCGGTAAGAGCTGTTCGCGGAGTTTGGAGCGGAGGTCTGCGGTCGTTCAATGCGAACTTCGATCGCGTGGACCGCGCCATCCCGCGCCGGCGGCGTGAACGCCAGGCTGTATTCGTGGCGCACGAGTTGCGCAATGTCCGCGTAAGTCGCGCTGAACTCCTTTTCGCTGACTGGGAAGTATGCGCGCCCCCCCGTTGCTTCGGCCACCTGTTTCAAGAGTTGGTTCGCTTGTGCGAATTGTTGCACGGGTTGTGCTGTATGTTCCGCGGCGCTCTTTTTCTTGCCCGTCGGTGGCGAATCTTGCAATCCTCCTGCCAGCGAAACAGCGAACAGCCGAACGTCTCCCGTCTTTAGTTTTTGAAGCACCATCGTCCGCTCATTCGCAGAAGATGTATCCACGCCTGTCGAGAGCAGCACAATCGTTTTCTTGCCTCGCACCTGCGTGAGCCACTCGATAACCTTCGAAATGCTCGAAGACAGATTCAGTGACCCAAATCCCAGATTGAAGCGCAGTTGATCGAACGACGCCGTGGCAGCCTGTTTGTCCGCAGTGAAATCGAGCAGCGCTTGCGGCACTTCCGCGTACTTCACCACCGCCACGCGATCGCCCGCGGACAAACCGTTCAGCAAACTCAGCGCGGCTTGCAAATGCCCGCCTTCTAGAAGATACACGGCCGGTCCTGCCTCAATGAGCAGCACTACCTGCGCCGGCTCTTCAATCGTCGCGAAATCAGTGAGCGGCTGCTCCGCGCCGTTATCAAATAAATGAAAATCTTCCCGCCGCAGGCCTTCCACAAACTGCCCGTGCGCGTCCGTCACAATCACGCCGACATTGACGCGTTCCACCTGGATCCGAATTGTTTGTTGCGGTTCTTGCGGATTCTGCGCTGCGTTTGCCGCGCTGCTCAGCAGCACAAGAGCGGGGAACAGCAGCGCTCGTATGGAAAAGCCAAAAGGACGCATCGCCCCGCTATTCGACCCACTGTTCCCAATGAATGCCCTTGGCATCCTTCCACGACACGCTCGAAGAGTAATGCAGATGCCGCGCGAAAACCTGCGGATTCGCCTGCATCAGCCAATCGGGAACCGTGGTTGTGACCCCCGCAGGTTTCTTCGTGGCGTCCGCTGATTTTTGCGCGGCGCTCTTCTTCGCTTCCGCGATCCAACGATCCTTCATCGCCTGCCAGTCCACCTTCTGAAAATCAAAGTAACCAAGCCCATTCAGGTGTTCAGGATATTTCGCGCGCCCTGCCTGAAATTGCGGAACACTCGCCAGTCCCGCACCCGTTGTGTCTTTTCCCCGGTTCGTCAGCATTTCCCGCAGGGAATCCACGCGGCTGGCTCCCAGAATCATGTCCGGCATCACCGCTAGGTTGAAAAAGTTCCACTGCGCCACTCCAGCGTTGCCTTGGCTCCCGCCGAGCGAGATCTTCATATACGTCACGTCGCCTTCATTGCGCTCCGACGTCAGCTGGTCGCTGAACACCGTGCGAATCAGTTTCAGCGTTTCCGACTTCCTGCGAATCCCAAAAAAATACACCTGCTTCGCACTGTCCAGGGACGGATTCGTCTGCATCGAAGCAACCTCTCCGCTGAAAAGCCCGATCGCATCCGGCAGCGGCATCCCCAGCCGCGCTTGCACCAGCGTATCAAGAATGTCGGCGTTCCCCTGCTGTCCCGTCGGAAACGCCGCCCGCGCGATGCGCTTGATCACCGCGTAAATCCCCAAAAAATTAATCTGCGTTGAGCCATACGAAATCGCATCCGCCGGAACCAGCGCCAGCGAAGCCGGCGCGGCAACTCCGTTCGTCCAAATATCGAACGGCGTCCCCGGCGCCGTATCCCCAAGAATCGCGGCTTGTACGTGCGTCTTCGCTCCTTCGAACGTTACATGCCCGCACACCGAATGAATCGCATCCAGCTTCGCCGCGTCCAGCAGTTGCCCAACCTTCATGTCCCCTGCTTTCGAATCCGTCGCAAGCTCCTTCAGGTTCGGAATGCGCAGAAAAAACTCAATCACCCCGCTGCCAACAATCGGTTTCGCTTCCTGATACGCGGCCAGTTGTGCCAGCGGCCCCGCCCCCGCCGTCTTGCCATCGAGCCTTCCAAGCACATCCTCCATCACCGAGCGCTCACTCGCGCTGATCGCGTACTTCCCATGCTCCGCCCAATACGTCGTGTTGTTTTTCTCTTCAATCTTTAGAGCCTGCACGTCTCCAATCGTCACCGGCGAAACGCGCGGCATCTCTTTCGCTTGCGCGCGCATGAGTAGAATCGCTTTCGCAAGCACCGCCTCTTTTCCCGTCCGGTCATACACAAAAAACAATCCGTTCCACGCCGGCGGTTTCGCCTTGGCCGCACTCGTGCCGCCCGCAGCGCCAGCCGCGTTCGAATCCGTCGCCCCCGCTCCGCCCGCTGCTTCGCGCTTCGCCGGCTCGCTCACATATCCCACCGTGAACGAATTCTCCAGCAGCGACGCAAACTCTTGAACCTGTTCCACCGTCAGCTTTGGCTCACCCGATTTTTGCGACGACGACGCAAGCATGTTCGACGCCATCGCCGAACGCACCGTCGCAAAATCCGGATCATCCCACAGCGCCATCAGCGAGTTCGCTTTTCTCACGTCCCCCGCCGGAGCCCCGCGCCAAATCAAATAGAAAATCGTCCGCGGCGACATCTGCGCCGGTTCCAGCGGAGCTTGCGCCCGCACCGGGCTTGCCCCCGGCACTACAAACGTCAGTATCACCAGCAAAACATTGCGGAACTTCTTCGCGTTCATCGGGCGCTCCTGAAGAATTCAATTCGAATGCGGCTGTCTTTTCATGCTAGCGCCAGCGCCAAAAAGACAGAAGCCCTGTCCCGCGTTGTGTTTCCAGAACGCAGAACAGGGCTTCCGTGGAAGCAAACTCGAATTTTCCCGCAGCGCTAGCTACGGCTTTTTGGCCGGAGCCGACGCTGGCGTCGCCGCTGGAGTTGTCGCCGGAGCCGCTGCAGCCGCCGGCGCGGCAGCCCCCGCCCCACCTTCCTTCGGTGTGGCCAAGTACCCGGTAATCTGATTTTTGCCCACGTCGAACACCACGATCTCGTACGGCGCCATCCGCGACGCCCCCTTCACGTAAAACTGCACAGGCTCGCCCGCGGTCTTATCCTTTTTCTCGATGGATCGATCGTCCACGAACACCACCATGGTGTACTTCGCTTTCTTCTGGTCCACCTTGGATAAATTGATTTGCACCGGCCCGACCCGCTGCGGCGTCTTCGTCTTTTGCACTGTGAACTCGTAGTAGTTCCGGTCCCCGCGCCGCCTCAGTTCATCCAGGTCGTCGTGGTTTCGCGCGATCAATCCGCTCATCACGTTCATGTCGCCCAGGCTGCGCTCTAGTTTGCCTTTCGTGGCTTCCAAATCGGTCTTCGTCGCTTCGATGTCTTTCTTCGCGCCGCCCACTTCCGTGGCCACCGCGCCGATTTTTTCTTCATTCTCTTTTTGCGCTTGAGTGAGTTGCGCCGTCAGCTTCTCATCCGAAGTTTGCTGTTCCTTGCGGATGGATTCCGCGCGGCTTTTCGCCTGCGCCAACTCCGACTGCGTCAAGCCCACGCGCTGCGTGGTAATTTCCATCTTGCTTTTCAAGTCCGCGATGCGCGCATTCGCCTGATCCAGCTGCGCCACCAGAATTTTGTCTTGGTCTTGCTGTTTGGCCAGGTCCTGGCTCAGCCGCGATTGCGTCGAGTAGCCCGCGTACCCCAGCACGGCCATCAGCGCGATCAATACGCCAAAGAGCACTGCGATCCACCTCGGTGTTCCCGTGGATTCGTAGTGATAGGACTCTTGCGGCGTCGGTACGTTCGGAGAAATGCTCATTCCCCCTCCTCGGATCTGGGCGCCCCCCATGCTCGAATGCGCCGAATTGGAATTATCCCTTGCCGCGCACCATCTGTCCACAACCCGCAGCCAGAGCCCAACCCGGTTTAGACGCAGGAATCCTCCGATTCGAGTCGTTGCTGAACAAGTTGTCTTTAGGCCCCACAATCGTCCGCCCCGCCAAGTGATACCCATCACGTGCCCGCGTGCGCCCCCTCACCGCCAAATCGCGCCCAACCGCGCACCCTTTAATTGTGGAAGCGGCCCAGGGAATCCTTGCAGAGGCAAAGTTTCCTGAATAAGCTTTCTGCTGCAACCTCCTTCTCTCAAGTCGCTTCCACGGCGCCACTTCGGGCTGTGATCCCGGTCGTCCCGGGGGAGGGCGGCGCCCGAAAGGAGCGGCCATGGAATTCATCCTCATCACCGCGTTGCTTGCGGTCGCCGTTTTCGCGGCCGTGGAAATCCGTCGCGCCGTGCACACCTATTTCAAGTTTCGCGGCAAGATGGTCGTCACCTGCCCGGAGACCCACCAGCCCGCCGCCGTCCGCGTAGCCGCGCGCGACGCAGCGTTTAGAGCCACGCTCGGGAACGACCAAATCAAGTTGAATGCCTGCTCACGTTGGCCTGAAAAGGAAGGCTGCGGCCAGGAGTGCCTCCGTCAGATCGAACACTCTCCCCACGACTGTCTGGTTCAGAACATCGTCACCCTTTGGTACGAAGGCAAGTCCTGCGCCTTCTGCCACAAGCCTTTCGGCGAACTCCATTGGCACGACCATCCCCCCGCGCTCGTTGACGAAGAGCGCAAGACCGTGCAATGGAACGAGATCCCTCCGGAAAAGCTTCAGCAAGTTTTTAAGACCCACTGGCCGGTCTGCTGGAATTGCCACATCGCCGAAACCTTCCGCCGCGAGCATCCCGAGCTCGTCGTTGACGCTCCCGAAAGCAAGCTGCGCATGACGCTGTATCACTAAACAAAAGGTTTTTGCCCGCCCTGTGACGCGTATCACACCACCCAGTGGCACGCGTCACCGCAAGGCAACCCAGCGCGCCGTATCTTCAAAACATAAGGAGGTGGCCCGTGAAAGCCGTCCAAGCAAGAACGAGAGTTGCCCTAAAGAACATCTTATTTGCCACCGATTTTTCCGAGTCCTCGGACGCCGCCGCGTCCATCGCCATCCAGATCGCCCAGCGCTTCGGCGCAAAAGTCTACGGCGTGCACGTCAATCGCGCCGATGATTACACCGGCGTCGCCCCCAACGCCTGGGCCGGCCTCGCCGAAGCCGCGGAGAACGAGCGCAAAGTGGATTTCACGCGTCTCGATGAGCAGCTCCAGCGCATCGACCACGAAGTCATCATCGGCGAAGGCAGCATTTGGCAAGTCATCTCCGGCCTCATCCAGGAACGGGAAATCGACCTCGTCGTCCTCGGCACTCGCGGTCGCACCGGCCTTGGCAAGGCCTTGCTCGGCTCCGTCGCCGAAGAAATTCTTCACCAGGCGCCCTGCCCGGTCCTGACCGTTGGTCCGCATGTGAACCTGTGGTCCGACCAGTACGCCAAGATGCAGGAAATCCTCTACGCCACGGATCTCGCGCTGGATTCCCCCGCTGCGGCTCCCTACGCCATCTCCCTGGCGCAGGAGAACCAGGCCCATCTCGTCCTGCTCCATGTCATCGAAGACCAGAAAGCCAACGACCTGGTGGACAGCCCCGAAATCGCGGACTTCAAGGAGCGCAAGCTCCAGCAGTTGGTCCCCGAGCAAGCCGAGCTGTGGTGCGAGCCCACCTTCATCGTCGAACTGGGCCCCGTCGCCGAGAAAATCCTCGACGTTGCCAAGCGCCGCCACACCGACCTCATCGTCCTCGGCGCGCGCCAGGCCAAAGGCCTCGCCTCTCGCCTGGACACCGGCACCGTCCACAAGATCGTGTCCCAGGCCCCCTGCCCAGTTCTAACCATCCGCGGCTGAGCTCGCGGAACACCATAGCCTGCGTGATTGCCTCTAAGCTGTTTTTCGAGGCGCACGCCGGAGTCTGTCTCCCCTCTCCGGGAACGCCATTCTCCCGGATGGCGCTTGGGGTTTCTTTCTGTGCCGTGACGATTCTGCGGGACCGACCGAAGCGCGTTGTTGGCGTCCCGGATGCCACTGCGGGTTTCCCCGCTTTTCCAATTCCCAATTTCTACTTTCTGATTTCTACTTTCTGCCTTCTAGTCTCTGCTTTCTAGTTTCTACTTTCCCCCCGCGCCCCCATTCGCGCTAGCATCATCACCATGGCCGCACAAGCGGACCTCCCATCTCCCCCATCCCGCCGCCCGCTCATCGCCCCGGCCTGGCACACGATTGTGTTCATTGCCATTTTTATAGGGCTGTCCATCGCTGGCGGTTTCTTCCAGCACGCTGCACAGCAGCACCCCCAGCCAACCGCCCCGCACGAGAACGCTGTGCCGCGTTACATCTCCGTGCTCATCTCCGAATGGCTCTTGGTGCTCTACGTCCGCATGGGTGTGCACAAGCGCGGAGTGCGTTTGCGCGATCTCGTCGGTGGCCGCTGGGCCACGCCAACAGACGTCTTGCAAGACTTCGCCTTGGGCGCGGCGCTCTGGGCCCTGTGGATCGGCTTGCAGAATCCCCATCTCCTCGGCGGCGGAACGAATGCCGCGCAAGGCCTTCTACCTCAAGGGACTCTGGAGAGTCTCGCGTGGATCCCTCTCGCGCTTTCCGCCGGATTCTGCGAGGAGCTCGCGTTTCGCGGCTACCTGCAGAAGCAATTCCAGGCCATCGTCGGCAGCAGCGCCTTGGCCGTCCTTTTCCAGGCCATTGTCTTCGGCGTTGGCCATCTTTACGAAGGCGTAGGCGCGGCAGCGAGAATCGCTCTGTTCGGCGCCCTGTTCGGCCTGCTCGCCCTCTGGCGCAAGAGCCTGCGCCCCGGCATGATCGCCCACGCCTGGTCCGACATTTTTGGCGTAATCATTTTCCGCGGAATGTAGCCGAGCGCGCAGCCCAAGCCCGTCATTCGCGTAGTTTGCGTCCCGGACGATTCTGTGGGACCGAATGGAGCAGGCCGACCGATGGATTACGAGCGAGCCGTGGTCGTCGATGCGAAGAAGAGAGAAAACGAAAGAGAACGAAAAAGAAAAACTCTTCTAGGTGAAAAGAAAGAAGTGTGTTCAAAAAGAGTTTGACAGAGCCAACATTGTTAGAGATGTACGATTACGCGACTACACAGGCAAGTGGACTGAGAAATCGCGACTTCCCACAACGGGCTTTCTGACTCGGAATAACTTCCGGCTAGCCGGTGATCCAGGCACAATCGCCAAGATCACCAGGGGGAGTGGCTCCTTGGGGAGATAGCTCTTCCAGATCGGGATAGTGAATCCCATCTGGCACAGCCCCGGCGGAATGGTAAGTGCCACCATCACCAACTCCCGCTATCTTATTGATTCTGCAAGTCAAGCTGTCCAACCAGCGCTGAGTTACTGGCCTTTCGTGTGCTTACCCTAGAACCCAGCGGAATGCTCTGCCCGAGCGGTAGCTAGGAAATGAAGATGCAAGTGTGCAGGCTCCTTAATGCCGCTACGTGGCTGCTTTGCGGCTCAGCCTTGGCTGTCATGCCAGCCCGTGGCCAGCAGTCGCCGCCGCCGGACTTGACCGGGATGAGTATCGAAGATCTTGCGAAACTCAAGGTGGACGCGGTCTATGGGGCATCGAAGTTCCTGCAAAATGCCGCCGACGCACCCGCTTCGGTGACCGTAGTTACCGCGGAGGAAATCCAGAAATACGGCTATCGCACGCTGGCAGACGTACTGCGTGGTGTTCCCGGCTTTTACGTAATTTCCGATCGAAACTACACCTACGTAGGGGTGCGCGGGATCTCGCGGCCTGGGGACTACAACGCCCGCATTCTTTTTCTGCTCGATGGCCACCGCGTGAACGACGACATTTATGACGGCGCTTATGTTGGTACAGAGTTCCCTGTGGACGTGGATTTGATGGAGAGGATCGAGATCATCAAGGGCCCGAGTTCATCGGTTTACGGTACCGGAGCTTTCGTCGCAGTCATCAACATCATCACAAAACGCGGTCGCGACTTAAACTCGGTGGAAGGCTCCACAGAAGCCGGGAGCTGGAATTCCTATAAAGAAAGAGCCAGCTACGGCAAGCGATTCGACAACGGGCTGGAGACGCTGCTGTCCGGTACTTTCTACGACAGCCAGGGGCACAGCAGTTTGTACTATCCCGAATTCAACAGTCCCGCCACGAATAACGGGATTGCGGAAAATGCGGATGGAGACCAGGCCTACAATGTATTCGCCGACATCATCTACAAGGATTTCGATATTCACTTCGTTGACGCGTCGCGTACCAAACATATTCCGACAGCCTCATTCGGCACGGTCTTCAACGATCCGCGAACGCAGACTACCGATGCCCACGCGTATATCGACGCGCAATACAGGCACGTGTTCGGGAATTGGGAAACTCTCGGCCGGCTATCCTACGATTGGTACGGCTACAACGGAACGTATATCTACGACTATGCAAAGAGAGGCGTTCCTCCCTATACCGTAAACAAGGATCTGGCCAGCGGAGATTGGGTGGACTTGCAGTGGGACGCATCTCATCGATTCTTCAAACGGCATAGTGTGACGCTGGGCACCGAATTTCGCCAGGACCTTCGACAAGACCAATCCAACTACGACGTGCAGCCGTATGTTAGCTATCTGAATGACCACAGATCGGCGCGTGTTTGGGCGCTTTATGCACAAGACGAATTCCGCCTCAATAAGAAATTGGCTTTTGTTGCTGGGCTGCGCAGCGACTGGTACCAAGAATATGGAAATACGCTCAGCCCGCGGCTGGGCCTGATTCTTAATGCAACTCCGAACACGAACATCAAAGCCAACTACAGCCGTGCCTTTCGCCCTCCGAACGATTACGAGAGCTTTTACTTTTCCTCCGAGGGCGTCACCGGAAACTCATCGCTACGGCCGGAAAGGATTCGCAGTTATGAACTGGACTTGGAACGGCATTTCGGCAAGAAGTTCAATGGGACGATTGCGGCGTACGACAACCGAATTGCCGGTCTGATAGAACAACAGCTCAATCCAGCCACCGGCCCGTCGGTGTTCACAAATTCGGGCAACATCCGCACGAAGGGAATTGAATTGGAGTTGAAAGCGAAGTGGCCGACGGGACTGGAGTGGGCAATCTCGCATTCGATCCAGTCTTCGAGGGACCTGGATACGGGGAATGTGCTGACGAACTCGCCCAAACAGCTTGCGAAAGCCAATCTGAGTCTTCCGGTGGGACGGTACGGACTCTTTGCCAGCTTGGAAGGTCAATATGTAGCCGAGAGAAGGACGATTGCGGGAACTGATCTGGGTGGGTACCTGCTCGTGAACGCTACGCTCCTGACCAAGAAGCTGTACAAGGATTTCGACCTTTCCGCGAGCCTCTACAATCTCTTTAACAAGCAATACGCGGAATCTGGCGGCATCGAACATGTGGAAGCATCGATTCCGCAAGACGGGCGAAGCTTTCGCGTGAAGGTGGTCTACCGGCCAAAGGTTAGCGAGAAGTAGAACACGAATGAAATGAATTACCCGCAGCCAATCCGAAGGACGAGTGGGCCCTGCCAGAAGCGACGGTGCAGACGATGGGCGCATTCAAGGTGTCCAAATGCAATCGTAGCTCTCTTGGCCGTAGCTGGCGCGCTGGCTGTCAGCGGGCAGCCAGCGTCCGCTCAGGGGGATCAAGTCGGTGAATACGAACTGAAAGCGGCAATCCTTTACAATCTCAGCAGATTCGTGGAGTGGCCCCCCTCGGCCTATGCCGGTTCCCAAGCTCCGACGGTACTGTGCATCCTTGGGCAAGACCCGGTCGGCACCTCTTTAAAAACGCTGGGACAAAAGCAAGATACCAACGGCAGACCCATGTCGATCCGGCAGCTGAAAAACGAGGACGAAATTCGCGATTGTCACGTGCTTTACGTCAGCACATCAGAAAGAAAAACCTTCGCTCAGATTTTGACGAGGTTGAAGGGCCCAAACGTGTTAACGGTCGGAGAGATATCTCAGTTCGCGGTGCGAGGCGGGGTGATTCAGTTCACGCTGGAGGACAAACAGGTGCGGTTCGAGATCAACCTGGACGCGGCTTCTCGAATGGCGCTGAAAATCAGTTCCAGGCTGTTGGTGCTGGCGCGAATCGTCAAAGACCAAGGGCATAATTCCGATAGTACGGGACAACTCGCGGCTGCGGCGCCCGTCGCAATGGCGGGCGCATTGTTCCGGCTAATGGGCGGGCCGGAAGATGGGGCGGGTGACGGAAGGCTCGCGAAGAGTCCAGGGAAGATGCCGGGAAGCCACGAATGAAACTGTCGCGGACTTCGTCGATCCAGCGGAAATTAACAGCCGTCATCTTGGCAACGAGCTGCCTGGCCCTGGCGCTGGCGTGCACTGGATTTGCGCTGTACCAACGCGCCAGCTCTCGCGCCACAATGATCAGCGAGCTTTCGGCGTTGGCAGACACCCTGGGTGCCAATACGGCCGCGGCGTTGATGTTTAGCGACCGGAAGTCGGCTCACGATATGCTTCGTGCACTGGGCGGGGAGAAACATATCATCGCTGCTGGCGTATACGACAGCCAAGGAAAGATTTTTGCAGAATACCGCCGACCGCAACTCGCAGCCTCTTTTCAAATGCCGGCATGGCAGGGAGAGGGCGCGCAGTTTGACGCACAGCGACTGAGGCTGTCACAGAATGTTTCACTAGAGGGCACCAAGGTAGGTTCGATCACCATCATCTCGGATCTCGGTCTGCTGCATACCGCGTTTCAGCAATATGCTCGAATCTCCGCTCTGGTTCTCCTGGTGTCCATATTCCTGGCGTTTCTTGTTTCTTCCCAGCTCCTGCGGGTGATCACGGCGCCCATTCTGGAGCTTGCCAGAATTGCTGGCGGGGTTTCCACCGGAAAAGACTACTCATTAAGAGCTGTGCCACAGGGAAATGACGAAGTCGGTACGCTAGTAAGCTCATTCAACCAAATGTTGGAGGGCATTCAGCAGCGGGATGCCGCTCTGCAGAGTGCGAATGAAGAACTGGAAACTCGTGTCCTGAAGAGAACAGAAGAGATGCGCAGGGCAAGAGACGCCGCGGAGGAAGCCAGCCGCGTAAAGAGTGAATTCCTGGCCAACATGAGCCATGAGATCCGGACGCCCTTAAACGGCATCATGGGGATGACGGATTTAACGCTCGGAACAGAAATTACCACGGAGCAGCGGGAGTATTTGGACACGGTCAAACAGTCAGCGGATTCCCTCCTGGTCGTCATCAACGACATCCTGGACTTTTCGAAGATCGAAGCGGGAAAAGTCGATCTTGAATTAGCCGACTTCAATCTCCGCGATTGCCTGGAATCTACATTGAAGATACTCGCCTTCCGTGCGGATGAAAAAGGGCTCGAACTATTGTGCGAAATAGCTCCGGAAGTTCCCGAAGTTGTGCGGGGAGATTCCAGCCGGCTCCGGCAAATTGTGACCAACTTGATAGGAAACGCCGTCAAGTTTACGAATGCGGGTGAAGTGGCGATGAAAGTTGAGGCAAAGGCGCAGGGCGACGGCACCGGCACGCTGCAATTCACTGTGTCTGACACCGGGATTGGGATTCCCCTGGAGAAGCAGGCTTTAATCTTTGATCCGTTTTCCCAGGCGGATACCTCGACGACACGGAAGTATGGCGGAACTGGATTAGGCTTGACGATTTCGGCGCGGCTTGTGGAACTAATGGGCGGGAAGATTTGGCTGGAAAGTGAAGTTGGGCGGGGAACTCACTTATTCTTTACCGTTCAGATGAAGAGTTCAGAGATGCCAATCGCGGTAGGAAGAATCGCTCCGCCCGAGATCCTGCGCGGCGTAAGGGTCTTGGTCGTAGATGACAATCGTACGAACCGGCGAATTCTGGATGGGATGCTGAGGCGGTGGGAGATGAGGCCGGCTTTGGTCGAAGGGGGAGACGAAGCGCTCGCGGAATTGTCTTCTGCGCGAGAAGCTGGGGAGCCATATGGGCTAGTTTTGACGGATATGCATATGCCGAAAATGGATGGTTTCACCTTGGTGGAGCGAATCCGGCAGAGGCCGGAACTGTCCACGGCAACCATTATGATGCTGACGTCCGCGGGTCATCGAGGAGATGCGGATAGGTGCAGAGAGTTGGGTGTGGCTGCGTACCTGCTGAAACCCATCCGGCAATCGGAATTGCGCGAATCTATTGCCCAAGTTCTGGGTGCGCGCGAACAGAGCGGCGCGATTCCGCTGGTTACGCGGTACTCCTTGCATGATTCGCGCGACCCGCTGGCGATCCTGCGAATATTGGTCGCGGAAGACAACCCCGTGAACCAACGGTTGGTAGTACGTTTGCTTGAGAAGAGAGGACATCGCGTCGTGTTGGTGGTTGATGGGCGGCAAGCCATCGAGGCACTCAACCAAGAAAGCT
The DNA here is from genome assembly GCA_963729455.1 of uncultured Acidobacteriota bacterium. Taxonomy (GTDB): domain Bacteria; phylum Acidobacteriota; class Terriglobia; order Acidiferrales; family UBA7541; genus Acidiferrum. The sequence continues at coordinate 365,703 of CAVSNX010000005.1, forward strand.
TTGACCTGATCCTAATGGACTTGCAGATGCCGGAGATGGGCGGGCTTGAGGCAACCGCGATCATCCGGGAAAAAGAAAAAAAGACCGGGAAGTACCAGCCTATTGTCGCCTTGACTGCCCACGCCATGGCGGGCGACCGGGATCGATGCCTTACCGCGGGAATGGACGGTTATTTGACGAAACCCATCCGGCCGCAGGAACTAGATCAGATACTCGACGGCTATGTGAATCGGCTCATTTCGCTGCCTGAGGTGATCAATACCAAGTAGCGCCGGAACGACTATCCGTTAAAAGAGCAGAAGGCGGGTGGCCGGCAGGCGAGTCTCCCTATGCGAGCGGACGTAAGCACGCTTGTCGCCGTTTTGTCCGGCGACCGTCTGAATTTACTTCATCGCGGGCGCTACGGAGGGATGTTCGAAGGCAATCACTTTCTTCGCCGGAAGCCCGCCTTCATCAACGTGGTCCAGAATGCGCAGCGGTATGTGGAACTCATTGCATGCTCCAACCGCGGCGTCATTAAAGTACAGAAGCGTCAGAAACGTTCCGCGCTCCTTATATTGTGCACGGGCCATCAGACCTTGCGTATCCGCCGGATCAGACGTGTAGATCACGATGGGTTGCGTTGCTTCGGGGCGAGCATTGCCCTGCGCCTTACCCGCTTTGAGTGCCTCTGCTAAACGCACCTGCGGCAGCGAACCAGACCAAATATCATCCAGCGTTAATCCCACAATTGTATACATTTTCGTACCGGCCTTTTTTCTATTGTGCCGGGATCCTTTAAGAAGTGGAAAATTTCGCCGCACCCCGTCGCCGATAGATCAACATATCCCCCAGCCCAGGCGGGCCAGCCTTCAATACATCACTGCTTCCCGCACGGGTGGCCCGGGGTGAAGCCTTAGACCGTTTTGGGTGCCCCGCCCTCGGTCTTGGAGGGCGCGGGGTTTTGACTCCTCCTAGACTTCTTCCCACGCACTATTGTCTCGTTCCCGCATCCACTTGCAGACAAACCACTTATAGTTATCACTTGACAATCATTAAGGATAGGGTATAATGGTTTCGTTGTCTAGGCACTATTCGTTCGTGCCTGCCTCTCATGCCGTCGCCCCGTGCGATCCTTCTACCTCCTCCAGAATCTTCATACCCCCATCAGTTACCTTCTTGCCAACAGTCCCCATCCTTAAATCCTTTAGATGCAACACTTGCAGATCCCCTCGCAAGTGCTGCAAACAAACGACTTACAAAAAACGTAAGTCCTGTAAATGCAACACTTACAAAAAACCAGGGGGTAGGGGGCCCTGCTCGCTTCGCGCTTCCTCTGCGTCTCCGCGTTAGGTCACTTCTTTTTCGTATGAACTCCCAACCGCAACAGCGGAACAAGCTCCCAACCCCTCCTCTCACTCGCCCCTATCCCCTGTCCACCAAATTCCACTCACCCCTTTATTTTCATTCACTTACAAATTGCCCATTTTCTATCCCCTTTGTTTTGACATTCATGCATGTAATGGGGGGTGGGGGGGGGTGCCACTGCTCAAAAACTTTAAGTCTTACTTTAACTGTTGCGCCGCTCTCGCTACACGCAAAAATGACGGAGCGCCCGAAACTGCCGGGCGCTCCGTCTCCCTCGACTTTTTGCTGCAAACTTTTGGGGCTACTGGTCCAACTTGAACGTGATGGTCACGATCATTTGGACGGCGATGGGGACGTCGTTCAAGTAGGTTGGTTCGTATTTCCAATGGCTCAAGGCGTCCAGGGCCGCTTGTTGCAGGACGGCTGGGCCAGAGACGACTTGCATTTGGATGACGTTGCCTTGTTCATCGAGAATCGCGTCAATGCGAACCTCACCTTGAATATGCGCCTGCCTCGCCAGGGGAGGATACTCGGGCGGCCTCTGCACGATGGCCTTTGGCGGACGGACGCGTCCACCGATGCGCAGCGGAGCGGCTTTTCCCGGAGGCGGTGGCCCAACGGGCTTCGCCGAGGTATTCAGAACTCCACCGATCACGCCGCCAAGCACTCCACCCATCTGGCCGCCGGGCACTCCGCCCGGGACGCCGCCTTCGACTCCGCCGAAGCTGTCTTGGCGGAAGCGGTGCCTCTTTGATGTCAGCGACTTCCTTGGGAATGACGGTGGGGGCGATGAGTTTTCCGCCAGACATGAACACCCGCTTAATCGGCACGGTCTTGATGACACTCGCAGCCGGCGCGGGAGGCGGCGGTGGCGGCGGAGGCGGGGCAACCAGCATGGTGGTGGCGAACGCCTTCAAATTGATGGTGTCTGTATAGAAAAGCCCGATGAGAATGGGCGTACCGATCAACACGACGTGGAACAAGAACGCGACTAGGATATCCAAGGGCTTGGAGCTGCTCTTGAACCGATGTTGCTCCAGCAACGCTTCCTGGAAGGGCACGGGAAGATGCTCGGCCGCGTGCTCTTCGCCGAAGGGCTTCCGCGGCGGAACGGGGCGCGGAGCCGGGCTGATGTTTGGTAAAACCGTTTCTGGGTGCTCTAGGACGTGCGTGTTGGCGAATGGCGTCATGGGAGTGTCCCTCCACAAGAGCCGCAGGCGGCCCTTCTTGACTGGTGTCAGTGTGCGCTGGGAGGGGAAAAGGGCGCAGTGATTGATGGCACGGAGCGACGTGACGCGCGTCACACCATGGAATGAGAGACGGGCGGTGCAAGGATTGCGCGACTGGCGTGCGGAGAGTTACTTGCGCTTGGAGCGCGATTTGATGGCGGGCCACCGGGCGAAGACGGAGGTCGAGAGGCCGCCGCGGGGAGTGAACTCACCGCGCACGACGCACCATTCGGGATGAATGGCGGCGACGATGTCACGCAGGATTTTGTTGACGGCGTTTTCGTAGAAGATGCCGAGGCTGCGGTACGCGAGGAGATACATCTTGAGTGCTTTCAGCTCGATGCAATCTTTCCTGGGCATGTACTGAATCGTGATGGTGCCGTAGTCAGGGAGACCGGTCTTGGGGCAGACGGAGGAATACTCGGGAAATTTCGTGGCAATAACGTAGCCGGGGAATTGGTTGGGCCAGGTTTCGAGTTCCGGCAATTTGGCGTTGACGCCGGCTTGGGCGTGCTCGGTGGTGTAGTTGGGCATGTGCATCCTCTGCTCCATTGTATCGTGTCGAGACGGATACTGCCTCTTGCCGAGGCGGGTGGTTTGGCCTATTCTTCCCGAGGAGACGGCCCATCGGAACCAGCCCGATTACGTGCCCAGTTTGTCATACCGCGAACGCCCGGCGCTCGAAACGCCGGTCGGTGCAGGATCATCTGTTTGGGCTGGCGGGAATTTTGCCGTGGCGCTGCGGGGGATGCGAGTCGCGGTTTCGCGCGCGGATTGAGCCGCTGCACAATCTTCTATATGCGCACTGCGGGATCTGCGGCAACCTCGAGTTGCAGCGGATTTCGGGCGAGCACGTTCCGGGGATGAGTGCTATTTTCGGGCGAATGTTCGGGATTCAGGCGCTGCGCTGCGTGCCGTGCCGGAATAAATTTTTCTCGTTGCGCCCGGTGATGCGCGAGGAGCGCAATGTAGCAGCGGCTGGCAGCGACTAGCGCGCGCTCGAAGCCATTCGCGCAACAAGGCCGCGAGCCGCGCGCGATAGCGGCGATTTGAGCGCGGCGCGGTTCCGCCGCAGGCCACGCGCGACGGAACTTCAAACGAACTCCCGAGCCACGGAATTAAGTAGGGCGCGACAAGAATTCGAAGAAGTTTCCCGGAATTTCCGGGCGTGACGAAATCCAAACGAACTCACGCTCACTGAAATTTCAAGCGAAGCCCGGCGCGATTTGAGAGCGGTTCTCGTACCAAAATAGTAACCAGCAAGTTCCCACTTCTTAGGTATTTTTCCTCCCCTCCGCAGTACCACGGTTCCCGTACCCTTTCCAGCCTGTCGCCTTTTTCGAATTGCCTCTAGTGTTGTCGCTCCATCGGAGGCTCCATGGAAACCAGCGTCCGGGTTCTCGTCGCCAATCGTCCGCGGCTGTTGCGCGAGCTGGTGCTGTCCACGCTCGCCGGGCAGGCCGGGATTGACGTGGTGGGGGAAGCGGAGAACGAGCAGGACGTGCCGTCGCTGGTGGCGAAGACGAAACCGGATTTTCTACTGATTGGATTGGATGAATCGCGGCGGCGTCCTCCGCTTTGCGATTTGCTGCTGCGGGATTTTCCGGCGCTGCGAATTATCGCGGTGGCGCCGAACACGAACGTGGGAATTTTTTACTGGGCTTCGTTCGAAATCCATTCGACGACGATGGAGGCGAGTGAAGAAGCGTTATTGGGCGTGATGCGCAACAGCGCGGTGCCGCAGAAGGGAAGTGCGGCGTGAGGGGCGCGCGGATTTTCTTGCTGACAGCGATTCTCTTGTGCGCGTGCGCGGTGCGTGCGCAACAACCGGACGCAAGAGATGAACGCGGCCGCGCGGAACAGCCTCGCAACGGAACATCCGCGCAAAAAGGAAAAGACCGCGACAACTGGCGCGGCGGGGATCTGGCGGCGGACAACCTGGATCGCGTGGCGGCGACGGCGGAGCAGATCTCGGAAGTGTTGAACCGCGATCCCGGCCTGATGGTGGAATTGAAACGCGCGCTGGCCGAGGATGCCGGTGCCGGCGGGCAACTGCTTGAAGAGTCGGACTTAAGCAATGCGGCAATCGCAGAGAAGTTGCGGGAAGAATTGCGCACACGCGTTCTGGCGACGCGGCTTTTGCAACGATATGGATACCTTCTTCCGAAACTCAATCCCGATTCCGAGCTGGCGCAGGAACAAAAAATATTCTTGCAAGTACGCGCGCAGCAGCTGATGCAAGCGGGAGAACGAAATTATGAGCAGCCGTGGGAGTCGTCCGCGGAGCGTACGGCGGGGTGCCGATCGAATGAGCAGAGCGACTGCGAATCGCTAAACGGGCTGCCGGAGCAAATAAGAGGCCGTTCGAACGGGCGCGGCACGAACAATTCTCCGGCGGGCCAGGAGCCACAAGACGACGAAAATGCGCCAAACGCGCGGCCCGAGAATTCGAATTTCCCAAGCCTGCAGCGAACTGAAACGACGGAACCGGGTTCCGCGGAGACGCTGCTGGCTTCCACATCGCAAATGGGCTCGGGAGGAAATTCTTCATCGAATCGCGGTGCTACCCGGGGTTCGACGGAGGGCTCGTTTCCTTCGATGCTGGGTGCGAACGATGATCCGTGGGGCCGCGGCAATGTAGGGGACCGCACGGGGAACCCTGGCGGGATGCCAGCGACGCCGCGCGATTTCGAACGGCGCAGCGGAGCGCGTGGCGCCGCGGATGGCACACTCGCCGATCTCGAGCCCGTGCACATGGTGCACCGCGCCAGCCCGTATGCGGAGGCTCCTTCGCTCTACGACTTGTATGTGCAAGCGGCAGCGCCAACGCAACCCACCAAACGATTCGGAATGGATGTGTTCCGCCACAGCGGCGTGAACTCGGATGTGCTTCCGATGGACCTTCCCGTAGGAGCGGACTACATACTGGGGCCGGGCGACAGCCTGTCGATTGAGCTCTGGGGCGGCGTTTCGCAACGGCTGTTCCGCACGGTGGATCGCGAAGGGCGTTTGCTGCTGCCGGAAGCCGGACCGCTGCTGGTTTCCGGGAAATCGCTCGGCGAAGTGCAGGATGCAGTGCAGCGGCTGCTGCGCACGGAGTTTCGCAACGTTTCCGCGGACGTCTCGCTGCTGAAGCTGCGCACGGTCCGGGTCTACGTGGTGGGAGAAGTCGCCGCACCGGGCGCGTACGACGTCAGTTCGCTTTCGACACCGCTGAACGCGCTGTTTGCCGCAGGCGGAATCACCGCACGGGGGTCGCTGCGGCGGCTGGAGCATTACCGCGGGCAGCAACTGCTCGAAGAAGTGGACGCGTACGACCTGCTGTTGCACGGCGTGCGGCGCGACGTAAAGCGATTAGAAAACGGCGATTCGCTGCGCGTGCCGCCGGTCGGCGCTGCGGTCACTGTCGAAGGAATGGTGCGCCGCCCAGCACTGTACGAATTGCGCGGAGAAAAAAATCTCAACGAAGTGCTGGAGCTGGCGGGAGGAATTTTGCCCGCCGCCGCGCTCCACCATATCGAAGTGCAGCGGCTCGACGCGCACGAAAAACGCACCATGCTGAGCCTTGATATTGGAGAAGGCAGCGAGAAGGAAGCACTGCGCGCCGCGTTCGAGAAATTCAGCGTCCAGGACGGCGACGAAATCCACATTTTCCCGATCGCTCCCTACAACACCAGCGCCGTGTATCTCGAAGGCCACGTGCTGCGCCCGGGGCGTTATTCGTACCACGAGGGCATGAAGCTGACCGACCTCATCCCCTCCTACAAGGAGCTCTCTGCCGGAACCCTCGGAGCGTTATGGCGAAATCATCCGCATCGTGGCTCCCGAGAACCGCCCGGTGGTGGAGAGCTTCAACGTTGCAGCAGCGATGGCGCATCCCGAGAGCGCACCGAAGCTCCAGCCGCTGGACACGGTGCGCATTTTCGGACGGTACGAATTCGAAGCCGCGCCGATATTCACGATTCTCGGTGAGGTGCGCCATCCGGGAAGCTACCACAGCTCCGGACAAGCGCATTTGCGCGATGCGATTTACGAAGCCGGCGGAACAACACCGGAAGCGTGGGAAGAATCGGCACAACTGTTCCGCGCGATGCCGGACGGCAGCACGAAAGTCTTCAGCATTTCGCTGCATGAAGCGCTGGGGGGCGAAGCGCTGAACAACATTCGCATCGAGCCGGGAGACCGCATCCTGATCCACCGCCAGCCAGAGCGGGTCAATCCACCAAGCGTGTTCGTGCGCGGCGACGTCGCGCGGCCAGGGCGCTATCCGCTCGCCGCCAACATGCGCGTGTCCGATCTAGTGCATTCCGCCGGAGGGCTGTTGCGCAGCGCAAATCCCACGAGCGGCGACTTAACGCAGTACGCGGCGACAGGCGGCGCGCCCGCGAAAGCCTCCGAGTCGCGGCCGGTGAACCTAGCGGGAGCATTGAGCGGCCAGGAAGGCGCGGACATAGTATTGCGCGACGGCGATGTTTTGACCGTGCCGCAACAAACCGGCTGGAAGAACCTGGGCGCGTCCGTAACGGTTCGAGGAGAAATCACAAAACCCGGCGTGTACGGGATCCAGCCGGGAGAACGGCTGAGTTCGCTGCTGCGGCGCGCAGGCGGATTATTGCCGACCGCGTATCCGCCAGCGGCGGTATTCGAACGGATTGACGTGCGCGAGATGCAGCAAAAAACCAGGCAGGAATTGATTCAACGGATGGAGCAAGAAACGCCAGTTGTGAAGTCCGCGGTAACAACTTCAGGTTCGGAAGAAGCGGCGCTGCAGCAAGCCGCGGTGCAACAGAAAGAGCGAATGATCGACGCGCTGCGCCGCGCGCCAGTTTCCGGCCGGCTAGTCGTCCGCATCCGCGCAGGACAAAAGGATTTCCAAGGGTCCCCGGACGACATCGAACTGCGCGCCGGCGACACTCTGGAAATCCCGAAGCAGCCCGGGTTCGTGGTGATCGCCGGGCAAGTCTACAACTCGAACGCCATCACATACGCGCCGGGGAAAAACGCCGGATGGTATCTGTCGCACGCCGGCGGCCCCACCGGGCTGGCCAACAAGAAAGCCATCTTCATTATCCGCGCCAATGGATCGGTCAGCAGCGGCGGCGACATGTGGTCCGGCGGGATTCTGACCGCGGCAATCGGCCCGGGCGACACGATTGTAGTGCCGGAAAAATCCGCATTCGGCAGCAACACGTGGAAGAACGTGGTAGCCATCGCGCAGATTGCCCAGGCCGCCGCGCTCGCCGCCGCAGTCGCCATACCGTGAAGAGGCATTGGAATCGTAGCGGGAGTTTTGAAGACCAAGGGAGCACCGCCAGCAGGGATAAGGGAGCAAATTTCGCGTGAGTGAAACGCAACAAGAAGCGGGCACGGCACCGGAAGGGAATAATCCGCGAGCTCCGCGCGCTCAGATGATCGAGCAACTTCGAGTGCTGTGGCGCGGCCGCCGGCTGCTGTTTTACGCCTGCTTCTTTGGCGCGCTGCTATCGCTGGGCCTCGCGCTGCTCATTCCCAATCGCTATGAAGCCACGGCGCAACTGATGCCTCCGGACGGCCAGTCGGGTTCGGGAATGGCCATGCTGTCGGCGCTGGCGGGACGCGCAGGAAGTTTCGGCGGGCTAGCCGGCGACATGCTGGGGGTGCGGAATTCCGGCGCACTGTTCGTGGGGATTCTGGAGAGCCGCACGGTCGAGGACCGGCTGGTCGAACAATTCGATTTGCGGCGAGCGTATCGCGCTCCCGGTACGGAAGACGCGCGGAACAGGCTGGCCGCAGAAACGCGCATCACCGAAGACCGCAAAAGCGGAATCATTTCGATCACCGTCACCGAGCACGATGCAAAGCGCGCCGCGGCACTGGCGCAAGGCTATATCAACGCACTGGATCTGCTGGTGGAGCAGGTAAGCACGTCCTCGGCGCGGCGAGAGCGGGTTTTCCTCGAAGAGCGGTTGCGCGCGGTGAAAACGGATCTGGACAGCGCGGCACAGAAGTTCAGCGAATTTGCGAGCAAGAACACGGCGATTGATATTCCGGCACAAAGCAAAGCGATGGTGGAAGCCGCAGCCACGCTGCAGGGCCAGCTGATTGCGGGGGAATCGGAATTGCGGGGGCTCGAATCCATGTACACGGAACAAAACGTGCGGGTACGCGCGGCGCGCGCGCGGGTAGCGGAACTTCGCGCGCAACTGGGAAAGCTTGGCGGCGACGGCACATCGTATGGCGGTTCGAAAAGCGATTCTTCGCTGTACCCGGCGATCCGGCAATTGCCGCTGCTGGGAGTGACGTACGCGGATTTGTACCGGCAGACCAAGATTCAAGAGACGGTGTTCGAGCTGCTTACGCAGCAATACGAGCTGGCCAAAGTGCAAGAGGCAAAAGAAGTCCCAAGCGTGAAAGTTCTGGATGCTGCCGTCGTTCCCACGAAGAAGTCGTATCCGCCGCGGCTGGTATTCACCGCCGGGGGCACGGCGATGGCGTTTCTCGGCGCGTGCGCCTGGATCCTGGTGAAGCACGGGTGGAACGGGCTGGATTCCGAGGATCCGGGAAAGCAATTCGCGCGGGAAGTTGCGGGAACGGTTCGCGGAGAAGCGCTGCGGCTGGCAGCCGCTAGCTCGATGCTGCGGCAGGCCTGGGCACGGCGCTATGGCGTCAAAGAGGCCGCGCCGAGAGCCGCGCCGGCCACAACCACTGAGAAAGACAAAGAAGCGCCGGAACTAACGCGAGCGGCGCGAAACAGTTTGGGGTAGGCATTCGAAGGCAACGAAAGCGAGGAACAGCGAGATGAATTGGCCGCACACAAAAGCAGTGGTTACAGGAGGCGCATCGTTTATCGGGTCGGTGCTGGTGGATGCGCTGTTGGCACGCGGCGCGCAAGTCCGCGTGGTGGACAACCTATCCAGCGGCAAGCGCGAGAATCTGCAGCATCCCCTGGAACAAGGCGCGATTGAATTTGTCGAAGCCGATCTGCTGGAAGACGGAGTAGCGCGGAAAGCGGTCCGGGGAATGGACGTGGTATTCCATCTGGCCGCGGACCACGGCGGACGGGGCTACGTGGATTTGCATCAAGCGGCCTGCGCGGGAAATTTAACGCTCGACGGGCTGGTGTTTCGCGCCGCAGTCCAGGAAAACACGGGCAAGCTGGTGTACGCGTCTTCCGGCTGCGTGTATCCCAATTTCATTCAAAGCAACCCCGACCAGCTTCTTTTTTTAAGGGAGGAGCAAGCTGGCCCGCCGTACGACGCCGACAACCTTTATGGATGGGCGAAATTGATGGGGGAACTGACGCTGCAGGCGTTTCACCGGGACTATGGGCTGAAGGCCGCGTCGTGCCGGTATTTCACGGTGTATGGCCCGCGCGGGCACGAAAATCACGCGGTGATCGCCATGATCGCGCGGGCATTCATCGGGCAGAACCCGTACGTGGTGTGGGGCAACGGACGGCAAATCCGCAATTGGACGCATGTGGACGACATTGTTGCGGGAACGATTCGCGCCGCCGAGGTAATCGAGGATGGCACGGCAGTGAATCTCGGAACGACGGAACGCACGCGAGTCATCGATGCAGTGAACGAAGTGCTGCGTTACACCGGGCACAAAGCGACGATCGAGTTGCATCCGGAGATGCCAACCGGGCCGATGAACCGGGTGGCCGATAACACGCTTGCCAAGCAACTGCTGGATTGGGAGCCAAAAACAAAGTTTATGGCCGGGCTGCGGCAAACCGCCGACTGGTATTTTTCGAAGAAGGACCGCGCGCAGGTGGCGGCCACGCTGGAACGGCTGCTGACCGAGCGCACACACTCCCCTGCAAATCGAACGGTGGAGCAAACCGCCAGCGCAGCGGGAAATTGAAAAAGACCTGACGGGGCCAACGCGGACTGCCAACCATGAATGGAACAGCAACACGCCGAGCAGCTACACCAGCCGTCTCCGAATGGTGGCCGGATGCCGTTGTAGAGACGTGGCCACCGGCGGAACCGGCGCATGCAGCGCGGGCACGAAGCGCCAGTGCGCGAGGAGGATTGGCGCGGCAAGCGGCGTATGCGGCAATGGATTTCGCGCTGGTGTGCGTGGGCGGGGCGTGCGCGTTCTGGGTGCGGTTCGGATTTGCCAACCCGTTTGGCGCGGCAACGCTGTCGGTGCATGAATTTTCGCGGCAAATGACGGCGCGAGCGTATCCGGGTTTTCTGCTGCTGTACGCCGCGATGATGGTGCTGGCATGCATCAGCCAGGATTTGTACCGCACGGCGCGGGAACAAAGCGCGCTGGAGGAAAGCACGAAGGTAGCGAAAGCCGTGGGGCTGGCGACCAGTCTGCTTGTGTTATTCATTTTTACTTCAGGGAACAAAGAGATTTCGCGGATGGTGGTGGCCGGCGCCGGCGCGTTGAATGTTGCGACACTCGCGGGCTGGCGGTATGCAAAACGGCGGTACGTGTTACGGCGCGCGAGGCGGGGAGTGGGCGTTTCGCGGGTGCTGATTGTTGGCGCAGGAAAGATGGGACGAAATTTCGCGTCCTGGCTAAGCGAAAACAATCAGCTGGGATTTTATGTTTGCGGTTTTTTGGACGCGCATGCGAACGGCGATCCGCGGGTGCTGGGGTCGTATCAGGAATTGCGAAGCGTGGCGCTGGGGCAGTTCGTGGATCAGTTGTTCATTACTTTACCGGCAGACCGTGAACTGGTGAAGGAAGTGTTCCTGGAAGCGCGGCGGCTGCGGCTGAATTTGAACGTGGTGCCGGATTTGTACGACGGATTGGGGTGGCGCGCTCCGGTGAAATCCATCGGGGGATTCCCGGTGATTCAGCTGCATGGGCAACCGATTCCGAGTTTTGGATTGGCGGTAAAGCGCGTCATGGATGTGATCGGCGCAACGCTGGGGCTGGCGGCGGCGGCTCCGCTGCTGGCGGTGGCGGCGGCCTGGATCCGATTTGATTCGCCGGGGCCGGTGTTTTATTCGGCGCTGCGAGTGGGGCGGAAGGGACGGAAATTCCGCTGCTTTAAATTGCGAACGATGGTGGCGGAAGCGGAAGCGCAAAAAGAATGTTTACGCGGCACGAACGAGCGCAACGGACCGTTTTTCAAGATGGAAAACGATCCGCGCATCACGCGCTGCGGGCGATGGCTGCGGAAATACAGCGTGGACGAGCTGCCGCAACTGGTGAACGTGCTGCGGGGTGAGATGAGTTTGGTGGGGCCGCGGCCGCATCCGGTGGACGATTTCGAACGCTACAACATCGAGCATTTGCGGCGGCTGGATGTGAAGCCGGGGGTGACGGGGCTGTGGCAGGTGACGGCGCGGAGGGATCCGTCATTTGAGGCGACGATGACGCAGGACTTGAAATACATCGAGACGTGGAGCCTGCGGCTGGATGTGCTGGTGCTGCTGCGGACGGCAGCGGTGGTTCTCGAAGGAGAAGGCCAGTGAATTCTTCCGGAGCCGCAGGGAGCGCGATGCCCACGTTTTTGCGGCGCGTGATGCCGGAGCGATGGATGCAGGCGATTGAAGAGCATCCGCTGCTGGCTTCGCTTTTGCCGCTGGTGCAGCAGTCGGCGATTTATTTGCTGGGCGCAGCGCTGGTGGGGCTGGGAAATTTCGTGCTAGTGCCGCTGTACACGCGGTACTTGTCGGCGGAGGAGTTCGGGGTGTACGCGTTGGTGGAGATCAGTGTGTTCATGGCGGTGACGACGACGCAGTTGGGATTAGGAACGACGTATGTGCGGTGGTACGCGGAAACGGAAACGGGGCAGCGCGGGGAGTTGCTGGGATCGTGCGCCGCGGCGGGATTGGTGGCGGCGGTGGCGGGAGGCGGATTGTTGGTGGCGCTGGCGGGGCCGTCGGGATTGCGGTGGTTCGCGGCGCTGCAGCACTTGCGATGGATGCTGCTGCCGGTGGTGGTGTTCCGGAACTTGCAGGGGCTGCTGTTCTGCGCGTTGCAAGCGGCGCAGCGCGCTACGGCATATGTTACGGCGGCGGTGGCGCGGCTGCTGTTTCTCTCCGCAAGCGGGATCTGGTTCGTGGTGCTGCATCACCGAGGCATCGCGGGAGTTGTGGAGAGCTGGCTGGTGGGCGACGCGGTGTGCTTCGTGGTGCTGCTGGGATTTTGCGTGCCGGGGCAGCGGCTGAGGATGCGACTGGCGGCGCTGCGGCCGATGTTGAAGTACGGGGCGCCGCTGGTGTGGAGCGCGTTCATGGCGTTGCTCTTGGATGCCGCAGGGCGATTTTTTCTGGCGAACGATAAGAGTCTGGCGGAGGTGGCGCTGTACGTGGTGGGAATCAAGATCACCAACATTATTTCGATGGGATTTTTGCAGCCGTTTGCCAGCGCGTGGGGGGGCATGGTGTTTCCGATCGCACACCGGCCGAATGCGCCGCTGACGTACACCAAGATGCTGGGATATGCGCTGATTGTGTTGATGCTGCTGGTTGCGGTGATGATTTTGTTCGGGCCGTTTTTGGTGGTGCTGTTTGCGGGACGCGCGTACTTGCCGGCGGTGCGGCTGCTGCCGTGGCTGTTGCTTCCGCTGTCGTTTCGGGTGTTCGAGTATTGGAGCAGCTTGCCGTTGTATCTGAGGTACAAAACGCACTGGATCGGGGTGCTGGCGACGGCGGGAGTGTTGTCATGCGCGGGATTGAACGCGGTGCTGGTGCCGCGACTGGGAGCGCTGGGAGCGGCGCTGGCATGGGCGGGCGCGCTGGGGGTGAATATCGCGTTGATGACGGTGGTGAGCCGGAGGTATTACGTGCTGCCGGTGGATTTGAAGACGATGGGTTTCGCGACGAGCCTGTGGCTGATGGCGGTGGTGGGAAGCCGGATGATGGTTGGGCTGACGCCCGCATTGGGATTGGGAGTGGCGGCGGTGATGGCGGCGCTGCTGGTGGCGGCGTGCGCGTGGTTTTTCCGATGGGACGTGCGCGCGACGAAGATTTTGTTCACGGAAGAGGCTTATGCCGATTGAGATGCCGGTGTATGTGGGAGCGCGGCTGGCGCAGTGGCGCCGGTCGTACGCGTCATTGACGTTTGGCAAGTTGCTGGTGAAGGCGCGGCGGCGGCTGACGCGGCCGTTGTTCCTGGCGTACCGCCAGGTTCTGGTGGCGGCGTTTCACGCGCGCAACGTTTTGAGAGGATCGGCGCCGATCCAGGCGGAAGCCGGCGCGGTGGCGTTCCGGCTGGTGCCGCGAGGCGCGGTGGCGTTCGATATTTGGTCGGGGTTGCGATTCGAACGGCCGGAGCTGGAATTTATTTTGAGAATGCTTGAACCGGGAATGACGTTTTTCGATATCGGGGCAAATGTGGGGGTATTCAGCGTGGCCGCGGGGAGATCTTTGCAAGAGACGCAAAGCTCCATTTATGCATTTGAGCCGTGCCCGGCGACGTTTGCGATTCTCGAGAAAAACCTTCACGAAAACGGACTTGCGAGCGTGCGCGCGCAGTGCATGGCGGTTTCCGAGCAGAGCGGCGAAGCAAGCTTGTACGTCAACGCGGCGATGAAAGATGGACTGAACTCGCTCGAAGATCCGAGCCACGGAGACGCCGAAGTGGTCGGAACGGTGGCGGTGCGAGTCACCACGCTGGATGAATTTGTCGCGGAGAAGAGCATCTCTCGGGTGGACGTGATGAAGGTGGATGTGGAGGGAGCGGAGTTGCTCGTGTTTCGCGGCGCGCGGGGCTTGCTGGCGCGCGAAGACGCGCCGCTGATTCTGTACGAAGGCTATAGCTGGTGCACGGCGGGGTTTCACTACCATCCGGTGGAAATCATGTGGCTGCTGGAGGCCTTTGGCTACGAAATCTTTGTTCTGGATAACGGTTCAGGGCGCGTGCGGCATAGGAAGCCGGCGGAAAGCTACGACCAGATGGTGGTGGCGGTAAAGCCGTCGCACCGGCGATACGCCGCGGTGGCAGCCGAGGGAGCAGAGGGATGAAGGTTGCGATCGTCAAGCAGCTTCTGGATACCGTGGGTCCGTGGACCGGGTTGCGGTGGGAGGAGAGTTCGGCAGAGTCCTTGTTCCGGGTTTGGCCTTGCAAGGGACTGCATTGGGAGATGGCCACGCTGCTGCGGGCGGATTGGTACATCGTTCCGCAGCAGCTAAATACGGACTACATCTTTGACTCGGTGCTGAAACACGCTGGGCAAGCGGAGGTACTGCGGAAATACACGCGGCGGATCACCCCACCCGAAGAGATACCGTTCGATGCCTACGACTTGGTGATCACGCTGGATCCCATCCTGGAATTTCCGGCAGGGCGGAGCACGCTGTTTGCCTACTTTGTGGCCGAGCACTGGGACTGGCGGTACCGCAAGTCGCTGCGGCATCCGCTTGCGAACGCGGATCTCTTCTTCGCGCACATGCTGGACGCTCCATTCGAGCTCGCCAAGTTGCCGCAGGCGATTGCGTTTCCCTACGTTCGCGACATGCAAACGATGCGCGAAGTCTTTCCCGCGAAGGAGCGCGCCGACGCGGCGTGGGCGGACTGGCGGACGCTGGCGGTGCTCAGCCCGGCAAAAAACGGCAAAGAGCCCCCTGCACCGCAGCGTGCGGCCAAGCGGCTGGAAGAAGCACTGGGACTCCCCGTCGCGTTTCGATCGTTCTCGATGGGCCTGTACCACGGAGAGGATCCGCCACGCTGGGGCGATGCAGCGGAGTATTTGCGGGAACTGGGAAAGCAGAAATATTACCTGTGTCTTGGAAGAGGGAGCGGCGCGGGACAAGGACTCGCGGACGCCGCGTGCCTCGGTTGCCTGTGCTTCGGCGAGCAGGACAAGGCGTATCACCGGCTGCTCTGCCATCCGGAAACGTTGTGCAGGGACCTGCAGGATTTGCCGCGCCGCCTGCGCCGCGTGCGCGCTTCCGGAGATTTGCAAAAAGAAGTTCGCGCTTGGCAGGAACAGAAGCTGCAGAGACATTTCACTGAAGGGCCGCTGAACCTGATTAAGAAAGCTCTTGAACTCAAACAAAGAGGTTTTGCCAAGGCCCGCGCACGAGTTGCAGCCTCGATGCCGATCGGCCCGGTCCGCTTGGACTCAAGTGTGAAACATCAGGGGAAGATGGAAGGGGAGTAGCCACCGGCGTCATGCGGATTCTGGCACTCAATTTCAATCAGAAAGGAATGGGCACCTACCGGCGCTCGTTCTATTTCAGCAGAGAACTGGCGCGGGCCGGTCATGAAGTGACCATGGTGACGGTTTCCCGCACTTCTCGATTCCACCGCCGCGTCTCGTGGAAGCGGGATTGGATCGGGGAATGTGCCGAGCGGCAGGGGGAGGGGCCGTGGATCCGCCTCATCGAGGGGCCGGCGTGGGGCTATCGGGCACTGCCGGGATGGGGCTCGGGTCCTCTCGACATTTGGCAGCGCGTACGCGAGCTGCAAACGGGCGACTACGACGCGGTTCTGGGATTCGAATACCATCCAAACGTTTCCTGGCCGATTTATCTGACAAGACCCTGGAAGCATTTCCGATTTGTATCGGATTGGTGCGACTGGTACGGGGGAAGCTCGAACGGGCTTCGCGGCTGGAAGCTCGCGCATCGCATCGATTCTCACCTGGAAGAGAAGATTCGCCATGTGGCCGACCGCGTCAGCGTGACGTCGCGTTTACTTTTCGATCGCGCGCTCGCCATCGGCATCGAACCGAGGAAAATAATCCATATCCCGGAAGGAGCGGCAACGGACTACATCGTTCCCATGGAGCGAATGCGGGCCCGTGAACAGGCGAAACTGCCGGAGGGAATCCCGATATTGGCCGCCGTGCGCAACGGCGACATGTGCCGGGAAGTTTTGATCTTTGGCGAAGTCCTGCGGCGGATTCCTGAGGCATTATTCCTGATTGTGGGGAGCAAGCCGCAGGCCGCCTTGGACATCGCGGAACGTCTGGGGATTTCCCGCCAGGTGGTGTCGACAGGCTGGGTTAGTGATCAAGATTATCCACTTTATCTTTCCTGTGCAGACATCTGTTTCTGTCCGCTAGAAGATGCCCGCAACGATCGTGCCCGCTGGCCCGCCAAAATCCTGGACTACCTCGCAGCCGGCCGAGCGACGGTGACGAACGCCGTTGGAGAAGTCGCGGCGCTATTCAACACGTGGGAAGTGGGTGTTCTGACAGAGCAGGAAACCGAACCCTTCGCCGAATCCATCGCTACTTTATTAGGCGATCCAGACCGCGTTCGCTTTCTTGGCGCGCGCGCGCGCAAAGTCATGGTTGAAGAATGGGATTGGCGGACGCGCGGCCCTCAGATCGCAGAAATGGTCGTGACTTGAACCATGTTCTTGCTCATTCCAGCCATCATCCTGGCAATGGGCTTCCTGCTGCTCCGGCTTGCGGAGAAGCCTGGACGGTTGATTTACATAGTGCCGGTCCTTCTGGGGTTCGAATATCGCGTGCGGCCGGGCCTCTTCAGTATGGATCTTGCGGAACTGTGCGTGGTCGCAGTCCTCGGCGTCTGGCTCATTCGCCATTGGAAACAGGCGGCAGCGGATTCCCCGGGAGAAACTTCGCGCGAGACGGTTTTGATTCTGGGGCTGGCGATCTGCGCCGCTCCCTCGATTCTGTTCGAGTCGAACATGGCGCATGCCGCGAGCGTATACCGCGATTTGATGGTTCCGTTCTTGTTCTTTTTTCTGCTGGTGGGATGCCGGCTGGAGCGGCAGCAGGTACACACGCTGATCAAGCTGGCATGCACGTTGGCGCTGGCGAACGCCTGCCTGGGGATTTTGCAATATGCCACAGGGAACTTTTTGTGGTTCGCGGGCGCGGAAGAAGCCGAATGGCAAGAGTACAAAATTGGCCTTGCGAGACTCTCGATTTTCGGCGAATCGCTCGCCCCGGGAAACGTACTGCCCATCGGGCTGTATACCGGGGCAAACAATTTCGCGTGTTTTCTTTTACTGCCGCTGTGTCTTGCAACAACTCTTGCATTTACGCGGGGAATCGTAAGGCGCTGGCGGGCTCTTTGCCTTGCCGCGAGCCTACTTCTGTTTGCGTGTCTGCTTCTCACCATTTTCCGATCCGGGCTTGTGGTATTCGCGGCTTCCATGACGCTGATTTTCCTGCTGCTGCATCCGGAAAAGAAATTTGCGCGCGTGTCCGCGGTGGCCGGCTTGCTCGCCTTACTTGGTTTTCTTTTTCTGACGCAAGGAATCCTGGATTGGGATCAGTTCGGATCGTTCCAAGGGCGCGAGGAGATGATCTCCGCTGCAGTGCGGCTCGTCAAAGCGCATCCGGAAGTTCTCCTGACCGGCGGTTTTTCCGACCTGTATCGCGCGCAATCGCGGGAGACGCAGGAGATTCATAATCTAGCGCTCTATTCCGTGGTGCATTACGGACTTCCCGCAACGATTCTATTGTTTGCGTTTTTCCTTCGTTTCTTCCGGCGAGCCATGAAGGCCGCCCGCGGCATGCAAGGGGCAGAGCGCAATGTCCTGGTGGCGACGTGCGCTTCGATCACAGCAACATTCTTTCTGTACGGAACAACAACGATGGTGATCGACTCGGTACAAACCTCGATCTGGCTTCTGTTCTGGGTGGGGATGGGCGGGTACCTCATCGAATTTCAAAAACGCGCAACGGTGGCCCGGCCGGAGAGAAGTACTTTGCCGGCCATCGTTCTTCCTGCCCAAGGAGAACCGGCATGAATCTCCAGAGCCAGTTCCGGAAGTACGTTCGAACGTATCCGCAATGGGGATTTGCGCCGCCGCACGTGCAAGTGCAGCGGCGGCTGGAACGATTTGGCACGGAGTACGGCGGATATTACCTTGCGCCATCGCGGATGAAACCGGATGCGGTGGTGTACTCGATTGGAATTGGGGAGGACATTTCCTTCGACCGGTCGCTGATGGAGTACTCCGGCGTTGAGATTGAAGCGTTTGATCCCACGCCGAAAGTAAAAGAGTGGCTGGCGCTGCAAGCGCTTCCGAAGGAGTTCCACTTCCACGCGATGGGGATTGCGGACTCGGATGGAGAGGCAGTGTTCCATCTTCCGCCGAGAAGCGATTGGGTGTCGCACTCGATGATTTCCGCGCGGCAATACAGCCGAGAGACGGCCAGCTTTCCCGTGTTGCGGCTAGGCACGGCGATGGCGCGTCTGGGGCACTCGCGGATTGACGTTCTGAAAATGGATATCGAAGGCGCGGAGTACGGAGTGATCGAGGACATTGTGCGGACGCAGATTCCCGTTGGGCAGCTGCTGGTGGAGTTTCATCACCGGCTTTCCGCGTTCGGAACAGGGGACACGCGGCGGGCGATTTCGGTGCTGGAGAACTACGGAATGAAGATTGCGCATGTGTGTCCGCGGATGGAAGTGTTCACGTTCCTCCAAGCGGGTTGAGAAAAAGAACCTGCGATTTCCGGCGCGGAGAAAAATCGCGCGCCTGCAGCGGGAATAAATGAAACGCGTCCTGATTATCGAAGCGCAGATGAAGCAATACCGGCTGCCGTTCTACGCGCGGCTATACGAGAGCCTGCGAGCGGATGGCCTGCAACTCCGCGTGGCGTACAGCGGCCCGGCACAGGAAGAGATGGGTAAGGGTGACAACTGCGATTTGCCGAGCGAGTACGGGGCAGAGACGAAGGGCTTGTGGCTTTTCGGAAAGCGCATGTTGTACCAGCCGCTGGTGCGGGAAATTCACTCGGCGGATCTGGTGATCAGCGAGCAAGCCAACAAACTGGTGCTGACGCACTACTTGCTGTTGCTGTCGAGGCTGGGAATCAAGCGTGTGGCGTTCTGGGGCCACGGAGAAAACAAGCAGGGGAGCGCTTCTTTTTTTGTTGAGCGTTACCGGAAGAGGACGCTGCATTGGGTCACGTGGTGGTTTGCCTACACGGCGAGTGGGGCGGAGTATCTGCGGGGCCAGGGCGTGCCGCGATCGAAGATCACGGCGGTACAGAACTCCGTGGACACGCGGCAGATCCAGGAGTGGTTGCAAGGCTTCGACAGAAATGCGAGAGCGGCGTTGCGCGATTCGCTGGAAATTCCCGCTGTGGCGCGAGCCGGGATTTTTGTTGGCACGCTGCAAAAGGTAAAAGCGCTGCCATTTCTGCTAGAAGCTTGCCTGAGAATTCGGGAAGAGGTGAAGGATTTTCATCTCATCGTGTTGGGCGGAGGGCCTGAGGAAGAGCGGGTCAGGCAGTTTGCCGGCCAGCACGCGTGGGTGCACTTTACGGGACCGAAGTTTGGAGAGGACAAAGCGAGATTGCTGGGGATTGCGGACGTGCTTCTGCTTCCTGGCGCGGTGGGGCTGGCGATTCTGGATGCGTTTGCCGCGGGATTGCCGCTGGTGACGACAAGCGTGCCGATTCATGGGCCGGAGATGGAGTACTTCGAACAGCATGGCAACGGGGTCATGACCACGCACGACATGCAAGCGTACGCGAATGCCGCCATTCGATTGTTCCTGAATCCGCGCGAGCTGCGCGTTCTTCAGGAAGGAGCGCGGAATTGCGGACAGAAATATTCCATTGAAGCGATGGTGGAGAATTTCCGCGAAGGCATCGCGCTGTGCCTCGGGGGGGCGCAACGGGACAGGGTTCGCGCGGCGTGGCGCGGGGAAGAAGGAGTCGTCATGAGCGCAGCGACCAACGGTGCGGGCGGTAACGCCATTGGCAAGAAGTTTCTCATGACCACGAGTTGGGACGACGGGCACCCGTTGGATTTTCGCGTTGCGGAGCTGTTGACGAAGTACGGACTGACGGGGACGTTTTATGTGCCGCGCGCTTCGCAAAGACAAGTAATGACGGCGGCGCAGGTGCGCGAGTTGAGCGGCAGATTCGAAATCGGCGCGCACACGCTGGATCACATGCGCATCGACCGGGTGCCGGACGCGGAAGCAAGCCGGCAGCTGCTGGGCTCGCGGCGCTGGGTTGAGGAGACCACCGGGAAAAAGTGCAGCGTGTTTTGTTTTCCAGGAGGGAAGTTCAATGGCCGTCAGTTGCGCCTGGTGCGGGAAACCGGTTACCGCGCGGCGAGGACCGTCGAGCTTCTGTCCATTGCGGAGCCGCGGTGGGTCAGCGGATTGTGGATCATTCCCACGACCATTCACGTGTTTCCGCACGGGCGGCTGACGTACGCGAAGAATGCTGTGAAGCGGCTAAAGGGGTCTCACCTGATGAGCTTGCCGGCGGCTTTGCTGGCGAAGGATTGGGTAGCGCTGGCAATGGAAATGCTAATTCGAACGATGGAGTACGGGGGAGTATTTCACCTGTGGGGACACTCCTGGGAAATCGAGAAAGAGAAGCAGTGGAAAAAGCTGGAGATGCTTTTGGGGACGATAGGTTCGTGGGAGGAGAAATGGAAGGGTGTGACGAATGGAGAGTTGTGCGGGACTCCTGAGCGGGCCGTGCCGGCGAGAGCGCCGCAGGCCGGGGCAAGTTATGCGGAGAAGCCGAGATGAGCACGGCTGCGTCACCCGTGTTGGTGTTGCTTGGGCTTAACGGATGAACAAGAGGGAAAAGGCGTTTTGAAAATTCTCGTGGCGCATGCGGCGTATCAGAAGCACGGCGGGGAGGACGTCGTGGTGGAAGCGGAGGAGCGGTTGCTTCGAGCGCACGGGCATGGCGTGTTGCGGTACCGGCGGCACAATGAGGAGCTGAACAGGCGCGGGCCGCTCGGTATCATCGCCGCGGGAATGCAGACCGTATGGTCGAGCGCTTCGGCTCACGAATTGACGGACTTACTCGCGAAAGAAAAGCCGGATGTGGTTCATTTTCACAATATTTTCCCGCTGATTTCGCCGGCGGCGTACTACGCGTGCGCGGACGCCGGTGTGCCGGTGGTGCAGACGCTGCATAACTACCGGTTGCTTTGTCCGGGCGCCAATTTTCTGCGGGATGGGCGGGTGTGCGAGGAATGCCTTGGACGGAGCGTGCCGTGGCCGGGGGTGGTGCATGGATGCTATCGGGAGAGCCGCGCGGCGACCGCTGCGGTTGCAACGATGATCGCGGTGCATCGCGGGATGAAAACGTGGCGGGAGAAAGTAGGCGTGTACATTGCGTTGTCTGAGTTTGCAAGGGGGAAGTTCATTGAGGGCGGGCTGCCGGGGGAGCGCATTGTGGTGAAGCCCAACTTCGTGGATCCGGATCCAGGGCTGAAGTGCGGCCGCGGTGAATACGCGCTGTACGTCGGAAGACTCTCGGTGGAAAAAGGATTGCGCGTGCTTCTGGCGGCGTGGAGCCGGCTGCAGGAAAAAATTCCGCTGCGGATCGCCGGCGAAGGACCGCTGAAGGAGGAAGTCGCAGCGGAGATCAAAACAAGAGGGTTATCGAATGTAAATTTGCTGGGACGGCTTCCGTCCAGCGAAATCGTTTCGCTCATGCAGGGCGCGCGGTTCCTGGTGCTGCCAAGCGTTTGCTACGAGAATTTTCCTCTGGCGGTGGCGGAGGCGTTCGCTTGCGGGCTGCCGGTGATCGCTTCGCGGCTGGGAGCGATGGTTGAGATTATCGCGGACGGTGACACTGGCCTGCACGTTACTCCGAGTGACGCGGCTGACTTGGCGGCCAAGGCTGATTGGGCGTGGAGGAATCCCGGCAAACTGCAGGAGCTGGGCAAGGCGGGGCGGCAAGAATACGTGTCGAAGTATGGTCCGGAACAAAACTACCACCTGCTGATGGGAATTTTTGAACGGACCATGAAAGGCGAGAAATAAACCGTGACTGGGAAAGGTATTCGCAGCACTGTTTTGCGATGCGTGAAGCCGATTCACCGGAAGCTGCGCGGGCAGAAAAGCGATCTTTTTCTGCGCATGGTGGGAAACGGCTCCGCGCCGGGGAGGTTGCTGGACGTAGGCGGTGGGCTTGGAATTGACAGTGAATTCTTGCAGCTGTATGGCCGGTTCACGGAGGTTGTGGTCGTCAATTTGGATGCGGAATGCATGGAGATGGAGCCGAGCGTCCGCATACAGAGGATGGTTGCCGATGGCCGGGATTTGCCGTTCGAAACGAATTCGTTCGATTGGGTGTTTTCGAACGCAGTCATCGAACACGTCGGAGAGTGGAAGGATCAGGTTTTGTTCGCGAACGAGGTGCGCAGAGTGGCCTCGCGCGGCTATTTTGTCGCGACACCGAACAAGTACTTTCCAGTGGAACCGCACACACTCTTGCCGTTCTACCAATTCCTGCCGGTTCCGCTGCAGAGGAAAGTGGCGCCGTATTCTCCCGGCTACCTCCGGAAATACGAACTAATCCGCTTACTGTCGGCGGGAGAGATGCAGGATCTGTTTCCAGAAGCCACTGTCAGAGCGATGGGCTTTCCCATACTCGGAAACAATTTGGCGGCGTTCTACCGGAAAGGCGCGGAGGCATGATGCCGCTGACCGGAACCACACATGAGCAAGGCTCCTACGGTGTCCTGGGTATACTGGTTGCGGCGGTGCAGATCCCGGATGTGATCGCGCGGATGGAGGAATGGATCGCGCTGCGTGATGCGTGCCGCTTTATCGCGGTCACGGACATGCATAGCGTGATGGAGGCGCAGCACGACCGCGGGTTCAAGCTCATGTTGATGGGCGCCGACCTCGTGGTGCCCGACGGCTTTCCACTGGTGTGGATGGGCCAGCGGAAGGGGTTCGCTCTGCGGCGGCGCGTGTACGGACCCGAATTGATGGCCACGTTTTGCGAACAGACGGCACGGAAGCGATACCGCCATTACTTTTATGGAGGCGCGCCGGGGGTTGCGGAGGATCTGGCGGCACGGTTTTCCGCGCGCTTCCCGGGGCTGCGCGTTGCCGGGATCTGCTGCCCGCCATTTCGTCCCTTGTCGGCGGAGGAAGATCACGAGCAAGTAGCGGACATCGAACGCTCGCGCGCGGACGTCGTATGGGTTGGCCTTGGGGCGCCGAAACAGGAGCGCTGGATGTTCGAACACCGCAAGCGGCTCAGTGTCCCGGTACTGATCGGCGTCGGCGCAGCGTTTGATTTTCACACCGGGCGCGTTCCGCGAGCGCCGGTCTGGATGCGCGAGCACGGATTCGAGTGGCTCTTTCGATTGTCGGTGGAGCCGCGGCGCCTGTGGTACAGGTATCTCGTACATGGCTCGCAATTTGCCGTGCTGGCAGGGCTGGAATTGCTGGGCCTCAAAAAGTTCTCGTGAACGAAGAGCAGTGCCGCGTGCTGCAGCCTTGCATACATTCTGGGCTGAACAGGAAGTTATTTCCCCATTAGTCTGTACTCTGAAGTGCCGTTGTTCGACGCCGTGCCGTCTAAAGCGAGACTAGTGTCACAGCTTTGGAACTGGCAACGGCGAATCGGCCTTGAAGTGGTTCTATGGCTATCGGAGGCGGGGGAGGGTCCCCTAATTCGATTGGTCCAATCTGCTTGCCGGTGTAAATCTTGTCCCATCGATGGACGACTCTTCCGGTCGCGAGTTCGATTAGCTTTGGATGGTCGTAGAAGCTTACAACCCATTCCTTCCACGGCATCATCATCCCGGTCGGCTCGCTCAGGTCAACCCTCGATTCCCATCTGCGTTCGGCCAACGACCAGATGCCGAGTTGTTTTGGGCTGAGACTTGCTGTTTGCGGTTCTTCTCCAAAGTAGTGGGAAACAGAAGAGACAGCAAGTTGCGCGTTTCCTAGAAACGCCACGCTGTCGATTTCATTCTGCGCTGAGAACACTGCGGGAAAAGCGGTGTTCTTCGTGAATCGGATAGACCCATCGCTTACCTGCTTAATTTCGAAGACAGCCGCACCGCACCAAGGATGCCAAAACCATCCGGCATCAATCAGTAATCGACCATCCGTCGAAAGACTAAGACGCGAATGGAATTCCATATCCTTTGACTTTAGCGAATCTAGCACCTCGCCGGTTTCGGCATCTTCAATCTCAAGCAAATCAAACTTGGTCGGGCAGTGCACCACTACGACACGATCCGCAGCAGTTGCCCCGAGAGCAATCGGATAGTCATAGGCCTCAGCACAATAGAAACTGCGGTTCAACTCGCGGTGAATGGAACCGTTCTTCATGAGAACTGCCTTTGTGCCGCGATTTGTATAAGCCACAGCCCAGTGAACAGCACGACTTCGCAGCCCGACGGCACGATCGAAAGGGTAGGTCATATTCGTCAGCTGCGAAGTGAGTGAGCCACCAAAGTTCCCACGTCGTCCGCTCGTTATGTCAAGAACCTCGTCGCTATCCCAGATCAGGGTGGCAGCCCCAGGCCAAGGAATTTCCACTAGTTGCATGACTGTCTTAATACCACGGAGTGAACACGATACCAACTCCAGACGAGTCGGATCGCCAGAAATTGACCTATTGCCTCAGGCGGGCTTTGCTTGATCGTGCTGATCGTACATGCGAAAATGGCTGGACGCGCCGCGTGTTGCGGCGACGGCCCGCAGAAGCACGGCTCCGGCGATATCGTCTAAGGGTTAGGACGTAGCCCTCTCAAGGCTAAAATCCGGGTTCGAATCCCGGTATCGCTACCAAAATTTGCCCCATCTCCGATATTTTTCCCACCAATTTGTGGCAAATTGGACGGGTTTTGGTTCAATTTCTTGAATCCATTGCATCAGGTCTTTCGATTGACGGTCGGAAGAGGTGCGCGATACCCTAGTGCCGGGCCGGGCGTCCCTTTCCGGCAAGAGTTGCCCCAAGCTTGAGTCTTATCCCACTTTGAGGAGATTCATGTCGAACGAACTGCGTAATTTTCTATCTCTTCCCTATGACGAGCTGGAGGAGTTGAACCTGAAGGCCAAGGAACAGCGCAAGAATCGTGTCGCCCCCCATAAGGTCCAGGAAGAACGCATCAAATATTTGACAGATGAAAAGCGCATCAAGGCCGTGACCGTGCTGTTCAGCGACCTGGAAGGCCGCTTGCACATGCTGGACTACGACAAAAAGTTTTTGATCAAGAGCTGGGACAATTTGACGTTCGACGGTTCTTCGATTCGCGGATTTACGGCGCAACGGGAGAGCGACCTCCGGCTGGCGATGGACTGGGGCGCGTTTTATTGGTCGCCTTCGGATGTGTTTGGATCCGGCAAGGTCCTTGTCTTCGGGCACGTGATTGACAAGGATGGCACGCCGTACACCGCGGACATTCGCGGAGTGCTGAAGGGCTATGCCGACGGCCTGTTCGACAAAAAGGGATACACGCTCAACGCGGCCAATGAAATTGAAGGTTTTCTCTTCGCCGGCCCGGACGCCGAGCGCCGTTTTCACGAAACGGGAAAATTCGAATATGTGAACACCGGCGGCTACTACCACTCACTGCCCGGCGATCCGCTGCGGACGTTCATTGACACGACCGCGGAAGTGCAACGTTGCATGGGCTTTCAGAATGAAAAGGATCACCCAGAAGTGGCGCCCTCGCAATTCGAAATCAACTATGGCTACGGCGAAGTGGTGCAGGCCGCGGACCAGATTCAGCTCTACAAGTTGATCTGCCGGCAAGTAGCCACCAACATGGGATTCACGGCCAGCTTCCTGCCAAAGCCCGTGGTTGGCGTCAACGGCAGCGGCATGCACACGAACGTGTCGGTGAGCAAGGCCGACAAGAACCTGTTCTGGGATCCCAAGGGAGAGGAAAAACTCAGCAAGTTCGGCTGGGAATTTGTGGACCGCATTCTCACGCACGGCAACGACATTTGCCTGCTCATCAATTCGAGCGTTAACGCCTATCGCCGGCTCGACCCGCACTTTGAAGCGCCGAACCAGCTCAACGCTTCGCCCACCAACCGCGGGGCCATGGTGCGCATCCCGATTGGGAATGAAAAGAGCATGCGCACGGAAGTACGTGCCGTCGCTCCCGACTCCAATCCGTATATGGTCATGTACTCCATCTTCAAGACTGGCCTGGACGGGGAGACGGCCAAGATCAAGGATCTGCGTTCAGCGAAACGGTTTCTGCCGGACAATATTTACACGGCCATCGAAAATTTCGAAAAAGCTGAGTGGACCACCAAACTTTTCGGCGCAGACGTCAAGGCCCGCTATGCCGATTTGAAGCGCGCCGCCGCAGACCGCTGCCCGCGCACGCTGGGCACTATCGTGAAAGCCCAGGAAGTGCAATTCCACCACGAGGTGTACAACCAATACCTCTGGAACCAATTCTAGAGATAAATCTCTAGCAAAAAGCAAACGCCCCCCGCGAGTTGGGGGCGTTTTGTTTTTTTGCCGGAATGTTTCGCGGCCAGGCCTTCAGTTTTTCTTGGCGTAAGCGCGAGAGGCAGTAATGCCTTTTCCTTCGGTCACCGTGATGGTTTGGCCTGCGGCCACGTTCGAAAGTTTGTCGATTCGTCCGCTCGGCCAGCGCAGTTCGATGGAGTCGGCCTTATCGTGCTGCCCGAGGCCGAATGTTAGAACAAGCTCGCTTGCGGAGAGGTAGCTGGAGCCGCTGCGAAGCATTTCCGTCTGCGTTTCGCCGGCTGAGGTCAATTTTACGGTCGAGCCGATGCCATCGCGGTTGGATTTTGCGCCAATTAGTTTGATCCGCAGGCTGTGGTTCAACGCTGCGGCGCCCTGCGCATCGTTCTGGAAGAGATACACCGGCCCGGCGTTGGTGGAGAGCAGCAAATCAAGCCGGCCATCGTTCTTGACATCGGCGTAGGCAGCGCCGCGACCGACGCGCGGTGCGGCGAACGCCGAGCCCAGCGACTTTGTAACTTCCTCGAATTTCCCTTTGCCCATATTGCGGAAGACATGCGGCGGCATAGCGTACTTGACATTGGCCTGCACGCGCTGAATGTCCTCGTCAATGTGGCCGTTGGCGACGAGGACGTCGGGCCAGCCGTCGAGATCGTAGTCGAAGAAGAAACAGCCGAATCCCAGAGTAAGAAGAGAATTGCGGCCGATTTCCGATCGTGGAGCCTCGTCCACAAACAGACCTTTTCCTTCGTTGTGATAGAGCGAAAGCATCTGGTTGGCAAAATTGGTGATCAGCAGGCTGGGCAGACCGGAATGGTCGTAGTCCGCGGCGTCCACACCCATACCGGCGCGGGCGATGCCATCCTCGCTGAAGGCGACACCGGCGACGACGGCTTTTTCGGTGAAGGTGCCGTTGCCATTGTTGCGATAGAGCTTGTTGGGCTGCGTATCGTTCGAAAGGAGGAGATCGGGCCAGCCATCGTTGTCGTAATCGAGCACAGCGACGCCGAGCGTTTTTGACGTGGGGTCGCCGAGGCCGGCTTTTTGCGTCACGTCTTCGAAGGTGCCGTTGCCGCGATTGTGCCAGAGGCGGACCGCGGTGCCTTTGTACGATTCCGGCGTGCAATAGGACTTGCTCTTGCCATCGAGCGTGCAAAAGAGATCGGTCTCGGGAGTCCACTGCACGTAGTTGGCGACGACGAGATCGAGATGGCCATCCTTGTCGTAGTCCACCCAGGCAGCGCTGGTGCTAAATTCTTGCGGACCGAGAAGACCGGCTTTTTGCGTGACATCGGTAAACGTGCCGTTGCCGTTGTTGTGAAAGAGATGGCTCTGGCCGTAGGCGGTCACGAAGAGATCGTCGTACCCATCGTTGTCGTAGTCCCCAACGGCAACACCAAGTCCAAACATTTCGACGTCCAGGCCCGCTTTATGAGTGACGTCGGTGAAGGTGCCGTCGTGATTGTTGTGATAGAGCTTGGGCGTGGAATGTTTCTGAATGTGGCCGGGCCAGTCCATGCCGTTGGCGAGAAAAATATCGGGCCAGCCGTCGTTGTCATAATCAATGAAGGCCACGCCGGGTCCCATCGTTTCTGGGAGATATTTTTTCCCGAAGGCGCCGTTGTTGTGGACGAAGTGAATTCCGGCTTGTCGCGTAATGTCGCGAAACGTCACGGAAGGGGCATCGGGCGCTGCCTGAACCGAATTTTCGGTTTTTTGCAGAACGAGAACAGCGGCAGAGATGCACAGCAGAACAGCCAGGAGGGAACGCTTCACTCGGGCCTCGCGATTGGATCGCGCCCGACGCCAAGAGCGTCGGCGACCTTGTTGATGTAGTTGAACCAAGCGGCGATCAGCGTGATTTGAAGAATTCCTTTGTCATCGAAGCCGGCGGCGCGCAGCTTGAGATGATCCTCGGGCGAACAACGCGTGGCATCCTTGCGTCAGCTTCACGACGAAATCCAGCATCACGCGGTCCTGTTCGCTGATCGGCGCGGTGCGATAGTCCCTGCGAAGCGCTTCCACCATGTTTTCGTCCAACGTGACCCGGCGCAGAAACTCTGCGTGTGATTCGATTCAATAGTGGCACCGGTTGGTAACCGAGACCACCGTGGCGATCATTTCGTGCTGATGCCGCTTCAGCGGCAGATCCGGCGACAACATGGCGCCATACGCCGAAAAGGAATGGAACAGGGCATCGGGAATGAGCGAGTGCGACGCGGTGATGCTGTTCTCTTCGCCGCGGTCCACGGTTGCAGCGGGCGTGCGATATTCGGGTGGATAGAGCTTGCGCTCTTCCTCCATGGCACGCTTCACCAGCGGGTCTTCGTCCATACGAAGAGTTTTGATCCAGGTCATCGAGTTCCTCTGTTCCGGTGGAAATGGCTGCAGATGATTATTGCCCACCGCCGGGCTTCACACCACTCTGCGGCGCAAGTTTTGCGGCAACATGTGCCGCCGCGGGTTTCTTTTGAGGGGCCGGAACAAGCGCGATGCTGACGTGTTCGTGAATCGCCTGGCGCTCGTTGTTGTCTTCCGGATGGATCTGGCGGTACGGCCCGGTGATGGCCTGCGCCGATTCGTCCGCCTTGAAGCGCAGGTAGCGGGCTTTGTGTTCTTCGGCTTTGGCATCGTCACCCAAGCCGTTGTAGCAGAGCATCAGGTTGTAGTGGGCCTGCAAATCTTCGGGATCGATGGTGAGCGTCTGTTCGAATTCCTTCACCGCGTCGGCGTAGCGCTTCTGGAGAAACAAAACGCGTCCAAGTTCGTTGTGCACGACGCGGTCGCGCGGGAACTGGGCAAGCACGATCTGCAAGTGCTGGATGGCGCCATCGTAGTCGCCATCCTCCTTGAGAGCGCGGCCATAAAAATAATTGGTGCGTGCCAATTGCGGGTTGATGGCCAGCGATTTCTCAAGCACCTTACGCGCTCCGGAGGTGTCCCCCTCCTGCAATAAAGCACGGCCGATGTTGGTCCAGCCATCGGGATTCTGCGGGTCGGTTTCTGTGATTTTTTCGAACGCGGCTGCCGCTGCTTTCAAGTCACCCTGCAAGAAGAGTCCGATTCCATAGTCGTTCCAGCGTGTCCAGTCTTCCTTGGCGCTAACCGTTTTGGGCTGAGGAACGGGAGCGGTTCGCGGAAGAACGCGCAGCGTTTTGGTGTCTTCGGCAATGATGGTGATGGGAAGATCGGGAATTGCTTTGAGATTGCCGGAAACGTGCGAGGTGTCGCCGGTGAAGGCCCACTTGCGATCGTCGTAGTCTTTGGTAGTCACCGTGCCGCTGCTGGCCGGCGAACTTTGCGCCGCTTCAACGCCCGCGAAAGAGAAATGCGTGTTGAACCATGCGAACTTGCGATAGTTCAGTTTGGCGTGGAGCGTGATTTTGTCGCCGGCATTGTCCGGAATGTGAAGCCGGTAGTGTACTGTGTCTGCCGCGCCCGGCGGAATCAGACGAACGTAAACGACGGAGCGCGTGGCCCAGGCGTTGCGTTTGTTGACGGGATTGCCGTGCGCGTCAATTTGCAATGAACGATAGAAGTGCGCTCCCGGCTCGACCGGGCCTTTGCCATCATCTTCTACTTTTCCGCTCCAGAAGAGTGTTTGGCCTTTTTCATCGGTGGCTTGCAGTTCGATCCACACATCGAAAGCGTCCACCGTGCCTCCAGGGAAGAAGTGGCCGACTTTGCGAGTGCGCACGACGACATCCACGCGCTCGTCATCGCCGCGGCGCACGGCGGCGTCGGTGCGATCGATCGGAGCGGTGATGGGCCGGACTTCACCAGCGGGACCTTTGGGCAGAGAAGATTCGGATTCTTCGCCGACGGCAAAGGTCGTGGCAATCTCCGGAGCGCCGGACGCGCTGCGCGCCGGCGCGCTGGTTTCCTTTCCGGCTGGGGAGATAGCAAAAATATCCACGCTCAGCTGCTTGTCTTGCAGGAATTTCTTGGCGAACTCGTATTGCGCCTGATCTTCATTTGCGGTGGGTACAGCGGTGTTCGCGCCGGGAAAGCGATGAGAATGCACGAACCCATTTACGTTGCCGTCGTCATTCGAAGGAACTTGCGGCATGTGACAATCGGCGCAGTTCATCGGTAACTTCGGATAGTAGAAGGCGCGCGCACCCTGTCCGGAGACGCCGCTGGCCTGCCAGTTGTCATATTCATTGAAGCCGCGTATCCACCGATAGCTGTTCACCGGGACGTCCAGATGGACCTTGTGGCATGAGGAGCAGAACTCCGCAGTGTCCGCGCGCATGAAGGGCTTCAGGAAGGTGCGGCGGTGGGGCTCAGGATTCAGACGAACCATGAAGTCGTGCAACCTGCGCACGAGCGGATTTTCGCTGGCGGCGAGCTCATGCAATTTCGGATATTCCAGGAAAAAATCGCCCTGGCCCATAGTGCTTTTCACTTCCACGATGCTGTGGCACATTAGGCAACCGAGGCCCGCGCGCGCTTCCGGGCGGTCGACAATTTGTTTGATGGGGGTATCGAACAGGCCGCTGTAAAGAAGCGCGGGATCGTGGCACCCGGCACACCACTTGGAAGAGCGCACACCGGCGACGTCCTGCATGTACTCGATGCTCTTGCGGTACCACTGATTGTTGAAAGAAGAGAAGTGATGCATCGAGCTATCCCACTGTTTGTAAATATCCGCGTGGCAGCGCTGGCAGGCATCGGACTTCATGAAATATTTCGAGGGAATGTTGATGCCTTGTCTGGTTTGCGAGGAACTGGGGAAAAACTTGCCCTGGGGGCCGTCGCCTTCGCCGTCCATCGTTTCCGGCGGCATCAGCGGATTGGTGATGCGATTCGCTTTTTTCCAGGTGACCTCGCGAGTCCACCAGGCGCCTGCGGCGATTCCCGCGGTCAAAACCGCCAGCGCGGCAAATCCCACTCCTCGTTGCAAGATGCCGTGGCCAAGCCAGCCGCGCGACGCGAGCCAAGAGGTTGCCAAGAAAAGCGCGCCAACGACGCACAGTGCGATATGCGCGAACAGCCAGGACTTCAGACGAACCGGCGTGCCGACCTTGATCAACACGATTCCGATCGCTGCTCCAGCGGCCAGCAAGATCCAGCCGAGTCGGGCCAGAAGCGTTTCGTTCGGGAGCAAACGCAGCAGGTAATAAAGAAGGAGAATGGTGAAGAGGATTCCGAGGGCGATGTGGAACAAATCCGCAAGCGCGTAGGTGATTGTCGCCGTGGGATATCCGTAGAGGTACAGGGCGCTGATCGTCAGCAGGATCGCGGTTCGCGATAACCAGCGATTAACGGAGCCCATTGCCATTGTATCCATTCAGCCGCGCGATTTGTGTGTATTACGACAGCGACCGGATGCTTTGGAGACATCCGGCCGCGATTCAGTTTGGGTTGCCTCGAAGCGAGCCGAGTCTGGCTGCTCTAGAGGCCGTGCTTTGTCCGTGATATATAGTGCCGGGGGAGAAGGGTGGCAATACTCTAAAAGCATTAGAAGTCCGGCAGCGGCTGTATCCCCTTTGTTTCCAGGCACTCGTAAGTCTTTCCGGCGGCGAGATCTTTGAATTCCTCGGTGCGGCCACTGGGCCAGTCGATGACGGCACGGTCGATCTTGTCGTGCATGCCGAGGCCAAAGGTGACGGGTAGTTCGGATTGCGAAAGATAGCTGGAGCCGCCGCGGACAATGCGGGATTGGGTCTGGCCATTGAGGAAGATGCGGACGGTTGCGCCGATAGCGTCGCGATTCGATTTCGTGCCGCGCAGATGGAATCGGATGCTGTGGCGGCGGGACAGTTGATCGTTGCGGTAGAGATAGGCGGGGCCGTTGTTGGTGGTCATGAGCAGGTCCAGGTCTCCGTCGCGATCGAAATCGCCGAAAGCCAGGCCGCGGCCGACCTTTGGCGTTTCGAAACCGCCGCCAACGACTTCGGCCACGTCGCGGAATTTTCCGGCGCCTAAATTCAGGAAAAGTTGCGGCGGTTGCGCGTAGCCGACGTTTCCGCGGATGTTGCGAACCGTTTCGTCAATGTGGCCGTTGGCGATGGCGAGATCGAGGAGGCCGTCGAGATCGGCGTCGAAGAAAACGCAGCCGAAACCCAGCGTGCTTTTGGAGACGGCGCCGACGCCGGCTTGAACGGCGACGTCGTCGTATGCGTTGGCCGTGACGGGGCGATAGAGGCCGACCATTTCGTTGTCGAAATTCGTGATGGCGACGCCGGGCCGGCCGGAATTGTCGAAGTCGCCGGTGTCCACGCCCATTCCGGCGCGGGCTTTGCCTTCGGTGCTTAATGCCAACCCTGCTTCCACGGCGACGTCTCTGAACTTTCCATCGCGCAAGTTCTTATACAGTTTGTTCGGTTGCGTATCGTTGGCGACCAACACATCGGGCCAGCCGTCCTGGTCGTAATCGAACATGGCCACGCCGAGGGATTTCGAGCTGCTGTCAAAGATGCCGCTCGTTGGCGTGACGTCTTCAAACGTGCCGTCACCGCGGTTGTGAAAGAGCCAGCAGGTGTCGCCGCGATATGCTTCGGGCGTGCAGTAGGATTTGTGGGTGCCGTCGAGGCTGCAAAAAACATCGTGCTCGGGAGACCAGCGCACATAGTTGCAGACGAACAGATCGAGCAGGCCGTCGCGGTCATAATCAAACCACAGCGCGGAAGTGCTGAAGCCCTGGTGATGCTGCAGGCCACTCTTCGCAGTGACATCCACGAAGGCGCCTTTGCCAGTGTTTCGGAACAATCGGCTCTGCCCAACGCACGAAATGAAAATATCCGGGAGTCCATCGTTGTTGTAGTCGCCGACGGCCATGCCCATTCCGTACATTTCGAGATCGAGGCCCGCGCTTTTCGTTACATCCGTGAATGTGCCATTGCGATTGTTGCGATAGAGCTGCAACGTGCTCCGCTGCCGCTTGTGCCCCGGCCAATCCATGCCATTGATCAGCAGGATGTCTTGCCAGCCGTCCGCGTCGTAATCCAGAAACGCGCAGCCGGAGCCCAGCGTTTCGGGGAGCAATTTTCCGCCGTACGCGCCACTGTTGTGCTGGAAATGGATACCGGCGGATGCAGTGACGTCCGCAAAACGAAACGCGAGTCCCGATTTCGAATCAGATTGTGCGCTGGCAGAGGGCAACGTAGCGGCGACGCCGGCGGCATAAGTGCCCAGTAAGAACTCGCGCCGGTTCAAGGCAGATTCACCAGGCCGTTTCGAATGGCGTAGACCACAAGCTCAGCGGTCTTGTGAATTCCCAGAGTGTCCATGATATTCGCGCGATGGACCGCGACGGTATTGGCGCTGAGATTCAAATCAACGGCAATTTCCTTGTTAGACTTGCCGGCAACGATGTGTTGCAGAATCTCCAGTTCGCGTGGCGTCAAGCCTCCACTTCGTTCGCCCTTCAGATTGGTTGGGAGCGACACCTGCGGGTCCAGCACGGTCATGCCGGCCGCAACGCTTTTGACGGCGCTGACAAGATCGAGGTCCATGGCGTTTTTCAGCACATAGCCGCGCGCGCCGGCATCCAAAGCTTGCCTTACCAGAGTTTCTTCGGAATGCATGCTCAGCATCAGGATCTCGGCCTCGGGAAAAGACTCCAGGATTTTTCGGCTGGCTTCGATGCCGCTCAGCTCCGGCATCGCACAGTCCATGACGATGACCTTTGGCCGCAATTCGAGAGCGAGCCGCAAGGCCTCTTTGCCGTCGCTGGCCTCACCGACGACCGAGATTCCTGGATCATCTTCCAGCATGCGGCGGAATCCGCGGCGCACCAGCGCGTGATCGTCCGCAAGCAACACGGTTATTTTAGGAGCCATGAGGTTCCGCCTTTTCCCTTGGAATTTTCAGACGAACCGCTGTGCCGCCTTGCGCCCGAGGCGCGATGACTAACACTGCACCAATCAATTCCGCGCGCTCGCGCATGGCCACCAGTCCGATCCCACGCTGCATTTTTTCCGCTACGAATCCTGTGCCGTGATCTTCCACTTCCAGCTCCAGCGACTCGGTTGAAAACTTCAGCCGCACCCAGGCTTCGCGTGCACCGGAATGCCGGCTCACATTATTCAATGCTTCCTGCGTAACGCGATAGATGTGCACGCCTGCGCTTGTGTCCACCGGAAAAGAGTTCCCCGTTTTTTCGTAGTGGAGTACGAGGCCGGTTTGCCGCTCCACTGTGGGAATATACCAGTCGAGCGTGCTTTCGAGACCGGCTTCTTCGAGCAGAACCGGATGAAGCGCCTGGGAAAGAGTGCGGATGTTGTTCAGAGTTGCTTGCGCGATCTCCTGCACTTCCTTTAAGTCTTCTCGAGGAGGTGATCCTTCGGGTATGTAATTTCCCGCTCGGCGGAGCATGGAGCCGATGGCCGTCAAAACTTGACCAAACTCGTCATGCAGTTCGCGGGAAATATGTCGCAGCGTGGACTCTTGCGTGGAGATCAGTTTTTGCGCCAAATCGCTGCGCTGCTCGGAAAGTTCCGCGAGGCGCGCGAAAATCTGACGGTTGCTGCGGATGAGATAAAGACTGGTGAGGACAATGGCGATCAAAGTCGCCGCAAGAAAAATATAGAGCTGGCGCTGGACGCCGTCATAAATCTGCGCGATTCGAGCCGCGGCTTGTTCTTCCCCTTCATTGTTCTCGACCAGCAGCCGTGAAACCGCCGTGCTCAGTGCTTGCTGGCGCGCTTGCAGTGACAAGCGAATTTGTTCGCGCGCTTCGGAGTCTTTGCCATTTTCTGCGAGCGCGAACATTCGGTTGACGGCGTCCCAGAACTGCGCCACCGATTGCGTCAGATACTGCCGTTGTTCCGGTGTCCGGTTCACCACTGCAAGCTCTTCTTCCAGCTTCAGTCCCGCATCCAAATCTTGATGAATGCGATCGAACTGTGCCGTCCATGCCGTCAGCGGATAAGGTTCCGTGGTATCGAGCATGTCCCGCATGGCCAGTGCGATGGAGTTCAAATCGTTTTGAATTCGCAGAAGCTGGAGCGAATCCTTGCGGTTCCGGTCCACCATCTCGCTTTGAAGTTTTCGCAGGCCCGCGAGTTGCACGGTAATGTAGGAGGCATACGCGACCACGGCGGCCAGCGTGATCACCAGCCCCAGCAGCAATCCTGTCGTCGGTGAGCGTTGTGAGGATGCGGCATTCGGCACGGGCTAAGAATACCTCATGCCGCCGTCTGCCGACGCAGTAGCACCACCAGCCAGACCATTACGATCGCGCAAGTGAATGGTACGAGCAATCCAATGCGCAAATTGCCAGAGTACTGGGAGACGGCGCCGATCAGACCAGGGCCAGCCGATCCCCCGAGAGAAGCGATTGCAAAAAGGACTCCGCCAATTTTCTTCGCGCTTGGGCCGTACCATCGCGAAAGCCAGGCAATATAAATGGGGTAGATGCTCGCGCATCCCAGCCCCGCTAGGAAGATCGCCACGGTCGCAATCGGCAGCGAACGGGATGCGATCAACAATGCCGTCGCTCCTGCCGCCAAGCTCAGGGCGCCGAGCACGATTTTCCGTTCCGAGTGCAGCCGTAGAACGAAAGGCGCGCCGGCCCGTCCCGACGTGAGGCCCGCATAGAAGAACATCGGCGCGAGCGTGGTCATCGCTGTAATACCATGCGCCAGCCTTTTTGCGTACTCCGCAGACCAGATACCGATGCCGTTTTCCATCGCCACGTAAATAAAAAACAGTGCGGCCAAAGCGATTGTGATGTTCATTCCAATCGAGGGGACGGATGTTTTGGCCGTATTTGGATTCTGCTCGTCCTTGTGCCCGTCGATGGAAACGAACAGCAAACCGAGAACAATAATTGCACCCCAAACCGCAAAGCCCTCCAGGAGGATCGGAAGTCCATTGCGCTTCAAAGCCACGGCGATCAACGGGGAACAGGCCATCGCTCCCGCGCCCCAGCTGAAATTCAACAAATTCAACAGCGATGCGCTTTTCGCTCCGCCCAGCTCCGCCACGAATAAATTCGATCCTGGAGTAATCAGGCCGTAGCCCAATCCGAACGCTGCCGTTGCTGCCAGAGCCGTCGTGTGCGAATTGCTGTTCAGCGTGGCCAGTCCGCCTCCCATCAATGCGTACCCCACGACTAAAGCGGGACGATATCCCCACCACGTCGCAACGATGCTCGAAACTACCGTGCCGCCGAGCGCCGCGAGAAATTGGATCGAAGAGAAAAGACCGGCTTGCCCGTCATCGAGAGACCACCTCTGGATGAAGACCGGCAGCATAGGTCCAACGATCGTGGTCGCCACACCGCTCAGCACAAAGCCGGCGAAAAGCAAGATCAACAGATTGCGATGTCGCGGCCCTTCGCTGGCGGTTGAGTTTTGTTCGCTCATTGGCAATCTGCCATTCTGAGGTACGGCGCCCTTTCAGGCAACTTCGCGCCGACGAAAAATCCTTCTGCCCGGAATCAGAATGTTCGATACTCTTTATCGCTCGTACTTGCGGAAAAATCATTCCCCATGATTGAAGTCGGCCTCATTGGATTTGGTCTCGCTGGCCGCGCCTTTCACGCGCCCGTGATTCGCGCTGTCCCCGGCCTGCATCTAGCCGCCATCTTGCAGCGCAGCGGTAACGAGGCTGCTGAAATATACCCTGACGTTCGAATCGTTCGCACAATCGATGAACTGCTTTCGATCCGTGAAATTCGTCTGATCGTGATTGCCACGCCGAACGAAACGCATTATCCGTTGGCGCGGCAATGCCTCGAAGCAGGCCGCGACGTGGTGGTGGATAAGCCTTTCACTGTCACGCTGGAAGAAGCCGCGTCGCTGGTGCAGATCGCGAAGAGCGCAGGCCGCCTGATCACCGTCTATCAAAACCGCCGCTACGATGGAGACTTTCAAGCTATCCGGCAACTGGTAGCCGCCGGAACACTTGGCCGTATTGTGCGTTTCGAAACCAGCTATGACCGCTATCGCCCGCAGCTCAAGCCGGGAGCTTGGCGGGAAACGCAGCGCCCCGGCAGTGGAATCCTCTTCGATATTGCCCCTCATCTTATCGATCACGCGCTCATGCTATTCGGTCTTCCGGAAGCAGTGACCGCTGACGTTCGAATCGAACGCGAAGGCGCCGTCGCCGACGATGCGTTCGACATCATGTTGCACTATCCGAAAGGCATGCGCGCGGCGCTGCGGTCGAGCATTCTTGCGGCCGCACCGCGCCCGCGATTTGTACTTCTCGGCACGCAAGGCAGCTTCGTCAAGCAAACCGTCGATCCGCAGGAAGCTAATCTTCGGCGCGGACTTATCCTCACAGAAGGGGCCTGGGGCGCCGAGCCGGAAGAAAAGTGGGGCGTCTTGACCGTTCCTTCCGGCGAGACGTTCACGCAGCGGCGGATTCCTTCGGCGGCCTGCGACTTTCGCGATTACTACGCCAACGTGCGCGATGCGCTTCTCGGAAGAGCTGCACCCGCGGTCACTCCGGAATACGCGTTGGACGTGATGCGCATGCTCGAACTTGCGCGGCAAAGCAGCGAGCAGCGCCGCACAATTCCGTGGTGAGGCCGCGGTTCTGGCCCGGACCGCACTTTTCCGCGAGCATTAACGAGGTTGCGCGTATAATCCTTTTCTTCAAGGTTTGGGAGGAATGGTCGGCAGCACATGGCGATTGAATTGGCACCTTCGATTCTGTCCGCAAACTTCGCGAAGCTGGGCGAAGACGCGAAAGCCGCGCTCGACGGCGGCGGCTCCCTTCTTCACGTGGACATCATGGACGGCCACTTCGTCCCGAATATCACCATCGGACCGCCGGTAGTGGCGTCCCTCCGAAAAGCACTTCCCAACATCATCTTTGATTGCCACCTGATGATCGAAAATCCAGACAATTACATTCCTGCGTTTGCAGAAGCCGGCGCGAACTGGATCGCCGTGCACCAGGAAGCCTGCGTACATCTTCACCGCACGCTTCAGCTGATCGAATCGCATGGTTGCAAGCCCGCGGTGGTGATCAATCCCGCGACTCCCGTTCACACGTTAGACGAAGTACTGGATATCGTGCACCACGTTTTGGTGATGTCCGTGAATCCGGGCTTTGGCGGGCAGAAGTTTATTCCCGGCGCGCTCCACAAAATCAAAACGCTCGTGGAAGTTCGCGAATCGCTCGGCCTGGGATTCCGTATCGAAGTAGACGGCGGCGTTTCCCTGGAAACGGTTGGAGACGTCGTACGCGCCGGAGCGGAACTTCTGGTTGCCGGGAGCGCCGTATTCGGCAAAGGCGACATCCGCGAGAACGCTCGCAAACTCTTGCAAGCCGCGCGTTCCGCGGCACTTACCCACGCATAAAAGAACGGGCACCGCGCGAAAATCCTCTCCGCGCCGCGGACAAGTCTTCGTCATTTTCTACTGTTCTTGATAATTCCAGGTTAGGCCGCCATCCACGAAGAACGTCGTTCCCGTCGCGTAGTCGGATTCCGAACTCGCCAGGAACGCTGCCATCGAAGCGACATCTTCCGGCTTGCCCAGCCGCTTCAGCGGAATATTCCCCAATAGCGCCTTGAGCTTTGCCGGGTCGTTCAGCAACTTGCTGTTGATGGGCGTCTCGATGGCTCCGGGTGCGATATTGTTGATGGTGATGCCCAGCGGCGCGAGCTCGATCGACAAATTGCGCGCCAGCATTTTTACGCCTCCCTTGCTCGCGCAATACGAAGTGAAATGCGGGAAAGGAAGTTCCTCATGTACCGAGCTGATGTTGATGATCTTGCCGCCGGCCTTGGCCTGCATACGATGTTTTACAAACGCTTGAGTAATGAAAAACAGACCTCTCAAATTGACGTTAAGAACCGCGTCGTAGTCCTCCTCGGTGGCGTCCCAGAAATCAGCGTGGCGTTCGAG
Source organism: uncultured Acidobacteriota bacterium (assembly GCA_963729455.1). Lineage (GTDB taxonomy): Bacteria > Acidobacteriota > Terriglobia > Acidiferrales > UBA7541 > Acidiferrum. The sequence goes on from CAVSNX010000005.1 coordinate 405,158, forward strand.
TCCCGCGTTGTTTACGAGAATGTCGAGTTTGCCGAGCGCGGCGACCGCTTCAGCGATGAAGCGCTGCCCCTCTGCAACCTTGCCGACATCGCATTGTATCGCGGCGGACTTACGGCCCTTGGCCTTGATCGCAGCCACGACTTCGTCTGCGCCAGCCTTGTTTCCCCGGTAGCAGATGGCCACCTCCGCGCCGTCCTGCGCCAAGCGCTCCGCAATGGCCCTCCCGATCCCTTGATCTCCGCCCGTAATTGCGACCGATTTGCCTTCCAGCCTGTTGGACACAGTCCTCTCCTTGCGTACCGTATTGAAGTGTGATGCTCAAGGCCGATTTTCGTTTCGCATTCTCCCTCTGCGTTTTTCCTGTGTTGACGGATAAAGAGCCCTTTGCCCCTATGACGCCGATGACTCAGGTCTCGCAAACAGCGCTCGGCGCTCATGACAAGCGCATGCGAGAATGAATGTGCTTTCTAGAAAATAATGCTCGCTCGCCAGATTTTCGCATTAGCCGCACCCACGGTAGCCCGCGGCGTGCGGCGCTGGATTTTCCACCTCGGTGGATTGGGCTTTATTCCACTGGGACTTCTGGACAGTTCGGCCATTCCACTTCCGGGAAGCATGGATATTCTAACCATCGTCCTATCGGCGCGCACGGCAGACTTATGGCTCTATTACGCGTTGATGGCGACGATTGGTTCCGTGATCGGAGGCTACGTCACATATCGGCTTGCTCGCAAAGGAGGAAACGAAACGCTGGAACGCAAGTTTCCCGCCAAGACGCTAAAGAAGGTTTACAAGATTTTCGCGCAATGGGGCTTTGGGGCCATCGCCATCGCTGCCTTGCTGCCGCCACCGGTGCCCCTGGTTCCATTTCTTTTTGCTGCGGGAGCGATGCAATATTCCGTGAAAAAATTCCTCGTGGCGATGACGCTCGGGAGAATTGTCCGATACTCGCTCCTTTCCTTCCTGGCGGCCCGCTACGGACGGCGGGTACTCACGGTCCTATTGCAACAGGGACATCCGGTCCTCATTGCGGTTATCGGCCTGATTGTAGCGGTGGTGGCGACTCTCATTTATATTCTCGTGCGTAAACGCAAGAAATAATCGCGAAGCGAACCAGCTTCTGCACGAAATACATTTTGAGCGCACCCACAGGACAGTTAGGGCGCTTGTTGAGCGCCCGCGAAGAGCGCTAGGCGATCGTTACCTCAGGACTCAGATAAACGTCCTGAATGGCGTTCAGAAGCTGCACGCCTTCTTTCATGGGGCGCTGGAAGGCTTTGCGGCCTGAGATGAGGCCGGTGCCGCCAGCGCGCTTGTTGATGACCGCAGTGGCAACTGCTTCCTCAAAATCGTTGGCGCCCGAAGCCCCGCCACTATTGATCAAGCCCGCGCGGCCCATGTAGCAGTTGGCGACCTGGTAGCGCGTCAAGTCAATGGGATGATCGCTGCAGAGCTCGGTGTAGATGCGCTTGTCAAATTTTCCATAACTCGAGTCGCCCATATTCAGCGCCTGGTAGCCGCCATTATTTTCCGGGAGCTTCTGCTTGATGATGTCGGCCTGGATGGTCACGCCAAGATGATTGGCCTGGCCGGTTAGGTCGGCGGAGACGTGGTAGTCCTTGTCCTTCTTGAAAGCGTTGTTGCGGAGATAGCACCACAGGACCGTGGCCATGCCGAGTTCGTGAGCGTGCGCGAACGCTTGAGAAATCTCCACGATCTGGCGTCCGCTCTGCTCCGAACCGAAATAGATCGTGGCGCCAACTGCAGCTGCGCCCATGTCGAAAGCCTGTTGCACCGTGCCGAAGAAGATTTGGTCGGCCTTGTTGGGGAATGTGAGCAACTCATTGTGATTGATCTTCACAATGAAGGGGATCTTGTGGGCGTACTTTCGCGCGACGGAGCCGAGCACGCCAAACGTGGAGGCCACCGCGTTGCACCCGCCTTCGATGGCTAGCTTGACGATGTTCCCGCCGTCAAAGTAATCGGGGTTCTTCGCGAAGCTCGCTCCGCCTGAATGCTCGATGCCCTGGTCGACCGGCAGAATCGACATATAACCCGTTCCGCTCAGCCGACCGTGGCCAAACATGCGCTGCAGATTCGTGAGCACACGGATGTTGCGGTCCGTTGTCGCGTAAATGCGATCGACAAAATCCGGGCCGGGAAGGTGCAGCCGTTCCTTTGCGATTTTCGGTGAATTGAATCCCAGCAGCGAGTCCGCCTTCGCGCCGAGATAGGTTTCAATCTTGCCCAATCCTACTGTGGTTGCCATTTCGTTCTCCTCATTTCATTGGTGGCCATTCGAGGGCCAACACAATCGAGACTGCTAGGCAGTCTCGCTATTCTCGAATTCCTGTGGAAAGCATGCCACCTGCGCCGGTGTCCACCAGCCACAATAGTCTTCCATTTTTCGGTTGGAGAAATTGCGCGGGCAATTGCTCCGGCTCGTATGGTCCCTCCAACACAGCCTTCAAAGCCAAAGCCTTGTCCGCGCCGGTCACCATGAACATGATTCGGGCGGCGTTGCTCGCCGCCGGCGCAGTGAGCGTGATGCGCTCGGTGTAAAGCTTACCCACCCAGTTTCGCATAACCACGCGTCCATTGGCATGCAGGGCCTTCGTTCCCGGAAAAAGCGAGAGAGTGTGACCCTCGTTGCCCATCCCCGCTAGGAGGAGATCGAAGCGCGGGTACTCTCCATCCCTCAGTTTGAAGGTTTCGCGCAGAGCCTTTTCGTATTCGAGCGCAGCCTGCTCCGCGTCCGGATATTCGCCCTTGATGCGCGTGACCTGCTCTGGTTTCAGTGGCGCCCTGGAAATCATGGAGTCGCTGGCCATGCGGAAATTGCTGTCCGGGTGCTCGGGGCCTACGTGGCGTTCGTCGCCGAAGAACAGATGCATTTTATCCCAAGGGACTTCCGAGCGCAGCGCGGCATCGGTTGCCAGAAGATTGTAGAGCGCTTTGGGTGTCGAGCCGCCGGCCAGCGCCACATTGAAAGCGCCTTTCTCGCGTACCGCGGAAGCCGCTGCCTGCACAAATTCCTGCGCGGCGCGCTGGGCAATCGCCGCTCCATCGCTCAGAATTCGAATCTCGCGCTCCACGCGCGCTCCTCTCAGGTGATGATGCCGGCCCGATCCGGGACGGCAATCCGGCCGCGCTTATCCACTTCTTCTTCGCCGATGCGCCGCCAAGCACGTCCATCGCGCTCCAGCAGGTCGTCGGCTTCAATCGGCCCCCACGAGCCGGCAGCGTAATTCGGAAACCCGCGGGCCGGCAATGCGCGCCAAACATCCAGGATGGGCTGAATCACATTCCAGCCGGCTTCCACCATGTCCGCGCGCTGGAAGAGTGTGGGATCGCCCGCCATGCAATCACGCAGCAGCCGCTCATACCCAGTGCTGTGCTCCAATCCGAAATACGTGCCGTAATCGAAATCCATATTTACCAGCCCGAGTTTCATGATCGAGCCGGGAACTTTTGCTCCGAAGCTCAGGGAGATGCCTTCTTCGGGCTGAATATGGATGACCAGGCGATTGGTTTCGAGATTCTTGACCGTGGTGTTTCGGAAGAGCACGAACGGCGTCCTGCGAAACTGGATCACGATCTCCGTGGTGCGTTGCGCAAGCCGCTTACCCGTGCGCAGATAGAACGGCACGCCCGCCCAGCGCCAGTTGTCGATCTGCAGTTTCAGCGCGACAAACGTCTCCGTATTCGAATCCGGTGAAACATCCGGCTCGCTGCGGTACCCGGCGACGCGCTGCCCGTCCACGGTGCCCACTCCGTACTGGCCCCGCACCATGTTTTTCAGCACGTCTTCGGGACTGAGCGGTTGGATCGCGTGCAGCACTTCCGCTTGCTTGTTGCGGACTTGATCGGCGTCAAAGGAAATCGGCGGCTCCATGGCCGTCATGGTCAGAAGTTGGAACAGGTGATTCGGCACCATGTCGCGCAGTGCGCCCGCGGTCTCATAAAAACCGCCGCGATGCTCCACGCCGACGGTTTCCGCTGCGGTGATCTGCACGTGGTCCACATAGTTGCGATTCCACAACGGCTCGATGATGTTGTTCGAGAAGCGAAAGACCATGACGTTCTGCACGGTCTCTTTGCCCAGGTAATGATCGATGCGGTAGATCTGATTTTCCGTCAGGACCTGCAGCAAATCATGGTTGAGCTGCTTCGCTGAGTCCACGTCGTGACCAAATGGTTTTTCGACGATCACGCGCGCCCAGGAGTTGTTCTCTTCCTTCGTCAGGCAGCATTCGCCCAGCTTATTGACGATCGGAGAAAAAAATCGCGGTGCAACCGCCAAGTAGAAAAACCGGTTTCCAAGCGTGCCATGGGTCTTGTCTGCCTGCTCAATCTGTTCTTTCAGCCGCTTGTAAGCCTCGGAGTCCTGAAAATCACCCCGAACATAATAAATCCGCTCGGAGAGCCAGTCCCACGTCTTCAAGTCCAGTGGAGAAGGGGCAAATTTGGGAATTTCCTCGCCCAGCATCTTGCGAAAGGTTTCCGTGGTGTAGTCGTTGGTTGCATAACCGACAATAGCGAACTGTTTTGGAAGAAGGCCATCCTCGGAGAGATTGCAAAGCGCGGGAATCAGTTTGCGTTTTGTCAGGTCGCCGGTGGCGCCAAAAATAACCATAATGCAGGGCGCCGCCGTGGGATTCGAATCGGGATGGTTTGGGATCATCGCTGGAATATCCTGTCTTCGAACCTTGAAGGGGCTGCGAAACTCTTAGTGTCCGGACTTCTTCTCAATATGTCCGCCAAATTGGAAACGCATCGCGGACAGCACCTTCGCCGCGAAATCATCTTCGCCGCGCGAGGTAAAGCGCTGAAACAGAGAAGCGGTGAGCACCGGCGCGGGCGCCGTCGATTCGATCGCCGCGAGAATGGTCCAGCGGCCTTCGCCGGAGTCGGACACGCGCCCGGAAAACCGCTCGAGCGTCGGCTGCTCCAACAGAGAAATAGCAGTCAGGTCGAGCAGCCACGAAGCCACCACGCTTCCGCGGCGCCAGACTTCGGTGACGTCCGCCAGGTTGAAATCGTACTGATAGTATTCCGGATTTCGCAGCGGCGTGGTTTCAGCGTCCGCTTCTCGATGCGATTTCCCGGCATTGGCGTGTTTCAGGATGTTCAAGCCTTCCGCGTACGCAGCCATCAAGCCATACTCGATGCCGTTATGCACCATCTTGACGAAGTGCCCTGCGCCAGATGGACCGCAATGGAGATAGCCTTCTTCCGCGGTGCCGGGAACCTTTTCGCGCCCAGGTGTGCGATCCACGTTTCCGCGTCCCGGCGCTAGCGTCTTGAAGATCGGATCAAGGCGCTTTATAACGTCCGTCTCGCCGCCGATCATCTGACAGTAGCCGCGCTCCAGTCCCCAGACGCCGCCGCTGGTGCCCACGTCGCAGTAGTGAATGCCTTTAGCGGAAAGCTCCTTTGCGCGGCGAATGTCATCAATGTAGTAGGAATTTCCGCCATCAATGACGACGTCATCTTTCTCCAGCTTGCCGACGAGGTCGTGCAATGTGGAATCCACGACGGCCGCCGGAACCATGAGCCAGACGGCGCGCGGCTTCTGCAATTTCTTGACAAAATCATCCAGCGACGTAGATCCAGTGGCGCCCTCACCTTCCAATTGCTTTACGGAATCCGCGGTGCGGTCGTACACGACGCACTTGTGCCCGTTTTTCTGCAGGCGCCGCACCATATTGGCGCCCATCCTGCCGAGTCCGATCATGCCCAGCTGCATCGTGTCCGCTCCTCCGCGTCGTACGTGAGAAAAATTTTGTGCGCCGCCCTAGGCAATCGCCTTTTGCACGGCTTTGGCGAGCGTGGCAAGCCCCGCCTTCACGTTTTTGCCAAGGTGCACGCGCAGAGCGCGCCGGCCGCGTTCGGCAAGCACGGCGAAATCGCCGCGGGCTTGCGCGGCCTTCACAATTCCAAATGTGTACTTCTGTCCTGGAACCGGCAAATCCTTGGCGTCGTCACAGGTGATCTGGAGAAAGACGCCGCTGTTTGGACCGCCTTTGTAAGCCTGTCCGGTGGAATGCAGGAAGCGCGGGCCAAAACCAAGAACGGTGGCAACTTTTTTCTTGTCGCGCACCGCATGGCGAATGCCCTGCAATGCTTTTTCATGCGCGGGATTCATGGTGATGTAACCGAGCACCGCGAAATAATCGCCAGCCCCGGCGCGGCCGAGATGGGCCTTCAAAACCTCAACAAGGTTCGGGCCGTGCACGGCAATTGCATTCTTCTCGTCCGCGAAAAGCTTGATGCCACTCGCTTCGAAAAATGGCACTTCCGGAGGAAGGCTGCCCGTCGCTTCGTATTGGCTGGTCAGTTTCTTGGTTTCGATTTTGCTCGCTTCGACGTCCGGCTGATTAAACGCATTGATGCCGATAATAGAACCGGCGACCGCCGTGGCAATTTCCCAGCGGAAAAATTCCTGGCCCAGGTTATAAATATTTGGCAGCGTGATGCGCACTACCGGGTGGCCGGCTTTTTCTAGGGCAGCGACTGCTGCATCCTGCGCCTTATTCGGCTTCGAAGCCAGGCGCAGATACGCAAACACGCGGTCGCTTCCGTAAACAGCCGGCTTGGCCAGGTGTTCGCGATCCACGGGAATGATGCCTTTGCCGATTTTCCCCGTGGATTCAGCGATCAGCTGTTCAAGCCAGGCCCCGAGATCAAAAATCCCCGGCGAAGTAATGATGGTGATTTTGTCGCGCCCATGATTTGCGGCCACGCCCATAATCGTTCCCAGGAGAACACCAGGATTCGAATCGGCAGCGGTGGAAGCACCGCAGGCCTTGACCATCTCTTCCGTATTCTTCAGAAATTTTTCAACGTTCACGCCCATTACGGCGGCGGGAACCATGCCAAAGTTCGAAATCGCGGAGTAGCGCCCGCCGATGCTCGGCACCCCAAAGAATATTTTGCGGAATTTGTCCGCTTCGGCGACCTGCTGCATTTTCGAGCCAGGGTCAGTGATGGCGATGAATCGGTTGCCCACTTCCTTCTCACCCACCTTGGCCTTAGCGCGCTCGAAAAAATATTGCTTGTAAATATTCGGCTCAAGCGTGCTTCCGGATTTGCTCGACACAATGCAGACGGTGCTCTTAAGATCCAACTTTGCTTCGATGGCTCTGATTTGCGCCGGGTCCGTGGAATCGAGAACGTGCAGCTCGGGATGGCCCTTCACCTTTCCGAAGGTCATGCGCATCACTTCGGGACACAAGCTGGAGCCGCCCATTCCCAACAAGAGTACGTGTTTGAATCGCGCTTTCTTGATGTCTGCGGCGATCTGCTTGAGCGCATCAATGTGCGCGAGCTGTTCTTCCGTGATGCTGAGCCAGCCGAGCCAATTGCTCTCGTCCGTGCCGGTCCACAGCGAAGCATCCTTCTGCCACAGCCGCGCGACTTTGTTGTTCTTCTTCCAATCGTCGAGTGACGCCGCGACTGCACCTGCGAGCGAATCCGGCAATTTGTAAGTTATTTTGTTGACGCTCACGCGCGCACTCCAGCGCTTTTGCCCGTCGCCGCCAACAAAGTCGTGAACGCGTCCGCGAATAACTTGACTCCATCCTCCAGCAGTTTTTCGGTCACTTCCTTCATGGAAATCCCCGCCTTTTCCATGTCTGCCATGGTCTTCGCCGCGCCTTCGACGTTTTCCGTGAGGCTGGGCCGCAACTTACCGTGATCCCGGAAGGCATCAAACGTTGCCGGCGGAATAGTGTCCACCGTATCTGCGCCGATCAACTCTTCGACGTAAAGGACATCACGATATTTGGGATTCTTGGTGCTAGTGCTGGCCCAGAGCAGCCGCTGCGTTTGTGCACCCTTGTCCGCCAGGGCTTTCCAGCGCGTACCGCCAAAAAGCTCCTGATACTTCTTGTAAGTAAGCCGCGCGTTGGCGATCGCAACCTTTCCGCGAATGCTTTCGAGCAAAGCCTTCTTGCTGGCGTTTGCCGTCTTGAGGCTTTCATCGATTTTGCTGTCCACCAGCGAATCAATGCGGCTGACGAAAAAGCTGGCAACGCTCGCGATATGACTAATGTCCTGTCCCTTGGCAGCCCGCGCTTCCAGTGCCGCCAAAAACGCCTCCGCCACTTTCTCATAGGCGGATTGTGCGAAAAGAAGAGTGATATTGATATTGATCCCCTCTTCGAGTAGCTGGCGAATTGCGGGCAGCCCTTCCGGAGTGCCAGGCACCTTGATCATCACGTTCGGCCGCGCGACCGCGCCCCACAGGCGCCGCGCCTCCTCGATCGTCGCCTTCGTATCGTTCGCAAGATTCGGCGAAACTTCCAGGCTGACGTAGCCATCGCGGCGCTTCGACGACGAATACACTGGTTTGAAGATGTCGCAAGCGTCCTGAACGTCGCGGATCGCGATTTTCTCAAAGAGACCCTTGGCCGTCAGTTTTTTCGCCTCCGCCGAGGAAAGAATATCGTTATAGAGCTTGCTGCCAGTGATGGCCTTCTCAAAAATAGCCGGATTCGAAGTCATTCCACGAAGGCCGTCGTTATCAATGTACCGGCTCAACTCGCCGCTAGTCAGCAGGTCTCGGCGGATGTAGTCCATCCAGGGGGATTGCCCGTAGGCCAGCAGCCCCTTCAGCGGATTCGTTTCCTGTCCGGCGCCAACGCTCGGAATTGTGGTTGTAGTGGTCATGCAGATTCTCCTTCTTACCGACGAACCTTCGAAACCCTATTGTACGCCTGGGATAGCGTGGAGCGCTCGCGCTATGAGCCTTATTAACTTTCTTTGATGTTTGAAGCCAACTGTAACCCTGCTTCTAGAGCTCTCACTTCCCCAAGGCCACATTTAATTGAAATCCCGCCCGGTCAGAGCCAATCACCATCTGAATGGGCTGCTCATTTGCCAAGGACTTCCTTTGCCGCCGCCACTACCTTGTCGACTTCAAAGCCAAATTTCTTCAGCAGGTCCTTGAGCGGCGCCGATGCGCCAAAGCTGCGCATGCCGATCATTTTGCCTTTGAGGCCGACGTAGCGCTCCCATCCAAAAATCGACGCCATCTCCACCGAAACACGCGCGGCCACGCTCGAAGGAAAAACGCTTTCCTTGTACGCGGCATCTTGTTGTTCGAAAAGTTCCCACGAAGGCATGCTGACGACTCTCGCCTTAATGCCCTCCGCCTTCAATTTTTCGTAAGCCTCGACGCACAGCGAGACTTCGCTCCCGCTACCCATCAGGATGACATCCGGTTTTCCGCCCGGAGTATCGGCCAGCACGTAAGCGCCTTTCGCTACGCCCGAGGCGGGCGCATATTTCGTGCGATCAAACGTCGGCATGGCCTGGCGCGTGAACACCAGCGTGGAAGGTCCATGCTTATGTTGCAGAGCGATCTTGTACACCTCTACGACTTCATTGGCATCGCCCGGCCGCAGCACCAGCATATTTGGCATCGCGCGCAAAGATGCTACCTGCTCGATCGGCTGGTGCGTCGGCCCGTCTTCTCCCACGCCAATCGAATCGTGCGTGAAAATGTAAAGCGAGGGGATTTCCATGAGCGCGCCCAGCCGCATGCTGGCGCGCATGTAGTCGCTGAAATTGAAAAATGTCGCGCTGAACGCCCGCAGTTTTGAAAGCGTCATGCCGTTCACGATTGCGCCCATCCCATGTTCGCGCACTCCAAAGTGCACGTTGCGCCCGCGAAACTGATCCGGATAGAAATCTCCCGCTCCGTCAAACGTCAGATTCGTCTTGTTGGATTTGGCCAGGTCGGCCGAGCCGCCCATCAGCCACGGGATATTTTTCGCCAGCGCATTCAGTGTTTTTCCCGAGGATTCGCGCGTAGCCATTCCCTTGGGATCGGCCGGGAAGCTTGGCAAATCCTTGTCCCAGCCCTCCGGCAATTGCCCCGTCTGCATCCGGTACAGTTGATCGGCTTGCTGCGGGAACTGTTTCTTGTACTCCCCGAATTTCGCATTCCACGCCGCGCGCGCTTCCGCCCCGCGTTTGCCAACGCCGTTCTTAAACTGGTCGTAAACGCCGTCTGGCACCAGAAATTTCGCATCTTCCGGCCAGCCGTAATTCTGTTTCACCAGCTTTACTTCCGCTTCGCCCAGCGGCTCGCCATGCGCCTCGTAGGAATCCTGCTTGTGCGGCGACCCATACCCAATGTGGCTATCCACCACCACCAGCGTTGGCCGGTCCTTCGTTTTCAAAAATGTGTCGTATGCCTGACCCAGAATTCTCAGGTCGTTCGCGTCCGCCACGCGCGTTACGTTCCAGCCGTAACCGATAAATCGTGTCATCACATCTTCGCTGAAGGACCACTCCGCCGGGCCATCCAGCGTCACGCGGTTGTTGTCGTAAATCCAGCAAAGATTCGAAAGCTTCAGATGGCCTGCCAGCGATGCGGCTTCTGATGCCACCCCTTCCATCAAATCTCCATCTCCGCAAACCGCGTAGACATTAAAATCAAAAATCTCAAATCCTGGGCGGTTGAAGTTTTCACCCAGCCATTTGCTCGCAATCGCCATACCCACGCTGTTCCCCGCGCCTTGCCCCAATGGTCCAGTCGTCGTCTCCACACCGGTCGTTATATGCGATTCCGGATGTCCGGGCGTCTTGCTGCCGATTTGCCGGAATCGCTTGATCTCCTCCATCGAAACGGCGGGTTCGTTCGTAACTTCGCCTTTCGCGTTGACTGAACGAACTCCTGTGAGGTGCAGCGTGGCGTACAGCAGCATCGAAGCGTGGCCCGCGGACAGCACGAAGCGATCGCGGTTGAACCAGGTGGGATCCGCCGGGTCATAGCGCAAGTATCGTTGCCACAGCTCATACACTACCGGCGCCAGCCCCATCGGCGCGCCGGGGTGTCCTGAATTGGCTTGCTGAACCGCATCGATTGCCAGCGTCCGGATGGTATTAATGCTCAGTTGATCGAGGTCCAATTGCGTTTTCGGCTGGCTCACGTTGGCTCCTGTGGCGGGAAGGAGGGCACCCGCGCGTCTAGGACGACAATTAGATGCCCCGCGCTACAGAACGGGTCCAGAGATTTTACGATAAAACGGACTTGGCAGGTTACAAAAGCATGGGGGTCAATCCAGATCGTCTCGAATGGCTTCGATCCCCGGTGGTGCAGCCATCGAGAAATCAGCAGAGTCTAAACCTACCTTTTCCAGACACGCGGCGCAGAATTGGCCCCCCTTCAAATCAATGCGTTCAACGCTGTGGGAGGAGGCCATGACACAGCGCCAGTCGAAGCAATGCTTCAAGCCAATGGTGTGACCCATTTCGTGGATAGCTTCTTTCGCCAAGCGCTGCTGAAGCAGAATTCTGTTGGGCGGCAGGCCATAAAACTCTTCCTGCAATCGACAGGAGGACACAAGAGCGCATCGGCCACTCAACTGCGCTTCACCGAAAACAAAGGTCAGTACAGGGATGTAGAGGTCGAGTGACGTGACCCCAAGCTGAGTTACTTCCGGATCTGGCGCGAGCGATTGCATTCGCTGCAGGATGCTCGTGGAATGATATTGGCCGCGGACGGAATCAAAAGCGAACTCTGCTACCAAGCGATCCTCGCGCACGTGACAGGATACGTGGAAGATGCGCGCCAATTCGGCGGCCAAATCGTCGAGAATCGCGAGAGTAACCTCTTCGCATGGCTTGGAAAGAGTCCCCTCGCTCGCGGCCACCGCAAGCAAGTGAATGGCTTTCATCAGCTGACTGAAACCTCGCGTTTGAGGCCGTAGCTCTTGATTTTGCTGTAAAGAGTGCTTCGGTCAATATCGAGAATCGCAGCGGCCTGGGTAAGATTCCAACCGGTTTCTTCGAGGACTCTCTCCACATGCATCCGGACCACATCTTCGAGGCGCTGACCCGAAGATTTAGGGCCGGAATCGGAGCGGAGAGGAAAGTCCGAGGGTTGAATCTCTGGCCCCCGCCCAACGACCAGGGCGCGCTCGATCGCATTCTCCAACTCGCGCACGTTACCCGGCCAATCATAGTTGAGCAACAGATCTAGGGCCGCGGGCGAAATCCTCGGCACGGGCCTGTTCATAGCGGGCGCATGTTTTTTCAGAAGGGCTTCCGCCAGGTAGGGAATGTCCAGGCGCCGCTCGCGAAGCGGAGGCAACGCAATACGGAATATGTTGAGCCGGTAGAAGAGATCGAAGCGGAAGGTTCCTTCCTTGACCATGGCCTCCAGGTCGCGATTGGTTGCTGCGATGCACCGAAAATCAACTTTGGTGGGCTGCGTAGCACCTACACGCACGATTTCCTTTTCTTGCAGGACACGCAACAAATCCGTTTGCGTCTTGAGGCTGATATCACCAATCTCGTCCAGAAAAACCGTGCCTCCATCGGCGGCTTCAAACTTTCCTTTGCGGCGCGCCTGCGCACCGGTGAAGGCTCCGCGTTCGTGGCCGAATAGTTCGCTCTCGAGCAGAGACTCCGTAAGCGCTCCGCAGTGAATAACTACAAACGGCATGTGTCTTCGCGGGCTAGCGGCATGAATGGCGCGCGCGACTACCTCTTTTCCGCTCCCGCTTTCGCCAGTAATCAGAACGGTGGTGTCGGTGGCGGCCACCATCTGGATGGACTCGCCGACGCGTATCATCGCGGGACTGTGTCCGATGATCTCCGTTCGGGGCGCAATTTCCTGCAAATGTTCGCGGAGTTGTGCCACCTCCGACTGAGCGCGGCGGTGTCCAATCGCGTTTTGGATAGTGTGCGACAGTTCATCCGGATCGAAAGGCTTGGTGATGTAATCGTAGGCTCCTTGCTTCAGCGCCTGGACCGCGGTTTGTACGGAAGAGTAGCCGGTCATGATGATGACGATTAGCTCTGGATCGATCTCGTGGAGCCGCTGCTGGAGACTCGATTCCATCCATCCCCGGCATCTTGATATCAATGAGAGCGACATCCCACGCCCCGGGCTGAAAGGAACTCAAGGCCTCGCGAGCGCTGTCCACGGTGCGGACCGTGTAGCCTTCCGTGGTAAACCATTTGCCAAGCGAATCGCGGACCACGAGTTCATCGTCCACGATCAAGATTTTCCTAGTGCGTTCTGTTGGAGTAGTTTCCACGGCGTTCACCTCTTTTCCTGACCAACCAGAATCACTTCGACCGGCGCCGGCACTTCCAGCGGCAAAATCACATCGAACTCTGTCCCCTTGCCTGGGATGGAGTTCACGCGAATCTCTCCGCCGTGCTGCTCGATGATGCTGTGTGCCACAGCTAGACCGAGCCCGGTGCTCTGCTGATTGTCCTTGGTTGTAAAGAAAGGATCGAAAATGTGCGGAAGATTTTCCGGCGGAATGCCGATACCAGTATCACGAACGCGCAGGATTGCCGTCTGCCCGCTCTCGGCCAAGCCTGTCGAGACTTCCAGCGATCCTCCATCCGGCATGGCCTCGCAGGCGTTCACCAGCAATGCCAGAATTACCTGGCGGATCTGCCCCGCATCGCAGCGGATGGACCGCAGATTCTCCTGCAGATCCTCGCGTAAGGTGATGGCCTTCAATTCCAACTGATGATGGACCAGCGCCAAACCTTGCTTCATCAGCGTATTCAAGTCATTCAATTCGCGCTGACTCGGCGTCTGCCGCGCAAAGGTCAGAAGATTGCGCATTAAGTCGCCGCAGCGGCGACTCTCCCGTTCGATTGTCCGCAGATTCTCGACAATCTCAGCGCGAACTTCGGCGTCGCATCCACCCTTGTTCAATTGCTTCACGCTGAGCCCGGCGTACGTAAGGATTCCAGCAAGCGGGTTGTTTACTTCGTGCGCCACAGTGGCCGCGAGTTTCCCAAGCGAGACCATTTTCTCCCGCGTAATCATCGTTCGCTGGGCCCCTTCGAGTTCGCGCGACTTCTGTTCCACTCGGGCCTCCAACGTGTGCCCCCAATCCTTGATCTCCTGCCGCGCTCGCGCGAGTGACTCGGCCATGGCATTGAAGGAAGTAGCCAGCTCACCTAGTTCATCAGCCGAATTCACAGCAAGCCGGTGATCCAAGTTTCCCTGCGCTAAAACCTGCGTTCCCTGAATCAATCCACGCACAGGCTTGCCAACCAGCCACCAGGAAAGTGCAATGCAAGCCAACGCGATGACCAATACGGCGATCAACGTGACGGTCATGCTCCGCTTGCGCTGCGCTGCCAACTGGGCATCCACGCCCGCAAGCGAAAGACTGGTGTCAATCACGCCCAGAACCTTTTGGCTGGCTGGATGCGCGTGGCAACTCGCGTTCGAACACGCGGGCTCGTTCTCAATGACCCGGATCACGCCGACTTTTCTCTCCCCGCTTGCGTCGGTCAGGATCCGCGCGTGATCCGATCGCTGCAATCGAGCCGGTATTTGCCCATCGGCATGGCAACCGAAGCACGCCTCCGCATCTTTGTTTACCGCCGTGTTGATCTCGCTCGGTTCGGTGGAGAATCGAATCGTGCCGGTGCCGGAGAAAACCCGCACGCGATGAGTCCCCGGTTGCCCGCCGATGGTCGTCAGAACTTCGTTGAGCGCTTCGCGGTCATTGCGCAACATCAAATACCGCGTCGAACGCTGGATCAGCTCGCCGAAGCGGTTGGCATCCTGTATCGCGATTCGTTCAGACTCCAGTCTCTGGTTTCGCAAGCTTACAGAGGCGTAAAGCAGGATGACCGCGGCCGTGCTCGCCCCCAGGCACAACGCGAGTTTCGGAGCCAGTCCGAACCGGAACCGTGTGCCCAAGCGCATCACTCCTCCTTCAGTGGCTTCAGCCAGCGGGCGTTATTGAAGCCACGCTGGCAGTGGAGAGCGCGTGCGTCGTCCTCGACTTCGCCGGTGGCGCCGTTTCAAAAATAGGCAGGTACTGCACGGCGAAACGGAATATGGCAAAGCCCAGCGCCACGATAAAAAGTGTTACCGCGATTTCCGTCCACTTCGGGAAGTACGAAACGCCCGACCCTGCCTCCATCCCGGTTACGCTCACATTCAGCCGGTTGGCCACGAAGCCGAACAAGACCATCACCGCACAGCCATAGAGCGCCGCAGCATTGGAATAAACGCCGCGCTGAAAAAGCAAAAACGTCGGCACTGCAAACAAGAACAACTCCAGAAAGAACAGATAGGTCTCCGGTCTTCGTTGCAAGAGCAGGGAAAGAGCACCGCGGTGCAGCAAATCCAGAAAACGCATCGTCAAATAGACCGATAGCAACACCCCCAGCAGCCGCCCCATATTGCTCAACAACGACATTTCCAGTTGCTTGCCGAAGGCCCGGCTGCTGTGCCAGGACTCAAAAATGGTCATCGCCAATCCGGCGCAAAGCGCCGACACAAAGAAAAATACCGGCAGCAGCGGTGTGTACCAGAGCGGGTAAAGCTTGTGAGGAACAATCAGATACAAGCTGCCCAGTGACGATTGGTGCAAAGTAGAAAGGATCACGCCGAGAATCACCAGGGGAATCAACACCATCCGCATCCACGCCAGCGCTCTTTCCCAGTGAAGACGCTCGAGCACTATCGGCGCAAATTCCAGCGCCAAAACTGCGGTGTAAAGCGTGACGCACCAACCCACCTCAAACATCACGGAATGCGGGTTCCACATGACCAGCGGATGCCAGATGCGGTACGGAAGCCCGAGGTCGAACATCAACGCGAGAATCACCAGCAAATATCCCAGGAAAGCGGTCAGAATTGCCGGCCGCAGAATTGGTTTATATCGTTCAATGTTGAAGATATGGACGGTCGCGGCCAAAGTGAATCCGCCCGCTGCCAATCCCACTCCACAAAGCACATCAAACCCGATCCACAATCCCCACGGGAATTGATCGTTTAAGCTGGTTGCCCCGCCCAGCCCTTTCGTCACGCGCACGTACGTGGCATACAAACCCGCGGCCATCACAAGATAGAAAACCAAATTCCAAAAACTGAGCCGCTCCCGCCACTGCCTCGCGCTCATGACTTCTTCTCCCGCTCCGCGCGTTCAGCTGCCTGCACCTCTTCTCGCCGATGACTGAGCCACCACACGCCTCCCAGAAGAACTCCGCACACCGTGACAATATTCGGAATCTCCGAGAGCGCTCGCCACGTGAGCATCGGAAGTGGTGTGTTCGGCAGTCCGGCCTTAACACCAAGCTGTTCGAACGGCACCGCGGCGAGCAGCAGCATCGAAGTCCCGCCGACCTCTTCAATCCCATAAATGTGCTGGTAATACTGACCCGGGCTGGACGCGATCCGCTGCCGCGCTTCGGCAATCAGCTCGTCGCGATCCCCAAACTTCGTCGCGCCCGTCGGACAAACCGCGGCACACTCGGTCGGCAGTCCTGCCGCCACCCGGTCCGCGCACATGTCACACTTCTTCACCTTCGGCAGCCGGCTGTTCCACTGGTAAGTAGGAACTTGGAAAGGGCACGCAAACATGCAGTAACGGCATCCCATGCACCGGCTGGAGTCATACGTCACCGGGCCGTTCGCGTTCTTCTGCAGCGCCGCGACCGGGCAGACGGACACGCAGGTCGGCTCCAGGCAATTCATACACAACCGCCGCATGAATTTGTCGCCGTGCGTTGTAATCGCCGTGAGTTTATGGGCAGAAAGCTTTTCTTCGGAGGCAATTACATCGTCGTAGGCCAGGTTGTGATGCTCGGCACAAGCCTTCTCGCATAGCTTGCACCCGATACACATCGTACTGTCGTAAAGTACGCCCTTTGCCATGTTTCCATTGTCGAGTGAGGGAGAAGCGGGCGCGGTGACCCAGGTCGCCACCGCCTGTGTTGCCCATCACAAACTCTCCAAAGGGCCTTGTTTTCAGTGATCGTCGGCTCCGTTCACAGGCGGAAAGAGCCCCATAAATGAGAAACCTGTAATACTAGCCAGGCTGTGGGGCACTCGATCCATTTTCACCCCAAAACCTGAGGCGCCAGCGAGCCTCCTTTGACTCGCTGGCGCCGAAACCCATTTGCTTCGGCTCGAACTCAAGCTGTGAGGAAGAATTCCTGCGTGAGCTCCTTCCACGAAGTGCCGGGCAGCCCGTCGTCGGCCATGCTCGCAATCGGCCGCCCGCCGTCGGCCATGACCGGTCCGGCAAGTTGCGGCTGCTTCGCGAACAGTCTCTCAGCATTTTCGCGGATCCAGTCCTTCACCAGGTGCACCGGCAAAAGATTCCGCATCACGCTGTCTTCGTCAGGGACGTTCACCGCCATCAGCCAGCCTTGCCCGTAGGGGTCGTGGCGCAGCAGCGCGGGGTTCTTCAGCACGTCCGAATTCACTTCCACGACCTCGCCCTCGACCGGTGACGCCATCTCCGCCTTTTCGCCGTTGCGGTAGAAACTCCATGCTTTTTGCCCTTGCCGCACCCAGTGGCCCGGCTTGGGCAGTTCAATGCGATCCACTCCTCCGAGCAGCGCAGCGCCGAATTCGTCCACGCCCACGCGCGCCAAGTGGCTCCGCTCCCGCAGTGCCCATCCGTGCCCAGTGTGAAACCGCAATCTCTCTGGCACGTGGAAGCCTTCTACAAGGATCCCAAGCGGCGCCGCTTCCGCTACCGCTCGCCGCTCTTCCATGGCGATTTGAGGAGCTTTGTTGCGATTGCGCACGTAATCAATCGCAATAAAAACTGCAAAGATCATAAGAACCAGGATGACTGTCATTGTCGTTCTCCTCTCCGGCAGCTCCACTCTCTTCTGTTTTTTCTCTAGCAGCCATTGTTGATGGATGCACATCGCGGTCCACTCTCGCCGTAAATGACGCAAATTCCAGGGCTCATAATCTCTTGAAGCGATTGAGAGTTGGCAGGTGCCTGCTGCATCGCGCGACACCGTGGAATTTCCCGACGTTGAAATCCCCCTCGCTGATACAGGAGCAATTCCAAGCTCACCCACAGAAGCCCACTCATCTCAATGAGTTGACAGCCGTAGCGTTTTCCAACACTCGCCGTGGATTTCTCCTACATCCTCGCCTGACACAAGTGAGCCTTCTTCGCCACTTAGGTCTACGATTGACTTCATTGCTAGCGCCTGCGGTGATGATCGCCGGAATGGATTCCGGTAGGCAGAGATTTGAAAGTATTCCGGCAGAAGAAACTTAGGAGCTGAGGTGCGCGATGATGCGGCTCTACGAACACTTGCCCTCATGCATGCATCCGGGGTAGCCAGCGGGGAACGTTCCGGCAGTATTCTTCGTATTCCGCGCCGAACATCCTTCGCAGCGTTGGCTCCTCGTAGAACCGCACAAACAAGGCTACTCCCACTGCGGCCACGAAGGCTCCCAGCAGTGCTGCCAAGTTCGCTCGTCCAAACACCACCCACAGCCCCGACCAACCTACAATGAAGCCTAAATACATGGGGTTCCGCACATATCGATAGAATCCCACCACCACCAATCTCTGAGGGGGAGCAATTGGCGCGGGCGTTCCGTGTCCTGTCCATCCGAAATCCCAAATACACCTTAACGCCACAGCGAAACCCAGCACGGATGGGACGGCCCCAATCCAGCGCCAGTGCGCCGCACCATTGGTGTCGACGCGAAAGCCCAGCCAGGACGGTAACAACCAGAACCACAGCGCAAAGAAGGAAGCGCCCACGGTCAGCGAAGCAATGGTTGTCAGCCAATGCACACCAGGATTTGTAGTTTGTGAAGCTCCAGAGTGTCCTGTCGTCATGAATAGCTCCATCGCCCGAAGTGTGAGCCCAATAAACTCGCCATCGAGTTTCATCTTGGGCCTCTAATAGGTACTACTGACGGAAGCGGCAGTCGGTTACATTTTTTCCTGCGGCAGCCCGCAGGGGTCCGCTAATGTAATCAGGAACTCGGAAAATCCACTTTCGGATTAGCGCGTTATGTCTAACGATGCCGGGCGGTGGAAGCGGGGAATAAAAGTCCCGCACGTTGTTGCCTTCGCGCCCGAGAGTCCTCTTCACAACTTCCTCCGTGTTGGAGTCCAACATCGCCAACGTCTGCGGGCGAGCATGTAAATCGCAAGGTGACCAACGAATTGGACGAATGTATGTTCAGCGATCTCTCGGACTTCCTACCAATTGCCGGTGATCAGGTATTCGTGAATGGATTTTGCGGCGCGGCGTCCCGCTCCCATGGCCAGAATTACGGTGGCGCTGCCAGTAACAATGTCCCCGCCGGCAAACAATCCTCTTCTGGAGGTGCGTTGCGTGACCGGATCGGCAGCGATGTAACCCCGTTTGTCGGTCTGCAGGCCCGGCGTGGTGCTCTGGATTACCGGGTTGGCGCTGGTTCCGATGGCGAGGATTGCCACGGAGAGCGGCAGCTCAAATTCCGAGCCGGAGATTGGCATCGGGCGTCGCCGCTCAGAAGCATCCGGTTCTCCTAACTCCATGCGGACGCAGCGCGCAGCTCGAAGGCCGCCTTGTTCGTCCGCAAGAAATTCCACCGGACTAGTGAGCAATTGAAATTCGATGCCTTCCTGCCGCGCGTGTTTCACTTCCTCCGCGCGCCCTGGCATCTCCGTCTCGCTGCGGCGATAAATTACATAGGCTTGCCGAGCGCCCATGCGTCGGGCCGAGCGGATGGCGTCAAGTGCGGTATTTCCGCCGCCGATCACCGCAACGTCTTTGCCGCGCAGGTCTACGATCGGCTGGTCATACTTGGGAAATTCGTAGGCGTGCATCAGGTTGATGCGCGTCAGAAACTCATTGGCCGAATAGACTCCGTTCAGGTGCTCGCCTGGGATGTTCATGAATAACGGCAGTCCCGCTCCAGTAGCCACAAACACAGCATCGTAGCCCTCTTCCTTCATCATTTCGTCGATGGTGATTGTCCTGCCGACCACCACATCGGTCTCAAACTCCACGCCCATGGCCCGCATGTAATCAATCTGCTGCTTGATGATGTGCTTCGGCAGGCGAAACTCGGGAATGCCGTAAACGAGGACGCCGCCCAACTCGTGGAGTGCCTCGAACACGTCCACCTTGTGCCCCTTCTGCACCAAATCGCCTGCCGCGCTCAGACCCGACGGACCGCTTCCCACGATGGCCACTTTCATGCCCGTTGGCGCTACGGTGGGTACATGACAGATGTTCATGCGCTGTTCGTAGTCGGCCACGAAACGCTCCAGGTAGCCGATGCCCAACGACTCGCCTCTTCGGTGCAGAACACACCCCGCTTCGCAGTGGTCCTCCTGGGGACACACGCGCCCGGTGACCGCAGGGAGGACGTTGTCTTCGCGTATGACTGCCGCCGCGCCAGAAAAATCTCCCGCCACGATTAGCCCCACGAAGTCGCGCACCCTCACGCCAACGGGGCACTTGTCCATACACGTATGCTTCGCGCACTCCAGGCAGCGGCGCGCTTCCATCTGGGCCAGCTCTGCTGAGTAGCCCAGATTCACTTCGCCAAAATTCAGCACGCGCAATTCCGCCGCTTGCTCGGGCATGGGCTGCCGCGGCAGCTTTATGCGCTCTTTGAGCGTCAAAGGGTTCAGCGACTTTGCCGGGACGGTCACGGCATGTCTCCCTTCGTGGCACACATCGCGTCTGCCGCATGCCGCACACTTTCGATCTGCGACACCACGTTGCACACAAACTCAGCCATGGAGGTCTTCTCGGCCCCGCAGTACATGGCATTGCGATGGAGCAGGACGCTAAAGTCCACTGCGTGGGCATCAAACTCGGGGCCGTCCACGCAAGCGAACCGGCTTTTTCCATCCACCAGCACGCGGCATCCGCCGCACATGCCCGTGCCGTCAATCATGATGGGATTCAGGCTCACCACGGTTGGAACATGCGGCGCGCGCGTGATGTCGGCCACGGCTTTCATCATGGGGATGGGCCCCACAGCGAGCACCATATCAATGCGCGTGCCAGTTGCTATCAATTCCTTGAGACGGTCCGTCACGAATCCTTTCCGGCCGTAGCTCCCGTCGTCTGTGGTGATTGTGAGCGCGTCGCTCACTTCGGCCATTTCGCGCTCCAGAATCACCAAGCCCTTGTTGCGCGCGCCCACGATGGAGATCACGCGGTTGCCGGCTTGCTTCAATGCTTGCGCCGTGGGGTAGGCCATCGCCGCTCCCACACCACCGCCGATCACGACGACAGTGCCGAACTTTTCGATGACCGATGGCTTTCCGAGCGGCCCCACGACGTCGAGAATGGCGTTTCCTGCCTCCAGTGAATTGAGGAGATGCGTGGTTTTTCCCGCCGACTGCACCACAATGCTGATGGTTCCGCGTCGCGGGTCTGAACTTTCGATGGTCAGGGGGATGCGCTCGCCGTGGTCATGCAGCCGCAGAATCACAAATTGCCCGGGTTGTTGCTTGCGCGAGATGCGCGGCGCCGCAATCACGAAGCGCTTGATGCCGGGAGCAAGAAACTCGGCTTGCAGGATGGGAAACATCAAAGCCTCGCAATCCTAAAACCTTCCACCTTCACTTCGCAGTCGTCACGCGCTCCGCTGCATCCCACACCGTCCCTGCGCTGCGTTGCCACCCTGTTATGCCGTAATCGGTTCAAACAGGTCGACGGTTTCTGTAACGGACATGGTCTCTCGCGCGTCAACCACGGCAATCGCGGCGATATTGACGATTTGTTCGACTCCGGCACCGCGGGGCAGCACATGCACGGGCTTCGACATGCCCATCAAGATCGGCCCGATGGTCTCTGCTCCGCCGATGCGCGAAAGCAACTTATACGAGGCATTCGCCGAAATCAGGTCGGGGAACACCAGCACATTAGCGCCCCCGCGAAGATGGGAGAACGGATAGGTCTCTTCGATGATTTGCGGCACGACTGCCGTGTCGGCCATCATTTCTCCGTCCACCATAAGGGTAGGATCCGTCTGCCGGATGAGTTCCACGGCACGGCGCACTTTTGCAGTCTGCGGGTGCTCCGTGCTCCCGAAATTGGAAAATGAAAGCAGGGCCACGCGCGGCTCAACGCCAAAACTGCGCGCCGTTTGCGCCGCGCACAGTGCGATCTCCACCAAATCTTCCGCCGAAGGATCGATATTCACGGAACAATCAGCCAGGAAGTAGAGGTCGCCGCGCTGCGTGACCATCACATACATTCCAGACACTTTGTGAAGTCCGGGCCGCGGCTTGATCACTTGCAGGGCCGGGCGAATGGTGTCCGGGAAATGCTGCGTCACGCCGCTCACCAGTGCGTCGGCATCTCCCAAATGCACCATCATGGATCCAAATGTGTTGCGATTCATGATCTGCTCGCGCGCTTCGGTGAGCGTGACGCCTCTCCGCTGCCGCAGCAGATAAAGTTTTTCGATGTACAGTTCGCGAAGGTGCGAGTCGGCAGGGTCCACAAACTCCATGCCGGAGAGCGAAAGCCCCAGCTTATTCATGGTGTCCCGGATCGTGGCCGCATTGCCAAGCAAGATAGGCTGAGCAATTTTTTCGTCCACCAGTATGTGCGCCGCGCGGAGGACTTTTTCGTTATCGCCTTCGGGAAATACCACCCGGCGCGGCTGCGATTGCGCTTTGCGGATCACCGTGCGCATCACTTCATGCGCTTTGCCGAGCAACCGCTCCAGCCGGTCGCGATATTCGTCCAGGTCCACCGCTTGACGCGCCACGCCTGATTCCATCGCCGCGCGGGCTACCGCGCTCGCTTCCCACACCAAAACGCGCGGGTCGAAGGGCTTTGGAATGATGTATTCACGCCCAAAGTGGATTCGCCCGACGCCATACGCGTTACACACGGCATCGGGGACATCCTCTTTCGCCAGCGCCGCCAGGGCATGCGTTGCTGCCAGCTTCATCTCTTCATTGATTTCCGTGGCCCGTACGTCGAGCGCGCCCCGGAAAATGAACGGGAAACCAAGAACGTTGTTTACCTGATTCGGATAATCGGTGCGGCCCGTGCACATGATTACGTCCTTGCGAGCGGCCAAAGCATCTTCGTAGGTAATCTCGGGATCCGGATTGGCCATGGCAAAAACCACTGGTCGCGGGCCCATCACGCGCAGCATGTCCTGCGTCATTGCGCCCTTTACGGAAAGTCCGACGAACACGTCCGCGCCTTCCAGTGCCTGCGCCAGCGTGCGTAGGTCGGTGTTCCGTGCAAAGCGTGCTTTGTATGGATTCATTCCCTCAGCGCGGCCCGTGTAAATCACACCCTTGGTGTCCACGAGGATAATGTTTTCGCGCTTCACGCCCAGCCGGACATAGTGTTCTGCCGACGCGATCGCCGAAGCGCCCGCGCCATTGAACACTACCCGCACTTTGTCCAATGACTTGTCCACTAACTCCAAAGCGTTCAGCAGCGCAGCTCCCGTAATGATGGCAGTGCCGTGCTGATCGTCATGCATCACCGGGACGGACATCGTCTTGCGCAATGTCTCTTCGATGTAGAAGCACTCCGGCGCTTTGATGTCTTCCAGGTTGATGCCTCCGACGGTGGGCTCAAGAAGTTGGCAGAACTTGATGACGTCTTCGGGATCCTCAGACCCTACTTCCAGGTCAAATACATCAATATCCGCAAAGCGCTTGAAGAGCACCGCCTTGCCTTCCATCACTGGTTTTCCCGCCAGCGCTCCGATGTTTCCCAGGCCCAGCACCGCCGTCCCGTTGGAGACGACTGCGACCAAGTTGCCTTTCCCGGTGTAGAGGTACGCGTTACTGGCGTCCTCTTTGATGTCAAGGCAAGGAACCGCGACGCCCGGCGTATACGCCAGGCTTAGGTCCCGTTGCGTCCTGCAAGGCTTGGTGGGTACCACGGATGTTTTCCCCGGCCGATTGCCGGCGTGGTATTCACGAGCTTCCTTTTGAAGTATCTGCATGTTCGTCCCACCTTCCTCTCTTCCATTCATCCCAAGTCCAAGAATCTCGTCAAAAGTGTTCCGCTCGTTTCATCACGCGGTGCAGGTTCACGAAGAGCCATCAGTTCGCGAAGCCGTCCGCCTGGGTTTCCGGCCCCACCCAAACGTTCTGGTCTACAAACTTGCGACCCTCTTCGAGCGCCTTGCGATTAACCTCGAGGACCGCCGCTTTCTTCATCCGCGCCTCAATCGCCGCAAGCGCCGTATCCGGTTGCAGGCAGCCGGTCTCTTCCAAAAGCGCTCCTAGCAGCACGATGTTTGCAGCTTTGGCAAAACCGAGTTTGTCGGCTATCTCGGAGGCGGGAATGCACGCCACGCGCGCCGCGGGCGGAGCGAAATCCTCGGGCAGCGCCGCTCCGTTGTAGAGAATCAGCCCACCCTCCGAAACTTGCGAAGCAAACTTGCGCAGTGAGATTTCATTCATGGCGATCAGCGCATCCGGTTGCGAAACCAGGGGCGAGCCGATGCGGTTGCGCGAAATACACACATGGCAATGCGCGCTGCCGGAGCGCATCTCTGGTCCGTACGATGGCAGCCAGCTTGCCTCCAGTCCTTCGCGGACGCCAATCTCCGTGAGCAGTTGCCCCAACAGCAGCACACCCTGTCCGCCGAACCCGGCGATCTTGATCTTCATTTGCTCTAATCCGTGCGGATGCGAAGCCGTCGTTGAGATTTGACCAGTTTCCTGTGTGTCCAAGCCCAGCACTTCGGGAACCGGCCTCTGTGGCGGAGGATTGTCTGCCACGGCTTCCGGTTTCCGATCCCGGAACACGTTCAGGGGGAAGACAGGAATCATCTTCTCCTCCACCCACTTCCGCGCTTCCACCGGGTCTTTGTCCCAGATGGTGGGGCAGGGAGACAGCACTTCGACAAACGAAAAGCCCACGCCGTCGCGTTGCAGCTCTAATGCTTTCCGTATGGCTCGCCGCGCCTTCATGATGTTTTTGTTGTCCGAAAGTGCCACGCGCTCGATGTACACGGGCGCTTCCAGCGACGCCAGTAACTCGGCCATGTGGATCGGGAAACCTTCGTTGGCCGACCGTCGGCCCCAAGGAGACGTGGTGGAAATCTGACCGATGAGCGTTGTGGGAGCCATTTGCCCACCGGTCATCCCGTAAATGGCGTTGTTCACAAAGATGACGGTGATTTTTTCTCCGCGATTGGCTGCGTGTACGATTTCCGCCATGCCGATCGCCGCCAGGTCGCCGTCACCTTGATAGGAAATGACAATCTTGTCCGGGCAAGACCGCTTGATGCCCGTCGCGGCGGCCGGCGCCCGCCCATGCGCGACCTGCACATTGCCTAGATTCAAGTAGTAATACGCAAATACCGAGCAGCCCACCGGGCTCACGAAGATAGTCTTCTCCTGGAGCTTGAGATCCTCAATGGCTTCAGCGATTAGCTTGTGCACGATCCCATGTCCACAGCCCGGGCAGTAGTGCGTTTGGTGCTTAAGGTCCGATTTGCGGTCGTAGGTGTCATAGAAGACGGGTGATTTGCATTGGATCAGTTCATAGTCCAGCTTGTCTGTTTCCTGCTTGCTCGCCACCACGTTCGTTTCTTGTGACATGGTCGTCCTCTTCCTTCAAGCGGTCATTGGCGCGCGAAGCACAAGTTCCGCACAGACTTCATCCACCGATGGCACGTTGCCGCCGGTCCGCCCGTAGAATTGCACGGGCACTCTGCCGTCCACGGCCAGCCGAACGTCTTCCACCATTTGTCCGTTGCTCAGCTCCACAACGAGCACCCTCCCAACTCGCGCCGAGACCTGTGCCAGCGCTCTGGAAGGGAATGGCCACAATGTGATGGGCCGAAAGAGGCCGACCTTCAAGCCCTTCTCGCGCGCCCGCTCCACAACGGAACGAAGCACGCGCGAAACAATCCCGAATCCCACGAGCAACACATCTGCGTCCTCGGTGAGGTACTCTTCGTACCGCGTCTCTTCCTGTTGTGCGCGCCGGTACTTCGCTTCCATCCGGCGCTGGTGTGCTTCCAGCTCGTCGGGCTCGAGAAAGATGGAAGAAACCAGATTTTTTCTCGTCTCTGGCGTTCCTTTTACCGCCCACGGCTTTCCAGGTAGCACCGGTTCGCGGTACTGCAAGTCCAGCTTTTCCATCATTTGTCCCACGAATCCGTCGGTAAGGATGATGGCCGGATTGCGGTATTTGTCCGCCAGATCGAACGCCAGCGTGGTAAGCTCCGCCATCTCTTGCACGGACGCCGGCGCGAGCACAATGTTCCGATAGTTGCCGTGCCCACCGCCCTTGACCATCGCGAAGTAGTCGCTCTGCTCTGGCGCGATGTTCCCCAATCCCGGCCCTCCCCGCATCACGTCCACAATCACGCAAGGCAACTCCGCGCCCGCCAGGTATGAAATGCCTTCTTGCATCAGGCTGAGGCCGGGGCCGGAAGACGCGGTCATGACGCGTACCCCGGCCGCAGCCGCTCCGTAAACCATGTTGATGGCCGCCACTTCACTCTCTGCTTGCAAAAACGTCCCGCCCACCTGCGGCAGATACAGTGACGCAGCCTCAGTGATTTCGCTGGCGGGTGTGATTGGATAGCCGTAGAAGGCGCGACAACCCGCCAGCACCGCGCCCTTCATTACTGCCACGTTGCCTTTACAGAGCTGCGGCATAATTTCCTCCCGGCTGCAACTCTGCAGCAGCCTTCGCCGGCTTCCTCAGCCGGTACACACGAATAGCTCCAGGCTCCGGACAACAATAGAAGCAAATGCCGCAGCCGGTGCAGTCTTTGCCGGTATAGCGTGCCGGATGCACGCCGTAGGAACTCAATTCCGCCGCAAGCAGAAGACAGCGGGGCGGACAGGATTCCACGCATAGTCTGCAGCCCTTGCATTCCTCTTCGTCGATAAGCACTTTTCCACGCGGTGTGTTGGGCATGATTACCTCGCCTCCACCATCGGTAGCAGCTGCGGGTGGTTCAGCCACTTGGTTTTTTCGCAGTACGCATACAATTCGTCCCGGAATTTCGGGTGAGAGATTTCAATCAGCGCCTTGGCCCTCTCTCGAATGGTCTTTCCGTGGAGATACGCCACGCCGTATTCGGTGACGATGTATTGCACCAGACCGCGGGTGGTCACTACGCCGGCTCCAGCAGTGAGAGTTGGCACGATACGGGAGACTTCACCGCCGCGGGCATCGAGGGCAGCGCGATGATCGGTTTGCCGCCCTTGGATTGTGAAGCCCCGCGCACAAAGTCCACTTGCCCGCCGATGCCGCTGTAGAAGGAGGTGCCCAAAGAGTCGGAGCACACCTGCCCCGTCAGGTCTACCTGCAGTGCCGAATTGATGGCGATCATGTTGTCGTTGCGCGCGATCAGCGCGGGATCATTTGTGTACGCATTCGGGTGGAATTCGAAAATCGGGTTGTTGTCCACAAAATCGAACAACTTCCGGGTCCCCAGAACGAATCCCAGGATGATCTTGCGGGGCTTGAAGTTCTTGCGCTCTCCGTTGATCACCCCCGCTTCGATAAGAGGAATCACGCTGTCGGACACCAACTCCGAGTGCACGCCCAGGTTTTTGCGGTCCATCAACAGTGGCAACACGGCATCGGGAAGACCACCGATCCCCGTCTGGATTACCGCTCCGTCGTCAATCAAGCTCGCAACGTTCATGGCAATAGCCATGTGCAGACTGCTGATTTCCGAAGCGGGCAGTTGGCACAGCGGCCGGGAAGACTCCACGATCGTGTGGATTTGGCTGACATGAATAAAACTGTCGCCGAATGTGCGCGGCATATAGGCGTTTACTTGCGCCACCACGTGACGCGCGCACCGGGCCGCGGTTAGCGTCGTGTCCACTCCGACCCCGAAGCTGCAGAAGCCGTGCGCGTCTGGGGGCGAAACCTGGATCAGCGCCACGTCCAACGGCATCGCGCCGCTTTCAAATAGACCTTCGACCTCGCTTAGGTAGATGGGCGTGTAATCCGCCCGGCCGTCGTTCACCGCCGCGCGCACATTGCCGCCAATGAAAAATGCGTTGTGCCTGAAATGGCCCGCCATTTCCGGCGCCACATAGTCTGCACATCCCAGTGTCAGCAGGTGCACCACCTCCACGTTTCGGACGAACGGTGCGCGCTTCAGCAGTGCCTCAACCAAAGTCTCCGGCTCCGCGCAGCCCGGCTGGATGTACACGCGCATGTCTGACCGCACGGCGCGCAATGCTTCCTCTGCTGTTCGCAACTTCGATGCATATTGCGTTTCCCAGGAGCTCATGAGTGTTCTCCTTCGTTATGGATTGTTCTCTGGCGTCTGGTGAGCTGCCCGCGGCAAGGATTCGAACCGCGGCCATCCGCTGTTGCAAATATCTGGATCGTAAGAAAGGCGGGAATACTTAAGTTGGCTCCGGCAATCGGGGAGAGGGGATGGACTCCGGTGAGGAGAGGAGCCCCTCTGAGGAGCGTCATGACCGTCCTCCTCTGTTACGGTTTCATACTGAGGCCCCTCCTCCCCCGCGTCTGTCGCCCGCGTCACAAACGCATGTGCTGCTCGTCACACCTGCGCGAAGAGGGATACCCAGACGAACATGCTTCCTCGATGCGGAAGCGCAACTCCTCTTGTGACGAGGCTCACATCAAGGTGTGACTCCGTCCACTGTGCGCATCTCCCGGATCGTTCAAACTGCACATGCGGGAAACGAGTACGTCCGAGAGTAGCGAAGTGGGCCGTGCCGCAAAAGCAATCGTGTAGCGATAAACGCCCGGGAGGTTTTGCTATGTTCATGCCAGAACGATTGGAATCGCACCTGGTCGACAATCATGTCCCCTATTCGCTGATCCTGCATGGGCCAACACCCAGCGCTCAGGTTGCCGCTTCGCTGATGCATGTTCCCGGCAAGGCGGTAGCGAAAACCGTCGCTCTTCGTGCCGGTGAGAATGTTTTCTTGGCACTCCTCCCCGCCTCCTATCGCATCAATTTCGAAAAGCTCTCGGCCAAATTGGGTAAGCCCGTGCAGCTGCTGGAACAGGACCTGTACGGCGAGGAATTCCCCGATTGCGAGACGGGAGCGATCCCGCCCTTCGGAGAGCTTTATGACGTCCCAGTGTTCCTTGACGAAGCACTGGCGGAAGATCCAGAGATTGTTTTCAGCGCGGGGACCTTGTGTGAGAGCGTGCGCATTGCCAATGCAGATTTCATACGGCTGGCGAATCCGAAGATCTGTTCGTTCGCGGAAAAACCCTCAAGTGCTCCTACATCGCGCAACGCGCAGCTCCATCCACAACTGGCCTCCATAGGATGAAACCGGTCAGTGCTCTCAGTCCAGAGGATTGGTAGAGGCACCTGAGAACCCGGTGCTCGGTTTCACCAGTACATGTGTTTGTAACCAACGACTTTGATATGTGAGGAGCGCGAATCGAGCTTATTCCTAGTCTATCTCGCGCTAAGTATACGCTCGCCGCTGTGGGGCGGTTGGACGCCCCCACGGAGATGCCGACCAACGCCACTACTGACACCAGTGTCTTTGAGCAGCCAATGGCTCAATCGGTGGTGTTGCACTAAGCCCTTCGATTCGCTAAGTTTGTTCTGCCACTGCCCGGGTGGCGGAATGGCAGACGCTGAGGACTTAAAATCCTCCGGGGATTTTTCCTCATGTGGGTTCGACTCCCACCCCGGGCACCAATTTGATTTCATGCGGCTATTGCAACCTCCCTGATTCGTCACAGAGGGCGAAAGTATGCGTCCAGCGGTCCAGTTCTTCCTCTAGAATTCACTCGCGCACCCATTCTCTAGTTTCCGCGCGTCTGTGGTGCTTTACTGCGGAGGTCGTTGTGGCTTCAAGCGACAGTTTCGATCTCATCGTGATTGGCTGCGGCCCTGCCGGCGAAAAAGGCGGCGCCCAGGCCGCGTACTTCGGCAAGCGTGTTGCCGTCATCGAACGCGCTGAGCACATGGGCGGAAGTTGCATCAACACCGGAACGGTTCCCAGCAAGACGCTGCGCGAATCCGCGCTTTACTTCTCAGGCCTAAAGCAGCGCGGCCTCTATGGAATTGATTATTCGCTGAAAGAAAATCTCACCGTCCATGACTTCATGCATCACGAGCGCGAAGTGGTGGATATGGAGCGACAGCGCATCCTGAAAAACCTCGCGCTCCACAAGATTGAATTAGTTCGCGGGCAGGCTTCCTTCGAAGACCCGCATACCGTCGCAGTTTCAGGAGCGAATGGCACGCGCCGCCTGAAAGGCGATATCATTCTCATTTCGACGGGCTCGAAGCCGCATCGCCCCGGGGAGATCGCCTTCGACGACATTCATACCTTCGACTCCGACACGTTTTTGCAGATGGACCGCATTCCGAGGAGCCTTGCTGTTATTGGCGGCGGCGTCATCGGATGCGAATATGCTTCCATCTTCAAAGCGCTCGGTGTGGATGTCACTCTCGTTGACGGCCGCGATCGCCTGCTTCCATTCTTGGACAACGAGATTTCCGACCGTCTGCGCGACCGCCTTGCGGCCCTCGGCATGCATTTCTGGTTCAACGAACGCCCAGTCAAAACAGAAAACTCCGCCTCTGGCGTGCGGCTGACCATGAAGAGTGGCAAAGTCCTCGAAACCGACGCAGCGCTGTTCGCCGCCGGACGCCGCGCTGCCGTAGATGGCCTCGCGCTGGAAAAAGCTGCTCTCGCGCTCAACGACCGTGGCTACATCCCCGTGGACGAACACTATTGCACCGCTATTCCGCATATTTACGCGGCGGGCGACGTGATCGGTTTCCCTGCGCTTGCTTCCACTTCGATGGAGCAGGGCCGTGTCGCCGTCTGTCACGCTTTCCACCTGAAATACAAGGAGCGCGTCGCTTCGTTATTGCCGATGGGCATCTACACGATTCCTGAGATTTCAGCGGCGGGTGAGAATGAGGAATCGTGCAAGGAAAAGAAACTCGATTACGTCGTCGGCCGCGCCCTTTATGCAAACAACGCCCGAGGCCACATCACCGGCGACACCGCAGGCATGCTTAAGCTGATTTTTGCCCGCGGCGATAGAAAACTTCTCGGCGTCGGCATCATTGGCGAAAATGCTACAGAACTCATTCATATCGGCATGATGGTTCTCGACAACGGCCTCACCATCGACGAATTCATCGAACAGGTTTTCAACTATCCGACGCTCAGCGAAACATATAAATATGCGGCCTACGACGGCCTGGGCAATCTTGCAGGACACAAACTCCGCGAAGGCTGACATGGCGAATCCACTCTGTGCCGAGTATCCACGTCGCCGCATCGAAGGGCAGGGGAGATTTCATCATGCCATTTGTTCGCATTTCACTCCGCCAGGGCATTTCACCGGAGTATCGTAAAGCGCTTGCCGATGGTGTCCATCGCGCGATGGTCGAAGCCATCGCCATCCCTCCGGACGACCGCTTTCAAGTCATCACGGAGCATCCGCCGGAGGGTCTGATTTACGATCCGCAGTACCTCGGGGTTCATCGTTCCGATCGCATTGTCCTGGTTCAGATCACGCTGACTCCGGCCGGAAACCGCAGCAAAAACGGAAATTATACAAGCGCATGGCCGAAATCCTCACGGAAGCTCCTGGCTTGCCGCCACAGGATCTGGTCATAAACCTTGTCGAAACTTCTTGGGAAAACTGGTCGTTCGGCAATGGCGAAGCCCAGTACATGAACACCTGATTCCCAATCACTTTTGTCGTACGATGGACAGCGTATGAAACAGCCGCGCTCCATCGTCGCCATTCTAATTTTGTTGTGCTCAGGCTTGTTCCTGCTTTTCTGCACCCGGTCTTTCGGCGTGGACAAGCTGGGGGCTGGATCGGAACGTTATTATCTCGGCTTCGACCGCAACTTCTATCCCGGCGACGTAGCGCTCCCAATCCTGCGCAATTCGTTCGCATTCACCAGCTACTGGCTGAGCCCGCCCCCGGGAGAAAAAACAAACACTTGGCGTGGCAAGCGCAAACTATTTCTTGCACAGGGTTTTGGTTTTCTCGTTCTTTACCGGGGCCGCGATAGCAAGGAGTTCAAAAATGAAGCGGGCGCTATCGCCAAAGGAGTTCAAGACGGAAAGCTGGCCGCAGCCGTCGCGAAAGCCGAAGGGTTCGCCACCGGCACCATCATCTTTCTCGATATCGAAGAAGGTGGCCGTCTGCCCGTGGTTTACCACGCCTATCTTCACGCCTGGCACGACGAGCTCGCAAAGGCAGGCTTCAGCTCCGGCGTTTATTGCTCGGGCATGCCAGTCAAGGAAAGCCCCGGCTTGACCATCACCACTGCCGATGACATTCGCGACAACGTCGCTGCACATGACTTCACCATTTGGGCCTACAACGATGCTTGCCCGCCATCACCGGGTTGCGCCTTCCCTGAAAATCCGCCCGCGCCTTCTTCGAGTGGCATCGGCAACGCTACCGTGTGGCAATTCGCGCAATCGCCTCGCCGCAAAGAATTCACCGCACACTGCCCCGCGAAGTACGCGCCCGACGGCAACTGTTACGCTCCGAGTGACACCGCGCACAAGTGGTTCCTCGACGTGAATTCGGCAACGTCTCCCGATCCCTCCGGCGGCGCAAAATGAAATCGTTTCCGGAAAACAAAAAGAGGCGAGCTTGCGCTCGCCTCTTTGTCATACGCATCTTGAAAGAGTCATTAGATCTGCCCCATGCCGCCGTCCACATTGATCTCCACGCCGGTGATGTATGACGCGTCTTGCGAAGCGAGGAACGCTACCGCGCCCGCCACTTCCTCCGGCTGCCCAAATCGCTTCATCGGAACCTTGGAGATGACATCTTTCGCGAATTCATCGATGGCCTCTTGTGGAAGCCCGGTTTTTCCAAAGATAGGCGTGACAATCGGTCCCGGCGCAACGGTGTTCACGCGGATGCCGCGACCCACCAGTTCTGCAGCTGCTGTTCGCGCAAGAGAACGCAGCGCCGCTTTGGTCGCTGCGTACGCACTGGCGCCCTCCGTTCCCTTGCTGTCCACTACGCTGGTATTCAAGATGATGGATGCGCCGTCATTTAGAAATGGCAGCGCCTTCTGGATCGTGAAGTACGCTCCCTTTATATTGATATCAAACTGCTCGTCGTACATGCTTTCCGGAGTATCCGCAAGCGGTGCGAACTTCGCGACTCCCGCGTTCACGAACAACACGTCGATTTTGCCGAGCTTCTTCGAAACTTCCGCATACAGCCTATCCACGTCGGCAAGCTTGGCCACGTCCGCCTGCAGCGCCACCACGCCATTGCCAATGGTCTTCACCGCTTCATCCAGCGTTTTCTTGCTGCGGCCGGAGATGGCTACCTTTGCGCCTTCTTCCTGCAGCCGCTTTGCTGTCGCCAGCCCGATACCGCTGTTTCCGCCCGTTACCAGTGCCACTTTTCCTTCGAGTCTCTTCATGATTGTCTCCTTTTCCTCTCTGCCAGTTTCTGAAAGCCTTTTTGTCCGCTACGCGTTTTGTCCCGATTACCCGGCTTTCTGCATTTCGATACTTAGATGACTATCGAACTAAAAGGGTGCATACTTATCTGAGGTGTTCCTGGAACGGCAGATGCCCCCCGTCCGTTCCGGTAACGATTCGACTAGACTTTGGATACCCGTATGGATCGTTCTCAAGTTGAGAAAATATCAAAAGCGCTCGCTGACCAGACGCGCCTCCGGATTTTTGAGGCTATCTCGTCCACCAAAAATATGAACTGCGGCGAGATCGTTTCGATGCGCGGGATCACTCCGGCGACTGTTTCGCATCATTTGAAAATTCTGAGCGAAGCGGGACTGATCGCCTGCCGCCGCGAAGGACAGTTTGTTCACAGCGAGGCGGTTCCAGAAACGGTCAAGGCCTACACACAGGCGCTGACCAAAATGGCCCGCGGCAAGAAATCTCGGAATTGCAAGTAATTCTAGGATTCAGTCGGTAGGATTTCTGGGAAATTTGAAATAGGGGAGCCGCACGCCCTCGTCCATGATTTGATCGGCGCGGATATTGGCCGGCGCTTCGAATCCCGCGGTTCCACCATTCGTTACGTAGTCGTCTTCGTCCACGCCGTCGCCGCTCACGCCCAATCCGCCCACGAGAATGCCGTTGCGAAAGAGGCCCGCACTTCCAGGGAAGAAAACGATTCCGCTCTTGTTCGAATTCGCCGCTCCGCTTTGAAATCCCTGCGTGCAGGGATTCGCAACGTCCATCGTATATAGGTTGAAAAATGGCCCGGCGTTCGAACCATCGATCCCGGGCGGGTAAAGCGGCTGCGCGCCAAAACTGATCGTGCGGTTCGTCACGGCAGTGCCCATGGGCACGCCATTCAAATCCGCCGCCGTTCGCGACGCGCTGTTGAAGTACACCATGTTGCGCGCCTTGCTCGCGGCGACGTCAATACTGAAGACCGTGGAATCCTGCATGCGCCGCAATCCAATGATGGTTCCATCCAGATCCGCGACCGCAATGACCATCCGTGCTTTCGAACCCAGTGGCAGTCGAATCGCCGCGCGCGTAGTATTGGCCGTCGCTTCCGCATTGTTCAAAATCTGTGTCACGTCACTCACGCTCAATCCGCTCAGCGGGCCCGCCGCTGGCGTGATCAAATCGCCTTCGGGCGGCTGTCCCTGGCTGTTCGTGGGCGCCACCAAATAACTTCCCGTTCCTGCAACCGGCCCTGCGGAAAGACCTGAAGGAAGCGAAGTTTGATCCACAAATGGCAAAGCAATGCCGCCGATGGAAACCACTCCGGGCGGGGCGGGCGTCGGACCAAAATTGTCTCCTGCACCACCGCGCTGCGTTGTGCTGCCGGTGAACGCTGCATATTCCGCGACATTCAGATTGCTCGACGCCGTCACGACGCCAATTCCGGCGACAACAACATTTTTATAGAAAATGGGAACGCCACCGGGATTCACGGCGGCTGCGTTCGAATCGTTGATGTCGGCTTTTCCGGTGAGAACGCCGAGCCCAAATCCGCCACCAAGCGCCAACGAGGGAGGAATTACACTTTCGAATGCTGGAGTGTTAATGAGCGCGCAGCCGCGATTCGTGTTTTCGATTCCGTAGAGATCCGCGGGCGGCTGATTCGCCACCCCTGGCGGAAAATGAATCCCGCTAATGAAACGCACGGTTCGAGAAGAAAGCGGCGCCTGATCGTTGCTGAAAAAAGCTCCCGTCCGCGCGAGCGCCACAGCCACGTCATTTGCGTTTTGCATTTGCCCGAAATTTCCGATGGCCGTGGCCGGCGCGTTCTGCGTTCGAAACACTCCCAGCACAAATCCCGCGCGATCCACCACCGCGACCACCATATCCACGTTCACGGAATTCAGTGCGGCGGTCACAATATTTTGTACGTCAGCGACTTGCAGCGCTTGCACGGGCGCAATGACTGGCGGCACAACGCTCGCGCTGCTCCCGCCACCACAGCCGATCAGAAGCATCAACAGCGCCCCGGCAATCCCCAGAGCGAGGGCCACACCCAGCGCCAGGGTCTTCTGGCGGGCTTGCAGGGCGCGACGGGATTCCACCGGCTTTCGCAGTTTGTGAACCGTTTTCATCGTGGGAGTACATTTCTTCGTATCACAGTCATTCGCGGCCACTCAACGGATTTGCCCGCGTCCTGCCGCGTACTGGTGAATGGCGGAAGCGTCAGGGCGCGTTATCGAATGTGTCTCTCCGCATGGGAAAACTGTTGCCCGCGGCTTCTTGATATTGTTATCTAGTACGCGATTCCGAATTTTCAGCAATTCGTTCAGGCCGAGCGCATGATCTTCTTTTCCCCGCGGCAAGTTCGACGCGCGTTCTGCGCCGCTTGCTGCTTTTCGTGCTTTTGTTTTGCGACCCGCGCGGCGGTTCCGCGGCAGCAAACTTCATCTCCCGCGAAGAGTCCCGCGCCACAAGCCCACGAGCAAGCTCTGCCCACGCGCATCCCCCGCCAGCAGGCACAAAACACAACCGCGCTCGACGGCATTGTACGAGACGTCGGCTTCTCCAACATCGCACTCCCGGTTCCCGGCGCCGTGCTAACCTTGCGCAACTTGCAGTCCGGCCAGCTTTTTTCCGGCACAGCCTCGGCGGAAGGCGTCTTCCGCCTGTTCCCGTTGCCACCGGGCCATTACGAGCTTCGCGTCGCGGCTAAGGACTACGCACCGTTTGTTCTCTCCGATCTCACGCTTCAGCCTAACGAAGTCCTCACTCTGGAAATCTCCCTCGTCACCGCCGCAGCCATGGAAGCGCGTTCCCGCCTCCCGCGCCTCCCCGAACTCGGCCCCGCCCTTTCCGCCGAAGGTCAACCTTCCTTCGGCACCTATCGCGAGTTTCGCCATCGTCTCGATTCCGATCCCAACTACATCGAGAACATTTCGCCGGACGCGCTGCCCCCTGTCGCGGACATCTACAATACTGTTCCCAACCGCTGGGCCCTCGAGCAGCCCGACTATCGCCGCTATTCGCAAAAGGGCGAGTACATCTACACCAAGCCTCACTGGTACGATCCTTTCAATCGCAATCGCTTCAAGGGCGACGAGCCGATTTGGCCGGAACTTTTCGGCCAGCAAACGTTTCTGAACATTATGGCTTCCGCCGAAACTTCTTTCGACGGCCGCCGCGTCCCTTCCCCCAGCAACGTCGGCGCCGAGCGTCCCGGCAGTTCCGGCTTTTTCGGCCAAGGCGAACAAGCATTCTTCGATCAAACGCTGCGTTTCAGCTTTGATTTGTTTCATGGCGACGCTTCCTTCAAGCCCGTGGACTGGCGCATTCGGATCACGCCTGAACTAAGCCTCAACGATTTGGATGTTCGAGAGCTCGGCATCGTAGGCCCCAGCCCGCGCAGCGGAACCAATCGCTTCGACGATCATATCGGCCTGCAGGAAGCCTTCGTCGAAGTGAAACTCCACGATCTTGGCCCAAATTACGATTTCGTTTCCGCGCGCACTGGCATTCAGCAATTCAACGCCGATTTCCGCGGCTTTCTTTTCGTGGATGAGCAGCCTGCGCTGCGCATTTTCGGTGATCTCAAGTCCGACCGTATCGAGTACAACATCGCCTACTTTCACCTTCTCGAGAAAAACACCAACAGCGGCCTCAATTCGTTTGGCCGCCGCCATCAACAAGTTATTCTCGGCAATATCTACTTGCAGGATTTCTTTTTCCCCGGCTACACCGCGGAATTCGTCGGCGCGTGGAACAAAGACGATCCCAGCCTGCACTACGACGACAACGGTTTTCTAGTTCGTCCCGCGCCGGTCGGCAACGTCATCAATCAGAATCCTGGCGCCGGACCAATTCTCCATGGCATCCGCGTCGGCTACTTCGGCTGGCTAGGCAGCGGCCATATTCGCCGCCTGAATCTCACGCACGCTTTTTATCAAGCCGTGGGAGAAGACACGTTCAATCCCATTGCGGGAAGACCCGTCACCATCAACGCGCAAATGGCCGCAGTGGAGCTCTCCTACGATAAGGACTGGATCCGCTACCGCGTTTCGACGTTTTATACTTCCGGCGACGCCAATCCCCGTGACGGCCGCGCTCGCGGGTTCGATGCCATCGACGATCTCCCAAACTTTGCCGGAGGCCTTTTCAGCTTTTGGAACCGCGAAGCCATTCGGCTCCTGGGCTCCGGCATTCTGCTCACCTCGTCCGGAAGCCTGATTCCATCTCTCCGCTCCAGCAAAGAAGAAGGCCAGGCGAATTTCGTGAATCCCGGGATTTTTATCGCCAACGCCGGCGCGGATTTTGACATCACGCCCAAACTAAAGGGCTTCGCGAATTTCAACTATCTCCGGTTCGAACACACCGAGCCGTTGGAATTCATTCTTTTCCAGTCTCCGATTCGCCACTCGATTGGCGAAGACTTCGGCGTCGGCGTCGAATACCGCCCGCCGCTTTCTGAGAATATCGTCCTCACCGGCGGCGCGTCCGCTCTCCAACCCGGTCAGGGTTTCATTGACATTTACACGAGCCGCACGCTCTTCTCGCTTTTCGGCTCCGTAAAGTTTACGTTCTGAGATGCGCGCTAGATGACCAGCGAACGCCAAACCGGTTCTTCTTCTCTGCGAGTTCTTAGCGCACTCTGCGTTTCTGCGTTATCTTTATTTTTCGCTCTTCGCTCAGCTCCAGCTGCTTCTGGCGCTCATCCATCGCAAGACTCCGCGCCGAGCTCCTTCCGCGGCCAATCCCAGGAAGAAGCCGATCGCAAATCCGCTGGCTGCATTTCGTGCCACACCTCGACAGATGAGCCAACGATGCATCCGACGAAAACCGTTCACCTCGGTTGCGCGGATTGCCACGGCGGGAATGTTTCGATCTCCATTGCGCCGGGGACGGCGGTGAATTCCGCGGAATACAATTCCGCGAAAGAAAAAGCGCACGTCCAGCCGCGCGACCCTTCGTTCCGAAATCGTTCCGCACTTCCCGAGCGCACCTACACCAAGTGGCTGAAGGAAGCCGCGGAGTACGTCAAGTTCGTCAATCCTGGCGATCTGCGCGTCGCTCCGGAAACATGCGGCGCGCTTGGCTGTCACGCGACCGAAACGCGCGCAGTGTCTACCAGCATGATGACCCACGCCGGATTGCTGTGGGGTGCGGCGCTTTATAACAATGGCGGCTATCCGACGAAAAATACGCGGTTCGGAGAAAGTTACGATCGCGACGGCAAGCCGGAATCGATCAAAACATTTCCGAAGCCCACGCCGGAAGAGACCCGCGCCAAGGGCGTCCTGCCGGAACTCGATCCCCTTTTTCGCTGGGAAATTTCGCAGCCCGGAAACGTGTTGCGAGTGTTTGAACGCGGCGGACGAAAGAAAGCGGAGATCGGCAACCCGACGCGCGAAGAGGATCCCGGCAAACCGGATGACAAACTCAGCGACCGCGGCTTCGGCACAGAGCTTCGCACCGATCCCGTTTTTCTTGGCCTGCAGAAAACGCGCTTGCTTGATCCGATTCTGTCGCTCCCCGGCACCGAGGATCATCCCGGCGACTATCGCGCCAGCGGCTGCACCGCGTGCCACGTGATTTACGCAAACGACCGCGATCCGGCGCACTCTGGCGCTTACGCGGGATTTGGGCACTCCGGCTTCAGCGCTTCGTCCGATCCCACCATTGCGAAAAACGAGCCCGGCCACCCCATTCGGCACACGTTCACGCGTTCCATTCCATCGAGCCAATGCATGATCTGCCACATTCATCCCGGCACGAACATGGTCACCACGTATTTCGGGCTTACCTGGTGGGACAACGAAATTGACGGCGACAAGATGTATCCCAGAGCGCAGCGCAATCCGAGCGAAGAGCAGCGCTACCAATCTTTTGTGCGCAATCCGGAAGGGGCTGCGGTTCGCGGGCTCTGGGGCGACGAAAAGTTTCTGGAAAATGTTGGTAGCGCTGAGTTCAACAAGCAGCTAAAGACCACGCAGTTCGCGGATTTCCACGGACACGGCTGGGTGTTCCGCGCCGTGTTCAACCACGATCGCGAAGGGAACTGGCTCGATAAAAACGGCGAGAAAATCGCCTTCGACGATCCCGACCGCTTCGGCAAAGCCGTCCATCTGGCCGACATCCACCTTGAAAAAGGTATGCAATGCAACGATTGCCACTTCGCGCAGGACAATCATGGCAACGGGAAAATTTACGGCGAGCCGCGGGCCGCGGTGGAAATTGATTGCATTGATTGCCACGGCACGATCCGAAAGAAGGCATTGCTGATTACCTCAGGGCCTGCAGCGCCTGAAGGCGGGCGCCATCTGGACGCGCTGCGTACGCCGTGGGGCTTGCGGCGATTCGAATGGCGCGGCGACAAAGTGATTCAACGCTCGATGTCGGAAGAAAATAAAGAATGGGAAATCGTTCAGACGGTGGACACGGTCACTCCCGGAAATGTGCACTTCAGCATGAAATCCATGCGCGCGAAACTGGTGAACAAGGACGGCGTGGTTCCCTCGCAAATGCCGAGCGACGATGCGGCCCTCGCCCATGCGAATAGCAACATGACTTGTTATTCCTGCCACACGTCGTGGACGCCCACCTGCTTCGGCTGCCATTTGCAGATGACCTCCAACGCGCGCAAGCCCATGCTCCACAACGAAGGCTTGCTCACGAAAAATTACACTAGCTACAACTTCCAGGTGCTTCGCGACGACATTTATATGCTTGGCGTGGACGGCACGGTTACCGGACATCGCATTGCTCCCGCGCGTTCGTCCTGTGCGGTCTTGGTGAGCTCGCAAAACGCCAATCGGGAGTGGCTCTACTACACGCAGCAGACGATCTCCACTCCCGGTTTTTCCGGCCAGGCATTTTCCACGTTCGTGCCGCACACAGTCCGCGCCAAAGAAACGAAGCAGTGCAGTGATTGCCACGTTTCCGCGCAGAACGACAACAACGCTTGGATGGCGCAATTGCTGTTGCAGGGCACCAACTTCATGAACTTCATGGGCCGCTACGTTTACGTGGCCACCGGCAATAAAGGTTTCGAAGCCGTCGCCGTCGCGGAACATGATGAGCCGGAAGCTATCTACGGGAGCGATCTGCAGCGCATCGCCTATCCGGACAATTACAAAAACTTCCTTGAGCATCACCGCGAGCTCACCGCCGCCGCTGAACATACCGGCAACGTCCTCGACATCCAGGCTCGCGGCGAATATGCCTACGCTGCGCTGGGACCGGGCGGCCTTCGCGTCTATGACATCGCCAACATTGATAACAAAGGTTTCTCGGAAAAGGTTTCGACCGCGCCGGTTTCTCCCATCGGCCAGCGGTTTTACGTTCCGACGAAAAACGCCCTAGCCGTTGCTTCTCCGACGACGCTCGGTGTCGATCCACTGCGGCAGCAATTGCCGGAAAACGAAGAGCAAGCAATTCATCTGCTGTACGGCTTCCTCTATGTGGCGGACAAAGAAGAAGGGCTAGTCGTTATTGGCGATCCCAATTTGAAATCGAAAAGTCCAGGCGTGGGCACGCTGCTCGACGGCAACCCCGCCAACAATTTTTTGAGGCGCGCTTTGGCGTTTAATCCGGGCGGCGTTCTCACGGGCGCACGCCGCATCGCTATTGTCGGAACAAACGCTTACGTCCTCACGGACAAAGCCCTCGTCGTGGTGGACCTCGACAATCCGCTCGCTCCGCGCGTCACGGCCACGATCGGTGCGCCTGTGCTCAACGATCCTCGCGGCATCGCCGTGCAGTTCCGCTACGCATTTGTTGCGGACCGGGATGGCCTCAAGGTTATGGACGTCACGGATCTTTCAAAGCCTAAGCCGGTCGCAAACGCGCTCGTTCCTCTCGCAGACGCGCGCAACGTTTACGTAGCTCGCACGTATGCCTACGTTTCGGCAGGGAAGCAGGGGATCGCAATCATTGACGTTGAAAAACCCGATGCGCCAAAACTGGATCAGCTCTTTAACGCTGAGGGCCAGCTCAGCGATGTAAACGACGTCAAGATCGCCATGGTCGCGGCCAGCGCTTTCGCTTTTGTCGCCGACGGGAAGAATGGCCTGCGCGTCCTGCAAATTCTTTCTCCGTGGGATGACCCCGCGCATTTCTCCGGCTTCAGCCCGCGTCCCACGCCCAAACTTATCGCCACGGCGCGCACACGGGGCCCCGTGCTAGCTATTTCCAAGGGTATCGATCGCGATAGGGCGGTGGATGAATCCGGGAACCAGCTCGCCGTGTTTGGCCGGCGCGGCGCTAGACCGCTCAACCGTGCCGAAATGCGCTCTCTCTACATTCATCCGCGCACGGGCGAGGCTTATGTCGTCAGTGACGATGCCGAGGAACAGCGTCGCTACAAAGCGACTTCATCGAGTTCCTTAACTTCTTTCACATCCTTCTTCACTCGCGCCCGCGAGTGGCTGGATTCTTTTTACTGAGGTCGCTGCCATGAAACGTCGTAGATTTCTCTCTTCTGCAGCAAAAACTGTTTCACTGCGTTTTGCTCTCATCTTTTTCCGCCGGTTCTTCGGGCACTTCCCGTTCAGCAAAATGCTGCTTCAAAGACTTCGCCCAATAGTGCCGTGCGGCCGCAGGTCGCGCTCACGATGGACGACCCCACGCTCTCGCTGGGATCCATCGTGAGATGGCAGGAGGCGAACAGCCGCATCTTGAAAGCGATCTCCGCGAAGGACGTGCGCGCCGCACTGTTCGTTTGCGGAATGCGTGTGGATGACGCCGACGGCACAAAGCTGGTTACTGCCTGGGACCAGGCGGGCCACCTCATCTGCAACCATTCCTATTCGCATAAGTTTTATGGTCCGCAAACCAGTTACGCCGATTTCGCCGTCGATTTTCTGAAAAATGAGAAAGTGATCGCGCCCTACCACAACCGCACCGCGCTGTTCCGTTACCCGTTCTTGAAGGAAGGCGACACCGCGGAAAAGCGTGACCGTTTTCGCGCCTTGCTTAAGGAGCGCGGCTACCGCGTCGGCCATGTCACGATTGACGCTTCGGACTGGTACGTCAGCCAGCGCTTCGAGGATCGCCTCGGGAAGGAGCCGAAGGCACCAATCGCTCCGTATCGCGATTACCTGATTGCGCACCTATTGGACCGCGCCGCATTCTACCGGCAGTTGGCTCTGGACGTTCTCAGCCGCGATATTCGCCATAGCCTGCTGGTCCATTTCAACCCGCTGAATGCCTTCGTGCTTCCCGACGTCATGAACGCCTTCGAGACCGCCGGCTGGCAATGGATTGACGCCTCGCTCGCGTTTGAAGATCCCGTCTTTCGCAGCGAACCAAAAACGCTTCCTGCCGGCGAAAGCCTGGTCTGGGCGCTGGCCAAGGAGACCGGCCGTTTCGAGGACCGCCTCCGCTACCCTGGCGAGGACGACGTCTACGAAAAGCCTAAAATCGACGCCCTGGGCCTATAGTCGGCACCCGGGGCCGAGGTTTCACCGCCGCTTCCGTCAAGCCTAAGAATAGCCATGCTGCCAGTCTTTCCCTTTTTGTTCGCCATTCCTATCTCGTTCTGCCCACGAAACTTGCCGCATTATGTTGCGTTTCGGAACATCCATCTCCTTTCCTTTTAACCTTTTATGGCCACCACACATCTAATCAAGGTATAATGAATCGTTCACATTTTTAACGCATAGCACCCATCAAAATAATTCGTGGGGCACCTGGGGGGTAGAGCGGTTATCGTGTAGGTAGAGAGGTTGCGGGAGGCTACCCAGGGCGGACCCGCCAAGAAAGGCAGCAACAGGAGTACTAGTACATGACCAAACAATTCTTACTGGCCAGCGATTTCGACCAGACGCTTAGCTTCAACGACTCGGGTGTCGCGCTGAGCGAACTCATCGGCTTTAACGGTTTCCATGACAAGGTCAAGGGCCTTGCTGAGATGAACCTCGTCCAACAGGGCGCGGAGACTCAGCTACCTGATTCTCCACGACCCGGATTTCCGCCGGGTGCGCCGCGAACACCTCGCGGAGACCGGCAAACGCATCCGCCTGAAGAACGACGTCGCGCTGTTTGCGCGCGCACTCGAAAACCTTGCGGATGGCTACAAGTTTCATTTCAACGTGATCTCCGCAGCGCCGCAGGAAATTATCCAATCGGCGCTTGAGGGCATCGTTCCCCCGAATCGCATCTTCGGCACGCGCTTTCGCTACAACGAAGCCACCGGCGAAGTGGACTCCATCATTCGCGCCTCGGCCGGCTGGGGCAAAATCACTGTCCTCGAGGAACTTCGCGCCAGCCTGGGCATCAGCCACGACCAGATCATCTACATGGGCGACGGCAGCTCCGATATTCCCGTGATGATGCACGTCAATCAGTACGACGGCCTTACGATTGCCGTCTCTGAAGCCAAGTTCATCACGCGCGTTGCCAAGCGCACCGTCATCAGCGATAACGCCATGAGCGTGCTCGTCCCGGTTCTTGAAAAAGTGTTGCGCTGGGACTCCGCGCGCATCCGCCGCCTGTTCGCTTCCTATGGCCTGACATTGCTCGAATGGGACAAGATGCGCACCGACCGGCTCACCATCCAGGATTCCACCGAGCACGTTTCCGTCGCCGCCGCGCCTCAACTCAACGCCACCTCAGGCGCGTAATCCTCCACTGATACAAGGGCGGCCGTTCAACCGGGCCGCCCTTATTTTTTTGTGCTTACGCGCGTACCGTGGGAGTTCGGTCGGGCATCTTTTTTCTGCTATCCTTTTCGCTTTCCGGAGGTGCTCATGTCCAAGAAATCCATTCTGATGCTCGTCGGCGATTACGTTGAAGATTACGAAGTGATGGTCCCGTTCCAGGCGCTGCTAATGCTGGGCCACACCGTTCATGCCGTCTGTCCCGGCAAAAAGTCCGGCGAATCCGTCCGTACGGCCATTCACGATTTCGAGGGCGACCAGACCTACTCCGAGAAGCGCGGCCACAATTTCGCTCTCAACGCCACATTCGAACAGATCAAGCCCGAGGAGTACGATGCCCTCGTCCTCCCCGGTGGCCGCGCTCCCGAATATATCCGGCTCATCCCGCGCGTCATCGAAATCGTCCACCACTTTTCAAAGGCCAATAAACCCATCGCATCCATCTGCCACGGCGCGCAAATTCTCGCAGCCGCCGGCGTGTTGGAAGGGAGGAAGTGCAGCGCCTATCCCGCCGTCGGTCCCGATGTCACCCGCGCCGGCGGCACGTACGTAAATCTGACCATGACCGAAGCCATCACCGACGGAAATCTCGTCAGCGCGCCAGCCTGGCCCGCGCATCCAGCCTGGCTCGCGCAGTTCCTCGCAGTCCTCGGCACGCGCATCGCGCTATAACGAATATTTTTATTGTTGTTGCTGTTGTTGCTGCTGGTGGTCAAGCGCCAAACTCGAAGCTGCGTTCAGTGGTTTGGATCGAATCACCATCACTGGTGGTAGCTCTTCCGGCTCTGGCGCATCAATCGGGAATACCGACACAAGCACGCTCAACTCGCTCTCGGCCTCGCCCTTGTACACGCCGCGCGTGGGCGGCACATCGGCGTAATCCCGCCCCACGGCCACGCGAATATGCCGTTCACAGCCCGGCAAATTATTTGTCGGGTCAAACGCCACCCACCCCATCTCGCCCAGATAAGCCTCCACCCAGGCATGCGTCGCGCCAGCCGGCGACCGGTCCTTCACTTTGTCCTCGTGGTACAAATACCCGCTCACATACCGGCACGGAATTTTCAGCTGCCG
Source organism: uncultured Acidobacteriota bacterium (assembly GCA_963729455.1). Lineage (GTDB taxonomy): Bacteria > Acidobacteriota > Terriglobia > Acidiferrales > UBA7541 > Acidiferrum. The sequence continues at coordinate 450,012 of CAVSNX010000005.1, forward strand.
CACTAGCGCGATCATAATGTGCGCGAAATCCTGGCAAACGCCCCGCCGCGCCTCCAGCGCATCATCAATGGGCGAATCCACTTTCGTCGTGTTCGGAGCATATTCGAAAGATTCATACAGCTCCGTATTCAATTCCTGCAGCAATTCCAGCGGATTCCCCTGCCGCCGAAGTTTTAGCTCAGCCCGCAACTTTTCCAACAGCTCCGTCGGCCGCGCATACTGGCTGGGAAGCAGCATCTCCCAGTAATCCCCCTCCGCCACGCGCGCATCCAGTTCCTCCCAATCGCACACATCACTGGAAAGGGGAAGCGTTGGCGGCAAAACCTCCACAATCGCCTGCGCCGCTACTTCCACCACTTCATGTTGCCCCGGAATATCAAAGTGGTGCACCGCATTCCCAAAAAAATCCCGGTACATCATGATGCTGGCACGCGGACTCACGTCCAGCGAAAAGGAAAGACACCGCTGCCGCATATCCGTTCGCGGCTGCAGCCGAACTTCCATCACGCTCTCTCGCACCGCCGGCTCATACCGAAACCGCGTGATGTGCCGCACCGAATACGCCATATCGCTCCGTTCGAAAAATTACGACGCCATCTCCGACTCAATCGGATAGTCAAAATAAATCTCATGAATCGCGCTGTGAATCGCCGCGCATTCGCTTCGAATGCTCTCGAGATACGCGTGCGGCCCCTGCACCATGATCTCCTCGATCTGGCTAAAGCTCAGCTGCGCCCGCAGCCGCCCCGCAATGCGCGTCGGCGATTTCTCCCGCCGCTCCGTCAAATCCCCAATCACGTGCAAAGCCGCGTTAATGCGGTCCACCGAAAACCGCACGGAGTGCGGAAACTCCGGCGTCAAAATCAAAAACTCCGCCACGCGCAGCGGCCGAATCTCCGCCGTATACGCTTTGCAATACGCTTCAAACGCCAGGCAGCTTCGCAACAACGCCACCCATTCCAGGTACTCCGCGCTTTCCACCACTTGATCCGCCGGCTGCGCATTGCGTTTGAAATGCGCTTCCATCAGCGAAGCCAGCGTATCCGTCCGCTCCACGTACCGCCCCAGCTGAATGTACTGCCAGCCTTCTCCGTGGCTCATCGTCGCATCGGTGATTCCCTGGAAAAGGTGCGCGCCCTCCTGCACCGCCCTGAAAAATCCGTGCGACTTCAGCATCCAAGCCTCATCCAGATTCGTCTGCATCACATCCAAGTACAGCCGGTTCAGTTGTTCCCACATTTCCGAGCTGCACTGTTCCCGCACATGCCGCAGATTTTCCCTCGCCGTCGCGATGCACGATACGATCGATGACGCATTGGTGCGGCTGAAAACCAGCGCGTTCATCAGCTTTGCCGCGTCCACCGCGCCCTTCGCGCCGGGAGCATGCAATCCTTCCAGCAGAAACCGCCAGCGCCCCGCTCCCGTCTCCGGCGATTGATCCAGCCACAGACTGCAACTCCACATCCACCAGCCGCGCCGTATGCTCGGCGCGTTCCAAATAACGGCTCATCCAGTACAAACTGTCGGCCACGCGCGAAAGCATCCCGGCCTCCCGCCGGAATGTTTTCATGAAGTAGTTTCTTGGAGGCCTCATCGTTCCCATTTTCCTTCAGCCTGCTTGGCGCTGGATGGTCGCGATTTTCGCCACGCGATCCTCACCATTACCTTCGCGCAGCACCCAGGTATCCTTGCTCCCGCCGCCCTGCGACGAATTCACCACCAGCGATCCTTTTCGCAGCGCCACGCGCGTCAGCCCTCCCGGCACCAGCGTCACTTTCTCCCCCATCAGAATGTACGGCCGCAAATCAATGTGCCGCGATTCCACTTCACCATCAATCAAGCAGGGCGCGCAAGACAACGACAGTGTCGGCTGCGCGATATAGTTCCGCGGCTCGGCCAGAATACGTGCGCGAAACTCCTCCCGCTGCTGCGCCGTACTGTGCGGACCGATCAGCATCCCGTACCCGCCCGATTCCCCCACCGCCTTGACCACCATTTTTTCCAGGTTTTGCAGCACGTGACTGCGGTGCTTGCCGTTGGTCATCAAAAAGGTCGGCACATTGGGCAGAATCGCTTCCTCATTCAAATAAAACTTGATAATCTCCGGCACATACGCATACACCGCTTTGTCATCCGCCACGCCCGTCCCAATGGCATTGGCCAGCGTCACGTTCCCCGCTCGATACGCGTTGAAAAGTCCCGGAACTCCCAAAATAGAATCCGGCCGGAAGCACAACGGATCCAGAAAGTCGTCATCCACTCGGCGATAAATCACATCCACGCGCCGCAACCCCGCCGTGGTCCGCATGTACACCATGTTGTCATGCACCAGCAGGTCGCGCCCTTCCACCAACTCGATGCCCATCTGCTGCGCCAAAAAGGTATGCTCGAAATACGCGGAATTGGATACGCCAGGCGTCAAAAGAATCGTCGCCGGATCTTGCCGGTACTGGCAATTCTCCGGCGTCAAGCTACGCAGCGTGGCCAGCAGCGCTTGCGGGTAATTGTCCACCGGCCAGACGCCGTAATCCCGGAACATTGTCGGGAATACCCGCTTCAGAACCTTGCGGTTCGCCAGCATGTAGGAAACGCCGCTCGGCACCCGAAGATTGTCTTCCAGAACCGCAAAGCTTCCGTCCGGCAGGCGCACCAAGTCCGTCCCGCAAATGCTCACATAAATATCTCGCGGCACATTCAATCCGCGCATTTCCCGCCGGAAATGCTTGCAGCTGTAGACCAGCTCCCTCGGAACCAGCCCTTCCGAAAGAATCCGCCCCTCGTGATAAATGTCCCGCAGGAACATATTCAGCGCCGTCAAGCGCTGCGTCAGCCCCTTCTCAATCTTTGCCCATTCGATGGACGGAATGATCCGCGGCACCAGGTCGTTCGGAAAAATCTTCTCTGTCCCCTCCTTGCTGCCATAAACGGTAAACGTAATCCCCTCGTGCAGGAAGGTCAGGTCCGCCGCCTGCTGCCGTTTGAGCAACTCCTCCTGCGGCAGCCCCAGCAGCGTCCGGTGCAGCGCTTGATAGTGCTCCCGCGGCACACCCGGAGCGCTGAACATCTCGTCATAAGCAGTCTCAAACTGGTAGCGGACAAACGAGGGTTGCACTCGAATTCGTGAAGGTAAGGCCGTGGCGGTCATCGAACTTTCCGCAACCCGGCAGGTGGCCTGGTCGCCGTAGGCCGCTTACTCGGACGCACATTCCCCCGCTTACTTCAGCGGGTCGGAGACCCTCCAATCTAGGGGCCACCCTGGGTCAAGTCCAATTGAATTTCCCGATTCATTCGATGATATTTTTCGTTGGAGCGCCCCCTCCGAAAATCGTGGGTCCGCTCTTCCTAAAATCCCCGCTTGAGGCCATAATTTCCTGTTCGGCATCCCATGAAAGGGCGATCCTTAGTCTCATGGCAAACGTAAACACCAAGCGCGGCGTCATTGGAATTCTCACAGGGGGTGGCGACGTCCCCGGCCTCAATCCCGCCATTCGCGGAGTCACCCTCCGCGCCATTCGCGAGGGTTATCAGGTCATCGGTATCCGCCACGGCTGGGCCGGCCTTGTGGAGCTGATCCGCGAAAAAGACTACGACAATTCCGACAACTACATTCTCCTCAATGAAGAAATCGTCGATCGCGCCGGCCGCACCGGCGGCACCTTCCTCCATTCTTCGCGCACCAATCCCGGTCGCGTGGGCAAGGCCAGCGTCCCAGCGCATCTGAAGGACAAGTTCACTGCCGAGAAGAACGACCTCACTCCCGAAGTGCTGAAGAATCTCGCTTGGCTCGGAATCGACACGCTCATCCCCATCGGCGGCGATGACACGCTCAGTTACGGCGTTCGGCTTCACAAGGAAGGCTTCAAAGTCATCGGCATTCCGAAGACCATGGACAACGACGTTCCCGGCACGGATTACTGCATCGGGCTAAGCACCTGTGTCACCCGTACCATTCAAATGGTCAATAGCCTGCGCACTTCCGCCGGCTCCCACGAGCGTTTTCTCATTCTGGAAGTTTTTGGCCGGTACGCCGGTTTCACTGCCATGCTCCCCACCATGGCCGGCGCAGCCAATCGCTGCGTCATTCCCGAATACAAATTTAACATCGAGCGCCTCACGGAATTACTGGTGGCCGACCGCCGCAAAAATCCCAGCCGTTATTCCATCGTTCTCGTTTCCGAGGGCGCCATGTTCGAAGGCGGCGAGATGGTTTTCGAAGGCGAAACCACCGATGCCTACGGTCACAAAAAGCTCGGCGGTATCGGCGACCACGTAGCCGAGCGCGTGCGGGATCTCTCCGCCAAATTCAACAATGGCAAGAAAATCGACGTAATCAATCAAAAGCTTGGCTACCTGGTTCGTTGCGGTGATCCCGATGCCATTGACTCGATTGCTCCCATGGCCTACGGCAATCTTGCTCTGGACTTGCTGTTGAAGAACATCAGCGGGCGCTTGGTCAACTTGAGGAATGGCCACTATGGCAATGTTCCGCTGGATGTAGTGACCGCTTCAAAGAAGGTCGTCAACATCAAGGAGCACTACAACACCGAGCGGCTTCGCCCGCAGTTTACGAGCATCGAGGGCAACCCGCTCTTCATCGTCGCGGGCGAACCCGTTTAGCGGCGAGGGCAGCCGTTCTTTATCTCGCAAGAATGCCCGCGAGCTCCATCAGCTTAGGGTCAAGCGGTTTGTGCTTGCCGACGATTTCCTTCAGCGGCGTGCCCGTGATTTGGCCCTTGTTTAGTCCCATGAGCAGGCCGAATTCATTGCGCTCTAGATGCTCGACAGCAGCTGCGCCCATGCGCGTTCCCAGAATGCGATCGAACGCTCCCGGCGTACCACCCCGCTGCACATGGCCCAGTCTTACAGCTCGCAATTCAAATCCGAGGCGCTCGCGATGTTCGTCGAAGTATTTTGCCAGGGCTGCGGCGTCGTGCTTTGCGCCTTCCGCGACCACCGCGATCGCGTGTGATTTGCCCCGCTCATACGCCCCCCGCAGCTCCATCGCTATGTCCTCGGGCTTCGTTTCCACTTCCGGCAGCGCCACGCATTCTGCGCCGCCCGCCACGCCCGCCGCCAGCGCCAGGTAGCCGCAATTTCGTCCCATCACTTCCACTAAGAAGGCTCGCTGGTGCGAGGATGCCGTCACCTTGATGCGATCGATTGCTTCCAGCGCGACATTCAGCGCGGTATCCACGCCCAACGTCATTTCCGCGCCGGCCAAGTCGTTGTCGATCGTTGACGCAATCCCCACAACCGGAAAGCCCTTTTCCAGCAAGCGCAACGCACCCGTTTGCGAGCCATCGCCGCCGATGACGACCAGCGCGTCTACTCCGCGCGAACGCAGGATGTGAATTGCTCTCAGCTGTGCCTCATCCTTTTTGAACTCCTCGCTTCGCGCGGTGCCCAGCATCGTGCCGCCATGTTGGATGATGCCGCTGACGCTGCGCGGCCCAAGCGGCACGAAATTTTCGCTGATGAGTCCGGCATACCCGTGCTGTACGCCCAGTACTTCCCAGCCGCGATCAATGGCCATGCGCGCGACGGCGCGGATCGCCGCGTTCATTCCGGCAGCGTCGCCTCCACTGGTCACCACCGCAATGCACTTCATTTCGTTTTCTCCGGTGGCACGTTCGAAAACCAGGACTAATGGAAGTAGCGCGTGATGGAATAAAACGCCACCAGAAACACGGTGACCAGCACGGCCGCGGCATTCCTCGCTCGGTTGGGCTCTTTCTTTTCATCGAGAAGGTCGCCGATGGAAGAACTGAGGAAAAGTACCTGCAGCCCCGTAAGAATACTCGCAGCCACTTCCACCAGCGCAAATTGATGAAACAGTGCGATGACAAAAATCGCGCCGCCGATCACTGCGGCCAAAAAACTCATGAGTATCGTCAGAAGATGTCGTTTCATCTTTGGCCCTGGCGTCCCTGCTTCCGCCGCATTATGCCACTCTTTCGAGCCGCCAGCGCGCTTGATTGGTGAGTGATCTTCAGGCCGCTTTTTCTGCACGCACGCGTTTCAGCACCTGTTCCCGTAGCGTATTCAAACTGTTGGTGATGCGGTCGGCTTCTACATTCACGAGCGCGTAACGCTCCGTGTGCGGATCGCCCGATTGCAACAATCGGCTATGATCCTCGCGCAAATCCGGAAAGTCCGCGTGGCGCACCGGCGCGCCTCGCAGCGCCGCCGTGAGCAGCGAAAGCGTCTTCTCCACATCCGTCGCGAAGGTGAGAAAGGCCGGCCGCGCAGGAACTGCGGGCGTATGCAGCCAGCCGGCATCCAGCGACATCACCGCATGCACAAAGCGGTGCGAGCTCGCCAGCAGCGCGTTCAACTGGTTCATCTCTTCTGTGGTGGTGCCAGGCTCGGTGCTCAACCGGTCCATCGAGGCTTCCAGGTTCGAGCGCGTACGGCGGGCGGCCAGACGCAAGCCATTCAAATCCTCAGCGTCACCACTTTCGCCGCGAACGTAGCATTCCACGAGACCTTGAAAATATTCGCGATACGCGTCGAGCATTTGCGCGATTCGCTCCGAAACTCGCGTGCGCTCCCACGTCGGCCAGACCCAATACGCGAGCAGGGCCAGCGCGCCTCCCGCGGCGGTATTGATGCCCCGCGCCCAGATCAGTTCGCTCGGGGAAACGCCGGTGATGGCGATCAAAAGTACAACGAGCGCGCTGACGGCCACCCCGAAAATCCCATAGTTCGCTGGACCCACCCAGCGAAGCAGCAACGTGAAAATAAAAATCAGCATGATTTGCGTGGTGATCGTAGCCGGGAAAATGTGAAAGAGCGCGGTGGCCAGAAAGAGTCCAGCGATGGTTCCCATGATTCGCAGCACGCCGCGGCTGAACGTGGTGGTGAACTCCGGCTTGAGCACCAGGACGATCGTCATGGGCAGCCAATACGAACGCCGCCAGTAGAAACCGCGCTCCAGTATGTTGCCCGCCGCCACCATCGCCGCGAGCCGCACCGCGTGGCGAAACGCCGAGGATTCCAGATTTAAGTTTGCGCGCAGCGTGGCGATCTTTCCGCTGAATCGCATCAACAACGGCTGCCGCGCTTCCTGTCTTTCGAAAGCAGCCTGGCCCATGGGAGTGGTGTTCATCGCCAAGTCCAGCGCGGACCGCAACTGGCCGTTGAGCGCATCGATTTGAACGCGCACATCCTTGGCGACCGCCGCAAGGAAGGAGGCGGGCGCGCTCTCTGTCTCCTGGCGCAAATCGCGTGCAAGCGTTTCGAGTGCTCCAAGGTGATCGCTGGACCTCGCCACGGTTATGCCGGTAACCAGGGAATCGCCAATCGCTTGCAGCACATGCGCTGCACTTTTCAAATAGTCATCAAGAATGCGCACCGCAGCATGCGTCGGATTCTCGCGCCGCAACCGAAGATGCAGCCGCGAGAGCATCAGCAAGCTGAGTCGGATCCGTTCCGCCTGGTTCAGCAGCGAACGGTAGCGCACGGCTTCCAGGGCCATGTCGCGGTCAAGCGCAGAGAGGGCTTCCTGCGCTTGCGCACTCTGCAGCGTGGCGGGAGGAGCGGAAGTCGGAATCAACGGTTGTTGCGCCGCGCGCGCAAGTTCGAAATAAAAGTTGGCTAGCGCGCGCCGCTCAGGCTCATAGCGTCGAACGGGCCAAAGCGCTATCGAGAGCGTGGTCTGCAGCAGTCCACCGCCAAGCGCGAGAATGCAGGAAACCACCGCTTGATGCGGCGTGAGCGGCTGCGCCGCGTAGATCAGCAGCGTCACCAGGCTGATTACACCAAGATCTGCGGCCGTCGTGCTGATGGCCACCAGCATTCCGGCGAAGAAGGCCCACATCGTGGCCATGATCACCGCGGCCACTGTGTGACTCCCGAAAAGTGCGCCGAGTAAGACCGCGAGGGCGCACAGGCAGCTCGACGTCAGCATTCGTTTGGCCCGCTGCGCGTACGGATCGCTCCCATCGGAATAAGCCACGTTCAGGGCGCCGCTCGCGACCACCACTCCGCCGCGCGGCATATTGAGCACGAATCCTGCGATGATGGGGAGGACCACGCCGACGGAATTTCGGAGTGCTTGATAAGGCGAAAGTTTCGAACGGTCGAAGCGCGTCAACACGCGCCAAAAGGCCCGCGCCGCGCCTTCGTGTTGCACGGGCAATACCGCGCTCGGGGAAGCCGGGGAGAGTGAGGCGGTTTTGGTTTCAGTCGGCATCAAAAGAAACTTGTCTTGACGGACTAGCCGCTTCGCGCGTTTTCATTGTAATTGTAGCGAAGGACGAACGCTCTTGTTTGGTTGAACCTCTTTGTACCCGAACAAGCCAGAAGTACATCCAACGAGAGGAACCTTGGATTCTTCGAATGCAGTATTCAGAGGCGAACTTCATGCATAAACGTCATCTAGGTAAGAACGGGCCACTTGTCTCGGCGATGGGCTTGGGCTGCATGGGCATGTCCGAATTCTACGGAACTCGCGACGATGCCGAATCCATCGCCACGATTCATCGCTCCATCGAACTCGGCATCACCTTTCTCGACACCGCCGACGTCTACGGCTATGGCGACAACGAAATCCTCGTCGGCAAAGCCATTCGCGGCATTCGCGATAAAGTTTTCCTTGCGACTAAATTCGGAATCGTCCGCGACAAATCCAATCCCGCCGTCCGCGGCGTTAGCGGAAAGCCCGACTATGTCCGGGCAGCCTGCGATGCCAGCCTGAAGCGCCTCGGCGTCGAGCGCATCGATCTGTACTATCAGCACCGTGTGGATTCGAACGTGCCCATCGAAGAAACCGTCGGCGCCATGGCCGGTCTCGTGAAAGCCGGAAAAGTTCGATACCTCGGCCTGTCCGAAGCGTCTGCCGCCACCATCCGCCGCGCCCACAAAGTCCATCCGATCGCGGCCTTGCAAACCGAATACTCCCTCTGGAGCCGTGACCCCGAAGACGAAATCCTCGCCACCACGCGCGAGCTGGGAATCGCCTTCGTCGCCTACAGCCCCCTTGGCCGAGGCTTCCTGACCGGCCAGATCAAGCGCTTCGAGGATTTCGCCCCCGACGATTACCGCCGAAACTCCCCGCGCTTCCAAGGCAAAAATTTCGATAAGAACCTAGATCTCGTTCGCCGCGTCGAATCCATTGCCAAAGAGAAAAAATGCACCCCCGGCCAACTCGCCCTAGCCTGGCTCCTCGCCCAAGGCGACGATATCCTCCCCATCCCCGGCACAAAACGTAGAAAGTATCTCGAAGAAAATGCCGGCGCACTAAATCTCGCGCTCACCCCAGAAGATTTGAAACGCATCGATGAAGTTGCCCCCAAAGGCGCCGCCGCCGGCCAGCGCTATCCCGAACACATGATGCAACTAGTAAGCCGCTGAGCAGAGCCATCGAAAAATCTGGATTCGCGCTGAGATCGCAGGCAATCCCGTGCGGCTCCACACAAATTCCTATCGCCCATTGTTCGAACGAATTTCACCGCGAATCTCTCCGGTTCGCAGCGCGGGCAGCGTGAACTTGGGCGTGATCTCCTTCCGCTTCGACCAATCATGATACGTATGGCATTCGAAACACCGCGACTCCGCATGCTCCGCCCCCGGTGCATGGCACTTCTGGCAAGTCGCGATCCCTGGAATCAGCACATCACTCGTCTCCGTACTCGTCAGCGCCTTCGCATGGCAACTCACGCAAGTAAATCCCGTGTGCGCTGAGTGATCGAATTTCGCATGCGGCATCCACCGCACGGTAGTCTGTGCAAACCCTATCTCAGGCAGCGGTTTCACTCCGGTCTTGCTTTCGAGCGCGGCGCGCAGCCATCGAGCGATTTCCTCTGGTGTTCTGTGCTCCTCAACGAATGAATACCCTACGACATGACATTGATTACACGTCTTGCGCCACAGAAGCTCTTCTGCCACGTCAGTTTTTTCGATCACCCATTGGGCTTGCGTAAGAATCCGATACTCCGGGAGCACGACCTTCCCAGTCAAATCGCGATCCGGATCGCGTGCCACACGAAGTTCACCCGGATGTGCGGAGATATATTCCAGAAACGTCTTCTGCAGGAATTCCCGCACAACTCGCGGCTCGTCGTGCGGAACACCAAAATCGAAGCGCTTGTCGAATGCCAGTGAATGGCAGCCGGCGCAAGCATCGGCGAATTTCACGGGCACCATTAGCTCCCGCCCGCTAGCAGGTTTCGGAGTTTGCAACACTCCATGGGGGATCAGCCGCGCTTCCTCGCCCTCTTTGTAGCTGACTTTTGCGGCCCGGTAGCTGGAATCCGAATAAGTCAAATCCGGGGCGGCGGCGGCAGTATGATGGCAATTCCCACACTGAAGCTGGACGTCTGGTCCACTGGGTCCGCGCCGAATCGGCTTCATGTGAATTGCGTGATTCAGCTTGATGCCACCCAAGTCGCGGCCGTAGTCGGGTCCATCCCGGCGGAACGCAGCGAACTCCGGATGTCCGTCCTCGAGACTCTTGATTCCCGACTTGTATAGCGGATCTTTCTTCAAATCCTTGTGGCATCTGGCGCAAGCTTCATTGCTCGCAGCCCTGATGCTCACGCGGCCGCGGTGTTCGGTATGGCAGGTCGCGCAATCGGGCGCAGAGACTTGGAAGGGGTGATGCGCGGGCCCGTCGTGACACGCGAGACACGCATTGTCGGCAGCCTTGGCGGAAAATGCCCCAGCTTGCAACACGTGGCACGCCGCGCATTCCTTTTCGAGCACCGCATGCGGTTCAGAAAGCCGCCCGCTGCTGTAAACGCGCGAATCCTTAAAAAAAGTCCGTTCCGCTATCCACACGAGCGCCAGCAACGGCAACAGCACGCTAAGCCACAATTTCGCGCGCTTCAGCGGCGTCGGCCTCTTGAAATAATTGAGGTCGATCCGCTGCGCCAGTTTTTTCGTTGTCCGTGTGCGTGCCACGTTTTCCTGTTAGTACCGCAGCGCCATCACCGCATGAACCGCGCCAAGCAGAATCAGCGCAAGCGACAGCGGAATATGCACCAGCAACCAGCCGTGCAGCCAGTGATGCAGCCGTGCCTGTCGCTGCAGTTGCCGCGCCTCGTCGCAAATATCCGCGAGATCGTCAAGAGCCGCCCGCGCCGCAGCCGGCAGCAAAGTTTGCAATCCGGCAAACGCGCTCGCCGCCTTCTGCGCATCCCCGAGCCGCTGCCCACGCCGCTCCGGATCTCGAGGAACGGCCGCATCTCCTGCAAATAAAATCGCCGCAACGGCGCGCTTTCCTCCTCGCTCAACAAAAGTATCTCCGGCGCAGCCGCCACCGCAGCACTCGCGCCCGCGCTCACAGCCGCCGACGTCCGCAAAGGAACAGCAGATGCCGCGATCGCGCGCAACGCCGTGAACCCGCCCGCGCGCCGCACTTCCGCATCCGAAGCTTTGCTCAGGCCTATCGGCCCGCAAACCGATTCGACCGCGCGATCCGCCTCTTCGCGCAGCAACGACCGCACGTGCCCAATCTCGTCGTAAATCGTCTCCAGCGGCACTTCCGAAGTCATCACCCGCGGAATGTAATGTTGCAGCACCGCGCCAAAAACCCCGCTAAACACAGTAATCATGAGCAGCCACATCAAAACCCGCGTGAGCGTCCCTCCAAAATGAAATCCACCATGAAACAAAATGATCGGCAGCGCCAGAAAACCCAGCCAAAGATGCCCGCGCATCCAAGCCTGCGCGCGCCCAACACGCCAAGTTGGAACCCGCTTCCGCGCCCCGAGCAGCGCCGCGAAAATCATGAATGCGAAGCCCACCACGCCAAATGTCAGACCAATCGCACTCCCGCCACGCGGACCTTGTGGTGCCCCAAGCGCATAAAACACATAGACCACCGCTGACGCAGCAAGAATCGCAAGTGACGCAATCCCCCAGCCGCGCTGCGTGCTGTCCATCCTCATTTCGCGCCGCCCTGCCCAAGCATCTCGGCGAAAAATGCCCTCGGATCAACCCGATGCGCCGCATCATGCGGACACGCATAAACGCAGCTCGGCTCTTTCAAATGCGTGCAAAGGTCGCACGAAGTAGCCTTTTGCTTGATCGCCGCCTTCTTCCGCCCAGCCCGCTCCGGATCGTCCACCATCACTTCAAACGGATGCAAATTAATATTTCCGTACGGACAATTCTGCGCGCATAGCCCGCAGCCAATACACCAATCTTCAATAATCACTTCCAGCGAATTCCGCCTTCGAATCGAACCCACCGGGCACCCCACCATGCACAGCGGATCGCGGCACTGTCTGCAACTCGTCGCCACAAGATATTGATCGAATCGCAATCCATCGCGCACCAGCCGCGTGACACCGTCATGCGCATCCGCGCACGCGTTCACGCAAGCATCGCACCGCGTGCAATTCTGCAAATCCAGAATCAGCAAGCTCTGCGCTTCCATCAATCCTTGCGACAAAAATTGTTCGATCGGAACGCTGTGAACCATCTGCATGCGCTGCTGATTCGCCGCGCGCCGTTCCGCCGCAACCGCTTCCAGCCCCGTTCGAACGCTGGGAAAGCGCGCAACCATGTCGCGAAAATCGTCGCCCGAAATGCGCACAAGCTCGACGTGATCCAGCGCCGTGCAAGTCGCCGTTCGAATCCCTCCGCCCAACAAACCAATCTCCCCAAAATAATCGCCGCGCGATAAATACGCGAGCACCATCTCCCCGCCAGGATAATTTTCCGAAATCTTCACAAAGCCGATACGCACGAGATAGAAACTATCCGCTGGCTCGCCTTGGAGCGCGATGGTTTGCCCCGGAGCAAACCGCTGTAATTCCACGCTCTCCTTAAGGTGCTCGATGAAATCAGCCGAGAGATCCGCGAACATGGGCACGCCCCGCAGATGATTTTCGAGAGCGCGACGCCGATAAGTTTGGTCCAGCTGCGCGCGAAACGTCTTGTTCTTCAGCATGATGTCCAAAACATTGCGCAGCATTTCAAACGCGACCACGTCCGATTCCGCGATCACCGTCGCCGACCGCGGATAAAAATTCATGCACGTCATCTCGCCAAAAAGATCTCCCAGCCCAAGTTCCGCCACAGGATTGCCATAAGAAAGATCCACCGAAGCATCAATCGGAATCGTTCTGTCCCGCGTTTCTCCCTCGCGCTTGTCCTCCTCCCGCGCGACCAGCGTGCTGGTCAGCCGCTTGAAAAATCCCTTGGCCCCGCCTTGCGTCTTCACGTGCGCAATGGGCGTGGAAATGGACACCTTCGCTTTGCCTTCCAGAATGTAGAACGCTGTCGACCCGAATTCTCCTTCGTGGCAGATAAGCTCGCCTTTGCGGAAACGACGTTTGACGATCGCGCCGCGATTCAGCTCAAGAAATGTTCCGGAAACTCCCTTGAAAACTGGAATCTGCAAGAGATCTTCCGCTTCGAAACCCTGTGCATCAGGTCCCGCCGCGATCGCTGTCCCGACGACGCTCTTATTGGTTAGCGCGCCTGTTGGACACGAGACCATGCATTCTCCGCAAGAAATGCAAGTGGAATCCCCCATCGGCGAATTCAGATCAAACGCGATGCCCGCGGAATACCCTTTGCCCATCCGCCCGAGAACAAAATTGCTCTTCACCTCATCGCAGCCGCGGATGCAGCGATCGCACAAAATGCACGCGTCGTGATCCACCGCGATTGCCAACGATGAATCGTCTTTACCGCGCGCGACCGTGCGCTTTGCAAAGCGCGCTTGAGAAGCCCCGGCTGCTTTCGCATGCATTTCCAATTCGCAGTCACCGGAATTCTGCTGGCGCACGCAGGGCGAAGGGTGATCGGACATCATTAATTCAAGAAGAGTCTTGCGTGCATTTAGAACTTTTTCGGAATTAGTGACCACCTTCATCCCGGGTTCGACCGTTCTAACGCAAGAAGCGGTGAGAACACGCGCGCCGGTGTCCACGACACAAAGCCTGCACACCCCCACAGGAGTCTGATTCTGCAGATGACACAGTGTCGGGATGCTGATGCCGTTCATGCGCGCCGCGTCAAACACACTCGTCCCCGCAGGCACACGCACGACTTTCCCGTCCAGCGTGATGTCCACCATTCCCGGAGGTGTAGCAGCAGTTGTCATATCAGGGCCGAATCCCAACGCGCTGCGCTTCTCCGGCGCGAGCAGCAGTCTGTAAAACAAATCCCGCTCGCGCATTGCCCCTTCAAAACATGCGCGTCAATCTCTGCGCGAAAATGTTTCAGCACGGATTGAATTGGCGCAGGAACAATCTGCCCGAGCCCGCAAATCGAAGTGAGGCTCATCGCCTGCGACAGTTCCTCGAGCAGCGCAAGGTCCGCCCGATATTGCGATTCAGGCATTCCGCCTTGCGTCCATCTCACAAGCATGTCCGTCATTTTCTGTGAACCAACGCGGCAGGGGACGCACTTGCCGCAGGATTCATTTCGATAAAAACGCACCGCGGCCAACGCCATGTCCAACATGCAAGTGCTGTCATCGCAAACGACGATCGCCCCGGAGCCCAGCATCGAGCCGGCTTCAGCAAGCGCCTTGAAATCCAGCCGCACATCCACCATCGAAGCAGGAAGATACCCTGACGATGGCCCGGACGGCGCAAACGCTTTCAATTGCCGGCCACCGCGAATCCCGCCCGCATGTTTGAAAATCACCTCGCGCATCGGCGTCCCCATGGCCACTTCGAAAATCCCCGGCCGCGCCACGTGCCCGCTGACGCCCACAAATTTCAACCCGCGCGAGCCCCCAGCGCCCTGCGCGGCAAACCAATCCACGCCCCGCGCCAGAATCTGCGGCACATTGATAAACGTCTCCACATTGTTGATGACCGTCGGTTTCTGCCAGAGACCTGCTTGCACCGGGAAAGGAGGCTTGTTCCGCGGCTCTGCGCGATGCCCCTCAATCGCCTCCAGCAAAGCGGATTCCTCCCCACAAATGTATCCGCCCGGACTGACGAAAACTTCCAGATCAAACGCGAGCGGCGTCCCAAGAACGCTTTTTCCCAAGAGCCCCGCGCGATAGCACCGCCGAATCTCTTCCCCTAGAATTTCTTCTTGCAGATGATATTCGTGCCGGATGTAAAGGATCCCCCGCTTTGCGCCGGTGACCATCCCCGCGAGGATCATCCCTTCAATCAGCAAATGCGGCAGATGCGTCATGATGAAGCGGTCTTTGATCGTTCCCGGCTCGCTCTCATCCGCGTTGCATACAATATATTTGACCGGGTCGGCCTCCCTTCGCACCAGATCCCACTTCATGCTCGTAGGAAATCCCGCCCCGCCCATTCCACGCAGCTCAGCCACTTTCAGCTGCGCGATAACATCATCGAACGCCCGCGATTGCGCAAGCGTTCGAACCACGCCATACCGTTCGTTTTGCCCCGCGCCGTCGCTGCCGTACGGATCCGCCTTGCATTCCACGCGCGCCTGCTCCGGATGCGGTTCGTGAACGTCCTCCCCGCGCATGGCGCGCCGCGCAATCTCTTCGGCCTGCTCGCCGCTCACATCCGTGAATATCGCATCATTGATGGACACCGTTGGAGCGTGATCGCAGCGCCCCAGGCATGAGACATCGCGAATCTGCACGTCCTCCGGCCGCGTGCCGGCAAAACGCCGCTCCACATCCGCGCGAAGCTCGCAAGCTCCATTTAATCGGCAGCTCATGTCCGCGCACACGCGAATCTCCGCTTTGGCCGGCGGCACCAGATGAAAATGGGGATAGAAGCTCGCGACACTATGAAGCTGATAGAGCGGCGTCTGGGTGCGTTGTGAGAGGCCCTCCAGTTCCGCTTTGGGCAGGAAGCCATAGCGAAGCTGGATGGCCCGTAGGTCGTCGAAGATCACGGCGCCCCGTCTCGAGAGAAAAGCGCCGGCGATGCTGCGACTGCGATGTTGCGATGCAATGCCCGGCGCAAAGTGGCGTGTTGAATCCCCTGCATACTACTGGCAGGCGCGCACGCTGTAAATAGCGCCCCTTTGGCTTTTCGCGCCGCGCCGCGAAAAAGACAACTCGCCCCGTTGACTTCCCCTCGGCGCAAACGATATAAGCAAACAGATTCGCTGGCACACCGAATGCCCAAATTCTCCAACCTCTGCATTCTTCGCGTTGTCCTCTGCGCATGGTTCTTGGCTATCCCACAAATGCTTTCCGCCCAAAATGAGCCCATCAAATACATCGGCCCCGGCTCCTGCGCCGCGACCAGTTGCCACGGCAGCGTAAAGCCCATCGCCGGAAGCCGCATTTTCCAAAACGAATATTCCACGTGGATCATCCAGGACAAGCACAGCCGTGCGTACCAGGCGCTGACCGGAGACGTCGGCGAACGCATGGCGCGGATTTTGAAACTCGGCGCGAAATCCGAGGAAGCGCCGAAGTGTCTGGCGTGCCATGCCCTGAACCCGCCGCCCGAGCAACGTGGCCGCGCATTCGAAATCTCCGAAGGCGTCTCCTGCGAGAATTGCCACGGACCTGCCTCTGCATGGCTCGGTCCGCACACCACGCGTTCGTGGCCGCATGAAAAGTCCGTCGTGCTCGGAATGGCTGATACGCGCGACGTAATCCATCGCACCGAAAAATGTCTCGAATGTCACCTCGGAACAAAAAACAAGTTTGTGGATCACGAAATGATCGCCGCCGGCCACCCGGATCTCTATTTCGAATTGGATTCCTTTTCTGCTGTCATGCCGCGCCACTGGAAAGTTCCGCGCGAATCCGAGCCGGGCAAAGGCGTCGAAGACGCCGCGTGGGTCGGCGTCCGCGAATGGAGCACCGGCCAAGCCGTGCAACTGCGCGCGGCAATGGAACGGTTAACGTGGCGAGCAAAAAGCGAACGCTTCGACAAAAAAGATGTTTGGCCCGAATACTCCGAACTCTCCTGTTTCGCCTGCCACCATTCCCTGGGCCCCGCAAAAGACAGTTGGCGCCAGGAACATGGTTTCTCCGGGCGGCGTCCCGGTGATCCGGCGTGGAACACTTCGCGATACGTAGTCTTTCGTTTGCTGGCGAAACAGATCGATTCGGCGAACGCAGACGAACTGGACCGCCAGTTGCTCTCCGTTTCCGGCGAAATGAGCAAGCTCAATCCCGATCGCAACGCGGTTGCGTCCGCAGCGTCTGCAGCAGCGCCGTTGGCACAACGAATCGCCGAGCGCCTGGCGGCAATGCAGTACGATCAAGCTGTTGCGTTACGCTTGTTGCAAAGTATTTCGGGAGACGCAGAAAATATCGCGCTCGCCGACGAACGCGCCGCCGAACAAGCCACCATGGCCATGGATTCGCTCTACATCGCGTACAGCAAAGAAGCCAAGCCCGCCAACGCCCCCGAAGTCCGCGCCGCCATCAACGGGCTCTTCCAGCAACTCGAAAACCCCTCCGCCTACAACGCCGATCAATTCGCATCCTCTCTTCACCGAATCGGCGCGCTGCTTAAGTAAATTCGTCTCACCTGCGGTAAAGTCGTGAGTCCAACGCAGCTTGCGCACTATCTATGAATCGATTCGAAACATGGGCTTGTGGGTCGCCGTTTTGGCGATATGTGACGCAGCGGAAGCTCTTGCCTTGGATCGTCGAAGGTTCGGATCTTGGTCAGCATGTACTCGAGCTCGGCGCGGGGACCGGCGCGGCAACCGAAGAATTAAAGCGCCGCGCGGCGCAGGTGACGAGTCTCGAATACGATCACGCATCCGCCGCCAAACTTGCCGCTCGGATCAACGGCTCCAACGTCAGCGTGATTCAAGGTGACGCAGCAGCCTTGCCATTTCCGGGCAAGACTTTTTCCTCGGCAATTGCGATTCTCATGCTTCATCATTTGCGCTCGAAAGAATTGCAGGATCGCGCCTTCGCGGAGATCTTCCGCGTGCTCCGTCCCGGCGGAGTTTTTCTTGCCTTCGACATTCAAGATGGTTGGTTCCACCGAATCGGCCACATTCGAAGCACATTCGTGCCTGTTTCACCAGCGACGGCACCTGCGCGACTGACCACAGCTGGATTTTCAGACATCGCAATCGCGGTTCGGCGCGGCGGCTTCCGAATCCGCGCGTTGCGCCCGCTCGAAACTTGAGCGTTCCCATCACGCAGCGCGTTGACGCAACCCGCACGCGGGCATAGCATCATTTGATGGAGCGCGCGACTCGCAAAAAATTCCCTCCCGGACCAAGCGACGGACTCAAACGCTGGTCGTTCGGACCACTTAACGCGAATCCTTTGGAATATTTCACGAAGCTCGCGCGCGATTATGGCGACGTTGCGGGAATGCGCGTCCTGAAGTTCAAATCCATTTTCATCAATCATCCCGACGCGATTGAAGAAGTGCTGGTCACCAACGCGCGCAAATTCACAAAAGGAAAAGTCCTTCGCGCCAACCGTCACGTTTTCGGCGAAGGCTTATTGACGAGCGAAGGAGAATTCTGGCTGCGCCAGCGTCGTCTGGCCCAGCCGGCGTTTCACCGCGGGCGCATCGCTTCTTATGCGAGCACCATGGTGGAGTACACGCAGCGTTTGCTCGAAGATTGGCGCGATGGCGAAGAGCGCGACGCGCATAAAGAAATGATGCGCCTCACGCTACAGATCGTCGGAAAAACTTTGTTCGATGCCGACGTGGCACGCGATGCGCGGGACGTCGGAAAATCGCTGGAACTCTTGCTCGAAATCGGTGCCGATTTTCGCCGCACGATTTTAATTCCGCACTGGGTGCCCACGCCCACGAATCTGCGCGTGAAAAGGGAAGTGACGCAGATCGAAAAAATTCTTTATCGAATTATCGCGGAGCGCCGCGCTTCTGGCCACGATGCCGGCGACCTGCTCTCCATGCTGCTTGCCGCGCAGGACGAAGACGGTTCGAAAATGACGGACAAGCAACTGCGCGACGAAACCATCACTTTATTTTTGGCAGGGCACGAAACCACCGCCAGCACGCTTTCCTGGACGTGGTGGCTGCTCGCGCAAAATCCCGCGGTCGAAAAAAAATTGCATGCCGAACTCGATTCCGTCCTCGGCGGCCGGCCTCCTTCGTTTGAAGATTTATCAAAACTCTCTTATACCGGGCACGTCATTACGGAATCGCTGCGGCTTTATCCCGCCGCGTGGGGGATGGCCCGTCTTGTGGTCGAGGACCACGAAGTGGCCGGCTACCCGGTGACAAAAGGAATGGGCGTGGCCATGGCGCAATGGGTCGTGCACCGCGATCCGCGCTGGTATGACGCGCCGGAAAAATTCCAGCCGGAACGCTGGGAAGGCGACTTGCTGAAACGATTGCCGCGGTTCGCGTATTTCCCGTTTGGCGGCGGGCCGCGCCAGTGCATCGGGAATTCGTTCGCGCTGATGGAAGCGGCGCTACTTCTGGCGACGATTGCGCAGAAGTTTCGCTTGCGGCTGGTGGCGGATCATCCGGTGGTGCCGCTGGCGTCCATCACGCTGCGGCCACGGCACGGAGTGCGCGTCCTGCTGGAAAGCCGCCAGCAGCGCGGGTTCCGCGACAATTCCATCAGCGCAGAATCAGCGGTTGCGGATTAAATTTTTCTTTCGCGCCAAAATTCACAAAAACTTCGCGCGAGAATTCTCAAAAACGTTTCGCTTCAAAATAACATTCACAAAAAGCTTTGGTCGAATATTTCTCCAAAACTCTTCGCTTCAAAACAAAATTGATTTGCTTCTCCGCGATTCATTTATTTCTCCGCGGCGAGCGGGCCGAGCTCGGTGCGCGTTTGCACCACGCGGAGAATGGAATCGCGCGTGACCATGCCGACGACATGGGAATCGCCTTCCCCGGAACTGCTCACGACCGGCATTTGATTGATGTCCGTGGTGAGGAGCCGCTCCAGCAAACGGAGGAGCGGCTCGTCGGGCGAGGTCCACAGAATTTTGTCGCGCGGAATCATGGCGGACTGCACGGAATTGTGGGCCCACTCCTCGCGCGGGACGGCGTTCAGGCAGTGCACGTTCATCAAACCGGAGAGGCGGTCGCCCATCAGAACGATGTGGCAGCGGCGGCCGGTGCGCAGCACTTCCGCGCCGTAATCCTCGAGCGTGATGTGGCCGTCCACGGTGGGAACTTCGTGGCTCATCACGTCCGCGGCGCTGAGGCCGGCCAAGTTTGCGCGGATGGCTACCTGCGCGACGCTTTCCTGTGCGGCGTTCAGCAGGAACCAGCCGATGAAGGCGGTCCAGAGCCCAGATTGAACATAGCCGTGAAAGACTTCCCAGGCACCGCCGACGATCAAAGCGTAGGCGATGAACTTTCCACTGGAGCCTGCGGCGCGAGTGGCCTTCTCGAAACTCCCGGTCGCACCCCAAACAATGGCACGGAAGATCCTTCCGCCGTCCAGCGGAAATCCCGGCAGGAGGTTGAAAACGGCGAGCAAAGCGTTGGTCTGCCAGAGCCAGGTGGCCATAGCTCCCACCGTTTGGCTGTAGGGAAAGAGCTTGGTCAAGCCGAAGAAGCAGGCGGCGAGAAATCCGCTGGCCAGCGGGCCGGCAATGGCGATGTTGAACTCCTGGATGGCTTTGGAAGGATCGCGCTCGATGCGCGCCAAGCCTCCGAAGAGGAACAGGGTGATGGAAAGAACGCGAATCTTGTAATGCTGGGCCACGACGCTGTGAGAGAGCTCGTGGAAGACCACCGAGCCGAAAAACAGAAAGCTGGTGAGGACCCCGACGGCCCAATGCTGGGTGACCGACCAGGCGGGATGCTGCTCCTTGAACTGCATAGCGATGATGTAGGTGAAGGCGGCAAAAATGAAGATCCACGTCGCGTGGAGGTAGATGGGGATTCCGAGAATTTTGCCGATGCGTAAGCCTGATCCGCGGTTCATCTTTGTTCTCAAGTTTAGCCTAACATACTGCGTTGACGGGCGCGGGGCGGGTAGTTTGGCGCAAGAAGTAATGAAGTAATGAGATAAAGATGTAACGAAGGGAAGTGTCGGCTTCGTGGCCAGTGTTCTGTGTTCCGTGACCTGTGTCCTGTGTGATCGTGCGAAAGGCCCATTATGCGAGCAGAGCAGCGGCTGAGGCCG
Source organism: uncultured Acidobacteriota bacterium (assembly GCA_963729455.1). GTDB lineage: Bacteria > Acidobacteriota > Terriglobia > Acidiferrales > UBA7541 > Acidiferrum. Next base: position 470,973 of record CAVSNX010000005.1, read on the forward strand.
CAAGTTGATTGGTTCGTCAGAGATACTAGGATAGTTAAAGTTCCTCTTTAGGAATTTCATTGGGGACCCCCTACCCACCCCCCCATTACATGGATGAATGTCAAAACAAAGGGGATGGAAAATGGGCAATTTGTAAGTGGTTGAAAAGAAAGGGCGAGATATTTTTTGGTCGTGCAACGAATAGTTAAAGTGACGGTTTAGGTTTTTGAATGGGGAGACCCACCCACCCCCCACGGTGATGGAAAGAGTGCGGAAGCGATTTGAAATGAGCGAGTTACGATTTTCCATCGTGCAAAAGAGTGTGTAAGAGTATGAAAACAAAGGACGGCTGAAGCGCGAGGAGTGAGAGCCGTGCACGAGAGGATGACAACACCCCTACCCACCCCCCGTTTTTTTGTAAGTGTTGCATCTACAGGGCTTAGGTTCTTCGTAAGTCGTTTGTTTGCAGCACTTGCGAGGGGGTCTGCAAGTGTTGCATCTAAACGGTTTACGGACGGGGACTGTTCGCGAGAAGGTAACTGGTGGGGATGGACGGAAACTGGAGGAGGTAGAAGGACCGCGCGGGGCGAGGGCATGAGAGGCTGGGCACCCGCCTCCGCCAAGGCTACGGCGGGCGGAGGGATCAGTACCGGAACAACGAAGTTATTATAGCAGGTCCGTACCTATTGTCAAGTGATAACTATAAGTGGTTTGTCTGCAAGTGGATGCGGGAATGGGACAGAAGTGCGTGGCTGGTAGTCGGGGAAAAGTCAAAACCCGCACCCTTAAAATCGAAGGGTGCGGCACCCTAATTGGCCCGAGTGGATGATCTGTACGCCACCCGCCCTTTTTGCCGGGCATGTGGCCTCCGTTTACTATCGATTTGATTGGCGGACACGATTATGCCACTTCTAGGTCCTAGCAATTGAAATCGCTCGAGCCAACAGCGAGGTTATGAACTTCTCGAAGCTAAGTTCGGAAGCTGGCTCACGGTAGTTGCCCTTCGTCCCGCTCTTGGCGTTGGAAAGCAGAAAGCAGGCTGAATCGTAGAGTCGTTCGCGCACCAGTTTTGTGAGAAGTATTTCGTAACGCTTCCCGTAGGATGCGTCCCTAAACTCCGGGAACACTTTGAAGTGGGGTTCGCGTGCTTTCACAGGACGCATTGAGCCTGGGGCATCCTCAAGCAGCATCATGTAGCCCAGCCACGGCCGAGCTGATGGCTTGAACGCGCCTTCTCGAAAAGCGGCCCAAATGTCCGTGGCGCTGCCGATGGCTTCTTCGGTCCGGTTGTTGTAATTGTTGCCGAAAGACCCTACCTGGGACTTGAATTCGATCCCGGCAATGAGTTCACCTTCCGAAATCACCAATAAGTCCCATTTTTTCTCTGGGCGATACCAGCCCGGAATTTCGACGGCCGTCCCACAGAAAACTTGCGTCTTGGGGAGGCCATTCGCGGACAAATAGTCCCGAACCAGGTGTACAAAGCCGTTCATTTGCTGCCCGCCAGTCACCGCGGTTCTGGCGCCGGCGTCGCGGGCGCCTGACTTCGAACCCTGATTCTTGGATTGTTTTTGGCGCGTTGACCAGAAATGTTTGATTGCCCGGCGCAGGTCTTTTTCGAGATCGGGGTGAAGGGCCATGTCCGCGGCTACTCAACGCGGGCCGAGTGGATGACTGCGGTACTGAAGAGAGAGGACGTATCTTCCGAGATGCGCTTTTGGGCCAATTTGTAATAGTGGGGGTCTATCTCGAATCCAATACTGTTTCTTCCCCATTTGGCGGCCGCCACCGTGGTCGTGCCAGTGCCCATAAAGGGATCGAGGACCGTGTCGCCAACGAAACTGAACATGCGGACGAGCCTTTCGGCAAGCTCGATCGGATAAGGCGCAGGATGCTGTTTTGTAGAGGCTCCCGTGACTCCGGTCCAAATCTGCTGGAACCATTTTTTGTGATTCTCTGCTGAAATCACGCTTAGGACTTTCGTGGAAATGTCAGGGGCGCGATATCCGCCCGGCTTACGCTCCATAAGGATGAACTCGATATCATTTTTTATGACGGAGTTTGGCTCGTAAGGCTTACCGAGAAAAGTAGATCCACCTTCGACCTCGTAGGCGGCGTTCGAGATCTTGTGCCAGATGATGGGTGCGAGATTGTCAAATCCTAGCTTGCGACAATGCTCTTGGATCGAAGAATGAAGAGGCACAACGGTATGCCTGCCGCCGTTTTCTCTTCTCGATAGGCAGACATCGCCGACGACGCAGATCAATCGACCGCCGGGGACTAATGCATGGAAGCACTGTTTCCAGACCTTGTCGAGTTCTTGTAGAAACTGATCGTAATCTTCGACGTGGCCGAGTTGGCCTTCGGAATCTCGGTATTCTTTGAGCGTCCAGTAGGGAGGGGAAGTCAGCACCAAGTGAACGCTTTGGGGTTCCAACCCCGACATGTCGCGCGCATCCCCGCGATAGAGCGAGTGTGAGGTCGGGACTTGATGGAGCGCCCTTTCAATAAGGCGGATGGAATGAGCGTCCTTCGCAATGCGGGGAATAGCGGTCTGCGGGTCATCAAGCTTCGCAAGTTCTTCGGGGACATAGCGAGAGAGGTCAGCGCTTTCTTGCGCTGATTGGTCTTGCAGAATCTTTCTCTTACCGGCTACGTACATGGGCTCGGGCTATTATCCATGATTCGCGGCTTGCTTAGAAGAGTCGCATACGGTCTGAGCTTTGACCAAGAAGATCCGCGAAGATGCGGACGAAGATTGAGATAGACGATGGATTGATGCGGGAGGCGATGCGGGGGGAGAAAGACCGTTTGAACGTTTGAAGGTTTGAATGTTTGGAAGATCTGGAAGAGATGGGGTCGGAGCGGGTGATGGGGTGCGGGTAGGGCGACACGACGTGTAACGTGGGCCACGGAGTTTTGGGCGGGGCTTTCCTGTAAGTCTTTTATTACCAATACATTCGAATAGGGCATGGGCGTGCGATCTACCAAATCGCAAGATTTGGAGGTACGTGATGAGCGGTTTGCTGCATTTTGCCGGGCTGGTGGTTACCACGATGTTTGCGGTGGGGGCTGCGGCGGGATTGAACTGGATGCTGCTGCGCGGGGCGTTTTGGATGATGCGGCCGGCTACGGCTGGGCGGATTCCTGCGCGGAGGACGGGGTTGGGGTATGGGGCGGTGCGGGTGGCGCGGGCGTATTCGGCTACGCGCTGAGCTGGTGAAGGCACAGAGCACAGGCTAAAGCCTGTGCCACTTGGCCCGCTCCGCGCACGGCCGGTTGGCTCGTGGCCGGCCCGGGCGGAAAAGGCTCAGGCCTGAAGGCCTGAGCTACAGGATTTGCTCGGAGCGAGGAGGACAGGCAGGAATGCCTGTCCCACTGGGAAGGACCGGAGCAAAGAGCACAGACAAGAGTGTCTGTGCTACTGGGAACGGAAGGGAGTTAGGCGATGCTGGCATTGAAATATTTGTTGACGATTGTGGGGACGGTGCTGTTTTGGAGCGCGGGGGCGCTGGTGGCGTATGACATTTTTCTGTCGGAGCAACTGAGGCGGTTGTTGTCGCGGGGGAAGACGGAGGAAGGCGGCGGGGAGGTGGGTGCGCTGGCTCGACGCCCTTTCCGGCCGGTGCGCTGGAGGCTGGCGCTGCAATTGGTGGCGGCGGGAGTGCTGGCGTTTTTGATTACGGGGAGCGTGGTGGTGATTCCGGACGGAGCGGCGGGCGTGCGCGTCAGCCAAATCTGGGGCGCGCGACCCGGTACTTTGTATCCCGGCGTGCACGTGGTTACGCCGCTGGTGGATTCCGTGGCGATCTACGACACGCGCGAGCAAGTGTACTCGACGCTGGTGGCCGAAGATCCCAAGCAAAAGGGTGATGTGCTGACGGTGCAGGCGCGCGAAGGGCTGAACATCGGGCTGGCGGTTTCTGTGCGGTACCGGCTGGACCCCAAGAGGCTGGATTCGATTCATACGAATTTGCCGCAGCCGGTGGGGGAGCAGGTGGTGGCTCCGGTGGTTTCGACGATTTACCGGCAACTGGCGCCGAACTACATCACGCGGGAGATTTTTGCGACGAAGCGCGAGGAGCTGCGGACGAAGGCTGCGGAGGCGATCACTACGCGGCTGGCTAGCGACGGGATTGTGGTGCGCGAGGTTTTGCTGCGCGACTTGAAGCTGCCGGAGGAATACGCGAAGGGGCTGGAAGGACTTTTGCTGAAGGAGCAGGAGAACGAACGGCTTGGCACGGAGACGGAGATCAAGGGGAAAGAAGTGAAGATTGCGGAGCTGGAAGCGGAAGCGCAGAAGGCGCGCGACGTGAAACAGGCGGAGGCGCAGGCGCAAGTACGCGTGCTGCAGGCCAAGGCGGAAGCGGACGCGATGCAGTACACGCTGCCGTTGAAACAGAAACAGATCGAGCAGAGCAAGCTGGAAGCGGAGGCGCGGAAAGAGTCCACGCTGCAGAATGCGGAAGCGGCGGCGCAGGCGAAGGTGATTGATAGCAAGGCGGAGATTGAGCGGCAGAAGAATCTGGCGGACGCGGAGGCGAATCGGATTCGTGTGACTGCCGATGCGGACGCGAACCGCATTCGAGTGACGGCTGCGGCGGATGCCGAGCGGATGAAGTTTGAAGCGGCGGTGCTGAAGTCCAATCCGATGCTGATTCAGAAGATTATTGCGGAGCGGCTGTCGGACAAGCTGCAAATCATGATGGTGCCGATGGATGGGAAGAACTTTTTTGCGAGTGATGTGATGCGGTCGGCGTTTTCGGGAGTGAGCAGCAGTTCGGCTGATGATGGGTCGGAAGATGGGACGCCGACGGCTTCGGCTTCCGCGCAGAAGCGGCAGCCGAAGAGGCCGTAGACTGCAGAAAAATTCGCACAGACTAAGAGTTTGTGCTACTGGGCTCCGCTAGCCAACACCCCTGTGGGTGGCCCGGGACGCGACGCTGGAAAGGAGGAACGATCATGAGTCGGAAGGCAAGCACCGCCGCGCTTGACCAGATCAGCCAGAGATTGATCCTCCGCCGGTTTCGAGGAGCGCGCCGCCCGGCTAGCGGTTTAAGAATGGAAGTTGCGTTCGAATGAAGGATGCGGCTGGATGCCGCGGTTGCAAAACAAAAAGGACCGGCTATCCGCCGGCCCTTTTTGTTTGTGAGTGAGCACTGCGATTTGCGAAACGGTTTTTCTATTGCTTGGCCACTGGATACTTCGGCCTTGGCGGGATTGGTTTGTAGGATTTCAAGGCTTCGTTGGCCAGTTCGATGGCTTTTTCGAGTTGCGGATCGTGGCCGGCGACGACGAGGTCGGGGCGCTGGGGCACGACGAAATCGGGATCGACGCCGTGCTGCTCGACGACCCATTCGCCGCCGTTGTCCGTGCTCCAGAAGCCGAAGCCGGGCGCAGTGACGAAGCCGCCGTCGCGCAGCGGCTGGACGTTGCCGATGCCGACCAAGCCGCCCCAGGTGCGCGTGCCGACGATAGGGCCGATTTTTTCGCGATGGAAAAACCAGGGGAAGGCGTCGCCGCCGGAGCCGGCGAGTTCGTTGACGATCATCACTTTGGGGCCGTAGATCGCGACGGGTGGCCAGGGGATGTCTTTCGTATCGCGCGGAGCGACCAGCGCTAGCAATGTGCGCTTCAGTTTTTCCGTGTAAAAGTCGGGAATCTGGCCGCCGGAATTGTCGCGCTCGTCGACGATGATGCCGTCTTTATCGAGTTGGGCGGTGAATTGTTTGTCGAAGGCGATGATGCCGGGGATGGTGGTGTCCGGCACGTGCATGTAGCCGATGCGGCCGCCGGTGGCTTCTTCGACTTTGCGGCGGTTTGCTTCGATCCAGGCGAGATAACGCGGGCCGCTTTCGTTGGGGACAGGCTTCACAGTGATTTCCCATGCGCCTTCGCGGCTGGGCTTGCTGTTGATTTTCAATGTGACGAGTTTTCCGGCGAGTTCCTGGAAGTAGGAATAGACATCCTGATTCGAAAGCGCTTCCTGTTCATTGACGGAGATCAGATAATCGCCGGCTTTTACTTTGAGGCCGGGCTCGGTCAACGGGGAGCGCGTGTTGTCGTTCCAGTTTTCGCCGGGATAGATTTTCGTGATTTTGAAATAGCCGCCGTCGGGTTCGAAATCGGCGCCCAGCAAGCCGACGCTGACGCGCGGCTTTTGGGGTTGATCGCCGCCGCCGACGTAGGTGTGCGAAGTGCTCAGCTCGGAGATCATTTCGCCGATCAAGTAGTTCAAATCGCTGCGATGCGCGACCCAGGGCAAAAGCGCTTCGTAGCGCTCGCCGATTTTTTTCCAGTCGTGGCCGGTCATCGCGGGATCCCAGTAGAAATCGCGTTCGATGCGCCATGCTTCGTGGAAGACCTGGCGCCATTCTTCTCGCGGATCCACTTTGACCTGCATTTCGCCGAGGTTCAGCTTGCCTTCGCCGACTTTGGCTTTGCCGGGGGTGGCTTCGACGATGCCGTAGACGGGCCCGGCTTTGTAGAGAACTTTTTTGCCTTCCTTGTCGAGGTCGTAGCCGTCAATGCCATCGAGAAGAACTTTGTCCTCGCGTTTGACGACGTCGTACACGTGAAGCGCGCTCTTGGGACCATGATCGTTGGTCCCGAATTGCCGCGCTTCCTGCGGCGTGGTGACGTAGAAGAATTTGTCCTTGCGCGCCGCGAGACTGCTGAGAATTCCAGGAGCGACGGGCACGGGAGCGATGCGCGAGGCGATGCCATCAAGGTCAATTTGAATGGGCTTCACTGGTTCGGGCTTCTTTTCTTCTTTCTTTTCGTCCTTCTTTTCATCCTTTTGTTCGTCGGATTTTGCATCGTCGGCCGTCTTTTCGTCCTTCTTGGCTTTATCATCCTTCTTGTCGTCCTTCTCCTTCTTTTCGTCGGCGGCTTTTTCTTCGTCGCTTTCCGGCTTGAAGGGAGAGGCCTCATCTGCTTTCAAGGTGAGGGCGAAGACGCCATCCGTCGTGTAGTAGTTGTAGCGCTGGTCGAGCTGGCCGATGCTGGGGTAGAAGTAGCGCGAAGAGATGAAATAAAGGTATTTGCCGGCGGGATCGAAGACAGGATTGGTGTCGTTGTAGAAGCCGGCGGAAACTTTGGTGACTTTCTTGGAGGCGAGCGAATAGAGAGAGATGTCGTTCGAACCGCGGCGATGCGGTTTCGAATAGGTGAGCCACAGGCTGTCTGGCGACCAGCTTGCGTCGGTGATGTCGCCGTAGCCCGCCTCGTCCACGAGGACTGGTTTTTTGTCTTCGACGCTGACGTACCAGAGCTTGTGCAGTTTGTCCCAGTAGAGGAGGTTCTTGCTGTCCGGCGACCAAGTTGGGCCATAGCGGTAGACTCCGCCGTCGGCGGTGATGCGCGTTTCTTCGCCGCCCATTTGCGGGCGCGTGTAGAGTTCGTATTCGCCTGTCTTGTCGGAGAGATAGGCGATCCACTTGCCGTCGGGCGACCACGCGGGATTCAGTTCGTGAATGCTCGAGTGCTCCGTAGTCAGCGTGCGGATGCTGCCGTGTTCGGCGGGAACGGTGAAAATGTTGCCGCGGGCTTCCATGACGGCGCGAGCGGCGGAAGGCGAGATCGCAAAGCTGCCGATGTTCGGCGCGACGCTCTTGAATTCCGCGCGCGCTTCGATGTCTTCCCCGCGCACGACGATGGGAAGATTGCGCGTCTTGCCGCTGGCGATAGTGTATTCGAAGAGCGAGCCGCCGTTTTCGTAGACGATAGCGTCGGGGCCGAGGCTCGGCCACTTGATGTCGTACTCTTTGTAGTCGGTGAGCTTTTTCGTTTGCTTGGAGCCGAGATCGTAGCTGTAGAGATTCATCACGCCATCGCGGTCGCTGATGAAATAAATGGCGTTGCCGTGCCACATGGGGAACATCTCCATGCCGGTGGACTTGGGCAATTCTTCGTAGGTGTTTTTCTTGAGGTCGTAGATGGCGATGGGCAGGTTCCAGCCGCCGCGGTAACGCTTCCAGGTGCGGAATTCCTGGGAGGTTTCGATGTAGGCGACCTTGGTGCCGTCGGGCGAAAACGATGTCAAATCGCCGCGAGGAATTTGGAGCTGCTTGGCCGTGCCGCCTTGCGGAGAGACGAGGAAGAGTTTGGTGAAGCGGCCCGGGGGCGCGCTAAAGCGGTCGGAGCGGAAGAGGATATTCTTGCCGTCGGGCGTCCAGCCGAGGACGATGTCGTTCGAAGGATGGAAGGTTAGGCGCTTGGGCTCGCCGCCTTCGGCGGAGATGACGTACACGTCCGGGTTGCCATCATACTCGCCGGTGAAGGCGATCCATTTTCCGTCGGGCGAGAATTTCGGAAAGAGCTCGTCGCCCACGTGCGAAGTGAGCCGGCGAGCATTGCCGCCATCGCGCGCGGCAATCCAGAGATCGCCGGCGTAGGCGAAAACCACTTTGTCCTTCGAAATATCGGCATAGCGGAGAAGCTTCGTGGGTCCATCAGGCACCTGGTCGGCGGCCGCTTGTGCAGGCGCTTTGGCCGGCGTTGCCGTCAGGCAGACCACTAGTGCAAGACTCAGCCATAATAAGACGTTCGCTCGCGTGGGCATGGGCTTCATTCCGTTCGCTCCTGAAGATGGATTCCCGGGATAGCTGGCTTCCTACATGGACGGCTGACCGGGGCAATTCGTTTCGCTGGTGCTAGATACTGCCATTGGCTCGAAAAAGTTCCTTCGCTCGAAGCGTCCTACCGCAGCGCTGCGAAAATGCTTCGAGCGCCGCACCGACCTTCGTTTGCAGCCGTGATATCATCAACCCGGAACCCCGTGTCCGCCAAGCAAAAACTGTCCCCGCCGCTCTCTCTCAGCTCGATTCTTTGCTGCCTCGCTTTGGGATTCGCGCTCCTCTTGGCACCAATTTCCTCGCGTGCGGACTCTCTTGAAGATGCGGCGCGCGCGCTGGCCCGCAAGGCTGCGTCAATTCTTCACGGCGCGTCTGTCACCTGCGAAGTACGAAATCTTTCCTCTTTGCGCGGTCGCGAATTTTCCGATCTTTCAGCCGCGTTTCAGGAAGAATTGCAACAACGTGGGGCCAAAGTTTTGCCTGCGGATGCTGCCGGGTCAGTTGTACTAACGGTGACGGAAAACGTCTCGTCGTACTTAGGGATTGTCCAGATTCGGCGGAAGGAAAACTCCGAAACGGTAATGGAACCCTTGGGCCCGATTGAGGGCGCTCCCATTACAGAACACTTGTACAGCCTCGTCTTGCACAAGGAATTTCTTTTCGTACAGGATTCTCCAATTGTGGACGTAGTCTTGGACCGAGACGGTAAAGGTGCATTTGCCCTGGGGCTTCAAGGAATTGCTTACTATAAAAGACAAGGCGAGCTTTGGGTGCCGACGGGGACCGATCGTCTTCCGGTTCGCCGTCTCTCGGTACGCGAACCTAGAGGCTTCCTCTATTTCGGAATTGACGCAGGGGCAGCATATTTGCCGGGAGAAATGTGCCGGTATTCCGCGGTAGACGGCAAAGGTTGGAGCTGTGAAAAGTACACGGAACAAATGCCAGTTCGTTCCGTTTCTCCTCACGCCGTCGCCGGAAAGAAGACAGGCCCATGGACCTCAGCGGCGCAATTTGGAACGGAGGAGGCGACCGGGATTGTCGTCACGGGACAGGACGGTTTGGCTCGTTTGTACGAAGACGGGCCGGACGCAGTTGCAGTTTTTCCGTCGTGGGGAAGCGAGATTGCCAGCATTCATAGCGGATGCGGAAGTGGCTGGCAGTTGCTCGTCACCGGAAAAGGAGATTGGACCCGGGCGGATACCATTCAAGCCGTTGAGATCCAGGAACGCCAGGCTCAATCCGTTTCACCGCCGATCGAGTTCACCGGCGCGGTGATTGCTCTGCACAGTCCCGAAATGCGAACTGCGGTCGAGGCGTCAGCGAATGCGAACGCCATCGCCGTCGTCCGAAATCTTCAGACAGGGCGCTATGAGGTCTATCGACTCTCGATTACTTGCCCTAATTAGTGGATTGCTGATCGCGGCCAGTGGAGCCCGCGCTGCGACGAGTCCGCGGCACGGAGGAACTCTGCGGGTGGAGCTGCGAGCGACGTCGGTGTCATTGAATCCGCGAGAGTGGAAGGTAGGCACGCTGGATTTTGCGACTGTGGAGAAGCTGGGTGCGCTGGTCTACGAGCGGCTGGTCGGGCTGGACAACTACGGGCGATTCCAGCCGCAGTTGGCGACGGAGTGGACGCATGATGTGGCTTTCAAACGGTGGCAATTTGCGTTGCGCGCGGGAGTAAAGTTTTCGGATAGCTCCGTGCTCACAGCGACGGATGTGGCTGCGGCCCTTCAACCGCTGCTCCCAAACGGGCAGCAGATTACGGCGACGGGCAGCAGCGTTGTGATTCAATCGGCGGCGGCCCTGCCGGATCTGCTCGAGGAACTCGCGTCAGGGCGATTCTTTGTTTATCGCGTGCAGCCGGATGGCACGCTGGTTGGGACGGGGCCGTTTTTGGTTTCGGAGTGGAGAGAAAATTCGAAAAGTGCGGACAAGTCTGATTCAGCGCCCGCGGAATCCTCTAGCGTGTTTTCGTCGCGCAGCGAAGGGAAACCCACGCATCTGCGCTTTCGAGCGAATGAGGAGACGTGGTCGGGCAGGCCCTTTGTGGATGCGATTGATGTGACGCTGGGCGTTCCGCCGCTGCGGCAGCTCTTTGATTTGCAATTGGGCAAGGCTGATCTGGTCGAGGTGTCTCCGGATCTGGTGCGTCGCGCGATGCAGGACAATCTGCGCGTATGGTCTTCGGCGCCGGTCGTTCTGTATGGTTTGCGATTCGATGAAGCGCAGCCTGCTGTGGCAGACGCGCAGTTGCGCGAGGCGCTCTCCCTCTCGCTTGACCGGCAGACGATGGCCAACGTGTTGCTGCAGAAGCAAGCCGAACCTGCAGCAGCCCTTTTGCCGCAGTGGCTCTCGGGATATGCTTTCCTCTTCACTATGGAGACCAACATCGCACGCGCGAGGGAGATTCGCGCCGCGCTTTCCGCGAGCGCGGCGGCCGGCACGGAGCCGCTGCGGCTGCGTGTGGACGCGCCCGGCGATTTGCCGAAGCTTCTCGGTGAGCGTGTGGCGATCAATGTGCGGCAAGCGGCAATTTTCGTGCAAGTGGTAAATCGCATCGCGCCGCGCAACACCACTAGCACCGTGAGTTCAACCGACACCACGGCCGGTTTGCATCTTTTTGCGTGGCACTATTCGACGCTCTCTTCGCGGCTCGAGCTGGAGTCGTTTGCCTCCACGCTTCATCTTGGCGACTCCACCGAAAGCGTGGTGACTTCGACTGATCCGGAACAACTTTACTCGCGTGAGAAGAAATTATTGGAAGAACGCCGCGTTCTGCCGCTAGTCGCATTGCCGGAATATGTCGGACTAGGTCAGAATGTTCGGGACTGGATCCCGGCGCGCTGGGGCGAATGGCATCTCGCCGATGTGTGGCTTGATTTGCCGGAGCCTGCGCAGGCGCAGGCCGGCAATGCGAATGCCGCCGGGAATCCGGCGAATTCGCGGGCTGCTGCACCGCCCGGAGCTAAACCATGAGCTTCCGAACAAAATTGCTGTTTATCGTGCTGCTCATCATTTTTGCCTCCGTGACGGTGGTGGCTTATGGCGTGACGCACTACACGCGCGAAGCTTTTGAAGAGATGGATGCGCAGCGCACCGAGGCGCTCGTCGCGCAATTCAACAAGGAATTTGCGCAGCGTGGGGAAGAAATCGCGCGGCAGGTGGAAAACATCGCGAATGCGGAAGTGACGCTGCGCATGGCGATTGACCTGGAGCGGCCCAACGCCGACCAGTCTCTGTATGTGCGCGATGCCAACGGCGCGGCGCAGGATCATGGCTTGGATTTTGTGGAGTTCGTGAATAGCGACGGCACCTTGATTTCTTCGGCGCAATATCCAGCGCGCGTCGGCTATAAGAATGACTGGCTTGCCTCCACCGGCGATTGGAATACGTCGTCTGCTTTTCTGTCGCGGGAGGAACTTCCGACGGAAGTGGCGTTGTCGTTGACGGTCGTGCGCACGCAGCCGAATGTTCCCAAGCCGTTTTACGTCGTTGGCGGCCGGCGCCTGGACAAGAAATTCCTGGAATCGCTGGTTCTGCCCGCGGGAATGCGCACGCTGATTTACACGAATCTGGAACAAGCCTTTGTTCCCGCGGCGCTCATTTCTGCGAAAGGGGACGTCGAACAGCCCGAGCGCTTTGCTCCGCTCGTCGAGCAAATTCAAAAGCAGCCACGGCCGCTGGTTCGCACGATCGATTGGTCGAGCGATCCGGCGGACGCGGAAGCGTTTCACGCCATCCCGCTGATGGGAAGAAATAATGAATTGCTGGGGATTTTTCTGGTGGGAAGCTCGCGCAAAGAACTCGTTCTGCTGACCAATAAAATCGTGAAGATCGCGGTGGCCGTGGGCGCTGGGGCGCTGTTCGTCGGGCTGCTGATGGCGTTCTGGATTTCCGCTCGCATCACCAAGCCGGTGGAAGAGCTTGCGGAGGGCGCGCGCGAAGTGGCCGCTGGGCGATGGGACACGCACATTGACGTGCACGGCGGCGATGAAATCGGGCAACTTGCCGAGGCGTTCAATAATATGACGCAGACGCTGGCGGCGCAGAAGGAACGGCTGGTGCAGACGGAACGCGTGGCTGCGTGGCGCGAACTGGCGCGGCGGCTGGCTCACGAACTGCGCAATCCGCTTTTCCCCATGCAAATCACGGTGGAAAACCTGCAGAAGGCTCGCAAGCTTGAGGCCAAGCAGTTCCTGGAAGTTTTCAACGAGTCCACGGCCACTTTGAAGACGGAATTGGCGAATCTCAACACCATCGTTACGCGCTTCAGCGATTTCTCGAAGATGCCTGCGCCGCAGTTTGCCCGCGTGAACGTGAACGAATCGCTGCGGAATGCGGTGCGCCTCTTCGAGCCGCAATTCAATGAAGTGGGAAAGCCCACAATCACACCGGAATTGTTTCTGACCGATCCTTTGCCGGAGATTGATGCGGACCCGGATTTGCTTCACCGCGCGTTTCAGAATTTGATTTTGAATGCGCTCGATGCCATGCCGGCCGGAGGGACGCTTACGCTGAGAACCTCAGAGCGCGATGGGAACGTGCGCATTGAAGTTTCGGACACCGGCAAAGGTTTGACGCCGGAAGAATGCTCGCGGCTGTTCACGCCGTATTACACGACAAAACTGCAAGGGACCGGGCTGGGGCTCGCCATCGTGCAGTCGGTCGTCAGCGACCATCACGGAACGATTTCCGTGACCAGTTCGGAAGAGCGCGGCACTACGTTTCGAATTGATTTGCCGCAGCGGCAGTCTGGGGTCGTCGTCACTGCGAAGGACGCTGCTCCTGAAACGAAAAGCACGCCGCCGACTCTGGCCGCCGCTTCCGATTAGCGCTGGCCTAAGGATTGATGCTTGCCGCGCAAAGCTCACCTGCTCCTCGTTGATGACGACCCCAACACCCTGGCATCGCTTTCCCGCGCGTTCCGCCTGGCGGGGCATGAAGCGACCGTTTGCGACAATGCCGCGCGCGCCGTGGAATTTCTTCGTCGGAAACCTTCGACCTGATTCTTTCTGACGTGGTGATGCCTGGCAGCAGCGGCCTGGAGTTGCTCGAAGATTTGAAGAAGGCAGGAGTAAAGACCCCCATCATGCTGATTTCGGGCCAGGCCAATATTGAAATGGCGGTGAAGGCTACGAAGCTGGGAGCGCTCGACTTTTTGGAGAAGCCGCTCTCGACGGACAAGTTACTGTTACCGTTGAAAATGCGCTGCGGCTTTCGCGGCTGGAAGATGAGAATCGCGAACTGCGGCAGCGTTTGGGAAAGCATGAGCTTGTCGGGTCGGGAGCCGGCGATGGGAAGACTGATGACGCAAATTGAACGCGTGGCCGCGAGTGAAACGCGCGTGTGCATTCTCGGCGAAACGGGCACGGGTAAAGAGTTGGTTGCGCGTGCGATTCATGAGAAATCGCCGCGGCATGAGAATCCGTTCATCACGCTGAATTGCGCGGCGGTTCCTGCGGAACTGATCGAATCGGAGCTATTCGGGCATGAAAAAGGCGCCTTTACCGGTGCCGCGGCGAAAGCATGTCGGCAAATTCGAACAGGCCGGATGGCGGCACACTGTTCTTGGATGAAATCGGCGATATGCCTGTAGCGATGCAGGCCAAATTCTGCGTGTGCTGGAGGAAGGCGAGGTGGAGCGCGTTGGCGGTGATAAGCCCATTCGCGTAAACGTGCGCGTCTCGTGGCCACGCACCGGAATCTGGAAGATTTGGTGAAACAGAATGCTTTTCGCCGCGATCTATTTCACCGCATTTATGTTTTTCCGCTTGCGTTGCCGCCGCTTCGGGAACGTCCGGAGGATTTTCCGGAATTGATCGCGCATTTTGCCGGGCAAGTGGCGGCGCAAAACGGATGGAAAGCAGAAGATATTTGCGGACGATGCGATTGCGGAATTGCGCAAATATGGCTGGCCGGGAAATGTGCGCGAACTACGAAATGTGGTGGAGCGGCTCATGCTGCTTGCTGCGGACGAGAACATCAGTGCGCGCGGACGTGCGCCTGATATTGCCTACGTCGGGAGGCCGGCGCCGCGAGTGGAGCAGATCATCGAGTGGAAGCCAACCGGCACACTCGCCGAGCGCACCGAAGCATTCGAAAAGGAAGTGATGCTGGCGGAGATTCGGCGGCACAATTTTCACATGACAAACGTAGCGCGCGCGCTGGGACTGGAGCGCAGCCACCTGTATAAGAAGTGCCAGCAATTGGGAATTGATCTGCAGTCTTTACGCCATCCGGAATAAACGCCGCCAATACTTTCAGAATTTGCGTCGGCTTGATGGTTCGACCGTGAAGGCGGCGCCCTTCGAGGCTCAGGGTAAACAAGACCGCCGCACTCCAATGGCTGTAAGTGAATGAAAACAGGGTCAATTTTTCGCTTGACAGATATAGCAGAATGCGATATTAAAATTGCAGATTGCAATAGGAGGCCCCCATGAAACTCGGCGACAAACTCCGTTCCCTACGTTCGGTCGAAGGTTCGCTCCGTGGCCTGGGCCGCTCCATGACCCAGCAGGAACTGGCCGCCGCGATGAAGCGCGAGATTGGCCGCGGCTTAAGCCAGGCGTATCTCTCGCAAATCGAAAGCGGCGCGCGGCCACACCTGACTCACACAACACGTGAGCTTCTGGCGCGTTTCTTCCGGGTTTACCCAGGCTTTCTCGTGGACGATCCCGAAGGGTACACGCCCGGACTCCAGTCCGAATTGCGGGCCAGCGACGCAAAATTGATTCCTGGCTTTTCGCCGGGGCGCGAGCAGTTCTCCGCGGACCCGGAGCTGCAACGCGGCCTGCTGGCCATCGCGCAGCATGAAGATTCCCGGCGAGCGATTCTGCTGCTCGCGGAAATTCTCCGCACGCCTGATCTTGCCGAGCGCTTGTCGGAAGTTCTGCGTCCCGAAGCAAGCATCGCAAGAGCGGCGAAAAGGGCCGCGGCCATCCGCCGCCAACAACTCTCCAGAACTAAGTCGTCGGTTCGCGTCTCGAATTCCGGCCCGCGCACCGCAACCGCAAGTTGCGCAAAGAGATTGTCGCGCTCGAGGTGTCGTCATGACCTGGTCTGATTTTTATCTGCTCTGTTTCCTGGTGGGCTTCTCGCTGAGCGTGCTGTCGTTCATGGCCGGCGCGGTCCACATCCATCTGCCGTTCAAGATGCACTTGCCATTCCATGGGGCGCATCACGGCGGGACGGGCGCGTCTACGGCGGAGTCAGGGGTGGCACGCACATTTCCTGGTTCAACGCTCGTCGGCCATGGCGTTTCTCGCGTGGTTCGGAGGAACCGGGCTATTTGCTGTCGAGGCATGCGCACCTCGTGGCCGTGATAGCCTTCTGCTCGCTACGGTAGCCGGCTTGGCGGCGGGATGGATGGTCTTCCGCTTCATGGTGAAACTCGTCGGTTCAACCGACCCGCCGATGAAGAGCGAGGACTACCGGATCGAAGGTTCGCTCGGCACCATCAGCATGCCCATCCGCGAAAGTGGAACCGGCGAAATTATTTTCTCGCTCGCGGGAGTCCGGCGGTGCGCCGGCGCGCGCAGCGACGATGGCAAAGCAATCGAGAAAGGCGCCGAAGTTGTCATCGAGCGCTACGAAAAAGGAATCGCCTACGTGAAGCGTTGGGAGGAGTTCTCGAAGTAAAGGTTTTCTCAGGCTGCCGTTCGACAAAACAGCCTGCTGTCTGTGAAGTGAAAAGGAGGCTTTATGTTCGGCTTGCCAAACGAAGTGGTGGTCATCGCCGGGCTTCTCGTTCTTGGCTTGTTGATGATCATGATCGTCATCGCCAAGATGTATCGAAAAGTCGGGCCAAACGAAGCTTTGATCCGTTACGGAATGGGAGGGACCGAGGTCTACTGCGGAAAAGGCGCTTTGATTTTTCCGATGGTACAGACCTGCCGGGATCTCTCGCTGGAGTTGATGTCCTTCGACGTGGCGCCGCAGCAGAGCTTGTATACCAAGCAGGGCGTCGCCGTAACCGTCGAAGCCGTGGCGCAAATCAAGGTGAAGAACGACAAGGAGTCCATCCTTACCGCCGCCGAGCAGTTTCTTACCAAGCGGCCGGAACAGCGCGAAGCTCTCATCCGCCTGGTGATGGAAGGCCATCTCCGCGGAATCATCGGCCAGCTCACCGTGGAACAGATCGTCAAGGAACCGGAAATGGTTGGCGATCGCATGCGTTCTACTTGCGCTGACGACATGAGCAAGATGGGGCTGGAAGTCATCAGCTTCACCATCAAGGAAGTGCGCGACAAGAACGAATACATCACCAACATGGGCCGGCCGGACGTCGCACGCATCAAGCGCGACGCCGAAGTGGCCGCCGCCGAAGCCGACCGCGACATCGCCATCAAGCGCGCCGAAGCGACTCGCGCCTCGGCCGTCGCCAAAGCGCAAGCCGACATGGAGCGCGTGGCAGCGGAAACTGCTTCGCTCGCCAAACAGGCCGAAGCCGAGCGCGACCTGGACATCAAGAAGGCCAGCTATCTGGAAATGACCAAGAAGGCGCAAGCGACCGCCGACAAAGCGTACGAAATCGAAACCAACGTGATGCAGCAGAGAGTGGTTGAAGAGTCCGTACGCGTCCAGCAAGTCGAGCGCGAAGCCCAGGTGAAAGTGCAGGAAGCGGAAATCGCGCGCCGCGAACGCGAGCTGATCGCCACTGTCCTGAAGCAAGCGGAAATCGAACGTCAGCGCATCGAAACGCTCGCTAACGCCGAACGTCAGCGCCTGATGAGCGAAGCCGAAGGCCGCGCCTCCGCGATTCGCGCGCAGGGTGAAGCCGAGGCCGAGATCATCTTCAAGAAGGGCGAAGCCGAAGCCAAAGCCATGAACGTCAAAGCGGAAGCCTTCCAGGAATACAACCAGGCTGCCGTCATCGACAAACTGTTCACCGGGTTGCCGGAAATTGTGCGCGCTCTCGCCGAGCCGCTCAGCAAAGTGGACAAGGTGACCATCGTTTCCACGGGCAACGGGGATGCCGCCGGCGCCTACAAACTGACCGGCGACGTCACGAAAATCGCCGCGCAAGTCCCTGCGCTCTTCGAAGCGCTCTCCGGCATGCAAATGTCGGAGCTGCTCAGCAAAGTCCGCATGATCGGCGACAAAGCGCCGAAGCCGGAGCTGCCGCAAGCGCCGGCCAAGAAGGCCTAATGATCGCTTCCGTCCGTGGTGGGCCCGCGAGGGCCTACCGCGGACGCCGAATGGTCTTGGGGGATGGCAATGGCTACGAAAGAAAAGCTTCTCTTCGTTTGGATCCTCGTGGCGGTGGCGTTCGGTTTCTTGTTCCGCCACTTCTGGAGTTGCGCGGCGTACGTGATTGAAAAGGTCGTCGCTCTCAGCGTCGTATCTTTGCCGTGCGTTGCGAAATTTGCCGTGGCGGTTTGTGGCGTCTGCCTCTTGCCTTGAGCGCGTTTGCGAAAGGCAAGAGCGCTTTTGAAAAGTTTCGAGTGGTTCGTATGAATTGGTTTTGAAAGGAGATTCATCATGGGACTCTTAGAACGAGTAAGCACTTTGATTCGCGCGAATATCAACGACATGGTTGATCGCGCCGAAGATCCGGAAAAAATGATCAAGCAGGTGATTCTTGACATGGAGAATCAATACCTCCAGGTCAAGACGCAGGTCGCGGTTTCCATCGCCGATCAGCACATGCTGGAGAAGAAGTGGCAAGAGAACGAAGACTCCGGCAAGGACTGGATGCGCAAAGCGGAAGTCGCCGTGGACAAGGGGCAGGATGATCTGGCGCGCGCCGCGCTCGATCGTTTCCACACCTCGCAGCGGCTGGCGCAAAGTTACCGCGAACAGGTGGACGACCAGAAATCGCAGGTCGAAACGCTGAAGGGGGCGCTCGTGAAACTCGAACAGAAGCTCGACGAAGCCAAGTCCAAGCGCGATCTTTTGCTCGCGCGTCACCGTCGCAGCATCGCGCTCGGGAAAGCCGCTCGCGCGCAAACCGCCATGGGCGACAACTCCAAGAGCGCCACGTTCGATCGCCTCAAGGACCGCGTGCATCACACCGAAGCCGTCGCCAGCGCCGAAGTGGAATTGCTAACCGACGATACCGCCGAGCGCCTCACGCGCCTCGACCACGACTCCGAGGTGGACCGCCTCCTCGCCGATTTGAAGGCCCGCCGCGGCCTGCCGGCTTGACGCGTGGGCAATTGGCCACGCACACGTGTGAGCAACGTGCCGGCAAGTTGCGGAGCAGTGCGTGCCTAGCCGCCGGCAGCGGACTCGAGCCCCTTGCGCTTTAAGGGTTTCCAGGCGACGTCGCCACGCAGGTATTGCCAAAGGCCCTGCAGCCGCCAAATCATGTGCATCTGCCGGTAAGGAAAATGCTCCAGGAAGCAGTAGCTGACAAGCCGGGCTACGTCTTGCCAGTCGTTGTACCGCTTGTAGGTGAGCTCTTCCTGCAAGACGGAACCGATGGAAATTACCGTGGCAAATGCATAGCCGAACAAAAGAAATTGCAGAAAGAATTCCCGGCTCAGCACACCCAGACAAGCGGCCAGAATGATCGTCGCAATCCCAGCGATCTCAATTACTGGTGCGAAGAACTCAAATATCCATAGATAGGGGAGCGCAAAGCAGCCAATTCTGCCGTAACGCGGCCGAAACAGCATATCCCGATTTGGCCAAAGCACATCCAGAAGGCCTTTTTGCCAGCGTGCTCGCTGCCTGCCCAGCGATTTCAAGTCCGAGGGGACTTCCGTCCAGCACATGGGGTCCGGGACAAAATGGATGCGGTAGTCCACGCCTTTTTCCAGCAGAAGCCGGTGCAAGCGGGCCACCAGGTCGAAATCCTCGCCAATCGCTTGTGAGCGATAGCCGCCAACGGCGCGCACCAAGTCTGTTCGAAACACGCCGAACGCCCCCGAAATGATCATCAGCATGTTGCCCTGTCCCCACGCCTCTCTCCCGATCAAGAACGCGCGCAAATATTCGATGACCTGGATCACTTCAATGCTCTTGCGCGGCAGGCGGACGCGCTGCAAATGTCCTCCCTTAATCTCCGACCCATTCAAAACTCGAATGATTCCACCGACTGCCACGACGAGTTTCGGGTCCGCCATGATAGGCACCATGATTCGCAAGAGCGCGTCGCGCTCCAGGACCGAATCGGCGTCCACCACGCAAACGTACGGAGAGGTCGCCGCATTCAAGCCCGCGTTCACCGCATCCGCTTTGCTGCCGCCGGCTTCTTTGTCAACGACCAACAGACTCGCGTTTAGCTGGCTGCGGTACAAACCCCGCACCGGTGCGCTCTTCGCGTCGGGTATGTACACGGCCCGGACCGGCCGCAAATGGAACTCTTTTCTCATCTCCTCGAGCGTGCCGTCCTCCGATCCATCGTTGACCACGATGACCTCCAGTTGCGGGTATTCCAGTTCCAGAAGGTTTCGAACTGCCACTCGAATGGATTTCTCTTCGTTGTGAGCGGGGGCAATGATAGTGATGGGAGGCGCCAGCGGCGAATCTTTGTACCACTCGAGGCGATGGCTTTTCAGCCGGCGCTGGTGCGCCGCACTGGTCTTCAGCGCGACAATCAACATCAACAGGTAGGAGATATTGCTGGCCAGGTAATACCAGAAGAGCGTGTGATTCGAAACGTCTAACAGCCAAATCATGACAGTAACGCCGGTTTCGCCGGAACGCTCTCCGCCATCACAAGTTTTTCTGCCTGCAGCACACCCGTCTGCAAAATGTTCCGCAGATTCTCGTTCTCCTCGTTGCTGCCTGCGGTCCCAGCTTGGAGCTCCTCCTCCAGCTTCCCGCGCAAGTCGGCATTTTCGACTGCGGTCAAGTAGGCCTGCAGCCCGTAGCGATCCCCCGTCGCTACCACTTGCTGGAAAATTGGAATCATCGGCACGGTGAGTCTTACGAGAGCTTCCGCCGCGCGCAAGCGCACCAGCCGATGCGAATCCGTCACTCCCAGGAGCAGATCTGGAATCGCGCGGGGATCGCAGAGCTCCCCCAGGCTTACAAGCGCGCGCAAGCGCACAAACCAGACGGGATCTCGAACCAGTTCGTTAAGAACGTCAAAGGCGAGACGCCGCTCGGCGTGAGACATTGCCCGGGCGGCCGCGGCGCGCAGTTCATCGAGGTTATCTCCGACGAACTGCAGCAGGTCCAGGCTGAGCGACGGAGTGGCAACTTCGCCGAGCACACGGCCCAACACTTCGCGCAGCGGGCCTTCCGCATGTTGCAGATAGGGAATCAGCAGTTGAGGGCGTTCCGCGCAGCACTGAATCAGTGCGCTTTGCAACGGCAGCGCCGGCACGCACAATCCTCTTTCGCCCACCCAGGCCAGTATTTCCGCCGCCGCCTGTGGACAGGCCATCCTCCCTAAGCCTCGCAGCGCCGCTAGTCGTATTTCCAGATCGCGGTCGCGCAAGCCTTGAGCCAGTGCATAGATGCCTTCGAGCGCACGCGTTTGTCCCAGCGCTACCAGTGCCCGCATACGGCGCCAGCCGGTGAGTTTGCGAGCCTCAAAAATGCGTTTTTCGATGAGACCGCTCTTTCGCAGAAAATTCAGCAAGCGGGCCGATTCCCCCGCCCCGGCGGCCTCGAGGGCGTCCAGCGCGATGGTCTCGACAATCCTCCGGTCGAAGGAGTTCCGGCGCCACGTCGCGTAAGGGATTTCACCGGAAATTAGCCGGTCCCAATCCTGACGCAATTCGAAGACGCGTGCGTCACGCTTCGCGAAATACCGCTTTCGGTAGAAGCGCCGGACCAAAATGAACCCCAGGAACAGCCCGTCCGCGACGATGGCGGCGACGATGGCCTTTACCACAAACGCAGCCGGCCCTACCCTCCAAAGCCTTTCAAAAATGGATTCCATAGCTCAATCCAAAGCTGGTGTCTGTCTTGTCCCCCGTACGTTTCTGATACGAGGCAAAGCCCGTGACGTCCTGACGTGCGTTAAGCTGGAAACGCAATCCGCCACCGTAGGTTTGCGAAGCGAATCTCCCGATCTGATCGACTTCCGCGAAATCTTCGGTGCCGACGGCGAAGAAGATGTTTCCGGAAAGTCTCTTCTCGCCCCAGTTCACCAGGGGAAAGCCCAGCTTGCTAATTCCGGAAGGGCGCCATTCAGGGCCGGTTCCTGAAAACGAGCTGCGTGCGCCCGTCGCTCCCAGCGAGAGCGTCAAATCTCGCGGGAGGTAGACGATCGTCGTGCCGTTCAGCGTCAGAATCCGGGACGCCTGATACCAATACCAGTGTTGTCCGTAGACAAATTCAAGGCCGCGCAGAACATTCGTTTCGCTGACCTTCCATCCGTGGTCGAGGTCGAAAAAAGCCTCGCTCTTTGGGATCACGCCGTTGTCACGCCCAGTCGCCCCACCTACCGTCAGAGCTCCCCAGTGGTTCAGGCGTCCGGTGATGGCTCCCGAGAATTTTCCTGCGCGGATTCCGGAGCGGTTGTAAAAGCTTCCTGCAAGGCTTGTGGCCCAGTGCGGGGTCCACTGCGATACCAGGCTGGCCCATCCGTCTTGATTGGCGCTCGTGAAATTAAAGAGGTCATTGTCCTGGCCAAAGCGCAGCTCGTGTCTTGGCTCGCCGCGGAGGGAAATCATCCCGGCGCGCGCTTCCAAACTGGTGGGGTCCAGGTTCAGCGCGTTTTGAAATTCCGCGCGAGCTTCGTTTCGTTCCCCCATGGCCCGAAGCGCCCGCGCTCGAGCGGCCCGCAAGTCCGCGCGTTTCGGATCGATCTCCACGGCACGGTCCAATGACCGCAATGCATCTTCTAATCTGCCTTGGCGTACATACACGCTTGCAAGCCCCATCCAGTTATCCGGATCGTTCCGGGTGAACTTCAAGATTTCCAGGTATTCCTTTTCCGCTTCGGCCAGCTGTCCGGACCAGGTCAGAACACGCGCGCGCCATGCACGCACGTCCATGTCTTGCGAAGCACGGGCGAGCTCGCGATCGACGATTTTCATCGCCGAATCCCAGTCTTGCGCCTCGGCATACTTCTTGACTTCTGCTTGCCATGCCGGAAGCTGCTCCTGTGCGCGAAGCGGCAAGCACAGCAGCGATACTGCAACGAGGAACCTGAGCAACCACAGCAACGGAAAGTGCAGCGGACTCCAGCCCGCGGGGCTTTTCGGATTGCCAAATGTAGATTCCTCGCACACGGCGACAACCACTTTCACTGCAATAGGCAGGCCATCCCAGCCTGAGTACCGGCCGCATGCAAGATTTAAGGTGCTTGAATTCTTTTACTTGCGAAGAGTTTGGTTCCGGGAGAAGGAAACGTGTCCCTTGGAGGGACACACCCCTGAATTCGAACCAAATTGGTACAATCAGTGCCTCTATTTTGGCTTTGCCTTCAGGGATCAAGACTTGCGGGGCACGCATTGCTGGGATGCTTAGGGGATGAAATTGGCATGAATTCGCTGCTGCTCGAAGCACCCGCCGTGGCCATCGCGGCTGCAGCCGGTCTTACGGCCTACGGAGCGGTGTATCCGCGCGCACAAATCTTCGGGCGCACGATTTGCCGGACCAATTCACCGCGCAAGCTGGCGATCACGTTTGACGACGGGCCGAATCCCGCAATCACGCTTAAGCTTCTCGATCTTCTCGACCGCTACAACGCCAAGGCGACGTTTTTTCTCATCGGCAAATTCGTCCGCGAGTGCCCGGTGCTGGTCCAGGAAACCGTTGCGCGCGGACACGTCCTGGGCAATCATACGGAAACACACCTGAATCTTTTCCGGCTGAGCCCCATGCAGGTCCGGGTCGAGCTGCGCCTCTGCCACGACGCCATTTCGCATGCAGCCGGCGCGCCACCGAAATGGTTTCGCCCGCCGTTCGGCCTTCGGAATCCCTGGGTGATTCCGGCGGCGCGCGAGCTCGGCTACCAAACCGTCATGTGGACTTTGATTCCAGGTGACTGGCGCGAAAAACCCGCGGAATGGCTGATTCAGCGCATGCGGCCGATTGCGCTTCATGCTCAGCAAAACTCGGGAAAAGGGTCGGACTCGCCGGCCACCGGCGCCGGCGATGTCCTCTGCCTTCACGACGGCACGCACCGGCAATTAAACGGCGACCGCACGCGAACGCTTGCCGCTCTTGAACACTGGCTGCCGCGCTGGCGTGACCTCGGCCTCGAATTTGTTACAATTGCGGAAGCGGTGCGTACACCCGCCCCTTAGCCATGGACGAGCGACAGTTTTATACAGAGAAAGAAGAGACGCGCAAGGTCAAGCTCATCTGCCCCAGTTGCCGCGGAGAATTCGAAGCTCCCGTGCGCTGGAAAGTCTGCCGCAAGAAAAAGGAATTGCCGCGCGGCATCGGCGAGGAAGACCGGAAAAAGTTTTCGAAGGCTTCCTCGTACATGGTCCGTTTGGACGATTTAGTGGCCTGCTACAAATGCCGTAAGCGCTTCGAATTGACCGGGCAGTCTACCGTGCTCATCAACGATAATCTCGGCGATCCCGACGCCGACCCGGAAAATTTTGGTAATCGTTAAAAACTTTTCAAATCTCCGGATACATCTCAAAGAAAGCCTCGATCGATTGCCGAAACGTCGTTTCGATCTCTTCTTTGCTGCCTTCAATCAAGTGCATGGTCACGCGCGCCGTCCGGCCATTCTTCAGCACAACCGTCGCGTCTTGCACTTCGCGAAGATCTTCCTCTGGCAGCAATCGCATTCCATAAATCAACGCTAGCTTGGCCATTTCAATTCCCCCGGTCCTCGAATGTTTCTCAGCCTACTTATCGTGGCGCCCGCAAGTCAAACCGCAAGCAAACCCTACCACGTGATGCCTCCGGCGGGCGGCACACAAACGGAAGTCCGTACAATTCGCCCGCCGCCGACCCCATGCGCCGCTTCGTTTGGCTCGTATGTGCTTATATTTCAGGAGACTACGAAATCAGTTCGCGATGCCGTGGTTTCGCCCCGAGTGGAAAGGGAACTGCATTCTCTTCTTGCGCAAAGCACCATGAACCGCAGGCATTGAGGAGAACATGTTCTACGACGCGAAGAAGAACGAGATGAGGCGGGCTGAGGGAAGCGCATTTGTCGTGGGACTAGTGCTTTTGGCATGTGTTACGGAGTGTTCCGCACAGGTTGCTATTCCTCGCGTGAATGACCGCACGCAGATGGAGAAAATGATGCTGAATCATTCCCCCGCGGCTCTTGGATTTGAGCCTCCAAGTCCCCCGATAGAGTCAGAGCAAGAAAGACTGCGCAAGTGGAAGCTGAGAGAAGCGGAAGCGGAGCGCGAGCGGATAGGGCGCCTCATTCGCACGGTCGAACTCGAAGGCCTGGCGAGAGGGCACGCCCTCAAAGTCGTCCCGAAGGGGAGCCGCTTCCGAGCAGGACATGTGTCAGCCACGAATGGACAAGGTTTCACAGTCATGGATTCCGAGACACAGCAAGAGATGCATTTCCAATACTCGGAAATTGAAGCAGTTTACGTTGTTCGGAGCCGGGGTGAAAACGCAAAGCGTACTGCGGAAGGCATCTGTCTCGGAGTGCTGGGGATCGTTACCCTGCCGTTGACGATTTTAGCCGGAATTATCCGCTGGGACGGTTGCTAGAAATTTGAAAGGGACGTAAACGGAAATACGATTATACTTAGGCATCCGTTCCCGCCGCTCTGCGCATCGGAATTGGCAGAGACGGAGGCCTTCATGAAATCCATCCATGTCGCGGCTCGCTGCTTTTCGCTGGTCTTCGGAGCGGCCATTTTCTGCTCCGCTCCTTTGCATGGACAACAGCCCGAAGGACCGCAGACCTCCGCGCCACTGACTGTCGCTCCTGCGCCGAAACCCGCTCCCGCGCCGCGTCCGGCTTCGTACGAAAAAATAGTTATCCCCGCGGGAACGCGCCTCGGCGTTGTGCTTGAAAACGGCATCTCCACGCGCAGCGCAAAAGTCGGAGATTCGGTCTACCTGCGCACTTCCTTTCCCATCACGCAGAATAATCGCATCGTGATTCCTGTCGGATCGTATTTGCGAGGGGAATTGCTGGGAACCAAGCGCCCCGGCCGCGTCAAAGGCAAGGGCGAACTCCGGCTGAAATTAAACACTTTGATTTTCCCCAACGGCTACACCGTGGACCTGAACGCCGCCCCGCGCAGCGCCGATTCCGGCGGCAACGAAACCACGGACTCCGAAGGCAAAGTGACCGGGCCCGGGGGCAAAGGCAAAGACGTAGCGACGGTTGCGGAAACAACGGTTGCCGGCGCGGGAATCGGCGCGATCGCTGATGGCGCCAAGGGCGCTGGCATTGGCGCTGGAATCGGCGGCGTCGCGGGTTTGGCCGCGGTGCTACTGACCCGCGGACCGGAAGCACAGCTGCCTCGCGGTTCCTCGCTGGATATCGTTTTGGAACACGAACTAGCGCTCGATGGCAGCCAAATCCAATTCACTGACGTGGGCCAGGCTCAGCCGATCACGCCGCCAGTCGTCCGGTAGCCGCACATCCTTTAGTTCTGAAGAGAATCAATCACGCGCGTGCTGCGCGGCCTCCGCGCCAGCGGATCGAAAACGTAGCGGACTAAACCGGCTCCAATCCACACTAACGCGCTGTTCCGTAATCCACTCACGAATCAGCCGCGCCGTAATCGGTGTGAGCAGAATTCCACTGCGAAAGTGTCCGGTGGCCATCAATAGTCCATCCACATCGGTTGGGCCGAGAATCGGAAGATGATCGGGAGAATCGGGGCGCAGGCCTGCCCAGGTTTCTTCGATGCGCGCGTTCGCGAGTTCCGGCGCGAGTTCAATCGCCGCTGAGAGAATTTTCTGAATGCCACCAGCAGTGGTTCTCTTGTCGAAGCCAACGTGCTCGACCGTGGCCCCTGCTAGGATCCTTCCATCATTCCGCGGCACTAGATAGATTTTGTCTGACCAGAGGACGCGCTGAATCTCCACCTCATCGGCACGCAGCGCAACCATTTGGCCCTTTGCTGGCGTCACCGGAGCGTACTTCGCGACTCCTTCGATCGTCTCGGAAAAGCAGCCCGCCGCAACGATCGTCCATTTGGCTTCCACTTTTTCGTTTTGCAGCTGCAATCCGGCGCAGCGGTTGCCCTCGCGCCAGATCGCTTTCACTCCGCTGCCGGGAAAAATCTCAGCGCCGCTGCGCTGCGCTGCTTCCAGCGCAGCATTCGTCAGCGCGCGATTGTCAATTGAAGCTTCGTTCGGCCGCAGCACGGCTGCCTCAACCTCTTCGCTCAGCGCCGGCTCGAGCTCGCGCGCATCTTCCGCGCGAAGCGGCTCCGCCTGCAATCCCAGCCCGTGATGGAGCGCAATGATGGTGCTGAGCTCTTCCCTGGTATCTTTCGAAAACAGAGCTTCGAGCGTGCCCTTCGGCCGGAAACCGGCGTTCTGCCCGGAAATTTCTTCCACCTGTGCCACAAAATCCCGGTACAGCGAGAGACTGGCCTTCCCGAGCGGCACCATGGCAATCATTCCGGGGCTTTCCGGCGCCGGCGACAAAATCCCCGCGCTGGCCCACGACGCTTCCTGGCCCGGTTGTTGCCGGTCAAAAACGCCGACGCGCAATCCCGCGCGCGCCAACTCCAGCGCGATCGCGCCGCCAATCACACCCCCGCCAGCGATGGCCACGTCAAACGTCTTCATAGCGCCATCTTATCTCATCCAATCGATCTAACGCGCGCAGCAGAGTAAATACGGACCCGGACCTCCGTAACGATTGAACAATGGATTGAGAGAGATGAATCAAAACGATCCGGCAAGGTCTTCCGACAAAACCTGCGCCTTCTTCGCAAGGCTTCGCGCGCGGCTCCAATCCCCAATTTGCGCCGCTTCCCTTGCGTCCTTAACAAATCCCTTGATCTTGGACACCAGGTCGGCCTGCGCGGGGTTCAACCTCTTCCCATTCGCGGCTGCAAGGTTTTTCTCCGCGATCCCAAGACTCTGATTTGTTTGCTGCTGCGCAACGGTCGTCTCGGCAGGAGTTAGCTGCGGAGCGATCATCGGAGCGTCCCGCTTTTCCGCTTCGCCCCCCGCCGCGCCCGGCGCGTTCACGTGCGGCCGCGGCGGCCCACTCCGCGCGTTGATCAAATGAGGCGGAAAGGGCGGCAACTCATACCGCAACTCCGGAACCGGATCCTCAGGAATCTCGCTCGCAGATGTTTTGTTCGGCTGCGTAACAGGCTTTACCTGCACCGCCGTCGCCCACGGAATCGCCGGCCGCTTTCGGACGCTGCACCCGCCGAGCGCAACTGCGCCGCAGCCCAGAAAAAGAAAGCCTAAGCGAACATCTCGGCGCAAGAATGCACTGTGCCTCCAGGCTGGGTTCTCCATCATGTTCAGGCCGCGAGTGGCAGTTCGATTCGGAACGTGGTGCCTCGCCCGACCTCCGAAGTAAAGTCTATCGAACCGTTGTGAAGCTGCACAATTCGAAACGCGCTCGCCAGCCCGATCCCGCTGCCTCCCGGACGCGTGGTAAAAAACAACTGAAAAATTTTCTGCCGATTTTCAGGCAGGATGCCTTTGCCGGTATCACCCACGGTGATCTCCGCCATTTCGCCTCGGCGGCTCAGCACCAGCCGCAGTTGCCCGCCGTTGGGCATGGCCTCGGCAGCATTCAGCACCAGATTCAGCACCGCCTGTTTCAGCAGTGCGCGATCCACGTAAACCGGTGGAACGTCTATGGGCAGCAATTGCGCCACTGAATGTTGGACTTCTGCAATTGCGGTTGCGCCAGTTCCAACACTTCTTTCAACAAGTCCGAAAGCTGCGTGGCCTCCAGCCGCACATCCATCGGCCGCGTAAAATCCAGGAACCGTTTCACCACTGCGTCGAGCCGGTCAATCTCTTTGTCCAGCACCTGCACAGCCTGTTGCGACGCGCTCTCTTGGTCCGCCGGAAGCGACTCTTTCAAATTCTCCAGCCACAGCCGCATGGAGTTCAGCGGATTTTTCACTTCGTGGGCCACTCCCGCGGTGATGCGCCCAAGCGCCGCCAGCCGCTCGCTCACCTGCAACTGCGTATTGATACTTTCCAGCGAATCGAGGTCGCGCAGCGTCACCAGCGCGCCCATGCGCTCGCCGTCTTCCTGAATCGCCTGCACGCTCACGCTCACGCGCTTCGGTCCTTCGCTCGTCTCCAGCTCGATTTCCGCCGCCACTTCACTGAGTTCATCGCTCTCGATGTGCATGACCTCGTGCAGCGGATGTCCGCCCGGAAAAATTTCCGTCACGCGCTTTCCCAGAAAGTGCCCCGCGGGAGCCCCAAGAAATTTCTCCGCCGCCGGGCTGATCATCACCGCGCGCGAATCCCGCGTGAACAACAGTAAACCGTCTTCCAGCCCGGCCATCACCGAGTTCATGTTCTCGCGCATGGTGCTGAAAATCTCATGCACCCCGCGCAGTTGCTGTCCGACTTGCGTAATTTTCCGGCTCACCACGCCGAGTTCATCTCCGCTTCCCGCGAATCCTCTTACCTCCGGTGAAGGTGCGTCGTATTCTCCCGCGGAAATGCGGTCCAATTGCGCCGCAATGTCGCGCAACGGTGCCAGCGTCGCGCCGCTGACCACCGCCGCCAGCAAAGTGGAAATCACCAACGCCACCAGCACGATCGTTCCAGACGTGCGCAGGCTCGGCTCAATGTCATTCAACAAAAACCCCGAGGAGAGCACCATGCGCACTTCTCCGAAAGGCTGCCCTCCCTTAGTGAACGGATAATCGAGTTCGTAGATTTGTGGCGGACTTGCCAGCACTTTGACTTGATGCAAGAAATTTCGCTGCACCAATTGTGAAAGTGGCGTTCGCCGTGGCAGAAACTTTCCCGGCAGGTTTTCATCCGTCGAGACCAGCACCATCCCGTCATGGTCCGTGATGGAAACTTCATAGATCAGCGGATTTTCTTTCGCCGCCTTCAGCTGCGTGCGCAAGCCTTCATTGATTTCAAACGCGTGCCTGACGTAGTCGTGGATTTCCTGAGGAGTGTCTGCCGCCGGCCGCAAGCCCTGCTGTCCTGCGTCCGTCAACGCATGCTGCGCTTGAAGGAAAACTTGCCCCGCCAGGTCGCTAGCGCGCTTGCTGGTGGCCTGCAACAGTTGATCGAGAAGCTGCGCCGCAAACACGCCAGACAAGACCGCCGCGACGAGCAGCACCAGCCCCGTCATCACCAGCGTGAGCTTTGTCCGCAGCCGCAGCTGCATCCCGCGTCCCTACTCCGTCTCGGCGCGATCGCCGCCGTATTCTTTCAATTTATTGTGCAGCGTCTTCAAGCTGATGCCCAGCAGTTCCGCGGCGCGCGTCTTGTTATTGCCCGTCGCGCCCAGCGTCTGCAAAATCAGTTCGCGCTCCATCGCGTCCACCGTCGTTCCCACCGGGAACTTGATGGCGGAAAGATCGCTCGGCCCCTTCGACGCGTTCTTCCCGAATTCTCCCGGAAGGTTTGCACGCGTAATCAAATCCTTCTCGCACATGATCGAAGCGCGCTCCAGCACATTTCGCAACTCGCGAATATTTCCCGGCCATGTATGCCCCATGAAAATGTCCAGAACTTCCGCGCCGATGCCCCGCACATGCTTGCCGTGCTTGGCATTCAAGTCGCGCAGAATATGTTCGACGAGCAGCGGAATGTCGTCCTTGTGTTCGCGCAGCGGCGGCAAGTTGATATGGAACACGTTCAAGCGGAAGAAAAGATCCTGCCGCATCAGCCCGCTGCTCACGGCCTGCTCCGCTTCTTTGTTCGTGGCTGCTAGTACGCGCACATCCACCGGCGTTTCGCTTTTGCTTCCCAGCCGGCGGACCTTGCGGTCTTCCAAAACACGCAAAAGTTTTGCCTGCGTCGGCGCGGGCATCTCGCCAATCTCATCCAGCAGCAGCGTCCCGCCATCCGCCAATTCAAAACAGCCGATGCGCCGCTCCGCCGCTCCCGTAAACGCGCCCCGCTCATGCCCGAAAATCTCGCTTTCCATCAGCGTTTCCGGAATCGCCGAGCAATTGATGGCCACAAACGGGCCATTGGCACGCGGCGAAAGTTTATGGATCGTGCGCGCAACAATCTCTTTCCCCGATCCCGTCTCGCCCGTAATCAGCACCGACGCCGAGCTCGGCGCCGCCATTTCCACAATGCGCATCACTTCCTGCATCGGCTTCGACCCGCCCACCAGGTCGCCCAGCCGCCCCGCCTCGCGCAATTGCCGCTGCAGCACCGCAAGTTGCCGCGCATCCCGCGCACGCCGCAGCGCCCGATCCAGCAGCGCCCGCAGCACCGGCCCCTTCAGCGGCTTCTCGATATACCAAAACGCTCCGGCTTCGATTGCTGCCACCGCCCGCTCTTCGCTCCCTTTGCCGGTAATCACAATCGCAGGCACATCCAGCAGTTCCAACCCGAGCTGCTTCAGCAAATCCAGCCCATTCATCCCCGGCAATTCAACATCGGCAATCAGCGCGTCCGGCTGATACCCCGCAAATTTCGCTAGCGCCTCTTCCGCCGTCCCCACGCCGAGAACGTCGCAGCCCCACCGCTGCAGCAATTGTTCATAGCCCTTTCTCGCATTGTCCTCGTCCTCGACAATCAGGACGCGGTCCTTCCGCTCTTGCGTTTCAACCGCACGCACTGCCGCGCGAGTTTCTTCCCCCATGGGTCTCAGCCTCTCCTCGGCTTGCTTTCCGCCGGCGGCCTGCAAAATGATTTGCTGGGTACCTCGACTGTAACAATCTGCCAGCCGCTTGCCAAGTTTTCCCCGTTCCTCGATCAGACGCCGAATATTCCGGTGGCACAGCGAATTCACACCGCGCGCCTTTGCTGATGGCAAGCTCGTCTGATCGGCTGTGATTTATTAGAAGACTCTCATCTGAATCGCCTGGAGTTCTTCACGGGGATGCCGATAAACTCTCTGAGGTATACCTATGAGCGTTCACTCTGTTCAGAGCAGCCAGCAAGCCGTCCAAGTAGAAGCCGTATCCCAGCAGAAGCAAGCCACCCCGCAAAGCGCCCTCCCACAAGACAAGGTGACCATCCGCGCCAGCGCCCAGGCGAAACAAACCGCATCATCCATCGGCGCGGGTCTCGACCACGACGGCAAGTAACCGCCCGAGAGTCAGGCGAAGTTATCTAAAATCGGTAAGGCCGCATTCTGCATGTGTGAGTTGCGGCGAACGATTTGCAAAACCGCGCGCGACCGTCTCGAGTTGTTTGTACCAACGCAGGACTCGGATCGCGCGTAGTGTGTTCCAACGGCTTGCCCCCCCGACATCGGTCTCCATCTTCACTGGAATGTATTCGGTATGAAGGAGGTTCAGCGGCCAGCGCCCGTTCTGGTGGCGGCGCTCCATCACGATTTCGATGGCGTTGCGGACGCGGCTGTCGGGTTTGATTCCTGCATTCCGCAGATAATCGAGTCCGCGCAAGACGTCGTAGTGCCAAAACGTCGGGAACGCGAAGCGCAGCCAGCGTTTGCTGATGACTTCCCCGGTTCGAAGCGAGCGGAACATGCGGCGCTCGAGCAGATAGTCTTCGGCCCTCTTGCGGGCCTGCGTGACGGCCGCCGATTTGCCCCCTGCCCGTTCGTATTCCAGCAGTCCTTCGAGCACGCAGATGGTCGTATGGAACGAAGAGCGCAGGCTTTTTGGTGCTTCGCAGTTCCATCCGCCATCTTCGAGCTGCTCGCCTAGGAGTTGCCTGGCCAGTGCGTCGTTCGGTCTTTTGAAATAGGAACCGATGCCGAGGATTCTGCCGTTGATGCAGGGTTCCGTTTCGCCCTGAAGGTAAGGCCGGTTGTTGAGCCGCTTAAACACGAGCCGCTTCTCGACGCGCTCGATCATTTTGCGAGCCGGGTTGCTGGCGGGGTCGAGACCTAGGTCAATCAAGGCGATAAGACTATACATGGTAATAAGCAAGCCTCGGTCCTCCTTCGGCAAATCCCCCCTCCATCCGCGGGGGGCCCCGCCCCAGTTGCCAGCAGGAGATTGCCGGGCGAGAAGTTGCGCTCCCCAGCCTTCGGTTGCGACGCGCGAGCGCTCGGCTGCAATCGTGTCGGGGACTTCACCGGTGAGATCCCTCATGACCTGCCAACGGATGGCCGGGTCAGAATCCAGGAGCCATTTAATGTGCGCGGGCCGGAGTGCGTAATCGTGTGGGCGCATTGGTCTCTTATACCACGCGATCTGTAAGTTCTGACCCGTGCGCCGAGCGACGTTCACCTTGGCCTCTGTCGCAGGAACGGGGGCAAAGAGCCTTCTGGGCGGCTCGTCGGCTACTCGGAAGTTATTGTCGAACGCCCGGCTAATTCCCGGACGGTTTACCGAATATCTGCTCGGCTGCTGTTGAGGTCATTCCGCTTCTTCCGTCTGCGCTCCTATACGATGTGGCCTCGGCGCTTGGGAATGCCCAACCAGTGGTACACTGCGCCTATGGCTACCAAGAAGAAATCTAAGAAGAAGCAGGCGAAGGCGAGGAAAACCGCGGGCAAGAAGCCGCCAGCAAAGAAAAAATTGGCGAAACGCAGAATCCGACCAAAAAAGAATGCCAGCAGCAAGAAGAGTTCTGCTGGAAAACACGCCACGCAGAAGAAACGCGTCCGCGGAAAAAGCCAAAATGTCTACAACGTGTCGTCCTCCATCGAGGGGCTGGAACCCCGGTCCGGCGGCCAATCCGGCGATCTCCAGGGATTGTCCAGCGCACAAGGCGCGGACTCGGAGAGCGTCGACGAATTGCTCGAGGAAGGAAACGCCTTCGAAGCCGAGGTGGTCAAGGGCGTCCAAGATGCCGGTGACGCCGACGAAGGCGAAGTCCACACCCACGAAGTCCCCGAAGACGGCGTCCCCGGCGAATACCTCGACAAAGACGAGTGACCAAGCTGATCCCATTGTTGCCCGGCGACTCTGGCAAGTGTGTTTAGCAGGTGTGACTTCCAGCCGTCAGGACCGTCGGCCGGGTCCGGGAACCGCGAATCCGCAGCCTCGAATCCCCTCTGGACCCTTCTGCCTCACCGAGAGCGCCTCGCTCCCACCTTTCCCTTGACATTCTGTTGTTGCTTTACTACACTTTACATCAGGTAAAACCATAGCTGGAGAGCGGGAGCCCTGCTCCCGCTTTTCTTTTTTGCGCTTGCTTGGCCGTCAGTGCTCGTCTCGAACAAACCAGAGCGCGTCCTTTAGAATCAATCTATTACGAATTGCCCATTTTGTAAGTCTTTTCGTTTGATATTCATGCATGTAATGGGGGGTGGGGGTGTCGGCATTATTTCTCACCGTTGTGTGAGAAACTCGCCAAAAACTCGATCCTTTATTTTCAATTACTTGCGCACTCTTGCGTCACTCTTTGCACTGAGAGTGTTGACGAAGTCCTTTACATTCAATCGCTTCCGCACTCTTTCTAAAAAAAGGGAGGTGTGTGGGGTTGCTTCCCAATTTGGAACGCTGTCCAACAATCGCAGAGGCTCCAACTTATTCCTTGACCAAATATAGAGCCCGTTCAAGTTCCAACTCCAGCTTCGCGCCTTTGGGAAGATTCAGTTCGTGTCCACGGCCGGACTCCATCAAATACGCTGTGACCGCCCCCAAGGCGGCTCCCTCGGCGGCTTCTTTCTTGTCCTTGTCCTTCACGCCCTTCACCGCGCCAACGGCTGCACCAGCCGCAGCAGACTCCGCCGAATCCTGTTGTGAGCTGCTCCGGCCCTCGATCAGGCCCTCCTGCCTTGGGCCGGACCGAACGCTGTGGTCGCCCGGCACGCTCACGACTTCGGCCACGATCGGCAGAGCACCAAACTTGGTGTGAATCTCGTCAAACGTCAGCCACAGTTTCGCCCGGCCCGCCATTCCAGCAGGTTGCACATGGCTGATGTGCCCTTCAATCTCCGCCCCGGGCGGCAGATAGATCCCGCTGCCCGCTTCGAGCGGCTCCAACGTCCTGACCTTGAACTTCGCGTTCTCCTGCGCGCCCTTGGTGCCCAAGTCTTCCTCAAGCCTCACCAGAAACTTGGTCCCCGGCGCGACCGCATAAGTTTCGATCGGCAGCCCGTGCAGTTCGCCGTCCGCTTTCCGACGCGGCTGCTCGGCCTGCCGCGCCGCCGATTCCTGTGTCGGCTCGCGCGGCGGCTCCTGGGCTACGCATGTGATTGCAGCGGCAAGAGTCATCGTCAGAATCGAGCAGCCTGCTAATGCAATTTTGATTTCCGTCCTCGTCATCTTGTCCTCCTGCGGAACGCTGAGCAGAACATCTGTGCACTCCGCACGCCACTGGAGCCTTATCGCGACTCTCGCAATATGTGGAAAAGAAGATACTTAGAGGGACGATCTGACGCTGTCCGACAATCGCGGGCACGACTGTCATGCTTTCCCGTCATAGCCCCGCAAGGGTATTCCGACACTGCCTGGGTCTAGCTGGGATTGCCCAGGAACGTCTGGCTCACCCCCACCGATTTTTAGGGCTCACCCTCTATTTACCCCCACTCCCGCCGGGGAGGCGGGCCGTTCTTTTAGTCCAATCCGAGGAAGGAACGGATACGGCGAAGGACCGCGGCATACATTGCAGGAGTTACGCGGCCGGTCTGCGTGTTTTGCTGGCTGGGGTGATAGACGCCGAACAAACGCGGCGCGCCGGCGGAAATTTCGGCTTCGGCGCCGTGTGCAAACTTGTATAAAGCGCGCGAGGAAATCACGCCGCGCTGTTTTAGAATTTCGAGGTACGCGTCCCAGGCAATTTTTCCTAGCGCCAGCACCGCTTTTGGTTTCAGGATTTCCATTTCGCGTTCGAGATAGCCGCGGCAATTTTCGATTTCCTTGGGAAGTGGTTTATTTTCCGGCGGCGCGCAGCGGCACGTCGCGGAGATGTATGCGTTGGTGAGTTGCAAGCCGTCGCCACGCTGTATAGAAGTAGGTTGGTTCGCGAATCCCGCCTTGTGCAGTGCCGCATAAAGAAAATCGCCGGAGCGATCTCCGGTAAACATTCGGCCCGTGCGATTTCCTCCGTGTGCTGCCGGCGCCAGGCCGAGGATCAAGAGTTGCGCGTGCGCGTCGCCGAATCCCGGGAGCGGTTTGCCCCAATAGGTCCACTCGCGGTACGCGCGGCGCTTTTCTCGCGCCACTTTCTCGCGATAGCGCACTAGCCGCGAACACTTGCGGCAGGCAATGATTTCTTCATTCAGAATGCGCAGGCTGAGAGAGTTCTTCAGGCATGAGCCTACGATGGCTCGCGCGTCATCATTCGTTTCAGCTCGATGAAGGGCGTAGCTCCGGCAAACATCGAATCTAAGGAACGCGTTTCAAACATTTCTTTGCCGATTCGCTGCACGGCGCCCATTGCTGCGCGCATGATACCGGATCCTGCGCTGACTCGGGCCACGCCGATTTTTTCCAGCTGCGCGACTGGAGGGCACGCCGGATTTGCCAGAATGTTGAGCGGGCCGTCTACGGCCTTCACCAGCTTGGCGATGGTCTCCCGGTCGTAGACTCCGGGCGCAAACAGACAGTCAGCTCCGGCCTTGCGGTAGGCGCGCAGACGCTCGACGGTACGCTCAAACCGCGTTGCCTCGGGCCCGATGGGCATCAAATAAATATCCGTGCGCGCGTTCAATACGAAGGGGACGCCGAGCGATGCCGCCGTTTCGCGGATGGCATGAATTTTTTCGACTTGCAGCGATAGGGGAACTTGCGAGCTCTCGTCATCGCCGGTCACATCCTCAAAATTCATTCCAATCGCGCCTGCTTCGATGGCTGCTTTCACCGTTTCCGCAATGTCTTTGCTGGTGGTGCCGTAACCCGCCTCCAGATCCGCAGTCACCAGAATGCGGACGGCGCGCGCGATGCGGCCCACCATCTCGAGCATCTCGTCGCGTGAGATGCGCTGCCCGTCCGGGTAACCTAGAGAATAGGCAATTCCCGCGCTAGTCGTGGCAATGGCAGGGTGTCCGCATTCTTCCAGAATTCGCGCGCTGGCTACGTCCCATGCGTTGGGGAGAAGCAACATTCGCGGACCGTGATGTAGTTTCCGGAACTTCTCGGCTTTTTGAGCTTGAATGCGCATGTCCACTGGGAAACCTCCGGAAGCAGACGACGATATTTCTCTATTAAGAAAAACTAGACTTCGCGCGCCGAGGAAGAAACATCCAATTTGGCAAGCGATTTGCCCACAGAATTCCAGCGCAGCGGCAACAAGCTTCGCATATTGTTTCTAGCGTTTCTTCAACACGTTTGCCAGTACAACGGCCTGATTGTGTTCTTCGTCCTTCGCGCCGAAAAGAAGCGTTACGATTTTGTGTTCTTTTTCCATCTTTTTCAATTCGGCGAGCAGCGCAGTTTTCGTTTTCAATTCAACTTGGTATTTTTTTTGAAACGCAGGCCACTTCTTTACGTCGTGGCAGAATGATTTTCGCAGTTCGTCGCTTGGGGCGACTTCCTTCATCCATAGATCGATTTTTCCCGCTTCTTTCGTCATTCCGCGCGGCCACAGACGATCCACAAGAACGCGGTAGCCATCTTTGTTCGAAGCAGGCTCGTACACACGCTTGATTTGAATCATTTCTGCCTCACGCGAGGATTTTCAGCACTTCGTCGTGGAGTTTGCCGTTCGTGCTTATGAGTTCCCCGGAATAAATTGTGCGCTCCCCACTCACACTGGTGGAGCGGCCGCCAGCTTCTTCCACGATAATTCCGAGCGGCGCGAGATCCCACGCCTGCGAAGTGAGGTCCACGGCAACTTCGATGGCACCTTCGGCGACGAGCATGTGTTGCCAGAACCCGCCGATCGCGCGGCCATTTTTCGCGGTGTCGGCGAGGAGGCGAAGTTTCGCACGCATGGCGGGATTTTTCTTTGGCCCGGTGCCGGTGGTGAAAATCATGGCTTTGGCAAGCGTGTCCACTTTCGAAACGTGCATGCGCTTGCCGTTGCGGTAGGCACCTTCCCCACGATACGCCCACCAGCGCGCGCCCAGCGCCGGCGCGCTGCACATTCCGGCGACGATTTCGCCGTTTTGTTCGATGCCCATCAAAGTGCCGAAGGTTGGGATTCCTCGTGAAAATTCCTCGGTGCCGTCAATCGGATCGATGATCATCCGCGGCCGTCCTGAAGTCCTCGCGGCGCTAGAATCGCTGCCGCCCATCTCTTCGCCCAGGACGTCCAGCGGCAGCTCGCTCGCGGTCACTTTCGCGCGCGCCATTTCTTCCACGGCGCGATCCGCCTGCGTCACTGCTGTTCCGTCGCCTTTTCGGTCAATCCGCAATTCCTCTGCGCGGAAATAGCGCATCGCGATTTTGTCCGCTTCCTCCGCGATCGCGTTCAATAGTATTCCGTAGGTTTCCCCGTATCCCATTCGTTCTCCCAGTTCATTCGATCGCGGACGTCCCGCGATTTGACTCCCTACGCTTGCACCCCTAGCATACAAACTTACGCGAATGTCTGCCCACGCCAACCCGGGGACCGTGCTGGACCGCATTCTCGAGGCTCGCCGCGCGGAGGTGGATCATCGCAAGCGCGTGCTGCCGGAGACAGCACTCAAGTATGGCGTGAAAGCGGCCACGGCGCTGCGTGATTTTTCCGCGGCGCTTTGCCGCGACGGGCTGAATGTTCTCGCGGAACTCAAGCCGGCTTCGCCGTCGCGCGGAGTGCTTCGCGATCCGTTCGATCCGGTGGCCCTTGCGCAGGCGTTCGAATCGGCGGGCGCTTGCGGCCTTTCGGTTCTCACCGAAGGAGAATTTTTTCGCGGGTCGCTGAAAAATCTTCGCGATGCGCGCAAGGCGATCAAGCTGCCGGTTTTGCGCAAGGATTTTATTTTTGACCCGTGGCAGGTATGGGAAACGCGCGCGAACGATGCGGATAGTTTTCTGTTAATTGTGGCCGCGCTTGGAGATGGACTACTTCGCGAACTCATCGCTCTCGGCCGCGAACTCGGCATGGAGCCGCTCGTCGAAGTCCATACAGCACGCGAGCTTGACCGCGCCCTCACGGCCGGTGCGCGCATCCTGGGCGTAAATAATCGCGACCTGACTACGCTTTCGGTGCGGGTGGAGACTTCGTTCGAACTCATTGGGAGTATTCCCGACGAGTGCATTGCCGTTAGCGAGTCCGGATTGCGGACACATGACGATCTTTTGAAGCTTCGCGCGGCTGGTTTTGACGCATTTTTAATTGGCACGCATCTGATGATCTCGGCCGATCCGGCCGCAGCGCTTTCTTCGCTGCTTCTGTCTCCGGCAGGAACGCAGTAGGCGGCCATGGTTCGCGTCAAGATTTGCGGCATCACGAATTCTGAGGACGCGCTCGCTGCAATTGATGCCGGGGCGAATCTTCTCGGTTTCAATTTTTATCCGAAGAGTCCGCGTTGCTTGACCGAAGCCGCAGCCAGGAAAATTCGGCCGCAACTTCCGAAGAGTGTGGAAGCGGTGGGGATTTTTGTGAATGCTGCAGCAGCGGATGTCGCGGCGCTTTGCCGTTTGGTGAAGCTCGATGCCGCGCAACTCCACGGGGATGAAACGCCGCAGACCGTAGCGGAACTGGCGCGCAGCGTGCCGGTCATCAAGGCCTTTCGCGTTGAGCCGGATTTCCGATTGGAGACGCTGGACGAGTATCCGGATGCGTTTGCGTACCTGTTTGACGCGGCGCATACGGGCCAATATGGCGGTACAGGCCACTCGACAGATTGGGACGCGGCGCGGCGCGCCACGAAGGGGCGACGTATCATTTTGGCAGGCGGGTTAAAGGTTGAAAATGTCGCGGCGGCGGTGCGCATTGTGCGTCCGTACGGGATTGATGTCGCCAGCGGTGTAGAATTGAAGCCGGGAAAGAAAGATCACGGGCGGCTGCGCGAATTTATTCAGGAAGTGCGGCGCGCGGAACGCAAGTAGGGATTCGAATCACAGGTTTGCGGGAGAATATGAGCTCCATTCTTCAATCACCGACGACGGCGCCGGGCCGGTTTGGGCCTTACGGCGGGCGCTATGTTCCGGAAACGCTGATGGTGCCGCTGTTCGAATTGGAGCGGGCTTACGAAGTCGCGAAATCGGATCCCTCGTTTCAATCTCAGTTTCAGGATCTTCTGAAGAATTTCGCCGGCCGTCCTACGCCTCTGCAATTTGCTTCACGCCTGACCGAAAAACTTGGCGGGCCGCGGATTTATCTGAAGCGCGAAGATTTGCTGCACACCGGCGCGCACAAAATCAATAACGCGATTGGGCAGGCGCTGCTCGCCGTGAAAATGGGAAAGCCGCGGATTGTGGCGGAAACAGGCGCGGGGCAACACGGCGTGGCATCGGCCGCCGTGGCCGCGCACTTCGGCCTCGAATGCGTCGTATACATGGGGACGGAAGACATGGCGCGGCAGGCGCCGAACGTGGCGCGCATGCGCATGCTCGGGACGCAGGTTGTGGGCGTGGATTCCGGGAGCCGCACGCTCAAAGACGCCATCAATGAGGCGATGCGCGATTGGGTAACCAACGTGCGCACGACGCACTATCTACTCGGCTCGGTTCTTGGCGCGCATCCTTATCCAACGATGGTGCGCGATTTTCAGTCGGTGATTGGGTGTGAAGCACGGGAGCAGATTCTGGCCGCTGAAAAGCGGCTTCCGACGCATCTCATCGCTTGCGTCGGCGGCGGTTCGAACGCTATCGGACTCTTTCATAATTTTCTTCGTGATGCAGACGTAAGGATGATTGGCATCGAAGCAGGCGGCCGCGGCAGCCAGCTTGGCGAACACGCTGCGCGGCTTGCCGCTGCGCAGGGATTCACGGGCGCGCGACCCGGCGTGCTGCAAGGGACGTACACTTACGTTTTGCAAAACGAAGATGGGCAGATCGCCACGACGCATTCCATCTCCGCGGGGCTCGACTATCCGGCCATCGGACCAGAACACGCGTGGCTCGCCGATCAGCGCCGCGCTGAATATTCTGCCGTGTCCGATCAAGCCGCGCTTGACGCCGCGCGCCTACTCTCGCGCACGGAAGGCATTATCCCCGCGCTGGAATCTGCGCACGCCATTGCTGGATTAATCGAACGCGTCTCCAAAATGAGCAAAGACAGCCTCGTCATCCTTAACCTCTCCGGCCGCGGCGACAAGGACATGGACACTTACTCCCGCCTGCTCTAATCTTTCCTGCCAAACCCTAATGACCGTTGTTGCTTCCAACTCGACCCGCATTTCTAAACGATTCGCGGAACTGCGCATATCGGGGGAACTTGGAATTGTTGCGTATATTACGGCGGGCGATCCGTCGCTTGAGGGCACGCTGAAATTCGTGCTGGCACTGGCTGAGGCGGGTGCTGACGTTATTGAACTTGGTGTGCCGTTCAGCGATCCGCTCGCTGATGGGCCCACGATCCAGCGGGCTTCTGAGCGGGCGCTCAAGTCCGGCACAACACTTGCTGGAGTCCTCGATCTGGTTCGGCGGATACGGCAATCTTCGCAGGTGCCGCTGGTTCTCTTCAGCTACTACAATCCGATTTTGCAGATGGGGCTAGAAAAATTTGCGGCTGCGGCGTCGTCGGCTGGGGCCGATGGCGTGCTTGCGACGGATCTGACGCCAGAAGAATCTGAAGAATATCGCCGCATTCTTGCGGCTCAGCGTCTCGACACTATCTTTCTTGGTGCTCCGACTTCCACGGATGAACGGATGGCAAAAATTGCGGCATGCTCGTCTGGTTTTCTTTATTTGATTTCGCGGGCTGGCGTCACGGGCGCAAGAGATGCTTTGCCAGACGATTTGCCGGCGCTTCTGCGGCGGGCGCGCAGCGTCACGCAGCTACCCATCGCGGTGGGGTTTGGCATTTCGCTTCCGGGGCATGTTTCCGTTCTCGGCGGATTGGCGGATGCTGCCGTGGTTGGCTCTGCGCTAGTTTCCGAGATCGAAAAAGCGAAGACTGTTGATGCGGGCGCGTCGGCGCTCGCGGAACGCATTCGCTTACTCAAAGAAGCGGCGCGGCATGGCCTATCGCGGCGCGAGGCCCCAGTGCACCGGGGCGGGGTGGCGCCATGAATTTGAGTGATTGGCGACGCCGCATCGATGAGATTGACAAGAAACTCGTGGAGCTTTTGAACGCGCGTTCACAGTGCGCTCTGGAAATCGGGAAGCTCAAGCAGGCGGCGAAAATTCCGCTGTACCAGCCGGACCGGGAGAACGAAGTGCTTTCGAACGCGGAGCAGAACAATTCCGGGCCGCTGACGGATGCTGCGATCCGGCGCTTGTTCGAACGCATTATTGACGAAGCGCGCGCCGCGGAACGCGATGCGATGCATTCCGGCGAAGGAGCGGAGAAAGACACGAAATAAAACCGGCCGCTTTCCGGTAGTTACGGGAAAGGTCCAGGAGAGCAGGGAACGCCAATGGTCATTGTGATGCAAGAAGGGGCCACAGACGGCCAAATCCAGCATGTGATTGACCGGCTGGTTGCCAGCGGATTTAACGTGCACCGGTCTACCGGCGAGTCGCACACGGTGCTCGGTGCCGTTGGCGTGCACCGGGATTTCGATCATCGCGATTTCGAATTGCTGGAGGGCGTGCGCGAGGTTATGCGCATTACGCAGCCGTTCAAGCTGGCTAGCCGGCAGTTCAAGCCGGACGGGACGATCGTTGATCTTGGGCGCGGCGTGAAAATTGGTGGTCCGGATGTCGTGGTCGCGG
The DNA here is from genome assembly GCA_963729455.1 of uncultured Acidobacteriota bacterium. Lineage (GTDB taxonomy): Bacteria > Acidobacteriota > Terriglobia > Acidiferrales > UBA7541 > Acidiferrum. The sequence goes on from CAVSNX010000005.1 coordinate 513,076, forward strand.
CGGGGCCGTGCTCAGTAGAATCGCGCGAACAGATTTTTTCTATCGCGGAAAGTATCTCCAAAGCGGGTGCAAAGATTTTGCGTGGCGGGGCGTTCAAGCCGCGGACTTCGCCTTATGCGTTTCAGGGAATGGGCGAGCCGGGGCTCAAACTTATGCGCGAGGCGGCGGACAAATTCGGGCTGTTTACGATCAGCGAAGTGATGGATGCTTCGCAGATTCAGATGATGATGGGGTACGTGGATATTTTCCAGGTGGGCGCGCGGAATATGCAGAATTATTATTTGTTGCGCGCGCTGGGCGAAGTTCGGAAGCCGGTACTGTTGAAGCGCGGGATGTCCGCGACGATGGAAGAGCTTTTGATGAGCGCGGAATACATTCTTGCGGGGGGAAATTTCAACGTGATTTTGTGCGAGCGCGGAATCCGCACGTTCGAAACGTATACGCGGAATACGTTCGACATCGCGGCGATTCCCGTGGTGAAGAAACTTTCGCATTTGCCGATGTTTGGCGATCCCTCGCATGGCACGGGGCGGCGTGACAAGGTGGCGCCGATGGCGCGCGCGGCGGTCGCTGCCGGGGCCGACGGCTTGCTCATCGAAGTGCACAACGATCCGGACCACGCACTGTCCGACGGGGCGCAATCGCTGGAGCCCGGGCAGTTCGCGCAGCTCATGGGCGAACTTCGCATCATCGCTCCGGCCATCGGCCGGCGCATCACTTAATCCATGGCGGCTGGCCATCTCATTTCGCGGGTTACGATTCTTGGGACGGGCTTGATCGGCGGATCGTTCGCGCTGGCGTTGCGCAAGTACACCAAGGACATGCGTGTCGCTGGGTGGGACCGCGCGGAGGCTGTTCGGCAAGCACAGGCGCGCGGTGCGATTGAGGAAGCGTTCTCCGGCGAACTTGCTCCCGCGCTGCGAAACGCGGATCTCATTTACATCGCGCTGCCGATCGCTGCTACGCTGGATTTGCTTCCGGAGATTGCACGGCGTGCGCCCGGTCACGCGCTGGTTACCGATGCTTGCAGCACCAAGGTGCGGATCTCGCAAGCGGCCGAGGAACTTTTTCCTGCAGCGAATGGGCCGTTTTTCCTGGGCGGGCATCCGATGGCCGGGAGGGAGTTGGCCGGGATCGGGAGCGCGGATGCGGAGCTCTTTCGTGGGAATACGTACGCGCTGATTGGGGCGTCTTCGCTGCAGGAGGACCCGCGCGTTTCCGCGTTCGTGAAGATTCTGGAGAAGATTGGGACGCGTCCGCTTTGGCTGGGCGCGCCGCAGCATGATTACGCGGTGGGGCTGGCTTCGCATTTGCCGCAACTGGCGGCGGTGGCGCTGGCGGGATTTCTTTATGATCGGCTGGACGAAAATGGGTTGCCTATTACGCTTGCTGGTCCGGGACTGCGCGATTCGCTGCGGCTTGCGGGCAGCCCGTACTCGACTTGGCGTGATATTGTGCTTACCAATCAGGAAGTTTTGTCCGCGGCGCTGGATCTATTTGCGCGGCGGCTGGACGATCTTCGCGAGCGGTTAGCTTCGCGCGAACTTGAAGCGGATTTCGACGCGGCTAATGAGCTTTACAAGCTTTTGCGCTCCCTGTAGTCGCCGGTGACGCCGGATTTCTGCCTAGGCTACATGTATTATGATTTCCTCGTAACAAACTCTGCCGTTCTTGCGTCATAGGAAACAAATGCGCGTCCGCTTACTTTTCGCTTTAATCGCTCTGGGGCTAGTCGCCGGTGGTCCTTTATTGGCGCAAACTGCGCCGCAAGAAACGATTTCGATTACACACGTTACGGTCGTTGATGTTGGCAGCGGCAAGGAATTGCCGGAGCAGACGGTTGTGCTGCAGGGCGAGCGCATTGTTTCGGTGGGCGCGAGCGATGCGGCTAGCCCGCCGCAAGGGCGCGTCGTGGATGCGCATGGCGGATTCCTGATTCCTGGACTGTGGGACATGCACGTTCACATTCAGGACCTTGAGGATTTGCCGCTGTACATTGCGAATGGAGTGACGGGCGTTCGAATGATGTTTGGCGCCAAGGATGCCAGGGAACTGCGCGCCAAATTCGCAACCGTCCCCGCTGCGCCGGAAGTGTTCATCGGGAGCATCATCGTGGACGGAGACCCTCCGGTGTGGCCGGGGTCGATCGTCGTGCACAAGCCGGATGAGGCACGGCGCGTTGTGGACGAAATCAAGGCGAGCGGCGCGGACTTCGTGAAGATTTATAACGGCGTTCCGCGCGATGCGTATTTTGCGCTGGCGGACGAAGCGCGTAAGCAGAACATCACGTTTGTTGGGCAACTTCCGTATCAAGTGAGGGCTTCGGAGGCTTCGGATGCGTGGCAGCGGTCGATTGAGCATCTCGACGGACTCGCTATCGCTTGCTCCAAAAAGGAGCAGAGCCTTATCAAGGAGCTGCAGCCGGGGCATTATTTGGAAAAGATGAATCTGGTGGTCGAGGCGCTGCATAGCATGGATGGCCCGAAATGCCAGGCGCTCTTCGCTCAATTTCGGCGGAATGATACGTGGCAGGTTCCTACGCTGACGGTGCATCGCGGGATGGGTTGGCAAAATGACTTTCAGTTCGCGTCGGACCCGCGGCTGGTTTATATGAACGGGGACGTGCGCTACCGATGGCAGCCACAGAATGATTTTCGATTTCGGCGATGGACGCCGGCGGAGTTTGAATTGCACCGCGGACTGTTTAACGCGGACAAGCAGATGGTTGGGCTTATGTTTCGCGCCGGCGTGCCGCTGCTTGCGGGGACCGATGCGATGAACCCATTTTGCTTTCCGGGGTTTAGTTTGCACGATGAGCTGGGGCTGCTGGTCGAGTCTGGACTCACGCCCCTCGCGGCGCTGCAGGCGGCTACGATTCGGTCGGCGGAATTTCTTGGGCGCACCGAAGAACTTGGCGCTGTTGCGGCTGGAAAGCACGCGGACCTTGTGCTTCTTGCCGCCGATCCTCTTGCTGACATTCACAACACGACGCGGATAGATGCCGTATGGTTCCGCGGAAAATATTTCGACCGCGCTGTGCTGGACCAACTTTTGGATGCCGCCAAGCATCGCCACGGCAAAGGCAAACTCAGGTAACACTTTAATTGGCATTCGTGCGCGCCATTCGCCCTCTCAACTGTAGGGCCGAGTTGGGGTACACTGCCTTGCAGTTGCGAGGATGCATGGACAAGGGCATTGCTTCGGCTGACGCCGCGATTGAAAAGCTTGCGGATGGCGCGACCATTTTGATGGGGGGATTTGGGCTTTGCGGAATCCCGGAATATCTCATTGCGGCGGTGCGGCGCAAGGGGACGAGGAATCTCACGATCGTCAGCAATAATGCGGGTGTGGATGATTTCGGGATTGGCGTGCTGCTGCAGCAGCGGCAGGTCAAGAAGATGATTTCGACGTACGTTGGCGAGAACAAACTTTTCGAGCAATTGGTTTTGAGCGGGGAATTGCAGGTGGAGTTAAATCCGCAGGGGACACTTTCGGAGCGGCTGCGCGCGGGAGGGGCGGGGATTCCGGCGTTCTACACGCCTACGGGGTATGGAACGATGGTCGCGGAAGGAAAAGAGACGCGCGAATTCGATGGACGGATGTACGTGATGGAGCGCGGGCTGCGGGGGAATTTTGCTTTCATTAAAGCTTGGAAGGGCGACCGCTGGGGGAATCTGATTTACAGGAAGACGGCGCGGAATTTTAATCCGATGATGGCCACGGCGGCTGACTATGTGATCGCTGAAGTCGAGGAACTCGTTGAGCTGGGCCGGCTCGATCCGAATCAGGTGCATACGCCCGGCATTTTTGTGGACGCTATTTTTCAGGGGCCAAAATACGAGAAGCGCATCGAGCGCAGGACGGTGCGGAAGTTGTAGGGGCCGGTCTTGCGGCGGATATCTTTAGTATCATGCTCGCTACATTACGAGGTCTCGCATGCTTGCACAAATCATTCCGGTGCACATCGAAAAAGAGCTCCCGCAAAATACGCCGCCAAACTCGCGGGTTCCTTGGCCGTACGCCGTGGCGTGTTGCTTGTACTATCTCTTGGCTTATCGCGGCCTCGCGAGCGCCACTTCCATTTTTGCTGAATTATTCAAGGGCTTGGGTTTGATGCTCCCGCTCCCTACGCGTCTTCTGGTGGCGAACTATTCGTGGCTCTTTCCCATCCTGTTTGTCGGCGCTTTGATGCTTACAATCGCCAAGCAATTCATACCGTTCTCAACACTTCGTCTCCGTGTCGTCAATCTGTTCCTCATTGTCGTCGGAGTTGTGTTCCCCTCGTTGGTCGCACTCACTTGGTATTTGCCTTTGTTCATTTTGGTTCACAGGCTTCACGCCGCAAAATAATGCTCTCCGAAGAACAAAAACGGGAACGGATTGCGCGGCGGATTGCGCTGGAATTGCGCGATGGGTACTACGTTAATTTGGGCATCGGGATGCCTACGCTGGTTGCCAATTACGTGCCAAAGGGGATGGACGTTATCTTACAATCGGAAAACGGGATGCTCGGCGTCGGGCCCTATCCGATGGAGGCGGAAGTCGATCCGGACCTTATCAATGCGGGCAAGGAAACTGTTACAGAGCTTCCGGGCAGCGCGTATTTTTCTTCGGCTGATTCGTTTGGGATGATTCGTGGGGGACACGTGGACTTGACGGTTCTCGGCGCGCTGCAGGTGGACGAAAAGGGGACGCTCGCGAACTGGGCCATACCGGGCAAGATGTTGAAGGGGATGGGTGGGGCGATGGATTTGGTCGCTGGCGCGAAGCGCGTGTTCATTGCCATGGAGCACGCCACGCGCGATAACAAGCCCAAGATTTTGAAAAAGTGCACCCTCCCGCTCACTGGCGTTGAAGTCGTGGATCATATTGTCACCGAGCTTGCACTCATCGACATTACGCCGGAGGGGCTTGTGCTGCGCGAGCTCGCGCCGGATGCCACGTTCGAGCAAGTACAATCTCTCACCGAGCCGGTACTCCGCGTTCCGCCTGGTGGTCCGAAGGCCATGCCCGTTTGAAGATGCAGGTTTTTCTCTTTCTTTCCCGTACGACCAAGACTGAAAACCAGGCACTGATTCCTCAGGAGGGCGTGGGACTGCTCAGGCGGCGAGTTGTGCTGAAGGAATAGTGGAAGCCGGAGACGACGCTGAAGACTGTCACGGCGTAGATCAGAATGCGAACCAGCGACGCAAGATGGAGGTTGGGATACGCGGCGCCAAGCACCACGACGAAGACGAGAACGATTTGGCACCCGGTGGTGAGCTTGCCGTAGATGCTGGGGGGAAACGGCTGATAGCCAGAGACGAGAAGAATCACGACGGCGACGATGAGAATCAGGATGTCGCGGCTCAGTACCAAAATCGTGAGCCACCACGCTATCTGCTTCTTGAACGCGAGGATGATGAAGGAAGAGGAAAGCAAGAGTTTGTCTGCAATGGGATCCAGATAGGCGCCCAGGGCGGAGCGTTGATTGAGCTTTCGCGCGAGCAGGCCATCAATGCCGTCGGAAAGTGCGGCGACAACCAGGACGAGCAGCGCCCAGCGGTACTCTTCATAGGAAATGAGTATGAGAAAGACCGGCAAGAAGCCGAGGCGGAGAAACGTGATTTGATTGGGTACCGTCCAGATGCGGCCTTTCATTGTGATTCAGGATAACGCAGGGCGGCGAAGTGCGTCACGCGAATTGCGCGAGGTAGTCGGTTAGCGAGCGGCCGATTTTGCGGGCGAAGAGTTCGTTCATGGAGGGGATAGAGCCGGAAGGCTCGTCGAGGGAGATGCGCTCGACGCGGTTCATAGGGAAGAAAATCGTGGGCAGGCCGATGCGCTCGCCGTCGGGCTCGTTAATTTGGCGGATGAAATGGTCGAAGGAATTCAGGTCAATGCCGCGCAAGGTGATTCCAGACGGATTGATGGCCAGCAGTTCGCCCCAGACTTTTTCCTTGGGCGTGTGCAAACTGACGACGACGATGGAGTGCGGGTCCATGAGAGATGACGGTAAAACTTCGACTACAGGGTACAGGATTTCAGGGGGGAGCGGGCAAAAAGTCCGCTCCGCACGTGCTTCTATCGAACCCGGCGCGCTGAAGCGTCGCCAGGTGACCGCGGCTTATCCCTGTTGACCGGGCAGGAGATCGGAGAGGTGCAGAATCATGAACACGAAACTCGCGAGGACAGCGGCTCCCGCGAGCCAGCCCAGGATCGAAGCGGTCTGCCTTTCGCGCGCGTTCATCGGTTCACGATCGACAAAAATTTTGCCAATCACAAATCCAGCGGCGAAGCCGCCCAAGTGCGCGGCATTGTCAATTCCGAATGAGCCCATGAACCCGATGGCGAACAAAATCACCACTGAAGTGATCAGCCGGGACCGCACTTCGCGCATGAACGCCCCGCCGCGCTTGCTGGTGACTGCCAGCATGGCGCCGACCAGGCCCAACAGTCCGCCGCTGGCGCCAACCGAAAAGTGGCCGGTCCATGCGCTGACAAGAAATCCAAAAGCGCCGGTGAAGACATACAGGAAGAAATATCGCGCTGAGCCATACAGCTCTTCCAGCGCCGGCCCGAATTGCATCAGCGCGATCATGTTAAAACCGATGTGAATCAATCCGCCGTGCAAAAACATCGCCGTAATCAGGCGCCACCATTGGTGGCGTTCGAAGATGGCAGGGCCATAACTCGCGCCCAGGCGATAGGAGGCTTCGCCGCTCATGCCGGTGAGGATATGAAGCCCGCCGGCCTCGCCGGCTTGCATGGTGAGGACCAGGCTGACGCCGAACATCAGGATGTTTGCGACCAGAAGCGCCGAAGTCACCGGCGATTCATATTCCCCGAAGACTCCGGAGAGTTTTTTGCTGAGCGCCACCAGCGAGAATCGCAGATTGGCCCCGCATTCGTGGCAGCGCGTCGCGCTGATGCCCACCAAGGCTCCGCACGAAGGGCAGATTTTCGGGCGCGGCTGTTGCTCGCCGCCGCCGAAAAATCCGCGCACCGCATTTTTCCAGCGATCCACTCGCCACTGCCACCGATAGGGAAGGGGCAATTCTCCTCCTTGCGAGCCGCGAACAGCGTTCCTATAATACCTGAAAGAGATTGCGGACTTTGCACGCGCGGGAACGAACAGGAGACGGCCATGGACCGATTCGAGGAATTCGGCAAGCGTATCGACGAGGAATTCTCGAGGCTGAAAAGCATCAACAACTTTGAGGACTTTGGGAAACGGGTTGACGAAGAACTGAACCGCGTGAAGAGTTTTGTGAAGGAAGAGGTCGCACCGGAAACCGAAAAGCGCACCGCGCAGTTTTTGCGCGAAGTTTCCGAAAAGCTCACTGAGGCGGCAAGCTGGATCGAATCGCGGAACGCGGCGCGCTCCGGCGAGCCTCCGAAAGACGCGCAATCATGATTTGGGCAGATTTGTGATTTTAGCCCGGGCTTCCACGTGTCGTCCGGCCGTGCTTCACCTGCTCTATATCCCTGCTTTCGTATTTCTGCTGATGTTTTCCGGTTGTGCTTCGCGCAAACCGGTCGCGGACCGGCGGCAGCCGCCTCCCGCGCAGCCGACTGAGACGCCTCCGGCGACTTCCGAGGCTGCCAAGCGTTCAACAGACGTGCCGGAAACTCCTGCGAACCCGCCGACTGCGGCACCGAAACGCGGGAAAGCTGCGCCTGCGCCAGCTCCTTCTGGGTACACGGAGGAAGGCAATGCCTCTTGGTATGGCGCGCCGTTTCACGGACGGCGCGCTTCGAACGGCGAAATCTACGACATGTATAAACTTACAGCGGCGCATCGCACACTGCCGTTCGAAACGATGGTGCGCGTCACGAACTTAAGCAACGGGAAATCCACGGTCGTGCGCATTACGGACCGGGGGCCGTTTGTGGAGAATCGCATCATTGATTTGTCGCTCGCGGCGGCGCGGGAGATTGAATCGGTAGGGCCGGGGATCGTGCCGGTGCGCGTTGAGGTTCTCGGCAACGTGGATCCCACGGCGGGATTCTTCACGGTACAGGTGGGGGCGTTCCGCGACCGTATGAATGCGGAGCGGCTTCGCGATCGCCTCAGCTTGACCTATTCACCGATTTTCATTCAGCAATATGATTCCCCGGATGGGATGTTCTATCGCGTGCGTGTCGGGAAGATTTCCGGGGAAGACGCAACGCGCACTCTGAGCGATCAGCTTCGTGACCGCGAAGGATTTACGCCGTTCGTGACGCGGTTGGATGAAGGCACGCCCGGAGAGGGGAACCGATGAGCGCGGATTGTTTGTTCTGCAAGATTGCGACGAAAAAGATTCCTTCCAAGATTGTTTATGAAGATGCCGATCTCTTCGCGTTTGAAGATATCTCTCCGCAAGCGCCCACGCACATCCTGATCTGCCCGCGCAAGCATTTCGAATCGCTGACCGATGCTTCGCCTGAAGATCAAGCCATTCTCGGGAAACTGCAGCTGGTGGCTTCGCAGCTCGCCCGCGAACGTAACCTGCTGGAAGGCTATCGCACGGTGCTAAACAATGGCCGCGGTGCGGGACAGTCTGTTTTTCATCTGCACTTGCATTTGCTTGGCGGACGGCAGTTCCGCTGGCCTCCAGGTTAGATTTTTCCAAAGGTTTTGTAGTTCTCAGCGCTAGAGCTTAAACTACCGTCCGCTTTTCGGAGGATTGCATGTCTTTGCTGCGCCGATTCTTCAGTCCGTCAGCTGCTTGTGGCATTTTTTCGCTCATCGCGTTTTTTGCTTCTTCGTCTCTGGCGCAGCAATCCGCAGCCACTTCGGGAAAAGCGCTCACGGTGGAGCGCATCTATTCGCAGCCGAGTTTGGGCGGGCGGCTGACGCGGGGGCTGGCGTGGAGTCCGGACGGAAAGTGGCTCAGCTATTTCGAAAGCAAGGGTTCCGGCAGGGAAGCGAAGACAGAACTTTGGGCGATGGACGCGGCTTCGGGAGAGCGAAGACTTCTGGTGGCGGGCGACAAACTCGAAGCGATTTTGTCGGCAGAAACGGGACGGGCGACGCAAGCCACTGGTCTTGGCCGGCGCGCGCCCGCGCAATACCAATGGGGGCCGGTCGGCACGGGAATTTTGCTTCAGGGACCGACGGCGCTCGCATGGTTTGACCTGAAGTCACAAATGGGACGCCCGCTTGTATCGGGAAAAGCCACACTTGCGGATCCCAAGATTTCTCCTGACGGACGCTACGTGAGCTTTGTGAGGGACCACAATCTCTGGCTGGTGAGTGTGGCAGAAAGAAAAGAGCGCGCCGTGACGCAAGGAGGGGCGGAGGAAATTCGCAAGGGCGAACTCGACTGGGTCTATCCGGAGGAATTGGATATCAAGACAGCGTACTGGTGGTCGCCGGATTCCAGCGCGATCGCGTATCTCGAAATGGACGAACGCAAGGTGTCGCAATACCCAATGGTGGATTTTTCCTCGCCCAGCGGGGATGCAGAAATGGAACGGTATCCCGTTGCGGGCGGAGCGAATCCAGTTGTTCGCGTGCTGATGACGGCGGTGAGCGGTGGGGAGCCGCGGGTGATGGACACGGGCGCGGAAACCGACATTTATATTCCACGCGTGAATTGGCTTAACGATTCGAAACACCTTGCCATTCAACGGCTTAATCGCACGCAGACGGCGCTTGATCTTCTGATCGCTGATACTGCCACGGGAAAAACCAGGACAGCGCTAACGGAAACGGATCCCAATTGGATCAACGTCAGCGACGATCTTTATTTTTTAAAGGACGGCAAGCGCTTCCTGTGGTCGAGCGAGCGCAGCGGCTACCGGCATCTTTATCTCTATGATCTCGACGGCAAGCAGCTTGCGCAGATTACGAAGGGTGCATGGGAGATCACTTCGGTTAACGCCGTGGACGAATCGAAGGGGCGCGTCTGCTTCACGGCCACGGAAGCGTCTCCGATGGAGCGGCAGCTTTACGCGGTGGGACTCGATGGGTCGGGATTCTCGCCCATCACGAAGGACAGCGGCACACATGATGTGAATTTCGCGCCGAATGCCTCGGCCTTCTACGACACCTATTCGAATGCAGCAACGCCGCCGAGCCAGAGTCTTTACAGCGCGGGCGGGTCGCGAATTGCCGCGATCAATGAAAACAAAGTCGCCGAGCTCGCGGACTACCATCTGTCGCCGATGGAATTCCTCGCCGTCAAATCCCGCGAAGGCGTCACGCTGAACGCCAGCATCATCAAGCCGCCGGACTTCAATCCGCAAAAGAAATATCCGGTGCTCGTCTACACGTATGGTGGACCGCACGCGCAAGTGGTGCGCAACGGCTGGGGCGGCGCGAATTTTCTGTGGCATGAGCTGATGGCGCAGAAAGGCTACATTATCTTTTCGCTCGACAACCGGGGATCCGCGGCGCGCGGGCATGCATTCGAGACGCCGCTGCACCTACGCTTAGGTGCGCAGGAACTTTCCGATCAGCGCGACGGCGTGCAATACCTCAAGTCGCTTCCGTACGTGGATGGCAGCCGCATCGGCATTTGGGGGTGGAGTTATGGCGGGCACATGACGCTGCACGCGATGTTCGAGGCGGGCGATGATTTCAAGGTGGGCTTTGCGGGCGGGCCGGTGACTGACTGGCACTACTACGACTCCATTTACACCGAACGCTATCTTGGTTTGCCGCACACAAACGAGAAGGGGTATGAGGACTCTTCACCGGCGAAATATGCTGGGCAGCTCAAGGGCAAACTGATGATCGCCCACGGCACAGGGGACGACAACGTGCACTTCGCGAACACGCTATCGGTGATCAACGATCTCATCGAGGCAGGGAAATACGTTGAGGTTTTGGCTTTTCCCGGGCGCGGACATGGAGTGAGCGACCCGCCCGCGCGACGGGTCCTCATGCAGCGCGTCACGCAGTTTTTCCTCGAAAACCTCTAACGCATGGCGCAGCGACCGGGGAGTTTGCGTATCCACGCCGGGAACTCGATCCAGGAGCGCACACGTCTAAACTTAGCTTCGGATAAAGTTTCCGGCCGACCCCAGGATTGTAGCGGAGCCGTCTTACGCCGAGGCTGCTCTGGCAGTCGGGCGCGCCCTCTTGGCTTCCCAGAGCTGGCGCATTTCCTCGCGGCGCGCGAGCACATATTTCTTGGCTTCGTTGAAACTCGCATACACTCGCGTGCCTTTGATCAGATTGCACGGACGGCAACAGGCCACCAGGTTGGCAGGGTCTTTCTTGCCTTTGTGAGCCCGCGGCAGAACGAAATCAACCGACATGACCAGCGCATTTTCAAAGCTGGTCCTCCCGTCCAATCCGCAGTATTGGCAGCAGTAGCCGTCGCGCTCCAGGATTTTCAGGCCTTCGGCCTGGCTTACTGGGCGGTCTACCAAGGATAGAGTGGCAATGTTGAACTGCATTGAACACCTCCAAATCGCAAATCGTATTTCGTGGCGGGGGATTTGCGAATCGAGACTTCCGATGGGCCGACCTTACGGCAGCGAATCGGATGTGTCAAGAGCGGTTGGGTGAAGAACGGTGCAGGGAATTGGTTACGGGGCGACCACGTCTTTCAGCTTTGACTTGACGTGCACGGCGGACAGGCTGGAGGCGTCCCAGCCGCCGCCCAAAGCCTTGACGAGGAGCACGCTGGTAACCAGGCGCTGGCCCTGAATGACGGCCATCTCCTGCTCGTTGGTGAGCAGATTCTGCTGCGCCGTTACGACGTCCAGATAATTCACCAGGCCGCCGGTGTAACGATCGGTGGAAATATCCAGAGTTCGCCGCGCGGAGTTGACCGCCTTTTGCTGCGCTTGGCTGGCCTGCTCAAGAACAATCAATCCGGTCACATCGTCCTGGACTTCCTGGAAGGCGCTTAACACGGTATTGCGGTAACTCGCCACGCTGGCGTCGTAGCCAGCTTTCGCGAACTGCACCTGGGCGCGGCGCGAACCGCCACTGAAAATGGTTTCCGCCACATTCGCGCCCACTGCCCAGAACGTGCTTTGCACGTTGATTAGTTTGGCGATGTCCGCGGACTGCCAGCCGCCGGTCCCAAAAAGATCGAGCGACGGATAGTAAGCAGCCTTGGCAATTCCAATCTGCGCGTTGGCGACCTGCATTTGCCGCTCCGCTTCGGCGACGTCGGGGCGCCGCTCGAGAAGATCCGACGGCAATCCCGCGTCCAGTGGAGGCGGTTCGCCCTTCAACTCGTTGGGCCGGAGGTGAAAATCCGGCGCCGGTTTTCCGATCAGCACGGCGATGGCATCTTCGAACTGTTTTCTTTGCTGTAGTAGGAGGATTGCTTGCGTCTGCGTGGTGTTGAGAAGAGTTTCTTCTTCCGCGACGTCCAGCCCGGAAGCGACGCCGCCTTTGTGACGCGAATCCACCAGCTGCAGGCCGCGTTGCAGAGTTTGAACAGTGCGATTCAGAATGCCCAGCTCGGTGTCGAGCTGGCGCAGCGTGAAATAGTCGCCCGCGAGTTCCGCAGTGATCACTAGACGAACATTTTCGAGGTCAGCGGCACTCGCCTGGTAGGACGCTTGGGCGGCCTCGATGCTGCGTCTGCGGCGCCCGAACAAATCCACTTCGTATCCAGCGGTGAACGGCAGGGTGAAAATGTTCTGGGTAACCGCAGAGGTCACAGGGAAGGAGCTGCTGGGTGGACGGTTTCCGGAAAGGCGCTCGCGCTCGGCTTGCGGGGCCACGGCGAGATTGGGGAATTGCGTGGCGATCTGCACGGCGGCGGAGGCGCGGGCCTGTTCGAGACGGGCAACGGAAACTTTGATGGTCTGGTTTGCATCGAGCGCTTGTTTCTCCAGCGCGCTCAGGTCGTCGTCGTGGAAAACACTCCACCATTCGCCCTTAGCCACGCCGTCTTTCGGCGCGCTTTCACGCCAGGGTTCGCTTACATCCCACTTCGCGGGCACAGGCGCAGTGGGCCGCTGATAGGCAGGCCCGACTCTGCAACCGCTCACGAGGACACAAACAGCGAGCCCGAAGAGGGCGGGGAATTGCCTCAAGTACTTCATTACGGCTTCGTCGCTCCCGGCACAGGTTTGGAGGGCGCGCCCATCGAGCTGGGTGTTGCTGCGGGTGGGGTCGCGGCGGTTGGCGTGATTTCCTTGACGCGCACTTCTTGGCCGTCTTCGAGCGAGTCCGCGGGATTGAGTATCATCCAATCGCTCGCCTCAAGGCCGTTCAGGACTTCGAGACTCGTGCCGTAGTCGCGGCCGATGGTGAGCGGCCTCAGATGCGCCCTGTGATTCGAATCCACCACCACCGCGCGAAGACCTTCGGAGCGGAACAGCAGCGCGTTCACCGGGACTGCCAAGCGCGCTCCCGTTACTTTCACTTGCAAATGCACCTGCGCGTAACCGCCGGGGAGCAGCGAGCCATTGTGGTTGGGAACATCCACTTCCGTGAGCAGCGTGCGCGTGCCGGTGTCAATGGCCTCTGCCGTGCGCACGACCTTGCCTTCAAATCGCTGGCCGGGGTATTGGGTGAGCTCGAGGAATGCGGCGAGTCCCGCGCGAATCGAAGGAGCGTATTGTTCCGGGACGCTGAGGTAAACGCGAATGGGATCGGTCTGTGCGAGGAAAAAAAGCTGCTGCGAGGTGCCGCCGTTGCCGGCGTTGATCAGCGTACCAATGTCCACGTTGCGCCGGGTGATCACGCCGCTGAAGGGCGCGTAGACATGTTTAAAGGATTCCAATTCTTCGAGCCGCCGCACGTTGGCTTCGGAAGATTTCATGGTGGCGAGCTTGGCTTCGAGATCGCCGACGGCATTGTCTACTTCCTGTTTGGAGACGCCGTCCGTCTTGATGAGGTCCTGATAACGCGTGGCAGTGATTTTGGAAAGATTGGCGTTGGCTTGCGCGGTATTCAAATCGGCGCGCGCCTGCGAGAGCTGCTGGTCCACTTCGGGAGTGTCAATGTCCACGAGCAGGTCGCCTTGATGCACGCGGCTGCCAATGTCGTGGTACCACTTCTTCAGGTAGCCGTTGGTGCGGGCATAGATGGGGGATTCCACGTATGCCTGCATGGTGCCGGGCAGGACCAGATCTTCTTCCGCTGATTCCGTTGTGGGATGAATCACGGCCACGGTCGGGATCGCCAGTGTTTCTGTCTCCTTCGCAAGCGCCTGATACTGCGTACGGCGCTGGAATAGCGTCACCGCGCCGAAAAGCACGAGCAGCAGCACCACAACGAACAGAGTGGTGAAGAGCCGACTCCCTTTTTTGTGTGGCTGCTCGTGGTATTCAGGTTCCATCGAAACTCCGCCTTCCATCATTACCCAATCTCCGCTTTCACTTCCATACCGAAAATTTTCAGGCCGTAACCGGCGCCGGTGACTCGCTCGCACCTGTCCGCCGCTCACGGCGCCCGTGAATTATAGAGAAAACGCAGGGCACAAAGAACAGCGTCGCGAACGTGGCGAAAAGCAGCCCGCCGATGACCGCGCGGCCCAGGGGCGCGTTTTGTTCGCCGCCTTCGCCGAGTCCAACGGCCATTGGGACCATGCCGATGCTCATCGCCAGCGCGGTCATCAACACCGGGCGGATGCGTACAAATCCCGCTTCGATCGCGGCGTCCCGTGCACTCTTGCCCTCATCCATTTGTTCGCGCGCGAAGGACACCATCAGAATGCTGTTCGCGGTGGCTACACCCATGCACATGATGGCGCCAGTAAGCGAAGGCACATTGAGAGTCGTATGCGTCAAAAGCAGCATCCAGCAAATCCCGGCCAACGCGCCGGGTAGTGCGGTGATGATGATGAAGGGATCGAGCCATGACTGGAAGTTCACAACGATAAGGAGATAGGCAAGAACAATCGCGCCAATCAGGCCAAAGCCCAGGCCGGTGAAAGAGTTCTTCATGGTCTGGACCTGGCCGCGAGTAACGATGTGGCTGCCCTTCGGCAAATCTTTTTCGATGACGTGAACGTCCTTTTCCACTTCATCGGCCACGCCGCCCAAGTCGCGGCCCTCGACCGCTGCGTACACGTTGATCATCGGCTGTGTGGTGTAGTGCGAGATTTCGGCGGGGCGCGCTGTCGTTCGCGTTTGGACGAGATTTCCGAGGATCTGGGGCACCGCACCGGGAGCACTTCCACTGATGGGAGTGTTCTGCAGTTGCTGATAGGTGTCCACACGATACTGCGGCTCCTGGACGGCGACGCTGTATTCCACGCCGTTCTTAGGATCCAGCCAGAAGGCGGGGTTGGTCTGAAAACTGGAACTGAGGGAAACGAGGACGTTCTGCGCGACGTCGCGAGACTGCATTCCCACGGATTGGGCACGCGCCCGGTCGATTTGCAGGAAGAGGGTGGGATCGTCAAAAGCCTGCTGAACGTGAACATCCACGGCGCCGGGGATATGCCGGAACTGGTTGGCCAATCTTTCCCCGATCAAGTAATTTCCCCTCTGGTTCATGCCCGTCACTTCCACGTCAATCGGCGCGGGCGTGCCGAAATTCAAGATTTGCGTCACGATGTCCGCTGGCTGAAAGAAAAACTGCACTCCCGGGAATCGTTGCGGAAGATTCTCGCGCAAATCATTTATATAGGCCCCCGTGGGCTTGCGGCGATCTTCTTTCAATTGAACGAGGATTTCCGCATCGGAAGTTCCGATGGTGCCAGCGTTGCTGTAACTCAAGTTGATGCCGCTGTACGGCAGACCAATGTTGTCGAGGACCGTGGTGAGCTCATCCTTGGGAATGGTTTCGCGAATGACGCCATTCACCTGGTCGGCAAGTTTGGCGGTTTCCTCGATGCGCAGGCCAGTGCGGGCGCGCATGTGCAGGCGAATCTGGCCAGCGTCCACCTTGGGGAAAAAGTCGCGCCCAAGAACGCCCACCAGCAAAGTGGACAAAATGCAGAAGGCCAGAAAACATCCGGCGAAGATCCCGGGGGAGTGAAGTGCGACGCGCAGGGACCTGCGGTAGCCCTCACGGAAATTCTCAAAGTTTCTTTCAAATCCCTGCTGGTATGTCCGGAAGAAACCCATCTTTTCCCCAAAGTGCTCTTCGGGGTGATACTCGTCATCCGAACTCAACAGATACATGGCCAAGGTGGGAACAATTGTGCGCGACCACATGTAAGAGGCCAGCATGGCGAAGCTCACGGCCTCAGCGAGCGGCACGAATAGAAACTTCGCCACGCCCGACAGGAAAAACATGGGAATAAAAACGATGCAAATACAAAGTGTCGAAACGAAGGCAGGCACGGCAATCTGCTGCGCGCCATCGAGGATGGCCTGCACGGTTTCCTTGCCCATGGCCAGGTTACGATTTATGTTTTCGATTTCGACCGTGGCATCATCCACCAAAATGCCGACCGCCAAGGCGAGCCCGCCGAGGGTCATGATGTTGATGGTCTGGCCGAGTGCGCTGAGGCACAGGATGCTGACAAGAATGGAAAGAGGAATGGAGATGGCGATGATCAAAGTGCTCTTCCAGTTTCCGAGGAACAGCAATATCATGATGGCGGTGAGGCAGGCAGCGATGATGGCTTCGCGAATCACGCCCTGGATGGAAGTGCGTACGTAAACCGACTGATCGAAGAAAGTAGTGACGCGCAATCCTTCGGGGAGCGCACTCTGATTGTAGGCGAGCATCTGCTTGATGTGGTCCACAATGTCCAAGGTCGAGGCGCTGCCGGTTTTGTAAATGCTCATGAGTACGCCGCGCTGACCGTTGGCCAGGACGATGTTGGTCTGGGGAGAGAAACCGTCGCGAATGTGGGCGACGTCCTTCATATAAATCGTCGCGCCATTGACCGTCTTGACCGGCAGATCATTGAGCTCGTCGATCGTTTGCGGGCTGCCATTCATCTCCACGGTGAATTCGAGCGGGCCAAGCTTCGCGGTGCCCGTGGGCAAAATCAGGTTTTGTGCATTCACGGCGTTGACGATGTCAACGGCGGAGAGTCCTTTTGCTTGCAGAGTCTTCGAATCGATATCCACGCTGACGACGCGCTGCTTTCCCCCGTAAGGGAAAGGCGTGGCGGCGCCCGGCACGGTAGCAAGCTGCGTGCGAATGAAATTGTTGCCGTAATCGAAGAGCTGTTGCTCGCTAAGGTTATCGCTGGTCAGGCCGATCTGGATCACCGGAACGGTCGAAGCCGAGTAGATGATGACCAGAGGAGGCGTCGTGCCCGGGGGCAGAAACCGCAAAAACGTTTGCGAAATGGCTGCCGTCTGGGCGAGGGCGGTTTGGATGTTGGCGCCCGGCTGGAAGAACACTTTGATAACCGCGATGCCCGGCAGCGACTGCGATTCGATGTGCTCCACATCGTTGACAAGCGTCGTCACTCCGCGCTCGACGTTGGAGGTGATGCGCTGTTCCATCTCCTGGGGCTCCAGGCCGGTGTAGGTCCAAACCAGGGAGATGACGGGAATATTGATGTCCGGGAAAATGTCCACGGGCGTGCGCAGCAGTACGACCGGCGTCAGCAGAATGATGACCAGCGCCATAACCACGAATGTGTATGGCCTCGAAAGGGCTAATCGGACAATCCACATACTCTAGTAAGTCTTCCCTCTGGCTACGGAGCGACCTGCGCCAAAAATGTGCACCCCGCGAACACCGCCGACTGCAAATAATAGTTAGATTCGCAAACGCATTTCAGCGGGTACGGCAGTTCTGCGAATACGATATATCTCGGAAATTGTATGCTCGTTCTATCCCTGGTCAAGGGATTCGATGGGCCAGAAACCAACCCATCTAACTCCATTTTATGGCTCTATAAGTCTTGCAGAATGTGTCGGTTATGCCGTCCACAATTAACTCGCCTGTTCCTATCCTCGTCCATTCGATGCGGCTATTCTGCCACAGGGCACACGCAGCGCCCCATCCAATTTGGACTCCATTCTGAGTGAAGGGAAAGCAATTGGCGGGGTCGCAGCCCGATCCGGAGAGACGCGGAATCTTCTACTTGTGGGTCATGGTGAACACGCCGTCCCAGCCCGTGGGCGGTTCGTCGAAGAGATAGTCCTGGCAGCGCTTCCAGTAGGTGCGTGATGGTCCGTCATCGGGCCATTTGTCGAGGACGGTCTGAAATGCTTTTTGCGATTCTTCCCACTGACGCTTGCGGTAGAGCTCGCGCGCGTGGAGAAACGCATCGAGGCGGGCGCGTATCTCTTCCGAGCTGCCATAGGTGGAGGCTTCGCCCTCGCGCCCGATCAATTCGTAGATGGTCACGGGCTGCAGCTTGCCCTTTACGCGAATGAGGTCCAGCTCGCGAAAGACGAAGCCCTCGTCCTTGGCGGCGGCATACGTCGTTTCGTTGACCAGAATGTGCGTGCAGTAATCTTTGTTGAGCCCTTCAAGGCGCGACGAGAGATTCACCGTGTCGCCGAGCGCGGTGTAGCCGTAACGGAGCGCGGAGCCCATATTGCCGACGCTGGCCACGCCGGTGTTGAGACCGATGCCGATGTCAAGACGCGGCTTGCCCTCGGCTTCCCATGTTTTCTGCATCTCGCGCACACGAACCATCATTTTCAGAGCGGTGTTGCAGGCCCGCCCGGCGTGACCGGGTTCTTCAAAGGGCGCGCCCCAGAAGGCCATCACCGCGTCGCCGATGTATTTGTCGAGCGTGCCGTGATTTTCAAACACGAGGCCGGTCATGTCCGAGAGATATTGATTGAGGAAAAGGGCCAGGTCTTGGGCGTCCAGTTTTTCCGAAATGGTGGTGAATCCGCGGATATCGCTGAACATCACCGTGATGTCGGTCTTTTTTGGTTCGACGAGGCGCGGATTGAGAAGCAAGCGGCGGATGACTTCGGGGCTGAGGTATTGGCCGAAGGCGCTGCGCACGCGGCGTTTTTCTTTTTCCTCGAAGAGCGAGCGATAGAGAGAGACAAGCAAAACGTTAGTGGAAAGGGTTAGGGCTGGCACCAGCAGGTTTAGCCACCAGCCATGAAGAAAGGCCCAAAAATTTACCGCGATCATGGGGACGAGAAGGCTTACACCGAACCACATCCATCGTGGCGAAACGAGCGCCATCCAAATTCCAAGGGGAATGCCGAAAAACATAATCAGAAGAACGTCCGCGAGGGCTTGGCGGAAACCGTATTTGAGGAATCGCTGGTTCAAGATGTTGTCAATCACGTTGGCATGAATCTCTACGCCCGGGTAATCCGTGCCGCCGTAAGGAGTACCGCGAAGATCGCCGATGCCGGTGGCGGTGGCCCCGATCAAAACAATTTTTCCTTGAAACGTGCCGGGGTCAAATTTTTTCTGAAGCACGTCCACGATGGACTTGTGGTCAAAAGTGCCGGACGGTCCTTGGAAATTGATCATCAACTGGCCACGACCATCCGGGTGTATGAGGAGCGTGTTGCCGAACCGAATTTCGACGATCCCCTGCGGACCATAGATCAGATTCATGTCCTGCGCCGGAGGGCCGAGAAAGGCGCGCGCGGTCATCAAGTCCAGCGAGGAATAAATGTCCCAATCGTCCAGATTTTTCGTGCGGCCATACGGAAGAACAAGAGTCGTCCTGCGCACGATGCCATCCGCGTCCGGAGGCGCGTTGAAAAAGCCAGTCCATGAAAAATCGCCGTTCAGTGCGGATGTCAATTGATCGAGATTGGCCTCCGCGCCCTGGGGCAGGAGGTTTGCAAGCGCAAAGGTTTCCAGCATGCGTGCTTTTTCAAGTTTTTGCGCTTCGGGATGGAGTGGATGAGCAGGCGGGTAGGCAAAAAAGGAGATCTGATTCGCATACGTATCGAGAGAGGATGCTTCGATTCCGCGAAGGTCCGCGTCCGTAAAGAGGAAGTAGTTGCCGAGGATAACCGGGCCGAAACGCTGAATGGCAGCGGCGAATTGCTTATCGGCATCTGAAGCCACTTCAAGTTTCTGTATCTCGGCGGCAATCGCGGGATCCAATCTTACGCCCGCCTTTTTGCGTTCTTCCAGTTTTGTCCAAAAGGAACGAAGAGCGTCCGCGGTGCGATCCACTTCGGGCTTGCTGAACGTGATGTCGAAACCCACGACTTTGGCGCCGTCATCGTGCAGCACGTCCAGTGTCTTTGCGAAATAGGTGCGCGAGAACGGCCAGCGCCCGAGGACTTCCTGCGCGCGCTGGTCTATGTCAATGACGACAATTCGTGGATCGGGATGCGCGAAGCGCTGCGGGCGGTATCGGAACCGTGTGTCCAGCGTGGCGAGCTCCAGACGCTGGACAAATTCGAAAATGGGCGTCGGACGTTCACCAACAAAGGTGAGGACATACAGAATCAGAGCAAAAAAAGTGATCGAAAGGCTAAGAAGAAACGAGACGCGATGGCGCCACCAGGACTGCAGCAGTTCGTAGAGGCTGAACAAGCCCCGCCGTTGCCAGAAGCCGTCTGACGGAGCTGCCATCGCGGTTCGCGGGCTACTCGCGGAAAATAAAATTCAATCGCACGCCGGAGACTTCGATGAGATCGCCGTCGTTCAAGCGAACCGGACCGGGAATCGGAGTGCCATTCACATTGGGCACTTTGTCGCCAGGACCGAGGTAGAAGCCGTCGTCGCGCTGATTGATCTGCGCGGCCATCTGCGGTTTGAACCAGCCCTTGAGTTTGATGGTGGCCATAGCGGATTTTCCGATGACCGTGAGCCGGTTGGTCAGCACATATTCTTTCTGATCGGTCTTGCCGTTGAGAATGACAAGCGTGGGAACTTTCATGCGCGTAGAGGCAAACTGCATGGATTCGCCCATCGCAGCGGCCTGCTGCAGCATCTGACGGCGTTCTTTGGTGTCGAGCACCATGGTTTCGTTGATGGCCGGAGCAGGAGCCTTGCGCCCGGAGTCCCAGGGCACGGGAGCGTCGCCGCTGGTGTCCACTTTAATTTTGTGCTTGCCGATGTGGATGTTATCACCATCGTGCAAAGTGGCGCGCTCGATGCGCAGATCGTTCACGAACGTGCCGTTGAGGCTATCGAGATCCTCGATGACCAGACGGCCCGCTTCGTAATAAACCTTTGCGTGGTGATTGGACACCGCGAGATTGTCCACCGGCAAATCGTTATCGGGCGACCGGCCAATGCTGACCGGCCGGCTCCCGACGGGCACCTCTTTCACGATTTTATTGTCAAACATGAGGCTGAGCTTCGGCATCTCACTTCCCTCCAGCGGAGCCGTTTCCGGCAACGTTTTTTCGCGCCCCACGGCGCAACCATGAAAACCAACCCTTGGGTTCCGATTCCAGGCGCACGACGACGACGGTAATGTTGTCGGCCCCGCCGCTCTCGTTGGCCAGCGCGACGAGCCTTTCCGATGCTTTGACGGGATCGGTCTCCGCCTGCAGCGTTCCCGCGATTTCCGGCTCGGTCACCATGCGCGTCAATCCATCCGAGCAGAGCAGCAGGATATCTCTGGGAAGGAGCATGTGCTCCTCGGCGTCTACTTCAATATCCGCCTGCGCGCCGAGCGCACGCAGCAACACACTCTGCATGTCGCTTTCCTCGGCTTCAGCAGCGGTCAAGATGCCGCGCCGGACTTGCTCGGCGACCAGCGAATGATCCTGCGTGAGCTGAAGGAGACTGCCGTTGCGCAAAAGATAGGCGCGGCTATCGCCAACGTGAGCGATACTCATCCGCGTGCCGTCAATCCATGCGGCAGTCAACGTGGCGCCCATGCCGTGCTGTTCCGGATGCTCCTCCGCAGACTTAAAAATATTCCTGTTCGCCAGGTGAACAGCGCTGGAAAGTCTTTTTAGCGTGCCGCTCCAGCCGGGCTGCGTTTCGCCATACAGCGGGGCATTTGGATTGTTCTGTGTATCGAGGCAGTGTTTCACGAGCGTTTCCACGGCCAGGGCGCTGGCAATTTCACCATGGGCTTCACCGCCCATGCCGTCGGAAAGCACGAATAGGTTTAGCGGCGTGACGATGCGGAAGCAATCCTCGTTATTCGCCCGCATGCGACCCACGTCGCTTACGCCGCCACTTGCGATTCGCACACTTACTCCCATTGCCGCTGTGAAACTACACCCCGGCCTACGCCTATATCTGGCAACCCTGCTCCCACGCTAACAGAGCCACAATAGTGGCGAAAGGCTGTGAACCCTACTGATTACTCGCTCTTAAGCCACATCCTGGCGGAAAAGAGCGCGGCGCACGGTAGGTTTTGAGCGCATTCCGCATAGGGGCTGGTACCATTTCGTGCCTCGGGCATGCGCATCCGTTATACTTTTTGGCAGCCAGGAGCGCCCTGCCTCTGCGGCTCAAACACCCTTTTCCTATGCCGGGAACAAAAAATTCGTCAGCGAAACGCGTCCCGCGGGCTAGAGGCAGCGGGCTCAGCGCCACGCAGGCAACACGCGAGCTGGAAGAACTGATCCGAATTGGGATTGCCCTTTCCGAAACGCGGGATGTCGGGCGGCTCCTGGAGCTCATCCTCAGGAAGGCACGGGAGATCACGGCGGCGGACGCGGGGTCTCTGTATCTGGTCGAGTACGTCGGGGCGGCGGCAAACAACGGCTCACGGGATCGCCGGCTTCGTTTCAAGCTGACACAGAACGATAGCGTGCAGTTTCCCTTCAGCGAACACACACTGGCACTGACGGAAGAATCGATCGCCGGTTATTGCGCGCTGCATGGGGAAGTCATTGAGCTTGCGGACGCTTACCGCATTCCGAAGGCGCGGCCATTCCGGTTCAATTCGTCGTACGACCAGCAGGCCGGGTATCACACGCGTTCGTTAATCACGCTACCGATGAAAAACGGGAAGGGTGAAGTGCTCGGCGTGTTGCAGTTGATCAACTGCAAGCGCCAGGCGAAGGCGCAGTTGGCGAATGCGGCGGCCGTGCGGCGATGGGTGCATCCCTTTCCCGAGCGCGCGGTGCGGCTGGGGTTCTCGTTGGCATCGCAAGCGGCGGTTGCTTACGAGAATTCGCAGCTGTATCAGGACATTGAGAACTTGTTTGACGGTTTCGTCGGCGCGGCTGTGAAAGCCATCGAACAGCGCGACCCCACGACTTCCGGGCATTCGCAGCGAGTTTGCACCATGACGGTGGCGCTGGCGGAGGCCATTGACCGCGAACCGCGCGGCCCGTATGGCGATCTGCGATTTTCCCGGGAACAGATGAAGGAGCTACGCTTCGCAGCGCTGCTCCACGACTTCGGCAAAGTGGGCGTCCACGAAGAAGTGCTTGTGAAAGCGAAGAAGCTGTACCCGCTGCAGTTTGTGCGCGTGCTGGACCGCTTCGACTACATTCGCCGGGATATCGAGGCGAGAATCGCGCAACAGAAATTGGAGGCGGTGACCTCACTTTCCCGGAAAGGGGGCGAAGCGCGCCTGCGCGCGCTCGACGAAGAAACGCGGCGATTGATTGGCGAGCTGGACCGGTTTGCGGATTTCATCGGCCGAGCGAACGAGCCGACAATTCTTCCTTCCGGCGATTTTGAGCTGCTGAATCAGATTGCGCAGAAAACGTACCGCGACCCGCGCGGGACGGAACGGCCCTACCTCACCTCCGAAGAAGTGCGTTTCCTTTCCATCCCGCGAGGGAGCCTGGACCCGGATGAGCGCAGGCAGATTGAATCTCATGTGGTGCACAGTTTCAATTTTCTCGCGCAGATTCCGTGGACCGTGGAGTTCCGCGGCATCCCGGAGATTGCTCGCGCGCACCATGAAAAGCTGAATGGCCGCGGCTATCCGTTCGGCCTGCGCTCCGATCAAATCCCGGTGCAAGCGAAGATGATGACGATTTGCGATATTTTCGACGCGCTCTCCGCGTCGGACCGGCCTTATAAACGTGCTGTGCCCACCGACCGCGCGCTGGATATTCTGAGATTGTGCGTGCGCGATGACGAGATTGACGCCGAACTCTTCCGCGTTTTTCTCGACGCACGAGTTTACGTCACGGTCGCCAAAACCCAGTGATTCGGCCGGCCTTCGACACAATGTTCCGCGTACAGTTGCCTCGCCTCTACAATCAACACATGTTGCTCCGCGGCGTTTTCTGTTTCATGGCGTTTCTCGCCGCGGGCTCAGTTCAAATGGCAGAGGCACAACGGTATTCCAAGGAGCCGGCAGGCCGGACTCTCCTGCTGCCCCAGCAAATGGTCTCCGGCGAGCGGGCAACGCTGGCGGTGCTGGACGCCAACGGAAGGCTGACGCCGGGCGTGACTGTTCAATTTTCGAACGGTGACCGGTTTACGACCGATGTGACGGGCCGCGCGCTTTTCGTGGCCCCGCTGAATGCGGGCGTGATTTTTGCTTCTATTGACGGGCGCTCGGGCCGCGTCCCCACGGTGATTCTCTCACCGTCGGAGGCCGCCACAGCTTCGATGGAGATTTCAGGGGCGCCGAGCGTGGCTACGCTGACGGATCGCTTTGAACTATTGGGGCGCGGCTTCTGCGGAGATGCCGACGCGAATCAGGTCACCATCGGCGACCAGCCTGCGCTGGTGCTGGCATCTTCGCCGGTCGCGTTGGTGGTCCTTCCGCCGACGGAACTCGAAGCTGGGGCGGCAAAGGTAGAGGTTGCTTGCGCGAAACGGCAGGCGCCGGCGTTCACCATCACTTTGGTCAAACTCGAATTGCAAGTCGATTCCTCGCCGCTCAAGCCGGGTGAACATCGCGCGTTGACGGTACGTGTGCGTGGATCAGCGGCGAAAGTATCGCTGGAGGCGCGCAATCTCGCACCGAGTGTCGCGGAACTTGAGGGAGGCAATTTAGTACGCGCGTCCAGCACCGGAGGAACAGAAAATGCGGCGCGCTTTCATCTAACCGGGCGGAAGAATGGCAGCTTTGCGATTTCCATCCGCCTGGTCCCGTCGCTCACACACCCTCTGTAGTCCTCAACTGGCAAGACAACCTGCGGAAAATTTCGTCTCTGTGTTGATCCGGGAGGAAACGATCACGCACTCTTTTTGGCGCTAGCCTCGACGGTCAGCGGCAGCGTACCCTGCGCATTTTCCAAAGCCGCATCCGCTACGCCTGCAGCAACTAGACCTTCCAGCGTGTTCTGCGCTCTTTCGAGGCGCTTCTCGCTATCGCCGTAGCTTTGCTGGGCATTCTTCAGGTGCGTGCCAAGCCGTTCGAACACCTCGGTGAACATGCTCATCTGCTTTTCCATGCCAGCTAGATTGGCATAGAGGCGCTTGGCATTTTCTTCGATTTGCATGCCGCGCAAGCCCATGGAGATGACGCAGAGATGCGCGTAGAGAGTGTTCGGCGAAACAGCGATGACTTTCTTCTCGCGGCAATAGGCATCCAGAGGCAGCCCTTTGCTGTCCGCCGTCTGTAGAAGCTCGTAGTAAACGCTCTCGGAAGGAACAAACATCAGCGCTACGTCGAGCGTGCCTTCTTGTGGCACGATGTACTTCTTGGCAATCGAGTCCGCGTGCAGTTTCACCGCCGTCGCAAAGGCTTTCCGTGCTTCCTCTCCCTCGGCGCCGATGCGGCGGAAAGCATCCAGTGGGAATTTGGAATCGATGGCCATCAACTTCTTGTCGCGAAGCAGGATCACCGCGTCAGCCGCTTCGCCGCTCGAAAAACGGTACTGACTCGCGTACTGCGAGGCAGGAAGCGAATCTTCCAGCAGCCGCTCGAGAGTGACCTCTCCGAACGAGCCGCGGGACTTTGCGCCGCCAAGAATGCCTTCGAGAGTGTGCGCCGTTTCCGACATCTGTTGGCCGGCTAGTTGCACCGCACCCAATTGCTTCTGGATTTGGCCAATCTGGTCGCGCGTGTTCTTGAGTTCGTCGGCCATCTTGGTTTGCGCGTCAGAAGTCATCTGCCCAGTGATCTGCGCGGAATTCTTGATGGCGTCCTGCAACGCCGGAGCCACGCTATCGAGCCGTTGCGCAACATTTTTGGCGATGGTTTCCAATTGCCCGGTGCTCCGAGCCTGTGCGCTGGCAATGGTTTGCAAATCGCGGCGCAATTCACTCATCTGTGATTCCAGAGCGCCGCCCTTTTCGCGACTTTGCAAATTCTGCAGAGCCAGCCAGATCACCAGGACGGCCACGAGAAGCACGGCACCAATCAGGACGGCATTCATTCGTTCTCCAATACGTTCGCGGGAAACGGTCCTCTTACTTTACTCGTTCTTCCACTTTTCTGAAAACCATGGCCAAACAAAAAAGAAGAGGGCCCCGTGTGCTCAGGGCCCTCTTGGGTTGGAAAGACAGCCTGGTGTGACGCTTGCTTACCAGGTCATTTTCAGAGCGAACTGGAACTGGCGCGCATCGTAGGCCGCCGTAGGCTGGCCCGCGGTGCAAGTCGTGCCCGCGGCCGGATCGCACAACTGGTTGACGGCGGCAATGTTGGTGCGATTGAAAAGATTGAAGGCGTCGGCAATCAAGTCAAGCTTAAAGCGCTCGCCGAGTGGAATCCGCTTCGACACGCGCATATCCCACGTGAAGAAGCCAGGCATAGTGAAAGCGTTGCGCCCGAGATTGCCAATGCAGCCGGCGCCTGCGGTCGTGAAGCCCGGAACGGAGAACGTGGAGCCGCTGTTCGTGAGGCAAACACTCGCAACGCCGAAGGTTACACCAGGAATGTAAGCGGAGGTTGTGCCGCCGCTGACGGAGGGCCGGGCCTGAGATGCGCCCAAGTCCAGGCGGGTGTCTTCGCCGGTGATGACATTGAAGGGCCGGCCCGAAGAAACCTCGACAATGGGAGACAAGGTGAAATCCGCCACCAGATGCTTGAAGAAGCTATCTCCAGACTTGGAGGCATCCGTCTGGAACACGGCGCTGGTGACCCAGCGATGGCGCTGGTCGTTGTCGGAATTGGAACGCTCCAGAAATGGAAAGCGGCTGTCCTGGGGCTCGAGGGGAGACTGCAGGTCCGTGGAATCATCCAGCGAATGGGACCATGTATAGCTCGAGAGCATTTCAAAGTGGTTGGAAAAGCGCTTTGTGAGATTGAACGTTAAAGCGTTGTACCAGGAGTTGCCGTTGGAGAGCTGTGCGTCAACGGTGTTGAAGGCTACCGGGGCGCCGAAGCCGCCTGGATAGCCTGCCAGCTTTGCCAAAGCCACTTGCGCTCCGTAACCGCCGGGAACCAACCCGGCGAACGAAGGATTCGGACCGGAAGGCCGGAAGAAATTAAAGAAAGACGGCGTACTGACATATTGACCGGCTAACGGGCATCCTGAGAGTACGCCGAGCACTTGCGGTGCGATTACAGTCACGCCGCAAGTTCCCGGGCCATTGGTGCCTGGTGCAAAGCTTGCCGCAGGCGCCACCACAGTCAGAGGATTGCTGACGGAAAGGCCCGAAGCTGCGGCATTCAGAGCGTTGAGATCCAAAAGCTGAGGATTCGTGGAGTTGACATCCTGGGGACGATTCAGATGCAACCCACGGGTCCATTGGTAACCGAGGCTGAATTTCCACGACCCCGCGATCTCGCGTTCGATGGTCAGATTTGCCTGTTGCGCGTAGCCGTACAGGAAGTTTCTGCCGACAGGAAGAGTGAAAGGCAAAATAGGAAGCGGAAATCCCACGGCAAGATAGTTCTGATTGGCGAAGAACGAACCGGCAGCGAACGGATTGAAGCGTTGCTGGCCGGGTTGGTAGCCGAGAGTTAGAGACGCCGGAAACGCCGGATAGATGGAATTCGCGTTGAGGACGCCCTGAAAAATCGAGGAACCATTCAAGTTCGTCGGCGAGTCTAGTCCAAATCCACAAACGGCAGGCGCTGGTGGTGGCAATAGGCCGCAAGCGGAGGCGGTACCGCCCGTGGATAGCAACTGCGTGGAACGCCCGCCGTCGGCAGTCGCGGCGTCGAAGGCCACTGCCAGCAATGGGTGGTCGTAGAAGAGACCATAGCCAGCACGGATGACCGTTTTCCCGTTGCCTGCTGGATCCCAGGCGATGCCAAAACGCGGGGCGACGTTTTTATAGTCGCGCGGAATCCCTTCGGTGACCCCGAGAGCTTGTTCGGCTGCGCCGTTGATTCCCGGCAGCGGCGCGAAAAGTGGCGTGATTTCCACGTCATAACGCACACCGTAATTGATGGTCACATGCGGTTTGACGCGCCAGCCTGTCCTGCCAAAAAAAGCCCATGGGGAGGTTATCGAAAGGTTGGTTGGAATTTCCGATACCTTGGATGTAGGAGATGGGGATTCCGAGGCCGTAAGACTGGATACCGGTAGTGTCGGGAAGACCCGTGGCAAGCGAAATTCCGCCAAAGTTAACGTCGCCGCCAAAGTCGAGCTGAAAAATCTGCTGTTTTGAAGAGCGCAGTTGAATGACGTTAACATCGCCGCCCATCTTAAACGTGTGCTTGCCGCGGATGATGCTGACGTTGTCCGTGAATTCGAACCGGCGCTCGATGCGGTCGACGGGAGAGTAGGGCTCGCGGCCGAAGTATGCGGTTCCCGGAATGTTCACGCCAATCTGGTCGCCACCGGGTTCCTGGGAGAATCCGAAGTGCAGACCGCGGCGCGCCACTTGCATCCGGAATTCATTAAAGGCCGTATCGCTGACGATGGTGTCATGCTGGAAAGTGAAATCAAGATCGCGTGACTGGTTGTAGCCGGCGCGCGAGCCGGAGTTCTGTCCGAACACTTGATTCTGCGAGGTGGAAGGCAGGCCCGTGGCGAGGGAGGGAGAAACACCCACGCGCAGAAAAGAATTGTTCCGATTGTTCCAGCGCTGATCGATGCGTGCGGACCACAGACTGGTTTTCTCCTCGACCGGATAGTTTCCCCGAATCGAATCGAGCGCGACATAGGAAGCCGGCAGCGGCACAAGCCCCAGGCCGACTCCCGGGGGGTTGCCTGCGGCAGGACCGCACATGACCGAATTGACCTGTGTGGACAGCGGGCAAGCTACAGGGATCGGGAAGAACGCAGCCGGACCGGTGTAGGTGGCCGGGAATGGGAAGCCGAGCGCTGAAGCAATGGGAACCCTGCTTCCATCTACGTTTTCGTTAATGTCTCCATGGATCCCCACGTTGGAGCCTGCTGCAGTGGCCAGAGCTGCGCTCTCGATACCCAGGGCCGTGCTATTGCCACACGACGCTCCCCCGCCGGTCGCCGCGTTCAGAGCAACCTGATACGTGGCCAGCTGGCTGCTGGTCAACGTGATTGGAAAGGGGATGCAGGGTGAGACGATGCCCGTGGTCAGCCCAAAATTTCCGGCGCCGATGCTGGAAAACCCGGTCTCTTCGCGCTGCGTGTATTCGTAGGAAAAGAAATAAAACGTTTTATCTTTCTTGAGCGGTCCGCCAAACGTGAGCCCGCTCTGCGTGCGGGTGTAGGCTTGCTTGACGGGATCCAGGATCCCCGTCGTCGGATCCACTTCTCCGGAAAACGCGTTGCGCGCCTGAAAAGCTTTGTTCCTGAAGTAGCCAAAGGCGTCGCCGTGAAATTCGTTGCCGCCGCTCTTGGTCACAATGTTGATGACGCCGCCGGTGGCGCGCCCGTACTCCGCGTTGTAATTGCTGAGGATGAGCTGGAATTCTTGAACGCCCTCCTGGGAGATGGTAGAACGAATTCCGTTGATGGAGTTGTCTCCCGCGTCGGCGCCGTCCACGCTGACGAGGTTTCCACGCGCGCGCGCCCCGCCAATGCTCAAACCGCTATTGGGAGCGGGCCCGATGGTGGGAGACATATCGCGAGTGGTCTGGGAATTCGTGAGCGTAAAATTGATGTAATTGCGGCCGTTGATCGGAAGATTGTCTATGCGGCGCTGCTCGACGGTGTCCGAGACTTCGGTCTTGGTGGTCTCGATGGGCGCGGTTTCCGTGGTCACTGTGATGCTCTGTTGCTGCCCACGAAGGTCGAGGCGCGGGTCGAACGTGGCGCTCTCGCCGACCGTCAGCACGATGGAAGCATTCTGGTAGACCGCGAACCCCCCTCCGCCGTCCACGCTCATGGTGTACTTTCCCGGCGGCAGCCCCACAAAATTGTAATGGCCGGAGTCATCGGCGATGGTGCTGCGAGTGGCGCCAGTATTCGCGTTGGTGAGCGTGATTTTTGCGTCCTTTACGCCCAAGCCTTGCGGATCGACGACGGTCCCCGAAAGCGTTGATGTATTTACGCCTTGAGCGGAAGTACTCGTGGCCATGCCCAGCAACAGCACGCACAATGTGATTCCTGCCAACAAGAAGCGTGAAGCGATCAAAACACACACACACTGCCTGCGTTGCATGAGTCCTCCCTTTTGGCACCGATGAATCTTCCGCTACCCCTAGCGGTGGCGGGTAAACCGCCCTTTACAGCCTACGCAATTGAATACTCGGCTTTTACTGCAATACCGTGTTGCTTTCAACTGAAAACTTCCTCCGCGTCGTCTTAGAGCCAAACCATTCCGGGAACAATAAGCGCATTCACTTTCTTAGGAGCGGTTTGCCCCTCGAGGACCGCAGGACCTGCGAAGAATGGCTCAGAGCCGCAGGACTGGCAAGCGACAAGTTGCGAACCGGCAGCCGAAGTGTAAAGGTGTCGCGGCCTCGTGGCTCTTGTTAGGGTTGCAAGATCAGAAATTCCGAGGGCATCACTATCAATGGGAGGAGAACAGGTGCTGGGAAGAAAAAATAGTTAGAGTTGAAGATGACGCTGTACGAGCCTGCGGAGCTTTTCGCGGTCTTCGTCGCGCATGTGGACGAACTCAACGCCGCTGCCATCCGGGCCGATGTTGCGGACAACCGCGGTGAAATTGATTTTGCGCAGGCCAGCGCGGACCTCGAGTTTGATCGAATCACCGACCGCGAGCTTCCGCGGCGATTCCAAATACGCGCCCCCGAGGCTGATCGTTTTTACGCGAGCAAGACCCGCAGGCGCGCCTTCAATCTGCGCGCGGAGTGGAGACTCCAGAGGAACGCGAACGTAACGTCGTGGGATGTTGTAATTAGAACTCGATTGTCCCGGTGCGCCAAACGCCGCCATCGCTTGCTTGAAGGATGGCCGGTTCTCAATCATCGCCAGCGCATCTTCTGCGGCCGCGCGCAAGCCAGAGGGTTCTGCATACGCGAGACCTTCACGGCTTTCGGCCAGCATGCGAAGAAGCTCGGCGGCTTCCGCAGCGTGCATGCGGCCCAGCGCTTCAATGGCCTTGATGCGCACGAACTGGTCGCGCAAGACCTCATGCTCGCCTGCCGCGATTTCCATCAGTTGCGGTATGGCGGTGGTCTCCTGCGCCAGACCGATCTGGTCAATCATCATGGGAACGACCATCGGATGGGCGTCAGCAAGGATGGCTGAGAAGACAAATGCGGCGCTCTGCGCGGAACCTGAGTTGGAAGGCCGCGAAAGCTCGCTCACTGCCAAATCCTGGAGGTTCCATTCCCAGCTGGCCATGGCACGAGCTAGACCACGCAACAGTCGCTCTGCGTCCGCGGCGGCCAGGAGCTTGATGGCTGCGGTCACGCGCTGGCGACGCGCTTCATACAGCCGCGTCTCGAGAAGATTCAGAACCGGGACGCCGATGGTGCGCAGGAGGCGCGCCATGGCGCCCACCATTTCTGCGCCCCGCGGTTCGGTGAGAAGTAAAGTCAAGCGGTCGAGTAGGCGTTCTGGGTCGCGTTGCAACAGCCGAGGCAAAACTGGATCCAGCGGCCGATTGGCCAGCGCGGCATCCACCAGCAGGAGCCAGCGATCCTGCGCGACGAGCCGGTTGGCCAACGCGGCCATATGATCGTGCTCTTTGTCCTGGGGCATACGCTCCAGCCCGGTCAGGATGGTCTCGAAACCGGCGAAGTCGCCGCGGTTCACGGCGATGCGGCCCAAGGATTCGAGGAACGCGGCAAGCAAGGCCGCGGTTTCCGGGACCGTTTCTTTATCGAGGGCCTTCATCGCGCCGCGGCTGAGATCCTCGGGCAATTGATTGGGCCACAAGGATTCGATGATGGAATTGAGCTCGTTTAGACCGGCGGCGACCGAACGCCGCGCGGAGACATCCGCGTGTTCGATGCGCCGGGCATAATTCAGAACGATGTTGCGAGCTTCACGCCGCGGAGCATCGGCGCCAGCATCGGCAAGCTGCCCGAGGGTCTGTCGCAATGCCGCAACAGGAACGCACCAGACATCCGCCCCGCGCAAAACCGCAGACTTTTCGCGCGGAGGAAGCTCCAGCCAAAAGCGATCGATCATCTGCTCGCGATGTGTATCCGTCGCCCAGGTTATGGCAAGCGACGACAGATGCTGCGAAGAATGCGGGCCAGAGTATCCGCCGGCATTCACGATCACATCGCTAAAGCGATTGAACGTCGGACGCACGCTCGTAGGAGTAAGGGATCCATTCGAAAATTCCGCGCTGAGAAATTCAAATATGAAGTTTTCCGAAAGGCGCTGCAAATAAGGCTGCGGCCGCTCGCCTTCCCGTGGAGAATATTGTGAAACGGAGCTGAGCAGCATGCGCACGCTGTCGCGGCTGGCTTCTTCCATCGCACCGTGAATCGCGCGCGCTGCTTCTTCCGGCGAAAGACCACGAGCCGTTTCTAGAGGCGGAGTCAGCTTGGCCAGCAGGCGCAGGCTATTTACGAGGTCATCGAAGCTCGGCGCTTGAATCGGCGCCTCGGCCGTCTCGCTTGGAGAATGCCCGCCATACGCCACCAGCGCGGCGATCAGACTCGCCAGCACCGTGTCCACGCGCCGCTCCGTATGCGAATTCACCGCAATGCCTTCCACGCGATTCTCCAGAAGCCGCGCCAGCCACCAACCACTGTTTCCGTCCTTCGTGGGCTCTTCCGATCTTAGCAACGAAGCCTTCGCCAGTTTCGCGAGCGTGTCCAGTTCGCCTACATGGAACTTTTTGGAAAAGACCAGCGTGTGGATTTCCGCGCGCTGCAGATCGGCCGCAAGGGCCTGCATCTCTCCGCGCGAATCCGGCAAGTGGCCGTCGCTGACCCTCGGCACGACCAGGCCGCCGCGCTCCACGCGAATTTCCAGGCCGCCAAGATTTTCAGTCGCGCTGCGGATGGAATCGTATGCGCTGTCCAGACTGTCCAGCCGGATCGGATGATTCTTTTCGTACAAACGCTCCGAGCGCAGAAGCATGTGCAGGTTTCGCAGGGCCTTCTGCAACTCGATGGTCTTCTGGTCAAGGGTAACCGTTGCAAGCCGGGAGGCTCCACTGGAAAGGGGGCGAGCCGACACGCGCGGCGTCGAATCCCCGTTGGCTTTCGACGTTGCTGCACGACTAGTTTTCTGAACCGACAGTATTGCCCGATTTGCCAAGAACGTCTCCACTTTCCTCGCTGGCGCCAGCCTATGGCTCTCGAGCAGCGTGGAGGACCCCACCCCTATTCCGCAACCGTCTCGCGCGGGGCTGGTACTCCCAACTGAGAAAGCAAGCACGCCTCCGGCCTGATGGAAATGGCGTTAAGTCCTTTAGATTTAGCATGAATCAACGGTCGTTCTAGGACCAAGGAATGTGCAATGTAACAAAAGGTTACAGTTTGGGAATGGGTTCCGTGAGTTTCCAAAGCGATTCGCCTGGCGGACTCGGCAGAGTTTTGGCCATGACACGAGGTCTATTTCTGATGGAGAGTCGCTTCAATTGGGACCGTGCCACCTTCGGTCACTTGCACGGTTCTCTTCTCTTGTTGGTATCCGTTCAGTCGAAGCGTAATCGTGCGGAGTCCCGAAGGAATCTGGATGCGGGCCGGCGTGAACTGGCCCGTCGAGGTGCCATCCACGATGATCTCCGCGCCTTTTGGACTGCTGGAGACCTGAGCCCACGCGACGTGTGAAGCCGATTTTTCGGCCAGCGCCACATTGAGCTGTGTCTGAATATTGTCTTTGACCTGCACGCCGCCGGCGTACGCTTCATAACCGGAGAGTCTCAGCACGAGATTGTATTGCCCTGGCGCAAGCGGAAGCGTGACCGGAGTTTGTCCGGACTGTTTCGCTCCATTGATAAAGACGTCCGCTCCCGGAGGTTGCGTGCTGATGTAAATTCCCTTGACCAGCGACTCCAGCCTGATTTTCTGGTCCTGCGCGACATCCCGTTTGACTTGCAATGCAGTCTGCACAGACTGATAGCCCTCTTTTTGCACTTCGAGGCTGTACTGCGCGGGATTCAGATTGTTGAAACTGCAGGGAGTCTCGCACTTGTTGATCACGTGGCCCGCAGGCCCGTGGAGAATCGCGGTAGCGCCAATCACGTCCGTCACGACGTGGATGGCGCCGCGTCCCGCCTCGGGAACCGGGTGCCCGCCGTCGTCCGTGCTGCCACTGCCACTCGCGGCAACCGGCGCGTCGTCGTACTCAATGTGATCAATCACGCGGACATCTGGCGGAGCGTTCCGCAGGAATTTCAGAAGATCGCCATGCTCAGAGGGCCGCAGTTTTCCCGCGAGCGTAAGCGTATTGCCGGCGCCCTGAATTCTCGCGCGGCCATTCAATCCACGTTCGGAAATGACTTGTTCGATGCGGCCTTTGTATTCCGCCGCTTTGGGGTTCAATGAATTATCAGTTTTCTTGGGGGCAGCCTTCTCGGGCACTGTTTCAGCCAGCTTGGGCTCACCGGATTTTGCCTCTACGATCGGCGGCGTTGCTCCAGCGGAAGAATCTTTCGGCTGAGGAGAAGCTTCGGTCCCGGCGGTGTTAGTGGCCGCGCTGTCAGGAGAACTTTCTGTAGTCGCCGGCGCCGGCAAACTCGCGCCGCTCTTCTGCGCATCATGAAGTTCACGCGCTGCTTCAAACACCGGTTTTATCTTGATCGCTCCATAGGCAATGAACCCCATGAGCAGCATCGCAATGAAAATCGTTCCGACCACGCTCTTCTTCTTCGGTGGTTCCGGAATGGGCGCGATCGCTCCCGTCCGCCGGATCCCAGGAGTCTGCCCTGGACCAGATGCCCGCGAGTTCAACGTACGCGCTGTTGCCGCCAGCGACGGATCTTCACCCGCGAAGCCCCGGCCGCCCACGTTATTGGAAACCAACGTGGCCGCCGGAGAGCCGTTCCCCATGACCATCGTCGATTGCGGGTTCGCTCCCGCCTGAGCCATGGCTCGGTAATTCTTCAGATCCTCCAGCATCTCCCGGCAGCTTTGGTACCTCTGCTCCGGTTCTTTTGCCAGCGCACGCATCACCACCGCGCTGATCCCAGGATGGATGGACGGATCAATCTGCCGCGGAGGAACGGGGTCCTCGTTCACGATTTTGTATATGACTGTGGTGATGTTCTGTCCGGGAAACGGTTTTTCTCCCGTAACCATTTCGTAGAGCATCACGCCCAGCGAAAAAATGTCGCTGCGCCCGTCCACCGCGCGGCCCTTCACCTGTTCCGGCGACATGTAACTCGGAGTTCCCATCACATGCGCAGTCTGTTGGACCGTGCCGAACTGCAGAATCTTGGCGGTGCCGAAGTCCGTGACCTTCACCGTGTCGTCGGCAGTGAGCATCAAGTTCGCGGGCTTGATGTCGCGGTGCACCACGTTGCGCTCGTGCGCGAATTGCAACGCGCTGCATGTTTGTTCCATGATGCGCAGCGTGCGCGGCAGCGGAAACGCATGCCCGCCATCAAGCAGCGCCTGCAGGCTCTTGCCTTCCACCAACTCCATGGTGATGTAGTACAACCCGTCTTCTTCGCCGGCGTCGAACACCACCACAATGTTCGGATGGGTCAGCAATCCTGCGGCGCGCGCTTCGGTCTGGAATCGCGTCAGCAGTTCCGGACGTGAAAGCCCCGTGCCCTCTTCGCTCAGCCGGATGGTTTTCACGGCGACCGTGCGCCCAATGACCGGGTCCATAGCTTTATAAACGACGCCCATGGCGCCGCGGCCAAGTTCGCTGACGATCTCGTATCTTCCGGCTTTTGTTACAGTTGTCATCGTTCCTTCATCCGCCGCCAGGCAAAAAAGACCTACCTATACAAACCCCGCCAAGGCGAGCCGGGTTTCTCCCTATCAGGAGGGAAAATCGCCTGGATTGCCCAACCTTAATATCGTCCATTTCCTGATGTTCGTCGCCGGACAGTAGTCCGCCGACACCCGGGCGCCCTATCCTGACAGTACCCATCGAATTTTCGGTTGGTCAACGCTACTGCCGTACCAGTGTTTCGCACTCGATACGGTGGGATTGGCCTATCCAGTGGTACTTACGCCACCGACCATCCCGGCCACGCACTAGCCGCACTTCGGGCCCAGGTTAAGGATTGCGCATGGATTCGCGTGGCGACACGGTTCGCTCCGGCATAGGCACGTTTGTCTCGCGAATGGGGCGATCCACCTCACCTGGGCGCGCTGGAGCCTCCAAGCCATCCGTCAGCAGAAACCCTTGCAGCGCAAGTCCGCTGGTCCAAACGCCTTCGAGCGCGGCAATATATTCAATCTGCAGTTCATACAGCTTTCTCTGGCTGTCGAGTACACGCGGATAAGACGCCAGCATCTGCCCGTATTTGTCCACCATCAGGGAGTAGGCTTTCTTGGCGCGTGGGAGCATCTCGTCGCGATACTCGACGGCCATCAAGCGAGCATTCGCGTATTGATCCACCACGGTGGCGGCGCGTTCGCGCAGCGTCAGCGAAATACGCCTCTTCTCCTGTCCCGCCCGCTCGATATCGGCGTTGGCCGCGGCCACATTTCCCTGGTTACGATTGAAGAGCGGGATCTGCAAGCTGACCTCCGCTAGTCCTTCCCAGCCTTTGGCGTATGGCACGCTCCCAAGCGTTTCGTGGTTATACTCCAACCCGCCGCGCACCAGCACATCGGGAACAGGATCGCGTTTGGCGCGCGCGAGCACACTCTGCGCACGTGTTTCCGCAGCGTCCGCCATCCGCACCGCAGGGCTTTGCTGCGCGATTGCCTCGACGGCTTGTTCCTCGTTCAACTCTGGCCAATCCTTTTCCAAATCGCCGGCCACGGTCGCCAGCGGCAACTCCGGCTGCCCGATCGCCGCCGCAAGCGATCGCCATTCCTCGCGTAGTGTGTTTTCCTGCATTCGCGCAGACATGCGTGCGCGCTGCGCTTCCACTTCCGTTTCAAGCACTTCGGTCTCATCGGCTTGGCCGGTATTCATCAGGCGCCGCTGCGTCTCCGCGGCATCTTGCGCGATCATCGCCAGGTCGTGGCGCATATCGAGCAGCTCTTGCGCCGCCAATACGCGCAGAAACGCCATCTTCACCGCGCTCTGCACGCGGATTTTTTGTTCCTCGGCCTCGAGCTCCGCGAGCTTCGCGTCTTTTCCGAATACCTCGCGGCTCAACCCGAGTTTTCCCCCGGTCACAATCGTCTGCTGCACAAAAAAGCCCTGCTTTCCGCCGCCTACCGAGCCCCCGCGTATCTCATCGCCCGTGTAGCCAACCGTCGGATTAGGGTAGAGGCCCGACTGTTGCCCCCGTGCTTTTGCAGCGCGAATCTCTGCCTCCGCCTGCCGCAACGTCGGATTCGACTCGCTGGCAATCTTCTCTACTTGCTTGAGCGTGACCAGCGCGCCCTTCGCGTTCTCCTGCGCTCGTCCCATCCGCGGATATTCCACTTTCATCGAACTCATATCTCCGTGTTTCTCGTGCGATTGTTGGGGCATCTGCATTTCCTGCGCCCGCACTGCGCCGGCCACAGCCAGCATGCCAGCAATCATCGTGATCCCGAATCCTATGCAAACTCGCATGTCGTTTCCCCTTCTTCTCCGCGAACTCTGTGTCCTCTGTGTTCTCTGCGTTAAGCTCTTTCTTCTGTTCCTAAAATTCATGCGCATGCTTTTCCAACGCCGAATCGCCCGCCGCTTTTTTCCTCGAAACAATCTCCTCATATTCCTTGTCCGGCAGCACCCGCACCATCGTCATCATCCCCATCATTCCCGCGCTCCAATTTTTCGGCAGCCCGTAAGTCTCCGGCTTCTCCACCACTTCGTCCATTCCCATCTCCATGAACGCATCCTGCGGGAATCCCGGAACGCTCCCCGCATTTGCAGCCACCGGCGACGGATGCACGTGCTCGAACGGCACGCTCTTCGCCAGCGACATCATCTGGTTCATCGCTTTCGTTTCCGTCTGGTCCGCTGTCTGAATCTGCCGGTCACGCAGCAAATCCATCATGCTGTTCATCATGTGGTGCGGCAGGTGGCAGTGAATCATCCACGCGCCCGGATATTTCGCTTCGAACTCCACAACGCGCGCCTGCGCCACCCCGACGAGCACCGTGTTCATCGGGTACCACGTGGCCTCCGGCGCGCGCCCGCCCTCTGTGCCCGTCAGTACGAACTGATTTCCGTGCAGATGAATCGGGTGGTGATCCATTCCCAGATTCACAATGCGCAGCCGCACGCGGCTTCCCAGCCGCGCCAGCAAAGGAGTAGTCATCGGCGCAGAAACTCCGTTGAACGTCAGCCAGTTGAATTCCATGGACGCGGTGTTCGGAACCGTGTTGCTCGGCAACACCGCCCATTCCTGTAGAATCAAGCCATAGTCGTGATCGGCGTGCGGTCTGTAATCCTTCTCCGGATGCGCCACGAAAAATCCAATCTGCCCCATCATTTCCTGCATGGCGCTGTGCGCGTGGTAGAAAAACGTCCCTTCCTGGTGCACCGTGAATTCGTAAACATATTTTTCGCCGGGCGCGATCGGCTTCTGGCTGATGTATGGCACCCCGTCCTGCTCAATGGGAATTTCCAGCCCGTGCCAATGCATCGTTGTCGATTCCGGCAGACGGTTCTCCAGAATCACGCGCAGCCGGTCGCCCTGCTGCACTTGAATCGTCGGCCCGGGGCAGCTCCCGTTGAAGCCCCACGCGTCGATCGTCTTAAACGGCGCAATTTTTTTCTTCACCGGCTCTGTCGCGAGATGGAAGACTTTTACGTCGCCATCCATCTCATGCGGCAAGTCCGCGACGTCCGGCGTCACCATCGGCACGTAAACATTCTTCGGGCTTGGCTCCGTTCGCATTCCGGAGCGCAAGTGCTGCGACCCAGTCACGCGCTCCTGCTGCCCTGCGCGCAGACTTTCACTCAGCCCTAATAGCCCTGCGCCAAAAATAGTCGCGTCCTGAAAAAACTTTCTTCTGGAACCGCTCATGCGCACCTCCTGCTTTCCTTTTCCAATTTAATTCTGTTCTTTCTTCAACTGCATGTAGAAACGGAAACAATCCGTTAAGGTGTTTTGTAAGGTGAGTTTTCGGGCGGGAACTACTCAGATGCGGAGCACACTCGTGGCAGCAAGAGGATCAAGCTTGCACAAAGAAACGTTTCCGGCGCAGCGATTCCAACGTTGCAGGTGCAAAACAGAAGAGATTTCTAGCAAGACCGCCGATGGCGCGGTCGCCACCAATGTGGAGGACCGAAAAGAGGAGCCCTCGCTCGTCGAACGGAGCAACACCGCTGGCAATTCCCCCGCGGCGCAAATCTGAACGGCATGAAGCCGCAAAGTGTCTTGGTGAGAGGGCGCCGCAAAGTGACAATCCTCAGCGGCGTCCACGTTGCTTGAAGATGACGAACATGTCCGGGCAGCACAAAGCGGCGCGCAAATGGGCGCCACAAAAAGCGCGATCACAGTCAGAAGACTGCCCCCCACAGCCATCCAGCTTCGCTCGCGCATCAAGTTTCCGTTTTTCATCAAGATCACTCTTACGTTACGCCGCTGCTTTTCCGGCGTCAATCTTCTAGGTGCGAAGGCCGCTCCGAACGCGCGACGTTTCAATCGCCGTATCCGTGCGAGTCCTTGTCCACAACCACTTTCCCCGCAAACGACCGGTACACGTAGGTAAAATAAACCGTCGCGAGAATCATCCCCAGCACCCACCAGATTAGTCCGACCTTCAGCCCATACGCGCCGGCCTTGGCGCCCGCCACTGTCAAGGAGTACACCGGATTCCGCGCCGGCAGCACCATCGGATACACACCAAAAACCACGCTGGTCAACATCCCCGTTAGGTACGCGCAGGATGCCAGGAATGCCTTGCGTTCATGCCGTTTTCGTAGTTCAAAGAGCACACCCGCGATTCCAGCTACCGCCAGCAGCGGGAAAACCAATCCCCAGGGCCACGTTGTGAAATTTGCCATCACTTGCGGTTGAACCCGAAATGTTACTGCTGTCACGACTGCTGTCACGGCGACAACAAGCCACCAAACTCGGCCCGCTAGTTTTCCTGCGCGCGAACTTACCGCACCGCTTGTCTTCATCTGCACCCAAAGCCCGCCATGCATGACCAGCGCCACCAACGCCAGGACTCCCACGAGAATCGTGTACCAATCCAGAATGCCCGTTTCATCGCCCAACCGGAAATTGGTCCACAGCGGCTCGAAAAAATACCCGCTCTCGTCCAACGGCACTCCGCGCACCACGTTGCCCAGTGCCGCGCCGAAGAACACCGCGAGCAGCAGGCTCGACGCGCAAAAAAGAAAATCCCACAGCGGATCCCACACCGCGCTCTTGATGTGATTCCGGAACTCGATGGAAGCGCCGCGAAGAATCAGCAGCCACAAAACCATCATCAACGGAAGATAAAATCCACTAAAGCCGCTGGCATATAGCGCCGGAAAAGCAAAATACAGCGTCCCGCCTGCCGCCAGCAGCCACACTTCGTTTCCATCCCAGACCGGCCCGATGCTCGCCAGTACTTGCCGCCGCTCTTCATCTGTCTTGGCCACGAAAAGATGAATCGCGCCCGCGCCCAAATCAAACCCGTCCAGCAACACATAAATCGCAATCATGATGGCCACGAGGCAGAACCAGATTGTGCCCATTGCCCCTCCCTAGTCCGCCGCCGCTGCAACTGGATCTTCGCCGTTCGGATCATTCCCTGGTACAGGTCCAGCTTCGATCTCGCGATAAATCAACAGCAACCACAAAATTCCCAAAACCATGTACATCCCCATGAATCCGATGAGCGTAAACCAGGCATTGCCCGCAGCCACGCGCGGCGAAACGCCATGAACAGTCCGCATCAATCCATAAATCAGCCACGGCTGCCGCCCCAGTTCCGCCGTCATCCACCCCGCCGTGTTGGCGATGTACGGTAATGGCACGCAGACCATCAGCACCCACAGCATCCATCGCGAGGCGTACAGTTTTTGGCGCCAAAGCAAGAACGCTGACACCACCATCACCGCAATGAAGATGGTGCCCAGCCCGACCATCACGTGATAGCTGTAATAAAGTAGTGGAATCTGATCCGGCCACTCCGTCTGCGGAAAATCAGACAAGCCTTTCACATCTGCGCGCCAATTCCTGTACGTCAGGAAGCTCAGCATATTCGGCACTTCCAACGGGTTGTCGAGCTTTTTCTTCTCCACGTCCGGCTGTCCCAGAATCGCCAGTGGCGCGCCTCGCTGCGATTCAAAAAGTCCTTCCATAGCCGCAAGCGTCGGCGGCTGATTGTTCGCCACCATTTTTCCTTGCATGTCGCCCGTGGGGAAAAGCTGCAGCAACGCCGCAATCGTTCCCACGATCACGCCGGCACGTAAGAACGTTTTTCCGTACGCTTCATGGCGATTCGTAAGCAAATAGAACGCACCCACGGCCGCCATCACGAAGCACCCGGTCTGCACCGCGCCCAGCATGTTGTGCGCGTACTGCCACAGCCCCCATTTGTTCAGCAACAGACCCCAGAAGCTGGACAGCTCGATCTCTCCGTTGGCGCCAAGCCGGTAGCCCGTCGGGTGCTGCATCCACGCGTCAGTCATGACGATGAGAAACCCAGAGAGCCACGAGCCCAGAAAAACCAGAAATCCCGCCCACCAATGGCCAATGCGCCCAAGCTTTTTTTCGCCGAACAAGAATAATCCCAGGAAGCTCGACTCCAGAAAAAACGAAAACACGCCCTCCATCGCCAGCGTCTGACCAATCACCCCGCCTGCCGCTTTCGAAAACGCCGCCCAGTTCGTCCCGAACTGAAATTCCATCGGGATTCCAGTGACCACGCCCAGCGCAAAATTAATCCCGAAAATACGCGCCCAGAATCGGCACGCCCGGTTGTAATGCTCATCGCCCGTGCGCAGCGCCTTCGTCTTCAGGTACACCAACAACAGCGCCAGCCCCATCGTCAGTTGCGGAAAAATGTAGTGAAACGTGATAGTGAACGCGAAGTGCAGTCGGTGCACATCCACTGCTTGTCCCATCGCGTCACCTCGCGGAAATTCTTCGCGCCATTCAGCCTTGCGCCTGCGGTTTGCTCGAAGGATGCGGGTATGGCGGCAAGTTCAGTGGCATTCTCGCACTTCTGAG
Source organism: uncultured Acidobacteriota bacterium (assembly GCA_963729455.1). GTDB lineage: Bacteria > Acidobacteriota > Terriglobia > Acidiferrales > UBA7541 > Acidiferrum. The sequence continues at coordinate 555,080 of CAVSNX010000005.1, forward strand.
GCGTTCTTCAAGCGGATTCAATGGCGTCCGGCGAAGCCCATCCTCGTGCGACGACTGCCGCCATTCTTGGATACGTTCTTCATGCATTCCCGATGTATCCGAGGTATTGTTTTGGCGCGCTTTTCCCGGGAGAAGCTCTATGAAGTATGACGCCATCATCATCGGCTCGGGCCAGGGCGGCAATCCTCTTGTCTATCGCTTGGCGGATCTCGGATGGTCCGTCGCGCTCGTTGAGAAAAAAGATCTGGGCGGCACCTGCGTCAATGTGGGTTGCACGCCCACCAAGACGATGGTTCATCGCGCGCAGGTCGCTCACTACGCGCGCAACGCCGCGCGTTGGGGCGTCAACGCTTCGAACGTCAGCGCCGATCTCGCCAAAATCGTCGCGCAAAAGGACGAAGTCGTCCTGAGTTTTCGCGGTAGCCAGCAAAAACAAGTGGACAAGCGGCCCAACCTTCGCCTCTACCGGGCGCATGCTCGGTTTGTCGCGCCGCATCAACTCAAGGTTGGAGAGGAACTCATTGAGAGCGAGAAGATTTTCATAGATGTTGGCGGGCGCCCGAGTTTCCCTGCGATCCCCGGCCTGGAAAGCGTCCCCTGTCTCACCAATGAATCGATCATGCAGCTCACCACCCTCCCCGAGCATCTTCTGATTCTCGGCGGAGGCTACATTGGCCTCGAATTTGGTCAGATGTTCCGTCGATTCGGAAGTCGCGTCACCGTTCTTCACACTGGCAAGCAAATTGTCTCGCGCGAAGATCCAGAAATTGCCGCCGAATTGCAAAGAGCGCTCGAAGCCGAAGGCGTTCAATTCGTGTTGAATGCCCGCACCACCCGCGCCGAACTCAAAAATGGCGCAATCGCGCTGTCATTCGAAAACTCCGGCGGCGCCTCGAGCGTCACAGGCTCGCATCTCTTGGTCGCCACGGGACGCAAACCGAACACCGACGATCTCGGTCTCGATAAAGCCGGCATTGAAACAGACAAGAGCGGCTACATCAAAGTGAATGGCCGCCTCGAAACAGACGTTCCCGGCGTCTGGGCTCTCGGCGATTGCAAAGGCGGGCCTGCTTTCACGCACATTTCCTACAACGATTTTCAAATCATTTACGGCAATCTGATCGAAGGGAAAAATCTCAGCATCGAAAATCGCGTTGTGCCCTCCTGCGTCTTCACCGATCCGCAGCTCGGTGGCGTCGGCATGACGGAAAAAGAAGCCCGCGCTAAAGGCCACAAACTGAAAATCGGAAAATGTCCCATGACGTACGTAGCGCGGGCCATCGAGCGCGGCGAAACCGCCGGCCTCATGAAGCTCGTCGTGGATGCTTCGAACGATCGCATCCTGGGAGCTTCCATTCTCGCCTCAGAAGGCGGCGAGCTCGTGCAAATCCTCGGCACGCTCATGCTCGCCAATCAGCCCTACATCCTTCTGAAAGGCGCCATCTACATCCACCCGACGCTCGCCGAAGGTTTTTTCTTCCTCATGGACGACGTAAAGCCAGTAGATTAACCGGAACCGCGAAGCCAGGTCTGCGCACTCCCGGAGCCGCAAGTCCTTCCAATTTCTATTTTCTAATTTCCGATTTCTGATTCAATGGCGGGACCGGGCGGACTTGAACCGCCAACCTAGAGTTTAGGAAACTCTCGCTCTATCCAGTTGAGCTACGGCCCCGGCGTCTGTCCCGAAAGCGTCCGCATCCTTTGGCGCGATGCACCGGAAGCGTTTCGCCTTCGAGAGCCTCATCATATTATCCCATCTCCGTCCCTGTCATTGCGACGGAGACTCGTCTTTCTTCACGGACTCAGTAGGAAGTGCCTGCCGCTGTCGGGAGGACCGAACCATTTGAAGACAGCAGAATCACTCTTCGACTGCACCTTTCTCGACTCTCCCGCCCACTGGCCCCGGCGCTCGCTGAAATGCGCTTCTGCCCTCCGCAGCGAGCAGATCGGGCCAGGTACTAGAACGTCTCAGTTGTTCTTTAGTCACCTAGCACTACCCCACCTATCATAAGGCTTCCCTGAGAAACGATTCATGGAGTAGAAATTGGCCGGGGGGGGGTGTCGTCTCAAATGTCTGGGCTACCGCAATGGCTGCCCGCGACGCATTGGCTGTGGCGCAAACTGGTCAGACCAATATACCACTACCAGCGCCTCTTGCCCATTTATCACCATTTTCGTTGCATAAAATCAACGAAACACTTGACAGCCCTGTCGTACGGTGGTACAGCCGTTATACCTTTTTGTGGGGGGAGGTCCTCATGCAGTCCAATGCTCAGGGGAGTATCGTGCCGGTGCGTCTCATCCCGGCTAAGTTCATCCAGATTCTAGCGGCTTTTTGTGTCCTGCTGCTGGCGTGTGTCCCGGCATTCCCGCAGGGCAGTACCGGCCGGATTTTGGGCGTCGTAACCGACCAATCCGGCGGCAACGTCGCCGGCGTCACCGTGACCATCACGGACGTCGCCCGCGGAGTCTCGCAAACTTTGACCACCGATTCAGACGGCGCCTATGTCGCACTCAGCCTTTTGCCCGGCACCTACACGGTTCGCGCCGAATACAAAGGCTTCAAAACCTTCGAGCGCAAAAACATCTTGTTGGAAGTTGGCAAAGACGTCCGCATCGACCCCGTCCTGCAAACTGGCTCGACCACCGAGACGATCACCATCACCGAACAGGTCCCGATGGTGGACACCACCTCCACCACCCTCGGTGGAACCATCAGCAACGAAATTATCAACGACCTTCCGCTTAACGGCCGCAACTACCAGAATCTCATCTCCCTTCGTCCCGGCACTTCTGTCTACCCCGGCGGCGGCCCTTGGACGCAAACCACCAACGGAATTCGCCCCGAAGACACCAGCTTCATCGTCGACGGTGTCACCAACGACGAATCCTTCATGGGCCTAAGCGTCACCAATGCCGCTGCCGTCCTCGGCGATGCCGCCACACTCATCCCCATTGACGCCATCCAGGAATTCAACACCCAGGTCAATCCCAAAGCCGAATACGGCTGGAAGCCCGGCGCCATCACCAGCGTGGGTTTGAAGTCGGGCACCAACGACATCCACGGCACCGCCTATGCCTTCGGCCGTTCGGACTCCTTCGATGCTCGCAACTACTTCGATCCCGTGGGCTCGCCGAAGACCCCAGTTGAACTCGAGCAATACGGCGGCTCATCTGGCGGGCACATCATCCGGGATAAGCTTTTCTATTTCGGCGCCTATGAAGGCCAGATGTATTCCGTTGGCAATTCGCTCTCGGGAAGCGTCCCAACGACCGCTTCCATTCCGAGCGGCGGTGGCCTCGGTTGCCAAGTGACTATCACGACCGGCGATTGCAAACATAGCATTCCAGACGCTATTGCGGACCTCGTCGCCCAAAATCCTTCTTTTACCGTGAACCCTCTCAGCGCCTATTTGCTTGGCTTTTACACTCCCAACAGCTCGCAGGGAACCGGTGTCGCGCTGCACTTTCCAAATGTGAACAGCTCGAAAAACGCCATCGGAAAAGTGGATTACCACCTCAACGATCACCACAGCCTGAGCGGTTCGTACTTCTTTGGCAATGACACGATAGTAGGGATGGATTCCACCGAACTTCTCGCACAATTCCGCACCAATGTCCACTCTCGTGCCCAAGCCGCCTCCGCGCACTGGGCCTGGACGCCAAGCTCAACCTGGGCCAACGAGCTTCGTGGCGGTTTCACTCACTACACCCTCGGGATCATCCCGGACGACATCACGTTCCCGTACAAAATCGACACTGGCATTTCTACTCCAATCTTGAAAGGAATCCCCAACATCAAGCTCGGTGGCGGTTTCACGGAGTTGGGCGCCTTTCACAACTTCCCAAAGATTGTCGGTCCTGACAAAGTGTACGATTTCATTGACCAGGTTTCGTATTTGCGCGGCAAGCATGCTTTCAAATTCGGCGGCGAGCTTCGCAGGGACCTTGTCCACCAGGGCACCTACCGCGGTGCGCGAGGGCGCGTCACGTTTACGAATTTGGAGGCCCTCCTCTCCGGCACACCTTCGAGCGCCGGTTTCTTGGCCGGTTCTCCTATCCGAGATCTTAGCCAATGGCTCTATGCTGGCTACGCTCAGGACGACTGGCGCATCACTCCGAGAATCACTTTGAACCTCGGGATTCGCTACGAATACCAGGCGGTTCCCACCGAAGCCAACAATTTGCTCGGAAACTTCGATCCTACTGTCGGCTTTCAACAGGTTGGCAAGAACATTAGCTCCATCTACAAAGGCGATCACAGGAATTTCTCGCCGCGCTTTGGCGTGGCCTGGGACGTAACAGGCAAAGGCACCACCGTTGTCCGTCTCGGCGGCAGCATCGTCTACGATCTGCTCTCCATGAGCACCTACATGTCTCAGCAGAACCTGCAAAGCGGCCCCGTCCTTTTTGGCCTCGGCGTCGTTCCCACCGGCGCGACGATTTTCGACACAACGTGTCCCTCCGGCTGCCCTGGAATCGGAAACATTCTCACCGCGGGGGTCACGATTCCCGGCTCTGGGCCAAACGGCCTTAACTGGACGAATCAAACCACTCCCATCTATCCCGCAAACGTCACTGGACTCGTTCAGTGTGGTGACGGCCTCGGCGCCGATCCCGGACCTTGCAACACCTTCGCCATGAATCGCAACTTCCGCACGCCCTACGTTGAGAACTGGACTCTCGGCATTCAACATGCCTTCTCTAACAAGCTTTCCCTGGACGCCAGCTACGTTGGTAACCATGGCACCAAGCTTCCTGGCGTCGTGGACATAAACCAGCCAGCCCTCGGCTCGGGGTGGACTCCCGCGGCTATTATTGCTGGTGCACCCGACGGCGGTGCAGAGCAGGCAGCTCGGCCCTTTACCGTCAATGGCAAGTACCCGTATCTTGGCGCCGTCAACTACCTCTCCAATTTCTACGGTTCGACGTACAACGGTTTGCAAGCTACATTGACGGCTCGTAATTACCGCGGCCTGGATTTCGTGGCTGGCTACACCTTTTCCCATGCCCTCGACGACCTGTCCTCCAATTGGGTCGCCTTTCTCCCCAAGGATAGCGGGAATCCAGCCTTGGAGCATGCCAGCGGCGACGAAGACATCCGCCACCGTTTCACTTTCTCCATCACCTATTCGCTCCCGGAAAAGAAGGCTCCGGGCCAGCTTCTCGAAGGATGGCAGCTCAATTCGATTATCTCTCTGCAGAGCGGTCAGCCGTGGAACGTCAATGACCAGACGTTTGATTTCAGCGGAACGGGTGAACTTGCCGACCGCTGGAATTTCTTTGGCAACCCCTCTGAATTTGGATCGCAAGGACCCGTTGGGCTCCCTTATTTCCCGGGTACCAGCAACCAGGCTTGCGCCGCCAAAGCGGCAGCTCTTGACGGAACCAACCCCATCAAGCCGTATACCACGTCCCTCGGTATTGGAGGCTGCTATGCCAGGGGAGGTTCTATCCTGATTCCCAGCGGTATCGGCACCTTTGGCACCATGGGCCGAAACATTTTCCGCGACACCGGCTTCCACAACGTCGACCTCTCCATTACCAAGAGCTTTAAATTCGGCGAACGCGTCAAGGCGCAGTTCCGCGCCGAAATGTTTAACGTTTTCAATCACCCCGAGTTCGCCAATCCCTGGGGTGCTACCAGCGGCTACGGGCAAGCTGCCTTCGCGGATCCTTCCGTGCCGGGCCAGTTCGGTTGCGGCTGCGCCACTCCAGACAATGCCTCCTTCAACCCCGTCCTTGGCTCCGGCAGCAACCGCGCCATTCAATTGGGCTTGAAGTTCATTTTCTAGCGATAGTTCATGCTTGGAACTCAGCACGGGGCCGGATATTCCTCCGGCCCTTTTTTCCTGTATAAACGCATAGAAGCATTCTTGGGAGAATGAAAATCGATGATTCGCATCGCCACAATCGCATTGCTGACCGGCGCCCTGTTCAGTTGCACGGTAGCTGTCGTCTCAAACAGATCGGTTGCCGCCGCCGGCGACGATCAAGACGTCCTCCAGACCGATCACGACTTCGTCCAAGCCGCCGCCAAAGCCGACAAAGCAACGATTAGCAAACTCCTCGACACCGATGCCACCTGGACGGACGCCGACGGCAGAAGTCGCACAAGAACGCAGGTCCTCGGTTCCATTCCGTCCCCCGCCCTTGGCAACGAAGCGGGCGCGGAAGTACATCAACGCACCTACGGCCAAGTCAGCGCCGTAATGTCCGGCCGCGACAAAATCCACGTTCTCCGCATTTGGGTCAAGCGTTCCGCCGGCTGGCGGTTGCTCGTTTATCACGAAGTGGTTCTCGGACGGCAGACCTCCGGCCCCACGGGTTCTGAAGTGAAGGGCTGCGAAAATCCCTGCAAGACCTTGCCGTATACGCCGAGAAACGAAGCCGAACAAGCAGTTGTGGCCTCTTGGCAAGCTTTGGAGACGGGCGTAACCAACCACGACGCCGCAGCCTGGGCTCCTCACATTGCCGATGAATTCACCATGCTCGGTTCCACCAACGATCATCCGCTCACAAAAGCCGATCGCATCGCCACTCTGAATCTGCAAAAGCAAACTGGCCGCGGCTCCGCGCCCGCTCCTCTCGTCTCCGCGCAGATGTACGATTTCGGCGACGCCATCGTGATGACCTGCTTGCACCAGCCGTACACCGGCAAGCCGGTCCACGTGAGCCGCCTTTGGATCAAGCGTGATGGACATTGGATCATGTCCATCAGCTATCAGACGACTATCCAGGACGCGCCCGTCAAGGTCTCTTAGCATCAATCCTTGGTCGGGACCCCCTCCGCTGGACTCGTTGCATGTTCGACTTTGGCGACACCGTCATGATGATCGCCCGCGAACAGCGCGCCAACGCCAAGGCTTATTTCAATTCGCGCATGTGGGTGAAACGCGATGCCCGCTGGCAGATGCTTTTCAGCTTTAATACTAGAATTGAGTAGAATGAGGCTTGCATGACTGCGACTCCCGTGAAAGTAGGCATCGTGGGGCTTGGCCGCTGGGCCAAAGTGCTGACCCGCGCCACCGCCAAATCCGAAAAAATCAAAATCGTGGCGGGATATAGCCGCTCGGAAGAAAAGTGCCTGGCCTTCGAACAGGAGCTCGGCGTGCCTGCCGTCCCCGACATGCACACGATGCTCTCCAATCGCGACATCGAAGGCGTTATTCTCACCGTCCCGAACGAACAGCACTTGCCTGTCGCCAGCGAAGTTGCCAAAGCCCGAAAACACGTCTACACAGAAAAGCCCATCGCCAGCACCCTCGAGGAAGGACTCGAAATCGCAGCGCTCGAAAAAAAGTATGGGATCACCGTCACCGTCGGTCACAGCGCGCGATTGATGGCCGGAATCCGGAAAATTCGCGAAGCCATCGACGCCGGCGAACTCGGCCGCGTAGCTTTTATAGAAGCGAATTTTTCCAATGAACGCGCACTCGAACTAACCCCCAAAACCTGGCGCTGGTACAAGGCCAAAGCCCCCGGCGGCCCGTTGTCTCAACTCGCCATCCACCAGTTCGATGTGCTCCATTATCTCGGCGGCGAAATCGTCGAAGCCGGCGCCATGGCTTCGAAACTTTCTCCCGTCGGCGCGGAAGTGGACGATCAGTCCATGACCCTTCTCAAATTCGCCGATGGAAAAGTCGGCTACGTCGGCTCCTGCTGGACTTCTCCCGGTATTTTCGCCGTGCGCGTCTTCGGCTCCAAAGGCTTGATGCACTACGAAATCGACTTCAACACCTGGGACACTCCCGACCAGCTCCACAAAAACTCGACGCTATACATCCAGCGCGGCAAGGATGGCTACGCCAAGCGCGAAGAACTAAAAGTTCCAGAAAGTGATATGTTTCGAACCGAGCTCGAAATGTTCGCCGAAAGCTGCCGGACAGGGAAATCCGGCGAGTTGAGCGCTTACAACGGCAATTTCGCCGTGGCCATCGTCTACGCCGCGCTTCGCTCCATCGAAAAGAACGGCCAGTACACACGCATCGCTGACGTGCTCAGCGCCGCGCAAGCCCGCGTTGCGGAGAAAATCCACAATGTTGCCTAGCCGCTATTTCATCGAATTGACGCAGCCGGAAATCGCTACGCAATTAAAGAAGAATCCGCTCGTCATTCTGCCGCAGGGCAGCGTCGAACAGCACGGCCCGCATCTCCCCACCGGCACCGACATTTTCGCATCGAACGTCATCGCCCACGCCGTCGCCGAGCGCATGGACGGTTTGGTCCTGCCCGGAGGCCCGCTCGGCGTCACGCCCTTGCACATGCCGTTCGAAGGCACCATCACGTTGACTCCGGACACCTACATGCGCCTGGTCACGGAAACCTGCGCCTCCACCGCGCAGCACGGCGCGAAATATCTTCTAATTCTCAATTGGCACGAGCTCAACATTCCTCCGCTCGGCGTCGCCGCGGATTTGCTCCATCGCGAACACGGCATGACCGTGCTCACCGTCCAGGCCTGCTTCGTCGCCGAAGATATGTTCGGCAAGGAATGCGGCGGCCTCACGCACGGCGGTGAAATCGAAGCCTTGGCCGTACTCGCCTATCGCCCCGATTTGGTGCATCTCGACCGCATTGACAATTCCTCCGACCTCTCCCACGGACGCAAGATGGACGCCCTCCGCCGCACCCGCAGCTATCAACCCGTCTTGTCCGATGTGCGCTCAATCGCGCCAACCGGCTGGTACGGCAGCCCGCAGCACGCCACCGTCGAGAAGGCCCACCGCATGCTGAACGCCATCGCGGATTCCATCGCCACGCAATCCGCCGAAATCTTCAAGCAGCTCGACAAGATTCAAGGCGGCGTTGCCGAACTCAAGCAAGTGAGCAAGGCGCGCTGATGGCCCGCGTCTTCACGCAGGCGCAGGCCAAGCAGCTCGGATTGCCCGGCCGCAAATCGCTCGAAATCGTCTCCGGCGAAAACGGCGCGAAAGGCGTTACCCTGCGCCTCGTCGAAATTCCCGTCCCGCAACCCGGGGAAGCGCTTCGCGGCCCGCATCAACATTCCGGCCACGAAGAATGCATCTATGTCCTGTCCGGCCAAGGCATCACGTTCGCCGAAACCGGCGAATTTCCCCTCAATCCCGGTGACACCATTCTCATTCCACCCGGCGAAAAACACGTCACGCGCAACACCGGCAACCAACCACTCCTCTTGCTCTGCTTTTTTCCCTCCGCCGACATCACCAAAGGCACCGCAGAGCCCGCGGTATCTGCAGCAACTCCCAAGCGCCCATGACTTTCGATGTCCTCTGCTTGCGCCCGGAAGCCGATTTTCAGCGTCTGGGCGTAGTGCCGTCCCCGTCTCTGAAAATTGTCTATCGCGCTCCCGACGATCCCGATGTTCCCGCGTTGATGAAGCAGGCGCGCGTTCTTGTGATCCCCGCCGTTGGTCCAAAACTTTCTGCAGAATTGTTCGGCGACACGACCGTCCGATTCGTCCAGGTCACTGGCGCCGGAGTGGATCGCCTGGATCTTTCACTCCTAAAGCGCCTCGGCATCTCCGTAGCCAACGTCCCCGGCGGCAGCAACAGCGCTCTAGCCGAGTACGTTGTGACCACTGCCTCCGTCCTTCTTCGCCGTTTCCTCTGGGCCGACGCCGAAATTCGCGCCGGCAACTACGCCGATTTTCGCGCCCGCATGATCTCTGACAATGTAGCCGGACTGGATGGCCTCACCGTCGGCATCGTAGGCCTCGGCGTAATCGGCTTGGCCGTCGCCGAAGCCTTTCACCACCGCGCCTGCCAGATCTGCTATCACGACCCCGCCCCGCGCGACGCACGCGCCGCCGCTGCACTTGCCGCAAAGTCCGTTTCTCTCGACGAGTTGCTGAAAATCTCAGACGTTATCACTCTGCACGTTCCATTGCTCTCCACCACGCAAGGCCTAATCGGTCCTCGCCAACTAGCCGCCATGAAACCAGGAGCCATCCTCATCCAGGCCTCCCGCGGCGGCATCGTCGATGAAGTGGCCCTCGCTTACTCCTTAACCACCGGCCACCTGGGCGGAGCCGCGATCGATGTCTTTTCAACCGAGCCGCCTCCGCCCAATCATCCGCTCCTCGCACTCCGCGGTGAAGCCGCGCGCCGCATTCTCTTCACCCCGCACATTGCCGGCGCCACTCGCCAATCCTCAGAATTTCTGTTCCGTTCCGCCTGGCGAAACGTCGAACGCGTCCTGCTCGAAAAAACAGCGCCCCTGAATTTGGTGCAATGAATGGCGATTCGAATCGTCAGTTGGTTTAGGCAAGCGCAGTTGAATTGAGGACCGGTCAACGCATGGCAAAACCACGACGCTGGTACACCGCTCTCTACTTCCAAGTCCTAGTAGCCATCGCCATCGGCGTTTTCCTGGGACACTTCTTCCCCCATACCGCGGTCGCTTTAAAACCTCTCGGCGACGCCTTCGTCTCTCTCATCCGCATGATGATTGCCCCGGTCATTTTCTGCATAGTCGTCCAAGGCATCGCCTCCACCAACGACCTGAAAAAAGTCGGCAGCGTCGGCATAAAAACTCTCGTCTACTTCGAAATCGTTTCCACTCTTGCGCTGCTAATCGGCATTTTCGTCTCCCATCTCCTGCATCCCGGCTCCGGCCTGAATCTCGATCCCGCCACCCTCGACACCAAATCCGTAGCGAATTACCTCACGCGCGCCAAAGAAACCGGCATCGTCGCCTTCCTTCTCGCCATCATCCCCCGCACCGTCGCCGAAGCCTTCGTCACCGGCGACGTCCTCCCGGTCCTGCTCATTTCTATCCTCACCGGTTTTGCCGTCTCCCGCATGGGTGCTCTCGGCGAACGCATCATCCGCGGCTTCGCCATGGCCACCAAAGTCGTCTTCGGCGTCATTCGAATCATTATCAAAGCCGCGCCCCTCGGCGCTCTCGGCGGCATGGCCTTCACCGTTGGCAGCTACGGCGTCGGCTCGCTCTCCCAACTCGCCAAACTCATCGGCACGTTCTATCTCACCAGCGCAATTTTCGTCGTCCTGGTTCTAGGCACCATCGCCTACGCCACCGGCTTCTCCATCTTCCGCTTCATCGCTTATATCAAGGATGAACTCCTCATCGTTCTCGGCACCAGCTCCTCCGAAACCGTTCTCCCGGACATGATGCAAAAACTCGAGCGCCTCGGCGCCTCTCCCGCCATCGTCGGCCTCGTTTTTCCTACCGGCTACAGCTTCAATACCGACGGCACCAACATCTATCTCACGCTCTCCGCGCTCTTCCTCGCCCAAGCCACCAACACCCATCTCTCCTTCAGCCAGGAAGTCGGCATTCTGCTCTTCGCCATGATCGCCTCCAAAGGCGCCTCCGGCGTCACCGGCACCGGCTTCGTCACTCTCGCTGCCATCCTAGCCGCCGTCCCCGCGATCCCCATTCAGTCCCTCGCTATCCTCGTCGGCATTGATAAATTCATGAGCGAGTGCCGCGCCCTCACCAACGTCATCGGCAACGGCGTCGCCACCATCGTCGTCAGCCGCTGGCAAGGCGAACTCGACGCCGACAAAATGCGCGAAACCATGTCGCATCCCATCGAAAATGGCGAAATGAGTTCTCGCTAGCCGCCCCACGTTTCAGACGGAACGAACCGGTTTACAAATCCACTCGCAGCGTTAAAATGCGTATGGTGAAGACCACGCTCTTTTCTCGGAAGTCCGCATCCGCGCAAGCAGGAGGCCCCATGTCATCCACACTTCTCGATCGCCGCACCTTCCTCCGCGTCTCCGCCGTAGCCGGCGGCGGCATCCTCTTCGCTCTCCACACAGATTCCATCTCCGAGCTCTTCGCGCAAGCCCCCACCCCTGCCTTCCTACCCACCGCCTTCATCCGCGTCGCCGCCAACGGCATCGTCACCATCATGTCCAAAAATCCCGAAATCGGCCAAGGCGTCAAAACCCATCTCCCCATGATCATCGCCGACGAACTCGACGTCGATTGGAAAGACGTCCGCATCGAGCAAGCCGATCTCGACGAAACAAAATTCGGTCCGCAGCGTGCCGGTGGCAGCACCTCCACGCCCACCAACTGGGATCCCCTTCGCCGCGTCGGCGCCGCTTGCCGCCAAATGTTTGTCACTGCCGCCGCGCAAACCTGGTCCGTCCCCGAATCCGAGTGCCAGACTTCCTCCGGCCGCGTCATGCACCAGCCTTCGAGCCGCACGCTCACCTACGGCGCACTCGCCGAAAAAGCCGCCACCTTGCCCGCCCCCGATCTCAAAACCGTCAAGCTCAAAGATCCCAAAGACTACAAAATCATCGGCCGCCCCACTCGCGCCGTGGACAACCCTTCCATCGTCACCGGAAAAAATCTCTACAGTATCGACTTCAAAATTCCCGGAATGTTGTACGCCGTGTACGATAAGTGCCCCGTCTACGCCGGAAAGTGTGTGGGCGCAAACCTCGATGAGATTAAGTCCCTGTCCGGCGTCCGCCACGTCTTTGAAGTCGAAGGCACGCAAGATCTGCTGGGCCTGCATTGGGGCGTCGCCGTCGTTGCCGACACCTGGTGGCAAGCCAATGAAGCCCGCAAAAAATTACACGCGCAATGGAACGAAGGCCCCACCGCCCAACAAAGCAGTGAAGGCTTCCAAAAGCGCGCCGATGAACTATCCAAGCAGCCGCCCGCCATCACTCTGCGGAAAGACGGCGACGCCGAAGCCGCTCTTCAGTCCGCCGCAAAAACCGTCGAAGGCGCCTACTCCTACCCCTTCCTCGCCCACGCCCCCATGGAGCCCGAAAACTGCCTCGCCCACTACCACGACGGCAAGCTCGAATTCTGGTCCCCCAGTCAAACGCCCGAAAACGGCCGCATGCTCGTCTCCAAAGTTCTCAACATTCCCCACGACGACATCATCATCCATCTAAAGCGCGCCGGCGGTGGATTTGGCCGTCGCCTCACCAACGACTACATGCTCGAAGCAGGCGCCATCGCCAAGCAAATCGGCGTCCCCGTCAAACTTCTCTGGACCCGCGAAGACGATTTTCATCACGATCACTATCGCCCCGCCGGTTTTCATTACCTCAAAGGCGGCCTGGACTCCTCCGGCAAACTCGTCGCCTGGCGCAATCACTTCGTCAGTTTCGGCGAAGGCAATAAGTTCGCTCCCTCCGCGAGCATCCCGCCCAATCAATTTCCCGGCACCTTTCTACCGAACTTTTTCTTCGGTTCCTCCCTCATGCCCCTCGGCGTGCCGACCTACGCCCTGCGCGCTCCCGGCAGCAACGCCTTCTCCTGGGTTTTCCAATCCTTCACCGACGAGCTCGCCCACGCCGCCGGAAAAGATCCCGTCCAATTCCGCATGGATCTCCTCACCGCGCCTCGCGTTCCCAGCGCGCAGCCCTCAACCAATCCCGGTGATGTGGATTTCGACGCCGCAAGAATGCAAGGCGTGTTGAAACTCGTCGCGGAAAAATCAGGCTGGGGCACGCGCACTCTTCCGAAAGGCACCGCCATGGGCGTCGCTTTCCAATTCGCCCACCGCGGCTACTTCGCCGAAGTCGTCCAGCTACGCGTCAATTCCGATAAAGCCATCAAAGTAGAAAAAATCTGGGTCGCTGGCGACGTTGGCAGCCAGATCATCAATCCCCTCAACGCCGAAAATCAGGTCCGCGGCGCCGTCATCGAAGGCTTAAGCTCCGTCATGTCCTACGAAATCACCATTGACGCCGGCCGCGCCGTCCAAAGCAATTTCCACGAATACACGCCCGTCCGCATGAACCAGGTCCCGCCCGAAATCGAAGTCCATTTCCTGAAAACCGACAACTCGCCAACTGGCCTCGGCGAACCTGCGCTGCCCCCGGTGCTCCCTGCCGTCTGCAACGCCATCTTCGCCGCCACCGGCCAACGCATCCGCTCCCTCCCGCTCTCCAAACACGGCTACTCCTGGGCCTAGCCGGATTCTTAATCAAGCTTGTAGGGGCGCAGCACCGCTGCGCCCCACTTGTGCACGGTCTATTCTGGAACCGCCTCGGGCTCTCGCTCTGATCACTACAGATGGGTTGGTCCACTTCCGCTCGCAGCCACGTGACCGCCGTCACGGGGCTGCGTGCCTTCACGCACAGCATTCCGGCGCCCCACCGCGCAGATTGTACTCAGATCTGACGGGAGGTTTGTCATGCTACGTCACCGGCTGATCCATCTAATCGAAGAGCATTCCGACGAACTTGCCAACCAGCTTCTGTCGCATGCTCAGCAGTCGCCCCACCTTGTTTCCTTCATCACCAAAGTGCCGCCAAGCGAGCTGAAGCAGCGCGTTTATGAGGTCTATAGGCACTTGGGACAATGGTTGCTGCGAAGGACCGATGCGGATATCGAGCAGCACTATTGGGCGGTAGGCACCAGGCGTTGCCACCAGGGCGTGGCTCTAAGCGAACTAATCTGGGCCATCACACTAACCAAGGAAAATCTGTGGGACTTTCTCAATCGCGAGTCTTGCCCCGGCTTTGAAATGGAAGTCCTCGCAGAGCACGAGATGTTTCGCATGATCGACCACTTCTTCAACCGCGCCGTCTATTTCGCGACGAAAGGCTACGAGCAAGCCGCCTTTGCAGAGCACCACGCATCAATCGGCGCCGCCGCCGCCCGCTGATCCTAGGCCTGGTGTATTTCTTCTAACTCTGTAGAGGCCGGGCTTTAGCCCGCCTCGCTCTATCTTCTTCACTCATACCGCAATGCCACCAATGGATCCACCCGCGCCGCTCTCCGCGCCGGCAACCAGCACGCCACCAGCCCCGTAACAATCAGTAGCAACGGCACACACATCAGCGTCCACGGGTCATACGCAGACACTCCCCACAATTGCGTCGCGACCACCCTCCCCAACGCCAGGCTCAAGATCAACCCAATCCCCACTCCAATCCCCACCAACCGCAGCCCCATTCGCACCACCAGCTTCAGGACATCATCGCCTTCCGCACCCAGCGCCATGCGAATCCCAATCTCATGCGTCCGCCGCGCCGTCGTATACGCCAGCACGCTGTACACACCAAGCGTCACCAGCACCAACCCAATCGAACTGAAAATCGTCATCAGAAAAAATCCAAACCGCGGCCCCGCATACGAAAACTGGCTGATGTAACCTTCCATCGTACCCGTAAACGTCAACGCCACGCTGCTGTCCGTGGCCCAGATCTCCCGCTCGATCGCGGTCGTCATCGTCAGCGGTTCTTGCGCCGTCCGCACCAGAATCCCGCGGAACGCAGAGCCCGTCACCGTATACGGTATCCAAATCTCCGGCTCGACCGGATCCTGCAATCCGCGGTTCTTCACATCCGCCACCAACCCGATGATTTCAAACATCGGCTCTTTCACCGCGTCATCAAATTCCGACAGTTGTGCGATGCGCACCTGCTTCCCGATCGGATTCTCATTCCCCAGGTATTTCTTCACAAACGTCTGATTCACCACCGCCAGCTTCCGCGCCCCATCCACTTCCGCCTCGGTGAAGCCCCGCCCGTCCACGAACTGGATTTTCAGCACCGGAAAATATCCTTCGCTGACCAGCTGGAACATCGCGTTCCATTTCTCCGCGTGCGATTTCCCCGGAATCTCGATATCGCTCGGAATCCCCCCATACGGTGGCAGCGTGCTCGTTTCCGTCGCATCCACTATGCCCGGTAAAGCCTTCAGCCGTTGCAGCAGCGGTCGATAGAACCCCGCCACCTGGTCCGCCGTCTTATAACGGTCCGGCGGCAGCGGCAATCTCGCCACCCATACATGATCCGGCCGCAACCCCAGATGCACTTCCCGCAACGCCACAAAACTCCGCATCAGCAAACCCGCCGCCACCAACAGCGTCAAGGAAAGCGCCACCTCCAGCACCACCACCGCATCGCGCAGCCGTCCGTGCCGAAAGCCACCGCTGATTCCCTTGCCGCTGTCCCGCAGCGGCTCGTTCAAATCCTTTCGCGCCGCCTTCAGTGCTGGCACCAGCCCAAACACCAGCGCCGTCAGCATCGCCGTCGCCAAAGTGAAGGCCAGCACCGGCGTATTCAGCCGGATTACCGCTTCGGCCGGAATAATATTCTGCGGCATCAACGCCACCAGGAACTTCAGCCCTCCCCACGCCAGTAGCATTCCCAACGCTGCCCCACCGATCGCAAGGATCAAGCTCTCCACTAGCAGTTGCCGGATCAACCTCCACCGGTTCGCTCCCAAGGCCGACCGTATCGCAAACTCCTTCTCCCGCGTCGTCGCTCGCGCCAGCAGCAGGTTCGCCACGTTCCCGCACCCGATCAGCAGCAACAAACCCACCGCAGCGAGCACGATGTACAGCGTCGTCTTGAACCTGCCGACCACCGAGTTCGTCAGCGACTCCAGTTGTACCGTAAAATGTTTCGGGTATTCCGTCGGGTACACCGTGGCCAGCCGCTTTGCGATCACCGTAAAGTCCGCTTCCGCCTCTTTCACCGCGACTCCGGGCTTCAGGTGCCCTAGCATCCACCAGTGCTGCTGAAATGCCCCTGCGATGACTTTCCCGGTCGGCGCCCGGCTCGGCTTGGCCGGAATCCACATGTCTGCATCACCCCACCCAAATCGCGGCGGCATAATCCCAATCAGCGTCCTCGATTCGCCGTTCAGAACAAACGTCTTGTTCACAATCCCAGGATCGGCGCCGAAGCTCTTCACCCACACCTTGTACCGCAGCACAAACACCGGCGCCGCTCCTGGTTCGTAATCCGCCGGCTGCATGACTCGCCCATGCAGCGCTGGCATCCCCAAAAACTCAAATGTCCCTGGCGTCACGAAGTTCCCGTCAAATCTCTGCGTCCCCTCTCCCGCGCGATACAATACGTCCGTCCGGTCATTCGCAATCGCCCGGTCAAACACATGATTCTGCTCCATATAATCCAAAAGCTCCGGCCCGATGAACACGGGTCGCCCCCCAGGCTCGCTCCGGTCCGTATCGTGGATAAACACCGAGTAGTAGCGCTGCGCATCCGGATACGGGAAGGGCTCCATCAAAATGTTGTCCATCACGCTGAATATCGCCGTAGACGCCCCTATCCCCAGTGCCAGCGTCACAATAGCGATCGCCGCAAACCCCGGCGCCTTCCCCAAATTCCTCAACGCATACCGTATGTCCTGCCCCAGCGTTCCCATGTCGCCCCCAATCTGGCCCAGCCCACGTAGCGGCGGTCTTCAGACCGGCCCGCCGGATGATGGCAGGTCCTTCGCGTCTTGTGCGTCCCGACGATTTTTGTCGGGAAGACCCGTCCGCCCTTCTCTATTAAAGGACGCATTCCCAGCTCCTTTTGTTCGACGGTAACTCTCCCGATTAGTCGCTCTTGCCTCTTGTTTGGACACAATTCGGGCCAAACGCGGGACACAGTCCCCGGGATCCCCCGTTCTGCCCCCCCGTTCCCCATGCTTCGCGGCTATCCGCGGGTCACTGTGTCGTAGGGGGCCTTCCCTTATCACATTTGCTCACTTTCAGATGTTCATTTTGGGACACCTTGCATGTGGTCAATTTTGCTCATCTAGACGGGTCGGCCCTATGAGTCTACGATTGTTCAAGCTCAGCCAATTTCCCGAGTTGATTGAAGGAGCAGACCCGAATGCCGGGTAAGCGTAGTCTCGGTGTCAGTCATGCATTTCTGCGCAGAAAGTTCCGTACTAGGATGACTTTTCGGAACTACCGGGACAAAGAGGTCGTCTTTTCGCAAGGAGATCCAGCTGACTCCGTTTTCTACATCGAGAGCGGGACAGTGAAGCTCACGGCGGTCACCACCCGCAAGAAAGCTATCATCGCCATCCTGCAGCAAGGCAGCTTCTTTGGCGAGGGCTGTCTAGCAGGGCAATCTCGGCGGATTTGTACGGCGAGATGCATTGGACAATCCAATGTCGTTCGACTGCAAAAGGAGATGACGGTTCACACGCTCAAGAGAGACGCGCATTTCGCAGCGCTGTTCGCTGAATATTTGCTTTCCCGGGTTGTTCGAATCGAGGAAGACCTGATAGATCAATTCTTCAATTTCAGCGAAAAGCGGCTTGCGCGGGTGCTGTTGCTGTTTGGGGATATAAGCAGGGAATCGAAGTCGGACTCCCCGCTGAAGGTGAGCCAATCAACCTTGGCGGAGATGGTTGGTACCACCCGCCAAAGGGTAAGCAAATTCATGAACCAGTTCAAGAAGAAGGGCTTGGTCAGCTACAACGGAGGCTTGCAAATAAATAAAGCCCTGGTCGTCGCGTTCCTTGAAAATCGCCCGATGTCCGTCAACAAGACGTAGACCCGGCCAGATGGCCCCGGCTTTCGCCACCAGACGACCGCCGAACCGAACCACGCCCTGGAGCGATGGAAGCAGGAAATGAAAACGAAGCAACCAACACTAAGGCAACAGTCTTCGGTCGCCTGTCCTACGTGCGGCGTGGCTGCCGGAAAGCCGTGCGTTCTGGCTGCTGGTGGCCCACGAAATGGACCACACGGGGATTGGAAGGCTGCGGCTGCGGAAGCTGTGGAAAAGAACAGAGCTAAAAAAGCGATAAGGTTCCGGTGAAACATGCCCAAAGGGAAAAAGCCGGACGCCGCATTCTTGGGGCTGGTAGCCCGGCTGAAAAAGATCCTTGCAACGCCGCAGCTTACGAAGTCAGTTAGAGAGAAAGCGACAAAGCGACAGATTTCAGCATGGACGCGGGTTAGTTGAGCTTCTGCAACACGGCTTTCAGGGATGGGTGTGGACGGGCGGCCCGGACGTAATTCGCCCGACGACTTGGGGTGCCCCCGTTCTCGGTTTGGGAGGGCGGGATTTTCCTCGACTTTTGGCGACGCATTCCTGTCCCGTTCCCGCATCCGCTTGTAAACAAACCATTTATAATAATTATTGACAAACTGTACCATTCTGCTATAATGTTTTCCTCAAGTCGGCGCTATCCTCGTGTGCCGTGCGCACCATGTGCCCCCGCCAAGCGGTCCTTCTAATTCCTTCACCTTTAGTCCACCCCTCCCAGTTACCTTCTTGCCAACAGTTCGCGTCCGTAAATCCTTTAGATGCAACACTTGCCGACCCCCTCGCAAGTGCTGCAAACAAACGGCTTACGGCAAACCTAAGTCCTGTAGATGCAACACTTACAAAAAAGCGGGGGGTGGGTGTCCTTCCCTCCAAGGACCTAAGCTACCTCTTCAACTTTTTCCCAAACGACCAAAAATTATCCCGCTCTTTCTTTTCAACTACTTACAAACTGCCCATTTTCTATCCCCTTTGTTTTGACATTCATCCATGTAATGGGGGGGTAGGGGGTGCCAGTGGAATCCCTAAAGAATAAATTTAACTGTCCTCGTGTCTTGGCGGAACCAATCCACTTGCCATGTCCGTTGCTAATCCGGGCCCACCGCTGGCCTTCTGCACGATCACACTGGACTCCGTTCACGGAACACACAGGACCGGCCGCGAAGCCCATGCGTCCGTTCCTTACCTCCTTACATCCTTGCGTCCTTACTTCCGCCTTCCGCCTCCAGCTTCCGCACCAAATACGGAATAATCACCTGCCGGAAAATCACCGGGTCCGGCCATACCTTTACCTGCCGCCCCAGGTGCCCGCCCTGCGGATTGATCCAAGCTTCCTTCGGCACATCGCCGCTGCTGAGAATCAAATACGTGTCCGAAATCGGCACCTGCGTATCCAAAACTCCCGCAATCACCAGCATCGGCGCCATCGGCTTTCCGAGCAATCCCTGCGAGACCAGCGACATCTTCGGAAAAATGTTGGCGAGGTCGTCCACCGTCTTCGCACCCTCAAAGATGGACATCAGCGCCGGGCCCAGCCCGAACAGATACTCGCGATTTCCCAGCGTCTTGTTGATCACAAAATCTTTTTGGAACGTCGCATCGGCCGGAGGCGACTGCGCCACCACCGCTTTCAGGCGCGCATGCTCCAGAATCGCCAGCTTCGTCGCCCAATACGCCCCAAAACTTTGCCCATCCATGCCGATGCGTGTCTTGTCCACTTCCGGCCTCGTTTGCAGATAATCGATCACCCGCGAGAACTCTCGTTCCGCCGTTTCGCTCGCTTTGATCGGCGACTGCCCCGTGCCCGGCGAATCCAGCCCGATAAATCCAATCCCATACGGCAGGATGGCGCCGAAATTTTCCGAGAGATCTTCCTTGCGGCTGTCCAATCCGCTGATGGCGATCACCAGCGGCACCGGCCCCTTCGCATTTTTCGGCAGCCGCAGATAACCAACAATCTCAGATCCTTCAAACGGAATCCGCACAACCTCCAGCGGCGGATCCATCAATTTCGCATGTGCGAGAAACGCTTCCAGCGCCTTCGCATACGCACGCTGCTTTCCTGGCGAAGCTGGCACAGGCCACCGCCCAAACGAATACAGCCGCCACGCCTTCACGTACAGCGCGCTCGCCTTCGCCGAATCTGTCGCCTCTGCGGCTTTCGCCTGCGCCATGTAGCGGTCCGCAACCGCGCTGAAGGCCGCCGCCCACTCGTCATAATCGCTGGTCTTAATCGCAGCAAACGCTTCCTTCACATCCGCGGGATCGAGCCCGATCAACGGATACATCCCATTTTCCGCGCGCTTGATCGCCTCGGTCTTGATTTCGTCGAGCGTCCGCTCTTTCTGCTGCGCCATTGCCGCGCTTGTGAACGCGAACGCAAAAAGAATCACGCCCACCAAACAACCGATACGCTGAAGTCCCGTTTTGAAATTCATTTACTTTATCCCTTTCATCACTTTTACCAGCGCCGCGTCGTAATACGTCGCATCATAGTATTTCTCCGGTCCCGGCGGATGCCCTCCCCACGACCCTTCCACTTCCGCCCGCAGCTTCAACACGTTCTTGAATCCCTCAAGATCGAAGCGCGCGTCCTTCTCATATCCGCCCGGCCGCGACATGTACGATTCGTACGTTTCCGCGGCCACCTCCGGCGCAAGATGCATCTCTTTCGTCATCAACTCGATCACCAGTTGTTTATTCGCAGGCGCCATCAGCCAGCGCTGCGCTTCCACGATTGCTGCAAGATAAAGCACCAACACGTCGCGATGTTCCCCCGCCCACTTCCGCAGCGTGAAATACCCGGAAGCCTGGTACGGCCCGATAAGTTCCTGAACCGAGCCCAGGCTCACAAATCCCGCATGTTTCGCGACGAGCGACGTCGGCGGCCCGAGCATCGACCCAGCGAATTCCTTGTGCTCGCGCATCGCCGCCAGCCGCGCCGGCGTAGCCCCAAACGGCTTGATTTCGTAATCTTTCCCCGCTTGCATGCCGCTCAGCAGAAGAATTTTTTTCATCTGCAACGCGTACGCCGTGTTCGGCGCATCCACAATCAGCGTCTTCCCGCGCAAATCCTGAATGGATTTGATTTCCGGCTGCGCGATCAATTCGTTCTGCGAGCCCTCGCCTCCCATCAGGATGATCACATCCTCATGCGCAAGCTCGACCATCGCCACCGCATTGTCCACCGCAAGATACGCAAGATCGCCTTTTCCCGCCGCCAGGTTCGCGCGCAGCACATCCGAATTCGGCAAGTTTTCCGTTTCCACTGTGACGCCATACTTCGCAAAAATCCCATGCCCTTCCGCAACAACCACCTGCAACGGCTTGCCAAGAAGCGTCAACACCTTGATTTTTTCCGTGCCCGGCGTCTGCGCCCGCGCGCCGCGGTCGCAAAGCAATCCAAGAGTGATCATCAAAAACCACGCCCATCGAATCGTGCGCATCAGTCCTCGCATCTTTGCATGTCGTTGAATCCGAGACAAAACGTACTCGTGCTATTCCGTCTCTGTGCTCTCTGTGCCCTCAGTGTTCTCTGTGTAAGTTCTTTTTCTTCCGCTTACGGCGCGCCCTCATTCAATTTGTCGAGCGACCATTCCGCAACCGGCATCGGATCCAGAATCGGCTTTCCGAGATTCGGGCAGCTCAACGCATACAAACCCGTGTCCGCCGCGCACCAAATAATGTTGCGGTCCCACTCGACAAAAACATTGTCAACGGTGCGGTCATAGCTTCCGAACTTTTTCAAGTCCCCGCCCTGCGGCGGAATGAAGTAGGCCACCTCTTCCGGCTTCGTGAGATCGCCAATGTCATAGCACCGCAGTCCCGCAATGAAATACGAATACGCGATAAATTCCTGCCGCGGCTTCCCCGGCGCTTTCAGATGCGGCGGATTATGCGCCCCAAATCGCCCTCGCTTGAAACAGAAATCGCGATAAGGCGCTTCCGGCGGCGGCACCGGCCGCGGAAGTTGTGCCACCGCGACGGGATGCTCCTCATCGCGAATATCAATCACCCAATTCGGCAGATAGATTTGGTTGCAATCCGAATTCGTCGTTTCACCGTTGGTCAGAACGAATCCGCGCTCGAGGATCCCGCAATAAATCGTGTGGAACGCAATACCCATCCCCGAATATTGCGCTGGCGGCTCGAACCTTCCAATTTCCTTCTGATGCGTCGGATCGGTCAGATCGAGAATAATAAATCCGTTGCACCCAAACGCGCCGTACCCGCGGTTTCCGCCATCTTCCAATTTCTTCGGAACATAAACCGGCCCGTGCAGCCCCGCGAACGGCGTCTGGTCCGCAACTACTTTGGGCGGCACCAGCTTCGACCAAATCCATTTGTTGTACTCCGCCTCTTCTCCTTTGCGCGAGCCCGGCACCCACCACATGGAAACTTCTTTCGCGCTTGACGGGTCGGACGCATCAATGATCATGTTTCCGTTGACGAGTTCACGGAAATATGACGGCTGGTGAATAAACGTTTCATCCGGCGCGGTATCGAGATACGCGTATTTTCCTCCGTCATAATAATTCCGGTGGGTGCCCTGTCCGGTCGCGCCGGTGCTGAATTCAGACAGTTTCACAATTCTTGACGGATCCGTTGCGTCGTAAAATCGCACGCCACGCAGTCCTTTGTAATTTTTCCGTTTATCATCGAGATGCGGATCGTCGTATTTGCCCATGGGCGCTTCGGGCGTTGAATCCGTGATCGGTGTTTGTTGTCCGGTCATCAAAATCCACTTCTTCAGACTCTTGTTGTACGCCACCTGGACTTGATAACCTTCAAAGCCTCCTTTGTTGAACATCACCGGCTTTCGAACGTCGCTGATGTCAATCACATCTCCCTGCTGGAACATATACCGGCGGCTGCCGATGGACATCACCTGCATCTTCCCGTTCCGCGAGTGCCCGGGCATAAAATGCGCAAGCAGCTCCATGTTCCGGAAGTACATCCGCCGATCGAGATAAGAGATGCTGTTCGGAGAAGGATGCCCATGGTGATCCGCCAACGCCGGAATCGCGGACCCCGCCAGCGCCAAGCCTGCGCCCGCCGCCGTTCGAATGAACTCCCGCCGTGTTGGCATGAGGCCCCGCTCCTTTGAGCCGAGAGTGTGCCCCCCAGCCAAATTCTGCTTTCTCTTTTCACGCGTGGATTTCATCTGGCGCTTCTCCCTCGACTCTGAACGTACCCCAAATTTCACTTTACCGTCCCGGCGGGCTGATACAGGTTTCTACTCTCGGCACTCACCGCCAACGGGGACTATAAAATGACCCGCTCCCAGCAACTCGCCCGGAACCTGGACGAACGCACGCCTCAACTTGGTTGGACCGCTGTACCACTCGTTAGAGAAGGCTGTCAAGAATATTCTGCTATGAATCAGAGATATTTATAGTTAGTATGGCCCGCAAAAGAACCTTCGGGTATAGTGGTTGGACCAAATTCAGAGTTCGTCCTGCCCAAACGCTCACTCTGTCGAGACTCCCGGAAGACTCGAAAAGAGGGATTCGAACGCTGGCGAGGACCTGTAAAGGCCTTGGGCAGCTTAGAGATTTTTAAGGGAGATAGGAAATGGCAATTGCAACCATCAATCCCGCGACAGGTGAATTGCTTAAATCATTCGAACCGCTGACCGACGCCCAGATCGAAGTGAAGCTGCAAAAAGCCGCGGACACATTTTCGAGTTACCGCCATGTGCCGTTCGCCGAGCGCGCGCGAAAGATGCTGAAGGCCGCGGAGATCCTGGAAAAAGAAAAAGATACATTTGGCCGGATGATGACCACCGAAATGGGCAAAACGCTGCGGTCCGCGGTGGATGAAGCCGTGAAATGCGCGTGGGTCTGCCGCTACTACGCGGAAAATGCGGAGCATTTTCTGGCCGACGAAGTGGTGGAGACGGGCGCCAGCCGCAGTTACATTCGTTATCAACCGCTCGGACCGGTGCTCGCCGTGATGCCGTGGAATTTTCCGTTCTGGCAAGTGCTGCGATTTGCAGCGCCCGCGTTAATGGCCGGCAACGTTGGACTTTTGAAGCACGCATCCATCGTTCCGCAATGCGCGCTGGCCATCGAAGACATCTTTCGAAGAGCCGGTTTTCCCGACGGCGCGTTCCAGACACTTTTAGTTGGTTCGCAAAAAGTCGACAAAATCCTTGGTGATTCGCGGGTTATGGCGGCCACGCTGACGGGGAGCGAAGGGGCCGGAATTGAAGTGGGCGTCGGCGCGGCAAAAAGAATCAAGAAAGTGGTGCTGGAACTGGGAGGCAGCGATCCGTTCATCGTGATGCCGAGCGCAAACCTGGAAGTGGCGGCAGCCACCGCGGTGAAGGCCCGCATCTTCAACAACGGGCAATCCTGCATCGCCGCCAAACGCTTCATTGTTCACGAAACCATCGCCGACAAATTCGAACGTGCGTTTGCGGAGAAGATGGCAGCGCTGAAGGTCGGTGATCCGTTCGACGAAAAAACCGAGCTTGGCCCGCTCTCCACCCCGGACGGCCTGGCCGATATCGATCGCGACGTGAAAAAAACTGTTCAGGCCGGAGCCAAGGTTCTGACCGGAGGCAAACCGCTGGATCGCCGGGGAAATTTCTACGCGCCAACGGTCTTGACGAACATTCCGGAAGGTTCGCCCGCGCACAAGGAGGAATTATTTGGGCCGGTGGCGAGCGTATTCCGCGCAAAGGATGTGAATGATGCGATTCGAATCGCAAATGACAGCCGATTCGGATTGGGCGCAAGCGCCTGGACCAACGACAAGAACGAGCGCGAGCGCTTCATCAATGATTTGGAATCCGGAATGGTTTTCATAAACAAGATGGTGGCTTCCGATCCCCGCATTCCGTTCGGCGGAGTGAAATGGTCGGGTCATGGTCGCGAGCTGGGAGTCCATGGAATTCGGGAGTTTACGAACATCAAGACGGTGTGGATCGAGGAAGGGGCCTAGCGTATTGCGGAAGCAAAGGGCGTGTGGTAGATTGGTCCAACCATTCGACCTTAGCGTGGGCGCATCCCAGTTTATGGTGCAATGAGATCGATATTGGTATGATGGTCATACCAATACTTGAACTTGCTTCCGTTACCCCGGGAGGCTGTCATGTACAAAATCGTGCGCTCCTCTCGCCTGTACGAACAGATCGTTCAGCAGGTTGAGGATTCCATCCACAAGGGCGCGCTGAAGCCGGGTGACCAGCTACCTCCCGAGCGCGAGCTCGCCCAACAATTTGGTGTCAGCCGCACGGCCGTCCGTGAAGCGGTCAAAGCCCTTCATGAAAAAGGGCTGGTCGAGGCATATCCCGGACGGGGGACGTTCATTACCGACGGCACTTCCTATTCCATGCGCCAATCGTTGGACCGCATGGTCAAGGTAGGGCAAGCCGAGGGTTCCGCGTTTCTGGCGGAAGTCCGCGCGATTCTGGAACCGGAGATTGCGGCGCTGGCCGCCATCCGCGCCGACGCCGAAGATTTGTCTTCGATGCGCGAACAGGTCGCGGTGATGGACGGTGCCTGCAAGGACCCGGACGCGTTCATTGAAGCGGATCTTGACTTTCACCTTGCGCTGGCGGAAGCAGCAGCAAATCCAATCATACTTTCCTTGATCGATTCCATTGTGGGACTGCTGCGAGAACAACGAATGGGAATCTTCCAGGTGGATGGCGGTCCGGAACGGGGCCAGCACCACCACAAGAAAATTCTGAAAGCCATCGAGCTCCGCGATCCAACGGGAGCGCGAGAGGCAATGAAGGCGCATTTGGTGCAGGTGCGAGAGGATTCGCGGCGCGCGCCGAGCGACCAGGACTGAGAACGAGCGGAAGCTGCTCTCTCTGATTAGGAGAACAGGGTTTCATGGCGAATCTGGGATTTGTCGGATTGGGAGTGATGGGCAGCGAGATGGCGAACCGTCTGCTCAGCAAGGGTCACAGTGTCACGGGATACAACCGCACGCGTTCGAAAGCGGAGTGGCTGGTCAAGAAGGGCATGAAGTGGGCGGACTCGCCGCGCGCCGTGGTTGCA
Source organism: uncultured Acidobacteriota bacterium (assembly GCA_963729455.1). GTDB lineage: Bacteria > Acidobacteriota > Terriglobia > Acidiferrales > UBA7541 > Acidiferrum. The sequence continues at coordinate 581,325 of CAVSNX010000005.1, forward strand.
GCGGTCGACGTTGCGTTTTCGATGGTCACCAACTCTGCTGCGCTCGGAGCAGTGATGAACGGGCCAGATGGAATGCTGGCCGGGCTCGCTCCTGGGAAGATTTTCGTGGACATGAGCACGGTGGCTCCCGCTTTCAGCCGCGAACTCGCCGCAAAGGTGCGCGAAAAAGGCGGGGACATGGTGGACTCGCCCGTCTCCGGCAGCGTGATCACATTGCAGGAAGGGAAGTTGTCGGTGATGGTTGGTGGCCGCCGGGAAACATTCGAACGCGTGAAGCCGCTGCTCTTGGACATCGGGCCAAAAGTGACGCATGTGGGCGACAACGGGCTGGCGCTGGTGATGAAAATTGGCACGAACCTCAGCCTTGCCGTACAAATGCTGGCGTTTTGCGAGGGCGTTTTGCTGGCGGAGAAAAGCGGAATTCCCCGCGCCACTGCGGTGGACGTGCTGACGCATAGCGTGATTGCCTCGCCGATGGTGCAGTATCGCGGCCCGTTCATTCTCAAAATGCCTGAGGAAGCCTGGTTCAACATCAACATGATGCAGAAAGACATGAATCTGGCGCTGGAGCTGGGGCGGCAACTGGATGTGCCGATGCCGACGACTGCTGTGACCAACGAGTTTCTGACGGCGGCGCGCGGCATGGGACTCGTCGAAAAAGATTTTGCGGTCGTATTTGAAGTTTTGGCAGCTATGTCCGGAGTCAAGAAATGACCATCGCTACCGACCCGTCCAAAACGAACACCGGCACAAAAGCCGAACAGTCTATCCGTATGTACCGCCGGATGGTGATGATCCGCTTGTTTGAAGAGCAGGTAAACGAACTTTACACGCGCGCGCTGATGCCGGGCCTTGCGCACCTCTATGTCGGCGAAGAAGCGGTGGCCGTGGGAATTTGCGAAGCACTGAAGCCCAGCGATTACATCACCAGCACGCATCGCGGGCACGGTCATTGCGTGGCCAAGGGCGCTTCACCGGATCGTATGTTTGCGGAACTGCTCGGCAAGGAAGCGGGCTATTGCCGCGGCAAAGGCGGTTCGATGCACATCGCCGATCCGGCCACGGGAAACCTGGGAGCGAACGCCATCGTTGGCGGCAGCGCCGGGATTGCCACCGGGGCCGCGCTTTCCTCGAAGCGTCTAGGCACGGGGCAGGTTGCGGTCTGTTTTTTTGGGGAAGGCGCGCTCGGGCAGGGCGTTCTCTACGAAGTGATGAATCTGGCGGCGCTGTGGAAGCTGCCGGTGATTTACGTTTGCGAGAACAATCTTTATACGGAGTATACGCATTATTCGGAAACAACTGCGGGAGACATCCTTTCTCGCGGAACTGCGTTCGGCGTGCACGCGGAGAGCGTGGATGGACAGGATGTGCGGGCCGTGCATGCGACCGCGCAAAAGCTAGTGGACCGCGCGCGCAAGGGCGAAGGCCCGGCGTTTTTGCTTTGCAATACGTATCGTTACACCGGGCATCACGTGGGCGACATTAATCGCGAATACTATCGCTCGAAGCAGGAAGAACAGATGTGGAAGACCGAGCGCGATCCCATCAAGAATTTCGGGGCATGGCTGATCGATCAGAAAATCGCGGATGCCGCCAAACTGCAGGCGATTGAAAACGAAGTGCGAGCGGAGATGAAAGCAGCCGTAGAATTTGCGATCGCCGCGCCGTATCCCACTATCGACGAAGTGGACCAGGACGTGTATGCCTGAAGTAGCGACAAGGGAACTGACGTTTGCGCAAGCCATTCGTGAAGCGCTTGCGGAAGAGATGCGGCGCGATTCGCGCGTTTGCATCTTTGGCGAGGATGTCGCGGAAGCGGGCACGCCGTTCAAAGTTTTGTCAGGGCTTGTGGAGGAGTTCGGTGCCGAACGCGTGATTGATACGCCGATTTCGGAGGCGGGCTTCACGGGAATGGGGGTCGGCGCGGCGATGACCGGTTTGCGGCCGGTGGTGGACATTATGTTTGGCGACTTCCTGACGCTGACGATGGATCAGATGGTGAATCAGGCCGCGAAAGTTCATTACATGTCCGGCGGTACGTGGAAAGTGCCGATGGTGCTGCGGACGACGCTGGGCGCGACGCGGCGTTCGGCGGCGCAACACTCGCAATCGCTGCATGCGTGGTTGAGCCATGTTCCCGGCTTAAAAGTCGTTCTGCCTTCTACGCCGTACGACGCGAAAGGATTGCTAAAGACGGCGATTCGCGACGAAAACCCGGTGGTCTTTTTCGAAGACAAGATGATGTACAAGATGAAGGGGCCGGTGCCGGAGGACGATTACACGATTCCTTTCGGAGTGGCGGACGTGAAGCGAGAGGGCGAGGACATCACCATCGTGGCGACCAGCAGCATGGTGCAGGTGGCTCTGGGCGCGGCGGAGCTGCTCGAAAAAATTGGCGTCAGCGCGGAAGTGATTGATCCGCGAACGACATGGCCGCTGGATGAGAAGACGCTCATCGAATCTGCAAAGAAAACTTCGCGCGCGATGGTGATTGATGAAGGGTACGGGCGCTACGGCGTGACGGGAGAGATTGCATCGGTGATTGCCGAAGGCGCGTTCTACAACCTGGAAGCTCCGGTGAAGCGGATGGGGGCGATGCACGTGCCGATTCCGTTTTCGCCGCCGCTGGAGGATGTGACGGTGCCGACGGATCAAACGGTATTTGAAGCGGCGCGGGCGCTTTGCGGGAAAGCCTGACTTGGGCGGAACGGGAGGCGTGCGATGGCACTGAAAACGTACGGACCGATGGCGGTGGATTGGGAAAACCGCATTGATTTTGACCGCCTGCGCCGCGAACGGCTGGCGCGCGCGAAGGCCCTGCTCGCCAAATCGGAAATGGGCGCGCTGCTCTGCTTCGACATGAACAACGTGCGTTATCTGACGGCGACGCACATCGGGGCCTGGGCGCAGGACAAGATCAGCCGATTCACGTTGCTGCCGCAGAATGATGAGCCGATTCTCTGGGATTTTGGATCTGCGGCGCGGCATCATCAGCAGAATTGTCCGTGGCTTGGAGAACGTTCGCGTCCGGGATTCCGTTGTTGCGCGGAGCGATGTCGCCGGAAATGGGCCGCGCGGAAAACGTCGCGCGCAAAATCAAGGTGGAACTCGAGAAGCGCGGGCTGCACAAGGAGCCGCTCGGAATTGATGTGGTCGAGCCGCCGATTCTCTTCGCGTTGCAAAAAGAAGGAATTAAGATCGTCGATGGGCAGCAGTTGATGTCCGACGCGCGCGTCATCAAGACGCAGGATGAGATTTCGCTGCTGAATCATTCGGCGATGATGGTGGATGCGGCTTACGACGAGTTGTATCGCGCGATGAAGCCGGGCATGAGCGAAAACCAGGCCGTCGGTCTTGCCAGCAAGGTGTTGTACGACCTCGGTTCGGAATATGTGGAAGCGGTGAATGCGATTTCGGGGGAGCGCTGCAATCCGCATCCTCACGTTTTTTCCGATCGCGTTTTGCGTCCCGGCGATCCTGTGTACTACGACATTCTGCATTCCTACATGGGTTACCGCACGTGCTACTACCGGTGCTTCACGATCGGCTACGCGTCGCACGCGATGATTGATGCATACAAACGCTGCCGCGAATATCTGGATGCGGCGATTTCGCTGGTGCGGCCTGGCCGCACCACCGCGGAGATCGCGTCCGTTTGGCCGAAAGCGGAGGAATTCGGATTCCCGGACGAGGAAGCGGCCTTCGCACTGCAATTCGGCCACGGCATCGGTCTGGCGATTTGGGAGAAGCCAGTGATCAGCCGCATGGTTTCGCTCGAGCATTCGCATGAAATCAAGCCGGGCATGGTGTTCGCGCTGGAAACGTTCTGGCCTTCGACGGATGGCTGGAGCGCGGCGCGCATTGAAGAAGAAATTGTCGTCACTGAAACGGGACACGAAGTGATTACGCGATTTCCCGCGGAGCAATTGATGGTGGCGGGCGCGCACTACTTCACCGTGAATGGGCCGCTCTCTACGACGCGCGAAAACGAAGCGGCGCCCAGCCGGCGCGTGAAGGAAATGGTGGAAGCAAGCGCGAAAATCGAAGGAGTGGCGGCTACGGACTGAACGCGCGTCCCCGGCACTAAAAAACTATGGCGATCAGCGTCGTGATGCCTGCGCTGGAAATGGCGCAGGAAACTGGAAAACTGCTGGCTTGGCGGAAAAAAGAAGGCGAGCGCGTCACTAAAGGCGAGCCGCTGCTGGAAATTGAAACGGACAAAGCGGTGGTTGAAATCGAAGCTCCGGGTGACGGAATTCTTGCTGGAGTGACTGCCGATGTCGGAGCCGTGATTCCCGTTGGAGAAACGATTGCCTGGCTCGTCGCTGCTGGCGAGAAACCTCCGGCAAAGTCCGCAACGGTTGCACCTGCTGCGCGCGCGACCAGCGGTCCGGAGCGAGCGGCCGCGGCGGCAGCGCCCGTTTCTTCGGAACGAATCTCCGTTGCTGCGCAAATCTCGCCGAAAGCGCGGCGCTTGGCCAAAGAACTTGGCGTGGACATCAGCAAGGTGCATGGCACTGGCCCCGACGGAACGATCACTTCAGAAGATGTTCAGAATTTTGCAGATGCGAAGGGCGCGCCCGCTACTGCTCCAGTAGCAACCGAATCTCTAAGCCAAGTGGCGCGTCTCATGGCCGAGCGCACCACGCAGAGCTGGACCAGCGTGCCGCACTTTTTCCTGGTGCGCGATGTGGATTGCAGCGAGTTGATCGCCGCGCAGAAACGCATTAGCAACGAGTCAGAGAAGGGGCAGAGTCCGGCGCCGACAATCACGGATCTCTTAATTGCGTTGCTGGCGCGCGTCTTGGCGAACCATCCACGGATGAATGCAAGCTGGACGGGTGAAGCAATCCGTTCGAATCCCGACGTCAACATCAGCGTTGCCATGGCCGTGAAGGACGGAGTGGTCGGCGCAGTCATTCACAAAGCGAACTCGCTGAAGCTCTCTGAAATTTCTGCGCAGCGGCGCGAATTGACCGAACGGGCGCGCGCCGGCCGCCTGCGTCCCGCCGATATTTCCGGAGGGACGTTTACGCTGAGCAACCTGGGCATGTACAAAGTGGACGCGTTCAGCGCCATCATCACGCCCCCGCAAGCCGCGGTCCTCGCGGTCGGCACCATCGCCGATCGCGTCGTTGCCATCGATGGCCAACCCGCCGTCCGTCCGATGATGACCATGACGCTCTCCAGCGATCATCGCGTAGTGGACGGCGCGCGCGCGGCAGAATTTTTGAGTGAGCTGGCTGATGCAATTCAAATCCCAGAAAAAGGATTGCGGTAAGTTTGTCCGCGAAAAATTCGGCGAACGGCTTCGACATTTTTCGCGCCGCGTAGCCACTCGGCCCAACCATGACCTCTGCGACCTCTCCTACGCAAAACAAAAAACCGTTCTACACCAGCATGTCACTGCAAGTGCTGGTGACCATCGGCCTGGCGATCGTTCTCGGCTACGTAAGCCCGTCCACGGCCGTGGCCATGAAGCCGCTCGGCGACGCGTTTATCCGGCTGATCTCCATGATCATCACGCTGATCATTTTTTGCACCGTGGTCACCGGCATCGCCGGCATGGAAGACATGAAGAAAGTCGGCCGCGTCGGCGGCAAAGCGCTTTTGTATTTCGAAATTGTCTCAACGCTGGCGCTGCTGATTGGTCTGGTGGTCGGGAACGTGGTGCATCCCGGCAGCGGCTTCAACGTGAATCCCGCCACGCTCGATCCGAAAGCGGTCGCCGAATATGCCGGCCAGGCCAAAGCGCAGACGGTCACCGAGTTCCTGATGCATATCATTCCGAGCACAATTGTCGATGCATTTGCGAAGGGCGACATTCTGCAGGTCTTGCTCATTTCCGTGTTGTTTGGATTCGCGTTGTCCATGGTCGGCCCGCGTTGCAAGCCGCTGGTCGAACTTTTCGACGCGTTGATGCACGCGGTGTTCGGCGTCGTCAACATCGTGATGCGCTTTGCGCCGATCGGCGCGTTCGGCGCGATGGCGTTTACCATCGGCAAGTACGGCATCGCCTCGCTCGGCCCGATGTTCAAACTGATCGTTACGTTTTATCTCACGTCGATTTTGTTTGTGGTGCTCGTGTTGGGAATAGTGGCACGCGCCGCCGGCTTCGGAATCACCAGGTTCCTCTGGTACATCAAGGAAGAAATAATTCTCGTGCTGGCGATCAGTTCCTCGGAGCCCGCGCTGCCGACGCTCATGGCCAAGCTGGAAAAGCTCGGCTGTTCGAAAGCGCTTGTCGGGCTCGTTGTCCCCACCGGCTACACCTTCAACACCGACGGCACAAGCATGTACATGACGCTGGCCGCTCTTTTTGTCGCGCAAGCCACGAACACGCCGCTCACTCTGCTTCAGCAGCTCACCATTCTCGCTGTCGCGGTTTTGACTTCCAAAGGTGCGAGCGGAGTGCAAGGCGCGGCGTTCATCGCGCTGGTGGCCACCATGACCGTCATTCCCACAATTCCAGTCGCCGGGATGGCGCTGATTTTGGGAATCGACCGCTTCATGAGCATGGCGCGCGGAACCGTGAACATGATTGGAAACGGGGTAGCCACCTTGGTGGTGTCGCGCTGGGAAAAAGAAATCGACTCCGCAACGCTGAAGCGAAATCTGGCGTGACGCAAGAAGCAAAGCTACGCGCGAAGCCCAGATCGATTCGGGCGCGAAGCCGAATGAACTAGGAATCGAAGCCGCAGGGGGCTATGGCTGAACGATTCGATATCGTCGTTGCTGGCGCGGGACACAATAGTCTGATAACGGCTGCTTATCTGGCCAAAGCGGGCTATCGCTGCCTTGTGCTCGAAGGCCGCCCCACCGTTGGTGGCGGCGTCAAGTCCGCGCACCTCACGCTCCGCGGATTCACGCATGACGTTTGCTCTTCCGCGCACAATGGCATTCACGGAAATCCCATCCTGTGCGACGATGAACTCAAACTCGGCGACTACGGCCTCGAATACATTTATCCCGACCCCGTCTTCCACATGCCGTTTCCCGACGGCAGCTATCTGACTCAGTGGCGCGACCTCAATCGCACCTGCGACGAATTTTCCAAATTCTCCAAAAAAGACGGCCTCGCCTACCGCCGCATGATCACCGAATACGAAACCGTCAAGCCTCTTCTCAACGCAGTCACGTTCACACCCATCGGTTTTGGCAAGCCTCTCAACGATCGCCTCGTGGATCATCCCCGCGGTAAACTCTGGCAGCGCCGCCTGGCCATGTCCGCATGGGAAATTCTTCGCGACACCTTCGAAGATGATCACTGCCGCGCTTTCATGATGGGTTGCCCCTACTCGCTGCAGCCCGTGCAAGATCCCATGACGGCTCGCGCTGCGTACATCCCGTTACATCAGCAGCGCGAGAGCCGCCCACTTCCCAAGGGCGGCTCGGGTGCCTTGACGGAAGCGCTGGCGCGCTTCATCGAAGCGCACGGCGGCGTCATCCTCGCGAACAAATGGATCAAATCCTTCATCATCGAAAACGGCAAATGCGTCGGCGTCGAATGCGAAGATGCCAGCTCCTATCGCGCCGAAAAAGCCGTGGTCTCGACCATCCACATCAAGCAGCTTGTGGACATGGCGCCACGCGAACTGTGGCCACAGGATTTCATCGACGGCGTGGATACCTGGGAAGCCGGCCTCACCCTGTTTGCCACAAATTACGCGACAACCGAGCCGCCAAAGTACACCGTCGCCGGCGGAACGCTCTCGCCCGTGCACTCCGGCATGATGGTCAGCTCCGACCGCGCCATGCGAATGAGTGTTGACTACGTCCGCGGCGCAGTGAACCTCGAAGATCCCCCGTTGCATGTGATCTGCTGCAGCCTGGCCGATCCCACGCGCGCTCCCGCGGGAATGCACACGATAAAAATTGTCTCCTATCAGCCGTACGCGCTAAAGGAAGGCCCACAGCACTGGGATGAGATCAAGAAGCAGGTTTCCGATGCCAATCTGAATTTCCTGCGCAAGTTCTCTCCGAATCTGACCGACGACAAGATTCTCGCGCGCACCATCGAAAGCCCGCTCGATCTCGAACGCATGAACCCGCACAACTGGCACGGAAGCTGTCACGCCGGCGGATCCGGCCCCGCGCAGACCGGCGCGATGCGCCCCGTCCCCGGTTGGGCGCAGCATCGTATGCCGATTCCCGGCCTCTATCAGACGGGAGCAACAACGCATCCCGGCGGCTCCGTAACCGGAGGGCCCGGACGAAACGCAGCAACCGTCATGCTGAAAGATTTTGGCACCAGCATCGAGGAAGTGGTAAAGCAAAAAGCGTAGAAACCTGCTCTGAGGGGAGCAACCAAATGAGCACCATCAGCCGGCGAGGGTTTGTGAAGACCGCGGCGCTTGCGCCTCTTGCTGCTGCGCCCTTCACAATTGGGCAGCAACCCTCCAAGGACGATCGCTTCGATGTAGTGGTTGCCGGCGCTGGGCACAATAGTCTGATCGCGGCCGCCTACCTCGCCAAGGCCGGATACCGTTGCCTGATTCTGGAAAGCCGCGCGCTCGTCGGCGGTGGCGTTAAAACAGCGCAACTGACTCTGCGCGGATTCAAACACGATGTCTGTTCTTCGGCGCATGTTCTAATTCAAGACAGCCCGATTTTGCGAAACGACGAACTCGGTCTCGGCGAATATGGCCTGGAGTACATTTTCCCCGATCCCGTCGTGCACATCCCGTTTCCCGACGGGAGCTACATCACGCAATGGCTGAGCCTGGACCGCACCTGTGAGGAATTCGCCAAATTCTCGAAAAAAGATGCCGCGGCCTATCGCCGCATGATGACCGAATACGAAGAGATCAAGCCGATTTTCGCAGCCGCATCCTACACACCCGTCGGTTTTGGAAAGCCGCTTAACGATCGCCTGGCCGAACATCCTCGCGGCAAACTGTGGCAGCGCCGGCTCGCGATGTCCGCCTGGGAAATCATTCGCGACAATTTCGAAGACGAGCATTGCCGCGCGTTCATGGTCTGGATGGCCTACCAGACCGTGGAACCCCCGGAAGCCGCCATGACCGGCCGGCTGGCGTACGCCATCTGTGCCGGCCGCCAGCGCTGGAGCTGGACCACACCCAAGGGCGGCTCGGGAGCTTTGACGCAAGCGCTCGCACGGCTCATCCAAGCGCATGGCGGCATGATTCTCACCAACAAAACCATCACGCGCCTGATTCTTGAAAATGGCAAATGCACCGGAGTGGAGTGCAGCGACGGCAGTTCGTATCGTGCCGACAAAGCCGTTCTATCCACAATCCACATCAAGCATCTGGTGGACATGGCCCCGCGCGAAGCGTTCGGCGAGGATTTCCTCGAAGGCGTGGAAACGTGGAAAGCGGGCATCACGTTGTTCGCCACGCACTATGCCGCGACCGAGCCGCCGAAATTTCCCGTGGCTGGAGGCACTCTCTCTCCCGTCGCCGCCGGAACGATGGCCACGCCGGAACGCGGATTGCGCGTGACCTACGATTTCGCGCGTGGCGCGGTCAACGTGGAAGATCCTCCGCTGCTCGTTGTGTGCAGTTCAGTCGCTGATCCATCGCGTGCCCCTGCGGGGATGCACACCATCAAGGTGATCGGCAATCAGCCCTATGAACTGAAGGAAGGCCCGCAACACTGGGATGACATCAAGGATCAAGTTGCGGACACCAACCTGAATTACCTGCGGCGCTTCGCTCCCAATCTGACCGACGACAAGATTCTCGCGCGAATCGTGGAAAGCCCTCTCGACCTCGAGCGCATGAACGCCCACAACTGGCACGGCACCTGCCACGGTGGCGCGCAGAACGCGGCGCAGTCCGGCGCTCTCCGGCCCGTGCCGGGTTGGGCGCAGCACCGCCTGCCGATCCCGGGCTTGTATCAGACCGGCGCTACCACCTATCCCGGCGGTTCCGTCTCCGGCGGGCCGGGACGAAATGCTGCGACCGTAATGCTGAAAGATTTTGGGACGAGCATCGATGAAGTGGTGAAGAAGAAAGCGTAGCTATTTTTTCGAAATGAATTCGAATTGCCTGGGCAACTGAAATGCCGGCACCGATGGGAGAGAGCCAATGAGCAAGATGACGCGGCGCGGATTCGTCAAAGGAGCGGCCATCGCCCCTCTGGCCGTCCAACACCTGGCCCTGCATCAGCAGCCGGCAACTCCGGAGCGCTTTGACATTGTGGTTGCCGGGGCGGGCCACAACAGTTTGGTCACTGCCGCATATTTGGCAAAAGCTGGCTACCGCTGTCTGGTGCTGGAGGGCCGGCCCATGCTGGGTGGCGGCGTCAAGACTGCGGAATTGACGCTCAAAGGATTCAAGGACGACGTGTGCTCGACCGCGCACACCTTTCTGCTCGACAACCCGATGATCAAGAATGACGAACTCAAACTCCGCGACTACGGGCTTGAGTATGTAGATCCAGATCCCATCTTTCACATTCCTTTTCCCGACGGCACCTACCTTACGCAGTGGCGCGACCTGGACCGCACCTGCTCCGAATTTGCCAAGTTCTCGAAAAAGGACGCCGCCGCATATCGAAAAATGCTGGCGGAGTTCGACGCCGTCAAACCGATTTTGTTGGGAGCAAGTTTCACGCCGATCGGCTTTGCCAAGCCCTTGAACGATCAACTCGCGCAACAGCCTCGCGGCAAACTGTGGCAGCGTCGCCTGGCTATGTCCGCCTGGGACATCATCAGCGACACCTTTGAAGACGAGCATTGCCGGACCTTCGCGTTGTACATGTCTCATTTGTCCGCGGAGCCGCCTGACGCCCCGATGACTGGGCGTCTTGCCTACGGAACGGCACGCCAACAGCATTCCGGCCGCCCCATCCCGAAGGGCGGATCGGGCGCATTGACCATAGCGCTTGCGCGGTCCATCGAAGCCCACGGCGGTGTGCTCCTCACCAACAAATGGGTCAAACAGTTGATTGTGGAGAATGGAAAATGCGTCGGCGTGGAATGCAGCGACGGAAGTTCCTACCGCGCGGAAAAGGCCGTGGTCTCGACCATCCACATCAAGCATCTGTTGGACATGGCCCCGCGCGAGCTTTGGGGGCAGGACTTCATCGATGGTGTAGATACGTGGCAGGCGGAAAATGCCATGTTCGTCACGCACTATGCCACCACGGAACCGCCCAAGTATGCGGTTGCGAGCGGCAAGCTTTCGCCGGTGGAGTCCGGCATTCTGGCTTCGCCGGACCGCGCGCTGCGCTTCGAGTATGACGACGCGCGCGGCGTGGTCAACCTCGAGGAACCGCCTTTGCAAATCATCTGCTGTAGCATCGCGGATCCGTCGCGAGCACCTGCAGGCATGCACACGCTGAAAGTCCTAGGATGGCAACCTTACGAACTGAAGGCAGGCCCCGAGCATTGGGATCAAATCAAGAATGAAGTTTCCGATGCCAATCTGAAATATCTGCGGCGATTCGCGTCGAACTTGACCGACGACAAAATTCTGGCGCGGTTTGTCGAAAGCCCGCTCGACCTCGAACGCATGAATCCGCATTTCTGGCACGGCAGCGCCCACGCCGGCGCGCAAAACGCAGCCCAATCCGGCGCCATGCGCCCCATGCTCGGTTGGGCGCAGCACCGCATGCCCATCCCCGGTTTGTATCAGACCGGGGCGACGACGCATCCCGGTGGCTCAGTTACCGCAGGCCCTGGCCGAAATGCGGCGACGGTCATGCTCAAGGATTTCGGGACGAGTATCGAGGAAGTGGTGGGAAAGAAAGCGTAGTGGCAGTCGAGAAGCGTTACCGATTCTGACGGACGCGAGGAGACTTGAGTATGGCACGCAATAGAATGTTCACGCTCGTGATTGCAACGCCGCTCCTGGCGGCGCTCGCACTTCTTGCCGGGGGACTTGCAGCGCAACAGGCGCCTTCGACGGAGGCAGTCAAGAAGATGGTGCCTGACAATCCCAGCGAGCATCCAGCTCCTGCGCAGCCTCTTCCGTACAGCCATAAGAAACACTTGTCGTTCGGGCTGGCGTGCAAGCAATGCCACGTCAATCCAGATCCCGGCAAGCAGATGACCTTTCCCGACACCGCAACCTGCATGCAATGTCACGTAACCATCGCCAAGGACAAGCCTTCCATCCAGAAACTCGCCGACTATTCTAAATTGAAGCTGCCGATTCCCTGGGTCCGCGTTTATAACGTGCTGCCCGGCGTTGCCTGGAATCACCGCGTTCATCTCGAAGCTGGCGTGAAATGCGAGACGTGCCACGGACAAGTTCGAGAAATGGATGCGGTGTCGGAAGTCACCAGCGTCACAACGATGTACAGCTGCCTGAACTGCCACGAACTGAACAAGGCCAAGACAGCTTGCGACACTTGCCATAAACACTGATCCGGCGCAGACTTTTTTTGTAGTGAGGAACCATGGCCAAACCAATCGAATTGGAAGTCAACGGCAAACGATATCCCGTACACTACCCTCCGGACACGCCTCTCCTGTACGTCCTTCGCGATGAGCTCGGCCTGACCGGCAGCAAGTATGGCTGCGGGGAAGGGCAGTGTGGTGCATGCACCGTTTTGATTGGCGGAGCGCCACGCCGCTCCTGCCAAATTCCAGTCAGCGCTGCGGCGGCGAAACCGATCACGACGATCGAGGGACTTGAAAAAGATGGCCGGCTACATCCGGTGCAGCAGGCGTTTCTCGATGCCGGCGCGTTTCAGTGCGCGTTTTGCACTTCGGGAATGATTATGAGCAGCGTCGGCCTCTTGCAATCGAATCCTAATCCTAGTCAGGCGGACATTGTTCAATTCATGCAAGGCAATATCTGTCGCTGCGGCACGCATCCACGCGTTATCGAGGCCATCCACCACGCGGCCAAAACGATGCAGGAGCAAGGGCGATGAGCGGCCGCAGAGAGAATTTCGCCGTCGAGCCGGAGCGCTACGAATTCAGCGCTGCTCCGATCCATCATTTCGAATTGGCCCGCCGCGATTTCTTCAAACTTCTCGGCGCTGGCATTGCCGTCTTCGCGATTGCGAAAGATTCGCTCGGTGCGCAGGAGACCGCGCCCGGCTCCAAATCCTTCCACAACGAAGACCTGCCTAAAGACATCAGTGCGTGGCTGCACGTCGGCGAAGACGGCACCGTGACTGGATTCACCGGCAAAGCCGAAATTGGCCAGAACATCCGCACCTCGCTGGCGCAAACCGTTGCCGATGAGCTGCGCGTCCCGTTCGAAAGCGTTCGAATGGTGACGGCAGACACGGCGCTGACGCCGTTTGATGCCGGCACGTTTGGCAGCCGCACGACGCCGACGATCACGCCGCAACTGCGCCGCGTTGCCTCCGCCGCCCGCGATTTGCTGGTTGCCGCCGCAGCCAAGGAATGGAATGTCGCGCCGGAAGGCTTAGTCGCCGCCGACGCAAAAGTTACCGATCCCGCCTCCGGACGCTCCCTCCGTTACGCGGAACTCGCGCGCGGGAAAACGCTCGCGCAAAATCTCCCTGGGGAAGATCCCATCATGCCGGCGACGCAGTGGACGATTGCGGGAAAGGCGATTCCGAAAGTTGACGGCCGCGCCTTCGTGACGGGACGCCATCAGTACACACCCGATCTGCGTCTGGACGGCCTGCTCCACGGAAAAATTCTGCGCCCGCCATCCTTTGGTGCGACGCTCGTTTCTTGCGATGACACTGCGGCAAAGGCCATGCCGGGCGTGGTCGTTGTGCGCGATGGAGAGTTCGTTGGCGTCGCCGCGCCGAGCGCGCACGAAGCGCAGAATGCTCTCGACGCCATCCACGCTCAATGGAAAGAAGTCCCGCAGATTTCGAACAAGGAACTCTTTGCGTATCTTAAGCAGAATGCCGCGCCAAACACCGGCGACCGCTTTCGAAAGCAAAAAGGTTCCGTGGAGGAATCTCTCGCCAGCGCAGTTCATCGCGTGGATGCGACCTACACCGTTGCCTACATTGCGCACGCCCCGCTCGAGCCGCGCGCCGCCGTCGCGCAATGGGCTGACGGCAAACTCACTGTGTGGACCGGCACGCAGCGGCCCTTCGCCAATCGCGACGAGCTAGCCGACATTTTCCACATTCCCGAGAGCAGCGTGCGCGTGATCGTGCCGGACACCGGCTCGGCGTATGGAGGAAAGCACACCAGTGACGGGGCCATCGAAGCTGCTCGCTTGGCGCGCGCCGCTGGCCACCCAGTAAAAGTGGTTTGGACGCGCGAAGAGGAATTCACTTGGGCATACTTCCGCCCTGCGGGCGTCATCGAAGTCAAAAGCGGCCTCGCCAGCGACGGCGCGCTGACGGCTTGGGATTTTCACAACTACCATTCCGGAATGTCCGCGATTGAAACTCCGTATGTCGTCGCAAATCAGCGCACTGAATATCACCAGGTTGCTCTTATCTTACGGAGCGGCTCTTACCGCGGTCTGGCGGCCACGGCGAATCACTTCGCGCGGGAATCGCACATGGACGTTCTGGCGCGCACAGCCCAGATGGATCCGCTCGAATTCCGCATGAAGAATCTTTCCGATCCGCGCATGCGCGCCGTGCTCGAAGCCGCCACAAAATCCTTCGGCTGGCCGCGCAAGAAAACGCAAGAGGGGCAAGGCTTCGGACTCGCGTGCGGCTACGAAAAGGGAAGCTATGTGGCCACATGCGCGGAAGTAACCGTGGACAAGGCTTCCGGCGCGGTGCGCGTGGTCCGTTTAGCGGAAGCGTTCGAATGCGGCGCCATCGTCAACCCCGATGGCCTGCGCAATCAGGTCGTCGGCGCAATGATTCAAGGAATCGGTGGCGCGCTCTTCGAAGCCATCGAATTCGAAAACGGCCGCATCAAGAATCCGCATTTCGCAACGTACCGTGTGCCGCGCTTCCGCGACGTCCCCGAAATCGAAGCCGCGCTTCTTGATCGCAAAGACATTCCGTCGGCAGGCGCCGGCGAGACGCCCATCATGGCCGTCGCTCCAGCCATCGGCAACGCCATCTTCGACGCCACCAGTATCCGCCTGAGTAGTCTGCCGCTGGCGCCAAACGGCGTTCGAACAACTTGATCGCAGTCTGTTTTTGTCAAGTGAGTGGTCTTGCGCTCGAGTGAGCGCCCGCACAGTCAATCAAGAATTGGGATCGAGTCCCGGCGCAATTTTCCCAATGCGCAGACTCCGGAAAATCGTCGGCCAATATTCTTTGACCACGTTGCTCGCCGCCGTGAATCCAATTCGCACGCCGTACCTTCGGAACGTCCGCGTCGTCGTCTGCTCGTTCGCCGGCAAATAACTGGTCGCCAGACTTTCCGCCAGCAGCGGCCCAATAATCCCCGGCCAATTCACAGCGCGCCCACCTGCATCCGTACGCGTGATCACGATGCGGCTGATCGCATACTTGATGCGGTAGCCCGCGCCACCGCGCAGCAGCACAAAGTAGCGCGGATCCGTGTGCAGCATGGACGGCAGCACAAACGTACTGAAAAAATTCGTGGACGCGCCGCTGGCTATCGACGACCCAAACCGCTTCCCGTACCCGCTCCATTCTTGCCCATAACCGGAAAGAGAGTTTCGCGCCTGAGCGATCCCCGCGCTGACGGCGGAACTCAAAAAGCGCGAAGGCGCGGCGCTTTCATCCGCAAAAAGCTCGAATTTTTGTTTCTTGCTGAGCGGCCCGCGGCCCGCGGCTCGCCGCGAGTTCCGGAAAGAAAATCGACCGGCGCCCAAGGATCGAGAACGTCTCTTCTAAGGGATTCTCATGCTTCTGTTCGGCGGGTTCTTGCTTCGGCACCGGCGCATCCGGCAGTTCTTTCGGTTTCTGTTCCTGCTGCGCCGCGCCTGCTTCCGCGAAAGCCAAAAGAACTGCAACAAGTCCCAGAACTGGTAGCCCGCGCCACATTCCGCAATCCTAGCACGAGCCCGCGCTACGATGCGTTAAGCGCGTATCACAATCAGTTCACAAGAACCTAATCGCGATGTCTCCAGTAAAGCGCCAGCAGCAAAATCACCGCCGCCGAAATGAATCCAATCGCCCCAAACAGGGATGTGCGCGAAACATAATCCGCATCGCTCGCTTTCGTCAGCACCAAATACGCAATCTCATCCAAAATCATCGCACTCCCAATTCCCAGAGCCACCAGCGCCGTCCGCCGGTGGCGCGCTCCAAACGCCAGAACAAAAGCCGCAGGCAGCGCGATCACCACTCCAATAAATAAATGATGAACCAGCACTCCGCCCGGATAAATATGCCGGACGCGCACCAAGTGAAGGTACAGCCGCAAGCACGCAAACGTGCTCAGCATCGGCACCAGGATCAGCAGCAGCGTCTGCTTCGCGGGCAACGGCACGCCCTTCTCATCCATCATCTCGTCTGAGGCGCACACCAGTTTTGTCTTCAGGTACTCACAGATCGCGCCACTCGGAATCCGTAATCCGCGTATTGCAACTCCGGCGGAATGCTCGACCGCGCCGCCGTACGCGTAACCTTTATATGGTGCCGCCACGACCCTCCGCGCGAAGCCCGCCGGCTCCCGCTCACCGGTCCGCGCGGATTTCGTTCCTGCGACCGCGCGTAGTAGCCATCGTCATACCAATCCGCGCACCACTCATGAACGTTGTCTCCCAAATTGTAGAGCCCATACGCATTCGGCGCGCACAAACCCACCGGCTCCGGCCCCAGCTTCCACCGCTTCGTATAATCCGGCACCAGCTCCGGCCCCGCATCTCCCCAGGGATACAGCCTTCCTTCCACGCCGCCTCGCGCAGCGCGCTCCCATTCCGCTTCCGTCGGCAGCCGATACAATTTCCCCGTCGCCTTGCTTAGCCACTCGCAATAGTTCGTCGCCTCATCCCACGACACCGCCGCCACCGGCATCCGCGGGTCATCAAAATTTGCATCTCTCCAATGTTTCGGCTCCGCCGCGGCAGTCGCCGCAAGAAAGCACGCATACTCCGCGTTCGTCACCTGATAAATCGCCAGCTCAAATGCATCCACCCACACGCGATGCACCGGCTTCTCATCATCCCGCCCCGTCGCGCACCCCATCGCAAACCAACCTTCCGGGATGCGCACCAGTATCGGTTCGATGACCTTGGCCTGTTCCTCACCCACACCTGCTCCGCTCATTTTCGAAGTCGCCGCCATCTGCTCTTCTCTATTCCTCCCACATCCGGAATCCCCCCAGAAACGCATTTTCATTGCTCCCCAGCCGCGCCCCGGCCGGCAGTTTCTTCAATTTCTTGTTGTTTCCACCGCCCAGCACAACGTAATCCGCTTCCAGAGCGACCATCAGTTTCTTCACAACTTTCCCCACGTGCCGCTCCCATTTTTTTCTGCCCATTCGTTCCAGCCCGCGCAGCCCAAGGTAATCTTCATATGTTTTTCCGTTCTTGTAGCCGAGATGCGCCAGCTCCATCGGCTCCAGGAATCCATCCACGATCATCGCCGAGCCCAGCCCCGTGCCCAGTCCCAGAAACAGCATGCGCCCGCCCTTATAACTGCCCAGCGCCTGCATCGCCGCGTCATTCAGTACCTTTACCGGGCATCCAAACGCCTTACTGAAGTCGAACCTCATCCACCCGCCCCCCAGGTTATGCGGCTCGCGCAGCGGATGCCCATTGATGATCGGCCCGGGATATCCCAGTGACACCCGGTCGTACTCCCAATCCTTCACGCACGCTTTCACCACGCGCACCATTTTCCTCGCCGTCATGGTCGGCCCGGACGGCATTTTCCGCGCCTCTTTTTGCCCCGTCGCCAGCATCTTGATGTTCGTCCCGCCCACATCAACGACCAGCACTTTAGGTTTTTTCCCCGCCTGCACACGTTTCTTCATCGCCGCCCCCATCGTTCCACGAGCCCACGCTTCCTGTGTAGTGGCGGGTCTTCAGACCCGTGCTTTTCTCCGAGACCTGTCCGTTGCTTCAGGTTCTCAGACCACGTCTCCCGTGAAAACCTCCGCCGCGCCGCAATGTATCACGTCCATCGCTTATCGGCGCGTGCGTCTCACGTTCCACCCCCCCGCGCCCGCAGCGCCGTAGGCGCGTCAGAAGTTAGCCCAGCCCGCCCAGGGCTGGGAAACGTAAGATGAAAATCGCGAGCGCCGTAGGTGCGCCATCCCTCATCGCCCGCCCCAATAGTCCCCCGCTACGAGTGCCATCCGCGAACGATCAAGGTTTACCTCTTGTAATAGTACCCTCCCATTGACCACCTATTATTCAATTACTTCGGATGGTATAACTCGTTCCAGTGCTTTCTGGTCTTCGAAGAAGACCGAATCAGTGTCCCCAAAGACCAGAATCAGTCCCGGAGGATCCAGGTTATGAAAGTACTCTGTTCATTTGTCCTTTCATTGTCATTGCTCTGTCCAAGCTACGGACAGTCCTCGGCCAAAGGAGATAAAAATAACCCGGTCCCACAGGAAACTCCCGCAATCCTCAAGCAACCGCTCGCCTTCGGCCTGGAAGATGGCACGCCCGTCAGGTTGCGAATAACGAGGAATTTGTCGTCGGCAGATGCGACGACTGGTGATCGGGTGGATTTTGAAGTGCTGGATGACGTCATAGTCAAGGACGTGATTCTTATCCCTCGCGGCGGGATCGCCTGGGGCACCGTTACCGACGCTCAGCACAAACGCCGAATGGCCCGGGGCGGCAAGCTCGACGTGAACATTGATGATGTCAAGCTCTCGGATGGGGAAAGAGCGCCATTGCGGGCGGTAAAAGAAGCGAAGGGAGGGGGCCACACGGGAGCGATGACTGGAGCTATCGTGGCTACAGCCATCGTGTTTTTCCCCGCTGCCCCGCTGTTCTTGTTCATGCACGGTAAAGACATCACGATTCCCAAGGGAACAGAGATAACCGCTTATATCAACGGGGACATTCCCCTGGATGCGAAGCGATTTACTCCCCAAAATCCGGCCCTGCAGGAGAGCGCCGGTGCTGCAGGGCAGTCATCATCCGATGTGATGGTTCCGATGTCTGCTGATACCGGGGACGCTAACCAGTCAGGGGTGGAAATCAAGTCCACCCCCGACGGGGCTGATATTACGGTGGACGAAAAATTCGTGGGAAATACGCCATCGACGTTACGGCTACCACCGGGGGACCACAAGATTAGACTCGAAAAACCAGGATTCAAAGCTTGGGAGAAAATCTTATCCGTAGGTAATGGCGGGAAAGCAACGGTCAACGTCACACTCGAGACGCAGTAGCAATTGGCTGCGCATACGCGGCACAAATGGCAAGGAAGGCGAAGGAAAAGTCGGCACCGCCGTCACCCTCACCGTTCGTGCTACTCAATCATGCGCCTTTACTTGACATCCCCTTTTATGGAACTCGCCTTGCCTCGAACAGTTCCGGTAGCGATTTCGAGCTTGGGGTTCTTATGGACGTGGGCGTGATAGTGCCCCGAATCTGGGCCCCAATCGAAATAGATCCCGTACTCCGTATCCTGGAGCTGCCTTGTAGCCTGCTCCGAAACCGACAGACCAACGACGTAAAGCAGGAGGGGCCGCCGCACACCGACTAGAGACGCGTACACTTCGAGTTTGTATTCGCCCGGAAGGAAGTCGAACTTGGTGCCATCTAACGGCAGCAGGAAGTGATGATTCCAGGTGACGCCGTTTTCCCCGACGTACAATCCACTCCCACGGGCCAAGGAGTCCTCACCGTATACCCAGATATTGAACGTCTGGATAGACTCACCGCGACGCAGTTTCACGAACATGCTCTCGATAATCTGACCCCGCTTCGCTGTGCTATAAAGCAGAGTCCGAAGGTAGACTTTCGGAGGAGAATTAGCCGAAGCATCCGCCCCGAAGTAGATAGTGGTGGGTTGTGTCATTCGTACCGTCCCACGCCGGAATAACGTCAACCATGCCGTGGCAACTGAAATTGACAGCGCTAGGATCGATACCACGATGCTGACAACTTGGGGCAAGACAGGTCCGCGCTTTCAAAAGGAGTAACGACACGCAAAGTCTAACAGGACAGACTCAGAAATCAACAAGCTCTGACGGCTGGTGGGTGGGCACCTTTAGAGCAGGAGGACGATTTTATCAATCCGCTGTGACGCCCAGCAGTGGTATCCTCTGCGCCTAACCTTATAGCTGACTTCGATTGCAACTAAGTGCTACCCGACCCAAGGGCGCGATGGGGCTTGCATGTCGAAACACACCCTAAAGAATCTTGAAAAACATTGGTCGTCAAACACTGCGCAGTTTTGCCGGGAAAATGCAATCGCGCGCGACGTTTTTGCTCAGATCTTGACAATGCTTTCGGATACGGCTGCCATTCTTGAAGGTCGACGCACGTTGGAATCCAATTGTTCATACCTCTTGCTTGCCAAAGCGATAAACCACATATCGTCGACAATGCTGCTGATGGAGAGAGGACTAATGGTCGACGCCGCGCTCGCAGCGCGAAATGGAATAGAAACACTCCTACTTCTTGACCTTTTGTCGAAGAAACCAGAGCTTTGTCAAAAATGGGTCAACGGAGAGAAATTCAAACCAGTTGACGTCCGTAAGCAGCTCCAAGGTCTGCTTCACGTCACGGTAGGCGACCTCGTCATTCAGACCTCAAAGGAGACCTATGAAGAGGTCAGCTTCCTGTACGCCTGGCTCTCTCGAATTACGCATGCAAACCTAGAGAGCCTGAACCATGTGACCACTCAAACAGGTGCCGACGCCTATGAAATACACGTCGGCGGATCTCATTCACAGCCCGTCGTTGTCGCAATCACAAAGAGTATTGGCGCCATCTGCATCCAAGCAATTGCGACCTGTTTGGCGGTACACCAACCGTCGACTCTTCAGGCCGGCACGTCACAATTCAAAAAAATCCAATCTACCCTTCGCGCCCTGAACCCCACGACCGATTAGATAACGGGCGGCAGCCCCCCGCCCTTACTCCCCTTTCGCCTTGAGCGCAAAAGCGCTTACCAGATACCTTCTTGCTGCATCTTCGATCTCATCTGCGCTAGAGCCTCATCACACATCTCACGAAATTTTCCGGTCGCCCCTGTGCAGGAATCTACCTGGCGTCTGTACGCTAAATGGGCTTTCAACACAGGGTTAGTTTCCGCTCGCGCCTGCTCAATTCCCTCGGCCTCAATCTGCTCAAAAATACGCTGCTTGCCCATAACTAAACGAAGCTCCTCCTGCTGAGATGCTTGGTTAGAATCTTTGTGGGCGACCGTCCGGCTCATTTGGTCAATCCATGCTTGTTTAGCCTCAAACAATTTCTGCTCCCAATCTCTTCGCTTCGGAAAATCCATATCTGGAGCACCAGCTTGCCTGAGAACTGCGACGCCCAGGTCGTACTTGTCGAGCATTCGGAATCTTTCGAGAGTGGCTGACATGCTCTCCTTCGTCTCTTTCTTAGGAGTGCTCGGTTCGAGCGAAGTCGTCGACGCAATGTCGTCATTGGTCCACACCCGCCTAGTCACGGTCTGGTCTTTTGAGCGATTCTTGCGCGCTGCGTCCGCTACCGAGTCCTGAGATTTTAGGGTCGCAGGAATCAAAGCTACTACTACACTCAAAGTTAAAAAGCGAATACTCAACACTGGGTTGCGCATGAAGGCCTCACGCACTATGAGGAATTTGGGGGACGCCTGCGTCGGATTGTATCATTATCGAGACGGCTGGCAGGCTCACAGCCGTTGAGCAAGATAGGAGCGCGGAGGCGCGGCCTGGGCGTGACCCTGTGACGACTTTGGGTGCCCCGTCCTCGGTTTTGGAGGGCGGGGCCTTTGACTTTTCCTCGACTTCCAACAAGGCGCCGCAGGCTTGTTCCCGCATCTGCTTGTAAACAAGCCATTTATAGTTATCACTTGACAATAGGTACCGACATGCTATAATGATTTTGCTGCGTCGGCACTGCCCCTTCGTGCCTCCCCGTTCATGCCCTCGCCCCGAGTGGTTCTTCTAACTCCCTCACACTCATCAGCCCTCACCCAGTTACCTTCTTGCCAACGGCCTACGCCCCTAAACCCTTTAACCGCAACACTTAGGAAGCTCCCCGCAAGTGTTGCAAACAAACGATTTGCGGAAGGTCTAAGTCCTGTAGATGCAACACTTACAAAAATCAGGGGGGAGGGGAGCTGCCGCGCACCTCGTCCCTGTATTGCGCCTATCCCCCTGCCCACCAAATCTACTGTCCCCCTTTCCTTTCAACCACTTACGAATTGCCCATTTCCTATCCCCTTTGTTTTGACATTCATCCATGTAATGGGGGGTATGGCCCCCTCCCAACCTGCAACCTTCAAACCTTCCAACCTTCCAACCTTCCAACCTTCCAACCCTGCCTCCGTCCTCCCCCTGTCCCGAAACGAACAGACGGCTACTCACTCCCTCTTATATATGCTCCCTATGCTATCCTCCCCTCTCTGCCTTTGGGGGATTGCCCTTTCCCGCCGTCTCGGAGGCTGTCATGAATAAAACATTGAAGATTGTTCTCATCATCGTAGGTGTGTTGATCGTGCTCGTTCTCGTCGTGCCGTTTCTGATCCCGGTCAATCAGTTCCGGCCCACCATCGAAGAGAAAGCGTCGCTCGCGCTCGGCCGCAAAGTACAAGTCGGGGATCTGAGCCTCTCGCTGATCGGCGGCTCGCTCTCCGCCAAAGACCTTTCCATCGGCGACGATCCCAAATTCAGCTCGGCGCCCTTCCTTACCGCCAAGTCGCTGAAAGTGGGCGTCGAAATCCTGCCGCTGATTTTCTCGAAGACGCTTCACGTTACCGGCGTCACCATTGACAGTCCGCAAGTGACCTTGATTCGCGGCTCCGGCGGCCAGTGGAACTACTCTTCGCTCGGTGGCGCCGCTGCAAAGTCCCCGGCCGGCCAGGCGGCCGCCGCGCAATCCGCGGGTACGACGAGTGCTCCTGCCGATCTCACCATCCAGAAACTCACGCTCAAAGACGGCAGCATCATCGTCGGTGCCGTGAATTCGCAGAAGCGTAGCACCTACGACCACGTGACTGTGACCGCGTCCAACGTTGCCATCACCTCGCAGTTTCCCGTGGTCGTCACTGCCGATCTTCCTTCCGGTGGCAAGTTCAAGCTCGACGGCGTTATCGGCCCCATCGATCAGGCCGACGCCGCGCTGACTCCGCTCAACGCCAAGCTGGATGTCAGCTCACTGAATCTTGCCTCCACCGGTTTCCTCGATCCCTCGTTGGGACTGGGAGGCATCGTGGATCTCGACGCCACCCTGGAATCGAAAGGTGGCGAAGCCGAAGTCAAGGGCAACGCCAAGCTTTCCAAGGCGCTGCTGATTGCCGGTGGTTCGCCGGCCGGGGTTCCCGCAACCGTGGACTTCGACACCAAATACGATCTGCACAAAAACGCCGGGGTCCTCAATCTCTCCACCCTGAAAATCGGCAGCGCCGCCGCGCATCTTAGCGGCACGTACGAAACAGCAGGTGAGGCCACCGACGTCCATATCAAAGTGGAAGGGAAGGACATGCCCGCCAAGGATTTCGAGGCCTTCCTCCCCGCGCTCGGCATCAATATGCCCAAAGGCGCATCACTCACGGCCGGCGTCATCAATACCGATCTCACGGTCACTGGCCCGACCAACAAACTCGTCACCAACGGCAGCGTCGGCCTCTTCAATGCCAAGCTCTCCGGCTTTGACCTGGGATCAAAAATGTCCGCCGTCGCATCGCTCGCCGGAATTAAGTCCGGCAAGGATATGGACATCGAAAAACTCACCACCAATTTGCATATGGCTCCCAATGGCCTGAAGGCTGACAATTTTGATGCCGTGGTTCCCTCCGTGGGGACTCTCACCGGCGCGGGAACGATCGACTCCAAAAACAATCTTGATTTCAAAATGGCAGCGATCTTGACGAGCGCTATCGGCGCCGCGGGCAGTCCCGTCTCCAGCACCGCCGGCCTTCTCGGAAAAGCCATGGGCGGCGGCGGAGGCGGCTGCAAAAGCAGCGGCACGACCGTGCCCTTCCAGATTCAAGGAACCACCTCCGATCCGAAATTCATTCCCGATGTTGGCGGCCTCGCCGCGGGCATGCTGAAGTCGCAGCTCGGATGCGCGGGCGGCCTCGCTACCGGTGGCGCAAAAGATGCCGGGAAAGCCCCAGAGGACGCCGTAAAGAGCCTCGGCGGCCTCTTCAAGAAGAAGCCCTAGAAAAGAAATCAGAAATCTGAAAATAGAAATTGGGAGTGAAAACTGAAAACTGAAAACTGAAAACTGAAAACCGCCTCGTCACTCGTAGCGCAGCGCGATCATAGGGTCGACGCGCGCGGCTCGTCGCGCGGGCAGGAAGCTCGCGGTCATTGCGACGGCCGCAAGCAACGCTGCAGCCAGCGCAAAGGTCACCGGGTCGTACGGCTTCAAGCCATAGAGCAATGCGCCGGCGGCGCGCCCGGCGGCAAGAGCGATCGCACCACCGGCGACACAGCCGATTCCAAGCAGGAGCGCCGTTTCGCCGAGAAACATCTTTAGGATTTCGGTTCCGCTCGCGCCGAGCGCCATGCGAATCCCGACTTCGTTGATGCGTTGGGCCACCACGTAGGCAATCACGCCGTAGAGGCCGACTGCCGCTAACAGCATGGCCAGCAATCCGAAGAAGCTGGAAAGCCAAGCCATCAGGCGGTCGCGCATCAAAGAATCGCGCACCATGGTGTCGAAGACTTCGTAGGTTGCGGTGATGTCCGGACTGATCTGAGTGACCGCGCTCTTCAGCGCGGCCAGCGTCGCCGCCGGCGGCAAACTCGAACGAATCAGGACTTGCGCAAACGAAGTGGGATGCGGCTCCTGTGCTTGCGGCAAATATACGATAGGGCTGAAGGCTCGATGAATGTTACGGTATTTTGAATCCTTCACCACGCCAACAATTTCAAATAGCATTTCCGAATTTCGCGGAGTGGCCTCTCTCGAAAATCGTATGCCTAGCGGATTGTTGCCCCGCAACACCTGGCGGACAAAGGATTCGTTCACAATGGCGACATTGGGCGACCCTGGCGAGTCGCTCGAAAGAAAATTGCGGCCGGCGAGCATGCCAATGCCTAGCGTTTTGAAAAAACCGGGGCTGACAGAAGTAAAGGAACAGTCCGTTCCATCCGTCGGATCGGAGCCTTGCATCCAGATTTTGTTGCTCCATCCCGAATCGCTGAGGGGAATGATGTTGGTTTCGGCCGCGGCCTCCACGCCGGGAATTTGTTCCAAGGTCCGGACAATCCCGGACTTGAAAGACTGGCGGCGTTCGACGGGAAGATTCAGCCGGGATAGGTCGAGGTAGGAAGTCACCACGCCGTGCCAGTTCAGGCCGGTATCACCGGTCGTCAGATTCAGGAAGCTGCGCGTAAACAGCAGGGCTCCGATCAACAACATCAGCGAGAACGCGATCTGCGAGACGACCAGCAACCGCCGCAAAGTGAATCGCGCAGGGCCCGAAGTCGCGCCACGACCGGAGGACTTCAACGCCGCGCTGGGAGAAACTTTCGTTCCTCGCAGAGCGGGAGCCAGACTGAAGAGGATGCATGCGGCGGTAGCAACGCCCGAGGAAAAAGCAATCATTCGCCAATCGAGGTGCAGCGGGAGAAATATCGGGCTGGACTCGCTGGCAAGAAACTGCAGCAAGAGCTTGCTCAAGATGGTCGCGACCCACACTCCGAGAGCTGCCCCAGCGCCTGCGAGCAGCACGCCTTCCGTCAGCAACTGGCAAACGAGCCGCGTGCGCGAAGCTCCCAGCGCGGTCCTCACCGTCAGCTCGCGCTCGCGCGCGCTGGCCCGCGCGAGCATCAAGTTTGCCAGATTGGTGCAAACAATCAGCAGTACCACCCCGGTGATCGCTAGAAGCATCCACAAAGAGCTGGCATAACTCTCGCGAAGCTGCGACAGTCCACCCCCCGCAGGAACGGCCATCAATTTGAATTTCAGATACTGTGGAATGTTGGCCTTTGGATAGTCCGGCCTGAGAGATGACTCAAACACGCCTGGTGAGATTATGGAAAGTTGCTCGCTAGCCCTTTCAACTGTCGAACCTTCTTTCAAGCGGCCCATCACCACCAGCCACCAATCAGAGCTGGAGTTCGAACGGTCATCTTCCGCGTTCCCCAAGCTTTCGCTGCAGAGCGGAACGGCTATATCAAAATTCTTGCCGACTTCGAGGCCCGTGAAATTCGCAGCCGAGACGCCTACGATTTCGTAGAGTTGGTGTTCGAGCGTAAGTTTCTTGCCGATCGCAGACAGATCTCCAGCGAATTCGGTTTGCCAAAACGCGTAGCTGAGTACTACGCTCGGGGTGCTGCAACCGGGCCGATCATCCGCCTCGTCAAAGACGCGCCCTAGCGCGGGCTGAACTCCGAGAGCAGTGAAGAAATTGCCACTAACCTCTAGTCCCGAAGCCCACCGCGCATCTCCGACCGGGGTCAGATTGTACTGGCCGGAACTCCATGCAAAAATGCTGGAGAACGATTGCTGGCGCCGTGCGATTTCTTCCCAGAGAGGGTAACTCGCCTGCGCATTCCAGGATTCGATGTTACCGCGTGCTCCTTCCCTGTTTGCGAGTTTGACTTCGGCGATTTCCTGCGGATTGCGCACCGGGAGCGAGGCGATGGTGAGCGCGTCGAGCAATTGGAAGATGGCGGAATTGGCGCCAATGCCGAGGGCCAGCGTCAGCACTGCGACGGCCGTGAATCCGGGGTTCTTGCGCAGCAAGCGCAGGGCGTAGAGGATGTCCCGCAGTAACACTTCCAAGATGGGGAGGCCGCGCTGGTCGCGATAGATTTCTTTGGTGTGCTCGATGCCGCCGAGTTTGATCAGCGCTTGACGCCGCGCTTCTTCGCGGCTCATGCCGGCGCGCAGGTTGTCTTCGATGTGTAATTGGAGATGGCTGTCCATCTCGGCGGAGAGTTCGCGTTCGCGCCGATCCCTGCTGAACAATCCGCTGAATCGCCACAGCAGTGCGCGCAAACGCCTCATGCGGATTCCTTTTCGGGGGCGAGGAAGCGGGCGAGAATTTCGGTGGTCTGTTCCCACTCGCGGGCTTCTTTTTCGAGTTGTTTGCGGCCGGCACGCGTGAGCTTGTAATACTTGGCTTTACGATTGTTGTCGGAGGTGCCCCACTCGGAGGAGATGTAGCCTTCCTGCTCGAGCTTCAGCAGGGCGGGGTAAAGGGTGCCGTAGTTGACGGCGAGCAGGTCGCCGCTGGTTTGCTCGATGCGGCGGGCGATGCCGTAACCGTGCAGCGGGCCCAAGGCTTGCAAGGTCTTCAGGACCATCAAGGCCAGGGTGCCTTGCCAGACGTCCGCGCGTTCTCCCATGGTGACCTCCGGTTGCTTCTATGGCTTACCCATACCTAGATGCCACAGCTCCTATGGGATTACAATAGAAGAAACGCGGAGCGGGGGTGTTTTGTTTCCGGATTTTTTCACTTTTTTTTGGCACAGTCCCGCCTTGACTCTGCCGAAACTTCCCACTAGCCTCATGCGTCTACCGTAACGGTTGCCGGGGGATGGTGTCTCTACAGCTCTCTCGCGAGGAGTCTTGCATGGGTTGCTGCTGGAATTGGCGCGCCGCGTCAGCGGTCCGCGTTGCTACATTTTTCACTTTACTTTGCGGCGCTTTGCTTTTCGCTCTTTGCTTTGCCGCGCCAGCGCTTTTTGCGCAGGGTGGCGAGCCACAGTACTTCGCCATACGCGGGGCGAGGGTCGTGCCGGTTTCCGGGCCGCCGATCGAGAATGCGACGGTGGTGATTTCGCGGGGCATTATCACGGCAGTGGGGAAGGATGCGGCGATTCCGGCGGAAGCGTGGGTGATTGACGGCAAGGGGCTGACGGTTTATCCCGGGCTGATCGATTCGTTTACCGACGTTGGAATTCCCGCTGCGGCTCCTGCTGGCGGAGAAGCGGGAGGGCCACGCCGGCCGCAAGAAGCCGCGCGCGGGCCGCAGGACCGGCCAAATTCGACGCCGTGGCGGAGCGCGGCGGACGAAGCCAGCCTGAGCGATAAACGCATCGAGACGTGGCGAAGCGCCGGATTTACGACGGTGGTTTCGGCGCCGAAGGGTGGGTTTTTTCCCGGACAGGCTGCGGTGCTGAATCTGGCGGGGGAACGCGCGGGTGATCTTGTCGTGAAATCGCCGGTGGCGATTCCATTGTCACTGCAGGCGTCGGGAGGATTCCTCAGCGGATTTCCGGATTCGTTGATGGGCGTGCTCGCGTACGTGCACCAGGTATGGCTGGACACAGCGTGGAGTGCGAACGCGCAAACTTTGTATGAACAGAATCCGCGGGGCGTACAGCGGCCGCGGTATGACCGCGTCGAGGCGGCGCTGAGCGAAGCGCTGGAGGATCACGCGGTGGTGCTGATACCGGCGAATAGTTCGCTGCAGTTGCGGCGGGCGTTGGAGCTGGCGGAGCGATGGGAAGTGAACGGCGTAGTTTACGGCGGGCAGATGGCGTACGAGGTCGCGCCGGAAATTGCGGCGAAGAAAATTCCGGTTCTTGTGAATCTGAAATGGCCGGAAGCGGAGAAAGACGCTGATCCGGATGAGAAGCCTTCGCTTCGCACGCTGCGATTCCGCGACCGCGCGCCTTCTTCACCTGCGGCGCTGGCCAAAGCGGGCGTGAAGTTTGGGTTTTATTCCGGGAGCATCACGGCACCGAAAGACATTCTCAAGGCGGCGAAGAAGTCTATTGACGCGGGGCTGGCGCCGGATGCGGCGCTTCGCGCGCTGACGCTCTCGCCGGCGGAGATTTTTGGCGTGGCCGACCGACTGGGTTCCATTGAAAACGGGAAGATGGCTGATCTGGTTGTAACCGATGGGGATTTGTTCGAGGAAAAAACGAAAATCAAAATGGTTTTCGTGGATGGGCACAAATTTGAGGTTCGCGAGCCGGAGAAGCCGAAAGACGCGCCGAAGGGCGACGTAACGGGAACGTGGAAACTTTCGTACACGACGCCGGAGGGATCGGAGGGATCTACGGCGGAGCTCAGCATGGAAAAGGACGGCACGATTGCGGGAACGATCACCAGCCATCGCGGGACGGCCAATATTATCAGTGGCTACCTGAGTGGTGACAAAATCAGTTTCACGATCAACATTCTGCTGGATCAAGGAGCGACGGACGTTACTTTTTCGGGGACGTTTGATGGAACGGCTTTGAAGGGCACGATCAATGTTTCGAATCTTGGATTGTCGCTCGACTTCACCGGGGTGAAACCTGGTTCACGTTCGAATGCGGAAGCGGAATCAATTTTGCGAGAGGGAGACGGGCGATGAACCGGGCACTGAGATTCACAGCGATTGTCGGTGCGCTCCTTGCGCTCTTTATTCCGCGCATGACGCACGCGGCGCCGCCGCCCGAAGGGCCGTCCGTCATCTTGATTCAAAACGCCACGGTGCTCACGGTTTCGCACGGCACGCTGGAGCATGCGTCGATCCTTATTAGGGATGGGAAGATCGCGGAAGTGGGGCTGTCCATCAAGACACCCAAGGATGCGCAGATCATTGATGGCGCGGGGCAGTTCGTGATGCCGGGAATCATTGATTGCCATTCGCACATTGCGATCGATGGCGGGGTCAATGAGGGCAGCGTGTCCGTCTCTTCGATGGCGAATATCGCGGACGTCATCGATTCGGATGACATTGATATTTACCGGGATCTCGCGGGTGGCGTTACGGTCGCGAACATTCTGCACGGCTCCGCAAATGCAATCGGCGGGCAGACGGAAGTGATCAAACTCCGGTGGGGGCAGCCGGCGGAAAAGCTGCCGTTTGAGGGAGCGGTTCCGGGCATCAAGTTTGCACTCGGAGAAAATCCGAAACGTTCGAATTTCAGTTTTCCCGGGCAGCCGAAGCGGTATCCGGCGACGCGCATGGGAGTCGAAGAGACGATTCGGGGCGCGTTCGCCGAAGCGCGGGACTATGAGAAGACTTGGGAGGAATATGACAAGCGCGTGGCCGCGGGGGAGAAAAATGTGATTCCGCCGCACCGCGATCTGAAGCTCGATCCGCTGGTGGAGGTATTGCAAGGCAAGCGTTTCGTGCATGCGCATTGCTACCGCGAGGATGAAATCCTGATGCTGCTGCGAGTCGCCAAGGAGTTCGGCTTCAAGGTGCGCACGCTGCAGCACGTTCTGGAAGGCTACAAGATCGCCGATGAGATCGCGGCTTCGGGTGCTGGGGCTTCGACGTTTTCCGATTGGTGGGCGTATAAGGTCGAAGCGTACGATGCGATTCCTTACAACGCGGCGGTCATGACGCGGCGGGGCGTGATTGTGTCCATCAATTCGGATGACGCCGAAGAGGCCACGCATTTGAATCAGGAAGCGGCGAAAACGATGAAGTTTGGCGGACTTTCGCATGACGAGGCGCTGAAGCTGGTGACGATTAATCCGGCGATGCAGCTGGGAATTGACAAGCGCGTGGGGTCGATTGATGTCGGCAAAGATGCGGATTTGGCCATTTACAACCACGATCCGCTCAGCGCTTACGCTGTAGTGCAGAAAACACTGATTGATGGGCGCGTGTATTTCGACCGCCAGCGTGACATCGCCGAGCGCGCGGAACGCGAAAAAGAAAAGAAGGCGCTGCTCGAAAAGGAAAAGAAAGCTGGAGAGAAAAAGCCGGACGCGACCGTGAACCTTGGACGGAAACCCGGTGAAAAGAAACCGGAAGAGAAAAAGCCGGAGGAGAAGAAGCCGGAGGAGAAGAAGCCGGAGGACAAACCGAAGCCGCCGCAAGAGACGGTCGTGGGCGGGGGAACGGATTTTAGCGCGTATACGGTTGCACTTCTTTCGGGGGGTGCACTGTGAGGAGCAACACTTTCGTGAATATTCGTGCAGCGATACTTTTTGCCGTCATCTGTGTTACGGCACCGTTTGCGTCGGCGCAGTCGCAAGCGCCCGCCAGCTACGCTTTGACACATGCAAAGATTTTTACGCTGGCAGGAACACCGATTGAAGACGGCACTTTGGTGATTCGTGATGGAAAAATTGCGGCGGTCGGCCCGACGGCGGAAATTCCGCAGGGCGCTCAAGTAATTGATGCCAAGGGGCTGCAGGTTTATCCCGGGCTGTTCGATCCCATCACGCAGATGGGACTGAGCGAAATCGGCGCGGTCAGCGCGAGCGTGGATACCACGGAAACGGGCTCCTATAACCCGGACGTGGTGGCGGCAACGGCTGTCTCGCCTTCGAGCGAACATATTCCGGTGACGCGCGCGTCCGGAATCACTGAGGTTTTGGCTGTGCCGGGGAGCGGAGGGTTTGCTTCGGGCGGCGGTGGGCGAGGCGTTCTCGGCGGGCAGGCTTCCGCGATTCATCTGGCGGGCTGGGAAATTGACGAGATGCTCTTGAAAAAGAGCGCGGCGATGGTTTTGAACTGGCCGCAGATTGAGACGCGAACGTTTGATTTCACCACCTTCACGCGAAAAGAAAAACCGTATGCGGAAGCCAAGCAGGAGTACGACAAGGCAGTGGAAGAGCTCACCGACTGGATCGAGCGGGCGCGGCACTACGCGCAGGCGATGGAGAAGGGCTCAGCGGCCAAATACGACCGAGATCTGAAGCTGGAGGCACTCGTTCCGGTGCTTCGCGGAGAATTGCCGGTGCTGGTTTTTGCGGATCGCGGGCGCGACATTCGAAACGCGATCGAATTTTGCGAGAAGCAGAAATTGAAGATGATTCTTGCGGGCGGTTCCGAGGCGTACAAGGTGAAGGATTTGCTGCGTTCGAAAGGCATTCCGGTGATTTTGCGGCCGATGCTCACGCTGCCGGTCGAGGAAGATGATCCTTATGACCGTTTGCTTTCGCAGCCTTCGGAGCTGGCGGAGGCGGGGGTGAAGTTTGCGTTTGGAAGTTTTGATAATTCGTTCGCGCGGCGGCTCGGGCAAAACGCAGCCAACGCCGTGGCGTACGGCCTGCCGTACGACGAAGCCCTGAAGGCCGTGACGCTCTATCCCGCGCAGATTCTCGGGCTGGCGAATCAGGTCGGAACATTGGAGCAAGGCAAAATTGCAAACATTATCGTCACCAACGGCGATCCTCTCGAGCTGACTACCGACGTGCGCTATCTGTTTATCAAAGGGCAGCTCACTTCTCTGGACAACCGGCATCAGCGGCTGTACGAAAAATACTCGAAGCGGCCGAAGCCGGCGATGTAAAACCTGGCAATCTAAATTCGCGCATGGCTGCGCCATTTTTCCACCTGAAACGATTGCGTGCCACAGCCGTCTGAAGGTGTAAGCTCGGGTGCGTCAGGGGGATTCCGTGCAAACTTTGCTGCAGGATTTGCGCTACGCGTTCCGGCTATTGGCAAAAAGCCCGGGCTTCACGGCGATCGCTGTCCTGACGCTGGCGCTCGGAATCGGCGCGAACACCGCGATTTTCACGGTGGTAAACGCCGTACTGCTGCGTCCGCTCGGATTCCGTGATCCCGCGCGGCTCGTATTGGTCGCGGAAAAAAGTAAATACCCCACACTCTCGACTTCTTACCAGAATTACGTGGATTGGCGGGATCAAAGCCATTCGTTCGAATCACTGGAAGCGACGCGCGGCGCGACCATCACGCTGACTGGGGCGGGCGAGCCTGAACGGTTGAACCTCCGCATGGCCACGGCGCCCCTGTTTCAACTTCTCGGCGTGAACGCCGCAATTGGCCGCACTTTTTTGGCGGAGGAGGACCGCGCGGGCGGCGCGCCGGTGGTGCTTCTTAGCTATGGCCTTTGGCAGCGCCGGTTTGGCGGAGCGGGCGACGTCCTCGGAAAATCGGTTACTCTCGATTCACGACCGTACACCGTGGTTGGTGTTCTTCCGAGAGGTTTCGAGCTTCTGCAGCCTGCAGATGTTTTTCTGCCGTTTACGCCCTGGGCAAAAACTCTCCCGGACGATCGCAACTGGCATCCTGGAATTTTCGTCATCGGCCGGTTGAAAGATGGAGCGACGAAAGAACAAGCGCGCACCGAGATGGTGGGAATTACCAAACGACTGGAGGAACAGTATCCGCTTTACAACACGGGAACGAGCGCGGACGTGGTCGGGCTGCAGGACCAGTTGGTGCAGAACGTGCGGCCGGCGCTGATGCTTCTTCTGGGCGCGGTCGGTGCTGTGCTTTTGATTGCGTGCGTAAACGTCGCGAACCTGCTGCTGGCACGCGCGGCGGCGCGAGGCAGGGAAGTTGCCATTCGAACGTCCATGGGCGCGTCGCGGTGGCGCGTCACGCGCCAGCTCATTACGGAGAGCCTATTGCTTTCGATCGCTGGCGGCGTGCTCGGATTGCTGTTCGCGCAGGCGGCGCTCGGGCCGCTGTTGAAGCTTTCGGATGCCAGCGTGCCCGCGGTGTTCACGGTGACGCTAGACCGCTGGGTGCTGGTGTTCACTCTCGGCGTATCGTTACTGACGGGGCTGGTGTTCGGAATTATACCGGCGCTGCGCACGGCGAAGCTCGACTTGCGCGAAACGCTGAATGAAGGCTCGCGCGGCTCGACAGCGGGGCCGGGCCACCACCGTTTGCGAGGAGCGCTGGTGGCGGCGGAAATCGCCATGGCCATGCTGCTGCTTGTTGGTGCAGGGCTGCTGCTGCGAAGTTTTTCGAGGATGCAGGATGTTCCTCCGGGCTTTCAGACGGATCATCTTCTTGTGGCCGACATTCCGCTTTCGCAGACGGCGTATGCCAAGCCGGAGCAGCGATACGAATTTTTCGATCGCCTGGTGGATCGCGCGAAATCTCTTCCAGGCATTCGTTCAGCGGGAGCCGCTTCCTTTTTGCCGGTAAGCGGCGGCGGTTCCATTATTCATTTCAACATCAAGGGGCGGCCGCCGAAAACGCCGCATGAGTTTATCGCTGCGGGTTACCGCGCGATCACGCCAAAATATCTCGAAACGCTGGGAGTTCCGCTACTGCAGGGACGCACGATCACCGCTGCGGATCAGGAAAAGTCGCCGGCGGTTGTAGTCATCAATGCCACGATGGCCAAGACTTTTTTCCCGAATGAAAATCCGCTTGGAAAATTCATGCAGCTTGGGGCCACGCCGGAACAAGAGGTGCCGTGGATGGAGGTCGTGGGGGTGGTGGGAGACGTGCGGCCTGGACTGGGCCTTGATCCGCAGGCAGAGATGTACTTGCCGTACCGGCAGGCCGATCAGCTGCTCCCGGTGTTTCAGCTTTCGCTGGTGCTGCGGAGCGCAGCGGACCCGATGACGGAAGTTTCCGCGTTGCACAGCGCGATCGTGGAGATCGATCCCAATCAGCCGCTCGTGAAGGTTCGAACGATGGAAGAGAACATGGCGGCCACGGTGGCGCAGCCGCGCTTCCGCACGTGGCTGATCGCCATCTTTGCGGGACTTGCGCTGGTGCTTGCGGCGGTTGGAGTGTATGGCGTCATGTCGTACACGGTGACGCAGCGGACGAGCGAGATCGGGATTCGTCTTACGCTGGGCGCGCAGGCGGAGGACGTTTTTCGGACCATCGTTGGAGAAGGCTTGCGATTGGCGCTGGTCGGCGTGGGAGTGGGAATTGTCGCGGCGCTGGCGCTTACGCGGCTGTTGCGGAGCTTCCTGTATGGGGTAAGTGCGTATGATCCGCTGACGTTTCTGGGAGTAGGCATGCTGCTGATTTCGGTCGCGGCAGCAGCCTCATTTTTTCCTGCGCGGCGGGCTACGCTGGTGGATCCCATGGTGGCGTTGCGCTACGAATAGGCTGGAGCCGACGGTCTTACGGTCCGGATTTTCTGCAAAATAACTCGAAACTTTTTGCGTGAAGCTGCGTTTCTATTGGTGAATCCCATGCGTACTCGTCTGCCTGTTGCCGTCCTTGTGTTAACCCTAATAGCCGGAGCCTGCCCTGTTCACGCGCAAGAGGCGGAGAAAATCGTCTCGCAATATGTGAAAGCTGCAGGTGGAGCGAAGGCGCTGGGCAAGATTCAGACGCTGACGCTGGAAGGCACGTTTAATAGTAGTGATGGGAAGGCGGGAACATTCACCTTCGATACCAAGCTGCCGAACCGCTACTACCTGGAATTGCTGGTGGGCGAAAAGAATCTGATCGAAGCGTACAACGGTAAGTCTGCGTGGCACGAGACTGCGGCGGGGGAAATCGGGACCTTGGTGGGTGGCGACGGGATGCAGCTGGAAGCGGCGGCGCAGTATTACAACTCGCGGCTGCTGAACCCGAAGAAAAGCAAAATGGCGCTGGCTCTGGTGGGACACGCACAGGTGGGCGGGAAGGATGCGCTGCAATTGGAAGTGACCACCGCGACGGGCATGAAGCGGCAAGTGTTCTTCGATCCGCAAACGCACCTGATCGCGAAGGAAACGGCAACCGTCGGCGGATTGGAGGAAGAAACTCTGTACGACGATTACCGGACCGTTGATGGCGTGAGGCTTCCGTACAAGATCGAATTGCACCGGGGAGACGACAAGTACGACATTGATGTGACACGCGCGGCAGTCAATGGAACGGTGGGCGAGCGGGTCTTCGATTTTCCGAAGAAGTCGCAGGTGCAATTGCCGGATTTGAAGGCGCTGTTCAAGGAGATTGACGAGAATCAGAAGGCCCTCGACAAGATCAAAGAGAACTATGCGGGAACGCGCACGGAAGAAGAAACGGAATTCGAAAGCGACGGCCGGGTGAAGAAGCGTGAGCTGAAGGAATACACCTTTTTCTATTTGAATGGGGAAGAGGTTTCCACGTTGACGAAAAAGGAGGGCAAGCCACTGAGCGACGAGGAGCAGAAAAAAGAAAACGAGAAGACACAAAAAGAAATCGCGGAGATGCAAAAGAGGGAGGCCAAAAAAGAAGCGAAGGAGGAAAAGGCGAAGGAGGAAGGGAAGAGGGACGACAACGATGAGCCGGGAATCGAAGTGTTTCTGCGCGCCTGCCAGTTTGTGAACCCGCGACGCGAGCGCTTCCGTGGGGAAGACGTGCTGGTGTTTGATTTCGAGCCGAACCCCGAATTCAAGCCGCACAAACTGGTGGAAAAAGTCGTGCAGAAGCTTGCCGGGGTCGTTTGGATTGACGAAAAGGCGCACGACGTGGCGCGGTTGGAAGCGTATTTTGTCGGCGACATCAAGATTGCCGGCGGCTTGCTGGCGAACTTGCAAAAAGGCACGAGCTTCGTTTTCGAACAGGCGTATATAAATAACGAAGTGTGGCTGCCAACGTATGAGGAAGCGCACGTGGGGGTGCGCGTGCTGCTGGTGAAGGGTTTCAAGGTCAACGCAGTGACGCGCTACTCGGATTACAAGAAATTCAATGTGGAGACGCTCTCCACGATTGCCAAGCCCAAAGGAGCAAGCGACGCTCCCAGCGATCCTCCGGCAAAACCCGAGTGAGGCGGCGCAAGTCCCCGGCGACTCACGCCGAAGAGTCTGAGATACAATTCATCGGGGGCCGAATGCAAGGCGTGGTGTGGGTTTCTGTAAAGACGAGCCACGGCCTGGAGGGATGCGTATGATGCGTACTTTTTTTCGAATGATTTTCTCGATGACAATCGTGCTGTCAGCAGGAGCAGGCGTTGAATTGCGCGCACAAGCGAATCCCGTGCGCCAAAAGACGGAGGCGCCCCTCCGCGTTGCTCTTGCGGGACTGGTGCATGGACATGCTTCCGGATTTTTCGACCAGTTTCATCGGCGAACGGATGTGCGAATCGTGGGAATCGCCGAAGCCAACCGCGAACTTGCGGCGCAATTTCAAAAAAAATATAGCCTGGATACAAGCGTTTTCTATACCGATCTCGAGGAAATGTTGAAGGCGACGCACCCGCAGGCAGTGCTCGCCTACACGAACACGTACGATCATCGGCGCGTGGTGGAGATCTGCGCGCGGTACGGCATTCCTGTGATGATGGAAAAGCCGCTGGCCGTCACCGTCGAAGATGCGCGAGCCATCGAGAAAGCGGCGCGCGGTGGGAAGATTCAGGTTTTGGTGAACTATGAAACGACCTGGTATCGCAGCAATCAAGCCGCGTATGACCTGGCGCACGAAAACGCCATTGGGGATATTCGAAAGATAGTCGTACATGACGGGCACAATGGACCGAAAGAAATCGGAGTCGGGCCGGAGTTTCTCGCGTGGCTCACCGATCCGAAATTAAATGGCGGGGGCGCGCTGTTTGACTTTGGCTGCTACGGCGCCGATTTGGCAACGTGGCTGATGGATGGGCGCCGACCGGTCTCGGTGACTGCGGTTACGCAGCACATCAAGCCAGAGATTTATCCGCGCGTGGATGATGAAGCGACCATCATCCTGACCTATCCGCACGCGCAGGCGATCGTGCAAGCTTCCTGGAACTGGCCGTTTTCCAGAAAAGACATGGAAGTGTATGGGCAGACCGGTTATGCCATCACGGTCGGGCCCGGCGCGGTGCGCGTGCGGCTCCCTGAGAGTGAAGAGACTTCGGCGGAAGCCAAGCCACTGCCGACAACCAGGGA
This sequence comes from uncultured Acidobacteriota bacterium, assembly GCA_963729455.1. Classification (GTDB taxonomy): domain Bacteria; phylum Acidobacteriota; class Terriglobia; order Acidiferrales; family UBA7541; genus Acidiferrum. The sequence continues at coordinate 618,659 of CAVSNX010000005.1, forward strand.
AGACTCCCTTTCGTACCTGCGAGCGGTGCTCCTAGGCGGCATGAAACCGGAGGGGCAGTCTTCTCTTGAAACGAATGTCATCGTGACGGAAATACTGGACGCAGCGAGACAGTCCGCGGCAACGGGGAAAACAGTCTACCTGGCGGGCCGACAATAGAATTCTAGCCGCTTGCCAGGTCATTTTGCGGAAACGGGGCGATCGAGGGTTTCGCGGACTTTTTGCGCAAGCACTTGCGGGGTAAACGGCTTTTGCACGAAGGAAATTCCTTCTTCGAGCGTGCCGCCTTCGGCGATGACATTGTACGTGTAACCGGACATATACAACACGCGAAGATGGGGATAGCGCTCGGTGAGCCGCTTGGCGAGCTCGCGTCCGCTCATTCCGGGCATCATCACGTCGGTCAGCAAGAGATGGATTTCGACGCCATTGTTTCCGGCGAGGCGCTCCGCGTCTTTGGGGGTAAGCGCTTCGATGACCTCGTATCCGCGCTGGGAGAGAACCGCGCGAGTCAACTCGCGCACCGCCGGTTCGTCTTCCACAAGAAGAATGGTCTCGTGACCCTTGCCGGTCGCGGACACTGGCTCTTCCGTACGCGTTGGAACTTGGACAGCCTCTTCGACGCGCGGAAGATAAACCTTAAACGTCGTGCCTTTTCCTAACTCGCTGTAGACCCAGATGTAGCCGCCGCTCTGCTTTACGATGCCGTACACGGTGGAAAGACCAAGCCCGGTGCCGCGGCCGCTTTCCTTGGTGGTGTAGAAGGGTTCGAAGATATGGGCCACGGTTTCGGCGCTCATGCCCACGCCGGTATCCGTGACGGCCAGCATCACGTAAGGGCCCGGCACGACGACCGCATGCTCGCGAGTATAGGTCGCGTCGAGATCGACGTTGCTGGTTTCAATCAGGATACGGCCGCCGTCCGGCATGGCGTCGCGCGCGTTCACGACCAGATTCATGATCACTTGCTCGACCTGGCTGGGATCAGCTTTGATCGCACCGACGGCGTCGCCGACGAGCGTTTTCATTTCGATGTTCTCGTTCATCAGTCGCCGCAAGAGCGTTTCAAGGTTCAGCACGATGGCGTTGATGTCGAGAACTTTCGGTTTCAAGACTTGCTTGCGGCTGAAGGCCAGCAACTGGCGCACGAGAGTCACGGCGCGATCCGCAGCGTCCTGGATGTGCTTGATGTCAGCGCGCAATTCCGGCTTGTCCACGCCGCGACTCAGGGCCATCTCGATATAGCCTTTGATGATGGTCAGTAGATTGTTGAAATCATGCGCGACGCCGCCAGCAAGCCTGCCAACGGCCTCTACTCTGCGCGCCTGCTGCAATTGGTTTTCGAGGACTTTGCGGTCGGTGATGTCAACGATGAGGCCTTCCATTACGGAATGGCTGTCGCTTCCGGGAACGGCCACCGCGGTATCGCTGACCCAAATGACCTGTCCATCTTTGCGCATGATGCGGTATTCGGCCTGAAAGCGCTGTCCGCGTTGGCAAGCATCTTCGGCACTGTGAATGATGGGATGATCTTCCGGAGGAACAAAGCGCGTCCACTGGTCAGAATCAGCGAGCCATTCCTCCTGCGAGTAGCCGAAAATGGCTTCCACTTGCGGGCTGACGTAAAGCCACTTGCCATGGAAGCCGAGCTCGGCGATGTAGCTGACGGCAGCGACTTGCTCGACGAGCATGCGGTACTTGATTTCGGCTTCGGCGCGAGCGCGTTGCGCGCTCACCCGCTGGGTGATGTCGCGGCTGACGCAAATAGTGCCGCCATCGGGAAGGCGGGTAAAAGCCATTTCCGTCGGAACCTCTGTTCCGTCCTTGTGATGCATAGTCAGCGGCCCAAACCATTTGCCTTGCTGCTCGAGAGCGGTGCGAATTTCATTCTCGACAGGTGCCACATCGCGTTCATTGGACACCTCTCGCCACGGCCTACCGAGCATTGCTTCGGGAGCGCCGTTGCCGGTCATCCGCGCGTAGGCCGGGTTTACATAAATAAAAATTCCTTGGGCATTCACAATGGCCATGCCGTTGATGGCGGACTCCATCGCCAGAGTGTTCCGCCGTGCGATTTCCGCGTTTTGCCACTGGCGGTATTCGCTGAGGCCCAGGCGTGTGGCGTAACAAATGATGGAGATCGCCAGAAGTGTAAAGCTCGTTCCGCGCCATTCCGCGCCGAGTTGCAGGACCAGGGCGACAACAAGGAGCGGGCCGAGCGCGAGCATGGCATGCTTGCCGGCGAGTCTCGCCAGTTTCTTCCGGGAAGACTTCGCGGCCGGCGCTGGCTCATCGGTTTCTTCCCAGTAGGAAGCCCAGAGCGCGGCGATGAGGAAGGGCACCGTCCAGTTGAGGTCATACCAAGTGCCCGTGGGGACTTGGTGGACAGCCTGCGCGTAGTCTGCGGTGCTCGAACAAAGCGAATAGACCAGGAGGAAAAACGCCAACCCTGCGTACAGCCTTCGCAGGCGCCTCGTTTGCGCGCTTAATGTTCGTACGACGGCGAGTGCGGCAAGCGCGAATGTGACTGCGTCAAAAATCCAGGTTTGAACCAGCGCGGTGGCCCTTTCCGGGCTGCCCCGCAGCAATTGCACATAGTAGAGGCCGAAGAAAACGGAAATGAAGACAATCGCGATCTGCAACGAATCGAGGAGCGTCTCGAAATCGAAATACGGCGAGTCTCGCTCCTGATCCAGAAACAAGGCGATGGCGAAGAAAACTCCCTGCACATCGAAGAGAATGCGCACGAGGGAGAAGCTTGGCACTGCTGTGTGCAGCCAGTCCTCGTAATACATCCAACCGGTGTTCGCGACGCCCCACATGGCCATGCCGCAGCCAGTGAGCAGCCAGAACGGGCGGCCCAGGCCGCGTGCGCGGCGCGAAGCAGCGAAGCACATAGCCGCGGCAAGAAGGCTGGACAGAATTTGCAGGGAATTCGCCAGGATGCCGCCGGCGGTCGAGGGGCCGAGCGTCAAATTCCCGACAACGTGGAGGCCGACGATAATGAGAGACAGGACGGCCAGCTTACGAGGCATCCCCAGATGCTCCTTGCCTACTTAGCGGTTACAAGATGAATCATTTAAGTTTAGAGCAGACACGCGAGGGAAGGGAAGAATGCGCTCGCAGGCGTACCACAAAACTAAACGCCCCCGGACGGGCCAGGGGCGTTTGCCAAAGCTCGCGTTGGCGGCGGAAGGGTTGTCAGCGGCCTTCGAAGCAGTAGCGGTCTTGCGACTGCACGGCAGCGGCGACGCGGCGCCGCAACGTGATGGTGTCCACTGGAGCGCGCTTTCCGAAGCGCTTCAGCACGGCCATTTGCGTGGTGAGCATGTCGCCTTCGTTGACGGCGGCGATGGCGCGCTTGGCTTCGTGTTCGACGCGCTCGGCGGCATCGTTGATAAAGACGCGCGCAGCGTCAATCATGGTCTGCGTTGCGGCTTCGCCTTTCGCCTTTGCGGCTTTCTGCGCGCGGAGCAGGCAGGATTCCATGGCGTAAATTTCCATGACCACGTTCGAAAGCGCGCCGATAAGTTCCTGCTCGTCGGCCAGTTTTTCGCGGAACTTTTGGACTGCGCCGCCGGCGGCTTGCAGAAACATCTTCTTCGAATTGGCCACGACACGCGCTTCTTCGGCGAGGACGCCTTCCGGCGCTTCCTCAAACGATGGCCCGGCGAGGATTTCCTCAGCGAGCTTCATGGCCGCGGGGATCAACGGGAGCTGGCCGCCCATGGCCCGCTTCAGAAGCATTTGGATGATGAGCATGCGGTTGATTTCGTTAGTGCCTTCAAAGATGCGGTTGATGCGCGAATCGCGGTAGGCGCGGCACACCGGATATTCTTCGTGAAAGCCGTAGCCGCCGAAAATTTGCACGCCTTCGTCCACCACGAAATCCAGCATTTCGCTGCCGTACACTTTGGCGATGGAGCTTTCGATGGCGTATTCCTCGAGGACTTTCATCGAGTTTTGAATTTTATCGCCGGAACCGGAAGCCGCAACCATGGCTGCTTCGATGTTTCCGGAAGAGCGGTAGACCATTGATTCCACGGCGAAAATCTGGATGGCCATTTCCGCGAGTTTTTCCTTCATCAGGCCGAATTCACCGATCTGTTTATTAAAGGCCTTGCGCTCCTTTGTATATTTCGAAGCCGTGGCCAGCACGTTCTTCGAGCCGCCCACACACGATGCGCCCAGCGTGAAGCGCCCGGCATTCAAAATATTGAACGCCACGATGTGGCCGCGGCCAATCTCGTGCAGCACGTTTTCTTTCGGGACTTTGCAATTCTCCAGGAAAATCGGCGTCGTCGAGCTGCCGTGAATTCCCATCTTGTGCTCTTCGTTGCCGGGCTTGAAGCCGGGGAAGGTGCGCTCGACGATGAATGCAGTGAACTTTTCACCGTCAACTTTGGCGAAGACGATGTAGACATCGGCGAAGCCGCCATTGGTGATCCACATTTTCTGGCCGTTCAAGATGTAGTGCGTGCCTTCGGGGTTCAGCTCCGCGCGCGTCAGCGAATTCTGCGCGTCGGACCCTGCTTGCGGCTCCGAGAGACAATACGCGCCGATCCACTCACCCGTCGCGAGCTTCGGCAAATACTTTTTCTTTTGCGCGTCCGTGCCGAAGTACACGATCGGCAGCGTGCCGATGCCGGCGTGCGCGCCGTGCGTCACCGCAAAGCCGCCGTAAATCGAAAGTTTTTCGGTCAGGACCGTGGTGGAAATCTTGTCGAGGCCCGCGCCGCCATACTCTTCGGGAACGCCGCCGCCCATCAAGCCGACTTCGCCGCCTTTTCTCACCAACTCGGGCATCAATCCCGGCTTTTTGTTTTCGAGATCCTTGATGAACGGAAAAACTTCCTTGAGGACAAATTCTTCCGCCGTCTGCCCGATCAGCTTCTGATCGTCCGTCAAATCAGCAGGCGTAAATACATCGCCCGGCTGCGGCGATTCCAGCAGAAAGCTCCCTCCCTTTGCTGCTGGCTTTGTCAAAGTTGCGGTGGCCATCGTGGTCGCTCCTAACGGAATAGTTCTGCAACTGGATTTCAGTCAAACGGCTGTCTGAGGCATGCAACGCTATCAGTTCGCTTCATTTTACTCCGGAGCCCCTGCACAGTAAACACTGTTAAGCTGCTGGTGTCGGATCGGTTTTTAGCCAGTGTTCGGCACCTCGCTCAAATCTTCAAAAGTGGCGGGCGGAGCAATCCAGAGATATAATCCTGCCCCACTCCACGCATCACTGAGGAACACTGATGAAGCCGATCCACTGCGTTCGCAGTCTATCTTTGCTCGCGTTGCTGTTTGGCGTGTTTTTCTTTGCTGAACATTCCTCGGCGCAGACTCCGCCGCCATCCGCACCTGCCACGTTGCCCAGCGAAATGCCGGCGCAGTTCACGCCCGTCACGGACAGCTTCGATTACACGCGGCGTGATGTGATGATCGCCATGCGCGACGGCGTGAAGTTGCACACCGTCATCCTCGTTCCAAAAGGCGCGAAGAACGCGCCGATTCTCTTAACGCGCACACCCTATGACGCCACCGATCTCACCTCGCACGAACACAGCTCGCATCTCGGTCCGAGTTTGCATGGCTATGACAACGCGCTCGAAGTCATCCTCGAAGGCGGCTACATCCGCGTCGTGCAGGACGTTCGCGGAAAATACGGCTCCGAAGGCGATTACGTGATGAATCGCCCGCTGCATGGACCGCTCAATCCCACGATGGTGGATCATTCCACCGACACGTACGACACCATTGATTGGCTGGTGAAAAATATTCCGGAGAGCAACGGCAAGGTCGGCATCATCGGCATTTCCTATGATGGCTTCACGCCGCTGATGGCGCTCGTCAATCCGCATCCCGCGCTCAAAGTTTCCGTGCCGATGAATCCCATGGTGGACGGCTGGATGGGTGACGACTGGTTCCACTACGGGGCGTTTCGCGAATTGAATTTACCGTACATCTACGAACAGGATGCCACGCGCAAAAACGACGCGAACTGGTGGACCAGCAACTACGATGATTACGATATGTATCTGCAAGCGGGCTCTGCGGGCGAGCTCGGCCGCCGTCGCGGCCTCGAACAAGTAGGCTTCTGGCGGAAACTTCTGGAGCATCCGGCGTATGACAGCTTCTGGCAGCAGCAAGCCATGGACAAGATTCTCGCTGCGCAGCCGCTGAAAGTTCCCTTCATGCTTGTCGCAAGCCTCTGGGATCAGGAAGACATCTACGGTGCGATCGCCGTTTACAAAGCGATCAAGCCGAAGGACACCGCCAACGACAAAGTATTTCTCGCTATCGGCCCGTGGTATCACGGCCAGGAAATTCGCGATGGCAGCGCGCTTGGCGCAGTGCGATTCGATAGTGACACCGCGCTGTATTTTCGGCGGGAGATTCTCGCGCCATTTCTCGCGCATTATTTGAAGGACGATGCGCCGAAGGGCGACGTCGCGCCCGTGACGGCGTTCGAAACCGGGACGAACACCTGGCGGCGCTTGCCCGCGTGGCCTGCCGGATGCGGCAGCGGTTGTTCGGTAAAACCGACGCCACTGTATCTCGGAGCGGGCCTCAAGCTAAGTTTCACCGCACCTATAGCAAACGAGTCCTCATTCGATGAATACGTCTCCGATCCCGCCAAGCCCGTCCCGTTCAACGGCCGTCCCAGTTTTCCCGTCGGCTTCGCCGACAACGTGCCCTGGCACAACTGGCTCACCAGTGATCAGCGCGAAGTCTCTGGGCGCCCGGACGTCATTTCATTCGTTACAGACACGCTGACCGCGCCAGTGAAAATCAGCGGCCAGCCCATCGCCAATCTCATCGCCTCCACCAGCGGCACCGATTCCGACTGGGTCGTGAAGCTCATCGACCTCTACCCCGACGAGGTTGGCGCGCAACCGGAAATGGGCGGCTACCAACTCATGGTCGCCGCCGACATCTTCCGCGGCCGCTACCGTGAAAGTTTCGAAACGCCCAAATCCCTCGCGCCTGACAAGCCGCTTCTCTATCGCTTCGCTCTGCCCACCGCCAATCACGTTTTTCTGCCCGGCCACCGCATCATGGTGCAAATCCAGTCCACCTGGTTCCCACTCTACGATCGCAATCCGCAATCGTTCGTTCCCAACATTTTCTGGGCCAAGCCCGCCGACTTTCGCAAAGCCACCCAGCGCATCTACCACGCGCCCGGCCAAGCAACTTTTATCGAGCTGCCTTTGGTCGCCACACCGTAATTCTGAAGCCGGCGTGGCCGGGAGAGTTTCCGAGGCGACATTTCTAATTTAAGCGCCTGCGCCCGTTTTCTGCTTCAGGAAGGTTCCTTTTTCGAGTTCGTCGAAGGCTTGGCGCAACTGCTCCTGCGTGTTCATTACGATCGGGCCGTACCATGCCACGGGCTCCTCCAGTGGCTTGCCAGACACCAGCAAGAAGCGAATGCCGTCATCGCCCGCCTGCACCATCAATTCGTCGCCACGGTCAAAGAGCACCAGCGAACGGTTGTCGGCTTCCGCGGGTGGTTTCGTGTCCGCCCAGCTGACCGGCTCCGTTGGCACGGAGAGAGGTTCCGAAGCGTTGCAGAATTTTCCATTGCCCGCAAAAACGTACGCGAACGCGTGCCGGGTGATTCCCACGGGCAGCGTTTTGCGATGCCCCGGCGGAACGGACACATCCAGATAAATTGGATCGGCGGCGATGCCGTCCACCGGCCCGGTCTTTCCCCAGAATTTTCCGCACACCACGCGCACGTGCGTGCCGTCGTCGTCCTTGATTTCCGGAATGTCCAGCGCCTTCACCTCTTGATAGCGCGGCGCCGTCATCTTCAGCGCCGAAGGGAGATTGGCCCACAGCTGAAATCCGTGCATGCGCCCCGCCTGGTCGCCCTTGGGCATTTCCTGATGAATGATCCCGCTGCCCGCCGTCATCCATTGGACGTCGCCCGCCGCAATCGCTCCGTGATTTCCCATGCTGTCGCCATGCTCCACGGTCCCCGCCAGCACATACGTGATCGTCTCGATCCCGCGGTGTGGATGCCACGGAAATCCCGCCAGATAATCCTCCGGCACATCGTTGCGAAAATCATCCAGCAGCAAAAACGGATCGAAGTCCGAAGTGTTCCCGAACCCAAACGCGCGCCGGAGGTGCACTCCCGCGCCTTCCGTCGTCGGCTTGGATTTGATTAAGCGCTTCACCGGTCGTATGGACATGGCATTCTCCTTCCCCCAGAAGTCTACCCGTTGGATGCATCAAGACCATGCATTCGTAACACACAATACGCTAGAGCGCTCTAACGAATCTTCAATCGAAAGGCAGGGGTGTTCAGGCGCTCGAAATACTGATCGGCGGAAGACGCGCGGCCGAAGACCCGAGGAACGCCGTGCCTCGATTGAGAAAAGCTTCCCCAAGCATGTATTATGCCCGGACGCAGGTCCAGGCCCATGAGCCGCAGCGTCAGTGAGAAAACAAAAAGGAGCGGCGATGAAGAACTATTTGAAATTGCGGACGGGGACGATTTCCATTGCTCTGCTGTTGAGCGTTCCACTGTGGGCGGGGCTACAGGAAAAAACTGGCGAGAAGCCGACGGCTGCTCCGGCGGCGCCTGCGGTGAAACCGGGCGTGGCGGAAATGGAGCGGCTGAAATTTTATTTGGGCGAATGGGATTACACGGAGACGTATCCGAAGTCGGCGTTCGTTCCGAATGGCGGGGTGAACACCGGCGTGTATCACAGCAAGCTCGGGCCGGGCGGGCTATCGCTCGTCAATTCGTTTCACTCGCAGGGGCCGGTCGGCAATTTTGAAGGATTGCTGATCATGACCTGGGATGCCCGGGAAAAGGCATACAAAGCTTATGCGTTCGGGAACGATTTTCCGGGCGCGGTCGTGGAGACCGGGCAGTTCGAGGGCGACGCGCTGGTGTTCCGCGCGGAGTTTCAGGTCGAAGGCGCGACGATTAAATTGCGAAACGTCGCCCGCGTCACCGCGCCAGGAACACTTGTGAGCGAAGAATACATGACCATGCCGGGCGCGCCGGAAATGTTGTTCGTACGCGTCGAAGCCAAGAAAAAATAACGATAAGTTGATGCGTTACGGTCGAGCGACTGCTGTTCCGTCACTGAACGTAAGCAGCAGGAAGTGCAAGGGAACCCCGCGGGGCGCAGAGATTGAGCACTTCTGGCCTGCCGTCAGCCATGTCACCGCGCCGGTGGCGAATTTTACTGAAGGTCGGCCAGGGACGCGGAGTTTCAAGTTTGGGTTCGCGAGAGCAACTAAAAGCACGTCGGGACCTTCGAGCGGGCCCGCATGATTGGGTCCCTTTGGTATGTAGACCTCTTGGACAAAGACCTCGCCCGTCTCGAAGAGTGGTAAACCTTTGTCTGGGAAATCAGGGATCCGCGTTATTGGAGGGCCCGAACAGTCCCTCGCTGCGCCGGGGATCACCTCTCGGCAGAGGTTGTGAGGGTTTTTCTGGGGCTTCAGGAGTTCGATGGTGACGTTGTTGAAGGGGAGGTCGGAATCGTTGCGGGCGATGTGGGCGAAGTGGCCGGAGGAGTAGCCGAGTTGGCCGTCGGCCATGACGAGATGGGCTTCGGGTTTGCCTTGGACGGCGTTGATGACGTCGGCGGGGCCGAGGGAGACGTAGAGATAGGGGACGTCGTGTTGGTGGAGAAGAGTGGCTTCGTGCGGCGGGACGGTTACGCGGAAGACGCGGACGTAGTCGTTTTCGAGGACGAGGTGGTGGTGGGGTTCCTGGGGGATGGGGACGGCAACCGGAGCCTGGGCGTTCAGGGAAAATGCGAGGAGAAGAGTAGCGGCGAAGAAAATAGATTTCATCGGAAGATCCTCAGAGGACAAGAAACTATCCCGATTACAGGAGCTCGTCAACATTGGATGCAAGATGGTGCAATTCAAGAGATAGAGAGAACACTAAACGCAGAGACACAGAGAACGCAGAGAAAAGAAGAAAACGCACCGGTGTAAAGACCGGCCACTACAAAGACATGCAAACGCGCAGGGAAAAGCAGATCCCTCGCTGCACTCGGGATGACATCGTCGAGGTTTGCGCGTTCAGGCTTAAGAGAGGCGCTCGAAGATGCCGGCGGCGCCCATGCCGCCGCCGATGCACATGGTGACCATGCCGTATTTGGCGTTGCGGCGTTGGAGTTCGCGGATGATGGTGGCGGTTAGTTTTGCGCCGGTGCAGCCGAGGGGGTGGCCTAGGGCGATGGCGCCGCCATTGGGGTTGACGCGCGCGGCGTCGAGGCCGGCTTGCTGGATTACGGCTAGGGATTGTGCGGCGAAGGCTTCGTTGAGTTCGATGACGGCGATGTCGTTGAGGGAGAGGCCAGCGAGCTTCAAGGCTTTGGGAATGGCGCGCACGGGGCCGATGCCGAATTCTTCGGGGAGAACGCCTGCGGTGGAGTAGGCGACGAAACGCGCGAGCGGCTTGAGGCCGAGTGATTTGGCGCGTGCGTCACTCATCACAACGGTGGCGGCGGCGCCGTCACTCATCGGCGAACTATTTCCGGCGGTGACACTGCCTTGGGCGTGGAAGGCGGGCTTGAGTTTGGCGAGGACTTCGAGATTGGTGTCGGCGCGCGGGAGTTCATCGGTGGCGAAGGTAAAGGTTTGCGTCGTGGGCTTCACCGTCCCACTCTTTGGTTTGGAGGAAGCGCCGTTGCCGTTGGGGAGCGAGGTGATTTTTACTTCGACGGGAATGGTTTCATCCTTGAAATTTCCGGCGGCGAGGGCGGCGATGGCTTTCTTGTGGGAGTCGGCGGCGAACTGGTCGGCTTGTTCGCGGGTGATGCCGAATTTGCGCGCGATGTTTTCCGTGCCGAGGCCCATGTTGATGTAAGTGTCCGGAGAATGATCGACGAGCCAGGGATTGGGGGAAACTTTGTTGCCGCCCATGGGAACCATGGACATGGATTCGGTGCCGCCGGCAACGATGATTTCGGCGGAGCCGGAGCGGATGCGTTCCGCGGCGAGCGCGATGGCTTGCAAGCCGGAGGAACAAAAGCGATTGATGGTCATGGCGCTGGTTTCGACGGGGAGGCCGGCGCGGAGAGAGGCGATGCGGGCGACGTTCATGCCTTGTTCGCCTTCGGGCATGGCGCAGCCGAGGATGACGTCGTCAATTTCTTTGGGGTCGAGGCCGGGGACGCGGGCGAGCGCTTCCTTGATGGCCAGGGCGGCGAGATCGTCGGGGCGCGTGGCGCGCAGGGAACCTTTGAAGGCGCGGCCTACTGGAGTGCGGACGGCGGAGACGATGACGGCTTCGGGCATGGTGACCTCGCGATTCGGGAATTCTTCCTTATTGTTGGTCTGGAGTTGGGAAAAAGCAAATTTTGTTCGTAGCGTGATTCTGGGTTTTCAGTTGCCAGTGATCAGTTTTCAGTCAGAGAAGAATGAGCTCTCTGACTATTTTCTCTTGTCTGCTCAAAGCAGATTCCCTTGCCGGTCAGGAGGGACCGGCCGGTGCAAGCCCCTCCCCCGGTTTTTTTTGTAAGTGTTGCATCTAAAGGATTTAGAGATCGCGTAAGTTGTTTAGAATCAACACTTACGGAGCTCTTGTAGGTGTTGATGGCTCTGTTGACATCCTCGACACGGATGGTGTTCGGAGAGGTCGACAAGGGGAGTCCTGCAGTGTTTTCTGATGAGGCAGGAGGGACCATGGCCGAAGTTGGACTCCTGCCCTTTGCTCGCATGGCGCTAGAAATGGCCACGCAGGTTTTGCCACCCTACCGCACCCGCTTCAGTAAGCATCAGTTCACCCAGCCGCAGTTGCTGGCGGTGTTGTTGCTGATGCGCTACGAAGACTGGACCTTCCGCGAAGCCGAGAACCGCTTGCGGGAGCACCAGGAGTTGCGCGCCACGTTGCATCTGCAAGCGGTGCCCGACTACACCACGCTCTATCGTTTTTTGCGGCGGCTGCCAGACGACACCATCGATCGCGGGCTGCGTGTCGCACGAGGATGTCAACAGAGCCGGTGTTGATTCTAAATGGGTTAGTCTTCTGCTCGAAGGCTTGCCGAAACGGCTAGCGTTGGCTTATGGGCTGAAAACGAAAAAGCGGCAGCAGGGCTGCCGCACTCCGAATAGGTTTTTACCTGGTAAATAGTATACCTAATCGGTAACAGAAAATCAAGTGGAATTTGGGCTGAGGAAGCCGAGGCCGGGGTTACTCGGCGCGGAGGGCTTCGACGGGGTCTACGGTGGCGGCGCGGCGGGAGGGGAGGTAGCTGGCGAGGAAGGCGGTGGCTACCAGGCCCAGGGACGCGGCGATGTAGGCGACGGGGTCGATGAAGCTGACTTTGAAGAGCAGGGAGGACATCAGGCGCATGACGATGATGGCTGTCACTAGGCCGAAGGCTACGCCGATGGCAGTGAGATAGAGGCCGTGGCGGACGAACATGCCGGTTAGGGTTTGCTGTTGCGCACCGAGGGCCATGCGAATGCCGATTTCGCGGGTGCGCTGGGAGACGGAGTAGGCAATCACGCCGTAGATGCCAACGACGCCAAGCAAGAGCGCCATGCTGCCAGCAACGCCGAGCATGATCAGCGTGAAGGAAGTGCGTGCCATGGAGCGCTTGTAGTAGAAGTCCACGGTATGGACGTCGGCGAGGGGGAGATTGGGATCCACGGACCACACGGCCTGGCGGACATCGTTCAAGAAACTTTGCGCGCCGACGCGGGAACTGCGGAGGGCAAAGGCCACGTCGCGCATGACAAAAGTGTCGTCGCTTTCGAAGTGATCCATCAGAAGGGGCCAATAAATGGAGGTGTTGGCAGGCTGACTGACGCCGTCCTCGTATACGTTGCCGACGACACCGATGATTTCGCGCCAGTCGTCTTTGGTGCTGACACGGATGCGTTTGCCGAGAGCGGCGGACGGATCGTGCCAATGTTCGCGAGCGACATTTTCGGAGACGATGGCGACGGAAAGTTTCTTGTACGTGTCATCCCATGTGAAGTCGCGGCCTGCCAGCAGCGGCGTGCCTGCAGTGGCGAGATATCCGGGCGAGACAAATCGGAAGTTGCGGAGCGGAGGAAGCTGGCCTTCGGCGTACGTTTGGTCCGCAACAAAGACGGGATCCGTCCAGCCCGCGCCGGTCATGGGGACTTTGGAAGTGACTCCGACGGAAGCTACGCCGGGAATCGCAGCGAGTTTGTGCAAAACCTCGTCATAGAGGCGGACGACCCTTTCGTTTTCTTTCACCTGGGCTTCGGGGATGGAAATGCGAAAGGTTTGCAAAGTAGCCGGCGTGGCAAATCCGGGATTGACGTGGGTGAGTGCGCGGAAGGTACGAATCATCAGGCCGGAGCAGATGAGCAGAACGAGCGCCATCGCCACTTGAACGATGACCAAGACGCTGCGCGCGCGATGCTGTTCTTTGCTTTGGCTGAGGGCGCGGCCGCCTTCGCGAATGCCGGTACTCAAGCGCACGCCCGCGTATTTGAAGATGGGAATGCAGCCGAAGAGAACGCTGGCGAGGAGCGCGATCAACAGTGTGAAGAGCAAAACGGGCCCATCCAAGCCGATTTCGCGGATGCGGGGAAGCCCCGAAGGTGCGATGGAAGCCAAGATGCGCAGCGCAACGTAGGCAAAGCCTAAACCGACGGTGCTGCCGAGCAATCCGAGAATGACACTTTCGAGGAGAAGGTCGGCGGCGATGCGGGCGCGAGTGGCGCCCAAGGCGGCGCGGACGGCGAGTTCCTGGCGGCGGCCCTCGACGCGGACCAGTAGCAGGTTGGCAACATTGGCGCAGGCAATGAGTAGCACGAGGCCGATGGAACCCATGAGCACCCATAAAACGGTGCCAACATCACCGACGACGTCTCGCTTGAGCGGGCGGACGTTTGGACCGATGTGCGCGTCTTGGAAGAGGTTGAGGCTGAAACCTGGCGGAGCGGGAAAGGAGCTGAAGACGATAGGAAGCATGCGCGCGACATCGGCGTTGGCTTGCTCCATGGTTACACCGGGCTTGAGCCGGGCAATCGCTTCGTGGCTGAAGTTACCGAGATGGACTTTGTTGCGGTCGAGTTGAAAAGGAGTGATGAGGGCGGGATCATCCCAGTCCAGAAAATGAAAGTGCTGCGGCAGGACACCGATAATTTGAGTTGATTTGCTGTCCACGATAATGCTTCGGCCGATCACGTTGGGGTCGCCGCCGAACTTCCTTTGCCAATAGCCGTAGGTGAGGATGACGGTTGGAGGAGCGCCCGGGGAGTCCTCTTGCTTGGTGAAACTGTGACCGAGAATGGGGCTAAAGCCGAGAAGGGGAAGAAAGCCATCGGTGACGTTGATGGACTGCACTTGTTCGGGTTCCGCGAGGCCGGTGACGCTGACGGAGTCGCCTTGATAGAGAGCGATGTCCTGAAACGTGCGTCCTTGTTCGCGATAGATGAAATAGTTGGAGGGAGACATGTTGAGCTCTTTGATGTTGATGCCTGGCGCGGTGTGCCAGACGCCGACCAGTTCGCTGGCTTTGGAATAGGGCAAGGGCTTGAGGAGGACGCCTTCGAGGACGCTGAAGACGACGGTGTTGGCTCCGACGCCTGCGGCAAGGGTGATGAGGGTGATGGCGGTGAACATGGGGGCGTTGCGGAGTCTACGGAGAACCTGCTTGAGCTGGCTGCCGAAGGATTCCATGAGCGGGGCCTCCCTGGTGTACTTGACTATACAAAAGGCGCGCTTCGTTTGGCGATTCGATAGGGAGATACGAAAGCCGACGGGAGAAGTTCCGAAAAATCTTGCTAAAAAAAGGCTGTGGCGTGATTCGGCCAAAAGAGCGCCGCGGGAACTGGGCCGAACGAGAGAATTTAGAAGTACTTTAGGAATGGATAGGCACTGCCGCGGCGGCTATCCAAGAATTCGTGGGATGTCAGCTCTTACTTGCCCTTCGCCGGAAGGCCTTTGCGCGGAATGAAGATGGTGCCGGGGGGCTCGACGCCGAACTTTTTTGAGTAATTGCCCTGGTTGATGGCGATGCCGACGCGGCCGCGGGAGTCAATGTAGAGAAGCGGATCGCCGACGGGGACGTCCATGAAGGTTTTCGCGTAAGGGAGCGTGACGGGCTTTTTGTCGATTAGGACTACGACTTTGTCGCCGAGGGCGTAGCCGAGCTTTTTGAATTCGTCGCCGGGAATATCGGAGATGAGCGAGCCGAAGGGATCGTCAAGGCCAATGATGTCGCCGTCGATGCCTTTGTCGGTGGTGGTGGAAGTTTTGAGCGAGAGGCGGACGAGCTGAGTGACCTCAGGGCCGACGAGATTGAAATCCCATCCAGCGGCGAGGTGTGCGCCGGCGGGGGAAAAAATATCGCGGCCGTGGAAGGTGGAAGAGATGGCGGACTGGATCATCCAGTTTTGATTGGTGATTTCGCGGGCCATGGCGAGGCCGTCGCGATCAAGGACGGGAGTGATCAGGCCATTGTCGGGGAGAACAAAATACTGACCCTTTCTGGATTTGACGACGATGGCTTTGCGCGAGGTGCCGACGCCGGGGTCGATGACAGCAACGAAAACGGTCCCGGAGGGATAGTAGGGGGTAACGGCTTCGAGGAAGCGGGCGGCTTCTTCGATGGAGAACGGAGTGACTTGGTGGGTGATATCCATGATGCGAGCGTCGGGAGCGATGCTGAGCATTACGGCTTTGCAGATGGCCACGGCGTCGTTGGCGGTGCCGAAATCGGTCATGAAGACGATGGTGGGGCGGGACCCGGGTTGCGCGCTGGAGGATGCCGAGTTCTTTTGGTCTGTGGACTTCGAGCAGGCGGCTGACAGCAGGACGATTGCGAGCAACGGCCAGACAAAGAGACGAAAACGAGAAGTCATCAACGCTCCGTTAAAACTGAAATGTTTTCTTATTAGCCAGTGTAAGCCGCGCGGTTGACATTCGGCAAGGCGCGTTCTAAAAGGTACGCAAGCGAAATGCTCCAGCCCTAGTTGCAATAGAGACAGAAAAGGGGGAACGATGGGATTCCTTACATGGATTATTGTTGGATTGATTGCAGGGTGGCTCGCGGGACAGGTGATGAAGGGCGGCGGCTATGGCGTGCTGGTGGACATCATCCTCGGAATCCTTGGGGGCATCATCGGCGGCTGGGTGTTTGGATTGCTGGGGCTGCATGCCGGTGGATTGATCGGAACGATTATCGTGTCGTTTGTCGGAGCGGTGATTTTGGTGTGGATCACGCGGCTGTTGAAAAAAGCGTAGAGCCGCCACGGCAAAATCAAAACGCGCTGCCACGGCCGGGGGGGACCTGCCGCAGCAGCGCGTTTTTTTGTTGGAGAAATTTCTAGAGGGATCCCGAGGCGCGGTCACGCGTGACCAAGTACCATTCGGCGGTTGGAGCGCGCTGATACTTCAGGCGCGAGCGCGTGGCCTGGGCTGCGGGGGCGAGCCCGAGTTTTTCCTGGGTGATGGCGAGCTGCTGCAGCGCCAGAGGTGACTGGGGATCCGTTGCTAGCTCATCTACGGCGCTGGAGAAGTCTTCTTGCGTGAAGAGCAAATACCCGCGCGCGGACTCATAGGCATTTTCAATGACTAGATCGCGGGACGCGCCTGCGAGGCCTTCGAGCTCAGAAATAGCCTCCACGGCATTGTCCGCAAGATGATTCAGAGTTGCGACTCGGGCGCGCTCACGAAGAACAGAGGCGCGCGCGATGCCGCGGTCCGCTTCGCTCATGCCGGCGAGAGGCTGGGCTAGAAAGACGGAAAGTTTTCCAAGTTGATCGAGTTCTTCCGGAACGGTGGCGGCGAGCATGGCGCGTCCCAAGCCGAGTTCAAAGCGCGTGTTCGGTTCGTTTTTGGCGGCGGCTTCGTCGGCGAGCGTGGCGAGAGATGTGCGGCCCTGTTCCGGGCGGCCTTCCCAGAAATAAACAAGGGCCTTCTGATATTTGGCGTAGAGTTCGTCGCGCGGATTGTCCGCTATCTTGATGGCGCGGTCATATTCCCGGCGAGCGTTGCTGAAATCTCCCATGAGAGTCAACGTGTCTCCGAGGCCGACTTGCGATGGGAAATAGGTGGGATCAATTTGCAGGGCGGCACTGTAGCGTGCAAGCGATCCCTGGTCGTCACCGGAAATTCGCGAGACTTCGCCGAGGGAGTCCTCGAGGTTGGGGGAAGTGGACTCCACTTCCGCGTAGCGTTTTAAAGAGGCTAGCGCTTTTGCTGGTTCGCCCATCTGGACATACAAATAGCCGAGCCGGTTCAACACCGCGGGAAAATTTGGATCGATTTGCAGAGCGGTCTCCATCTGCGCGCGCGCGCGATCCTCATCCTGCTGGAGGAAGAGCCATTCGCCGGTGAGATAAAGAATGTGCTTGTCCCTGGGATAGCGCTTGAGGAGATCGTTCATGCTCATGATGGCGGGAAGAAGGTCGCGTTCCTGGATGCTGGTCATCCAACGGACGAGAAGCTGCTCGTCGGGAGCGGCGTTAGGTTGGAGAGATTTTGCTTTCGCCAGGGCCGCCGAATCGGGAAGGGAACGCCGGGCCGCGAACGAGAGCATGGCGTAGCCGAGCGCAAATTGCGGATCCTTTTCCGTGGCGTGGCGCGCATGGACGACGGCATCGTCGTACATGGCATTTTCATATTTGTCGATGGCCAGCTCCAGGAACTTGCGGGCTTCCTCCGAGTGCGTGGTGAGCGCGATGGCGCCAAAGAGCTGCTGTGGAATGGGAGCTACCGCCGATGACTTGGTGGTAGCGCGGGAAGCTGCTTCCTCGAGGTGAGGAGAAGAAGTTTGTGCCCAAGCGCTCGCACCCAAGAGCGAGGGGAAAATCAGCAGAAAAAAACGAGCCGCGAAACGCTTCATAGCAAGACACTCCCGCGTCCTAAGAGGATTAGAAAGATGACCTCGCCTAAAAACGTAGCGCGGACGGGGAGCGCGGGGATACTGGCCTGTCGTACAGGTGTGCTCGAAGATGAAGATGTCAAATGGTAGTACTAAAGGGGGAGGCTCATGGTTGAGCACAAAGTGCGAAACGGGACTTGCCCTGCGTTGGGACGAGTGGACATACTACGGATAACCTGTCTGGAAGTGAGTGTAGGGATGATGAAACTGAATGGATTTGGGATTTGGCCGCGAATGGCCGTTGTCTTTTGTCTTGCGTCCTTGCTTGCTGCTTCCGCAGTTCCTGCGATCAAGAACATGGCGGTGGTGGTCTCCGCCGGAAGCAAACTGGCGGACGTGCCGCTGGCCGACTTGTCAAAGTTCTGCAAGGGTGTGCAAAAAGCGTGGCCGGACGGAAAGAACTTCACGCTGGTGATGAAGGACCCAGATTCCGCGGAAATGCGAGTTGCCGTGCAGAAACTGTTTGGGGCTGCTGGTGATGTCAAAGCGGAGATCGCGAAACTGAATGAATCGCGGGTCACCGTGAAAATCGTCTCAAGCGATGAGGAATTGCTGCGCACGGTAGAGTTGACTCCGGGCGCGGTGGGAATACTGGATGTTTATGCGATTAACAGCTCGGTGAAAGTTCTGCGCGTGGATGGCAAGCTGCCGTTTGATATGGGCTACGCATTGAAGGGCAACTGAGGAAAAGAAAGTCCAAGCAGAGTTTGTTAGCAGTCCTTCCGATAGGTTTAGCTTCCTTTAAAATTTACATCGGTTGAGAATTGGCGGGCGAATTCCGCGCAGGAGCTTGTCGCGGAATGTTTACGGCGTCGTGGCGCTTGGTGTGCGCAGGGCGCGCAGAGCGGCGTAGCCGAGAAGCACAACAGCGATGGCGAGGGCAAACCAAAGCAGGTTGGGATGGCGTTCGGTGAAGGGGCGGGGATCGGCGTAATTCGTGGTTAGTTCCTCATCGAAGACACTAGGGCTCAGCATTACCTCATTTGGTTGGATATGGAGGGTTCGTGCGAGGTCATACTGCGGCGCGGTGGCACGGGCGTTGCCGTAGATCAGAAGATACGAGCGATTTTCCTTCGGATGAAAGAGGATAAAGCGCACAGACATCGCGAGGGATACACGGACGGATGAGAGAGGAGCATCGTTCCCATTGAGAATCTCAACTCGCCAATAGCGCGGTCCCCACAACTCATAACACTCCACCCGCAAGGATTGCTCGATCTTGCCGCCCACCACAAATCGTGAAATTTGTCCGCCACCGGTGGACTGCCATTCCTTGCCATCGGAACTGGTGAGGATACGCACGGCGCGATAGAACTCCGGTTCAGTAGTTTCGAAGTTGAGTATCGCGATTGGAATCGCGGCGCTCCCCACGTCCACGGTCCACTGCGTTTTGGAAGCCGAGCCGTCGCGGTCGGGGGGAACCATGGCGGTTAAGGAGATGCCCCTCGCCACGGAGCTCACGATTTCCACGCTCGGGAAAGAAAAAACTTCAACGCCAGTCACAGAGAATTGATGCGCAGACTCCTGGATGCGCAGGCGCAAGTAGCGAGCATTATTTTCCGAATAACGAATGGTCTGGCTACCTTCCAGGTTCTCCTTGCGAAAACGAGAAATCGGGGCGCGCGGGTTGACAATGCGCCAGAGGTGGGCGTCATCGCTGGCGGCGACTTCGACCCAGTTGATGAAGTCGGATTCCGGCGTCAGAACGCGGATGCTATCGTGAAAACTTGGTCGGTCGCCGAGATCGGCGAGGACTTGCGTAAATTGGCCTGGAACAAAACTGTTTTCGCGGAGAGTAACAGGGAGGTTGACGGGCTGAGCCGGCGGAGCAAGTCGGTTCCTCAATTCGTAGGGTAGCTCATTGCCGAGGTCGTCGATGATGCGAAGGTCTGCAAGGCGGTTTTCCGAATGCGCAAAGACTTCACGGTCAAGCGTGATGTAGTTAAGGATATTCGAATGACCAGACTCAATGGCGCGGGAGTACCGCCAGGAACGCCAGGCGGAAGGCAGATCCGCGGCGAGTGCGGTTGCGGCGAGTGCCGCGAGCACAAGCAGCAGAGAAAGAGGCCGGCGAGGCATCAGGATGAGCGCTCGCCGGCGACTTTGCGCTGATAGATGAAGGAGACGATGAGGAGCACAAGGCCGAGGATGAAGAAGGAGACGATGCGATAGAAGCGCTCGAGGTAGGAACTGTCGTAGAGGAAAACTTTGATGACCACCAGGCCGAAAAGAACAAGGGCCTGCCAGCGCAAGAGAGCGGATTGGCGGTTTACGCCGAGGGCGATGAGACCGGAGGCGTAGGCCGTCCAGAGAAGAGAGAGGGAAAGATGCTGGGCGATACCGGAATCGATTCCCAATTCAGCGTGGTGGCCAAAGTGGTCCCACAGTTCGAGCGAAAGTGCGATCAAGGCAAATATGTTGATGGCTACGGCGAAGCCACCCATCAATGTCAACTCGCTCTCGCCCACGGAAGAGGAATACTCGTTCGCGGCGTAGAGCACGACGCCGAAGCAAGCGACGAGGACGGCGTAGGCCGCGAAACGCTCGTTGAACAGAAATTGCGTAGCGGGCAAAGGAAAAATCAGGACGCGAATGGCGGAGATCGCGAGAAGGAGATAGCCTGCGGCGCGCAAATAGTGGGTAACGGAACGGAAGCCGGTCCAGACGAGGATGGCGCCCTCGACGGAGAAAGCCAGCGTGATCCATTTGCCATCGAGTCGGATGGGAATGGCAAGCGTGGCGAACGTCAGAGCGAGGCCTGCGAAAAGGAAGCGCGCGAGCGGCGCTTCGCCGGATTTTGGCTGGGGAATGAGGCGCGCGATAACGACATTGGCGGCAGAGAGCGCGAGCGCGAGGAGGGTCAACGGCCAACGGTCCTGCGGCCACAGCATGACGTAGAGAGCGCCAAAGTAGGCAAAAGAACTCGCAAGAACCAGGAGGACGTCATAGGTGTCCAGCGCGGAATCTCGAATGGCGCGAAGGACTGGAAGCGCGGCGTAGAGCAGAAAAAACAGCGTGGCGAAGATCAAAGTGCGCTCGAGCTTAATCGGACGGTAGAACTCGGCGTGCCAGCCCCAGAAATAAAACTGGGTGAGCAGGAAGGAAAGCGGGGCGAGCGAGCGCCAGTCGCGGCGCATTTCGATGACCAGTAATCCCGCGCCAAGAATCAGAAGATAGGTAAAAAGGACGACCTGGGCGTCCTTGCCCTGGCTAACTAGCACGGGTGTGAGAAAGCCGCCGAACAGAGAGAGCAGGGCAACGCGCTGCGAATTGCGGCCCAGCGCCACCGCGGCCATGACCGCGGTGATGAGGATCATAGCCACGAAACCCACGTCCAGGCTAAATAGCTTGTAATACTGGCAGCCTGCCCAGATCGAGAGGTACAGAACGGCCGCGCCTAGCCCGGCGATGCCTTCCGAGAAATAGGCATAGCCGCGCTGTAAGAGCCAGTGGCTCCAGGGGAGCATTGCAGCGCCGAGCAAGATTCCAATGCCCACGCGGCCGCTCGGGCCGATCCAGTTGTTATCGAACGCGTATTTCAAAAAGAAGGTGACAGCGGCAATGACTGCAATGATGCCAACGCGGTTCATCCAGCGGCCGGCGATGCGAGTTTCCAGATCTAGCGCCGACGAACTCTTGGCCTGCGAGCTGTGCAGCGGTGGGGCCGCGAAGACGTTGACCTGTGGCAACGGGGGGGCAACTTCGCGCGGCTTAGGGACCTCCCGTGGGTGAATGAGAGTGGGAGGGGTCGGGGGCGTGGGCGCAAGTATTGGCGTCGCGGCACGCGGTTGGGGAGGGGCTTGCGGCTCGGGCGGGGAAGGCGGCGGCGGGGCGGCTGGCTGTGGGACCGATGCGAGCGCCTTTTCAAGAGCGGTGAGGTGGTGTTCGAGGGTGCGAAGGCGGTTGGCGAGGTCGTTGAGGGGCGTGGTCCGCAGCTGATCCGCCAGGTTCTGGACGCGAATGAAAGCTGAAAAGGCGAGGATGGGAGTGGCGATAAGCAGAATTGCGGCGAGGATGCCTAGAAATTCCATTGTAGGCGCAAGGGAAGCACGTTGGGCGAATTAGAGCATAACTCAGGATTTAGGACAACATTCGTAGGCGTGGGAGGTGCCACCCTGGGTAGGGGGCATGGCGGATGAAACGCCGGAAGAGTGGCAAACACTACTGTCGGTGCAGACTGGCCTCCTGTACGAAAGTACAGGTTTTCCACAGGCAGTACAGGGAAAAATAGGCGAAAATCTGGGCGAAAGTCGAGAACTACATAAATTATTGAAATACTAGGACTTATTGTACTGACAGCCGGAAAATGAGGGTACTAGTAGAGTGGTTTAGGCCCCAAAATGTACCTACTGTACCATCGCTTTACCGTCTAAGATGGTGTCAAATGGTACAGGTCGGACGGGGTTGGACCTTTCGGACAGGGTTGTGCATCTAAGCTGTTGTAGCAAGACAAGAGAGAAGCAACGCAGTTGACCGGCAGGGGTTGTAGTTAGTGGGGGTCGGTGGACGAGGGAATGATGAAGATCAAGGACAGCAGCCGGAAGTGGATGTGGTGGTTTCTGGGGGCAGTGGTAGCGCTACAGTTCTTCTATGTACGGGAACTCCTGGCAGCATTTGCGCTTTTTGCATTGGGGTTCGCGTTGATCGCCCTTGCATTTGGCAGTCTGTACATGTTGCACCGCACGTGGGTCATGGCGGTCGAGCAACTGGCGGAAAGCAAGAACCCAGTCATGGTTACCGCACGGCAGTCGTTGTATGCCATTGAAGACCTGGCTCGCCGGCCGTTCCGGGGCCCGGGTTCGGCACCGGCGCGATAAGAGTTTCTACGAGTTTCTGGATTCGTCCAGAGCACACGCGGCACCTGTTAACCTGGCTCCTTCAGGGTGACTGGGTTCTGCGGCAAGAGCATAAGGGAAAAAGGCCAACCGTTTAGAGAGAGCGGTTGGCCTTTTTCTTTTGCTACCGAGACGATTGCGTTTTAGTGCGTTAGAGGATCGATGTCTGACTTCGGAATGATCTCATCGTCCGCGGCGCTGGAATCGGTGTTTGCTTCGTAGAGCGTTTTCCCGTTGTCCTTTTGCAGCCCGTCGAGCGTGGATTTGGAATGTTCATCCACGGCGCTGACGGCGGCGACCAGGCAAGAGTAGAGGAACGCTTTCATTCCTTTGCGGAATTGGTCGGTGGAACGCTCCGTGGAGCGCTCCACTTCGGCTTCCAGCTCACGTCGGCGCGCGTCGCACTTGGCCCGGGTTTCCCCATCGAGGGATGCCAGCGCGGCGGCGGCGCGTTCCTTTGCTTCGGTGAGCGTGGTATCGGCGTGCAGCTCCGCCCGGCGCTGGAATTCCCCAAGCGCGGAATTCAACGCGCCTTGTACCAATGCCTGGGCTTCTGCGGAGCGCGCATCGAGCTTCATGAGCGCCTCTTGCGTCATGGAGTGCATATTCTCGAGTAAGCGTTCGTAGCGGCGGTCGATGGTGCGAGCTGCGCTACCTTCAAAAACCGATGCTGCCTGGGTTACTGCTTCGTTGACGCGAGCGTGGATCTGCGGTTCGATCTCGCGCGTCATCTTCTCCATGAATTCACGGGACTTTTCGAGTTCGTGGCGGAGATCGGCGGCTTGCTTTTCCAGCCGTTGCGCAAGATCCTCGGCCTGCGCGCGATAACTCTCCATTTGCTGCTTCCATTGCGCGGCGATCTCGCTGGCAAATTCTTCTTTTGAAGAGATTTTGCTGGCGGCCATGACCGTGGGAAAAAGTTCCTGGACTTCGCGCACGCTGGATTGGCGGACGTCTTCGATGGTACCGAGAGCACCTCGCAAGGCTTCCTGGACGTGCTTCGCGGCGGCCGCTTGCGCGGCTTTTTCGGCGGCTTGCTGAAGTCTTCCTTGCAGCGCTGCGACCAGCCCATCCGGAGTGATGACCACGCGTTGCGGCTTGGGCGTTTCCACTTCTTTCGGCGCCGGCGGCTTGGCGGCAACGGGAGATGGAGAAGGAAATGTGGCGACGTCCGCCATTTTTGGTTCGTGCTTGGCGGGAGGCTCTTCGAGTGCCGGTGTGATTGTCGTGGGTTCCATGGCCGACGCTGCCGCGGTGGCGAATTGCGTTGAGGTGGTACTTGATTGTCCCGCGGGCAGCCAATCCTGCGGGGGAACGGCGATGCCCCAGACGTTTTCCGGGCTTTCCAATTCCACGCCTACTTGCTGGAGTTCGCGCGCGCTTTGCGATGGATGGACGGAGCGCACTCTGGCGCGCACGGAGGCTGGCCTTGGTTCAACAGTCATCCCTACCACCTGAAGCGTGATCCAGGAGCCGACGCCGTAATCGTGTCGCGAGGGATAGCGGCAGCCATGCAGGTTGACGCTGGTGGAGACAGTTCTCTCCACAAACGGTTCGCCCATGCGGTTCTGGCCGAAGATGATCAACGGGACGGACCGTTCGATGCGCGTGCTGCGGCGAGCTTCTTCCCCGAGAGAATTTCGAGGAGTGTTAGCGAGTGTCGATGGGCTCACGTCTCCTCCCAAGAAATCGATATGCGATTCGGATGCGGGTTACTGGACGATGGAACGAAGCATGAAACTTTTCGTGAAGAAGCGAACTCTGCGCGAGCGTGATCCAGATGTTGGCGCGTTTTAGAAGAGCGTACGTTCTTCGCGACCCCATGTGGCAGATGTTAGCCGAAGCACGGCTGGTTGTCGATGTTTGCGGAGATTTTTCGAGGGGCTGAGGGGTGAGGGGGTGGATTCCAGGTCTTGAACGAAGTAAGGACGCGACGAGTTGCAGCATCTCTGATAGGCTTTGCGTCTTTGAGAGAGGAGCTTCCCATGCGCCGTAGCTTTGCTGCTTTCCTTCTGAGTTTGGTGATTGTAATGGTTGCGTTCGCGCAAGACGCGCACCGCGTGGCCATCCGAGCCGGGAGGTTGATTGATGGAAAGAACGATAGGCCGGTGGAGAATGCGCTCATCTTGATTGAAGGGGAGAAGATTGTGTCCGTGACGGCGGGAGGAAGCGCGCCTGCGGGCGTGGAGGTGATTGATTTGTCGAAGGCTACGGTACTGCCGGGGTTCATGGACGTGCATACGCACGTGCTGCTGCAGGGCGATATCACGGCCGAGGAGTACGACGAGCAACTGCTGAAAGAATCGATACCGTACCGCGCGATTCTCGGGGCGCGCAACGCACACATCGCTCTTTCGCACGGGTTCACGACGCTCCGCGACCTGGAAACAGAGGGCGCGATGTACGCCGACGTGGACATAAAGAAGGCCATTGCCAATGGCGAAGTGCCGGGGCCGCGCATGCAGGTGGCCACGCGGGCGATGGCGCCGACGGGGATGTACCCGCTGCTCGGTTATTCGTGGGAATTGAAAGTGCCGACCGGCGTGCAATACGTTGATGGCGTGGACGGCGCGCGCAAGGCCGTGCGGGAGCAGGCGATGTACGGCGCGGACTGGATCAAGTATTACTCGGACCGGCGGTACCATTTCGAAGCTGATAACGTCCTCCACTCTATGGTGAATTTCACCGATGAAGAGGCGAAAGCGATCGTGGACGAAGCGCATCGCATCGGAAAGAAGGTGGCCGCGCACGCGATCGGCAGCGACGGAATTGCGGCGGCGCTGCGGGCGGGCGTGGACACCATCGAGCATGGGGATGGACTGACGGATGCTCTGATGGATGAGATGGCCAAGAAAGGCGTTTATTGGGTGCCGACGATTACGGTGGGCGTGTACGTTGCGCCGGGCCGCGGAGGAAATTGGCAGAGGATGGCTGATCTGCAGCGCGAGAATTTTCCCAAAGCAATAAAGAAGGGCGTGAAGATTGCGCTGGGGACTGATGCTGGCGGCTTTGACTGGAAAAAATTGAATGAAGCGAAAGAGTTCGAATACTACGTCCAATATGGGATGACTCCTATGCAGGCGATTCGCTCCGGTACGTCGGTGCCCGCGGAGTTGCTGGGGTGGAGCGACAAAGTCGGGACGATTGAGGCGGGAAAGTGGGCGGACATTGTGGCGGTCGGCGGTGATCCTTTGAAAGACATCACGGAAGTGGAGAATGTAAAGTTCGTGATGAAGGGCGGCACGGTTTACAAGAACGAGCTGCACTAGAAGCGGGGGGGATGGTGCAAACCCTTTGGCAGGATTTGAAATTCGCGGCAAGACTGCTGCGGAAGAATCCGGGCTTCACGGCTGTGGCGGTATTGACGCTGGCGCTGGGCATCGGCGCGAATACTGCCATTTTCAGCGTGGTCAATGCCGTGCTGCTGCAGCCTTTGCCGTATCCGGATTCTTCGCGATTGGTGGCCATCTCGCAGGTGATCCTGCAAACCGGTTCAAACGGGGTTCCGGTTTCCTTCACGAAATTCAGCCAAATCCGTGAACAGTCGCGGACGCTGGAAAGCCTCGCGGCCTATTATTCGCTGACGGCCAGCCTAGTCGGTGAGCGGGAACCGGAAGCTATCAACGGGGCACGCGTTTCGAACGACTTCTTCAAAGTGCTGCGAGTTTTGCCTGTGCGCGGGCGCAGTTTTCTTCCGGAGGAGGAACAAACTGGGGCTGCGGACGTCGCGGTGATCAGCGATGGATTCTGGCACAGCCATTTCGGCGGCACAGAAGACATCCTGGGCAAAAGACTCTTGTTGGATGGGAAAAGCGTAAGCATCGTTGGCGTTCTGCCCGCGAGTTTCCGCTTTCCGCTGCAGTTTCCGGAGCCCGATGTGTGGCTGCCGCGAGTGACCGAAATAAATTTCCTTACCCCGGCACAAATCCAGTCGGGCGCGGGATATCTCGGCGTGGTTGCCCGGATGCGCGACGGCGAAACGATTGTGCGCGCGCAAGCGGAACTGGATACCACCAATGGGCGCTACAAGGAACAGTTTGGAAGTTACGTGGACGCGACTCGCTTTGCGCTTTCCGCCACGTCGCTGGAAGAGAGTCTGGTTGGGGCGCTGCGGCCGGCGCTCCTTGTTCTGCTTGCCGCCGTCGGATTTGTGCTTTTGATTGCGTGTGCCAACGTGGCCAATCTGCTGCTCGCGCGGGCAACTTCGCGGGAACGGGAAATTGCCGTGCGCAAAGCGCTGGGCGCATCGCGGATGCGGCTGATCCGGCAAATGTTGAGCGAGAGCCTGTTACTTTCTTTTGGCGGTGGCGTGGTAGGAGTTCTGCTGGCGGAGCTGGCGCTTCCGGCGCTGCGGGCGCTGAGTCCCGGCACGGTGCCGCGATTGGCGGAAGCCAAAATCGATCCGGTGGTGCTGGTCTTCTCCGTAGTGTTATGCGGCGTCACGGGAATTATTTTTGGGCTGGTGCCCTCGCTGCAAGCCGCGGGAAAAGAGTTGCAAGAATCGTTGAAAGAGGGCAGCCGTGGTTCGTCGGAAGGCGGGAGCCGCGGAAAGTATCGGGCTGCTCTGGTTGTCGCGGAAATTGGAGTAGCGCTAGTGTTGATGACGGGGGCAGGACTGCTCATGGAAAGTTTTGCGCGGCTGATGCAGGTGAACCCGGGATTTTCTACTAAGAGCTTGATGACGTTTCCCTTGAGTCTTCCTCCTACTCGGTACGCACAGCCAGAGCAGCAGGCCCAGTTCTACCGCCAGCTCCTGGAGCGCGTGAAGGCCGATCCAGAAGTGCAATCGGCCAGCGTGACCAGCAATCTCCCACTGGCCGGTGGTCTGCGCATGGTTTTCTTTTGTGCCGAGGGGCGCGCGTGCCAAGGGATTGGCAAGGATCCGACTATCGCTGTGAGGCAGGTGAGTGCGGATTACTTCGGGACCGTGCATACGCCGCTGCTCGCTGGCCGCGTGTTCAGCGATCAGGATATAGCCGGCGGATTGCCTGTCGCCATCGTCAATGAAACGACAGCGAAGCGCTACTGGCCCGGGCAAAGCGCCATCGGCAAGCACGTCGCGAATTCGCGGGACATGATTCAGCGGGAAATCGTGGGCGTCGTCGGTGACGTCAAGTTCAACGCTCTAAACACTGCGAATTCCGAGGAGATGTATCTCCCCATGTCCCAAGCGCCGTGGCCTGCCATGACGCTCATCGTCCGTTCGGAAGCGAATCCGCAGGGGCTGGTTTCCGCAGTGCGCGGAAAGATTGCAGAACTTGATCCGACGTTGCCGGTTTCCGGAATTCTCAGCATGGAGGATGTGATTGGAACGTCCGTGGCGCAGCCTCGGCTGATCATGGAATTCGCGGGACTTTTCGCAGGGTTTGCATTGTTGCTGGCGGCCATCGGAATTTACGGGGTGATGGCGTACTCCGTGACCGCGCGCAAGCAAGAGATGGGCATCCGCGTCGCCTTGGGCGCAGGGTCAGCGGACATTCTGCGGTTGGTTGTGGGACAAGGCATGCGCTTGGCGCTGCTCGGTGTAGGAATTGGCGTACTTGTTTCGCTTGCGTTGACGCGGCTGCTTGGCAGTCTTCTGTTCGAGGTTCATGCCAAGGATCCGTTGGTGTTTAGCGCCGCGGCTCTGGTGCCTGTGCTCGCCGCGTTTGTGGCGTGCTACCTGCCGGCGCGCCGCGCCACGCGCGTGGATCCGATTGTCGTCCTGCGTTACGAGTAGACAGCGCATGGTTCAAACGACGCCCTAAATCCCAGTCGGGAATTCACGGGGCGAGATTCTCTAGAGAATGCCACGGGCGCCATCCACGTTGATCGATTGTCCGGTCATGGCGCTGGATTCGGCATGCGCAAAACCCCGCGCCCGTACCTATTGGCGGCTGGCCAACAACTGTACTAGCGGGCAGATGCAATTTTCCTTCTCGCGGAATACTCTGTCTTTCATCGCCGGGCATGTTGTGTGCCAGCAAGACGGGTGTATGAATTTGTCCCTTCCAGAGTTCGCGGCTTCCCCGAGTCGAGCCGCTCGGATCCAATTGGGGGTGCACCTAGTGCGCCGAACGATTCTAGCCTTCAACATGATTGTGGTCTTGAGCACGATTGCGACTGCAGGTTGCGCAGGCCTACCGAATTCCACCGGCAATATCAGCAAGGCCGTCGCACCGTCATTGACGGCACAGCCTGCGAACGCCACGGTCACGGCCGGACAAGCCGCCAAGTTCAGCGTGAGCGCCACGGGAACCGCGCCGATCGCCTATCAATGGCGCAAGAACATGGTCAACATCGGCGGCGTGACCGGCACGAGTTACACCACACCTGCGACCACCACTGCCGACAACAATTCCAAGTTCGACGTGATCGTCAGCAACAGCGCGGGGAGCATCACGAGTGCGCAGGCGACGTTGACGGTGAACGCCGCGGCCGTTCCTCCTTCCATCACCACGCAACCTGCCAGTCAAACGGTTACCGCTGGACAGAGCGCGATGTTCAGCGTCGTTGCTGCTGGGACAGCGCCGCTGTCCTATCAGTGGCGTAAGAACACGACCAACATCGCCGGCGCAACGGCCACGAGTTACACCACGCCCGCGACTACGACTGCCGATAACAATTCCAAGTTCGACGTGATCGTCAGCAATAGTGCAGGCAGCATGACCAGCGCACAGGCCACGCTGACGGTGAGCGCCGCGCCCGTCGCTCCCTCCATCACCACGCAGCCGGCAAATCAAACGGTCAACGCCGGGCAGACCGCCACGTTTAGCGTGGCCGCCACGGGTACTGCACCTCTCACCTATCAATGGCAAAGAAACGGGGCGGCCATCACCGGTGCGACGGCGACGAGCTACACGACACCTGTGACAACGACCGCTGACAGCGGCGAAACCTTTCGCGTTGTGGTGAGCAATGCCGTGGGGAGCATGACCAGCAACCCCGCAACGCTCACCGTCAATCCATCCACGGTCACCTCCAGCGTGGACGTCATCACCTATCACTACGACAATCTGCGCACCGGGCAAAACACAAATGAGACAACGCTGACGGCCACAAACGTGAATTCCACCACGTTTGGAAAACTGGGCGAATTCTCAGTGGATGGTTTGGTGGACGGCCAGCCGCTGTATCTTTCGCAAGTCACGATTGGCGCGCAAAAGAAAAACGTGCTCTACGTGGTGACGGAGCATGGATCGGTCTACGCGTTTGACGCGGACTCCATCAACGGAACTACTTCCACGTATCTATGGAAAACTTCCACCCTGGGCGCCGGCGAAACGAGCAGCGACAACCGCGGCTGCGGACAGGTCACGCCGGAGATTGGCATCACCTCGACGCCGGTTATCGACCGCACCCGCAACGCCATTTACGTCGTGGCCATGTCGAAAAACTCCAGCGGTACTTATTTCCAGCGGCTGCATGCGCTTAATTTGTCCACCGGCGCGGAGCTTTTCGGCGGCCCACAAAATATCACGGCTACGTACCCCGGCACGGGCGCCAACAGCTCCGGTGGGAACGTGGTGTTCGATCCTAAGCAGTACAAAGAGCGGCCTGGCTTGCTGGAAGTCAGCGGCACGATCTACACCACCTGGTCGTCGCACTGCGACGCCGGCCCGTACACCTCCTGGGTCATGGCCTTCAGCGCGGACACTCTCGCGCAAACCAGCGTTCTGAACCTGGTGCCCAATGGCAATGATGGCGGAATCTGGATGGCGGGGGCCGCTCCGGGCGCGGACGCTTCCGGAAACATCTACTTCATTGTGGGCAACGGCGATTTTGACACCACTCTGAACGCTAGCAGCTTCCCTGTGAACGCGAATTGCGGCAACTGCTTCGCAAAAGTTTCTTCCGGAACACTCACGCTGCTCGACTACTTCACTCCGTTGAATACCGTGTCGGAATCCAATTCCGATACCGATTTCGGCTCAGGCGGGCCGGTGCTTCTCCCGGATATGGTGGACGCCAACGGCGTGACGCGGCACCTGGCGGTCGGCGCTGGCAAGGACGCGAACATTTACGTGGTGGACCGCGACAACATGGGCAAATTCAACTCCGCGTCGGACAACAACTATCAAACGATTACCGGACAGATCGGCGGTGTGTGGTCCAAGCCGTCCTATTTCAACAACACCGTTTACTACGGCTCCGTCAGCGATGCCTTGAAGGCGTTTCCTGTGACCAACGCAAAACTCGCGGGCACTCC
Source organism: uncultured Acidobacteriota bacterium (assembly GCA_963729455.1). GTDB lineage: Bacteria > Acidobacteriota > Terriglobia > Acidiferrales > UBA7541 > Acidiferrum. The sequence goes on from CAVSNX010000005.1 coordinate 649,523, forward strand.
TTCTTCACAGACCACGCACACATTTGGTTATCCGGGCACCACGCCCAGCATTTCCGCGAACGGCACAAGCAACGCTATCGTCTGGGCCATTGAAAACGGCGGCGCCATTCTTTTCGCGTATGACGCGACCAATCTGACCAAGGAACTTTACGATTCGAATCAGGCGGCGAACAACCGCGACCATTTCAGCGGCAACAAGTTCATCACGCCGATGGTTGTGAATGGCAAGGTTTATGTGGGCACGCCGAACAGCGTCGCCGTGTTTGGCCTGCTGCCCTAAGTTGTTGCAGGGCGCTGCTCGCGCCGCCGGATGTAAATGACCTTTTCCACCGTGGCGCAGACGATTCCTGCGCCATCCGTCAAATCGATCACGAAGTTACGGTCGACGGATCGTTGGGACTCCAGCGCGGAGCGAATCGCCACCAGTTCGTCGTCACTCACCAAAAATCGCGCATGCAGAGTTTCGCGCCCAGGTTTCTTGAACTGGATGGTGGCGGACTTGTCCCAAACGACGAACTCTGGGCCCAGCCGGTGAATGAGCATCAGCATGTAAATCGGATCGACCGCGGAGTAGAGGCTGCCGCCGAAAATCGTTCCCACGTAGTTGCGGGTGCGCCAGGAGAGCGGCAAGTCCAGGCGCACTTCGCTCCAGTCTTCCGCGATGTATCTCAATCTTCCGCCAGTTCCCCGATAGCAGCCAAAAATGTAGAAGGACCAGCAGCGGAGCTTGTTTGAAATGGCGGCGGGCAAGCGCATGGTTTGAGAGGGGTCATCCAGCGAAATCTCGAAAGAATGACAGTCCGCACTAGCCTCCCGTCCTCGAGGACTTCCTGAACCTTGTCTCGGCGCTGATGCCAAAGGCCTCTATAGCCTGCGCTTGGATTTCGTCGGTGAGCCTCATTAATGCGCTGAACTCCCGGCCCGCCCGATCCAACCCGGTAGCGCAAGTGCCTCTGGCCCGCTGGTGTTTCGATGATTTTCAACACAGCATCGGCGATTTCCTGGGGATCCCCCCGCGAGTTTCCAATCGTTGTTTGAAGCCGCTCTGGAACCTCCGCCATGTCGCCGTATCCGGATTTGCGCGCGGGATCTTCCCCTTTTTCGAGCTTTCCCAGAATAGGAGTCGCGTACGCGCCCGGCTCCAGGATCACGGAATCGATGCCTTGCGAAGCCAGTTCGTAGCGGTAGGTTTCCGCCAGCGCTTCCATCGCGAATTTGCTGGCGCAATAGAGACCCATCCCTGGAATCGCCAGGCGACCCGCACCGCTGCTCACGTGCAGAAGCAAGCCGCTCTTCTGGCGCTTCATGGCGGGCAGGACGGCGCGGTTCATGCGCACAATCCCGAAAAAGTTCGTGTCGAACTGCCGTTGCGCCTGCGCCAGAGTCACGGTCTCGGCAAGATCCATGATGCCGTAGCCGGCGTTGTTCACCAGCACATCAATGCGGCCGGACTTCGCCAGCGCCTCGCTTACGGCGCGCTCCACGGAGCTCTCCACAGTGACGTCGAGCTCCAGAGAATGGAGAGAAAGGGATTCTCGGTGCGCGAGTTCCTGCAGTTCACGCGCGGCTGCGGCGTTGCGGCCACTGATGTTGCGCATTGTCGCGAAGACTTGGTACTTCTTGCGCGCCAGCGTTCCGGCGATCAACCGGCCGAAACCGGTGCTCGCGCCGGTGATGAGAACGACGGGTTGTGGGTTCGACATGACGTAAGAGGATAGAGAGGAAGTGCCCGGACGTAAATAGGCCGTCGTGCCTTAGCGCGCACGACTAAAAGCGCGCAAGCAGGCTGCGACGTATTACTTGCCCTTGGGCTTGAGCCCCTTCAGCAGGGCATGCACCATGTCGTGGATCTGATCGTTCGTGAAGGTGCCGTGATGTGGGGGCTCGACGCCGATGGCGCGGTAAGCCAATTGGATCGGCGTACGCTTGAAGACGTCCAGGACAAAGGTGCCTTCGCGGAATCGCAGGTTTTCATAGCTGACTTCCGGCGGTCCGTATCCCCAGCCTTGCCAGCATCCAAACGGGCCACACACCAGCCCGGGGTAGGCGCCGGGATAGACGCGCTCCACAGTCACGTTGTGGCCGCGCATAGCGTAGTGATAATCCACCAGGAAATCCGCCGCCGCAGGGTCGCTCACCTGCGCTAATCCCTTTTCCGTCAACTGCCGCTCGATGGAGGTGCGCAGCTCTTGCCGGACAACATCATTCGCGGGATCGGGTGCGGGCGCGACCGGTTGGACCGGTTGGCGGCCTTCGAGGGTATCACGCGAAATCACCGGGCGTTCCTCCCGAGCTTCTTTCCTGGCCGGGGCCGGACGCCACGCCCAAGTCTGGTGCTTCAAAATCGGAATGTCCTGGTTGCGTGTAATCTGCACATATTCATTGCAGCCTGCGAGCACCAGCCCGCCCAGCAGAATGGAAGCCGCAGGAAGCGATGCTTTTCTAATTCGATTGGTCCAGAACTTCATCAGAGACTCCTTCACCGCAAGCACTGCCTCGAATTTTATCAAACCCTGCGTTCTTGGAAGAGTTGCGGCCGGCAAAGGTTGCGTGCGAGAAACGGGGAATGAGAAAGGAACGCCAGCTTGCATCTCGCCAATCCGCTGGATCAGCCGTGCGCAGCGTTCCAATCGGAAGGCGGGAAAACAACCGGCCAAAATTTGGGGCTCGGGGCATCGAATTCGAACGCCACCGAGAAAAACTCAGGAGAAGTATCCTCGACGCGGACGACACGGCAGCTCTCCTCCGTTTTGTTGTGCGGGTTGATCAGGCGCATGGGCTGGCCGACGTGCACTTCCATCTTCAGTCTGAGCAGCCCGCCGTGGGCATTGACGATCAGTGTCAGCGCTTCTTCCTGCCGCGGCTTGTGTTCGGTGTCGTCGGCGATCACCGTGACGCGCATTTGCAGCATGACGCGCTCGCTGCGCCGGCGATTGATCGGATTGTCGGGACTTGCCAAACAATGCTCCAAAATTGCACCGGACCAACGCGGTCCGGCAGGTTAGCGATTCCTAAACTTGGTAGCTGAGGGGTATCTTACCTTACATGGGGATAGGAAACGGCGCTTGATGCAGCGCAAGTTGCGCAAGAGACATGTCGTGGGAGCCAGCGAGGAGCGCTAGCTTGCGCGGGAATTCAGCATGGTTTCAAGCCGTGCCTTGACCGCGGGCCATTCGGAATTAATGATGCTGAAATAGACGGAATGGCGGATGCGCCCGCTCGCGGTGATCATGTGGTTTCGAAAGATGCCCTCTTTTTTTGCGCCGATTCGCAGAATCGCCGCGCGCGATTTTTCGTTCAGCGAATCGGTTTTCAACTCTACCCGCATACAGCCCAGCGTTTCGAACGCGTGCCGCAACAAAAGATATTTCGCCTCAGTGTTCATCGCCGTGCGCTGCCAGTCGCGCGCCACCCACGTCCAGCCAATCTCTACGCGATGGTGGACGCGATCAATGCTGCCGTAGCGTGTGCTCCCGATCGCACGGCCCGTGGTTTTTTCAAGAATCGCGAACGGCAAGGAAACGCCCCGTTCCTGCTCTTGGAGCGCCGTCTCGATGTATGCGGCCATGTCTTCCCGCGTTCGAACAGGAGTGGGAATCCACCGCCACAACTCCTCGTCCAGGCCGACCTGCGCGAGCCCCGTCAGATGCGTCTTCGCCAGCGGTTCCAGCCGCACGTGCCGACCTTCGAGAGTCACCGGGGTAACGATCATTTCTGCCGTCATCGTAGCGGCATTTTACGGTCCGCACGGGTGCCTCAGCGAGAACCAAATTGGCCATGTCTGGGCTGTCGCGTACTGGAAGGAAGGTCTTCAGCGGACGGACGCCTAGATCTTGCGAATCAGGAAGAGTGATTGATCATCAAATTGCGCGCCGTGCCGGGCCACGCTCTCTTGCAGCGAGCGGCAAATGACGTCCAGAGGCTCCTTGCCATACTGCTGGAACGCTTCTTGCAACCGCGCGAGCCCAAATTCTTCGCCGGCGGCATTCGCGGGCTCGAGGAAGCCGTCCGTGTAGAGTGCGAAGACATCGCCCGGTTCCGCGCGCACTTCGGAACTCGCAAAATCTCCTTCTGGCAGAATTCCCAGCGGCATATTCGGGCATTCCAATCGTGTTACCGCGTTGGTTCTAAAGGACAAATGCAAAATGGCCGGGTGGCCTGCCAACCCCACTCGCAGAACATCTTCTTTCTTGGCTAGAAAACAGAAAGTGATGAACATATCGGGCTTCTTCAAGGGATACAAAACCTCGTTCAGCCGCGGAAGAAGATGCGCAGTGTCATAGCCCGAACTCAGCAGCATGCGCGCTGCGCTCTTGACCATGCCCATGACCACTCCAGGAGCTACTCCATGGCCCGACACGTCCGCTAGATAGGCGACCCACTGGTCTTCCGACCCGGCGAGATCGATCAAGTCGCCGCCAACCTCTCCGCTGGGGGACGACCGTCCGTAAAACTGGTACCCGCCTATTTTTGTATCAATCGCCGGCACCAGCACGCCGTGAATCTCCTTGGCCAATTCAATCTCCGCATGCGCTCGCAAATACCGCCGCCCCTCGGTAACCGAGGCGAAGATGAAGCAGATATAGCCGAGAACCACGGCAATGGTTACGGCCAGCGCGTCGAAGGACAGCCGGCTGTGCAATTGCGCAATATCACTGGCACTCATCTGTGGCGCGGCAGGCGTGACCGGAAGCTTTTGATTGATCACATTGATGAGCATGAAATGCACGACAAAAAGCGGCGCGCTTACTTTCCAGAAGTCTTTGCGGAGGAGAAATCCGGAAAGGGCGTAACACATCGGAAATATGCCGACCACCAAGACACTCAGGATGAAGCGGGCGGCCGGCTGGTGGCCCATCTCCGAGATATCGTTGGAAAACCCGATGGTGCTGAAGATGAAGAAGACTCCCAGGAGAAAAACCAGGCGCGCCCGTAAGGGGATGGTTTTCCAAAAGGATCTGGTTCTGTTCATGGAGCACGCCGCAGTGGGGCGCATCCTACCATAGCAACTGGAGCGTCGCGCAGCTTTCCAAGCTGCCCGAGGCCCCCTCCATTGCGCGCGTGGTGTGGGACCGGGCCTGTTGTTGACGGAAGGAAACGGGATGCAGCGTGGGTGCGGCGTAAGGTATGATAGAGTCTTCGGAATTCAACTATTTAGGATGACAATGCCGACTGCAACGAATGGAAAGGTATTGCTGAGGGTGAGGCCGCGGGGCTTCTGCGCGGGGGTCGTGCGCGCGGTCGATATCGTGGAATTGGCGCTGGAAGCCTACGGCGCGCCCGTTTATGTGCACCATGAGATTGTCCATAACACTTACGTAGTAGAGCAGTTGCGCCGCCGTGGCGCGATTTTTGTGGAAGCCATCGAGGAAGTGCCGCACGGGGCCGTGCTGGTTTTCAGCGCCCACGGCGTGCCGCCCACCGTCCGCGATGAAGCCAGGTCGCGCGCCCTGAAGGTGATAGACGCCACCTGCCCGCTGGTCACCAAAGTCCATCTGGAAGCCCTGAAATTCGCGCGTGAGAAGCGCACCATCATTCTCATCGGCCATCGCGACCATCAGGAAATCGTCGGCACGTCCGGCGAAGCCCCGGACCGCACCATCGTCGTGGACTCCGTTGCCGCGGTGGACGCGCTCGAAGTCGAAGATCCGGATAAGCTTTCGTTCCTTACGCAAACGACTCTGAGTCTTTATGATACGCAGGAAATCGTAGCCCGTTTGCGCCAGAAATTTCCCTTTATCCAGGGTCCTGCCAGCGACGACATCTGCTACGCCACGCAAAACCGCCAGGAAGCGGTCGAGCAAGTTGCCAAAGACGTGGACCTGATCCTTGTGGTGGGTTCGCCGAACAGCTCGAACTCCAATCGCTTAGTGGAAGTCGCGCAGCGCAGCGGGGTCAAAGCGCAATTGATCGACTCTGCGAAAGACATTGACGTGAAGTGGCTCGAAGGTGTTTCGCGTGTGGGCTTGACCGCAGGCGCTTCCGCGCCAGAAGTTCTCGTCGAGCAGGTCAGCGAACGGCTCGCGGAGTTTGGCTTCACGGATCAACGCGACCTGGATTTGATCCGCGAGGATGTGCGCTTCACGCTGCCGCCGGAACTGGCGACCATCGCGCCGGCGCCGCGCCGCTAAACGAGTTTGTAGTTCGTTGGTTGGGCCGGGGGAAGTTGTTTCAGTCCGTAGTGATTTGAGGGGGCAGGGGTTGTTTGGTCCTCTCATCCGTTGCCAGTCGCGCAGACGGGGAATACAACACAAGGAGCCAGACCTTGGCGGTCAAAATCGTCCGTCAGCCGAAGAAGATTGCCTTGATTGGTGCGCCCTCGAGCGCCGCGGCTTTTTCCGCGGGCAGCGAGAAGGCTCCTGCGGCCTTGCGCGCGGCCGGACTCGCCGAAAAATTGCAGGCCATCGGCTATGAGGTCATCGATCACGGTGATTGTGCTCCGCGCCTCTTCGCGGATGATGAAGAACACCGCCGCGCGCGCAATCTTCCAGAGATCGTAGCCGGCCTGAACGATTTGAAGACGCGCGCAGAACTCGCGGTGAAGAGCGGGGCGCTCGTGCTCGTCTTGGGTGGCGATTGCGCGCAAGTGATTGGCCTTTTGACAGGCGTGCGGCGCTATTACAAACACGTGAACCTGCTGTGGTTCGATCGCGATGCGGATTTGAATACGCCCGCTTCCACGCCTTCCGGCCGCATTGACGGAATGGTAGTCGCGCACATCATCGGGAGGGGCGCTCCGGAACTGGTGCGCTTCTGGAGCGAGGCGCCGCTGGTGCGCGAGCCGGACGTGACGCTGTACGGCATCGAACGACTCGATCCGCCGGAGCAGGAGTTCCTCAGCAAATCGCCGATGCGGCACATTGACGCCGCGGACATTCAAGCCAAAGGCGCCGACAAGGCCGCACACCAGGCTCTTGCGCAGGTTCACGCCGAAGCGCGCGAGTTCGTCCTGCATCTCGATACTGACGTGATTGCCCAGGAGGAATTTCCTGCTGTGAATGTGCCGGGAAGCGGCGGACTGGACTTTGAAGCGGTTCGCACTTCACTCATCGAATTCACAAAGCACAAGAATCTGCTCGGCCTCGACGTGGCACAGTACAACCCCGACAAGGATCCCGATGGCAGCGGCGCGGGTCGACTTGTGGAGCTGCTTGTGGAAGCGCTGTCCGCTCGTTTCGAATCTTTGAACGCGCCTGCCGCGGAACCTGCTTCCGGCCCCACGGAAGTGTCGTCGTCGGAAACCACTGCCTAGCGAGTCGCTGCTAGGAACAGATTTTTAGCCTCAGAGATTCTCTCAATTGAAGAGGGAATAATTCGCCGCGAAACTCACCCGGCGGCGGAGGCCCGCTTGCGCAAGTAGCGCGCGAGTCCGAGAAACGAGAGATTCAGCCCCGCGCTGAAGACGTAGTGCTCGACCTCTTCCAACGGCAGATACTGCGCAATTTCCGCGCGCGTGACGGTCATGAAGGAATCCATCGCATCCGAATCGCTGGCCGCGGAGCGAATGACTTTGTCGGCGGCCGCGGCCCATTTGTGCAACCGTTCGCGGAACAGCAAAATATGTTCGGTGGGATTATCGGAAAAGCCATAGTGCGTCAGGAAAAGCCGCGCCGGCTTGCGTTTCATGATGGCTGCAAACGAAGTCTCCCAAATTTCCAGGTCAATATCCGGCGGCGGAGTCGCAGGCATGATGTACGGATGGCCCTCAATGCGCACGCCCGCGGTGTCGCCAACGAACGCGACGCCTTCCTGCTGGTCGAAGTAGCTGACGTGGTGCGACGCGTGTCCGGGCGTATAGACGACCTCGAAGCGGCGCGAGCCGAGCGTGAGCGTTTCGCCGCCTTCCAGGATGCGGAGATTCGCCGCGGGCACCGGAAGCATTTCACCGAAGAGAGTGTGCAGATCGTTGGGCCACAGCCGCAGTGCGCTGGCCATGAGTTTCGTAGGATCGATCATGTGTGACGCGCCCTTCGAATGCACGTAAACTGCGAGGCGCGGATTTTCACGCACCAGCGCGCCGGTGGCGCCCGCATGGTCCATGTGAATATGTGTAAGCAGAATGGCGTCGAGATCGCGCACGACTACGCCGTGAGCCTGGAGCTGTCGGTGCAGCGTTTCCAGTGTGGAGCCTGGCCCCGGGTCAATGATGGCGCGGTGGCCGTCGGATTCAAGCAGCGCCGTGCCAATCGTGTGAGGCCGGCCCATCCAGTTATCGTCAAGAACCGTAAGAGCGCGCATAAGTGCAATAGTGTAGCTCACGTCGGCTCATTCACGGTTGGCTGCTGACTTGGTCTTGGCCAGCAAATCGCGCACCGGCGCCGGCGGCACAAAGACCGCGGGATCGACATCATTGAACGTCACGGATTCGAAACGCAAGGTCTGTTGAACGGCCCAGGTGCCGTCTTTCGATTTGACCTTAACGATCTGTTTCATAGAAGCCAAAACACCGTCCATCTTTTTGTAATTGGCGAAGATTTCGTGCGTGAGGCCGAGTTCGGACTCAAACTCGTAGCCGGCAAGTAACTTTGTTTCGCGGTCGTAGAAATGGTCGTTCGACTTGTTCCAGTTATTGATTCCATGCAAACGGTAGCATTGCCGCCCTTCGAAATCTTCGATTCCCACGGTGTCCATGGACTTGAACCAGGAGAGTTCGTTGATCGCATAGTAGAAGTCCGCATCGCGTTTCATCGATTCGCGGTCGTTGCCATCATAAACTTGCGCACCGGACCGGGGATCAAAGCTCCAGGCCGTTTCACCGTCAAAACCATTCAGTACGTCGCCCCTGCCATTTGGCAGGGACACTCTCTCTACGCGCTGATAGGGCGCGCTCGCCAGGTAGACGATGGGCAAGCTCACAAGACCGCTGGGCCCCTGCACTTCCATCGTGCCGCGCATGGTGCTCGACGTGTGATGCAGCAAGGCGCCCCGTCCGCCCAAGGCTCGGCCATAGCGTTCGACAATTTCCTTGGCTGCGGGCAGGGAGGAATCCGGCTGAGCATTGGATTGTTTGCGCTGGAACGCTTCAATTTTGTGCGCGTCCAAAATGCACGTAACGCCAGAGAAAATTGTAATCGTGAAGAGAACAAGAGCTTCCTTTTTCATTTGTTTTTCCCTTTTCGAGGAGCGGACTTTTTGCCACCAGCGCGAGCGCGATGATCTAGAGGCGTCAACAGCACGGTGATGGCGTAGAGACGGCCTCGCCCGCGCGGCTTTGCGACATCATTCGAAAGTCTCTCGATGGCTTCGTTCACGCTGGCGATCTCGCGCGGCTTCAACCACCCTGTTTTGCGGAGCGCCCACAATTCCCGGCCAGGGCCGGACACTTTTGCGTTGCCGCTGCGAAACGCGCTGCGAAAATCTCGTATACCTAAACGCAGCATCGAACTGACAACAGCCGTTATCTGGCGGCCGTTGTCCTCTCTGCCGGTTTTGTAACGCAGCTGCAAGTCCGGTGAGGCTGTCCGTAAGAGTTTTTCCTGGCGCTTTCCCTGGCTGCGATCTCCCGCGTGCACAACCAATCCTGCTTGCTGTAGCGCGCGCAAGTGGTAGTAGAGCGCATCCGCAGGTCTGCCGAGGGCGCCGGCAAGCTCGGCGACGGAAACCGTTCCCATCTGGGAAAGGACGTCCACAATTTCCTGCCGCGCGGCAGACGCCAGCGCGGCGAGTTGCTTCTTGCTGCGAATCGCATAGGCATTGCCTTGCGGCTTCATGGGCTGCGATCCTAACAATCTATTGAAAATATTGCAATAATTTCAATGTACAGCATTTGTGATAAGTTTGTCACGAGAAGAGCCAGGCGAACGGAAGCGCCGGAGGGTGATGCCTTCGTTAGTTTCGATTTGGGCAAGCGGCTCCCTGCTTGCAGAAAGACATAGTAAGTTCAGAACGGGGTCGTCAGCAGCGCCGGCCCTCGAGGAGCCGCCGCATGGTGCAGATCAAGGGATCCGCAATTCAGGAAACCATCAACCAGATCAAGAATCGCGCCGGCGAAGGGGCCTTCCAGAAAATTCTCGCGCTCCTGGACGAGGAAGCACGCAATGTCTTCAAGGGGGAAATCTATTCTTCCACCTGGTACTCGCTGGATCTCTTTGCGCGCTTTCTTGAGTTGGAAATCCGCGTTCTCGCCGACGGCAAGGAAGAAATGGTCACGCGCGGCTCCGAAGCCGTGATCGAACGACAGCTCCGCGGGATTTACAAGGCCTTCGTAAAACTGGGTTCGCCGGAGTTTGTGATCAAGCGGATCGCCGCGGTTCACGAAACCTATTTTCAAGGCGTGCCGATTGACGTTCACCTGCCGGGGCACGGCAAAGCGATGATCAAGTACACCGGTTTCGAAAGGCAGCACCGCATCATGGGTTTCGCAATTATCGGATTTTTTAAGAAAGCACTGGAGATTTCCGGCGCCAAGGACGTGGTCATCTACTTCGCCACTCCCATTGAGGAAGGCAAAGGCTACGCCGAGCTCTCGATTTCCTGGAGCTGACTACAACGCAAAAAATGATCCCGTGTTTCGGCGTTACTCCAGGCGCCGGTGTTTGAACTTCTTTTCACCCTTGGAGTAAGCCGCAACGGTCTGCCCGTTTCCATAGAGTTTGTACTTGTAAGTGGTCAGGCCCTCAAGCCCCATGGGGCCGCGCGCATGCAGTTTGTTGGTGCTGATGCCCAGTTCGGAGCCGAATCCGTAGCGAAAGCCATCAGCAAAGCGCGTCGAAGCGTTGTGATAAACGCCGGCGGCGTCAATCTCGTCGAGAAATTGCTTCGCGGCCTGCGCATTTTCAGTCACGATCGTTTCGGTGTGTCCCGAGCCGTAGCGGTGAATATGCGCCATGGCCTCTTCCAAACTGGAAACGACCTTCACCGATAGGATTAAGTCGGAGTATTCCGTTTCCCAATCCTGTTCCGTGGCCGCCAAAAGTCCATCTTTTCCGAGAATTGCGAGCGATCCTGGGCAGACCCGCAACTCAACACCTGCATTTCTTAGCGCCGAAACCGCCCGAGGGAGAAATTCGCCGGCAATGGCTTCGTGAACGAGCAACGTCTCCGCCGAATTGCATGCCGCCGGATATTGCACTTTCGAATCAAGAGTGATCGCGATTGCTTTCTCGATGTCCGCAGCTTGATCGACATATACGTGGCAAATTCCCTCGCCGTGGCCCAACACCGGAACCTTACTGTGCTCCGAGACGAACCTCACGAAGGATTGTGAGCCGCGCGGAATAATCAGATCCACAAATCGCTCTTGCTCCAGCAGTTCCTTCACGTCCGACCGCGTCAGCAATAGATTGATGGAGTCCTGCGGCACCGAAGGAAACCGGGCCAGGCATTTTCGCCATACCGAAACTAGCGCCTCATTTGTGTGAACGGCTTCGGCCCCTCCCTTGAGGATGATCGCGTTGCCGGATTTCAGCGCCAGCGCCGCCACCTGTGGCACAACGTCCGGCCGCGATTCGAACACGATCCCGATCACTCCCAGCGGGCACGATTCTTTGTACAGCACCAACCCATCGTCCAGCTCAGTCGCGGCCAGGCGTTTGCCCAGCGGATCCGGCAGCTGTGCCACGCCGCGGACATGTTCAGCCATCTGCGCGATCCCCGCTTCTTTCACGCGCAGCCGCGCAAACGTGGCGGATGACATGGCTCCGCCTGCAACCGCGGGCCCCGCTGCGCGGCAATCGCGCGCGTTCGCTGCCAGAATTTCGGCACCAGCGTCTTCGATGGCCTGCGCCGCAGCCATTAAAATCTCCGTGCGGCATTCCGGCGAGAGCCTGGCGAGCGCCCGCGCAGCAATCCTGGCGCGTTGCGCCACCGCCGCCACGCTGGCCTGGGCCCCGTCAATAATTTCTTTCGTCATGATTTATTCAGCAGCACAATGTTGTCGCGCGTGACCAGCACGCAAGAGCTTGCCGTGCCCCGCTTGCCGCCATCGTTTTCTTTCATTCCAAGAACCTTCGCGGCTTCGCTGCTGTCGCAGTTGGCAATCCCGCGCGCAAATTCGCGCCCCGTACCATCCACAATACTCACAACATCCGCGGACGCAAAATGCGTTTCAATGCGTGTGATTCCCGAAGCCAGCAAGCTCGCCTTGCCTTGCGTGAGCGCGCGGTACGCCCCCGGGTCCACCACGACGCGGCCTCGCACATCCGCCGCATAGGCGATCCACCGCCGCTTTCCCTTCATGCGCTTGACTGGCAAGAACGCTGTGCCAATTGTTTCCCCAGCAAAGACGCGATCCAGCACGCCCTCCGTCTGCCCGTTTGCAATCACCGCCGTCCCGCCGCAATTCATGGCGATTTCTGCGGCCTCCAGCTTCGTCCACATGCCGCCGCGCCCGCTCGCGGAAGGTCCGGAAGCCAACGCCTTGAGCCCCGGGGTGACTTCCTCCACCAGCGAAATGACTTTGGGTTTTCCGTCCGCGGGCTTTTGCTGTAGCAAGCCGTCCACATTGGTCAGCAACACCAACGCTTCCGCCTCCAGCCCGCTCATCACTAGCGCCGCCAGCCGATCATTGTCGCTGAATGCGGCCGTGCGCGTCTCGGGCGCGATGGATTCCAATTCCGCGGTGGACACTGTGTCGTTCTCATTGACGATTGGCAGCACGCCGAATCCCAGCAACTTTTCCATCGTCTGCCGAAGATTCGAGTACCGCCGCCAATTGGTGAAGTCCTCTTCCGTCAGCAGAACCTGCGCGATCTTGACGTCCCACTTTGAAAACAAATCCTTATACGCGTCCATCAGCAGGCTCTGTCCTACTGCAGCGCACGCCTGCTTCGTAACCATATCGCTCAGCCGCGAACGGTGCAGCCCCAGCCAGCCTCGTCCCAGACCTACCGCGCCCGATGAAACCAGTACGACTTGCCTGCCGTCCTTCATCAAACCAGCGATGGAGCGGACGATCGGTTCCATGCGCGCCGTGCACAACTCGCCCTCGGCTCCCGTCACTGTGCTCGTGCCGACCTTGATGACCAGCCGCCGCACCGACTTCAGGCGTTTTTCGCGTCCGGCCTCGGATTTTTCGTCTTCGCGCATGCAAGGTCCTGAAGGATCTAACCAGCAATCGTAATTTTACTTTGTTTCCCGACTGACTACGATTGTACAAAAGTCGCCCGTGAGCGTCTGGGCTTTCCACTCGGTGATTGCTAGAAATGCTTCCATCACGGCCGGTTCGCTCACCGCGCGCTTGACGTTACGCTCGACAATCCGAGGACGCCACAGTTAATCTACTATTCGAGATGAGACGGCTACAAATTTCTGAATTCCGGCGCGGCTGACGATGCCCGGTATTCGAATGACCAATTTCCAAATTTCCGATGAGTAGCGCGAGCCGGATTACGCGACGCGGCTTTGTGGTCACGGGCACCCTCGGTGCCGCGGGATTGGTTCTGGGGTATTACGCGGGGTTTCGCGAAAAGCAATCGAAGCACGACGAAGCGGGAACCTTCTCTCCCAACGTCTGGCTCCAGATCGCGCCGGACAACACGGTGACCATCTGGGTCGCGAAGTCCGAAATGGGCCAGGGTGTTCGAACGTCCATGGCCATGCTTGTCGCCGAGGAATTGGACGCCGACTGGTCCGCCATTCGCATCCAACCGGCCCCGACGAGCGAGGACTACGGCGAAGAACGAACGCAGGGCAGCACTTCCGTTCGAATGTCCTGGCAAGTTTTGCGCCAGGCCGGCGCAACCGCACGCGCGATGCTCCTCACCGCTGCGTCGCAAGAGTGGCACGTGGAACCCAGCACCTGCAAAACGGAAAACGGCGCCGTCTTTCATCCACAATCGGGCCGGCAAATTTCGTATGGAAACCTTGCCGCGGCCGCCAAGGCACTCCCCGTCCCGAAAAATGTTGCTCTCAAGAGTCCAGCGGAATTTCGTTTATTGGGAAAGCCACTCCGTCGAGTGGATACGCCTAGCAAGGTAAACGGAACCGCCATATTTGGGATGGACGTGAAGCTTCCAGGAATGGTCTACGCCTCCGTGTTGCGCTGCCCCTTTCTCGGCGGAAAGCTCAAATCCTTCGACTCCAAGAAGACAGAAGCCGTTCGCGGCGTCCTCCAAGTTCTGAAGATCACCAGCGGTGTCGCCGTAATCGCCGATTCCACCTGGGCTGCCTTTCAGGGGAAACTCGCACTCGACGTGCAGTGGGACGAGGGCCCCAACCGGAATCTTTCCGATGCCACGATCCGCGAGAGTATGGAGCAGTTCGCAAAACAGAAGGGCGCCATCGCCCAGACGAAAGGCGACGTCGAAGCCGCCCTCGCCTCCGCTTCCAAAACGGTCGAAGCCACGTACGAACAGCCTTTCCTCGCGCACGCCGCCATGGAGCCACTGAATTGCACCGCCCATGTGAAGTGGAATCACTGTGAGGTTTGGTGCCCCACGCAAAACCCCGCCGCCATAAAGAAAAAAGCCGCTCGCACCGCTTTACTCCCGCCCGCCTGGGTGGATGTGCACACCACCTTCCTCGGCGGCGGATTCGGCCGGCGCCTAGAAACTGATATGGTCGTGGACGCGGTGGAACTTTCGAAAGCCACCGGCAAAATCGTGCAAGTAGTGTGGACCCGCGAAGACGATACGCGCCACGACGTCTACCGCCCCGGCGCCTACGGTCACTGCGTGGGCGCGCTTGACTCCGCCGGGCATCCGACCGCCTGGAAGCATCAGATCGTCTCCCAATCCATCAGTTCGCGTTTCGAATTGCTGCACACCGGAATCGACTTTCTGTCCGTGCAAGGCGCAACCGATCTCCCCTACGCCATTCCTAATCTCCGCGTCGAGTACATCGAGTCGCATCTCCCGGTGCCCGTCGGCTACTGGCGCTCCGTGGGATACGCTCTCAACGCCTTCGTCACCGAATGTTTTATAGACGAACTTGCCGCCGCCGCTGGAAAAGACCCATTCGAATTTCGCCGCGAACTGCTCCAGAATTCTCCGCGAAAAAAAGCAGTCCTCGAATTGGCTGCGTTGAAAAGCGGTTGGGGCAAGTCCTTGCCCCCCGGAAAAGGACGCGGCATCGCCATGCACACCAGCTACCGCACGACCGTGGCGCAAGTCGTCGAATTGTCCGCCGCGCCGGACGGCAAAATCACGGTCGACCGCGTCGTCTCCGCACTCCATTGCGGGCAAATCGTGAATCCCGATACCATCGAAGCACAAATCCAAGGCGGCATCGTCTTTGGCCTCTCCGCCGCCCTCTGGGGAAAAATCACATTCGAACAGGGCCGCGTGAAGGAAGGGAATTTTGACGATTACCCGGTTTTGAAAATCTCCCAAACGCCAACGGTAGAAGTATTCATCGTCCCTAGCACCGAGCCGCCCACCGGCGTGGGCGAAGTAGGAGTCCCGCCGATCGCACCGGCTCTGGCAAACGCTCTTTTTGCCGCCACAGGAAAGCGAATTCGACATCTGCCGATCCAGCCTTCGTAGGCCGGCGCAAAGTTCTACAGAGACAACACGAACCACCAGGAGCGGCTCTTTTTGGAAACAGTAGCGTGCAACTTATGCGGTTCCGAACGGCAAACGCCTGTGTACGAAATGCCGGACCGGCGTTTCTTCCCCGATGAATTCTTCACCGTCGTGGAATGCGACAATTGCGGCCTCGGTTTTGTAAACCCAAGACCGACAATCGCTGAAATCCAAAAATACTACCCGCCCGAGTATTACCAGACTCCGCCAACCAGTAGCCACGACCGCTATGTGACCCGGCGCTTCACGCAAGAAGCCAGCTACCTCCGGGAACTGGAAGCCCGGACTGGCCGCAAGAAATTACTGGACGTCGGCTGCGCCAACGGCGATTTCCCGCGGTTCATGGCCGCGCGCGGCTGGGACGTCGAAGGCGTGGAGATTTCCGAATCCTCGCAGCGCATCACCGATTTCCCCGTGCATACCCAGGAATTTCAGGACATCTCCGTGAACGAGCCGGCCTACCACGCAGTGACCGCCTGGGCCGTTCTCGAGCACGTGCACAACCCCATGGCCTACTTTCAAAAAGCCTCGAGGGTCATCAAGAAAGGCGGCCTCTTCGTTTTTCTCGTGACCAATTTTCACAGCGCGGCCTCCCGCCGCCTCTTCCGCGAGGACATTCCGCGGCACTTGTACTTCTTCACCCGCGAAACGGTGCGCCAGTATCTGGACAAAACGGGTTTCAGGTTCGAGAAAGAAGACAACGGCCGAAACATTTACAAGCTAGCACCCAACAACTGGCTGGCTTTCTTCGTACAAGATCGGCTCCGCGGAAAGAAATTCATGTACAAAGATGTGCCGCTCACCAGCAAGGAGTTCCGCCACTTGCACCATCTGCCCAGCGGAATCGTCGCCTCCCTCAAGTATGCGGCATACTCGCCCACTTCCGTGCTGGACCGAATGCTTTGGCCGGCCATCGAAGCGGCGCAGATTTTGACGAAAAACTACGGCATCAGCACCTACGTCGCGCGCAAACTGTGAGCCTGGCAAACTCGCCTGCGATTCCGATAGAAGAATTCCCTCCGGCACTCCCGAGGCGAGTCAGGAAATAGTTGCGCAAAAAGGGACTTCTGGAATAACCTTGTGCCACCGCGTTAGGCTGCTTCCTGAGCATTCTTCCCTGTCGAGTAAGAGGTGTGGGAAGAACTACCAGCGGGGGTTGGAAGCGGCGAACTGAAAAGCTGCAATGCGTCTAACGAGGTCCGCCAATCGCAGCGAACGGTCCAGCGGCGGACGCGTGAATCACATCGGATCCGAGAGAAATAATTTAGGGAGGAACTGAGATGCGTAAGTTGTATCTGGGATTGGCCATCAGCACGTTCTTGACCTTGCCCCTCTGCGCCCAGCAGAAGAGCGGCTCGCCAGCGGACGATTCGAATGCTGCCGGCACTACCGCGGAGAAAAACTCTGCCGCAAACAGCACGGCGGGCAGCGCCAACGCCGTACCCAACAAGGGCGTCTTCGCTTTGCCCGCGAAGCCTCGGCCAACTCCCTTTCCCGGTCCGGCGGCGGATACCCGCCCCGTCGGTTTGATCGTTCCTAAGTACGAAGTCGCCATAACCTACGATTACGTCAATTTCAATCCCGGTTCCCCTTTTGCAGGATTCAATAACCATGGAGTGGCTGGTGAGTTCACCTATAACGCCTCGAAATGGCTGGGCCTCACCGTTGATGTCGGAGGCTACCAGTTCGACCGCAAACTCTTTCCCTTGACTGGAAACAACAATTCCGTGCAGGGAACCTTCACCAGTTACCTGTTTGGTCCGCGCCTCAATTTGCGGAAGTTTAACCGTTTCGTTCCCTTCGCCGAATTCCTGGTTGGTGCAGCGAGCAGCAGCATTGAAATGACCGGAGGAAATGACCAGACTGCCTTCGCCCTGGCGGCCGGCGGCGGTATTGACTATGTGCTCTTCAAGAATGTGGCCTGGCGCGTGGGGGAGTTTGATTATTTAATGACCACTTTCTCCGGTACCGCGCTTGGAGCCAGTTCGCGCCAGAACAACTTCCGCGCCGCGACCGGCGTGGTCCTGCGCTTCGGTATACCGAATCCTCCGCCTCCGCCGAACCATCCGCCCGTGGCGGCCTGCTCGGTGAATCCTGCGTCGGTCTATGCTGGTTCGGGCGACACCGTGGCGGTGCACGTAAACGCCAGCGATCCGGACAACGATCCGCTCACCTACAGCTACTCGGCGACCGGTGGCTCGATTGACGGCACGGGCGCGGATGTGCGCTGGAGCTCTTCGGGCGTGGCCGTGGGAACGTACACCGTGAACGTCAAAGTGGACGACGGACGCGGCGGCACGGCCTCCTGCGCGGCGGATATCAAGGTGGAACAGAAACCGAATCGTCCGCCGAGCGCTACATTGTCCATCGAGCGCAGTCCCATTCAGACTGGTGAGCGCACCGGCGTTACCTGCAACGGCACCGATCCGGACAATGACCCGTTGACGTACAGCTATACGACGACCGGCGGACAAATCATCGGCAGTGGTTCAAATGTGCAGTTTGATTCCACGGGCCTGCAGCCTGGAACCTACACCGTGACCTGTACAGTCAATGACGGTCGCGGCGGAACCGCCGATGCCTCAGGCACGGTGGAAGTGAAGGAGCCTCCGCAGATCAAGCAGCTGGAAGCCAGGCTGGCTCTGCACAGCATCTATTTCCCGACGGCCCTGCCGACCGTTGCAAAACCCAACGGTGGTTTGGAGCCAAGTCAGGCCGCCACGCTTGACTCACTGGCCAGCGACTTCCTGCAATATTTGAAGTACCGGCCGGACGCCCATCTTACTCTTCAGGGCCACGCCGATGTTCGCGGGCCCAGGGAATACAACGTGAAACTCTCCGAACGCCGCGCGGAACGCGCCAAGAACTACTTGATTGACAAGGGCGTGCCCGCGGATCACCTTCAAATCCAGGCGTTTGGGTTTGAAAAAAATATGACGGACGAAGAGGTCAAGGCCCAAATCGCGGCAGACCCGGACCTGAGCCCAGAAGAAAAAAAGAAAATACTGGCAAACCTGCTCACCGTGCGTTTGGCCAGCAACCGCCGTGTGGACGTCACCCTGAGCACGACCGGCGAGCAATCGGTTCGTCGCTTCCCGTTCAACTCCAGGGATGCTCTGACCCTGCTGAGCAGGAGTGGCGGGGAAAAGGGGAGGACCAAAGCGATGGCCCCGGTCCCCAAGAAAAAGGCCACGCCGTAAGCGGAACTAGCGCTCGCTCGGAATGGCTCGTGACTCCAGGCGAGCAATAGCCTTCAAAGACGAACAAGCTAGCGAACGCGGACCCTTCGCAGTGCCATCGAAGGGTCCGCTTCTGTTTGCAAGCGACGCGACTCCATAGCCAGACTTTCCACTCTTCCGTTCTTGGAACTGCCACAAGCTCCCTGCCCGCTTGCACTCTTCCCCTGCGGGCGACTGCACTGCTTTCCGCTGGTCTCTTCCCGAATTGGAATTTCCGCCGGTCTTTTCTTGCAAGCCTTTGGAAAGAAAGCTTCTACTACGTCTTAATGTCCTTGCAAGGGCTTCGTGCCGCGATTCCAATTCCCAAATTGGCGCTTGCACATTAGATTCCAAATTAGCTAATGTATTGAATTGTGAATAAGTCGCGCGGGTTTTCCTTAAATGGAACGCCAAGTGCAAGTCCATCCGGAAGCGAGGTGCCCACTCCATGCCAGCGACTGGTGAAAGTCTGGAACTGATCCGCGAAGTTCTTCCCATGAGTATTCTTATCGTAGACGACGAACAGACCATCCGTGATACCTGCGCGGAAGTGGCCGAGCAGTGCGGCATGAAGGCCACTGGCGTCTCCACCGCCGAAGAAGCGCTGGAAATCCTGGAACACTCCGCGGTGGATATTGTGCTCACGGATTTGAAGTTGCCGCAGACCAATGGAGTCCAACTGCTGAAGCACATCCACGACGAGCATCCGCAGGTGACCGTCGTCGTGCTCACACAGTACGGAACGATTGAATCCGCCCTGGAAGTCACGCGCATGGGTGCATTCGACTATGTTACCAAGCCCTTTCGCATCGAAGAGTTGCGCTCCCGGCTGGAGCGCGTGGCCCGCGCCGTTGAGTTGCAACAGGAAAACCGTCTTTTGCGCGAACAACTGCGCACGCGCCCGGGCTTCGGCGGACTGATCGGCGTTTCCATGAAAATGCAGCGTGTCTACAAAATGATCGAAAAGGTCAGCCAGCATGAGTATCCCGTCCTAATTCTCGGCGAGAGCGGAACGGGAAAGGAACTGGTGGCCAAAAGCATTCATTTTTCCGGCCCCCGCAAGGACCGCCCTTTTGCGCCGGTGGATTGCTCGGCGCTCGTCCCCACGCTGATCGAATCGGAGCTTTTCGGCTACGTCAAAGGCGCGTTCACCGGCGCCATGCAAGCCAAGCAAGGCCTGCTCGAAGCGGCGAAGGGCGGCACGCTTTTTCTCGACGAAATCGGCGACATGCCCGTGGACCTGCAAGCCAAACTGTTGCGCGCTCTACAAGAACGCGAGGTCAAGCCCGTCGGCTCCACGGAGCGTCGGCAAATCAACGTGCGCATCATCGCCGCCACCAACCGTGACCTGGATTCCGCCATCCGCGCCGGAACCTTCCGGCAGGACCTCTATTTCCGTTTGAATGTCGTGCAAGTCAAGTTGCCTCCGCTCCGCGATCGAAAAAGCGATATCCCCATACTCGTCACCGCCTTTCTCGAGAAATTTTCCGAATCACACGGTTCCATGCGCACCATTTCCGATGATGCCATGCGCCGTCTCATTGCCTATGACTGGCCCGGTAACGTCCGCGAACTGGAAAACGCCATTGAGCGCGCCGTGGCCCTGGGTTCCGGGCCGATCGTTCATGTGGCAGACTTGCCCTCCAACTTGCAATACTCGGCAAGCGAACGCATACCCGAAAAAGATGAAATATTGCCTTTGGAAGAATTGGAGCGTCGCGCCATCCTCCGTACTCTGCGCGAAACCGGCGGCGACAAACTCTCCGCCGCGCGCATGCTCGGCATCGGAAAAACCACGTTGTACCGCAAGCTAAAGCAGTACCATGTCGAGCATGCCGAGGCCTGAAGTTCGTCCTGCATAGCAGCGGGATCTCGAAGCTGCAGCCGGTTCGAATGCCCGGCCGCGCCTTCCCCCCGAACCTTCACACTTCGTTCCGTCCTTTGGCGGACCAGTCTTCCGCGGCATTCCAGACCACTTTATTCTCCAATCGCGTGAGTCTCTTGAATCTCTGGGCTTCTCCAAATACCGACTCTTCCGTCGCGGTTCACTCTGGGAAGAACGCTGGCCAAAGTCTCGACATGGAATTCGCAGTAACCTCCCCAATCTCTTCTCCCCCTGTAAGTGACTGATTCTTTGGACGAAATTGAGTTTCTGCGATGGGCCTGCTGGTGCAAATGTTCCACCGAGGCCTCTTATTCCATGCCGTCACGCTTCGCAGGTCTGTCCTGTGAAGTGCGGCGAAAAGCAAGGAAGGGCCCAGGCGATGGCATGCGAGTTTGGGGGAAAAAACCAGAGAAGGAAGCGAGCGCGCAAGGCGTAGCGCCGGCAGCGTTGGCTGGCGCTTCCCGCGAGGAACTTTTGCGGGCAGCGCTGGCTGCTCTCGTTCGAGAAGGGAATGCGGATCGCATCGGCGTTTGGCTGGAGGCCGATTCGAATCCTGGCCGGCCCGCGGAAGCGGTAGCAGGTTTTCACGGACTGGTATGGGACCGCGAAAACGGAGCGATGCCCATGGAGTGGGCCCACCTCTCCGTCGAAGCGCCCTTGCCGGAAGAAGAACTGCGGCGTGGAAAAAGCGTCGAGCAAGACTTGGACGCCATTCCGGAGCGGCCCATCATCGGACCAGACGTGGAACTTCGCCGCGTACTCTGGACCCCGATCGAACGAAAAGGACACCTGAAAGGCGTGATTCTCGCGGGGAGCCGCAACAAACACCTGTCGATTCCGCGGGAAGCGGTGGAAACGATTGCGGCGGAGCTGGCCCTGTCCCTGGGGCTGTTCGAAGAACAGCAGACCGCACGGGTTCGCACGGCCGACATCAAGATTTCGCGGTACGTATTGAAAACCCTCAGCGGCGGGGGCTCCGCGGAATCCATGCTGACGCACCTGGTTGAAAGCTGCACCGGCATGCTGGAGCGTGAATCTGGTTTCGCCGCGGAATTTGCCATGATCGGAGCCGTAAACCAGGACGCAGACCTCAGCGAACGAGCCCAAGCCGTTTTTCAATGGAAGAGTGGCGACGCGGCGTGGACTTCCGCCGCGGAAAGCGAACCGCTGGCGGGAATTTGGCGCAGCGCGCTGCAAACCCGGCGAGTAGCCGGCAACAAGCCGCAAGCGTCCGGAAATTTCGGCAGAGTCGCGCGGATCGTCACGTTTCCCCTGGAGTTTGAAGGGCAATTGGTCGGCATTCTGCTGGTGGGGCTTCCACAGAGCTCCATTTCACTCGCCACGCTGGACCGGCTGGAATTGCGGGCGGAACTGGCGGCGGCCGCTTTGTGGTCGAAGAAGCGCGGCGGCCAGGAATCCCGGCACACCGAATGGCAGCAAGCGTTGCTGGACTCCAGCGGCGATGCTGCGTTCCTGCTGGATGAAGCCGGCAGAATCGTGGCCTCCAGCCGCGCGGCGCGTGAGCTGCTGGGCCAGGCCTCGAAAATCCGGGAAATCCACGCGCACGGCGCGGGAACAGCTGAGCGATTTGTCGATCTGTTCCGCGCGAAGGAACACGCACACATCGAGATGTTGCTGCGTGGGCAGTTGAGCACTGGGCCGGAAGTGCAACGCAGCAGGGCGAACTGGCTGCCCGTAGAGCTGCCCAACGGAGCCCGCGTCGAGCTGCGGACGACGGCCCTCGCGGCCGGGCAGCGCATAGCCGTCTTGCGCGAAGCGCAAGCCATTCGCGAAGCCGGGCAGGGAGGCGACCGCGCGGAGATTGAATTGCAAAATGTTCTCGAGTGGCTGGACGAGGGAGTGGTTCTGTTCGATGCGCAGGAAAACGTGCGAGCGATGAACACGCGGTTCGCGCAGGTTGCGGGACTGCCTCCGGAGGAGTCCGCAACACTGCGAACGCTCGAGAGTTTGATTGGCCGGCTCAAGGGCCAGGCGGCGCAGCCGGGACAGTTCGCGGCGCGCTGGCGTGAACTGGCGCGAGGAATTGACGCCGGCGTTCGCGAAGAGCTGCAGATGACGCGGCCTTCACCGCGCATTCTCGAACGAGCGGCGCGGCCGGTGCTGGATGCCTCCGGGCGTCCGCTGGGTCGCGTGGAAGTCTACCGGGACCTGACGGCGCAGCGTATTTTTCAGTCGAAGTTGTTGCAGACGGAAAAACTCGCCGCGCTCGGCCAGATGGTCAGCGGCATCGCTCATGAATTGAGTAACCCGCTAACCAGCATCCTCGGCTACGCGCAGCGGCTGGTGGCGCGCCAGGACGGCGCCGGCCGTACGCAGGAAGCGCGGCAGATTTTGCAGGAAGCAGAAAGGGCCAGCGTCATCCTGCGCCAATTGCTGCTGAACGCGCGGGAAAGCTTGCCGGAGCGCCGCGCTATTTCGCTGAATCATGTCGTGCTGCAGGCCATGGATCTCCAGAATTTCGGGCTCGCCGCGAAAAAGATTGCCGTGGAGCTGGATCTGGATCCCAACCTCCCGGCCGTGCACGGCGACGCCGGCCATCTGCAGCAAGTGCTAATGAATCTGGTAGGGAATGCGCGGCAAGCCATCGAACAGCAGGGCCGCGGCGGAATCATTCGGGTACGCACCAAGAATCTTGGACAACAGTGTGTGCATCTTGAAGTCGAAGACACCGGTCCCGGAATCCCGCAAGCGATTCTGGCCCGGATTTTCGATCCATTCTTCACGACCAAGCCCGCGGGCGTGGGCACTGGGCTTGGCCTTGCGGTCGTGCTGAGCGTGGTGCGCGAACATGGCGGACGCGTGCACGCTTCCTGCTCGCCGGAAGGCGGCGCGATATTTCAGGTGGAACTGCCCGTCGCGGCGGAAAGGATGCAGGAGCAGCCGGCTATCGGTTCGCCATTCCCTGAATCCACTGCAGCCAAACAGAAGACCGAATTGAACGGGGCGCGCGAAAAAACATCTGTGATTCCCGCCGTGCACGAAAAAGGATCGCGCGTTCTCGTCGTGGAGGATGAGCCAACGGTGGCGCGGCTGATCGCTGACGTCCTGGAGGACGAAGGATTTGCCGTGGACATGCTACTGGACGGCCGCGAAGCGCTGGAGCGAGCCGCGCGCACGTCGTTCGATCTGGTGATCTGCGACATGAAAATGCCAGGCTTGGATGGACAGCACTTTTATAAATCGCTGGTCCGCTCAGGAAACCCGCTGCGTGACCGCTTTCTGTTCGTAACGGGCGACATCGTTGCCGCGCAAACGCGCGAGTTTCTGGCGCGAAATCACTTGCCGCATGTCGCGAAGCCATTCCGCGTCGAAGAATTGACGGAAAAAGTGCGGGCGGTGCTGGCAAGCCGTGCGCCGGGCAAGCCCGTGGCACTGGCAGTCGAACGAAAAAATGAAGCGAGAAACGGATAGGGACATGCACAACCGGGAACAGACCGTACTGCTGGTGAGCGACGACGCGGCGCTGTGCGCCGCGGCGCGCCGCGAATTCGAGACGAGAATCGCCGGGCTCCGCGTATCGGCCGTGAGCAACGTCGGCGCGGCGCGACGGATCCTCGAGGACGATGCGCCGGCGGTGATCTTGCTGGAGGAGGCATCAATCGCGACCGAAAGCGAAGGGCCGCGCGGCATGGTCCCGCGGCTCGACGCCGTGGTGACTTCGCTGGCGGTCTATGCGCCAGTGGTGGTGATCGGTACCGCGGAGCAGCGCACGGAACTCTCCGCGCTGATCGCCGCGGGCGCCGCGGACTACGTTGCGCGAGACGGCGGCTGCTTGCCGGCGGCGATGGGAATGATCCAGCGAAGATTGCGGCAAGCGCAGAGATTGGCGGACAGCACCCCGGAACGCTTCAACGAAGAACCCGAGGATTTTGGAGAGGTGCTCCGGCACGAGCTGAATAATCCGCTGACGGGAATTCTCGGGAACGCGGAACTGTTGCTCGCGGAAATTCACAAGAAGAACGACGGCCGGCTTCCGCAGGGCGGACAGCAGCGCGTGGAAACGATTGCGGCGCTGGCGGTGCGTTTGCGCGAAACTGTGCGGCGGCTGAGCCAGGAGTGGGAGTCGCGGCGCGCTTCGGTGGGCTGAGGTCACAAAACGAAAAGAAAGAAAAAGATAAAAACGTAACGCAGAGGGCAAGGAGGACGCAGAGAAGAGATAGAACCACGGGATTGCAGCGACGTGCAAAGCGAACAAAACAAGATTAACGGTAGCAAGAGGCCGCGGAAGCGGCCTTTTGCTTTTTGCGCCTGATTGCAAATGAAAGTTTGGAAAATTAATTTTGCGCGGCGCTTGCATTCGAGGCGGCGGTCGCGAAAAAGGCGAGGACGCGGCGGCGGAATTCTTCGGGTTGGAAGCCGAGGGCGGCGGTGTGGAAGGCGCCGGGGACGATCCAGAGTTGTTTGGGGCCGCGAGCGGCGGCGTAGATCATTTCGGCGTGGCGGCAGGGAAGCGCGTCGTCCTTCTCATCACAAATAAGCAGGACAGGAAAGGCGCGAGCGGCGACGGCGTTCACCGGGGAAACTTCCGCGACTGGAAAGCCCGCGAGTTTTTCGTCACGGTACAGGAGCGTCCAGGTGCCGGGGGCGAAGAGCGTTTTGCCGAGCCACGGATATTTTCGCAGGCCGGCGTAATCGTAGGAAGCTTCGCGAAGATTGGCGAAGGGCGCTTCGGCGACCACGGCTTCGATGCGCGGGTCGACGGCGGCGGATTGCAGCACGATTCCAGCGCCCATAGATTCGCCGAGGGCGAAAAGATGCCGGGGGTGTTCGCTGGATTCGAGAGCGTCCACGATAGTGTGAGTATCGTTGCGTTCGAGCCAGCCGTAGGTGGCAATGGGGCCGCCGCTGGCGCCGTGGGCGCGAGCGTCCATCATGACCACGCTGTAGCCGGCGCGCAGCAGGAACTCGGATGGGCCGACTACGCCGACGCGATTGTCGGCGACGCCGTGGAAGAGCAGGACCCAGCTGCCATTGGGATTTCTCGGGAGAACTTTCCAGCCCCGGAGAAGCGCTCCGTCGGGCGCGTGAACCTCGAAGTCCTCGCGGGTGGCGCCGGTGACCGCGAAGGAGGCGTCGGCTTCGCGGATCAGATCGGGCGTCAGTTCGCGGCGGATGGGGTGAAGGAACGCGGGGCCGGCAAGCCAGCCGCCGACAGCGGCAAGGATCGGGGGGAAGAGCAGAAGGATGAGGGCGATGCGAATTAGGCGGCGGCGCATTGGATCCTATTAGGGATACGCATTGAGAACTGTCAGAGTTCAAGGAACGCTTCAAGGGGTAAGGGGGCACCCCCATTTTTTGTAAGTGTTGATTCTAAATGGCTTATATTCTTACCAAGTCCTTTATTTTCAACACTTACGAAGGGGTCCGTAAGTGTTGATTGTAAAGAACTTGCATTGCAGCAGAAAAGAGAAAGTGGATTGATCCTCCTTCGCGCAGGGCCCAACTAGACTCTCAGTTAGCGGTGCGACACGCTGGCGCACGACGGAAGAAGGCCAGCTGGGCTGCCCAGAGAAGAGAAGCCCCTCGGATCTCAGGGCAAGCGGGGGCAGGGCTCCGACCCGGCCGGGATGAACTTCCCGCAGTCCATAATTCTTCCTGAAAAAATGTTAGGCCGAAAAAATGGTTTGGTCAAGAAACAGTTGAGGGAAAGCGGCGAAAGAGTGAAATAGGGTGGGCTAGAAGAGGAAGGGGATGAGGCGGCGGGTGCGGCGCATGTATTGTTTGTAGGGGTCGCCGAGGGCGGCGCATAGGGCGGCTTCTTCGACGGACATGCGGTAGCCGTAGGCGATTCCCATGCAGGATAGGAGCGCGAGCAGGCCGGCCCAATTGCCGAGGGCGAGGCCGAGTCCGACCAAGGTGATGAGAGCGCCGGTATACGAGGGATGGCGGATGTAGCGATAGGGCCCGGTTTCAATGACCGTCTGGCTGGCATGCACTGCGACATCGTAGGTGAAGAAGCGCCCCAGAAGGGACATGGCGTAGAAACGAAAGACCAGCCCGGTAAGCATGAGGCCGATGCCGAGGAAGAAAACCGCGCTGCGATGCTGCAGGATGGACGCTTGGGGGAGGATGAAGGAGAGCGTGAAATCCAAGGCCACCGCGATCCAAAGGAGAGTCAAGATGAGACGGTATGAGCCACGATCGCGAGTCCTTGTGGGGTCGCTGGATCGTTTGGTAGTGGAGCCAATGGTTTCCATCACGAGCCACAAAACATAGGTAGACCAGAAGACGCTCGCGTAGACGGGTCCACTGGAGAAGGGCAAAGGGTGCAAGCTAGAAGCTGCCGAACTCAGCACAAGCTATTCTACGCACTAAGGAACGGGCGCTGTGACACATAGTTGGCAAAGAAAGAGTTGGCGCACACGCGGTGGGCCGCGATTAAGGTGCGCCTGGTGAAATTAGTCGCCGGTGGGGACGGCGGATGGGGCTGATGCTCCGGCTGAGGTCTGAGCTCTGGCAGAAGCCGTGCGGTTGCGAAGGAGTTCCTGCGCTTGCAGGACGACGTCGGCGAAAAGCAGGGAGAAGGCCAGGCAGCCCCAGACAATCGTTTCGGTGGCGTGCTCGCCGAGAGCTTCCCAGCCGGTTACGCCGGCAACGAAGCGCACTTCGAGAAAGACGATGGCAACGGCAAAGCTGCGAGTCATCCACTGGCGATGCTGCTGGACTCTACCGTTGAGGATGAAGGCCATGGCGATGCCCGTGGTGAGCATCCACAAAATGGCATCTACAGCAGCGGCGATGCTGAAGGAGCGGGCGGAGCCGGTGCGCTCCTGGAAGTGCTGAATGTAAAAGCCGAGCGGAGCGGCGACGAATACACCAGCGACGTAGAAGCGTCCGACAACACGATGGAACTTGGTGAAGCGGCGGCGGAGGCGTTCCGAGAACTGCAGGGGGCCGAGCAAGAGGGCGCAGGCACCCATTACGCCGTGGGGCAGGAGCCACCACTTGAAGGGCTGGATGTGCGGCCATTCGGCATCCTTGGCGTCAATGAGGAAATGCTCGTTGTGGCGAAGTACGTAGGCGACCATAACGCCGATGATGGCGAACAAAATGTATTTTGGGCGCGGCCACGCGAGGCGCCGGGGCGCGAGTGGGGCTGTCGTCAATTTTGGCTCCTAAGCAAGGCAGGAAGATGATGACAGCATACACTCAAAAAGCATGCTGCAAAGGAAAAAAAACGGATGGGACTTCAGGCGAATCATGGGAACGGCGAGAACCGACCAGATACAGGAAGTTGTTTCCGATTTACTTTGAGCTCTTGAGGAGTTTGGCGATGGGGGAGGCGGCGCGCTGCTCGGCGCGGCGTTCTTGTTCGACGTGCTGAGTGCAATCGGCGATTTCGTCGTCGAGAGACTTGATTTCGCGGGCGAGATGGAAATTTTGCGGATCCTTGGAATAGGTCTCGAAGAGGGCGTTGCGTTTGTCTTTTAGATCGTCGCGTTTTTTCTTCCAGACGCCTGCGGATGCAGCCATGGGGTGAGCCTCGGAAACAGTTTGCGCCTTTTTATGGATTGCGGATAGGGGCGCGGGGATTTGTGCCTAGAATCCAACAGTTTAGAGAGGGTGACATGCGAAGAGGGCGCAGTCCGCCACGGCGGACGCCCCTACAATACGAACCTCATGAGCGGAAGAGGACGGATTCGCGCTGGAACATTTTGACGGCGATGAAGAGAGCGGCGGCAGCATAGACGCTGCTGGCCAGCAAGATCAGCAGAATATAGTTCCAGTGGAAGGTGCCAGCCACGATTTCTTTGCAGACCAGGCTAGTGCTGAGGATCGGCACAAGAGCGAGCTTAGAGTTGAGCTCGACGCCAGGCAAGAGGGAAGCAACCGCAGGAATGACCACGATGAAGGTCATGGGCGTGAGGTAGCTCTGCGCCTCCTTGTAGGTCTTGGCAAAGAGAGCGATGGTGAGAAGAGCGGCTGCAAAAAGCACTGCCAGAGGTAGTGCCATCAGAAAGACGGACAGAACCGTAGCCAGGCCGATGTGGAGTTGAAGGGCGGCTGCTCCCTTGTCCGATATGACTCCGGGGCGGCCGACAAAGTAGAACGAAGTACCCATGGAGAAGATGGATAGAATAGCCGTGGTGAGAGAGGCGGAAAGGACGAGAAAGAATTTGCCGAGTACGAGGTCTACGCGGGAAAGCGGACTGGAGAGGATGGTTTCCATGGTGCCGCGTTCTTTTTCGCCGGCGGTGAGATCGATGGCGGGATAGATGGCGCCGGTCATGGAGAGAAGGATGACCATGTAGCCGAGGATGCCGCCGATGGCGGCGCCGCTGACCTTTTCCGGGGGAGCAACGTTTTCCTGCTTGATGTCGAAAGGCTTGATGATGGAAGCGGGAAGATTGCGAGAAGAAAGGCGGCTTGACACAACTGAATCACGGTAATCCTTGAAGAATTTATCGATGTGGTCTCTGCCAAAAGCAGATTTAATCTCTCCTTCATAATAATAGATCTTGACGGTTTGCTCCTCGCCCCGGTTCAACGCATCATCGAAACCCTTGGGGATATCGACGGCTGCGCGAATTTCCTTCTCAGAAATCTGTTTCTTGTAGTCCTCAGCCGAAGGAATGATTTGGATGTCGTTGACTTCGCGAAGCTTCGCGAGGAGTTGAGGCGAATCTTCGCCACCAAGAACCATGACCTTCGCCGTTTCCTTCTCGGCTTTGCCTATCATCACGGCCGAGATCGAGATCATGCCAACCATAAGAATCGGGAAGGCGAGCAAAGGAACAAGGACGGTGGACACGAGGGTGCGCTTGTCGCGGAGCCATTCGGTGAGTTCCTTGCGGTAGACGATGCCGACGTTGCGTAGGTTCATGAGTTTCGGGCCTCCGACTTGGAAAGGAGCGGGCCGACAACTTTGACGATGATTTCCTCGATGTTGTGCTCTGCGTATTTTGCGCGGAGCTCCGGGACGGTGCCTTCGGCGAGGAGTTTGCCGTCGTGGATGATGCCGATGGAATCGCAGAGGCGCTCGACTTCACTCATGATGTGCGTGGAGAAGATGACGGCTTTGCCGCGTTCACGGCATTCGCTGATGAAATTGATGATGGTGCGGGCGGTCATGACGTCGAGGCCGGTGGTGGGTTCGTCAAAGATCATGACAGGCGGGTCGTGGACAAGGGTGCGGGCGATGGAGGTTTTCTGCTTCATGCCGGTGGAGAGTTTGTCGCAACGGCGGTTGCGGAATTCGTTCATGTCCAGACGATCGAAGATGTTGTCCACACGTTTTTTCAGCGTCGCTTCGTCGAGGCCATTGAGACGGCCGAAGTATTCGACGAGTTCCTGGGAACTGAGACGCGGGTAGAGAGCGGTGCCGGTGGAGAGAAAGCCAATGTTGGCGCGGACTTTTTCGGGGTCGTCGACGACGTCGTAACCGCAGACGATAGCGGTGCCGTCGGTGGGCTCGAGAATGGTGGCGAGCATGCGGAGAGTGGTGGTTTTGCCGGCGCCGTTGGCGCCAAGAAGGCCGTAGATTTTGCCGGGCTGGCAGGTGAAGCTGACGTTTTCGACGGCGTGGATTTCGCCGCGCTTCTTGTCCTGGAAGCGCTTGGACAGGCCACGGGCTTCAATCATCAGAAGACCCCTCGCTAGGAGTAGATAAGATAGGGCACAGCGGGTTCAGAGTCTACTACGCAGAGAACGAGCGAAATATTACAGGGACTACGCAGAAAGGACAGAGCCTGGAAATGGGGTAGCAGGGAGATAGCGGATCGTAATATTAAATGACTAGCCTTTGTGACAGTTGGGGCACTGCTTGGCATCAAACTTATCAGGCGTGACGCGGAACATGTTGTTGCACTGGATGCAGACGCGATGGATGACGGAGCTTACGACCGCGCCGGCCTGGGCGGATTTGGCTGAGCCGACGGAATGAGGACCGGTGGTTTTCTCGGGAGCGGTTTCGGTGGACATGGGCGCATTCTAGCATGCGGGGGAGATTCTTCAAAAGAAGGTTGGCGGCATCCAGGGGCGCTGCCGGCGCATCCTTAACTATGGGGAATGAAGGGTTGCGGCGTTAGTGAGAATAGGAACAAGGCGCGCAAGGTATGTGGAGAAAGGCGCGCGGCTCTTGCTAGAATGAAGTCCTTTGGCGCCTACCAGACAGGGGCCCCCGCAAGCCACGGACAAGTGAAGGGAACGCAGCGCCGGAATGAGGCGGCAGTACGTCTGGCGAAGCGTGGGGCGCGAGGGCGCGCCGAATAGGAAAAGATGGATCGAAGGCTGCGAAATCGGATCTTGCTCTACTTGCTGGCGGCGGGAGTGCTGGCGTTTGTGCTGGTGGAGATGAGCGGGCGAAAGCCGGTGGCGAAGATCTCGGCGGTGTCGCCGATGCGGGAAAACCTGATTTCATCGATCAGCAGCAATGGAAAAGTGGAGCCGATTGAGCCGTTCGTGATGCGCGCGAAACTGGATACGTTTGTGGAGAAAGTGAACGCGACGGAAGGGCAGGCGGTGAAGAAGGGGCAGTTGCTGCTGGAATTGAACGTGAAGGATGTGGCGGCGCAATTGGCGGAGGCGCGGTCCAAGCTTTTGCGCGCGCAGGATGATTTGCGCGCGGCGAAGGCTGGCGGGCGGACGGATGATGCGGCGAGGGTCGCGGGCGATTTGTCGAAGATGCAGGCGGAGCGCGACCGGCTGCAAAAGAATCACAGCGTGCTGGCGCGGTTGATCGCGGAGCAGGCGGCGACGCGGGAGGAGCTGGCGGCGAACGATCTGGCGTTGACGAAAGCGGAGGCGGAAGTGACGCGGCTGTTGGCGGCGAAACAGGAATTTGACCGCAGCGTGAGGCTGGACACGGAGCGCGCTACGCTGCAAGTGCAGCAATTGCAGTTCGAGGTGGGAGCGCTCGAGGACAAGGTGCGGAATGGGTGGATCACGGCGCCGGCGAGCGGAACACTTTATTCGCTGCCGGTGAAGGCCGGAGATTATGTGAAGACGGGAGATTTACTGGCGGAGATGGCGGACCTGCACAAGATTCGCGTGCGGGCGTTTATTGACGAACCGGAACTGGGAGCGCTGGAAGCGAACGAGCCGGTGAAGATTACGTGGGACGCGCTGCCGAACAGGACTTGGGCGGGAAAAACGGAAGTGATTCCGAAGGAAGTGGTGGCGCGCGGGACGCGGAGCGTGGGCGAGCTGCTTTGCGCGGTGAACAACGACAAGCTGGAGCTGCTGCCGAACATCAATGTGAATGTGCGCATCAATTCGAAGGAACGGCTGGGCGTGTTGTCTGTGCCGCGAGGAGCAGTAGAGGCCGAGGGCGGACGGCGGTATGTGTTTGTGGTGAAGAGCAATCAGCTGGGCGTGGGCAAGTCCACGCTGGAGAAGCGGGAGATTCATGTGGGGATTGCGGACGCGACGAACTACGAAGTGATCAGCGGGCTGCAAGAAGGGGAGCTGGTGGCGCTGCCGGGGGATGTGGATTTGCATGACGGAATGGCCGTGATTGTAGTGGCGACAGAAGCGAGACATTTCCAGGTACGGCGGGATGGTTAGCAGAAGCAGGTGGCTGCTCGTGGCGCTTTTGGCGACGGGCACGGGAATTGCCGCGGATACCCTCAAACAGGAAACGGACCTGGAGGCGGGGCGGCGCGCGTATGAAGCAAGTGACTACCCCAACGCCATTCGGCTGTTGCAGGTGGCGGCGGCCAAAAATCCGCAAAATGGCGACGTACAGTTGCTGCTGACAAAAAGTTACCTGGAGATGCAGGAGCGCGACGCGGCGGTCAGGAGCGCGGAGAAGGCGGTCTCAGTCGACCCGCAAAATTCCATTTATCACGAGTGGCTGGGAAGGGCGTACGGGGAAAAGGCCGACCACGCGGCGATGTTTTCGGCGATTTCGTTGGCGAAAAAGACGCGCAAGGAATTCGAAACGGCGGTACAGCTAGACGGGAAGAATTTTGCGGCGCGGCAGGCGCTGATTGAGTTTGATTGCAGCGCTCCGGGGCTGGTGGGGGGCGGAGAAGAAAAGGCGCTGCCGCAAATCAAGGAATTGGCGGAGTTGGATGTGGCGGAAGGGCATTATGCCGCGGGGAACTGCCGGCGGCAGAAAAAGGACTTTGAGGCGGCGGACGCAGAATTCGCGAAGGCGCTGGAGAGCAAGCCGAAGTCCATCGAACTGATCTGTGACATCGGGGACTACGCGGTGCGGCGCGGTCAACCCGACCGGCTGCTGGCGGTCTCGGATGCCGGCGAGCGTTTGAATTCGAAAGACCCGCGGGGGAAATTCTACCGGGGCGTGGCGCTGGTCTTGGAGAAAGAGAATGTCGAAGAGGCAGAGCAATTATTGCGAGAGTATTTGAAACGGGCGCCGACGCGGTCTGGTTACCCGCGACCAAGCGTGGCGCATGTCTGGCTGGGACGCCTCTTTGGAGAGCAGCACAGAAAAGATGACGCGGAGAAGGAATTCGAAGCTGCGCTCAAGCTGGATCCCAGAAATAAAATGGCGCAAGAGGCGCTGAAGCAGCTGAAGAAGGGCTGAAGTTCGGCAAAGACGACGCGCGAGAGGTCTGCAACCGAGTTGGAGTGAAGCGCGATGATGGATTTCCGGGAAACGGTGTCGGTGGCGATCGACGCGCTGCGAGCCAACAAGGTGCGCGCGATGCTGACGTCCCTCGGAGTGATCATCGGAAGCGCTTCGATCGTGCTGGTGGTCACGGTGGCGCTGACCGGCAAGAAATTCGTGCTTTCGCAAATTGAAAGTGTTGGCTCGAACCTGGTGTGGGTGGAGATGGTGCAAAGGCAAGACCGGCCGCAGCCGCTAAGCTATGAAATGACGCTTGATGATCTGGAGGCGGTCAAGACGATCCCCAACGTGATCGCAGTGGCGGGAGATCGGGAACTGCCGATGACGCTAGTCGTGGGCGGGGTGGAGCGCCCGGTAAATCTTGTCGGCGTGACCGACGGCTACCAAACGATTCGCCGGCTACTGATCCTTCGCGGGCGCTACTTTGACGCCAGCGACATGGAGATGCGCAGTAAAGTTTGCCTGATTACCACACAACTTGCCGACCGAGTCTTTGGGCAAGAAAATCCGATCGGGAGAACCATTCGATTGGGTGAGCTGACGTTTACAGTGATCGGTGTTTTTCGCGAACGCGTGGAAACGTTTGGCCTTTCGGATATTCAGGAAAACAGCGTCATCATTCCTTTCACGCTTATGAAGTATTACACCGGGATGCAGGTGGTGCGTTTGCTGGACGCGCAGGCGGCGAAGGCGGAAGACGTGCCGTCCGTGGAGAAGCAAGTCGGCCAATTGCTGCGGAGCCGGCACCCGGCCGAAGCGGAGTACAAGGTGCAAACGCTCACGGCGATCCTGGGAGCCGCGAGGAGCATTTCACTGGCGCTGACGATCGTGCTGATCGTGATCGCGTTTATCGCACTGCTGATCAGCGGGATTGGGATCATGAACATCATGCTGGTGACGGTGCAGGAGCGCACGAGGGAGATCGGGATTCGAAAAGCTATTGGCGCGGCGCCGCGCGAGATTATGTACCAGTTTCTCATGGAGTCGATTGTGATCAGCGGGGGCGGAGCGGTGATCGGGATTTTGATCGGGATCGCGATTCCTGTGGCCACGCAGTTTTTCTTACCGGGGAATCTGCGAGTGCCGGTTTCGCCGCTCAGCGTGATTGTGGCGTTCGTGGTGTCGTGTTCGACGGGGCTTTTCTTTGGGTATTTGCCGGCGAGCGAGGCGGCGAGGCTCGAGCCGGTAGAATCACTGCGGTACGAGTGAAGAAGATTTCCTTAAGAGAGTGGAGCAGGGGATCCGCGGGGATGGGTGGAGGGTGGACCATGTGGAGAGGCGTTCGAATCGCAGCAGTAGGTGGCGCGATGGTTGCTCTGTCTTCTGTGGCGGCAATGGCGCAGGAACGGGCGGCGCAGGCGTCGAACCCTGACGCGCCGGTGGCGCTGACGCTGAAGCGCGCGGTTGAGCTTGCCCTGCAAAACAGCAAAGACATTCAAGTCGCGAAGATTCAAGCGAGCGTGGCGGACCACGCGGCACAGATCACCAAGGCGGAGTTCATGCCGAATTTGTACGCCGGCTCTGGCGCTGGATACACCTATGGCATACCGGAGACGCCGGGTGGTCGCGCGCCGTCGGTGTTCAACGTGACGTACACGGAGCAGGTTTATAACGAGCCGCTGCGTGGCCAGGCGAGAGAAACGCAAGAACAGGCCAAATCGCAAACGATTGCGCTGGAAGATGTGCGGAACAGCGTGATCACGCGGACGGCGATGGCATACCTGGAACTTGGGAAGGTGCAGCATTCGCTGGAGCTATTGCGCAAAGAGCAAGAGAGCGCGGAGAAGATTTTGCAAGTGACGCAGGAACGGCAGGGCGAGGGGTACGAGCTGCCGGTGGAAGTTACGAAGGCGCAGCTGACCAAGGCGCAAGTGGTGCAGCGGATTTTGCAACTGGAAGGGCGCGAGGATGAGCTGGAGGTGTTCCTACGATATCAGCTTGGATACTCGGATACGCAGGCGCTGGAAGTTTCGCCGGAAGAACTGCCAGGGGAGGCCGAACAAGCGGGCGACGACCTTGTGGCCCTGGCGCTGACCAATAATGCGGGCCTGCAAATGGCGCAGTCGGATGTGCGTGCGAAGGAGTTTCGGTTGAAAGGCGAGAAGCGCGGGTACTTCCCAACGCTGGAGCTGGTGAGCGTGTACAGCGTGCTGGCGAAATTCAACAATTACGATCAGTTTTTCCGGACGTTTCAGCGCAACAATCTCAACGCAGGGATCAGCGTGCAAGTGCCCCTGTTCAACGCGCACATCAAAGCGGCGATCGGGCTGGCGGAAGTAAACCTGGACGCTGCAAAGGCCGGCCTGGCGAATAAGAAGACAGAGGTAACCTCGGAAGTGCGGCAAAAGACCAGGCGCGTGCGCGAGAGAGACGCGGCGAAAGAAGTGGCGCGACTGGAATTGCAACTGGCGCAGCAGAATATGACGGTGCTGCAAGCGCAGTTTACGGAAGGGAAGCTGAACCTGCGTGAAGTGGAGAAGGCGCGCCTGGAAGAGAATGACAAGTGGATGGCGTACCTGGACGCGAATTTCCAGAAGCAGCAGGCGCAGCTGGATTTGCTGAGGACTGCGGGGCAGTTGGACAAGGTATGGCAGTAGGTCAGTGACTGGTGAATCGTGACTGGTGACTGGTGATGCTAGACCAAAAGAGCATGAATGCTCTCGTGGAGGCATTGAAAAGGCTAGATACGGGATTTGCCGACTTGCCAGCGTTTGAAAGCGACGCGCCGGGAATGGGGCATCTCGCGGATGTGCTGAAGGACACGGCGGAGCGACTGCAGGATAACTTTCCGTACTTTCATCCACTTTATGCAGGGCAAATGTTGAAGCCGCCACACCCGGTGGCGCGGCTGGCGTATGCGCTGGCCATGTGGATCAATCCGAACAATCACGCGTTGGATGGTGGAAGAGCAACTTCCGCGATGGAGAAGGAGGCGGTCGCGGAGATCGCCGCCATGTTTGGCTGGAAACATTTTCTCGGGCACCTGTGCGGCGGCGGGACGATGGCGAATCTCGAAGCCTTGTGGGTGGCGGGGCAACTTCATCCCGGGAAAACGATTTTGGCAAGCGAGCAGGCGCACTACACGCATAAGCGCATCAGTGGAGTGCTGCAGTTGGCGTTCGAATCCGTGCCATGTGATGCGCACGGGCGAATGGATGTGCTCGCTCTGGCGAGACGCGTGGCCCACGGAGACGTGGGCACAGTCGTTGCTAACATGGGCACTACGGCGACGGGTTCGGTGGATGCGCTTCCGGAAATCCTCAGGCTGCGCGAGAAACATGGTTTCCGGGTGCATGCGGATGCCGCGTACGGCGGCTATTTCGTACTCGCAGAGAATCTCGGCGAAAATGCTGCGCGAGCCTTTGCGAAAATCGGTGAAGCCGATTCGATCGTGATCGATCCGCACAAGCACGGGTTGCAACCGTACGGCTGCGGTTGCGTGCTGTTTCGCGATCCGGAAGTGGGACGCTTGTACAAGCACGATTCGCCCTATACGTATTTCAGTTCGGCGGAACTGCACTTGGGCGAAATCAGCCTGGAGTGCTCGCGCCCGGGAGCTGCAGCGGCGGCCTTGTGGGCGACGCAAAGATTGTTGCCGCTAACCCACAAGGGGGAGTTTGCGCAGGGACTGGAGCGCGGGACGAAGGCAGCGCGGGCACTGTTCGAAAAGCTGATAGCAGATGCGCGATTTGTGACGGCGTTTGCGCCGGAGTTGGACATCGTGGTATTTGCACCTCGCGCCGCAAGCGTGAGCGAGGCTTCGCAATTGACCCGATCGATCTTTGAAGCAGCGGCGAAACACCAGCTTCACCTGGCGGTGGCCGAATTACCGGTGAAGTTCTGGGAAGAAAACCTGGGTGCGATGAAGCGCGATCGGGAAACAATCCCGTGTTTGCGTTCCGTGCTGATGAAGCCGGAGCATCTCGATTGGGTGGAACGCATCTGGGAGCTGCTGAGCTTATCGACCTCAGAGGTTCTCGCGGCCAACAATTGAAGGCTACAAAATGTGGTACTGCCCGAGAGTTAAATCCCCGTTCGATGCGGTATTTAGCAGTTCGATGCAAGATAACACCCATTGGCAGAAAGGTTTGAGAGGATGCAACGAAGTCAGGTAAACTGTAATCTATACCTTGGGGGCTCGGGGCAAGCTTGTACGCGCGGCTGTGTTGGCTGCGGGCGAGACGCAAAATCGAGACGGATTGCTCCGCCAGGTTTCTATCAAAAAGGCTGAGGGTGAAGAATGCCGGATGTAATGAAGACGTTGCTGTTGAATCCGCCGAGTTTCGAAAATTTCGACGGCGGTGCAAGCTCGCGGTGGCCCGCGACGCGCGAGATTGAGTCCTACTGGTATCCCGTTTGGCTGACGTATCCCGCGGGAATGCTTCCGGGGAGCCGTTTGCTCGATGCTTCTCCCCACAAGGTGAACTGGCAGCAGACCGTACAGATTTGCAAAGATTATGAGTTTCTAGTCCTATTCACGTCGACGGTTGGTCTGGAGAGCGACGTCAAGCTCATCCGCAAGATCAAAGAAGCCAATCCGAGCATGAAGATTGCGTTCGTCGGGCCGCATGGACACATCAAGCCCGACGAGACCCTGGCGGCCAGCGAGGATATCGATTTTGTGACGCGGGGCGAGTTCGATCATTCAGTGGTGGAATACGCCAAGGGAATGCCGCTGAGCGAGATTGCAGGCGTCAGCTACCGCAAAGACGGAAAAGTTGTGCACAACGCGCCGCGACCGGAGCTTCATACGGAAGAGCTGGACGCCCTGCCGTTTGCAACGGATATTTACAAGCGCGACCTGGAGATTGAACGCTACAACGTGCCGTTCCTGTTGCACCCCTACGTGTCGTTTTATACGACGCGCGGCTGCCCGGCGCTGTGTACTTTCTGCATGTGGCCGCAGACGATTTCCGGGCATGCCTGGAGGACGCGTTCGACGGAAAACGTGGCGCGGGAAGTGAAACAAGCGCTTGGGCATTTTCCGCAGATGAAGGAAATTTTCTTCGACGACGATACGTTTAATATTCGCAAAGACCGCGTGATTGATCTTTGCACGAAGTTCAAGCCGCTGAAGTTCCAGTGGTCTTCCACGGCGCGCGTGCACAGCGACTACGAGACGATCAAGGCCATGGCCGATGGCGGCGCGCGGCTGTTCATCGTGGGCTTTGAATCCGGTGACCCGCAAATCCTGAAAAATATCAAGAAGGGCGCGACGATTGAGATGGCGCGGAACTTCATGAAGAACTGCCGCAAGGTGGGGATCCGAGTTCACGGCGACTTTATTATCGGGCTGCCGGGCGAGACGCGAGAGACGATTCAGAAGACCATCGAGTTTGCCAAGGAACTGGATTGCGAGACGATCCAGGTGTCGCTGGCGCACGCCATGCCCGGAACGGAATTGCATGACACCATGGCGGCGCAAGGATTCCTGAAGGTCGAAGCACTTGCGGACTCCGGCGGACACCAGTTGCCGCACATCGAATACCCGCACCTCTCGAAGGTCGAGATGATGGGCGGTGTAAACCGTTTCTATGATGAATATTACTTCCGGCCGAAAGTCGTTTGGCGCATCGTGAAGGAAGCGTTGTGGGACAGCAACGAGCGGAAGCGGTTGTACCATGAAGCGGTCGAATTTCTGAAGCTGCGCGCGGAACGCTTGAAGTGGGCAAGCCAAGGCGGCGAAGACTACAAGAAGCCGATGGTTTCCGTGCCGGAGTCACCCTCCGCATCCGGAAACGACTAACCCTTACCACATGGGAAGTGAACGAAGGCTGCGAATC
This sequence comes from uncultured Acidobacteriota bacterium, assembly GCA_963729455.1. Classification (GTDB taxonomy): domain Bacteria; phylum Acidobacteriota; class Terriglobia; order Acidiferrales; family UBA7541; genus Acidiferrum. The sequence continues at coordinate 688,426 of CAVSNX010000005.1, forward strand.
AAGACGCTGGTCATGGTCTTGGCGATGGTTGTGTGTGCCAATGTCGGGGACCTGATGTTGAAGCGCGGGATGTCGCAGATTGGAGCCGTGCAACTCACGGCGCCAGGATTGGCGCACGCGTTCCGGCTGACGGTAACAAACGGGACGATCTGGACTGGGATTGTTTTTCTGAGCGGGTTCATGTTGAGCTACATGACGGTGCTGAGTTGGGCGGATTACAGCTACGTGATGCCGGCGGGGGCTTTTGGGTATGCGCTGCTGACCTTGCTGGCCGTCGTGCTTCTGCATGAATCGGTTTCACCTCGGCGCTGGGTGGGTGTTGTTCTGGTTTGCGTGGGCGTGCTGCTGGTCGGGCAGACGAAACCGCGGACGACCAAAGTGGTTGGCGAAGCGGACGCATGATGCGGACAATTTTGGGGCTGGCGGTTCTTATTCTAGGCAGCACCGGCGGTGAAATTGCGATTACCCATGGGATGAAAGCGATCGGGGAGCCGGCACGACTGCGGCCGTGGGAGTTGTTGCAGTTCCTGGGACGGGCGTTGTGCAATGGATGGTTCTGGGCGGGTGTGCCGCTGATGGCGCTGTCCTTTTATGCGTTGCTCGTATTGCTTTCCTGGCAACCCATAAGTCTTGTGATTCCCGCTTCCGCGCTGAGCTACGTGGTGGGCACGCTTGGCGCAAAATATATTCTCGGGGAAGATGTGAGCGTGGCCCGCTGGGCGGGCGTGGTGCTGGTTTGCGCGGGAGTCGCGCTGGTGGCTGCCGGATGAAAAATGGAATATCGCTCGTAAAGTAATTTCCACTCCTTCACTAAGAGAAAACGCTCCGAACAGAACTCCATTCGTGTGACAACCTGATAGAGTTGTGTGTGGCTCCTGGATGAACAGAAAATCTCCGCTGATGATGAGCCGTAACTCATGATGGTGCATTCTGAGATGTGGCGTGACGCCCTATTGCTGGTTGCGGCTGGCCCACTGGTTTATTACGCGCTGGCCACGGTGGCCGCGTTGCGGTTTTTTCGGCACGAGCACGAGCTGCCGGAATTCTCTCCTCCCGTGAGCGTGCTCAAGCCGGTGCGCGGATTGGATTTTGGCTCGCATGTAAATTTCGCGAGTTTCTGCCGGCAAGAGTATCCGGACTACGAGATTTTATTTGCGGTGAACGACGAGCAGGATCCGGCAGTGTCCATGATTCGACAGATCATCGGAGAGTTTCCGGAGCGGCGGATCCGGCTTCTCGTGGGGGCGGAGCAACTTGGCACGAATCGAAAAGTGAACAAGCTGGCGCGGCTGGCGCGGGAGGCGCGGCACGAGCTGCTGGTCCTGACGGATGGGGACGTGCGCGTGGGGCCGGGGTATTTGCGCGAGGTTGTGGCGCCACTGGCGAATTCGAAGATTGGCGCGGTGACTTCGTTCTACCGCGGAATCGCGGAGAGAAATATATGGGCGGAGCTCGAGGCGGTTGGGGCGTCGAGTGACTTTTTCGCGGGCGTGCTGATGGCGCAATGGACGGAGGGGATTCACTTCGCGCTTGGTGCGTCGATTGCGACGACTAAGGAGTGGCTGGGCAAGATGGGCGGGTTTGAAACGATTGCGGACATGCTTGCGGATGACTACGAGCTTGGATTTCGGATTGCGGAAGCCGGCGGGGAAGTGGTGCTCTCACACGAAGCGGTTTGGACGATGTATCCGGAGCAGAGCTTTCGAGAATTCTGGGATCACCAGGTGCGGTGGGCGCGGACGGTGAGGCTGCGCAGGCCTTGGTCTTATATTGGGCTGCTGTTCACGCAAGGGTTGCCATTGGTGGTGCTTGCGGCCTGCGTCGCACCGGCTTCGTGGATCGCCCTCGCTTATTTGCTCGGCTATTTGGTTCTGCGCTACGCGATGGCGTGGACGGTTGGAGTTTGGGGCGTTAGGGATGAAGTGCTGCGAGGCAAGATTTGGCTTGTGCCGTTGAGGGATGCTATTCACTTTGTGGTCTGGCTGGCGAGTTTTGGTTCGAACCGGGTTAAATGGGGCAATGTCGAGTATGTAGTACGCGAGGGGAAAATGGTGCCGGTTGCGGGGGTTAACGCGCGAGGGACAAACGCCGCCGCGCATGTTCCGGGACCTTCCAAATGAGAATGGGAGTTGCGTAGCGCGGTTGACGCGTTTACGAAAGCCGATTAAATTAGATAGGTAGAATCGTGGCTGTCCCGATCATCGGGAAGGCGCTGCGGTTCGTTTTTTTCCTCACGACGGGTGGGAGATCGTCCAACGGTAGGACTCCAGATTCTGGATCTGGCTATCTAGGTTCGAATCCTAGTCTCCCAGCCAAAACCCTTTTTCGTTACTTTCTCCACCAGAAATTGCTACCGCAACCAGCGTGTCGCGCTGGGACAGGGCTTTCCAAATGGTGTAGGAGCGGACTTTCTTCTTGGCTTGCTTTTCCTCTTCCAGGCGAGTGGTGATGCATTCCCGCTCGCCGGGGCCGAGCCAACGCGCCTCGCGCGGCCAGTCCGTCAAGTAGAAGACGGTGACCACACCAAACACGATTGCGGGAATTCCTTCCAAAATGAATAACCAACGCCAGCCTCGCAGACCGAACCAGGAGATTCCCAGCAGCCAACCGGCGAGAGGCGAGCCGATAACAAAAGAAAGTGGATTCGCAGCGAAGAAGAAGGCGATGGCTTTGGCGCGGTCCTGATATCGAAACCAGTGAGACAAGTACACGATGACGGCCGGGAAGAAACCCGCTTCGGCGGCTCCGACCAGAAAACGGACTATATAAAACTCTCGCGCCGTGTGGATAAAGGCCATCAGCACAGTTATGATGCAGTTATGATGCCCCAGGAAATCATGATGCGAGCGATCCAGCGGCGCGCGCGCCAGCGCTCGGCAATCAAGGCACCGGGAATTTCCAGCACCAGGTAGCCGATGAAAAACATGCCGGCTCTTAGGCCAACGACGCGATCGTTGAAGCCCAAGTCTCCGGGCATCTGGAGAGCGGCAGCGCCGACATTCATGCGATCCAGGAACGCGACGATGTAAAGCAGCAAGAGGAAAGGAAGAAGCCGCCATGCGATTTTGCTTCGGGCGCGGGACGCAACGGCCGGGTCGGGAGGCGTGACGGGCATCTTTCCTCGATTCGCAAGACCTCAGGGAAGTGCAGAAGCATCCTGCGCCATTTGCGCGATTTCGCGGCACAAAATTGCGGGGCGTAGTATACGCAAAATAGGCGCTGGCTTTTCGTTCCTAAATTCGTTGCGATTGGCTCGAGACCAGGAAAACGATGATGAGGCGTTGTCGTTCGGAAATACCCGACTAGGTAATCCATCTCAGGAGTTCAAATGCGAGAGCACACAATTGCGGCCATTCCCGGAGATGGAATTGGGCCGGAAGTGATCGCCGCTGGCCTGGAAGTCCTGCAAGTGTTGGCGCAGAAGACCGGTAATTTTCGCTTGAGAGTTGAAACGTTTCCATGGGGGTCGGACTATTACAAAAAGCACGGCGTGATGATGCCGAACGATGGGCTGGAGCGCTTGCGAGCGTTCAAAGCAATCTACTTTGGGGCCGTGGGTGCGCCCGACGTGCCGGACCATGTGACTCTGTGGGGCTTGCGGCTGGCGATCTGCCAGGGTTTCGACCAGTATGTGAATCTTCGGCCGACGCGCATTCTGCCAGGGCTTTCGTCGCCACTACGCGATTGTGGGCCTGGTGCTCTCGATTGGATGATCGTGCGCGAGAACAGCGAAGGCGAGTACGCGGGGTTGGGCGGCCGTGCGCATCGCGGTTCTCCCGAAGAGGTTGCCACGGAGACAGCGATCTTCACCCGGCGTGGCGTGACGAGAATCATGCGGGTTGCCTTCAAGCTGGCGCAACGGCGGCCGCGAAAGTTGTTGACGGTGGTCACCAAGTCCAATGCGCAGCGGCACGGAATGGTGTTTTGGGATGAGATTGCGGCGGAAGTGGCCAAGGAGTTTCCAGACGTTACCTGGGAGAAGATGCTCGTGGATGCCATGACCACACGGATGGTCGGCAAGCCTTCCAGTATTGACACGATCGTGGCTACAAATCTGCACGCCGACATTCTGTCTGATCTGGCGGCGGCCCTTGCGGGCAGCCTTGGAATCGCGCCGACGGCTAACATAGATCCGGAGCGACGCTTTCCTTCGATGTTCGAGCCCATTCATGGGGCAGCCTTCGACATCACGGGAAAAGGCATTGCGAATCCCATTGGCGCGCTGTGGACTGCCGCTTTAATGCTGGAGCATCTCGGTGAGAAGGACGCCGCGTTGCGATTGATGCAAGCCGTGGAACGCGTGACGGCAGCCGGTGTTCATACCCCCGACCTCGGCGGCATAGCGACTACACGCGAAGTTACTTCTGCTGTTTGCGACGCGATCCACAATTCAAACGCATGAACGATGAGCGATCGTTTTATGTTAAGCGAATGGACAATGCGGTCACCGAAGCGGCGGGAAACGTGTGAATGGCGACGCCGTTCCGAGTCACGCTTTCTTTCTTCTGAGGAATCACAGTCTCGCGATTTTCGAACGTGTTGCGCGCGTGAATGTCGGGATTCGACAGAGTTGTCGCGAATGCCGAGCTGGCGGAGGTTCCCCGAATTACGATTTCGGTTTCGCGAGCCTGGGTGGCGTGCGGATTTACTATGGTGAGAAAAAGATCCTTGCCTTGAAGCGAAGCAGAACCGTTAAGTCCCCAGAACGTGGCGGACTTGCCGTCCCGATCGTAGTGCACCGAAGGAGCCGAGAAAATCGTTCGCAGGGATTCTCCTCCTTGGTGGCCGGAGTACATTTCAAAAACGTGGCCAACGGGCGTGACTACGAAGCGATCTTCGTGGGCGAGATACAGGCTGTTCAAACAGTTGATAAGCTGCGCGCAGTTGGCCATGTGAAGCTTGGCGGCATGGCGGTTGAAAATATCCAGGGTCATGCCGCTGAAGACGGCGTCGCGAAGTGTGGGAGTTTGTTCGATGATGTCACCAGGCGTTGCTTCGCTTCCGGGGCGATACCAGGGTCCCCACTCGTCCACGACGAGTTTGACGCGATGCTCGCGGTCAAATTCGCCCATAATCTGCCAGTGACCCAGGATGAGTTCCTCGACGCGTTCACCCTCGCGCAGAATTTCGTACCAGTCCACGGGATCAAATCGGATGGCGTCGCCCTTTGCTCTATCCCAATCGTTCGTTCGGCCGCGGCTGAGATTCCAGGCGTAATGATGAAGCGCCCAGCCGTAGATGCTGTTGAGTTGTGAAGGGCCCTTGCGAACGATCTCCTCGAAGAATCCGCGCGTCCAATTCCAGTCATCGGAGTTCGGGCCGGAGGCGATCAAGGACAACGGAAGGCCGTAGTGCGGCAGCCAGGCTGAGTACCTGCGGAATTCGGTGGCGTACTCCTGCGGCGTGAAATTGCCGCCGCAGCCCCAGGATTCGTTTCCGACGCCCCAGTAGCGTACGTTGTACGGTTGCGCAGAACCTGCCTTCGCACGCATTTCAGCAAGCGTTGTGCTGCCTGCCGGTGAATTGCAGTACTCCACCCAGTGATAGAATTCCGAGGCCGGAAGGCTGCGAACGTTGGCTGCGAGATATGGCTCGGCTCGGATGAGTTTGCAGAAATGCACAAACTCGTTGGTGCCGAATTCGTTGGGCTCAAACTTATGGTTGGCTGGGGATTTGTCGTTCTCGGCTTCAATCCAAAAGTTGGTGCGGCGCGGTCGCTGATCGGCGGGGCCAATGCCATCGCGCCAGTCATAGCTGTCCGCGAAGCATCCGCCCGGATAGCGGACGACAGGCGGCTTGATCTTCCTCATTTGGCCTACGAGCTCTTTGCGAATGCCGTCGAGATTGGGGACTTTGGATTTTGTGCCGACCCACACGCCGTCGTAGATGACGCCGCCGAGATGCTCCGTGAAATGGCCGTAGAGATTGGGCGAAATCGTGCCAATGGGTTCGCCGAGAAGAATCTCCACACGAGAATCGAAGGTTTGCGCGGAAGTGGCAGAGATCCCAGCGTATCGTGAGAACACGAGTCCGGCAGCGCCGGCCAGTGCGGTTTGGACAAATTCGCGGCGGTTTTTCATGATTTCCTCCCGGCATTGGCCTGCTGATTCTCGAACTGCCCATCCACCGCGCACAGCTTGGGTTTCCCCGCTGCGGGATACTCGTAAACGCTTCAGGCCGGCTCGGGAATGGGCTCCATATTTCCGAGGAGAAATGCATAGCCGCCGATTCCCAGAACGAGGAAGGCCGCGGCTGCTCCAAATGCCCAAAAATAGGAATGCGTGCCCGCGACGATGTAGGCCGTGACGACCGGCGCAGCAATCGCGGCGAGCTGGCTGCAAAAATTCATGATTCCACCCAGCGTTCCGACGCTTTCTTTTGGCGCAATCAGAGACGGAATCGACCAGCCCACGGGCGAAGCGGCAGACAATCCCCCCAACGAAATGCCGATCCAAAGAACCGCCTCGAATGGAGTGCGCGCGCGGGCTGCGCCTAAAATCCCCAGTCCGAGGGTCGTGCCCCCAATCAGAACGACCTGGCGAACACGAATGGCGTTCCACCCACGCTGGATGAGCGAATCCACGAGCCACCCACCGATCACCAGATCTGTTATTGCGGCGAAGAGCCACGGAATGCCGGCATACAGAACAGCGTGTAGCAGGTCGAGATGAAGCGTTTTCGACAGATAGTCCGGAAGCCAGGTCAGGAACAAATAGAAGCTGTAGCTATAGGATGCGAATCCGAGCGCCAGTCCGCAAACCCGGCGTTGCCGCAACAAATAGCCAAGCGGAGCTCCTTTGGCGGCCCGTATACGGTCTTCCGGCTGCGCTCCTCCGCTCTTGATCCATTCGCGCTCGGCATTTGTGAGTAACTTGTCTTCACTGGGGTTTCGATAGAAGAAATAGAAAAGCGCAAAATAGGCGGCGCTCAAAATGCCAGTGACTGCAAAATTCCAGCGCCATCCGAAATACAGGAGCGTCAGTCCCAGCAGGGGAACTCCGATGGCCGACGAGAGTTTGGCCATGGCGTCAAACATTGCGGTCGCCAGGCTTCTTTCCTTTTCCGGAAACCAGTAGCCGATGGCTTTGGCGTTGCCCGGGAAGGTCGGCGCTTCGCCGATTCCCAAGAGAAATCTTGAGGCAAACATGCCGGCGATTCCGGCGGAAAATGCCGCGGCGAACGAGGCTACACTCCAGACGATCGTGCCGACGATGCCCACGCGCCTCACGCCAAATCGATCCAGCAGCAAACCGGAGGGGAGCTGCAGAGCGGCGTAGGTCCAGTTGTAGGCGCTGAGCAACCAGCCAAACGTCACCGTGGAGATGCCAAACGATGCGTAGAGGGCGTCGCGGGAAACGGAAAGATTCACGCGGTCGAAATAATTTACGAGGACGCCGAAGCCCAGAAGCAGAGCGATGCCCCATCGGCGTTTCGGTACAGAGGAAGCCTGCAAAGCGGTTACTTGCGTCAAACGATCGTCCTTCCCATTCGGGATGCCGCGCGAAATATAGTGGAGAACCGTTGCTGGAGACAAGGGGTGGACATGTCCAGGGGATCAGACAGCGACAACGAGATTGGGTGTTTTTGCGGCGCGGTAGATGGATTCGACAAGCGCGAGGCTGCGACGGCCTTCGAGGCCGTCACAGGCGGGAGCGCGGTTCTGTTGGATGGCTTGGAGGAAATCTTCTAGGATGGCCTGATGGCCGCGGAAATCGCTGACAGTTGCGGAAGAGGCGCTTTGATTTTCGTCGAGCGGGGCGGGCTCGATGGCAGCAGCTGATGCGTTCTTGAGATTGGCGGTGATGATGCGGTCGTGTTCGAGAACGACGGTGCCTTCGGTGCCCGTAATTTCCACGCGGCGGGGATAACCGGGATATGCGGCGGTGGTGGCGTGGAAGACGCCTAGTGCGCCGCTGGCGAATTCGAGGATGGCAGCAGCGGTGTCTTCCGCTTCGATTTTGTGAAGCAGTGTAGCCGTGCGAGCTTGTACGCGTACAACCTGGCCGAGTAGCCAGAGGAGCAAGTCCACGGTGTGAACACCCTGATTGATCAAGGCACCGCCGCCGTCGAGGCCGAGGGTACCGCGCCAGCGTGAATTCGAGTAGTACTCTGGAGGGCGATACCACTTCGCGCGGGCGTCGACGAATAGCGGTTTGCCGAGGAGGCCCTGGTCGAGCCAGTGTTTGAGTTGGCGAATGTGAGGTTTTGTACGGTCTTGAAAGATTACGCCGAGTTTCACTTTGGATTGTGTTGCGGCTTCGATAAGAGCGTCGGCGCGGGCCGTGGTGATTTCGATTGGTTTTTCAGTGAGCACATGCAGACCTTGGCGGGCGGCGGCGACGCCTTGGGCGGCGTGGAGGCCGGAAGGGCTGCCGAGGATAACGAGATCCATGGGGCGATGTTTTAAGAAGGCGTCGAAGTCTTGATAGGGAGTGCCGCCGTGCTCACGGCAGAGACGGGTGACCTTTTCGGAGTTAGTGCCATGGATGGCGGAGATTTCGACGCCAGGAATCGCGCGGGCGGCGCGGGCGTGGGTTTCCGTGATGTTGCCGCCGCCGATGAGGCCGATGTGGAAGGTCATTAGGAGTTTTCAGTGTTCAGTTGCCAGTTTTCAGTAAGAGAAGAAGAATAGTTGGGTTCGCGGTTTAGTTTCAAATTCATTTCCAAATTCATTCCAAATTCATTTTCGAATGGGCCGGTGCGTCCCATGGGGCGTCAATGATAAGCGGCGGCAAAGTCTTTGTAGGCGGCTTCGGTGGCTTCGGGGCTGGCGATGGTCGTTGACGACGACAGTTATGCGGTCGGACGGGCTGGGGTCAGCGTTGACGAAAGAGGTGAAGAACGCAGCCGCACAGACGTGGGTTAGGATCGATCCGGCAATCGCAATGCGCATGGCTGAATGTGGCCTCCTATTTTGAAAAAGGTCCGTCGGATCAAATCTCTTCTGACACGACGTACGGTGCGCGGTACGTGCCACGGAGGAGGCGGTTGGCTTCTTCATCGCCAACGACTTGCTCCTTTGCGGGATCGAATTTCAGGGTGCGGCCCAGACGGTAGGAGGCATTCGCTAGATGCACCAGCGTTGTCGAGATGTGGGCTTCCTCGATCGGCGAATGAATGTCCTCGGCGCGCCGGCTGCGAACGCAGTCAATGAAGTTTGCGTAGTGGTCGCCGGCGCCTTTGCCCCGCGGCCCTGGTTCGACTTGATCGGTTACCCACGTTTTGTAGGCGTCGTAACCATCGATGGCGAGATAGCCGTTTGAGCCATAGAAAATGTTGCCGACGGTGTTGGTCTTCGCGTCTTTTGGCCCAAGGGACTGTGCGCTCGAGGGCTTCTTGTTTGCATCGGCGGTGATTCCGGCAGGGGGCACACCGCTAGCCCCATACGCACCGGTTCCGATTTCGGCTTCGTGGTTGGTGATCCAGTGGCGGACTTCGACTTCCATCATCTTGCGCTTGCCGTCGGGAGCGTCGAAATAGTAGGTGGCGTTCAAAACGTTTGGCGTTTCTTGATCGTCCTGGAACATGAAATGCCCGCCCATCGCCGAAACCGATACGGGAAAGCCAACTCCCAATCCTGCGCGCGCGATGTCAATTTCGTGGATGGCCTGGTTGCCGATTTCACCGTTGCCGGTGTCCCAGATCCAGTGCCAGTTGTAGTGGAAGCGGTTTTTCGTGAATGGCTTCATGGGAGCGGGGCCGGTCCACAGGTCGTAGTGAACACCGGCGGGCACGGATTCTTCAGTGGCGTGGCCGATGGAGGCGCGCCACTTGTAGCATAGGCCGCGGGCCATGTAGACGTCGCCGATGGTGCCGTCGCGCAGATGCTTCATGGCTTCCAGCAGGCCGGGGTTCGAGCGCCATTGGCTGCCGTGCTGGCAGATGCGGTTGTACTTTTTCACGGCGCGCACGAGCTGGCGTCCCTCGAACCAGTTGTGCGAGCAAGGCTTTTCCACGTAGACATCTTTGCCGGCCTGGCAGGCCCAGATGGCCATGAGCGAATGCCAGTGATTGGGAGCAGCAATGGTGATGGCGTCGATTTCTTTGTCCTCGAGCAGCTTGCGGACATCAACGTAGGATTTTGGCTTTGGCAATCCCAGCTTCTCGACATCGCCGAGGCGCTGGTTCAGCACACTTTCATCCACGTCGCAGAGAGAGGCAATCTCCGCTCCCGGGACGTGTGCCAACCCGTGAATGTGATCCTTGCCGCGTCCTCGCACGCCGCAGACGGCAACCCGGACGCGATCATTCGCGCCCATGATTGCGGCGTAGCTCGACGCGGAGACGCCCAAGGCAGTTCCCGCGACACCGGCGCCAGTGACTTTCAGAAAGTCTCGCCGCGAACCTGTGAGTGCAGACATGCAGCCTCCCTCCCAGTCATTAAAATCCGCTGAACCCAAAAGAGATACTTGATACCGCGACTGGCCCCCGGCGAACCCCAGTGCGTTGTGGCCAGGAACTTTCCAGCGAGATTATGGTAAGCCAAGATGGGAAATTCTGGTGTTTAGAGTTATTAAAGCAATCGTCTATCAGTCTTGCGTTGACTGTGCGGACTCGGGGTATTAATAGGCAGGTCTGGACCCTAGCCGGTACTAGACTTCATGCTGTGCGCGGGGAGATCGATTCGTTCGTTAAGTCCAACTGAATTCTAACCGCAGTTTTTTCGGTTTGACACCTCGGGGAGTGACTTCTATATTCTTCGGCGTCCGTCAATTTTTCTTTTCCACTGTTTTATACGAAGATAAACGTACCAACCGGCCGGACACCATCTCGGTTCCAGACCCTATGGGTTGACTGCCTCTGGAAAGGAAGCGCGAGCATCCGAGAAGTTTAGCGCGGGCGTGCGAATGGTGATGACATCCGTCAAACAGCGGGAAGCGAAGGGGGAATCCCGGGCAGGCGGCCTGTTGAGTGGCGAGCAGATTCGGTCCGCAGTAGAAGAAGTGTTGTCCTCCACCCAGTTCATTGATATTCACACGCACCTGTTTTCCCCTGCCTTCGGGAAGATTGGCCTGTGGGGAATCGACGAGCTATTGACATACCACTATCTTGAAGCGGAGTTCTTCCGCTCGTCGAGCATGACGCCCGACCAGTACTGGAAGCTTCGCAAAAAAGAAAAAGCCGAGGCTATTTGGAAGGCCTTGTTCGTTGAAAATAGTCCGATTTCAGAAGCGACGCGAGGGATTATCGCGGTGCTCCAGGCCTTCGGCTTACCCACGGGTGCTTCCGCTCTCGTAGAGGCGCGCAGGTTCTTTGAGGCGCAATCCATCGAGCCGCACATTCAAAAAGTGTTTGAACTCGCAGGCATAAGCAGTGTGGTTATGACCAATGATCCGCTGGACGCGGAGGAAGTACCGACGTGGATGAACGGAGGGCAGAAACATCCGCAATTTCACGCCGTTCTCCGGCTGGACCGGATTCTCTGGGGCTGGTCGCGGCACTGGCAGGAATTGGCGCAACAGGGGTACGCCGTTGACGAGTGGGCCGCGGGAAAATCCGTCGCGGAAGTCCGCCGTTTTCTGGCGGACTGGAATGCGCGCATGCGGCCGCTGTACATGGCCGTATCGCTGGGGGACGAGTTTCAATATCCCGACGAAAGCATGACAAGCAAGATTTTGGGGGAGGCTGTGTTGCCGTCCTGCCGCGAATTTGGCATACCGATATCGCTGATGATTGGGGTTAGACGGCAAGTCAATCCGGAACTACGTCTTGCCGGCGACGCGGTTGGCAGGGCGGACCTTCGCGCTCTCGAAAATCTGTGCCGCACCTTCCCGGACAACCGGTTTTTGGTGAGCGTGCTCAGCCGCGAGAATCAGCACGAGCTTTGCGTGTATGCGCGGAAGTTCAACAATCTGATGCCGTTCGGATGCTGGTGGTTCCTGAACAACTCGTCCATCGTGGAGGAAATTACTCGCGAGCGTATTGAGTTGCTGGGCACTAGCTTTATTCTACAACATTCCGATGCCCGGGTTCTGGAACAGGTCATCTACAAATGGCGCAACACGCGGACGACCCTGGCTCCGATTCTCACGAATTCTTACCGTCTACTGCTCAACGACGGGGGCGGCGTGACGAAGCAGCACATGCAACGGGATGTGAACCGCATGCTTCGAACGAACTTCGAGAGCTGGACCAAGCTAAACAACGGGTGAGCGTCAGTCGTGGCCGGTTGATCTGCGCGGAAATCAGCCTTTGACCAACGCGCTACGCATAAACTGGTCTTATTCAAATTGGGAGAGAATGGTTCTCGAACTAGCGGCCTGAGAAAAGGAATGAAGGTCCATCATGCGAATCACTGATGCCAAAGTAATCGTTTGTAGCCCCAGCCGGAATTTTGTAACGCTCAAAATCACCACCGAGGACGGGATCTACGGCCTCGGGGATGCAACATTGAATGGTCGCGAGCTCGCTGTTGCCAGCTATCTCTCCGACCACGTTCTACCCCTTTTGATCGGCCGCGATGCGCGACGGATCGAAGACATCTGGCAATACCTTTATAAGGGCGCGTACTGGCGCCGGGGCCCGGTGACGATGTGTTCGATCGCGGCGGTGGATACCGCGCTCTGGGACATCAAGGGCAAATCCCTAAATGTGCCTGTCTACCAGTTGTTGGGAGGTGCTTCTCGGGACGGCGTGCTGGTGTACGGCCACGCCAGTGGGCAGGACATTGAAGACACTGTCAAAGCGGTAGCGGACTACATCAAACTGGGATACAAGGCGATTCGCGCGCAAAGCGGCATTCCCGGCCTGCGGAGTACCTATGGTGTGGGCCGCGGCAAGATGTATTACGAGCCTGCAGAGAAAGATGCGCCGGCGGAAGACGCGTGGAGCACGGATCTTTATTTGAATTTCGTCCCGCAATTGTTCCAAAGGTTGCGAAAAGAATTTGGCGAGGATCTTCCTTTGTTGCACGACGCGCACCACCGGCTGACGCCCATCGAAGCGGCGCGCCTCGGGAAAAACCTCGAGCCCTATCATTTATTTTGGCTGGAAGATCCGGTTCCGGCTGAGCTGCAGGAAAGTTTTCGCCTCATCCGTCAGCACACCACCACGCCGCTGGCCGTCGGCGAAGTTTTCAATACCATTTTCGATTGCCAGCAGCTGATCCAGGAACAGCTTATCGACTACATCCGGACCGCGGTCGTGCATGCGGGCGGAATTTCGCACCTGCGAAAGATCGCCAGCTTGGCGGAACTCTATCAGGTGCGGACAGGATGCCACGGCGCAACCGACATGAGTCCGGTGTGCATGGCGGCTGCGTTGCATTTTGATTTGAGCGTCCACAACTTTGGGATTCAGGAATTCATGCGCCATGCGGAGGAAACGGACCGTGTCTTTTCGCATTCCTACACTTTCACCGACGGTTTGATGCACCCCGGCGATGCTCCCGGCCTCGGCGTGGATATTGATGAGCCGCTCGCGTCCAAGTTCCCCTATCGCCGGGCCTATCTACCCATCAATCGCAAACTCGACGGCACGATGCACAGCTGGTAGGCGGATAGAGCGTGGGGCAGATCATGCCGGTTCATTGCCGTATTGTTTTGCGATTTGTTAAGAATCACTGAATGGCGACTTCATTTATTACGGTTTGACTCAACGAAGGGCAATTCCTAAAGTGGACGATGCATCACGCGAGGGGCCGTCGAGGTGAGCGCATGGGGTTGACGATCAAGCCGAAGAAAGATTGCCGATGGGATCTCGTTAGCTTGGGCGAGGTCATGCTGCGGTTCGATCCGGGCGACCGGCGAATTGCGACGGCGCGCTCCTTTGAAGTGTGCGAAGGCGGCGGAGAGTACAACGTGGCGCGCGGGCTGAAGCGCTGCTTCGGCCTGGACACCGCAGTGGTGACGGCGTTTGCCGATGATCCGGTGGGAAGGCTTCTTCAGGATCTCATCTACCAAGGTGGCGTGGACCAATCGCTGGTGCGCTGGGTCGAGCACGACGGCGTAGGCAGTGCGGCGCGCAACGGCCTCAATTTTACCGAGCGCGGATTTGGCGTGCGCGCGGCGCTGGGAAGTTACGACCGGGGTCACACTGCGGTCTCTCAGCTCAAACCCGGCGATGTTGATTGGGAGCAGATATTCGGAAAGCAAGGCGCGCGCTGGTTGCACACAGGCGGAATTTTTTGCGCCCTCTCCGGCACGACGCCCGAGGTCACTTTGGAAGCCATGCAGGCCGCGAGGCGCCATAGGACCATTGTTTCGTACGATCTGAACTATCGCGCGTCCCTCTGGAAGTCGCATGGCGGCAAGAAACAAGCGCAGGAAGTGACCCGCCGTATCGCGCCGTTTGTCGACGTCATGATTGGCAATGAGGAAGATTTTTCGGCGGCGCTGGGATACGAAGTGTCGGGAATGGATGAACATCTCTCGACGTTTGAAGCGGAGAGCTTCAAGCAGATGATCACGAAGGCTGTGAAGGACTATCCGTTCCAGGTCGTTGCGACCACTTTGAGGAAAGCCAAGACGGCCACCCAGAATGATTGGGGCGCCATCTGTTATTGCGACGGCAAGTTCTTCCAGGCAAAGAACCGCGAAAATCTCGAGATTTTTGATCGCGTTGGCGGTGGAGACTCTTTTGCTTCCGGCCTGATTTACGGATTCCTGGCAGGAAAGGATCCCCAATGGGCGGTGGACTGTGGCGCCGCGCATGGTGCTCTGGCCATGACTACGCCGGGAGACACTTCGATGGCAACGATGCAGGACGTTTTGCAGGTGATGAAGGGAGTCGGTGCACGCATCGCGCGCTGAGGAGCAGACGTCGGAAGAAAGGCAATCGCCGATGGACAAGCAAAAAGTTCGCGAGCGGATCCTGGAGATTGGAATTGTTCCGGTCATTCGCGCGTCGTCGCCCAACGAAGCGCGGATCGCGGCTGACGCCGTTTGTTTGGGGGGCATTCCCATCGCGGAAATCACGATGACTGTCCCCGGCGCGGTCGAGGTGATTCGCGAACTGGCCAAGGCTGGTCCTTCCGAGTTGCTCGTGGGGGCGGGAACCGTCTTAAACGCAGAGGCGGCCCGCCGTTGCCTGGATGCGGGAGCCGAGTTTCTTGTGAGCCCCGGGCTGAATTTGCCTACGGTTGCGCTTGCGGCGAAAGAGGGGAAATTGATCATGGCTGGAGCCTTGACGCCGACGGAAATTATGGCCGCTTGGGAGGCCGGCGCGGATTTCATCAAGGTTTTCCCATGCGGCCAGATGGGAGGAGCGAAGTACATCAAGGCGCTGAAAGGCCTGTTCCCGCACGTTCCATTTGTTCCGACCGGCGGCGTAAATCTGAGCACTGCGGCGGAATTCATCGAAGCGGGATCCGTGGCCTTGGGTATCGGCGAAGAATTGGTTCAGACCCATGCCCTGAAGTCCAACAAGCCGGAGATTATTATTGAAAACGCGCGGAAATTTCTGGCCATCGTGAAACACACAAGAGAGCAATTGAATTCAACTGGAGTCGCGGCCAAGAGCAGTCACTAATTTTTGAAAGTACTCAAGCTGTTCTGGAATGCAAGTGTTATTGATTGACGCCGCTGGCGAGAATCCCGCCATCCACCACCAGCAAGTGGCCGGTCACGAAGCTCGCGGCATCCGAGGCCAGAAAAACCGCGGCCCCCACCAATTCTTCCAGCTGACCGAACCTGCGCATTGGAGTGCGCATAAGGAATTCCTTACCGCGCTCTGTTCCATCCAGAAGAGCGGCGTTTAAGTCCGTACGCAATACGCCCGGAACGAGCGCGTTGACACAGACTCCCGATGTCGCCCATTCAATCGCAAGCGTTTTGGTCAGTGACGCCACCGCCGACTTGCTAGCTCCGTACGCGGCGACTTCAAACAGCCCCACAAACGACGAAAGCGATCCTATATTAATGATGCGCCCGTAGCGCTTTTCGATCATGTGCCGGCCAAATACCTTGCAGGCGCGCAACGTCCCGTTCAGGTTCGTTTCCATGATGGCATTCCAGTCGGCTTCCGGGAAAGCAAGCGTGGGCATCCGCTTTGTCCGTCCGGCGCAGTTCACGAGAATCTGAACGCTGGCGAATTCCTTGCAGACCGATTGCAGGAGCCGCTCGATGCTGCCGTTATCGGTGACATCGCACGTTTGCGTCAGGGAACGCCGGCCGAGCGCCACAACTTCCGCGGCGGCGCTTTTCACCTGTTCCTCGTGACGGCCGGTCGGAACAACATTTGCCCCGGCCTGCGCCAACCCCTTGGAGAGCGCCAGACCAATCCCGCTGGTCCCGCCAATCACCACGGCTGTTTTGTTTGCTAGATCAAGAAGCGGATGACCCATCAAGTACTCCTCGAATTTGCAATTTCGTGGGGCGCCCTGCAAACGAACAGCTGCAATTGTAATGGCAGATGTGAATCGCTAGCGTTGAGAATTGCTAAAGTGGACGTTTTCGAGTCTTGATTTGACACGGTGCGCCTACCCCAATAAAAGCCACAGATACTGCGGCAGAACCGAACTGGCAACAATAACCGGACGCGCTTTGTAACTTTTTGTAACATCCTCCTAGTGTTGTCCGCGCTGCTGTTCCTATATAAGTCATTGTAAATAAACAGTTTAATCAGGAAATGCCAATGGGTGCGCACGTGCACATCTCAGGTTGTCAAGCGCAGGTCCACGACTGGGCAGCGGTTTGGAGTACACGATGAGACGGAACGGCAATAAGCGGCAAACAGGTTTCTCCTTGCTGGAAAGTTTGGTTGGCCTAGCCATCATTGGGATCGTTTTGGGCATGTCGATCGTGGGTTTCGGCTATATGTGGCCCAATTTCAAGGCCAACTCCGCCATGGACCAGGTGCTTTACCGCTTGCGCGCGGCGAGAGAGCAAGCCATCGCCCATCGCCACAACGTCCAAGTGCAGTTCGTAGGGACCAACCAAATTACGATTACAGAACTGTGGGCAGCAGGAACGCCTCCACCTCCCGTGACCGTCTCGTTTGAGGGTGGGGCCCAGTTCATCGTGTTCAACACTCTTCCCGACACTCCCATGGCCTATGGAAACACTTCAGCCATCTACTTCGAGGGCACCTCCGGCGGTCCCCCGCTCATGCAATTTACGACCAGCGGGACTTTCGTGGACGGTGGAAACACTCTGGTCAATGGCACGGTGTTCCTCGGCATAACGGGTAACCCCGCAAGCGCCCGCGCAGTAACTGTTCTGGGCGGTACCGGCCGCGTCCGGGAATACCACTGGGATGGTTCCCAGTGGCAGGAATAAGGAGAATGCGCATGAGGCGAACAATAGCGCGCGTTAAGAAGCAAACCGGCTTCACGTTGCTGGAAGCGATGATCGCCATGGTCATTCTCTCCTTCGGCATACTTTCCCTGGCCACTGTCTACGCGCAGGGCATCCAGGTCGCAAACATTACGCAGTTCGATTACATCGCCGAAAAGAAGGCCGAAGAAGCGGTGGAAACGATATTTGCCGCCCGTGACTCGAAGCTTCTCGCCTGGACCAATATTCGTAACGTAACGGGTACCGGCGGAGCTAACGACGGCGTGTTCGTCGTCGGGGCTCTCCCGTTGTGCGCCGCTGGCCCGGATGGCCTGTACGGCACTGCAGACGACCTCACCAATGTTCCCGACGTCGTGATCATCGGCCCGGGTCCCGACAAGATTCTTGGTACTGCGGACGACGTGGTGATGTCCCTGACGAACATGACCCGCACCATCACCATCGTGGACGTTCCCGGCGAATCCGGGCTCCGCCAGATCACCATCACCATGAATTACACGGTTGGCCACCTGAACCGGCAATACACGTTGATCAGCTACATTGCCCAGTTCTCGTGAGGTTGGATTGAGGAGCGAGCTTATGAAGAAACAATCAGGCTTCACTTTGGTTGAGTTGATCGTGGCCACGGGCGTCACCGCGGTGCTTTTGAGCGCGGCGGTCTTGAGCTTCCGCGACTCCACCAAAGCAAATAGCACCGTCACACAGAAATCGGACATGAGCGACAACATGCGCTCTGGGCTGAACCTGATCACTCAGGATCTCATTCAGACTGGCACGGGCATACCCACGGGCGGCATTTCGATTCCAAACACGGTAAATGCCAGTGGATGCAACATCGGCAAGCCGGTGAACCGTCCACCGACTTCCTTGAGTTTGACCTTTCAGGGCCCCAATTCCGCCAATTCGGGATGCAACGTAATTCTACCGGCCATCGAGCCCGGCAACAGCCTGGGGCCCACGATTACCAGCCCTGACGGCACCAAGGGCCCTGCAAGCGACGTTCTCTCGATAATGTACGTGGACAACACCTTGTCTTTGGACGCCAAGCAGATTAACGGTGCGGGTTGCCCCGCTGGGGCCATCGCCGCGAATGGCAACACCATCACGTTTGATCCTGGCTGCGTGACGATCGGTGCCGCGGGCATCCCCGTCAACGTCGGCGACTTGATCATGATTTACAACAACAATGGCAATTGCCTGCAAGAAGTCTCGGCGGTCAGCGGACAAACTCTGACCTTTAATGCAGGTGATCCTTACAATCTGAACATGCGTACCAGCACGGAAACCGCCGGAACCATCAAGCAACTCCAGAATCTCACCGGTGGCGTTCCAAACGGCACCTATCCGGTTACTTCCGCAACGCGCATTTGGATGGTTACCTACTATCTGGCCGTCCCAGCAAACGATTCCGCTCAACCGGAGCTCATGCGTGCGCTGAATTTCAACACGCCGCAGGCCGTGGCCGAAGTCTTTGAAAATCTGCAGTTTACCTTCAATTTCGATGACGGAACTTCGCCCGCTCCAGTGAACCAGACCGTGGTTCCTGTGACCGACAACGAAAACCAGATCCGTTCCGTGAACGTGTATCTAGGCGCGCGTACCACGTCCACAACTGCGGGTACCGGGCAATATGTCCGAACCAACCTGGCCACGCAAGTCGCTCTGCGCAGCATGGCCTATTTCAATACCTATAAATAAGAGGAGCTACACAATGCGACCGGTGAAAACTCTTATGCGAAAACAATCAGGCATAGCGCTCGTTACAACGCTCCTGCTGCTCTTGCTGATGTCCGCCATGGTGGTGGGCTTCATCCTGCTGGTTACGGAAGGGCAAAGGCTCTCCGGGATGGACAACGACCAGGTGCGCGCATTCTACGGCGCGGAATCCGGCATGGAAAAGCTCACGGCTGACCTCGGCTCGCTGTTTGGCACGACCTATGCTCCCACGGGGTCGCAGGTGAATGCCCTCATGAACACCCCTCCCGTGCTCCCTTCGACCACGGGAGTCACATACGTGGATAATCAGGGCAATAACGCATACTTGATTAGCTATCCGAAGGATGGTAATGGCAATCCTCTGGCTTCCTTTGCTCAGATCACATCCGGTTCCAGCCCGTACCAAGGCATGACCGCTCTGGAGACGCCCTACACTTTGACGGTCGGGGCGCTGACGACCAATGGCGCTCAGGTTAAACTGCAGCGGACCACGCAGACGGTCGGCATCCCGCTGTTCCAGTTCGGCATTTTTTCACAAACCGACTTGAGTTTCTTCCCTGGCCCGAACTTCAATTTTGGCGGACGAGTCGCAACGAACGGTAATCTGTTCGTGGCGAGCGGCGGGCCCGCGAACGCGACACCCACACAAACCACCGCAACGCAACTCTGGTTGTCGAATCCGGTGACGGCAGTCGGTAGCGTTGTGCGCGACTGCCTCTCGAACGGAAACCCTGAGTCCACCTCGGGTATCCACCCGGGCAGCGTCGAAATCACCAAAGGTAGCGGTTCTTACCAGGCTCTTGGGTTCGGACAAGGAAGCGTTACAGGTTGCTTGGGTGGACCGAAAAACACGAGCTGGCCTTCGATCTCCGCTTCTTACAACGGAAATCTCAGAAGCGGGGTCAAGCCGCTCAACCTGACCATTACTCTCTTGGGCAGCGCTTCCCCGGTGGACATTATTCGCCGGCCGGTGCAGGGCGAGGACACCGCCAATCCAGGAGTGCTTGGCGAGCGCTATTATTCCCAGGCCAGCTTGAGAATCTTGATTTCCGATAACGCCGCGGACATCACCAGTCTTCCTTGCGTCAGTGCTGGAGCGCCATTCAACCTGGCCGACTTAGCCCTGCCAGTTGGGAGCTGGGTCAGTGCGAACGCCACCGCGCTTAAAACCGCCATGACCACGGCCGGTACTACTCCATTGCCGCTGGCGGGCTCGGGTGCTGCGGCGGGCGCAGCTGCGTATGTTGCGGGCGCTGGCGGGGGCGACGGCTATTGGCAGCCCACCGGGACCAAAATCATCACCGGCTACATCAAGATTGACGCTCAGACGACCTACGGTAGTCCTTGCGGAACATATAAAGACGTTACTCAGGAAATTCTTAGCCTCGGTTACGCGGGCAGAAATATCAACCCCATGCCTCAGTCCTACGATGGAACCAATCTCAATCCGAATTGGGGAGGCCTCAGTACACAGATGCAGGGTTCCAGCGCTGCAGCGCCCTATCTGCCACTTCCGACAGTTCCCACCGTGAATCCGAGTACCGGTGCGGCAGTCCAAGTGAATTATCAAAATGCGGCGCCCATGGCTGCCGGAACCTACAACGTCGCCGCGTTCGGGACGGGCACCTGTATGGATCCCCATCCCAATGCGGTCATCCGCCTTGAGCGCATCCGCGATAATCCCTCCTCGGTCCCCGTTACTACTGGGGCCCGGAAGACGACAACCCCGCCGGCGCAGTCGACCGTTGCTCAAGTTTGCGGCGTGGATCCGACCACCAAGTTGCCCTTGGTGGGATGGACCCCCCAGCCCTCAGATTTTTGGCCAAACGTACTCTATGATACGCGCGAAGGCTATAACCGCGAGGCTGCGCCCACTGGCGCCTTCGCCAACCGCGTCACTCTCGGCGGCTTGATGAACTACGTCGAACTGGACGTCAACAATTTGGCGAAGTGGTTCTCCGGAACGATCGGAACAACAGGCCCCAAGACGCAGGATGCCAACGTCGCACCGAACAACTTTGTCGTGTACATCTCCGATCGTCGCGGGAACTACGTTCCCACTAGCGGGCCTGGCGTTTTCGCAAACGCTTGGCCCCCGCTCTCACCTTCCGGACATGAAACGGGCGAATATGGCTACAACGACTTCGTCAATCCTTCGACCGCTGCAGGTTGCACATTCAGCACGCTAGACACCGGGGAAGACCTGGATGGCACGGGAGTTCTCTACACCTACGGGCAAATCAGTTTCCCCGCGCTGGTGGATAGCACCGGAAGCATTCTTGCGAACACGCTCTTTTCGAATACCCTGACGGCTACGATAGCGGATCCGCTTTGCGCTGGTCCAAACGCCGGCTTGCCTTGGCCCAGGACTTTCTTGGTCAATCCGCAAGAAGGGCGTGAGAACCCGTCCGCGCTCTTCCGCCGGGCTGTAAAGCTCGTCAACGGAAGCAAGATCGGCTTGCCCACTTGCGTAGGAGGAGTCGTTTGCGGCCTTACGGTCGCCACGGAGAATCCTGCATACGTGCAGGGCGACTACAACGCCAATTCAGCGGGCGGCGGGTTCGGCGACCCCAACGTGGCAGCTTCGGTGGTCGCCGATGCTTTCACACTCCTCTCTGATCAGTGGAATGACGTGAACACCTTTGGGTATCCGTTCAACGTGAACGGTCGCCAGGCCACCACCGCCTACTATCGCTTGGGCGTGGTCGCCGGGAAGGGGATTTCGTTCCCCAAACCAAGCTGGGATAGCACCACTCTCGACACCAGCCAGGACTTCGGCACGGACGGCGGTGTCCACAACTTCATGCGCTACCTGGAGAGCTGGAGCGGAACCTTGAATTACACCGGTTCCATCCTGAGCCTCTACTACAATCGCCAGGCGACAGGTTTGTTCAACTCCGGCGGCAACAACTACAGCCCGCCAAACCGCGGCTATTCCTTTGACACTAACTTCCTGAATCCGTCGTTGCTCCCGCCGCGCACTCCGATGTTCCGCGACGTGAATACCACGGGATTCACGCAACTGATGCTGCCGACTCAGTGAGCTACCGTTCTTCCCCGTGCACCGCGCGGCTCCCTGTTCCCGGGGCCGCGTTTTGGGTGGGCAGGAAGAACGTTTTCTGTGACTCGGTACGTACTGGGAACTGAAGTACGCATAGATTAGGTTTCAACTTGTAGAGAAATCGCGACGCCCGTATCACCGCTCGCAGGTGGGGCATCTCTGGCGCGGTCGTGGGCTTGGGAGAGGCGCAGGGCTATGGCAAAAAGTGCATCGGCGGGAGAATCTTCTTCGTCCAAATCACTCCTTTTCATGATGGTCGCCATGACCTGCGGTGTCTGCATTTTGCTTGGCGGCGGGTTCATGATGACCTCTCGCTTGATCAATTCCCTCGCGCTACGCAATTCCAGCGACAAGACCACCGTGCGGACTCCGCTCGGCGATTATCGCGTTGAAAAAGCCAAGGAAGTCGGCCCAACGTTGCCCGTCTATCCGGCCTCTACCCTGGTGCTCCCGGGGAATGACGCTGCGCGCCTTCCTTCTTCGGACAGCCAGGCCCAGGTTGTCACCAGCACCTATCATTCGAACTCTTCGCGCGAATACATCGCCACCTGGTACGCCGAGCACCTCACTCCGGAATTCGTTCGCCAAGACAGCGGCCCCAAGAATTTGCCGGAAGCCTTCCGGGATTCGCACATATCCGATGACGACATCATCTTTCTGGGTGAGCGCGGCGATCAGATCCGCGTGGTCGTCCTTGCGTCGGATTCTACGGGCACAAGGATCGCTCTCCTCCGTTCCATCAAAGAACCAGCCCACGACGCGGCCCCCTAGCAAGAGACATTCTTCATTTCCCGGGCTTTCTCACCGCTACTGCGGTTCGAAAATGAAGGAAATAAACATTAGTTTCTGGTCGCGCTGAATCTGTAAGGCGACCGCGGCGCCTGGATGAAGCGCTTTCAGCGCGTCCCGCAGCCGGTCCAGCGTTGTCATCGGCTGGCCGTTCAGCGTTCGAATCACGTCGCCGGTATTGAGTGGAACCTCGACCGTCGCGCCAGCAGATCGCGCCGCGACAATAATGCCAAACGGATCGCGCAGATCCGAAGCCATCGCCGCAATCTTGCTGTCTATCTCCACGCCCACGATCCCTAACGCCGGAACCAGGTTTTTTTCCGGATCCGCCAGCGCGGTGATCTGATCCATATCATGTGGGGGCGCCATCAACGGAACGTCGAATCCGTACCGGTTTTTTCCGCGAAGAACATCGAGATGGACTTTGTTCCCCGTTTCCCGCGACAGCAGATAAAAGGCCACGAAAGGAAGATTGTCCACCGCTTTGCCGTCGATTGCGGCGATCACATCCCCGATCTGCACCCCCGCGGCTTGCGCCGGACCATCCGGCTGTATGTCCGAGATGATTACCCCGTAGTTGCGCGGCAGGTTCAGAGCTTCCGCCATGGATGGCGTGATCGTCTGGATGCTCACACCGATTTCCGCCCGGTGCAGATGCCCAAACTTGCGCAGTTGCTGGTACGCCACGTTGACCACCGCGCTGGGAATGGCGAAACCGAGCCCTTCGTTCCCGCCCGATTGCGACAAGATAAACGTATCCACCCCAACTACGTCACCATCCACGTTGACGAGTGGTCCACCCGAATTTCCAGGATTGATCGGTGCATCTGTCTGGACATAAATCATCGGAGAATCCGGATCGATCTGCCGCGCCACCGCCGAAACGACGCCCATGGTAACCGAGTTGCGCAAACCTTCCGGACTGCCGAAAGCAAACACCAGCTCCCCTTGCCGAAGTTTGCGATAAGAGGCCAGAATGAGCGCAGGGAGCTTGCCAGCGTCCACTTTGATTACCGCGAGATCGTTCTCGCGCGACACCCCGATGATGCGTGCCGCCACAATCGTGGTGCGCGTGGAAAGCGCCGCGTCCAGCGAGCCATCCGTGTTTGGCGACGGCAGCACCACCTGGACGCGTTGCGCTCCATTCACCACATGCGCGTTGGTGACGATGTATCCCGTCGGATCCACAATGAATCCCGAGCCGATCGCGCGTTGCCGGCCGATGATCGCGTTGGTGTTCCCTTTATCGCTTTCCTCTAATGGGCCGTAGCCGGTCACCAGAATCTGCACAACACTGGGCGACACTTTTTTCACAAGATCATTCACCGAGCTGCTTAGCTTTCGCAGCGCGTCGCCGGGGCGCTCCTGGGCTTGCGCGCTGCTGGGCGACAGGCTGTACAGTAGCAATAGCGCTGCGGCGTAAAGAGCGCTCGAAATTTGTCGTGGTCGGCAATCGTGACTCTTCTCAAGTTGCTGGGAAGACGAGAACATGGCTGATTTCTCCTCGAAAGGGTGTCTACACTATGGATGCGCCCATGGCCTCTCCAGAGTACAACGAATGCTGGCAACTTGTGATTTCGAGGCCGCAGCAGCGGGTCAGGCGGAAATCCAGTAGAATTTTTTCCGCAAGAATCGTGCACCAAATCGCATTCTGGCGCATCCCTACTCCGAGTGTGTTTTTGCCAATGCCGGACGTGCCGGAACGGGCACGCGCCGGGAAGCGGTCGCAGCGGGTTTCCGCCAATAATGCGACCATAGCCTGGACTTCTCTCTAGAGGATTAGCCGACCATGCCACGCATTCAAACGACGGAAGACCGCCGGCTTGAAGAAACGCGCACCCGTAAAAAATACTGGAAGCGCTGGGGACCTTACCTCTCCGAGCGCCAGTGGGGCACGGTCCGCGAAGACTACAGCCCCGGCGGCACCGCCTGGGAATATTTTCCGCACGACCACGCACGTTCGCGCGCCTATCGCTGGGGGGAAGACGGTATCGGGGGAATAAGCGACCGTCATCAGATGATGTGCTTCGGGTTGGCCCTCTGGAACGAGCGCGATCCTATCCTGAAAGAGCGTATTTTCGGGCTCACCGGAAATCAAGGTAATCACGGCGAGGATCCCAAGGAATATTATTTTTATCTCGATTCCACGCCCACACACAGCTACATGCGGATGCTCTACAAGTATCCGCAGGCTGCATACCCTTACGAGGCGCTCATCGAGGAAAACCGCCGCCGCGGCCGAAGCGAGCCGGAATTCGAGCTTTTGGACACGGGCGTCTTCGCCGAGAACCGCTACTTCGACGTTTTCGTCGAGTATGCCAAGGCCGACGTCGAAGACATGCTCATTAAGATCACCGCTGTGAATCGCGGGCCGGAACTAGCCGCGCTGCATGTATTGCCGCAATTTTGGTTTCGAAACACTTGGTCCTGGGGCAAGGATCTGCGCCGCCCACTGGCGCGCAAAGGGACCAGTGTTCCCGGGAGCGCTTGCGTCGAACTGCAGCACTGGCAATATGGCAAACGCTGGCTGCTTTGCGCCGGACAGCCGGATCTTCTCTTCACGGAAAACGAAACCAATAATGCGCGCCTCTTTGGCGGCAGAAATCGCTCTCCGTATGTGAAGGATGCCTTTCACGAATATGTGATTCGCGGCAACAAGTCCGCCGTTAATCCGGAGCAGATGGGCACGAAAGTGGCAGCGTACTATCCGCTGCAGCTCGGACCCGGCGAGTCCGTAACGCTAAAATTGCGGCTCACGGATCTCGAGCCTCTTGGCGCAATGGATACGGGCGCGGGCATTGTCGGCGGATTCGATTCTCCCGGCACGCAGGAGCGAACCGAGGGCGTTCCCGGCACCAACGATTTTCGCACTGGATTTGACGCCCTGTTCGCCACGCGCCAAAAGGAAACCGAGGAATTTTATGCCTCGCGTATTCCCAAAGAACTTTCCGACGACGCCAAAGCCGTCATGCGCCAGTCGTTTTCCGGCATGTTATGGTCCAAGCAGTTTTATCACTACGATGTGCACACCTGGCTCGAAGGCGATCCGGCCGGCCCCAAACCTCCGGAAGAGCGTTGGCACGGCCGCAACAAGGAATGGACGCACCTCTACAATGACGACATCATGTCCATGCCGGACAAATGGGAATATCCCTGGTATGCCGCGTGGGACCTGGCGTTTCACTGCATTCCGCTGGCGCTCGTTGATCCGGATTTCGCCAAAGACCAGCTCATCCTGCTGCTCCGCGAATGGTACATGCACCCGAACGGCCAGCTACCTGCTTACGAGTGGGCCTTCGGCGACGTGAATCCCCCGGTGCATGCTTGGGCCGCCTGGCGCGTTTACAAAATTGAGCGGCGCGTCCGCGGCGTGGCGGATCGTGGCTTTCTTGAAAAAGTGTTCCACAAGCTGCTTCTGAACTTCACCTGGTGGGTAAACCGCAAAGACCCCGATGGCGCGAACATCTTCCAAGGTGGATTCCTCGGCCTCGATAACATCGGAGTTTTCGACCGCTCCGCTCCTCTCCCGACCGGGGGCCATCTCGAGCAGTCCGACGGCACCAGTTGGATGGGCATGTACTGCCTCAACATGCTGGCCATCGCCCTGGAACTTGCCAAGGAAGATCCCGCTTACGAAGACGTCGCCAGCAAGTTCTTCGAGCACTTCGTTTACATCGCGCGCGCCATGAACGATTTCGGCAGCGGCGGCCGCTCCCTCTGGGACGACGAAGATGGCTTCTATTACGACGTGCTGAAACTGCCCAACGGCGAAGAACACTTCCTAAAAATTCGTTCCATGGTGGGTCTAATTCCGCTCTTCGCCGTGGAAACGCTGGAGCCGGAAATCGTGGACCGCCTGCCCGGCTTCAAGCGCCGCATGCAGTGGTTTATTGACAATCACCCGGACGTGCCGGAGCACATTGAAATGACCCAGCGTTCGGCGCGAGGTGTGCGCCGATTGCTTTCACTTGTCAACCGCAAACAGCTCAAACGTGTGCTCACGCGCATGCTCGACGAGACCGAGTTTCTTTCGCCGTACGGCGTTCGCGCATTGTCTCGCTTCCACAGGGACCATCCCTATGAAGTGCATGTGAACGGCAATGTAAGCCGTGTTGAGTATGAGCCTGCGGAATCCTCGACCGGAGTCTTCGGTGGCAATTCGAATTGGCGCGGGCCCATCTGGTTCCCGGTCAATTATCTCCTGGTGGAATCTCTTCAAAAATACCACCACTATTTCGGCGAAGATTTCAAAGTGGAATGCCCCACGCATTCTGCAGAACAATCCGACCTCTGGCAAGTCGCCGCCGAAATCTCCCGCCGTCTAATTCACATTTTTCTGCGTGATTCGAGCGGCCGCCGTCCGGTTGCCGGAGGCACGGAAGTCTTTCAGAGTGATCCCTATTGGCGCGACCTTATTCTCTTTTACGAATACTTTCACGGGGATAATGGCGCTGGCATCGGTGCCGGCCATCAAACCGGCTGGACCGGTCTGGTCGCGAAACTCATCGAACAAAGCGGCGAGTAACATGCCATCGCTTTTGATCCGGGAAGCGGCCCTGGAGGACGAGCCGCAGCTTCTTCGCATGATGCGGCTCCTCGCCGAGCAGGAGCCGGGAAAGATCCGGTTTGATGAAGCTGCAGCTCGCGAATCCTTCCGGCGGTTTTTGTCCCTTCCGGCCTTTGGGCGAGTCTGGATTCTCACCGAAGGAAGCACAATCGTCGGTTACATTGTGCTTACGATCGGCTTTAGCTTTGAGTTCCGTGGGCACGATGCGTTTATCGACGAACTGTACATCGACCCCACATTCCGCCGCCGCGGATATGGGCGTCAAGCCGTTGCTTTTCTCGAGGAGAAAGCGCGCGAGATGGGCGTGAATGCTGTTCATTTGGAAGTGGACCATGGAAACGATCCGGCGTTTGACTCTATCGCCGCGCGGGTTACCGCGATCACGATCGATTCCTGATGACCAAGTGGCTGAACCAATGAATTCAAGTAAGCCGAGGTGAGCCGATGACCGGAAGATTCGAGGGACAGGTTGCCCTCGTGGCAGGAGGCACCGGCGGCCTGGGGCGCGCCGTGAGCCTGGCGTTCTTGCATGAAAGCGCAAGAGTTATCGTTACTTCTCAGAGGCCGGAAGAAGTCGATGCCTTGAAGAATACCGCAGGGGCCAACGCCGCCCAACTGGAGGGGTTTGTCGTTGATGTCACGGACGAAGCTTCCGTCCGCCAGCTCGTCGAAAAAATTCTCGCGCAACACGGCCGTCTGGACATTCTTGTCAACACCGTGGGCGGCTACGCGGGCGGCACCAAGTTGTGGGAACTGGAAACGAAAATCTTCGATCAAATGCTCGCGCTGAATCTGCGCTCGGGATATGCACTCTCGCGTGCCGCCGTGCGCGCCATGCTGAAAAAAGGCCGCGGTGCCATTGTTAACGTCGCCGCCAAAGCCGCCTTTGACCACGCCGCCGGAGCCGCTGCCTATGCCGCATCAAAATCGGCCGCCGTGGCCATGCTCGATTCCTTGGCCGCGGATTTGAAGGGCACCGGTGTTCGCGCGAATACCATTCTTCCGAGCATCATTGACACGCGACCCAATCGCAAAGCCATGCCCGCGGCGGACTTTTCCAAATGGCCAAAGCCAGAGGAGATCGCCCGCGTCATCCTGTTTCTGTGCAGCGACGACGCCAAAGTCATCCATGGCGCCGCTATCCCCGTCTACGGGGACAGCTAACACCTGCAAACCGTCGCGGACTACCGCGACAATTTTCGCTTAGACTTTCTCGCGCGGCGATTCAAATGAGAGGAGCGGCCGATGTCAGAACAGGCGGAAATCCAGTTTGGCCGCGAAATCTGTGGCGACCTCGCCGCCGCCGAATCTCGTGAGTGGTTCGTCACCAATGGCATCGGCGGCTATGCCTCCGGCACCATCTCCGGAAATCTGACGCGACGCTATCACGGCTTGCTCGTTGCCGCCCTACAACCTCCGCTGGGACGCACTCAACTCGTCGCCACTTTCGATGAAATCGTCCATTACGCTGGCGCGGAGTTCTCTCTCTCCACGCATCGCTGGTCCAGCGGTGCCATCGACCCCCAAGGCTATTTGAACTTGGAAAGTTTTCACCTCGAAGGCACCACGCCCGTCTGGACATTTGCTCTTGCCGATGCGCTCCTGGAAAAGCGCGTTTGGATGCGCCAGGGAGAGAACACCACTTATATTCAGTACACGCTCGTGCGCAGAAGCGCGCCAGTCGAAATGGAACTCCATGCCCTTGTGAATTACCGCGATTTCCATTCTTCGACGCACGCCGGTGATTGGCGCATGAACATCCAGCCGGTGGATCACGGCCTTAAGATTGTGGCCTTCGATCGCGCCACGCCCTTCTATCTCTTGAGCGCGGAAGCGGCGTGCGAGCCGCGCCAGGATTGGTATCGCGGCTGCTACTTTGCGCAGGAGACCGCGCGTGGTCTCGACGACCATGAGGATCAGCTCTTAGCCGCGGTCTTTCGAGCAAAACTCGAAGTCGGCTCCAGCATCACGATTGTCGCAACCACGGAAGCAAGCGCTTCGCTGGACGTGGAAACTGCCAGAGCCGAGCGCGCCAATCACGAAGTGAAACTGTTTCAAAGTTGGCAAGCAAAAGACGCTAGCTATGCGGAAAATGCGCCGTCCTGGTTGTGGCAGCTCATCCTCGCCGCCGACCAATTCATCGTCAAGCGCAGCCTTCCGGAAATGCCCGACGGCCGCAGCATCATTGCCGGCTACCACTGGTTCGGCGACTGGGGCCGCGACACCATGATTTCTCTGCCGGGGCTGACGCTAGCCACCGGCCGCCCTGATGTCGCGAAGCGCATTCTTCTTGCTTTCTCGCGGTATGTGGACGCCGGAATGCTCCCGAATAATTTTCCTGACGCTGGTGGCAAGCCCGAATACAACACCGTAGACGCCGCGCTCTGGTATTTCGAGGCCACCCGTCATTATTTCTCGGCCACGCAGGACACCGCCACGTTGCAGCAGCTCTTTCCAGTCTTGGCAGGAATCATTGACGCACACGTGAAGGGTACGCGTTACAACATCCATGTCGATCCAGCTGATGGTTTGCTCTTCGCTGGCGGTCCCGGCGTACAACTCACCTGGATGGATGCGAAAGTCGGCGACTGGGTCGTCACCCCGCGCACTGGAAAGCCCGTGGAGATCAACGCCCTCTGGATCAGCGCGCTCGAAACCATGGCGGAGTTCGCGCAACTGCTCAAACAGCCCGGCGAAGGCTACGAAAAACTTGCCATAAAGGCCAAGAAGAACTTTCAGAAATTCTGGAATGCCGCGGGCGCTTGCTGTTACGACGTCATCGACGCCCCCGGAATTGGCAACGACGCCTCACTCCGTCCAAACCAAATCTTCGCGGTGTGCTTGCTGGCCAGCCTGCTCTCGAACGAGCAGCAAAAATCCATCGTCGCTGCTTGCGCCCAACACCTGCTGACTTCCCACGGCTTGCGCAGCCTCGCTCCCGGCGAGCCCGGCTACACCGGCCACTATGGCGGCAGCCCGCGCGACCGCGACGCCGCCTATCATCAAGGCACCGTCTGGGGCTGGTTGCTCGGCCCCTTCGCTCTCGCGCACTATCGCGTCTACCGCGACCGCAACGCCGCGCTGCGCTTTCTCGAACCGCTCGGCCGGCAAATCTACTCGAGCGGCCTCGGCACCCTAAGCGAAATCTTCGATGGTGACGCCCCCTTCATACCCCGTGGCGCCATTGCCCAGGCCTGGACCGTCGCCGAAGTCCTGCGCGCCTGGGAAGAAATCTCGACCGCAAAATAGTCCGTTCGCTTCCACAACCGAATTTCTAGCTCGCACTCCCGTCTCGAAAAAGCCCGCAGTGTTTCTTGCGCACACCGCGAAGACAACGCTAAACCAGTGAATAGAACACTCGATATGATGAAGTTATCCGGTGTGGAATGCCCGAAAGCGAGACTCCATGCGAATTCAAGCCGCGGCTCTGCGTACATTGCCTGGCCTCACGCTCTTCCTGATTTCTTCCCCTTGTTTTGCGCAAACCAGCGCCGTTGGGCAGTTCAGTTGCAGCGATCGGCAGCGCGCAGCGTTTATCGAGACAGATGTGAAATTCGCTGAGTTGACCTCGCCAGACGCCATTAAGCAATGGAAAAACCGCCCCGCCCTAACCTTTGATGGTTTCGACGCGACGAAATACAGTTTCACGCGCGCCGAATTCTACCGCTGGCATCTGCCCGTGCCCGGTCGCGAAGGATACGACCAGGGAGCCACTGGCGATTCGACCGACCGTTTGGCGCTCGTGGTTCGCGTCATAGGACCGCATGACGATCGCTGGTTCGAGCTTGGCCAGCCCGAAGATCCAAATAACGGCTTGCTGTACATTCAGCAACGGATCGATAACGACTCCGATGGCAATTCCGGTGGTGGGCCGCAGCCGGAGGGGCCCGGTTCCAAACGCGACGAGATGGCGGGCTGGCTCAAACTCCAGCCCGCTACACCCGACGCGAAATTGCCTCTGTTCAATTTGAGCTTTTGGCATAAAGAGAGTGGGATGTACAACGTCGACAGTTTTGGCAACCAATTGCTGCTCGACCTGCGCTCCGGCTCTCCCCAAATTGCCAAGGCACTGAGCTGCAGCGAATTTGAGCCCATTGGCGGCGCATGTTCTGCCCAGGACCAAGCAGCGGAAGGTCAGGATACATTGGAGTGCCATTGGGACCACGTCTCCAACGATTTCCGTTGCACGATGACTTCTCCCTTTGGCGGCCCACACGCTGTTCGCCGTGCGCAGGGAGACTTTTATCTGCTGTCGGACAAGCCCGCGAAAATCTCGCTCGAGCATACGGAGTTCCTGCCGGACCTCGGGCTGCTTGCTCAACGGATTCGAGAAAAACCCGATGTCCCGGCAAAAGGAATCCTCGTCCAAGGCTTGGGCCCCGTAACTCTGCTCCAGCGCTTCAAGGATTTGCTGCCGGACGCGGAGGTTTTCGTCTTTGCTAGCCCAGGAGCCGGTGACATCTGGAATTCACATTTGTCCATGGTCACCGTGTCAGCCGCCGGAAATGTCGACGTTCAATCTATCTCCAAATGGGGGATTTCCGGGGAAAAGACGGACGAGAGTGAAGCGCCCAAAGATTTTATGCCGGTCTCAGCGAAGGACACCTATCGCACCCACATCCTGGAACAGCGGCCAGGATTCCGCGCCTTTGATGCCGCTTTGACCACCGGTCCGGGGCAACCCGAAATAGACCACGTTCTCTATTGGATTGGACTCGAAGCTGTAGAGGGAAAGCTTATGGCCGGCGCCGTTCGCGTGGCTACCGACGGTTATGTGTACGGAGGCTGCGGCGCGGAATACCGCGAGGGCACTGCAACATCAATCCACAAGAAAGCCGGCATTGCCGAGGCGACTCTGCGCGTACAAGGCAAGTTCAATCCCGAGTACAACGACCCGTATCCGACCGAAGGGCCAAATTGCGTTTGGACCAGCCTTCTTCACTGGAAACCCGGCGCCGGCTTCCGCGCCCGCAAGCTTGGCGAGGACTGCAAAGCTGCACATCAGGAAGTCACAATCACCGAGGAAGGCGCAGTCACCGGCAAGGATGCCAAGACTCCCTAGGTTTCGGCAGCAGCCATCTCCAATTCAATGAGATTTTGGCGCCATAGGCGCCAATTCATAAAGTTCGATGAGCACCTTGCCTCTATCCGGAGATGGCACGAGGAAAAAATTCACTCGCGTCCCATCCGCGCCAGGCCGCGTGGCGGCATAAACGGGCTTCACTCCAAATTTTTCTTGTAAGAGTTGTGTGGTGCGGTCCACATTCGCGCAGCGGTATTCCACCTGCTGCACGCCTTCTCCAAACTTCGCCAAATATTTTGCGATGGCGCCGTCACCGCCCGGCTCGCGTGTCGTCAAAATATCCAGTGACACATCCGGCTCGAAATGCAGTTCGAACTCCTCCGCATCTTCACTCGCGGGCACATCCGCAAGTCTCGGTGTTCCGTTCGCAATTCGAATGCGCCCAAACGTATCGCGCTGTACCGCGATCCCCACCGTTATGGACGGATTCGGGCCAAATAAAAGCGTAGAAAGTTCGCTCTCAGCCCACCAGTTGGCAATTGCAGATCCTGCCGACGCGCGCCCCAGCCGATAAATTTCACTGGCGGCCGGGAGCTTCTTAGACGCATCCGCGGAAGACAATTCCACGATGAATTGGGCGAGGGGGCTGGACATAGAACCGCCAAGAATTGTAGCGTGAGGGCGGCACGAAAGGAAACCGGAGCCGTGAGGACGTTCTCAGAATACGCATCGAAATCGACGTCTGCTGCATCTGAGGGATATGCCCAAGCCAGTCTTATTAACGGTGGATGACGACCCGGAAGTCCTGCGCGCCATCGAGCGCGACTTGCGCGGCCGCTACGCCGATCGCTATCGCATCATGCGCGCCAATTCCGGCAGCGCCGGCCTCAACACTCTTCGCGAACTAAAAGCCCGCAACAATCCCGTCGCCCTGCTCCTTGCCGACCAGCGCATGCCCCAAATGGATGGCGTGAATTTCCTCTCCGAAGCCATGGAAATGCACCCCCTTGCCAAGCGCGCCCTGCTCACCGCCTACGCGGACACCAACGCCGCCATTGACGCCATCAACGAAGCCCGCGTGCACTACTATCTGATGAAGCCCTGGGATCCGCCCGAAGAAAAACTTTTTCCCGCCCTAGACGATCTGCTCCACGATTGGACCGCGTCCTTTCGCCCGCCCTACGAAGGCATTCGCGTCCTCGGCACGCGCTGGTCAACCCGCTCCTATGAACTGCGCGATTTTCTCGCGCGCAATCAAGTCCCCTACCAATGGATCGACGTCGAGCTGGCGCAAACCGATCCGGAAGTGCGCGGCCTAGTCAACTCGCTCGGCCACGAAGCCGAAACACTCCCGCTGATTCTTTTTCCCGACGGCGCCCGCCTTGCCGAACCGCCTCTCCCCGCCGTCGCCGACAAGATCGGCCTGCACACTCACACGGAAACCAGTTTCTACGACCTCGCCATCGTCGGCGGGGGCCCCGCCGGACTCGCCGCCGCCGTCTACGGCGCCAGCGAAGGCCTTCACACCGTCATGATCGAGCGCGAAGCCCCCGGCGGCCAGGCCGGGCTCAGTTCTCGTATTGAGAACTATCTCGGTTTTCCTGCTGGACTCAGCGGTAACGATCTCGCCCGCCGCGCCGTGGCCCAGGCCCGCCGCTTCGGCGTGGAAATTCTCGCCCCGCAGGAAGCCGTCAGCATCCGCGCCGAAGGCCCGTATCGCTACCTCAAACTCGCTGACGGCTTCGAAATCTCCTGCCACGCCCTTCTTCTCGCCATGGGAGTGCAATGGCGGACACTCGAAGTCCCCGGTATCGAACGTTTGCAGGGCGCTGGCGTATATTATGGCGGCGGTACCACCGAAGCCATGGCTTGCAAAGGCGAAACCGTGCACATCATCGGCGGCGCAAATTCCGCCGGTCAGGCCGCCATGCATTTTTCCAAGTTTGCCGACAAAGTCATCATGCTGGTCCGCGGCGAATCTCTCGCCGCGACCATGTCGCACTATTTGATCGAACAAATCGAGAAGACTCCCAACATCGAAGTCCAAACCCGCAGCAGCGTGGTCGAAGTTCACGGCGAAACGCGCCTCACCGGCCTCACCATTCTGTGTTCCACCACGGGCGTAAAGGAACAAGTCCCCGCCACCAGCCTCTACATTTTTATCGGCGCCCAGCCTCGCACCGAATGGCTCGGCAATTTGATCGAACGCGACGAGCGCGGCTTCATTCTCTCCGGTCCGGATCTTCTTCGCGACGGAAAGCGCCCGCCCGGTTGGACGCTCGATCGCGACCCCGGCTTGCTCGAAACCAACGTGCCCGGTATTTTTGTCGTCGGCGATGTCCGCCACGGCTCCGTGAAACGTGTTGCCTCTGGCGTGGGTGAAGGCGCCGTCGTCGTGCAGTTCATGCACCAATATCTGGCAAAGGTCCAATGACGCACTCCACACAGGGAGCAAAACGCGCATGACTGAAGTCTCCGCGCCTTCTCCAGCCGAGGATCTCGTCGCAAAGCTGCAGGCGATCCCCGTTTTCGTTGACCTCCCGCACGCAGATCTGCTTTGGTTCGTCGCTCAGTGCGAGGAGCATCGCGCCGCTGTCGGCGAAATCATCATGCGTGAGGGCGACCCTCCGAACTTCATGATGATCATGCTCGAAGGCGAAATGCGTGCCCGAGCCGAGCATGGTGGTCCCGAGGGCCCAGTCTTTGTCGTCAGCGCCGGCGAAGTTACCGGCATGCTTCCATTCTCGCGGCTCAAAGTGATTAGCGTCACTGGCCGCGCCGTTTCCCCCGCACATTACCTCGGCTTTCCTGTCACTCATTTTCAGCAACTCTTCATGCGCATGCCGGAGCTGGTCCGCCGGCTTGTCGGACTTTTGGCGGACCGCGTTCGCAACGTCACTCGCGCCGAGCAGCAGCACGAAAAGCTTGCGGCTCTTGGCAAGCTTTCTGCGGGCCTCGCTCACGAGCTCAACAATCCTTCCGCTGCCGCCCGCCGTTCGGCTGCCGCGCTTCGCGACTGCCTTGCACGCCTTCGCCAGTCCGCTCGCAGTACAAAGATCGGCCCCGAAGATTGTGCGACGCTCGCGCAAACCGAAGAGGAAATCCGTGCGTCACTGACGCCCGCTCAATTCAAGGACGAATTCGCGCGCGTCGAGCGCGAAGAGGCCATCCAGGCCTGGCTCGAATCGCACAACGTTCCCGAAGCCTGGAAGCTCGCTCCTCACCTCGCCGATGCGAATATCTCCGACGCCCATCTAGCGCGTTTCGGCGCGGCCGCTGGCGCGTCCGTTGGCTCCGAACTCACTCGCTTCGCCACGCTCCTGGAAATGGATCGCATCGCCGAGGAACTCGAGAATAGCTCCACGCGCATCTCGGACCTCATCCGCGCCATCAAGGAATATTCCTATATGGATCAAGGCTCCTTGCAGGAAGTGGACATCCAGCACAGCATCGAAAACACGCTCACCATCATGCATCACAAGCTGAAGCGCGGGATTACTGTCACTCGCGATTATGCTCCCGGCCTTCCCAAGGTTTTGGCCGGCGGCAGCGAACTGAATCAGGTCTGGACCAACTTGATTGACAACGCCGCCGACGCCATGAACGGCAACGGCAAACTCAGCATTCGAGTCGTTCGCGAAAACGATTTCATTCTCGTCGAAATCGCCGATAATGGGCCTGGCATTCCGCCCGAAGTCAAATCCCGCATCTTCGATCCATTCTTCACCACCAAGGGCGTCGGCCAGGGCACCGGGCTAGGACTCGACGTGGTCAGCCGCATCATCAAAAATGTCCGAGGCCAAATTAGCGTGACATCTGTTCCCGGCGACACGCGCTTCCAGGTTCGCGTCCCTATTCAATCTCCGGTCCAAACTCCCAAACCAGACTGAGGAAATCCCATGGCCGAAACCTGCACGCACCTCGATCAGATAAAGAACGTCAAGCCGAAAACAAAGGGCTGCGAAGAGTGCCTGAAAATGGGCGACACCTGGGTGCACCTGCGCCTATGTCTGATCTGCGGACACGTCGGCTGCTGCGACTCCTCCAAAAACAAGCACGCCACAAAGCATTTTCACTCCACCAAGCACCCCATTGTTCGCTCCATCGAACCCGGCGAAAGTTGGATGTGGTGCTACGTGGACGAATTGATGTTTGAAGACGACTGACCTTCACGCTTTTTTCTTCGCGGGAATCATCAGCGACGCGACCAGCGCGATCACCAGCACCCCTCCCACGACCAGCAGCGAAATATCCACGGGAATGTGCACCCATGGCTCCCCGATCATTTTCCCCCCGATGAAGACCAGCGCAATCGCCAATCCCTCATCCAGGTAGCGCAATCGATCGAGTACGCCCGCCAGCAGAAAATACAGCGCCCGCAGTCCCAGAATCGCGAACACATTCGAGGTATACACAATAAACGGATCGCGCGTAATCCCGAACACCGCCGGAATCGAATCCACCGCAAGCGTGACATCCGTAACTTCCACCACCAGCAAAACAAGAAACAATGGAGTAGCAAAAAGCTTTCCTCCAGCGCGCACAAAGAATCGTTCGCCCTCATACTCATGGGTCACGCGAAGATGATTGCTGGCGAACCGGAAGATACCGCTGCGTTCGGGATGAATATCCTCTTTGTTGATGAACAACAGCCGCCCGCCTGCATAAACCAGGAACGCTCCCAGCAGATACAGCACCCAGGAAAAGTGCTCTATCAGCTCCGCCCCCGCGGCGACCATCGCCCCGCGCATCACCAGCGCGCCGATCACTCCCCACTCCAGCAGCCGGTGCTGCAGCCGCTCGTCCACCGCGAACGCTCGGAAAATCAACAGAAATAGAAAAAGATTGTCAACGCTCAGCGCCTTTTCGATCAGATAGCCGGTAAAAAATTCAAGCGCCGGTTGATGCCCCCGAAAAAAAAACACCCCAGTCCCAAATAAAATGGAAACACCGATCCATCCGCAGACTGGCAAGCGCCGCCTCGCGAATCCCAACTTTGTGGGGTCGCCGGTGGAATACCCGCAGGTCCAGCGCGACGGCAAGAAGGATAAATACGTTGAACGCGATCCAGCGGAAGGGCGTCCCCATGGTGGCGGCGCGCAGTGGCGCTAAGGTTTGTAGCTCCGTGCCTCGGTCGAATTCAGGTTGGTCAGTTCAACCCGTGTCGTTTGTCCGGCTTGAATGATCACCGGAATATCCCAGCGCAATCGCATGTCGCCCGCCGCTGCATCCAGGTTCAGTGAGCTGATCCAGTATTTTCCGGGAACCAGGCCGGAGATCGCCGCGTGGCCATCCAGGTCCGTGTCCGCCTTGGCGGCCAGGTAGTTGATCTGCGCCGTGTCCGGCGCAAGGTGCTGCACGCGCCTGTTGCGTTCACTCTGGATTGCCGCCCACTTTCTCTGCGGGTTGACGCCGTCCAGCTCCAACTCCACTCCCGAGACCGATTCAGGATAAGCCTTGATGAATCTCTTGACTGCCGCCAAGTATTCCTCTCTTAGCTTTTCGTATTTCTCGGGGTGTTCCGATTTGTCCTTGTCCGTGTATTTTGGCTTGGGAAACCCTTTCGTCACTCCGCCACTGTTGGAGCGCTCGTAGGCCAGCAGAAACTCCGGGACTTTGAGGATGTCATCCGGACTCAACAGCTTGTCCAGGTCCGGCATCGTCAGGTCCAGCGTGTCATGGTCCTTGAGCCACGTGCGCAGTTCAGGGGACACCTTTAGCCCGTCAATAAACTCGTTTCGCGGCGGGACCGGGTCTTTTTCCTCAATGTCCTTGACGATATCCTCATAGCTCTTGGTGAGCACGTAAAACGTGAATTGGCGCACCGGTTCGGGCTTCGCCGCGCTAGGCGTAACCCGCGCCGCGAATTCCAACCTGCCGGTCTCGGTTTGCCCCCGCGCTGCCCCTGCAAAACACAAGACACACAACGCCAGCCCCACGGTGAAAACAGTCGCTTTTCTCATGCGCAAATCGTAGCAGATTGTCAGGCAGGCACGCATAAAAGCAGAAACAGTGTTGCTTGAACCTGTCACCGCTTCACGAGTAGAAGCAAATAATTAGCAACGGCAAGTCCCGCGAGCAGCAACGCGCCCACGATGCGCCAGAGCAAACTCGTAGGCGCGGTCGGGATGGAGCCGGGCGGCCTCTTCGGAGGAGGGGATGAATCTAATACGCCGATGCCGGTGTGTTTCCGCGGCGGTCCGCCGCCGCGCGCAAACGACGCTTGCGCCTCCGGCTCGGATTCGTATTCTGTAAATTCGTACGCCACGCTAAAAATGCTACTCCGCCGCGATAAATCTGTCTAGAACAGCCGGAAGACGGCTTCGACCGTGACCCACGCTGGAACGGCACGCCGCGCCGCGTCACGCGCAGGAATGAATTTCCAACCGCGCACGGACTGCACCGCGCGATCATCCAACCCCAACCCGATTCCTCGCACAATCCGTATCTGCGCAGCGCGCCCATCCGCGCCCACCAAAACCTGCAGCGTCACCGTTCCCTGCAGCTTGGCCTCGCGCGCTTCATCCGTATACTGCGGGTCCGGACAATACCCGCACCTCGGCAGCACCACGCCAGGTTGATAGAAGCCTGGCGGCCCGCCCCCTTCCCCAACCTGATCGCCCGGCGAACTGCCGATGGAATCCCCTGGGCCATCTCCAATCGTGTTTCCTTTTCCGGGACCGGAGGAGTTATTTGGATCGCGCATCCAGGGCAATCCGATATTGGGCACCGCCGTC
Organism: uncultured Acidobacteriota bacterium; assembly: GCA_963729455.1. Classification (GTDB taxonomy): domain Bacteria; phylum Acidobacteriota; class Terriglobia; order Acidiferrales; family UBA7541; genus Acidiferrum. The sequence goes on from CAVSNX010000005.1 coordinate 727,553, forward strand.
AGGATTCGAGGCGCAGATGGATCGAAAATTGTTGGCGGAATCGGCAGTTCCGGTTTCTGGTTCTGCGGAAGCGTCGGCTTCAAGAGCTGGATCGCAGACCGTGGCGGGAGATTTCCTTGAGTGGGTGGAAGTAGATCGTGGCCCGAGCCGCTCCCAGCTCCGCTATTTGGATTGTGTCCGCGAAGACTGTCGAGTAGACGGGAAGGCAGCGGAAGGTAACTTCGAATATTTCCCGCCGTTAGCGGCGGATCGTTTTTCGGAACGTGCGATTGCATGGCGAGAATCAACAATGCGCCGATGATCACCGCATGGCTCAAAAGTGACGCGCCCTGCGCCTGGGTCGACCGCGCAGACTTCTCTACTCGAAACAAGTGAATCGGCGCCCCATTCGCGGAAGAAGTGAAAATGTTTGCGGGTGTAAGTAATTGCCGGAAATTGTCGCGGACGCGGTGCACCCAGGAATCTCGCGACGGCTGCAACGGAGCAAACAAACGCGAAAGCGGTTCGCGCATGGACAAACCTCCGCGAACGCCTCCGAATTTAGCCGAACACCGGGGTGGAGGCGGTCGGCGAATGCCCACTCAGAAGCACGCTCCATCGCATTGGTTGCCCGCAATTGGCCCGTTCTTCCAGAACGTCTCAAGAAGCGCTAACACCAAGGATTAACGCGAAGACCAAAGAGTTCTTATGGAGGATCGAGATGGCAGAGAAGTAGCTGCCACGTTGACGCGATTCGAACGATTTCGGAGATGTCCTGCTAGTAGAGGTGGAATGTTACTTCAATCTGGACGCGGCAATTCACTGGCTTCCCGCCCGGTCCGACCGCCGGACGCATCTTCCAATTCTTCACCTGCGCCAGCGCCTTTTCTTCCAGTCCCAGCCCCGGACCCTTGATGACGATGGGATTGATCACACGCCCGTCGGACGTAACCGTTACGTCCAGCAAAACCGTTCCCTGATACTTTGCCTTGCGCGCTTCATCCGAATATTCCGGCTGCGGGCAATAGAGGCACATCGGCGAGCCAACGCCATTCACACCGGCGCGGAACGCGCCGCCGCCCGTCCCTCCGCCTTCACCCGGGCCAAGACCACCGCCGGAGCCGCTCCCGATACCGCCAGCCTCACCCGTCCCAATGCCCCCGCCACCGCCGGGGCCACCTGAATAATTCACGCTCGCGGCCAGCGGATCACCCATGTTCGTCAGTGGAGGATTTGCCACCTTCAGGTCCGGCGGACCGAGCAGCGACGGATCCATCGGCAACTTTGGATTCAGATTCTTGAGCGTCGCTTCCGGCGGAGTGAACTGCGTCCACTTGAATTTCGGTGCACGCCCCTTGGTAGGCGGCAATTGCGAACGGTCGCCACCGCCGCCGCCACCGCCGGCCTTGTCCGCGCCCGCAGGCAGCTTCGACATGTACGGCGAAATATCCAGCGGCGTGATGTCAATCTGCTTGTTCTTCGCCTGCGTGGAAACCGGCAGCACATTCCAGAAAATCGGCACGAACACCAGCAGGATCAACGCACCGTGCAGCCCGAATGCAATCGCCTGGCTCCTGCCGAAGTTTTCATCTTTCGACCAGATCTCCTTCACCTTAACCGGCTTCACCGCAAAAGGCAGCGGCGCCTGCTTTGGAGGAGAGAAAAATTCCTTGATGCGCGTTCCGAAACCGCCGAAATTTGCGCCCCACGCCACAGCAAGTTTGCTATTCACGGGTCCCTTGGGCACAGGCTTCGAGCTGAGAAAATCCTTGAGGTTATCCCCCATTCCGGCGCCAAACGACGTCTTCGTGAACGGCGCATCCGAGCGCTCGCGCACTTTGATCGGCCGCTCCGTCAGGAACTGCTTCAGATTCGACCAAAAATTGTCGGGTATAAGGATTTGGGGTTTGACGAATTTCGGCACGGCCGTGGATGGCACCGGGACTGGCGCCTCAGGCGTGGCGGACACTCTGGCCTTCGCGAGTTCAGGCGGCAGCAAATTGATGAACTTGTCCGGCACGGTTTTCCTCGTACTTTAGACGCAAATGCACCGTCTTCGGTGTGCTTAGCCGATAAGATTCTGGCTGGCCGGGAAAGGTTGCGCGCCCCCCACGGCTGACACCAACTCCTATTCATTGTAACATACGTACTTACACTGCTTTCCGATGTTTCCGGCCGTACACCTGCACCCCCGTACGGTCGCAGCGGATAGACAATTCGTACGGTTAGTACTGAACACAAATCGCACGGCTCGTAGGAGCCATTTCTCGGCGGCATGCAGGCAAATAAGGAGATTTTCAAGCGCTCACATCCATGGCCGAACCACTCGAACTGAAGAAAACCCTGAACCTGCCCAAAACGGATTTCCCGATGAAGGCCAGCCTGCCTCTCAACGAGCCAAAACAGCTCGATGCCTGGTACGCCGGGAGTATTTACGAACGCATCCTGGAAGCGCGCAAAGGCCTGCCCCTGTTCGTTTTGCACGATGGCCCGCCATACCCCACCGGCGAAATCCATCTCGGCACCGGCCTCAACAAAATCCTCAAGGATTTGGTCGTTCGAACGAAAAGCATGGCAGGGCACTACGCTCCCTACGTGCCCGGCTGGGATTGCCACGGCCTGCCTATCGAAACCCAAGTCGAAAAAGAGCTCGGCGGAAAAGGAAAAGTTCCCCCTGCTGAGTTTCGAAAGCTCTGCCGTCAATTCGCCACCCGCTTCGTCGAGCAGCACAAACGAGATTTCAAGCGCCTCGGCATTTTTGGCCGCTGGAACGATCCCTATCTGACCATGAGCCACGAATACGAAGCCACCATCGCCGGCGCGTTCCTCGATTTCATGGAAAAGGGCTACGTCTATCGCGGCCGCAAGCCCGTGTATTGGTGCCTTGTGGATAGCACTGCTCTCGCCGAAGCCGAAGTCGAATACGAAGATCACACCAGCCCGTCGATCTACGTCCGATACAAACTCGTGCAGGACGGGCCGAATGCGGAAAAGATTCCTGCAGAGCTCAAAGGCAGAAACGTCTACGCCATCATCTGGACCACGACACCGTGGACGCTTCCCGCTAGCATGGCGCTGGCTTTTAATCCGGCGTTCGAATACGCGGCTGTCGAAACAGACGGTGACGTGGAAATCGTTGCCCACCAACTTCATCGCACCGTTTGGGACGCGATTGGCCGCAAGAATTTGGGAACAACTCTCAAGACGTACTCCGGCCAATATCTCGCGAACGTAGTTGGTTTGCGATTCCAGCATCCATTTCTAGACAGAATTGTGCCGGCGGTGCTGGCGGATTACGTCGAGCTCGATCAGGGCACCGGAATTGTCCACACCGCACCCGGTCACGGCGCCGAAGACTTTCTCACCGGCCAAAAATATGGACTCGAAGTTTACGCGCCGCTCGATGATAAAGGCGTTTATCTCGAAGGCCTCCCGGAATACAAAGGCAAAGATGTTTTCACCGCGAATCCCATCATTGTGAAATTGCTCCGTGATTGCGGCGCGCTGTTGGGCCATCACGAATACAAGCACAGCTATCCGCACTGTTGGCGCTGCCACAACCCTGTGATCTTCCGCGCAACCGAGCAGTGGTTCATCAAAATGGATGCAGCCGCGCACGGAAAACAAAAAACGCTGCGCCAGGAAGCGCTCGGAGAAATTCCGGCCGTGAAATGGATTCCAGCGTGGGGCGAAGAGCGCATGTACGAAATGATCGAAAAGCGCCCGGATTGGTGCGTCTCTCGTCAGCGCTTTTGGGGTGTGCCCATCATCGTTTTTTATTGCGATGCCTGCGGCACGCGCCTCGAGAATTTCACCGCGCTTCGCAACGTGGTGAAATGGTTCGAAAAAGAAGGCGCCGACGCCTGGTACCAGCACACGCCGGAGGAATTGCTACCCGCCGGGACGAAATGCTCCTGCGGCGCGACAAAGTGGCGCAAGGAAAACGACATTCTCGACGTGTGGTTCGATTCCGGCTCTTCGAATCTCTCCGTTCTCAAAGGCGCCGAGTGGCCCGCCGATGTTTATCTCGAAGGCCCCGACCAATATCGCGGCTGGTTCCATAGTTCGCTGCTCGTGGCCACCGGCGTGCGCGACGGCGCGCCGTACCGCGGCGTGGTCACGCACGGCTGGACGCTCGACGAACAAGGCCGCCCGATGTCCAAATCCCTCGGCAACGCTCTCTACCCCATCGAGATTTGCGAGCGATGGGGCGCCGATCTGCTTCGCCTGTGGGTCGCTTCCGTCGAATATCAAGCCGACGTAAAAATGAGCGAGCGTGTCATGACCCAGCTCAGCGAAGCCTATCGCAAAATTCGCAACACGTTCCGTTTCGCGCTAGGCAACCTAAGCGATTTCGATCCTTCGCGTGACGCGCTTTCAAACGAGCATCTCGAGGAAATCGACCGCTGGATGCTCGATCGCACCGCCGAACTCGTGAAGAAATGCCGCGAATGGTATGCGAATTACGAATTCCACCGCGTCTATCACGCCATCCACGATTACTGCGTAGTGGACCTCAGCTCGTTTTATTTCGACGTGCTCAAGGATCGCTTGTACACCAAAGCTGCAAAGAGTAAGTCGCGCCGCTCCGCGCAAACCGCCGTCTGGAAAATCACCAGCGCCCTCGTGCGCCTCGCCGCTCCCGTCCTCGTTTTCACCTCCGAGGAAATCTGGAAGTATTTGCAAAAAACTTCCGGCGAGTCGGAAAGCGTGCACATGGCGCTTTTTCCGGAAGCGATAACGCTCCATGGCGGACTCAGTCCTTCGCTGAGCGCCGAGTACGAGAGATTGCATTCATTCCGCGCCGGGGTCTTGCAAGACCTGGAACGGGCGAGGAACCAAAAGTTGATCAACGGGTCGCTTGAGGCGAAAGTTCGACTGCGGTCGAGCGGACCACTTCTCGAATTGTTGAAGAAGCATGCCAGCGATCTCCCGCAACTTTTCATCGTTTCACAAGTGGATGTCCTGCCGTTTGACGGTCCTGTACAGAGCGAACATCCCGAGCAGTTTCACGTGGAGGTGGTTCGAGCGGACGGAAAAAAGTGCGAGCGCTGCTGGAATTATTCCACGCACGTCGGCGAAAACTCGCGCTATCCCACCGTCTGCGAACGTTGCAGCGAAGCCCTTGCAGAAATCGAACGCGACGGCTCTGCTAGCGTGGCGGTAACTTAGAATGTTCGCCACAACTGAGTCCTTAACTTCCTTTACCTCCTTAACCTCCTTTACCTCATGAATTTCCCCTCACGCCTTCGCTGGCTATGGCTCACGCTCGTCGTCGTGCTCCTCGACCGCGCGACGAAAGCCTGGTTTGAAACGCAAACCACCGAAGGCTGGCGCCACGAACTTGTCCATCACTTTCTATATCTGGTCCACGCCAGCAATCCTGGCATCGCCTTCAGTTTCTTTGCGGATTCCAATTCGCACTGGACGCGAATCATTTTGATTGCCGGCTCGATCGTAGTTATCTGCCTGCTCGCCTGGTTCCTCGTCGCCGGACATAGCGGCACGGCGCGGACGGCTGCGGGTCTTGCTCTCTTACTGGGTGGCGCCACCGGCAACGTCACCGATCGCATCCTCCACGGCGCCGTCACCGATTTCTTCGAAGTGTGGTTCGGCACCTACCATTATCCCGCCTTCAACGTCGCCGACTCCGCCATCACCATCGGCGCCGTTCTTCTGATTCTCGACGTGCTCTTCGGCCCAAAACCCGCAGCGCCAAAATCTTAATCCCCGTGGTCGCCGGGAATTCCCGCGGTCTCTCGCAACATTTTCAGACTCAGCGAATCCAGTTCCATGGCTCTCGCTCAAGCGGTGTTCTTTTCCATGCCAACACAGCAGAATGCGCTGGAACCGAATTTCCGGATGAGATACGCTCCGCAACATGTACAGGCGGCTCCTGATCTTTGGGATCTTCGGGCTGTTCCTATTCTTGGGGCTCAACTATCTCTTCGTTTATCCCCTGAATCAGGCCGTCAAGCGTGAAGCCGAGCGCCAGGACAAACTGTACTGGGGTACCTTCAATCTCATCCAGCATTATGGCGTGCAGCCCGACGCCGAATCCGAGCTGAAAGTAAAGTTCGCCCTGGACGATGCCCACGCGAAAGGTCTAAGCAAAACCCGTCAGGTCATTCTGCAAACCTATTTTCAGGACCTCCAACATTGTTTCCAAGGCGACCGCGGCGCCTGCAAAAAAGCCAACACCGACATGGACGACGCCATCCGCGCCCCGCGCTAACCTGCGCCCCTGTAGCGGCGGGTCTAGACCCGTATTCCTCCTTCCCGAACCGGCGGGTTCCCAAACTCGTGTGCATCTGCGGCACCCCAACTCCGCCCGTGGCGACTCCGAAACAATAGCCGACTGGGGCATTGACCTCCGCAAAGAACGGCGCGAAGGTGCAAAGTAAGAGGTATTTTGCTTCCTCCTCGGATCTAAAACGATGATTACAGCCAGCAGGGTTGGCAGGTACGAAATCCTCGGCGAATTGGGCCGAGGCGCCATGGGCGTCGTTTACCGGGCAAAAGACCCGGTGATTGGCCGCACCGTCGCAGTCAAGACCATCCGGCTCTCCGAAGAGGGCACGGGAATGTCCCGCGCCCAGTTAGTCGAGCGATTCGAAACCGAAGCGCGCGCCGCAGGGCTTCTTACCCATCCCAATATCGTGGTGATTCACGATGCCGGCGAGGCTGACGGGCTCTACTACATCACCATGGAATTGGTGAACGGCAAAAGTCTGCAAGCCATGCTGGACGCAGGCCAGAAGTTTCAGCTTCCGCGTCTCCTGCATGTCATGGAGCAGGTGTGCTCCGCCTTGCAGTTCGCGCACAACCACAACGTGGTTCATCGTGATATCAAGCCGGCTAACATCATGTTGTACGGCGACGATGTTGTGAAGGTCACCGATTTTGGCACCGCCATGATTCTGCAATACGGTGCCCCGAACCGGACCGAGGCCATGGGCACCCCCTGTTACATGTCCCCGGAACTAATCAAGGGCAAAGCCTTGGATGGCCGCACCGATATATTCGCGCTGGGCGTTATGCTTTACGAGATGACCACGGGGCAAAAGCCCTTTCTCGGCAAGGACATCGCCACGATTCTCTACCGCGTCTTGAATGACGATCCCATTCCACCACACCAGGCGAATCCCAACATTCCCCTCGGCGTCAGCAGCACCATCCTGAAGGCCCTGACTAAGAGTCCACACTTGCGCTACGACAACTGCCGCGATTTGATGGAGGACCTGAAGCACTACCGGCCAGGCGAAAGCGAACCCAATGCCAACGCTGCACCTTCGGCCTACCGTGTATCGGCACGCCCTGCCCCCCGCGAAGCGAAGGGAAAAAACTTCAGTGCGGCGATGCCCCAAATTCCCGGAGTCGAAGTCCGCTCCACGCCTCCAGCCCCCTCGCGCCCTCGGCTGATTCCTCCTCCGGTCAGCGGAGCCCGCAACGTTACTCGAGTAGAAACCGAGCAGCCGATTGAAGGCGTTTATGCCGGTCCACCGAGCAAGTTCAATCGCGCCGCAATCCTGCGTATGGCAACCATCGGCGCCTCCATACTCGTGGCAGCCGTGCTCGGCTGGTACGCGGTCAAAAGCATCGGCCTTTTCCACCGCCCCGATTCGGATGCAACAACTCCTCGCCAGGAGGGTAGCATTCCCGCGCAGCCACAGCGTGCGGAATCGGACTCCGAGCGGAAGCCGCTATACGCCACCCAATCCAATCCAGAAATTGCTACAGTCAGCGAATTAGCGCAGCCCTGGTCTTCCAGCAAGTTCTTCTTCCGCAGTATGACCGAAGCCAAAAATGTTCCGGCGCTGGTTGTTCGCTTGCCCGGGCCTGCGGCCCAGAGCAAATCCTATTGGGCTTTTTCTCTGGATGTGCCATTCAGCCAGTGCCAGTTTGAATATATCCAGGATCTCGCGAAGCTTTCTTCGGAGTACGAATTCGAGGCCAAGCATCCCATGGTCGTAAATCCCTGCACCCACACCGTCTTTGATCCCCTGCAACTCAAGGAACTCCCCGGAAATATTCTGGTGCGCGGCGCCGTCGTCCGGGGTTTCGATCCACGCCCTCCCTTTGGCATCGAACTGAAAGTCAGCGGCGATCAGATCCAAGCCGTGGCCATGGAGTAAGCCGGCAAGTCCGGTTCTGCCCGCCTTACTTGGACTGTCCAAAAGCCTGTGCGATGTCCTGAGGACCCGGGACATCACTTCTAGAGAATGATGCCTGTATCTAAGAATTGACATCGTGCTCTAAAAATTGCATCATTATAGATATGAGAACTACAATCTCGCTGGATGATGACGTCTTGCGCTCTGTGAAGCGGTATGCCGCCAGCCGCCGCTTAACCCTGGGAGAGGCCGTGACCGACCTGGTGCAGCGTGCCCTGACGGTTCCGCGACCCACCAAGGAGGTTAACGGGGTCCAGGTATTCGATTTGCCGCCGGAATCTCCTCGCGTTACCTCCAAGAAAGTCCGCGAACTGGACGCGGAGCAAAAGTGAGCGCAGTGCTGCTGGACGTCAATGTGCTGATCGCGCTGCTGTGGCCGGCGCATGAAAGGCACCAGCGGGCGCAAAACTGGTTTGCGCAAAATGCCGGGGCGGGATGGGCGACCTGCCCGTTCACGCAAGCGGCGTTTGTGAGGATCGTGACGAATCCGGCTTTCTCGCGGGATGCGGTGACGCCGAAGGAGGCGGTAAACCTGCTGGCGGTGAATGTCAGGCACAAGTCCCACCAGTTCTGGGCCGACGAGATTGACATCGTATCCGCGATTTGGCCTTTGCTTGGACGCCTGAGCGGCCATCAGCAAGTAACTGACGCGTATTTGCTGAGGCTAGCGCGGCATAAGAAGGGCAAGCTGGCAACCATGGACCGTGCGGTGGCAGAATTATTACCGGACAAAAGTATGGAGGGAAACCTGATTGCGATGATCTGAGAGTCGGGCCGGCCCGCGCCACCCAATTCACAAGCCCACCCGCCGCCAAAAACCGCGCCATTAAAATTGAACGCTGCAGCACCCGGTCACCACGGAAGAAAGTCAGCCCAAACCGCGTTGTGAAACGCGCCGATGCGGCCTGCTACAATCTTCCCGTGCCAGCGAACAATTCCGTCCCTTATCGAGAATTCCTTGCCACCCCCGCCGATTCAGGTGTTCGCCTGGACCGCTTCATCGCCGCGGCGTGTCCGGAGCTGAGCCGGACGCGCGTGCAGGAACTGATTGAGGCGGGTCTAGTGCGCATGGATGGGAAGGCGGCGAGCAAGGGCTCAGTGCACCTGCGCGGCGCGGAAAAAATCACGATTGAGATCGTGGAGCGGCCGGCAATTGTCGCCGAGGCGGAGGCGATTCCGCTGGATGTGCTTTACGAGGATGAGGACGTCATTGCTATCAACAAGGCCGCGGGGATGACCGTGCATGCGGGAGCGGGGACAGTTTCCGGCACTCTGGTCAATGCGCTCCTGGGGCGCGGGCAAGCGCTGGCGCAGGGCGGCGATCCTCTTCGGCCAGGCATTGTGCATCGCTTGGACAAGGAGACTTCCGGTGTGATCCTGGTCGCGAAGAACGACGCGGCGCACGCAAAGCTTGGCGAAGCGTTTCGCCAGCGTGCCATCAAGAAAACCTACATCGCGCTCGTGCAAGGCCGCATGAAGGAAAAAAGCGGGCGCATCGAGCTGGCGATTGGCCGGGATCCGATTCATCGCACGCGCATGGCAGTGGAGCGCAAGACCTGGCATGGTGCGGCGATGGCGAATCCACGCGCGGCGCGAACGGATTGGCGCGCGCTGGCGACCATTGGCGACACCACGCTCCTCGAAGTCCAACTCCACACCGGGCGCACGCATCAAATTCGTGTGCACTTCTCCGCGCTAAAGCATCCGGTCGTAGGCGATATACTGTACGGCGCAGCCCGGGAATTGCGCGTGGCGAAGCTCGAATTGCCGCCGCTGGGGCGCAATTTTCTGCATGCGGCGAAACTCGGCTTTGCGCAGCCGCGAACCGGCGCGTGGATCGAAGTTCGCGCTGCGTTGCCCGCAGAACTGCGCGCGTTCCTGGAGAGACTCTCCGAGGCCGCGGGCGAACCGCCGGGCCGAATTGACGCTACGCTGGCCGGATACCTATAATCATTGCAAATGCGACGGACAATCCCATTCCTCTTTGTAGTCGTGGCGCTGTTACTTCTTCCGCTGGCGGAACGCGCGCAGCAATCCTCGACGGACACCAAGCCGCCATCTTCTGCGCCAGCGCCGCTCGCGGCAACCAGCCAGGAGCCCGCCCAGCAGAGCAAGCAAACGATTACAACGGTCGTCAACCTTGTTGACGTGCTCTTCACCGTGCTGAACCGGCGCAACAAACTTGTCCCAGACCTGGAAAAAAGCGACTTCCAGATATTCGACGACAAGTTGCCCCAGGAAATCCGCTATTTCAGCAAGCAGACCGATCTCCCCTTGCGCATCGGCATGCTTCTCGATACTTCCAACAGCATCCGCGACCGCATCAAGTTCGAGCAGGATGCTTCGGTCAGCTTTCTTTTCAGCGTGCTGCGCCGGAATAAAGATGAAGCGTTCGTGATGACTTTCGACGACGAGCCGCAGGTCATTCAGCAATTCACCGGCGACACGGGAGTGCTGCGCGATCAGATCATGCAGACGCGCGCCGGCGGCGGCACGGCCATCTACGACGCAGTTTATGATGCCTGCGTGAAGGAGCTGAGCCACCCGCCGCGGCCACCGGGCGACCAGCCGGACATCGTGCGTCGCGTGATGATTCTGATCAGCGACGGCGATGACAATCTATCCACGCACACGCGCTCGGAAGCCATCGAGATGGCGCAGAGGACCAGCGTAGTGATTTACACCATCAGCACCAGCACGCAGTGGGTTTCGCTCGAAGAGAGCGATCGGAACAAGACCAGCGACCGCAAGTATCTTAAGACCGACGGCGACCAGATTCTTCAGCAGCTTGCCGAAGAAACTGGCGGCCGCGCCTTTTTCCCGTACCACGTTGACGATCTCGACCAGTCCTTCCAGGACATCGGCGACGAACTGCGCAGCCAGTATTCGATTGCCTATCTTCCGACAAACTACGTGATGGACGGCCGTTACCACAAAATCCGCATCGAAGTGCCGGAGCACAAGGGCTTCCAGGTGCGCGCCCGCCGCGGCTATTTTGCGCGCGCCACTGCCAACATCCCTATAACAACCAAACCCGGCGGCGCCGCAAATCAATAGTCCATCTGCGAGAAAGCTGTCTTGGAAACGCGTTACTTCGATAAGTCGCGCAGCAGCACGGCATCGGATTCCACGTGCCCGCGCTCGATGGCGATTTTCGTGCCGTCCGGAGCATACCGGAACGCGAAAATCGATTCCGACGTGAAGTGCGTCAACTGGCGGCTCGGCGAACCATCCACCGGGCGGGCCCAAAGATTGTCCACGCCTTTCTCACGCACGACGTAGGCAACGCTCTTGCCGTCCGGCATGAACTTGAATTCGGGAATGGCGCGCTGGTCGTATTCGATGTATGACTTTTTCTTGTCCTCGATGGAATACAGCGCCAGCATCAGGCGGTGATCCGAATCGCGCACCTCGTCCTTCAACACTGTTTTTCCATCCGGCGAGAGAGCGAAAAAACCGACGGGCGCATTGATGACCATTTCCGGCGACCCCCCGTCAATCGGAATGCGCTTGAGGGTGAGTTTGTCGCCGCGATCCACGTAGTAAACCCATTTGCCGTCGTGGGAACACTCCGGATCGGTTTCGTTCAGCCCGGAGGTGAGCTGCTTCAGATTTGTTCCCGCCGCATCCACGCGCCAGAGATTGGCGACCGCAGCGTTCGAACCGCCAAACTGTCGAAATACGATGAAGTTTCCCGCTCCGCAAGAGGCGGCCTGGTCCGGCCGATTCTTCGAGTTCGAAATCGCGACGCTTTCGCCTCCCTTGGGATTGACAATTCGAATGTCGCCGCCTTGCGGAATGACCAGATTTCCGTCCGGCATCCAATCCCACCGATAAATGTTCAACTGGGATGAAAGCCGAATCGGCTGCACGGAATCGGGCGACGCCGCGGGCGCGACGCCAAGCTGAAACTTGAGCTGCGCCTGGCTGGCGGCAATTGTGCGGCCATCGGCAGATAGGCTGGGGTGCAAGTAGTCGTTCGTGTCCGTCGTTAACAGGCGGAATTCTCCCTCGGGATAAGAGACGATTCCGATTTGCCTTCGTTCGAAACCCGTTTCGGCGAGGCCCGCGGACACCACGACGCCACTCATATCCGGGAGCCAGGAGGGATCGAAGTAATCCTTGTCTTTCGCCAGCGCAACGATCTTCTGGTCTCCCGTCGTGGCGTCCACGGCAATCAGTCCGCCAAAATCGTTGGGCGTCGGCTGCGTCACAGGAATCAAAATCGTCTTGGCGTCCGGCGACCAGGCCAGCGTCAGGCTGTCCGTCTGAATCGGGCGGTGATTGAAAACCGCGCGGTCCGGAGAGCCGTCCTTGTGCACGAGATACAAATCCATGAGCGAAGAATCCTCGTGCTGATGGAGATAGGCGAAGCGTTGGCCATCCGGAGAAAACCCGATGGGGCTGTCCACGTCCTTGATCATCAATCGCGGCGTGCCGCCCAGAACCGGTGCTCGATACAAGGATGCGATGTCTTGCTCTTCTTCGTCGCGGCGCACAAAGCAGATGTAGTCCCCGTCGGGCGAAAAGGTCAGTCCTGTATATCGCGCCGCGAACGGAGCGACTACCTGCGTCGTGCTGCCGGTGGGAATATGCCGCAGCCAGAGCGACTGCAAGCCATTTTCTTCGCGGACATGCAGCAGGTACTTGCCATCCGGAGAAAGTCGCGCCAGGAGCACGTGACCATTGTTGGTGATGTTTTCCACGCTCATGTGTTCGAACGGAATGCGGCGTGATCCTTGAATCAGGGAATAGACACCAAATCCGGCCGCGACCAGCAGAACGACGACGATTGCAGCGCTCAAAACCGCGCCAAACTTGTTCTTGCGGGCCGCGGCCACGATGGCGGAGCCGCTCGATGGCGTGACAGCGCGCGGTTCAGCCGGGGCAGCGGCAGCCGGTACCACTGCGCTCATGCGAGCTGAAGATGCCGCCGGCGTCTTTCCCGAATCGAGCTCTCGTTGCAACCGTTTCAAGTCGGCTCGCAGTTCGGCGGCCACCTGGTAGCGGACGTCGCGATCTTTTTCTAGGGCTTTGTTGAGGATGCGCTCGAGCTCCGCGGGAACTCCGGCGTTCAGCGTGACGGGAGAAACCGGGGCGGTATTGAGAATATTGTCGAAGACCACCGCGCTGGTCGCGCCCGGAAATGGAAGCTTTCCGGTCACCATTTGGTAGAGCACGGCGCCAAGCGAAAAGAGATCGCTGCGTGTATCCAAGTCCTCCCCGCGCGCCTGCTCGGGCGACATATAAGCGATAGTGCCGACGGCCGTCCCCGGACTAGTGAGAACAAGGGTTTCGGAGTTTCCCAGAGTAGTCCCGTGAAGACCGGCTTCGCGTTGCGGCAAGAGCTTGGCCAAGCCAAAGTCCAGAATCTTGACCGTCCCGCGCTCGGTGACAAAAATATTGGCAGGCTTGATGTCCCTGTGCACGATCCCTTTTTTGTGAGCCGCGTCGAGTGCGTCGGCGAGCTGAATGCCGATGTCCACCGTGCGCGGGATGGGCAGGGGTCCGAGCGGGAAAAGTTTGTCGAGGGTCTGGCCTTCGAGCAGCTCCATGGCGATGAAGGTGCGGTGATCGTGCTCTTCGATGGCGTGAATGGTGCAGATGCCCGGGTGATTCAGGGCAGATGCGGCCCGCGCTTCGCGCAAGAAGCGCTCGATCGCCTGTTCGTCGCGGTTGGTGCTCTCCGGGAGGAACTTCAGGGCCACGCGCCGGCCGAGCTTGGAGTCCTCGGCTTCGTAGACGATTCCCATGCCCCCGCTGCCGAGCTTGCGGAGAATCCGGTAGTGGCCGATTGTTTCGTTAATCATTGCGAATGGGTTGAAACGAGGATGGTAGACGGTCAGCGATTCATGGTCAATCGAAAGCTCAAACCAACGTGCGACAAGAAGTCATTCGTGAGCATAAAGCAGCTTGACGTGAGGACGTGACGTGTCGAGTTGGATTTTTGTGTGCGAATCACTCTGTTGAGAAAGCTCGTATTGCGCGCTGTAGGTTGCGTGGAAGGCGTTCGCGATCTGCTGGAAAGCTCCCGGCAGATCTCGGTCGGACTCTGGCGTCAAAACTTGGCCACCGGTATGCTCGGCCATTTCGTGCGCCGCTTCCATATTTCGTCTCCTGGTCATTTTGCTCTCATTTGATCCAAAGCTTTCCCCAAGGAATACAGGAAAGACGCGCACGCCTTCTTTGATCAGAAACTTCACAGCGGCGTCTTCTTTTTGCTTGCTCGAATTATCACCAAAATCGCTCAGAACAACGAAAGAAATTTCGTGCACTTCTTCTCCCGTTTTCTTGATCTGTACGCCGCAAAGGGCATCGAAAAGCGCGGTAGGGCCGTAGTACGTGGCGTCGGAGATCTTTTGTAGCGACGCCAACATCTGGTTTAGATCCTTCGTCGGACGCGCGACAAAATAGAGCTTGTCACCGAATGCCGAAACGAAGCCCTCGTCACCCTGATGCCAAGTAGACTGCAGAAAGCTCTCGGCTGCCTGGATTTCCTTTCCAATTTGGCGGTCTGCCCTCCTACTGCCGCTGATATCGAAGAAGAACCCGATCGTTTTCGGCGCCTCCCGGGCGGAGGACAGAGACAGAATCTTCCTGTCCCTTTTATTGACGCGCAGACGTAATTCTTCTGCCTTTAGATCGGTTACGGGCGAACCGTCACTATCGATTGCGAGGAAGGTGAGCGCCGAGGTCGCGGCAGTGCTGGTTTCTGCGTAAGAAGTTGAGTGCAGTGAAGGAGAAGAGGCAACGTCCGAGGCCCCCTTGGAATGGGTAACTACCGGCGCAGACAGGATCAGAAGAACCGAGATCAAGTACGCCAAAACGGTATTTGTCAAAGTGCCTCATCCTTTCGGGGCGTAGTAGCCTTTGCGGGCGAGGACTTTCAGGTCGTGGTTGGCGGTTTCGACGCGAATTTTGCGGAATTTGCCGTCCAGCGCGGAGTTCGACGGGTAGTAGCCGAGCGTGTACTGGCTGCGAAGTTCTTCGGAAATCTCGTCGAACGCCTGCATCAGCTTTTTGTCGTTACTGGCGTTGAGTACGCGGCCGCCGGTTTCATCCGCGAGTTTTCGTGCGGCGCCGGTGTTGGCGCCGTAATGCGGGTCGGCGACGAGAATCACGTGAATCACGGTGTCGGTGCGCTGGGCGGCCTCGACGGCTTCTTCTATGCGTACTTTGCTGCCTTCGTCCTGTGCGTCCGTAACGATTACGATGGCTTTGCGCCCGGCCTCGGTATTGAGTTTCTCCGAGCAAGCCAAATAGATGGCGTCATAGAGCGCCGTACCGGTGACGGTCCCTGTGGGCACCGGGCCTGGATTGATCATTCCGCCCCGCATGGAGACATTGATGCGCGCCCTGTGCACCGCCCGGTCGAGTTGTGCGCGGTCATCGGTAAAATCGGAAAGCAAGTCCACGTCCGTGTCGAACGACATCACCAGAGCTTCGTCACCCTTGCGCAGCACACGCCGGAGAAACGAGCTCCCGGCCTCCTGAATCGCGCCCAGCATGAACTGTTCGCTTCCGGACGTGTCCAGCAACAGCGCGAGAGTAATGGGCAGCGTCACTTCCTTCGAGAAAAACGCGATTTTCTGGTCCTGATTGTCTTCCGTGATCTTGAAATCTTCCTGCTTGAGGTCGCCGACGATGCGCTTGTTTTTGTCCCGCACCGTAGCGAAAATATTGACGAGGTTGACTTGCGACTTGATGACCGGGCCCTGCGGAGCGGGCTCTTGCGGCATAGCGGGAGCGGCCAAAGTCCATACAACCAGCAATGCAATGCATTGCGTCACAACCTTCTTGAGAGAACGCATGTATACTTTCCTCGTCGAGAGATGCCCGGCCGGAAATGTCCGCTGGGACGTTGTCGCCCTGTAGGATGCGGCGAAACGCCACGATGGATGCGTGGCGGAAGCCATCCGCGCGGCGGAATCCGATAGGAAGTTTGGCCTGAGGACCATGAAAAGTCTACGAAAAAGCTCGCTCCTGACTGGCGTAATTCTAGCTGCGCTTGCGTTATCGCTTACAAAACTCGGTGCGCAAGCTCCAGAACAGGGTTCCACGCCGGCCAGCGCCGCGCAGGGCCAGCAGGCTGCGCCGCAACAAGGGACGCCCACCAGGATCGTCATTCCGGTCAATCAAGTCGTCGTGCCAGTGACCGTGAAGGATGGCTCCGGGCACCTCGTGCCGGACCTGCGCCGCGATGAATTTCGGATTTTCGAAGACAATATCGAACAGAAGATCAGCTACTTCAGCGTTGAGGTTTTCCCGCTTTCGATGGTCGTGCTGATTGACAACGACCTGAAATCCAAGGATGAGAAGCAGGTGGCCGCGAGCCTGCGGGCCATCGTTGCGGGACTAAGCCTGAATGATGAAACCTTTGTCTGCCGCTTCGACCAGTTTTTTCATCAAGGCCAGGGTTTTATCACCGACCAGGACAAACTCCTCACCGAATTGAAGCGCACCCAGTTGGACTCCGAGCCCTCCGTCTCTCCTTCCAGCCCTGCCTTTAGTAACGCGCCCTCCATCAACGGCCACTCCGCGACGGGAGACGCGCCCAGCGTCGGAGCAGCGACCATGAACATCAAGGGCCAGCCGACCAAGGCGCTGGACGATGCCGTTTACAACGCCGCCCAGCTCCTCAAGGACCGCGGCCGCGACCGCCGCAAAATTATTTTCTTGATCTCCGATGGCGTAAACGGGCCGAAGTTCAACACCTACAACTATTCCACCACATTGAAAGAACTGTTGCGCTATAACATCGCGGTTTATGCCGTTGGCGTTGGCAGCGCGTACTTTGACCGGCGCTTCGAGCGCCTGTCCAAGTACGCTCACGACACCGGCGGCGACGTCTTCTACGGCTTGAAAAGCCGCGCGATGGAGGAGCTTTACTCGCGGGTGACGGAGCAAGCCCGCAACGAATACACCCTGGCGTACGCGCCCGCTGGAACAGATCGCGGTGCCGAATATCACTCCATTGAAGTTCGTGTGAAGCGCGACGGGCTAACCATCCTGACGCGCGAAGGCTACTACGCCGGAGCCACGCCGCGATAATCCCGGTCCGCCCATTTGCCGAGTGGAATTTGAAAGCAAAGCGTTAGGTGCTTGCCGGCGCCGTTCGCGTCCCTAGTAGAGCGCGCTCGTGTAGATAAAGAAACAACGGAAGGCCGAACGAGACGCCGACGGTTAAGACTCCTAGAATGGGGAGCCACACCATCTGCACGCCAGACCGTTTGCCCTCGCTACGAACAAAACCCACCACGACCACGGCCGAGATCAAAACGTCCCAGGCGAAAAATGCGCTGATGCGGTTGGCGAAAAGCTGATGCACAAAAAGCGAAGCGTTGAAGCCGTTCTCGAGGAGCCAGGGGACAAACTGCGAGTAGGGAATCACGGCTCCGAGAATGCAAAGGACCAGGTAAACGTTTTTTCGATTCACGGATCCCTCTCCGGATTTTCGGTTCGCTCAGGCGCTCAAGGATTCTTCATGTGCCGGGCAGATCGGCTTATACGCGCAACTCCGGCAGATAAATCCCGGCTTCGGGGAGAATTCCCCCGCTCGAATATCCGCCGCCGTCTCCTGAACAATACGCAGCGCCTCGTCCAGTTGTTTCGCGTCACGCGTAGTTTCCTGCCGCTGATTATCCTGCAAGTAGTGGAAAACCAGCCGCACCGGATTCCACTCAAAAATCTCTTTCCCTGCAATGGCGTAGATGCTCAGTTGCAGGTCTTTCTTCGCGTCCGCGTCTTTCTTGGCTTTGCCCGTCTTGTAATCCACGATTTCCACGTCGGTCGTCTTGGCGGCCGCGGAGCGGCCAACGCGCCCCAGGGAATTCACCTGGTCAATGCGGCCCTTCAGCACCACATTGTTTTCCACCGGCAGTTCGAAATTCTTTTCCAGCTCCAGCACCAGCAACGGCCGTTCCAGCCCCGTTTGATGGAAGGCCCGCAGCTGCTCCAGCCCGTCCTTCTTGTATTCCCCTTCTTGATAATCATCTTCGAAACCCACGTCCGACCATTCCGCTTCGAAAATTCTCTGCACTTCGTCAAACGGAAGGCGGTTGCCCTTCTTGAACTCCGCCATCATCCGTCGGATCGTGGCGTGGATCACCCGTCCGAACGTGAGCGTGGCCTTCGGTCCTTCTTGCAAGGACCATAAAGATGAAAACAAATAGCGCTGCGGACACGACCGGTAACTTTGTACCGCGGAAGGATGCAGTTGCAGTGGTTCCGGCGACGGCGGGTGAAACGTTTCCGCCCAATCCGCGATACGCGAAAAAATCTTTGGCAAGCCGCTCGGAAAAAAGAGAGGATTCTGGGCGCTTCTCGCGTCCTTATCTTCCGTCGCAGCGGCTGGCACTGGCGCAACTTTGGGAGCGAGCTGCAGGACGTCGCGGCGCTTGATGGCCGGGTCCATGAGGATGTCTTCAATGAACGGCGGCACCCTCGCTTTTCTCTCCGCCAGGGAAGTGATGGTCAGCCGGTCTTGCGCGCGCGTCAGCGCCACGTAATACAAACGCCGCTCTTCCTGATGATGAAAAAGCTCTTCGGGCGCGCCTTCTTTCATCAGCCGCGCGGGAAATTCAAACACGTGCGAGCGCTGTGGCTGCGGGAATTTGTTTTTGTTCACGCGCAGCACGAAGACGTGCGAAAACTCCAGGCCTTTCGCGCCGTGCACGGTCATCAATTGCACCGCGTCCCCGGGCACATCTTCATCCAGAGAAATCGTCCCGCCGGCTTGATCGAAGTATTCGAGATATTCCACGAACTCCGGCAATCCGCGCGTTTCGCTCTTCGGTTCCCACGCTTTCACGAATTCGGGCAGACGCTTCACGTAGGCACGGTCTTGCGCCGAAGCGCGAGCGTAGAGTTCCAGCCATTCGAGCAGGTCAGCCAGAATTTCCGCTGCCGTCCGCCGCTGCATGGACTTGCGCTGCTCGGACAAGAAATTCAGCAGCTCCGTTAAATCGCTGGCCGCCGGTTCGAACGGCAGGCTCGCCTGTTTGCTCTGCAGTTCGTCGTAAATTTTCTTGCGGTTCTTGCGCGCGCGTTCCGCGTAACGCACTAGGTCCGGCGGCGTCATCTGCCAGGCCGGGGCCGCCAGCACCCGCGCAGCGGCAATGTCATCGTAGGGCTTGGCGATCAGGCGGAGGTACGCGATCAGGTCTTTGACCAGCGGATGCTCCAGAATGGAAAGCCTGGAAATGACAAAAGGAATCTTGCGCTGCGAAAGCTCTGTCACCAAGGCATCGCGATGATTGTGTGCACGGTACAGCACGGCGAAGTCGCGCCAGCGCCGTCCGGCGCGGTGGATGCGTTCAATTTCCTTGGCCACCCACCGCGCCTCATCTTCGATTTCGGCGAGTTCCACGATGCGAATCTTTTCGCCCTCCGGGCGGTTAGTGGTGAGCACTTTTTTTGGGAAATCCACGCTTGCCGTGTTCATTCCAATGACCTGGCTTGCCACGCGCAAAATGTTCGGCGTGGAGCGATAGTTTTCCGTGAGGCTGACGCGAAAAGGCGTGGAATCGTCTCCTTCGCTCCATCCGGCAAAACGCTCCAGGAAAAGTTTGAAGCTGCCGAACGACGCGCCGCGGAAGCGGTAGATGGCCTGATCGTTGTCGCCCACGGCGAAGATATTTTTCCTTTCGTTGGCGAGCAGCTCCAACAAGCGCAGCTGCGCGATGTTGGTGTCCTGAAATTCGTCCACAAGAATGTATCGATAGCGGTTTTGCAGCGTGGCACGAAGCGTGGCATCGCGTTCGAGAAGTTCCACCGCGCCGGTGATCAGCGAGCCGAAGGAAGAACGTTTCTTCTCGCGTAGCAATTCTTCGCTGGCTTTGTAAGCGCGC
This sequence comes from uncultured Acidobacteriota bacterium, assembly GCA_963729455.1. Lineage (GTDB taxonomy): Bacteria > Acidobacteriota > Terriglobia > Acidiferrales > UBA7541 > Acidiferrum. Next base: position 747,555 of record CAVSNX010000005.1, read on the forward strand.
GCGATTTCCCGTTCGCGCGCCACCATTTCTTCGCGTTCGCCGAGTGTGTCCGCGTCAAGTTGCGCGCGCTCGGCTTCGAGTTCCGCGGCCAGCTGTTCCGCGTAACGCTGGTAGTCGTTGGAGGAAACCAGTTCATCCTGGCAGCGCGAAAAAAACTCAATGAAATCGCTCAGGAACTGGCCCGGCTCGGCCAGCCGCCGGTAGCGGTCCAGCTGCAGCCGGTGCAGGTTGCGCCGCAGCAAAATCCAGTGATCGACGGTGTCGAGCATAATGTGGTCGGAGTCCACATCTTTGAGAAAAGATTCGCAGAAAGCGTGAAAGGTCTTGAGGGTAACGTCTTTGGCGCGCTCGCCCGCTGCCTTGACCACGCGCGACTTCATCTCTGCCGCCGCTTTGTCAGTAAACGTCAGTCCCAGGATGTTTTCCCCGGACAGTGACGCATCCGATTCAAGCAGGTGGCGGATACGCTCCGTGATCACGCGCGTTTTTCCAGTGCCCGCGCCCGCAATCACCAGCAGCGGCCCGTCGCGATGCGTGATCGCCCGCTTCTGAGCCGCATTCAGCTTCAACCCGCTCTCGCCGAGCGGCTCCATGTCGAACAGCGTTGCCATCGATTAGAAGGGTATCGGAATTTCGAACGAACTGGAAATCGCCGCAGACGACAACGAGTGGTGAGTTCTATCGCTGCGAATTCTCGCCGGCGGCTACTTGGCGATTGAATTCGGCGGATTTTTTCTTGGGGACAGTGAGGGCTTGCCATTTGTCGGCGGCGGAATGCTTGGCTAGAAATACAATTTGGCCGACGTGGTAGCAATAGTGTGCGACTTGGCGGTTGATGGCTTGCATCACGGAGTGCGGCTCGGTGCGGATGGTGATCGTTCGAACCAGGTCTGCGTCGCTCAGCGCGGCCAGCGCGTCGAAAAGATATTTCCAGCCGCATTCCCACAGCTCGATCAGCTCGGCGCGCGTTTTTGGCGGTTCTTCGAACTCGGTGTCGCGGTGACGGTCTGGCTTTTCTCCGTCGGTGGTCAGGAAGTCGGTCCAGCGCGAGCGCATATTTCCCGACATGTGTTTTACGATGATGGCGATGGAATTGGATTCCGCGTCGAGTGCGGCGAAGAGTCCTTCGTCGGGGCATTGCGCCATGGCGCGGTCGCCGAGTTTTTTGTAGTAGTTGAAAAGATCGATGGAATCCTGCACGTAGGAGGTTTTGAGTTGGTGTGCCATAGCGCTATTCTCTGCCGTCTGTTCAGCGTGTCAACAGCACTGTGAGACATGGACAAAGCTTATGAATTTTTGTTCATTCCAGGTTACAAAATGGTGGGCGCTTGCAACTAAGCAGGGCAGGATTAACAGGCCCAGAAGCAACTTCTGGGCCTGAAAAAGAGTGCTTGACAGTTCGCTTTTTATTCGCCTAGTATCGCTGCGCTGAATTTCGGAACTTCACGAGGGAGGATCACATGACCATTGGACAATCCATGTTGGCCGAATTTGACCAGGAAATGCAGAACACCCGGAAGACGCTGGAACGCTGTCCGGACGAGAAATGGAATTGGAAGCCGCACGAGAAGTCCGGGACACTGGGCTGGCTCGCCGGGCACGTTGGCACCGTCCCCGAGTGGATCACCATGACGATCAACACGAAGGAACTGGACTATGCACCCGTCGACGGCCCCTCCTATGAGCCGCCCAAAATCAACAATCGCAAAGATCTGCTCGCGGCTTTTGACAAGGCTGCCGCGGAGGCGCGCGCGGCGCTCGCCGGCGTTAGCGATGCCGCCCTGATGGAAGATTGGACGCTGCTTGCCGGAGGACAGAAGATTTTCGCAATGCCTCGTGTGGCGTGCATTCGCGGCATGTGCCTCAATCATCTTTATCATCATCGCGGGCAGCTCACGGTGTACTTCCGGTTGCTCGGAGTTGCCGTGCTGGGACTCTACGGTCCGAGCGCGGATGAAGGACAGCCGGGCGCGGCCGAAGCTGCGACGAATTAAGCGCTAAACAAGGCTATGTGATTTGTCCGAGGGTGGAGAAATTCTCCGCCCTTGGGGTTGTGGAGCCCGCGAACGCCTCCGTTTTCCAATCGCGCTATAATGGTGTGTCTCTCCGCTGGAGGCTTCGCATGAGTACGGAAATCCCCGTCATTCTCTCCGCTGTTCGCACGCCTATTGGAAAATTTCAGGGCGGTCTGGCCGGATTCTCCGCGCCTGAGCTTGGCGGCAAGATTGTTGCCGAGGCGATTCGCCGCTCCGGACTCGATGCCAAGCAGGTTGACGAAGCCATTCTCGGAAACGTGGTGCAGGCGGGGCTCGGGCAGAATCCCGCGAGGCAAGCCGCACTGAAGGGTGGATGCAACGCGCGCGTTGCCGCGATGACGATCAACAAGGTCTGCGGCTCGGGATTGAAGGCGGTGGCGCTTGCGGCGCAAGCGGTGCAGCTTGGAGAATCGGAGATTGTGGTGGCGGGCGGGATGGAGTCCATGTCCAATTGCCCGTATCTGCTGCCGCAAGCGAGAACGGGTTACCGCATCGGCGATGGAAAGCTTGTCGATTCGATGATCAATGACGGGTTGTGGGACGCGTACGAAAATTTTCACATGGGGATGACGGGCGAGCTGGTTGCGGAGAAATACGGCATCACGCGCGAGGAGCAGGACAAGTTTGCCGTCGAGAGTCATCAGAAAGCAGTGCGCGCGCGGAAGTCGTGCTTTTTTGAAGCGCAGATTTTGCCGATCGAAGTGCCGCAGAAAAAGGGCGAGCCGCTGGTGATCAAGTATGACGAATCGCCGCGCGAAGATACTTCGATGGAAGCGCTCGCGAAATTGAAGCCGGCTTTCAAGAAAGACGGCACGGTGACGGCGGGAAACGCTCCGGGCACGAATGATGGAGCGGCGGCGCTGATTGTTACCAGCGAGCGGAACGCGGCGCGGCTTGGCAAACAGCCGATCGCGCGAATCGTGGCGCAGGCCGTGAGCGGCGTCGAGCCAAAGTGGGTGATGATGGCGCCGGTGGAGGCGGTCGAGAAATTGCTCGCAAAAACCGGGTGGGACCGCGATAGAGATGTTGATCTTGTTGAACTAAACGAGGCCTTCGCCGTCGCGGCGATCGCGGTCACGCGGCAGCTCAAGCTCAATCCCGAAAAAGTGAATGTGAATGGCGGCGCCGTCGCTCTCGGTCATCCCATCGGCGCGAGCGGCGCGCGCATTCTCGTCACGCTGCTCTATGAATTGCAGCGCCGCAACCTCAAGCGCGGCATCGCCGCCCTCTGCCTCGGCGGCGGCAACGCCGTCGCCCTCGCCGTCGAACGCTTCTGACGGTGGGTCAGGCGTTACCGCGCGGCCTTCGTTTTCTTACTCAAGTTCTTCGGTGCGTTGCTGGTACTGCAGATGATCGGCGCAATCCAGGATCTCGTCGTCTAGTAGTTTTATCTCAAGCGCGAGACGGATGTCGTCGGGGTTCTTCAAAAAGCGGTCATACGTCTGCGCTCTTCTGGCTTTTAGTTCTTCCCGAACTTTCTTCCAATTGACTGCGGTGGCTAACATGGCCTTTAGCGCCCCTGAAAAAAACTGCTTTCGAGTTGTCGTTCACTGCGGGTCTTCCCGTTTTCACGCGCAGAAGACCCCCAATCATGATATCGGCCGGAGGCGAGTTTTTATGTGACTGCGGTCACTTCGCGGCGTGATGGGGCCGGCCTGAAATCTTCAAATTAGAAATTGCTTAGAGTTTCTGCACTCTTCGCAACTGTCACTCGAAAGCCTGAACAGAAGTGAGAATCAGCGGGAGGCAGGCAGCATCTCTGCGCTTGCGGATGACTTCAGGTCGTTGCCGCAGTGGGGGCAGAATTTGTCGAGTTCGCCGACTTCGAGTTTGCACTGGGGGCAGGAGGGGTGGAGGTTGCATTTGCAGTTGGGGCAAAAATTGAAGCGCGCGTTCACGGTGGTTGCGCATTCCGGGCAGGGGTAGGGCAATGGCTCGCGCATCAGAAGATAGATGACGAAACCGATCAGGCCCCAGGTGGGAAGGAAGATGAGGACCAGGATGGTCCAAAGAGCGGAGTTCATGCCGCGGCGGCTGGCGTCGCGGTTGACGTAGGCGATCATGAAAATGAAACTCGCGATGAACAGCGACATCAGGGTGACCAAGCCGAAAAGTGCAAGCTGGGCCAGAGCTGGAATGTCGCGGAGTTCCGGCGGAAACATTTCATTTCCGTTGGGGTTTGCCTGGAACGACCAGTTGATGGTTAGGGCGATACCCACCGCTAGCAAGTAGAGCAGGACGACCAGGACCTTCAGCCAGCGCGGAATAATGCCAAACTCGCTCCAGAAGCGGAGCTTTTCCTTTCTCCGGCGCAACTGGTTGAGCCGCTTTCGTTCATTGAGCGATTCCGCTATTTTTTGCTGGTAATCCGACATATCTTTCCTCTCTCCACGCAATCCTGTTATCTGCTTTGTCGCATCCAGCCTGATTCGCTGCCTTGGCGCATCTTCTCCATCAATACGACGACCACAAAGAACACGGCAGGAATCGTCCACCACAAACCAAAGCCCAGTTCCCAGACGAGTTTGGGAACACCGGTGCGCTCGCCAAACCATTGAAACAAACGCCAGACATACGGAGCGCTGGCGATACCAAAGGCCCAGGAAACGGCGCAGGCCAGCCAGAGCGCGCGGCGTTTTGGTTCGCGTTCGCGCAGTTCCTGCGCACGCAGGCGAACGCGGAATTGCGTACGGCTGGCGAGTCCATCCGGAAGGGGAATGGCCGCAGTGCGCAAGAGCCGCAAGGCGCGGGTGGTCTGGCGCGAATGCTCGGTGCAGAATTCACATTCCTCGAGGTGCGCGCGGAGCCAGGTGACGTCGCTCTCTGGCAAGCCTTCCACTCGGGATTGAGCGATCAATTGCAGGGCGCGGTCGTGGATATTGGCGTTCATTGTGCAGCGCCTCCTTGCAGCGCGCCCCGGAGCGCTTCGAGTCCGCGGTAGAGACGCGACTTCACGGTGGAAAGCGGGACGCTCAGGACGCCGGCCATTTCCTCGATTTGCAATTCTTCCTGGAATCGCAGGACGAGGACTTCGCGATAGATCGCGGGGATTTGACTCAGCGAGGCTTGGACGCTTTCTTGTGTCTCCTGGGTCATTACCTGATGCAACGGCGATGGCTCTTTTTCGTTGGCGAGCTGGAGCGGGCATTCCTGTTCCGGGTCGGTCAGCGTGTCGAGGCTTTGCGGTTTTTTCGAGCGCTGCCAGTCAATGACCAGGTGGCGGGCGATGGCGAAGAGCCAGGCTTCAAATTTGGATTTGCCGTCGTACTGGTGGCCGCGTTCGAGGACGCGGATCCAGGTTTCCTGAAAGAAGTCTTCGGCGCGCTCTTTGTTGCCGGTGATGTAGACGAGATAGCGAAACAGACGGTATTGATATTGCTCGATGAGGTGATCGAGCAAATCCGGGTCGCGGCGCTGCAATCCGCGAGCGATGGATTTGGCTTCATCGGCCATCAGCGCGGAGAACAGGGAAGCTGATCGGTGTGCGGTCAGGCATGAGGTCGCGGCGCTCATTCTAACTGCACTACGGGCGAAGGTGTCGAAAAGACGCAAAGTTCGATTGGCAGTTCTTGGTCGATGGGATCCCTCCCCCCGGTTTTCTGTAAGTGTTGCATCTAAAGGACTTAGAATCAATGTAAGTGCCTTAGAATCAACACTGGCTCTGTTGACATCCTCGTGCGAGCGGAGAGGCCTCAAGCGGTAGAGGTTGAACGCAAGACCGAGCAAAAGTGCTTGGCGAATTTGAATGGACAGGCTGCGACCGGGGGCCCGCGAGGAGAGTTTGCGTTTTATCGTGGAGAAGGTGGTTTCGATCTTGACGCGCTGGCGGTAGGGCTTCGCGGGAAAGCGGCGGGACATCAGATTGCGAATTTCGCCGTTGGGTACACCACGACGCTTGGCCGGGATGATGCTCTGCGCTCCCAGACGTTGCCGAATGTGTTGATGATTGGGTTCGGAATCGAACTCCGCGTCTGCCAGCACCAGGCGGATGGGCGCGCCGCAGGCGGCCACATCCAACAAGGGTGGCAAAAAACGCACGTCCGACCCCGGTCCCTGATGGGCCCGCTGCGCCAACAAAATCTGCTGCTGCACATCCACGACGATCACCCACTTCAACCAATGACGATGGCGCGAACTGCGCTGGGCTTGCTGTTCCACGCGCCGGATGAAGAAACTGCTGACGGAATTGTAAGAGAGGCCCGTCCCGTCGACCGCCACCACCACCGCTCGGCGTCGCCGTTGTCGGAGACGACGCACGGTTTCACGCAGCCCGCGATCGATGGTGTCGTCTGGCAGCCGCCGCAAAAAACGATAGAGCGTGGTGTAGTCGGGCACCGCTTGCAGATGCAACGTGGCGCGCAACTCCTGGTGCTCCCGCAAGCGGGTCTCGGCTTCGCGGAAGGTCCAGTCTTCGTAGCGCATCAGCAACAACACCGCCAGCAACTGCGGCTGGGTGAACTGATGCTTACTGAAGCGGGTGCGGTAGGGTGGCAAAACCTGCGTGGCCATTTCTAGCGCCATGCGAGCAAAGGGCAGGAGTCCAACTTCGGCCATGGTCCCTCCTGCCTCATCAGAAAACACTGCAGGACTCTCCTTGTCGACCTCTCCGAACACCATCCGTGTCGAGGATGTCAACAGAGCCATCAACACTTGCGGACACTTCTGTACATGTTGATTCTAAAGGGGTTGGTGTCGAGACTAGGTCAACTCCATAAAGTAGAGTAGGACTTCTGGGCAAGTCGGCAGCGATCCTACCTGCGGCGGGGATTTAGGCCCTTTAGGAGACCTCAGGCAGGCCTTCGAAGCTACCTCTGACGCTCGCTTCGCTCCTCAGGGCAAGCAGGGCAAGCCGAGGCACCGGGCAAAAATAAAAAAGCCCCGGTGAAACCGGGGCGGAATACTGACCAACGATAGTTTATTGGGATGATGATGAACGTGTCAAGAAGGAAGGTTCGGCAGTAGTGGGTCAGTTTCCGATTAGGCTACACGTCCAAGTGAAATTAGTTACGCCCGCCGCGACTTCCTAGAATGGGACTTCCGGACCGGCATAATTTCCGAGTACGCCGTGCGTCGGGCCAAATGATCGACTCCCGTGTCTAGCCGTTTCCGTGGATAATCGACTCGTGGCGCAGCTCGAAAACTTTCGCCTGAAGGTCTTTCGCACCGTGGCTCAGCATGTGAGCTTTCACAAGGCGGCGGAACATCTTTTCCTGACGTTACGAGGAGCGCCAAGGAACGCAAAGTATTGAAAACACGTAAGGGGGAGCCGCGGTGATGGATCCGGTGTACTGGACAAGTCGAAACCAGATGTGTCCGGTTATGCGGCTCATCGGGACTTACGCGGCAGGTCTCCATCCCTGCGTCTCGGCTGCCCCCACAACACGTTCGAACTGTTGTACACCCTACAGACAGTAATGCTCCTTCGCAGTAAGGTTGGGTTTAGGGGCTCGCCTAGCTGCGATGGCCAAAAAGCTCAAAAATGTAAAGATGCGCGTTTTCGATGCGCAGGTTTTTCTCGACTCGGCCGGGGTGTCGAGAAAATTTAAAGAGTTTAAAAGTGCGAAGGTTATCTTCTCTCAAGGTGATGCCGCTACGAGCGTAATGTACGTACAAGACGGCGGTGTGAAACTCTCCGTGGTTAATGAAACCGGCAAAGAGGCGGTCGTCGCCATTCTGGGACCAGGCGACTTCTTTGGGGAAGGCTGTCTGGCAGGTCAGCCCGTTCGCATGGGGACGGCTACAGCGGTTACGCCCAGCAACGTGCTCGTTATTGAGAAGAGCGAAATGTTTAAGGTGCTTCACGAGCAGCATGCCCTCTCCGACCGATTCATCAGTTTCATGCTGGCACGAAACATTCGCATCGAGGAGGACTTGGTGGATCAGCTATTCAATTCGAGCGAGAAGCGGCTCGCCCGGACTCTTCTCTTGCTGGCCCGTTACGGCAAAGAAGACCAACCCCACGGAGTACTCCCTAAGATGTCGCAGGAAATGCTGGCGGAGATGATCGGTACGACGCGCTCACGGGTTAATTTTTTCATGAACAAATTCAGGAAGCTTGGTTTCATCAAGTACAACGGCGGACTTCAAATCAATACTTCTCTCTTGAGCGTCGTGCTGCACGAATAAGACAATTTATTCACTGCACCAAGAAATGGGTTCAAGCTGCATCCGAGAGGAGTCCATTATGTGGTCGCGCCCGATTAACGCACTTCTCAAACAGGTGGATTCCACCTCTCTGGTAAGCCGAGAATTGGGCTAGCCGAGCGAAGTGCCGCAGGTCATGCTGCCGGGCGACGCGTGATAAAGCAATTTTGAGCGCGTGGGACAAACGACGTGCGGGCGACGGAATGAACTTTTGATCCTATGCCCTCCGCCAGAAGAACAGGTGAATCAGCGGCATGGCCTTCCGAGGAAAGAAAAAGGGAGGAATCTATGTTTGCACGTCCTATCACCCTGCAGGTAGAGCCAAATCTCGCCACGGAATTTTCGGCCACGTTTGAGAAGGAGATCGTGCCCCTGCTGAAGAAGCGGAGCGGAGTTGGCTCGTGACAACGGACAAGTCTGGCGTGGAGCTACCGGCCTCAAAGGGAAAGAATAGGAGGAGTGACCGCTATCCCGTGGTTGTTTCTGTGAAGGTGAAGTGGTCAGAGCCTAGTGGCGCAGGTGTCATCGAGTTTGCGGAAGCCAAAGAAGTCAACCTGCACGGTGGGCTGCTCGACATGAGAGGCCGGCCGGCCATCGGCAGCGTGATCGAGCTGACGAACCTGACCTCAACTAAAACAGCTTCCGCGCGAGTGGTATCCCTGCGTTCCTCCAAACAGAACGAGCTGTTAGTAGTGGCCGTCGAGCTTCTTACTCCAAGCGAAACTTTTTGGGGCGTGACGTTCCGGCTGAAGATGGCGATCGACAACCTGCTGAAGCTGGAGGAAGCCATCAAGTCTGGCGGGATGGATCCTTACGTGCTTCGTGAGTTTCGCGACGCCGTCGATTATGTGCGCAAGACTGCCTGGGCTCTTCAAGAATTGCAGGAGCGCCAGGCCCAACAACGGGATACCGCCACGGTGCGCTCCTTGCTCACCGAGGAGCGTGTCCGCCGCGCCACCCAGCTCAGCAAGGTGCTGGCCTCGGACTTGGACTCCCATGCAGTGACCGACGGAACCACCGGGGCTGCGGATCTTTATCGAGCCGTTGAAGGCCTCTATCAGCGCTTGGCGGGGTTGTTCAAGATCCATGAATCCCGGTAGCTGCTCCCAGCCAGGAACCCCTCAGAAAACGTCAAGAGAGGCTTATATCAAAGCCGATTGACACTCCTGATTAATCGGGTTTTCCACCGGCCATTGGGCTCAACGCCCGCAGCCGTTTCCGGAAACTGACCCGCTACCGGTTTGGTGGGAGATTAGTGATTGGCGCCATTGCTGTTGGTGGTGGCGCCGGCGACAACCTGCATCTTGCGGACGTACTCTTCGAAGGCTTCGCGGCCGTTCTTGGTGAGGCTGCAGATGGTCAAGGGGTACTTGCCTTTGAAGGTTTTGGAGATGGCGACGTAGCCGGCTTCTTCGAGTTTGGCGAGGTGGCTGGAAAGATTGCCTTGGGTGAGACCGCATTCGCGCTGCAGGTAGAGGAAGTCCGCCTCGGTGACCGCGTAGAGCACGGTCATGATCATGAGGCGCGCGGGCTCATGAATCACACGATCGAGACTTGCCAGGGCTTGCAGGTCCGGTGTCATGCGGTTGGCACCGGATTCCGACGGAGATAGGCGAGCAACTTGTAAATGCCGTCTAGAGTATAAATCCCACCGAAGAAAAAGATTACGATCGCCACGCGATGGCCGTCTTGTAGGGGAAGGAATGCGGCTGCTAGCCCCGCAAGAGCACAGGCGGCAGGCACTACCCAAGAGTGCCGAGTAGATGGCTGCTGACGGTGCCAGATCAGTCCGAGGAGAATGCCCACCGGGATGCAGAGCCAGCGGTTTGGCCAAATGAATGATGCAAACAGCAGCGCCGCGTAGACGGCATACCATTTCGCGGCAGCTTCTCGTTTAAGCCGGTATTCCAATTCTGTGCGTGTGGGCATCGGCGGCGCGAAAAAACCAGTATCAGTAAGGGGTCTCTCAGGCGGCGCAGCGTAGCCAGTTCTAGGGTAGGTCAGTCGTTCCTTAAGCATTTTGACGAGTGGCTGACTCCAGGCACCAACGCTTATTGCGACCAAATAGGCAATCCAGTACAGGTGGCCTTGATGATGGCGAGCCGCGTAAGACGGCATCCCGGCGTAGGACATGAGCGCGAACGCGAGGAAGTAGATACCGTTGAAGATGTTGAGGTAGCCGTCTTCGTACCAGTAACGCTCGGCATTGTGGGCAGCTTCCCGGGCGAGTGCGTCGGCGTCAGGCATGAGTTTTCTCGTTGCGGGTGACTGTCACGGGGTTGCGGCGGAGGTAGAGGAGGAGAGAGATGAGTCCTTCCAGGAGGAATAAAGAGCCGACTCCCAGGATGAAGTAGCCGACGCGGAAATGTGGGGAGACTTGGAGGGTATCCACGATGAACCCCACCAAAGGAAAGCTGAGGACGACGAGGGGGGAGATGCTCTTGTCCAAGCGGGTGCCGAGCCAGAGGATGAGGCCCATGACGATGCCGGTGAGCGTGCAGATCCAATGGACGTTGACGAACCAGATGGCCAGGGAGGTGGCGCCAAGGAGAAGGTAAGTGAGGGAGAGGCGGCGATTCCGCGATTCGCGGGCGCGCTTGATTTCGGCGATGGCGGGGGCGTTGGGGTCATGGACGGGGGTCAAGTTCAGGGCTGGGGAGCAGGCAAGACCGTCCTTGGCGGCAAAGTAGGGAGAGGCGGCGTAGCCGGTGCGCGGGTAGGTGATGCGTTCCTTCAGCCACTCCAGGATTTGGGCGGCGCGAACGGTCAGCAGAAGGTAGATGAGGAAGGCAACGAGGGCCAGGATGGAGGAAGTTATGCTCGCCGAGGGCGTTCCGATGGAAATGAAATAGCAGCCGAAGAGCAGGGCAGAGATGCCGATGAGAAGCTGGGGCAAGCCGTCGGCGAACCAGTAGTTCCAGGAGCGGGTTTCGGCGAGAGAGACGGGAGAGGTGGGGTTGGTCATGAGGGCTCCTTTACGCAGTCTAGTTTGCCATACAAACTTAATTTGTCAAGGGGAATCTTGAGGAGGGGAAGCGACAGGAAGAGCGGCCGAAATCCGAGAACGGAGGCTGCCTATCGGAAGGCGCGCGGCGGGTCAGTGAATTCTGCGCGACTGAAGTGTAAACTTCCCGGCGTGATGATTTGCCCGCAGTGCCACGCTGAATATCGTGAGGGCTACTCTTCTTGCGCGGATTGCCATGTGGCGCTTGTTCATGATCTGCCGCGGCAATCGCGCGAGGATTCTGGCCATTTTGATTCTCCTCCCACCCCGGGCGACCCTGAACAGGATCCTTTCTGCTCGTTTTGGCAGGGCGACGATCCACGTATTCACGCGGAGACTCTGCGAACTCCTTGAGGAGGAGGGCATCGCGCAAAAGACCATCCGGCGTGAGGATCATCTGTTTAACTTGAATTCCAAGAGCGCCTTTCAGATTGGCATTCCGTTTTCGCAATTCGAAAAGGCGGAGGCTGCGGTCAAGGATGCGTACGGAACGCTGGACGAGAAGGAGGATGCGACTCGGCTGTTGCCCTATCAGAAGGGGTATGCAATGGGCGCTCGCAAGGCTTTTCCTTGGCGGCCAGCGCCACGGGGCTTCGCGAGTGCGCAAAGCAACTTGGAGAGTGAGCAGGAATATGACGTGACGCCTATTCCTGAAGCGCCTACAGACGTTGATCAGGCTGAAGAGTCGTTGGCAGGTTCGGCTGGAGGGGACTGGGATCCGGATGATGCTAGTGTAGAGGTATGGTCCAGCGCCGAATCGTACCTAGGTGAATTCATTGCCCAAGCCCTGCAGGAAAATCAGATTCACTCGCGCTTTGATGAGAGAACGGGACAATACGCAATCTTTGTAACGCAGGACGACGAGAAACGGGCACGGGAGATTGTGCGCGAGATTGTGGAAGGTGTGCCGCCGGAATGAAATGCTGTGGCGGATAATCGTGGAGGCGAGCGGGCGGCTGGGGACACCGCTACGCTGGCGGAAGGAGTAGACTAGGCGTGCCGAACGGTCCCGTGTCCAGGAGGAAGGCATGTCATCGAAACCGGTACAGCAGGGCGCACTTGTGTTGCTTTGGGCTGGGGAAGATCCTTCTTTGCATGCGGCCTTGCTGGAGCAATTGGAAGCGGCGGATATTGCGTACTCCGACAAAACGCTTGGGGATGATGAGGTGGCGCCGACGGCGGATCCGCTTCCAATTGACTGGAAGCCGCGATTTGGGTTCGAGGTTGCGGTGTCGTCTTCCGACCTTGCGGCGGGGCAAAAGATCCTCGAGAGGCTTCTTGCAGAAGAGCCCGCGGACTTGGAGATTCCCGCTCAGGACGGGGCGCCGGCCGCGGAGCCGCCGCTTGTGGTGACTACCGAGGAACATCCCACGGTGGAAGTTTGGAGAGGGAGCGACGAGCGGATTGCGCAATTCCTGACGGCGGCGATGCAGGAGAATGAGATTCCGATCCACCTGGAGAATCCCGGGAGTGAAACCGGGATTTATGTATCGGCCGCGAACGAAAAACGGGCGCGGGAGATTGTGCGGGAAGTGGTTGAGGGCGCGCCGCCGGCGTAGGTTCTTAGCCGTGGCTCATTCGAAACAGGCAGCACTGGGGTTTCGTGTGCATTCCGGGTGGGCCGCGATGGTTGCGGTGTCCATCGAAAAAGGGGCGCCGGTTGTTTTGTCGCGGCAGCGGGTGCATCTGGTGGATACGTTTGCGTACGAATTCCGGCAGCCGTATCACACGGCGGAAAAAATGTTGCAGGGACAGGCTCGCGAGTTCATTGAGCGGATGCGGGAGGAGGCGAGGCGGCTGGCGCATCGCGCGATTGACGCGATGCAGAGCGAGTGGCAGAAACAGGGCATTGTGCTGAAGATCTGCGGACTTCTACTCGCGTCCGGGAGACCACTGCCTGCTTTGGAAAAGATTCTGGCGTCACATTCCTTGATTCACACTGCGGATGGCGAGCACTTCCGGGAGGCCATTGTTCACGCGAGCCAGCGATGTGGTCTCGCGCTGATGTGCGTGAAAGAACGGGAACTCCTAGATCGCGCCGGACAAACGTTTCGACTTAAGCCGAAGGAACTCCTGCGCCGCATCACCGAGCTTGGCCGCCCGCTTGGCGCGCCGTGGTCGCAGGACGAAAAGTTCGCCACGATGGCCGCGTGGCTTGCGTTGGCGCGACCTTCGGAAAGCATCTCGAAGCGTTTGGAAAAATCCCCGGCAGCTTGACGTTTCTGCAACTACTGTGTTTCCGTTGCCTCTGGTGTTCTCTCGGGAGGGGTCTTGAGCCTTGCTGATATTAAAACGGTGGCCGTGCTGGGTGCGGGGACGATGGGGAATGGGATTGCGCACGTGTTTGCGCGGTCGGGGTACAAGGTGATTTTGCGGGACGTGGAGCAGCGGTTTCTTGAGCGAGCGATGGAGACGATTGGGAAGAATTTGGATCGGGAGGTTAAGAAGGGGAGGCTGGCGGAAGCGGAGAAGGGAACGGTGCTGGGGCGGTTGCAACTGGCGACGCAGATGGGTGCGATTGCGGCGGCGGATTTTGTGGTGGAGGCGGTGCCGGAGAAAATCGAGATTAAACGCGCGGTGCTTGCGGAGGCGGATGGGATTCTGCGGCCCGAGGTCATTATTGCCAGCAACACGTCTTCGATTTCGATGACCACGCTGGCGGCGCTGACGAAGCGGCCGGACCGGTTTGTGGGGATGCACTTCATGAATCCCGTGCCGGTGATGGCGCTGGTGGAAGTGATTCGGGCGCTGCAGACGAGCGACGCGACGTTTGAAACGACAATGAAACTGGCGGAAAAGCTGGAGAAAAAACCGGTGGTGGTGAACGACGCGCCGGGGTTTGTGTCGAACCGCGTGTTGATGCCGCTGATTAATGAGGCAGCGTATTGCGTGATGGAAGGTGTGGCGACGGCCGAGGCGGTGGACGCGGTGATGAAGACGGGGATGAATCATCCGATGGGGCCGCTGGAGCTGGCGGATTTTATTGGGCTGGATGTTTGCGTGGATGTTATGCAGGTGCTGCAGGAGGGACTGGGGGATCCGAAGTATCGGGCGTGTCCGCTGCTGAAGAAATATGTGGCGGCGGGGTGGCTGGGGCGGAAGAGTGGGAGAGGGTTTTACAGTTACTCTTGATCTGCTCGAAAATCGTCCGCTGCTCCGGAGGCGTTAAATTCAACCATCGCGTGCCGGTCAAGTACTGCACGATGATGTGAGGTGCGATGGTATACTGTCCGCAATGGAGACGACTATGGATTCCACGAATAGCGTCGTCGTCAAAAATGCGAATATCCTGGGTGGTACGCCGGTGTTTCGTGGGACGCGCGTGCCGCTTCAACTGCTCTTCGACTCTCTAGAACGCGGCCACACGCTCGAACAATTCCTCGAAGGTTATCCCACCGTTTCCCGAGAGATGGCCGTCGCTGCGCTCCAGGAAGCTCAACAGCTTCTATCCTCCAAGACGTGAATGCGGGTTCTTCTCGACGAGTGCGTGAACGAAGGACTGCGCAAGTGCTTGCCCGGCCATGACTGTCAAACAGCACGATACGCGGGTTTTGCTGGACTTGAGAACGGTCAGCTCTTGACTGCGGCCGAGTCTGCAAAATTCGATGTTGTCCTGACTGTGGATCGCGGATTTGAATACCAACAGAATCTGGGGCAGCGAAGAATCGCAGTTGTTATTTTTTGTGGAAGGTCGGTCTTGCTCGAAGACCTTGTGCTCTTGGTTCCGGATTGCCTTGCCCACCTGAAGTCCATTCGGCCGGGACAGGTCGTCCGGGTCGGCGAGTGAAGGGAGTGGCGGCTAGAGGCGAACATAAGGCGAAAAATAATGTTTGCTTTTTGTTCGCCTTGGTGGTACGTTGCTGCTCGCGGTTTTCAACAGGTGCGCGATGCGCGGTTTTTCGAGCGGTGTTCTAAGCTGTCTGGAACGTGAGAGACTCGAAGAGGAGCTATGCGAGGCTCGCACCCGGGGACGGAACCTTTCCCGGCTGCGGGATCTGAGCCACCAGGAACGGGTGGCGTTGGATGAGCGGGAACAGGCGGCGCTGACACGGCTGAGGGACCACGACGCGGAGCACGGTTGTCAGCGGTAAGCGGGTTTCAGGCGGTATGAGGCTGGCCGGTGAAAAGAGATAGCGCGAAGATAAATCGAGTGGTAAACTCCACACTTCGTAATTCACTGGTCGGCCGTTTTACGGACGCACTGGAGACCAGCCGTCTTACGGCCGACCTTGAAGTTGGTCGCCTTATGGCGGCACCTGAAAAAGATCGCGGTTCGGCCACGGTTCAAGATATGGGGCGAAGCGCTTTCCCGGCGCGGCGTCCAGGCCATCGGCCCGGCAGTCAAAATTTCCTAATTTCCTCCACCGAGGTGTGACATGACAGAAGAAAGAGAAAAGTCTCTAGCAAATGCAATATCGGTAATCGAGAAATCGTATGGCAAAGGCTCGATCATGCGGCTGGGCAGCCGGGACGTTTTGGTGCCCGTCAGTGTAATCCCAAGCGGCTGCCTTTCGATCGACGCGGCGCTGGGAGTTGGGGGGTTCCCGCGCGGGCGCGTGATCGAGATTTACGGGCCGGAATCAGGTGGCAAGACCACCATGACGCTGCATGTGATTGCCGAAGCGCAGAAGCTGGGCGGGCAGGCGGCGTTCATTGACGCAGAGCATGCACTCGATCCGGTGTATGCGCGGAAACTAGGTGTGGATGTGGACAACTTGCTTGTCTCGCAGCCGGACAATGGCGAGCAGGCGCTGGAAATCGCACAGGAGCTAATCCGATCAAATGCCGTGGACATCGTTGTGGTGGACTCGGTCGCGGCGCTCGTGCCGAAGGCGGAACTGGAAGGCGATATGGGTGACCCGCAGATGGGCTTGCAGGCGCGGCTGATGTCGCAGGCGCTGCGCAAGCTGACGGGCATCGTTTCGAAGTCGCGCACCTGCCTGATTTTCATCAACCAGATTCGCGAGAAGATTGGCGTGATGTTCGGGAATCCGGAGACGACGACCGGCGGGCGCGCGCTGAAGTTTTACGCCTCCATGCGCGTGGACATTCGGCGCATTCAGGCCATCAAGGAAGGCGACAAGGTGGTCGGGTCGCGCACGCGCGCGAAAGTGGTGAAGAACAAAGTGGCTGCGCCGTTCCGCGAGGCGGAGTTCGACATCGTTTACGGGGAAGGAATTTCGCGCGAAGGTGACTTGATTGATCTCGGCGTCGAAAAAGGCGTGCTCGAGAAGAGCGGCACGTGGATCAGCTTTGGCGGCGAGCGCATGGGCCAGGGCCGCGAGAACGCGCGCGTGTTCCTTAAGGAAAACAAAGACATCCGCGACAAGCTGGAAAACGTGCTGCGGAAAAAGCTGGAGATTCCGATGCCCGGCAATTCGAATGCGGCTGCACCCGGACCGAATGGCCACGTCGCGGCCGGCCCTGCGGAGAAGTCGCCGATGAAGGCCTCGGCAGCGGTCGCAGGGGCGGACGTTTCCAAGGCGCGTCCCGCGCGGTAAGGAACTTCAACTGAAAGACGAAATGGGCCCTTCTGCAAATGAGCAGAAGGGCCAAGTTTTTTCCGCGCCAGATGAAGACTGAACCCGGCCTAGCAAGACCGACGACAAAGCTTGCCGGAGGCCCCCAAGCGTCGCAAGTTGCGACGAGTGCCAAATGTTTCCCCCCGGTGGGGTTCACGCCTACCGGGCTCATGTACAGGTGACTGCCCTGACGGTCAGCTATTCAAAACAAAGCACATAGCCTCGTACTGGGCCGCACTGTCCATTGTCGTACTAGGGGAGAATAGCCTAAGCTATGTTCCGGAGTGAGATGCTGATGTCCGTGTTAGGGACACTTGCGGGCAGACGCGCGGACGCTAAGTGGCATCGAATCAAGGACGCGCTCAAGCGGCCGATGGGGTGCAGTAGTGACAGGCGGCGCATGTAACTCAGGAGTTTGGAGTTGGCGCCCACGCACGGTTCTTATGAATGCTTGTTGACCGTGAGGACAGGGTAGGGTAAAAATCATGCCCCGGTGGATTTTGGCAAGGGCAGGCCAGAGACGGTTGACCGCAATGCGGTTACTGTGAAAGAGGCAGAGCTGGTGAAGGAATTTGGAAAAGCAACAGTTGCAATGATTGTAGCGGCGCTATGCGCCGTTCCGGTGCCTGCTGCACCTGGCACGGGACAGCCCACAGCGACAGCTCACCGGACTGCTTCGCGCTATCGCGGCGTTCCTACGTTTGCTGATTCTTCGAAGACGGATGACGGCACGTACGATGATCCGGTTGTGCGCGCGGCGGCGGTTTCCGCGCTGGGCCGGTACAATGGAGCGGTCGTCGCTGTGGATCCGAACACTGGCCGCATTCTCACGGTGGTCAATCAGAAAATTGCTTTCGGCGACGGGTATATTCCTTGCTCGACGATCAAGCCCACCATCGCGCTCGCGGCGCTCGAAGAAAATGTGATCACGCGCGACACCATGCTGCGCGTTGGCCGCCGCAAGTATATGAACTTGACGGATGCGATGGCGCACTCCAACAATGAATTTTTTGAACAACTCGGCACACGCATGGGTTTCGACACGGTTTCCAAATACGGGCGTTTGCTGGGCCTTGGCGAGTTGGCTGGCTACAACCTGCCAGATGAGCATCCGGGGTCGTTTCCGACGGCGCCACCGGCGATGGGCGGAGTCGCGCGGATGTCGAGTTTTGGCGAGGGGATTCAGGTGACGCCGCTGCAAATGGCGGCGCTGTCCGCGGCGTTTGCGAATGGCGGAACGCTTTACTATTTGCAATACCCGCACACTCAGGAAGAGGTTGAGAATTTCACGCCGCGCGTGAAGCGTGAGTTGAACATCGGGCCGATTCTGCCGGAGATTCGCGAAGGCATGCTTGCAGCAGTTCTGTATGGCACGGGCAAGTCGAGCTTCGATCGCGGCGGCGATGAAATGCCGCTGGGCAAGACGGGCACATGCGACGATCACACCACGCCATCGAAGATCGGCTGGTTCATTACCTATGCGGATGAATCGCACCCGAAGATCGCGCTCGCGGTTCTTCTGCGCGGGAACACACGCCGCGTGAAGGGGCCGACTGCCGCGGAAGTGGCGGGACGCATTTACCGCAAGCTGCGCGAGCAGAATTATTTTGTGAACCCCACGCCTGCCGTGGCCATGAATACGGGACGCTAGACCAGTTCGGAATTACTGATTTTTGAGGCGCTGAGAAGGAACTTCTCAGCGCTTTTTCTTTTTCGTGAGCCGCTTGCAAAGATTCGTCATCTTTACGCATCCAATTCGTCTAACTGCTATCCTTCGCGGAAGGTGGAGGATTGAGCGCACAGCACCGAAACAAGTTTGACCTGCGGGGGAAGTTGGGACAAAAGTGAGGAGTGCGTTAACCTGCCAAGGCGGGAAACGGGACGCGTCCGAAGAAGCCGCGCGCAATTGGTTCGAAGGCAGCAGCGAGTGGCTTTGGGGGGAATGTGAATCGACGATTTGTGTTTTTAGTGCTGGCCATGTGCGCCGCTGGGGCCGTCCTTCTCGGATACGTATTCAAACAACGGCTGGCCACGGCAACGGAGTTCGATCGCCAAGTAAGGCTGGCTAACGAGGAAGCGGCGCGCATCCGTGAGCAGGTTATTCTGCCCACCGAAAAGAGAGTTCCGGCGGGAGACAATTTCGTTGCCGCGCTTCAAAAGTTTGGCCTGAGCGCGGAAGAGGCGGCGAATGCCTCGGCCGCGGCGCAGCGAGCGTTCAATCTGCGCCAAGTGCGCGCCGGCAATACGATCACCGTGGGGCGTTCCGTAGAAGGCATCCTGCGCGAGATCGACTACAAAATTGATACGGACCGCATGTTGAGGATCGTCCCAGAGGAACAAGGATTCTCTGCGCAGATCAAGGAGATTCCGTCGAGGACCGAGGTTGCCGCGGTTACCGGGCGGGTGGACGATTCACTGTTCAACGCCGTCGAAGACGCCGGGGAGTCCGCTGAACTGGCTATGCGCCTGGCGCAAATCTTCGGTTACGACCTTGATTTTTACACCGACCCTCGCAGGGGCGATACGTTTCTCATCGTCGTCGAGAAAAAGAAATATTCGAATGGCCAGACCGCCAGCTACGGAAAGATTCTGGCCGCGGAATATGAAAACGCGGGAAAGAAATACCAGGCGCTGCTGTTCCACGATCCCGCGGGCCAACCGGGGTACTACTCGGCCGATGGAAAGTCCTTGCAGAAGGCGTTTCTTCGCTCGCCTTTGAAATTTGGAGCGCCGGTGACTTCGCACTTCAGCAATGCGCGCTTTCATCCCATTCTGAAAGTGTATCGCCCACATATGGGGACCGACTACGGGGCTCCAATAGGTACGCCGGTGCAAACTATCGGAAGCGGGCGTGTGGTTTTTGCCGGGCGCAAGGGTGGCGAAGGGAATATGGTGGAGATCGCGCACTTCAACGGGTACGAGACGATGTACCTCCATCTGTCGCGGATGTTTGTCCGCGCCGGCGAGCACGTGGAAATCGGCAAGACCATTGGCCTTGTCGGCAGCACGGGACTCTCTACCGGGCCGCATCTCGACTTCCGCATTCTGCAAAAGGGCCAATACAAGAATTTTGAGAAACTCGGGCTGCCGCCGTCCGATCCCATTTCCAAGAAAAACTGGCCGGAATTCGCCACCGTGCGTGAGAAGTGGCTTCCGGTGCTGAAGAATCCTGAGCTGCTGCAAGCCGCGGTGGTCCCTGCGGGCAGACGGCGCGCGCTAATTCTGCCAAAGACAAAAGAACCGCTGCCCGGTTCGAAGCGTGCCGTGCTGGCGCGGTTAGTAAATAATCGGAAGTTTCAAGAGGTCCGAGGCTGTTTCGTCAGTGACGCGAAGGACAACCAGAGTGCGGTCATCGTGAGGAGCGGTGCCGGGGCCGCTGTGATCGTCCGTGGCCTCGAGTATGCGTTCCGCAATGCAGCGAGCGGATTCCTCCGGGTCCAGATTTGAGAGAAGAGCGGTCAAACGATCCGGGCCAAATTCCTGCTGCGCTGCGTTTTCCGATTCGAGAATTCCGTCGGAAGCAAAGAGCACAACGTCGCCGGGCTGCAGATCCATCGTGGTTTCGTCGTATTCGACTTCAGCCAGAATGCCAAGCGGCACGCCCTCCAAACGAATCGCTTTCACCTGTCCGTCACGCACCAGAAGCGGATAGGGGCCGCCCGCGTTGGCGAGCGTGAGTCGGCGCGAGGAAGCGTCATAGATGCCGAACAACATGGCGATGAAGCGCGAGTCCAGCCGCGCGCTATAGAGCCGGCGGTTGAGGAGCGACAGCATGCACGAGGGATCGCAGGCCTGATCCACTACGATCTCTCGAACGGTTCCGATAGCCAGCGAGCCGTAGAGAGCGGCGGCGGTACCCTTGCCGGAGACATCGCCGAGCGCAACGGCGAGGCGGCCTTCGCCGTAAGGAAGAAAATCGTAGAAATCACCGCCCAACTCGCGGGCAGGAACGTAGGCAGCCGCGAGGTCGAGCCCTGGGACTTCGCGCGCGCCCGTTGGCAAAAGCTGGCGTTGAATTTCGCGCGCGGTGTCCAGATCGTCGCGCAGCGCCTTTTCGCTCTCGATCGCCTCTTCGTAAAGCCGGGAGTTTTCCAGGGCGATGGCAACGTAGGAGCCAAGAGTAGTGAGGATGCGCTCATGTTCCGCGGTGAAAGCGTTAGGAACGGTGCTCTCTAGATCGAGAACGCCGATAAGGCGGTCCTGCAAGAAAAGCGGGACGACAATTTCGGAACGCGCGTCCACGCCGGTCTCGCAGCGGATGTAGCGGGGGTCTTCGGTGACATCATTGATGCGCAGGACGCGACGTTCGCCGGCCGCAACTCCCGTGAGGCCTTGATGAAGCGGGAGGCGCAGCCGCGCGGGAATGGAGTCTTCGTAGCGCATGGCAAAAACGCTCTCGAGGAGCTGCGCTTGCTCGTTCCAGAGCATGACGCTGAAGACGGAGTAGTTGACGATTTTCTTGACGCGCTGGGCGACGCGGCGGAGGAGCTCTTCACGGTCCAGGATGGAGGTCAGCTCGCGGCTTACCTCGTAGAGAAGCGTTAGGGTCTTGGCTTGCTCGGGAAACGCCAGGAAAAGACTCTGGGGCACAGGGTCGGCGTCACCTAAAAGAGCAAAAGAGCCTAGTCCTGTTGGTTCATCCATGGCGGGAACTCCGTACTTGAGTCTATTTGATGTAACAGAAGACGGGAGGTTGCACAAACTATTTCGCAAACCCCGCCTGGAGGCAACGTCGCCGACCAATATGGAGTTGCGAGCCTGTTTCGATGCGGGATGCAGAGGTTTTTCCTGAAGAATATTTCATGAAAAGTTCGGTGCTTCCCGCACAGTCCTTACCTTATTATTTTAATCCGGCGAAGGAATGCCTCGGGGCACAGTGGCAGGATGACATCCAAAGCTATTCTGGTGATTGCGGCGGTCCTGCTTCCATTCTCTTCCTGCGGGGCCATGCACGGGAGTTCTTCGATGCTTGCCGGAGATGGAAGCGCCGGGCGGGGCGACGAGCCATTTGCCTGGGAGGATGGGCAGCGTGGCGACTATCTATTGATTTCGGGAGTAGTGCTGGATCCTTCGGGAGCTGCAATCGTCGGGGCGCAAGTGATTCTACTTGCGGGAGACGGAAGAGAAGTAACGCGCACGACGACGGATAAGGAAGGGAAGTTTCGTTTTGAAAAAGTGCCGGCGGGATCGTACAAAGTTGATGCGCAGGCTAACGGCTTTAGCGAGAAGCGAATTGATATCAAACTGACGGCAAAGGGTGCGCCTGCTGTGCGCATGGAGCTGCCTATCGCGGGACAAAACGAAACGGTTCATGTGAGTGGCAGCGACGCGTCTCCCCAATTGAGTACCGAGGTTTCCGAGAATCAGAACGCGAATACGCTGGATCGCTCCGCGCTGGACCGCGTGCCAGTTTTTGATCAGGACTACATCACCATGCTTTCACGGTTTTTGGATGACAGCGCTATCGGAACGAATGGCGTGTCGCTGGTCGTGAATGGCATTGAAGCGAATGGGCCGGGGGTGCCGCCGGCCGGGGTTCAGGAAGTGAAGATCAATCAGAATCCGTATTCGGCGCGGTTTGCGCGGCCGGGGCGGGCGCGCCTGGAGATCATAACGAAAGGTGGCACGCCGGATTATCACGGTTCGGTGGATTTTCTTTTCCGAGACGCGGTGTTCGACGCGCGAAATACGTTTGCGGTGGGGAAGCCTCCCGAGCAGCGGGAATTCCTGGATGGATCGCTGACGGGACCCCTCGGCGACGATAAGAAGACTTCGTTCCTTCTCGCGCTGGAGTGGGATAAAGACGACAGCCAGGCGGCGGTGGTCGCGACGGGCGTCAACGGCGCGATCAACGAGAACGTGGCGCAGCCGATGCGGCACTTCTTTGGCTCCGGGCGGGTGTTTCATGACTTCAGCGACAACGATCACATCTGGATCGGCTATTCGTTCGAGCATCAGAGCAACAAGAATGTGGGCGTTGGGGGAAACGTGCTCCCGGAAGCCGGGACGAATACCACATTCCTGGAGCACGAGGTCAATTTCAACCACCGCCACATTTTTTCGCCGAACTGGGTCAACCAGCTGCAATTCCTTGTGGGTCATTATGACGCGCCAGTTTTCAGCCTGAATGAGAATCCGCAGATTGTGGTTTCGGGATTTTTCACGGGCGGGGGAGCACAGGCGGATTCCCGGCGGACGGAATATCATTTCGATGGGACGGACTTCCTCACCTACGTCAGCGGAAAGCACCAGGTGGTCTTTGGCGTGGATATCCCGGACATCAGCCGCCGGGGCGCGGACGATTTTACCAACATGGCTGGGACCTACACGTTTGACAGCCTCGCGGCCTATGAAGCGCGGCAGCCGGCAACCTATTTTGTGCAGCGCGGGCAGGGCCATCTGGTCTTTCTCGAGAAAACGGTGTCTGGATTCTTCGAGGACACCATTCGAATCAAGCCGGGCTTTTCCCTTTATCTCGGGGCGCGCTACTACTGGCAAAACTATTTTCACGATGACCCGGACAATTTCGCGCCGCGCGTTGGCTTTGCCTGGGCCCCGACAAAGAACAGCAAGACCATTTTTCGAGGCGGAACGGGCGTTTTCTACGATCGCACCGGGCCGCGCCCGATCGCGGATCTTCTGCACTTTAACGGTGTGAATCTGCTGCGATTCATTGTTTCGAATCCGGCGAATCCTCCGTTTCCTTTGACCTATCCGGTCACGCCCGCAGAACTCGTGGGGGTGCCAACGAGTGAAGTGGTGCTGGACCCGCGTTTGCGAATCCCTTACACCGTGCAGTACAGCTTTAGTATTGAGCGGCAGGTAACCGCGAAGAGCACGTTCAGCGCGACCTATGTCGGTTCGCGTGGGATTGATCTCTTCCGTTCGCGTGACACCAACGCACCGCTGCCTCCTTATCCCAATATCGTTCGTCCCGACAGCAACCTCGGCCAGGAGCGGCAAATCGAATCGGATGGCTACCAGAAGAACAACGGATTGGAGCTGACGTTTCGCGGAAAGCCGAGCCGTTTTTTCACCGGACAAGTGCAATACACCCTGAGCAAGACCTACAACAACACTAGCGGGATTACCTATTTCCCAGGCAACAGTTATTTTCCTTCCGCGGACTGGGCGCGCTCGGATAACGATCGCCGGCACAAGTTCGACTTGCTGGGATCCTCGCAGGCCACGAAGTATTTCACGATTGGCGCAGCCCTTTCCCTTTACTCCGGCAAACCCGTGAACGTGACGACCGGCGCCGACGAAAACGGAGATGGCATCTTTAACGACCGCCCGGCGGGCTACACGCGAAATTCGCTGCACGGGCCCGGTTTGATCAACCTGGATTTGAATGTGGAGCACGATTTTCTGCTGACGAAAGGGAAGAAGGACGGGCCAACGCTGACCGTCGGCTTGAATTCTTTCAACGTGCTGAACCACCAGAACGATGTAACTTACGTGGGGGTAATTTCTTCGGTTTACTTTGGACGAGCGGTTTCCGCGCTGCCGCCGCGGCGGATGCAACTCAATCTGCAGTTTAAGTTTTAGGCGCCGCGCATTCGAAACCTTCACGGAATCGCGAGGCCGCGCAAAAGAAAACTACTTCACTTCCCAGGTGTCGCCGGCACGCAGCAGCTTGGCAAGGTCGCCGGGGCCGCGCTTGGCGATAACGTCTTTAATCTGCTGGTTTATCACGTCTTCGTAACGGGGCAAATCGTCCCAGGCGCGGAAGACGCCGATCGGTGTCGGGAAGCCTGGCCGGTGCTCCATGTGCGAAAGCAGGAAGGCATAGGAAGGCCGCGGGTGGTGCGCGTCGTGTATCACGAGATCGCTTTCGGCGATGCCGTTGCCCAGCGCGACGACTTCGATGTCGCCGTCCGGTTTCCGGCGGATACCCTTGTCTTTACTCTTTCCGAAAATCAGTGGCTTGCCATGTTCGAGTTGCATCACGTGCTCGCTGCGCGCGTCGCGCTCGGTCAGCGAGAACCACGCTCCATCATTGAAGATGTTGCAGTTCTGAAGAATTTCGACGAACGCGGAGCCCTTGTGCGCGGCGGCGTGCTTCAGCGTTTCTTTCAGGTGCCCCTGGAAGACGTCAACGGAACGCGCCACGAAGGTGGCCTCCGAACCGATGGCCAGCGACATCGGATTGAATGGCCGGTCAACGGATCCGAACGGCGTTGACTTCGTCTTCTTGTTGAATTCAGAGGTCGGCGAGTACTGGCCTTTCGTCAAACCGTAGATCTTATTGTTGAAAAGCAGGACCTTGATGCCGACATTGCGCCGCAACATGTGGATCGTGTGGTTCCCGCCGATGGAAAGCGCGTCGCCGTCGCCAGTGGCCACCCAGACTTCCAAGTCCGGGTTAATGGCTTTGATGCCCGTGGCCACTGCGGGCGCGCGGCCGTGAATCGTGTGGAAGCCATACGTGTTCATGTAATACGGAAAACGGCTGGAGCAGCCGATCCCGGACACGATGACGAAATTTTCCTTCTTGATGCCGAGTTCCGGAAAAACAGACTGTACCGCGGAGAGGATTGCGTAATCTCCGCAGCCCGGGCACCAGCGCACCTCCTGGTCGGTCTGAAAATCCTTCTTCGTCAGTGGCGTAAGAGGCGGTGGCAGCGTTGCAGTTCCCATGATCGAGTCTCCTAGAGTCCCAGCACTTCTTCGATTTTCTGTTCCAATTCGGCTTGCTTGAACGGACGGCCCTGAATTTTGTTGAGGCCGATGGCGTCCACCAGATACTTCGCTCGCAAAACCCACAAGAGCTGGCCCATATTGAGTTCGGGGACCAGAACTTTCTTGTAGCGTTTGATGACATCGCCCAGATTTGAAGGAAGTGGGTTGAGATGGCGCAGGTGCAGGTGCCCAATCTTGCGGCCCTTGGCGCGCTGCGCCTTCAGCGCCGCGGTGATGGATCCGGCGGTTGAGCCCCACGCGACGATCAGCAAATCGCCTTCGGGATCGCCGGCGGGAAGCATGTTGGGGATATCCTGCGCGACTGCCGCAACCTTCGCCGCGCGGATACGCACCATGTTTTCATGGTTCAGCGGTTCGTAGTTAATGTTGCCGGTGGGATCCTGTTTCTCGAGGCCGCCGACGCGATGCTCAAGTCCGCGCGTTCCCGGAACTGCCCAGGGCCGCGCCAGTGTCTGCGGATCGCGTTGGTAAGGGAAGAATCCGTTCGGATCCGTCGCAAACTTCACGGGGAAATCCGGAATGTCCTTGAGATCGGGAATGCGCCAGGGCTCCGCGCCGTTCGCCAGGTAGCCGTCTGAAAGAATTATGACGGGCACCATATACTTCAAGGCAATGCGGCACGCTTCGATGGCCACCCAAAAGCAATCTGACGGCGTTGCGGCTGCCAGCACGGGAATCGGCGCTTCCGAATTGCGGCCAAAGAGCGCTTGCAGCAAATCAGCTTGTTCCGTCTTGGTCGGCAAGCCGGTGGACGGGCCGCCACGCTGAATATCGCAGATGACCAAGGGAATCTCGACAGCCACTGCAAGGCCGATGGCTTCCGTTTTCAGCGCCATACCTGGGCCCGAAGTCGTGGTAATCGCCAGCGCTCCTGCATACGCCGCGCCGATCGCCGAAGTGACCGCGGCAATCTCGTCCTCGGCCTGGAACGTCATCACGCCGAAGTCCTTGTACATCGAAAGCTCGTGCAAAATGTCCGAAGCCGGGGTAATGGGGTAGCTACCCTGAAAGAGCGTCAGACCCGATTTCTGAGCGGCAGTTACAAATCCGAGCGCCAGCGCCTGATTCCCGCTCATGCTGCGGTACAAACCAGGAGTGAGCTGCGCCGGGGGAATCTCGTAACTGACCTGAAACGCTTCCGTTGCCTCGCAGTAGGAATAGCCGCCCTTCAGAGCCAGCTTATTCGCTTCCACGAGCAGCGGTTTGTTTTTGAACTTGTCTTCAATCCACCGGACGGTGGGCTCCATCGAGCGGTTGTAGAGCCAGTAGCACATGCCCAGCGCAAAAAAGTTTTTGCAGCGATCCATGGACTTGGCGTCGAGGCCCAAATGCTCGAGCGAACGCCGCGTCAGCCGCTCCAGCTCCACCGAGAAAAGCCGGAACTTGTCCAGCGAATGATCCTCCAGTGGATTCACAGTCATCTGCGCTTTGCGCAGATCGCCCTCTTTGAAACTGTCGCTGTTGACGATCAGAATTCCGTTGGCCTTCAGGTCGGCAACGTTTACTTTCAGCGCCGCCGGATTCATGGCGATCAGCACGTCGATCGCGTCGCCGGGTGTGTGTATCTCATTCGAGGAAAAGTGCAGCTGGAAGCCGCTGACGCCGGGAATCGTGCCGGCAGGGGCGCGGATTTCCGCCGGATAGTCCGGAAACGTTGCGATGTCATTGCCGTACAGCGCGGCGGTGTTGGTGAACTGGCTGCCGGTGATCTGCATGCCGTCGCCGGAGTCGCCCGCGAAGCGAATGACCGCTTGATCGATCACTTCGCGCTTGCTTTTTACTGGTGGAACTTCAATGAGTGTAGACATTCCTGTCCGAACCTCCGCACTTCGATGAGCTCTCCATGTCCCCTGGAGAGCGTGGCTCAATCATAAGGATGAGGCGGTGCGGTAAAAGGATGGTTTCTAAGGCAGCCCGCCAGGAGCCGACCCCCTGAGGATATCACACCGAAACGTATGCAGCAGCGCGAGAGTCGCAAGCGCGTCAATGTGCCCTATCGGGAAAGTCTTGTCCGTGCAAGCAATGCGCGAGGTTACACAAAGGCCGTAGGAAGAGTGAGAGCGTCTCCTGACTTCGAACTGGCAACGATACGAGAGGCGGATGAAACACGAAAATAAAAAATGAGGCTTGACGTTCGCTTTCTTTTCGCCTAATGTGGCTGTGGAAAAAGTTGGAAGGTGGAGGCGCAGACATGGCCTTGACGAAGCGGCAAAAGGAAGTTCTGGATTACCTCGTCTCGTTCGAGACCAAGCATGGCTATGCGCCGAGCTTTGAAGAGATTGGCAAGGGCTTGAAGCTGACGTCGCTCGCCACCGTGCACAAGCACATCACTACACTCGAGAAGAAGGGCTTCATTCGGCGCGGTTACAACCAAAGCCGGTCGATTGAGATTGTGCAGTTGCCGAAGTCGGTCAAGGATCAGGTGATGGAGCGAAAGATCCAGGAACTTCCGCTCGTGGGCCGCATCGCCGCCGGACGGCCGCTGGAGGCTGTAGAAGAGCGCGAGACACTTTCGCTGGGCGATTTTGCGCGCGGGGGCAATTCCTTCGTTTTGCAAGTGAAAGGCAGCTCCATGATTGAAGATCACATCATGGATGGTGACTATGTGGTTTGCGAGCAGACGCAGGTCGCTAATGCCGGAGACATCGTCGTAGCCTTGATTGGCGGAGAAGATGCGACCTTGAAGCGCTTCTATCGCGAGGGCGGGGGCAAGATTCGGCTACAACCGGCCAATTCTGAGATGGAGCCCATCTTTGTCCCCGCCCAAGACGTGAAAATTCAGGGCCGGGTCATCGGCGTTCTTCGTAAGTACTGAACCGCAGCTAGCCTTCTTTCCCATCGAACGGCACCATCAAGTTTTCCCTGGTCTTCCGGACCCTGGGGGTTCCTGCGTCAAGGAAGTCTCGACCATCATTCCGTTCCAAAATCATTTGTGACAGAATTCGGGGGGACGCATTACAGCTGCACCTCAGGAAGGCTGAGCTTCATCTATAAGAAGGTGGCCGATTCGGTCCGGCGGCCAAGCGTTGAGTCCCAAAATCCTATTGCACTAGAAGGCCGCAAACTTGTCCTCGAAACGCGAAAACATTCTGCTTGTTGATCCAAGTGACGCCTCGCGGCAGTCGCTGCTCGAGCTTCTGCGCGGAGCTGGCTATGAGGTTGCTGTATCCACGTCCCAAGGCGAAGGTTTCGAATTCGTCCGCAACACCGGAGTCGACCTTCTGGTTCTCTCCGCGGACCTCGCGGACATTCAGTGCTGCGACGCACTCTCCGAAATCAAAGGCAATTCGGCGACGGCCGATACTCGGGTGATCCTGATTACCCGCGGTGGTGCCGCCGAACGCGCCCGCGGCCTGGACCTTGGTGCCGACGATATTTTGACTCCGCCTTGGGAGCCGGCCGAGATGCTTGCGCGCGTCCGCGTGCAACTCCGCGACAAGCGCGCGGTGGCCGAACTCCGCGAGAAGACGCGCATCGCCGATGAAGGCCGCGAGGTGGCGCAGACCGCTTTCCAGGCGCTGGCCGTCACTGAAAAAATGACGCGCGATGCGTTTTCGCTGGAACGCGCCCTGAAGATCGGAGTGGCTGCACTCTTTGTCCTTGCCCTCTTAATTGGCGGGATCTTCCTCCTTTATTCGCGCCGCGCCGATAAAGAAGCGAACCGCGCGTATTCCGTGATCGCACAGTTGGAGCGCAGCGCGCACCGGCAGGAGCAACTGGTCGCTGACGCTCGAAGCGCGCGTGCCGAACTTCAGAAATCCGATGGCCTCCAGCAAAAGCAACAGCTCCAGCAGCAATCGGAAGAGCTGCGCCAGAAGATCGCGGGCGCGCAGGGAGACGAAGTTTCCACGTTGCGCAAACAGCTTGACGAAACCACCAGCCGCCTCAAGCGCGTGGAGTCGGAGACCGAGTCTGCGGAAGATTTCATTCGCGCCTACGCCCCGAGCGTTTGCTTGCTGCACGTCTCCGTTTCTTTTGTTGAAAAGAACTCCGGCCAGCCGCTGCGCTACGGCGGAATCAATCCTGATGGCGAACCGTTGAAAGACAGTGATGGGAATCCTGTGTACACCCTGGAGGGTCATGCACCGGAAGTGCGTGCCGATTTCTTTGGGACCGGCTTCATTGTGGGCCAGGGGCGGATTCTCACCAATCATCACGTAGCCCAGCCGTGGTGGAAGAATGACGAACTCAGCGCCATTCCCGCGCAGGGGTTCAATCCCGCCATCGCGGAGATGACGGCTTACTTTCCGGAAGCAGCCGCTGGCGTGCCGGTCAACATTGCGCAGATCTCCGATGAGGCGGACCTCGCTCTGTTGACCGGCGATCTTTCCAGCCTCAAGCGGCCCGTCCTGAAGGTCGATGCGCGGAAGGAAGCGGCCATCAGTGGCCAGCCTTTGCTTTCCCTCGGCTACGCTACGGGACTGAGCGCGATTCTCGCGCGCGCGGGGGAGGACGCCGTGAATGAAATTGCGAAGTCCACCGGCGGAGATCCCAAGAAAGTTGTTCAGGAACTTGTTCGCCGCAAATTGATCCGCCCCCTGGTTACACAAGGGCACATCGGTGACGTGCTTCCCGACAAGATTGTATACGATGCGCAGACCACATCCGGCGGTTCCGGTGGGCCGCTGATCAACCGGGACGGCGAAGTGATCGGCGTTACCTTTGCCGTTGTTCGCGGATTTGGCGGATCGAACTTTGGCGTTCCGATTCGCTTTGCCCAGCCGCTTCTAAAACCGTAAGCAGTCGATTTTTATTTTTCGAATGTGAAGTTGACGCGAGCTTAGTTTACCTTGTCCAAACAATGAAGCGGCAATTCCATGGCCTCCGATTGCTGCTCGTTAGCCTGCTGGCGATTTTGCTTGCCAGGCCAGCTTCTGTATGCGCCTACGCCGTCCTGGCGCATGAGGCCATTATTGATGCTGCTTGGGAGCCCTATCTCAAACCCTTGCTTCACAAGAGATTTCCTGAAGCCACGGAAGAGCAGCTCAGCGGGGCCCAAGCTTATGCCTATGGCGGCTCCATCATTCAGGACATGGGCTACTACCCGTACGGCAGCCCTTTCTTCAGCGAGCTGACGCACTATGTGCGCAGCGGCGATTTTGTTCAGGCGCTCCTGCGCGATGCCAAGGATGTGGATGAGTACGGGTTCGCCTTGGGCGCGCTGGCTCACTACGCCGCCGACAATGACGGCCACCGGCTCGCCACCAACCGGGCAGTTCCCATCCTATATCCCCGTCTGAGGAAGAAATATGGGGACACGGTTTCCTATGAACAAGATCCACTGGCGCACATGAAAACGGAATTCGGTTTTGACGTGCTGGAAGTGGCGCAGGAAACCTACGCGCCCGCGGGCTATCACGACTTTATCGGGTTCGAAGTGTCGCAGCCGCTGCTCGATCAGGCGTTCCGAGAGACTTACGGTCTGGAGCTGAAGGACGTGCTCCTCGACGAGAAAAAAGCGCTAAGTTCGTACCGCCGCGACGTCAGCAAAACTATCCCAAAAGCCACCAAAATCGCCTGGAGCCTCAA
Source organism: uncultured Acidobacteriota bacterium (assembly GCA_963729455.1). Classification (GTDB taxonomy): domain Bacteria; phylum Acidobacteriota; class Terriglobia; order Acidiferrales; family UBA7541; genus Acidiferrum. The sequence continues at coordinate 778,493 of CAVSNX010000005.1, forward strand.
GAAACACGAAATCGAGGACGACTTGCCGGGTGTGACCAAGCGAAAATTCCTCTATAACCTGTCGCGCTCGAATTACGAGCGCGAGTGGGGCAAGGATTATCAGAAGCCCACGTTTGGCGAAAGACTTCTGGCGTTTCTCTTCACGTTGATTCCGAAGTTCGGGCCGCTCAAGGTTCTGCAATTTCGGACACCAACGCCGGAAACGCAGCGCATGTTCCGCGCAAGCTTTAACACCACGCTGGAGCGCTATCACAAACTCATCGCCGAGTGGGACGAAGGAAAATTGGAACTCCCCAACGATAATTTTGATACCGGCGAGCCCAGCGGGCCGGGCGTGTACAAAATGAACGACGATGCGCGCGCCGATCTCCTGGATAGCCTTGCCAGGCTGAAATTTGTTGGAATGCCGCCCGAGCTGCGCGAGGACTTGTTGCGCTTTTATGCGGATCCTGCTGCTCCATACGCCACCAAACGGAACGCTAAGGCCTGGGCGAAACTCCAGACGCAATTGGAACAATTGAAACAGGCGGCTCCTGCGCCAGCAGTAGCTGGGTCATCTGCAGACATGCCGCAAGCATTGCCGCCACTGTTCTGAGGCCGCCGCGGGACCGCACCGTCTTTTCTTTGCGTTCCGCGAACGCTATCAACGTTCTTTCTTCAAAGCATCGAAAAAACTGCAGGCTTGTCACCCCTCGCGCGTGAAACAATGTAGAATTTCGCGCGATGCTTTTGTCGCTCCAGGTATGAAGAAGACCAAACCGATTCACAAACTGCTGGCTGCCAATCGCAGTGAGATTGCCATTCGCATCTTTCGCGCCGCGAACGAATTGGGCCTCCGCACCGTGGCCATCTATTCCCATGAGGATCGCCTGGCGTTGCACCGCTTCAAGGCCGACGAAGCCTACCAGATCGGGGCCGGCAAGGGGCCCGTGGAAGCTTACCTGGACATCGCGGGACTCGTGGCGCTGGCGAAAGAAAAAGGCGTGGATGCCATCCACCCGGGTTATGGCTTTCTTTCCGAAAATCCGGCGCTCGCCCGCGCCTGCGAAAAGGCCGGCCTCATTTTTATCGGTCCGCCGCCAGAGCTCTTGGAATTGCTTGGAGACAAAACCTCAGCGCGCAGGCTTGCTGCTTCCGCGGGGGTTCCCGTATTGCCGGGAACGGAGAATCCCGTCAAGTCCGCAGCGGAGGCGTACAAGATCGCCCAGGAGATCGGCTATCCCGTCATCGTGAAGGCCGCGATGGGTGGTGGTGGCCGCGGCATGCGCGTCGTGCATTCTTCCGCTCAACTGGAAGCGCTGCTCGAGGAAGCTCAGGGCGAGGCGCGCTCCGCGTTCGGCGACGCCTCCGTCTTCTTGGAAAAATATCTCCCCCGCGCGCGGCATCTCGAAGTCCAGATCCTGGCTGATCATCACGGCAACCTGCTGCATCTCTACGAACGCGATTGCTCGGTGCAGCGCCGCCATCAAAAAGTTGTAGAAGTCGCCCCCGCCGCGAATCTTTCCGCCAGCATTCGCCGCGAGCTCTGTGACGCTGCGGTTCAGCTCGCGCGCAAAGCAAACTATCGCAACGCCGGAACCGTCGAATTTCTCTACGACGTCGATTCGCTGAAGTGGTATTTCATCGAAGTCAATCCGCGCATCCAAGTCGAGCACACCGTAACCGAAATGGTCACTGGCATTGATCTGGTGCGTTCCCAGATTCTCGTGGCCCAGGGGCACCAGTTGCATCAACCGCCGATGGACTTGCCGAAGCAGGAAAATGTCCCGCTCAATGGCGCCGCTCTGCAATGCCGGGTAACCACCGAAGACCCGGAGAAGAATTTCGCGCCCGACTACGGCAAAATTTCCACCTATCGTTCTCCCGCCGGATTCGGCATTCGCCTCGATGGCGGCACGGCCTATTCCGGCGCCGTGCTCGCGGCCTATTACGATTCACTGCTCGTCAAAGTCACCGCCTGGGGCGCGAACCTCCCGGAAGCCTGCCAACGCATGGACCGCGCGCTGCGCGAATTCCGCATTCGCGGCGTCAAGACGAATATTCCTTTCGTTGAAAACGTCGTAAACCATCCGAACTTTCGTGCCGGCAACGTCACCACCTCGTTCCTCGACGATTTCCCTGAACTGTTTCGCTTTCCGAGCCGCGCCGATCGCGCCACCAAGCTGCTCTCCTACGTCGGCGACGTCATTCTCAATGGCAATCCCGAAGCGAAGGGGAAGCCAGCGCCCCAAGAATTCGAAATCCCCGTTGTGCCCGCCCCTCCGGGAATCAAACCGCCGGCAGGCACACGTCAACTCTTGCAAAAACTTGGCCCCGAGAAATTTGCTGCCTGGGCGCGCAAAGAGAAACGCCTGCTGCTGACTGACACGACGTTTCGCGACGCCCATCAATCGCTCATGGCCACGCGCGTACGCACTTACGATTTGCTGGCAACCGCGAGCGCCGTCGCTCAGCGCCTGCCAGATCTCTTCAGCCTGGAAATGTGGGGCGGCGCGACCTTTGACACTTCCCTTCGCTTCCTCCACGAGGATCCCTGGCAGCGCTTACGCGAGCTTCGCCATCGTATCCCCAACATTTGCTTCCAGATGCTTCTCCGCGGCGCCAACGCCGTCGGCTACGCGTCCTATCCTGATAATGTGATCATCGAATTTGTCCGCGAAGCGCACGCCCAGGGAATCGACATTTTCCGCATCTTCGATTCGCTCAATTCCATTGATAACATGCGCGTCTCGATTGATGCCGTACTCGAAACCGGCGCCGTCTGCGAACCCGCCATCTGCTACACCGGCGACATCCTCGATAAAGGCCGGCCGAAGTATTCGCTGAAATACTACGTCGCCCTCGCCAAGCAGTTGGAAAAACTTGGCGCGCACTTTCTCGCCATCAAAGATATGGCCGGCCTCTGCAAGCCGTACGCCGCGTTCGAATTGGTGAAAACGCTGCGCGAGGAAATCGCGCTCCCCATTCATTTTCACACGCACGACACGAGTGGTATCAACGCCGCCTCCGTGCTGAAAGCGGCCGACGCTGGCGTCGACGTCGCCGATGGCGCCCTCGCGGCTATGAGCGGCGGCACCAGCCAGCCCAATCTCAATTCCATTGTCGAAGCTCTGCGCCACACTCCGCGCGACACCGGAGTGGACATAGACACGCTCAACGAGTGCTCCGATTTTTGGGAAACGGTTCGCACCTATTATTTACCATTCGACTCCGGACCGAAGGCCGGCTCGGCGCGCCTCTACCAGCACGAAATCCCAGGTGGCCAGTACACCAATCTGCGCGAACAGGCCACCGCTATGGGCCTCGGTCACCGCTGGCGCGAAGTGGAGAAAACGTACGCCGAAGTGAACCAGATGTTCGGCGACATCGTAAAAGTGACGCCGTCGAGCAAAGTCGTCGGCGACATGACACTCTTCCTGATGGCCAACGAGATGCAGCTCGCGGACGTTCTCAAGCTCGACGAACACCACGATGTCTCGTTCCCCAATTCCGTCGTCGAAATGTTTTCCGGCGTTCTCGGCGTGCCTCCCGGAGGCTGGCCGAAAAAGCTGCAGAAAATCATCCTTCGGGGCCAAGCTCCGCTCAAGGGCCGTCCCAGTGCAAATCTCGAGGCCGTAAACCTCGACGAAGAGCAAAAATCTCTTGAGAAGAAGCTTGGCCACGCCGTCCGCCGGGATGATCTGCTAAGCCATCTCCTTTATCCCGAAGTCTTCGCAAAGTACGACAAGTTCCGCCAAAGCTACGCCGACGTCAGCGTGCTGCCCACGCCTGTTTTTTTCTACGGACTAAAGTCCGGCACAGAAATCAGCGTCGACATCGAATCCGGCAAATCTCTCATCATCAAATTCCTGACCATCAGCGAGCCACATCCCGACGGTACGCGCACGCTCTTCTTCGAATTGAACGGCCAGCCCCGCGAAGTCAACGTGCGCGACCGAGCCCTGCGCGTCGTCGAACGCGCGCATCCCAAGGCCGACCCCGGCGACCCCGGCCAAGTCGCCGCTCCGACCGCTGGTGTCATCACCGGCATCGCCGTGCAAGCCAATCACGCCGTGGAACGCGGCGCAAAACTTCTCACCCTCGAAGCCATGAAAATGCAGTCCAATATCTACGCGCCGATTTCCGGCCGCATCGTCAAGCTCCTGGTGACACCCGGGCAACACGTCGAGGCAAAAGACCTTCTGGTGACCATCGTACCGTGAGTTCCGGACAGCTCCGCAAGCACGAACAATTTCACTCGCGCTTCCTTCGCAATCAGCGCGACCTCATCGTCTACACGCCGCCCGGCTACGCCGAACAGTACTTGCGCCATTTTCCCGTCCTCTATCTTCACGACGGCCAGAATCTTTTCGATGGCGCGACGTCTTTCATTCCGGGGCAGGATTGGCACGTCGGCCAGACCGCGGATCAGTGCATTAACGCTGGCACGGTCGAGCCTCTCATCATCGTCGGCATGTACAACACCAAGGCGCGCATCCGCGAATATACTCCGACGCACGTGCCCAAACTCGGCGGCGGCCGCGCCGATCGCTACGCAAGATTTCTGCTGGAAGAAGTAAAACCCTTCATCGATCGCGAATACCGCACGCTATCCGGCTCTCAACGTACCGGCATTGGCGGTTCCTCGCTGGGCGGCCTGGTCTCCCTCTATCTGGGACTCCAGCATTACCGCATTTTTGGGAGAATCGCCGCGCTCTCGCCTTCGGTCTGGTGGAACCAGCAGGTCATGCTCCGGTTTGCCCAGACAGCAACCGTCGAGCCGCGCCCGAGCATTTGGCTGGATATCGGCACGCGCGAGGGCCCGCGCATCGTGCAAGACGTCGAGCGCTTCCGCGACGTGCTCCTCGAGAAAGGCTGGCAGCTCGAACGCGACTTGCACTACGAGCGCGTGGACGGCGCGGAGCACAACGAAGCCGCATGGGCAAAGCGCGTCGCCCCGTTTCTGCAATTTCTGTATCCTCCGCGCTAGCCCGCTGTATAATCCGCGCTCAAGTTCTGCGTCGCCAGGGGGGCGTCGAATGCAGGGAGGCCGGCCGCTCACCATCCTCTGCGTCAGTTCCTACGAAAAGGGCCAGGAATTCATCCGCACCTGCAAAGCCATCGGCTGCCGCGTCCTGCTCCTGACCGTCGAAAAATTCCGCAACGGCGACTGGCCGTTCGAATGCCTCGACGACGTGTTCACCATGCCGGAAGATCTTCCTTTGCAAGGCTTGATCTACTCGGTCAGCTACTTCGCGCGCTCCCGCCAAATTGACCGCATCGTGGCGCTCGACGAATTCGACATGGAAAACGTTTCCGCGCTTCGCGAACATCTGCGCATTCCCGGCATGGGCCTGACGACTGTGCGTTATTTCCGCGACAAACTGGCCATGCGCGCGCGTGCCCGGGAAGCCGGCATTCTCGTTCCCGAATTTGTCCACGTCCTCAACTACGACAATCTCCGCGAATTCATGTCCCGCGTTCCCAACCCCTGGTTACTCAAGCCTCGTTCGCAAGCCTCCGGCATCGGCATGAAGAAGATTCATTACCCCGACCAGTTATGGCACTGGCTGGACCAGCTCGGCGATCAGCAATCGTTCTATCTGCTCGAGGAATTTCTTCCTGGCTCGGTCTATCACATTGACAGCGTGGTCTCCGAGCGCGGTGTCGTTTTTGCCGAGGCACACGCCTACGGCACGCCTCCGCTCGACACCTCACACCAGGGAGGCGTTTTCACCACGCGTTCTCTTCCCGCCGACGGCGAAGAAAACAAAACGCTCCAGGCCATCAACCGGAATTTGCTCGAAGGTCTCGGTTTCGTTCGCGGCGTCACGCATGCCGAATTCCTGAAGTCCCACGCCGACGGCAAATTCTATTTCATCGAAGTCGCCGCGCGCGTTGGCGGCGCCTACATCTCTGATCTGGTCGAAGCCGCCAGCGGCATCAACCTCTGGCGCGAATGGGCGCGCCTCGAAGTCGGAGCAGGGAAGCAACCCTACGAGCTTCCGCCCTTGCGCCGCGAACACGCCGGCGTAATTCTTTCGCTCGCGCGCCAGGAGCAGCCGGACACCTCCGCCTACACCGATCCCGAGATCGCGTATCGCATCAAGAAGTTTCACCACGCCGGCTTCGTCCTGAAATCCCCGAGCCCCGAACGCATCCAGCACTTGCTCGATTCCTACGCCCAGCGCTTCACCGCCGATTTCCTCGCCACCCAGCCCGTTCCAGATAAGCCAAGCTCCTAGCACGCTCACCGCACCATGATTTTGGTCATTTTTCAATTAATGCGCTAGGCAGAAGCGAGTAGAAACGAAGCAGCGTTCAATCACGTCTCTCATTGCAGAGATTCGTGGGTCAACGGGGGTTGGGGCGCCAAACACAATGACGGAGAGAAACAGATTGATATGGGCAGTTCTGCTGGGCTGCTTAACGATCTGCGCGACAGCTCCAGGCACGATTGCACAGGATCGCATCCGCGTCGAGACCAATCAGGTTCTTGTGCCAGTTCACGTCCTGGACAAGGACCGGGCAAAGGAATCATCCTGGCACCAGAGCATCCTTCGAGCATTATCGGCCGGTGATGCGCGGCTCGCGGACTCGCTTTTCGAAGGACTTGAGATCCGTAATTTGACCGCTGCTGATTTTCAAGTTTTTGAGGATGGTAGAGAACAGTCAATCCAAAAGGTCACGTACGAGCGAAGCTTATACTGGGATGTGCGCGACAACGTTGGTCACCACACGGAGTACATGGGCCCAGGGGGGGGGAAATGGAGCACATCAGAATGGCCGGAGGGTCTAATTGGAGACGGAGATCCCCCTCACTATGTCATTGCCTATGCGCGTCCCGAGTCGCCGGAAGGCAGTTGTCATCAGATTAGAGTAAAAGGCAATCGCCCCAATATACTCGTTGTTTCTCGCACTGAGTACTGCAATATTGAACATGCCGCTTCGGACCCGGTGAAGGGGACAAAACTAGGCGATCAAATGGAACGTGATTTGGCTGCTCCAAGGCACAACAATGTGGACCTGTCGCTTCTGGCGATTCCGCTCTTCACAAAAAGCGACTCCGCGCGTGTTCACATCGGCCTCGATTGGCCCGGGGAGTTGATGAAGAGCAAGATGAGGACAAAGGGCGTTCTGGGAATGATTTTCAAAGAGGACGGAAGCCTGATAACCCGTTTCAGTGATTTTGCTGGGAGAGAGGGTGTACCTTGGTACGGCGACTTGCCTGGCTTTCAAAGCAATGGACCTGACGAACATTGGCCCGAGAATCGCTATGACGCGCAAGTGGAACTCCCGCCCGGTAAATACAAGCTTCGGGTGGCCCTCGGCGACGGAAAGAGATTTGGCCAAGCCGATATCCCACTGGACGTTGAAAGTTACGACAAGAAGGAGCTCGCAATTAGCCCGGTATCCGTCTGCAAGCGAATTTCGGATGTGTCCGGTAACTCGCCCCATCGCACGCCCACGTTACCTGGAGCTTGGAAAGAACTGCCCGGGAACTACGTGCCCCTCGTGAGCAACGAGACTGAATTCAAACCGACGGGTAACACGCGGTTCAAAGCAGGTGAGACTCTGTATGTCTACTTTGAGATCTACGAGCCTTTGCGAGACGGGGCGCCGCAAACGACTGTCGACTTTCAAATGCGCATTGTTGACGTGCAGACTCGCGAGCTCAAGAGTGATTCGACACCTATCAGCGCCAGCCCTTATCTGAAGGCCGATAGTGCCATCATCCCCATCGGCCGGGGAATCGATATAAGCAAATTGGCCAAGGGCGCGTATCGGCTGGATGTCCGGGCAACCGACTCGGGGGGAATGACCACGGACTGGCGCAGCGTACCCTTCACGGTTGAGTAGGAGCAGCAGGCTAGCTGCTAGGCGAAAGCCTCATCAGTTGAGTGGCCATCCCACCGATCCACTTACACTCCGCTTTACATTTCCCTCCCATTCCTTCACACTTTCCGTGGATTGAGCCTACCCAGGCCCGGCACGTCCTGTCCCAAAGTCTAGTAACTGTCAGGAACAGCGCTTTCATAGTTTGTTTGCTGCGCGCACTTCCGGGGAATAAAGTTTGCTTACCCCGGCCGGAATTCCGCGTGGGGTGGTGCTGTCCCTTTGGGAGGACCGATGTGGGGCAATAAGAAACCGGATGCGCCTCAACCCGCGCACCTGGATCCAAGAAATTCACAATTGAATCAGCCGCCGAAGCCCGCTCCGGCAGCTTGGGAGGATAAACCCGCAATGAGTACAGATGCCATGCGTCCATTAGGGGCTACCGCTGACCGCGCCACCGCGCGCCTCGGCGCCAGCCTGCACGTGAAAGGCGAGATCTCCGGCAACGAAGATCTGCTGATTGATGGCTCGGTCGAAGGACTGATCCAGCTCGATGAGCGGAAGTTGACCATCGGTGCCACCGCCAAAGTAACTGCCGACATTATCGCCCGCGAGGTGGTGGTGTACGGCAACGTGAAGGGCAACCTTCGCGCGAAGGATCGGATCGAGATCAAGAAGGATGGTTCGGTCAACGGTGACCTGACCACCGCGCGCATCATGATCGAAGACGGCGCCTACTTCAAAGGCTCCATCGAAATCGACAAGAGCGCGGAGAAGGAACCGAGCGGCAACGCGTTTGCCCGGAGTTCTCAGGCGTCCGCGGGCGCGGCGGCCACCAAGACGATTTAACGCTTTTCATCTCTCGAAGAATCTCAAGAGCGTCCCGGTTCGGCCGGGACGCTCTTCGTTTCTCCCTCGCCCGGCCCGCCCGTCTATTCTATTATTTCTTAACTTGACAACTTATAAAGTTGGATTATTATTGCCACGGGCTTTCCTCGGGGCAAGCGCCCAGTATAAGCGCCCAGTGCAAGCAGATCGGTCGGGACCGAATCGTTTTAGTCCGGATGTCTGCGCTCTGCGCGGAATGTTCGTGGGGTCACTCTATGGGACGGTCGCAGCGCGGCGTCCCGATTGCAGCTCTTGCCTTCGCCGCATTCCTCTGTGCGGGCTGTGGAGGCGGCTCGTCATCGTATGTCGCTCCGCCCCCGCCGGTTCCCGATTTCTCCCTGGTGCTCTCCACGAATTCGGTTTCTGTTCAACAGGGAGCCACAAACAATTCCCTGAACGTCTCCGTCACTCCGCTGAACGGTTTCACCGGCAGCGTACAGATCTCGCTCAGCGGCCTTCCGGCTGGCGTGATCTCCAACCCCGCAAGCCCCTTCACCCTGGCGTCCGGAGCAAACACCCAAATCATCTTCGGCGCCGCGGCCAACGCCGCTACAGGAACGTTCATGGTTTCCGCCAAGGGAACGAGCGGCGCTCTCTCTCATAACCAGTCCCTTAATCTCATAGTGCAGAGTGCGGCGGGCTCGGCCCTGCCGCGCACTACTTATGCCCGCACGGATGCAACCTCAGCCGCAGACAATCCATTCGGCGAGCCGCATCATCGCCACGTCGCCTACGACCCCGCCAACAAGCATATCTTTGTCGCCAATCGCGCCATGAATCGCGTGGATGTTTTTTCTTCCATGGACCAAACGCGCGTCGCGCAAATTTCTATCCCCGGAGCAAGCAGCGCCGACCTCTCCGCCGATGGCACAACCATTTGGGTTGGCACATCCTTGGAACAAATCGTCGCTGTGAACGTCACCTCGCTGCAAGTCACGACCCGCTATCTTCTGGCTGGCCTGACTCCTATCCCCGGCACGATCTTCAATCGCCCCGAAGAAGTTCTCTCTCTTTCGAACGGGAATTGCCTGGTCCGTCTCCGCCAGCCGGCGTCTTCGGAAGCACTATTGGCGCTCTGGGATCCTGTTTCGAATGCGTTGACTAACCTCACTTCCACCGCGCCCGCGCTGTTTCAACAAGGACTCGGCGTCCTCGCCCGCTCCGGCGATCATTCGAAAGTTCTCGCCGCCGCCAACGATTCCAGCGGCGAAATCGCCATCTACAACGCAACGGGCAGCGTCGTTGTGGGCCCGCTGGCGCTCGGCGCAAGCGCAATCCCCAGTGTTGCGGCAAATCCCGACGCCACGCGTTTCGCCGTAGTCTTCGCGCCAGGTGGAAACACGCAAGTTGTCCTGCTGGATGGCTCCCTCAACCAGGTCGGCGTTTATACTCCCGCAACCGTTCACGGTGTCGCGTTCTCCCGCGCAGGAAACTCTCTCTACGTCAGCGAGTCCTCGGCAAGCGGATCCTTCATCACTGTTCTCGACGGCCATACGGCTCAACTCGTCGGTCGCGTCCCCGACGTTGCAATCCAAGGCGTCTCCTCGCAAATCGAAGACGTCGACGAAACACAACTCCTCTTCGGCCTTTCGAATCGCGGCATCAGTTTTGTAGACGCCGCCACGCCCGGCACGCTTTCCTCCACGGCCCCGAGCCTTGCTCCCGCGCCGAGTCTCCAGCCCTCCGGAGGCCCCAACGTCGGCGGCACTTCCGTTGTCCTCGCGGGCCAAAATTTCATTTCGCCCGCCCAACTGAAATTTGGCACGCAGCTCGTTTCGAACGTCACCGTTTCTGGGACTGCGCAGATCCTCGCGAGCTCTCCGCCTAACGCCGCAACTGGCGCCCTCAACGTGACCACCTTTTTCCTCGGCGGCTGGCTCGCCCTCGCCCCGGACGCCTTCAGCTACGGCCCGCAAATTCTGCAAATCCTCCCAAATGCCGGAGTACCCGCCGGCGGCGATACCGTCCAAATTTACGGCTACGGTTTCGGCAGTGACCCCACAAAATTAGCCGTTACAATCGGCGGCACAAGCGCGACCGTACAAAGTGCAGTGAACGTCACAAGCATCACCTCCTCGCTTGGTCTCGACACCACATATCCCTTTTCTATCGAGCGCATCACCCTGCAAACGCCAGCCTGGCACCTCGGGCACCGTGGACGTTTCCATTTCTGCTCCGGCAGGCTCCATCACTTCAGCCAAATCATTTCAATATCTGCAAAGCGTGCAATCCTATTCGAAACCCGGTCTGTACAAATTCTTGCTCTATGACCAAACGCGCCAGCGCATCTATCTCACCAACATCGATCACGTGGACCTCTTCGACTTGCAGCAGCAAATTTTCCTTGCTCCCATCGAGCCTCCCGGCGGCCCTCCTCCCGACGCGGGCTTGCGCGGCCTCGCGATGACACCCGACGCCTCGCAACTCATCGTCGCCGATTTCGGCGCGCAGAATGTCTATCTCCTCAACCCCGTTCTCGGGACCGGCACGAAAGTGCCTGTTGGCGGCGTTCCCGGCTTCACCAACTCCGGACCCGCCCGCGTCGCCGCCACCAGCACGCAAACCGTTTTCGTTGGTCTTAGCGGTGAAGGCGGTTCCTCCGGCGCGTGTTCCGCCTGCCTCGCACAAATGAATCTGACCGCCAGCCCGCCAACAATCCAGCCCGCTCCTCAACCAGAAGTCACCAGTTTGACCGGTGCGCCCCTGATCCAAAGCAGCGCCGCGGGCGATCAAGTTTTTCTTTCCTTTGGTTCCGCTCCCGGCGGGCCCCTCGCGTATTGGACTGCTACCGCGCCGAATCAATTCACTACTTCCACCGCCAACGCCTCCACCGCGGATCTTGGCACCGCCGCCGACGGCACCATGTTTGCCATGCAAGTAAGCGGCGCCACAGAAATTCATGCCCCGGATCTTTCGCTTACCGCCGTTCCCACCTTCGCCGAACTTGCGCAAATTCCCGGACGCGAGTCAGTACCTGGCGTCACTCTCCATCCATCTGGCGCCTTGATTTATCAGCCGTTTCTGTCCGGAGCGCCGGGAAGCGTGGGAGTGAAAGGTGGCGTTGATATCATCGACGCACACTCCGGCGCGCTTCGCCTGCGCATCCTTCTCCCCCAACAATTCATGACCGATGTAGACGGCCTGCACGGCGGTTTCCTGACTACCGACGAAAACGGTCAAAGACTTTTCGCCATCACCTCCTCCGATGGCACCGCCCAAAACGCCGCTCTGACAGTAGTTCAGCTCGCCGTCGTCCCTCTGGGAATCGGCTCGATTTCACCTACCACCGCCTCTTCATCCGGCGGCACGACGCTCTCCGTCCGAGGCAGCGGCTTCCAGGGCGGCACTACTGTTTCCTTCAACGGAAAAACTGCGGCTGTGAGCTTCATAGATACCAACACTCTTTCTGTCGTGACTCCCAGCCTAATCGCCGGTCCCCAGCGGATCGTCATCACCAATCCCGATGGCCAAACCATTTCGCTCGATGCTGCAATCACTGCAAATTAAACGTACCTGCGTTTCCCTCGGAAAGTGCTTCTAACTTTTCTTTCAAACAATTCATCCAATGAAAAAGAAAGAAGACTTAGAATAAGCGCGCGCAAAAGTCTTGCCGGGTGCGCAATTTCAGGAGACGTTCGAATGGAAACGCGAAAATTAGGAAATTCGGATATGAAAATCACGCCCGTCGGCTACGGAGCGTGGGCCATCGGCGGCTCGGGCTGGGAATTTGGCTGGGGCGCCCAGGACGACGCCGACTCCCTCGCCGCCATTCATCGCTCTCTCGAATTGGGAGTCAACTGGATTGACACCGCCGCGGTTTACGGCCTGGGCCATTCGGAAGAGATTGTCGCGCGCGCGTTGAAGGAATGGCGCGGCCCGCGTCCGTACGTTTTTACCAAGTGCGTTTTGCGCTGGGATGAAAAAGGAAAGGTCCATCAGGTTTTCAGCGCCGATTCCATTCGCCACGAATGCGAAGACAGCCTTCGCCGACTGCAGGTCGAAACGATCGATCTCTACCAGATGCACTGGCCGCCCGAGAACAACGGCCCCGGCCTCGAAGAAGCCTGGCAAACTCTCGCAGCCCTGAAAAAAGAAGGCAAAGTCCGTTGGATCGGCGTTTCGAACTTCAACGTCGAACAACTCAAGCGCGCAGAAAAAATCGCTCCGGTTACTTCTCTCCAGCCGCCCTATTCTTTGATCCGCCGCAAAATCGAGAATGAAATCCTTCCCCACTGCGAAAAGCAGGGAATTGGCGTCATCGTGTACGCGCCAATGGCTTCCGGCCTGCTCACCGGTGCGATGACTCGCGAACGCGCCGCCGCGCTTCCCGCCGATGATTTCCGCAGCCGCAATCCCGAATTCCGCGAGCCGCGCCTCTCGAAAAATATCGAACTTGTCGAACGCCTTCGCCACGTTGGCGCGCGCCACGGACGCACGCCCGGCGAAGTCGCCATCGCCTGGACGCTCCGCTTTCCAGCCGTCACTGGCGCTATCGTCGGCGCGCGCAACGCCAAGCAAGCCGAAGGCGTCATGCGCGCCGGCGAATTGAAACTCTCGCCGGAAGAAATCTCCGAAATCGAAGGCGCAGCCGCTGTCGCCGTGGCTAGGTAGCGTGATTCGAACGACGATTCGAAAGTACTGGCGCGAAGCAATGGAGTGAAAAAATGGATCTGGGTCTGAAAGGCAAAACCGCGGTCGTCACCGGCTCAACTGCGGGCATCGGTTTCGCCATCGCCGCTGCGCTTGCCGCCGAAGGTGCAAAAGTCGTAGTCAATGGCCGCACGGAAGCGCGAGTCACTTCCGCGCACGAGAACATTCGAAAGCACGTCAAGAATGCGGATGTGCGCGGCGTCGCCGCCGATCTGGGTTCGGCCCCAGGTGTAACGGCGTTTCTGAAGCAAGTCCCGGAAGCGGATATTCTTGTGAACAACCTCGGAATCTTTGAAGTGAAACCGTTTATCGAGATCCCGGATTCTGACTGGCTTCGCTTCTTCGAGGTCAACGTCCTGAGCGGGGTTCGCCTCGCCCGCCACTACCTGCCGGCAATGCTCAAGAAAAAGTGGGGACGCATTATTTTCATTTCCAGCGAATCGGCGCAGCACATACCTGCGGAGATGATCCACTACGGGATGACCAAAACCGCGCAGGTAGCCATCGCGCGCGGTATCGCGGAATCTGTGGCCGGCACCGGCGTCACTGTGAATTCTATTCTCGCCGGCCCGACGGCTTCCGAAGGCGCCGTGAATTTTGTCGACCGTTTCGCCAAGCAGCAGGGAATCTCAACAGCGGAATTCGAAAAGCAATTCTTTTCGACGGTCCGCCCGACATCGCTTTTGAAGCGCTTCGAAACGCCCGAAGAAGTTGCCGCTGTAGTTACCTTCGTTGCCAGCACGCAAGCCATCGCAATCAATGGTGCGGCTGTCCGCGCCGAGGGCGGCGTCGTTCGCAGCATTTTCTAATCAAGCAAAAACTACGCGCGCATGTAGTCTGGTTTCCAATTTTTGATCAGCTGCTTGATCGCCTTGCGTTCCGAAAGCTTTTCGTCCAGCACTTTTCGCATCAATTGGGGCAACTCTTCATCGCTGGCGAACCGCAGCGCCACGAACTGGCCCACCGTGAGTTCATCGGCGCGCCACCGCAATTCTTCCGGCAACACCCGCTCATACCGCACCCGCTCCTCGAGCCGGATCACGCGGTCTTGCACCGCCAGCGCAAACACCCGCGCCGCGAAAACCAGTACGACCAGCGCCCCCGCGAGCAGCACGCCAAAAATCCCCGCAAACGAAAATCCCAAGGTTCTCAATCGAAAGAGGGACCAAACAAAGTTCACAATGAAAATGGATATGGCGAAAAAATGAAACGACGGCACATACTTTACGTGATTTGAGAGATTCTGCTCGCTCATTGGTTTTCCTCCGATTCGACGCGCCCGATTGTAGCAAATTCTCTCGGCCAAACCCCGACGCCCCGTTTGGCTTGGATTATCGCCTTCGATGCGTTAGGCGTTTTCCCGCTGTTCAGAAATTCTTGCATCTATCTCGCTCCCCGTGCATCAAAAACTTAGACAAATTCATCGTTCAAACTTATCCTTAACAAAAGTATTTTTTTGCATCGGAGAAGGACAAATGGCAAAAGCATCGTGGGGCGGACAACTCATTGCAGAGAGCGGCGCCACCGTCGTGGTGGAAGGCAACCAGTATTTTCCGCCTGACGCCGTCGCCAAGAAATTCCTCAAACCCAGCAGCCACACCTCCATCTGCCCGTGGAAGGGAACCGCGCATTACTACCACGTGGAAGTGGACGGCATGAAAAACGAAAACGCCGCCTGGTATTATCCCGATCCTAAAGCCGCCGCCGCGAAAATCAAGGACCACATCGCCTTCTGGAAGGGCGTCCGCGTAGAAGTCTGAAATCGTGCATCACCGGCGGACGATCTATTTCCCGATTTCGTTTTTGTACACCGTTCCTTCCTGCATCACAAATTTTACGTGTTCCAACTCACCAATGTCCTTGAGCGGATCTCCGGACACCGCAATCACTTCCGCAAACGCGCCCGGCGCGATCACTCCGATTTCGCCTTTCATGTCCAGCATGTCCGCCGCCCGCGATGTCGCCGCTTGAATGGCGTCCATCGGCGCCATCCCGAGCGAAACCATTCTTCCAAACTCCTGCGCGATCGGTTCCGTCCAGGGAATCCCACCCATGTCCGTTCCAAACACAATCTTCAAATGCGCCTGCATCGCTTTCTTGAAACTGATTTCATGCACCGCCGCCCGCGCGCGGTCGCGTTTCCCGGCCGGTGTGTCTGCCTCTCCCCAATCGTCGTAATACGGTGACAGAGTCGGGCAATACCACGTTCCCTGCCGCTGCATCTGCGCAATCTGCGCGTCGGTGATTTCGAGCCCATGCTCGATGGAATCGCATCCGCCATCCAGCGCCCGCTGCAAACCGATCCCGTTGTACGCATGGCACGCCACTTTCTTCTGCCAGCCGTGCGTTTCATCCACGATAGCCTTTAACTCTTCGACTGTCAGCGTCGGCTGCGACACCAGGTTCCCCTGCTTGTCCACCCACGAGCGGTGCGTCATGTACACCTTGATCCAATCCGCGCCGTGCTCGAGTTGCTGGCGCGCAGCCTTCCGTGCCTCCACCGGGCCGTCCACAAGTTGCGCACCCCTAGGCATATCGAGTTCCGGCGCGTATCCTTCCAGGTTGTACCCGCCGGTCGTCGAAATCGCCCGCGTCGCGCCAAAAATCCTCGGCCCAGGAATTGTCCCTTCCTCAATGGCCTGCTTGATTTCGATGTCGCCGTACCCTGCGCCTTCCGTCTCCAAATCTCGAATCGTCGTAAAACCCTGCTCCAGCGCCCGTCGCGCCGCAAACGTCGCCCGCGCCGCGCGCAGCGCAATCCCCGCGTTCAAGATATTCGCGTCGTAGCCGCCCTTCTTCGGATCCTCGCCCCACAAGAAAATATGCGTGTGCGAATCAATCAGCCCTGGCAGCACCGTCGCGTTCGAAAGATCAATGATCTTCGCGTCCGCCGGAATCGCCGCCGACGAATCCGTCACCTTCTCGATGCGCTCCCCGCGCACAAAAATCAGCCTGATTCTTCCGCGCCGCCGCGCTCGTCCCGTCAATCAACGACCCCGCGCGAATCACCGTCAAAGTGGCTGCCGATTGCCGTGCGGTCTGGCCCCAAGACGCGGCGGCACTCAAAACTAGTAAAGCACTTAAACACAAGAAGGAACGGTGCATGGAAAGTCTCCTCAACGGCGCTCGGTAGCTTGCCGCAATCCAACCAACGTTTGCAAGAACGGTTCCGAATTATGTACCCAGCAAATTGGGCTGCAACCGCGTGTAGCCGTGCTCGTGCGCCCAGAGCGTGAGGGGGATGGCAGCGAGATCGTCCACTAGCGGGACGGCGTGGCCGTCTTTGGTGAGGTCGACGGTCCGCAAATAAAACTTGCACGTCTCGCAGGCTTCGACGCGGACATGCGGCAGTTGCTCCGCCACGTACACCGGGAGCTTCTCCTCGGCTTGTTCGCCGCAGGTGGGGCACAAAATCCGCCGGAACTCCCACTCCTGCGAACAAAACGCGCAAAGCAGGAAGCGCTTTCCGCCATCGCCCTCAAGCCGAATCACGCCCATCAGCGGACGCGCACCGCACAACGGGCAAAGTCGAATCGTGACCGCAAGGGGGCCCTGCAGCATCCGCGCGGCTCGAAGTTCCGCGTATGGTTGAAGAAACGCGCGCGAAAGAAACTGCGCAAACGCTCCCACCTGCTGGTCGTATTTGCCGGCATACTGCCAATACGCTTCCAGGCTGGCGATCCAGGAGTCCGACGGCAACAAAGACATCTGATGCGCCGACTCGCGCAGCGCGGCCGGAGCGTGCTGCTCGACGACCGAAAGGAAGCCACGAAAATGGGGAAGCAAAACCGTGAGGTCGAGCGAGGCCCGCACGTCAGCAACGGGCGCCTTGC
Source organism: uncultured Acidobacteriota bacterium (assembly GCA_963729455.1). Taxonomy (GTDB): domain Bacteria; phylum Acidobacteriota; class Terriglobia; order Acidiferrales; family UBA7541; genus Acidiferrum. Next base: position 795,679 of record CAVSNX010000005.1, read on the forward strand.
TCGATTCCATACCTTGTGAGGAACGGACACTGGCGCGAAGTGATTTTTGACAGCCCGCGATGTGCCGGTAGAAGTCCAGAAATTCCGCAGCAAAGGGATAGCTCACGGACAACCGCGCCGCCCGCGCGATTCGCGCCTCGTACTCAGAACCAACGGTCTGTGCTGTGGTCATTTCCGCGGCGTAGACGATCCGCCGACGATCTCTTTATACCAGCCGGGGTGATAGCGCTTCGCAAACGCGATGGAAACATCGCCGCGGATCACCGAGCCGAAGGCTCCGCGCTCCGCAAACACGCCCATATAAATGTGAATCAGGAACAAACCAATGGTGAGCAACGCCGCAGAAGGATGAATGAGGACGGAAAGGTAGCGCAAGAAGCGCAGATTCCACGGAATGTATTCCGGGAACCACAGAACCACGCCGCTCGCGAGCAACGCCACCGCACTCCAGAAGAAGCCCCAGAAAAGAAATTTCTGCCCCGCGTTGTAGCGGCCCGCCGGGGGCATTTTGTCATCTTCATTCCTGCTGTAGTAACCGACCGCCTTCCACCACTCCGTGTCCATGCCAGTATGGTGCATCTGGGGCGACCACATCGCGTACATGTTACATACTGCTCCAAAAAAGATCAGCCCGGCCCAGGGATGCAGCATGCGCGAAACCGGCGCCCCGCCCAGAATCACCGCCACCCAGAAGAGCCACGGCGACCAGAACGCCAGCCCGGTCATCAGCAAATAAATGTACGCTCCAGCGGCCACCCAGTGCGTCAATCTTTCTTTGAACGTGTACCGCAGCACATGCCCGTGAGGAATGATCTGTTCCATGTCGCTCATTCGGATTTTCCTCCCGGCTGGATGTCCTCATCCTCGCGGGCCTTCGGACCATACCGCAGGTAGTGCACGAACAATCCAATCAATCCGCCGACCATGGCGACGTTGCCCAGCCACTTCAGCGGGCCCTTCCACAGTTTCACGCTCCATGGAATGTGCGGATCCTTCGGTAATCCGCCGTAAAGCTCCGGATTGGACGCGTCGTGCAGAACATAAACTACGCTGGTGCCGCCGACACCCTTCGGATCGTACACTCCAGCGTTGGGATAATTCGAATGATCGCGCAGCTGCTTGGCGCGCCGCTCCGCGAGATCCAGCATGTCATCCTTGCTTCCGAAGTGCAGGCAGCCCGTCGGACAAGACTTGATGCAAGCGGGCTCGAGCCCTTCGCCGACGCGATCGGTGCACAGTGTGCACTTGAAGACGCGCTTGGTCTCGGGATTGAGCTTCGGAATGTCGAACGGGCAGCCCGTGATGCAGTACCCGCAGCCAATGCAATTGGCCTGCTGGAAATCCACGATGCCGTTGGTGTATTGCACGATCGCGCCATCCGAAGGACACGCCGCCAGGCATCCCGGATCCGCGCAATGCATGCACTGGTTCTTGCGCATCAGCCACATCAGCGAGCCGTCTTCGCGTTCGTGCTCGTTGAAGAGGATGAGGTTCCAATAGTTCCAGCGCGTTTCCGGCATCGTTTGATAGGTATTGCCGAAAACGGTTTCGCCAAACGGCAGGTCGTTCCACTCCATGCAGGCGACTTCGCAGGCCTTACATCCGATGCACGTGGTGGTATCAATCAGCTTGCAGACGGTGTATTCCCGTTGCGTGCCTTCGCCGGGAACCGTTCCCGCATGGCCGGAAATTTTCTGGATGCGCAGTGTCTCCTGGCTCATGGCGGCCTCTAAACCTTTTCTACCTTGACGAGAAAGCCCTTGAATTCCGGCGTATGCGCGTTGGGGTCCGTGACGGTCGGCGTCAAAGAGTTCACCAGGGTTCTTGCCGTCTTGCCTTCGTCTTCGGCGATGCCCCGATAACCCTGATGAATAGGAATGCCAATCTGATAGGTTTTTTTGCCGTCGATCATCATTGCCTTGATGCGCTTGGTGACCATCGCTTTGGCGATGTACTCCCCTCGCGCGCTGGAAACCTTCACGTTTTCTCCTCCGCGGATGCCCATTTCGTCCGCCATTTCCGCGGCTATCTCAATAAATGGCTCGGGCACGAGTTGCACGTTCATCGGATTGTTCTTGGTCCAGTAGTGGTAGTGTTCCGTCAGCCGGTACGTTGTGCACACCACGTTGTAGCCGTCCTTCGTGGTTCCAAATTTGTCGTCGGGATCCTTGAATCGCGTCACCATCGGATTCGTCGACTGCCCCGCGTGCAACGGATTCACGATCGGGCTTTCGATCGGCTCATAATGCTCCGGGAATGGCCCGTCCGCAAAAGCTGACAGCGGTGCAAAAATTCGCCCAACTCCCTCCGGATTCATGATGAATGGCCCCATGTGATCCTTGGGCTTCGAATCCACCTTGAAGTCCGGAACGTCGTTGCCCACCCACTTTTGGGTATCTTCGTTCCACCACACTTGCCGCCGCGAGGGATCCCAGGGCTTACCCTCCGCGTCGCACGATGCGCGATTGTAGAGCACGCGGCGATTCGCCGGCCAGGACCAGCCCCAGCCCGGGTGCACGCCCATTCCGGAGGGATCGGAGGGATCGCGCCGCGCCGTTTGATTTCCTGCTTCCGTGAACGCGCCCGAGTAAATCCAATTTCCGCAGGCCGTCGTTCCGTCGTCCTTCAGCCAGGCAAAGCCCGGCAGTTGCTGGCCGGATCTAATCTGCTGCTTGGTGGCGGGATCTTCGAGGTCCGCGAGCGCTTTGCCATTCAGCTCCTTCAAGACTTCGGCCAACGGCGGATTCAAGCGATCGCTGTAATTCCACGTCAGATTCAAAATCGGGTCGGGAAACTTTCCGCCATCCTTTTTGTACAAATCCCGGACCTTCAGGAAAATTTGGGAGACAATTCCTTGATCCAGCCGGCAATCACCGACCAACGGCACCGCGGCGTTCTTCCACAACAGCCAGCGCGCGGAATTTGTAAACGAGCCGTCTTTTTCCGCGAAGCCCGCGCACGGCAGCCGGTAAACCGTCGTCTGAATTTGCTTCATGTCGCCTTGCGCGATCACGCGTGGCGACTTCCAGAATTCGCTGGTCTCGTCCGGATAAATCTCACCCACCACGAGCCACTCCGCCTTTTTCAGCGCGTCGATATTTTTATTCGAATCCGGCCCGATGGCCACGCCGTTCATCCCAAAAGCAAACAGGCCTTTGACGGTGCCGTTGTACATATTGTCCCAAAGGTGCGTCCACGAATAATCTCGATCCACTTTCGGCAGATAATCGAAGGCCCACCCGTTTTGCTTCGTGGCTGCGTCCCCGTACATCGCTTTCATAAGGCTGACCACAAACTTCGGCGTGTTGCCCCAATAGTTGAACGAATCCCACGGCGCGGGCTTCGAACTCGTTGGAGTAATGCGCTTCATCCATGCGTCGAAGGAGGCATCGCCCGGCGTCGGCACTTTTAGATATCCTGGCAAACTATCGAACAACCCTGCCATATCCGTCGCGCCTTGGATGTTGGAGTGGCCACGCAGCGCGTTCACGCCGCCGCCCGCGCGCCCGACGTTCCCGAGCAGCAGCTGCAGCATCGCCGCGGTTCGAATGATTTGCGTGCCAAAAGTATGCTGTGTCCATCCCACGGCGTAGATGATCGTCCCCGCCTTCTTCATGTCGCCGCCTTTGCGAATGGAGGTATACATCTCGGCGGCCTTGAGGAATTGCTCCTTCGGGATCCCGGTAATGCGCTCCACCATCTCCGGCGTGTACCGCGAATAATGTTTCTTTAAGAGCTGGAACACACAATTCGGATTTTGCAGCGTCAGGTCGTACTCCACCTTTTCCGGCAAAGACGGCGCGGCGCCCGCGCTCGGCGCGGAACCTACGGCCGCGTAATTCCACGAGGCGCGGTCGTACGTATGCTTCCCGGCGTCGAACCCGGAAAATACTCCGTCGGTGTCGCCAGGTAGCTTGAAATCGCTTTTCACCACGAAAGCGGCGTTGGTGTAGTTAACGATGTAATCTTTGGCGATCCGGCCGTTCTCGATCGCGTAATTAATGACGCCGCCCAGGAACGCGATGTCCGAGCCCGCGCGAATCTGGCAGAAAAGATCCGCCACCGAAGACGTCCGCGTAAAGCGCGGGTCCACCGAAATTATTTTTGCATTGCGATTGCGCTTGGCCTCAATCGCCCACTTGAAGCCGCACGGGTGATTCTCAGCTGGGTTCCCGCCCATGATCAGCATCATGTCGGTGTTCTTGATGTCCACCCAACCATTGGTCATCGCCCCGCGTCCGAACGTTGGTCCCAAACTTGAGACCGTGGGGCCGTGTCAAACTCTGGCCTGGTTTTCTAAATGCACGACCCCCAGGGCGCGCATCGCTTTGACCACCAGGAAGTTAAACTCGTTGGTATCGGTGCAGCCTCCGATGAAGCCGACGGATTCGAGTCGGTTGACGGGGTGGCCCCCGGCATCCTTTTCAACAAAAGTATCGTCGCGCGTTTTCTTCACTTTCGCGGCGATTTCGTTCAGGGCGTCGTCCCACGAAATATCTTCCCATTGTGTTCCGCCGGGACGCCGCACCTGTGGTTTCAGCAACCTGCGGTCGTTCAGAATGTCTTGTTCCAGCGAAGCACCCTTGGGGCACAGCGTGCCGCGGTTGGTAGGATGATCCGGGTCGCCTTCGACGTGTACCACCTGCGCCGTCACGTTTTTGGCGCGATCGCCGATCGTGTAGATGATCGTGCCGCAGCCTACCGCGCAGTAAGGACAGGTCGAGCGCGTCTCATTCGCGCGCGCGATCTTCAGCGTTCGGAGCTGCGCGAACGCCGGCTTCAAATCGAAGCCAAACACCGCAGCCGCAGCTCCGCCGATGGTCGTGAGCTTCAGGAAATCACGGCGGGAAGGGTTCATGCTGGGACCCCCATCCGCGAGAGTAAGGTAGGGAGCGGCTCGCGGAAACACCTTAATAAGACTTACCGGTCTGGCTGTCAAGGGATGATTTTCGCGAACCCTGCCGGTCTATTTTCGCGCCAGATTATTTGTAGCCAACGACTTAGCAAACGCATCCAACGCAAAATGTCCTCGACTCTCCCAAACGGACCATCCCGAATTACGCCCTGACGGGCTACAATGGTCTCAATGGGGGGAACCAGGCCGGGCCCGTTGTAATCTCTGGCTCCACTCGACCGTAATAACCTAAGGGACGCGGTTCTCAGCCTAGGGAGCAAATGCGAATGGCGACTCCACTCAATTCGGCAAAACCCGATCTCGGGTCGCTGCGCATTCACGATGGTCAGAGGGCCAAGTCTGGCTTGGGCCGCCGCATGAGGTATGCTGCCATCCCTGTGCTGATTTTCGCCGGGATTGTCGTTGCTGCGTATGCCTTCCGCAGCCAGAAACCCGTCGTGGACGTCGCTGCCGCAGTGAAGGCCGACCCCGGCGGACGCCAGACCCTACTTAACGCCAGCGGTTACGTCACTCCCCGCCGCCGCGCTACCATCGCGGCCAAGATTACCGGGCGCGTCACCGGTGTTTTTTTCGATGAAGGCACGCGCGTAGCGGCAGGCCAGCTTCTCGCCACGCTCGACGATTCCGACGTCAAACGCGCCCTCGAATCCGCCAAAGCCGATCGCAACTCCGCCCAAGCGGCCATCGCCGACTTCGAAGTTCAGCTCAAGAACGCGCAGATCGAACTCCGCCGCGCCGAGCAATTGCAAAAAGCCGGCGTACAATCGCAGGAAACCCTCGACAACGCCACCATGACCGCCGACAGCCTGAGGGCGAAAATTGCCCTGGCCAAGCAGCAAGTCCTGGGTTCGGAAGCGCGCATCGGTGAAGCCCAGCAAGCCGTGGACAATTGCACGATTCGCGCGCCGTTTGCAGGAATCGTCGTTTCGAAAGATGCGCAGGTTGGCGAAATGGTCTCGCCGATTTCCGCCGGCGGCGGCTTTACGCGCACCGGCATCGCCACCATCGTGGACATGCATTCGAACGAATTCGAAGTGGACGTCAACGAATCCTATATCGCCCGCGTGGAGCCCGGCCAGGACGTCACCGCGATTCTCGACGCCTATCCCGACCGGCTGATTCCTTCTAAGGTCCGCACCGTCATCCCCACCGCGGACCGTCAAAAGGCCACCGTTAAAGTGCGCATCTCCATCATCAATCTCGACAAATACAATTTCATCCTTCCGGACATGGGCGTGAAAGTCAGTTTCGAAGGACCCAAGGAAGTCACTCCGGCAAACGGTCCGGAGGCCAAGGCCTACATTCCGAAGGGCGCCATTCGAACGGACGCCGGCAATTCGTACGTCTTTCTCGTGCGCGACGGAAAAGTCGAGCGGCGGGCCGTGAGCGTTGGCATCGACCGCGGCACCGACGTGGCGATCCTGGCGGGCGTTTCCCCCGGCGACTCGTTGGTCGTCAAGGGCCCTGAGAATTTGCGTGATGGTGACAAAGTCGAAATCCGGCAGTAGGAGCCAAGCATGATTCGTGTGGATGGTCGCAGTGATTCTTCGAGTCTCATCCGAGTCCGCGGCTTGAACAAGACCTATAGCCGCGGCGGCGAAAAAATCCAGGTGCTTCAGGGCCTGAACCTTGACGTGGACAAAGGCGACTTCGTCGCTTTCATGGGTCCCAGCGGCTCCGGCAAGACCACGCTGCTCAATCTTCTCGGCGGTCTCGACGTGCCTTCGGCCGGCAGCATTACCGTGGACGGCGACGAAATCACCCACATGTCCGCCAGCAGACTCACGCACTGGCGCGCGCGCCATGTCGGTTTCATTTTTCAGATGTACAACCTCATCCCCGTGCTCACCGCGTATCAAAACGTTGAGCTTCCGCTCCTTTTGACCAAACTCTCGAAGTCTGAGCGCCGCAGCCACGTGGAAACCGCGCTTGGCGTCGTCGGCCTTGCCGACCGCATGAAGCACTATCCGCGCCAACTTTCGGGTGGACAGGAGCAGCGCGTCACCATCGCTCGCGCCATCGTCTCCGATCCCACGTTTCTGCTGTGCGACGAACCCACCGGCGATCTGGACCGCAAGAGCGCCGACGAAATCATGGCCCTCATTGACGAGCTGGTCGGCAAATACAACAAGACCATCTTGATGGTCACGCACGACGCCATCGTCGCCGCCCGCGCACACACCACTCTTCACCTGGATAAAGGCGTCCTCATCGAAGGAGGCAAGTCCTCCCAACCCGTTCTGGCAGGAGGTGCCGCGTGAAATATAGCCGCTTAATCTTGGCCAATCTCTTTCGCAAGAAAGTTCGCCTGATTCTCACCGTGGGCTCCTTTGCGGTAGCTCTCTTCCTATTCACATTTCTTGCGGTAGTAAAAGGCGCTTTTAGCCGCGGCACGGAGCTTGCCGGAGCAGACCGCCTCATCGTCATCAACCGCGTCGGCCTCATCAATACCATGCCCCTTGCCTACGGCGATAAAATCCGGCAGATCAAAGGCGTGAAATTTGTCACCCACAACAATTGGTTCGGCGGAGTTTATCAGGACGAAAAGAATTTCTTCCCTCAGTTTGTGATTGACCCGGAGAACCAGCGCCAGGTCATGACCGAGATGCGCGTTCCCGACGACCAGTGGAAAACTTTTGTGAACGACCGCCAGGGCGCTATAGCCGGGCGAACACTTGCCAAGAGGTTCCATTGGAAAGTGGGCGACCGCATTCCCTTGCAAAACGCGCTGTATGGCTCGACCAAGACCTGGCAGTTCAACCTCGACGGCATCTATACGAATGACAAGGAAGGCGGCGACGAAAGCCAGTTCTGGCTCCAATGGGATTACTTTTACGAGAATATTCCCGACCAGATCAAGGGGCAGGCCGGCTGGTGGGTGCTCAAGCTGGATTCCCCGGACGACGCCGTCCGCGTGGGGAGAGCGATCGACGAAAAATTCGCAAACTCCTCCTACGAAACCAAGACGGAAACCGAATCCGCGTTCCAGGCCGGTTTCGCCAAACAGCTTGGGAACATTCAGCTGCTGATTACCACCATCGGCACCGTCGTTTTCTTTACTTTGCTTCTCGTCACCGGCAACACTATGGCCATTTCCATTCGCGAGCGCACCGGCGAATTGGCCGTGCTGAAAGCTATCGGCTATTCCGACCGCTTCGTGTTGTTCTTCGTGCTTGCGGAGTCACTGGTGATTGCATTGTTCGGGGGACTGATTGGACTTGGCCTGGCGATGCTTGCAATCCCGGTAGTGGGCGCCAGTTTGAACGGATTGCTCCCGCCGCTGCTGCTCTCGGCCACGGCGCTGGGCCTCGGCGTCGTCTTGGCGGTAGTCGTGGGTGCTGCCAGCGGGCTTTTGCCTGGCATCAGCGCCATGCGACTCCGAGTAGTGGATGCCTTGAGGAGAGTCTGAAGTGGCCATTCCGCTGATCTACAATTTCCGCAGCGTAAGGGCCCGCTGGAGTTCCGCAATCGTGGCGGTCGTAGGCATCGCCGGGACCGTAGGCGTGTTCGTGGCCATGCTGTCTCTCGCTCGCGGGTTCAAGGCCACGCTCGTTTCCTCCGGCTCCGCAGACAACGCCATCATCATGCGTGCCGGAGCTACTTCGGAAATGACCGGTGGCGTAACAATCGACACCGTGAAAATTCTTCAAGACGAGCCGGGCATCGCCCGTGGCGCCGACGGGCCTCTCCTGACTCCCGAAGTCGTGCTTGTTGCTCCAATTCCCCTGATTTCCACCGGCACGGACGCCAACGTCGAAGTTCGCGGCGTTTCTAAAAATGTTTTGGAAATTCGCAGAAATATTAAAATCGTCGATGGCCGCATGTTTACGCCGGGCCTCACCGAAATTGTCGTCGGCAAAAATGCCAATGCTTCCTATGCGGGACTGACTCTTGGCAACACCATCAGCCTCGGCAGCTTGCGCTGGAAAATCGTGGGAATTTTTGACGCCGGCGGCAGCGCTTTCGATTCCGATGTCTGGGGTGACGCGCACTTGATCGGGCCTGCGTTCAATCGGCCGGACACATTTTTCCAGTCCGTGACGGTGCACCTCACTTCGCCTGCAGCGTTCCAGCAACTGAAGGACGCGGCAACCAGCGATCCTAAACTGGACGTGGACGTTACGCGCGAAATTGACTACTACTCGAAGCAATCCAATCGCCTGACCACGCTGATAACCGTTCTTGGCGGCATGGTCGCCGCCGTGATGGCTATTGGCGCGGTCTTTGGCGCGTTGAACACGATGTACTCCGCGGTGTCCGAGCGCGGCCGTGAAATCGCCACCATGCGCGCGCTGGGATTCGGCGGACCTTCCGTTGTGTTCTCTTTTGTCATCGAAGCGTTGCTCATCGCCTTCATCGGCGGGCTGGTCGGCTGCATTGCAGTATTGCCGCTGAACGGACTGACCACCGGCGCAATGAACCTGCAGACGTTTTCGCACGTGGCCTTTGCATTCCGCATAACCCCGGAACTGCTGATCAAAGGGATTATTTTCGCGCTGGTCATGGGTGTGGTCGGCGGCTTGTTACCGGCCATTCGCGCGGCCAGCCTGCCGATCGCTCACGCCCTCCGCGAACTGTAGCCAACCGCGCGTCGATCCGGCTTTCCCAAGAGGCCGCGCAGGGACCGGTGTCCGTTTTCGCCACGCTTCGTCCCGCGATCGGCCGATTTAGATATAGTTATCTCAGCCCTTTTCTCCTAACTCGATTGCTTGCAACTCCTTGGAATCTGATTCTCCGGAATGTCGGTTGCTCCGTCTAACGCACTAACTCTGCGGGGAGGTGTGCATGAACTCTCTCTGGAACGATCTGATCTTCGCCGTTCGAATCCTTCTCAAATCCCGTCGCTTCACAGCTGCGGTCGTGCTCACGCTGGCCGTTGGCATTGCCTCCAACACCATCATTTTCGGGGTGGCCCGCAGCGTGTTTTTCCGTTCGCTGCCGTACCCGGACGTCTCGCGTCTGGCTTACATCTCCCAGGCCTATCCCGGCTTTCCGGAAGGGGGCGGCCAGTTTTCCTATCCCACCTATCGCGACATTCTCCTGCAGAACAAATCCTTCGATGATGTCACCGCCTATCAAGTCGAAGGCCCACTCGCGCTCACCGATGGCGCCAATCCCGTCCGCGTCGCCATCACCTACTGCACGCCCAACTATTTCACCCTCCTCGGCATTCGAACGTCCCTGGGGCGCGTGTTCGAACGAAGCGAAGACCGCGTCGGCAGCGCCGATTCCGTCGTAGTCCTCAGTTACGCCTTCTGGCAGCGGCAATTCTCCGGCGCGCCAGACATTATCGGCCGCACCATCCATTTGAACGAGCATCCCTTCACAGTGATTGGGGTAACCACCGAAGCTTTTCGCGATTCGATGTATGAGCAGGAATTCGGAGTCGAAGGCAACGCTTGGATTCCGCTGGGCCTTGCTTATGACCTGACCGGCTATTCGAATCCCGCCGACCGCGCGCAGGGAATTTTGTGGAGCATTGGTCGCTTGAACCCCGGCGTCAGCGTTCACGATGCCCGCCAGGACGTCGCCGCGCTCGCCGCGCGTCTCGAACAAACCTATCCCGACTCTTTCCGCGGATACAGCCTGGTCGCGCGCTCCCTAAAGGACCAGCTGCTCGGCGAGTTCTACAGCCCCGCGTGGATTCTCTGCGCGGCCTCGGCCTTTCTGCTGCTGATCGGTTGCGCAAACGTTGGCAATCTTCTTCTCGCCCGGCTGCTCTCGCGTCAACGTGAACTCGCCGTGCGCGCCGCACTTGGAGCTTCGCCGGGCCGCCTCGCTCGCCACCTGCTCATCGAGAACGCCATGTTACTTTTATTTTCCAGCGTGCTCGGACTGGCACTTTCTCTCTGGGGAATGAACGCGCTGCATTCCTGGTCGCTTTCGAATCTTCCGACCGTGATTCATCTCGAAGGCGCTCGCTCCGCGCTGGCAGCTTCCATTGGAATTTCTTTGTTGACCGGCGTTCTATTTGGACTCGGGCCCGCAATCGTCGGATCTCGCGTGGATCTTCGCGATGCCCTCAGCCAGAGCGGCCGCCAAGGCCACAGTCTCGGCCGCCGCCGCAGTCAGAAAATTCTCGTGGTCGCGGAAGTCGCGCTGGCTCTTGTCCTTCTCGCCGCCGCAGGCCTGCTTCTCGAAAGTTTTCACAAGCTCGCGTCCACGGACCTCGGCTTCAACACCAAAAATCTCCTGACGTTTCGGCTCGATCTCCGCTCCGCGCGCTACACGGACCCCGCGGCCCGGGCGCGTTTTTCGCGCACACTGGTGAACACGCTGCAGGCCCTGCCCGGCGCGGACTCCGTCATCCTCGAAGGGCCCAGCATGCTCGGACGCTCCACTTGGGTCTATATTGCCTATCCCGAAGGAAAAACTCCCGATGATCCGGAATCGCGCTTGATGATGGGGCGCCACAGCGTCAATCCGGGCGCGCTGCAGAATCTTGGCATTCCGTTGCTGCGCGGGCGCGAGCTCACTTGGCAAGATACGCTGGACACTCCTTTCGCGGCGGTGATCAGCGAGAGTGTCGCGAAGAAACTTTGGCCGGGGCAGGATGCCCTCGGCAAGCGCATGCGCAGCGCAGTGGGAAATTTTCCGTGGGTCACCGTGGTGGGCATTGCGCGCGATGCCCACCACGGCCAGAGAATGGATCTCAATGATGCTGCTACCGGTATGCTTCCGCAGGGGCTTCGGCCGCAATACGACGTGTATTTTCCTTACACGCAGCGTCCCAATCCTGGCATGACGGTTGCAGTGCGAACTTCCGCCAATGTCGCACCGATGACTGAGCAAGTGCGTGCAGCGGTGCTCTCGCTCGATCCGACATTGCCGGTGTACGACATTGCGCTGTTGGACGATCGTCTCGCCGCACAAGTCGCGCCCGTTCGAACGGTTGCGGTGTTGTCGTCGGCGTATGCGTTTCTCGCGCTTTTCCTCGCGGGCTTCGGGCTGTTTGCAGTCTTGGCGCACGACGTCAGTCAACGCACGCAGGAAATCGGTATTCGAATGGCGCTTGGCGCGCTGCCCCGCAGCGTCCTGGCGCTGGTGCTTCGCGAGGGACTGCTGCTTACGTTTGTCGGGCTTGCCGTTGGTTTTGCGGGAACACTTTTTGTGACGCGCATGATGCGGGCACTTTTGTTTGGCGTCAGCCCGACAGAACCTGCTGTTTTTGGCGGCATCGCCGCGCTCTTGCTAGGCGTTGCAATTTTGGCCTGCTGGGTTCCTGCGAGACGCGCGATGCGCCTGGATCCGCTGGAAGCGCTGCGGCAGGAGTGAGCCGGTTAGTCGGCGAGCTTCAGTTTTTCCATGTAGAAATTGAACGCGGTTTTGACTTTGGCAGGGTCCGGTGTTTTGCCTTTTGCGTCCATGAGTGGCGTGATGAACTGATCCATGGCTTTATCAATTTCATCGAAGAGCGTGCGATTGGTTTTCGCGAGCGCAGTGTCGCCGCCGTACTCCTCGGCCTTGTCCCAGACGCGTTCCAGCACGCGGCCCATTTCGGCGGCAGCGGCCAAGTCGCCCTTCTGGAAATCACCGTAAATGTGCTGAGCCAGGGCGCGGTAGGCTCCCATTTTACTGTTGTCCACGCCATTGGTTTGCGCGACTTTCTTCTCTTGCGCGGAGGTGGACGCGACGGCGCCGAACAGCAGCAGGAACGCGGCGAAGAAAATCAGGCGCGCGGTCACAACTCTATTGCAACGAAATGTCATTGCTTCTCCCTCTCTGAAGTGGATCGCTTCCGTGAGCGAATGAAATGACGTGAAATGTTCTTGCAAGTAAATTTGTAGCACGGTTCCAATCCTTTTTATTCCTGCACCGGAACCAGGGTTTCGCAAAGAGGCAACTGTACTCACGGTCAAAGCCGAATCCACAGAGGGAAATTCTCCGGTTGCTTTTCGAGATTCGCCGGCGCGAGGGATCTGGAGGGGCTAACGAATTGAGAAAGCCTTTTACTCTTGGTCCGCACATCGCTTGACGATGGCATGGCCTCGACCCTAGCCTAGTTGGGAGAGAGTCCGTACTTTCATGAGCACTTTTGGAAAACAGGCAGGGCAGACGCGGCAGTGCTCGTTTTGCGGCAAACCGATCGGCGTGCATTTGACGCAGTGCCCGTTTTGCCGCGAAGCCGTGCCGCAGGTGCGGCTGACGGCGCGCCGCTCGGGCTCCGACGGACGCGAGCAGACGCGGCGCGGGCTGCTGTGCATGCTGCTGGCGGCGATCGTTTACTACTTTGCGGGAGGATACGGAGCGCCACTGCGCATTCCCATTGAGATCGTGCCGGCAGTGACCAACTATCTTTTGCCGCTGCTTTTCTTGAGCGGGCTGGGGCTGACGCTCTACGGATTTTTTCAAAAGATTCGATCTTAAACGCCGCCTTGTTTTTTCATCCGGCATCTCTACATCTTCACTTTCTGAAGCTCGTTCTCCCTTCCTACCTGTTCCAATGGCCAGCTTGACCGATTGGGGGAGTACCCTGCGCGGGAGTGTATTCGCGGCCGGAACGCTGTGGCCTACTTGGGTCAAGGCCAGATCCGGGCCAGGTCCCGGGGCCTAATCTCTCACTGCGAAGCGGCTTAATAGGAGTCAACATGAAGAAACCGAGTTTGGTGGTTCTGTTTGTTGCCTTGGGTGTCTCCCTGGGTGTCACGATGGGGGCGGAGCGCGCGGCGGCGCAGGGTCCCGCGGGTGCGGGTGCGTCGGGTGCGGCACAGAGTACATCGTCGTCGACGGGTGGGCATTCGCTCAATCCGATCAAGTGGGTCAAGAAAGATCCCAAGCCTTCGGCCGATTCCCGAGCCGACCTCGAAAAGAAGCTGACGTCCAAGCTGCAAGGGAACGGGCTGCTGCCCGCGAGCTTGTCGGCGACGGATGCGTGCGCGCCGTTCGTGGCGCTGGATGAGTGCCTGGCGTCGCTGCACGCGAGCAAGAATCTGGGAATCGACTTCAATTGCGTGCGCGCGGACGTCACGGGCGTGCAAACCAACGCGGATCTGTCCGGCTGCAAGGGAACCATTGGCGACAAGGCGCAGAACCTGACCAAGACGCTGAAAATGCTGAAACCGGATGCGGATGCCAAGGGGCAGGCCAAGAACGCGGAGAAGCAGGCCAAGGACGATCTGAAAGACCTCGGGTCGTAAGGCCGAAGTCCGAAGAAAGTTCGACGGAATCGAAACAGGGCGGGGCGAGCCGGTGGTTGCGGCCCCCGCCCTTTTTCTTTTTGGGGGTGAAAGGGCAGGAAGAAGGATAACGCTGAGACGCGGAGGACGCAGAGAGGAGGGGGGTACACCCCCCCATTACATGGATGAATGTCAAAACAAAGGAGATAAAAAATGGGCAATTTGTAAGTGAATGAAAACACAGGGGCGGCTGAAATTTGGTGGATTGGCACAGGGTGGAGTGAAAACGAAAAGTTAAAGTGATGGTTTAGGTTTTCGGATGCGGATACCCCCCCCACCCCCCATCACGATGGAAAGAGTGCGGAAACGATTGAAAGGAAAAGAGATAGGTGTCGTCCATTGCGGAAAAGAGTGTGGAAGAGCTTGAAAACAAAGGGGATGAATCAAAAAGGGGGAAATCGTGGCGCGGCGGACGCGTGCATATGGGAGATCGGTCCGCGGCTGGAGTTTGGCGTACACGGGAGAGGATAGCATGGGAGTGACGACAGGCTAAGTGAAATGCAGGGAATGGGGGGAATTGAGGATTGAATGGTTGCGGAGGAGAGGTTAACGGTTCGTTTGAAGTGAGGGAGGAAAACTATCAGGAAACGTCCCGTCTGGAACGTGTGAAGAAATTGGGTTTTGAAACGAACCCAGTCTGACGGCAACTTTACGTGCGCGATCTTTGGCGATTCCTTCTCCTGCATTAATTTCCGTTCCACCGCTGTAGCCCCTATGCTCGCTCAACCCATGGCCGCAGGCTGCGCTTGCAGCGCGCGGCGCAGGCCGAACCAGCGCATTAAGTTGTAGGTCAGGCAAGCCCAGGTAGCTTCCATCGTGGCCTTCAGCCGGCCTCGGCAGCGGAATTGTCGCAGGCCGCAGCGTTCTTTAATCCAGGCATGCGCGAACTCGGCGATCTGCGAACGTCGCGCGTAGATTTGGCGTCCTTCTTCCGTCTGCATTTTGGCCTTGAAGGCGGTTGTCGCGGGCGGTTCTGCGAGGCGTGTGATCGAGCGCCTCCAGGCAGGTCGCGCTCCCGGCGGCGCGCATGGCTCGCGCAGCGCACAGGTGCGGCAAGCTTCTTTCGGTGCGCGATACACGTGCGTACGTACACCGTGCCCGCGATTCAGAATCGCGCCAGGGCGGAGTGCTTCTCCCGCCGGGCAGCGAAAAACATCTTGCTCGGCATCGTAAGGAAAAGCGCTTCTCAAAAACGCCGCACGGCGGCCCTGCGCGTCGCCTTCCGTCGCTTTCCAACTGTCTTGCCACGAGCCGTAAAAATCCACGCCGTGCGTTGCGGCCGTCTGCACCGATGCATGATTGGTGTAATCACCATCGGCAATGACCTGCTGAGGGGCGCGGCCTAATTTCTGTTTGCAGCGCTCCAGGGCGGGATCCAGTTGGCGATAGTCGATGGCATCGGTGGTGGCTTCCACGTTCACCACCAGACCGTGCTGCGTGTCAGTCACCAGTTGCACGTTGTAGCTGGGCACCGTGCCGCCTTCGCCGTTGCGCATCACGTGCGCTTCGGGATCGCTGCTGGAGGCGCGCGCCACAAAGGTTTTGCGATCGTGCACTTTTTCGCGCTGCAGCCGTTCTACTTCTCGCAAAGCCGTTTCCAGCCGACTGGCTCGCTGCCGTGCCGCGCGCCGCTTGGCGGCGGCCTGGCGCTTCACCAGTTGCTCTTCGTTCTCGGCTTGCTCGTTCAACACGCGCACCTGCTCCTGCGCCGCCGCCAGATGCGCCGCGATTTTCTCGCGGCCACGGAACGTGTTGCCGCCCGCGTTGGCTTTAATCTTGGTGCCATCCAGCGTGACCCGTTCGAGAGTGATCAGACCTTCGGCGCTCAGCATGCCCAGCACCTGCGTGAATAGATCGTCGAGTGCGGATTTGTTGTCGGAGCGGAACCCCGACAAAGTGCGATGGCTCACAGTCTGCAACCCGCATAGCCACTGGCAACCCGGTTCGTATTCGCACTGCCGCGCCAGCTCGCGCGCCGAACTGATCCCCCGACTATATGCGTACAGCCACAAGCTGATTAACAACTGCGGATCGGTGTGCTCTCTCCCGGCGCTGCCTTCCACCGCAGCGATTTGCGCATAATACAACCGCAAATCCAGCCGCCCGACCAACTCCCAAATCGAACGCACGCAGTGCTCTTGCTCTACCAACTTCTCTACATCCACCGTTCGCAGGAAAAGTTGCCGGCGATCAATCGCCACTAGTCGGGGAACGGCAGTCTCATCGTTGCTCATGCTCGCAGTCTACACAAAGCGACTCCATCCACCGCGCCAATTTCTTCACACGTTCCTGTCCCCGGTTTCCCGGTTTCTTGTCCCCGGTTTCTCGGAGATATAGGAATGCATGTTCGCTGCGCCTTTGGGGTGGCTCAGATTCCGTTTGGAGCTTGTGTCGAGATCGATCCGATCGCGGAGGTTACTGATTAATGGGGTGATCTCAATAGGTCGACGCAACACTCAAGTCGCACCCGACTTGCATTGAAAACAAAGGCTAAATCGCTCTCTAGGGTTAGATCAGCCAAACAGATCACTCCTGCTGGGGAAGCGTTGTCGAATCACCGCGTTGGATGGTGTTGCATCGACCGGTTGAGCTGGCACGACTTATCGGGGACTAGGCGAGCAAGGGAAATACTGGTGTTGGACGCTTCGACATCGGATGGTCATTAAGAGAACACGGCCAAGTCTCGCGCCTCTAAAATCAATGTGAGGTGCACCTTGCAATGTTCAAAGCGAAAAGAGTAGTGGCGTCGGCTTTTGTAGGCCTCGTGTTCACCTTGTTTTGTGAGGCGCAGACCCCACCAGCTAACCGTCCTTCGTCCCTGACCGAAGAGCAATTGAACGTCTACCGAAGTTGGCTGGATATAGTTGGAGTGCAGCTACACATCAAAAACCTCGCAAACGTCACAGTGCCGTTTGATTTCAAAGGTTTTCCTGAGGGGCGTCCTTGCTTAAAGGGAATCGAGTTGGAAGCCCGTCGGAATATTTTCGAACGACGCATCAGTTCGGGGCTGAAATCGCGAAAGGAAGAGAGTTAAATCTCGTTGACAGGCACGAACAACTCCAATTGTTCCGAAAGAGAGATGAAGCCTCAGGGAGCCGCCCCAACCAAGCAGCGCAGGACGGCGCAGAAGCCAAAAACAGCCTAAACTTCCTCATTTTCTCTGAGATTGCTTTTGATACCCGACATCAGTTTGCAGTGCTGAAATACATCTTGGTTTGTGGAGAACACTGCGATTCTGGCGCAACCATGGTGATGGAAAAGGTTGACGGTCGTTGGACGGCCAAGCCCAGATTAGTCTGCGCGGGTTTCTTTAATAACTCCTTCTCGGAGATGCCTGATTAACGCTGCCGAAACCGGACAAGTGCCGATCACGACGGGATTCGAGGTTGTTACCGCGAACCTGTGAACCTACAGATAGTAGCCAAGACCAGAGAAAATCGTCTTGACAGAGCCATTCTGTACGCTGATGACTTCGAGCCAATGATCCTCATAAGCATCGCCAACCAGAATCACATCCACGTGGCCGTCACCGCGCGTGTCTGCAAGGTCTACGAGACTCCAGTCCGTAACGTTGGGAACGTCGACATCCGTCTTCTTCAATGGTAGTTTTCGGAGAACGATCACATGCTCATTCTGGTCAATGACGGCGATTACTTCGCAGAGTTCTATGTCAGGTCCAATGCGATGCGAGTAATAGGCCTGAGCCAACGACCAACCGGCCCGGTCAGATTGCCAAACTGTAAAGTAGGTCTGTCCCGGCGCGTTGGCTGGCAGTCCCAATTGGCGCAACTCGTGTACTAAGATGTTGCGAAGTTCTGGAGTTGCCTGCCCTTTCTGTGTGCACTCTGCCGCATCCTTGCTCGCATCCCATTCACAATTGTAGTCAGCGATGACTTTAACATTGGCACTGCGCTTTGCTCTGTCTCTGAGATCGCAGCTTTCGTCGGGGCCGTTTCCAGCAGGCGATTCACCGCAATAGTGTTTCGTCAAGAAATCTCTGATTTTCCGGCACGAAGCGTCGGAGCAAGGTGGGCGATGCGGGTCCTCCTCAGGTTGGGCATCTATGGTTGCACGATTCGGCTCAGCAGCAGTTCCGCTGCCCGTCTCCGTATTCGGCGCGGGCATAGTCGCATAGTCCAGCGGCGGATTCGTATCCGAAGTGCATCTTGTATAGCGGGTCCCTCTAATTTCTAATGTCGTTGGATTGAGCACCCGGTACTTAGGGTCCCCGACTATGGGTGTATTCGGCAGCCATTCCCCTGGTGCAAAACACCCGCCCGGCCCGCAAAAAGAGAGTGAAAACAGATCAGCGGGCTGCTTTTTAATTTGAACGCCGAACGCGTCCGTACAATTCACCTTCCAAAAGCCTGTGAAATCGGCGGGTCTGTTACAGGCGCCAACTAGAAAAATACATGAAGCCGAGAATACGAACGCCGTGAGCCGACTTTTCATATCGAGTATCCTAAACGGACCGATTTTCAGGAATGTCGCCCTTTATGTGTGCGTCGATTAACGCACCAGCCAGCCAATTGTGGCAGCCTTTCTCGTGGGTTTGCAGCTGACCTAAAGGACAGACTTGTTCGAATCAGCACCTCAGCACTTATTTCGCATGCGAGGTAAACGGCTAGCCGTAAAGATGGATCGCCGCAAGCTAGATGTATTGTTTTACTTGCGAGCCTCCGAAAAAGGGCGGTAGGTCCTGATTAACGCGGTTACCGTCCAAGTGAAGTATTACTTTACATCTCCGGTAAGACGACTTACCAGGAGTTAGCCAGCTGTTGCCCCGCAATCAACGATGAACGAGAACCGGGATCTTGGTGTGCGTGAGCACTTTGACGGTTTCGCTGCCGAGGACGATTGCCGAAACGCCGCGGCGTCCGTGCGAGGCCATTACAATGAGGTCACAGCCTTTAGATTTTGCAGTATCAATGATGGCTTGATAAGGATGTTCGTGCTCGACCTGGACGGTCTCACATGCAACCCCCGCCGCATTTGCCTCCTTAGCGACAGCGCCGAGCAATTTGGCAGCGTGCTCCTGAATACGCTTCTTGTACTGGTCGGCCGTGTCTTCGACAACCTGCGGGTCGAGGGTGAAGACATGAAATGGCACAGTTACGGTAAGCACCGTTATTTTGGCGCCGATCTCCTTGGCAAAGGCGATGCCGTGCCGTGCAGCCTTCCCTGCAAGTTCCGAGCCGTCCATGGGTATTAGAATACTCTTGTACATTGCCTTCCTCCTTCCCCTGTCGCTGAATTCATTTGCTAGGACGTTGGCACACGTCACCACGGTTGCTGCCCCACGCCTTAGTCGGATTGGTGAGCGTGCATGTGAGTGATGCAAGTACGGTCGGTGCGCTAAAACCACTGGTGGATCAGGAAAGCTTCGCCGTCGTCCCCGAGTGTCTGGATGGAGGCACGATCGGCGTTCGAACGCTCTTGTTCCAAGCGATGGATTGTGCTTTTCAGCCAAGTTTCCAACGCTTCTTCAATTTCCAGCTGCGTCGCGTAAGCGTAGAGCGTGTTGAGGGTCTGCCCGGCAGCGTCGAGCGGAACATGCCGACAGGGAATTTTTTCAGACTGCCGCTCCGCAGGAACGAATTGCATCAACAGGCACTCGCTGCACGTTGCGCGATCTTCACGGGCGCCGTAATTCATGCAAATGGGTGAGTCTTCGAAAATAAGCGGTGCCCGCCAGGAAGCTCCCTGCGACCGCAACCGGCCATAGCCACCTTTTCGGAGAAAGAGCAACTCGAACTTAAGAACTTCTAACAAATCGCGGTCGCCTTTGCGCATACACACCCCCAGGGAAAAAAGAGGGGGCCAACTTCGCCCCCTCTTCATAGGGGAACAACCGCAATCAGACCTTTGCCGCAAAGGCAGCTTGGTGAAACGTGGAGTATTGCGGTTCAAAGTGCTTCACGGTCGGGATGCCTTCCGCGTACCGATTCACGATCTTCTCGATCTGTGGATAAACTTCCCGATTGTAGGTCTCCGCATGCTCCTTCGTTTCCCACAGGCTGATTGCCACCACATCCCTCTTTTCCGGTGTGACGAGCAGGAGCTCATCGAGGAATCCCTTCTGCTTGCGAAGCAGCGGCAGGATTTCCTTCTCGAAGGTTACCGGAAACTCGTAGGCCATCGTGGGTTTCAGTTGAAATGTCACGTGACGTGCAAACATATTCGACTTCCTCTCTCGACTGGAAGGGCGATGCCGCTGGTTCACCCGCGCTTCCCCCCGGGAAATCCGCGGGATCTGGAGTTCATTCCGTCCCCCCTAACCTTTGTATTTTCGCGCAATTCTTTCCGCATTGCAGTGCCCTGCGTCACCCCTCAACGTGTGCTGCGGCACTCGCCGCTCCCTCCTCTCCGCCCCGCCACTCCTCCAAGTATTGATGCCCTCCCCTGCCTTATCCGGGCCCCGCCATCCTCCCTGCGCTCTCTGTGCCTCGGCGTTAGGTCTTTCTTCTTCCGGTCCCTGCGGCATCTAGCTCGTAATTCACAGTGGACGATAACGCGGTTATCGTACATGTGAAATCGCTGGCTTGGGCAGATGTTCGGCAAAGCGGGCAAGTGCCGATCCGCAATTCCACGCGTAAGGTAACCCGACTACACGTCCACAATCCACTTAGCCGGGAAACTAGCTCCACGCGTAGACTTGCAAGTAGGGCTCTCGGCTCTTCTTTCGTCTGTTGCGGACGCGGGCTATCTCTGACTAGGACGCGTCCTTGATGTCCTCGCGCGCCCGCTTCTCGGCGTTCTTTGCTTCCGTCCGGGAATTCGCATCCGGCTTCAGCTCGCGGATCGCTTTGCTCAAGTCCATGGCCTTGTCTTTCGACGGGGCCGCGCACGATTTGATGTCGCCAGCCGGTTTCGCGCCGGTCACATCCCATTTAAGGCAGTTGAATTTGATGGTGAGATTGTGGCTTACGTGAAGCGCGGCGACGCAATCGTTCAGGTTCTTAAATCCCGCGCACGCATCCTTCAGGCTTGTGCGCGGAGGCAGTACCGCCTGCAACTGCAGTGATAACTTCCTTTCTTCCTCTTTGTTCGCGGCGAGCTGTTCACTTGCCGTTGGGCTCGGGCCTTTCTTGATCCAGTTGATCGGATTGTAGGAATGCGCCGCTGTTCCGGCGCCGCCAAGCAAAATACTCGCTCCCACAACTCCAACGATGATCCATCTGTTTTTCATGGTGGCCTCTTTCGAGGGCCGGGCGTGGCTCTGGCTTCAGTAAGCCACGCTCTCGGCGTCTGTTCGAGGACCAAAGAGTACGGTACTCCTCCAATCCGTCACGCTGACCTTGCGGTCAGGTTTTCACCGACGCAATGGCAAGGGGCTATTGACGGTCACCCAATCAGTGCCTGGTTACCGGACAACTAGGCTCACCGTCGGGGACGCGTCGGGTAACCCTCGGTCAACTAAGCAGGATTTCCCAGAATCTTAATTCTATGCCCCAGGGACGGGGGATACTGGCCGATAGGCCGGTGCTGGGAAGGAAACGCGCGGGGGAGAAGCGCTGGGACACCGGCTGGCGGACTCTATAGGATTTAGGGAAGGTAAGGGATACCCGCCGTTTCGCAGTTGGTCGGTACGTTTCGACCGGTGAAGGGTCCAACCAGCCACCTCATCCCATTCACCCCAAGGGTAGCCCTTTGGAGGTGTGAAATGTTCCACTCTCAATTGCACCGGAAGCACTGGCTTGCTTTGGCAGCGGCAGCCGTATTGACGGCGGCGGGCTGCTCGAAGACGGCCACGGACGAAGCCAGTAACACGGCCAAGGAAGCCGGGACAGCAGCACCTGCTGCCGCGGCCAAGCCTGCCGCCGCAGGGAAACCTGTGGCCGTAGCGAAAGTAGCGGAACCAATACTGGTCACCGTGCCGAAAGGCACAGAGATCAGCGCGGCGACAAGACAAACGCTGGCCACGGACAAGAACAAGGTGGGCGACACTTTTACCGCCAGTCTGACCACGGCGATACAGGTGGATGGAAAGACGGTGATTCCGAAGGGCGCGCAAGTAACCTGCCGGATCGTCAAGGTGAGAAAACACGAACTGAAGGTGGCCCTCGCTTCGGTGGTCATCCACGGGAAGTCCTACCCATTGGACAGCAATTCGATCACCGGGCCGAAGAGCCCGGCCAAAAACGATGCCAAGGATGGCGACAAGCCCAAGGCGAACAAGGACGTAACCGTAGTTACGGCCAAGAGCCAGTTGACGTTCAAGCTGGCGAAGCCGGTCACCATTCCGGTGAAGGGATAGCTAGGATAGCCAGGTAGTCTTTAGCCGCCGAGCCCCAGCCAGCGCACGTTTGCGCGAAGCTGACTGGGTTCGGCGGTTTTTGCTGCATCTGGAACGGGGGACTGGAACGGGGGACAGGAACGTGTGAAGAAATTGGCGCGGTGGATGGAGTCGCTTTGTGTAGACTGCGAGCATGAGCAACGATGAGACTGCCGTTCCCCGACTAGTGGCGATTGATCGCCGGCAACTTTTCCTGCGAACGGTGGATGTAGAGAAGTTGGTAGAGCAAGAGCACTGCGTGCGTTCGATTTGGGAGTTGGTCGGGCGGCTGGATTTGCGGTTGTATTATGCGCAAATCGCTGCGGTGGAAGGCAGCGCCGGGAGAGAGCACACCGATCCGCAGTTGTTAATCAGCTTGTGGCTGTACGCATATAGTCGGGGGATCAGTTCGGCGCGCGAGCTGGCGCGGCAGTGCGAATACGAACCGGGTTGCCAGTGGCTATGCGGGTTGCAGACTGTGAGCCATCGCACTTTGTCGGGGTTCCGCTCCGACAACAAATCCGCACTCGACGATCTATTCACGCAGGTGCTGGGCATGCTGAGCGCCGAAGGTCTGATCACTCTCGAACGGGTCACGCTGGATGGCACCAAGATTAAAGCCAACGCGGGCGGCAACACGTTCCGTGGCCGCGAGAAAATCGCGGCGCATCTGGCGGCGGCGCAGGAGCAGGTGCGCGTGTTGAACGAGCAAGCCGAGAACGAAGAGCAACTGGTGAAGCGCCAGGCCGCCGCCAAGCGGCGCGCGGCACGGCAGCGAGCCAGTCGGCTGGAAACGGCTTTGCGAGAAGTAGAACGGCTGCAGCGCGAAAAAGTGCACGATCGCAAAACCTTTGTGGCGCGCGCCTCCAGCAGCGATCCCGAAGCGCACGTGATGCGCAACGGCGAAGGCGGCACGGTGCCCAGCTACAACGTGCAACTGGTGACTGACACGCAGCACGGTCTGGTGGTGAACGTGGAAGCCACCACCGATGCCATCGACTATCGCCAACTGGATCCCGCCCTGGAGCGCTGCAAACAGAAATTAGGCCGCGCCCCTCAGCAGGTCATTGCCGATGGTGATTACACCAATCATGCATCGGTGCAGGCGGCCGCAACGCACGGCGTGGATTTTTACGGCTCGTGGCAAGACAGTTGGAAAGCGACGGAAGGCGACGCGCAGGGCCGCCGTGCGGCGTTTTTGAGAAGCGCTTTTCCTTACGATGCCGAGCAAGATGTTTTTCGCTGCCCGGCGGGAGAAGCACTCCGCCCTGGCGCGATTCTGAATCGCGGGCACGGTGTACGTACGCACGTGTATCGCGCACCGAAAGAAGCTTGCCGCACCTGTGCGCTGCGCGAGCCATGCGCGCCGCCGGGAGCGCGACCTGCCTGGAGGCGCTCGATCACACGCCTCGCAGAACCGCCCGCGACAACCGCCTTCAAGGCCAAAATGCAGACGGAAGAAGGACGCCAAATCTACGCGCGACGTTCGCAGATCGCCGAGTTCGCGCATGCCTGGATTAAAGAACGCTGCGGCCTGCGACAATTCCGCTGCCGAGGCCGGCTGAAGGCCACGATGGAAGCTACCTGGGCTTGCCTGACCTACAACTTAATGCGCTGGTTCGGCCTGCGCCGCGCGCTGCAAGCGCAGCCTGCGGCCATGGGTTGAGCGAGCATAGGGGCTACAGCGGTGGAACGGAAATTAATGCAGGAGAAGGAATCGCCAAAGATCGCGCACGTAAAGTTGCCGTCAGACTGGGTTCGTTTCAAAACCCAATTTCTTCACACGTTCCAGACGGGAAGTTTACCCCATGCGGAAAATCTCCACTCACTATGAACAAAACGGGTGATCTTAAACAATATGAGAAAACGTTCGTGTCCCTGAGTTTCTCGATTTAGAAATGGAAATGGGAAAATAGAAATTGGGAAGTGCGAAGAGAGGGCACGATGTATCGTGCCCCTACCACCAGAGCTGGTCTCCGAAGGTTCCAGAGCCGGAGGGAAATTCCAGTCCAACGCAGAAATGACCATTGCTGAGAGGCTGACAATAGATCACTCTTGCTTGGACTCGAAACTCATTTGAAAGCGAAGCTAGCCAGGGCCTATCCTCGGCCTGCCAGCGCCGTTTGGACAGCACGCGTGCGCCATGGGGACTAACATTGACGGTAAGGGCTGTTTCGGAAAAGAGAGGTTCTTCCGCGGTCACAAGGCATACGGTTACGGCGACCGGGGAGCGTTTCTCAATTCTTCCGTCCAGAGGCGCAGAGCCAAGACCCTTTTGAGAACTATCTATATCAAGATCCCGTAGAGGGCTGCCCGGTTCAGTCGTCGGCCATGGAAGATTTTTGATGGTTTCGTTTTTGTTCATACATGGCCTCGTCGGCTTGCGCCATAAGTTCGCCGAGCGAAACGGCATGCTTCGGATCGAACCGCGCCACGCCGACGCTGAGAGACAGCTCGTAGCGAGCTTCGCCGGCGCTGGATTTCTTGAGCGCTTTTTTCAATCGGTTGAGGAGAACTTCCTGGGTCGGACTGGATGCTTCCAACGCCAAGACAACAAATTCATCCCCACCGAGGCGGGCCAGGGTATCGGAATCTCGAAAAGCCATTTCCAGAGCATCCGCAGCGCGAATCAGCGCCAGGTCTCCCTCATGGTGCCCGTAGGAGTCATTGATCTTTTTCAGATTGTCCACGTCGCAATACAACAGCAAGAGTCTGTAGTCCTTCCTGGCGGCCAGCTTGAGCTGCTGCACGGCGGCGGCAAAAAATCCACGGCGGTTATAGAGGCAGGTGAGTTCATCGGTGAGAGCCAGATGGCGCAACTCTCTGTCCAAAAGGGCCTGCTTGACGGCGGACCAAACCGCAGGGTGAGCCGCGGCCCTGATGGTGTGCGTGTCCGGTGCGTCCAGCTTCAGCGATTTAGAAATTTCATCCACTTCGTGAAGGATTTGACCCAGTTCGTTGTCCGCGGTGCGCAAAGCAGAAGACAGGATCTCTTCAAGACCTGCGTCTGGCGGGCGGTTCCTTCGAGTCATGGCGAGGACCCTACGGTTGGTTGCGTGCCTCGGTGAACGGGTCCTTGAGGGAGCATCCTGCACCTGGTTACCATGCTGCAATTCGTGAATTGGCATCATCCCTCCGGCCAGCAAGCAACAAGAGCGAAGTTGCTGGAAAGCATATGGTTTCACAGCGCCGGAGGAGCGACAAGCGGGTGAGAACTGCAGAATCAGTGCAGGTGATTCCCCTAATGTCTCCCGATGACGGTGCGCCCATAAATATCCGCAAAGAAACGTAAAATGCTGGTTTAGCAAGTGTTTGCCGGCAGCTCGGGTATTCACCTGATACCGTTCACGGGGGTTCGCCTGCTTAAACGCATCGGTGGGTGCAGCCCGGCACGGCGACGCAAACGGTCGGCTGGGCCCTGCTAAATATACCTTGACACGTATATGCTCCGTGGAGTATACGAAGAGCATGGAATCTGTCTTCGAAATCATTGCGGAGCCGAACCGCCGCGCCATCCTGAGCCTGCTGGTCTCGTCGCAACAGTCGGTGGGAGAGATCGAGCGTCAACTTGGTATGCCACAGCCGATGGTGTCAAAGCACCTGCGAGTGCTGCGCGAGGCGGGTTTCGTGGAATCCACGGTGGACGCACAGCGGCGACTCTACCGGCTGAAGCCAGAACCGCTTCAGGAGCTGGATGCCTGGCTGGCTCAGTTCCGCCGGTTCTGGTCCACCCACGTAGATGCCTTGGAACGCCACCTCGACCGCATGGAACCTTCAGCCCCAAGGATGGCAACACCAACGAAAAGGAAGACGAGGAGAGGACCACGCGGCGCAAACCGCGAAGCTGACGAAGGAGAAACGAAATGAAAATCAAAGTGACCAGCGTGTACGTGGACGACCAGGACAAGGCCCTGCGCTTCTATACGGAGGTACTGGGGTTTGCCAAGAAGACCGATTTCAGTCAGGGCCCCTATCGCTGGCTGACGGTGGCCTCGCCCGAAGAGCCGGATGGCACTGAGCTGCAGCTGGCGTTGAACAACAACCCGGCAGCCAAAGCGTATCAGCAGGCGATTTTTCAACAATCCCAGCCGGCGATTATGTTCTTCACCGACGATATCAAGGGTGACTACGAGCGGATCAAGGCCCGTGGCGCTGAGTTCACGATGCCGCCCACCGAGGTGACCGGCTCTACCATTGCGATGCTGAAGGACACCTGCGGCAACGTCATTCAGATCACTCAGTTGAAGCGCTGGTAGCAGCGTCCGTCGAGCAGGAGAAGAAGATGAACTATCGCGAGCAGTACGCACCGGGTCCGGCCTATGGAGCGCAGATACGAAAGGACGGCGAGAAGTGGACACTGATTCTCGTCAGAGAACTGCGCCACTCGCGGGAAAAAGTCTGGGAGGCGCTTACTGACCCGGCGCATCTGCGCGAGTGGGCTCCCTTCGACGCCGATGGGAGCCTGGGTATGGCTGGAAACACGGTGAAGCTCACCACGGTGGGAGCGCCCGCGGCGCGTGTCACCGAGACAACCGTGACGCGAGCCGACGCTCCTGAGGTGCTTGAGTACAAGTGGGGTGGCTTCGATATGCGGTGGGAACTCGAAGACTTGGGTGGCGGCACGCGCCTGACGCTGTGGACCAACATCGGTCACCGTTTTATCGCCATGGGTGCTGCGGGGTGGCACATTTGCTTTGATGTTCTGGATCGCCTTCTCAGCGGGACTCCGATTGGGCGCATGGTTGGCCCCGAGGCGATGAAGTTCGGCGGCTGGCAGCGGCTGAACGCGGAGTATGCCAAGCAGTTCGGGATTGAAAGCCCCAACTGGCCGCCGCAAGCGGCTCAAAAGTAGTGAAAATAAATGAAGGAGAAAATAATCATGAAAGAAGCAACCAAACGTTCGGTTTTTCGCTGGATTTATATCATCTGTGGTATTTTGATGATCGGTTACATATATGATTCACCTTCGAATACTCAATACTATGCCCCTACTGTTCGGTATGTCTTTCTTCCTGTTTTGCTCCTTTCGGGATTGTGGATGTGGAAAGGCCACGTTGTTCGACGGCTTATTTCGAAGAGTTCGGCCTACTCGCATGAAAACGGAGGCGTAAGAGCCCAATGAATCCATCGGAACGAATTGACCAGTTGATCGCAGGACTCACCGACTGGCGAGGCAAAACGCTCGCCAGCATCCGCAAGAGCATCCTGGAGGCCGACCGGGAGATCATCGAAGAATGGAAGTGGATGGGAAGCCCGGTGTGGTCTTGCGACGGAATGATCGCGGTCGGCAACGCCCACAAAGATAAGGTGAAGCTTACCTTTTCCCACGGGGCGAGCCTCGCAGATCCTGACAAACTCTTCAACGCGGGCCTCGGAGGCAACGCGTGGCGCGCGATCGATCTTTTCGAGGGCGATACGATTAATGCGCGTGCTCTAAAGAATCTCGTCCGTGCCGCCGTTGAATACAATCAGAGCAAATTGAAGAGGAAAGCCCCTGCGGGCACTCGAGCGAAAGTACATAAAAGTAAAAAGTGATGAAGCGACAGATTTACTTGGCGGAGAACCACTCGGAATGAGTGACCCCGATCAAGCGGGTCCGGGGGTGGAGGCGGAAGCGGAGGCGGCGGAGGAAGCGGGCGAAGAAGAGGAGGCGATAGCGGGGACGTCGGTGTCTACGGTTGCGGCGGAGGCGGCGGCGCGGTAGCGGACGACGAGGAGGGTGATGTCGTCGGCCTGGTGAGCGCCGCGAGTGAAGTTTTCGACGGATTCGAGGACGCATTTCTGGATTTGCTCGAGAGGGCATTCGGTGAGGCCGGTGAGGACTTGCTTGAGGCGGGGGACGCCGAAAAGCTGGTCGTCGGGGTCCATGGCTTCGGTGACGCCGTCGCTGAAGAGGACCAGGGTGTCCCCGGGCTCGAGCTTGAGGCAGCTTGGCGGTGTATTCGGCTTCGGGAACGAGGCCGACGGGAAAGGAGCCTTCGGTGAAGGCTTCTTCGGCGACACCGCTGCGGATGAGGAACGGGGAAGGATGACCGGCGTTGATGAATTCGAGGTGGCCTTCCTCGTCGAGAACGCCGAAGAACATGGTGGCGTAGCGGCCGACTTCGGCATGGCTGCAGAGGAATTTGTTGACGTGATTGATGACACGAGCGGGATCGGTGCCGAGGGCCATGGCGGAAAGCGCGCCCTGGAGCATGGTGGTGAGGAGAGCGGCGCCGAGACCTTTGCCGGAGACGTCGGCGAGGAGGAAGGCGGTGCGTTTGTCGCCCAAGGGGAAGACGTCGAAATAGTCGCCGCCGACGGATAAGCAGGGCAAGTTGTAACCGTTGACGGCGAGATGCGGATATTCGCTGAAATCCCGCGGGAGCAGGCCCTGCTGAATGTCGCGGGCGATGTTGATTTCCTGCTCGAGGCGCTGGCGTTCGCGTTCGCGTTCGACGAGGCGGGCGTTATCGAGAATGCTGGCGGCGTCGGCGGCGAGGGCGTCGAGGATTTGGCGGTCGAGCTTCGAGAAGGCAGCGGGGCGGCGGGAGTCGAGATAAAGGACGCCGAGAAAATCGCCGCGCTTGACGTTGACCATGGATTCCTGGGTGTTGGCGCGGGACAGGGCGTAGAGAGGGATGACCACGACGGCGCGAAGGCGCTGGGCGACGATGCTCTGCGCGGCTTGCAAATCCATTTCGGCTTGCGCGAGATCTTCGGTGATGACCGGCGATTGCTGCTTGAGCGAAAGCTGGATGGCGGTCTGGCTGGGCGTGAGGCTTTCGGGCGGAAGGCGAAGGCCGCCGCTGCGGCGCGCGAGTTTTACTTTTAGGGCACCGGCGGGATCGGATTCGAGCAAAAGGCCGCGATCGGCGTCGGTGACGGAGACGGCGTGGTCGAGCATGTGGCCGAGGACGACTTCGAGAGGAAGCTGGGAGTGAAGGAGAGAAGTGGCTTCGAGGAGGCGCTTGAGTTTTGCGAGGCCGCCGCCGGTTTGCTCGGAGCTGGTGATGTGCTCCATGCGTGTGAGGAGGTTCGGAAGGGATTCGTCGGCGGAGCTGGAGGAAGAACGGAAAATGATTTCGTAGGAATCCTCGAGGCCGAAGCTGACAACGTCGCCGTCCTGGAGCTCGCGGCTTTCCACTTTTTCGCCGTTGACGAAAAGGCCGCGGCGCTGGCCGCGGTCCTCGATGTAGAAGCGATTGCCTTCGACGACGATGGCGGCGCAATTGCGCGAGATGCGGCGGTCGGAAAGCTGGAGATGGTTGCCGGTTTCGGCGCCGCGGCCGATCATAAAAGGAGTTTGCGTGATGCGGGCGTACCGCCGCTGGCTGTCTGGAGAGACAACTTCAAGGACCGCTTCGCCACCTGGAGGAACGGTGTCAGGCATGAGTGAGTCCCAATGCGGGGCATTGTAGCACGCGGAGGGGAGGTTAGAGGCAAGCAGGGAGGGCGAAAAATGCCCGCGAGGCAATCCGCGCCTGCAGGCGAGGTATTTCTAGTTGGGCACTTGCGTAATCGTGCCTAACGCGCGGTGGCGAGACGGCGGGTGACGTAATCGTCGACGTAGGTGTCGAAAAGATTGTTGAGGTGGTTGCAGACGGGGCCGGGGTTGGGGATGGGGTGGCCCGCGATTTCGCTGACGCTGATTAGATTGCGATTTGTAGAAGAGATGAAAACTTCGTCGGCGGAGTAGAGATCTTCGGGACGGAGCATTTGCTCGACGACGGCGACGCCGGCTTCGGGAGCGACTTCCATCAGGATGCCGCGGGTGACGCCTTCGAGACAGCCGGAGTTGAGGGGCGGCGTGAGGACTTTGCCGTCTTTCACAGCGAAAATATTCGCGGAGGTGCATTCGGCAACTTCGCCGCGCTCGTTGAGCATGATGACTTCGTCGAAGCCTTCTTTGGTGGCTTCGGCGACGGCCCAGACATTATTTAGCCAGGAAATGCTTTTTACGCCGGAGAGCGGAGAGGCGGAATGGCGGCCGTGTTCGCGGACGGCGAGACGGACAAGCTCGCGATGTTCGGGGAGCGGGGCGCTGTAAATGATCAAGTCCACTTGCGGGTGCTGCTCGGCGCTCTGCCAGAAGCCAACGGTGTTGTAGACGAGATAGATGCGGGCGCAGCCTTCGGTGACTTGATTGGCGCGGATGACTTCATGGAGATGGACGCGGACTTTTGCGGCGGTGTAGGGCATGGGGAGGCGGGTGATGGAGGCGTCTTTCTCGAGGCGGCGCCAGTGGCGCTCGTAGGCGAAGGCTTCGCCGCGGCAGATGCGCAAGGTGGTGAAGATGCCCCAGCCGCAAATGAGGCCGGCCTGGCCGGGAGAAAGGCGGACCTTCTCAACCGGCAAGAGGGACTCGTTGTGAAAGACGTTGGGGTGAATCACGCGCACTTCCTCCGGGAGGCTTTCCGAAAGATTATTGTAACCGAAGTCAGGAAGAGATGGAGGAGACGGGAGAACAGTTTGCGAACAGCGAAATAAAGACGAAGGTGGTTTTGGTCGTTGGGGAGAATCGGCGGGGCTAGCGAGGGCAGTTGGCGGGGAGGAGGAGGACTTGGCCGGCGTAGATGCGGTTGGCATCGCGGATGAAGGGGTTCGCTTGCAGGAGGCAGGAGGAGTAGGAAGCGTGGCCGAGCTGCGATTGCGCGATCTGCGAGAGGGTATCGCCAGAGTTCACGGTGTACTTCGTGGCGGTGCCGCGAGAGGTGCTCGTCGGCAGAACGATTTGCGAGCCGGCTACGATGTGATTCGGATCGGTGATGGAGGGATTGGCGGAGAGCAGTTCACGCCAGCGGAGACCCTTGCCGAGATTTTGTTCGGCGAGTTTCCAGAGGGAGTCGCCGCGCTGCACGGTCACTACATTTCCTTTCGAGGAACTCGCCGGAGCGAGGGGCGCAGGTGGTCGAACGGGCGCTAGAGCGACGGCGGGCGGGCGAGACGGAGCAACGAGCGAGGGAGCGGCCATGAAAGTTCTTGGGCGGCCGAAAGGCGAGCGCTTCACGGGCGGTTGATAGGGAGCGAAGCGCGGCGCGGAAGGTTTGGAAGATGGCGCGAGTGGTTTCAAAGACGGAGCGAGCAAAGGTTGCACCGGAGGTTTTGGTGAAGCGAACACCGGAGCGTCGGCGAAGGGAAGATGGAATTCGGCGGAGCGCTGAAGTTTTTCAGATTGTTTTTGCTGGCGCAAACGGCGAGCGACATCGCCGAGAGGCGCGTTGGGGAGAAGCGACTGGGCGTCGACACCTTCGGCTGGTTTTTCCGCAGCCGGAGGAGTCTGCTGATTTTTCTTGGCTTCGACTTGTGCGCGATCTTCGGGAGTAAGTATCTGGGCGCGCTTCAGATCTTCTTCGGTGTAAACGTGCTTGGGTTTTTTCTGCTGATTCTCCTTACGCGCGCGTTCCTGCTTGGCGGCTTCGGCGACATCCTGACCGGAGGATTGCGTGGCGGCAAAAAAGGTGCACGACGCGAAAAGAATTACGGGGAGGCAAAGAGACAAAGAAACGGGCGAACGACACACACGGGTCGTCGGCTTCATCGGTGCAGGGGCTGCGAGATCGATTCTTGCCATGGCAGACCGACCACGGGGGGGGACACCGCGTGAGAAGAAATATACCAAAAACGGGAGGTTTTGGGAAGGGCAGATTTTAGGGGGGTGGGTCTTCGAGGGCAGGCGGCAAAGTCGGCGTCCAGCGGTAAAAAGGATGGCCTCGCAAAGTGCGAGGCCATCCGAGCGGTCGTTGTCTCTTGCATATCGAGCTGTTGCTTATTGAATCCTAAAGGTCACGCCGGAAATGTTGGGGTTGGCTTGAATCTTCGAGATTTGCATGTCGAACTGAATCGTCGAGCTACCGCTGCCAAGGCCTTCCTGGGTGTATTTGATGGTCCACTGAGTGGGAAGCATCAGATTGTTGATTTTTGCAAAACCGCCGAAGTCTTCCTGCAGGGTTAGGTTCGCTCCGCCACCACCTTCACCGCCAATGGAAGACCGGTTCGAAGAGGTGCCCATCTGAGCCTGGCTTTGCTCGGTGTAAATGGTCTTGACGTGGCGAAAGGTTTCCGGCTCGAAGAACAGGTAGATTTTCAGGTCCCCCGTGCCGTGGCGCGGATGATAACTCAACCGATAGAGTTCTTTGCCATCGACCTTCTTCAGGCCGTCCACGTCCAGCCTTGCTTTTCGATTCTGCCAGTCATACAGCGGCCAAGCGGTGGAGAGTGTGCCACCGATGAGACCTTCCTGGACGACCTCGCCGTTGTTGTTGAGAAAATCTTCGAGTTGCGAGCGCTGCCCGGGCGAGATGAACCCGATGGTTTTCTTCTCGCCGTCGAAGGCATAGGATTCGCCGTTGACTTTCGTATCCTGCTGCGCGGTGGCTACGCCGAACACCATTTTCATCATGACCTTGTGATTTTCAGAAATCATGGCGAAGGGGCCGCCGGAGGTGCCGGTGCCGCCTTGAATGAACTTTGCCTGGGCGTTTC
Organism: uncultured Acidobacteriota bacterium; assembly: GCA_963729455.1. Classification (GTDB taxonomy): domain Bacteria; phylum Acidobacteriota; class Terriglobia; order Acidiferrales; family UBA7541; genus Acidiferrum. The sequence continues at coordinate 828,509 of CAVSNX010000005.1, forward strand.
CTTCGACATCTAAAGCCTTGAGCGCTTCGCGGGCATCGCTGGAACCGAGCGCATCAAGATGCTTGCTGACTAACTCCTCGGGCTTTGGTTTGTCGCTGGCGGGAACGGACGAGCCGATGAGACCCGCCACGACGATTGCCAACACGAACAAAATTGAAAATGAATACGCAGACTTTCGCATAGGACCTCCCGCTCTTTCACGTGCTACATTGAGGGACGTTGATCATTCGCAGACCCGACCGTACTGCTTGACCAGGAAGTAAGTTGCTCGCTCTCGGTCACGAGCGCCCGCGTTGGGACTGAACGGCTCGTGCGAAAGAGCTACAACTGCCCTTGGCAATGAAACGTACCGTCTAGGTACATGGTTGCAGCAAATCGCCGCGAGTTGCAAGTGGTACAAGGTGCGATCAGGCTACCCCGCTGAGCGCGGACAACAGCTAGAGGGTGTGAGAGGATGCTTCAAGTTCGTTGACAAGAGTTGGGGTGTACTTTAAGATTGGTGTTTGTCTCTACAGGGAAAGGTGTGACTGAGCGCAATGAGGACGTACGTAGCCAAGGGTGAAGAGGCCGAAGCGCTGAAGGTGGGCGCGAGCTGGTTTGTGGTGGATGCGACGAATCAGGTGCTGGGGCGCCTGGCGACAAAAGTCGCACGCATGCTGATCGGCAAAGACAAGCCGAGCTTTACGCCGTACCTGGATTCGGGCGATCACGTGGTGGTGATCAATGCGGACAAGATTCGCATGACCGGGAACAAGGTCGAGCAAAAGATTTATTACTCGCACAGCGGGTATCCGGGCGGGCTGAAGGAAGTTCCGGCGAAGCGCATTCGCGAGACCAAGCCGGAGTGGATCGTGCGCGAAGCGGTTCTGGGGATGCTGCCCAAGAACAAGCTGCGTGCGCGGCGCGCGAAGAAATTGCGCGTGTACCGGGATGCGGCAAGCTTGACGCGGCACGCCGGACAGAAGCCGCAAGCCGTAACGCTGTAAACGAGATTTTGGTTTTTCCCCGCACGTCGCGGTTCTCCGTTGTGTCTGACCGTTGAGCGGTCACCCATCGCAGGGAGCAAGCCGGGTGTGGAGTCTTTGAGGAGGAACGTTGAGTTCTACGGGTACGCCCATCGGGGGCACACAAACATGGTTTCTGGGAACGGGCCGGCGCAAGGAGTCCGTGGCGCGGGTGTTCTTGCGGCCGGGGTCGGGGAAGTTCACGATCAACCGGCGGACGGTCGAGCAGTATTTTCCGAACCACGCGTGGAAGCATGACGCCATCGAGCCGCTGAAGTTTACGAATATCGCGGACCAGGTTGACGTGGTGGTGACGGCGCATGGCGGCGGAGTTGGGGGACAAGCGGGAGCGGTGCGCATGGGATTGTCGCGAGCGATCTCGCGGTTCAATCCGGAGCTGCGATCGTCGCTGCGCAAGAATGGATTTTTGACGCGCGATTCACGCATGAAGGAACGCAAGAAGTACGGGCAGAAGGGCGCGCGCAAGAGATTCCAGTTCACCAAGCGGTAGAGCGGTGATTGATGGCTGGTGACTAGTGGCTGGTAAAAAACCAGAACTAGTCAAGTCGAGCTCCGGAGGGAATGCGCAAGCAAAACCTCCGAGATCACGGCCGGCAAGAAGCCGGCAAGAGGCTGTTCTGTAGCGCGAGTCGCCGTTGAAATTGTTCCGGCAGGCTGGAGCAAAGAAAAGGCGAATGGACGCTACCGCAAACAGCTATCCTATTAGGAGGAAACTTGGCGGTAGAAATTACGATGAAAGAGTTGCTGGAGGCCGGAGTTCACTTCGGTCACCAGACGCGGCGCTGGAACCCGAAGATGAAGGAGTACATTTTCGGGGAACGCAACGGCATCCATATTATTGACCTGCAGAAAACCCTCAAGATGTTCCGCGAAGCGAGCCGCTTCGTGAGCGAACTTTCCGGACAAGGCAGAAACGTTTTGTTTGTGGGCACCAAGCGTCAGGCCCAGGAAGCGGTCGCCGAAGAGGCGAAGCGCTGCGGTGCGTTTTTCGTGAATCACCGCTGGCTGGGCGGAACGCTGACGAATTGGGCGACGCTGCAGAAATCCATCAAGCGGCTGAAGCTGCTGAAGGCCATGAATGAGGATGGACGGATCAAAGAGCTATCGAAGAAAGAACAGGCGCGGCTGGACCGCGAGATGAAGCACTTGTTCCAGAACCTCGAGGGCATCGAGAACATGACGCAGTTGCCGGATGCCATGTTCGTGATTGACTCGAACGCGGAAGAGATCGCGGTGAAGGAAGCGCGGCGCATGGGCGTGCCGGTGGTTTCCGTGGTGGATACGAATTGCGATCCGGACGTGGTGGACTGGATTATCCCGGGGAACGACGACGCGTTGCGCGCGATCCGGTTGTTCACGACGAAGATTGCGGATTCGGTGCTCGAAGGCCATACCGCGTATCAGCAATCGCAGGTGGCGGACGCGAAGGCCGCGGAAGACCAGGCGCTGGTGGAAGGCGTGGAGTACGTGGACACGAGCGCTTACGAGCAGTATGAGAAGCAGGAAGGCGACTTTGTGGAGGGCGCGGTTGTTGAACCGGCGCCGGATGCTCCTGTCGAGTCTGGCGAAGGTGCGGAAGCCACTGTGCCTCCCGACGACGACAAAATCTAAACCAATGCGCGGGTAACAATATTCAGAGGCCCGCGCCGAGCGATTCGGTGCGGGCCGTTTTGCAAGCAAACAAATTAAATAAGAAATTGCCAATCAGCGAAGAGAAAAAAGGATGAGTACACAACAGCCAGCAATGCAGATCCCAGCACAACTTGTGAAGGAATTGCGCGAGCGGACCAACGCGGGTTTCGCGGATTGCCGCGCGGCGCTCGTGGAAGCGGGCGGCGACATTGAAAAAGCCATCAGCGTTTTGCGCAAGAAGGGCCAGGCGGCCGCGGCCAAGAAGGCGCAGCGGGAAGCCAGTGAAGGGCTGGTGGGCAGTTACATCCACGCGGGCGGGAAAATCGGCGTGCTGGTGGAGCTGAATTGCGAGTCGGACTTTGTGGCGCGCACCGAGGCGTTCCAGCAGCTCTCGCACGACATTGCCATGCACATCGCGGCGCTGGATCCGCGGTACGTGCGGCGCGAAGAAGTGACGCCGGAGATGCTGGAGAAGGAGCGCGACATTTATAAGGCGCAGGCGCTGGCCACGGGCAAGCCGGAAGCGGTGGTCGAGAAGATCGTTACCGGGAAGATGGAGAAGTTCTATGAGGAGAATTGCCTCTATGAACAGCACTTCATCAAGGATGAGAGTGTGACCATTGGCGAGATGATCGCGCAGGCGGTGATCAAGCTGGGGGAAAACATTTCGATCCGGCGGTTTGTGCGGTTCAAGGTCGGCGAAGTGGGCGGCGCGACGGCGGGGCCGGAGACGGCGCCTGTGCCGGTGAGCACGTAAGACGGAAAACTTCCAATAGCAACTTTACAGGGCGCCTCGGTTTTGCCGAGGCGCTTTTTTTTGGGGAGCGTGGGAACCTAGCTTCCGCGCGGTAGTAGGCCAGCTTCCGGTAACGCGACTTACCGGGGCTTGACCACATTTCTCTTTTTCAACTGGAGGTGCGTTTTTATCTAGCAGAGTCCGGTGCTACTGCTTTCATCGCAATCTCAAGGTGGCATTGCGGCGTCATCAACTCCACTTGCTTTTCCTGCCTCTCGACGAACTCCAGGAGCCGTTCGCGCTCTGTCATGTTTTGTTCGCTCGGCGTTCCCAGTTTTTTCGCAGCCCGCATCTGTATGAGACGCATGTTGTTAATGCCGGTGCGCAACGCTTCCTCTCTCCGGCTTTGCGGGAAGTTACTGAGGATGTCTTGGCTGGCGTCGCCCAAACTTTGGCCCACCATCTTCGCCAATGCGGCTATCACGGCAGCGCAGGGGTGTTCGTTTGTTGGGTCCGCGAGCACGTTACGGATGATCTTGTCGGTCTCTTTTTTACCAAACAGGTCGCCCTGCCTCGTTGCCAACATGCGGTTGAATCTGTCGCCATCGTGCTGGTCAAAGGACCCGTCGACATAGAAGAGAACTGCCGCAGAAACTACGACGTTGGGGTCATCAACGCCCGCTAAACTTATGTCACGAGTCGCGCCAGCGTGGAAAACGCCCTCGCTACTAAGTTCCCATTGGCGCTCGTACTTTTCCGGGTCCTTCGATGTCTGGACATACGCCCAAGCGTCCAACATATCGGCGTACTGGCCCATGAACTCATTCCCCTGGGTGGCCAGACCGCCATTTGGCAGTTTTTTCTGGACCACGAGGTAGTAGCCCATGATTTCTTTACCGGAATTGTTGGTGGCATGCACGATTAGAGTTCTTGTCTGCGCGTAATAGTCAGTTGTAAAGAACACTGGCACGCTCTGAACTTGCGCTTGGCCGGGAGTCCGCATTGCGGACACGAAGCAAAGTACTGTCACAACTGCTGATTTCATGGCCGTGCTCCGATCTGCTTCGCAAATCCATGCACGTCGAATGCGAAGCGAGGGAACGGTCCGACCAATCTAGAGTATCAGGGCCATTTTGAATGGACAATCTGGGGTCAGTCCTGATAAACGCCGCAACCGGAAACTGACCCGCTACGCTCCGCAGTCCGAAAGTGCGGGGGCGGGGATAGTTTGTTACAATTCCGGGGATTTTGGAGTGCGCGAAGCGGAGGGTCATGGCTGGGACGAAGAAGGCAATTCGAAAGAGCGGCAAGAAGGCGAAGCCGGCCTACCACCGGATTTTGCTCAAGCTGTCGGGGGAGGCGTTTCAGGGGCCGCAGGGTTTCGGCATCCATGGGGAAACGATTCAAGCGATCGCGCGCGAATTAAAAGATGTGCACGCACTGGGTGTGCAGACGGCGATTATGGTTGGCGGAGGAAATATTTTCCGTGGCGCCAGGCAGAAGGGGTTTGAGATTGACCGGGCGACGGGCGATTACATGGGGATGCTGGCGACGGTGATCAATGCGCTGGCGCTGCAGGATGCGCTGGAAAAGGCGGGGGTGTTTACGAGGGTGCTTAGCGCCATTGAGATGAAGGAAGTTTCTGAGCCGTTTATCCGGCGGCGGGCGGTGCGGCATCTGGAGAAGGATCGCATCGTGATTTTCGCGGCGGGCACGGGGAATCCGTATTTTTCGACGGATACGGCGGCAGCGCTGCGCGCGATGGAGATTAAGGCGGACGTGATTTTGAAAGCTACGCGGGTGGACGGAGTGTACGATGCCGATCCGGAACAGATTCCGGACGCGAAGTTTTTTGCGGCGATTTCGTACCGCGAAGTGCTGAGCCAGAATTTGAAGGTGATGGATTCGACGGCGATTTCGTTGTGCATGGATAATGGGATGCCGATTGTGGTCTTTAACATGAACCGGCCGGGGAATATCCGGCGGGTAGTGTTGGGGGAGCGCGTGGGGTCGAAAGTGACGCCGGCGTGAAAAAGTTTTCAGTTCTCAGTAGTCAGTTTTCAGTGAGAAAAGACCACTGAATTATGTCTGATTGTTAATTCTCAGATGGTTTTTCTCTCTTCAGAAGACTGAGTACTGAAAACTGAGGACCCGATCATGGGGCGAATAATTGCTTCGATGAGGAAGATATGACGACGATTGCGACGACGAAAGATGCGATGGCCCAGGCGCGGACGCGGATGGAGAAGGCCGTGGATGATTTTCGCAAGGAGTTGGGGACGCTGCGGACGGGGCGGGCGAATGCGTCCATCCTGGACGCGATTCGCGTGGATTATCACGGGACGCCCATGCCGGTGAATCAGCTGGGCACGGTGACAGTGCCGGAGGCCACGCTGCTGGTGATTTCGCCCTGGGACCCGAGCGTGGTGCCGCTGATTGACAAGGCCATTCGCACTTCGGATTTGGGGCTGAATCCCACGAACGATGGCAAGGTGGTGCGCGTGCCGATGCCTTCGCCGACGGAAGAGCGGCGCAAGGAGATCGTCAAGCATCTGCACAAGGCGCTGGAGAATCACCGCACGGCGGTGCGCAACGTGCGGCGCGACATCAAGGAAGCGCTGGACAAGCTGGAGAAGGAAAAGAAGATCAGCCAGGACGAGCACAAGCGGGCGATCGAGGAGATGGAGAAAGTGACGCAGGCGGAGACGAAGAAGATCGAGGATCTGTCCGCGGCGAAAGAGAAGGAAATTCTTGAACTCAGGTAGTCGTTAGTTGCGATAGGTTCTTTCTTAATTTCAAAACCAAAAATTGAAGACTTTGGTCCCCAGACCTACGGCTTGGGAGCGGGCGCTTTTTCGGTCGCAGGCGCGGGTTTAAGCGTGGTTGTGTCGGCGCGTTCCAGTGTGAAGTCCTGGGCTTCGTCGCTTAGGACGGCGCGGAGGAAGGCGTTGTAGTCGGCGGCGCGGTCTGCGGGGACTTCGCGGGAGAGAAAATTGATGTGGCGGGAGGCGGTAACGGTCAGATCTTTTGCAGCGTAATGGGAGGCGAAGGTCGCGTAGTCGCGCACGATGGAGGTGCCGGTGGGAGTGCGCGCGGTTGTGCCGGTCGGCAAATGCAGGGTCATGTGCGTCTCGACTTCGAGGGGCGTGCCAAGTTCGACGGGAGCGGTGGCGGAGCCAGCGGCGGGTTTCGCTGGCGGATCGGGCAGGCCCAACTGGGGCAGAAGCGCGGGGATGCGGACTGGCTTCTTCGACCAATCCACGAATTTCGGCTGGGTGATTTCGTAGTCGAGCGTGAAGGGCTCGCGCGTGGCGTAGGGATCGGACGCGGTGACGCTGCTGACTTCTCCGCGGAAGCCGTCGGAGAGGGAGAGAAGCTGGGCGAGGTCCTTCCACTTGTCCTTGGGCGATTGATGGAAGGCCACGCGGAGGAGTAGTTCGTTGTCCCCGCGCAAAGAATAATGGACTTTCGCGCTGAGCTTGCCGTCCTCTGCCAGAGCGGCGTCGACTTTGACGCGCTGCGCTGACGCAAAAGGTAGCTCCCTTGGAATCTCGCGCCAAAGATCGGGATCTTCCGCGCTGACGAAACCGCGGTTAGTATGATTTAACATTAGGACAGTTGCGCCTCGAAGACTTGAGGGGACAACACCAAAGGGCGCTACTTCAGCTGCTAAATCCAGATAGGCGCGGCGTTCTCCTTCGTCGACCACCGCCAAAATTTGCGTAAACAGGGTGGGGCGAGGGGGCTGTTTTTTCTGGCGAGTGACCGGGAATGTAAAGTGCTAAGTGTCGCGGGGGGAGCATTGACGGAAGCATAGCGAGAAAAAGCGCGGCTTTGTCTTCAGCGGTCCCATATCCAGAGGAAAGGACTTCCAGAGGAGGGCGCACATGGAACCCCATGGAGCCTAGTGGTAAATCCACGGTTCTGATCTTCTGCGATACAAATCGATAAAGCTTCTCATCCGGGGTTTCGTTAGTACCATCCGCAGAACCGATTTGAGCGGACTTTGCGTCCAGCTCGGCCTTGGAGTTGGGGCCACCAAATGTCGAGAGCAAGAGCTTAAGTTTCATGGCCAGCCGCGGCCACCATGAGAATGTTGTTACGACGACGTCCGGCTCAGACGATTCAGTAGATGTGAGTTTTTGCTGAGGTTTGACGGAGTTCCCAGGGGTCCATTTCCATTTGTAGATCAAACGACCTGATTTATCACCTCCCGTGCGTTCCTTTGAGATTTCCGGCGTTTCCGGAGAAATACGGATCTGAGGACCCTGATACGAAGAAGCCGTACAACTCTGATTGACCACAGGTTCCTGACAGGGTGCCGTGACTATCGGGCGTGTTGCGTCTTCGAAAAGCAGTGCGGGAAGGTCCAGTTCGAAGATTTCCTGAGAGACGACGCCGGTGCGATCGAAGGAGTGGTCGAGCCAGAAATCGGGGGCGAGCGGATGGTGCGATGTGGTGGTGATGACGCGGTACTCGAGGGTGTCGCCGGGTTCGAGGCCGAGGATGCGGACGGTTTTGACGCGGACGTCCTGGTAGGCGGGCGCGTTGGTGACGGCGGGATTGGGATTGTCGGTGATGGCGCTGGGGAGGATGTCGGCGGTGCCGCCGCTGGCGTGGGTGATGTGGACGAGCGGGATTTCGATGGATTGGAAGGCGCGGTTGAAATCGAAATTGAGGCGGGCGAACTGGCGAACGCCGAGTTCGCTATTGATGTGGACGCGGGTGTGGACTTCCTTGCGGCTGGAGCCGTCGGCTTCGAAGCGGTAGAGGGTTTCGAGGAGTTCGATTTGGGCGGGGTTTTCGGGTTTTTCCGGCGGAGCTGAGGGCTTTGGCGCGGATTTCCCGGATGGTTTTTGCGGAGGTTGTTGCGCCAGGACCGGGTCGAGAATGGCAAAAGCGAAGAGAAAAGCGAGTGCGCGCAACAATATGTGAAAGCTGAGATTCAGTCGCAAGATGGCCACGCAGGCAGTTTAGGGCGGGCAGAGAACTCCGTAAAGGGACGGCTACGGGAGAATTGCGCGAAATGCATCACGCGGCAATGGCGCGAGTTGGACCGCAGGGAAGCGACGAGAGGAGAAGGGAAAATATAACGCAGAGACGCAGAGTTCGCAGAGAAGAATTGAGGAAACCGATGGGGGGCGGGTGCGTCTGAGTGCGTGATAGAGTTTGTGTGCGCGAAAGGCGCGAGGAGAAAGCGGATGCGGGGTGTTTTGGTGGGAGCGGCGGTTGCGGTACTGGGATTTGCGCTGGGCGGAGCTTTGCCGGTGCGGGCTGACAACCGGGCACCTAAGGGGCCGGATGAGGATGGAACTAAGCCGGCGCTTGTCAAAATTGCGGGGGAGGGGATGCTGGATTCGCATGCGTTCCAATACCTCACCGAGCTGAGCGACGATGTTGGCGCGCGCGTGACGGGATCGCCGGCGGAACGCAAAGCCGAGGAGTGGGGCGTCGCGAAGATGAAGGCTATCGGCCTCGAAAACGTGCACACGGAGAAATACCAAATTTGGCGCGGATGGACGCGCGGCACGGCGGACGCGGAGGTGCTTACGCCGGTGCGGCATAAGCTGCACGTGGACGCGATGGGTTGGACGGGGTCAACGCCAGCAGGCGGAGCGGAAGGCGACGTCGTGCCGGTGAATCTTTTCGATCTCGACAGTGAAATTAGAAATGTATCGCGCTTAAAGGGCAAAGTGGTGCTGGTGGTGACGAGAGGCGTACAGCGGAAAGACTTCATGCTGTTGTTCGCGCAGTTCGGAGATTTTTTGAGGGCCGCGGGTCCTGCGGGAGTGATTGCGGTGATTGGCGGGCAGGGAGGGCGCAAGTCAGCGGGGATGAATCTAACGCACACGGGAATTTTGGGATTCAACGCGGACTTTGCGGTTCCCGTTGTTTCCATGACCGCTGAGGACCAAGGGCAGCTGGAGCGATTTGTAGAGCGCGGGATAACGCCGAGAGTAAGGTTTAACGTGCAGAATACTTTTACCAGCGGCCCGGTGGAGACGGCCAATGTGGTCGGCGAAATCCGAGGGAGCGAACACCCCGAGCAAATTCTCGTGGTTGGCGGACATCTGGATTCATGGGATCTGGCGCAAGGCGCAACCGATAACGGATCGGGAACGGCGACGGTGCTCGGAGCCGCGGAAGCTATCGTGCGATCGGGAGAGCGTCCACGGCGCACGATTCGATTCGTATTGTTCACCGGCGAGGAACAAGGCTTAGATGGATCGTTCGCTTATATTAAGCAGCACCAATCGGAGATGGCCAATCACCTGGGCAATCTTGTGCTGGATGCGGGGCAGGGAGCGGTGAAGGGATTTCAAATGGGAGGCCGGGACGATTTGGTGCCGGTGTTCCAGCCGTTCGCGGATTCGTTGGCGAACTTTAATAAAATATCGGTGGACGACAAAGTGGAATCGGGGACGGACACGCTGCCGTTTTCCGTTGCGGGGCTGCCGGGGATCAACATGCAGCAGGACACGACGGACTATAAGTACACGCACCACTCTGCCGCTGATGCTCTGGAGGCGCAGAAGCCGGATGTGCTGGCGCAGAACGCCACGCTGATGGCGCTGGCGGCGTTTTGGATTGCGGACCGGCCGGAGCGTTTCGCAACGCCCTGGTCGGCGGAACGGACGGCGCGGATGCTGCGAGCGCAGCATGAATACGAGGAACTAAAGGCTTTCAACCTGTGGCCGTTCGGGGACTTGGGAGCTGACGAGAAGGGGAGGAATGACAACCAGTAGAATTAGCGGTTTGGAGAGCCATGTATATGGCGCTCGGGCCGCGGGGGAAGGGATCAGCGTAAGCCGTTTATTTTCAATGCCATATGACGGCTATTACCCTAACGGCCTTAGTGCCAGCTAACTCTGAAGGGGACACCGGCGCTCTAGGCCGCCTCCGAGGCAGAGGTTCAATGAGCCAGGCGCGATGCCGCAAGCAAGAAAGCCGCCAAGTGCTTGATTTCCACAGAGATTTCCACGGGGCTGTGTTCAAAGAGATTTGACAGAACCGCTTTTCTTCCTTATACTTCGATGTTTGTCAGGGGTGATTATGACCCTTGTGGGGTGGCTCCGATAGGATCGGGGCCAATTAGTTGGAAGGGAATTATCTTCGGTCCCGGAACAAAGAAAGACGGAATGGGACAGAAGAGCGGCCGGAATGGGGCGCCAGCCCCGCAAAGCCGAGTAAGCCTCTCCGAACTGAAGCCAAGAGAAGAGTTCTACCTCTTGGAGTGCGTACGGAGTTTCTTGCTGGTTGTATCTCCGGATTCGCAGTAGACCTTTCAGCACTCTTGTGCGCTCTCGCGCATTTTTGTCTGCGCGCCTTGCGAGAGCCTCGAAATCTTTTTGCGCGCAATAGTCGCCCGGCGGTGCCGGAGCGCAGATAAAAGAGGAACGACTGTGCCGACGTTTTCGCAACTAGTACGGATGGGACGTGAGAAGGTCGTGGTCAAGACGAAGTCGCCGGCGCTGGCGGGCTGCCCGGAGAAGCGCGGCGTGTGCATTCGCGTGTATACGCAAACGCCGAAGAAGCCGAACTCCGCATTGCGCAAAGTGGCACGCGTGCGGCTGACGAATTCGATTGAAGTGACGACCTACATTCCCGGCGTCGGCCACAACCTGCAGGAGCACTCGATCGTGCTGGTGCGCGGCGGCCGCGTGAAGGATTTGCCGGGAGTGCGGTATCACATCGTGCGCGGAACGCTGGATGCCGCGGGCGTGGAGAATCGCAAGCAGGGACGTTCAAAGTACGGCGCGAAGCGGCCCAAGGCCGCGGCGGCGAAGTAAGGAGCGATAAAGAGCAATGCCACGCAAAGGACTCGTTTTCCGGCGAACTCAGGCGACCGATCCGGTCTATGCCAGCGACATCGTGGAGAAGTTCATCTGCTCGATGATGTGGGAAGGCAAGAAGTCCACGGCGCAGCGCGTGTTTTACGGCGCGATGGATCAGGTAGCCAAAAAGACCAACGATGACGCCTTGAAGATTTTCAAGAAGGCCATCGAGAACGTGAAGCCGCTGCTGGAAGTAAAAACGCGGCGCGTGGGCGGCGCGAACTACCAGGTGCCGGTGGAAGTGAATCCCTTCCGCAGGCAGTCGCTGGCGATTCGCTGGCTGCTGCAGTATTCGCGGGAGCGCGCGGGCAAGACCATGGTGGACAAGCTGGCGGATGAATTGATTGACGCGGCGAATTCGCGTGGCGGAGCGATGAAGAAGAAGGAAGACGTGCACCGCATGGCGGAAGCCAACAAGGCGTTCGCGCACTATCGTTGGTAAAAAGGCGCTGGTAAGAGGGCGCTGGTAAAAAGGGCGCTGGTAGCCGTTACTTTAACTGAAGGAATTCTGAAAAAAGATTATGGCCCGGGTATTCAAACTCGAAGACACGCGCAACATCGGGATCATGGCGCACATTGATGCCGGAAAGACGACGTCAACGGAACGCATCCTGTTCTATACGGGTGTGACTTATAAGATCGGTTCGGTGGATGAGGGCACGGCCACCATGGACTGGATGGAGCAGGAGCGCGAGCGCGGGATTACGATTACGAGTGCGGCGACCACCGCTGCTTGGGATCGCTTCGGCAAAAAGTACCGCGTCAATATTATTGATACGCCGGGCCACGTGGATTTTACGGTGGAAGTGGAGCGCTCGCTGCGCGTTTTGGATGGCGCGGTGTGCGTGTTCGATTCGGTCGCGGGCGTGCAGCCGCAGTCGGAAACGGTATGGCGCCAGGCGGACAAGTATCGCGTGCCGCGCATTTGTTTCGTGAACAAGATGGACCGCATGGGCGCGGATTTTGACCACGTGGTCCGCACCATTCGGCAGCGCCTCGGTGCCCACCCTGTTCCCCTGCAGTTTCCCCTCGGACGCGAAGACAATTTCATCGGCATCATCGATTTCCTCGAGGAAAAGGTGATTGTGTGGCTCGAGGAAACGCTCGGAGCGAAATTCGAGACATTTGCCGTCGACAAACTTTGGGACAAGAGCTTCGTGGATTCGCGGCCAGACGTTGCCGCGGCGCTGAAGGGCTCGGCCATTGACAAGAAGTTTTACGACGAGCACCGCAACAAGGTTGTCGAGTACATCGCCGAACACGACGATGAGGTCATCGACAAATATTTGACGGTAGGCACGCTAACGCTGGATGAAATGCGCAAGTCGATTCGCAAGTCCACGCTGAATTTGAAAATCGTGCCGGTGCTGGCGGGTTCTGCGTTCAAGAACAAGGGCATTCAGCCGCTGCTCGATGCCGTCGTTGATTACCTGCCGTCGCCGGTGGATGTTCCTCCCGTGGAGGGCGTGAATCCGGGAAATGACGAAAGCGAATTGCGCTTGGCCCGTGACGATCAGCCCTTTGCCGCGCTGGCGTTCAAGATTATGTCCGACCCGTTCGTCGGACACGTGACCTATATCCGCGTGTATTCGGGCGTGCTGAAGTCTGGAAGTTACGTATTGAATTCCGGCAAAGGCTCGCGCGAACGCATCAGCCGGTTGCTGCAGATGCACGCCAACAAGCGCGAAGAGATTGAAGAGATTTATGCCGGCGACATTTGCGCCTGCGTGGGCTTGAAGAGCGTGAATACCGGCGACACGCTCTGCGATGAAACCAAACCGATCATTCTCGAAAACATTGATTTCCCCACGCCGGTGATATCCGTGGCCATCGAGCCGAAGACCAAGGCCGACCAGGACAAGCTGGGCGTGGCCATGCAGAGGCTGGCGCAGGAAGATCCGACGTTCCGCGTTTCGACCGAACCCGATACCGGGCAAACGCTGATCTCTGGGATGGGCGAATTGCACCTGGAAATCATCGTGGACCGCATGCTGCGCGAATATAACGTGCAGGCGAATGTCGGGCGTCCGCAAGTGGCATATCGCGAAACGATTCGCAAAAAGGCCACCGCGGAAGGCAAATACATCAAGCAGACCGGCGGCCGCGGCCAGTATGGCCATTGCGAAATTGAGTTGCATCCGCTGCCCAGCGCCGGTCACGAGAACATGAAGGAAATGTCCACGGACGATCTGGATGCGCTGGCCAAGCAAATCGTAGGCGGACCGGCGGGAAAGTGGAAGTTCGACAAAGAGCACCGCTTCCTGTTCATCGACAAGATTGTCGGCGGAGCGATTCCACGCGAATTCATCGCGCCAATCGAAGCGGGCATTCGCGAAGCGCTGGACAACGGCGTTCTCGCGGGATTCACCATGGTGGACATCGCCGCGGTTCTGGTGGACGGCAGCTACCACGACGTGGACAGCTCGGAAATGGCGTACAAAATCGCGGGGTCGATGGCGTTCAAAGAAGCTTGCGCCAAGGCCAAGCCGGTTTTGCTCGAGCCCATCATGAAAGTGGAAGTCGTAGTTCCGGAAGAATACATGCCGCAGGTATTCGGCGACTTGAATGCGCGGCGTTCGGCGATTCAAGGGACGGAAAACCGCGCGGGCAGCAACGTGATTCGCGTGGAAGTGCCGCTCTCGCAGATGTTCGGCTACGCCACGGATTTGCGCAGCCGCACGCAGGGCCGGGCCACGTTCACGATGCATTTCTCGCATTACGCGGAACTACCCGCTGCCCTTGCGGAGGAAGTGATTAAGAAAAATCGTGGCGAAGGCAGCGCGGGCGCGGTGGCACGGTAGCACATAGATTCCTGGTTTTTGGCAAGACTTTGACTTGAGGAGCAGAGGACGAAATGGCGAAGGAGAAATTCGAGCGCAACAAGCCGCATGTGAACATTGGGACGATTGGGCACATTGACCATGGCAAGACGACGCTGACGGCGGCGATCACCAAGGTGCTGTCAAAGCATAACCCGAAGGTGCAGTTCCGCGCGTTTGATTCGATTGACAACGCGCCGGAAGAGCGCGAGCGCGGGATCACCATTGCCGTGTCGCACGTGGAGTACGAGACGGCCAACCGGCACTACGCGCACATGGATTGTCCGGGGCATGCGGACTACATCAAGAACATGATCACCGGAGCGGCGCAGATGGACGGCGCGATCCTGGTGGTGGCGGCGACGGACGGGCCGATGCCGCAGACGCGGGAACACATTCTGTTGGCGCGGCAGGTGGGCGTGCCGGCGATTGTGGTGTTCCTGAACAAGTGCGACATGGTGGAAGACGCGGAGCTTTTGGAGCTGGTGGAACTGGAAGTTCGCGAGCTGCTGAAGAGCTATCAATTTCCCGGCGACACGATTGCGGTGATCAAGGGCTCAGCGCTGCAAGCGCTGAACGGCGACGCCAAGTGGGAAAAGACGATTGATGAATTGATGGAAGCGGTGGACAAGAACGTGCCGCTGCCGGTGCGCGACGTGGACAAGCCATTTGCCATGCCGATTGAAGATATTTTTTCGATTTCCGGCCGCGGCACGGTGGTGACGGGCCGGATCGAACGCGGCAAGGTAAAAGTTGGCGAAGAAGTGGAAATCGTGGGATTCCGTCCGACGCAGAAGAAAGTAGTGACGGGCGTGGAAATGTTCAAGAAGCTTTTGGATGAAGGACTGGCGGGCGACAACGTGGGCTTGCTGCTGCGCGGCACGGAAAAAGAAGACGTGGAGCGCGGGCAAGTAGTGTGCAAGCCGGGAAGCATCACGCCGCACACGAAGTTCAAGGCGGAAGCGTACGTATTGACGAAGGAAGAAGGCGGGCGGCACACGCCGTTTTTCTCCGGCTACCGGCCGCAGTTTTATTTCCGCACGACGGACGTGACGGGAGACATGAAGCTGCCGACCGGCGTGGAGATGGTAATGCCGGGCGACAATGTTAGCTGCGAAGTGACTTTGATCACGCCGGTCGCTTTGGAGAAGGGCTTGCGCTTCGCGATTCGCGAAGGCGGGCACACCGTCGGCGCCGGTGCCGTGACCGAGGTCATCGAATAATTTATGAGACAGGGCGACAAAATCCGTATTCGTTTGAAAGCGTATGACCACCGCATTCTGGACCAGTCCACACGTGAAATCGTGGAGACGGCCAAGCGCACCGGCGCGGATGTGGCCGGGCCGATTCCTTTGCCGACCACCATCAACCGCTGGACGGTGCTGCGCTCGCCGCACGTGGACAAGAAATCGCGCGAGCAGTTTGAAATGCGCACGCACAAGCGGCTGATTGACATTCTGGAGCCGACGCCGGACACGGTGGATGCGCTGATGAAGCTGGATTTGCCGCCGGGCGTGGACGTGGAAATCAAGGCGTTCGGGCACGCGGCGAAGTAAGAGATTTGACCAGTCGGCAGAGAACAGTGCTCTTAGAAGATAAGCGGCACTGAGAACTGAAGACTTAAAACAAAGCAGCGCGGAAGGTAGCGCTGCAAGAGAGAGACAGGAAAATGGCAGTCGACGGAATTATTGGAATCAAGCTGGGCATGACGCAGGTGTTCACCGACGAAGGCACGCTGGTTGGGTGCACGGTTCTTCAAGCGGGTCCTTGCGTGGTGGTGCAGCGCCGCACGAAAGCGACCGACGGCTACGAAGCCGCGCAACTGGGGCTGGTGGAATTCGTCAAGCCGCAGCGCGTGAACAAGGCCATGACCGGGCACTTCAAGAAGGCCAATGTCGCGCCGATGGAAGTGCTCCAGGAAGTGCGCATCGAGGAATCGAAGGACGAAACGAAGGTTGGCGACCGCGTGCTGGTGGAGAACTTCAAGACCGGCGAGCTCGTGGACGTCAGCGGCGTCAGCAAAGGCAAGGGTTTTCAAGGCGGCGTGAAGCGCTGGCACTACGCCGGCGGCGACGCGTCGCACGGCTCGATGCATCATCGCGCGCCGGGCGGCATCGGAGGCAGCTCCTTTCCGTCGCGCGTGTGGAAGAACCAGCACTTTCCGGGGCACATGGGAAACCAGAAGGTGACGGCGAAGAACTTGAAAGTTGTGAAAATCGACACCGATGAAAACCTGCTGCTGGTGCGGGGATCGGTGCCGGGGCCAAGCGGAACGTACATTTTCATCCGCAAGGCGAAGAAAGCGAAGTAAGGCGGAGCGGCGTTTCGCTTCGCTGAGAGCAAAGAAGGAAAAGAGATTATGCCGGTCGTTGATGTAGTCAATCTGGAAGGCAAGAAAGTTGGCCAAGTGGAACTGGCCGACGCGGTCTTTGGCGCGAAGGTGAATCAGCACCTGTTGCACGAAGCTTCGCGGTGGCACCTGCGCGGATTGCGCGCGGGCACGCACAAGACCAAGGACAAGAGCGAAGTCAGCGGCGCAGGCCGCAAGCTCTGGCGGCAGAAGGGCACGGGCCGGGCGCGTGTGGGCTCGATTCGTTCGCCGCTCTGGCGCCATGGCGGCACAGTCCATGGACCAAAGCCGCGCGACTATAGCTACGCGCTGCCAAAGAAGATGCTACTGGGCGCGCTGCGTTCCGCGCTGTCGGCAAAGCTCTCAGCGCAGAAACTCACCGTCGTGGATGCGTGGACGCTCGAGACGCACAAGACGCAGTCTTTGCTTTCCGCGCTCGGCAAGCTGAATCATACGAAGACGGCGTTGCTGGTGGCGCACGGCGAGAATCGCAATCTTGAGCTCGCCAGCCGCAACCTCGAAGGCGTAACGCTTGCGGCTCCGAACGTTCTGCAGCCCTACGACGTGCTGAAGCACGATTTGTTGGTGCTTTCGAAAGATGCCGTGGCGCGTTTGAGCCATTCGCTCGATCCGGAGAAGAAGCCGGTCGTCGTGCCCGATGTAGCCACGATTGCCCCGGCAGCTAAGCCTGCGAAGCCCGCGAAGAAGGAAGCGGCGCCGAAGGCCACAGCGAAGAAACCGGCAGCAGCAAAGAAGGCCGCCAAGCCGGCAAAGAAGAAGGGGAAGGAATAAGCGATGGCAGCCCCTCATTATCAGATTATTCGCAGGCCGATCATCACGGAAAAGGGCCTGGGCGTGAAAGAGACGCAGCACACCGTGGTCTTTGAAGTTTCCGCGAAGGCGACGAAGACGGAGATTAAGGAAGCGGTGCAGCAGATTTTCAAGGTCAAGGTCGCGGGCGTGCGCACCGCGAACTTTGTCGGCAAGATGCGCCGCCGCGGCCAGAACGAAGGCTACCGGCGCGATTGGAAGAAAGCATATGTAAAGCTCGCCGAAGGCGAAAAAATGATCGAGTACGCGGAGAATTTGTAAGACCGGGACCGTTTGAGAGAGTTAGGCAGAAAAGCGTTAAGAAGGTAAGAGGCAGCGATGGGACTGAAGAGCTTTAATCCATATACGGCGTCGCGGCGGTTCATCACCGTCGTGGACAAGAGCCACATCACCAAGCAGGAGCCGGAAAAGGCGCTGCTGGAACCGAAGAAGCGTTCGGGCGGCCGGAACAATCACGGCGAGATCGTGATCTGGCACCGCGGCGGCGGACACAAGAAGGCTTACCGCAAGGTGGACTTCCGGCGCGAAAAGGTTGGAGTGCCGGCGAAGGTTGCGGCGATCGAGTACGACCCGAACCGCAGCGCGAACCTGGCGCTGCTGCACTACGCGGACGGCGAGAAGCGCTACATCCTGCATCCGGTGGGATTGGAAGTGGGCGCGACGGTTTCGACCGGCGAGGGCTCGGACATTCTTCCGGGCAATGCGCTGCAGTTCAAGCACATCCCTCCCGGAACGATGGTGCATAACCTGGAGTTGTATCCGGGACGCGGCGGGCAAGTGGTGCGCTCGGCCGGCGGCTCCGCGCAGCTCCTCAGCAAGGAAGGCGATCTCGCGCTGGTGAAGCTGCCTTCCGGCGAAGTACGCAAGTTTTCCATTGAATGCATGGCGACGGTTGGCCAGGTCGGCAATCTCGATCATGAGAACGAAACGTATGGAAAGGCAGGCCGCACGCGGTGGCACGGCAAGAAGCCAACCGTTCGCGGCGTGGCCATGAACCCCGTCGACCATCCGCATGGCGGCGGCGAAGGCAAAGTAAAGGGCAATCATCCGCAGACGCCGTGGGCTTTCCCGACGTTGGGGAAGAAGACGCGTAACAACAAGCGCACCGACAAGAACATTGTGGAGCGCAGGAAGTAAGCAGCAGACGTTCACTGAGGCAAGAAACCGGGCGGTGCAGGCAAGGCAGCCTGGTGAGAGCAGAAACAATGCGAGCAACACGCACAACACGAACAGCGGGAAGGCGCAGCCGGCCGGTTAAGCGCGCGGCGTTACGAGCGGCCGCAAAGCGAGCGGCCAAGCGCGTAAGCGCGAAGAATGCCAAGGCAGTTCGGCCGGCAGTCAAGGCCGCGGTGGCTCCCCCGGAGCCGGTGCTGTACAAGCTGTGCAAGCCGGGCTGGGCGGTCATCGTGGAACGCATCGCCAATGCGCAAGGCACACGGTTTGTTTGCCCGTTCTGTCCGAAGTCGCACCGCGTTCCCGGGCCGGTGCGGGGCTTCAAGAAAATGCGCCGGGCGCAATGGGGCCGTTTGCGGCGAGTGGAGGAATAGGGGATCGATGGCACGCTCACTGAAAAAAGGGCCGTTTGTAGACGGCCACCTGCGCGAAAAGGTCGAAGGACTGAACACGCGCAATGAAAAGAAAGTGGTCAAGACGTGGTCGCGGCGTTCGACGATCGTTCCCGATATGATCGGGCACACCATCGCCGTACACAACGGAAAGAAATTCATTCCCGTGTACGTGACCGAGCAGATGATCGGGCACAAGCTAGGCGAATTCTCGCCGACGCGCTCGTTCAAGGGACACGGCGTGAAAGCGGCGCTGGAAAAGGCCGCAGGACCGGCACCAGCAGGAGGCGGCGCAGCACCAGCGGCAGCACCCGCAGCGCCGAAGGCATAAGACATGGCTGACGTGCAGACACAAGCTGGATCGATTGAAGCACACGCGCTCGCGCGGCACGTGCGCATGTCGCCGCAAAAGGCGCGGCTGGTGATGGACTTGATCCGCGGCCAGCGCGCGCAAGAGGCGCTGCAGACGCTGAAGTACACGCCGAAGCGCGCCGCCAAGCACATCGAAAAAGTGCTGCGCAGCGCCATCGCCAACGCGGAGCGCCAGGCGGAAGAGGCCGGAGCGCCGCTCGATGTGGACCAGTTGTTCGTGGCGAAGTGTTTTGTGAACGAGGGCCCACGCTGGAAGCGCTTGCGTCCCGCGCCGATGGGCCGCGCGTTCCGCTATGTGAAGCGCACCGCGCATCTGTGGGTGGGCGTCGCCGAGCATCACATGGCGGCTGCCGAGCGCGTCGCGGCGATTCAGGCGGAAGCCGAAGCGCAAAAGGGCGTGCGTGGCACGGCGCGCCGTGTTCGCAAGGCCTTGACCGGGAAGCAATCGGCCCCGAAGAAGGGAAAGAAGTAATGGGACAGAAAACGCATCCGTACGGATTCCGACTAGGCTACAACAAACCGTGGAAGTCCCGTTGGTACGCCGACAAGGACTACGCCGACCTGCTCCACGAAGACGTAAAGCTTCGCCGTGAACTGAAGGACAAACTGAAGAGCGCGGGCATCAGTTCGATTGACATCGAGCGCGCGGCCAACAAGCTGGTCGTGCGCATCTACACCGCGCGGCCTGGCATCATCATCGGGCGCAAGGGCGCAGAGATTGACAAGCTGAAGCAGGACGTGCAGAAGCGCACCAAGCGCGAAGTGCACATTGACATCCAGGAAGTGCACCGCCCGGAGCTGGACGCGCAGCTCGTGGCGGAATCGATTGCGCTGCAACTGGAAAAGCGCGTGGCCTTCCGGCGCGCGATGCGTAAGGCGGTGGATTCGGCGCTGCGCTTTGGCTGCAAGGGCATCAAGGTACGCGTGGCGGGCCGGCTGAACGGCGCGGAAATCGCGCGCAAAGAGTGGTATCTGCAGGGGCGCTTGCCGCTGCAAACGCTCCGCGCGGACATTGATTATGGCACCGCGGAAGCGCATACCACGTACGGCTTGATTGGGGTGAAGTGCTGGGTCTACCAGGGCGAAAACGTGCCGAAGAAAGCGTCGAAGATTCAGAAGGAACGCGAAACCGCGGCGGTGGCGTAAGGAGAATTCGAAACAAGTTTGACGATAGCCGCAAAGCAGTGAACGAGATCAGGGAAGCGAGAACAGAACGATGTTGATGCCGAAGAAGGTGAAGTACAGAAAGCAGATGCGCGGCCGCCGCAAAGGCAAGGCCTGGCGCGGCGGAGATCTCGCGTTTGGCGAGTACGGGCTGAAGGCCATGGAATGCGCCTGGATCACCGACCGGCAGATCGAAGCTTCGCGCGTGGCCATCACGCGGTTCATCAAGCGCGGCGGAAAATTGTGGATCCGGATTTTCCCGGACAAGCCGTTCACCAAGAAGCCCGCGGAAACGCGCATGGGCAAGGGCAAAGGCGCGCCAGAGAAGTGGGTGGCGGTGGTGAAGCCGGGACGCATCATGTTTGAAATGGCGGGAATTGACGAAGCGACGGCCAAGGAAGCGCTGGGGCTGGCGGCGCACAAGCTGCCGATTCCGACGAAGTTCGTTTCCCGCGCGGGAGGGTTTTAACGATGCCGCGGCGAATTGAAAAGATCCGCGAAGCGGGCAAGGAAGAATTGGACGCGCAGCACAAAGAGCTGACGGAGCAGATTTTCCGGCTGCGATTCCAGTTGTCCACGGGGCAAGCGGAAGCGCTGAAGCGTCTGCGCGAAGCCAAAAAAGATCTGGCGCGGGTGAAAACACTCTTGCGCGCCCAGGAATTGAGGAAGGCGTAATGACAACTGAAACACCAAGCGCAACGGCGGACGAGCGCGGCGAACGCACCGTGCTGACCGGCAAGGTCACCAGCGCCAAGATGGAAAAGACGATTGTGGTCGAGGTGCAGCGGCTGGTGAAGCACCCGAAGTACCGCCGCGTGGTGCGCATCTCGAAGAAGTTTTACGCCCACGATGAGGCGCGCCAGGCCAAGCCCGGCGATACCGTGCGCATCGTGGCTTCGCGCCCGCTTTCGAAGTTGAAGCGCTGGCGGTTGAAGGAAGTGCTGACGCGGAACGCGTCAGCCGAGTAAGAGAGACAGGGGAGCAGACCAATGATTCAGATGCGAACCTGGCTGACGGTGGCCGACAATTCCGGCGCACGCAAGCTCACTTGCATCATGCCGGTGGGCGGCGACGCGGGATTGCAAGCAGGCCTCGGCGATGTCATCACCGCCGCGGTCAAGGAAGCTACTCCGGAAAGCCAGGTCAAAAAAGGGACCGTAGTGAAAGCAGTGGTGGTGCGCATGCGCAAGGAGCGCCGCCGCAAGGATGGCACCTACATCCGCTTCGATGACAATGCCGCCGTGCTCATCAACGATGCTGGCGAGCCCGTGGGGACGCGCGTGTTTGGCCCGGTGGCGCGCGAACTGCGCGAAAAGAAATTCACGAAGATTGTTTCGCTCGCTCCGGAGGTTTGGTAGGCCATGACACTGAGACATGAAAGAGCCGAGCGGCACACCATCGGCATCCGCAAGGGCGACAACGTCCAGGTAGTTGCCGGCAAGGATGCGGGCAAGAGCGGGCGCGTGCTTTCGATCAACGCGAAGAAGAACACGGTGGTCGTCGAGCACGTGGGCATTATCAAGCGGCATACGCGGCCCAACCCTTCGAAGAACATCAAGGGCGGAATCGTGGAGAAAGAAGCCGGGATCAACGTTTCGAACGTGATGGTGGTTTGCGCGAGCTGCGGAAAGCACACGCGCATCGGCCACACGGTGCTGCCGGACGGCACGAAAGTGCGCAGTTGCCGGCAATGCAAAACGACTTTGGATAAGTAAAGGACAAGGAACCAGA
Organism: uncultured Acidobacteriota bacterium; assembly: GCA_963729455.1. Lineage (GTDB taxonomy): Bacteria > Acidobacteriota > Terriglobia > Acidiferrales > UBA7541 > Acidiferrum. The sequence goes on from CAVSNX010000005.1 coordinate 850,569, forward strand.
AGCAATGAAGAGCCGATTGCAGGAAAAATACCGGAATGAGACGGTGCCGGCGCTGATGAAGCGCTTTGGTTGGAAGAACATCATGGCCGTGCCCAAGGTGCAGAAAGTCACCGTGAACATCGGCCTCGGCGAAGCCAGCCAGAACGCCAAGCTGCTGGACACCGCGGCGCTGGAGCTGGGCCAGATCACCGGCCAGAAAGCCGTGATCACGCGAGCGAAGAAGTCCATCGCGAATTTCAAAATTCGCAAGGGCATGCCCATCGGCTGCGCGGTCACGCTGCGCGGCGACAAGATGTACGAATTCCTGGACCGCCTGTGCAACGTGGTCCTTCCGCGCGTCCGCGACTTCCGCGGCTTGCCCTCGAACGCGTTCGATGGCCGCGGGAATTACACGCTCGGCCTGAAAGACCAGCTGGTGTTTCCGGAAATCGATTACACGCGTGTGGACAAGATCAAGGGCATGAACATCACGCTCACAACTTCGGCCAGGAATGACGAGCAGGGCCGCGAACTGCTCAAGGGGCTGGGAGTTCCGCTTCGCGAAAAAGGGGTCGCACAATAAATGGCACGCACAGCAAAAATCGCCAAGTCGCTCAAGAAGCCGAAGTTCAAGGTGCGCACCCGCAACCGCTGCCGCGTCTGCGGCCGCGCGCGCGGGTATATCCGCAAGTTCCAGATGTGCCGAATCTGTTTCCGCGGCATGGCGCTGAAGGGCGAGATCCCCGGCGTCGTAAAGGCGAGCTGGTAGGAGCCGACTAGGAGAATTATGCAGACTGATCCAATAGCCGATTTTCTGACGCGCCTCCGCAACGCGGCGGCCGCCAAGCACCAGCGCGTGGACGTTCCGGTTTCCAAATTGAAGACGGAGATCGCGCGCATTCTCAAGGACGAGGGCTACATTTCGACGTACAAGCTGGTGGACGAAAACAAGACCCGCAAGATGCTGCGCGTGTTTCTGAAGTACACGCCGGACCGCCGCAGCGTCATCACCGGCATCAAGCGCATTTCGCGCCCCGGCGCGCGCACGTATCTCGGTTCCAGCGGCATCCGTCCGGTAGTGGGCGGGCTGGGCATCAGCATTATGACCACGCCGAAGGGACTGATGAGCGGCCGCGCGGCGCGCAAGGCCAAGGTGGGCGGCGAAATTCTTTGCGAAGTTTGGTAGTGGGAATTTCTAGTTAAGGAAAACAGAGAAGATGTCACGCATCGGACACAAACCAATTCCAGTGCCATCGGGCGTAAAGATCGCGCTTCAGGGTGGCAAGGTCGACGTGCAAGGGCCCAAGGGGAAACTTTCCGTGCCGCTCCCGCACGGCATCACCTTTGAGCAGAAAGATGGCGTGCTGACCGCTATTCGCGCGACGGATGATCTTCGCGCGCTTCACGGACTGGCGCGCGCGCTGGTGGCCAATGCCGTTCACGGCGTGACCTCCGGCTTCAAAAAGGAACTGGACATCGTGGGCGTCGGCTACCGCGCGGAATTGAAAGGCAAGACGGTCGCGTTTGCGCTTGGCAAGTCCCATCCGATTGATTTTCCGATTCCGGAAGGGATTCAAGTCGCCGTGGAAAAGCAGACGCACATCGTGGTCAGCGGCGCGGACAAAGGACAAGTCGGCCAGGTTGCTGCGGACATGCGTTCGCTGCGTCCGCCCGACCCGTACAAGCAGAAGGGCGTGCGCATTACCGGCGAGCGGTTGAAGAAGAAGGCGGGCAAGGCTGGAGCGAAGGCCGGCGGCACCGCCTAGAGAGATTGAAGGAGAAGAGACTGTGGCAACGGCACGAGTTCGCAAGCTATCACGAGATCTGCACCGCAGGCGCGTTCACGAACGCGTACGCACGAAAGTGGAGGGCACGTCGGAGCGCCCGCGCCTGTGCGTGTACCGTTCGCTGGGACACATTTACGCGCAGGTGATTGACGACCGTTCAGGCAAGACGCTGGTTTCCGCCAGCACCGTGGACGGCGAGACGAAGAAGAATTTGAAGGGCGGCGGCAACATTGCGGCGGCGAAAGTGATCGGCAAAACGGTTGCCGAACGCGCCAAGGCCGCCGGCGTGAGCAAGGTAGTGTTCGACCGCGGCGGATACAAGTATCACGGCCGCGTCAAGGCGCTCGCAGACGCGGCGCGGGAAGCGGGGTTAAAGTTCTAAGCCTATGTCGAAGCAAATTTTGCGAGACAGTCTAGCGGTACGGCGGCTTCTGGAGGTGAACCCTTCGGATTTGAAGGATGACGTGATCGCCATCAACCGCGTCACCAAAGTCGTCAAGGGCGGCAAGAACTTGAGTTTCTCCGCGCTGGTAGTCGTCGGCGACAATCATGGCCATGCCGGATTTGGCATGGGCAAGGCGCGCGAAGTTCCGATGGCCATCAAGAAGGCCATCGAGCAAGCGAAGAAAAATTTGATCAAGTTGAACCTGAAGGGCACTTCGATTCCGCACCAGGTTCTGGGGCGCTATGGCTCGGCGCAGGTTTTGCTGAAGCCCGCGTCGGAAGGCACGGGCGTCATCGCTGGCGGCCCAGTGCGCAAGGTGATGCAGGTGGCGGGGATTACGAATGTGCTGACGAAATCCATCGGCACATCCAACCCGCACAACGTGATCAAGGCCACGTTTGCGGCGCTCTTGAGCCTGAAGGATGTTGTGCACGTTGCGGAAATGCGGTCGAAGACCGTGGATGAAATCAGCGGCCGGCAATCCAAGGCCGCGGGTGAGAGCAGCTAATGGCTGACAAAAAAGCGGCAACCGAAAAGAAAGCATCACAGCCGTACAACCGGACCGCGCACGACGGCAAGAAGTCCGGCGGCACAGTAAAGATCAAGTGGGTGGTCAGCTTTATCAGCTGTACCGACGATATGCGGCAAACCATTCGCGGCCTCGGCCTGCGGAGAATGCATCAGGTGGTGGAGCGCCAGGACACGCCGGAAACGCGCGGCATGATTCACAAGGTGCGGCACCTCGTGGAAGTGGTGGAGTAAGGCAATGGCGAAGAAAACTTCAAGCGGCCCTCGCAAGGGCACCAAGCGCGGCCAGCACAAGCCGGCGACTCCGGCAGTGAAAGGGCGCCGCTCGTTCACGCTTTCGAATCTGCAGCCGCCCATGGGCTCGCGCCATAAGAAAGTCCGCGTGGGCCGCGGCATCGGCTCGAAACTGGGCAAGACTTCCGGCTCCGGCGACAAGGGACAGAAGTCCCGCCGTGGGTATTCGCGGCGCCGTGGATTTGAAGGCGGACAGATGCCGCTGCACCGGCGCATGCCCAAGCGCGGCTTCCACAATCCGTTTGGCGTGAGCTATTCGGTTGTGAACCTGGAAGAACTGAATGTCTTTCCGGCGGGCGAGACGGTGACACCGGAATTGCTTCGCGCGCATGGTTTTGTCCGCCGTGCCACGGACCCCATCAAGGTCCTCGGCGATGGCGAACTGACCACCAAGCTGGCAATTCACGCGCATGCGTTTAGCGCGTCGGCCAAGGAAAAGATTACCAAGGCCGGCGGCACGTTTGAGGTTGTGCCGGCCGCGTAGTGGGCGCAGGTGAAGTGAAGGAGAACCGCAGGAAACGAGCATGAACCGATTCATCGAAGCCGTAAAAAACATGTTCCGCATCGAAGACCTGCGGAACCGGTTGATGTTTACGCTGGCGCTCCTGGCGGTTTACCGCATTGGCGCGCACATTCCGACGCCCGGGATCAACACCAAGGTGCTGGAAGAGATGTTCAACCAGTCGGCCGGTTCGGTGCTCGGAATCTTCGATCTCTTCAGCGGCGGCAACTTCCGCCGGCTGACGATTTTTGCGCTCGGCATCATGCCGTACATCACGTCTTCGATTATCCTGCAGCTGATGACCGTGGTGTTCCCGTATCTCGAGCGGTTGCAGAAAGAAGGCGAGCTGGGGCGCCGCAAGATTACGCAGTACACGCGCTACCTGACGATTTTGCTAAGCATCATCCAGTCGTTGACGATTGCCAAGACGCTGCAAGCCGCCACCGGCACGGGCGGGCAGTCCATGGTCTACCATCCAGGTTTCGGGTTCACGATGATGACCATCCTGACCCTGACGACCGGATCGGCGTTCATCATGTGGCTGGGCGAACAGATCAGCGAGCGCGGCATCGGCAACGGCATGTCGCTCATTATCTTCGTGGGCATCGTGGTCGGTTTGCCGCGCGCGATTGTGGATTTGTACGAGAAAGCAAAGACCGGTGCGTGGGGGCCGTTCACTCCGCTCGTGCTGCTTTTCCTTCTTGCGCTGATGATCGCGGTCGTCGCGTTCATCGTGTTCGTGGAAGGCGGGCAGCGCCGTATTCCAGTGCAGTACGCCAAGCGCGTGGTGGGCCGCCGCGTGATGGGCGGGCAATCGTCGTACTTGCCGCTGCGCGTGAATTCCGGCGGCGTCATTCCGCCGATTTTCGCGAGCTCGCTGCTGGCGTTTCCCGCGACCATTGCCTTGCTGTTTGGCGCGCGTTACACGTTTTTGAAGGACATTTCGGACAAGTTGAAGTGGGGCGAGCCGCTGTACACGCTGTTTTACGTCACGCTGATTTTGCTGTTCGCGTTCTTCTACGTCGGCATCGTGTTCAATCCGACGGAGCTTGCGGACAACATGCGCAAGAACGGCGGATTCATTCCCGGCATCCGGCCCGGGCGCACCACGTCCGAGCACGTCAGCAGGATTCTGAAGCGGCTGACGTTTATCGGCGCGATTTACCTGGCGCTGGTTTGCTTGCTGCCGGAATGGATGATCGCCGGTATCCACCTCGACCACTTGGGGTGGGGCATCGGATCGTGGTTTGACCGGCATTTTCCGATTTGGTTTCTCAAGGGTCTCGGTGTGCAGTTCTATTTTGGCGGTACGTCTCTCTTGATCGTTGTGGGCGTGGCGATGGATACGGTGCAGCAGCTGGAAGCACAGCTCGTCATGCGGAACTACGAAGGGTTTGCCCGGAAGGGCCGGTTGCGCGGCCGGCGTTAAAGGGGAGACGAGCAGAGTGGCCCCTGACACAAGGCCCTCGGAGAAGTTGGACCGCGCGGTGATTTTTCTCGGGCCTCCGGGCGCGGGAAAAGGCACGCAAGCGATCGAGCTGGCGAAGCATTTCGGTGTGCCGCATCTTTCGACCGGCGACATGCTCCGGGAGCACGTGAGCAAGGGCACGGCGCTTGGTTTAGAGGCCAAGCCGATCATGGAACGCGGCGAGTTGGTGCCGGACTCGCTGGTTCTGAAAATGATCGTCGAGCGCATCGAGCGGCCTGACTGTGCGCACGGTTTTGTGTTCGATGGGTTTCCGCGGACGGTGGCCCAGGCAAAGTATCTCGGCGAGCTGCTGAAGCTTCATGGGTTCAAGCGGCCGTTCGTGATTCACCTGGTCGTTGACACCTCGGTGCTGATGCGAAGGTTGACCGGGCGGCGGACCTGCAAAGTAGGCGGCGAGATTTATAATATTTACGACCGCCCGCCGAAGGTTCCGGGGATTTGCGACGTCGACGGCGGCGAGCTGATCCAGCGGCCGGACGATCGCGAAGAGGTAATTGGCCCGCGGCTGCATGCGTACGAGAAGCAGACGGCTCCGCTGGCCGCGTATTACCGGCGCCGGGGTCTGCTGCACGACATCGACGCGACAAAAAGCGTGGATGAAGTGAAGCAGCAGGTGCTGCAAAGCGTGCACAACGTTCGCGGGATTCGTTAGCGGGCCAGGCAAAGGCCGCAGATAGAATCGGCACGGTAAGGGCTGTAGATAAGAAACGATGGCGATCCATCTGCGAAGCGCTGAAGAGCTGGAAAAGATGCATCGCGCCGGGCTGGTTGTTTACGATGTTTTGACGACTTTGCGCGACGCGGTGCGGCCCGGGCTGACGACCATGGACCTCGAGAAGCTTGCCGAGGAAAAGATCGCCGGCGGGCCGGGCAAGGCGGCGTTCAAGGGCTATCGCGGTTACCCTTGCGTGCTGTGCACGTCGGTGAACAGCGAGATCGTTCACGGGATTCCGTCGCCCAAGCGGAAATTGCACGAAGGCGATATCGTCTCGATCGATTTCGGGATGGAAGTGGACGGCTACTATGCGGATTCGGCCGTCACGGTCCCGGTGGGAAAGATTCAGCCGCAGTTGCAAAAGCTGCTGGATGTGACCCGCGAATCGCTGGACCGCGCGATTGACAAGATGCGCGCGGGCAACCGCCTCGGCGACGTCGGCCACGCGGTGCAGAGCTGGGTCGAGCAGCACGGCTATTCGGTGGTGCGGGAGTTCGTCGGGCACGGCATCGGCACCAAGATGCACGACGAGCCGAACTTGCCGAATTACGGCGACGAGGGACGCGGCGCGCGGTTGCAAGAGGGAATGGTCATCGCCGTCGAGCCGATGGTCAACGCGGGCCGCCCGGAAGTGCACATGCGGGACGAGTGGGTGGCGGAAACAGCGGATGGCAGCCCCTCGGCGCACTTCGAGCATACCGTGGCCATCACCGCGAACGGGCCGTGGATTTTGACGCGCCCGAAAAAGATGACCGGGCCGTCGTGGTAGGAGAGACATTCTTGTCTGTCCCTCTTCGGAGGGGCAGATAAAACCGGACAGGCAGGAATGCCTGCCCTATAGGGAGCAACACGGGAGCATATGGCGAGACCGATTCGCGAGGAAAAGAAAAAAGACGACTCTGGCAACTCGAAAGAGGACGCCATTGAAGTCATGGCCACGGTGATCGAGCCGTTGCCCAACGCGATGTTCCGCGTGGAGCTGGAAAACAAGCACCAGGTTCTGGCGCATGTTTCCGGCAAGATGCGCAAGAATTTCATCCGGATTCTCGCGGGAGACAAAGTCGCGGTAGAGCTTTCGCCGTACGATTTGACGCGCGGCCGGATTGTGTACCGCTACAAGTAGTTCTAGTGGCGGGTTTTAGACCCGTTGTTTTGGGTTTGCGACTTTGCGAGGGGCTAAGACATCTAATGTCCCTCATTTATGGGGCCCGCGTTCTGAGGCGGGCCGCTGATTGAGCAGCAAGAGGAGCAGCATGAAAGTACGGGCATCGGTAAAAAAGATTTGTGACAAATGTAAGGTGATCCATCGGCGCGGCGTGGTCCGGGTGATTTGCACCAACCCGAAGCACAAGCAGCGCCAGGGATAAGAGTTTCTAGGAGAATGGCATGGCACGTATCGCAGGTGTAGATCTTCCGCCGCAAAAGCGCCTTTGGGTCGGGCTGACCTCGATCTATGGCATCGGGCAGGAGCGCGCTCGAAAGCTCGCGGCCAAGGCCGGCGTGGATTCCACGAAAAAGATTCGCGACCTGACCGAGGATGAAATCAACCATCTCCGCCAGGCCATCGAACAGGAAGGCCGCGTGGAGGGCGATCTCCGCAAGGAGATTCAGATGAACATCCGCCGGCTGATTGAAATTCAGGCGTATCGCGGAATCCGGCATCGCCGGAACCTCCCGGTACGCGGCCAGCGGACGCACACCAACGCGCGCACCCGCAAGGGTCCGCGGCGCGGCGCGGTGGCGGCCAAGAAGAAGGTCGTCGGCAAGAAGGGCTAAGAGTTTCTCTGCGTAGGGGCACGATAGAATCGTGCCCCTACAGGCAATATTTTAGATTCGCGAAATACGAAACGGAGTGAATCGTGGCAAAAGAACCAAAGGCCGCAGCAGCAACCCCGGATACCGGGGCGCCGGCAAAACCGGCAGCGGCGGCAAAGCGCAAGAAGGAATTCAAGAAGAAGCGCGAGCGGCGCGTTGTGCCGCACGGCGTGGTGTATATCGCCGCGTCGTTCAACAACACGCAGATCACCATCACGGACACGGACGGCCGCACCATGTGCTGGTCTTCCGCCGGCGCGATCGGCTTCAAGGGTTCGCGCAAGGGCACCCCATATGCCGCGCAGCAGGCCTCGCTGGCCGCCGCGGGCGTGGCGCGCGACCAGTATGGAATGAAGAGCGTGGAAGTGCGCGTGAAGGGCCCAGGCTCCGGACGCGAGTCCGCAGTGCGCGCGCTGGCCGCCGCCGGGCTCCACATCGTGGTGATCCGCGACGTCACGCCGATTCCGCACAACGGCTGCCGGCCGCCCAAGCGCCGCCGCGTTTGATGTTTTCGATATTTATGACCAAGAGAAAAGATTCAGAGAGTTTTGGGAAGGGAGAATAGAAGTTGGCAAGACACCGAGATGCAGTCTGCCGCCTGTGCCGCCGGGAAGGGCAGAAGTTGTTTTTGAAAGGCCTGCGTTGTTTCACGGAGAAGTGCGCGATCGAGAAGCGCAACTTCGTTCCGGGACAGCACGGGCAGTCACGGCGCCCCAAGGTCGCGGGCTACGGCCTGCAGTTGCGCGAGAAGCAGAAGGTCAAGCGCACCTATGGGCTGCTGGAGCGGCAGTTCCGCAATTATTTTGAAAAAGCCGTGCGGGCCAAGGGGCCGACGGGCGAGAACCTCATCATCATGCTCGAGCGCCGTCTCGATAACGTCGTGTGGCGCGCGGGTCTGGCGTCCTCGCGTTCGCAGGCGCGGCAGCTCGTGCTGCACGGCCACGTGCGCGTGAACGGCAAGAAGGTGAACATTCCGTCGTACCTCGTCAGCGTTGGCGAGGAAGTGGCCATCAAGGAAAAAATGCACCAGAACGCCATGGTGCTCGAAGCGCGCAACGTCGCGCAGAGCCAGAACACGGTGCCTTGGCTCGAACAGGAACGCGAACAGTTCAAGGCCAAGGTTGTGGCGATGCCCAAGCGCGAAGACGTGCAGACGCCGCCGATCAGCGAACAGCTCATCGTCGAACTGTATTCGAAGTAGCGCGCGCTGCGTCTCCGGGCCCGGCGGAACCGGGTGACATCTGGATTGGTTTTGGGGCCGGTTCTACCGGCCCAGAAGGAAGGAACACGATGTGGAAGGGCTTTCAGAAACCGAAGCGTCTTGCCTCTGAGTTGGAATCGCTCACCGAGAAGTACGGGCGGTTCTCCGCGCAGCCGTTTGAGCGCGGCTGGGGCACGACGGTAGGAAACGCGTTGCGCCGCGCGCTCCTCAGCTCGATCGAAGGCGCGGCCATCACCGCCGTGAAGATCGAAGGAGTGCTGCATGAATTTTCTTCGATCCCCGGCGTGGTCGAGGATGCGACCGACATCATCCTCAACCTGAAGCAGGTGCCCATCAAGCTGAACACCGACCTGCCGAAGACCATCTACGTGAACGTCGAGCAGCCCGGCCCTGTCACCTCCGCGCAAATCGAGGAAGATGCGGACTTCGCGGTGCTCGATAAGAGCGTGTACATCGCCACGGTCAGCGAGGGCGGCAAGCTGCAAATTGAAATGCGTGCTAAGAACGGGCGCGGCTACGTGGCCGCCGACCGCAATTATGACGAAGACCTGCCCATCGGCTACATCCCGGTGGACAGCGTTCACTCGCCGGTGCGCAAGGTCAACTATTCCGTCGAAGCTGCGCGTCTCGGCCAGATGACCGATTACGAAAAGCTGATGATCGAAGTGTGGACCAACGGCGCCATCACGCCGCAGGATTCCATCGGCCTCGCCGCCAAACTCGTCAAGGATCACATGAGCATCTTCATTAACTTCGAAGAGCCCGTGGAGACCGTCGAAGCGCCGCAGGACATCGCGCACGATCCGCGCCTCGAGCACCTGGACCGCTCGGTCGAGGAGCTTGAACTTTCCGTGCGCTCCTACAACTGCTTGAAGAATGCCAACATCCAGACCATCCGCGAGCTCGTGCAGAAGAGCGAAAACGAAATGCTGAAGACGAAGAACTTCGGCCGCAAGTCGCTCAATGAGATCAAGGACATCCTCGTGAAGATGGGCTTGGCGCTGGGAATGAAATTCGACGAGCACGGCCGCATCATCTGGCCGCCGCTCCCGAGCCAGACCGCCGCACCCGCGTCGGAAGATACCGTCGGACTGTAACCGGCAAGGGATACATAGACGATGCGACATCTCAACTCAGGATCGAAACTCGGTAAGCAGCCGGCGCATCGCCGCGCCGTGCTGCGCAGCCTGGTCACCAATTTGCTTGAACACGGACGGATCACCACCACGCTGACGCGCGCGAAAGCGGCGCGTCCCGTGGCGGAAAAAATGATCACCCTGGGCAAGCGCGACACGCTGCAATCGCGCCGCCAGGCCGCCTCTTACATCATGCTTCCCGCGGTCACGCAGAAGCTCTTCAGCGAAATCGCGCCGAAGTTTGCGGACCGCGCCGGCGGTTACACCCGCATCATCCACGCCGGCAATCGCGTCGGCGACAACGCCAAAGTTGCCATTCTCGAAATCGTCGGCTACGAATTCAAAACCAAAGAAAAGAAAGAAAAAACCTCTAAGGAAGAACCCGCCGAAGCCAAGAGCTAGGCGCCGTCCTCTAGACCAAACTATTTGCAGCCCGCTCCGGTTCGCCGTGGCGGGCTTTTTGTTTTTGTACCGCGCTTTCGTAATGAGCTGCGGTGTGAGAATACGACTAGGCAGCGGGATCGGGCGAAGAGGCTGCAGCGGAGTGGGACTGGCCGCGCCAGCGGAACCAGAGCCAGAGCGCGGCTACGGCGAAGAAAGCGCCGATGGAGTCGAGCAGGGAATCGTACGGCGAGGCGGTGCGGCTGGCCACGAAGGCTTGGTGAATCTCATCCAGAATCGAATAGCCCGCTGCAACCGACAGCGCTTCAATACCCCACGTCCAGCGCCAGCCCTTGCGGGCGCCGCGCACGCCGCGGTAAATCAGCAGGCAAAAAATAAAATACTCCGTGAAGTGCGCGCTCTTGCGCGTGAAGAAATGAATGAGTTCGAATTGGTCTTCGGTAATGGACGGCCATAGCCAGTGCAGGATGGGTCCGAGGATCGATCCCGTATGTTCTGCAGAAAACGTGTCCGTAGAGAGCGAGAAGATTACACCTGCCCAGAGCAAAGCCGGCCACCACGCTCTCAGCCATCCCCACGCGCGAGGTGGACGCAAGTGAGATTGAATTTCGGCCAGCTGTGGTGCAGGACGCGGATTGCGCCAGGGCTGCGATTGTGACACTACCATTCCTTTCCGGTTTGCTCTTTCATTTGTTTATTCGAAACGGCGCAATTCGGTGCGCTTCATTTCATGCACCTTTTTCCATGCGCACTATTCCATCCGATAGTTGGGCGCTTCTTTCGTGATGATGACGTCGTGTACATGGCTCTCTCGCAACCCGGCCGCGGTGATGCGCACGAACTGGCTCTTGGTTGAAAATTCCTTCAAGTTGGCAGCACCCACGTACCCCATGCCGCTCTTCAGCCCGCCGACAAGTTGCTCCGTCAACGCGCCCAATTGGCCCTTATAAGGGACGCGGCCTTCGACGCCCTCAGGCACGGACTTGCCGCGTTCCCCGCTGTCCTGAACCAGCGCGTAGCGGTCCGAGCCTGCCTCCATCGCGCCGGTCGAGCCCATCCCTCGGTACGACTTGAATGTTCGGCCTTGGTACAGAATGGTCTCGCCGGGAGACTCTTCTGTCCCTGCAAATAGGCTGCCGATCATCACGCAAGATGCGCCCGCCGCCAGCGCCTTCGAAACGTCCCCAGAGTACTTGATGCCGCCATCGGCGATAATCGCCACGTCTGTGCCTCTCGCCGCCCTCGCGGCTTCCATGATCGCCGTGAGCTGCGGCACGCCCGCCCCGGTAACTACCCGCGTGGTGCAGATGGAGCCTGGCCCAATACCCACCTTGAGGCCGTCAATTCCGAGCGCGATCAAATCTCTCGCCCCATCGAAGGTGGCCACGTTTCCCGCCACGATTTGCATCTCGGGCAGCCGGTGGCGAATCGCTTTCACCGCGTCCATCACGCGCTCGGAGTGGCCATGGGCGGTATCAACCGCCAGGACATCGGCTTTCGCCTTTGACATCTCGACCGCCCGCTCCAGAAAATCGCCGTTGGCGCCTACCGCGGCGCCAACGCGAAGGCGGCCCTGTTCATCTTTCGCGGCGCGGGGATATTCCAGTTTTTTCTGAATATCCTTGACGGTGATAAGTCCCTTGAGGTTGAAGTCCTGGTCCACAACCAACAGCTTTTCGATGCGATGCTTTTGCAGAATGCGCTCGGCTTCTTCCAGTGTCGTGCCAACGGGAACCGTGACGAGGTTGTCTTTCGTCATCACCGAACTGACCAGCTGCGCATGATTTTTTTCAAACCGCAGGTCGCGGTTGGTCAGGATGCCCGTCAGCCGCGAACCGCGCGTCACCGGCAAACCGGAGATGCGGTACTTGGTCATGATTTCGAGCGCTTGCCGCAGCGTGATGTCCGGAGAGATCGTGACCGGATCGACGATCATGCCGCTTTCCGAACGTTTTACGCGATCCACTTCTTCGCCTTGCCGGTCGATCGCCATGTTGCGGTGCACGATCCCGATGCCGCCCTGGCGGGCGATGGCGATGGCCAGACGCGATTCCGTGACCGTATCCATGGCTGCGGAAGCCAGCGGGATATTCAGCGGCAACTTGCGCGAAAAGTGCGTGCGCGTGTCCACCTCTGTCGGCAACACAGCGGACTTGCCCGGAAGCAGCAGCACGTCGTCAAAAGTAAGACCCTCGGGAATCGGACCGTCGTTCATTCCAGCCTCACGTCGGAAAAGTGTGCGGCGCAAAAGGAGCGCCAGAAAAACAGCGCAGCCCGGCAGGTACCCGCCGGGCTGGAAGAAGAATTCATCAAATCGGAAAAATGCATCACAGTGAATCTTTAATTCTAAGGGTAGCTGGGGTCCGGGTCAAGTTGGGCTGTCGTGAGTCTGCTATGCTGATCTTCGAGAGATTCTTGCGATAAACGCCATGCCCCCGGAGTTCGAGCCCCACTGGCTGATTCGAAGCGGCCACGCGCAAACGCTGGCCGCAGCGTTTCTGCCGCGGCGATTTGATTTGCCGCCAGCGGAGAAGCGCTTGTTTCGCGTAGATGCGGAAACGCAATTGCTTGCCCTCTGCCACTGGCAACCTGAGAGGAAAAAGGAAGCGCCGGTCGTCGTCATCGTTCACGGGTTGGAGGGCTCCAGTGATTCCAACTATGTGCTTGGCATTGCAGAGAAGGCCTTCCATCGCGGCTTCCACGTTGTACGCATGAATCAGCGGAACTGCGGCGGGTCCGAAGGGTTGACGCCTACGTTGTATAACTCGGCCATGAGCGGGGACTACCGTGCGGTCCTGGAAGAGCTGGCGAATGTGGAAGGCTTCGAGCGGATATTCTTCGTTGGATATTCGATGGGCGGAAATCTAGTCAGCAAGATGGCTGGGGAATATGGCGCACAAGCGCCGAGCGCGCTGCGTGGTGTTTGTACCGTGTGTCCTTCACTGGATCTGGCGGCTTGCGCGGACGCATTGGAGCGCCGTGAAAACTATTTTTACCAGCGGCACTTTGTTGTGGGATTGCTGGAGCGCTACGCGAGGAAACGGAGCCTGTTCCCGCAGCGCTACAGGAAAGACGGTCTCGGGCCTATCCGCACGGTGCGGGAATTTGACGAGGCGATCATCGCGCCGCAGTTCGGGTATCGTGATGCGGATGACTATTATGACCAGGCAAGTGCGAAGCGGGTAGTTGCAGAGGTTCGTGTGCCGATGCTTTTGATCACTTCTGAGGACGATCCGTTCATCCCTTATGCTTTGTTCCTCGCCGCAAGAATTAGCGAAAATCCTGCGATACGCTTCGTTGCGACACAGCACGGCGGCCATTGTGGCTTCATCTCAAGGCACGCGAGTGCCGAACGATTCTGGGCGGAGGAGCGCGTCGTGGAATTTTGCGAAAACATTTGGAAGGCAGGAAGCTAGCCGAGCGGTTTTTCCAGCGAGACAGGGAACTCCGGCGTCAGAAGTTGTGCCGGCCCATCCGCGGTGATGACCATATCGTCCTCGCAGCGCAAGCCGAATTCTCCCACGATGTAAATTCCCGGCTCATTCGAAAAGGTCATGCCCGGCTCCAGCACCGTTTTGCTTCCGCGCACGAGATAAGGATGTTCGTGCCCATCGAGCCCGATGCCGTGCCCTAGGCGGTGCGTGAAGTATTTATAGCCTGGGCCGTAGCCCGCGTCGGTGATCACTTTGCGCGCGGCATCATCCACGGTGCCAGAGAGTTTTCCGGAGCGCGCCGCGTCGAGCGCTGCGTCTTGCGCCTTTCGAACGATTTCGTAAACGCGCGACACTTTCTCCGAAGGCTTCCCAAAAATGCCCGTGCGTGTCACGTCCGATTCATAGCCTTCCACGGTGCACCCGCCATCAATCAGCACCACGTCGCCTTCCTTCAACTTCTGCGGTTTCAGTGTGCCGTGGGGAAGCGCGGCCGACGCGCCCAGCAATACCAGCGCGCCGCCTCGCAATCCCATCTTCGAAAACCCGGCCTCCACAAGTTTGCCGATATCTTCTTGCGACATGTCTTCTTTCAACGAAGCAAACACCGCGCGAAACACGTCGAAGGTCGCCTCGCACGCGAGCCGCATAAGCTCCAGTTCGTGCGCCGACTTGCGCCCGCGGGACGCGATAGTCACTGGATCGGCGGGAACGTATTCGAATCCCGGTGCGGCCGCGCGCAGATGATCGGAAAAAGTGAACGCCGCGGTTTCCTCCACGCCCAGGCGGCCGGTGCGAATCCCGCGATCGCCCAACGCAGCGGCCGCGATTTTCGTGGGATTCTCATCCTCCTGCCAAATGCGCACTTCGGCAGTGAAGTGCAGCTTTTCGCGCAGGCGGCCCTCTTCGAACCCCGGCACGACTAAAATCGGATCGCCAGTCCTTGGTACGACCAACCCCAGCAAGCGTTCACTCGTTTGCCAGCGAATGCCCGTAAAGTAATAAAGGGAAGTCCCTGCCGCGAAAAACAAGGCATCGAAATTTGGCGCCAGCTCTGACATCAGCTTTTGCGCGTGCGCGAGCCGCTCGTGGAATTCTTCCGCCGTAATCGGGTGCACCCGCGCGCCCAACGGCTTAAGCGCGGAAAAGGAGGGAGGGAGGGCACTGCCGGCATCTTCGAGCACGGTGTTCGCTCGTGGCGTCAGGGCTAGAGCGGAAGCAGCCGCGCTCGTTCTTAAGAAATCGCGGCGCGAGGAGTGAAGAGCAGAGTCCGGAGTTGGTTTGTCCATGATGTCGATGTGAGAAAAAAGGGTCGTCTCTACGTCCGAAAAATTATTCCGTGCGCACGGCGAGAATGTCTTTGCCCTTGATTTGCAGCTCGATCCCCAGCGGCGGACGCAGATCCGAACCTTGCACGATGGCGCCGCGCACCCACACATTCCCCGGAAGATTGGTCGTTTTGGTCGGGTCGAACACCGTCCGGCTGCACGGGTTCCCAACCATGGGATGTTTGGCGCCGTGAAAGCCATACTCGTTTTTCAGCTTGTTCAAATCCGTGATGTATTCCAGCGTGCAATTTCCATACGGCGAATTCAGCGAAAAGGCCCAGTAACCGCCGGCCTGCGCCGCCGAACCGACCGGCAGGCGAATCAGTAGGGCAGGGATGTTTTCGCCCGTCGTGCGGTTGCGAATATAAAACTGCTTCGAGGACCACGGCTTGGCCATTTCCGCCACTTCCGCAATGCCCGGCGCGGATTCGGTGGCATGCGGAAGCAGAGTACTGGGATCGGGCGCGGGAGCCGGCACCTCGAGCTGCGGCTGCGCTTCGGCCGGAGGCGCTTCCACATGTTTGGGGCGAAGAGCCCAGCGCGCTCCCAGAAAAACGACAAGCAGCACGGCGAGGAGGCCAACGACAAGCTTGATTGCCGGATTGGCACCGGCGCGATTCGAGCCCGATCCCGCAACACCAGGGATCTGCGGCATATCCGTCTTGAAGCGGTCCGATGGGGGCTGGTCGGTCATAGCACTTCGCTCTGATTCTATACTCAAATTCGCGTGTCGAGAGAATGTACTTCTGATTGCTGCTTCAAGAGAAAGCCGAAGGCCAAATACGGCGGACTGGCCGAGGCGAGAATGTTTCCAAATCGTATCGGGAATCTGTTATTGAGAAGGGTACAGGGAGCGCCGGGAGACTTGTTTCCTGGTAGCCGGGAAACTAGTGTAGATAGAGCATGGGGAGGGGCAGGAACCTCCGCCAAAATCTATGAGTCCCGAAACACGCGGTGGGGCGCGGGCGTTTGTCCGCAGCCTGAACATTTTGTTGAAATTCGCGCGCCTGTACGAGTTTGGGCACGTGCGTACAGCGGCGCAGTTTGAAACGACGTGGAAGGAACTGCGCGGCGCGCTGGATGACAGCGGTGGAAGCGGGCTTCTGCTGGGTGCTTCGGGAACGCAGATTCTGCTGGATGGCGTGCCACTGGGTTCGGCCGCGGGCGAACGCAGCTTCGCGCAACTGCTGATCACTTCCGGTATTGCCAGCATTCACTTTTCACCGACACTCACGCAGCCGCAATTCGCGCGGTTTGTGCGCGCGTTCCCGAGCGGAAACGCGAAACCGTCTTCGCTCGCGGAGCAATTGAAGTCCGCGCTGGCGGGTGACACTAGCATCAAGGTCAATGAGATTCGCTACGTGGCGGAGGATTCTTCCGTCGCGGGAATCAAGGTCGCCGCGCAACTGACGCAGAAGGTCCTCGGCGCACAGGGCGACAAATTCAAGGATTTCTTCGAAGACCCGAACAAAATGCTGCAGATGATTCTTGCGGCGGAGAGTTCGCGATCGGGCGGCGGTGGTGGTGGTGGCATGGGAGGTCCTGGGCATGGCTCCGGCGGACCGGGACCGGGATTCGGCTTGGGCGGCGGCGGAATGGGTGGGAGCGGCGGAGGCACCGGAGGCGGAACAGGCACTGGAGGCGGTGCAGGAGGCACGGGTAGTGGTGTCGGTGGCGGCCCAACCCTGTGGGAATCCGACGGCGGTGGTGGCGGAGGCATGGGAAGCGGCGGCAGCGGCGGTGGTGGCACAGGTCTTGGTGGTGGTGGAGGCACGGGCATCGGCCTAGGTGGTGGAGGCGGGACGGGCGGGGGAGGAATTGGCGGTGGCGTAGGCACCGGTGGTGGCGGCGTCGTTGGAGGTGGTGGCACGGGTGGTGGCGGTACCGGCAGTGGCGGCGCTGGTGGTGGAGGCGGGACAGGTAGCGGCGGCATAGGTGGCGGAGGGGGAACGGGCTCCGGCGGCGGGGTAGGTGCCGGGGGTAGTTCCGGAGTTGGCGGAGGGAGTGGTGCAGGCGGTGAGGTGACCCCACCTGGGAGATGGAAAACCGCGTCGGCCATGCTGCGCGAGACCATGGCAGGCGGACTCGGCTCGATGCCCGCTGGCATTGTTCCAGGAACAGGCGGCGCGGGAGAAGGCGGCGGGGGCGGCTACTCGGTGGCCGAAGAAGACGTCCGCTCCATGCTGGGATTGTTCGCGCAACTCGGCAAGTCGCGAAAAGATTCGGAAGGGCGCATGGACGTGCCGACGTTTCAGTCGCGGCTCAGCGCCATGCCGGTGCGCGCGCAGTACACGTTGCAGCAGGCACTGGCCGGCCTCGCAGCGCAGGCACCGGATGCCAAGCCTGACAAGCCTATGCTGCTCAAACTCGCCGAGCACGTGGCCATCCGCTTCGCGCTGGACAGCTATGAAAAGGGCGAGCTGCGCGTCAATGCGGTGAAGCAGTTGCTCGACCGCATGAACACGGAAATCGAAGCGTTGCGCAAGATTCTTGGCCAGCAGGAAGAGATGATGGCGCACGCCGGGCTCTCCGTGCAGTCCTACACGGAGCTCTTGGACCAGGAATTCTGGGAGCAGGTTCCTGAAGAAAATAAGAAAGAAGTGCTGACGTCGGACGAAGCCTGGTGCGTTCCCCCGCGCAACGTGCGCGTGTTCCTGGAAGACATGTTGCGGCGCGGCGAACTCAAGACTGTAAACGAAATCCTGATGAAGTATGCGTCGTGCATCAGCCTGGAAGCGCCCGAGGCGCGGCGCACCACGGCAATCGGCTTATCCGACCTTGGCGAACTCTATGGCAGCGGAGACGGCAGCGCATTGATGGACGCCATCCGCCGCCTGGGTAACCAGACTGGCGCTCGAACGCGAGCCGGAATTGCAGACGCTGGTCAGCGCCGCGTTTGTACGTTTAAGCCAGGAAGCGGCTTCCAAACGGTGCTACCCAGCGATGCAGCAAGCGCTGGCGTCCCTCGACAGCGTCGAGACACAGCGGCCGGGCTCGACGCAGAGCCTGCGTCCGCGTATCGGCGCGGAAGAGCGCTTGCCCGAGTTCATCGAAGAAGCGATGCGCAGCGGGCAAATCGCGGACGGCATGACGGAAATTCTTGGCTTGATGCCCAAGGCCACGCTGCACTATGCCACCAGCCGCTTCGGACATTGCGGATTCCGGGAGGATTGCGAGCTGCTCTGCAGCATCGTAAAAGGCTTGGGCGAAGATGCGACGCAACGCCTGGTGGAAACTCTGCAAACCGCGCCGGCAGGCGAAGCCGCGGAAGCCCTCGGGCTTCTGAGCCAACTGGCTCCCGAGAGCGTCGAGAAAATTCTGCCGCTGCGCCTCTCTCAGTGGCCGCGTTCCGCGCACGACCGCACGGTGCGCCAGCTTTCCGCCACGCCGCCGGAACACCGTGCAAGGCTGCTTGTGGCACTTTACGATTCCCTGGATGTGATGATCCGCCCCTTGGCCATCGATGAAATGGGTATGAGCGGGCAGCCCGAATGCATTCCGAAGCTCATTGAACTGGTGCAGAACGATGAGACGCCAGGGTTCACAAGGGTCAAGGCTGTCGAGGCTCTCGGCCGCCTGCGCGCCTCGGGAGCCAGCGCGCTCTTCCAGCACATTTTGGATGCCCGCCAGGTTTGGCGCTGGGTCTATCCCAATGAATTGAGAATTGCCGCGGCGCAGGCACTCATCCGTGTGGATGCGCACGTGGGAATGGAAAAAGTTGCTGCCAGCGGAATTGATCGCAAAGAGCTAACGCTTGAGCCCACCGATCCCGAACCCAACGCTTCGGTCATCCGGCAGCGTCGCTATGCGCGGCTGAAGCTGTCACGCAATCTGATCGGTGTAACCACCAATCTGCGCGAGAACTTCCGGCTCTCGATTCCGGAATTGAACCTGGGCGGAGGCATCGGTTCCGGGGAACGCCACCTGGCGCCCGGATCGCTCCTGACGCTGAAATTCAGCCTGGGCGTGCGACACATCAAAGCCCAGGCTATTGTGCGCGGAGCGCGTCCGCAGGCCATGGCCTTTGAATTCGTGGATATGGACCTGGAGGAGCGCTACCGCTTGAGAAAACTGCTCCTCGAGCTGGGTGGTTTGCCCATGGTCGCGCAAGTAACGAATCGCACCAGGCGCCGTGGGCGCGTGGCGATCGCAAGAAATTAGCGCTCGGCAGCCTTCGTTTGGCGCCGGGCACCCCTTCCCACCTGTCCTCTCCAAAGGTGCACCCGTACGCTTGTTCAGGCTAGTTGCCCGTCCTTCCGTCGGCTTGACGCAGGAGACACATGGGACTCCTGTACCATTGCGCGGGACGGGGCCTAACCCTACGGTACTAGACAGGGAGTCCTATAACGGACCTACAGGGCGCGGGATGAAAGCAGATCCAAAAACAGCGGCGGGACGCGCATTCGTAAGAAGCCTGAACATCTTGCTGAAGTTCGCGCGCCTGTATGGCTACGAGCACGCCCGCACCATCGAACAGCTGCAAATCGCCTGGAGCGAGTTGCGCACGGCTATTCCCTTGGGCTCGGATTCGGGCCTGCTCCTGGGTGCCAGCGGAGCGCAGCTTTTGTTGGACGGCGTACCGCTGGAAGGCGCTCCTGCGGAAAAACAATTTGCGCAATTGCTCTCCGCCGCCGGCCTCGCCAGCGTGCAGTTCTTTGCGTGCGTAACCGAAGAAGAGCTTGGCCGTTTTGCACGCGCCTTTCCCACCGGCAAATCCAAACCAGCGGAACTTGCGCTCCAACTGAAGGCTGCCCTGGCGGGAGCGCAGGGCATCCGCATCAATGAAATTTGCTTCGTGGCCACCGATTCGCGACTTAAAGAGGCCAGCATGGCGGCCCAGCTGGCGGTCGCTTCCCTGGGCAAGGATCACGACCGGTTCTCCGAATGGCTGAATGATCCGCACAAATTGCTCGAATTGATTGCCGCCGCGCAGGGGGCGAAAGGCGAGGGCGGCGCTGGAGCCGGTGGGAATGGACCCGGGCCAGGCGGCGGTCCTGGAGGAGGAGGATTTGGCCCAGGACCGGGAGGCAGCGGACCCGGCGGCGGTGGGCCGGGAGCTGTTGGATTCGGGCCAGGTGCGGGCGGTGGAGGTTTCGCCGTCGAAGGATCAGGGACGGCAGCCGTAGGTGCAGGACCTGGCGGAGGATTCGGTTCAGGACCGGGGGGCGGCGGTCCAGGAGGTGGCCCAGGATTTGGCCCGGGTCCAGGTGGTGGAGTCCCAGGCGGCACTGGGTTCGGCCCGGGACCAGGAGGCGGTGCCAGCAGCGGAGCGAGCCTTGTTTCCGGCGTCGTCGCTGGGCTAGGAGGCAGCGGACGCGGCGAGCCCACGGAAGAAGAATTACTCGGAATTCTAGGCGCGCTGACAAGTTTCGGCAGTGTCGGCTCCGGACAGGGCGGTTTGGCCGCAGCCGGTGCGTTCCAAGATCAAGTCTCGCAGCTGCCGGGGCGCGCGCAAGACACGTTGAAGCAAGCACTCGCTGCTCTAGCGGCGCAAGCGCCCAGCGAAAAACCGGACGAGTCGGTTCTGGTGCAGCTTGCGGAGCACCTGGCAATTCGATTCGCGCTCGAGCGCTTCGAAAAGGGCGAAGTCAAAGTCAACGCCGTCCGCCAGATGCTCGATCGCATGAACCAGGAGATCGAGAATCTACGCAAGATTCTTGGCGCGCACGAAGACAAGATGAGCGACGCCGGAATGCTCGTCGAATCGCATCGCGAAATATTGGACCGGCAATTCTGGGCGGCGGTGCCGGATAGTGGAAAGCGCGCCGTGCTGATGTCCGGAGAAGCCTGGTGCATTCCGCCACGCAACGTGCAGTCTTACGTCGGCGAACTCATCGAACACGGAAACATCGCCGAAGCCATCAGCATTCTTCAAAATTACGCCGCTTGCGCGGACAGCGAAGAGACCGATGCGCGCAAGAAAACCGCCGTAGGCCTCTCCGAAATGGCCGAGCTCTACGCCAAGGCGGATCCGAAACTCTTAAGCGAAGCGCTGCGACACTTGGGACTGCGCCTTAGCGTGGAACAGGACTCCGAGCTCCAAGGACTGGTAAGCGCGGCATTCGTGCGGCTCAGCCAGGAAGCCGCGACCACCCGGCATTTTCCCGCGATGGAACAGGCGCTCGATCTGATTGCCGGCGTCGAATCCCAGCGGCCGGGAATTGCGCGCAGTTTGCGGGCGAAAATGGGCATCGAAGATCGCGTGCCGGATTTTGTAGACGAAGCCCTGCGCGCGCGGCACGTGGCCGCCGGCTTGACCGATGTTCTCAAGCTGCTCCCGCAAACCACTATGGAACAGTTGGCCATGCGTTTCAATCGCTGCAGCCTGCGCGAGGACGCCGAGCACATCGCAAACTTGGCCGGTGACCTCGGCGAAGAAGCCGTGCAATATCTCCGCAGCACCGTGCGCGGCGGACCGATCGCCGAAGCCGTGGAGATGGCCGGCCTTTTGAGCAAAATCGACCCACAATCCATCATGGTATATCTGCCGGGCCGCATGAAGGATTTTCCGCGGTCCGCACAAGACCGCGTGATACGGCAAATCTCCGCAAGCGGCGCGCCGCGCAGGTGCCAGGTTCTTCTCGAATTGCTGGACCACGTGGACCCCCTGGTGATGCCTCTGGTGATTGACGAAATTGGCGTGGCCGTGGACCGCGAGGCACTCGGAAAGCTGCTCACCATTGCCGATGGAGATCTGCCTCCCGGTGCAACTCCGTATCTCCGTGTGAAGGCCATTGAAGCGCTCGGGAGAATCCACGCACCGGAATCCGTGAGCACCCTCAAGCGCATCGTCGAATCGAAGAAAATGTTTGGCTGGCTGCATCCTCAGGAGCTGCGCATCGCCGCGTTCCAGTCGCTCGAAAAACTGGATCCGGATTGGGCATTGGCGTTCCTCCCCAAGAGTGGCATCGATAGCGAAGACCTCGCGCTGGCTCCGCTGGCAATTCCGCCCGCCTCGAAATTTGTGCGCCATCGCCGCCACACTCGCGTGCGCCTAAGAAAGACAGTGCGCGCGGTGTGCACCAATCTCAAAGAAGGCTGCTCCATGGAGATTAAGACCGCCAGCCTGACCGGCGGCGTCGCCACTCTCAGCCGTCACCTGACCCCCGGCACGCAAGTGCAACTGCGCCTGCAGGTCGGCATGAGAAACTTGCAAGCCACCGCGCTGATGCGCGATTCTCGCGCGCAAGACATGGCCTTCGAAATCGTGGACATGAACCTCGACGAACGCAGCAAGTACCGGCGCATGCTTGCCGGAAACTTGTCTAACGTTTCGAACAATCCCGGTGCCACCGACAACGATCCGGCGCCCGCTCCAGTGCAGTCCCTCGTTTCCCCGTAGCCATTCCTTGTCACTGCACCCGCGGCTGCGTCTATGCTCCTGCGCACTCGTTGGCGCGGTCGAGCAGTAGCTCGCGCTCGCGCGCATTGCGCGTGAGCGAGGCGGCGCGCTCGAACTCAGCTTGCGCCTCGGCGAAGCGGCCCAGCTTGAACAGCAAGTTGCCTCGGACGCTGGGCAGTAAATGGTAGCTTTTGAGCGAAGGCTCTGAGGCGAGTGCGTCAATCAGCGCGAGACCCGCGGCCGGACCAGATGCCATGGCGACTGCAACCGCGCGATTCAGTTCCACAATTGGTGACGACGTGATTTCTGCGAGCGCTTCATAAAGCGCCACGATGCGCTGCCAGTCCGTCTCCTCCGCGGTACGCGCCCGCGCGTGGCAGGCGGCGATCGCGGCTTGCAGGGTGTACGGACCCCGCGCGCTGGCGAGCGCTTCGGCATGGTCTAGGGCAGCCAGTCCACGACGAATGAGGAGTTGATCCCATCGCGACCGGTCTTGCTCCAACAGCAAAATCGGTTCTCCCGACGGCCCCACACGCGCGCCCGAGCGCGACGCTTGGATTTCCATCAGTGCAACCAAGCCGTGAACTTCCGGTTCATTGGGAGCCAGCCCCGCCAGGATGCGCGCGAGTCGCAGCGCATCTTCGCAAAGCGCAGGCCGAAGCCAATCGTCACCCGCCGTCGCGGTGTAGCCCTCGTTGAAAACCAGGTAGATGACTTCGAGGACCGATTCGAGTCGAGAAGCACGATCGCTGCCGCGAGGAACTTCGAACGGCACGCGCGCCTCGGCCAGTGTGCGCTTGGCTCGCACGATGCGCTGGGACACGGTTGGCTCCGGGACGAGAAATCCGCGCGCAATCTCTTCCGTGGTGAGCCCTCCCAGCAAACGCAGCGTGAGTGCGACGCGCCCTTCGGAGGAAAGCACCGGGTGGCAGGCAGTGAACACCAGTCGAAGAAGGTCGTCTCCGATGTCATCGTCAATCGCCGCTTCGAAATCCGCCACGGCCATCTCCTGCCGGGCCTGCAGCTCGCGGCCGAGCTCTCCGTGCTTACGCTCCAGCAGTTTGCTCCGCCGCAGCCGGTCGATGGCTCGGTGCTTCCCCGCAGCCATCAGCCACGCGCCCGGATTATCCGGGATGCCGGACTCCGGCCACTGCTCGAGAGCTGCGACGAGGGCATCCTGCGCAAGCTCCTCGGCGAGACCTACATCGCGCACCATGCGCGCCAGTCCCGCGATGATCCTCGCCGACTCGATCCGCCAGACTGCTTCGATCGCGCGATGTGTATCGGTAGCCGTCACGGCTACCGATAACACCACGTTCAATCCGCCGGCGCAAGCCGGGGCGCAACGAAACTGCTTCTGCGCCGCCGGCCTTGCAGTCGAACGCTGCTATTTTTTGGGAGCGAAGTCTTCCGGCCCAAGCAACTGGCGAACTTCCGTTTCGCCCTCCCAGCCCGGCCAGTGTTTCTTGTGAAGTTCCATGAACTCCACGGCCCCTTGAAGCGCCTCTTTTTTGGATTTGTACTCAAGAATCGCAAACCCGCCCACGACTTCCTTGGCTTCGGTGAATGGCCCGTCGATCGTGTTGATCTGCCCTTTGGACAGCCGCACGCGCGTGCTCGCGGCCGTCGCGGCCAGCCCGCCGCTGATCACCATCGTGCCTGCTTTAACAGCGTCTTCTCCGAGCTTCGCCATCACTTCCATGAATCCTGGAGGCGGTGGGCCTTGGTTTTCCGCGTGTTTGACCATCATCATGAATCGCATCGTGAGTTCTCCATTCTGATTTAGGACTGCGAGCCTAGGTTTCCGGCCGGCTTCAACCGTTTAACCTTGCCTCTATTTACGCGTCGAACGAGCGACTTGCGTTTCGACACGCTTTACAAATTTTTTTAGACCGTTGCTGCGCGGTTTGCCATCTCTGGATTCTGCCACTCGTATCGCGAACGGGCCCCATTTCCTCACTGTGCGAAATCCGCCGCTTCCAGCACCGGGCGAATCTCGACCACCGTCTCGCGGTCAAACGGCGCGCGCTTCAGCCATTCCACCGCTTCGTCCATGGATTTCACTTGCCACAGCCAGTAGCCGCCCACGAGTTCCTTGGTCTCTGCGAAAGGCCCGTCAATCACCGTGCGCTGCTGCCCCGAAAACCGCACGCGCTTGCCCTTCGAGCTTGGCTTCAGGCCATCCGCACCAAGCAGCACTCCGGCCTTGATCAATTCCTGGTTGAATTTGCCCATTTCGGCGAGCAGTTTCGGACTGGGCAGTTTGCCCGCTTCCGAGTCTTCGTTGGCTTTTACCATCACCATCACTCGCATCGCAGATTCTCCTTTTGGTCCGGAATGGGCAGGGAGCGCCAGACAGCTTTGATCGGCCGAACCCCGCCTCTACTTACGCGTCGAACGAGGGCTAGTCAGATCGACAGAACTGTCTGCTTTTCTTGAAGCACTCTACGGATACGTCCGCGTCAACGTTACCCCCGAAGCATCAGATTCTTAGGCAGCCGTGGCCAGAACCCGGAGCAACGGCCAGCATGATACCAACATTTGCAAAGGGCTCGGAGAGGACTGTAAGTGATTGAAGCTATGTCCCAGCAGAGCCTGCAAGGCCGTCAGCAGGATGGAGGGCAGTTGCCTGAGCGCCTCCCTCATTGCCACGCTCAGCAGGCTCGTAAACACGGCCGACGGGCCGGCGAGCGCCGCGGACAGAACATAGAGCCCGATCCCAGCGAGAGTCATTCCCCCGATGAACTTGAAATTCCGGGGGAGTATGCGCTGCCTTGCCATAGCTGCCTCCTGCGTGTCGCGTTTCTGAACCTCACCTATACGTCGCTCGAGGTGGCGGGAAATCGACAGCTTACTTACCCTTTCTGAGCGGCCGTCAGCTCGCGCTGCCAAGTTTAAATTCGACGGTCCCACTTCGAATTTAACTTAAGGAATCGATACCTCTACCTCATCAGCTAAATCTCACGGACTCCTTGAAACACCTCCCTCAACCACGTGTCCAGATGTGGACAGACCGCCCGCTTGTTCCACGCTATAAGAGCTTCTGCGTCCAGTTGTTTTGATTGCTAGCCGACCTGGCCGTTGCCGCTAAAGAAGGAGGAACAAAGACATGCTTGTGATGTTTATTCTTCCCGTCATAGTGCTGATAGCGATTGTTGGTAGTCTTCCGATCTGGCGACATAGCAAGAAGTGGGGTTTTTATCCCATCAGCGGCGTAAGCCTTGTCATTCTGATCCTGCTGTTTTTGTTTTGGTCTGGCCGCTTGTGACCGAATTAGCGATCAGCCGCTACCCTCTCTATACTCCAGGAAGGACCACGACCTCCCATCTCGAAGGTAAAACCGTCCCCTTATGTCCAAAAACCGCGAGCCGCTTCCCGTTGTGTTTCTTGGCGCGGATGCGTCCAACCAGTTAGAATAGGATGTTTGCACTTACTAGCTTGCGGCAGCCTGTTTCCCGAGGCCCGCAGCGGACCGTCAGGAGACGGCACACCCTTTCATGGATGTAACGGAATTCATAAACAGGTTTATCGCGCGATTTATCGGCACCAAGCACGAGCGCGACATCAAAAAACTGCAGCCACTCGTCGCGGCCATCAATGCGCGCGAAGCCGAAGTGCGAGCTCTCAGCGATGAAGAGCTGAAGACGCGCTTTATGGAGCTGCGCGCCCTAGTTCAGGAACAATTGAAGGACGCCGATCCCGGCGAACCCACGTTTCGCGAGCTAATGCAGAAAGCTTTGGAACCTGCCGTCGTTCCCGCATTTGCGCTGGTGCGCGAAGCCGGCCGCCGCTTCCTCAACATGCGGCATTTCGACGTCCAGCTCATCGGCGGCATGGTTCTGCACGACGGCCGAATCGCGGAAATGAAAACGGGCGAAGGCAAGACGCTCGTCGCCACGCTTCCCGCAGTGCTGAACGCGCTCGCTGGGCGCGGCGTGCACATCGTCACCGTCAATGATTACCTCGCCCGTCGCGACGCGGAGTGGATGAGCCCGCTCTATCGCGCTCTGGGGTTGAGCGTCGGCGTGATCGTCCACGATCTCGATGACGAGCAGCGCCGCGCGGCCTACGGCGCGGACATCACCTACG
The DNA here is from genome assembly GCA_963729455.1 of uncultured Acidobacteriota bacterium. Classification (GTDB taxonomy): domain Bacteria; phylum Acidobacteriota; class Terriglobia; order Acidiferrales; family UBA7541; genus Acidiferrum. The sequence continues at coordinate 877,073 of CAVSNX010000005.1, forward strand.
GCACCAACAACGAGTTCGGTTTCGACTACCTTCGCGACAATATGAAGTACGACCTCGCGCATTGCGTCCAGCGCGGCCACCATTTCGCCATCGTGGACGAAGTGGACTCCATTCTGATTGACGAAGCGCGCACCCCGCTGATTATTTCCGGTCCTTCCGAAGAGTCCACCGACAAGTACGCCAAGATCGATAAGATTATTCCCAAGTTGATCCAGGACATTGATTACACGCTCGACGAAAAGCACCGCACCGCCACGCTGACCGAAGAAGGCGTCAGCAAGTGCGAGCGCCTGCTGAGCCTCGGCAATTTGTACGATCCCGCGCACATGGAAACGATTCACCACGTCTACCAGGCGCTGCGCGCGCACACGCTTTACAAGAAGGACGTAGACTACGTCGTGAAAGACGGCGAAGTCATCATCGTGGATGAATTCACCGGACGCCAGATGCCGGGCCGCCGCTGGTCCGACGGTCTGCACCAGGCCGTGGAAGCCAAGGAAGGCGTGAAGATCGAGCGCGAAAACCAGACGCTCGCCACGATCACGTTTCAGAATTATTTCCGCATGTACAAAAAACTTTCCGGCATGACCGGCACGGCGGCTACCGAGGCGGCGGAGTTCAGCAAGATTTACAACCTGGAAGTCACCATCATTCCGACCAATCGCACGCTGATCCGCATCGAAGCGCCGGACGTGGTCTATCGCACGGAAAAAGAGAAATTTCACGCCGTCGTCAACGGCATCCTGCAAGAAGACAATTCACTCGACAACGGCATCCGCCAGTATTACGAGCGCGGCCAACCCGTGCTCGTCGGCACCATCTCCATTGAAAAATCCGAAGCCATCGCGGAGTTGCTGAAAAAATCAGGCATCCCGCACCAGGTCTTGAATGCCAAGCAGCACGAACGCGAGTCGCGCGTCGTCGCGCAAGCGGGCCGCAAAGGCGCCGTCACCGTGGCCACCAATATGGCTGGCCGCGGTACGGACATTCTGCTCGGTGGCAATCCCGAACAAATGACTCGCGACCATTTCCTGAAAAACAAACTGGCCATGCCCTATGCCGCGGCTCCCGCGGTCATTCCCGCGGAACCCGCTCCCGGCGACGCCACGCAGCCCGCGGTGCAAATGGTCCTGTTCCAGCATGAAGGCAAAATCTTCCAGGTGTCCGCAAGCCAGTGGAAGCCCATGTACGACCAATTTGCTGAGCAGTGCAAAGCGGAACACGATGAAGTCGTTGCCCTCGGCGGACTGCACATTCTCGGCACCGAGCGCCACGAAGCACGCCGCATTGACAATCAGTTGCGCGGCCGCGCCGGACGCCAGGGCGATCCCGGCTCCTCGCGATTCTTTCTTTCGCTCGAAGATGACTTGATGCGCATTTTCGGCGGCGAACGGGTCAAGGCGTTGATGTTCCGCCTCGGCATGACGGAAGGCGTGCCCATCGAGTCGGGCCTCATCTCGCGGCGCATCGAGAACGCGCAAAAATCCGTCGAAGCGCAAAATTTCGATGCTCGCAAACATTTGCTCGAATACGACGATGTGATGAACAAGCAGCGCGAGACGATCTACTCGATTCGGCGCTCCGCCCTGGAAGGGAAAGACCAGCGCGATTATGTCTTGGGCATCGGCGAAGACGTCGCGCGCGAGCTCGTTGAAACCTTTTGTCCGCGCGAACAGCATCCCGACCAATGGAACACCACGCAGTTCCTCGCGGAAGCCACCGCGCAGTTTGGCGTGGACATGAAAGCCGCCGGCGCAGATCCCGCCACGCTTGCCCATGATCAGCTAGTGGACGCCGCGGTGGAAGCCGTCACCAAGCGCTACCAGGAAAAAGAAACGCAGTTCGGCGCGGACCTCATGCGCTGGCTCGAGCGCCGCATCATTCTCGACGTCGTGGACTCGCAGTGGAAAGACCATCTGCTCTCGCTCGATCACTTGAAAGAGGGCATCGGCCTTCGCGGCTACGGTCAGAAAGATCCACTCGTCGAGTTCAAAAAGGAAGCCTTCATTCTTTTTGAAGACATGATGACGCGCATTGATAACGAAACAGTGCGCTATCTGTTTCACATTCAGATTCAGGGGGGCGAGCAGCCGCCCACTGCGGGTGCGCTGCAACCTACTTCTCCGCCGCAGCCCACGCGCCCACGCGCCGACGCCGTCGCTGCCAGCGCCGCCGCGCGAGCATCCGAGCCGCAACACTTGCCCGCCGTCGCCCGCGAAATCGAGCGCCGTCAGCAGCGCCAGCAAAAAGATTTGCAATATCAGACCGGCCCCGCGCAGGCCGAAGCACCCAAGCCCGTGCGTGCCGGTGCAAAAGTCGGCCGCAACGACCCGTGTCCCTGCGGCTCCGGCAAGAAGTACAAGAAATGCCACGGCGCTTGAGTAGGACAGACATTCTTGTGTGTCCGCCTGAGCCTCAATGAGTCTGTCCGCTTTTTGTCGAAGCCGTGCACGGAAATTGATCGCGATTGATTGAAAAAAGGAGAGGCAGGAATGCCTGTCCTATTAAAGAGGAAGCCAATGCCACCAGGTCCAGCACCTCAACAGCAGCCCGAACGCCACCCGATTCCCGGGGTGAAAAATCTCGTCGCCATCGCCAGCGGCAAAGGCGGCGTCGGCAAAACCACCGTTGCCGTAAATCTCGCGCTGGCGCTGGCCAAGCTGGGCCACAAAGTCGGCCTACTTGACGCCGACGTTTACGGCCCTAACGTTCCCATCATGCTCGGTACCACGCAGGAACCGCTCGCTACCATGGACAAGCGCATTGTCCCCGTCGAAATTCAGGGCGTGAAAATGATCTCTATGGGCCTTCTGAATCCCGGCGACAAGCCCATGATCTGGCGCGGTCCCATGCTCCACAGCGTCATCACGCAATTCCTGCGCAGCGTTGTTTGGGGCGAACTCGACTATCTCCTCATCGATTTGCCGCCCGGCACCGGCGACGTCCAGTCTGACGCTCATCCAGACCGTCGCCGTCACCGGTGCGGTCATTGTCACCACGCCCTCGACCGTCGCGCTCGCCGACGTTCGCAAAGCCATCGAAATGTTCCGCCAGGTCAACGTGGAAGTGCTCGGCGTGGTCGAGAACATGAGCACGTTTTCCTGCCCGCACTGCGGTAAGGCCATTGACATCTTCGGCCATGGCGAGGGCGCGAAAACCGCGCAAGCCTACGGAGTTCCCGTGCTCGGCGAGATTGAAATTGATCCGCGCATTCGAATCGGCGGCGATACCGGCAGGCCCGTCGCCGCGCTCGGCGAAGATGGTGCCGGCGCAAAGAGTCTCTATGCCGTGGCGCATGCCGTCACCGCGCGCCTCGCCGAAGTTGCCAGCACCACCGGCGGTCCCTCGATCCAGATCGATTAGAGCTTTACGTTGCCGTTCCTTCGGTGGCCTTCTGAAGCGCCGCAATCTTTGCGCGCAGGCAGTCCGGGCAAAGGCATCCCTGCGGTTCGCTGGGCAGCGGAACGCGCGGCAAGTCGGCGCACCAGCAACCGCCCTCCGGCTGGCACGTCATCGCCGCGCCGCACTTTGCGCACTTAGTCTCCACAGAGTGATGATGGCGCAGACTCCGCGCGCAATCCAGCGCGACGTTTGATTACTGACCACGTCCCGCGGGAGCCTTCAGGTTTTCCTGCGCCGTGGGAGGTTCCGTGTATCGCGTCAAATAGGGCAGCAGCGGCGTCACCTCGAAGGGCATTTTGTCTCGCGCGGAAATTCTCGTGAAGGGCTTGGTTTTCATCAAGCTGACCCCTGCATTCCAGGGATCGATCTTCACCCGCGATCCGAGAGGCAACGCCGCGACCTGGTCCTTATTGCCCGGCTCCAGCGCAGGCGCGGATTGGAGCAGCTGCGACGCAAAGAACGCCTGATTCCCAAGCTGCGGGCTGATCAATCGCTTCAGTTCTTTGGATTGTGACTGAAGCTGCTTCAGAAAAAGTCCGGCATTCTCCAGATTCGAAGCGTAAGGCGATTTTTTGAGAAGCTCCATCGCTTTCGCACCATTTGCGGCGGTATCCGTTTTCTCCTCCCGGAACGAGAGCCGCCGCAAGACTTCCGTCGCTGACAATCGCACCAGGTCATTGAAGCCATATTGATCCTCATAGAGCTTGGGCAGCATGGCGTCAGCCATCTCATGCGCCAACATAGCCGCCAGCGTGGCCTCGTCGGGCACCACGTCGAGTAGCCCCCGGCTCAGCACGATCGTGCTGCCAATCGAAAACATTTCCAGGTTGGTCGTCAGCAACACACGGCAGTGGAGGTCAATCTGCCCGTCCAGATTGTTGGTGACTTCCAGATTGTTCACGATGGTATTCAGAACCTTGTCCACCTCTCCCTGCGGCGCCAAGAGTCCATCGTGCTCCAAGACATCAAGTACATTGTTCTCCGCCTCATGCCTCCATTCGCGCTCCGCTTCGAGAGGCGAGCGGTCATGCTGCGCCTCTTCTTCCTTGATCGGATTTGCGGATTCGACGAGCAGCCGGTTCAATTCCTCTTCACGCGAACTGGTCTTGAGGTTGTACCCCCAAAGATGTGTCGTGGACTTGAAGCTCGGATTCCCAAAAAGCGTGGGCCGACCGAGCTCTTGGCTGTAGATGTAGCTGGGCATCCACAAACCGGACTTCACGTTCGTGCGCCACGAATCGAAGTGCATGTAATACTCGTCTTCAAACGTCTTCAGCGAAAAGTGATTCGACTGCGAGTAAGTTCCATTGATTCGGACAATTGTATAATCCTGATCTTCCACCCAGATTCTGCCGATAAAGCGCGCGCCTCGCGTTTTCGGAGCTGGGGACACATCGAACATAAGGCACCTCACCTCCCCCAAAAACTCCCGCCGCTTATACTCGAATTGGTAGTGGGCTCTGTCGAACCCCCCGCGATCCACAAAAATCATCTGCAGAAACCCGGCCGACATGAAAGACCACAGCAACGAACCACTCTTGCTGCTCTGCGTCATCGAGTGAACTCTGATACTTCCGTGAAAATCCGCTTGCCCGAGGAGATAAACATCGGTCTTCGGGACCAGTCCCATCTGTTTGTCGGGCTTCACCTCCTGGATATACGTCTCAATGATTGGGCTATAGAGGTCAAACGCCGCCATCTCCTCGTGCTCTCGCTTGACGATTCGATCGATGATCTCCGCCAGCTTTCCTGCCGCAGGCCCAGCTTGCGCTTCGGCGTCACTCGCATTTGTGATTGCAGAAACTGCTGAACTCGCCCGATCGAGTTCTGGCGCCTTGACCGCCAACAGATCCTGCGCGGCCATGTGCTGTCCACCCACGCACGACCAGAACAACAACATCGTTACAAGAAGCCTCTTGCGCATGCCTGTCTCCTGGCGATTCCAGTCATCCGTCTTCGCCTCAGCAGAAGGCACGCATCGTGCCAGCAGTAGCGGGCACGCACTCGATTCCTACTTCTCCCTCAATCTTTGAAGAATCTAATGCTTACGAGCGGAGACTGCTCCTCAGCTCTCATCCCTTCCCGCCCTTCGTTCCAGTCTCTTTTTCCCAAACCTGAGTTTTAGAATGCGACGCATTCCAATCTGAAACTATTGGAAGCGCTACCGAGTCGCCGGGCAATCCCAAAAAAAGCGAGTCAGAGCCGCACCAAGGGCGCGAGCGCCTCGACGCAGACGCCCCGCTTTCTTGTCAGTTCTGCACGCGGGTGTTATCTTGCAATGTCCGGGTATGAGGCTCTTCCAGCGGGCGCGCGGCGTGTTCACCCTGAGCTAGTCGAACAGCCGTGCCCGTCTTATCTCTGGGCAAATCAAAGGGATAGCATGATTCGACCCTATCGCGGCAAGCGCCCGCAGATTGCGGCTTCCGCCTACATTGACCTCGCTGCAGTCATCATCGGCGACGTGGTCATCGGCGAGGATTCGAGCGTCTGGCCGTGCACGGTGCTTCGCGGGGATGTGCACTACATTCGAATCGGCGCGCGCACCAATATTCAGGACGGCTCGGTCTGCCACGTCATGCGCGGGGAGTGGCCGCTGATTCTCGGCGATGACGTGACCATTGGCCATTCCGTGACGCTGCATGGCTGCACCATTGAGTCGCGATGCCTCATCGGCATGGGCGCGATTATCCTGAATGGCGTGACCATTGGCGCGGGCAGCATCGTCGCGGCGGGCACGCTGCTCACCGAGCGCACCGCGATTCCTGCGGGCAGCTTGGTCATGGGCTCGCCGGGGAAAGTGAAGCGCTTGCTGACAGGCATCGATCAGTCGTCCATTGACGCCTACGCGCAGCGCTACGTCGAGTACAAAAATATCTATCGTGAGGAACCCGTCGAGTGAGCGAAGGCGCAGCCAAAAAAGAAGACCGGCGTAGATTTCAAGCCATCAAGGGCACGCGCGATTTGTTGCCGCCGGAGACAGCGCTGTGGGATCGCGTCGAGCAAACCGCGCACAGAGTCTTTGCCACCTTCGGCTTCGGCGAAATCCGTGTTCCGATTTTCGAGCCTACAGAGCTTTTCGCGCGTTCGATTGGGCAAGATACCGACGTCGTATCAAAGGAGATGTACTCGTTCGCTGATCGCGATGATACTTCTGTTAGTTTGCGACCTGAGGCAACTGCGAGCGTGTGCCGCGCTTATATCGAACACGGAATGCAATCGCTGCCCGCGCCGGTGAAGCTGTATTACATGGGACCGATGTTCCGGCGGGAGCGGCCGCAGAAAGGGCGCTACCGGCAGTTTTATCAGATTGGCGCGGAGGTGCTCGGCGGGAGCGATGCTCCTGCGATTGACGGCGAAGTGATCGAGATGGTCATGGCGTTTTTCGACCGGCTCGAATTGCAGGGCGTGCAGCTGGACATTAATTCCATCGGCTGCCGCGAATGCCGCCCGAAATACGTCGAGCTTCTACGCGCGGAATTGCAGAACGTAAAGGACAAGCTCGGAGCGGACAGCCAGCGGCGCATTGAAACGAATCCGCTGCGCGTTCTCGATTCGAAACTGGAAAGCGAGCAGGGCATCATCGCCACACTGCCGAAAATCGCCGATCATCTCTGCGAAGACTGCGCGACGCACTACGCTGCCGTAAAGCACCAGCTCGAAATGCGCGGCGTCATCTATCGCGAAAACTGGCGCCTTGTCCGCGGCCTTGACTACTACATGCGCACGACGTTTGAAATCACCGCGCAGGGCCTAGGCTCGCAGAACGCCGTCTGCGGCGGCGGCCGATACGATGGCTTGGTCGAACTGCTCGGCGGCCCGCCGACCAAGGGCATCGGCTTCGCCATCGGCGAAGATCGTCTGATCTTGTCGCTGCAAGAGAGCGGCAAAGCGCCTGCTCCTAAAGGCCGGGACGTCTATATCGCATGGATGGGCGAAAAAGCTCGCGCCACCGCCATTCGCGCCGCGAAGGATTTGCGCAAGGCAGGCTTTAGCGTCGAGCTACCTCCGGTTGAGCAAAAATTCGGCAAGGCCCTCGGCCAGGCAGACAAATTGGGCGCACGCTTCGCCCTCATCCTCGGCGATAATGAAGTCTCCGAAGGCCTCTGGACGCTGAAGACCCTGGCGGACGGGTCGCAGGCGAAGTTCACTGAGCCGGAGTTGCTCGAGCACTTGCGAAAGTCCCTGTAGTGGCGGGTCTTTGACCGTCCGGATTTTTTGCGCGAACACGATATCGCAATCATTTCGAAAGGGAACATGACCGTGCCGGATTTTCTGGGAAACTTGAAGCGCACACACTATTGCGGCGAATTGCGCGCCGCTGACGAAAACCGCGACGCCTTGGTAATGGGCTGGGTGGCGCGCCGGCGCGATCTCGGCAATTTGCTCTTCCTCGACGTCCGCGACCGCACCGGCATCGTCCAGGTGGTCTTCAACAAAGAGACGCAGCCTGCGGCGCACGCCAAAGCCGAGCAGGCTCGCGGTGAATTCGTCGTCGCCGTTGAAGGCAAAGTGATCAAGCGTCAGAAAGCCAATCCGGAATTGGCCAGCGGCGAAATCGAACTGGTGGCGTCCAAGCTGCACATTCTGAACAACGCCAAGACGCCGCCCTTTCCAATCGAAGACGAAATCAACGCCGCCGAAGAAACGCGCCTGCGCTTCCGCTATCTCGACCTGCGTCGCCCCAAGCCGCACCGTAACCTCGCGTTGCGCCATCGAATCATCCTCGAAATTCGCAAGGTCATGGACGAACTGGGCTTCCTCGAAGTCGAAACGCCCATGCTTACGCGCTCGACGCCGGAGGGCGCGCGCGATTTTCTTGTGCCCAGCCGCATCCATCACGGCCAGTTCTACGCGCTGCCGCAATCGCCGCAGATCTTCAAGCAGATCCTGATGATCGCCGGGCTGGACAAGTATTTCCAGATCGTAAAATGCTTCCGCGACGAAGATTTGCGCGCCGACCGCCAACTCGAATTTACGCAGCTCGACCTCGAAATGTCTTTTCCGCGCCAGGAAGACATTTTTCACGTGATCGAACAGGTCATGGTGCGGGCCTGTGCCGTCGCCGGAATCAAAGCCACGGCACCGTTCCCGCACATGCAGTACAAGGACGTCATTCGAAAGTACGGCAGCGACAAGCCGGACCTGCGCTTCGGCATGGAACTGCACGAAGTGACGCGTTGCTTCCCGGAAGAAGCCAAGCAGAAGCTCCAGATTGAAGGCAACGTCTTCGCGTTGGCGGCTCCAGGCGCGGCGAGCTATTCGCGCAAACAGCTCGACGAGTTAACCGACAAAGCGAAGACGCTGCACGCGCGTGGCGCCTACTTCGTGAAAGTCGCGCCCGAAGGCCTGACTTCGACCGTCGAAAAACTGATCGGCCCGGAAAACGTGAAGAAACTCGCCGAAGCCTGCGGCGCGAAGCCCGGCGATCTCGTCGTTGCCGTCTCCGCCAAGGAACAAATTAAGGGTACGGAAGCCGCCGCGTTGATCGCCGGCCAATTGCGTTTGCATCTGGGCGAAGTCCTCGGCGTCATTGATAAATCGCAATGGAAATTTCTGTGGCTCACCGGCTTCCCGCTGTTCGAATGGAGCGAGACCGACAAAACCTGGGTCAGCGCGCAGCACCCCTTCACCGGAATCGTTGACGAAGACCTGGAAAAACTCGAATCCGCGCCGTGGGAAGTGCGTTCGAAAGGCTACGACCTCGTCCTCAACGGCTACGAACTCGGCTCCGGCAGCATTCGAATCCACCGCCAGGACATTCAGGAGCGCCTCTTCAAAGCACTCGGCCTCAGCGAAGAACAGTTGCGCCGTCGCTTCGGCTTCTTCCTCGACGCCCTGACCTACGGCACGCCGCCGCACGGCGGCATCGCGCTCGGTATCGACCGCGTCGTCATGCTCCTCGCCGGCGAAAAATCCATCCGCGAAGTCATCGCCTTCGCCAAAACCACCGCCGCCCAGGATTTGATGGCCGACTCGCCGTCGCCCGTAGACAAAGATCAGCTCGACCAATTGGGAATCTCACTGAAGGACGCATGAGCCGGATACGCATATTGCCGGAAGCAGTGGCGAACAAAATCGCCGCGGGCGAAGTTGTCGAGCGCCCCGCTTCCGTCGTCAAAGAGCTGCTTGAAAATGCGCTGGACGCCGGCGCGAACACCATTCGCATCGAAGTCGAGCAGGGCGGCAAGCGCATGATCCGCGTGATTGACGACGGCCACGGCATGACGCATGACGATGCGCTGCTGGCGTTCGAACGCCACGCCACCAGCAAGCTGCGCTCCGCCGACGATTTATTGTCCATCTCCACGCTGGGATTTCGCGGCGAAGCGTTACCAACCATCGCCGCCGTCTCGCGGCTGCTGCTCGAAACGCGCGATGGAGCGGAAGCCGAAGGCACGCGTGTGGAATTTGCCGGCGGAAAACTGATTGGCGTGAAGCCCGCCGGGCTTCCCGCGGGAACAACCATCAGCGTCGCCGATATCTTCTATTGCGTCCCCGCACGCAGAAAATTCCTCAAGTCCGACACGACCGAGCTTGGCCACATCGCTTCGCTCGTCACCCATTACGCTCTCGCCAATCCCGGCAGGCAATTCATCCTCACCACGCCGACGCAGGAAATCATCAACTGCCCGCCCGCGGAAAAACTGGCCGACCGCGTCTACCAACTCTTCGGCCGTCAATCGCTCGAGGAACTCGTTGAAATTCCGCCAGTATCTGCTCCTTTCCGCGCCGCCATCACCGAACCGGCTCTCGACACCGAAGAAGAAAAGTCCTCGCTGACCGTGAGCGGCTTCACCTCGCGACCGGACATCCAGCGCGCCAACCGCAACGGCATCTACATTTTTGTGAACCGGCGCCTGGTGCGCGACCGCCTGATCCTGCACGCCATCCACGAAGCCTATCGCAATATTTTGCCGCCAGCCGTTTTTCCCGCTACGCTCCTTTTCCTCGAAATGCCCTACGATGAAGTCGACGTCAACGTGCACCCCGCGAAAATCGAAGTGCGCTTCCGCCGCTCAAACTTTGTCCACGATTTCACGCGCGATGCGATTCGCCAGGCACTCATGGGCGCGCGGCCTATCGCCAGTTTTGCCGCTGCCGCGGCGACTGCCACGCCTCAGTCCGCCGGCGCCGGCAACGGAGTATTTTCCGGAGGAATCACGCCCGCCCCTATCGAATCGGGAGTGCCGCGCGCGATCATTCCGCCGATGGAAGAAATTGGCCTGGGCTCCGGCGTCGGCTCAGACGGCGGTTTCGATCTCACCGTCGCGCCGCTCCGCCCCGTTGAGCAACGCATTCCATTCGAATCGGGAACTGCCTTTGGCGCTGCCTTGGCGCCCGCACCAATTTCCACGGCAGGAAATTGGGCCGCGAATCTCGCCGCTCCAAGCATGGACGTTCCCGCGAGCCTCCCACGCCCGGAACAAATCGCCGACCTCAAGCCGCTCGGCCAGGTCAGCGCCAGCTTCATCATTGCGGTCAACGGCGAAGGCCTCTGGATCGTGGACCAGCACGTGGCGCATGAACGCGTCCTGTTCGAACAGCACCTCGAAGCGCGCCGCGCCGGAAAGATCGAAGCGCAACGCATGCTGATGCCGCTAGTGATCGAACTTTCTCCGCGCCAAATCGTCACGTTCGAACGCATCGCCGAAGAACTGGCCGCCAACGGTTTCGAAGTCGAGCCCATGGGCCCGAAAAGCGTCGCCATCCAAGCTGTTCCCGCAGGAGTCGCAGCCCCCGACGCCGAAAAGCTGCTCACCGAAATTCTCGACGGCATCGAACGCGAGAACGCCGCGATTTCCATCGAGACGCTGCAAGCAAAAATCGCCGCCTCGACCGCGTGCCACGCAGCCATCAAAGTCAACATGCCTCTCGAGCACTCGAAAATGGAATGGCTTCTGGACGCCCTGGCCAAAACCGACTGCCCCATGAGCTGTCCGCATGGTCGCCCGGTCGTGCTTCGTTATTCTCTGAAAGAAATAGAGAAAGCGTTTCATAGAATCTGACTTTTGTAGGCGCTGGGCTTTAGCCCGGCCATCGGGAGACTCACCGAATGAGCGATTCGCAAAAAACAGCAGTAATCTTCGGCCTTGCCAACAAGCGCAGCATCGCCTGGGCCATCGCAAAAAAGCTCCACGAGGTGGGCTGGCGCCTGGCCATCACCTATCAAAACGACCGCCTTGAGCAGGAAGCCAAGGATCTCATCACTGACCTCCCGGGCGCCGCCGGTTTCATGTGCGATCTCTCCTTCGATGACCAAATCGCCAAGCTCTTCGACGAGCTAAAAGCCAGGTACGGCGTCTTGAACGGCGTCGTGCACAGCGTCGCATTTGCCCCGGCGGAAGAATTGAAGGGCGAATTCGTGAACACCTCGCGCGAAGGCTTCCGCATCGCGCATGACGTCAGCGTCTACTCGCTGATTGCCGTGTCGCGCGCGGCCGCGCCGCTGATGACCTCGGGCGGCGGAATTGTGACGATGACCTATTACGGAGCCGAAAAAGTCGTGCCGAAGTACAACGTAATGGGTGTAGCCAAAGCGGCGCTCGAAGCCAGCGTGCGTTATCTCGCAAACGATCTCGGCCCACGCGGCATTCGCGTCAACGCCATCTCCGCCGGCCCCATCAAAACTCTTGCCGCGCGCGGAATTTCCAACCTCGGCGACATGCTCAAGGCTCACGCCGACCGCGCTCCACTGAAGCGCAACGTGGACCCCGCCGAAGTCGGCGGTACAGCAGCATTCCTTCTTTCCGACGCCGGCTCCGGCATCACCGGCGAAACCGTCTACGTCGATTGCGGCTACAACATCATGGGCTTCTGAGTAGGACAGGCATTCCTGCCCGTCCTCGGTTTAACATATCAAGAGAATCGCGCACAGCAAGGCATGGCCGCGCCACCCAAATGCCCAAACTCACCATCGCCATCGACGGCCCAGCCGGCTCCGGAAAGAGCAGCGTCGCCCGCCGCGTAGCCGCCTTGCTCGGCTATTTGTATCTCGATAGTGGCGCCATGTATCGCGCCCTCGCATTGAAAGCGCTTCGACACGGTGTTTCCCCTGATGATGAAAGCCGCCTCGGAGCACTCGCGCAAGAAACGCACATCGAGCTACGCGCCCCCACGCCCGAGCACGAACAAGCCGGCGCCAAGAATTGCGTCTTCCTCGATGCAGTGGACGTAACGAAAGAAATCCGCACCCCCGAAGTAGCACAAGCCGCCTCCCGCCTCGCAACCATCGCCAAAGTGCGCGAGTTGCTCGTCGCGGAGCAGCAGCGCGCTGGCGCAGGCGGCGGCATCGTGATGGAAGGCCGCGACATCGGCACCGTGGTCTTTCCAAACGCCGAACTGAAGATCTTCCTGGACGCTTCGCCGGAAGAGCGCGCCCAGCGCCGCTGGAAAGAGCACCAGGAAAAAGGGGAACAACTAACCCTTGCCCAAGTGTTCGATGAAGTGATCGAGCGCGACAAGCGCGATCGCGAGCGAAAAGTTTCCCCGCTCGTTCGCGCCGCCGACGCCGTGCTTGTGGACAATACCGCCATGGGCATCGAAGATACCGCGCGCCTGATCGTCATGCTCGCCAAGGAGCGCGAAAGGGAATTGGCAAAAGCCGGGAGGGCCGGATGATGCGTGTGCTCGCGATGCTGGCGATTAGCGTCGGAAGCGCGTTCTTTGTAATGCCGATGCTCGCGTTGGCACAAAGCAATTCGAGCGCAAAAGAGAGCCACGCTGAAGCTGCGCGAAAATTTCGCGCCTACCTCGACGAAGACTGGAAACGCTGGCTGGTCGAATATCCGGGGCTGGCAACTGCCGTGGGATTTCCCGGCCAGAACCGTCGCTGGACCGACGAATCGCCGGAGGGCATCGCCGCGCGGATTCGCCATCTCCACGAGAGCCTTTCCCAGTTGAAATCCATTCCACGCGACGCGCTTCCGGCCGCGGAGCAGCTCAACTACGACCTCTACGGGGAACTGCTCGAAACCGCGGACGAAGGTTTGCAGTACGGCGACGACCCAATCCCGTTCCGCAATGTCGTGCCGCTGAATCTATGGATGCCCATGAATCAGCTGGATGGCATTCAACAAGGCGCCGCAGCAACCATCGCCTACATGCCGCACCAGACGGTCGCTGACTATGAGGACATTCTTGCGCGACTTGAAGCATTGCCGAAGACAGTCGACCAAAACCTTGTGCTCCTTCAAGAGGGCTTGAAAAAGGGCTACACGCCGCCGAAGCTGATGCTGCGCGATCTTCCGAAGCAAATTTCAGATCTCATTCCCTCCGATCCACTGGCGAGTCCGCTGCTCGAGCCCTTCACCAGATTTCTTGCAGGATTTCCAGATGCGGAGCGCGCACGCCTAACCGAGCGGGCGAAGCACGTTTATGCGGGCAGCGTCGCGCCGTCCTTTCAGAAACTGCATGACTACCTGGTCAAAACATATCTGCCCGCATGCCGCGATTCCATCGCCGCCATTGCGGTACCAAATGGCCCCGCAGCCTACGCCTTCCACGTGCGCTGGCAGACCACCACGAACTTAACCCCGCAGCAAATTCACGAACTCGGCCTCTCCGAAGTGAAACGCATCCGCGCCGAGATGGACAAAGTGATCGCCTCCACTGGCTTCAAAGGCAGGTTCCACGACTTCACCGAATTCCTGCGCACCGATCCGCAATTCTTTTATGACAAGCCCGCTGATTTAGTGAACGGCTATCGCATCATTGTGAAGAGAATCGATCCCGAACTCGCGCATCTCTTCGGAAAATTGCCGCGCCTGCCCTACGGAGTGTGCGTGATCCCGGAATTCAAAGCGCCTTCGCAAACCACTGCCTATTACGAACCCGGTGCGCCGAGCGCCGGCCGTCCCGGCTGCTATTTCGTCAACACCTACAATCTCCTCGCGCGCCCAAAGTGGGAGATGGAAGCGCTTTCGCTCCACGAATCCGTCCCCGGCCATCATCTCCAAATTTCCCTGGCGCAAGAAATGGAAAACGAACCGGAATTTCGCAAACACGTCGGCTACTCCGCGTTTGTCGAAGGCTGGGCGCTCTATTCTGAAAGCCTCGGCGAAGAACTCGGCATGTACAAAGATCCATATTCGAAATTCGGCCAGCTCAGCTACGAAATGTGGCGCGCAGTGCGTCTGGTCGTGGACACGGGAATGCACTCGATGGGCTGGACGCGAGAACAAGCCATTCAGTTTTTCAAAGACAACACGGGAAAGACCGATCAAGACATCACCGTCGAAGTCGACCGCTACATCGTCTGGCCCGGCCAGGCGCTAGCCTACAAAATTGGCCAGCTCAAAATCCGCGAGCTAAGAACGCAAGCGGAAGCCCGCCTCGGCGCAAAATTCGACGTGCGAAAATTTCATGACGCGGTGCTTGAAAATGGCGCCGTGCCCCTCGGCGTCCTGGAAGCGCACATGAAACACTGGATCGACGAACAAGCCGCGCATTGAAAACTCGCTGCGCCTTTTTTTTACGAAGACTTAAGTTAGAAGTGCATTCTCTGCTCAGGTCGGTGCCGACATGGACCCCAGAAAATCCGCGTTCGACTTGGTCTTCGTCAAACGGCTGATCAACAATTCCATGGCTTCGACCGTCGAAAGCGGGCTCAACACCTTGCGCAGAACCCACACACGGCTCAACTCCTCCGGCGGAAGCAGCAGCTCATCCTTACGCGTGCCGGACCGCTGAATATCAATCGCCGGGAACACGCGCTTGTCCGAAAGCCGGCGGTCTAGGTTGATTTCCATGTTGCCCGTGCCCTTAAACTCTTCGAAAATCACGTCGTCCATGCGGCTGCCGGTATCAATCAGCGCCGTTGCAATGATCGTCAGCGATCCGCCTTCTTCCACGTGCCGCGCCGCCGCAAAAAATCGCCGTGGCCGCTGCAACGCATTGGCGTCAATACCGCCCGACAGCACTTTGCCGGAAGGTGGAGTAACCGCGTTATACGCGCGCGCCAAACGTGTCACCGAATCCAGCAGCACCACCACGTCGCGCTTGTGCTCTACCAGCCGTTTGGCCTTTTCCAAAACCATTTCCGCCACTTGAATGTGCCGCTGCGGCGCCTCATCAAACGTCGAGCTGATCACTTCGCCCTTTACCGTCCGCTGCATGTCCGTCACTTCTTCCGGCCGCTCATCAATCAGCAGCACGATCAGTGCCACTTCCGGATGATTCACCGTCACGGAATTCGCGATGGACTGCAGCATCATCGTCTTACCGGTTCGTGGCGGCGCCACAATCAACCCGCGCTGCCCTTTGCCGACAGGACATAGCAAGTCGAGCACGCGCCCAGTCATGTTCTCTTTCGTCGTTTCCATCTTCAGCCGCCCCTGCGGATAGAGCGGCGTCAGGTTGTCGAAGAAAATCTTGTTGCGCGCGACCTCGGGATCCTCGAAATTGACCGCTTCCACCTTGATCAGCGCGAAATACCGCTCGCCATCCTTCGGCGGCCGCACTTGCCCGGAGACCGTGTCACCCGTGCGCAAGTCGAACTTCCGGATTTGTGACGGCGAGACATAGATATCGTCCGGTCCCGGCAGGTAGTTGTATTCCGGCGCGCGCAAAAATCCGAAGCCGTCCGGCAAGCACTCCAGCACGCCCTCGGAAAAGATCAACCCGTTCTTCTCGGTCTGCGCGCGGAGGATCTGGAAGATCAACTCCTGCTTGCGCATCCCGCTGGCGCCGGGGATGTTCAGCTCCTTGGCGATCCGCGCGAGATCCGTGATGTTTTTTTCCTTCAGCTCCGCGAGGCTAATACTCATCTGATTGCTTCCTTCAACGTTTGTTTCTTTTGGCATATATCCTTAGCTTTGATTGTAAAAATTGACCCTGTCTTGCGCGGCCGCAAAGCGGCCAGCGAAAATCCGGATTGTTTTTGAGGTGGTGCACCGAACTGGCCGATGACAAAAAAAACCTGCCAGGATGGGGCAAACCAGACATTCTCAAGCGTGACCCCGATACGGTCGGGACCAACCTGCAACTGGCGGCAGCGCCATGCAACATCGAGCCTCAAACCACGACAAGCGCAACTTCGGCTCTGTCGCGGCTACCGCGCGGGGCGAGGTCGGCCCGAAACAACGCTGCTCAGTTTGTCAAACTCTTGTCTTTCTCGGCGCCGGGCACAAATCCTTCAGCAACGGGCGCAACCGCGGGAGGCTCAAGCGGCACTGTCGGCCGCTCCAGCGCAATCTGGAGCACTTCATCCATCGTCTCTACAAAATGGATCGTGAGACCGGCGAGGATCTCCTGCGGGATTTCCGCCAGGTCCTTCTCATTGTCCTTCGGAAGCAGTACCGTACGCAAGCCCATTCGGTGGGCCGCCAGGAGCTTCTCCTTGACGCCGCCGATAGGTAGAACTTTTCCGCGCAGCGTGATTTCGCCCGTCATCGTGACGTCGCGCCGCACCGCATTCCGCGTCAACGCGCTGACGATCGAGGTACAAATTGTAATTCCGGCGGAAGGCCCATCCTTGGGAATGGCGCCTTCAGGCACGTGCACGTGAATATCAATGTTGCGGTAAAAATCTTTCGGCAAGCCCAGCAGATTCGAACGCGAGCGCACATAACTCATCGCCGCCTGCGCGGATTCCTGCATCACATCGCCGAGTTTCCCGGTGAGCGTGAGCCGTCCCTTGCCTTCCATCAACGTAGCTTCCGTAGACAGCACCGAGCCCCCGACTTCCGTCCACGCCAGCCCCGTCGTCAGGCCAATCTCGTTGTGCTTCTCCAGCCAGAATTCGCGATACTTCAGCACGCCCAGGAAATCATTTGCATTCGCCGGCGTAATTTCCACCCTGGACGCCACGCCATCGGTAACCACTTTGCGCGCCATCTTCCGCGCAATGTTCTGAATCTCCCGCTCCAGGCTGCGAACTCCCGCCTCATGCGTGTAATGCCGGATGAGGTGCAGCAGCCCTTCGTCCGTAAACGTCAGATTCTTCTCGGTGAGCCCGGTAGCTTCCCGCGCACGCTTCACCAGGAACCGCTTGGCAATCTCCAGTTTTTCCTGCTCCGTATAACCGGGCAGCCGCAGGATTTCCATGCGGTCCTGCAGCGGCTGGGGAATCGTATGCAGCACATTGGCCGTGCACACGAACATCACTTTCGAAAGATCGTATTCGACGTCCAGATAGTGATCCGAAAACGAGTGATTCAGCTCCGGATCGAGAACTTCCATCAACGCCGCTGAGGGATCGCCGCGGAAGTCCGTGGACATCTTGTCCACTTCATCCAAAACGAATATCGGATTCACCGTCCCGGCCTTTTTCATCATCTGTATAATCTGGCCAGGCAGCGCACCGATATACGTGCGCCGGTGCCCGCGAATCTCCGCCTCATCGCGCACCCCGCCAAGCGAAACGCGCACGAACTTGCGCCCCGTAGCATGCCCAATGGACATCGCCAGCGAAGTCTTTCCAACGCCCGGAGGCCCGACAAAACAAAGAATCGATCCCTTCGGATTCTTCACCAGCTGCCGGACGGCGAGAAATTCCAGAATGCGTTCCTTAACCTTATCCAGCCCGTAATGCTCTTCGTTAAGAATTTTCTCCGCAGGCTTGATATCGCGGATTTCCTTCGATTTCTTCTTCCAAGGCACCGCCAGCAGCCAATCCAGATAATTCCGGCTGACGGTGGACTCCGCCGACATCGGCGGCATCAGCTCCAGCCGCTTCAGCTCCTGAATGGCCTTTTCATGAACTTCCTTGGACATCCCCGCGGTATCAATCTTCTTTTTCAGCTCATCAATCTCGTTCTTTTCGCCGCGCCCCAGTTCTTTCTGGATGGCCTTGAGCTTTTCGTTGAGGTAGTACTCTTTTTGCGCCCGTTCCATCTGCCGCTTCACGCGCGTATTAATGTTGCGGTCGACATTCAGCTTTTCGAGCTCGATCTCCAGGATGTCGCCAATGCGGTTCAGCCGTTCGACGGGATCGACCGTCTCCAGCAAATCCTGTTTCTCATCCACCGGCAGTTGCAAATTCGCCGCAATCGTATCCGAGAGCCGCGCCGGATCATCCACCCGCGCCGCCGCAATCATCGTGTCGTAATTCAGGCTCTGCGAAAGCTTGATGAACTGCTCGTACAGCCCGGTAATCTTCTGCACCGTCTGCTCGACCTGCGGAGACGGCTCCACGCGCGCAGAAAGCAGCCGCACGGTCGCCCGGAAGAATCCCTCTTCCGCCGCAATCGAAATAGCCCGCGCCCGTTCCACGCCTTCCACGAGAACCTTTATGTTCCCGTCAGGCAGCTTCACGCTCTGCACGATATTCGCAAGCGTTCCAACCGCATAAATCTCTTCCGGCTTGGGATCATCCACTGAAGCATCATGCTGTGTGGACAGAAAAATCTTCTTGTCGCCCGCCAATGCCTCTTCCAGCGCGCGCACGCTCGCTTCGCGCCCCACAATGAAAGGGGTCATCTGTTGCGGAAAGATGACCATATCGCGCACCGGCATCATCGGCACGCGCTTCAATTCCTGTTTTTCGCGAGTGAACATAAAGGCCCCTGGGTTCCACCCGTGCGCCCCAAGTCAAACCGCACGGTCAAGTCCGAAGCTCGAGCGCTTTATCCAGCCTTCTCGAGCAAACTCCAATTGATTTCGCGTGTGCGGACCATCTCCGCGGTGACCAAAAATTCCCGCACCTTCCGCTGCATGGGAAGGTGGTACATCAACTCCAGCATGAGGTCTTCCAGAATCATACGCAAGCCGCGCGCGCCAACTTTGCGCTGAAGTGCCAACTCCGCCACGGTCTCCAATGCCTCGTCCGTAAACCGCAGCCGCACGTTCTCGAATTCGAACAGCCGCTGATACTGCTTCAGCAGCGCGTTCTTTGGCTCCGTCAAAATCTTCACCAGCGCGCCCTTGTCCAGGTCGTTCATCACGCCGGCGACCGGCAAGCGCCCCACAAATTCCGGAATCAGCCCATAGCGGATCAAATCGCCCGGCTGCACCTGCTCAAGCAGCTCCGTGTTGCGTTTCTGCGGCGTGGTAGGCGCCGAATCCGTGTGAAATCCCAGCGAGCGCCGCCCCGCGCGCTTCTCAATGATTTTCTCCAAACCGACAAACGCTCCGCCGCACAGGAACAAAATATTCGTCGTATCCACCGGGGTAAATTCCTGGTGCGGATGCTTGCGCCCGCCCTGCGGCGGCACATTCGCAACCGTGCCTTCGAGTATCTTCAGCAGCGCCTGCTGCACGCCTTCGCCCGAAACGTCGCGCGTAATCGACGGGTTCTCATCCTTCTTCGCGATCTTGTCAATCTCATCTATATAAATGATGCCTTGCTGCGCCTTCTGCACATCGCCATCGGCCGCTTGCAGCAGCTTCAAAATAATATTCTCAACATCCTCACCGACGTATCCCGCTTCCGTAAGCGTCGTGGCATCCACAATCGCGAACGGCACATCCAGCATCCGCGAAAGCGTCTGCGCCAGAAGCGTCTTGCCCGTCCCGGTCGGCCCGATCAATAGAATGTTCGACTTGCTCAGCTCGATGTCGCCCGGCTGCTTGTTCAGGAAAATTCGCTTGTAGTGGTTGTAAACCGCGACCGCCAGTTTTTTCTTCGTGCGGTCCTGCCCAATAACGTACCCATCCAAAAATTGCTTGATCTCCGGCGGACGCGGCAGCCGTTTCGTCGGCGCTGCGGCCTGCTCGCGCTTCTCATCTTCCAGAATCGTCTGGCAGACGCCCACGCACTCATTGCAAATGTACGCGCGCGGATAGTCCGACGGCGAACTGATCAGCTTCTCCACCTGCTCCTGGGTCTTATGGCAGAAGGAGCAGCGCAACGGTTCGTCTGGGTTGAATTTTTTCACTGGTGTGAAGGCCTCGTCTCCGCTGGGTTTTGACGGAGTCTCTACCCACTATTCTAGGCCGATTATTCCCCTGAGCAAAAGAGAATCTCCAACGGTTACTAACTTTTAGGAACTGGCGTTCTCCCCTGCTTCGATCAGTAAAGCACTCTGCGGCGCGGAAAACTAGCGATGTTTATAAATAATTTCGTCGATCATCCCGTATTCCTTGGCCTGCTCGGGATTCATGATGTAATCGCGCTCGACGTCCTTTTCGATTTTCTCCACCGGCTGCCCGCTATGCTTGGACAGCAGGGAATTGATCGTCATTCGCATCCTCAAAATCTCTTTCGCATGCAGGTCAATGTCGGTCGCTTGGCCCCCCAGCCCGGACATCCACGGCTGGTGAATCAGGATGCGCGCATTGGGCAGCGCAAAGCGCTTTTTCGGCGCACCGCCGGCCAAAAGCACCGCCGCGATGGACGCTGCTTGGCCAACACACGTGGTCACCACGTCTGGTTTCACAAATTGCATAGTGTCATAAATGGCGAATCCTGCCGTAATCGACCCGCCCGGCGAGTTGATATACAGCTGAATATCCTTCTCCGGGTCTTCCGCTTGCAGAAAGAGCATTTGCGCCGTGGCTAGATTGGCAACGTGATCGTCAATCGGCGTCCCGATAAAAATGATGTGTTCCTTCAGCAGCCGCGAATAAATGTCGTACGCCCGTTCGCCTCGGCTGGTCTGTTCCACCACCATCGGTACGAGCGTTGTGCCGCGATACTCTGTCTCTTCGGAATTTTTCATTGGGATGGTTGAGCTGCCGGAATGTTTCACTTCGAATCTGTCGCCGCGATCGCTGCTGCTACCGTCTTGACCTTGGCGTTCTGCGCCAGCCAGTCCAGCGTTTTGTCGCTGCGCAGCTTAGCTTTCATCCTATCGAGCGTGCCCTGCTTTGTCAAACGCGCGCGAATCGCTTCCGCCGATTCGCCACTATGGCTGGCCATGTGCTCCAGCTCGTGTGTGACCTCTTCGTCCGTCACGTCAATGCTTTCCGCCGACGCGATGCGGTCCACGATCAGTTCCGCCTTCACGTCATCCTTGGCGCGATCCTCTTGCCGCTTCCGCAGCGTCACCCAATCCACGTTCACTGCCCGCGGATCAACGCCCTGCGCCGCCAGCGACCGCACCACACGCTCCAGCCGCACATCCATTTGATGCTGCACCAGCGATTCCGGTACCGGAAAATCGTGCAGCTTCACGATCTCCGCCAGTACCTTTTCGTGCAGCAACTCTTTGTGCTTGTGGTCGCGCTGATGCTCCAACCCCTCGCGCACCTTCTTCTTTAGCTCTTCGAGCGTAGTCGCATCGCTGACGTCCTTCGCGAAATCATCATTCAGCTCGGGAAGTTTCTTGGTCTTCATCCCCAGCACTTCCACCGCGTAATGATATTTCTTGCCGGCCAGCTTGGGATCGGGATAGTCCGCGGGATACTCCACGTCAAAATTCTTGTGATCGCCGATGTTCGCGCCCTTCAAGTTGGCGTTGAACGGTTCCATCGTCTCTTCCGCGCCAATATGGCAGAGCACGCTGTCCGCCTGGAGTGGATCACCGCCACCCTCAGGCGTGCCAAGTAGCTTCACTTGCGCAAAGTCGCCATCCTGAATCGCCCGCCCTTCCACCGGCGCAAACGTCGCCGCTCGCTCGCGCATGTCTTCCAGCGTCTTCGTCACGTCCTCGTCGTTGAGCTCCAGCGCGGGCATCTCCAGTTCCAGCCCCTTGTAATTCCCCAATTCGAATTCCGGCAGCACTTCAAACACCGCCCGGAATTTCAGCGGCTGCCCCTCATTAAAATCCAGCTTGTCCACCTGCGGCTGCGACACCGGAGTCAGCTTCTGTTCCGCGACCGCTTGCTCCACTCGTTCCGGCACCAGCGACTGCAACACTTCCGCCTTGATGTCATCCGCAAACTTCCGCCGGATCAGCGACACCGGCGCCTTCCCGCGCCGGAATCCCGGCACGTTTGCGATCCGCGCGAACTCCTTCGCCACGTTCTCTATTTTTTTCGTCACTTCTTCCGCGGGAATCTCCAATTCCAACTCGCGGCGGCAGCTTGCTTCAACCATGCAACATTCCTTTCCAGGGGCGATTAAAGTCTTCGCGAAGTACTCTTCACTGCTTTCGGCGGCTTGCGCTCCAGTGCGGGGTTACGGATAAACCAGACAGGTGTGAATTCACCCGGCAATTCCAACATTCAGTATAGGCGACCGTTCGAATACCGTCAATTTTTCCGCCAAAGCGCAAGCGCCGCTATCTCCCGCTTTCGCGTTAACCACCCGCGCAATATTTCCGGCCGCGCTGCAACCCCGCCGCAGCCTGCTGCGGTCCAATTATTGGTCCTCAGCTTTTCCTGGCTCGAGCTTTCAAGTCAGTTACGGGTTTTCTAAAAAAAACTGCTCCCGCGAACGCGTAAGCGATTTCGCATGGGAGAAGGCACGCTATCCGTGTCAGCGCAGTCGCCGTCAAAACCGAATGCGAGGTCTCCATCGTGAGCGCGCTCAAACAACAGGCTCTCCCCGCTAAGTGGAACGAGTTCAGGCAAGGTCGAAGCGATCGAGGTTCATCACTTTGGTCCACGCCGCCACGAAGTCTTTGACAAACTTCTCCTCAGAGTCCGCGCACGCATAGACTTCCGCGAGGGCGCGCAGCTGAGAGTGCGACCCGAAAATAAGGTCGATACGGGTTCCGGTCCACTTGAGTTCCTTTGTTTTGCGGTCGCGCCCTTCGTAGACGACTCCGGAGCCATTGGATGCGTTGGAAGGCTGCCATTGCGTGCCCATGTCGAGCAAGTTCACGAAGAAGTCGTTCGTCAGCGTCTCCGGCCGCTTGGTGAAGACGCCATGCGTCGACTTCCCGGCATTTGCACCAAGGACCCGCAGGCCACCGACGATAACCGTCATCTCCGGTGCCGTCAGCTTCAGCAATTGCGCCCGATCCACCAATAGCTCCTCCGCCGATAGGCGCGGCTTGCCATTGACATAGTTACGGAACCCATCCGCCTTCGGTTCGAGCGGAGTAAACGAATCAACGTCGGTGTGTTCTTGCAACGCGTCCATGCGTCCCGGCGTGAAGGGGACTTTCAGGTTGTGCCTGGCACCCTTCGCGGCTTTCTCGATCGCCGCACAGCCGCCGAGAACGATCAGGTCAGCAAGTGAGACTTTCTTGCCGCCAGATTGTGAAGCGTTGAACTCCTTCTGAATCGTTTCGAGTTTCTGCAGTACCTTCGCCAGTTCCGCCGGCTGGTTGACGGCCCAATCCTTTTGCGGCGCAAGGCGAATGCGTGCGCCGTTCGCTCCACCCCGCTTATCCGAGCCGCGGAACGTCGACGCCGACGCCCATGCCGTCGAAACCAGTTGGGAAACGGACAGACCGGACGCGAGGACTTTCGCTTTCAGAGCGGCAATGTCCTGCTCCCCGATCAACGGATGATTCACCGCGGGAATCGGGTCTTGCCACGCCAACGTTTCCTTCGGAACCAGCGGGCCCAGATAACGCACAATCGGGCCCATGTCACGGTGCGTCAACTTGAACCACGCCCGGGCAAACGCATCGGCGAACTGATCCGGGTGCTCTAGGAAGCGGCGTGAAATCTTTTCGTATGCAGGGTCAAGGCGCAAAGACAGATCCGTCGTCAGCATGGTCGGCGCGTGACGCTTTGACGGATCTTGCGCATCCGGCATCTTGCCGGCTCCCGCGCCATTCTTCGGTGTCCACTGATGCGCACCCGCCGGGCTCTTGGTGACTTCCCATTCGTAGCCGAAGAGGTTCTTGAAGAAGTTGTTGCTCCACTTGGTCGGCGTCTCGCTCCAAATAACTTCCAGGCCGCTGGTGATCGCGTCGCCTCCCTTGCCGGAGCGGAACTTGCTCTTCCAGCCCAGGCCCTGCTCCTCGATGCTGGCCGCCTCGGGCTCCGCGCCTACGTTTGCCGCATCGCCCGCGCCATGGGTTTTGCCAAAGGTGTGACCACCGGCAATCAGCGCGACGGTTTCTTCGTCGTTCATGGCCATGCGCCGGAACGTTTCGCGGATATCCCGGGCCGCCGCTATGGGATCCGGCTTGCCGTTCGGTCCTTCCGGATTCACGTAGATCAGACCCATTTGCACCGCACCGAGGGGATTCTGAAGATCACGGTCGCCGGTGTAGCGCTCGTCGCCTAGCCACTTGCTTTCCGGACCCCAGTAGACTTCTTCGGGCTCCCACACATCCGCACGGCCGCCGCCAAAGCCGAAGGTCTTGAAGCCCATGGATTCCAGAGCGACATTGCCCGCGAGAATCATCAGGTCCGCCCAGGAAATCTTGCGGCCGTACTTCTGCTTGATCGGCCACAGCAAGCGTCGCGCCTTGTCCAGGTTCACGTTGTCCGGCCAGCTATTCAGGGGAGCGAATCGCTGCTGCCCCGCACCGGCCCCGCCGCGCCCGTCGTGGATGCGGTACGTGCCCGCGCTGTGCCACGCCATGCGAATGAACAACCCGCCGTAGTGGCCGAAGTCGGCCGGCCACCATTCCTGAGAGTCCGTCATCAAGGCATGAAGGTCCTTGACCACGGCATTTAGGTCGAGAGTCTTGAACTCCTTGGCGTAGTCGAACTCCTCGCCCATCGGATTGGAGAGCGTCGAGTGTTGGTGGAGAATCCCTAGGTCCAACTGGTTCGGCCACCACTCGCGGTTCGTGTGCGCGGAAGCTCCGCCCGCGAACGGGCACTTGGATTCGGTTGCTGCCCCTGCTGCGGTGTTAATTTCTTTGTCCATGTGTTCACCTTCCTTCGAATGAGTCAAAAACCTGTGACCAACTGCGAAACTCTTATTGGCTTTTCCATTCGCGCAATCGCCGGTGGCCACACTCGGTGACGCGCGCAACGCCTTCGAAACCTAACGGGAAGCGTGCCGTGGAGCGCACTTCGCGCACAGCCCGCGGAAGATAAGTTCGCATTCGCGAAGAATCCGCTTACCAAGGGTGCCGGAAGCAGGCTTGGGCACGTGGTACCACTTCATGTCCTCAACACTGCCACAACGATCGCAGAGGAAGTGGTGATGCCGGACACCTTTCGCATCGAATCGCGCGGCGCGGCCTTCCACGGCCACTTCACGCACCAAGCCAGCCTGCACTAAGTCCCGCAGATTGTTATAAGTGGTGGCCCTGGAAGAGCGCGGGTCCACGCGATTTACGGCTTTGTGAATTTCCGCAGCCGTGGGATGTCTGTTCTGTTCCATCAAGAATGCCATCACCGCGTAGCGCTGCGGAGTGCACCGCAACCCGCTGCCGTCGAAGGACCGTTTAATCGCCATGGCGTCCATCAAGCATTTAGACTATGTCTAATGTAAGATTGTGTCAAGACTTATGCTTTTGTGGAAGAGCCTACTCACATCGTTTCCCTGCCGGTGATAAGCTAGGTCTTCATATCAATATCCCCTTCGTGGTGTCCTAGCCGGCTACCCCAGCCATTTTGCGGAGGCGATCATTCGCGAAATACTGAGCCTGCCCTTCTTCGATAGCCTGCAGAACGAGACCGGCGACGAATTCAGGCTTGTCGCCATCGGCGTAATCGGCGGACGGTCCGCCGTTGGCCGGCCTCCCCATCCTGTTCTTCCCGAAGTTTGTCGCCGTGATAAACGGGTAGATTTCACTAACGACGATGCGGTCCTTTTCCAGCTCGGCGCGTGCCGTGAGACTGAACCCAAGCAGCGCACGTTTCGATGACGAGTAAGCGCCGTATTGGGGAATAGTCATGAACGCAGTTCCCGAATTGATGTTCACGATGCTTCCCCCGCCTTGGGCTCGCATCACCGGAATTACCGCCTGCATCGCGATGATCGGCCCCAAAACATTGAGATGGAAGATTTCGTCAAAAATCTCGGGCTCGATCTCCTCTATGGAAGCCGCATAGCTGCGCCCGGCGTTATTTACGAGCCCGTCGATGCGGCCATAATGCTGGTAAACAGCGCGCACGGCTTCCCGCACACGATCAAACTTTGTCATGTCTGCCGCGACAGGCACGCTGCCCGGAAGCTGTTGCGACAACTTTTGCAGCGCATCGCCACTGCGCGCCAAGAGGGCGACTTTCGCGCCGCGCTCAGACAGAGCCTTCGCCGTGGACAGCCCGATCCCCGAAGAAGCGCCCGTGACAATGAATACGTGATCTTTGATTTGCATGCTTTGATCTCCTGACTTAGCGTTTACCCGGCATCCGCGTCGGCCTTGTGAGCCGCGCCGATTTCTATTTTCAGTTCGGCCGGTCCCCGTCTATCAACGCGATGCGCATACCGGCGCAGCGGATACGCTATCCGCAAGGGGCTTTCCGAATAGCACATTTGTTCGAGGTCGGCAATCAGTCCCGGCCCAGTTGGGCGCCATCCCAACCGTGCTTGCGTTTGCACGCTCGAACCGGTAAGGCCGCCAGGAGACTGGTAGATATCCTCATCACCGGCTTGCGGCCAGTCAAATAACCCGAGGTTCCAAACCGTTGGCACTTCAGTTCGATCAACAGCGTTGATCGCCCGGGATGGATGGTCGGCAATCCAGAAGTAATAACGATCTGGTTTCCTGGGATTACTTCCGGCTTGCCCGTGATCCGACCCGAACCCTTGCCGCGAGGCAGTGGCATCGAAGAAGTCCTGTCGCAGGGTATCCATACGTGTGCCCGGTTATAGGAGGCGGGTGCTCCCCAAGGTTGCAGTCTTCAGATATCATGGCCTCCCGTGACCGTGACCTTGACGAGGGAATCCGCCCCGAGTTCGCGCCGCCGCGCGGTGCGCGACATCCTGCTCTACGGCGTGGCCGGCGGCCTGCTCATCGCCGTCCTGAAGCTGACGGAGTACCGCTTCCTGGTCGTCGAGCATTCTGTGGAGATTTACGGCGCCCTGGTCGCCGCCCTGTTTGCCGGACTGGGCATCTGGCTCGGGCAGACACTCACGACAAAGAAGCCGGCAGTGATCATCAAGGAAGTCCCGGCGCAGGCCCCGGTCCAGCCCATGGGTCCGTTCGTCGCCGACGAGACGCGCGTGAGCCAGCTCGGGATTACACCGCGCGAGATGGAGATTCTTGGGCTCATCGCCACGGGGTTGAGCAACCGGGAGATTGCCGGGCGGCTATTCGTCAGCGAAAACACGGTGAAGACGCATTCGAGCCGGCTGTTTGACAAGCTTGGCGCCAAACGGCGCACCCAGGCGGTGCAGATCGGAAAGGCCGCTCGGCTGATCCCCTGAATCGTTTGCCTGCCCGGAGTCGCCCCACCCGAAAGGATGATTTTTTGCTCCCCGATGCAGAATCACCCAAAAGGGTGACGACAACGATTACGTCCCCCGCTACATTTCTGGCCCGTGAGATCTAGTGAAGGAGGCTTATGAAGCGCGTAACCGGCATTGGCGGAATATTCTTCAAATCAGAGAACCCGCCGCAGCTCTATGAGTGGTATGAGAAGCATCTGGGCATCCAGCGCGAACCGCACGGCCAGGGAGCATCGTTTCACTGGCGCGAACTGCAGGCGGCAGACGGCACCGAGCCCGGCCCCAAAGCCGTGACTGCGTGGTGCGTCTTTCCACAGACGACGAAATATTTCGGCGCGAGCAAAGCCAACTTCATGGTCAACTACCGCGTCGACAATCTCGACGCGCTACTCGAGGACCTGAAGAAATCAGGAATCGAAATCGATCCGCACCGCGAAGACTACGACTACGGCCGGTTCGCCTGGATCACCGACCCGGACGGCAACCGCATTGAGTTATGGGAACCAAAGGAAGACTGACCGCAGCTCTGGCGGCCCCCGCTACATTTCGGGCGCGTTCAGCCAGGTTTCACGGAATTGAAGCAAAAGGAGACTTAAATCGATGAAAAAGACGGTGCTGACTTTCGGGCTGATTTCCGGCGTTATTTCCTCGTTGCTGATGGTGGCAACAGTCCCGTTCGCGCACAGGATAGGCTTTAGCAAGGCCTTGATCGTCGGTTACACGACCATCGTGCTCTCGTTCTTGCTGGTGTTCTTCGGCATCCGCTCGTACCGCGACAACGTCGGCAACGGCCAGATCACGTTCAAGAAAGCTTTTGCCGTGGGGATCTCCATTACCTTGATTTCATGCATCTTCTACGTCGTGACGTGGGAAATTCTCTACTTCAACTTCATGCACGACTTCATGGACAATTACGGCGCTGATACGATCGAGAAGCTCAAGGCCTCGGGTGCGAGTGTTGCAGCCGTCCAGGTGCAAGTTGAGCACCTGAAGAAACTCAAGGAGCAGTACGAAAACCCGCTCTTCAACTCACTGATGACTTTCATCGAGCCCTTCCCGATTGGGCTTGCCATCACGCTGATTTCCGCGACGGCCCTGAAGAAAAAGGCGCAATCGCAACCGGCACCATCACCCTTGCCGGCATCCTAACTGAACCCATTCCCGCGAATGTGCTCCTTGCTTCTCCTGGCGTCGTCGTTGACGTTCATGAGTAAGGCGCGGATACGGCGATTCTGTCCGGTCTGTCGGCAACCTTCCTTACCGGATTAGGTAAGAGTTGCCCGTGATCCGGGCGCCATCCCGAGATGCTTGCCCAAGCTGGTGTGAAGCTGTCATCTCGACGAGTATCCTGGCTACGCATGCAAGCAAATACCGCTTGTAGGCTCGCACAAAACAACGATGCGAAGAAGACTTAGTTGTCTCTACCTCACGGTTGCAATAAGAGCGCGGATAGCCGCTCATACCTAGAGTTAGCAAAACCTCTGAATCCAGACCTATTGATCGTCTTGATCGTCGCCTCGCTCACGCAGCGCGTGTCTCGACACGTAATCCGCCACGGCTCTACCCAGCGTATTTGCACGCACGCAGCTAGTTCGGAAGTGAATGCCGCCAAACACGCGCGCATCGGCGATTTCCGCTACCGCATCCGAGAAACTCGAAAACGAACGAGTGCCCGGACGCACATCCGAGGTGACGCTAAACGCCGTGTTATCTCCGAACGCGGCGGCGAGGATGAACGCGGCTGAACCACTCAGCGTCGAATGGCCCGACGGGTATTCAGGATGGGCTGGAGTGCCTGCCGGAAAGAAGTCCAGCCATGGCACCCAGGTCGGGTCGGCATCCGCGGGGGTGAGACCCGCTCGGATCGCGGTGATCGGCCGCCAGAAAACGTAGCGGTACTTGCCATCCCAGCACGCGATTGCCGCGTCGGCCATGGTGACATTCAGCAGAGCAAATAGGTGCGCGTTCTCGGTCAGACTCAATTGGCGTGCTGCGGCAAGCTGCGCGGCGATACGGTTCCAGTAAAGTGGAGTGTTCCCTGCCCAAAAAAGTGCGAGCTCCGATTCATCCGGTGTGCGCCCCGAGCCAGAGAAGACGCCCATAACCTTTAGTTCGTTGAGATCTGCAGCATACTCCGGGCTGTTGAGGGCCAGTGGCGGCGGCAAGCGGAACTGCGATGGTCGCGTCAGTACCCACGGCGTCATCGAGGCGTACTGCGGCCCCGCGCCTGATGCGTTAAGCAGCGGCGTCGGACGCCAAACGCCCACGGCAGCCGGCGTTCCGGCGATGCCTAGCACACCTTCGAATGGCGGCGTGGGCGCGTTTCCGTCGGTCAGCCTCCAGGACCAGATGGCGTCAGCAACAGTTTGTCCCCAGGTGATACCCGCCGCGACGGAATTAGCATTTTCGGTCAACGCCAGCGCCCCGAGCGATGCATTCCTCTGCGTGGTGAGCGTGCCGGTCTGTGCTGGATATAGGTCCAGAAGAATCGCGTAGGCCGCCTGAATCGCCGCGGCTCGTTGCGACGCGTGATGCGGCGCGTCCGGTTTTACATGTAGCGGTCGGAATCGTGGATCGATGCCGTTGACGGCATCGAATACTGATGCCGACACCAATGCGACCACGCGGCTGCTCACTAGCGGACTGCTGCCGCCCGCAATGACCGTGGTGTTCATGATGCCGATCCACTCCAGCACAGGGTCTGGCGTGGCCGCCGCGGCGGGCCGTGGACTCACCGCCATGCCGCTGAGCAGCAAGGCGCACATTGTTGCTATTCCAAAAAACTCTCTCATGGGATCCCTCCTCTGGGGTGACCGTGAATTTCGGACAACTCAGGAGCGGTGTCAATGGACCGAAGCTGGACTTTTTCCGGATTATTGCCGGACAGATAAGTCGCTGAAGGAGAATGATTTACCCTTCCGACAGCAGGTGAAACGGAATTGCGACGCCACGCACTAAGGTCTATAGTGGTACCTAATCACAGGTGTTACACGTGGCTGCCAACACCCAACCCTCCCGTCGGCTCACTTTCGATGAATTTGAGATTGACCTACGTTCCGGCGAACTATGGGAGCGCGGCAACCGCCTCCGGCTTCAAGACCAGCCGTTTCAGGTGTTTCGCGTGCTCCTGGAGCGGCGCGGGGAAATTGTTACTCGGAACGAGCTGAAACAAACTCTGTGGCCGGCGGATACATTCGTGGATTTTGATGACGGGCTTAACACGGCAGTAAGAAAGATCCGCGACGCACTAGGGGATTCGGCCGAGAAACCCCGCTACATCGAAACCATCCCGCGGCGCGGCTACCGCTTCATGGGATGCTTGTCCGATCTTCGGCCGGCCGTGGTTTCCTCGCCGGCGGAGGAAATGAACGTTAGCCCGGTGCAGGAATTCTCCTGCTCGGACCCTTCGGCGCTAGCGGTTTTGCCTGCTCCAGCGCAGCTCCTGTCGAGCCGGTGGCGGGTGCTGCTCACGGCCGCAACCGCGCTGGCACTGTTCTCTGCCGCTTTGGTGCTCTACCGC
The DNA here is from genome assembly GCA_963729455.1 of uncultured Acidobacteriota bacterium. Taxonomy (GTDB): domain Bacteria; phylum Acidobacteriota; class Terriglobia; order Acidiferrales; family UBA7541; genus Acidiferrum. Next base: position 908,068 of record CAVSNX010000005.1, read on the forward strand.
GGAAGCAGTGCCAAGGGAACAAGTCAGCCTCGCATCAAATCACTGGCGGTTTTGCCACTGAAGAACCTCTCTGCCGACCCGACGCAAGAATACCTTGCAGATGGCATGACCGAGGCTCTCATCGGACGGCTCGCCGGAATTCATGATCTCCGCGTCATTTCTCGTACGTCGGTCATGCAATACAAAGACACCAAAGAGGCGCTGCCGGAGATTGCCAAAACACTCGGGGTGGACACCATCGTCGAAGGCTCAGTGATTCTAGACGGCACCCACATTCGCGTTCACGCCCAATTGATTCGCGCCGCCACCGACGAACATTTTTGGTCTGAGGCTTACGATCGCGAGCTGCGCGACGTGCTCACGCTGCAGAGTGACGTGGCGCAATCCATCGCGCAAAAAGTTGAGGTCACGATTACTGGAGAGGAACGCGCGCGCCTTACAGCGGCCCGTCCCATCGCGCCTGAAGTTTACGAGAATTACCTCAAGGGCCGGTCCATCCTCGACAAAACCTACAGTACATCGGGGCTCGAGGAGAGCATTGGTTACTTTGAAGAGGCGACCAAGAGAGACCCCACGTTCGCGCCGGCGTATGTCGGCCTTGCAGATGCCTACGACAAGCTCGGCACAATTTTTATTGGTACTCCCCCAAGTGAAGTTCGGCCAAGAGTTGTCAATGCAGCTCGCAAGGCGCTGGAACTGGATCCGGAGCTAGCCGAAGCGCATGTCCTGCTGGCGGATGTCTACCAGGAACAATGGCGCTGGAGCGATGCCCAAGCGGAGTACAAGCGGGCGCTCGATTTGAAGCCGAATGACGCTGCTGCGCACGTCGGGTTTGCACATTGGCTGCTATGCCGGGGGCGAACGCAGGAGGCCTTGACGTGGACCGAGCGCGGTCGCGAACTCGACCCCATCGCGGTTTCTGGCACTAGCAACGGGGAAACTCTGTTTTTTGCCCGCCGATATGACGATTCCATACGCGAATTCCGCAGCGTGCTGGCAGTGCAGGGAGACAATGCGGCTACCCTATGGTATCTCGGATTCTCACTCGTCGCCAAGGGTCAACCGGAGGATGCAATTCCTGGACTTGAGAAGGCGGTTTCCATCACCAACCGTAGTCCAGGTGTCATCGCTGTGCTTATCGGGGCCTATGCTCACGCCGGCCGGCGCAGCGATGCACTTCGTCTTCTCGACGAACTGGAGCAGCGGCGGCAGAAAGGCTATGTTCCGGCCGGCGCCTTTGTGAATGCTTACTTGGGGATGGAAGACCGGGAACAAGCATTTGCCTGGCTCGAGTACGCCTACCAGGAGCAATCAAACATTCTGCAGGTCCTCAAAGTGCATCCCTTCTTTGATCCCTTGCGAGGCGACCCGCGTTTTGTGGATTTGGTACGTCGCGTCGGCCTCGACTAAGCACGTAGCACACATTGTGAGGGATTGGCTGTGGCGCGCCCATGAAGTCAGGGATCCCTGCCGTTACATTGCGCCTTTGAGGAACGGAATTGCGATGGCTGACCATACAGCGAGTGCCAATCATCCGGCGCATTCGCGTTACGCGAGTTAGGTTCCGGGTGGTCGGCAAACAAGAAGTAATCCGGTTACTTCCTGCTTGTCGGCAAACCGGAAGTTGGAAGACTTCCTGGTTAAATCTCGGGCAACCCCATACCGGCTCACAATTGCGGATTGGACTACGGCAGGCCGATACGTTGCAGGATCGCCTGGTACCGCGGTTCCTGGCTCAAGTTCCGGAATCCTGAAGCGACTTTAAGCAAAACCAGCAATCCAACGCGTTCTTCGCAGGCCCTCTCCAGCCAGTCCAGCGCCTGCTCCTTATCCTGCAACGCATTCGAAATGATTGCCGCCCAATACGACAGTTGCGGCATCGAGGCACCCTCTTTTTTTAACTCTTCCAGAATCTCCCGCGCCTCTTTGGCTCTCCCGGATCCCGCATGCACCACCGCCAGCATCGCGCGCAGACTCGACCAGTTCCCCGACTGCGGCAGCGCCTTCTCAATGGTAGCGAGCGCCTTCGCCGGCAATCCTTTGCGCATATACGCTGGCGACAAAATCAAACTGGCCTGCGCAAATGACCCATCCATCTCCAGGATTTTTTCGAACTGCTCGATGGCACGGTCGTTGTTGCCCGCAAAATAGTTCAGGTACCCCACGTTGAAGTTCATCGGCAACGACAGTGGATCCAATTCCAGCGCGCAGTCCGCTTCCTGAATCGCCTCCTGCTGCCGTTGGTGGACCAAAAGCCAAAGGCTCAGCCCGTAATGCGCCCGCGCCGAATGCGGGCTGAGTTCTACCGCACGCCGCAAATGTTTTTCCGCGTTCACCCAATCCCAGTCAAAGTAAAGATTAATCAAACCCACCGCCAGGTGCGCATCCGAAAGCGTCGGTCCCATATCCACCGCTTTCGAAGCTGCCGCCCTCGCTTTCGAAAACGCTTCCTTGGCGGGCAAAACGCCAAACACCGCCAAAGACGTGTAGCAGTCCGCCATTACCGCATGTGCCGGCACATAGGCAGGATCCTCTTCAATCGCTTCGCGGCAATGTTCCAGCGCTCGCCACGAACTGGTCGGAGTCCATTTGTTCCAAAAGTACAGCGCTCGCAAGAACGCTTGGTACGCCTCGCGGTTCACCGTATCCCGCGCCGCAAGCTTCTTTTTCTCCTGCGGGCTGAGGTGCAGCCGCATGTGCTCGGAAATCTGCTGCGCAATCTCTTCCTGCACGGCAAAAATATCGTCAAGTTTCCGGCTGAAGTTTCCGCCCCACAAATGCGCCTGCCGCGCTGCGTCTACCAGCTCCACTTTAATCGTCAGCGTGTCGGCTCGGTGCACCACCCGGCCCGTCAGAACGGCTCGTACGCCCATCTCGCGCCCCAGCACAATCGGGTCCATAATCTCCCGCCCCTTGTACCGAAATACCGTGCTGCGCGGCAGCACCCGCAGTTTCGGAAGTTGCGACAGATTATTGATGAGCATCTCGGTGATTCCGTCGCTCAAATAATCCGTCTCCGGATCCTGCGTTTCGTTCGCCAGCGGTAGAATCGCCAGTGAATCAATGGTCTTCGTGGCGCGGGGAATCGGCACAACACCGTCCGAATCTTTTTGCTTTCCGGACTCGATATCGCGTTTCAGCCGCTGCAGATCCGCCAGCAAATCCGAAGCTGTCTGGTATCGCAGGCTCCGCTGCTTCTCCAGCGCTTTGTGGATGATGGCTTGCAGCGCGGCTGGCAACGCCGGATTGATCTGCGTGGGACTCACAGGCTCGCGGTTCAAAATTTTGTCCGTGACGTCATCCACGCTAGTTCCATGAAACGCCATCCGCCGCGTCGCCATTTCGTACAGTACCGCCCCGAAGCTAAACAAATCCGTGCGCGCGTCGAGATCATCGCCGCGAATCTGCTCCGGCGACATATACGGCATCGTCCCCAGCGCAATTCCCGAACCCGTCAGCACTTCTTCCGTAGGGCTCATCGTCACGCTCGAACTGCGTGGCGCGTTTGCCGCGCGAACCCGCCCCGTCCGCGTGAATTTCGCCAATCCAAAATCCAGTACTTTCACCAAGCCGCGCCCGGTAATAAAAATATTGGCCGGTTTGATATCCCGATGCATAATTCCTCGCGCGTGCGCGGCTTCCAGCGCATCCGCGATTTGACTGGCCAGATCCACCATCTCGGGAATTTGAAAACCGGATTTCAGGATGTGCTGCTTGAGCGTCTGTCCATCCAGAAATTCCATGACGATGAAGTGCCGCCCCTTATCCGAATCAATGTCATAAATCGTGCAGATACGCGGATGATTCAGCGAAGACGCGGCTTGTGCTTCGCGCTTCAGCCGCTCCAGCGCCACTTGATCTTTCTCGAGCTCTTCCGGCAAGAATTTCAGCGCCACACGCCGCCCCAGCCGCGTGTCGTCCGCGGCCCAGACCACACCCATTCCTCCGTCGCCGAGCTTCTGGAGGACTCGGTAGTGCGAAATCGTCTGCCCGTCCATGGAATTTCGATTCGCCACTCCCCGAAGGCTCCGCCCCCTTGGGAAGCGCGTTGGTACCAGATGGTAGGTCGTCCCTCCAGCGAAGTCAACGAACGGGCGCCCGCATAAACCGCGAAAAACTGCTCTTCGAATCCTTGTCCTCTCCCGCGCCGTCCGCTGGCACATCGAAAATCGCATCCTCCTCTACGCCAATAATACTGTAATCTTCGAGTAGGCGTTGTTGAGCTGAGAAAATGTTGTATGAGCTACGTGGAAACAGGAAACGGGGGTGACACCTGGGCGATATCATTTTCTTAGTGCTGATGATCATGGCAGTTGTTCTGAATCCCGTATCTTGGTGGCAATACCGCAAAGCCAGATTTTCCATTACATTTGCGCGAAGACTCCTCACTCTCTTTGCGTTAGTGGCGAGTTCTGTCGCTCTGGTTTTCCCCTTTGTGTTCGCGCTCTCCATGCCGGTGCAAAGCGTCGTTAGCCTCGACCAACTCCTGATCGGGGTTTTCGCCCTGGATGCATTTGCGTCTGTTGTAAGTTTCTTTGGCCCAAAGGCTGTCTGTTTACCGTTGCTGACCAGCAGCATGGCCACGGTGGCAGTGTTGGCGATGGTTCCCATTGGCATCCTTTGATCGGCGCTTTCGCAACTCAGCGCTAGCCCACCACCCCGCGGGTAAGATCCGCGTGGAGCAGGCGATGGAACAAGTGCTCGCCGGCTTCGCGGCGGACGGAGAGGCGGCCGGCGACGTAGGCGCGTGAGGCGAGGCCGCGCTGCACGCTGTCGCATATGGCTTCGTCTTCTTCTTGCACTTTTTCGCTGACTTTGATGCTCGCTTGATTCTTCTTCAGAGCTTTTTTGCTGATGTCCGCGAAGTAGTAGTCGAAGACTACGGCGCATTTGTCCACTCCCAGCGGCAAAACGAGATTGGTGTCCATGACGCTTTCGTAGGCGTTGATCATGAAGTTCGGATAAATCCACAAATAAAACGCGCGGCCCTGGCGTGTCGCCGCAACGCCCGATTCGGATTTTGAGCCGGAAGACAGCGGGCTCGATTGCAAACAGGCGCGGTCGAAATTTTCGATCGTATATTTGGTGTACTCGATGACGCTGCTCAGGCCTTTATGCGCGTGGGGGACGTGGTAGCCGCCGTCGAGATAGTTGTCTACAAAGACTTTCCAATTGCAGTTCAGCGTGTAGACGCGGCGGTCAAAGTATTTCAGTTTTTTCGTGAGCTGGAGCGGCGCGACGATCGCGGGAATCGCGCCGAGAAAATCCCGCAGCGGCGGCGCGTTTCCGTCCAGATCCACGAATACGAAATTTTCCCAGGTATCTGCCTTTACCGGGACGAGGCCGTTCTTCGCGCGGTCGAAGTTGCAGACGCCCTCGAATTCCACCATGCCTTTCAGGGCGCCATCGTTTCCATACGTCCAGCCGTGATAGGGGCAGCGAAATTGTTTCGCGCAGCCTTGCGCCTCCGTGACCACGGTGGCCGCATGATGGCGGCAGACGTTGAAAAACGCGCGCAACTGCCCATCCTCGCCGCGGGTGACAACGAGCGGTTCTCCGGCGAGGTCGGCCGTGAAGAAGTCGCCCTTACCCCGAACCTGGTCCGCGCGGCCCACCACCTGCCAGTTTCGGGCGAAGACGCCTTGCTGTTCGAGTTCGCCGATGCCGGGATCGAAATACCAGGGCGAAGGAATGGTCCAGGCGTGGTCGAGGGGATCGTTGGGGTTATATAGGTTAAGAAGGTCGCGGACGTTTCGTTGCATGAGCTGCTCCCGAGGCCGTAAGTCCTTGTGCGGGGACCGTTTAACGGGCCGGGAGAGTTCATACCGCGAAAGGCGCGGGAAGAGAAGGGAAAAGAAGACGGGCCAGAGGTTAACAGTCGACAGTTTACAGTTGACAGCAAGAGGGGAGAATCCACAGGGAGGGGGATGGTGTGCTTGGAGTGGCCGAGACAGAAGCCGAGATGGACGGGCAGGCCGGGGAGGCGGCAGCGCTTGCCGTTGGAATAAATGAAGGGGCAGCGAGCCGGATCGGTTTTCACTGGTGCGGACACGGGAACGACGGCGGAGACAGGGCTATCGAGTGTGGTGTTCATGGACTTTCCTTTTTTGAGTTGGGAGGGGTACCCACCCCCCATTACACGTATGAATGTCAAAACAAAGGGGATAAAAAATGGGCAATTTGTAAGTGAAAGAAAACAAAGGGGTGAGTGGAATTTGGTGACTGGGGGAGGGAAACTGCGGGAGAGCCTAACGTCCCTCGGCGTCGCTCGGGATAAACACCGACACAGAGTTCGCAGAGAAGAGGGCGGCGGGAAGCGATGGGGGCTGACTATCACGGCTTATATTACCATATAGGTACGGTGGCTGTCAAGGAAAAGTTGTAAATGGTTTAGAACGAGTCGTTTGGAGATTATTGGGTCGACGGGTCGAAAGGTAACAAAGGGCAAAAAACGAAATTGGAAATTGGAAAATCGAAAATCGAAAATGGGAGGATATGCGGACCGTGCGAGCTGCCGATGGGCGGGCACCGGCGGAGAGAAGATCCGGAATTAACACAGAGGGCATAGAGGTGAAGCAGCACAGAGGCCACGGAGGAAAGGGGGGAGGGGAGAAAGAGCCCCACCTAAATTCTCAGCGGATGGCTATTAATAGACCGCCGGTTATGCCAAGCGATTGCTCATGCCCTCGGGCAAAGCTGTAGTCGTAGCCCGGTTCGAGGTACCAACCGAATCTATGCTTTGCGGAGCGCCAGAACATAAAATCCGCAACCACTCCCCCACTCACGGAGTTCGTCGTCACGCCGTATCTCGTCGCATGAACCCACTCCGGACCAACGCCAAACATGAACTCCACTTTTTTCGAGAGGGTCCAAGGCTTCTTGAACAGAAGGTCGGTGTTCCATTCCGTCGAGTGCCTGCTGAAAAGCGGTGTAACTCCGGCTTCCAGTTCGAGCCACTTCTCTATGGGAGTGACTTCCACCGCCGCACTCGGGCCGAAGCTCGATCCACCGTCTTTGATATTCCAGCTAGCGGCTCCCCCTAGCTCTACGATGGCGGCAGGGTCCTTGTCGACAGATTGCGCGAAGGCGCTTCCAGTGCAGAGAAAGAAAGCTGCGATCACGATGGGACTTGTGGCCTTCACAGGAATCTACCTCCACGTCGCAACGATCTGCACCAGTTTAGTCGAAATGGGAAGAGAGGGGGCGGGGAGAAGGGATAAAACTAGAAACTAGAAATAGGAAGAGAAAATCAGGAATTTACACAGAGGCCAAAGGCGTTTTTCGGGGAGAGCGGGGACAGGAACGTGTGAAGAAATTGGGTTTTGAAACGAACCCAGTCTGACGGCAACTTTACGTGCGCGATCTTTGGCGATTCCTTCTCCTGCATTAATTTCCGTTCCACCGCTGTAGCCCCTATGCTCGCTCAACCCATGGCCGCAGGCTGCGCTTGCAGCGCGCGGCGCAGGCCGAACCAGCGCATTAAGTTGTAGGTCAGGCAAGCCCAGGTAGCTTCCATCGTGGCCTTCAGCCGGCCTCGGCAGCGGAATTGTCGCAGGCCGCAGCGTTCTTTAATCCAGGCATGCGCGAACTCGGCGATCTGCGAACGTCGCGCGTAGATTTGGCGTCCTTCTTCCGTCTGCATTTTGGCCTTGAAGGCGGTTGTCGCGGGCGGTTCTGCGAGGCGTGTGATCGAGCGCCTCCAGGCAGGTCGCGCTCCCGGCGGCGCGCATGGCTCGCGCAGCGCACAGGTGCGGCAAGCTTCTTTCGGTGCGCGATACACGTGCGTACGTACACCGTGCCCGCGATTCAGAATCGCGCCAGGGCGGAGTGCTTCTCCCGCCGGGCAGCGAAAAACATCTTGCTCGGCATCGTAAGGAAAAGCGCTTCTCAAAAACGCCGCACGGCGGCCCTGCGCGTCGCCTTCCGTCGCTTTCCAACTGTCTTGCCACGAGCCGTAAAAATCCACGCCGTGCGTTGCGGCCGCCTGCACCGATGCATGATTGGTGTAATCACCATCGGCAATGACCTGCTGAGGGGCGCGGCCTAATTTCTGTTTGCAGCGCTCCAGGGCGGGATCCAGTTGGCGATAGTCGATGGCATCGGTGGTGGCTTCCACGTTCGCCACCAGACCGTGCTGCGTGTCAGTCACCAGTTGCACGTTGTAGCTGGGCACCGTGCCGCCTTCGCCGTTGCGCATCACGTGCGCTTCGGGATCGCTGCTGGAGGCGCGCGCCACAAAGGTTTTGCGATCGTGCACTTTTTCGCGCTGCAGCCGTTCTACTTCTCGCAAAGCCGTTTCCAGCCGACTGGCTCGCTGCCGTGCCGCGCGCCGCTTGGCGGCGGCCTGGCGCTTCACCAGTTGCTCTTCGTTCTCGGCTTGCTCGTTCAACACGCGCACCTGCTCCTGCGCCGCCGCCAGATGCGCCGCGATTTTCTCGCGGCCACGGAACGTGTTGCCGCCCGCGTTGGCTTTAATCTTGGTGCCATCCAGCGTGACCCGTTCGTTCCAGGCGGGAAGTTTCCCTTACTCCGAAATCTCCATCAATAAGGGCCGAACAAGTCTTGCCAAACAAAAATTAGAAAACGTCCCTTCTGTCCCCCGATGTCCGTCCTACGCATAACAAAGCAGATCCCTCGACTGCGCTTGGGATGGCGGGGAAAATGGGTCGCCGGGATGACAGGAAACATGGGGAGGGCAGCAAGATGGGGTGCACGGTAAGGATAAGGCATGACAAACTGCGGCTGGTGGGGTAATTTCGAGGTATGGATACCGTGGACGTGAAGTTACCGTCGGAACTGCTGAGGGTGGCGGAGCTGGAGGGAAGCAGCCTGTCGCAGGAAGCCGCTCGATTGCTGGCCCTGGAACTTTATCGCGAGGACAAGGTTTCGCTGGGGCGCGCGGCGGAGCTGTGCCAGACGCCGTTGGCGGCTTTCATGGAATTTGCGGCGAAGCACGGAGTTCCCCCGCTACGGTACAGCTTTGAGGACCTGGAAGAAGAGCGCCGGACTGCCGATCGTCTTAACGTGTGATCGTCGTAGCCGATTCATCGCCGCTTATCATTCTTGCCAAGCTTGGCTGCTTTGACTGCCTCCATAGGCTTTTTCCACGTGTTTCTATCTCTTCTGAGGTGCACTACGAGGTTGTCATCGCTGGCGCCGGCCTGCCCGGAGCGTCGGAGGTGTCGAAGGCGGAATGGATCGAAGTGAAAGCGCCTCAGAATCCAGCCGGTCTTTCCTCGGCCCAACGAAAATACGGTCTGGGCCCGGGCGAGATGAGCACAATCCTCCTGGCGAAAGAGCTCGGTGCGAATCCTGTCCTGCTTGACGATTACAGGGCGCGCCGGTTGGCGAAAGGGGAGGGACTCGAGATTCTGGGGAGCGCCGGTTTGCTGGAAACCTTTTATTTACGGCGCTATTTGAGCGATCTCCGGGGCGCTTTTCGGCAATTGCTGGGGAACAACGTCTTTATCGATCAGCGGCTATTGGATCGGCGTCTGCGAGCGTTGGGGCTTCCTCCGCTCTAAAGCCCAAAAACAACTCTCACTCCTCCTAGAAAGCAGAAACTAGAAATTGGAAATTGGAAAAGCGAAGAGAGGGCACGATGGATCGTGCCCATGTACGGAACAAGGCGGATCCCGCCGTGACGCGAACGCTTTCTTGAGGTGCTGGCAGAAATCAGGGCGTTGGCGCAGGGGGGACGGTTTTTGGGGCAGGGTCGGGTGGACGGGGAAACAGATAGGGCGAAGAGAGTGAGTTCATCCAGTAATGCAGGCGAACGGTTCCATCTTTTTGCTTTACCGCTTGCAGATGTAGCGGGCATTGTCCGATGTACGGCCCGCGATTGGGGGGAATCTCGCAACCCTCGGGGCCAGCATCCACAAAATGGTCTGCATCGGGCGATCGAATTTGGAAGCGCCAAGCGGGCTCCAGACGCTGAAGCGCGCGGAGAATGGTGGCATACCAGTTCTCGGCGTTGGCGGAAGAAACCTGCGCGTAGCACATATACATGGGAACATTATTTGCCCAGGCGCTCATTTGACAGGCGACTTTCGTGTCACTGGTTGAGATGTCAGGGCCTGCGGTTTGATTCTGTCTATATTCTCTAAAGTCAAATTTAGCAGCAGTGGCGATGATCTCCAGATTTTTGCAGAGCTGGTCCGTGCATTGCGATAGCGTGCGAATTGGGAAAAGACAGAAGCACAGCAAAGAAATTATCCGGGACGTTTTCTTGTTCATAGTACTGCCCCTCTTGAAACGCATAAGCGAGTTAACCGAAATTGGGGCAGAGCAGGGAGTGTCCCGACATTGAAAGTCTGTTCCCGGTTCGCGGGCGTGTCAACTCATAGGAATCGGGGGACCGACGAACTAGAAAGCAGAAAGTAGAAATTGGGATTGGGAGAGGGGCGAAGAGGGGCACCGGCGGGAAGCCAATGGAAGAACACCGCCGCGTGAAAACCCTCTCCCCACCTCGTTTTTCGGAAGTAAGGCGCGGCCGCCCGCCGCGGGGTGGCATTATGGCTTATGGCTAACAGCCAATAGCAATAACAGGCCCAAACCCATGAGGATCAGCGCAGCACCAGCAATCAGAGCAAAAATGCGTGGCCGGGCGGGACGGCCCCCCGATACCAAAACCTCATCTTCGGGCGAAACGAAATTTACGAAGGCCTTCTTGTAGGAGCTCCAAAGCAGAAAATAGGGGACTCCCGCGACCAGAAGAAATGTCCCAGAAGAAATGCACATAGCTCTAAACATGTGCGCCTCTGGCCTGCCTAATGCACGGTAAATCTGCCTCGACCAGTCGAAGCCCAAGAAATAACCCAGAAAGAGGATTGAAAAATGAGCGGCGTAGAACATTTTCAGAAACGATCTGATTTTTAGTTCCTCAGCGGGAGACTTGACAAGGTAGCCGCGAAGGCGGCGATCTCCGGGGAAAACGACCACCCGGCCAGCGTTTTCACTTCTAAAATTCGCACTTACAATGGAGTCAAGAAGGGACATAAGAGTTCTGTTCTCCTTGGGTGGATTCCTCGGGTCTTGGTTACCTCCATGCTGCCACTTCGAAAAAATAGCTCGCCAGGGAAAAAATGCCCGTGTGTCCTTCTCGCCGCTAAGGATGCGCCTCCCGCCTGCGGCGGGGCGAAGTCGTGGTGCGTTTCCGAAATGCGGGATACGTGGGCGGGTGGTACAGGGAGAGTCTTCGGGGAATTCCTTTCGATGTGTGGAGGCTGGCCCACCCGACTGGCCGTTGTCAGCGGGAAGAAAATTCGGCGGGCGGATTTGCCTTCTCGCGAGTGGTGCGCTGTAATGCTTTTCTGAATGAAAGCATGGAAGCTAGCTCTTTTCGTCTGCACCATCACAGCGATCGCCGTGGTCCTTTATTTGGCGCGGGTGATTTGGCTTGGATTTAGCACGGCGGATGAGCCGTCCTATGTCGAGAGAGTGGCTGCTCGCGCGGCCCGGAATTTAGCCATTCCTCGAAAAGCGCGGCTCCAAGCAAATCCGTGGAAACCCACGCCAGACGTTCTGAAAGAAGCGCGTGAGAGTTTCCTGGACCGCTGTGCGGTATGCCACGGGCAGGACGGTTCAGGGCAAACCGATGTTGGCCGCAACTTATACCCAAAGGTTCCGGATTTACGCCTGCCGCAGACTCAGAACCTCACTGACGGTGAGATTCGCTACATCATTCGGAACGGTGTGCGCCTGACCGGCATGCCGGGCTGGGCTAAACCCCACGACGAACAGAGCGATGACAGTTGGAAGCTCGTGCTTTTCGTCCGCTCCCTGCGTCAGCTAAATGCGGAAGAAGAGCAGCAACAGGCAACGACAACGGCTTCCGCACACTACCTCGGTTCGCGATCCTGCAAAAAGTGCCATGAACAAATCTACGAACACTGGCAAAAAACGCCGATGGCCAACATCGTTCGCGACCCTCGGGAACATCCAGAAGCCATCCTTCCCGATCTTTCGACGAATCACATTTCCAAATTTACGAAGGAACAGGTCGCACTGGTTTACGGCAGCATCTGGAAGCAGCGTTACTTCACAAAAATCGGCGACGATTATTTTCCAGAGCCGGCGCAGTGGGATGTGACCAACAAAGCGTGGCGTCCCTATTTCGTTGCAAACGGCACCGACTGGTGGGAACCATTTTATCCACCAGACAACATGCAACGGCCCACCGGTCCGACCTGCGACGGCTGCCATTCCGTGGACTACAACATCCACACCAAGCGGGTGGCGGAATGGAACGTGGGCTGCGAGAAATGCCACGGCCCGGGAAGCGAGCACGCGGAGCATCCCACTCGTGGAAATATCCTGAATCCGGCGCGGATGAATTACGTGCAGGCAAACGACAGCTGCATTCAATGCCATTCCCAGGGACGGCCGCTCAGCAGCCCAATCGAAGGGAAATATTACGACTGGCCTGTCGGCTATCGCGTGGGCCTGAATCTTAGCGACTATTGGAACCTTGAGGAACATACGCTGGGGCAGACGAGCTTCACGCATTACGCGGATGGCACGGCTCGAAAAAACCGCATGCAGGGAAATGACTTTGTCCAAAGCGTGATGTACCGCCGTGGAGTGACATGCTTCAGCCTGTCATGATGTGCATGGCACAGACAATTATGCGCAGTTGCGAAAACCCGCGGAGCAACTCTGTGTGGATTGCCACGGTCCGCTTTCGCTGAACGGACCGCGCACCGCGACCATCGAAGAGCATACGCATCACAAAAAGGGGTCGGCAGGAAGCAGTTGCGTTGCGTGCCATATGCCGAAAATCGAAACCACGATAGCGAACGTCACGGTGCGAGCGCATACGTTTGCATTTGTGACGCCAGCGATGACCGACAAATATAAAATCCCCAATCCGTGCAGCTCCTGCCACGCTGACAAGTCCACCGCGTGGGCCAGCGAAGCGCTGCGTCACTGGCCCGAGCGTTCTCCGTGGCGCATGGACTGAGGGCCGCACGCAAAGTCATTTGTGGTTTCTGCGAAAGTATCCAAGATTCTTGGGAGGGGTGATGAAAATCGGACGCAGAGGTGCCTCGATGGTGTTCCTCGTTTTGTGCGGAACGATTCCGCTGCGCGCGCAAGAAAACTCGCCGCCTCAGGATGCGCGGCCACTGGTTTTGACGGAGGCGATACCGTTAGAGAACATCAAGGGCCGCTTCGATCACTTCGGCACGAGCGGAAGAAAACTGTTTATTTCCGCGCTTGGCAACAATACGGTGGAGGTCATTGACGTCAGCGGGCGAACGCTGGATCAAACGATTACGGGTGTGCCGAACCCGCAGGGAGTTGTGTACGCACCAGAGGCGAACGAACTCTTTGTGGCGAGTAGCAAAGGGAAGCTGTACATCTATGAGGGGACCGCGTTCCATCTAGTGACAGCGATTGACTTCCACGGTGACGTCGACAACCTGCGGTATGACGCGGCGAACAAGCGCGTCTATGTTGGTTACGGGGACGAAGAGACGGCTGCGATTGGGGCTGTGGACGTAATGACCAACAAACGCACGGATGAGGAATACAAGGTTGGAGCCCACCCGGAGTCGTTTCAACTGGAAACGGACGGGCCGAATATCTATGTCAATCTGCCAGACCTGAAACAGATTGCCGTTATCAATCGCAGGACTCACACGATTTCGCGATGGCCCTTAACCCTGGAACACAATTTTCCTATGGCACTCGATGAGGCCGATCATCGGTTGTTCGTTGGCACTCATCAACCGGCGCGCTTGGCGGTCTTTGACACGCAATCGGGGAAGTTGATTGCCGCGCTGCCAAGCGTCCAGGATGCAGATGACCTGTACTACGACGCCGCGAGGAAGCGCGTTTATATGGCCGGAGGAGAAGGTTTTATCTATGCATTTCAACAGAGAGACCCTGACCACTATGAACTGCTAGCCAAGATTCCCACGGCGCTAGGTGCTCGCACGGCCGGGTATTTCGGTAAGGGAAAGAAGGGGTTCGACCGGTTTTTCCTGGCAGTTCCCGCACGAGCAGATCACGGCGCTGAGGTTTGGATTTACACCGTGCAGGATTGACCAGGCCGGTGGCCGCGCTTTACTTGCGAAAAACGCCTTTGGGGGGCGGGGAGAAGAGAAAACTAGAAGGCAGAAACTAGAAATTGGAAATTGGAAAAGGGAAGAGAGGGCACGATTTATCGTGCCCCTACGCATAACAAAGGCAGAACCCTCGCAGCGCCAATCGGGAGATTCATCCCGCTAAACGCGCGGGATAGAGAAGAGTTGGCGCTCCCGGGAGCAGCGGCTTGCTGGGGGCGCTTCGGAGGAGTAGGATGCTGGGGAACGCTGAATCTCGCCGGAACCCTTCCTGCCCATCCCCGAGACACAACGTACGTTTGATGCACTCTGCCGGGAAATTTGCGCGGGTTGTGCTGCCCCTAGGAGGATGCGATGTGGAATAAGAAGAGCACCGAGGCGATGAGTCCCGTGGAAGCGGCCGCGGAGCACGCGACGGGGTGGCTGGGGTCGAGCCTGCGCGTGAAAGGCGACATCACTGGGACCGAGGATCTGATGATCGAGGGCTCGGTGGAAGGACAGATCCAGCTGGATGGGCGGAAGTTGACGGTGGGACCGGCGGCGAAGGTAACGGCGGACATCAACGCGCGCGACGTGGTGGTGTACGGCTACGTGAAGGGGAACGTGCGCGCGAAGGGGCGGGTGGAGATCAAGAAGGACGGCTGCGTGATCGGGAATTTGACTACGGCGCAGATCATGATCGAAGACGGAGCGGACTTCAAAGGATCGATCGAGATTGACAGGGGCGCGGGGGAGGAAGGGGAGAAGAACGTGTCCTCGCGGGTGGCGACGGCGGGCGCGGGGCCGAAAAGCGCTTAAAGATCGGGAGAGACCCGTGGTTCTGGCACGGGAGTCACCCATTTCAGGGGAAGGCTTTCCTGCAGCAGCTCGCGGAGTTTTTTGCGGGCGCGGTGAAGCTGCGCTTTGGAAGTTCCGATGGACCAATCCATGATTTGAGCAATTTCTTGATGCTTGTAGCCCTGGATATCGTGGAGCTCGACGACCATTTTTTGACGAGGCGCCAAGCGATTGAACGCTCTTTGGAGGCTCAAGCGATCTAGCGATCCGGCCAGTTGCAAATCGGGAGCGGCAAGATTTTCGTCGAGTTCTTTACAATGATCTTCGCGCTTATCGGCAGCTTCAGCGGACGATCGCGGACGGAATTTTTGTCGCAAGCGCATGAGGACCGCGTTTACGGCGATGCGATGCAGCCAGGTGTAGAGAGATGAATCGCCGCGAAAGGTGTGGATCTTTCGCAGGACGGTTAAAAATGTTTCTTGCGTGAGGTCCTCGGCTTCCGCGTGGTTTCCGAGCATTCGCGAGCACAAGGCGAACACGCGGCCGGAATGCGTGCGATAGATGCATTCGAAGGCGGAGGCATCGCCGAGCTGGGCCCTTCGAATGACTTCACGTTCCGGCAATTGAGCCACGCCGGACGGAGCGCGATTCGGAAGGTTTATTGGTCGCGCTAGAGATTGAAGCACGTTGACTTGAGAACCGATCATGATTACTCCCTCTTCCCTCAATTGAACATGGGGCCCGGCTGACAGAGCACGGATGGATCGCTGGACTACCGGCCGAACATGGAATACCCAATACCCTTGGAATCCCGCTGCGGAGGCGGCTGCGTTTGCTGTTGCTGGCGGCGGGAGACGGCGGCGATGGCTTCGTCGGCGGGGCGGTTGGCGATGCGCTCGAGGGCGTCGGCGATGCGGGAGAGTTCGAAGGTGAGCTGCTCGGTTCCGGGGGAGCGTTTCAGGACGACGATGCGTTTTCGGCTGAAGTAGAGAGCGGCCCAGAAGAGAAGACCGGTGGCGAGAGAGAAGAAAATCATGAGCGTGTCGTGGCTCGTGATGTTAAAGCTTCGGCCTGCGATGGTGATCAGATGATCTGAGAACAAGGTTTCCTCCCAGCTGGGGCTCGCGGATTACGTGTTTGAGTTTGGTGATGAGTGCGGCCGCCGGGGACGACGGCCGCACCCTTGGTCTGAACGTTTCCTGAGGGAAAAGGTTCGGACCAGTGGCGACGAGAAATGCTAACGGTTGAGATGGGGCGAAGAGACTTGCAGAGCGGCGATGAGGTCATGCGCCGCGCCTGGAGCGGGGACGTCGGACTCCAGAATAATCTTTGCGGCGGTGGCGGAGCGGCCGTAGAGCTTGCGATTGGCGTCGTCGTCGGGGCGGAGCGTGGAGCCTTCGAGAGAGACGCCTGCAAAGACGCCTCTTGCGCGGGAGTAGCTGAGAAGCTCTGCGCGCATGTAAGCGTCGGTATCGGCGGAGGTGTCGCGGCCCTTGGGGCCGGCGGCGGCGGACGCGTCGGCGCCGAGCTTGACCTTGGAATGCAAGAGGCTGCTGGCGCCGCGGTCGTTCATTACGAGGAAGACGAAGTCGGTGGCTTCACCGCCAATTTGGAAGCCGACGCTGCCGCCTTCGAGCGCATACATAGCCGGCGTGCCCCACGGGCCGGTGAAATTTTTGCCGGTGCGGCAGACCATGGTGCCGCGGCCGTAGCTGCCGCCGACGACGAAAGCGGCTTTCAAGACGGAGGGCATGACGACGACGCAGCGAGCTTTGTCGAGTAGGTCTTGCGGGATGTCATCAGGAACGTTGAGGATTTCCTGCATGACTTTTCCGGAGTTTTGAAGACGATCGCGCTCAGCGCGGGCTTCGTCCGCACTTTTTGCGGACAGTGATGGACCCAGGGCGAGAATGCCCGCCAGTGTGATGGTGCAACATTTGGCATAGCTCATTTTTGCGTAACGGATGTAGTTCATGCGGGGCGCCTCCTAAAGCGCCGGAGTTTCTCCGTGCAGACTTCTGTTTTTTCCCGGGCGGGCTGATCCCCATTTTGTTCTTGGTCCCGCGGTTAGAGGGGCACGTTCTGTTCCAGACGGGCAAAATATTTGTTAGTGGGCTGAGAATTCAACGGCATAGAGCGAAGGAATGGAGAGTTTTTGTGAGGCGTCCTGTGGAGGCGATGGAAGAAGGCGGTAATTTTTTCACGGGGCGGGTGCAGAAACGAAACGAAATTCATGTACCAGTACTGATGGCAGCGATGATGGCGATTTTTGTAACGCGAGAAAAAAACTCAGCTTACGCGGGTTGGCAAAACGAGTGCTCTCGTGGAGTGCGATTAAAATCCGGTGCAGCCCACACCAACAAGGAGAAATCATCGAATGTCACGAGGACAGAGAATTGTCAGTTCGTTTTTTTTGGCTGCAGTACTTTTCGCGCCACTGGCGTTCAGCGGGTGCGCCGCGCGCGCTTCGTATCGTGTCTATGATCCGGGGCACGAAGACTATCACGTGTGGGACGGCAACGAAGGCGTGTACTACCAACGCTGGGAGGTTGAAACGCACCGCGATCATCGCGACTTCGGCAAGAGAAACGCGGATGAACAGAAGGAGTATTGGAACTGGCGGCACGAGCATTCGGATGAGAAGCACTAGGAAGCGCGGCGAACAGAGCGAGAAGCAATAAAAGACGCTAGAGACGCACGGGCGTTAAGACCCGCCACTACGTGCGGGCTGGATGAGGCGGCTCGAGGTAGGCCCAGCGTTCGACAATTTGGCGGTTGGCGATGCGCCAGATGACGATGCCGGAAAATTCGAGGCGCTGCTGGGAGGCGGCGTCGGTGCCGATCCAGTGGTTTCGGACCACGACCTTGTCGTCTTCGGCGATGAGGTCTTCGATGGTGACGCGAAGGTCGGGAACTTTTTGGAGGGCGGCGCCAACGTATTCCATAGCGCCCTGGGGGCCGGGAGGCAGGCCGGGCGGGACGTCAGCACCATGATCCACGAAGCTGGGGGCGAAGTTGATTTCGCCGATGCGGAGATTTTTGCGATTGACGAATTCTTCGAAATGATTGCGGATGAAGTCCTTCATTTCCGCGTGGGTCATGTCTGTCTTGGGGTTTTGGATTTCGGATTGTTGCGGCGAAGCGCTCATTCGCGGCCTCCTTTACTCAGAAGTTGTATCAAAACTGCAAAATTTGTCGGCTGCAAAGTGCTAAAGGAAATGCATGCGTCTCAAGAGCCGCCACTACAAAGGCTGCAGGCGCGAGACTGCATGCCTCAGGCGGAGGCGGCCTGGTCGCGGAACTCGCGGGCGTTGGCGAGGAGGTATTGGTCGAGGGTGACGGGGTCGCGCTCGATCAAGGATTTCAGAAGGCCGTCGGTTTTTGCGCCTGCACCCTGCTTGTAATATTGCTGAAGATCGAGAAGCGCGGTGACTTGCCAGTCGGGCATGCCGAGGCCGAGCATGGCTTCACGCTGGGCGGATTCGGGAATGTCCACGAAGTTGACAATGCGGCGGGCGATGCGGGAAATGCGCTTGGCGAGCTCTTGATTGGAAATGGCTTCGGGACCGTAGAGTTCGTAAGTCTTGCCGGCGTGGGAGCCTGCGTGAAGCGCCTTGGCGGCGACGACGGCGATGTCGCCAACGTCGAGATAGCTGACTTTGGCGTCGCCCATTGCGGCGTAAAACGCGCCTTGCGTGCGGATGCTGGGAGCGTTGTAGGCGACGATGTTTTGCAGAAAGCCGTTGGGGCGGAGGATGGTGAAGCTGATTCCGGTGGATTTTAGTTTGTCTTCGACCTTGCGATGCCAGCTGGGAAAGGATTTTGGGAAGTCTCCTGCGCCGAGGGCGGAATTGAGCACGATGTGGTTTACGCCGGTTTCCTTGCAAACGTCGAGGACGTTGCTTTCGAGTTCGACGAGTTGAGGAATCGGAGAGCAAACGAGAAAGAGGGCAGTTACGCCGTGGAGCGTTTTGCGGAGACTGGGCTTGTCTGAAAAGTCTGCGATTACAGGCTGGCAACCCGGAGGTGCCTTGGAGGCTTCTTCCTTGGAACGGAACATGGCGCGAACGCTGGATGGTTTACGGGTTACTTCCTGCAAGACTGCTTTGCCAACGGTACCGCTGGCACCTGTGATGAGGATCATTTCTTGCTCCTGGGTGGTGTGGTGGCTCGCGGCGGGCTGCGGCTTCGGAACACAGGCGGACGCGCGGGCCGAATGTTACGAGGGCATGGTATAACGGCGGTGTTGAGCGGGGAAGTACGCACAATTTTGTAAGCTTGGAGCGCGCGATGAAGGCCCATCACAACTGTCCGGTTCAAGCGACGATTAACGTGCTGAGCGGGAAATGGAAAGTGCAGGCAGTGTGGCACTTATCGTTTGGGCCGCGGCGATTCGCGGAGCTGCGCAATCTGCTACGGGGCGTGAGCGAAAAAGTACTGGCGGCGCAGCTGCGGGAATTAGAGAAGGATGGCGTGGTGCGCAGAAGAGCGGAGCAGACGGTGCCGCCGAAGCTGACGTACTCGCTGAGCCGGCCGGGGAAGACGCTGATTCCGCTGCTGGAGGAGCTTTGCGATTGGGGATCAAAACAGTTTGGGATTAAGCCAAATTTGCCGAGGAAGCCAGCGTGAGTGAGCGAGCAGCAAGAGGCTGAAACCGGTTTCAGGTTATGGGGGCGGCGGCGGGAGGCCGTGCGATTTGGGCCGGAGTGGTTTTCTTGAGATGGAAGTAGCGGGGGGCTCCGGTTGTGGCAGCGGCGTTATTCACGAGGCCGGAGCCGATGGTGGCGATGAAAACGCCGAGAACGAGCAAAGCCAGGGCAGAAATAATGAAGATGTTCCAGCGGCGAACGGTGGCGTGGCCGGCGGGGACCGGCGAAACCAAATGCCACCGCGGGCGGCCAAAATAAAGACGTTGCAAGGCAATACTCCTTCCGTTTTCGCGGACCCGAGCGGCCAGGATTTCCCGCAGGCGGTTTGCGACGCAGAGCGCGGACGAACCGCAGATGCAAGCCAGCCGGGGATGAGTTCAACCGCTAGCCGAACCGCCTCTTTTCTTTAGATGTATCGCGCCACGATATGGTTTCCGGATCCCATTCGCTATATATCGTATCACGATATAAATGCCAAAGCAACGCTTGACAGATATATCGCATCACGATACTTTGAGGCTGCTAACGCGCCTCCTGGCTGGGATGGCCCTCCAAGCCATGGGAGGCGAGCCGAAGCGGGGCCAGGAAACGAGTGCTTCCCCCGGCCCCGCACTGAAAATCCCAGTTCGGTGATTCGCACCCAACGCGAATTACCCGCAAAAGGAGAATTTCAAATGCGGACGAAGTTGTTCATTCTCGCAACGTTGTTCTCGGGCCTGAGTTATTTATGCGCAGTTCCCGCCATCGCGCAATCGACGCAAGAAACAGGAAAATTGAAAATACACGTAGAACCGAAACAAGCCTACGTGTTCGTGGACGGCAAAGCGATTCGCGACGGCAGCCAGACGATTGACCTGGCCGCCGGCGATCACAAAGTCGGCGTTTACAACTATGGATACACGCCGAAGATGCAGGACGTGCACGTGGGCGCGGGGGAAACGACAGACCTGCGCGTTGCGCTGCAGTCCACAGGAGACATGGTTGCCGGTCCATTTGCGGACATCGAATTCAAGGGCGATCCGCGTGCGGCGGTTCTATTGAACGGGCAGACGCCGGCGTATTTCGTCGGGCATGTGGACGAATTCGATTGGAACTGGATCTGGCACCAGCGGCTGCTGGTGAAGCCGGGGACGTATCAAGTTACGGTAACCCATGAAGGAAATACGATCTGGTCCGGGCCGGTAACTGCGAAAGCCGGGCAGCAGGTGACGGTGTATCTGAATCACAACGGCGAGATGAAAACCAAGGAATGGAAGGAAGGATTGAACATGCCGCCGCAGCCGCGGTTCCACGCGGGAATTGCGAGCGCGACAGTGCCGGTAGCTCCTGTGACGGCACAACTTGCGGCGCAGGCCAGCAATGTGAGCTGCGGGCAGGGGACGGAGCTGACGTGGAAAACCGCGGACGCCGCAGATACGAGCGTCAGCGGTGTCGGGCAAGTCGCTGACCGTGGCGACCGCAACGTGACGCCGAAGCATGACACGACGTATGTATTGACGGCGAAAGGCCCAGGTGGCGAGGCCACGCAGAGCGTGACAGTGCATGTTGACACGATGCCGACGGCGTCGCTGGCACTGAGCCAGCCGGAAATCCGGTATCACAAAGTCGGCGACAAGGTTGTGGAACAGGATTCCACGACGTTGAATTGGTCGGCGTCCAACGCGAACTCGGCGACGGTCGAGCCGTTTGATAGCAGCGCGCTGAGCGGAAGCCGGACGGTGATGGCCGATCCCGAGCAAATGAGCACGGGACCAATCAACGAAACCAGGACTTACACCATCTCGGCTAAAAATGCGTGCGGTGGGATAACCACGAAAACAGCGACGTTGCACGTCATCGGCTCCATTGATCCGCCGCCATCAGCAACATTGTTAAGCGTGTTTTACCCCACGGCATATCCGACGAAACACCATCCGAAAGTTGGTTTGATGGCGGACGAGAAAAGGACTCTGGACAACATCGCGACGCAATTCAGAAACTTCGGCGCGTACGAACGTAACGCCAACCTGGTGGTCATCGGATATGCCGACGTGCGCGGCTCGAATAGATACAACGAAGCGCTCAGCGAGCGCCGGGCAGCGCTGGTGCGGGACTATCTGATATCCAAGGGAGTTCCGGCGGAAGAGATCAAAATCCGCGCCGAAGGCAAGGATAAACAACTCGACCAAAAGACGGTGGAGATGCTGGTCTCCAAAGATGAGCCGAAGCCGGCCAAGTGGATGACCAAACACGAAAAAATAACCTGGCTGGCCTACAACCGGCGCGCGGACCTTGTTCTGGAGCCAACTGGACAAGAATCAGTGAAGGCGTATCCGAGCGACGCTCCGGAAGCGAGGATCGTTTGGCAGAAACCGGAACCGTCGTTGAAGAAGGTCGAAATGTTATCAAACAGGAGTCCGAAGAGCGTTCAACAAGCCAGCGCCAGCAACTCGGGGAACTGAGCTGGGCTGGCAAACTCTCCTCCCGGGCGGCGCGGCGTTCGCCGGGACCGGCGCTGCAGCGCACAAACGCTGGAACGCTGTGGGAACGCCCGTCGTCCGGGGCGGACATTGAAAATCCAATCCCGGCTTGATGTCGAAGAGTTAAGGAGGAACGTATGATGCGGCTTTCGTTGAAGGCGATGGCCATAGCGGCAGGACTCCTGTGGGGAGGGGCGATTCTGTGCGTTGGCTTGATCAATATGATAGACCCCAGTTACGGCATGAATTTTATTCAGCTGACCAGTTCGGTGTACCCGTGGTTTCACG
Organism: uncultured Acidobacteriota bacterium; assembly: GCA_963729455.1. Lineage (GTDB taxonomy): Bacteria > Acidobacteriota > Terriglobia > Acidiferrales > UBA7541 > Acidiferrum. The sequence continues at coordinate 930,307 of CAVSNX010000005.1, forward strand.
CTTCACGAACGATTGGGAATGTGGCGATAGGAACTGTCGATGGACTGGTAGACGGAGTCCTCGCCGGGCTGATTTTTGCCGCGTTGTATAACGCGGTGACCAGCAATCCGACGCACACAGGAGACGCCAGCGTTAGTCCGTATCACAATTAATGCACGACTGGAGAATTCCGCCGGACGACTCGCGGTGACAGATGGTCCCAAAGGAGCCTTGACATGGGCCGCGAGTCCTTCTGGCGCTCCACGATACCCATGGCGACTTCCAACAAGGAGCGCTGAGGAAAATCTCGCGAGTGGGTGAGCAACGAAATTCCATGGCGCCCCGCCGGTAGAAGGGGAAAAGGAGACAGCAATGCAAGAACAAAACTTGGCCAGACACCAAACGACGGAGGCGCCGATTGTGATCAAGTCCACTGGCCTAAGCGCAGAGGCGAAGGAGATGATCGACACCATTGCCCGACGAGCCTATGAACTATTTGAAGCGAAAGGCAGAGTGAGAGGGCGCGATCTTGAAAACTGGTTTGAGGCAGAATCGGAGTTGTTTGGGCGAACGCCAGTGGACGTCAAGGAGTCGCCAGATGGGTTGACGGTTCTTGCCGATGTGCGCCGGTTCTCACCCAAGGAGCTGGAGGTGGACCTGGAACCGCGGCGGGTGACGATTATCGGCAGACAGCAAAGTCAAGCCGAGCGGAAAACGGAAGCAGGTTTCGTATCTGAAAAACGCAGCACGCGATTGCTTCGCACACTGCAGTTGCCCGTGGAGATCGATACGCGTAACGCGACGGCGCGGCTCAAGAGGGGAGTCCTGGAGCTGGATATGAAGAAAGCGGCGACAGCAAAAGTAAGGTCCATCCAGTCGAGCAATAGCGGCAAAGTGGCCTGAGTGGCCGGTACAGAGCAGGTCGTGCGCCGGCAAACGACCTGCTCTGAGGCACGCTAGGATCATCGCGGACGGCAGTACTGTATTGGTCATGGATTCCACGAAGAGCTAGAGGAACTCGGAATTGCAACGGATCAAGGTCTGTGGTCAGCGCACGCCCCCTCGAAGAGACCGACGGACGCGCAAGCGCAGTTCAGTCAGCGCCGCGTATCTGAAATCGCGAACTACGCCAACCTGTCTCAGTTATATCGCATTACGATATAATTGCAAGCCGAAAGGTCTTTCGAACATCCACGCTTAGCCCCACGTGCATCTAATGAAGTGAAAGGGCTTGAGATGTACGAGAGGAATAAAGCGGCAGTCGTCGAAGAGGTAAGAAGAGCGCGACGGCCGCGTCCAGCGAGTGGCGAAGCAACGGAATTCGGGAAGAGCTGGAACAAGTCGACCATCACGGCAAATCTTTCGGACAGCATGCTGGAAAACAACCGGATGACGCGACCGAAGAGAGCAATTGACCTGGTTGTTTCCATGGCAGGGCACGGTTTCTTATTAGCCCTGGCGATCCTGCTTCCGCTGTATTTCAGCAACGCGATTGATTTGCGCCAACTGACCACGACATATTTGGTGGCGCCGCCCCCGCCGCCTCCCCCCGCGCCGGCGGCAATTGTGCACTCGATTCCGACCAAGCACTTTTTCGCTGGCAATAAACTCTATGCACCACGCGTCATCCCCAAGCACATCGCGCAAGTAAAGGATCTCCCGAGCACACCGCAGACGATTGCAGGAGTGGCGGGAGGAGTTCTGGGAGGGGTACCTGGCGGGCAACTGGGCGGAGTGATTGGAGGAATTCTGGGAAGCCTGGGGCGAACGATGCCGTTGCCGCCGCCTCCGAAGCCAGTAATGCATCACGGGCCATACACCGTAGGGGGCCAGGTTCAGGAGCCGAAGATCATTCAGATGGTGCGGCCGGTATACCCGAGTCTGGCAAAAGCAATTCACCTGCAGGGCGCCGTAGTGATTGATAGCGTGATCGACGCCAAGGGCAACGTTACGCAGATGAAGCTCGTGTCGGGTCCCCCACTACTTGTGAACGCGGCGTTCGACGCGGTGCAGAAGTGGAAGTACCAGCCAACTTTGCTGAATGGGACACCTGTTGCCGTTGAGATGACAGTTACCGTTCATTTCAATCTGGACAGTTGATCTGGGAGCAAGGGCCAGCGTCAGAGGATCTTTCGTTATCGGAAAGGTTGGTGCGGGAGACAGGGGTCGAACCTGCACGGCCTTTCGGCCACAAGATCCTAAGTCTTGCGCGTCTGCCAGTTCCGCCACTCCCGCAGTGGTTGAGAATATTCTACAGGCTTGGCGGATGCGGGACTATTGAGAATTTGGAGCGGGCTTCGGCAGGGAGCTGGGGACTGGATTTGCGGGTAGGCTGCGGCCGATCTGATTTAATGACGGCGGCAAAGGTGCTGGATTCGAGAGAGGTGCGGGGGCATAATGGGGCAGTTTAACGGAGGGAAGCTTGGCGCGTCCCCGCGGCCAAGCGCAGGCGCCTTTCCCAGAGGGCGCGCGTCACTGCTGCGTACGAGGGCAGCACCATGATCATCCAGGATCAGGGAGATCATTTTGTCTTAATTCGCCAAACGGACCACGCGGTCCTGTCGGGATTTTTCGCGCGCGAATGGGGAAATGAGGTATTCAGCAAGCCGGAGCCGCGGGATTCATTCTGCTTGGCGGCTACGGAACACGACAATGGATGGAGCGAGTGGGAATCCGCGCCGGAAGTGGACCCGGTTACATTTTCGCCTTATAGCTTTATGTCCGTTCCCACTGCCGACCACATTGCACTGTACTTGCGAGGGATCGATCGTGTGGTAAAGGCGGACCGGTATGCGGGCTTGCTGGTCAGCTTGCACTGCGCGGGGCTGTACGATCGCACGCGGGCCACGATGCCGGGATTTTCCGCGAAATACATTAAAGCGCAGGAAGCGACCATGGTGAACGATTTGCTGCAGCGGCTGCGGCTGCAGCAATTGCGGTTGAAAGTGGATTTGCGGGCGGATCCGGCGATGAAAGAATATGCGGAGGAAAAGTGGCTGCAGGTGAATTTGCACCGACTGGAGGCACTGGACCGGTTGTCCCTTTATTTTTGCCTGGGGCCGCTCGAAGGGGCGACGATTGACGCGGTGCCGGTGGATTACCGAGGCAGCGAAGTGGATTGGGACATTCAGCCGGAAGGGAACAACGCGGTGACGCTGGAACCGTATCCGTTCCGGCGGGATCCGCTGGAGATCAGCATATTAGGAAGGCGGATTACCAAGCGGCGCTATGCGGATGACGGCGACTTGCAACGAGCGCTGGCGCAGGCGCCTTTTTTTGCGATGAAGTACACGCTGCGCGCGGGCGGGGCGCGGTCGCGTGCGCGAGTGGCAAGCGCTTGATCAAGTAAGCTGGCGGCCGCGCGTTTCCGGGAGCAGCAGGGCCAGCAATGCTGCGGCGAGAAACGCTCCTGCCTGCAGGAAAAACGCGGGACCAATTCCAAATCTTGCGGCCAGCGCGCCGACGGCAAAAGGCGCTGCGGCGGACAAGCCGCGGCCAATGTTGTAGCTTAGGCCCATGGCGGTGGCGCGAATTTCTCCGGGAAAAATTTCACTCACAATCGCGGCGTACCCCGAAAAATAGCCGGTGCCGAAGAAGGCGACGAGCGGACCGAGGCAGAGAAGCCAGAAAGAACTGCGCGCCAGTCCGTAGAGCGGCACGAGGGCGGCGGCGATCAAGAGATAGGTGACGTACGGTTTTCGGCGACCAAACATGTCTGCAAAGAAGCCAAAGAGCGCGTAGCCCAGCCACTTTCCAAAGCAGAGCACAAGAAAGAAGCCGGTAGTCTTGACAAGACTGAGGCCGCGGCCGCCTTGCGAAGCGGGCAGTGAGAGGTAGGCCGGGATCCACGTGAAAAGCCCCCAATAGCCGAACATGGCGCAGGCGTTCATGGAGGTGGCCAGCAAGCCGTTGCGGAGCACATCCTTTTGGAACAGCTGCGCAAGAGTGGCGGCGCGAGAGCTGTGAATGCGCTGAGACCAGATGGCCGACTCCGGCACGCTTTTTTGAATCCAGAAAACCAACAATGCCGGCAGGGCTCCGACAAAAAATACGGCGCGCCAGCCGAAGTGCGGCAACACTAAGACGACGACGAGGGCGGCGATGGCTTCGCCGATGGCGTAGGAGGATTGCATCAGGCCGAGGGCTTTGCCGCGATGCTCGGCGCGCCAGGTCTCGGCGATGAGCGCGGCGGCGGTGGTCCATTCGCCGCCCATGCCGAGGCCGAGGATGAAGCGAAAGAGAGCGAGCTGGGGAATCGTGCGGGACAAACCGCACGCGGCAGTGGCCAAGGAATATAAAAGGATGGAGGCCATGAGCGCGCGAGTGCGGCCGATGCGGTCGGCTAGGACTCCGAAGAGGAAACCGCCGATGGCGGAGGCGACCAGAGTGAGGGAGATCAAAAAGCCGGCGATGCGGCTGCTCATGGTGAGTTCGAGGATGAGGTAGGAAAGGACGAGGGAATAGAGCATGACGTCCATGGCGTCGAGCATCCAGCCGAGGCTGCCGGCGATAAGGGATTTGCGTTCGGCGGGGGTTGTGTTGCGTGGCCATTGGAGGCCAATGAAGGAACGAGTGGCGGCCGTAGCGGAGGAAAAAGAAACAGTTGCTGGGGGCGACTGCGGCGATGGGGGAGTTGCCACGCCACAGATTGTAGCGAAATCGTCCCGCCTCCGATGAGAAACAAGACGAAAGGATCGGTTCGCCAACTTTATTGCAGGGCCGTTCGGCGGATTCGAGATGCTTGATCAATTTCCGGGATGTGTTGCGCGATCGATGCCTTCGGAGATACGCAACACAACGAGTGCCAACTCCAGCAAAATTCGGGTGACGAGGATCCCGACGAAGAGAGACACGATGCCGACCACGAGGCTGATCAATCCCTGCGCGGGCGATTGTTGATAACCGAGCACGACACAGGCCACCACCGTGATGCCACCGAATAGGATGGCGATGACGTAGAGCAACTTCACGATGCGGCGAGTGAGTTGATGATTGAAAGAGAAATCGAAAAGGCCCGCAAAGAAATTCTTTTCATCAGGCATGTGGCCTCCTGGGCACACAAAGAGATTGTATGGGCTGGAAGGGTAGCAGATTTAGCAAGGCCAGAGCGGTGTCTGTGTCAAGTGAAGGCATGTGGTCCGGGCGCACTTTATCGGCTCGTTGGACACCGGTTCGGCAAAGAGCCGCACTGCGCAGCTGGCAATAGAATGGTTGCTTTCTGCTTGACTTTCCTGGCGCGCGCGTCCATCTTGGTTGGCTTTGCTCTATCTTGGCGACGGGAGTCTGGGCCGGTGGGGCGAACGCGTTCACTATGACCAAGGTTCGGCTCTGCTTCCACGATCGCTGCTTTGATGGAACCGCTTCGGCTGCTCTCTTCTACCGTTTTTACCGCGAACGATTCGACGCGAATGCAGCGTTCAGTTTCACCGGGATGACGCATCGCGCGGCGCAGCCCTGGGAACCGGGACTCTTCGACGGGGACGAAAACGCGATTGTGGATTTCAAGTTTTCGAATTCGCCGAAAGTGACGTGGTGGTTCGACCATCACCAGAGCGCGTTTCTGACGTCGGCGGATGCGGAGCAGTTTCGCAAACATCCTGGGCCGAACATGTATTACGATCCGGAATTCAAATCGTGCACGAAGCTGATCGCCACGGTGAGCCGGGAAAAATTTGGTTTTGACACCAAGCCGCTCGAGGAATTGATTCATTGGGGCGACATTATTGATGGCGCGCAGTATGCGACGCCGGAAGCGGCGGTGGAAATGGTGGAGCCGGCCACGCAATTGGCGCTGGTGATTGAGGCGGCGCCGGAAAACGGGCTGCCGGCGCGGATAATTCCGGAGCTGGCGTATTGCCCGCTAAGCGAAATGGTGAAGCTGCCGGTGGTCGCGAAACATCTGGGGCCGCTGCTGGAACGGCATCGCAATTCCATCGAGATTTTGCGGGAACGGATCGAGGCGCGCGACGGAGTGATTTTATTTGATGTGGGGGATCTGGACTTGGAAGGTTACAACAAATTTATTCCGTATTTGTTGCACCCGGAGTGCGTGTATTCGGTGAGCGTGAGCGCTTCGGCGACGCGCGCGAAAGTCTCGCTGGGGACGAATCCGTGGAACCAGGCGACGGCGACTCAGAATCTGGCGTCGCTGGCGGAAAAATACGGCGGCGGGGGGCATCCGAGGGTGTCGGCGATTTCGTTTGAGCCGGGGGATTTGGAGCGGGCGCGGGAAGTGGCGCGGACTCTGACGGCCACGTTGCGCGGTAAGTAGGGCTGTCTCTGGGAATTAGCGCGGTTTTCGGGAGTCTTGCGCGTTCGACAAAATTGAAAGTCCCGTGTAAAATTTAAAAATCACGCCCGTGGACCGGTAGCTCAATGGTAGAGCAGCTGACTCTTAATCAGCGGGTTGCAGGTTCGAGTCCTGCCCGGTTCACCAAACTTCCCGTTTTGTTCTTTCTTTTCAACTAATTAACTCCCGCCGCCCCTCAAGGTCCTTCCCCTGCGGGGGAACAGAAGGGAACAATAAGGCTGCGACGTTGGCCACTGCCCGTCGTTTCGAGTCTGGCACTGAGTGCGTGTAGACCCGAAGCGTCGTTTCCATGTCGGACTGTCCAAGTATGTCCTGAGTGGCTCGTATAGTCGCACCTGACTCGCTTAGCCAGGTTGCATGGGTATGACGAAGGACGTGCCAACCAATCGGTCGCATTCCCAATCGCACACACGACGGCCGAAGAACACGATGTGCCATGTTCTTTGGGCTAATCGGCGTGTTTGCCGTACTGGAGAAAACAAAAGCGTCTCCATGCGTGCTCAAACAATGAGCACGATGTGCCAGCAAGGCGATACGCAGAGGTTCACTCAAGGGCACTTCTCTTACGCTACTCCGCGTCTTTGGTGTGCCAAAGCCTGTTTCATCCGAGTACGTCTCTTTGACTTGGAGGACACGCCGGAGGAAATCCACTCTGCTCCAACGAAGCGCGGCGATCTCGCCGATCCGCAGTCCGGTCAATATGGCAACCAAAACAACGGTGCGGCAGGGTTCGGGCAGCGACTCAACTAGCCTTAGTGCATCGCGGGGTTCAAGGAAAACGAGTTCCTTCTTCGGAACGCGATCCCCAATACGAAGTCCGCGTGCCGCATTCTCCTCAAGATAATTCCACTCGACTGCCTGCTGGAGGAGTTTGCTGAGTGTTGTACGAACGCCGTGCAATGTCGAAGAGGAATAGCCCTGTTGCTTCTTCCCGACGACAAAGGCTTGCAAGGTCTCGCGATCGAGATCGCGCAAGCGCATCGGGCCAAAAGTTGGCAACAAGTATTTGCGGAGTTGGAAACGGTAGTAGCGAGCTGTAGATGGTTTGATTGTTGTTAAAGCCAGCGGTTCCCACTTCTCAATCGCAAACTGCTCGAAGGTGATCGTACTGAGTGGGCGCTTCTGGCTCTGGTTTCTTGAACGAAGACAATTCGCCAACAGACTTCGGGCCTCACTCTTGGAGATACTGCTCACAGGCCCGAGTACCTTTGAGCGAAGCACTTTGCTCAAGGTATTGTCCGGCTGCAGCATTGTCTCACGCCAGCGCGCGACCCACATCTTTTGGCCTTTCCCTTTCACGGTCAGACAGCCATTCTGGAATCTGCGTCGAATCACGGTTCTCCTTTTCGTGATTCGTCCGCTCGTTCTCGCGTCAGTTTCCAGTCTAGCCCCGGTGTCAAGTCGCACGAGGCCCTCCATGCTGACATTTGACCCAGGCGAGCACCTCGTTTTCGCTGAAGCGCCAGTACTTGCCCAAGCGGTAGCCTGGCAAGCGGTCTAGCGCGCGTTTGCGGGTTCTTCCGTAGACCCATGAGATCGGGACGCGAAGCAGCTCGGCCACTTCCTTGATAGTAAGGAGCGGTTCTCTACCCACTCTTTCTTCCCCTGTGGCCCTGTTGTGTGGCTCCGTGGCGAATGGGGCCACCGGTTGGACCTTGGGCATCACAAGCGACCGCGACTTTTCCTTCAAGCTCTGGGACAGATGATCGGGTCTCAATGGCGACGAGCTGTTTACAAGGCGCGAGGCATGCTGTCGTGACGACGCTGTATTCTCACGCGCATCGAGTTGGGTTGAACGGCGAATCATAATTGCTACGTGGTCTTCCTAATGACCTCTCCTTGGATTTGTTCGTGGTTATAGTTGTTCGTGTGTTGGCCTAGCCAGTGCTTGAACTCGTCGTCCTTGCGAAAAAGGAGCTTGAGCGCCTCGCTCACCACGTAAGAAGCGTTCGCGTCGATGAATTCAGCGTACTTGTCCAGATTGCGTCTGACTTCTTCCTCCAGGCGGACCTGAAGAGTTGTAGTTTTGGTTGTTTCAATGGTGCTTTCAGAATTGCCAAGTGTTTCTCCTCCTTTCGTTCTTCGTGATGCATTACATCCTGCATTACAACTTGTATTGTCCGACTCCTGCACGCGGGCAAAACACGGCCCCGAGCTGCTCGGGGCGGGCGGGAGCGATCCCACGATATTTTGGGCGGCTGAAAGCCCCCAAAAGTGGGGTCGCTCCCGCCCATCCTAGTGTTTTGCCCGCGTGCATATGTCACCTCCTTCCCTTACTCATCTGCTGTTCTTTGAAGAGTTTGAGTTGTCTTCGAAGGTGAACTGCGAGGTGACGCTGCCCCTGAACAACCCCGGATCTGCCAGCCGTCACCCCAGTTCCTCGTGCTATCTCCGAAAATTGCTTCATGACCGGGAACAGTAATGGCTTGAAAAAAAATCTTTCGCGCGGGTGGTGGCGCTGGGACAGCTTCAGCCTGGAAATCCTTTGGCAGTTGATTGCGACGCCATAGGTAGTAGAGAGTGCCAATGCTTTGGCCCGTGTAACGCTTCCGGCCGTCGCTCAAAAAGATAGCGTCCTGCTCGGTGACGAGCCGGTATTGCTCGCGCTCCCACTTCGTCTCCAGGTCGAAATAACGAGTCAAATCCGACAGGCCCTTGCCTTCGATGAGCAGCGAGAAGAACTCGGCAGCTTCCTTCTGTAGACCTGCTGCGGTCGAAATGTAGAGGAATTGGAAGCCCGGAAGCTCTCGGAAGAGCGGCCGATAGGTTCGCAAATGGGCGATATACCCATTCAGGTTTTGGTGTTCGGGATCAACGTACGTGAAGCTGACCACAGGCATGTAATCAGATGGGATGAGAAGGCCGGTCTCCGCGGGATGCATTAAGCTCCCAATGTTCGACGTGCTCGAAGCACAATAAAAAGGAGACCGGCATGAAAAAGAGTAGCACTGTTCGGGTAAATGGAAACATGATTTTCAAGGGATACAAGCTCACGATTGGTCTGGACCTCGGCGATCGCTGGTCGAACTACTGCGTTTTGGATGAAGTGGGCGAAGTCCTTCTGGAACAGAAACTAGCGACGACACCGGAAGCGATGAAGCAGACATTTGCGAGGATCCCGCGGAGTCTCATCGCCCTGGAGACCGGAACACATTCGCCTTGGGTCAGCCGGCTGTTAACAGAGCTGGGATACGAAGTGCTCGTGGCGCACGCACAAAAGGTGGAATTGATCACCAAGAGCAATCGAAAAGATGATCGACACGATGCGCGGACACTAGCACGGCTGGCGCGAATCGACCCCGAGCTGTTGGGGCCGGTACGGCATCGCAGCGCGAAAGCACAAATTCATCTGACAGTGATCCGGGCACGTGCGGAATTGGTGAGTGCACGAACCGCGCTGGTGAATGCGGCGCGAGGATTGGCGAAGTCTTATGGTGAACGGCTGCGCAAGTGTGGCACGGACCAAGTGAGCCGGGAGCTGGCCACGGAATTGAGCACGGAGTTGCGTGAGGTTCTGGAGCCGTTGCTGAAAGAAATCGAATCGTTGACCGAGCGCGTCAAGGAATACGACGCGCGGATGGAGAAAATCGCCCGGGAGAGCTACCCGCAAGTCGTGCTGCTCAAACAGGTGAAGGGAGTAGGAACACAGATCGCGCTGACGTATGTCCTGACTCTAGACGACCCACATCGGTTCGCAAAGAGTCGCGAGGTGGGCTGTTTTCTCGGGTTAAAACCTGGGCGCAGGGACTCCGGAGAGAGCCAGCCGCAAATGAACATCAGTAAAGAAGGAGACCGTTACTTGAGGACCATGCTGGTGCAAGGGGCGCACTACATCCTGGGACCCTTTGGAGAAGACAGTGATCTGCGACGTTGGGGGCTAAAACTTGCCGAGCGCGGAGGGAAAAACGCCAAGAAACGAGCGGTTGTTGCGGTGGCCAGAAAATTAGCGGTACTACTGCATCGGTTGTGGGTGAGTGGAGAGGTGTACGAACCACTGCGCAATAGCAACAAAGCGATGCGCGCTGCGGCTTAAAGTGAAGAACCCACAAAACAGGGGATGCTAGGGGTCGACGGAGTTGGCGATCGTCGTTGCTGGGCGATCCTGGCTCGAAATTTCTCTGCGGAAAAGTGGGAAATACAGGAAGAAAGAAAAAGGAGCATACAAGAAGAAAAAAGATCCAAACAGCCGAGCTCAACCGCCGAGATCAGGTGACTGCGGCCAACTCCTGGCCCAGTTCCCTTCGAAAAGAGGGGAACCGAGGTCGATAATCAGGTAGCAGCACCTACTGAATCGAGTATACCCACCATGCACCGAGCGACCATCGCTCAACCAAGAGTGCGGATGGAAGGGTGGCGACAGGAGCGGCTTGGCTCAAGGGCAGGAACTCACAGGGAGGAGAGAAGAACAAAAACATCCTTATAAGAAGAAAAAGAGGAAAAATAGAAAAACACACTTGACTCATACCGGCCTTCTCATGGAAGGAGAAGGATAGGCAACGCAGAGAGGAAATCTGTCCGCGAAGGTGATGCCATTGCTGCGCCCGGCGGATGAAGTGAACAGATTCTCGCTCACCTTCAATCGTTCGACAAAGTATCGGCGCTTGGCCTCCGCCGTCTCGAAATAGTCTTCTTCCGGATGATTGAGAATGAAATCGAGCGCCAAGAGACTGCTCTTGATATGAGTGAGTTCGTGCTCACGGCGATTGCGGAGATAGTCTTTGCCGATGGCCGAGTAGAGTTGCCGGGAGCAGAGGTGATAGACGAGACTTCTCCGCGTGTAACGTTGGGCGGTGGCATGACCAAGACTGAACAGTTTTTCGACCAATCGAGCATTGCGCTTGCCACTCTTAGCCCCGGCAAAGTCGAGAAACTGTCGTACCGTGAAGTACCCCGAATGCGTCGCCACAAGATAGAGAAACCGGGCTTCCACTTCGGTGTAACCGAACGCGTGGAGCTTGGCGAGTTGGTCTTCCAGGATATTCATGGTCTAAAAGCCCAGGATCGCTGCACTCAATTCGCGGTCGTCGCGCATGCGGCGAAGGCGGTCTGTCTCGCCATGCCGGGCGTAAATCTGAAAGCCGGCCCGCGCCTTCTGGGAGAGCCCACGGGGGCGGTAGTGTTCCGTAGCAAGTTCGAGGTCGCGCCGCTGAATCTCGCATTCGTTTTCGTTCACATACTCGATGCGCAGGTCGGGAATGGGAATCCTGCCCGATACAACCTTCAGGTGATACCGCTCCGCAATTTCTCTTCTAAGCGTTTCAGAGTTCCGACTCTTATCTTGGGAGGCACGCGCCAGCCGGGCATAAAGCTCCTGTTTCATTTCATAGTCGAGCTGGACTCGGAGGACTCTGCCGCCGCGGCTTTCGATTTCATCGCTGACCTTGTGATAGAGGCGGTAGAGGTCCGCATCGTGGAAGGCTTCTTTGGGTTTCTTGAGCCCGTGGTAGGTGGCTTGGTGTGAGGGGAGTACCTTGCCGCGAGAAAGAAACGTGTGGCCTTCCTTGGTTAGGGTCGCGACCTTTGTCGGATTATGGTCGGGATCGGCGATGGCGGTCTCCTTCATGAGCCCTTGGCGGACGAGGTTCTGCACATCCTTCTCCATGCCGGAGCGATCGCCGTTGTAGGCAAACTTCGCCAAATCGCCGTTAGCCACAACCCGGAACTTGCCAACCTCTGACAACATGTGAATCTCAGAATCACGCAGCGAATAGACCTTGTTTCGGTCCGTGTACTGAGTACGGGCACGCTGAGAAAGGATCTCCTGGACGCGTTGTTCGCGGGCGATGGGAGGACGGTTCCTGTCGGAAAGATCGCGACCTTCGCGGTCGAGTGTGTCGGCGCGCTCTTCCTCCCGATGAATGTTGTGAAGCGCAGTCCACTTGTTCCAGTCGGACGAAGAACTTCGGTCTACGTCAGGGGCTGGAGAAAAATCGGAGCCGCGGAAATCATCAAGTTCGAATCCGTCAAAGCCTCGCGACATGAAAGCTTCTCCCTGTGACTTACCGCGTGTCCTGACTCAAATGGGGCACTCGTAAAACGAAACAAATCGCTGGCGCGCAGTGGTATGGTTCGAAGAAAGAAATTCGAAGGGATGGATTGCTGTACATCGGACTTCCTTTATTGGGGCGGATTTTCAGGACTCAGCGACTTGGCTGGTTCGCCGATCCCGTAGAGGAACACTTCCTCGACATTCTTGCCGAAGATGCGAGCAATTTTGAAAGCTAGCGAGAGGCTCGGGTCGTACCTGCCCGTCTCGATGGCGTTGATGCATGCACGCGATACCTCCGCATGCATGGCCAACTCCGCTTGCGTCCATTCCCGCTCCGCCCGTAACACCCGCAGTCGAGTCTTCATTCGTGCCGCCAGTGCCGCTGCCATGAGGAGGTCGCGAGCCCCAAGCTCCAGAGAATCACAGCGAATGCGGCATTTCCGTATCCCGGAACGCGGGGAAAGCCGAAATTCTCCAGAAAGGCTTCCAACACCAAGACGGAGAGCATTCCTACGAAAGCGAACCTCAGCGCCTCGTTAATGTATTGCTGTTCGAACTCGTCGATGATGCGCAGGAAACGAAGAAGAGTCCAAATTGCCAGAATCGAGCCTAGAAGGGCGAGCGCCGACAGCGCATCGCGCTGGAAGTTGTGCGAATACCGTGCTAGGGCGAAAGCGACAGCACACCCCACGGCTGCCGCGTAAAAGGTGCGGAGTAGGTCTCGCTTTTTTACGATAAGAGGGTCAATGGGATCAGGCCGAGGCGACATACGAACCTCCGCAATTAGAATTTGCAAAGGATACACATCCAATAGCGAGATGTCAACTATAAATAACTTAATGATGCTATCTAGCAGCTTATGGTGGCTCTGTTGACATCCTCGTGCGAGCGGAGAGGCCTCAAGCGGTAGAGGTTGAACGCAAGACCGAGCAAAAGTGCTTGGCGAATTTGAATGGACAGGCTGCGACCGGGGGCCCGCGAGGAGAGTTTGCGTTTTATCGTGGAGAAGGTGGTTTCGATCTTGACGCGCTGGCGGTAGGGCTTCGCGGGAAAGCGGCGGGACATCAGATTGCGAATTTCGCCGTTGGGTACACCACGACGCTTGGCCGGGATGATGCTCTGCGCTCCCAGACGTTGCCGAATGTGTTGATGATTGGGTTCGGAATCGAACTCCGCGTCTGCCAGCACCAGGCGGATGGGCGCGCCGCAGGCGGCCACATCCAACAAGGGTGGCAAAAAACGCACGTCCGACCCCGGTCCCTGATGGGCCCGCTGCGCCAACAAAATCTGCTGCTGCACATCCACGACGATCACCCACTTCAACCAATGACGATGGCGCGAACTGCGCTGGGCTTGCTGTTCCACGCGCCGGATGAAGAAACTGCTGACGGAATTGTAAGAGAGGCCCGTCCCGTCGACCGCCACCACCACCGCTCGGCGTCGCCGTTGTCGGAGACGACGCACGGTTTCACGCAGCCCGCGATCGATGGTGTCGTCTGGCAGCCGCCGCAAAAAACGATAGAGCGTGGTGTAGTCGGGCACCGCTTGCAGATGCAACGTGGCGCGCAACTCCTGGTGCTCCCGCAAGCGGGTCTCGGCTTCGCGGAAGGTCCAGTCTTCGTAGCGTATCAGCAACAACACCGCCAGCAACTGCGGCTGGGTGAACTGATGCTTACTGAAGCGGGTGCGGTAGGGTGGCAAAACCTGCGTGGCCATTTCTAGCGCCATGCGAGCAAAGGGCAGGAGTCCAACTTCGGCCATGGTCCCTCCTGCCTCATCAGAAAACACTGCAGGACTCCCCTTGTCGACCTCTCCGAACACCATCCGTGTCGAGGATGTCAACAGAGCCGCTTATGGTTGTTAGGGGCGCCCTTTTCGAGGTTGTTCAAGAGAGAAGGATAAAGGCAAGCCGCGGTAGAACACCTCCCGAACCAGTTCGTCTATGAGGTGCCCCGGCACCATGTCCTTGACGAAACAGGCCCAAGCGCTGTCATTCAATTAAATTCGGAGCGGAAGAACTCACCGGTAATTTGCGGGTTTGGCTCACGGATCAGCTCAATCATGTGAATCTTCAGCTTTAGGAAATATTCTTATTCACAGCTTCTTCACACGATTATAAGACAAAAGTTATTGACTCTGACAGAAAAGCAATGTAAGGGTCGTTAATCACGTAGTTTTCATTGGTCTCGTCTGCTGTTGTTCGACCGTCGCCCGCGGTTCGTGATGCTTACAGGCGCGTTCAGGCTTGTGACCTTGATTCTTGTCTATTTTGACTGCGACACGGTGTTCAGATTCTCGCAGTTTAGAACCTATTGTGCTCGGCGAGTCTCGCACAAAAGATGGAGGTGTTTGTGCCCATGAAGCGTTTTAGCTTGGTCTTTGCTTTAGGAGTTCTCCACTGCGTTTTCGGTCCTGCTGCGGCAGCGCAAGGCGGGCCGGGAGAACCAAACGGCTGTTTTATTCTGCTTACGGCCAACGATTTGGGGATCGATATGGGAGGACCAGTGCCGCCGGGAGCCGTACTGGTGCACCAGAACAATGTACCTGCCGAAGGCGGGCTTTCCATATATCTGTTGACCTTGTCGACCTGCCCGCCTCCAGCCGGACCCATTGAGATATGTATACCGTGTCTTGCTGCGGCCGCCGGGCATCCCATCAATTTGGCGACAGGCAACACTTACATCCAGCAAACAGACTTGAAAATCCCTGGACTCGCAAGTGGGCTATCACTGGCTAGAACATGGAACAGCAAATGGCCCTCCACCCAGATCGCGTTTCAGGTAGGGCTATTTGGGCCTAACTGGCGCTCAACTTACGAAGAACGAGTATTCGTCGGCAGCGACAATTACATAAAGTACGCGCGGGCCGACGGAAGTTTTTGGTCCTTCGGTTTCAGCAGCTATGGATCGTACCAACTTGCTGCCCCCCAGAACACCACGGCCACGTTGGCCACCGGAAGCGCCTACTGGACCCTTACTTTTCAGAATGGCGAACAGCGGCGTTTTGACAATACCAGCGGTTCGCTCATCGCCATCATCGACCGGAATGGCAATACGACACAGTTGACGTATGACGCCCTAAATCGACTCGTGACCGTCACAGATCCGGCCTCGCGTCATCTTTACTTTACCTACGGGAGTTCCTCCAGCTATTTGGTGACAGGTGTTTCGTCCGACGTGGGGCTCACTCTGTCGTATTCCTATGACACTCAGAATCGCTTGAGCCAAGTGACGAATCCAGACCTGACGACATTGACGTTCACATACGACAGCCAGTCGCGGATCACGTCGGTAACGGACTCCAACGGCAAGATTCTTGAGTCCCACACGTACGACGGCAACGGGCGCGGATTGACTTCATCACGAGCTTTGGGCGTTGACGCCGTCACCATAACTTACCCCAACCAATGATCGTGACCGACGACAATTCATTTTCGAGGATGGAATACGTTTGATTTAGTTCAACCGTTGGGCCTCGGAGGCTAGAAATCATGCGCGAACATTTTTGGAAGTCCGCTCTTATTCCGACGATCCTCCTGCTGACTCTGTTCGCGCTTGGAGCTCGCGGTGCCGCGCCGACCATCACTAGTTTGTCCGTGACTTCTGGACCTGTTGGCACGTCGGTGACGATTACGGGGACCAATTTTGGTTCGACCCAGGGCAGCAGCACAGCTACATTCAATGGGACAGCGGCGTCAGTGACTACCTGGGGCGGAACGAGCATCAAGGTGACGGTACCCAGTGCGGCCACCACGGGAAACGTAGTAGTCAAAGTGTCGGGTGTTTCGAGCAACGGGAAGAGTTTCACCGTGACCCCAGCCATCACCAGCTTGTCGATTACAACCGGCGCAGTAGGCGCGGCGGTCACCATCACGGGTACAACGTTTGGTTCCACGCAGGGAAGCAGCACAGTCAAATTCAACGGAACGGCGGCGAGCGTGACGTCATGGGGCGCGTCGAGCGTTGCGGTGACGGTGCCGAGCGGAGCCACGACGGGAAACGTGGTCGTCACGGTGTCGAGCCAAGCAAGCAATGGCGTGAACTTCACAGTCGTTCCAGCGCCGAGCATCACGAGCCTGTCGATCACTACGGGGGCAGTGGGTGCGGCGGTGACGATCACGGGCACGAATTTCGGAGCGACGCAAGGCAGTGGCTCCGTGACGTTCAACGGGACAACGGCGACGGTAGGCACATGGAGTGCGACGAGCATCACGACCACCGTACCGAGCGGAGCGACGACGGGGAATGTGGTTGTCAATGCGAGCGGCGTGGCCAGCAATGGGAAGAGTTTCACCGTGACGCCAGCCATCACCAGCTTGTCGATTACAACCGGCGCAGTAGGCGCGGCGGTCACCATCACAGGAACAACGTTTGGTTCCACGCAGGGAAGCAGCACAGTCAAATTCAACGGGACGACGGCGAGCGTGACGTCATGGGGCGCGTCGAGCATTGCGGTGACGGTGCCGAGCGGAGCCACGACGGGAAACGTGGTCGTCACGGTGTCGAGCCAAGCAAGCAATGGTGTGAACTTCACAGTAGTTGCAGCGCCGAGCATCACGAGCCTGTCGATCACCACGGGGGCGGTAGGCGCGGCGGTGACGATCACGGGCACGAATTTCGGAGCGACGCAAGGCAGTGGCTCCGTGACGTTCAACGGGACAACGGCGACGGTAGGCACATGGAGTGCGACGAGCATCACGACCACCGTACCGAGCGGAGCAACGACGGGGAACGTGGTTGTAAACGCCAGCGGTGTTAACAGCAATGGGAGCAGTTTCACGGTAGTTGCAGCGCCAAGCATCACGAGCCTTTCGATCACCACAGGGGCAGTGGGTGCGGCGGTGACGATCACGGGCACGAATTTCGGAGCGACGCAAGGCAGTGGCTCCGTGACGTTCAACGGGACAACAGCGACGGTGGGCACATGGAGTGCGACGAGCATCACGACCACCGTACCGAGCGGAGCAACGACGGGGAACGTGGTTGTAAACGCCAGCGGTGTTAACAGCAATGGGAGCAGTTTCACGGTAGTTGCAGCGCCAAGCATCACGAGCCTTTCGATCACCACAGGGGCAGTGGGTGCGGCGGTGACGATCACGGGCACGAATTTCGGAGCGACGCAAGGCAGTGGCTCCGTGACGTTCAACGGGACAACAGCGACGGTGGGCACCTGGAGTGCGACGAGCATAACCACCACGGTTCCGAGTGGAGCGACCACGGGGAATGTGGTGGTGAATGCGAGCGGGGTGGCGAGCAACGGGAAGAGTTTCACGGTGACCCCAGCCATCACCAGCTTGTCGATTACAACCGGTGCAGTCGGTGCGGCGGTCACCATCACGGGAACAACGTTTGGTTCCACGCAGGGAAGCAGCACAGTCAAATTCAACGGGACGACGGCGAGCGTGACGTCATGGGGCGCGTCGAGCATTGCGGTGACGGTGCCGAGCGGAGCCACGACGGGAAACGTGGTCGTCACGGTGTCGAGCCAAGCAAGCAATGGTGTGAACTTCACAGTAGTTGCAGCGCCGAGCATCACGAGCCTGTCGATCACCACGGGGGCGGTAGGCGCGGCGGTGACGATCACGGGCACGAATTTCGGAGCGACGCAAGGCAGTGGCTCCGTGACGTTCAACGGGACAACGGCGACGGTAGGCACATGGAGTGCGACGAGCATCACGACCACCGTACCGAGCGGAGCAACGACGGGGAACGTGGTTGTAAACGCCAGCGGTGTTAACAGCAATGGGAGCAGTTTCACGGTAGTTGCAGCGCCAAGCATCACGAGCCTTTCGATCACCACAGGGGCGGTAGGCGCGGCGGTGACGATCACGGGAACGAATTTTGGGTCGTCTCAAGGGACAGGGACGGTCAGCTTCAACGGGACGACGGCGACGGTAGGCACATGGAGTGCGACGAGTATCACGACCACCGTACCGAGCGGAGCAACGACGGGGAACGTGGTTGTAAACGCCAGCGGTGTTAACAGCAATGGGAGCAGTTTCACGGTAGTTGCAGCGCCAAGCATCACGAGCCTTTCGATCACCACAGGGGCAGTGGGTGCGGCGGTGACGATCACGGGAACGAATTTCGGAGCGACGCAAGGCAGTGGCTCCGTGACGTTCAACGGGACAACAGCGACGGTGGGCACCTGGAGTGCGACGAGCATAACCACCACGGTTCCGAGTGGAGCGACCACGGGGAATGTGGTGGTGAATGCGAGCGGGGTGGCGAGCAACGGATCGAGTTTCACGGTGATACCAGCACCCAGCATCACCACGGTTTCACCTACAACAGGAGCCGTTGGCGCAGAGGTGTCGATCGCAGGAACAAATTTTGGCGCGACTCAAGGCAGTGGGTCGGTGAGCTTTAACGGGACAGCGGGAACGCCAACGAGCTGGAGCGCAACCAGCATTGCGGTCCCGGTGCCAAGCGGGACCACGACGGGCAATGTGGTCGTGAATGCTAGCGGCGTGGCGAGCAACGGCGTAAGTTTTACGCTCGTTCCCGCCCCGAATATCAGTAGCCTGTCAGTGACCTCAGGAGTTGTGGGAACTCCAGTGACGATTACGGGGACGAATTTCGGCGCCACGCAAGGTAACGGGTCTGTCAGTTTCAATGGCACTGCGGCGACCCCTACCAGTTGGAGTGCGACGAGCATTGGAGTCACAGTTCCGAGCGAAGCGACGACAGGGAACGTTGTGGTCACCGCGTCAGGCGTGGCAAGCAACGGCCTAAGCTTTACGGTTACCGAGGCACTGAATATTACAAGTCTTTCGCCTTCTTCCGGAGTGGTCGGAGATGAAGTGGTTATTGCGGGGACTGGTTTCGGAGGTACGCAAGGTGCAAGCAGCATCGCGCTGAATTCGACGACTGCTGCCGTTGCCAGCTGGAGCGACAGCAACATCCTCGCGGTCGTGCCGGCTGGTGCATCGTCGGGGCCATTTTCAGTGACCGTTGGAGGGCACACTGTATACAGTGCGACCTTCACGCTCACAACGCTTCCCGCAGGCTGGTCGGACACGGATGTTGGCGCCGTAGGAGTAGCGGGGAGCGCTGCATTTGCCAACGGAACGTTGACCGTGAATGCGTCAGGGACGCAGATCTACACCACTTCCGACCAGATGCACTTCGTATATCAACCGTTGTCAGGCGACGGTACCATCGTAGCGCGAGTGATCTCAGCGCAGGGAAGCAGCTATCCCGGAGCAGGCGTGATGATTCGGGAGACGCTCGATCCTGCGTCGACATATGCGTATGTAGATTACTCTCCCGGGGGTATCTCCTTCTGGGATCGTTCCACCGATGGTGGAACCCCTGTCAGCTCAGGAGTTAGTGCCTCGCTGCCCTACTGGATAAAGTTGATTCGAAGCGGTAGCACGTTTAGCGCTTATACCTCCTACAATGGGGTGACCTGGACACAGCTCGGTACAAGTCAGACGATCACGATGGCGCAAAATGTGTACATCGGGCTTTCCGAGTGCAGTCAAAACAACGCAGTCCTAGCCACTGCAACAATCGACAACGTGTCGGTTAATTCGACTGCGGTTCCAGCGCCAGTCATTACCAGCGTCTCGGCCACAACCGGATTGATTGGAAGTCAGGTGGCGATCACTGGGTCTGGGTTTGGAGCCTCGCAGAATGGAAGTTTGGTATTGCTAAACGACGTTCCAGTGACAATCAACACTTGGAGCAACACCTCGATCTCCATGACGATTCCTGCAGGGGCCGCGTCAGGCTTCCTGGCCGTATCTGTTGCCCCCAGTATGAACGACAGCAACCCTGTGTACTTCACGGTGACCTCGTACCCGCTGCCAGCTTCGTGGCTGGACACAGATGTGGGTCAGGTGGGCATTGGAGGGAGCGCGACGTTCGCCATCAGCACATTCACGATAAATGGCTCGGGGAATGCAATCTATAACACGACTGACCAGATGCACTTTATGTATCAGACGTTGTCGGGCGACGGGACCATCATTGCGCGCGTGGTCTCAATCCAAGGAAGTACATATCCGCTGGCAGGACCAATGATTCGCGAGACGCTGGATCCCGCCTCGACTAATGCATTTCTGGGCTTCGGATCTGGTAATAACTGTTTACGAGATCGCCCCACCACTGGCGGAAGCACAGTTCAGCCGGCTTGTACCGGTATAGGGATGCCGTGGGTGAAATTGGTTCGGAGTGGCACCACGTTCAGTGGGTACGCCTCCTACAACGGAGTGACCTGGGTGCAGGTCGGTACGAGCCAGACGATCACGATGGCGCAAAACGTTTATATCGGCCTGGCGGTATGCAGTGAAGATGACACGATGCTGGCCACAGCGACGTTTGATAATGTTTCCGTCTCTTCGGCCGCTGCACAGGCTCCTGTCATTACTAGTATCTCTGCAACAACCGGAGCGATTGGGAATCAAGTGGAAATAAGCGGGTCCGGCTTTGGCGACTCTCAAAACGGGAGTTTGGTGACGCTAAACGACGTTCCGGTCACCATCAACTCCTGGATCAACACGACGATCTTGATCACGATTCCCTCAGGAGCGACTTCGGGCTATTTGGCGGCCTCTGTTGCGCCGAGTATGAACAACAGCAATGCGGTTTATTTCACAGTGACGTCTCAGCCGCTCCCAGCTTTATGGTTGGACGGAGACGTAGGACCTGTGGGAATCGGAGGGAGCGCGACCTTTGCCAACGGAACGTACACGGTGAACGGGTCCGGGAACGCAATCTATAACACGGCTGACCAAATGCACTTCGTGTATCAACCGTTGTCGGGTGACGGGACCATCATCGCGCGCGTGGTCTCAATGCAAGGAAGCACGTATCCATTAGCAGGAGTAATGATTCGCGAGACGCTGGACCCGGCCTCCACGAATGCGTTGGTGAGTTACGGGTCGGGGAGCGACTGTTTCTGGGATCGCCCGAGCACTGGCGCAAGCACCGTTCAGCAGGCCTGCATTGTTATAGGGCCCTGGGTGAAGTTGGTTCGGAGCGGGAGCATTTTCACCGGATACACCTCCTACAACGGAGTGACCTGGACACAGGTCGGTACGAGTCAGACGATCACCATGGCGCAGAACGCATACATCGGACTGGTGGTATGCAGTGAAGACGACACGAAGCTAGCCACAGTCACGTTTGACAACGTCTCTGTCAATTCGACTGCGGTTCCAGCGCCAGTCATCACGAGTGTCTCCGCAACGACCGGATCGGTGGGAAGTCAGGTCGCGATCAATGGGTCTGGCTTTGAAGCCTCGCAGAATGGAAGTCTGGTTTTGCTGAACGATGCACCAGTGACGATCAACGCTTGGAGCAACACTTCTATCTCCATAACGATTCCTGCCGGGGCGACTTCGGGCTACTTGGCGGTCTCGGTGGCTCCGATCATGAACGACAGCAATCCTGTGTATTTCACGGTGACCTCACAGCCGCTTCCGTCAGCATGGCTTGATCAGGATGTAGGCCAAGTTCAATACGGCGGCAGTGCAACCTATTCGAACGGCACGTTTACCGTAAACGGGTCGGGCTTGCAGATCGGCGGAACCAGCGACCAAATGCATTTCGTGTATCAGGCTTTGCAGGGAGACGGGACGATTATCGCCCGAGTGGTTTCGACCTCCGGCAGCACGTATACGCAAGCTGGCGTCATGATCCGCGAGACGCTTGATCCGAGCGCAACAAATGCATTCGTGGGTTATGAGGGACAGGCGCAACTGGAATGCCTGTGGGACCGCTCAACCACGGGAGGAAGCACGTCCATACCGGGTTGCTACAACGCGGGACTTCCGTACTGGCTAAAATTGGTCCGCAGCGGGAGCTCATTTTCGGGCTATGCGTCACCGGATGGCAACACTTGGACGCAACTGGGAAGCACCCAAACAATCAGCATGGCGCAAACGGTCTATGTGGGATTGGCGGTAAGCAGTGACACTGCTGGTGGATTACCTGCGGCGCTTGCCACGGGGACGTTTGACAATGTGTCGATCACTCTGGGAACGACTCCCTTTGTAACGGGTCTGTCGCCGAGTCTCGGAACAGTCGGCACGTCAGTAACGATTACGGGTTCAAGCTTTGGGGCTACGCAGGGAACCAGCACCGTTAGCTTCAACGGTGCGTTGGCAACCTCCATTGCGAGCTGGAACAACACTCAGATTGTGGCGCTCGTGCCCAGCACGGCCCTATCGGGAACGGGCCCAGTTACCGTGACCGAGAATTCTATTCCTAGCCTCTCGAATCTCGTCTTTACCGTGATCTATCCAGTAATCAGCAGCCTTTCGCCTCCAGCAGCTCAAATCGGAGGTTCGGTCACTTTGACCGGCACCGGATTTGGAGCGAGCCAAGGCAACAGCACGGTGCAACTCAATGGTGTGACGGCGTCCGTTAGCTCGTGGAGTGACAGCAGCGTCACAGTCACTGTGCCGGCCAATGCCACCAGCGGTCCTTTCACGCTCACGGAACTTGGATTCCCAAGCAACAGTGCGCAGTTCACTGTGCTTGAGGCGCTTTCCGTCACTGGTGTTTCCCCGAATATTGGACCGGTAGGCACGACTGTAACGATTGCAGGTACCGGCTTCGGCCCAACACAAAGCAATAGCACCGCGGACTTTTACGGCGCGGTAGCCACCATACAGAGTTGGAGCGACACGCAAATTGTCGCGGTCGTTCCGTCCGGTTCCGCGAGCGGCCCGGTGACCGTGCAAGTCGCCGGAATCCCCGCTGGCGGCCAGAATTTCACGCTCACCACAACGGTGCAATTGACGGACTCGCTCGGCAATCCAACGACATACACTGCCGAGGAAACGGGAGGAATGTGGGTACCCACCAGCTCACAGGGGTCGGGTTGCTCCAGTTGCACTATGCGCGGGACGATCAGCAACACCTATGACGCTCAAGGTCATGTTCTGTCAAAGACCGATGAACTCGGCCATACGACTTTCTATACCTATAATTCCAGTGGGAATGTGACTTCGGTCTCGGTGCCCACAGCTCCGGACACGTACGCCACGACAACCTACACGTACAACGCATTCGGCGAAGTTCTCACCACGACCGATCCACTCGGGAATGTGACGACGAACACGTACGACGCAAACGGAAACTTGCTTACGGTCACGACGCCTGTGCCGAGTAGCGGCGTCTCGGCCAGCGTGACGCAGTTTGTTTACAATTCGCTGGGCGAGCTGACGCAGATCACCGATCCGCTCGGGAATATCACGAAGCTGGCTTACTACCCGACGGGTCTGATCAACACCATCACGGATGCGCAGCAGAACGTGACTACCTACGTGTACGATACGCGCGGCAATCGCACCTCGGTCACGGATGCAATGCAGAACCAAACGAGTTTTGCTTACGATGCGTGGAACAGGTTGTTGACCATCACCTATCCGGGCAGCACCGGAACCACAATTTTCACTTATGACATTCGCGGTCGGCGGACTTCGGTGACCGATCAGAACAGTAAGACGACCACCTATGCGTATGACGATGCCGATCGGCTGACCAGCGTCACTGACGCGGCCACTCCTGGCAATGTCACCACCTATGGCTATGATACCGAGAACAATCTACTGAGCATTCAGGACGCCAACGGACATTCGACCACGTTTGCCTACGACGCCTTCGGCAGAGTCACCCGGACAACCTTCCCATCGGCCTCTTCCGAATACTACTATTACGATGCAGTCGGCAACCTGATCACCAAAACTGACCGGAAGAGCCAGACCATAACCTACACTTACGACCAGTTGAACCGGCTGACACAAAAGGCCTATTCTGATAGCACGGCCGTGAATTACACGTACGATAATGACTCGCGTTTGACCCAGGTGACCGACCCCACGGGCACCTACCAATTCACGTTTGACAACATGGGGCGGCTCACGCAAGCGACCACGAGCTACGTATTCCTGACGGGGCGCAATTTCACCGCAAGGTATGCCTACGATGCCGCTTCGAACCGCACGGGATTCACCGATCCGGAAAGCGGAGCGACCAGCTACGCGTACGACACGCTGAATCGTTTGCAAACGTTGACGCCGCCGAGCGCGTTCAGCGGGACGGGATCGTTCGGGTTCACTTACGACGCGCTGAGGCGCCGGACGCAGATGACGCGCCCGAACGGTTTGAAGTCGGTCTATGCGTACGACACTTTGTCGCGGCTGCTGAGCGTGCTGCACCAGAGCGGCTCCACGACACTCGACGGCGCAGCTTATGCCGTGGACAATGCAGGAAACCGCACCTCGCGCACGCCACAGCCTTCCGGCACCGCGAGCAATTATGCCTACGACAACATCTACGAACTCACGGGTGTGACGCAGAACTCGACCACCACGGAGAGCTACACTTACGATCCTGTAGGCAACCGCCTCTCGTCGCTGGGTGTTTCGCCGTATAACAACAACGCATCGAACGAACTGACCTCAACGCCGAGCAATACGTACACGTACGACTACAACGGCAATACGCTGACAAGCGCCACAGGCTCGAACACCACCACCTATGCGTGGGACTACGAGAATCGCTTGACGAGCGTGACGCTGCCCGGCTCCGGAGGTACGGTCAGCTTCAAGTACGACCCTTTCGGCAGAAGAATCTATAAATCCTCCTCCGCTGGCACTTCGATCTATGCGTATGACGACGACAATGTGATCGAAGAGACCAATGCAGCGGGAACCGCTGTTGCCCGCTACTCCCAGGGGCTCAGGATGGACCAGCCGCTCGCAATGCTGCGCAGTAGCACCACGAGCTACTATGAGGCGGATGGGCTTGGGTCCGTCACTTCACTCAGCAATGGTGCCGGGTCTCTAGCGCAGACGTACACGTTCGACTCCTTCGGGAACCAAACTGCTTCCAGCGGCTCCCTGACGAACTCATTCCGTTTCACGGGTCGCGAGTTCGATAGCGAAACGAATCTCTACTACTTCAGGGCGCGCTACGTCGATGCATCCACTGGACGCTTCCTCAGCGAAGATCCTCTGAGCTTCGATGGCGGAAACAACTTCTACACTTACACGCGCAACGGCCCAATAAACTTCAACGACCCACTCGGACTTGCCCCAGAACCAGCAGGTTGTACAGACTGCAATGGAAAGCCCACCCAAGGTCTGGATGCTGGGAAAAAGTGCTGCAAGGACACAGACCCAGTGACCGCCGACGCTAGCCCGGTGCCTTACTCACCGTGTGACACGTACATGTACATAAACGCTGGAGAGATGTACAGGCATGGCGGTGATGGGAGCTGGGGCCGACTCGTGAGGGGCTGCCTGCTTTGCATGAGGTCCCACGGTGCTACGGCCCACCAAGCGCACATGTACTGCTTTTGGAATAGCGCCAAGCGGGTATCCACGCCTTGGAATCTAGGGTTGCCTGCCATTGGTGGACTAGGACGTGCAATCGGAGGGGCGGTCGCTACGCTGCCCAAACAACTTCTGCCTGTGTCGTTAGGTCCGCCGTTCCCCATAGTTTTGTATCTCCCGTGTGTGACAACAAAATGAGCGAAACAAACAATACGAACCGCAAGCCCTGGTCCGAACTTGTGATCGAGTTTTTATCAGTCTGCGTCTTCTCGGTCGTGGTCGGTGTGGGAGTCGGAACGATCCAGGGATACTTTGCCTTTTTCTTGACCGAAGACCTTCCAGAGGTTCTCTGGCAAACGGCTGCAATCGGTCTTCTTGGGGGCCTGGTAGTTGGACCTGGAATCCACTATGTGATTCTGAGACGCAAGACCACATTCGCGGACGCGGCTCGAATCGTCGCGGTTACGGCAATCGTAGGAGCTGTGACAGGTCTGGCGCTGAATCGCCTAACTCATGGAGAGGGTGGTTGGTTCTCGCTTTTCTTCACCATCATAGCTGCCGTTGTCATCTCCGTGTGGCAGCGGCGGAACATGACACACGCTTCTGTTTCTTCCTAGTCCTTGCTGCGCGGTTGGGTCGCGCACGACGGCGCTATCGCCGGAGCGCGCGAGATGATCGGGAAGAACAAATGCAGCAAAGGAACACTTCAAGCGATACGGTCGTCATCACCGGTGCGTTTAGCTACACGGGCAAATACGCGACGCAGCTTTTGCTCAGTCGCGGACACAGAATCCGCACTCTGACGTTCCATCCTGAGCGGACCAATCCTTTTGGTGAAGCTGTCCAGGTTTTCTCCTACAACTTCGATCATCCCGACCAGCTCACTGAAAGCCTCCGTGGTGCGTCAGTACTGATAAACACCTACTGGGTACGCTTCCCTCATGGAACGTCCACTTTTGAGTCGGCGGTCCAAAACACTTGCACTCTGATCAACGCTGCAAAAAACGCTGGGGTCAAACGCATCGTTCATGTCAGCATCGCAAATCCCTCGCTGCAATCCCCGCTGGGCTACTACAAAGGGAAGGCTGAGTTGGAGCAGGCCGTGTTCGACTCAGGTCTCTCTTACACCATTTTGCGGCCCACCGTGATCTTCGGCCTCGAAGACATTCTCATCAACAACATCGCCTGGTTCGTCCGCCGCTTTCCTGTGTTCGGCATCCCCGGTGACGGCAGCTATCGTGTCCGCCCGATCTACGTCGAGGACATGGCGCAACTAATCGCCGATGCTGTGGACCAGCAAAGGAATACCGTGCTCGACGCTGTTGGACCCGAAACCTTCAGCTTCGAGGAGCTTGTAAGACTCATCGCCGCGCAGGTGGGTCGTTCTGTTCGCCTTGTTCATCTGCCGATGCCCTTGGCGTATGTTTCCACGCTCGTGACCGGCTGGTTCGTTCGCGACGTTGTTCTCACCTGGGAGGAGTACCAGGGACTCATGGCGAACCTGCTTGCCCCCGAAGGACCATCTTCAGGGGAAACCCGGCTGAGCCAGTGGCTGGCGTCCAACCGTGAGCATGTCGGCAGTCAGTACGCCTCGGAGGTGGCTCGCCACTTCGCCAAGCTGTCCTGAGGCCTGCCAGCGAGGCCGTTACGGTGCAGCGCCGTAGAGCGCTGGCAGAGCGGTGCCTGCGGCACCGGGATGGGGTAGACACGTCACCCCAGAAAGGGTGCTGCACAGCAACTTTGGTTGCTGTATAGGAACCAGAAGCAAATCAGCGACTTACAAAATCTCCGGCGCTGGAGAGCGCCGCGAAGTTCCTATACGGGAACTTGTTGAAAACAAACGGCAGCGGCTAAAGAAAAAAACAGCACGCGCCGCACATCTCGCCATCCCAACCAACGCGAAAAACCTTCCCTTCGCTCGCGCTGCCGTCAAGGGTCAAGCCCGCTGACGCGGCTCCCGATGGTCGCCCTTGACTGCTGCTCTCGCTTCGGGAGTGTGCCCGCCATGAGAGGCTGACGCCTCTCTCCGATTACGACGTTGCCCGGCCCGTTGCACTGTTCAGGAAGGCATCGATGGTGGTCAGGAGGGCGGCTTGCTTGCGGCGAGGCAAACGTTCGATCTGCTCCATCCGGCGCAAGAGTCTGCGGCTAGGCCGGTGCATAGGCTCGACCGCAACGGGCTTCGATACATGAAGGAGTTCTTGGACAGGGATATCGAGAGCCGTAGCGAAGCGGAGAGCCATCTCTGCGGAGAGCCGCAACTTGCCATGCTCATAATCTGAAATCACCACCTGGACTGCACCGACGCGACGGGCAAGTTCCTGCTGGCTGTAACCGCGCATCTTGCGAAGCTGGGCCAACCGTTTTCCCAGAGCACGGTTGGTTGCTTTCGCCGAGTCCCTGTTCCCGTTGCTAGCCATGATGAAGCTGAGTGTAAAAGCCATCGGGAAATCCCTATTGACAGTCATAGTAAATCACTATAGTTTTAGGCACACCAAGTCAAGGACAAAAAGAACTTGACAGGGTTTTTGGGGGAAGGCCCAAAACGCGAAAAAGCGAGGTGCAAGGAATGGCGCGAATCCCGGAGGGCGAGATCGAGCGGCTCAAACGGGAAGTCTCGATAGAACGTCTGGCCGAAGCTCGCGGGGTGAAACTCAAGCGCCACGGTGCGGACCTCATCGGCCTCTGCCCCTTCCACGAAGACCACTCGCCGTCCCTGGTGATCAGCCCGCAGAAAAATCTCTGGAACTGTCTCGGCGCGTGCGGGAAAGGCGGAAGCGTGATCGACTGGGTGATGCGCGCCGAGGGCATCAGCTTCCGTCACGCCGTCGAACTGCTGAGACACCAGCATCTTCCTTTAGCCGCCCCTCCAGGAGCGAAGCTGCCGCAACGCTCGACGGTGCCGAAACTGCCCGCGCCGGTGAGCCGCGAGGTAGACGACGGCGCGTTGCTCTTGCAGGTCACGCGCTACTACCACGAGACGCTGAAACAGACGCCGGAGGCGCAGCAGTATCTCCTCAAGCGCGGCCTCACTTCCTCGGAGATCATCGAGCACTTCCAGCTTGGCTTCGCCAATCGCACACTCGGATACGGACTCCCGCAAAAAGACCGAACCACGGGCGCGGAACTTCGCGGACGGTTGCAGCGCGTGGGTATCTTGCGTCAGAGCGGGCATGAGCACTTCAACGGCTCGGTAGTGATCCCGATCTTCAACCGGCAAGGCGAAGTGGTGCAGATGTACGGGAGAAAAATCACGCGAGAGACGGCGCTACGCGAGGAACGCCGGTGCACATGTATCTTCCGGGGCCGCATCGCGGCGTGTGGAACGAAGAGGTGCTGGCAGCGTCAAAGGAAATCATCTTGTGCGAGGCGCTGATCGATGCGCTGACGTTCTGGTGTGCGGGCTATCGCCATGTGACGGCGAGCTACGGCGTCAACGGCTTTACCGACGATCACCGCACGATGTTCAAAAAGTACGGCACGCAGAGAATCTATATCGCTTACGACCGCGACGACGCCGGCGAGCGAGCGGCGCATCGCTCGCGGAAGAACTCATGGCCACGGGCATCGAGTGCTTCCGGGTGCAGTTCCCGAAAAACATGGATGCGAACGACTACGCGCTGAAGGTGACGCCAGCAACAAAGAGTCTCGGGATGTTGCTCAGTAAAGCGGCCTGGCTCGGCAAGGGCCAGCGGCCCACAGTGGCGGTGAGCGAACCCCAGAACATCGAAGAAAAATCAGAAGCAGCAGCTAAAGAGAAAATCGCCGAACCCATCACAGCAGCCGCTCCTGTGGTCCCTTCCGAACAAGAAGAAAAAATCTCCGAGACCATCGAGGCCAACACGAACGAAGAGAGCATCGCGGAATCCGTCTCCGCAATCGAGGAGCAAGCTGATTTTTCTTTAGCCGCTGAGCTGCCCATCGCCTCGTTGCCGACCTGAGGGGTCGGGGCGGCGTGCGGGACGTGCCGGTCGAAGTGAGCGGCGAGACGGTGTACGTCTCGCTGGGAGAGCGGCGCTATCGCATCCTGGGTCTCGGGAAGAACCTGGCTCCCGGCGTTCTGCGCGTGAACGTGATGGTCACGGGAACCAACACGCGCGGAGAAACGCGCTTGCACGTGGACACGCTGGACCTGTACGCCGCGCGCCTGCGGGCGATCTTCGCCAAGCAAGCGGCGCAGGAACTGGGCCACAAGGAAGAGAGCATCGAGCGCGAACTCTCCACGCTGGTTCGTAAAGTCGAAGACCTGCAGCACGAGTGGATGGAAAAGACCTTAAAGCCCCAGGAAGAAAAAATCGAGATGAGGGCGGAGGAGAAATCCGCCGCGCTCGAGTTCTTGCGCGATCCGCAGTTGCTCGAACGTATCCTCGCGGACTTCGAGCGGTGCGGCGTGGTGGGAGAAGAGACCAACAAGCTGGTGAGCTATCTGGCGGTGGTGTCGCGGCTGCTCGAAGTACCACTGGCGGTGCTCGTGCAATCGAGTTCCGCCGCAGGCAAGAGCGCCATCATGGAAGCGGTGCTGGCCACGCTGCCCGAGGAGCAGCGCGTGCAGTACTCGGCCATGACCGGGCAGAGCTTGTTCGACATGGGTGAAACCTTCTCAAAAACAAAGTGCTCGCCATCGTGGAAGAAGAGGGCGCGTCCCGCGCAGCCTATGCGCTGAAACTGTTGCAGAGTGAAGGGGCGCTGAGCATCGCTTCGACGGGCAAGGACGCCACAACAGGAAGGCTGGTCACACACCACTATCGCGTCGAAGGCCCGGTGATGCTGTTCCTCACAACGACGGCGATAGACCTGGACGAAGAGCTACTGAATCGTTGCCTCGTGCTGGCCGTGGACGAGGGCCGCGCGCAGACGCAGGCCATCCACAAAAAGCAGCGCGAAGCGCAGACCATCGAAGGCTTGTTGGCAAAACGAGAACGCGACGAAATCCTCCGCGTGCACCAGAACGCGCAGCGGCTTCTCAGGCCGCTCTTCGTGGCCAATCCCTACGCGCGGGAACTCACGTTCTTCGACAGCCAGACGCGCACGCGGCGCGATCACATGAAGTATCTGGCGCTCATCCGCGCGATCGCGCTGTTGCACCAGCACCAGCGGGAGCGAAAAACGGCCACGCACAATGGCCAGGCGCTCGAATACATCGAAGTGACGCTCGACGATATCGCGACAGCCAACCGGCTCGCGCATGAAGTGCTGGGCCGCTCGCTCGACGAGCTTCCGCCACAGACGCGGCGCTTGCTGCTGCTCATCGACGAGATGGCGAGCGCGGGATGCGAACGGCAGAACATCGAGCGCATGGACTTTCGTTTTAGCCGCCGCGACGTGCGGCAATACACCGGCTGGGGCAACACGCAACTCAAGACCCATCTTCGCCGCCTGGAAGAACTCGAATATCTTCTCGTGCATCACGGCGGCCGCGGCCAGAGCTTCGTTTACGAGCTGGTGTTCGAGCGCCAGGGCGACAGCGGCAAGCCTATGCTGCCCGGCCTAATCGACGTGGAAAAACTCACCGGCTACAGCTACGACACAAAGAAGTCGGGGCAAAACGGCCAGTGGTCGGGGTCAAGTCGGCCCCAAGTCGGGGGGATGTCGGGGGGTGGTCGGGGTGAAGAATCGCCAGCGCTGGCGCGGCGGAATGGCGATTTTAGGCGAAATCAGGAAAAAAGCACTACTCGGGACCCCCGAGAAAATCGCATCGTACGCGTAGCCGCGAAGGTGAAGTGATGGCCCGCGTCCTTAAGCGGCGCCGCCCTCAGCCCGTGCCGCGCACGCCGCTGGGCCGCTTGCTGGAAGAGCACCTGGAATGGTTGCTGGTGAGCAACTACTCGGAAGATACCGCCGATCACGCGCACTACTCGATAGGCGACTTCGTGCGCTGGGCCGAACAGCGCGGAATGCAGCACCCGATGGAAGTGACCCGCCCGATCCTGGAAAGCTACCAGCGATATCTCTACTACTACCGGCAGAAAAACGGACAGCCGCTCACGTTCCGCACGCAACACTCGCGGCTGACGCCCATCTGCCGCTGGTTCCGCTGGCTGGTGCGGAACAATCACATCCTGTACAACCCGGCTTCCGATCTGGACATGCCGCGCATGGAGAAGCGCATCCCGCGCACCATCTTCTCGGCGGAGGAAGCCGAGCGCGTGTTGCAGGTGCCGGACATCCGCACGCCGCTGGGTCTGCGGGACCGCGCGATGCTCGAAACGTTCTACTCGACGGGCATCCGGCGCAAGGAACTCATGCAGCTCAAGCTGTACGATGTGGACCGCGAACGCGCCACGCTGACGATCCGCCACGGCAAGGGCAAGAAAGACCGCATGCTCCCAATCGGCGAGCGGGCGCTCGCGTGGATCGAAAAATATCTGCGCGAAGCGCGCCCGTTGCTGGCCATCGAGCCGGACGACGCCACGCTGTATTTAACGCAGTACGGAGAGCCATTCAATCCCGACGCGCTGAGCAATCTGGCGCGGGACTACATAGCTCAGGCGAACCTGGGGAAATCCGGTTCCTGTCACACGTTCCGGCACACCATGGCGACGCTGATGCTCGAAGGCGGCGCGAATCTTCGCTACATCCAGCAGATGCTCGGGCACGCCGAACTGAGCAGCACGGAAATTTACACACACGTGGCCATCCGCAAGCTGCAAAAAATCCACGCGGCCACGCATCCCGGCGCAACGCTGGAGCGCAAAGCATCGGCGGTCACGAGCGAAAACACCGGCCCGGACGACGACGAGCAAAAGGCCGAGTTGCTGGCCGCGCTCGACGAAGAAGCGGAAGAAGAATCCGTATAGACCGACGTGGGGCACGAAGGCGACAGAAGGCAGCTTCTGTCGAGTGGAGCGCGGGAAGGCTCGTGCAGTTCGAGGCCGCGTCGGATAACGAGCTTGTTATCGGATGCGCCGTGCGCAGCGTCCTGCGTGCCCCACGGAGCACAAATATGCTATACTTGTATAGCGAGGTAGTTATGCTGGCCATTCGGCTTCCGCAGTCCATCGAAAAACGCCTGGAGAAGCTGGCCCGGCGCACCGGGCGCACCAAAACCTACTACGTCCGTGAAGCCATCCTCGAACACCTGGAGGATATCGAGGACCTGTATCTGGCCGAACGCTCTCTTGAACGCATCCGCAGCGGCGAAGAGCGCACCATCCCGCTGAAAGACGCAATGAAACGTCATGGCCTACAGCGTTGAGCTGTCTGCTGAGGTTGACCGGGAACTGAGCAAGCTCGACGCGCAGCACGCTAAGCGCATCCTGAAGTTCCTCCATCAACGGGTAGCCAAGCTTGACGATCCCCGCAGCATCGGAGAGGCCCTGCACGGCTCGCAGCTTGGGGAGTTCTGGAAATACCGCGTGGGCGATTACCGGCTCATCTGCAAGATCGAAGACGAGCGCCTGGTCGTGCTGGTCCTCCGCGTCGGACACCGCAGGGAAATCTATCGTTAGTGCTGTAGCATAAGCACATCGCTCATCAAAACCGCTACGCCGGTCCACCAGTCAGCACGTAAAATCTGGGTAATGCCAACAGCGGCTAAAGAAGAAATCTTCTCTGCACCGATGGTGTGGACGGACGAGCGTGTTCTTCCTTTAGCTGCTTCTGGGGTGTACCCGAAAACTCGCGTCACGGGTTCGAGCGAAAAAATGTTGCACTGTTTTAGTGCAACCGCGCCGCTAAGTGGAAACGCACGTAGGGGATGGGAGAACTCTAGCGGGAAAACAGCGTTAGGGTCAGCATTAGACAACAATGGCAACACGCAAACGAAAGTGGTCGGCTCGAACACCACGAGCTATGCGTGGGACTTCGAGAACCGCCTGACCAGCGTCACGCTCCCCGGAACTGGCGGGACCGTGACGTTCCGCTACGATCCGTTCGGTCGCAGAATCTACAAATCTTCCTCCAGCGGCACGAGCATCTACGCCTACGACGGCGACAACCTCATTGAGGAAACGAATACTTCAGGCGCAGTAGTCACCCGATACGCGCAAACGCAGTATGTTGATGAGCCGGTCGCGATGCTGCGCAGCGGAGCCACCAGCTATTTCGAGACCGACGGGTCAGGATCGACCACATCACTGAGCAATC
>CAVSNX010000006.1:0-302839 GCA_963729455.1 uncultured Acidobacteriota bacterium
CAAGATTCTACCCTCAAGCCAAGCTACCTATCACAGACTCAAGAAACCGAGAGAAGCTTTCCACGATGCGGACCTCTACCGGCTCTATCACAAGGTTAGCGATGAAATTGAAAGCCGTGGCGGCAGAGTCCTCCGAGTCCAGCTCGACTATGAAATGAAACAGGAGCTTTATGCTCGGCTCGCGCGTGCCTCCCAGGGCAAGAATCGGAACTCTGAAACACTTAGAAAAGAAATTGCTGAGCGGTATCACCTGAAGGTTGTATCGGGGAGGGG
Organism: uncultured Acidobacteriota bacterium; assembly: GCA_963729455.1. Taxonomy (GTDB): domain Bacteria; phylum Acidobacteriota; class Terriglobia; order Acidiferrales; family UBA7541; genus Acidiferrum. The sequence goes on from CAVSNX010000006.1 coordinate 274, forward strand.
ATATCTGCCATTCCCGACCTGCGCATCGAGTACGTAAACCAGAATGAAAACGAGATTCAGCAGAGCGCGACCTTGAGCTTGCCACGGAACATTACCGCCCGCGTGGGCTTTCCCAAAAGGCTCGCGCCGGCTTTCAGATTTATGCCCGGCATGGCGAGACAGACCGCCTTCGGCGTATCCGAGACGACCAGGAGTTGAGTGCAACGATCCTAGGCTTGCAACCATGAACCTCCACGAAGACCAACTCGCCAAGCTCCGCGCCTTCGGCTACACCGAAGCGGAAGCCCGGTTTCTCTACCTCGCGGCATCGCATTCGGGGTATTTCACCGTGCGGCAGTTTCTCGACTTTGCCCAGGCCAAGAGCGGCAAGCGCAATGCTCTACTGGTCGAAAAACTGTTCCGTCTCGGCCATGCCAGCGCACAGCGATACACGCGCAGGAGTCTCGTCTACCACCTCTGCTCCCGGCAATTCTACTCTGCCATTGGCAAAGACTATCTCCGCAATCGGCGGGAGCACGAACTCGCTCACATCAAGACCAGGCTCTTGGCGCTCGATTTCATTCTTAATCATCCGGAGGACGACTATTTCGAGACGGCGGAAGCCAAGCGCCGGTACTTTGTCGAGCGATTCAAGGTGAGCGAGAATCTGTTTGCTCCGTCCGAGGGGCGCAGTCACGGCATCACCTTCGCTGACAGATTCCCTCTCTGCATTGCCTATCCTTCTCCTGATTACATGCCTGTTGTCACGTTCACCTACGTTGATCCCGAGCACCGAAACCTCGATGGGTACATCGCCCACTTGCGAACCTACCGGCCTCTCTTCAGAGAGCCCCGATCTTCCAATTCCTATACATTTCGACCGCAGCGAGCCTGCAGAAAGAGGCTGCCGAGATTTTCTCCCTGCTTATCGAAAGCAAAGGCCTCTCGGATTTGACTCGTTATTTCGACCTTGAGACGAAGTGGGAGCGCGAGCAATACCATCTCGTCACCGAGCAGGACGCGATCTTCTTGAGCGAGGCCCGGAAGCATTACACGGGGGAAAGCATCGGCACCCTCTACTATCTCTGGCGTCGCAATCAACTGCCAAAGGATTTTCAGGCTGAAACTGCGCCGGCGCAACCGCCCGCGCAAAAAATTCTTTTTCGAGCCATTACAGTTCCCGGTCATGAAGCAGTTTTCGGATGCAGCACTAAGAACTGGGGTGACGGCTGGCAGATCCGGGGTTGTTCAGGGGCAGCGTCACCTCGCAGTTCACCTTCGAAGCCAACTCAAACTCTTCAAAGAACAGCAGATGCGTAAAGGAAGGAGGTGACATATGCACGCGGGCAAAACACTAGGATGGGCGGGAGCGACCCCACTTTTGGGGGCTTTCAGCCGCCCAAAATATCGTGGGATCGCTCCCGCCCGCCCCCAGCAGCTCGGGGCCGTGTTTTGCCCGCGTGCATACAAAGATGTAAGCCAGTCTGAATGCGGAGAAGAAACTACCTGAAATGAAAAAAGGAGAAAGTCTCGATGGCAGTATTGAAAGCACCACCCAAACAAACTAAAACCACGGTTGTCCAACTAAGACTCGACGACGAGGCAAAGATGAAGCTTGCGAAGTACGCTGAGTTTCTCGATTGCTCTCCATCCTACGTCGTGACAGAGGCCCTCAAACTCGTCTATCGCAAAGACAGAGACTTCCAGTCCTGGCTCTCAGGCCAACACACAAAGAATCATCAACCAAATTCGAAGGGAGACGTTTTCCAACTAGAACTCAAATGAACCAATGCGCCGCCACCTCCAAATCGGTATGCGTGAGAACCCAGCGTCAGCTCGACGACATGGCTCACGCTCAGGAACAGACCGTTTCTTGAACGAAAGCTACATCGAGAAGGCCAGTTCCCCATCAGAAGAGCTTGCACCGGCTCACGATCATTCCTCTGCCGATGCTCATGGGACCGTCAGAGCCGCGGGACTTCACGCGGCCACAGGGGGAGAGAAGGTCAATACCAATGGCAATGTCGCTGCTGTAATACAATCGAGCGAATCCCAAAACCCACCCCGCGCCTTCGAGCCCCTAATCGGTAGCTATGAAGCCGCCAGATTGCTTGGCAACATTCACGTTAAAACTCTGCAACGTTACGCCCGGCATGGAAGTGTTCCGGGATATCAAATTGGAGGTCACTGGTATTTTCGCGCATCAGAGCTGGACGCGTGGCTCCATTCTCGGATAAATTCATCGTGCCATCCGTGCCGCTTAAATCAGGAGGAATCGGATGGAACATAAGCGGCAACGGGTTCAGTTTGGTTGGGTCTGTTTGAAAGCAAGAAAGAAAGGGCCAGACGTGTGGGTTCTGCGGTACCGCGAGAATTTGCCAAACAGAGTCACGACGAGGCGGAGCGCAATCATTGGAACCGTTCAGGAATTCCCGAACGAATCCCAAGCGCGCAAAGCTGCCCTGTCCTGGCTTTTCTCGATGAACGCAGAAACATCTAGCGGAACGCCTGTTTCATTCGGTGCGGTCATTCGTCGATATCTGACGGAAGAGATTCCTGAACGGGTTTCAACAGCCTCGCGATATCGCTGTTGGCTGAAGAACCATGTCGAGCCCAAGTGGCGAGACCACCCCATTGAGCAAATCAAACCGTTGCTCGTTGAGGACTGGCTCAGGAAGCTCGATTTGGCACCGAAAAGCAAGTCTCATCTCAAGAACCTAATGCGTGTCCTTTTTAACGCGGCTATGCGGTGGGAGCTGATTCCGTATCAGCACAACCCGATGAGTCTGGTCCGCGTCAAGGACAGCTCGAAAAGACAACGGCAACCAAAGGCACTTTCCGTTGAAGAATTTCGGAAGCTGCTTGAACACATTCCAGAGCCTTTTCGAACGATGTGCATTGTGGCTATGTGTTTGGGACTACGGATAAGTGAAATCCTCGGATTAAAGTGGCAAGACATCGACTGGGAAGGTCTGCGATTGGCAGTGCGGCAAGCCTTTGTTTACGGACAAGAAGGCGGCTCAAAACACAAGCCTCCCAACGATGGTTGCCTCTCGACAGATTGCTAGCGGAGAAATTTCGAGAACACAAAAAGAAGTTCGCTTCGTTCGCTAGTTGTCAGGCGTGGATTTTCGCGAATCCAGAAACAGGACGACCGTATTGGCCGGGACGAATTCAAGAGAACTGGCTAGTCCCCGCGGCAGAAAAAGCGGGGATAGGCCGGATCGGCTGGCACACGTTCCGACACAGCCATTCAACGTTGCTTCATGCTCTCGGAGTCGATCTCAAAGTGCAGCAGGAACTCTTGCGACATGCAGATGTTCGAACCACTATGAACATCTACACCCAGGCTGTTCCTAGTGCTCTGCGAGAGGCGAACAGCAAAGTCGTTCGCTTAGTGCTTCCTGCGCAAGTCGCTTAGCGTTAATGGCCCCTTGTGGCCCCTCGAAAAGTTACAAGCTGTTATTTATGAAAGAGATGTTGGTAGGGGCGGTGGGGATCGAACCCAACGCCACAGTACTGCAGTTTTACTGCAGGGGCCACCAAGGTATCCGCTTAGCAGAAAGACTGCGTGCCTCAAGTGAATGAAACTAAATGATTAAGATGGCGCGCCTGGGGCGATTCGAACGCCCGACCTCTGGTTCCGGAGACCAGCGCTCTATCCAGCTGAGCTACAGGCGCGTGGTGAGCGCTTCTCCATGTTTCCGAAGCGCGCAGCATGCACGAACAACATCCGAGAGTAACATTCTATCCGGTATGGCGAGCCTACGCCAGAGCGCAATCTTCCGCCCGCATTCGGGCGCTGGCTCGCGACTCACTTTATCCTTTTGCGCGCGCGCGGATCTCCTTCGCCAGTTTTTCAATGTCTTCCGTTTTCTTGAGCATCGCGATGGACAGCACCTGAACGTTGTCCGTCTTTTCCACTTCGGCCTTCAGTTCGCTGGCTAGCTCGTACAGCCGTTCCACATTCTTCTTAATGTTCTTCTGATTCTCTTCGAGGATAAGCTTCGGGTCCGGCTTAATCGGGTTAGGTTGGTCATCTCTTTGGTCCGAATCGCGCGACGGTCGTGGAACGGGCGCTTGCGCAAGCAACGATCCAGCGAGGATACTCAGCGGCACAGCCGCGGCACAAACCGTTGTCACAAACCTGCGTCTCGATTCCTTCATTTCAATGTCCCCCTCGCGTGCTCCCGCTTTTAGCTCCAACGCCGACAATCCATCTTCCAGCCCCTTCCAATGTTATACTCCACCTCTCATTTAAATTATGCCTAGTACCTTTAATCATTGGTTGGATTCCGCGCTCCCGCACGCCCTTCATCTCCTGGGGATTCTCGTCGTTGCTCTGGTGCTGAATCGCCTGCTGCGCGCGGCGACGAATCTGGTGATCAAAACCGCGGGAACGCAAGGCCGCGTGGCGCAACTTCGCGAGCAGCAGACACGCACAGTGGCAGGCGTCCTTTACGGCGCCGGCAGCAAAATCGTTTGGGCGGTGGCGCTGCTGACATCTCTCAAGGAATTTACTATCGACATAACCCCGGCGGTGGCCTTGGCAGGTCTGGGCAGCCTGGCCCTGGGTTTTGGCGCGCAATCCCTCGTGCGCGACATCATTAGCGGCTTTTATATCGTCCTCGAGGACCAATACGTCGTCGGCGACACCATCCAGATTGCCGACAATATCGGCCGCGTGGAGCATCTCACCTTGCGGCGCACAGTGATCCGCGATGCTCGCGGCGCCCTGGTGACCATCGCGAACGGCGAAATTCGCACGGTGAGCAACCTCAGCCGCGACTGGTCGCAGGCTTTCGTCGATGTTTCGCTCTCTCCCGAGACTCCCATCGAAAAAACTCTTCAAGCGCTGGAATCCGCCGCCGCAGATTTGCGAGGCGATCCCGCATGGTCCCAGGCTCTCGTGGATGGCCCCAGAATCCTCGGGATCCAGAATTTCGATCGATCTTCGTCCACCGTGCGTCTGCAGGTGCGCACCGCGCCGACTCGTCAAGATGAAGTCGCGCGCGAGCTGCGCCGCCGCATCCAGCTTGAGTTTCAGAAGCAAGGCATACCCGTTTCAACCGTACAGCGCATCGAACTGGCAAGCGTTTCTCATTCCCCGCAAGACGCGGCCCAGCAAGACGCTATGAGCTAACGCGAGGAGATTCCATCATGGCCCAGATTTCGTTTGAAGAAGTCAATTTGATGCTGCGGCTCTACGACATGCGCCGCGAGACGCGCATCCGCCAGGCACGCGCCTGGTTTGTCGAGCACTTTCACCCGACTTCGCCCGAAGAGATGACGGAAAGGTACCCGCAAGGCAGCGAAGAAAATACCTACATCCGCATGGTCATCAGCTATTGGGAGATGGTGGCCAGCATCGTGAACCGCGGCTTGATCAACGACGAATTATTCTTCGAAAGCAATGGCGAGATCTGGGTGGTCTGGGATCGCATGCGCTCCATCGTGCCAACCTGGCGGTCGGCATTCAAAAATCCCCGTTTATTCCAAAACATCGAAGAAACCTGCAAACGCCTGGAGGCCTGGCGCGAGAAACACGCTCCCGGCTCTACCGCGGCAATGCGCCAGATGATGGGCCAGGCCAAAGCGAAAATATAAGGCGCTTGGTTTTTCTCGCTGCAAGATTTGCGTTCGACCACGCAGGCAATAATCATCGCCTTTGCTTGACGGGCTCGCGCAGCCGGTATTCAGAATCACTGCACGCCGCTTTCGGTTTTGCCAGCTTCACGCAATTGCGCCCCGCCTCCTTCGCAGCATAGAGCGCCTTATCGGCTTCATGAAGAAGTTCCTCGACCGCCCGCGTCCCCCACTCGTGACTCAGCAACAATCCCAGACTCATCGTGATCGCCACAGGACCGCCGGACGTTTTCACAGGCCGCTGCGCGATCGTATTTCGAATCTCCTCCGCGCGCGCAAAGGCAAAAGCTGGATCGCAATTGTTCAGGACCACCAGAAACTCTTCGCCGCCATACCGCCCCACGAAATCGTACGATCGCACGGAAGCCAGCAACCGCTTCGCTGTTTCCCGCAACACTTCATCCCCAACGAGGTGCCCGAAGGAATCGTTCACAGCCTTGAAATGGTCAATGTCGCACAGTGCGACGACCGTCGTCCCATTCTCGCGATGCGAACGCGAAAGCTCCTGCCCCATCAATTCCAGAATTACCCCTCGGTTCCACAGCGTCGTCAGCGTGTCATGTGAGGCCCTGAACCGCATGTCCTCGCGCGCCTCCACCAGCCGGTCTTCCAGATCCAGGATCCGCAGTCCAGTGCGCAAGCGCGCTTTAAGCTCCGCCGTATCGAACGGCTTAACCAGATAGTCGTCGGCCCCCGATTCGAGTCCAGCCACGATATCTTCTTTCGCTTCTTTCGACGTCAGCAGCACCATGTAGATGTAGGACTGTTCCTTCTTTTTCCGGACCTCCCGGCAAACCCCCGGTCCATTCAATAGCGGCATCATCCAGTCCAGCAACGCCAGCTTTGGCCCATCCAGGCTGCAAAGGATATCCGCGGCCTGACGGCCATTCTCCGCCGTACTTACCTGATACCCCGCGCGTTCCAGTGTTTTCTGAAGCAGCCGCCGCGACATGGCTTCATCATCTGCAATCAGGATTCTCATCGACATTCCTCTGCCATGCAGGCTTCTAAAAGGGGTATGAGTTTGCTGGCATCGTCTTCAAAACCAACAAATGCCTCCTCGTACTGCGCAGCATCTCCTCTGCGCCCCAATTGCTCCAGCCGGGCCACCGTGGCAGTCGCCTGTGTGGCGGCGAGATTGGAAAGCATCCCCTTAAGTGTGTGCGCTGCAAGCGCAACTCGTTGGCCATCCCGCACTTTCACAGCTTCGCGAAGCGTAAGAAGATGACTCGGAAAGTCTTGCTTGAAAATCCTGATGATGTCTCCTAGCAGTTCGCAGTCGTTCTCGACACGCCCCATCAGCTCATCGCGATCAAAGATCAGCCGTATCGCGTCTTTTTCGGGTTCATTCATGACCTGCCTCTTCCCTAGTTCCTTCTCCAGGTTGGCCAGTCCGTTTCGACACAACAAAGGCCAAGCACACGGCTCCCCCAAGCGACTAGGGCACGCTGAGGACCAGCTATGATCCTTGTTCGTCTTCTAAGTGATTGATAAGAATTGAGTTTAGCCGCAGTCTTCCGGAGGCTGCACAGGCACTAGGACGGTTTGGGACTGAGTTGGAACGCAGGCATCCGAATCGTTCACTTTTGGAACTACTTCTGAGGGGAAGCCTCTGTCAGCCCTATCGCAGAAAATCCTGTGGGTGTGGATATCCTGCTCCCTCAGTGAAACGCTCGAATGTCTCAAAACACCTATTGTCAGCGCATGACTCTTCCCAATTTGATTCGCGCTTGACTATGGGGGACGCATTTTCTAGGATGACGGCACGTTTTCACTCGGCGGACTCTGCCAGACCAAGCACTGTTCCCCAATCTTGGGGGTCCACTTGAAGCCTCTGGGCATACTGTTGGCCTCACTGCTCCTAGCCATTCCTGCCGTCGCGCAAGGCGTCGGCTCCGTCACTCTCTTGGATGGATCGCTGCGAGTACTTCGAGGCACAGGGGTTCTGCGGGGCACGGAAGGGATGTACCTGCGGCAGGGTGACATCCTCGAAAGCTCCGACCATGGAATGGTCCAGCTTGAATTTGCAGGGGGCACTGTTGTGGCCTTGGGCCCTTCCAGCCGCCTTTACATTTTCTCGCACGCTGGGGGCCGCTCGAATGGTGAGGCCGCGGGCGAATCCCCAGGGACCCAATTGGTTCTTCTTAGCGGCTGGCTGAAGGGCGAGTCGAATTCCGCCGCGGGCTCGTATCGTTATCTTTCCCCCGATCTTGCAGCTACCACCGGGAACGGCACGGTTGTAGTTCATAGTTTTGCCGGCGGCTCAGATATTTTCGTCGAATCCGGCTCGGCTTCCATTGCCGAGGTTAGTGCTGACGGAAACCCCCGCCACCCGGCGACCGCGAAAGCCGGGCAATTCTTGTCGCGTCGAGCGAGTATGACCGTTGCCAGTTCCTCTCGCCCCAACCCCGCTTTCGTTGACGCAATGCCGCGCGCCTTTCGCGACACTCTGCCATCGCGGCTCCCTCGTTTTGCCGGCAAGTCCATCGAACCAAAGACGGACCACCCGGTAACGTACGCTGAAATCCAACTCTGGCTGACGATGCCGTCGGCTTGGCGAAGAGGCTTCGTGGAGCGGTTCGAGGCCCGCTTGAAAGATCCCGAATTCCGCAAACAAGTCGAATTGCATGTAGCCGAACACCCGGAATGGGACGCAATTCTGCATCCGGACGTACAGCATCCGGAGACTCCGCCGCCGGAGGTTCCCAAGTCTGAATCTCAGCATCCGAGGTCATGAAAATGAAACTTCTCGTGAAATTTAACGTGGTGCTTTTTCTTGTGTTTGCCGTCTGTTTGGTTACCACAGGCTATTTCTGCAACCGACTGCTGCAGCAAAATGCCAAGGCTGAAATCATGGAGAATGCGCGAATCATGATGGAAGCCGCGATTGCCGTGCGTACCTACACCGCCAAGGAAATCAAGCCGCTTCTCGAGACGCAGATGAAATACACGTTCCTGCCGCAGAGCGTTCCGGCGTATTCCGCGAACACGTACTTCAGTCAACTTCAGAAGAAATTCCCTGATTATTCGTACAGAGAAGCCACGTTGAATCCCACCAATCCGATGAACCGGGCCACCGACTGGGAAGCCGATCTTGTGGAAGAGTTCCGCAAGTCACAGGACAAGGCGGAGATTGTCGGGGAGCGCGACACGCCCAACGGCAAATCGCTGTATATGGCTCGGCCAATGAAAGTCTCCAGCCCGGCCTGCCTCACGTGTCACGACACCGCGGAGTCCGCGCCCAGAACGGTAATCGAACGCTATGGCAGCGACAACGGTTTCGGCTGGAAACTGAACGATATCGTGACCGCGCAGATTGTATCGGTGCCCACGCAATTGGCTGCCAAGCGCGCAAAAGGCGTTTTTGTGACGTTCATGATCTCTCTGGCTGCAGTTTTTGGACTTCTGCTGGTGGCCATCAACGCGCTCCTGGTTTTCTTCGTCATCCGTCCAGTGAACCGCTTGTCGGACATGGCCAGCAGCGTGAGCTTAGGGAATTCCGACATACGTGAATTTCCCGTCTCAGGTAAGGATGAGATTGCGCAGCTATCGCAATCCTTCAATCGCATGGGCAGAAGTCTGGTGGAGGCGATGAGGATGCTCCGCGCCTAGGCAGCGGAACGCTGAATCGGGTTTCCGTGCTCTCAATTGCGGGCGTTTGCACCCGCAGAGGTACATTTTCCGGGCCTCAGGTTACTTCTCGCGGAATCCGGCCTCGCGGAGAAACTGAGCCCTTTCATCATCATCCTCAAGATGTTTCGCGAGCATAAGATAAAGCGCTCGCAGGCTATCGACTCGTTGCGCTGCCCGTTCACCCAAAACGCGGGAAATTGGTCCCATATATCGCGCAAGCAAGTCAGAAGCGTGGCGGACGGCCTCTGGAGTCAACTCCGCTGCAACGGAGGTTCTTACTGCGTCGGGTGCAGCGCCCGCTTCTTTAGCTTCCTTCACCGAGGGTTCCCCAACTTCGGGGATATGCATCACCTCGCGAAGGAGTTCTCCCTTTTGAGCGAGGAAGGCCCGACGATCCTTTTCAGATGAGAGCGTGGATGCAAGCATCGCCAGCAGCTCCTTTGGATCTTTGGCTTTGGAGGCCGACTTTCGAGTGATGATGCCAGCCATGGGGCCGACGAACGTGGCGAGATGCTTCTCCACAGCAGCAAGAAACTTCCGCTCCTCCTCTTGCCATTGGGCTGCCTTAAGGTGTTCCTGCGGCTCAGCGCCCGCAGGGTTGGATGCTTCCGGACTCGGCGATGCGCTGCTCGTCTGGCCCATGCTTGAAAATCCTTGTCCGGCCGCCGCGTAAGAAACGGACTGCGCCGGCGGAGTTTGCAGCCATGCGTACTCCTTGGAAAGATTCGCGTTGGGTCCCGTCATGCCCGGCTCGCCGGCGGCCACCGCAGCTGATTTCGCTATTTCCAATTCTTCGCAGACACGTTGCACATGTGGGTCGAAGACCTCGAGGGTTTTCCCAGCAACGGCTTCGTCCAGGGTTTGCGTGGCCTCCAGCAGCTTCCCGCCGCTAATCAGGGACCGGATTTCCTCCAGCTTCTCTTCCTGCGTTCTCTTTTTCTCCCGGGACTCATATTCGACCCGGGCAGAATTTAGCAGCTGCGTCACGTCAGTGTCAGGACCCAGGTTAACGAGCGTCTGTTTCGCAAGATCAATTGCCTCGCTGATCTTTCCCCGGTTGATCTTCACTTTGATTTCGCGAATCTTCTGTTCGATGTGCTGGCGGGTCTCCAGCTTCCTTTGCTGACTGTCGGCCTGCTCTTTCAGGTACTGCAGCTCCTTATTGTCGGCAAAGTTCTTGAGTCCGGCGAGGGCCGCCTGGTAGGCCTCTTCAAACCGGCCTGTATCAATGAGCTTTTTGACCTCCTGGAGAATTGCCTGCTGCTGGTTTTCCCGCTCGATTTCCGCCTGTTGAGTCCGCGAAAATTCGATGAGCCGGCCCAAATCGGTATTCCCCGGAAATTCTTTCTGGATTCTCTCGGATTGTGCAAGAACCTCCGAATATTTCCTCTCGCTGACGAGTTTCTTCAGGGATTTCAGCTCTGCTTGCAGGCGTTCTATGCTGGCTTGCTTCTCTTTTTCTTGGACTGCCAAAGACCGTAGCTTGAAAACTCCTGAATCCTTGGGGTATGTCTCGCAAAGTGCCTCGATCACACCCATGGCATCCTCGAATCGTCTTGCAGCCAGGTGCTTCCTCGCTTCCGCCAGTTGCCGCTGTTTCTCTTCTTCGGCGCGATCCTCGCGCGCTGTTTCCAGGAGTTTCGTGATGTCGTTGTCCTGGGGATACTGGCTTTGCAGTGCGGCGAGATAACTGATGCATTCTTCATAGTTCCGGGACGCCAGCATATTTCGGGCTTCCACCAAACTCTTCAGTTTGCGCTGCTCGGCATGTTCTTCGAGCGCGATCTCCATGAACTTGGCGATCTCGCTGTCGTGGGGATGCTCGCTTTGCAGGTTCGCAAGCAGCGCCGCGCATTCCTCGTACTTCCGCGCGCCCAGCAGGCTGCCGGCTTCCGCCAGGCCCTGAAGTCGGCGTTGCTCCGCCTGATCCTTGTGGACGATCTCGAGGAGCCTGAGGATTTCGGCGTCCGCGGGAAATCGTTTCTGCAATTCCAGAAGCAGCAGGTTGCACTCTTCGTGCTGCCTCCCAGCCAGCAACTTTCCGGCTTTTGCCACTCCTTGCTGGCGTTCCTGCTCCGCGCGATCCCCCAGCGCGGTCTCGAGCAAACGGGTGATATCGTCTTCGCCTGGAAACTCCTTTTGCAGAGAAGTCAAGCGCGCGATGCTTTCGTCGTAATGCTTTCCCGCCAAAAGGTCGCGCGCTTCTCTCAAGGATTCCAGCATTCGTTGTCTTCTCTGATCCTCAAGAACATTTTCTTGCAGCTTCAGGACTTCCTTATCATCCGGAAAATCCTTCAGGATGGAATTCAGAAGCGAACTGCATTCGTCGTAGCGTCTGGCCGCCAGGAAACTTCGAGCTTCCGCGACGGACCGCGACCTTCCTTGTTTTTTCTGATCTTCGATGACGTTCTTCTGCAGCTGTGCGAATTCTTCATCGCCCGGGAATTCTTTCAGCAGGGAATTCAGCAACGAGGTGCACGCCTCATAGCGTCTAGCCGCCAGAAGACTGCGCGCCTCGGCCAGCGATTGCAGCCGTTGTTCTTTCGCCTGCTCCTCAAACGCCTTCCTCTGGAGCTTGAGGATTTCTTTGTCTTCAGGGAATTTCTTTAGCAGTTCGGCAAGAAGAGCTTCGCACTCTTCGTATCTCCGGTTTGCCAGCATGCTGCGGGCATCCGTAAGTCCTTGCGACCTGACCTGGATCGCCTCGTCTTCCCGTGCCGTCTCGAGCAGCCGCGGAATCTCATCCTCGTCGGGGAATTCTTCGCGCAATTCGGCCAGCAGCGAAATGCATTCCGTGTAATTCTGTTGCGTCCACAGCCCGCGGGCCTGTTGCATTTTCTCGGACAGACGCAGCCGTTTCTGGCGCTCCGCCTTTTCACTGTTCACCTGCAGTCTGAAGTGCCCCCGCCTGCGGGTTTGCGGGTTCGGCCTCGGCGACTTTGGAAAGTAACTCCTCGGCTTCCTCCAGGAGTCCCTGGGCCAGCCGTTGCTTGGCGGCGTCAATCCATTCCGCCACTTGGCGCGCGCGCTTGATTTCTTGCTGGACTTCCTTCATCAGTGCTTGACCAGGCTCAAAACTGGAGTCCAGTTGCAAGACGATCTCCGCCTCTGCCCGGGCCTCTTGCATCTTCCCTTCAGCGAGCAAGACATGGCCCTTCTCGACTTGCTGTTGCAATTTCGGCCGCATTAGGATGCGCCGGAGTTCGCTATTCACCTTGTCCAGGAGGTTCCTAGCCTGCGTGTTGGTGGAATCAATCTGCAACGCCTGCCGCAGGAGGTCGCGCGATTGGGAAAAGTCACCTCGGTCGGACAACTCGCGTGCGTGGCCAACCAGGACAAGAACGGACTCCGATTGCAGGCTTTTGCAAATCGGATCCAGATCGAGTATCAGTTCCTCCATCGACTGATAGCGTTCCTCCGCGGGCTTTCGCAACACTCTTTGGATTACCTTTTCCAGGTCGGCAGGGCATTCGGGCGCCACCTCGAGCAACGGTGGCGGTTCTTGTTGGCAAATACTATTCATCAGGCTTGCGGGCGTCTGTCCCTTAAACGGTCTCTGGTACGCCAGCAATTCATAGAGGAGTACCCCAAACGACCAGATATCGGAGCGCGCATCGGCGTGCTCGCCGTGATACTGCTCGGGAGACATGTAGGCAAATGTTCCGAGCAGCATCCCAGCCTGTGTTCTGGAGGTTTCGAGGACCCGGGCGATTCCGAAATCCACAACCTTCACCGTGCCATCTTTCGTAATCATCACGTTGTCGGGCTTGATGTCCCGGTGGATGATTCCGCGCTTATGGGCATAATCAAACGCGCGGCATGCTTGCAACGCGTAGATGAGTTTCAATGGAACCGGCAGCAGTGTCCGCCGGCCTATGAGTTGATCTAAACTTTCGCCCTCCAGCAATTCCATGGCGATATAGGGAACGCCTCGTTCGTCCCCCAGATCGTAAATGGTGACAATGTTGGGGTGCTGCAAGCCGCCGGCTGATTGGGCTTCTTGGTAGAAGCGCTGGAGCAATTCGGGGAATTCCGCCAGGCCCGTAGTGATGGTCTTCAGTGCCACAAGCCGGTTAATGATCGGGTCGCGCGCGCGGTACACCACGCCTCCAGCCCCGCGGCCCAACTCACCAAGGATCAGATATTTGCCTAACTTCTCCAAGCTCACACCTCTGTAAACTTGAGCCCGTCGAAATTCATCACCCTGTGGTGTTCCAAAAGAATTCCAGAAGCCGGCACTCTGCTTTGCCGTTCTGAATTTCAAATGTTTATAAAATATTTCAGTCGTCCAATTGCATGCCTCGACGCGGCCTAGCCAGGAAGCCGACAGCCGGTGCAAACTTTCTTGCTTCCGCCTGTGACCGGGACCTGCTAACACCGCAATCCGCCGGCACGCTCGCGCGCCGGAATCTCAAACCATCTCGCAACCGGAGCTCGTCAGGCACCAGTCGCGGGCAGGCCTCTCCCTGAGCACCAATCTCGTGAGTAATATACCCCAAAGAGGCACCAAAATGCTCGCAATGCGGAGCCGCCTATGGACGGAGCGAGATAGTTGGAACGAGCCCCACTACTTCCGGCAGCTCACTATGACATGCACGAAACGCGTGGACAAATTCTGGAGGCGCGGGTGGGATTCGAACCCATAGCGTGGATTGACACCGCGTAACTTACTGATTCTATAAATCGACCAAACAGATAAAAACAGCAGAAGCGCCGAACCGAGGTACGCGGCGGGTACACGGAACGCAAATGCAAACGTCGTATGATCCAACCTGCGGATTCGGGGGCCAGGTCAGTGGCGGAAGCAAGCCGATAGAGCGCGTCATAGGAGTAGCTTATGGAGCGGCCAGAGTCCACGTTATCCATGATGCACTGAATCTGGCCATTGTTGCCTGAGGTGCCATTAGGACAGTTTGTAGAATCTGTCTTGTACAAAGGGGGAGGTCTTGACGCTCCTCATAGACTTCGCAACTGGTAAACGCTTCTGCCATTTGTGCCACGAAAACCCTGATTCACCGCTGGCTACGGTCCTGCAGGAGCAAACGAAGGGTTCCTCGCACCGCACAAATCGTATCGAGCATTATGTCCGCATTCCGTGAGCCGGCGAGGCTTGGCACCGGGTCTGCTGCTGTCGAAGAGATAAATGTTAGATCGGTTGCCAGGCACTAACCCCTCTCCGTTTGCAATTGTTACATTCGGACTGCATGCAGCGGCAATCCATCTGCCATCTGGTGACCACGAGACATGAGAGCAGCGCATGTTAGCATCGCGGCTTAGTTGAATCAGGTTGCTCCCATCGGCCTTGATGATGAAAATCTGAGAACTATCCCTCCACAGCCCGGTGAAACCGATGCGCGAGCCATCTGCGGACCAGTCCGGTCCATGTGCATCCAGCTCCTGATCGGTTAGGGCGCGGGGCTTGCCCGCTTCTTCGGCGTGCAGATCGGCCACGTAGAGGATGGAGTTCTGGTCGCCCGTAAAGGAAGAGTACGCAATCCGCCTTCCATCGCGGGACCACGCACTGTCATAAGCTGGCACGGGAGCCGTCGCTGCACCACCGTTGAGGGACATTACGCTCAACGAAGTACTTAGATCCGCACTGTACTGCAGTTTATCGGCGAGGGCCCAGCGCCCGAGATTAGAGAGTCCGTGCGAACCGTAAAATGTAGGAAGGAAATTATCCGCAGGAGGAGTCAAAATCAGCAAGCGCCCTCCACCCGGACAATAGACCTCAATTGGATAGGTTGTTCCAAGGGCCGATTCCGAGGTTTGACAATATAGTTTTCGGTACCAATCACCCTCGACTTCGAGATATCGGCTCAGTGGCTCTTCCGGTTGACCGTTCGAGGGGAAACGTGATCCCTTCATGTGCACTACCAGGCTACTACGGTCCGCCAAGCGGACAGCAACCTGATTTCCAATTGGAATCCAGAGAGTGTCTTGTGCGTTTGGGCCTATACGGGCGATCAGGGAGGAATTCCGGCCATCGGAGTTCATCCAATAGACGTCACGAGGAGTGCTCAGGAAATCTCGGAGTTCGTCAAACGAGCCGTAAGGGAACAAGGCGGGCGGCTTGCATTCGTCCTCAAGGAACACGATACCGCGACCGTCCGGGGACCACGAAGGGTTATGACTCCGGTGGTCGGATGTCAGACGCTTGACGTGTTCGCCTTTCTGGTCCATGACGTAAACATCATGGGGATAACAGGGGCCCCGCTGAGCCATAGCGTCGAAAACAATCCAAAACTCTTGCGCCGGCGGCTTTTTCGCGAGCTGTTGGGCGACGCAATATTCTGCACAAACGAACCCCAGAAACAAGATTGCAAGGAACTTGAGAGCGTGGACCGGAGCAAAACTGAGAGGTTTGGGAACGCGCAGCAGGGCGGAACACATGACTCCGACGCCTCCATTTCATTTGACGTACGTGGACTTCCTCTCGTTACACCATCAACCAGTAAATCTAGGTGGACGACCCAAATGTGATGCCGCAAAACGAATTTGGACACTTCTCTATTTGTCAATTCACGGCTCGTAGGAAAGGTTACCCTCGAGCACAATTTCCATCAAGAGTTCCCACGTCTCGCGGAGGTTTACACCTGCAGAGATCATGGCGCTGAAGTAGTTTGGGCGGCCACTTTGCCCTGCGTTCGCTGGCGCTGGCGCACGAAGTGTTGAGGGACGCACAAAAACTGGCCTTGGCGTGACCGGAAGCCCCGGATAGGGAGGGAGCTGGAAATTCCAGCTCAGGTTGGCAACGCTTGAGCCTGCGCTTGGGGTCATAGCTTGTGCTGTGAATCCCGGATCCATTGAAACCCCCTGGGCCGGAGGGGGCAGACTAACATTAAGAGCTTGATCGCACTGGGCTTTAGGGTCGGAGCAGTCAAAGCCGTCGAGCTTCTCAAGCGATAGTATGAGCGAGTTACTGGAAAATCCGTAGTGGAGGTTTCCAAACATATCGAAGGTAAGGGTTGCTCCCGGGCTTCCAATGAGTGCGTCGAAGAGGTCGTTACCGAATATAGCGGTTGAGCCACCGCCTCCGCCTCCCGAAAAGCCCCAGCCGAAGCAGTCGATATGCACTGGGTCTCCAGAACCGCCGCAGACATACATCCTTGGCATCATTCCGCTTGGATCGGACAGGTCCGCGGGGTCGTTCCGGGTGTAGGAAAAGTAGTCGAGGGATTGGGGATTGCCAATGGAGCCGCTGAGAAGATCCGTCGAGGAGAAGCGGGCGAGGCGGTTGACGCCGTAGCGCATCATGGCGTAATCGTTGCCGGATTCGGAGTCGCGCTCGTAGGATGTGAATAGGAGTTTGTCGCTGGAAGCATTGTACCAGGACTCACCGAACGGAAAATGTCCGAGCTGCTCGAGCGAATTGCCGCTGGAGTCGGTGACCAGGCGATTGGAAAGATGATCCTGATGGTAGTACTTGGTCCCAGAGGAATCGATTTTGGCAAGAAGCTTAGATCCAGAATAGACGTACTCGCGAGAGGGCGAGCCGACGGCGGCGCCGTTGTCGTATTCGGCGATGACTTTTGAGGCAGAGAAAATATATACCGTTGTGGTGCCGCCGGAAACTTTCTTCACGCGTAGACTGTTGCCATCGTAAGTATACGTGCCGGAAGTGCCGCCGTTGGTGGCGCTGAGGACGCGGTTCTCCGCATCGTAGACGAGGGTATTGTTGCCGTCGTTGTTCATGTTGCCGTTGGCGTCGTACGCATACGGGGACCCTGTAATCTGGTTGGTCGCGGCGCTGACGGTAACAGAATTTGTAGGGCAGACCATGGGAGACACGCAGCCGGAAGAAACGCTCTGCGCCGTGCGGTTGCCGTAGCGATCGTAACTCATGGACAGGCCCCATTTTGGATAGTTCGTGGAACCGTTGGTCGTGGCCGAAGTGAGTCGATACAAAGCGTCGAAGGCATAGCTGACGGTGCGACCGGAGTCCACATTGTCCTTTATGCACTGAATCTGGCCGTTGTTGCCTGAAGCGCCGTTGGGGCAGTTGGTGGAGTCGGTTTTGTACCAGTAGTTGGTGCTGAAGAGCGTGGTGGAGCCCTTGGCGTAGGCGAGGCTTTGCAGGAGCAAACGGTCGGGCGTGTAGCCGATGGCGGCGGAGACGCCGTTGCCGTAGTTGAAGCCAGTAACCTGAAAGGCGGCGTTGTAGGCGTAGCCGGTAGCGAAGGTTGTGCCGAAGGAGCAGGTGCTGGTGGAGTTTCCCACGGCGCAGAGGCGGCCGATAGTGTCAAAGCTTTGCTGCACAACGCGACTCGACGGATAAGTGATGGAGCTTAACTCTCCAGCAAGATTATACGCATAGCCCGTGGTGTAGGTGGTGGTGCCGATGACTTTTTGGAGCTGGGTCATTTCGCCAAGATTATTGTACGTGTAGGTTTCCGAGCCGACGCCGTCGGTCATGGAAGTGAGCCGCCCGAGCGCGAACGCGGCGGAGCCGCCCTGGTCATAAGTCAACGTAACGCTCGGCGTAGCGGTCACGCCTGTGCCTGTAACCGTGTATTGGATGGTGGAAAGCCTGTTGAGATTGTCGAAGCCGTAGCTGGTGAGGACGCCGCGCGCGTCGGTCCTTTTCAGAAGATTACCGAAGGAATCGTAGCCGTCTGAATTGCACGTGGTTCCGGTGACCGACCCAAAGCACAGCGTGCCGGCCTCCGGCGTGGTGGTTTTGTTGACCCGTCCGAGATCATCATAAACATAGGTGCGCGTCTGAGAGCCCTCCGTGACCCCGGTAAGCTGATCGAGAATGTTGTACGTGTAAGAGGTTGGGACCGTGAGCGCATTGCCGTTCGCCGGGTCGGGCTCGTAAACCGAAGTCATGCGGCCGAGGCCGTCAACGACCGATTTACGCGCTTTCCCACCGGGATCTGTGACGGTTGCAGTGTTGGTGGCGTAGGAAAACGTTGTCGATGAATTGTCCTGAAGAAGAGTTTTCGTAGCGCGGGCAAGAACGTCGAACTGCGCGGTGGTCCAGTATTGTGCCGAGGACGTGTAAGGATTGCTGCCCATGTAGGGCCGACCGAGTGGGTCGTACTGCGTCGCGACGATAGAATACGTTGTGGTGCCATCAGTGATTTTTTGCGTAACAGGCCGGCCGAGGCCGTCAACCACAGTTATGGTGTTCCGAACGTTCGAGCCCTGGATCGGCATCCCCGCAGTGACGCTGGATTGCGTTGGTGGCGTCGCGTCCAAGTAGCTCCAGGTTAGGTTCGTGCTGTCGGGCCTCTGCAGGTTGGTGACCCGTTTCAAATTATCAAACGTATAGTGCGTAATCTGGCCATTTTCGTCCGTGGAGGTGGCAACGAGGCCGGTGTAGACGTTATAGGTGGCGCTGGTAGTTAGTTGCGTTCCGGGCGAAGAGCCGCGGGTGGCGGAATCGGGGAAAGAATAATTTGTGGTCGAGGAATACGCCCAGGTCTTGCTCTGGCAACAATCCAGGTCGGCCTTCACAAGATTGCCGAGATTGTCATAAAAACTGTGGTGAGCGATGGCCCCGGTTCCTGCAGAAGCGTTCGTGTACGTGGTGACCGTGGTGGGATTGCCGCGAACGGTGTAAGCGCAGCCGTAGGTATCGCTGTGCTGGGCAACACCTGTGTGGCAAGTTCCGTAATTAATGTATCCGGATTCGTCATAAGCGACGTCCGTGCGCGAGTGGAGTGTACCAGCACTGTCCGCGACGGTCACTTTCGTGACCCGGTTCAGGATATTGGCTGTGATGTAGGAGCTGGTATTCAAATAGGTGAAGGTGGTGGTTCGAAGGATGGAGCCGGGAGTGCCGGAACCCCAGTCGTGCTCCTTCACGGTCAAAAGGTTGCCGTAGTTATCGTAAGAGGTTTCGATTTCGTTTTCTGTGTTTCCATCTTCGAGGACGGTCGTTTGCGCTGAGGGTGAGCCATTCGTGGCCCAGCCGGTGTTGATGGTTCTTTTGAGATTCGCGGAGTTGACCGTTCCCTGGTAGAACTGCGCGGTATTCTGCTGGCTCCCGCTGAATGTGTAGACGGCATTGTTTGCGGCGCTATCATAGGGCATTACGGGGGCGGTGACGGACGTCACCCAATTGGAGCCGCTTGGAGCGCGTGAAAAAGTCCAAGTGGAGGAGTTTGTGCCGTCGTTCATGACGCGGGTGAGGCTGTTTACGGAGCTATCGGCGCAAACGATGCCATCGCCGGTGGTCGTGGGGTATTGGTATTCGTAATAGCCGCCCGTCGGAAAGGTGACGCGCTTGACGCGGCCAGTGTAGTAGCCGGAATTTAGGGGGGTGGGCTCGTAGGTAATCAGATATTTTTGCCCGTTAGGGAGATCGATTTCCGTGGGGAGGTTGGCAGTGCCCGTGAATTCGCCCACGCCAGAGCAATTGAAATTCGTCTTGATGTTGAGAGTGGAACGCTGCACCGTAGTAGTCGTGGCGCTGGTGTAGTTTCCGCTGGAGTCCTGCCATTCGTACTGAATGTTCGGGTTCGAAGTGTTGGTGAGAACCTTCAAAGCAAGGTGGCCAGCGGTGTCCGTCCAGTCCGTCTCCGTGGAATTGACGACGGTTTGGCTGACATAGTTGCCGTTGGTGTCCACCGGAGCGCCGCCAGCGTTGACGCCAGCGGGGCTGAGGACGGACATAGAGCCATTGTTCGCGGAGAAGTAGAAACCAGTGTTGTCGGTGGAGTAGCCGGAAACCGGACCGGTGCTCCCGGGCACGATGCCGCAGTTGTCCTGCGCAGCCTGGCTCGCGGTAGTAACAACGTATGAGCCACTGAAGGGATGGACAGAGCCGAGCCAGTCTCTGTAAGCGAAATGCGAGTAGGTGGTAGTTGACCATGGAGCATAGGCCCAAAGGCCTGTGTTGGGATCGATGTATCTGCAAGTGTGGCCGACACCTTGCGCTTGAGAGAGGTTCTGGCCAGAGCCGGAAACGGCGGAGCCATACGTCCAACCCCAGGTGGGATTTCCGTTGGCATCGACGACGGAAGTCCATGAGGTCGTGGAGCCAACAGTCGTTTGTGTCCAGAGGAGAGAGTTATTCACGAGGCTGTACTGGAAGGTTTGCCCCCTGGCGGAAGTGGACATGATGGGGATGGCGAAGATGGCATTGAGGTTCTGGCGGTTTACGGCATCGAAGCCACTTTGTTCAAAGGAGCCGAAAGCAGGAAAGCCGGTTTGCGCGAGAGTGCGAGGCCCGAGGGCAAATAGTGCGAAACAGAAGACGAGAATTGCGCGGCGCATAGTAGCTCCCTATTGAACGGAAAAGTTGGAATCGGTGAGGCCGGTGTTGAAGGCGACGCTGTTGATGGTGATGGTGGTCCAAGGCGTGCCGTTGAGGGAGAGATTGATTTGCGTGGGGTAGGCGACGCCGGAGGTGATTTGGTAGGCGGAGAAATAGGCCTCCAAGGGAATGCGGGGAGTGGCGCCGCTGCCATTGCGGCGGATGAAGGAGATTCTTTCAGGGAGGCCCGTGTTTGCGTCAAGCCAAACGTCGAACGTGGCGAAGCCGGCGAATTGCTGAAAATTGGGCTGAGACGCGAAGGTGTTCTGGATGCGGAGGTGCTGGAGGGATTGCTGGCCGAGGGTTTCGAGCGCGACGTATTGAATGGATTCGTCTGCATTGGCGAGGGCGGCGACGAGGAATGGAAGCGGAAAGCAAACGGATTGACTGGTTACGGTGCGTTCGAGGGGAATACTTGTGGTGGCAGAATTGATGGTTTCGTCGGCGAGGCCACTGGAGTAGGTCACCGAATACGTGGACTGCGGGAGAGTGACTTGCTCGGAGGATTGGTTGGTGCCTCGGGTGAGGATGCGGATGGAGCCGGTGGAAGGTTGCGAGCCGGCGACAACGGTGACGTTTCCGGTGGCGACGGAATCCGTGGGGGCAGTTCCGCCCATGGTTCGCACGGAGCCCTGCAATAGAGCCACGGCCTGCTGGTCACGTATGACTGTTTGTTGTGAGATAAGTTGAGGAGAAACTAAGAAACTTAATGAAACGAGGATCGCAATCCCAGCCACTCGCATCGGGGACCTCCACGCGGCAAGAATGCGACCTACTTTATGCGGACAATACATGTTGTCAATAGTACTCACCCGAAGGCGACTGGCTTGCCATAGCCAGAACATTCCCGAAGCGAAACCGTAGTCAAGGACGACTGTAAGGAGCCGCGCAGCGGGCGTGACCCTTGACGGCGGCGAGGGCGGGGGAAAGGTCTCTATCTGCTGATGCTGTGCCCTTCTGCCTGCGTATGCTCGTGCACCTGGCTTCGTGCGGATGACGGCTTGATCTCGCGCGCCGGGGATACGGATTCACGGCTCGGTTCGATTGCAGATCGGTGTGACACGTCGCGCGCGAGTTGCTCGGCAAGCTGGCTTTTGTCGTTTGTGTAGACCTGGGCATCGTAGCGTCCGCGCGATACCGCCACATACGCCAACCGGCGATTGACAAGCTTTTCTCCTGCCTGCTCCGTGTCCACGTGCACAAGCACGCGGTCGGCGGTTTGACCTTGGCTGCTGTGGCTCGTCACTGCATAGCCGTAGTCGAGATGCGGATTCTCTTTGATGTTGAATGCGACGGTCCGGCCTGAGTCGAGGCGTAGTTGCAGGTTGCCGCTATCGTCGATCTTTTCGATGGTTCCTAGCTCGCGGTTGGCGATGTGTTGCTCCCGATTGGGCGCGGTGAACTGCACGCGGTCGCCTACGCTGAATGCGCGTTCTGTCTCGCGGTAGAGCGTAACGCCATGCAACCGGCGCGGATCGTAAGTCACTTGCTCGCCGTTCTCGCATTTCACCGTCACTAGATTTTCTTTCTCGTTCGCGTGCTCGACGCGGGCATACTCTCCCGCCTCGATGCCGCGCGTCTTGCTGCCTCTCGTGTAGCGCACAACGTCACCCGGTTGGTATTGCGCGGCCCACTGCCGGTCCGCGCCAGTGATCTCTTGCCGCGCAACGAGCACGCGCTGTTTGTGTTCGTGCGTGTCCACCTGGCCTCCCGTTTGCATTTCACGGTGGATAACCTGATTGATTGCTCTGCGCGATTCGTTGTCGGGCGACACTACCAGCGTGCCTTCGGGCTTCGCTGCGTACTCGCGTGCGATTTCTCTTAGCCGCTGGTCGCGCTCGGGGATTTCATGGACGCGGCCCTGCGCGTCGAGTTTCTCCATCGCGTCTCTAACTTGATCGCGTGAGAGCTGTTCCACTACTTCTCTCAGTGACGGGTCTTTCTGCCGTACGATCTCATCAAGCCGCGCCGTCGCGATTCCTGCTTCCTGAAGCTGCTGATATGGTCGGCCCGCTTCGACCGCTTCATGCTGGCGGGTATCACCTACCAGCAGCACGCGGTCGATTTCCTTTAGCCGATGCAGGAACTCGTTCATCTGCTTTGTGCTCGCGAGGCTCGATTCGTCGAGAACGTAGAGCCGCTTCTGTCCGTCGTGCGGCTCTTCGCTTCGCGTTAGATGTCGTTGCAACGTGCTCGATTCGATTCCCGCCTCACCGAGTTTCTGCGCCGCGCGTGACGTTGGCGCGAAGCCTTCCACCTTGTAGCCCTCTCGCTCGGCGGCTTCGCGGATCGCAACTAAAGAAGTAGTTTTCCCCGCGCCGGCGACGCCTTCAAGCGCCGTCACCTGATCGCGGCTCGACAGGATTTGCTCGACCGCCGCGCGCTGGCTCTCGCTCAAATGCGAATGGTCTTGCCCGATGTCTCGGCGTGTCTCGAACCTCGCGATCGGTTCGTGTTGGTTCTGCCCCGCGCGCATCGCGTGGATGGTGTTGCGTTCGTGGTCGATCATCTCACTCGTGGTGAACGAGCGGCCCAGCGCGCGATTGCTCGTCTCGATGAACTCGCCAGCTTGTACGCGTTTCTCGAACTCTGCTTTAACCTCCGCAACCGTGGCGTCACCCATTGAGCGTTTCAGCGCATCCCTTAGCAGGTCGCGCTCCTCGACCACAGCGTCACGCTCCAGATTTTTCTCTCGCGAGTAGGCAACGGCCTGGCCGATGGCTTTCTCTCCGGTTTTTTCCTGTAATTGCTCTCTTTGCTTTCCTGCCGCTTCAACAACCCGCTCTGGTTGATTGCCAAACTGCGCGGCCATTTCTTTGTGTCGCTGCCGCATCTCTTCGTGTGAGAGTTCGAGCTTTCCCTCTCGCGTCTGGTGCGCCGCGATCTGTGCCGCTCCTGCTCCTCGCTGGTTCTCCTTTGCGAGATGTTCCTCGATCTGCTTACGGCGCGGACTCGATGCTTCCAAATAGTCCTTGCTGTAGCCTTTGACTTCCGGCTGGTTGCTCTCACCACGCTCGATTTCGTAACCAAGTTCTCTTAGCCGATGCGCCAACTCTGAACGATAGACCGCCGTGGCATACTGCTGCGTTTTGTAGAGTTCCCTTGGTTGCAGGGCATGGGCTTCGCAGTCGTCTGTCTCGGTCAGATTGAAAAAGACGACGTGCGTGTGCAATTGCGGTGCGGCATAACCGTCGACCGGCCTCGCACTGTCGTGCTCGAACTTCGCTGCAACCCACTTGCCCGTTGTCTCTGGTGGAAGATTCCCGCCCATGCGTGCCTGGACATATCGCTCTAGCTCATCAAGTGCGACGCCGACGCTTTCTCGATGCGCTTCCCGCACGCGCTCATCTCCACCCACGAGGGCTGTCAACGATACGCTCTTCGGGGCTGAAAACGTCGCGTCCCACCCTGCGCGGTGTTCCATCGCGCTTACTTTCTCGCCGCGCCTGTTCATGTATTCTCGGGCCGCTTGGTGGCGGATGAGTTGTTCGCCCGTGATCGGATGTTGGCCTTCGCTAAGCCGTTGAAAGTGCTCCTCGCGGACCTCACCGCGCAGTCCCCATTGCTCGGCGAGCCTTCCGTGCCACTCCCCGCGAATCTGGTCTGCTTCGGTGTAGTAGTTCTCTCGCGCGTTGCCAAACTCTTCCGCGTGATACGACTGTGCCTGGCTTGCGCTCAGTGGCTTCGAGATTGTCAACATTGTGTTGGCCTACTCGAAGAAGTCCCTTTGCTGGCGTGCTGGCTGTCGTTGGATTTTCTGTTCCACACTTTGTTGCTGTTCATTTGGAACGAGTTTCTGCCCCGATCCTCCATTTCCCGACGGCTTGCCCGTTTTGGCCGCGGCCGCCGCAGCCTTCAGCGGCTCCTCGGGTGGCTGGTGTGCCGGGCGCTCAATGTATTGCGGCTCTTTGCTCCCAAGCTCGATGTACGGGAGACTCATCCGCGCCACAAGATTCCCGCACTTGAGATAACCGTGCATTTTTTCAAGGCCGCTGATCTCGCTTGCCATCACGAGTGGCCTGATCTCGCGTTCGAGGTTATAGCCCTTCGACTTGCGCGATTGTGGGAACTGCTCATTTGTGCGGCTCTCTCGTATCCTCTCGATCTCCTGTTCTCCTATGGTGTCGCTGATCCATTTCGCTGCGTGCGGCTCGCTCGTGCACAGGAAGATTTTTGTCGAGGGCTGCGACATCATCGCCTCCGCTTCGTGCCCATAGCGCACTTCCAATTGGCTGCGTCCCTGAAAACCCAGCACCACCGGATTGTTGGATTTGCGGTTCTCCGTGATCGCCGTGTGCAACTGCGGCAACCGCTGCAAGGTCGCTAGTTCGTCCAGAATGAACCACACCGGACGCGGACTCATCCGGCCCTGATTCATCAGGCGCAGCACCAGCATGTCCAGCCACAAACTGATGAGCGGCGCGAGGTTCTTCCGCGTGTCCGGCGTGCTCGTGAGAAACAACCAGCCGCGCCGTTCCTTCGACCATTCGAGCGTGCTCCAACGCTGTTTTGTCTCCGCTTCACTCGGCAGTAGCCTCATGGCGTCGGCTACCATGCTTAATGAACCAAGCACGCCGTTGCGCTGTGGCGGCGAATCCCGGTCAATCATTGCCGCGTACTCGGTCCCTTTCACTCTCCAGTCGATCTCCTCCGGGTGCGACATCCACCATACCAACTCTTGCGGCGCCGGATGAAACCCCAACAAGTGCGCAAAGATTTTTCGCGGGGCCTCTACGAAGAAGGAGTTTTCGTTGTGTCGGTCGGGAAACAACGACGCGGCCAAAGTGAGAGCATCGGCCCCTTGCCGCAGTTCGTCCCCTGGAGTCCAGTAGGGCATCCGCTGGTCCAGCGGATTGAGAATCAAATCGCCGCGCGACGGAGTAAGAAAGTAGGGCACGTAATCGGCGGGCGTCGCCGGATCGTACACAATGGCTGTCTCACCGCGCTCCTCGATCTGCAACAAGATTTGCCGGATGAGCGCGCTCTTTCCTTTGCCCGAATCGCCCATAATCAGAATGTGGCTCGATTCGATCTCGCGCGGCAGACGCAACCAAGTATTATTTCGAAATACTTTTTGCATGAAACTCTGCTGCTGCAAGAAGCCAATACCGTCTGAACGGCTGCGGCGGTTAAACACACGCGCCGTCACGAGCTCCGGTCCTTTGAGCCTTCGTCCGTGCTTGCGTATTCTCTTGCGTGCCGAGTCCTTGGGGATCGCCACGACGAGGCCCACGAGCAACACACCTAAGCCGCCCCACAGTGCCGGTTTCGCCAGATTGGTGAGCGTCTGGTCCTGGTATATCCAGTGGCCCAGGAATTCATGCAGCTTCGCATTGTTATATCGTGCGCGCTGCCATTCAAGTTTCAGGTCGCCTGTCTTCATCGCTGCTTCTGTCAGCGTGAATGTGCTCTCGCCCTTCTCTGTCACGAAAGGCTCTACTTCGTTGTCGAGTGCCAGTCGTGCACCCTTCCGCGTTACCACCATCAACAGCGTGTACGGGGCATCTGTCCGAAACGCTCCTGCTACTGGCGTCCCCGCGTAAGTCAGTACGTAATGCCGTTGGAGCGGTGCCCACACCCGCATGTAGCGGTAACCAGCGATAGCGAACACACTGAGCAGAGCAACGCAAAACGCCCCGATACTCCATACCGCCCGGTCGCTCGGAAAATCTCCTGCATCGTCCTCTCGGCCCCACTTCTGTTTCATGGCATACCCCCTGTTGCTGCTTCCGCGAGGCGCTGTCGCGCCTTGCTCAACTTGTTTTGGTCCGCTCGCTCGATTAGCTGCTGCATCTCCTCGGCGGTCAGCGTTTGCCCTTGTGATACGGCGAAGTGCATGTTTAGCAGGATCGTCCGCAGGGCCAAGAGCTCGGCCAGGACGGTTTGCTCGGCTGCGTTGGGCTTCGTCGCTTTCAGCAGAACGTCGCGCGCCCACTCGCTGATCGTTTGCTCGCCTGCTAAGGCTTCAAACTGGGCGTATTCCTCGTCAGTGACTTTCGTGCTGATGGATTTCGTTCGAAGGGAGGGCATAGAATTCACCCCATAAAATCAACAGGTTCCCATACGGGAACCAAAAGTCGCTGCGCGGCGCTCCAGCAAAGTGGTTCGTCGCAAGCCACTGGATTTTCAGCAAGTTCCCATACAGCAACCTTGGTTGCTGTGCGGCACCCGTTTGGGGGTGACGTGTCAGTCCAACTCCCGGTGCCGAAGGCACCGCTCCTAGCAAAACGCGCCGCAAGCCAACGATTCGCGCTATCAACCTTGTTCGCCATACTCCAACTGCAGCTCCTGCATCCACCGCTGAAGCTCGGGGATCGCCCACGCCTTCTGGAACAGTTCGCGCAGGGCGCTCCATTCGTTCTCGGTGAAGTCGATACCTACATCGTTCTGCCGAAGCCAAAGCGTGAACGTTGGCCCCTTCTCCTCGGACAGCGTCGTGAGGAAATGCCTGCCGTTCCACGAATTCTTGGCCGACCATCCTTCGAGCATGGCCCGGAACTCGGCCAGGTCGGGGTACCGAGCAATGAGATAGTTGAGTCGGCGTGTTGGGCCAAAGTCGATATACACGCCAAGCTCCGGGCAACCTGTCTTCGTAAACGAGAGCTTCAGGTCATCGACCTTGAGCGGCTTAGGCAGGATAATTCGGCGGCGAAAATCATCTTCGTTTGGACCCGTTGGTCGCACGGGCTGCCGGTCATGTCGCACCCAATGGCCCCGAGCGGCGAGGCCCCAGAGCGTCGGCCAGTACGGGGCAAGGATTTGATCGAGTCTAGTGCTCTCGACTCCTTCATCACTAACGGCGGCTAAGAAGCATCGTCCAATTGTGCCGGGATTCTGCCATTTCTCCACCGACTTCAGCAGCTCCTTGCGATGCGAAATTTGCTTCAGAACTGCTTGATGCCTTTGTTCGGCGTCATCATCGGAGAGTCGAACCTCGGTGAAGTGGCCGCCAAGGTTTCCGAAGTAATACCAGGCGTGCTTCGATGCATGCTTCTTACGGTTCTGATAGACGGCTTCGAAGGCGTCGAGTAACTTGAGGTATGACTCTCTGGATGGAATCGCGGGCCAAAGCAGCGGCGGCTCCTGAGCTTCTTCCTCCGTGCCGATCTGCACGTACTGCGCGAGAACATCCCACTCGGGGGCGGAAAGAGTGTGCTGTGACTCCCACTTCTTGCGAATGTGATAGAGCGAAGCGGTCGGCGTGCTGAGCATTTCATGACGGGCTGTTTCCCGGTCCATCCCTTCGACGCGCTCCTCGATGACGAGGAAGGCGGCCTCTCCCAAGGACACCTCGCGTCCCCGTTGTTCACTGAGAACCTTCTGGTAGCGCTCTAACAGTTTGAGGCGGTCTTCGCTGAGTCGAATCGAGATAACCTCATGCCGGGGTTTCTTCTTGAGGATCGACATCATGGTTGACAAACTCTCCTACATCGCTGTACGATGTTTACGTTAGCGTAGCTCGCTTGGCGACTGAATGCAAGAGGATTTTTTTGCTCAGCTCTCTCGGAAACCAACGAGCCAATTCGACGATCCTTTCAACCCTGCAGGAGTCACTAACGCGAAATGGCCGTACCATCCCAAATCGAGACCTCGGTGCACATCGAGCGGCATTATGCCGTTACGGAAATCGCCGAAATGTGGAACTTGAGTCCTGATAAAGTTCGTGAGCTTTTCGAGAACGAGCCCGGTGTGCTTGTGATCGGAGAGCGGAGTTCACGCCACAAGAGGCGTTACGTCACACTGCGCATTCCTCAGACTGTGCTCGAAAGGGTTCATTGTCGTTTATCATCCAAGTTCGGCGTCCGCTAGGAGCGTTCAACTATGCTGACGATTTATCGCAGGCATCGCAAAGCATGTAAGCACCGCGACAAGGGTCGGGAGCATCGGCACTGCCAGTGCCCTATTTGGGTGGACGGCTTCTTGGGCGGCAAAGAACTGCGGGAGTCTTTGAAACTGCGCGACTGGCAGCGGGCGCAAGAGACCGTCCGAGAGTGGGAAGCCAATGACCGGAGAGACGTGAAGCCAGAGAGAAAGTCGCTGGAAAATGCGTGGGGTGATTATCGTGCCGACATGCAGGCTCGCAAACTCCACAAAGAGACCATCAGGAAGTACGGGACTTTGGAGAGTCAGATGGTGGACTTTGCTGCACGTCACGGCGTCCGCTTTTTGGATGAATTCACTTTGTCTGACGTAAGTAAATTCCGCTCTGAATGGACTGATGGGCAACGCTCAAGCGGCAAGAAACTGGAACGGCTACGCACGTTTTTCAGTTTTGGCCAGAAGCGTAAATGGATACCCGAGAATCCTGCCAGCGATCTCAGAGCGCCAAAAATCACCCTTTGCCCTACATTGCCATTCACGCATAAAGAAATGCTTCGCATATTGGCGGCCATCAACAAATACAAAAATGAGTTTCCCGGTCGCGGTTCGGAAAATGCCCAGCGTATGCAGGCACTGGTTTTGCTGTTGCGGTACGGTGGAATGCGGATAGGCGATACTGTGAGTCTTTCCGGCGATAGGATCGAAGAGAATCGGCTGCTTCTCTACACACAAAAAACGGGCGTTCCCGTAAACAATATCCTGCCGGATTTTGTTTTGAAAATTCTGGATGCTACTCCCAAGGTTGCTGCCAATTACTATTTTTGGGATGGCGAATCAAAGCTGGAAACCATTATTGGGAGTTGGAGGAAACGATTAAACAGGTTGTTTGAACTCGCCGAGGTCAGTAGCGGCCACCCACACCGCTTCCGCGATACTTTCGCCGTAGAACTTCTTCTAACAGGCGTTCCAATTGAGCGGGTTTCAATCCTGCTTGGGCATGAAAGCGTGCGGACCACAGAGAGGAACTACGCGCCCTGGGTACGCTCGCGGCAGGAACAACTCGAAGCGGACCTCGCCCGTGCGTGGGTCCTCGATCCTGTTATAGCTGCCCAAACTTCCCAAACACGGGGTACACGGCGGGTACACGAGAAAAAGCAGCGTTGTAACTCACACATTCTAAAGCGGGAAAATTGGAGGCGCGGGTGGGATTCGAACCCACGAATGGAGGTTTTGCAGACCTCTCCCTTGGGCCACTTGGGTACCGCGCCGAATCTTTAAGTATAGCAAATCCGCCGAGCGTATCCGGACTACCCTGCCGGATACGGTGCCGCAATCTTACTTTTTCTCGGCAGCCGCGGGCGTGGAAATCTTAGCCTCGCGCAAGAAGCGCGCTGACTCTTCCGGCGGCGTGGGGTTGATGTAAAAGCCCGTGCCCCACTCGAACCCTGCCACCTTTGTCAGTTTTGGAATGATCTCAATGTGCCAATGGTAATGATCGTTGATCTCTTCCCCGATCGGAGATGTGTGAATCATGAAATTGTACGCGGGCCGGTCCAGCACTTCGTCCAGCCTCATCAGCGTATCTTTCAACATCCGCGCCAGGCTCGCGTACATCGAGTCTCTGATTGTTTTCATACGATGATCCGTGCACTTTTGGCAGCAGCCACATTTCAAATGGGAACCGCGACGCATATGGCGCCAGCGTAATGAAATGTTCGTTCTCGCCGACGATGCGCTCGCCGGTATCCCGCTCCTGCCGGATGATATCGCAGAAAATGCACCGCTCCTTCTCATCGTAATAGTGCCAGCAGTTGTCCACTTCCTCGCGCACGCGCCGCGGCACAATCGGCAAAGCAATCAGTTGCGAGTGCGGATGTTCCACCGTCGCACCCGCCGCTTCTCCATGATTTTTGAAAATCAGCACGTACCGGAATCGCTTGTCATTCTTCAAGTCCAGCATGCGGTCGCGGTAGCCCCAAAGCACATCCTCTACCGCGCGCTCCGGCAGCGTCGCCAGTGTGGCGCTATGCTCCGGCGATTCAATAATCACCTCATGCGCGCCGATGCCGTTCATTTTGTCGAAGAGTCCTTCTCCTTCGCGGTCCAGGTCGCCCTCGATCCCCAGCGCGGGGAATTTGTTTGGCACCACGCGGATGCTCCAGCCCGCCGTGTTGGCCCCGCCGCCATTGCGGCCGTACACCAAAACTTCCGGCGGCGTCTTCGATTCGTTGCCCGCGCAGAACGGGCAATTCTTCGCGTCCTTCGCGAATACGCTCTCGCGCAAAAAATCGTTCGGGCGCTTTCCACGCTCCGTGGAAATGATCACCCATCGTCCCGTGATCGGGTCCTTCCGCAACTCCGGCAAAGAAATCCTCCTCGACTCTGCTTTGCTTCATCCCGCGTGGGGATAACTACCTCTGGTATTGAATTGTACTCCGTCTGGCGTCCGAGTGAAGTGGCCCCGTCACTCAGGTCACATTTGCGGGCTGAAAGCGTCCTTATGCAGCCGCACCGCCGGCGGCTGCCCCGGCCGGTTGTCAATCGCCACCACGTCAAAACGGCACGGGCACTCGCCCACGCGGCGTTCCGCGAGGAACCGCTGCGCCGTGCGAACCACGACGTGCTGCTTTTCTCGGGTAACGCTGAGTTCCGGTAGCGCCGTGGAATCCTCTCTCACCGTGCGGGTCCGGACCTCCACAAACGCCAGCGTCGCGCCATCGTAGCCCACGAGATCGATCTCGCCCTTGATTCCGCGCGGCGTGTAGTTCCGCGCTACGAACACATACCCATTCCGCCGCAAATACCAGTACGCGTAGGTCTCACCACGCACGCCCGCGCGCCGCGCTTCCTGCTTCCTGTCATCCGACGAAAAAGTCCTCTCCTCGCGCAGGCCTCGACGTGCCGCCCAGCGCACTGCCTGAAACATCAGTTGTGAAAAAATCGGCATGGTGCTGGCCCAATGACCTTCTTTCTCCGCGAAGTATAAACAAAAATCCCGTGGATGCCATGTTTCTTCTTCGGCAACCACGGGATTCAGTGCAAGTCCAAAGCAAAAGCGCCAAAATAGGCGTTTGCCACGTTAAAACTTTTTCTCCGCTTCGCGAATGCAATCTTCCAGCGTCTTAACTGCGAATTCCGCCTGTTCTTCGTCGATCACCAACGGCGGACAGAACCGCAGCGTGGTATCGCCTGAGCCAAGAACCAGCAGTCCCTTATGGAACGCGGACTGAATGATGTGGTTGCGAAGGTCCGCCGCCTTCTCTTTTGTCTTCTGATCTCGCACGAATTCAATGCCGATCATCAGCCCGCGGCCCCGCACTTCACCGACGTTTTTGAACCGCTGTGGCCAATCCGCCGTGCGCCGCAAGATAAACTCTCCCACTCGCCGCGCATTCTCCATATATTTATCTTCGAGCAGCCGCAGCGTGGCAAGCGAAGCCGCGATGCAGACTGGATTGCCGCCAAATGTGGAGGCATGCGCGCCGGGCTTCCAGTCCATCACGCTCTCCCGCGCAATCATGGCACTGAGCGGCATCCCCGAAGCGATACCTTTCGCGGTACAGATGATGTCCGGTTCAACGCCCGGGGCGTAATCCACGGCCCACCATTTGCCCGTGCGGCCCATGCCCGATTGCACTTCATCCGCTACCAGCAGGATGCCGTGCTTCCTGCAAATCCGCTGCAAGCCTTGCAGGAATTCCGTCGGCGCGAGAATATACCCGCCTTCGCCCTGAATCGGCTCGATAAAAATTCCCGCAACCTCTTCGGGGTCCACGCGCCGGCGGAACAATTCATTTTCCAAATAATTCAGGCAGTCCGCCGCAGCCGTTTCCGGCCGGACTCCATACGTTCCGCGATAGGTGTCCGGATACGGCATGTGAAACACGCCGGAAAGCAGCGTTCCAAATCCTTTTCTCTGGACCGCGCGGCTCGCCGTCAAGGAAAGTGCGCCCATGGTGCGCCCGTGAAACGCGCCGTGAAACGCAATCAGCTTGTCGCGTTTCGTGTGATACTTCACGAGCTTGATCGCCGCTTCAATCGCTTCCGCACCAGAATTGCCGAAATACACTCTCTTCGGCTCCTGGCCCGGCGCAATCGCGGAGAGCTTTGCTGCCAGCTGCGGCATGCCCTCGTAGTAAAAGTCCGTTCCCGACATGTGGATCAGTTCCGCGGCCTGCTTCTGAATCGCGGCGACCACTTCCGGATGGCAGTGACCCGTGGCGCATACGGCGATACCGGCGGCAAAATCCAGGAAAACGTTTCCATCCACATCTTCGATCACGGCGCCATGGCCGCGCTTGGCCACCAGCGGATAATCTCTCGTGTAGGACAGCGAAACGTATTTTGCGTCCTGTTCAATAACTTGCTTCGCCTTGGGTCCGGGCAGTGGCATCAGCAGATGGGGGAGTTTCGTTTCGGTTGCTGCAATCATTTTCTTCCTCCAGAGAAGAACACGGTCGGAGTGAATCGGAAACTACAAACGGAGAGCAAGCGCGCGAGCGGACGAATCCGCAAGCAGCCTGCGAAGGAGAAAGAGAGGTTAGTTAGTCAACGCCGAACAGACCGGGCCGTTGCGCGGCCGGCGAGAGGAACCCCGGGGGGTACGGAGACCGAATTTGCAGCTTAAGGCTCACTTGCGTTTCCAGCGGACACTGCCATCTTTCGTATCTTCCATTAGTATACCACGTTCCGCCAGTTCCTTGCGGATGCGGTCTGCCGTGGCGAAATCGCGTTTTTTCTTCGCGGCGTTGCGCTCCGCTACCAGCTTGTCGATTTCCGCGTCGTCCGGCCCGCTCTCCGCACTGCCGTATCCGAGTGCGCGAAGTTTTTCCGCATCATTGTCTTCTAGCACCGCAAAAACCTTGTCAAAGTTCTCCAAAAGTCCCTGCACCGCAGGCACATCGCCCTGGCGGAACTCGCCTTTGTCCATCGCGATGTTCGCTTCGCGCACCAGGTCGTACACCGCGGCCAGGCCGCGCGCCGTGTTCAGGTCATCAGAAAGCCCCGCATCAAGCTCTTCTGCAGCTTTGGCAATTCGCTCAGACATTCCCTTCTGCGTGCCTGCGGGAAATTTTCCTTGCTTCAGTCGGTCCGCAAAATTCCGCAAGCGCTCCACCGAACTGGTCGCCTGCTGCAATCCATCAAATGTAAAATTGAGCTGCTTGCGATACGGCACACTCGCTAAAGCAAACCGCAGCGCTGAAGGCTTGTAGCCTTTTTCAAACAAATCGCGCAGCGTAAAGAAATTCCCCAGCGACTTGGACATCTTCCCGCCTTCCACCAACAAATGCTCCGCGTGCAGCCAGTAGCGTACGAACGGCTTCCCCGTCGCCGCCTCGCTCTGCGCAATTTCGTTTTCATGGTGCGGAAACGCCAGGTCAATCCCGCCCGTGTGAATGTCCAGCGTCTCGCCGAGATATTTCATTGCCATCGCCGAACATTCGATGTGCCAGCCCGGACGTCCCGGCCCGATCTCCGTCTCCCAAAAATGCTCCCCCGGTTTCGGAGCCTTCCACAGCGCAAAATCCCGTGCGCTTTCCTTCTCATACCGATCGTTATCCACGCGCGCCCCCGCCTGGATTCCTGTCAGATCGATTTTCGAAAGCTTTCCATAGTCCGGAAATTTCGCGATGCGGTAATAAATCGATCCTTCGCTCGGGTACGTGAACGTTTTCTTCTGCAGCCGTTCGATCAGCTTCACCATATCCCCGATATGGTCAGTCGCCCGGATCCAGTGTTCCGGCGACTCAATGCTCAGCGTTTCGCAATCATCAAAAAACGCCTGCACATATTTCTCGGTGTAGTCGCGAATGCCCTTCCCCGCCGCAGCCGCATTGGCAATGATGCGGTCGTCCACGTCCGTCAGGTTCATCACATGGATCAGCCGGTACCCGCGCAGCTTCAGGAAGCGCCGCAGAATGTCCTGAAACACAAACGTCCGGTAATTGCCGATGTGCGCGTAGTCGTAGACCGTCGGCCCGCACGTGTACATCCGCACTTCCCCCGCGTTTTGCGGAACAAACGGTTCGACTTTTCCGGACAGCGTATTGTGCAGCTGGATTTCGACCATGTGCCCTAGGCGGTCTCTTTTCCCACGCGAAGAAACGCTAGATTGTAGCCGAGCCCTCCGAACCCTAGCAATCTCCAACCATCGCGCAGGTGCAACAAATGCTGCGCAATGCGACTCCTTTGGTCCTAATTGAGCTTGCCTCTCTGCGTGCTTCATGGTAGGATTTTCCTACCGAGGTCACCATGGGCAATCGACAGGCCGCGCTAGAGTATTTGACGACCACGAAGATCGGCGAAAAAGGCCAGCTCACCGTACCGAAAGAGTTCCGCGAGGACCTTGGGTTGGGCACCGGAGCCCCCTTCGCCGTGCTGCGCCTCGGCGATGGCCTCGTTCTTCTCCCACAACAGCAACGCTTCGAGAATCTCTGTAAGCACATAAGTGAAGCTCTCGTCGGCGGCGGTCTTTCTCCCGAAGCTGTCCTGGAAACCTTGCCCGAAGCTCGCAAGCGCGTTTTCGCGCGTCACTACGGCACGACGGCGCCCCGAAAGCGCGCTGCTCGCCGCATTCCGCGAGTGAAGTGACCAGCCGCCGTAGAATTCGCTTGTTTCTGGACTCGAACGTACTCACCGGAGGAATCATCTCTTCATGGGGTCTCGACAAAGCCGTGCTGTCAATCTGCGCCGCCCGCGTTTGCAAGCTGGTCCTGGCAGAAGTTGTCCGCGAGGAAGTCGAAGAAAACCTTCTCCTCCACGCGGAGCGCCTGCAGGCCTTGGATGCCGATGACCTGTTCGACCACTACCATCGTCTGATCAAACTGACCGCTCCGGAAATGGTGGCCCGTCCTTCGAGGGCCCTTGTGCAATCCAGCAGACATCTGATCCGGCATGAAGCGGACGTTCCCATCCTGCTCTCGGCCATGGCCAGCAAGCCAGACTGGCTGCTCACGCACAACACCAAACATTTCACGCCAGCCGTCGCCCGTCGAACAGGACTTCACATCGCCACACCGGCGGAGTTCTTTCGCACGCTCTCTGCTCTGTTTGGCTGACGTGGAGTGCCGCCTCCGAGTAGGAAGCGAACCGAGTTAGACGCTTGTGGCCCTGCTAAAACGGATACAACTCATAGCGTAACGCTTTACACGAAGCGCGCCTCGTGTTACAGTTTTTTCCCGTACCGCCATCCTTGCGCCAGGCGGCTGGGCCTCTGACTGAGAACCTGCCAAACGTTTTTGCGAACGATCCCGTTCAGCTCGGGGTCGGCATGACAGGCGACCGGAACACAGTTGCTTTGTCGCTCGAAAGCCCCTCCCCTCGAGGAATGCAACGTCGTCTCTCTTCACGCGTTTTGCCCCCGGCTTGTTTGCTTGGCTTGGATTCGGCGCGTGGGACGACACAAAGGGGACATCTTGCTTAAGCTCCGAAAAGTGGAAATCGTTGGCTTTAAGTCGTTTTGCGAGCGCACCGTGGTCACCTTCAGCGGCTCCGGCACCACCTGCATCGTCGGGCCCAACGGTTGCGGCAAATCCAACGTTGTGGACGCCATCTCCTGGGTTCTTGGCGAACAGAGTCACAAATCTCTCCGCGCCGAACGCATGGCCGATTGCATCTTTAACGGCACCACCAAGCGTCCGCCGCTGGGCCTCGCCGAAGTCACCATCACCATGGAAGATCCCGAACTCGCCGAAGCCGCCCGCTTCGTGCTGGAAAACGCTGCCGCTGAGGGAGCCCCACCAGACGCAGAGCTTACTGATTCCATAGTGACCACCGAGATTCTCTCGCTCGACCCCGCGCAGGCCCCTGAATCGCAAGAGGCTCCTATCGAAGGCTCGGCTGAAATCCCGACTGAACTAGGCGGAAAGTTCAAGCGCAAGAAAAAGTCTGCCGACAAGCCCGTTCTAGCCACCAAACCGGGCGAAGTCGTCGTCAGCCGCCGCCTCTATCGTTCCGGCCAAAGCGAATACCTGATCAACGGTCGCGTCGGACGCCTCCGCGACATTCAGGAAATGTTCATGGGCGTCGGCCTCGGCCCGGATTCCTACGCCATCATCGAGCAAGGCCGCATCGGCCTCATCCTTTCCACCAAGCCCATGGAGCGCCGCGCCATTATCGAAGAAGCCGCCGGCGTAACGAAATTCAAAACTAAGAAGCGCCTCGCGGAAGCCAAGCTGGAATCCTCGAAGGTCAATCTCTCGCGCGTCAACGACATCGTCATCGAAGTCGAAAAACAACTCGGTTCACTGAAACGCCAGGCCGCCAAGGCCCGCCGCTACTCCGAAATTCGCGACCAGATGCGCGGCATCGTCCGCCAGATGCTCGCCGGCAAAGCCCGCGAACTGGATGCCGAAGCCGAGCGCATCGCGCGACAACTCGAAGAACTGCATGCCGCGGAATTGCAACGCGCCACCGCCATCCAGCAGCAAGAAGGCGAGCAGGACCGCCTGAATCAGCGCATCTACGAGCTCGACTCCGAGATTCGCCAAAACCAAAACGTGCTGAACCTCACCGCCCTTGAAGTGGACCGCAGCGAAAACCGCATCGTTTTCAATCGCCAGCGCGCCGAAGAGCTCGCCGGACGGCAAACGCAGCTCCACACCGAACTCGCGCAAGCCAGCGCACATGCCGCCGAGTGGGAAGCCCGCAGCGCTTCGCAAGTCCAAGCCGTCACGCTGCTCCGTGAAGAGTCTGGCATTTTGTCCGCGCGCGTCGAGGATCTCGCAAAACGCTCCGAATCCCGCGCCACGCAAATCACCGAATCAGAATCTCGCATCGAAGCGCTGCGCCGCTCTGCCTCAGAAGCCGGCGAAAGCCTCCTCCGTTTGCACGGCGAGCAAAAACAAGCCGAAGAAGCGCTCGTTCACCAAGCCGAAACGCTCCGAAAGCTCGAATCCACCGAGCACGACGTCCTCGAAACCTCCATGCGCGCCCGCGATGACGCCGAACGCGCCGCCTATGATTTTGAATCCGCTTCCACCAAGCTGACCTCGCTGAAGCAATCCGCTACAGAGCTGCAAACAAAAATTGCCAGCTTTCGCGAGCAGCGCGATGCCATGACCAAGCAGGCGGACGCGCTCCGTGACTCCCTCGCCGGCCTCCGCGCGCGCCATTCCACGCTCACGCAAATCCTGAACGACCGCTCCTACACCACCGACGCCGTTCAAAAACTCTTCGCCGCCAATGAGCGCGGCGGCGGCCAGGGCTTCCGCGCCGTTGGCGTTCTTGCCGACTACGCCGAAGTCGAAGAGCAGCACGAAGCCGCCATCGAGCAGTTCCTCCGCGACGAACTGGAATACGTCGTCGTCGAAACCTACGATCACGCCCGCGCCGGCGTTTCCATGCTGCGCGACGAAGTCGGCGGCCGCGCCACTTTCTTCGTGGACTCGCTCCGCAATCTGCGCCTCTCCTCCGACTACGAGCCCATCGTCAATTTCCGCGCCGAAGATGGCGTGATTTCGCGCCTCGATAAACTCGTCGAATTCCGCGATCCACTCGGCGCCGCCGCAAAGCAATTCCTCCCGCGCCTGCGCTCCGGTTATTTGACCGACGGCACCGCCGCGGCCGAAAAACTCGCGCGCGAAAACGCGCAATTCGCCTTCGTCACTCCCGACGGCACCTGCTACCAGGGCCGCATGGTCACCGGCGGCCGCCCCGACGAAGTCGGCCCTCTCGGCATGAAGCGCGAATTGCGCGCCCTCGACGCCGAAGTGATGCAGCTCGAGCACGACCTGACCGAAAAGCAGTCCGCTCTCGAAGCCGTAGCCGCCGAACTGCGCGCCTCCGAACAGTCCCTCGAAGAAATTGACACCCAGCAGCGCGAAGCCGAACGCGAAACCATCTCCGCTACGCATCGTCACAGTCAGATGCAAAGCGAACTCGCCCGCCTCGGCCTAGAATTAACCGTTTGCCAGAACGAGCTCGCGCGCATCCGCCTCGATGTGGAAAACGCCCGCCAGCGCGCCGAACGCGCCAAAAACCAGCACGCCGCCGCCGCCCTCAGCCGCGCCGAAGCCGAATCCGAAAGCGCGCGCCTCGCCGAAGAACTCGTCCTCCTCCGCGGCTCCATCCAGTCCGAGCAAAACGAACTCGCCCGCACCCGCGCCGAACACGCCGCCATGACCGAGCGCCTCACCGCTGCCGAAGCTCTAGCCACGCACCTCACGGAAGAACGCGCCGAGCTCGAACGCCGCGAAATCGCTCTCCAGCAGCAAGCCAGCTCCATCACCGACGAAAAAGATGCCCTAGCCAAGCAAAGCGAAGAGCTGGCCCTGCAGCTCGAGGGCCTGCGCGGCGAAAAGCTCCGCCTCGAAATCCGCCAGCGCGAACTCGAACAGGAATGGGACGCCGCCCGCACCCGCGTCACCCAAATGGAAGATTATCTCCGCATGGGCCGCCAATCGCTCCAGGAACTTCGCGAGCAGCGCAGCCACGCCGAAGTGGACCGCGCGAAAAACGACTCTGACCGCCACCACCTCCGCGAAACCTGCATGAGCGAAGTCAACGCGCAGCCCGAGGATCTCATCGCCACCGAAGCCGCCTTCATGACTGGCGAAGAGCTGGCCCTCGCCGAAACCAACTATCGCGAAATGAAGCAGCGCATCGAAGCCATGGGCCCCGTCAACATGATGGCCCTCGAGGAATTCAACGAGTGCGAGCAGCGCTTCACCTTCCTCACCCGCGAGCGCGACGATTTGCTGGAATCCATCGCCGACACCCAGCAAGCCATCGCCGAGCTTGATCACGCCACCAAGGAAAAATTCGAACTGGCCTTCCCCTCCATCAACAAAAATTTCTCCGAAGCCTTCCACACCATTTTCGGCGGCGGCATGGCCGAAATGCGCCTCACCGAGCCGGACAGCTCCGGCGATGCCGGCATTGATATCGTCGCTTCGCCCCCGGGCAAGCGCCTGCAAAACGTTCTGCTGCTCTCCGGCGGCGAAAAAGCCATGACCGCGCTCGCGCTGCTCATCGCCATCTTCCGCTACCAGCCGAGCCCCTTCTGCATTCTCGACGAAGTGGACGCGCCGCTCGACGAAGCCAACGTCGGCCGCTTCACCCGCCTCATCGGCGACATGAGCGGCCAAACGCAATTCATCATCGTCACCCACAACCGCAAAACCATGGAGATGGGCAGTGTCCTCTACGGCGTCACCATGCAGGAACCCGGCGTCTCCAAACTCGTCAGCGTCCGCTGGGAAGGCTCCGACGCCCCCGCGCCAAAACAACAAGCCGCTGCCGCCTCCGCCGCGTAACCCGTTGGCAGCGGATCAGCCTGATCCTCGAAGCTCGTCTGCCATTTGATGTACAATCACTTTTCGCGGCGGAGAATCGAGCCCAGTCATGCAACGCGCAGTCGTGCGGATTCCCGCCGCACTCTTGTTTGTAATTCTTTTTTCCATTTCCTCAAAAACCCAAATCGAAAAACCTCCCAATGAACGAGTGTGGTTTGCCGTGGAAGAACGCCCTCGCGGACACTTGCGCGTCGAGCCATTCGCGATCGTGACGGACGGCAAACTTACTCCGTTCCCTTCCGCGTGCACAGAAGAACAACCTGAGCATTCACAGGATCAGCAACCCGCTGCGAGCTATCTCGAGCCAGGGCAAACCTATACCGTTTTGTACGGCGGGGCCGAGGCCGGCCAGGTCCGCCTCGGCGACAAGCTCCCGAATTTGGCCGCCTCGCAAGCTTCCTATGATGGGGAGCTGAAAATGCAAGGACGCGTGCGCGCGCTGGCGACAAACCAAGCTCCAGCAGCCTTCCGAGTGGAGTTGCGGCAGGCGGCAACACGCGAAGAACGCACGGAGGCGCTGACGTTGGCGAAAGAGATTTTTCGCCAGCACGGTATTCCCGCTGATATCGCATCCAAAGTGCACCTAAACTCTCTGACTCGGACGGTCCTTGAACCTTCGCCCCTTTCCTCTTGGATTGGCGCGTTCACGCTGGACACAGGCGGAGAAGACGAACTCCAGCACAACCTCCTCTTCATCGCGGAACAAGGATCGCAGGGGCTCCAAGCGGAATTTATCTGGATCAGACTTTCCGAAACGATGGACGAAGACGAAGCGGCTGAGTTCGTGGACCACTCGGATCTTTTCGGTGATGGACACGATGAAGTCGTGCTGAGGCTCAATTCCACTCCGAATCATCGCTACGCCGTCTACCAAAAATCCCGCGACGGCGCACACTGGGAACAAATCTTTTTGACCGAAGCCTTGGAGTGCCATTGAAAAACGCATCCCTGTGAAAACTCCAAAAAAGTTTTCCAGAAATATCCACCGCTCGCTCCTTTGACTTCCCCTTCCCCTGCGCTAGAATGCGTCTCACTTAGCCGGGGGAAATTCTTTCGTGTCTGCCACACCCGCCATGCGCGTTCTTCGTGAAACTCAGTTTGCCGGCCTCACACCCGCCGCGCGCGGAAAGGTCCGCGACATCTACGATCTCGGCGACAAACTTCTCATCGTCGCCACCGATCGCCTCTCCGCCTTCGACGTCATTCTCCCCACTCCCATCCCCGACAAAGGCCGCGTCCTCACCCAGCTCTCTCTCTTCTGGTTCAAACTATTGAGCGACGTCATCCCCAACCACGTCCTCAGCTCCACCAACTTTCCGCCACCGTTCCACCTGCACCTCGACGTTCTCGTCGGCCGCTCTATGATCGTCCGCAAAACGCAGCCTCTGCCCATCGAATGCGTCGTCCGCGGCTACGTTTCCGGCTCCGCATGGAAAGACTATCAAGCCACCGGAAAAATCTGCGGCATCGCGTTGCCCGCGGGCCTGCGCGAATCCGACCGCCTGCCCGAACCAATCTTCACGCCGGCCACAAAAGCATCCACCGGCCACGACGAAAACATCTCTCTCGAACAAGCCGCCGCGTTAATCGGCAAAGATCTAGCCGAGAAAGTCCGCGCCCTCAGCCTGGAAATCTACCGCCGCGCCGCCGCCTACGCCGAGCCCCGCGGCGTCATCCTTGCCGACACCAAATTCGAATTCGGCCTCCTCCACAACGACCTCCTCTGGATCGACGAAGCCCTCACCCCAGATTCCTCTCGCTTTTGGCCCGCATCGCAGTACAATCCCGGCGGCCCCCAGCCCTCTTTTGACAAACAATTTGTGCGCGACTACCTCGAACGAATCCGGTGGCCGAAAACCCCGCCTGGCCCGGAACTTCCTCCCGAGGTCGTCGCCTCCACTCGCGCCAAATACCGGGAGGCCTACCGCCTCCTCACTGGCCGCGAACTGGACTAGCAAGCCGGCCCATCAAAGAAGGAAGTTCACAGCGGAGCGTGCGATCGTGAAAGATCAATTGGAAGGGCTCGTCAATCAAATGGTGGAACGCGGAATTCTTTTTGATGAGGCCGTCGGCGAATTCGAAAAGCGTTTCATCAAGCGCGTCTTGGACCGCTCCAACGGCAACCAGTCCCGCGCCGCCGAAATTCTCGGCATCCACCGCAACACCCTGAGCCGCAAAATCGATGAATACAAGCTCGATTCGAACGGCCACCGGCGCCACGTCCGCTAAGCCGTAATCTAAATTTCTCTGCGCAAAATCAAAACGGCTCCCGGCATTGCCGGGAGCCGTTTCATCTGGATTTGAAAAACAAACTAGGGAATAAACTAATCCCCGCTCGGTTTTCTGGCCGGCTTGCGCACTGGCTTCTTCGGCGCGGCCTTTTCCTTCGGGATGTCCTCGTCCTTGACCTTGGCCTTGTCCCAGTGCAAGAAGAACGCCGGATCAGGATCAAACGCCGTGAGCGTGCCCGTAAAGTGCACTGCGCTGTCCTTCTCGACACGCGCCGCCTCTGGTTGCCCAACGACCTTCACATCCATGTTCGGCGTGGTCGCCGCGTCAAACTCCGCGTCGCTCGTAACGAACGCAATCTTCAGCACAATCGGATCCGTCGCCGCTGCTCCCGGCACCACTTCAATCACCTTGCCCGGCACTTCCGGAAACTCCAGGCCGCAAGCTGCCAGCCACGTTAATTTTCCCTTGTCGCCCCCGGCCTTCAGGTCTGCGATCACCGAAGCAATCGTCATGTCTTTCTGGGCGCCCGCAAGGTCTGCGGCGCTGGGCAGCGTGTAGCTGCCCGGACGATCCGGCGAACTTGCCGCGAGCTGCAGAAGTTCATTCAGCTCCGCGTCCGTCAAGCTGTCGCACACGGAACCGCCCTGATAGTTCGCGATCAACTTCCGCAAATAATCCTTCACTTTCGCCGACTGCGCCTGTGTCGCGCTCTTCGCCGTCACCGCCCGCGCGATGGACCAGAATGCATCCATCTGCTGCGGGGGATTCAAGCACATATAAGAAAGTCCCAGCCGGTAGTTCGAAATCGCATCATCCGGATCAAGCGCCAGCACTGCCTTGTAGTCAGCTACCGCGCTTGCGCAATCCTTGGCCACTGTCGCCGCCTGCGCGGCGACCCCATCCAGGAAAATATTGAACTTCGACAGTTGTTGTTTCCAAGCGTCTTCCGCCACATTGTCCGGCTTCTTCACATCCGGCAGCGTCTTCAGCGCTGCGGCAGCGGCGTCCTCGGCTCCTTTGGCAAGTGCAGCATCCTTCGCCCCGCTGTTCGCCTGAGCCGGATCAGCGATCATCTGGCTGTAGGCGAGCACGTGGCTGTAATACGCATTGAACCGCGTTAACGCATCCACTTTAGCGCCAAGCCCTGCCAGCTTATCCGCCGTTTCCATCATCTTTGCGTAGTTCTTCTGCGCTCCGTACGCCTGGTAGTACAACGGATACACATAATTGAGCAGCGTCGAATTCGGATACTTTGAAACAAAATCGTCCAGACACTTGAGCAATGTCGCGGGCACTTTTTCCGCCGCGCACGCCTGATAGGCGTTGTATTCCGCCATGGTGTACTTCGGCGCGCCCGTGTCCTGGCTCGCCCCCGCCGCTGGCGCCTGCGCGCGCGCGATCAGCGCGCCTCCGGCAATCAGGCCAAGCGCCGCAACCATCGCGAGTCCCGTCACTTTTCGTATTCCATTCATTCCCATTTCTCCTCGCTCAAAACGCGCGTCTGAGTTTTGTGCTTCCGGTACACCCCGGAATGCTTTCACCGGGAATCGCTTTGTTTCGGAAAACCTTGGGATTATAGGAAATGCCGCACCGCATCTGCAAGCCGTTATCACACATGGACTTTATGTCCTGAGGATATTTTTTCATGCCGCAGGCGGTTTCTCTTCTGTTTTCCTGCCCGGCTTTCTGGGATCCCAAGCACCGCGGAAAACGCTAGTGATAGGATGAGTGTCGCATAAAAAGAGTGGCCCGTACGAGGAAGAATTCTCATGGGTTCAATAAGCGTAACAAATGATAGAAATCCGGATGCGAAACCGCTCTCCGGAGCCGTGGCGCTGGTCACCGGAGCCAGTCGCGGCATTGGCCGCGCCATCACTCAGCGTCTCGCCGCGCTCGGATCTTCCGTCGGAATTTGCGGCCGCGATCTCGCGGCCTTAGCGGAGTCCGTTGCGCTTCTCGAAAAATCCGGAGCGAAAGTCTTTTCGCAAGTCGCCGACATCACGCAAGCTTCCGATGTCGCCAGCCTCGTCGCCAAAACAGAAGCCGCCCTCGGCCCTGTCACCATCCTCGTCAACAACGCCGGCATCGGTCTCTTTGGTCCCGCTCACGAAAAAACCGAAGCCGATTGGGATCGCGTTCTCGACACCAATCTGAAGAGCGTCTTCCTCGTCTCCCGCGCCGTCACCCCTTCCATGATCCGCC
Source organism: uncultured Acidobacteriota bacterium (assembly GCA_963729455.1). GTDB lineage: Bacteria > Acidobacteriota > Terriglobia > Acidiferrales > UBA7541 > Acidiferrum. Next base: position 44,347 of record CAVSNX010000006.1, read on the forward strand.
GCGGCGCCGGTGACATCATCAATATCAGCTCCCTGGCCGGAAAAAATACTTTCGCCAACGGCGGCATCTACTGCGCCTCCAAGTGGGGCGTCATGGGTCTCTCTGGCTGCATGGCCGAGGACCTCCGCGAACACGGCGTCCGCGTCAGCGTCATCTGCCCCGGCAGCGTTGCCACCGAGTTCTCCACCCGCGGCCCCAAAGACGCCTCAAAAGTCCTCAGCCCGAAAGACGTCGCCCACGCCGTGGAAGCCATCGTCACCCAGCGCCCGCAAAGTTTCCTCAGCGAAATCCATCTCCGCCCCCTGCGCAAACCCTGAGCTGTCACTGCCAACTTCCACATTTCCTTTTGACAATAATCGTTGCAACGACTATAATGAACCTGTGACTTCAAGTTCCAAATCCTCTGCCACCCCGCTCGAAGTCCAGGTCTTCGTGGCTCTCTTGAAAACCGCCGACTCCCTCGGCCAGGACGCCGAACAGCTCCTCAAATCCGCCGGCCTCACCGGCGCGCAATACAATGTCCTGCGCATTCTTCGCGGCGCCGGTCCCGAAGGTCTCGCCTGCAGCAGCATTGGCGACCGCATGATCTCTCACGACCCGGACATGACTCGCCTGCTCGACCGTATGGAAAAGCACGGCCTTATTTCCCGCGAGCGCCAGACCGACGACCGCCGCGTTATCAAGACTCGCGTCACCCAACAGGGCCTTGATCTTTTAAGAACGCTCGACCAGCCCGTCCGCGAACTTCACAAACGCCAGTTCCGTCACATGTCCGCCGCGCGCCTGAAAATGCTCGCCGGGCTCCTCGAGGAACTCCACGCCGAGAAACAGGAGTAGCACAAAAGCTTGGGACTTGTTTCGCATCCCCAATAGAACGAAAGAGGAAAAACGCCATGGGCCACTATCTATCTCGTATCGCTCTTGCCGCATCAGCCGCAGCCCTTGTTTCGCTCCCCGCTGCCGCCGCAACATCCACCTGGCAAATCGATCCACAACATTCCGCCGCTCAGTTTTCTGTCCGCCACCTGGCCATCTCGACCGTTCGTGGAACCTTCAGCAAAGTTACCGGCACGATCGTTCTCGACGAAAGTGACGTCACCAAGTCCACTGTCGAAGTCACCATTGACGTCTCCACCGTGGATACCCGTGAGCCCAATCGCGACAATGACCTCCGCAGCGACAAATTCTTTGACGTCGCTCACTACCCTTCCATGACCTTCAAATCCAGAAAAGTCGAGCAAGTCGTCCCCGGAAAACTCAAAGTCACCGGCGACCTCACAATTCGTGGCACCACCAAGGAGGTCGTTCTAGACGTGGACGGCCCCACCGCTCCTGTGAAAGATCCCTGGGGCCATAAGCGCGCCGCCGTCAACGCCACAACCAAAATCAACCGCCAGGACTTCGGCGTCAAATGGAACGCCACCATGGACAACAGCGGCGTAGTCGTCGGCGACGATGTGCCCATCATCATCGACGTGGAAATGGTCAAGCAAGTCCCGGCAAAGTCCGGCAACTGACCCCGTCGCAATTGCAGCAATCCGGAGAGAGAGCAGGCGGTGCGAAATGCACCGCCCGCCTCGCTTCTTTCATCTAATCCCCGAACGTATCGAAGGACGCAACGAAACGGAGAACTTCATGCAAAAAGCAGCCGCAACGGATCACCCGGTTCATGACCTCATCGTCAAGCGCTGGAGCCCCCGGGCCTTCTCCCGCAAGCCCGTCCCTCCCGACGTCCTGCGCAGTCTCTTCGAAGCTGCCCGTTGGGCCGCCTCCAGCTACAACGATCAGCCGTGGTCTTATATCGTCGCCACAAAAGACGACGAGAAAAATTTCTCAAAAATGCTCAGCGTCCTCATGGACATGAATGCCGCCTGGGCCAAGGATGCCCCAGTTCTGGCCATCTCCGTCGCTCGCCAGAATTTCAAGCACAACGGTACACCGAACCGCGTCGCGCTTCACGACGTCGGCGCAGCAAGCGCTCAGCTGACCTTCGAGGCCACGTCACGCGGTCTCTTGGTTCATCAAATGGCCGGCTTCCATCGCGACAAAGCCCGCGAAGCCTTTGGAATTCCCGAAGGTTGGGAGCCCGTCTCTGCCCTGGCCATTGGTTATCCCGGCGACCCGGAGACGCTTCCCGAACCACTGCGAAAAACTGAGTTGGCCGAGAGAACACGCAAGCCGCTCACCGAATTTGTCATGTCCGGCCACTGGGGGCATACTGCTTCTTTCGTAGCAAAATAACTGGAGACCGCAACCCCGGCCCCTCATGCACCGCACACTCGAATTTCTTCTTCACCATGGCTACATGGTCGTGCTGGGTTGGGTTTTTGCCGAGCAAGTCGGCCTGCCTCTGCCCTCCATGCCTCTTCTACTGGCCGCAGGCGCTCTCTCCGGCACAGGGCAGATGAGTTTCTTTGGCTCACTCTTCTACGCCATGCTGGCTTCCGTCACTGCGGACACCATCTGGTACCAGATGGGCCTCCGCAAAGGCATCCGCGTTCTTCAGCTCATCTGCAAAATCTCTATCGAGCCCGATTCCTGCGTTCGCCGCACCGAAGGCGTTTTCTCCAAGCAGGGCGCGCGCTCCCTTCTCTTCGCCAAGTTCCTTCCCGGCCTCGGCACCGTCGCGCCGCCCCTCGCCGGAATTTTTCACATGCGTGCCCGCCGCTTTCTTCTCTTCGATGCTCTCGGCGCGCTCCTTTGGGCCGGCTCGTTTCTCGGCATCGGCTACATCTTCAGCGGTCAAATTGAACTCGTCGCCGAGCATCTCGCCGCTCTCGGCAGTTGGCTCCTGGTTCTTCTCATCGCCGCGTTCGCCGCGTACATCTCTTACAAATACATCACTCGCCAGCGTTTTCTTCACGAACTCCGCATCGCCCGCATCACCGTGGAAGAGCTAAAGCTAAAAATCGACGCCGGCGAAGATCTCGTCATCGTGGATTTGCGTCACTCCATGGATTTCGAAGCTGATCCAGAGACAATCCCCGGCGCCTTCCGCATGGACGCCAAGGAACTCGAAGAGAAGAACGACAGCCTCCCGCGCGATCGCGAAGTCATCCTCTACTGTACTTGACCAAACGAAGCCACCAGCGCCCGTGTGGCGCTGCTCCTCAGAAAAAACGGCATCAAGCGCATCCGCCCCCTGCAAGGCGGCCTCGACGCCTGGCGAAAACGCGGCTTCCCCCTCACCACCGTCACGCTCACATAATCATGGCGCGGACTGTCGATCCACGAGTGCTCCGTGACTCGTCGGTTTCGTCCCAGTTTGGCGTGAATTCGAATCAGTGGGTTCCCGGCGCCGCTGCCGCCGCGCCATACCGTTGGGTCGCATATCCAACTAGCAATCCCACTATGCTTCCAGGCAGGAAGATCTCAAAGTAATGGCCATGCTCGAGAAACTGTGCCACGAAGAACGCAAGCAGAAACCCGACCGCCAGCCCAAACAAGATTCCCAGCAGCAGTGAATTCACCTTGCGTGCGAAAAATCCAATCGCGAGACCGGCAATTAGGCCTTTGACCGTAGACCCGATAATGATACCTGCAAGCTGTACCCTCGCCTCCGGCGTGAACCAGGCGGTCGTTCCGTCCAGCGCACCGAGCACTGTCCCCAGCAAAACGCCTAGCAGCAGCTTGTTCATAAGGGACTCCTCTTTGGGCTAGGGACTCTTTCCCTCTTCAATGTTCTATACAACTAATCCCCGGAATCCTTTAATCGCCAATAAACACCGCCAACGCATCTACAACCTCGGCAACACAATCCCGCTCTGCGACTGGTACTTCCCCTTCTTATCCTTGTAACTCACTTCGCATTCCTCATCCGACTCAAAAAAAATCACCTGGCAAAGCCCTTCGTTCGCATAAATCTTCGCCGGCAGCGGCGTCGTGTTGCTGATCTCCAGCGTCACGAAGCCTTCCCACTCCGGCTCGAACGGCGTGACATTCACGATGATCCCGCACCGCGCATACGTGGACTTCCCCACGCAAATCGTCAGCACGTTACGGGGAATCCGGAAATACTCCACCGACCGCGCCAGCGCAAATGAATTCGGCGGAATCAGGCACACCTCGCTCTTGATGTCCACTAGCGACCGCGCATCGAAATGTTTCGGATCCACGATCGTCGAATTCACATTCGTAAAAATCCGGAACTCGTCCGCCACCCGGATGTCGTACCCATACGACGACACTCCGTAACTGATCACTCCCTCCCGCACCTGCCGGTCCGTGAACGGCTCGATCATCTTGTGCTCCAGCGACATGCGCCGGATCCAGCGGTCTGGCTTTACGGCCATCCATTCCTCCTCTGTCTCTTGCTTTTTTTCTGAAGTGCGATGCAAACGCAATGAATTTTTCGATGCGCTCGTTCGAAAGATGTTCAGTGTAGATTACCCCTCACGTCTTGACAACCCGCTCCGCACCCTCTAGCATCTGCCTCGGAATCGCTGGAGGTTTGCGTGATCAAGTTGGACATTGTGAACGCTGTCGTCGCCCAGACAAACATCAGCCGCACCAAGGCCGAACAAGCCGTCGAAACCGTCTTCGAATCCTTGAAGCAGGCTCTCGGCCGCGGTCAGCGCATCGAACTCCGCCGCTTCGGCGTTTTCAGCGTCAAGCCTCGCAAAACCGGCATCGGCCGCAACCCCCGCACCGGCGAAGAAGTTAACATCCCTCCAGGCAAAGCCGTCCGCTTCAAGCCCGGCAAGGAACTCCAGGGCATGGAAAGCTCCAAGTAGTCGGGCTATTTTTCTCTGCCCCTCTCAGAAAATTAATCTAACTCTGTCTCTGACTCTCCTTGCGCTGGCGCGAACATTCCCATCTATGCTGTACTTGTAAGTGCCGATCAGCTTCCCGGCCCCGAACATTTCGTGACCACTCCACTCCCAGAAAATCCGCCGCCCTCCATCCCGCTAAACTTCGACTGGCGCGCCATCTCTCCGCAACAATTCCAATTCGCCCAAGTCCCCGCCCGCCCTTCCCCAAAAACCTTGCTCCTCGCCGGCGTTCTTTTCCTGCTCACGCTGTGCACCTGCCTCGTCGCCGGCACCCAGTTCGCCGTCGCCTACTCCCAAAACGAAGCCGTCTCCTTCGACGAATTCGTGCGCGCCTTCAAACTCTTTTACCAACATCCCGCCGGCCTCGCCGCCGGCCTCCCCTTCGCCCTCACCTTGCTCACCATCCTGCTCGCCCACGAACTCGGCCACTTCTTCGCCTGCCGCCACCACCACATTCGCTCCAGCTATCCTTTCTTCATTCCCTTCCCCTCACTCATCGGCACCTTTGGCGCATTCATCCTCATTCGCTCCCCCATCCGCACCACCCGCGCTCTCTTCGACGTCGGTGCCTCCGGTCCTCTGGTAGGCTTTGTTCTCGCCGTCCCCGCCCTAGCCTACGGCGTCTTGCACGCAAAAATCGTCCCCAGCCTCAGCGACATGCAGACCGTCGACCTCGCCTTCGGCACGCCTCTCTTGTTGCGCCTCATCGAAGCCGTGTTCCATCCCGGCATCTCTCCCAGCACACTCTTGCTTCATCCTGTCGGCCGCGCCGCCTGGGTCGGCCTTTTCGCCACTTCCCTCAATCTTCTCCCTGCCGCCCAACTCGATGGCGGCCACATCCTCCGCTCCGTCAGCGCTCACCTGCACCGCTACTCATTCATCCTCCTCCCCATCGCTCTCATCGCCCTCGGCTTCCTCCATTTCTGGGAAGGCTGGTACATCTGGGGCATTCTCCTCCTCGGCATGCGTTTCCTCCGGGTTGCCCCCATCTACGATCCCGCCCCCCTCGACCCGCCCCGCCGCTGGGGAGCCGTTATCGCCCTTCTCGTCTTTCTCCTCTGCTTCATGCCCGCCCCGCTCTACATCCCTACCGGTTCCCCGTAATCGCGCACACTCCCACCTTTCCGTCTCTCGGCCGGTAGCGCATCGCCGGGTAGGACTCCCTCCATCCGTCGCCGGATGATTTTCCCTTCGATTCTTTTTTGAGCTTGTAGGTATAGAAGTACGACTTGCTTCGCGCGATCCCTGGCAGGATCACTCTTGCGGCTTTGACTCACCTAACATTCTCAGCGCCACCTCTCGTGCCTGGTGCACAAGATCACTCGCAGGACCTTTCGGTTCAAGCTGCAGATACGCGTCCAGGTTCTGCAGTTGCACTCGATAATCGCGTCGGTGCGCATAGACATCGGCCAGCACCAGATAAGCCTGCGCAAATCCTGGTCTTCGCAGCAGCGCCTGCCGCGCGTTTTTCTCCGCTTCGTCCAGGCGGTTCAGCCGCAGCAGCGTCAATCCCAGAATAGCGTAGCCATCCGGCGAATTCTCATCCATTTCTAATCCTCGTCGAACTACCGCCTCCGCTTCGTCGGCTTTTCCCTCTAAGTAAAGGACGTACCCGAAGCCAAACTCCGCCCAGGCATACTTCCCGCCGCTTAAATCAATCGCCATCTGAAAGTCTTGCCTGGCTTCTTCCAGTAGCCCCAGTTTCGTTTCCACCGCTCCCTTGTGGTAGTACGATTCGAAGTATTTCGGGAACACTTGGGTCGCCTTAGTAAAGTGGCTCAGGCTTCCGGCCTCATCGTTCTTCCCCAGGCACTCCAGTCCCTTTCGGTATTCATTCCGCGCCTTATCGGGAACCTTCAATTCCTGAACGGAAACCGTGTAGTTACTCCGAAAGGGTTGCGTGATCTTGGACGCCATCAAATGCAGCACCAGCTTCAGCGGGGAGCCCTCGAACTGCGCCTTGGTCTGCAACGATTCGTACCCTGGCTGTTCGACCACCACCTCATACGTCCCCGGAGCTAAGCCACGCACCTCGAATCGGCCGTCATAGTCGGTCAGAATGCTGCGGAACACTCCGAGGTTGTGCGATTTCACGCTAACCGCCGCCTGCTCCACCGGCCGCTCATCCAATTTGGATAGCACCGTTCCGGAAATCATTCCGTCTGTCTTCTCAATGTTGGAAACTTGCGCCTCTGCCGCAGGCGTATAAACAACCAGCCCCAAGACGATCGGGGCAAGGCTCAGCGAAATGTTTAGCAAGAGGATCGGGAGGAAACTCGCCTGCAGACGTGACTTCTCAGCCTTTGGTAAATCGCACAGCATCTCGACCTGCCGCACACCCTGGAGGCCTTCCCTCTGGGGGCTGGGCGGTTGGGAGAGTTAATACGTCGCGCCGCGTTCAACCACTTCCACCTGTCGTTTTCCAGCTGGGGTTGTGGTTTCGCCAGCGCCGCCAGTGCACCTTAACTCCTCGATGCCAACCGCTGCGTGCCCCGCAATCTTCTTCCGGGGAAAACCTCTCGTCTGTCCTGTATTGAACTCTGCATTGTGCGTGCCAAAGTCTTTGCTATCTCATCCACTACTTACTTCAACTTTTCCGCAATGGTGCTTGTGAACTCCACACCACGCCATCTTCTTTCCTTTCAATGCGCCTCTTTTCAACGTTCTCCTCAACCCTGTTTTTCTGTAGCCAATCGTGCACTAGCAAATCAAACGGAAATCATCCGCTGAGCTTTCGCAAACTGTCTCAAGCAGCGACACCTGTGCCGCCTCGGCTCACATTGAGATTTGCAATCTGGTATTCCGTTCCCTACTTGGCAAGTGCCCTTTGCTATAGGATGATGCTCCCCTCTCCTTCGGGCAGAATGTGCAGACTACTGACGCGCTATTCCGTGGCATCTATCATTGGTGGGGTCGCTCCATGAATTGCTCCAGTCCTTTCCGCCGGCCGCGCTCGTATCTGCTGCCTCTTTTCTATCTCTTGCTGATCTGCGTCCTTGCCGGTTGCAGCAATGTCAAAGCACCTCCCTCGGGGCCTGCCGGCCCCGGTGGCCCCGGACTCGGCGCACTTGCCTCGATTACCGTGTCCTCACCTCAGCCCTCCATCGCCGTAAGCCAGACGGACCAGTTCTCCGCCATCGCAAAGGATGCTCACGGAAACGTCTTGTCAGGATTGACCTTTACCTGGTCTAGCGGCGCCACCGGTGTCGCCACCATTGATCCCAACGCGGGCCTCGCCTTGGGTCTATTGCCCGGCACCACTCCGATCACCGCCTCCGCCAATGGCATCACCAGCCAGCCCTTCACTCTCAGCGTAACCCCGGGCTTCCGCCTCACCGGTAGCTTGAACATTGCCCGCTACTCCCCTACTGCAACGATGCTCAACAACGGCATGGTCCTCATCGCCGGCGGCAACGGCACCGGCACTTCCTCTGGAATACTAACCAGCGCAGAGGCTCTACAATCCCGCCACGAAGACGTTCACCGCCACTGGTAGCATGAATGTCGCCCACTTCCTGCACACCGCCACCCTCCTCAACAACGGCATGGTGCTCATCGCCGGCGGCAGCTCCACGGACCAATTCGGCAACCAGGTCCCCATCACTACCGCTGAACTCTATAACCCCGCGACTGGCACCTTCACGCTCACCGGCAGCATGGCCAATGGCCGCTTCAATCACACCGCCACGCTCCTCGCCAGCGGCAAGGTCCTGGTTGCAAGTGGCACTTTCACGACAACCGCGGAACTTTACGACCCCACCACTGGCACCTTTTCTCCCACCGGCAGCGTGAACGCCCAGCGCGAGGTCGCCGCCGCCGTTCGCCTTGATAATGGCAAAGTCCTCGTCGCCGGGGCCTTGGCGCCTTGACGGGTTATCTGGCAAGCGCCGAGCTCTATGACCCTGGAACCGGTTCGTTTACCCTTACCGGAAACTTGAACAGTGCCCGCGACCTCTACACCGCCACACTGCTCAACAATGGCAAAGTGCTCGTCGCCAGTGGCGTCACCACCAACGCCGTCGACACCTCCACCGCCGAACTCTACGATCCCGCTACGGGAACCTTTACCTCCACCGGCAGTTTGAGCACCGCGCGATTCCGGCAAAGCGCCGCTCTGCTCAACAACGGAACAGTCCTCATTATGGGTGGCGCGGTTACCAGCTCCACGGGCAGCGCCAGCGCCGAAGTCTACGATCCTCTTGCCGGAACCTTTAGTTCCACAGGTAGCATGAGCGTCTCGCGAATTAGCAGCACCGCCACCCTGCTCAACGACGGGACCGTACTTGTGGCAAGCGGGCAGGGCTCAGGACAAGCCGCCGGTGCCGCCGCCGAACTCTATGAGCCAGCCACCTTTACGCCCGTAGGCCTCCAATCCATCTCCGTCGCCCCGGCAAATCCCACAACTTCCCCGGGAACCTATCAGCCGTATGTCGCCACGGGCACTTTTGCCGGCGGCCTGCAACAGCTTGCCTCCGTCACCTGGTCCTCTTCGGCCACTCCAACCGCGCAAATCAGTAACGACGTGACCAATCCCGGAACCGCCGTGGCCGTCGGCTCGCCCTCTACCGCCACTCCCGTCACTCTCACCGCCACCGCCGGAACCGTCAGCGGCTCGGCCACCCTCAATGTCCGTCCAACCGGCTTCGTCTCTACCGGCAGTATGAGCACCCCACGCTTCCTGCACACCGCCACGCTCCTTAACAACGGCATGGTCCTCGTCGCTGGTGGCCTTCCGCTTTTCAACGGTGTTTCCCTAGGCAGTGCGGATCTCTATAACCCCTCGAGTGGAACCTTTGCCGCTACAGGCAGCATGAGAGTGCCACGCAATAGCGCCAGCGCCACTTTTCTTCCCAACGGTATGGTCTTGATCGCCGGTGGCGCCGACAACACTGGCAAAGTCACTGCTTCGGCAGAACTCTATAACCCGGCAAACGGAACGTTCTCCCTCACTGGGAGCCTGAACAATGCGCGTGGGCTCCACACTGCGACCCTGCTCAACAATGGCCTGGTCCTGATCGCCGGCGGCGTCAACGCAGGCGCTTCTCTTGATACGGCAGAGCTCTACAACTCCGCCACCGGCACGTTTGCCCTTACCGGCAACCTCAATGCCGCCCGCAACTTCCACACCGCCACTCTACTCAACAGTGGAAAGGTGTTGCTAGCCGGCGGCTCCGATGCACTGCCCAACGTCCCATCCGCCGAATTGTACGATCCCTCGACCGGTACGTTCACTCCCACCGGCAACTTGAACAAGTTGCGCGGTTTTCACTCCGCGACACTCTTGACCAGCGGCAAGGTTCTAATTGCCGGTGGCTTTGATTTCGTCGCCGCCGTCATTCTCAACAGTGCTGAACTCTATGATCCTGCCAACGGTACCTTCACCCTTACCGCCAACCTCAACACCGCCCGCTACAATCAAACCGCAACGCTCCTGAATACCGGCAAAGTGCTTCTTGCCGGTGGCTACAACCCCAATCCCGTCGCCCTCCCCAGCGCCGAGATCTTCGATCCGGTCGCCGGCACTTTCTCTCCCACCAACGCTCTTAACTTCGCCCGCGCCAGCTACACAGCCACGCTCCTGTGGAGCGGCATGGTCCTGCTCACCGGCGGAAACTCCACCTCCGTCCAATCGTCCGCCGAACTCTTCTAGACTCCTCCTCAATTCTCCTCTTGACTTCCTATTAACCTGTGCTAAACTTACTTGTGTACGCATCTACGTTTTCCCGATTTGGAACTCTTTCGCTCCCCGCAATCCTGAATCAACTTTCTCTGACTGAACTCGTTTCGTTGCATGAGCTTGCAAACTGGTCGGCAAAACGGTGGAATTGCGTTCCTTTAGAATCAAGCAAATACAAATGCCCCCTTTCGTAACTCCCATGTTTTGACAACCATGCAAATGCCCGGGGGTGTGAGTGGGCACGTCTCACTCTTTTGTCACTCTTTGCGCTCTTTAGACAAAGAGTGAAGACCAACTCTTTTGGAATCAATGAACCCCGCATTCTCTCTCAAAAATGGGGGGTGTATGGGGTACGAGATTTGTCAAAACCTAAAGTCTTACTTCAACTCAGCCAGTGAAGCCCTCGATTACAACAAGCTTAGCGGGTCCATATCCACCAAAACCGCCGTCTGCGGAATCTCCTTCGCGTCGCAGTAGGCCATCGCTCCACCCAGCACCTTCGTCAGCACCGACCGTTTCGGCGATTTCAACAAAAACTGAAACCGATGCTCCTTCTTCAACCGTGCCAGCGGCGCCGTCGCCGGTCCCAGAATGCGCACGCCTTTGTCGTCGTGCGGCGAAAAGTACTCCGAAAGCTGCCGCGACCACCGGATCGCCTTCTCCAGGCTCGTATCCCGCACGATCACATTCGCAAGCGATGTAAACGGCGGGTACGCCATCATCCGCCGGAAATGCAATTCGCGCTCAAAAAACGATACGTAGTCCTGCTTCACCGCATCCTGAATCGCATAATGCTCCGGATAATACGTCTGGATCAGCACGCGTCCGGCAAGTTCGCCGCGCCCCGCGCGCCCCGCCACTTGCGTTAATAACTGAAACGTGCGCTCCGCCGCGCGAAAATCCGGCAAGCTCAGCGACGAATCCGCCGAGATCACGCCGACCAGCGTCACGCGCTGAAAGTCGTGCCCTTTCGCGAGCATTTGCGTGCCGACGAGAATGTCCAGCGCGCCGCCTGCGAATGCTCCCAGCGTTTCTTGATACTGTCGCTTCGTCCGCGCCGTGTCCCGGTCCAGCCGCGCGATGCGCGCGCCCGGAAATTCTTTGCGCAATCGTTCTTCGAGATGCTCCGAGCCCTCGCCAAAAAAATAAACATATTGCGACTGACACTTCGGGCATTGCTTCGGAATCTGCTGGATCGATCCGCAGTAGTGGCACTCCAGCCGGTTGCGCTGCTTGTGATGCGTCATCGAAATGCTGCAGTTCACGCACTGCACCGAAGCGCCGCAGCTTCTGCACAGCACCGACCACGAATACCCGCGCCGGTTGATCAGCACCAGCGCCTGCGTTCCGTTCGCCAAACATTCTGCAATTCCTGCGTGCAGCTTCGCGGAAATCGGGCTCGTCTGATGCGTTTGCTGAAACTCTTCGCGCAAATCCACAATCTCCACACTTGCGAGCGAGCGCTCAGCCACGCGCGAAGCCAGCGTCAGCAATTCGTATTTTCCGGTGCCCGCGTGATGATACGTTTCCATGGACGGCGTCGCCGAACCGAGTAGCGCCGCCGCGCCTTCCATTTTCGCGCGAACAATCGCCACGTCGCGCCCGTGATAGCGCGGTGTTTCTTCCTGCTTGTAACTGTTCTCCTGCTCTTCGTCGACGATGATCAGTCCCACATTCTCCAATGGCGCAAAAATCGCCGACCGCGTCCCCACCACCACGCGCGCCTCGCCGTTTCGCACCCGCCACCATTCGCGCGCCCGTTCCACGTCGCTCAGCGCCGAGTGCAGCACCGCCACGCCTTCAAACCGCGCGCCAAACCACGCGCGGCACTGCCGCCCAATCCAAAGCGTCAAAGCAATCTCTGGCACCAAGATGATCGCGGTTTTTCCACGAGCCAAAGTTTCTTGCACCGCGCGCAAATACACTTCCGTTTTTCCGCTCCCCGTCACCCCATGCAGCAACTGGACGCCAAATTCGCCCAGCTCAAATCGCCCGCGAATCGCTTTGAGCACGCTCTCCTGTTCCGCATTCAATTCATGCGCCGCCGGCATATACCCCGCATCAAACGGATCCTCCGCCGGATCGAGCGGCTCTTCCCAACTCTCAAGCAATCCATCGCGCAACATCCGCTCAACGAACGCGCGCGTAACCTGCGCCAGCTTCAGCAGCCGCGGCAGCGGAAGCGGCCCGCGCTCCGCCTCCAGCAGTTCCCGTATGCGATTTTCTTTGTCTTTCCTCTGCGTGCTCTGTGTCTCTGCGTTGGGATTCTCTTCGGTTTTTCTGACCACCTGCTCCGCAGCCGCTACAGCACTGCCTTTCCACGCAATCACGCGCTGCGTCTTTCGTTTTCTTCCCTGCACCATCTCTCGAATTTCAATCAGCCCGCGCCGCTGCAATCTTTGCAACGCGGATGCATCAATCCCCATCTTCCCCGCGGGACCGAGCAGCAACGTTCCCTTCTTCTCCTTCAGCTTCGCAAAAAACGCCACTTCCCCACTCGCAAGTCCATGCGAAAATTCGCCGCCGCTCAAACTTTCCACCGCCTCGCGCCCCGCATCCGTCAACACAATCTGCCGCCGAGATTTCAGCTCCGTCACCGGCGGCAGCATCGCGCGAAACACTTCCCCAACTGGCGCCAGGTAGTAGCCCGCGATCCAGTGAGCTAGTTCGATCAATTTCGGCCTCAGCGTCGGAACAAGATCCATCACGCGCGTGATCTCTCGCATCTTTGTCCCGGCCGGCGCGCTCTCCACGAATTCCACCACAACGCCGACCATGGCTTTCTTTCGGAACGGCACCAGCACGCGACTCCCCGGCTGCACCGTTTCACGCAAAGCCTCCGGCACCGCGTACGTGAACGTCGTACGCAGCGGCACGCTCAGCGCCACATTGCAAAATGCGGAGTTCATCTCGTCGTGTAGTGTATCAGCAGGTGGAAACGTCACCGAAAATCGGAAATACAACTCGCCTTGCAAAAATAGAAATTTATCTGCTGATCAAATAAATCCCGGTAAAAATCGTCACGATGCCAACCCATTGCCAGCGCGAAATATGTTCGCGAAGAAAAATCGCTGCGAGTCCCACGGTCACCGCCCCATAGAGCGACCCCAGCACGCTGATAACTGCCACTTGCTCCATCCGCATTCCATTATTGCTGAACACAAACGCGGCCGTATCAAACAGTCCCATCCCCAGCGCCATCCAGCGCACCTCGCCGCGCGGCAATTGCATCGGCTGCTTCGCAATAAGAATTGCTGCGAATCCCACGATACTGCTCGTCAAACGAATCAGCCACACCGCCTGTGTCGCGCCAACGCGAGGGACAACGCGAACGCCCAGCAGCCAAAATAGAATCGCAAACCCAAACGCGGCAGCGATCGCCCAGCCAAGTCCTCGGCCATTCTTCTGCCGACTCGTTACATCTTTCTCTTCGGGAACTTTTTCACAGCTCGCAACAATCACGACTCCCAGCAGCGTAAGAACAATTCCCGCCACGCGCACCGATGTCAGCCGCTCTCCGCCGATCCAGGAAATCAGCAGCGTCAGCGCCGGATAACTCGCGGAAACCGGGCCGACCACCGCAATTTTGCCGATTTCAAACGCCCGGTAAAACACCAGCGTCGCGCAAGCGTTGATGCATCCGGCGAGCACGCCCCACGCCCACGGCTGCCACCCCGATCCGTCCGCAAGGTGCCCCCAGCCACCAAGCCACGGCAAGAAAATCGTCAGCAGCGTGAACCCCGTCACCTGCATGTACAGCATGGTTCGCAGCGTGCCCACGCGATGCGTCGCAAAACGCGCAATAAAATCCGAGCCGCCCCACGAGAGCGCCGTCAGCAAACCCAGAAAAATTCCCATGGCGGGTTAAGAGGACTTACCCTTCTTCCCTTCGAGGCCGAGGACGGCCATTACTTTTTGGAGGTCTTTCCAGACTTCGCTTTTTGCGGGCGGATTGCGCAACAAATAGGCGGGGTGATAGGTGGCCAGCAATTGTCTTCCGCGAAATTCCAGCCATTCGCCGCGGAATTGCGAAATTCCACGATTGGTTTGCAGCAATGTTTTTGCGGCAACCGCTCCCAGGCAGACAATTACTTTTGGTGCGATGGTATCGATCTGGCGCAAAAGAAATGGCGAGCAGGTGCTGACTTCGTCTTCTTCGGGCTGGCGATTTTCGGGCGGACGGCACTTCACCACGTTGCAGATGTAAACGTCTTTGCGCTGGAGACCCATCGCTTCAATCATTTGAGTCAGCAATTTTCCAGCGCGGCCGACGAAGGGCAATCCCTGCGCGTCTTCATCGGCGCCGGGGCCCTCGCCAACGAAAACCAATTCGGCTTTGGGATTTCCGTCGCCGAAAACAATTTTGTGGCGCGTGCTATGCAGTTTGCAGCGCGTGCATTCGCCGAGATTCTCGCGAATCTTGAGCAGCGTGTCGTCGGCGATCTTGTCTACGGATTCGAACAGAGATGGCCCTGCAGGCACCGGCAAGGGAGGAAGTGAAATCTTCGAGGTCGCGGGTGCAGCTACCGGCGCGGGCTTCGGAAATTGAGGCTTGCGTGCGGGTTTCGGCAATGGCGGTTCCTCGCGAGGGATCACGTTCGAATGAGTTGAAATACTGGAAATGTCTAATCGTTGTTCGTTGCCGGAAACAAATTCCGTCGCCCTGTTTCGATAAAATTGCCGGATTCCGATGTCTTGGTAGAAAGCGAGACGGTCTGCAATTTTTTTCTGGAGGAGTTCGGGGATGCGCTCGGCCATGGGGATTAAACGCGGGAGGGTTTTGCGGCAGCCGTTCCGTGCAAGACGCCGCGGAGTCGCAGGACTTCGTCCAAAATGCGCTGGGCCACTTCGCTCTTGGTTAATTTCGGGAGCGCGAGGTCGCGGCCATCGCGCGAAAAGAGCGTCACGATATTGGTATCCAGATCGAAACCTGCGCCTTCGGCGGTGACGTCATTGCCGACAATCAAATCCGCGTTTTTCGCGGAAAGTTTTTTTCGCGCGTTTTCGGCGACGTGATCCGTTTCCGCCGCGAAGCCCACCACGATTCTCTGACCTTTGTTTTTGGCGACCTCCGCCAGAATGTCGGTGGTGGGCTCAAGAGAAATCGTCAGCGCCGCTTCGCTCTTCTTGATTTTTTCCGTGTGCGGTTCCACCGGGCGATAGTCCGCCACTGCAGCCGCAAAAATAGTGATGGAAGCGTGCGCAAACCTGTCCACCACGGCGTTATGCATCTCTCTCGCAGTACGTACATCAATACGTTCGACGCCTGTGGGGACTTCCAGATTTACGGGACCGCTCACGAGAATGACTTTTGCGCCGCGCCGCGCGGCTGCTTCCGCGACTGCATAACCCATTTTGCCGGACGAGCGATTGGTGATGTAGCGAACTGGATCGAGATCTTCGCAGGTCGGGCCTGCGGTGATGAGGACCGTTTCTCCGTCCAAATCCCGCTGCGATTTCAGCGCCTCGCGCACGGCCGCGACGATTGAGTCCTGGCTGGCAAGGCGCCCAGCGCCGGTCATGCCGCAGGCGAGATAACCCTCGTCGGGATCAACAATTTTCACGCCGCGGGCCCGCAACTTCTCGACGTTTTCCTGGGTGGCCGCATGGTTCCACATATTAACGTTCATGGCGGGCGCCACGACCACCGGCGCCGTCGAGGCTAAATATAATGTAGTGAGAAAATCGTCCGCGATGCCACGCGCAAATTTTGCGAGGATGTCCGCCGTGGCCGGAGCGACCAGCAAGAGATCGGTGCGCTGCGCAACGGCGATATGTTCGATAGCGCTTTCGAGATTGGCTTCGCCGCCGGAGGAATCGCCGAAGAGATCGGTGATGACTTTCTGCCCGCTCAGCGCCGCAAACGTCAGAGGTGTTACAAACTCGCGCGCCGCGCGAGTCATCACTACCTGCACGCTGAATCCGTCTTTCTGCAGAAGACGCACGAGTTCCGCGGCCTTATACGCGGCCACTCCTCCAGTCACACCTAGCGTGATTCGCATGCGTTCCTCAACGGCCCGCTACTTGCGCCGCTTGTTGCCGTCTTTGTCCGTATCGATCGAATCCGGTTCGGTGAAATCGTATTCGATCAGGCTGTTTTCCAACTCTTCGCACGCGATGCGCGTGGGTTTTTGGGTTCTTGGATTCTCGAGCAACGGCGGCGCACCGGCCATAATCTGGCGCGCGCGCCTCGCCGCGAGCACTACATAAGCAAACTGGCTCTCCGGAGCTTTGGTCTGCACAGTCATCTCAGTCTTTCCCCCCAAACGATGCCAGAAGTTTTTCCACCAGGGCCCTTCGCCGGGCGCTGGTGCAACGCAGGGCGGTCACAATCGCCTGCGCTTCACGGCCCGCGCGTTCCACGTCCTCATTCACCACGCAAAAATCGTAATACTTCTCGAACGCTGCAATCTCGTCGCGCGATTTCGCCAGGCGCCGCGCGATTTCTTCGTCAGAATCCTGGCCGCGGTTGCGCAGCCGCTGTTCCAGTGCTTCGCGCGACGGCGGCAAAATAAAGATGGCCACCGATTCCGGCAACTTTTCTTTTACCTGCGCCGCACCTTGTACGTCAATCTCCAGAACCAGATCGCGTCCGGTCTTGCGCGATTCCTCCAGCCACTTCTTGGGAGTGCCGTAGGAATGTTTTCCGAAAACCCGGGCGTACTCCAGGAATTCTCCGCGCGCGACCATAGCGTCGAATTCCGCTTCGGTGACAAAATCATAACACTTCCCAGTGGCCTCGGTCGCGCGCCGCGCCCGTGTAGTACATGAGATCGAGGGCATGGTGCCGGGCAGTTCGAGAATTTTCTGCACCAGTGTGGACTTGCCCGATCCTGACGGCCCCGACACAATCAACACCAGCGGCGCGATCTCTGTCCCCGTGCTCATTCGATGTTCTGCACTTGCTCCCGCAGTTTTTCGATCTCCGCCTTGATCTCCAGGGCCAAGCCGGTGATGGCCAGCGCTTCGCTTTCGACGCCGGGCGTTTTGGAGAGCATGGTGTTTGCTTCGCGATGCATTTCCTGCAAAAGAAAATCCAGTTTCTTTCCCAGCTCACCAGCGCCGTCCATCAATTTTCCAAATTGCTGGAGGTGGCTTCGCAGGCGGTCTAATTCTTCACTGATATCGCTACGTTCCGCAAGCAGCGCGGCCTCTTGCGCGAGGCGCGCGGGATCGATGCCGGTGCCGCCGAGTAATTCCTTGAGCTTGGCGTCGAGACGGCGCGAGAAAGCCGGGCGCAAGGTGGCGGCGAGCTCGCGCACTTTTTCCGAATCTTCGCCAACCTTCGCAAGGCGCGCGCGCAACTCTTCGACAAGGTGTTTGCCTTCCGCGCGGCGCATATCATCCAGCTTGGAGAGGGCTTCGCGCAAGCAACTGTCCAGGGATTGCCCGAGCTTCTCTTGCTCTTCTTCAGTCTCCGGCACGGCAGTGGTGACACCGGTGATCACGCCGGGCAAGCGCAGCAGCGCGACGACGTCCATGTCCGTTGCGGCTTTGGTTTCCTGGCGCAGTGCTTCCGCAGCTCTCAGATACGCTTGCACTATTTCGCGGTTCACTTGCACGGGCGCGGACTTGCCGGGCTCGACGGAAACGGTGACTTCCACGTGCCCGCGGTGAATGTGATCGCGCACGATTTGGCGGAGGCGAAGTTCGTAGAGATCGAAGCCCTCCGGGATTCGCAACTTCAAATCGAGGAAGCGATGATTCACGCTCTTCACACTGACGCGCACGGCCCAGCCGTGCAGTTCGCCGCGTGCTTGCGCATAGCCGGTCATGGAGAGGCATTCGTTTTTCTTCGCCGATACAGTGGTTGTTTGGGTCATAGGGAATCGGGTGAAGCGTTACTGTTTGCTGGATTGGCTTGCGCCGTTGCCAGCACGTCATCGTCGGCAAATTGCAAATCGTGGAGACGCGCGTACGTGCCGCCGCGCGCGATCAATTCCGCGTGCGTTCCGCATTCGCGGATTTGTCCGTCTTCCAAGACAAGAATTCTGTCGGCGCGGCGGATGGTGGCGAGGCGGTGCGCGATTACGAATGTGGTGCGGCCCACCATGAGGTTGGCCAGAGCTTTCTGCACGTATAGTTCGGATTCGGCGTCAAGTTCGGAGGTGGCTTCATCGAGAATGAGGATGGGAGAATTTTTCAGAATGGCGCGGGCGATGGCGATACGCTGGCGCTGGCCGCCGCTGAGGCGCGTTCCGCGTTCACCGATGACGGTGTTGTAGCCGTGCGGGAGTTCCTGGATAAAATCATGGGCAAGAGCGGCTTGCGCTGCGGCGACAACTTTTTCCTTTGGGACATTGGAAAGGCCGTAGCAGATGTTGTTCCACACGGTGTCGTGAAAGAGGATATTTTCCTGGGAGACCATGGCGATTTGTTCGCGCAGGGATTTGATGGTGACGTTTCGAATGTCTACGCCGTCCATTCGAATGGCGCCTGAGGTGGCTTCGTGGAAGCGAGGAAGCAGGTTGGCGAGAGTGGTTTTGCCGGCGCCGCTGGAGCCGACCAGGGCGATCACTTCGCCGCGACGCGCGCGGAAGTCAATGTTTTCGAGCACAACGACGGCGTCATCGTCGTAGGCAAAACCAACGTTGTCGAAAACAATTTCCTGCGAAAACGGCGCGAGCGGCTGGGCTCCAGGATGTTCAATTTTTTCTTCCTGGCGATCGAGGTAGGCGAAGACTTGGGTGCTGGCTCCGAGCGCGGCCTGGAACTGCTGGTAAATGTAGCCGACGCGCTTGATGGGCATGTAGCAATTGAACATCGCATAGATGAAGGCGAAGAAGGCTCCGATGGTCAGCTCTTGATGGTGAATGCGGCCGCGGGCGTACAGCAGGAGCAGCGAGATGATGACCGCGCCTAAAATATCCATGATCGGGCCGGTGATCAGCGCGGCGCGGACCCAGCGCATGTTCTCGCGCAAGAGCTTGCGAGCCGCTTCGCGGAATTTCTTGATTTCAAAATCTTCCATGCCGAAGGCTTTGACGGCGCGGTTGCCGCTTACGGTCTCCTGCAGAATCTGGCTCAAGTCCGCCAGGCGGGTCTGGCTGTTTTCCGAAGAGCTGCGGATTTTCCTGCCGAATTTGACGACCGGCAGAACGATGAGCGGCAGCAGGACGGCGGCGCCGAGCGCCATTCGCCAATCGAGATAAAACATCATGGCGACGAAAACGAGGAAGGTAAAACTCTTCTGGAAAATATCGGCTAGGTAGTCGCTGAGCGCGAGTCGGGCCTTCTCCACATCATTGATGACGGAGGAGATGACTCGTCCTGTGGAGTGGCGTTGGTAAAAGCCGATGGGCTGACGAATCAGACGTCCGTAGACTTGATTGCGCAGGTCGGTCACCGCGGCCTGGCCGACATATTGAATTTGGGTTGCGCCCAAGTACTCGGCGAGCGCTTTTGCGAAGAAAAGGGTGACCAGAGTCAATGCGAACATCCTTCCGACGTTATGAATGCTCGCTGGAAAAAATTCATTGAGATAAATCTGGCGCCCGCCCGGAAGAGTCAGCAACGGCAGACGCGTTACGTAGACGGAAGGGTCGAGCACGTAATCGATGGCGATTTTCACCATTAAGGCGACTGCGCCTTCCGCGACGGCGACAAACGCCACGAGAAGCACGCCGAGCGCCAGGCGGACCGAGTACGGCCGCTCGTAACTCAACAGCCTTTTCAACTGTGGTGAAAACCACGAGGCCACGCTGCAGGCTCCCCTGACAATGCCACTTGGTACGCTATTCGGCTGCACTGCGCTGTGTCAAGTTTTGTAGTCCCGTGAATAGCGCTGTTACTTGCTGTGATGTGGGAATCGGGGTATGGTAACTGGCAAGCCAAGAGGTTAACGACTGCGCATGACCACAGGGTTTCGTCTCTCCGTTACAATACCGCTCCACAACGAAGAAAGCGTTTTGCCGGAACTTCTGAGGCGGCTGCTAATGGTACTGAACGATTTGCCCGGTGGCGCGCATGAATTGGTGTTCGTGGACGACGGAAGCACGGACCGGACGTACGACATTATGGAAGAAGCCGCGCGGAGCGAGACGCGCATCGTGGCACTTTCTCTATCCAGGAATTTTGGACATCAGACGGCGATCACTGCGGGACTCGATCATGCAACGGGTGATGCCGTGGTGGTCATGGACGGGGATCTGCAGGACGCTCCGGAGGTAATCCCGCAGCTTGTGGAGAAATACCACGAAGGATTCGACGTGGTGTACGCGAAACGCGTGCGTAGAAAGGAGCCGTGGCTGCTGCGGCTTTGCTATTTCGTCTTCTACCGGATGATAGCCAAACTATCGGACATCCAATTGCCGCTGGATTCCGGGGATTTTGGCCTGATGTCGCGGAGGGTGGTTGACCACCTGCGGCGCATGCCGGAGCATCACCGGTATTTGCGGGGCATGAGAAGCTGGGTCGGATTCCGGCAGACCGGCATCGATGTGGAGCGGGCGGACCGGCATTCGGGGCGGAGCAAGTACAACCTGTTGCGCCTGATGAAACTGGCATTTGACGGTATTTTTGCGTTTTCGATCGTGCCAATTCGCGCGGCCGCCCTGGTTGGCGCGGCCGTTATGTTTCTCTCCACGATCTATGTGCTGTACGCAGTGTATGCCAAGCTGTTCCTGCACCAGTCGCCGCAGGGTTTTACCGCGCTGATAGTAGTGGTCACATTCCTGTCCGGGGTCTTGCTTTTCTTTTTGGGTGTAATCGGCGAATACGTTGGCCGAATCTACGAAGAAACCAAGGCGAGACCGCACTACGTCGTTGGGCGGAAGACAGGCACCACCTTCAGTGAATCACGCACAAACGAATCCGCTCCGGGTGTGCTGGCAAGGAACTTTTGAGGCGATGATGGCCCAGCCCGTCGAGATGTCCACATCGGGCGCGCGTCCAGAGAGTCATTCCCCACGGAAGATTGAGTACTTAACCCCGCCTGCGGAAGTCAGCATGACGGATGGCTATTTTGAGTTGGCTTCCCTCGAACATTTTTGGGTGCGGCGCAGATTTGAAGTATTCCGGAAGCTGGCCGACCAATTAATAGGAGAAGCGGAGGAGATAGCTGAGGTAGGCTGCGGGCATGGTTTGCTCCAGAGGCAAATAGAAGAGGCCTATGGCCGGGAGGTCACGGGATTCGATCTGAACGAAAACGGACTGAGAAACAATGTGAGCCAATTCAGCCGGGTGTGCTGTTACGACATCTATCAACGAGAGCGCACGCTCAGGGAGAGATTCGACCTGGTATTTCTTTGGGATGTTATCGAGCACGTTCGTGACCAGGACGGGTTCGTGCAAGCAGTGATGTTTCACATGCGGCCGATGGGAAAACTGTTGGTCAACGTTCCTGCAGGCGAATGGGCGTTTTCCGCTTACGACCGGGCAGCGGGCCACGTCCGGCGCTACTCTGCGCGCTCCTTGCACGAAACAGCCCGGCGGAGCGGACTCGAGATCTTACGCTGGAGTTATTGGGGCCTCCCCCTCTTGCCGGTGATGGCCCTGCGAAAATTCTGGCTGATGAGGAGGCAGGACCTGGCTGCGGCGTATTCGTCCGGATTTCGAGTTCGATCAAAAATGCTCAATCAGGCGTTTAGATTTGTTTCCGAGTGCGAAATAATTCCGCAGAGATTGTCGGGTACATCCTTGATGGCTGTCCTTCAACGGGAGAAGTAGAGAAAAGGCAATAAAGTTCGGAAGCACCAGGGCGGTGAAGCTCCGTTTCCGGCCTCAGGGCATTCGAAAACAAATCAAATTCTCAGACTCTCCGAGGATTTTCGGAGCGTTACCCGCAATCAGCGGTAAGAGCTTCTTGTAGCTCTCTTTGTCGATGATCACGGTAGCCATCTCCGAATGAAGCAGTGTTGCCGCCAGATCATCCAGGGTGGAAGGAAGTTGAGCGTACCGGCTGCCGTACCAAAGGTATTGATACAAGTAGTCCGTACGCCCGTCTTCGTATGTGTAAATGAGAATTCGCTGGTCCGGGGAACTATTTGCGTCGACAACCGGCGCGATCTTAATAATGTCGTCAGCGCGTGCCTTCGGCGGGAACAAGAAGGTCAGGCATATGGCGAGGCAGGCGATAGCACAAGCCAAGTTGAAGAAAATCCTTCTGCGTGGCGTGGCAAGCCAGCGGTTCAAGGCAATCGCTGAAAGAATGGAGAACGCGGGAAATACGGGCAAAATGTAGCGCGGATATCTTGTCGCCGCAAAACTGAAGGGAACGATAACCGCAAGCACCCAAACGATCAACAGCATTGCCGTCTGATCCTTTTCCCTTAGCGCAGCGCGAACTTCCATCAGCAACCCCGCGACAAGGAACGGCAACCACGGCCAGTAGTATTTAAGCAGAGCTAGCGGGTAGTTGAAAATCGTCGTCCAGCGGCCCCCTCCTGGTGTGATTTGGATCTTGCTGTTGAGGAATTCCGCATGGGAAGCAAGGAACGCGGCTCCGTGCAATTGATATTGCGAAACGTACCAGACGGAAGGAAGGGCAAGGGCGAGCGCGATACCACAAATCAGCCAGGGCGACCACAACGCTCCGTATCGTTTTGTCAAAACCAAGTGAGTCAAAATAATTCCAACCACGAGGAGACCAACTACCGACCGTGTGAGCAAGGCCAGCCCAAGCGGCAAGCCCAGCAAAGCCAGATATTCGCTTTTTGTCCGGCCCTTTACATAAAAGAAGATCGCCATCGTGAAGAAAAACGTGAAGGGCACATCGGTCATGGCGTGCGTGGCAATCTTAATGAAGAATTGTGTTGATGCCAGCGCCAGCATGGCAAACAAGGAAAGCCAGGCGTGCCCGGTCAGCTCCAGAGTCAAGAAATACATCAACAGAATTGTCCCCAGACCGAGCAGTGCGGAAGGGAGCTTTGCCGCAGTATCGCTCATTCCGAATATTTTAAAGGAACTGGCCACAAGCCAGGGGAACAGCGGTGGGTGCGCAAGTATCAGTTCACCGTTAAAGTGCACGTCCCACCAATCCCCGGTACGCACCATTTCCTTGGCTTCATGCGCGAAATACGAGTCATCGTATCCGGCGAGACCTTTTCCACGAAGCGATGCAAAGAGCAGCACCGCGGAAAGCAGGGCCAGCACCAGGAAGCGTGAGGTTTGATTTTCGGGCGATTGCGTTTGGGTCAGTTCCTGATCGTATCCCAGCGCAGCGCCCGAATTGCTCATTGTTTTTGGAATTCCGGATCCTAAGCCACCAGACACATCGGTTTCCCCCTTGAAGCAACTCTGTGCGAGGCTGCGGCACCGGTCCTGGTTGAAGCTTGTTTGCTCTTCGGCCGGGCCGAACTCCTACTTTTCGATGTCCCGGTGCGTCGCGCGTGTTACAAATCCCTTCTTCTGCAACCTGTGTTTCATCCATTCCGCCATCATGACAGAACGATGCCTGCCGCCGGTGCAGCCAAAGGCGATGGTGAGGTAGCTTTTTCCTTCACGGATGTAGTGAGGAATCAGATAGGTCAGGAGGCTCTCGATGCGGCGGAGAAATTCTCCGGTTTGCGGGAAGGAACGGATGTAGCGTCGAACTTTTGGATCTTGGCCAGTGAACGGACGCAAGCGCGGGACGAAATGCGGATTGGGGAGAAAGCGGACGTCGAACACCAGATCGGCGTCGGAGGGAACGCCATAGCGGTAGCCAAAACTGACGACGGAGACGAGCATGGGGCGCTTGTCGGGATTTTTGAAGCGGGTGGTGACGAAGTGGCGCAGTTCGTGGACGTTGAATTGCGTTGAATCGATGACGACGTCCGCGAGCTTTCGAATGGGGTCCATCAGGGCGCGCTCGTGCTCTAGACTTTCGCGCACGGAGAAATTCTTGCCGAGCGGATGCGGGCGGCGAGTCTCGCTGTAGCGGCGCAACAGAGCGTCTTCGTTGGCTTCGATGTACACCAGAGTGATGGGATGATTTTTTTTCAAGTGCTTCAGGAGCGGCGGCAGCTTCTGCAGCTGCATCCCTTCGCGCGCGTCCACCAAGAGAGCGGCGCGCGCGAAGTCGCCTTCGCCCGCGGCGTGCAGCTCGGCAAAAATGGGGATGAGCTCGACAGGCAGGTTATCCACGCAATAGAAACCCATGTCTTCAAACGCGTGGAGGACGGTGCTTTTTCCGGAGCCAGAAAGTCCGGTGAGGATGACCAGTTGGCGTGAATCGTGTCTCGTCTGCGGCTTCACGGGCGGGGCGGGCTCAGTTCTTCTCGCGGCGCTGGTGGGTGCTGGGAATTCGCATGTCTTCGCGATACTTGGCGACAGTGCGGCGGGTTACATGAATGCCGGTGTCGTCGAGTTTTTTGGCGATTTGCTCGTCGGTGAGCGGCTTGGTGGCGTCTTCTTCTTCGATCATTTTCTTGACGAGGCGCTTGAGGGTCAGCAGGGACATGCCGTCGCCCTCGGGGCCATTCACCGACTCACTGAAAAAGGAGCGCAGCTCCAGCACGCCTTGCGAGGTGTGCGCATACTTGCTGGCCACGGCGCGGCTGACCGTCGAGGGGTGCACGCCAACTTCTTCGGCGACTTCCTTGATCATCATGGGCTTCAGGGCGTCGGGGCCGTGGTCGAGAAATTCTCCCTGGCGGGCGATGATGGACTGGCAGACGCGCAGAATGGTGTGTTTGCGCTGCTCGATATTTTTCATGAGCTGGACGGCGGCGGTGAAGCGCTCTTTGACGTAGTTGCGGACGTCGCGGTCCGCGGCATCTTTCACCAGCAGGCGGCGGTACGTGGGGCTCAGACGCAACTGGGGCATGTCGTCTTCGTTCAGGAAGGCTTGCCACTGATCGTCCACTTTGCGGAAGTAGACGTCAGGCTCGACGAGGCGCGGTTCAGTTTTGTTGTAGCGCAGGCCGGGACGCGGGTCGAGCTTCTTGATGACTTCGAGAGAGTGCTTCACCACTTCCAGCGGGCGGTTCAGGGCCCTAGCGATTTCTTTCAACTGATTGGATTGCACCTGCTTGAGATGTTCGGAGACGATTTGATGCGCGAGAGTGTTTTGCGGATCGAAGGCTTTCAATTGCAGCAGCAGGCACTCGCGCAGGTCGCGCGCGCCCACGCCGATGGGGTCGAAATCCTGCACCACGGCCAGCGCGTCATCGAGGTCGTCCTGGGTATACTTTCCGTTTTGCAGGAGTTCTTCGAGCGAGGCGGTCAGATAGCCGTTCTCATCCAGGTTGCCGATGATGTTTTCGGCGATTTCTTTTACGGTGTCCGAGCAGATGGTCACGCTCAATTGCCATTCGAGGTGGTCGGAAAGGCCGCTGGGCGAAGAAAGAAACTTTTCGAACGAGGGACGCTCGGAGACTTCGCGCTCTTGCGATTGCCCGCCGTCGCCGCCGGTATCGAGGTATTGATTGAAGAAGGTGCCGACGTCAAATTCGTCAAAGGGATTGGGCTCGGGCTTTTCCGGAACTTTTTCGGTTTCGGCTTTCAGAAAATTTTCGTCGCTGTAGTTGTCAGTTTGTGTGGGTTCTTCGTTTTGCTCTTCGAGGACGGGGTTGGCGATCATCTCCTGGTTGATCATCTCGCGAAGCTCGAGGCGATTGAGGGCAAGGACGCTGACCATCTGCACGAGGCCTGGAGTCAGAATCTGCTTCTGCGAAACTCTCAGGTTGAGTTTGAGTCCCTGCCAAGCCATGGATGGTCCCGTGTATTCCTTTCGGTCGTCCTAGTTTAGGCGGAAATGATCGCCCAGGTATACCCGCCGCACTTCGGCATCGTTGCTCAACTCATCGGGGCTGCCCCTGCGGAATATTTTGCCACTTTTCAGGATGTAAGCGCGATCCGTGACGCTAAGAGTTTCCCGCACGTTGTGGTCGGTGATAAGCACGCCAATACCCGATTTCGCCAGATCGCGGATGATTTCCTGCAGATCCTTCACGGTTAGAGGGTCAATACCGGAAAAAGGTTCGTCGAGAAGAATAAAAGAAGGCTGCAGCGTAAGCGAGCGCGCGATTTCAAGGCGCCGGCGCTCTCCGCCGGAAAGCGTGTAGGCCTTGCTGGTTCGAACGGTTTCCAGGCCCATCTGCACCAGCAACTCTTCTAGGCGGTCGCGCTGCTGTTCTGGCGTGAGTGGCAGCGTTTCGAGAACGGCGAGCAGATTGTCTTCGCTGGTCAGTTGGCGAAAAACCGAGGGTTCCTGAGGGAGGTAGCTGATGCCACTGCGGGCCCGGAGATACATGGGGAGGTCGGTGATTTCTTCTTCGTTGAGGAGAACGCGGCCGGAATCGGGGCGGGCTAGGCCAACCATGATATAGAAGGTGGTGGTCTTGCCGGCGCCGTTGGGGCCGAGCAGCCCGACAACTTCGCCTTGTCCAATCTCCAGAGCCACGTCGTCAACGACCTTGCGACCACGGTAGGACTTGCTTAGATCGACGGCCTGGAGCTTCAGCATACCTCTTCACGGGCGGCCGCGGAGCGGCGGCATTATTTGTCGACTCGGTGCTTCGTCAACGTCCGCGTGCCATTTTCTGAGTCGACGATGATCGTATCATCCGCTAAAAAGAAGGTCAATTGATGGCCCTTGGTGGTGCCCTCGGAAGCGTCGAAAATTGTTGGATCGCCGCCGCTCATGATGAATTTTCCTTCGATGGCGAGGTACTCGCCGCGCTCGGCGGTGGCTCTGCGCGTGCCTTGATCCACGGTGACGCCGCCGGTTCCGACGGCGCGGCTGATTTGTTGGGCGCTGGAGATGGCCTTGGCAGGGGCGGGAGTGCCAGGCGCAGTCGCATTCGTTGTGACGCTCTTGGTGAAGTACAAATCCACCAGGGGAGCGCGCATGGTTTGCTCAGCGGACTGCGCTACGACATTTTTTTCGAGGTGGGCGAAGCTTTCCGTATCGTGGTAAGTGAGCGTGCCGGAGGAGACGTGCCACAATTCGGGCTTTTTCGGTCCGGCTTGCGTGGACGAGGCCGGAGGAGTGGCTGGGCCCGGGACTTGGGGAAAGACGGCGCGAACATTTCCCGCAGCGTTTAGGATTTTCGTATCGCGCAGCAGTTCGATGGAATCCGCTTCCATCACGGAGTCGCCTTGCCATAGGCGTGCGTGGCCGATGTAGAGGGCTCGGCCGCTCTTTGAGTTTCCCTGCATGGTATCGGAGGTGACATTGGTGGGCACGGGGGCGAGCTGTGTGGCGCCGCCTTTGGCGGAGAAATCGGTGGAGCGCACACCGCCTTCGGCGTGAATGTCGCCATTGGTTTGATTGAAGGTGATGCGCGGAGCGCGCGTTTCGGTGGTGGCGTCGCGGGCGAGGGCTTTTCCGGTGAGCGTGGCGGTCTGCGTCGCTTGGATAAAGACGGCATGATCGCCTTGGCCGTTCTGGTCAGCTTGTTTCAGCTTCACGTCTCCCTGTAAGTCCATTTGCGACCACGAGCCGTTCGGGAGCAATTGCGCGGTGCCACTGTGCGAGGTCGCGATTTGGAAAGGCTTGGCGACCGAGGCTCGTTCGGTGCGCACATTGCCGTTGGCGAGCAATTGCCTGGGTTTGCCATCGCTGGCAAATTCCATTGCCAGTTTGTCGGCGTCCAATTTCGTGCGCGCCGCCACGCTATTCGCGGATGTTCCTGGCGCTGCGGATGACGGCCCTGCATCCATCCATTCGATGGTTCCGGCAGCCAGGGTTTCAGCATGCTTGGTTACGCTGCCGGTGCCGTTCCCGCTCTCGGCAAATTCGACGACCAGCGCGCTGGTCTGCAAGGTTCTGGCGTTGCCGGTTCCTTCGGTGCGCGTTTTCAGCAGCACGTTTTCATTCAAGGTTAATTTTTCGGGCTGATCCACTTTTGGCCGAAGCTCCATCGTTCCGTTCTGCGCGCTGAATTCTTCTTGTTCTTTTCCGCTCTGTCGCGAACCCTGAACGCTTCCGGTTCCCTCGATTTTCGTCAGCCATCCCTCGGGAGCAAAGAAGGCGGTCAGGGTTTCCGCGCTGACGTTTACCGGATCATCCACGGATTGCGAGGAGAGCACCGGATTTTTCTCAGTTCCACCGGGTGTGGCAATTATTTTTTCCGCGCGAAACGCGACGTCCAGAAGCAGCGTTAGTTCTCCAGCGAGCAATCGCGCCGTGTGCGTCTGCGCTTCGACGGGCCCTTGCAGATGCATGGTCCTATTGTTGCGGCCAAATTCCAGGCTCTTCCCGGTTACGTGCACGGGGTCGGGCGCGTCCGTTGGCGGGGGGTTTTTACCGGTGGCGCTGCTCGGCTGTGGTTCCAGCAGCAGATGCACATCGCGCAGCAAACGCAAGGTGCCTTCCAGGGAGTGATACTCGACTCCCACGGCATCGCCGCTGCCGCTCGGAAAATCAAACTTCACTGGCTGGTCGGTTTGGGCCAAACCCGTGAGGCGGTTGAAGAGGATGCCGCGGGTTTCGGCGTGCACTCTTTGCGCAGGGGGATGCGTGGGATTCTTCGCGGCGCGCTCGGCGTCAGCGGCGCTCTCCAGTTCGATTTGCACTTCGCCGCTGCACGTGACGCCACCACCTTCTTTTTCGTATTGGCAGCTTTGCGTGTGGATGGTGTCGTGGCGGTCGCCAGTCTTGCCGAAGATGGTGATGCCCACGTCTTCGAGCAAACTGGCGTCATTATCTTTGTAGTCGGTGGATTTGGAGGCGGCGACGGTGAAGATAGTGTGGTTGCCTTCGACCTTGGAAAACGTCAGCCCGCTCGAGAGCCGCGAAACGTCTTTCGGCGCGGGCGGCGGCGCTTTCTTGCTTTCCCGGTAGGACACCCATTTGCGCTCGAAGTACACACCAGCCGTGAGGATCGCCAGCACCAATGCAGCGGACGCCGACCAGCGCGCATAGTTCGCGGCTTCACTTCTCTTCATGGATTTAGTTAAGCAAAAATTCGAAGGGCTGTATAGAAGAGGGCCTGACCGGGAGCGAAGAGAGCGGGCTAGCCAGCTTCTGCGCTGGCAGCGGTGTCCGAAAGAATTCCGATGTTGGCGGCGGCCACGCAATCGCGTCGGGTATTTTTGACTAGGTACATTGCTTCATCGGCGAGGTGCAGCAAGCCTTCCTTGGTGCGCGAATCCACGGGGTAGGAGGCGACGCCGACGCTGGGGGTGAGCTTGATGTTCAAGCCTTGGGGGCCGAGCCAGGTGGCTTCGCGGATCAGTTTGTGGAGGCGCCGCGCCACGTTTAACGCGCTTTCTTTCGAGGTTTGTGGGAGCAGGATCACGAATTCGTCGCCGCCGTAGCGAAAGGCGAAATCGATGAGGCGGCAATGTTCCTTTAGCGCGTTGCCGATTTCGGCCAGCAAGCGCGAGCCGACCAGATGGCCGTGAGTGTCGTTGACCTGCTTGAAGTGGTCGAGGTCGATAAAAACAATGGAGAACTCGTAGTTGTAACGCTGCGAGCGGTAAATTTCCGTTTCGAGAATGAAGCCCATATGACGGGCGTTGTAAAGCGAAGTGCAATCGTCGGTGATGGTGAGTTCGTGAATTTTTTTGACGTGGCGCGCGTTTTCCAGAGCGATGGCGGCGAAATCGGAGAGCGCTTCTAGGAGCTTGAGGTCGCGTGGATCGAAGCCCTCGGGCCCAATGCAATTGATCAGTTCGATGACACCCAGGCAGGTGTCGCGAAACTTTACGGGGACGGCGACAATGGACTGCGTTTCCGTTTTGGTTTTCTCGTCGACCTTGCCGAAAAAACGGGTGTCTTTCGAGGTGTCCGGCACAACCACGGTCTCGCCGCGCTGCGCCACCCAACCGGCAATTCCTTGCCCCATCTTGATGCGTACGTCCTTCAATGCTTGCGAAGCTTTTCCAACCGCCAATTCGAAGTAGAGTTCCTGTTTGGCTTCATCGAGCAAGAGCAGCGACCAGTTGTCCGGGCGTAGGAATTCGTCGATCTTCTCCATGATGGTGCGGAGAACTTGATCGAGCTGCAACGAGGAGGTGAGCGCCTTCCCTAATTCCTGGAAGACGGCGACCTCGCCCTTTTCCCGCTGCTCGGACGGCACCGCAGGATTGCGGCGGCGTTCGACGGCTGGAAATTGCTTTACTTCCTCCACGCTCGCTTGAACCAGTCCCTTCAAGATTCTTCCTGCTGTTCCCGCTTCCCCTGCGGAAATCCGAGTAGCGCGGCAATGCCTGAAAATCTGAGCCGCGCCTCCGTACAAAAATAAGACGGTCTGCCCCTGGCAGAGACACACCCGCGAATCCCCGCCAGTATGGGCCCAGTTAAATAGGGGTGCAACACGCTCGTGGTACAGGCGTGGCTATCTTGCTATCCTGGGGTTGCGGCGGTTCCATCGCCAACTTTCCACAGCCTCGCAACTCCTTCGTTTGACAGTAGGTTAGGACGCCGCCTATAGTCCGTTCAGGGGTCCCACGCCGCCGCGTTGCGAGCACCCACCTTCTGTCAATGAGGACAGGTTCGGTCCATGGCCAGGGGAAATTTCGGTGAACGACTGAAGCGCGAGCGCGAAATGCGCGAAGTTTCCATGGAGGAACTGACCAAAGCCACGCGCATCAGCGTGCGCTTTATTGAAGCACTGGAAAATGAAAATTGGGAGCGGCTGCCGGGCGGAGTGTTTGGGCACGGGTTTGTGCGGACCATTGCACGGTATTTGGGCCTGGATGAGGAAGCACTGCTCGGCGAATATGATTTGGCGCGCTCGGAGAAATCGCCCGCCGGCGTCGCCAAGCCCGAGGAACGGATTCCTTCGCCGCCAAAGTGGATTCCGGCTGCCGCGGGGTTGGTTCTGATTCTAATTGTTGTCGGACTTTTCTATGCAGGACGTTATGGCTGGCGGCGCTACACGGCGCATCGGCACGCACATTCGTCTTCGCTCACTTCGCTTCCATCGCAGTCTGGGCCCGTTGATACTTCCAGCGCCTCTACGGCTACTTCCCCATCCGCGGCCACGACGCTGGATCTTTCGGTTTCCACTTCGGCGGCCACGCGTGTGCGCGTCGTGGCGGACAACAATCTGCTTCTTGATATGGAGTTGCCGGCGGGGGAGACGCGGCACTTTTCCGCCAATCAGCAGTTTGAAGTCAGCGCGGGAGACTCCTCCGCGGTGTTGCTGGAATTGAACGGGCAAGCGATGCCGCCGCTCGGAGCGCCTGGCTCCTCCGGTACAATAGTGCTTAGCCAGAAGGATTTGAGGCAGGCAACCGGTGGAAGCGCTCAGCCCTGAAGTTCTCGAAGATCTGCGCCACGGCCGCGCGCCGCGCGAGCGCAAGATCGCGGTTTGTACCGGCGGAGCGCATCTGGCCCCCGCGGACCGCGCCGAAGTTCTCACGGTGCTCGCGAATGATGCCGACGAAATGGTGTCGGCGCGCGCACAGGACGCGTTGCTTTCGCAGCCCGTCGAATCTTTCGTGGAAGCCTTGAAACGCGAGCACGCGTTGCCCGCGCTATACGCCTACGCGGCGAAAAACCTTGCCGACAAGCCGGGCGTTTGCGACGCCATGGTGCAAAACAAGAATTGCAGTGCGGAATTCCTGGTTCCGGCGGTGCGGCATCTCTCGACGCTGGGGATTCAGGCGTTGATGGAAGAGCTGGATCGCGTCAGCGAATCTCCCGCACTGGCTTCCGCATTGGAACAATCCGCTTCTCTGACCGAGGAGCAAAAAAGTCAGCTCCACGAGCTTCATGGCCCCGGCAATCCCATTGATGAAGCGGCTCTCGCTGAAGCAGCCGCTGCGGCAGAATCCGATCTTGCGCGGCGGCAGACGCTGATTCAACGCCTGGCCAAAATGACCGTGGCGCAGCGCGTGCAGTTCGCCATGAAGGGCGGATCGGAAGCGCGCCGCACGTTGATTCGCGACAATAATAAGGTGGTGCAGCGAGCGGTGCTGCAGTCACCGCGGCTCACCGATCAGGAGGTCGAGGCTTTCGCGTCGATGACCAGCCTCACGGATGAAATCCTGCGGAGCATTGCCGGCAATCGCGCCTTTCGAAAGAACTACACGGTAGTTCGGAACCTCGTCAACAATCCCAAGACGCCTCTCGACGTCACCTTGCACATGCTTCCGATTCTCAACGCTGTGGACTTGAAGCGGTTGACCACCAATAAGAATGTTCCGGAAACGCTGCGCACCACGGCGTTGAAGCTGCAACGTACGCGCACGGAGCTTAAGAAATAGCTGTTCCGTTCCGCAAAAATTATCTCTTTTGTGACTCCACTGCTTGGCTGTTTCATCGTTCTGGTCCTACAATGAGTCGCGGAGGCCTATCATGATGCGCTTGCGAATCCCAGCGACGAACTCTGCAATCTCGTTACTTCTTGCTCTCCTCGTTTCGATGGCTGCAGCACTGTTTGTCTTGCCAACGCACGCAGCCAGTGGCGATGAGGCAAAGGCGGGTGACCCTTGGACCGCTGCGCAGATTGTTCAGCCGGCCGATTTCGTGCGTGAACTTACGGACAAAGTTGCAACGCCGCCGACTGTTCTGTACGTCGGTTTCCGGTCACTTTTTGTCGGCGGGCATGTCCCGGGCGCTAGCTATCACGGAACTGCTTCGACGGAAGAGGGTCTTGCTGAGCTGAAAAAGTGGGCGGACAGCTTGCCGCGCTCGATGAATCTGGTGATTTACTGTGGATGCTGCCCGCTCGAAAAATGTCCGAATATTCGTCCCGCGTTTACAGCTCTGAGCAACATGGGGTTCAAGAGGCTGCGCGTGCTGATTCTACCGACAAGTTTCGCGGCCGACTGGGCGAGTAAAGGCTACCCGATCGTGAAAGGCATGTAGCTCATCCATTCCAGAAGTGATTCGACTGATCCGGGCGAATGGACTAGGACACCGGATTAAGCGTCGGGTGCAGCAGGTGGAAACCCGTCGCATCCTGGTAGGCGCGCGCAAATGCGAGCAGTGGCGCTTCTCCATACAATTTTCCTAGGAAGGTCAGGCTGGCCATGGTGCCCGGCCCGCCGGCGTTGCGGAAATCGGTGGGATCGTCCGTCGGTGGTTTGGGAGCGTCGCTTCCACGCAGGCCGTTTGGCAAAATCACGGCGGGATTGCCCGTCAGGTTCGTGATGACGAGCTGCTGGCTTTGCGTGGGCGCGACGATCACATCAAACTCGTCAAACACTTTTGTTACAGCATCCATTGCCATTCTTCGTGCTCGCGCGGCTTGAATGTACTCGACGGCGGGGATAAAACGCGCGGAGCGAAACCCGTTCGGCCAGTCAAATTCCCGCTGCATCGTCAGCAACTTGTCTTTTCCGGAACGCGTGAGATCGTCAAAGGCGGCCGCAGCTTCCGACGTCAGCATGGTGACCATGGCGTCGTAAGGAAATTTCGGCAGCTCCGCAGGGATGAGGTTCACGCCCATCTCGCGGAGTTTCGCGAGCGCAGCATCATTATATTTTCGGTCGTATTCCGCCCGGGCTTGCGCAGCTTCCTGGCGTTTCTTTTGTTCGTCACGCCGCTTTTGTTCTTCGGGAGTCGCCGCTGGTTCTTCTTTCGGCGGCTCCTGGCCTTCGCCGGGCTTGCGTTCGAAGTCGGCTTTTAGGTAACCGACGCGCAGTTTTTTCCAGTCCAGAGTTGCGTCCCAATTGAAGGCTGCCGGCTTCACGGTGCGATCGTGGCCATCTGGACCATAGATCGCGTCCAGCACCAGGGCGCAATCTTCGACGGCGCGGCAGATGGGACCCAGTTTGTCCATACTCCAGGAAAGCGCCATCGCGCCGGTGCGCGGGATCAGACCGAACGACGGGCGCAGCCCCGTGCATCCGCAGCGAGTGGACGGCGACGAAATCGAGCCGAGCGTTTCCGAGCCGATGGTGAACGCGACGCATCCCGCGGCCGTGGCGGAAGCCGGCCCCGCGGACGAACCGCTCGAGCCTTGCTTCGGATTCCAGGGATTCCGCGTCACGCCGCCGAACCAAATGTCACCTAGCGCGAGCGCGCCAAGAGTCAGTTTTGCAACGAGCACGGCGCCCGCTTCGTCCAAGCGCTTCACGACCTCGGCATCTTCTTCAATCATTTGATTTTCGAAACCGCCGGCACCCCACGTGGTTCGATAGCCCTTCACGACCAGCAAATCCTTCGCGCCCCATGGCAAGCCATGCAGCGGCCCCCGATACTTTCCAGCGGCGATTTCCGCGTCGGCTTTTTTGGCTTGTGCCAGCGCGCGTTCTTCCGTCAGCGTCACCACGAACTTCAGCGTTGGGTCATACCTTTTCAGCCGGTCGAGGTACATCTCCGTCAGAGCCACTGACGAAACCTTTTTCGTTCGAATCAACTCCGCAAGTTCTCGAACGCTTGCAAAAGCCAAATCCTCCAGATTCTTGGGCGCTCCCGATGTGGCGCCGCCCGGCGCTTTGGAAATGCGCGCAGGTTTTCGCGCGGTTTCGAATTTCATTCCCGGAAGGACGGGATCAAAGAGGAGAACGGGCTCGACGGAATTTGGGATATGCAGCTTGTAGATTTCTTCGAAGCCTTTGGCATGATTGTTCAAATTCTCCAGCATCATGTCTTTGTATTCATCGGGAATAGGTACGTCGGCGATGGCCGCGGCATTGTCAATCATTTCCTTGGTGATTTTTTTCGCGCCTTCGGCTTGCGCCTGGGCCCAAAGCACTCCCGGAAGCAGCGTTCCCGCCAAGCCCATTCCCGAACAGGTCTTCATGAAATTCCGGCGATCCAGCATCGTTCTTCTCCCTTTTTTCGCGCGAATTCCGGCGCGCGTACGATAACACATCCTCGTCCCCGTCAACTTCGCGCACCGATCGCTTCGAAAAAAGCAGGACCGCGCCCGGCCCACGGGTGGCACCAGATGGCTGGAGGTGCTGCACTTTTCGTCGAAACCTGAAAGTGTTGTACGATTCCAGCATCCTGAAAGGAGCCTCCATGGCGCGCTTCGCAAAATACGCAGTTCTTTTGTCCCTGTTGCTTTTGACTTTTTCCCTTCGGCATCTGCCGACGATGATGGCCGGCAGTCCTCCCGCAGAGGGAAAAGAAGTTGCCCTCAAGGCCGCCGATATCACCTCCAAACTTTTCCCGGATAGAGTCTTTTTCCGCGGGCAAACCGCTCCGGCACAGATGCGCAACACCGGCGGCGTCCATTTTGCGGATGATTTTTACGTCCTGGCGGGACTGGTGGACAATTCCGGCTACTCCACGGGAATCCGCGAAAAATACCAAGCCTACTTCCTGAATGAAGTAACTCTGGAAATTGCAGGGCAGACCCTGAAGCCCGGCGCGTACGGCGTGGGATTCATCGAAGGCGGAAAATTTGTGGTGATGGATCTGGCGGCCAACGACCTCTTGCGGGTAGCCTCGCAACGCGACAGTGAAATCAAGCGCCCCGTTCCATTGCAAGTGCTTGCCGGTGCCGTCACGGGCAGCTACCGGCTCTACGTGGGCCGGGATTACGTTGAGTTTCACCGCGTGCAGTAAATCGCGGTTGCTCTAGAAACAAAAACCCGGACCGAAGCTGCTTCGGTACGGATTCTTGTATTGAAGTTCTGTTGCGAGCGAAGATGGTCGCTCTAAGGTTTGGTCCCGCTTAATACTTCAAGCAAATTTCGAGCTGGTGTTTGGCTTCATCGATGGCATGAATGGCTTCCACACGGTGGCCGCCGAAGTCATGCGCGGCATGCTCCAGATGCTCCTTAGCACGGTTTAGCGCGCCAATGGCATCGCGAATTTCCGGATGCGGTTCCGCGGGAGTTGCTTCGGTGTTGGCCGGCAGCGTGGTCGCTACAGTGGCCGCCGGGGTATTCGCCTTGTTCGGCGCCGCGGGGGCCGAAGAGATAAATGCAAACGCCAAAAGCAGGGATGCCAAAGCCAAGAGACTCACGATTCTCATTTTCATGAACCACTCCTCCTCTTCCGAATTTCGGCTCGGACGGCCGATTTGCGCCCCCACTCCCCATCCGTATGGCGCACCGCGGTTCTCTGAAGATCCGCGGCGGGCCACACACTTTCGTGGAGGCGACCGCGACTTTTCCGAGTTGCTGGAGACTCGGTATACTTTTCTTTTAGGCCATCGCCCCTTAGTTGTATAGAAAATTTTCGCGCTGTGCTTCCCACAAGGGACTATCCCTTTTCGCAATTCGCATTTTTTCGCTGCTCTGTGCAAGCCTCGCTTATCACTTTTGCTTTACATCCGCGGGCGGCGCGACTAGGATAGCGTGCACAGTTTCGCGCGTCACAGATTCGGAGACTGCTCTTCATGAATCTCCATCACCTCAATTTTCTCTCTATTTTTGTTGCCGCGATTGCCACCATGGTGGTTGGTTTTTTGTGGTACTCGCCGTTGCTCTTCGCGAAGCCCTGGATGCGCGAGATGGGCTACGACCCGAACGACAAAGCGAAAATGCAGGAGATGCAGAAGAGCGCAGGCCCAGCCTATGCCGGCTCATTTGTCGCCAGCTTGCTCGCCGCCTTCACCCTGGCTCTCATTCTGAATGGACTCCATGCGGAAAACGTGCACCACGGATTGATGGTGGGATTTCATGTGTGGCTCGGCTTCATCGCCACGGTGCAATTCACCGGCGCGCTATTCATGAAGCAGAGCATGAAGCTTTTCGCCATCAATACCTTCTATCAACTGGTCTGCTTTTTGGTGATGGGGGCGATTCTCGCTGTCTGGCATTAACGAATCGCCTCTCCGATGGCGGCTGGTTTCCTCCTCAAGGCTCGCGCCGGGAATTCACCCGAGCCACTGCGGGTTCTGCACTGTTCCGTCAAATTGATTCGTGGTTTTGTATAACTCGTACTCGCCGTTTCGCGCGGCAACGTCCGTCCTCGCCAACAACGCAGCAACTTGAGAATCGCTCATCGGCCGGAATGTCTTCGCCGCTTTCAGAGCCTGCTGCAGGTTTTCCATCGTTTCGCAACCCGTAATGACAACGCTGGTCGGCAGATTCATGGCGTAATGCAGGCATTCGATGGGTTCGACGGTCTTGCTGTTCAAAATCAGTCCTGCCGCCATCGGTTTCATTCCCAGGATGCCAATTCCATTTTTCACTAGAACCGGCAAGACTTTTTTCTCAAAGCTGTTGAAGTGCGCGTCCATAACATTGAGCGGCATTTGCACCGCATCGAAATGAAACTGGTGCGCCGTGGCCACTTCCAGCATCTTCAAATGAAAGTCCGGATTCTTGTGACCGGTGAACCCGATGTAGCGCACTTTGCCGGCCTTGCGGGCCTCGACCAGCGCTTCCATGCCTCCGCTGGGCGCAAAAATCTTGTCGGGATCGTCGATGCGGATAATCTCGTGAAATTGCACCAGATCAATATGGTCAGTCTGCAGCCGGCGAAGTGATTCTTCCAATTGTTGGGCCGCGGCGGACTTCGTGTGTCCGTCAATCTTGGTCATCAGGAAGGCGCGCTGGCGGTAGCCGTCTCGAAGCGCCTTACCCATGCGGACTTCGCTGTTTCCGTTGTGGTAATCCCAACAGTTGTCCAGAAAATTGATCCCGTTATCAATCCCCGCCCGGATGATACGAATGCTGTCCTGCTCATCGCTCGGATTCCCAAGGTGATAGCCGCCCAGCCCGACCATCGAAACCTTTTCGCCGGTCCGGCCTAGAGTCCGGTAGGGAACGCCGACCCGTGTGTCCGCGGCCCAGGAAAACGTCTCACTGCCTGCGGCGCACGTCGCTGCCACAGCTACGCCCAGAAATTCCCGCCGCGTCACTCCGGCATCTCGTCCCTCATGCATGCCACGAGGTTCCTTGCTATCGCCTACCCGCTCAGATTCCATCATGTTCCCTCCTCCCTGCGCCATGGGCTGAGGCGACAATGCTACACCCACCGCTATATTCTTTCCCGCCAAAACTTCCCTTATGGATTAGGACGGGTGCGTCGGTCGGGACAGGGCGCTTGGGCAAGCCTGGCTCGAACAAAGGCTTGCCCTGACAACGTATCCGGCGCTCCGTCCTGACTCGAACGGGCTGCCCCGGTTCGCGAGTGTGCCGCAAGAAAAATCGCGGCTGAAACTGGCTTGCAACAATCCGCGCGGGCATGGAGAATGTCCGGCGATCCCACTTGCACTCTCCAGCCGCCTACGAGAAAAGCAGCCAATCGCGCGTGATCAACCGGGTGGTCGCGCTGCTCGCGCTCTCCATCCTTATCAATTACATTGATCGCGGAAATCTCTCGATTGCCGCGCCGCTGCTGAAAGGCGAACTCAGTTTATCCGACTGGCAGCTTGGCAAACTGCTGGCCTCTTTCTTCGTGACCTACTCTGTGTTTCTTCCATTATCCGGTTGGATGGTGGACCGCTTCGACGTCAAATGGGTTATGGCCGCCGGTTTTTTTCTGTGGTCCGCGGCCACGGCCGTCACCGGCATATCGCACGGTTTCGCTGCATTGCTTGCCGCGCGCTTGTTGCTTGGTCTGGGAGAAACTGTCGCGTATCCTTCTTCCTCAAAAGTTTTGGCGCAATATGTTCCAGAGGTTCGCCGTGGCTTCGCAAACGCGCTAATCGTTTCCGGCGTCGGCTTGGGGCCCGCCCTGGGCGCGTATTTTGGTGGAATGCTGATGGCCAGCTTCGGCTGGCGTCCGTTCTTCCTCGTTCTTGGGTTCGTCAGCATGCTGTGGCTGATTCCCTGGTTGAAATGGATGCCGCGCAGAGGCTCCTTCACCGCTATTGCTACTTTCGGAGACAGCAGCGCGGAGTTTGCCGAAATTCTAAAGCGACGCTCCCTGTGGGGAACGTGCGGCGGTCTGTTTGGCGTAAATTACGTTCTGTATTTCGAGATCACCTGGCTGCCGTCGTATCTCACGCGCGAGCGCCACTTTTCGCTGGAGATGATGGCGAAAATCGTCGGCTTGGGTTATCTGTGCTACGCAGTAGCCTCAATCCTCTCCGGATGGCTTTCCGACCGCTGGATCGCCTCCGGGGCCACGCCCACGCTGGTACGCAAGACGTTTACTGGCGTAGGAGTCGGTGGCGCGGGGATCCTTCTGCTGGGTTGTGTGCTCGCTGGGCCGACAGCTTCCGTGATTCTGCTCCTCATGGCCTGTGCTTGCGGCGGAATTTGCGGCTCCAATGTCTGGGCCATCACGCAAACACTGGCTGGACCAAAAACCGCGGGACGCTGGACGGGGTTGCAGAATTTCTTCGGAAATCTCGCTGGCGTCCTCGGACCAGCGCTGACGGGATTCGTCGTGGGCCGCACGGGGCGTTTCTTCCTGGCGTTCTTGATCATGGCCGTCGTCGCGTTAATGGCGGCGCTGTCCTGGATCTGGGTTGTCGGCCCCGTTAAGCAGATCGCCTGGAGACAACGGAACTCGGCGCTTGACCCGTTGAGCTAGAACCCTCTCTTGTCCTAGACTCTTGCCCATGGACGTCGAATGGCTCCGCGATCTTTGTCTGTCGTTTCCCGGCGCAACGGAACAGATTCAATGGGGCAGCGACCTGCTTTTCAAAGTGGGTGGAAAAATGTTTGCCGTCACGCCGCTCGAGCCCGCGCCGGTCTGGCTTTCCTTCAAAGCTTCGCCAGAAAATTTCGCCGAGCTCACGGAGCGCCCCAGCATCATTCCCGCGCCTTATCTGGCGCGTGCCCAGTGGGTCGCGCTGGAAAACAAAGACGCGGTTCCGCCTGGCGAACTCACACGGCTGCTCCGCGATTCCTATGACATGATCTGCGCCAAGCTGCCGAAGAAAACGCGCGACTCTCTGTCCGGCCCAAAAACTTCCGGCTCCAAGCCTTCCGCGCGCAAACCTCGCGGCAAGAAGCCTGCAAAAAGGAAGCGCCGCCGTAGCCGTTGAGTCACGGAAAAGATATACTCAGCAGAGTTGCCCGCATTCGAATGAGCACGACGTTTCGTCGAGGTGGTCCATGTTTGCACGCGTATCGCTGCTTTTAACCGCAGCTTTGCTTCTGGCCTCATCCCGGCTCGGTAGCGCAAACTCGCCTTCTCCGTCTCGCGGGCTTCTGGTGGTGGCCAATCAGTACGAGCACACACTTTTGGTCGTCGATCCTGAGGAACGGCGCGAGCTGGCGAAAATCGTGGTCGGCGTAAATGGCCACGAAGTCATCGTCTCCAAGGATGGCAGGCTAGCTTATGTGCCCATCTACGGCAATTCCGGCGTCGGCAGGCCCGGGACGGATGGCAGCACCATTGATGTGATTGACCTGCGCGAACGAAAACTCGCGGCCACCATCGCATTGGGCAAGCCGCTGCGCCCCCATCGCGCCGAAATCGGACCTGACGGCTTGCTCTACGT
Organism: uncultured Acidobacteriota bacterium; assembly: GCA_963729455.1. Taxonomy (GTDB): domain Bacteria; phylum Acidobacteriota; class Terriglobia; order Acidiferrales; family UBA7541; genus Acidiferrum. The sequence continues at coordinate 84,921 of CAVSNX010000006.1, forward strand.
CTCCGCGGAACTCGCCAATGCCCTCGAGGTGATTGATCCTTCCACGCGCAAGGTCCTTGCGGAAATTCCCACGGGGCAGCCGGAATCCCACATGTTTGTTATCTCGTCGGACGGTCGCCGCGCCTACACCGCCAACGTCGGCGCCGGCACGGTCAGCGTCCTGGACCTGGTGAAGCGCAGCCTGGTTACGACGATTCCTGTCGCCAAGACGGTCCAGCGCATTTCCATGTCTCCTGATGGTCTGCGCGTGTTCACGCACGATCAAGACGCCGCGCGCATTGCCGTGATCGACACGGCGAGCAACAAGATCGCGAGCTGGATCACGCTGCCGAATCCGGCCTATGCCTCGGAGCCAACTCCCGATGGCCGCTGGTTGCTGGCCCTCAGCCCTGGCGCGAATCTGCTGCATGTCGTGGATTTACAATCGATGAAAGTAGTGCGCTCGATTGAGGTGCCGAAGAAGTCGTCCGAGATCCTGGTTCGTCCGGATGGACAAATCGCGTACATCAGCGGGACGGGAGCCGGCAAAATCGCCGTGCTGGATCTGCATTCTTGGGAGATGCAACCTCCCATCGAGCTCACTCCCGGCGTGGATGGACTCGCCTGGGCTCCTGCGACTCTGTAGAACCGGCAACTCTTCTGTCGCGCAAGGGCCGCGGAGCGCCTGCTCCATTTCAGTATGGATTTCTCGGCCACTCTCTTCATAAGCTGACTGAAAAGAAAAAAGGCACTGGACGAGCGTCCCGTGCCTTTCCAGTCCAACTGTGGCCAACCGCGGGCCGCAGCTTTGATTTCTTACAGCGCTGCGTCGCCGCTGCCGGCAGCCGTCGTGCCGTTGTAACGGATCACGCCAGACTGATCGGAGTAGAAATAACGCGTGCCACTCTGCCCAGGAACGCTCGGGCTGGCGTTCGACACATAGGTAACCGCCGGCGTTGTGGTACCTGCCGTGGTCACGAACGTGTAGCCGCTCTTGATGCCGCCGGACAGAACGTCGTCCAACAAGCAAGCGGATGCGGACGTCGCGCTGGTGCAAGGTGCCGTTCCGCCGAGGCTGGCCAACGCCGCAAAGCCGATCGATGGGTAGGTGGTGGAATAGGTGACTTCCGCGGTGTTAATCGTGCGGAGAGAACCTACTGCCGAAGCCTCGTTCGCGGCCATACGGGACCGGAGGAGGTTCGGAATGGCGATGGCCGCGATGATCAGAATGATCGCCACGACGATCAAAAGCTCGATAAGAGAGAAACCCTTCTGTCGTTTACTCATTTCTGCTTCTCCTATTGCCTAAAATTTTTCGTCCTTCTCCATCTTAAGCTTCGTGAAGTATGCCGCTCTGACAGCGCACATGCAATAGGCCAGCTGACCCAATTTAGGACAAACCCCTGTCCTACGGCCGACGGGGTACGTCTCCGCACCTAAGTTCTAGTACTGTGGCACTCTCGGCACTGCCCCTAGCTAGGGGGCACAAAATAACTCTAACTAGATCAATTGCTTACGGCGTGGCCAAGTGTCCGATTTTCAAGCGTCGAAGATCTTGTCGCTTTTGCGAATTAATCAACGACCTGTCCTTTACAGCGCTTAGCCTGCCCCCTCTAGGCATACGTCACTCGAGCGATTTCAGCAAGCTGCTGGGACGGGCAAGCCAGAAACCGGCGTTCGTGATTCCGCAGGTGCGAGTTCCCCTGTTTACCGCAAGCCCGGTTTGGCCTATTCTTCTGCTACCCGCACCACCACATTCCGGAGGGGATGGGCCCCATGAACAAAGAAGAGGTTCGAGCACGCATTGAAGAGATCGGCATCATCCCCGCCGTTCGCACCGCTTCAGCGGATGAGGCTCGTTTCGCCGCCGAGGCCGTTTCCAGCGGGGGCATCCCGATCGTGGAAATCACCATGACGATCCCGGGCGCGCTCGACGTGATTGCCCATCTGGCCAAGAGCACTCCCGATGTGCTGATCGGAGCAGGCACGATTCTGGACACCGAGACGGCGCGCCGCTGCCTCGACGCAGGCGCCCACTTCCTGACGGATCCAGGCCTGGATGTGCCCACCATCGAACTCGCCAATAAAAATAATGTTCTGGTTCTCGCGGGCGCTTTGACGCCCACGGAAGTCATCACTGCCTGGAAAGCCGGGGCCGATTTCGTCAAGGTATTTCCTTGCGCCCCGGTTGGCGGGGACCTTTACATCCGCGCCCTCAAAGGCCCATTCCCGAAAATTCCTCTCATCGCCGCAGGCGGCGTAAATCAGCAAACCGCTACAAACTTTATTCTGTCCGGCGCCGCTGCCCTCGGCATAGGCGGCGAATTGATTCCTACGGAGGCCATCAAGAAACGCCAGGCCGAGCAGATTCGCGAATTGGCGCGCCGTTTTCTGCGCTTGGTCCACGCCGCACGTGCGCGCATGGCGCCGCGAGCCGAAAAGGTGCTGAGTCACTGAAGCGGAGTGCTTTTCATTTGCATATTAAGCAGGATCGGCGATAGGCAGGTAAGCGATTCTCAGACGCGCCGAGGGCCTCCGCGAGCTTCTTTGCAGGCATCCGTTAAACGTGCAGTTCCACAAATTCAACCATGTACGGCGTTTTCCCCAAGTCCAAGCGGCCACCGTCACAGGCAATTGAGATCTCCGCGGTCCCGCGCTTCCAGGGTTGATGTAGACAACTCCTGCGCGTTCCATTTTCCCGGGCTTGTGCGAATGCCCGCTAACGACCACGCAAAATCCTGCAGCTTGCGGACTCAAATCCAAGGCATTCACATCATGCAGCACGTAGATCAGCGCAGCGCCTGCTTCCGCAACCGCCGTTAGCGGCAAGGATTGCGCCCACTCCGCCGTGTCTACATTGCCTCGCACGGCCACGACCGGCGCAATCCTTCCTAGCGCTTCGAGAATCTCGGGGTTGCCCACATCTCCGGCGTGAACAATCAGCTGCGATCCTCGCAGTGCCTCAACCGCTTCCGGGCGCAGCAATCCATGGGTGTCCGAGATCAGGCCGATGCGAGTGAGTCTCGCTTGCACACACGCATGCTATCTCGCCTTTATAAAAACGGTGCACACAAATCTCAAACAGGAAGGTTTTCTATCGATGTTTCTATGCAGATACTTTGGAAGGAACAACTCGCCGCAGCGGCTTTGATCCGGGAATCGGGAACTGCATGTGCCAGAAATTCGTCTCCGGCGACAAGAACTCCACGCCAATGTACGTCTTCCCGTCGCGCGCACGGTGAATGGAAACTACCCGGCATTCCATGGATTGCGCGGTGTGATCGTTTACCAGAATCAGCGTCTGCCCAACCACCACAATCTCTTCCAGTGGAAACAGCGCCCCATGCCGATTCACGGATTGCGAATTTGTCTGCGCGCAGAATTTCTCGCCGGAGTCCAGCTTCCCGTGCACCGTCAGCGGTACGGTCAATGCGACTCGTAGCGTCCGACGGCGTTCTTTGCACCGAAAATGAAGCAGAGACATTTCGAACCGCGACCTCAAATCGGATTTCTAAGATACGGGCCCTATAACCATCCGCGATAAATGGGCTTAAATCTAATATGTCGTGTCAGCAGGGTGCCGAAACGTATTAATGACAGAAGAGATGAGAACAGCACGAACCTTGCCCACACAGCCCCAATTCTGCCTTCTTCTCACAGCCGAGACAATGGCGGAACGGTACCATATATTCTACTCCTGGAACAGTACCGTCGTACTTCCCTTCCTCCGACTCCCCTCACCAGGGCTCAAAGCAGTCGTAGTTCCTCTGGCGTACGATTCTACCCTCTTGAAACTCCAAAAACACGGCAAAATGCGCCTTCATTTGGCCACCTGCAGGGACCGAGCCAAACGGTACCGCCAAAGTTCCGATCCATTCGACCTCCATCGCCACCCGCTCACCATCCTCCATCTCCTGTATTATCTTATAGATCTGTCCGGCCATGGACTTCTTGCCGCGCTCGGCCTCCTCCATTGCTCCCTTCAAGTCTTGCCGATTACCTTTGGGTTGCAGCCGATTCGGAAAGACCTCGAAAACGACCTCAGAGGCAAAAAACTGTCCTAATTCAGCCCCTGTCGCGCCTCGTTCGATGGCTTGGAGATAACTCCTTGCAACCGCAAGATTGCCGGCCGGGTTAGTCATTTCAGTCTCCCGAGCCGTGGCGCCTGGCAGCGGACTCAAGTTCGGATCGCCGGCTTCCTGTTAGCTAGTGCGCGGACCCGTCGAATCGTTTCAAAATGGAACTCAGTACTTTAACCGTTTCCGTCGTTCCGCATTCCCTCTGACCCTACTACTGCGGGAAATACTCTCCCCGAAGCGCAGACGGGCTCACTCTTACCCAGACCTTTGGCGAATGGAATAGGGGCTTTCTGTGCCTAAATTCCTGGATCCCGCGCTTATTCGTGCTCCAGCAGCGTGACGATCTGCAGCGGGTTCACCCTGGCTCTCTCGACCGTCAACCCCCAGTGAAGGTGCGGTCCCGTGACTCGCCCGGTGGCCCCCACCTTTCCAAGCACGGCGCCCGTTTCAACCGCATCGCCGACTTTCACGCCGATCTCGGAGAGATGCCCGTAAAAGGTATAAATGCCGAGCCCGTGATCCACCACTACGGTATTCCCCGCGAAAAACAGCTCTTCCGCCAGCACCACGCGTCCGCGTTGCGCGGCGTGCACCAGCGTCCCCGTAGGAGCAGGAAAATCCGCTCCCGAGTGCGGGGACCTGGGATTACCGTTGAGGATTCGCCGCTTACCGAAATTCGAACCAGTCGTCACTCCATCGAGCGGGATGCGAAACGTTCCATTCCACAACCGTTCCGGCGTCACGCGATCAAAAATCTCTCGCAATTTTTGGCCCTCCTCATTGGCGCGCTTGACTTGTTCCGGGCTCGGTTCGACGAACTGCTTGGCGACTGTCAATTCCTCCGTCGCAAACTTTCCTTCTTTCACTTCCAGCCTCGCGCTGCAGGCGATCTTTTCGCCGCTTGCCGTTTGCCCGGTCACCTTCAGTTCGTATTCGCCCGGCGCCTTCTCGAGGTCAACGCCCACTAGTCCTTTCTCGACTGCGCCCCCGCCGGCCTCTTGCCAGAAGGGAATGCTCCGGCTATCCCAATCCCCTTTCACTTCCGTCAACTGTTTCTCGCTCCTGACCTCGACGAGCAGCAAGCTACCCTGCTCCGATTCCGGCGCGCTCAGCTGCATCTTGACCCCTGCATCGCAAGAGGGGACATCCTTCGCCAACGCGCTATCCGGGAGCAAAAGCGTCCCCAGCCCGAGAAAAAGCACCGCGCACCAATGCACCCATGTTTGAATTCGATTCACCCTGAACATCCCTATCGCTTCGGCCGCAGCATCGCCACGCGCGCTTCCACCTTGGCAAATTGCTCGCGCCCGATTTTCGATCCGAGGATGGCTTTTTCCGACAGTAAAAATAGATCGGGATTCTTTGCTTTTTCTCGCAACTCTTTCAGAAATGGCCGCACCTTGGCAAACATGAAGTACAGTTCGCCGCAGAACGCCGGTTCAAAGAACAGCTTTTCGCTCACGATCCCATTCAGGACAAACGACGTCGCAATACCCCAATAGCTGCCCACCTGCCGGAGCCAGTTGTTTTCCTGCGAGCCGAAGTCCATCGCCACTTTCAGGAACTCATCGGCGTCCTTCGGCCAAAACGTCGTCAGCCACCATTGGCGCGCCTTGCGTAGTTCCGGCTCGCGCCGCAGGTTGTAAAGCTCCAGAATCAGATGTGCATCATTGGCATCGGGCTTCTTCGGCATCGCTTCCTCCTGGGATCTTCCCTGCCTTGATTCTACCCTACAGGCGCCCACCCCTCTCCCGGCAATTCCGGGTGTCCGGCAACGCGACACTTTCATCCCACGCGCGGACGCACCAGGCATGTTTGCTTGGCGCCGATTCCACACAAACCCTTGCCCTGCAATAAGTTCAGCTAGATCCTTTAGCGGCATTCAAATTGCCAGAATACCGATGGCTTGTTCTGCCCCGGCCATCTGTTCCCCGAACCCCTGAGGAGGCCACATGAAAAAGATTGATCACATGCGCGAGAAGGTAACCATTCTCCCGACTTCCACCTATCTATCGAAGATGCATGATGCGGGCTGGAGCCTTGTGGCCCTCGAGTGGGAACGCGAAGTGGAATTCTCCGCCGCGCCGTCGGAGCAGGAGCCTCCCGTCGCTTCCGAAGAAATTCCCTTTGGCCTGCGCATCTCCTCCGACTGCCATCATCTGGAGGACGATCCCTTGGAAATGCAAACGCTTAGGTTTCTCGCCGAAATGATCGTCCAGGACATCTCCTTCACCAGCATGGCCGAAGCTCTGAACGTTCGCGAGTATCGCACGCGCGACGGCCGCCCCTGGAACGCCGCGGCGGTCTTCAAGCTTACGCCGCGCCTGATCGAAGTCGCCCCGCGCATCCTCTCCGGCGCCGAATGGGAAACCCGCAAGAAACAACTATCCCGCGTCACCTGGAACTCCTAACCCGCCCTCGAGTCTCGTCTGAGCGGTCGCACGATGCTCTCGGTGCTTTAACCTTCAGTTTCTTCATACCTTGACATGATGGACTTGTATGCACAAATGTGCATATACTGGTCTGTGAGTTATGAGTGGGATCCGGCAAAGGCCCGCGCGAACTTCGCCGACGCTGTGACCGCGCTCGAAGATGACCTTGCTCTGACGATGCGCGATCCCCCTCGGAAGATGAGGAGCGCCGGATCACTCTAGGAAGGAATAGTCTCGGCCGCGTAATCGTCGTGGTCTATACCTGGCGCAGAGATAATGTGCGCCTGGTTTCGGCGCGCACCGCCACTGCGCGGGAGAAGAGCCAATTTGAGGAACACCTTGAAACGTGAATATGATTTTCGCAATGCCAAGCGGGGCCCGGTAGTATCGGTTCCTGGCGGTAAAACTCGCATCACCATACGCCTTGATGACGAAATTCTTGCCTGGTTCCGGGATCAAGTTGAGCGCGCGGGCGGCGGCAACTACCAGACCTTGCTAAACGAAGTCCTCCGCCAGCATGTGCGGCACGCGAAGGAACCCCTGGAGAAAACCCTTCGCCGCGTCATCCGAGAAGAGCTTCGCCGAGCTTCCTAGTCTGTGCTGGTCCCGAATGGGAATCCCGCAAGAAACAATTGACCCACATCACCTGGAACTCTTGACGCAAGCTGACACGCAAGCCGCCGCTCCGCGGCGACCCATCCTTTTGAGGCGCAACGAAAACTGTATTAAACTCCACGCGCGTAGTTCGCCACACCGTCATGAGCAACCCCAGCATCCGGGAACCTCGCTGGCCCGCCTTCGTCGCGATGCTAGCCGCCGCCGGCGTCTACTGGGCCTTGCCCGAGCCCCTCTCCCTTGGTCCGGGTTGGCTCCTGCTGGTCATCATCTTCATTCTGCTGATCCCCACGGTGGTCTCCTACCATCGCGGTCGTTACAACGTAACCAGGATTCTCACCTTTACCGCTAACGGCGCAATCACCCTCGCCATGATTGCCTCCTTGATTTTTCTCATTCAGGGCATTCCGCTCCATCGCGAGCCGCCCACGGCCATGCTGCGCTCCGCCGGCGCACTCTGGGTCACCAACATTTTGGTGTTCGCGCTCTGGTACTGGAAGCTCGATGCCGGCGGTCCCAGCGGCCGCGATCGCTTCGCGGGCCGGGTTAAAAGCTCATTTCTTTTCCCCCAGATGCTTACTCAGGAAGGCGGCGACCCCTCTTGGACGCCGCAGTTCATGGACTACCTGTTCCTTGCCTTCAACACCAGCACGGCTTTTTCTCCGACTGACACCGCGGTCCTCTCACGCTGGGCCAAAGCGGGCATGATGCTCCAGTCCGTGATTTCCTTGACCATCGTTGCCCTCCTCGCCGCCCGCGCCGTAAACATCCTCTAAGCCCTTGTTGCCTCCCTCCCATTTCACATTTCCAATGTCTAACTTCGCTCTTCGAGATTCTAGTTTCGATTTTCACGCTCTGCTCCTCACCTGCTCATGCACCCCTTCCCCGCACTGACCTATAATTATCGTTCATTGAAATAAGCAGCCGTAGGCGTGCCGTGGGGGCCCTAGTGCTTGCAGAAGAGCGCCGAACAAAAGAGGCAATGCAAATTGAAATTGCTGGCACTCTCGATGGTGATGCTGGCAATTTCCATCTCCGCCGGCCAGGACATTGCGCAGACCATCGTCACACAGGAACTTCTCATATCCGCAAAGGGCACTGGCAGCAAGGGCCTCGAGGGGATAATTCGCCCCAACGAACCCGGCCCGCATCCCCGCGCGCTTTCACCCACGGCGCTCAGTCGATGTGCGCGATGGCCTTGACGAGGCCTTCCACCACAGACCCCGCGGGTGGGACGAAATATCCAGCTAGTGAGCCGCCAGTCTTCTTTCCATAAACCGCGATCTCGCTCGCCGTGGCCGACTCAGCGTCGGTGATGAAATTGTACCCGCTGTAACTAGCGGTCGCCCATCCCGCGGGGATGGATGCCAGCGCAGTCTTCAGTTGCTTGAACTTCGAGTGGCGTGCCTTAAACACCCGCAGGGTTACTTGTTCCAAGCCCTGCCCCAGCAGCCAGCATTCACCGTTCTTCAGGATCAGGCAATGGGTAAAAAAGTCGTCGTCTCCGTGATACCAATTCCCATAACGCGCGATCACGCCGATTCCCAGTCTTGTCATGTTCTTTCTCCTTGCCTCAAATGCACAAAGTGAGCGGGCCGCAAGCAGGGTGGGATAGCCACTTCGTCATGAGGCGCCGAAACCCTGCCCTGCGGCCCACTGGGGTCAGGATGCGCCTACAAGCTGCACTGCCAAGACGTATCCGGCGTGGTCAGAGGTCTTGTCCGAAGTGAAAACTATATTTTTGCCACCAGCACCGTCAAATTCCTTCAAGTACTCCACCCTGAAATCCAGGTTCGCTGGCAGCCCGGGAAACGCTCCGTTCATGGAAACCTTTCCCGTGTTCAGATCGAATGCAAAGGTAAATGGCACTGGATTCATCGCTGGTGGTACGCCGAGGATGTCGAAATAGGCGATCGGCGCTCCGGTATTCCCCACCGGCTGGCTCTTCAAGGTGCCGCGATGGCCGCTGGGAGTGAAGGGCGTATAATCCCCCAATCCCATAAAGGCATCGCTGGGGGCTCCCTGACGAGACACGGAGAATCCGATGCTTTCTCCGCCGTCAATGTTCGGGTTTTTCCCCCACTTAGTCAGTGTCTCTAATGCTTTTTCCGTCTCTGCGTGTTCGTACTTCTCGGTTCCTGGTGCTGCCATATCGTCCTCTCCTTCTTTCCTTTTTGGGTTCGCGCATCGTCAACGTGCGAAGGCCCTCCCGGCGAGGCTAGGACGCGTGGCCGTCAAGAAGACCCCTCGTGATCGTTCCTAAGCTAATGACAATCTCGGCAGCTTCGTTTCATCACAGTCTGGCGTGCGCGGGTTCTCCAACGAATCCGGCTTACGGAGACGGCCCGGTCATTTGGCCGAGCAGACGCTTTTGGCTTCGCGCCTTGCCCTTACCGCGACCCTAGCTGACTCCGGCCCATGTGTTTTACGTCCTACAAAGAGGTGATTCTCATCACAGCCAGATGCTGACGAACGCTCTATCTTTGCTTCCGAGCAGAGTCATCCAAGAAAGGGTGAGGTCGTGTCGTCGTGTTTAGCGTGTTCAAACAACTTGGCAACGGCGAGTTCGTATTCGTGGCGTCTCGTGTCGACCTTGAGCAGGCCGTGCTGCTCGCGGATTCTCTGAACATTCACTGGCCAGGAAACTACGAAATCCGAGATTCACTAGCGGATACGGTCAAATACACTTTGCCGCTTGGCCAACAGGACAAAACGGGATTGTCGGCTTAAACCCTTCTAGGTAGAACATGTCTTCACGCACAACATTTCTTGCCAAATTGCTCGGGCTCTACTGCATTCTCGCCGGCCTAGCTATGATCACGCAGAAGCGTGCGCTGGTGGATACAGTGACGGCGCTCATTCACAACCCGCCGGTGATGTTCCTCGCCGGCGTGTTCACACTCATTGCCGGCCTGGCGATGGTTCTGAGCCACAATGTATGGTCCGGCGGAGCACTGCCTGTCATCGTGACGCTGATAGGCTGGTTGACGCTGATCAAGTCCCTGCTCATCTTGTTCCTCTCGCCGGATGCGGCTGTAGCCTATTTCCTCGGAACGCTCCACTACGAACAATTTTTCTACGGCTATTCCGCATTCTCGCTCCTGATCGGCGCCTATCTGACGTATGCGGGGTTCCGTTCGACGTCGGTAGCTTGAGACCCTGTCCGTGGCTTTCCAGCCAAAGCGTCTCGAAGACTCACTCGCGGAAGCACTCAGGAAACCTGTTAAATCCCCCTGGCGAAAATCGTCTCAGTCCACTCTAAGGGATGGATCATTTCGCGGGTTCCGTAATTTTCAACGTCTGGTTTTCTTGCAGGTCTTTGGTTATGACTTGTTTGCGGCCGGATGGCCAGTCAACCTCGATACGATCTATCTTGGTTGCATCGCCGAGCCCGAAGTAGAGTGGCAAGACACTCTGCGACAAATAGCTTGACTTCCCGTCATTGTATCTGGTGTACGTCTGGCCGTTCGCATGCAACCGAACCGTCGCGCCTAGTCCGTTGCGATTAGATTTTGTGCCGATAAGTACGACCTTCAGCCAGTGAATCTTTTTTTGCTGCGCAAGGTCGCTGATCAATACCATCGGTTCAGAGTTGAAATCGTTGGTGACGATGTCCAGGTCTCCGTCATTATCAAGGTCGAACATTACAGAAGATCGGCTTGCACGGGGAACACTTACCATCACTTTTTGCGTTTGTCCAACACAGACCGATTTGCCTAGTTCGTCCAGTACGTTGTGGTTGGTGCAATCCATGACAAACCACGGTGTATACGGCTTCTGGCGCGGCTCAATCCCCAGCAGAAATTCCGAATCGAGGAATTTCTCGCCCCGGTTATTCAACAGCATGGAATTAATTCCATAGCGGAACGGGAAGTTCATCCCCGCGGTGACAAAAATATCTTCCCAGCCGTCGGCATTGACATCGCCTACGCTTACTCCCCAAGGCCACAGCTGTTCAACCCCGATCTTGTCGGAAATCTCCTCGAACTTTCCTCCGCCAAGATTGTGATAGAACGCGTTGCCAAAAATGAATTTGTCTGCGGGCCCGCCCAGGGCATTGTCCGGCGGATGCATCTTGGCTTTTTCTTTCTCATGATCGGTGGCGAAGTCCTGCATCATGTCCGAGTGCATGTCCGTAACTAGCAAATCCATCCGGCCATCATTGTCATAGTCAAAAAACTTCACTCCCATGGCTCCCCAGGGCGTCTTGGGGAAATACTCATCCGTTTTCTCGACAAACTTCCTCCCACCTTCATTCTCGAAATAGTGGTTCGAACCCTGCATGTTCAGGAAGTAGATTCCCGGCCAGCCTTCGCCCTTCAAATCCGCAAACGTCGCATCTCCGCACCAGCCATGAGGGTTGAGCCCAACCTCCGCCGTGACATCCTTAAACTTGTAGTGGCCCATATTCTTGTAGAGAACCGGATGCTCGAAGCGTTCCGGAAAGAGATGGCCGGAAAACGCATCCTTAAGCCCGGCATATTCTCCGTACGGTCCTTTTTCATTGCTCGTATACACGCCGACGTTGCAAACCAGCAGATCCACCAGGCCGTCGTTATCGTAGTCAAAGAAAAAAGACCCGGAGGAATGTGCGACCAAGTCCAATCCGGCTTCCTTCGTGATGTCCTTGAAATGTCCATGGCCGTCATTTTCGAATAGGACATTCCCTTGATTGACGGTTGTTACGTAGAGGTCTTCGTGCCCCGTATTGTCCACATCCCCAAACGAGGCACTCACACTAATCCTATCTTTCAAACCGACTCCGGCTTGCTCCGTAATGTTCTCAAATCTTCCATCGCCCACATTCTTCCAGAGCTCGTTCCCGCCAACCTGATTCACGAAATAAATGTCGTACAGCCCGTCCCCATCCACGTCCGCCACCGCCAGGCCCGTGCCGTGGTCGTAGTGAACCGGCATGTAGCGGTCTCTCGCGTAGGATACCGCCGTATTGCGAAACGTAATTCCGCTCTTCTTCAACTCATCTTTGAAATGAAACTGGTAAAAAACCTTGAACTGGCTGGTGGATTCAAGTTGTGACTTTTTCCGGGCAGGGAGTGTAATCAGCCCTTCGTCAAATTTTGGAAAGTGCACTTCAGGCAGGGCGACATCTTGTGCGGCGTGCGAAGTCGCAAGCACTCCGGCAATCGAAAGAGCCACGAAGCCGGAAAAAAGAATTGATCGAGAAACCATTCGACCCCCCGAGCCAGGTTTTGGGCGTGTGCACAGAACTTTTTCCCATGGAGAACGCAACCGCCATGTTTTCGACGGCCATTAGGATAACATGGCATCATCGCTTGAGCCTTCATTCCCCCGATCCTCGAGTAAAGTTCCCGCGGCGCGCAGGCGATCGCTTGGCTTTGAGGTAGAGACGGACTAGCAGCTTGAAGCCCAGAGCGCGCGGCGCTCCTTCCTCTGCCCGAGCCGCCGAACATCGAGCCTCCCTCCGGGCTTCCTGAGCGGGCACGCGTGGATTTTCGTAACTACCTGACGCTTCCGGCACTCAAAGCTCTCGCTACCTCCGACCTAGGCCACTACGGCCTAAGCTTCCACCGCCGCACCGAAAAAGACGCCGAAAACAAAGCCCTCGATAATTGTAAGGAAGTTGCTCCGAAGAAAGACCGCTGCAAAATCGCCATGCTCGACGACGCCCCAATCCCCTGAGAAATCCGCTGAATCCGGTCGCACTATTTTCCCTTGATCCGGCTGATGAAGAGATTCAGGAACCGCTCTGCGTTGGAGCCAAGACACACTCGCGCATTGACCGGCAATGCGTCATACCCTTCAATCTCATAATGATCTCCGTGCAATACATTTCTTTCATTTGCACCCATGCGGTTCGCGACGGTTTCTCCGCGAGTGAATTCGCCTCGCGTCTCCACGTCCACGTGCATTTCCTTGAGGGTCACCAGCGATGGGTCCACAACCGTTCCGACGGCTAGCGGATCATACATCGCCGCGCCGCTATACCCGCTTTTCTCGGAACGCTCTACATAAAACCGCGCGATGCCGGTGACCACGTCGTTTTGCGGGCCATGGCTGGAGGCCAGCGCTTCCAGATGTTTGCGCATCATCAGCGTGCGTTCGCCGACGTCCGAGCCCACCATCGTCACCACCCAGCCTGCGTTGAAGACGATCTGCGCCGCTTCTGGATCATTGTAGATATTTGCTTCGGCAGCTCCGTTGACGTTTCCTCCGGAGATCGAACCGCCCATGATGACGATGTCTTTCACCAGCTTGGCAATCGAAGGATCTTTCGAAACTGCCAGGGCAATGTTCGTCAGCGGGCCCACCGGTATGAGCGTGAGCTCATGCGGATACTTGTGCACCAACTCGATGATGAGGTCCGGGCCAAATCGCGCATCGGCTTTGCATTTGGAGAGCGGTAGCTCAATATCTGCAAGCCCGTTCTTCCCATGCCAATACTGTGCGGTGACCAGCTTTTGATTCAGTGGGTGCGTTGCTCCGCGCGCCACCGGAATGTCGCAGCGCCCCGCCAAGCTCACCAGCTTAAGGGCATTCTCCAGCCCTTGTGCACTGTCCACGTTTCCCGGCACTACGGTAAACGCTTCGACTTTCAATTCCGGAGAGTTCAGCGCCAGCAGGATGGCCATTGCGTCATCGGTGCCAGGATCCGTATCCATGATCACTCGCCGCTTCTCAGCCTGCCCATAAGAAGCGGTGGCCGCAGCCAACATCATGGTCACTACCATCGAAATTTGCCTGAATCTCATGAGCACGTCTTTCCGCCAGATGCGCCTGATTTTTACTGCCAAAAATCCGCACGCAGTATACAGCGATGCTCTCCCTCCCTCTAGGATCTGTCCTCTTTGATTCTGTTCAGGGGTTGGAGTCGCGCTTCTCCCAATTCCGGTCAGAAGCTGCCCTTTTCCATATTCGATTTTCACATTCCGCTGGCAGCGCGTTCTAAAGCCGGAGGAGTGGCGCTCATTTCAAATGCAGCCGAGTTCGCAGGCAGTTGCATTGAGCAGTAGTCAAATTGCCTCGTCGTTATAAACAAGCCGGGAGCTTGAAGACTGGGTAGTTTTAGCCTGCCGAGTTAGGCCTTCGGAAGAGTTACCCGGCCTCTAATGCTTTCCTACTACTGTGGGTCATTTTCTCCAAAGCTAGAGTTTCGCCCAACCGGGGTTCAATTTCTTTCTTGTGTCGCTCGAACCGTTTGTTTCCGGTTCCCGGAAATCCAAATCTGTTCATCGCCAATTTCTTCTGGAGACAGACCATGATAAGACGATTCTGCGTACCTCTCTTCCTTTTGGCGTTTGCGCTGCCTGGGTTTGGCCAGAGCAACTACGCCGTTCTCACCGGGAAAATCATGGATACGCAGCATCTGCCCGTTGCCGGGGCTGGGGTCGTGCTCAAAGCAGCGAGCACGGGAGCCATTCGCCGGGTTATCACCAACCAACAAGGGTTCTTCGAAGCTCCGGCACTCTTACCTGATGACTACGAATTGAAAGCCGAAGCACCTGGCTTGGCTACGGCAAAACAGTCACTTTGACTGGAGGTCGGGCAGAAACTGGCCATAGAGATCACCCTTGGCGTTGGTTCCCTCGCGCAAGGAGTGAAAGTAATGGCAGGCAGCGAAGTCTTGAAGACTACCGATGCCAGCGTCGGAGAAGTCGTCGAGCCCTCGTCCATTCGCGAACTGCCACTCAATGGACGCATGTTGATTGATCTGGTGCTCACTGTGCCCGGAGCCCACGCCGGATTCGGCGCGCAGACCGGATCCACGAACCCTCTCTATTGGCGGCCAGGTCAGCGCTCCGCCGTGGTCATCGGTGGTGCCCGTCCAAACGCGAACTTTTTCCTGCTCGACGGCTCCACAAACACCGATCCTACTTTCAACACGCAGAACTTGAGTCCGTCTCCCGATGCCGTCAAGGAATTTCAAGTGGAAACGAGCAGCTATACCGCCGATATGGGAGGCGCTGGTGGCGGCCAGATCAATATCGTTACGCATTCCGGCTCCAGCCAATTTCACGGAACGATTTACGAATTTCTCCGCAATGGCGCCATGGATGCCAGCATTTTCGAATCCATGGGCAACAATCACCTGGTTCAAAATAATTTCGGCGCTTCCTTCGGCGGCCCGCTCTTCGGAAAGAAAACCTTTTTCTTCATCAACCATGAAGGTTTGCGCCTCGCGCAAGCAGACGCCCAGATTTTGACCGTCCCCCCACAGGCTGAAATCAAGGGAGATTTCAGTATGAGCAATGTCAAAATCTACGACCCAACCACGACGGTCAAAAACCCAAATTACAACCCGGCTCTGCCTACCGGCCCCTCCAATTTTCCCTACACTCGCTCTCAATTCCTCAACACCAACACCAATCTGATTTTCAACAACGGTGTTCCTTCTGTTTTCATCGGTGGCCAGTTGGGTTATCCGCGAGGGTTGATGTACGCCAACAAACACAACTTTGCGCCGCGCTTGGGAATCGCCAAGAGCCTCCCCGGCGCTGGCCTCGTCCTCCATGCGGCCTACGGAATCTTTTTCACTCCGGTGGACCTGAACACCTGGTGCAACCAGCGGCACAACGTCCCGTATGTTTTTCCGGAAACGCAGCAAGCCGATAACTTCACTCCTCCGGCTGCCCTCTTCGCCAGCGAGATGAATTTTGGCACACCCGTTCTGGGCGCTGGCGCCCTAACGCCAACCACGGTGAGCTTTACAGCCTTTGATGCTCACGCTCCTGCGCAGTACGTCCAGCAATGGAATACCTCCGTTCAAAAGAGCTTAGGACAATACACCTCCATCGAAGTCGGCTACATCGGCTCGCGCGGTTTCCACTTGCAACGCTCACACTTAATCAACAACACGCTCCCCGGCCCAGGTCCGCTTGGCCCCCGGCGTCCCTTCAAGACCCTTACGTTTGTGCCCGGCACAGTGTTGACGCCCAGCAGCACCACTGCCGTCGTGCAGAGCGAAACCTTCCCGGTCAGCACCATCAATTATCTGGAAAACACCGCGCAAAGCTGGTACGACGCGGGTTATGTCAACGTGCGCCGCCGTTTCTCTCATGGGCTCAGCTTTCTGGCCAATTACACCTTCACCAAAAACCTAACCAACGCGCCGGATTTCCGCTCCCCGATGGACGAATCGGCCATTCCGCAAAACCACAATGCTCTCAACCTCGAGAAAGGTCCGGGCTGTGACGTCCGCCATCGCTTCGCCCTGAGCAGCGTTTACGATATTCCCGCGTACCGGCGCCAGGAATGGCTTCGTCTCGTAACGCAGGACTGGCATTTTTCGACCGTCTATCAGGCCGAGTCAGGAATGCCCTTCACCATCTCCGTATTCGGAGATACTGCCAACTCCGGGACGGTGCTAGGTGAGAATCCCATTCGTGCCAATGTCACCGGCCAGCCCATTTTCGGCCCCGGCACGCGCACCGCCGCCGAGTGGTTCAATCCCGCGGCCTTCGCGGCCCCGCCCGCGTTTACGTACGGCAATGTGGGCCGCAACTCCGTGTACGGCCCGCCTCTGCAAACCATGGACTTTGCGCTGGCGCGCGCTTTCCGCATCAGCGAAAGAATGAATTTTCAATTTCGTGCCGAAGCCTTCAACGCGCTGAACAAAGTGAACTTCGGCACTCCAAACCGCTACGTAAACGAACCACAGTTCGGAACCATCACAATGGCCATGACTCCGGGCCGCGAAGTGCAATTAAGCGCCAGGCTGTCGTTTTAAGATCTCGGAATCTTCGCCTGGCCTAGGTCCAGAGAAGAACGCCCACAATATGCCGGCAGCTGGCCAGAACTGTGATCGTCCGTTTTGCAATCTGCTCTCGCCGTTTTCATCTTCACCAAAATATCTGCGTTTCTCCCGCGTCCCCTATGGCATGATTTCCACCGATGACCTCGCAGACCCCGGTTCCTTCTCCACGCGATTCCCTTCTCGCTCGCCATCCGGTCACCGCGTACTTTCTCCTGACCTTCGGCATCTCCTGGCTGGGCGCACTCGCCGTCGCTGCCCCGCACCTCCTGCGCGGTGAAGCCATTCCAAAATTTGCCGGCCTGATGATGTTTCCCGCCATGCTCCTGGGCCCCAGCCTTGTCAGCATCGTTTTGACTTGGCTCGTTGACGGAAGCGATGGCCTCCGCAACCTGTTTGAGCGCATGCGCCGCATTCTCTTTCCGGCGCGCTGGTACGCGGTCCTTCTGATTCCTCCTGCTCTGGTCCTAACCGTTCTCCTCTGTATGAAGACATTCGTCTCTCCGGACTTCGCCCCCAACCGTTTTTGGATCGGCAGCTCGTTCGGCTTCGTTGCCGGATTCTTCGAGGAAATCGGCTGGATGGGTTTCGCATTTCCAAAAATGCGCCGCCCCGAAAATGCTCTGGCTCCCGCCATCCTGCTTGGACTTCTGTGGGGCGCCTGGCACATCCCCGTCATCGATTACCTGGGAACCTCCACCCCGCACGGCGCCTACTGGGTTCCTTTCTTTCTCGCCTTCACCGCCGCAATGACCGCCATGCGCGTCCTCATCACATGGACTTACACCAACACAAATAGCGTTGCGCTCGCGCAACTCCTCCACGCCTGCTCCACCGGCTCCCTCGTCATCTTCAGCCCTTCGCACGTAACCGCCGCGCAAGAATCCCTGTGGTACGCCGTCTACGCCGCCTCACTCTGGCTCCTCGTCGCCCTCATCGCCTCCGTCTACGGCAAACGCCTAACCCTCCACCGCAGCGAATAGAGCGGGATCTACTCCCATTTGTCCTGGTCTGTGTAGCGCCATCCTTTCAGGGCGGCATCTTCTTTCCATTTTTGCCCGCTAGCGAATCCACCGTGACGGCTCACATCACTTTCACTATAATCAGACCTCGTTTATGGCCCTCGACGACACCCCGATCACCTATCGCATCAAATTTGAAAAAGACCACGCCACCGTGAAAGCCAGCTACGACCTCAGCGTTCCCATGGGCGGGCCGGCGCTCATCGCCGACTTTCAGCTTTCAATCGACGGTGCCAATTTGATCAGCAACTTCCTCCCAGGCCAGTCCGGATTCACCGGCGCGCAGTTCCATACCCTCCCGCATCCCGGCAATGACGCCACCGTTTCCTTTTCCATCTCTTCCAGTGAAGCCTGGACCGCCAGCGACAGCGACGTGTTGCGCGGCAGCAAGACCTACGACGACGCCGAATTCTCCAACTAGTGAGGGACAGGCGGGGATCCGTACATGAACGCCTTGGACGTGCTTTTCAAGACCAATCGATTCAACCTGTCTAAGGTGGGCGAACATTTCATCAATCCATGTTGCTTTGGCGAAGATTTGGCTGCATGGCTTCGAATCAAACTGATCGAACGGAATGTCGAGGTTCGCGAGCCTTATCAGGAAGACTGGGGCTGGGAACTTCCGGCAATGAGCGAGGGCGATTCCTACTATCTCTGCATGAGCGGCAACTCCAACGAATCGAGCGCGAATAATGACGAGGGTGAGTGGAGAATCATAGTCGAGAAAAAGCGTTCACTTGGCCAGCGTCTAAGAGGCACGGGAAAAATCACCTCAAACGATAAAATGGTGAGCACGATTGAAGAGATTCTCTGCGCAGAATCCACGATTCGAGAGGTGCACCCGCGAAGAATGAGCGCCGCCTGCCGCCGATGAGTCCTCAAAACTTCAATCAACATCGATCAGCCGGACTTGTAGTGCCGCGAAGTTCAGCAAGCCAGTTCCGATCGCGCTTCAACGCGCGCTAACGCCCACGAACCTCCCCACAGCGCGACGGCAATGAACAAACTGGACCACTCATTGGGATTGTGCGGTGCTCCGGGAATCCCGTAGAGCCCCAGCACCCTTGGAAGGTGCAGGGTGAACACCCAAATCGCGAACATCAACCCAATCCCTGCTGCGCCCCAGTGTTGCAGAAAATTTAGCCCGATGCTCAAACCAGCCGCGATAAACCCCACGCCGAAAAACCCGATCCAGAACACATGCCATGGAATCCAACTCGGTATCAGCGACCCGATGGGCGCGAGCGCAATTAGATGATCCACTCCAAACACAATCAGCGACAGCGCAAGCAGGTAGCGGCTCCCGCGCACTAGCCAATTCGGTGTCGCGCCGGAGCCCGGCAGGAGCCATGCAATCGTCGCGAGCGCCATCGGCTCAAACACGCCTGTACGCAGTGACATACTGCCGATGTTCTCCAAATTTTTTGGCACTTCTAGTACTATCGCGCACACAAACAGCAGGCTTCCCAGCACCATTGCAGCCGTTCGCAGCGTACTCTTGATTAGCAGGCCCGCCCCGCAGACCACCCAGATCGCGCCGAACACGTACGCTAGCCAGGGAATCGCAGGCAGCCAGGGGATAACAGGAATGACCTTGTGCAGAGAGCCGAATGGAGGTGAGTCAAAGACATAGCGCGCGCACACGATTGTCTCGGCGCCCAAGGCCATCATTGCCAGCGCGAACACCACCCGGCCCGAGCCCAACACCACATCCGCCGTTCGTTCGAATCCCGTTTTTTTCTTAACGATTGCTTCAGGCATGTTCTGCTCCCCGGCACACTATCACGACCGCCACCCACCGTCACCGCCTCGAAACAAATCCTCACGCATGATTGACGCATGATCCCAGCAACTGGATTCTTTCATCGCTCAGTTCACCTCCGCTCCACTCAAAGTTCATCCCCAGTGCATTGTTCCTCTGCCCGAGTCGCGAGAAAGTGCACAACGTCGTTACAGCGGGGTTGAAGCGTGCAGCGGTTGCAGCGGAGTTCGGGGCCAGCCGCTCGGGTGAAAATTCAGGAGGCTGCCGTGCAAATCGAGGTCAGGGATAACGGTCGGAAGTGGCTCTGGAGTTTTCTGGCAGTCCTCGTCATGTCACAACTCTATTTCGTCCGCGAACTGCTGGCGACCTTCGCCCTCTTCGCCGTGGTCTTCGCAGCGATCGCCTTGCCGGTTGTGACCCTCTACACGCTTCAGAATTGCTGGAAGCTGGCCGTGGCGCGCCTCGCCGATCTCCGCCAGCCCGTCCTGAACATGGCCTCCGTCAGCCGCGAGAATCAGAAGGCCGCCTAAGCAGCAACACGCTTCCAACTTCGTGTTTCGCTCATCTACCCCACGCCGCCCCATCATTCCGAATGCGGCAAGCCGCCATTTTTAATTTCCTTTCGCTTACTACGCAAATCGCTATCATTGAATTCGCGGAGCTCCCATGGCACCCCAATCCCACGCGCTCACTCTCCAATCGCACTCCGCGCTTGCCGAGATTCGCGACACCCTGCTCGAAACCTACGCGGCCAACGACGCCATGAACCAGCTCATCCTCTCGCAACTCGACCCCCATGCGTGGCGCGCGCAGCCGCCAGGCCAGAAAGGTGGTGGCCGCACCATCGCTGCCATCTTCGCGCATTTGCACAACTGTCGCCTGAAGTGGCTGAAGAAAAATGCGACGCATCTGAAGTGTCCGCCGCCGCTTGATCCCCATCGCTGCACCATGAAGCAGGCTTCGGACGCACACCGGAAAAGCACCGCGCAGTGCCTGCGCATGTTGGCGGATGCTCTCTCCGCCACTCCGAACCGCCACATCACCAAGTTCTCGCGCGACAGTTGGATGCCCACCTGGCCCGCGGGAGGCACGATGTTTGCGTATATGTTCGCGCACGAGGCCCACCATCGCGGCCAAATTTTGATGCTCGCCCACCAGCTCGGCTTCCGTCTTCTCGACAAAACCGCCGGCATCTGGCAATGGGAGAAGCTCTGGAAACAAGCCGGCCTGACCACGCGCCCGCGCTGAATGCCACTCTACGGCTTCTGACCAGGACTGCGCCCATTCAAAGGCGTTTTCCCAGGCAAGGCGCGGCCATCGTCCATTTGGCATTCGGACGCGTACCAATTAGAATCCCAGCAAGGTGACTCCTATGCGACTGTTTTCGAGATGGGTGCTGATGGCGGCGGCTCTCGCTTTGCCGCTTCTCGCACAACAAACCATGCCGCTCTACAAGGATTCTCGTATTGCCATCGAGGACCGAGTTGCCGATCTGCTTTCGCGCATGACGCTCGAAGAGAAGGTGGCGCAAATCTGCGGAGGAGGCCGAGAGAGTAAAGGACTTCTCGACACCAGCGGGAAACTTTCCTATAAGAGCGCCGAAGAGCTTTTTAAAGAGGCTCGAGAAGGTGGACAACAAAATTGGTGCGCGGGAACGAGCGCTCATCCACAACGCATTGCAGCGGTATCAGTTGGAAAAAACCAGATTGGGAATTCCCGATATATTTTTCGGAGAGGGATTGCACGGATACATGGCGTATGGCAGCACCAGCTTTCCGCAGGCGCTGGGACTGGCGAGTACTTGGGATCCTGTGCTGGTGAAAAAAGTGTTCACCGCCGTGGGCGACGAAATGGGAGCGTCGGGAGAAGGCCAGGCGTTTAGTCCCGTACTGGATCTGGCTCGCGATCCGCGGTGGGGCCGCACGGAAGAAACGTATGGAGAAGATCCGTATCTTGGTTCGCGGATGGGGGTGGCAGCGGTGGAAGGACTGCAGGGAGACAGGTTCCTCATCGATCGGCACCACGTTATGGCAACGGCCAAGCACTTTACGGCGCACGGCCAGCCGGAGAGCGGCACAAACACGGCGCCGGCAAATTTTTCGGAGCGAGAGCTGCGGGCGAACTATCTGTTTGCGTTTGAAGCGGCCATTCGAGAAGGACGAGCGGGAAGCGTGATGGCGTCTTACAACGAGGTCGACGGCATTCCCTCGCATGTGAACCATTGGCTGCTCGAAGGGGTGCTGCGCGAGGAGTGGGGATTTCCCGGCTACGTGACGTCGGACGGCGAAGGCTTGCAGATGTTGTACAAGACACATGGTGTGGCCGCGGATCCCGCAGAAGCGGCGAGGAAGGCGTTGGCCGCGGGAGTTGACTTTGATTTGTCTGATGGCTCTGTTTACCGGACGCTGGTGCAACAAGTGAATGAGGGAAAAGTGCCGGTCTCGGAAGTGAATCGAGCCGCGGGGCGCGTACTGGCTGCGAAATTCCGGCTAGGGCTTTTTGATAACCCGTACGTGGACCCGGAGTATGCGGCAAAGATTACAAACAGCGAGGAACACCAGAAACTGGCGGAGAAGGCTGCGGAAGAGGCGATCATTCTGTTGAAGAACGAGGGCGGGCTGCTGCCGGTGAACTTGAAGAAGGTAAAGACGATTGCGGTGATTGGTCCAAACGCAGCGGATGTTCATCTGGGAGGGTATGCGCGGGATCCGGGGCGCGGAGTGAGCGTGCTGGATGGAATTCGCGCACGCGCGGGAGCGGGAGCGAAAGTACTGTACGAAGAGGGCTGTAAGATCACGACCGGGAAACAGGGATGGCCCGGGTGGTACGAGAACAATTCGCAGCTGGCGGATGCGAAGGATCAGCAAGCCGGCATTCGTGCTGCCGCGGAGACGGCGAAGAAGGCCGACG
This sequence comes from uncultured Acidobacteriota bacterium, assembly GCA_963729455.1. Lineage (GTDB taxonomy): Bacteria > Acidobacteriota > Terriglobia > Acidiferrales > UBA7541 > Acidiferrum. The sequence goes on from CAVSNX010000006.1 coordinate 107,450, forward strand.
TGGCCATCGTTGTTGTTGGCGAGACGGAGGCTACGAATCGCGAGGCGTGGTCGGAGGATCATTTGGGCGACCGCGATTCTCTGGATCTGTTGGGGGCGCAGGATCAGTTGATTCAGAGCATTGTGGAGACCGGGGTGCCAACGATCGTGGTGCTGATCAATGGGCGGCCACTCTCGATTAACTACGCGGCTACGCACGTGCCGGCGATTATCGAGAGTTGGTATGCAGGGCAGGAAGGGGGAACGGCGCTGGCACGTATCCTGTTTGGGGATGTGAATCCGGGTGGCAAATTGCCGATAACCTTTCCCCGGTCGGTGGGCCAACTTCCGGATTTTTACAATCACAAGCCGTCGCGCAACCGCAGCTACATTTTCAGTTCGCGCGAACCGCTATTCCCCTTTGGGCATGGGCTGAGTTACACGACCTTCCAATTGGAGAATGTGCGCGTGGAACCAGCGGAGATAGCCCCGAGCGCGAACGCAACGGTTGCCGTGGACGTGACGAACACGGGAAATCGCGAGGGAGATGAGGTGCCACAGCTCTATATCCACCAGAAGGTCAGTTCGGTGACGCGGCCCGTTCTCGAGCTGCGGGGATTTCAGAGAGTGCATCTTGGACCGGGCGAAAAGGTTACGGTGCGCTTCACGCTCACGCCAGAAAGCCTGGCCTTGTGGAATGAAGAAAAGAGGCGGGTGGTTGAACCAGGCGTATTCGATATCCTGGTGGGAACGAGCTCGGCGAAGACGCAAGCGGCACAATTGAGAGTGACAGCGAAATAGGAAAACGCTACCAGTCTCAAGAATTCTATTCCGTCATGGCTCCAACACGGACCTATAATGGGCCCAGTTATGAAGAACATCACTCTTCCCATCGTCATTGAAGAGGAATCAGACGGGTTTTTTGTTTCTTGCCCCGCTCTCCAAGGCTGCTATAGCCAGGGAGTTAGCTACGAAGAAGCACTCGCGAACATCAAGGATGCCATCAAGCTGCATATCGAAGATCGCCTGGCTGATGGGGAAGAGATTCCCCAAGTTTCCGTGAGCCTGTCTACCGCCGAAATCGCAGTCTAAAGCCTAAGCTCCCACGACTCACTGTACGCGAAATCTGTTCCGTGCTGGAAAAGTTGGGCTTTACAATCGCGCGCCAGAGCGGGAGCCACATGATTTACAAGAATGCCGAGGGCAAACGGGCGACAGTCCCATTCCACGCCGCGAAAGTGCTCCATCCCAAAGTTCTGAAAAGCATAGTGCGCGATGCTGGACTCAATTCCGAGGATCTTGAGAAGCTGCTCTAACCACTGACGAGCCGATTCCCTGCTATTCTAAAGAGGCGACCGACAATCAAGCCGACTCCCTCTTTCATTCCGGTACCCAAGGAGCCCCATGCAGTCGTTACGCCTCAATCCCATCCTCAACACCGACTCCTACAAGCTCACCCACTGGTGGCAATATCCCCCCGACACGCGCCACATCTATTCCTATGTCGAATCACGCGGCGGCATGTTCGACGAAACCATGCTCGCGATGCTGCAGTACATCGTCAAATCCAATTTCGCCGGACAGGTTTTCACGCTCGAGGACATCGAGCAGGCGCGCCGCGTCGCGCACGCGCATTTTTCCGGCCATCCCAAGACGTTCAATTACGAAGGCTTCCGGTCTCTTTTTGCCAAGCATGGCGGGCGTCTGCCGCTACGCATCCGCGCCATCAAGGAAGGCACGGTGGTCAAAAGCCACAATGCGCTTATCACCATCGAAAACACCGATCCGGAATTTTATTGGCTCACCAATTGGGCGGAAACTGTTCTCCTGCAAGTCTGGTATCCCATTACCGTGGCTACGCTCTCGCGCGCCATCAAGCAGGTCATCGGCAAAGCGCTGGTACGCACCGGAGATCCTTCGTTGCTGCCCTTCAAGCTGCACGACTTCGGATTCCGCGGCGTGTCCTCCAAGGAATCCGCGGCCATCGGCGGCGCCGCGCATCTCCTCAATTTTCTGGGCACGGATACGCTCGCGGCGATTCAGTTGCTCAACCAATTTTATTCTGCCGATCTTTCCGCCAGCGATCCAGCGAACTGCGCGGGCTACAGCATTCCCGCGTCCGAGCACTCCACCATCACGGCGTGGGGCGAAGCCAACGAACTGCAAGCGTATGCGAACATTCTCGAAAACTGCCCTGAAGGAATCGTCGCGTGCGTCAGCGATTCCTACGACATTTACAACGCGGTGCGCAATCTCTGGGGCGGCGCGCTTCGCGACAAGATTTTGCAACGCAACGGCACGCTGGTCATTCGTCCCGATTCCGGCGACGCCGTCACGGTGCTCGAAGAACTTTTCAAAATTGTCAGCGAAGTATTCGGCTACGAGGTCAATCGCAAGGGCTGGAAGACGACGGTGCCCTGCGTGCGATTTATCCAGGGCGATGGCGTCAATTTTTATACGATTCAGAACATCACCGCCCAGCTCACGCGCAGGGGCTGGTCGCAGGATATCTGGAGCTACGGCATGGGCGGCGCGCTGCTGCAGCAAGTGAATCGCGACACGCTGAAATTCGCGCTGAAGTGTTCCGCGATCGATCGCAACGGGACCTGGCACAACGTTTACAAAAACCCAAAGACCGATCCGTCGAAAGCCAGTAAAGGCGGCCGCTTCAATTTAGTCCAGCGCGGCAAGGATTTCGCGACGGTAGAAGTGATGGATGGCGATCCGGCGGTTCCGGGCAACGCGCTCGAAACCATTCTTGAGGATGGCACCCTGATGCGCGACCAAACGCTCGCCGAAGTCCGCGCCATCGCGTCTTCGTATGATGCGTACCAGTAGGAAGCTTAGAGTTGAACGCACAACGCGCTAGATTTGAACGCGCATGGCGAATGTTGCTGATAGACTCTCACGACCATGTCCCCCGAGCAAAAAAAGCCAATCAGCAATCCCGCCGACGCGCGCCGCACGCAGCGCGTGCTGTTGCAGATCCCGATTCTGGTGCGCGCGCAATTTGCCGGCGACGAACCTATCACGGAAGAAACGACCACGCTCGAAGTCAACGCGCATGGAGGGCTTATCGCGCTGGCGATGAAAGTGCGCCCGGGGCAAAAACTTGTCCTGCGAAATTGGGCTACCGCCAAGGAGCAGGAGTGCCGCGTCGTTCACATTCGCGACAAGCCCATCGGAAAACATGAAGTTGGCATCACGTTTCCGTTTGCCATGCCCAAGTTCTGGAACGTCGCGTTCCCTCCACCGGATTGGGCAGCGTTTATGGAATGATTTCCGGGAGAACTAATTTTTATTCACGTTCCGCGCAACTTGAAGCGCTGGATTTTCCCCGTGACGGTTTTCGGTAACTCGCTGCAGAAGCGCACTTCGCGCGGAACTTTGTAGGAGACAAGCCGCGCTTTTACGTGCTCGCAAATTTCAGCGGCGAGCTTTTCCGAGCCCTGGACATTTCCGCGCAGCACGACATGAGCTACGGAATACGAAAGGCCGCGCTCATCCGTCGCTCCGACCACGGCGGCTTCGGCGATGAGCGGATGCCCGAGCAATGCGTTCTCGACCTCGACGGGTGAGACCCACATTCCGGCAATTTTTAGCATGTCGTCGGCGCGGCCACAGTAGTGGTAGTAACCGTTCGAATCGCGAAAGAATTTGTCGCCGGTGACGATCCAGTCGCCGGGTTTTGTACGAGCGGTCAGTTCAGGGATGCGCCAATACTCGGAAAAGGCGCTCGCGCCGCGAACCCAGAGATTTCCGGTCTCTCCGTCGGCAAGCGGTTCGCCGGCGTCGTCCACAATTTTGGCGTCGTAACCGGGAACGGGGAATCCGCAACTGCCAGGTTTGCATTCTCCGGGACGACTGGAGATGAACATGTGCAGCATTTCCGTGGAGCCGATGCCGTCGAGGATTTCGAGTTCGAACTGGCGTTTCCATCGATTGAAGATTTCGGCGGGGAGCGTTTCACCGGCGGAGATGCATTTTTGAACGGAAGAAAAATCGGCGGCGCTGCCAGGCCGCTCCGCTTCGCGCAAGATGGCCGCGTAAAAAGTTGGGACGGCAAAGAAAACGGTGGGCCGGTGGCGCACGACCAGTTCCATGACGCGTTCGACTTTCACACGTTCCGGATTCAAAAGGGTGCGCGCGCCGACGGACAAGGGGAAATACATTCCGTTGCCAAGGCCATAGGCAAAAAACAATTTCGAAACGGAAAACGTGAGATCGTCGGCGCGCAGGCCGAGAACGAATTGCGCGTAGCCGCGGCTGGTCGTGAGCATGTGGCTATGGCGATGCACGGCCGCTTTTGGCGTGCCGCCGCTTCCGGAGGTGTAGAGCATGAACGCGGTGTCGTGAGCGGAAGTATTTTCCGCCGCGAGGTCTTCGCTGACCGCGGCGGTCCATTCGCTCCACTTTGCAGAGGAAACGCCGTGCATCTCCGTTTTTTCTTGACCGACGACGACCATCGGCATTTGCGTTCGCGCGCTGGAGGCGGGCAGAAATTCCGCGAGCGCTTCCGAGTGAACGATCGCGGAATGCGGCTCGCAATTCTCGATGTAATGGATATAGTCGGCCGCGCGCGCGAAGGGATTTACGGGCACGGCAATTGCGCCAATTTTTGCGGCGCCGAAAAAAGTGGCCATGAATTCTGCGGAATCGGGCAAGACAACGAGGACGCGATCGCCGCGAGAGACGCCTTGCGCGCGCAAGGCATTTCCCACGCGATTGGCGAGCGCGGACAGTTCGCCGTAGGTTACCTGGCGCGGTTCGCCGATGATGGCAAGTCGGCCTGGATGCGCTGCGGCCGGCGTGTCCAGAAAATGAGTGGTGATGTTGAAGTTTTCGAACGATTTCACGGGCATAGCCCTATCTGACGGTAGTTGCGTTTGCCTTCAATCCTCGCCGATATCTTCTTTCCAAACTTCTGGATGCTCTGCAATGTATTTCGCGAGCATCTGCACACATTCCTGGGAGCCCAAGTCAATGACTTCAATTCCGTTTTCGCGAAGCCAATCGATGCCGCCCTGAAAATTCACGGATTCGCCCACAACCACAGTGCCGATTCCGAATTGGCGGACCAGGCCGCTGCAATACCAGCACGGAGCGAGAGTGGTCACCATGATTTTGTCGCGGTAGGTGCGTTGTCGGCCAGCCTTTCGAAAGGCGTCGGTTTCGCCGTGCACGGACGGATCGCCTTCTTGCACTCTGCGGTTGCGGCCGATTCCCAAGAGGCGCCCTTCGCGGTCGAATAATGCGGCGCCGATAGGGATGCCGCCTTCGGCGAGCCCGGCGCGCGCCTCCTCCTGCGCGATCATCAACATGGGCAAGTACTTCTCGCGATTTTTATCGGGGTCCGACCTCATGGTCTGGTCATCCTCGCGTATTTGTTTCTGTTGCTCATTTCGCCGTATTCGCTGCTGGGAAGAGCCAGCTCAGGAAAAGATGGGCCGGCCAATAAAGAAACGCGACGGTGCCGACAATTATGCCGGCAAGATAAAGCGGTGCTGGTCCCCATGGGCGATGGTAGAAGGGATCCTGATACGCGTAGTTGACGTTGAGGGCCGGAGGCAAGAAACGCGCGGCAAGGATGAGTGTGGCGGCAATGGCCGACTGTAAGGCAAACGCGCGATGGTCGTATCCGACTTTTCGCATAGCCCAAAGAAGCGCCAGCGGTAGTGCGAGATGAAAGATGGATAACAAGCGGACCCAGATGGGAGCGCGGGCATCCCACATATAGGTCCGTACCGCCCAAGAGAAATCGCCCGGTGAAGAGGCGCCAGCCCACGTCCAGGCCCCAGGCGATTCCGGGTATGAGCATGCCGACGGCCTGGCTGGAAATCAGCAGCGAACTTCCCCACCACAAACCGGCGCATGCGAGGATTACAGCGACATCGCATAAATGGAGAAGATTTGCCCAGCCCCAAACACGCATGTAGGCGGGGAGCCAGACGACAACCCACAGTAATCCGACCCATCGCAAAACTGGAAACGCGGCCGCGCCATCGCTCATGCGTTTCCTCCCTTTGACGATTCGAACGCGGCCAAGCCTACCACATGCTGTTGTTCTTGCATGCTGCGCGTCTTCTCCCACGATTCGAAACGAATGCGCGGCGGAACCATTACGGCAGGCAACCCATTGGAAATGGCATCAGCGGAGGTCACGACGGCAGGTGCGAGTACTGGACTGGCGAAAAAAAACAACGACGATCCATCTGAAGAGCAGCACCATGCAAAATCGATTTAGGAGCTTGACTCCAAATCTCGCCGGTAGTATATCCGGGGCATCTTGGGTTGAGCCGTCCGCGCCTGCGGGCGGGAGATGGTCACTATGACCAGGGGTGGTGTCATGAGAAGAAATTCCTTAGCGCTATGGGTGTTGGTGTCTCTGTGTGTTTGCGCGGCGATTGTATCGGCGCAGGAAATCACCGGCTCGATCGTGGGCACGGTGACGGACTCCAAAGGTGGTGTCGTTCCGAATGCCAAGATCACTATAACCAGCACGGACCGGCAGCTCGTAGTACGCACCCTCACATCCGATGACCACGGCGAGTACGCGGCACCGCTTCTACCGGTTGGGCATTACTCGGTTACCGCCGAGGTGCCAGGCTTCAAGAAGGCCGCGCGAACGGGCGTTGAGCTCAACGTCGACGACCACCTGACGGTCCATTTCACGCTGGAGGCGGGCTCGGTAAGCGAAGTGGTGACCGTGCAGGCCGATGCGTTGCAGGTAGAACAGCAGACGGCGACGACTGCGGGGCTCATCAGCGGCACGCAGGTCCGCGAGTTGGCGCTGAACAACCGGAACTATATCCAACTGGTTGCCCTCATGCCAGGGGTCACTACGGGCTTTGCCAGCGACCAGATCGAGATCGGTGTAACGAGTTTCACCGGGCTGTCTAACCAGGCCAACGTCTCCATCAACGGCAATCGCCCCACGCAGAACAACTGGACTATCGACGGCGCCGATAACTTCGACCGCGGCGCCAACCTTACTCTGCTGAACAATCCCAGCGTAGATTCCATCGCCGAATTCAAAGTCCTCCGGGGCCAGTACGACCCGGAGAACGGCCGCAGCTCCAGCGGCCAAATCAGCGTGATCACGCGGAGCGGCGAAAGCAGCTTCCATGGAGGCCTCTACGAGTTTTTCCGCAACGACGTGCTGAATGCCAACAATTTCTTCAATAATGCGGCTGGGATCGCTCGGCCGGCGCTGCGCTACAACAATTTCGGCGGGACAATCGGCGGGCCCTTGTTCATCCCCGGCTACTACAACAAGGACAGGAAGAAGACCTTCTTCTTTTTCTCGGAAGAGGTGCGTCGCATCAAGACGTTTTCGACGTTCGTTGCGACGGTTCCTTCAACGGCGGAGAGAGTCGGAACGTTTCCCACACCCGTTTGTACCGCTGTGGATTCCACCGGAAAATGCACGGCGCAGACAACTCAAATCACGGCCATCAATCCGGCGGCCGCAGCTTACATCAAAGATATTTTTTCCAAGCTGCCCCAGCCGCAGAATCTCGTCAACGACACGCTGACCAGCGTCGGCGGCAACACTTTCAATCACCGCCAGGAGACTATCCGAATCGATCACGTCGTCAACTCAAAGCTGAGCGTTTTCGGCCGATTCACGAATGAGGCCATCCCGACGATCGAGCCCGGAGGGCTGTTTACTGGCGATTCGCTGCCCGGCGTTGCCACCACGGCGACGAATTCGCCCGGGCGCAGTTTCACGGCCCGCGCCACTATGACCTTTTCGCCTCAGTTGATCAACGAGCCGGGGTATGCCTATTCCTACGGCGCGGTGGTGAGTGACCCGACAGGTTTGGGTGCGACGGCAAACTCACCAGACGTGGTTTCCGCAGTCAAGCTTCCTCTCAAGTCCACCATTGTGCGGATTCCCGATCTCAATTTCGCAGATAACAGCGGGATCTTCGGTTTTGGGCCGTACCGCGACTTCAACCGGAATCACAATCTCTTCGATACACTGACGTGGATCTTGGGCCAGCACGCGATGAAGTTCGGCGTAACTTTAAATCTTTACCAAAAATCAGAGAATCACGCGGGAGGGAATAACGGGAGTTTCAGCTTTAGTGACAGCGCCGCCCCAACCGGAACCCCGCTCTTCCGTCAGGAGTGGGCCAATTTCCTGCTCGGCAATGTCTCCAGCTTCACGCAGTTGTCGGTGGATTTCCATGCGGAGGTCCGCCAGCATCAGTTCGAGGCCTTTGCGCAAGATGCCTTTCGTGTCTTGCCGAACCTGACCCTGACGTATGGTGTCCGGTATTCTTATTTCGGTCAGCCAACTGATGCCAACGGTCAGGCGACTTCGTTCGACCCGGCTTTGTTTAATCCCGCCATGGCGCCCAAGATCAGTTTTGCCAACGGGCAAATCACTTCCGCCTCCGGCACATTTGATCCCCTCAACGGGGTCATCATCGGGGGCAAGAACTCGCCCTTTGGAAGTGCCGTTGCGAATCAGAGCGCCACGCTGTTCGCGCCACGAGTTGGTTTTGCGTGGGATCCATTCAAAACGGGGAAGACCTCGATCCGCGCCGGATACGGGATCTTTTACGATTCACCGGCCATCAACTCGCTTGAGCAATTTCAGTTCAGCAACCCCCCCTTCGTGCAGAACATCAACATCTCCAACACGACTCTGGACAATCCGGGCGCTGTGGCGCCCAACCTGAACCTGCTCCCGCAGTTCCTTGGGGGACCCGCCGTGGACTGGCGCCAACCGTACACCCAGCAATGGAGCTTGGACATCCAGCGGCAACTGCCAGGCGGAATGCTGTTTGACGTCGGCTATTACGGCAACACGGGAACCCATTTGATCGGGGTCGTGGACATCAACGAGCCCCAACCCGGCGCCGCGGTCGCTGCAGGAATTGTCGCCCCGGGACAAGCGGTTGGAGCAGGCTTGCCCACCCAGCGGTTGAACTTTGTCCGCCCTTTCCAGGGATATGACGCCATCAACGTGTTTAAAACCATCTTTACGTCGAACTATAATTCGCTGCAGATGAGCGCCCAGAAACGTTTGCGAGGAAACTCCGAGATCTCGTTAAACTACACGTACTCGCACGGCTTGACGACTTCGCAGAGCGACTTCACGGCACCCCAGAACACTTACAATATCCCTGCCGAGTACGGTTCCGACAAATTTGACCGGCGGCACGTCTTCAACGCCAACTTCATCTACGAATTGCCTTGGCTCCAGGAGCAAAAGGGAGTGGAAGGACATCTCCTTGGCGGGTGGGAGGTTTCCGGCATCGTGTATGCCTTCTCCGGCCTACCTCTGACGGTTACCGCCTCCAGGGATCCTGCGGGGCTGGGTCTGCGCGATCCGAATAGCTTCGCAGGTGGACGCCCCAATCAGATCGGGGACCCCAACGCCAATGCTCCCCATACTGTCGCCCAGTGGTTTAACACCTCGGCCTTTGTGTTCGTACCGGTCGGATCCAACCTCCCGGGCAACGCGCCGCGTGGCGCGGTGCGCGGACCTGGGGACCAAAGGTGGGATCTCTCCCTCTTCAAGAACATCCGCATGACAGAGAGCACGAAGCTGCAATTCCGGGCCGAGGCAATCAACGTGTTCAATCACACGAACTTCAATACGGTCAGCACTTCTCGGACGTCTGGGTTATATGGTCAGGTGCTCAGTGCGCGCGACGCGCGCATCCTGCAACTGGCGCTGAAGCTCAACTTCTAAGCTTGCGCAAGGAGTCTGAGTCAAGTTTCGGCGACGGCCCCGAGCGATTCGGGGCCGTTCTTTTTTTGCGGGTTTCGAAGCGGGTTTAACGTGGCACGCACCAATATGGAGCTTGGTATGACGAGCCAAGGCTCCTAGAATGCCGGGCGATGAGCGGGACGAAGAGTGACGGCAGTGTCCGGACGGACGCGCTCCTGTCTTGGCTGGGGCAGCGCGAGGAGGAGATGGCCACTCTTTTGGCGGAGCTTGTGGCCGTGCCGACGGAGAATCCGCCGGGGAGGAAGTATCGCATTTGCGCGGAGCTTCTGGAGAAGCGCGTGCGCGAGTTGGGGCTCGCGTGCGAGCGATTCGAGCCGGGTGGGCAAAGCAAGCAAGAGGATGATGCTGTTTGCCTACTTGCCAGCTATGGAAGCGGGGGCCGGACGCTTTATTTTCACGGGCACTATGACGTGGTTCCGGCGCAATCGGTGGAGCAGTTCCGGCCAGTGCGCAGGGAGCATTTCTTATTCGGGCGGGGGACGTGCGACATGAAGGGCGGAATCGTGGCCATGCTTTGCGCGATTCTCGCGCTGAGGGCGTGTGGGACGGAGCTGAATGGCAAGATCGGACTTGCGCTTGTCCCCGACGAAGAAACGGGAGGCGAAAGAGGCTCGGCATGGCTGGCGCGCGAGGGATTGTTGGGGCGCGATGGAGTGGGGATGCTTCTGGCAGAGCCTACGAGCGGGGCCGCCTGGAATGCCAACCGCGGCGCGATCTCTCTGCGTGTACAAGTCTTCGGGAAATCGGCGCATGTTGGACTGCAACATCACGGAGAAAATGCGTTTGAACGGATGCATCGAGTTGTGGCGCGGCTCCAGGAACTTAAACGGGAAGTGGAACAGCGCATGACGCGGCTTCCTACCAGCGCGGAGCAAGCACGCAACTCGATTTTGATGCTTGGAGGACAGAGCGGCGGGGGGACCAATTTCAATGTGGTGCCGGAGCAATGCTGGTTCACGATTGACCGGAGGATCAATCCTGAAGAAGACCTTGAAGAGGAGAAGGCCGGGCTAGTCGGGGTCCTGGAAGGGTGCAAGAGAGAGGGGATTCCGCTGGATTGGGAAATTCTGCAGGAGGGCCAAGCCGCGGCCTGCCCGGAAGAAGGTGTGATCGGCAAAGCGCTCTCCCAGAGCGTGGAAGCAGTGACAGGGGAACAGCCCCGATTTGAAACCTGCCCGGGGCTGCTAGAGATTCGTTTTTATGCTGCGCAAGGCGTACCGGCATACGCGTATGGGCCTGGGCTGCTTGCGGTAGCGCATGGCCCAAACGAATACGTGGATTTGCGCAAAGTCATTGAGTGCGCGGCGATCTACGCGCTGACGGCGGCCGCAGTGCTTAAAACCTAACTAATATTAGAGTTCCACTTAACCCATTTGCGCTCAGCGACTTCCGATGAGCTGCGATGTCTTTTTGCCCCCGAGAAGCTGTCCGCTTGGACACCTGCACAGAAGTACTATTCAAACCTTTACGAGTTTTGACGATGATTTCCTAGTATGCCAAACCTTTACTTTTGCCAACCTCACGCGAAAAACCAGGGTATGCTGCGCGCCGTTCTTTCGGTGAACGAGTGTGACCGGGTAGTGAGCAAGCATCCGGCGACTTACGTAGGGGAGAGCTTCCCGGCTGTAGCCAATGGCCAAGGTTCGGCGAAAGACTTCGCGGTATTGAGCGTCCGTCCGGACGAAACCTCAGCGGCGTGGCGTCCTGGGTATTACCGACTGGACTCCGATTTGACCCAGCTCAACGAAGCATTACTGGCGCTCTCGCGCTAAGTCCCAGTCCCCGGCCGGCCAAACATTCAGGGCCGCGCCTATTTCCAATTCCCCACAGTAGCGAGCAACTGTAACCCGATCGCAAATTCGTCTCGACCCAGCGGTTCGCAATAAACCACACGCGCTCGTGCGCGGAAATCCCCTGGCAGGGAGCGGACGTCCAGGCGCTGGTTCTTTTTCCACGGCTGGCCGGAAACCACGCGGGCGCCATGGGTGCTCACGTTCTCGGTGATGGCCTCTTGCGGGCGCTGGCGGATATCCAAGCTACAAAGATTCACGCTTATTTTGAGAGGAAGGCGTTCGTCCAAGCGGTGCGCCACCGTCTGCATAAAACCTCGCGCAATCTTCCAGGGCGGGAGAGGATGGGCGCCGGAGCCGGTGGCGGCGACGGGCCCATCATACTCCCAGAGGCAGCGTTCTTGGCAAGAATTCTGTTCGGCTGCGGCAGCCCCGCCAAGGGCAGATCGCAGTTATTGGTACGAAAAATGATGCCGCGTGGATGGTATTGGCAAGACGGATACACGGTAGTACTGGCGGCCTATCGCCCTCGACCCAGGCGACAGCGAGAATCTGCACAAATCAGAGAATCCTAATCCTTACCGAAAGTGGTGGATTGACGATTTTCCGGTTTCGGGCCAAATCTGCTGGAGGTTGCCATGAAACCATTTAGTTTGTTGAAGTTACTGGCCGTGTTGCTGGGATTCGGGGCGATCCTCGTACTCTCGCCGGCCTGTAAGGCACAAGAAGTAAGCCCGGACCGCTTTGACGGGTCAGACTCCTGGGTGGCTGCGGCTCAAAAGCCGCTCCCGGCAACGAAGGCCAAGCCGGCGACGAGCCACTCGAGCTCTGCAAGCCCAGAACAAGAAGGCAGACTCGGGTCCAAAGGTTGAGCTGGCTGCGGCGCGCGACGTGTCCAAGGCGACGAAGCATGAGGCGGTCGCGATACAGGACAAGCGCAAGACCGCTCTGCGCAAACCGGACAACGAATAACCGAATAGGGCCATTTTTTGGAAGATTGGAGGCCGCAGCGTTGGCGGTGCCTACGCTGCGGTTTTTCACGTTTTACACTCCGGTGGGAAGCCAGTTCTGCAAAATCGTTTGCGAGCCGGGCGGGACGTTCCGAAAAATCAGTCCCATGCCCAGGTGGGTGTGCGCGTAGACGACGGCTGCAGGCGCTTCAAAGTGCTGCGTTTCCGTGAAAATCTTTACTTTGACGAGCGAGCCGTGGGGCAGCGGGCTGATGGTGTCCACGTAGCAGCCGGTGGCGCTAAGGTCGCTGATGCGCGCAGTGGTGCGAGTGCCGGCCGTTTCGGATAAGACTTCCGCGGAAGCGATGAAGGTGAATCGCGGGCTGAGGCGGCGTTCGTGCTCCATGGTGCGAACCTTTCAGGAGGCGCGGGGATTTTATACCAAGTTTATAGATACCGCGCCGTAAAAATCCTTGCGCCAAACTGACCGCAGCCTTGCAGCGTAAGACTCCATGTCTCTCCTGTGTATAGGCAACCACACGGAAGTGCCCGTATCCTTGGCGGTTTCGATGCAGCCCTCGACAAATTGAGTGACGCCGGCGAATGGTTCCGAGTACCATTTTGGGAGACTTCCCTCTCTGCGCGGGTGGACCCAATGGCCTCAGAAGGCATGCGGCGGAGTAATCGTATTCCGAAGGAGATCCCTATTCTCCTGGTCGGAAGCGATATGGAAGGCAAAATGTTTTCGGAGCAGACGAAAACAGTGCTGCTCAGCCGCCATGGAGCGGGCATCGTTTCGGCATACAAATTTTCCCCTGAACAAGAGCTGATCGTGCGATCGCTGGAAACGAACAAAGAGGCGGAAGTGCGCGTGGTCGGCCAGCTTGGTGAGGTGGAGGGGATTTACACGTACGGTGTGGCGTTCATAAACCAGAACATCGATTTCTGGGGGATTGTGTTTTCGCCGGTAACGCAGTCGGAGAAAGACGCAAACCGCGTTTTGCTGCAATGCTGCAGTTGCAGGGCCAGAGAAGTGGTGCAGCAGAGCGACCTGGAATCGGACGTGTATATCGTGAACGAGGGGATCGTTCGATTCTGCAAGGTGTGCGGATCGTCGACGCTGTGGAAGCGGCCGGAGGCTGGGGAAAGCGAGCCGAGCGAGACGGAAGCGGTGCTGGTGGGCGTGGAACAGGAGAAGAGGGCAGAACCGGTGGGGCCGGCAGCCGCGGCGCCGGACGCGGAGGTTGCGCCCAAACCTGCGGCGCGGCAGGAAAACCGGCGCAAACATCTGCGCACGAAAGTGAATTTTAAGGGATGCGTGCGGAGTTTTGCGTTTGGGGATGACATCGTGACTTGCGAGGACATTTCGCGGGGCGGGCTGCGGTTCAAAAGCCGCAAGCACTACACCGTGAAAGCGGAGATTGAAGTGGCGGCGCCGTACTCGCCGGGCTCACAAAATATATTTGTGCGCGGGCAGATCAGGTATGTAGAGGAGTCGGAGAAGGAACGCGTGTTCCGCTGCGGAGTGGCCTACCTTAAAACTTAAAGACCTTGAGTTTGCTAGACTGTCTGGACCATGAGCGTGATTGACGAGGTCCTGGCAGCCAACGAAGTTTATTCGCGAACACATGAACTGCGGAAATTAACGCCGCGGCCGGAGCGCAAGCTGGCGGTGCTGACGTGCATGGATACGCGGCTTTCGATTCGAACGCTGGGACTGAAAACGGGCGATGCCCACATCATTCGAAATGCCGGCGGCATCGTCACGGAAGACAGCTTGCGTTCGCTGGTGGTGTCGCACTACTTGCTGGGCACGGAAGAGATTATGGTCATCAACCACACGGATTGCGGGTTGATGCACACTTCGGAACAGGACCTACGAACGAGAATTCAGAACCGGGCGGGGACGGCGGCGATTTCGCCGGCGTTTTTTTATGCGTTTCAGAATATCGAGGAGAATGTGCGGCATCAGTTGGAGAAGCTGCGGACGCATCCGTGGATTCCAAACGAGGTGGCGGTGCGCGGGTTTGTGTACGATGTGGCCAGCGGGCGGCTGCGAGAGATTAAGATGGCTTCGTGACGAAGAGGCCATTTGTTTCGAATGCAAGATTGGCGCTGTTGCTCGAAATTGTTGTTACTTGAGGGACGCTTCGATTTTGATTTTGTACTCGCGGGCTTTGGCGATCGCGGCTGGTTCGTCCACGGTTAGCAATTTCTTGTCACGCATAACGATGCGGCCGCCGATAACGACGGTTTCCACATCGCTGCCCTTCAGTGCATAGGCCAACTGGGCGTAAATGTCGTACATCGGAACGGCGTTCGGCGCGTCCAGTCCAATGAGAATAATATCTGCCTTTTTCCCAACCTCGAGCGAACCGATTTCCTTTTCCATGTGCAATGCGCGAGCGCCGTCAATCGTGGCCATTTCCACGACGGCTTTGGCATTGAGGGCCAGCGGATCCATCTTGGTGATTTTTGCGAGCTTCGCGGCCAGGTCCATTTCTTCCATCAGGTCGAGATCGTTGTTGCTCCCCGCTGGGCCGTCCGTGCCTAGGCCCACGGCGACTCCTGCGGCGCGCAATTCGGGAACGGGAGAAACGCCGCTGGCCAGCATCATGTTGCTCGAAGGATTGTGAACGCAGCCTGTTTTGCGTTGCGCGAGGATCTTGCGGTCGGCGTCGTCCACAAAGATGCAGTGAGCGGCAACAACATCAGGGCCGAGGATTCCGAGTTTGTCGAGATACTGGACCGGGGTCAGGCCGTTTTGCGCGCGGCTGTCGTCCAATTCCTTTTTCATTTCCGCGACGTGGATCAGGATGGGGGCTTGGTATTTTCGTGCGAGGGCCGCGACGTCCTGGAGCGTTTTCTGCGCGCACGTGTAGATCGAATGAGGCGCGGGCGCGGCGTGAATCAGGGGATCGCCCTGCCAACGCTTCAGGAATTTTTCGGTGTATTCGAGGGCGGCAGCGTTGGTTTTGTTGTCCGGTGCGGGGAAATCGATGAAGGTCTCGCCGAGAACGCCGCG
Source organism: uncultured Acidobacteriota bacterium (assembly GCA_963729455.1). Classification (GTDB taxonomy): domain Bacteria; phylum Acidobacteriota; class Terriglobia; order Acidiferrales; family UBA7541; genus Acidiferrum. The sequence goes on from CAVSNX010000006.1 coordinate 122,941, forward strand.
CATTCCGGCGGCCTTGGTTTCCTCGGCGACGGCATCCTCGAAATAGTACATGTCGGCGAACGTGGTGACGCCACCGCGAATCTGCTCGGCGGCGGCGAGCCGCGTGCCCCAGCGCACGAATTCTTCGGTCACATTTTTCGCTTCCGCGGGAAAAATGAACTTGCGGAGCCAGTCATCCAGGGTGACGTCATCGTGGAGGCCACGGAAAAGCGTCATGGGCACGTGGGTGTGGCCGTTGATAAAGCCGGGCAAAACGAGCTTGCCCTTGGCATCCAGCGTCTGTTTCGGTTGAATACCTTTCGGGAAGTCGAGCAGGAAGTCGGGTGGCGTGCCCACGAAGACGATGGCGTCTCCACGCACTGCGATCACACCGTTCTCGATGATGCGGCGATCGCCGTCCATCGTAACGATGGTTCCATTATTCACAAGCAGATCGAATCCCAGGGCTTCCTTCTCCGCTTGTCCGCGGAGGGAGGGAGAAAATAGAAATTGGAAAATGGAAAATAGAAAAGCGGCCTTCACGGAATGGGCTCGGCGCATCCAATTTCGATTTTCCATTTTCACTTTTCTCTCTTCTTATAGATTGGAGGAATCGAACGGTTTCGGGAAAAGAATCTTCATCTGGATGACTTCCACTTTGCCCTTGAGATTCGCGAGGATCACGGGAACATCGCCGCAGAATTCCCAGATGAGCTGGCGGCAGGCACCGCAGGGAGGAGTGAGAGTATCCGTATCGGTGACGACGGAAATGGCATTGAAGCCGCGCTCACCTTCGCTGATGGCTTTGAAAATGGCGATGCGTTCGGCGCACACGGTGAGGCCATAGGTAGCGTTTTCGACGTTGCAGCCACCGAAGATTCTGCCCGAAGTGGCGCGGAGTGCAGCGCCAACGCGGAAATTGGAATATGGCGCATGCGCGTTTTCGCGCGCTTGCCTGGCTGCTGAAATCAGAAGTTCGTATTCGCTCACGATCCCGTCCTTTTTCAGACCTTACGATGTTCCTACGCGATAGCGGCTGCCAATCTTGGAATCACGGCTTTCAACAGGCCGATGAACTGCACTTTGACGCGCTCGGCGGTTTCCAGAACTTCCAGGTGATTCAAAGGCTTGTCGAGAATGCCGGCGGCGGCATTCGTCACGCAGGAAATACCGAGCACACGAATGCCGCTGTGGCGCGCGGTGATCACTTCCGGCACCGTTGACATGCCGACGAGGTCGGCGCCAATGGCGCGCAAGTAACGAATCTCCGCGGGCGTCTCGTAACTCGGTCCGGCGAGTGCAGCGTACACGCCTTCGTACGTCCCGATTCCCAGGCGGTTGCCTTCGCCGACAGTGATTTCACGGAAGCGGCGGTCGTAGGCAACGGTCATGTCCGGAAATCGCGGGCCGAAGCGTTCGTCGTTGGGGCCGGAGAGCGGATTGACTCCCTGCAAATTGATGTGGTCCTTGATCACCACCAGCCGCCCTTGCGTGAATTCGCCTTTGATGCCGCCCGCGGCGTTGGTGAGGATGACAGCCTTCACGCCCATGCGCGCGAAAACGCGAATGGGAAAAGAGACGTCTTTCACGGAATAGCCTTCGTACAGATGAACGCGGCCCTGCATTCCGGCAACAGGAATCCCGCCGACAGTGCCGACGACGAGAGTGCCGGCGTGGCCGATGGCTGTGGATCGCGGGAAGTGAGGAATTTCCGCGTAGGGAATTTTGACGGCGTCGGAGAATTCATCGGCGAACGCGCCGAGGCCGGAGCCGAGAACGAGAGCGATTGATGGCTGGAGAGATGTTTCTGAAAAAATGAAATCGGCGGCGAGCCCGGCGCGTTCGAATTCGCCGGCACCTGCTTCCGCCGCCTTCTTGGCTGTTCTTCTGGGGCTCATGTAAGGATTCCGACGATGGAAGCGGACATCAAATTGGCCATGGTGCCTGCCAGCATGGCGCGGATGCCGAACTTCGCAAGCTGGCCGCGCTGTTCGGGCGCGAGAGCGCCGATACCGCCGATCTGAATGCCGATGGAACTGAAATTGGCGAAGCCGCAGAGCGCGAACGTCGCGATGGTGAAAGAGCGGGGATCCAGCGTTCCCTTCATGGGGCCCAGCTGGGAGAACGCATAGAGTTCGTTGACGACCATGCGCGATCCCAGCAGATTCCCAATGGTGGGAGCATCATGCCAGGAAATTCCGATGAGCCACGCGACGGGAGCCAAAACCCAGCCGAAGATTTGCTGGAGGCTTGAGGGGAACCATTGAATGCCATGAGCGGCCAGCGAATTGTGCGTCCCCGAGATGAGGTAGTTCACCAGGGCGACCAGCGCCACGAAGGAGATGAGCATCGCACCGACATTGATGGCCAGTTGCAGACCGTCGGACGTGCCACGGGAAATGGCCCCGAGGAAATTCGCTTCCTTCTCCATTTCCGGCATCTGCACATGGCCGGCGGTAAGCGGTTCTCCGGTTTCCGGCACCAGCATTTTTGCCATCAACAAAGTGCCGGGCGCGGTCATGATGACGGCGGTGAGCAGATGTTTGGCCTCGACGCCGTAGGCGATGTAAGCAGCCATGATGCCGCCGGAAACGTGAGCCATTCCGCAGGTCATGACGCACATGAGTTCGGATTTGGTCAGACGGCTGAGAAACGGGCGGATGGTGAGCGGCGCTTCGGTCTGGCCCATGAAGATGCTGGCGGCGATGTTCAGCGACTCCGCGCCGCTCGCGCCCATGACTTTGGTCATGACCCAGGCGAACACGCGAATGATCAACTGCATGACGCCGATGTGATAGAGAAATGCAAAAACAGCGGCAATGAAGATGATGGTGGGAAGCACCTGAAAAGCAAAGATGAAACCCAGAGACGATTTCGCTTTGCCTAGGTCGCCGAATACAAATTCGGAGCCGAAGAACGCGAAGCTCAACAGTTTGTTCGCGCCCCTCCCTGCGAACTCGAAGAGGGCGCGGCCAATCGCAAAGCGCAGGACAAAGAATGCGAAGGCGAGCTGAAGGCCGAGGCCCCACAAAACCGTTTTCAGGCGAATGGCTTTGCGATCTGTCGAAAACGCATACGCGAGACCGAGCATTGTGAGTAGGCCCAGCAAACCTGTGAATCGTCCCATGCATTCTCCTTTTTCAGCCCCGGTTGGCGGCGGGCGTCCTGCACTTCAAACGAAACGGCTGCGCGAGAGGCGCATTTCAAATTCACTTCAGATGATCGACGAGCCATTCCGACCAGCGGCGATAGACATCCATCTGGCGAACGGGATCCGAGGGGAAATGCCCGCTCACGGGATACGCAAAGAAGCGCACCGGGACGCCGTTGTCCTTGAGCGCGTGGAATAGTTCATAGGACTGGGTGATGGTCACACGGAAATCGCCGGTATCGGAAAGAATAAGCGTGGGCGTTTTCATCTGAGAGGCGTAGGTGATGGGCGATTGTTCGCGATAGCCCTTGATGTTGTCACCGACGTAAGGCGAGCCATTGAAGATGTAGCGCTCGGTGACGTTGAAATCCGCGAGGTTGTACTGGTCGTACATATTGGTGACGGCCGCGCCGGCCACGGCGACTTTCCAAATCTGATAATGGCCCATGAGCCAGATGGTCATGTATCCACCGTAGGACCAGCCGGAGACGGCGATTTTGCTTTCATCCACGAAGCCAAGTTTCTTGAGCGCTTCGACTCCGGCCATTACGTCGCGGCCGGGGCCGTCGCCCGCGTCGTTCCAGATGGCGCGCGTGTAGGCATTTCCCAGATTCTCGCTGCCGCGGTAGTTCGGTTGGAAGACGACACAATCGTGCGCCGCGACGAATTGCGGGAGAAAACTAAACTGCGTAGTGGTGGCGGCGCGCGGGCCGCCGTGAATAATCAGGGCGAGAGGATATTTTTTATCTTTTTGAAAACCAGGCGGGTAGATGATTACGCCGTCCTCGTGAAATTTGTCAGGGCCTTGCCATTCGAAACGTTCTGTCTGGCCTAGCGCGAGCGCGGCGATTTCCTGATTATTGTTCGTCAAGCGCTTGGGCGGGTCGTTCAGCGTAGCCATGTAATACAGTTCCGATGGCTGATTCGGGGTGCTGCCCGCGAAAGCGATCTCGCCTTTGCGTCCCACTGTCGCATCAACCCAGAACGACCAGGAGGGACTAACGTCGCCGAGCGGAAGTTTCTTTGCGGCGCCGCCTAGCGGCTGGAGCCACAGCGAAACTTGCGCGCCGTCATGGCCGCCGACCAGGAGCGCCTTTCCATCCGGCATCCAGATGGCGCGAAGAATATTGCGGTCGATCGCGCGGGTGGCGTCCTGGCCATCTCCTCCCGCCACGGAAGTCACGAAGATTTCATTTTGGTTGGCGCGGTCCCCGTCCCGTGGATACCAGTAGGCAAGCTGCGAGCCGTCCGGTGAAAACAGTCCGAAGCCTTCGAACTTTTCGTGCTTCGTCAATTTCCGGATTTCACTGGTGTCCACGTTGAGGATCTGCACGGTGCGGCCATCGCTGTCGCCGGAGTGCGGATCTTCCTGTTTTGTGAACGTAAGGAATTTTCCGTCGGGCGAGAAGGAAATGGGGGAAGAAGGCGAACTGGGCGGCAGAACTTTCGGGAGCGTCCACGACCCGGAGGTGAGGCGGCGCGGCTTTCCGCCATCGGCCGCAATCAGCCAGATGTGCGACGGCGTGGGAGCTTTTGTTTCGAGATAGCCGTTGTCGCCGATTTCGAAGGCGTCGAGATGCTTTTCGATGTCTTTTTTGTTTTCCGCTTCGTCGGCGGTAACGTAGGCGATATCGCCGCTGATCGGCCGCCAGGCAAATTGCTCCACACCGTTCGGCGCATCGGTGATTTTCAGAGCGTCGCCACCGCTCATGGAAAGAACGAAGATCTGTGCTTTCTCTTCTTTCGCGGGGCCAACGGCAGCAAGAAATGCGATGCGATCTCCCGCGGGCGACCAGCGCGGAGAGCCGGCGTCCTTGCGATCGTGGGTCAAGGTGCGCCGGGCGCCGCTGGCGATCTCCTGCAGGACCAGATCGCGATCGTTGCGGTCCTGCTCCATATTCATGCGCGAAACAACGTAGACGATGGACTTTCCGTCGGTCGAGATTTGCGGGTCGGAAACCGAAACGGCCTTGCCAAAATCAGCGAGCTCGATCCGCCGTGCCTGGGCGCTTGCTCCGTTCGGGCAAAGGACGCAAAAGGCCGTCAGGATGAACACAAAAAGCATTCTCCAGGTAAAGACAGCAGTTCGATTTTGCAACTCCGTATCCTTCCTCGGATTTCTATTCCACTCGCTTGCGGTCATTCCTCTTCCCTCCTGCAGGTATTTCGAATGTTCGAACCGGCCGGTCAAGCTCCAAGAATCCGACGAATGAGAGGGCGCTTCTCGCGCGGGGCACTCTCTCCCACGTGGTAGCTAGCAGAAATCAGATTGCTGGCTTCGGCCAGTTTGGCGTCGCTATTGTAATGAATTGTAGCCAGCGATTCGCCTTTTTCCACACGGTCGCCGATGCGTTTGTGGAATTCCAGGCCAACGGCGTGATCGATTTTGTCTTCCTTTTTTTCGCGGCCGCCGCCGAGCATGGCCAGCGCAATACCGAATTGATCGCAGTCCGTGCTGGTAATGAAGCCGGCCGCGAGGCTTGGGACATCGGCGTGATTGCGGGCTTGCGGCAGTCGTTGCGGCTCGTCAATGACGCGCGGATCGCCACCTTGCAGCCGAATTCCCTGCCGGAATTTCTCCTTGGCCTGGCCGTTGGCAATCATGGATTCGGCAAGGGCGCGGCCTTCGTCAACGCTTTTCGTTTTTTCGCCGAGATAGAACATCCAGGCGGAAAGTTCGAGGCTCAGCTCTCGGAGGTCGGCAGGGCCGCCGCCGTTGAGAACATCAATGCACTCGGCGACTTCGTTCGAATGGCCAGCCATGCGTCCGAGCGGCTGGTCCATGTCCGTAATGAGCGCGACCACTTTCTTGTCCATGCGCTTGCCGGTTTCGACCATGACTTCGGCGAGACGAATCGAGTCCTCTTCCTTTTTCATGAACGCGCCGGAACCGGTTTTCACGTCGAGGACGAGGGCGTCGATACCTTCGGCTAACTTCTTGCTCATGATGGAAGCGCAGATGAGACCGATATTCTCGACAGTCGAGGTCGCATCGCGAAGCGCGTAGATTTTCTTGTCGGCAGGAGCAATCTCCGCAGTCTGCCCGATCAAGCCCATGCCGCATTCGCGGAGCACGCGTCGAAACTCTTCGAGCGAAAGATTCACGTTGAAACCGGGAATGGCTTCGAGCTTGTCGAGCGTGCCGCCGGTGTGGCCAAGGCCGCGGCCGCTGATCATCGGAACGGTGAGTCCCCCTGCGGCCACAATGGGAGCCAGGATGAGAGAAGTTTTGTCGCCGATGCCGCCCGTGGAGTGTTTGTCCACTTTTTTGCCGGGGATTTCGGAGTGATTGAGGACCTCGCCGGAATAAAGCATCACTTCGGTAAGCGCCGTCAGCTCGGCGCGATTCAAGCCGCGAATCCACACAGCCATGAGCCAGGCGGCCATCTGATAATCGGGAATTTCTCCACGCGTGTAGCCGGAAACGAGGAAATTGATTTCCTCGCGGGAGAGTTCCCCGGAATCGCGTTTCTTGCGGATCAGGTCGACGGCGCGCATGCGTGTGAAAGCGAGGGGCGAGCGTAACATCCGCCCCGCGAAGCGTCAACGCGAGGCGTCTTCAAAAAATCGATGAGAGGCTACAGCGGCTGTTGGACATCGGGAGGCAGATTGGTGGTTTGGCCGGCGATGACGTGCCAGCCCCTCGGCGTATTGAGGTAGACGTGCATGGCGCGTATCTGGATGTTGACGCGCTGGCCCCGGATGATGCTGCGCACGGACCAGAGGCAGGTGGCCACCGCCGATACCTTGAAGATGCGAACCTTTATATCGGATGCGTTAAAAGATTCGTACTTCACATCGGGGGATTGAATGGTCTCAATCCACTGTCTTCGGTCTACCTGCTGGCCGTGAGAGAGCGTGCCCGCAAAATCATCGCTGTATACGCGCCGAAAATAAGCGGGATCGTTCAACTGAATGGCGCGGGCGGCTTCTTTTTCGAGGTTGACGATCTCCTCGCGCTGCATCTCGGGGTTGATAGTCGGATCATCGGGTTCCTGCCCGAGGCTGAGCGAGGCCAGTGTTAATCCCAAAACAAGCAAGGCTGCGGGTTTGCGCATGCGGTGAAATCTCCTACAACTCTTTGCCGGGTTCTGCCGGTCTTTTGTCAGGAAGAGAGGCGTACTTTCCACTCTAAATCTTACGAGAAGAGATTCCGCCGCGGCAATCCAGGCTGTGAACCAAAGGTTAACCCCAGTGACATTCGGGTTGAGAATCTTGAAGAAGCGGGCGCGCGAACCCAAAACCGGAGCGGACACCCGGCGGCGCAGAGGGTCCAGCGATTCGAATGTGGCGGCCCGCGAAAATTGCTCCCGAGTTGGGATGAGGGGGTTCTTGTTAGAATAACTCCGCGATGAAACCGGTCATCCAAGAGTTATCACTGAAATGGAGGAATCATGAAGAGAGTTAATGCAGGAAACCGCGAAGGAATCCTATCGAGCGAGTTTTCGCGCCGGAGTTTTATAACCAGCGCATCAAGCTTCGCAGCGTTCTACGGGGCAGCGCAGCTGATGCCGTTGCTGGCGCTAGCGGCAGAATTGCCGGGGGACTCACGAGTGTCGCAGACGCCGATTGCGGACAAGGGTTTTGCTTCGGTGAGAAAAATCGGCGACGGCTTGTACGCGACGATTTCCGATCCATCGAAGGGCATGCAAACTTTGTGCAACGGCGGGTTCCTAGTTGGAAAAGACAGCGCGCTGCTGCTCGAAGGATATATGAGCCCGGCGGGACCGGCGTTCCAGATGGAAGCATTGCGGATGGTGAGCCAGCTGCCGGTAAAAGGAGCGCTGGACACGCACTATCACGTGGATCACACGATGGGAAACGCTTACTACGGGGCAAACGGAATTCCGTTGTGGGCTCACGCGGGAGTAGCCAAGCGCATGGTCGCCGAATACGGATCGCTCCAGGGAAAAGAGAAGGCCGCAGTGTTGACGCCATACGAAAAAAGCGTGGGCGAGGCAAAAACGGAGATCGCAAAGAAACACGCGCAAGAGTGGGTGGCCATCGCGGGAAGACTTTATGACATGTCCAACTCCGCGGTGCTGGCCCTGCCGAACCATCCAATTGATGCGGCCGCGCTGCCGATGAAAATGGATTTGGGCGGATTGACGGCCGTGGTGGAGGGCTACCCGGGGCATTCCGGAACGGATCTGATTGTGCGCGTGCCGGAGCAGAACGTAGTGTACGCGGGAGATTTGCTCTTCAGTGGATCGTATCCAGTGATGTTTGACTCGCAAGCTACGATGAGCGGCTGGATGGCAACCCTAAAGACTTTCGCATCATGGGACAAGGACACGCTGTTCGTACCAGGGCACGGCCCGATCTGCGGCCAGGATTGGATTGCAAAATTCCGCGAAGTCTTCGACGACATCGTGGAGCAAGCGGAAAAACTGCACAAGGCCGGAGTGCCCGCGAGCGAAGCGGTGGATCAATACGTGGTGCCGGAAAAACTCAAGGGCGTTGTGCTGTCCGCGTACACCTTCACAGTGGGCCCGGCGATGTCGAAGTTGTACGCGGAGTGGGGCGCGAAGTAGAAGCATCGGGTCTTAGTACTCGCAAGAAAAACGGGAGAAGCCCCCTTATCAGCTAGAAGAGCGCTCCGAAGGGCGGCGGGAGATTTCCAGCGCCATGGTGCGCATCTCTTCGTGGATGAGGCCGTTAGTGGCGAGGATGACGGGGCCGCCGAGCTGATAGGCATTTCCTGAAAAATCGCTCACTTTGCCGCCGGCTTCTTCGATGAGGAGGACGCCGGCGGCGGTGTCCCACTTTTGCAGGCCGAATTCCCAGAAGCCATCGAAGCGGCCAGCGGCGACGCTGGCGAGATCGAGCGCGGCGGAGCCGTCGCGGCGGACGCCATGGGAGTGTTGCGTGAAGTCGCCGTAATACTGGAGGTTGGGACTGGCTTTGCGGTTGCGAACGGGAAAGCCGGTGCATAAAAGGCTTGTCGAGAGCGTGGCGTTACTCGAGACGTAGATTTTCTTGCCGTTGAGCGCCGCGCCTTCGCCACGCGCAGCCGTGAAAAGTTCGTTGTGGACAGGATTGTAGATGACGGCGGCGAGAAGCGCGTTGCGCTGGGCTAGCGCGATGGAGACGCAAAAGCAAGGGTAGCCGTGGGCATAGTTGGTGGTGCCGTCGAGCGGATCGACGTGCCAGCGGAATTCAGAAGCGGCTTCGTGGCCAGTGCCCTCTTCGGCGGCGATGGCGTGTTCCGGAAAATATTTGGTCAGCCGTTCGACGATTAGCTTCTCGGAGCGTTTGTCGGCCTGCGTGACGAGATCCACCTCATCGCCTTTGTAGTGAAGGTCGAGAGGGCGCGACATTTCCTCAATCAGGATTTTGCCGGCTTCCTGCGCGATTTCGATGGCGGCTTCGAGATAGTCTTTGGTCATAGAAAATGTGACCGCTCTCCGAAGGATCAGTCTGGATGAGGCGCAATGGCTTTTTCTACTTTACCATTGTTGGCGAGCCGACTCGGCGTGGCGAAAGATTGCATGGGCCGTCCTACCCGCGCGTCAGCTCAATTTCAGTGATAGACCGCTTCTTCGAAAAGGGCTGTCAGATCGCGACCGCTGGCCTTTTCCATCGCGTGCTGAAAATCACGGGAGTCCACGAGACGGCGGACGTTGGTGGAAGTGTACAATCCGATCCCTCGCCAGAAGTTATCGTCGCCCAGCTCACTCCTGAGCCGCGCCAAAAACAATGCGCCTTTGACGTAGGGGATTTGCCCCAGCGCCTCACGGGCATCTCTCCACTTTTCCCAATGAAGAGGGCGATCCTTCCCTGCTTCGCGCAATTTCTTCATCCGACTCTGCAATTCCGTAATCTGATTTTCGTACGCCGCGCGGCCTTGATGCTTTTCGATATATGCATCTGACATGAACTCCGCAAACCCTTCGTTTAGCCAAAAATCAGACCACGAGCGGATCCCCACCGTCACGCCCCACCACTGATGCGCCAGCTCGTGCGCCATCAGTTGCACGTCATCCTTGTCTACAAGATCGGTGAGGTCGTCTTGCGACATGAGCGCCATCCCTGCGGCCTCTTGTCCCATGCTGGGCCCCGGCAAGAATGCCTGCGTGTAGTGCGAATTCATGGGATCGATCCAGGCAACGTTACGCAGAAACGTATATGCATCTTTCGTTTTCGCGAGTCCCGCCGCATTTGCACTGGCGCTCGGGCCATAAATCGAAAACATTCCTTCGGTTTTGACTCCCATTCGGGCAACTCCGAAGCTTAGCAGATACGTTTGCACCGGATCGCTCTGCTCAAAAACAAAGTGATTGCCATCGCGGGCACGCCGTTCTTTTTCCGGGCGACCGGGCCCCACCGCTCGGAGTCCACTGTCGGCATGGGGCAACGGGTCGGAAGGAACGACAATTTCCAGACGAAGTGTGGCTCGCTGGCTCGGTGAATTGTCACAGACCATCCAGGCCTCGCAGTAAAATACCGTCACCAACCCCGCCTTTTCCGCGAACCACTTAATGCCTCGTCCTGGGGCCGCCGTGTATTTGAGCTGCATACGATGGCGGCCGTCTGCGCGCAGACGAACCCACACCGATTGTTCATCCACCGTCACCTCTCCATCCGGACTATGTACGGTGACAATTTGTAAGCCCGCTTGCTTCCTCCACACGATTTCACCTGCATCCGCTTCAAATTCGATTGTCTCTTCGCCCTGCAGTAGTTGGTGCTCGAAATCGGGTGTCAGTTTCACGGCGTAGTGAGTCGATTGCGCCATCCCTGCCGTAGCGGAAAAAGCGCATAGAAAGCTAAATAGACAGATTCTGTCGAAAAGGTGGGGAAAGAGCATGCGTAATAGAGTATATCGCGGAGGGAAAACTGGATTCGGTAGACGGTTCCTCAGACGAAGGAGACAGTCAAAGAGCGTGGCGAGAATGGGATGTGCCACAAGTCTTTAGTGGAGATCTGGAAGCGTGTAGGCGAAGTCGTAGGAGTGTTTGCCCTCGGTGATGATGATGTTCATGGTGCCGGTGAGGCCGGTGAGTTGGCCGGTGGCGGAGTCGGGGACGACGAAGATGGAAAGTTGCGGGGTGCCGCGGGTCATAGTGGCGGTGTGCTGGAAAGTGAAGGAGCCAGCGCGGCCTTGGAGCGTTCCAGTAACGCGTTCCATGGCGACGTAGCCGGCGGAGCCTTTGACGGGCGTGCCAGCGGTGAGCATCTGGCCTTCGCTGGTGCCTTCGAGGTCGCCGCGGAATTGTTTGTCAATGGTCATGCGGCCGAGGGTGGCGTCGGCGGATTTGTCGTCCGAGGGTTGCGGGGTCAGTTTTACGTCAAATGTTCCGGTGGCGTGGGCGGTCACGGGGGCGCCTTTCTGGCTGGAAGTTGGAATTTGTGAATGAGTCCGGGAAAACGCCAAGGAGCCTAGCGAGAGGCAGCTCGCAACGGTGAGAAGCTTCGCGACGAAAAATCGTTTCATTGTGTTTGCTCCAGGCGGTCAGCGGGGCTGATTCGAATCCCGCGCAACATCATAGACAAAACTCGGGACGTTGAATATCAGGTGGCGAGGCGATTCTTGTGACGCAAGACGTGTGAGAAGGCGAAAGATTATCAGGGACCGGTGAGGTAGGACTTGCGGTGGCGGGCGTGGTAGTCGCCACTGAGGACTTTGACTTCGATGGCGCGGTAGGTGTCGGCGAGGCCGCGCGGATTGGGGTAGTAGCCGAGACGGTATTGCGTGCGCAGCTCGCGGTCAATGCGATCGAAGATGATATCCAGCTCGCTGGCCGTGTCGGGATAAAACATGGCGCCGCCGGTGGTATCGGTCATGGTTTCGAGGGCGTGCTCGCCGGCGGTGTTGCGGCCGCTTTCGTTTTTCACGGGACGGACGACGATGGTGTAAAGCAGCACGTTGGAGCGGACGGCTTCCTTGCGGGCGGCGTCGAAGTCGGCGCGGCTGGTGGTTTCGCCGGCGTCGGTGACGAGGATGATGACACGGCGACGGTCCTCGCCGCGGCGCTGGAGCGCGCGCGAGCCGAGAAGCACGGCATCGTAGATTGAAGTGCCCGCACCGTCGGGGATTCTTCGCACCGCTTCCTGGAGAACGGGAACGTTGTCGGAGAAGGAAGCGCGCTGCGTGACCGTTTCATCGAAGGAAAAAACGGAAAGGCGGTCGCCGGGGCGAAGGACTTGGCGGATGAAGTGCGCCGCAGCTTCACGCTCAAAGGCGATTTCTTTGTGGGCGCTGAGGCTGGCGTCAATCATCAGCGCGAGGTCCAGCGGCTGGGATGTTTCGGACTCGAAGACTTCGATTTTTTGCTGAACACCTTCTTCGTAGAGCTGGAAGGCTTCGATGGGCAGATCCGGGGCGGGGCGATTGTTTTGGTCGAGAACGCTGACGAGCACGCTGACGAGATTGACGTTTACCTTGATGCGGCCGCGCTGCTCTTGCGCGTCGTCTTTGGGAGCCGCGGGCGTGGGCTGGACGATCATGCCGGGTGCGCCGACGGGAGACGTACTCGGCGTCGACGAAGTCGAAGCGGGCGTGGAGCTTGGCGCGGAATTCGACGCAGAATTCGTGCTGGTGTTCGAGTTGGACTTAGATTTTTGCGCCCACGGAGGACGATTGGGATTGTCCTGGCTGAGAGCAATAGCGCTGCAGACCAAGGCGAAAACGGCTAGGCACAATACGGGACGGAAGCGCTGGGGTGTCATTCTCATTAGATACTAGGATGCAGGCTTTGCACGGGGTGTCGCCGCGGGCGCGGGAGGGAGTTCTCCGTCGGCCCAGACGGCGCCGTCCTCAAAGTACTCTTTCTTCCAGATGGGCACGGTGCGTTTGAGGGTATCAATAGCGAAGCGGCAGGCGTCAAAGGCAGCGGCGCGGTGCGGCGCGCTGACCGCGATGAACACACTCGTTTCGCCGATTTCAAGGCGTCCCAGACGGTGCACCATAGCGACGCGATGGATGCGATATTTTTCGTGGAGCTGGGCGCCGATTTCGCGCATTTTGGCCAGAGCCATGGTTTCGTAGGCTTCATAGTCGAGGTAGAGCGTCGGACGGTTGTGGGATTGGTTGCGGACGAAGCCGTCAAAGGTGACGATGGCGCCGTCTTCGAGCGCGCGGACGTGGTTGCTGAGGGCGGCGTGATCGATGGGCTCGCGCATCAACTTGTAGATGTCGTCGTGGAGGGGCGTGGACATAGAATTTGCGCTAGCCGCCGCTCACGGGAGGAAGGAAGGCGATTTCGTCACCGGAACGGAGAGGAGTGTTCCACGCCGCGAATTCCTGATTGCAGGAAGCCACGAGCGAGGAGCGAAATCTTACTAGTTCGGGATTCCGAGCGGCGAAGTGGGCAAACAATTGCTCGATGCTGGTGGCGTCGGAAAGCTCAAGCGATTCCTCGGCGTGGCCGATGAGTTCCTTCAGGCGGCCGAAGAAAAGTACTTTGACGCGGATGCTTTGGGAAACAGGTGGCATAGAGGAATTGTAACCCGCGTATGGAAACAGGGCTAGGGCGCGGCCTGAAACCGCTGCGAAGGTGATAAGAGAAACGGCGGCTCGCGTCCGACAACAGTTGAGATAAACGGATGGTGGGCCCTACGACGGCCCCGCTGGGCTCGGGCCGCGCGAGGCGACGCAGATTCCATTTTGTTCGTCCAGAAAAGTAAGTTTGAAAGTTTCGAATCCTTGACCGCTGTTTGTTGGTTGCGTAGCTTGAAAAGAGATGTTTGTCTGGTCGTACGGGCGGGAGAGCACCTCCAAGGAAAAAAATGAAAATATTGGTAAGCGGTTCGACGGGATTGGTGGGAACGGCGCTCGTGAACGCGCTCGCGCGAGATGGGCATACGGTATGCCGCTTGGTGCGTCCGCAAAGCACGGTGTCCATGGAAACGAAAGACGGGTTCAATGTGGCGTGGAACCCGGCCACGGGAGAATTGGGCGGCGCGGGGGTCGGCCCCGACGCGGTGGTAAATCTCGCGGGGGCATCGATTGGTGAGGGGCGTTGGACGGCGGAGCGGAAGGCCGTGCTGCGATCGAGCAGAATCGAGACATTGCGTGCACTGGTGAATGCGCTGGGAAAAATGAATGCGCGACCGAGAGTGCTGGTTTCGGCGTCGGCCATCGGGATCTACGGGAATCGCGGCGATGAGGTGCTGACGGAAGAGAGCAAAGCTGGCACGGATTTTCTGGCCGGACTGGCGCAGGAGTGGGAAGCGGAAGCGTTGAAAGCGGAAGCGCTGGGGATTCGCGTGGTGCTGGCGCGGTTCGGAATCATATTGGCAAGAGAGGGTGGCGCGCTCGCGAAAATGCTGCTGCCGTTCAAGCTTGGCGCGGGCGGCAAGCTCGGATCGGGGCAGCAATGGATGTCCTGGGTCATGCTCGACGATGTCGTGGGCATTCTGCGAATCGCGATCGAGAACGCTTCGGTGAGAGGCCCCGTGAACGTGGCTGCGCCGCAACCGGCTCGGAACGAAGAGTTCACGAAAGTGCTAGCGAAAGCTTTACATCGCCCCGCGCTGTTTCCCGCGCCGGCGTTCGCGCTGCGATTGGCGCTGGGGGAAATGGCGGACGCGCTGCTGTTATCCAGCCAGCGCGTCGTGCCTCGAGTGTTAGAGAAAACCGGCTATCAATTTCTCCATGCAGACCTCTCTTCCGCGCTCAGTTCCATGCTGAAGAAGGACTGAAACGCTTGTGCTTCACTTCAGCACGTTGAGCGTGACGGAAATACGCAAGACGTGGCCGGTCAGCGGGTCCGTAGAAAGCACGCTTTCCGACATCTGGCTGTCCTTCAGAATTATCGTCTCCGAAATTCGGAAGGAGCGGATGAGCGGCTGGCCATTGGGACGAGTGACTTCCAGTTTTTCTTCGCCCGGATAAATCGCGGAGCGATCGAAAACCAGATGGAGCGTGAAGCGGCCATCCTCCTCTGCGACGATGCGGCAATCAATATTCGAACCAACGTCGAGATAGGTCGTCTTCTGATCCTTGCCGTCCGTTTCGACCGGAACGCGAACACCGCTGCGGATGCTGGTCGAGTCGTAGCTTCCGTATTTGTCACCCGCGGTCGAGGCAAATGAGTACGGCATGCTTGCGATTTTCTTGTCCCCATCGTGTTCGGTGAACACAATCTGAACCTTGACGGGGATGGCGACTTTTAGCCGCCATTCGGCCTTGGGCTTCTCTGGTGATTTTTCTTGCGGCTTGTCCTGCGCGGGCACTGGTTGTGCGGGCAAGCACAGCGCACCCAGCAAAAATACATAAACAAGTTTCTTCATTCCCTTCCTCCTGGACCATTTCGAATTGTCCCAAATCGTTCCATTCGCGGACGTCATTGCGATTTCTCGTCCGCTAAGAGCTTGACGTCGAGCTCCGCAATTTGGATCGGCGCAACTTCCAATGGCGCAAGATTTGTGTCGCCGGAATTTTGAGCGAGCAGCAAAGCCCGCTTACGGTGGCTCCATTGCTCGGCGTACGCCGCCAGCAAGACTTCCTGATCCCGAGGAACGAGCACTTCGGGGCCCGAGTTGCGCGCGGGCTGCAGCCTTGGATTTTGGAAGCCTCTTGCTGAGAACGTCTGCGAATTAGAGTGTGAGTTAGCTCTCGCGACAGACTTGGATCTTTTCACTGGCGCTTCCGGTGACGGGAGAACTGGAGTTGGAGAATTTGTTTGCGCGGTGTTGGCCGGAGGGCTTTGAATGATATTCGGATGCCAGACAACCCGCGTGACGAAAAATGCCGCGATGATGGCAGCAGCGGTGGCCACCGTGAGCCAGTTAGTGACCCACCCGCGCTGCGGGATGGCTTCTTCGGAAATGCGGGCGCGGACGTGTGGCAGGAGCGAAACAGGAACTTCGGCGTTGACGGATTGCCGGAGTCCAGCGTCGATTGAGGCAGAGAGAGTTTGTTCTTCCGTGAACGTCATGCGGCACACGGCGCAGGCGGCAAGATGCGCGCGCAGCTCCATTTGCGGTTCAGCACTGGAGGCGGCGGCTTCGATTAAAGCTTCTTTGTAGTTTTCACATGGCATCGCAACTTCTCCGCTAACTGCTTCTTTCCGAAAAACAATCTGGATTTCACGGTGCCGACGGGAATATCGAGCAGCGCCGCAACTTCTTCGATGGTGTGGCCTTCCATGGCCCCGAGCAAAAGCACGATTCGAAACTTTTCCGGGAGCTCCGCGAGGGCGCGATCGAGGTGCTCCTGAAATTCGCTGGAAGCAGCGAGATCTTCGGCGCTCGTCGCGGGCGGCTGGTGCGCCGGCTGCGACCAGAGCGTGTCTCGTTGCTCGCGGCGCTTCGACGAGCGCAACCGATCGAGAGCGATTCGAAACGCGATTCGAACGAGCCAGCCGCGAAAGCGGGCGCGATCCCGAAGACGATCAAACCGGCGATAGGCGCGCAGGAGCGCCTCCTGTGCGACATCCTCGGCATCGGCCGTGTTTCGCAGGACACCGCGAGCCACGCGGTAGGCGAGCGGGCCGCACTCGGCGAGGCGTTCTTCGAATTCGCGCCGCGCGGCGGCTTGGGCCGCTTCGCGTGTCAACTCATGCTGCGCCGTACCGCTTGGCCGGATCAGAACCAGCTCCTGCATTCGTTGTCCTGTGCGAGTGCCGAGCACTCTTCTTCTCTGACGAGCGCCAAGCGCTCTTCTTTCCTGGCGAGTGCAAAGCACTCGCCTTCCCGCGCGAGCACCGGAGTTCCGCACTCCTCATTCATCTACCAGACGCCGCGCTCCGGGATTTGGTTCAGCGAAAAGTGGCCTAAATCGGACTGGAGGACTAGATGCCCAATTGCCCCAGGAAGTTTTCGAGGTTGGATTCGTCCACTAGAACCTCCGCTGGTGTCTGGCCCGCCTGCGGAGCCTGAACGGAGCCTTCGTCAAAGGCTTGGAAGAGGCGCATCTTGGCGACGGCGTACTCTTCGCTGCTGTTTAGAGTGCGGCCGTTCTGTTTGGCCCAGGCCTCGAGCGCCGATTGATGGACGAATATCTTAAAGGGAAAGGAGGTGTGGCGGTCCGCAGTGATCATGTACGTGAATTCGCCGCCGGGGCGGCCGGCGCGCTCGGCGCGATTCCCTTCGAAAAAATAGTACTGATAGACGTAGCCGTTCTCCGCGGAGTAGCTCTTAATGCGGCGAACGGCGTCGGGACGAGGCATGGGCGGATTATTGAAGCGAAGAGGAATGAAGTCAATGCATGAGTCTGGAGGCGAAGCGCTCCCGGAATGAAACTGGGCTCCGGGAGACAGGTTCCAAATCAGAACGAAGGGAGCGATAGATTGATGCTGGACGAAGGTTTGATGACGGAACAACTCGAAGGATATTGGTTTTTGGGGTGCGGCAATTTACTGATTCAATTCGACTTCTTTCGGCGCGAATTCTCCGATTTGGCGCTTTATCCCTCTTAGGGCTCCCTTTTTGTTCGCTGGCCCTTCGCCTGCTTTTCGAAGGGTATGCAGCCCCTTCTGCAGAACGCGAGTCAGAAATCCAGGACGACCAAATTAGGTGTGGCCGCTCTCCTCGCGACGGGAGTGTGGACGCTGGGCTGTGGCGGAGGAGGCGCAAGCTCGGCAGTGCTTCCGCCGCCACCTCCTCCATCCATTGAAGTGAGCGTCACGGCGGCGAGTGGTTCGGTGCTGCTCGGAAATCAGGCAACGTTTTCCGCGACGGTGACGAACACCACGAACACCAGCGTGAGCTGGAGCGTGAACGGCGTCGCCGGTGGAAACGCCGTGGTCGGATCGATCTCTTCTGGCGGCGTGTACACCGCGCCTGCGGATTTGCCGTCGCCGGCGTCCGTGCAGATCGCCGCGACGAGCCAGGCGGATACGACGAAATCGGGCTCGGCCGCGGAAACGGTTTTGAGTGACATCACCCTGGCACTGACGCCCAATCCCGCGAGTGTGGAGCTGGGCGCAACGCAGGTATTTCAAGCGATGGTAACGAGCGGTGGGCGTCCGGACACGACGGTGCGGTGGAGCGTGTCCGGCGCAGCGTGCGCGAGCGGGTGCGGCAGCGTAAGCGCGGGCGGCAGTTACGTAGCGCCACAAATTCTTCCTTCGCCGGCGAACGTGACGCTTACGGCGCAAAGCGTGGCCGATCCTTCGAAACAGATTTCGGCGACGGTGGCCATCACGAGCAATTTTTCGCTGCAACTCTCTGCGCCGTCGGGAGTGCCTGCGGGGGCAACGGCAACGGTGGTGGCGACGCTGACACCAGTTCCTGGGTCGAATCCAAATAATGTGCTGGCGTGGTCGCTCAGCGGGCAAGGTTGCAGCGGCTCTTCCTGCGGGACATTGACCGTGATCACCACGCAATCGGCGGGGGGGAACGCGATCTCGGATTCGGCGACGTACACGGCGCCGGTGGCGGCGCCGAGTCCCAACACCGTCACGGTGACGGTCACTCCGCAAGCGGACCCAACGAAAAAGGCGCAGGCGACGCTGACGATTCAGCCCGGAGTCAACGTCAGCGTTTCGCCTTCCACGGCAACGCTGGCGATCAATCATCGCGTAACGATAACCGCACAAATCAACGGAACAACAAATACGGGAGTGACTTGGAGTGTCAATGGCGTCGCAGGCGGCAGCGCGAGTGTCGGCCAAGTTTGCGTTGTGGGCTCGAATCCTTGTCAGCCCGTGACGAGCGGCACAGTGCTCCAAGCGGATTACGTTGCGCCCGGCGCCGTTCCTTCTCCGGATCCCGTGAGCGTAACCGTGACGAGCGCCGCCGATGCGACGAAAAGCGCGAGCGCGCAAATCACCGTGATCAATCACGTGCTCGTATCGGTCTTGCCGGGAAGCGTCACGCTTGCGCCTCAGGCCGTTCAAGGATTCACGGCCTCGGTTTTGGGCACTAGCAATCAAAACGTGGTCTGGCAGATTCAGGGCACCGCGTGTTCAACTGCTGGCGCCTGCGGCGCGATCAACGCTTTGGGAACGTACACGGCGCCAAGTGCGCCGCCTTCACCCGACGCCATTCAGGTCGTGGCGATCAGCTCCGACGACACGTCGCAGTCGGGCATCGCTAACGTGACGATTTCCACGGGCGCGAACATTCTTGCGTTGCACCCTTCGAGCGTCTACGCAGGCGCAGCACAAGGATTCACGCTGCAGGTGGATGGGAGCGGCTTCGCTGCCTCCAGTCCGGGGCCGGGTGCAGTGCTGGTGATTGCAGGCACCGCGAGAACAACCACGTGCACTTCCGCGCTGGAATGCGCCGCGCCGGTCACGGCGGTAGATGTTGCCGTTGCAGGCAGCGTGTCCATCCAGATCCAGAATCCGTCGGGCACAGCATCGAATGTGGTGTCGCTGATCGTTGCCGCGCCCAACACTTCCGACGCAATCATTGCGCTGAACAGTTCTGCTCCGAGCGCCACCGGGGAAAACATCGTGGTGGTGGACCCCACGACCGCGGGAGTCTCCGTCCCCGGCAACGACGTGGATCTCGACGTCGCCGCACTGGGAATGTTTTCCCCTGCCAACAATTCGTGCGCGCTCGGAGGCAATCCCATCCCGCTGGTGCGGCCCGCAAGCGGCACCGCAACCGCGGACATTTGTCTTTTTTCGGAGAGCGGTTTGGATACCAGCATGACGTACACCGTGTCCGGGCCGGGAGACATCACGGTGATTTCCAAGCAACCCGCGGGACTCGGAATCATTCACCTGACGCTGCAACTCCCGGCAAGCGCCACCCCAGGCGCGCGAACGCTCTTCATCCAGAACACCAATCTTGACAAGACCGCGGCGAGCGGCGCCCTGGAGGTGGATTGAAATGAGTTTCGGACAACGGCGGCGATTTTTGTGGATTTTATTTTTGGCGGGATTGGCGCTGCTCGCGGGAGTGGCGAACGCGACCACGCTGGCGCGCATGCGGTTCGAAGACTTGGTACAACAAGCGACGGCGGTAGCGCGCGTGCGCTGCCTCGGCGCGTCAAGCCGTTGGGAAAACGGCGAGATTTGGACGGAAACGCGCTTTGCAGTCGTGGAGCAGAACAAGGGAGCGTTGCCAAGCTTCGTGAGCGTGAAGATGTTGGGCGGCCGCGTTGGGAATCTGCATTCGCGAATTGAGGATGTACCGACGTTTCGCGCAGGCGAGGAAGCCTACGTATTCCTTTGGACGCGTGACGGCGAACCATACCGCGTAATGGGATGGACGCAGGGAACGTTTCGCATCGCGCGCGATGCGCGGACAGGATTGGAAACCGTCACACAGGATTCCGCTGCGACTCCGATGTTTGATCTGCGAACGCGCCAATTCCGGCACGGCGGAATTCGCAATCTGCCGGTGGCGATTTTTCAATTGAAGCTGCGCAAGGCGTTAGAGCAAGATGCGCCGTGAAGGTCTGCGCTTCGAGCCCGCAGGATTTGATTTCAGTTTCAGGAAAAACGAAACAAAGGAATCAGGCAGTACAGACGGGACTCAGACAAGAAAGGACACACTGATGAAAGAACGAAGCATCAGAGTTTTCGCGTGCGTGCTCGCGGGATTTTATGGAGTGTGGTTCGCTCCCATGGCCCAAGCGTATTCCTTCGACATGATTGTGCCGGACGTGCGGCAGCCTGCGTTGATTTCGGGCGGGTCGGCCTGCCCGGTGAAGGCCCACCAACTTTCATCAGCAGGCAGCATCGCGTTTCGATGGAGCACCGTGCTGAACACAAATGCCTTGACCATCGTGACACAGAATCAGACCGCGAGCGGTCAGCTGGCTGAAATCGCGCAAGTGATCTCGCAATCGATGGCGGTATGGACGGGGGTCACTGGAACCACGCTGCCCCCCGCGACATTTGCCTCACCGACGCAAACGACCACCCAAAACGCCTGCGGTTCGGACGGCGTAGACACCATTTGCTTCGATCAGGCGGACGCCGCGTTCACACCGGGAGTGCTCGCGTTTACACGGGTAATCGTGACCGACGCCATCGGCTTGCAAGTCGGCAGCGGTCCGGTTGCCACGGAGTTGGGACAAATCCTCGACGCGGACATTTATTTCAACCCGAGTGGTTCGCAAGTCGCATTTGCTACGCCGCAAGCGCTGCCAGCGAATCCGACAGCCTATGATCTCGAATCCGTGCTGACGCACGAGCTGGGGCATTCTCTGGGCTTCAGTCATTCGGACGTCTGGAGCGCGATGATGTTTCCCTTCGCTCCCGCCCCTGGGACGATTAGCGGCGAAAGACCGACCGCGCAGCAGCCGGATGCGCCGCTGGGCGATGATGACCGCACAGGATTGCGAGTGCTCTATCCCAATCCGGCGGACACCGTGCATGTAGGATCGATCCGCGGGCAAATCTTTCCCGCGAACCCGCTGGCGCTGCCTGCTTCGCCGCCGGGCGTGACGGGCGTTTTCGGCACGCACGTTGTCGCGGTGAATGCGTCGAGCGGCGCGGTGATGGGCGCAACGATTGGCGGGTGGAGCTGCGCGGCTCCGGGTCCAGCGCAATTCGATGGCACCTATGAAATCGATGCCCTAGCTGTGGGACACAGCTACACGGTTTATGCGGAAGCTCTCAATGGTGCCGTCGATCCATCCCGGATCAGCCCCGCGATCACTTCACTTTGCCGCAATGCTACAACTGATCCAGGCTGGCCGCCGCTGCAAGGGTGTGTGGTGCCGGCTGTGAATACGCGCTTTACGACACGAACGGTGCCGGGACCTTGAGAAAAGAGTTTTCAGTATTTATTTCTTAGCCGCTAGCGCAAGAATTTGGCTTGGATTCTCCAGGCTCCTGAGGCGAAGAAAGCGAACCTGTCTTTGAAACCGGCTCTAGTGTTTGGCGCTTGGAGTTTGGTGTTTATAAGGATTAGGGAGCAGAACTGACAGTTCACTCGTGAGGAGTTAGCCAGCCGCCGCCGAACAGGAGGCCCGGGCCAAGGGAGGCCAGGAAGATGGGTTGGCGTTTGCCGCGCGCATGCTTCGCGGCGGCTTGCAGGGCCGCGTGCAGAGCTGCGCCGCACGTGGACGAGCCAAGATTTCCCGAGGTTTTCGCGATGGCCGGAAAAGTAGCTGGAGAGACGCCGCACTGTTTTGCGAGCAGAGTCACGAGGCGCGGATTTGGCTGGTGCGTCGCGAATCCTCCCACGGCCGTTCGTGATATGCCGCTGCGCAACTCCACGGCCGTGAGAACCTTTTCCATACGAGTGATGGCGGCGCGAGAGAGGGCTTCGCCGTCAAATCGCACGGCGAGTCCGCCGTCTTTCGCGTCACTCACCTGGATGGCCGCGGCGTATTGGCCCGCGCATCCGAAGATGAATTCGCCTAGACGATAGCCACTCTTTGAATTGTCATTCTCTTCGCGGCGCAGGATGAACGCGCTGGCGCCGTCGCCGAAGAGTCCTCCAAATTCGCCGGCAACGCGGCCGGGAGTGAGAGTGCGACTGTGGACGTCGGCCGTCACGACCGCGACGGTTTGCGCTTGCCCCGAGCCAATGAGCGACTGCGCGACTGCAAATGCATTGAGGAGTCCCAGGCAAGCGCCGCCAACGTCGATGGCCCCGCAATTTTCGCGGACGAGCAATCGCGAATGAAGCTGAGCCGAGAGCGAAGGGTAATCGTGGTGCGTCTCGCTGGTGGCGACGATCCAGTCCACCTGCTGTGCGCCGCAGTAGGCCGCTCGCAAAGCATCCTGCGCGGCTTCAGCGCCAAGCACAAGTTCGTTTTCACCATCCGCTGCGTGGGCAACGGATTCGATGCCGGCGCGGCTGCGCAGCTTGCCAATGGACATGCCGAATGCGCGGTCGATTTCTTCGGAGGGAATTAAGTGTGAGCCTACGACGGAAGAGGATCCCGCGACAATTGCAGGAGCCGCACTCTTGGAAGTCTTGCGCTCCGAAGCTCCGCTGCTCACTGCGGAGACCTGCGATTTGGAGTTTTGCAGCGCATCAAGGACCGCAGCGAAACTCGAGGAGCGCTCGTTGAGCGCCGAGCCAAGTTCGCCGACTCCACTGGCCGATTCAACCGCTCGGAGAAAACTGACCCATCCCATGGAATCCAGAATTCCACTCTCGATCAAGTCCACATCGTCGCGGGGGATGGCAACAGACAAACCAGCTTCGCGGCGGAAGCACTCTTCAACGAGATGGCGTAAAGAATTTTTTCGCTCCGGCCGAGATTTGGGGAATCGCGTCATCAAAACTCCTGAAGCCACTCCGGCCTGGGCAGTGGGAACAATGTATCGAGCATCAGCCAGCAGAGATCGTGAAACGGCCGCGTGAGGCCAAGCCGGATGAAATGATGCGGGCAAGACATGATCTTGTAATGAAAGTGAGAATTCAAGAAGCGTTCCAGGCGGGCAGTGCGATTGGCGCCGCGACTCTCGGTGAGAGCGGCATCCACGAAGTCGCGCCAGTCACGGTCAACGACGGGAAGATCCCGCAAGACTTCGCCCGAAGGTAGGGCAAGGGTGGCGCGGAGTTCATTGGCGCAAAGCTCCAGGCGCAGGTTTTGTGTTTCGCAGCCGCAGATGGAGCGCTGCGCCTCGTGCGGATTGGCATGGAGACCACCGCCCTTCCTGCTTTCGTGAATAGGGCAGCCGAAGAGATCTCGCAAGGATTGCGCCAGTTCCGACTTGCGAAGATAGACGACGGTTTCCGCTTCCGGAACGGCGCTGATCCTTTTGAATCCGCGGGTTGAAACGCGGTCTTCAACATGCGGCTTGTCTCCGGAAAAAGGCGCGAGGGCACATTCTAAGATGTCGCCGCGATGATGAGGAAAGTGCGGCCAACCGTTGGAGAAAGAAGGTACCGGCCGAATGGATTGAATCCTTTCGTTCTCATGCTGGAGGCCGATGACGCAAAATGCCGGCCCCATGCGCGTGATTTCGGTAATGAGAAGTTTGCTCATGGCGCTGCACGGCGCTTTTTCTGCCGCGGCTTGCCGGGTTTCGCGCGCGAAGAAATCAGGTGCCGAATTTCGACGGCGTGGCCTTCGCTGCGCCAGCGGGCGGCGAGGAGATCGGCGACGAGACGACGATGACATTTTTCGGGTCCGGATTCGGAGCACAGCAGGACGAGTTTGGCTGGCCACGCTGCGGTGTCGAGCGCTCCCGAAACGCGGCGATCTTTCATAAGTGCGAGGAATCCGATTTCGTAAGCAGGCCAGTCTTTCGAATTGCGATACGTATCGAGGAGTTCCTGCGTGGGGGCGAGAAGCGGCTCATGCACGTAGGAGATGCGGGAAATTTTCTGCAGGAAAAAGGCGAGGTCGGGATGCTTGGCGTAACCGGAAAGCTGGCCGCTGCGATGCTGGCGGATGTCAATGAGCTGTTCGACTCCTGCCTCTTCGAGGAGAGCAAAAAAGTCTTGCGCTGTTTTTCCAGCGAAGCCGATGGTGCAGACAAGATAGTGCATGGCGCTCAAAAATACTCGATGGCTTCCGGAGAAGTGCGAAAAGCGAATTCCTTGCCCTGACGCCGAAGGGCATCTTCCAGAGCAGGGCCGCGCTCGGCAGCAAAGAGCGCACTGGAGGTGAACGCAGCGCCGCCGTGGAGAGCGAGCAAGCGATCTTCGGCGTCACATTGCGATTCCAGGATACCGCCGCGGCGGATGTGCACGGGCAAGACGCCGCGCTCGACGAGTGCCGGGCAAATCATGAGGAAGCGGTGGCATTGAAGAGGATCCTCTTCGGCGCACATCAGCGCGAGGTTTGCGGTGTGCGAGAACTCCAGAAGGCGATCCACGCCGGCGGAAAAATCCGGAGACTTGCGGCGAGCGAAGTAATCCACCTGGCCGTCAGAGTGGTAAGCGCGTGGATCTTCGGGACGTCCGCCGAGAGATTCTCCGAGAAATTGATATTGGATTCTGGCGAGACTCGCGGCGGCCCCCAGCGGCTCGCGATTAAATTGCGGGAAGCGAAAACTGG
Organism: uncultured Acidobacteriota bacterium; assembly: GCA_963729455.1. Taxonomy (GTDB): domain Bacteria; phylum Acidobacteriota; class Terriglobia; order Acidiferrales; family UBA7541; genus Acidiferrum. The sequence continues at coordinate 147,888 of CAVSNX010000006.1, forward strand.
CGGGGCGGCTACGAACATCGCAGAGGGTTTCGACGCCGTGACGAACGAGGATAGCGAGGAAATCGCCGAGGTCATGGTTCGAATGGCCAATCGTAAAGAGCGTATTACTTACAATGTTCGATAATGTCACGGGATAGGCGCTCTGGAGGGCCAAACCGTATTTTGCCGAACAACGGCTGATGCGGCAAGAGCGGATTCTCCGAAAGAGTATTGCCCGATTGTCGGCTCGTCGCGAGACAGGAACGCGGAGCAAGTCGCGGTCCATGCTAACGTGAAAAGAGGCTGAAGGGGCGCGCTGCGTTTAGAAGTGCGGCCATCTGGGCGAGCCAACGAGTATTTCAAGAGCACCGACCAACGGTTCGAATCGATAGAATGCTTTCACGAAAAACAGGGCGATGGTTTGGAGTCGCGGCGCTCTTCTTTTTGAGCGTGCCGAGCGCGCGGGGGCAGCGCGTGCGGGGCGAACTTCGGCTCGACGTGCATGATTCGAACGGAGCAGCCGTATCGCCCCAAGGTGAACTGGTCAGCAGGGCGAATCAGTTTCGAAGAACATTTGTTACCGGGCCGGATGGCCGTTTCGTTGCGCAGGATCTTCCGTTTGGACTTTACCGTCTGAGTTTGCATGCCGATGGATTCGCGGCGTGGAGCGACCTGGTCGAGATTCGATCGGAGGTACCGGTCAGCGTCTCGGTCACGCTGGGCCTAGCGCCGGTGGCGACGAAGGTAGAAGTGAATGACTCCGCAACGCTCGTGGACGCCAGCCGGACAGGCACAGTCTATGCGGTGGGAAATCAAGGCATCGAAGAGCAGCTTTCCGCGCAGCCTGGCCGCAATCTTGCCGACTTGGTGAACGACCAACCAGGATGGTTGTACGAGGCGAATGGCATTCTGCACCCGCGCGGCTCCGAGTACGACGTGCAATATGTGTTTGATGGATTGCCGCTGACGGAGAATCGTTCTCCCGCGTTTGCGCCGTCGTTTGACGCGGATGACGTGGAGTCGTTGCGCGTGATGACCGCGAATTTTCCGGCGGAATACGGACGAAAGCTAGGTGGGGTTATCGAAGTGACGACGGAAAAAAACGCCCCCTCCGGCCCGCACGGATATCTCGACGCCGGAGGCGGAAGCTTTTCTACCGCGGAAGGTTCCGCGAGGATTTCTTACGCGGGCGGTAAGAATCGATTCACGCTAAGTGGGAATGGATTTCACACGGACCGCTACCTGGATCCGCCGGTGCTAGCCAACTACACCAATCGCGGGAACGCCAGCGGATTTTCCGCCTCGTATGAGCGCGATTTCTCCGATCGCGACCGCTTGCGCATTTCGATTACGCACAACGATGTGCGATTCCTTGTCCCGAACGAGATGGTGCAAGAGCAGCAGACGCCCATGCCCCAGCGGCAGGACATCGCCAACCGCGAAACGAGCGGACAGATTTTCTTTCAGCATACAATTTCTCCCAGCCTGTTCCTGAGTTTTTCCGGGAGCGTGCGGGATGCGAGCGCGACGCTGACTTCGAACCCATTCTCGACGCCGGTAATCGTTTCACAGGATCGCGGTTACAGAGAGGGCTATTTCCGCGGGGACCTCGCGGGACACAAGGGCCGCCACGACTGGAAGGCCGGCGGCGACAGCATTTTCAGTTCAGTGCACGAGGAACTGCGGTATGTGATCACGGATCCGACGCCGTTCGATCCGGGAACGCAGACGCCTTTTCAATTCGCGGACCGCAAATTGGACATCGAACCATCGGCGTACGCGCAGGACCAGTGGCACCAGAACAACTGGAACATCAGCGCGGGGCTGCGCTTCGACCACTACGGATTTGTCGTGCACCAATCCGCGTGGAGCCCGCGCGTTGGCGTTTCACGCTACGTGCCCCCGCTGAATTTATTGTTGCACGCGTCGTACGACCGCGTGTTTCAGACCCCGGCAATGGAAAACCTCCTGCTCGCCAGTTCACCGCAACTCGATTCGATCGATCCCATCGTCGTGCGTCTGCCGGTGCAGCCGGCGAGGGCGAATTATTACGAGGGCGGCTTCACAAAGGCCTTCTTCGGAAAATGGCGGCTCGATGCCAACATATTCCGCCGCGATTTTCACAATTATTCGGATGACGACGTGCTGTTGGATACCGGCGTGAGTTTTCCGATTGCGTTCGCCAAGGCGCGTATCTTTGGGGAAGAAGTCCGCCTGGAAGTGCCGCAGTGGGGCCGCTTCTCTGGATACCTGAGCTATGCGAATCAGTCCGCCATTGCGCAAGGACCAATCACCGGAGGGTTGTTTCTTGGAAGCGAAGCGACGGGCCTGACGGATACGAGCAAGTTCGCGGTTTCCCAGGACCAGCGCAACACGTTGCGGGCGCGGGCGCGGTTTCAAGCAGATAAGCGTGTTTGGTTCGCCCTGGGCGGAGAATACGGAAGCGGGTTGCCAGCGGATTTGGGCAGCAATCCAGATACTAGTTTTTGGCTGCAGCAATACGGTGCGGCGATTCTGGACCGGGTGAACTTCGATTTGCAGCGCGTGCGTCCGAATTTTTCGCTGGATGCCGCCGCAGGCACGGAGATTTATCACCGCGAACAGCGCAGCGTAAAGTTCGAAATTCAGTCCGCCAACCTGACGGACCGCGTGAACGTGATCAATTTTGCGAGTTTGTTTTCCGGAACGGCTGTGGCGGCGCCACGAAGCGTTTCGGCTCGCCTGAAATTTACCTTCTAAGTTATTTCAATTCGCGGCCGATTCTTCGATTCCTAGCGGCGGCGCGCTTTGCCGAGCAGGCGAAGGATTTCGAGATAGAGCCAGATGAGCGTAATCATCAGACCGAACGCGCCGTACCACTCCATGTATTTTGGCGCGCCGTTTTGAACGCCAGTCTCGATCATGTCGAAGTCCAGCACTAAGTTCAGCGCGGCAATGATCACGACGAACAAGCTGAACGCAATGCCCCAAGGACCGCTGCCATTGATTGCTGGAACCTGGATATGGAAAAAGACTCCGAGAACCATCTCGATCAGATAAAAAACGGCGATCCCACCGGTGGCCGCGATGACGCCGATCTTGAAACCTTGCGTGGCGCGTATGATTCCGCTCTTGTAAGCCAGAAGCATGACGAACAGCGTTCCAAACGTGAGGCCGACGGCCTGGATGGCTACGCCGGGATAGGTTTTTTCAAAGAGGGCCGAGATGCCGCCAAGAACAAGGCCTTCGAGCAGCGCGTAAATCGGTGCGGTAAGCGGCGACCATTGCTTCTTGAAAATAGTAACCAGCGCAACGACGAAACCGCCAATCGCGCCACCAATCATCCAGGGGATCGCGGCCCCCGGCGTGTCCGAGTGCGACATGCCCCAGGTCCACGCGGCAGTGGCCACGACGCAAAGCAGCAGCAGGCCCGTTTTGTTCACGGTGCCTTGCAGCGTCATCACTTCGCCGGTCGCGACTTGCCCTTGGAACGCTTTTTCGTTCAGCGCCGGATTGGAAGTTCTCATCGGGTTTGCCATTCTCGAAATTCTCCTTATCGAGGAGCACCTAAGTTCTGACTATCTTGCGCGGCTCGATTCTACTCTCCGATTTCTGTCTTATCCAACCCGTTTCACCACTGCGGAAACCGCTCAGGAAGATTTTGGTTCGCCGGCGATCTGGCGCTGGACTTGCTCGCGGAATTCCAGGGGCCGGGCAATCAGCGGAAAAACCTCGGGCGTCCCACCAGTGCCACGAACGATGACGGTTCCGTAGCCCAAGATTCTTCCGAGCGCCGGCTCCTCGACGGCGATGCTTTCGATTCTGGACAAGAGCAGCTCGATGGTTCGGCGATCGGCGAGGCCCGACTTCACGATGACTCTCTTATTGGTGACAGCCATTTCCGTGGCGTTGCGGCGTACAAAACCGACTCCAAAAAAGATCGCCGCTACCAACAAGCTGATTGCGCCTACCCATCGAAGCGGTCCAGCCACAGAGGCTTCGCCGCCTTTTATGGAACTCCAAGGCGTAAAGAGCAGGCTCAACCCAATCAGAGCAAGAACCGCGGCGATCAGCGAATGACCCAGCATCACGATCCAATGCAGGCGCGTCTCATACTGCACCGTTTCGCCCGCGATAAGATGCTTTTCGCCGTAGCTCAAAAAGTCTCCTTGAAAGGAGCTTCGAAGAAATTTGGGAGCGGGAAAACTACCATGAATGTTCGCTGGAATTTACGGCTTGTCAAATGTTATCCGGCATAGAGCAGAAAACCTAAATTCAATTGGTAGCGCTAACGGGAATCGAACCCGTATTTTAGCCTTGAAAGGGCTACGTGCTAACCGTTGCACCATAGCGCCACATGCGATGCGGTTACGACCTTCCTAGAATACGGGAAATCCTCGGGGGCCACAAGAAGCAGGAAGTGGTCGAAAGAATCGCGCTTCAGCTTTGGCGGTCCAGAAACTCCTCGTGCCAGGCCATTTGAACGGCTTCGAGCTTGGCTTCGTTGGAGGCCGCGGCGTCGCCGGAAAAACCGGGGAGTTCGGTGATCCATTTATGCATGTCCGTGAAACGAACGGTCAGCGGATCGGTGTCCGGAAATTTGTCGGTCAGCGCGATGGCAATGTCTTCGAAATTGTCCCAACCGAATGTTGGCGGCATGTCTGGCTCCTGCGAAACGTTTTCAGTGATCCATTTTCAGTACTCAGAAGAAAATGAAAACGGAAATTGCCTAACGAGCATCTCACGTCTTACTGAAAACTGAGCACTGACGAACGAGAACACTCAGTGATCCAGTTCTTTGGCGTAGTTTTTGTTCCACTCGGGAATTTCGACGACGATGTCCGTGGTGCCATCGGGGACGGTCTGACAGCCGAGGCGCGACTTCGGCGTGATGCCGGGTGCTTCGTCGAGTTCGTCGAGTTCGGCGTCAGTGGCTTCGTTGCAGGACTCCAGGCCTTGCCGCACGATGACGTGGCACGTCGAGCAGGCGCAGACGCCGCCGCAAGCGTGGTCGAGGCCGGCCTTGATGCCCTCGGAAATGTCGAGGATGCTGCCCGGGAGTCCATTGTGGCCGTAGGGAATTTTTTCCGGGTCCACTTCGATGGTTTTGCCGCTGGGAAGAAAGGTGACTTTATATTTCTTCGTGGCGGGCTTGTATTTGACTTCTTCGATGTAAGGATTGCTTCCGCCCATTTTCGTTTCCCTTCCGATTCTTGTGGCGCTAAGATCGCGCCAAGCACGGGCGCACCAGTGCTGCGCCCCTACAATGCAAATCTAAACTTCGGCCAGCTTGCGGCCTTCGAGGGCCGTGGACACCGCGGAATTCATCAGCAATTCGGCAAGATGTTCCGTGGCGTGATTCAGTTCATCAATGCGCTTGCGGATGAGCTTGTAGTCGCTGCCGGCAGCGGCGTCTTTCAATGCGGCCACACTGGAGGCGATTTTCGCGCCTTCTTCGGCGGAGAGTGCGGCTACTTGCGGATTTGCAAGCGCTTTCGCCGTCGCCGTTAAAATGGCTTCGGATTCGGTGCGCGCTTCGATGAGCTGGCGCTCGGCGAAATCTTGCTCCGCATATTCGATGGACTCTTCGAGCATGCGCTCGATTTCGGAATCGTTGATACCGTAGCTGGGCTGGACTTCGATGGAATGTCCTTCGCCGGTGCGCAAATCCTTCGCGGCAACTTGCAAGATCCCGTTTGCATCAATCAGAAACTTTACCTCGATGCGCGGCAGACCCGCGGGTGCGGGCGGCACGCGCAGCGTGAAACGAGCGAGCGAACGGCAATCCTTGGCGAGTTCCCGCTCGCCTTGCAGAACGTGAATATCAATCCCGGTTTGATTGTCCACGCCAGTGGTGTAGAGCTCCTGCGCGCTGGCAGGAATCGTGGAGTTGCGCGGAATGATCTTCGCGACGGCACCGCCGTAAGTTTCGATGCCGAGCGAGAGCGGCGTTACGTCGAGCAGCAACATATTCTTCACGCCGCGATCCAGAATATTGGCCTGGACGGCGGCGCCCAGCGCGACGACTTCATCGGGATTCAATTCGGTGTGCGGCTTGCGGTCGAAGAATTCCTGCACGGTGCGGCGGATGAGCGGCGTGCGCGTTGTGCCACCCACGAGGACAACTTCGTCGATATCGGATGGTTTTAGCTGCGCGTCCGCCAAAGCTTGCTTAACGGGTCCCATGGTGCGGTCAACGATCGGACGGATCATTGCCTCGAGTTCGGGACGTGTGAACTCCAGCCGGAAATCAGTGCCGTTTGGCAGCGGCAAAAGCAGACTCTCGTACCTGTGTTCGGACAGATGGTGTTTCAGCGCGATGAGTTTCTTGCGAAGTTCCTGCGCCAATTCGCCGTGTGGGGAGAAATCTAACTGTACCTGCTGGAGAATCCGTTCGTGTACGAATGCTTGCAGAAGATTATCTATGTCGTCTCCACCCAGGTGCGTATCGCCGTTGGTGGAAAGAACTTGAAAAATGTCGCCGTCGGCTGTGGAAATGAGCTTGAGGACGGAGATGTCAAACGTGCCGCCGCCGAGATCATAGACGGCGACTTTGCCGCGCTGTTTTTCGTGGAGACCGTACGCCAGAGCGGCGGCCGTTGGCTCGTTCACTAGCCGCAAAACTTCGAGTCCAGCGATTTTGCCGGCGTCTTTGGTGGCCTGGCGCTGGGCATCGTTGAAATACGCGGGCACGGTGATGACGGCGCGGTCGACGGCTTCGCCGAAGAAAGCTTCCGCCCAGTTTTTCAGTTCACGGAGAATGAACGCGGAGATTTCGGGCGGCGTGAAGATTTTGTCGCCGAGCATCACGCGAATGACATTTTTATTCGCCGGATCAATGCGGAAGGGGAAAAGCTTCAGTTCGCTCTGAACATCCGCGGGGCCGCGGCCCATGAGTCGTTTCACGGAATAGATTGTGCGCTCGGGCTGCGTCAACAACCTGCGGCGCGCCGCTTCGCCGACGATGACGCTGCCGTCTGGATCGAGACTCACAACCGAGGGGCAAAGCGTGTCGCCGTACGGGCCCGCGATACACTTCGGCTGGCCCGTCTGGCTGTCCGTGTATGCCACCAGGCTATTCGTTGTTCCCAGATCGATTCCGACGATGCGTCCCATTTCAGTACTCAGTTCTCAATTTTCAGTAAGAAAAACAAAAATCACAAACTCCAGCTAAACGTTACAACAACTCCTTTTGAACGTTGGTGACCAAATTCCGGATGTAGGAGCGGCGATTGAGCAGTTCGTTGAGTCGCGCCATGATTTTCTTGCGTGTAACGACATCCCCATCGAGTGCGGCGTCCCATTCACGCGCCGTTGCTTGAAGTTGTGCGTCCACTTCACTGAGCTTTCCCTGGAAATTCTTCTCGGCGGATTCGAGGCGCGATTTCAGCGCGCCGAGATCGCTTCCCGACGCTCTTGCCTCACGCAACTCGTCGAGCGATTCGTTTAGCTCAAAAACTTCTTTGAGAAGTTCAGGCGGAGCCTGCTGTTTATGCTCGCCTTCTTTGCGCGCGCCCTCGATACTCAGGAGATACTCGACGCGTGCGACGGGATCGCGCAGCGTGCGATAGGCATCGTTCAATTCCGAGCTGCGCTTCAGCGAGAGCTCGCGCTCCTGCTCGCTGGCGTTGACGAAATTGTCGGGATGCAGTTTCCAGCTGAGTTGCAGGAATTTCTTCTCGAGCCCGTCCATTTCGATCCAGAGTTTTCGCGGCATTTCAAACAGCGCGAAGTAATCGACCGCCTGCGGCAGCTGCAAAAGTTTGCCGCAGCTCGAGCAGAAGTGCGTGCCGAGCGTGCGTTCATGGCAGCTCCAGCAAACTAGGGGCGAATTCGTGGATGTCGGGGCGGTACTCATAATTCGTTTTCCAGAAATCCCCAGAGGGCACAAAAAAAGTGGCTGGCGAGTGCGGCTGCCAACCACTTGTCAGGCTCGCCTGTACGTTCTCCCCGGAATCGAGTCCTGCGCGAAGAGCACAGACTAAGAGTCTGTGCTACTTAGGCCGTAAAGGAGCTGCCGCAGCCGCAGTTCCGCGCCGCGTTGGGATTCTGGAAGACGAATCCTTCGCGCATCAGCGTCTGTTCGTATTCGAGCGTCGTGCCGTTCAGGTACAGAAAACTTTTGGGATCCACGAAGATGCGTGCGCCGTGTTCCTCGAAAATCTTGTCGCGGTCGCGAGCCTGCGTGTCGAGCCTCATGGCATAGGACAAACCGGAGCAGCCGCCGCCTTGAACGCCAACGCGCAGGCCCCCTACTTCGGGCGAAACGCCTTCCTTTTCGAGCAGCGCGCGGATCTTCAGCGCAGCACGCTCGGTCAAGTGTATGGTCGCTACGTCGGCGACCCCCTCCCCCGTTTTTGTGTAAGTGTTCATTCTAAAGCACTTATATTTCGCTAAGTCGTTTAGAATCAACACATACGGGATCTCTTACAAGTGTTGATTCTAAGCCGTTTAGCCGCTGCGCCGCCCACCTTAACTCTCGCGCGGTTCCAAGCCGCCCGCAGTTTCCGGCAACAGACGCGGCGCGCAGCGGAGCCTTAGTGCGAGGCCTTTTCGGTGACCGGCACTTCGACGCCGTGCTTCTTCTTCCAGTCGCCGATGGCGGCCTTGATGGCGTCCTCGGCAAGCACGGAACAGTGAATCTTGACCGGCGGGAGCGAGAGCTCGCGCACGATGTCCGTATTCTTGATGGAGAGCGCCTCTTCGACCGTCTTGCCCTTCACCCATTCGGTAGCGAGCGAGGAGCTGGCGATGGCGGACCCGCAGCCGAAGGTCTTGAACTTGGCTTCTTCAATGACCTGCGTCTCGGGATTAATCTTCATCTGCAGCTTCATGACGTCACCGCACTCCGGAGCGCCGACGAGACCCGTACCGACGTTGGGGTCTTCCTTCGGGAGGCTGCCGACGTTGCGGGGATTGTTGTAGTGCTCCACCACTTTATCGCTGTATGCCATTAGCTGTTGCTCCTTGCCAGATTCACGAGATTACCGAAACCCGCGCTCTTGACAGCCTTGTCCGAGAGCGAAACGTTCGGCACGGAAGCCGAGCGGCCCGCGGTGAGCTGACGCAGAGCGTCCTTGATGAATTCCGCGCCGAGGCCGAGCATCTTCAAGAATGCGCGGACCTGTTGGAGCTCATGGAAAGAGCGCTCGCCGGCGACGGCGGCCTCTTCTCCTTCTCCGCCGTAGGGCACGAACGTCACGCGGAAAGCCGCGCCGGTGCCGCCGATGGAGCGATGAATGCGAATTGTACCTTCGTTTGCCATGTTGTCTCTTTCGTTTTTAGGCGGTCTGCCATTTCATTTTAGAAATATCGATTCCCTCTTTGGCCATTTCGTAGAGCGGAGACAGCTCACGGAGCTTGGTGACGACCTGCACCATCTTATCGATGACGTAGTCGACTTCCTCTTGCGTGTTGAAGCGCCCGAGGCCAAAACGGATCGAGGTGTGCGCGAGGTCTTCGCCCACGCCTAAAGCTTTGAGTACGTAGCTGGGCTCCAGGGTTGCCGAGGTACAGGCCGAACCGCTGGAAACCGCAATATCGTTAATGCCCATGAGCAGGGATTCACCCTCGACATAGGCAAAGCTCATGTTCAGGTTGTTCGGCAGGCGATGCTCCATCGAACCGTTGATGAAAACCTCGTCCAGCTTGGCTTCCAGACCTTTGCGAAGCCGCTCGCGCAGCGCCAGAAGCCGCGCACCTTCTTCGGGCATTTCCTTCTGGGCGATCTCGCAAGCCTTGCCGAGGCCCACGATGCCGGGCACGTTCAGCGTGCCGGAGCGCATGCCGCGCTCATGGCCGCCGCCGTCAATGATGGCGGAAAGCTGCACGCGCGGATTGCGGCGGCGCACGTAAAGAGCGCCAACGCCCTTGGGTCCGTAAATCTTGTGGCCGCTGATGGCCAGGAGGTCGATGTTGTCCTTCTGAACGTCCACGGGAATCTTGCCTACGGCTTGCACGCCGTCCACGGCGAAGAAAATCCCATGTTCCTTGGCAATTTTGCCGATTTCGGCGATCGGGTTGATCACGCCAATTTCATTGTTGGCGTACATGATGGTGATCAGAATCGTCTTCGGCGTAATCGCTGCCTTCAGATCGTCCAGGCTGACGCGGCCGTCGCGCTGCACCGGCAGATAGGTCACTTCAAAGCCGTGCTTCTCTAGGTTTTTGCAGGTATCGAGCACCGCCTTGTGCTCGATCGCCTGGGTGATGATGTGATTGCCCTTTTCACGAAACATTTCCGCGATGCCCTTGATCATCAGGTTGTCGGATTCGGTGGCGCCGCTGGTGAAGATAATCTCCTTCGGCGTGGCGTTAATCAGCGAAGCAATCTGCTGGCGCGCGTTTTCGACGGCTTCTTCGCCGGCCCAGCCGAACGAGTGGTTGCGGCTGGCGGCGTTGCCGAATTTCTCCGTGAAATACGGCAGCATCGCCTCGAGGACGCGCGGATCTACCGGCGTAGTCGCGTGATTGTCCATGTAAATCGGCAGCTTGACAGCCATGTTCCCTCTTCTCCTAAGCCTAGTTCATGTGCGGCCGCGAAGCGGTCGACAAAGCCACGAGCGCGGGCTCCTGCGGCTCTTCACTCAACTGCGAAATCGTAACGGAACCCAGAACTTCCAAAATACTTTCATTGACGCGGCGCAGCGGCTCGCGGACCGAGCACCTTTCTGTTGCGTCGCAGTTACCATGATTCGTCACGCAGGACGTAATCAGCACGGGGCCGTCAATGGCCGAAATCACATCGAGCGCGCTGATCTGCCCGGGATCTTTGGCCAATTGGTAGCCGCCGCTGGAACCATGCTTCGCGGCCACTAACGAATGGTGCGCCAGCTTTTGCAGCACCTTGGCCATCAGTGTCGCCGAAATGCCATACTCTTCGGCGATTTCACCGGCGCTACACGCGTGTTGCCCGCGGTGCATGGCCAAGTGCTTGACGGCAATCAATCCGTAGTCGGCCTTTTTGGATAGCTTGAACATCTTTCCTTGGACTTTCCAGTGCCTTTCGCCATATACGACTGAATCAGTCGCAGTTAAAGTGTATCCCGGAATTCTGTCCAAGTCAATCTGGTGCCTCCCCAAGGCTTGCCTAACCCCTGCATTTCGTGCAGCTTATAGTAAGACTGGAATAGTCTTATTTTGCTAGTGATTTCCGGTAAATGGACGGATCGTGCAGTAAACGGTAAAATCCGGGGTGCGAATGGCTGCGCGATGTCCTGCAGAAGCCGCATGGTAACCTAGATCCTCCCTAGGGGGGCACGCATGGTTGGATGCACGGGCGCAGTGAAGGTGTGGAAGTTTCTCGGAGCCGCGAGTATCGCGCTGGTGTTTCTCTGGGCGCCGATTCCGGGCTGGTCTCAGACGCAGACCCACTCAACGGCCACTTCTTCCAAGGCATCAGGCGACAAAAATCGGGAGAAGCAATTGCAAGAGCAAACGTTTGTGCTTGTCGGCGCCGGTGACATCTCCAGTTGCAAGAGCCCGGAAGGCGCACGGGCAACGGCCAAGTTGATCGAACAAATTCCAGGAATGGTCTTTGCGGCGGGCGACCTGGCGTACGAGAGCGGAAGCCCGGACGAATTCGAATTTTGTTACGGTCCGACGTGGGGGCGATTCAAGGACCGGACAAAGCCGGCTTTAGGCAACCACGAGTACGTCAACCCGACGGCGCACGGCTACTTCGAGTATTGGGGCGCGCAGGCAGGGCCTCCCGGTAAGGGCTATTACAGCTACGACCTGGGCGCGTGGCATGTCGTGGTCTTGAATACCAATTGCTATGCACGGAATCTGGGCGGTTGCGCCGCAGGCTCACCGCAAGAAACCTGGCTCAAGCAGGATCTCGCGGAGCACTCGCACGCCTGCATCCTTGCTTACGGGCATCACGCTTTATTCAGCAGCGGGGTTTTCAAGAAGCATGCCGTTCATCCGGAGCTGAAGCAGTTCTGGGAAGACCTCTACGCTGCCCACGCGGACTTGATTCTTGCGGGACATGAGCATTCCTATGAGCGCTTCACGCCTCAAGATCCCGAAGGCCATGCCGATCCGGAACACGGGATCCGCGAGATTGTCGTGGGGACCGGCGGGCGCAGCCACGATCTGCTGGGCTTTGCCATGCCGAACAGCGAACTGCGAAATTGGGAAACGTATGGCGTGCTGAAGCTGACGCTCTCGCCTGGAAAGTATGCGTGGGAATTTATTCCGGAAGAAGGCAAGACGTTTCACGATTCCGGCAGCGGCGTTTGCCGCAACCAGCCGGCTGCGAATTAGAACATTCGATCTCGCTGAATTTCGCCGCGCGCCAGCTGCGAAGCGTGATTTCTATTGCCTGGCCGTCGAGCAGGCCCCGCCAGCAGAGGCAGCTTCAATCAATTTCTGCACCGCGGGCGCGGGGATTAGCAACAACTGCGCTTTGGGCTTCATAGCCTGAGTGGCGACGGCAAGTTGCTGCGCTTTCCAGGAATCGGAAGCGGCTTGCCCTTTTGCGATTTGATCGAGAGCGGCGAGACCTGCGGCGCCCAGCGCGGAAAGATCCTGCGAAGTGGCGGCGACTTCTTTCACTAGGAAAGAACGCTGCGCGAGGGGCTGCAGAGTGGCGTCATTATCACGCCAAATCATAAGCTGCGCGCGCAACCGAGTCTCTGCCGCCGTGTCGCGGCAAGAAGCTCCCACATATTGATCCACCAATTCGCCGAAGTGGCGGCCTGCATCGCTTTCGAGCGGAATGGCGTCAACCAAGCGATTCAGCGGGATGAGGCTGGTCGGCTCGGCGGGGGCAGTTTGCTCCCGAGTGTAGTCCTTCACAGGTTCGACGACATCCGCTAGCGTGCGCAACGCAGTGAGCTCCACCGGAGACGCAGGGCCCGCGATGCGGTGAAGCATCCGGCGGGAATACGACTTGTGCGTGAGGCCCAGCCATTCCAAGCGGGCGCTGATGAAATCCAGGCGAGCGTACATGGAGGCAACGTCGGTGACGTTTTGCGGCGACCAAAAGCGTTCCGCGATGGCTGCGTTTCTCGGCCAGATGCGCGAATCAATGTTTTCGCCATTCACGTATTCCGACCACATGCACGACTCGCCGCCCAGAATGCGCTCTTTTTCTTCGGGGGAGAGATTCGCGGCGTCGCCGCTCATGGGGTCCACCGCGTAGTGCCGCGCCGCGGGCCAGCCTAAATCGAGGTAATAGCCGTTCGAAAGAATCCCGCGGAAGCCTTGCTTGGCCGCCAGCGCTAGCGAAGCTTGCCCGCGCCAGGACTGGATCACGATATCTTTCGGCACTCCCGGCACGAGGACTTCGTCCCAACCCACGACGATTTTTCCGTGCTTGGTCACCAGCTTCTGCACGCGGCCGCTGAAATACGCTTGCAGCGCTTCGTTGTTCTTGATGGCGTGCTCTTTCATGAACGCCTGAATCTTCGGATTGGCGTCCCATTCCTTGCCGTTCACTTCGTCGCCACCGATATGAAAAAAATGGTCGGGAAAAATCTTGGCCATCTCTCCGATCAACTCATCGAGAAATTTGTAGACCTTTTCATTCGTGGGATCCATCGCCGGATCGAAAATGCCCCACCGGCGCTCGATTTCGTAGGGGCCTTTTCCGCTGGCCAGCTCCGGATGCCCGACGAACCACGCCGTGCTGTGCCCGGGCATGTCAAATTCGGGCACCACGCGGATGCCGCGGTCCCGCGCGTAGGCGATCAGGTCGCGCATTTCCTCTTGCGTGTAATAAAGATTGTCGGAGCCTAATCCGTGGAGCTTCGGGAACTTCTTGCTTTCCGCGCGGAAGCCCTGGTTTTCGGAAAGGTGCCAGTGGAAAACGTTCATCTTCACGGCTTCCATTCCGTCGATGTTCCGTTTCAATACGTCGAGCGGGGTGAAGTGGCGGGCGGAATCGATCATCAGTCCGCGCCAAGGGAAACGTGGCTTGTCCTGAATTGTCACCGCGGGCGCGGCAAAGCCCTCGGGCGAGACATTCACGAGTTGCAGGAAGGTCTGCAGTCCGTGCATTGTGCCGAGCGGCGTCGGGGCCGTGAGCTTTGCGCCAGCGACGGTCACTTCCAGGACGTAGGATTCGTCTTCGCCCACTTCTTGAATCTCTTTGCTGGCGTGTTCGGTTTGGATGACCAGCGTGGCTTTCGGCTTGGTTGCGGACTTCGTGGAGAGAGGGAGCGCCGTTTGCAGCGCCAGTTGGTGCAGAAATCGCTCGACGGAACGGTCGAGGCGCGCCTCGGTATGTCCGGCGAGAGACACGGAAAACGCCGCGTCAACGCGCAGGCTTCCGGTCCCCACCTGCACGTTTGCGGGTACGGGCATGAGGTTCAGTGCGGGCTGTTGTGCCGCGGCCATCGTGGGGTGCAACAAAATGCCAAAAGCAAGTATGCCAAGTCCTTGCAACCTGCGCTTCTGAGCCATTTTCGCGCAACCCTCCGCACCGCTAAGCGAATCCACAATGACCGCTATGTAGCGGCCGCCCCCGCATACTGTCATATCTGAAGCGTCCTGCGAAGTGGATTCGAGTAGGACAGACATTCTTGTCTGTCCGGTCGCGCGGTGGCAGGCAATCAAAAACCGGACAGGCAGGAATGCCTGTCCTACCCGCGGCGCCTGAGATAGAATAACGAATTCGGTGCAGCGCCCATGAAAACAGTATGAAAACGTCCATTGCTATCTATCCCGGCTCGTTTGATCCGGTCACCAATGGCCATCTGGACCTCATCGAGCGAGGCGAGAAGATGTTTGATTTGTTGATTGTGGCGGTGCTGCGGAATACGGAGAAGCAGCCGCTCTTCAGCGTTCCCGAGCGCGTGGAGATGCTGCGCGAAGTCACAAAGCAGTGGGAATCAGTAGAAGTAGACGTGTTCGATGGCCTGCTAGTTGACTATGCACGCAAGCGGCATGCCGGCGTGATTCTGCGCGGAATTCGAGCGGTTTCCGATTATGAGTACGAATTGCAAATGGCGCTGATGAACCGCAAGCTCGAGCCGCGGCTCGAAACCGTGTTTATGCTGCCCGGGGAGCTGTACAGCTATTTGAGTTCCAAGCTGGTGCGCGAAATCGCGCAACATGGCGGGCCGTTGAACGATCTAGTGCCGCCCGTCGTGGAGCAGCGGCTGCGAGCGAAAGTTTCTTGATTGAAGTAGTGCCAAGTTTTTGTCGTCAGTTTCAGTTTCCGTTTTCGGTTGGGCCAAATTGGGTGCTGTAAATCCGACTGACCCTGGATTTTTCATGGCTCTTTCTTTACTGTGAACTGATTACTGAGAGCTGTTAACTCCTTTCAAGGAGAAAAGGTGCATCTAACGGACCGCATTAACCGCATACAGGTTTCGCCGACGGCGGCGGTGATCTCCGAGGCCGAAAAGCTGAAGTCACGCGGGATTGACATCGCGGACTTCGGCCCGGGCGAGCCGGACTTTCCCACGCCGGATCACATCAAAATGGCGGCGATCCGCGCGATCGAGGAAAACAAATCCAAGTACACGCCGACGGGCGGCATCATGCCGCTGCGCGAAGCGATTTGCGCGTGGCACAAGCGCGAACTCGGCTCCTCGTTCGAAGCGAAAGAATGCGTCGTCAGCGTCGGCGGGAAACATTCCATTTTCAATGTGATGAGCGTTCTGGTCCAACAGGGCGACGAAGTGATCATTCCTGCGCCGTATTGGGTTAGCTTCCCGGACATCGTGAAGTATGCTGGCGGGACGCCGGTTTTCGTTCCGACGCGGCCGGAAGATGGGTTTGCGGTGCGCGATACCGATATTGAAAAAGTGATTACACCACGGACGAAGCTGCTGATTCTGAATTCGCCCAGCAATCCGACGGGCGGCGTGGTTCCGCCGGATGAGTACCAGCGCATTCTCGCGGTGTGCAAGAGGCACAACGTGTGGCTGATGGGCGACGAGTGCTATTCGCATTTCACGTACGAGCCACAC
The DNA here is from genome assembly GCA_963729455.1 of uncultured Acidobacteriota bacterium. Taxonomy (GTDB): domain Bacteria; phylum Acidobacteriota; class Terriglobia; order Acidiferrales; family UBA7541; genus Acidiferrum. The sequence continues at coordinate 163,769 of CAVSNX010000006.1, forward strand.
AAACCGTATTCCATTGCCAGCGCGGCGCGTTCGAACGAGCACATCGTCATCATCGGCTCGGTTTCGAAAACCTTTGCGATGACCGGCTGGCGCATCGGCTACACCTTAGGGCCGGAAGCGCTGATCCAGGCGCTCATCAAGCTGCAAAGCCAGTCTACTTCGAACGCTACTTCGATCGCGCAGTATGCCGCGCTGGAAGCCATGCGCGGCCCCATGGAAACCGTTCCACTAATGCTCGCCGAATATGAAAAGCGCCGCAAACGCATCGTCGAGGGATTGCGCGCCATTCCCGGCATTACCTGCGAATGGCCCGGCGGCGCGTTCTATGCGTTCCCGGACATTTCGGCTCACCTTTCGAACGGGGCGGGAAGGCCGGCGCTCGCAAAGTCCTGCACGGAAATCGCAAAACTGTTGCTGGAGAAAGCCCATGTGGCGGTCGTGCCCGGCGAAGCCTTTGGCGCACCCGGCTACCTGCGCCTCTCGTACGCCACGTCCCTCGAGCGCATCGACGAAGGATTGCGCCGCCTCGACCGTTTCTTCTCGCGCGCCGAAGCTGCGGCCTGATCTTGGAGTGCGGCAGCCCAGCTGCCCTTGTCCGAAAACTCCAGCGCATGCAAGCTCAATTAATCTCGTGAAGCCGACGCCCACACGCATCGAGCCCGTCTTCAGTCCGCGTATTTGGGGCGCACGTTCGTTGGCGCCGCTTTATCCCGAAAAGTCGAATTTGCCCGAGCCGCTCGGCGAAGCATGGCTCACGGGCGTGGATTGCAAGATTGCCTCAGGGCCGTATGCCGAAAAAACACTCGGCGAAGCATGGGCCGAAATGCCTGCGGAGTGGCGCGGCGAGCAACTCGCCTCCGTCGCGGACTTCCCTCTACTCGTTAAATTTATTTTCCCTACCGATAAACTTTCCATTCAAGTTCATCCGGACGACGCTTACGCCTCGGCGCACGAAAAAGCCGCCGGCGGCCGCGGAAAAACGGAAATGTGGTATGTCGTTTCCGCGTATTCCGGCGCGCAAGTGCTCGTGGGCCTGAAACTAGGCGTGGACAAGAGAACATTTCGTGACGGCCTCACCCAGAATACGCTGGAGAATCTTTTCGAAGCGGTTCCGGTCCATACCGGCGACACTGTTTTCGTGCCCGCGGGCACTCCGCACACCATCGGTTCCGGGATGGTTATTTGCGAAGTGCAGGAATATTCGGACCTGACGTATCGCGTCTACGATTACGGCCGCGTGGACGCTCACGGGAAGCCGCGCGAATTGCATATCGAGAAGGCCCTGGAAGTGACAAACTTCGGCCATCGCGCCGGAGGAAAGATCACTGCTCTCACTCTCCCCGCGAATGGGGCAGCGAGATCGCTCCTCACAGCTTGCCGTTTTTTCGCAACCGAGCGATGGGAGTGTTCCGCGAATTGCGAAATCCCGGTGGATGCCGCGCGGTTCGAACTCATCATCATTCTGGAGGGCGCGGGGACTTTCGCCTGGCCGGATAGCGCGGCGCGCTATCATCGCGGCGAATGCTGGCTGGTGCCCGCTTCGCAAGGACACATTGCTGTCCGCCCGGAAGCGGCCACCTCGCTGATTCGAACCTGGGTGCCGGACATCGGATCTATGCGGACCGAACTCCACCGCGAGGGAATCTCCGCAGCGGCACTTGCACAAGTTCTTTTCGATTAGGCGGCACAAGATATGGCGAAGGAAAAACTAGACGTCCACGCCGTGATCCTCGCTGGAGGGCGCGGAACGCGCTTCTGGCCGCGGAGCCGCACGCGCACGCCGAAGCAGCTTCTGAACATCGTGGGCAAGAACACCATGCTGGAGCAGACCGTCGCGCGTCTGCGGCCGCTGATTCCCGCTGAGCGCATTTGGACGGTTACGAATACGGAACAAGCCACTGCCTTGCGCAAGCAGCTCCCGGCCGGCGCCCGCAAGCGCGTGCTGACCGAGCCGATCGGACGCAACACGGCTGCGGCGATTGGACTCGCGGCGATTCATGTTCGCCATGCCGCGGGCGGCGACGCCTTGATGGCTGTGCTCCCCGCCGATCACTACATTGAATTGGACAAGAAATATCGGGAGATTGTGAACGCCGCTCTCGACGTCGCTCGCCACCCCGGGCGCATGGTCGTGCTCGGCATTCCTCCCGCGCGGCCGGAGACAGGTTTTGGCTACGTCGAGCGCGTTGGCGACTCGATCGGCAGCGAAGGATTCCCCGTTTTCGCTGTTCGGCGCTTTACGGAAAAACCAGAACTGAAGCTCGCACAAGAATACGTTGCCTCTGGCAATTATCACTGGAACGCAGGGATGTTTTTCTGGCGCGTTTCTACGTTTCTCGAAAATTTGAAACAGTTTTTGCCGAAAACACATGCAGCACTGGAAAAGCTCTCCGCCCACATTGGAACCCGCAATTACGAACGCAAGCTCCGCGCCATCTACCCGAAGCTCGAAAATATCTCCGTGGACTACGCCGTTCTCGAACCCGCTACGCGCGCGGAAGGCGCGCCGCGCGTATTCGTCATTCCCGCCGAAGTCGGCTGGAGCGATATCGGCTCCTGGGGCGCCGTGCACGGCCTGCTCCTGGACAAGAATTGCGCCGACGGCAACGTCTTCGTCAGCCCCGGCTACGCCCTCGACGCGAGCGGCAATCTCATCTCGTGCCCCGGAAAAGTCGCGGCCCTGATCGGCGTGCACGACCTGATCGTCGTGGATACGCCCGACGCCCTGCTCATCTGCCCGCGCGACCGCGCCCAGGACGTCGGCAAAATCGTGAAATGGCTCGAAGAGCAAAAACTCAGAAAGCTCCTGTAGGGACCGCCTTCTGAGGCGGTCCGCATTCCAACGACCAGGCCAATCCGGCTGTTTGGCGAACATATCGCATCGCGTATACTTCCCTCTGCTTCTTATGACCTCGATCAAATTCGGCACCGACGGCTGGCGCGGCATCATCGCGGAAGATTTCACCTTCGTAAACGCGCGCATCGTGGCGCAGAGCATCGCGCGTTACGTGGTGCGCTGCGAGGACGCACGCAAGGGCGTCATCATCGGCTACGATCACCGCTTCGCGTCGGACGGCATCGCCACCACAGTCGCCGAAGTGCTCTCCGCCGGCGGCACTCCCGTTTTCCTGACGGATAAACCCTGTCCCACCCCAGCGGTTTCCTTGCTCGTAAAGCAACGCGCAGCCGCCGGCGGCATCATGATCACCGCGAGCCACAATCCCTATCAATGGAATGGCATCAAGTACAAAGCGAGCTACGGCAGCTCGGCCTTGCCTTCGATCGTCGCGCAAATCGAAAAAGAGCTCGACGTCCTGCAGAACGAAAATGTGCCGCCATTGCCGCCGCGAAAAAATCTGATTCAGCCGCTGGAGCCGCGCGCGCCGTATCTCGACACGCTGGAACGACTGGTCGATTGGCGGCGCCTTCGCGACGCGAAGCTGCGCTTCGTCTCCGATGTCATGCACGGCTCGGCCACGGGATTGCTCGTCGAACTCTTCCGCCGCAACGGCGTCGCCTGCGATGAAATTCGCGGCACGCGCGACCCGCGCTTCGGTGGCGTGCACCCGGAGCCGATTGAGCCGCACATTGACGCACTGAGCAAAGCCGTACTCGCTGGAAAATTCGATGCGGGCTTGTGCGCCGACGGCGATGGCGACCGCATCGGCGCCATCGACCGCGATGGCACGTTCGTCAATCCCCACCAGATTTTTGCGCTGCTCGTCTGGCATCTCGCCGGAACTCGCAATCTGCCGGGAGACATCGCCAAAACATTTTCCGTCACCAAACTCATCGACAAGCTCGCCGCCAAATTCAGCCGCAAGCTCCATGAAACGCCTATCGGCTTCAAATACATTTGCGAGCTGATGCTCCAGCAAAATATTTTGATTGGCGGCGAAGAGAGCGGCGGCATAGGCACGAATCTTTATATCCCCGAGCGTGACGCCACCGTTTCCGCGCTTTTCCTCGCGGAATTGATGGCCTGGTATGGCAAATCACTGGGCGAACTGCTCGCCGTACTTACCGCCGAATTCGGCGAGTATCATTACGGCCGCGTGGACCTCGACCTGAAGCCCGGCCAAAAAGAAAAAGCCATCGCCTACTTTTCGAATGCCAAGCTGGACCGCATTCTTGACCTGAAGGTTGTGCGCCGGGAAGACATGGACGGCATCAAACTCTATCTCAACGATGTTGGGTGGGTAATGGTCCGCGCTTCCGGCACAGAGACCCTGCTGCGCGTGTATTGCGAGACGTCAAAGCTGGAGACCACCCAGCGCGTTCTCGAAGCTGTAACCAAAATAGTTCAAACTCTTTAGGAACCGCCATGAACACTGTCAATCTAAACGAAAAATTCAGCCGCTTCTCCGACTACACTCATCCCCGGATCATTGGCGAAGTAAACGACTGCCACATCAAAGCCGTCAAGTTAAAAGGGGAATTCATCTGGCATCATCACGATAACGAAGACGAACTGTTCCTGGTCGTCAAAGGCATGCTGCGCATGAAATTCCGCGACCACGAAGCCACTATCAACGAAGGCGAATTCATCATCGTTCCGCGCGGCGTCGAACATTGCCCCGTCGCCGACGAAGAAGTCCATATCGTCTTGATCGAACCGAAATCCACACTGAACACCGGAAACATCACCAATGAAAGGACCGTCGCCCAGCTCGAGCATATCTAAACCGTTCGCGCGCTCCTGCGGCCTCGCCACCAGCCATGGAACATCGCTTTCACACTCTGGACGTCTTCACCACCACGCGCTTCGAAGGCAACCCGCTGGCTGTCTTCACCGATGGCGACGACCTCTCCGAGGACGAGATGCTTGCTATCGCGCGAGAGATGAATCTCTCGGAAACCGTCTTCGTGCAGAAACCCACCGACGAAGAGGCCCTCGCGCGCCTGCGCATCTTCACCAGCAAGCAAGAACTCAAGCTCGCCGGCCATCCGGTCATCGGCACGTGGTTTTTGCTGGCGGAGTTGGGCGTCGTGCCCGCGCAGGAAGGCGGCGTTCACATTTTGCAAGAAACCGGTGCCGGTATCTTGCCTGTGGAAATCCGTTTCAAAGACGGCCGCCCGCAGCGCGTGACGATGACGCAGAAAGAAGCCATCTTCAAGCCTGCGAAACTCAACATGAAAAAACTTGCCTCGTCTCTGGGGCTTTCACCAAAAGATCTTGATTCGAATCTCGAACCCGAAATCGTTTCCACCGGCATTTTCAATTTGATGGTCCCGCTGCGCAATCGCGCCGCGCTCGGCAAGATCGTCATGAACATGAGCGAACTCCGCCAACTGCAAGGCAAAAACACGACCATGGCCTACTGCTTCGCACTCGGCGGCAACGGCAAAGCCTTTTCCCGCGGCATGCTGCCGTGGGAACTCTACGAAGACGCCGCCACCGGTTCCGCTGCGGGATCGCTCGGCGCATATCTCGTGCGCCATGGAAAGCTCGCGCCGGGCCACACGCTCAGCATCCTTCAGGGTGTCGAGATGGGCCGCCCCAGCCACATCGAAGTGGAAGTAACGCAAAGCGGAAAAAAGTTAATCCCACGCGTGAGCGGCGCCGCCGTAAGGGTATTCGAAGGCACCATCCGCATCTGACACAAAGCCCCGCCGGGAAAAAGAAAAGGGCCGCGCGGTTTTCCCGCGCGGCCCTTTTCTTTCGCGAAGTCGACTCTTACTTGTGTCCCTTGCGGTCCTGCTTTAGATCCTTGCGATCCTTGTGCAGGTCCTTCTTGTCCTTATTAATGTCCTTCCGATCTTTGTTGCGATCCTTACGGTCCTGGCTCAGATCTTTCTTGTCGCTGTGCAAGTCCTTCACGTCCTGGTTCCGATCCGTGCGGTCCGCCTTCAAGTCCTTTACGTCATTGTTGCGGTCGGTGCGGTCCTTGGAAAGATCCGTTTTATCGTGATTGATATCGCGTTGGTCGGCATTCCGGTCCGTACGGTCTTGATGCAGATCCTGCCGGTCAGTCTTGGCCTGCGCGCTGTTGTCGCCATACTTGGCGTCATCGTGGGCCAGCTTGGTCTTGTCCTGGTTGATGTCGCGCTGATCGGCGTTGCGATCGGCGCGGTCCTTCGAAAGGTCGGTCTTGTCGTTACGAATGTCCTTGTTGTCTTGATGGAGATCGCGTTTGTCGCTGTTGATGTCCTTGTTGTCCTGATGAATGTCCTGCTTGTCACTCTTGATGTCGCGCTTGTCCTGGTTGATATCGCGCTGATCGGTATTGCGATCCGCGCGGTCTTTCGCCAGATCTTTCTTGTCGTTGCGAATATCCTTCTTGTCCTGCTTGATGTCCTGCTGCTGCGTGGTGGAATCCGGGCTCTGGGCATATAAACCACCGGCGAGCGAACCGGCAAAAGCAACTGCGAGCACACTTCGACGAACGCTTGATTGGACCGTCATGGTTTTCTCTCCTGAAGAAAACGTTCCGGGGACTGGTTCCCGCTCTGCGGAATCGAACACAAGGGCTGAGACAAAGTTTCGCATTCGCTGCAAAATGTTTTCAGGGAAGTTTGACTGCGCGCGAACTTGGCCTAACTACTTTGTTTGCAGTGATTTATGGACGCCATCGAGAACGCCGTTGACGAACCCACCGGACTCTTGCGAGGAATATTTCTTTGCCAGGTCCACCGCTTCGTTGAGAATCACTTTCGGAGGCGTTTCCGCCGCGCGCAACTCATAAATCGCCAGCCGCAGGATCGCGCGATCAATCGCCGCCATGCGTTCGAAGCGCCAGTTGTCGGCATGTCCTACGATCAGCGCGTCAAGCACGCCAACATCTTTCGCCGCGCCTTCAAAAAGTTTTTCCGCGAATGCCCGCGTGGTGTCCGCGGCCTTCGCGCTTTTCCAGAATTTCGTTTCCAGTTTCGTCAGATCCTGCTGGCTCATGTCCCACTGAAACAGCATCTGCATGGCAAACTCGCGCGACTTTCTCCGGAGGGACACGTTATTTGCGCCGCGTCTTTCCCGCAGCAGGCGCTGAATGAGTGGCGCGAATCCTCCGCGACAAGTGGCCCATTTCGATGGCCGCAAGACCTGCTTCGAATCCTTTATTCCCGCCCTTCAACCCCGCGCGATCGATGGCCTGCTCCAGCGTGTCGCAGGTCAACACGCAAAAGAGCACCGGGACACCCGTGTCCATCTGCGCCAGCTGCAAGCCTCGCGAGGTCTCCGAGCAAACATAATCGTAGTGCGATGTTTCGCCGCGGATCACGCAACCAACCGCAATGAGTGCATCATACTTTCCCGTCGCCGCCAGCTTTTTTGCCGTCAACGGCAATTCGAACGCCCCCGGAACTTGCACCACGGTGACATCCTTGTTGCCCGCCCCCGCGCGCTCCAACGCATCCACCGCCGCGGAAAGCAGCCGCTCGGTAATGAAACCGTTGAATCGGCTGACAACAATTCCAAACCGCAATCCATCTGCAGTCAGCCCGCCGCTCACATTCTCAGCTTGAAGTTTCCCCGCCATCGCGATTCGCGTTGCTCTCCGTTCCTTAACTTCTTTTACCTCATTTACTTCGTTTACTTCCCTCTGAACTGCGCTGTCCTCTTCTCCAAAAACGCCTTCGTCCCCTCGCGCATGTCTTCCGTCGCGCAAGCCAGCCCAAACAGCGTTGCCTCCAGGAAAAGCCCTTCCTCCTGTGGCATTTCGAAGCCCCGCTCAATCGCTTCCATCGTGTACTTCACCGCGATCGGCGCGTTGGCAATGATTTTCTTCGCCAGTACTTCCGCCGCGGGAAGCAGCTCCGCGCGCTCATAAATGTGATTCACAAGCCCGATGCGCAGCGCTTCTTCCGCCGTAATCATTTCACCAGTAAGGCAAAGCTCGTGCGCCATCCCCTTGCCACACAGCCGGGCCATCCGCTGCGATCCACCATACCCCGGCAGAATCCCGAGCTTCACTTCCGGCTGTCCCAGCTTCGCCGTTTTGCTTGCGATTCGAATCGTGCACGAAAGCGCCAGCTCGCAGCCGCCCCCCAGCGCAAATCCATTGATCGCGCAAATCGATGGCTTCCCCATCGTCTCCAGCAAATGAAAAACGCTTTGCCCAAAAAGCGAAAACTCCTTTCCGTTCACCGGTGTCTGCTGCGCCAGTTCCCCAATATCCGCGCCCGCCACAAACGATTTTTCGCCCGCGCCCGTAAGAATCACTACGCGAACACCTTCATCTCCGCGCGCATTCAGCAGCGCATGATGCAGCTCCTCCACCGTCTTCCGGTTCAGCGCATTCAACACCTTAGGCCGGTTGAACGTGATGTACGCAATCCCATCCTTGTTTTCGTACAGAATGTTTTCGTAGTTCATCTCTGCGCTTCTCGCCCCAATTCTCTTTCCTTTGTAGGGCGCAGCATGCTGCGCCCCTACTCGGCAGGATCAGAATTTCATCGCTATCGGCTTCTGCGGATCCGCATAATCATAAAATCCCCGCCCCGCCTTGCGCCCGTTCCACCCCGCCAGCACCATTCGTTTCAACAACGGCGGCGCCGCGAACCTCCGCTCCTTAAACTCTTCAAACATAATCTGCGAAATGTAATACGTCGTATCCAGCCCCACGAAATCCAGCAGTGTCAGGGGCCCCATCGGATGCCCGCAGCCCAGCTTCATGGAATTATCTATGTCCTCGATCGACCCCACGCCCTCTTCCAGCGCGCGAATGGCATCCAGCAGATACGGCACCAGCAAACGATTCACAATAAATCCCGTCGAATCGTGCGCGCGCACCGCCGTTTTCCCCAGCTTCGCCCCAAAAGCCACCATCTCTTCGTAAACCGCCGGCTCCGTCGCAATGGTCCGCACCACTTCCACCAGCTTCATCACCGGAACAGGATTAAAAAAATGCAAGCCCACAAACCGCTGCGGCCGCTTGGTCGCCGTCGCAATTTCCGTAATTGTCAGCGAAGACGTATTGCTCGCAAAAATCGTCGTCGCCGTGCAAATCGCATCCAACGCCGAAAAAAGTTCGCGCTTCGCCGGCAACTGCTCGATGATCGCTTCCACGATCACATCGCAATCTTTCAGGTCTTCAATCTTGGTCGTACCCTTCAGCCGCCCGCGGATTTCATTTTTTGCCGCTTCGGTGATCGTGCCCTTTTCCACTAGCCGGCTCAGATTCTTATCAATGCCCTTCAGCCCCTTGTCCAGCAACTCCGCGCTCACTTCCCGCACCACCGTGTTGAACCCCGAAGCCGCCGCAACCTGCGCGATCCCCGAGCCCATCAACCCACACCCAACCACGCCCACTTTCTGAATTGCCATCTTTTCCTCGTAGATGATACTGCCAGTCGATTGACAGAAATGACCAGCAGGAAACTTCGAACTCCGAATGCAGAAGTGTAGCAGAAACGGCTCGGGCTAGTTGCGCGGTACCTCCACAATCATCGCAATCCCCTGCCCGCCACCGATGCAAGCCGTCGCCAGCCCATAGCGCAGACCATTCCGCCGCAACTCGTTGAGAATCGTAATCACCAGCCGCGTGCCCGAAGCACCCAGCGGATGCCCCAACGCAATTGCCCCGCCATTCACATTTGTCTTATCGCGATTCAGCCCCAGCACTTTCTCCACTGCCAGATACTGCGCGGCGAACGCCTCATTCACTTCCACGCGATCCATCTGCGCTAGCGTGAGTCCCGCGAGTTTCAGCGCCTTCTGCGAAGATGGCACCGGCCCAATCCCCATGATGCTCGGATCCACTCCCGCCACCGCCCAGGACACGATGCGCCCTACCGGTTTCAGCCCGCGCTCTTTCGCAATTTTCTCCGTCGTGACCACGACGGCCGCCGCGCCGTCCACAATCCCGCTGGCATTCCCCGCCGTCACGATTCCATCCTTCTTAAACGAAGGCGGCAGCTTCGCGAGCGTCTCCATCGTCGTCTCCGGCCGCCGGTGATCGTCTTCACTCACCACGATCGATTTCTTCCCCTGCTTCACTTCCACTGGCACAAGTTCTTCCCGAATGCGGCAAGCCTCGTACGCCGCGTCCGCCGCCTGCTGGCTGCGCAGCGCATAGGCATCGGCGTCCGTCCGCGCGATGCCGTGCTGCTCCGCCAACTTCTCCGCCGTCAGTGCCATCGGCAACCCGCAGTACGTATCCGTCAGCCCGGCCATCAACGAATCTTCCAGCGCCCCGCCACCCAGCTTCAATCCCGTGCGCGCCCCGCGAACCACAAACGGCGCCTGCGTCATGTTTTCCATCCCGCCCGCCAGCACCATTGTCGCTTCGCCCAGCAGCAACCGCTGCGCCGCCTGCGCAATCGCCTCGATCCCCGACCCGCACAGCCGGTTCACCGTCACCGCCGGCGTTTCAATCTTCAATCCCGCTTTCAGTCCCACGTGCCGCGCGCCATAAAGAGCATCCGCGCTCGTCTGCATTACATTTCCAAAAATCGCATGGTCAAACTCGCCCGCGTCCACCCCCGACCGCCGTATCGCCTCTTTCGAAGCATGCGCCGCCAACTCAATTGCGCTCACCTCCGAAAACGCCCCGGTATACCGCGCCATCGGCGTCCGCGCCCCCGCCACAATCACCACATCCGTCGGAAACATGCTCGCCTCACTTTGCCAAACCGCAGACTATTATCTTACCGTTGAAGACCGAAAGCTGAAAATCGAGTACCAAATCTCGGCCCCACTCGCCAGGGTCTCCACCTGAGCGTCTGAATCAAGCTATACTCAAACAGTCATGCGCTCTCAAATCGTAGCGTTGGCTATGGCGGCTTCTGCAAGCGCAAGCCTTTCGATTGCTCGCACAACGCAGGACAAAGAGAGCAAGTCTGTCGTTCAAATCCAACCAGCAGCACAAGGTTTTTTTCTGCAAGTGCTCGACCCAAGTGGCACGGTCGTCGGCAATGCATCGGTTTTGATTTTCAGCGATCCGACCGCGAAGGTGATACGCGTCAACACAAACGAAGCTGGGCAAGTGCGCATCGCAGATCTCCCCATAGGCTCATACTCAGTCAACATCAGCGCGACCGGCTTTAAGGACCTGAGGCTGATCCACGTTGCGGTCCCAAGCCGGCAAGTCGTTACACTGGAAGTAGGAAGAACCATTCTGATTGCAGATCCGGAGATTCCAGAAGTACCGCTTAAATCTAGTCCAATTCCGACACAATTGTCCGAGCCATCCTCGGCTATGCTTGCACAGCCAAGCTTAGGCTCACCCCCGCCCATGAGATCGAAACCGACTGGGTCGACTGAACACCGTAACGTGTTTAGGCGGTTTTTTTCCAAGCTTGGCCGCGTCCTGTAACCCATTCAGAAGAATTGGGTGCGGTCTCAAAACAGATATCAGATCTTAGGAGACTCTAGACTGATCACCGTATCCCCGCCCTTTTTTCGTGCTTCTTCCACGGAAAATTCGGCGCGGTTGATCAAATCCGTCACAATGTCTTCGCTGTCGTAATCCGGCTTGGTCACCGCCTCAACAATCCCCGCGCTCAGCGTAATCGACGTCGAATCCCACGGCGGCCGCAATCCCGAAGCCGCCCGCCGCAACTTCTCCGCAAGATTCTGCGCTCCCGCCAGCGTCGTATCCGGCAAAATGAACGCCAATGACCACGACGTGTATTTCACCGCCACGTCGTTCTGCCGCACGATGGGCTGCAGCGACCGCGCCAGTTGCTCAAGAAAGCGCTCCAGCGGCGGCTCGCCCTGCTGCCGCAAAAGCTCCGCCCCGCGGTCTATCTGCAAAATCGTCAGCGAAAGCGGCGTGCCCTGCGTGCGCGCGCGGTCCGCTTCCGTCAGCAGGCAGCTCTGGTACGAACTGCGGCTCAGCAGCCCGGAGCGCTCGTCGGAAACTCCCATGCGCCGCACCAGCGAACGCAGCCGCGTGTGGCTCACGCTCATGAGCATTTGGTCGCCAATCGCCTGCAAAAAGTACGCCTCGTTCGGCTTCCACTTGTGCGTATCGGCGTACGCGATGATCAACATCCCCGCCGGCATCTGCGTCTCTTTGTCCGTAATCATCACGCCCAGCGCCGTGGCCAGTCCCAACTCTTTCAGGATCGATCCCTCCGCGGCATTTACGATCAGGCCGCCCAATTCATCCGGCTCCGCCTTTTCCATTTGCGCAAGCAGCAGGACCACTTGCGCTCCAGGCGCCGGCTTCACGCCGTGCGCACAAAACTCCGCCGCCATTTCCGGCGGCCGCCCCGGAGCGCCGACAACCGCCAGCGCGCGCGTCGGGCGCAAGTAAGTCCCGACTTCGTTGACGGCCGTGTTGAGCATGGCGCGCGGCGTCTGCTGCCGAAATATCTTCTGATTGATCTCCGAAATTTTCGAAAGATCGCGCAGCGTCTCCGCCGTGTACACGCCCGTCTTCCCAGTGATGGTGTTCTGCGCCTCGGCAACCGGCGCCGCAGGCGCAGCCGGCGTCGCCTCCACCGCCGGTACCGGCGCAGCCTCTGTCTTCGGCTTCGGTGCGCCCTGTGGCCACCAATTCGCCATCTGATACAAGTTGGAGAGCCGCGCGTTGCGCTCTTCCTCACCCGGAAACATGATCGCGATTTTTTGCAGCCGCTCGAGCGCCTTATTCTGCAGCGCGTACTGCAGGAAAATCTCGGTCTGCACGATCAAGTCTTCCAGGGCCTGCCGGTGCCGAGCCTCCTCGCTGCTCGCCGGAGTAACCGGAGTCCCGCTTTGCGCCGCCGCCGGCGTATGCGAAGTTTGCGTCTGCGTTCCCGTGCCCGATTTCATCAAGCGGCTCGCAATGCGCTTCAAATACGTTTCGTCCACCTTCCCGCGCAGCAGCTCCATCCGCTGCTGGTTGCGGTGATCGTAGGCGTCAATGTCCACCAGCCGTTCGAACGATTCCGCCGCCTTCGCCACGTTCCCCGAAGTCAGGTATACGTCGAACAATTTAATCAGCACTTCAAAATATTGCGACTCGCGGTTCAACTCATTGATCACCGCCGCCCAGAATTCAAGAATGGCCTGCGATTGCCCGTGTTTCGCGCCCACGGCATCCAGCAGCGCTGCAAATTCATTTTGCCGCTTGTCCGCAAACATCCGCCGCTTCACGGTCGTTAGAAGCTCAACCGCCTTCTGGTCCTGTCCCGCAGCTATGTAATGCTCGGCCAGGTCAAACAGCCGCGTCACGCGCTCATTTTTTTCGCGAATCAAGCGGTCGAGAATCTCCCGCGCCTTCTCCAAATTTCCCGAACGCATCAGCGCGTCGCCATAGGTATCCAGAAACGCCGCGTCGCCCTCCGTCGCCCCAAACGGCTCCAGCAGTGCCGCCGCGCGCACCGCATTCCCCGCCTGCAAATTCGCCTCCGCATAGAGCAGCGCCACGCTGCGCTCCTGCGGCGCCAGCTTGTGCGCCCTCCCAAGCAGTTGCAGTGCATCGGCCGCCGCCCCGCTCGCCGTGGCGAGTTGCCCCGATCGCAAAAACGCGCGCGCCGCCAGCGCATTCTTGCCGATGCGCTCCGCGGATTCTGCCAGCTTCATCTGCCGCCCAAGATTCTCCGGATCCAGTTGCGCAATCCGCTCCCAGCAAAAAAGCGCGTCCTCATCCCGCCCGGCGCCCGCGAAAAGCTCCGCCGCTTTCATGTACTGCTCAATGGCTTCCTCGGGATGATTTTGTTTTTGTTGCAGAAAGGCGTGGCGCGCAATGCGCTCCGGGGGCTGCGGGGTGGCGTTCGAGCGCAGAAACCGGTTGTAGATCGCCAGCGCCTTCGTCTCGTCCTTTGGCTCAATCAGCAGATCGAACAGCAGCCCGTAATAAACCGCCGCGCGATCCGGTTGGTCCATCCGTGCGTACAAATCCCCAAGCGCCTGCGTGGCTTCCTGATGCTGTGGCGCCTCGTCGAGCGCCGCGAGATAGGCCTCAATCGCATCCTCGACGCGATTCTTCTCGAGGAAGCGCCGGGCGCGTTCCAAATGCTTGCTGACGTCTGCGGCCATCGATTCGAATTGCCTTTGCGGTGTCTGAAAACTGCAAACCAAGTGCCAACCACTTGACGCTGCGGAGCTCGGCCCCACGCGGTATGCAAACCGCCCTCAATAACTATATACCGCTCGTCGGAGGGCGGCAAAACTTCAACAAACATCGATGTAATATTCGATAGCAGGTCAGGCGACGGAGATTTTCCGGGACTATTGATCGTCTGGCAAACTGAGTGTTCTTTCGGAAACACGGATTGCTTTGATGTCGCTAGTGAATCCGCTGTACGCGCTCCAAAGAAATAGCTTGCGCCGGCCGCAGCGCGGCCGGCGCAAGAAGGTCCGCTGGAGTTTCTTTTTACGTCTTCAATTCACTGTGAATGCCGAAACATGTTTCGCAGCGCTTCTTCCCTATTGCAGACGAGCCCCAATTACGTATGGCTCGTTGGTCTGCACGTCCAGCACGGAGAACCGTCTGTGGCGGTTACCGTAGATCACCACCGCAATGCTGCTTGCGCCATTGGTGAAGTTGGCGGTTCCCGTGCCGCGGCCAGTGGTGGTAGACATTGAGTAGCTGCCGCTGCCTGCGAAGCCGACTGTGGACCCAGCGCTGCTGCTGACGTCCAGGGTTCCGGAAAATGTGCCCGTGCTAGTGGCTGAGGGCGTCACGACTCCGACCACGTGGGGAACGGCCGGTGTCGCGCCAACGGCGCTGGTGCCAATCGATTCGCCAATGATATACGGCGCGCCGGGACTCTCCATGGTCGTCGCGTTTTGGACGATGGCATCGCCCATAATCACGCTTACGCTCTCGTCCATAAAGCTGCCATCACCGACGAAATGGATGGTGGGGCCGGTGCCATTGATGGTACCGACGTCGTTGGTGTCACCTGTGTAAGTAGAGTACGGCCAGGTGGCGGCGGTGGTGATGGTCCCGCCAAAGTTTTCGTCCAAGACGCCGGCAATCGTGCCCGTGGTAGTCGTGACCGCTGTCCCGACGCCACGAACAAGGAAAGCGACAGCGTGACCAGTCATCGTGCCATCGGTTGTGCCAGACCCGGCCAGGATGCACGCTGCTGGGGCAATACAGTTCCTGAACCCGCCGACGGCCGGCTGCGCAAGGCCGGCCAGGATGGGCTGGTTGGCAGCAATGGCATCCTCCTCTCCGAGTAACATACCCAGCAGGCTTCCCGACGCGCTGGCAGCATAGTAAACGAAATTCAGAGTGGCGTTGGTGAAGGGCGTGCCGCCGCTGATCGTTAGAGTAATGGTGCCGCGGCCAGTGTTGGGATCGGGTGCTGTGCACGACCCCGTGATCGTGAGGGCGCTGTTCACCGTGCCGGCAGTGTTCGTGACGACATGCTCACCAGCCAACGAGTTGAACGAGCCGCTCGCGCCGTTGCAGCCGCTGCTCCCGACTTGGAATTCTCCAAGCATCCCCGTGCGTTGGCCCGCACCGTTGTAGCCCGCGAGCCGAATGCCAAGGATGGTGTTGGCCGGGATGGTCGGGAGAGGCGGCGTTCCGGGGCCAATCAAGGTGCCTGCAGCGCGCGTCCCGCTGCTGTCGAACTCCTCGATCGCCGCTACCCCAAAATTGGCCGCCGACTCCAGAACAAAGCGGAACGTGCGGCTCGCGGCCGTCGAGTCGATGAGCGTTAGCACACCGCGGCCATCCCCGCTCGCGTCCATGGCATAGCTGCCGCCGGTGATGGTGATATTGGCTTGGCCACCGCTAACACTGTTTGTGTCCTCCACACCGCTGACGATGTGGCCGGTGCTGTCGGCAACGAAGCTGGCCCCCATTATCGCGCTCCCGGTGGTGCCGACGAATCCCCCGATGCCCATCCCGTAGGTGCCGCACAGAGTCAAGTTCACAATCGCGGGGCAATTCAGCGTCGATGAGCCGGTGACCGTCAGCAGGAAGCTCACCGACACCGTCGCTGGCGTCGGTGTTGCGGAGTCCGTAACTTTCACCGTGAACTGGAAGGTCCCGGTAGCCGTAGGCGTACCGGAGACGGTGGCACTTGGCGACCCGGAGGTCAGCGTGAGGCCAGCAGGCAAAGCCGAGCCGGTCGCCAGACTCCACGTATACGGTGGGACGCCTCCGGTGGCAGTCAGTGTCGTGCTGTATGCGGAGCTGAGCGGCGCGCCAGGCAGCGGACTCGTAGTGGTGATGCTCACTCGAGCCGCACTGATCGTGATCGAGTACGTCATCTTCTGAATCACCGCGGGCTGCTCGGAATCCTTCACGTCAATGATGATGTTGTTTGTCGTAGCTGCGGTCGTCGGCGTGCCGGAGATTGTGGCCATGGTGGAATTCGAGGCGAAACTCAAACCCGCTGGCAGCGCGCTGGAAGCAGCATCCAGACTGAAGGTATAGGGTGACACGCCGCCTGTGGCCGTGATGTTTACGCTGTAAGAGACGTTGACAGTACCGTTCGGCAGAGCGGCGGGCGAGATGACGATCGCCGAAGCAGTGATCGTCAGGGTGTAGGTCTTCGACGACGTCGCCGCCGTGGGCGCCTGCGAGTCATGCACGTCCACGATGATGTTCGTGAAAGTCCCGGCCGTGGTGGGCATCCCGGAAATCACGCCTAGGTTGCTGCTGGTCGTCAGGGCCAATCCGGCCGGAAGTGGGCTGGAAGCCGCATCCAGACTGAACATATAAGGAGCAACGCCTCCGGTTGCTGAAATCGTCGCGCTGTAAGCGGTGTTGTAAACCCCGCTTGGCAATGACATTGTCGTGATGCTGAGAGGAGCAGGCGCATTAATCGTGATGGTGAAACTCTGCGTCCCGGATTGCGCTGGATTGCTGGAATCCGTGACTTTGATTGTGAACGCGACGCCGGTCTGCGCCGTCGCCGGTGTCCCGCTGATCTTCGCCGTGGTGCTGCTGGGAGTAAGCGCTAATCCCGCGGGCAACGTGCCGACACTCACACTCCACGTATACGGGCCTAGCCCGCCGTTCACCGAAAGTGTTTGACTGTAGGGTGAACCAACGTTCCCATTCGGCAGCGTCGTTGGACTGATGCTCGGCGCCGGAGGCAGATTGATTGTGATGCTCAGAGCCTTCGAACCGGTTTGCTTCGGATTGCTGCTGTCCGTCACCGTTACGGTGAAATTGGATGTCGTGTTCGGACCGAGTGGCGTTCCGGTAATCGCGCCCGTGCCAGCGTTGAAGCTCAACCCTGCCGGCAAAGTCCCTGCGCTGATCGAGTAGGCCAGTGTTCCAAAGCCTGTCGCCCGAATGGTCTGGCTGTAGGCAGTTCCCTCCACGCCTGCCGGAAGTGTGGCCGTCGTGATTGTCGGCGCTGGCGGCAGATTGACGGTGATGCTCAGATTCTGAGTTGCAGATTGCGCCGGATTGCTTTTGTCCGTGACCTTAACCGTGAAGTTCGACACGCCGTTGGGGCCGGTTGGGGTCCCGGTAATGTGCCCGGATGTGTCCATATTTAGTCCAGCAGGCAATCCCGTCGCGCTGCTTATCGTGAAGGTGTATGGCGTCAGGCCGCCGGTAGCCGCGATGGTCTGGTTATACGCTGTGCCTTCCACATCCGCTGGAAGACTAGTTGTCGTGATGGCGGGAGCTGGCGGCAAGTTGATAAGGATGCTTAAATTCTGCGTGCTTGACAGCGCTCCTCCATTGCTTGAATCCGTAACCTTCACAGTAAAAGTCGCAGTCCCGTTCGGTCCAGTTGGCGTGCCTGTAATATGTCCCGACATATCCATGTTCAATCCCGCTGGCAGGCTCCCAGTGCTGATCGTGAATGTCAGCGTCCCGGCACCTCCTGATGATGCTACCGTTTGGTTGTACGCCGTTCCTTCCGTCCCCGCTGGCAGGGATGTCGTCGGGATAGCTGGCGGAGGTGTGATGCTGATGGTCACTGCGGCGGACTTTGAGGTATCTGCCACGGAGGTGGCCGTGACCGTGGCCGTTGGGTCCGCGGCGGAAGTGGACGCGCTATGAATCGCCGATGCGTAGGCTGTGGACTTAGCCGGTAAGACAGTGCCGGTAGCGGTCGCGTTATAGGTCACCGAGGTCAAAGTTTGATTCGATAGCGTGCCAGGACCGCTCAAACTCCACGTCACGCCCTTTGTGCCCGCACCATTCACAGTGATGTTGACGCTCTGTCCGTTGTCGATTGCTTGCGCGGAACCGGAAGGGAAAGTCAGAGCAATTGGTGGCGAGCCGCCGGCGCATCCCACAATCGCAACAACCATAATAAGGCACAGGCTCAACGCTGGCGATCTCATAACTATCTCCCCGGTTCTCCGCGTTCTGGAACCTCACTCAAAAGAGAGCATCGCCAGGGAGAGCCTGCTCCAAGCCAAGCGTGTCTCGCAGCAGCTAAGCCCCGGAATGCCCCACACCCTCTAAAGCGACATTTCCGGCACAAACCAGTCAGTCCTTTTGTTGCTGGAGGCCCTCACGGTGCCCGTTCCCCCTGTGGTATGCTTCGCGCAAGTTCCCGCAGGCCGCTTTGCCATGTCATCCCCAGGCGAAATTACGCAACTCCTCGCGGATTGGAGCGAGGGAGACGAGGCCTCTTTCCAACGGCTTCTTCCTCTCGTCTACGATGAGCTCCACCGTCTCGCCAACGCCTACATGCGCCGCGAACGCCAGGACCACACCCTTCAAACAACCGCCCTCATCCACGAAGCCTATCTCCGGCTCCTCGGTCAGCAGAACGTTCACTGGCAGACGCGCGCCCACTTCTTTGCCGTAGCCGCGCGCGCCATGCGCAATATTTTGGTGGATCACGCCCGCGGACGCGGACGCCTCAAACGCGGCGACGGTGCGCCAGTTTTGCCGCTGGGCGACGTCGCCCCTATGTCGTTCGAACGCGCCGACGAACTGGTGGCCGTCAATACCGCTCTTGAGAGTCTTACAGCCATCGATCCCCGCAAAAGCAGAGTCTTTGAACTTCGCTACTTCGGCGGCATGTCCATCGATGAGGCCGCCGAAGCCTTGAAGGTCTCTCCGGCCACCGTCACTCGGGATTGGCGGATGGCCCGGGCTTGGTTGCGCCGTGAACTCAGCACTCAAGTAGGTTGAAGTATGGAAACGAATCGCTGGCGCCAGATTGAGCATTTATTTCAGTCGGCCTTGGATTGCGAGCCCGCCCGCCGCGCCGCCTTTCTCAATTCCGCCTGCCTCGGCGACGATTCCCTTCGCCAGGAAGTCGAGTCTCTCCTGGCCTCCTACGACAAAGGAGGCTTTACCGAAACCCCCGCCTTCGCGGAAGGCCTCAAGCTGCTCGAAGAAAAAGAAGAGCGATCGCTCGCCGGTCAGAACATCGGTCCTTATAAGGTCATTCGAAAGCTCGGTCAGGGTGGCATGGGCGCTGTCTACTTGGCCGCGCGCGCGGACCAGGCCTTCCAGAAGGAAGTGGCCATCAAGCTCATCAAGCGCGGCCAGGACACCGACGACGTCATCCATCGTTTTCGCTCCGAACGCCAGATCCTGGCCAGCCTGGATCACCCCAATATCACTCGCTTACTCGATGGCGGCACGACGGACGATGGTCTCCCCTACTTTGTGATGGAGTACATCCAAGGCCAGCCGATCGACATCTATTGCGATTCGAACAAGCTCGACACCACGCAGCGCCTCAAGCTTTTCCAGAGTGTCTGCTCCGCCGTCCACTTCGCTCATCAAAATCTCGTCATTCACCGCGACATCAAGCCCGGAAATATCCTCGTCACCTCCGAAGGCGTTCCTCGCCTCCTGGATTTCGGCATCGCCAAACTTCTCGCTGCCGAACCTTCCGCCGCCGACCGCACCGTCACCATGGCGCGCCGCATGACTCCGCTCTCCGCCAGCCCGGAACAGGTCCGCGGCGAGAACATCACTACCGCGAGCGACGTCTATTCACTGGGAGTGTTGCTCTACAAGCTGCTCACCGGTCATAGCCCTTACCATTTGGCTGGCCGTTCATCGGACGAATTCGAACGCGCCATCTGTGAAGAAGCTGCGGAAAAACCCAGCGCTGTGATCGACCGAGTGGAAGAATCCGGAACGGAACACGCGATCACTCCACAATCCGTCAGCGAATCCCGCGAAGGTACTCCAGACAAATTGCGCCGCAGGCTTCGCGGCGACCTCGACAACATTGTCCTGATGGCTCTTCGCAAAGAACCGCAGCGCCGTTACTCCTCGGTCCTGCAATTCTCCGAGGATATCCGCCGCCACCTCGAGGGCTTGCCGGTTACGGCGCGGCACGATACGCCCGGTTATCGCGCCTCCAAATTCGTGGGACGGCACAAGACCGGCGTCGCTGCCACCTCCCTGATTTTCCTCTCGCTCACCGCCGGCATCGTCGCTACTCTGCGCCAGGCCCGTTTCGCGCGCGCGGAACGAGACCGCGCCCAGGTGGAAAAAGCCAAGGCCGACCGCATCAATGGCTTTCTCCAGGATATGCTCAGCTTTTCGAGTCCAGCATACGTTTCGCCCAATCCGCGTAAAGATCCCGATGCCAAAGTTTCCGAGGTCGTTGAAGAGGCCGCCCGTCGCGCTGAATCGGAACTGGCCGGTCAGCCCGAAGTGCTCGCGGAAATGCAGCGCACCATCGGGGCGGTTTACTATGCACAGGGCCGCTACGACAAAGCCGAACAAATCTTGCGCGCCGCTCTCGAAAAATACATCCGTCTCTACGGCCCCGATAGCCGCGAATCCGTTTTAGCTTCGAATCTCTTAGCCAACACTCTTCTGCGGAAGGGAAACACCACCGAAGCGGAATCCCTCTTTCGCCACGACATCGACATTGTGCGCAGACAATCGCAAAGCGGACCCGTCGACGCACTCACTATGGCTCGCGTGCTCGGCGACTACGGCTCGATGCTCGACCAGCGCGCCGACAAAGCCGCCAAGGCCTACCTTGAAGAAGCCTCGCAATATGCTTCCAAGCTCACCGGCAAGGACCGCACCTTCGTCGCCTTTCTCGACAACGATCTCGGCGACGTGGCCTACCGCAGCGGCGACTTGAACGAATCCGAGCGCCTCAATCGCGCCGCCCTCGACGAGTATCGCAAGCTCCCCGAGGGCACCTATGTGGAAATGGCCGCCACCCTTTCGAATCTCGGCGCCGTGCTGATCAAAAAAGGCAACTACGCCGAAGCCGAGCCATTCGTTCGCGAAGGTTTGCAGCTTCGCCGGAAAATGCTCGGCGACGCCCATCCCGATACGGCTATGAGCTACTTTCGCCTTTCCGATCTGCTCTACAAGGAGGGCAACTACGCGGATGCGGAAAGCGCCGCTAAGGAATCTGTTCAGGTCTTCAATCGCGCACTCGCCGCACCAAAAGACAGCATGTATTACGCGAATCCACTGCTGGAACTGGGCCTCATCCTCAACAAAACCGGCCGTTCCCGTGAAGCGGAAACTTATTTGCGCGAAGCCCTCGCCATCCGCATGCGTCTCTTGCCTAAAGGAAATCAACTCATCGGAATTTCGGAAGGAGCCCTGGGCGAGTGCCTCACTTCGCAGAAACGCTACGCTGAAGCCGAGCCACTCCTGCAGCGCAGCTACGCCACCATAAAAGCAGTTCAGGGCGACCAGGGCCCGTCAACTTTGGAAGCCGCCAAGCGTCTAGTAACTCTCTACCAGTGCTGGAACAAGCCCGCCGACGCCGCGCGTTACCAGGCACCGCCTTCAGCGCCATCAGGAGTTCAATCCGCAACCCACAGATAAATTGCGCTTTTCACGTAATCTTTGGTAAAGTGCCGCGTCAGCTACCCACTCACTTCCACTGCCTCGGAGGCCCACATGAGCACCCTCGATTTGCGGCCGCTGTCCATTGGTGAACTCCTCGACCGCACCTTTAGCTTGTACCGCCGGAATTTCGCACTTTTCATCGGCATCGCGGCGATTCCTCAACTGTTGGTTCTGGCGCTGCAGCTTGTGCAAACCGCCTTCTTGCCGTCGAGGACTGTGCTTCCGCCCGTCCCGCCGGCCGCCACAGAGCTCCAAGCCAGAGGTGCGCAGTTTTCCACGGGCGGCTGGCTCGGTATCTTCGGGCTCGGTCTCATCGGCATCGTCGTCTATCTGATTGCCTATTTATTTTCGCAGGGCGGCACGGTCTACGCTGTCTCCGAGCTTTATCTCGGAAGATCGACCACCATCGGCCAATCGCTTTCGCGTGTCCGCGGCGAATTGGGAACTCTTTTCCGTGTAACCTTTCTCGTTGGCTTGTCGACCGGTCTCGCCTTCCTTCTGCTGATTATTCCCGGGATTTATGTGGCTTGCCGCTTGTGCGTCAGCATCCCGGCCGCGCTGCTTGAGAATCTTGGCCCCAGTGAATCCATGAACAGAAGTTTTGCGCTCACCAAGGACAACGCGGGCCGCGCATTCCTGATTTTTCTGCTCTATTTTGTCATTTTGTATGCGGCGTTGTTTTTATTCGATATCCCGTTTGCGTTCGCCGTACAGTCTGCCGCCCACAATCCCTCCATGCTTCGCGTATGGACGTCCCTGATGCAAGTCGGAAACTCTGTTGCCACTGTTTTGATTACGCCGGTGTTGACCATTGCATGTGCGATCTTCTACTTCGACCTTCGCGTCCGCAAGGAGGCGTTCGATCTGCAGTTGATGATGAATCCACTCGCTGGAGGAGTTCCAGCGCCGCCGCGCGCCGGCAGCCTGCTCTCGTAATTGCTGTCGAATAGCGCCGCCGATCCTTCGTCGCTGGGCCGAGCATGACAATAAGCCGCAAGCATTTGTTGCTTCTCCTGCCCGTCGTGTTTCTCGTTCCTCCGGCGAATTGCGCTCCGCGAGCCTCTCAGCAAGTTGCTTCCTCGCCCGCCGCAGCCAGTGACGCTGCCTACCCGGATCCCGCGTCCTTCGCGGCCGCACTGCAGCAAATTGGCCAAGCCATCGAAAAGGAAAAGGCCACCCCCGCGGACTTAGCCGCTTTGCGCGAAAAGCTTCCTCGCGAGTGGAAAATATCCACCGCCGATGCGAGCTATTCCCTCTCCTCAGAGCCTCTGCGCTCGCTTCTAAGCAACGCCGAAAAAGAAAAAGATCCCAAGAAAATCGCTGCCAAAGCCGGCGAAGCATCCTACTGGGCCCTTGATCTCGCCAACCAGGTCAAAGCCTACGCCGACGCGCAAACTCGCCCGGCAACGAACGCCCGCTCCGCCCTCGGGCAAATCCTGAGCCGTCGCGAATTCGGCAGCGTGCATGCTCCATCCAAACTGGACCTCTTGCGCCAGCGCATCTACCGCTGGATTGTGAAAATGTTCTCGCGATTGTTCCGCCAGATCGAGCGCTACCCGATCGGCGCAAAGATTCTGCTCTGGGCCATCATCATCGCCATTGTGGTGTGGCTGGCCGTCGTGCTTTTCCGCTATTGGACGAAGCGCACGACCTTGGAACAATTGCAGGCGCCCGATTCCGTCGCGTACACCCGCACCTGGCAGGAGTGGGTTCACGCGGCCCGCGAAGCCGCCGCGCGCGGTGACTTCCGCGAAGCCGTGCATTCCACGTACTGGGCCGGCATCTCCTACCTGGAAGACAACGAAGTCGTTCGAAAGGATCGCAGCCGCACGCCGCGCGAATACATGCGCTTGGTTTCAAACGCCACGCAACTCGCAGCCACCGGCCGCAAGACTCGCGAAGCGCTCGCGGCTCTTACACAAGTTCTCGAACAAGTCTGGTACGGCCGCCGCCCAGCGAGCAATCAGGATTTTGCAAACGCACTGCAAAGTGTCGAGGCTCTCGGATGCCAGACTGCAATAGATCCCGGTGATCGCAAGCTGTTGCTCATCGCTGGAGCAATCCTTTTTTTGCTCACACTGGGACTCGCGCTCGTTGGAGTCGATCCGCAAGAGCAGGGGTTCTCGATTCCTTCCTCGTATTCGGCCTCTTCAGGCGGCGCTCGCGCCGCCTATTTGCTGCTCCAGGACTTGCACTACCACATCTCGCGTTGGGAGCGTTCACCCATCGAGCTTCCCGACGACCCGGATGGCGTCGTATTGATCATCGCGGATCCCCTGGAAACGCCCTCGCGGGAAGAGCGCGAGGCTTTGGAAGATTTTGTCCAGGAAGGCGGCCAGGTGCTCTTCACCGGCCCGCGCATCGAGACCTTCTTTCCCGAAGCGAAAGTGACTGCGGCCTTTCCCACTCTCGAATGGAAAACCTTCTCGGCGGATTTTCCCAGCAATTACACCGTGGGCGCTCCCAAAATTGTCCTTCAGACCGGCACTACCTGGCTGGGAACGGCTCCGGCTCAGCTTGCCCTTTACGGCGAGAAATATTCGCCCGTCGTCATTAGCTGGCGAATCGGCGACGGAAGAATCCTCTGGTGGGCGGCGGCCACTCCTCTAACCAACGCCGGAATCACGCGCGAGGGCAACCTGAATTTGTTTTTGAACGCCATGAGCTCCCCGGCACAAGGCGATCACGCAGGCACGAAAATTTATTGGGACGAATACTTTCACGGCCAGCGAAGCTCGTTGTGGAGCTACGTCCAGAAAACGCCGGTAGCCTGGGGTTTGGCGCAAGCTGCGATTCTGGGCCTGCTCGTTTTCCTCACGTTCGGCCGTCGCAGCGGCCCAATCATGATGCCGCCCGTCGTCTCGCGTCTTTCTCCCCTTGAATTCGTGGACACTCTCGGCGGTCTGTACCAGCGCGCCGGTGCCGAGCCCGCCGTGGTCGGCTTTGTCTATCAGCGTTTCCGTGCGACGCTTGCCAGGCAGTTGCGTCTCCCGGTCAGCGCGCGGGACACGGAACTCGCTGACGCCGTGCAAGGCCGGCTCGGCTGGAAAGAAACCGGCTTGAAAACGACACTGGCGCGCGCCGCGGTGGCCAGCCGCTCGCCAAAAGTTGCGCCCGAGGAAGCGCTCAGTTTGATCCAGGAATTGGAGCGCTTCGAAGAAAAACTCGGTCTGACGAAGAAAATCGCAAAGGAGAACTCCTGATCGTGGAAAACATCACACGCCTCGCCGCGCACGTCCGCTCGGAAATGTCCAAAGTAATCGTGGGTCAGCAGGAAGTCATTGACCAGCTTCTGCTCGTGCTGATTTGCGGCGGTCATGCGCTCATTGAAGGAGTTCCCGGACTCGCCAAAACGCTCGCCGTCAAAACTCTGGCCAGAATCTGCGGCCTCGGCTTCCAGCGCGTGCAGTGCACCGCAGACTTGATGCCCGCCGACGTGATGGGCACGAATATTTTCAACATGGCCACCAGCACGTTTTCCCTTCATCGCGGGCCGGTCTTCACCGATTTGCTTCTCGTGGATGAAATCAACCGCACCTCACCCCGCACGCAGGCCGCGCTTCTCGAGGCCATGGAAGAACGCCAGGTCACCATTGACGGAACGCGCTATCCGCTCGGCGAAAATTTCACCGTCTTCGCCACGCAGAATCCCATCGAATTCGAAGGTACCTATCCGCTGCCGGAAGCGCAACTCGACCGCTTCCTCCTGAAAATTCGCCTCGACTATCCCTCCGCTGCGGAAGAAGCCGATATTCTCGGCCGCTATGAACAAGGATTCGATCCGCGCCGGCTGGATCTGATTTCAATTGCTCCTGTCGAGCCGGCCTTGCTGGCAGCGGCGCGGCAGGAAATCAGCGCCATTCGAATCGAGCCGACGTTGCGCCCCTACATCGTCACCCTCGTGCGCCGCACGCGCGATTGGCCCGCGTTGTCGCTCGGCGCCAGCCCGCGCGCCGCCATCGGTCTCCTCTTCGTTGCGCGCGCTCTAGCCGGAGTCGAGGGCCGCGATTTTCTCATTCCCGACGATATCAAAACCGCGACCCTGCCCGTGTTACGCCACCGCGTCCTCTTGAAGCCCGAAGCAGATTTGGAAGGACTGAATTCCGACCGCGTCATTTCCGAAATCCTTTCCACCGTTGAGGTTCCGAAGTGATTTATTCGGAGCCGCTGCGCCCTTCCGCCAAAGCGGCGCGCCCGCGAAAATTGGGAAGAGTTTCGTTCGCCTTTGGAACCCGATTCTTCGTGGCGCTGCTTCTCGGATTCGTGGCGCTGGGCCCCGCGTGGTGGTTTCGGCAAGCCATTGCCGCTATGTTTTTGTGGGATGGCGTGGTTCTAGCCGCATGGCTTTGGGATTTGTTGCGGCTTCCGCGCGCGGAACAGTTGGAAGTTCGCCGCACCTGGGAAAAGAGTCCGTGCCTGGGTGTGCCTTGCAACGTCAGCGTGGAGCTTCGAAACGACGGAAAAATACCGGTTCGCGCGCGCATCCTCGACGAGACTCCTATCCAACTGCGCCGCGAGCCTCCCGAGCTGGACTTGCGCGTGAAGGCTCGCTCCTCCAATGAAGCTCGCTACGAAGTAACTCCCGCCGAACGCGGCGACACCGGTCTGGGCCGCATATTTCTTCGCTACCAGTCGCCCCTCGGATTGGCCGAGCGCTGGGCCGTCGCCGAAATGCAGCAAACCGTCCGCGTGCTTCCCAATCTCGAACAGGCACGGCGGCAAACGCTTTATTTAATTCGCAGCCGCCAGGTGGAATTGGAGAAACGCCGGCGCCGCCAGCGCGGCATCGGGCGCGAATTTGACAGTTTGCGGGAATATCGTGAGGGCGACGAGCTTCGCGATATTTCCTGGACCGCTACCGCACGCCGTCACCATCTCATCACCCGCGTCTTCCAGATGGAACGCAGCCAGAACGTCTGGCTGGTGCTAGATGCGGGTCGGCTCCTTCGCGCGGAGGTGCGTGAACCGGGCAAAGGCCCGCGCTATTCGAAACTGGACTACGCCGTGAACGCCGCGCTTTCCCTTGCTCAGGTCGCGCTCTATTGTGGAGATCGCGTCGGCTTGGTGGCCTACGGCCGACGCATTCAACAAAATCTGTACGCCGGCCGCGGCGCACCTCACGTGCGCGCCATCGTCGAATCTCTCGCCCAAGTTCGCGGCGAAGCGTTCGAATCGGACCATGGACGCGCTGCCCGCGCCGTCCTGAACGCGCAAAAGCGGCGCAGCCTCGTGGTTTGGATCACCGACTTCGCCGAAACCGCCACCATCCCGGAGGTCATTGAATACGCCATGCAGCTGAGTCCACGCCATCTGGTCGTCTTTGCCGCCATGGGCCAGCCCGACCTGAAAACCCTCGCCGAAACGATTCCCACCGTAACGGCGGACATGTATCGTCACGGCGCCGCGTTGGAAATCTCGCAAAGACGCGACATTTTAATGCGCGGCTTGCGGCAGCGTGGAGTCCTAGCTCTCGAGTTGATGCCAGGCATGCTCGCAGGTTCGCTCGTGACGCAGTACCTGGACATTAAAGAACGAAGTCTTTTGTAGAAGGGTTTAGACGGATTCTTCGTGTGGCTGACGCGCACGCGACAGATAGGTGACGAGCGCGGCAAACAATACGGCAGCAAGTAGAAATTTAAGAGGCTTGGCAATTCCAGAGGGCGACACAAATCCTTCGATGACCCCCGCAACCACGAGCATTGGCACGATTCCCAGCACCAGTCGCGCCGCGCGCCCGCCCGCTCGTGCCAGTGATTCGCGCCTCGGAAGCAATCCCGGAAACAGCATCCCTCGCGCGATTTCCAGTCCCGCTCCGCCTGCGATAAAAATCGCCGGAAGTTCCAGCACGCCGTGCGGCGCCACGAAGCTCCAGAGTTGCAGCGCCATTCCCGCTTGCCACGTGGCCGCGCCGATCACTCCAATCAACAAGCCATTGACCACCATCATCCAGATGGTCCCGATGCCCGCGGTAATTCCAAACGCGAACGTGGCGAAAGTTACGGATAAGTTGTTAGTCATGATCGCCGAGGCGGCGAGCGGCTTGACCGTCACGATGGATTCCGTCCACATCTCTCTTTTCTCGATGGTGTCCATCATCTGTGGCCCCAGCAATCGGTGCGCAAAGGCCGGATCATGAATCGTCACCGCCCAGCTCGCCACACCTGCCACAAAAAATATGAGAAAGGCCAGAAACGTTTGACGGAACGTTTCCCGGAAGACTTGCGGATACGTTTGGGAGTAGAAACGAAAGAGCCCGCTGATTTTTTGCTTATGGCCCATGTAGATGAGGTTATGCGCGCGTCCAAGAAGTTGATTCAGGTAAAACGACAACTGGTTGCTGGTCACATCTTCGCGCACGGTTGCGAGGTCCGATGCCGTCTGGCGGTACAATAGTCCGAGTTCCTGCAATTCGCGGTGATCGAGCGCCGAAATTCCGCGCTTGTTCGAACGGTCCACCAGCTGTTCCAGGCGGGCCCAGTATGGTTTTCGTTTTTCCAGCCAGCGTGTGGAGATCATGACCGACTCTTCGCCAATTCGGAATCCCGGCGATTACCGGGACAAGCTTACCATCGAAACCCCGGAACAAACCGTCCTCGAATTCGAAGTCGCCGGCATCGGCAGCCGTTTTCTCGCTCTGGCTTACGATACCCTGCTCCAAATTTTGATCGGGCTCGGGCTGCTCGGAGTCATGATTGCCGTGGGCGTCGCCCTTCCCGGCTCCGCCAAAACTGGGATTTGGTTTATCGCCTTCATCGTGCTTGCTTATTTTGCGCTTTATTTTGGATACTTCGCCATCTTTGAAGCTCTGTGGAATGGCCAGACGCCCGGAAAAAAGAAAGAAGGCCTTCGCGTCATCAAGGATTCCGGCCGCCCAATTACACCGGCGGAATCTGTCGGCCGCAACCTAATGCGCATCGTCGACCAGTTGCCCGCGTTTTATGCTATCGGAATCGTCAGCGTGCTGTTGAGCCGCCAGAACAAACGTCTTGGCGACTTCGTTTCCGGCACGATCGTGGTTCATGAGAAATCACTGGTGGATGCCAAGCCCATTTTTCAATCCCCGGTGATAGGCCAAGTGCCCGCCGCGACGACGTTTGGATCGGAGAGGCTCACTCCGGAAGAGTTCGCACTCATCGAAGCGTTCTTGAATCGTAGGAGTTCGCTTCCCGGCGATGTGCGCTTCAACATGGCGGATCGCATCGCCAAGCAGATTCGGCCGAAACTTACGCTTCCGCCAGGCGAATTGTTTTACGCCGAAAAACTCCTTGAAGCCGTCGTCCAGGAGCGTCGTTCCAGCGCCGGCTACACCTGATTCTCACCTTCCCGTTTTCGCGGCTTCATGCCACCGCGCCCAGCAACTGAGCTGCGCGATTCATTTCTTCTCAGGTTTTTAGGCACCGCAATCTCTGCGGCAAGGCTGACGCAGCGCGGGAATTGTGGCAAACTGAATGTTCGTTCGGCACGGTTTTTGCCTTGCTTCTGACGTTCGAATGCGGCAAGCAGGCCCGCCGGGAATGCGCCGGCAGGCGATTCGAACTCCTGCCGGTAGCAAAGATCATCGGGAACCGAAAAACCGGTAAAAGAGAAAAATGGATCCGAAGTTCATACGGAATTTCTGCATCATCGCGCACATTGACCACGGCAAATCCACGCTGGCGGACCGCCTGCTGGAAATGACCGGCGCATTGACGCAGCGCGAAATGCACGAACAATTTCTCGACTCCATGGACCTGGAGCGCGAGCGCGGCATCACCATCAAGGCAAAAAGCATTCGGCTCCACTACAAAGCGAAAGATGGAAATACCTATCGTTTAAATTTAATTGATACACCGGGGCACGTGGATTTTTCTTATGAAGTCTCTCGCGCGCTTTCCGCGTGCGAAGGCGCTCTCCTTGTTGTTGATGCCTCGCAGGGTGTCGAAGCGCAGACTGTTGCGAATACGTTTCTCGCTTCCAGTCACAACCTCACGATTATTCCGGTAATCAATAAAATTGATTTGCCCGCCGCGCAACCTGAATTTGCAAAAGAGCAAATCGAAACCGTGCTCGCGATTCCCGCGGAGGACGCGCTGTTGATCAGTGCGAAAAGCGGCCTCGGGGTGGAGGATGTTCTCGAAGCGATCGTTGCGCGCGTTCCGCCTCCGAAGGGCGATGCGGAAAATCCGCTGCAGGCGCTGATTTTCGATTCGTGGTTTGACATTTACCGCGGCGCCGTCGTGCTTGTGCGCGTGATGGAAGGCCGCGTCAAGAATCACGTCAAAATCAAACTTGTGGCCGGCGACGAAACCTACGAAGTCGAGCAGCTCGGCACGCTCACGCCGAAACCGGTTGCACTCGAAGAACTCGAAGCCGGTGACGTAGGTTTCATCGTCGCGAATATCAAGCGCGTGGCCGATGCACGCATGGGCGACACGGTGATCGAAGTGGCGCGTCCCGCTCCGGCGCTGCCGGGATTTGAAGCCATCAAGCCGATGGTTTTCGCCGGATTATTTCCGGTGCTCGCTGACGACTACGAGCCGCTGCGCGACGCGCTCGGAAAATTGCAATTGAACGACGCGGCGTTTTTCTACGAGCCGGAAAATTCCGTCGCGCTCGGCTTCGGATTCCGCTGCGGCTTCCTCGGCCTGCTGCACATGGAAATCGTGCAAGAGCGGCTGGAGCGCGAATTCGGATTAAATCTCATTACAACCGCGCCGAGCGTGCGCTACCGCATCACGCGCGTGACCGGCGAAGTCATCGAAGTGGATAGTCCTTCCAAATTTCCCAATCCCAGTGATATCGAAAAAATCGAAGAGCCGATCATCAAAGCGATGATCATCACCAACGAGGATTCCGTCGGCGGAATTCTGCAACTCTGCCAGGAAAAACGCGGCACACAGAAAAATTTCGAGTACCTTTCGCCGACGCGCGTCATGCTGACTTACGAATTGCCGCTGAACGAAATCGTGCTCGATTTTTACGACCGCCTGAAAAGCGTTTCACGCGGCTACGCTTCGCTGGACTACCATCTTGCCGATTACCGGGAATCCGACCTCATTAAACTAGATGTGCTGGTCGCCGGCGAGCC
Source organism: uncultured Acidobacteriota bacterium (assembly GCA_963729455.1). Taxonomy (GTDB): domain Bacteria; phylum Acidobacteriota; class Terriglobia; order Acidiferrales; family UBA7541; genus Acidiferrum. The sequence continues at coordinate 194,435 of CAVSNX010000006.1, forward strand.
GGTGGATGCCCTGGCGTTGATTATCCATCGCGACTTCGCGCAGGAACGCGGGCGCGAATTGGTGACGCGATTGCGAAAGCTGATTCCTCGGCAAATGTTTGAAGTGCCCATTCAGGCCGCGATCGGCAGCCGTGTAATTGCGCGCGAAACGGTTGCGGCCATCCGCAAAAACGTTCTCGCCAAGTGCTACGGCGGCGACATTTCCCGCAAACGCAAACTTCTCGAAAAACAAAAAGAAGGCAAGCGCCGCATGAAGCGCGTCGGCCAGGTTGATATCCCGCAGGAAGCCTTCCTCGCTGTTCTAAAGGTTGCTTCCTCTTCCGACGACGAATAGTTTTTGCCTCTGAGGCACCGAGACACAGAGAAACTCATTTTTTGATAGCCGCTCGTTTACCTTCACTCTTTTCTTTTGACTTCCGTAGATAGTTTCCCGCGGTGGAGCTGGATGGCGACGGTGTCACCGAGGGTGACTTGGGCGGCGTCGCGGAGGAGGTTGCCGGCGGCGTCGGTGGCGATGGCGTAGCCGCGTTCGAGGACTTTCAAGGGGCTGCGCTCGTTGAGTTGCAGGAAGAATTTTTCGAGGCGGTCGCGCTTGGCGCGCAGGAGGCGCTCGATGCGGACGCCGAGATCGGCGGTGCGTTTTTCGAGGCGCAGGCGGAACGCGGAAATCGTCACGCGAAAATCGAACGAGACGATGCGCAGGTGAGCGGCGGTGAAGCGTTTGCGCGATTGCTCGAGGCGCGCGCGAAGGCCGAGGGCGAGTCGCGAGGTCATTTCATCGGCGCGCTGGCGCTGCTGGCGCAGAAGATCGAGCGGGCGGCGGAAACCGCGGCGGGCGGAAAGCTCGTGGACGCGGCGTGACAGTTCCAGCAAGCGATAGCGAACCAATCCGGCGAGAGTTTCGCGCAACTCGGCGATGTGCTTGTCGAATTCGGCGCGCGTTTGGACGACAAGTTCGGCGGCGGCGGAAGGCGTGGAGGCCCGCAGGTCGGCGACGAAGTCGGCGATGGTGAAATCGGTTTCGTGGCCGACGCCGGAGATCACGGGAATTTCGGAAGCGAAAATGGCGCGGGCGACGATTTCTTCGTTGAACGACCACAAATCTTCCATGGAGCCGCCGCCGCGGGCGAGGATGAGCACATCCACAATTTTTTTCACGTTGAAAAATTTCAGTGCTTTGACGATTTCCTCGGCGGAGCCTTCTCCCTGTACGCGCACGGGATAGACGGTCAGGTGCACGTTGGGGAAACGGCGGGTGAGGATGCGAACGACATCGCGGACGGCGGCGCCGCGCGGCGAAGTGATGATGCCGATACGGCTGGGGAGCAGCGGCAGCGGCTTTTTGCGTTTGGCGTCAAAGAGACCTTCGGCTTCGAGGCGCTTTTTCAATTGCTCGAAGGCGAGTTGCAACGCTCCGCGCCCGACGGGCTCGAGATTTTCCACGTAAATCTGATATTCGCCGCGCTGTTCGTAGACGCTGATGCTGCCGCGAAGGGTGACTTGCAGGCCGTCCTCGGGACGGAACTTGATGCCACGCTGCTGCTGCTTGAAGAAGACGCAGCGGACCTGGGCGCGGTCGTCCTTCAGGGTGAAGTAGATGTGGCCGGACTGGGCTTCGCGGCAGTTGGAGATTTCGCCCTGGACGAGGATGTCCATGAAGTTTTTGCCGAGGAGGTCGCGGATCTTGGCGGTGAGCTCGCTGACCGTGAAGATCTGGCGGGTGGGCTGGAGGTTGAAGGTGAGCTGTTTGGTCATGAGAAAAGACTCCGAGTGCGGAGAAAAGACGAGGTAAGGAGGTAAGGAAGTAATGAGGTGAGGAAAACAGAATCGGCGGGCCCTCCGCGGGCCGCCTTTGGGTCGGTCCAGAATGGGAAGAAGGGGTATACACCCGGCAGTTTTAGAAAAGAGTGCGCAAGCGATTGAATTGGCGAGACTTGATCAAAACTCTTTTGCAAAAGAGCGTAAAGAGCGCGCAAAGAGCGATGGAGAAGGGCTGCGATGTGGAGCAAGGGTCCGTCGGTCCCCCCACCCCCCCTGTTTTTTGTAAGTGCGGATTCTAAAGCGGTTGCGGGCGACATGTCTGTAAGTGCGGATTTTGCGAGAGTTAAAGTAGCTGATTTTTCAGCGAGTTGGAAGCGGTTCGTAAATGCGGATTCTAAAGGAGTTACGAGCGTTTTTTGTTTGTAAGAAAGTAAACGGTCTGCAAGTGCGGATCCTAAAGGACTTAGTGGCCCCGACCAGATCGATGCATTCCGGTGGATGGTGACTTGTGGCTGGGGAGAATGTGGCTGAGATTCGGCTGACATGGAGGAAACGGCGCGAGATTGCGGTGGGAAATCCAAAAAACATTATAGCATACACGTACTGTTTGTCAAGCAATAACTAGTAAGTGGTTTGGGTTCTGGGGGATAGCGCGGCCTGAATGATCCGGTTGCTTGGAAGAAGGCCGGGAACGAGCCCGAGAAAGAAACCAGGCTGGGCCCGGAGTAATGAATCTACTTTTTTTTTACCTGTTCCATGTGAGCCCACCCCGCTGGACACCACCCACCCGTTCGGCTAAAAGAGACTCCTGATACCCATTTCATGGCCTTTGACCACGAACTCGTCGAAGCTCAACTGGCTCTCCAACGCATTGGATTAACTGACATGCCCAAGCTGGCCTGGGAGGCCCTTGAAGCTGGCCTCGACGGTCCCGCCACCCGGCGCCTTGCTGCGCTTCACTTTCCAACCATCTTTGAACTACGAGAAGTTCTTCCCAGGGTCATGCGGGAGTGGGGAATGGCGCACCTCTCGCGCGAAGAAGCCGCGGGCCGCCTTGCCAAGCTCCGCGCCCGCGAAATCCTGCGAAGTGGCGACGACCCGCTCAAGCATGCCAACGACTTCCTTGGGCTGTGGGTGGAGGCCAATTACTGCAGCGAGTTATCCGAATATGGCGAACTCGCCGAAGACGTGTACGTTGCCCAAGCTTCCGGGGAAACTGATGATCAAATCCGCGCCTGGCTCGTCGAAAAACTCAAAATCCTCGCTGCCAATTGATGCGGTTGCCTGGTTTCCAATTGGGCCCGATGGCTCCGGCGGCCAGGGTGCTTCACTCCCCGCATGGTTGCTATTCCAGATTCTGGAGGAGGAGGAGGTTGGGGCTGAGGCTGAGGCGCTGGACGCAGAGTTGGAGGGAGGCGCAGCGGCAGTGGAGGAGGTGCTTGAGGAGGGCTTTCAGGCGAAGGAAGCGCTGGATGGAGGCTTCGACTTCGGTGAGTTTGTGATGGGCTAGTTTCTTCCAGCGGGGGCCGACGGGGGAGTTGTCGCGAAGGCCGCTGAGGAAGAGTTTGATTTCGGCGAGGGTGAAGCCCATGTCGCTGGCGAAACGGATGAGGAGGACGCGGTCGAGGGCGTCCGAGGGGTAGTGGCGCTGGCCTCCGGTGCGGTGGGGCGGGGCGAGAAGGCCGCGTTTTTCGTAGTAACGGATGGCGGAGGGGTTGAGGTTGGCGCGACGGGCGAGTTGGCCGATTTTCATGTTGAGGTTCCTTCCTTGAGTCGAGCCGATTTTAGCTAATTCAAAAAGTCTGTGGCAATGTTGCGACCGTAAAGGCGGCAGTTGGGCTGCCGCGCTCCAAAGCGGCCCGCCTCAGAAGGCGGGCCCTACAAAACCTCCCAAACGGCGCTTGACTTAAAGCTGGGTTTAACTTTTAGCATTTGGGGATGGGACGTGGCAAATCCCATTTGGAGGAAAGCCATGAAAATCAATCGAGAATGGTTTGGAAAATGGAGCATGAGGAGCGGCGCGGTGTGCGTGAGTGCGGCACTGGCGGTGTTGTTTTTGGGCGGTGAGGCGACGGGGCTTGTGGCTCAAAATTCTGCAACCACTTTGAATCAGGAGAAGGAGATTGTGGTGACGGCGAGCAAATTTTATTGTGACAGCAAAGCACTGACGCCGCAGGAGCGGGCGCATCACAAGCTACTGACGGAGAAATTGCTGGCGGTTCGGAAGGAGATCGTGGAGACGGCGAAGGGGTATGAATTCCAGTTCAACCCGAAGAGCGTTTCGCTGGCGGAATTGGCGGCTTGGGTGGGCGCGGAGAGCAAGTGCTGTCCCTTTTTTGATTTTCATATTGACCTGGAAGGCGAGGGCAGTTTGCTTTGCTTGCGACTGACGGGGGAGGAAGGGATCAAGGCGTTTATTCGCGCGGAATTCCAGGTGCCGGGGAACTAGGAAGAATTGAAGGACTGGGGCGAGAGCGGGCGCTTCGAGAGCGGAAGGGACAGGCAGGAATGCCTGTCCTACTTAGAGGCGGCGGAGTTTGCAGGTGTCGAAGACGGTGTAGTTGTATTAGCTAACTTAGATTAGCTAAGTCCACGCAACTTGCTACACGCGCGACTTTTCTGGTGAAAACGGGTTTAAGGGGGAAGAAAGCGCTGCGGAAGTATGCAGCGCACCCAGCCGGGCCATTGAGCAAGGCAAAACCTATCACTGGGAAGGTGAATTTTATGCGGTCATTCAATGCGTTTCGATTGCTGCTGGTTGCTTTGGCACTGCTGGCGATTCCCGCCGCGTCGCAGGCACAAATTGCTGTGGGGATTTCGGTGCACATTGGTCCACCGGCGCTGCCGGTGTACGCGCAGCCGGTTTGCCCGGGTGCGGGATACATCTGGACGCCAGGCTATTGGGCGTACGGGCCGGACGGGTATTACTGGGTGCCGGGAACGTGGGTGATGGCGCCGGCCGTGGGGCTGCTGTGGACGCCGGGATATTGGGGCTGGGGCGGCGGAGGCTATCTCTGGCACGCTGGCTACTGGGGACCGCACGTGGGTTTCTATGGCGGAATTAATTATGGATTTGGATACGGCGGAGTCGGGTTCGTGGGCGGCGCGTGGCGCGGCGGCGTGTTCAGCTACAACCGCGCGGTGACGAACGTAAACGTGACGGTGGTGCACAACACATACAACGAGAGAGTAGTCGAGAACAACACAACGGTGAACCGCACGAGCTTCAACGGCGGAACCGGCGGAACCACGGCGCGGGCGACGGCGGCGGAAGAGGCTGCGGCACGAGAACACCACGTTCAGCCGACTTCGGCGCAGACCGAGCACGAGCACGCGGCTAGCACGAACCGCGCACAGCTGGCTTCGGTGAATCACGGGCAGCCGACGGTCGCGGCGAGCGCGAAGCCGGGAGAGTTCAGCGGCAAGGGCGCGGTGGCGGCCAAGGCTGCGAATTCGAATCGACCGCCGAATGCCGGCAACGCGTCGGCGAACCGGCCGGTCGGGAACAATACGAATACTGCGAACAAGAGCGTGGCCAACAACAACCGGAATGATCGGCCCCCGAGTGCGACGAATCATGCGACGTCCCCGTCCAGGACGAACGCGACGTCCTCCAGGAACGCGGAATCGGCGCGGAGTGCGCAGAACAACACGCACACGAATGCGCCGAGCTCAACGGGATCGCATTCGAACAAGCCGCCAACGTCGCAGAAGAATAGCGCGACACATTCCAGCGGCAAGCCGGAACACGGCAGAGGCTAGCTCCACAGATGGAGTGGAGTAGCACGAGACAGAGACAGTCTAGATAGAGAACAATCGAAGAAGGCCGGACGCGATGCGTCCGGCCTTTTCTTTTTGAATGCGTGCGCGAATTCGAAGAGCGCTTAGCGGCGGAAGTGGGAGAAGAGCCAGAAGAGTAGCGAGAGGCCGACGCTCAGGACGAGGCAGGTGACGACGAGGAAGTAAAACGTGGTGCGTTCTCCGCGATGAATGATGTCGCCGGGGAGGCGGCCGAGGCGCAAAGGAAGTTTTCCGCCGAAGTACAGAAGCGCGCCGAAGAGGGCCAGGAGCGCACCAAGGACGAGGAGAGTGCGGCCGAGTTCGCGGAGGGGATCCATCTAGCAAAGTCTAAGAGGAGGATGCGGACAGAGTCAAAGAGCGGGGCGCAAAAATCGGTCGCTGACTAAAGGACGGATGGTTTAGTTCAGAAGCCGGCTGGGAGCCGGCGCTACGCAGGGGGCGGACGCGCGCGAATTGGGCTTGCTTAATATTTATTGATATGATATCTGTACGTATTAGTTTTCATTCGCGGTGATCGGGGGAGAGGTTCCGCACTCCCGATTTTCGATGCTGAGGCAGGACTGGAGGTATCGCATGGTTGGCACCCAAGGCCTTCTGGCGATAGCGATGTCGTTTCTATTGGCCGGCATTCCGGGCGGCGCCAAGCCGGAGGTGCTTGGAATTATTGTGGTGGCGGAAGGGGCGAGTTTAAGCGGGGGTTCGGCGTCGGAAGGAACGAGTGTTTACGACGGCGACCGGCTTTCCACCGAACCTGGCGGCTCACTGCAACTGCGCTGCGGCGGAGTAACGCTGGTCCTGAGTGGAGGGAGCAGCGTGGTAGTGCGAAGCGCTGCGAGCAGCGCGGGGAAAGAGTTCGAAGCGGAGCTCGCGTCCGGCACGATCATGCTTTCCGCGGCGGCGGAAGCGGCGGCCGAAATTCAGGCGCTCGGCGCGCGGATTCGGCGTAGCGCGGATGGACGGGTCATCGTGCAGGTGCGGATTCTGGGGCCAAAAGAGTTGATGGTCTTCGCGCGACGGGGTTCCGTGCAGTTCTCTTATCGCGAGGAGAGCGAGACGATTTCGGAAGGGCGATCGTATCGCGTGATTCTTGACCCGCCGGATGGAGGTGCGACCGCCGACCAGAACGCAAAGAAAGCAGGCAAGCAGACCAAGGCATTCCTCCTGATTGCCATTGCAGTGGCAACCGCGATTACCATACCGTTCATTCATGAGCAGTTCGAAAGCCCAGATCGGCCCTAGAACCACGATAAGAGAGCAACCAAACTCAGGCTGATCACGCGCCTGCTCGCGAGGAGCGCCGCAGGGGACCTTAAATCAATTCCAAGCCGGAGAAGAAGTAGGCAATTTCGAAGGCGGCGGTTTCCGGGGCGTCGGAGCCGTGGGTGCAGTTGTTGCCGATGCTGGTGCCGAGGTCGTGGCGGATGGTGCCGGGGACGGCTTTCTTGGGATCGGTGGCGCCCATGGTGTCGCGCCATTTGGAGATGGCGCCTTCGGCTTCGAGAACGAGGGCGAAGATTTTGCCGGAGCACATGAAATCGCAGAGCTCGCCGAAAAAGGGGCGGGCCTTATGAACCGCGTAGAAGCCCGCGGCTTCGCCACCCGTAAGGATCATCGTTTTGATGGCCACGATGCGGAAGCCGGCTTTGTGAATGCGGGAGAGGATTTCTCCTTGAAGATTGCGCGCGACGGCGTCGGGCTTGATGATTGCGAAAGTACGTTCGAGTGCCAAAGTGATCTCCTGGGAAAATTGAAGTAATGAAGTAAAGATGTAACGAAATAACGAAAACCCGAAGAAATCAAGCTTGAAAGTTCTTCCACTGTTTCCAAAGACTTTTTAACATCGCACCGACAACATTAGACCTATTCGTCAGCAGGGCGCATTCGGCGGCGCCCAAGAAGCCCTCGTCGCGGCTCAACTCCAGCCAAAGCATACACTCATCGCACGAGCCAATCGCAATCTGCAGGTATCTCTTGAACTCCGCCGCTGCTGACCGCTTGGCCCAGCCCTCCACGATATTCGCCGGAATTGATCGTGCGGCTCGACGAAGCTGCCTCGCTAACTCAAACTGCTCCTGCGGTGGAAACCTGCGAGTGGCACGAGAAATTTCCAAAGCAAGTCCGTACGATTCGCGAAAAACATTTAAATCTTTATAAGTCTTGATGGACATCGAGGTTCTCGACCACCAAGACGTTTTATCATTATTTCGTTACTTCTTTACTTCAACATTTTACGTTCATCTATTTCAAGGCGGCGGCGACGGTGGAGCCGAGGTCCGCGGGGGTTTCGACGCAGTGGATGCCGGCGGCGCCCATAGCTGCGTATTTGTCCTTGGCGGTGCCTTGGCCGCCGCTGATGATGGCGCCGGCGTGGCCCATGCGGCGTCCCGGCGGCGCGGTTTGGCCGGCGATGAAGCCGACGACAGGCTTCTTCACGTTGGACTTGATCCATTGCGCGGCGATCTCTTCGGCGTTGCCGCCGATTTCGCCGATCAAGATGATGGCGTGCGTGTCGGGATCGTCGTTGAAAAATTTGATGGCGTCGAGAAACGTCGTGCCGATGATGGGATCGCCGCCGATGCCGATGCAGGTGGACTGGCCGATGCCGAGTTTGGTGAGTTGGTCCACGGCTTCGTAGGTTAGCGTGCCGCTGCGGCTGACGACGCCGACGGTTCCTTGCTTGTGAATGCGGCCAGGCATGATGCCGATTTTGCATTTGCCGGGAGAGATGATGCCGGGACAGTTCGGGCCGATGAGACGAGTTTTCTGGAAGTCCACGGAAGCGGCGATGCGCACCATGTCTAAGACAGGAATGCCTTCGGTGATGCAAACGATTAGAGGAAGCGCGGCATCGGCGGCCTCGAGAATAGCGTCGGCGGCATATGGCGGAGGAACGAAAATCACGGAAGCATTTGCGCCAGTGGATTTCGCGGCATCAGCGACGGTGTTGAACACAGGGCGTTCAAGGTGTTTCGTTCCACCTTTGCCTGGCGTCACGCCGCCGACTACGTTCGTTCCGTACTCGATCATTTGTTGCGCATGGAATGTACCTTCGCGGCCGGTGAAGCCCTGGACGATGAGGCGCGTTTTTTCGTTGACCAAAATGCTCATCGCGCACCTCCGGCGAGGGCCACGACCTTTTGCGCGCCGTCCTTCATGCCGTCGGCGATGGTGAAATTTAGGCCGCTGTCGCGAAGGATTTGCTGGCCGGCTTCGACGTTCGTTCCTTCCATGCGGACCACTACGGGAACTTTCAGGTGCAGGTCTTTCGCGGCGGCGACGACACCGGTGGCGAGCACGTCGCAACGCAGGATTCCTCCGAAAATATTGATGAAGACCGCTTTCACCGCCGAATCACTCATCAGTATGCGGAAGGCGTTCTTCACCTGATCGGCGGAAGCGCCGCCGCCGACGTCGAGAAAGTTTGCCGGGGAGCCGCCCGCGTACTTGATGATGTCCATGGTGGCCATGGCGAGGCCGGCGCCGTTGACCATGCAGGCGACGCTGCCATCGAGCTTGATGTAGTTGAGGCCGTATTTCGAGGCTTCCACTTCCAGCGGATCTTCTTCGTCGAGGTCGCGCAGTTCGCGAAGTTCTTTGTGACGGAAGAGCGCGTTGTCGTCAAAGGTCATCTTGGCGTCGAGCGCCACGAGTTTGCCGTCGCCGGTGAGCACGCACGGATTGATTTCCAGAAGCGAAGCATCGGTGTCTATGAAGGCGCGGTAGAGCGCCTGGAGAAATGGGATCGCGGCATTCACGACTTCGCCCGGCAAACCCAGCCCGAAAGCAATTTTGCGCGCTTGATAAGGTTGCATGCCCACGGCCGGATGAATTGGTTCGCGCAAGATGGCGCCGGGATTGGTCTTGGCGACTTCTTCGATTTCCATGCCGCCCGCGGCGCTGGCCATGAAAACGACGTGGCCGGAGGCGCGATCGACGAGCAGGCCGAGATACAGTTCGCGCTTGATGTCGAGGCCTTCTTCGATGAGCAAGCGCTTGACGATGCGGCCGGCGGGGCCGGTTTGCGGCGTGACCAGCTTCATGCCGAGAATGTGGCTGGCAAGATCGGCGGCTTCATCGGAGGAGCGCGCCAGCTTGACGCCGCCACCTTTGCCGCGACCGCCCGCGTGGATTTGCGCTTTCACGACGACAACGGTGACATTCGATCGCAGGCGGTGCGCCGCTTCGCGCGCTTCTTCCTTGGTGAAAACCACTTCGCCCCGCGGCGTGGTTACGCCGTAGCGCGAGAGGATAGCTTTGGCTTGGTACTCATGAATCTTCATCGAGTTTCCGTTTTCCGTGTGACTTTGAAGCAGTCAGCCAGTGTTAGAATTTTGAGGCAGCGCGAAACATAGAAGTTTACTAGCAAGGCGGAAACGGAGCAAGGAGCCGCGAAATGGTGTTGCGTTTATTGGGAAAATGTAATGTTCTTCGCTACCCTTGCCATTGCGCTGCGACTGCATCCTGATGACACTTTCACTCGTTGATCGCGTTGAAGCTGGGCACGTTCTCACCCGCGCGGAAGCGGAGGCGGTGATGGAGGAGTTGCTGTCAGGCCGCGCCGAGACGGCGGAAATCGTGCGGTTGCTAACGGCGTTGAACACGCGGCCCGTTCAGGTGCAAGAGTTGGCTGGATTTGCGCGAGTGATGCGGCGACACGCCACGCGGGTGTTCGTGGAGGGCGAGCCGAGGCCCGGGAAGATGGTAGATACGTGCGGCACCGGCGGGGACGATTCGGGCACGTTTAATATATCGACGGCGGCGGCCATTGTCGCGGCGGCGGCGGGCGCGCGCGTCGCCAAACACGGCAACCGCGCGGCAAGTTCGCGAAGCGGTTCGGCGGACGTGCTGGAAGCTCTGGGAGTGCGGATCGATCTTTCGTTCGAACGGTACGGGCGCGCCATCCGGGAAATCGGCATTGGGTTTCTGTTTGCGCAAGCGGCGCACACCGCGACGCGGCATGCGACTCCGGCGCGAAAACAGATCGGCGTGCGGACGGTTTTCAATCTGCTGGGACCGCTGACGAATCCAGCGGGCGCGCAGTCGCAAGTGCTTGGCGTTTTCTCAGGGGATGTAGTGGACCTTGTGGCCGCAACGCTGGCGGAGCTCGGTGTGCAGCATGCGTTTGTGGTTCACGGCGCGGGAGGGCTGGATGAGATTTCGCTATCGGGGGAAACGCTGGTCGCCGAGGTTAAGAGCGGTACCGTCAAGCGTTTTACCGTAACTCCTGAAGATTTCGGAGTGGAGCGCGCGCCGCATGACTCGATTCGCGGTGGGACGGCAGCCGAAAACGCGGCGCTGATTCGGCGAATCCTGGCAGGTGAACCCGGACCGCCACGCGACATTGTAGTGGTCAATGCCGCGGCTGCGCTCGTCGCGGCGGGAATCGCACCAAACTTCCGCGAAGCCGCAAATCTCGCGAGCGCGATGATTTCCTCAGGGGCTGCAGCCGAGAGACTTGTCGCGCTCATTGCCTTCACGAACGCGAGCTAACGCCATTCCGCCGATTGAAGAAGTCTAAGGAAATCTGTATTACGGGCGGTCGGGACTTTCGAGGGCTTCCTGGACAGCCAGGCCCGTGATGATGCCGACGACGGTGGGGATCAAGAAGAAGCGGCTATGCGCGGCGGCAATGGGTGAGCGGTTTTTTTGATTTCCGCAGCTACCATCAATCACAACCCGATAGGACTGCCCTTCCTCGACGATTTTGGTTTCTTTGCCCGCGGTGACTTCGAGCGATTGTGTGCGGCTGGTGACCACTACGGCGCAGTTCTCGAGCGTCATTTGACCAGCGGTGAGTGCGGACGTCTGCGGACGAACGCGTACGTCTGCGGCGATGAGCCGGAGAGCTCCCCGCTTTCCACGCGGAAAGCGACGGTGCCGCGCTGAAGCACGGCGGTCAACGCGGTGTCCTCTTGCGTGACCAGGATGGCGCTGTTTTCAGGCAGCTGAAGCTGCGCGGAACCGGAGCGCAGGCCGAGACCGCCGTTCACTTCGGTGGCGAGGCGGTCGCCGCTGTAAATCGTGGTTCCAACAGAGGCTTCGGTGTTGTTCAGATGGCCGCCGGTCGACAGCGTGACGACCCCGAGCGGAGCGGATTGCCCGGGCAGAGAAATACCCGTCAGCAAAAACGCCAGCGTCGTAGCCAAAATGCGGCGGCGCATACCTGTGCGAAGCCTCCGAGGGAAGTGCACTCTAAATGTAGGGAGAAGAAGATGCGGGCGCACTGGTACTGTGCGTAAAGGGGTGTTGCTGGCTACTGCACAAAGGGAAAGGGCCGCCTGTCCGAAAGTACCGACTGTACGAACGGACAGGTCTGAGGGAAGTTCAGACTAGGTTCCGTACAGCCTGGCGCGTCACTCCTGGCGATGGAGGCAGCGCACTGCGTAGATGAAACACGCCAGCGCAAAAACAACGAAGGCAGCGCCTTCGAGCAAGATCGTATGAAGATTGCCGAGGCCGATGGAGGTGAAGCGCAGCCAATCGATCTCCCAGGTGATGGGGTTGAGCAGCGCGGTCCAGCGGAACCACGCCGGAAGCGGATCGAGCGGATAAAACATCGAGCTGGCGAACATAAAAACGAAATAGAAGACGCTGGTGACGCTGTTGAAGATATCGTTGCGGCGAATTCGTAACGCGAAGATAGCGTAGAAGAAAAACCAGCCGGCGGTGCCGACGGCCATTCCTACGAGCAGCAGCGGCAAGTTTTGCCAGTGCACGCGAATCCCGAGGAGCAGGCGGCCGACGACGAGCGTCAGCGCGGCTTGCACCACGGCGATGAAGACGTTAAAGATGACTTTGCCGAGCAGGTATTCGCTGCGGCTCATCGGGTAGGTCAGCATTTCGTAGAAGATGCCGTTGTCGCGATCGAGAAAAAACGACCAGGAAGTATTCGAGGCGATGGCGAAGCTGGCCATGGCCAGAATTCCCGCGAGAAAAAATTCGTTGTAGCCGATGTTGCCGAGGCCCGTTGGAGCGCCGAGCGCGGAGTTGATGCCCACGCCGAAAACCAGCATGTAGAGCAGCGGGAAGAACAGATCCCAGAAGATGAACGTGAAATTGGTGGCGCGAATTTTCGCTTCGCGGTAGACAACGGCGGATAGCGCGCTCATGCCGGCTCCTTTGCCTGCTGCGTGGTCAGTTCAACGAAAATATCTTCGAGGCTTGCGCCGCGCACTTCGACGCGCAGAACGCGCCTGCCGTGCGTGAGGCCGCTGACAATTTCCATGACCCGGCCTTCCTCGGTTTTCAGCGCGAGATCGATGGTGTTGGCTTCGATGGTGGAGCGGATCGGAGCGAGCGCGGTAATTTCCGGCTGAATCGTTTCTGGCAGGCGGTCGAAGGTGAGGGTAACTTCGTATACGCCTTGCGAGAGCAGCTTCAGGGTGTTCAGGTCACCGCGTGCGATCTGTTTTCCTTTGTTGATGATGAGAATGTCGTCGCAAAGCTCTTCGGCTTCGCTGAGGACTTGCGTGGTCAGGATGATGGTTCTGCCCTTTTCCACTTCTGCGCGGAGGAGGTTCATCACCTGGCGCTTGAGGAGCGGATCCATTCCGGTCGAGAATTCATCGAGGAAAAGCACGGGTGTTTCGACCATGAAGACTTTGGCGACCTGCACGCGGCGGCGGAATCCACCGCTCAAATCCTGCACTTTGCGGTCGACTTCGGTGCGGAGTTGGAAATTTTCTATCAGGGCATCGGCGCGTTGCGACGCGGTGGCTTTGTCCAATCCTTGAAAGCGGGCGTAGGTGAGCAGATTGTCTTTCACGGAGAGGAACAGCTCAACCGCGGTCTCCTGGATCACGGACGCAATTCGTTTGCGGACCTCGATCGGTTTCTTGACGACGTCATAGCCGAGAATTTTTGCGGTGCCCTGCGTCGGGCGAGTCAGCGTGGTGAGCACACGCAAGAGTGTGGACTTCCCTGCTCCGTTCGGGCCGAGCAAACCGAAGATGATCCCGCGCGGTACTTGGAAACTCATGCCGTCCACGGCGCGAATCGGCTGTTTCCTGCGCGCCGCATAAAGCTTTACGAGGTCTTCTACTTCGAGTGCGAACTCACTCATGGCTATCTCCAAATGCGAGCCGCGGGAAAAGCACACCGCGGGAAGAACCACTGCAAACAAGCAAACCGTAGGAAGGTCGGATAGAATCGCCAGCAGGCTGCGTTGCGCCCGCACGAGTGCTCTCAGGCAGCAAAGCTGCAGGGAGCGTTAGAGGAGGGATGGTTTGAGAAACATTGCGGTCACTCTGTTGATTGCCCTTTTACCGTATCCGGCGCTGGCGCAGAAGTCAACTCCCCCTTCTCCGGCGCAAGTGGTCGAGGCCGTGCGGGAATACCGCTTAGAGAACGAGGATCGCATTATCCGCGAACTTGACGAGTTTCTTTCGATCCCCAATCTTGCCAGCGACACGCCCAATATTCAGAAGAACGCAGCGCATTTGGTCGAGATGCTCGAAGCGCGCGGAATCGAAACGCATCTGCTCTCCATTGCCGGCCGAGGCCCGGTGGTTTTCGGGAAGTTGATTTCGCCGGAGGCCACGCGCACGGTGCTTTTTTACGCGCATTATGATGGCCAGCCCGTCGATCCCGCGGCGTGGACGGATGGCAAACCGTTTGAGCCGGCGCTGCGCGACGCGGCGATTGAAGCCGGCGGAAAGCGTATCCCTTTTCCGGAGAACAGCGTGGCGCATCCCGGACTCTACAATGATGATTGGCGTATTTATGCGCGGTCCTCTTCGGACGACAAATCGCCGATTGTGGCGCTGCTGGCGGCGATTGACGCGCTTCACGCGAAGAGAATCCCTCTGGGGGTAAATCTGAAAGTGGTTCTGGAAGGCGAGGAAGAAGCGGGTTCGACGAATCTGCAGCGCACGCTGGAGCTGCACAAGAATTTGCTGGGCGGCGACTTGCTTATCACCGGCGATGGACCGGTGCATCAGAGCGGGCGCCCGCTGGTTTTTTTCGGGAACCGCGGCGACATCGGGCTGGACATCACGGTGTACGGGGCGGTGCGCGCGCTGCACAGCGGGCATTATGGGAATTGGGCGCCGAATCCGGCGATGGAATTGTCGCGGCTGCTGGCGTCCATGAAGGATGCAGACGGGCGGGTGTTGATCGAGGGCTACTACGATGACGTCGCGCCGCTGGGCGAGGTGGAGAAAAAGGCGCTTGCGGAAATGCCGGACAACGACGCGGAGCTTGAACGCGCGCTAGGGATTGCGAATCCCGAGGGTGGCGGGAAAAAGCTTGTGGAGCTGCTGACGCTGCCGTCGCTGAATGTTCGCGGATTGAAAAGCGCGTACGTTGGCGAGCAGGCACAAAACGTGGTGCCGGACCGCGCGGAGGCTTCGCTGGATGCGCGGCTCGTGCAGGGTGAGGACCCGCAGAAAAAGTTCGAGCAGATCGCCGGGTTCATTCGCAAGCAGGGCTACTACGTGATTGACCGCGAGCCGACGATGGAGGAGCGGCACTTGCATCCGCTGATCGCCAAGGTACTGAATGAGGGCGGTTATCGTGCTTCGCGGACGGCGATGGATTTGCCGGTTTCGAAAGCACTGGTGAAGGTCGCGCAAGGCGCGACGGGCGGCACTGCGGTGATTGCTCCGACGCTAGGTGGCAGCGTGCCCATGTATATTTTTGAGGATCTCGGACTGCCGTGGATAGGCGTGCCGATCGTGAATTACGACAATCACCAGCACAGTTCGGACGAAAACTTGCGGCTCGGGCACCTTTGGCGCGGGATGGAGATTTATGGGGCGATTCTGGCGGATTTAAATTGGTGAAGGTTACAACGAGAGGAAATTCTTCAAAAGCTGCTTGCCGGATTCGGTGAGGACGGATTCGGGGTGGAATTGGACGCCTTCGATTTTGTAGCGGCGGTGGCGGAGTCCCATGATGATGCCGTCGTCGGTTTCGGCGGTGATCGAAAGTTCGCGGGGCAATGATTTTTTCTCAACGATGAGGGAATGGTAGCGAGTTGCGGTGAACGGATCCGGGAGTTTGCGGAAGATATTCTTGCCGTCGTGATGGATCTGGCTGGTCTTGCCGTGGAAGAGCTTCGGGGCGCGGATGATTTTCCCACCAAACGCTGCGCCGATGGCTTGATGTCCGAGGCACACACCTAGGATTGGAAATTTTCCGGCGAGGCGTTCGACTAATTCGACAGAAATGCCGGCTTCCTGCGGCGTGCACGGCCCGGGCGAGATCACAATTTTTTCCGGCTTGCGTCGCGCAATTTCGTCAACGGTAATTTTGTCGTTGCGGTGCACTTCGACGTTGCAGCCAAGTTCGCCGAGATACTGCGCGAGGTTGTAGGTAAACGAATCGTAGTTGTCGAGAAGCAGGATCATTTCAACTTCCTCGAACGGCTTCCGCGGTGCGCGTTTTCCAGGGCGGCGAGCAAGGCCTTCGACTTGTTCACGCTCTCTTCATATTCGCCTTCCGGCGTGGAATCCGCAACTATGCCGCCTCCGGCCTGGACGTAGGCAACGCCGTTTTTCATGACCATGGTGCGAAGCGCGATGCAGGAATCGAGATTGCCCGCGAAATCGAGATAGAGAATCCCGCCCGCGTAGATGCCGCGCCGCGTGCGCTCCAACTCTTCGATGATTTCCATGGCGCGGACTTTCGGGGCGCCGGAAACGGTTCCCGCCGGAAAGCAGGCCATCAGCGCGTCGAAGCAGTCCACGTCCTCGCGCAGGCGGCCGCGCAGACTGGAAACCAGATGCATCACGTGCGAGTAGCGCTCCACGGTCATTAGTTTCTCGGGCCGCACCGTGCCGTAGTCGCAGACGCGGCCGAGGTCGTTGCGCCCCAGGTCCACGAGCATGATGTGCTCGGCGCGCTCTTTTTCACTCGAGAGCATTTCTTTTTCGAGTCGCTGATCTTCAGCTTCGTCCTTGCCGCGCCAACGCGTTCCGGCGATGGGCCGGTAGAAGACGTCGCGGCCCTGCACCTTTACGAGCATTTCCGGCGAACTGCCGACGACGGAGACATCATTCATCTGCAGAAAGAAAAGGTAGGGCGAAGGATTCAGCGCGCGCAGCTCGCGATAGACCTCGAACGGCTCGGCCTGAGTTTTGGCCGAGAAGCGCTGGCTCACCACGACCTGAAAAATATCGCCGGCGCGGATGTATTCCTTGGCCTTTCGAACGGCGGCCAGATATTCGGCCCGGCGAAAATTCGAGGTCACTTTGATTCGCGCGTGCTTCTTCGATTTCGATGGCGGCTTGGGCCGCTCCGCAGCAACCGGCTCTTCGAGCTGGCGATGCGTTTGTTTGATCTCACGCACCGCGGCGTTGTATTTCGCCCGCAGCGAACCGCTGCCTTCGGTGAAAACATTGCGAACAATCCACAAGCGGTGCTGAACGTGATCGAAGGCGATGATGCCGTGATAAAACGTCAGCATCGCATCGTACAGGCCGATTTCGTCTTTCAGGCGCTTGGGCAGCTGCTCGATTAGGCGCACCATGTCATAACTGAAATAACCGATGGCTCCGGCCACCAGCGGCGGCAAGCCGGGGAGTCGCACGGGGCGGAAACGTTCGATGCGCTCGCGCAAAAACGAAATCGGATCGCGCTCTTCCCACACAATGCGGTCGGGGCTCTCCAGCACGCATGCGCCGCTGGCGTAACGGAACACTTCTTCGGGATGAGCGCCGGCAAACGTGTAGCGCGCGATTTTTTCGCCGCCTTCCACGCTTTCGAGGAGGAAGGAATAGCGCGCTCCCTGCGCGATTCGCAGATAGGCGCTGACCGGCGTCAATAAGTCTGCCGACAATACTTCATAGACAGGGATGAGATTCCCTTGTTTGGCGAGGCGCTGGAAATCGCGGAAGTCGGGCTGGATCATGGAAGCAAGTTCACAGTCGAAAGCTCAATGTCCAAAATCTAAGATCCTCATTATTACATCAGACGGGGCTAGCGGCGGTGTGGCTTCGCCTCGGCTCGCAGGGCGGTTCGAACGGCATGCCACATGAGCGCTTCGGGCGCGCGTTTTTCGGTCCAGATCTCCCATTGCGCGATACCCTGCGCGAGAAACATCTCGACGCCGGAGACGGTGGCGATGCCTTTTTTGGCGGCGATTCTCAAAAGCTGCGTCCTCTCCGGCCGGTAAATCAAATCCATGACGAGCCGACAGTGTAACTCGTTGGACGCGAGTGGCGAAATTCCGTCGCGCGGATGCATGCCGATGGGCGTGGAATTCAGGACGGCGTCGAAGAACTCCGTGCGCAACGCCCGGCGCGGCAAGGCCTCGCCGCCTATGGCGCGCGCCAATTCCTTTGCCGCTTTCTCCCGCCGGGCACAGATCCCTACCACGGCTCCGCCGCGCGCCAGAGCGAACGCCGCGGCGCGTGCTGAGCCGCCCGCGCCAAAAATCAATACCCGGCTCCCCTTGATGCGGAGTTTCTTTTCGAGCGCCCGGAGCACACCGACATAATCGGTGTTGCAGCCGTACAGAGACCCATCGTGGCGGACGACCACCGTATTTACGGCACCGATGTCCCCCGCGAGCGGCTCGCATTCCTTCAAGTGCTTCAGGATGGTTTGCTTATGCGGCAGAGTCACGCTGAAGCCGCGAATGCCGAACTCCGGCACCGCCGCAAGGAAATCAGCAAGGCGGTGAACCAGGAACGGCAGATACACCGCGTCGAGGCGGCGCGCAACGAATCCGGTGTTATGCAGCAGGGGCGAGAGCGAATGTCCGACAGGGTCGCCGATGACCCCATAGACGCGCGTCCTCTTCGAGAGTTCATGCGCGCGATAGAGATGTTTCATCTCCCACAGCGAAACCTGGCCAGGAGCGGTGGCCTCGACGACGGGCGCGTATGCAAGTGAGCTGCCTTCCCGCAATGCCAGGATTCGCGCCGGGAGGCCCACCTCGCCCATCGGAACAGCAACAAAATTCTTCGACCGCCGCGCTAATTTCAACAGGCGAACGCTATCTGCAATCGTTCGCGCCTCCGCCGCAATCTTCACGGCATCGGCCTCGCCTGCCGCCGTGCTAATGCTCTTGGGCAGAACCGGCGTGCGTTCAAAGTCGTGTACCGAAAGCAAGACTCGCCGCGGCACAGGATATTCGCGGACGGACTGCTCCGGCAACTTGCGCAGGGTTTCCACTTCTAAGTCGCACCACTGGCAGCCCGCCTCTCGCGCCTGAATGAGCCAGTACAGCTCCCGGTCTACCCCGCCCTCAAACTTCCCACCGCCCTCGCGACGCCGACAGGTAGCCAAAAAGCATACGCTTCGAGACCGGCGCTTGCCGAGCCACCGAAGGAACCGCGTCCGCTCCGCATCGTTTCGCAGCCAGTCCAGGCGCAATTCGACGGTCCCGGTCTCCTGGAGCGCCAAGCCAACCTGCTTCGCCATCTCGGCCGCCGAGGTTGCCGCAACGACCGCACAAATGCGCCGAACCCCTGTTCCAAACAGGCTCATGAGCCGCCTTGTACCGCCAAGCCATTGAAAATACAGCATGTAGTATGGCGTATCAAATATGTAAAGCAAGACAGTTCAATTTGTTGACGCATGGTGCCGGCCCTGCTATTTTCGCTAGGAATAGTCCCCGCACGCCCATTGGGACGTGTCTTCGAAGGAGTCATGAAATGCGCGCTAGACTAGTTGCCTTGTGTCTCTTGATCTTCCTGGTTGCGACTGTGGCTTCGGCCCAACGGGCGCCGGACGCTGCCTATAAAGCCATTCAACCGGATTTCAATTCGGTGAACTGCTCCGGCTTCGCCACCGACCAGAAGGTGCCTGACGGCATCAAGCTCATTTCCGGAGAGCAATCCAACTACAAGATCACCTTTTCGCGCGGCGACTTTGTCTATATCAACCGGGGACAGGACAAGGGTGTCCGGGTCGGCGACCGCTTCTCCGTCGTGCGCCCCGACAAGGATTTCACGGATGTGCCGTGGTTCAAGTGGCAGGATAAACTCCTGAAGGCCATGGGGAGCCTCTATCGCGATACGGGACAGGTGCGGGTGGTAAATGTTCAGCCCAAGGTTTCTATCGGACAAGTGATCTTCTCCTGCGATTACATGCAGCGAGGAGACATCCTTCTTCCGCACCAGGATCGCCCCTCGCCTCCATACAAGGACCCATCCGCGTTTGACCATTTTGCGCCAGTGAGCGGGAAGCACGTGGCCATGGTCGTCGCGGGAACCGACTACTCGCAGCTTTTTGGCAAAAACAGCACCGTCTATGTGAACCTAGGAACGGCCCAGGGGGTAAAAGTTGGCGACTATTTCCGCATCTTCCGCTACCAGGGCACGATGGCCGAAACGGTGCCACAAACCAAGGATTATCAGTACATGATGTACGGCTTCGGAAGCGCGCCACAGCGCTATCAATGGAACGACCTGCCCCGTGAAGTGCTTGGCGAGGGCATCGTCCTGAACGTCAGCCGCAATTCCTCGACGATGATGATTACCTTCAGCCGGATCGAGATCTACGCGGGAGACTACGTCGAAATCGAATAGCGCCGCGAAAATCATGGATGAATTCAGGCCCGCCACGATATTTCGAGGCGGGCCTTTTTTTGCCCACAGCAACCTCAACTCTTTGACTCGAATCGCACGGAAAAGCCCCGTATTACACTGCCGGGCCGTCCTCCCGTAGAACTTCGCACGTAAATCCAAAGACGCGAGCGTCTGGCTCGCGCCAAGCCTCGCGCGGCAAACCTGCTTTGCGGCAGGTTTCCTCCAAAAACTGGTCGCGAGAAAACTTGCGCTCGACGGCTACCTGCGGCAGGAGAAGCCCGCGGCGCCCCTGGTGCGCAACGAGTAGTCCGTGACGGCCTATTTCGATGGATTCGGGAGTAATCGGGGCGAGATCAGAAAGTAGAGAAATCTCGATCCCAAGTTCGCTAAGCTGTTCCGCCTTCATGGGAGCAAATCTTGGATCTTCGCGGGCGGCGCTGGCCGCACAGCGGGCGATAGCTTCTCCCAGGGGCTCCTTGGCTTCCACGACGCCGATGCAGCCTTGCAGCCGGTTCCTGACGTGTAGTGTTACGAAAACTCCGCGGCGCTCGGCAAAGATTCCATCGTGCGGTACGCGGTCGGGGAGCTTCTGGTGGGTGACCGCCTCAACGACGGCAGTTCGCGCGAGTTGCAACGCAGCACGCCGCTCTGCTTCAGAGAGGGACGGCATCCTGCGACTTCTTGCGCGCCTCGAGCATGCGGAGCCGCCGGCGTTGCTTGATGCTGTCGTCCACGTGGCTCCAGAAGCGCAGGAAATACTGCGCGGCGGAAATCAGCGCGCTGATCACCACCAGCCAGAGCAAGATAACCGCCAGCGGCTTCAGCGAAGGATGGCCAGCGCCGGCGATCAGCACAGCCACGGCGCACACCTGCAATACCATTTTTGTCTTTCCAAGCGCGGAAGCCGCGATTGTAAATCCTTCCGCCGAAGCAATGTTCCGCAAACCGAGAACCGTGAATTCACGCCCGATGATGATCACCACCATCCACGCGGGGACCAGGTGCATATCCACCAGAGAGACGAACGCCGCGGAAATTAACAGTTTGTCCGCGATGGGATCGAGAAGAATTCCCAGCGTGGTCACTTGCAACCGCCGCCGCGCGAGATATCCGTCCGCCCAGTCCGTGGCCGCCGCAAGCAGCAGAATCAGCACTCCCCAAACCTCGAAGTGCATGGTATAGCCCCACAATTCCACGTTCGGACTGCGCGTCAGCAGGATGACAATGAGAACGGGAACAAAGAAAATGCGCAGCAGCGTCAGTGAGTTAGGAAGGTTCATGAGCGCTCGGCGGCGGGGAGGCGGCCCTGCGGCATCAACCGCCGCAGTTTTACTATAGACTTCGTGTAGGGATGCGTCAACGCCTTCGGGCTAGCGCTTCGGCTGCCGCTTGGAAGCGCAAAAACGCGCAGAAAGTGACAGCAGCTAGATACTCCGGGGTTAATACAGGTGATTAACGGCCGCGAAGGATTGTGATACTCTTTCGTTACTCCATTGCTGCAAACCTGTGCAAATGTAAGAGGCCGTGCTGTGGAGAGAAAGAGCCACCACAGCGCCTGTTAACGGTCATTAATATGGACTAACTATTTTATTATCTGTTAATTACAAGAACAAAACGCAAGGCTGTTTCTGGCAAGTCCGGAAGATCTTTCGAGGCCCTCAAAAAGCGGCTTAGCGGTTTCCACAGTGTTTTCCACAGCGCGTGGGCCGCGAATTTAACGCACAAGGTGTCCTCAAGAGGGCTGTAAGTGACCCAAAACAAGGGATTTTCTGGCGATTACCCGATAGTTACCCCATGCCGTCCCGCACACGAAATTCAGATGGCGCGCGGGCCGCGCAACAAGCGGATGGGAAGGAAAAAAAGCGCGCTAATCAGACCGAGAACGCCGTGAACGGCGATTCCAGCGATGCGAAACGGCAGCGTCAGCAGCCACACAATCGGGTACAACACCAGCGCCAGCAGCGCGATGGGCCAGCACAAGATGAACAAAATGATCCACAAGAAGAAAGCAGCCATGGCAACCTCGCAATTCTTGACCGCAGGGCGATCAATTCCCCTGGCGGCTCCGGAGCCGCCAGGACTCACAC
Source organism: uncultured Acidobacteriota bacterium (assembly GCA_963729455.1). Lineage (GTDB taxonomy): Bacteria > Acidobacteriota > Terriglobia > Acidiferrales > UBA7541 > Acidiferrum. The sequence goes on from CAVSNX010000006.1 coordinate 216,561, forward strand.
TATGTTACGAGACTGAACGACGAGAAGTTTCCTCGACCGCGTAGTCGTTGAGCCGCAGGCGCTTGGCTACCGAAGAGGGAACCTCCGCATCCAGACGCATGTGGGAGTCGTCCACTTTGGAAGAAAGGACGCGACCCAGCGCGTGAATCAATGCCAGCGTACGCCCTTCCGTCAGCGGCAAGCGCATCGAAAGACTCACCACCGGATCCGTGGGCATTGCGGCGTCCATGCGACGCAACAATTCTTCAATCCCTTCGCCCGTTAGCGCGGACACATAAACGGGAGCGCTCTCTCCCCCGCCGTTTCTTTCCGCACCGCTCTGAAGGGCTTTTCCCTCTTCGGGACTGAGCTGATCGAACTTGTTCAGCACGCGCAGCCTGGGACGGTCTTTGACGCCGAGTTCTTCCAGAATCTTGTCCACTTCTTCGTCAAGCTCGTCGTGGTGCGGGTTCGAAACGTCGCTCACGTGCAGAATCAATGCTGCTTCCTGCACTTCTTCCAGCGTCGCGCGAAACGCGGTCAACAATCCCTTCGGGAGATCACGGATGAATCCCACGGTGTCGGAGACCAGTACGCGGCGGTTCGAGGGAAGGCGTAAAGCTCGTATCGTTGGATCGAGCGTGGCGAACATGCGCGAAGAAACCAGCACCTCGGCGCGGCTCAGCGCGTTAAATAAAGTGGATTTGCCCGCGTTCGTATAGCCCACCAGCGCAATGGTTCCGAGCGGCACAGCATTGCGGGCTTCACGTCGCAGCGCGCGTTGTTTGCGGACTTCATCGATGCTGCTCTGAATCTTGCCCACGCGGTCGCGAATCCTGCGCCGGTCCGTTTCGAGTTTCTTTTCACCGGGGCCGCGCACGCCGATACGCCCGGCGGCTCCGCCGCCTCCACTTTTTCCGCCGAGCCGAGACATCGCAGTGCCCTTGCCGGTCAGCCGAGGCAGCATGTAATTCAGCTGCGCGAGTTCCACTTGCAACTGGCCTTCGCGGCTGCGCGCGTGCCTCGCGAAAATATCCAGAATCAATTGCGTGCGGTCGATGACGCGGCGCTCCGTGGCTTCTTCAATGTTGCGCTGCTGCACGGGTGACAAATTGCTGTCGAAGATGATCAGCGGCGCCTGGTGCGCCGTGGCTTCCGCGCGAATTTCATCCAGCTTGCCGCGTCCCACGAGCGTTGCGGGGTCAGCCGATTCGCGCACCTGGAACACGGTTCCGGCAACCTCGGCGCCGGCGCTACGCGCCAGTTCCACGAGTTCCAAAAGCGATTCGCGTCCCTGTTCGCCCGCGGGCATGCCGGGGAAGCGGGGAGCGCGCTTCCAGCCCACGCCCACGAGGAGAGCACGCTCCGCGTTCGAAACTTGATGTTGCGTTTTCGTCACAAAGATCGACCTGGAGTCATCGTGCGGAAGTTAGCATTCCTGGCGGGACTCAGCCATAAATACAATTATACGCTTCTCTGCTCGGTCCCGCGAGCCGCCACGGCTCCCTGCGATTGCAGCCATTCGAATGCGCCTGTTCGCACGGCGGGATCATCGCCGAAACCGGAAAACCAGCGCACGCCCTGCTCTTTGCGAAACCAGGTGAGCTGGCGCTTGGCGTATTGCCGCGTGGCTTGCTGAATCGCTATGCGCGCCTCCTCGATGGAGATTTTCTTGCGCAAGACCGCACGCAATTCGCGGTAGCCAATGAAATCGAATGGCTTGGCATCTTCTTGCAGACCGCTCGCCAGCAGGGATTGCACCTCATGCAGCCATCCGCGCTCCAGCATGCCCTGCGTCCTCGCGTGGATGCGCTCGTGGAGCGCTTCGCGCGGCGGCAGCAAGCCGATTTTCAAAACGCGCCAACCCTCCAACGGTGTGCGGCCCTCGCGATGGACTTCGGAAATGGGCTTTCGCGCCAGCAAACAAATTTCGATCGCGCGAATCAATTTCTGCTCGTCGGCGGGCGCGATTTTCTCTGCGGCTTCCGCGTCCAGTCGCTTCAAAACGCCATGCAAGTAGCCGGTCTCATGCTCTCTCGCATCGGCGCGCAGCCGTTCGCGCAACTCTTCGGAGCGCTGCGGCACTTCCGCCAATCCTTCGAGCAAGGCGCGCAGATATAGCCCAGTCCCGACGGTCAAGACCGGCACGCGATTCCGCTGCCGCAAATCTTCCAGAACAGCCAAGGCCAACTGGCGATAGCCGCCCGCCGTGGCCTCTTCTTCAGGCCCTAGAACGTCAATCAGATGCTGCGGAATGCCGCGGCGTTCGGACAGGCTGGGCTTGGCCGTGCCGATGTCGAACCCACGATAGAGTTGCGTCGAATCGCACGCCACGACTTCGCCGCCGAGCCGCTCCGCCAGCCAAACGCCGAGCGCCGACTTCCCCGACGCCGTCGGACCAACGATGGCAGCGAGAGGCGGAAGAGCGGCGGAATCGTTCATCGCCAAAACAGATGCCGCGCGCGCACGAGAATAAAAATCAACACAAAAATCGCCAGGAGCAGACTCCCCAGGACTTGTTTGCGCTCGATCTTCAATGTTGCTGGTTAAAAAACTCGATCGGAATGTTGTAGAGGTAAGTGTAGCGCAATTCGATGTAAGGCCCGCTGAATTGCGGCGGCAAAGGCTCAAACGGATTCGAGGCGCGCACGGAAGAATACGCGGCGCGGTCCAGCGGCTCTTTCCCGGAGTTGCTCTGGATGACTGGCTCGGTCGACGGCACGCTTCCATCGCGCATGATCTTGAACGTAAGGACGACGATTCCCTTTTCCCCAAGCTCGACGGACCCGGGCATCACCGCGAACCAGTTGCGCTTCACCGTTACATACACGCGATTGAGATAGTTGCTAAAGTCCACGCCTTCATCGGGCGTGAGCATCTCGATGCCGCCGTACGCAGTACCGTGGCCACCACCGCCGCGCCCGGAGCCGCCGCCAGGAATCGCGCCGCCGCCGATAATTGGGCGCGGGCCGGAACTCCTGGCGAGACCTTTCAAGGAATCTTGAATGGACTGGCCCGGTGAACTAGCTTTCGGCAGCGTCAACGGATGCTGTGCTTGCGGCATATCCGGCAGTTCGAGTTTCAGCGGAGCTTTTGGCGTGGGCGCATCGCTTTGCGGCGCGGGTTGCACGGCGTTCTGCTTAGGTACCGGCGCGCTCGGCAACTCCTTCGCGGGACGTTCCGGTTGCGGCGCGGGCGCCGGAGCCGGCAGGATGGGCGGCGCAACTTCCCTCAATACCCGCGGATCCACATGCACTCTGGGAGCGGGCGCCGCCGGCCGCGTGCTCGGCTTCAGAGCTTCCAACGCACCCGGCGGCAGCAGCACGGTCATCTGCCTGCGAGCGAGTTCCATCTGTTCCGGCGTCGGCCCATGGGACGGAAACAGCTTCGATTGGAAGATGATCACCAAAAGAAGAAGAACGTGGAATCCAATAGAAGAGATGCGCGTAACAGTCTGCCATTGATCTTCTTTTTGCGGCGGGGCGATGAGTTGCACTTCCCCGGTCATGAAAATGTCCGGGTCCACCAGATCCGTCGGAAGACTCTGGAAAGGCTCGATCGTCTCCGGTGGCGCGGCCCCCTGCGGAACCGTGATGCGCGCGTCCATGTCCGTGGGCTGGAGCGGCACGGATAGATCTTCTTTGACGTTGTACGCTTCGCGATTCACGTCGCGCGGAACGACCACGCGCGTCGCAATGGATTCGAGCGGCAAATTTGTGGGAATCGTGGAATGCCCGTCCAGCGGCACGATCGGCATCATCGCCGGCACCAGCGTGCGCTCATCCATGGTGGTCGGACGGCGGCGCTGCGTCGTGGTGTCAGCCGCAGCGGATAATTGAGCGTCTTTCGGAACGAGAATCCTGGCAATCATCGTTTTGTTTTTTCTTGTGCGGCAAACGCCCCGACGTCTGCCATTCCACGGCCACCGGTAGCTTCGAGCGCTTGGCGGCCGCCACTTACATTGACGCGCGCGGCATGCTCCTGGATGCTTGCCATCACCCGGCTGGCCAATTCGAGCGCCGCGCGGCCCGCCGCTCCGTTCGTTCGCGGCTCCTTGCGTGTGCGCACGGAAGCCACAAACGCTTCCAGCTCCGCGTGCAGAGGCTCAACCGCAGGAGCATTCAGCTTTTCGAATCCGAATTCCGGCTGCGGGCCCGGCTTCTTCACGCCGATGCGCAGCGCGTCGCGCCGTGCGTAATCCAGCGAAATGTACTCGTGCTGCTGGAAAAAACGCATCTTGCGCACACGCTCCGTCGAAACTCGGCTCGCAGTGATGTTGGCAACTGCGCCACCGGAAAACTCCAAGCGCGCATGCGCGATGTCCACCTTGTCGGTCAGAACCGGAATGCCGACGGCTTTTACTTCACTCACCAGTTCCTTCACCAGCGCCAACAAAATGTCCAGATCGTGAATCATCAAATCGTAGATTACATCCACGTCCAGGCTGCGCGGCGTGAATACTCCCAGCCTGTGCACCTCAAAAAACAACGGCCGGTTCAGAATCGGTTCCACCGCAATCACCGCGGGATTGAAGCGTTCGACGTGCCCCACCTGCAGGATTCGCCCGTTTTTCTTTGCCGCGCCAATCAGAGCATCGGCTTCCGCCAGGTTCACGGCCATGGGCTTCTCGACGAGCACATCGAGTCCCATCTCCAGCAGCCGGCAACCCACTTCCGCGTGGGAAACCGTCGGAACCGCGACGCTCACCGCATCCGCGCGTCCGCGCAGTTCGTCTAAACTCCCGAATACCTGAGTTTGAAATTCCGCCCCGATGGCCGCGGCGCGTTGCTGGTCCTGATCGACGATGCCGACCAGCTCCGCTCCCTCGATTTCCCGGTAAACGCGCGCGTGATTGCGCCCGAACTCTCCCGTCCCCACGACGGCGACACGGACTCTCTTCTCTTGTCCCGCCGCCGCGCTCATTCTTTATTGATTCCCCTGTTCGCGTCCTTTGGTTCCGGCGGAAGCGCCGGAGGGAATGCCTCAATGGCAATTCCCGCCGCATCCGCCAACTCGATCAATTTTGTCCGGTCAAACAGCAGTGTCCGCCCCGCGTCCACTGCCAGCGCCGTCGCGCCGGCACCCCTCATCTGTTCGATGGTTGGCAGACCAACGACGGGTACGTCAAAGCGCATGTCCTGCCCCGGCTTGCTGACTTTCACGACCACCAGCGGCTTTCCGCCCGTGAGGCGCGCCGCGCGCGCGATCGTCTCGTCCGTTCCTTCCATGGCTTCCACGGCCACGCAAGCGCGATCCGCAATCACCACCGTTTGTCCGATATCCATGCCTGAGATTTGCCGCGCCACGCCGAGCCCGTAGGCGATGTCTTCCGCTTCATGCTCATTCGGCGCGCGCCGCGTGAGCACGCCCGGCTCCGGCACCAGCGGCTTCAGGAATAGCGTCGAATCCACCAGGCGAATGCCTTCGTCTTCCAGCACGCGCGCCACCGCGCCGATGAGCGCATCCGTATTTTTTCGCGGCAGCGAAAACAGCAGCTTCGCAAGTTTCCAATCCGGCCGGATGGCGCTGAAAATCTTGTTGTGCTTCACCTGCCCGGCCATCACCGCCTGCGTCACGCCTTCCTGATGCATCAGTTCAATTGTTTTGCTCAGCTCGCCGAGGCTCACCCAGTGCAGTCGTTTCGAAAGCTTCTCCAGCTCCGGCGAAGCTTCCTCCTTTAGCGCGATCACCGCCATTTCAATCCCCTGGCTGCGCGCGCCCTCCAGCACCAGGAACGGAAATCGTCCGTTTCCCGCGATGAGGCCCCAGTTTTTCGAATTGGTGTTCGCGTCGGGCATGAATTCAGCAGTCAGGCGTGCTACTTCACGATGCCGCGCTCGGCGCTCTCGATAAACGTAATCAATTCCAGCACGTCCGCAGAATCCTTCAGCGTCTTCCTCATTTCCGCGAGCGCCTGCGAAGTATTCATTCTTGAGCGCAGCAGCAAGCGGTACGCGGTCTTGAGCGCCTTCAAGCGCTCCGCCGTAAATCCTTTGCGCTCCAGGCCAATCGTGTTGATGCCAAAACTTTTCGTCTCACGTTCGGTCACCACTCTGGAAAACGGCGGCACATCCTGCGTAATCACCGTGGAAGCGCCGATGTACGCATAGCGGCCAATCCGGCAAAACTGGTGCACCGGCGAAAACGCGCCGATCGTAGCGAAGTCCTCCACCGTGACGTGTCCCGCCAGCGTTGCGCCGTTCACAAAAAGCGTCTGGTCGCCAATCTGGCAATCGTGCCCGACATGCGAATACGCCAGCAGAAAATTCCCGCTGCCCAGGTTGGTTTTGCCGCCGCCTTTTACCGTGCCCCGGCTCACGGTCACGTATTCGCGGAAAATGTTTCCGTCGCCCACGGCCAATTCTGTGCGCTCGCCGAGAAACGTGTAATCCTGCGGGTCGCCGCCAATCACGCAGAACGGATAAAACACATTGTTCTTGCCGAAACTCGACGGTCCTTGCACCACCGCGTGCGCGTGCAGCACGCAGCCCTCTCCCAATTCCACGTCCTCGCCAACCACCGCGCACGCCCCGACCTTGACGCCTTCGCCCAGCTTCGCGCTCGCCGCCACGATGGCCTGCGGATGAATATGGCGCATGCTCATTTCGCGGATTCTTGTGCCTTCGCCATTACGTCGCGATCCACCATCTTGCACATCAGCGTCGCTTCTGCCGCCAGTTTCCCGTCCACCGTCGCTTTTCCTTCCAGCTTGCAAAAGTCGCCGCGCCACGCGAGCACATTCATCTCTACTTTCAATTGATCGCCCGGCACCACTGGGCGGCGGAAGCGCGCGCCATCCACGGCCACAAAATAGAGCAGTTTTTTATCCCGGTCGGGAACTTCCGTGAGCAGCAACAACCCTCCGGTTTGCGCCATGGATTCGATAATCAGCACGGCCGGCATCACCGGTGCTCCCGGAAAATGTCCCTGAAAGTGTGCCTCGTTGATGGTGACGTTCTTCACGCCCACAATGCGCTTCAGTCGCTCCATCTCCAGGATGCCGTCCACCATCAAGAAGGGATAGCGGTGCGGCAGTATCTTCTGAATTTCCACAACGTCCAGTATCATTCGCGCTCTCCGTCGCCGCACACCCGCTCAACGGCGCCTCACACTTCCCCGGCAAACTCTTAATTATATGCGAACCCGCACCCTCCGCGATACGCACGCGCTCGCTCGTAGTCGATCAGCTTCCTATTAATCGACTAACCGCAACTTAACCGCGCGGGCCAATAGAAATTCTCCATTCAAAACCAATTTCTAGACCCTGAGCCCGCTCGGTGTAAAATCCAGCGGGATGGAAAAACGACCAGCAATCGAGCAGGTGAAGTCAGGCTTCAGGATTGCCGGAGCCATTCTCACATCGTTCGCTGCATTCCTGCTATTTACCATCGGCTATGTCGACGTCACAACGCCCGAAAAGCAATATGGCGGTCTAGGATGGGTAATCCTTCTGACGACTGTAGTCTCGATGTTTGTCACGGTGCGATTTTGGGCGACCTGGTTCTGTGGAATCGTGAGCTACTTGGCTCTGCGTTCCACTTTGCTCGTATTGTTCGCACAAAAAGGACGAATGTCACCCTGGGTTGCCGTCGGCCTGAGTTTGTCTCTGTGGCTAATGGCGGTTCTAAGTATTCAGTTCTACCACAGGCACAAGTTTTCCTACTTCGACCAACTGAGCATAACGACTGCGGCGGTTTGTTTGTTTTGGGGATTCGCACGGTTAGGTACTGCAGGTGATAAAACGCTGTTACTTCCGATCGTCATTGGACTCCCTCTGTTGTTCTTTTCTGGCTCCAAGAAACCGTTAATGCATCTCTTGCACAAATTTTCCCACTGAGATTCACATGCGAAAACTGCCTGGGGCTACATTGCCACCGCTGGCCCTGCGCTGTCGGCCGTGCGGTCTCAGGGCGGAGTGTCCTTAGGCGTGGCGACGCAAGGTTGCTGCTTCCATTCCGCATTGTTAGCATGTCCGGGCCATGCCGGAATCCCTTTTGCCGAAAGAGTTCCTGCGCCTCCTGAAGCCGCGGCTGTCGGAGATGCTCGACGTTCTGCGCCGCTTCGTGACCGCCGAATCTCCCAGCCCGGAAAAATTTCCCACCGATTACTGTTGCGGAATCGTCGCGGCCGAATGGCGCAAGCACGGCGCTCAAGTGGAACGCCTCGCCCAAGTGCATCGCGGCGATCATCTGCGCGTCACCTATTGGCCAGGGAAATCGCGTCCGACGGGCCAACTTCTGGTTCTGGGCCATTACGACACCGTCTACTCCACCGGCACGCTTCAAAAGATGCCGTTCCGCGTCTCCGCCGGAAAAGCCTACGGCCCGGGAACCTTCGACATGAAAGCGGGAATCGTTCAAGCGCTCTTCGCTCTGCAAGCGCTGCGCGAAACAAAAGCCGTCCTCCGCAAGCGCCTCGTCTTCCTGTGGACCTCTGACGAAGAAATCGGCAGCGAATCTTCCCGCAAACTCCTCGAAACCGAAGCGCGCCGCAGCGACGCGGTCTTCGTCCTCGAACCCGCCTTCGGTCCGCGCGGCCTGCTGAAAACCGCGCGCAAAGGAGTCGGCGAAGCCGAACTCATCGTTCACGGCCGCGCCTCGCACGCCGGCCTCGCTCCGCAGGAAGGCATCAACGCCATTCACGAACTGGCGTACCAACTCGCGCGCCTCGAAAAATGGAACGACCTCCGCCACGGCGTCACCATCAACGCCGGCCTCGTGGAAGGCGGCACGCGCACCAACGTCATCCCCGAACGCGCACGCGCCGTCCTCGATCTCCGCGCCCTCCGCGTCTCCGACATGCGCAGACTCGAGCGCCGCCTGCATTCTCTCCGCCCGATTCGTCCCGGCGCTCGCCTCGAAATCACCGGCGGCTTCGACCGCCCGCCCCTCGAACACAAAATGAGCGCCACTCTTTTCGCCCGCGCCAAATCACTCGCCGCGCAAATGAACCTCTCTCTCGGCGAATGCACCGTCGGCGGCGGCTCCGACGGAAATTTCACCGCCGCCGCCGGCGTCCCCACGCTCGACGGCCTCGGCGCCGTCGGCCACGGCGCCCATTCCGCCCACGAACACGTCCTCATCCACACCATGCCCGCCCGCGCCGCATTGCTCGCGTGCCTCCTGGCTACTTCATAAGTCTCAGAAATTCAGATCGATTTGAAATACTTCTTGAAGTGAAAAACAGTAGCAGGCCCAGCCAATTGCTCAGCGCACGTAATTTTTCTTCAAATATTCCGCCGTGGATTGCGACAAGTCCCCGTAATCACTGTGCAGCACTTCGCGCACCGCTGCCTCGGTAGCCACGCCCTCGCCGATGCGGTCCAGGATGCGCTCGACGTCCCCCATCCCATCCGTCTCCACGATGTACTCGATATTCGCCAGCGCCCACGCGTACGCATAAGCCGCGCCGTTCCCGCTAAAGCCCATCCACGACCCTTCCATCTTCGCGAGCGACCACGCATGCCCGTCACTATAAATCTGCACCAGCGTCGCCGCATTCTCGCCGCTGCGCTTCCCTTCCATCCATTGTGCCAGCCCTTCCTGAATCCACGTCGGCGCATGCCCATGCGTCTTCTGCTGAATGAAGCTGTGCGTCAATTCGTGCTTGAGCACCCGCGACAACTCCGAATCCACGCCCGTCAATCCCTGCACCGGAACGCGAATTCGTCCATCATTCAGCGCGCCCACCCATCCCGGCGCTCGCGTGATGTCCGCAAACGCTTCCTGCGTATACAAAACGACCCCAATCGAATCCGGCGGCGTAAAGCTCAGCTCCGACTCGATCGCCGAAAAATGCATCTCCAGCGTCCGCAAGACATCTCTCGCCAGCGCCGGCGCCGCCGCACCGCTATAACGCAGCGTAAAGTGACTGCTTTCGTTCTCCTTGTAATTCTCCTCTTCCTGCTTGTCGCGCTGCGCCTTGTCCAGCGCCGCTTGCACTTCCGCGTCCGGCCGGATGCTCAGTGCCTTTTTCCACTCCGCCACGGCCTGGTCCATCTTGTTCATCCCGTAGTACGCCCAGCCCTCCAGCTTGAGCACGTCCGGATTGTCCGGCGCAACCCGTTTCGCACGTTCCAGAAAATCGAGCGACTGTTTGAATTCGCTGCGCCGCAGATGCACATAGGCCACGTTCATGAGCAGCGCAGGCTCTTCCGGCGCATAAATCAGCGCGGTGCGCTCATCAGCCAGCGCGTGCTCCATGTCCCCATGTGCTAGTTCAAACGTGGACGCGGCATGGTGCGCCAGCGCCGCATTGAAATTGTCCTGCTTCGACCCCGAGCGCGCCTCGACCTCCAGCTTCGTGATATACGCGCGGTCGATGGCCCCATCGTGCACCGCGAAGTGGTCGATCTCTTCTCCTCCCCCTCGAGATGACGCCTCCATCGCAGGCGGCGCAATCGCCAGGTTCGCCGCATCGCCGCTCGGCGACCCCGCCATCGCCACGGCCCCACCCTTTTCAATATGGTCCACGATGGACTTCGGCAGGCTCAATTCCCCCGCAGAAGTTTGATACCGCACCTTGTCACCGTCCTCCACAACGCTCATGGCCGTAATCCGCCGCCCATTCTTAAGAACAATGGTGTCCGCAACCGCAAAACCAGCGACCGCCAGAAGCGCAAAAGACACCCCGAGCAAGCGAAAACGAATTGGAATTCTCATAAACCGCATATTCCCATTTTAGAACCGGCCCGCCACTCGCCACCAACCGCCTTGTTCCCCCATGCCGAAAATGACTACACTTCTAGTATGCGGGCTGGGGTGAAGATTTTCGCGTTGTGGTGTCTTCTGGCACCGGCGGTTTATCCGGCCACGGACAAATCGCCCCATGAACTGTTCGATGCCATCAACGCCTTGCGCCTCGATCCCTCCGCGGTCTATCGAATTCCCCTGAACAGCCGCATCGAACTGCGCCGCGGCGACGCCGTTCTTTCCTTTGAAGAAGGAACGCTCGCTTTCCTGCTTCCTTTTGATGGCCGCGTCACCGGAGCAGTCTTCTCCGGCCGCGGCCATATCCTGGCCGTCCCGCGCGATCCCAGCGAAAAGCAGCAAATGGGCTACTTCCTCGGAGCGCCCGTACTTGATCAGGATTTCATCACCGCCTACATCCGCTTTACAGACGACACCGCGGATGAACTCCTTCACCAATTCCAGGCCGCCAAAATTGTGCCCCAGATGGATGCTACCTTCCTCCTGGAGTGGGAGCCTGCCCTGGCACAGCCCAACCCGCGGCAAACCCTGCGCGTCCTCTTCGATTGGTTGTCTCCCACACGGCAGCCCTATTTCTATTCGGCGCTCGAAGGCGTGGCGACCGGTCCTTTTGATCTCGTGCTGGACGCGCATCGCGATGAGCAGTTCCTCCTCGGTCAGTCCCACAAAGCCGCGGGCAAAACCTACTACGATGTTTGGACGTCCCACATCCTCCCCGGTTCCGTTCCCCGTTCTGCCCCATTCCGCGCCCTGCGATATTCGCTCGATACCACCATCCTCCCGGACAATTCCCTGAATGCTAGCGCCTCCGTTCGTTTGCGCGCGGAGCTCGGGGCGGAACGGGTTCTGGCTTTTCAACTTGCGCGCGATCTCGTCGTGGATAAAGTGACGGATGAGCAGGGCGCCACCCTCGCCTTCTTCCAGAATGAAGGAATGAAGCTGCAGCAACGCAGCGTGCGCGGCGAAGACTTCATACAAGTGATTCTTCCCGAAGCGGCCGCTCGCGGCCAGGAGTTCACGCTTCGGTTTCACTACCGCGGCAACGTCATCGAAAACGCGGGGAATGGCGTGCTCTTTGTCGGCGCGCGAGAGAGCTGGTACCCGCATCTGGGAGATGCTTCCTCGTTTGCAGACTACGACGTCACCATGCGCTGGCCGCACAAGTTGCGCCTCGTCGCCACCGGATCCAAGCTCGAAGAGCACGAAGAGGGCGACTTCCGCGTTGGCCACTGGAAAACCGAGAAGCCCGCTCCCGTAGCAGGATTCAATCTCGGTGACTATGCTTCTGCTTCGTTCCCTTCCGATGGGCATTCCATTGACGTCTATGCGAATCGCGAACTGGAAGAGAGTTTACGCACCCGCCTCTCCATGAACGATGGCAGTGCCCTCGCGATTGCTTCCAGCTCTCATGGGATTCCTTCCACGAGTCATCCTATCCAGCCGCCTCTGCCTCCGAGCCCCGCGGATGCGCTCAAGCAGCTCGGCAAGGAGATGGACTCTTCAATTCATTTCTATGAATCGTTCAGCGGCCCTTTCCCTTTTCACACTCTGAGCGTTTCTCAGATTCCCGGATCCTTTGCGCAGGGCTGGCCGGGCTTGCTCTACCTTTCCACGTATTCTTTCTTGTCTGCCGACGCCCAGCGGCGGGCCGGCCTCAACACCAAGGGACAAGAGCAGTTCAACGAACTAGTTCCTTACCATGAAGTCGCGCATCAGTGGTGGGGCAACGTCGTGGCGTGGTCCAGCTATCGCGACCAGTGGATTGACGAAGCCATCGCCAACTATCTCGCGCTGCTCTTCGCCGACTCCCAAAAAATTCCCGATCATACCTTGCGCGTCTGGCTCACCCGCTTTCGCCAGCAGCTCGTGGAAAAATCAGCCGGGAATGTCCCGCCTGCCGCCGAAATCGGCGCGCTCACCCTGGGCACGCGCCTCGATTCCTCCAAATCTCCCGACGGCTATGAAACCGTCATCTACACCAAGGGCGCCTGGATTTTTCACATGCTGCACGAGATGTTGCGCCGGCCGGGCGATAAGAACCCGGATGCCAGGTTTGCGGCGCTCTTGCGCACGATCGCCACAAAATATGCGTACCGCGCTCTGTCCACGGAGGATTTGCAGCACGAGGTCGAGGCCGTGATGACGCCGGGAATGGCCCTCGAGGGCGGCCGCTCCATGGACTGGTTCTTCGAGGAATGGGTGCGCGGGACCGGCATCCCGCATTACCGCGTGGAATTCACGGCGCGTCCTTCGGAGAAAGGCTTTGTCGTCCGCGGGAAGTTGTTTCAGACGGGCGTTCCGCGCTCCTTCATCGCCAGCGTCCCGCTCTACGCCAGTGGCGGAGCCGTTCGAAACGCGTTTCTCGGCGCGGTCGTGGCCGTCGGTCCGGAGACTTCGTTCCAATTTCTTACGCCAACTCGCACGAGCAAGATCGCAATTGATCCGCAGATGACCCTGCTCTGCACCACCGAATGATTCGAATCAAGTTGGAAAACAGAGACCGCAGGCAAATGGCTACTTGAACTTTTCCAGCAGCAATTGTTGTTCGAGGAGCGGACTGTCCAAATTCAATTCCGCCTTTCCCTCTTCGCCGAACTCGTACGCAAACCCCACAGGATCCACCGGAATTCCGCGGAGCAATCCCGCTTGCACCAATTCATTCATGCGCGCCGGGCGCCGGCCATAGCGCTTCGCGTATTCATCCGCCAGCGCATCGAGCCGCTTGCAATCTTCTTGCACGCGCAGCAGTCTCAAGTGCATCTGCGCGTTCTCTCTGATCTCCGGATCCTTTGACGTGTCGTAAATATCCTTCCAGAGGAAATATGAAGTTTCAAACGACGCGCCCTCCGTCGCAATCTTTGCCGCCATCACCTTCATCCACACCTGCGCATCCGATTTCTTGCTTCCTTCCAGGAAGGCTTCGGACGCCTTCTGGTAATCCTTCATATCGAAGTAGTAGACGAATCCCAAGTCCTCATACAGCCGCCAGTAATCCGGATTCGCCTGGATTCCCCGTTGCAGCAGTTTGACCGCCAGGTCCGGCCGGCCCGCGCCCGACGGAGCCGGCTGGCTCAGGAACACCGCGCCAAACCGGTACGCGATCAGCAGGTCCGGATCAAGCGTCGTCGTAATGTCGAGCAGCGGCCAGAGCAACTCGAGATTGGCCTGCCCCCGCACGTGCTTGTTGCCGTAGTACTGCACCACGCGTGTCCAGTAGATATCCGCCATCAACGGCGCGTATTCCAGGCTCACCACTTTCATTAGTTTTCCGGAACGCAGCAGGATGTCGTCCTGCTCCTGGCTCAGTGCCGCGCGCTGCGCATCAATGCGGTGTTGCAGCCGCCAAATTCCCGCAAATCCCAGCGGCACAATCACGAGCAACAGCCACGCCATGGACTTTTGCGATTTCATTTCAGATTCTTCCTGGAAAACACCACCGCAGCTACGCTCAGCACCACCGCGCAATAAACCACCGTGTAAAGCGTGTTCTGCAAAATCAAACTGCCGGGAACCGCTCGTCCATGCGCCGCCATGGCCATCACATTGTAATTTTCAAAATTCGGCAGCAGATAAGCCAGCCACTTCGTGAACATCGCCGCCTGAGGGCTCATCACGTCCACCGGCAGATTCTTGAGCTCCTGCACGTAAAGCCCGACGATGTACAAACCCGCCGTGAACAAAATCGCCAGCAGCGAAGTCGTGAAGCATGAAAACAGCAGCGCCAGCGCAACCACCAGCGCCAGCTTCAGCAAAATAAAATACACCGCCACCAGCACCACGGCGTCGCTGCGTAACAGCGCGTGCTTCACATACAGCATTACCAGCAGCAATCCCAGCGCCATCGCCGCCGTGTTCACCGCCAGCGTCAGCACCAGCCCGCCGAATTTCCCCAGCAAAAATTCCCACCGTCGCACCGGCTTGGCCAGCAGCGCATATAGCGTGCGCTTGTCCATCTCTTTCGAAACCAGCGCCACTCCGATGAACACCGCAATCAGCAATCCGATCACCGAAATCGCGCTCAGCCCCAGACTTACGATCACGCTATCCTGGATGCCGATCGAAATCTGCCCCACCACAATCGCCGCCACCATCATCAGCAGCGCAAAAAACAATAAGTTGTACAGCACGCGGTCGCGCACCGCTTCCCGAAACGTGTTCAACGCCACCACGCCCACGCGCCTCATTTCCCGCTCACCTCGACCGCCGATGCTTGCGCGCGATCCGCTTCCACCAAGTCCATGAAAAATTCTTCCAGGGTCGCCTTCACCTGCGACACGGAAAGTATCCGCGCGCCTGCGCTGCGCAGTTGTTCAATCGCCGCGTACAATTCCTCCTCACTCACCTGCAAACGGTAGCGCTCCCCCGTTCGCGTGGCCTTTGCCAGCAGTGGCGCGTTGCTCCTCCCCGTCAATTCGAAAAGTATTTCCATCCCCTGCGTCTTCATGTCCACCAACTGCCCCGGCGCGCCCACTCCACGCAGCTTCCCCCCGACAATCACGCCCACGCGATCGCAAAGCATCTCCGCGTCGCTAAGGATGTGCGTGGAAAACATCACCGTCTTCCCGTCGCGCTTCAATTCCAGAATGATGTCGCGCACCTCGCGCCGGCCAAGCGGGTCGAGCCCGGACATCGGTTCATCCAGAATCACCACCTGCGGATCGTGCAAAATCGCCTGCGCCAGCCCCACGCGCTGCAGCATCCCTTTCGAATACTTCCGCAGCTGGATCTTCTTCGCCGTCTCCAGCCCGACTTTCTTCAGCATGCGCTCCACGCGTTCCTTGCGGTCCGCCGCAGTCAAGTCATGAAATCGCGCGAAGTAATCGAGCAGCTCTGTCGCCGTCAAATAGTCGTAGAAGTACGGCTGCTCCGGCAGGTACCCGATGTCGCGATGCATTTCCACGTCGCTGATCGGCTTGCCCAGAATCCGCGCGCTCCCAGCCGTCGGAAAAATCAGCCCCATCAGCAGCTTGATGGTCGTGGATTTACCCGCGCCATTCGGCCCGATAAAGCCAAACACTTCGCCGCTCTCCACCTGCATGTTGAGCCCTTCCAGCGAAGTCTTTTTCTTGAGGTGGAGGAATCCGAACGGATATTCCTTGGTCAGATTTTCAATTTCAATCGCTAAACCTGGCATGCATTCATTGTTGGCAAGACGCAGCCGACCGTCAATCTATCAACCGGAGGAATGTGCGCGGAGTGAAACATTCAGCGGAAAATCGAACAAAACAGCCCAATATCACAGCAAAAAATCAGGACCCGCCGCGCCCCTGCCCAATCTGCACCAACTGCGGAGGAGGCGCCGCCGGCTGCGCCATTGGCATCGGCTTCAAGTTCTGCGGAGCGCGCCAGTTATCCAAAATCCCCACCTGCTGCACGCACGAAACCGTGCATCGCGGCGCGCAAAACTTTTCCGTCAAGAACTCCCGCTGCCGCATCTCCGGCGTGTACTCCGCCAGCGGAATCCCCGGATACCCGCGCTGCTGCGAGCACCAGTGCACCAATCCGTCTTCGCAAATGTACAAATACCGCGAACCCGACCGGCACCGCCAAACGTGCTCTTTTCCCCGCGCCACATTGTGCTGAAAATCATTGAACCGCGAAAACGACCGCTTGCTCAGCGTCATAATCTCTTCAAAAATCTCGATCTCCCGCGGCCCCAGCGGTTTCAGTTGCCCATTATTGTCGTGAATAATCCCCACCGTGCTCGTCAGCCCCAAATCCACCGCGCGGTGCGCGATGCGCAGCGCGTCCTCCGGATCCTTCACGCCGCTGCCCAGCACCGAATTGATGTTCACCTGAAAATACGCATGCTTCGCCAGCAGCTCCAGCTTCTGATCCAGTGTCTTGAGGCTCTTCAGCGAAACTTCGTCCGGTTTCGTATTGTCAATGCTGATCTGCAGGTGCTCCAGCCCCGCGCGGTTCAACTCCTCGATGCGTTTCTGCGTCAACAGGAACCCATTGGTGATCATCCCCGCGATCATGCCCCGCTTCCGGATGTGCCGGATAATCTCATCCAGCTCCGGATGCAGCAGCGGCTCGCCCCCGCTGATGGTAATGATCGAAGTTCCCATCCCCGCCAGGATGTCCAGCCGCTTCTTCATTTCCTCGATTGCCACCGGTTGCGAAAAATCGTCGAACTCATTGCAGTACGTGCAAGCCAGGTTGCACCGGCGCGTGGGAATGATGTGCACCAGGAACGGATGCTTCGTCGAAACCAGCGCCTTGACGATCGCCCGCAGCTCGCGCACACGCGTGTGGAAGAAGCGCTCCGCGCGCCAAAACCACACCTTTAGCGTTGCATGCGATTTTCCGTATCCTTGGCTCATGAAAAGGTCCAAATCCCCTGAACCAAAATTATACATGAGCCCGCCGCACGCCGCTCCCCTATTGCCCCAAATGTACTCCCAGACCGGCTTCGGGCTCCAACCTGGCCATCGACTTTGTAGAGGCTGGGCCTAAGCACGGCCTCTCTTTCTCTTGGTCTCACAAAATGGTATAACAGTTATACCGTCATGCGATTCCACTTTGACGCGCGGAAGAGCAGGAGTCTTCGGCGGAATCCACGGCGCGGAATCGGCTTCGAAGAAGCGCAGGACGTGTTCTTTCACCCTTATTACGTCGACCAGCGCTCCGATCTGCCGGTTCAGCATCGCGCCATCGGCTGGGTCGGTGATCGGCTTTATACGGTGATCTTTGAGATTCGAGAAGACGAAGAAGGAGAGTTCTACCACTTGGTGACACCATGGAAAGCCACCAGGGAAGAACAACTACTCTATGAAGAACACAGCCCGTAAGAAAAAACCTGCATCGGCCGAATCCATCGCCCGCATGGCGGACAACGGCAAGGACGTCTCGCGCTTCTTCACCAATTCCGGCCGCCTGATGAAGCCTATCCAGCGCGTGAATGTCGATTTCACTGCCCCCATGCTCGAAGAGCTGGAACGCGCCGCGAAGGAACTGAACATCAGCAGGCAGGCCGTAATCAAGACTCTGATCCGACAGGGATTAGACCAGCGCCAAATGGCCCGGGCCTCCCGTCCAAGAGTGAAGCGATCCTGACCTTTCCTGCCTGGGCATCCCCGTGCCTTAGTCCCTCCTTCTTCTCCGTGGCCCTCTGTGTCAAGTCCCCTTCTTTGACGTTCTCCCTGGTCTCAGCACGGATTGATACCGCGCTATCCCCATCCATCCAAACCACTTACAAGTAATCATTTGACAATCAGTACCGATGTGCTATACTACAAATGTGGTCGCGGCACCGCCGAGCCGCACCCGCCACTCATGGCCGCCCGCCAAGCAGTCCTCCTAACTTCTCCAAAATCCCCTCATCTTAAGCCGTTACTTTCTCGCCAACACCCCGCCACCCTAACTCCTTTAGCTGCAACACTTACGGAACCCCTTGTAAGTGCTGCAAACAAACGACTTACGCCAAAATTAACTCCTCTAGATGCAACACTTACAAAAAACACGGGGGTGGGGACCATGCCTTCCGCCGATCTGACGTCAACCGTCCACTGTCAACCATCTTTGCCTCCTTACTTCGTTACCTAAATACCTTCTGGCCTACCCTACCCACGGTTTTTCTCTTCTCCGACTGTCAACTGTCAACTGTCGACTGTCAACCTCCTCAAACACTCACCGATCACGAGCCACCCCTCACTTACTGGTAGAATCGTCCCAGCAGCCAATCCAGGAGCCTCCCATGTCTGAAGCCGCCAAAACCGCAGCCTCCATCCCCACGCGCACCGAGTCCGACTCCATGGGCAAGATCGCCGTCCCCGCCGACCGCTACTACGGCGCGCAGACCGCTCGCTCGCTCATCCACTTCGCCATTGGCAAGGACGTCATGCCACCCGAGCTCATCCGCGCCTTCGGCATCCTCAAAAAAGCCGCCGCGCTCGTCAATCAGGATCTCGGCAAACTCCCCGCCGATAAAGCCGCGCTCATCACCCAGGCCGCCGATGAAGTCATCGCCGGAAAGCTGCACGACCACTTCCCTCTGCGCATCTGGCAAACCGGCAGCGGCACGCAGACCAACATGAACGTCAACGAAGTCATCTCCAACCGCGCCATCGAAATCGCCCTCGGCGAAATGGGCAGCAAGAAGCCCATCCACCCCAACGACGACGTCAACATGTCGCAATCCTCCAACGACACCTTTCCCGCTGCCATGCATATCGCCGCCGCCACGGAAACCGCGCGCCGCCTACTCCCTGCCGTGAAAAAAGTCCGCGACGCCCTCGACGCCAAAGCGAAAGAATTCGCGGACATCGTAAAAATCGGCCGCACTCATTTGCAGGACGCCACCCCGCTTACCCTCGGCCAGGAATTTTCTGGCTACGTCAATCTTCTCGACCGCGATGGCGGCCGCATCGCCGTCGCTCTCGACGGCCTCTATGATCTCGCCATCGGCGGCACCGCCGTCGGCACCGGCCTCAACGCCCATCCCGAATTCGCCGTGCGCGCCGCCAAAAAAATCGCCGAGCTGACCAACCTGCCCTTCCGTTCGCATCCCAATAAATTCGCCGCGCTCTCCGCCCACGACGAACTCGTCTTCGCCTCTGGCGCGCTGAAAACGCTCGCCGCCTCGCTCATGAAAATCGCCAATGACATTCGCTGGCTCGCCTCCGGCCCGCGCTGCGGCCTCGGCGAACTCACTCTCCCCGAAAACGAGCCCGGCTCTTCCATCATGCCCGGCAAAGTAAATCCCACGCAGGCCGAAGCTCTCACCATGGTCTGCGTGCAAGTCATGGGCAATGACGCCGCCATCGGCTTCGCCGGCTCCCAAGGCAATTTCGAGCTCAACGTCTTCAAGCCCGTCATGATTTTCAACTATCTCCACTCCGTCGAGCTCCTCGCCGACTCCTGCAACAGCTTCGTCGAACACTGCGTCGTCGGCATCGAAGCCAACCGCGAACAAATCGATCACTACGTCCACAATTCCCTCATGCTCGTCACCGCCCTGGCCCCCAAAATCGGCTACGACAACGCCGCCCAGGTCGCCAAAGCCGCCCACAAAGCCCACATCAGCTTGCGCGAAGCCGCCATCAAACTCGGCTGCGTCACCCCCGAAGAATTCGACGCCCTCGTCAAGCCAGAGGACATGACGCACCCATGAACATGACCGAACGACGAATGCAGACAAGAGACATCACTGCGGCCCTCTTGCTATGTGTGGCAGCTTTCGGAAGCTCAGGTTGCAAGAGCGTACGACCGGCTGCTCAAGTAGGCGCGGCTCAACTCTCAGTGGCGGCCAGCCAGGTTCTCTCCTGGCTTCCAGCCAACACTGAAACGCTATTGACGGCCCGGGGCCCATTCGCCCTGTCGAATTCCCAAATGGACTATGCGGACCGCAACACGCAAGCTCAAGATTTGCGGCAATACTTCCACTATCTAACCGTTGATCTATTTAGTCTCGGCAACGGTGGCCTCGGGAAAGGGCTGGAGGGCAAGAAAATTCTGTTCGCGGCAGGGGGATCCAGGGCTTTTCGGAGTCCAAATGAGCTTGGTGAAATGCCTTACGAAGGGTGCACCATCGTCATTTTCGCGGACGACCTCGGGGACGCCCAAGAGACTTTCATGAAAACCGCTGTCAAGAACGCTCTTCGGATTGATGATATTGAGGGCCACAAGGTTGCGGTCTTTCAGGAAGAATTGCGGCAAGACGTCTGGACAACGTTCGTTGTCTTTCCGATGAAGAACACAGTTATCGTCGCGACGAATCGAGACTATCTAAGCGACGTTCTCACACGAATGCAGGCTCCTGGAATGACGAGGGCGTTTCCGGAGACACTTGCAGAATGGAAGTATGTGGACACCCAAGCCGAGTTCTGGGGTATGCGACATTTCGACCGGGGTCAATCGCATCTAGATCCGACTTCTCCTTTCGGCGGTCCCAAGCCCGCGAATCTACCGGACGAGCAAGCGATCGGTTTGACCTATCAATGCGACCCGAATAAGGAGCTGAAAGCGACACTCGTGTATTTATCTGGTGACAAGAACGGAATTAGAAAGATAGGGGAGAAGCGGTTTCCCGCTTCCTCGGAGGTTGAGAGTACTGCGGCATTGCACATCGAGTACCGCGAAATCGGGCCGGGAGCCATTCAGAGTAGATACGACCTGAGCCGTTTATGTCCACTAAGCTGGTTTATGTTCGTTTTCATGGGGTATTTAGGGCACGGTGTTTATGTATAGATGCAGCGTTGATTCTTCGCCTGCAATGCGAGGCAAAATGCTTCGTCGTGAAACGATTACCGCATTTGGTTCGATGCTGTTCATCCTTGCGTCATTTACGCAACCGTTGAGTGCGCAGGCAACGTACACGCTGAAGCCGACGCCTAAGACGGTGGCGTGGGGCTACTACGACGCGAAGGCCGCGCCGGTGCTGCGCGTCAAGTCGGGCGATACGGTGGAGATTCAGACGCTGATCACCAACAGCCCGAAGCGGCTGGAAGACGCGGGCCTGCCGCCGGAACAGGTCGAGCAATCGCTGCGCGACATCACCGCGCCGCTCACGAACGCAATTCGGCGGGAAGCTCGTTCGCTCGCGGCTCGGATGCCGCATCGGATTTCAGATTCGGGTGCCGAGGTTTGATGCAAACCGTTCGACCATCGAACGGGCACAGGCCCGCGAGTCTAGGGATGCCGGTGCAGAACGTGTGTCGCGATGTCCGGCCAAAATTCGCGAAACGCATTCGTCGCGGCGTCGCGGAGCAACGCATAACCGTACTTGGCGCTGATCGCTCCGACCGTCCGCGTTTTGCTCGGGTAGTACGCCAGCGAGACGCCTTGCGCGATCCCGCGCCCCAGCAGTTCGGACGCGTTGATGGTGTTGTTTCCGTCGTAGTTCGGCGTGATGAAGATGCGCGTGGTGGAGTAAACGAACCGTTTTACGAAACTGCCCTTGCCTCTGGCATAGTAACGCTCATCTTCGTGAAATACCGTTGGCAAGGCGAAGATCACAAGGTAGTTTCCGTCCGTTTTATCCACAAACCCGCGCCAGTAATACCTTCCGAATCCGTCCACGCCCTTGCCCAGCTGCGGATGCGCGTCGGATCCCTCCGCGATCATGGAAGTGAGTCCAACGAATATAAACGAGGAGTAATCGAAGGAGTTTTTCGTCGCGATCACAAAGGCTTGTTTTGGCGTGGGTGGCGGCGGAATGACCCCCGCGCTGACAGCCCGGAAATTGGGCATGACGCCCAGGATTCGCGCCGGCTGCTGCTTGGTGGGATCAACGGCTTGGCCCTCAGGCTTCGCTTCCGGCGCTGCCGGCTTATCCGCGGTGCCGGTTTGGGCCAGTGGCGGATTCTGCTGGCCTTCTTCTTCAAAACACGCAAACTCACTGGACTCCACACCCACGGGCGCCGCCGGCGAAACGCTCTGCTGGGCGTTCGCGCAAACCGCCGGCAATGCAAGCGCCAAACCGAGCGCACGAAGCAATTGGCCTCGGCAGGTCACCAAAAACTTAAGATCCATTTTTTTTCATCCTCGAGAACACCGGCTTGCCAACTGCCTCAATTCCACCGCTGTGCTGCAGTGTGCGGCGAGTCCATTTTTTTTTGCAATCGTATTTTCACGGCTTCGTCACTCAGATGAACGGCCCGCGGTTTTGGTTGCAACCACTATGAATGTAGCGTCATTTTGCTATCGCCCCTTCGACTTTTATTGCCGAAGGTTCGTTCCCCGGCGTGCTGTTTCTGGCGGCTCAGCGTACAATGCCGCCCCGGAACTAATACTTCGACACTGCGAGGTTTTATGATTCGCCGCGCCATGCTCCTGAGCTTCGCTCTTCTGTTTCCCTGGCATCCGGTTTCCGCCCAGCAAGCGACATACACGCTGAAGCCGACGCCGAAGACGGTGGCTTGGGGCTACTACGATGCGAAGGCGGCGCCGGTGTTGCGCGTCAAGTCGGGCGACACGGTGGAGATTCAAACGCTGATCACCAACAGCCCGAAGCGGCTGGAAGACGCAGGCCTGCCTCCCGACCAAGTCGAGCAATCGCTGCGAGACATCACCGACCAGGTGAAAGACAAGGGGCCGGGCGGGCACATTCTCACCGGGCCGATTTACATCGAAGGCGCGGAAATCGGCGATGTGCTCGAAGTCAAAATTCTCTCGATCAAGCTCGCGATTCCTTACGCCTACAACGCCTTCGGCCCCGGCCGCGGCTATCTGCCCGACGATTATCCTTACGCGAAAATAAAAATCATTCCGCTCGATGAAAAGCGCATGGTCGCGAAATTCGCGCCCGGCATCGAGATTCCGCTGCATCCTTTTTTCGGCAGCATGGGCGACGCGCCGCCGGAAACCGCTGGCCGCTGGAATAGCGGTCCGCCCTGGATCATGGCCGGCAATCTCGATAACAAGGACCTTGTCGCCGGCACCACGCTCTACATTCCCGTGCACGCCCCCGGCGCGCTTTTTGAAGTCGGCGACGGCCACGCCGGCCAGGGCGACGGCGAAGTGGACATCACCGCCATGGAAACTTCGCTCATCGGCACGTTTCAATTCGTTGTGCGCAAGGACCTGCACCTGAAGTGGCCCCGCGCCGAAACCCCCACCCACTACATCACCATGGGCCTCAACGACGACCTGAACGCCTGCGCCACCCTCGCCGTCCGCGAAATGATCGATTTCCTCGTCACCGAAAAACATCTCTCCCGCGACGACGCCTACATGCTCGCGAGCGTCGCCGCCGACCTCCACATCACCGAACTAGTCGACGGCAACAAAGGCGTCCACATGATGATTCCAAAATCCATCTTTGTTGGAGGTTCACAGAAATAAAGTTTTTCGCAAATGACGATCACTCGTAGCGCAGAGCGATCATCGGGTCCACACGCATCGCGCGCCGCGCCGGAATGTAGCAGGCGAGCAGTGCGACGCCGGTCAGCAGAACGGCGACGCCGGTGAACGTAACGGGATCGGACGCGCCGACACCGTAAATAAATTGGGTCATCAACCGCGTCAATCCGAGCGCGGCGGCGACTCCGACGGCCACGCCGATGAGCGTGAGCTTCATTCCTTCGCCGAGCACCATGCGCAGCACGTCGGCGCTGGACGCGCCCAGCGCCACGCGAATCCCGATTTCATGCGTGCGCTGCCCGGTCAGATAGGAAATCACGCCGTAAATTCCGGTCGCCGAAAGCACCAGCGCCAGCGCGGAAAAAACGCTGAGCAGAATCATCGCCAGCCGCTGCGTTGCGATGGACCCGGCGACGATGTCCTCGACGGGCCGCGCGCCGTAAACAACCGCGCTCGGATCCGCTTTCGCCGCCGCAGTGCGAATCGCGCTCACCACGCTGAGCGGCGAAGACGTTGTGCGCGCCACATAGCCTGAACCGTTCGCCAGCAACGGCCAGAAGCGGTCCGGCACTTGCCAGACGGACAAGTAAAGCTGCGACTGCAAAGTCTGGTGCCCCTTATCACCAAGGCCCCAGTGCTCCACGTGGCCGACGACGCCAACGATTTCCGGCTGAATTTCTAGCAGCCCAACGTTGATGCGCTTGCCAATGGGATCGGTGCTCGGAAAATATTTGCGCGCAAGCGTTGCATCGATCACCGCGACCGCCGGCGCATGTTCATCGTCGCGATCACTGAAGAAGCGTCCGCGCTGAATCGGAATGCGCAGCGCCTGCTCGTACGGAGGCGTCACAAGATAGAAAAGCGCGAAGGTCATATCGTTTTGGTTCGCAGGCGGAGCCTCGCCTTCGTGCCAGAAAGGCACTTCCGAATCGCCGGTCATGGGCAGCGAGCCGCCGACTACGGAAACGGCTTCCACTCCGGGGACACTTTCGAATTGCCGCACCATTTCGCGGTATCTCGCGCGCATCTGGTCGGCAGTGACCGAGGGATTGGTCGTCAGCGAGGTTGCAAACGAAAGTGCTTGGTGCGGGTCGAAGCCCGGATTGATTCCCCACAGCGCGGCCAGGCTGCGAATCATGAGCCCAGCTCCGACGAGCAACACCAGCGCCATGGCCATTTCAATGACCACGAACACGCTCTGCGTGCGGTGCCGCGCGCCGCTCCCGCCGCGGCCGCCTTCCTTCAGCGTGTCGCTAAGTTTGGGCCGCAGCATTTTGATCGCCGGCGCGAGCCCGAACACAACACCCGTAAGAATCGCCAGCCCAGCGGTAAACAGCAGCACGTGGGAATCCAGCACAATCTCGTCGGTGCGTGGGAGCATGCCGCCCAAGGCGCTGAGGATCGCGCGCATAGATAGCTTCGCGAGCAGCAGGCCGAGCGCCCCGCCGGCGATGCCAAGCAGAACGCTCTCCGTGAGTAGCTGCCGGATGACCCGCATGGGGCTGGCTCCAAGCGCCGAGCGAATGGCAAATTCGCGCGCGCGCCCCGTCGAGCGCGCTAGCAGGAGGTTGGCAACATTGGCGCAAGCTATCAGCAAAACAAATCCCACCGCGCCCAGCAACACGAGGAGGATTCCCTGCACACTGCCCACGGTATCTTCCTTGAGCGGCACGAGCGCGATCCCCGTCCCTTTGTCGACTTCGGGATAAGCGGCCGCCAGGTTTTGCGCCACAGAGTCCATGTCCGCGCGTGCCTGCGCCAGCGAGACGCCCGGCTTCAATCGGCCGATCGAGTTCGTGCCCATGCTGATGCGCCGGTCCAGAAACGTAGGGTCCGTCCATTGCCCGAGGGGCACGTACACATCCGAGGAGCTGAGGCCAGGTAAAATCCCCTTGGCCACGCCCACGATTGCGTACGATTTGCCGTTGAGCGTGATGCTTTTGCCGACGGCATCCGCTGAGGATGCGAATTTACGCTTCCAAAGGCCGTCGCCAAGAATGGCCACCGCCCCGGCGCCGGCGCGGTCTTCTTCAGGGCGGAAGTAGCGGCCAGCGACGGGGGTGAGGCCGAGAGCGGGAAAGAATTCCGCCGAGATCATGTGACCGTGCAGGCGTTCAGGCTCGCCCGCGCCAGTCATGTTGAAATCATCGGAGCGCAAAGCTCCGAGAGCCGAGAAAGAATGGTTCTGCTTCTGCCAGTCGAGGAAATTTTGGTAGGAAATCGAGCTCTGTTCGAACGTAGTGGTCTTCGTATAAACCGCGTACAGCTCGTCTGGATGCGGGAACGGCAGCGGATTCAGCAGCACGCCGTTAACGATGGAAAACAACGAGGTGTTCGCGCCGATCCCCAGAGCCAGCGTCAGCACGGCGATGGCCGCAAATCCCCGGTTGTTCGAAAACACACGGAATGCGTAGCGGATGTCTTGCCAGAAGTTGTTCATCGTAAACCCCCAAAAAGGCACACCCGTTCTCAGGGCTGGACTGCTGCCGGAAGATACGGAAGGCTATCATCTTTTGTTCCCTGGGAATTCCAAGAAGCAGTTCTGCGGACTAGTAGTCGTAAATGTGTTCGATCTTGATGTTTTCGCAGATGAAATGATTCAGGACCGAGCTTAGCAACACGACACGCGACTCGAGAGCGATTCGTTTCGCGCCGGGCTGCGTCAGAATATTTTCGGTGAAGAGCAAGCTGCCCTCGCCGGCGGGCAAATCGTACGTCCAGTTATTCGGCACCACCACGGTGAGCGTAATGTCATCGTTCCCGGCGATTTGCTCAAACTGAACTTCGCGCGCGGCGAGCTTCACCGCGACGTCGGTGAATTCCTGGTAGCGCGGAATGCTGACGAGCAGCGAGTCTGGCGCAAGTTCCTTGATTCTTTTGACGTGCGGAAATTCGGGAAGGAGACCTCCCGGCGCGTGGCGGATCCAGGAATACGTTTCATCCGATTCCTGCCCGTACGTCACGTGGCTGGCAAGCAGCATGGCATGTGCGTAGATCGCCTCGATGCCGTAATCAAGGCTGAGAATGAATTTTCGCTCGAACTTGCGAATGGGATGCTTGCCCCAGAGCGGCGTCTCTTTCCACAGTTGCTTGAGGGCGTAGCCAAAATGAAATTCGTAAAAAGGACGAACGTAAACAAAGTCGGCATACTCGCGCGCCACGCGCGCAGCGTAGGCGTCCTCTTCCACGAGTTCGTGCGAACTGGTCCACTCGCTCAAGCGTCCGATGGTTTGCTCATACGCGCCGCGAATCGCGTATTCGAGCGCGAAGCTGCCGCCGAGGACCATCGAGCTCAGGTGATCGCCAAAATTAAATTGATGACGGCTCTGTGTCAGCCCGCAGATGAAACAGTACGAACGCCAGTACTGCCCGATCGAAGCGAAATATGGAAATCCGCTCGGCAAATTCTTCGGCAGGTACTGAGCGCGTTCCTCGTAACTCCAAACGATGTACCACTCGGGATACGAAAAGTACGAATCCTCCAGCGGGCGTCGATTCTTCTCTCCAATATCTGGCGCGACGATCCCAGCCTCTCCGGTGATGCCATGGAGCGGACCAACAGAGGGCTTCACAAACGCGCACTTCAGCCAAAACGCGGCGACGAACAAAACGAGCGCGCCAAAGCAAATCAGGAAAAACGGCAGGACTCTTCGCCACAGGAAGCGCTTCAGCCCTTGCAGCATCAGGCGATCACGCCTCCGCGGTGTTGCGGCTCACTTTGGCGGCGATCAGAAACGCAGCAATGAAAATCAGAATGTGCGGACCATTCACGAAAATATTGGTTTTCAAAGAAATCTGCTGCAAGTGCGAAACAAAATAAACGGCGACATCAATCAAATACCATGTTCCCAGAACGTAAAAATAAATCCGCGCGCCTTTCGGTCCAGTGAGCGCGCCGATCACCCCAAGGGCACCGGCAAACAAATGTCCCATGTCCACGATCCGCGTCATGTGGAACAAGCCGAACATCAGCCCGTTCGCATCCATGATTCCGGGAACGTAGTCGAGCAGGTAGACGCCGAGAAACAGCGCCGCGAATCCCCACGCACACTTCTGTATCGTCGTTATTTGTTTAGGCATCGGAATCCCCCGGGAAGCTTGGCCCCAGCATAGTTCCTCCTATACTTCTCGGGAAAGCAACTTCTTCGTCGTGCTTATGCAAAAGACAACATCCCCTTCCCGCCGAAGGCGCTGGCTGATCGCATTACTTTTCGTCGCGTCGCTGATCGCCGTCGCCGCGAAGAAGTTTTTCGACTACGCCGCACCTCCCGCCAAAGAAAAAGAATCCGATTTCGTCTATCCGCCGAATGCCGATCAAACCAAACCAACCACGCTGGTATTGTCGGTTCCTCCCGCCGCGCAAGTTCCCTTCGAACAGGTCGGCGGCTACATCAACGACGCCAGCCACCTGAACAAGACTGCGGTCTACGGAATCGTCAAAGTCTCAACCGTCGAGGATATCCAGAACGCCGTGCAATTCGCGCGCGAACACAAACTGAAAGTCACCGCCGCCGGCTCCCGCCACAGCATGGGCGGTCACACGTTCGTCAAGGACGGACTTGTGCTGGATATGCGCGGATTCAATCAGGTGCGCCTCGATAAAGAGCACAAGATTCTCAACGTGCAGACCGGCGCCACGTGGAAACAGTTGCAGTTGTATCTCGATCAATACGGTCTCTCCGTGAAAGCCATGCAGTCCATCAACATTTTCACGGTGGGCGGCACGCTCAGCGTGAACGCGCACGGCATCGCGCACAATCCGGGACAAGTCGCGCCCACAGTCCGCTCGTTTCGGATTTTGCTGAGCAACGGCGAAATCAAGAATTGCAGCCCCACGGAAAATGCCGAGCTGTTTCATCACGCACTGGGCGGCTACGGCTTGATGGGCATTATTCTCGACGTGGATGTCGACGTCGTCGAAAACGAGATGTACGTGTGGAAAACGCACTACATGGACTACAAGGATTTCGCCGACTACTACAAGAACAATGTCGATGGCGATGCCGGCATCGGGCTCGCGTACGGACGGCTTTCCATGTCGCCCTCGACGTATTTGAGGGAAACAGCGATTCATACCTATGAGAAAACGCACACGCAAGTGCCCATTGTTCCGTTAAAACTCCCCGGTTACGTGTGGCTGGACCGCTTCATCATTAATTTTTCGAAGACGGGTGACTTCGGCCGCCGCGTGCGCTGGATGGCCGAAAAGTATGCCGAGCCGCGTCTACACAATTGCCTTTCGCGGAACGAGGCGATGAGCCGGGAAGAAGGCTGCTTCGTTTCGCGCAATCAGGAAATGTACGACTCGATGGATTATCTGGAGAACCGGTTAAGGGATACGGACATTCTTCAAGAATATTTCATCCCACGGGATAAAATGCCGCAGTTCGTGGACGGACTTCGCACGATCGTAAAAGATGGCGGCGCCAATCTCATCAACGTGACCATCCGCATCGTGCACAAGGATGACATCACCACGCTGAACTACGCGAAGCAAGACATGTTCGCCTACGTGCTGTACTTCAATCAGAAATTCAACGAGCGCGAAAGCCAGATTCTGCAGAAAACGACTACCGACCTGATTGATCTGGCCATCGGATTGGACGGCACCTACTATTTGCCGTACCAGCTCTTCTATTCGAAAGAGCAACTGCGCCGGGCCTATCCGCGGATCGACGAATTCTTCGCAGCGAAGAAGACCTACGATCCGGACGAACTCTTCACCAATAAGTTTTATGAAAAGTACGGCAGGTGATTTACTGTCGGCGCACACTCGAAATACGCTGAGTTGGCTGCCGTGGCCGCCGGCGATAACATTGCTACACCCGGCAGATTTCACCCCTTCATCATCGGAGGATTCTTGAGCCTTTGCAGAATGCTCGCAAAATTGTTGCCGGTTTTCTTCCTGCCCATCTTGCTGGGGGCGCAGACAAAAGATGTTCCGGAATGGTGCCGTCCGCTTCCTCGCCCGGAATACAAGCCGCTGCA
The DNA here is from genome assembly GCA_963729455.1 of uncultured Acidobacteriota bacterium. Classification (GTDB taxonomy): domain Bacteria; phylum Acidobacteriota; class Terriglobia; order Acidiferrales; family UBA7541; genus Acidiferrum. Next base: position 246,041 of record CAVSNX010000006.1, read on the forward strand.
ACACATGCTGGAGAGCGAGCCGTGGTTCGAAATCTATAAAGTTTCGCCGGGCGTTTTCGCCATCTACGAACCGCACCAAGCCGAAGAAGTCATCTCTTATTTAATTGTCGGCACGAAGCAAGCGCTGCTCTTCGATACCGGCATGGGCATCGGCGACATTAAGAGCATCGTCTCGCGGCTCACTTCGCGACCCGTGGTGGTGCTCAATTCGCACACGCACAACGACCACGTTGGCGGCAACTGGCAATTCACCTTCGTCTACGGCATGGACACCAGTTTCACGCGCGCGAACGCTAAGGGCTCGACCGAAGACGCGCAAGCGGAACTTGGGCCGGATATGATTTGCGGAAGCCTGCCCAAAAACTTCGACGCCAAGACCTATCGAACCAAGCCCTGGCACGTTTCCTTGTTCGTGCACGACGGCTTCAAAATAAACCTCGGCGGCCGCACGCTCGAAATCATTTCCACGCCCGGCCACACCCCGGACGCGATCTCGTTGATCGATCGCGCGAACGGCCTGCTCTTCACCGGCGACACGTACTATCCCGCACCGATCTGGCTCTATCGCCCCGAAACCGATCTGGACGCCTACGTCAATTCCGTGAAACGGCTAGTGGCGCTCGCTCCGGAAGTAAAACTAGTTTTGGGCGCGCACAACATTCCCATCGCGCAACCCTCCGTGCTGCCGGAATTGCTAGCTGCAATTCAGGCGGTTCGCGACGGACAAGGCACCGTGAAGCCGGCAGGAGAAGGCAAAGAGATTCGCAGCCTCAACGGCTTCTCTTTTCTTCTCGCCGCTGCCAAGAAGTAGTAAAATCCCCTCGGCAGGGCCGCCATTCATGCGTTACCGCAACAGCCAAATCGCCAGCGCCGTTGTCCTGCTCTTTGTCGCCAGCGCTGCAGGTGCGCAGAGCAAGCACGACAAGCAAGACAAGCACGAAAAAGCCACCGGTAATTACTACGGCGGCATAGTTCTCGAAACGGACGGCACCCTTCCCAACGGCGTCTGCTTTCGCGTCGCCGGCCGCGTAACCTCCGGCAATTTCTTCGACGACCTGAAGCGCTTCGACAGCGACAACGGCACCGTATATCGCCGCGGAACCGAACCTGTCACGCAATTTCCCGATCAAGTGAAACTTTCCTTTGCCGTTCACGATAGGTCGTGCGACAACGGGCTGCAAAACGTTGGAACGCGCACGTATCTAACGCGCGAAATGATGAGCACCATGAAGCTCTCGCTGTATTGGAAACACGGCGTGGACCTGCAGCCGGTTAAGAAGATCACCGAAAAGAATTATTCCGTGGAGCCCATCCCTCCGTACGCCACCAACTTGGCATCCGAGCTCCCCGAACGATTCATCTGGGAGTACGAACTGGTCATCCCGAGCGTCGATATACCCATCACGGACAGCCTTGTACTGATTTTCCGCATGCCTGACAACCACATCGCCGCACGCGTCGCCGCGCGGATGTAGAGATTTACCGGTTGCAATTCTGAACCACGTTCGAAGATGCCTTGAGGGCAGGCTTACCGGCATCCCGGAGGATGCTGCGGCAAGTTGTACAGAAAGAAGAATCCCAAGGTAACGAAAGGCTTTTGAAAGTCAGGCGGGAATGGAGGAAAAGGACCGCCGTCTCGCACCGCCTTCAACGCTTTTTCCATCAGGGCATCGTCGGCGAAAACCGTCCGAAAACGGATGTCGTCTTCCGGAACCGTGCCTTGCTGCTCAATCTTGAACTGCAACATGACCATGCCTTTTTGTTCCTCCTCGCGCACGGAGCGCGGCATGTTTTTCATCCACTTCTTATTTACGCTTTCTCTCACCTTGGTGATGTACGTCTTCATGGCCGGAGAGGCGCCCGGCAATTCATTGAGATTCTCGGGGATTTCATAACAGAAGGGGTGGCGCAACTCGACGATAATGCCATCGAGCTGGCGGTCGTCCCCATTCACGATGGAGTGCATCCTTGCTTTTTCCCAAACCACGGATCCGGCCTCGCGCTGGAGCTCGCGAGTTTTGCCTTCGATATCTGCCTCCGTCGCGCGTATGTCGCTTAGCGCAATCTCCAGGCGATCGGAGAATTGACTCACCGCTGTGCCTTCGCGTGGGTTCAGGTGCATCTGCAGAACGCGCACCTGATCGTTCTGGAACAGCTCACGAAAATGCTGCGAATCGAGATTCACTGGGTCGCGCTCGGAATACGGCACCCGCAGCTCCGTGATGGCATAGGAATCCTTCAGTTCGATGACCAGCAATTCCGAGGGCGAGTCATCGCTGAGATTCCAGAGCGAATACTCCACTCCGCCGCGGTCCGAGAGGACGTGCCCGGGAGTCGCTTCGAACGATTCAGAAGCTCCTTTGTCGGACGTTCGCTTGACCTCATCACCTCGAAGAAAAACAATCAGGCTCTCGTTGACGAGCTTCGGCAACGCAAAAACCTGCTGCGGGGCAATCCGGTAGCGCATGACCGCTACACGTTTATTGTCCAGACTTGCTGGGCTCTCCACAGATTTAGTGTCTGTTGTCGCTTGCGCGTGACAAATCTGCGCAAGGAATGTGACGGCCAGGCAGGCTGAAGCGAAGAAACGTAAGAGCAAAGAATCTCCCGAGAAGTGGAAACGCGAATGTGCCCGAATTCAAGAGGACCGTCAACTATCTTTTCGGGTATCGCTCCGGCCTGACACTTCCCGAAAGTCAAACAAGACGATGGTTGGCTGGCGGGCTATCCCATCGAGCTGACTTTGTCCGGCTCGATTTTGTAGAGCACGCGGACTTCGCCGGGCTGGCGGAACGGGTAAATGGGCTTGCCCAAATATTTTTGCGACAGTTTATTGATGTGGTCGTCGGCGCCATTTTCCGTGATTTCAACGACGCGCCCGCGAATCTCTAAATAGCGATACGGATTCGTGGGGTCCTGCAACGAAATCGAAACGCGCGGATCGCGCCGGATGTTTTTGTCCTTGACGCGGCCCTTCGCGGAATTGAAGCGCACATTCTTGCCGTCGTAGTCCACCCAGATGGGAGTTACCTGCGGGCTCCCGTCCTTCATCAGCGTCCCGAGATTTCCGAATGCGGGTTTCTCCAACAAATCCAAATATTTTTCTGGAATTACCTGGCTCATTTCTTTCCTCCTCGGAAAATCAACCAAAACTCATTTGCGGAACGTGTCCTGTGAAGTTCAACCGAGCGCCGGTCACGGCTTGCACTTCTTCCGCAGTCCATCCTGGCGCGACTTCACGCAGCTGCAATCCTTCCTGTCTCACATCCATCACCGCTAAATCCGTCACGATGGTGTTCACGCAGCCAAGCGCTGTCAGCGGATACGTGCACCCCCTCACGATCTTGGGCGCGCCATCTTTCGTAGTGTGCTCCATACAGACGATCAGGAGCTTGGCTCCCGCAGCGATGTCCATAGCGCCACCGATGTTGCCGGGACCTTTTGCGCCAGGAATTTTCCAGTTTGCCAGGTCGCCCTTCTCCGACACTTGAAACGCACCGAGAACCGCGGCATCCAGATGCCCGCCGCGAGTCATCAAATGCGCGTCCGCTTGATGAAAAAACGCCGCGCCGGGAATGATTGTCACCGGAACTTTCATCGCGTCCACAAGATCGTAATCTTCTTCGCCAGGTCTGGCGCGCCGCCCCATTCCCAGAATTCCATTCTCACTGTGGAAATAGACAGTGATTTCGGCCGGCAAGTAATCCGCGATGAGATTGGGAATGCCCCAGCCGAGATTCACATACGCCCCGTCCGCCAATTCCTGCGCGGCGCGCTGCGCGATCTGCTCCCTGGCCAGCCGCGGTTTATCAGGCATAACGAAGTCCCTTCGCCTTCACAATGCGATGCACAAAGATTGCGGGCGTAATCACATGTTCCGGATCGATAGCTCCGACGGGAACGATTTCTTCGACCTCGGCGATGGTCGTCTTCGCGGCCATGGCCATGATGGGATTGAAGTTTCGCGCCGCAAGACGGTACGTCAGATTCCCCAATTCATCGGCTCTGTGCGCCTTGATGAACGCATAATCCGCGTGAAGCGGCATTTCCAGGATGCAGCGCTTCCCTTCGATCACACGCTCTTCCTTTCCAACGGCCACTTCGGTTCCGACGCCTACGGTGGTGTAAAACCCATGCAATCCAGCGGCAGCAGCGCGCATGCGTTCGCAGAGAATTCCTTGCGGCACGAGTTCCAGCGTGACTTCCTTCGCGGCGTAGCGCTCCAGAAAATAATTCGCGTGCGGCCCGGGGAACGCAGCGATCGCGTGCTTGATCTGATTGTTCTTGAACATCAATCCCAGCTCGCCGTCGCCCGTTCCGCAATTGTTGCTGATTGCCGTAATGTTCTTGGTTCCCCTCCGCGCCAGCGCCTGAATCAGATTGTTCGGAAAACCCGCCCCGCCAAATCCTCCAAACATGATTCGCGCGCCATCGGGAATAACTGCAACTGCTTCGTCGAGCGTCACAAAGACTTTCCGTTTCATCCGGCGCTCATCGCCCCTGCCTTGGGATGAGAACGTAAGCGCGCCTCGACGCCGCTCTCCACGAGCCACCGGCCCGTTTCTGTGCCGGTCAAATCGTGCTTCAGCAGTTCGCGCAAGTCGGCTTCGTCATCCACATCCATCTCGAGGCGAGTGCTTCGCCGGAAAATCACGCGAGCGCCAAGGCGCTCTGCCTCGCCAACGTGCTTCGCAAAACTTCCCATTCCGAAATGCGAGGGGAACAACGCCGGCGGTATCCGCAGAATCGCATTGGTCCCCGTGCCGTCGCGCGATGGCACGATGACCAGCGCCGGTGCTTCGCATTCGACGGCGAGCAGATCATCGATATCACTCGCTTGCACCAGCGGAACATCGAGTGGGATTCGAAGCAGCCCGGTCACTCCGCGCTGCGTGCAAAGCCGCGAGGCCGCATCCACGGAATCACTCTCAGAGACTTGCTGCTCCTCGCGCAGAATTTCCCAGCCATTTTCTTCGGCGATGCGCATGGCCGGCTCGTAGTTCGTGATCACAAAAATCTTCTCCGCACGCCGCACACCCTGCACCGCGCGGATCGTATCTTTCAGCATGGCCGCGGCCAATTCGAATCGCTCCTCCGGCGTGAGCACACCCATCAAACGCTTTTTGGCATTCTTGAGGTCTTTGACCGGCAGTAGAAGTGCACGCATGAGAAACGCTCAGTAAGCGCCTTCGGTGTAAGGCATGTGCCGCTCAGCCTGCAGGAGCGGTAACTGTGGCGACGCGGATTGGGGCGAATCTTCCACTCGATCGAAGATGCGCCGAATCTTGTACGTAGTCGTGCGCTCCGCGGGCACGCGGCCAATCGAGCGAATCTTCGCGTGAAACTCCTCCGGCGAAACATATTCTCCAAACGTCGCCCCAGCGGCTTTCGAAATGCTTTCTTCCATCAGCGTCCCGCTGAAGTCATTTGCTCCCGCCTGCAAGCACGCCAGCGACGTTTCGAATCCCAGCTTCACCCATGACACTTGCAGGTTTTTGATCGCTCCATGCAACAGAACACGCGACAACGCGTGCACGCGAAGATGCTCCTCCCTCTTCGCCCCTGGCCGCGCTCCGCCATGCCGGTACAGCCGCGTATTTTCATGAATGAAGCCCAGCGGCACAAACTCCGTGAAACCACCCGTGCGCTCCTGAATCGAGCGCAACAACATAATGTGGCGCACCCAATCCGCCGCCTCTTCCACATGCCCATACATCATCGTCGACGTTGTGGGAATCGCCAGCTCATGAGCCGCCGTAATAATTTCCACCCAGCGCGCCGCCGGCAATTTGTTCGGGCTCAGCTCCTGCCTCACGCGATCATCCAGAATTTCCGCCGCCGTCCCCGGGATGCTCCCGAGCCCTTCATCCTTCATCATCCGCAAATACTCGCGCAGCGCCATTCCCGTTTTCGCCACGCCATAATCAATCTCCATCGGCGAAAAGGCGTGCACGTGCATCTCCGGAATCGCGCGCTTCACCGCTCGCAACAAATCCCGGTAGAAAAATCCGTCCAAGTCTTTCGGCAGCCCGCCCTGGATGCAAACTTCCGTGGCGCCGCGGTCCCACGCCTCCCGCGCGCGCCGCACCACTTCCTCAAACGAAAGCGAATACGCGTCCGCCGCGCCGGGTCCGCGCCCAAATCCGCAAAAGCTGCAGCCCACGAAGCACACATTCGTAAAATTAATGTTGCGATTCACCACGTACGTGATGGCGTCCCCGACAGTTTCCCTGCGCAAGCGATCCGCCGCCGCGACCAGCGCTTCGAGCGCAGCGCCTTCCGCGGTCGCCAGTTTCATTCCCTGCTCGAACGAAAGTTCTTCGCCGCCCAGCGCCGTCTCAAGACTTTCCTGTATTTCCGCAGAACGCTCACCTGCCGAGACAAATGCTGTTTCGTTCATGGAAGGCCCCGTCATAACCTGAGTATCCTACCAGAGGAACGCACTTGCGCGTTCGAATCGGGAATAGAAACCTCGCCCCAATGGTCACATCTCAGGAACTCGGTGCTGGCCCGGTTGGCTGGCATCCTTTACCATACCAACGCAACCATGAAACGCGGCTCTCTTTGGATTGTGATCGGATTGGCGATCCTCGCACTCGCTACCGCCCTCGCTGCTTCCATCTTGCACGACGGCCTCAGCTCCCGCGCCACGCCTACTCCACTCGAAATCTTCGTCGCTCGCAACGCTCGGCATCTGGCGATTCCTTCGAGCGCGCGGTTGGCCCAAAACCCGGTGCTCGACTCGCCCGAGGATTTGCGCGAAGCCCGGCTGCACTTCGCCGATCACTGCGCTATTTGCCATGGCAATGATGGCAGTGGTCAGACCGTCGTCGGCGGCGGCCTGTATCCCAAGCCGCCGGACCTCCGCCTTCCAGACACGCAGAATCTGACGGATGGCGAAGTATTTTGGATCATAGAAAATGGCGTGCGCTTTACCGGCATGCCGGCGTTCGGCGATGGCGGCGAGCACGGCGGCGACCAAGATAGCTGGAAACTGGTGCACTTCATCCGCCACCTGCCGCATTTGACGGCGGCGGAACGCATCGAAATGGAGCGGTATAATCCGAAAGGGCCGGGCGACCGCGAAGAAGAACAGCAGGAAAACGACTTTTTGAACGGGGCAACACCGCGGCAGAAACCGGAATCACAGAATCATCATCGCGAGTGAGGAATCGGGAAGTTAGCGGTTCGAACGTTTGGAGGTTCTCATGAAGTCTCGCGCAAGTAAGCTTGCGATTTTATTCGCTCTTGTGGCTTGCGCTGCCCTCGCGCACGGCAACAAAGTGCATGTCCTCGGCACGCTTGAAAAAATCAGCCCCGATTCCGTCCTGGTGAAAACGAAAGAGGGTAAGTCCGTCGAAGTGAAACTCGTCGCTTCAACGGCTTACGTCTTGCATGTCGCAAGCAGTTCGGGCAGCGCAGCCGACATGAACGAGGACAAGCCCGCCAAACTCTCGGATCTTGCCGTAGGCGACGCCGTCGTCATTCACGCCACCCCGAAGGACAGCGCGCTGGAAGCCGATGAAGTACGATTCTCCGTTCCGGTTGCAGTCAAAGCGGCCCCACCTGCTCCTGCGAAGCCTAAATCTTAGAAACGCGTTTGCTTCGAGTTTTTTATTCCACCACATGGCATGAGTGCGTCTTCAAGACCAGCCAGACACGGCGGTCCGCGGCCAAGCCCAGCGCGCGCACCGCTCCGGGCGTGACGTGCACAACGAACCGGACGCCGCAGTCCACGCGTGCGATGACCATGGTCCCGCGCTGTTCCATCGAAGCAATTCGTCCTTCCATCACGTTTCGCGCGCTCAATCCGATCGGCCGTTCCACCGCCAGCAAAATGTCGCCCGCGCGAATGGCCACTTTCACTCGATCTCCCGCCACTGCAAATCCCAGCGGCACTTCAATCTCGCATTCGCTCTCTTCCAGCCGCACACGCATCACGCCATCCGGCTCGCGCAGATCGAGCACCGTGCCACCCAGCACGTTTTCGAAACCGGCAGCTTGCGCCAGGTTTCTTCGGCGCGGCGCGTCCAGCACTTCCATTGGCGCTCCGGCGCTCACGATGTGCCCGCTTTCCATCGCCAAAACGCGTTCGCCCAGCGCGTCCACTTCCTCGCGGCTGTGCGTCACATACAGAACAGGGATGCGCTTCGCTATGTTCCACGCGCGCAAATCGTCCACGATCGCCGCTTTCAATTCTGCATCCAGGCCCGTCAGAGGCTCATCGAGTAGCAGCACCCTCGGCTCTGTTACCAGTGATCGCGCGAGCGCAACCCTTTGCTTCTCGCCACCGGAGATTTCGCCCGGCTTTTGTTTCCGCAGCTTCTCCACGCGGAACGCCGTGAGAATTTCTCCGACGAGCTCCTGCCGCTGCTCCGGCTGGAATTGACCCAGCCCGTACGCCACGTTTTCTTCCGCGGTCAAATGCGGAAACAGGGCCAGCGTTTGAAACACGTAGGCGATACGCCGTTTCTGCGCTGAGAGATGGATGCCGCGAGAGGAATCGAAGAGCACGTCTCCGCCGGCCGTGATCTGTCCCTCGTCTGGCCGCGTCAAACCCGCGATGCAGTCCAGCAACGTGGATTTTCCCGCACCGGAAGGCCCGAACAAAATGGTTATGCCCGGGGGAACTTCGAGGGAAACATCAAGAACAAAGGAGGGCGCGCCGATGTTGCGCCGTGCTTTGCGGATGCGTGCGGAAAGCATGCCTGACTTTACTTCGCCGCCCACGGCGTCCACACGCGGCGGTTCACCGCGTACACCACTGACAAAACTCCAAATGAGATCACCAGCAACAGCAGCGCCATGCGATTCGCTTCGCCATACTCGAGCGATTGCACGCGATCGTAAATGTCGATCGAGACGGTTCGTGTTACTCCCTCAAGATTCCCTCCAACCATCAGCACCACGCCAAATTCACCAAGGGTGTGCGCGAAACTCAGCACCGCGGCCGTCACAACTCCCGGCAAAGAAAGCGGCAGAATCACGCGCCAGAATGTTCGCCAGCCTCCCGCGCCCAGCACAGCGGATGCATCCAGCAATTTGCGATCCACGCCTTCAAACGAGGCCACCAGGGGCTGCACGGCAAACGGGAAGCTGTACAGCACCGATGCCAGGATCAATCCGCTGAACGTAAACGCCAGTCCATGTCCGAAGAGCGCTATCCATATTTTCCCCAGCGGTCCGTTCGGCCCCATCGCCACCAGCGCATAAAATCCAAGAACCGTCGGCGGCAGCACCAGCGGCAATGCCACGACGGATTCCAACAGAAATTTTCCGCGCCAGCTTGAGTACGCCAGCCAGTAAGCCAGCGGCATCCCGATCGCCAGCAGTATCGCCGCCACGCACACCGCCAGTTTCAGTGACAGCCATAATGCGTCCATACGGTTCTTCGCCTCGAATTTCTTCTCTTTCCTGCGTGCTCCGCGTCTCTGCACTATTTCTTTCCGGTGCGTTCCGGCATGGTAAATCCATACTTCGCGAGTACCGCAACACCTTCAGCGCTCTTCACAAACTCGAGGAACGTCAGCGCGGCGGCCTTATTTTTCGCGGCCTTCAGCACGATCGCTCCCTGCTCAATCGCCGGATGCATGTCCACCGGAATTTCCCACGTCTTGCCCCCTTTCATCGCCGGCGAAACCGCCAGCGACATCGCGACGATTCCTGCTTGCGCGTTCCCGGACTGCACAAACTGCGCTGCCTGCGTGATGTTTTCGCCGTAGACCAGCTTGGCCCTCACCTGCTCGTAGATTCCCGCCTCTTGCAGCGCCGCCACCGCCGCGCGCCCGTACGGCGCATGATCGGGATTCGCTACGGAAATTTTCTGCACGCTCGAATCCAGCAACGCATTCCAACCGAGTCTCGACACGTCCACCTTTGATTCCGGAGGCATCCAGATCACAATTCTGCCGACGGCGTACGGATGAAGCGTCCCCGGTTCCCCGAGCCCGCTGGCCTCCAGCTTTCTCGGGTAGGCAATATCAGCGGAAAAGAACAGATCAAACGGCGCGCCGTTCTGAAGCTGCGAGAAAAAATTCCCGCTCGATCCGTACGTCACGCTCACTTTCGTTCCTGTCCGCTTCTCAAATCCTTCGGACAACTCGCCCATGGCAAACCGCAAATCCGCCGCCGCCGCAATTCGAATCTCTTGTCCCTGCGCCTGAAGTTCGCGGGCAACGCAGGAAAGCATTAACATTGCGATTAGAAGTCGGACTGCCGCTCTCATTCGCGCGTCTCCGCTCTGTGTCCTCTGTGCTCTCCGCGTTCTCTGTGTTGGTTTTTTCCCGCTTTCTTCAAATCCGTAGAATCATCACTTCCGTGGATTTGATCAGCGCCGCGGCCCGGTCACCCGGCTTCAGCCGCAGCTCTTTTGCCGCATCCGCCGTAATGATCGAAGTAATATGCTGCTCCCCGATGGCCAGCGTAACTTGCGCCAGGAGCCCGCTGAATTTCAGCGCCACCACCCTCCCAATCAATTGATTCCGCCCGCTGATCTTCCGGAAATTTCCCCGCCTCGTTTCGATGTCGCCGCGCTCCAATTTCCTTGGGATCAGCCGGTCGATCTCGCTCTCCGGCACGCGGTGATGCCCGCCCGGAGTTTTCACCGACTTGAGCTTGCCGTGATAGATCCACTGCTTCAGGGTGGGATAGCTGATGCCCAGGATGTTTGCCGCCTCGCGCGGCGCCAGCAGCCTCTGCACGGTCCCTCCTGCAAACTCGCAGAATACCGCATACGTAACCGCCATATCAATACGTTTTTATACGATTAGAAAGAGAATTCTTGATAGCGAACGAGGAACAACCCGCCTACTGCCTACTTGCTGGGGGACAAAACTCCTAACGGCTCCGCTTCGGCCTTGGCTGCTTCCGTGGCGCTCAAGAGCCCCTTCGCGCGCATCGCTTCGATCACCTGCGAGCGCCGGTGCAACGCGCGGTCCGGATGCTCGATCGGCGAGAGCCCATCGCCGACCCGAATTAATCCCGCGAGCAGCGCAGCTTCGGCAACGCTCAGGTTGCTGGGATCCTTTTCAAAAAAATGCCGTGCGGCATCCTCCACGCCATATTTTCCCTCGCTAACGTACGCCCGATTCATATATATCGTCAAAATCTGATCCCAGGAAAATCGCGCCCGAATTTGATGGTCCACGCGGAGTTGATCCATACCGTAAGACAAGGATCGGAGCATTCTCGGCCCGCAAAGAAGCGAGCGCGCCACAATCAGGGACTGCGCTCGCCGTGGCTCCGTAACATTGATTGCATTTCTCAGAATTTTTCCCATTTGTGCCGCGGGCAGGACCGTGACCGAACTTGTGAGACAAGCATCCGTCAAGACGGCGGGAGCGCTCGGCGCAAACTCCGCCAGATGCGCTACGTCGGGTAGATCACGCGTATAAAAATAGAACCATCCTAGAAGCGCCGCCATCACCAGGATCACAAGCACGAGCCCTGCGAACACAATCGTGACGAGAAGTTTCATGATTCCATTTCGTTTCAGGCCTGCTTCCCTGGTATGACCTGTTCAAGCGACGTTCTATTTCAACGTCTCTAATTTCGCAGGGGCTTGCCCGTCTTCAATGTATGGGCGATGCGCTCCTGTGTCTTTTTCTCGCCAAGCAACGAAACGAACGCCTCGCGCTCGAGATCGAGGACGTACTGTTCGCTGACCATCTGCGGCGATGTCACTGGCCCGCCCGCCAGAATGTTCGCGAGCTTCCGGCCAACGTGTGCATCGTACTCCGAAGCGTAGCCTCCGCGCATCATCATGTGGATCGCCAGTTTCGCGCCGGCTAAAAATTGTTCGCCGAGAACTTTGATCTGCGTGGTCTGTGCACCTTCTTGCCAGCTTGCCGCCAGCGGCTTGTAGCCGCCGCGCGCCAGCGCCAGCGCTGCTTCCTTGGCATCCGCCACCAGGCGATCACGATTCATGGACACGCCATCCTCGCGTCGCAAATATCCGAGGTCCCGGCACTCTTCCGCACTGGTGCCCACCTTGGCCATCGCGATTCCTTCAAACACCGGCTTCAAGGCGTGAAATAAATCCAGATCTTCACCGCTGGCGGCGTGTTCGTTCGCGCGGATTAGCATTTCTTTTGTGCCACCGCCGCCGGGGATCAAGCCTACTCCCGTTTCCACCAGGCCGATATACGCTTCCGCGGCTGCTTGAATTCGCGTGGAGTGCAAGCTCACTTCGCAGCCGCCGCCGAGGGCCATTCCTTGCGGCGCCGCCACTACCGGTTTCGGGGCGTATTTCAGCGCGAGATTGATGTTCTGGAATTGTTTCACTGCCATGTGCAGCTCGTCCCACTCTTGTTCTTGCGCTCCGACCAGGACGAGCATCAGGTTCGCGCCAACCGAAAAATTTACCGCCTGGTTGGCGATGACCATGGCGTCGAAGTCCGAATCCAGCCGCTTCAATCCTTTGTGCAGCATGGCGATCAAGTCCGCGCCGATGGCGTTCATCTTGGCATGAAATTCGCAGCACACTACGCCGTCGCCGAGGTCAATCAGGCTCGCGCCGGAATTGTGTTCCACTTCTCGGCCCGCGTCCTTCAGCGATTTGAGAATGATGACGCCTTTAGGCTCTTCGACTTTCTTTGCTCCGCCGGTGCTGATATCGAAAACCGTCGTTGCGCCCTTTTCCGATTCGTAAAAGCCCTTGCGGCCGCTGGCCAGCACTTTTTCAATTACCGGCGGCAGCGCGCGCCCTTCTTTCTGGACATGCCCGGCGAACGGCTTTACGCCGATGGCGTCCATGATTTCGAACGGTCCGAGCTCCCACCCAAATCCCCAGCGCATCGCGCGATCCACGTCCACGACGGTATCGGAAATCTCCGGCACGCGCCGCGCCGCATACAGACATGTCTCGGAAATCCCGCCCCACAAAAACTGCTGCGCCTTGTCGCTCTTCTGCCCTTCCAGCACGGGTCCGATGAGCGCGCGCAGTCGTTCGCGGGTGTCTTCGATAGCTTTGCCCATTTCGAGCGAGGCGAATCTTGCTTTCTGCCTCGGCCGATACTCCATGGTATTTACATCAAGGGTCAGAATTTCCTTCTCGCCCGTGCCTCTGACTTTTTTGTAGAAACCCTGGCCGGTTTTGTCTCCGAGCCATCCGCGCTTGGCCATCTCTTCCAGCAGCGTAGGCAGTTTGTACGTTTCGCGCGATTCGTCGTTCGGGGCGGTTTCGTAAATGTTTTTCACCACATGCGCCAGCACATCGAGGCCAACGATGTCCGCCGTTCGAAACGTCGCGGACTTCGGCCAGCCCACTGCCGGGCCGGTGCAGGCATCCACTTCCTCCACCGTCATTCCCAGCGTGCCCATCAGCCGCAGCGCGTTCAGCATCGAAAAAGTTCCAATGCGATTGGCGATGAAATTCGGCGTGTCCTTCGCCACCACTACGCCTTTGCCGAGACGTTTGTCGCAGAATTCGCTGAGCGTCTCGACGACGTCACTCGATGTTTTCGGGCCAGGAATCACTTCCACCAATTTCAGGTAGCGCGGCGGATTGAAAAAATGCGTTCCGGCCCAGTGCTGCTGGAATTCTTCACTCATTCCCTCGGCAATCAAATGCACGGGCAATCCTGAAGTGTTAGTTGTCACGATTGCGCCGGGCTTGCGATACTGCGCCACGCGCGAGAGCAGATTGCGTTTGATCTCCAGATTCTCGGCCACCACTTCGATGATCCAATCCGCTTCCGCGCAGCGCGCCAGGTCATCTTCGAAATTTCCAATGGCAACTTTTTCCGCGAGTGCCGCCGTAAAAAATGCCGCAGGCTTCGATTTTTTCGCGGCGTCCAATCCGGCGCGCACAATTTTGTTGCGCTCCGCCGCCGGTGTGCCCGCCGGAAGATTCGGCGGCACGATATCCAATAAAATGCAGGGCAGACCGGCGTTCGCGAAATGCGCCGCGATTCGCGAGCCCATTGTTCCTGCACCCAGCACAACCGCTTTTTCGATGCGATGCTTCATGGCACGCTTTCTAAACGGGATTCGAACGGCAGGACAGGTTACAAAACCGGCAAGCGCGGGTCAAACCGCTGTGTGCTCACCCGCGATACCACTAGAATAGAAGGATGCCAGAAGAAAGCAAGGTCCACGGAGCCCTCGGCTGGCTTCGTACGGCAAAGGAAAAATTTCGCGAATTTGCGTATGGCGAGCAGGGAGAACCAGCAGAGCGTCCGCGCGTGGGCTTGGCTCTCGCCGGAGGCTTCGCGCGCGGCATCGCGCACATCGGCGTGCTGCGGGTTTTTCGGGAAGCGGGCATCCCCATCGATTGCGTTGCAGGCACCAGCGTCGGGGCGTTGATCGGCGCGAGCTACTGCGCCGGAGTTCACCTGGAAGACATGGCGAAAATCGGCGCGAGCACGACGTTTGCGGATTTTGGCCGCTGGACACCGTCCTGGCTCGGGTTGGCCACCAACCAGCGCATGGAAAAATATTTTGCCCGCTTCACACCGATCAAGACATTCGAGGAATTGCGGACACCTTTGGCCATCGCCACTACCGATATCAACGCAGGAGTATCCGTCTACTATTCTCATGGCGCGCTGGCGCCGCCCATGCGAGCTTCTTGCGCGTATCCAGGACTCTTCCTGCCCATCCAATATGACGGGAGGACGTTGGTAGATGGATTTCTGACGTCCCCCGTGCCGGTGGAAGGCGCGCTGCTGCTCGGCGCGGACATCGTTATCGCCGTGTACCTTGAGGCCGGGAGCCTTTCGCAGCCGCGTACGTTTACGGATGTTCTTAGCCGCGCGTTTAACATCGTGCAGCGGCACTCGGATCTCGCGTGGCGCACGCAGGCGGACGTGGTGATCGAACCGGACGTGAAGCCGTTTGTGTGGGACGATTTTAGCAGGACCCCGGAAATGGTCGCGGCGGGCGAAGCGGCGGCGATGGCGGCGTTGCCGCAGATTCGCGCCGCGCTACGCAGGGAAAAGCGCGACTCGGCAGCCTAACACAATTTATTTTCTGCAAAGCAGAATTGTTTCTTGCAAGCCAAAATCCTTCAAAAAATTCGCAAAACATTTCGACAGAGTTTTTTTTATTCCTCATTCAACAATTTCCAAAAACTACTCGCGGACAACTTGCACTTGAACGGGCTGGCCTTCGCCTTTGCCGCGTTGCGTGAGCCACGCGCCGAGGCCTTCGGCAAAACGTTCGGGGGTGAGGCGGAAGCTGGCTTCGATTTTTCCGTCGGCGACGGGAAGCGTGTCGTCGAAGTCGGCGGAGTTGGTGAAATTGCGCATGCAAAATTGATCGAGCCAATCGAGCGGGCAGGGGCGGGGGGCGCCGTGGATGATTACGTTTACGTTGAATTTTTGTGCGTACATGGTGCACGCGGGCCGGGCTAAAGTCCCGCCACTACGTTCGGCGCGTCCCGCGAGCGATTCCGCTCGTTAGCGCAGCGCACCGGACTGAAGTCCCGCCACTACATTCGCTGCCCGCCACGGCTTCGGCTCGTTCACACGGCGAAGGCGCCGGTTACGAGGCGCGGGGGCGCTTTACGGAATGGGCCAGGCCGACGGCTTCTAGCATCCAGATAAAATACCAGCCGATGTCGGTCTGATACCAGCGGAGGCCGAGGCGCGCAGAGCCGGCGTGGGTGTGATGATTCTGGTGCCAGTTTTCGCCCCAAGCTGTCAATTGGAAGGGACCGAGCCACCAGACGTTCATGCTGGAATCGCCTTCTTCAACGTGGTTGAGATGTGTGAGGCTGTTGACGAGGCACTGCATGTGCAGCGAATAGACCAGGCGGATTGCGCCCATCCAGAAGAAGCCCATCCAGCCGAAACCGAGAATCAGGCCGATGCAAATTGAAAAGATAATGACGGGGGTTTCGGCCCAGCCCCAAATCTTGTAGACGCCGTTGGTCAGTTCAGGAGCCCAGCGCTGCTTATCGGCAGGCTGCGTTTGATAGAGCCAGCGAAGATGCGCCCACCAGAATCCGCCTTGCTTGGGACTGGAGATGTCTTCCGGCGTGTCCGTGACGGAATGATGGAGGCGATGATAGGCGACCCAACTGGCGGGGTGGCCGGAGCCGTTGAAGACGGCCCAGAAAATCAGAAATTGTTCGACGAAGCGGTTGGTCTTGAGGGTTTTGTGGGCGAGCATGCGGTGATAGCAAACGGTGGTGCCGAGTCCGCCAAAGGCGATGGAGAGCAAGGTCATGCCGACGACTTTGAGGCTTGGCACGGGGAAGAGGATCAGCCCGATGACCGCGAGGACGTGAATGAGAACAATGTAGGCGAAGACGCCTTCTTTGCCGTGGACGGGTTTCCAGAAGGGCCGGTCCCAAGGCCGAGGTTGTTGCGTAGCGGTCAGTTCCATGTAATCTCCGGCGATCTGCGATGTTGAATGCGTGAATGCCCGGCGTGCAGAACGTGATAGGCAGACATAACCATACCATTTTCGGATGGGGTTTGCGGGAAAACTGTACAAGAGAGAACACTAAAGGTGAATAGGGGGACGAAGAGCGTTTGAACGTTAGAAGGTTTGAAGGTTGTAAGGTTTCGAGAAGAAGGGGGATAGGAGACAAGATCGTTGAACGTTGGAACGTCCCGCAGATTCGTCCGGGATGCAAAAAGCGCATTTGAAGGTTGGAAGGTTTCGGAGAGAGGAAAGGAAGGAACGGAGGTAGAAACCCGTTGGCAGGTTGGAAGGTTTGCAGGTTGGAAGGTTGAGGTCTTCCGTCGCCAGAGATTCGGCGCGGTGGGTGGGATGAGTTCCAGAATGGGAAGAGTTGGTGTACACCCCCGGTGTTTTTGTAAGAGTGGGAAATGCAGGAGTTGCGGGAAACGGAAAATGAAAGAGTTTGGAACTGCGTGAAAATAATGGGCGAGAAATTCCGGGATTGACGAACGAACCTTGGCGAGTTGCCAGAAAGGTTAAAGGAATACTTTAGGAATTTCATCGGGGACCCCCACCCCACCCCCCCATTACATGCATGAATGTCAAAACAAAGGGGATAAAAAATGGGCAATTTGTAAGTGAAAGAAAATAAAGGGGTGCCTGGAATTTGGTGGCCGGGGAAAAAAGGAAACGCACCCCCCTCCCCCTATGGTTTTTGTAAGGATGTGATTCGATGAGGGTTAGTGGGTGGGGGGCTGCTAAGGATGTGAGTCGTAAGGGTTTACGGGCGGCTCTGAGTGGGGAGCGTGCGTACGGCGCGCACCGGCGGGCGTGGTGGCTGACGATCACAACCCATGTTATCGTAAAGGTACTATAAATGTCAAGGAAAAGTTTGGGGTGCGAAGGGATTGAAGGGAAAGGAGATGGCGGGAAATTCGGTCGCCGTCAGTTGATCGGGGCGTGGGGGAACGTCCCGCCGTCCCCTTCCCCCCTAGGTCAAATAGAATAAGGATAGGAGGCGGCGGACGACTGTTCGTTTGTGCTTCTTATAGGCGATGAATTTTCTAATGACCGTATGTTGGGGGTCAGTTTCGGAAAATGTGATGGTATAAACTCTCCAGTAGTCATCGAACGTACATCGATGGGATATCCAGGCATCCTGGCAGTAGACTTCGTCAGATCGGAGAAGCTCTAGGGCTTCCGCTTGTGGTGTGTTTAGTTCCACTTGTTCATAAATATTCGATCGGGATAAAAAATGGGCTATGTCAAAACCAATCAAGATCAATGCGACAAGTACGCCAACGAGCAGGCCACAAATGAATGTCCTGCGATAATTTCGTGGTTCAGAGTTTTGACTCATTGAGCTCCTCGCCAAAGTGTAGTAACTACTCTGATCCTCTGTAATTGGATTCCGAGATTTTCGCAGCTGTGGCTTTTCCGGTCTGGGCGTCTATGTCAACAATGCAGGTTGTATAGGCACGGGTGAACTCAAATCGAGACGGGGAAGAGGACAGTTCGGAATCTGGCAAGAATCTCTTGTGGAACAGCCTGAAGACTTCTGCACGAGTCATCGAAGGCTTAACTTGGGAGCATTCAGTCTTTGGAGCTGGAGAGAAGATTTTGTAAGCGAGCAAGGGTCCGGAGGTGTATGCGGCCAGGACAACGAGGCAGGCTGTAACCCCTGTCGATGCGCCAAAGAAAACGGCAAAGACTCTATTGTGAAGTAGTTGAGTCACGAACTTTCCTCCCGCACGTCTCCCTTCAATATCGGGAAATGGGGGACAGGAACGTGTGAAGAAATTGGGTTTTGAAACGAACCCAGTCTGACGGCAACTTTACGTGCGCGATCTTTGGCGATTCCTTCTCCTGCATTAATTTCCGTTCCACCGCTGTAGCCCCTATGCTCGCTCAACCCATGGCCGCAGGCTGCGCTTGCAGCGCGCGGCGCAGGCCGAACCAGCGCATTAAGTTGTAGGTCAGGCAAGCCCAGGTAGCTTCCATCGTGGCCTTCAGCCGGCCTCGGCAGCGGAATTGTCGCAGGCCGCAGCGTTCTTTAATCCAGGCATGCGCGAACTCGGCGATCTGCGAACGTCGCGCGTAGATTTGGCGTCCTTCTTCCGTCTGCATTTTGGCCTTGAAGGCGGTTGTCGCGGGCGGTTCTGCGAGGCGTGTGATCGAGCGCCTCCAGGCAGGTCGCGCTCCCGGCGGCGCGCATGGCTCGCGCAGCGCACAGGTGCGGCAAGCTTCTTTCGGTGCGCGATACACGTGCGTACGTACACCGTGCCCGCGATTCAGAATCGCGCCAGGGCGGAGTGCTTCTCCCGCCGGGCAGCGAAAAACATCTTGCTCGGCATCGTAAGGAAAAGCGCTTCTCAAAAACGCCGCACGGCGGCCCTGCGCGTCGCCTTCCGTCGCTTTCCAACTGTCTTGCCACGAGCCGTAAAAATCCACGCCGTGCGTTGCGGCCGCCTGCACCGATGCATGATTGGTGTAATCACCATCGGCAATGACCTGCTGAGGGGCGCGGCCTAATTTCTGTTTGCAGCGCTCCAGGGCGGGATCCAGTTGGCGATAGTCGATGGCATCGGTGGTGGCTTCCACGTTCACCACCAGACCGTGCTGCGTGTCAGTCACCAGTTGCACGTTGTAGCTGGGCACCGTGCCGCCTTCGCCGTTGCGCATCACGTGCGCTTCGGGATCGCTGCTGGAGGCGCGCGCCACAAAGGTTTTGCGATCGTGCACTTTTTCGCGCTGCAGCCGTTCTACTTCTCGCAAAGCCGTTTCCAGCCGACTGGCTCGCTGCCGTGCCGCGCGCCGCTTGGCGGCGGCCTGGCGCTTCACCAGTTGCTCTTCGTTCTCGGCTTGCTCGTTCAACACGCGCACCTGCTCCTGCGCCGCCGCCAGATGCGCCGCGATTTTCTCGCGGCCACGGAACGTGTTGCCGCCCGCGTTGGCTTTAATCTTGGTGCCATCCAGCGTGACCCGTTCGAGAGTGATCAGACCTTCGGCGCTCAGCATGCCCAGCACCTGCGTGAATAGATCGTCGAGTGCGGATTTGTTGTCGGAGCGGAACCCCGACAAAGTGCGATGGCTCACAGTCTGCAACCCGCATAGCCACTGGCAACCCGGTTCGTATTCGCACTGCCGCGCCAGCTCGCGCGCCGAACTGATCCCCCGACTATATGCGTACAGCCACAAGCTGATTAACAACTGCGGATCGGTGTGCTCTCTCCCGGCGCTGCCTTCCACCGCAGCGATTTGCGCATAATACAACCGCAAATCCAGCCGCCCGACCAACTCCCAAATCGAACGCACGCAGTGCTCTTGCTCTACCAACTTCTCTACATCCACCGTTCGCAGGAAAAGTTGCCGGCGATCAATCGCCACTAGTCGGGGAACGGCAGTCTCATCGTTGCTCATGCTCGCAGTCTACACAAAGCGACTCCATCCACCGCGCCAATTTCTTCACACGTTCCTGTCCCTGAGTTTCAACGGTTAGTACCCCTGTGATAA
Source organism: uncultured Acidobacteriota bacterium (assembly GCA_963729455.1). Classification (GTDB taxonomy): domain Bacteria; phylum Acidobacteriota; class Terriglobia; order Acidiferrales; family UBA7541; genus Acidiferrum. Next base: position 265,904 of record CAVSNX010000006.1, read on the forward strand.
AATTAGCGACTCTGGACCACGAAAGCTACTGTGAGCGAGCCGCGAAAGCACCATTACGTTCCTGTCTTCTATCAAAAATGCTTCGTTAACCCGGACGGATACCTGTGGGTTTATGACCGCAGCCTAAAGACTTGCAAGCAACTCCATCCCAAGTCAGTTTGCTTCAAGAAGGACTTCTACACGGTCAGGCGAAAAGACGCGCCGTGGGATCGGCGCATCGAGACGGTCTTTAGTTTTGTTGACGGCATGAGCAGTTCAGCCATTCGGGAGTTTCTGTTTCAGTCTCCGACTCGTGAAACGATTAGTAATGTGCTCTATTTTATGGCGGTTCAATCGCACCGAACGCCGACGTTCGCAAGAACCATGAAGGGAATGTATGTTTCTTCTGCCGAAGAAGTGATGAGACTGATGGCTGTGGATGTCGGCAGGATGCAATCAGCCCTTGACCGTTATAGCAGGGACAGTGGGGGAATCCGTAAATGTTTCAGCGGAGTCCATGGTTAAGGCGGTAAGAGAGAAGGAATTGAAAGTCGAGGCGACTGAAATGCCTTTTCTGATGCATATTTTTAGCCAAGCCGAGAGCACATTCAAACTCATGGCGCAGCTTTCTTGGCAGACACTCATCGCGCCACAGAACGCTGGTTTTATCACATGCGACAATCCCTTGACGGTAGTGCCGCCCGAAGGCTGCCCCTTGGTGGGTTTCTTTGTGCCGGGGACGGTCTTGTATTTTCCCTTGAGCCGCCAAATTTGTGTGCGCCTTGACGGCTCCGGCGAGCCGTTCGGTAATAGAAAAATCAGCAAGGAAAAGGTGCAGGTGATAAATCGAAACGTCGCCGCAAATTCTGAGCGGTTTGCTATGGGGCCAGACAAGGCGCAACTTATCAGTGCGATCAAGCAAAGCGGTAGTGACGAGGAAGACCCCACGCCACGTTACACCGTGGAGAAGGTGAAACCCGATGATCGGGGTTCCTATCTAAAGCTTACACATCATCCGGCCCGGTATTTCTATGTGAAGGGTTTCGCGCCATGAAGGCGGGTGGCCGCGCCTTACTTCCGAAAAACGCCTTTGGGTGGCGGGGGAAAGGAAAACTAGAAACTAGAAAGCAGAAACTAGAAATTAGAAAGGGGAAAGAAGCAGATCCCTGGATTTAGAAAATGGAAATGGGAAAGTGGAAATTGGAGAAGCGAAGAGAGGGCACGATTTATCGTGCCCCTACACCGAACAAAGCAGATCCTTCGGAATTGACAGTTCCAGGGCGCGCTTCTAGACTCGGGAATATGGTAGTGCATCTTAAGCCGGAAACGGAATCGCGGCTGCAAGAGCTTGCGGCGAAGACTGGCCGCGCGCCGGATGAACTCGTCGAAGATGCGATGAGCGGATACCTCGCGGAGTTGGCGGAAGTGCGCAACATGCTGGACGGGCGCTACGAAGAGATCAAGAGCGGGCGTGTACAGGCGATCGAGGGCGAAGAGGCGTTTGCGCGGCTGCGCGAAAAGGGCAAAGACCGCCGCGGTGCATGAGCGGATTTGTACTTCATCCTGATGCTTTCACAGACCTAAACGAAATTTGGGAATACATCGCTGCAGACAATCCCGGGAAATGCCTTGCGATGTGTGGAGGCTGGCCCAACTGGCGTCTAATGCTTTTGCATTATTTCCCCGGCAGGGTTGCGCTTGTAGAGTCCAGCGAATTTCGGGAGTTCGCCTGCTACACAGGCGATAAGGGGTGCGCATGTCCGCGGAAGCTTCTGCCCTTGGTCTGCAGCCGTCCATCGTTACCACCAACGCCTGGCGGAGCCGCACGCTTGCCGTGATTCTGATGGTGGCCATCGCCGGTATTTTCTGGGCGGATTCGCGGTACCCGGCTTTGGTCAAGCGCTACCGCGCCGGCACACAAGTCAAGGCTACTGGGGCCCTGACGTTTGGGACGGTTTACCAGGTGGATCGGAGCATGGCGCTCTCCACCCGCGTGTGGCGAACTACCGTTAACTGGCTCGACGCCAACCGCACCGGGATGACGTTTTCCTTCCTCTTCGGTCCCGCCGCGCTGGTGTTTCTCGGCACGCTCCGTCGCCGGCAAACCGGCTCGCGCTATCTCAATACTCTTTTCGGGGCAGCTGCGGGAATTCCCCTGGCGGTTTGTACGAACTGCATCGCGCCGATCGCGCGCGGATTCTATGCTTCGGGGATGAGCACGGAATCGGTTCTGGCGGCCATGTTCGCTTCTCCCGCGCTCAACGTGGTGGTCGTCGCCATGACGTTCGCGCTTTTCCCCGCGCCGATCGCGCTGCTCAAGCTGGCCACGGTTCTGTTTCTCATTTTCGTCTTTGCGCCGGCAGTGGCTTCGCGTCGGGGCGCCCCGGCTCCAGCCGCTACTTGCCCCATCGAAATCCCTGTGTCGGAGAGTTGGACGCAAGCGCTTGCTTCCACCGCGCGCTCGTTCGCAAAGAGTTTCTGGTACGTGTTCCGGGTGGCTTTTCCGTTGATGATTCTCGCCGCGGTTCTCGGCGCGCTGGTCATCGAACTGCTTCCACCCCAGGCGCTCATGGCGCAGGCCACCGTCGGCGGCATCCTTGTCGTTGCACTGGTCGGAGCGTTTCTTCCTGTCCCCATGGCGTTCGACGTAGCCATCGCTTACATTGCCATGGCCAAAGGTGTCCCACTTGCTTACGTGGTGACGATTCTTTGCACTCTGGGGATTGTGAGCGTCTTTTCGCTTTCCGTCGTTGGAAAGACCATCTCCTGGAAAGTGGCGGCTGCAGCCTACGCCACAGTTGCGGCCCTCGGCACTCTCGCCGGCCTCCTGGCCCGCACGCTCGGCTGATCCTGTGGTGGTTTCATTTGCGAGTGTGGAAAAGCTGATTCGCTCGATCGATGGGAGTTCGAGAGATTCGGAAGCGGGTTAACCCAGCTATTCATGGAAGAAACGGGGTTGGGCGGGGGCGCGTCAAACTAGTATAGACTGCGGTGAATTCTATGCTGAGTAAACGAATCGGGATTGGCGCGGCGATGGGATTGTGGTGCTGTGGGGCGATTGGCGGGCAGGCAGGGGCGCAAGCGCCAGCGAGCAAGTGGGCGGCGCCGAAGATTAAGGTGACGACGAGCCTGGTGGTGCTTAGCGTGGTGGTGACGGACAAGTCTGGGAAGCCGGTGACGAACCTGGGCAGAGAGAACTTCACGGTACTGGAGAACGGGCAACAGCAAGCAATTGATGCGTTCGAGACGCCGGCGTCGCTGGCGACGGGGACGGAAGCGACTGCGGGAAGTACGGCTCCGGGGGCGGCAGCGGCGGGACGGGTTGCGGCGAGTGTGGCGCAGCCACGGACGATTCTGGTGCTGGACGAGCTGAACACGATATCGGAAGACACGATGTTTGCGGTCAAGAAAATGCAGCAGTATTTGCGAGCGCAGCCCGCGACGCTGAAGCAGCCGACCGCGGTGTACCTGCTGACGAAGCGGGGGCTGGAGCAATTCGCCGCGTCCACGCGGGACCGCGACGCGCTGATGGCGCGGCTGAAGACCAACTTCATCGAGCTTCCGCCGCACAACCTGGAATCGGGAGGAGCGCAGGGGGGAGCGGAGCGGCTGGTGACTTCGCTGATGGCGCTGGGGGAGATTGCGCTGGCGAATGCCGAGCAAAAAGGGCGCAAAAATGTAATCTGGATTGGGAATGGGATACCCGTCTTATCGGGGCAGTACATCAGCCGCGAGGACCACGCGAATTTCGATAATTGGCTGCACTACACGGCGAACTGGCTGGAAGAGACGCAGACGACGGTGTACACGGTGGATCCGCGAGGATTGGAAGTGGCGCCGGCCACGATTACGACGGGCGGGTACCTGATGGACGGAGGGATCCCAAGTGCAATTGTGGGGCCGGACCTGACTTCGTCGGAACTGGTATTCGAGGGGATTGCGCCGGAAAGCGGAGGAGCGATTCTGCGGCGGCGGAATGATATTGATGTAGCGATCGCGACGGCGGTGAACGATGGCAGCAGCTACTACACGCTGAGCTACTACCCGACGGACCGAAACTTTGATGGGAAATTCCGGAAAATCCAGGTGAAGGTGGAGGGCACAGAGGGGGTGGACGGGTTGGTGGCACGGACGCAGAGCGGGTATTACGCGTATGCGGAGGGGTTCCAGAGCGGGGACCAGCAAATTGATTTTGCGCTGTCGCGCGCGGTGACCAGCACGGTGCCATTCAAGAGCATTGCGTTTACGGCAAGCGGTGAGCGGGTTGTGGCGGCGCAGAAAAACGTCAAGGCACCATTGCCGGGCGCGCGGTTGATTCTGTCGATCGATCGCGACGGACTTTCCTGGACGCCGCAGCCGAACGGGGAACAACGCGCGGAGGTGACGCTGGTGACCTCGGAGCTTTCTTCGTCGGGGAAGGTGCTGGGTTACAAAGTGCGTGAGGTGGAAGTGATGCTGACCAAAACGCAGGGGCCGGATGAGCCGGTGAAGCTGGCGGTGCGCACGGATGTGCCAGCCAAGACGGAGCGGATCCGGTTGGTGTTGCGCGATGCGACCTCGGGGCGGCTGGGGACGGTTGATCTGGCGGTCCGTTCGTTGGTTGCGCTAAACACTTCGTCCCGACAATAAGAATCATTCGACTCTCGATGAGGGAGTCGAAGAGAAAAAAGGCAACCGCAAGACCCAGGTTCACACTACGAACCTGGGGCACCCTCCGCGCTATTTTAGTTCTGGTTGGAACGCACAGTCCGCGAAGTGCAACTGATGGAGCTTCAGTTTGCGGGGGCGGAGAGGAGTTGGACGAGTTGGAAGAGGAAGGCTTGGCCTTCGTAGAAGGATGGGATGGCGAGGCGTTCGTCGCGGCCGTGGAAGCGGATGTCGTCGCGGTCGAAGAAGAAGCCCTGGATGCCGTAGCAGGGGATGCCGGCGATGCGGAGGGTTTTGCCGTCGGTGGCGCCCATGACCATGATGGGCACTACGGGGACGCCGGGCCAGATGGCGGTGGTGGCGCGGGTGACGGCGGAGAGGACGTCCGGGCGCATCGCGGAGGCGGGGCCGGGAGCGGGATCGCCGAGGAGTTTTACGGCGACTTGGTCGTCGGCTACGACTTTTTGCAGGGTGGATTGGACGTAAGCGACGGAGTCCTCGGGGAGGACGCGGCAGTTGACGGTGGCGGCGGCGAGTTGCGGAAGGGCGTTCATGGCGTGACCGCCCTCGAGCAAGGTGGCGACGCAGGTGGTGCGGAGGGTGGCGTTGAAGGCGGGAGTGGCGGCGGCTAAGCGCTGCATGGCTTCCTGGGAGCCTTTGGCGGCTGCGGCGAGATCGGGTTGCATGGGGCCGGTTTCGATTTTCGACATTTGCTGGAAGTAGGCGGCGGTGACTTCGTTGGTCTTGAGGGGAAAGCCGAAGTTCGAGAGGCGCTGAAGCGCGGCGGCTAGGCGGTAGATGGCGTTGTCGGCGACGGGCAAGGAGCTGTGGCCGCCTTTGTTGTGGACTTCGAGGCGGAAATTGATGACGTATTTTTCGCTGACCTGGAGATCGTTGGAGAGTTTTTTGCCGGCGGAGGATTCGCCCCAGCCGCCTTCGTTGAGGGCGAAGTCGGCGTCAATCGAGCTCGCGGTGATTCTTGAGGAGCCAGGCGACGCCATTGTAGGGGCCGCCGCCTTCTTCATCGGCGGTGAGTGCGACGATGATGTCGCGGTCGGGCTTGAAGCCGTCCTTTTTATATTGGATTAGATTGGCGATCCAGACGGCGGCTTGGGCTTTGTCGTCGCCGGTGCCGCGGCCGTAGAAGAAGCCGTCGCGCTCGGTGAGCTGGAAGGGGTCCATGGACCAGTCTTCGCGCTTGGCTTCGACAACGTCGATGTGAGCGAGAAGGAGGATGGGCTTGCGGGCGCCGGTGCCGTGATAGCGGACGACGAGATTGGATTTTTTGGGACTGGCGCCGCCGAGGAAGATGTCGGAGTCGGGGAAGCCCGCGGCGCGGAGGCGGGCGGCGGCGGCTTCGGCGACGGGAGTGGTGGCGCCGGTGGTGAAGCCAGATTGGATTTCGACGAATTCTTTGTAGATGTCGTGGGCGAGCTGGCGCTCGGGTGCGGGGCGGGTGGTTTGGGCGCGGGAGGACGCGGGGCTGAGAAGCAGGATGAGGAGCAAGGGCAGAAGACGAGAGTTTTTCAGTGTAAACATGGTGGCATTCTTCCACGGGGGCGCTTGTTTTTGCAACCTCGCAACGACACGAGATTATTTTCGCGTTTATTCTGCGTGTGAGATTTTTGTGGGAGTTGCGAGAGGACGCTTATGCGCGGAGATGGAAGCGCTTCTATGCGAATGACAGCGAGCAAAACCAGCGGGCGGAGAACTGGCAGCGCTACTTGCTGACGGAATAGGGGCCGTCTGCGGCGGGACGATAGTCGGAGTAGGTGAGAATTCGCTGCATGTCGAGGCTCTTCACGAAGAGGATTTTGGCGGTGGCGCGCATTTCGAGGCGCCTGGGGACCCAGACGGAATCGGCGACGCGAGTTTGTTCCATGACGATGTGCGAGCCGCGCAGGACGCGGGCAACAAATAATCCCATGGAGAACGACTGGATTATTTCGCCGTCGGCTTTAATCCAGCCGAAGTCCTGCTTGTCCACCCAAAGCTTGCCTTGCACCCTGGGGAAGAGCTTGGCGTACTTTCCGTGGGCGCGATAGCCGGGGTGCGGCGTAGCCAAAAGCATGTAGGCTGGGCGGTTGTCTATGGTCTCTTCTCCGACGAGCTGAAAGTCGAAGGCGTCGAGGAGGTCGTGGAGGAAAGACCTATTTTCCTGATCCTTGCGGAGGCGGATGGCCCGCTCTTCCGGCGATTCATGCTTTAGCTTGTCGAGATCTTGGTCGCTTTTCTTCTGCGCCGCGGGTGATGGAAGCTGGCCGTTGTGTTCGATGAGCTGCTCGAAGCGAGCGCCATTGACCAGAATCATGCGGGTGACGTCGACATCCTCGGATTTTACTTTGCCGAGATCGTCGAGGCGGCGATCCTCGTCGCGCTCCATGAAGTTGTAGGTGTCGCGCGCCAGCCAACTGCGCTCGGTGGCGGCGATCGATTGGATTACGATCTCGCGGACATCCGGGACAGTGGCGTGATTCTGATCTTTGTGGGGTGCGGTATTTTGAGCGAAGAGGGCGGGTGAAGCCGCGAGAAGAGCGAGGAGAGTTCCGATTCGGGATTTAGCCAGAAATTTCATTTTGACTCGAAGTTAGCTGGAGATCCCGGAGAATCAAGATCCGCAAGTAGTTTAATTAAGTGGAGTGCAGAGCGTCTGTGCCAAAAGGAACAGGTCTATTTGTGTGCCTATAGGGATAGACTGAGAAATCCAGACCTAGTAAACCTGAGTTCACTGAGAGCAATCATCGTTCCTCTCCAGGTGAAGTCCGGCCCCCTATTCTCCGGGGGTGGGCAGAGGAATCTGGAGGCGTGGTGAGGCTATTCCCTCGCTTTGGCGGCGGAAAGCAAGAATTTGATGGAAGAGAACTCCTGTGATGTACAAGCGGTTCATCGTGCTGCTCGGAATGATTCTGGGTAGCCACGCGGCAGTAGCACAGAGATCAGCACCAAAGATCGCCGTAGCGCAAGAACTGATTACGCCGAGCAAACCGATGCTCGGATCGGCAGCGGTTCCATTGGTGAGCGCTTCCCCGTTGGTGAACCTAGACGCCGGAAGATCCCCTGCGCGTTTCAGTCTCCTGTTCGTGGGAGGTTACGAAGTAGGCCACAGCCTGGAAGGTTTCCCTCAGCCGGAACAGATTAAGACTTTGCAGTTCACGCAGACAAGCGTGCCGCTGATCCAACTTTGGGGCGGACGTTTGCAACTGGACGCCTTTCAAAGCACGTTTCATATTCAGAACATGCAGCCTGGTGCTGTGGGCTTGGTCCGTCTTCCGGGACAAAACTATCCAGGAGGTCCGCGTTCGAGCCAACTCTCCGGAATCAGCCTGAGCTTTCAGTTTGGCCGGGGAGCGCGAGGAGGAAGGCCGAGCGAGTTGTGGCGGGATTTGACGCGGATTGCTGGAAACGTCCTGAATTGAACTGCGTTGCGCCGGTGGCGATGTCATGGTGGAGGTCCTATGAAGAAGAAAACGAAGAAAGAATCCAACGAGGCGACACGCGCCAGCGTCACGAGAGAAATGGCGAAGCCGCGGATGGCAAAGTCCGCACGCGAAGGCGAAAAAATGATCGCCGCTGCGCGAATCGCTTCGAGTAAACCGTGAAAGAACCAGCCGTCGTGGCTGCTGCGGAGGGCAAGGAAGCCTGCGCACTGCTGCGGCACTGAAGGCGGCAAAGAAGGACGGTTTTGAGAGCACTGGGAAGGCTGCAAGAGAACAGTGATCTCGCATGAAGAGAAACGAAAATGGCAGACGACGAGTGGATCAAGAAACTTGAAGACGGCAGGAAAGTGAAGTTCAGCTACCAAGAACTGCCGAAAGACGGGGCATTTATCACCGCGCAACTGGAAGCGAATGAGGTGGTCTATTCGGTGGTGTTGACGGAAGTAAAAAATCCGCTTGGGCGTGAAGATGTTGAACGCCATTTCCAGGGCGAGCTTTCGAAGAAGTAGTACCACGCATTTTGAAATAGAATCCGCGGAGCCGCTGAATCTGACCGGGCCAGCACACCGCGAAAGCACCGCTCGGCTGGTCAAGCCAAGAAAAAACTCTGCCCTCCCCCGGCATGGCCGGGGTAAATTCCCACCGAGAATGCCCAAAATCGTCCACAGATTTTCGTCCTGGGAGCCGCCCTGATTGATTATGCATTTCCGTCCGAAAAAGAGAGATGAGCAGAGGGGAAGTGACTCCGACAAGGTCGCCGGCGGGGCAGGTCGAAGCCAAGCTAAGAAGGATAACGGAATTAACGCAGAGACCGCAGAGAATACAGAGTTCACGGAGGCTGAGAAGAACGTGGGAAAAAGTTGTGACGCGCTGGGAAAGGCAATAGTGGCAGAATGGACGGCGCTGGATGGGGATGGTGCGCGGAGAGTGGAGTCGAGGAGAGGATGCTATGGGCGTGAGGAACAGAGTGAGGCGTGAGCTGGGACGCAGCTGGCTGGGATTTGGAGTGATTGGAGTTGCTTGCGTGGTGGCGTTGATTGAATTTGGGGCAGGACGGGGAGAGGCGCAGATGGCGGTGAAGGCGGGAGTGGAGCGCGAGGCGTTTGGGAAATTGGAGGACAGCACGGAGATTGAGGCGTTCACGCTGAGGAATTCGCGCGGGGCGTCGGCCAGGGTGATGACGTATGGGGCGACGCTGACGAATTTGTGGATGCCGGATCGCAGAGGAATCGAAGGGGATGTGGTGCTGGGGTTCGACGACCTGAAGGGATATTTGGGGGATCATCCGCATTTTGGGGGAATTATCGGGCGCTTTGCGAACCGGATTGCGAAAGGGAAATTCAGCATTGACGGGCACGAATATGCGCTGGCGACGAACAATGGGCCGAACACGCTGCACGGCGGAACGGTCAGCTTTGACCGGCGCGTGTGGAAAGGCGAAGCGGTTTCGGATGGGAAGAGCGCGGCGGTGCGGTTGACGTATGTGAGCCCGGACGGGGAGGAGCATTTTCCGGGGACGTTGACGGTGACGGTGGTGTACACGCTGACGGAGAAAAATGAACTGAAGATTGAGTACACGGCCAAAACGGACAAGGCGACGGCGGTGAATTTGACGAATCACACATACTTCAATCTGAGAGGCGAAGGAGACGTGCTGGGGTACACGCTGACGCTGAATGCGAGCCGATACACGCCGGCGGATAATACGCTTATTCCGACGGGAGAACTGGCGCCGGTGAAGGGCACGGCTTATGACTTCACGAAACCGATGACGATTGGGTCGCGGATCGCGGAGGTGGAGAAGATCAAAGAGGCGGGCGGATACGACATCAATTACGTGGTAGACGGAGAGATTGGGCAACCGCGGCTGGCGGCGAAAGTGGTTGATCCCATCTCCGGGCGAGAGATGGAAGTGTGGACAACGCAGCCGGGGGTGCAGTTGTATACGGCAAACTGGCTGGACGGCACCATCAAGGGCAAGGGCGGCGTGGCGTACAAGCGGTTTGGGGCGGTGTGCCTGGAGACGCAGAACTATCCGGATGCGGTGAATCATGCGAATTTCCCGAGCGCGATCCTGAGGCCAGGCGAGACGTTTCACGCGGAGACGATTTACAAATTTTCAGTGAAATAAAGAGTTGCAGCAACGAGAACGGCACACGGAGCGGCGGCTTGCGCGGGCGGCGAGGGGTAACATAGACTGAGGCGGGTAGAGCAAAACGCCTGCCGGCCGGGCTGGAAGTTCCCACCTTTAAATGGGCCTGGCGGCTGGGCTGAATCCATTCGCATGACGATTCCGACCTGGTCGGGGTTTGCATTCCGAGCACTACCGGCAGTGGCAGCGGCCGGAGGGTGGCATTTTGGATGGAGCGGCGGCGGATTGATGGGGCAGCACGGAGAATAGCTTGGCAACTCCACTGGAAACCTGGGTGAATGAGGCGGCGACGCTGACGAAGCCGGACCGCGTGGTGTATTGCAACGGGTCCGAAACGGAGTACCAGCGGATGATCGCGGAGATGCTGCGCGCCGGGGATACGTTGACGCTAAACGAGAAGACTTATCCGAATTGCCATCTCCACCGGAGCAGCGTGAATGACGTGGCGCGGACGGAGCACTTGACGTACATCTGCACGCCCGAGAGAGAGGATGCCGGGCCGACGAATAACTGGATGGACCCGGGCGCGGCGAAGCACAAGGTGGGCGCGCTGCTGGATGGTGCAATGCGCGGGCGGACGATGTACGTGGTGCCGTACATCATGGGGCCGGTACATTCGCCGATCAGCAAAGTGGGAGTGGAGGTGACGGACAGCCCGTACGTGGTGGCGAGCATGCGGATCATGTCGCGGATGGGGAATGCGGCGATGGAGCGGATCGGAGCGTCGACAGATTTTGTGCCGGGGCTGCATTCGTTGGGGGACCTGGACCCGACGCGGCGGTACATCGTGCATTTTCCGCAGGAGAAATTGATTTGGAGCGTGGGATCGGGCTACGGCGGGAACGCGCTGCTGGGGAAGAAATGTTTTGCGCTGCGGATTGCGAGCGTGATGGCGCGGGAACAGGGTTGGATGGCGGAGCATATGCTGATCCTGGGACTGGAATCGCCAGGCGGGAAAGTGACGTACATGGGTGCGGCGTTCCCGAGCGCGTGCGGAAAAACGAACCTGGCGATGATGGTGTCTGCGCTAGAGAGCCAGGGGTACCGCGTGTGGACGGTGGGCGACGACATCGCGTGGATGAAGTTTGGCGACGACGGGTATTTGCACGCGATCAATCCGGAGGCGGGCTTTTTTGGCGTGGCGCCGGGCACGGGGATGAAAACGAATCCGAACGTGATTGGCGCGTTGCACAAGAACACGCTATTTACGAACGTGGCGATGACGCCGGAGCGGGAACCGTGGTGGGAAGGGATTGGAGACGAGCCGCCGGCGGGGCTGATCAATTGGAAGGGCGAGAAGTGGGACGCGTCGAAGGGCGCGGCGGCGCATCCGAATGCGCGGTACACGGTGCCGGCGTGCCAGGCACCAAGCATTTCGCCGAAGTGGGAAGCACCGGAAGGCGTGCCGATTTCGGCGTTTGTGTTTGGCGGGCGCCGGGCGCGAGTGGCACCGCTGGTGTACGAGTCGTTTGACTGGCAGCACGGCGTGTTTGTGGGCGCGACGATGGCGAGCGAAACGACAGCGGCGGCGACCGGGGACGTGGGCGTGACGCGGCGCGATCCAATGGCCATGCTGCCCTTCTGCGGGTACAACATGGCGGATTATTTCCGGCACTGGCTGGAGATGGGGAAGAAAATTCCGAAGCCGCCGAAGATTTTTCATGTGAACTGGTTCCGGAAGGGCGCGGATGGAAAGTTTTTGTGGCCGGGGTACGGTGAGAATGTGCGGGTGTTGAAATGGATTCTGGAACGCGTGGAAGGACGAGGGGCGGCGCAGGAGACGCCGATTGGCTATGTGCCGGCGAAGAACGGGCTCACGCTCGACGGATTGAAGATTTCCGATGAGGCCGTGAATGAGTTGTTGCGCGTGAATCCTGAGCATTGGGAAGTGGAGATGGAAGATTCGAAAGATTTTCTCGCCAAGTTTGGCGAGCGCCTGCCGCGGGAAATCCGCGAAGAGCACGAGAAGCTGTCGCTGCGATTTGGCCGCACCGCAGGCGTGGCTCGCTAAAAACCAATCAAGTTCTGCTAAAGTAAAACCTCCACTTGGAGGACGCATGCGCCGCTGCTCGATTTGTCTCTCTTTTCTTCTCCTCGTCCTTCCCTGGCGAACGTTTGGAGCGGGGCCGCAGCAACGGCCAGCCGCAGGTTTTCCGGAACTTGAACAATGGCGGCTCGCGGTGCTGGCCGGCGACACGTCAGCTCTTACTCGATTGTATAGCTCTGACCCAGCGCCGCAGATCAAAGGGGCGGACGGGAAGGCTGCCTCGCTCCAGGACGAGGTGAACTTTTGGGCGGGATGGAAAGCGAAAGGCTTGTCAGAAGCGCGAGTGGATATTGTGCAGGAACAGATCCCTCAGCCAAACGTTCATGTCGTGGTGATGCAGGTTGCGCTTTCGGTGAAAACAGACGGCAGCGTGAAAAAGTATTATGTGGCGATGGCGCAAGGCTGGATGCAAAAAGCCGACGTATGGCGCATCGTGTACGTGCAGAGGCAAGAGGCCGCGCGATTGAGACAGCCGCTGGAACAAAAGGACCTTTATCCCGCGTCAGCCGATGCCAAAGCGGAAATCGCCGAAGCTGTGAAGAAGGCGTCAGGAGCAGGCAAGCGTGTGCTTGTGGTTTTCGGAGGGAACTGGTGCTACGACTGCCACGTGCTGGACGAGGCGCTTCATAGCCCGGAGATTTCGCCAACGATGGAAAAATCGTTTGAACTGGTGCACGTGGATATCGGGCAAATGGACAAGAATTTGGAAATTGCGAAGCAGTATGACGTGCCATTGGACCGAGGGGTGCCGGCCATTGCGGTGCTTGAGGGCGACGGGAAGTTGCTGTTCAGCCAGAAACGCGGCGAGTTCGAAGCGGCGCGTTCGATAGCACCGGAAGATATTCTTGAGTTTCTCAACAAGTGGAAACCGAACGCGACCAAGAATTGACTTGTTCGAATTGTTTGCGGATTGACCTCGATGGCTTCTGCTCGCGCAGAAGGTTGAGCGCGTGGTGACGGCGTAAGACTCGTTCGCGAGAGTTAGTTCGTGCCGCCGGCGCGGCGAGCCTGGGAATCGGGGGGCGGCGAATCCTCGGCGTCCAAAGCTTCCGATCCATTTTCAAAATGAAAATCAGGGCGGCTCTGCAGGAGCCGGACGCAGCGATTCCAGCGCAAGATGCTGTCATCATTGCGGGGCGGGCGGATTTTCTCGGCAGCGGCGAAGCAGCGCATGGCTTCTTCGATGTGAGGGAGGAGTGCGCGGGCATCATAGCCAACGAGAAGTTGTGTTTTGGCGCGGCGTTCGAACACCAGGCCTGTGTAGTAGGACTGCTCGTAAGGATCGTGCAAACTCTGGAAAATCGAGAGAGCTTCGGGATGACGGTCACTAGAGGCACCGATGAACTGGTCGGTGATGGCGAGACCAAGGAGGCGGAGGGCGAGCTGGTGCTCGGGATCAATGGCGAGAATGTCGCGGCAGATGGATTCGGCTTCTTCGGGCTCGTTGATGTAGCGGTAGAGCTCGGCTTTGTCGAGAGCCTCGGGGATGCTGGCTTTGGAAATGGGTTTTAGTTGATAAGTCATGGGAGTACCTCAGGCGGGCTAGGGTAGTCAAAATCAGGGTTTTTTCAAATGAAATTTATGGAAAATGGGGGTAATGGGTCAGTTTCGCGACTTACCATGAGTCAAGCTGTCGTGGCTGGCACCTTGGCTAATCGGCGAGCCAGATTTTCGCAACCTTGTTGTTCGTCCAAGCGTAAAGGACAGCCCATGCGTAATATCTGCAAAAAATGATAACTGGTCTGGTTGCGCGAATTTTCTTTTCAGCATCAACGTCCGTGTATTTCCCCGGCTTCTCGCTCCAGACTACTGGCGCGGGGCCGTCTGTCGTTTCCGTTGTTGTGGTTTTCCAAACCGCTCCAGCTTGGTGGGCCATGACAAGCTCCGTCTTGCCTTTAGCCACGTTTTTTGTGGACAGCGCCAAGGCGAACGTCGGTTTGCCATCACCATAGAAGTCCACCTTCACCACACCTGGGCAACTATCGCGATGCTCTTTTTGAAATATTTCTTTGGCCTCGTCGCCGAGGTCGGAAAGGCTTACAGGAGTACGCCCAGGATATTTGCTTTCGACCACACTTTGCAGGTCTTTTGGAAGGTCGCAAGTGCTAGTCGATGGCCCAGCATTCACCTCCTGAACCATACAGATGAGACCGAATCCTATCGCGGCGACCACTATGAGATTGAATCGCACATTGCACCTCACATCTTTCTCTATTATCAGGGCCATAATGCCATCGGCGCAGACGCTGAGACGCCTAAAGAAGCCTTGGCGTTACCTGCTCGTGGGGGCAGGCAAGATGCCTGGATGACGCGGCTGCCGGAAACTGAACCTCTACCAAGATGGGTGGAACGTTTGCTCAGAGGATGGATTCGATTTCGGGGTCGAGGGAGACGTGGGTGGCGGGGAGGCCGTCGATGGTGAAGCGGGGGCCGTCAAGATCGGAGAAATGGAAGAAGCGGCTGATGTGATAGTCCTCGTCGAAGCTGGAGAAGAGGCGCTCGGTTTCCTGGGGCGTTAACGGGAAGGACGAAAGCGGGACGGGCTTGCCGAAGGCGCCGGCAAGAGAACGATAGTGGTCGACGAGTTCACGCAGGGTCATGGCAAGGGCGCGGCGCGTGGCTTCCGAAGACATGAAGCGGACTCTCGAATCGCAGCCAGTGTACTGCGGGAGGGAAGGTAAAGGAAGCGGAGCCGGTTTGGGGGATGGCGAGGCGGTGGAGTTTGTCGCGGGCGGCGGAGATTGGGTAAGATGATGGGCGGAATTGAGACGGACAGGAGGAACGAATATGAGTATCGCGGTGGGACAGACGGCGCCGGATTTCATGCTGTTGAACCAGGAGAAGAAAGAAGTGAAGCTCTCGGATTTCGCGGGGAAGAAAAACGTGGTGCTGGTGTGGTATCCGCTGGACTGGAGCCCGACTTGCACGAACGAGCATGTTTGCTTAGTGAATGATATGAAGGCGTTCGAAACGCTGGATGCGGAAGTGCTGGGCGTGAGCGTGGACAGCGTGTGGTCGCACAAGGCGTTCGCGGAAAAGATGGGGATCAAGTATTCGCTGCTGGCGGATTTTCATCCGCGCGGGGCGATGAGCGAGAAGTACGGCGTGTACCTGGCGGATAAAGGGATTACGGGCCGGGCGATCGCGATCGTGAATAAGGCGGGGAAAATTGCGTGGTTCAAGAATTATGATATTCCGGTGGTGCCGGATCTGAAGGAAGTGGCGGCGGCGTTGTCGCAGGTGAAGGCGGCGACGGCTTGAAGAGGAAGTAATGAGATAAGGAAGTAAGGAAGTAAAGAAGAAGCAAGCGGGCCGGTGGTTGGCGGCCCGCTTTCGTTTTTGGTCTAGATAAATCGCGGGTAGAGTTCGATGGAGCTAGTTCCCTGCCCCTTTGGCGGCTAAGTCGTTGCGGACTACGGTGCCGCCTTTCATGACAAATTTCACGGACTCAAGGACGCGCGCGTCGGAGGTGGGGTCGCCGATGACGGCGATCAGGTCGGCGTAGTGGCCGGTCTCGAGGGCGCCAATTTTATCGGGCCAGCCGATGAGATCGGCGGCGTTGATGGTGGCGGCCTGGATGGCGTCGAGCGGCTTCATGCCCCACTCGACCATTTTGCCGAATTGGCGGGCGTTGTCGCCGTGGGGATAAACGCCGGCGTCGGTGCCGAACGCCATTTTTGTGCCGGACTGAAAGGCGTGGCGGAAATTTTCGCGCTGGAGGCGGCCGATTTTCTTTTCCTTTTCGATGGACTCCGGGAGCATTCCGGCCTTGGCGCCTTCCTGAAGGATGTAGTCGTCGTTGTAGATGTCGAAGACGAGATAGGTGCCGTGTTCCTTGGCGAGGGCGATGCCTTCGTCGTCAATCAAGCTGGAGTGCTCGATGGAATCGATGCCGGCGCGGATGGAATCCTTGATGGATTGAGTGCCGTGGGCGTGTGCGGCGACTTTGCGGCCGAGTTTGTGGGCTTCTTCGGCGATGGCTTGCAGTTCTTCGAAGGTGAATTGCGGGGTGCCGGGCTGGTCGCCTTTGCTGAGAACGCCGCCGGAGGCGCAGACCTTGATGAGGTCAGCGCCGTACTTCACGACCTCGCGGACCTTGGCGCGAGCGGCCCAGGGGCCGTCGGCGACGCCATCGGCTTTGTGGTGAAACTCGAAAGGCAAAAGATTTTCATCGCAATGGCCTCCGGTGATGCCGAGCAGCGGGCCGGAAACGCGCATGCGCGGGCCTTCGACTTCGCCGGCGTCAATGCCATCGCGGAGCGCGACATCGGTGAACCCGTTGGCTCCCACGTTGCGTACCGTGGTGAAACCGGCGCGAAGGGTGAGCCGCGCATTTTTTACACCGGTAACGGTCTGGCGGGGGATCGAGAGACCGAGCGCAGCGTAGCCGCTGCCGGAGGGATCGAAGGTGAGATGGGTGTGGACGTCGATGAGGCCAGGGAGGCAGGTGGCGCTCGAGAGATCGACGGGCGTGACGCCGGAGGGAAGTTTTGTGGAAGGTGCGGGGCCTAGAGAGGTGATGATGCCGCTGGCATCGAACAGGACGATTTGATCCGTGAGCATTTTGCCGGAGCGGACGTCGAGCAACTTGCCGCAGCGAACGGCGCCCGGAGCGGCGTTTGCGAGTGGAGTAAGAAACAAAGCACAGAGAAGTGCGAGAAGGAAATGACGCATGAGTCTCCTTAGAGGGATGAAGAGAGCCAGAAGAGGATATAACCGGCGCACTGTGTTTGGGAAGCGCGGCACCAACTGCTAGACCAAGGTGAAGGAGTGAGTACGCGCGCAGCCTAGGATGGACCTCGCGCCGGATCAACACTGCGTATGGATGAAGCGATTAATTCCTCGGGGATTGGGCTGGCTTCTTCGGCACTTCCGGATTTGAAGATGGCGCCGGAACGGGCTTGGTTTCTGAAGCGACGTCCGGTTGAGAAAAGGAACGAACTAGGAGAACGAGCTGCCAGCGCTGATCTTCGGTCAGGCGATTTCTAAACGAGGGCATGGGTTTTCGGCCTTCGGTGATCTGGTAATAGATTGCGCCGTCGGTGACGGTGCGCATGTGCTGGAGGTCGGTGAGATCGGCGGGCGGAGGATCATGCATCATGGCTTCGGGGCCGTCGCCTTTGCCATGGTCGCCGTGGCATTCGGCGCAGTCGTCGTTGAAGATCTGGGCGGCGGCGGTCATGTTGGATGGCGTGGGCTGGAGGGGATTCTTGAGCTTCTTGACGTCTTCGGGGACGGCCCAGACTTTTTTCTGTTGATAGGTGGCGTAGACCGCCGAGATGCAGGCGAGCAGGAGGAGGGAAGCGAGAAGGATCTTGCGCGCTTTCATGTTTTTTGGCGTGGCCATGGTGAATAGGAAAATTCTCGCATAAGTGCACCGGGCAACGAAAGCGGACCTTGGGGGACAGTGGCATGGCAGGCTGTGACGGGCCGAGGCGCGCTCTTAGGAGGTGCGGAAGATGAGCCAGAGGAGTTCGCCGTTGAAGAAGAGAATGGCGGCGGCGACGAACCAGGCGATGACGGTGGTTAGGCGCGAATTGGCAAACTCGCCCATTTTGGCGCGGTCGCCGGTGAATTGGATGAGCGGGATTACGGCGAAGGGCAATTGGAAGCTGAGCACGACCTGGCTGAGGATGAGCAGCGAGGTAACTTTGCTTTCGCCGGCGATGCCAATGACTAGCACGGCGGGGATGATGGCGATGGAGCGGGTAATGAGGCGGCGCAGCCAGGGCTTGAGGCGGATGTCGAGGAAGCCTTCCATGACGATTTGTCCGGCGAGGGTGCCGGTGAGGGTGGAGTTTTGCCCGGAAGCGAGCAGCGCGCAGGCGAAGAGCGTGCTGGCGAGGCTTGCTCCGAGGACGGGGCTGAGGAGTTTGTAGGCGTCGGCGATTTCAGCGACGTTGCTGCAGGCCGCGGGTGTGGAAGGCGGCGGCGCCAAGGACGAGGATGGCGGCGTTGACGAAGAGCGCGAAGCCGAGGGCCAGGGTGGAATCGAAGATGGCGTAGCGGATGGCTTCGCGGCGATCGCGAGCGGAGGAGCCGAAGGCGCGGGTCTGCACGATGCTGGAGTGCAGATAGAGATTGTGAGGCATCACCGTGGCGCCGAGGATGCCGATGGCGATGTAGAGCATCTCGCGATTGCGGAGGATTTCCGCGCGCGGGATGAAGCCGATGGCGGCTTCGCGCCACAGCGGGTGGGCGAAGAAGATTTCGTACGCGAAGCAGGCGGCGATGGTGAGCGATGAGCGTGACGACGAAGGCTTCGATCAGGCGGAAGCCGCGGCCCTGGAGCGCGAGGACGATGAGGACGTCGAATGCGGTGATGAGCACGCCGGCGAGAAGCGGCAAGCCGAAGAGAAGCTTCAGGGCGACGGCAGAGCCCAGGACTTCGGCCAGGTCGCAGGCGGCGATGGCAATTTCACAGATGACCCACAGGAAGATGCCGGTGCGTCGGGAATAGTGATCGCGGCAGGCTTGGGCCAGGTCGCGCCCGGTAGCGATGCCGAGCTTTGCGGAGAGGGCTTGCAGGAACATCGCCATCAGGTTGCTGATGAGGATGACGCTGAGTAGCGTGTAGCCGAATTTTGAGCCGCCGCCGATGTCCGTGGCCCAGTTGCCGGGGTCCATGTAGCCGACGGCGACGAGATAGCCGGGGCCGGCGAAGGCCAGGACTTTGCGGAGCCAGGAGGCGCCGGAAGAAAAAGGGATGGTGCGGTGCGATTCCGGCAAGGAGGGCGACAGGACGCGAATG
The DNA here is from genome assembly GCA_963729455.1 of uncultured Acidobacteriota bacterium. Lineage (GTDB taxonomy): Bacteria > Acidobacteriota > Terriglobia > Acidiferrales > UBA7541 > Acidiferrum. Next base: position 284,917 of record CAVSNX010000006.1, read on the forward strand.
GACGTTGCGGCGGCGGAGGAAAGGTCGCCGGAAATTTCGGGGGTGACGGGGGGATCGGTTTCGAGTTGTGGCGGGAGCGCGCGTGCCATGGATTGGGTTAACTATGCTAAATATCCATTCTAAACTACATTTAACGAGGCCGATTGTCAATGGGACTCGGACGGTTGTTTGCTAATAAGGTCATTGACCGGCACGCGGAGAAGGCAGAGGCGAGCGAATCGCAAAGGCCTGTGGTAAGTTCGAAGCGGCATTCCGGGAGAGGAACGAAATGGATCAACAGCAGCCAGTGCAGGGGCAGGTACAGATCAAAGCGGACGAGAAGGAGCTGCAAGGGCAGTACAGCAACCTGGTGATGATTCACCACAATCTGGAGGAGTTCACGCTAAATTTTATTTACATTTTTCCCAATGGCGCGCAGGGGAAGCTGCTGACCAGCACGATTGTGAGTCCGGGACACGCGAAGCGCATCTGGCGGGCGCTGGGAGAGAATCTTGCGCGGTATGAAGCGCAGTTCGGGAACATCAAGGAAGCGCCGGAAGGCAATATTCCTCCGCCTAACGTGGGGTTCGTGCAGTAGAGAGCAGCGTTTTCCGCGGAATACCTGCTTCGAGGTTGGAGTTGTGCGGGGCGTCCTCGGCCTGCTAGAATTTTGAAGTTGTTCATCGGTGTGGGCCTGTAGCTCAGGTGGCTAGAGCGCGCCCCTGATAAGGGCGAGGTCGGTGGTTCAAGTCCACCCAGGCCCACCATCAAAATCACCAGTAAATATGCGGCTATTCTCGCTTTTCCCTATTCGGGGAATCTCCCAGTAAAAACCAATTTGCCAACTATTTGCCAACTTCTCGGGCAATCGGAGGCCGCTACCTTGCGGGGCACGACGCCCGCGGTCCAGCCGTTATGACCGCCATGTTGAGGTTTATTCTGCGAAATGATTCGGCAACAACAAGACACTAGAGGGGCTCGGCGGGCAAGAGGATCGCTAGGATTTTTCGTCGAAAGTTTCGGTGCGGAAGGCCAAGTAGCTGAAACGACAGGGTCCGCGCAATTCCGGGATTGGCGCGATCGAGGCGATGCTCTCTTGCACGCGGATATTGCTTGTCAAACGCACATCCATGCAGTTACCCATGCTGGTTCACAGCGTTCTCGTGCGAGCGGATGGGCCACCCGTTAGCCTTTCGTTTCAACGGTTGGTTCAGTCTTTCGTTCCAACCAGTCGCGCAAAGCCTTCTCAGTTATCAGCCGGCAACGGCCCACGCGGACTGTGGGCAGGTCTTTGTGCTGAATCGCGTAATAGAGGAACCGAAGAGAAAGACCAGTTACCTCAGCGGCCTCTCGCGGTCGATACGCCACTCTCGGTAGATTGCGGTTCATACGTCTTTCCTTTTCCTAGCCGGATACCCAACATCGTGCGCCGACTATCCGACATCGGCGACATCTTCACATCCCATGCTACTATACATATAGCAGCATGAAAAGCACATTCTTTGCAAGGGCAAGAACCCCATCATGTCTTGGTCTCTCAGCCGTGTCTGATAAATTACTAATTCCTGGGGAGAGTACTATCGCACTGGCACTCAGTACGCGGGCATGCTTAAGAAGCACAATGGAGAATTCAATTGGAGCGCGATATGAAAACTCTTTCACTCATGTTTTTCGTCCTTACGGCCGCGGCATCCACAATGGCCGCGCCGCCGGATGCGAGGCTGACACCGGCAGTCTGTAAAGCGAACTTGAAGGAGTGGTCCGAGCAGAAAACCGAAATGCTAACCATCGAGCAAATCTTCGAGCGTATGAACACTATGGTCGCCTGTGCGGACGAATCGCACCATCATCGCCACAGTGATAAGAAGACGCTCGGGTACCTGAACGAATTCTATCGAGTGCATACTGAGCTCGCCAACCGCACTCTCGACTTCATCACGAGGCACAATCTAAAGGCACAGTTTGACGACGAGGAAAACGGCGTACGGAACGGTCAAACAGCGTCCAAAGAGAACTGAATAACGGTTACGGGAGAATGCATCATGTTTTGCTCCAGATGCGGCACGACGAACCCCAAGGATTCGGCAAATTGTTTTAATTGCGGTCAGAATTTGGCGACCTTTTCAGAGCTTTCACCTTTAGCAAGCCGCGCGCTCGATGGCTGCCCAGATCAGGATGTGGCGGGCGCGTATAAAGAGCACGCTTCAAAGCTCAAGGATGAGAACTACAGACAGGCTGCACTCGCTGCGCCCATGCACCTTTTCTTCTTTACAGCAGTTGACCGAAATGGAGTTATTCGCTTCTTCGACATCATGCAAGGCAAAGATGTGTTCTCTGTCGCTGAAACGGCCACGACCGCTCCGCGATTAGCTCGATGTAAGGAGACACTCTATGAAGTGCCACGGACCGCCGACCTCCACCACGTGCACCGTAATTATGGCTCATATAATCAGACCAACGCGCCCAGCGCGTCTCTTGCGATGAATCAATTCGCCAAAGCTTGCGGTTTGACGCAAGTCACAAAAACCGCTGAGACACTCAACCAGCAGGAAGCCATCCCTACATGGGATGGCATCTTTCAAGGATTGGGCTGTCCCACTCGATCGTTCTCGTTCAAAAGCGTCATCAACTTCACTGAGTAGACGACTTTCTCGGACATCGAACAGCGCAGAGGAGTGGGCAAAACCGAATTCCACTTCCATTCTCCTTCCAAGGGCCTTTTCCGCTAGAGTGTGGCCCAAGACGAGGCGCTTTCTTATCGGCTATGGCCAAAAACCCATTGCCGTTGAGGGCATAGCCCCAGATGCGAGCATTGCGAGCATCTGAGCGTGACGGTTAGGCTAGTATTGCGAGGGTAACCATCTTGGCTTTGCTTGAGGACGGGCAAAATCTTCGAGATGCTTATGAGGTCGAGCGCTACCTGGGAGAGGGCGCTTTCGCCGAAGTGTATCGAGTTAAGCATCGGTTTCTCGGCCGCCAGGCCATGAAACTATTCAAAGTCCCGGGACTTACCCTAGCCGAACTCGAGCAGATGCTCAGCGAAGCCGTGCTGCTCTCCAAATTGAATCATCCCAACATCATTCGCACATTCAATGCAGACGTTCTGGAACTGAATGGTCAACATTTTGGATTTTTCACTATGGAGTATGTCGCAGGAGGCAGTCTCGACCAATTCTGGCGCTCGTTTGGTCAGCGATTTATTCCCGCTCAAACTGTCGTCGATATTTTGAAGCAGGTGTGCCAGGGGCTCGTCGTTGCCCATTCGCAAGATCCTCCTATCGTTCATAGGGACATCAAGCCGCAGAACATCCTGATTGGATACGACAAAGAAGGTCTTCGAGCCAAAATCTCAGACTTTGGGCTCGCGAAGCAGGTCAATCCGCTTACCTTAATGGCTAGCGCGCGCGGAACAAGATGCTTCAAGTCTCCCGAGGCGTTCGACGACTTCAACAGCGATTCCTGTTCAGGCGATGTTTGGGCGATCGGAACGACAATGTACCTGCTGCTAACCGACAAGCTCCCCTTCGACCTGCCCGACGATGCTTCGAACGTTACGTCGAAATCGTTTGAGAAGCCCCCGGCGCTTCCAAGTCGCCTCAACGTCTTAAGCGACTCAAGGTTGGACCGCATCGCAACGCGATGTCTCTCCGTCGATCCTAGACTGCGATATCAAAATGCTATGGAACTCTTGGCCGATCTGGAAAGATGGACTCCACACCTGTCTACAGAACCGGCGCACGATTCGAAGGGTAAAGATAAGCATGAGACCTCCAAAGAGGTTCTCGGTAGCCATTCTCCGGCGAACGAAGAAACTGCGCGTAGTTTGGCACGCCAAGCAATTAAGGTCTCGCAGGAACCGGGTCGCTTACCAGATGCAGCCGATTTGATGGAGGAAGCTCTCAACAAATTCCCGGCGATGCGTGAAGAGTACCAGGGGCGAGTGAAATTGTGGCGCCGCGGAATAGCGATGTAGCGCCATGACATCTCACAGCATTCTCGTCGCCGATCACAACCCACCCATTTCGGATGTGCTGAAGGTCTTTTTGGAGGCGGAAGGCTACGGAGTTACCGTCGTTAATTCTTCTGAACAAGCGCTAAAGCAAGGAACGTCCCTTCGTCCACAACTACTTCTAATCGACCCCGTTATGCCCGGGACGTCCGGCGTTGAAGTTGCGACCCGCTTGTCGAGAGAGACGAATTGCAAAGTTCTGTTCGTAACTGCATTCGCGGATGACGCTGATTTCAAAGAAATGGTTCGGGGGCTTCAGAAGCAAGGTTGTGACGCAGGGATATTGCCTAAGCCATTCGAGAAGGATCAACTCCTAGAAAGTGTTCGCAGAAAAATCGGCACTCCCGCCCAAGGCACGGTCGAAGATAGAGGCGCTGACCAAGCGGTTGGGACTGCGCAGCGCAGAGCTACTCCACCGGGCGAGAAGCGAGAGCTAACACCTTATGAGCGCCTCCTTGAGGTTGCAACGATCAACCTCTATCAGGCGAACGCGTTTCGAATAGCGGGCCTAAATGTTGATGCTTCGCTTCGTGATGTCTCCAAAGAGGCTGAAAAACTCGAACTGATGTTGAGGCTGGGACGAACCCCTCCGCCGGCTGCGATCTTCCCTCTCGACGAAGCGCCAACCATTGAGTCTGTGAGAAATGCTTTGCAGTCACTGAAAGATCCAGAGAGCCGCTTGGTCCAAGAATTCTTTTGGTTCTGGCCCTGCACTGGCGATAGCGCTGGTGATCCCGCTCTGGTCGCTCTGTGCCAAGGGAAATACCAGGCCGCTGTCGACTCTTGGACTAAAACTAAAGGATCGGGGAACGGCATAGCTATTCACAATCTTGCAGTTTTTCACCATTTGGGGGCATTGAATTCGGCTGTTCGACGATCGAAAACGTTGCAACCGACGGCTGCGGAGGAAATCTACCTTTGGACCAGCGCATATCGCTATTGGAAGGCTCTGCTCGATCGTACGGACTTTTGGGAGGGTCTGGCAGCAAGAATTAGGAAAATAAATGATCCTCGTCTGAGGATTGAAACGGCTCAACGCATCTGGGAAACGCTTCCGAGTGCGATAGTCAAAATCAATGCCCAGATAGCCGTGGCAGCAGCGGAAAGAGGAGACTTCGAAGAAGCCGCGAAACATCGCAAGCTCATATATACGTCGGCATTCGGAGAAGGCCCGGCGAAAGAAGAGACGCGGCGCGCATTGTCTCATGCGAAAGATGAACTCGAGCGACTCTGCGAGAATGCGGAGAACGAAGGACGGTCAAATCCGAAAGCTGCAAATCTAGTTACTCGCAAATTGTTTGACGGGAAGTCGAGGCTGTTAAGGGCTTTCAACTACCTGTTAGGTACCGGAGACCCGATGTGCGATGCCGCCCATGATCGCGTTGCGGAAGCCGGCCGCGTCTGCATGGTTGCTTATGTAAACGAAACAGAGGATTGGGAGGCTGCACGACTCATCTTTGAGGAGTGCCTAGCGCTGGCCGAAGGGAAAGCGCTTCGCTTGAAATTGGAAGAGGATCTCGAAATTATTGGGCGAAATCTCGTCGGTCAGAGGCAGCCACAATCCTCCCAGCAAACAGCCGCAGCGCAGCCTTCCACAACCGCACCCGAGACGCGTAGAGCCGCTCCGGCCGCGCCAGCCAAGGCCCGGAACAAGAACAAGTATGTCGCAGCAATTTTTGTTGGCGCCGTTGTTTTATTTGCTGCTGTAAAGGGATGTGACGATTCGAGTAGTCCCGTTCAGCCCGCATCTTCGCAAGGAGTGACACAGACCACGCCCTCGGAGCCCGCATCTCAGCCGACGTCGGGCTACACCGATTACTCCCCCCAACAGAGACCCAGTCCTTCCGCCCGGACTACAACAACTCGGGCCGAACTGAAGGCTGAGATAGAAGCAGACAACAGGACAATCGAATTATTGGAAGGCGAGGTGAAGTCAGCTCGCTCCAGCGTGGACGAGTACGATTCACTCCTCAACATGGACAAGAGCGCACTTGAGCGGATGAAGCGTGACAACGATGCCGGGATTGAAGTTGATGAAACGGTGTACGAGGCAACTCGGCGTCGCTACAACGCTAACGTGAATATGTACAACCAGTACCTCACCGACTACAAAGCAAAGGCGGCCAGGTACAACCAGCTTCTCGCGGCAACAAACGCAAAGATAGATCGCTACAACTCGCAAGGAGGAACAAGATGAGCGACGCGAGGAACCGATTTGGCTTTGAAAGTGAGAACTTCGGAAATGAGCCAGATCCTAGCAGGAACGTAAAACCAATGCCGCAAACAATCCAACTTGATGGTTCATTTTTTGTTGATCTTGGTTGTGCTACCTGGAGGCTACATCAGCGAATGTTTGACAAGGAGACGGGCGAGGCGAGAGATGAATTCCGTCAATTGGCGCGGCATGTAGCAACCATTCGAGATCGATTGTCAGAACTCGGACTTCAAATTCAGGATCACACTGGCAAACCATACGATTCTGGTCAATCTTTGGAAGTCCTGGCGTTTCAGCCTACAGATGGGATTCCAGGTGAAACCGTGATCGAAACCGTGAGGCCGACCTTGTACCTGCGCGAACAGCGCATTCTCAAAGGTCAGGTGATTGTGGGCACTCCCTTGGGGAATGAGGAAGGTAGAAAATAACTATGGCGCGGCAGACAATCGATTTCGGAATAGATCTCGGAACGACAAACAGCAGCATTGCTGTGTTGGATAAGCATGGACCCCACGTCTTTCGAAATAATGAGGGTAATCAAATCACCCCCTCCGCGGTCTACATTGATAAGAAGGGTGCCATCAGAGTTGGAGACGCTGCCAAGGAGCGGATCGTAAGCGAGCCAAATGATGCTGCCTCCGAATTCAAGCTGTGGATGGGAACTGAACAGAAGAAAGTCTTTACGCGGGCCAACCGGCTTTTCTCTCCAGAAGAGCTTTCAGCAGAAGTGCTAAAGAGTCTTAAGCAAGACGTAAAAAAGAACACGGGAGAAGATGTTCAAGCTGCGGTGATTACAGTTCCAGCCGCTTTCGATGCGCCGCAATCGATTGCGACCGAACGCGCAGCGAAGCTCGCCGGAATCCAGTTGAGTCCCCTACTTCAAGAACCTATTGCGGCAGCGCTTGCCTATGGGTTTCAGAGTGACCGGGAAAATGTCTTTTGGCTTGTGTACGACTTCGGCGGCGGGACATTTGACGCCGCCGTTATTCATGTACGCGATGGCCTAATCCAGGTTGTGAATCACGGGGGAGACAACGATCTCGGCGGAAAACTCATTGACTGGGCAATCGTAGACCAAATCTTCGTTCCCAAGATTCTGCGAGAACACCAACTCTCGCATTTCAATAGGAGCAACGAGAAATGGCGAAGCGCATTTGCAAAATTGAAGCATTGGGCGGAAAAGACAAAGATCGCACTGTCAAAGGATCAGAACTTCGATCTGCCCGAGGAGTTCGTCTGCATCTCTGACAACGGGACGCCAGTACAACTCGACTGTGCTGTGAGCCGCGCTCAAGTGGAGGCCCTCTTTCATCCGCAATTGGCGAAGACCATCAACATCTGTCGGCGCGTGCTTGCGGACAAGAAGCTCAGTGGCCGAGACATTGAGCGTGTCTTACTTGTGGGCGGCCCAACCTATATGCCGTACCTAAGGCAAGTCCTGCCTGATGCAAAAGAGGGGCTGGGCATCCCACTCGAATTCGGTATCGACCCACTGACAGTCGTCGCTCAGGGAGCGGCGTTGTTTGCCGGAGGGCAAAGACTCACTAAGGCAAAATCAGCCCCGGAAGCCGGCAAGTACAGCCTCGAATTGGAATACAAACCAATCGGGGCTGAGACGGAACCGTTGATCGGCGGAAGAGTGATAACGGCAGAACGCAAGAGCCTCACTGGATTCTCCTTGCGATTCACAAATTCTGAGGCTCGTCCACCCTGGAACAGCGGCAATATTCCAGTACAAGAAGACGGAACATTTATGGCGACCCTCTGGGCTGAGAGGCAGCAGCAGAACAAATTTGTCATCGAACTGTTCGACTCGACAGGTAGAAAGTGTCTCGTCAATCCGGATCACATGCTTTATACGGTTGGTTTGGTCATTACCGACCCTCCCCTCACGCATAACATTGGGGTGGCCATGGCAAATAACGAAGTTGATGTCTTTTTTGAGAAAGGAACGCCGCTACCAGCAAAGAGCAAAATGCATTCTCACCGAACGGTGGTTGCGATTCGCCGTGGCAGTACCGATGGCAAAATCAAAATCCCAATCGTAGAGGGGGATCGCATCGAGGCCGCTGACTTGAATCTTAGAATTGGCGAATTTACGGTCGACCTTGTTGACATAAATCGTGATGTGCCGCTGGGCAGCGAAATTGAAATCAAGCTAGAAATTGACTCTTCGCGATTACTGAAAGGCTCGATTTACATCCCTCTTCTCGACAGGGAATTCCCTTTAAAAATTGATCTTGTCAGACGGCAACCAAATGTAGATGAGATGAGGCAAGAATTTGAAGCCAACAAGCAAAAGCTACAGAACGCTCAGGCCGATACGGCGCAAATGAACGATGCGAAGGCTCGCCAAATCTTAGCGGAACTCGGGGATGAAAACACTGTTGCGTCCATCGAGACGCTTCTCAAAAGCGGCATCGACGAGCAGGCTGCCCGTACCTTTGAGAATCAATTGCTGCATTTCAAGAAGGCCATTCGCCAGCTTGAAGCGCAAGGTCAGGTTCCACGGCTTATTGCTGATGCGAACAACGAGATTCAGTGGGCCCAAGAAGCCGTTGAAGCCAACGGAAGTCCAGAAGAACGCCGTCAGTTCGAAGAGCTCAAGAGAGATGTGGAGAATGCGATAAATGGTGACATGTCGACACTTGAGAAACGGACAACGAAACTCTTCCAGTTGCGAATCCGAATTCTAATCCGCACTCCAGAATATTGGGTTGGATTCAAGGAATACTTGGCAGAAAGACGTGACGCCATGACTGACCAGGCTCAAGCCCAACTGTGGTTCAATCACGCCGACAAAGCGATTAATGGCAATGACCTCGACGCCCTCAAGTCAGCCTGCACACAACTTAGATCGTTGCTGCCAGTGATGGACGAGTTTCGTGGATACGGTGGGACCACGCTCAAGATACCGAATAGAGGATAGATCTATGGATTTGGGTAAATTGTCTCGCCGATTTGAGAAGCTGAGTGTGACTGCTCGGCTTCAAGACACGGCGTATTTCATGCGCGGTGATGAGGCGACTCGAATCCAACTCGTTCAGGCTGTCCTTGAGCGACTCGATCCCGGTGTTTATCTCGTCGGAGCTGGTCCACACACACAAGGGGTCTATTCACTCATGAGCGATGAAATCGTTGTCGGTCGCCTCGCGACCGTGTTAGAAACTCCTCTTGGGCAGGCTATCGACGTTTTTGTGAATGACGCTGCCACGCTCACACCACGCGAGGTGTCACGGCTACATTGCGCGATCTATCGCCGGCAGGGAGTCGTGAGCCACGACTATTGGTTGATAGACCGAGGGAGTACTTGCGGCACCTTTCTGAACGGTCAGAAACTGGAAGCTCCTAAAACACAAGAAGAGGACGAGATTCGAAGAGTGAGCCAATCTTTGTCCGATGGCGACGTTATTTCGCTGGGATCGTCGCTCGTGAACACTTTCATATTCGCAGACCTACGGGGATAGTTCATGTTTTGTACGCGATGTGGCACCAAAAATCCGGACAACTCCGCGCACTGCTATAACTGCGGCCAGAACATGGCCACTGCGCCACGATCGACCTCCTCAGACTAAGCCCGCGAGTCTCCGAGAAATTGAAAGAACTCCGGCGACAACACCGCCGCTATCACTCGACCCGCGTAAAAGCCCGTGGAAGCGCGGCGATTTGTGCACCCGAGGTTTCAAGCAGACTGGGTTCGTTTTGAACCATACGCCGGAATACCTCGAGGTCCGCTGGATGGGAAATAGAACTGTAGAACAAATTCCGGCAGAAAACATTGATGATCTCCTCAGGGTAGCGCATGCGGATAGTCGCGGAGACGACGGACGCACGCACCTAGAAACCCTCGAGTCCTTGGAAGCACTTTCTAGGATACAGGATGGCATTGCTGAGAGGATGAAAAGGGTCAAAAACGAAAGCGAGAAAAGAGAATTGGACTATTTAACCCGCCGATTGTTTGCAGCGAACAAGTGCGAATGGGACGAAACAAATACAACCGTGCTGTGGCGGTTATTCCTGGAACCGGAAAACGTCGGGCGTATATTTAAGATTCGTGACCGGATTCATCGCGTCTTCTGCAAGCGACATGAGCAGTTGGGCTGACGGCTGGCTTATCAAGGGACTCGACGATCATGGCAGGCACGCCAGCAGGTGCGGAAGCTTTACCCTAACAGCGACGGCATCTCTCTGCAGTCGTCGCTATCTGAACACTTTCATGTTCGCCGACTTGCGAGGATAGTGAAATGTTCTGCTCTCGATGCGGTACTAAGAATCCGGACAGTTCTGCCAATTGTTATAACTGCGGCCAAAACCTGGCCGAGGCTCCCAATCGGACTCTTCAAAGTCGATCAGGCACCCTGGCGGAGACTCGCCCGCTTCCAATTCCCAAGGAATTTGGGAAGGTAGACGTGAACGGCTCCATGCTTGTAGCCACCGAAAAGGAAATTTCATTTAATGGTCAGACACTGGCCACTCCTACGATCACCGGTATTCGTTTTGGAATTTATAAGCACTATGTGAATGGCATCCGAACCTCTCAGTCTTATTGCATTTGGCTTTGCGATGAGAAGAACTCAATGCAAATCGAGTGTGCTGCTGGTTTTCTCGTATCGAACACAAAAATAGAACAACGGTACAAAGATGCACTCGCGGCACTCTGGCCCGCGGCGGTCGTTCCGATCGTGAGCCAATGTCTCGAAGCCTTAGCCGACGGCCGCGGCTTCACAATTGGCGATGTAACTTTTGACAAGTCTGGACTTCACCGTCGTGGCGAGATGGGATCAATCGCTAAGGGAGTTGCTGGTCTATGGAGTTCGGTGGCCGGAGGAAAGTCTGTCGAGCAGCGGGAGAAAGACTACAAGTTCCTATCTTGGACCGACTATGCTGGTCACAACAGCTCTTCTGGAAATATTCATATGTTCCGGGACAAGAAATCGTGGGTGAGCTTCTCGTTACGAGACACCTGGAATGCCGTATGCCTAGATCCTTTATTTAGCTTCCTATGTGAAGACGGAAAGCTGTGGCAGTTCGTCAATCGTTGAATCAGGACGTATTAGGCGCCAGAGCGACCGAGGAAACGACGGGTCGCCTATCGCCTTTTCCCAGCCTTGTGCAAACCTTTCAACAATTCATCGACGGTGATATTTAGTCCGTCCGCAACCTTCATCAAAGTGTCGAGGCGCGGCCACCGTTTTCCGGTTTCAAGGAAACCCATCCCAGTGCGGCTCAGTCCAGCACGATGGGCTAGCTCTTCTTGGCTAATGCCCTTCCGGTCGCGCAACTCTTTGATTCGGTTTGCGAGGGCGCGTAGCGTCCTATTTGGTTGCATTGTGCCGAGTGTGAAGTCAGCGCCTCACTCCGTCCACCGACAGTTGTGTGCCACACAATAAAAGGCATGCTTGTGCTATGATCGACGTCAGCGGGACGCGCTCGTGCTAGTAACACGGACGCGCCCCTGACCACCGTGCTCGCGTAGACGAGGCATCGATGGCTGAGACGCATTCTACAATACGGTCGGCGTGTCCCGCGCATTCCCATGAGCGAGGACAACGCTGATGCTTCAATTTCCTGCTCCGGTTCCACCCGGAGAGATTCCACCACCGACGTGCTTCGAGCAGTTCATTCTTTGTGTGGCTCTGGTCGCAATATCGACCGCTTTGCTTTCTTTTTTCCTGCCGCGCCCGCTCTTCTGCAAGCTGTTCAAGATCGCTTTTCCGTTCATGCCCGAGCGGATTGGAGACGACGATGCCAAAGATTAGCCTCAAGGAACGCAAGAAGCTCGACCTCTTCCACGAACAACGCAAGGCAAAATTGCGAAAGAAGTATCCCGAAATCCACGGCAAGAAGCTCGACTACGTCACGCACAGCTTTGAGGACAACGATGGCGGCGGATGGCTGTACATCAATCTCTATTTCACGGACGGGACGAACTTCTCGATGGACTTCAGCATGAACAATCCCGCCATCGTTCCCCGCTGCATCGAGTATGGCGATATGAGTACGGGAGACTACAAAAATATCCGCACATATTACTACCGGGGAGAAAAGCGATGACCGAGATCGACGACCCCGAAGTCCTGCGCAGGGAAATCCGCACAATGCTCGAAAAAGTCACTGATCGTGGCTCGTTGATCTTCTTCCAATGGCTCGTGCGCCGCGTCTTGGCCAATTATCCGATACCCGGCGACGAGGAACTGCGTGCTTTACACCAAGCCTTCATCCGCATGCATGCGACATTTAGGGCGAAAAAGAGACCGACCAAGGAAGACATGGAACTCGTCGCCAAATGGACTGAGGGTGACGCGGAAAGCATGGGAAGGGCGCTGGGCAGGGCGGTGAAATTCTTCCGAGAGAAGCGGGGCATGAGCAGATTGCAGCTTGCCAAGAAAGCACGGCTGCCGATCCGAGCCATTCTCGCCATCGAGCGAGGCAGAGTGTTCGATCTGTCACCCGTCATCGATAACCTGACTGTGGGTCTGAGTGTCGAGGCTGGTGAGTTAACGGACAAGCTCTTGGATTTCGAGAAAGACGACAAATCATGAGGTTCGCCCATGGTTTCGAAGTTCTCCGTTGAACAAAGGCTGGCGATCCTGCGTGAGTATGACGCTGGAGGTATCAGCCTTATAGAACTCGGCGCAAAATATGCCGTCAACAAGTCCACATTATCGGGATGGCGTTGGAGACATTTGCCTCCCAGCGAGAGAAAATGCACGGTCTGCGGCGGCATGGTGCCCAGGAAGGCAGTAACGTGGCGGGGAAGCCTGCTCTGCGGAACTTGCAGCCGTGCTAAGAAAACAGCAGCACACCGCATATACGTCGCTGAGCACAAGGAACAGGTTGATGCCTATCGCCGTGTTCCTAATCCGCTCAAGGAAGCCAAACACAAAGCCGACCTTGCGGAAAAGTGGTTTCGTAATCGCGAAGTCTTGAAGAGAATTTACCAACGCATGGTTGACCGCTTCGGGGATTGGGGGGATGACTACTCCGTCGTCAGTGGTGAGGAGCAACTGAGCAATCCATGCTTCATCGTCGTGGACAAAAATGGGAGAAAACGGAAGGAAGTTCTGACGGAGCCCCTTCCTTCGTGGGATTAGCTAGTAGTTGGCAGGTTTCCACTGACGGCGACCGATTGTTGGTTTGCAGTATTCACTTGAGGTTTTGATGCACCGCAACATTTCACGCGCCTACTACGCTCTAATGGCCGAACATCACAGGGTCCGAGCTGCCCATATGAAGATTTTGGCTCGGGGTGACGCGATGCTCGAACGAAAGTTACTGCGAGCCAAAGAAGATGATGAAGCGCATATCGAGGAAGTTGTGATTCATGAAGAAAGACTGTCAGCGGCGCAGCGTCGACGGGTATACAAACTGAGCAGCTATGGCAGGAAAATCGAAAAGCTTATTGATGCTCTGTTGAAGCTATGAGGCCCTTCTGATATCGCGGGATGTGTGCCACGTAGTTGTAAAGTAAGTAGCGCCAAGGTGTGTGGGGCTGTTGTAGGATCTGTTCTCCAATAATAGAAGAGTTTTGTTGAAGACAAATTTGAAATGAGGGGGTAAACGAACGTGGTAATTGGAGATCGCTTGCGTGAGATGCGCGAGGAGAAAAAGCTTTCGCAGGGTGATATTGAAAAACGAACTGGCCTACTTCGATGCTACATCTCTCGCGTCGAAAACGGACACACTGTTCCGGCCATCGAAACACTGGAGAAACTGGCTCGCGCGCTGGAATCTCCCCTCTACCGACTCTTTTATGACGGCGAGGAGCCGCCCAGCCTTCCGAACCTTCCCAAGCGGAAGTCGTCTGACGACATCGCCTGGGGGAGCGCCGGCAAAGATGCACGCTATCTCAACAAGCTTCGCCGTCTCTTGAGCAAAACGGAAGAAGAAGATCGCAAGCTTATTCTATACATGGCCCAGAAAATGGCTAATCGCTAGATTCGCCCTTTGACTGTGCGGAGAGCAGCCGTTCTTTCCCGATGGGACTCCGCGACTCACTTTGACTCCTGTGCGCGGCAGCTTTACGTACTCGCCGTTCGCGCTCGACGTGCCCCTTTTTGCGGCGGTATTCACGACAACGCGGCGCCACGCGAATCAGAGTGTTCACGTACCGATCCCCCTCTCCTTCCAAGTCAGCATGGCGAGAACTCATCGCTCGTTCCGTGTCGTCTCAACTTCGGTCGTCCAGAAATGCCACATCAACGGTGTTGTCGTCTAGTACCCCTTTTTCAGCCGCTTTCACTCTCAAGCACCGCGAGTGCAAACAATCCAGCGCCCGGCGGCGCGGCGGTCTTCTGCTTCGCGGGAGCGCCCCTACGGGGTCTTGGTTCCTCCCACTTTGCGGGCACCCTCCAAGAAAGCAGACCTTGGCACTTGGGAGCTGTCTCACACTCGCGCCCTCCGGGTGGTGTGCCTTGAGAGACTCAGGGCATCAAAGGAGATTTTTCCATGTATGACAACACCGTGAGGTTAATTGGATTTTTAGGGAAGGACGCCGAAGTGAAGAGCACGAAGAGCGGAAACGAATACACCGTTCTATCACTCGCCACGCAAGCGTCTTGGAAGGACAAGAAATCGGGCGAGTACGTGAACCGTACCGAATGGCACCGGATGATCGCGTGGGCCAATCTTTCGACGTTCGCCGCAACTCTGAAAAAGGGCACGCACCTCTCCGTGGAAGGCGAGCTGCGCTACCGCGAGTTCAACGACAAGAAGCACAAGAAGGTCAAGGTTCGTCTCGCGGAGATCCACCTCGGCAAGATCGGCAAGCTCGACCGCGCCGAAAAGCGCGACGCGAATGCGGCGCCGCCAGACCTGCCGACCAACGGCGAGGAGGCCCCTTTCTAGGGGCCTCCTATCTTGTACACGGATGGGCGACGTACTGGCCGCGGCCTTGGCGACGAGACCTAGCTCAATCATCACTTCGAGCTTGCCCCTGTCGCGTGCGTGCTTGTCCAATGCTCCGGGTCCGTCGATAGGACAAACTATTGCTATCGGGCGCTTGGCGCCTTTCGTTCGATACCGGAAGCACCAGTTGTTTCCGTGTTCGAACAGGTCAGGATTTTGTGCCATTGCCACCTCCATATCGGCATCACGCGGACGCTTTTTAGACCATACTACAGTATGGCTTACAAAACATCGCTAGTTGGGGCGGGCGGGTGGCTACAAGGCGATTCAGGCTGTTAGGATTGCGGAGGCTGGACCTTGCCCTTAATCACGTCCAGCTTGTACGCGACTATGAGCCAGGGAGGAACGACACTAATATCAAGCGGGCCTTTTGCGCGTAACGCATCGAGTGCTACTAGGCCAGCGAGATAACTTGAGAGAGAGCCTGCTTGATGAGCTTTTTGCATGTCTCTTGCAAGGGTCTCTGTGTTTCGATTAATCGTAATGGTCGTGCGGAGGAGTCCTTTTAGGATCGTTGGCTTTTGCTCCATCTAGGTAACTCCAGTCAGAACTCAAATCTGACGCGCATTTGCCCCTACGTCAAGCCGCGAGTCCAATTGACAATATGTACGCCATACTATAGTGTGCGTTTTCGTGCATCAGTCTTATGCACGTAGAGATGAAAGACAGATCCAAGAAAGGGATGGTGAAAGCAGCATGAAATACCCTGAAGTAGCAGGCAAGACCGTGGAGTCCGTGCAGGCAACAGCACCAACCGACGAAGGGGCATTTGTCGATATTCGGTTCACTGACAAGACCAGTCTTTGGATTACGTTCACAACGACGAAGCTCACGATAAAGGACGCAAGTCTCGTTGAGACATCCACGGGGAACTACGAAATAGTCAAGAAATACGATCCGGTGCAGCCATGAAACCGGAACTCGGAAGAGATGGCAAAATGATTTCTGGGCTTCGTGGAAAAGTTGTGAGCTACGCTCAGGTGGTCTCAGGAGAAGAAGAGGGTACGTACTGTCGCGTCCGGTTTACGGACAAAACAGAACTGGTTTTCAGGCTGGTGCCCAGGATTGTTGTCGAGGAAGTAGACCTTTGCGACTGGAAAACTGACAATATGGTGCAAAAGCGCGTCTACATCCAGGGTCCCGAAACCAAAGCGGTAGTAGCCCAAGACAAACTGTTCAACAAAATCCAGTCGCAGTTGGATAAAGAGGCTCGTGCCACGCAGAGGAGCCGCAAACATGCCAAGTAGGAAAAGGCTGACCTGCACCAGTTATTTCGTGGAGGTTTCCTTCTCGGTTACCGCAGAACCCATAGAGCTATCCCGTGAGGAGAACAAGAAGTTCAGCCGTCAGTTCACGTCAGAGATTGAGCGGTCGATTAGATCCGCGATTCTGCAAGCCGCGAACGACAAGATTCGGGAGCACGTCGAAGCCGGGAGGCTTGACAAAGGATTTGAGGCGAAGGCGACATCGGAGTGCTAAAGGGAAATGACGCGGGCGAGTGCTGCTGTTCAACAAGAAAAGGGGTCGCTCTTGCGGATTGCAGCTATTGCTCTGCCTTCTTATCGGAAAAATACGAGAACGAAAGCAGTAAGGCAGCGGCAGCAGCGAATGCTAGAGCAATCCATTCCGCAGCCTCGCTTCCCACCGACCAGGACAATGTTGCTGCGAGACCGCACAGAAACCCACTTGGCCGGCAAACCCAGGCGATCCGCCGAGTACGCGCTTCGACAGCCGAAGCGCGGAATGGATTGTGCTTCGTCCTCCACCACATCGGATACAGAATCCCTATGCTCATGCCCAACGACGCTATTGCCAGCAACATCCACAGAGGAGAAAGTCCAACGGCTATTAAAATCGCTGGCAATGGAAGAAGCGCGAAAACGATCAGGCCCAACCGTGCGTTCAGGCGCCGCCGCCGTCGTTCGTAATTCTGCCAGACCTCCCCCATCGGCCCCATCGTTCAATCTCCCTTGCTCCCCGTCGGTCGAGCCCCTGACTTGCCTTTTGGCGGCCAAAATAACTATTTCCATGCTGCTATACATATAGTATCATTGATTGCGCTGTACAGCACCTAAGGAGGGAATTCCATGTACGACAATTCCGTTCGATTAATTGGCTTTCTCGGGCAGAACGCCGAGAAGCGCACAGCTCGAAACAATACGCCCTACGTGATCCTCAACCTAGCAACCACTGTTCGATGGCGCGCCAAAGAATCCAAGGAAAACGTTGAACGTACCGAATGGCACCGACTGGTTGCCTGGGGGAACCTAGCGAAGTTCGCAGGCACTCTCAAGCGTGGAAACCATATCTCCGCCGAAGGCGAGCTGCGATACCGGATGATCTCCGATAAAGAGCACCCGGAGCTGGAGCACAGGCTCGCCGAAATTCACCTCGCAAAAATCGGGAAGCTCGACCGTGGTGAACAACTCACTGATGAATTGCCCACCGTTCAGACCGACGATCGGGCCGCCTAAAAATCCCTCGCCTCAACATCCTTCATCGTTATAACTCTCCTGTCTCAGAAGGCCAAGCCACCCTGCCACCGCTGATGGCAGGGTGTGCCTTCCTAAGTTCACCTTCTATTCGGTAAAAACACTTCTTACGAATATCAATTGCTCTTCCCGCCGAAAGACTGCGCTTCGCCGCCCGCTTCTTCTGTCAAGGCTCTTCGCTTCGCTCCGATGAAACGCAAACTGCGCGGCCTTGACAGCGCGGACGGCGAAGCGCCTGGGCCGGCTAGGAAGAGCATTTGTTTTTTGTGCAGCAACGTGCCGCTGCCCAAGAAGCAAAAACACAAAGGAGCGAACAATGCA
>CAVSNX010000007.1:0-933873 GCA_963729455.1 uncultured Acidobacteriota bacterium
CACGGGAGAGGCCCAGTACGTATGACCTATCCGATGCCGGTACTGCAGGCGCTGATTGACGAAACGCATCGCCTCGGCCACAAGACGGGCTGCCACGTCTACGGGGGCGAGGGGCAAAAGAACGCCATCATCGCCGGCTGCGACACCATCGAGCACGCCTTCGGCTTGGACCAAGAGCAAGCCAATATGATCGTCGCCAAGGGGCTTTATTACGACCCGACCATGGTCCGCTACACCGAACCGTATATGGACGATAACGATGCCAAGAATACCGGCGGCAAGTATCGGATCATTCCCATTTTTGAGAAGGCTGTGACGATGGCGGTCGCCACCAAGGGAATGAAAATGATGGTGGGCAGCGGAGCCGATGGCTCGACCTTCGTTCACGGCTCGCAGGCTCTCGAATTTGAGTGGCTGGTGAAGCGCGCCGGGATGACCCGGCAAGGGCCATCCAGGCCGGAACCATGATGAACGCCCAAGCGCTGGGATGGCAGGACCAGATCGGATCAATCGACAAGGGAAAATATGCCGATCTTATCGCGGTTTCGGGCGACCCGCTTGCCGATATCACAGAGCTTCAGCGGGTCAAATTCGTAATGAAAGGCGGAAAAGTCATTAAGAACGAAATGGCGGATCACGCTTCGCAGCAGTAAGGAGCTATTTTCGAGAACATAATTCAAAACTATACTTTTCGGGCAATTCGTTTAATTTCGCCTTTGACGTGTCGAGTTTGCCGCACGATAGTGGACACGGCAGTTCGGGTCGGACCCAGTAGACGGAGCGGGTGCATCTGTACTGCCTCAAAAAATTTAAATCACTCATTCCCCAGCCGGGAATAGAGTTGTCTGTGCAAATGTGCGAACCCTCGGTGACGCCCCCTGACCGGCGTCAAACTAAGTCGAGCGGCTGGGCTAAAGCCCGCCGCTACGTAAAAACCAAAACAAGAAAACGCACCGGTCTAAAGACCGGCCACTACAAAGAATACAAAAAATCTAGGCGCCGGCGCGGTCCATGCGCTTGGCGCGGCCTTTGGCGATGTAGCCGTTGGCGGCGTACCAGTGGACGGCGCGTTCGAGCGCGGCGGCGACTGGGCCGGCCTTGAAACCAAGTTCGCGCTGGGCGCGAGTGCAATCCACAAACATATTGTGGCGGGCGATCTTCACGCCTTCGATCGGTATGCCCGGTTCGCGGCCAAGCAAACGCGAGAAAACCGTATTGGCATAGGCTACACCCAAGGCGAGGCCGTGGGGAATTTTCATCCTGGGGGCGCGCAGGCCGGTAATTCTTGCGAGGGTGTCCAGCATTTGCTTGAGCGTGAGGTTTTCTCCGCCGAGGAGATAGCGCTCGCCGACTTTGCCTTTTTCGGAGACGAGGAGATGTCCGGCGGCGCATTCTTCGACGCCGACGAAATTGAGGCCGGTTTCGACGTAGCCGGGCATTTTGCCGTTCAAGAAATCCAAAATAATTTTTCCGGTGGGAGTGGGCTTCCAATCCCAAGGGCCGACGGGGGTGGTGGGCATGGCGACGATGACGGGCAGGCCAGCCTTTGCCGCCGCGAGGGCTTCTTTTTCGGCGAGCCATTTCGAACGCTTGTAGTGGCCAACCATTTCTTCGAGCTTGGCGTCGGTGAATTCGTTGGGGAGCTGGGGGCGGTCCACCGCGATAGTGGCGACGGTGCTGGTGTAGATGAGCTGCTCGACGCCGGCGCGCTTGGCGGCTTCGAGGAGATTTTTTGTGCCGCCGACGTTCGAATCGTAGATGTCTTGCGAACGCTTGGCCCACAGGCGGTAGTCGGCGGCGACGTGGAACACGCGCTTGATGCCTTTCATGGCGCGATCGAGCGACGCGGGATCGCGGAGATCGCCGGTGATGTATTCGAGGGAGAGATCGGCGATGGCGCGATTGGTGCTGGAGGCGCGGATGAGGACGCGAACATCTTCGCCGCGGGCTACGAGCTGGCGCGCGACGTGACTGCCGAGAAAACCGGCGGCGCCGGTGACCAGTGTGGTCATGCGACTTTTACGCTCTCTTCGCGGTCATCGGAGTCGCTTTCGAGGATAGAGCGCGTCTTGGCTTTACTTGGAGAGAAGAGGTGCTCGCCGGCCAGCGCGGGTTCTGCGAGGCGCGAAAAGAGTTGCCACCAGCGATTGCCGATGAGCTTTCGGGCTTCGGCGGTTTTTTGCTTGAGAGATTCACCGCGTGGACTCGCGGCGTCGGGCACGACGGCGGGAGAGATGACGAAGCCGTCGGCGTCGAGCGAATTCTCGAAGGCGAGCAATGCGGCGATGTCGGCGAGATTGGTTTCTTCGTCAATTCGCGCGTGAATGCAGGTGAAGAAGCCGCAGAGGCGGGCGGCTTGAAGGGCTTCGACGGCGTTGCGGAACGCGCCGGAACGCGCGGCACGAAGGTCGTGCGATTTCTCAAGACCGTTGAGCGGGACGGTTAGAAAGAGGCGGGAGACTGGGCGGAATTCGTGAATGCGGCGGAGGAGCGCGCCGTCGGTTTCGAGAAAAACATGCTGGCCGTGGCCGACGATGCAGCGAGTGAGCTGCGCCACCTCCGGATGGAGGAGAGGATCGGGCCCGCCGATCCACACGACGGGGGCGGCGCTATCTCGGACGAAGGATAAGAGTTCGGTGCCGGCTTTTGGTTCCGCGGAAATATCGCCAGATTCGAACGAGCTGTGACGCGAACGTTTGACGGGGCGAATCAGCAGCACCGAGGGAGCATTGGAATCGCGGCGAGCGACCCGCGCGATGCGGGCCTTGGAGAGGTCCGCGGTGAGGCGCAGAGGAAAGCGCAGCATGCGGCTAAAATCCGCTGCGCAGCCGGAACTCGCTGGGCCGGAACTTGAGGGCGACGTACTCTTCGGTTTTGCGCGACTGATTGGCGTAGCGCGAGAGCGCGTAGACCGGGAACGAATTGCGGTAGAGATGATATTTCAGATAGAAGACGCCGGGGAAACCGGTGCCCGTGAAATCGGGCTCGCTCCAGGAGCCGTCCAGTCTGCTGATGGTGAACCAAATAAGAAACGGCTTTCGTGATCGCGGGATCTTGGGTTTCGGCGCCGGCCAGAAGTCCGATTAGACCCCAAGCGGTTTGCGACGGCGTACTGGGGCCTTGACCCTTCGTTTCGGGCTTGTCGTAGCTGAGAAGCGATTCGCCGAAGCTGCCGTCGGGCTTCTGCACGGTGCGGAGCCAGGTGACGGCGCGCTGGCAATATTCGCGCGTAGTGAGCGAAACGGTTTCGAGGGCGCGCAGGACGCCGCTGGTACCGTAGACGAAGTTGACGCCCCAACGGCCGAACCAGGAGCCATCGTCGCACTGATCCTTCAAAAGAAATTTCAAGGCGCGCTGGATGGCGGGATGCTCGGCGGGCCAGCCGAAGCGGCCGAGGCATTCGACAACGCGAGCGGTGACGTCGGCGGTGGAAGGATCGATCATGGCGTTGTGATCGGCGAAGGGAATGTTGCAGAGAAATTTTCTGTCGTTGTCGCGATCGAATGCGCCCCAGCCGCCGTTGCGATTCTGCATGCTGAGGAGCCATTGCAGGCCGCGGCGGATGGCGCCTTCCATGCGCGCGGGGTCGGGGTATTTGACGCGCTGGAGGGCCATGAGGACGAAAGCGGTGTCGTCCACGTCGGGATAAAAGTCGTTGCGAAATTCGAAGGCCCAACCGCCAGGTTCGGCGTCTTTGTTCTTGAATTGCCAGTCGCCGGGGCCGAGAACTTGCTTGGAGAGCATCCACTCGGCGGCCTTGACGAGAGCGGGATGATCGGGCGGGAGGCCGGCTTCTTCGAGGGCGACCATGGCGATGCAGGTGTCCCAGACGGGCGAGACGCAAGGCTGCATGCGGATGGTGTCGGCGTCTTCGATCTCGAAACGGGAGAATTCTTTAATCTCGCGCCAGGTGAGCGGATCGTCGGGGCCGTGGCCAAGAGCCATCAGCGCGAAGATGGAGTTCATCATCGCGGGGTAGATGGCGGCGAGGCCTTCGGTGCGTTCGAGGTGATCGAGCATCCAGGATTTTGCTTCGCGAAGGGCGCGCTGGCGGAGCGGCTTCCAGGGAATTTTTTCGTAGAGCTTGAAGCCGCGGTCGACGGCGAGGAAGAAATTTCTCCAGGAGATGAGCTGGTCGCTCCAGTCGAAGGCGGCGGTTTTGCGCGATGGATCTTTGAACAATTCGTCGACGCGCGCGCGTTCGGGCAGGCGCCAATCGGGGCGCAATGCGGAAAGAATGGACATGGGAATGACGATGCCGCGGGTCCAGGAAGACATTTCGTAAATGTTTATGTAGAACCAATTCGGGAGAAGCATCAGCTCCGGCGGAATGGATGGGACGAGTTCCCAGCCGACGGCGCCGACGAGCGCGAGATAAAAGCGGACGTAGGAGTTGGTGTGCTCGAGGCCACCGAGGCGATGAATGGTTTCGCGGGCCTGGGTCAAGTGCGCGGAGTCGGTGGAATCGCCGGCGAGCTTCAGAGCGAAATAGGCTTTGCACGTGGCGTTGAGCTCAGAGGGGCCGCCGGGATAGATACTCCAGCCGCCATCGGTCAATTGGCGTCGGCGGACGTAGTTGGCGAGCTTGGCGATGCGCTCGGGATCGGCTTTACCCAGGACGTGCATGTAATAGATGTAGTCGGATTCGAGGGTGGTGTCGGCTTCGAGTCTCGCCTTGCCAGAAACCTTGCCCGGATTGGACGGAAAGGAGATGGTTCGCGCCGCGTTCGATGGATTTTTCCAGGCGCTCGACCCAGTCTTGTTGCTGCAAAGGGACAGGCGCTGGGGCAACGGAAACTTCTTCTCCCATTCGGGCGAATGACGCCATCAGTGCTCCCCCCAGAGCGGGACTGCCAGCGGGCGCGAGGACCGATTTGTCAAGCGCGCCGCAAACTTGAACCTAACTGCCGTATTCCGTGAGACTTCGCGGAAAAGAGCGACGGCGGTTTAGGTTCGAGTAACACCAGTACTACTAAATTATCGCCCCCTTGGGGCGAGCGGTCAACGGTTAAGATGCCGATTGGTTATCGAGGCGTTGTCAAATGGCGATGCCGGAGGAGGATTCCAGGGCGCGTTGGACAAGAACGTGGAGGGGAGCGGGAAGCGGTTCGCCTTCGCGCTGGGTTACGGAGGGCTTTTCGCGGAGGAGGCGCGAGGGGAGTTTGCTCCAGGCGGGGGCTACGGAGGGAAGTGCGTCCGCGGTGTTGCGGAGAACGAGGGCATCGGCGCGATCGAGGACGATGCGGGCGGAGTCTTTGAAGTCGTCTTTGGCAGGATCGACAACGGCGAAATAGAGATTGGGCTTGAGGAATTGCAGCAAGGAATTGCTTTCGAGAATGAGAGGAGCGGGCGCGGCTTCGTTTGAAGTTAGAGTTTCTTGCAGCGCGGCGCGCAGGAGTGGAAGGCCTTCGGCGAGAAAACCTTGTTTGGTGCGCAACCAGAAGGAACGGCGGGCTCCTGCGGCCAAAAAGCGGGAACTGTCTGTGCCGGTGTCGGAGCGCGTTTCCCAACTGATGGCGCAGACGTGTTCGTCGGGGGCGCAATCGCAATTGTCGCCGTTTTGGGCGCAGACGCCGTGGCCGTATTGAGTGATTTTTCCGGCGATCCAATTGGCTTGCGGAAACGCGGCAATGACGTCGCAGACGAGTTGCGTTTTGCCGATGTTGCGGGTGTGGCCGCCAACGACGATGACGCGCCAATGGGGCGGTTGCGTTTTTTCACTTGGCGGCAAGTTTGGCCTCTAGCTCTTTGATGCGCGCAGCCAGTTCCGGCAGGCGGCCGTACCAAGCATACTGCTCTTTGAATTTTTCCAGGGAGCGCGCGGGCGTGCCCCAGACAGTTTGACCGGTTCGAATCGTTTTCCCGCCGAGCACACCGCTTTGCCCGCCGATGATGGCGCCGTCTTCCAGTTCGCAGCGTTCGCCGAAGCCGGCCTGGCCGCCGACGGTGACGCGATTGCCGAAGGTGCAGGAGCCGGAGAGGCCGGCTTGCGCGGCGATTACAGTATGCGCGCCGATTTGGCAGTTGTGGCCAATGTGCACGAGATTGTCGAGCTTGGTGCCTTCGGCGATGCGGGTGTCGTCGAGAGAGCCGCGGTCGATTGTTGTGTTTGCGCCGATTTCGACGTCGTCGCCAATTTCGAGGATGCCGGTCTGAGGAAATTTCCAGTACTTCCCTTCTCCGAAGGCGTAGCCGAAGCCGTCGGCGCCGAGGACGGCGCCGGAATGAATTTCGACGCGATGACCGAGGCGAACGCTGGCGTAGAGCGTGACGCGCGGATGAATCCGGCAACTTTCGCCGAGCCAGCAGCCAGCGCCAATGACGGTGTGCGCGCCGATTTGCGTTCCTGCGCCGACGTGGGCGTCTTCGCCGATTACGGCGTACGGGCCGATTCTCGCGGTCGGTGCAACGCGCGCGAGCGGGGCGACGATGGCGGTGGAATGAATTCCGGTGGCGATTGGAGCGCGATCCAGAACGATGGCTGCGGCTTTAGCGAAGGATAGCTTTGGATGGGCGCTGCGAAGGATTGTTTTTCCGGGGAGGGCGATGCCTTCGGGGGCGATTACGCAGAGTGCGGCTGACGATGCGGCGCGTGGTGCGTGCTTGACGACTTCCACGTAGATGAGATCGCGTGTGCCGGCGCGTTCGGGCGCGGCGACTCCGGTGATTTCGGCGGCGCTGTCACCTTCTAGTTTTGCGCCAAGCGCTTCGGCCAATTCCTTTGCAGTGCGTTTCATGGTCATCCTCACTCAAAAATCATACAGGGGTGGTTCACCTTTGGGGCGGGTGTTCCAGCGGCCGTGTAGCCAGACCCATTGATCGGGATACTTGCGAATAATCTCTTCGATTACTTTGGTGAACTTCTGCGTGTTTTCAAAGATGTCGCGCTCGGAATCGCCGGTGCGAATTAATTCGACGGGCGGCTCGAAGCGCAGGCGGTACTTTCGAATGGCGGCATCCCAGACGGCGTAGCCGGGCACAACGGCGGCATCGGTGTGCAGTGCGACGCGGGCGATGCCGGTGGTGGTGCTGGCGGGCTTGCCGAAGAAATCCACGAAGACGGCTTCTTCGGGCATGGTGTTTTGGTCGGCGAGAATGCCGACAGTTCCGGCTTCTTTCAGGACTTTCAGCATGACGCGTGCAGATTCGTCTTTGAAGATGGGGCGGTCTCCCGACAAGCAGCGATAGCCGTTCACCAGGGCGTCTATTCGCTTGTTGTCGATTCGGCGGGCCGTGTAGTGCAGAGGATAGCCGTAGAGGGCGTGAGCGAAGGAGGAGAGCTCCCACGCGCCGACGTGGCCGGTCAGATAAAGCACGCCTTTGCCGCGGCGGTGGCCTGCGAGGAAGTTTTCGTGGCCGTCGAGAATCACGACCTGTTCGATATTTTCTTTCGTGAGTTTGGGGAGGCGGGCGAACTCGGCGGCCATCCAGCCGAGATTACGGATCATTCCGCGAATGACGGCCTTACGTTGCGCGTCGCTCCAGTCTGGAAAGGCGATGCGCAAATTTATTTCAGCAGTCTTCTGGAGTTTCGGGAGCAGTGCGTAGAGAAGACGCGCAACAGCAGCGGCAAAACTCCGCGCCAATGGGCGCGGGAGCACTCCCAGCCCTTTCAGGATGAGCCACACGGCCGCGTATTGGATCCATTCCTTCATTGTTTGCGCAAGCTCGCTCGTGTTTGCCGCCGGGCGACAGTATGCAAGAGGTCCGTCGCTGGAAGATAGTGGTTCGATGTTAGACTCAATTTTCTGTGACTGAAACAACTCCACCAATCGTTGAAAAAAGTCAGACTAGCACTGCCGCCCGGATTGGCTGGGCTGTGCTCATCGTGGCGACGCTGTATGTTTGCTATTTCAGCCATCTTGGGGCGATTGGGTTCGTCGGGCCGGACGAGCCGCGGTATGCGTGGATCGCGCGAGACATGGCGGAGAGCGGGGATTGGGTCACGCCGCGGCTTTACGGGAAGCCGTGGTTTGAGAAGCCGCCGCTTTTTTATTGGGGCGCGGCACTGAGCTTCAAATTGTTCGGCGTGAGCGAAGCGGCTGCGCGGTTGCCCAGCGCCGTTTCTGCACTGCTCGCCACGCTCGCGCTGGCCTGGCTTGCGCTGCGGCTCTACGGCGCGGAAACGGCGCGCTGGCTCTTGCTTCTGCTACCGACCACCGTGGGAATGATTGGTTTCTCGCACGCCGCCGCAACAGACATGCCATTCAGCGGGATGCTCACGATTGCGATGGTTTGCGCAGCGGTAGTGCTGGGGCTGACTCGCGACGAAAACACGCCCATCCTTCCGCGAACGCCTTGGCTCGCTCTTCTTCTGTTAGGGTTTTTCCTCGGCCTCGCCGTGCTCGCAAAAGGGCCAGCCGCCATCATTCTCTCCGGGGGGGCCGTGTTTTTCTGGGCGCTTTTAACGAAGCGCTGGCGTGACGCCTTTCGCCTATTTCATCCTGTTGCGCTCGCTTCTTTCTGTCTCACCGCGGTCCCCTGGTATATCGCCTGCGCCCGACGCAACCCGGATTTCTTTCGCATCTTCATCGTCGAGCACAATTTCAAGCGCTACCTTACCCCGGAATTCCAGCATATCCAGCCGTTCTGGTTTTATCTCCCCGTTCTTCTTGTGGCCTTCCTGCCGTGGACTGCATTGCTGGTCTGGACAGCGATCGAGGGAGGCGCACGTATTGCGCAATCTAGGAAAATAAGTCCACACAGCCTTTTCCTCTTAACTTGGTCTGCGTTCGTAGTCTTATTCTTCAGTCTCTCTCGGTCGAAGCTCCCTGGTTACATTCTCCCTTCGATTCCCCCGATTTGTCTGATTGTGACGCATGCGGGCACCGCGATGGTCTCGGCCTACCGAAAATCATTTCGAACTATCGCTATCACAGCGGCTGCCATCCTGTTTCTTTTGTTTGCGCTCGTTCGAGAGTTAACGCCGCACATATCTCGTACAAACGAGAAATTCGGAATGATAGCTGGCTGGAGTCTCTTCCTCATGGGCGCGGCCAATCTGTTGCTGGCTATCTTTTATCCCTCGCGCCCCTCAACGGTTATTCGCAGGTTTCTCGCCGCGTCCTCCGTCGTGCCGATTCTCATAGTCGTTTCACTGGCTGATGTCTTGTTGGCATCTTACTTTCGCTGGGATCCATCCGGCCGAACGCTTTCGGAGGAACTTCGGCGCAGCGGAATACCCGAGAGCGGACTGATGGTGAGGTCAATGAGTCGCGGCCAGCGCTACAGCTTGAGCTTTTACCTTCACAACGAGGTTACAGACTGGGACGTGGAGCATCCCCGAGATGGCTACATTCTTTTAGAAGGCAGATACTGTAGGGATGCGATGGGACCGGGACTGGCGTGTACAGAAATCCCGTTCAATCTGGAGAAGACTGGTTTCTTTCTCTATCGAATCGAACTGCAATCATCTGGCGGCCTTCCCCGTAGCGGGGAGGCGCAGTAGGAAGAAGGAGACGACGCGGTTTTCGTAGGTGCGCTTGTCTTCGTCGTCCATGCCGACGAAATTGCCGTGGGGAATGATGGCTTGTTCGCGCGGCTCGGGGGCCTTCAGAAACATCTGGCGAGTGATGGCGGCGAGCTCGGGATCGTCCAGGGCCTGAATCCACAACGTGGGCACGCCCGCGAGGGTAATCAATTTGCGCGAGAGCGGCGGATCCTCGCGGTGTGCGTAGTTCAAGTACTCGAAGCTCAGCTCTGCGGAGCGCACCATGAAGGGAAAGCCGGCGAGTCCGTTGCGCTCGACGCCAACCTTCACCATCTGCTGCGGCTGGTCGTAGACGGAGTCGAGGATGAGCGCTCGGACGCGCTTATCGTTTTCCGCTTCGCGGAGTGCAGCGTAGGCGCCAAGGTTGTATCCCCACACACCAAAGCGCGTGGTGTCCACGTCGCTGCGCGCGGCAACGACGTCAATGGCCGCCCTTACCTCATCCGTTTCCCGATAGCCGAGTGTGCTGACTCCCGCATTCGCGCCATGCGCGGCAAAATCGAAAATGAAGACGTTGTACTGATGATCCTGCAGCGCGGATTCCAGGGTCAGCAATTCGCCGCGGCTGGATTCATAGCCATGGCAAAGCAGAATCGTTGGCGCGCCACGCAGGCCGGGGAAAAACCAGCCTTCGCGAGTGCCCAGGTCGCCGACCGAGAACTGCACAATCTCCGGCTTGCCGGGAAAACTGGCCATACTGATTTCCGTGCTGGTGCGCTGGGGCTTCACGATGCGGTAGACGAGAAATCCAGCGATGGCGGTGGTGGCCAGCACTGCAAAAAAGGCCAGGGCCAGGAGAGCCATCAACAGTTTCGTGTACCAACGGGATGGGTAGCGAAGCTCGAAGAGGATCTGCATACGTCGTCTGGGCTAATGGGCTAGCGGCACGCGCCGCTTTTTCTATACCTCGCAATACAAACGCGACAATTTGCATCGTAGCACACCAGGTTCGAGCGTCCGACTGGACCGCGGCGGCTTGTGTCCCATATATATCGGTTCCGGAACGCGCCCGCGAGTGGCACTTTCGCGAATCAGTTATTATAGAAACCGCGTGGCGGGGGCCGCAGCGATTTCCTTTCTTCCATGAACCTTGTTGATTTGAGACAGACGACGGTGCGGCAAATTGAGCCGCTGCTTGAAGAAGAGGCGCGGCACTGGCGCGACGAGCTGCATTGGGATTACCGGGGCGCGCTGGAGCTGATCAAGCGCTTCCTCGACGCGCATGCGCTGGCGGGTTGCGTGGCGTTTGAGAACGGCTCGGCGGCGGGCTACTCGTTTTATGTGCTGGAGGAGCAGAAGGGGCTGATTGGCGGACTGTACGTGTCGGCGAGATTTCCGCAGACGGCGATTGGACGGCGGCTTTTGGAGGAAATGCTTTCTTCGATGCGGGCGATTCCGCACTTGGCGCGGATCGAGGCGCAACTGATGCCGTTCAGCGGGCCGGTGGATACGCCGCTGCTCGATCAGGGATTCCGGCTGTACTCGCGGCAATTCATGCTGCTGGATTTGCAGAAGATAGCGGAGGCCAAGCCCGGGGCGTCGAATGGAATGCGGCTGACGCGGTGGAACGACCGGTATTTTGATCCGTGCGCGAAGCTGATCTTTTTGGCTTATGCGGACCACGTGGATGGGGAAATCAACGATCAGTATCGCAGCCGGGCGGGGGCGCTGAAATTTTTGAAGAACATTATTTTGCTGCCAGGCTGCGGGCAGTTTGTGCCGGGCGCGTCGTTCGTACTGCATCAGCCGGGGAGCGATGAGTTGGTGGCGGCGGTGTTGACCAGCGAAGTTTCGCCGGGGGTGGGGCACACGACGCAGATCTGTGTGGTGCCAGGGTATCAGGGGCACGGGCTGGGGCGCATGCTGATGCAAACTTCGGCGGAGGCGCTGCGCTCGATGAAATTCAGGGAGCTGACGCTGACGGTGACTTCGGAGAATCACACCGCGGTGAAGCTGTATGAGAAGCTGGGATTTCAGACGATCAAGATTTTTACGGCCGGGGTTTGGCCGCGGTGAACGGCAAGCTATTTTGAGTATAGCGTTTCGACCACCGGAGGGCCTGCCGACAGTAAGAGATGAAGCGGCTCCGCGACCGTGAGGACGAACGGGCGGAGAGTGTAGGTGTTTTGGTTTAGAGCGAACTCACACTTCAGTTCGAACGTTCTTGGTTCACCCGCCTGAGGCGTGAACGTCCACTCCTTCACCGTTTGCACAGCCGCTGTGCTCAATAGCGGATGTCCTTTCAAGGCCTCGACGTCAAGCACTGTGCCGTCTGCCGCTATAGTAACTTTGAGAATTACCATGCCGGTGACGCGCGTCTGCCTCGCGAGCGGCGGATAGTACATGTGCGCGGGGCGCGCGAAGTGAAGATCGGGACGCCCGGCGAATAGAGCGTCACCGTTGATGTCGCGCGATTCCCTCTTCTTGCCGGCGGGTTCGAATTCATCGCCGGGCTGCCAATGGATGAGCGAGGGTTGTGTGGCGGCTTCTAGGCCGAGTTCGTAGCCAAAACTTGCGATCTTGGCGAGGCCACGAAAATCCCACTCGGGGCGATATTCGTCGGCGGGCTGGTGGTAGCGGTTGTTGACGTAGTCCTTGGCTTTCGCTTCGCCCCAGGCACGATCGTGGCCGGCGAATTTTGTTCCCTGGCTGATGGAAAATGAGGGGATGCCAACGCGGGCCAGGCTGAAGTGATCGGAACGGTAGTAGTGGCCGGCTTCCGGAGACGCATCGGGTTGAATAGCGAGGCCGAATTTTTTTGCGGTGGATTCCACGACAGGATAGAAGGTGGTGCGCTCGGCGCCGCTGACTTCCACGTCTTCGGGGATGCCGATTGGCTGTAGGGCGTCGAAATTCAAATCCAGGATGGGATCGACGGGAAGGTAGGCGGATTTTTTCCCCATGTATTCGGAGCCGAGAAGGCCTTGCTCTTCGGCGGTGACGGAGGCGAACAGGATGGAGCGCGGCGGAGCTTTTTTGGAGTGGGCCCAGACGCGGGCGAGTTCGAGCAGAATTCCGCAGCCGGTGGCGTTGTCCACGGCGCCGTTGTAAATCTTGTCGCCGGATTTGGCCGGGTCAATGCCGAGATGATCGTAGTGCGCGGTGTAGAGAACGGCTTCGCCGTTTTTGTTGGGGTCGGAGCCTTGCAGCATGGCGAGGACGTTGCGAGAGATGAAGGGGCGCAACTGGCTGGCCACGTGGGCTTTCAGATGGACCGGTAGCTCGATCGGCTTGAATTCGCGGGACTGTGACTGCTGGAAGAGCTTGTCGAGGTCGAGGCCGGCCATGCCTACAAGTTTTTTCGCAATATCGAGTTGAATCCAGGAAGCGGCTTGCAACTTTGGTGCACTGTCGCGCTGTAAATAAGAACGCTGGCTGCCCCAGGAATTTCGGACGACGTCCCAGCCGTAGCTGGCGAGATCTTTGCGGTGAATAATTAAGGTGGCCACGGCGCCGCGGCGGGCGGTTTCTTCGTATTTGTAGGTC
Source organism: uncultured Acidobacteriota bacterium (assembly GCA_963729455.1). GTDB lineage: Bacteria > Acidobacteriota > Terriglobia > Acidiferrales > UBA7541 > Acidiferrum. Next base: position 12,977 of record CAVSNX010000007.1, read on the forward strand.
CAGCGGCCGTAGTAGGTCAGCGCTTTGCCTTTGAAAAAGTTTGGATCGTCGGTGGTGGGCTCGTTGACAAACAGCAGCGCGACTTTCCCGCGAAGATCGACGTCCTTGTAATCGTCCCAGTTGTATTCCGGCGCTTTGATTCCGTAGCCGAGGAAGACGATTGGCGCGTCAATGTCGGCGGATTCGGATTGGCTCTCGTTGTTGGTGACAAACTCATCGAGATTTTTTAGCTGGACGGGAGAGCCACTCGTGGGAACCAGGGTGAAGGCGGTTTCCGGGAGCGTTTTGACTTCGACCATTTGGACGTCTTGAAAATAAGTTCCTTTATCGGAGGCGGGCTTCAAGCCGTAGCTTTTGAATTGCGCGGCAATGTAGTCGGCGGCTTCGTCGCCGCCTTTCTGCCCGGTTCCGCGGCCTTCGAGGGCGTCGCTGGAAAGATACTTCACGTGGGCCCGGATTTTTTCTGGGTCCATTTTCGCGGCCTTGCTGTCCTGCGCGGCGGCACGATTTGATAGTTCGAAAACGCAAACGATCGCGGACAGGGCGAACAAGCAGGTCACCGCGAATTTCTTCATGAAGGCTCCCGGGAAAAAGAGGAATTATTTTTTCGCGCGATCCTTGAGCAAGTTTTTCAGCTCGCTCATGAATTCCTGCACGTCCTTGAAGTCCATGTACACGGAGGCGAACCGCACATAGGCGACTTTGTCCAGCTTCTTCAGGCGATGCATGATCATTTCGCCGATTTCGGTGGTGGTGAGTTCGCGCTCGGTGGCTTCGTGGACCACGCCTTCGATTTCGTCCACGATGGCTTCTAGCTTGGGCGTGGGCACGGGGCGCTTCTCGCAGGCTTTCAGAAGGCCTTGCAGGATTTTCTGGCGTTCGAAGCGCTCGCGGCGTCCGTCCTTCTTGATGACCATGTACGGGATTTCGTCAATGCGCTCGTAGGTGGTGAAGCGGCGGCCGCACTTGAGGCATTCGCGGCGGCGGCGAATGGTGTCACCAACGCGGCCTTCGCGCGAATCGATCACTTTGTCGTCAATGTTCGCGCAAAAAGGACACTTCACGGAGCGGTTTCTCCTTGCCCGGTAGCGGCCTCGGCCACCACTTGCTTTTCGTGCTCGGCCATTTCGCGGAGCTTCCCGAGCGAAAACCCTTCGTGGATCAAGAGCGGCACGCCCGCAAGACTACACATTGCGAAGGTAATCAGCCACAAGACAATCGATGCGGCCGTGGCGGCCTCTGTTTCTACCCCAAACACTTTGGTGTAAACAAGAATGGCTGCCAACTGCGAGCCGCCGCCCACGGCTGGCAATTGCACGACGGAGCCCACGAGTGTAAAAGCCATCACCAACATGGCGTCACCCAGGCCAAGAGTTCTCAGCGTGCCGCCGAAACTATGCGACACCCACACATACACTAGCAATACCAAAAACCAGTGCACGACAGAGTAGGCTAAAGCTAGAACCAGCTCACCCCACGTCCGAATCGTTTGCACGCCGCGCGCAAAGCCCAGAACTATTTTTGCGACGCTGGCTCGCCAGCCGCGGGAGGCACGCCATCCGTGGAACCATCGTTCCAGAAGCGCCGTACCGTGCAAACGCAGATACACTAGAAACACCACGGCGCCGCCAACTCCGGCAAACAGGACCGTTCCTGCGGTCTTTGCGGCGGTCTCCAGCGTGCGAGACGTTTCTCCAACATGGGTGTGCGATTGGAACAGCAGCAAGGCAATCGCGGCAATCACAGCTGCACTTGCCGTGTCGAACAGCCGTTCTAACGCGTAAATGCCAAACATATCAGCAGCCGGGAGCTTCTCTTTTCGCGCTAGCAGCAGAGGCCGTACCGGTTCCCCGGCACGTCCCAAGAGAAAAACCGCTGCGAATCCGGCCAGAGTTATTTTGTAGATGATCCAAAATCGCGAAGAACCCAAATTGCCCTGGAACAACTGCCATCGCAGGGATCTCAGAGCGTAACAGGCGTAAATCGCAACAACGGAAAGGAGCAACAGAGAGAGATTTGCTCCACGTACTGCGTGAAGCAGCTTTTCTCCGCTGAAATTGGCATGGTGAATGAAACCGCTCGACTGGTAGACGACAAAGCCCAGCACCAGCAGCCCGGCCAGGAGGGCGAGAAGCTTCCTCGACGATATTTGCATGCGATGTTGAGCCTAGCGGGAGGAGCCAGTTGCGTCAAGTTGCGCATGCATGATGATCACCCGATTCCCAAGAGCGCGGCCACGCGTGCGCGAACCTGATCCAGAAGACTTCGCGGAATCTTGCCGGCTATTTGCGCCTGGCGTTGGCGCCAATCGAGATTTTTCAAATGGTCGGAAAGAATCACGCCGCCGATGCGCGCCCCCGGCGGCACGGCGACCTCGAACGGATAGCCCTTCGCCTGACCAGTTATCGGGCAAACGACCGCCAAGCTGGTTTTTTCATTGTAACTTCGGGGGGAAAGAACAACGGCGGGCCTCCGGCCTGCCTGCTCCCTGCCCACTCGCGGAGTAAAATCGAGCCAGATTAAATCTCCGGCGTCTGGAACGTACTCGCGAGCTACCATAACTCTTTGCCTTCCGGTTCACCCCAGTCCGTTTCGGTGTGCAGGTTTTCCGCAGTGATTCCTCGAATTAAATCTTTCAAGGAAAGCTTCCCCTGTTTCTTGCGCATGCGCACAACTCCCGAATCCTCCACGGCCATTTCCAGATGGTCTCCCGCACGGAGCTTGGCAGCTTCCGCCACCGTCTTGGGAATGCGAACGGCAATACTGTTGCCCCATCTGGCGATCTGGGTTTTCATGGGCGCTCCATGAGATATACATAGTATTTACAATCTACGCTGGACAAGCAATCGAGCCGCCTGCGGGCGTGCTGCTACCCATTTTCTGGTTCGGTCGTCTACCTGTTCAAGCGTGAAGACCGATCGCGAACAGGGCGCGAGGTCCCAATAACTGATGATTACGCGGCGAGAAGCAGTACGCCTCTTGGGTTCGGCGTCCACCGGGGCGTGGATGGCGCAGTTCCGCTTCGACTCTTTCGTGACACCGGCTGCTTCGGCAGCGGCCAGGGACGACAGCACTCCTCCGATCGCGCCCGGAGCCCCGATGTCTCCGGAGAGGCTCGCTCTGATTGATGGGAGGCGCGGGCGCATGGAACATCATCACGAATCGTCCGAAGTTTTTCGCCGCCGCGGTGATCTGCTGTGGAAGCAACTCGACCGAAGACGGCACTGGCTCGATTGAGACGCCGCTATGGGGCTTCCAGGGCGACTCTGACCAGACCGTTCCTGTGTCGCTTTCGCGCAACCGCATTGCAGCGCGGCGCAAAGCCGGCGGACACCCGCTCTACACCGAATACGCTGGAGTGGATCACAACGTTTGGCAATGGGCCTACACAGAGCCGGAGCTGGTGAAGTGGGTGTTCGCTCAAAATCGTGCTTGAGGGGCCGTACAGAACCGATAAAAAGGAGCAAAAGGTCATGCTTAAGTACTTCTTGAATTGCAGCGCGGTCACACTATTAGCCGCAGGCACCCTGATGGCGGACACGCCGCCCCACGTGCAAACCTTTCCGCTTCGCGACACCGCCGGCCTTATTGCGCCAAAGGTGAAAACCGAATCGGTGAACTATCTGGGGCGCAAATCTGTCCGCATCACTATAGACGGGGACGACCGCGATGGCCTTGCCCTGCTGCCGGGAACGGACTTCCAGGATGGAGTCATTGAGGCCGATATTGCATTGAAGACCACCGTGCCGCCAGGCGTTCGATCCCCGGGCTTTGTAGGCATTGCCTTTCGCGTCCGGCCCGATGCCTCGCATTACGAACTCTTCTACTTGAGGCCCGGGAATTCCGACGCCCCTGATCAGGCCATGCGGAACCACGCCGTCCAATACTCTTCCCAGCCGGGGTTCGGCTGGTATCGGCTGCGGCGGGAATGGCCTTCGGTCTATGAATCGCATGCAGAAGTGGCAAAGGAGACGTGGACAAAGATGAGGATCGAAGTGGCCGGGCGCTCCGCGAAGCTCTATCTCAACGGGTCGCCCAAGCCAAGCCTGGTAGTAGATGGTCTGAAGGGAGAGGATCTGCATGGCGCCGTTGGATTGTGGGGCTTCACGAACGAGGAGGCTTATTTTTCCAACGTGCGGATTACTCCGGCCACGCCGCAGCCGCTGAAAAACGAATCGGACGCCGCCGGTTCGTGGGAGATGCGCTATTCGAGCGATGCTGGCGGAATGGAAGCGACCATGGATTTGCATCGCGACGGCGACAAAGTGACTGGTACGTGGTCCGGCCCGTTGGGTGACTCCTGCCCAGTCACCGGCAGCTGGCGGAACGGCTACATAGAACTCTCCTTCCCCGGCGAATGGCCAAAGGACGCCCCGCAAGGTGCTGCGGGTCCCATCAACACTTTCCTAAGCGGCTGGATCGATGGCGATTCCGGCAAGGGCCGGATGCGTGTGGAAGGTCACGCCGACGGCGGTTGGACAGCCAAGCGCAAGCAGTAAGTAGCGTCGCGCCGGCGCGCAACCACCAGTCCCTAAGTCCCCATAGCAACAAATGTAATGTAATCAGCTGCTCGCGCCTGGGCAGGGCGCGCTTGTGTCCCAGGCCACGGATGAGTAAGATGCCCACCAGAACGTCGGCTGTACGTACCAAATTCAGTAGGGAACTTTTCGAGAGCAGTTTACGTTCCATAGTTGGCAGGCCGAGATGGACTGCCGGGCGGCCTTTGAGAGAGTGCCGACTCGCGGACACGCCTTGCGCCGTAGCAGGTTTAGAGGCTGATGATACGTTGGAGCAGGATGCCCAACTGGTCCAGCAATGCCTCCAGGGCGACGGGTCGGCCTGGGAGGAACTTGTGCGTCATCATACGCGCCGGGTCTTCAATATTTGCTACCGCTTCACGGGCAACCGCGCGGAATCCGAAGACCTGTCGCAGGATGTTTTCCTCCGGATTTACCGCACGCTGGGAAGCTATCGTTCGGCTCATGGCGGATTCGCAACGTGGATGACCAGCGTGACGCGCAATCTGTTGATTGACCATTATCGTAGAACCAAGAGAGATCGCGTTACGGATTCGCTGGAAGACAAGATGCCCGTAGTGGAAAACAAGGAATCGGCCGGGCGACGCCCCGATGAGCAGGCGCTGCTAGGAGAGCTGAGCGGGCAGGTGCAGTCCGCGCTGACGCGGCTTTCGCCGGAATTGCGCGAGGCGGTCATCTTGCGCGACTTGCAGCAGCTGGAGTATGGAGAGATCCAAACGATTTTGGCGGTGCCGGAAGGAACTGTGAAATCAAGAATCAATCGCGGACGGATCGAGTTGGCACGTGTCCTGCAGCAAATGGGAGTGCGGCCTTCATGAACGGAGCTTGCAACTCGAAGCGAGCGCGGAGCATGCCATGAACTGGACTTGCGAACAAACCGAAGCGCGCCTGAGCGATTATCTCGACGGACTGCTGCAGCCCGCCGAGCACACCGCGTTCGATCTGCACGTCAACACGTGCGAGCGGTGCACGCCGCTGGTCGCCAGCGTTTCGCATGCGCTGGGCGCATTGCACAAGTTGAAGCAAGTGGAACCGTCTCCGCAGCTCGTGGATGCGATTCTGACGGCCACGCAAGGGCCACAAACCTGGAGGAATGCGAAGCGCTGGCTGCGGAGTCTGCAATCGCCGCGGTTTATTTACAGCGTCGCTTCCGTGGCGGCCACGTTCCTTTTAATTCTTACGGCCTCGGGCTTCTCTTTGCGCAAGCCGAAACTGGCGGATCTGGCCCCCTCTACGATTTACCGGAATGCGGATCGCCAGGTGCATCTCGTGTATGCGCGCAGCACCAAATTTGTCAGCGACCTTCGCGTGGTATACGAGATTCAGTCGCGCATGAACGAAAACGAGCAGAATCCCGCGGTCCGGGAGGACACCATCCCGCAAACTGCTCCGAGCAAGGACCCGGGCCGGACCGATGGCACGAATCCCGCGGCCCCGCGCCAGCAGAACCGCGCTAATGATATCGCCCGGAATCTGGAGATTCTCGCGGCGGAATGCCCGCTGTTGACCGGCTCGTTTGGTGAGAGGAGTTCGCGATGAAGTGTGCAGTCCATTCCGATGTGGACGCGACCGGCTTTTGCCGCAATTGCGGCAAGCCGATGTGCTCCGATTGCGTCCGCCCGGTGCGCGACGTTCTCTACTGCGAAGATTGCCTCGCCGGCATCGTTGGTATTCCCTCTGCCAGTGTTCCTGGCGTAGCGAGTGTTCCCGCCGCGCCGGGCGCTTTGCCGCCGGCCGCTCCGGTTCGGTCTTCGCACAGCCCGGCCGTGGCATTTATTCTGGGGTTTCTCTTTCCCGGCCTCGGCGCGGTATACAACGGTGAGTACAACAAGGCGCTGATCCACATCGTCGTTTTCGCCACCTTTATATTTGGACTGAGCAGCGACATGGATGGCGGCATGAAGGCGGTGCTTGGTATTCTGCTCGCTGGCTTCATCTTTTACATGGCATTCGATTCGATGCGCGTCGCGGAGGCGAAACGGGTGGGAACAGCCACCGCGGACCCGTTGGAATCCTGGAGCACCAATCGCCCCCTCGGCCCCATCATTCTGATCATCATCGGCGCGCTTTTTCTGTTAAACAATTTTGATTGGTTTCCGTGGTATCGCGTGCACCAGTTCTGGCCGGTCATTTTGATCGTCGTGGGCATATTGATGTTCCGCAACCGGCTGGACCGGCGTTCGTAGGAGGATTTTTTCGATGAGTGATCGTATCCGTTGCGCTTGCCGCCGCTGCACCATCCGCAGCCTGATGGGCCCCGCTATCATAATCACCATTGGCGTGCTTTTTCTGCTGAGTGAAATGGTTGGCGGCAATTTTTCATTTGAGCGCACGTTTCCGGTCATCCTAATCGTGATCGGCGCGATCAGCCTGGCATCCGCCACTGCGCCTGCAGACGGACACATTCCCGGCGCAGCGCCACCAGTTGCTCCCGGTGCTCCAGGTTCCGTGCCTCCGCCACCACAGAATTCCGTTCCTGGCCAAGGCCAGGGTCAATAGATCCTTATGGCCAATTCCCGTCCACGCGGCAGCTCGCTTTTCTCCGGCATGATTCTCATTTTTGTAGGAGCGCTGCTGCTGCTCCACAATTACCGCGGTCTCGATATTCGAATGGTGCTCGGCCACTGGTGGCCCTTGATTTTGATTGTTTGGGGCGCGGTGAAACTGTATGAGCGCACCGCCGCCAGTCGCTCTGGGGATCCCGGCTCCGCACGCTTCACTGCGGGCGAAATTCTTCTCGTGTTCGGGCTTCTCGCACTCATCGGATTCGTAGTCGCCGTGGACTACGGCAAACAACATATCCCCGGCGATATCTGGGAAGGCGGGCTCGGGGATAAGTACGACTACGATTTGGACGTCGCGCCCAAAACGGTTCCTGCCGACGCGCGCATTACCATTCGCAACGCGCACGGCGACATCAGCGTGCATGCTTCAGACGATTCGCAAATCCGGGTTGGCGGCAAGAAGTACGCACACTCCTGGAGCGAAAAAGACGCAGAGCATCTGGCGGCGCCAGTTACGTATGAAATCGTCCAGGACGGCGACGGCTACGAAATCCATCCGAGCGGCGCGAATTCCAGCGACTCGCGCGTGAGCTTCGATCTGGATGTCGCCATTCCGAAGAAAGCTTCGCTCACCGTTCGCAATGAACGAGGCGACGTCACCGTCGCAGACCTCGCCAAGCCGGTGACCATCAACACCACGAACGGCGATGTGGAAGTGCGCGACATCGCTGGGGACGTCACCATTGATACTCGCAAGGGCGACGTCAAGGTCTCCGACACCAAAGGCAACGTCAAGCTTTCCGGCCACGGTGGCGAGGTGAATGTTTCCGGCGTCAGCGGCGGGCTCACGCTCGATGGAGAATTTTACGGGCCGATTCGCGCCGACAAAGTCGCCAAGGGCGTGCGCTTCATTTCGCAACGCACCGATTTGACGCTCGCGCAGCTCACCGGGCACATGGAAGCGGGCTCCGGCAATCTGGAAATTGCCGATGCTCCCGGAAATCTCACTTTGCGCACGAATTCCTACAATGTGAGCATCGAAAATGCCAGTGGCAAAGTGAAGGTGGATAATCGCAACGGCGACGTGGACGTGCGCTTTTCGAATGCTCCCAAGGAAGACATCGAAATCAATAACGCTTCCGCGAGCATCACGCTGACGTTGCCGGAGTCGTCGAGCTTCGACATGCTGGCCAATTGCCATTCCGGCGACATTAACAGCGAGTTCCACGCGGATTCGCTGAAGCAGACTTCGACGGAGTCCGGCGATTCCCATCTGGAAGGAAAATACGGGAGCGGCCGCGGGCCGAAGATAACGTTGAAAACGAGCTACGGCTCGATTTCGCTGCATAAGACGAGCTCGGATATGCCGGAGCCGGAAGCAGCGCCGCGCCCCAGGGCCGTGCCTGCGCCGCCTGCAAGGCCAGCTCCGCCGAGCGCAAAAGCGCCAGCCGCGCCAAAATCGGAAGAAAACTAGTTGATTTGGATTTGACTGGAAGGTTGGCGGTGCGCTCGCGCGAGTTTTTGTAACCTCGCGCCGCAATTGTTCTAGCGATCCGCGAGCCGCTCCAGCTCTTTAAAAAACGTTGGGTAGGAAACTCCCGCGCAATCGGCGTCACGGATGACCGTCGCCCCTTCCGCCGCAAGTCCGGCAACGGCGAAAGCCATGGCGATGCGATGATCGCCGCGCGGCTCGATTTCTGCGCCATGCAATTTGCCGGCGCGGCGGCCTTTCACTTTCAAACCATCGGGACGCTCTTCCACGGTTGCGCCCATGCGGCGCAGATTTTCCGCAAGCGCGGCGATGCGGTCGCTCTCTTTCACGCGCAGTTCGGCGGCATCGCGAATCTCGATGCCTTCTTCCGTGTACGGGCCCAGTGCTGCGAGCATGGGCAACTCGTCAATGACTAGCGGGATTTGCTCGCCGGCGATCACGCCGCCTTTCAGCGAAGCGCCCTTCACCGCAAGGTCGCCAACAATTTCGCCCTGCGAGCTTCTCAGGCCAAAAATCTGGACGGCTGCGCCCATGGACGCAAATACATCGAGAATAGCGGTACGCGTTGGATTTAGACCCACGTTATGAATGAGCAGATTCGAATCGGGAAACAGCGATGCGGCGGCGATAAAAAATACAGCGGAAGACAGATCACCCGGGACGTCGAGCGATTTGGCGATGAGCTTTCCACCTGCGTTTCCAGCGCCAAGCCCGTGAATTCGAATGGTGCGCCCGTGGCTCTCGATCGCGGCGCCGAACTCCTGCAGCGCGAGCTCGGTGTGATCGCGCGTGCGGGCCGGTTCCGTGACGATGGTCTCGCCCTCGGCAAACAATCCCGCCAGCAGCACAGCCGACTTCACCTGCGCGCTGGCCATGGGCATTTTGTAGTCGATGGCTTTCAGCGGCGCGCCGCGAATTTCGAGCGGGGCAAAATTATCATCGCGGCCGTGAATGTCTGCGCCCATCTCGCGCAGCGGGCCAATCACGCGCTTCATGGGGCGCTTTTGCAGCGAATCGTCACCGGTCAGCTTCGACGAAAACGCTTGTCCCGCGAGAATTCCCGCCAGCAGCCGCATGGTCGTCCCGGAATTGCCGGCATCCAGCGCCCGCCAATTGGCTTTCAATCCGCGCGGCCCATGTCCAGTCACGCGAACGGTATCGTTGTCAATTTTCACTTCCGCGCCAAGCGCTTTCATGCATCCCAGCGTGCTGTGGCAATCCGCCGCCGCGGAAAAATGACGCAGTTCGCTCGTGCCCTCTGCCAGCGCCGCCAGCATGGCGTAGCGATGCGAAACGGACTTGTCGCCCGGCAGCTCCACTCCGCCCGTAAGATACTTCGCAGGTTGGATGGTCTCTTTTTTCACGCGAAGATTTTAGCACGCGGACTCACTTCGTTTCGTACTCGACCAAGCGACGTCAAATTCGCCGCATCTTCCTTAACTTCCTTAACCTCCTTTACGTCCTCTACATCCTGTCCCACTGGCCAGTTTTTGCCGGGGCGCCCCCTGTACTCCATCAAGAAACTTCGCGGCCTGCCGATGCGTATTATGGAGTGAGGAGAAATGTCATGTCAGCCCGCAGCACTTTCGTAAATCTCGCCACTAGAGCCGGCATCCTCTTTGGCGCACTGTTTGTAGTCAGCGTATTGCTTGCCGCCATTCCCGGCCATCGCGCGCCCGTGGTGCAATCGCAGAGCTCGTCGCAATCCTCCAGCCCGCAGGGGCAGGAATCGCAAGGCATGGACCACAGCAGCATGCCCGGCATGGACATGGACGATGCCAAGGCCAATGAGGCTCACGCCGTTCACGATATGACCTCCGGTCACATGGATGCGCACAGCCTGCACATGCACATGACGGCGATGCGGTCCTCGAATCCGGAAGACATCGCGCGCGCCAAAGAAATCGTGGTGCAACTGCGCGGCGGCATCGAAAAGTACAAGGACTACCACGTCGCACTAAATGAGGGTTACAAGATCTTCCTGCCGAATATCCCGCAGCCGGAATATCATTTCACGAATTACAAGAACGGGTTCCTGGAAGCGTTTTCGTTCGACCCTTCACGCCCCACTTCCCTGCTCTACAAGAAAACTTCTGATGGCTACGACCTGGTCGGCGCCATGTACACCATGCCCAAGCGCGCCACGGAAGAGCAGCTCAACGAGCGCGTGCCGCTGAGCGTGGCGATGTGGCACCTGCACACGAATCTATGCATGCCGCCGTGGGGACAGCGCGTCTCAGCTGACATGACCAAGTTCGGCCTGCACGGCAGCATCGCCACGGAAGAAGCCTGCGACACCGCCGGTGGCCATTTCCACCCCGTGGTCTTCGGATGGATGGTACACGTCTATCCGTACGAGGACTCACTCGACAAGATCTTCGCCATGCACCACCACATGGATTGATTTTCCGGCGGAGATAATTCCTAATTACCAGTCACAGATTACGCCGTGTTTGATTCGGTAGGTCTTCGCTGAGAAGACGCTTCACTGCACGTGGGCGTCAAACACTCCCGTTTCCACTTGGCCAGCGCGTCTGACCTGCACAAAAATTCGGTAGTCGCCGGGACGCGGAAAACCGTAGGGAAAGCTCACTTCAGGTGGCAGCGGCGCGTTCGACGTTGGCATTGGCATCGCCATCGGCGCGCCAACTTGCAATTCTCCCGACGCACCCGCGTGCGCCGTTCGCGCCATCTCCAACGCGGCCATGGAAACGGATCCACCCGGATGAACGTGCGCGAAGACCGCAAAGTCCGTGCTCACAAACTCCGCATGCCCGGCCATGCCCATGTATGGCTCCATATTTGTAGCAGGCTCGCCGTCCTTGTCTTCCACACTAAATTTGAAATTCATCGGCGTATTGGCCCGCAGAGGACCGCTCGGGCGCTGCCATACCATGCGTCCGCCATCGGCCAGCTTAGAAATCGTCGCGCCATCTGCCGATGCAGCGACAGCGCTCCCAGACCAGCTTGAATCATCGCCCGCCAGCGGCTTGCCCTGAATCTGCGGCAGCTCGACAGTTCCGACGAGCGTCCATGGAAATCCATTCTTGTCCACAATGTCCGCGAACACCTGGTAGCTCCCCGCAGGCATCGTCGGCAAATCCTCGGCGAATGCGCCATCCGCCATCCGATCCGGATGCAGGTGCCACATCTGCTGCAATCCCGGCCTGCGGACCAAAAACAGATGCATCAGGTGATTGTGATCGGGGATCAATTTATCCATCTTCATGTATTTCGACCACCTGGGGTCTTGCCCTTTGGCGCGAATGATCAGGCGGTTGCTGTTCTCAAGGGTCGTCTCCGCGGAAGGAGGCTTGAAGAACATCACTTCGCGATCGTAGTTCCTGGCTTCCGAACGCCACCAGGCGCCTCCCAGATACAAAATGGCTAACACGATGACCGTGGTGATTGCCATGACGATGCGAGCGCGCCGCGCTCTCACCGGCGCCGGCGCTTCGCCCGGCCGAAGGTTGCCTTCGCGCACCGCCGCTCCGGCGATGAAAATCAATCCAATCGCGAGGAACAACATCAGGAACGTGAGTAAGCCCCCTAACGGCTTCTCCATTTTCAGTGTCTGCCGCGCAAATGAGGCCACGGGTACGGAGAGTTCGCCTTTACCTTTTGCGCCGTCCACCGAAACGCGAACTTTCAGCGCGCCAGCTTCCATAAGCCAGAGGCTGCCGGTAAAAAACTGTGGATCTTGGTTGGATTGTTCGGCCACATCCGGCGTGGGAGGAAGATTGGAGCCCGCGCCGCTAAGCCGCATGGGCACAATCTCAATCCTTTGCACATCGTTTGAAGCGGAGCGGATTTGAATCTCGGCGATGCCTGGGATGACCTGCGGAACGCGAACGGTAACGTAGAGATGGTAAGGACCTGCATCACCATCGCAATACACATCCGGGCTACCAACATGCGCGCTCAAGGAGAACGCGCCAGCGAGTAGCATTGCCAATATGGCAAGGACTCGTGTTCGCGAGCGGGGTCTGTTCATCGCCTCAGCCGCCGCATCCAGTCGCCCCAGGAAAATCCCAGCCGCGCCGTGAGTATCGAAACCACGAGCGCCACGGCAATCAGTCCCCAGAATTCGCCGCGCGTCTTCTCTGCAAGCTGAAATTTGTAAGGATCGTACAGAAAATTCGCCGGATCAAAATACGCAAAGTAGGCCATTCCAAAAACCCAGTTCCGCGCCGCAGGAGACATCAAGAAATTTGCAAACGGCCACTCCGCCGCAAGAAAGCTCAACACGAACACCGGGCCCGACACCGCCGCCAGTTTCCATCTTCCCCACTGCTCTGTTTTGTTCAAAAGCGCATCAAGAACAACCGCAGGCACAATCAGCAAAAGCGGAAAATGCAGAGGAACGAGATGCGTAATATTTTGGTACACCGGGCCGAGCTTCGGCTGCGCCGGAAACAGTGGCAGGATCCATTCCGACGCCAGCTGTATTGCCGTGTAGGTTGCTGCGACGATCGTGCAAGCCCATCGCCGCCCCAATCCCCACGCCGCGCCGATCAACATCGGAGGCATCCCGATCGCCACCGCCAAGTAGCACCCCGCGTTGTGCAAATTCACCGGCCACGTCGCATCCGTGAGCATCGTGCCCATCTGCACCACGCAATCCGCGCCCACAAACACGAAGAGCCATCCCAAAGTTCGCCGCGCGCTTTCCGTCGCGCGGTTCATCAACCCCGCCATCAGCGCCAGCGCACCCAATTTGATCGCGAACGATCCCAGCGAGAGCAGCACATGCGGCGGGCTCACGATCTTCACGTCCAGCCCGTATGCGTTGTGCCACCAATTATCAAACGGCGCCGACGTCAGCATAGCCACGCAGCCCCATACGGCGATGAACGCGCCCAGCGGCCCGCGGAATCCCCAAATTTTCACTGAGGAATCCTGCGCCGCTACATCTCCGCCAAACGTGGTTGTCAGAATCATGTATCCGCAGGCGATCCCAACGAGCACGCCGTTCAATTGAATGAGGATGTGCGCTGGCGTCCAGAACGTGTCCCGCCCGATGGACATGTGCCAGGAAATATCCCAATGCCCGCCAATCAGGCTGGAAACGATTCCTGCCACCACGCACCAGATCGGCCACGGGACCGACTCCACTATCGCCGATGCCTGCTCGCCCGTTTGCGCTTGCAACGTTTGCCCAAGAGGAAAGGTGCCTGCCATGGATTCCGGCTCCTCCAACCTTTGTTAGCTCGAACTCATCTATCGAGTGTACTCACGATTTCTGATGACGATAGGTTACATCGTCGAGGCTCTCAATGAAACGGCCGCTTCACTCCGTCGGTTATCGGAAGTCCTCTGCACACGCACGGGCAGTCGTGGGTCTAGTACGTCCAGCCTTTTTCTCCCAGTCTTTCCACTCCGCTCGTTTGATTGCCTCCCCGTGCCCCACCGAGTATCATTGGCGGTTCATGCTTACGGCCCGATCTCATCTGTCAGCGTCTCACGTTGTTCTTTTTGCGGTTCTGTTTGTATTCGCGGCCCTTTTTTGCGTCGCGCCGCTCTCTCTGCAAGCGCAAGAGTCGCAGCAGACTCTTCCTCTCAGCCAGGTCCGCCCCGGCATGCAAGGCTACGCCTTCACCATCTTTGCCGGCGACCAGATCGAAAAGTTCGACCTCGAAGTCATCGGCGTGCTGGACAATTTTCTAGGACCGAAGCAATCCATCATCCTCGTCCAATTGAAAGGCCCCAAGGTTGAACACACCGGCGTTGTCGCCGGAATGAGCGGCAGTCCGGTCTATCTTGACGGCAAACTCGCCGGCGCGCTCTCCTTGAAGCTGGGGATCTTCACCAAGGAACCCATCGCGGGCGTCACGCCGATCGCCGACGTCATGAATCCCCCCGCGCAGGCCACGGACGCGCAAGCCAGCGTGCAGCCGCTTCCTGTTCCCAGCGAATCCGCTACGCATGCGGCTCTGCCTACCGGCTCCGCTTTGGAGCCCATCGAGACTCCGCTGGTTTTCTCCGGCTTTCAGCCCGCGGCGATTCAACAATTTGCCAGTCAACTGCAAGGCTACGGCCTGGTCGCGACGCAAGGCGGCACTGCCGCGCCGCGCGCGGAAGATGTACATCTCGTCGCCGGTGACATGGCCGGCATGGTCCTCGTGCAGGGCGACGCATCGATCAATGCTTCTTGCACCGTTACTGCGGTCGAAGCGGATCGCGTGTTTCTCTGCGGCCACCCTTTTTTGAGCCTCGGCAACGTGCAGCTCCCGATGGCGCGCAGCCGCGTGGTCACCACGCTTTCCTCCGAACTCGCTTCCACCAAGATCGTAAACGTCGGCGGCTCCATCGGCACCATCACCGGCGATCATCTCACCGCCGTCACCGGCAAGCTCGGCCCCCCACCGGCCATGATTCCTCTCGACCTCACGTTGCAAGTTTCCGGCTCCGAACCTGCCAAGCAGAAAACCCTCCATTTCGAAATCGTCAATCAACCCAAGCTCACGCCGATTCTCGTGGCCATCACCACCTTTAGTGGCCTCACGCAGAATTCAATCTACGGCGAAGGCACCACGCTGCATCTCACCGGCGAAATCCAGCTTAAGGGCCACGCTCCCGTCCAAATTGAAAACACCTTCGCTCCCACCGATTTCTTCTCTCCCGATGGACTGCCCATCGCGCTCACCATGCAGAATGTTTTTTCGCGCCTTTTTACCAATACCTTTGAGCCCACGACAGTCGAGCGTATCTCTCTCCGCGTCGAAAGCGTTGCCGGCCGCAAGTCCTTTTCCATCGAAAGCGCCTGGCTGGAAAAAGGCGAAGCCGCTCCCGGCGAAACTCTGCGCGTTCGCGTGTTGCTGCGTCCCTACCGCGGCGCCGCTCGCGTCGAAGAAACCACTGTGCGCGTTCCGGAGCAGGTTGCACGCGGCACCACCGTCCGCGTCCTCGTCAGCGACGGCGATCTTCTCAATCGCGCATCACGCGGTTTCGCATTCGCGGGCGCTGGCGGCGGCCCCACTGGCCTCGATCAACTCATCTCGCTCCTGAATCGCGAGCGCCGCAATGATCGTCTCTACGTCGGACTTTTTGTTCCCGCTCCAACGTTGCTCTGGGACGACAAGGAACTCCCCAACGTTCCGCTCTCGCAGATCAACGTAGTGGACGGACGCCCCGCTCCCGGCAGCGTCCAGGTTTTGCGCGAATCCTTGGCCGGTGAATCGTCCATCCCGCTCGGAGGCCCCGTCTCCGGCGTAATCTCCCTAAATCTCCAAATCCGGTGAAATCCAAAATGTCCAAGTCTTCCAGCCGAACCGCGCTCCTCCGAATCCTGTACCTCATTACCTTCCTTAACCTCCTTTACCTCCCGTTCGCCGTCGCCGAACACACCCGCCGCTGGCGCCAGTCCACCTACGACGATTTTCTCAAGGGCACCGCGCATGGCGTCGCTGTTCGCAGTGATGGCCGCCTCGAACTCGCTCCAAAATTCACGCTGCTCGCCGACGCCGATGCCTCCTATCTCTGGTCCGTGCGCCTCGATCCTAAGGGCACTCTCTACGCCGCCGGCGGCTCCCCCGCAAAAGTGTTTCGCTTCGACG
The DNA here is from genome assembly GCA_963729455.1 of uncultured Acidobacteriota bacterium. Taxonomy (GTDB): domain Bacteria; phylum Acidobacteriota; class Terriglobia; order Acidiferrales; family UBA7541; genus Acidiferrum. The sequence continues at coordinate 29,067 of CAVSNX010000007.1, forward strand.
CCAGCGGCAAACCCGCCGTCGTTTTCGATTCCACCGATCTCTCCGCGCAAGCAATCGCCTTCGATTCGAAAGGCACGCTGTACGTGGGCACCTCTCCCGACGGCAAGGTCTACCGCGTCAGCGCGTCCGGCGAAAAATCCGTCTTCTTCGACCCCAAGACGAAATATATCTGGGACCTCGCCTTCGCTCCCAACGGCACGCTCTATGTCGCCACCGGCGACAAAGGGCAAGTCTTCGCCGTCGCGCCCGATGGCAAAGGCGAACTTTTCTATTCCAGCGACGAAGCTCACATCCGCGTTTTGGCCTTCGACGCAAAAGGAAACCTGATCGCCGGTACCGAACCCAGCGGCCGCGTTCTCCGCATCTCCCGCGCGTCCGGAAAGCCCGCCGCGAAAGATACGAAGAATTCCAACGCGCCCGCTACCGAAGGATTCGTTCTCTACGAAACGTCGAAACGCGAAGTCACCTCGCTCGCCATCTCCCCCGACGGCACCATCTACGCCTCCGCCATCGGCGAGAAGCAGCGTACCGGCGCGCAAGCTCCTGGCACGGTCATCACCACGCCGCAAGGCACGACCACCATCAACACCAGCGGCCTCATCGCTTCCATCCAAGGCCAGCAGCAACAACCTTTCGTACCTTTCCCTCCCCTTCTTTCCAGCGGCATCTATCGCATCAGCCCCGACGGCCCTCCGGAAGAACTCTGGTCTTCGCGCGATGAAGTTGTCTACGCGCTCGGCCTCGGCTCGGACGGCCGCCTGCTCGCCGGCACCGGCAACAACGGCGCGCTCCTCGCCATTGACGGCCGCGGCATCTTCGCCCAACTCGCCAAAGCCGGCTCCGCGCAAATCACCGGCGTAGCGCGCAACGCCGCCGGAGAAATTTTCTTGTGCACCGCCAATCCCGGAAAAGTTTTTTCGCTCGGCCCGCAGTACGAAGCCGAAGGCACCTACGAATCCCGTTCCTTCGACGCCCAGCATTTTTCGCAATGGGGCCGTCTTGAATGGTGGAGCCCGCCGTCCGCCGCCGTGGCGAAATCTTCAGCCGCATCGAGCGAGCCGCGCCTGGAATTTTTTGTGCGCGCGGGAAATACGGAAGATCCCGGCCACGAATGGTCGCGCTGGTTCGGTCCCTACACGAAATCCAGCAGCCCCGTGGAAGCGCCCTCTGCGCGATTCGTCCAGTGGAAGGCGGTGATCCACGATGGCCGCCCAGGCGATGGCATTGATTGGGTCAGCCTGGCCTACCTGTCGCGAAATGTGGCGCCGGTGATTGACGGCATCGCCATCCAGGATCCCGGCGTGCGCGCGCAAGGCCAACAGGGAATCCTTCCGAATCAGCCCGCAAACGTGACGCTCAAGATGCCGCCCGCGCCGAATACCTCCGGCGTCATGGGCGTGAACATCATCCAAAGCGGCACTCCCCCACATTTCGAGCAGCCGCCACAGGGCACCGTGCAAAAAGGCTATCAATCTGTAGTTTGGACCGCGCACGATGACAACGACGACGACTTGCATTACGCGGTTTACTTTCATGGAGAGAACGAGCGCGAGTGGAAATTATTGAAAGACAATCTCGAGCAGAAATTCTATTCCTGGGATACCACCACGTTCCCCGATGGCGCCTACTACCTGAAAATCGTCGCTACCGACGCGCCTTCGAATCCCCCCGCCCTAGCCCTAAAAACCGAACGCGAAAGCGAGCGCTTCGAAGTGGACAATACGCCGCCGGTGATCGAACGTCTCGAAGCGGTTACCCCCGTGACGAGGGGAGGCAGTCCCGGATTCGTCTCCGTCATTGCGAAGTTTACGGCGCGAGATTCAGGAAGCAGCATCGAGCGCGCTCAGTACAGCGTGGATGGGGGCGATTGGATTCTCATCGCTCCCAAAGGCGGCATCAGCGACGCACCGGAAGAACAATACGAACTAGCGATTAGCGGATTGGCCGCTGGCGAACACACCATCGCAGTCCGCGCCTATGATCGCTTCGAAAATGTCGGCAGCGCCAAAACCACCGTCGCCACCCCAGTGACAAAACCCTAGCTGGCTGAAGTTTTCTTGAATGTGGATTTCTTACTGACAACCGAGGACTGAGAACTGAAAACTCTCTTCAGTTCGCCCACTTCTCCGGCGGAGGAACCGCCTGAAACTTCTCAATCTCCGCCCCGAACCCAATCCGCCCATCGCCATACGGTTCGTTGCGCACGTGGACGACCCGCGCCATGCAGCGCGTCTCCTGCGGCTCGCTCCCGGTCACTTCCGCGGGCATATGCAGGGTAGCTTCGATCGGCATTCCTACCTGCAACGGAGCCGACGAAGCGAAATAAAACCCGCCTCTTGAGACGTTTAGCGCCTCCGTGAAGTGCACCGTCTTATCCGCCGCCAGCCCCAGCGCCCGGAAGCGCAGCGGCGTGCGCAGGTTAAAACGGGTCAATTGGCGGCGCTCTGAGGCTTTCATTTGGACTTCCCTTGCGCGGGAGACGACCTCGCTGGGACTCTCGCGACCTGTCGAGGACACTTCCAGCGTAACAGAGCAGCCATGGGGGTCAAGTACCAAACCCCTGCTAGCCAAGGAATACCAGTACCCTTCCTCGTCCATCACTTGGAGTCTAATCTCAAGGCCGCGCGAGCGTTAGAATGCCATAATGCCTCTTTCACAAGGGCACGAGCTGCGCTAAACAAGAGCCTGTCACTCGAGCCCGCGGCACAAAGAGAGCCCTATGAGCACTGCACCCCAAGTCGAGACCCCTGCCTACCAGCCGCCGAGCTGGCAAGACATCCTCGCGGCCCACGCGCGGATCGCGCCGCGGATTCACCGCACTCCCGTTCTGACTTCCTCCTCCCTCAACGCCATGGCCGGAGCCCGCCTCTTCTTCAAATGCGACAATTTGCAAAAAACCGGCTCGTTCAAAATTCGCGGCGCCTCGAACGCTATCCTTTCTCTGACCGAAGCGGAGGCGGCACGCGGAATCGTGACGCAGTCCAGCGGCAATCACGGGGCGGCCGTGGCGTGCGCGGCCGCGTGGCGCGGAGTTCCCGCATGGGTTGTCATGCCAAAAAACGCGCCGCTTGTGAAAGTCAAAGCCATCGAAGGCTACGGCGGAAAAATCGTTTTCTGCGAGCCGAAAGTTTCCTCGCGCCAGGAAGTCTGCGACCGCGTGCAAGCAGAAACGGGCGCCCACCTGGTCCATCCCTTCAATGATGACCGCATCATTGCCGGCCAGGCCACAGCGGCGAAGGAGCTGCTCGAAGAAATAGGTGATTTAGACGCGGTGTTCGCTCCGGTGAGCGGCGGCGGCCTCCTAAGCGGAACGTGCCTGGGAGCCAAAGGCATTCGCCCGGTCGTACGCATCTTCGGCTGCGAGCCGGAACGCGCCGATGATGCCTACCGCTCGCTCACCACTGGAACGCTGCAATCGCTCGAATCGAGCGACACCATCGCCGACGGCTTGCGCGCGTCATTAGCGCCGCGCACCTTCGCCATCCTGCGCCGTCACGTCGAACGCATCCTCCTCGTCAGCGAAGAAGAAATCATTTCCACCGCCCGCCTCGTCTGGGAGCGCATGAAAATCATCATCGAGCCCTCCAGCGCCGTGGCCATCGCCCCGCTCCTCAAGCCCGGTGTGGTCGCCGCATTAAACTTGCCGCCGCGCGCCGACGGCGCCGCCCCAAAATTGGGCGTCATCTTCTCCGGCGGCAACGTGGACTTGTCTTCCCTCCCCTGGCAGCGAGCGTCCTGAGATCGCGAATGGGAGTCAGTTAATGACAGCATTGCGCAAGCGTCTTGTTATCGTCATTCCTGCCTTCTTGTTCATCTGCGTTGCTGCATGGGCTCTTATATACCCTTCCCCAAGCGACCCGAAGAACATCAAGTATGTTTTCTGGAAAGCGGGCCTTTACGAAATGAATCTAGACACCGCGACCGGAACGATGATTGGCGATCCTAATCGAGACGAACTCGTGCTGGCCAAGACGAAAGCGCAGCTTCAGCATAAGTTCGGTCAGCTCCTATTGCCCGCGGATGCCTCGCCATATCTCCGAAGTTGTTATCAGAGCTCGCCATGGAAAGACCGAGACGTATTGTTCATCAGGCAGAGCCCCTGGATGATTGTGTTTGAGGGTGACAGGGCAACTAAATTGGTGCTCATTAAGGGATGTTAAGAAAATCTGTACAGGCACCCACCTCGCCAAAAGACTTGCGCGATATCCAGAGACCGGGGACTCAGTTTCCTAATAATTTGGCCGCGAGCTTGGAATTGTAAAAGGAGTCTAGCGCTTCGTAGAGCTCTTTCTCTTTCGCCGGATCCGTTTCCTTCTGGGTCATGGTGGTAAAGATCGGCTCTAGGAATCGGCTGTATTTCTGCAGTGCCGCGCTGTCCTTTGTGAATAAAGCCTGCTGAACCGCTTTTTCCGTCGCGGGCGTAATGAGTTCGAGACGCCCAACGAAAACGCGCGTGGTTTGCGCGGGAGCCGGTTTGATCGAAAGCGGCAGAATCCCGTCCACGAACGAGGTGGGCACGATGTACAAAAGCCGGCTGCCTTCCTCGAACCAGGAATCCTTCCAGGTTTCGACCATCGCGTGCGCCTCGTCCTGGTACAGGCCCTGAGCGACGAGCATTCCTTCGAGGTCCCGGTACAAATCGTTGATGTTGGCGGTCAGCTCCGGCGCATCGAGCCGGGCTCCGTCCTGCATTCCTTCGCCTACGCGATAGCCCACGTTTTCCCCGCGCCGCTCGAACACAAGGAAATGCGGAACGGTCTCGCCGCTGCGATTTCCGAGCAGCACCTGCCCGTTTGCCGCCAGCGTCGCCGAAATGGGCGCGCGAAAAGTGGACACACCGCGATAGAACAAGAATTTCTCGTGTTGCTCACCCTTCGCGGTCTTCACGCGCAGCGGCGTGGAAGATGTCCCTCGCGCGGCGTAGTAGTGATTGCCCGAATTGTTCTGCGGAAGCTCCGTTCGCGAGTTTGGAGCCAGCGTGACGGAGTCCCACGCGATGCTGCCATCAGGCCCCGCCTGGTAAAGACTCGTATCAAACACATTCGCCGTGGGCTCGACGCGGCTGGCCCGCGGATACCATTCCGTGATCAACCCTTTGGAGAACGCAACCTTCACCGAAACGGTTTCTTCGCGTGAATCATAAAAATAAAGTACCGGCGTCTCCATCCGAACCGTCCCGCGCAAACCCCGCTTGAACGCCGCGTTTCGAAAATGCTCCACAAAACTGGGAAGGTCCGTCGAGCCTGTGAGCGGCAACCACTCGACCGCCTTGCCATCCCCGCCCGCGATCGAAGTGAAAGTCCCCCACTCGTGCACCGTAAGACCCGCGAACGTCGGACGTGCAGCCGTGCCGCCAGACAAATACGTCGCCACAGCGAACGAGCAAATCAGCAAACCGAAAGCCAAGAGCCTTGAAGATTTTGGCAGCATGGATCGTCCTCCCCGCAAAGTCCGCGTCTGGTCTTGTTCCAACTGCCTACCAAGACGCACCGCGAGGGGAGAGTGTTAACGGGGAAAAGGCAAAGGCAGAGACAAAGGCCCCTGCGCCTCAGCGGGCGCCGGGATCGTCACTTGTAAATGAGAAGCGGGATCGGGGCTAGGCGCCGAAGACGACGCGCGTGCCTGTGGAAGGCATGATTAACTTCTCGGGCATCTCGCGCTGGATTGCCATTATGGTGCGCAAGCCGGTGCAGTGCATGGGGATCAGGTAGTCCGGGTTGATTTCCTTCATGGCTTCCACGGTCTTGGCGATGAGTTCATCAGGATAGGGAGCCAGGTGCCACCCGCCAACCACGGCGTGCACCTTCTCGATCCCGGTGGACTTCTGGATTTGGCGGACGGAGTTGATGATGCCGGCATGGCCGCAAGATGAGATCACGACGAGTCCCCGGCCTTTCACGTTGTAAGCGGTGGCGTGCTCGCCCCAGAATATGTCTTTCACTAACTCGCCCGGCTTGGCTTCCATCTTGACTGTGCCGGGAGGGAAGTGGAAGGTGGCGTCGCAGGCGGAGCCGGGCGCGCCGGCTTCCAGGCGAGCTGCCGGAGGAGACATCTCGAAATCTGTGATTCGTGCGATGTGACCTGAGGTAAAGGCGTGGCCCGCCACTATGGTGGGCTCCTCCGCGATCACGACCTTCAACCCTCGCGCTTCGAGTTCATCCCGCTTGAGCTCACCGTAGTCGAGTTTGCCGCCGTCGGGTTGCACCACCCAGCGATGGCAGAAGGTATCGCGCCCTCCGGCATAAAGAGTGAGCCCTGGTTTGGCTTGTCCCTGGAGGGCCTGTGCCAAGTCGGGCAGGCCACCGTAATGATCGTCGTGCCCGTGGCTGATGATGAGGGCATCGGCCGTGGCGGGATCGACTTTCAACCCTTTGAAATTGTTTGTGAGAGCGCGGGGCGTGAGCGCGAAGTCCAGCAGGATCTGTTTTTCCTCTGCGCCTCGGAAGGACTCCAAGTGAAAAGCCAGCCCATGTTCCGACAACAACGAGACTTCTGAGCCGTAGGGATGGGGCAAAGTACTCCGAGTGATCGTGAGGTTGCCGATTTTCCCACCCTTGGCGAAGACGTCGTAAATGTTGTCCACCAGGTTGGTGCAAACGAGGCGGTCAGTGGTGGGGATTTCCTTCGGAGTATCGAGGAAACTTCCGAAGCGGCCCGTGCCGCCCACTAGGAACGTTCCGCTTGCTACCGCTCCGAGCTTCAGGAATTCGCGCCGGTGCATGCTTGCCCCCCTTCCTCTGACCCGAGATTTTCTTTCTTGGCTTCGAAAGCGGTAAACATTGTAACCCCTAAGGACTTACAGTTAACACGCCGGGGGGGAGCTGAATGGCATAGAGGTGCAATCCCTGGGCAATCCCTCCGCAGTGACGCGCTTTAGCGCGGCCCGCACCGAATCCTAGTCCTACCTACTTATCTTTGAGCTTGAGTTTCCCGCTAGCCTTATTCGACTCGAGAAACTCGCGCAGTTGCGGAGCAGCCTCCAGCAGCCGCACCCACTGCTCGTAATAAAGTGTCACCGGAAAACGCCCGAGGCCGTAGACACTGACGCCTCCCTTTTCCCCTACGCGAAATTCCAACGACCCCGTGCGGCGGCCTGCTCCTTGCTTCTCGAGCTCCGCGAGGCGCGCTTTCAGTTCCTCATACGATGGTTCGGCCATAGCGTCTCCTTCTGCAATTCGAACTATCATTCGAATGAAGCTGGGATTATACAGCGACTCCGCAAGGTAATTCTCCATCTACATTCCGCTCCGCGAGCCGTCTCGCCGCATCCTCTTCGTGGTAGACTGCGGCCACGAAATCCCTGCTGGAATCGCTATGAAGACTTGCAAGACGTGCCAGCGGACCTATTCCACGCACTTCGCGAACTGTCCTCAGGACGGTACACCCCTCTTGCAGTCCGAAGAATGGGCGGAAGGCACGCTCATCCGCGGAAAATATAAAATCATTCAAAAAGTCGGCCAGGGCGCCATGGGCGCGGTCTACAAAGCGCTGCACATGCACTTCGATGAAATCCGCGCGCTAAAAGTCATCGCCGCGCAGCTTTCCACGGACAAAACGTTTGTCAAGCGTTTCGAACAGGAAGCCATCCTGGCGCGCAAACTGCAGCACCCCAGCGCCGTCCGTGTGGATGACATTGACGAAACCGAAGACGGCCAGCCCTTCATCGTCATGGAATTTATCGAAGGCAAGAGCCTGCGCAGCGTGATGAACACGGAAGGCCCGATGAATCCGCAACGCGTCTCTGCGATCATCAAGCAAGTAGCCTCCGCCCTCGACGCCGCGAATAAGCTGGGCATCGTTCACCGCGACATTAAGCCTGAGAACATCATTCTTCTTCAAACGCCCGAAGGCGAACTCGCCAAGGTCCTCGATTTTGGCGTCGCCAAGCTGAACACCGGCTTGCAGGGAAACAAAGGCGCGTCGCTCACGGAAACGGGAATGGTCGTGGGCACGCCGGCATATATGTCCCCGGAACAAGCGATGGCCGCTCCCGGCGAAAACCTCGATGGTCGTTCCGATATTTATTCGCTCGGCGTGGTCATGTACCAGATGCTCACCGACGAACTGCCCTTCCGCGGCGACACCTCTCTCCAAATCGTGATGGCCCACATTCAAATTCCCCCGATCCCCATCAAAGAGGTGCGGCCCCGGCTGGAAATTCCGGATCCGATCGCCGCGCTGGTAATGAAGTGCTTGGAGAAAAAACGCCAGCTGCGTCCTCCGAACGGACAGGCGCTGATTGACGCGCTGGCAACATGGGAATTGGAGCGGCACGAAAAAGAAGATGGGCCGACGGTCATGACCTCTCACCGTCAAGCGCCGCAGCGCACCGCTAGCACTCCGCGATCAACGGTCCAAATCCCCGCGCCAGTGCCCGCCGCGAGGAACACGCAAGCGATGCCAGCTCCAACTGTGGCGCAGCACGTCGCCCCTCCTCAGCGCAGTCGCGGCCTTCTGTGGGCACTCTTGGCAATCGTGGTGGCGGCCTCTGCGGCAGGAGCTTGGTATCTGCGCCGCACCAATTATTTTGCGAGTAAGCAGAACGCTTCGAACGCGCAGCTCGCCGATCAACAAGCCGCCGCTCCCGCTACGGATCCGCAACCGAGTCCGGACATTCCCGATTCGAAAGCAGAATCCCCTTCCGCTCAAGAGGCCCTGGCTTCAAAAGTTGCTCCTTCGCTACCTCCGGCGCCCGCAGGAAACAGCGGCGACATTTCTTCCGTCGCGACACCTGCTAAACCTTCGAGCAATTCGGGAAGCTCAAAAGGCGGAATGCGTGCAAATGCAGTTGGCAGCTCATCTCCTTACTCTCCGGCCGAGTACAGTGCCTACAAGTCGGCGCAAGCCGAGAAAGACGAAACGCACCAGATCCAGCGCCTCGACGAATTTGTTTCCCGCTTCCCCGATTCCGCGCTGCTTCCGGACGTCTACGCGCTCTATTACCGCGATTACCGCGAACTGAAAAATTTCCCGAAGGTCATCGAATATTCCGACAAGCTCGTTGCGCTCGGCGACAAAGCCGATGCCCGCGCGCGTTTCCAGGCGCTCTACGAACGCGCCATCGCCTATCACGCGTTACAGTCGAATGATCCCGCGCAAGCCATGCAAGCGCGCGACGCCGCTGCGGCCGGGCTGAGCCTGCTGAACGAATTGAAAAAACCCGACAACGTGACAGAGGAAGCGTTCGAAGCACAGAAAAAACCGATCATCGCGTACCTGAACGTGACCGCGGGAACCGCCTCGATTCGAATCAAAGACTATGCCGGCGCGGTCGAATCCTACAAAGCCGCCCTCGCACTCGACCCGAACGATGGCAACACGACCTACCGGCTCGGGCTTGCCTACTTCACTTTAAATCCGCCGCAGCACCTGGACGGATTCTGGACCCTCGCGCATTTCGTGGCCACAAAAAGCAAGGAAGATCCGCGCACCCAGGACGCGCGAGCGTATCTGCGGAAAACCATCGCGAATTATCAACAAACGAGTTGCGCCACTTTAGTCGACACGGAACTGAGTGATTTGCTGCAAGCCGCGGCAAGCTCGTGGGAGCGCCCCGCAACTTACAAATTGCCTGCCAAAGCCGACTTGGCTGCCGCGCGCAACGCCATGACCATCGCCACCGTCATGTCCGACTTGGGCGCGGGCGGCGACAAAGGAAAAGTCACTTGGCTGGCTGCCTGCGGAATGCAATTCACAAACGTCCCCAGCAAAGTGATCACAATTGTCCCGGGCGATCCTCTGGTCTTGAAATTGGCTTTCGTCACAAACGAGCTGGAGTTCAGCACGAAAAAACTGGCAAACATGGAAGTCACCATCGCCGACCAGCCCGAAGCCAGCGGCCTCGCCGCCGGCAGCCTGGTGCGCTTCAACGGCACCCTCACCAGTTACGACCAGAAACCCTTGTTGTTGCACTGGCAGGACGCGAAAATTCATCCGCAAGACGTTCGCCCAGCCAGCAAATAAATTGGGTCGGTCGCTGCAGCTAAACAAGCGCGAATGCGACGGATTTTCTGGAACGCATGATTTGATTCGAACGCATGGTCTGTGCAAGAACTCCGCGCGAGGAGATGAACTGTGACAGAACATGACAGCAAAATTGTGGATTGGGTGAATCTTCCCGAAGGCGCCACGTCGCTCGCCCTGTGGGCCGCGCTGCACGACGTGCAAATCGTCTCCATCCGCTCCAGCTTCCTCGAGCGCACCATCACGTTCCATCTCGAAAGCGATCACTTGCTGGAATTTCACAAACTTCCTCTCGACATGCAATTTCTTTTGAAGCTGGAAGGCGTGCAATCCGCGCGCGTGCTGCATTATGCCGTATGGCCGGGAAAGTTTTTGGTTCCTGCTGGAGTTTCCAGTGAAGAGGAAGCGCGGCTGATCGCGGAGTATCAAACCAAGTGGCGCGAGGAATCGCTGAGCTGGGGCGAGTTGGAAAAAGCGGTCACCACGGAATGCAAGCAAGTGATTGATATTGCGGACGCTACGCTAGCCACGGCGCCGGACGGCTCCGTGGCGTTGCGTATCAGCGGGCTGCTGAATTACACGGCTTATCACGAACTATTTTTGAGGGCCGAGCGGCTGAGTCTCACGCAAGGCGATGGGAAGGAATTGGGGATTGCGGGTTTGCTAAAGATGGGAGAAGAGTATTGGGAGGCCTTGGAGCAGCGCAAGAACGGCGTTTCCGAAGGAACTTCGCACGCAACTTAATGGCTGCTGCGGGGTTAGCAGTGTTGGGTGCGGGCGGGAGTAGCTTGGGCATCCCTCTGTAGAAGGGGTGCCATCCAAATCAGCAGAGTGCGATAGGATCGCGACGTTCGCGGCTATCGCAGGTTGAGGGAGATAGAGATCATGAAGAATTACCCAGCAAAATCAAGAGGATTTGAAGCAGTTTTGCGCGGGACCGGAGCGGTCGCCCTGGCATTGTGCCTGAGTGTAGGGACCTTCGCGCAGGAACCGCAAAGCCAGCCGCCGCAACAGCCTGCCACACCGCAACAGCCTGCCCCGCCACAAGGGCAGCCGCCGGCAGACCAACCGCCAGCGCAGCAACCACAGCCACCGCAACAGCCGTCGCAGCCCGCGGACCAGCCGCCGGCGCAGCAACAAGCACCACCGCCGCCCGCTTATGTACCGCAAGACGCCGATCAGCCACCTTATTCCCATGACAGATCTGCGCAGGGCTCACCGAACCGGCAGTATGAGCAGTCTCCTCGGAGGCAAGCTTCGCAAGCACCTGCGCCAAGCCAGCCTGTGCCGAGCACTCTGACCGTGCCGGGCGGGACAGTTCTCATGGTTCGGCTGAACGACTTTCTTTCCAGTGACAAGAATCAGGTCGGCGACCAGTTCACCGCAGTCTTGAGCGAGCCGCTCATCGTGAACGGCTGGGTCGTTGCACGGCGCGGGCAGTTGGTAACCGGCACAGTTAAAGCTGCCAAGAAGGCCGGCCGGGTCAAGGGCACTTCGGAGTTGGGGCTTGAACTGACCGATTTGACAATTGTGGACGGGCGTCAAGTTCCTGTGCTCACCGGGCCATGGAAAGCGTCCGGTGGGACCAGCCACGGCGCAGACGCGGCAATAATCGCGGGCGGAACAGGGGTGGGTGCCGCAATTGGTGCTGCAGCCGACTGGGGCACTGGCGCGGCGATTGGTGCGGGAGCCGGTGCAGTGGCCGGCATTGCTACAGTGCTGCTGACGCGCGGCCGGCCGACGATCCTGGGACCTGAGGCGTTGTTGAGCTTCAAGCTGGTGGACCCGGTCACAATTGACACCACGCAGAGTCAACAAGCCTTCCTGCCGGTCACCCAGCAGGATTACCAGGCTGGACGGGTTGGGAGAGGGCCGCGACTGGTTGGCGGGCCGTATGCGGCAGCGCCCTATCCGTGCGGCTACTACGCTCCGTGCTACTACCCTTATCCCTATGCGGGCTATGGCTATCCCGGCTACGTGGGCTTCTATACTGGTTGGGGCTGGGGTTGGGGTCCACGCTACTACGGCGGCTACTATGGCCGGCGTGGCTTCCGGCCTTAGATCCGGCTTTACTGAACTTTTTCCACATTTTTCCACAGGGGGGTACACGCCCCATCGCGATGGAAAGAGTGTGGAAGATGTTGATTCCACGAAAGTTGGCTTGCGTCCATCGCGCAAAAGAGTGCGCAATAACATGAAAATAAAGGGGATGGATTGAAAACTCGCCCCGTAGCTCCATCCGGGACGCAAACGGCGCATGTGTGCGCCTAGGGATCTAAAGGTCCAAACGCGGTTGGAGTGGCAGGTACCCCCCACCCCCCCATTACATGCATGAATGTCAAAACAAAGGGGATAGAAAATGGGCAATTTGTAAGCAATTGATTCTAAAGGGCGCGTTCATTTTGTTCAAAATGAGAAGGGGCGAGGAGGGAGCAGGGCCCCGACCGGGTCGGGGTAGACTCTCCGCGCTCCACAGATAGTTTTGTCTAAGTTGCATTGTACCAAAGGGATAACAAAAGTCAAGGAAAAGTTGGCCGAGTTGATCGCGGCTGAGGTATGCCGGTTCGGCCAGGAACTTTGCGCAGAGATACGGGGAAGAATAGATAACGTGACCGCTGAGTTTCTCAATGATGTGGAATTGCTTCACCAGGAAAGAACGGGGCGGAATAAAGCGGGCGCGAAAATAGTTAGACCTGTGTAGTGGCTAGTTTCGCATCGGGGCGCGTGCGAGATAGAAGTGCCGAGGCGTGATCTTCAAGCGAAAATTGGCAAAGCATCTCGCGCAATCGCGTGTGCATCGGACTGAACATGGGATCGGTGGCGGTGCGTGATTGGAAGTTGGGGTGCTGTTCGCAGGAATTCTCTGCCAGCTAGGTACTAGAGAGTCTAATAAATTTCTGTGATAGGCTTTACGCGTTTAAAGGTGAATCGTTCACGGTCCATGCCTCCTTCGGCCAGAAACTATCTCTGGAAGCAATTCCCCGCTCCCTGTGGCCGAACTCCTCAGACCGCCAATGCTTTGCCCGGGCCCCTTAAATCCTTCGGCGTGGGCGGACAATGAAACTCTCTACCTCTGCAATTCGCAATTCCCTTTTTATCCTTGCACTGATCCTGGCGCTGACGGGCCTTCCCGCCGCGGCACAAACGACCGCGCAGAGCACGAGCGTCGCGCAGGCGCAAGCTCCGATCGTCCAGGCGCGCATCACGCGGGCCATCGATGAAACGCAATTGGTAACGCTGAGAGGCAACGTACATCCACTTGCGCGACCGGAGTTCGACCAGGGTGCGGCACCGTCGGATTTGCCCATGCAGCGGATGCTGCTGCTGTTGAACCGGAGCGCTGCCCAAGATGCGGCTCTTGAACGATTGATGCTGGATCAGCACAATACGGCTTCGCCAAACTTCCACAAATGGTTGACGCCGGAACAGTTTGGGGCGCAGTTTGGTCCGGCTGATGCGGACATTCAGACGGTCACATCATGGCTGACGTCGCATGGATTCCAAGTGGCGAGGACCACAAAGGGAAAGATCGCTGTTGAATTCTCTGGCACTGCTGCGCAACTGAAGGAAGCTTTTCACACTGAGATTCACAGCTACGTCGTCAATGGGGAACATCATTGGGCCAACGCGAGCGACCCTCAGATTCCGGCAGCGTTGGCTTCGGTCGTGCACGGATTCGCGTCGCTGCACAACTTCCAGCCTAAGCCTATGCACCATGTTGTCGGGCAATTCTCCAAATCGAAATCTACAGGCGCGATTCAGAGTGTAAATCCGAACTTCACAACTTCAAGTGGCAATTACGCCATCGGACCGACGGATTTTGCGACCATTTACAATGTACTGCCGCTCTGGAACCCGACGTCAGGGACGGCCATTGATGGCACAGGCCAGCACCTTGCGATCATCGGCGTTTCCAATATCAATTTACAGGATGTGTCTGATTTTCGATCTTTATTCGGGCTGCCCACGGCAGGCGCGGCAATCCCGAACGTGGTCATAGACGGCACGGACCCGGGAGTTATTAACGACGGTTCGGAGACGGAAGCACTTTTGGACGTGGAGTGGTCTGGCGCCATCGCAAAGGGCGCACAAATCGATTTCGTGATTGCGGCGGATACGAATGACGCTTCGGGCCTGTTCCTCGCCGCGCTTCACGTAATTGATTACAACAGCGATCCCATCATGAGTCTGAGTTTCGGGAACTGCGAATTGGCTCTGGGTACGTCGGGTAACCAATTCTTCCAACTGATATGGGAACAGGCGGCTGCACAAGGCATCACGGTGACGGTTTCGACGGGCGACGATGGGTCGGCCGGTTGCGAGGACCAGAATGCCCCGGCGCCAAATCCAGCTACGACGGGACTGCAAGTGAGCGGGTTCGCGTCTACACCCTTCAACGTTGCGGTAGGCGGTACAGACTTCAACGATGCGGGGACCCAGACCACATACTTTAATGCCGCGAACGACCCAATTACTTTGGCCTCAGCCAAAGGCTACATTCCTGAGAGCACGTGGAATCAATCGTGCACGAACGCAAGTTTCAATGTTGTTACGGGGCTGACTACGCCGGAGGCCAATTGCAACAGCACAAATGCGTCAGCCGCGGCGGCAGTCGAGACGGTTGGGGCAAGCGGAGGGCCAAGCCACTGCACTACGCCTAGCGGTGCGACGCCTGCTAGTTGTTCAGGCGGCTACGCAAAACCACTGTTCCAAACACTTAGTGGGCTAACGGGGATGCCTGCTGACGGTAAAAGAGACATTCCCGATGTATCACTATTCGCTTCGCCTGGATTTAACAAGAGTTTTTATGTCGTGTGTGAGGCGGACGCAGTGCCTGGCACCTCGTGCAACAAGAGTGGATCCTTTGAGTTTCTCGGTGTCGGGGGAACCTCAGCTTCCACACCGTCCTTTGCAGGCATTATGGCGCTGGTGAATCAGGGGCAGGTAACAGGGCCAGATCCGACGCCGCGACAAGGTAACGCCAACTACGTCCTCTATCAATTGGCGAAGCAGCAGTATGCGGCGGCAACAGCTTGCAATTCGGTGGCAAGCCCGCTCCCTGCATCGGCTTGTACTTTTAATGACGTCACCGCTGGTACGATCGCGATGCCATGCGCGAAGGGCAGCACAACGGATTGCACGACTACAGTAGGGACCGACAGGTACGGTGTGCTTAACGGATACAGCGCAGCCACAGGTTACGACTTGGCGACAGGGGTTGGATCCGTCAACGCGGCAAACCTGGTGAATAACTGGACCAAGGGCCTTGCGGCACTAACAATCAGCACGACTACGTTGACACTCAACAATGGAAACGCAGTGAACATTGTGCACGGAGCTGCAGTTCCTGTGCAGATTACTGTTACTGGTGCGGGCGGGACGCCGACAGGCCATGTCGCTTTGGTTTCGACTGCCACGACGGGCCAGGGCGTGGATGGATTCGATTTGATCAGCGGGGCCTTGCCAGCGAATACGACGACGGATCAATTGACCGGGAGTTTCCCAGCTGGCACGCCCTACTCGGTTCATGCACATTATCCGGGTGACGGCACGTTTGGACCTAGCGATTCAAATTCTGTTAACGTCACAGTAAGTCCACAGACCAGTTTAACTGTTGCTAGCATCTTTGCAGACAATCTTGGGACGCCCTTTGCGCCTGGGAGTTACCCGCAGACCGCTTTCTTGCGGGCCGATGTAAGTGACAGTCCCAATTCCGGGAATTTCGTTGCCAGTGGAACGGTCAACTTCGTTGACAACTCCTCGACGACGCTCGCCAGCAACGTCGGTCTTAGCACGGAGAGCGCTGCGTTCACGGGTCCCGTGCTGCTGAACGGGGGTGCCCACTCCATCGTAGCGAAGTACAGCGGCGACCCAAGCTTCAATGCAAGTAGCTCAGCGCCAGCAATTGCGTTTTCGATCAACGTCGCCGCCACAACACTAACGGCACAGGGCGTCCCAACCGTCCAAGCGGGCAACAATGATTCGCTTCAGGCAACAGTGTTGACACAGGCACTCGCACCAGCGGCAGCACCAACGGGCACGGTTACTTTCAAAAACGGAAACACGACGCTTGGCACTGTGCCGGTCAACGGAGCGGCCGGGACCAATGTTGGAGCATCTGCCTCGGCGGTGCTAAACTTCACATTCAACACGGCTGGCACCCAGACTATCATTGCCACGTATAGCGGCGACGCTAATTACGCGGCCTCTACCGCTCCGAACTTCATCATCACGGTAACAACCGGTGGTTCGTTTACCGTCGGAGGTAGCGCAGTTGCAGTGACCGCAGGGAGCAGCGTTAACTCGATAATTACCGTGACGCCGACCGGAGGGTTCACGGGGCCGGTGGCCGTTAGCTGCCCAGCAGCAACAAGTCTCCCTCCCGGTGTTATGTGCACGAATTCGCCGTTGAATATCAACGTAACCAGTAGTAGCGCCGTAACAGGCAACCTCAACATCGCGGTGGCAGCGCCGTCGGCGGCGAACGCAACGGCGTCCCTGATGCCTGCGGAGCGGAAGCTCTACGCGGCGGGCATCACGCTCGCGAGCGGTGGCAAGGGCTGGTGGACTCTGAGCGGGATCTCAGGCCTCATTGCTATCCTCATGCTCCTGCTTCCTGGGCGGAAACGCTATCGCGCAGCGCTGGGGTTCGGCCTGCTCTGCATCCTGAGCTTCACGCTGGGCTGCGGCAGCTCCGGAGGAGGCGGCGGTGGCGGCGGCCCGGTAGCCACCACGACGCACATCATGGTCACCAGCGCGACGAAGGGGCCGGGTGGCACCGCGTTTACCTTCACGGCGACCGTGACTGGCGGTACTCCAACGGATATGGTGCAGCTGTTTGATGGTACGACCGCGATTGGAACTGCGGTGGCGGTCTCCGGGGGCACGGCGAATCTTTCCACGGGTGCAATGAGCACGGTGGGAACGCACGCGATCAGCGCTCACTACGCCGGCGATGCGACCAATACGCAAGCGTCGTCAAGCGGCTCACTCAACGTGACGGTCACAGGTCCGACGACGTTTTCCATCTCGGCGACGCCAGCGGCGTCGAACGGCTCACCGACGATCAACATCACGATTAACTAGCCGGCATCAGCGGAACAAGGAACGAGCGGCTCCGAAGTTTTCGGGGCCGCTCTTTTTTTTGGAATGGGGATTTTACACAGAGAGCACGGAGGACACAGGGGCACGGAGGAGGCGCAAAAGAAAGAGGGCACAATGTATTGTGCCCCTACGTGAATACTTTTGACGAACCAATCGGAATCCGGGGAGAAAAGCAGATCCCTCGCTGCGCTCGGGATGACGCATCTCCGGTTGGGGATGCATAGCGGGGAGCACCGGAGTCCAAACACCGGACCTCATCGGATGCGAAGAGAGAGCCTTCGACTCGCAAAGCTCGCTCAGGATGACGATCCTTGTCGGATGCGAAGAGAGGAGAAAAACAGATCCCTCGCTGCGCTCGGGATGACGCATCCTCATCGGATGCGTCAATTGACGTTGGGGGGGAAAACGATGTTCCAGAAGAGGGGCGCGGGCGTCAAAAACTCGACGGGAAGGAGCGAGCCTTCCTGATTCATTTGCGGAGGGCGGACGACGTTGACCTCGACTTTCTGCTGGGACTTGGGATTCTCGACAGTGAACTTGGTCCCTTGGGGAAAGCCCTCGGGAAGAATGATCATCGCGCCTGTGGCGCTGACGGTATGCGTGAAGCCATTGATAGGTTCGGGCTTCCCCGCGACATGAACCACAATGGGCATGCGCAGCAACACGCGCTGGGCGCGGCGGCGCTCCTCGGCAGTGGGCTGCCGCTGTACGGCGGGGCGTGCGGCATGCGAGCCAGGGGCCTTGAGGTGGGGAGAAGGCTTGATCACAGTTCCAGCCCCCAAAAGTCCATCTCTGGCGCGACGAGTTCGATGCCATATTCCCAGCCGTCGGGGCGCTGATTGCCCTTCCAAACGACAACGGCGGCGTTGCTTGTGGCGGTGGCCATGTTGGTGAGCGCCAGGCGATCCTCAAGCTCGAGCGAATTAGACAGCACGACCATGCAGCCGTAGGGATTCACGACCCGCGTATGGGCTTCGACGGTGTGGCGCTTGCCGGCGTCGCCGTCCCACTCCAGGCGCACGGGAACACGGGAATTCATGCGGCGGCCGCGACGACTATCGCGATGCCGCGAGCCAAGCTTTTTGGTTTCGCGCACCTTAACGGGCATAATTACCTCAACGAAGCCATGCTAGAGTTTCAGGCGAAAAACGGTCAATGGTACGTCCGCGGGCGATGGCGCAAATGGGTAGCTGTCCGAAAGGACAGGGGTTGCGGAGGGGGCAAGGACAGATCGTGAAGAATCTGATCGTGAATGCGGACGATTTTGGGTGGACCGAAGGGGTCAACCGGGGGATTGTCGAGACGTTTCGCAACGGGATTGTGACCAGCACGTCGCTGCTGGCGAATGGCGCGGCGTTTGCGGATGCGCTGGAGAAGGCCAGCTCCGCGCCGGGGCTGGGCGTGGGGGTGCATTTGAACTTGAGCGATGGCGCGCCGGTGGCGGACTGCGAGAGCGTGAAGAGCCTGCTCAATGACGAGGGCGAATTTGCGGGGGGGCCGGAGAGTTTGCTGCTGCGGCGCGCGCGGCGCGGGTTGGTGCTGGGCGAAGTGGAACGCGAGTGGGATGCGCAGATCGAGAAAGTGCGCGACGCGGGGATTGAGCCGACGCATCTGGACGGGCACAAGCATGTGCACATGCTGCCGGGGCTGTTTGAGATTGCGCTGAAATTGGCGAAGCGGCATGGCATCGGGGCGATTCGAATCGCGCATGAGACTTCGAGTTTGCGCGCGGCGCTTTCGTTGGGAGCAATGCAGCGCGGCAGCGTGGTGCTGAAACAGGGCGTGCAGGCGCGGGGCTTGAAGCTGCTGGCGCGCGACGCGCGGGAACAGGCTGAACGCGCAGGAATCGGCGCGGCGGATTATTTTTGCGGCATCGCACAAACCGGGGAGCTGACGAAGGAAGGTGTCGCGCGTTTGCTCAAGAACCTGCCGGATGGAACGACCGAGCTGATGTGCCACCCGGGCTACGCGGACGCGGTGCTGCTGAAAACGGCGACGCGGCTGCAGGATTCGCGGCGCACCGAGCTGGAGATATTGACGGACACGGCGATTCGAAATCTTGTCGCATCGCAGGGGATTCGCCTGATAGACTATGGCTTCATAACCCAGGAAGCGTGAATGGCATCAGCAGAAGAGAAAATGAAGGGCGAGTCGCTCATTCAATATTCGATTGTCGTTCCGTTCTTCAACGAAGCGGAAAACATCCCACCTTTATATATGAAATTGACGGAAGTGATGGACGCGATTGGCGAGCCCTTCGAACTGGTGTTTGTGGACGACGGCAGCAAAGATAATACGTTCAAGGTGCTTTCGGATATTTACGAGCATGATGGGCGCGTGAACCTGGTGCGGCTGCGGAGAAATTTCGGGCAGACGGCGGCGCTAAAGGCAGGATTTGATTTCGCGCGCGGGGAAGTCATTATCTCGATGGATGGAGACTTGCAGCACGATCCCGACGAGATTCCCAAGTTTTTGGAGAAAATCGCGGAAGGCTACGACCTTGTGAGCGGGTGGAATTACCAGCGGCGCGGCCATTGGCTGTTCGGCCAAGCACCGAGCCGGCTGGTCAATTGGATGATGTCGAGGGTGTCGGGAACCGACCTGCACGACTTCGGAACCACGTTCAAAGCCTACCGCCGAGAGATTATTCAAGAGATCCAGCTTTACGGAGAATTGCACCGGTTCATTCCGGCCCTGGCGAGTTCCGCTGGCGCAAAGATTGCGGAGTTGCCGATCGCCAATGTGCCCGGCAAAGAAGACAAGAGACGGTACAGCATCGCGAGGACCATTCGCGTCCTTCTGGATTTGGTGATCGTCAAGTTTTTGTTGGACTACTCCACGCGCCCCGGCCAGTTTTTTGGCATGGTGGGCATCGCGAGCACCGCGCTCAGTTCCGTGCTATGGCTGATTCTGGCGTTCGACAAATTTTATCTTCACATCGCGCTGATCAAAGACTCGTGGCCGGTGGTGTTCATGGCGGTGGGGTTGTTCCTGGTGGGGATCCAATTTCTTTCGATGGGATTGCTCGGGGAAATCATCGCGCGCACGTACTACGAATCGCAGAACAAACCGATTTACGCATTGCGCGAAGTGAAAAGCCACCGCAAAGAGATGGGCGATTCCGCGGAACAGACGCGGCCTTCCGGTTCCCCGGACCGTTAGCGGGTGTGTCCTGGAGCTGCCGTGTGCAAACCAAAGACGGCAGTGATTGACAGTGATTCAGGGGTGACGTATGGTCAAATTACCATGCAAAGTACGGAGCCAAGAAGCTAAATGATGCCCGAAGTGCGCGAAAACGTCCGGCACAGCATCATCGTCCCGCTGTACAATGAGCGGGACAATATCCTGCAACTCTACGAGCAACTCAAGGAAACCATGGAGTCGCTGGGCGATCCTTTCGAGATCGTCTTCGTGGATGACGGCAGCACCGATGAGAGCACGAATTTACTGCGCGACATCGCTTTGCAGGATGGGCGAGTGACAGTCGTAACTTTGCCCCGCAATTCTGGAAAGTCGGCGGCACTAGGGGCGGGCTTCGACATTGCACTTGGCGACTACATCGTCACGATGGACGGCGACCTGCAACATCATGCCTCCGACATCCCGCGATTTATAGAGAAGATGCGAGAAGGCTTTGACATCGTTTGCGGCCAGCGGCTGCAGCGTCCCGGGGATAAGTGGATGCAGCGGATGTCCAACCGGGTGGCGAACTGGGTCATGGCAAAATTCACCGGGGTTCGAATTCACGATTTCGGCAGCGGATTTAAGTCCTACAAACGCGAGTTCGTTGCGCAACTACCAGTGTATGGTGAAATGGAGCTGCTCATCCCGATCCTCGCGCTGCGCCAAGGCTGCCGGATCTGCGAAATTCCTATCAGCATCGCGCCGCGGGAACATGGCGTCTCAAAATACAATTTCCTGCACAAAGTTCCCTTCTTTTTCGATCTCATCACGGTACGCTTTCTGACCGGATATCTGTCCCGGCCGATGCATTTTTTTGGGACCGCAGGAATTACGGCGGCATTCGCAGGCAGCGCCATCGGTTTTTGGCTGTTGGTCGAAAATATGTTTTATCACACCAACGTGCTGCAAGAGCACGGCCCTATGATGTTTTTTGCGACGGTGCTGATTCTTTCCGGAATGCAGCTTTTTGCCCTAGGTCTGCTGGCGGAAATGCAAGTACGCCACTTCCACGACCGAGTGGGCGGACGCGCATCGTATACCGTTACTGGGGCACGCCATCTCGCCAAGAAAAATGACGAAACCATCCGGCACTAGCGATTGGAATTCAGAATCAAACATTCAGGCAAAGAACGGCATTTCTGACACAGGGACCGGCGGAGGAGCCACTGCTGGCGACGCGATGACTCCGCGTCGTTCCATTGCGCGCTGGTACCTGGCCGGAATCGTTTTGTTCTGGGCATTGATCTATGTTCCCGGATTGGCCTCGCCCGGCATGATGGATGATGCGGATTCGATGCACGCGGCAGTCGGACGAGAAATGCTGGCGCGGCACGACTTCGTGACCATGCATATGAATGGCGTGCGCTACCTCGACAAAGCGCCGCTTCCCTACTGGATCGCCGCTGGAGTCTACGACATTTTTGGCGTGTCGGAATTCTCCGTCCGTTTGCCGCTGGCGCTCTTTGCGCTGGGTTCGCTCTTTGCCGTTTTCTGGCTGGGGCGCGAGATAGCTGGAGAACGAGCAGGTTTTTTCTCCGCGCTTGTACTAGGCACGGCGATTGGGCCGTATATTTACACACGATTCGATATTCCCGACATCATGGTGTGCTTTTGGCTGACCATCACCGTTGGTCTATTCTGGCGGAGTCTGGATCAGCCAAACCCGTCCCGGCTGCTGTGTTGGTCTCTCGGAATTGCCACGGCGTGTGACGTGCTGACGAAGGGGCTTATCGGGATGGTTTTTCCGGTTTTGATCATCGGCGGGTATCTGTTGTTGATGGGAAACTTGCGATACCTTTTGCGGCTCAGACTGATCTCAACTACAGTGGTGTTCTTGGCGGTGGCAGCGCCCTGGCACGTTCTCGCCACGCTGCAAAACCCCGCGCAAGGAGAGGCGAAGGGGTTCTTCTGGTTCTATTTCATAAACGAGCAGATCTACCGATACCTTAATTTGCGCGTGCCGCGCGACTACGATAAGTTTCCGCTCCTGATTTTCTGGGGCCTTCTTCTGGTTTGGATCTTTCCATGGGCCTTCTTTGTCCTGAATAGTTTAAAACAAGTACCCCTTCACCCACGCCGTGGGCGGGAACGGCTGGAGAAGGAACCACGCGCGGCGCTCCTTCTGGCGGTGTGGGCCCTGGCAATCGTTGTGTTTTTCAGTTTTTCCACCAGACAGGAATATTACTTACTCCCGGCGCTTCCCGCTCTCGCGTTGCTGTGCGGCATGTGGCTGAACCGGGAAGACAGTTCGGAACCTGGAAGTCCGTGGCGGCGGAGCGGATTGCGCTCCTCGCTGGCGATGCTGGTGCTCGGAGTGGCAGCGTTTGTGATTTGCCTGACGATCGTGGCGATGACGCCGGCCGCCCCTCCGAATGCCGAGTTAAGCGACCTCTTGAAGAAAGCGCCCGAGATGTACAAGCTCTCGATGGGCCATCTTTTCGATCTCACGATGGGAGCGATGAGCTTATTCCGTTGGCCGCTGATCCTGACGGGAGTGGGCTTCCTGGCTGGGACGTTTTTCAACTGGCTGTTTCGAAGGCGAGGTTCGCCGTTCAGGGGAAACCTGGCAATCTGCGTGATGATGGTGATTCTTTTTCAGGCGATTCACCTGGCGCTGACCACGTTTTCTCCGGTGCTCGGATCGAAGCCACTGGCGGTAGCGATCGAAAAGCAATATCGTCCCGGCAATACGATTGTGATAAACGGGCAGTATTCGCTGGCCTCCAGCGTGGGTTTCTACACCGGGGTGCAATTGCACATGCTCAACGGGCGCATCAACAACCTATGGTATGGCTCACTCTTTCCGGATGCGCCGCCGGTGTTTGAAGATGACGCTTCGTTCGCTAAACTTTGGACAGGGCCGGGCAGAGTTTTCTTCGTTGACATAAATGCCACCGGACTCGAAAGGTTAAAGACTTTGCCGGTGCCGTATTATGAAGTGGCACGGTCGGGGCAGAAACGGGTTTACAGCAACCGGCCCGCGCTGTAAAAAATTGCAAGATTTGAATTGTGCGGAGCTTACGAGCCAGCACCGGGCTTCCGCGCCATGTGCCGGTATTCGCCGCGGTAGAAGAGCAGCGGCTCGCCTTCGTCTATTTGCGCGGATTCCACTTCACCGACAAAAATGGTGTGGTCGCCAGTGATGTAGGAGGCGACGACGCTGCAGGGTAGGCGCAATAGCGTGTCTTCCAGTAATGGAATGCCGCCGTGCGTCCAGTTGTAGCGGATAGAAAGGCGCTCCTCGGCTTCGGCGCTTTGCTCTCCTTTGGCGAAGTATTCTGAGATGGCTTCCTGGCCTTGTTTCAAGACGCTGACGCCGAAGCGGCGTTTTTTTTCTAGCAACGGAAGCAGCTTGGCGCGCTGGTCCACGCAGACGAGGACGAGCATGGGCTCGAGCGAGACAGAGGTGAAGGAGTTGGCGGTCATGCCGTGGACCAGTCCGGGGGCGCGCTCCACAGTGACTACGGTTACTCCCGTGGAAAAGTGGCCGAGCGCTTTGCGAAATTGCAGGGTGGTGAGTGGCGGCGTGGTGATCATCGAAGTTTTTGAAGATACCATACTGGATGGCGCGAAAGCGAAGCGCTGGGGGATCCGGCGCGTGTATGATCGGACGGCACGAATAGCTTAGGGACGGAGTGAAAAAGCATGGCGCGGAAGATTGCAATTCTGGGGGGCACGGGAGCGGAAGGCTCCGGGCTGGCGTACCGGCTTGCGAAAGCGGGGGAACACATTTTGATCGGCTCTCGCGATGCAGCGCGCGCCGAGGAAACCGCGAAGAAATTGCGCGAACGCCTTGGCGGCGCGGCGCAGATCGAGGGGATGGACAATTTGTCGGCCGCTGCGGCGTGCGATGTTGCGGTGCTCACGATTCCCTTCTCCGGCGCGCCGGTGCTGCTGAAGCAACTGAAAGGAGCGTGGAAACCGGGGACCGTGGTGATTGATACGACCGTGCCGCTGGCAGCGTCGGTGGGTGGAGCGGCAACGTGCATGCTCGGCGTGTGGCAGGGTTCCGCGGCGGAGCAAACGCGAGAGCTTTTGCCCGCAGAAGTGCGCCTCGCCGCAGCGTTTCAGAACTTGAGCGCCGAATTGCTGGCCGCAGAGGGGCCAGTGGACTGCGACGTCCTGGTGTGCGGCGACGACGAGAAAGCCAAGCAGGTGGCGTCCGAACTAGTCGGCAAAATCCCCGGCGCGCGCGCCCTGAACGGCGGCAAGCTGGAGAACGCTCGCATCGTCGAGTCCCTTACGGCGCTCCTGATCGGCCTGAACATCCGCTACAAAGTTCATGGTGCCGGAATTCGCTTCACCGGGCTTCCCTTGAAGTGACACTTCTCCTGTCATTGAAGCTAGGCGGGTCAGTTTTCGGTGTCCAGACTAATCAAGAAATAAAATGACGGAAATCGTTATTCAACCATGCCTTGAATTGCAGTATGGTCTACAATCTGCGCCGTTATAGAACTACTTGCACGAACACAAGAAGCCAACACGACCGTCGGCATGAACAAGAAGGAGAAAAAACATGAATCTGCCACTAAGCGCATTTCTAAGCTTGCTTGTGCTCTCACTGGTTGTCCCAATCATCTTGTTTCTCCTTGTGCGCAACAGTCTAGTCGATTTACTGCGACACACCATTAAGGTGCAAGCGGCAATCACCTTCTATGTGCGGTCCTTTCTTCTCGTTCTCTTTCTTTCAGCGTTGTCAGCTTCGATCGGAACCTCGTTTGACTTGAAGTCAGACGCTCCATTCATGGAATACATCTGGAAGGGAGCGGAGGGTGTGTCGTCGACCCTGGAGAAAATGCTCTGGTTTGTCGCTCTCTACTTGGTTCTAGTCACCATTCTGATTGCGACATTGAAAATCAAAGATGACAAATGAGCGATATCTGATCGTTTCTTACTTTCTGGTTGCGGCCCTCTCTGTGGGGCTGGGCGCCATGGTGTATTTCTTTCTTCGACGCCCTTTCGGAGCCGTCGCGGATGCCGCGTCTGGCAAGCGTCTCTCTACAATATTGAAGAGACTGCTTCCCTGCGGGGTTCTGTTCCCCGCGCTGCTCGGGTTCGTTTCTATTTCATATCGAGGCTGCGAACGGACTACCTACGAAAAAATTGTGGAGAGCCGAAGCTATCTCGTGCAGAAGAATCAAGAGCAGATTTCTTCGATCTTGTTTTCCATCCTCGTGGCTGTCTTGTTTTGGAATGTCATTGTGCTTCTCACTCTGAGGTTCGCGCAGAACCATACAGACGGATCGCAATTGCCCCAAACAAAAGACTGACGC
Organism: uncultured Acidobacteriota bacterium; assembly: GCA_963729455.1. GTDB lineage: Bacteria > Acidobacteriota > Terriglobia > Acidiferrales > UBA7541 > Acidiferrum. The sequence goes on from CAVSNX010000007.1 coordinate 54,590, forward strand.
TTACCGAGGGCTTGCATTCCATCCTAATAGATCAAATGAGTTGCAGCGAAGGTACAGTTGCGCACGCGGTAGTAGCCTGGGCGCAGCGGTGCTGCGCCCCTACAAAGGGGGAGAAAGCGCCAGAAGGGCGCGGGCGAGTTTGCGTTTTTGCGCGAGCGTTTTCATTACGGTCGGAAGAATCGCCACCTTCATTCCTAGGGCGGTGATGGCGGCGGATTGGGCTTTATCGGCGGGATCGATGATAAATGTGCCGGTGAAGGGGGCGTAGAGTTTGGCGACGCCGAGGGCGGTTGGTTGGTGGCCGAGTTGGGCGAGCATTTTGCCGGAGGGGCCTTTGAGGGATTTGCCGGCGACGATGGGGCAGACGGCGAAGACTTTTTCTTTGTGCGCTTGCAACTGCTCGCGGACGCCGGGGACGGCGAGGATCGGGCCGATGCTGATCAGCGGATTGCTGGGGCAGATGAGGATGCGGTCGGCGCTCGAAATGGCTTCGAGGACGCCGGGGGCGGGGCGCGCGGCCTCGACGCCTTCAAAACGAATGCCATGAACGATGGGTTCGGCGCGGCGCTTGACGAGATATTCCTGAAAGTGCAGTGAGCCTTCGCTGGAGTCGATGATGGTCGGGACGGGATCGTCGGACATTGGCAGGATGCGGGACTTCACGCCTAGCGCGGTGCGGATGGAGTCGGCAGCTTGCGACAAGGTCTTTCCTTCGGCGAGCAGGGCGGTGCGATGAATGTGCGTGGCGAGGTCGCGGTCGCCGAGATTGAACCAGTTGACGCGGCCGAATACGGCGAGGCGCTTTAGGGCGTGAAATGTTTCGTCGCGGAAGCCCCAGCCTTTCGCGGGATCGATCACTCCTGCCAGCGTATAGGTGACGATGTCTAGGTCGGGTGAGATTTTCAGGCCGTGGAGGATGATGTCGTCGCCGGTGTTGACGATGATGGTCAGGTCGCTCGGGTCCATTACGCCGTATAGGCCTAGCAAGAGTTTTGAGGCGCCTACTCCGCCGGCTAGAGCGGTGATTTTTCGGGATGGTTTCATTTTTCGCTTTGCGGATTGAGGTTGCATGTTGGAAAAGCGGTAGCAGGGCTACCGCACTCGACAGGGTCGGGCTGAAGCCCGCCGCTACGTTGCGCCGCCTCCTTGGGCGAATAGGAGTTCAGCTGCGGCGCGTACTTGTGGAGAAAGAAAGCTACTACGCGGCAGGAATTCGGGATAGAGCGCGAGGCGCTCGCGCAGAGTGAAGCCGCGCGATTCGGTTTCTGAACGGAGGAGGGAAATTTGCGGCCAGGCGGCTTCGGGATTGATGAAGTCTTTGGTGACCGGCGAGATGCCGCCCCAATCGTTGATGCCTGCATCGAGCAATCGAGGGAAATCGTTGTAGCTGAGATTCGGCGGGGCCTGGACATTCATGTGCGGGCCGAGGATGAGACGGGCCAGGGCGATGGTGCGCAGCATGTCGTCGAGCGAAGGCTCGGGGTGCTTGGCCATGGGAATTGCGGGCTTGGCGCGAAAATTCTGGATGATGACTTCCTGGATGTGGCCGTAGGTTTCGTGGAGCGTTCGAATGGCGAAGAGCGAGTCCACGCGCTCTTCCATCGTTTCGCCGATCCCAATCAGGATTCCCGTCGTGAACGCGATGGGGAGCTTCCCTGCTTCTTCGATCGTGCGCAGGCGCAGCGCGGGGACTTTGTCGGGAGCGTTGGCGTGCGGCAAGCCGTTGCGCATCAGGCGGGGGCTGACGTTTTCCAGCATCAAGCCGACGCTGGCATTCGAATCCTTTAGGCGTTCAAGAGCGGGGCGGTCCATCACGCCGGGATTGGCGTGGGGAAGGAGGCCGGTTTTTTCGAGGACGAGCTCGCACATGGCGGCGAGGTAGTCGAGTGTGCGGGTAAATCCTTGTTGACGAAGAAATTCGCGAGCCTCGGGGAAAATACGCTCGGGCTGGTCGCCCAGGCTGAAGAGCGCTTCCTTGCAACCGGCGCGGCGGCCTTGTTCGGCTAGCGCAAGGACTTCGTCAGGGGTCATGAAGTGCGCGCCGGGCTGGCCGGGATCTTTTCGAAAGGTGCAGTAGCTGCAGTAATCGCGGCAGAGCGTGGTCAGCGGGATGAAAACTTTTTTCGAAAAGGTTACGACGGTTCCTTTCCTGCGGGCACGCAGCTCGGTGGCGGCGCTCAGCAGGTCTTGCAGAGACGCTTGTTCGGCGAGCAGTAAAGCGCCGGCCCGATCCAACGTGAGGCCTTCGCGGGCGCGGATTAGGACGTCCTCGACTTCGGGATTTGAGGAGGGAGGTGTGACGATTATTTGCTGGCGCGCGTTCATGGGTTGAGTGGCAATGAGTACAACGAAGAATTTAACACAGAGGGCACGGAGGACACAGAGAGCATAGAGAAAAGCGGATCAGCGGAACAGATCTTCGGCGGCGGGGCGGATGATGCGGGCGGCGGGGTCGGATACGGGTTTGTAACGATAGCCGCGAATGAGGACTACGGGGGAGCCTTTGGATTTGTCCATGAGGAGGCCGGCGGCGGCGGCCAGTTCATCGGCGACCGCGAGGATGGTGGCATTCAGAAATTTTCCGTGACGATCCGGCGTGCCGCGCAAGTCCAAGAGCACCGGCACGCCGGCGGCACCGATGGCCACGTTTGTCAGGCCGAGGCGCCACGGGCGGCCGAAGGTGTCACTGATGATGACGGCCACTTTCTTGCCAGTCCGTTTGTGCAATGCGGCAGCGAGTTTTCTTGCCGAGTGGTCCGGATTCTTCGGGAGCAGCGTCACGACATCCTCGCCGGGAACGTTCGAATGGTCGACTCCGGCATTGGCACAGACAAAACCGTGGTGGGTTTCCGTGATGAGCACATGATCGCTGCGGACGATGCGCCGCGATTGTCGCAACACGACTTCCACGGCGCGAGGATCTTTCTTTAGCTTTTCGGCCAGGGTGAGCGCCTGCGGCGAAGGATCCACACTCGCGAGAGCAATCAGTGCGCCTTCCGCTTTCGAAACAATTTTCTGTGCGATGACCAGCACGTCGCCGTTTTCAAAGTGGATGGAAGCTCGACGCACGGCGTCGGCGATAACTTTCACAAGATCATGGCCCGGGCGAATTTCGGGAATCCCTGGAAGTGAAAACAACCGCAGCTCCGCCGCTGCAGTGGATTTGCCCGCAGGGGCAGTACGAGTTGGCGTTCGTTTCGGCATAAGCGCAGAGAAGGAATCTTACGCGACACGCGAGGTCCTTTCACCTGCGAAGATGCGCGGGCGAAAAAAAGGGCACTTGCATTCCCGCAAGCGCCCTTCTGAGTTGACGGCTGTAGATTGGTTAGGGCTTGGCCTTCGGTGGCTTGTCGTCCTTTTCTTTTTCTTTTGTCGGCTTGTTAGCAGCTTTTGCCTTCTGGGCTTCCTGCTGTTGCTGCTGCTGCTGCTGCTTCAGTTTCTGTTCTTCCTGGCTGTGTTTTTGTTCCAATTGTTCGAGCTGCTGCTGGTGCTGTTGATTGAGTTTCTGCTGTTTCGCTTCGTCGGCCTGCTGCTGGGCCTTTTGGCGTTCCTGGACTTGCTGTTGCTCGACCTTTTGGCGCTCCTGGTCCTGTTGAGCGCGGAGCTGCTCAAGTTGCTGTTGATGTTTCTGCTCGAGCTGCGCGTTCGCTGCGTTGGCGGCGTTCGAATTGCCGGCGGCATTTACGTTGCTGGGCCGCGCGGCAGCCGGACGGTCGGTGTACGCCTTCTGGCTGGCGTTTTGTGTGCCAGTGGTGGCTGGCGCCGCACCCGGCTTGTTGCCTTGCGCCGGCGGGGCAACGTTATTGGGAGCGCCGGGGCGAGCGGCCTGCACATTCCGTGGCGTGGCCGGCTTCGACGGCGGCGCGATCTTGATATTCGGACGCGCTTGCGCAGCCTCGGGCTGAATTTGCCGAACTTGCGAGGACGCCAGCGGCTTACCGCCGTTCGCCTGAATGGCTTGTTGTTGTTTCGCGAAGGAAACTGGAGGAGGTGGCGGAGCGCTCTTCGCGACGACCGGACGATTCGCCAGTGCGGCGGGCGGCTTCGCTGCTGCGGAAGCGCCGGAACCAAGCACGGCTTGCTTTGCAGGCGCGACCGGGGGCGTGGTGGCCGCCACAGGAGCGGAAGCAACTTCCCGCTGATTCACGACCACGCTGTTCTTGGAAACCGATTGTGCGGAAGTGAAGGCTTGCGGCGTGGTAGCGGAAACCGCGCCAGGCACGCTCTGGTTCACGTACTTCACGTTGGTCACGGTGACGTTTTTGTTGATGACCGTGGTGTTGTAATAGTTGTTGACGACGGTGGTGTTCACCGTGGTGTTCGAAACGTTTACGTTGTTCACGTAGGTGCGGCTGACGGGATACGACGGCACAAATACTTCGCGCGGTCCGAGTGGGAACCAGCCGACGTTTACGCCAGCGGCAAAGCCACCGCCGACTCCAATTCCAACGGCGAAATGCGGACCGCCCACCCACGCCACCAACGCAGGCGCATATACGGGACGAACATAGGCGACACCGACCACGGCGACCGGACGTGGCGCGCACGGTACCCAGCCCCAAACTCCGCCTACGGTTACCCAGCGGCCGTAGTGGAAGGGAGCGAAGCCCCATGGCGCATCATCCACCCAGGTGTATCCCCAAGGCGCGATGTACGTCCAGTGGCCGTAGTGATAGGGAGCCCAACCAACGACGGTGACATGCGGAAACCAGATCGTGCCGTACTCGGGCACAGAACGCCAGCCGCCATATTCATCGAGATCTTCGTAGCCGATGGCGTCTGTCGAAACGTAGCGTGCGGAAATCGAGTGATCCATGCGACGATCGCGATCGGCACACCAATCGTCAAAATCATCGTCATTACTTTCCCAACTCTCGACATCGGCGTCGAGCTCATCGGTGCCGACAAACGCGCCAATCTCGCGGGGATGAATGGTGTAGGCAGAGCCGCCGCCGGTGACTTCGCCCTGGCCGTCGCGGACGACAACCGTGGTGGTGTCCCCGGCTTCGTTCACGACGATCTTGTAGTTGCCCGGGCGAAGAACGGTGAAGGCCAGGTTGGGAGTATCCACTTCAAATGTTTCGTCGTCCCCGAGATTGCGCACGCGAATGTTGAGCGTGCCTTCGGTGACGCGGATTTGCGTGGTGTTGTCGGTCAAATTCAGGAAGGAAAAGCCGGTGGTGCTGCCTAGACGAATAACGGCAGAGCCAATACTTAGTTCGGAGCGCCCGTCGGCATCGTTCCAAATTTTATCGCCGGTAGTGACGGGGCGATTAACGATTGCAGAAACCCAGTCGTCGGTACCGGCAGGATTGAAGGAAACGGAACCTCGCGCGAATCCCAGGCGCGCGACGCGGCTCGGGGGATCGTCGTCATCGGCAGCGGCGCGTTGCGGAATAAAAAGAGCTACCGCAAGCGCAACGCTGAGGATGCACACAGCTTTGAGCACAAGTTTTCTCATATCGAAGTCTCTCCTGAAACTTGAACGGCAGTTTTGTAAGTGCGCCGCGACACTTTAATTCCCGGGGTAAATGGCCTGGGCTTACCTGAAACAGTAGCACCTTGCATTGCAGAGTACTCGCTTTGTCCCACCGTGAATGTCGAAACAGGAAATGCGCGAGTCCGAGTACCCTGCTCTTACTAACACTCGGTGACAGAAACAGTTGCGAAGGGCTCCGGCCAGTAAAAAGCAAAAGGCCCGCCGGAAAATCCAGCGGGCCTTTTTGCGTCAATTCTGATTAGCGATGGCCGTGGCCGCCGCCTCCACCGTGTGAACCTCCGCCGCCTCCATGGCTAGCGCCTCCGCCGCCGGAGCTGCGGCTGGGCGCGGGGCTGGAACGAGACGGCGCGGGATAGCTGCGGCTGGGCGCAGAATAGGTCCGCGGAGCCGAGTAGGAACGCTGCGGTGTCGGCGTATACCCGCGATTGGCATTCGACGGGGGCTGGTACGAGCGGCCGTTGTTGTTCGAAATCGCCGGACGCGAAGCTGAGCCGTTCACGCTGGATTGCGCGCCGCTCCTCGCCCACGGCGGACGATTCCCTTGGGTCGCGCGTGCCGACTGAGTTGGCTCGTTCGTTGCGCGATTCGAGCTGCCGAAACCCGTTGGCGCACGCCCGCGATCGGTCGTGTTGCCCTGCGCTTCCCAGGTATGGGAGTTATTGCCGGCGCGCTGCTGCGAAGCTGCGCCAGATGTTGGCGTGCGATTCGACGCGCCATTCGCAGGCGAATTGCCGACGTGCGCGGCGGTCAGCGCGCGCGTGTTCATGGTATGAACAGGCTCATGCGAGGCGCCCTGCGCCGGGCTTGTGCGCGCAACCACGGAGCGATTTTGCACCGTGGAAGACGGCCTGGCCGCGTGCGAATTCATGTTGGCGGCGCCCAGCGAGCTGCTCGAGCCGGGTTTGAGCCCGGATCCGGGCGAGTTCGACACCTGTGCACCCTTCAACGAAGCTGCCGAAACGCGATTGGCGCCGCCGTGGACGGCCTGGCCGTTCACAAACGCGTTACGATTCGCGACGGTCACCGCGTTAGCAAGGTGAGCGTTGGCGAAATTCACGCTGTGAATGTTGGAGTGCAAGACACCACCGCGGAACGCGGTGTTGTGAATGTTGATCCGCTCATAAAAACCGGGACTGTGACGGAACCAGGGATAGAACGGCTCGCCACATCCCAGCGGGAACCAGCCAAGACCAAAGCCAAATCCGCCGCCGAAGAAGCCTACGAAGGCGGGGCCATAGACCGGATATCCGGCATACACGCCAGGGTACCAGCCCCAGCGCCCGCCAAAATAATTCCAGCGGCCGTAGTGATACGGAGCAAAGCCCCAAGGCTCATAGCCAACCCACGTCCAGCCCCACGGGCCGACATACGCCCAATTGCCTTCACTGTAGGGGGACCAGTCCGGCGAAACATCGTTTGGGTACCACACTGGACCGTTGTCTGGAGTCTGGCTCCAAGTGCCGTTGTCATCGAGGTCGGAGTAGCCCACAGTGTCGCGGGAAACATATTTCGCGGAATCCGAATTTTCTTCTCGCAGGTCGCGTTGCTCGGCCCAACTGTCAAGGCCGTCCGGACCGGGCGCTGCTTCTGTTTTGTACTGAATGTTGTCCGTGCCCGAGAATTCAGCACGCTCGCCGGCATGAACGGGATAGGTCTTGCCGCCGGCGGCCACTTCACCTTCGCCGCGCAACACGGTCAAGCGTGAGGCGTCACCCGTCTCCGTCACGTCGATGCGAAACGCTCCAGCCTGCTTCACGATGAACGCAAGATTGGGGGCGTCCACTTCATACGTATCGCCTTCGCGCAATTCGCGAACGCGGAAATTGAGGCTGCCTTCCGCAAGGCGCATTTGAATGATGTTCTGATCGAGATTGAGGAATGAGAGAGCGGTCATGCTGCCGAGATGGATGGACGCCTGGCCGGCTTGCAACTCCGCACGAGAATCCTTGTCCACCCAGATTTTATCGCCGACGGTTACAGGACGATTCTTGGCGGCATCGCCCCAGTCACCTTCTCCGCCGGGTTGAAAGGAAACGGAACCATCCACAAAACTGATGCGCGCGACGCGCGTCGGCGGGTCTCTCTGTTCGTCCGCTTTCGCGCTGGGCGCAACAAAATTCAAAAGGGCGGCCAGCCCCAGCAACAGGACGGCTTGGCGCGCGAAGCTTCCGCGCGGCACTCGGCCCGCACCTGCTAATGATATCGTCTTCATGACGAGTCCCCTGTTCTCCGCCGCGCGCTGACCACCTGGCGGTCGCCATAACACGAGGTCCGACGGATAGGAGCGTAACATCTTATTGCTCCCATGGGGTAGAACCCGAATAGTGGAAAGAAGTTGCCCTAGTGAGGAGAAAGGCGATCTGTTTCTCTGATATATCGCAATATAATTCCATTGTTTACAGTAAGTTACATGGAATCTGCACCTTCGAACAGGAGGTGCATACCTAACCTAAGGGGACTCGCAAGAGTGTACCGCGACGAACACCGGTATGATGAAGCCTTGGAAACCATAAAACGATCGGCAACGGTTGGCGACGAGGTTGACAATTCAAAATTTGAAAAGTCCAAGGCCGCGAGAGGCCGTCCACCGACTTGGTCCTGGTTCAGCCAAAACGAACTCGCGGAAATTTATCGTGAAAAAGGCGATCTCGCCGCGGCGGAGCCTCTCTTCCAGAAATCCGTGGAAGTGGCGCCAACTCTCCCCTTGGCGCCGGGGCATCCAAAGCTTGCGCAGTTGTTCGACAACTATGCGACCTTGCTGCGGGACGAGGGAAAGTACACGGAAGCGGAACCGCTCTACAAACGCGCCCTCGATATCTGGGCGAAGAGCCGCTATCCGGAACATCCGGAACTTGCCAAGACGCTTATGAACTATGCCGCGCTATTGCGAAAACTGGATCGGGCATCAGAAGCGGAACCGCTGGAAGCGCGCGCTTCCGCCATTCGCACAAAGGCTGCCGCTTCAGAGGCAGTCCGATGAGAGCACATCGCTTCGGAGCGGCAGAGTATTCAGCGGCTCGCCGATCACCTTACTGGCATGGGAGATCGCGGCCCAGTCCTTGACCCAGTGTTTCCACTCATCTCGCACTTCCTGATACAAATGCGAATTGGGGCTCGCCTGTATTTCATGCGGGTCCAGCGCTCCAAGCGAAATGTCCAGCGAGCAAAAATCTCCGTAGCTCGATTCAATGATGGCCTTTACGACGTCGGTGTCCCCGAGCTGCGGGACACTCGGGAAATAGCCTTGGCAGAATAGATTGGTCAGTGCCGCGTAGTAATACGCGACAATGTGACTATCAATGGCCGCAGTAGGCTCCTGCCGCACCTCGGGGCTCGCGGAGGGCGGAACCTGCAACATAGGTATTTTCCCGGTGATGATCGAGGAGGCCGTCTGCGCGGCTTCCTTCGTTTCTTTCGGCATGCGCGGAACCTCTGTGGAGCTATGCTCGGTCCCGCCTGCGGGGAAGCGGCGGTGCTTGCCAGTTCGGATGGACGATTACTCAGTCAAGCCTGTCACGAACATGCTACCACATGAACGTTGCGACCATCGCTGACCGTCGAGCGCGGGCGATCGGGGTGGATCGAAGTCAACGCAGAGAAGAGTACAAGGCTTTTTTCCAGCGGCGATTATCAATGCTCCAAGAAATTTTAGCTTTCGCACCTTTACTGATGAGTGGAGCCCAGAGCGGCCGGTTGCGGTCGTTGCTTGCCACGTTCAGGCGGTCGACCACGGTCATTCCGCGGGTCAGTTCGCTGGTGGTCTCGACGTCTACATAGTGCTCGCTTTGTCGGGTGACGATGGTGGGATCCAACGCGATGGACATAGCCACGGGGTCCGGGAGCGAAATTCCGTGCTCGCGGGTTTGTTCCAGGTAGGCTTCTTGCGCGCGACTATTGCATTCGATGGCAAAGCGCGCCACGACCGTGCCAAAGCTCAGCACCTCTTTGATGTTTTCCAGGTTCAACGCGGCGTCGCCCCGGCAAAGATGCCAGCCGACCATTTCGATCGGCAGGCCGCTCCAGAACACCAGGCGGGCGGCTTCGGGGTCGCACCAGATGTTGTACTCGGCGGCGGGCGTTACGTTTCCCTCGCAACAAGGCGCGCCACCCATAACCACGCAGCGGCTCACTTTCGTGGCGATTCCGGGGTTCTCGCCGAGGGCCAGCGCAATGTTGGTCAGGGGTCCCAGCGTCACCAGGATCAGGCCAGGATTCGATTCGATGGCCGCTACGATGGCATTCACGGCGTGCTGTTTTTGCGCCGAACGTTTGGGCGTTGGATAGTTGTGGTCCCCCAAACCGTCACGTCCATGGAACCAGTCGGCGCTTTGGTGTGCGCGGGTCAGCGGTTTTTCCGCGCCCATGTAGATCGGAACGTCCGCGCCGCACAGCTCGGAAGTGTAAAGCGCATTGCGCGTGGCTTGCTGTATGCCCACATTTCCGGCAACCGTGGTGATGGCCAGAACTTCGATGGATGGAGAGCGCAGCGCCATGATAAGGGCCACGGCGTCATCGGAAGCAGTATCGGTATCAATCAGGAAGGTGGGTTTCACGCGGCGTAGAATAGCAAAGATGAAGAGCGGGCGCGTTCAAAAAGCATTCCCAAAACGCAAAGCCGTTCAAATCAGGTTGCAATCGCAAGCTCTCATACTAGCAAACCAGGGCGGCCGTTCCCGCCGATCTGGTAGCCAACTCCGCGAATGGTTCGTATAAGCGCGGGGCCGCTGCCAGAATCCACTTTGCGCCGAAGATAGTTGATGTAGACGTCCACGACGTTGGTACTGGTGTCGAAATCGAGTTTCCAGACTTCGTGGACGATGCTGGTGCGCGAAACCGGCTGCCCTTCATGGCGCATGAGGAATTCGAGCAAAGCAAATTCTCGCGGACTAAGCCCGATATCCTGGCTCCCGCGCCGCACCGCGTGAGTGATGCGATCGAGTTCGAGATCGTCAATTTGCAGGACGGCGCGCGCAGGGCGGCTGCCGCGCCGCAAAAGCGCCCGCACGCGAGCAGCAAGCTCCGCAAAGGCAAAGGGCTTCGCGAGGAAGTCGTCCGCGCCGGCGTCGAGACCACGGACACGCTCCTCGACCAGGCTGGTATCCGTCACCATGAGCACTGGCAAATCCGGCTTCTTGGAGCGAATCCCGCGCAAGACCTCCAGTCCGCCCACTCCGGGCCGGTTGAGGTCCAGGATCACCAGATCGTACGGCTGGCCGGAAGCCAATCGCAGCGCTTCCGTGCCGTCCGAAACAACCTGAACTACAAATTTCTCTTGCTGCAGCCGCTCGTGTAGAAATTCGGCGAGCGGAGCATCATCTTCAGCGACAAGGATGCGCATGGGCTCACACAAACTACGTAGATTTTAGAAGGGGTGAACCCAGTGTGGAGGCAAGACACAAGAGTGTCAAGGGAATGAGCGCAGGCGATGGCGGATAGTACATCACCAGATTAAACGACATGGTCAGCGGCGCTTTGGACGGAAGGATTGCGAGGTATCTCACAAGGTAAAGCAAAACTGCCCGCGGTCCGGTCGCAGATGTGGTTAAATAATTTTATACCCAGCCTTCAGGAGGGATGGAATGAACCGGTTTTTGTATTTTGTCGCGGTGTGTTTTTTAGGTGCGAGTTTTTTTGCGGTGGGCTGCCAGAAATCGGCTGACCAACCATCGGGGACGGGCTCCACGCCGGCTCCGTCCATGGCTGATGCAGCCAAATCTGCCGTGAAAAAAGCTCTCGAGCCAAAGCCTCTAATCGTTCCGGCGGATACTGTACTTGCGGTCGTATTGGATCAAACCATCAGCTCGAAAACCAGCCGCGCGGGCGATAAGTTCTCGGCGACCGTGGAATCACCGGTAGAGATTGAGGGAAAAGTCGCTATTCCCAAGGGGACTCGCGCCACCGGTGTAATACGGGAGGCGAAAGCGGCCGGCCGCTTCAAGGGCGGGGCTTCCCTTGCGCTGGAACTGACGAGCATCACGGTAGGTGGCAAGGACTATGATGTTCAAACGTCTGACGCCACCATGTCCAGCAAAGGCAAAGGCAAGCGTACTGCAGCGATGGTCGGCGGCGGCGCAGGCGGCGGAGCGCTCATCGGCGGCTTGGCCGGCGGCGGCAAAGGCGCTGTCATCGGAGGCTTGGTTGGCGCAGCGGCGGGCACCGGTGGTGCGGGATTGACGGGCAATCGCGACATCACTGTACCTGCAGAGACCGCGCTGGATTTCAAATTGAGGCAGCCAGTGGAGATCAAACGGTAGCAATGGCGTTGCGTGCCCTGCGGAAGCTTCAGGGCTTCCGCAGGGCATCATTTTCCTAAGGCACTTCAATCTGCCCTGGCGCGGAGCTTTGCTTTCGCGGAGAGCGACACTTCCCTTCTTCCGCTGAATGCCCTGACGAATTCGACGCGTTCTACTCCGTAGCGCGATCGAAGAGCCCGAACCGTGTCCACGTGCGCAAATCTCGACCCTTCCGGATAAGATAGAGGGCCGGACAAACCCGAAGGATGACCATGGAGACAGCGTACATCTGCGATGCGATTCGCACGCCGATCGGCAGGTATGGCGGAGCGCTTGCCGCGATTCGAACGGATGATCTGGCGGCGATTCCGATCAAAGCGTTGGTCGAGCGCAACCCGAGTGTGGATTGGGGCGTCGTCGACGACGTCATCTATGGCTGTGCGAATCAGGCCGGCGAAGATAACCGCAATGTTGGCCGCATGGCGCTGCTTCTCGCTGGTTTGCCGAAGGAAGTTCCCGGCAATACCGTGAACCGGCTTTGTGGCTCGAGCATGGACGCCGTGGCGACGGCGGCGCGCGCGATCAAATGCGCCGAGGCGGAATTGGTGATCGCGGGCGGGGTGGAAAGCATGTCGCGGGCGCCGTACGTGATGGGAAAAGCGCAAGATGCATATTCGCGTGCGATGAAGATGGAAGACACCACCATTGGCTGGCGATTTATAAACCCAGTGATGAAGGCGAAGTATGGCGTGGATTCCATGCCGGAGACCGCGGAAATTGTTGCTGAGGAATTTCATATCTCGCGCCAGGATCAGGATGCGTTCGCATTGAGGAGCCAGCAGCGCGCGGCGGAAGGTATGCGCAGCGGACGCTTGAGGCAGGAGATTGTGGCTGTGCCGCTCGCTCAGAAAAAAGGCGATCCGATTCTTTTTTCAGAGGATGAGCATCCCCGGCCGGACACCGCGCTCGAAGCGCTTTCGAAACTGAGACCCATCGTCAAGCCGGATGGCACCATCACGGCGGGAAACGCTTCCGGTGTGAATGACGGAGCGTGCGCGCTGTTGCTGGCATCCGAGGCTGCGGCCAAGCGTCATGGGCTGACGCCAAGAGTGCGTGTCGTGGCTGCGGCGGTCGCGGGTGTCGCTCCGCGAATCATGGGAATGGGGCCGTCTCCGGCGACGCGCAAAGTCTTGGCCAAAGCAGGGTTGTCGCTGAGCCAAATGGACGTTGTCGAGCTAAATGAGGCTTTCGCCTCGCAAGCACTGGGTGTCTTGCGCGATTTGGGCATTCCTGATGACGCAGCGCATGTGAATCCCAATGGCGGCGCGATTGCCCTCGGACATCCTTTGGGAGCCAGCGGAGCGCGCTTGGTGACCACGGCGCTTTACCAGCTTTTGCGAACGGGCGGGAAATACGCGCTCTGCACCATGTGCATCGGCGTGGGCCAAGGAATTTCTGGAGCGCGTCTAAAAGGATTCAGGGGTCTGCGCAGCCGTAAGAACTTCGAAGGCCATCGATAAAATGCCATTCCTGCAAACCGAAACTGCGCGAATCCATTATCTGCTGGAAGGCCCCGCGGATGCGCCAGTCCTGGTATTCTCGAATAGCCTCGGCGCGAATTGCGGCATGTGGGATTTGCAAGCCGCCGAATTTCGAAGGAACTTTCGGATCCTACGCTACGACAGCCGCGGACACGGTGAATCCTCAACGACTCCGGGAACCTATTCGATTGAATTGTTAGGAAAAGATGTGCTCGCGCTCCTGGATGGTTTGGATCTCGAGAACGTCCATTTTTGCGGACTCTCCATGGGAGGGATGATCGGGATGTGGCTGGCGCTCCACGTGCCGCATCGGCTGAAGAGACTTGCGCTCTGCAATACCGGCGCGAAAATTGGAACTGCAGAAAGCTGGAATGCGCGGATCGAAACCGTTCGAATAAGCGGGATGAAGGCCGTCGCCCCCTCGGTGATCGAACGATGGTTCACTGCAGCGTTTCGCGAAAAGAATCCCGCGCCCGTGGCACGCATCCAGAAAGCGCTCGAGGATACAAATCCGGAGGGCTACGCGGCGTGCTGTGCAGCGGTTCGCGATTTTGATTGTCGTGGCGAACTCTGCCGGATTTGCATTCCAACCCTAGTGATCGCCGGAGCCAGCGATCCCGCCACACCCCCAGCCGACGGCCGTTTTCTCGCAGAACACATCCCGGGCGCGCGATATGTCGAGCTAAACGCCGCGCACCTCTCCAATATCGAAGACCGCGAACGCTTCAACAACGAACTCAGAAGTTTTCTGGAATCATAAGAAGCTCGGGTTCGAATGCGAGTCAAGCGCAGCAAGTCCGACAAATGTGAGGAAAACGATTCGGTGGCATCCGCCGGGGCTGCTTAATCCCCGCTCTAGCGTTGCGGAGCGCGCTCGATGAGAAATGTCCGCGTGAGGTTGGCGCTATCTGTTAGCAGCGCGGTAGCCGGAAAGTGCGACCGGCGCATCTTGCGGTCCGATCCGCCATCGCAAGCGTTCCAGTTCTTGTCCAATTCGCAATCGAAAACAACGGCGCCGTCATTGCTGAGGATCACCAAATTGTATGGAGGGCAAAACTGCTGCGGTTCTTTCGCATGGATGCATCCCGCCATTTCGAAGGCCAGGCTGCCGGCAATGTGCTCGTAGCTGATGGACGGAATTGCTCCTGGCCGCTTATTCTGGATTTCCACGCCCGGCGCAGTATTGGTGTTTCTCATATCCTTCTCCTTCAGGTCTCGAGCTCGACTTGGAAGAGGCTTGCTATTCGTTCGAATCCTTCCGCCGACATAAACCGCGAAAGGTGCACCGGTACCGCCGTCCAGCTATAGGGCCGATTGCATATAGCTATATAGCACTACTTTTCTGTTGTCAAGCAGGAAATGCAGTCTAGAATGGTTGTCTTAAGCAGCGGACTATAGCAGCTGGAAACGTCCGCTCTATAACACCGTGCAATTTTGGAACAGCGGCCTCGCGCCTTCCAATCTTGCCCTGGGTCCGGATTAAAATACTGTTCGTGTCTATGAAATCTGTTCCAAAAACGGCCCGTCCCATTCTGGGAGACAGAATGCCCGTCAAAAACCGCAACGGCATACCGGCGTATCAACGAATTCAGAGCGCCATCCGCAAGCGCATTGACGCCGGCCAACTGCGTCCCGGTGACTCGGTCGCATCGGAACGCGACCTCGCCAAGATTCACCAGGTCAGCCTGATGACCGCTCGGCACGCGCTGGCCTCTCTGGAACGCGAAGGCATCGTGGAACGCCGTCGCGGAATCGGCACGTTTGTCGCTGCCCCGAAAATTCACTTCAATAAATTGATGAGCTACACGGAGCAGATGGCCAGCCGCAGCCTCACCGCCGCCTCCAAGGTCCTCTTCGCAAAAGTCAGCAACACCGAAAGCGAGGCCGCCGCGCGCCTTTCCCTTCCCCCTACCAGCAGCGTGATCAAACTCGAGCGCGTGCGGCATGCGGGCGGCGAACCGTTTGCGCTCGAAACCTGCTACCTGAACGCCGCCGAATTTGTCGGCCTATTGCGACGCTCCCCTCGGGCGCGAATCACTATTCGGCATCCTCGAGCGTAATTTCAAAGTCGAGCTCGGCTACGCCGACGAAGAAGTCGACGCCACGGCCGCCGATCCGCGCATCGCTGAACTGCTTTCCATTCCGCGCCGCGAACCGCTCCTGCGCATTCGCCAAGTCATTTATTCCAGCAAGGGCAAAGCAATTATGTACGTGCTGGGCTTTTACCGTTCGGACCGCCACAATCTCGTGATTCGCCGGTTCCGGTAAAGCGCATGATTTTCATTTCCGGTTCGAATCATTTTCTCCCATAATCTAACGGCACTTCCGGAGGGGACGCCGCATGCTGGTCATCCTGAAACGTGACGCCGGCGAAATCAGCCACCAGGCCGCGCAACTCGTTGCCAGCGCCGTTCGCAAAAATCCATCGCTCACTCTGGGACTGGCCACCGGCAGCACCATGATCGCGGTCTACCAGGAACTTGTCCGCCTACACAAAGCGGGCTCGCTCGATTTCTCCCAGGTGGTCACCTTTAATCTCGACGAATATCTCGGCCTCGCCGCCTCGCATCCGCAGAGCTTTCATCATTTCATGCAGCAACATCTCTTCGCCCACGTCAACATCCATCCCCGTAACATCCACATTCCCGATGGCACGATCCGCGGCGACTACGACAAATACTGCGCGGCCTACGAAGACGCTGTCCACCAGGCCGGCGGCATTGATCTGCAACTGCTCGGCATCGGCCGCAACGGCCACATCGGCTTCAACGAGCCCACCTCCAGCATCGGCTCGCGCACGCGCTTAAAAGTTCTGGAAAAAGAAACTCTCGACGACAACGCCAAATTCTTCGCTCCCGGCGAAGAAAGCCCACGCTGCGCCATCACCATGGGCATCGGCACCATCCTCGAAGCGCGCAAAATTCTGCTGCTCGCCACTGGCGCCTCCAAAGCCGCCGCCGTCACTAAATCCATCGAAGGCCCGGTCACCTCCGCCGTGCCCGCCTCCGCCCTGCAGCTTCACCCCGACGTCACATTCATCATTGACGATCCCGCTGCCGCGCAACTCACCCAGCGCGACTACTACACGCGCGTCCTGGAAATGACCGCCCTCCTCACGCCCGACCGCCTCTCGTAGTTCGCGAACATCACCTCTGGGTTCACCGTACACTTCAGGAGTACTATTGGCGTCGCCCTAAGGCGCATTTTGGTGCCCGAACCTCTTGGAGCGCTACGCACCTGGGCGTTATGCAAACCTACGTTCTCGGAATCGATGTTGGCACGGGCGGCACTCGCGCTCTGATCATGAGCGGCGACGGACATGTTTCCGCTTCCGGCACCGCGGAACACGAGCCCCTCGCCTCGCCCCAGATCGGATGGGCCGAGCAGCGCCCGGAAGATTGGTGGCGAGCAGCAGGAATCGCGATTCGCGGAGCACTCGTCAACGGAAAATTGCGGGGCGACCAGATTTCCTGCGTTGGATTTTCCGGACAGATGCACGGGGCCGTTATGCTGGACGCCCGCGGCGACGTGGTTCGGCCAGCGTTGATCTGGTGCGACGTTCGCACAGAGAAACAATGCCGCGAGCTGACCGAGCGTATCGGCGCCGAGCAGTTGATCCGTCTGACCTGCAATCCCGCTCTCACGAATTTCACTCTCACCAAACTGCTTTGGACACGCGAGAACGAGCCGGAAAACTGGGAGCGCGTCCGTTCGGTCATGCTTCCGAAGGATTACGTGCGATTTCGTCTGACAGGAGAAAGAGCTACGGACGTCGCGGATGCGTCCGGGACCCTCATGCTAAATGTAGCCGGGCGCCAGTGGTCCGGCGAAGTTTTGGAAGCGGCTAAAATTGAACGGGCCCTGCTGCCGGCGCTCCATGAGTCGCCGGACGTCTGCGGAAAAGTTTCAGCGATGGGCGCCGAAGCTACTGGGTTGACGGTTGGAACTCCCGTCGTAGCAGGCGCGGGCGACCAGGCGGCCGGCGCCATCGCTATGGGCGTCGTCACTCCCGGCTCTGTGAGCGCCACAATTGGAACTTCCGGAGTTGTTTTTGCGGCAACGGATCTGCCAGCGCTGGATCCCAAAGGCCGTCTGCACACCTTTTGCCATGCCGTGCCCGGCCGCTGGCACGTGATGGGCGTGACGCAGGCTGCTGGACTTTCCTTGCGTTGGTTCCGCGATCAATTTTCACGCGCTCCGGCAACGGATGGGCAAGATCCCTACGAGTCTCTCACCGCGGAAGCGGCAACCGTTCCGCCCGGTGCAAACGGACTGCTTTGGGCGCCCTATCTCATGGGCGAGCGCACGCCGCACCTGGATCCCGCGGCGCGAGGAGTCCTGGCGGGCTTGACGGCTTCGCACACGCGCGCTCATATCATCCGAGCGATTCTCGAAGGTGTCGCGTTCAGCCTGAACGATACGTTTGCTATCTTCGCGCAAATGAATGTACCGGTGAAAAGTATTCGGCTGGGCGGCGGTGGCGCGAGATCGCCTCTTTGGCGGCAAATTCAAGCCGATGTCTATGGTCAAGGCGTGGAGATTGTCGAAGCGGAGGAAGGCGCGGCCTTTGGCGCCGCCATTCTTGCCGGAGTAGGCGCCAGACTCTGGCCGAACGTGGACGTCGCCTGCGATTCCGTTGTGCGGGTCGTGCAACGTGTTTCCCCCATCCCCGCAAACGTCGCGGTGATGAACGCCGCCGGCAGCGCCTACCGACGAATCTATCCGGCGATGAAATCTATTTTCAGTTCGTAGCTGCAGCATTCTGAGCCAAGGAGCATGTCCATGCCAAACAAGGAGCCTTACCAGCCGAGACCCCAACATAAGTTTTCGTTCGGCCTCTGGACGGTGGGAAACCGTGGCCGCGATCCCTTCGGGGATTTCGCCCGCCCGGCTATTTCTCCCATCGAAATCGTCAAGATGCTTGGCGAAGTGGGAGCTTGGGGTGTCAATCTCCATGACAATGATTTGGTGCCGATCGACGCCACTCCCTCGGAGCGCGACGCGATTGTGCGCGAGTTCCGAAAGGCCTGCGTCGAAAATAAGCTCGTCGTTCCCATGGCCACTGTTTCCCTGTTTTTTCACCCCGTCTTTCGTGATGGAGCTTTTACCGCAAACGATCCGGAGGTGCGCGCCTACGCGCTGCAAAAAACCATGCGCGCGATGGATATTGGTGCCGATCTGGGCGCACAGATTTTTGTGCTGTGGGGCGGCCGCGAAGGCGTCGAAACCGATGCCTGCCGCCGGCCGGACGAGGCGGTGAAACGCCTGCGCGAAGCGGTGAACTATCTCTGCGAATACAACATTGAGCGCAAGTACGGGCTCAAGTTCGCGCTGGAAGCGAAGCCCAATGAGCCGCGCGGGGATATCTACATGGCCACCACCGGCCACTACCTCGGCTTCATTCCCACGCTCGATCATCCAGAGATTGTGGGCGTGAATCCGGAAGTCGCGCACGAGCAGATGGCGGGACTGAACTTCGTGCATGGAGTGGCGCAAGCCTGGGAAGCGGGCAAGCTTTTCCACATTGACCTGAATGATCAGATGCCGGGCCGCTACGACCAGGACTTGCGCTTCGGTTCCGCAAACTTCAAGTCCGCGTTTTGGCTGGTGAAGTTTCTCGAGGACGTCGGCTACGACGGGCCTCGACATTTTGACGCGCATGCCTATCGCACCGAGGATTATTGCGGCGTGAAAGACTTTGCGAGCGGCTGCATGCGTACTTATCTGATCCTCAAGGAAAAGGCAGCACGCTGGAACGAAGATAAGGAGATTCAGGCAATTCTCCAGGAGATCTCGCTTGCGAGCAAAGATACTCCCAAGATTGGGAAGTATACGAAGAAGGGCAATTCTGCCCTGCTGGCGCACATGTTTGACAAAGATGCTATTTGCAAGAAGCGCTTGCCCTACGAGCGCCTGGATCAACTCACTGTCGACTTGCTCGCCGGTCTGCGATAAAAAACAGCAACGCTATATGTGTGTGTTGCAAAGCGTGAGGCTGAGGAACCGATGAGGACGATCAAGGGACCAGCGATCTTTCTGGCGCAGTTTGCCGGCGACGCCGCACCTTTTAACAATTTGGAGAGCATCACCGCGTGGGCCGCCAAGCTTGGCTATAAAGGCGTACAAATTCCCAGCTGGGACGCGCGCCTGTTCGATCTGCGGCGCGCGGCAGAGAGCAAGACCTACTGCAACGAGATTCGCGGCACGGTCGCGAGCCACGGCCTCGAGATCACCGAACTCTCCACCCACCTCCAAGGCCAATTGGTGGCCGTGCATCCCGCGTACGACTTGGCGTTCGATGGCTTCGCGCCGGAGAGCCTGCGCGGCAATCCGCGCGCGCGGCAAGCCTGGGCCGTCGAACAATTATTGCTCGCAGCGAAAGCCTCCGCCCAGCTCGGACTCAATGCCCATGTCACATTTTCCGGCGCACTTGCGTGGCCATATGTTTACCCGTGGCCGCAAAGACCCGCTGGGCTGATTGAAACTGCTTTTGAAGAACTCGCCAAGCGCTGGCGGCCAATCCTCGATGCATTTGATCAGGCGGGATTGGATCTGTGCTTCGAAATTCATCCCGGCGAAGACTTGCACGACGGCATCACGTTCGAGATGTTCTTGCAGCGAGTCGGCAATCATCCGCGATGCAACATTCTTTTTGACCCCAGCCATTTCGTACTTCAGCAGCTCGATTATCTTGAATTCCTTGACCTGTATCACAGCCGTATCAAGATGTTTCATGTCAAGGACGCAGAGTTTCGTCCCACCGGCCGCCAGGGCGTTTACGGCGGCTATCAATCCTGGATCAACCGGGCCGGCAGATTTCGTTCGCCGGGAGATGGCCAAGTGGATTTCGGCGCTATTTTTTCCAAGCTGACCCAGTATGATTTTGCCGGATGGGCTGTATTGGAATGGGAGTGCTGCATCAAGAGCAGCGAACAAGGAGCTGCCGAAGGCGCTCCGTTTATCCAACGCCATATCATTCAGGCTGCCACCAGCTCGTTTGATGACTTCGCAAGTTCTGGTGCGGACCAAAAAGCCAATCGACGAATGCTGGGACTCGACTGAAACGAGACGAGGACTATGACAACAAACACAAAACCAACCGATGGAAGCAACCGGCGTCTCCGCCTGGGAATGGTCGGCGGCGGACCGGGCGCTTTCATTGGAGCGGTGCACCGCATTGCCGCGCGGCTCGACGATCATTTCGAACTGGTAGCCGCTGCATTGTCCTCCAATCCCGAACGCAGCCGAGCCGCGGCGCTGGAACTCCATATCGCTCCGGAACGTGCCTACGGAAGCTTTTCGGAGATGGCTGCGGTGGAAGCGAAAAGGCTCGACCGGATTGATGCCGTCTCGATCGTCACGCCCAACCATGTTCATTTCGCACCGGCGAAGGCATTCCTGGAGGCAGGCATTCACGTCATCTGCGATAAGCCGCTCACGACCACGGTGGAAGATGCCCTCGCGCTTGTGGAAATCGTCCGGCGCAGCGGGCTCATCTTCGGCTTGACGCACAACTACACCGGCTATCCGCTGGTGCGCCAAGCGCGCGAAATGATTGCGGCTGGCGAACTTGGCCGAATTCGCGTCGTGCAAGTCGAGTACGCGCAAGACTGGCTTACCACGCCCGTTGAAGCAACCGGCCAAAAACAAGCCGTGTGGCGCACAGATCCCGCACAGAGCGGACCCGCAGGCAGCCTCGGCGACATCGGCACGCACGCCTACAATCTCGCCTCGTTCGTGACCGGACTTCGCTGCGAACAAGTCGCGGCAGACGTTTCCATTTTCGTCCCTGGCCGCCGACTCGACGACAACGTTCAAACGCTTCTGCGATTCGCAGGTGGCGCACGCGGCATGTTGTGGGCCAGCCAGGTCGCCGTCGGCAATGAAAACAATCTGCGCCTGCGCGTCTATGGAGAAAAGGCCGGCATCGAGTGGGGCCAAGAGAATCCGAACTATTTGCGTTTCACTCCCTACGGCAAGCCGCCGCTTACCATCAGCCGGGCCGGATCTGGCGCAACAAATTCCGCAAAGCACGCCAGCCGCATCCCTTCCGGCCATCCCGAAGGTTATCTAGAAGCCTTTGCCCAGCTTTACACAGACTTGGCAGAGCAAATCGCCGCGCGAAACGCCGGCCGCGCTCCTTCCCCCTCGTCTCTGCTGGTACCGACCGTCGACGACGGCGTAGCCGGCGTTCGTTTCATCGCCGCAGTCCTGGAATCTTCCCGTCAAAACGCAGCCTGGGTAACCCTTCCGTAGTAGGACAGACATTCCTGTCTGTCCTCCATCAGCTTCAGCCCTGCGCTAGACTATTGGTTTAATTTGCCGGGAGTATTGACCTCTGTGAGCGAAGACCAAAAACCCGCGAAGCTTTTCCCCATGTTCCTGAAGCTCTCACAACGTCCATGCCTAGTCGTGGGCGCGGGAGCAATTGCCGAATCGAAGATCGCCAGCCTGGTGGAAGCTGGCGCAGATGTCCGAGTGATCGCGCCGGAAGCGACCGCGCAAGTTCGTTCCTGGGCCGAAGCAAAAAAGATCGAGTGGCAGCGGCGGGAGTTTCAAGCGGAGGACTTGGAAGGAAGGTTTCTGGTGGTAGCGGCGACGTCGTCGAGGAATCTGCACGAGGAGATTTTCAAGGAGGCGCGCGGCCGCGGAGTGCTTTGCAATATCGTGGATGTGCCAGCTTTGTGTGATTTTTATTATCCGGCGGTGGTGCAGCGTGGAGCATTGCAAATCGCCATTTCGACCTCCGGGCGAAGCCCGGCGCTTGCGCAGCGCCTCCGCAAAGAGCTCGAAGAACAGTTTGGGCCTGAGTACGAAGAGTGGATGCAACAGCTCGGCGATGCGCGCGACGTGCAAGATGCGGGCGATTCGGACTCAGAAGAACGCAAGCGGCTGCGTCACAAACAAGCAAGCGCGGAATCGTTCGAGGCCTTTCGCCAAAAACGAAAAGCTTCAAAGCGAAAGAAGTGAGTGCCGCGCAGATCGTGCCGACCAAGACGTGCTGCCACTTCTAAACGGATACTCTTCCTTTTCGCTTTGCAAAAAGAAGTTCGGCGGCGCGTTCGGCCATTTCTTTCACGAGGAAACCCATTTTCGGATGCGACGGCTCGAGGTTCGGCTGAATTCCGCGTCGCACTAATTCCTCAGTGGTTGTCGGTCCGATGGAAGCCACAAGCGCGCGGTTTAGGCCGAGAAGCATTTTTTCTTCCAGCTTCATCTCTGCGGCAACCTGGAAAAGATGGGTCACTTGCACCCCGGTAGTGAAAAGGACCACGTCGATTGTCCCTTCCACGAGGGCAGTGATGGCGGCGCGGAGCGGAACGAGGTCGTCCGGCAGCGCCCATTGATAGACAGGCACACGTGTTACGTGCGCGCCGCGTTCGCGGAGACCGCTGAGCAACTCGGGATTGGAAACGCCGTACTCCTGGACGGCCACACGCGCGTCTTGCAAGCGAACTGCGGCATTGGAACTAGCGGCATCGTCGAACGAGCGCAGGAGTTCACGCCAGGTATTCGGTTCGGGAGCGGTCAGCGCCGGCGTGATGCCAACCTCACGCAGGACGGCGACTGGTTTCGGCCCGCGCGCAACGATGGGAATCCGACGGAGAGCCGCGAGGTAGTCTTCGCGTTTGTGCGTCGTCTCGACCACGCTTTGCAGGGCGCGCGCGCCAACGCCGGTCAAAAAAACGACCATGTCAAACTCGCCTGCGAAAAGTGCAGCGGCAAAAGCCAACGCTTCTTTGTTGGACTCGAGCGGCACCTCGCGCATTGAGGGCGCGAGCATGGGCTGGCCGCCGTAGGTGGAAATTAACTTGGCGAACTCCGGCGCGCGGCGGCTTTCCAGCGCAAGTACCCGCAACCCTTCGAATCCGCTCATACCAAGGAATTGTTGACCAGATTCGCGCGCACCGCCAGCTTGATTTTTTCCGCGGAGAATTTGCAAGAGCGCCGAAAAAAAACACCGAGTCCCGGGAATGCATCTCGCATTCCCGAAACTCGGTGCGACAACTAAGCCTCAACAACTATTGAACGGTCAAGACCACCTGGTTGGCCGGCGTCGATTGCGAGAACGTGCCGGACGTGGCGGTGACCACGAGATTCGATGTTCCCGCCGGCGTGCCCGTCATGTGCCCGGCGCAGCCCGCGAGGACCACTCCGGAAACGAGCAAGAGCGCCAATGGAACAATGGCCGCGTAGCGCCGCAACTGCGGAGTCCGCCGAATCACGACCATCGCGGCAAGCCCCGCCAACAAGGCGGCGATCCACGTGAGCAGCAAGAATCGCACGACGGGCGGCAGAGGCCGCTCCATCGGCGCAGTGGGAGGCGCAGCGCTCCCAGCAACGGTCGTAATCATCAAGTTGTAGGTGGCTTTGGCGTTGCCCGGCGTGACAGTGAGGGGCACCAGAGCCGCGCGCGCGGGCAATCCCGTAACGCTGAACACGATCGGGTTCGCGAAGCCGTTGGCGCTCGGCGTCACGACGATCGGAATGGAGGCGGTCTGACCCGCTTTCACGGTGACGGGGCTTGCCATGCCAGGTCCTGCCACCGTGTAGCCATCCACGGTGAACACAAACGGCGGCGCGCTAGTACCACCGCCCGGCGCAGGATCCGTGACGGTGACGTTGACGGCGCCAGCGGTGGATGCATCGCTAGCCGGGACGGTGACCTGAAGCTGCGTCGCGGTTTGCGATGTCGGCGTGAGCGCGGCGTTCGAACCGAACTTCACAGTGGAGGTGGACGCAAAGTTTGTGCCGGTCAGCGTCAGCGTGAACTGCGCGCCAGCCGCGATGTGTGTGTTGCCGCTGGTCGTCGCGTTTGAAATCGTCGGCACCGGATTGTTTACGGTGAATGTCGAAGCCGCGGTGACCGCGGAAGCTCCTCCTCCGGGAGCCGGGTTCGTCACCACAACCGAAGGTGTACCTCCCGTGGTGATGTCCGCTGCAGGAATATTCACGGTGATGACAATTCCAGTGTTGGTGGCCGGCGTAAGCGGCGGGTTCGTACCGAACGTCACCGTGGCCCCGCTTACAAAGTTGGTGCCATTGATGGTGAGCAAGAAGCCCGCGCCGCCGGCAGGAGCACTAGACGGAACCAAGGAGATGACCGTCGGGACAGGATTGTTCACAGTAAACGCCGCGCTGGTTGCGCTCGTAAGGCCTGTGGCGCTCGCCGTCAGCGTGTACCCGGTGCCCGCGTTGTTGATGCTGAGGTTGGCAAACGAAGCCACGCCCCCTGCCGCGTTCACAGTGAGTGTCCCGGATAGCGTACCGGCGGAAGGATTGGTGCCGATGGCCATGGTCACCGCGTTAACCGCCGTCGTTACGTTGTTCCCGAAGGAATCCTGGATCGTCACTTGCACGGCGGGAGAAATGGCCGAGCCCGCCAGGACGTTGCTGGGCTGCACGCTGAACGCGAGCTTGGCCGCGGCCGCAGCGGTGACGTTGAAGGCCGCGCTGGTTGCGCTCGTAAGACCAGTAGCGCTCGCCGTTAGCGTGTAGCCCGTCCCGGTCTTGTTGAGGCTCAAGGTCGAGAACGTGGCGACTCCGTTTACCGCGGCGATGGTCGTCGTGCCGGAAAGTGTTCCGCCATTCGGGTTCGTACCGATGGCCATGGTGATGGAGTTGGTCGCCGTGGTGACGACGTTTCCTCCTGCATCTTCAACCGTCACTTGCACGGCCGGAGCGATCGCAACACCTGCAGTCACATTCGTGGGTTGAACAGTAATCGCCAGCTTCGCGGCTGGACCTGCCGTAATGTTAAATGCTGTGCTAGTCGCGCCCGTAAGCCCTGTGGCGCTCGCGGCCAATGTATAACCTGTACCGACTTTGTTGATACTCAGGTTGGAGAAGGAAGCAACGCCATTGACCGCGGCGACGCTCGTTGTGCCGGACAAAGTGCCGCCCGTGGGATTGGTTGCGATCGCCATCGTGATGGAATTCGTCGCCGTCGTGACGGTGTTGCCTTGGGCGTCTTGGACGGTAACCTGTACGGCCGGGGCGATCGTTATGCCGGCGGACGTGTTTGCCGGTTGGACGGTAAACGCCAATTTCGCGGCGGTTCCGCTAGTTACGTTGAATGCGCTGCTGGTGGCACTCGTCAGTCCTGTGGCGCTGGCGGCTAGCGTGTAGCCAGTGCCCGAAAGGTTGATGCTTAGGTTCGAGAAGGTGGCGATGCCGTTTACGGCCGCTACCGTGGATGTGCCAGAGAGTGTGCCGCCACTGGGGTTCGTGCCGATGGCGATAGTGACGGAGTTCGTCGCGGTCGTGACGGTATTGCCCTGCGCGTCTTGCACCGCGACTTGCACCGCGGGCGTGATCGAAGATGCCGCGCCCACATTGCTCGGCTGGACGGTGAACCCTAGCTTGGCTGCGGTTTCGGTGGTCACGTTGAAGGCCGCGCTGGTCGCGCCAGTCAGTCCTGTGGCGCTGCCTGTCAGTGTGTAGCCCGTTCCGCTCTTGTTGATGCTCAAGTTGGAGAACGTGGCTACGCCAGCTACGGCGGCCACCGTCGTCGTGCCAGACAGCATTCCGCCTCCAGGGTTCGTCCCGATGGCGACGGTCACGGAAGTGGTCGCAGTCGTGATGGTGTTTCCAAGCGCATCTTCGATGGTCACTTGTACTGCCGGGGTGATCGTTGAGCCCGCGCCCACGTTCGTCGGCTGGACAGTGAAGACCAGCTTCGACGCCGTTCCGCTTGTCACGTTGAATGCGCTGCTCGTTGCACTGGTCAGACCCGTGGCGCTCGCTGCCAGTGTGTAGCCGACACCGGCGCTGTTGATGCTGAGGTTTGAGAACGTCGCAATGCCAGCGACGGCGGCAACGGCCGTTGTTCCTGACAGCGTTCCGCCAGCCGAGTTCGTCCCGATGGCCATCGTGATGGAATTCGTCGCGGTGGTGACGGTGTTCCCCTGCGCGTCTTGTACGGTCACTTGGACCGCGGGCGTGATGGACGCTCCTGCTCCCGCATTGGTCGGCTGCACCGTGAAGGCAAGCTTGTTCGCCGCTCCCGGAGTGATATTGAACGCGGAGCTCGTTGCGCTAGTGAGGCCTGTGGCGCTAGCGCCCAGTGTGTAGCCGGTCCCGGTCTTGTTGATGCTCAGAGTGGAGAAGGTCGCGATGCCTGCAACGGCAGCGACTGTTGTTGTTCCAGACAGCGTTCCGCCACCGGGATTCGTGCCAATGGCCATGGTGATGGAATTCGTTGCCGTCGTGACAGTATTCCCCTGCGCATCCTGGACTGCCACTTGTACCGCGGGCGTGACCGCCACACCGGCCGCCGTGTTTGTCGGTTGGACTGTGATGGCGAGCTTCGCGGCTGCTCCGGTGGTTACGTTGAACGCAGCGCTCGTTGCACCTGTCAAACCGGTCGCGCTGCCCGTTAGCGTGTAACCCGTACCGCTCTTGTTGATACTGAGGTTCGAGAAGGTCGCAACGCCGGCCACGGCGGCAACTGTCGTCGTACCAGACAGCGTTCCGCCGCCGGGGTTGGTCCCGATAGCGATAGTGATGGCATTCGTGGCCGTCGTGACCGTGTTGCCTTGCGCGTCTTGTACGGTGACCACCACGGCGGGAGTAATCGAGGCCCCCGCCACGACGTTCGTCGGCTGTACGGTGAAGGCTAATTTTGTAGCGGTTCCACTGGTCACGTTGAATGCAGTGCTCGTGGCGCCAGTTAGGCTGGTGGCGGTCGCTGACAGCGTATAGCCCACGCCAACATTGTTGATGCTGAGGTTCGAGAACGTCGCAACGCCGTTCACCGCGGCGACCGTCGTCGACCCAGAAAGCGTGCCGCCCCCTGGATTCGTACCGATGGCGATCGTAATGGAAGTCGTCGCGGTCGTAACGGTATTGCCTTGCGCGTCTTGGACCGCTACCTGCACGGCTGGCGTGATTGCTGAGCCCGATCCAACATTCGTGGGCTGAACAATAAACGCCAGCTTTGCGGCGGTTCCGCTGGTCACATTGAACGCGGTGCTGGTTGCACCCGTCAGGCCCGTAGCTGTAGCTGCAAGGGTGTAACCGACGCCAGCATTGTTGATGCTGAGGTTCGAGAACGTCGCGACGCCGGCTACCGCGGCGACCGTGGTCGTTCCGGACAGAGTCCCAGCCGCGGGATTGGTCCCGATGGCCATGGTGATGGAAGCCGTGGAAGTGGTGACGGTGTTGCCCTGCGCGTCTTGAACGGTCACTTGCACGGCCGGCGTAATAGTGGAACCGGCGCCAACGTTGGTCGGCTGCACGGTGAACGCCAGTTTAGTCGCGGTTCCGGCAGTCACGTTGAACGCACTGCTTGTTGTGCTCGTCAAGCCGGTAGCGCTGGCGCCCAGGGTGTAACCGGTTCCGGATTTATTAATGCTCAAAGTCGAGAAGGAAGCTACGCCGGCGACTGCCGCCACGGTCGCGGTGCCAGATAATGTCCCGCCACCGGGGTTCGTGCCGATGGCCATGGTGATGGAAGCCGTAGAAGTCGTGACAGTGTTGCCCTGCGCATCCTGCACGGTCACTTGTACGGTTGGCGTGATTGCCGCTCCTGCTGCCACATTCGTGGGTTGAACCGTGAAGGCAAGTTTTGCCGCCGCTCCCGCGGTAACGTTGAAGGCGCTGCTGGTTGCGCTGGTGAGGCCGGTTGCGCTCGCCGCCAGCGTGTAGCCAACGCCTGCATTGTTGATGCTCAGGTTAGAGAACGTCGCGACGCCGGCCACTGCGGCTACGCTCGTCGTGCCAGACAGTGTTCCGCCACCGGGGTTGGTGCCGATAGCCATGGTGATGGAATTCGTCGCGGTCGTAACCGTATTCCCTTGCGCATCCTGGACCGTCACTTGTACGGTTGGCGTGATTGCCGCTCCTGCTGCCACATTCGTGGGTTGAACCGTGAAGGCAAGTTTTGTTGCGGTTCCTGCCGTCACGTTGAACGCGCTGCTTGTTGCGCTCGTCAGACCCGTGGCGCTAGCGCCCAACGTGTAGCCGGTTCCCGTCTTGTTGATGCTTAGCGTTGAGAACGTCGCCACTCCAGCTACCGCCGCTACCGTGGTTGTGCCGGACAACGTCCCGCTGCCGGGATTCGTGCCGATCGCAATCGTTATAGAAGTTGTCGCAGTCGTGACGGTGTTGCCCTGCGCGTCCTGAACCGTCACTTGCACGGCGGGAGTGATCGCCGAGCCAGCCGCGACGTTCGTTGGCTGAACAGTGAACGCCAGTTTCGTAGCGGTTCCGCTAGTCACGTTAAACGCACTGCTGGTAGCGCTGGTCAGACTCGTAGCGCTGGCTCCCAGCGTGTAGCCGGTGCCGGCATTGTTGATGCTGAGGTTGGAGAACGTGGCGATGCCATTGACGGCGGCGACAGAGGTCGTCCCTGAGAGTGTCCCGCCGGACGGATTCGTGCCGATAGCAATCGTCACCGTGTTGGTTGCCGTGGTGATGACATTGCCCAGGGAATCTTCGACTGCGACTTGCACTGCAGGGGTGATCGCGGCGCCTGCTACGACGTTGGACGGCTGGACCGTGAAGGCCAGCTTGGACGCGGTTCCGCTAGTGACGTTGAACGCGCTGCTGGCGGCACTGGTCAGTCCTGCGGTGCTTGCCGCCAGTGTGTAGCCAACGCCTGCGTTGTTGATGCTCAGGTTCGAGAACGTCGCGACGCCGGCCACGGCCGCAACTGGGGTGGCACCGGACAAGGTCCCACCACCGGGGTTCGTGCCGATCGCCATGGCGATGGAATTGGTTGCTGTCGTAACGGTGTTGCCCAGTGCGTCCTGAACGGTCACCTGTACGGCGGGAGTAATTGTCGCCCCAGCTCCCACATTTGTCGGTTGCACCGTGAAGGCAAGCTTGGTGGCTGCTCCCGGAGTGATGTTGAACGCGGAGCTGCTCGCACCGGTCAGACCTGTGGCGCTGGCCCCCAGCGTGTAGCCCGTCCCGGTCTTGTTAATACTCAGAGTGGGGAAGGTCGCGATGCCGGCGACGGCAGCGACAGTCGTTGTTCCAGACAGTGTTCCGCCGCCAGGATTCGTACCGATAGCCATACTGATGGCGTTTGTCGCGGTGGTGACGGTGTTCCCTTGCGCGTCTTGGACCGTCACTTGAACTGCCGGCGTGATCGCCGAGCCCGCAGCCGTGTTCGTCGGTTGGACTGTGAAGGCAAGCTTGGCAGCCACTCCCGGGGTGACATTGAACGCACTGCTCGTAGCACTTGCTAAGCCTGCGGAGGTTGCATTTAGGGTGTAGCCGGTGCCGACTTTATTGATGCTGAGGTTAGAGAATGTGGCTACACCGTTGACTGCGGCCACAGTCGTCGTGCCCGAGAGCGTCCCGCTGCCTGGATTTGTGCCAATCGCAAGAGTGACGGAATTGGTTGCCGTGGTAACGGTGTTCCCGCTGGAATCTTGAACGGTCACTTGCACGGCGGGCGTGATTGAGGATCCTGCAGCCACGTTTGTGGGCTGCGTGGTGAACGCCAGCTTGCTGGCAGTGCCCACACCGCCGGGATTGAACGCGAGATGGAAGTTAGTGGTTCCGCCGTCGCCGAGCACCGAGGACACCATAAAGAAGTACGTTGTCCCAGAAGTTGCGGCGAAAGAAACCAGTGACTGCGCGACGCCTGCGCTGGCGCTGGCATTGCACGCCACCTGGGTGAAACTGCCCGTTGTGCCCGTGACAGCGGTCAGAATCGTCTCGTAGGGGCTAGTGAGGGTATCCGCAGTGATCGTGCCTGCGCTCGGTGCTGTGAACTTGTACCAGACGCTATTGGCGATGCCTCCGTTGGCCGCCCCAACGGGAGCACAGGTGGGCGTTGGATCAGCCGCTCCGCCGGTGTTAATCGTGGCTTCGATGGAATTCACCGTATTCGTAAACGGCGTGGGGCTAGCGTTAATCGCGTTAGCGAAGGCGTCGTTCGCAGGCGCGGCGCTGGCGAAATCCAGGCTGAAGGTCAACGTTCCGCCGGCTCCGGTCGCGCTAGCGTCGCTCACCATGATGTAATACTGCGTTCCGCCGGTCACATTTAGTACGACTTCCGATGCCGGTACCGTCCCCGGGACATTTCCGCTAGAGCAAGCACCTGGCACTGTCACCAGGCTTCCCGGCATACCTTGCCACCCGGACAGAATCGTGGGGTAGTTGCTGAAGCGCGTGTCAAAGACAACTTTGCCACTGACAGGCGGCGTAGCCGTAAACCAAACGCTTCGTGCTTTGCCGCCTTGCGTTGCAGTGCCCGGCGCGCAAGGGGGCGTGGGATCATTCACGCCCCCAGTGTTCACGGTGGCATGCGTGGTGTCTTGCGTGATGCGGAACGGTGGAGTGTTGGCGCTGGTGGCAAAGTTGATGTTGTCGTTCGTCGCAACCGGAGCTTGCGCAACAACCAAGGTCTTGGGTTCCGACGGGACGCCGCCGGGAACGGGCGTGGTGACCGTAATCGCCAAGTTCCCCGCCGTGGTGATGTCGGAAGCCGGGATGGACGCCAACAGTTGCGTGGCACTAACAAAGGTGGTGAGCCGCGCGCTGCCGTTCACATTGACCACCGCACTCGAGGCGTAGCCGCCGCCGTTCACAGTTAGGGTGAATGCCGGGCCACCAGTTGAGACGATTTCCGGTGAAATCGAGGTGATCTGCACGCCGGACCCGGTTAGGCCGGTGGTTTGGGGAATGGTGGTGACGTTGTCGGCGACGTTCAGAGTGGCATTTTCAATCCTGGCAGGGTTGGTGGGCGAAAAGCTTACGCCCAAATCGCAAGCCTGGCCGGGATTGAGAGAGAACGTAGTTGGCGGCAAGGGGCACGCGGGATTCGTGCCGCTCGCGGATAGCAAATGAAAATCGGCGCCGTCCGACCCAGGCACGGAAATTGTGAAACCGGTGCTGGTGACATTGACGGGAGCAGTGCCGACACTCGTCAGCGTTGCAATCATCGTCGGGCTTGTCGTGCCAATCGCAACAGGACCAAAATTGACGGGCTGCGGAGTTAGAATCGCAAGTGGAGTATTCGGCGTCGGGACGAGACCGATGATCTGAACCACTTGAGGATGACCAACACCGTTGTCCTGCACGGTCAGGGTGCCAGTGCGGGTGATCAACCCCGTCGGCACATCGGGCGTAAAGGTCATGCCAAAGGTGCAGCTCCCATTGTTGGCAGCGACGGTGGGGGTGGCAGTACCGGATTGGCCGCTGGACGGGAAGCCGCAACTCGTGCCAGTGGTGGGCGCCGCGAAGGAAAAGTTCGTGGTGGGTGTGCTGCCTGTGCCCGCTATGGTTTGAGTAGTGATGTTCAGGGCCGCCGCACCGGGGTTCGTTATCGTTACGTTTGTGACGGGCGTGCTGGTAACCCCTAGGGCAGTGGGACCAAGCACGATGATCGAAGGACTGAAGATTGCGAGTGCGTTGGGATTCTGGATGATGTTCAGAGGCGCGGAGCCAGCAGGCCCGCCTCCAGGCAACGGATTAAAAAGCGCAACCTGGAACGTGCCAACAGCGATGTTCGAGAGCGCCGGGATGGTGACGTCAAATACTGTTCCACCTCCGGACACCACGCCACCGCCCAGCGGAATGCCGTTAAATGTGACCGTCGTGCTGGGCACAAAACCCGAGCCGGTAAAATGTAACGCGACCGAGGCGTAAGTGAGGCCAGGATCTGGGGTCGCGGCGAAACCAGAGACAAAAGGAACCGGGTTCATCACGGTAAACGGCTGAATGCCAGTATCTGCGCCTGCGGGATCGGTGATGGTTACCTGGAAAACGTGGCCATCGGTGAAGAGGCTGGAACTGACAGTGGCGGTTAATTGCGAGGTGCTCACAAAGGTGGGCGTACCAATACTCACGCCGTCGACCAGAATCACCGTGTTGGCGCTGAAGTTCAGGCCAGTAAAGGTCACAAGGGTTGAGGCAGCGCCCACGTTTACGGCTCCGGGCGTCACGGAACTCAGCGAGGCAACTGCCGGCGGATTCTCGTCGGTCAATTGAATATGCCAAGCGCAGCGTCCGTGCGTGAACGCGCGCAGAATGCGCGAGCTGCGCCGCATGGCAAGGCCAAGAACCGGCGAATTCGGCAAGCCGTCTCCAACAACAGTCCAGTTCTGACAGGGAGTAGCGGCTTCTGGATCGGGACAGGAAAACACGCCGACGTCGGTGCCGATGTACAAGGCATCAAACGTAGGATTGCTACTGTGGTCTACGATAAGGTCATTCACAGGGATGTCCGGCAAATCCCCGCTGATGTTTGTCCAGGTTGTTCCGCCGTTGGTCGTTTTGAAAACATGGCCGGGAGTCGCGCCGCATCCTGCGCATGCACCAAATCCCGAAAATGTGACATAGGCAATCTGGCCCGTGGCGTCATTACGCTTGGTTCGCACCGCCGTGACGTGGCGCGGCGGCAAGAAACCGCCGTCAATCTGCGTCCAAATCGCCCCGCCGGTGAGGCTCTCCCAGACGGTGCCGTTGCTGGTGCCAGCGAGGAGGATGCTGGAGCTCTGGTGGGACACATCCATCGTGGTGATACTTCCGGTCCCTGGGCAGGTCGTGGTGACAGTTGCATTTCCCAAACTGAGGTCGCCGCTGATGGCGTTCCAGGTCGTCGCACCGTCCAGCGTCTGGAACACGCGGCAGGTGCCGAAATAAAGCGTCGTGGGACTATTTTGATCCAGGGTCAGCGGGGCAATGAATTGCGAGCGGTCGGTGCGCACGATTCCGGTGTCGGCAGCATTGAACGACTGCGACGGACCTGGAAGTACGGCCCCGTTGAAAACGGATTTTTTGACGACGGTTCCCGCCTTACTGTCGCACGACGTGTACACGGTTGTAGGAATTTTTGGATCGATAGCCGTGAAACCACCATCGCCGCAGGCCAGCACGTTGGTCCAATCGAGAGTTCCGGAGAAGACTTCTGTGTCGTTGTCCTGCGTGCCACCAAAGCCATAATTCTCGTCGCCGATTCCGGCGGACGGGCCAGGATAAAACTGCGTGATCGCGAGCGTCGCGTTTAGATCCACCCAAGTTGGTGGCACCGTCCCTTGCACCGGATTCGTCGTGCTCCACATTCCTCCGTCGTTGGCGACATAAAGCTTCAAGGTTGTGCCCATGGGCGTGAAAACAATGGCATGTGTGTCCACGTGCGGATGCACACTGCCTTGCACACCGGAAAAATCGTTAGCACCTGTCCCCGTCCAGGTCGAACCGCCATCGATGGATTCGAACAGCGACGTGAAGTTGTCCGTGTACGCCCCGCCGCCGATGACTACAACACTGGGATTCGTGGGATGAACTCCAATCGCCATGTCATAGAAGCATTGCCCGTTGCAGAATCCGCCCGCCGGACCGGTCACCGCTGTCCACGCAGTGCCGCCGTTTACCGTTTTGAACAGACCCAGCAAATTGCTCGAGCTCGTCGAAGAGTCAGCAATCGCGGCATAGACGGTCGCGGTGGCGCCTGCCGTGGAAGGTGCATAGCCCAGCGTGATGCGGCCCAAACTTGTTGTTGGCAGGATGCTGGTCTGCTTTGTCCAGGTCGCTCCGGAATCGGTGGACTTATAAATACCGTTCGCGGCCTCGCCAAAAGGATTCCCCATCGCCGCCCAGGCCGTAGCAGTCGTTCCTGCATTGCTGGTGGATTCGAAGACCACCGCCGTCGCTGCAACTCCCTGCGGCGCGGCATCTTCCGCCCAGGTTGTGCCCCCATCCGTTGAGCGATAAATGCCGCCCACGGTACCGCCAACGAAAAACGAAACCGCCGCGAGTACGATGTTCGAATTTCCAGGCTGCACGGCGATCTGCCCAATGAGCGCGCCGCCCGTCTGGGGCCCCAAAACCTGCGCGAACGTGGAAGCACCGATCTGTGTCCAATGCGCTCCGCCATCGGTGGATTTCAGAATTCCTGCGCCGTAATACGCGTCTCCATTGAAATTCTCTTCGCCCGTTCCCACATAAATAGTCAGGTGATTGTTGGGATCAATCGTGATGGAGCCCACCGCCAAGGATGGCTGCGTGTCCGTCAACGACGTCCATGTGGTACCGCCGTCCGTGGTTTTCCAGACGCCACCCGCCGCGCCCCCGATGTAAACCGTGTTCCCTGTGGCGTCGGTGGGATCCACGGCGATGGCAGTCACGCGCCCCGAAGCGGTGGGACTACCACCGTTGAAGCCAAAGGGAACGTCCACGGGCTGCGGACCCGTCAAATGCCACAATGCGTCTCCCGGAAATGAAATGACGGCCTGCGCTCCCGCTCCGGCCTTGAACGCTTCACGTTGCTGCTGCCTCATCAGTTCGCGTTGCTGTATGGCCTTTTGCAAAGCTCCCGACGGGATGTGCTCGAACGGATAGGCGCGCTGATCGTGGAACCACGCACCGCGCTCGCGAACTAAGTCGGGACTTTCTTGCTCGTCCTCCGGCTCCTTTGCAGTAGGCGCGGTGAAGTTTTGGAATCCCTGTGGTTTCGGATTTGGAGCAGCCGGTTCGGCTGCTTCCTTTTCCTCTTTTGCTGCTGCGGTGGCCTCGCTCTTCTCCTTGGCTGCAGCCGGTTTATCGGTTTCAGTTGCCTCGTGTTTCTTCTCGGGAGTAGTCGGGGTGGCCTCGGCTTTTGTAGCTTTCGTTCCTGCAGAGGCGGGTGTCCCTTCGTTCTTTGCGGATCGCTCGCGAGCCAGGGCAACCAGCGAAACGCAGCCGACCAGCAAGGCGCAGAGCAGCGCAGGACTCCTCAAGCGGCGCGGCGAGCTGAGTTCCTCAGCAAGCGAGCTCGCGCGGCGTAGCAATTCGCGATGCTTCGCGAGCGCGCGCTCCATCCAGGATGCTTTTTCGGGCCTCGGCGTGGGATTGCGCATGGCTCAGGGCCTCCCAAGGAAATAATTGATTCGACTACGACGGCTAGTAGACGAAGCTGAACAGCTTCCGCACGGCATCTGCATCGAGACCGCGTTGAAACTCTCAGCCTCTCTGGGGACAACGTGTCCTTCGTACGGAAAGAACAAAGGAGCGATGAGCACGCCGTTGCAACTCGATACAATCGATGACGCACGCGGGAGACGCCGAGAGGAGTACGGACACACCCCGTCCGCACTTAAAGGCATGGGACCTGCTCGTTCTGGGAGCGCGAGCGCTCATGGAGATAGGTTGCGGCTTACCGTCGCTTTCCGAGAGGGAAACTGCCCGCATCCTGCCCAAGACGTGAACAGATGTCAAGTTAATTTCGGAAGTAGTAGCGCACGATTCGAATCCTGCAAGCATGGACGCTTGCTTTGGCGCCGGAAAGTGTTGGGATACTCTTAAGGCAAGCGATTCGCTTATTTGGCCATGCGAAGGCTTTCTCGATGAATGTTCGGGCATTTGTTTCACGGCGCGTCGTAACGCCGCACGGAGTTCGCGCGGCGGCTGTACTTGTCGAAGACGGTCGAATCGTTGACGTGCTTCCTCCCGATCAACTGTCCGCGCAAATTCCAAGGAAGGATTTTGGGGACGCTGCAATTCTTCCGGGGCTCGTCGACTCTCACGTGCACATCAATGAACCGGGGCGCACGGAATGGGAAGGGTTTCGAACGGCGACACACGCGGCCGCAGCGGGTGGCTACACGCTTCTCGTGGACATGCCGCTGAATTGCCTGCCGCCGACCACGACCGTGGCGGCGCTCGAAGCCAAACGCAAAGCCGCGAACAGTCAATGCACTGTGGATTGGATGGCCTGGGGCGGCGTTGTCAGCGACAACCAGGAACACATCGAGGATCTGGCGGCCGCCGGCGTTCCTGGATTCAAATGTTTTCTCGTTCATCCCGGAATTGATGGCTTCACTATGGTCACCGAACAGGAATTGCGCGCGGCCTTGCCACACGTCGCGCGGACTGGCCTGCCCCTGCTGGTGCACGCGGAACTGCCGGGGCCGGTGGATGCAGCCACGCAAAAATTAGCTCAAGCCGATTGGCGCGAGTACCCGACGTATCTGGCTTCGCGCCCAGATGAAGCGGAGCTTTCCGCGATCCGTTTACTGCTTTCTCTTTGCCGCGAATTTCGATTCCGCCTGCACATCGTGCATCTTTCCACCTCTCTGGCGCTGGATATGCTGCGCGCGGCCAAGTCCGAAGGATTGCCGGTCACCGTCGAAACCTGTCCGCATTACTTGCATTTTTCTGCGGAGCAAATTCGTGATGGACAGACGATTCTCAAGTGCGCTCCTCCCATCCGCGGCCGCGAGAATCGTGAAAAATTATGGGAAGGGCTTCGAGAAGGAGTCATTGATTTGGTGGCGACCGATCATTCCCCGTGCCCCCCGGAAATGAAGCGCCCCGACGAGGGGAACTTTCGAACGGCGTGGGGAGGAATTGCCAGCCTTTCGCTGGCGCTCCCGGTAATGTGGACCGACGCTAGCAGCAGAGGTTTCACTCTGGCGGAGATTGCGCGCTGGATGGCGGTAGGTCCCGCAAGATTGGCGGAATGCGAATCACGCAAAGGCCGCATCGCGAAAGGATACGACGCCGATTTTGTCGTGTTTGATCCCGATGCCAAATTCGTCGCGCAGCAAGAGCACCTCTACTATCGCCATCGGATTTCGCCCTATTTAGGTGAAGAACTTCGAGGCCTCGTAAGGGCAACCTATCTCCGCGGAAACTGCGTATTCGATGGCAGTGCGTTCCCAGGTGAGCCGTCAGGCCAGGAAATTCGCCCGTAGCGGCCGATACGATCCTTAAATAGACGTTTGAAAGTTTCCCCGTTTCATACAGAATACTGCCAGCAAGCACACTTCGATTGGTCCGCGATCGCCGCGTTTCGGCCGCAGAATTTCTGCGACGAAACTCTTTGCAGCGGACAGGTCTACCCAATCGGCGGGCGAAGGAGCAGGATTGGCCAGTTCGAGTGAACGTCACATTGTCGGGACGTCCGTCCCGCGCAAGGAAGGCCGCGATAAAGTTACGGGAGCGGCGCGCTACGTGGATGACATGGTCCTGCCCGGCATGCTCTACGGCGCGACCGTGCGCAGCAAAATTGCGCGCGGCAAAATCAAAACAATTTCGTTTTATCCGGGCGTCGCCTGGAATGAATTTGTCATAGTCACGTCCAAGGACATTCCGGGGAAAAACTGCATCGCGCTAATTCTCGACGATCAGCCTTGCCTCGCCGCGGAAAGCGTCAATCATCCCGAAGAACCAATTCTCCTGCTCGCTCATGCCGACCGCCACAAACTTCGCAAGGCAGAGGACGCGATTTCCATCGAGTACGAACCGCTGCCCCCGGTGCACTCTCTCGAAGAGAGCGAGAAACAATCCACCATCATTTGGGGTACCGACAATATCTTCAAGACCTTTCTGGTAGAAAAGGGCGATGTGGACTCTGTCTGGAAGGATGCGGCCCAGATTGTCGAAGGCGAATACTCCACCGGCGCGCAGGAACAGCTATACATCGAGAACAACGGTGTTATCGCGGCTTTCGATCCGCAGCAGGGAGTCACCGTGTGGGGCTCGCTGCAATGTCCCTACTACGTTCATAAAGCGTTGATGGCGCTTTGCGGGCTTCCCGAAGACAAAGTGCGCGTCGTGCAAATGGAAACCGGCGGCGCGTTCGGCGGAAAAGAAGAATATCCTTCGATGATCGCCGGACACGCGGCGCTCCTGGCGATGAAGTCCGGCCGGCCGGTGAAGATAGTGTATGACCGCATGGAAGACATGGTCGCGACGACGAAGCGTCATCCTTCGAGAACGCGCCATCGTACCGCCGTCAGCAAAGATGGAAAGATTCTCGGCGGCGAGATCGAGTTCGTCATTGATGGCGGAGCGTACGCCACGCTTTCCTCCGTCGTGCTGTCGCGCGGCACCATTCACGCCGGCGGTCCTTATTACTGGTCAAGCGTTCGCATTCGAACGAAGGCAGTAGCGACGAACACTCCTCCTCATGGCGCGTTTCGCGGATTTGGTGCGCCGCAAAGTCTCTTCGCCATGGAACGCCATATGGACCGCATCGCCGAGGCCGTTGGAGTTTCTCCCGTCGAGATCCGGAGGCGAAATTTTCTGAAGCCCGGTCAAACAACGACGACGCAGCAGACCATCCATGAAAACATTGACTTGAATCACCTACTCGATCGGGCGCTTGAAATTTCTGACTATCACGCAAAGAAGAAACGCTTTGCCGATGAAAACAAAACGAGTCCACGGAAAAGAGGAATGGGAATCGCTGCGTTTCTTCATGGGGCAGGTTTCACGGGCTCCGGCGAGCGTTATCTGAGTTCTCTGGTTGGCGTCGAAGCTGACCCCGACGGCATTGTTCGGGTGCTAGTGTCGAGCGCGGAATTCGGCCAGGGAACGAACACGGTTCTTTGCCAAATTGCCGCGGAGGCGCTCGACCTCCATTATGAAAATGTGGTGATTGCGCAACCGGACACCACGGTCGTTCCGAATAGCGGCCCGACAGTAGCTTCACGCACGGCGATGATCGTGGGAAAACTTGTGCAGTCCGCCGCCATCGGAATCAAGCGCATGCTTTCGAATGCAAGGCTTCTCGGGGACAACTACACTCCAGCACAATTTCGCACTGCCTGCCGCGAATACATTGCGGCGCACGGCTCGCTGAAATCGGAAGTGCGCTATGAAGCCCCGCCAGGCCTTTTCTGGGACGACGAAAAATATCGCGGCGAAGCCTACGCCGCATTCGCGTGGGCCGTTTACGTCGCCGAAGTAACCGTCGACCTTACGAGCTACAGCGTGACCGTGGATGACTTCGTCGCACTGCAAGAAGTCGGCAAAGTCCTGCATCCAGTTCTGGCCGAAGGACAAATCATCGGCGGAGTGGCTCAAGCGATCGGCTTCACGCTCTACGAAAAAGTGATTTGGCAAGACGGGCGCATGGTCAACAACCAGATGACGAATTACATCATGCCGACCTCCGCGGATCTGCCGCCGATTCGCGTTTTCTTCGAGCAGAACGGCAACATTCACGGCGCGCA
The DNA here is from genome assembly GCA_963729455.1 of uncultured Acidobacteriota bacterium. Lineage (GTDB taxonomy): Bacteria > Acidobacteriota > Terriglobia > Acidiferrales > UBA7541 > Acidiferrum. Next base: position 93,762 of record CAVSNX010000007.1, read on the forward strand.
TGGCGCCAAGGGAATTGGAGAACTGCCGATGGATGGTCCCGCTCCGGCCATCGTAAACGCCGTGGAAGACGCCATCGGCATTCGCTTCAATTCGGTTCCATTGCTGCCGGAAGATCTGTTTCACGCTCTACAAGAAGAGTCTCCAATTGCAACCTCTTTCACCGCCGCTTCTGGGCGAGGAGCGCGATGAACTCATCTGGTGACGCGAAGGCAAAGTGCGACGTATCGTTCACCGTCAACGGAGAACTCAGAAATTTGCGTGTTCATCCGATGGAACGCTTGCTGGATGTCTTGCGCAATGAACTCGGATTGACCGGCACGAAAGAAGGTTGCGGCGAAGGTGAATGTGGCTCCTGCTCCGTGTTGATGGATGGTCTGCTGGTGAATAGCTGTCTCCTGCCCGTGGCGCAAGCGGACGGTTCGAATGTTGTCACAATCGAGGGAATCGCGTCGCATTCGCTGCTGCATCCCCTGCAGGAAGCGTTCCTGGAATGCGGCGGCGCGCAGTGCGGCATCTGCACTCCGGGAATGATCCTCGCGGCGGTTCATCTGCTCGAAAAAAAGCAGAATCCAACGCAAACAGAAATCCGCGAAGGGCTTGCCGGCAACCTATGCCGTTGCACAGGGTATATGCAGATTTTTGAAGCGGTGGCCAAGGCCGCGCAAAGAGGTGCGAGATGAGAGCCAATCCGGCCGAATACAAATTAGTTTCGCCGGGAAATCTGCAAGGCGTTCTTGCCCTGCTCTCTGCTGAACCGAAGCAATGGCTTCCGATTGCCGGCGGAACGGACGTGATGGTTTTGTATTCTGCGGAAAGACTGACGCATCGAAATTTAGTCAACCTCTGGAATATTCCTGAACTTCGGCAGATAGAAGTCTTCCCCGATCGGATTCGAATCGGCGCGACGTGCACCTACACGGACTTGCGCAACCACGAGATCGTTTCGCGAGAGTTCCCGCTGCTGGCCACCGCCGCATCTTGGACCGGCGGGATTGCCAACCAGAATCGTGGAACACTCGGCGGCAACATTGCCAATGCGTCGCCAGCCGCCGATTCCCTTCCCGCGCTGCTCGTTTACGACGCGGAGCTAACATTGGTTTCAGTGCGCGGCGAGCGGCGCGTCTCGTACAGGGATTTTCACACTGGTTACAAACAGTCTGTGCTGGCATGTGACGAATTGATTCGCAACATTTCCGTGCCCCGCCGGTTTTCAAGCTGTTTTGCTTACACGCGGAAAGTTGGCGCGCGCAACGCGCAGGCTATTTCCAAAGTTTGCCTGGCTGCATTGGGTCGAGCCGTGAACAGCGTGATTCAGGATGTTCACCTCGCGTTGGGGAGCGTCGCACCGATTCCTCTTCGCCTGAGTGAAACGGAGCAACTCCTTACTGGAAAAACGTTGGAGCCATCACTGTTCGAATCGGTTAAAAGATCTGTGTCGCAGGAAATTCGTCCGATTGACGACATTCGCTCCACGGCCCGCTACCGCGCGGCAGTTGCAGGCAATCTCGTCGTCGAATTTCTAGAAAAACTTGCGGCAGAAAGCGCGAAGCCGTGAGCGAAGTACTCGTTCGCTGGAACAGTTTGCCGCAGGAAGAAGCTATCAGTGAGATTCTTCCTTGTTGCGGCTCGAAGGCTTGGGCGGCAAGTGTTGTCTCGAAGCGGCCAATCCAAGATGAGGGCTCAGTGCTCGCAACATCTGATGAGGTCTGGCAGAGTCTCGGCGAAGCAGATTGGCAGGAGGCGTTCGAAAGTCATCCGCGAATCGGCGAGTCGCACGCGGAAAAGGCCGCACCGGCACAATCTTCAGCGTGGTCCGAGCAAGAGCAACAAAAAGCGGCTGCAGCCGATGAAGCCATGAAGACCGCGTTGAAGTGGGGCAATCGCGAGTACGAGCTGAAGTTCGGACGGATTTTCATTGTGTGCGCGACGGGAAAATCCGGCAGCGAAATCCTGGAGATTCTGCGCCGGCGGCTGCAAAATGATCCAGCCACGGAACTCCGCCGGGCGGCAGAGGAACAACGGCAGATTATGCAGATTCGAATCAGAAAGTGGCTCGCGGGATGAATCGCATTTCCACGCACGTTTTGGATACGGCCAAGGGCAAACCCGCGGCGGGTGTACCGGTGCGCCTCGATCGCCAGGATTCTTCCGGCAAGTGGTCTTCACTCGGTTCTGCGCGAACGGATCAGGACGGACGGTGCGGCCAATTATTGCCGGCGAATGCGACGCTCGCGGAAGGCTTGTACCGATTGACGTTCGACACGGCGAGTTATTTCGCGGCATGCGGCGTGGACGGATTGTATCCGGTGGTGGAGATCTCGTTTCGAATCCGCAGCGGCGAATCGCAGTTTCACATTCCGCTGCTGTTGAGCCCGCACGGGTATACCACGTATCGGGGGAGCTGAGATGAGTTCTGCGATTCGCGAATGGCTGAACCTTAGCGTGCGGTGGATTCACGTTTTCGCGGGAATCATGTGGGTCGGGCAAACATACTACTTCACGTGGCTCGACGGCCAATTCACGAAACTCGAAAAGCAAGCCAATTCGAATGCAGCCACTTCGAAAGTTTGGATGGTCCACAGCGGCGGTTTTTACGCTGTCGAGAAACAAAAATCTCTCGGAGTCTCGGCGGAACAAGTTCGCTGGTTTCGCTGGGAAGCCTTGATGACCTGGCTGGCAGGCGTAATTCTTCTCGTCCTTGTCTATTACTTGGGCGACGGGCTCGTCGATCCGGATGTTGCGGACATTTCGAAACAAGCCGGCATCGCGATCGGAGTTGGCTCGATGATCGTGGGTTGGTTGATCTATGATCTCGCCGTGCGCTCGGCGTTGGGAAAATCGCCGAACGCGTTCGTCGGATTTGGCTTCTTGCTGACGGCAGCGGCGGCGTGGGGATTGACGCACGTGATGAGCGGCCGCGCCGCGTATATCCATGTGGGAGCGATTTTCGGAACAATCATGACGCTGAATGTGTGGATGCGCATTCTTCCCGCGCAACGCAAAATGATCGCGGCGGCGGCAAAGGGCGAATCATTCGATCCATCGCTCGGCGCGCAAGCGAAGCTGCGTTCGAAACACAACACGATTTTGGCTGTGCCGGTCGTGTTTCTGATGTTGAGCCATCACTTCCCGGTTGCTACATATGGTAGTCGCTACAACTGGGAGATGATGCTGATTCTCATTGTCGCGGGATGGATCGCAGCAAAGTTTATCCGGGAATCGTGATTGAACGAAATTCTCTGCCTTTCGTGAAAGTGAATTCGAGTGCAGACGACTGATGATTTTACAAAACTCGCGGAAGAAGTGATTGCGCGGTGCCGGAAGCTGGCGGCGTTTTCGGAAGACGCAGACGGCACGCGCAGGACATTTCTTTCAGCTCCAATGCGCGATTGCCATCGTGAAGTTTCTTCTTGGATGAAAAAACTCGGCATGAATGTTTCGCTCGATGCGGTTGGAAATTTGCGCGGCTTTTATTCTGCGACGTCGCCGAACGCGCCGCGAGTTTTGATTGGCTCGCATCTGGACACCGTGCCGAATGCGGGAGCATTCGATGGGATTTTGGGAGTCGTGCTGGCCATCGGGCTTGTCGAATCGCTGGATGGGCAGAAGCTGCCGTTCGGAATTGAGGTCGTTGGGTTTTCGGAAGAAGAAGGAGTGAGATTTGGAGTTCCGTTTATCGGAAGCCGCGCGCTGGTCGGGCGAACGGATGAGGAACTTCTCGGACGAACGGATGCGAATGGAATTTCAGTCCGCAAGGCGATTCAGGATTTTGGTTTGAACCCGAATGAAGTTTCCAAATCGCTATTGAGTGACGATTGTTTGGGCTACATCGAATTTCATATTGAGCAGGGGCCGGTGCTGGAACGTTTAGGGAAGCCACTCGGAGTCGTGGAAGCCATCGTCGGCCAGAATCGCCTGGAATTTACATTTTCTGGGCAAGCGAATCATGCGGGCACTACTCCCATGAATTTGCGGCGCGATGCGCTGGCCGCGGCGGCGGAGTGGATTGTCGCGGTGGAAACTCTGGGACAGCACACTCCGGGTCTGGTGGCGACGGTAGGATTCGTGGAAGCAAAGCCTGGTGCCGCGAATGTGATTCCCGGAACAGCGCGCGCAACATTGGATCTTCGTCATGCTTCGGATGGCACGCGCACTCAAGCGCTGGATAAGTTGATCCGGCAAGCGGAGTCGATCGCGGCGCGACGCGGATTGACGGTGACTTGGAAGACGCTGCTCGTTCAGAATGCCGTGGCGATGGATCCGCTCATGACCGAGCAGATCGAGCAGGCCATTCAAAAAACAGGTTGCGAGCCGCATCGCATGGCGAGTGGCGCCGGGCATGATGCTATGATCCTGGCGGAAAAAGTTCCGGTGGCGATGATATTTTTGCGGACGCCGGGAGGCATCAGCCACGATCCAGCGGAATCGGTGCATCTCGATGACGTCGCGAAAGCACTTGAGTGCGGGCGGCATTTGCTGACGCAGCTTGCGGCTTCGCAGGAATTTGTTGGAAGGACGTGCCGTGCATAATCTCGGTCAAACGCGTAGCTCGCATCAGCGCAATCATCTTCTCCTCACGCCGGACACCTTTGTGCGCACTACTTTGCCCGGGATGAAGAAGGCTTCGGCGATCGTTCACATCGGTCCGGCTCTGGGTGCGGCATTCACGGAATACACGGCCGAGATGGAACCGAAAGGCGAGTTGGGAAATACCTCGGCGCAGCGTTTTGTCTATGTCCTGGAAGGAGCGGTGACACTTGAAGCTGAGGAGAAGCGTCACGAGCTCGGCGCGCGCGGCTACGCCTTTTTGCCCGAAGGAACTTCACATAGATTTATTGCTAAGAAGAAAAGCAGAGCTGCTGTCGTCGAAAAGTCTTACGAGCGGATCAAGAAAACGGAAGTGCCGCACCTGATTGTTTCGAGTGAGGATGATATTTCCTCGCACGCGCTGGACGACGATCCTGATTTACAGGTCAAATGCCTATTGCCGGACGAGCCGCGCTTTGATTTTGCGGTGAACACGATGGTGTATCAGCCGGGCGCATCGCTGAGCATGGTGGAAATGCACGTGATGGAGCACGGGCTGATGATGCTCGAAGGAAGCGGCATCTACCGGCTTGGTGATTCATGGTATCCGGTGACAGCCGGCGATTTTATCTGGATGGGACCGTGGTGCCCGCAGTGGTTCGGCGCGATCGGCAAAGTGCCCGCTAAATATCTGATTTACAAAAACTGGAACCGGCATCCTATCGGCTGAGAAAAGAAGTAACGACGTAACGAAATACCGAAGTAAAGAAATAAAGAAACTGATCTGTCGGATGCTCGCGGTGAGAAACCTTTGCTTGGTCACAAAGATAACTTTGTACAGGCTCGCGGGATTGAAGGGATGAATCTGCAAATCAACGAACAACGGCTGAGCGCGGAGATCGAAACGCTGGCTACTATTACTGCCGCCGAGCCTCCCGTTGTAACCAGAATTGTTTTCACGCCCGCGGACCTGAAGGCGCGCGCATGGGTGATCGCACGGTGCGAAGAAGCGGGTCTCACCGTACGGCAAGATGCGATTGGAAATATTTTCGCGCGGTGGAACGGGGCCGATCCGGGGGCGCCGGCGGTTGGAACGGGTTCGCACATTGATGCGATTCCGAATGCCGGAAAATACGATGGCGTTGTTGGGGTGCTCGGCGGACTCGAAGCGATTCGCGCGCTGCAGCGCGGCGGATTCCGGCCAAAGAATTCCATCGAGCTGCTCGTGTTCGCGACGGAAGAACCGACGCGCTTCGGCATCGGCTGCCTGGGAAGCCGGTTGCTTTCGGGAACGCTTCCCACGGAGGCGGCCGCGAAATTGAAGGATCACGAAGGCGAAACGGTGGACCAAGTTCGCCGAAAGGCCGGCTTCAGTGGAGATCTCCAGGACGTGAAGCTCCCGAATGGTTATTACAAAGCTTTCGTGGAATTGCACATTGAACAGGGCCCCCTGCTCGAGCGGAGCAAGACTTCCCTCGGAATCGTGACGCGAATCGCGGCTCCCGCAAGTTTGCGCGTCTCCATCGAGGGAGCGGGCGGACACGCGGGCGGAGTGCTGATGCCGGATCGCAAAGATGCGCTTTGCGCAGCCGCAGAATTGATCCTGGCTGTGGAACATGCAGCACGTTCGAGCGGTGCTGTGGACACCGTTGCTACTGTCGGCATCTGCGAAGTTTTTCCCGGCGCGATCAACAGCATTCCCAGCCGCGTGAAGATAACGCTGGACATTCGAGATACGGATCACGCACGGCGCGACGGCGTACTGCAAACGATTGAGCGGACGTCACAGAGTCTTTCGCAGAAGCGTGGCGTCTCAATTCAATCTGAACTGCTGAATGCCGACGCGCCGGCCGAATGCGCCCCTGAAGTGCGTGCCGCTTTGTCTGATGCTTGCCGCAAACATGGCTTCCCTTTTCTAGAGATGGTCAGCCGGGCGTATCACGATTCCCTTTTCGTTTCGCGGATCGCTCCGACCGGGATGCTTTTTATTCCGTGCCGGAACGGATACAGCCATCGGCCGGATGAGTACGCTGCGCCGGAAGACATTGCGCGCGGGGCTTTGGTGCTGGCGGGGACGCTGGCCCGGCTCTCGGCCTGAGGCGTGGTATGCGAAGCACTTCTAGTTGATTGGAATCCGCTACCGTTCGACACACCGACAGGTTAAGCCTGTGCCACAGGTGCAGTCGCCGACGTGGCTCGTCGGTCCGGACTGGGAGCCCTCACGGGAGCCTTGTTAACAATAACCGGAGTACCCCCTCGGTTTTTCGTAAGTGTTGCATCTAAAGGGTTTAGTCATTCCGTAAGTGGTTTAGAATCAACACTTACGGGCCCCCTGTAAGTATTGATTCTAAAGATAGTTAGCGCCGTACTTTTGGTGCGATCTTGCAAGTGCTGATTCTAAGCAACTTAGGCGTGAGGCCTACACAAAAAGAAATTCCCCCTGCAGAGGCGCTTTGCGGGGGAAGATCTCCATTGAGGGACTGCAAAAACCGCCATCGCTGCGGTTGGGAACGACAAAAATCGTGATTGGCGCTGGAAATAAAAAAGGCCGCATGGAAGCCGCGGCATCGAAGGGATTTCGCACCATTACCCGAAATTATGATAACTGAAGTGCCTTTGGGAATCAAGCGGCTCTTGCATCGATGGGGTTCGCCGGGATGGGACTGGCTGCGTAAAGCGCACCAATTCAGGAAATCTCCGAGAGACGACTTTCCAATTAACACATTGAAACTAAGTACTTTGCCGCTCATTCCCTGAGGCATGCTTCGGTACCCCTCGTGCAAATTGCCTGCCAGGAGAGACCGTGGACAGACGTGGATAGAAAGGTCCCAAAAACAACGCCACCAGCGCGCGCGGACCCGGCGGATCGATCTGGGGCGCGAATGCCGTAAATGGAGTGATCAGCATTTTCACGAAGCGCGCGGCGGATACACGAGGCGGGTTGCTCGAAGCGACGGGCGGGAACATCCTGCAAAGCTCGGGAACCGCAGAGTATGGAGACAAGATTGGAAAAGAGACGGACTATCGGGTGTACGCGAAATATTTCAACGAAGGGCCGATGGCCGACCTGAGCGGGCAGAGCGGAGATGACGGCTGGCACATGCTGCGCGGCGGATTTCGTAGCGACAGCACGCTTTCGCCGAAAGATGTATTAACGGTCGAAGGCAATTTGTACACCGAGCGAGAGGGAGAGCTTGCCTACTTTCTTCCGTCCATTACGTCGCCCGGCTTGATAACCATCCCGGACGAGATCACCTCGGCGGGAGGCTTTATCCAATCGAACTGGAAGCATCAGTACAGCGACCGGTCGGATTCGGAACTGCAAGTTTCGTTTACGCATTACACGCGGGACGATCCCTTAGAGCCGGAAGTGCGAAGCACGCTGTATGCCGACTACCAGCAGCACTTCGCATGGGGCGACCGGCAGGACATCATTTGGGGAATAGGCGACTTTTATTCGAGCGGGCAGATCAACGGCACGCTGACGGTGTTCTTCAATCCGCCGCACAAGACGCTGGATGTTGTCAACGCGTTCGTGCAGGACGAAATCGCGATTGTACGGGACCGGCTTTATGTAACAGCGGGAACAAAACTGGAACACAACGGCTACACGGGTTTTGAATTCTTGCCCAGCATCAGGACGACCTGGGAATTCAGCAAGCAGCAGATGTTGTGGGCGGCGGTGTCCCGCGCGGTGCGTGCGCCGACACCGAATGACGAAGATTTGTCCGTGAACCTGGGCGAAATTGGAGCGGCGAACGGCGTGCCGATCGTTTTAAGATTTATCGGTAATAAACATTTTCAAAACGAACGGCTGATAGCCTATGAAACAGGTTATCGAGCCACGCTGTCGAATCGTTTTACGTTCGATTTGGCCGCGTATTACAACGACTACGACAATCTGCAAACCACGGAGCCGTCCAGTTCTTTCTTTGAGGCGGCGCCTGCGCCGCCGCACCAAGTGGAGACCTTGACGTACGGAAACCTGATGCGCGGAGAGTCACACGGGTTTGAGGTGGCGGCGAACTGGAAGGTGACGAAGCACTGGCAGCTTAGCCCCGGTTTCGCATTGGATGAGATACATCTGCACACGGACACGCAAAGCCAGGATCAGCAGACGGTATCCTTTGTACAAGGCAACACGCCGACGAAGATGGGGCAACTGAGGTCGCATATGGATTTGCAGAAGAGATGGTCGTGGGATGCGAGCGCGTATTATGTGGACCCACTCAGGAATCAGGGATTTTCTGGAGCGGCGCGAATCGCAGGGTATACGCGTCTTGACACCGGACTAACGTGGAAGGCGCTGGAAGGGTTGTCGTTGAGCGTCGTTGGACAGAATTTGCTGAAAAACGAGCACGTGGAGTTTGAGGACTTTTTTGGAAGCATGCAGTCGAGCCAGATCAAACGGAGTGGATACGTGAAGCTGACGTGGCGGTTTTAATCTGCACCGAGATAAGACGAACCGCTAGAGGCTGCTTCTTAAAGGGACCACATGACCTACTCGGCGGAAAGGAATGCGTAGCGGAGAAGGAAGAGGACAGAGAGAACCCAGATTAGGGGGCTGATTTCGCGGTGTTTGCCGGTGCCGAGTTTGATGAAGGAGAAGGAAAGAAGGCCAAGGCTGAGGCCGGTTGCGATGCTGAAGGTCAACGGTGTGGCCACCAGGGTGAGGAAGGCGGGGAACGCTTCGCTGAAATCGTCCCAGCGAACGCGGGCGACGGCGCCGCACATTAGCGCGCCGACGAGGATCAGTGCTGGTGCAGTGGCGTAGGTAGGAATCGCTGCGACGAGGGGAGCACAAAACATGGCCGCAAGAAAAAGCCCGGCGATGACGATGTTGCCAAGGCCGGTGCGCGCACCGGCAGCAACGCCTGCGGCGCTTTCAATGTAGCTAGTGACCGTCGAGGTGCCCGTTAGTGCGCCGAACATGGTGCCGAAGGCGTCGGCGAGTAAGGCTCGGCTGGCGCGCGGAAGCTTTCCGTCGCGCAGGAAGCCGCCCTCTTCGCAGACGCCGACGAGTGTGCCGACGTTATCAAAGAGATCCACGAAGAAGAAAACGAAGATGAGCTCGCCGAAACCGAGTTTTGTGGCCGCGCGCAAATCCAGCTTGAGAAAAGTGCCGGAGGGATGTGGCAGGGAAAAAAAATGCTCGGGCCAGTGGGCGAGGCCGAGAGGAATGCCTGCCAGCGTGATGACAATAATGCCGAGAAGAATGGCGCTGCCGATGCGGCGGGCCATCAATATTGCGATGAGAAGAAGCCCTCCGGCAGCTAGTAAAACTGCAGGGTCCGACATTTTGCCCAGGCCGACGAATGTTGCTTTATTGGCCACGATGATTTGCGCGTTGCGCAAGCCGATGAAGGCAATGAAGAGGCCAATCCCTGCGGCGGTGCCGTATTTGAGGCAATCGGGAATGCCGTTGACGATTTGTTCGCGGACATTTGTGAGTGTGAGAATGAGAAAGAGCAAGCCAGAAAGAAAGACGACGCCGAGCGCCGTCTGCCATGGGACATGCCGGCCAATCACGATGGAATACGTGAAATAGGCATTGAGGGACATGCCCGGGGCGAGGGCGATTGGGTAATTGGCCCACAGGCCCATGATGAGCGTGGCGATGGCGGCGGAAATACAAGTGGCGAAGAGCACGCCTTCGACGGGCATGCCGCCTTCCGCAAGGATCTTCGGGTTGACGACCACGACGTAGGCCATGGTCATGAACGTGGTCAAGCCCGCTAGCAGTTCGCGCCGTACGGTGGTCTGGTTTTCTTCGAGGTGAAAGACGCGTTCGAGCAAGCGGGCCTCTCGCTAGTAAAAGGTGCGCCACTATAGGCCGGGAGAGCCCACACGTCAACGTAACTATTCGAATGCTTGGGATGAATTTCTGAGCAAGCGATTGGAGGATTGTTCCTATTCAAATGCGCCGATGGCTGGAGACTTGAGCCTGGGGTTACCACTGATGTCGCGGCCGATATTGTTGAAACCGAAGGGCGCGACATCAGTGATGGGAGTACCGGCGCCTAAGGCGGGGCTGCCGGCAAGAGGAATGAAGTTGAACGCGGCGACGTTTGCGAGCTGCGGATCGACGGCGAGCGAGCCGGTAATGTTCGAGTTTCCCGAGGAAGAGCCCGCGCCGAAAATCAGGTTGTTGACCCCGTAGATTTGCGCTGAGCCTGACGGAGCGAAGTACGGCACTCCTGACGGATAGATGGAAGTAGTTACACTATAGAGCAAGTTGTTGCGCACATGGACGGACATGGATGAACCGTCACCGTTCCAAACGATGCCGTTTTCTTCTTCGCCGTAGGGCGAATTGGCGTTCAAACCATAAGCGTACAAGGTGTTGTTGAAGATCTCGACAGTTCCGGTGCCATTCGGACCCGCTTCGGTGAAACCCGGAACATTAATGCCGTTCCAACCGCCGGTGGCCTCGGGAGGAGTGGTGAGGCCGCAGTTGTAAAGAATGTTGTTGTAAATCGCGACGGTACCAGCGGAAGGATTGAGCGTGTCGGCCACAATGCAGTCCAGAGCGGAATCGTGAATGACGTTGTCATGAATGCTGAGACTAAAAAGATTGAAGCCATTGGTGCCGCCACCGTTTGGCGCAGAATGCGTCTGCAAGGCACGACCGCCATTGACAAACGAAATTTCGTTCCAGCCGAAGTCCTCGTTGTTGGAGTCCGTAGCAAGGTAAACGCCGTGATATTCGGCGGAGGCTCCGGCAACGCCGGTGTTATGGATGTTGTTTCCATAGGTAGAGAGGAAGGTGGACTCAATCGGGGTGTAGCACCCCCCCTCGCCGTTCCCGTTGGGGCAGGAAATGTCGTTGCCAACGAAACGCCAGAAGTTGCTACCCCAGATCGAATTCGCCTGTCCGCCACGCAGGGTGAAGCCGGAAATCACCCAGTAGTTGGTGGGAATATTGTCCCCGGACCGGATCGCATTAGGGATTGAAGTGGAGCCGATAGTAACGGAGGCACCCGGGTAGACGCACAAAGCGATGCTACCAGTGGCTGATCCATTCGTCTCGACGAGAAATGAGGTGTGCCAGCCGGAACCATCGTCGGCGGTGGCATCCGAGCCTGTCTCAGCATAAGTTGTGTCGCCAGCGACCATGACGTCTCGCGCGTGGGTTAAGGTCCTCCATGGCGCCGCGAACGAGCCTGTACCTGTCGCATCGTTCCCGGAACCGGACACGTAGTAAATGTGCCCACCGGCGTGAACGGAAAACGGGAGGGAATTCGAAGTGCCCAAGGAGGTAGTTACGGTGAAATTGCCGCTGGCGCAGGAGCTCGTTAGTTGCACGACGATCTTCTGATACCACAGCCAGGTTGTTCCCCAGGACACGACTTTGAGGCAGGCCGCGCCGTTCAAGGCGACGGAGGAATTCCCTTGTGCCGCGCCGAAAAAGTTTCCGTACAGGTTGACGTACACGCCGCCATTGTTCACATGGGTCGAATCGGAATTGCCCGTGGCGGGACCGCTGGTTAGGTCAGAGAAAAACAAAACAGGTGCACCAGCCACCGGTTGAACGACCGCCTGCACGGTGAAGTCAACGCCAGGAACATTGGCCCCGCTTACAGTGACTGCGTGGCTGGGCGGCGAGAAGGTGTAACCGTTGTTGCTTGGCGTGACCGAGTAGCTGCCGCTTGCCAGCGAGGTGAACATGTAATTCCCAGAGGCATCTGCGGTCGTGGACGTATTGGCGGCACCGGTAAGGTTAACCATGGCACCTCCGCCGCCGGCCGGGCTGATCGTTCCGGAGATGGTGAATGTGGTCGGCGGCGGAGGTGGAGGTGGCTGAATCGATTCGCTCGGCGAGCCGCCGCATCCCGCAAATACAGTCAACGCGGCAAGCGAGAAACAAAGCAGCAGCGTGAGCCCAAAGGGTTTGTTGAGTCTTCCGCAGAGTGATTTCTGGACTGCCGAAATAGCGAACACTGCGTCACCATAGTTATTCGGGTTCAAATCCGCAACGCGCGGCGCAGATACGTTACACCACGAGTTGGCTTAGCTCTATCGGAATCATTTTTTCTGCTCGGCTGAAACCGAGGTACCAGTAAGGATAATCGCGGGGGACATGACTGCTTGCGGTTCGATGCAATTCCGCTTATGGATCAAGATGGCGCGCCCGGGGGGACTCGAACTCCCGACCTTCTGGTTCGTAGCCAGACGCTCTATCCAACTGAGCTACGGGCGCGCGGTATAGAAATATTAGCATAGTGGCGCGAGGCTACGCCACGCCGCCAGAAGCAAAGCAACTCAGGTTTTTGCGGATGCGCTCCTGCCGAACTCGGCGCGGTGATCTTCGGGGCCAAAATAAATCACTATGGCTCCGACGAAGAGTACGACCAAGGCGAAGAGTCCCATCGCGCGGCCGTAACTCATGAGATGGGCCATTCGGGCTTCAAAGTAGGCGCTGCCGGAGGCAAGCAACACTCCGAATTGATAGGCCAAGCCGGGGAAAAATCCGCGCAATTGATCCGGCGAGAGTCCATTAATATGAGCCGGAATCACGCCCCATGCACCCTGCACCATAAATTGCATCAGGAACCCGCCGAGCAGAATCAGCGGAAGGTTTGGAGCGAACACCCACAGGGGAATCATGACGATTCCGAGGAGCACGGCAGTGACCATGGCCCTGCGTCTTCCGCGGTGATCGGAAAAATATCCGAAGGCCAAGCCGCCGCAAATCGCTCCAACCATGGAAAACGCCGTGAAATCCGATGTGCGCTGAGGACTGAAGCCGTGCTGTTGCTGCAAATACGTAGGGTACATATCCTGAGTGCCGTGCGAGATAAAGTTGACCATAGCCATCAAGATCACGAGATAAACAAATCTCTTCCAGTTACGAAATATGGCGCGCTGGTAGGTCATCCAATCCGTGTGTGAACGGTGCCACGCTTCCGGCTCTTTCACCTTGGCGCGCACGAACAACGTGAGCAGCGCCGGAAGTCCGCCAACGAAAAAAAGCGGCCGCCAGCCCCAATGGGGATACACGAAGCGGTAGGCTCCGGCCGCTAAAAGAAAACCGAGGGCGTAGCCCTCCTGCAACAAGCCTGAAACGAAACCGCGCCATTTCGCGGGGACAGATTCCATGGTGAGCGATGCTCCCACGCCCCATTCGCCACCCATGCCGATGCCGTACAACAATCGCAGAAAAAAGAAAACCTTGTAGCTGGGCGCCAGACCGGAGAGAACTTCAATCAGCGAAAAATACAAAATATTGACAATGAGAGGAAGGCGCCGGCCGTAACGGTCTGCGAACAAGCCGAAGACGATCGCGCCAATCCAACGGGTGGCCAAGCTCGCGGTGATTGTCAGCGCAAGCGCCGGGATGCTAGTCCCAAATTCGCTGGCAATGGGGGCCAGGACAAACGTTAGGATGAAGAAATCGAAGGCGTCCAGGGTCCAGCCAAGAAAACCGGCGAGGACGGCATGGTAGGTGCCGGCGGGAGGCGGTTGTTTCGAATCTGGCATTTTAGCTGCCAAGCCACTCGTTAGCTTTCGGCATCAGACGCGAGATCACAATTGCGCACACAATCGAAAGCGCTCCGAGAAGGAGTCCCTGCCCGTAGCGGCCGAAGCAAACCTCACCGATGCAGAAGAGAGCGGAATAGATGAGCACGCATCCGAGCAGCCAGTTGGTGAGATTTTTTCCGAGGTCGCGCGTGACCGGCTCGTCGCCGACAAGTTTCGCAACGGGCTTCCAGCCGGTGATTTGCGGCCGCACTTTGCGGTAAAACTTCACGAGGGTGTCTGTTGGCTCCGCCGGTGTTAGTAGCGTGACGGCCAGCCATACAAGCGTGGTCACTCCCGTGGTGCACAACGTGGTCTTCGCGAAAATGACGGGGTCGGAACCGCTGAAGGGCTGCGGCCTATTTGCGATGGCCATCCAGAGGGCTTTGGAGTGCAGGGCAAGCGTAGTTACCAGCGCCGCGGCCATCGCGGAGATTTCGCTCCACGCGTTGACGCGCCACCAGTACCAACGCAGCAGATAGACGCCGCCGGTGCCCGCGCCCAACTCGAGGACGACTTTCCACCCTTCCGAGACGGAAGTGAGCTGCGAAGAAACCCAGGCGGCGGCAACGACCAAAAATAGCGTCGCTATCCGCGAGACATTTACGTAATGGGACTCGCTTCCGTCCTTTTTCAGGAAACGGCGGTAGAAATCTTCGACCAGATACGAACTGCCCCAGTTCAATTGAGTTGCTACGGTGGACATGAACGCGGCCATGAAGCCGGCGAGCAGGACACCGAGGAACGCGTGCGGAGTCTGCCTTGTGACCACCAGCATATAGCCGCGTTCGGGCTGCGCCAGGTTGGGATAGAGGACTACGGCTACGAGCGCCGTCAGAATCCACGGCCAAGGTCGTAGCGCGTAATGTGCGAGGTTGAACCACAGGACGGACAACAATCCGTTGCGCTCGTCTTTTGCGCTGAAAATTCTTTGCGCGATGTATCCGCCGCCGCCGGGTTCGGCTCCGGGATACCAGAAGGCCCACCATTGCACGGCGAGGTGCACGACAAATGTAATCACGGGCAGCGTCCATAACGCTTCGCCGGTCAGGCCGCGCGAAAAATCAGGCAGGAGGGCCGTGATGTCACTTGCGCCGGCACCGGCGGCCGCGCGCCTGGCGGCCAGCGTGGCGAGAAGCTGCGGCATCCCGCCGACGGCGCGGATTCCGAACCAAGCGACGGAAATCACGATGGCCATTTTCAGAACAAATTGAAACAGATCGGTCCAGAGCACACCCCACAAGCCGCCGAGCGAGACGTAAATTCCGGTGAACGGCATGAGGAAGAAAACGCAGATGGCCAGCGCCTTGGCGTCGCTGACGCCCATGGCGGTGCTGATGATGTTGACCATGGCCTTGGTCACCCAGCCGAGGATAAGGCAGTTCATCAGGAGGCCGAGATAGACGGCACGAAATCCGCGCAGGAACGCGGCAGGCTTTCCGTGGTAGCGCATTTCGGCGAATTGGACGTCGGTAATCAATCCGGAGCGGCGCCACAGACGCGCAAAGAGAAAGACGGTCATCATTCCCGAGGGGAGAAAGCTCCACCACAACCAATTCCCTGCCACGCCGTTGGCGTAGACGAGGCCGGTGACCGCGAGCGGCGTATCCGCGGCGAACGTGGTTGCCACCATGGAGGTTCCGGCGAGCCACCAGGAAACGTTTCGCCCGGAAACAAAATAGTCTTCCGTGCTCTTGCCCGAACGGCCACGGAAATACAGCCCCAGAAACAGAGTGATGAGCAAGTAGCCAACGATGGCAGCCCAATCGGCAGGTGTTAAATGCAAGTTGATGTTCCCCTTGGAAAGAAAAGTGTACGACCTGAATCGACTTGCTTATTGCAGAATGGGAGCACGTGCTCCCCGGCCCGGAAATACCCCATCCACCAGCCGCCCATCATTGACGACCAGGACGCCGTTGACAAGCACAAACTGAATTCCTTCGGAGTATTGGAGCGGTTTTTCGTATGTAGCTTTATCAATAATGCGATTGGGATCGAATATGGTGATGTCCGCGTCGGCCCCGATGCGAATCCGCCCCTTATCCTTAAACACTGGCGCGTGCGCTTCCAGTCGTTGCGCCGGCATCAGGGTCATTTTTCGCAGCGCGGTCATGAGATCGAGTGACTTCTCTTCCCTGACGTATCGCCCCAGCACCAGCGAATAGGTGCCGGCGGTTCGAGGGTGACCTTGGCCGTTGGCCAGGAATCCATCGCTGGCGATCATGGTCAGCGGGCTGACGATCGCCGCGTGGACATTTTCCAGCGTGTTGGAAGGCACAATGACCATTCCGCCTTGCTTTCGGTATCGCAAAAAGGATTCCCGAGTAAGATGCTCTCCGGTAGCCGGCCACAAGAGCGAAGAAAAGAACGTGTCCGGCCCATCTTCGCGGTGATCGAACATCGCCGCTTGAATACTGGTCATGCCCATAGTGTACGGATAGGCTTCCGTCGTCACGTCCAAGCCGCGGGAACGCGCCTCCGCGATCATCTGGAGTTCTTGTGTGAGGTTAGGACCGCTGGTGCTTTGGATATGCACGACGTGGAGGGGAGCGCCAGTGATAGCAGCAGCAGCCATCACTTCTTCAAACCCACTGAAGTTCCCGTCAACCTGGGTAAGTGTGGCGCGAATGTGGACGTGGCAGGAAGCGCGATATTTTGCCGCCACGCGAAATACTTCCACGATTTCCTGATTTGTCGCGGCCTCCGTGTAGGCGGGGCCGAGCCCGACGCTGAGTGCTCCGCGCTTTAGTGCTTTCTCCAGCAATGCTTTGATCTCTTCCAATTCGGCCTCGGTAGCAACGCGGTGAGCGGCTTCCCCGCTGGGCAGCAGACCGCCAGGGTCATGCATCACCACCATGCGGACGGGAATGTGTCCGGCGCTCGCCCCGTAGTTGATGAGCGCTTTACCGTCCCGCTCGGCGTACCAGCGGTCCACGTCGGCAACTCCCACTTCGAGTTCCAGCGCGGTGGTCACTCCGTCGGCCGCCTTTGCCGCGTAGTTTTCCGCGTCTTGTCCGTGCTGGTGCAAGTCAATAAAGCCGGGTGCAACGACGAGACCTTTTGCGTCAACCGTCGTTTTTCCATGCAACGCTTGCGAGGATATGGCGCGTATCTTTCCGCCGCTTATGCCCAAGCTCCGCAGCGCATCCAGCCCGGACTCGGGATCCATCACTCTTCCATTGACTATGACCAAGTCGTACGTATCATTTTCCGCTGGTCCTGCAGGCGTGCTTCTCTCCGCGTGCAAACCGATGGCAAGGGCGAGCAGCGCCGCTGCCGAAAATGCCGCCTTCCACCATGCCTGATTGCCTAGCAGAAACTTAGCACCTGGGTTCTTTCCCATGGGCGCTAAGTCTGTTCATCTTGACTCCGTCTGTCAAAGGGTTTCTGAACCGATTCAAAAGCGGGGAAATCGTTTTGGCTGCAGCTTGTCCAGAAAGAAAAACCCCGGATCGCTGGGGGGAGCGACCCGGGGTGGGGGTATTGCTGAGGGGGGCCGGAGGAAACTCGTTTGTTAGTTCACCTGGTGCACGGCGAGCATGCAAATCTGCCGCAGTTCTTCGTAGGTGAAATAGGTTTCTTCTTGTTCGCCAGCGGTCTCTTTATGGCCGAGGCCCGATTCACTCGAGATGCGGCTCAATTCCATTTCCGAAAGGCCGAGCAGCACTGCCGCGCGGCGCCGAGTCACGTACTTAAGCTCTTGTGTTTTCATCGTGGCATCCCTCACGCTGGTAGAAGAACCATGGCATCTTGTTCCACGGCCAGGATCATCGCCTTATAGATGTCCACATCCCAGCCTTCGCCGATGCGCATCCGGACTGTTTCGCCGCCGTCCTTCAGGAGCTTCCCGCGAAGCGGCACCTTGATATCGCCTAGCGCCACTTGCAGGACAACTGGTTGCCCGATCCAACTTTTGAAGGCGTTGTCCACCGTTGGCCCCCTCATACAGCAGCCTGACAAGGAGAGAATCGCTTACGGTACCGCGCGCAACAATGGTACAGAGAGGGTACGGGACTAGTAAGAAGGTACTGTTTGGCGCTTTCGCGGCGATTTGTTCGGTTTTTTGCCGAGTTTCCATCGAGGTACATCGGTACTGCTATGCAAGGACGCGTGGCCCATAGATAAGAATTGTGCCGGCTGGCATCCTTGGCTCATGACGCGGCACGACTCTGCACCCGGTAGTGGCCTGAACGAAAGTCCAGCCTCGCCGGTCGTGCGGGCAGGCCTCGGACTGGCGCTCGGCGGCGGTTTTGCGCGCGGCTTCGCGCACCTGGGCGTGCTGCAGGTGCTCGAACAGAATCAAATCCCCATTTCTCATATTGCAGGCACCAGCGTGGGCAGCATTCTTGGCGCGGCGTACGCGAGTGGCGCGCCTCTTTCGCGCATCATTGCCACGTGCCGCACGCTTCGCTTTCGTGACATCGCTCGTTGGCGTGTTTCCCGGCTGGGGCTGGCCAGTAACAATCGTCTTGGAGAATTGATCGAGCGCGTTTTCGAATCCCGGCAATTCGAAGATTTGCGCATTCCCTTTGCCGCAGTGGCTACGGACCTCTCGTCCGGCGAACCGGTCATCTTTACACAAGGGAATCTGGTGGACGCCATTCGCGCGAGTTGTGCGTTTCCGGGATTGTTCCAACCGGTGGAGATTGGCACGCGCTGCCTGGCTGACGGCGGTCTTGTCGCTCCCGTTCCCACGAGGGCTGCGCGCGAACTCGGCGCGACTTATGTTCTTGGAATATCGGTGGGAATGCAGGATGGCTACCTGGGCGCTCCCACAAACATCTTTCAGGTCGTGAGCCGCGCCGTCAGCGCCGCACAAAAGCACCAGCTGGAGATTTGGGAGCGGGACGCCGATCTGGTTCTTCGCCCCGATGTGAAATCCATCGCCTGGGACGATTTCGATCGCGCCGACGAAGCCATTGAAGCGGGCGCGGCCGCCGCTCAACGCGCGCTGCCGCGCATCCAGAAGCTCCTGGGGCAAAGAGAAGAATTCGCGCAAAATTTGGAAGCCCGGATGGAAGCAGAAGACAAAAGCTACCTCTGGCTCGCGGAGGCCGTCCGATGATGCGCCTTGGTGCGTGGCTCGCGGTTCTATCGGTCACAGCACTTCTTTGGCACGATTGCGGTGGGGATTTCGGCGTTTTCTGCTACCGTATAGGACTGGACGTATTCACGAACTTACGCTCCCGCGTGCTTGTTCCAGTGCCTGTCCGGGAAGCGAACAATCCATTTGCCACGAGGAATAACTCTGAGTGCTCGACGCCATCCTTCATTTCTTCCACGCGCTGTATAACCCAGAAGGACTTAAGGAGCTAGTTCGCGCCGGAGGTGCACCGCTTGTCTGCACCGTCGTTTTCATCGAAACCGGTTTTTTTGTGGGCTTCTTTCTGCCCGGTGATTCCCTGCTCGTCACTGCCGGCGTTTTCTCCGCACTGCCGGACGGCATCCCCCTGAAATGGTTGTTACTTCCCGTCATGCTTTGCGCCATTGTTGGCGATCAGGTTGGCTACTGGATCGGCCGCTCCGCGGGAGCCGCCCTATACAGACGCGAAGACTCTCTTTTCTTCCGCCGCAGTCATCTGCAGCGCGCGCACGATTTCTACGAAAAGTACGGCGGCCGGGCTGTAATTCTCGCCCGGTTCGTTCCTATCGTTCGGACGTTTTGCCCCCCCGTCGCTGGGGCCGCGAAAATGCCCTATTCGCGCTACCTGCTCTTTGACATCTTTGGCGGTGTCTTCTGGGTTGGCGCCATGATTCTCGGCGGCTATGCCCTAGGCCACTCCGTTCCCAACATCGGCCAGCGGATTCATTACGTCATCGCCGTGGTCATCGTGTTATCGGTGCTGCCGGCCATTATTAGCATCCTGCGCGCCAGACGGGCCGTTCAAGCCACCGCGTCTCCTACCTCGGGCACCATTTCTGGTGCCAAGGGCGAATAGGTCATGGCGTCGAATAAGTTCCGTGCCGTTATTTTTGATATTGGGCGTGTCCTGGTTCGTGTGGACGTTGCCCGGGCGATGAGCGGTCTCGGCCAGGACATGGGTCTGGCTCCTGAAGAACTTTGGTCGGCCCTCGAGAAGGATCCCCATTGGCCGGATTGGCAGGAAGGGCGCATGACGCCCCGTGATTGGCATCTGCATCTGGCCAAGCGGCTGGGCGGATCGCTGACCTTTGAGCAATTCGCGGAAGTTTGGAGCCGGGCGCTCGACCCAGAGCCGATCCAGGAGGACGTTTTCCTGGAAAACCTCGGCAAACACTACCGCCTCGCTCTGCTCTCGAATACCGACCCCATCCATGTCGCACATATGGAAGGCAATTTCGACTTTATGCGCCACTTTCCGAACCGCGTGTACTCCTGCGCAGTCGGCGCCAGCAAGCCCAATCCGTTAATATTCCGGGAAGCCCTGCGCGCCTGCAAGGTCAACGCGGAGGAAGCCGTGTATATTGACGATGTCCCCGCGTACGTGGAAGCAGCGCGGCGGCTGGGAATGACGGCGATCGTCTTCCAGTCGCCCGAACAGTTGCAAAGCGAGCTCAAAATGGCTGGCGTGGAGATCGGCTGATTCCTCGCCAAGCAAAAAGTCCGTTGTTCGCTCTCTGTTCGCGTAAACTTTGCTAGGACTAGTACCGCCGCCTGTTTTTCGGCCGTACCCAACCGCTCATTCCTCTATCACTTACAGGCACTCGCGATTCCCTGCCTTTGGCTTGCGGCATGCAATCTCTGTGCTACAGGCCGATTAAAACGGCATCCCCGAATTCGGGGTGAGGAGAGATATTGACTATGTCAGAGGATCACATTGTGGAAGTAAGGAATAATTCTTCATGGCAGTTGCCCGCAATTATCGTTCTTGGGTTGATTGCCCTCGGAGGTCTCGGTTTTGGCTGGAGCGCTTCTTCGAAGCTCGACAGCACGCAGCAAGCAGTTGCCACGCAGTTGAAGACCACGCAGCAGTCCGTTCAGCAGGATATGTCCTCTTTGAAGGACCGCCTGGCACAGGACGAAAAGGCCAACACGGATTTGCAAGGCGACCTGAAGGTAGTTACCGATAAGCTCAAGATTACCCAGGGACAGCTGAAGAAGGCGCGGATGGAAGCCGCCAAGCAGATTGACGAAACCACGCAAAAGGTGGCCGCGCTCGATACTTCCGTGCACTCGGAACTGGCGACCAAGGCCTCCAGCGATGACGTCAAGACCGTGGACACCAAGGTTGTGGGCGTCAAGACCGACCTGGATGCCACCCGCGAGGACCTGAAAATGGCCCGCAGCGAGATGGGCACCCTGATCGCGCGCAACCACGACGAAATCGACCAGCTCCGCCGCCTCGGCGAGCGCGACTACGTCGAATTCACCATCGTTGGCAAGAACAAGCCGACCAAGGTGGGCAACGTCACCGTCGAACTGAAGGGCGTCAACGAAAAGCGCAATCAGTTCAGCATCGCCATGACCGTTGAAGACAAGCGCTCCGAAAAGAAGAACCGCACTGTCAACGAGCCCATCTTCTTCTACACCTCCGGGACGCACATTCCTGAGGAAGTGGTCATCAACAAGACGGGCAAAGACACGGTCAGCGGATACGTCAGCATTCCAAAGGCGAATACGCAGGTCGCTTCCACTGGGGCAGCCAAGTCCGGCAACTAAGCAGCTTAATTCATGCCTCGGCTGAGGCAGCCGGGCGCACGCGAGGCGGGCAGAATCTTCTGCCCGCCTTTTGTTTTGTCCGCGCCACGGTTCGCTCTGAATTCCGATAGAATGAGCTGCCCAGTTCCGGAGCCCCCTCTGCGCCAAACGTCCAACATTCTTTACATTGCGGTAGACGAACTCATTCCCGTGCGCGGGAAGAGCCTGCCTGGACTCGATGAATTCACCGCCGCACTGGATCATGCGGGAGTTCCGGCTGTCTGGCTCACCAGCCGCTCGCGCCTCCAATTCGACGACGCGCGCAGGAAGCACGGGCATACGCATCCATTCATCGCGGAGGACGGGTGTGCCGTCTACTTGCCCGAGGACTATTTCCATTTGCGCCCTGAATCAACCATCTCCAAGACCCAGAAAGCCGCCACTGTACGACTGGGGCGTTTTACTTGCCTCCCGGTCGCAGAGTCTCTCCCGGCGGCTGCCGACGGCCTCGAAAGTCTCTCTGAGGACACTGGAGTGCCCATCGTAACGCTGCGCTCGCTCTCGCCGCGCGAACTCTCGCAGAATACCGGGCTCCCGCCGCGGGAAGCCGAACTTTCCAGGCAGCGCGATTTTGACGATCTGTTCTTTTTCGCGGGAGTCTCCAAGGAGAATATTGAGCAATTTCTCGTGGAGGGCCGCGCTCGCAAGCTGGAATTTCGCCAGCATGGGGTGCTCTGGTCGGCTGCGATTGGCGCGAGCATTCCTCGATGTATCCGAGATCTGTCGAAACTCTATGACCGGGCGCTGCGCTATCACGCTCATACAGTCGGCATTGCTACCTCTGAGCGTGCGGCGGGGCTTTTCCCGTCCTGCGAACGCAAAATCCTGCTCGCGGGCCTTAAGTCTGAATCACAGATGGCGGAAGACGCAGAGGATCGTAGCGTGCGGCACTTTGATCTGCATTCCCCCGACCTTTGGGAAGAGCTGCTCGAGGTTGTGACCGTGCCGCACTAGTCGGGACTGGCAACAAATTGACGCAAATGCGTTTGAATTTGCACACTTTCATCCGGCGGCTGTCCGAAAAAACCCAGTCTGGTTTCAGAAATCGCTGATTCTCCGCTTGATAAGTTAATCCATTCGCAAGCTTTCTTCTGGCCCTCGAATTGCCCCATCTTTTCCCGGCAGGTTGTCGCGTCCCTGGCCTGCCAACTCGGATTCGCGTGGGGAACGGCGAAAAAATCGAACCGAGTACTAGGAGAACCCTAACCATGGCTTGGCTTCGACACGCTCTTCGCATCCCCGCTAAAGAATCCAGCATCGGTCTTGTACTTGTCTGCTGCGTGGTGACGATGTGCTTCATGTCTGTCGCCTTAGTCTGGCAGGCGCAGATTATCGCCAATCAACGCGAGGCGATCCAGTGGCTGGAACAACTGAAGTTCGGTGGCTAGTCGCCTCCGATAGTTCGACAACCACAGAGTTACGGCACCGGCGCGACCGTGTTCGATGGGCTCCTGAAATTCCCGCGTACTTATCTCCGGAGTTTCTGACATTTTTCACCGCATTCCCACCTGACTTTCTGCGCAACCTGTGATTCAATAGTGCCACGGGGGATTTCATTTCTTCTGGAGATCTAACGTGAAGCAAATATTGAGATTCCTTCTGTTAGCAGCGATGCCGCTGCTATTCGTTTCTGCTCAGCAAGTATCTGCCGTGCCAGCCGCCCCAAAAAGTACAGCCAGTGGGGCTCAGCCGCAGTCGAACAACCCAGCGTCATCGCATGACCGGCACCATCGCAGAAATGGCCATGGCAAGCGCCACCGCCGTCACCGTACTTCTTCCCGGCATTAGTTGGATATCCAATTCGAAAACGCAAAACGGGGAGCCTGGCGGCTCCCCGTTTTGCCAATTTGCTGTATCGCCTCGGAAGCGCGCTAAGAGCACGTATGTTTCGCGGGCGAAGCGCACCGCAAAAGCGGTGTGATCAGCTTTGGTGCAGCTCTAAGCCCGGTGGAGTCATAGTCCCTCCGGAGCTCCTTGACTCACGCCTTACTTGTACTCCTGCGTTTTGCGGAACACAAGCGTAGAGTTGGTGAGCACACGAAATCCACAGGCTTCGCGCATCGTGCCAACTTTTATTTTCTACTTGATGAAAAGTGTTTCGCGGAGTTGATCGCGGCCCACGAACGATTTCATGGTGCGATAGCGGCCGAAGAGGTCCTGGATCTCGCGGTTCTGATAAACCCTTTGCGCCGGGCAAATGACTGGCGTCGAAATGACTTGCAGGGTGTTAGAATCCGCGACGCGGTAGCGCTGAAATCCTTCCGGCTTCTTGCTGTGGAACATCGCGAAGACCACGCCGGCGGGACGCAGCAATTCCGTCAAGCTCGCGACGATCTGCTTTACCAGCGTCGGCTCCAGATAGTCCAGCAAATCCCAAAGCAATACGGCATCGAAGGTGGAACGCGAGTACTGAAGGTTTTCCGCCAAGAATCGGGTTGCCCGACCCGCGGGCGTCATGTCGAGCGTTTCGATTGCCGTTACATCTTTTCGCAGCTGCGCTTCTTCTTCGGTCAGAAAACCCTTCCAGCCACGAAGAATGTCTTCCGAAGAGACGCGAAATCCGCGTTCGATGAAGAAACTCAGCGTGGTTTGCCACGCGGGCCCCAGATCGAGCAACGTGCCTCGCCCCAAGCCATCGAGGTTCCACAAAAACTCTTTTAACCCATTCGAAACGCGTGTGGATTCATGTGGGTCGGGTGGACGAGTTGAGCCTACCGCAGCCATCGGTGATCCCGGCGGGCGAGTGCGCGAATTAGAAAGCACCTGCCGTGAGACATCGTGGCCCGTTCCACCCGCGATTCCAATGTTGAGGCCGAGTTTCTGGAGGAAGCTCATCGATTAATCCGCCGCTGTGCCCGAGCTCAAGGCCCTGGTGTCAGAAGATTTGTTAGTCGTTGCGGTCGCCGCCTTGGCGTCGGCAACCTTGCTTGACTGCCTGCCGGCTTCCACCTTGCCGCGCAACAGCGCTCCGTCCTCAATGGCCAGTCGATCGGTTTGCACTTCGCCCGTAACTTCTCCGGTGCTCCACAGCTGAACTTTGTCCCGGCCCGTGACTTTCCCCTCGACCTTGCCACGCACGATGACTTCGCGCGCCGTCACATCTGCCTTCACAGTTCCATTCGGCCCGATGGTCAAGCTGCCATTTGTCAGACTCAGTTTTCCATCCACGACACCGTCAACAAAAAGATCTTCGCTTCCGGTGACTTCGCCTTTGATTTTAATTCCCTGACTGATGCACGCAGCCGCGCGTGAAGAAGCGGGAAGCGCGCCAATCGATGAATGCAGACTGCTGGGAGCCGCGCTGGGAGCAGGCACAGAACTCACGGGAGCGGGCAAATTCTCAGGAATTGCTTGCGGTTTCGAATCGTCTTTTTTCCACATCAGACACCTCGACATCGAAAATCGGATTTTCGAAGCCGCTGTTCGCAGGGTTGGGTTGAGACTGCGACTCGGAAGTGTCAACATAGTACAGGACTTAGCCGCTGTAAACAAGTATGGTGGGTAGCAAATATAGGGTGTTTCCTGAAAGCCTATACTAGTAATTGCGGAATTGGTGCTCTCATTCCTACTACGGATTGTGATGTCTCACGGGTCTCACGCGTGCCATGCAAATCCCAAATAGCCTCGAGCATGCCCGCAAATTCGTGCGTTAACTCTTTGATAGACTTACGCTTTTCCCACCAATGCTGCGGGTCGAAGTCTCCATCGTGAGCGCTGGCTACGCGCAGCCCTAGGCCCTGTGGAAAAACCTTGTGGAAAATGTATCGTGTGCGTCGGGTGTGATAATTCGAGGTAACAATGATTGCGCTCCGCCATTTTCGATCCTTCACAAGCTTCTTGAGCGCTTCCGCTTCTTCCTCTGTGTTGTCCGCATCGTGAGTAAACCTCACGATCTTGTCCTTCGGCACACCGCGCTCGATCAAATCATGTTCCATTAATTCCGCGATGCCCGCGTTCGGCCGCAGGCGCCTTCCGCTAGCCACAACCAGCGGCGCCTTCCCTTCCCTGAATAATTCAGCGCCACGAGTGGCCCGGTCGGCGTAAAAATTGTCGTCGCCCAGTACAATGAGCACGTCTGCGCGGTCAAGTGGATCTTCGACAATCCACGCTTCGCCCACGAAACTCAGGATGGGCCGCCGCACCAGGTACAACACGACGCAGAACACCACAAAACAGATCACGATAATCAGGTTAACGAACGCGCCACCCTGTTCGGATCTTTTCGAAACTGCATGCCTCATGAATTCGGATCCAGCGCGCGCAATTGGGCCGCTGCTTGCTCCGGCAGCTCCCCGTTGAAGTACACCTCTTTGATGCTGTAGGACTTGCTGCGCTTCTCCACGATGGGCAGGATTTCGATGTGCCAGTGGTAGTCTTCTGCAAGCGTCTTCCAATATCCGGCCAGCTCGCCTTTTTTGCTCTTCGTGCTGGGAGCCGTGTGCACGACCAGGTGAAATGCCGGCGCTACCTTTTCCACACGCCGCAGAACGCGGCCCAATAACGCCGCCAGCTGTTTGCGGTTTGCTCCCGGTCGCGGCTGTTCGAACAGGTGATTGTGCCTGCGGTGCAAGAGCCAGATTTCATAGGGCACACGCGACGCGTAGGGGCAAATTGCATAGTAATCGCCCTGCACATCTACAATGCGCTTTCCCTGCTTTTCTTCCTGGCGCACCGTGTCGCAGAAAATGCAGCGCTCTTTATCCTTAAACCATTCGTGCGCGGAGCTTAGCTCGTATTTGATTCGCCGCGGCACAAAGATGGTGGCGGTGATCTGCGAGTGGGCGTGCGCCCATTCCTCCCCGGCCGAGGCGCCCTGATTCTTGAAGACACTGACGTATTTGAAGCGCGGGTCCTTCTTCAAATCGGCTATGCGCGCCACCCAAACCCACAGGACGCGCTCAATTTCCTCATCGCTGAACTGCGACATCCGTTTGTCGTGCAGCGGCGTTTCCACCACCACTTCATGCGCGCCGATGGCACCCATTTTGTCGTACATGCCCTCGGCCAGCCGGCCGGGCTCCCCTTCGACGTGATAGAGCGGCTGGGGATGCGGTAGCACGCAGACTTGCCAAGGGCCTTCTGACGGCCTTGCCAGAATCGTCCGCTGTTTCTCAATTTTTACGGGCTCCAGCGGGCATTCCTCTGCCGATTCGCTGAGCGTGTCTCGTTGCCCCAGGATGACCCAGCTCTGTGTGATGGGATCTCTTCGAAGTTCCATGCCGTATCTTTAACGGGTGTAGCGCGCGGGAGTGGGACCCTGCTCCAGGCGGTGACGGTCCCAGATCGCGCCTTCGCGGGTGAAGTACGCCATCTCGAAATCTTGCGTTAATTCGAGCGCGTCGGTCGGGCAGGCATCCTCGCACAATCCGCAGAACATGCATCGCGAGGTGTCATACGTGAAGGTAGTCAGCACTTTGCGGCGTGTAGCGTCGTCGCGCTCCCAACCCACCACAATCAGGTTCTCGGGGCACGCCAGCGCGCACAGGTTGCAGCCGATGCAAAGCGTCTCGCCGGTCTCGGGGTTATTGTTCAGCCGAGGCGCGCCGCGATAGCGCTCCGCCACCATCGGCCGCTCCAGGGGATATTGTTCGGTGACGATTTTCCTGGGATTCTGCGTTCGAAAGGTGACCGCCAGGCCCTTCAAGAAGTCAACTTGGAACAACCGCCCTAGAAGTTCCCTCATGCGCTGTAGTTTGTTTCTCCCCCACGCAATTGTCAAGCAAACTGACGACCGCTCTCTCTTTTATCCCTGGGACGCTTGGCGCTTCCGACTTACCTCTTCTCTTCTCCGTGACCTCTGTGCTCTCTGTGCCCTCTAAATAAGTTCTTTCCGCGTGTTATTCTCTCGCGAGATGGATGCCGACATTCAATTCTTGCGGGAAGCGTTAGCCGAAGCGCGCGCTGCGGCTACAGCCGGTGAAGTCCCGATCGGCGCCGTCCTGGTCCACAACGGAAGGATTCTCTCCCGCTCCGGTAATCGCACGATCCGCGACTGCGATCCCACGGCCCACGCCGAAATTGTCGTTCTTCGCGAAGCCGCGCGCCTGCTCAACAACTACCGTCTCGCGGACACCATCCTCTACGTCACTATTGAGCCTTGCAGCATGTGCGCCGGAGCGATTATTCAGGCGCGTGTCCCGCGCCTGGTCTACGGTGCCGATGATCCTAAGGGCGGGGCCGTCCGCTCTTGCTTCGAAGTCCTTTTCAATTCCCGCCTCAACCACCAGGTCGAAGTTACCTCAGGCGTCTTGGCGGCAGACTGCGCCGCCATCCTTCAGTCCTTCTTCGCGGAACGTCGTTGAATGCGTCCTGTTCTGCAGACGGTCATAGCCCTCATACCCTCTGTCTGTTAAAATAAAACTCGAACGACCGCGGAGAGGTGGCTGAGCGGTTGAAAGCACTCGCCTCGAAAGCGAGCGTGCGGGAAACCGTACCGTGGGTTCGAATCCCACCCTCTCCGCCAGTTTCATGTGGTCCCGGTTGTACCAGGATTTCGCCTGCGGGCTCAAACACCTCAACTCGGCTCAAGTTCGGCTCCCACCTCTCCCCCGATCAAATTCATAGCTGTGGAGCCAAAGAGAAGTTCTAAAATCGGCTGATTGACATTAATATTGGACTGCTCCCTCTAAGGGGGTCGCTTCATGCCACGACTTTTCGCCGTCACACGCTCGCGGGGCCCCGCGTGGAATCCTTCGCTGCCTCCGGAACAGCAGGACGATTGGCCCGCACATGCTGCTCTTATGAACGGTCTCCACGCAGAAGGCTTTGTGCTTCTCGGCGGGCCTCTCGAAGGCACACCGGACGTCTTGTTGATCGCTCGATCGAACGATGCGAACGAAATCCACGCCCGTCTCTCCGCCGATTCATGGACGAGCAAAGACCTCCTTCGCATCAAGCAGATTGTCCCCTGGACACTTCGCCTTGGCTCTCTCACCTGAGCGGACAAGTCGAATCGCTGATTGGCACTTATCCAGTAAGCGCGTTCCTCAGGACGTAGGAGGTTAGCGAACTACTATTGTGGGCGCACAGCGAGACTCCAAGATCTTTTTTGGAGGCTCCGGACCAATCGATATTTCCGAGAGTTCCGTCCATTCACCGTTCTCGTTTATCCGCAACACAGAGTTGGTCCGGATGTCACCCAGGGTAAAGCCCCACGTCATCCCCTTGCCCTCTTCCAGTAGTTTCACTTGGGTTTCAAGAAAACGACCGTCGTTGAATGCCCGCATGCGATACGCCGCGATTTCGTCGTCGTAGGAAATAATCCCGAAGGCTTGTAGAACGGGGCGGCCGCCGGATTTTGTCCGACCGACGCCCTCAATCACCAAGATTAAGCCGTTAAGCTTGTAGCAGGCGTCCTCGGTCTGAAGCAATTCCACCGACTCAGCGGGGCCACGCAGCAGGCGCGCCTCCCCGGCCCATTTTCCGACCAGAAAGCTTAGCTTTTTCATAGCCACGCGCTGCGCTTCGAGGTCCGGAACTCGTGGTAGCTGAGCCATTTGAGGGGCCAATGATAGCATCGAGGGCAGGATTTCAGTTGTCCGACCGGGATCAGAGCCTGCACTGGAGGTCACTGCAATGAAACACGGCATCCTGCCGGTCAAGCTGGTTGTTGGCGAGCCGTTTCAAAAGCGGATTTGGAAGAACCCTCCGCGGGGTTTGAGAACTCCAAAGCCTCGTTCTCTATGGGGCTCCACTTCAGGCTGAATACGTCGCGGACATAGTTTTGATACACGCGCCAAGGTGCCTTCGAGCCTTGCTTCGGCCAACTAGCGACCGCGCGCTGGACGTATCCTGAGGAGAATCTCTCCAGGAAGGGAGCCGCGGGTGCTTCATCGCGGTTCCGGGGCGTGACTTGGCGCATGCCCTTTCTGTCCATGGTCTTCAATAAGCGGCACACGTAGTTGCAGATCAAGTTGGCCTTCAGTGTCCAAGACGCATTGATGTAGCCGAAGACGGAGACCAGATTTGGAACGCCGGATACCATCACGCCTTTGTAAGCCAGTGCTTGGCTGAGGTCCACGCGCCGCCCGTCGACTTCCAGGTCCGCTCCGCCGAACGCTTGCAGCACCAAGCCGGTCGCAGTCACGACGATGTCGGCTTGCAATTCTTCTCCGGATTGCAAGCGGATGCCTTTCTCGGTGAAGCGCTCGATGTGACCGGTGACGACGCTGGCGCGGCCTGCCCTAATCGCCTGGAATAGGTCACCATCGGGCACGAGGCAGAGGCGCTGTTCCCAGGGATTGTAACGAGGCGTGAAATGGGTGCCGACGTCATACTCGGGGCCTAATTCAGCGCTGACTTTCTTGATGAGGCCGTTCTTCACGAAATTGGGATAGCGCTGCGCCAGTTGGTAGACGTACATCATGTAAGCGATGTTCTTCCAACGGCTGAGCCGATAGGCCCAGGATGCAGGCAGAAAGCGCCGGAGCGAATTTGCGATGGCGTCTTGCTCCGGCATGGAAGCCATGTAGGTGGGCGAGCGCTGCAGCATGGTCACATGCGCCGCGGTCTTGGCCATCGCAGGCAGGAGAGTTACGGCGGTGGCGCCACTGCCGATGATGATCACCCGCTTGCCGGAGTACTCCAAGTCCTCGGGCCAAGCTTGTGGGTGAACGACATGCCCGGGGAAGCTGGCCAGGCCCGGAAACTCTGGCTGGTAACCCGCTTGATAACGATAGTAGCCCGCACAAGAAAACAGGAAGTTGCAGGTGAGGGTCACCAGTTCCTCGCGGCCATCAGACGCCTGGCGAACCGCAGCCACGGTCCACAGTGCGTCTTGGGAGGACCAGAAAGCGCGCTGAATGCGATGGCGGAAGCGGATATGGTGGTCGATACCTTCGTCGCGGGCGATGCCGGCAATGTAATTGCGGATGTCCTTGCCCGGGGCAATCGCTTTGGAGTCCATCCAAGGGCGGAAGGGAAAGCTCATGGTGAACATGTCGGAATCGGAACGGACGCCTGGATAGCGGAACAGGTCCCAGGTCCCGCCAAGTTGCTCTCGCTGTTCTAGGATGACATAGCTTTTGTTGGGGCAGAGTTTTTGCAGGTGATGAGCGGCACCTATACCGGACAGGCCCGCGCCCATGATCAAAACGTCGAAATGTTCCAGTGCCATCTGCCGCTCCCGGCTGGTGCTTTAGTCCGAGAGTATACTGGTGTTCGCTCAAACAGTCTTGAAAAAACAGGTAGTCCAGGTTGCACCGGGATTTCGCCTGCGGGCATAGAAGTCCGCACCGCGACTCATCCGAATTCCGCCTTGAACGCCGGAAATCCGTTATCCTAACCATTGATGATTCTCCGCACGGTCGAGCAGGTCCGCCGCTTCTTCTTGGTGATTGCTGGATTTACATTGTTGCTGGCAGGAGTGATCATGCTGGTCACTCCGGGACCGGGAATGCTTGTGATTTTTCTCGGCCTCGGATTGCTCGCCGCGGAATTTGTGTGGGCGCGCCGGTTGATGGATCGCATAAAACATCAGGGCGGGCGCCTGAAAGATGCGGTGCTCCGCCAGGGGAAGTAGTACGAAGCATTTTCTTGGAGGTTAAACTTGGCACAAGCTATGCCACCGAGTGCGGGAAATTGGTCTGGAAAATGGGCGCTCATTACAGGAGCCAGTGCAGGGATTGGCGTGGCCTTCGCGGAGGAACTGGCCGCTGGCGGAACGAAGTTAGTTTTGACGGCGCGGCGCAAAGATCCTCTGGAGGCCTTGGCGCAAAGGCTGACGGCAACTTACAAAATTCAGGCGGAGGTTTTCGCCGCCGATTTGGCGGAGGCGAGCACGCCGGAGAAGATCTTTGCGTTTACGAAAGAAAAAGGAATCGAGATCGATCTTCTCATCAACAACGCCGGCTTCGGCCAGTACGGCGAATTTCCGTCGGTTGACCTGCAACGCTTGCTGGATATGGTGCAAGTGAACTGCAGCGCGGTGGTGCACCTTACGCGGCTGTTTCTTCCGCCGATGATCGCGCGCCGGCGCGGCGACGTGCTGATTCTCGCGTCCACTGCGTCGTTTCAGGCGGTGCCCTACATTTCGACATACGCGGCGACCAAAGCATTCGATCTTTTGTTTGCCGAGGGACTCGCGGAAGAGATGAAGCCCCACGGCGTTCGCGTTTGCGCGCTCTGCCCAGGCTCGACGGAGTCGGAGTTTCATGTGGTTGCGGGACAGGACAAGTTCATTCGAAACGCAGAGACGGCGGAAAAAGTTGCGCACACCGGGCTAAAGGCACTGGCGGCGGGAAAAAGCTATGTGATTTCCGGCCTGGGAAATTACTTAGGTGCGCATGGAGAGCGCCTGGTCCCGCGGCGGTTCGTCACCAAAGTGGCCGCGGGAATGTTCAGGCCGAAAACAAAATAGCAGGATTGCGTCGTCCCGGTGCGAGATGCTCGCGGTGCAACGCATGCTGTTTCAAATGGGTATTCGTTGGTTGTCTGACACGCAACAACCCTCCGTCGCGTCTAACCTGTTGTGAAATCAAGAACTTCCAATCTGGACGTGAATACGCGGAGATCCGGCGGGAACTTTTTAATCCAGCGCAAGGAAGTGTTAGGGAAGGCCGGACAGGACGTCGTACCAGGAGAGACTGGGATCGCTGAGCAAGAGAGAGACGTCGTTCTGTTGCGGCAGGCTGCCAAAGGCGACGAGGATGCCTTCGCGCTCCTCTACCGGCGGCACCAGGCGGCTTTGTACCGATTTGCTTTGCGCATGACTGGTAGCGCGTGGGCCGCGGAAGAGATTGTGCAGGATGTTTTCATGACGTTGATGCGCGACCCGAAGAAATACGACGCCGAGCGCGGGACGCTGGGCGCCTTTCTTTATGGAGTTGGGCGGAACCGCGTGATGAAACATCTCGAGCGCTTGCCGCGGGAAGTTTCGCTGGAAGAAAAGAATGAAGACGGCACCGGCTCGGGGATTGTTTTGCAGGATGCGTTCACCCCGGGAATGTGGGCGGAGCAGCGCGAACGGCGCGCGCAGGTTCGAGCCGCGGTGCTGGAACTGCCGGCGGAATTTCGCGAGGCTGTCGTGCTGTGCGAGCTTGAAGAGATGAGTTACGAAGAAGCGGCACAAATGGCTGGATGCCCCATCGGGACGATTCGTTCAAGGCTGCATCGCGGGCGCGCGCTGTTGCTGGCGAAACTGGAAATGTTAAGGGATGTTCCCCGGCGCGCAACGGCGGTGCGGTAAATTTAGGAATGCAGCTAATTCGGTGATTCTTGGGTGCCGAGAGCAAGGGACGTGAAAAATGAAGTGCGAAGAATTTGAAGCGATTGGGCTGGACGCGGAACGCGACCCTTCGGTAAGCGAAGCGGAATGGGCGGCGGCGCGGGAACACGCCAGTACGTGTTCGCGGTGCGCGGCATTGCAGGATTCCTGGCAAGTGGCACGCGTTGAGATGCTTGCTCTGGCAGAGGATACGGATTTGGCGCAGGCTCCAGCGCGCGTGGAGATGCGCTTGCGGCAGGAGTTTCGCACGCGGCATCGCACATTGAAAGTGCGGCGCGCGGCGGTGATGGCCGCGTGGGCCTTGGCGAGTGCAGCGGTTCTTGTGGGCGCCGTGAGCTGGAAAAATTGGAGAGCTGAGCGGCTGGAAGAAGCGGCCATGCGTGCGAATTCTGCACCAGCGGCGATGGCAGCTGCCGGGAATCACGAACCCGTGGCGCCGGACTCCACTTCGAGCGCGGATTCGCTGGTGGCGGACAACGAGATGAACGATTTCACATTGTTGCCGGGAGCTTTGCCTGCGGATACCGACGACGCGGCAATCGTGCGCGTGCGCATGCAACGCAGCACCTTGGGTGCGCTGGGTTTGCCCGTGAACGAAGAACGCGCGGGCGAATGGATTCAGGTGGACCTGCTGGTCGGAAATGACGGGTTGCCGCAGGCGGTGAGATTGTTGCAATAGACTTTCGGCAGTGCAGAGTTGCAAGGCAGCAAGCGTTGCGTTTCGGCGAGGGACGGACCGATGGGAACGACTGCTCAATGGGAAAAAGCAAGACGCGCGGTCCGGGCTGAGGCGAAGGAGCAGAGGAATTGGTTTGCGGCACTCGCGGCGAGAATAAGGACAGCTGTCGCCAGGATTGCCGCGACAAAAAGTTTTCAACGGCTCGGGAGAGAAGAGGAGAAGGAATAATGAATCGCAGATTAACCTTGAGCTTGTTTCTGAGCGGGACGTTGATGTTGAGCGCTGGAATGGCGCGCGCGCAAGAAGCGCCGGCACTTCCACCTCGCGGAGAGATGCTTCGCGGGGGACCTGGCGGAGACTTCATGCCTCCGCCGATGGGCGACCGAATTGAATTGCTGGGCTTTGAAGGCATGCACGGCGGCAAGGTTGTGACGGGCGCGCCGTTCAGCGCGGTTGCTGTTTCGGTGTCAACGCAAACGCTTTCGGACGGGAACCAGATCACAAGGAAGACGCAGACGAATCTTTTCCGTGACAGCCAGGGGCGGTTCCGGAAAGAAGTGAATTTTTCCGCGATTGGAACGGTGGCGGAAGCGGGACAGCCGCGAACGTTTATCGTCATCCACGATCCGGTGGCGCAAGTAGGTTACGCGCTGGAGCCGGATCAGAAAGTGGCGCACAAGATGGCGCTTGCCGGTGCCAAGCACACCCCAAGCGGCACTGGGCAGAGTCGATTCGAGAGCCATATTCAGAAAGCATTGGCCAATGGAACTTTGAAGAAGGAAGAGCTCGGAACGCAGACGATTAACGGCGTGCTGGCGACGGGAACGCGCTACACGCATACCATTCCGGCGGGACAGATCGGAAACGAGAAGCCGATTACAGTGGTGTCCGAGCAATGGTATTCCAATGATCTGCAAATGGTGGTGAAGAGCACGAGAACGGATCCGCGCTCGGGCACCACGACGTATACCGTGACCAATATTCAGCGGAGCGAACCGGCGGCGTCGCTCTTTGCCGTGCCGTCGGACTACTCGGTTACGGAAGGCGGCCCTCGCGGCGGCCATGCGCATGGCGGTGCGAGGCAGGCGCCTCCATCGGAACCGCAGTAAAGAACGCCGCGTTTTCGGCGAGCTGTTTAACGAGCTTCTCTCCTGAAGACGGCATGCCCTTTTCGCAGCAGCCCCCATCGCTGCGAGAAGGGCGTTGCCGTTTTTGGAGGAGAAGAAGTAATGAAGTAAAGATGTAATGGCGTAACGATAAGCGGAAATGCAGCGTGCGGACAGACCTGTGCGCGGCAATTTCATGAGCGCATGCTCCGGTCGAGGAGTTCGATGACGTGGAGGACTTCCTGGTTGGTGTGATGGAGGGTGGCGCCGGCGCGGAGTTGCAGGAGGCAGCCGGGGTTGGCAGTGGCGATGATTTGGGCGCGGGTGGATTGGGCGTGGCGCATTTTTTCGGTGAGTAGTTCGAGAGCTGTATCTGTTTGCGTGATGTTGTAGATTCCGGCGGAGCCGCAGCAGATTTCCGAGTAGGGCAATTCCACAAAATCGAGATTGGGGATGGCGCACAAAAGCGTGCGCGGCGCTTCGCGGATTTTTTGTCCGTGGAGGAGGTGGCAGGAATCCTGGTAGGTAACGCGCAGAGAGAGTGGATTTACTTTTGCGGTGAGGCCGAGCTCGGCGAGAAATTCGGTGACGTCGCGGACGTTTTCGGAAAATGCGCGCGCTTGCGCGAACTCTTCTTCCTCGGGCGAAAACAGATGATCGTATTCCTTGAGCGTGGAGCCGCAGCCGGCGGCGTTAGTGATGATGGCGTCGAAATCTTCACGGAGGAAGACGGCGAAGTTTTTTCTGGCGAGATCGCGCGCGGCCTCGCGGACGCCGGCGTGCGCGGCGAGGGCGCCACAGCAGCGCTGTCCCGCGGGGACGACAACTTCGCAACCGTTGGCGGTGAGGACGCGGAGCGTGGCTTCGTTGAGCTGTGAGAATGTGACGTTGGCGATGCATCCGGCGAAGAATGCGACGCGTGCGCGGCGCGGGCCGGCTGCGGGATAAGTCCAGCCAAAACGGCTATAGAAGAAGCGGTCGTCTATGCGCGGGAGGAGGGCTTCGCGTTCGGCAAGGCCAAGAAGTTTGAGGACTCCGATGCCGCGCGCGATAGCCTGCAGGCCCGAACGCTGGTAAAGACGAATGACGCGGGCAAAGTCTATGATGCGGTGCGGATCGGGAAGCAGGTGATGGAAAACAAAATTGCGCGTGGTGCGAGCGAGCCAGGAGCGCTCATAGTTCTGCTCGATGCGCGCGCGGGCGTCTTCGACGAGTTTGCCGTACTCGACGCCAGAGGGGCAGGCGGTTTCGCAGGCGCGGCAGTCGAGGCATTTATCAATGTGGCCGACGAAGGAGTCGGTGATGGGAGTCCCGGCCTGCGAAACGTTCATCATCTGGCGGATGCGGCCACGCGGAGAATCGGCTTCGAGATTCCAGAGGCGATAGGTGGGGCATGCGTTGAGGCACAGGCCGCAATGGATGCAGCGGGCGTAGTCTTCGTAGATGGGAGCCGGGCCGGGGATGGGGGACGTGGGCATGGTTTCAGTTGCTATGGGGGACGATTCTACGGGAGTTGGTGCCGGGTGACGAGGGGCGAGAAGAGCGTTGGAACGTCCGAACGTCTCAACGTCTGAATGCCGGGAAGATGCGGCCCACAACTCCGCCTCCCTATGGTTTTTGTAACGATGTGATTCGATGGGGGTTAGAAGGTGGGGGGCTGCTAAGGATGTGAGAATAAAAGAGTTAGAGTCGTCGCAAGTCTGAACGTCTAAAGGTCTAAACGTCGGGAGGATCAAGACTCGGAACTCCACCCCCCTGTTTTTTGTAAGTGTTGCATCTAAAGGAGTTAGATTTTGCGTAAGTCGTTTGTTTGCACCACTTGCGGGGAGGTCCATAAGTGTTGCTGCTAAAGGACTTATGGGGGCGGATTGTTGGCGAGAAAGTAACGGTCTGGGATGGGGAGATTTTGGAGGAGTTAGAAGAACTATCTGGCGGGCGAGCATGGGCGGCATGGCGCGAAAAAATCGCGCCTACTACATCATTTATTATAGCATATGGGTACAGTTAATCAAGGATTACTTTAAGTGGTTTGTCTACAAGTGGATGCGGGAATGAAACAGAAGCGCGTCGGTAAGAGTCGGGGAGAAGTCAAAACCCCCGCCCTCCAGAAACCGAGGACGGGCCACCCGCCGCACCCCGCGTTACTCAACACCTATGGGGCCTGCCACCCGCCCACGGTTTGTTCTTACGATGGGTCAATCCACACTCGGGGCGTCGCTCGGTGGGCTCTTCAGTGTGTCTTCGGCAATGCTCGGGTTAAGCAGTATTGTCGCATGCCAGAAGATGGCGCAGGAAGCAAAGGGGATGGGGAAACTGCGATTGGCCTTTGGCGCCGGAATATGTTGCCCACTTGTCGTTTTGCTGATATTCACGCTGCTTGGCTTTCTCTTTTTCAGCTTCCATATGTGAACTTTCCTTGCCCGGCGGCCAGGCTCCTGACCCACTTGGCCTCTGATCACTACCTTCTTCTAGGCACGGCTCCGAGCACGTTTGCAGACCTCAACATGACGACATTAGAAGCTTAGAACCGAAGGGTGCGACACCCCGCGTCACTCAACACCTATGGGCCTGCCACCCGCCCGACGATTGCCTGTATTGTTGCCGTATCCTGGCTCGCATGCTATCTGCCGGCACGCCGCACAGCCACGGTCGATCCGGTTAACACTCTGCGGGCCGAGTAGCAGGCAGTCACTTTACGAGGGCATTGGCATTGTCAGAGTGCTGCCCGTTGGTCGGTTTATGTTGGGTGAAGCCTTTTATTGGCTGATCTCCGTCTCTAACGATCACATACTCATCTGCGGATAGATCCGCTTTTTGCGCCTTTACGGTGCTCAGAGCGTCGTTACCGGCTACGACCAGAACCATGCGCGTGGCATCGAGGGGATTCCGTGCCGCGAGAATCAGTGCCTCTCGTTCCGACGCGTGCACTTTTCCATTGATTTTGAAAGCGGCGCCCTGGTAGTCCAGTCCGAGCCCTTCGGACCAGCGCGCCAACGCGAAATTGGACTCAGGGCGACCGACGAAGACGACTTCGTGATGTCGAAGCAGGTCTTCGGTCACCTCGAAGTCCTTATAGATCGGTACTCGGCTCTCATAGTAATTGAGAAATCGACTTTGCATCTGTTCGGCGACGTACCGATTCGCACCCGCGTCACGCACAGTGCCGTAAACGATCAGGGACGACGCAAGTTTTCCCCAGATGTCGCGAGTAAGGTAGGCAGGGCCATCAGGAGGATCGATGACATCGATCTTGGCGCCAGCCCGATCGAGAAATGACTGTGCGGTCACAGTCTTGGTCGTGTTGGCCGCGAAATAGTCGGTCATCAGTTTAAGGAACGCGGCGTCGCCCATCTGAGTGCGGAGAGAATCGAGAAAGAGCACGCCCCTAGCCCGCTCTCGCTGAAAGTGATTCGCGGGTGTATCCGGGATCAGTTCTAGACCCCGCCAGGTGGCACGCTGGGCATCCAGCGCCTCATCCATATCTTTATCTTTCGATTGAAGCACGCGCTTGTAAGCCGCCGAGCCAGCAACAAACCACATGTCAGCGTCAGTGGCGGGCAGCACCCAACCTTTCCAGAGGCGGCCCTCAAAAGAAGGCGGGTCTGCATCGGCCGGAACCGAACCTTTGGGGGCATCCGCCAATGCCGTCAGCCGTGCCTTTTCGTTTTCCTGAAGCGTAGCGCGTAGCGCGTCGGAAGTTTCTTGCTGAAAAAGATAGTAGCCCGACGGATAGAGCCCGTCGTCCTTACTAGAGTCCCACTTCTGGGGCAGCCACTCTCGCTGGTTGGGCTTGCCGATGGCGGCCCACACCATGAGGTGAGATGCCATATCTGAAGTTAAGACCTTGGCGTCCATGGTCGAGGCGCTAACCAAGGGTGCAGTACGAAATGCGAGAAATCCAAACTGCTCGTCGATCTGGCCGCGATACTTGCGATACAGATCCTGCCAAGCTAGATCGCGAGGCCCGGGCACGTAAGGAATGTAGCCGCCATCTCCTTCTGGATCGGGATAATCCTCGATGCGAACCGTCAAATCCTTGGGGTTGTTGTCGCCCCAGTAGAAGCCTGGCGTATCGCCAAACCATTCGTTCTTCGAACTGCGCCACAACCGAGTGTGATTCGTGCCCAGATCGTAGATGGCGATTTCGTTTGTTTTAGCATCGCCAATAATCCACTCATTTGTGTAGAGACCGTTATTGCGGGTGCCGAGGTGCTGTGCTACCTCGTCGATGTTGCTGCTGTACTGGATCGCAGAACGGGCACGGAAGGCCACAGATGTTCCTGCGATGTTGAAAGGTGTCTGGTCGATGGTGGTTTCCGTCAGCACAACTCCGGCATCATTTTGGTACCAGTCGGTGCCGCTCTCAATGCCGCCAGGATAACTTTGAATAAGCATGCGATGGCCGGAAGCAGGCTTGATATCGAGCAGGACATTGGTTTGCTCTGCCAGGTCCAGCGGCCACCACGTCACATGTCCGATGACCATCTTGCCGTCCCGCGTGGCGGGGCCGGTGGCGGCAAACGCGCTGCAATGGTCCATGACGGAATCATGCTTGCCGTTCGCGTATGGGGGCACCTCCAAACCCAAGCCTTCGAGACCCGTACGAGTTGTGGACAGGGCACGATCCAGTACCCCTATTTCGATGGTTGTGTTGGCAACGAGCACATCGATGAGATCGATGCGGCGATCCTGCCATCGGGCGCCCGCACCAGAGGCGCCATCCGCGATGCCGCGCATCTCTTCTAAGAGTTCCTGATCGAAGCCGCGGAGGAACAGAGAGTTCGCCAGCTTGCGATAGTCGTCCCAATGTTCTTTGGAGCCCAGCAAGGACGCGCAGCGCTCGAAATATTCAGGAATCTCGCGAGACATCAAATGGCCGTGCTGGTATCCACGCTCGTAGGGTTTGCCTTCGATGTGCAGATAAATCCAACCGGCGGCAGGATACCGATAGGCGGGACCGAAGGTCTCAACGGCTTCTCGAACCGGCCACTCGTCGTCGGAGGCGATTGCGTCCAGTTGTATGCCCTCGAACCAAGCCTTGCCGCTAAATGTTCCCCCGCTGCCGACTGTAAGCAATATCTCGTCCCGCGCACGGCTGGCAATAAATCGGAGCGTCAAGTGCGTCCACGGTTGTGTGTCGCCGACCGATTCCGAATGAACATCGAAGGGCATCGATGCCATGGTGAGCGCGGCGCCTGAGGCAATCGGCGAGCGGTCGAGGTCGCGTACCTGGAGCGCCTCGGTGCGGACCCAACCACTCAATTCATAGTGCTTGCCCAGGGTGAGCGTCACCGACGTGAGGCGAACGCACGCATCGTGCGAGACCCCATCCGGTTCGATGCGGAGGGAAGTATTCTTGCCGTGCAAGATGCGGGAATCCGGTGTCGCCGTACCACGAATGACTGTCCAGTCGCCATGCCCCTTCTCAAACGACGCTTGGAATAAGGAAGTGCTGGCCTGGGCGACTGACGAAATCAGCAAGCAGATAGTGAGACCAAACATTTGCCACCTGCGAACTGAACTACCTCCCCAAAACGACGGGTTGCACGGTGCGGCTTTGTGTGACAATTTCATGGGATGCCTCCCGGTTGCCAGGAATATTATCATCATAGCTACTCAAGGTCAGCCCTCCTTCAATGGTCAAATCGAAGGCACGGAATCGCGACGGCAACGACTTCATCGGCGTCAAACAAGCACGGTCCCGAGATCTCTGTTGTTCCCGCTTTAGGCGGGTGGGGCAGAGAATTCCGGCGGGGTGCCGCAGCCTTCGGTTTTAGGGTGCGGGTTTTGACTCTTCCCAGCGCGGAGCACAGAAGACAAACGGATCGCTTTCTGCGATTCCCACATCGATTCCGCGCTTTTCTTGTATAAAAGGCGCACAAGCGCTTATGTGTTTAAGCGGATAGGTGGAGATAAAGATGGACGAAGCCGTGCGCTGGAGTATCAAAGTTTCGAGGGAAACCGACCTGACGTTGCGCACCTATCTTGGTGCGCGAGGCATGAAGAAAGGCGATCTCTCCAAGTTCATTGAAGAGGCGGTACGATGGCGCATTCTGAGCCTTACGGCGCGCGACATCAAAGCACGCAACGCCAACGCCAACGTGAACGAGTTGCAGGCCATATCGTGCCCCTACGAGCGAAGAGGGATGCGGTATCCGGAATCGGCGTGAGGTAGAATCGCGGGGCGAGTTGCGAGGAGGTCGAGTCCATGGGAATGAATCGAGTGTTGCAGGGTGTGGTGCGCCGGTACTGCAGGATGTTGCTGGCGCTGCTGAGTGTGACGGCTGGGATGCTGGTGGCGGGCGGGGCGGCTCACGGGCAGGACGGTTATCAGAAGCCGCCGAAGGCCGTGTTGGAGGTGATGAATGCGGCGGTGACGCCGCGGGCTAGCGTGGGGCGGGCGCGCGACGTGGTGCTGCTGTATTCGCCGGAGCCGTATCCGCCGATTGCGGATGTGGCACAGCCGTTCGCGCGGCTGGCTGGGTTGCGGATTGACGAGGCCACGAACGGGCCACACAACGCGCCGCGCTTTGACAAGCTGGTGCTGAAAAAGGTGGCGGACGGAAGCGAGACGAAGATTGTTCTCCCTGCGGGAATGTTTGTCTCGCAGCCGTTCTGGTCGCCGGACGGGCGGAAGATCGCGTTCACTCTCGCGACGGACAATAAAATCGAACTGTGGGTGGCCGATGCGAAAACGGGGCAGGCGCGTCCGGTTTCAGGCGTGCGATTGAACGCCGCTCTGAGCACGCCGGGATTCCGCGATGAAAATCCGCCGTGCCACTGGCTGCCGGGGAGCAAGACGCTGCTGTGCCAGACGATCCCCGCGGGGCGTGGCGCGCTGCCTAAGGCGCCGATCGTGCCGGTTGGGCCGCGCGTGCAGCAAAGCTTCGGAAAGGCCGCGCCAGTGGCAACCTTCGAGGATCTTCTGGAGAACGAATACGACGCGAAACTCTTCGAGTACTACGCCACGGCGCAGCTGGCGGTGGTCGATATCGAGAGCGGAAGTATTACGCCCGTGGGCGCGCCCGGGATTTTCGGGATGGCTGATCCGGCGCCGGATGGGGAGCATGTTCTGGTGGGGCGGATTCATCGGCCGTTTTCCTACATCGTGACCGCGGACAATTTCCCTCGCGATGTGGAGGTTTGGGATTTGACGGGACATGCGGTTTACAAGGTCGCAAGCTTGCCGCTGCAGGAGAACGTGCCGATTGGCGGAGTGCCGACGGGAGCGCGCGATATCAGACTGGCATCCGAACAAGCCGGGGACCCTGGTATGGGTAGAAGCGCTGGATGACGGCGATCCGAAGAAGAAGGTGAAAGAACGGGACAAAGTCATGTGGATTCACGAGCCGTTTGCAGGCGAAGCGATCGAGTTGGCGCGGACGGAGAAGCGCTTTGCGGGGCTGGCGTTTGGCGAACGCGGTGATTTTGCGATCCTGCGCGATTTTGACCGGGACACGCTGCGCGAGCGGGCGTGGTTCTTCAATCCTTCGCCGACGCCGGAGCAAGCTTGGACTTTTCATGCGGATAAGCCGAACGAGAAGACGCTGGTCTGGGACTTGAGCAGACAGGATCGCTATCACAATCCGGGAACGCCGGTGCAATGGCCGCTGGAGAATAGACACAGCGCGGTGATGCAGCAGAGCAATTTTATTTTCTTGATGGGGGCGGGGGCTTCGCCGGAAGGAGAACGGCCGTTTCTGGACAGGCTCGACATCAGGACGATGGAACTGAAGCGTATCTTCCGAGGTAACTCTGGAAGCTAC
Organism: uncultured Acidobacteriota bacterium; assembly: GCA_963729455.1. Taxonomy (GTDB): domain Bacteria; phylum Acidobacteriota; class Terriglobia; order Acidiferrales; family UBA7541; genus Acidiferrum. Next base: position 136,262 of record CAVSNX010000007.1, read on the forward strand.
GAAGAGCTCGTCGCGATGATGGACGCGGGCGGGAATAAACTGCTTCTACGGCGTGAGAGTCCTGTCGATCCACCGAATTACTTCCTTCGGGAGTCGTGGCTTAACGGCGATTTTGTTGATCCGGGATCGCGCGATCAACTAACACAGTTCACAAAATTTCCTGACCCCACGCCAGAACTGAGGGCGATTCAAAAGCAACTGGTCACCTACAAGCGGGCGGACGGCGTGGACCTTTCGATGACGGTGTATTTGCCGCCGGATTACAAGCAGGGAGAGCGGCGGCCGGCGGTGGTATGGGCTTATCCGTTGGAGTTTACGGATGCTAGCGTGGCGGGACAGGTGAGCGGGTCGCCGTATCGATTCACGACAATTACGGGACCTTCGCCGCTGTTCTTCCTGTTGGACGGCTATGTGGTGCTGGATGGGGCGTCGATGCCGGTGGTGGGCGATCCGGAGACGGTAAACAACACGTACATCGAGCAAATCACGTCGAGCGCGAAAGCGGCCATCGATAAGGCCGCGGAGATGGGAGTGATCGATCCGAACCGCGTGGGCGTGGGCGGGCATAGCTATGGCGCGTTCATGACGGCGAATCTGCTGGCGCATTCGACGCTGTTTCGGGCGGGGATCGCACGGAGCGGGGCATACAATCGCACGCTGACACCGTTTGGATTTCAAAGCGAGCGGCGGACGTTGTGGCAAGCGCCGGAATTGTATTTGAAGGTGTCGCCCTTTATGTTCGCGGACAAGATCAAGGCGCCGATTCTACTGATTCATGGAGAAGCGGACAGCAATTCGGGGACGTTTCCGATTCAATCGGATCGCATGTACCGTGCGATCAAAGGGAACGGCGGGGCGGTGCGCTACGTGACGTTGCCGGACGAGGCGCATGGCTACTCGGCGAGAGAATCAATCGAACACACGATATGGGAAATGCTGACGTGGTTCGATAAGTTTGTGAAAAACGCCGACAACGGCGCGGCAAGCCCTACAACGGCAGCGGCACAATAGGGAATGGCGATTAAGGCCCTGCTTGCTGGCAGGGCTTCGCAGAATCGATTTGCAACAGAGTCAAAGATGGTCCACCATGCGAGAATCCGTCAGCGCTCTATAGGAAGTACAAGAGCGCTGCGGGTCCATTTGATGGGCAATCCAGAGAAAGCACCCAGGCGTGGCGCTGGTTTTTCTGCTGCCTAGATTCCTAGCCAACAGTTAATCGTGGTCTGGATGGCTGTGGCGCCAGTTCCAGTAGCGCCGCTGTTCTCTGTTGTTCTGCCTGTTGTATTCACGATAGCTCCTGTGACGTTCCACGAGGTAACCGCGGTAGGCGTGGTCTTCGCGGTCATCCCAGTTGTGGTAGTCACGGTGATCCCGGTCGTAAACGCGGACCTGCACGCCGACTTGAGGCTGGGGAGCCGCCACGAGGGCGACCGGGACGACTAGGGCAGCAGCGAAGAGCAGTGACCTGATGTATCGATTCGAATTATTCACGATGAATTCCTCCAAATCCGAGAGACTCTGATTCGGAATCCCGGCAATCATCACTATGCGCTTGTAGAACGGCAATAAATGTCCCGTACAGCACGTATTTTGAGAACTGTGATTTAGCCGAATAGTCCATCCTTTCACCGCTGTGTGAGTGCGTCTGCAAGACGTTGACTTTCCCTTGTTTGGACACCTAACATGGCAGCGAAATTCCTGCGCTTGGATGAATTCCTTTCGAGGTGGACGCGGATGAAGACGTGGCGGGTTTGTGCTTTGGCATATCTGGGGTTGGCGATCGGGGCGGCGATTGCGCTTCATACCTCCGCGGACACCGGTGCGCGAGTGGGCGATGTGACGGAGGCGAGGATCGCTTCGGAGGCAGCCGCGGGAAACAATTGGCTGTTGAATGGGCGCACGTTTGATGGCAAGCACTTCAGCCCGTTGCAACAGATCACGGACAAAAATGTCGGCGGGTTGGGATTGGCATGGTCGCTGGATATCGAAAGCGGCATGGGCGTGGTGTCGGAGCCGATTGTGGTGGATGGAGTGATTTACGTTAGCGCGCCGCTTTCGATTGTGTATGCGGTGGATGCGGTTTCCGGAAAAGTCTTGTGGAGGTTCGATCCGAAAGTGCGGCTGAATCAGGCGATCAATGGATCGTATTCGGCGCGGACCAATGGCGGCGTGGCGGTGTGGAATGGAAAAGTGTATGTCGGCACGGGCGATTGCCGGCTGGTGGCCATTGATGCGGCGACGGCGAAGCAGGTTTGGGAAGCGCAGGTGTGCGAACCGACGCAAACGGGGATTACCGGCGCGCCTCACGTGGCCAGGGGAAAAATCTTGATGGGCTATAACGGATCGGACGACGGCGTGCGCGGGGCGCTGATCGCTTTCGATGCGGAAACGGGAAAGGAAGCGTGGCGATTCTGGACCGTGCCGGGGGATCCGTCGAAGCCGTTCGAAACGAAGGCGCTGGAAATGGCGGCGAAGACCTGGGGCGGGGCGGATTGGTGGAAGGTCGGAGGTGGCGACGTCTGGAACGCGATTACGTATGACGACACGACGGGGCTGGTAATTTTCGGGACGGCGGGCGTGGGCGTGGACTACGGCGAGTTCCGGAAGATCAAAGCGACGGGCGACCGGTTGTTCGGCGAATGTATTATTGCGGTGAAGGCGGACACCGGCGAATACGTCTGGCACTACCAGACGGGAACGGAAGGAATTCACTCGGAGAACAATCACATTCTGATGGCCGACTTGGTGATTGACGGAGAAAAGCGGCATGTGGCGATGACGGCGCCGAAGAATGGTTTCTTTTTCGTGCTGGACGCCAAGACTGGGAAACTTCTTTCTGCGAAGCCGCTTGTGAATGTGGTTTGGGCGAAGTCGATTGATCTACAGACGGGGCGTGCGGTGCTGGTGCCACGCTCGGAGGGCGGCGGGCGGCAATGGACGGTTCACAATTGGTGGCCGATGAGCTATAGCTCGCTAACGGGATTGGTGTACGTGCCGACGACGGATCGACACGCGGATTCGAAAGCAGAGGTGGAAGCGGGCGAAGGAGGAGCGGGACTTTTTGGACGATTGATGGCGTGGGATCCGGTGAGCCAGTCGGCGCGATGGTCGGTCGAGGAGGAGATCGCGGTCAATGGCGGAGTGCTTTCGACGGCGGGCAATTTGGTATTTCAGGGACAGGGGACGGGAGAATTTGCTGCGTACGCGGCGGATAGCGGGAAAAAAGTTTGGTCGATCAAGACGGGATCGGCGATTGAATCCATACCGGTGACCTTTTCGGTGAAGGGCGAACAGTATGTGATTACGCCCGTGGGATGGGGGTCGGGGTCGCGGCTTTTTGCGCCGGCGCGCACGATGGCGACGCCGGAATCGAAGCGCGGGCCGGTGCGGTTGCTGGCGTTCAAGCTCGGGGCGACCACGCCGTTTCCGTATCCGAAGATTACGATTCCGCCGGTGCCGAAACCGCCGGAGCAAAAAGCAAGCGAGGAAATGATCCGCAAGGGAGAAAAGCTGTATGGAACATTTGTTTGCGATGGTTGCCACTCACCGGAGCTGGATGGCAGCGGAGCATGGGTGCTAAATGGAGCGCTTCCCGATCTTCGTTACATGCCGCCAGAAGTGCATAAGGACTGGTATCAAATTGTGCTGGGCGGCTCGCATTGGGATAAGGGCATGCCGGGTTTTGCCGATCCACCGAAGTTTGCGTTTCCACACGACAAGATGACGGTGGCCGACGCGGATGCGATTCACGCGTATGTGATTGACGGGGCGTGGAAGGAATACAAAGCCGAGCACGAGAAATCGGCCGCGAAGAACTAAAGCAGGACAAATTGCGATCTTTCTAAATTCCTCCGACGAAGCGGCCGGGGACGAGGATATTTTGTGGGTCGAAGGCAGACTTGAGGCGCTGCATGAGTGCGAGATCCTGGGCCGGCGATCCCCAAACGTTGGTACTCCCCTTGAGGCTTAGTGAAGCAAAGAGAATCGAAGCGCGGCCACCTGAAGCGGAAATTAGATCGAAGATTTCTGCGATGCATGGCGAGAGAATCGCCGTGGTTTGTTCGTTTGAGCCGGCAGGCAGAAGCGCGAAATAGATCGTCCCGCCAGCGCGGGCTACGATTGCGTGCGGGACTGCGGCGTGATCGGCGATTTGGCGCAAGCTTGCGAAGAGGGCGGCGTGATGGCCGGGAAGAATGCTGATCTTGAAGATGGTTGCCGCCGGAGAGGCTTCCAGAAGCATGGAGAGAGTTTCGCGGAGGCGGCCCCAAAGCGTGGGGCGGGTGGTGTCATCCAGAAAGTTTGTGCTGGTGGCGTTGGAGCTGGTTGCAAAACGCGCGAGGTCGCGCTCGTAGCGCGCAAGGACTTCGGGAGTGCCGGCGAAGGCGGCACAGAGCTGCCACTCGCTCGGGCGAAACCAGTTGCCGACGGGTGGAAGCAGAGTCTGCGCCGAAGTTTGCTTTTCCCCGGTGAAGACTGCGAGTTCGGGAGTGAAAGGCGTTCGCGTGGCAAAGAGTTGCGCTAGTTCGGGACTCAAAATGTCCAAGGTGAGTGGAGTAAGGGAAGATTCGGCGATGGCGCGACGCAGGGCCAGCGCTCCTTCTGCGTTTGGAAAAGAAGCGACGAAGCCGCGGCTGGCGAGCGGGGCTGGGAAGGTGCGGAAGTTGAGTCGCGTGATGATGGCGAGTGTACCGAGCGAACCGATCAACAGTTTGTGGAGGTCGTAGCCGCTGACGTTTTTCACCACGCGGCCGCCGCTCTTGCAGAGTTTGCCGGTGCCGTCCACAAATTCCGCGCCGATGAGGAAGTCGCGAGAGGTGCCGTAGAACTGGCGAAGAGGTGAGTCCATTCCTGAAGCGACTGCGCCGCCGATGGTGCTGCGGGAATACCAGGGAACAAGCAGGGGCAGAAATTGTTTGTGCTCGAAGAGTGCGGCGTTCAAATTCGCGAGTGGCAGGCCGGCGTCGACGCTGAGAGTGAGGTCGCCGGGATCGTAGTGGGCGATTGTGTTGAGCGCGGTCATGTCGAGGGCGAGGTCGTAGCGTGAAGGCAGCATGCCGATGTTGAGCTTGGTGCGATTGCCACAGGGGGTGACGCTGAGTTTTTCGAGAGCGGCGAAGCGGATGAGTTCGGCGACCTCCTCGGCCTTGGCGGGTTTTGCTACAGCGGCGGGAATCTTTTCATCGACGGCATAGGCAGCACACGAGGCAGGATCGGTTAGGGTGCGGGAGGCCCCGAAGATCGATTCCAGACTCGCGGCGAAATTTGCGGAAGTCGCCGTCATGGGTGGGCTGCCGTGGTATCGACTTGTTTGCGGATGCGGATTTCGCCGCAGCCTTTGTTCAATGGGAATATTTTTCCCGGATTCAGGGCGGAGTCGGGATTGAAGGCGTCATGGACACGGCGCATCAGATCAAAATCGGCGTCGGAAAAGAGCAGAGGCATGAGTTCGGATTTTTCCATGCCGACGCCGTGCTCGCCTGTGAGCGCGCCGCCGACTTCGACGCAATAGCGGATGATGTGGGCGGCGGCTTCACGGGCGCGTTCGAATTGGGCGGCGTCACGCGGATCGTAAAGAATGATGGGATGCAGGTTGCCGTCGCCGGCGTGAAAAATATTGCCGATTTGAAAACCGAAGTGTTCGCCGATTTGTTGGATGCGGCGAAGCGCTTGCGGGAGTTTCGAACGCGGTATGACGCCATCGAGAACGTAGTTGCTGGGGGCCAGGCGGCCAAGCGCGCCGAAGGCATTTTTACGGCCTTTCCAGAGGAGTTCGCGCTCGGCATTGTCGCGAGCGATGCGAACTTCGCGCGCGTGATGGGAGCGGCACACTTCCGTGATTGCAGTGGCCTGCGCACAGACGGCTTCGGTTAGCCCTTCAACTTCGATAAGAAGGACGGCAGCGCTATCCATCGGAAAGCCGGCGTGGATGTAATCCTCGACCGTGCGGAGGGTCCAGCCGTCAAGCATTTCACAGGCGGAGGGCGTGATGGCGCGCGCGGTGATATCTACAACTGTGTCGGCGGCGTCGTCCACGGTGTCGAAGATGGCGAGGAGCGTTTTGACGGCTTCGGGCTTGCGCGATAGCTTGACGGTAATTTCCGTGACCAGAGCGAGCGTGCCTTCGGAGCCGACAAAGAGGCCGGTGAGATCGTAGCCGGAAGCATCGCCGTGGTTGCTGCCGACGCGGACGATCTCGCCATCGGGAAGCACGAGTTCGAGCGCGGTGACGTGATTTGTTGTGACGCCGTACGCAAGGGTGTGCGGGCCACCGGCGTTTTCCGCGACGTTGCCGCCGATGGTGCAGGATTTCCAACTCGAAGGATCGGGCGCGAAATAGAGACCGTGAGGTTCGGCGGCGCGCGTAAGTTCGTAATTGACGACGCCGGGTTGAACGACGGCGCGCTGATTCCCGGCGTCGAGCTCGAGAATGCGATTCATGCGCGCGAAGACAATCATCACGCCGCCGGTGCGTGCGAGCGCGCCGCCAGAAAGACCGGTGCCGGCTCCCCGACCGACGATGGGGACGTTAAATTTGGCGGCCAGCTTGACGATCTGCGAAACTTCTTCCGTGGATTTAGGGAAAACAACGATGTCCGGGCGGCCTTTTTCGACCGAGCCGTCGAACTCGTAGAGAAGCGTGTCCTCCGGATGGTAAAGAATCGAGGAAGAGCCGAGCAGTTTTTCTAGTTCGTTAACGAGGCCGGGATTCATAAGGTGCACACAGGTTGCAGCGCCACTGGCACTATAGTGAGAGATGCGTGGCGGATGCAACGGCAAGATAAGCCGGGGCGATTAGGGTGTGTTAGTGTAATTTTCCCAAAAAATTGACACGAGGAAAAGATGGTTAAACCGAAAATCTTTGCGACACACGAGCTGTTCGAGGAGGCACGCACGATCCTGGCAGGAAACTGCGACATGGAATATTGGGCCAAGCCGGGACGGCCGCCGCGGCAGGAGCTGTTGCGACGAGTGAAGGACAAGGACGGTTTGATCTGCCTGCTGACGGAGAAAATAAACGATGAGTTTCTGAAAGCGGCGCCAAAGCTGCGGATTGCAGCGAACGTGGCAGTGGGATTTGACAATATTGATGTGGCAGCGTGCACCAAGCGCGGCGTGGCAGCGACAAATACTCCCGGAGTGCTGGACGAAACGACAGCGGATTTTGCGTGGACGCTGATGATGGCGGTGGCGCGGCGTTTGGGAGAGGGAGAAGCGCTGGCACGCTCCGGAGATTGGAAGGGCTGGGACCTGGATCAGCTGGTCGGAACCGACGTGTGGGGGAAGACGCTGGGCATCGTGGGATTCGGCCGAATCGGCAGAGCGATGGCGCGGCGGGCTGGCGGATTTCGGATGAAGGTGATTTATACGGATGCGCTGAAGGTGCCGGAGAGCGTGGAGAAGGAATTGAACGCCACGTTTTGCGACATGGATACGTTGCTGGCGGAGTCGGACTTCATCAGCGTGCATGTGCCGCTGCTGCCGGAGACGCGCGGCCTGTTCGATACGCCAAAATTTTACCGCATGAAGCCAACAGCGTTCTTGATTAACACGTCGCGCGGGCCGGTGGTGGAAGAAGCGGCACTGGTTTCGGCGCTGGAAGAACGAAAAATTGCGGGCGCTGGCCTGGACGTGTATGAAAATGAGCCGTTCATTCACCCGGGGCTGAAACGCGCAAATGTCGTACTGGCGCCGCATATCGCGTCGGCGTCGCTGGAGACGCGCACGAAAATGGCGTGCATCGCGGCGAACAATGTCATTTCACTGTTTACGGGGCAGAGGCCACCTAATATTCTGAACCCGGAAGTGCTGAAAGCATCTTGATGCGCTTTTCGATAGACCTCCTATGGCGAAACTGAAGCAACTCGCCCGTCAGATTTTTCAAGAAACACTGGCAGCGATTGATATTCCCGCGACCATACAGCGAAAGCTGCGGCGCGAGGGAACGCGATTGGTCTTCCATGGAACGCGCGTCGAACTGCGCGACTTCGAGAAACTGCGGGTCGTGGCGATCGGAAAAGCGGCGCACGCGATGGTGGACGGCCTTGGACAAGTGCTAGAGCCGTTCGTGAAATTCGAAGGAGTGGTTTCGGCGCCAACACCGCCGAAGAAGCCCGTAGCAGGCATGAAATATTTTGTGGGCGGGCATCCCATTCCCAATGAAGAAAGCTGGAAAGCGGGGGAAGCGATCCTGGCGCTATTGAAGAAATGCGATGAAAAGACGCTGGTGTTCTTTCTTCTGTCCGGTGGTGGATCGGCACTGGTGGAATTGCCGCTGGACCCGGCACAAACGCTTGAGGATGTGCAGCAGGTTCATCGCGCCTTGGTGACGAGTGCCGCACCCATCCACGCCATAAACACGGTGCGAAGACATTTCTCCTCCGTCAAAGGCGGGAGGCTCGCGGTCGCCTCAGGAGGGGCTACGAAGATCACGCTGGCGGTCAGCGACGTGCCGTCTGGGCATGAATCCGCTCTCGCTTCCGGCCCGACGCTCCCGGACATCACGACGATTGCGGTTGCGAAACGTGTGGTTGAAGAATACGAACTAGAAAAGAACTTTCCGGCGTCCGTGCGACGCTGGCTTCGCGCAAGAAAGATGCCTGAGACGCCTAAAGACGGGAACCCCGCGTTTTCAAACGCACATTTCGTCCTGCTACTCGGGATGGACGACTTGTTTCATCCCGCGCATCGCGCGGCGGAGGCCAAGGGGTGCATTACATGCTGCGATAATTCTACCGATGATTGGCCGGTAGAGCTGGCGGCGGAGTTTTTGTTGGAACAACTGGGGAATCTCCGAAGGGAACATCCCGGACGGCGGGTGGCCTTGCTCGCCGATGGCGAAGTGAGTTCGCCAGTAACCGGAGATGGAATTGGGGGAAGGAATTCTGCGTTTGTACTGGCTTGCGTGGAGAAAATCGCGGGGAAAAAGATTGGGGTGCTCAGCGCAGGAACGGATGGGATTGACGGAAACAGTCCCGCGGCGGGAGCGGTTGCAGACGGCGAGACGCTGGAGATGGCGCGGGCGATTGGCCTTGACCCGGCTGATGCGTTCCGGCGAAGCGATGCCTTTACATTTTTTGCGCATTTTGAGGATGTCATTGTTATAGGACCGACGGGGAACAATCTGCGGGATTTGCGGATATTGATTGCGGAGCCGTGACAAAAAGTCGAAGGAAAAAACTTAACACAGAGAACGCAGAGGCCGCAGAGTTCACAGAGAGGAGAAGGGACGGACCGCATCGCCGGCCCTTCTCTTCAGCAGCAGCCCGCTATTGCTTCGGAGGCGGGAGACGACTCTCCATCGATTTCAGACGGTCGTTCATTTCCTGAATCAGACGCTCGAGCTTTTCCAGGCGCTGATCGGAAGACGACTTCCCACCGTCGGTTTCAGAGGGGCCGGATTCCTCGCCGTCGTCGTTCTTTTCCCCATGTGAGCTCGGTTTTCCGTCGGAGGTTTTCTTCAGACGCGCAAGCTGCCCTTTGATCATGGGTACCATTTCGATGCTGAGATCATCGCTTTTCAAGAGCGCTTCGAGCGCCGGGATGGCGGAGGCGTCTCCGCGCGCGCCCAGCGCGTACACGGCAGCGATGCGGACGGAGAAGCGCGGCTCCGATAGATAAGCGGCAAGCTGTTTGGTGATTTCTTTACTGTCTTTCTGCAGGCGCCCGAGGCTATTGATTGCGGCGGTGCGGGTTTCCAGTGGCTTGCCAACCGCGGACCATTGCAAGAGTAGCGGGACAGCTTTGTCATCGCCGAGCGGACCGAGCGCCCGAAGCGCAGCGTTGCGCAGAAAATTGTCTGGCGAATCCGCGGCAATCGCGGCGTCGAGTGTGGCGAAGGCGTCTGGCGTCTTCAGATGCCCGATGGCCAACAAAGCGGCCGCGCGGGCGCGATAAGAGCTGTCCTCTTTCGCGATCGAGTTGAGCTTCGCCGTTACGGCTGGATCCTCCCTGAAATTGCCGAGCGCGGTCACGATGCGCTCGCGGAGCCAAGGCTCCTTTGAGGTGTCGAGCGCGCCAAGAAGGTGCTTGGACGCGGACTGGCCGCCAATCCGGCCCAGCGCGTCGGCCGCGAGGGCACGGACTTCCCACGTTTTGTCATTGCGCAGCGTGTCGCCAAGCGCCGCGACGACTTCCTCATCATTCTTGATTTTGCCGAGCGCCACCACAGCATCGGCGCGATCCGCGAGTTCCGTGGCGTTTTTCGACTGGTAGATCCATTCCTTCTTTTCCTTGTGGAAGTCGGCGCTCTTAAGTACGTGGCTGCCTTTATCAAACAGCACCAGGAGCGGAGCAGTCTCCGACGGAAATGTAATGACCTGATTGGCCTTCCAGATCGTAATGGGATAAAGCTTCGGCCCACTAGCGGTGGTGATTTCCACTTCGGTAGGAACGCGGAAAATTCCGACGCGTCCTTCCACTTTTTGTGTCTGTTTGACGGTCAAAGCCACTTGGTGTTTTTCGCTGTCATACGCATAGCTCAAATCGAACTTCGGCGCGCCGGCTCCGTAAATCCATTGGCTTAAAAACTGGTCTACGTTCGTGTGCGTGGCTTCTTCTATGGCTTTGGCGAGATCGGCGGTGACCACGTTTTTGCCGCGATTTACCTCGAGGTAGTGCTTCAGGCCGCGATAAAAGGCATCTTCGCCAAGCTCATGACGCAACATGTTGAGCACCCAGCCGCCTTTGTCGTATGCGTTGTCATCAAACTCGCTGGAATCATCGAAATCGTGGCGCACGATCGGTTTGCTCCATACATTGCTATTTTCGAACCAATCACGCGCGCCGCGCCAGCGCTCGTAGTCGGCCTGATCTTTGCCGAAGTGCGCCTCCGTCCACACCGCTTCCATGAACGTGGCAAAGCCTTCGTTGAGCCAGACGTCTCCCCAATCCTTGCAGGTCACTAAGTCACCGAACCATTGGTGGCCAAGCTCGTGCGAGATCAGATCATCCTGTCCCGTGGGATATTCGGAGGCGAGCTTGGGATGCACGAGAGAATTGCTCGTGTTAGTGGTGGCGCTGGAGTTCTCCATGCCGCCAGCAACAAAATCGTCCACCATGGCTTGCGAATACTTTTCCCAGGGATAGTCGACACCGAGTTTTTTGCTGAATAGATCGATCATTGCCGGCGTGCGCCCGTAATTTAGAGGGAGACGGTCGCCGCGGCCCTTCGGCGCGTAGTAGGTGACGGGAATACCGTGCCAACTGTCCTTCGTTTCCTCGAATTCCCCCGCGACGACGGTGATCAAATACGTGGAACTAGGCACGGATTCTTTCCACGTCCAAGTCTTAAGTCCCTTGCCAGCGTCCGTCACGCTGATCAGCTTGCCATTGGAGATAGTGGTCCAGGCCGCCGGGACAGTGAGCATCGTTTCCGTCGTGAGGCGATCGTTAGGGTAATCATAAGTTGGCAAATAGTAGCGCGTGTCTTCGGATTCCCCTTGCGACCATATTTGGCTGGGCCGGTCCGGGTAATCCTTGTCGGGCAGGATGAAGTACAGGCCCTTGGAAGGTTTCCCTTCATAGCGAATGGCGATGTCGAATCTGTCTCCAGCCTTGGCAGGAGCGCTCAGAGGAACGATCAATTTGTCCGCCGTCATTTCAAATTTCACGGCGGATTTGTTGAGCGTCACGCTATGAATGGTGAGCCCGACGGAATCGAAAACGATCTTTGTAGTACCGTCGCGAAGAATGGAAAGAGAGTGCGTGACATCGCCGAGAACTTTTTTTTGTTCGAGGTCGAAACGCAGCGAGATTTTGGAATGCTGTAGGTCGTAGTCGCGGCTCCGCGCATAAGGCTCATCGGCGCAGAGATGCGCAGCGGCGACCATGATGGCCAACAGCGCGGCGACGCCAAGAAACGCCAGGCGAATACGACGACGATTTGTGCTACCAAGGGAATCCCTGATCATTCACCTTTGCTCCTGTGAATTGTATGTCCTGCTTGTTCGAGTGTGGCGATGGCGGCTGAAAGCGTTGCGTCGGCCACAAGCAGGTAATCCGTATCAAATGTCGAAACGGCAAAAAAACTGATTTTTGCTTTAGCGAGAGGCGCGGCAAGCGCGGAGATAACGCCGATCTCCGACAAAACAAACGGCCCGTGAACCTTGAAGACGCGCCATCCGGGCTGCGATTGCACGCCAACGGGAACGCGCGAGAGCTCGCAGACAATGGAGGAGCTCGTCGCCCGTGCGCGTCACCGAGAAAAAAGAACCCTGTGTCGCCCAACCAGGAATTGGAGCGTCAGCTGCCAATTGGGAAATGGCAAATCGCTCAGGCAAAGCAGTGAGTTCGAAGCGGCGGGTCGAAGCATCCATGGAGTGCTAGAATGTGCCTCTCAACAGGCTGTTCAGCGCGTATCGCGGAGCGGCAACCGGGGCGGTGACCATCAGACGACGACTACTTTTCTTCTGCATGCGCGGCAGAGTTTCCCTCTTACAAAAATTTCATCGGAAGCTGGCCGGGGTCGGGGCGCCAGAAATCCAGATGGGAAGTACTACCAAAGTTAGACGGGAGACCAGCCAATTTGGTAACGCTTGGGCGCCGAGTGCTGCGGAGAACTCTCCTTGAATACTCGAACACAATAACCATTGAAGATTCACCAACATAGAAGGCAGGCCCGCGACTCTCCTGGGAGGTTACCCGCGGCGTTCGGACGATCATGTTCCGTGGCGTGCTCGCGGTCGAAGCACAGCCAGTGGAAGGCGTAACGTCGCGGGAAGATTTTAACGAAGCGACCCATGTCTAACGGCGCGTGGCAAGAGCACGACAACCCGCAACTCGCAGACGCGTTTCCATCGTCTCGCGAAATCGGGGGACGCGTCAATCCGGTAGCAGGAATCCGCTTGCCGGAGAATTCGTTTGCCTCACGCACAGGGCAGCACTAAGATGCAGGCAATTTCGTGACTATGGAGGTGCCCATGCGACGGACACGGTGGTTGATTGGGACTCTTTTCCTGGTTGCGTTTTCCGCGAGCACAGCGCTCGCCCAGCAAATTGGCAAATACGTTCCGATCCAGGCAGGTTCAGAAGCGGACCACGCCCTTACGGAAATCAGCAAGACGAGCGATCCGGCGCAAAAACTCGCACTGATTGACAAGTTTGCAGAAGGAGCCGGCAAAGAGGGCGACTATCCCCTGGTCGTGGATGGATTGTACGTGGACTACTACATCGCCCAGAAAAATTATGATAAGGCATTCGAGTACGGCGACAAACTTTTTGCCCTGGATCCGGACAGCTTTACCAATGCGATGAACATGATTCGCGCGGCCTCGGAGACGGGCGACGCGGACCGCCTAATCTCATACGCCGAAAAGGCCCAGGGAATCTTGACGCGATACAAGGCAGCGCCCGCGCCTGCGGGTATGGACGCGGCGCAGTGGGAGCAGCAAAAAGCGCAAACGCTGGAAGCCAACAAGGACGGTGTCACCTACATGCAGCAGGCGGCCTTCAGCGGCGCCTATCGGGTGAAGGATACCGCGAAGCGCGCGGCCCTGCTGACCAAGTTCGCGCAGATATTTCCGGACTCCTCGTACGCGAACCAGGCGCTCGGAGTGGCAGCGACCTCTTATCAACAGGCGCAGAACGCCCCGAAAATGCTGGAGGTAGCCAACGGTCTTCTGGCAAAAGATCCGAACAATCTAGGGATGCTACTGCTGCTCTCCGACTACTACAGCGAGAAAGGCGAGCAGCTTGACAAAGCCGATGCCTACGCCAAGAAGGCGATCGCAGTGCTGGAAACGGCGCCGAAGCCGGAGGGCTTGAGCGACGAGCAATGGGCGCAACAGAAAGCCTTGCAAAAGGGCATCGCGCTGAGCTCGTTGGGGCAGGTCAATATCCAGAAGAAGGACAACGCTAAGGCGGTGGAGAACCTGAAGGCGGCAATGCCACTATTGAAGTCTGACGATGGGAGCTACGCTCGAAATCAATATCGCCTGGGATTTGCTCTGCTGAACCTGAAGAGGAACGCCGAGGCCAAGGAAGCTTTTACGCAGGCAGCCTCCGTGAATAGCCCGTACAAAGGCCCGGCGCAAGAGAAGTTAAAGGCCATGGCAGCGCCGGCAAAGCGGAAAGCGTCCTAGATCGCAACCCGAAACTTATGCGCCCGTTAGCGCATCTAAAGGCGGTGCGACGGATGTATTGGTAGTAATTTAGTGCAAGACTTACCTGAGGGGATGAATCCATGACAGAGATTGCGACATTTGGGGCCGGCTGCTTCTGGGGCGTCGAAGCGGCGTTTCAGGGCATCCCAGGAGTGATTGACACGGCGGTCGGCTACAGCGGCGGAGAAACCCCCAACCCGACTTACAAAGATGTCTGCACCGACGAAACGGGACACGCGGAAGTGGTGCAAGTGACATTTGATCCAGCAAAAGTAAGCTACGAGAAGCTTCTAGACGTGTTCTGGAAGGCGCACGATCCTACACAGGTGAACCGCCAGGGGCCGGACTTTGGCAGCCAGTACCGTACCGCGATTTTCTTTCATTCGCCGGAGCAGGAAGCCATCGCCAAGAAGTCCCGCGCGGCCTTGGAAGCCAGCGGCAGGTTCAAGCGCGCGATCGCCACGGAAATCACGCCAGCGGATACTTTCTATCGCGCCGAAGAGTACCACCAGAAATACCTACAAAAACGCGGTGCTGCGTCCTGCCATTTCTAGAGCGTACTTTTTGATTGGCAATTGCCGAAGGCCGAGCAGCAATGCTCGGCCTTTTTCATTTCTCAAAATAGGTGTGAGGACTGAGAAGCTGGCGGAGAAGGTGAGATTCGCAGCCGAAATCCTGGTACAACCGGGACCACATGAAACTGGCGGAGAGGGTGGGATACTCACCCTGGCCTTTTCGCTATCCCATCATGTTTTCATCATGCATGAAGACCGCATGAATATTGGCGATTTCCCTGATCTCTACCATTTCAATGGTTTCAGCAATTTCAGCCATTAGGTCCAATTTCGGACTTAAACAGACACCAAAGACGCCAAGCTAGATAATGGATGCCGCAGGCATTTCCGGTCGTTGCCCAGCCTGAATTGGGGCCAATTCCACTTGTCCGGTTTCGGCGTTTACCAGGATCTATCCTGCCGAACGACCGTATTGTGCCCGCAAGCGACGGCGCCGCGACACAAGGCGTGCGGCACCGACAAAGTCATACGAGACGGGAAACCAGGAGTTGAGAGCGCCGTCCCAGTCCGCCGAGGACACGGGGCGCTCGTCCTTACTCCTGAGCGTTGACTGCGGCCCGGACCGGGGTCCAGCGAAGCGCCGAAAATGCACCGCTGCCGAGGGCATCGACTACCGCTTGTTGTTCGGAAGCCCCGCGCCCCATTGCGTCGGGCTTGGGACTTGGCGGCATATCGAGTAAGATAAAAATTGCGTCACATCCTAAAGCGCTGGACCTGTTTTGCGCGACTTCGCAGGGGATTGCGCCGGGATTTTGATTTGAACGCGTGGCGCTGAAGGGCTCCGAGGCCAAGCATCCACGTCACGCAACCAATACAAGGCGCAAACCACAGATCGCATGAAAGACTCTCCCGGCCCGCAGTTTAAGACTTACTTTTTCATTCTGCTCATGGTTTTATTTGCACCCCTCGGCAACGTCCTGCTTGGCAAGGGAATGAAGGGCATAGGTTCCGCGAAAGACTGGGCACCTAGTGATATTTTTCACGTTTTCGTCAGCATCATGACTTCGAGCTATATCTGGCTGGGGATTACCTGTTTGCTCGCCTCTTTTATGGCTTACATGCTGGTTCTTACTTGGGCGGATTACAGCTACGTGCAGCCAGCGTCCTCCTTCTCCTACGCCGTCGTTGCCACTCTTGGTTATTTCATCTTGGGAGAGACGGTGAATCCATTGCGGTGGACCGGCATCATCATCATTTGCGCGGGCGTTTTTGTCGTCGGCCATACCCAGCCGCGGACCACGGAGCAGAGATAGCCGTGCGCGAATATCTGTTTCTGTTCATCATCGTTGTTGCCGGGACGGGGGGTGATTTGTGTATCTCGCGAGCAATGAAAGCCGTCGGAGAAGTTCACGACTTCAGGCCGGCGGCGATTTTTCAATTCGTCCTCCGGGCGACTCGCGCGGGCTGGATGTGGATTGGAATTGGGTTGATGACGCTGGCGTTTTTCGCCCTGCTGGCCATGCTGTCCTTTGAAAATGTAACTTTCGTGGTGCCGGTGACGGCTCTGAGTTACGCAGCCGGGCCCTTGGGCGCCACGTTGTTCTTGCACGAGCGGATCAGCAGGCAGCGCTTGCTGGGGGTACTTATCGTTTGCATCGGCGTGACTCTCGTCTGGCTCAGCAAACATTAGACCACTCAGAGCCTCTGTTTAGGCGAGCCACCCCTCATAGAAATAAGACACCGCTCAGGTCGTAATTTTGCCCGAGTCTTTCGAATCGGTCCAGGCGGGTAATTCGAAGGAAATCATCATATCACCAGCAATCTCCCCTGGCAGCGGCGGCTAACTCCCGATTAGGTCCGACTGCGTCTTCGACGCGTCACTGGTACCAGAAAACAAACGAGTTACGCGTTTGTCTTCTAGAGAGTCGCGTAACCGGACAATGGGATCTGGGCCGATTCCACATGGACGGTGACGGCGTTAATCAGATGGGACTTGTCCGGTTTGGCGTGCCGGTTCAAACGGTCGATGCAACACCATCTGGTATAAAGCTGTTTTCAAAGGTGGTGTTTATGAAACAAGGGAGACGGTTTGGGTTTTCGGCGGAGCAGAAACTCGACGTGTGGCGTCGTTGGAAGGCGGGGCAGACGCTGCATGAGATCGGGCGCGCTTTTGGCAAAGAACATTCCTCCATTCGTTGTCTGGTGTCGCGTCACGGTGGGATTGCTCCGGCCGTCCGGCGGCGTGCGCTCCTCGCGCTCACGCTGCGTGAGCGCGAGGAAATCTCTCGCGGGCTGGCTTCCGGTTCGTCGATCCGTGAGATTGCCAAATGTTTAGAGCGAGCGGTATCGACCGTGAGCCGGGAGGTCACCCGTCATGGTGGCCGTCCTGCGTATCGAGCCAGTCAAGCGGACGGCGAAGCCTGGCAGTCGGCCTTGCGGCCCAAGCGCTGCCTTCTTTCCATACACGTGAAGTTGCGGAACATCGTTGCGAGTAAACTGATTCTGGACTGGTCGCCGAAGCAGATTTCCGGCTGGCTGAAAACCCAGTATCCCGATGATGAGAGCAAGCGTGTGTCCCACGAAACCATTTACCGAAGCCTGTTCATTCAAGCCCGTGGAGCGCTGAAAAAGGAGCTGCTGGACCACTTGCGATCCAAGCGCCGCATACGCCGGTCGCAGCACTCTCGTATCTTTAAAGACGGGCGGGGTCAAATCCCTGAGGCCATCTCCATCCGCGAAAGGCCCGCTGAAGTGGAGGACCGTGCCATTCCGGGTCACTGGGAGGGCGATCTCCTGCGCGGCTCAGGGAACAGTCACATCGCGACCTTGGTGGAACGCCATTCGCGCTTTGTCATGCTGATCAAGGTACCCAGCAGAGATACGGCGGAGGTTGTGGGGGCATTGAGTAAACACGTTCGTAAACTCCCCGCTACCCTGCGACGCTCGCTGACGTGGGACCGGGGACTGGAGATGGCGAAACACAAGGACTTTACGGTGGCCACGGATGTGAAAGTCTACTTCTGTGATCCGCAGAGTCCCTGGCAACGCGGCTCGAACGAAAACACAAACGGGCTCTTACGACAATACTTCCCGAAGAACACAGACCTAACCGACTATTCCCAGTCGGATCTGAACAAAGTAGCGCTGCGCTTAAATCAACGCCCACGACAAACTTTAGGTTTTCAGACTCCTGCGAGTAAACTTCAAGAAAGTGTTGCGTCGACCCATTGAGACCACCCGACAAATCAGATGGGATGAGAAGGCCGGTCTCCGCGGGATGCATTAAGCTCCCAATGTTCGACGTGCTCGAAGCACAATAAAAAGGAGACCGGCATGAAAAAGAGTAGCACTGTTCGGGTAAATGGAAACATGATTTTCAAGGGATACAAGCTCACGATTGGTCTGGACCTCGGCGATCGCTGGTCGAACTACTGCGTTTTGGATGAAGTGGGCGAAGTCCTTCTGGAACAGAAACTAGCGACGACACCGGAAGCGATGAAGCAGACATTTGCGAGGATCCCGCGGAGTCTCATCGCCCTGGAGACCGGAACACATTCGCCTTGGGTCAGCCGGCTGTTAACAGAGCTGGGATACGAAGTGCTCGTGGCGCACGCACAAAAGGTGGAATTGATCACCAAGAGCAATCGAAAAGATGATCGACACGATGCGCGGACACTAGCACGGCTGGCGCGAATCGACCCCGAGCTGTTGGGGCCGGTACGGCATCGCAGCGCGAAAGCACAAATTCATCTGACAGTGATCCGGGCACGTGCGGAATTGGTGAGTGCACGAACCGCGCTGGTGAATGCGGCGCGAGGATTGGCGAAGTCTTATGGTGAACGGCTGCGCAAGTGTGGCACGGACCAAGTGAGCCGGGAGCTGGCCACGGAATTGAGCACGGAGTTGCGTGAGGTTCTGGAGCCGTTGCTGAAAGAAATCGAATCGTTGACCGAGCGCGTCAAGGAATACGACGCGCGGATGGAGAAAATCGCCCGGGAGAGCTACCCGCAAGTCGTGCTGCTCAAACAGGTGAAGGGAGTAGGAACACAGATCGCGCTGACGTATGTCCTGACTCTAGACGACCCACATCGGTTCGCAAAGAGTCGCGAGGTGGGCTGTTTTCTCGGGTTAAAACCTGGGCGCAGGGACTCCGGAGAGAGCCAGCCGCAAATGAACATCAGTAAAGAAGGAGACCGTTACTTGAGGACCATGCTGGTGCAAGGGGCGCACTACATCCTGGGACCCTTTGGAGAAGACAGTGATCTGCGACGTTGGGGGCTAAAACTTGCCGAGCGCGGAGGGAAAAACGCCAAGAAACGAGCGGTTGTTGCGGTGGCCAGAAAATTAGCGGTACTACTGCATCGGTTGTGGGTGAGTGGAGAGGTGTACGAACCACTGCGCAATAGCAACAAAGCGATGCGCGCTGCGGCTTAAAGTGAAGAACCCACAAAACAGGGGATGCTAGGGGTCGACGGAGTTGGCGATCGTCGTTGCTGGGCGATCCTGGCTCGAAATTTCTCTGCGGAAAAGTGGGAAATACAGGAAGAAAGAAAAAGGAGCATACAAGAAGAAAAAAGATCCAAACAGCCGAGCTCAACCGCCGAGATCAGGTGACTGCGGCCAACTCCTGGCCCAGTTCCCTTCGAAAAGAGGGGAACCGAGGTCGATAATCAGGTAGCAGCACCTACTGAATCGAGTATACCCACCATGCACCGAGCGACCATCGCTCAACCAAGAGTGCGGATGGAAGGGTGGCGACAGGAGCGGCTTGGCTCAAGGGCAGGAACTCACAGGGAGGAGAGAAGAACAAAAACATCCTTATAAGAAGAAAAAGAGGAAAAATAGAAAAACACACTTGACTCATACCGGCCTTCTCATGGAAGGAGTTGACAGCCAAGGTCATCCGAAAATCCGCGAATTTCGGGTAAGATTTGGCATATCCGTGCCAGGATCCGCATGTCTGGCAAAGGCGTTTCTCAGGAGTTAGAACTCCCGTTCAGGGCAGAAGCCGATGCAGCAAAGATTGGAAACGAGGATTGGAACGCAAACCGTCCAGTTGTGGATCGACCTTGGAGAAGACGATAGCATTGGAACG
Organism: uncultured Acidobacteriota bacterium; assembly: GCA_963729455.1. Lineage (GTDB taxonomy): Bacteria > Acidobacteriota > Terriglobia > Acidiferrales > UBA7541 > Acidiferrum. Next base: position 155,971 of record CAVSNX010000007.1, read on the forward strand.
ATCCTTGTAGGCTTTCTCAAGCCAATCAACCGCTTTATCATTTTCAGCCAGGCCAGCGTAGACAATCGCCACATAAAACGGGGAAACGTACTGCGTCTTTGATTGTTCCATCAGTTGGTCTAAAACCTTCTGGGCACCGGAGCGGTTGCCCGAAACGCCGTAGGCATGCCCCAGAGCCCCGAGCATCACCGGGCTATCATTTGAAATCCTGGCAGCTTTCTGGAGCTCCGCGATGGCTTGCGGATAGTAGCCCTTTTGTTCATACGCCTGGCCGAGAACCATGCGAGGCAGCGCGAAGTTCGGGTCCATGTCCAGCGTATTCCGAAGTTGGTCGATGGCTTGGTCGTACCGGCGCGCCATATAGAGGCGCCAGCCCAGGCTAAAGTTCATGCTGATCGACAGAGGATCGAGGTCGCGCGCGCGATTCATCTGCGCCAGGCTTTCCTGCGTGCGACCCATGGCCATTAGATACAGAGAATAACGTTGGTAAGCGGTAGCGTAGCTCGGATTGAGTTCGATGGAGCGCCGGAATCCAGCCGCGGCGGCGTCCCAATCCCAGTCGTAATTAAATTGCACGGTTGCCAGAGACGTCTGTGCTTCGGCGAGGCCATCGTCCAGTTCAAGCGCCTTGAGCGCTGCCGCCTTGGCTTTGGGAGCGACATCATACGAAGGCACTGTTCCTACGATTGCCGATCCGATGATGCTGTAGCAATCGGCCAATCCAGCATACGCGAGTGCGTAGTGGGGGTCCTTTTCCGTTGCCCGTTGAAAGTATTCGATGGCTTTGTTGAGTCCCTCTTCTGATCGCTTGTTCCAATAAAAGTGGCCCTTCAGATAATCTTCGTAGCTCTCGGCGCTGACAGGGCGCGCACTGGACAAGCGTTGCTGCTCTTCGGGTGTTAAATTAATCCTGATTTCGTTGACAATCGCGCTGGCAACTTGACTCTGCAAACTCAGGACGTCTCCCAACTGGCTTTCGTAGGTTTCCGCCCAGAGATGCCGGTCCGTGGCGACCTGCACTAACTCTGCGGTGATTCGCACGCGGTTTCCGGAACGCAGAACAGTGCCTTCGACGACGGCATCAACGTTCAGATCCCGCGCGATCTGGGAGAGCGGCTTGTGAGTGCCCTTATATTCCATCGAGGAAGTGCGCGAAATCACTCGCAGCGAACGGATCTTGGCGAGATTGGCGATCAATTCGTCGGTCATGCCGTCCGTGAAATACTTCTGGTCTTCCTCCCCTGAGAGGTTTTCAAATGGAAGCACGACCACAGATTTGATTTGATTTGGCCGGAAACTGGCGCCTACGCGATATTGCAAATAGCGTTGAACTAGCGCAAAGACAACTATGACAGTCAGTCCTGCAAGGCCGCCAAGAAAAAGCGCGCGAGGCAACCCAACCTGTAGTTTCTTTGGCTGGAGTGTGCTTTGCCCCGTGATCGAAGGCAATTCCCCCGGAATCTCTATGACCGAAGGTGGCGATTCCAGTCGGGCCTCGGGCGCGTCGTCTGCATGTTCTTCGTTCTCGGAAACACTTATTTCCTCGACCGGGGCGATGAATCGGTATCCGTGACGGGGAAGGGTTTCGATGAAAACAGGATTGTCCGACGAATCGCTGAGTGCTTCGCGGAGCCTCATAATCGCGGTATTCAGGCTGTGATCAAAATCGACAAAAGTATCGTCGGACCATAGGCGCTTCCGGAGATCCTCGCGCGTGACGACTTCACCGCGTTGTTCCAGCAAGATTCCCAGGATTCGACAGGGCTGCTCCTGAAGCTTGATTTTCCGGCCTTGCTTCCGGAGTTCACTCGCACGCAGATCCACCTCGTAAATGCCAAACCGGACGAACTTTGACGAGATCGCAGGTTGTTTCATGCTTCCCAAGGCCGCTAGTTGGTGGAGTATAGCGCCCGGTCAAGCCAGGGTCAAAGCAGACTACGGGTTACCTCGCCGTCTAACTCCTTTCCCATGAATGGCTATCGGTGTTACTCACAATTGTTTTCGATGTGACGGATAGAGCATTGCGATGCTTTAGCGGTCTGATGCAGAGTGCACACCACTTTGGGGTAGCTCTTTCGAAGGCCTGCGGAAATGGCCACTGGGGTCACCTAGACGCTTAAGTCGGGTCAATTCTGTTCGGATCCGGCGTCGCTGTCGGTACAAAAGTGTAGTGGCTTGAAATGTACTAGGTGCTGCGAAGTGAATGCTTCGCTCAAGAGAAAACGGCGAGCAGGGGGAACACGATGTTTGTAAATATGGGCAGGAAGGGAAGAATGACTCCGTCCGACATCGCGCCCACTGCAACCGGAGACGCCCGCTGGCACATCCTCGGAATCCTATTGCTCATCCTGGTGATGACACTGGGATCCGGAGTGCTTGCAAACGAGGTAGCCCCACTGCAGCTTCTGCGCGCAGAATGGCTGCCCGGTTTTACCGGTGACTTTGACCACTTCGCCGTGGACGAGAAGGGCAGCCGGTTGTTCCTTGCCGGGGAAGACCACAAGACCGTCGAAGTATTCGATCTTCAAACAGGCAAACACATCAAGAGTATACGAGGCTTTGGCGCGCCACACGCCATCTTCTACCTTCCCGAATCCGATCGCATCCTTGTTACCGATGGCGAAAAGGGCGTCGTTCGAATCCTCCGAGGCAAGGATTACACCGAACAAGCTCACGTTGAAGGATTGGCAGGTGCGGACTCGGCGCGTCTGGATGCGGCCACACAAATTCTTTACGTGATCACTGGAGGTAAAGACGTTCCTTTGGACTACTCCTTCATTGTCGCTATCGACCTCCACAAGAACGAGAAAGTCGGGGAGTTGCGCATTGAAAGCAACCACGTTGAAGGACTAGCACTCGAGGGTTCCAGCTCCCGCGTCTTTATCAATCTTACCGACAAGCACGCAGTAGCCGTCGTTGATCGCAAATCCATGAAGGAAATTGCCCGCTGGCCGATCGGCTCGCAGGCTGACAACTCTCCGATGGCATACGACGAGCCACACCACCGGCTGCTTATCGTCTGCCGCAAACCGGGCACGCTCCTGGTGATGGATTCGGATACCGGAAAAATTATAGCGGGCCTTCCTGCGGCTGAGCGCTCTGACGACATCGCCTATGACGCCGAAAGGGGCCGGATCTACGTGCCCGGCGGCGAGGGCTATATCTCCGTATTCCAACAGAAATCAGCGGATGAGTACGAGTTGCTTGCAACAGTTAAGTCGGAGCCAGGTGCGAAAACGTGTTTGCTGGTCCCGAGTCTCTCACGCTTTTACGTGGCGGTTTCTCCGGGGGACACAAAGGCGATGGCAAAACTTCTGACTTTCCGCGTCGAACCGTGAGCCGGAGGCGCGGGCGATTGCGGCTGAGTTTAATTTCCAGGGATCCAAGGGGCCAAGACTAAAGACCACACTGTGAATTGAGTTGCGCGGGAGGCTGAAATGATGAATTCGATGACTCAGCAGAACCGAGGGATAGGGTTACGAGCGTTTGCCCTGGCAGTAATTCTGATGATTGGTTCATGCGCCTCCACGCGCGCCCAGGAGGCCGGAGGAACCATTGTGGGAACCGTGACCGACCCGAGTGGTGCCGCGGTTGCAAACGCCAACGTGACCATCAAGAATGTCGCCACGGGTGTCCAGCGCGATTCGACAACGAATGCCGACGGCGTGTACACCGCGCCCAACCTGATTCCTGGAACCTACGAAATCACCATCACTGCGACGGGATTTGCGACCGAAGCGGTGCAAGGCGTCGGCTTGCTGGCGGGAGAAAGGCGCGAAGTTAACGTCGTCATGAGGCTCGGGCAGGTCTCTGATAAAGTCAACGTGATCAGCTCGGAAATCTCCGATGTGCAATTAGCTTCATCAGAAGTGCGTGGCGTCGTGGATTCTCACACCGTCAACGAATTGCCCCTCAACGGACGCGATTGGACCTCGTTGACTCTGCTGGAGCCGGGCGTGGCGCAGGTGCGGACGCAAAAGGCCCTAGGTGTGAGTAACGACCGGCCAAACCGTGGCTTGGGCACCGACGTGACCATCGGCGGGAACCGCCCCCAAGGAAACAACTATCAGCTCGACGGAGTCAGCATCAATGACTACAGTTCCGGCGCGCCTGGCAGTGTCACCGGCGGAGTGCTTGGCGTGGACGCGGTGCAAGAGTTTTCGGTCGTAACGAGCAACGCGCCTGCCGACTATGGAAAAACTTCGGGAGGCGTAATCAACGCGGCGTCTCGCTCCGGCACGAATGCGTTTCACGGATCGGCATACGAATTCATCCGGAACAGCAAGCTGGACACGCGCAATTTCTTTGACACAGCAAGGGACGCCTCCGGAAACCTGATCGTCCCGCCGTTCAAACGAAATCAGTTTGGCGGAACCGCCGGTGGACCGATCATCAAGGACCGCACGTTCTTCTTCGCCGACTACGAAGGCTTGCGTCAGAGTCTCAGCCAGACCAATACCATCACGGTCCCTTCGCAGAACGCCCACAGCGGCATCCTCGTGGGCGGTAACGTCACCGTAGATCCGAAGGTGGTGCCATACCTTAAGCTATTTCCGTTCCCAAGTTTCCCGACAACAGGAGATACCGGCACGTTCGGCTTCGTCGCGAAGCAGGTCACCAATGAAAATTTTGCCACCGGCCGCGTTGATCACAAGATATCGGCATCAGACAATCTCTTTGGAACCTACGTGTTTGACACGGGACAGCAACAGAATCCGGACGCCTACAATTTCAAGTTGATTGGAAACCATTCCAGACGCCAGACGTTTGCGCTGGAGGAATCCCACATTTTCGCTCCAACATTGGTGAATACAGCGCGGTTCGGGTTCAATCGAGATGTGGTAATCGCCTTCACTACACTTTCCGCAATCAACCCTGCAGCCGCAGACACAACTCTTGGATTCAACCCGGGCCTGCCAGTCGGAATCATCACCGTGGGTTCAGGGATTACGCAATTCTCCGGAGGCTTGGGAGCTATCTCGGCGTACCGCTTCCACTTCAATTCATTTCAGTTTTACGACGATCTTTTCTGGACGCGGAATAAGCACTCTTTAAAGCTAGGTTTCTACGCCGAGCGCATCCAAGCCAATCAATTCACCCAGGGCGCGAGTCCTAACGGCTTCTACACATTTGGGTCTCTATCGAGCTTCTTGCAGAACATACCGACCACGTTTCAAACCTTGCTCGGCACATCCCGCACACCACGTGACCTTCGACAGAGTGTGTTTGGCGGATACATCCAGGACGATTATAAGATCAAGCCTCGCTTGACCTTGAACCTTGGGCTTCGCTACGAGATGGCCACTGTGCCGACGGAAACGGCCAATCAACTCTCCACGCTTGTCCATTTTACCGATACGGCTCCGCATCTCGGCTCGCCCTACTATTCGAATCCTACATTGCGAAACTTCGCGCCTCGAGTCGGATTTGCTTGGGATCCGTTCGGAGGCGGGAAAACCTCTGTTCGCGGCGCATTCGGCATGTACGATGTGCTGCCGTTGCCCTACGAGTTCCAGCTCTTGACGTTGCTTTCCGCCCCGTTTACGGAGGGCGCTAGCACGCCGGTCGTTGCTGGCGACTTTCCTTCCGGGGGCTTCGCAAAAGCAAGCAACCCCACAAATCTGCGGAATGCATACGTCGAACAAAACCCGCATCGCAGTTATGTCGAGCAGTGGACGTTGAACGTTCAGCACGAAATCATGCGCAATCTCACGATTACAGCGGGCTACGTGGGTTCGCACGGCGTTCACCTGCCCTTCCATGCAGACGAAATCAACGACATCCAGCCAACACTTACCTCCGCAGGGTACCTCTGGCCGGGTCCAGGAGTAACCGGAACACGCCTTTTCCCCAACCTCGGCGGCCAAGTCAGCACCGTGCAATGGTCCACTTCTTCCACGTATCACGGCCTGAATCTTTCGGCAATCAAGCGTCTCAGCCATGGCGTTCAATTTCAGGGCTCCTACACCTTCTCGAAGAGCATTGATACCGGATCGTCAGGAATTGCCGGCGACACATTCGGGAATTCCGTCTCCAGCCTTCCGCTGTTCAGCCCCCAACTACGCAGAGGTCTTTCGGACTTCGATGTGCGCCACGTAGCCGCTATCAATGCCATCTGGCTGGTTCCGAATCCCGCGGACTGGAGCAAGGTCCCGGAGTGGTTCGCTTCGGGGTGGCAGGTCGGCGGCATTTATACCATCACCACGGGACTGCCGTTCACTCCGACGATTGGCGGTGATCCGCTGGGCCTGAAGGGCGCGGACCTCTATGCCTTCCCAGACCGGATCGCTGGATGCAATCCCGTCAACTCCAATTTCAAGAGTAACGGGCTGCACTATCTCAATCTCAGTTGCTTCACTTTGCCCAACGCCCCTGCCTCTTTTGCGGCGGCGAACTGTTTCGCAAATAATCCTGCCGCGAAAACGGGATTCTATGCTGCTTCCCCCACTCTGTTTCTGCCCACTGGCAATAGCTTCTGCTCCACTCTCTTGGGCGACTCCGGCCGGAACACCGTGACTGGTCCCGGCCTTCAGGACTTTGATTTTTCTCTTTTCAAGAACAATCCGGTACCTCGGATCTCCGAAACCTTCAATGTGCAGTTCCGCTGGGAGATTTTTAACATCTTCAACCACGCAAACTTTAATCCTCCCGCCCCTGGGGCGCGTCAGGTCTTTGCGACATCCGGAGCTTTGAACAACGCCGGACTGCTGACGAGTCCTACGATCACGACTTCACGACAGATGCAGTTTGCCCTGAAGTTTATTTGGTAAGCGAAGTAATGGAATTCCCGCGTCAAGTACATTCAAGTAAAGGAGAGAAAAATGAGAGGCTTGCAGAGAATGAACTGGGCGTTGATGCTGCTGGTTTTTGGAAGCGCGCACGTCGCTTCGGCCCAGGAGGGGAAAAAGATTTATGCGCAGAAACTTCTGGATGAAACCCTTGCCAAGCACAAAGAAGTGGTGATCATGGCCATGCACGTCACCCCGCCGGGAAAAACCGAGAACATCATCATTGCTTCAAACATCGGACGCATCGGCAAAAAGGCCGACGAAGACGATATGCGCGTGATCGACACCGGCAAACCGAATCTCGAGGTCAACAAAAAGGGCGACCACTTCGAAGTGGAGCTGGTGCTGCAAGACCAATCCGGAAAAATCATCGGCGCGGTCGGCATCGTATTCAACTACGAGAAGGGCAAGGAAACGGAATTTCAGAAGAATGCAGAGCAGATTCGCGATGAGATGAAACAAAAGATTCCCTCCCTCGCGAAGCTGTTCGACCCTGCCAAGTAAGACGAAAAGACAACTCGGCTGGCGGAACCATCGATTTTGCTTTGTTCCAAAGCCGCCGAGAATTCTAGAAATTGCAAAAATCTCGTTTGGTGACAGTTCGCCGCAGCGAACTCGAGAATGATATGGCCCCATGACCACGCCTTCAGATCAAAAATCAAAAGTTTGGTCCGTTGTTCGCGTCTCCAGCGGTAATTTTCTGGAGATGTACGACTTCATGGTTTTCGGCTACTACGCCTCGGCCATCGGCAGAGCTTTTTTTCCGAGCGGCAATCCATTCGTATCCTTGATGTTGTCGCTGATGACCTTCGGGGCGGGGTTCCTGATGCGGCCTCTTGGCGCCATCGTCCTCGGCGCGTACGCGGATCACCACGGACGCCGCGCGGGCCTAATGCTGACACTCGGACTCATGTCGGTCGGCATCCTCTCCATCGCGTGCATGCCCGGGTACGCCTCCATTGGTCTCATAGCTCCGCTGTTAGTGCTGGTGGGACGCCTGCTTCAGGGCTTTTCCGCGGGAATGGAACTTGGGGGCGTCTCCGTTTATCTGTCCGAGATCGCCACTCCCGGCCACAAAGGGTTTTATGTCAGTTGGCAATCCGGAAGTCAGCAGGTGGCCGTCATGTTCGCCGCACTGGTGGGAGTCGTGCTGAGCGGCAAACTGCCTCCGGAAAAGATGACGGAGTGGGGCTGGCGCGTTCCGCTGCTTCTCGGTTGCGCGATTATCCCGTTCCTCTTCACGCTGCGCCGCTCCCTCCAGGAGACGGATGAATTTAAAGCTCGGAAGCACAGGCCAAGCACTACCGAAATACTGCGCTCCCTCGCAGCCAACCGGGGAATCGTGCTGATCGGAACCATGATGGTGACCATGACGACGGTTTCGTTTTACATGATCACGGCCTATACGCCAACCTTCGGCAATTCCGTGCTGCATCTGGCCAACATGGACAGTTTGATTGTGACGCTATGCGTCGGAGCATCGAATCTATTCTGGCTCCCGGTGATGGGCGCGCTCTCAGATCGAGTCGGGCGGCGGCCCTTACTTTTTGTTTTCACAGCCTTAATGCTGGTTACCGCGTATCCGGCAATGCTGTGGCTCGTGCACGCACCATCGTTTACGCGCCTGCTGACGGTCGAACTCTGGTTCTCTTTCCTTTACGGGAGCTACAACGGTGCGATGGTCGTATTCTTGACGGAGATCATGCCCATCGACGTGCGCACCTCGGGTTTTTCGCTCGCTTACAGCCTGGCCACCGCCATATTTGGGGGATTTACGCCCGCGATCAGCACCTACTTGATTTACCGAACCGCAAATCGCGCCGTTCCCGGATTGTGGTTATCCTTAGCCGCTGCCTGCGGACTCGTCGCGGCGCTGTTAGCCAGACCCCAGAACACCCCGGTTGAAATTGGTGTCGTGTCGGCCCTAAAGACGTGAATACCGTTTCAAAAATCAACCAAATGGGATCGAGAGCGTACTGAAGCCATTTCCCATCGTCGCTTCCGATGCCCTCGAACTCTAGACGTAACTCCAGTTAGGTCGCATTACCATACAAGTGCCAGTTGCACGGCAGAGATGGGCTCCTGGGAAGCGATCTGAGTGTAGATGAATTTGTGCCAGTGAGAGCCTTAAATCGCAACATCTCCCACTAGGGGTCAACGAGAATCCCGCAACAGGTTCAACATCCATCAGTTACCAGCACCAATTTTCAACACAATTGAATACAGGCCCAATCTTGTTCGGGACCAGGAGGTCGAAGGTTCGAATGATTTCACCTACTTGTCAAGCCTCTCACTCACCTAGTAGGTTTCTTGATTTCTTTGAAGTTCTGCAGCGACAAATTCGTTCCTCGCACAATTAGAGAGCTCTGATTCTTGCTCGACAATCGAAGAAAGAGTTTTTCAAGTGCCGCAAATTAACTTTGTGCGCAGGCAGATATGTTGAGACAATAATTGAGTTTCCACCTTCTCGAATCCCCGCAAGAAGGTGTCTCAAAACCATTTGTGATCGTTCTTGAAAAAGCTCTATGTACCCGGGGATCGAGCTTCGCCTGTACCGGTATGTCTCCGTACTTGCCGCGGAGTTGAATTTTACGCAAGCCGCATTGCAGCCCACACTCAGCACGCAGATCCGCGATTTAGAGCGAGAGATTCAAGTCAAGCTCTTTGAGAGGACCAGGGGCGGGCAGCAAGTCGTACTCACAGCTTCGGGCCAAGCCCTTCGCAGCCGAGGCTAGGCTCGCACTCGTCCACGCGGATCGCGCAGTCCAGGAAGCGCGTGCTGCCCACGGACTTCATGCCGGAATCTGGCACCTAGGCTATTCTCCGCTCGTGGACCTTCGTATTGTTTCCAAAGTCCGGCAGTTCTTATCGGACGCCCATGCTGCACTAGACGTTCGGCTCGTCAGCGGCCACACCGCCGAACACATAGAGGCTCTCCAGCGGGGGCAGCTGCACGCGGGCCTCGTAATTCTGCCGGCTCGGGAAAAACGGGTCAATTTTGAAGGTTTACACCGAGAGCGCCTGATCCTCGCTCTGCCCAGACAGCATTCCCTAGCGACGAAAAAACACATCGGAATAACGGACTTACACGAGTTGTCACTCGTGAAAATACGTGGAGAAATCGAGCCACGCTTTGGCGATAGCCTAAAACGGCTTTTTTCCATCATCCAAGTGTGGCCCCGTATCTTTCGCGAAACCACAAATCAGGGCGAGGCGCTCGAAATTGTTTCACACGACGGCGTTGCTGTGCTGACCACTTAGGCGGCTCAGCGTTCGGCAACGGATCGTATCGTATTCCGCGGATTTCTTGATGAAATACTGTTCGCAGAAACGAGCCTCGCAAATAAAGGAAGTGGCGGAGAGGGTGGGATTCGAACCCACGGTAGGGGTTAACCTACACACGCTTTCCAAGCGTGCGCCTTAAACCGCTCGGCCACCTCTCCCGCGACGCAAGCAACCTTACCAATTTAGCAGAAACCATCTCTTCGCGCACATTACGTGGAACGGGAAAGCCAGAACAAGGCCTGTTGAGTTGTAGCTTGAATTTCCCTTGAAGTGGCGTCGAGGGAATGAGTTGCGTATGCTAGTTCCAAAGAGCTGAAGAATTCCATGCCTGAAATCCCGGAGCGCATCGGTCCGTATCGCGTCCTTTCGGTGGTTGGCGAGGGCGGCATGGGAGTGGTGTACAAGGCGGAGGACCAGCGGCTGGAGCGCATCGTGGCGCTAAAAGTAATTCGCGAATTCGACGGAGACCCCTCCCGCCGAAACCGCTTCTGGCAGGAAGCGCGCGCCGCAGCGCGGGTATCTCATCCCAACGCCTGCCAGATCTACGACATTACCGAGGAGCAGGATCGCCTCATCCTCGTGATGGAGTTCATCGAAGGGGAATCGCTGGCGCGGCGGCTGGAGCGCGGCTCGCTGACCGCTCAAGAGGCTGGCCAGATCGCGTTATCTGTGCTCTCCGCGCTGGAAGCCTTTCATAAACTCGGAATCGTCCATCGCGACCTGAAGCCCGCCAACATCGTGCTTTCGAGCGGCGGAACAAAACTGCTGGACTTCGGGATCGCGAAGCAGGTCGCGTTGAACCCTTCAGCGGAAACCGCCGCGACGCTTGCCGACGCTACGTCTCCAGGAATGTTTCTGGGCACGCCGCGGTATGCTTCGCCCGAACAATTCTGCGGCCGGCCTGTAGATGCGCGGTCGGATCTCTTCTCGATGGGTGTGATTCTGTTCGAAATGTTAACCGGTCAACCGCCATTTGCAGGCAATACCTTTGGCGAAATCGCGCATGCAGTCCTGCACGGGTCTTCGCCGGTGCTGAGCGGGTCGCCGGCGATTGCGGCGATGGGCCGGATCGTGCAACGGGCGTTGTCCCGCGATCCCCAGGATCGTCAGGCGAGCGCCGAAGCCATAGCCGGCGAGCTGCGTGCAACGCTGCAGATGGAAGGAATCGAGACTAAAGCGCATGCGCAATTCCTGCGACGAATTATCGTTCTTCCGTTTCGCATGTTGCGACCAAACGAGGACATTCAGTTTTTGGCATACAGCCTGCCGGAAGCGATAACCGTTTCGCTGGCAGGCCTAAACAACCTGGTGGTGCGCTCCTCGGTGGCGGCCTCGCGCTATTCGACGGAGGCGCCGGACCTCTCGCAAATCGCCAAGGAAGCGGAAGTCGACGTTGTACTGACGGGAGCACTACTGAGCGTAGGCGACCGTCTGCGGATCACAACGCAGCTCGTCGAGGTACCGAGCGGCACTCTGCTCTGGTCGCACTCTTCCCAGGCGACCAATCGCGAACTGCTCGAACTGCATGACGACCTGGTAAGCCGCGTGGTGGAATCCATCGTCCCATCGCTGACGGCAAAGGAGCATCAGTCACTGCAGCAAGACCGTCCGGCCAGCCCCACTGTTTATCAGTTCTATTTGCAGGCCAACGAACTGAGCCGGCAATGGCAGAATCTTCCCGCGGCAATTGAGTTGTATGAGCGCTGCGTCAGCGAGGACCCGTCGTATGCCGCGGCCTGGGCCAGGCTTGGCCGCGCCCGCTGGCTCTGCGATAAGTACAGTGCGGGCTCGCTAGAGGGATTAGGCGCGGCCGATGAAGCGTTTCAAAAGGCGCTGCGGTTAAATCCCAATCTAACCCTCGCCCACAATTTATACACGCACGTTCAGATGGACCAGGGGCGCTCTCTGGATGCGATGAGGCGACTCCTCAGCAGGGCTCAGAACCGAAGAGGCGACGCGGAGATCTTTGCCGGGCTGGGACATGTGTGCCGCTATTGCGGACTGCTGCGGCCTGCCTTGATGGCTCATCAGGAAGCGCGGCGACTGGATCCGTTGATTCCGACGAGCATAATGCACACGTACTTCATGCTGGGAGACTATCAGCGCGCGCTCGAAAACTCCGGGGGCGACTTCGGTTATGGAACGGCGGTAGTCCTGGGCATGACCGGTCGCGCTGAGGAGGCCATAGCGATGCTGCGGCAACAAGAATTGGCGAAGCCCTGGCGTCTTGGAAGATTGTACTTAACTTCGTTGCGCACGCTACTGGAGGGCAAGCGCGAGGAAAGCATTGCAGTGAATGTTGAGTTGATGCAGGCGACGTTTCGAGACCCGGAAGGGATGTACTATATGGCGCGGCAACTGGGTTACTTGGGAGATCAACCGCGAGCGATGGAAATGTTGTCCCGTGCCATAGACAACGGCTTTTTCTGCCATGAGGCGATGGTTCGCGACCCCTGGTTTGATAGCCTTCGAGGGCGGAATGAATTTACGATGCTCTTGAACAAAGCGCACCAACTGCAGCGCGAAGCGTTGACTGCTTTTCAGGCCGGAGGAGGCGCCGCGCTACTGGGAATCCATTCGGAGGGTTATTGAAAGAGCCGTTGCCACCATTCATGGGCGGCGTAGTGTTATTCGTAGCGCAGGGCCTCGACGGGATCGAGGCGGGCGGCTTTGATGGCCGGATACATTCCGAAGAAGAGCCCGACGCTCATGGAGACGGCCACGGCAAGAATGACGGACCATAGAGGAATGGAGGAAGGCAGGCTCGGCACAGCAAAATTGATAAGCAAGCTGATGGCGCCGCCAAGCAAAACACCGATAACGCCTCCCGCGCCGGTGAGTACGATGGCCTCCGTCAGAAATTGCCAGATGACGTCCCGGCGGCGCGCGCCGATGGCTTTGCGCACGCCGATCTCGCGGGTACGCTGTGTGACGGACATCAGCATGATATTCATCACCCCCACGCCGCCAACGAGAAGTCCGATCGAGCTGATCACAGAAATCAAAAGCGCCACCGAGGACGTAATCTGTCGAAACTGATCTGCGATTTGTTGCGCGCTGGATATTCCGAAATTGTCAGGCTTGCTGTAGGGCACGTTCCTCCGCCGCCGCAGCACGCCGCGGATTTGGTCCTCCGCTTCCGACATTCGCCCCGGATACGCCACCGCGCCGATGAAGTGCTCGTCGTCTTCCGGGTTGTGCTTGCGATAGCTGCGGTACGGGACCATCACCGCTCTGTCCGCGGACTGATCTTTGACGAACCCACCCTTGCGCGGCTCCAGGACGCCAATCACTTCGTAGGTCACACCCGTGATCATGATGGGCTTTCCCAGCGGATCCATATCCGGATACAAAGTCTTGGCTATGTCCGAGCCGATCAGAGCAACGTCTGCGCGGTGCAGGTTTTCCGCGTCGCTGAAGAAGCGTCCCTTCTCTGGATGGGCGTTGAATACTTCTTCATTGGACGGCAGCGTCCCGTAGTAATCCACGCCGGCCACTTCCTTGCTCAAATAGCGCGCCGTCACGATCCTCTGCGGAGGGCCCTCCGTTTCCACAATTCTCGGAAAAACGGTGGCAGTGACGGACTTCACCGCCGGACACATCTGTCCGATGGCTTCCTCGTCCTCCAGGGTAAGCGGTTTGCGTGCACGTTCGTCGGCAGAGAGCCGTCCCGAATGGATGCCCGGATCGAAACGAAAAATGAACAGCGTCTCCGGGCCGTAGTCGGAGAGGTACGCATTCACGTTGCCGTAGACGCCCACAAGAATGGAAACGACAGAGAGCAACGCGGTAATGCCAATCACCACGCCCAACACAGTGAGAAACGAGCGCATCTTGTTCTCATGCAGCGTGGTGAGCGCCATGATCGCGTTTTCGCGGATGTGCATACTCATTCGAATCTCACCTTGGACTAGGCCTCCTGCCGTAGCGCTTCGATCGGCTGTAAAGAAGCGGCCTTCCTCGCGGGATACACGCCAAAGAACACCCCTACTGCAGCGGAGATTAGCTCCGCGATGACTACCGCGGAAAATGGAACGGACATGGGCACAGAGGTGGTCGCGGTCGTCAGGCCGGCAATCGCATAAGCAAAAGTCACGCCCATGGCTCCGCCGATGGCCGCCATCACCGTCGCTTCGACCAGGAATTGCAACATAATGTCCCGCCGCCTCGCCCCGAGCGCCTTGCGAATGCCAATTTCGCGCGTGCGTTCGGTCACTGTGGCGAGCATCACATTCATAATGACCACGCCGCCGATCACCAGGAACACGGAAACGACACCGACCATCGCGGTGGCAATTACTCCCGTAAGGTTTTTCCAGAGGTCCATCAATGTCGCGGAATCGAAAATGCCAAAGTTGTCTTTTTCATTTGGAGATAAATGGCGCCGCGCGCGCATCAGCGCGCGTGCTTCATCCTGCGTCCGCTCCATCCACTCCGCCCCGCGCGCCTGAATATTCAGCCAAATCGTATCGTTGGTCCCATACATTTTGAAATACGTCTGAATCGGAATGTACGCGAAGTTGTCTTGCGACTGGCCGAACGCCGTTCCGATGGTTCTCGCGATGCCAACCACCTGGAACGGCCGCCCCTCGATCAAGATTTCGTGTCCGATAGGGTCCACACTGGGAAAGAGCTTTTTGGCAAGGTCGTTTCCGATCATCGTCACCTGCGCACGGCTCTGATCGTCACCATCCGAAATATAGCGGCCGTCCGCAGGTGTCACGATGTCAATATCTACCATGTTGGCCGTCACGCCGCGGATGTTGGTGTCGTCAATACTCTGCGAGCCTACGCGCACTTTTCCGCCGGTGCGCAGCTCAACGCCTACGCGCAGGGGCAGCTTCATGTTCGCTCGAAGCGATTCATAGTCGTCCCAGGTAACCTTTTTATTGCGCCGGTTGGCCTTCACGAACTCTTCCACGTCCGTGATCAGCGGAAATCGTGTGAGCAGAAACACATTCGAACCCAGATTGGCAACGCGTTCGGCAATATAGCGATTCACCCCGGAAATCAAAGCAATGACAATGATAAGCGTGGAAACCGACAGGATGATCCCCAGCAGCATGAGAAACGACCGCATTTTGTGCGTGCGCAGTGTTTCCAGCGCCACGCCAATCGGCTCTCGCAATGGCACACGGCCTTTCATGGCTGAGGGCTCTCCCGCTTGCATTCTACGCGAAACCCGCGCAAACCATGTTCACGAATTGGCTACCTGCCCGCACCTGTCCACATTTGCGCGCCTCTGCTACAATTCTGAAATCAATTCCGGGATCGTCTAATCGGTAGGACATCAGCCTTTGGAGCTGAGTATCGTGGTTCGAGTCCACGTCCCGGAACCATCCCTCCGCTGCTCATACGCAGGGCCTTCCCAAGGTTTGGCACGGAAGCTCACTCTCTCACCTTAAATGAGGTCACGGCCCGAGACCCGCTTAGTTCCAATGGTCCTAGCCGCTCACCCGATCGATCACTTCCCTTTCCTCCCAAACAACATATCGTGCATGGATTCGAGGAAAAGCTGCATCGCATCAGTTTTATTTATGCTAGAATCCCCGCCGTTGAGCCACTACCAACGAGCGACGTTCCAGGGGCCACGGCCAGGGGGAAAAGGATCTCGACCATAGACCCGATACCGCCTAGGCCATGACACGATGGCAAGTCCCAACGCCATCCAATGGAAGCGTCTCTCACCAGAAAGGGGGCTCTCAAAAATGAATCGGATCCCCGTTCCCTCAACGGAAATAACCCAGGTGGGCTATCACGAAGACTCGGAGACGTTGGAAATCAAGTTTGTGCAAGGTGGGGTCTATCAGTTTTTCAACGTGCCTTCGAAAGTGTACGACGAACTGATTCACGCTGCTTCCGTTGAGAAATACTATCATTCGAAAATCGGCGAGCGCTTCCCCTGCTCGCGCGTTAAGTAAGACTACCTGGCCCGGATAGAGGCCTCCCTCCGCAGATTGCGGAGGCCTTCTCTCCAGACCATCTAGAGGCTGGCTCAACTAAGTAACCTGCCGCAGCAATCAGGCCTGCGCCGCGCTCGTTGAAGTTTACTCCGCTTGTTTTTCCGCCGAACAGGACGCTCGCGGCTCCCACAGAATATAGCTGGCTCAGCAGTTCTCTAAATCCCGCTTCTTTCCGTAGCGGAACGCCAGCGCGACCCCGAGAGTCATAAATCCAATCGGAGGAGCGACAAGCACGATGACGCCTTTTCCGATGGCTCTCTGCCCTTCCTTGGACGTCGCCGCAGCCGAGCTGCGGCACATCGCGCACCCCTGGCTGAACGCAGGCGTGGCACATAGGAAGATTCCCAGAAGCAACAGTGCGGCGCGTACCTTCATTTCACTCCTATGTGCAGAATGCGAAACGCGTCTGGGAAGAAAAAAATCGTCATTATGATCAGACAACCGACCACAGAGCATATCGTTGCCCACTTCATGATATTTACCTCGTACTTGAGGTGCATGAAGTAGCCGATGATCAAGGCGGCCTTGATAAACGACAAGCCCAGCAGGATGGTTAGCATCTTCACGGGCGGCAAATTCTGATAGGTCAGGTAGACCTCGATCGCCGTCATCACCAGCAGCGCGATCCAAACATACAAAAACATCGTCTTGTGGTGATGCCGGTGCTGCTCCGCAACCCGTTCCTCGATCGCTAGTTGAGTGCTATCCATATCCCTCAGGCTCCTAGAGAATCTTTGCCGACATCAGATAAACCAGTGGGAAAATAAACATCCAGACGAGATCCACGAAGTGCCAGTACAAGCCGGCCACTTCCACGTCGGACGAATCGTACACCTTGGGCTTCAACCACAAAATAATCGAGATCACGATGGCCGCCACCAAAAGCACGTGCGCGCCATAGTGGAACGGGCTGTACACCGGTGTTCCCAGCCAGGCCACTAGCCAAAGTACCAGCAGAATCGGGATGAATTTCCGCCGCAGCGCGACGACTCCAAGATAAATCACGCCCAGCGTGACGTGCAGCATGTGCATTCCGGTCAGTGTGAAGAACGTGGAAGCAAACTGCGGCACTGTTTTGGAGACGTTGGCAAACTCCGCAGCCGCTTCATGGCCCGGGACCGCGGGAAACATCGGCAGTGTCAACCCCTCTGCGATCAAGTTGCTCCACTCTCGTCCGTGAAGAATGATAAATCCTGCGCCGCAAACCATGGTCGCGAGCAGCCACAGCGTCTGAGCCTTGGCGTTGCGGTCCACCGACGCTCGCACCGCCAGCACCATCGTCAACGAACTGGTGAGCAAGAACGCCGTCATGATCGTGGCGTTGACGATGCTCGCCGAATGAAATGGCGTCGGCCAATTCGTGGTGGAAATCCGCCCGTAGCTGTACGCGTAGAGCAGCGCGCCGAACGTCAGCGAATCGGATAGCAGGAACAGCCACATCCCGATTTTCTTCGAGTACGTCCCGAACAGTGACGGTTCGTAGATCGACGGGATGTCGTGTAGCGCGGATTCAGCCATGCGTCCGGCCTCCTGGTCAAATACCTGCTCTCAGCTCGCAAACTCCAGCAAACACAAAATATAAACCCACAGCCCGGCCATGAAATGCCAGTACCACGCCGTGACATCCACCACGATGCTGCGCCTCGTCAACGAGAGTCCCATAAGCGACGCAACGCCCGCCCCGAGCAACGCAAGGACGCCGCCAAGTAGATGAACCGCGTGCGTGCCCGTCAGCAAATAAACAAAAGAGCTGCTCGGCGTCGTCGCTACATAGAACCCGCTGGCCGCCAACTGCCGCCACGCCATCCACTGCCCAAACAGAAAAATAATTCCAAGTGCAAGCGTCATCGCCAGCCACGGAATCCTGCTCTCACCGCCTAGCGATACGCCCGGAATGGCATCAGCGGACGCCAGCGCAGCCTCGCTTCGAATCTGACGCCGCGCAAACTCCATGAACACGCTGCTCAGCACCAGCACACCGGTGTTAATCAACAGTAGCTTGGGCAGCGTCACCGGAATCCAATCGCGCACCAGCGTCGCCGTGCGCGGGTCCAGCGTTGGCAAGCCCTGCCGCACCACGTAGGCACTCGTAAACGAAACGAAGAGCATCAGCACGGGCGTCAACGCCACCAGCAATCCAAGTCGGGCGCGCCGCAAGCGCGTAGCGTAATCCGGCTGCCCGGAACTGTCGTCTCCGCCACCGGTGCGTGCTGGCGGCAAACTGCCAATATCTCCCAGCGAAATCCTGGGATCGTCGACCGTCGCGGTTGGCGAGAAAGTGGCCATAACTTCCGTTAGTGCGCCGGCTCGATTTCCGGATCGCTCTGCATCACGTAATCGCGCGGCGCTCCCGGCACGCCGTACTCATAGGGACCGTTGTGCACCACCGGCGTGTGCCCGCCAAAATTGTCGTGCGGTGGCGGCGTCGCGGTTGTCCACTCGAGCGTCGTCGCTTCCCACGGATTGTCCATAGCCTTCTTCCCCTTGAACATGCTCCAGAAAAGATTGACCAGGAAAATCAGTTGTCCGGCGATGGTGACAAACGCCGCGTAAGTAATGAATTTCTGCAGAGGAATCAAGTCGTGGAGATACGCGACTTCGGTCATCTGCGAGTACCGCCGCGGCATCCCCGCCATTCCCAAATAATGCATGGGCATGAAGATCGCGTACGTGCCGATAAAACTAAACCAGAAAT
Organism: uncultured Acidobacteriota bacterium; assembly: GCA_963729455.1. Taxonomy (GTDB): domain Bacteria; phylum Acidobacteriota; class Terriglobia; order Acidiferrales; family UBA7541; genus Acidiferrum. The sequence goes on from CAVSNX010000007.1 coordinate 174,702, forward strand.
GCCACCGCGCCAGCGATTCGTTCATCATTCGCCCAAACATTTTCGGGAACCAATAATACGTCGCCGCAAAAATACCGAAGATGGACGCCACACCCATGATCAAGTGGAAGTGCCCCGGCACGAAATACGTATCGTGCAATTGAATGTCGAGCACCGGCTGTGCCAGGAAGGGCCCGCTGATCCCGCCGGAAACGAACAACGAAACGAATCCGATGGCAAAAAGCATCGGCGAATCAAAACGTATCCTCCCGCCCCAGATCGTGCCTAACCAGTTGAATGTCTTAATCGCCGAAGGCACTCCAATGCCCATGGTCATGATCGAAAACGCAAAAGCCGTATACGGGCTCATCCCGCTCATGAACATGTGATGTCCCCAGACCATAAATCCGAGGAACCCGATCGCCAGAATGGCGTACACCATCGCCTTGTAACCGAAAATCGGTTTGCGCGAAAAAACGGAGAGCAGCTGCGAAGCCAGTCCCATCGCCGGCAAAATCGCGATGTAAACCTCCGGATGCCCAAAAAACCAGAACAGGTGCTGCCATAAAAGCGGTGAGCCGCCTTTGTGACCCGTGAGTTGTCCGTTCACCGTAATCAGCGGCACGTAGAAGCTGGTGCCCAGATTGCGGTCCATCAGCAGCAGAATGCCAGCGGACAGAAGAACTCCGAACGCCAGCAACCCAAGAATCGCCGTGACGAACCACGCCCACACCGTCAGCGGCATGCGCATCATGGTCATGCCCTTCGCGCGCATATCCAGCGTCGTCGTGATGAAGTTCAGCGCGCCCATCAGCGCCCCGATGCAGAAAATCGCAATGCTGATAATCCACAAGTCCGCGCCAAGCCCTTCGCCCGGCCCCGTGGATTGCACCGCGCTCAACGGCGCGTAACCGGTCCATCCATGAAGCGGCGCTCCACCCGCCACGAAAAACGCCGCGATCATCACAATGAATCCCAGGAAGGTCGTCCAGAAAGAAAGCATGTTCAGCACCGGAAACGCCATGTCCGGCGCCCCAATCTGAATCGGCAAAAAATAATTCCCGAAGCCGCCCTGCGGCGCGGTGGTCAGCACGAAAAACACCATGATGGTGCCGTGCATCGTCACCAGCGTCAGGTACGTCTCCGGCTTGATGTCGCCCAGCAGCGGCAGCGCCGCCGTAGGCCAGATCAAGTGAATGCGCATCAGCAGCGAGAGGAACATCCCAACAAACACGGCCACCAGCGCGAGGAAATAATATTGCAGCCCGATCACTTTGTGATCGAGACTGAAGACCCACTTTCGAATGAACCCCTGCGGACCCGCATGCGCGTGAGCTGCCTGCACAGCCGATTCGTGAGTAGACATGGTTATTGTTTCTCCGCCTCCCGTGCCGCCAGCCATTTGTCAAACTCTTCCGGCGTGACCACTTTCACGATGCCGTGCATTTTGTAGTGCCCTAGCCCGCACAGTTCCGCGCACAGAATTTCATAATCTCCCGTTTGAATGGGTGTGAAATGCATATGAATCGCCAGGCCAGGCACCGCGTCCTGCTTGAAGCGCAACTGCGGAACGAAAAAACTGTGAATCACGTCGTGCGCGCGCAAGATCACTTCGATCTCGCGGTTCACCGGCACCACCATGATCCCGCTCACCACATCATCTTTGGAAGCCGGATCCTTCGTATCCAAGCCGAGAGCCGCCTCACCGCCCGCCGAAGCATCCTCCAGCTCAGGATTCGTCGCGCCAAATTTTCCGTCAGGCCCGGGATACCGGAAATACCACGCGAACTGCATCCCCGTCACTTCCACCCGCACCGAATCCGCCGCCGCGGGCCGGAATCGCTCCGACGCCCAGATCGAGCTGCTCGTCAGGTTCAAACCCACAAACAGAATCGTCGTCAGCACCGTCCACACAATTTCCAGGGTGGTGTTCCCGTGTGAATACGAAACTTTCGCTGCCGTCCCGCGATCGCGGAAGCTCCACACCAGGTACCCCAGCGCCACCTGCGCCGCCACGAACACAATTCCCATGAGGATAAACGTGGTGGTAAAGTGCTGGTCAATGCCCGCGGCTGCCGCCGACGCTCCCACTGGCAGCCACCACGTCTTCGCGATGAAAAAATAAGTGCTGATAAAGGTGATCAGCCAGATGACTGCCAGAAGAACGAGGCCCATTGCGCGAGACCCCCCGAGTTGGATTCTCGGCCTTCCCCACTGAGGCCCTGCTCGAATTCTCCGCGATCAGAGAAGTGGGGGACGCAAACCGCGGCGAATATATCACAGGTTTTTCCGAGCGCAAGCGACTTCTTGCGCATCTCTCACCTTTCCGCGCGCATCTCAGCCTCTGGAGGGACTACGTGCGCGCCGGATGCGAGACGTGAAATCGTCGAGAAAGCTGCAAACACGCATTGACGAATTTTTTTGATTTGAGTAATATCCGTTTCGTCTCAGGGGGGTCCAGCCGAAATGTTGAGGACCTCGCGATGTTTTCGAGAAGCACTACTCCAATCCGTCGGGCCCCGGACGCCTGCTGCGGTGGCGCCCCTTCCCTATAATTTGTCCAGCTCCTACGAAAAAATATCCGCGACACGGGGACATTTCCGCTGTATTGTGCGCACCAGACGAAAATCATTCTTCATGCGAAGTGCAAATCCGGACCAAGTCATTTTCGACCCCGGCTTTGTCGGGGTCGAGGGGGCCAAAAGCTAAGGGGGATCGGGCGGCGCATTCGTTGGCCGCCAATTTTTTTCGACGACCAGTTGATCAGGAGGCATCGCATGGCGGGCTCGGAGAGCGATTCGGCAAAACCGAAGCCGGAAGCAGCGAAGACATCCGCTACCGGTGGCGGAGACGCGACGAAGTATGTTGGTACGCCTGCGGTCGGTACGTCGAAAGCCGCGGCCGCGGGTGGTCTTGCCACCGTTGGCCCACCTCCCAGCCAGGTGAACGAACATCGCCGCCGCCTCGTATGGTGCGCGGTCACCGGGTTTCTCGGCGCGTGGTTTATTGCTTTCCTTCGTTTTTTTCTTCCCCGCACTCTTTTTGAACCTCCCACTATTTTCAAAATTGGTTATCCCTCGGACTATGCCTTGGGCGTGGATACCAAATGGCAGCAAAAGTATCGCATCTGGGTGGATCGCACACCGGATCGCATTTTCGTCATCTATGCGCGCTGCACGCATCTAGGATGCACTCCCGACTGGAAAGCCGGCGAAAACAAGTTCAAGTGCCCCTGTCACGGCAGCGGATACGACAGCGAAGGCGTCAATTTCGAAGGACCCGCGCCCCGCCCGATGGATCGCGCGCACCTCGAGCCCGCTCCCGACGGCCAGATTATCGTGGACACGTCCCGGCTCTACCAGTGGCCCAAAGGGCAACCGAGCCATTTCAACGATCCGGGTTCATTTCTCTCGGTGTAGCAGAGCACGTAATGGACCTGAGAGCGGGAGTGAACGGCTAGCCAGCAGAGATTTCGAACCGGTCCAGTGGGGGGAGCAAACGATGCCCGACGAGAAAAGCCCGAACGGTAAGAATGGCAAGTCCGTTGGCCTGGTCGAACGCGTCACCACCGGCGTGAAAGAGGACCTCGAGTCCCTCAAGACCGACCTGCCTGCCAAAGCCAAAGAGCAGATGGAAATTCTGAGTAAGCCCACCAAAACGCAAGTCTTCACATCCATTTTCCGCCACAAGCACGACGACACCCCGCGCAACCGCGCCCTCGGAGTTCTTTCCAACGTCTTCCTGCATTTGCATCCCGCCAAAATCAATCGTGATGCCGTGCGCTACAGCTACACCTGGGGCATGGGCGGAATCACTTTCTACTTGTTCATCGTGCTGACGCTCACCGGCGTCATGCTCATGTTCTACTACCACCCCAGCAAAGTGCAGGCCTTCCGCGACGTCCTCTACCTCGAGCACGACGTGCCCTACGGCAAACTCCTGCGCAACATGCACCGCTGGGCCGCGCACTTGATGGTCATCGCCGTTGAGCTGCACATGTTCCGCGTCTTTCTCACCGGCTCCTACAAAAAGCCCCGCGAATTCAACTGGAACGTCGGCGTCATCCTCCTCGTGCTGACCCTGCTGCTCTCTTTCACGGGCTACTTGCTTCCTGACGATCAACTTGGCTTCTGGGCCGTGACCGTCGGCACCAACATGGCGCGCGCCACTCCGCTCCTCGGCCACGAAGGCCCCTTCGGCGCGCAATTAGGAATGACGCCTTACAATGACGTGCGCTTCGGCCTGCTCGGCGGCTCCATCGTGGATGCCAACGCCCTGCTCCGTTCCTACATCTGGCATTGCATCGGCATTCCCATCATCGCTTCCATCTTCATGATCCTGCACTTCTGGCGCGTTCGTAAGGACGGCGGCATCTCCGGCCCAGCGGCCGTGGTGCTCGACTCCGAAGTAAAGGAGGCGAAGAAGTAGCCATGGATTGGAAGCAACTGTGGGAAATCCTCTCCGCCGCGGACAACGTGCCGATTATTGCCATGATCCCGCTATTGGCGTTCTATATCTATCTCGCCTGGCGGCAGGCCAGTGCCAATGACGCCCTGATCGCCGAATTGGAAACCAATCCGCCGCTAGCCAAAACGCATCATCGCAAAGCCTGGCCCTTCAAGCCCGGCTGGGCCAAAGAAGTCCACGTCTGGCCATTCCTCCTGCGAGTAGAATTTCTCGCCGCCATCATCGTCACCATCATTCTGATGATCTGGTCCATCACCTTAAACGCCCCGCTCGAAGAACCAGCCAACCCCAACTTGACCATGAACCCCGCAAAAGCTCCGTGGTATTTCCTCGGCTTGCAGGAAATGCTGGTGTACTTCGATCCCTGGATCGCCGGCGTGGTCATGCCCACGCTGATCATCATCGGCTTGATGGTCATACCTTATATAGATACCAACCCGTTGGGCGCCGGCTACTACACCTGGAAGCAGCGCAAATTCGCCATCTCCACCTTTCTCTTCGGCTTCATCATCCTCTGGGTCTCCATGATTTTCATCGGGACCTTCATTCGCGGTCCCGGATGGCAATGGTTCTGGCCCGGCCAAACCTGGGACCACAACCGCCTCATCTACGAAGTCAACCGCGACTTGCCCGATCTTTTCGGCATCACTTCGAACTGGGGCAAAGGCATCTTCGGCGCAATAGTCGTTGGCGGCTTCTTCGCCGTCGGCGGCCTGCTGGTTCACGCGTTTTTCCGCCGGCACAACGCCAAGGATTACAAGCGCATGAGCCTGCTGCAATACTCCATCATGATGACCTTTTTTCTGACCATGCTCGGCTTGCCCATCAAAATTTTCTTGCGCCTGCTTTTTCACATTAAGTACGTCTGGATTACGCCCTGGTTTAACGTTTAGGAGGAAGTGGTGCCCGAGAAGCCCATCCCCGAAGACGATCCGGTAGTCAGCAAATCGCTCGCCCCTCACTATGTGATTTGCATGGTCATCCTCATGGCCACTTTCTTTTGGGCCATGTGGGACGAAGATTTTGGCCAGCGGCCGTGGAAAACCTTCCAGCACGAATGGGTAAGTCGCTATTCCGCATTCTTGAAGAGCGCCGTGGTTCAGTCCGGCGATTCGCAGAAGCAAGTGCAGTCCAGCCCCGATTATCAGAAACTCAAGCAGGATTATGACGCCGCCAGCCAGGCCGCCACTCCGCGCATCAAGGAAATCAACGAGAGACTCCGCGATCTGAGCGCCCAAATTTTGGCCGTACAGAACGTCTTCACCGACCGTCGCGCGTATGTCAACGCCTTGACCTACATCATCGAAACCGAAACAAGCCCTTCCTCAAAAAAAAGCAAGCAAGAAGACCTCGCGGCCTACAAGCAGAAAAAAACCACCGTCGAAATGCCCGACGGCAAGAAGCAGGACTTTGACTTTGACCACCTGGAAGAAACCTACAACGATCTGAAAAACGAGCGCACCCAATTAAGCGCCGAACTCGGAGAGCTCATCAAGCCGGTCAACGAAAAAAAGGTGTTGATGGATTCCTACCTCACCGATCACATGGTGAGTCTGACGCCGTCTCAGCTCACGAACTTGCTCAACGGCGTGGACGCCTGGACACCGAAAATCCGCCAGATTAATGTCAACGAGCACAACGCCGACCTCGTCCGCGAAGACAGCTCCAATATCGTTGATCGGTGCGAGTCCTGCCACATGGGCATTCGTGAGCCCGTCAAGCTGACCGCCGCCTCCATGGCCGCAAAGGGCAAGAGGCCCGACGAATACGCGCGCGCCTTCACCAGCCATCCCGAACCCGACCTCCTAAAAATTCACGATCCGGACAAGTTCGGCTGCACGCCTTGCCACCAGGGCAACGGCCGCGCCACCACCAGCGTTGAAAAAGCGCACGGCAACTACGAGCACTGGCTCTGGCCTCTTTTCTCCAAGGGGAATTACGAATCCGGCTGCCAGATTTGCCACTCCGCCGACATGCTCCTGGTCAGCAACGACATCGGCTGGACGCTCAGCGAAGGCAAAGATCTCTTCCGCCAGCGCGGTTGCATGGGCTGCCACCGCTACGAAGGCTATGACAAGGAACCCGAGGATTTGCTCTCCATCGGCCAGCAGATTAAACAAATCGAACAAGAAAAAAGGGACAACCTAAAAGAATCCGGCGACCTCATGAAGCAAGCCGATAAGGCCGACACCAACGAAGAGGCCAATCGCCTCAATGATCGCGCCGTGGCTCTGCGCGTCACTAATAGCAAACTCGACCTGCGCATCGTCCAGCTCGATCGCACCACCAAGAGCCTTCTTCAGGACGTAAAAAAGATCGGCCCGAATCTAAAGGACGTGCGCCTCAAGCTCAACCAAAATTGGATTCCCGTTTGGCTCAAGAAGCCCACCGACTTCCGCGCCACCACCAAAATGCCGAATTTCCGCCTCAACGACGACCAGATCAAGGCCATCTCCGCCTACATCTGGCAGTCGGCGCTGACCGATCCTTTGCCCAAGCACAAAATGGGCAACCCCGCTCATGGCAAGGAACTGTTCGAATCGCGCGGCTGCCTCGCCTGCCACTCCATCAAGGAAGGCGACGAAATCGAAGGCGGTACGTTCGCCGCCAATCTCACCCGCGTCGGTGAAAAAGATAATTACGACTACCTCGTCCGCTGGGTCCACAACGCCCGCGAACGCACGCGCCCCTACTGCCCCTACGAGAAAAAGGACATCGGCCCGGACGATTACAAAAAGAAGGGTCTGCCCTTCGTCTTCGATCTGGATCACAGCAAGTGCCCGAACGACGGTCACGAACTCCAAGTCCAGAACATGACCGTGATGCCCAGCCTGCGCCTCGCTCCTGAGGATGCCGAGGACGTCGCCAGCTACCTCATCACGCTGAAGAAGCAAGAGGCCTCGTCCTATCCCGACGCCTCGTTCATGAACGATCCCAAGCTCAAGGACGAAGGCAAAAAGTGGATTCGCCATTTCGGCTGCGCCGGCTGCCACGAAATCTCCGGCCTCGAAGACGAAGGCCGCATCGGCACCGAACTCACCACCGAAGGCAGCAAACCCATCGAGCGCCTGGACTTCGCGTTGTTCACAGAAACCGCCCAGCGCGGCAACTTCGAACCAATCACCGACGCCGACGACTTGGCGCGCTTGCCCGAAGGCCCCGCCAAACTCCCCTGGTACAACCAAAAAGGATTCTTCGAGCACAAGCTCGCCGAACCCAACATCTGGGACAAAGGAAAGATCAAGCCGGAAACCGAAAAGTTGCGAATGCCCAACCTGCACCTCACCAAGGAGCAGGTTCGCGCGCTCACAACATTCCTCCTCGGCAGCCAGGAAAACCCTCTTCCCCCAAATTATTTGTATCGCCCCGAAGACTACCGCCGCGATATTCAAGAGGGCTGGTGGGTGGTCAAAAAATATAACTGCATGGGCTGCCACCAGCTCATTCCCGGCCAGCGTACTTCCCTAATGGCCATGGCGCGTTACAAAGACGTCCAGGAACAATTACCTCCGAAGCTGCTCACCGAGGGCGCGCGCGTTGATCCGGAATGGCTGTTGCGCTTCCTGAAAAACCCGTCGCTGAGCACCACCGACACCAACCGCAACGGCATCCGTTCCTATCTGCAAGTTCGCATGCCAACCTTCTCTTTCTCCGAAAACGAGCTCGGCAAGCTCGTGCGTTTCTTCCAGGCGCTTTCCCGCCAGCCGTTCCCGTACATTCCGCAAGACGTTCCGCTGCTGACGGCAAAAGAAACCGACATGGCCCGCAGCCTCTTCAGCAGCACCGCCGCGCCCTGCTTGAAATGTCACGCCACCGGCGATCCGGCCCACGATAAATTCGCCACCGCGCCAAACTTCTTGCAAGCTCGCGGCCGCCTGAAACCCGATTGGATGGAGCGCTGGATCATCGACCCGCAAGCCATCAGTCCAGGCACCTCCATGCCCTCCGGCCTCTTCAAGCGCGATAACGGCCACTGGGTCTTCTCCGGCCCCACGCCCGCTTCCTTTCAGGGCTATGATAAGGATCAAACCAAACTCCTCGTGGATTACATTCTCCAGCTCACCCCCGAGGAACAGCGAAGAGTAGGCGCTGCGATGAGCCACGCGCGCGCGTCAAATTCGGGCGCGTCATCTAGCGGCAAGACAGCCGGCGGCGCAGGTAGTTCAAAATAAATTTTTGTGAGTTTTCAAAACTCAGGAGAGGTAGCACAAAAAAATGAATACGAAAACGTGGATGAAACTTTGTTGTATGCCTGCACTGCTCGGACTCGTCATCGCGGGCTGTGGCAATAAGGAACCCGCCGCAGAGCAACCCGCGGCACCCGCTTCGGCACCGGCCGCGGCACCGACCACGCCGATTGATCCCGCCACCGTCGCAACAATCGTCGGCGTTGTAAAGCTCGATGGCGCCGCTCCCAAGGCCGCCATGATTGACATGAGCCAGGATCCTGCCTGCAAAGGCATGAACATGGCCGAAAATGTGATGGCCAGCGGCGGCCATCTCTCCAACGTCTTCGTTTACGTAAAAGATGGGCTGGGCACTCGCACCTTCGATACTCCCACTGCCGTCATCACCCTCGATCAGAGCGGCTGCAAGTATCATCCCCACGTGCTCGGCGTAATGACGGGCCAGACCATCAAGATCGTCAACAGCGATCCAACCACCCACAACATTCATCCCACACCAAAAGACAACCGCGAATGGAACGAATCGCAGCCGCCATCATCCGCCCCACTCGAAAAAACCTTCGCCCGCGAAGAAATCATGTTGCCCGTCAAGTGCAACCAGCATCCCTGGATGCGCATGTTCGTCAACGTCGTGAAGAGCCCCTTCTACGCCGTCACCGGTCCCGACGGAAAGTTTGAAATCAAGGGCCTGCCGCCCGGCGACTACACCATCGCCTTCGTCCAGGAAAAACTCGGCGAGCAAGACGTCAAAGTAACGCTAGCCGCCAAAGACACCAAAACCGTAGACGCCACCTTCAAACCGTGATTGCAACTCGTTTTCTTGTAGGGGCGCAGCATCGCTGCGCCCTTCTCGGCAAGCAAGGCACCGGTGGTTGGCTGGTGACGAAATTAGGAAAGGCCAAGTCTCGGGATGGTGAGAACACAGCAAGAAAGCTAAGAGCAAATATGTCGTTTCTCTTCTCTTGCTGAAAACTGAGAACTGACCACTGTGGGCGATTTAGGAGAGGCCAAGTCTTGGAACTGCGAGAACACAAGAAAAGAATCAGGAGCAAAAACACAGCCTCTCTTCTCTTACTGAAAACTGAGAACTGGCCACTGTAAACATTCTTTCTAAGGAGGTTTCTTGCTCCCTTTGATGCTCTTAATCTCCGTCCTGCTCGGCCTAATCCCGCTCGCGGGTATCGCCTGGATCATCGTCAGCGGAACCATCACCACTGTGGACGGCCTCTTCGAAAGCTTGATCATGCTAAGCATCTCAGGAATCTTTTTCCTCAATGTCTTCTGGGAACTTCGCGACCACGGCTTCCTCGGCAAGTCCAAAGCCGCACCCGCAACCGCCAAGCCCGCTCCCCCGTCAGACGAGAGTTAGGCACCCTGGAAGACATGGCAAGTCCACCGTCCTCCTCCGAACCCGGCGATTCACCGCAAATCACCGCGGAAAATTCCTCCGCTCAGCCCCCCTCTTCTCCGCATCACAAAATGTCCCCCCGCAACCGCGCCCTCTTCTTCCTCACCGCCTGGCTCATCGTCCTCATGCCCTTCCTCTTCTGGTGGAACACCTGGTTCGGCCGCCATCTCTCCGACAAACAAATCTCCGAATACTTGGCCGATGAAAAGCACCCCCGCCACATTCAGCACGCGCTCGTGCAGCTCGGGGAACACATGACCCATCACGATGCCCGCGTTGTTCCTCTGTATCCAGATCTGATCCGCCTCTCCACTCATCCCGTCGAAGAAGTTCGCAACACAGACGCCTGGGTCATGGGCCAGGACACCACTCAAGCCGCCTTCCACGAAGCACTCCTGAAAATGTTGAACGATCCTTCCCCGATGGTGCGCGGCAATGCCGCGCTCTCGCTCGTCCGCTTCGGCGACGCCTCCGGCCGCCTCCAAATCGTCGCCCTCCTGCAACCCGCAAAACTCACCGCCCCCACCGCCGGCCGCGTCACAGACGCCGACAAAGTCGGCACCGCCATCCACCAAAACGGCCTCATCGCAGAAATCCAAAACGGCGAGCAAACGACTGAGATCCGCACTCCCATCACCGGCCGCATCCGTTCGCTTCTCGTTTCTCCGGGAACAAACGTCGCCGCCGGAACCGAAATCGCCACCGTGGATCCCAGCGACGATCAAGTCTGGGAAGCCCTACGCGCCCTGTTTCTCATCGGCCAGATGGACGACCTCCCCTCCATCCGCATCTACGAACGCGAACTCCCCGAAATCTCCGACCGCCTCCGCCAGCAAGCCCTCCTCACCGAAAAATCCATCCGCGGCCGCGCCGCGCACTAACCCATTCAGCGCTGCGATTACACTAAAACAGCACATCCCACGCGTGGGCAGCGGATCAGTTTCCGAGTACAGGACGAACCGCGAGTTAGATACGGCAAGGCACACCACCCGCATCGCGTAGCGCGTTTTCTGCTCAATTCATCGAGGATTTGGATCTGGCTATAGAGGAACAAGTCGCTAGTGGTGCCGAAGCTCGAAAATAACGTCGATCAACGTTTCCGTGCGTCCCGCAGCCCCTGGGCAGGCATCACCACGCACATATCGCCATCGTGAAACCGCAGACGTGGCGGCCTGATCCAGGTCGCTGCCGGTTGGGTACACGGGACGCAGACTGGAAACCGTGCCGTCTGCCTCAATCACTCCATAAAGAACGACGACCCCTTCTATTCCACGGGCCCTTGCGGATTCTGGATACACAGGCGGCACCCGCTCTTTGAGCTTCCACATCCCCCCCTCTATGCAATCTGCCCACACGACCGAATCCTTGGGCGGTGCAAAGAAATCCGGTGAAAGATCGGGCAGAGTCTTGATTTCCTCAAGCTGCACTTCGAACAGCAGTTGTTTCCCGTCAAAACCCCGCATCGTCCGTGGATAGATCTTGCCTGCCCATTGTTGGAACTGAGAGTACTCTTCAGATCGGAAACTCAGCGGACTCTCGTACTTGCTCTTGCCTTGAACATTGGTCAGTAGCGCCCCTGACTTTGGATCGAAGCACGTCGATGCCGCATACCCGCTATTCGACTCCCGTTTGATACATTCGGCATCCTGCCCGTCGATCTTTTCGGGATGACTACGGCTCAGTCGCACACCCTCCTTGGGTTTCAGCTCGCGAGAAACGTCCATAAGCCTCTCCAGCTCGAACACAGGAGGGTATTCCATGTCCGTGTTGCGAATCTGCCAGAATTGCTCACCATCCCCAATCCTTATGCGTTTGTAGCCGTTAAGAACAATCTCTTCTTTCCACTTTTCTTCTGGCGTCCATATCAGAAGATATTTCCCCTCGGCAGGTGAATCCTTCTTGACCCAGATTCGAATGTCTCCGATCATCCGGAATCCTGGCATTCCCTTTCCGCGTATCCCTGCCAAATCTCTCGCTTTCTCAATCTTCTCAGCGAGCGCGCTGGGATCATTCTGTGCTTTCCCGTGGGGAGCGTTCAATGCTAGTGCAACACCCGTAAGGAGCAGGAACGGAGCGACGTGAGAGCGTTTCATTTCCGGCATTCTAGCATACCGCAAAGTTCTTCCCCCCCCACCGCCGCTCGTCTCTGATTTGGCCCTGCGTTTCCATCCGCGTAATCTGGCCGAACCAGATATCCGCGCTTGCCTTGCCTTTGCCGCTGACCGCGAGCGTGAGTTGGACCGAGATCGCTAGTCGCAGAAAAAAAAGCTGAGCCGGTGCACCACCCGGCTCAGCCACTTTTCTGCAACCTCCCGCCAGCAAGCCCTCCTCACCGAAAAGCCATCTGCGGCCACCCCACCACACCATAGCTGTTTCAGGTTTCTCCCCAACTTGATTTACAGCTTCCACCCGATTGTCTTTCCACCCCCGCCAAAGCATAAGTAGTGCGGCGGCAAGCTGCCTCGAAGCCAGCCGCGAATAGAAAAGAGGAGACGATCTAGTTCAGCGGGTGTGAACAGGGACTTGGGAATGTCGTGCGAGAGTCCACATTTGAAAAAAAAGAGAAGCTCTCGTGAGTGAACTCTAAGTGTCCCTCGTGCCTGCCACGAGCATAACGATGATTTTAGGTGTGGCGCGCTCCCCTCCCGTGCGCCTCGCTAATGGACTCACGCTCCAGGTTGAAGTGACACCCAGCATACGGAGGAAAGATGCGCCAGCTGAAGGCTTTGCTGTTCCTGTGTTTTTCGTTGCTTTTTGTTTCCACGCTTGAAAGCCAGACCAATGGCGGGGTGAACGACGCCGAGTTGGTTGGCAACTATGCATTCACCTTCAATGGGATGAGCGGGAATGCGAACGTCTCGTCTGTTTTTGCGGCGGTAGGAAGATTCACCGCGGACGGTGCCGGCAATCTAACCAACGGCGAACTGGATACCAACGGCATAGGTCCCGGGACCGTTCTCGTCGCTCAATCGTTTACCGGCACTTATTCGATCGGTGCCGACCATCGCGGTGTGATGACTTTGAATTTTTCTGGCAGTACTGCGAAGCTCGCTTTCGCGATGCTCGCCAACGGCAACGCCGAGTTCATCGAGTTCGATGCTTCGAGCGGCGCAGGAACCATCGGTTCGGGAACCATGGAAAAAACGGACACCAGCGCCTATAGCACCGCCAAAATAATCGGTGAGTACGCATTCGGTGCTGCCGGCCTCGATAACGTGAATAATCGCGCCGCAGTCGAGGGGCGATTTACTTCCAGCGGGACAGGCACCCTCGCCAACACTGCTGGCGATGTCAACGCCTATGGCACCGCTTATGCCATGAACTTTACGGCGGCGAACTACACCGTGTCCAATACCGCCACGGGCCGCGGTACAATGCACCTCGCTTTCACATTCGGCGGCACACCGGACACTTTGAATTTCGTCTTCTACGTCGTGAATTCTGGAAAGCTGTTTGCCATGGAGAGCGACGCGGTTTCGACAGCGACTCCTCTGTTCAGTGGCGCCGTAATTCAGCAGCAACTTCCTGCCGCGGGATTCACCAATGCCTCGCTCAACGGGAACATGGTGATTTATCTTACCGGACTCTCCATTTGCGGCAGTGGGACTGTCGGCGTGCCCAAAGCGGTCGCAGGTTTGCTCACTACCAATGGCAATGGCGCGCTTTCCCTGACCTACGACGAGAACTACTGCAGGACGCCCAATTCCGTCACGGCTGCGCCGGGAACATACAGCGTCGCCAGCAACGGGCGCACAGCGATCACCATCGGAGGAAACTTCTTGGTTGCCTACCTGGTGAGTTCGAATCAGGCTTTCCTCTTCGACTCGGATGCCAATGTTTTGTTTGGGTTCGGCGAACCTCAGGCCGCGGGTTCGTTCACTACTAGTTCTTTGAAAGGTACTTACGCTGGCTTCGCAACCAACCCGGTGGATTTTGGAGTAGTTGTTTTCTCCGGCGAGTTCTCGGCGGACGGTGCAAGCCCCACAGGCACTATGACCGGTACCGAGGATATCGGCGCGCCGAGTGGACCGGTTTCCGGCGCAGCGTTCAAAGCCACTTACTCCGTATCCCCATCGCCAACCAACGGCCGCGGAACCATGACGGTCTCTTCCGGCACCGGGGGCAACGCCATCATCTATATGATCTCTGCCTCAAAATTCGTCGCGGTTTCTCAGAACGATCCCAATCCCGCGGTCTTGGACTTTGAACTGTCGTCTGCTCCTCCGTCCCTCTCCCTTTCCTCTCTTTCGCTGAACCCAACCACTGTTAGGGGCGGGAATTCCTCGACTGGCATCGTTACCTTGAGCGGGCCGGCCCCGGCAGGTGGCGCGCAAATCATCCTTTCGAGCACCGACTCGGCAGCGGCCAGGGTTCCTTCCAGCGTAACTGTTGCAGCCGGTGCTACCAGCGCGACCTTTGCGGTCAGCACCAGCGCCGTCGCTGCCTCGACCACGGTCACCATCTCCGCAACCTACAGTGGCGTCACCAGATCGGCTTCCCTCACGGTCACGCCTGCACCTCCTCCCCCTCCCACTCTTTCCTCGCTGACATTGACCCCCGCAAGTGTCGTGGGAGGTGCGCAAAATTCCATGGGCAAAGTTACTCTAAGCGCGCCAGCTCCCACAAACGGTGCAGTAATCTCGCTTTCCACCAGCAATTCTGGCGCTGCCAAGGTTCCTTCCACTGTGACGGTCGCAGCCGGAGCTACCAGCGCAACCTTCGTGGTCAGCACCAGCGCCGTCGCTTCGGCCACCGCTATTACCATCTCTGCGGTCTACAGCGGCGCCACTCGATCGGCCTCGCTCACCGTAACGCCTCCGCCTCCACCGCCGGTGACCCTCTCCTCGTTGACGCTCAACCCCTCGAGCGTTATCGGCGGATTGCAATCATCGACGGCCACTGTAACGCTAAGCGGTCCAGCTCCTGCCGGTGGTGTGCAAGTCAAGCTCTCCAGCAGCAACGGCTCGGCCAAGGTGCCTTCCAGTCTGTTCGTTCCTGCTGGAGCCACCCGCGCAACCTTCACCGTCAACACGTCCATCGTTCTCATCTCAACTTCTGCCACAATCTCGGCTTCGTACAACGGCACGACTCGCGCGGCAACTCTCGGCGTGCTCTTGTAGCGAAGGTAGACGCTGATTCTCAAGGAGGGAGAAAGACTTATTGTCGCGGGAAAGGCGCACTTCAGGCGGAGCCTTTGCCTCTCCCGCGACAATCTCACTTCGCTTGCGCCAGACTCACCGCACTTTCTGCGCAGTGCTTTCGTAGCTATATGCGGTCAATCATCGCCGTGCTCTTTGGGTGCGAACGCCACTCCGCGAAACACTTCGCCCGCTTTTGCTGAACGAAGCGTCACGAAATGGCCCAGCCGGTCATCTCGATCGTTGTCTCCATCCCCGACCGGCAGAGTTGTGGCATCCAAACGGTCTGTAACCTTTACCAGCTTGTTCGGATCCGCGCCCGTATCCCCGTTCGCGCTGATCGTGGACGTAATGGCGTAAATCGTCACCGTCCCGTCATGGTTGTGCTGTCCGGTGATGTTTCGGCATCCGCCCGTTGCCGGATTTATCGCCGGCGGATAATTATCCACGCCATACGGCACCCCGATATTCAATCCATCTTGCAGCACGTAGAGCATGGTCCACGTTCCGTTCACCAAACTCCACTTCTGCAAACCGGCCGTGGCCAACGATTGCGCATCCGCCACATTTCCATTCACCGGCGGCGTCACCAGCGTTCCGTCGCCCTCATCGCAAACGTACAGCGTGGTTGCGTTGGCGAACCAGATCCCAAACGGAAACGCCGTCGAGGTGCTCGCCAAAGTGTTCGGGAATCCCGGCAGAATCGCAATCGGTACCTTTGCAAGATCCGCCGCACTCCCCGTAGGAAGCGTGCCTGCGGTTCCCACTTGATACACGGTATTGATTCCATTCCCGCCGCTGCCCTTGGTGATGTACACCGTGTTGTTAAAAATAGTCAGCCCGCGGAAGTTGGTATCCTTCCCCGGTTTGTCAGTGCCGAACTCCAAGCGCCCAATCATGCCGATGTTCGGCGGCACGGGCGGCGTGCCCCCAGGCACAAGCGTTTCTGAACCCGTCGCGTTGATGAGATCAACACCAATCGGCGTTATGGGGAGTTGCTTCTTGGACAGGTTTCCGCTGTTGTCGTTCCCCACCATGTAGTACAGGCCATTCGTGCCCTTGATGGCGGCGCGGCCGTTATCTCCGCTGTAGGCGTTTCCATCGGTGATGTGCAAGTGACCGCCCGCATCCACCTCCGCAACGGCCCGGTAGTACGCCGTGGGCGTGACCGGATTGCTCACAAAACTTGAAATGACGGAATTCGTTGGATCGCAGATCCCCGGCGTACTGGAAGCCGATACATCCACCAGATTTGGCGCCGTCGGTGAATCTGGAAATCCTCCGCAGCCCGGGCCGCCATGGTAGCCCATGAACGTGATGGACTTTCCGTCAATCGATCGGTTCAGCGCCAGCTCGGACTTTGAGCTGAAGCTCGTCACAATCCGATTGCTCGGAATCCGCAACGTGCCGTAGAGATGTCCATCGGTGGAGAGATTATCCAGGAAGATCGGTGAGCTGACGCCAAAACTCCCGTCGGAGCCGGAATTGTTCCAGACGTTGTGCGAATCGTTCAGGTTCGGAGCTTCTCCGTTGTCGCTTGCTATGCCACACGTCACTGTCACGTTCGTAGTGCCGCCCGCGGTGAGCGGCACTGCAACCACCGTACTGCCATTGGGCCCGCCCGCGCATCCACGCGGCAACACCTCGCCAATTGTTACAGTATCGGCCGTGCCCTCATACACGCTTCGGCTCAACACCAAACTACCGTCTTGGAATTCAAAATGATCGGAACGCCCGTCACCTCTATCGTGACCTGCGAGCAATCCGACTGCGGTTCCGGTGAATACTAGGCATACTACTACTGCGGCTGAGAAAAATTTCTTGTTCAAGTTTCCCTCCTACGGGCCTGCCAAATTCACACGTCTTCCCGCAGGACGGATTAAAATTCCGAAAAAATTTCATCAATTGCTGATGAACCCTTAGGTCGGCCCGGCACTTCGGACAGTACCGCTTTGGAACACCCTGCCCCTCCGTCCATCTGACGTACCCTACCTCTCCCTCGCTATGCTTCCTTATGGCTCGCGGTGTGGGGGCGAGCCGAGGAGGGGGCAATGTTCCGCATTCGTATCCTTTTTCTATTGGGCTTTTCGTTTCTGGGAGCTTCCGCCGCTTGGGCTGACGACGTTGGCTACGTGGATTGCTCCGCGCACTCCGAAGGCACTCAGGTCTTCGGCAAACCCAGGAAGTCTCCCGACGTAGTGGCCACCGTGCCTTGCGGCGAGCGCTTCACCATTTTGGTCTACGGCTTTGTTTTCTCCCAAATTCAAACCAGCAATGGAACGGTAGGCTACGTCTATTCGAACATTATCGCGCTCGATCGTCTCGCAACATCCGTCCAGCGCACCGGCTCCGTCCAAATGGCTTCCGCCAAAACTAAAATCCCAAGCTCGCCTGCGCCCGCCGCAAAACCGAATCCGCCCGCGCCCGCTCAACCTCAATCTCAGCCCGCTCCGGCTCAAGTAGCTGCAACGCAGCCGGCCCCCGCGCAACCACAAGCATCCGCCGCGCCAGCCGCCGCATCGTCCGCATCCGTTCCGTCGTCATCCAGTTCGAGCACCACGGAGATTACTCTAACCTCCGCGCCGGCCGCACCCGCGCAACCTCAAGCGCCCCCATCTACATCAGCGGCAACGCAACCGGTCTCCGCGCAGCCGTCTGCGTCATCTCAGCCAACTGCGGCGCAAGTTTCCGCGCCAAGCTCGCCAACGCACGCCTCGAATCCGCCTGAGCCAGCCGCAGCCGTCGCTCAGCCTGCTGCCGCGCAACCCGATCCAGCGCCCGCACCGGATCCCGCTCCTGCTCCCATCCGGCCGGCCAGCACCCCAACGAGCTGGGAGAAGCCTCTCCCCAGCGTTCGAACCGCACCTTTAATGGAATTCTTCGGTGGCTACTCGTTTGCCCGCCTGCCCGGCGGTGGCCCCGGCAACAATCTCAACGGCCTGCTCGGTTCTTTCGGCTGGAGCTTCAGGCCCTGGCTGCAACTCACCGCTGACACCAGCTACAACTACGTTAACATCACCGGCGGCAAAGATGTCATCTACGGAAATCACTACGGCCCGCGCTTCTTCCGTCGCGGACGCAATCGCTGGGGCCTCACCCCCTTCGCCGAAGCCCTCATCGGCGGCTCGCGTGAAGACACCACCATCACCGGCACCGGTGGCTACACCACGTCTACAAATTGTATTTCTTATAAAGTGGGCGGCGGCTTGGATCTTCACCCTTCTCGCCGCTGGGACATCCGCGTATTTGACGTGGACTACTACCGCACCGCGTTCGGCACCGGCCTGCACCAGAACAATTACTGGGCCTCCGCCGGCGTCGTCCTCCGTCTCTTCGGAGGCCGCGAGTAACAGCTCGCGCGGCTTCACAGTATGTACTGTAGAGGCGGTCCTTCAGGGCCGCTCACATCTTCCTTTGGGTGGCTAACTCTCTCAGCGCCCTTTCATATGGCGCTCAAGCGCTTTCATCCCCTGGTGCGCTTTGATGGACCACGCGATCGCCACAAACGCCAGCGCCGCCAGCAGCGCCCCTCCCAAAATCCCTTCCTCCGCATATTCTCCAGAGTTGCGCAAGGATTCCTGCAGCATGTAGCTCCCCGCCAGCAAGAGCAGCACTGCCACACACAATCCGAAATATTTCCCCTTCTTCATACCGGCCGCCCTTTTATCTCCGCTAGCAATTCCTGAACCCGGTTCGCCTCCAGCCGCTCGTCCCGGCGCAAGCGCAGCAGCTCCTCTTCCGTCACCACGCAGTCCGCCACGCTGAACAGCAGCGTTCCATCCCGCCGCCGGTACGGCCCGCTCACCGCGATCCCATGCTTGCGCATCGTTTGCGCAGCGGAATTCAAAACTTTGCGCTGCTTCCGGTGGCCGAGGATACCCATGGCACGTCCTTGGGGGAGGGTCATCCCAAGTTTCCACGAACCGCTTTACAATTGACAAGGATGCAACTACAGAATGCTACCTAAGTATTAACCCTCAATTGGAAAGTACTGCAACTCCGCGTACACGAACGCTGTCCTGCCCCACCCCTAAACCTCATTCGGGTCCACCAGCAGATTCCGGCCCGCCCAATTGTCACCCATCTGATGGCATAACGAAGTCGGCCTCGCGACGAGCCGAGTAGAATGTCGGTGCTCTAACCAGACATTGCTCGGAACGAAGGAGGCCGAGATGAAAATTATAGGCGTGGATTTGCATACGCGACAACAAAGCATTGCCATGCTGGATGATCAAACGGGAGAGCTAGTCGAAAAGGAATTGCAGCACGAGGGCGACCAAGTGCGCGAGTTTTATTCCGGTCTGCCTAAGCCGGTGCTGGTGGGCCTGGAAGCCACGGGCTCCATGCACTGGTTCCTGCGACTGCTCGAAGAGTTGGTCATCGAGTTCCGCGTCGGTCATCCCGCGAAGATCCGGGCTGCCGAACCCCGCAAGCAAAAAAACGACCGCCGTGACGCTCGCTTGCTGCTCACGCTGTTGGCGGAAAATCGCTTTCCTGCGATTTGGATGCCTTCTCGTGAGCAACGCGATCTGCAGATTCTTTTGCGGCATCGCCATCAGTTTGTCCGCATCCGCACGCGGGTGCAGCTCAGCTTGCAAGCGCTGGCACTCAGTCACGGGCTGCGCCGTGGCCACTCCTTGTGGACCTTAGGAGGCCAACACACTCTGCGGGATTTACCCCTGGCTCCTCACGCCAGCGAGCAGCGCGACGCCCTGATGGCGTTGTATCCACAGCTGCAGGGACCTATCGACGATCTGGACCGCCAGGTCGAGAGGCAAGCGCAACAACGGCCAGCAGCACGACGGCTGATGACGCATCCCGGCGTGGGGCCGATCACGGCTCTGGCCACCGAGGTGTTCCTCGGCGATCCGCGACGCTTCGCCGACGGCAAAGCGGTAGCCAGCTACATCGGGATGATTCCCAGCGAACACACGAGCGGCCGGCGCCAGCGCTTCGGAAAGCTCAGCAAGCAGGGTAACTCGCTACTGCGTTTTCTTTGGGGAGAAGCGGCGATGCAGGCGGTTCGCCGGGATGCGGAACTCCAACGTTTTTACCGCCGCAAGCTGGTGCAAAAAGGAATGAGCAAAGCGCGCGTGGCCGCAGCTCGCAAGCTGGGCATCCGACTGTGGATCATGCTGCGCGACGAAATTGATTACGCGGAATTCTGCCGCCGCGGTCACCTCCGGCGACAGTGTAGCGGTGCGGCCTGTGCGGGAATGCCTCACGGGGACAGTGGTCCTAACTGACCGTCCGTCTGATTAGGCTACCCGCCTCCCTTTGGTTTGGAGGGAGTTCGAACAAGTCATCATGGTCCAAAGTGACCGAAGACATGTTTGGTGGACTGCACTACAGCGATGAAGTGACACGGGTCGAGCAATGCGGTTGGAGCGCGACAAACAGAACGGCGATCTAGGCGAGGTCCTCGCCACACGGAGTGCTGCTGCGCTTGTGCAGAGGTGTCGAGAAACGACTTAAAAACCATCGGAATCGCTCTTGACACGGCCGACTTCGTTAGACATGTCACCAGCAGCCGATCCTCTGGGTGCACCATCTTTGCCAGGTGGTTACGCGCTTCGGCGGCCTCATTCTTGGCCCGCAAAAACCACCGCGCGTCCAGCACCTCCACCGCATTCAGACGCTGCAGCTCTTCCACGCGGATGTCGTGGTCTCCCAAAATCCTTTTGTGGAGAAGGTCATAGCTGATCAGGTAGAGGGGCATGGGCACCTCCGCGCGGGCAGCGAGGCTGCGACGGAATTCATTTCTTTTATGTGATTTCAATCACAGACCAAATAGCAAATCCCCACTCTCGAAGGGGACCGCATCCACCACGAGGAAAGCCCGCCCTCGTCGCCAGAAGGGATTGAGGCCAGCATGCCCATCAAACACGCCGGCCGCCGCCACTACACGTCGTCTACTTCTCTTCGACCAGAATCACGCCCAGTCCGATTGTCTTGCGCTTGCGCTCGGGATACTTCGCCCGCGCCTTCTCGGCCTGTTCCTTCGTCTCGAACGGCTTCGACAGCGGCGTAAACTCTCCGGCGATGTGCGTGTACAGCAGCCACTTCTCGATTGCTTTGCTCATGCCAGTTTTATAGCACGGACCTCGGTTCCCTGCTACTCCCTCTTTGCACCCGCCTACTGCCTCCGGAATCCCTGGAACACAAAGGAGTACCCAATCCCCACAATATGATCCACCGCCGCCGCCGACAATCCCCACCCCACGTGAAAATCAATTTGGTGCCGCCTCGCAATCTTCAGCGATGTTCCAAAGTGCAGCAGGTGCTGCGGCCCGCCCCGTTCCGGGAAGCTCCCCGCATATTCGACAAACGCATCCCACGGCCCCGTCAGTTACCGGTCCACCAAAAACGTGGACTGCCCGGTCACATTTCGCGTGCGCCCCTCCGTCGGCCAGTACACCGAAAACATTCCCGCCGCCGTCCATTTCGCGCTCAGCGCCCGCGACCATGGCATCTGCGCTCCCGGATCGTACCCGCCGCTAGTCACCCCGTGCGCGCCTGTCGGGAAACTCACAAACACGATCGCGGACACGTCGAACCCGCACACCGGGCCCAGTTGCTGTTTCACTCCGACGGCGAAGTCGCCGAATCCCGAGCCCATGCCGCCGAGACCGCTTAGGTTCTGGAAGTAGTCCGGCAGCGTGAAGCGAAGCTCCGTCTTCGACGCCACCCCAAACCGCACCAGCGTTTCCGGCCCGTCCACGATGCTCTGCCCCTGGCTGCCGGTTTCAAGGAATCCATTCTCCAGTTGAATGCTGCCATCCGGCACGACCACGCTGGAGTTTGTCACCGCCGGCCGATCCGTGTTAATCGTTACGGGAGCGGTAGGGCTAGCCGGCTGATCCTGCCCGCGCACCGGCGCCGCCCCCACCCAAAGAACCAACAGCAGCGCCGCGGTAACGCGCGGAATCATCGCCCGAATGCACCGCCGTTCCACTTTTCACTTTCCCAATTCCCGGTTCTGCCTTCTAGTTTGCTTTCCTACGATGCCTGTTTTTGCGGACGACTCGATGCCTTGAGCAACTTGCGTTGTTCTTTCTCGTATTTCTCCGCAGCTTTGCGCTGCTTCTTGTCTTCTTTGCGCTGTGCTTTCGCCTGGGCTTTCTCTTGCGCTCTGCGGTATTTATCAAGTGCCTTCTGCTTCTTCAGCTCTTCCTTATCTGCAGCCGATTGCCGGGTATCTTCCGCCGGACTCGCTCCGCGAGCCCCGATCGGCATCGCCCATCCACTCAGAACTGCCAGCACCGCCAATACAAGGATTCGTTTCATCGCAACTTCCCCTTCAACGACCTACGCTTCTCGCACTCTATCAAAAAACGTTCTGCATTCCATCTCAAAGTGTCCTCCCGTTTAACATGTACGGCATCTTCGGTACGTCCCCGCCTTACCGTGAAGTCAAACTCCAAAGCTGCCGGGCTAAAGCCACGCCGCTGCACGCCGGTCACATGCATGCGTGACGCTTGTCACCGCTGAACAGAGCAAATTAGGGCTTCAATGAAATCGCGTACCAGCCAGTTCTACCTACCGGCCTAACAGCGCGAAAACTCGATGAGCAAACCACCTAATTCCGCGGTTCCCGCTCGTCCAAGGAGAAAACTCACATGGGCATTTCTACTCTTACTAAACCCGCGACGATGACCCCGGCGGAGTATGTAAACGAGGTCCTATTCACCGTCCGCAGAAAGAACCCCGCAGAACCCGAATTCCATCAGGCCGTCGAAGAAGTCCTCGAATCTCTCACCCCGGCGTTGGCGAAACATCCTGAATATCAAAAAGCAAAAATCTTGGATCGCCTGGTGGAGCCCGAGCGCGTCATCATGTTCCGCGTTCCGTGGTTCGATGATGAAGGCAACGTCCAGGTCAATCGCGGTTTCCGCATTGAGATGAACGGCGCCATTGGCCCGTACAAGGGCGGCTTGCGCTTCCATCCCACCGTGAACCTGGGCATCCTGAAATTCCTGGCCTTCGAACAGGTGCTGAAGAATTCCCTGACCACTCTCCCCATGGGCGGCGGCAAGGGCGGCTCCGATTTCGATCCCAAGGGCAAGAGCGACAATGAAGTCATGCGCTTCTGCCAGAGCTTCATGAGCGAATTGTTCCGCCACATCGGCCATCACACCGACGTTCCTGCCGGCGACATTGGCGTGGGCGGCCGCGAAATCGGCTATCTCTTCGGCCAGTACAAGCGCCTCGCCAATCAATTCACCGGCGTGCTCACCGGCAAGGGCCTCAACTGGGGCGGTTCGCTGATTCGTCCGGAAGCCACCGGCTACGGCTGCGTGTACTTCGCGCACGAAATGTTGAAGAGTAAGAAGGACAGCCTCGAAGGCAAGCTCTGCCTGGTGTCCGGCAGCGGCAATGTCTCGCAGTACACCGTCGAGAAGCTGTTGGACTTTGGCGCCAGGGTCATCGCGATGTCCGACTCCAACGGCTTCATTCATGATCCGAGCGGCATCACTCGTGAAAAGCTCTCCTGGATCATGGAACTCAAGAATGGCCGCCGCGGCCGCATTCGCGAATACGCGGATCAATTTAAAACCGCGAAGTATATTCCGTTCGACGCCTCACTCGACTACAACCCGCTCTGGGCCATCAAGGCCGATTGCGCCTTCCCCAGCGCCACGCAGAACGAAATCAACGCCAAGGATGCAGCCACACTCTTGATGAACGGCTGCAAGCTTGTCGCCGAAGGCGCCAACATGCCCAGCACGCTCGACGCAACCAGGATGTTCCTGCAGGCGGGCATCCTCTACGGACCGGCCAAGGCTGCCAATGCCGGTGGCGTCGCCACCTCCGGCTTGGAAATGGTCCAGAACAGCATCCGCCTCAATTGGACGCGCGAAGAAGTGGATGACCGTCTGCACAAAATCATGATCGCCATCCACAAAAACGCTTACGACACCGCCGAAGAATACGGCAAGCCCGGAAACCTCGTGTACGGCGCCAACATCGCCGGTTTCGTTAAAGTTGCCGACGCCATGCTCGACCAAGGTCTCGTCTAGCGCCAACAACTAACATTTATCACTCAACTCCGCTCGGGGTGGAGCAAGCTCCACCCCGAGCCTCATTTTCCGCTGTGCGCAAACTCTGGCTCGTCACCTTACTCAACAGCAGCTTCCCCGGCACCGGTGGGTGGGCCAGCCTCGATCCACTCGGCTGTGCGTGTCCCATTACGGACAGATTGGGAGGGCCCTTGTCTGCTTAAATGGAGATGAACTCTCAGAGCCCATCAAGATTCACCCAATGGATGCAAGGCACGCGGGTGCCATTCAGGATTGAGATGAGTGGAAAAAACTTTCGAGTCGCGCCGTCAAGTCAACGGACCAACGGCGAGGGAAAGCACGTAAGCAATAAAGTCCTGCTGGCAACGCCGGATAATGAATACGAGTTGATGCGCTCGGACTTGACGTATATGGATCTGCCGGATCACCTCAGCCTGCATGAGCCGACACAGAATATCGAGTTCGTTTATTTCCCGAACCACGGAATGGTTTCGCAAGTGGTGGTGACTAAGGATGGGCGGACCGTGGAAGTGGGCGTCGTGGGCAACGAGGGCTACGCTGGGGCAGGATTGGCGGCCGGCCTGAGCCGAAGTTCCGTGCGGGAAATCATGCAAGTCGCCGGCGACGGCTTTCGAATGATGGGGAGCGCGCTGGAACGCATTCTGCGGACAGCTCCGCAGTTACGACTGCTATTGAACAGGCATACAGGGCTTCAAGGAATGCAAGTGGCGCAGACCGCGGCGTGCAACCGGCTGCACGATATACAACAGCGTCTTTCGCGGTGGCTGCTGATGACGCAGGACAGAGTGAGTCTGGCAGTGCTTCCGATTACTCATGATTTTATTGCCACCATGATGGGCACCGACCGTTCCACGGTGAGCCTGGCGGCGGCCATCCTGCAAAAAAAGGGAATCATCGATTACGTGCGAGGCGCCGTGAAGATTGTGAACCGCAGGAAACTGGAAAAATCCGCCTGCGAGTGTTACGGAGTCATTCAACAGTTCGAGGATGAACTCGGCTTGAGATAATAATTCCCGCCAGTGTTGGCTATCCCACAGACAGCGAGCTCTTTGTACCGCTAGTGTTCCGGCCGTGTGAGTTCACTTCGATTCTAATTTGTGCTCAAACGCGTTGACGCAAGCTGAACCTCGTTCAGGGCGAGGGAAGCGCCGCTTTCACAGTGGCAGTGCCATCGAAGACCAATGCTAGGCCGTCTTTCACTCGGGGATAACCGCACCAAATCGCGAGGTGGCCATGGAGCCGATGCATCGCAAATTGGTATGGACCGAAGGACCGGGCTTTCAGGGATGGGCCTGCAGCGAATGCGCTTGGTTGTTCAATCCGGTAGGGCCGCTGCTTGGCGAAACTATTGACGACATGAAGAGACTCTATGAAAAGCAGCGCGACGAAGAGTTCAGATCGCACGTCTGTGCCGAGCACCCCAGAGCCAAAAAGAGCCCGCATTAAGACAAATCATTAACGGCCGGGGGCCTCATGCGCGGTCGGCCGGGAGCGCCATTCTCCCGAATGGCGTTTTTCTCCCCTCCTAGTGGGCCGCTCGCATAGTCTTGCGCCACACCTCGCGCTAAACTCCTGCCATGCCCTCGCCCCTCCAAACCCTCTTCACCTTCCTCATCACCCTCCAATTCCTCGTCGTAGCCTCCCACGACCTCGTGGACATCTCCGGCTGGACCCACGGCGCCCAGGTCCGCGCCCTCCTCGGCCCCCCCAAACTCTGGCTCGTCACCGTAATCAACAGCATCTTCCCCGGCACCGCCGCCGCCTTCACCCTCTACTACTGGAACCGCCCCAAACCCGGCTTCGTCACCGCCTACTGGGTCCTCTATTGCTCCCTCACTGTAGCCTCCGCCATCGCCATGTGGTACATCCCCTACCTCTTCGGCGCCTCCCCCGGCCAAAAACGCGACTACGCCACCATGTACGCCGGAACCCGCCACCTCCTGCCCGCCCGCAGCGACAATCCCCGCCCCAACCTCCTCCACCTCTGCTTCCACGCCCTGTTCGTGATGACTCTGCTCCTCGCCCTAGTCCTGCGCTTCGGAAGGGCTTGACCGAACAGCCTCGGATAAGAAGGTAGGTCATCCCTCTTCTACACGCCCGTCAAACGCTAGTCGGGTATTCGGCAGCGCCTGCTGTAGAGGACTTACCCGATGGGATTTGGGGGCTTTACCGGATGGACAAGGACACTCCCTGCTGTGAGCATGCCACTGAAGGAAAGTAAGGAATCACATCGATCCAAGGAGATCCGGGCTACCCTCTGACATGCCATTGCTGCTTTCCCTGAAGGGGCCTGCGGTGCCGATTTCCTGTCCAGACTGTCAGTCCGCCGGATCCATAGATCAAAAACCAGGGGCATTTTGGAGTCCCTGCTGGCTTTTCTGCGGTTTCGGCCATATCGCTGCGAAGAATGCGACTTCCGTTTTTTCCGCTGGTCCGTTCAACACAAACCTAAGGCAACCCGGCCGGCAAGGACAATGAATGCCTAAGCTTATCAACTATTCAGACCCCGAGGGGCGGCCAATGGGGGCCACGCGCCGCAAGCAAATATGGATTGAAGGGCCGCCTTTTCAGGGTAGCGGCTGCTCGGAATGCGCCTGGGTGTTCAAACCCTCGGGGCCACCCATCGGCGACTCCCTCGACGAAATGAAGGAAATCTACGAGCGGCACCGCGATAAAGAATTTGCCGCCCATGTTTGCGCCGAGCACCCTCGATCCAAGATCGCCAAGGTCTAAATAATCCACTCTCGCTGCCGCGCGTGTGTGTCTCATTCGCAGGTTTGGCGGCTCTGCGCCGTTCTCAATGTTGGGGCACGATACTACTCGTCCTGCGCGTCCTGCCTGCCCTGATCAATGCCGAAGGGAGCAACGCCGAAGGGAGCCTGCCAACCCATGCCACCAGATTTCGAAGAGGCGAAAAGAATCCAACCACTTTCCAGCGAACTCCTGCCAGTGCTTCTGCGTCATGCACGCCCCAGAAATCCACCAGTTGCCCGGTCTTGCGGTTGTAAGCAAATTTTTGCCCGCAATCCAGGCAAGTGACGTAGCTTTCTCCGATATGGACGGATCGCCATCCGGGTAGGTTGAACGGGATCGGCTCGCGCAGTGCGATCGGAGGGCCCTTATGCCGGTGGAGACAGACAAATACAAGACAAAGCAGTGTCCGTAGAAAGAGCGGAACCCCGAAGACCATATTCCAAAACGGCTCCGTGCTGGAGCGCGGTCGTGCCGCTTTGAACAGGTTTCTCGCCGCCGGCCGATACAGAACGATAGACCCCTCGATTCTGTAGGCTCGTGCCACTTTTTTCTGCGCTTGTGGATGCACGTGAGCACCTCAACCGGATGCTAAACGCGCCGAAGCGTCTCGTCTGTTCCGTTCTGGACACCGACGTTCCACGGTTTTTGGCGGTTGGCCCGTTCGTGCGTGCCCCCATGCGCGAGTTTGACGTCGCCGCCTTGGTCGAGATGCAGGAAAGAGAAAAGATCCTTTCAGGTGAAGAGAAAGACGAACCCTCGCGGATCGTGAAATCGAGGTGTCTCTTGACAGAGCCGACGCCTTCATAGAGGGTGGCGCAGTGAATGCCTTCCTGGAATGCTTGTCGACTACGGCAGCCCGATCCATCTACCCCAGTTGACGTGTGTAGGGCGCGGTGCTACCGTCCGGGCATGGTCACCTATACCCTCAGACTCGCCGGTTTGAAACATCTACTCAACAAGATGCGAGACTTTATCACGAGGGCTAGAGATCTTCGCTACGTGAGCACCCCAATCTGGAAACCCTGGCGCGATTTCTAACCCAGGGCGGGCCAGCCCTTTCCGTTCCGACGCTCTGGGGTGGCCTTCCCTTGCGATTTTGTTTTTTGCAAGGGTGGGACACTCCGTTCCTTTCTCTCTTCTTTTTTCTTAAATTCCCGTTCCTATTCTCAAATTTCCATTTGCCAATTTCCGCACTTCGCTCTTCCAACCCGCGACTTTTCAACGCCTTACCATTCGATTCGAATCACCACTAAATTAACATTTGACAAGTAGTACATCCCATGCTACCATTTACCATGAACTCGGCGATCCAGTCCCTCCCTCATCTCGCCCAGCCGTTCCCCCCTCTGCGTACTCTGTGTCTCTGCGTTAAGTCATCTCTTTCCGCTTCTTCCCCTAAACGTGGAACCTTCCAACCTTCTAACGTGCCAACGATCTCCCCTGCCACCAAATTTCAGCAGCCCCTTTCTTTTCATTCACTTACAAATTGCCCATTTTCTATCCCCTTTGTTTTGATATTCATCCATGTAATGGGGGGGTGGGGGGTATGAACCTATGCGACTTCTAAAGTATTACTTTAACCCGCTCCGCATCTCTCTGGCAGCGAACAACTTGTCACCGCATTCGAGCGAAAACCGCCCAAACGCATCTCTTCCCTCCTCACTGAAAACTGCGAACTGTCCACTGAAAACCATTCGGCTCGGAGCTACTGCCGAAAGTACAGGAGGGGGATCAGGTAGAACAGCACAGCGCAGAAAGCCACCAGCGCAGCAAGGATGCCGAGCCAGGCAAACACGAACTTGGTTTCGTTTTGGCCGGGAGGAGGCGCGGAGACGCCGAACATTAAGTGGAAGCCGCGGAAGATTTTGGCGAGAAAGGAGATCACGACGCCCTCCTTCGGAGGAGACCAGCAGGCGGGCGTTCAGTACGACATGGGGCCGACTTCTTTTTCGACTTCGAGGGTGTCCACCATGACGATGGCGTCCCACGGGCAGCCATCGAGGAAGCAGCCGTCCGGGCCTTTGCTGAGGCACTTTTTGCAGCCGATGCACAGGATGGGATCAATCTGGATGCGCCCAAACGGCGGATTGTCCTCGTCGGGAACCCAGAACATGCAGTCTTCAACCGGGCAGTATTCGACGCAGGCTGGCGAGCCCGCGCAGCCGGTGCAGCATTCGGTGATGACGGCAAGCTCTTTCGGTTTTTTCTTCCGCGCGGTGGCGATTCCCTTCGAGCGCGGCTCAAACTTCTGCTCGTCGGGCACCATTCCAGGGGCTTTGGTGACTACCTGCTCGGGGGCCATGGACCGGGATTATACCTGCGAATTCAGGGATTTGGAATGTGCCATTTGTCACCAAAAAAGGGCGTGATCGGCGAGGAACACGCTACATCTCGTGATAGTTCAGGAGGATAACGCCGATCAGCATGATGCAGGGGGGCCAGAGGCGAGCGACGATGGGGCGCGTGTGATTTTCGGAAGGCAGGCGCAGCTCCAGCCAGCGAGACCATCCGGCGGCGACGGCGAAAATCGCGATCGGGATGTGGCTCAGCTCGGCGAGGACTTCTTCTTTGATGTTGCCGAGGCTGTGCGAATGCGTAAGCAGGAGCGCTCCGGAAACGGCAACGAGCAGTGGAAAAACGAGGCGGACGCTGGGAGTGGTGACGCGGCCGGTTTGCACGCGCCACTCGAAAATCGCGAGTGCGATGACCAGCACGACGAAAATGCGGTGCATGAGGACTTCCGGATCCGCCATGGTGACCCAAAAACCGTTGGGGCCGAGCGGCCAGACTTCGGGGTCGCTGCGCAGAAAAAGAAAAATGGCCAGGCCGAAAAAAGCGAGCGGCCAATTGCGCGCCCAGCCGAGGTGGCCCGCTTGCGCGAGCAACGCGAGGAGTCCGACGCTCAGAACAATGATGCCGGCCCAGTGATGATTATATTCGGACCACTCTTTTTCGGCGGGCGTGTTTGGCCGCGTGCCGGCTTGGCCGGGGACGAAAGATTCGGGGGCGAGCGAGCCCCCGGACTCGAAGGCTTTTTTTTCGGCGGCGTAAACGTCTTCGGGAAGCTCCTGCATCGTGGGGCTGCCGAGGCGCGGCGCGCGCGGCGCCATGCGCGAGAAAATTTCTGCGGCGGAAACGCGATCGTGGGTGAGATCAGCGGCGGGCGGAAGCGAAGTGAGCGAAGCGGCGGTGAGAATGACGGTGATGCCGATGCCGATTTCCGCTTCGCCGAAACGCTTGAGGCTGGAGAGGATGCTGCTGGAAGATCCCGCGCGGACGAGTTGGTAGTTGAGCGCGCCAAGCAGCAGCAGCACGCCGAAGAGAATAATTTTTGTCGTGACCATCGCTCCGTACGAAGTGCCGTAGGCGGCTTTGAAGGAACCGACGTAGGCATAGCCCAGCACGAAGCCGGCGGAGGCGAGTACGCAAACGCTGATGAGCGCAAGCTTTGAAAAGCGCGCGCAGAGTTGTTGCGCGAGATCAGTGCTCTGACTCCCGCGAATGGCGACGAGCAAATACGGCAGGCCACCGAGCCATGTTGCGGTTGCGGCTTGATGAAGCGCCGTAAACGCAACCAGCGGCGCGCGATAGTCGAGTCGGGCCATCGCATGGCTCGTCATCACGGAAGTGGCAATGGCAGCGGCTGCGGGAAAAAGCAGGTACGCGTAATTTCGCGAGAGACTATCGCCATCGCGCGAGGGACGCGCGGCGGAGAGAATCGCGATCGTGAGCGCGGCAAAAATGCCGATGGCTCCGGCGATGACGTAATTTGCGCCGCTCACATCCGCAAGAGTCATATCCGCGGACTGCATCAGGATGAGCGAATTCGCGAGAACGTAGGAGAATTGCATCGCCGCGAGCGCGAGCGCGGAACGGCGAATCCAACGCAGGCACGCTCCCCGGATGGAATCCGATTCCGGATTCGCGCGGCGCAGAACAAAAATTAGGAAGGTGATGCCGCCGACGGTGAGCGATTGAAACGTAAGCGTGGCCCCGCGGAACAGCACGGAGAGGAAGCCAAAGATTTGGAGGAGGCGAGCCATTCGGATGGATCAGACTGTGCGCGACGGTAAAAGGAATTTCGCCGCGGGTGATGTGGCCGTCGGAAGCGAGCGCCTGCCAGCGGAGGCGGTACGCGCCAGGGGCCAAGCCGGTGGCGTGCGCGGACAGCGTGTCCGCGGGAGAATCCTTGGCGAGTTCAAGCGGAGTCGTAGTGCCGTCGGGATGAAGCAAGGTTAGGCGCGAACGGGTAGCGTCAATGCGCACGTTGAAACGCAGCTTGATCGGCACTTCGGGACCGGAAATGGTGGCATTCAGCGAGGGGCTGGATTCCAAAAGCACGGCGTGCGCGGCGGCGGAAGCGGCCAGCAGCGGAAGCGCGGCGGTGAAAAGCAAAACGTGGGCAAAAAAATTGCGGCGATCTGAGAACATTACTTTTTCTTTGCTGTGAAGGGCGAAAGGCTCCGTCAAAATTGGATTTAGGCAACCCGTTAAAAATTATACTGGAGCTTGAGCGGATTGCCATGGCAATCGAGCGCTGACGCCAAGACGTAACTGTGGCGTTGGAATGCGGGAGCTCGATCCAAATTTGTCGCAGTTGTCTCGCGCAGCTCCAGGAAAACTATTCCTGCGAGTTGAGTTCGTTGGAATGATTCCAATCGATGGTTGGATCGTTTGCGGGATCGGCAGCGGGATCGAACCCGCCTTCCTTGGGACTAGTTTTATCGGCCTTTCGCTGCGTGCGCTTCTCTTCCTTCATCTTGCGCTTTTCGATGCGCTTCATTTCTTTTTGACGCTTCTGGAATGTCGTCGTCATAGGGTCTCCTCGACGGAAAATTGCGGAGCCGGCTGGGCCGGGACCGTACGACCATTTCTATGAAAAAAGTTTACCAGCGCGGTTCGCGAGGCTGCCGCGCAGATTCGCGATAATCCTCATTCGAAAAGCGGTCGCGCCCGCCGCCCTTGCCGCGGCCACCACCGCCGCCGGGACCGCGGCCGCCACTGGGACCGCTAAAATTCCTGGGGCCGCGCGCGCCGCCGCCTTCGCCCTTGGGGCGCGCTTCGTTCACTTTCAAATTGCGCCCGCCGACTTCCTTGCCGTCGAGAGCGGTCATGGCCTGCGCCGCCTCCGCGTCGTTGGGCATTTCCACGAAAGCGAAACCGCGCGCACGGCCGGTCTCGCGATCCATGGCCATGTGCACGCGGGTGACCTGGCCGAACGGGGCGAACAGATCCCGCAGTTCGCTTTCCGTAGTCTGGAAGCTCATGTTGCCGACAAACAGACTCTTCATCTTGGTTCTCCCTGTACTCTTCGAAGCACCACGAGTGCAGGAGCTCGGCGGTGTGCCGCTTCCCAGACACTATGGGACGTTACCGTAAATTGGCGCCCTAAATTGGCTGAAGTCAGTGGAGGGAGGGCTGCAAGGCGCGCCCTTCAAGGAAGTCAGGCAATCCTACTTCGGGAGTCTACCGAGTGACAGTAGCACATTTTGGGGGAAATATCCCGCTGCGGATTCAACTTGTCTTAGTTGAGAGCCACGCCGCCGCAGTCAAACACAGCGTAATCACGATTGCAGAGACCATAGGCAGGGTGAAGAAGTATCTCCAACTCAAAGTTGTAACGGCGGCAAAGCAAATGACAAGCGCCCACGCAGGGCCGCGCATAAGCGCCAAAGTCTCAGGCGCAAGGTCGCCCATCTGCCACGTTAATACTGCCGCGAATACAAGAAACACGGAGACAAAAAGACCGAACCCAACGTAGAAGTCCTAATACGTCCGGCTAAACCCTTGCGCGTCGAAGCGAACGGACCGCATTAAGCCAATCAGAGAATCCACTCCCCATTTAGGGTCCGTCTGGCGAAACCCAAGTGTGTGACCAGCCGCAAAAAGCAGCAGAAGAACAGAAGAGATTCGATAAAGGATTGGCGCTCGCACGTACTCCTCCCGAACGTTCGCTGCGGGAGTTTAGCATGTCCGTGAAGCCAGTTTGATAATTGCTGTTATTCCGGAGGCGGAAAGGAAGCTGCAGTGGCAGCAAAAAAAGGCCCCGCAGGTTTTGTTTGGAGAGATCCGTTTTGTCCAGCATAAATCCCGAGCCGCTGGATACAGAACGCTTTTCCGCGCACTGCACGACGAACCAGATCAGAAGCGGCCGCAGAGTTCCTTCAGATCCCCCAGCAAAAGAGGAAATGGGAATTGTGTTCCGTCCCTGGATGATTTGAAAATCCGTTTGTGAGAGATTTTTCTCTGTATCCAGGTCCTTGCTCTCCACAATCACTTCCAGCCACTTCTGCACGGAATTCTGCTGTGCGTCAACGGGGTCTGCAAAGCGGGGATACGAAAGTAGAACAAGCAAGGCAAGAGCGCCACGGCGGGCCGACGCCAATCGAAACAGAGCGCGCAAAACGTATGCTCCTGGAAACTAACGAATCGCAAAATCTTCGTAGATTATGGCGGAAAGCAGTGCCGTTCAAGATACAGTCGTCGATTCCAAGTAATGATACCAGAAATATGTGAGGCGTACTGCTGGGCAAGAACTCTAGACAGTTCCCGCGGCGAATCAATGCGGCTTGAATGTCTTTCCGGTTTCCAGCAGGGTCTTCAGGCGGGAGAGAATGCGTGGCCATCCATCGGCGCAGGCAGCGTAGGTGGTGTCATCCTCGGCCCACTCGTCATGCGTCACGGTTACTTTGGTGGCTTCGGTTTCGGGGACCAGTTCGATGGTTGCACGCGAGGCCTTGGCATTTTGGCCCATTGCGAACGTGTACTGAAAGACTTTTGGCGGATCCAATCGCAGGACTTTCCCTTGGACGTAATTCATGGGCTTGCCATCGGGTCCCGGGCCTACCCATGCGAGCATGCCGCCAGGCTTAGTGTCCAACTGAAACTCAGCGCCTGAGAAGATGATGCGGTTCGACTCCTGCGACACAAAGCCTTCCCACACCTTCTCTGGGGTGGCGGCAATATAGAAGACATATTTCAGTGGTGGTTGATGGGCCATGATTGCGTTAGCTCTCCTGCGGCATCTTATATCTACAGGCAAAAACCCAACAAGGCGGTAGTGCCGTCGGTTCTGCCTACGCTGTGTCCGATATCGAATGCGCATCCCGCAGTTTGTGGCGCAGCTTCGAAAGAACCGCCCGTGGCTGAGATTTCAGCACGGTCGTTCAGCTGAATAAACAACTTAGAGATGCTGGCTTCCCGCACCTGGTTAAGATTCCGTGAGTTTGCGGGAATTCGAACAGGCGGGGGAAAAAAGGGAGGCGCTCGGTGAACTCACAAGCGCCCCTCTGTACTACTTCAACGTAAACCGTACCTCACTGGATCACCTCCTTCTCGGCGGGAGCGCCGATGTCGACAAGAGTGTCGAGTGGTCTGAGTATAGCGCGAGAGCGGAGAGATTTCAGGACAACGTTCCTTAACCTTTGGGTTTTGGCGGACGCTGAGTTATCGTTAGACCTTCCGGAGAGGCCAACCTTCATGTTCCGACACCTGATGAGAATTTCGCTCGCCGCCGTTTTGTCACTGACCGGCTCATTACTGCTACTCAGCGTTATATTCGCGACCGCTCAGGACGCCGAGCGCGTTACTCCTATCGCCGCGCCGGCTACGCCGCTTCCGCCGGAGGCAAAATCGGCGGGCGTAACGCGGTTTTCGTTCATCGCGTACGGCGACACGCGGGGAAGGCGTGACGGCGTTGCCATTCAGTACGATCATTCGATCCTCGTGGACTCGATGCTGCAGCAGATCAAAAAGCTCAAAGACACGCCGTACCCAGTGCGTTTCGCTTTGCAGTCGGGCGACGCCGTTCAAAGGGGGCAGGAAGCAGTTCAATGGAATGTTAGTTTTGTGCCGCTGATTAACCGGCTGACGAGCGAAGGCGGTATCCCGTACTTCCTGGTGCCGGGAAATCATGATGTGAGCTCAGCGCTCACTGTAGAGGACGCAAAGCGGCTCCCGGCGCTGCGAAATTATCTCGATGCCGTTTCGGCGCTGATCCCTCCGGACGGTTCTCCGCGCCGGCTCTCGGGGTATCCGACGTACTCGTTTGGTTACGGCAATACCTTCGTGATCGGACTGGACGCGAATATCGCGGGAGATGAAAAGCAATTTCGATGGGTGAAAGGGCAGCTCGAGGGGCTGGATCGAAGTCGCTACGTCAATGTACTCGTGTTTTGCCATCAAGCGCCGTTTTCTTCCGGTCCACACGGCGGCGCGAAGGTGGAGGAGCCGACCGTGGAACTGCGGGCGCGCTATATGCCGCTCTTCCATACGCATCATGTGCGGGCGGTGTTTTCCGGACACGAGCACTTATTTGAACACTGGGTGGAGCACTACACGGACGCCAGTGGAACACATCGGATGGATCTGATCGTATCCGGCGGGGGCGGAGCTCCGATTTATCCATACACTGGGGAACCTGATGTGGATGGCTACGTGAAGGCGAATGAATCGCTCAAAGTCTCGCTGCAACACCTGGTGAAGCCGGGCAATCTGGATTCGCCGACGCCGTATCACTACCTCATCGTGAAGGTGGATGGAGAGAAGCTGGACATGCAGGTGATCGGCGTGGACTGGGGCAGGAACTTCGCGCCGTACCGAAGCAATGAAGTTGAATTGCGGGACCCGTCGGCGCACTAAGGATGACAACGGGAGGTATGGCATGGATCTGCCGGATGCGCCGATTGCACAGGAAGGCTTCTTCGCCACGCATTTCTTCACGGTGAAGAATCAGGAGAAATCGAAGGACTTCTATGTCCGGATTCTTGGCGGGAAAGTGGTCAAGGCGGAAAATCCCTGCTACATCAAGCTGGCGAACACCTGGATCATTCTTAATTCCGGCGGCGGCCCGACTCCGGACAAGCCGCAGGTCCTGCTCGAAACCCCTTCGGACCTGAATAGAGTGAATAGCTTCCTGAATTTGCGCGTCGCCGACATCTGGGCCTGCTACAAAGAATGGGGCGAAAAAGGAGCGTTCTTTTTGACTGAGCCGTTGGAAAATCATGGGTGGGAATGGCGTTGCTACATGCGTGATCCTGATGGGTACCTGATCGAGGTCGGTCAATATACGCGAATGGCGTTGGAGCGGATTCAAAAGCTACGCGGGCTGATTGCCAAACAAGCGGCCTGTCTCTGGCCGCGTATTCCATTCTATAATCTTGTGCAACCATGCCTCTGGCTGCCGGCACGAAGTTCGGTCCATATGAAATATTGTCTCCCCTCGGGGCAGGCGGGATGGGCGAAGTCTACCGCGCGCGGGACACGCGCCTCGAACGCGCGGTGGCGATCAAAATTCTGCCGGCTCATCTTTCTGCCGATCCCGCGCGCAAGCTGCGATTCGAACGGGAAGCCAAAATCGTTTCCGGGTTGAATCATCCGAATATCTGTTCTCTGTTTGACGTGGGCTCGCAGGACGGGACGGATTTTCTGGTGATGGAATGCATCGAGGGCGAGAGCCTGGCGGACCGTCTTGCCAAAGGTCCGCTTCCCACGGAGCAAGTTCTAAAAACTGGCACGGAAATCGCCGACGCGCTGGACAAAGCACACCGCGGGGGCGTGGTTCACCGCGACCTGAAACCCGCGAATATCATGATCACGAAATCCGGCGCGAAGCTCCTGGATTTCGGGCTCGCCAAGCCCGCCATCGCCCCGGCCAGCGGCGTGACGGTCACCAACACTGCGGCCAGCTCTCGGGTCACCCAGGAAGGCACTGTCGTCGGCACCTTCCAGTACATGTCGCCCGAGCAAGTGGAAGGCAAAGAGCTTGATGGCCGCAGCGACATTTTTTCTCTTGGGGCGGTTCTCTATGAGATGCTCACGGGCAAACGCGCGTTCGAGGGGAAGAGCCCGTTCAGCGTGGCGTCTGCAATCCTTGAAAAAGAGCCTGCGCCCATCCCCTCCATCAAGCCGCTCACGCCGCGCTCGCTCGATCACGTGGTGCGCCGCTGCCTCGCCAAGGATCCGGACGACCGCTGGCAATCCGCGCGCGACCTGGCGCTTGTTCACTTTCCGCCCGTCGGTGCGCATCTATCGTTTGGGCATGATCAACTACGATGTCAGTCCCGACGGCAAGCGCTTCCTCCTTGTCGTGGCCGCGGACGAAAACACGTCCCCTTACGGTTCTTCAAAACTGGACCAATCTGCTTCCCGCGCGTCCTTAACCTTGAGCGTAACGTCGCGCCGACTTCCTGTGGCGCCGACCTTAGGCATACGTGTGTAGGGAGCGGCTAGCACGGCGGCGGGCTCGGCGAGTTCCCTGTTGTTTTCCCAAAGGTGATGTGGCATGCTTCCTGTTGGAAACCAAAATGGCGGGACTGTGGGAGAGGAATGGTTATGAAACAAAAGGCGGACGTGCTGCAGGGTACGCTGGCGTTGATGGTGCTTAAGACTCTGGATGTGCTTGGGCCGCTGCACGGGTATGGAATTGCGCGGCGCATCGAGCAGATCAGCGGAGACCTGCTGGCGGTGAATCAGGGGACTCTGTATCCGGTGCTGCTGAAGCTGGAGCAGGAAGGCGCGATCGCGTCGGAGTGGGGCGCGTCGGAAAATAATCGCAGGGCGCGGTTTTACCGGCTCACGCGGGAAGGACGGAAGCAGTTGCAGGCCGAAACCAAGGAGTGGGAACAAACGGCGGCGATCATCGGGAGGTTCTTCGAGGCTAAGCCGGAGGACTTGTCATGAAATCTGTGAGGCGTTTTTTCACGAGGCTGTTCAACACGGCGGCGAGGCGCGCCGAGGAAGAACGCTTGCGCGAAGAAATTGCGGAGCATATCGCGCTGCAAACGGAAGAAAATCTTCGCGCTGGTTTGTCCCCGGTGGAGGCGCGACGCCAGGCCATTCTGAAGTTTGGCGGCGTGGAGGCGATGAAAGAAGACTATCGAGCCGAGCGCGGACTGCTTTTAATCGAGCATTTGCTTGGGGATTTGCGAAACGCCGTGCGGTCGATTTCACGCATGCCAGGGCTTGCGGCAGTGATCATCCTTTCGCTGGCCATCGGAATTGGCGTGAATACGACGGTTTTTTCCTGGATTCAGTTGATCCTGTTCGAACCGGTGCCGGCGGTGAACGGCGCAGCGAACTTTCTGCTGGTCGAGCCGCGCGCGGAAACGGGCGGTTATCCGGGCACTTCGTGGCTGGAATATCGGGACTTGCAAGCGCGAATTG
Source organism: uncultured Acidobacteriota bacterium (assembly GCA_963729455.1). Classification (GTDB taxonomy): domain Bacteria; phylum Acidobacteriota; class Terriglobia; order Acidiferrales; family UBA7541; genus Acidiferrum. The sequence goes on from CAVSNX010000007.1 coordinate 212,839, forward strand.
CGGCACTGGGAAGCATCGTGGCAACTCAGTCGGCGCCATTTAATGTGGGAGAGAAGGGCCAGACGGAGCGGACGTTCGGGCAACTCGTCTCCGGCAATTTTTTTCCCGCGCTGCGACTGAAGCCTGCGCTCGGACGGTTTATACGGCCGGAGGAGGCGGAGCGGCCTGGGACTGAACCTGTGCTGGTGATTTCGTACGACTACTGGCGAACACGTTTTCGCGGCGCGCCGGAGGCTCTGGGACAGAGGGTTCGCGTGAACGATCGCGAGCTTGTCGTCATCGGCGTGGCGCCGAAGGATTTCCAAGGGACGATCGTGCCCTTGAAATTCGACTTGTGGGCGCCGGCTACGATGGCGCCTGCGCTACTCGGCGCAACACGCGACCTCGACGATCGCACCATCCGCTCTTTTTCGTTGATTGGAATGCTCAAGCCAGGTGCGACACGCGAGGAGGCACGGGCCGAGTTCAGTACCGCGATGGCTCAGCTTGCGCGAGATTATCCGGAAGCCAATGCCGGAATTGGCGGTGAGATTCTGGCCTTCTGGGACTCGCCGCATGGTCCGCAGAGGCTGCTCATCGGCGGGTTAGCCATCTTGCAGGGCGTGATGCTGCTCCTGCTGTTGGCGGTGTGCGGGAACACGGCAAACCTGATGCTGGCTCGTGGAAGCACGCGGCAGCGCGAGATGGCGGTGCGCGTGGCGTTGGGCGCGGGACGCTGGCGCATTGTGAGCCTGGTGCTCTCGGAAAATATGGTGCTCGCCTTCCTGGGAGCGGGCCTCGGAGCAGCCTTCGCCGTTTGGGGCACAACGGCATTGCGCGTGGCACCGATCATTGGAGCATTTCCGATCCTGTTTCAGACAAGCGTGGATAAATTCACTTTGGCCTTCGCGATCGTGCTGGGTGTTGCGTGCGGTTTACTTTTCAGCGCACCGCCGGCGGTCCATCTGGTGCGGCTGGATACACAAGAAGGGCTGCGCGGAACGTCCAGCACGCCGCCCCGCAGCCGTACGCGCAAAGTGCTTATGGGTGTGGAAGTTGGACTTGCGATGGTTGTGCTGATCGCGGCCGCACTCTTCCTGCAGAATTTTCGTTCGGCAAGCCAAACGGATCCGCGATTCCGGCCCGAGGGCGTTTTGCTGGCCGCGTATGACTTAAGCGGACGGAATACTGACGAGGCGTCGGAGCGCGAATTTGCGGCGCGCCTGCTGGAACGGCTGCGATCGTTGCAGGACGTCGAGGCCGCCGCCATCGCCACAAATGTGCCGCTGGACTTGCATGGAATTCCGGCGCGGCCGTTTACGGTGCAAGGACGCGTGCGCACGGAGGCCGGGCAAGATCGGGCCATTTCCAACACGGTCACGCCGGGATACTTCCAGGTGATGGGCATCCCGCTCGTGGCGGGAGGCGATTTTGCCGGGATGCGGGATGCGGCGGCGCCCGCGCAGGCCATCGTCAATGAGGAGTTTGTCCAGCGTTACCTGAATGGAGGGGAAGCGATCGGCCGGCAGCTGCAGACGCGCGCGCGCAGCTTTACGATCATCGGCGTGGCGCGCAATTCGGTCTACGACGCATTCGGCGAGCCCCCGCAGCCGGCGGTATATTTATCGTACCGCGATCGTCCAGCGACCCAAGGCGAGATTCACCTGAAGACGCGAAGCGGCAATGAAACGGCGCTGGCGTCGGAAGCGCGCGCCGTTCTACGCGACCTCGACCCGATGCTGCCTCTTTATGACGTGCGAACATTTTCCCAGCACATCGAGCGAAACCTCTATCTTCGGCGGATTCCGGCGCGGATGTTCGCCGTGCTCGGGCCATTGCTGCTCGGCCTGGCGGCGGTCGGAATCTACGCGGTGGTTTCCTACGCTGTGGCCAGGCGAACGAGAGAGATTGGTGTGCGGCTGGCGTTCGGGGCCACCAGCGGGCGGGTGGTCCGGCAAATCATTCGGGAAAACTTGGGTGTAATCACGTATGGCGCGGCGATTGGATGGGTCCTTGCGCTGGTGGTTTCGATTCATGCGATTACGAAGGGCGTGATCAACCTTCCGATTTTCCTCGGTGTGCCGGCGATTCTGCTGGGTGTGGCGACGCTGGCGTGCTGGATTCCCGCGCGAAGAGCCAGCCGGATCGATCCGATGGTAGCGCTCCGGCACGAGTAGAGGCAGGGTCGCGCGGCATTCGTCTTGAGGGTTCAATAGCGGCGAGTGTGCTGGGCCGGACATGAGCAAAATCGTGCGCTCCACCCGTCTGGAATCGTCGTCGAAAGCCTTGAACCCACAGGAGTTGCCTCCAAAAATACGCAAGGGATAACCACAACGCTGCCGGTTCGTTTGCGGCCTTGACATCGGTCTGCATTGGGTCAAAATGGAGTGCCCTTCCGGTATTTCTGTATTTCTTTGGTTGCGTTAATCTTTGGCCGAAATCGGCCGATACTTTTAGTGGAAGCGGTCCTCTCCCCTTCTCCCATCTCGGCGCTAGACGTGGCGGCTGAGTAAAACTGCGTGTCCGCACGTAAGGGAACCATGGATTTTCTCAGAGGATTTTTCCAGTCCGGGGAGTTTCAGCCGCATGGGTTCTGCTACCAGTGGAATACGGGACTGGTGTGGCTGAACGTGATTTCGGATGCGCTGATTGCGGTGGCGTATTTCACGATTCCCTTCACGCTGGTGTGGTTCGTTCGCAAGCGGCGCGACCTTCCTTCTGGATGGATGTTCGGGCTGTTCGGAGTGTTCATTGTGGCGTGCGGGATGACGCACGCGATGGAAGTGTGGAATTTGTGGCACGCGCAATACTGGCTGGCGGGGGCGATTAAGGCGATCACGGCGGCGGCCTCGGTGACGACGGCGATTCTGCTGACGCAGTTGGTGCCGAAAGTGTTGGAGGTGCCAAGTTACGGTGAATGGATCCGGGCGAAAGCAGCGCTGGAGAAGGAGATCCATGAGCGGCGGGAACTGGAGGTGGACCTGCGAATCAAAGTGGCGGAGCAGCGCGAAGCCGCGGAGTTTCTGGATCTAACCCGTGACGCAATTATCCTGCGGAACATGAAGAATGAAATCGTGTTCTGGAACAAAGCCGCAGAGGAAACCTACGGTTGGCGAAAAGAAGAAACCCGCGGCAGAACCACGCATGACCTTCTGCAAACCATTTTTCCCAAGCCCGTCGCGGAGATCGAAACCGAGACTTTTGAAAAGGGGTATTGGGAGGGCGAGCTGGTGCACCGGCGGCACGATGGCACAACTCTGACCGTTTCCAGTCGATGGGTGCGGCGGACGGACGAGGACGGCAAACCGAACGCAATTCTAGAAACTAACCGCGACATTACCCTCCGCAAACAAACGGAAGGGGCATTGCGACAGAGCGAGGAGACACTGCGGCTCCTGGTTCAGGGGGTCAAGGATTACGCCATTCTGATGCTCGATCCACAGGGGCGGATAACTAGTTGGAACGAGGGGGCGGAGCGCATCAAGGGCTACCGCGCCGAGGAAATCATCGGCCAACACTTCTCAAAATTTTACCCACCGGAAGCGCAAGCGGCGGACAAGCCTTCGCTGGAACTGAAAATCGCAACAGCACAAGGGCGCTATGAGGAGGAAGGCTGGAGGGTGCGGAAGGACGGAACCCGATTTTGGGCCGACGTGGTGATCACCGCGTTGCACGATCCCTCGGGCAAACTGCGAGGCTTCGGCAAGGTGACGCGGGACGTAACGGCCCGCAAACGCGCCGAAGACAAATTCAAGGGGCTGCTGGAGTCAGCGCCTGACGCGATCGTTATCGTCAACGGAGATGGCGAGATCGTTCTGGTCAATTCGCAAACTGAAAAAACGTTCCGGTATGCGAGGGAGGAATTGCTGGGACGCAAAATTGAGATGCTCGTGCCGGAGCGCTACCGCGGGCAGCATGTACACGACCGCAAGGCCTACTCCTCGCTGCCGCGGGCGCGCACCATCAGATCAGGTTTGGAGCTCTACGGGCTGCGCTCGGACGGCACGGAGTTCCCCGCAGAAATAAGTCTTAGCCCGCTGCAGACGGACGAAGGCGTGCTGATTTCGAGCGCGATCCGCGATGTCAGCGAGCGTAAGCAGGCGGCGGAAGCGCTTAAAGAAAGTGAAGAACGGCTGCAGATGGCCGTGGAATCGGCGGAACTGGGAGTGTGGGATCTGGACATCAAGAGCGATCGGGTGATCCGCTCGCCGCGACACGATCAGATTTTCGGGTACGAAACGCTGCAACCGGAGTGGGGCGCGGAAATCGCGGAGCGTCACATCGTTCCAGAAGACCGGGAGCGCTTTCGAGCGAGCTTTGCGGAGGCGTTCAAGACGAATGAGTTCTTCATGGAATGCCGGATCCACCGCGCGGCGGATCATTCGATCCGGTGGATTTGCGCGGAGGGGCGCGTCTATCGGGATCCCACGGGGAAACCGGTGCGGCTCATGGGAGTGGTCTCGGATACCACAGAACGCAAACAAGCTGCGGAGGAGCTGGAGCGCCACCGGCAGGAATTGTCACGGTCCAACTCCGAGCTGAGCACCGCGAACAAGGAACTGGAGGCATTCAGCTATTCGGTTTCGCACGATTTGCGGGCGCCGCTGCGGACGATTGACGGGTTCGGCCATGCGTTGCTTGAAGATTGTGGAGAGCGGCTTGACGAAACGTGCAAAGGACACCTGAATCGGATCCGCGCGGCGACACAACGGATGGGCTTGTTGATCGATGACCTCTTAAACCTCTCGCGATTGTCGCGGGCGCAAATGCACCAGCAAGACCTGGATATCAGCGCACTGGCCGGCTCGGTGGCCGGCGAGCTTCAGAAAGCACAGCCGGAGCGAAAGGTCGAACTGTGCATCGAAGAAGGACTTCATGCGACGGCGGATTCCGGTTTGCTGCGGGTGGTGCTGGAAAATCTGATGAGCAATGCTTGGAAATTTACGTCAAAGAAGGACTGCGCGCATATCGAGTTTGGCCTGGCGCGTGAGAATGGCACGCCGGCGTTTTTTGTGCGTGACGATGGCGCGGGATTCGATCCGGCATACGCCGAACGGCTGTTCGGGGCATTCCAGCGGCTGCACAGCACGACCGAGTTCGCCGGGACAGGTATCGGCTTGGCCACGGTGCAACGCATCGTGCACCGGCACGGCGGAAGAATTTGGGCGGAGAGCAAGTTGGATCACGGTGCGACGTTTTATTTCACGTTGGGTGAGACGAGTTCCTAAGGAGCGCGGCATGAATGGAAATGTGGTTTTGCTGGTCGAGGACAATCCGGACGATGAGGCGCTGACGATCCGCGCATTGAAAAAGAACAAGGTGGTGAACGAGGTGATCGTGGCGCGCGACGGCGTGGAGGCCTTGGAATACCTGTTTGGCGAGGGCGCGCATGCGGGGCGCGACATTCGGGAAATGCCGCAGGTGGTGCTGCTGGACTTGAAACTGCCGAAGCTGGATGGGCTGGGAGTGCTTCGGCGGCTGCGCGCCGATGAGCGGACGAAACTGCTGCCCGTCGTAATTCTTACGTCGTCGAATGAGGAGCAAGACCGCATGAATGGATATGGTTTGGGCGCCAACAGTTATGTGCGCAAGCCGGTGGATTTCGATCAGTTCGTGGCGGCGACGGCGCAACTCGGATTGTATTGGCTGGTGCTGAACGAGCCGCCGCCAAGGAGAGTCTAATGGGAATCCCGATCCGGCTATTAATGGTTGAGGATTCGGAAGACGACGCTGCCCTGCTGCTGCTGCTGTTGCGGCAGGGCGGGTACGAAGTGGAGTCGGAGCGGGTGGACTCGGCCAGCGGTCTGGCGCACGCGCTAAGCAAGAAATGGGACATCGTGATCTCGGACCATGCCATGCCGAACTTTTCGGGCAGTGACGCGCTGAAGATGGTGAGAGCGCATGACGTGGAAATCCCGTTCATTTTTGTATCCGGGACGATTGGCGAGGATGCAGCCACGGAGGCAATGAGGGTGGGGGCGCAGGATTACGTCATGAAGACGAATCTGAAGCGCCTGATTCCGGCGATACAGCGCGAACTGCAGGAGACCGAGGGTCGCCGAGAGCGCAAACGCCTGGAGCAACATGTGCACCAATTGCAGAGATTTGAAGCGATTGGAAGGCTGGCCGGGGGCGTAGCGCATGACTTCAATAACATTGTCGGCGCGATTCTGGGGTGGGCGGAATTGGGCTGTGACGAGGCGCAGCCGCAGACTCGTTTACACGATCGTTTCCAGAAAATTCGGGAACAATCGCTGCGCGCCGGAAAATTGACCTCGCAACTCCTGGCGTTTGGGCGAAAACAGCTGCTGCAAACGCGCAAAGTAAACCTAAACGTTCTGGTGCAGGAGGAAATGAGTCTGCTCCGGAGGGTCATCGGAGAGAATATCGAGATCCAGGTGAAGGCCGAGGCCGAGCTTCGCGTCACGATGGCGGACCCCACGCAGGTGGAGCAGGTGATCATGAATCTTTGCCTGAATGCGCGCGACGCGATGGGGGGAGGAGGACAACTGCTGATTGAAACGAAGAACGTGGAAATCGGAGACGAGTACTGCAGCCGGCATGCGTACGGCAAGCCAGGGAGCTATGTATTGCTGTCCGTGTCGGACACCGGCATCGGGATGGACGCAGCGACGGTTGAGCATATCTTTGAACCTTTTTTCACGACCAAAGAGCTGGGCAAAGGAACGGGACTTGGCTTGGCGACGGTGTATGGCATTGTGAAGCAGCATGACGGTTTTATTTACGTGTATAGCGAAGTGGGAAAAGGGACGACGTTTCGCGTGTATCTAAAAGCCCACGCGGGGGACCACGAGCAGCGCGAGACGACCCATCAGGAAAGACCGATGCGCGGCTCCGAGACGATTCTGCTGGCGGAAGACCACGACGGGCTACGCGATACGGCGCAGGAGATGTTGCAAAGGCTGGGCTACCGGATACTTGTCGCTTGCGATGGGAGAAAAGCCGTCGAGCTCTTCAAGTTGAACGTGGATCAGATTGATTTGGTGGTGATGGACGTGGTGATGCCGTCGCTGAACGGTCCGGAGGCCTATGCGGAAATGTCCGTTTTGCGGCCAGGCGTGCAAGTGATCTTCACGACCGGGTACACCCCAGAAGCAGCATCCTTGCTTTCACTGATCGAAAAGGGCGCAGCCATCCTGCAAAAGCCCTACAGCCTTGCCAGCCTTAGCCAGATGATTCGAGGCGCGCTGGAACCCAAAGTCCGGGTGTGAAGAAGTAGAGAATTGTTTTGAAGTTTCCCGCGGCGCGGCTAGATGCAAGCGCAGTATCTGTCCGTCAGTCCCGCGCAAGAGCTTTTTATACTAGCAGAAGAACTGCGTTGACAGGTTTTTCGACAGCGCCGGCGCCCGCGAACAGTATTGTAAGGCTCGCAGGCGTTACTTGTGATAGAACGTCTGGAGTCTTGGCTCCAGGAGGACTCATCGCGCAGCGGACCGGGAGTCGAGCGCGCATCACGAGGCAACTCCATGAATACGTTTCCGATTCTCCTTGCCGCTCTCTGCGTTTACGCGATTGGCTATCGGTACTACAGCGCGTTCATCGCTGCGAAGGCGCTGGCCCTGGATGACCGGCGAATTACTCCCGCACACGCCTACGAAGACGGGCACAACTACGTACCTTCGCCGAAGTGGGTGCTTTTCGGCCATCACTTTGCGGCCATTGCCGGGGCGGGGCCGTTGGTCGGTCCGACGCTTGCGGCGCAGTTTGGGTTCGCACCCGGCTTCCTGTGGATCTTGATTGGGGCGGTGCTTGCCGGCTGCGTGCATGATTTTACGGTGCTGGTTGCTTCGGTGCGCCACAAGGGGCGCTCGCTAGCAGACGTGGCCCGCACGGAGGTCAGTACGTTTACCGGTTTGGTGGCAATGTTCGCGGTGCTGTTAATTCTGCTGGTGACGCTGGCGGGGCTCGGCATCGTAGTGGTGAACGCGCTGTCCAACAGCCCCTGGGGTGTCTTCACCATTGGCATGACCATCCCGATCGCCATCTTCATGGGGCTGTACATGTTTAAGAGCACACCGGGACAGATTAAAGTCGCTGTACCAAGTGCAGTCGGTGTCGTGCTCTTGCTGGCTAGTGTTGCCGGTGGACACTGGTTCGCGCAGACCCAGTGGGCCTCGGCCCTCACGTTTAGTCCGCATCAAATCACCTATTTGATGGCGCTCTATGGTTTCATCGCGTCCGTGCTGCCGGTGTGGTTCCTGCTTGAGCCGCGCGATTATTTGTCCACGTACGTCAAACTGGGAACTATCCTTATGCTGGTCATCGGCGTATTCGTCGTGCATCCCGACGTCCGCATTCCCGCCTTCACTCCGTTTATCCACGGAGGAGGACCGATCATCAAAGGCCCGTTGTTTCCGTTCCTGTTCGTGACCATCGCCTGCGGCTCGATCTCCGGTTTCCACTCCCTGGTGGGTTCGGGGACCACGCCGAAAATGTTGGACAAGGAAACGGATGCGCGCTTCATCGGTTACGGAGCGATGGTGGCGGAAAGCCTGGTCGCGGTGCTGGCCCTGATAGCCGCGTGCTCGTTGTATCCAGGCGACTATTTTGGGATTAATGTTCCGCCGGACGTCTTTGCGCGGCTTGGCATGCACACCGTGAACCTGGACCTCTTCTCCGCTGAAGTGGGCGAGAAACTGGCGGGGCGCACAGGTGGGGCGGTTTCCTTGGCTGTGGGCATGGCGCAGATCTTCCGGGGCATTCCCGGCATGACGCGTTTGATGGGCTACTGGTATCACTACGCCATCATGTTCGAAGCGCTGTTCATCCTGACGACGATTGATACCGGCACACGCGTGGCGCGCTATGTCTTGCAGGAATTGATGGGCAAAATTCACAAGCCTTTCGCCAATAATGCGTGGCTGCCGGGAAATCTCATTACTACGTTCTTCGTCGTGCTCGCCTGGGGATACCTCATCTACACGGGATCCATTTCCACTTTGTGGCCGTTGTTTGGCACGGGCAACCAGTTGCTCGCGACGATTGCGTTGGCCGTTGGCACCGCTTTTCTTGTGAATATGGGAAAGGCGCGCTACGCGTGGATCACAGTGATTCCCATGCTGTTTGTGGGGGTGACCACGCTGACGGCGGGAGTGCTTTCGATCAAAAACATTTTCTGGCCGCTGACGGCCAAGCCAGGATTCCGCGTGCAGGGTTATCTTGATTCCACGCTGATGGCCATTTTTGTCATCGGTGTTGTGCTCGTGCTGATCAATGTTGCGCGCCGGTGCTGGCTGACCCTTCATGGCGCACCGATTCCGCAAGAAGCGTTTGGGCCTCCAGTCACCGCAACGGGGCTTCCCTCGGGTGGCTGTTGCTAGCGAAGCGGAATCAGGGCTTCTAGATCGTCATCGCGCAGTCTCGCACGTTGTGTGCGCCGTGCCCAGCAGTACGGCGGTCACATTCGCGTCCAAATCCGGTTGACCATCGGGAAGGGTCGTTAGGATTGACTCGAAGATTTAGCGGGAGACTAAGAATGGGCGACGATCGAGTCGCATTCAAATCATGGATGGATGCCTACGGCAAGGCGTGGGAGAGGCGTGATGCAGAAGGGGCCGCGGCGCTGTACACGGAAAACGGCACGTACCAAGTGACGCCATTTGTCGAAGCGATGCGTGGACGAAAAGCCATTTTCGAGTATTGGTCGAACGTTGCGCGAACGGAAGAGAACGTTCAATTTGGATACGAGATCCTGGTTGCAAGCCGAGAGATTAATATTGCCAGGTGGTCGGCGTCGTTCGTGATTATGCCGCAAGGTTTGAAAACCAAACTCGATGGAATCTTTGTGATTTCCCTGGATGAAAAAGGGCGCTGCACATCACTTCGGGAGTGGTGGCACAAACAGCAGGATTGACGGTGTCGCCCTCAGAAAATAATCCAACAATTTATTTCTGTGAGGATTTGACGGCTGCGAGTGTGCCGCGAAGGACTGTTACGGAAGCAGCGGGGAGCGTGAATTGCGTTGCGGCTCCGGCGTTCACTGTGGACTTTGCGGCGGGGCCGTCGGGATCGGCGATGCCGCCGTTGCGGTCGGGATGCCAGGCGTATTGGGCTTTGCCGAAGGTGGTGACGCTGACAGTACCGGCGAACGTGGAGGCGGTTTTTTTCTGGGCGTCCTCAAACGAAACGTTCACCGTGTACGGATTTTCCTGGTCCTTATTAATGATGAGCAGGGACCATTGACCGTCGGGGCGAAGGACGGCGTAGGAAGTGACAAGAGTGTGGCCGGCTCCGTCGCGAATCTCGCTCGCGGCGGGAAAAACTTTATGCATGCCATCTCCTGGCTGAACCCACTCGAGATTGAGAAGCTGGCTGACGAAATATTGCGAGAGGGGCTGTTTGATCTTGAGATCGCGGTCGGCGGAAAAAAAATTGAAGGTGCCGGGCGAGTTGTTGTGGCCGCGGCCGAGCGGTTCGGGCATGTAATGAAAATAATAGACGGCGCTGCCGCCGCCGCCGAGGAATGCGCCGATGTAATCGGCGAGCCACAGTCCGCCCCAAATGTCCATGTAGGCTTCCGAGGACGCGGAAGAAAGATTGGACTCGGTGATGAAGAATGGGACGTTGGCGGGGACACCGTCTTCGCGCCACACATCCATGATGTGCTGAACGAGATAGGCTTCGTCGTACAAATTGCTCCACTGCACTTTTCCGGGATCGACGGGATAGTGTTCGAATGAAAAGAAGGCGAGCGCTCCCAATTTGCCATGGGACCTCAAATAATCAATGAACCGGCCGGTGAAGGAAGCTTTTCCGTTTCCATCGGGCCAAACTTCGATGTCTTTATTTTCGCCGGTAAAAATCGGGCCGCCGAGTTTTAATTTTGGATCGACTCGATGCAATGCCGTCGCGAACTGCACGTAGAGCGACGCGTAATCTTCGGGGAGCGTGTAGTGGCCATCCGGTTCCTCGCCCATCTCCACGTAGGAAATTGGATAGCCACGCTTTTCGATGTAGGCAATTTCGGCGGCAGCATCTTCCGGAGTGTTGTAGAGCATGGCGATGGGAATCATGGCGGGCAGCCCACGCGTGACGCCGCTGGTGTAAAACAGATCGAAACCGATTTGATCTCCCGCACGCTCGGCTAAATCGGACGGTTCATGCCACGGATCGACGGAAGAACAATAGGTGGCAGTCTGATCCTGGTCCGGCGTATGGCGCAGCAAATCGTGGAATTTTCCATCGGCGCTAGTGGTTCCCAGATAAATTTCGCGAATCGCGTAGCCCAAGCAATTGCGCTTGTCGGTGCTGCCGTGGGAATCGCACGTATTTGAAGATGCGGTCATCCAGATGCGCACCCACTGAACGTTGATGGTCGCGGTGGACAGTTGCAGCGTGGCGTTGCCGCCTTTGCCGTTGGTCACCACGCCGACGGGAAAGGCTTCCCACGAACCTTGCGCGGGTTTCTTGATCGGATCTTCGCCAGTCCAATATTGGACGGCGTAGTTGGTGGCATACGGCTCGGCCCAAGCGATGCGAATGGCGTTGACGTCCTGCTTGCTGGACAAATCCAGAAAGACCCACTGCGGATGCAGCGAATCGTCTTCGCCCGTATACGTTTTTGTCAGATACGGATTGCTCTTCCAGTAGGTATTCTCGTCGCCGTCGGTCAGGCGCGAGTAGCCATCCATATCCGTGCCGTCATCGCGCGTGACCCCGCGATGTTGCAGCGGATAACCGTAGGAGTGGCGGATCGGCTCCGCGCCGGGTGTTGCGCTGCCGACGAAGTAGCCCATTCCTGCCGGGTCGCTCCAGGTTCCTTGCGGATTCCAGTGCCAGGCTTCGATGTGCAGCTCGGTGTTTTGGCGGTACGTGACAGTTTGCCAGCCGGCGGAGAGGATTTGTTTTAGGGTATCGTCCACGAAGAGTTTGTCGGCGGCGCCGTAGGGCAGGCGGTCGATGCCGGCGCCCAGAGCTTCGGTCGGTTTGATGGAGTTCGTGGCGTGGCTCGGGGTCGCATCTACGCGAATGGTTTGGGCATGGAGGGAAGGCGCGGCGAAAGCTGCGGCGGCGAAAAAGATGAGCGTCAGCGGGCGCAGTCCGAAAACAGGCATGGGAAACTCCTTAAAACGGTTTAATACTGTGCTCAGCATCTAATCGAGAATTACGGCCGGAGTCAAGATGCTTGTGGGACGATCAGGTGTGTAGGAGTTCTCCGATGGCGCGCCAAGCTTGGTCGATGGCCACGTCCGTGTAGGCGCTGGCGCCGGCGTCGGAGTTGGCAATGGCAATTCGACCAAAAGGCTTGCGGCCAACGACCCAGGGTCTTTCTCCTTCTTTCCAATCGGGATCGAAGAGAGGATTCGGCGTGAAGGCGTAGCCGTGCGCCCAGCGATTGACGGTGATCCCTTCGATGTCTTTGGCGGTATCGAATCCCGCTCCGCCGAGCATGCGCGCCAATTGGTCGCGGATATTTTTTTCGAATTTTGAAAAAGGTGTCTGCATCAACTCGGCGCGTCCCGCGCGGTTTTGCTCGCGCTGCGGGAGACCGGGCTTGCAGGGAGTTCGCAACATGAAGAGAACGGCTGGCTCTTCGGGCTTGCTTGGAAATTGGTACTGGCCGAGGCTCACGGGGAAATCCAACGCGGTGTAGGTGTGATATCCGCCGGGCGCGACGATGTGATGGATGTTTAATTTTGCCAAGGAGGTCCAGTTGCGCAGGGCCACATGCGTGTACACCAGCGGCATTTTTACCAAATAGGAGAGAGCTTCTTTTTGTTTCTCCGGCAGCTCGGGACAAATATACGGAATCATGCCGTTGTAGCAGGCCAGGACACAATTTTTTGCTGTAACGGTGTGCGCTTTGCCGCCGCGCACATAGGCGATTTGCACTTCCTTGGTCGCTCCGATGTGCTGCACGTGAACGGCGGTGCTGTTCAGACGAATGCGCACGGGCGCACCCGACTGGTCCAGCTTGCTGTAATCGGCTTTTGCCGTGACAACGTCCTCCATCGTTGAGCCGGGAACCGCCTCCGGGATAAGAGCGCGCACCAGCAGACGGGCGATGGACGCGTTGCCATCGGGAAAATGAAAGATGTAGGGCTCTTCTTTCGCCGGCGCCGGCAATCCCAAACTTTGAAAGCCCGCGTACGTGAAGGATTCATAGTCGTCGAATCCTTCATAGCAATACATCGCCGGAACGGATTCGATGCCGATGCAGAAAAGATCGTAGGGAAAGGTCTCGAAGAAGGGTAAGGCTTCCGGAGTCAGCTTGCAATACTTCGTCAAGTATTCTGCGTAGCTGATTTTTGTGAGAAGCGCGACTTTTTGCTCCACCGACATTCCGGCGAGGAAATCTTTTTTCTCGGTGTAGACGCGGGCGATATCGTTTCGAACCGTTTCGGATAGCGGCGCTTTGGCCAGGAATTCCGGCCACGGTGAGCTATTCATGCCCGTGACGAGGCGGTCCTCGCCAAACGTTTCCTTGTCGAAAAACGCCGCCGTACCCATCTTGGAATAGAGTTTCTGGTCGTAGGCTTTGTAAAACTTCTCCGTCTGGACGCCGATCTCCTGAATCAGCGCAATGGCGACGTCGCTATATTTTCCTGGGCTCTCGATGGACTGCGTCCCGCCGTTACTCAGCACCATGCGGCCGCCGGCGCGAAATTCGTTGCGCTTGGCGTGTCCTCCGAAATCGTCGTGATTGTCGAGAATCAGGATGCGCGCGTCTTTGCCAGTGCTCTTGCGAAAGAAATAAGCGGCCGCCAGCCCGCTGATGCCGCCACCGACGACGACAAGGTCGTATTTCTCGCGCGTGTCCGTGGCATCGCCGAAAGAGTTCGAGCCTTCTCCATCGCGCAGGCGGTGAGCAAAGGTGAAAGTGCCGTCGTGATTGCCGCGCATGCCCATGCGTGCGGGTGGATAGTAGTCCGGCGCTTTTTCTGGAGCAAACTCATCGAGAGCAGCGGCGGCAAGCAGCGTTTCCGAGTCGATCGCGCCTCCAACAAATGTTCCACCGATTCCCACGGCGACCCCATTGAGAAAATCGCGGCGCGTAATCTCACGCCCCATCCCCAGCTCTTTATCTTTTTTCTCTTGGCTCATGGCCGATCCTTGAACTCTACGTCAAACGGGAAAGTATAACTTGAGCAGCTTCCGGAGACGCATGCGTTGCCGAGATTAGAGTGGAGGGTCGCTTGAGATGTTAAGGAGAGGACGCTGTATCGGGAAGAACGAACGGAGTGCTCCGTTCGGCGTTTAGTTTCGCAGTCTTTGGGAAATCAACGCGATCGAGCGGCACGTTATTTTCACCACCGTAGGTGGTCAAGTAATACAGGCGGCCATCTCGGACCCAGTAGCGCGTCACGCCGTACATCGAGCCGTCCTTCAATTGGAGCAAGATGACCGGCGCTTCCACTCTCGATGGCGCATCCGGAGAAGATTCATCGCCCTCCCAGCGAACTGGAGCACTGTCCACAGAAGCTCCGTCCGCATCATCCATGGCCGGGGAAAATTCCAGCGGCCCGGACACTGCCGTCAAATCACCGGCGGCTACAAACGAATTGGAACCGAGATAGCCTGCGGCGAATCCACCGGAGAAGAAAGGATCAAAGAAAAAGGAATTGCCGAAGCAATTGAAATCGCCGGGGAACAAAAAAGTGTGCCAGGAGAATCCAAACGAACCACAAAAGCCGGAGTTGAAGTGCCGATTCGGGCGCAACACAAATCTTGGCCTTGGGCCAAGCAGGAGTCCTGCGGAAGTGGGATGAGTGGAAATCCGGTTCAGAGCGATTGCGCCAGTCAAATGAGCATCTTCGCCGCGGTTATCCGGGATCTTGGGGACCGGTGAATTCTTGCTTCCAGAATGATGACCAAAGATGTGGCCGAACGAATGACCAAAGGAATGTCCGGACGAAGATCTCCCACCAGAGTGGCCTCCCGAATGACCGCCACCGCTGCCATGTCCCGCGTAAACAGAAGTGGAAGCAAAGAGTGCGAAGAGAGCAAGAAGCGAAAGACGGGGCCGGTGTTTCATGACGATTGTCCTGCCAACCGCCACCCTACTCCAAATGGATGTCAGATGCTACTGGGAGGTTGGCTGCGCACCAAGTTTGGCTGAAGTGGAGGAGCAGTGAATATTTATCTGTAGCTGGCGACGATTTCGCCGTTCTGAATGCGTAGATCAGAAATCTCGGAAGGCAGTTTCAATTTGTCGCGGTTCTCGGGCGAGTCCATCATGCGCTGGACCGCCGATTCGAGAGCGGACTGTGGAATCGGAAACGCGCCGATCTGGCCGCTGACCGGCTCAAAACGCAGATAACCGTTCTGTGTGCCCAACCGGCCCTCGAGCTGCAGCGTCATGTCTTTTCCGTGCACATCGAAAACGACGTAGGCTTTGACGCGGTCGTCGATCAATTGGACCTTGAAGTCGCGCACGTTCGAACGCATTTGCTCGACTTCCTGCGGCGTGGGCGCGGCATTGGGAGACGGCGGCGTTCCTCCAGCAGGGGCGGGATTCGTGGCGCCATTGCCTTTCAATTCCAAATGGGACGAGAGATAGGAATTTAATTCCGTTTCGTCCAGGTGCAATGTCGCGGGCTGGCCATTGGCAACCGATTGTTCCACCTGTTCAAATTTTTCTTCGACGCGCGCGGCAGCCTGCGGGCTGGTTTCCACCAGCGGGGGCGGCGCTTTGTGAAAAAGCAAAATGAGCGAGAGCAAAGCAAAGGCGTAGGTGGTCCAGCGCACGATTCGAAAAATGAGCTTCCACGGACGCGGCTGTACCGGGCTCGCGTGAGCGAATTCATTCGGATCAGCGGGGGGAATTGTCGCGGCCATGATTCCCTTCTAGAACAGCACTTATCCGGCTCACAGATGAATTGCAAGCCGTTTTCGCCCTATCTCTGAACCGTAGACCCCCGCCACGCCCACGACAAGAGAACCACGCGTTTTAGAGGCGAATGCGACACCTGTTCGCAAGGGCGAGTGACGGCGAACGGCAAATCGGGTTCCGCTAGCCGACCGGAGACAATCGCGGTGGCTGGCACTCGATGTATGATTCCCTTGCGGGTCGCCAATGGTTCCACTCTTAAACGAACAGACAGCGGTGATTACGGGCGCGGGAAGCGCCGAAGGAATTGGCTTTGCGGTCGCGCGGCGATTGCATGCTGCGGGAGTGCGCGTGGTCATCACTTCGACCACGGACCGAATTCATTTGCGGGCGCGCGAACTGGATGCGGGCGGCGAGGCGGTGCTGTCTTTCATCGCGGATCTCACCGTGGAGACAGAGGTGCAGCGGTTTGTGGATTCCGTGCTCTCACGCATGGGGTGGATCGATATTCTGGTGAACAACGCGGGCATGTCACAAACGGGACGGCCCATGGAAAGCAAGCCACTGCGGGAGACTACGTTCGCGGAATGGCAAAACCAGATTGCGATCACCCTGCACACTGCGTTTCGAATGACGCGCGCCGTGTTGCCAGGCATGACGGAGCACAAATACGGTCGGATCGTAAACGTCACGTCAGTGACGGGACCGCAAGTGAGCAATCCAGGCTCGGCGGCGTACGGCGCGGCCAAGGCGGCGATGGACGGGATGATGCGCGCAGTGGCGATTGAAACGGCGCGCGACGGCATCACCATCAACGGCGTCGCGCCGGGGTGGATTTCGACGGCCTCTTCCACGGAGCCGGAAAAGATCGCCGGACTGCACACTCCGCTCGGGCGGGCGGGCACGCCGGATGAGGTGGCGGCCGCCGTTTGCTTCCTGGCGTCGCCGGAAGCTTCCTATATCACCGGACAGGTTCTGGTCGTTGATGGCGGGAATATTCTGCAGGAGAACAAGGGTCTCTGAAAGATTGCTGGGCAGGATGCGCGAAGTCTGATGGGTTACTTTGTGGGCCGCGAAGGCGTATTTGCTGCATGCTGTTCAGGAGTGCTATCTCATGATGACGATTGAAGATTGCCGGCAGTTTTACGCGCAGGAAATCCGTTTTATCGCCAACATTACTACACCGGGCCTGGTCGAAGCGTTCGCGCGCGTGCCCCGTGAAAAGTATCTCGGCCCGCCGCCGTGGCAACTGGGCTCCCCGGAGCAGCGGGCACTCTCCATGACCGGCAAGATGGGCATGTCCTATTACGCGACCGAGCACCCGCGCGACCTGTATCACAACCTGGTTATATCACTCGACGCTTCTCGCGACATCAACAACGGCCAGCCCAGCGCGCTCGGCCGGTGGATCAACGCAATGGATTTGAAACCGGGCGACCGCGTGTATCATCTGGGCTGTGGCGTGGGCTATTACACGGCCATTATGGCGGAAGTCGTGGGCCCGACGGGCAGCGTGGTGGGAATTGAATTGCATCCCCAATTGGCGGCACGCGCCAAAGAGAATCTCTCAAGCTATCCATACGTGACGGTGCACGCGGGGGACGGCGCGGCATTTGATCCCGGCGATTGCGACGCCATGTTGATCAACGCCGGAACAACCCATCCGCATCCGCTGTGGTTGCGAAGGCTGCGACCGAAAGGGCGCCTCGTCGTGCCGCTGACCGTGGCCGTTACCCCCACCTTGGGACAGGGCGTGATGGCGAAAATCGTTCGCGAACGCGGCGGATTCTCCGCGGAAGTGATCACCGTCCTGGCGATTTTTTCTTGCACCAGCGCGCGCGATCCTCTGCTGGAGCCGCTCATGCCAAAAGCGCTGACGTCCGGCGCGCTTCTGAATCTTCGCTCGATTCGGCGCGACGTTCACGAGCCGGGGGAATCCTGCATCCTCCACGGCAGCGAAGTGTGCGTAAGCAGCGCAGAGCTGGACGCGGATTCAGCGGCTTCGGTAAATTAGGCTCGTGCTGTGCTGATGCAGGAGAAATCAGCTTCCTCCTGCTCGGTGGATAACAATTCCGCGGATCTCTGCTTGCCCGGACTCCAGCCCTAAGACAAACTCAATCGTGGTTCTCGAACTCGCCCGATCCGGTGTTCTATTCAGGAGGCTTCTCATGCGCTGTACTCTGTCCATTCTCGTGCTGCTTCTGCTGCCGCTGACGAGCCCGGCGCAGACCACGGTCACGCCGCAGACAGCCTCCTCTCAGGCGATAGCCGCGCCACGCTCGCGGCCCAAGATCGGCGTAGCTCTCGAGGGTGGCGGCGCGATGGGCTTGGCACATATCGGTGTTCTGAAATGGTTTGAGGAACATCACATCCCGGTGGATTACGTCGCGGGAACCAGCATGGGCGGATTGGTTGCCGGCTTCTATGCCACAGGAATGAATCCGGAGGAAATGGGATCGCTCATCGAAAGCCTGAATTGGCGAAAAATTCTCGGCGACCGCACGCCTTACGAAGACCTCTCCTATCGGCGCAAAGAAGATCAGCGCGCCTATCCGAATTCGCTGGTGTTCGGATTGCGCCAAGGTCTCTCCGCTCCTGCCGGATTAATTCCCGGCCATCAAATCGGCCTGCTGATTGACCGCGTGACCCTTCCCTACTACAACGAGCCCTCCTTCGATGCTCTGCCCGTGCCCTTCCGCTGCGTGGCCACGGATTTGGTCAGCGGCAAACCGCACGTCTTCAAAGACGGGGCGCTCGCGGAAGCATTGCGCGCAACGATGTCCATTCCAGGCGCGTTCTCACCCGTGCACGATGGCCAAGCCGTTTACGTGGACGGCGGCTTGATGGACAACCTGCCGACAGACGTGGTACGCGACATGGGCGCCGACATCGTGATCGCCGTTCATCTGGAAACGGCGCCGCTGGAAGCGCAGGAAGTTAAATCTATCTTTACTGTGCTGAACCAATCGGTGCGCGTGGT
Organism: uncultured Acidobacteriota bacterium; assembly: GCA_963729455.1. Lineage (GTDB taxonomy): Bacteria > Acidobacteriota > Terriglobia > Acidiferrales > UBA7541 > Acidiferrum. Next base: position 231,588 of record CAVSNX010000007.1, read on the forward strand.
GCTTGCGGAAAATGAAGTACGCGGTCTGTCCCGAGCGGACGCGGTGGTATCCGTGCCGCTGGCCGACTACAACATGGCTGACTATGAGAAAAACAGGCCGATCATGCAGAAAGGGTATGACGCCGCGAAGGAACGAGCGAATCTTCTCAGCGCATTCGCACTGAGCGAAGCGGATTGGGAAGCATATCGCCACGCGCGCGAGGCCCGGAAGCGGACCGATGTTCCCGCCCCACAGTTCATCCAAGTGCAAGGAGCCAGCACCGATGGAGCGGTGGACGTGGGCCTCTACGTGAAATCCTTTCAAGGAAAGCCGCTCGATCCGCAAAGACTCGACAACGTGCTCACGCGGCTGACTGGCATCGGCCGCTATGACACCGCTGGTTATCGGCTTATCGAAAAAAATGGCCAGCCCGGACTGATCATCCAGGTTGTGGAGAAAATTAATGCGCCGCCAATGTTTCAGCCGGCCTTTGAAGTGGATGGCTCGCAGGGCGGCAACGTGGATTTCACCATGGGCACGCGCTTCACGTTCATGGACGTGGCCGGTTTCCGTTCGGAGTGGCGCACGGACTTGCTGCTGGGAAATATCTACGGCATTCAGACGGAGCTTTACCGCCCGTTTACGGCGGAGAGCCACTGGTTTTTCGCCCCGCACGCGGACGTCAGCGATACGGTATTTCAAATTTACGAGAAAAACGATCCGCTGGCGGATTACCGCTTCTACCGCACGGATATCGGAGCCGACCTGGGCTATAGCTTCGGACGCTTCAGCGAATTGCGCATCGGATACGAAGTCGGCTCGCTCGATACCAAGCTGCGGCTTGGCCAGCCGGAAATTCCAGTCGTGGAAGGGCGCGTCGGGCAAGCGCGGCTGCACTATTTGTTGGATCACACGGATGACCCGGTGATTCCGCGCCGGGGAGTTAAAGTGGAGACGAATTTCCGCTGGTTTGACGCAAGCCCGGGCGCGAAAGCCGCCTTCCCTTCCATGGATTTGAAGCTCGGATATTTTCAGCCAGTGACTCGATCTGCTTCGGTATTTTTGGAAAGCGAAGGCGGCACCACGTTTGGCGTGACCAGCACGGGGATTCCGCAATTTTTCCTTGGCGCGCCGCTGCGCCTCAGCGCCTATGGCCAAAACGAATTCCAAGGCAACCAGTATTATTTAGTCCGCGCCGGCTACCTCCACGATTTGCTCACCTTGCCGCCTTTCCTCGGCAAAAAAGTCTATGCCGTCGGAACGTATGAGTTGGGCAAAATGTACGGCGAGACCACTCAGAGCAACTTGCCGAACGACGTAGTCGCCGGCGTACTTGCGGAAACCGTGGTTGGCCCCTTCTTCCTCGGCGGAAGCGCCGGCGATTCCGGCCACCGCAAATGGTTTTTCCAACTAGGCCGCGTGTTTTGAGTAGGCCGAGGTTTAGCGTGGACACCGGCGACGCCTAATGAGGAAGAATTACTTTCTCTCGCGGAGGATTGCCGCAAGAATGCGTGGACTCCGGCGCCCGTGTAATACGGCGATCACCACAAGCGGCTTTTCATCGGGAGAATAGACAATCAAATAATCGCGTATCGTTTGAAAGCGCAGGGGCCGGGAAGTGAGATCTGGCCGCATGTGGCCCTGATGGGGGAAAGGCACGAGCCTGCGGATACCGTCAAGAATTTCCTCGCGCACACGCCTGGCGGCAAGAGGATTGTCCTCCGCAATGAATTCCCAGATTTCGGTGATGTCCTGCGCCGCGCCCGGGTGAAGGTCAAAGCCCCGGTCCGTCATCATTTTGTGGAGCGTTGCTTGAGCAGCTCATCCTCGCGCTGGCGCAAGCTGTCGAAGAAAGCCTCCCCATCGATGGGCTTCACCCGGCCGCTTTTGACCTCATCGTAGCGGCTGTCGAGCATATTGCGCACTTCAGCCACTTCCGCAAGGTATCCGGCCATGGCATCTTCGATGAGCTCGTCGGTCGGGCGCCCGCTCTTGGAGGCCAGCTCATGGAGGCGCGATTCCGTCTCCGGCTTAAAATGAACTTCCATGAATGCAGTGTAAAGTCGCGCTCCGTTTCTGTCAAAAGAATTGGCGCCGAAAAGTATTTTCCCCACGTTGATTTCTCATTCGCCTCCAGTGGGACACCATTTCGCCCTGGGCTACATATACATCTAGTTGTATACTTGCGACAGTGAAATCCCGTTTGGCAGAGGAGAAGAAACGTGAAAAGCGCATCTAACAAGCCCACGCATGTAACGCGGGGAAACGTACTTGACGATCTTGGCTTTTCCCCGGAGCAGGCCACCGCTCTCAAGTTCAAGGCCGAGCTATATCAGGCCATCCTGAAGTACTCGCAGAAGTATTCACAGAAGGACCTCCAAGCGATCCTCGGAGAGCCTCAGCCCCGCGTGAGCGAACTGCTCAACGGAAAGATCGCCAACAAGAGCGTTGACAAGCTGCTTCACTATGCCGGACGGCTCGGCATCGAAGCCAAAACCAAATTCGTGCAGACCCGCAAAGAGGTCGTTGAAAAAGAGCTCGCCATGGCCGACACATCGGCCTAGCCCCCGGCCAAAGGTATTTCTCTTTGCTTCCCCTTTTTTATTCGTCTTTAGTGCGCGGCGGCAGTTCGCGTTTATCAGGCACTGAGACTCATTTCACGGATTCAGCTACCCACCGCCACCAAATGCAATCATGATGGTGGTATCTACTTCCACTGGGTCACCGTTGAGAATCGTTGGTTTATAGCGCCATTGGCGGGCTGCCTCCACAGCGGCATTGATGAGTTCTGGCGGCCCACTTACCGGTTCGAGCTGTGCAACGTTTCCGTCACGATCGATAACGACATGAACCACCACCGTACCGTGTATTTGTTGTTGGAGAGCGTCGGATGGGGGAATCGGATTGATGTGGTGAATCAGCTGAGGCGCGACTTGACCTCCGACTTTGATTCGCATCGGCTTCACCTTCGGCAAGTCGTAAAATGTTCGCCAGTTCACTACCCGAAAATTTCCCTGCGCGCAGAGGTAGACGCCCGGAAGCGAATCGCTTTCACGATCCTTTCCTGCGCCCGCCGTGTAGAGCACAAGAGGGCCTTTGGCATTCCGCAGAATGGACTGAATAAAAGCATCATTGTGAGCGAGTGATGAGGTTGAAAACTCCTTCACAAATGCATGGGTGTGTTTCTTGGTTCCGCTATCGCGGAACATGTTTCTGATATTGTCTTTGTAATCTTTCCAGGAACTCTTATACGTCGCCGCAAGATTTTGGCCTATTTCTTCACCGAATGTAGCCGCGAACCAATTCGGGCTCTCGGGAATTTGAAGATCACTGATCAGGTCATCAAACTGTTTTGAATCGCCCTCCTTTGCGGCCTTAAGTATCGCCTCAAGTTGTGATTGCAGTCTCGTAGCCGATTCAGGAATCGCTCCGGCGGTTTGTTCACTCGGAACGTTATTTCTTGCGCTGACAGCCAGCGGCGCGAACGGACCGCTCGGCAGCACCTGATAAAGCGCCCAAAATGTTGCGATCCTCAGAATTGGGCGGACCATTAGGGGTTTCCCTCCGGTAGTTACGTCAGCTTCGGGCAAGGGCCATGATAGGTTGCAAAATCGCAGAATTACTGGACCCGACCGAGAGTTTATATCACGGACGCAGGTTAAGTCCCGATACGCGCAACCGAACATTTGGCTCACTACCCATTTTCGAAAACCGTTGACTTTCGCTTTTTGTTCGCCTATAGTCCGGGGCGGTAGAGGAAACGGGAAACGGGTGGCGCGCCGCCTCCATTGCCGATCAGGCTCTCACGAGCCGGCCGCCGCCCGTTGAAAGTTCCGAGCCGTAAGCGGGGTGGAGGGGTCGGCTGCAAGACGATCCCTCGATCCCGGAGCCGAGCAAAATCTCGGCTCTCGCTCGGAGACAAGTATATGTATCCCGCTTCCATTTCAGGAGCCGCCATGGACGTCTGTGTCGAAAGCGTATTCCCCACTCCAACCATTGAGACCATCAATGTGATCCAAACAACCGCGGAAGAAAACGATCGCGCGGCATCTTTCGGCCCGCATCATGAGCATCAAGAGATGGGCGCGCAGCAAGAACCTGTAGCGCGGGACTTCAGCCCCGCGGATTCGTTCGAATCAGGTGAGACGAGCGGCAGTTGTAGGTCTTTAGACCCGTCACCGAAGCCGGACGCGCCGCAAACGGAACCGCCGGCGGAGAAAAACCCATGGTCCGCCTGGGCGTGGCTGGGACTTTGCAAAACCCGCACGGAGAAAAGCCTCTCTTGTAGTGGCGCAGCTAGCTGCGCCACCACAAAGAGTGCCCCCATTTCGAACATTGTGCATGTGGATGAGGACGCGTTTTTTGCGTCGGTGGAGCAAGTGCTGAATCCCAAGCTGCGCGGCAAGCCCGTGCTGGTGGGGCGCGGCTGCGTGGCTTCGGCAAGTTACGAAGCGAAGTTCCTCGGCGTTCGAACGGCGATGAGTTTTCGCGAAGCGCTGCGCATCTGTCCGAAAGCCATCGTCGTTCCCGGACAGTACGAGCACTACGCGGATTTTGCCGAGCGCGTGCGGCGCATTCTGGAAACGTACACGCCCGCAGTGGAAACGGCGGCGCTGGATGATTTTTACCTGGACTTTGCCGGGACGGAGCGCCTGTACCCGGATTTCCCGGGAACGCTGCGGCGGCTGCAGATGGAAATTTTGAAGCGCACGGGCCTAAGCGTTTCCGTGGGCGCGGCGCGCACCAAAGTCGTGGCATCTATCGCATCGCGTCTCGAACGCCCGCGCGGGTTTCGCATCGTGGCTCCCGGCGAAGAAGAAACCTTCCTGACACCACTGCCAGTGGAAAAATTATGCGGGATTGGCCACGTGCATGCCAGCACGCTGGCGGAACGCGGCATTGCGACCATCGGAGAATTGCGCCAAGTGCCGAAGCTCGCGCTGCAGGCCGCCTTTGGCGAAGTCATCGGCCAGCAAATTTGGGAGCGCGCGCGCGGGCTGGACGGCCGCGAAGTGCTGCTGCCTTCGACGCCGAAATCCGTTTCGCGCGAAACGACCATCGAAGGCGGCACGATTGATACCGAGTTTCTCGGCGGCTTGACCGAGTATCTCAGCGAGCGCATCGGCTCGACGCTGCGTGAATACGGCAAGCAAGCGCGCACCATTGGCTTGCGCATCCGTTATGTGGATCATTTTTCGTCGCATCAGACGGTGCGGCTAACCAAACCAACGAATGACGAGCGCGAACTGTTCGCCGCGGCAAAAGATCTCTTCGACAAATTGTTCACGCGCCGCGTGGCCGTGCGCCTGGTCGGCGTCAACGTAACAAATCTCGAGGCCGACCGGCGGCAAAATGAATTGTTCGATACCAGCGCCAACCGCCGCTGGTATTTGAACCGCGGCCTCGATTCCGTCCGCGGGCGCTACGGCTGGAACGCCGTTTTTTACGGCAACGGCCTCGAGCTCCGCGAGCATTACGCAAGCAAGCCGAACGGCCTGGTCCTCTCGACGCCATGTTTGTCGCGATAGTTCGCTGAAGTTTTCCCTCCCTTTCCCTACCTGATTCGAATGGACGAGCATGCCTGCCGAAAGGCGGGCATGCCTTCTTCCCTTTCCAGACCGGGGCTCTCGTGTTCGTACATTTGCATTGTCACAGTCACTATTCGTTCCTGCGGGCCGTGCCGTCGCCGGAGGAGATCGTTGCAGCCGCAGTCGAACAGAAAATGTCCGCTGTCGCGCTGACGGATTCGAATGGTTTGTACGCGGCGGTGCCGTTTTACCAGGCAGCGCAAAAAGCCGGCATCAAGCCGATCGTCGGCGTGGTGCTGGATGTGGAATTTCGCGTTTCGAATGATCCTTCGGATGCTCTCAGGACAAGCGCGTTTCGAAATTCGAAAAGCGAAATTCGAAATTCGGAGAGTGCGCCGTTAACACTGCTGGCAGCGGACATGGAAGGCTACAGCAATTTGTGCCAGCTCGTGACGCTGCGGCATTTGGGCACAACGAAGCTATCGCGGGATGCGGCCGCAGCAGTTGGCAAAGAGGATGGCCGGCCCGTGACGTTGCAGGAATTAGCGGAGCACAGCCGCGGCATGATTGCGCTCTGCCCGATGCCGGCGCGATTGCCGAATGCGGGCAACCGTAGGGGCACGATACATCGTGCCCCTGCAACCACAACTCAGGCAGAAGCTGATTGCCACGAGCAAGTGCTCTCTGCCACTAGTCACGAGTCACCAATCACCAGTCACTTTTCTCAGCTCAAAGATATTTTTGGCGATCGGCTATACATCGAGGTGCAGATTTTGTCGCCGGGAGACCGGCGAATGCTGCGCGAAGCTGAACGCATCGGGCGCGAACTGGGCGTGCCGCTGGTGGCGACGAACAATGTGCATTTCCTGCGGCCCGAGGAGCACCTGCATCATCGCGCGATAAATGCCATTCGAACGGGCGGATTGCTGACAACCGTGGCTCCGCCCGAAATTACCACCGGCGAAGCGTGGTTCAAGCCAGCGGCGGAAATGCAAAAACTCTTTCCCGATCATCCAGAATTGCTGCAAGCAACGCTGGAAATTACTGAGCGTTGCAATTTGCAGCTCGAACTTGGAAAACTGATTTTCCCGGAGTTCAGCGTGCCAGAAGGCGAATCGGCATTTTCGTATTTGTGGAAACTGAGTTTCGAAGGCGCGCGAAAACGCTACAAGCCCCTGCGCCCGGAAGTGCTTTCGCGGCTCACGCACGAACTCGAGGTCATCGAAAAACTCCATCTGGCGCCATATTTTCTGCTGGTGTGGGACATCGTCGAGGAAGCGCGGCGGCGCGGCATTCCCGCGGTGGCGCGCGGCTCGGCGGCGAGCTCGATGGTGACGTATTGCCTGGGAATTTCGCGAGTGTGCCCGCTGCGATGGAAATTATATTTCGAACGATTTCTGAACGAGCAGCGCGGCGATTGCCCGGACATTGACATTGATATTTGCGGCGCGCGCCGTGACGAACTGCTCGATTACGTTTATGAACGCTGGGGCGCCGAACACGTCGCCATGATCGGCAGCTTCATCACCATGCACGCGCGGCTGGCGGTGCGCGAAGTGGCAAAAGTATTTGGCGTGCCGCCAGGGGAAGTGGACCGCTTCACGAAGCGGCTGCCGCACCGGCCGGTGCGCGAAATTCTCGCGGCCATCCGCGAGTTGCCGGAATGCCAGGATCTTCCCGTGAACGACGAGCCATGGAAAACCATCCTGCAAGTGGCGTTGCGTCTCGACGATGCGCCGCGGCATTTGGGGATTCATCCCTGTGGCACGGTGATTTCCGCACGGCCGCTGAGCTGGCTGGCGCCGCTGGAGCGCGCGACAAAAGGAATCGTCGTCACGCAATACGACATGAACGCGATCGAAGCACTCGGGCTGATCAAGATGGATTTGCTCGGCCAGCGTGGGTTCACAACGATGTCGCTGGCGCTGGACAACATCGACAAAAAGGAGGTTAAGGAGATAAAGGAAGTAAAGGAGGTAAAGGAAAAGAACAACGTTGCAGCAGACGGAGTGACACCGTGTCCGCGGCCGCGTGAAATTAATTTTGAGGCGATACCGGAAAACGATCCCGCGACGTGCGCGGTCATCGCGACGGGGCGAACGATGGGCGTTTTTCAGATTGAGTCGCCGGCCATGCGCGGGCTGCTTCGAATGATGAAGGCGCAAACACTGGAGGAAATCGCGCAGGCGCTGGCGCTGATCCGGCCGGGAGCAGCGGAGTACGGATCAAAAGAACTGTTTGTGAAAAGGCTGCACAAACAGGAAGACGTCACATTCCCGCATCCAAAACTCGAGCCAATTCTTGGCGACACGCTTGGCGTATGTATTTTCCAAGAACAGGTGATGCAGATTTCCCAAGCGCTCGGAGACATGACATTGGCTGAAGCTGATCTTGTCCGGCGGTCAACCGTAAAATATTCCGGACGTAGCGACCACACACGCTTGCGTGGAAAATTCCTGCAAGCCGCGGGAATGATGGGACTGACCGCCGCACAGCGCGAAGAAACGTGGATGATGGTGGAAAAATTCGCGGGCTTCGGATTTTGCAAAGCGCATGCGGCGACGTATGCGGATATTTCGTACCGCATGGCGTATTTGAAGACGCATCATCCGGCGGAGTTTCTGGCGGCGATGTGCAGCGCGGGCGCGGGCTTCTATCACGTGTCCGCATACGTGGAAGAGGCCAAGCGCTGGGGCATCGAAGTGCGATTGCCTTCGATAAATCGCTCGCGAATGGAATACACAGCGGAAGACGGCGAAAACGGAAAGCGCGCGCTGCGCGTCGGATTGATGCAGGTGAAAGGCTTGCGAATCGAGACGATCACGGCGATTCCGCGGGCGCGAGAAGAAGGCGGAGCGTTCCGGTCGCTCGAAGATTTTCTGCGGCGCGTGCCGGTGGAAAGCGATGAGATTGAATCGCTGATCAAGTGCGGAGCCTTTGATGACATGGGCGATGGAGCATGCCGGATGACGCGGCCGGAACTGTTGTGGCGCTGGAGCCTGCTGCAGGTAGAAAAAAATGTACAGGCAAAAACGACTGTGCCAAGTGGAGTAGGACAGGCATTCCTGCCTGTCGTTTTTTTGGATGAAGAAAAAAGCGGACAGACAAGAATGTCTGTCCCACAGTACACCCTCGAACAGAAGCTGCGCTTCGAGCGGGAGATCCTCGAAGTTTGCGTTAGCGGGCACCCGTTGGATTTTTTGCCGCGCAGCGGAGAAGTCTGGAGCGACGAATTGCCGGGACTGCGCGGGAAGCGCGTGACACTGTGCGGCTGGGTAGTGACGTACCGCCATGTTGGGACGAAGAATTACCGCAACATGATGTTCGTCACGCTCGAAGATCAGCGCGGCATCTATGAAGTGGTGCTCTTCCCCAATGTCTACGACCGCTATGGCGGGCTGGTGTTTGAAACGCGCACGATGCGCGTGACCGGGCGCGTCGAGCAGGATGGGCAGATCAATGGGGAGAAACTGGAGGCATTGAAGAAGTGACTGGTGGCGGGTGACTGGTGACTGGTGGAAGCGCCGAGTGAGAGTGAAAACTGTGACCATGCGTGCATTCATGATTTCAACAAAAAAACCGAGCATCGAGCCAAGGTCAGAGCCGGAGGCGGGGCGGCCGGCGGGGAGCGGGGAGGAGTGGCTGGGGCGCAATCGCAGCAGCAAGCGGCGGCTGTGGGAGCGGCTGAATCCGCGCAGCCGGAAACAAATTCGCGTGATGGCCGAGGCGCTGGCGCTGCAACAGACACACGCACAATTGCCGGAACCACAGCGCGCGCGGCTCAGCGCGGCAATCGGCGAACTTGAGCGGCTCGCAGGACGGATACGGGCGCTGCTGCTGGAGGTAGCACGCCGGACACCACCGGGCGAGTGAAGGTTGCGGGGCACGGGTTACGGCGGGATACTTTTAGTATGCGTGTCACCAATAAGCGCGGCACCCTTCTGATTATGGCGATGGCAATGGCGTTTTGCGCGACCGCTCTGCCCGCCTGGGCGGATGAAATTCGCCTGAAGGACGGCAAAAAGCTTTATGGCGTGATCGTCTCCTACGAAGACAACATGTTCAAGGTCAAGACCGACTTTGGATATGTCCTCGTGGAAAAAGACAAAATCGCGTCCATCGTTCCAACCACGCCGACTGAGAAACCAGAGGCACAACCCGCGCCCAAGAAAGATGCTGCCTCGCAACCAGCCAAACCAGGCAGCGATTCGCAGCCGAAGGCGGAGCCCGCGGTCGCATCTTCTTCAGAAACTTCCGTTGCTCCGACCAATGCCAGCGCGAAGGAAGTTAATCCACCTACTTCGGGAAAAACAGATAAGCCGTCCGCAAGAGTGACAAATACTGCGGCGAAGCCGGAGCTTCCGGCGAATGCGCCTAGTTCAAGCCCTTCTGCGCCGGCAGCAACTAGCATGGCTGCTTCCTCTGCGCCGCCGGCTGCCGCGAAAGTGCCTGAAGTGCCAGCGAATCGTGAAGATGTGCAGGGCAATCTGTACACGAACTATACGCACGGCTTCCGCATGTATAAGGCGCCGAGCTGGAACTTGTTGGAAGAAGCGCGCAGCGCGCTGCCGAATGCGATCGTGGCCATGGGCACTCCCAACGAATCGACGCTGCTCGTGGTCGGTGCGGAGAATACGAAAGATCCGCTGGATGTGGCTGCGGCAACGGTGGAAAAGCGGCTGCACGACGTGTACTCCAAGTATCAGAAGCTTTCGCAGCGCAAGACGGTCGTTGGCGGACTGCCTGGAGTGGAATATCAATACCGCGGTACCGCGGATGAACACGAGTGGTCTGGAAGGCTCGTAGTCGTGGCCCGCGGGAAGGATATTCTTACGGTGTTGGGTATGACCTACGCCGATACCGACCTCATTCAGATTCAGGAAAATGTGATCGCCCGAGCGATCGCGAGCCTCGATTTTGACGTTCACTAGCCTGCCTGACGGTTGTCAGTTGTCGGTTCTCCGCTTCCAGTAACCGATAAGGGTGAATGCGATCCTCTCCGATCCGCTTCGTGAGCTGCTTGGACGGCATCAGCTAGTTTAGTATGCGTGTGGATTGCAACCCCTCCCCCGATTTTTCGTAAGTGTTGCTGATAAAGGACTTAGGTTTTGTGTAAGTGATTTAGAATCAACAGTTGCGAGGTGGGGGTGGAAGTGTTGATTCTAAAGGGGTTGGCCGTCCCAGGGTTTGCCGTCGATGGTGAGCCGGTAGTTGTGGTCGAAGTGCAGGCCGCCGGTTTTTGGGTCGAAGTATTGTTGCGGGGTCTGAGGGGTGGCTTTGGGAGGGTTGTTGGGTTGAGGCGGTGGGGCCGACGGAGCGGGTTGGGTTGCGGGAACGAGTTGAGTTTGACTGGTGACCGGGACGACCGTGGAGGTGGTTTGTGAGCGGTTTGCCGCTGGGTGGGGAAAAGCAGGTTCCTCGCTGCGCTCGGAATGACAATTCTTCAGAGTCGAGGCTTTAAGAGTCGAGGCTTGGGGTGGCGCGGCGGGGGTTTGCGGGGCGCGGGGTGGGGCTGGAGATGGGGCGGGCGTTGCAGTTGGCGATCCTTGAGTGGGTATCCTCGAGGCGGGGGAAGAAGCCTCACCCCTGACCCTTCGAGCTTCCTCAGGGCAAGCGGGGTGAGCTACAGGGGCAGGATGGGGCGGAGTTTGCGGTTGGAGAGATGCGGGCGGGGCGGGTTTGGGGGCGGGCTTGGGTGGGAAGAGGTAGTCGCGGTCGGACTTGACGGAGTCGCGGACGGCGCCGCGCCAGCTGTCGGGGCTATAGGCGTTGATGAATTCGTGCTGGGAAACGCGAATGGACTGCAGGAGGGTTTGCGCGAGATAGGCGACGGTGCGAGCGGTTTTGGGTTTTACATCGCCGCGGATGACCGCGGGGATGATGCGAGACAGGGCGGTGCTGAGATCGCAGGCGGCGAGGTAGCTGCCGGAGAAGAAGTAGGCCAGCTCGTTGCTGAGTTTTTGGGTGGCGAGGCATTGGGCTTCTTTTTGGGCATGGTAGAGGCAAAAGTGGGGATGGGTGGCGATGCGCGGGGTGCGGCAACGGCGGCCGTCGGAGAAGGTGAAGAGACACAGGGATACGCGGTCCTTTGCTTTAATAGAAGGCATAAAAATCTCCTTGGATTTGAGTTTTTGGATTTGTTGAACGGAAAAAAAAGAGCGCAGGCAGGAATGCCTGTGCTACTAAAACAAAGCGCCCCGGCTTTGCCGGGGCGCAGTGGTCAACAGAGATATTGTATCACAGGGCGGCACCCGCAGACATTGTTACGCGATTAAGTGGTTTGGGGGGACAGTTTCACTTCTCCGGTAACGGCGTTAATCAGGACTTGAACGCCTTGAGGGTCTGCTGGATGACAATGCGCCATGCAATGATGAAAGAGATGAACCACATCAGCCCAAACACGATGGCCCATGCGCGGAAATTGAAGTTATACCCAATCGCTCCTTTCCAATGTACGACCATTAACCCGGCGAGCAGCAACAGCAGCGTAATTCCGATGTAGATAGCGCATGTGACGGTCGCAAGTTTCAGGATGAACATGTCTGGCAGGAACCTCCCGCAAGGACTCAATTCTGCCATGTGACGGTCAGGCGCTCCAGTACCCACTTGTCCGGTTTCCGCTGTGAGCTCAGACGGTCGACGCAACACCATCCAATGCGTTGATTCGACAACGCTTCCCCGGCAGGAGTGTTCTGTTTGGCTGGGCTCCCTCAAAACCTAGCCAGGGTAGTGTTCCGGCTGATCTAACCCTAGAGAGCGATTTAGCCTTTGTTTTCAATGCAAGTCGAGTGCGACTTGAGTGTTGCGTCGACCCATTGAGACCACCCGTGTAGTCGGAAACTGATGGCCGCGGGCGAGACGTTGTTTAGGGGCGCTGAGGCGGGAGCTAAGATCGGGTGAAGATCGCGGGGCTAGCCAGCGGCGGCGGCTTCGGCGGCTTCAGCTACTTTGCGGTGTTCGCGGATTAAGGCGATTAGGGCTTGGGCGGCGCGGGGGAGGCTGCGGTCGCGGCGGTAGACCAGGCCCAATTCGCGCCAGAGATCGAGTCCTTCGACGGTGAGGAGCTTGACCTCGCCGGCCTTCACGTAGTCCTTGGCGAAATTTTCGCTGATGATGGAGATTCCGGCATCGGCGGCGACGAAACGCTTGATCATGCCGATGCTCGGTAATTCCATCGTGACGTGAATGCGCGCGCGGTAGGGGCGGAAAAGTTTGTCGAGGACCTGGCGGGTGAATCCGGTGCGAGGAAAAATGAGCGGCTGCTCGGCGACTTCGGCCAGCGTGATTTTCGAGCGGTTGGCGAGAGGGTTTCGCGTGCTGACCATGAAGCGCAGGCGATCCTTGGAAATGTGATGGACTTTCAGGTTGGGGGATTTGATGGGCAGGGAGACGATGCCTACATCCACCGAGCCGTCTTCCACGCGCTGCAAAATCTTGTGGCTGAAGTTGCGGTAGATGCTGATGTGCACCAGCGGGTAGCGCCGCTGAAACTCGGCAAAGATATCGGGAAGGAGATAGAGGCAGGTAGCTTCGTTGGCACCGAATACGATGGGGCCCTGCACGACATTGCCGCGATCGGCGACGACTTGCACCGATTCGTCACGCAGGCGAAGAAGTTTTTCCGCATATTCGAAAAGAACTTCGCCGGCGGGAGTCAATTCCACGGATTTCGCGGAACGATCGAGGAGCTTGGCCTTGTAGGCTTGTTCGAGCTGGCGGATTTGCGCACTGACTGCGGATTGCGAGCGGAATACTTTCTGGCCCGCGCGAGAGAAACTCTTTAGCTTGGCGACGAATACGAAAGTAGTGAGTTGATCGAAGTCCATAAGCAGTACGCTGGGCGGGAATTATAACGGATTCTCGCCGCTAAAAGCGGAACTATTGTCCTCCCTTTCAGGCATGAAGCGCGGCTTGCGAAACCGGCGCGACAACCGGCGACGGAACAATGCCGTGACGATGTTTCAGCTGGGCCAGGATGGGTTTCCAAGTGGCTTCCACCGTGCCCTGGAAGTGTACGGGCTGCACGCGCACCAAAGGCAGCGTTACGCGGCGCGAGAGCAGCCTTGCGGCGCGGGGACTTGCCGTGAAGTGAACGTGCTCTTCGAGTGCGCGGCGTAGCCAGTGCTCTTCGTTGGAATCCAGATCCGCGATCGCCACGAACTCCTGGTGAAGCACATCTTCTGCTTCCGCGCGCAACACATAGGCGAGACCGCCGGTCATGCCGGATCCAAAATTGAGGCCGAGCGGGCCGAGAATGATGGCCACGCCGCCGGTCATGTATTCGCAGCCGTGCTGGCCAACGCCTTCGACGACGGCGAGCGCGCCGCTATTGCGGACGGCGAAACGCTCTCCCGCGCGGCCAGCGATGAAGAGCTGGCCGGAGGTGGCGCCGTAAAGAACGGTGTTGCCAGCAAGAACGTCACCGCGGCGGGAAGCGGCGAGGCCGGCGGCAATCGAGATGGTTCCGCCGGAGAGACCCTTGCCGACATAGTCGTTGGCTTCGCCGGTCAGCTTCAGCGTGACGCCCTCGGCGAGAAACGCGCCGAAGCTCTGCCCCGCGGAACCGTGGAAGGCTTGCTTGATTTCGTCAGTGGTCGCAATACCTTTATTTCGCCGGCGCACTAATTCACCGCTGAGGCCGGTGCCGACGCTGCGATCGGAATTCTGAATGGGCTGAGACTCGTTTTGCAACGCGAGCGAGGCATTGAAATGGACGTAATCCTCGAGGGCCGTAACGTGGAGACCGGGCTCTTGCTGCGGGGCAACGCGATTGGATTCGGAGATGGGAACGAGCAGCAACGGATCCATTCCGGAGCGCGCGCCGAGACGGTCGTACCAGCCGGTGAGTTCGCTTAGGGAACGCACGCCGAGTTGCGCGAGGCGATTGCGAACTTCTTCCGCGAGCGAGCGGAAGTAGGCGATCACCATTTCCGGCTTGCCCTGGAAGCGAGAGCGTAGGGTTTCGTCCTGGGTGGCGATGCCCACCGGACAGGTATTCAAGTGGCATTGGCGAGCCATAACGCAGCCGATGGCAAGAAGCGAAGCGGTGCCAAAGCCGAATTCATCGGCGCCGAGGATGGCGGCCAGCACGATGTCGCGGGCGAATTTCAGGCCTCCGTCCACGCGGAGAGAGAGGCGTGAACGGAGGCCCGCGCGAACCAGTGTGTCATGTGTTTCGCGCAAACCGATTTCCCAGGGCAGGCCGGTGTTCTTGATGGACGTGAGCGGTGAGGAGCCGGTGCCGCCGTTGTGGCCGCTGATGGTGATGACGTCGGCGCCTGCTTTGGCGACGCCTGCGGCGATAATTCCCACACCGGCGCCGGAGACGAGCTTTACGCCGATGCGCGCGCGAGGGTTCACGGCGCGCAGATCGTGGATTAATTGAGCGAGGTCTTCGATGCTGTAAATGTCGTGATGCGGTGGAGGAGAAATCAGGGGCGTGCCGGGCGTGGCGTGCCGAATGCGCGCGATGTATTCGCTGACTTTCTTGGCGGGGAGCTGGCCGCCTTCTCCGGGCTTGGAGCCCTGGGCCATTTTGATCTCGATCTCTTGGGCGTGAACGAGATAGTCGGTGGTGACGCCGAAGCGCGCCGAGGCGACCTGCTTAATTTTGTTTGCCGCGGCGGGTTCGTAGCGGTAGGTGTTGGGGTCTTCGCCGCCTTCGCCGGTATTGCTGCGGCCGCCCAATTCATTCATGGCCAGCGCGAGAGTGCGATGCGCTTCTGGGCTCAGCGAGCCTAGAGACATCGCCTGGGTGCTGAAACGCTTGACGATGGATTCGAGGGGCTCGACTTCGTCCAGCGGAACGGCCGTGTCAGGTAGAGTGTCCAGCAAATCGCGCAAGAAAATGCGGCCCTGGTGTTCGCCTAATTCCTCAAAGGCGGAGTAGGTCTTCGCGCTGGGGGATTTCACGTGGGCGTGGAGACGGCGGACGACTTCGGGCGAATTGGCGTGAAGCTCCGCGCCCTTGCGGAAGCGATAGAGACCGCTGTCAGCCATATCGTCGGATTCGCTGGAAAACGCCGCGGTGTGCATTTTCAGATAATCGGCGAGGAGATCGTCGAGCGATTTCTGGCCGGGGAAATCCGCAGCGTCTTCAAAAACGTCAGCGCAGAGTTCTTCGGACAAACCAACAATTTCGAAGAGCTGGCTGTTGCGATAGCTCGCGAGCGTCGAGACGCCCATGCGCGCGAGGACCTTGCGCATTCCGGCGTTGAGTGCCACGCGCATCTTTTCTGATCCGCCGGCTTCGATCGATTCCGCAAACTGATCGGCAAGATACGGCACAACGGCATTCGCGCCCGCGGCGATGAGCAAAGCCACGTGATGGGTGTCAAAAACCTGCGCCGATTCGACAATCAGCGGAACTTCCCACAGGCCTTCGCGCACCATCGCTTTCCAGATGGCCGCGGTCGCGAGCAGCGCGGGCAACGGAGCGCGCTCCGCGCCAAGTGCGCGGTCGGAAAGGAGGAGGAGGCCCGGGCGCCCGCTACTACTCAGAGGGGTAGTGGAAAGCTGAGTAAAACTGCAGCGCGCCCCCGGGACTCCAGTTGCGGCAAGATACGTAAAATCGATTTGCTGCGCGGGGCCGTAGATGGCCTCGAGTTGCGCGAGTTGGCCGGCGGTGATGACGGGGCTGGGCAGCGTGACGCCGTCCTTCATGTGGACGTCGAGGGACATGACGTGAGTTTCGCGCAGAGGATCGATCGGTGGATTGGTGACTTGCGCGAAGCGCTGCTTGCAGTAGTCCCAAAGCGTTCTTGGGAGCGCGGAAAGAAAGGCGGGCGGGGCATCGTCGCCCATGCTCCAATCGGATTCCTTGCCGTGGACGAGGCCGGAAAAAAGAATTTTGAACTGGTCTTCGGTCCAGCCGGCGGCGGCGGCGATGCGCTTTGGATTTTCGACGAGCGTTGAGGGAGTGCCGGGCGTTGGGTTCAATCTGCGTTGTGGCGTCGCGTTGCGTGCTTGCTGGATGGCAAGGCGCTTGAGGATGTCGCGCCAACGCAGGAAAAGTCCGGTGACGGGATTGGCGAGAATCATTTCGCCGGGGCCGAGACGCTGGCGCTCGGCGATTTGGGATTCTTCCAAATCGACGAGGCCGGTTTCCGATCCGGCGATCAGTAGGCCATCGTGGGTCAAGGTGTAGCGCAGCGGGCGGAGGCCGTTGCGATCGAGTTTGGCGCCGACGAACTGGCCGTCGGAGAAGACCAGCGCGGCGGGGCCGTCCCAGGGTTCGATGCGCTGGGAAAGCGCGGTCAGCGCGCCGCGGACGTCGCGCGAAAGAAGAGGATCTTTTTCGAAGGCCGGAGGGACCATGGCGAGCATGGCTTCTTCCGAAGAGAGTCCTTGCAGCAGGCGCAGCTCGAACGCGTTATCGAAGCTGGCGGAATCGCTGACGTTTTCTTCGAGCAGCGGGAACCACGGGCCGACGGTGAGGCGCGCGCGAATTTCGCGGGACTTGGCGCGGAGCCAGCGGCGGTTGGAGACGATGGTATTGATTTCGCCGTTGTGCGCGACGTAGCGAAAGGGCTGCGCGAGGTGCCAGGAGGGCTGCGTGTTGGTCGAATAGCGCTGGTGAAAAACGGCAAAGGTGGTGGCGAAGGACGGATCGCGCAGGTCTTCGTAGAACTGGGGAAATTGCCAGGGAGTGAGCAGGCCTTTGTAGACGACGGTCTGCGAGGAAAGCGAGCAGATGTAGCAGCGCGGCGGCAAGAGCGATTCGGCGCGCTTGCGTAGCAGAGACAAGCGCCACTCGAAGCGTGCGGTGCGGCGCGATGGGTGAAAGGGCTCGACAAAAAACTGCCAGATCTCCGGCATAGTTTCGAGCGCGCGGCGTCCCAGAGAATCGGTGTTCACGGGAACTCGGCGCCAGCCGATGACGCGCAGGCGCTCAGTGTCGGCGGCGCCTTCGATGGCGGCGCGCGCTTCGCGCACGGCGGAGCTGGGAATAAAGGCGAAGCCCACGGCGAAAATTTCGGGAAGCTCGATTCCCTCTTCCTGCGCGCGGGCGCGGAAGAAGGGGATGGGGAGCGAGGTGAGCAGGCCGGCACCGTCACCGCTGGCGCCATCGGCGTCAACGCCGCCGCGATGCGTGAGGCGCTCTAACGCGGTCAAAGCAAACTGGATAATGTCGTGGCTCGGTGCGGCGCCCAGGCGGGCGATGAAGCCGGTTCCGCAGGCATCGTGGTCCGGGTGGCCCCAGTTCGGGTGCCGGCCCGGATCGGGCAGAGAAGTCGCCATTTGCGGGCTGGCGAGGCCTCGACGGCTCTGCGGACACATAATCGTTTATCGGATAGGTGGGCGGTGGTTGTACAACGCAGAATTTGGATGCGCTGAATTGATTTCTTGATAGGAGAGATGGTTGGACCGGAAGCGCTAGAACTTGGTGACTTCGGAGAAGTGGAAGTCGTGGACTTTCATGGCGGGGACGACCATTTCGAAAGCTTCTTCGCCGGTGGCGCGGACGGCGGGGCCCAGCAATTCGATGTTTTTGAGCATTTCCATGAATGCGACTGATTGAAGCGGAAATTGCGTGCGGCGCGCCGTAACTTTGCCATTTTCGACCAGGAAGAGGCCGTCGCGGGTCATGCCGGTCATGACCTTTTCGTAGGGGTCGACTTCGCGGATGTACCAGAGGCGGGTTACGAGGAGTCCCCGATCGGTGGAAGCGACCATTTCCTCGAGGGAGGAATTGCCGCCTCCGAAGACCAGGTTCATGGGGCGCTTCGCCATACTCGTTCGGGAGGGGGAAACCGTGGCCGGTGGGTTTTTTGCCGGCGGCTTTGGCGCTCGTGCGCGAGTAGACGAGATTTTTCGGGATTCCGCCTCGACGAGAGCGACTCGCTCGCGGGGGAGGCCCTCGCCGTCGAATGGCGTACCTTGTTGAAGTGGATGATAGGCGTCGTCGGTGATGCTGATATTTTTGCCGAAGAGCTGCTTGCCCATGCGGTCGTTCAGGCAGGAGCGCTTGTCGCGGAGGGCGGTGGCAGCAAAATCGTAGAAGAGAAAACCGACGAGATCTAGGACGGCGGCCGGTTCGAGGATGACGGTGTAGCGGCCGGGGGGGAGTTCGCGAGCGTCAGAGGCGAGATGCGCTTTTTCGCTGGCACGCTCGGCGAGATTCTGCGGATCAAAGGCGCGGACGTCGGCGGAGTTGGCTTTGGCCCAGCTTGCGGCAGGCTCTTCCTGCATGGTGATGGAAAATTCGGCGTGCGTTTCTCGATAGGTGGCAAAGAGGCCGCGCGAATTGCCGATGGCGGACTGGCTTTGGCCGCTGGCGAAGATTCCGGCAGCGACTTGGCCTTTTTTGACGGCAAGGTCGCACGCGCGGCGGACGGCTTGTGCTCGATCTTCCGCGGTGAGGGCGGCGGTTCGATTGATGAAGCGGTTCACGCGGCGGTAGCGCTGCTCACCAGGCATGGGAAGAAGATGTGGATCCTTGGGTCGGGTATGAGCGAGGGAGAGCGAGGCCTCAATGGCGGCACGGAGAGAGTCTTCATCGAGGCGATTCGTGGTGGCGCGCGCGGTGCGGCCGTCCAGGACAGTTCGAATCGAAACTGTTACGCCATGTTCGGCTACGTTTTGGTGAATGCCGTTGTTGGCGAAACGCGTGAGCGTGTCGGCAACTTCGTCTACGTGGATTTCGGTTTCTTCGGCTCCGGTGGATTTGGCGAGGTGCAGAGCGGTGGCGATCATTTGGCGGAGTTCGCGCTCGTGGAGAAGTTCCGCGCCCTGGGCGGCTGACTTTGAGGATGCTTTTCTCGTTTTGGGTGCGGATTTCATTGGTTGGAAAAGGCTGTGCCGATGCGCACGTTGCGGAAGCGCGAAGGAGCAGCCCCGTGGCCGGTTCCCATGGTCTGCATGGGCTGGCCTTTGCCGCAGTTCGGCGTGCCCCAGAGCGTCCAGTGATCGAACTTGCAGATGGCGTCGCAGGAGTTCCAGAATTCGGTGGTGATTCCGCTGTAGCTGGGATTCTTCAGCATGCGGACTTTTTTGCCGCCGCGGATCTCCCAGCCGATTTCGGTGGAGAACTGAAACTGGTAACGGCGGTCGTCAATGGACCAGGAGCGGTTCGTTTCCATGAGGATTCCGTCGTTGGTGTCGGCGATGAGATCGTCGTAGTCCCAGGTGCCGGGGAGCAAGCTGACGTTGGTCATTCGAATGATGGGCAGGCGGTTCCAGCTTTCCGCGCGCATGGTTCCCGAGGAGCGTTTCAAGCCGATGAGGTGGGCAGTTTCGCGGTTGGAAAGATAGCCGCGGAACTTTCCGTCCTTGATAATGTCGGTGCACTGGGCAGGTACACCTTCGTCGTCGTAGGCAAAGGTGCCGAGGCTCTGGCCGTGATCGAGCCGCGCGTCGGCTACGACGTTGACGATGCTCGAGCCGTACTTGAGCTGATTCAACTGGTCGAGGGTAAGAAAACTGGTGCCGGCGAAATTGGCTTCCTGGCCGAGGACGCGGTCGAGTTCGATGGGATGGCCGATGGATTCGTGAATTTGCAGTCCGAGTTGGCTGCCGCCGAGGATGAGCGTGCCGATTTTTTCGGGGCACTGAGAGGCGGAGTGGAGCGCGGCGGCTTCTTCTGCGATGATTGGCGCGTTTTTCAGCAAATTCAATGATTCGATAAGTTCGTAGCCTTGCAGGGCGTACTGGCCTCCGAAACTGTTGGGATAGGAACGTTTCTGGATCTCATCGCCCTGGAAGGAGGTTGCGGCGATGCCGCAGCCGGAAATGACTTTGCGCTGGTGAATGCGGGAGCCGCTGCTGGAGGCAAACCACGAATCGATTTTGCGGAATTGCATGTCCGTCTCGGTCAGCGTGACGCCCTTCACGCGGCGCATCTCTTCGTCGGCGGCGAGCAGCAGCGCCAGTTGTCTTTCCAGCGGGATCTCGAAGGGATCTTTGCGAAACGGGCTTTGCCAACTGTCAGTGTAGGTTTCTTCCGGAGCCATCACAACTTCGCCGCGCTTCGCCAGGGCCGAGGCTTTCGCGATGGAAACGGCTTGCGCGGCGCAGGCGGCGACGCCTTCGCGGGTCAAGCGGTCGGTGGAGGCGAAGCCCCAAGCGCCGTTGGCCAGGACACGAATGCCGATGCCGATCGATTCGCTCTGGGCTAGCGTGCCGACCTGGCCGTTCTTGGTGGTGAGGTCGCGCTGGCGGATGTGCATCCCGCGCACGTCGCCGTAGGTGGCGCCGCGCAATTTGGCCGTATCAAGAGCGGTTGTGCAGAGATCCCACATGGGTGTCCGTCAATCTGAAAAGGTCATTTGTAAATACAGAGGGCGCAGCATGCTGCGCCCCTACAAAGATAACGGTCTGCGCAGAAGGATCAGGTATCCTGTCTCTGGCTAAGAGCAGCCTGTACATGTCCATTTTCTTGATGCGCCGATCTTAATTCCCCTGATGCCGGAATTTCGCAAGAAGCTCACCCAGCCAATCGAATAACGACTTTTTTACGGCACGCCCCGTCCCTTCGCAGTATTCACACTGGCCGCTTCCAAAACAAGCCACACATTTCACGGTTAGGCTACGTCCGGTTCCATCGCAGATTCGACACTGGCCGCTTCCGTTGCAGATCCCACATGTGTTCCGGTGCAGCGGCATAGAGTTGGAGTATACAAGTAAATTTCCGTTGCTCGCCTTGGCAATTCATGTCAACTCGGGAGCAACGTCGGAAACTGGCCCACCTCCGAGCTAGGTGCCTTCTTGCCAGGAGGCGAGGTAATGCTCCTGCTCGGGAGTGAGCTTGTCGAGCCGGTGGCCCATGGATTCGAGCTTGAGGCGCGCGATTTCCTTGTCCAGGTTTTCGGGGACGACGTAAACCTGCGGTTTCAGGTCCTTGTAGTTGGCGCGCAGATATTCGGCGGAAAGCGCCTGGTTGGCGAAGCTCATGTCCATCACGGATGCGGGATGGCCTTCGGCGGTGGCGAGATTGACGAGGCGGCCTTCGCCGAGCAGATAGACTTTGCGGCCGTCCTTCAGTTTGTATTCATCCACAAGGGGACGCACTTCGCGTTTGCCGCTGGACAATTTTTCCAGTGCCGGAATATCAATCTCCACATTGAAGTGGCCGGAGTTGCAGACAATCGCGCCGCCCTTGATCTTTTCGAAATGCTCGGCGCGAAGGACGCTCTTGTTACCGGTCACGGTGATGAAAACGTCGCCTTCCTTCACCGCTTCGGCCATGGGCATCACACGGAAGCCGTCCATGACCGCTTCAATACCCTTCACGGGATCAATTTCGGTGATGATGACGTCGGCGCCAAGGCCCTTGGCGCGCATGGCCACGCCGCGTCCGCACCAGCCGTATCCGGCGATGACGACTTTGAGGCCGGCGATGAGCACGTTGGTGGCACGGATGACGCCGTCAATGGTGGACTGTCCTGTGCCGTAGCGATTGTCGAAGAAATGCTTGGTCATGGCGTCGTTGACGGCTATGATCGGGTATTTCAGGGTGCCGTCCTTGGCCATGGCGCGGAGGCGGATTACGCCGGTGGTGGTTTCTTCCGTCCCAGCAATCACGTTGGGGACGAGGTCGGTGCGCTTGGTGAGCAGCATGGTGACGAGGTCCGCGCCGTCGTCCATGGTGAATTGCGGTTTGTGCTCGAGGGCGGCGCGCAGGTGCGAATAGTAGGTTTCGTTGTCCTCGCCTTTGATGGCGAAAGTGGGAATGTTGTAATCGCGATTCAAAGATGCGGCGACTTCGTCTTGCGTGGAAAGCGGATTCGAGGCGCAGAGGACTGCGTCGGCGCCGCCGTCGCGCAAGGCGATCATCAAGTTTGCGGTTTCGCTGGTCACATGCAGGCAAGCGGAAACACGGAGCCCCTTGAGCGGCTGCTCCTTGACGAAGCGCTTGCGAATCGATTCCAGCACGGGCATTTGCTGAGCCGCCCATTCGATTTTGCGCTTGCCGGCGTCGGCCAGCCCGATATCTTTCACATCACCCTTTTTCAGTTCTGCGATTGCCAATGTCTTGCTCCTCAATTTTGAATTTCGAATGTGAACGGGTGGACCAAGCCACTCCGCTAAATGCTTGCGTAATTCTAACGGCTGTCTTGACTAAACTGCGGAAGTTAGTGCCGTGCGCCGACTTCGGCGACAGCGGCGGCGCCGAGGCCTGCTGCCTTGCGGAGAGCGTCCGCGCGGTCCGTGCGCTCCCAGGTGAATCCAGGCCCGGTTCGGCCGAAGTGGCCATAGGCCGCGGTGGGTTTATAGATGGGGCGGCGCAGGTCCAAAGTTTCGATGATGGCTTTGGGAGTGAGCGTAAAGAATTCACGGATTAGTGAGGTGATTTTTTCTTCCGACACTGTCGCGGTGCCAAACGTGTCGGCCATAACGGAGACAGGCTCAGCAACGCCGATGGCATACGCCAATTGCACTTCGGTTTTGCTCGCGAGGCCGGCCGCGACGATGTTCTTCGCGATGTAGCGCGCCATGTAGCACGCCGAGCGATCCACCTTTGAAGGATCCTTGCCGGAGAAAGCGCCACCGCCGTGGCGGCTGTAACCGCCGTAGGTGTCCACGATGATCTTGCGCCCGGTGAGGCCGGCGTCGCCCATGGGCCCGCCAATCACGAAGCGGCCGGTGGGATTGATGTGGTATTTGGTTTTCGCGTCGAGCATGGAAGCGGGAATGATCGGCTTGATGACGTGCTCGGTGACGGCGTCGCGGAGGTCTGAATTTGAGACTTTATCGCTATGCTGCGTGGAGACGACTACGCAAGCCACACGCGCGGGCCGGCCATTGCGGTATTCAATGGTGACCTGCGACTTTCCGTCGGGCCGGAGAAAATCAACTTTTTTGGATTTGCGAATCTCGGCGAGGCGCTGCGTGAGGCGGTGGGCAAGCTGGATGGGCATGGGCATCAATTCGTCGGTTTCGTCGCAGGCAAAACCGAACATCAAGCCCTGGTCGCCAGCTCCGCCGGTATCCACGCCCATGGCGATGTCCGGCGATTGGCGCTTGACGGTGCACATGACCGCCGCAGTGTCCGCGTCGTAGCCGTACTTCGCGCGGTCGTAGCCGACGCCGCGAATGGTATTGCGGACGAGTTCATCGTAATCCACGTGCGCGCTGGTGGTAATTTCACCGGCGACCACTGCAACGCCCGTGGTGATCAGCGTTTCGCAGGCGACGCGGCCTTTGGGGTCGTGCTTCATCACTTCATCGAGCACGGCGTCCGAAATCTGGTCGGCAATCTTGTCCGGATGTCCTTCCGTAACGGACTCCGACGTAAATAGGAAGTTGCGTAAGGCTTCGCTCAAAGCAGATTCTCCTTCATGATTTGCGGGGACGCACCGCTGCGGATGCCCCTATGGGTTCCAAGATTTTCTTAACTTTACAAAAGTACCATTGGGAGTGAGAAGAATCAACGCATTGATTCCAAACCGCTTATATGAGGGTTAAACGGTCGAATTTGAAGGGTGAATGGTTGTCCTGAGCATTCGTTGGAGAGGATCAGGCCACGTCCGCATCTTCGTCCAGCTCGATCTCGAGCTTTCCTTTGGTTTTTTTCGCCATTAGATAGGAGCGGATAAAGGGGTCGAGATCGCCGTCCAGCACGCGGTCCACGTCGCCGACTTCGAATTTTGTGCGGTGATCCTTGATCAGCCGGTAGGGCTGCATGACGTAGGAACGGATCTGGCTGCCGAAGGAGATATCGAGTTTGCTGGCATCGAGCTTGTCGGTGTGCGCCTGGCGCTTTTGGATTTCCATGTCGTAGAGGCGGGAACGGAGCATCTTCATGGCCATTTCACGATTCTTGCCCTGACTGCGCTGGGCTTGGCAGGCAACGACAATGTTAGTGGGGAGGTGGGTGATGCGGACGGCGGTTTCCACTTTGTTTACGTTTTGGCCGCCTTTGCCGCCGGAGCGGAAAGTATCCACGCGCAAATCTTCGGGACGAATGTTGATTTCGATGCGGTCGTCAATTTCAGGAATTACGAAGACGGAGGCAAAGGAAGTGTGGCGGCGCGCGGCCTGATCGAAAGGAGAGATTCGAA
This sequence comes from uncultured Acidobacteriota bacterium, assembly GCA_963729455.1. Taxonomy (GTDB): domain Bacteria; phylum Acidobacteriota; class Terriglobia; order Acidiferrales; family UBA7541; genus Acidiferrum. The sequence continues at coordinate 256,097 of CAVSNX010000007.1, forward strand.
CGAGGCGGTGCACTCCGGTTTCACCAGCAAGCAGGCCGTAGGCATTTTCGCCGGAGAATTGAATCGTGGCGGACTTGAGGCCGGCTTCTTCGCCGGGAGTCTCGTCGAGCACTTCGGCGGTCATGCCTTTCCGCTCGGCCCAGCGGAGGTACATGCGAAGAAGAATAGAGGCCCAGTCTTGCGACTCGGTGCCGCCCGCGCCGGGCTTGATGGTCATGATGGCGTTGAGGTGGTCGGTCTCGCCGGAGAGCAACGTTTTTGTTTCTAGTTCGGAGATATAGGTGTCAGCGGCGTTGAGCTCGCGGTCGAGCTCCTTCAAGAGGTCGTTCTTCTGCTCCGCGTTGGTCTCTTCCAGCGCGAGATGAATATATGTTTCGATGTCGCCGGAGAGCGAGTTCAGTTTTTCGTCGGCAGCGATCTGCTCTTCGGCGCGTTTGCGGTCGCGAAGGACGCCTTGTGCGGCTTCCTGATTGCTCCAGAAGTTGGGATCGGCTACGCGCGTTTCGAGTGACTTCAGGCGTTCACGGTACTGCGGGGCGTCAAAGATAACTCCGAACGAGAGTGATGCGCTGCTTGAGCCCTTCGTAACGATGCTGCAGGTCTTCGAGGATCATGCTTTGTGTTGAAGCTCGCCCGTGAAAAAAAACGGGCGCTACTTTGCCTTTCGAAAAGTTGTGGCCACTAGAATAACGGAAACCAGCACGCAGAGCCAGGCGAACCAGTCGCCAAAACGAGTGTAAATGGTTTCATCCGTTCGAAAGTCATAGGGCAGATCGACGGCGGCGCGAATGTCGGGCGGGAGCGGAGAGAAGATGCGGCCGTAGGGGTCGATCGAAACGGTGTAGCCGTTGTTGGTCGTGCGAACGATCCAGCGGCGGTTTTCCACGGCGCGGACGCGCGCCATGCGGAGGTGCTGCTCGGGAGCGGCGGAGCGTCCAAACCAGCCGTCGTTAGAGATGTTGATAAAGAGTTGCGCGCCGTTGGCGGCGAAGCGGCGCACTTCGCCTGCGTAAATGGCTTCGTAACAAATGAAGACGCCAAAGGTGTTGCCGCCCGGCAGCGTGCCCACGGCGTACTTGTTTCCCTTATGGAAGCCGCCGACTTCTTCGGAGACGCTGGCCACTACCTGGTGGATCAGTGGAAACGGTTCGTACTCGCCGAAGGGAACGAGGTGGATTTTGTCGTAGACAAAAATTCGTTGACCCTGCGGGTCGAAGAGCAATGCGCTGTTGTATGGCGCAACACCACCGTGCGGAACGATGTCCTTGGGATTCACAGGCGGCTTCCATTCAATGGCCCCGGCCAGGAACGGATGCTTGAAATCCGTCGCGAGCCTCGATGCGATTTTTGCGAATCGCACATCTTGAAAAGAAAATGGCGCGGGCGCTTCCGGCCAAATCAAGAGGTCCGGCTTTTCGGAGGAAGGTATAAGGCTGATGCGTTCGATTTCCTCGAGATCCGCGGTGTGAGTCGGAAACCAGTCCGTGGGATAGGAATCGGACTCCGGAAAATTGAGCTGAACGGCGCGCGCGAAATGATTTGCTGGCGCCTCCGGCACCAGCCGCGGTCCAACAAATAGGGTAAGAAGAAGGATGGCCGTGACGCTAGCAACAACTGTAGCGCGCTTCCTGAAGTGCGGCGTTTCCTCAGCCACGGTCCAGACCAGCAGCATATTGAAGGCCGTGACCACAAATGAAAGCCCGTAGATACCCGTGATGGTGGTGATTTGAATGATTCCGAGATTCGCCGACGCAGGATACCCAAGCAAATTCCATGGAAAACTGATCTCCGGTAAATGTGCGCGAACAAATTCGAACGTCACCCAAATAAATGGCGCGCCGATGCAGGCCCACTCGATACTTCGCCGAGAGAGCCGGTTTACCGCCCAAGCGAATGTCCCGATCAAAATGCCCCAGGCGATGGCAATTAAAAGTAAGACGCCCCACCCGCCCGCCGTGGAAAGCCCTCCATGAACGGAAAGAACAGTCGCAATCCACAGGACGGAGGTGAGTACGAACGCGATGGCGTGAAGAAATCCGCACGCGAATGCCACACGGGGACGCGCGCCGATGGCTGCAAGGACCAGAATCGCCACACAGAGCCACGAAAAAATACTCAGATATTGACCGGTAAAGGAGAGCGAGAGGAGAGCGCCAGAAGCCGCTCCAACCACTAGACGCAACCCCACTGGCGTTTGCGAGCCGGTTTGCGGACGAAGGTAGGTGAGCCAGCCGCCCGCGGGCATCAGTGTTTCACGATGGCTTTGAAGCCTGCGCCGTCGAGGCCTTTCCTCGCGGCGTCCGCGGCCTTTTGATCGGCATAGGGGCCGACCTGCACGCGGTAATACTTGTCGGCCCGTGGAGAGAGAACGAACGCGGGGAATTTTTTCTTTTGCAATCGCGTCGCGAGTTCCATGGCGTCGGCTTCTTTGGTGAGCGCGGCGACTTGCAACGTGTAAGCGCCGCCGGGAATCAGTGGCGCTGTCGCCGGTTTTTGTGGGCTGCCTGCCGTTCTCGGTGGCGCCGTGGTCCGGACGAGCACGGGAGAATTTGGTTGCGCTGGCGATGGCGCGACGGACTTCAAATGGTCTTCGGGCTTCTTCGCGTCGCCCGCGTGGTAAAACTCCCAATCTGTTTTCGCAGGCTCGGCTGTGTCCGTTTGAGTGGCAGGTGGCGCCTTGCTGTTCGTGCGCTTCGCAAGGGGCTCGGGCTTCGGAGAAACGGGGACGTCCGATTTTCCATGAAAGTCCGTCGCGGCGCGCACCTGGCCGTCATACTGATTGCGGCCCATCACGTAGCCGAGCGTGAAGAACACGCCCGAAAACAGCAGCATCAGCATAAACAAGCCGATGACATGCCGGCTTTCGAGCACACGCTCACCCGCGCCGCCTCGTTTTCCCCCAGAAGCCATTCTTACTTTTGCGGTCCCCCTAAATTCCTAGTCCACTGATTAATGATATCGATAGGCAGGGGAAACACAATCGTTGTGTTCTTCTCGACACCTATCTCGGTCAGCGTCTGGAGGTAGCGGAGCTGGATGGCGGATGGTTGCGTCTCAAGAATCTTGGCGGCATCGGCGAGTTTCTGAGAGGCTTCGAATTCTCCTCCCGCATGAATGATCTTGGCGCGGCGCTCGCGCTCGGCCTCGGCCTGCTTGGCGATGGCGCGCTGCATTTGCTCGGGGATGTCGACCTGTTTCACTTCGACTTTAGAAACTTTGATGCCCCAGGGTTCCGTGTCGGTGTCGAGAATAACCTGGAGCTTGGCGTTGACTTTGTCGCGCTGGGAAAGAATTTCGTCGAGTTCAAATTGTCCGACGATGCTGCGGAGCGTGGTCTGCGCGAGCTGAGAGGTTGCGTATTGATAGTTCTGTACCTGGGACATCGCCAGATTCGCATCTACGACGCGAAAGTAGCAAACGGCGTTCACTTTCACGGAAACGTTGTCGCGCGTGATGATGTCTTGTGGCGGCACGTCGAGAGTTTCGAGGCGCAGATTAATACGGTAGAGCGTTTCAATCGGCCAGACGACAAAGTTGATGCCTGCAGTCTTTGCGTCGGGAAGCAGCCGGCCGAGCCGCAGCACAACACCGCGCTCCCATTCCTTGATGATGTAAAGCGAATTCCAAACCCAAATCAACAAAATGCCAAGGACTACGAACAGCGGTATCCCAACAAACCCGATCTCCATGTTTTCCTCCTCCATTCAAAAATTCTTATTTCGCCGCCGGGACAACCACGCCTGCCGGCTCAACGAAAAGTTTTAGACCTTGTACACGCAAGACTCGGACCGCCTTGCCTTCTGGGACAGCCTGCGCAGATTCCGCCTGCCAGAGTTCGCCATGCACGCGAATCATTCCCTCGACGCCCGCCTGCAGCGGCGAAACAACGATGCCATGTGTACCGACCAATTCTTCTTTGCCGGTAGACGTTTTCCATTTGCGCGAGCGCAGGACCAAGCGCATCAGAAAAATAACAATCAGCGCGCAGGGCAGCGTCGCCGCGAGCGCCACGCTTATGCTCACTCCTCCGGGAGTGAGCGGCGAGCGAATCAGGAAGATGGCCCCCAGAAACATAGAGATCACGCCGCCAGCGCCTAGAATGCCGTGGCTGGGCATTTTCGCTTCAAGTATGAAAAATGCCAGTGCCAGCGCAATCAGGAAGAGTCCGGCAAAATTCACCGGGAGGAAGTTCAGCGCATACAGAGCAAGTATCAGGCAGATGCCGCCAATCACGCCCGGCGCGATCACGCCGGGATGCGTGAATTCAGTGTAGAGACCAAGAACTCCGAGAATCAGCATGACGAATACAAGGTCCGGCTGCACGATGCGATTCAGAAATTTCTGCCGGGAGGAAAGTTCGAAGGTTGCGAGAGCCGGGTGGGAGAGAATCAGTTTTACTTGCGTTCCGTCGAATCTCTTGATCTCTCGCCCATCGAGTTGTCTCAGCAACTCCTCCGGCGAGCTGACCACCAGATCAATCATTTTCCCGTCGAGCGCTTCTTTCTCGGTGAACGCTTTCGATTCGGTTATGGCAGTTTCGGCGAGCACCGGGTTTCGGCCACGCCTCTCGGTGAAACTGCGCAGAAAGGCCATGGCGTCATTGTTGATCTTTCGGCGCATCACTTCGTCGATCTGCGGCACGTATCCGCCGATGGAGAGCACGGGCGAAGCGGCGCCGGCGTGCGTCCCTGGGGCCATGGCGGCAATGTCCGCCGACAGCAAAATGTAAAAGCCGGCCGAGGCACCACGCGATCCCGTGGGAGATACGTAGACCGCCACGGGCACCTTCGAGACCAGGATGTGCTGAATCATGTCCTTCATGGAATCGCTGAGCCCGCCGGGAGTATCCATAGTGATCAGCACGAGCGCCGCGTTCCGCCGCGCGGCGTCGGCAAGGCCCTCATCGATGTACGCGGCCAGAATGGGCTCCACGTCCCCGTCAATTCTCAATTCCAGAACCAAGGGGCCGGAAGGCGCTTCGCTGGCGATCGCCTGTGACAGCGGCAAAAAGATGACGGCCACAGCCACCGCCACCAGCGGTATCGCCACGATCAAGAGTGGAAGACGCGGATGGTGAAACGCACGCCGGATCGATCGGAACGAGTTGCTCACGACGCACCTCCACCAGGTTTTTTCTCGGAAGGCTTGGCATTCTGCAGATGCTCCAGCAATTGTTTCGCTTCCGCGTAGTTCGGCGCAAGCTTTAAGGCGCGTTCCACTTCCGCTCGCGCGAGATCCGGCTTTTTTTGCTCCAGGTAAATTCTGGCGAGTGTCGTCCGAACGGCGGCAGAATCGCGCGCCTCCAGCGAAGCCTGGAACTCTTTCACAGCCTCATCGATTTTTCCCTTGCGGCGATCGACTTCCGCCAGACCCAGGTGCGCCGCGGCATTGCTGGGTTCGACCGCAAGAGCGTCACGGAACTCTTTCTCAGCGGCATCGGCACGACCAGCGGAAAGAGCTTCTCGTCCGCGGCGGACGTGGACCGCGGGCGTGTCACTCTGCGAACCAGAAGCTGCAGAGCTTTCCGCCGATTCGGGCGACTGGATTTCAGCTCGAAGCGCGGTGACGTCCAGCTCGGTCTTGATGCGAACCAGCTTCGACAGTGCTTCGCCCTTCGGATCGAGGTGGATCACTGGGAGCCCGTTCGGTCCAAACGTTTCCGCGGCAGTCTCACGCTCCTGATCCGCTTCCGCTTTGTTGCCGGCTTTTTCCAGCGCCAAGATCAGCAGGGCGCGGTCTTCCGCGTCGTCCGGCTCCCGTTCCGAGGCATCGCGAAAGTGGGCGGCCGCTGCCACGGCTTCATTCGCCTGCAGCGCCAACAAGCCCAGATTGAATGGATAGTCGTCTTCATCGGGATCGAGTTCCGCAGCGCGGCGGAGATCGGCTTGCGCGGCAGGAACTTTTCCTTGGCGCGCCCGCGCAATGCCGAGATTGTTCAGGATTTCCGGCAGGTCCGCGCCGGAGACCCTGATGTTCTGACGCATCTCCTGCAAGGCAGTGAACACTTCCTCCGCGTGGTCCGGCTCTCCGAGAAGGAGCTTGCAAACGCCGGTAGCGAAAATCGCTTGCGCGTAGCGATCGTGAGTCTTCGGCACGCGCGCGTACCATACCAACGCGGAATCGCAATCGCGCCGCGCGAAATATGCGTCGCCCAGCGCGAAATCAGGCTCGGGCCACTCGGGTTCGAGGCGCGCCGCTTCCTTTAACTCGCGCAGGCGGTTGTCATCGTCATTGGCGAGCAGGCCCCGGATGTAATGCTCAAAGGCATCCAGGCGGAGCGGCCGCTGGCGCTTCGTGAATTCATCGAGGTTCAGCGGGTAGTAATGATTGCTCGCGGAGAGCATGCGCCACACCAGGCGCGTGTGCAGGTCCATGAGCGCATTAAGAGGCCCGGTTTCCACCAGCGGCGGGAGCAGCACCGTCGGATTTACATTCAGCATGCGCAATTCGATGGTCAACGAATTTCCGTTCGCGCTGTACCGCCCGAAAATCACAAAGTCGGCGTCCAGATCCTCTGCGACGTGCAGCATCGTGGCGCGGCTGAATTTGGACGACCGCGGAAGCCCGTAGCGATCCAGCTCCAGCAAACGTCCGGCATGCGAGTACACCTGCTCGCCAGCGGCCGAGAGTCTTTGGATGGTCAACTCTTCCAGGCCTTCGCCAAGCCATTCCAGCCGCGGCGAGGCGCCCGCATTTTCAAACGGAAAGACCAGATAGATTCCCTGCTGGTAACCGGGTGTCGCCGGTTTTTGCGCGCCAGACGCCGTTTGCTGTGCGCTGGCGGAAACGCTTCCAAGAATGAATACGCTGGAGAGTAGGATCAAATAACGCGCACTGAAGAAATGCCGCAACATGCTGCTGGCATTGTAACAGACGCAAGGACACGTTTCCTGCCAGACATGGGTATGTACAGAATTGAACAGTCAGAGTGCAGCTTAGGGCTGCTCCGCCTCACGCGGTTTAGGAGCAAGCACTTCTTGAATGGCCGGATCCTGAAGGACGGCAGCAAAGGACGGATCGGTCTTTGCCTGAGCAAGTTCCTTGTAGCCTTCGTCCTTGGCCTTGCGAAGGTAGATCACGCAGCGCTCCAGATTACCGGCCTCGGCATACGACTTGGCCAGCAGATAATAGAATCGTCCGCGGTCGCCGACAGAGCGGTCCTGCAGAAGTGAGCCGCTTCTCGAACTGTTGTGCTCGAAGAGCTGAGGATCGAGGGAGAGCGCTTGCCGGAAGGAGGAGATGGCCCGTTCGTACTTCTTGTCGCCAAAGTAGGCATAAGCCAAATTGCTGTAAAGCACAGCCATATCGCTGCGAATGGCAATGGCTTTCTGATACGCCCGAATGGCTTTGCCATACCTCTTCCGCTGATACCAGATGGTGCCGATGTTATTCTGCGCGTCGGCATAGAGGGGGTCGGCTTTCGACGCGCGCTCGTAATACTTGAGCGCCATCGAAAGTGCCGCCTGCTGATGCAGCGAGATTCCGAGTTTGTTCAAATAAACGGGATTTCTGGGATCTTTGTCGGAAAGCTTTTTGTAGAGCATCGCCGCATTCCGATAGTCCTTGCGCACCATGTAGAGATCGCCGAGCTGCTCATCCGTCAGTTCAGGCCGCACAACAATGACGGACGACTCCGCGGGCGATTGCGGCTGAGACTGCGCAATACGCGGGGCTATAGGCGCACTTGCGCTTTCCAGGAGCGATTGTCCTGCGGATGGGATCGAAAGACTGCAGAGAAGAACGAATGCTGGAAGCGCCAATCGAATTCTGATCATGGCGGATCTCCCTTCTCCGGCTGAGGCTTAGCCTTGTCGGGATCCTTCTTCTTATCCCCAAAGATACCAAAAATCTTCTGTAAAGGATTCTTTTTTTTCTCTTCGGGCTGCCCTGTGGGGGTGGCGCCGGGCTGGCCGGTGGCATTGGGTGGGCGGTTGGGATCGCCAGGGGGGAGGGGCTGGCCATTGGCGTCTGTTTGCGCGGTCTTGGGTTGGCCGCCGAAGACGTGGGAGAGGAACGAGCCCGTGGAGGAAAGCAGGCCGTGCCCGCCATGGAGCTCGCAGAATTGCGTGGGCGCCGATCCCGCGACATAGACTTCTTCCCGGGTTGTTGGGCAGTTGGGGGTGGCCAACTGGAGCGATTCGGGGTCGATGACGACGGACTGCACGCCATCGGGCATCGTAAAGTCCTTCACGTCCCGATAGGCGGCCAGAGTCGTCGCTCGCGTCATGAAATCGGCCCAGATCGGCCCCGCCACGATACCGCCTGTAAGTCCCAGGTCCCGATTGTCATCAAAGCCGATCCAGATCACGCAGAGCAGATTCGAGGTGAAGCCCGCGAACCAGCCATCTCGCGACGTGCCCGTTTTTCCGGCGGCCGGCAATGTAAAACCGCGGGCGCGGACCCCCGCTCCGGTGCCTCGGTTCAGGACATCCTTCAAGAGACTGTCCACCAGGAACGCGACGCGTGGGTCCAGAGCCATGTGCGTCTGCGGCGTGAATTTTTCGAGCGGTGTTCCGTCCGCGTTGATGACGCTGCGCAGAAACTGCGGCTCAGCGCGCATCCCCATGTTTGCAAAGGTCGTGTATCCGGCGGCGACGTCAATGGGCGTCATTTCATACGCGCCGAGGGCCACCGCGGGCGTTGGCTGAATATTGTTGCCTAGCCCCATCTGACGAGCCACTTGCACGACGCGTCCGTAACCGATGAGCTCAGCCACTTTGACGGTCGCCACGTTGAGCGAATTCGTGAGCGCGTCGCGCGCAGTGACGCGGCCCATGAACTTTTCGCCGTAGTTGTTGGGTGTGTAGTCCTTGCCGTCAAATTCGAACGTGGTCGGCTCGTCGTCAATCGTCGTTGCAGGCGTAACCACTGGCTGCACTCCGTCCACGGCATTATCGAAAGCCGCGGCATAGACAAAGGGTTTGAACACCGAGCCGGGCTGGCGATGCGCCAGCGCGTGATTCAGCTGGCTCTGCCCGTAATCTCTCCCGCCGATGACCGCCTTGATTTCTCCGGTCCTGGGATCCAGAGCGACGAGCGCTACTTGCGCTTGTGGAACTGGCTCGTTGCTGCCCTTCTTCGCCAGCTCACGCTTCCACTTGTCGTATTTCTTTGCGAGCAGCGTGTCCACGTTCTTCATACCCGCATCCACGGCCGCTGCCGCAGCGCGCTGCAAGGCCGGGTCGAGCGTGGTGTATACGCGGAAATTCTCGCTGAGCAGCTCGTTTTCCGAATATTTGTCGAGCAGATGGTCCTTGACCATGTCAATGAAGTATGGTGCTTCGCCGCCTGAGTTGGACGCACGCACGATCTTCAGCGGTGCGCGCTTCGCATCCTGAACGTCCTGCTCATTGATGTATTTGTTTTCGAGCATCTGGGTCAGCACGCGATCGCGCGCCATCGCGCCGCGCTCCGGATGGCGGTCAGCGGAAGAATAGAAGTTCGGCGCGCGAATGATGCCCGCAAGATACGCACATTCGGCCAGCGATAATTGCCTCAGATCTTTTCCAAAGTAGGCGACGCTAGCTTCGGAAAACCCGCGCACTCCGAAACTACCGCGATTGCCAAGATACACTTCATTGGCGTACAACTCGAAGATCTGCTGTTTGGAAAAGCGCTGCTCGAGTTCGAGGGACACCATGGCTTCGGCGAGTTTCCGTCGCATGGTGCGCTCGTTCGAAAGAAAAAACGTTCGCGCCACCTGCATGGTAATCGTGCTGGCCCCCTGATAGTGCTGGCTGCTGTGCCGCAGGTCGGCCCACGCCGCGCCCACGATGCGAATGAAGTCAAAGCCGCCATGCTCGAAAAAGCGCTTGTCTTCGGCCGAAAGAATGGCGTCAATCAGGGTGACCGGCAGATCGTCGTAGCGCACCGGGCGCCGCTTCTCTCGGGCGCTGTCAAAAAGATTGGTGATGAGATCCGGCTCGATCTCCGCGGTCTCGATCTCCGCGCCGCCGGACAACGCGCGGATGGAGCGAACGCTCTTTCCACGGAACTGAATGGCCAGCGCGTTTTTCCCCGCGAAGTAAGAAAGCTTGGAAGGCCGGATGTCTACCACATTGTCCCGGACGGTGAACTGGCCGAGCGCGTTGTCATCGTGCTCCGGCCGGTAGCCCGCGCGCGTGAGATAGGTCGTCAGATCCTCCGGCCCCCAGGCCTGGTCCACCGAAATGTGTTCCGGAGCGGAAAAAATCTGCGTGGTGCTTTGCAGCACATGGCCGGGAATCCGCGCGTCGATCAAGCGCGAATACTTGACGTAGTAGTAGGTAAAAACTCCGCCGACGGCAAGAAACACGGCGAAGACGATGCCCAGAATGGTCAGGCCGATAGCGGAAGTGAAAAAACCCTTTTGAACGCGAATGCGCAATCCCTGGCTCCCTGGGGCTGGACTATTATTGTCTCGCAAAGGCAGGCCCTAGGAAAGACGGCGTTCTACCTTCCACGGTTGCCCGCGGTGCATCGGGAACGGACAACAGGATTTCTGCGCCATCACAAAATGGACTTATTCTCACTGGACGGAGCAAAGTGCAGATCCAGGTGATAGAACGGCAAGTCCACGGGCACGGTGTATTCCACGGAAATCTTCACCACCGAGTTCGTGGAAAGCACCTTGATCGCCTCGCGCTTCACCGGAATGTCCAGATCCTGAGCGACTTTGTAAATGTTGTCGCGAATCTGGTCCTCGTTATAGCGATTCACGACCGCAAAGCGCGCCTGCTCCTGCATTTTGTCGCTGAGCTGGTAGTCGGAGAAATAGACCGGCACGATTTTAACCGCGCAATAAATAATAATCAGGATGATCGCCGTAATAACGACGGCCTTGAGCTTTCCTTCTCCGCGCTGGGAGCGCAAGCAGGCCGAGTTATCGCGATTATGAGTGCAATCAATAGGCAAGAGTTCTGTCCCCCAAGGCCGACCTGTCCCACGCACTACGTGAACCGCCAGCGGTAGCCACGTAGCTGCCCTCTGAAGTAACGCTAGCACCCGGCTCAGGGCGTGTCGAGAAGTTGGCGCAGGCTATGTTCCCGGATAGGAACGGGTTGGCGACGTAGCCGGGGCTTACGCGGATTGGCGATTGGCCCAATTTGGCAGGTTAGTAGGCGCGCGCAAAAATCGCGCGCTCCGTGGCAGGCTTGCCGCAGGCAACGCAGTTCCCCGCCGCTCCCTCTTGTTCCAGAGGGATGCAGCGCATCGTTGCTCGGGTTTCATCTTTGATTTTGGCTTCGCAGCGGGGATTGCCGCACCACGAAGAAAAAGCAAAGCCGTCCTCAACCGCCTTTTTCAGGTCTTCGTAGTTCTTTGCGTCATGCGTTCTGCTTTTGCGGAAGGCCAGCGCCTTCTCGTGCAGCGATTGCTGGATTTCCACCAGCAGGCGCTCGATGGTCGTGGGCAAATCGGCCAGCGAAACGCTGATCTTCGCGTCCCTGCCGGGACGGTCGCGACGCGCCAGGACGGCGGCTTGCTTCGCGACGTCTTTCGGCCCTAGCTCAATGCGTACCGGAACTCCGCGCATCTCCCAATCATTGAACTTCCAGCCGGGACTGTTGCCTTCGCGTTCGTCCAGCGTGACGCGGATATTGGCTTTCAGCAATTCGGCTTTGAGCTTTCGCGCGGTATCTAGAACGCTGGCCTTCTCTTCGTCCGTTTTGAAAATCGGAACAATGACGGCTTGATAGGGGGCGAGTTTAGGTGGCAGCACGAGACCCTGATCGTCTCCGTGCACCATGATGATGGCGCCGATAAAGCGCGTGGAGAGTCCCCACGACGTCGTCCAACAATGCTGCAGCTGGCCGTTCTGGTCGAGGTATTTCACTTCGAACGCTTGGGCGAAATTCTGGCCCAGGAAGTGCGACGTGCCGGCTTGCAACGCTTTGCCGTCGCCCATCATGGCTTCGATCGAAAAGGTGGTATCGGCGCCGGCAAATTTTTCGGCGTCAGATTTTTTCCCGGGGATCACGGGAATCGCGGCGTCGTTCACAGCAAAGTCCGTGTAAATGTCCAACATTTGGCGCGTTTCGGCTTCGGCTTCTTCGCGCGTGGCGTGCGCGGTGTGGCCTTCCTGCCAATAAAACTCCAGCGTGCGAAGGAACAGCTTGGTGCGCAGCTCCCAACGCACCACGCTGTTCCACTGGTTCATCAGCACGGGCAAATCGCGGTAGGACTGAATCCATTTTGACCACATGTGGCCAATGATGGTTTCCGAGGTCGGACGAATTACGAGCGGCTCGGCGAGCACTTCCCCGCCGCCAATCGTCACCACCGCCAGTTCCGGTGAAAATCCTTCGACGTGATGCTTTTCCTTGTCAATGAAGCTTCGCGGAATGAGCATGGGGAACGCGACGTTCTGATGACCGGTGGCCTTGAAACGCCGGTCCAGCGCTTGCTGGATATTTTCCCAGAGTGCCCAGCCGTACGGGCGCACGATCATGCAGCCGCGCACCGGCGCGTAGTCGGCCAGCTGCGCTTTGAGGACCAACTGGTTGTACCATTCGGAAAAATCTTGTTGGCGGGTAGGTAGCTTTTCTTCGGCCATGCGGCGGTTTGTCCGTCCCTCTCAGTTGCAATTCGTCGAGCTGTGTAAACCCAAAAGCGTAGCGGACGCACGGGAGGGTGTCAACGCACTGTGCTTGCACACGCACTTAACACGCACGGTCGGTGTCTCCCAGGTCTTGCAGTGGTTCTTGTAACGCATTACTATCGCAACCGTCTGAGAGGCAGCATTCCAGCCGCATGCCGGCCCGCGACAGTTTCTGAGGGAGAATTCACACCATGAAACGCATCACTTTGCTCACCCTTCTGGTACTTTGTGCCGCGCCGTTTGCTTCGGCGCAGGATTGGGCGCGCGCCACGTTGGAAAAGTCTCCGCGGCACCGCGAGTGGGTCACCATCAAGCACGATGGCCGCTCGGTGGAGACGTTCGTTGTTTATCCGGAATCGAAGGGCAAGACGCCGGTGGTCCTCATCATTCACGAGATTTTTGGGATGTCGGATTGGGTGGAAGACCTTGCGGATCAAGTGGCCGCGGCAGGTTACATCGCGGTCGCTCCCGATTTGCTTTCCGGAATGGGGCCGAACGGCGGACGCAGCAGCGATTTTGCGGAAGGAAAAACCATGGAAGCGGTGAGCCATCTCAATCCGGACCAGGTCACGGCGGATTTGAATGCCGCGGCGGACTATGCGCTGAAAATTCCCGCTTCGAATGGCAAGCTGTTCGTTGGCGGATTTTGCTGGGGCGGCAGTCAGACGTTCCGGTTTGCTACTAACCGCGGAGACTTGGCGGCTGCATTTGTTTTCTACGGCGGGCCGCCGGAGAAAGACGCTATGGTTCGCATCAAGGCCCCCGTGTACGGTTTTTTTGCGGGGAACGACGCGCGCATCGGCGCCATGATTCCCGATGCCATTGTGCAGATGAAGGCTGCGGGCAAAACGTTTGACATCGTGACGTATGACGGTGCCGGCCACGGCTTTATGCGCGCAGGTGAAGCTCCCGATGCCAAGGACGCCGATAAAAAAGCGCGCGCCGACGCTTGGGTCCGCTGGAAGAACCTGCTCAGTAAATAGCGCTAGAAGGAAATTCGGCGGCACAGAATGCGGCTACTAAAAATCTTGAGTACGATTCTGTTTGTACTGGTGGTGGCCGTTGCTGCGGTCTTGTTTGGCGTCTATCGCTACTACGACCAGGAAAAGCGGGCGCTGGATGATCTCGAGCGGCAGAGCGTTGAAGCGCGCTCGTTCGGTGGAAGCTACGTGCGGCTCAGCGCTGGCGTAACTCACTACGAACTGGCCGGGCCGAAGGACGCGCGCACGGTCGTCCTGGTGCATGGCTTCTCCGTTCCATATTTCATCTGGGACCCAACGTTTGACGCGCTGACTGCCGCGGGATTCCGCGTGCTCCGTTACGATCTATACGGTCGAGGTCTGTCGGACCGGCCAGACGTAACTTATAACCCGGACTTATTTGACCAGCAGCTTGTACAGTTGCTCGGCGCGCTTAACATCGCCGAACCGGTTGACATCGTGGGCCTCTCCATGGGCGGGCCGATTACAGTGAATTTCGCTACGCGTCATCCGGCAAGCGTGCGAAAAGTGGTGCTGTACGATCCGGCCTACGGGAAAGGATTCACGCCGCCGTGGCATCTTCGCGCGCCGGTCGTGGGCGATTTCGTCATGGCCGTGCTGCGGGCGCCGACGATGCCCGCTTCGCAACGCGACGATTTCGTGCACCCGGAGCGCTATCCGGATTATTTTCCAAAGTACACCGCTCAGATGCACTACATGGGTTTTCGCCGCGCCATCCTTTCCACCATCCTTAATTTTCTCAGCGTGGACAACACAGGAGCGTTTGCACAACTCGGCAAAAACGGGACGCCCGTGCTGCTGATTTGGGGACGCGCGGACCAGACTGTCCCTTTCTCCGTGAGCAACGATGTGCGCAAAGCCACCCCGCAGGCCGAATTTCACGTGATTGATGACGCAGCTCACCTTCCGTTCTACGAGCGTCCCGAAATCGTCAATCCCATCTTGATTGAATTCTTGCGGCGCTAGCGGCGGGACGGACAGCGTCTGCTGTTGCTAAGACTCCATGAAAGGTTATTTCTGTTTTTGCTCGAGCTCAGCCCAGCGCTCGTAAAGATGGTCTACGAATTTCTGTGCTTCTTGCATCTCGGAGAGAGCGTCTTGAAGTCGAATTCGATCTGCCATCACCTGCGGATCCTCGAGAGCAGCCTGTTTGACGCGCAATTGCTCTTCGGCTTCAGCGATGCGCTCCTCGATGCTGGCAAACTCGCGGACTTCCTTGAACGACAGTTTCTTTTTGGGAGAACCAGCGTTGCCCGCGTCGCCTGCAGCACTTGGACGCGAACTCGTGGTTGCCGCCACGGACTTGGCCTGAGCCAGTTGCAGCCGCTGCCAAACGTCCCATTGTGAGTAGTCCGCGAAGCGCTCCGCTTTGCCCAGTCCATCGAGCCCCAGCACCACGGTTGAAACGCGATCCAGCATGAATCGGTCGTGCGTAACCAGCACCAGCGCCCCGCTATATTCGAGCAAACTCTCTTCCAAGATTTCCAACGTAGGAATATCCAGATCATTGGTCGGTTCGTCGAGCAGCAGCACATCCGCTGGTTGCAGCATCAGTTGAGCGATCAGCACGCGCGCGCGTTCTCCGCCCGAAAGGCGTCCGACGCGCTGGTTCAGGTTTTCGCTCGAAAAGAGGAATCGTTCCGCCCAGGACGCGACATGAATCACGCGCTCCTGATAAATCACGGCGTCACTGTCCGGCGCTAGCGCACGGCGCAAAGTGATGTCCGGATCGAGCTCGCGATTTTGATCGAAATAGACGACGCGCAATCCGTCGGCGCGCCGGATCTTCCCGGATTCCGGCTTTAGGTCGCCGCGCAGCAAGCGCAGCAAAGTCGTTTTGCCGCTGCCGTTTGGACCGACGAGTCCGACGCGCATCCCGGACGTAACGCTGAAATGAATATCTTTAAAAAGCGTGCGGCTGCCGATTCCGTACGACACTCCATCAAGCGTGATGAGCTGCTTGGTTTTTCGATTGGTGGCGGAGAAATCGATTTCGGCGCTGGCGGTGCGGCTCCGCGCATTCATCTCCGCAAGCTCGCCGATCATCTCGTGCGCTTTATCAATGCGCGCTTTGGCCTTCGTCGCCCGGGCCTTTGGTCCGCGCCGGAGCCATTCCAGTTCCGTGTGAACACGATTCTCGAGCGACTCTTGCCTTTTTTTCTGCGCGTGGAGGTACTCTTCCTTGGCCTCCAGAAAACTGCTGTAGTTCCCGCTCACGCGCAGCGCACCGCTTTCGTACGCGCGATTCAGTTCCACCATTTCGTTCACGGTGTTTTCCAGAAAATAGCGATCGTGGCTGACCACCACGCACGCAAACGCCGCATTTTGCAGGAGGGCTTCGAGCCACTGAATCCCAGCAAGGTCCAGATGATTGGTGGGCTCATCCAGCAGCAGAATGTCTGGCGCCTGAACCAGTGCTTCGGCGATGGCCAGCCGCTTGCGCCAGCCACCCGAGAGCGTCGCGGCCTCCACATCAAGGTCGGCGAAACCAGCTCTGCCCAGCGTCTGCGCGAAGCGCGCGGCACCTTCCGATTCGGGCACCGCCGAGCGCTCCAAAGCACTCATGATGACGGAGCGAACGCTGACGCCCGCGGCGTACTCCGAAATCTGCGCGACATAACTCAGCCGCGTCCCTTTGCGGATCGCCACGTCCCCGCTATCCGGTTTCACGCGCCCAATGATCATCTCCAGCAGCGTGGATTTGCCGGAGCCATTCGGCCCGATCACACCGATGCGATCGCCTTCGGAAACGGTGAACGAAATATCCTGGAACAGCGGCGCGACGCCGTATCTCTTCGAAAGTCCTTGTGCGCTGATGATCGGAGGCAAATTTCTCGGTCTTCTCCCGTTCTTAGTTTAACCTTGGGAGGAACCGCGGCGGAAACTTGACGGTGAGTATTCCGCGGCTTGAATGAGTTTCCCTCTTGATTCACAAATTTGACGCTTTGATTCTTGGCGCCGGTGCCGCCGGACTGCTCTGCGCCATCGAGGCCGGCAGACGCGGCCGGCGTGTCGCCGTCCTGGAGCACGCCGAACGCGTCGGCAAGAAAATTTTGATCTCCGGCGGGGGCCGCTGCAATTTCACCAACCTTCATTGCCGGCCGGAAAATTTTATCTCCGCGAACGAACATTTCGCGAAATCCGCTCTCTCCCGTTACACGCCTGCGGATTTCATCGCACTGGTTGAAAAACATCACATCGCCTACCATGAGAAAACGCTCGGCCAACTTTTCTGCGACCGCTCCGCGCAGCTCATCACGGATATGCTCGAAGCGGAATGCCGGGCCGCCGGAGTGCAGATTTTTCTCAACTGCAGGATTCACGAGGTCCAGCGAACAACCGAGTTCATCATTCGAACCGAAGCGGCCGAATTCCAAGCCCCGGCAGTCGTCGTTGCCACCGGCGGGCTTTCCATCCCAAAAATGGGAGCCACCGCTTTCGGTTACGACCTCGCGCGTCAATTCGGCTTGAACATCGTCGCAACCAAGCCGGGTCTTGTACCATTTCTCCTCGGCGGAAAAGATTTCAAGATGTACAGCGACTTGGCCGGCGTATCGGCCGAAGTTATTGCCTCCGCGAACCATCACGCCTTCCGCGAAAAAATGCTCATCACCCATCGCGGCTTGAGTGGACCAGCGATCCTGCAGATCTCTTCCTATTGGGAGAAAGGCCAGCCCATCCAAATCGATCTCGCACCAGACCGCGGAATCGCGCCCGCGATTCGCGCCGCGAAAGTTCGAAACCTCACCGCGGCCCGGTCCGCGTTTCTTGGAATCCTGCCGAAACGTTTCGCCGATCGCTGGCTGGAAGCCAACAAACCCGCCGCATGGACCAACGAAGCCCTCGCGGAATTCGAAAAGCGTGTCCACGACTGGCGCCTCACCCCCGCAGGCACGGAAGGCTACGAAAAGGCAGAAGTCACCGCCGGCGGCGTGGACACCAACGAGCTATCCAGCAAAACCATGGAGAGCAAAAAGGTGCGCGGATTATTCTTTATCGGCGAGGTTGTGGACGTGACCGGCCATCTCGGCGGATTCAATTTTCAATGGGCCTGGGCTTCTGGCGCGGCGGCGGGACGCGCTCTATGAGGGAACGGAAGCGCGACGCACAACCGTGCGGGGCGTAGCCGCCGGATTCTGCGCGGCCTTCGCCTCTTCGTACGCCACGTATTCTTCGTACGGCCCCTTGAAGTCTTCGATCTTTCCATCTTGGAAATGCCAGATGCGCGTGGCCACTTCGTCGATCACATCGTGGTCGTGCGTGACCAACAGCACCGTGCCGTCGTATCGCTGCAGCGCAATATTCAGCGCATTGATGGATTCCAGGTCAAGGTG
Source organism: uncultured Acidobacteriota bacterium (assembly GCA_963729455.1). GTDB lineage: Bacteria > Acidobacteriota > Terriglobia > Acidiferrales > UBA7541 > Acidiferrum. The sequence goes on from CAVSNX010000007.1 coordinate 274,009, forward strand.
ATTCGTCGGCTCGTCCAGCACCAGAAAATTCGGCTTCTGCAGCATCAGCCGGCAAAAAATCAGCCGCGCAGATTCGCCTCCGGAAAGCGCCCGCGTCGGCTTCAACGCATCTTCGCCGCTGAAAAGCATCTGCCCCATCAATCCGCGCAATTCCTGCTGCGAGGCGCTCGCATCGTATTGCCACAGCCACTCGATCGCCGTCATGCCCTTGGTGATCGACTCGCCGTGATCCTGCGCGAAGTAGCCCACCGCCACTTCGTGCCCCCACCGCGCCTCGCCGCCATCAATCGGAAACTGCAGGTCTTTGTCCTCAATGAATCCCGGCGCATTGCGGACCAAAGATTTCAGCAGCGTGGTCTTGCCCGCGCCGTTGCGCCCCATCAGCGCAATTTTCTCTCCGCGCACCACGCTCGCCGAAAATTTCGGAATCACCTTCAAATCGTCGTACGATTTTTCGACGCTGCGAATTTCCAGCGGGTGCTTCCCCGAATTCCGCTTCATATCAAATTTAATGTACGGCCGCTGGATGTTGCTCCTCGCCAGTTCGGTGGTTTGCAAACGCTCGACTTCCTTCTTGCGCGAAGTCGCCTGCGCGGAACGTGTGCCCGCCGAAAACCGCGCGATGAAATCCTGCAACTGCGCAATTTTCTTCTCGCGATTCGCGTTGTCCGCCTCAATCCGCCCGCGAATCTGCGTCTTGGCCACCACCATGTCATCGTAACCGCCGATGTACATGATGATCGTTTCGTAGTCGATGTCCGCGGTGTGCGTGCAAACACTGTTCAAAAAGTGCCGGTCGTGTGAAATCACGATCAGCACGCCCTCATAATCGCAAAGATATCGCTGCAGCCAGTGCACCGAATCCAAGTCCAGGTTGTTCGTCGGCTCGTCCAGCAGCAGCGCCGTGGGGTTGCCGAAGAGCGCTTGCGCCAGCAGCACGCGAACTTTTTGTCCGCCCTGCAGCTCGCCCATCTTTCGTTCGTGCAGCCCCACCTCCACGCCCAGCCCGTCAAGCAATACGGCTGCATCTGCTTCCGCTGTGTACCCGCCCTCTTCGCCTACAATCCCTTCCAACTCGCCCAGCCGCATCCCGTCCGCATCCGTCAGCGACTCGTGCGGCTTGGCGTACAGCGCATCGCGTTCCTCCAGCGCCTTCCACAATGACGCATTCCCCATGATCACCGTGTCAATCACGCGGTAGTCGTCAAACGCAAACTGGTCCTGGCGCAACACGCCCATTTTCTTCGGACGCGTGACCGACCCGCTGGTCGAGTCAATCTCGCCCGTCAAAATCTTCATAAATGTGGATTTACCCGCGCCGTTGGGCCCGGTGATGGCGTAGCGCCGGCCGGCCATGAAGGTGCACGTCACGTTCTCAAAGAGAACGCGCGGACCGAATCGCATAGTGACGTTGTTGACCGCGAGCATAACCTTCCAAGTATAGCGTGAATTTGAAGATCGTGCTCGCGGCCGTTAGAATCCCCTTTTTTCCAGGACGCACTGAGCAAGCATCCTGCAAAAAATTCACGGGAGCGCAAACGTGAACAGCGACGACCCCGCCGCCACCGCGACATACTGTTTCCCGTCAATGGCAAATGACATCGGCGACGAATACACCGACGCTCCGCACTGAAAATGCCACAGCGCTTTCCCGGACGCGGCCTCCAGCGCGATGAAATTCCCTTCCGCATCTCCCGTGAACACCAACCCGCCCGCCGTGGACAGCACGCCGGACCACGTCGGTGATGGATGCTTCCACTCCCACTTGATGTTTCCCGTTCCCGGTTCAATCGCCCGCAGCGCCCCCGTGAACGGTGCGGCATCATCGTTCGGAAAATACGCGCTGCCGTAATACGCGTGCCCTCGTTCATACGGCTGCGGCGCCGTGCTGAAAATGTCGCACTGCTCGCGCGCGGTCACGTAGAAAAGTTGCGTCTGCGGATCGTACGTCGGCGACATCCAATTCGTCGCCCCCGCCGCACCCGGACATACGCGCGTCCCATCCGGCGTCGGCGAGGCATCCTTCCGCGCAATCGGCGCCCCGCTCGCATCTTTCAAATCGCTCCACGTCACTTTGGCGTAAGGCTTCGCGTAAATCAGTTTTCCGCTCGCGCGATCGATCACGTAAAAAAATCCGTTGCGATTCGCTTGCAGGATCAAATGCTTCTCGCCCTGGTCCACCATGACCGGCACCTGCGTGGCGTCATAATCATGCTCATCGTGTTTCGAAAACTGAAAATACCATTTCAGCTTTCCAGTCTCCGGCTCCAGCGCCAGCAACGAATTGCTGTAAAGATTGTCCCCCGCGCGCCCTTCGCCGCGGTTCGAAGGCGAAGGATTCCCCGTGGTCCAAAATGTAGTATTGGTCGCGGGATCGTACGTCCCCGTAATCCACGCCGGCGCGCCGCCGATTTTCCACGAGTCGCCTTCCCAGGTCTCATGTCCCGGCTCTCCCGGCCCCGGCACCGTATAGAATCTCCACTTGCGCTCACCGGTCGCGGCGTCATACGCGTCAATGAATCCGCGAATGCCGTATTCCCCGCCGGAAACTCCGATGATCACAAGATTTTTGATCACCAATGGCGCCAGCGTGATGCTGTAGCCGCCGCGATAATCGACGGCTGTCACGTCCCACACCACGTTCCCCGTCTTCGCATCCAGCGCAATCACGTGCGAATCCAAAGTTCCCAGAAAAACTTTGTCGCCAAGAATCGCCAGCCCGCGGTTCACGCGCCCGCAGCACGGCCGAATATCCGCCGGCAGCGCCCGCTGATATTGCCAGATCGGCCGACCCGACTTCGCGTCGAGCGCAAAGGCGCGATTGTCCTGTCCCGTGCCGTAAAGAATTCCGTCCACCACCAGGGGCGTCGTCTCAAATTTTCCGCCCGCCATCGTCTGATAAGCCCACTTGGGAACCAGCGACGCCGCATTCGACGTGTTGATCTGACCCAGCGCGCTGAACCGCCGCCCCGCATAGTCACCCGAATACATCAGCCAATTCTGCGGCTCCTTCGCCGAATCCAGCAGCCGCTGCGCCGTCACCTGCGCAGTCGCCGACGGCACAAAGTAAGCAGCGATAGCGGATAGCACCATCATCACGCTGAGGACTCTTGTCATTCCGAGCGCAGCGAGGAATCTGCTTTTATCTCTACGAGCCATCGAGCCGCTCTTCATTGCGCACCTACCATCAGCAAATACGCCACCACGTCCTGCAGATCCTTATCACTCAACATTTTCTGATCGTACGCCGGCATCAACGATTCCCTTCTCTTCTCAAACGATCTCAGCTTGTCCTTTTCAAAAAGATGCAAATTCTCCCGCGTATCCATCATCTGCAGCGTGAAGTGATCCTCATTCAGCACCACGCCCATGTACTTCGTCCCATCCGCCGTAACCACCGTCACCGTCTCATACTCCTGCGAAAATTCTTTCATCGCCTCGGAAACTCCCTGCGCAAGCCGCTTGCTCGGATAGCGCACCGACTCGACAAGGTATTCCGTCGAGCGCGCCGATCCAGCCGTGCTGAGGTCCGGCCCAACCCGCCCGCCCTTGCCCAGAATCATGTGGCACGTCGAGCAGCCCGCCGTGCCCTGGAAAAGTTCCTTGCCATGCGCCGCATTCCCAATCGAAGTCGCATCGGCCTTTTTCTCCACGCTGCGGATATAACTGATCACCTGCCAGATCTCTTCGTCCGTCATCCCCACGCCCTGCTGCGTTGCGCCGTTCGGCGGCATCGCCGTCCCCGGCACTCCATCATTAATCGTTCGAAATAGGTCCGCATCCGAACTCCCGTGCCGCTTCTGCGCCCGCGTCAGATCCGGCCCGCGGCCCCCGCCACGCGCTCCAAGCCCGTGGCAAAACGCGCAATTCGCCCGAAATTGAAACTCACCCAGCTTCGCCGCCTTGGCATCTCCCGCGAACGGATTCTTGTCTTGCGCCAAAAGCCAACTGGCGCTCAGGCAGCTCACAAAAACCGCAACACCCGCCATAGCGCAACACCATCGAGTGAATCGGCCCTCTATTCTGAAAATTTGTCCGAGGCTGTTCGAGGAAGGCATAATCACCAGCTCCTTTGGGGCTTCTGGCAAAATTGCGCCAACTATACCACCCTGCACTAAGCGCGGGCGCTCAGAATCTTGCTCGGTGAAATCTAAACCTGCGATTGATTTCCCGGGGATGAGGAATGAAATCCTCCTTATTCTGGCGACTCACAATCTTCAACCTTCCACCTCCTCTCAATTGGCTTTCGCCCAGCCCATTCGATAGAATCGCTTCACAGCCAATCAATGGACTCTGACGCGAACGAAGCGAGGCCACTCCATGAGTAAGACCACCGACGCTAACGACCGCATGAATCGCCCGCTGGATGCCGTTGATCCGCAAATCGCCGACCTGCTCCGCGACGAAGCCAAGCGCCAAGCCACCGGCCTCGAGCTTATTCCCTCGGAAAACCTCGTCTCTGAAGCCGTCCTCGAAGCCATGGGATCCATCTTCACCAACAAGTACGCCGAAGGCTATCCCGGCAAGCGCTACTATGGCGGCTGCGAGTATGCCGACAAGGTCGAGCAGCTCGCCATTGATCGCGCCAAGGAGCTTTTCGGCGCCGAACATGCCAACGTCCAGGCGCATTCCGGGACTTCCGCGAACGTGGCTGTCTACATGTCTACGCTCCAGCCGGGAGACACCGTGCTCGGCATGAATCTTTCCCATGGCGGCCACCTGACCCACGGCCATCCGCTCAATTTCTCCGGCCGCATGTACAAATTCATAGCCTACGGAGTCCGAAAAGAAGACGAGCGCATTGATTACGACGAAATCGAAAAGCTGGCCCTCGAGCATAAGCCGAAGATGATCGTGGCCGGGGCAAGCGCCTACTCGCGGATCATTGATTTCGAGCGCATCTCCAAAGCAACGAAATCTGTTGGCGCGCTCTTCTTCGTAGACATGGCCCACATCGCCGGTCTGGTTGCCGCCGGGGTCCACCCGAGCCCCATCCCGCACGCCGACATCGTTTCCACGACCACGCACAAAACACTCCGCGGCCCCCGTGGCGGATTGGTACTCTGCAAAGCCGCCTTTGCCAAGGAATTGGACAAGTTGACGTTCCCCGGCATCCAGGGCGGGCCACTGGTGAATACCATCGCCGCCAAAGCCGTGTGCCTCAAGGAAGCCATGGAGCCCTCTTTCAAGGACTATCAGAGGCAGGTAGTGGCCAATACCAAGGCCATGGCCGCCGCAGTGGCCAAACGCGGCTTCCGTATCGTCACCGGCGGCACGGACAACCACCTCTTCCTCATCGAAGTTCACCCGCGCGGCATCACCGGAACGGATGCCGAAAAAGCCCTCGATCGCGCCGGCATCACCGTCAACAAGAATTCCATCCCCTTCGATCCTCTGCCGCCCATGAAGGGCGGCGGCATCCGTTTGGGAAGCCCTTCCGTGACCACGCGCGGCATGCGCGAACCGGAGATGGAACTGATCGGCTCCTGGATCACTGAAGTCCTTTCCAGCATCGGCAACGCGGAAGTCGAACAACGCGTGCGCAAACAAGTCGCCGAACTCGCCAGCCGGTTCCCCATCTATGAAGTCCGCCTGAAGGGCGGCAGCGTGCACGCGGAACATGCGCGCGTTTAGCCGCTCGGAATACAGCGCTGACGAATGAATATCTTCAAAGCGACCGCCGATTTCGAGCACTGGCTGGCAGGACAACTGCCAATCATCCGCCAGGATCTCGCCCTCAAGCACGAGCACATGGCCGAAGCTGCCTTCCCTTTTTTCCGCGCCACCTTCTACCGCTGGCTCCAACTCTGGCCCGAGCACTGCGCCGATCTAACGAAGGCCCCGGCCGTTCTGGGTGTAGGCGATCTACACATCGAAAACTTCGGCACCTGGCGCGACGAAGAAGGTCGCCTCATCTGGGGTGTTAACGATCTGGACGAAGCCTGGCCCACGGCCTATACGCTCGATCTGGTACGCTTGGTCACGAGCGTCTACGTCGCCATCGAGGAAGAGCATCTTTGCATTTCAAGGCGCGCAGCTTGCGAAGCCATCGAGGAGGGCTATCGAGACGCGCTGGCCGCCGGTGGCAAAGCCTTCATCCTGGCGGAAGACCACCGCTGGCTGCGCCTTCTCGCCCTTGGCAAACTTCGCGACCCCGTCCAGTTCTGGAACAAGCTGGAGCACTTGCAACCATTCACCGCCAAGCCACCCGAAGAAGCGCGCAAGCTCTTGGAGCAGTGGCTTCCTTCCCCAAAGCAGGGGTATCTGTTGAAACGACGCATCGCGGGCATGGGAAGCCTCGGACACCCGCGGATTCTCGCCTTGTCCCGCTGGCGCGGCGCTTTCATCGCTCGGGAAGCCAAGGCCATTCGGCCCTCGGCATGGGTTTGGGCCAAGAAGGCGTCTTCCAACGAGATTTATTGTGAAAAGCTTGTTCAGCGCTCCATTCGCGTGCCCGATCCCTGCGTGCATTTTCACGGGCGTTGGGTGGTGCGCCGTTTGGCGCCGGACTGCTCGCGAATTGAGCTTGCTTCCCTCGCCAAGGACCGCGACGAGGCACGCTTGCTGTACTCCATGGGCTGGGAAACCGCGAACATGCATTTCAGCACCCCGCAGGCCATCGGCAAAATCAAGCAGGACGTTGCCACACGCCGCGGCCGCTGGCTCCACAAAGCCGCCAAGGCCATGCTTGCGGCCACCAAGAAAGATTGGGATAAGTGGCGCCGCGATTGGAAGCAATCCGCGCCTCGGTAAGGGCCAGCGCAGCACCTGTCCTCATTCTTCTCTCTGCTACGTCAGTGCCGCTGAACCAAGACTGTCCTCCCGGTCAGTAGATTCTTTGCAAACCCGCGTGTACGGTCAAGAAGGACTGGGATGGGAACCTTGCTCGCGACCTCGCTGCTCGCTGTTCCGTTCATCGCTACGATGAGCTGGACAATCTTTATTAGGGCATCACAGCTACGGTTGGCGCGCGTCTCCTTCGCGCCTCGCGAGTGTTTCCCCACTTCCCGGAAATCCTATTCTTCCGCAGCCGCCGCGGTCGAATTCCCATCCGCACGCGGCGCACTGGGCGAGGTGAACCGATGATGGATACGGAAGCTTTCCGAGAATTTAAGACGGGACTGACGCTCCTCCGCGATAATTACGCGACCAAAGCTCTGCCGCACATGCGACGCGCGGTAGACCTCGACAAGAACAATCCGTATTACATGTCCTACCTCGGTGTCGTGCTCGCGCGATCCGAAAAGAAGTGGGGCGAAGCCGAGCGCTTGTGCGACTCCGCTGTTCGCATGAAGCGGAATCAGGCGCAACTCTATTTAAATCTTGCTGAGGTGTATGCCACTGCCGGGCGGCGCGATGAAGCTGTGGAAGCGCTGCAGTCCGGGTTGAAATTTGCGCGCCGCGACGTGCGGCTGACGATTGCCATGAACAAACTGACCGAGCGCCGGCCCCCGGTGCTTTCCTTTCTCGGCCGCAGGCATCCTCTGAATCGCCAGCTTGGAATTTTGAGGCATCGCGCCATGAAGGTATTCACGCAGACGGCCTAACGAGTTCTCTCCACCCCCAAACGCAGGAGCGGGCGCCCCAGTTCACGGGACGCCCGCTCTTGTTTTTATTCGTGATGAATTCGAATTAGCGGCTTTGCCGGCTAGCGCGGGCCCGCGGCTCCGAAGTTGTAGGTGTGCTGAATCCCCATTTCCATCAGGATCTTGATGCCGACGCCGAACATGCCCGTCGGCAGAACGTCGCGGCGGACAACTTCCGCGAGATATTCGCGGCACATGGAGGCCGGATCTTTCGAATACGGCATGGTCACGAAAAGCCGCATGCCGACTTCATAGTTGGGTTCGCTGGATTGAAAGTACACGCCCGAGCGTGACACGCTGGCGGAGCCGCGCATGTCCTCAAAGTGAACGACGTTGGGGTCCGAGGGACGGATGCGCATGAGCTGCGTAATTTTGCAGCGGCGGGTGCCGCGGCGCTCCGTGCGTGAGACGGGCAATCGGGGTGAGCCTCCGGTTGTAGTGTTCTTCATGATCGGATCTTGCTGGGTCGCCATGGCTTGAAGGTCTCTCCGCAGGGCACAGTTCCTGAGCTAGAGACAGTATGGGCCGTGGCTGACACCTAAACCTATAGCGGAGACGTACCCGGAAGGAAGTAGGACGTTCCGCAAAAATAGTAGTACGGAAGTACTAGAAAGGGAAGGGAGCGGGTGTGGAAAAAGGAGCCTAAAGACGGGAGGAAAAAGTCCCAAAGTGAAGTGGAACTCGGGGCGTAGTACCAATCCGGGATTTTCGGCGGCGGGAAAGCGCGCGGGGGAAATGCTAAAGCCTTCGTTTGCGGCACATTAGAGGGCTAAGAGGGACGGATTCGAATGCTGGCGCGGCTGCGGAATTGCAGCAGTGAAAGGCAGTGTTCGAAACGTGGCGAGCCACCGAGATTGGCGCGTCGCGCTCGCAGTAGAGAAGCTCTTGAATGAGGGTGTCCCCCATGAGCACAGGTGCGCGGCAAAGTTTTCAGACGAGTGAGCAAAGCCTCCGGAAGCTACGTTCGAATGGCGATCTCCGGACGAGCATGTTGCTGGATGAAAACGCGGAACGAGCGAAGGGAGAAAATCGCTCCGCGAAAAAGCCGCGCGTTTACCTGGCGGCAGAAAATCGGCTATTGCGAGAGGCGTTATCGCGGATGCTGGCAAAACGAGGAGACATGGAAGTAGTCGGGATGGAAACCGTCGAACCCTCGCTTACAGCCGGGCTGCTGAAGGAAGAAGCAGACATTCTGCTGCTGACCTCGCGGGGCAACATGATCGAGGATGTGCTGGCGATTCGAAAGGTGCGTGCGACCGTTCCGCGGGTGCAAGTAATCCTGATTGGCGTTACGGGAACGGAAGCGGAATTTTTGCAGTGCGTACGGGCCGGGGTCCGCGGCTACCTTCCAAGGGATGCCTCGGCGGAGGATGTCGTGGAAGGTGTGCGAGCAGTGCAAGCGGGAAAGGCTGTTTGCCCTGGCACGCTTTGCGCGGCGCTGTTTCAACATTTCGAACGAGAAGCGACTTCCTTCCCTTCCGCGGGCGTGCGCCAGCGGCTCGGCTTGACGCGGCGCGAGCAACAGCTCATTCCGTTAATCGCCGAAGGGCTAACCAACAAAGAGATTGCGAATCGCTTCTGCCTCTCCGAGCAAACTGTGAAGAATCACCTCTATCGCATGAAGCACAAAGTGGGCGCGGAAGACCGCCTGGACATCGTGCAGGTCTGCCGCATCCAGGGATTTATGGTCTAAGGCTCTCGCCGGAGTCTGCTGGCGGATTTGCCCCAGGACACGAAAAGAAATCGTACGACAATCTGACGCGCCAGCTTGATTGCGGTAAAGGTGTGGCTTACAGTGTCGGCCAGCGAGAGCCGCTGCGCTCAATTTTGCGTGGAGATCGTTGCGACTCGTCAGTCTTGATGTAACTCCGAGAGGAGTCACGCATGGAATCGTCCTTCAGCCGGCTGGTGCTTCTCTCTGCTATCTGTTGGCTGCTCTTTAGCTCGGACATCCCACAGACAACAAATTCCAACGTACTTTACGACGAATCCTTTCGTCCCCAATACCATTTCACCCCAGCCAAGAACTGGATGAACGATCCCAACGGGCCGGTCTACTACAAGGGCGAATACCATCTGTTCTACCAGTACAATCCCTTCGGCGACGTGTGGGGGCACATGAGCTGGGGTCACGCGGTCAGCCGGGATTTGGTTCATTGGCAAAACCTTCCTGTAGCTCTTCCGGAAGAAAACGGGGTGATGATTTTTTCCGGAAGCGTCGTAGTGGACTGGCACAATTCCAGTGGCTTTTGCCGCGCCGCGAATGCGCGCGAGGCGTCGTGCCTGGTGGCCATCTACACGGGATACGACGGGAAGCTGCAATTTCAAAATCTGGCCTATAGCAACGACCAGGGACGAACGTGGACGAAATATTCCGGAAATCCTGTCATCGACCTACAGATGGAGAATTTCCGTGATCCCAAAGTGTTCTGGCACGATGAGAGTCACAAGTGGGTGATGGCCACGGCGCTCTCGGCGCAGCACAAAATTCGCTTTTTCGGATCTGCTGATCTCAAACACTGGACCGCCATGAGCGACTTTGGTCCCGCGGGCGGAACGGGCGGCGTTTGGGAGTGCCCGGATTTGTTCCGGCTGCCCATCGAAGGGGAAGCGGGCCAGACGCGCTGGGTGCTCAGCGTAAATTTGAATCCTGGAGGACCGGCCGGTGGTTCAGGCGACCAGTATTTTGTGGGCGCGTTCGATGGTTCGACGTTCATCGAAGAGAAACCAGGGAACGAGATTCTCTGGGCCGACTATGGAAAAGATTTCTATGCGTCCACGTCATTCGCGGACATTCCTGCATCGGATGGCAGGCGCATCTGGATGGGCTGGCTTGTGAACTGGGATTACGCCGCGAAGGTTCCGACGCATCCCTGGCGCGGCGTGCAAAGCATCCCTCGCACACTGGGCCTGCGACGATTTCCGGACGGAATCCGCGTGGTTCAGAGTCCTGTCAAAGAGTTGGAGGCTTTACGCGAAAATCACACAAGCCTGGAATCGCAGAGCATCGCCGCAGCGAACCGCATTCTGAATTCCAAGAAGGTCCGCGGGGACACGCTTGAAGTCCTGGTCGAAATGGAGCGCGGCACTGCTGAAGAATCCGGGCTCCGAGTGCGAAAAGGGGCCAACGAAGAAACAACCATCGGAGTGGATTGGGGCTTACAGCAAGTATTCGTAGACAGAACTCGTTCTGGAAATACCGCGTTTGACGAAAGCTTCGCAGGCCGTCATGCCGGACCACTTCGCGGGGAGAACCGCAAGCAGGTCACGTTGCGTATTCTTGTGGACAGATCTTCCGTGGAAGTATTCGCAAATGTCGGGTCAACAGTGATTTCCGACGCCATCTTCCCATCGCGCGACAGCAAAGAACTTGAGGCCTACTCCAAGAACGGAGAAGCGCGGATCGTCAAGCTGGACGTCTGGAGCTTGAAGTCTTCATGGCAATGAGCAGAAGAGCGAGACTGTTTTCGCTCGCGCAACGCCAACCGCCTCGGCCAACTAGCTCAGGGCTTTCTTGAGGCGGTGGGTAGTCTTCAGCAATTGGCGCTTGAGGGCGTCAACTTGCTTCGAAATATCTTGTAGCTCTTTCTTGGCGAGCACTCCGGCCTTGGCAACTTGATGGGCTTTGCGATCGGCGCGGCCCATGGCGGAGCCGATTCCGACCGCGACTTGCGTGAGTCTGTTTTTCTTGGCCATTTTTGTCCTCCAGCGAGAGAGCACCATCGTATACCTAAAGTGTTGTGTCCGGCTAACGAAGAGTAAAACCGTGACCTGGTTTTCAGTGGCCGGTCTTCAGTTGTTAGTTCTGAATAGCAATATTGCGCTCTTGGTTCCAGAATTTCGCCGAGACTTTTAGTTTCTGGCTTGGGACAGCTACAAAAGAGGCAAATCGCTCTTTCGAATGGCTTGATTCAAGGCCGGAACGTCCGAAGAAGCAATCTGTTTCCAAGCAGCCAACTGCGCATCGAGCCGCGCGCGCAGCATCTTGAAAACTTCGTATTGCTGCTGCGTGGGCGCGCTGTCGCCGGCTTGCACGCTGGAGCTGAAGCTGTCGAGCTGTTCGTTGAGCATGTTGGGAAAGGCCAGATTGGCTTCGGAGCCCTTCATATTCACCTGGATTAATTCTTCTTCCACGGGAGCTAATTTTTTGTCGAGTGCGTCAGCTTGGTCGAGAAGCGGCTTCATGTGAGCATCGCCATCGAGGCGCTGGCGAAGCACCTTGATGCCAACGCGCAACTCACGGATCTGATTTACCGCGCGATGCAGTTCCGCGTTAGCGTCGCGGACCTGCACGGCCAAAGCAAACTGCTTCTGCAAATCCTCCTGCGTAACATTTTTCACGCGCGGATCCATCACGATTTCGAGCGGCTGCGTCTGGCTGTGGCCGCCGACCGTCAACTTTACGGTGTACTTTCCGGGCACGGCGATGGGGCCGCGGGGGCCGAGATCGGAATAGAAAGCTCCGGGAATTTTTACGGGAGAATCCCAGCGCAGATTCCAGGCGTAGCGGTTCAGCCCGGCCGCGGCGGGAATCGTGGTGACCTCCTTTGTCCAGTCCGGCCACTCTTGAGGCTGCTGCTCTTCCTTGGATTCTCTGCTGGAAAGCGCTCGAACGACCTTGCCATCGCTATCAAGGATCTCCAATTTCACTTCGTCCTTTGGGGCAGCCTTCAAGTAGTAGTCCAGAATCGCTCCCAAAGGAGGATCGTCCCCGAGGGGGCCGCGGCGCTCGATCGCATCGGGCAAATGCAAGCGCAGAGCCACCTCTGGTTTGAACAGGAAAACATCTGCATTTGCCGAAGTGGCATCCATCTGTCGCAAAGGAGTGATGTCGTCGAGGACCCAGAAGGCGCGGCCGTGTGTGGCGGCGATCAGATCGTCGCCATGAATGTTTAAATCGTGAACAGGAATGGTGGGAAGATTCAGTTTGAGCGGCTGCCAGTTCGCTCCATCGTCCAAAGAAAAATAAACGCCGGTTTCGGTTCCGGCAAAGAGCAAGCCTTTGCGCTTGGGGTCTTCGCGAACGGACCGCACATACGAGCCGGTTGGAATGCCACTGGCAATCATCGTCCAACTCTTGCCCGAATCGTGCGTGCGGTAAATGTAAGGGCGGAAGTCGTCGAACTTGTGACGGTCCACGGCGAGGTAGGCAGTGCCGGCGTCATGATGTGAGGCTTCGACGATGCTAATCATGCTCCATTCGGGGAGCTCCTTGGGCGTGACGTTGGCCCACGTTTGGCCGCCGTTGGTGGAGAGCTGCACCAGGCCGTCGTCAGTCCCAACCCAGAGCATGTCTTTCTTCACTGGTGATTCGGCGACGGCAAAAATGGTGTCGTAATATTCGACGCTGGTGATATCCAGCGTGATGGGTCCGCCGGAGGGCTTCTGCTTGGATTTGTCGTTGCGCGTCAGGTCGGGGCTGATGGCCGTCCAGCTTTGGCCGCCGTTGGTGGACTTGAAAAGCATTTCCGCAGCGGAGTACAGGGTGTTCGGATCGTGCGGGGAGACGAGCAACGGTGAAGTCCAGTTGAAGCGATGCAAGAGCTTCTCCGCGCCATTGCCGGAAACATCGAGCGGCGTTACGGAAATGTCCACGACTTGTTCGCTGCGTTTATCGAAACGGGTGATCAAGCCTTCTGCGCCCGCGTAGACAATATTGGGATCGGGGGGATACGGCGCGATGTAGCCGCTTTCGCCGCCACCAACTTCGTACCAGTCCTGCCGGCCGATGACGCCGTCGTCGTCGTAGCTCTTGATAGCGATCGTCGAGTTGTCCTGCTGCGCGCCATACATGTAATAGGGCCAGCGGTCGTCGGTGATCACGTGGTAGAACTGCGCGGTAGGCTGGTTGTATTGCGTGCTCCACGTTTTCCCGCCATCCGTGGAAACATCGGCGCCGCCGTCGTTGCCGTTGATGAGTCTTTGCGGATTGTCAGGATCAATCCACAATCCGTGATGATCACCATGCGGCGCAGGTAACAGTTCGAAGGTTTTGCCGCCGTCCACGGAACGGAAAGCTCCGGTATTGAGCACGTAGACCGTGTCCACAGACTTGGGATCGGCGAAGATATGCGTGAAGTACCAGGCACGCTGACGAAAACGGCCTTCTTCATTGATGCGGGCCCAGTTGTCGCCGCCATCGTTCGAACGGTAGAGCCCGCCTTCCTTGGATTCCACCAAGGCGTAAACGCGATTCGAATCTCCGCCGGAGACCGAAACGCCGATGCGTCCCATGATTCCGGAAGGCAGGCCGTGGCCCTCGATGCGCGTCCAGGTGCTGCCGCCATCGATCGATTTGTACAGACCGCTTCCGGGACCACCGCTGTTCAGGCTCCAGGGTGTGCGATAGACCTCCCACAAGGAGGCGAAGAGCGTATTGGAATTGTTGGGATCGAAAACGATGTCAATCGCCCCGGTCTTTTCATTTTTGTAGAGAACTTTCTGCCAAGTGGCGCCGCCATCGGTGGTTCGAAAGACGCCGCGCTCTTCGTTGGGGCCGTAGGCGTGGCCCAGCGCAGCCACAAAAACAGTATTAGGATTTTTAGGATCGACGATCAGCGCGCCGATGTGACGCGTATCTTTCAGCCCGATGTTTTTCCAGGTCTTGCCCCGATCAATCGATTTGTACACGCCATTGCCGTAGCTGATGTTGCCGCGAATGCAGGCTTCGCCCGTGCCGACATAAAGAATGTTGTGATCGGAGGGCGCGATGGCGATACTGCCGATGGAGGCGGCGTCTTCCTTGTCGAAAATCGGCTCCCAACTCGCGCCCGCATCGGAGGAGCGCCACACGCCGCCGGAGGCTGCGCCGAAATAGAAAACGCTTGGTTCGCCTGGAACACCGGTGACGGCGAGAACGCGCCCGCCGCGGAAAGGTCCAACCTGGCGCCACCGCATACCGCCCAGCAACGATTCGGAAACCGGCGCCGCCGAAGCCGCGGCTGGCAGCGCGTCGGAATGCTCTTCGGCATTAGCGAAGGCGAGCGAAGCAAGGACGGCGAATCCCAACAGACAAACATTCCGGTAGCTCATAGAATAGCGTTCTCCTTAGCGGGCAAGATCATACAGGAGCGAGTGCAGGCTCGCCAATGGCATAGCGGAGCGGTTTATGCGATGCTGCTTCCTCAACGGAGTCCTGGGACTGGTGTGATGCTGAAAAAATTCAAGGATTTAACGGAAAAAGAGATTTTGGCGATCGCCATCGCCGCGGAAGAGGAAGACGGGCGGATTTACGGCGAGTTCGCGGATGCACTCCGGGAGGAGTACCCATCCACCGCGGAGATGTTTGAAGAGATGCGCGAAGAAGAGGTAGGACACCGCGATCGGTTGTTCGCCATGTTCCGGCAGCGCTTCGGAGATCACATTCCGCTGATCCGGCGGGAAAACGTGAAGGGCTTCCTTACGCGGAGACCGGTGTGGCTGGTCCGGCCTTTAGGCGTGAAGGTCGCGAGGAAACAAGCGGAATTGATGGAGTTGGAGGCCAGCCGATTTTATGCGCGGGCGGCGAGCAGGACGACGGACGTGTCCACCCGCGAATTGTTGAACAAACTTGCGGATGAGGAACGCAAACACGAGCGAACCGCGGGTGAGCTGGAAGAAAAGCATTTGACGGCAAGCGCGAAAGCGCAGGAGGACGAATCCCATCGCAAGCTCTTCCTTTTACAAATCGTGCAGCCGGGTTTGGCTGGCCTGATGGATGGCTCGGTTTCGACGCTGGCGCCCATTTTTGCCGCGGCGTTCGCAACACACAAGAGTTGGGACGCGTTCCTGGTGGGACTGGCGGCTTCGATTGGCGCGGGCATCTCCATGGCCTTTTCGGAAGGACTTTCCGATGACGGATCGCTGACGGGGCGTGGCTCGCCGTGGCTGCGCGGCGGGGTGACGGGGTTGATGACCACGGCCGGCGGAATCGGGCACACGTTGCCTTTTTTGATCGCCAGTTTTCATGTCGCCATGGTGGTGGCAACCATCGTCGTGGCAGTGGAGCTCGGAGTGATCAGCTTCATCCGGCACCGTTACATGGACACGCCGTTCCTGCAGGCGGCATTTCAGGTGATTGTCGGTGGCGTTCTGGTCTTCTTGACGGGATGGCTCATCGGAAGCGCGTAGCGACGACGCGTTAGGCCCCTGATCGGAAGCCTCATTGTGGTTCATTTTGCCGCGTGCACAATCGGTTGGGAGAACGTAGACTATCGCCCTGCATCACGGGACTCGCAGGGCTAGAGACGAATTCGAATGGCGGGAGGAACGGAGCGACATGTTTAAAGGCCTGATCGTTGGAATTGTGCTGGGGGTGTTGCTGGTCGCGGGGGGCGTTTATTTTTATTTTTCGTCGGGGCGCGCACCAGTGGCGACTTCCGCGCCTCCGATGCCATTCGAGAAGACTTTTGCGCGGATAGGGCTGCACTCTTACCTGGATAAATTGCCGCATCCCGAGCCGCAGGTCCCGGCGGATGAAACCAACTTGTTGGCCGGAGCGAAGACTTACAAGGAAAATTGCGCCGTTTGCCATGGATTGCCGGGCGAGCCAAAGAACGCCATCGCGCTGGGAATGTATCCCGCGCCGCCGCAACTGTTCCACGGCGTGGGTGTGACGGACGATGATGCGTGGGAGTCGTACTGGAAGGTGGAAAACGGGATTCGGATGTCGGGGATGCCCGGTTTCAAAGATCGGTTGACCGAGCCGCAGATTTGGCAAGTAAGCGTTCTGGTAAAGAACGCGGACAAGATACCGCAGTCCGTCAGATTAGAGCTCTCAAGTATTCCTCCAACAGGTGCGATGCAGACAGCGCCACCCAGCACGCCCGCACCTGCAAAGAAATAGTTTGGGTGATGCAGGTTAGCGCGCGAGCCGCAGAGAGAGCGACGGCTCGCGCGCACCGGGGCAACTAGCAGCTCCGGGATTCTTTATTGACCAAAAACGAGAATGGTGAACTGGCCACCCAGATTCGCGGGCACGAAAAGGTTATGCGTCTTGGGATCGAGCGCCATGGTTTTGGAACCAGGATTCGTGGTGACATTTTCAAGCAGCGTGTATTTGTCCGAGGAATCCTGATGGAAAACTGCCGTGGTGCCTCCACCCGTTGACATAAACACCAGCTTCGTCGCGGGGTCGTAAGCGGCCGCATCCACGCGCTCGCCAATCGGCGCAGTCGTGATAATTTCCCCGCTGTCAGCATCAAGTACAACCATCAACTGTCCACCACGACAGCCCGCAAACAGCCGGCGCGTTTGTGGATCGAACGCTAGAGCCGTCGCTGTCTTGCCAGGAGCTAGCGGCCAGTGGTGGAGCACCTTCAGCGCTCTCGAGTCAACGTGAACGGTCTCACCTTTTTCCTCGAGGTTGATATACACACTGCCCTTGCCGTCGGCAACGGCGAATTCCGGACCTCCGCCCAGGTCAATGGTGCCGACGACTGTGCCATCGGCCGCGTTGACCACCGTTGTGCTGTCGCTGTCTCCATTCATCACGAATACGTGTTTGGTGGCCGGATCGTAGATGATGGCGTCCGGTTTCTTTCCGACTCTCACCTCGCCCAGTGTCTTGAGCGTTTTGAGGTCAAAGATGACGACCGCGTCCGATTTTCCAGCGGTGATGAATCCGCGCCCGAACTCTGAAGCAATAGCGATTCCATGGACACCTGGAGTGTTGGCAATGGTGCCTACGAGTTCGAACGTGTCGGCATCCAGCACCTCCACTTGAGTGGCATGCGAAACGTAAACGCGCCGCGCCGCCTCATCCACGGTGACATAGTCCCAGCCGCCTGCGCCGGGAACCACGACCTTTTTGATGATGTGATAACCGGATGACGGCGCACCAAAGACAGTTGTTGCTACAAGTCCGAAAAGGACCACGAACATTACTAGATAGCGTTTCATTTTCTCTCCGTTGAAGAAGTCTGACGCCTGACCTGGGTTCCCTAAACAACTCGCACAGCTAGTGGCAGGTGCCGCTGCCAGAATCCGTGAAGCTCTTCCCCGTCTCCGGGACAAATTGCCAGTCGTAGCTCTTGGGCTTGAGCGTGAGCTTCAAGACGCCGAAGGTCGTCGTATCGCGCAATTCGCTATTGGGCTTGGTTGCGCCGAAAGGGCGGTGATTCTTGCCGCCGGTGCCGACGACGAATTCGCGAATACCACGAGCAGCATCTGCAACTCCATCGGGCGTCTGAGGCGCGAAGCGCTCATAGTCATGGTCGTGACCGTTAATGACTACATCCGCGTTGGCCTCATAGAGCGCCTGGAACAGCGGCTTTACCGTTAGATCGTTGCCGTGCGCGCCGCCGGAACTAAACAAGGGCTTGTGCCAGTACGCGAGCGTGCACGCAACCGGATGCGCGGCAAGATCGGCACGCAGCCATTTTTCCTGCGGTGAACCCGAGTCGCAGCCGCCCACATCCTTGCATTCACTGTTGAGCACAATAATGTGCCAAGCGCCGAGTTCGTAGCTGTAGTAACCGGTCTTCGGATCTCCGGCGGCGGCTCCGAAATAGTCGAAGTACGGCGTTGCACGGGAGGAATGAAATTCATGGTTGCCCGGAGCGGGGCGGGTGCGGGCTTTCGCACGCCCCCACGTCTTGTCGTAGCAAACAAAGTTTTCCTTGGTGCCGTCGGGATAAGCCAGATCGCCCACCGCCATGACCGTTCCGGGGTTTTGATCCAGCAGTTTTGCCGTGGCTTCTGCGCCGGAAAGATCTTTGCAGTCCGCAATATCGCCCGCACCAATCAGGACGGCAGTCTGGCCTGGAGGCGGCGCGGCGAATGACGAATTGACTCGCCAGGGGTACAACGCCCCAACCACGGTGGCCGCTACGGCAAACCCGAAACCAAGAAAGCGCTTCTGCATTTCATCCTCTCGAGCTACTCAAGACGACGGGACGCAAAAACATTGTGCGCCACAAAACCTAAACACACCTTAAACTTAGCCTGAAAACTTCTTCAGGAACACGCGTCGCGAGAATGCCGCGGCGCGAAGACCTTCCCTACGCGCCCCGGCCATCGCTCGCAGTGCTTAGAACTTGAAGCGCAGCATAAATTGCAATTGCCGGGGTAAACCCGTGCCCGTGTTAGGCGAAGCCTTGTTGTCGTTATTGTTGTTGAAATTCACTGTCGAATTGATGACACCAAAATCGGTCTTCGGCGCTAAGGAAGCCGGGGTCGTGGCGGTGGCATCGTTATAGACAAGCGTCAACTGGTTCGGATCCCCAAGCTGGGTATGATTCAGAACGTTAAACGCCTGCACGCCAAACTGCATCGAAAAACGCTCCGTCAGCCGTGTCTCCTTCATGAGCGCGAAGTCAATTTGCCAGTAGGGCAGAGCACGAAACAAGCCGTTTGGCTCATTTCCGAACCGGGTAAAGAAACCTTCAGCGTTCTGCGGAGGCAGTCGGAAGGCTGCGGGATTGAACAGCGGTACGCCGTTGTGCCCTGCGCCAGGCAGGTACAGCGGTACGCCGGGCACGATGTCCGGACGCTGAGTCGTCTGGTCATTGCCATCGGGAAGCAAGAGTGTATCAGGGAGAGCGTTGGTGGAGTTAAGGAACGGGTTGGCAGGATTCGAGATGTTGTTTGTAAGATCCATGACGACGGTAAGAGGATGGCCGGTATGCCAGAGACCGATGCTGCTGACACTCCAGCCTCCAACGATCTTGCCGAGGACTCCGGGGTGATCAAGGTAGGTCTTGCCGGGGCCAAACGGAAGTTCATAAATAGCATTTGCGGTGAAATTGTGGCGAATGTCAAAAATGCTAGGCCCCTTGTCGCAGGGGAGACAATTGACATTTTCCGGGCCATTGGATTCGCCGCCGCCGACCGAGCCATCATTGATGGAATGGCCATAGGTGTAACGAGTCTGTAGAGAGAGTCCGTTCATAAACCTGCGCTCCAGTGAAATACCTAAGGCGTGGTAGGTGCTGGAGCCGATGTCTCGCTTAATATCCACCGAACCGTATGGATCTATGGTCAGAGGAGTCGGATCTTGTGAAGTGGGTGTACCGGGAAAAAACGCATCCAGCGGTCGGACGCAATCCGTGGCCGGATCGGTCGCCGTGCCATTGGGCGTAATGGGCGTAGTGCAAAGGTTGACGCCACCACGCGAGAAGAGCCGGACGCCGTGGGAGCCCAGATAAGAGGCTGATAGCAGAAAGCCGACAGGCAGCTGGTGCTCTACCGTTAGGCCCCATTCCTCGGCATACAAGTCGCGCCGGTTTTGACGTTGGATCGCGCGGGGGTGGTTGGCCTGTTTCTGGGCACCGAGGCCCGAGAGATCGGGGATTTCCTGTTCCAGACCGGGGGTGACCGGAGGCCCTGCCACCGTTACCCGGAAGGTATCGCTTTCTAGTGGTGAGTTCAGATCATCATTCTGGGCAGCGCCGTGATAAATGCCAAACCCGGCGCGAACGACGGTCTCTCCGTGGAGAGCGGGCGGAGCCCAAGCCACACTCACGCGAGGATCGAAATTCTTATAATTTGGATTGTAAAAGGCGGGGTTCTTCGGGCACGGTGCCGTGTTTATCGGAGCGATAAACGGGGCGTTAAAGGAGCCAGACCCCAGGCAAGCCCCATGAAATTGATTGAGGTCGAAGATGGTTGTCCGGTTGGTGGCTTCGTTCGCGACACCGTAGTATTCCCAGCGAAGGCCGGCGGTGATAGTAAGCGCGGGGGTAACTTTCCATTCATCCTGGAAGTAGGGCATGTAGAAGGTGCGGCGGAGCCGGTGGCAACACCAGGGCGCGATAAAGTCAATTTTCGTGAGTGTGCCGGAGACCATGCTGAGATTATCTCCGAAGTCGAGAGTGTTGTTCGCGGTCTGACCCTGATTGAGCCGGACACGCCGGATTTCCATGCCCGTTTTGAAGGCGTGGCGACCGTGAGTCCAGGTCATGTTGTCGACCACGCCATACGTCGTACCAACTTCGATGTCCGCCGATTCGTTGGGAATTCCGGTGAAGTTGTTGGAGTTCACCGCAAAGGTGAGCGTACTTGCCTGCGGATTGTGAAACGGCGAGCGGTTAATGTACACCTTCGCTTCGTTAAAGATACTGGGGGTGAACACATGCTGGAGCGCCAGGAGGTAGTTGGCGGGGTGATTGATAGTTTGCGCTTTGTCCAAGCCAACAGTCACTCCAATTTGGGCGTCCACCAGGCTGATGTCGCGTTGGGCGCGGCCGTAGAGGGTGGTCTTGTCGCTGAACCGATGGTCGACGCGCACCAGCCAGGTATCTTCGTGCACCGTTGTCTGTATAGGGTGTGTGAAGGCTTCAATGTCGGTGGCGAGATTGTTGGCATCAATGGTCTCGCCAGCGAGTTCATTCGGAGTTAGTGCCCTAAAGGCACTGTCAGGGAAAATGATCTTCGGAGTACATCCGCCGATGGGGCCGGTGGATGCACGCCAAGGAAAACCCTGGAGGATCGCGCACATTTGGGGCGAAGGCCCCACCTGTGTCGGCGTAGGTTGTGTGGCATCGTTTCTGCCGTTTACGAGAATATCTTTCACAAAACTGGCGCTTGGAACAAAGATAGTTCCCGATGACGTGGACTCCTGCAATTGCCGAAGACCCTCGTAGCTCAGGAAAAAAAATGTTTTGTCCTTCTTGATGGGTCCGCCTACCGTCAGTCCGTACTGGCCCATCCGAAAAGGCAGAATAGCTGGTATGGTCGGGTTACCGGCGGCATCTGGCGCGAAATCGTTGAAATTGCGCGCGTCGAAAACGGAATTCCTCAAATAACCAAAGGCAGTTCCGTGATACTCATTTGTTCCGGACTTGGTGACGACGTTGATCTGGCCGCCCGCCTGGGTCCCATATTCAGCATCGTACAGTGCGCTGTTGACCCGATATTCCTCGACAGCATCCTCGGAGATTTGCAGACGGACCTGTGATTTCTGCGCTTGCTCCTGAATGCCACCGGCATCCACGCCGTCGAAGTTGAAGTTGTTATCATCGCGCGCCCTGCCAGCGAATCGAATGGTGCGCTGGTCGCCTCCGCCGTCGTCCTGCGCAAACGGCGCGAGAAGCGTCAAGCCCGACCAGTCACGGCCGTTCACCGGGAGATTGGCAATCTGCGTTTCTGTAATGACCGTCGCTTGCTCAGCCGAGCTGCGCTCCGCGGGCCCCGCGTCCGCGCTGATCTCCACTTTATCTTCAATGGCGCCAACTTCTAGACGGACATCGAGGGTGCGCGTCTGACCCACTTCCAGGACGACTCCTTCCAAAACTTTTGTTTTGAAGCTCGCATTGCTGACCGTGACGCGATACTGGCCAACGGCCAGTCCGGGGAAGCGATAATAGCCATTGGAGTTTGCTCTCTTTTCTTCGGTAATGCCGGTCGCGACAGCCAGGACTTGCACCCGGGCGCCACTGATAGCGCCTCCGCTTGTGTCGGTCACCGTGCCTTCGAGAGTAGCGCGATCCGTTTGCGCGAACGACGGCCACGCCAGGGCTAGCAGCGCAAAACAAGATAGAAGAACTTTTTCCCAATCAAACATCTCCACACCCCCCACTTCGAATGTCACTACGTCTTGAAACGCCGGCAGTTAGGACGCTGAGGCGATATCGGCAACCTAAGTACAGGACGTGTAGTCCTAGGCCTCCATTTGGGGCCCGCATTGCTACGGGGAGATGAATAGGGATTCACGAATCTTTGAAATGAAACTGAAAAAACGTTCAGACGAGAAGCGGGCGCGGAAAAACAAGCGCAGTTAATTTTGAGAGTAAAAAACTGAACTAGCTACTTATGGTAACGGGCAAAGTAATTCGAAAGACGGAGCCTTCGCCGAGTGTGCTGTGCGCCTCGATCGAGCCGCCATGCCGGTCCACGATCCAATGCGCGATCGCCAGCCCAAGCCCTGAGCCGCCGGGTTCGCGCGAGCGGGCTTGATCCGCGCGATAGAAGCGCTCGAAGATATGCGGCAGATCTTTTTCGCTGATGCCGATTCCGCTGTCGCGAATCTCAATTCGCGCGCTTCCGGACCCATTCGATAGGTTTATCTGAATCCTGCCGCCCGCGGGCGTGTACTTCACGGCATTTTCCATAACAATCAGCAGAAGGCGCTCGATCGCGACGGAGTCCCCGGAAATCCGAATGGGGCCAGGTGCAAGTTTGCCTGTGATTTGGATCTCCTTGCCAGCTGCAAGAATGCCAGCCTCTTCTGAAATTTTTTCGACATGCGGGGCGAGATCGATGTCGCGAAATTGAAGCTCTGCCGCTCCGGCATCCGCGCGCGCCAAGGTCAACAAATTCTCGATGAGATGAGTCGTCTCTTCCGACGTCGCAAGAATGCGCGAGAGCGTTTCGCGATATTCGTCTTCCGCGCGCGGGCGGCGCAGCGCCAGCTCGGCGCTGGTGCGAATCAACGCGACGGGCGTGCGCAGATCGTGAGACGCGTCGGCCGTAAATTGCGTGATGCGTTTTACCGAAGTCTCGATGCGCCCGAGCATGTCATTCAACGTTTCGGACAGACGCCGCAACTCGTCGTTCGCGGGCGGAACGGCGAGGCGGCCGGACAGGTTTTGTACGCCAATGCCGCGCGCTGTTTTGATGATTTCGTTCACTGGCGCCAGCGCCCGTCCGCTGAGCCAGTAGCCCGCAAGCGAAGCCAGTATCACGAGAAACGGCAAAGTCTCTTTCAGGATCAGCCGGAAGCGATCGAGTGCCTGATCAAAGGGCTCCGTGGGAATGGCCGCGCGCACGCGAAATACTTGCCCACTTGTCTCGACCACACGCATGGCGATGCGGTACTGGACGTAGTCGAGATTGATGGTAAAGAATGTGACGTCTCTGTTGTCAACAGCGGGCATGGTTCTGTAAGGCTTCGCAAACGGCGGGGATTGGAAAATGATCTTCCCGTAGGCATCCGACACCTCAAGAAGCGCGGCGCCTGCCCACAAACCCGCGAGCTCGTCCAATTCATCTTTAACTTCTGCTGGGCCCTTGGGCGCAGTGCGCACCAAAACGCTTTGAATGCTTTCGAGGTTTGCCCGCGAAGCATCATTCACCGTCTGTTCGATGCTGTGTCGAAACCCCAAATCGCTGATCCACGCAAACGAGGCAAACGCCACCGCCAGAACGGCGAAATACCAGGCGGTGATCCGTGCGCGCAGAGGCAGCTTCATGGTCGAACTTCGGGTGCAAGAGAATATCCGAAACCACGGAGTGTGTGAATCAGTTTCACGGGCTCGTGCTCATCGATTTTCCGCCGGAGCAAGCGCACGAAGGCATCCAATGTGTTCTCCTCGACGTTTACTGTTTGCCCCCACACCGCTTCCAAAATGGCCTGGCGCGTGGCGACCCTTCCTTGGTTGCGCATTAAAAATTCCAGCAAGCGGAATTCCGTTGGCGTCAGATGAATTTCACGGCTCCCCCGGAAGACGCGCCGCTGCGTAATGTCCAGCGCAAGATCGGAAACCCGCAGAGTGCGGCTGCGCGGCTCGGCAACCCGGCGCTCCAGCGCGCGAATCCGCGCCAGCAATATGGCAAACGAAAAAGGCTTCGTCAGGTAATCGTCTGCACCCGAATCCAATCCTTTGACGATGTCCGGAACGGAATCGCGCGCCGTCAGCATAAGAATTGGAATGTTCTCGCGAGATTCCCGGAGTTGTCGCGCCACCTGCAGTCCACTGATCCCGGGCAACATCACATCGAGCAGAACCATATCGAACGGCGCGCTCTGCGCGAGCGAAACCGCCGAGGCCCCGTCGTGCGCCAAGCTCACGACGTGGCTCTCCTCCTCCAGGCCTCGCCGTAGCACCTGTGCCATTCCTTTTTCGTCTTCGACCACCAGGATCTTCATCGGAGCCTACTAGCTTCGGAGAACGTACCTATCATCCGCTCGCCGCGCCGGAAATCAAGCTCCGGCAGGTTTGCGCGGCCGGAGGTAGAAATGGATCGCCGGAGTGAAGATAAGCGAGAGCACCATGGAACTCAAGATGCCGCCGACGACGGCGATGGCGAGCGGCTTCAGCATGGCAGAACCCGCGCCTATGCCGAATGCCAAAGGAAGCATGCCGGCGACGGTGGCCAGCGCCGTCATGGCAATGGGGCGCAGACGGCGGCGGCCGGCTTGGATCATGGCCTCTTCCGCGGAGTAACCGAGATCACGGAAGCGGTGCTCGGCATCAAGGAGAAGAATGCCGTTCTTTGCCACGATGCCAATGACCATGATCATGCCCATGCGGGAAGCGACGTTGAACGTGGTGTTGGTAATCAGCAGCGCCAGGAATCCGCCGAAAGTAGAAAGCAACGCGGAGGCCAGAATTGCCGTAGGCGCGGAGAAGGTGCGAAATTCGAAAAGCAGCACGGCAAATAGAAGAAGCAGCGCCATAAATAAAACCACCAATAAATCGCTGGACGATTTCTGTTCTTCGGCATAGAGGCCACCATATTCGACGCGGATCGAAGAGGGCAAATGCAAGTTGGTCACCGCTTTCTGAACTGCGGCAATGCCAGTGCCCAGGTCCACCCCCTCGAAGCGTCCGGTGACTTGGATTAGGCGCTGCAAATTCTCCCGGCGGATTTCCGTCACGCCCGGATCCATGGTGATGGTCGCCAGGGAGCCGAGCGTTGCCGTGCGCCCAGTCGAACTGGTCAAAAGAGTGTTACTCATGCTGTCGAGCGAAGCGCGGCTTTGTTCGGGGAAGCGGACGCGAATGGTGTAAGCGCGGTCGTTCAGAATGACGGGAGTTGCCGAGGGCTCACCTTCCAAAACCGCAGAAGCATCCAGGGCCACTTCTTCGGGAGTGAAACCAGCGCGTGCGGCCACCGTGGGATTCACTTGATACGTCACGGACGGGCCGCTGATAGTATTTTCGACGCCGTTCAAAACGTCCACGACGGGGTGAGCTTTCCCGATTTGAATCTTACCGATGGCGTCGGCAACGCGCGGCGCGGTGTCATTGAGAAGCTTGCCGTCCTGAGCAAAAAGCTTGATGACGACGGGCTCAGGAGCGCTCGTTAAGTCTCCGATCATGTCCTGAAGAAGCTGAATGAATTCAACTTTTGTGCCGGGTTCGGTGCTTTCAATCTCGGATCGGATGTCTGCGATGATGTCGTCAATGTCGCGCTTGCGATTCTTCTTCAGCCGGACTGTGAAATCTCCGTTGTTCGCTTCGGTGACGGCAGCCAGCCCCAGTTGCATGCCAGTGCGGCGGGAAGTGTTCTCAACTTCCGGTGTGGACTTCAGAACTTCCTCAATGTGCAGGAGGATGCGGTTGGATTCGGCGAGCGAGCTCCCCGGTGGCGTGAAGTAGTCCAGAATGAACCCTCCTTCATCCATTGCCGGGAGAAAGTCCGTGCCGAGAAAGCTGTAGCACAACGCCGAAAGAGCAATGACCAAGACCGAGCTGGCGGCTAGCACCCAGGGCCGTTTCAAAATAGCTCGCATCGTCCGCGCATAAAACTCCACGATACGTCCGAAAAAACCGGAGAGATGTGCTTCTTCCGCGGCAAGGAGAGCGGCCATGTCAGGTCCCGCGGAGCCAGCCGGAGGTTCGGCGGTTTCTTTCCGGCGCACGAGGTATTGGCTAAGCGTAGGCGTCCAAGTCAACGCGAGGAGTAGCGAAGTGCCCAGCGAGACGGTCATGGTGACGGCCAGCGCGCGAAAGAACGTCCCGGTCACTCCGGTAATGGAAATCAGCGGAAGAAAGACGACGATCGGGGTGATGGTCGAACCGATAAGCGGTATCGTTAACTCCCGCAGAGCGCTCTGGATGGCCTGAAACCGGCTTTGCCCTGCATCGCGGTGCAAGACAATATTTTCGAGGACCACGATGGCGTCGTCGATGACCAACCCGACCGCTGCGGCCAAACCGCCCAGAGTCATCAAATTGAAACTTTGATTCGTCACTTTCAAAACGATGAAAGTGATGAGCAACGTTATCGGTATGACCAAACCTGCTACCAGTGAAGTTCCCCAATCGCGCAGGAACAACACCAAGATGATCGAAGAAAGCAATATGCCAAGGAGCACGGCATCGCGCACGCTGGCGATGGAGTCGTGAACGATCGTGGATTGATCGTAAAACGGCTCGAGATGAACTCCGGGAGGCAAGCTCGGCGTGAGTTCCTGAATGAGCGCGTGCACTTCGTTCGCGACATCCAGCGTATTGGTTTCAGGCTGGCGATCCACGTTGAGAAGTACCGCCGGTTTCCCATTGGCGGTCACCATTGTGTAAACGGGCGCGACCGACGGCGCGATCTTCGCAATGTCACCCAGACGTATCGGAACACCCGCTGGAGAGTTCTTCAAAACAATTTGGCCGATCTGCTCGGGAGTGCGCACCTGCCCGCTAATCAGACTCAAGACAAGTTGATGACTATGCTCAATCAGTCCGGGCGAGTCGATAAGGTTTGTGCGCTTGATGGCGTCTAGAATGTCCGGCACGGTAATCCCCGCAGCCAGGAGGCGCGCCGGGTCGGGTGTCACTTGAAATTCGGGAACGCGGCCGCCTTGTATGATTACGGTCGCAACACCATCCAGACGGTTCAGGCGGGGCTTCAGATCGTAGGTCGCAATCTCCCACAATTTTTCCGGCGGCACGGTATCGGAAGTCAGGCTGTAACCAATGATGGGAAAAATCGCAAATGTCAGCCGGTGCGTCTCCACCTTTGCTGTAGAAGGAAGGTCCGCCTGCAAACGAGCGACGACGGCGTCCACGCGCTGCAGCGTCAAAATCATGTCCGAGTTCCAATCGAAGAACAGGTCCACCTCGGCGGAACCGCGGCTGGTCACAGAAGTAACTCTCTGTAGTCCCGGTACGCTATTCACGGCCTCTTCGATCGGACGCGTAATGGTGACCAGCATCTGGTCGATGGGCATAACCCCGTTGTCTACTCCCACAACGATGCGCGGGAAATCCGTATTTGGAAATACGGAAACCGGGATGCTCAGCGCGAGGTAGCCCCCCACAAGCGCGAGGCTGATCGTCAGGAACAAGACCGGGTGGGAGAGCCGGTGGAACCACGGTGTGCGCGAATTGTTCTGCTTGCCAGACAGCCCTGCGCCGTTCTCGACGGGAAGAGAAGCCATGCGCGGTTACTCCTTGCCAGCCGCAGCCGGCTTCTTTGCGGGAGCTGCCTTCTCATTGACCTTGTCGGGCTTTTTAGCTGCATCGGCCTTATCATTCTTTTCGGCTTTGCCGCTGTCTTTCTCGTTTTTGTCTGCTGCTTCTTTCTCCTCAGCGCCGGGCTTCTCAATCTTGATCTGTGTGCCGTCGGGAACCGCATACCCTCCGGTAGTTATGACCGGATCCCCGGTATTGATGCCACTCGCGATTTGCGTTACCTCCGAGCCGCGAATACCCAGCTGGACCGTCTTCTGATGGGCCTTTTCATCCGATCCGGCGAGCAGGACGTAATCGGCTCCTTCCGCGTTTTTAAACACCGCGGCAGTGGGAACAACAAGTGCGTCTTTGACCGTCTTCGCGGTCATTTCTACTTGTACGGTCATGCCCGGTTTCAGCGCCGGATCGGGCTTCGCCGCCTCCACCCATACTTCGATCGTGGTGCTTCCTGGATCGAGCGCGGGACTCACTAAACTGACTTTCCCCTTGATGGGTTCCTCGAGGCCCGCGATTTTCAATTGCGCCGGATTCCCAACTTTCAGCGCCGCCGCTTCGGATTGCGCGATGTGCGCCTTCGCGATGAGCCGCGAGGTGTTCATCACGGTGAGGATAGGTTGATTGGCAGTGGCGAGGTCCCCTTCGTAAAGCGGGCGATCGGTCACCACTCCGTCGATGGGACTGGTAATTCTCGAATAGCTGAGCTGCGCCTCAGCCCCGCGCAAGTGGCCTTCCGCCAGCAGCCGCGAGCCCTGCGCGGACTTGAGCGTTTGCTCTTTTCCAACGCGCTGCAGGTCTGCGAGCTGCTTCTGGGCCTGCTCGTTCTGGCTGCGCGCCTGCAGATAAGCGACCTCGGCGGAGTCCAAGTCTCGGCGGGGAATGGCGCCCTGCTGAAACAATTCCTTTCGGGCTTCGTAGACTTTTTGCTGCGCATCAAAAGCCGACTTCGCCGCGATGGCATCCAATTCCGCCTTTTGAATTTGCTGCGGGAGGCTGGCACCGACCGTCGTTTCATAGTTGGCGCTCGCCTGTTCGAATTCACCCTTGCTAGACTCCGCTGCTGCCGACAAATCCTTGTTTTCGAGCTCGGCAAGCAATTGTCCCTTTTTTACTCGCGCGCCTCGTTGTACATAGAATTTCCTTATGGTCGAGCTGATCTTCGGCGCCACCGTTGCTTGCTCCAATGGGAACACCACCGCTTCCGCCGAAATAACCTGCGAGATGGTGCCGCGCTGCACCGGTGTGGTTTGCACGGAAACCACCGGCTCCTTTTCCTTTTCAGCAGTGCTGCAACCGCTCGTGACCCATAGCATTGGAGCCAGCACGGTCAAGAAAACTATCGTTCGGCACAGAGGAGAAAACATTGCTTTAATCATCGGCATCATGGAGTTGTCAGCACTCCCGTTAAAGTTTGCAAATTTGCCAGCGCCACGCGATACCGCACGGCCCCGTCTTGATACGCCGCGTTGGCCTGCGCGAAGGTCGTCTGCGCATCCACGACCTCAAGGACGGTGGCCTCGCCGCCCTTGTAACGGAGTGTCGTGAGGCGCAGGCTTTCCTCAGAAAGCTCTGCGGAGCGGCTGAGGCCACTGAGCTCGTTCAGCGCGGTTTCCGCTTCAGCGTATAAGGACTGAATTTCGGCAAGCAGCTTGCGCTGCGCCAGCGAAAGCTCCCGTTGTGCCTGCGCGCGCCGCAACTCCGCCTGTTTGATGCGGCTCTGCGTGGCCCCCCAATTCCAGATGGGAATATTCAGTGTTGCGAGGGTCGAGGTTCCGAGGTTCGAAACGCCATTTTCGTTGTTGACCGCAAAACGCGTGGCATCAATGCCGTAGAAATAGTCGAAGCTCAGCGAAGGTAGATACCCTCCGCGCGCGCCAGTCACCTCATGCCCTGCCTGCTGTACCGTGGCGAGCGCCGCACGAAGATCCGGGTTGTCACGAGCAGCAAGCTGCTGCACTTCTGCAAGCGTCGGCAATGGGACGCTCGCGTGCAGATCCTCGGCCAGTTCGAAATTGTCGTTGAAGTCCGGGAAAATCAGCACGGCAAAATCGAGCCGCGCGTTGCGAAGTCCGAGTTGCGCTTCCAGCAATTGCCGGTGGCGCTCCTGCATTTGTAATTCCGCCTTGATGACGTCCGCGTGCGCCACTTCCCCGCCCTTTTCAAGGTCCTGCGTCAATTTCAGAAAGCGTTCGCCCTCTTCCGCGTTTTTCTTCGCACTTTCCAGTTTTTGCTGTGCGGCTGCGACGGAGTAGTAGCTCTGCACGACGGTCACGACCAGCCCGCGCGAAGCAATCTCCGCGCGTGCCTTGGCTAGCGCCGCCGCCGCAGAGGCCTTGCGGAAAGCCGAGATGGACACGAGATCAATAGCCTCATGCACATCGGCTTGGCTGACGTATTCGTGCGCAGCGTTGTTCGCAATGAAGGTAACCACGTTTCGATTGAGTTGGGTATACAGCGCCTGATTGTTGTACGTGACGCTCGGTAGCAGCGCCGTCGCCGCCTGATACCGGTCCTGCCGCGCAATGGCAGCGTCGGTCTGCGCCGCCTGAAATTGCGCGCTGTTTTTCCTGGCGCGCGCCAGTGCGTCATCCAGCGTCAAGCGCAGAGTCGGTGAGGGGACGGCAACTCCTTGAGGCACCACTTTGGCAGGAGAAGTGCTCCCAGGAGTTCCTGAGTCCTGCGCCGCGGCAATACCCGCGCTGCACAAAAATGCAGCAGAGACCAAGCTCCACGATAGAACGAGGTTGCCTATTAATTTCATAAATCTCGACTCCTGGGCCGGGCAAAAATGGCACACGGCAAGGAACAATTTAGGCTAACGAAGCGAAGATAAACGCAGGATTAACTGCTTGCTGCTGTGGAAGATGCAGCCGCCGGAAGATAAGCCGTAAAGGTGCTTCCGTTTGAGTCCGAGCGTGTCAACTCCAGGCGCCCGTGATGCGCTTCCGCGATCCAGCGCGAAATAGATAGCCCCAATCCCGCGCCGCCTCCGTCGTTTTCCGCCCGGGAACGCGCCTTGTCCGCGCGGAAAAAGCGCTCGAAAATGTGCGGCTGCAAATCGACGGGGATTCCCGCGCCCGTATCCGCAATGCTCAATAGGTATTCCGCACCGACACGCTGGCACGTTACGGTGACGCGTCCGCCCAGAGGCGTGTATTTGATCGCGTTATCCAGCAAATTCATAATCATGCGGCGCAGCAGGGATTCGTCGGCGCAAATGGGAGATTCAGCAGCATCTTCAAAGCACAAGGAAATCCGTTTTGCCAGCGCCAGACTCCGCGCAGAGTGCACGCATTCGGCCACGAGTTCGTCGAGATAAAAATCGTGTGGTTGGAGCGGATACTGCCCGGCGTCCGCACGCGTGAGCGTGAAGAGATCTTCGACGATGCGCGTCAGCCGCGCAGCCTCCTGGTGAAGCACCCCAAGCGATTCCCGGTACTCCTCCGCGGAGCGCGCCTGTTGCGACAAAGCGACTTCAGATTCGCCCCGCAGTATCGCGACCGGCGTGCGCAACTCGTGTGAGGCATCCGCCATGAAGCGCTGCTGCCGTTCGAACGATTGGCTCAACCGATCCAGCAGGCTGTTGAACGAGCGCGCCAAATGCCCCAGTTCATCCTTTTCGTTCTGAACCACCAACCGTTCGTGTAGATTTGCGGCGCCAATGCGCCCCGCATGGCTGCTCATGGCCACGACCGGCGCCAGGCTCTTGCGCGCAAGAAAATATCCGCCAACACTGGCGAGCAGAATGGCAATGGGGATGACCCACTCGAAAGTCGAAGTAACCCCTTCCAGCATCTCTGTCTGCGAATGCAGCGACTGCAGAATGACCAGCGTATAGTCCCGGCCCCGCACGGAAAAACGCCTCGCAAATGCCCGATACCCGCCCTTACTTCCCTTAATCTCGCCAAAGACTCGCTCCGAGTGCGTGGCGGATTCCAGAAATTCCTGAAACGCGTGCGACGACAAAGGCCCGGCCGATGAAGCATCGTACGAAGAATTCGTTGCTTGAATATCCGCCGAGCTGACAATCACTTTCCCGGTGTCATCCGCGATGGCGTAATAATGATCGCGAAACAAGTGTTCGCCAATCGCTACGTCCGCGGCGACCTTGAATGCGTCCGGGCCTTTTTGATCCTCCATCTCGGCCCGCAGCGTCACAAGAAACGCATCGGAAAGCTCTGCCAGATTCGCATCCGTGCGCCGCACCGTGCTCCGCCAGAATATGAAATAGGTGATCAGTGCCAAAATCACCAGAACCAGAGCAAGAACCGCCGTGTACCAGAGCGTGAGCCTGGAGCGGACAGAATCAAGCATGGTTCTTCCGGATCGGGAAATTCGCTTTCAAGCGTGTACGCGTAGAAGTGGAATCCTCGCTGCCATCGGATGTGGATAAATCGGCGGCAGAACCCAGCAGATACCCGGCGCCGCGCCGCGTATGGAGCAGCGGTTTTGGCGAATCCGCATCAATTTTTCGCCGCACGCGGTTGATGTACACCTCGATCAGGTTCGAGAAAGGATCGAACGTCTCATCCCACACGTGCTCCGCGATTTCCGCGCGCCCTACAACGCGGCCGGCATTGCGCGCCAAAAATTCCAGCAACGCATATTCTTTCGCCGTGAGTGGCACGGTTTGTCCATTGCGAGAAACCGTTTGTGCCGCCGTATCCAGGACGAGATCGGCAACGGTAATCTTTGCAGGCCGCAGCTCAACGGAACGGCGCAGCAGCGCGCGAAGCCGCGCCAGCAGTTCCCGGAATTCGAATGGCTTGGTCAGATAATCATCCGCTCCACTATCCAGCCCGCTGATGCGGTCTTCGACGGCGTCACGCGCCGTCAGCATCAAAATGGGCGTGCGTTGCCCAGACTTGCGAAGCTCGCGACACACTTCAAAACCGTCACGGCCAGGAATCATCACGTCCAGG
This sequence comes from uncultured Acidobacteriota bacterium, assembly GCA_963729455.1. GTDB lineage: Bacteria > Acidobacteriota > Terriglobia > Acidiferrales > UBA7541 > Acidiferrum. Next base: position 306,568 of record CAVSNX010000007.1, read on the forward strand.
ATGATTAGATCGTAGGTGTTGATCGCTGCTTGATACAAAGCGTCGTCGCCCGTCGCGGAGACGTCCACAGCGTAGGTCTGCTCGCGCAGCCCTTTGGCCACGAATCGCGCGATGCGCGCATCGTCTTCCACCAGCAGCAGCCGCATGTGAGCATCATACGGCAGATAGGCAGGAAAGTGAGATTCACTCGGCCCGCAAGAGTTTGGATTTCTAACGTCGCCCCCCAAACCCTGTTTTGCGGTCTAAGGATAGCTGCTTGTACCTGCCTTAAAATGAACCCAAGATCGCCTCTCCCGCATCGAAGGGAATGATGAAATTCAAGAAACTCGACTCCGAACAGCCCGACTGCACCAAAACGGTGATGCGCCCGTTTGGCTGCATGGAACTATGGGCCGGCAACGAAAAGGCGCACCGTTCTTTAGAATTGGCTGGCCTGGAAAGCGACGTGATCGCCCTGCCCTCCGGGGGCGACAAAGGCGGCGATCTCTCCGCGGTATTTTCCTGCAGTGACAATATTGCCCGCGTGGTTCTCGCCGATTGCGTCGGCCACGGCTACACCGCCAGTGCCGTAGCACGTCACGTCCATCATCTGCTCCACGAATTTCAGGACATCCGCGACACGGCAAGCTTGCTTGCCGCGCTAAATGATGCCTTCACCCTGTCCAATGAAAATTCGAATGGCCCGCTTCGGCTCACGACTGTCGTCACCGGCACCTTTGATGGCACCACGGGTGAATTCAATTTCGCCTACGCTGCGCATCCGAGAATGCTTCTGTGGCGCGACCGCGAGAAGAGATTCCTGGAGTTGGGCGAGGGGCTCGAGGGTTTTCCACTCGGTTACATCACCGGCGAATCGTACAACCAGCAGAGCGTACGGCTGAACCATGGCGACATGATTCTTGCGTTTTCCGATGGCGCGACGGAAGTCCGCTCGCCGTCCGGAGATGAGCTTACTTCGAAGGGATTTCTGTCGTTGGCGGAAGAAACCCTGCACGGCCTGACGCCGCCGCATGTGCTCAATGAGTTCTCGGAATCGCTGCTCCGGGGCGTGCATCGCTATCGTGGCGGGGAAGGCGAGTTGGATGACGACATCACGCTGCTCACCTTGCGCCGCTTAGCGCTGTGAGATGTGAAACGTCGCGGCCGTCCTAAGAGATTTGAGCGTCACTTCACGGGGTGCGCCGCAAAGTATTGGTCGAGGCTGGCGATCACTTCCTTGACTCCTCTTTGAACGCCCTTATCCAGAGCGGCTACCACCGCAGGCACTTCCTTGCTGCCCGCGGCCTCATCGTGCGTGTAGTAGTGTGTCCAGACGGTCGCCCCGGTCTTCAGGTCACGCATTTCCATTTCCCACGTGACTCTCGCTGAAATGGGGCTCCCATCTACTTCTTTGAAATCGTACAAGCGCCCGCGGATCGCAAAATCTCCCCGCATGTTGCTTCGCCGGTAGGAGACCGCCCGATACTCCCCGGATGAGCGCAATTCCCGCAACAAGACTTCCTCGATCATTTCCGCGGGTGGTTCCGCCCATCGTTGAAACTCGTACGTGCCCATTTCCTCCGGTCCGCTCCCGTAGACGATGCGGTCTTCACGATACAGATGAGTGCTGAAAATCGTGCCCAATAGCAGCGTCACGGGAACCGTCCCCGGTTTCTCGACCCCCGCCGCGTCCGGCGGCACAGTCAGCTCGTAATACTTGACGGGCCGTGCCGCTCCGCAGCCGGTCATCCATGCGAGCAACACCGCGAGAGCCACGATCGAAGCGACACCACCCGGCTGAAACGCCGCTTCCTTGTCTTGCGCCCGCGTTTTTCGCGCAGTTCGCAGTCTCAAACAAATCCGTTCTCCCATCATTGTGATTCTCCTGGCTTGTGTTCCCGCGGGGCCGCTGACCGAATCAGCGTATACGGCCGGGTCTTGATCGTGTTCGTGAATTCCTTCAGGTTCTGGCTCACATGGCGCAGGTTTTCGAGTAATTCATCGATATTGTCGGCATTCACGTCCAGCGTCGTGTCGAGCTTTCCGGTCAGGTCCGATAATGTGGTCAGCGATTTGCGCAGCTCAATCACGGATTGGCGAACGTCATCGCGATTATCACCGATCAGCGAATCCACATGATTCAACGTCTCATTGGCCTGCGCCGTGGTCTTCCTCAAGTCTGTAAGGAGTGGCTCCAGTTTTTGCGTGGCGGAATTCACGTTTTGAATCGTGGATTTCACAGTGGCCCTGTTTTCCGCGATCATGCCGCGGGTATCGGCCAATACGCCGGAAAGATTGGCCCGGTTCTGGTCGCTGAGCAGATCGTTCACGCGAGCGACGGTTACTTTCAACTCTGTCGCGCGCTCGTTCAGCGTTTTCAACAGTTCCTGTGCTTGGGGCGCAAGATCGTTTATTTTTGCTGTGAGCGCGTTGAAATCCACATAGGGATCCGCAGTCAGTATCGCACCCGGTGGCGCCATCGCAGCTCGATCAGTTCCTGGAACGATCTCCAAATGATTGTCCCCGAGCGGGCTCAAGCTCATGATTCTCACGTGGCTGTCCGTCTTCACAGGCAAACCGGATTTCACGCTGAACGTAATTTCAATCCGGGCAGGATCCTTGGGATCCAGCTGTAGTTTCTCCACCCGCCCGACTTTCGGCCCGCCCGAGTAACGCACGGCCGCGCCCGGCTCCAGTCCACCCGCAAAGGGAAAGTACGCGCGATAGGTTGCGGCAGCGCCGCCAAACGCGCCACTAAGAGCGAATACCGTGGCAATCAGCACCGCGCCCGCGACCAGCACGAAAAGCCCCACCATCGCTTGCTCTCGTTTTGCGTCCATCACGCACCTCTCTTCACCGCCGCCGCACGTTTCGGGCGGTTATCTTCCGTCAGCATCTGCAGATAGTCCAGTTCCTCGGAAACGGCCGGCTCGGCAACGCGATCAAAGAACTGCCGCACGCGCGGGTGCGTGCTCTTGCTCATCTCCGCCGGCGTTCCCAGGGCAACTACGTATCCTTTGTCGATTAATACCATGCGGTCCGCGATCAAGAAGGCGCTGGCCAGTTCGTGGGTCACCACGACGACGGTCATGTGAAACGCCTTCTTCAGATCGAGGATCAGTTCGTCCACGCCGGCGGCGATGATGGGGTCCAGCCCCGCGGAAGGCTCATCGAAGAAAAGAATCTCCGGATCCATGGCCAGCGCGCGAGCCACAGCGGCACGCTTTTTCATTCCGCCGCTGAGTTGTGATGGCATGTAGTTCTCGAATCCTGCCAAGCCCACCTGGTCCAGCTTCAAGCGCAGAATAATCTCGATGGTTGAGTCTTCCAACTTGGTGTGCTCGCGCAGCGGGAGCGCGACGTTTTCCCCCACGGTCATCGAGCCAAACAGCGCGCCGCCTTGAAACGACATTCCGATTTTCTTGCGAATCTCATCCATTTCCTCGTCGGAAATCGCCGCGATGTTTTTGCCCCTCAGCCAAATCTCTCCCGAGCTTGGCTTTTCCAGCCCCACCAGCGTTCGCAACAACGTGCTCTTCCCGGAACCGGACCCGCCCAGGATCACCATGGTCTCCCCGCGCATCACGTCAAGATTGATGCCGTGGAGAATTTCCCGCTCGCCATAGCTCACGCGGAGATTGCGCAGCGAAATCATCGCCTCGCCTTGCAGTACCGGATTGCTGGTTTCTTCCATCGCCATATTTCGAACTCTACGCCCCACTCACAAAGAAAAAGAGCGTCGTGAAAACCAGGTCCACCAGGATCACCAGGAATATCGAAACCACCACGGCCCGCGTCGTCGAACGGCCCACCTGCTCCGCACCGGCGCCAGTCGAAAGCCCCTCGTGGCATCCCACCGCGGTGATGGTAATGCCAAACATGACGCTCTTGATCAGCCCAGTAACGATGTCACGCAGAAAAAGCGCGTCCAACGAAGCGCGAATGTATCCCGTGAACACAAAATTCGCCTGCGCCACTCCAAAGAGCGACCCGCCAAGAACGCCCATGAAGTTCGCCCAGATCGTCAGGCACGGAAGCATCACGATCATGGCCAGAAATTTCGGCGTCACCAGAAAGTGAATCGGATTGATGGCCATCGTCTCCAGCGCATCAATTTCTTCCGTCACTTTCATCGTGCCGATCTCCGCCGCGAACGCGGAACCGGATCGCCCAATCACCACGATGGCTGTAATCAAAGGCCCGAGTTCCCGGGTCATTGAAATAGCCACCGCGCTGGCAACGTAATTCAACGCGCCGAACTTGCGCAGCTCATAGGCAGCCTGCAGCGCAAGGATCAATCCGATGAAAAACGTAATAAGGGAAAGAATGGGCAGCGCACCGACGCCCACCTGCATGGCCTGCGAGACGGCGCGATGCAACCGCAGCGGCTTGCCCCGTAAGGGCGCAACAAATGTAAAATACGCGGCGCGTCCCCCGAGCGACGCCAAAGAGCCGAGATACGCAAGCCCGTCCGTTACCGCTCCGCCAATTTGCGTCGCTAGTTCCACTTTCCTCTCAACTCACCGCTACGGCTTGCTATTCCCGCAGGCTCAGGGGGCCACGGCCTGCGCTTCCGTCTCGTAAATTTCAAAAATCTTCACCAGCTTCGAGAGCTGCAGCACTTCCCGGACAGTGGTATTCAGTCCGAAAAGGATGAATCGCGCGCTGACGTCGCGCGAAGCCTTCAGGCCTTCCACAAGCGAAGCCACGCCCGAGCTGTCAATGTAGCGCACCGCCGTCATATTCAAGATGACGCGCGGCGTGCGAAGTTCGCGCAGCTCCCGCAAAAGTGCCTTCCGAAACTCCGGCGAATTTGCCAGGTCAATGTCTCCTGAAACGTCAAATATGGTGATCTTGTCCAAATGGCGCGCAGCAATCTTCAAAATGAATTCTCCTCAAGAACCCTTGCGAGGCTCTGACACACGAATAAATTTCACGAGGCGGATCTGGTTCCGGCCGATCTTGCGCCGGAATTCTACCTTATCCATGCTCTCGTGTATAAAGTGCAGCCCTAGACCGCCCGGCTTCACGTCGTCCAGTGCGCGCCCGCACAATTTTGCGCCATCCACCGCGACGCCCCGATCCTCCAGCACAATTTCAAGCGCTTCGCCGGGCGTTCCGTTCCGTGAATCCTGAACGCGCCGGAAGTAGGCTTCGATAGGCTTGTCGGTATCTCCGCCATAGGCGTGACGGATTATGTTGGTGAGCGCTTCGTCCACGGCCAGCACAATCGCCCGGCATTCCGGCTCGCTGAAACCCAGCCTCTCGGCCAGCTGCCCCAAAGCTCCGCGCACTGCGCAGAGCATTTCAGGATTGCTCAGCAACTCCATCTTCAGCAGCAAATTGCTCCGGCCCATGGGGATGCTCGTCCAGTTTCAGGAACCTGATTTCACCGCGAAGTTTTCTCGCGTGAGCTTCGCTGCCTTCTTTGCAAAATCGAGAGTCGCGCGCAAGTTTCCGCCGAGAAATCGAACCTTGCCGTTCAAGTCGCGCTCCAGAACGGTCGCACCGTCCTTATCGGTATACTGGCAGTGAACATCAATCGATGTTTTCCCCGCCACCGTGGTTACCTGCCGCGCCATTTCACTGCCCTTCTTGAATCCCCTGACCGTGCTGTGAAGGACGACGAAATCGCCGGTCGCGCTCTTGTCACCATCGCGGTAAATGTGTTCGAAGCCGCCCTGCTTCTGCAGCTGTTGAATCAAGTTCTCGTAAAGCGAGATTTGGAATTCAGCGGGCAGCTTCACTTCATCGGACTGGATCATCAGAACCTGGACGGACGGTACCTTCTTGACCGGAGCCGGAGGCGGGGCAGTCTGCGCTTGAAACTTCCTCGCACCGGCACAGATAGCAAACAACAAGAGAAATGAGATCGTTATCACAGGCACGCGCTTCATGGCTTTTGCTCCTTCGGTGCGTCCGTCTTAGGTGCAGTGTTGTTCGAGTTCGAATCATCCTGGATCGGCACGCTCGTGCGCGCTCCCTGCGCCACCAGCAGTTTCTTGAACGGATCCGCCTGGCCCACCGGCATCGTAAAGATGGCGCCATGCAAGCCACCGCCCGCATCGCGATATTGGATGGTCAGTGTATCGAGTTTCGCGCGGAACAAGCTCAAGAACCGCCCGCCGCCGTACGGCGCGAACATCGTCAGCGTCCCAAACGTTCCTCGAAACACCCGCTGGCTGTCGTTTCCGGTAATAACATCATCTAGCGAACTAATGGCCACCTCGGTTTTCGCTTTCGAATTGGAGAACTGAAGATTGCCATTCTCCAGCTTCAGGTTTCCTTTGGCATTCGCTTTGACGTCTGCGAAACCCATCACCTGGACAACCTTCACCTCGTTCGCCGGTTGTTGCGCGAAACTCGGCGCTGCCAGCGGACTGAACAGCAAGCACAGAAACCCGATCGTGACTTTTCTCGTCGGCACTCTCATCACTGCCTCCAACGCTGTCATTCGTAGGTCGTCAACGGCTGTTAGCTCCGCCATCTTCTCGAATTAGATTCAATGGAGAAGGCATTTGTTCCGTCTTAGGAACTCTAACAACGATGGGGACGCTTTTCGTGAATGGACAGCCCACAGATAATACACGCAATTCGGCTGGCGACAACTATCTCGTGGTAGCCGAGGGCATCGGCTTGCGGAAGCGGAGACTTTGGAAGAGATGTGGCAGTAAAAATTGGCGGACGGGCCTGTAAGCCGGATTCTGTGCCGCACGCAAACCAAAAACAGCCTGCCTGCGCGGCGATCATTCCTCTAGGTCACGATTCGCACCGTGACTCCAGCAGCCTACCCGAGGGTTCTCATCCACGACAGCTTGCGCCATCGGGAACGGAGCGCGTTCCTTCGCAGGGACGCTCACTCATCGAGCCGGGCCGGCTCTCCCCTCCTATTTGGCCTTGCACCACGCGGGGTTTTCCGTGCCTCCGGTGTCACCACCGGAGCGGTGGGCTCTTACCCCACCTTTTCACCCTTACCAAACGTTGCGAGCATTTCGAAGACGTCCCGCAGGTTTCCCTGCGCGATGCCACCGTGCTGCGCTCCGCCGGCGGTCTATTCTCTGTGGCACTTTCCGTAGCGCCGTTGTAGCGGCGGGTTTACCCCACCGTCTTCAACTTCGCCCCCTGGCGTTACCAGGCGCGTTGCCCTGTCAAGAGTTCCGCTCCTCCCGAAAGAAGAGCGTGCCTCAGGACGGTGTCCGGACTTTCCTCCCGTTTACGCTGAGGCACCGCAAGGGGCCGAAGGGCTTACCCTCCGACACGCAGCACCCAGAGCAAACCAGCGATCACCCGGCCCGCCCGCCATCATTATTATACCCTGACTGGAAGCGCAAAATGTATAGTTGTGGCCATTAATCTGACTATACAATCCCGGCCATGAGAGTCCGCGAAGCCAAGGATTTTCTCGTCGCACAAACTGCAGAGCAAGCCTTGCTTGACGGTGTGCCTCTTTCCGACCTTGAAAAACGGATGATGTATTTCACCGAAAGCGGTTACGTCCCCGAAGATCCAATCAAGCTGAACGACGACTTTGAGTCGGAATATGACAGAGAGGAGTATGAAGCCAAGGTTTCGGGACTCCTCCACCACGCCTATAAGCGTTTGCGCAAAGAGAACGATGTGGCGCGCAGAAACTGGGACCAAGCGATCAAATGTCTCCGTCGTGGCGACCACTATCTTCTGGTTATGTGGGACATGTCCGCCCCTTCAGAATGGTCGGTTATCTATGTTCTGAAGATCCTTGCAGGCAGCATCGGAGTAATTTTCCTTATGTTTCTCGTCGTTCTCGCGAAAGAGGCACTCGAACCACAATGGAAAAGGATACAAAGGCATATCCCCACAATTCCGAGCCCCAATCCGTACGTCCTGTTCGGAATCTTCATAACGATTGTTCTTGCCGGATTCTTCTTTCCACGCCAGTCGGGGAAGGCAATGGGTTGGCTGCTAGACAAGATATTCTTTCGCTTTCTAGGACCCAAAGAAGATGAGAAGGATGCCGAGTAGCTTCCCTCGCTACCTCAGCCCAACTAACTTCTCAAATTCTGGCTCAGTAAGAATCGTCACCCCCAGTTCCTTTGCTTTGTCATACTTCGACCCTGGATCCGCCCCCACTACTACGTAGTCCGTCTTCTTACTCACCGACCCCGAAACTTTGCCGCCGTGCTGCTGCACGATTTCGCCAGCCTCTTCACGCGAGCGATTCGCAAGCCCGCCGGTAAACACAAAACTCTTCCCTTCAAATTTATCGCTCTTGACCTTGCGCTTTTCCGCCGTCGGATGCACACGCGCCTTGTGCAATTTCTTGATGAGCTTCAGGTTCGCCGGCTCCGAGAAAAACTCCGCGATGCTCGCTGCGACCTTCGGCCCTACTTCCGGCACTTCCTCCAGCTCTTCTTCCTTCGCCGCCGCCAATTCCTCCAGCGAAGAAAAATGCTCCGCCAGCAACTGCCCCGTCCGCTCCCCCACAAACTGTATCCCCAGCGCATAAATCAGCCGCGCCAGCGAATTCTTCTTGCTCGCCTCAATCTCATCCAGCAAATTCTGCGCCGACTTCTCCGCCATGCGTTCCAGCGCCGCCAAATCCTCCAGCTTCAGCAAATACAAATCCGCGAAATCCTTCACCAATCCCTTATCCACCAGCTGATCCACGATCTTGTCGCCCAGCCCATCAATATTCATCGCGTGCCGTCCCGCAAAGTGCAGCAGCGACTCCTTCCTCTTCGCCGGGCACGCCGCATTCACGCAGCGATACGCCACTTCTCCTTCCACGTGATGAATCGCGCTCCCGCACTCCGGGCAATGCTTCGGCATTCGAAACGGCTTGCGATTCTTCCCCTCCTTCACCACCTTCAACACGTGCGGAATCACTTCTCCCGCGCGCTCGATCAACACCGTGTCGCCAATCTGCAACCCCAGCCGCTCGATTTCATCCATGTTGTGGAGCGTGGATCGGCTGACAGTGACGCCTCCCACTTGCACCGGCTCCAGCACCGCCACCGGCGTCAGCCTCCCCGTGCGCCCCACCTGCACGATGATGTCGTTCACGACCGTCGTCTCCTGCCGCGCCGGATATTTGTACGCGATCGCCCACCGTGGCGCTTTCGCCGTGTAGCCAAGCTCATTTTGTATGGCAATCGAGTTGACCTTGATCACCACGCCGTCAATTTCGTACGCCAGTTTCTCCCGTTTCGCGTCCCAGTCCTCGCAATACGCGATCACCGCCTCAATCCCCACGCAAAGCTTCCAATCATCCGAAGCGCGGAACCGCAATTGCTTCAAAGCCTGCAAGGACTCCGAATGCTTCGCCACCGGTACTTTTCCATCCACCAGCAGGTAGTACGCAAAAAAATCCAGCCGCCGCTCCGCCGTGATCGACGGGTCCAGCACGCGCACGGCCCCCGCCGCCGAATTCCGCGCATTCACAAAAATCTTTCCGCCAATCTCCTCCTGCTTCCGGTTCAGGGCCTCAAACGCCTTCTTAGTCATCATCACTTCGCCGCGCACTTCAAAATCCGGCGACAACTTGATCTTCTTCAGCGTCGCCGCATCCACTCGCAGCGGAATCGACCGAATCGTCTTCACATTCGGCGTAACATCTTCGCCCGTCGTCCCATCGCCCCGCGTCACTCCGCGCACCAGCACGCCATCCTCGTATTGCAGCGAAATGCTCAACCCATCAAACTTGTGCTCCGCAATGTACTCGATTTTTTCCTGCCCGCTCGCTTCCCGCACCCGTTTATCCCAGTCGCGCAACGCATCATACGAAAACGCATTGTCCAGGCTCAGCATCGGCCGCGCATGCTTCACGGTCGAAAACCCTTCACGCGGCGCCCCGCCCACGCGCACCGTCAGCGAATCCGGCGTCACCAATTCCGGATGTGCCGTCTCCAATTCCTTCAGCCGGTTCATCATCCGGTCATACGCCGCGTCCGAAATCTCTGGATCATCCAGCACGTAATACCGGTATTCGTGATACCGCAGCTTCTCGCGAAGCTCTTCCATCTCTTTTTTCACGCTCGCAGGCGCAGCTTTGGCCATGAAACCCTCGGCAGAACAGTGTGCTGAAAATCGCCTGACATTATATAGAATGTATCTCGCCCTATACGAACGGAGCACTCTAGCACCAGCGATGAACTCGAAACTGCGAAACGCGCTACTGATTCACAACCCGAATGCCGGCGGCGGTGGCCGCGGCCGCCAACGCGGGCTCGCGGAAGCACGCCACATCTTCGCCGGCGGCGGCATCGAAACAGAACTAGCCGAAACAACAGGTCCCGGCCACGCCACCGAAATCGCCCAACGCGCGGCAGGCGAAGGCCGCCAGCTCGTCATCGCCTGCGGAGGCGACGGCACGCTCAACGAAATCGTCAACGGCCTCGCCGCGCAGCAGAACGGCCACCGCGTCCCCCTCGCGCTTCTCCCCGGAGGCACCGCAAACATCCTCGCCAAAGAATTGGACCTGCCCTGGGACATCCCCAGCGCCGCCGAAAAACTCGTTCACGGCACCGTAAGAGAAATCGCCCTCGGCTTGGCCACGCCCCTCGAGCAGCCCGAAAAGAAAAAATATTTTCTCAGCGTCGCCGGAGCCGGCCCCGACGGCATGATCGTCTATTCCATCGATCTCGATCTCAAAGCCCGCGTCGGCATTCTCGCCTACTGGTGGCAAGGCGCCCGCGAAGTCTTCCGCTACAAATTCCCGCATTTCCGCATCGTCACCGGCGACCAAAAACTCGACGCCTCCCTGGTCATCGTCGGCCGCACACAAAACTACGGCGGCCCCTTCAAAATCACCACCGGCGCCGACCTTTTTCAAGACCAGTTCGAACTGATGGCACTAACAACCCAAAGCGGCTTCCGCTATCTAAGCTATTTGCCCAGCCTCTTGCTCGGCGATCTGCGCGAAACCGAAGGCGTCCACTTCTGGAAAGCCGAAACCATCGTCTGCGAACCCCTCGACAGCAACCCTCTCTACGCCCAAGTCGACGGCGAACCCCTCGCCCGCCTCCCCGTCGAATTCAAAATCATCCCCCGCGCCCTGAAACTCTTAGTCCCCGGCGTCCACGCGTAGCGGCCGGTCGGAACTTGTTCCAACTGGTTGGAGACAGGCACTAATGAGGCTCAATAGCTTGATCCCACATGTGATGCGACATCTTCCACTCCCCATTCGCCTGCTTCTCTAGCACATTCAGAAATATCCCTTTGTGCGACGCGCTTGTCCTCTTACCGTCTTGTTCCGTCGTCCAAGCCACTTCATGCGTTCCCCAGACATACGCAATCTGTCCGTCGCCGCCGATACGCTGCACTGTCACAACCAGCTTGGTTATTTTCGTCGGCGGACCATCCGGCGGAAACCAATATTCGTTCAATCCCTTTTGTCCGATTCTTGGCTTGTCTCCGTGCGGTGGCAGCAGCACGCAATCCTCCGTGAAGAGAGCTCGTACGCCGTCTGCATCTCCTTTCAGCCAGGCTTCTTCGAACCTACTGTGCACCTGTTTGATCTTCGCAATGTCCTGTGCGGTCAAGCTGTTTCCCGCCTCCCCCGTCGCGGGACTTACAAGTAAAAGCACGATGAGAGGCAGTGCTTTACGGATGTTCATGGCGCCTCCTCCAAACTTCCTTCGGTTGGACGCCTTCAGTCCGCTTCCGTCTTCGCCTGACCAGCAAGATCCGGTTTTGTGAGATAACTCTACTCATGGATCCCCTAACCCACGCCCTGGCCTCCTACACCTTAAAGCGCTCCGCCTTCCCCCGCGCCGCTCGGTCCATCACCCTTGCCATGTTTCTCGCCGGAACCCTCGCCGACCTCGACAGCTTAAGTGCCTACTTCGGTCCCTCCGCCTTCCTCACCTTCCATCGCACATACTTCCACTCGCTCCTTGCGGTCTTGTTACTGGCCCTACTTATCTCTCTCGTCTTCCATTCTTTCAAGCGCCCACCAACGCAAAACCAAATTCCGTTAGGCACCATCTTCGCTCCCGCAGCAGCAGCAGCCCTCCTCCATCTCCTAATGGACCTCTGCCAAAGCGCCGGCGTAGAACTCTTCTGGCCCTTCTCCACGTACCGCTTCTCCCTGGACTGGCTTGCCCACCTCGATCTCTGGATTCTGGGAATTCTCCTCGCCGGACTTCTTCTTCCATTGCTCAGCGGTCTGGTCACCGAGGAAATCGGCGCCAAATCAAAAGGCCCGAAAGGCAGAGTCGGCGCGTCCCTCGCCCTAGCCGCGCTGGCTCTCTACATCGGCGCCCGCGCCGTCCTTCACAGCAGCGCCTTGGCCGTGCTGAACTCCCGCACCTACCACGGCGAGCAACCTCGCCGAACCGCCGCCTTCGCCGAATCCGCCTCCCCCTTCCGCTGGCAAGGCATCGTCGAAACCGAAAGCGCCCTCCACGACCTGGAAGTCGAAGTAGGTCCTGGTGCCAACTTCGATCCCGAATCCGCAACCACCTCCTTCAAGCCCGAACCCTCGCCCGCCCTTGACGCCGCTCGCGACACCCCCGTCGCCCGCCGCTTCCTCCAAGCCGCCCGCTTCCCCAAAGCCAGCGTCGAAAAGACCCCCCAAGGCTTCCATATCATCCTGCACACCTTTCCCTACACTCGCGACGCGAGCTCCGGTCGCCACGTCGAAGCCCTCATTGACACCGACCCCACCGGCAAAACCCTCTCCGAAGAGCTCGCCTGGGAACCCGGTTCCAAAGGAGCCTGGTGGTAAATGGCCGTGGGTCCCGGCTAGGTCTACCGTGAGGTTCACGGCGCAGGATCAATTCGGTATCTGGGTGGTTGGAGCGGGTGTAGCTTCGCCATAACTGCCGAACGGAAGGAGTTCCAAAATGGAACAGCGAGTGAGCATCATCACGCTCGGCGTGGCGGATTTAGAGCGCAGCACTGAATTCTACGAACGCCTCGGCTGGCGAAAAGCCATGGCCAAGGCCGAAGGCGTCGTCTTCTTCCAAACAGGTGGCATGGTCCTCGCCCTCTATCCCCGAACCGAACTCGCCAAAGATGCGAAGATCACTCCCGAAGGCCACGGCTTCTGCGGAATCTCCCTCGCCTACAACGCCAGAACTCGTAATGAAGTAGACGCCGTCCTCGCCGAGGCCCAGGCCGCCAGCGCTAAACTCCTCAAGCCCGCCGAAGACGCCTTCTGGGGCGGCTACTCCGGCTACTTCTCCGACCCAGACGGTTTCCCCTTGGAAGTCGCCTGGAACCCCTCCTTCCCGATGGCCGAAGATGGCAGCATCCGCCTCCCGGATTGACCGGCGCGCCCTTCTACGAGTTTCGGTCCACCTAGTCTTGTCTACCGCGAATTTTTCCTAGACTTTCTTTCCCAGGCGACTATCATATTACCTAGGAACCAGTGTGGAGTGCGGGAGCCCAGCTCCCGCTTTTGGGTTATGGGCCCCCGCAAGCTGCTTCCGCTAGGCCCGGCCCACGACCTAGCCGCTGCGTAGATCGGGCCTGTCTGTAACCCCTGCTCCTGCGCAACTCGTTTGAAATCAACACTGGCTCTGTTGACATCCTCGACACGGATGGTGTTCGGAGAGGTCGACAAGGGGAGTCCTGCAGTGTTTTCTGATGAGGCAGGAGGGACCATGGCCGAAGTTGGACTCCTGCCCTTTGCTCGCATGGCGCTAGAAATGGCCACGCAGGTTTTGCCACCCTACCGCACCCGCTTCAGTAAGCATCAGTTCACCCAGCCGCAGTTGCTGGCGGTGTTGTTGCTGATGCGCTACGAAGACTGGACCTTCCGCGAAGCCGAGACCCGCTTGCGGGAGCACCAGGAGTTGCGCGCCACGTTGCATCTGCAAGCGGTGCCCGACTACACCACGCTCTATCGTTTTTTGCGGCGGCTGCCAGACGACACCATCGATCGCGGGCTGCGTGAAACCGTGCGTCGTCTCCGACAACGGCGACGCCGAGCGGTGGTGGTGGCGGTCGACGGGACGGGCCTCTCTTACAATTCCGTCAGCAGTTTCTTCATCCGGCGCGTGGAACAGCAAGCCCAGCGCAGTTCGCGCCATCGTCATTGGTTGAAGTGGGTGATCGTCGTGGATGTGCAGCAGCAGATTTTGTTGGCGCAGCGGGCCCATCAGGGACCGGGGTCGGACGTGCGTTTTTTGCCACCCTTGTTGGATGTGGCCGCCTGCGGCGCGCCCATCCGCCTGGTGCTGGCAGACGCGGAGTTCGATTCCGAACCCAATCATCAACACATTCGGCAACGTCTGGGAGCGCAGAGCATCATCCCGGCCAAGCGTCGTGGTGTACCCAACGGCGAAATTCGCAATCTGATGTCCCGCCGCTTTCCCGCGAAGCCCTACCGCCAGCGCGTCAAGATCGAAACCACCTTCTCCACGATAAAACGCAAACTCTCCTCGCGGGCCCCCGGTCGCAGCCTGTCCATTCAAATTCGCCAAGCACTTTTGCTCGGTCTTGCGTTCAACCTCTACCGCTTGAGGCCTCTCCGCTCGCACGAGGATGTCAACAGAGCCATCAACACTTGTGGGCCTCTCGTAAGTGTTGATTCTAATGGACGTACAAGAAATATAAGTTGTTTAGAATCAACACTTACAAAAAACAGGGGGTAACCCGACTCAGTTCGACTTTTCCTGCTCCGGCCGGTGTCGGAGCACCAGCCGAGATAGCGCGTAGCTCGCCGCGGCCAGCGCGATGACCACCGCCGCTACCTGCCACTTATGGCTCATCAGGTACGGCAGCGCCTGCGCCCCATATCGAATCGCTAGGTAGCCAATCCCGAAGTACCGGATCGCCCGCGCCAGCGCGATAGCCGAAGTAAAGCTAATCACCGGCACCTCAAATACTCCCGCCGCCACCACGAAGACCTTAAACGGGGTCGGTGGCGGCAACAACGCCGCGACCAGCATTCCGCCGAACCCGTTATGCACCACCCAATTGTGAATCGCCTGTGCCCGGTGCCCCGCATGCTTATGAAAAAGCGCTTCGCCGCCTTTTTCCGCCAGAAAGAATAGCAGCACGCACCCCAGCACGGATCCCAGCATCGCCATCAGCGCATACAACGGCATCCTCGCGGGATGCTGAATAGAAAGTTCAATCAACAGAAGATCGTTGATGACCGGAAACGTCAGCACCGACGAATCGAGAAACGAAATGAGAAAAAGCCCCGGCGCCCCGAGTCCGCTCGCAAAGGCCACAACTTTCTGTTTCCATCCA
Organism: uncultured Acidobacteriota bacterium; assembly: GCA_963729455.1. GTDB lineage: Bacteria > Acidobacteriota > Terriglobia > Acidiferrales > UBA7541 > Acidiferrum. The sequence goes on from CAVSNX010000007.1 coordinate 321,730, forward strand.
CTCAAATTCGCCGGCAACAGTTCGCTCCACTCTGCATTCTTGTCTCTCGTAATGGCGCAACTGGCTGCGCCCGTTCGATCCGAGCAAGCCTCAGAGCAACGTCTGAATGGCTTCTTCAATCACGTCGTATACTCGGTGCAATTCATCTGCCGAAATCACATACGGCGGCAAAACATAAACCACATTCCCGAGCGGCCGCAACAAAACTCCCCGCTCCAGAAAAAACTGATACAGCTTCGGCCGCATCGCCGACAAATAACCCGCATCCTCCGCGCGCAGCTCGATCGCTCCAATTGTCCCGATCTGCCGCGTGTCGCCCACTTGGTGAAGCCTGCGAAATTGCTCCAGCCGCTCCGCGTGAATCCGCCCAATCATCGCAATGCGATCGAAAACCGGCTCGTCGTCAAAAATCTGCAAGTTTGCATTCGCTGCTGCGCACGCTAGCGCATTCCCCGTATACGAGTGTCCATGATAAAACGTATGCTTCCGGTCTTCACTGCGAAATGCATTCTCGACACGATCGGTGCAAAGCGTCACGCCCATCGTCAGGAATCCGCCGGTAATTCCCTTGGACAAACACATCAGGTCCGGCGTGATGCCCGCGAGATCGCACGCAAACATTTTCCCTGTTCGCCCAAATCCAGTGAGCACTTCATCAGCGATCAACAAAACGTCATGCTTCGTGCAAAGCGCGCGCACCCTTTGCAAAAACTCCACCGGATGCACGATCATCCCGCCCGCGCCCTGCAATAGCGGCTCGACGATCACCGCAGCAATTTTGTCGCCGCGTTCCGCTAACAGCGACTCGAGTTGTTGCGCACATTCGATGTGACACGTCTCGCGCTTTAGTCCGACCGGGCACCGGTAGCAATACGCCGAATGCACGCGATGCACCGGATAGCGCATCGAGCGAAATGGTTCCGTGAACGGCGAGTCATCGCTGACGGACATCGCTCCGGCGGTATCACCGTGATAGCCATGTTCCAGCGCCACGATTTCGCATTTTTCCCCGCGCTGCTGGTTACTGAAAAACTGCACCGCGATTTTCAACGCAACTTCGACCGCCGTCGAGCCGTCATCCGAAAAAAATAAGTGTGTCAATTCCGGCGCCAGCCATTTTCGCAATCGCTTCGCCAGATCCTCTGCGGCCTCGTGCGTAAATCCCGCAAGAATAACGTGCTCCAATTTTTTGGCCTGCGCCGCAATCGCCGCGGCGATTCGCGGATTGGCATGCCCGTGCAGATTCACCCACCACGACGAAATCGCATCCAGAATTTTCCGTCCATCTTTTGTGTGGAGATAAACGCCCTCCGCCCGCTCGACTTGCAGCGGCGGGGGATCAAGCGCGGAATTTGTGAAGGGATGCCAGATGCGCAGCGCTGGATTCATTCCGCGCAATTATTGCGAAAAGGCCGCGCGATCGAAATGGTTCATGAAGACCTGCATGAGCGCGGTGCGGTGCAGGTTCGGCAGTTTGGGAATTTCGCCGATCACGCGCACGTGGCCAAAACGCTCGATAGTTTCGCGGTTCTCGCGGTTCTGATCGCCGATGAGCACGACGCCGTGCACCGGAAGCTCCGCCGCGTGCAGCGCTGCGAGAGTCAGCAGCGTGTGATTGACGGTGCCCAGGCTGCTGCGCGCCGCGACCACGACCGGCAGTTTGAATTTCACCATCATGTCCAGCATGAATTGTTTCTGGTTAATGGGCACCAGCACGCCGCCCGCGCCTTCAACGATCAACCAGTCGTTGATCAAGCTGCTAGGCATGTTAATTCGTCCTAGATCGATTTCCACACCAGCCCAGCGCGCCGCCAAGTCCGGCGAAACTGGCGGAACAAACTTGTAGACTTCATCGAGCGTGCGGTCCGTGCCGATTCCCGCCAGCCGCATGACCGTCACGCGGTCCGAACCCTCGAGCGTGCCCGTCTGGATCGGCTTCCAATAAACGGCATCGAGCGCCGCGCAAAGCAGCGCTGCAAGCGTTGTTTTGCCGACGCCAGTGTCCGTCCCGGTAATGAAAAAGTGATGCCTCATGCCCGTCCCGCCACAGCGGATCTGAATGCAAGTTCGCGCCAGTGGTTCAAGGAATTCTCCAAATGTACCAGCGCCTCTTCCGCAATTCTGGTCGTTAGCGAAAAACGCAACCGAGCAGATCCTCGCGGAACGGTCGGCGGCCGAATCGCGCGCACTGCAAATCCTTCTTGTTGCAAAAATTCAGCGGCCGACAATGTTTCTTCGTTCTCGCCAATCATTGCAGGCACAATTTGCGTCGTGCTGTTCCCCGTGTCCCAACCTTGCAAACGCAGGGCGGCGGCAAATCGTTTCGACCGCAAATGCAATTCTTCGCGCTCGCGGTCCATCGCGAGCGCCAGCCGCAGCGCAGCGCGAATCTGACCCGCCATATACGGCGGCTGCGCCGTGCTGAAGACAAATGTCCGCGCGTGATTGATGAGATGCTCCCTTAACACGGCGCTGCCGCAAACAAACGCGCCCGCGCTGGCGAGCGCTTTTCCGCATGGATGTACCGCGGCAACGAGAAAATCTGCGCATCCACTTCCGGCCGCAATTCCGCGCCCCGAAGGACCGTGCACGGCGGTCGCGTGCGCCTCATCCACGATAACACCGGCGCCAAAGCGATCCGCGAGCGCGAAAATCTCGGTGACCGGAGCGACATCACCATCCATACTGAAAACGCTTTCGGTGACGACAAATTTTCGGCCGCGCTCGCGCCCATATTTTTGCAATTCACTTTCGAGCACATTCAAATCGAGATGCTGGTAAATTATTTTTCGCGCGCCGGAAAGCCGCATGCCGTCAATCAGGCTCGCGTGATTGAGCGCGTCGGAGAAAACCAAATCCTCTTTTTTCAGAAGCGACGTGAGTAGCCCCAGATTCGCAGCGTAGCCGCTGCCAAAATAAAGCGCTGCTTCGCTTCCGGTAAATTGCGCAAATTCTTCTTCCAGTTCATTCCAAATCGCGGCATGTCCGGAAAGCAATCGCGAACCCGTTCCCCCAATTCGCGCGGAATCGCGCACTGCCTCTACGACGGCTTCTTTCAGTGCTGGATTTTCAGCGAGACCAAGATAGTCATTCGAGCAGAGGTTCACACCGCGAATCTCCGCCAGCGAGCGCAGCCCGCTCTTCGCTTCGAGCTCGCGAAGCCCCATCTTCAATTCGTCCTTAAACTCATCGTGGAAGTTAGATGGCATGCGATTCGAGTGGCTTCATACCCAGGGATTGGAGTAACTGCTCGTCCTCATCAGGATCAGGATTCGCAGTAGTCAAAAGTTTTTCTCCGACAAAAATCGAATTCGCCCCCGCCAGAAAACAAAGCGTAACCGCTTCGGGAGATAGCTGTTTCCGTCCCGCAGCCAGGCGCACGCGCGAAGCAGGCATAAGAATGCGAGCCGTCGCGATGGCGCGCACCATCTCCAAGGGATCGAGCGGCGGCATCGCCGCCAGCGGCGTACCTTCCACGCGCACCAGCATGTTGATTGGCACACTCTCCGGATGCGGCTCGAGTGTGGCCAATTGCTGCAGCAGACCGATGCGATCCGCTTCGTTCTCACCCATGCCCAGAATTCCGCCGCAACAAACCGTGATCCCCGCTTTGCGCACGGCCGCCAGCGTCTTCAAGCGATCCTCATAAACGCGCGTGGTGATAATCGAACCATAAAATTCAGGTGAAGTATCCAGATTGTGATTATACGCGTTCAGCCCCGCCTCTTTCAGCTTCATAGCCTGTACTTCCGTCAGCATGCCGAGCGTGCAGCACACTTCCATTCCCAGCGCGGAAACGCCGCGCACCATCTCCAACACATTCTCAAATTCCTTGCCCTCCGGCGCCTGCCTCCATGCCGCTCCCATGCAGAAACGTGTCACGCCGCGGCCTACTGCCTCCCGCGCCACTTCGATGACGTGCCGTGGATCGAGCAGTTCTTCGCGCTCCACTCCCGCATGGTAGTGGGCGCTTTGCGGACAATACGCGCAATCTTCGGGGCAGCCTCCGGTCTTAATCGATATCAGTTGGCATGTTTGCACGCGGTCGGGTGCGTGAAATTGGCGGTGCGTTGTCTGCGCGCGAAACACGAGTTCCGGCAGCGCTGTGCGATAGATGCTCTCGACTTCCGCTTGTTGCCAATCGTGGCGCAGGTTATGCGTGGCGGCCGCGTCCGGCGCCGCTTCCAGCTTTGGCTTGGTACCCATGAGCCCCCGTCTCGTCAGGCCTGTTCGCTCAGAGATGATTCTGGCATGTTACCATCGCTTTGCGATAGCGCGGCGATTTGGTATCCGAGGCGGCACGGGCCTGCGCTGCTTTAGCCCGCACGCGCGGTTTGACCCCCCCTTGGTTAAATGTTATAAATCATGGCTCTGTGCCAGCCCGTGCGCCTTGTCTTGAGGTGCTTCGCCGGGGGTATTTGGGGTAGTCCCGGAGCGGCGCGCGGCGGCTTCTTCCCTGTGGAATGAAAACAACTCGTTTTGCGGTTGAGCCTGAGAGCGTTCGGCCGAAAAAGTGTGCCGGAAATGGCTGTCCGCAGAAGCAATTGCTCTGTAAATGCCTGTAATCAATTGATGTACGGAGGAGTTCGAATGCGAACCTGGCTTGCACGTGCCTGGTCTTTGGGCTGTGGATTCACCAAGTTTGGCACAGCTGCGGCGGCCGTCACGCTGCTTACTGCCGGCTCGGCGCTGGCCGATGAAGCCGGCGGCGAAGCGAGTCTGAAGCTTCCCGATCTTTCTCAAGTGACTTTTCTTGGGATAGACGGGCACAAGCTTTTGCTGTTCGGGATCGTGATTTGCGTGTTCGGGCTGGGGTTTGGGCTGGCGATTTACACGCGGCTGAAAAACCTGCCGGTGCATAAGTCCATGCGGGACATTTCCGAGCTGATTTACGAGACGTGCAAAACGTATCTCATCACACAGGGCAAGTTCCTGATGATCTTGTGGGTTTTCATCGCCGTAGTGATCGTTCTTTACTTCGGCTGGCTGGCTCCGGTGCATCCCACGGCGGTCACTCTGCCGATCATTTTGATTTTCAGTCTCGTCGGAATCGCAGGAAGTTACGGTGTGGCGTGGTTCGGTATTCGAGTGAATACGTTCGCGAATTCGCGGACGGCTTTTGCCAGCCTGCGCGGCAAGCCTTATCCGATTTATCACACGCCGCTCGAAGCTGGGATGAGCATCGGCATGATGCTCATCAGCGTTGAGCTGCTGATGATGCTGTTCATTCTGCTTTTCGTTCCCGGCGATTACGCTGGGCCGTGCTTCATCGGATTTGCCATCGGCGAATCGCTGGGCGCGGCAGCGCTGCGCATCGCGGGCGGCATCTTCACGAAAATCGCCGATATCGGCTCCGACTTGATGAAGATCGTTTTCAAGATCAAGGAAGACGACGCGCGCAACCCCGGCGTGATTGCCGATTGCACCGGAGACAACGCGGGCGATTCGGTTGGACCTAGCGCGGACGGTTTCGAAACGTATGGCGTCACGGGAGTCGCGCTCATCACTTTCATTTTGCTTGCGGTGAAGAGCCCGACGTTGCAGATCCAATTGCTCGTTTGGATTTTCGTAATGCGCATCGTGATGCTCATCGCCAGTGCCCTGGCCTACTTCATCAACGGCTTCATCGCCAAAGCTCGGTTTGGCAACGCCGACGAGATGGATTACGAGACACCGTTGACCTCGCTGGTCTGGATCACGTCCTTCGTTTCGATTGCGCTGACGTACGTGATTTCGTCGGTGATCATCCCTAGGCTCGACGGCGACAGTTCTCAATGGTGGAAACTGGCAACGATCATTTCCTGCGGCACGCTTGCCGGCGCGCTGATTCCCGAACTGGTGAAGGTATTCACCTCCACGAATTCGCGGCACGTCAAGGAAGTGGTCACCTCAGCAGAAGAAGGCGGAGCGTCGCTCGGGATTCTCTCGGGCTTTGTTGCCGGTAATTTTTCTGCCTACTACATTGGTCTTGCAATGGTCCTGTTGATGTCCCTGGGCTACCTGATTAGCACGCTGGGCCTCGGCGCTCACGATCGCATGCTCGCTCCGGCGGTGTTTGCCTTTGGATTGGTGGCCTTCGGATTTCTCGGCATGGGGCCGGTAACCATCGCGGTCGATTCCTACGGCCCGGTGACGGACAACGCGCAGTCGGTTTACGAATTGTCGCTGATCGAGCAAGTCCCCGGCATCAAGCAAGAACTGAAGAAGGATTACAACATTGACGTGAACTTCGAACGCGCCAAGGAAATGCTCGAAGCTAACGACGGTGCAGGCAACACGTTCAAAGCTACTGCCAAACCCGTGCTCATTGGGACGGCGGTCGTCGGGGCCACCACGATGATTTTCTCGATCATCATGGCGTTGACGCACGGCCTCTCCGAAAACGTGAACAATCTCTCGCTGCTTCACGCGCCGTTCGTGCTCGGCCTGGTCACCGGCGGCGCCATGATTTACTGGTTCACAGGCGCTTCGACGCAGGCGGTGACCACTGGCGCGTACCGCGCGGTGGAATTCATCAAAGCCAACATCAAGCTGGAAAGCGCGGCGGCCGCGAGCATCGCCGACAGCAAGAAGGTCGTTGAAATCTGCACGAAGTACGCGCAGAAAGGCATGCTCAATATTTTCATCGCAGTCTTCTTCGCAACGCTAGCGTTTGCGTTCGTCGAGCCTTTCTTTTTCATCGGCTACCTCTTCTCCATCGCCATCTTCGGTTTGTATCAAGCAATCTTCATGGCCAACGCCGGTGGCGCGTGGGACAACGCCAAGAAGATCGTCGAAGTCGAGATGAAGCAAAAGGGCACGCCGCTCCATGACGCCACGGTCATCGGCGACACGGTTGGCGATCCTTTCAAAGACACTTCGTCGGTGGCACTGAATCCGGTCATCAAGTTCACCACGCTTTTTGGGTTGCTGGCTGTCGAGCTGGCAGTGCAAATGACCGCCAGTCAGGGCAGCGGCTTGACGCATATCCTGGCCGCAGCCTTCTTCGTCGTTTCCTTCACCTTCGTCTATCGTTCATTCTACGGGATGCGCATCCGCGGCTCGGCCGCATCGTGAAGCGAGGCCTTTGGGCAAAGCCGAACGGTTAGCACGTGGAACTGGGAGAAATCAGGGAACGGGGCGGCCGCTGGCCGCCCCGTTCTGCGTTTCCGACTTCTGTCATTCCCGAACAACTGTCATGCCCCGGAACTGGCGCAAATCGAGAGATAATCATCCATACATTCCGCGCTTCGCCGAGGACGCTGATTCATGGAGCTACAAATAAACAAAGAAACCTATGAGGTCGGAGACGTCGGGGAGTTGAAGGCGCGGCTCGATCAAGTTCGGCACACGCGCTATTCCGAAGTTTGGCTGCGGCGGCCGGGCGGATGGCCTGCGGCTTGCTTACTGGTGAACGGAGACGCCGCCTGGATGATGTGCATATACCATGAAGGGGATTCCGGATTCTCTACCCGCAATTCCGAGTATGCCGGGCCGAAAGGCGCTGTGATTGAGTGCTACCTGGCGAACGGCGAGCGCGATTTGTACCCCGCGTCGTGGAATATCACGACGCCCGAAGCGATTCGTGCAATGGTGTCGTTCTTTGAGAGCGGCGAGAGGGCGCCGTGGCTGGAATGGCATAAAGATTGAAAGGTTTCGAGTACGAAGAGCCCGCAGGAAATCGTTCCCATAGAATGAATTACTTTTTGGCTGGAGATTGACTGCCCCACGCTACTATACTCCCCACAATTTCCACCGGGATCACCCTGCAAAGGAGAGATTCATGATCTCAAAGCGCAGAACAATGGCAGCCGCAATAGCTCTCGCGACGGGAGTGCTGGGCTCGGCTGCCCAAGAGAAAACCGCTTTAGAAAAAGGCGTTGCACAAGCAACTTCTGGAAAGCACTATGTGCTCCCCGCGAATGCGGAGACGACGCAATGGGGCTGGCTCGATCCCGGCGAAAAACCCAAGCTGGTCGTGAATTCCGGCGACACCGTGGCGATTGAAACGCTTCTTCACTCGATGGACCAGATCAAGCCGGGCGTTTCCATGGACGAGATTGTGAAGCTGCGCCTCGCGAATCCCGGAGGCGGGCCGCATTCGGTCACTGGCCCGATTTACGTCACTGACGCGGAACCGGGAGACACGCTGGAAATTCGCATCAAGAAAATCGTGATTAAGGACGATGGATTCAATTTCAATCTTCCTGGCAAGCAGTTCCCCACTGTCGGTTTGCTGGCCGCTGATTTTCCGGAGGGACACGTCCAGTATTTTAAGCTGGACCCTGAGACGATGACGACGGAATTCAAGCCGGGCATTGTGCTCAGCCTGAAACCTTTTCCCGGCACGCTTGCGGTGGGCCCGGATCCAAATGAGCCAAAGGAAAGAGTGGGACCTCCGATCCATGATGCCAAGGGACGCACGAGCACGCTGCGGCCGTGGAAGAACGGGTCCAACATGGATGTCAACGAGCTGCAGGAAGGCTCGACTCTTTTTCTGCCTGTGTTCGTGAAGGGCGGCTTGATTTGGATGGGGGATTCGCATTGTTTGCAAGGCAACGGCGAAGTGAACCTGACGGCGCTGGAATGCTCCTACCGCGAGGTTGAGATTCAGCCCATCGTGCGGAAGGATTTGCACATTGAGTGGCCGCGCGCGGAGACTTCAACGCATTGGATTTTCATGGGATTCGACGAGGACTTAAATGAAGCGATGAAAATTGCGGTGCGTGGAACGGTGGATTTTCTCGCGGAGCAAAAGATGGTGCCGATGTCGCGCGAGGAAGCTTACGCGCTGACGTCCATGGTAGGGGATTGTCGCGTGTCAGAAGTGGTGGACATTCGCAAAGGCGTGCATTGCATGGTACCGAAGTCCATCTTCGTCAAAAAGTAGCGCGTCGTAAGCGCAAACGACGCTATGAGCGAATGAGGCCGGTGAATTTGTGGGGGTTGTTGTCGAAGCCGGGGAAGACGGTTTTTAGGTCTTTCACGCCGATGTGCTTCGAAAGAACTTCTCCGACGACGGAGCGAAAGTCGGTGGTGAGCGCGAGGTCGCGGCCTTCGTTGAGTTGGTGATCGTTCAGGCCGGGCCACTTGCCGTAGACTTGGCCGCCCTTCACATCGCCACCCATCAGGAACATGCAATTGGCGTGGCCGTGATCGGTGCCGCGATTGCCGTTTTCCTTGGCGGTGCGGCCGAACTCGCTCATGGTCACGACGACGACGTCCTGCATGCGGTCGCCCAGATCCTGATGAAATGCCCCGAGGCCCTGGCCGAGGTCTCTTAGAAGGTTCGAAAGCTGGCCTTCCACGCCACCTTCGTTGACGTGATTGTCCCAACCGCCGCAATCCACGAACAAAACTTCCACGCCGATGTTGGCTTTGAGAAGCTGGCCAATCTGCTGCAAGCTCTGGCCGAGGCGGCTGGTGGGATATTGCGCGCCGTTTTCCGGCTGATATTTGGACGGGTCGGCTTTTCGGAGAAGATCGATGGCTTCGAATGTTTCGGTGCCTGTGCCGTGCAGCGCGTGATCCACGGACTGCGCGTACATAGCTTCAAAGCTGCCTTCGACCATCTGGCCCGTACCGGGCGCTTGCGCCATTACTTTGAATTGCTTCAAGTCTGGCAACGCGATGGCGGGCGCGCTTCCCTGCAGCATGCGCGGGAGATTCGGGCCCATGGCTACGGCGCGGAACGGCGAGGCGTTTTCTTCGGGAACAATTTCGAGCGTGCGATTCAGCCAGCCGTCTTCGGTGGATTTCAGGCCGGGTGTGCCGGATTCCATGAAGTCCTGCGCGTCGAAATGCGAGCGCGTCGGATCGGGCGAGCCGGCGGCATGCACGATGGCGAGCTGGTTTTTGTGGAAGAGTGGTTCGAGCGGCGCGAGACTGGGGTGCAACCCGAAAAAGCCGTCGAGGTCGATGGCTGCGTCTCCGTTCAACTCGGGGTTTGCAAGTGCAAACCCCGAACCCCGGCCGCCGCGCTTCGGCTGCGGAATGGCGATGGAGGGACGCAAGCGGTAATAGTTCGGCTCGCCGAAGGGCACGACGATATTCAGGCCGTCCGCAGCGCCGCGCTGGAAAAGCACGACGAGCTGCTTCTTGTTGGGCATGGGCGTGGCGGCCACGGCGCGCTGCAAGAATGCGGGCATCGCGCTCAGACCGACCATGGCGACGCCGCCCTGCTTCAAGAAATAGCGGCGGGAAAATTTCAGGCCCCGTACGCCTTCGCAACACTTGTAACTCATCGCGACCTCTCTTTGCTCCACATTACCGGCGCTGAAATTCGGGGGCGCCTACGACCAAGCCTGCGACTACGCCGAGATCTACTTGCCTGTGGGCGTCGTCGAGTTTGGCCTGCAGGACTTGCGGATTGTCGAGCTGCTTTTCCAGAGTCTCGACGGTCGTTGGTCCGGCTTGTCCGCCTAGGAAGACTTGGACGGCGCGGTCCAGCGCGGCCTTCGGATCCGCGGACGGATCCACGCCCAGCAGAGAGGCTACATCAGTGCGCGCACCGCGCATCTTGTTGCCCGCCAAGGCCAACGAATAGTTCAGCCGGTTCAGCAGCGCGCCGGTGTTCACCCAGGCGTCGGCTTTATCGGAATAACCAGTTGGCGGCTGGCATTGATAGAGCGGTTCGCCGATTCGTCCGACCCACTGCACGAGCGGCATCGGCGTGTCCACGTCCGAGCCCATGGCGCGCGCGGCGGAGACGACCAATTCGAATGGGGTCTTGATCTTGGCGCGATAGGCTTCCTTGGACCAGAATTCCGGCGACCAGATCATGGTCTTCATCACGGCGCGAATGTCGCCGTCGCTCGATTGGAACGATGCCGCCATACGGTCGACGAGAGCCTTCGGCGGGTTATCGGAAACAAAGCGGCGCGCGAGCTTCGTGGAAATAAATTTCGCGGTGCTCGAATGATGCACGAGGAGGTCAATCACTTCCTCGCCGTCCTTCATTCCGCCGGCGTGAATCTTCGTGCCCATCACGAATTTCGGATCGGAATCGTGCAGTTTGTCGTCAAATTTGAAATTCGGATTTTGCCGCGGTTTTTCAATCGTCCAGCCGGTAAAGCAGCGCGCCACTTCGGTGACGTCTTTCTGCATGTACCCGCCGTCCACGCCGAGGGTGTGCAGTTCCATTAATTCGCGGCCGTAATTTTCATTGAGCCCGCGGTCGTTCTTCTTGGCCGCCTGTAGATTCGGTGGCGGCCCACCGAAGCGCTGATAGCGCATCTGCTGGCGCATGGCGCGCATGGCCGCTTCGCGCTGCGCGGCGCGTGGATCGACGCTTAGAAAATTGTCCAGATAAAAAAGCATTGCGGGGCTTTTTGCCGTCGCGGTCAGAAGATCCTTGAACTTGCCGAGCGTGTGCGGCTGAATGACGTCGCGTTCGTAGGACGTCAAGTAGTAGCGATCCTCGCCTTTGCCGGCAAACACGTTGAAGTGGTTAAACCAGAAATCGTCCATGACCTGCTGCAATTGGCGCTCGCTGTAAAGCGCGCGGGTAACTTTGGCCATGGAAAGTTCAGCCACAATTCGCGGCGGGCGCTTGCTGTCATCGGCAATGGCGCGCGGGACGTTGTTGGGATCACCGCCGCCGAGGGCATTCCGCTGGCCGGCACCGTTTTGCCGCGGATTGCCTTGAGGCTGTTCCTGCTTCATGGGCGCAGGTGCATCGGACATGTCTTGTTTGGCTGACGTATTTTCCACGGATGGTTGAGGAGCGTCCGCCGGCGCGCTCGAGGCTGGAGCTTGCCCCTGGCCCTGCGCTTGTCCCCGCCCGGCTTGCATATCGCGGGCAATCGTTTGCGCTGCCGCATCGGACTTGCGCTGGTCCGTCGGCTCAACTACAGCCACGGCGCGCTTCTCCGCCGGCTTTTCCTGCGGCTTTGGCTGGGGATATTCCTCGATCAATTTCGAGGTAGACATCCGGAGCGTTGGATAGTTTTCGAGGCGCGCTTCCAACGCCTTGTCGTCAATCGAATTGGGATTGAGCTGCTGATCGATCCATTTGGCGAGGCCCATTTGCCGGACGCGCTCGACGTCGCCAGGGCGCGGCCCGTAGGCTAGGCGATTCAGCGCGTGAAGAATGGCTTCGTCGGGCGTGAGCTCGGTAATCGGCAGCCCTTTTAGCGCGGGATCCGGCTTGTGCTTCTTGTCCTTTGCGGCTGGAGCTGCGGCGACGGCCGGGAGATCCACTCCCAGCGAAAGAACACACGCGAAGGAAAGAACCGCCGCCAGGAAAGACCTCGGCGTCGTGGAAATGGCGGGAAACTTTTGTAAAAACGAGGAGGCGGGGCGCTCTTGCAGCCTCATGGCACTCTCCTGCTCAGTGGCATGTCTTGCGAGTTGCCGCTCACTTTTAGAATAACCCCATAGCGGCGAGGAAGTTGCGGAAGTCCAGAGGGCCGTGTCGAATCCTTATCACGGTCGAAAATACAGGTAGCAAAAGACTTAGTGCGATGCGGGTTTGGCAGCAGGACGCCCATTTCGTGCCCAAAGTACGATCCGCCGGGCACGGCTCTTAACCGAAGAGAAAGGAGCGTGAAGTGCCGGAGACCGGCGGCGTCAGACTACTCCGTTATGTCAAAGTCCGCGACGCGGTCCGGTGCGTGATTGTTGGCGCTGTCAACCGCCTGCATCATCAGCCGATAGGAGCCCGGCTTCAAGTTAGTCACCGCCACCTTCAAGCCAACGGGAATCACCGGGTTCCCTTTCTGGATGAATTCATCGGCATGCTGCACGCCGCTGAAAAATACTTGCGTATTGGTGGCGCGGTCGAAGATTCGATAACCCATGCCAACAACCGGCGGGGTTGCCGAGGTCAAAAGCGGCTCGTAAATTTCGGTATACAAAACGACGCCGTCGGTGTGTTTGAAGCGGTTGCAGCCCGAGGGAGGGACCTCCACACCCTTCACCACGAGCAGTGTGCGGTCCTCCAGCAGCGCTGCGCCCACGCTTGCAGGCATGTCGTTGACGCGCTGCGGAGAGTTGGAGAGCGCAAGTCCGCCGAGGCTGAAGTGCTGGCCGTCATAGGGATCGATCGTGAGCGGAGTCTCGAATTTTCCAAAGTGATCTCCGCCGGCGCTCAGGACGACGGTGAGCTTGTAGGTGCCTGCGGCCGCGTCAAACTGGTTTTCGTAGTGATAAGGGCTGCTGGTGAATTGTTTCCATTCGTCCTTTTCGAGATCCATATTGACGGTATCGCTGAAACGCGCGCCGATGGAACCGTCGGGGCGGTATGCGATTCCCAAGATATTGAGATTCGCGTGGTATTTGCCTTTATCCTTGTTGAATTGCACGGAGTCCGCGGGAATGTCCATCGCCAGGTTCACGCGTGCGACGTTTGGCGCAGTGTAGAAATACGGCGTCTCCATTGCGGCGCGAATGGAACCCATTTGATTCCCCGTGGCGTGAGACTCCAGCTGCTTTTCAACCGGCCGGCCCTCCAGAACATTGGTGGTCTTGGCGTTGCAATAGGAAGATCGGGCGCGCACATCCATCCCGCCCTTGTTTAGCTTCACCTTCAGACTATGGCAACTGCCCTCGGGCGTGTCCGGAGGAACATATCCGAGAATATAAAATTCGTTTTGCTCGCGGCTAATTTTTTCGAGGCCTCCGAGTAAATCGTTGGTGTTGAAAATGGTGAAGCCTCCGGTCCCGATGGCCAAGGCTGCGAGGACCTGCTGATTGGTCGAGGTCGAAGTCGGCAATTGAGGCAGGAGCGAACGCGCCTGGTTGTACTGCGAGTTGCTGTAAGGATTGTTGTAGTTGGAGTTGGGCGTTACCACTCCTCCGCCGTTGCCGCCGCGGCTGCCCCCGCCGCCCGTTCCACCGCCAGTACCCCCGCCTTTCCCTCCCGTTCCGCCGGTGCCGCCCTTCCCTCCTCCGCCGGTACCTCCGCCACCGCCTGTTCCGCCCCCACCCGTACCGCCACCACCGCCGCCTCGGCCTCCGCCACCGGTACCTCCGCCACCAGTGCCACCACCCGTGCCACCGCCGCCTCGGCCTCCGCCACCTCCGCCGCCGACCCCGCCACCTCCGCCAGTGCCACCTCCGCCAGTGCCACCTCCGCCGCCGTGCTGAGGATCAGGCATGGCACTTGCGGGGTAGGCAGCGAGGAGCAGTCTCGGCTTCGCCGATGCAGTTCCTGAGAAAGAATGTGAGGACACAGCGCGCGACTTGCCTTTCGGCGCGACTCTGCGCGTGACTCCGCCGGGGGCCACCAATCCGCGGGCATCCAGGGCGTAGATGGCGACGTTTGCCTTGTTGCAGGCTTCAATCGTTGCGGTCAGCTCCGATTCGTTTTCGTTGGTCAGCGGGAATCCGCCAGAGAACAGGACTACCATCTTTCGTCCGGGCACGCCGCGCAGATTTTTTGCGAGACTGCGGATCGCCAATAGCATGCTACGCGCGCCGAAATCCGCGGCCGCGTTACTCAGCGACGAGGATCCTATGCTGGGCCCCGCCCCTAGTGGAGTGTTGGAAGCGTTGGAGGCAACGGTAACCGGATCCGCGGCGTTGGGGTCTACTGCGGAGTTCTTCACGCCAGATACCGCCGCGCGAAGCAAATTGGCGTTAGCGGTGAAATTCTGGACAATTCTTAGCGTGCCGCCAAAATCCACCACGGCCATCAAGTGGTCCGGCCCGGCGTTCGCCTCGATAAATTTTGCCGCCGCGCCACGGGCCTGGATCTGATCCGGCGCCGCCATCGTGGAATTGTCAAAGAACAGGATGAGGTAACGCCGGCCGCCGACGGTGGGAGCAGCGGGATCCATACCTGCAGAAAACGTGGACACCGGCTGTTCCTTGTTATCCTCGAAGACTTTGAAGTCATCCTTGGTGAGGTCGTGGACATAGTTGCCCTTCTTGTTCATGACCACGGCATCCACAAGCACCAACTTCGATTCTTTCTTGATGACGACGACAGGTTCCCCTGGCGCCGAGGCATCGGCCGGAGGCGGAGGTTGCTGCTGTGCTCGTAAAGGATTGGGTGCGATGCACGCCAGGCCGGCAACCACGCACGCGGCCAATCGAATCGTTCTCCCGAAGTTGTTGAGCGTATTCATGTGCTCCTCCACCAAGACTGCTGAATCTTAGAATGGTATAACGACTGCTCCATTGCGCGCCGCCATCTGCGCCCCCTCGGCGTCGCGCACCACCAGGCGAACCAAGTACGTTCCCGGCTTCACATCAAAACTCGATTTCACCGTGAACCCCGAATGGCTCAGCCGGTCGTAAGTGGCGTCCAACAATTTCATGTCCACGACCTTTTCGCCGCCGGTCACAAAGTTTCCGTTTTCATCGAAGATTCCGGTCACGATCGTTAGTTGATCCTTATTGCGGCCTTCCGCCTTACGGAAGTGGATTCCTTTCAAATCAAGGTGGCTGAGCACCGCGAGGCGCGCCCCCATCTCATCCTTTTTGAAGAATTGAGTTTGCAAATCCACAGGCAGGTCGCGGATTTCGTCTTGCGAGAAGAGCGCTTCCTGCATTTCCTGCTTGGCGGCCTCCGCGGGATCATCCACGGACTTTGGCGCGTAATATCCGTGCCGCGCCTGAATGTTGAATTTTTCCTTGTTCGTGAGCGTGACCTTCAGGGCGTGATAACGCCCATCGATTTTCAGGTTCTGCGGGGAGAATCCCAGCAGATAGGAAAAAGCGGGCGCGGCGGCGGCTTCGCGCATGGCTTCGTCCACATCATTGCGATTGTGAAAAAACCTGCCGCCGGTTCCGTCGGCAAATTGGGCAAGGACATCTTCCTGGGCCGCCTGGGCCGCAACGCGATAGGAAGTCTTGAACCCGGCGGTGCGGAGCGTGTCCTGGGGAGGATTGGCGATGTCACCCAGAACGTCAGGGGCGTAGAGTCCGCGGGCATCTATTGTGTTGATGACGATATTTGCGCGCGTTGCGCGATCGACCAGATCAGAGGCCTCCAACTGCAACGTGGACATGATGAATCCGGGCGAAACCAGGACGAGCACGCGCTGCCCGGGCATTGCGGACAAGCGCCGAATCGCTTCCTCGAGATGCCGGTAGGCGTAGTCTGTGTCTGAGTCGCCGGTTACCAATGCTCTCCGTGCCGCTGTATCGGCCAGAATTTGCGCCATGGCGATCTTGGTTTCGTCGCCATTAAACGCGCACTGGACCGCCTCCTCGGCCGCGACCGCTAGCGCTTGCGTGTCCGACTTGTTCTCTATCAAGTCTGCCTGGTAGTAACTGACGTCCGGGCAATCATGAAAGTTATCGTCGGACATGTGACGCGGGACAATTCCGAACAGGGCTTTTTTGAGGGAATCCAGATCGTTTGTGTAATCCTGCTTGAACTGCCCGGACGTGGTGTAGAAGGCCACGCGATCGCTGGGCGCAAGAGCGGCAAAGAAGCGCGTGGCCGAATTGCGCACGAACGCAGTGTCTTCCATGGACATGTGGACGTCATCGAATACCATGGACACGAATCGCTGCGGCAAGACGGTGGCTTTCCCCGCGATCGCATCAGTGCTTGAGGAAACTGCCTCGGTTGCTGCCGGCGCTGCCACCGCCGAAGCCGTGCGTGCTTCGGGAGTCTCGATGCTGAACGACGAAATCGTCTGAGGCCTGCGATTGTCGGAGAGTTGGAAGTTTTCCTTCTTCAGATTCGGGACAACCTTGCCCTGGGCATCGCGCACTACGACGCGAACCAGCACCAGGTTGACGCGCACTTTGAACGTGGCCGGGCCGTCATGGCTGGATACTTCGGCGGTGTCTCCCGGAGAAGGAGCTTGCGAAGGATTTGTGGGGGAATCCGTTTTTGCTGGCGCGTCTGATGGAGGCGCTGGCGGCGGGGCCGGCGACTGGGCCCGGAGGTTGTTGATGGGAAACACAATGCAACAGAGAAGAAGCGCGATGGTAAAACGACGGAGGTCCGGGAATAACCTTGGGTAAAACATCCTTGCCCTTCTGAAACTCTCGTCCCCGGGGCGCTTGCGCTCGACAGCTGTCGCGCCATCCTGGCGGATGCTCCCTTGCAGGCCAGTTGCCCAACTATACTCCTGCATTATTTTTAATGCCAATGTATTTGGCGCTTACTCGAACTTGCCTTCAGTACGGAATCACGACGCCTCGGTTCATCGCGGCCATCTGTGTCCCTTCCGTATCCCGAACGACGATGCGCACCAAAAATGTTCCGGGCTGCAGATCGAAACTGGAACGCACGCTGATGCCCGTCTTGTTGATTTTCTGCAGGGTCTCATCTCGAAGCTTCATTTCGACGATCTTCTCCATTCCGGTCAGGAGGTTTCCGTTTTCGTCAAAGATTACGGTTGCGATGGTCAGCTTGTCGTTGTTGCGGTCGGCGGCCTTGCGGAATCGGAGTCCTTTGGTTTCGACGCGCGCCTCGACGGTCAAGCGCACACCTTTGGCGCTCTTGAAGAACTGCGTCTGGCAATCGACCGGCACGTCGTGCAATTCCTCCTGGGAAAAGATGGCCTGCTGAATCTCTTCCTTTGCGGCCGCTTCCGGGTCGGCCATTTCGTGCGGTGCGAAGTATCCGTGGCGAGCCTGCAGCGTCCATTTCTGCTTGGTTGTGAAGGTCACCTTCAGATGGTGATACCTTCCGTCCAATTTCAGGTTCTGCGGCGAAAATCCAAGGACATAGGACATTTCCGGCTCCGCCGCGGCTTGCAGTAATCCTTGATCAATGTCGTTGCGGTTGTGAAAGAAGGTTCCGCCGGTGCCATCCGCGAATTCGGCCAGCACATCATTCTGCACAAACTCTTCCGTCATGACGAACTGCGCCTTCAGAGGGCAGGAAGGGGCGGCGTTGCTTGCGTCGTACAGCGAGGAAACGTACAGGCCGCGCGCATCAATGGTGTTGATCACGATGTTGGCCTTGGTAGCACGATCGATGAGATCACTAGTGTCATGCATTACAGGGGTCACGAAGAATCCCGGGGACATTAAAACGATGATGCGCTGCCCCGGCAACCCGACCATTCGCCGTAGCAACGCATTCAGGTTGCTAAACGAGAACTGAATCTCGGACTCCCCCGTTGTCAACTCGCGCTGGGCCGCTGCTTGCGCCACTGACTGTGAGGCGATCCCCATGCACTGCGCCGTGTCCTGAATAGCAACTTGCAATGCCATCGGGTCGTTGGCCTCGACGATTTGATAGGCCTCGTAAAGCGTCATGGGCGGGCAATCCGCTGAGTTGTGACTTGAGATTGGCCGCGGCACAATGCGTTGAACTGCCTCATCGAGTTTGTCGCGGTCGGCGGTGAAATCCTGCTCGACCTGACCGGAGGTGGTGAAGATGGCGAGGCGGTCGTCGCTCTTCATGGCATTGAACAATTTCGTGGCGGCTTGGCGCGAAAGCAGGACGTCCTGCGTGGAAAGGTGCAGGTCGTCGAAAAAAAGGGTGACAAATCGCCGCGGCAGCTCCGGCGCTTTTACGGCCACGCCCCCGGACGGAGCGGCGCCTGCGTCCGCATCCAATTTCACCGCTGGAACATGCGAACCCGGCGTTTCGACGGAAAAGCTGGAGATGACCTGCGGTTTGCGATTGTCCGAAAGCTGAAAATCTTCTTTTTTCAGGTTGGTGATGACCTTGCCGTTGTTGTCTCGCACAACGACGCGCACGAGGACCACGTTCACGCGAACCTTAAAGGTCGTGGGAGTGTCGCGGGAAACGATTTCCTCGCTGTTAGTCTTTGATTCCGGCTTCGGGGCGCTCTGCGGCGCGTCGGGTTGAGGTGCTTGAGGAGGCGTGGGCGGTGTCTGCGCATGCGCCGCAGTTAGGGCGCAAAGGACCATGACACCGAGGAGAAGAACAAACCAGCGAGCTTTCAGGGGAGCAGACGGACACTGACCGAGCGGTCTCACCACTGTTGTTCCTCCACTCCGTCCGCGTCCATCAAATCTAGTTGCAACAGAGTGCTGTGTCAATCTTGGTGCGATTGCCTCACTGCCGCCCGGAAAGCACTGAGGCACCAGACATCCTGCGCGTCCTCGTGGCGCAAAACGTAGTGGTCGCCGCCGACCACCACGATGCGGAAAAATGTGAAACCGGGCGAATACCAGCGATCCTCCACGGAAACAACTTCGAGTGAGCGGCCGCCGAGGTGCACGCGCACCGGGCGCTCGTCGCCCTTGTACCCGGAGTAGCACTCGACTTGAACAGTCTGCTCACCCACGGGCGTGCGCCGCCTTTCGACTGTCCGCCAGCTCGGCGTTCCAAGCGGCGCCCAGGAAAATAATCACCGCCGATAACTGCATCCAGATGATCAAGCCGATCACCGCGGCTAGTCCGCCATAGACGATGCTATACGGCACGCGCCGGACATAGATTCCAAAAATGACATCGACAATCCACCAGAGCAACGTCGCAACCATGGCCCCTGGCAGCACGTTGCGCAGGCTGTCCTCCTGTGGCCGCGCCACGCGATAAATGACCGTCAGCGCCAGCATTGCCAGCACCATCGCCGCCGCTGGAAAGAAAAACGTCCACCAGCCATCCGGAAGAATGCGCTTGCCGATTTCATGACTGAGCCAGTGGCGCAAGGGCCGGCCCAGGACGCCGAGAATCGCGGCGGCCAGCAGCGGCGCGATGGTCACCAGCAGGAGCATCAGCCCGCGGATTTGCCGGTGGAGAAAACCGAGCGGTTCTTTGTCTACGTAAATGATGTGAATTCCTTCCATCACCAGCTTCATGACTTGCGAGCCCGCCAGAAGCATTCCCGTCCAACCCAGCGCCGCCAGCTTCCAAGCGTCCGGGCCGCGCTTCACCAAAAACTCCGAAACGATGGCTTGGCTTCCCGGCGGCAGAAATGCTGTGAGGTCCTGAATCAGGTCGAACAGGCTGGTTTTCCCGCCGATCCGGCTGGTGGCCAGCGCGACGGCCACCAGCAGCGTCGGGAAAAATGCGAGAAACAAGTTAAACGCGATCGCTTGCGAAATCATGCTGCAGCGCGGGAATACGCGCGTAAACATCCGATACGCCCGCTGAGGCAAACCGAGTGCTGACTTCATCGCCGGGCATTATACCTATCGCGGCCATTTTGTGTCTGAAGCTTGTACAGGCCTTCGAAACTGCTCGGAACCTGTCTGGTAGTCACGCCATCCCAGAAGCCGCAGCTAAGCGATTCCGGCCATGCAATACAACATTGGACAATCCGTGATGCGCGGCTCCTCCTACCGTCGCGCGGATGCCGCCATAATCCAAGTGGGTCATTTCGCTACTTTCGTCTCCGGAGAATCATGGTCACGAGTCCCGTTCTGGGTCTTCTGCTTTTCGATTTGCTGCTCTTTCTGGCGGCCAGCTTTTACTTTGACCGCAGCGAAAAGAAATGGGAAAACCTGCTGATCAGCGCGCTATTCCTCCTTTCCGGAATGCCCGCGCTGATTTACCAGATTGTGTGGCAGCGCGCGTTGTTCGCCATTTACGGGGTGAATGCGCAGTCGGTAGCGGTCGTTGTGAGCGCTTTCATGTTGGGGCTCGGTATTGGAAACTTAGCGGGTGGCTGGCTTTCGGCGCGCTTCCCGCGTTATGGAATCCTGATGTTTGGCTTGGCGGAGCTCGGCATCGCCGTATTTGGTCTTTCTTCTCTCCACGTTTTTAGCTGGGCCGCAGCGTACACCGCCGGCGCCAATCTTCCCTCCGTGATCCTTTTCAGTTTTGCTCTTCTGCTAGTGCCGACGATATTGATGGGTGCCACGCTTCCCATTCTGGTCGAGCATCTCGTGCGGCGCTCCGGCCGAGTGGGCGCTTCTGTCTCTCGGCTCTATTTTGTGAATACGCTGGGCTCCGCCATCGCCTGCTTTCTCTGTGCCGTCTATTTGCTTCGGGAGTTCGGCCAAGCCGGATCGGTTTCGATGGCCGCCTGCCTCAACACTCTGGTTGGTAGCACTGCCTATCTCTACGCGCGCCGCCCCGCGGTGGCCGCTGGCAACCAGGTAGTGACACCGGTCAAAGTGGCGGGCGCTGAACTACCCATCAAGCTGCCCATGGCTATGCTGCTCGCGGGGCTTTCAGGATTCCTTGCCCTCGGGTTTGAGATAGCCTGGTTTCGCGTTTTCTCGATGGCTTCCGCGGACCGCGCCCCAGCTTTTGCTCTTCTGCTCGCCACTTTTCTCGCGGGTGTCGCTGCGGGTTCGTATCTGTCGGAGAAGCTAACTGAGAATTCCGCGCCTCCAACCGTCGTGCGCGTGATTGGCGTGCTACTGGTTTTGTCGGGAGGAATTTCGGCGTACTTGCCTGGCATGGTCGCCGCCGCCCGATTTCACGGCATTCCATTTCTGGCCCCGGCTCCGGCGTTTTTTCTTACCGCCGCCATGGTTGGCTCCGTTCTTCCGCTGGTGTGCCAACTTTCTGTTTCCGCGGATGAGCACGCCGGCAGCGGCGTGAGCCTCATCTATGTCTCCAATATTCTGGGGTCGGTGCTCGGAAGTCTTGGCATTGGCTTCGTGCTTATGCAGTACTTTGGATTGCGCCAGATTTCCCTGGCGCTCGGGCTGCTAACCGTGCTGACAGGGGGCATGGTTCTGCTTCTGGCCCGGCAGGGACAGAAATCTTCGGCGGTGTGGGCAACCTTACTGTTCGTGGCCGCGCTCGTTGCTGTGCCGCTGGCTTCCCCTGGCTTCGACTCGCTCTACGAAAGACTAACGTTTGGAAAACGCATGCAGGCGGACACCGTTTTTACACACATTGTGGAAAACCGGAATGGCGTCATTTCCGTTACCAAGGAAGACGCCGTGTTTGGCGGCGGCGTTTACGATGGACATTTCCGAATCGATCCGAGCCACGATGTGAACATCATTCTTCGCGCACTCATTCTGAGCGCCGTTCATCCGGCCCCCAAACGCATGCTGATGATTGGCCTCGCGTCCGGCTCCTGGGGGCAGGTGTTCGCCAATCATCCTCAGGTCGAATCGCTCGACGTGGTGGAGATCAACCCGGGCTACCTGAAACTCATTCCACAGTATCCGGTCGTACGTTCGCTGCTGCAAAATCCGAAGCTGCACCTGTACATCGACGATGGGCGGCGGTGGCTCGTTGCGCATCCCGAGGCCCGCTACGACGCCATCGTGTGCAACAGCACTTATTTCTGGCGCGATCACAGCACCGGGCTCCTCTCCGTTGAGTTTTTAAAGATGGTCCGCGGCCACCTGAATCCGGGCGGAATCTACTATTTTAATACCACCGAATCCGCGGAAGCGATTTCCACCGCGTTGCACGTGTTTCCTTATGGATTGCGCGTCGTCAATTTTATGGTGGTCAGCAACACGCCCGTGCAGGCTGGACACCTCGCGGTGGATCGACGTTCTGCGCCAATACAAGATCGACGGTCACTACCTGTTCAATTTGTCGGATGGCCTACAACAGCGTACGCTCGCCGAATATTTACAGTTCGCGAACAGCGTCAATCTCCCGCCCGTCCAGTTTGGCCTGGAAGGCGACGCTTCCCTGCGGGCGAACTATGGCCGGGAACGCGTGATCACGGATAATAATATGGGCCGTGAATGGGAACTCCTGGCCCCCATCCCCTGGCACTGAAGCCCTGGAATCTGAAGCAGGGAGTCCGGCAGCGTGAACCGCGAGCAGTCACCAATGTTTTAGACTTGCTTCTCCATGTGAATGACTGGCAGTGATTCGCCGTTCCCCAAGGGGATCGAGATAGGTTTCACGGCAACGTAGCCCCTCATCCCGAAGAGTTTGGCTCCCGTCAACGTCGCTCCCATTTCGTAACGCGTGAACCCCGCCGCTCTTGCGGCATCCTCACACGCTTTCAGGATGAGGCTGCCAATACCGCGGCGCGCCCAATCCGGATGAATGAAGAACGCGCGAATCTTTGCGGCATCCTGCTTTGGGTCAAGCAGTGCGTCTTCCCGGCCCGTCCAGCGGTCGCCGCCATACAGGGTCTTGCGTTTGCTCCAGCCTCCACACCCCACAATTATCGGAGCTTCCTGGACATTTTTTTCTTTCCCTCGCTGCGTCCCGTCGGGCGCGGCCTCCGCCACGATGTATGTTCCATCGGCGATAAGCTGGCTATCCACGCCGAAAACCGTTTCGAGCGCGCCTTCAATCTGCGCCGGAGTGTAATCCTGCGTCTGCAAACCCCGGACCGAGACATCGATCAGTTCGCGGAGAACTCGAACATCTTCCGGGAGAGCCAACCGAAGATGAATGTTTGCTTGCATAATCTGTGGAAGGCGTCAGCCAAGTTGAGGATTCTATCGCCGAGCTGCGGATTCGTGCGACATAGCGTATCGTTCCTGCGCGGGAGTATCTCAAACTTCGCAACGCGCTGCCAGCGTGCGATCGCCATTCGACTGTCTCTGCGGCTCGAACAGGCTCTCGACTGCGTTCTCTCCAAGAACAGGATCGCCTAAGAGGCCAATAGACTCGCAGAAACCACGCTTGACTAAGGCCGCTTTCCTTCGCCCGAACTTCGTTCTTGAAGCGCTACCCTCTATCAATGTCTTGCGACCTATGGCAAGCTGTTGCGTATGGGAAACAAAGACGCACGAAGACGCGAAATTAAGAAGCCCAAGAAGAAGCCGGCGCCGAAGCATCTCGTAACGCAAATTCCATCGCGTGTTGTGAGCACCCCGCCGCCCGCTCCGAAGCCGTAGTCGCTAGGTTTGGCCTCGACCGTTCTAGCGTCGCATCCGCCAATGCGATCCACTTTCTATAGTTAATTCCTCGGCAAATGTGCCGGCGCGTCCGCTACTTGCTACACTGTTGCACCCATGGCTCGACAACGCCTCGGCCAGCATTTCCTGAAAAGCCTGGACTGGCGCGAACAAATCGCGAGAGCCATCCGTGTTTCGCCGCACTCCACGATGCCGCTGCCCCGCGACGATCAGCATTATTGGATCGAACTCGGCGCGGGCCACGGGGAAATGACCGAGCATCTTCTCGCCAGTGGCGCTCCTGTTTACGCCATCGAGCTCGACCCGGCTCTGCTTAGCGGACTTCGCCACCTTGCGAAGAACTACCCCGCTCTCACCGTCGTTCCCGGCGACATTCTCGAAGCCGATATCGGCGCGATCGCCTGCGGCCGCCGCGTCCGCATCTACGGCAATCTTCCCTACTACATTACCTCGCCGATCCTCCACCATCTTTTCTCGTTCGCTCAACTCATTGATGAAATACACGTGGTGATTCAAACCGAAGTCGCGCACCGCCTCGCCGCACAACCCGGCACCAGAGCCTACGGCTATCTCTCCGTCCTCACGCAACTCTACGCGCGCCCCGAATTCGTCTTCGAAATTCCTCGCGACGCCTTCAGTCCGCCGCCGGAAGTCACTTCCGCGCTGGTCACACTGCGCCTCCCCGGCGAAAGGGCAAAACTCTGCCTTGGCGACGAAACGCGTTTCCTCAAGTTCGTGAAATTGTGTTTTTCGCTGAAGCGCAAGACTCTGGTGAACAACCTGCGCTCGCTCGCCAAACCGAACCGCGTGCGTGAGGGGCTGGCCTCACTGAATCTGCGTCCCGATTCTCGCGCCGAGCAGCTCAGCGCCTCCCAATTCGCCGCGCTCCAAGTTCTGCTGACTGGTTTGTGATCTGCGGCTTTCGAATCTCACGGGGAGATTTCAGTTTCTTTTTTCACCGCGGCGGCAAGGCGGTCCGGGTAATCGCTCATGATGCCGTCCACACCGGCAGCCATGAGCATGCGCATGTGCGCGGGATGATTCACCGTCCAGCATACGACCTGCAGATCTTTCTTCCGGGCTGCTGCAATCATGGCCGGGGTCACCAGGTCGCCGCGCGCCACCAGTTGCCGCGCGCCCACTTCCACGGCCTTTTCCAACGGATTGTCCATCTGGCCGTCGTACAGCAATCCTGTCATCAGCGTCGGCTCGATCTTTCGCAAATTCAGGACGATCGCCGGATCGAAGCAAATCACCACAGCCCGTGGAATTTCTCCCGATTCCCGCAACGCGCCGATTAGCGCGTGTTCCCCGCCCCAGGAACCGCCGGGCTTCAGCTCCAGATAAAAAACGATGTCGTTCTTCTTGGAAAACTCCAGGAGCTCTTCCAGCGTGGGTACGCGCTCGCTGGCATACTCGCTGCCGAACCAGGAACCGGCATCCAAACGGCGTAATTCCGCGAGTGTCATGTCATGCACGGCGCCGGAGCCATTCGTGGTGCGGTTCACCGTGTCATCATGAATGGCGACGAAGCGCGCATCGCGCGAAAGCTGCAAGTCTGTCTCGATGAACGTGGCGCCCATGGCCACCGCTTTTTTGAACGCCGCCAGTGTGTTCTCCGGCGCGTGGCCCGAGGCCCCACGGTGTGCAATGACCAGCACTACGCCACTCCTCCTGCCGCAGCCCGCAGCTTCCCTGAGCGGGACCGCCTCGGAATTGTCTGGTCGCGCGACATTGGCATTTGTTTAGGAAATCCTCCCGCGAAGTATGCTAGCATCCGCGCCCAGCCTGGGACCATGCTCCCAGCTACTCTGCATCTTTAATCTAACTGGTCCAAAAATAATCAATATACAAGTGGGAGGAAGCCATGAAAAATAACTTTCGAGCTCTATTCGCCGCCACGCTGCTCGTCACATCCCTCGCGCCATTTTCGAACTCCGCGGGCGCCCGGGCTCAGGATGAGAAGAAACAACGCAGCGAGGCCAAGTATCGCGAAAAACTAATCAAGGAAGTGCGCCATCAGCTGGTCATGCTGCCGTACTACTCGGTGTTTGACAACCTGGCGTACAAGGTGGAAGGCGACAAGGTGACTCTTTTTGGGCAGGTGACTCGGCCGACGTTGAAATCCGACGCCGAAGCCGCCGTAAAGAGCATCGAAGGCGTCGCGTCGGTGGTGAACAACATCGAGGTCTTGCCGGTCTCCCCGATGGACGATCAGACGCGCCGCGCCGTGTACCGCGCCATCTACGGCGATGCCGTTCTCTCTCGTTATGCAATTCAGGCTGTGCCCCCCATTCATATCATCGTCAACAATGGCAACGTCACGTTGGAAGGTGCCGTGGGCAGTGAGAGCGACAAGAATCTCGCGAATCTGCGGGCTAGCCAGGTACCTAATGTTTTTTCTGTGAAGAACAATCTGATCGTCGCTCCCTAGGTGAATTAACGAATCGCCAGCGGCGGAGAGCAAATCGCCTGGCGCGGGCCGTATTCTAAGCGGCTCCTGCCGCGCCGCTCCGTAACAATTGCCGGGTGATGCGCCGCGCCGTTTCCTTCAGCGCTTCGATGATTCTTGGCATGTTGGCCTCGTCCATTTGCGTTAGCGTGCCGCTTGCGCCGATCGCCGCGGTTACATTTCCCATGGCATCGAAGATCGGCGCACCCAAGCATCGTGCGCCGAGGCTGTTTTCTTCGTCGTCCACCGCACAGCCGGACTGCTTCACGTGTTCCAGATCCGCCAGCAATTTCGTCACCGCCGTAATGGTCTTCGGCGTGCGCTTCTTCAATCCTTGCTGCTTGACGAGCGTCTCCACTTCCTGCTTTGGCAGCCACGCCAGCAAACATTTTCCCACGCTCGTGGAATGCAGAAACATGCGGCGCCCTACCCACGTGTTCACCTTGAAGAATCCCGGCGCCTCCACCTTTTCGATGTACACCGCTTCGCCCTGGTCCAGCACGGCAAGATGCACGGTCATGTGAACCTTTTCCACCAGCGCCCTCATGAACGGCAGTGCAACATCGGCGAGATCCAGGTTGGCTTGCGCGTCTCCACCCAGGCTCAGAATCTTCAAGCCCAAACGATATCGCCCGGTTTCCGCATCGCGCCGCAAGTAGCCGCGCCGTTCCAGCGTGCGCAGGATGTAGCTCGCGGAACTTTTGGGAATTGCGAGTTTTCGGCTGATTTCCGAGTTCGTCAGACCGTCGCGGCGCTGCGCGGCCGCCTCCAGTATATTCAGCGCCCGCTCCACCGCCGTCGCCGGACTGCTTTCCGTGCCCGCCATGGCCGCCCCCATAAGAAAAGGTTATCGTCCCAAGTATAGAATATTTGTTCAGGATATTGAACAGCATCTTGCACGCCGCATGGTGGGGTTGGTACAAGAGTGACAGAGGGCTGAACTAGTGTTCAATATGCTGAACAGAAGGACGGAATCGAGAAAATTCTCGCCGCGGATGTGCAAATTTCTCGCCACCGTGTCCGTCTTTCCGCGCTCCCTTCGGACCTCGTGGAAAGCGTCTTCGTATCTGCTTGAGGGCATGAGGCTTAGAATGGCCCTTTGGGAATCCATTGGCCTTCGAATTGCCCCAGCTCTTTGTCGGCCCGCTCTTGCCTACATTCGCACCGGAAAGGCCTGACACGCACCATGGCGACCGCAACGACGAAACCGAATCCTGCGCTGGCTCCCCTGCCCTTCTCCAATCGCATCGTGCCGGTGAATACCGCACCGATGGATTTCGAACCCGCCCGCGATCTGCCCGCGGGGTTTCTCGAATTTCTTGCGCCGCTGCACGCCGCGCTCACGCTTCGCCAGCGCGCGCTGGTTGCGCGCCGCGATTTTGCTTTGGCGGAAGCCCACGCAGGCAAAATTCCCGATTACCTGCCTCCGTCGGTAGCCACGACAAATTCCTGGCGTATCGAACTCCCGGCCTGGTGCGCCGACCAGCGAAATCAAATGACCGGTCCCGCCGACGATGCCGAACTTGTAGTCAAAATGCTGAACTCCGGCGCGCCTGGTGTGATGCTCGATCTGGAAGACTCCACTGCAAATGCTTGGGAACACAATTCCCAGGGCATCAAAAACATTCTCGAGGCGCTCGTTGGACGCCTCACTTTCTTCGACCGCAAGCGCAACAAAACCGTCGGAATCAATCCCAGCACCACGGTCATCTTCACGCGGCCGCGCGGTTTGCACCTACACCAGGCAGGAGTTCTTCCGGGTGAACTGCTCCCCGCGCCTCTCTTCGACGTCGCGATGGTTGCGTATCAAGTCGATTTCAGCGCGCTGAAGCATCCGCTGTGCATCTACATTCCGAAATCCGAATCAGCGGACGAAGCGCTGTGGTGGCGCGATTTGTTCCAGATGATTGCGCGCCTCAAAGGCCTGCCCGTCAATTCCATCAAGTGCATGGCGCTGGTTGAATCGCATCCTCTCGGCTATCAGATGGAAGAGTTTGCCTGGAATTTACGCGACCACATTGTCGGATTGAACCTCGGCCGCTGGGATTACATGGCCAGCCTGATTCATTTCAATTTGGAAAATCCGGAGTGGGTTCTTCCCGACCGCAACACCATTCCTCACAACGTCGCCTTCTTCCAGAATTTGCGCACGCTCTTGCCCGACATTTGCCACAAGCACGGCATGCTGGCTATCGGGGGCATGACCGCACTCTATCCCAGCCGCGAAGATGCCGAGCTGAATGCGCGCGCCCTGAAAGTTCTCGCTGAAGACAAGAAGAACGAATCCCTCTGCTTGATGGACGGCGCCTGGACCGGTCATCCCGACCAGAACGAAATCGCCGTTTCGCAATTCCCGATTCCAAATCAGATTCAGGCGCGCCCGGTGAATACCAATCCGCATCCCGATCTTCGCCCGCTGCCTACAGGAGTCGGCAAACGCACGCTCGCTGGAACGCGTGCCGCGATCCGCACCGTGATTCGCTACCGCAACGGCGTCCTCAGCGGAAAAGGGGCAAGCCTGCTCGGCGGCTACATGGAAGATCTGGCCACCGATCGCATCTATCGCTTGATGATCGCCCAGCGCATGAAGCACGCCGACAAAGTGGAAGTTCTGGACGATAACGGCGCGCCGATTCGCCATACACCGCAACTCATTCACGATCTTTTTGACGAGGAATTGGATCTCCTCCTGCGCGAAAACGCTAAGAGCACCGACCCGCAACTGGCCGCCACGCTACGCGAAGCCCGCGGCATGAGCGAGGAGATGATCCGCCGCGCCGAGTTCAATCCGGCATAAGCATGAGTTTTCGGAAGAGCGGGGCAGGACCTGCCCGCGAAAGAGCAAGCTGTTCTCAGTTTTGCAGTTAGTCGTAAAAATAGAAAGGCAAGGAGAAACAAATGTCAGCACACGGAAGCAATGGGGCCAACGGCAACAAGCATCATGTACACGCATCTTGGGCTACCGACGCCCGCTGGTCCGGCATCCGCCGTCCCTACTCGTATTCGGATGTGCTGCGTCTTCGCGGCTCGGTCCAGATCGAGTACACGCTCGCGCGCCTGGGCGCCGAGCGTCTGTGGGAGCTGATGCACACGGACGCTTACGTGCCGGCATTGGGCGCCATCACCGGCAATCAAGCCATTGAGATGGTGCAGGCCGGTCTGAAAGCAATCTACGGCAGCGGCTGGCAAGTCGCGGCCGACAACAATTCCGCCGGCGATGTCTATCCCGACCAAAGCCTCTATCCCTGCGACTCCGCGCCAAATCTGGTGAAGCGCATCAACCGCGCCCTGCTTCGCGCCGATCAAATCGAATCCGCTGAAGAGAAAAAGTCCGACACGTATTGGTTTGCGCCGATCGTCGCCGACGCCGAAGCCGGCTTTGGCGGCTCGCTCAACGCCTATGAACTGATGAAGGCCATGATCGAAGCTGGCGCCGCGGGCGTTCACTTCGAGGACCAGCTGTCTTCCGCCAAGAAGTGCGGGCACATGGGCGGCAAAGTCGTGGTGCCCACGCGCGAATTCATCGAGAAGCTCGTCGCGGCACGGCTGGCGGCCGACGTGTGCGGCGTTCCGACAATTCTCATCGCGCGCACCGATGCCAATTCTGCCGGTCTGTTGCTATCTGACGCCGACCCTCATGACCGCAAATTCATTCACGGAGAGCGGACGGCCGAAGGATTCTTCCAATTCCGCGGAGGCATTGACGCCGCCATCGCGCGCGGCCTTTCTTACGCGCCCTACGCCGATATGCTCTGGTGCGAAACCTCCACTCCCGATCTGGACGAGGCCAGGAAATTTGCCGAGGCCATTCACGCGAAATTCCCGGGCAAGCTGCTGGCCTACAATTGCTCGCCGTCGTTTAACTGGAAGAAGAAACTCGACGACGTCACCATCGCCAATTTCCAGCAGGAACTCGGCAAAATGGGCTACAAATTCCAGTTCGTTACGCTGGCCGGCTTCCACGCGCTGAACATGTCCATGTTCCACCTCGCGCGCGGCTACTCACAAGCCGGCATGACCGCATACTCCAAACTTCAGCAGGAAGAATTCGCCGCGCAGGAACTCGGCTACCGCGCCGTCACCCACCAGCGCTTCGTCGGCACCGGCTACTTCGACGAAATCGCCCAAGTGGTTTCAAGCGGCAATTCATCCACGACCGCCCTGACCGGCTCGACGGAAGACGAGCAATTCGACGTCGTCCTCCCGCACGAGCCCTCCATCGGGCAAACATCAGAAGCCCACGCCTGACGCGGGGACTTTCGCAAATTGCGGGTGAAGTTGGTACTTTAATTAAGCGCTGGGCCAGGACTGCCCGTCCGAATAAGTCCGGCGCGTTCTGATCGATGGCGAGGCTGCGTAGCCAGTGGTGGTGGAATTCTTCATGACGGCATCGAATGCCGACTGGAACGCCTCCATCTCCGGCTGCGTGCCGACGGTGATGCGCACATGCGTGGGCCAGACGGGCCACGGCCGCCCGATATACACATTGCGCGCGGCCATCGCGTCGATCACTTCTTTCGCGGGCCGCTTGGCATCCAGCATGAAACAATTCGACTGTGACGGCGTGTAGGAATACCCCTGCCGATCAAGCCAGTCAAATGTCTTCTGCCGGATGGCGGCATTCAGTTGCTTGCGTTCGCGAACCAGATGCTCATGCTTGAGGCTCGCCGTGGCCGCGGCCATCGCGGTGATGGGCATCGCACCCCACCCGCCGTAGGTTTCGAGTTTTGCCAACAAATCCGGCCGCCCGATGGCCATTCCACAGCGAATCCCCGCCATTCCGTAAATTTTCGAAAACGTCCGCAGCACGATCACGTCCTGCCCCGCCTTCACCAAATCAATCGCGGACACGCCATCCGAAAAATGGATGTATGCCTCGTCCACCAGCACAACGGAGCCTTTGGGTTTCGCCGCAAGCAGCCGCTCAATGTCCGAATGCGACGTCATCGTTCCCGTCGGATTATTCGGCGTACACACATAGAAAAGCCCGGCGTCCGGCGCCGCCTCGATCATCGCCTTCACATCATGCGCGTACGTTTTCGTTAGCGCAGTTTTGGCGATGCGCGCTCCCGTAATTTTCGCCGCGCGCATTCCTGCTTCGTAGCCCGGATCAGCGGTGACGTAGCTCTTCGTCGGCGAAGTGAACGCCAGCACCGAAAAATGCAGCGGCTCGCTCGAGCCGGGAAACACCCGTAGATACTCTGGCTTCAGGTCCTCCATCGTCGTAAACGTCTTGACGAACTCTTCCTTCAGCCAGAACGAATACCGTCCGCCCTGTGGCGCCATGTCCACAATGGCCTTCCGCGCGGCATCGCACGGCCCCAGCGGGTTCTCGTTCGCGTCGATCACCACCGCGCCGGGATGAAACGTATTGCGGTCTTCCGCCGCCAGCGAAGCCTCCGTGGCAATCCGGAAAGCCATCGCCGCGGTCGCCGCCGCCGACAACTGGAGGAACGTCCTGCGGGAACCTTTTGTAATCGCTTCGCTCTCGCTCATGTGAACCTCCACAAACCATTCGAACGGCTAAACTATAGCAAAATTTGACGGCGCGGACCGGATAGATTTATTGGCGCGTTCGGATTCATATTTATGCCTGCGCGCCCCCAATTGCGGAATGCGAGGACTCGATTGTCAGAAGCTAAGCGAAGAATTCCTGAAACGCCGTCGATCGCGCAGCGAATCCAGGCCCTGGATTGGAAAACGGCGGCCGAATCCCTTTCGGACCGCGGCTATGCGATCACTTCTCCGATCCTGTCGCCCGTGGAATGTTATTCGCTTGTCGCGCTTTACAATGATGCGACCAAGTTCCGCAGCCACATTATTATGAAGCGCTATCGCTTCGGAATCGGCGACTACAAATACTTCGCCAACCCGCTGCCGGAATTGGTCGCCGAGCTCCGAACCAGCGCCTATCCGCACCTCGCCGAAGTCGCCAATCACTGGGCAGAAGCCCTCGGCGGAGACGCTCCCAAATATCCTCGCGAACACGCCGCCTTCCTGAAAACTTGTCACAAAGCTGGTCAGACGAAACCCACCCCGCTCATGCTCCACTACGAGGCCGGCGGCTACAACTGTCTTCATCAGGATCTCTACGGCGATGTCAGCTTTCCCCTGCAAATGGTACTTCTGCTCGGACAGCACGGCCGCGATTGGGACGGCGGCGAATTCATTCTCGTCGAACAACAACCCCGCGCGCAATCCAAGCCGCAAGTAGTGCTCGCCAATCAAGGCGAGGCCATCCTCTTCACCACGCGCTACCGCCCAGTGAAAGGCTCCCGCGGCTACTATCGCGTCAATCTGCGCCACGGCGTCAGCCGCGTGCACCGCGGAACCCGCTGCACTCTCGGCATCATTTTCCACGACGCAAAATAGTTCCGAAGCACTCCCCAAGTCCGTTCCCTGTTCGAATCCGCACTCCCCGTCCCAATACCGGGCACTGGCCTCTTCCCTCGCGTGTATGTCGCCTACGTAAGTCGTTTTTGCTCAGCAACGTACCCGAGGCAGAGTTGGTCCGCGACTTGCCCTTGCATCTCATTTGTACTTGGAGGATTCACGATGGGCACGCTCCTGCAAAACCTGCGCTACGCCATCCGCGCGCTTCGCAACAGCCCCGGCTTCGCCGCCGTCGTCGTCCTGACGCTGGCCCTCGGTGTCGGCGCCAACACCGCCATTTTCTCCGTCGTCTATTCGGCCCTCCTGCGCCCGCTTCCCTATCGCGAACCCGCCACGCTCTTCCATGTCGGCGAGTCGCGCACGCAATCCGACAACAGCAACGACGGCGCGCAAGTCTCCTACCCGGACTTTTTGGACTGGACGCGCTCTTCGAAGACCATTCAATCCTTCGCAGCCTACAGCGGCGATGCCTTCACTCTTGTTGCCAACGGCGAGCCCAAGAACACCTTCGCTGCACAGGTCACTCCCAAGTTCTTCGCCACCCTCGGCGTGAAGCCCGTGATGGGCCGTGATTTCCTCGATACCGAAATGCAGTCCGACGGCCCGCACGTCACCATCCTCACCGACGCCTTCTGGCGCACCGAGTTCGGCGCCGACCCCAACATCATCGGCCGCGTCATTCATCTCGACGGCAAACCCGCCACTATCATCGGCGTTCTCCCGCGCGATTTTGAATTTGGCCCCGCCAACTCCGCCCCGCTCTGGGTCCCCATCCACCAGACCGGCGATCTCATCACGCGCCGCAGTCTGCACTGGCTCACCGCCGTCGGCCGTCTCGCCCCGGGCGTCTCTCCTGAACAGGCCCGCGCAGAAATGCTCAGCATCAGCGCGCGCATCTCGCATGAGTATCCAAAAGAAAACAGTTCTATCTTTTTCGTCATGGAAGGTCTCCGCGAACAAATCATCGGCAAAGTTCGCCCTCTCCTGCTCATTCTTCTGGGAGCCGTAGGCTTCGTCCTCCTCATCACGTGCGCCAATGTCGCCAACCTCCTCATGACACGCTCCATCGGCCGCCGCAAGGAATTTGCCGTGCGTTCGGCGCTCGGCGCGAGCCGCGCCAGCCTCCTCTCGCAATTACTGACAGAGAGTCTCCTGCTCTCCGCGATCGGCGCCATCGTCGGACTCGTCGGTGCGCGTTGGGGCATCACGCTGCTCATTGCCGCCATCCCCGATTCTCTGTTGCAAGGCACGCCCTATCTGCGCGATGCAGCGATCAATCTCCCTGTGTTGCTCTTTCTTTGCGGCGTCACCGTGCTCACAGGAATTCTCTTCGGGCTGGCTCCCGGCCTGGAAGCGTCCCGCACGTCTCTCAACGACGTATTGAAAGACGAATCGCGCGGCGGCACCAGCACCGGCCACGCTCGCTTGCGCAACACCCTGGTCATCGCCGAAATTTCCATCTCTCTCGTCCTGCTCGTCGGCGCCGGACTTCTGCTCAAGAGCCTCCACGCCCTGCTCGGCCAAGACCCCGGCTTCAATCTCCACAACGTGCTGACCTTCTCCGTGAACTTGCCGGACTCTTCCTATCCCAGCGATAAAACTCCTCCCTACTACAGCGCCGCCGCCGTGCGCTTCGATCACGAATTCACTGACCGTCTCCGCAGCACGCCCGGCGTCCTTGATGTAGGCCAAACTTCCGGCATTCCCGCCAGCGGCGGCAGCGGCACCATCCGCTTCGTGATCGAAGGCCGCACCACCGCGCTTGGCCAGGAAGACGAATGCCAGATCATCGCCGTCAGCACCGGCTATTTTTCCTCTTTGAAAATTCCTCTTGCCGACGGCCGATTTTTCGCCGCAACCGATACGATACAAACGCCAGGAGTTGTCGTGGTGAGCCGCGCCTTTGTTAGGGCCTACATGCCCGGAGAAAATCCCGTCGGCAAGCGCATCCGCTTCACCTACAGCGCGAAAAATCCTTTTCTTCAAATCGTCGGTGTAGCTGGCGATACGGCCTCTATCGATCTCGCCGCGGCTCCCCCTGCCATCATCTACACCCCCAACGATCAAGGTCCAAATACTTATCTGAGCTATATCGTGCGCACGGCAGGCGATCCCGCTGCGTTCGTCGGCGCCGCCCGCGCCGCTTTGCAGCAAATGGATCCCCAGTTGCCCCTGATTCAGCCTCAATCGCTGGAAGACGTCGCCAATCAGTCGCCCTCTGTTTTCCTTCGCCGCTATCCTTCCTATCTGATCGGATGTTTCGCCGCGCTGGCCCTGATTCTCGCGATCGTTGGTTTGTATGGGCTGATCTCGCACCTCGTGCTCCAGCGCACTCGCGAGATCGGCATCCGCGTCGCTCTCGGAGCACAGCGTCCAGATATCCTGAAAATGGTTCTTCATCAGGGAATCCGCGCGACTCTCGCCGGCGTGGCCATCGGCGTGGTTGCCGGCCTCGCGCTCACCCGTCTCATGGGCAGCTTGCTCTTCGGCGTCGGTCCGAATGACGGGCTCACCTTCTTGTCCGTTGCTCTTCTCCTGTTCGCGGTTGCGTTCGCGGCCTGTTTTATTCCAGCGCGCCGAGCCACGCGCGTCGATCCCATCGTCGCCCTGCGCTACGAGTAGTTGCGGACGGAAATTCAGGTTTGCGTCTTGATTGGGAATGATTTCTATGAATGAGCTGAAACTCTACAACGAGAGAGTGCTACTCGTGTCCGCCGCCAAGTTCGCGCACGATCGAACCGACAAATGATTTTGCATCTCCAAAAAGCATAAGCGTCTTGTCGAGGAAGTAGAGGGGATTCTCGATTCCCGCAAAGCCCGCCCCCATGCTGCGTTTGATCACCATCACCGTACGCGCCTTATCCACGTCCAGAATGGGCATCCCAAAAATCGGGCTGCTCGCATCGGTGCGCGCCGCGGGATTGGTCACATCGTTTGCCCCAATCACCAGCGCCACATCCGTCTGCGGAAAATCACCATTGACATCTTCCATGTCCAGCAGCTTGTCGTACGGAATATCCGCTTCCGCCAGCAGCACATTCATGTGCCCCGGCATGCGCCCGGCAACCGGATGAATACCGAATTTCACGTCCACCCCGCGCTTGGTCAGCGCGTCATACAATTCCCGCACCTTATGCTGCGCCTGCGCCACGGCCATTCCGTAGCCAGGAACAATGACAACCTTATTCGCCGCCGACAGAATCGCCGCAGCTTCTTCCGGCGTCGCACTGCGCACCGGCCGCGCATCCTTGTGACCTGCTGCAGCCGTCTGCTCCTGCCCAAAAGCTCCAAACAGCACATTCGAGAACGACCGGTTCATCGCCTTTGACATGTTCACGGAAAGAATGAGACCGGAAGCGCCGTCCAGCGCCCCCGCAATGATCAACAGCTTGCTGTCCAGCACGAATCCCATCGCCGCCGCCGAAAGTCCTGCGTACGAATTCAAGAGCGAAATCACCGTCGGCATATCCGCGCCGCCGATGGGAATAATCATCATCACGCCGAAGAAAAGTGGAATGCCGATAATCAGAGGGAACAGCTGCGTCTTATCCTGATGCGCCACCAGAATGCCGGCCACCACAACAGCCACGCCCAGAAGCCCGAGGTTGACGATGTTCTGTCCTTTATATGTGATGGGCCGCTGCGGCAGGATCTCCTGCAACTTTCCCGCGGCCATCAGACTTCCCGTAAACGTCAGCGACCCCAGAATGACTTCCAGCGAAAGCACACCCATAGTGAATCGCGGAAGATTTGGCGCGCCCAGATAAAACTCAGCCGTACCCACCAGCGTCACGCACAGCGCGCCAAACGCGTGGCTCAGCGCCGTCCGCTGCGGCACCGCGGTCATGGCCACTTCGCCGAGCGGCACGCCGATAATCGTTCCCAGCACCAGCGCAATGACGATCCATTTGTATTCCACGATGCCGGTGTGCATCAAAGTCCCGATGATGGCCAGCAGCATGCCCAGTTCGCCGGCAAAGACCCCGCGGCGCGCCGTCTTCGGCGAGCTCAGCCATTTGAGCGAGAGAATGAACAACGCCGTGGCGATCAGATAGGTGATTTCGATGATCTGATCCATGCCGGGCACGTTGGTCATGGCTTCTTTGGCCCGCTGGCTTTGAACATTCGCAGCATGCGGTCAGTGATCAAAAAGCCGCCGACAATGTTGCTCGTTGCAGCGACGATGGCGATGGTTCCGAGAATTTTCGCCAGCGTTGCGCCGTGCGCATGGTATTCGCCCGCAAGCAGGATGGCGCCCACGACGGCAATTGCATCCAGCGCGTTGGTGAGCGACATCAGCGGCGTATGCAGCAGTGGCGACACGCGGCGGATCACTTCAAACCCGATGAACGCGGCCAGCATGAAAACATACAGGCTGGTCAGCAGATCCAGCTTCATGGCTTTGCCACCTCCTTAGCCACTCCCGGCAAGGCTGGAAGTCCAAAGAACTCCCTCACGCGCGCATTGGCCACTTCCCCGCCGTGCGTCAGCAGCGTGTCCCGCACGATTTCGTCCTCCAGGTTGAGCTGCAGTTTCCCATCCTTAATAAGGTAGAGCAGGAACGCCGTGACGTTGCGCGCGTACATCTGGCTCGCGTGATACGGCACGGTGCTCGCCAGATTGAACCACCCGATAATGGTCACCCCGTGCTCCACCACAATTTCTCCCGGCCGCGTCAGCTCGCAATTCCCACCGCGCTCCCCGGCCAGGTCCACGATCACAGAACCCGGCGCCATGCTCGCCACCATCTCTTTCGTCACCAGGATGGGAGGCTTCTTCCCAGGAATCACCGCGGCGCTGATCACCACGTCGCTTTCGGCGACCACTTTTCCCAGCAGCTCGCGCTGCCGTTTGTAAAACGCTTCATCCTGCGCCCGCGCGTACCCCCGCGCATCCTCCGCATCCTTGGCCTCAATGGGAAGCTCCACGAATCTTCCGCCTAGGCTCTGCACTTGTTCCTTCGCGGCCGGCCGCAAATCGTACGCAGAGGCCACCGCGCCGAGCCGCCGCGCCGTGGCAATCGCCTGCAACCCCGCCACGCCCGCACCAATCACTAACACGCGCCCCGGCGTGATCGTCCCTGCCGCAGTCGTCAGCATGGGAAAAATCCGTGGCGAAGTGTCCGCCGCAAGCACTACCGCCTTGTACCCGCAAATCGTCGCCATCGAGGAGAGCACGTCCATGCTCTGCGCGCGTGTAGTTCGCGGCATCAATTCCACCGAAAACGATGTCACTCCCTTGGCGGCAATCTCCTGGATCGTTTCAATCGAGCCCAGTGGCCTCAAAAAACCGATAAGCACCTGATCGCGCCGGAAAAGTGGAAGATCAGCTTTGCCCGTCTTGTCGTTGGAGCCGTAACACAGCACCTGCAGCACGATATCCGCCGTGCCAAACACTTCCGCGCGTGCTGGAACAATCTTGGCTCCCTTCGCAATGTAGTCCGCGTCCGGATAACCGGCTGCTACTCCGGCTCCTGCTTCAACGACAACTTGCAATCCCGCTTTTGCCAAATTTGGGATCGCTGCAGGCACCAGCGCCACACGCCGCTCTCCAGGAAAGCTCTCTCGTGGCACGCCGACGATCATGAAGCTTCCTCCGCTTGCGAAAATAAAAAGTCATTCTGAAGTTCGGGACTCTTAGGCGAGAAACTTCCAAACGAGTTCAACGGGAGATCCTTCCTTGAAGCCGGCCAAACAACACCAAAGCATACACTCGACCGCGCCAATTTCGTTAGCGGTGGTACCATTTTGTTTTTCATTTGCCGCATTTTTTTTCGCGCTTCCCGGAAAGAATGGCAAAAGGAATTGTTCACGCTATAATCGCTCATGCGCTTTCGAATCCTTTCTACGCGGGTACTCCTGTTCACCGCAATTTTCGCCGCGCTTTTTTCTGTCTCAGCCTCCGCGCAAGACCCCGCCTGGCAAAAAGACCTCGCCGCATGGCGCACGGCGCACACCGCCGACCTTCTCAAGCCCGACGGCTGGCTCTCTCTCACTGGCCTCGAATGGCTCCAGACCGGCGACAACCCCATCGGCTCCGCTTCCGACAACAACGTTCATCTGCCCGCCGGCGCCCCCGCGCACCTCGCCATCCTTCATCTCGAAGGCGAGACCGTCACGCTGAATCCCCCTCCCGGCGGATTCCCCAAAGATCTTCTTGTCGGGGACGCTCCCGCAAAGCCACAATCTCTTCGCGCCGAAGCCAACAATGACAAAGTCTCGCCCCATCTAACAATCGGCACTCTCAACATGTACGTCATCCGCCGTGAAGCCCGCTTCGCCCTGCGCATCAAGGACTCCCATTCGCCCTCCATCATCGGCTTCCACGGCCTCAAATGGTTCGCGCCCGATCCCGCCTATCGCGTCACCGCAAAGTGGATCCCCTATTCCCCCGCCAAAACAATCACGCTCGTCACTCTGGTTGGCACCAACTACGACGAACCCGTCCCCGGCGCCGCGGAATTTACCCTCGCCGGAAAAACATTCCGCCTCGAACCCGTCATCGAAGACCCCGCCGTCGCAAAACTTTTCTTCATCCTGCGCGACACCACCAGCACCACCACCACCTACGGCGCCTGCCGCTTCCTCTACACCGGTTTCCCAACCAACGGCGTCGACAAACCCGGCGAGCTCGTCCTCGATTTCAACCACCTCGAGAATCCCCCGTGTGCCTACACTCCCTTCTCCACCTGCCCGCTCCCCCCGCAGGGAAATCGCCTCCCCATCGCCTTGCCCGTCGGCGAGCAGCGCTATCACGACTAGCCTCTTCTCTGAGGTCTCAGCGTCCTCTGTGCTCTCTGTGTAAATTACTTTCCCCATCCCAATCATTTTGAAATTCATCACCGCCTGTCGCACAATAGATCGACTATCACAACTATGAACTCTTCAAACTCCAACCTCTCCCCCTCGAACAACGATGCCGCACCTCGCGAGAAACTCATCACCCTCCGCCTAGCGCTCCTCAAACTCCACAAAACCCTTCTCGACATGGAACGCCGCGAGTACGAGCGCGAGCACGGCTACGTCAACACCGGCGAGCTCTTCCGCCTGGTCATTGATCACGCGCAATTCGCATGGCTCCACAACATCTCCGAATTCGTCGTGCGCATAGACGAAACGCTCGCCGCCAAGGAGCCCATCACCGCCGAGTACACCAGCACCTCCATCGCCCTCGCCCGGAAAATGTTCGTCCCCACGGAATCCGGCGACGCTTTCCAAAAGAAATACTTCGACGCCATCCAGCGCGACCCCGCCGTGGTCATTGACCACGCCGAACTTGCCCGCCTCTTCAACAACGAGCCCCCCGATTCCTCAACCCCATGAGCGATTTCGAAAAGTTCTACGCCGGCCTCAGAAGCTCCGTCCGCTGCAACTCGCGCAAAACAGCGGGTGCTCCGTGAAATTACACCTCGACAGCATCGCCGTCGAAAATAACGAAGCCGCCCAGCACTTCGAAGCCACCGTTGACGGCCAGCGCGCCCTGCTCACGTATCGCCGCTTCGCGGATCAAATCAGCCTCGATCACACCGAAGTCCCCGAGCTTCTCCGAGGCAATGGCTTGGCCGCGAAACTCGCTCGCACCGCTCTCGATTTCGCGCGCGCCCATCATCTCCGCGCCGTCCCGCTCTGCCCGTACGTCTCAAGCTATCTAGTCAAACACCCCGAATATCAGGACCTTCTCGCCCCCGACGATCTGCAGCGTATCCTCTCCCTCTGATTCGCCATCCCATGACCGCCGCGCGCCCCACCCTTAAATCCTCATCACCAGAACTCGCGATCCGCCGTCTCCATCGTTCCGAACTTCCCCCGCGCACCATCACTCTCGCCCGCTTCCTCATCGGCAAAGTCATCGTCCACGATCTCCCCGCCGGACGCCTCAGCGGCCGCATCGTCGAAACCGAAGCCTATCCGCCCGGCGATCCCGCCGGCCATCATTTCCGCGGCCCCACGCCGCGCATCCGCTCCATGTATCTCGCCCAAGGCCACGCCTACATCTTCTTCAACTACGGCGCCCACTTCATGCTCAACGTCGTCAGCGAACCTCCCGGCACCGCCGCCGCCATTCTCATCCGCGCTCTCGAACCTCTCGATGGCATCGAACTCATGCAGCGTCATCGCCACTCCACTCGCCTTCTCGACCTCACCCGCGGCCCTGGACGCCTCGCCGCCGCTTTCCAAATCGACCGCCGCCACGATGGCCTGGATCTCTGCGCTCCCGGCCCGCTCTGGCTCGGCGCCATAGAAAGCCCAGCCGCCTCCATCGGCAAGTCCGTTCGCATCGGCATCACCCGCGCCGCCGACCTTCCGCTCCGCTTCTACGAACGCGGCAATCCTTTCGTCAGCGGCCCCAAGCGCCTGCTTCTTCCCGCGCCCCGCCACAAGAAACTCGCATCGTGAGTGGAGAATGGAATTGAGCTGGGGCATATGCACAGGCAACATCCGCCAACGCTTACAAAATCCCGCCAACGCTCCTCAATTATTTCTTGCTCAGCGTGCTCTCCCGCTCCGCCACTCCCTCTACACGCTTCGCTACATAATTCTCTAAGATCGCGTCCAGCTCCTGCGGCCGGATCGGCTTCGTCAGATACCCATCCATCCCGTTCGCTAGACATTTCTCGCGGTCGCCTTTCATCGCGTGCGCCGTCAGCGCCACAATGGGCACGTGATTCCCGATGACTTTCTCTTTTACTCGAATTGCCGCTGTAGCCTCAAACCCATCCATCTCCGGCATCTGCACGTCCATGAAGATCAAGTCAGGCCGTTCGCGTTCGAACGCCGCCACCGCCTCCAGCCCATTGCTCGCCACCACCACAAAGTGTCCGCGCTTTTCCAGCAGCCGCGTCACCAGCCGCTGATTCACCAAATTGTCCTCCGCCAGCACAATGCGCAACGTCGCCGAAGGCTCCCGCGCATCTTGCAACGAGTACCGCGTGATCAGCGGAATCGCGCCCTTCTGTTCCTTGGCGCCAAGCACGCGCGCCACTGCCTCTCGCAATTCCGATTGCCGGATCGGCTTCAGCAAATACGCAGACACTCCCAGTTCCTGGCAGCGCGCCGCATCCCCGCGATGCCCAGCCGAAGTCAGCATCATAATCGTGGCCGCGGACAGTTCCGGCATCCGCCGGATGCGCTCCACCAGCGCAAACCCATCCATCCCCGGCATGTGCATGTCCGTCAAAACCAATCGGTACGGCTCGCCCGCGTTCTGCGCCGCACCCAGCAGCGCCAATGCTTCCTCGCCTCCTTCGGCCTGCGTCACGTTCATCTCCCAGCGCTTCAGCATTCCGTCCAGGATCCGCCGGTTCGTGCGGTTGTCATCCACCACCAGTACTCTCACCCCTCGCAGGAATTCCGGCGGCGCGATCGTTCCAATCTCCGCCGCCTTCGAATCCGCCGCTCGCAGGTGCGCCGTAAAATGAAACTCGCTTCCCTTTCCCACTTCGCTGGTCACCCAAATCGTCCCGCCCATCATCTTCACCAGCCGCGTGGAGATGGTCAGCCCCAATCCCGTTCCTCCATACTTGCGCGTCGTCGAGGTATCTGCCTGCGCGAACGGTTCAAAAATGGATTCGCGCTTCTCTTCTGCAATCCCGATTCCCGTGT
Organism: uncultured Acidobacteriota bacterium; assembly: GCA_963729455.1. Lineage (GTDB taxonomy): Bacteria > Acidobacteriota > Terriglobia > Acidiferrales > UBA7541 > Acidiferrum. The sequence continues at coordinate 363,787 of CAVSNX010000007.1, forward strand.
CCGCCACGATGAAATGCAGCAGGATATTCTCGCCATCGCGGTCCTCCGTTTTCACGCGCAGCGCCACTTCGCCCTGGTTCGTAAATTTAATGGAATTGCCAATCAGATTGATCACCACCTGCCGCAGCCGGCTCGCATCCCCGCGCACTACATTCGGCACTTCCGGGGCCACCTCGCACATCAACTCCAGTCCTTTCTCGTCCGCTCGTAGCGCCAGCGTCTTCAGCGTCGTCTCCAGGCATTCCCGCAAATCGAAATCCAGCGATTCCAGATCGATTCTCCCCGCCTCAATCTTGGAAAAATCCAAAATGTCGTTGATCACCGTCAGCAGCGAATCCGCCGACGTCTTCACCGTCTCTAAGTATTCCCGCTGATCCGCCTTCAGTTCCGTATCCAAAGCGAGATCGGTCATCCCGATGACGCCGTTCAAGGGCGTGCGGATCTCATGGCTCATGTTCGCCAGGAATTCGCTCTTCGCGTTGCTCGCCGCTTCTGCTGCTTCCTTGGCTTTCACCAAATTTGCTTCTGCCTGCTTGCGGCTTGTGTACTGTCCGATCAGGCTGCCAAGTGCGACGCTCAACCGCATCATGTCCGGGTCCGGTTTTTTCGCTTTTCTGCTGAACAGTTCCAACATGCCGCCCAATTCGCCGTGCTGAAAGATCGGCACCGCCAGGTAGCACCGCAAGCCTTGCTCCGCCGCTTCTTTCTTGAGAATGAAATCCTTGTCCTTCGTTACGTCCTCGATCCACTCCGGTTGCTGGCTCAGCCATATCCGCGCTGGTATTCCTTCGCTGGAAGAAAGCGTGACCTTGCGCCTCGCCTCCAGAAATTCGTCAGCCGATTCCTCAGGCCGCTGCCAGACGTGCGTGCATCTCAGCGCGTTGCTCGTTTCCTCCAACATCCAGATGGCCGCTACGTCCTGGCCCATCCCCTTGCAGATGATTTCCAGGATTTCAGGCATGGTCTCTTCCACGGGCTTCGATTTTGCCAGCAGGCGTGTCGCATCGTACCCAATGCGTTGCAGCTGTTCCGAGCGCTTGCGCTCCACCACCTCCTTCTGCAGCTCTTCGGTCCGCGCCTGCACCCGGATTTCGAGATCTTCCTTCGCGCTCTGCACCGCCCGGTCTCGTTCTTGAATCCTCTCCAGCATTTGGTTGAAAGACCCCACCAATTTTCCTAACTCATCCTTTCCCCCTTCGGCTGCGCGCAACGCATAGTCTTCGTTCGATGAAACCCGTTCGGTCAGCGCCGCAAGCTGCAGTATGGGTTCGCTGATCAACCGCACCAGCCGCGAAGACACCAGGAACGTCGTAAACGCGCACACCACCAGCACCAGCAGGGATATTTCCCGGTATCGCGCCATCTTGGCATGCAGCTCAGATAGGTCCGAAACGATCACGATGGCCCCAACCTTCTCGCCCCCTTGAAAAACGCTCCGGTGTAGCGTTAGGTTCTCCGCACCGAAGACCGCTCCTTCCTCCTTCAGGCTTGGTAACGCGAAACTCGGATCTAGCCCTGCCCGTCGGTACTCCGCGAAGATCTCGTTCTGTTTGTCGTAGAGGGTTACAATCACAATGTTGCGCTCGGCTCGAAGGGTCGCCAGCAGTTCCGCTGCGGAGTCTCGATCGTTAAACGTCAGTGAGGCCGCGGTCCCCAAACCCAGAGTATCGGCATCCGATGCCAGCGAGCTCACCATGGAGGACCGGTAGCTGGCTCGCTCGTAAACCTCGAACGCCAGGCACGCCGTGGCCAGCCCTAGAATGCTGGTGCTGAAAATGACCAGCATCAGCTTGCGATGGATGGATGCATTGCTGAATTTCCACATCTCAGCTACCCCTCTGACCGCCGATCACTCGCTTTGCCAGCGCCAGCAGCCGGGAACTCAATTTCAATTTGGCGTGCTCCGCCGCTTCCATATTGATCTCGAATCGGATTTTGTTTTCTTCCAGCAGAAAACCGATCATCCCTCCGTCTTCCACAAAGTGTTCGGAATCTCCCACCGTCAGGATGGGAGCTCCTTTGAGGCTGGACAGCATCGAGGCGACGAGCTTTTTATCTCCCGCCCCGATGAACACGATTTGGCATGCTCGGAAATCCTGCGACTGTTGAAAATGGGAAACGTGTAGCGGCCGCGCTCCGAGCGTTTTCCCGCTCAAGCTCGCGTCCAGCGCTCCATGAAATGGGTCCTCTCCGATCGTGCAGTACACCAGCGGACTGCCGGTATGCTTGAATGTTCCTTCCGGCCACTCCACAAATTGCGAGAAGTGATACAGAAACGCGGCCTTCACCTGGTACTCGCTCGATGGACTGGTCTGCGCGGAGTCCGCACATACGCTTATCAAGCAAAGCAAAACCGCACGCGCGGTAGCGGCGAGGCATGAATATCGGTCACGGCCGCCTAGCGCCGGCATACCAGCTTCGCGCTTCCACAGGGCCCATCGACTTTTGCTTCTACGATTCAACTTCTCCCTCTCCGCGGTTAAAAACGCCACGTCAATTTGGCATAGGCGCTGCGCTTGACTTGCGACGAGTTCACTTCCTGGAAAGCGTCGTTGAACTCCAAGTGGTGATCCTTGAGCAAATTCTGCCCCACCGCGCTCAGCGTGACTCTTTCCGAAATCTTCCAGGCCAGTTGCGTGTCAATGCGGGTGTAGGAAGGCACCGCCTGGGCCGTCAACCGTCCAACGAAATAGGCGTTCGCGTCCCACGACAGCCCGTGGAACACCTCGACGTGCGATCGCAGTTGTGCTTGATTTCCAGGATTGGACCCTTCCGCATCGGCCACGCTGACGGTGTCCAGACTTGTGGAATCCAGCCGGAGTCCCATGTGCAGGAAGGAATAGCCGGGACTCAGCGTCCACAGGCGATTCACTTTCCAATTGCCATAGACTTCCAAGCCTTCCGTTGTGCCATTCATTTTGTTGCTCAATTGCATTGGGATAATCAGGACTGGCGGAATGAACTTCGAGTTCGTGAACGGCGGAAGTGGTTCTATGGTCTCTAGATCTGTATAGGTGTTGATGAAGGCGGTCGCTCCAACGGATAGCCGCAGGCTCGGTTGTGCCCGGTAACCCAGCTCATAAGCGACCCCATGTTCGGACTCGAAATTCGGGTTGCCTTCCAACAGGACTTCAACAGGTCCCGGCAAGGCTGCGAGAGCGGTCTGCAGTCCTTCGTCGCGCCGCGCTGGAGTGCGAGCTGCGCGAGAGATGGCCGCCCAGAACGTGTGACGCTTGTTCGGAGTCCAGGCCAACCTGATACTCGGTTCAAAATCAAACCCGATAAAATAGCTGTTCCCAAGTTTCGTCCCAATGGATAAGAAAACCCGATCGGGCCTCATCGTGATTTGATCTTGCACAAAAGCGTTGAAGAGATTGCCATCCCAATCCGCGGGAACAAACGATTCGTCAAGGGTTCCTATGGTCTGATCGGCGCTGTGGCGGTATCCCAAACCCCAGATGACATCCTGGTGGTTTCCCCATACCACGTGATTCTGAAATTCAATATCGTAAGTGTTTCTAGTCTCGCGGGCATCCGGACCCGATCTTATATAGCGGTCGAAATAAATTTGCAGTGTCGTGTCCGCACGGTTGGAGAAAATGTGATCCCACTTGCCCAGAACGCTTCCACCCGACACTTCCGCAAGTCGCTGAACGATCGCATTCTCCGGAGGATTAAGAATGGAATGAGCTACGGTCTCTCCTTCGCTCCCGGTGTAGAGATCCGCTTCGGTCGTCAGAGAATCTTTTGCCGTAATGCGGGTGTCCTCGCGGAATCCGCCGTGCAACAAATGCCAACCGTCAAGGCCATTCTGTCCATTCAGATTCGGAAAATGATCATCGTTGATGTATCTCGTGAATATGCGGTAGCTCGTTTCCTCTTGGATTTTCCCGCCGTACTGCACCGTGCCGAATTCTTGCGCCGAGGTTCCCCCGCCAGTGGTCAGGAGCCCGCCCAACGTATCCTCAGTTTTCTTGGTGATGACGTTGATCACTCCATTGACCGCATTGGCTCCCCAGATCGTTCCGCCGGGCCCGCGAATCACCTCAATCCGGTCAACATCCTCCAGCGGCACATCGAACGTGTCCCAATTCGCTCCTCCGAATAGCGGCGTATAAACGGTCCGCCCATCGATCAGCACCAAAAGCTTGTTGGCAAATTCGGAATTGAAACCGCGGGAAGAAATGGCCCAGGTGTTGGCATTGATTTGCGCGACGTCCAATCCCGGCACCATGCGCAGCAGATCCGGAATATTCGTCGCCCCCGAGTGCCGAATGTCTTCCTGCGTTATGACATACACCGCCGCCGCCACCTGCGACAGCTTCTGCTCCTTCTTCGAAACCGACGTCACTTCCACGTTCATCAGATTTTCAATACTCACCTGCGTTAGGTCACTCGCTGGCGCTTGCGGCGCCTGCGCCGCAGGCGGTACTTGGCCGCGAGCCACACCGCTTCCAACAACGAAGAACAAGACCGCTCCCCGCACGATCCACATCTGCATTCGCCACCCGCATCGCTTTCCGTCCACGGCACACACCCTTCCTGCCCCCCCTAAAAGGAGTTCGCACGCAATTCACCATGATCGAGTTTGTAATTCGGCCGTAACTAGTTTGGATTCAACCTGTTCGCTTCGTTGGAGGGTCGTTCAAATGCTTCCTCGCAGGCCGTTAAGGAACCCCTGTGCCAGTTCGGAACTTCCCGCCAGATCTCTCTCCCGCCAAGCCCTTCTGCCCCCCGCACAAAATCCCATACCAAGGCTTCCTCCCCGCCTTCGCGCAGCCCCTCCTCCCCGTTCCTATCAATCAACTCCCTCCTTGCCTTTTCCTCTTCGTTTCGTGCGAGAATTATCCCGACGAGCGCCCGGCCCCTGGCGCCTGTGAATCTCTCGACCTAGCATTCCAGCCCTGCCCCAGTCGCCGCGGTGCACTTTTGCCGGCAGCACACCGCGGATATCATTTCGCCCCGATTCGCCGGCCCGGAAAATTCCGCAGTCGGAGGTGCGCGATGAGCGATGTTTGGAAAAAATGGGAAGGCCAGATCGCCGACGATAAATTCCTGCTTCACCAATTCCTCGGCACCACCGACCACAGCGCCGTCTTCCTCACGCAAACGTCCGAACCGCAGCCCCGCAAGGCCGCTATCAAATTTATTTCCGCTGACGCCGCCACCGCCGAAGCACAGCTCTCTCTTTGGGCCCGCGCCGCGCAGCTCTCTCACACCAATCTTCTCCGCATCTATGATTCCGGGCGCTGCCGCGTCGCCGATCTCGATCTTCTCTACGCCGTGATGGAATTCGCCGAAGAAGATCTCTCGCAAATTCTTCCCCAGCGCGCCCTCGCCGCCTCCGAAGCCCGCGAAATGCTCGAGCCGCTTCTCGAAGCCGTCATCTATCTCCACGGCCAGGGCCTCGCGCACACGCACATCAAACCATCCAACATCCTCGCCACCGCCGACCAACTCAAGCTCTCCGCCGACACCATTTGCTCCATCGGCGATTCCCGCACTCCCAATCGCGATCTCGGCCCCTTCGACGCTCCCGAATTCGCCACCGCCCCGCTCGCCGCTTCCGCCGACGTCTGGTCCCTCGGCGTCACTCTCGTCGAAGCTCTCACGCAGCGCGCCCCCGTCGCGCTCGCCGGCACCCAAGCCGATCCATCCATTCCCGAATCTCTTCCTCAACCCTTCCTCGACATCGCGCGCCACTCCGTCCTCCACGATCCCTCCGCTCGCTGGACCACCGCGCAAATCGCCGCCTCCCTCAAGCCCGTAGCCGCCGCTGCCGCCGCCGGCCAATCCATCTCCCCTTCCGCCATCCCTCCCACATCCATTCCGCTATCCCCAGTCTCCGCAATTCCCGCCGCAAAACTCCCGACGCCACGAACGCAGCCCCCGCGCCCACGCGCAACGATTCAGCCCAAACAAACTTTCGTCCTCCCCAACTATGTCGTCCCCCTCTTCGCCGCTTTCTTCATCACTCTGGCCATCTTCGCCCTCCCAAAAATCCTGAGCCGTCGTCCCAACTCTTCTACGTCAACAACTTCCGCCGCCTCGCAGCCATCCTCTCAACCCAAGTCCGTCGCCCAACCTCCGCGCAGTGAGTCTCCCAAATCCTCCAAGCCATCCGCGCCGTCGTCCGCAAAAGTCGCCGCCGTAAAGCCTCCAGCGGATCAGCCTCTCCCAGCGCAAGCCGTCGCCACTCCCTCCGCCGCCTCCCTGCGCACCGACACGTTCCCCTCCGCGAACGCGCCAGCGTCCTCCACCTCTTCCCCCGCCCGCGGCGAAGTCCTCGACCAAGTCCTTCCCGAAGTCTCCGACAAAGCTCGCGCCACCATCCACGGCACCGTCCGCGTCGCCGTCCGCGTCCACGTAGATCCCGCCGGCAACGTCGCCTCCGCCGAGTCTCGATTCCCCCGGCCCCAGCCCATTTTTCGCCGACCTCGCCCTCAAAGCCGCCCGCCGCTGGGAATTCAACTCGCCCGAAGTCAACGGCCACAGCGTCCCCAGCGAATGGCTCATCCATTTCCACATCACTTCCTCCGGCACCAAAGCCATCCCCACGCAAACCGCCCCCTAGCCGCATTTTGTAGCGGTCGCACAACACGAAGATAATTTTTTTGACCTGCTGAGGGCGCGTCGACGCGTTACTGATTGCTCCCAAACTCCCCAGGTTTTTCCCAGCATGCCCGTATTTCAGCTTATGTTGGATAGACACCAATTCGCGCATTCATGCGCCGCAACCACGCCTCTGCCCAGCCCGGCAGAGCATTTTTTTGAAAAGGAATTCCGTGGAAACTCTCGAAGACCTTCGCCCACCCGACGTCGCCACCGCCGCAACGCCGCCGTCGCACTCCCGCCAAATGCCCGCCTTCCTCCTCGGCGTCTTTCTTCTCTCCGGTGCCACCCTTCAATACGAAGTCGTCCTGACCCGCCTCATGAGCGTCGTCTCCTGGTATTACCTCGCCTTCGTCTCCGTCTCCATGGCCATGTTCGGCATGACCGCCGGCGCCCTAGCCGTTCAACTCCTCGAAAATCATTTTGCCGAAGACGTCCGCGGCCGCCGCTTAACCCAGTCCGCCCTTGCCATGGCCGTCTCGCTCCCGCTTTCCATGCTCACCATGTTCGCCATCCCCCTCGGCGAAGTCACCTCCGTCCAAGGCATCTACACTCTTCTCCTCTTCACCGCCGTCATCTCCATCCCGTTTTTTTTCGCCGGTGTCGTAGTCTGCCTCGCGCTCACCCGCTCGCCCTACCCCATCGGCCGCGTCTACGCCATTGATCTAATCGGCGCCGCTGCCGGCTGTCTCGGCGCCATCGCCTTAATGCAACTCGTCGACGCACCCAGCGCCGTCCTCGTAGTCTCCGGCTTCGTCTTCGCCAGCGCCGCACTCTTCGCCTTCTCCGCGCGCGAACACGCCCTCCTCCGCAAAGCCGCCCTCCTCGCCATCGCCATGCTCGTCCTCGCCGCCGTCAACGCCACCTCCGAATCCCCCATTCGCCCCCTTTGGGTAAAATTCGGCCTGGACAAGCGCGCCGGCATCGAAGTCTGGAATCCCATCTCCCGCGTCCGCGTCTACTGGCCCGTCATTGATCAGCCCTACATGTGGGGCGCCAGCCCGAAAACGCCCGATCTAAAAGTAAAATGGATGTGGCTGGACATTGACAGCGACGCCGCCAGCTCCATCATCGAAAACCGCGGCGATCCCCAAGCCCTGCAATTCCTGAACTACGACGTCACCTCCGTCGCCTACCAATTGCGCCCCGGCGGCACCGCCGCCGTCATCGGCATCGGCGGCGGCCGCGATCTCCTCACCGCCTGGACCAACGGCTTTCAACGCATCGTCGGCGTGGAAATCAATCCCAGCCTCATCGACCTCACCACCAACAAACTAAAAAGTTTCAGCGGCCTGCCTCTCATCCCCGGGCTCGAGATTCACAAGGACGAAGGCCGCAGCTTCCTCACCCGCAGCGCCGAACGCTTCGACGTAATCCAAGCCTCCATGGTGGACACCTGGGCCGCCACGTCCGCCGGCTCCATGTCGCTCACCGAAAACTCCCTCTACACCGTCGAAGCCTGGAAGATTTTCTACGAACACCTGAAGCCCGCAGGCATGCTCACCGTCACCCGCTGGAACATGGGCATCGAGTCCGCGCAAACCGTGCGCATGTTTTCCGTCGCCTGGGCTACGCTGCTTTCCGAAGGCGTCGCCAATCCCCGCGACCACGTCGCCTTGATCGGCTCCAGACGCGTCGCCACCATTCTCCTCACCAACCGTCCTTTTTCCCCTGACGACGAAAAAAACCTCAAAAAAATCTGCGACGATCTCCAATTCCGCATTCTCTTTCTCAAAGACAGCTCGTCCCCGCAACTCCCGCAGTTGCCCGTCATCGCCGCCACCCACACTCTCCCGGAACTAACCCGCGCCACCTCCGGCGCCGTCTTTGACATCTCTCCCGTCTACGACCGTTCCCCGTTCTTTTTCAATTCCCTGCATCTCCGCAATTTGCTCTTCCACGGTGACCAACCCATCGAGGGCGGCAACCTTCTGGCGCTCAGCTTCCTGCTCTCGTACATGCTCGCCGCCGTTCTCCTGTTGGGCCTCGCCGTTTTCTGGCCGCTCCGTCATTGGTACAAATCCCGCAACACGCGTTCCCCATGGAGGCTCCGGCGGCATCGTCTATTTTCTCGCCATCGGCCTCGGCTTCATGCTCGTCGAAGTCGCCATGATCGAGCAGCAATCCCTGCTCCTCGGCCATCCCATCTATTCGCTCGCCGTCGTTCTCGCCGGACTCATTCTCTCCACCGGCATCGGCAGCATGGTCTCCGAAGCCTACCGCGCCCCCACTTGGCGCACCTGCCGCACCCTCGCGCTGGCCGCAGCCGTAGTCGTAGCCGTCTACGCCTTCGTCGTCCTCCCGCTAATCCACGCCGCCGCCGTGCTGGCCCTCTGGCAAAGAATCGCCCTGGCCCTCGCGCTCCTCTTCCCCTGCGGCTTCTTAATGGGCTTCTGCTTCCCCATCGGCATGCGCGCCCTGCGCGCCGGCGGCAACTCCGAAACGTTGCCCTGGATGTGGGCCCTCAACGGCGCCGCCTCCGTCGTCGCCGCCTTCCTCGCCGTCATCCTCTCAATGGAAGCCAGCACCATAACCTGCTCCCTCGTCGGCGCCGCCTGCTACGCCGTCGCCGCCCTCCTCCCCCCGCGCGGCCCCTTGGCCACCTGAGCGGCTCGCGCGCCCGCCTGAAGCTGTTTCTTAAATGCAGGGTAAGTTTGCAATCTCGCTTCGGGATTCAGAATAGGCTTGCAAGTTTGAAATTTGCCTGCTTCCGTGACTTGTCCGGTAGGCCGCGTTGATCAGGCATTAGGCTGTTCGTTGGACGCGAAAAGCAAAACCGCCTGATCCTACTGTTCTATCAGTCTTGCCATCATTGACGGATGGACGAACCCGTATCCTCAGGGGATCACCACATCCCCATTAATGGACCCCATCTGCGCCCCCTCCGAATCTCGCACTACGAGCCGCACGAGGTAGGTCCCTGATTTGATCTTAAAATCCGATTTCACACTGACCCCGGTCTTCTTTAGGCGTTCCAGCGTCGCATCTTTCAGTTTCATGTCGATGACCCTCTGAAGTCCGGTCACCAGATTTCCGTTGTCGTCGAAGACCGCCGTTGCCACTGTTAATTGATCGACGTTGCGATTCTCCGCCCTGCGGAACCGCAATCCTTTGACCTCAATGCGGGCGGAAACCGACAGCCGCACGGTGTCCCCGATTCTGAAAAACTGTGTCTCGCAATCGATGGGGAAATCGCGAACTTCTTCGTGCGAGTAGATTGCTTGTTGGATCTCGTCTTTCGCATTCGCCTTGGGATCGGATTCGCCGTGCGGCGCGAAGTATCCGTGGCGGGCCTGCAGCGTCCATTTTCGCTCGTTTGTTAGCGTCACTTTTAATTGGTGATACTTGCCATCCAATTTCAGGTTTTGCGGCGAGAACCCCAGCACATATGACACTTCCGGTTCCGCAGTGGCCTGAAGCAGTCCCTGATCGATGTCATTCCGGTTGTGGATGAAGGCTCCTCCCGTGCCGTCGGACAGTTCCGCGAGCGCGTCCTCCTGCAACGTCTCTTGTTGCCGGAGGAGACTTAGGCATTCAGGAAGCGTGCAATGGTTCGCCAAGTCCTCATCAGCCGAGGATACGTAGAGCCCTCGTGCATCGATCGTATTGATCACGATATTCGCACGCGTCGCACGATCGATCATGTCACTCGATTCATGCATCGAGGGGGTCATGAAAAACCCTGGGGACACCAGAACGATAGCGCGCTCTCCGGGCAGCGTACGCATCCGCCGAATCAGAGATCCCAGGTTACTGAACGAGATTTGCAGCTCCGCCTCCCCGGTTGCCATCGTCCGTCGCGCGGCGTCCTGGGCGATCGCTGGCGCCGCCCGTGGGTTCACGCCACAGGCGACCGCATCTTGGACGGCCACACGGAGCGCTAGAGGATCACCGCCCTCAACAATCTTGTACGCTTCGTAGAGCGACATGGGTGGACAGTTGGTCGCGGAGTGCGCGGTCATACTGGCGGGTGGCACAGCCTGCGCTCTAGCGGCTCTTCTCAGCTTCCGCAAGAAGCTTTTTGGTCTTTTCATCCGGGGCAAAGGTATCGCCACTGCGCGTAAATACCGCAACGTCTGCAAACTTCTTGGAGTTGGAAATTTTGGAAGTCGTACTCTCGCTCTCGTCACAATCGATCGGCGGATCCACATCAAAAGAAGTTAGAAAAATAGAAATTTCAACAGAATCAAAAGAAGCCTTCTTTACGTCCGCCTGGAAAGACGAGCAATGTTTCTGTTTTTCGGCCGCCCTGAAGGGAAATGTCCAGGTTTGAACGAGCGTTAAGTTTGTTTTCACTTTTCCAGAGTCGTCAAACCCGATCACCCTGATAGCGCCCGCCCCGTAATCCTCTTCGCTGCAGAGCACCAAATCTCGCTCCTCGCTCGGACCTGCTACCTTCTGGCAGAGCCCTACCGGGCCATCATTATGGAAATAAGACAGCCTCCGCCACGAGCCTTGCTCCTTGCGGAGAAGGAACGCGGTGGCATGGCCATCCGCATGGCTAAAGCAAGAACCATAACCTAATAAGAGCGCCTCGGTTTTGCCCACGGACGTAAAACTCCCCAACAAAACGCTGTAAATCCCTAAACCGCCATTTCGATTTACGGGATCTTCCGCGCCCATAAATCTCGGGCAAACCCTGCAACCCGTTTCATCAAAATCGCTCGGTTTGTCGCAAACCGCGGATCGCATCTCCGCAAATTCTGGAGGAAGCTTCTCGTTCCCCCCAGCCTGCATCCCACCCAACAAAAAAATAAAAACATTCAAAAACTGAAAAGCGGCCATAACACTCCCGAATCTGTCGAACTCCATCGATCGAGCGCCAAATTTTTCCCACACCCCCAAAATCAAAATACCGCCGAGGGTGCCCCAGGTTCGTTTTTTGAACCTGGGTCTTGCGGTTGCCTTTTCTTCTCACTCCCGCACGGCAACGGAGCGGCCGGCTCACGTCCCAGCCGGCGGCGTCCCCGTCCAAACCTGCTGAACGATCTGCCAATTCCCATTCGCCTGCCGCTTATAAATGATGACGTAGCTGCCCTTGGAATTGATTTTAGCGCCCGTGGCAATGACGGTCAGCGTTTCCTCAAAGTCCCCGCTGTCATACGCAAGATCCCCGGATGCCTCCAGGTTCCGGCTGTGCAGCGTAAGGTCGCTGTCAAACGTGGCCATGATCATTTGAAACAGCCCGCGCAGCGCCGCCTCCCCAGTGATCCGTTCCCCCGAGGGCTGCAGAAACGCCGCGTCAGCAGCATAAAACTTCAGAATCGGCTCCAGCCGTTTCGCCCGCAGGTCTTGAACCCAAGCCTCCCGCAGTTTCCCCACCGTCACCACCGTAGAGTCCTGCGCAGCCGCACTACCGAAAAATCCCGCCGCAAAAATCGCCGCGCACACCACCAACGCCATACCCACGCGCCGCGCGCCACGCAACCGCACCGACCGACCTGGAGTTGTCAGCGAGATCTTCATGGCATCTCCTATAATTCCGATTACCTTCTTAGCCTAAACTCCCGCCGATCTTACACTCTTCCCGACGTTCGCTGAATGCCCGTTCCCAGTTCTTGAAGCTGTTGCCTTTATTCCGTGGGTGCCCCACTCTCGATTTTTGAGGGTGGGGCTTTTGACGTTTCCTTCTTTGTCCGTCTCCAACTCGCAACCGTTCGTCCTGCCCCATTGCCATTCAATCGTCAATTCCGACCATTCCCTGTAAATCCCTTAACCTGTCGTTACTCCCATGCTATCCTCTCCCGTGTACGCCGAACTCAACCCTCGCCCGGTCAGCTGTCGCCCGCGCGCAGGCTATCTCCCCTCGCCCGATCCAAGACCTTTCGACATTTCCACTTTTAGACCTTCGGTTGACCCTTCCCCTAACTCCTTACGCTGCATATTCTTAGCAACCCCCTACCCACTAACTCCTTTACTGTCACATTCTTACAAAAACCATAGGGGGAGGGGGGCATCTCGCGCCCCCCTTCGCCTCCATAACTCCTTTAGATGCAACACTTACAGACCTCCCCGCAAGTGTTGCAAACAAACAACTTACGGAATCTATAACTCCTTTGGATGCAACACTTACAATAAACCGGGGGAGGGGGCGGGTTCTAATATTGGCCTGGAAAGAACAGACGCAGGGCAAAATTCTCGATGGGGCTATAGATGTAGCGAAACGTAACAATGGCCAGGAGCAGCCCCAGCATCGCGTAACTGTTCCCGCGCAGCCAGTCCAGATACCGGCGCGCCTGCTCTTCGCCCATGAACAGCATGATGACCGTGCTACCGTCCAGCGGCGGTACCGGAAGAAGATTGAACGTGCCAAGGAGCAGATTTAAGAAGAAAAACGCGTTGAGGATATTCGTCGCGAAATCCGGGCGATGCGTAACCGGGTCATAATGCAGCCAGTTGTGCGACAATCCGAGATGCACGCCGAGCACCGCGAGCAGCATGAGCGAATAATTCGCCGCCGGCCCCGCCAGCGCCATCCACGCCGACCGCCGCGGATGACGCCGCTCCCAGTTTGGATCGAACGGCGCGCTGGCCCACCCGATCATGGAGTGCGCCACCAGAAACGACAGGATGGGAATGACGACCATGCCCCACGGTTCCCGCTGGATGTGCGGCACCGGATTCAGCGTCACCTGCCCGCCGCTCGACGCCGTCTCGTCGCCGCCGATCTTGGCAACGAGCGCATGCGCGGCCTCGTGGCAAGTCGTCGAAAAAAGGAATGCAACATACCAGATGAATCCGAGCGCCAGCAGTTCCGGTGAGAGATCAGGCATGAAGCCAGTAGCCTAGATGGACCCGAGATGGTTTGCAAGTGAAGTACCCAGAAGGGCCAAGAAGCCTTCGCACCCTGTGCCGCAGTGGGAAACGCCACCGCTGCCATGCCCCAATACGGGATGCTTCGTCCGCGGCACAAGGTTTTTTGCGTGACGCGGAGGAGCTAGTTTAACTAGGTAGGAGGTGCCCTTGTCCCGCAGTCGAAGGAGAGCGCGTTAACAACTGCATTGTCAGCAAGCTAGCAGGCGGGTAACGTCTCGGCAAAACGCCTCGTCGCATACGGCTGCAAACCAAGGGCAACATGCGGAAGTGGCACAGGTGTTGCGTACATATCTGGCACTATGTCACACGCTACTGCTAAGACTCTCGAAATTGCCGCGCCCAGAACTTCTTTAACGCCCTGCATACTGGATGGCGACGCCGCGCAGCTCCAGCTGCTCACGGCTGTCATTGCCGAAATGGGTTACGAATCGGTCGCCACCGGCGACCCCGAGGAAGCCCTCGACTTGGTGAAACGCGGCCGCTGCCGCATGGTGCTCGTGGACATGCACCTGCCGCAAATGACCGGCTACGAATTCCTCGAGCAGGCCAAACAGCTCGATCCCGGCGTGCACGTCGTTTTGATGACGCGGGATTACACCCTGGAGTCCGCCCAGGAAGGCATCCGGCGGGGCGCTTCGGATTTTTTGCCGACGCCGATCGACCGCAAACGCCTGAAGCGCACGCTGGACGATGCCGCGGAACTTTACGATCAACGCCGGCGCGTGCGCGCTCTCGAAGAGCAGTTGCTGAAGGATTTGGAATTTTACGGCATCGTCGGAAAAAGCCCGGCGATGCTCGAAGTTTTTGATTTTGCGCGCAAGGTCGCGCGGCATTATACAAATGTTTTGCTGGTGGGCCCGACGGGAACGGGAAAGGAATTAGTTGCGCGGGCCATTCACCAGATCAGTCCGGTCGGGCAGCAAAAACTTGCGGTTTGCAACTGCTCGGCGATGGTGGACACGCTGCTCGAAAGCCAGCTCTTCGGACACGTGCGCGGAGCATTTACCGGAGCGACGGATACACGGCCGGGGCTATTCGAATTCGCGAATGGCGGAACGGTTTTTCTGGATGAAGTGGGCGAAACATCGCTGGCCATGCAGGCAAAACTCTTGCGGGTGATCCAGAACCGCGAAATCCAGCGCGTGGGTTCGCCGGAAGTGCAGCAAATTAACGTGCGATTGATCGCGGCGACGAATCGCGATTTGCGCGCCGCAGTTCTCGCGGGGCATTTTCGCGAAGATCTTTTTTACCGCTTGAGTTCCATCCAGATTCGAATTCCGTCGCTCGCGGAACGCCTCGAAGACATTCCTTTGCTGACGCAATTCTTCCTGAAAAAATACAATGAGGCGTACGGAAAAACGATTTCCGGATTGACGCGCCGCGCGCAAACGGTTTTGTTGCAGCATCCCTGGCCGGGAAATGTTCGCGAACTGGAAAATACCATCTCCACGGCGTGCATCACCGCAACAGGCGACTTCATCGACCTCGCGGATTTGCCGGAACATTTGCAGCGCCGCAGCGCGCACCCCGCACCGGGGGAACAAGGAAATCCGATGTCGCTGAACGAAGTGCGCAAACTGCACATCCGGCGGGTGCTGGATGTGTGCCAAGGAAACCGGCTGCGCGCGGCGCAAATTCTCGGGATTGGACGCACCAGCTTATATCGCTACTTGAAGCGCGATGGCGCAGAGTTAAAGAACAAGGAAAAATCCGGCGGCGCGGCGGCGTGATTTGAGTCCGATTCGAACGCGAGCGTTTGAGGGAGCCAAGGACTGATTCAAAGCCGATTCGAAAGGGGGCCGCTTGGGGAGCGGCAGCATGACTCGAGCCTCGTTCGAAAGCGGCCAGCCCGGAGAGCCGCGAACCGCGTCGAACGCGATTCGAATGCGAGCAGCCCAGGGAATCGCGGAACGACTGAAACCTTTTCGAAAACGAGCGGGCGGCGCTGTGGCTTGGATTATTTTTTCCTAATCCACTCAGAACGTTTTTTCGGTGACGCTCAACACGCTGCAGATATTGCCGTTTGGCGACAAGCGGTGTGCCAGGACGAGACAGATTGCAGGATTGGGGCGACGCGCGATTCGCGCCAGTTTTCCAAGCGATTGAAAATAGGACAAATGCTGCGTGCGCGGTTTGGCATGTGCCCTGCAACTACTCATTTGTCGTTCGAATCAAGAGCAGCAAAGATGCGACGTTCTGGCCTGTCCAAGATTCCAAGTATGAGAGTGAGGCAGGGATGCCACGATTGCGCGCGAACGGTTACGGTTCGAACAAAAACTTTCAAGGAGATAACGCGAATGCCGCGCGGGTTTTCGACTGCGGCGTAATTCGCGACACGAGTTCCTGCCCCATGTAGTTCCACAGTGTAACCGCCACTATCCCGCCAGAACCCCCGATGGCGCCGCGTGACCCGAGACTAACCGGGAACGCGGCGCTCATACCTTCCGAAGGTCACCCCGTTCGAGTGTCAGCCGATTCGAAGTCCATTTCACTGGAACTGAATTCCATTCGAAGCGGAATCCAGAGGTTTAGGCTTTTCAAGCATATGTGGCAAGCTACGGAGGACTTGCGCGGGCATCGTTCGAAACAGGTGACCGCATCTTGCTCGGGGGGCGGGCAGAGAGTCGCGAGAGCCCGGCTCGAGAGCCATTCAATTTCATTGGACGTAACGGCGGGCAGACGTCAAAACGAGGTGTCGAAATCGATTGGGGACAAACATCCGGCATGAAGAAGAGATTCGTTGCGGCGGCGACTTCTCTCACGCTTATTTTCGTGGTGGCGTTGGGAGCGCGACTGGGGTTTGCGCGGGACCAGACGCGCAAGATTCCGCGGGAAGTGCTGGGGCTGGCTTCGTTCGCGCAGGAAACGGGAAGCGTCGGTTCCGCGCTGGCGAAAGGTAAGGGATTTAGTTCGCCGTTTGGAGGAGAGACCGGGCCGACGGCGTGGTTGACGCCGGTGTATCCGTTGCTGGTGGCGGGAGTGTTTCGCGTGTTCGGGATTTTTACGAACGCGTCGTTTTTCGCCCTGGTTTTCCTGAATTCGCTTTTCTCCTCGGCGGTGTGCATCGCGATTTATTACGCGGGAAAGCGGATTGGCGGATTGGGAGTGGCAAGCGCGGCGGCGTGGCTGTGGGCGCTTTTTCCAAACGCCATCCTAGTGCCGTTCGAATGGATCTGGGACACCAGCTTGTCGGCGTTGCTGGGGGCCACGATTTTGTGGGCCACGCTGGAGCTGGCGGAGTCGCAGCGGCTGCGCGACTGGTGCGGGTATGGATTGCTGTGGGGATTCACGCTGATGACCAATCCGTCGCTGGGATCGCTGCTGCCGTTTTTGCTGGGCTGGGCGGCGTACCATGCACAGCGGAAAAACAATCTGCGAATCGCAAAACCAGCGCTGGCGGCCGCCGGGATCGCCGTTTTGTGCTGCGTGCCATGGACGGTGAGGAATTACGTGCACTTTCACCGGCTGGTGCCACTGCGCTCGAATTTTCCGCTGGAACTGTACATCGGAAATAACGGCAACTATGCGACACGGCAGTTTGTGTGGCCACCCCGAATTACTAAAGAAGGGGAGCTGCTGCGTTACTTCAAGATGGGCGAGACGGCGTTCATGGATGAGGAAAAGCGGAAGGCTCTGGAGTTCATGCGCGCGCATCCGACCGTCGTGGTGGAGCTGAGCTGGGAACGGTTCATGAAGTTCTGGATCGGGCTGCTGGACCCGGTGAAGAATTTTCTAGCCACCGATGAGCTGCTGGTGCGGGCGCTGCTGGTGTGCAACTTCGTTGCGGCGATCGGAGCGTTGGCGGGAATTGTGGTGCTGTTCCGAAGACGCAGTCCCTACTGGTTTCCAGCGGCGGCGTATCCGGTGGTGTATCCGTGGCTGTACTACATCACGCACACCAACCTGCGCTATCGGCACCCGATTGACCCGGTGGTTCTGCTGCTGTTGGCCGCGGCGGTCGGCGGGCTTTTTGGAATCAAGGGGGCGGCAATCAATTCAGGAACAAGGCCGCTGCCCTAGGGAGTCTCGGAAATTGGCGGAGGATGGATCACTTCCTACAAGCCGACTTCCCGGTACTGATCCGCAGGTCCAATCTGGATTACTTCCGGATTGCCGACCTTCCGGGAGTTGAGCGGTAAAGGTCCCGTCCAAACTGCAACTGGGTCAGGCCGCGGCGGCAATTCGAGTAGGTCAGAACCGAGCGAACTAGCGCGGCTCAGCTTCTTTCAAATGATAGTTGGGATAAGCTGGGCGATGAGGATGTGGCAACGGATGTTGCTTCAACTCTTCCATCACCACCTCGACAGCCTTCTCTAATTGCGGATCGTGGCCTTTCAGGACGAGTTCCGGCTCGAGTTCCACTTCGATATCGGGCGCGATACCGTGGTTTTCCACTTCCCACTGGCCATTAGGATTCCAGACGCCGGAGCTCGGCGATGACACGAAACCACCATCCATGAGCTCAGGGGCGGCAGCTCGTCCGACCAAACCGCCCCAGGTTCTCTTGCCAACCAACTTGCCAACGCCGGCACGCCGGAAATACCAGGGCATAGCGTCTCCGCCTGAACCGGCAAATTCGTTGATGATCATGACCTTCGGCCCAAAGATCGCGCCTTGTGGCTGATCCTCGTCTTCGCCGTCGCGCGTCGCCACCAAGCTCAGCAGCTTGCGTTGAAGAATCTCGATGATGTCGGTGGCCAACGCGCCTCCGCCGTTGAACCGCTCGTCTACAATGACCGCTTCTTTGCCGACTTGCGCGAAGAAGTAGCGGGTAAAGTTGGTGTAGCCGCCAAACCCGGTGTCTGGCATGTAAACGTAGGCAGCGCGTCCTCCCGTCAGCTGGTCCACTTTGCGGCGGTTGTCCTCGATCCAGGCCAAGTTGCGTAACCGGGTTTCGCTGGATACCGGGACGACCGTGACTTCACGGGAGTTTGCCCCGGTCGGGTCAGAACCAACCTTCAGAACGACCTGTTTGCCTGCGGTTTCCTCGAAGAACTCATAAATGTTGTCGGTGCCGAGGATTGGCCGTCCATTCACTGCCAATAGGTATTCTCCCGCGACAACGTTCACACCCGGCTGAGTCAGCGGAGCCTTGAGGTCAGTGTTCCAGTTCTCGCCGTTGTAAACCCGTGCGAAACGGTAGCGGCCGTTCTCGATTTTGTAGTCTGCACCGAGGAGTCCTGTCTGAACCCGTTTTACTTCAGGACTCTCGCCGCCAAAAATGAAAAGGTGCCCTACCGTAAGTTCGCCAAGCATCTCCGCAAATAGATAGTTCAGATCCTGCCGTGATCCGATATTTGCAACGTAGGGCGAATACTTTTTCTCTGCCGCCGCGAGGTCGAGACCGTGATAGCCGGGATCGTAGAAGAAATCGCGCTCCACGCGCCAAACTTCGTGATAAATCTGTTTCCATTCTTCCCGCGGCTTCGCAAGCACTTCCAGGTTGTCGGTTTTTAGTAATCCATCGCTGGCGTCGCTGCCGCCGGGAGGTTGCGGCCCTGGGCCGCCGCTAGCCAGTGGCTTAGGTGCCTTGATGAACCAGTGGTCGCCTTGCTGGTAAAGCATCTTCTCGCCATTTTGCGAGATCTCGAAAAAACGCACACCGCTCAAGGCTATGTCTGACTTTCGCTTCTTCAAGTCGAATCGCTGTACGGTCAGACTGAACTCCTGGCCGGGGCCCGGGGCTGGAGCTTCCAAAGCGTAGAGTTCGCCGGACTTTCCGACCTGCAGACCGACGTAACGCCGCATCGGCAAAGAAAGCGCCAAGATTCGCTGACCTATGTTGTCGAAATTAATCTTGACGACGACTTTCTCCGGAGGTTTCTCTTTGGCCGCGTCGGGTTTCTCTTCCTCTTTCTTGTCCGCTGAGTTCTTTTCGTCTGCGGGCTTCTCCTCGTCACTCTCGGGCGCCAGCGGAGAGGGTTGGTCCTTCGCCAACACGACCAAATAAACGCTGCGTGTCACCGGGCGCGTAGCACTGTGGATGTCGGGCTCCAAAGAAGGTCCAGAGTCCGTGCTGGCTGTGAAATAGAGGTACTTGCCGTCCTTGTCGAACACTGGATTTCTGGCGTCACTCATGCCGTCGGTGAGTTGTGTGTGTTTTCCATCTTCAATGGAATAGAGAAATATGGCGCTCAGATGGCTAGGAAGTCTTCTCTCATAGGCCAGCCAGCGGCTATCGGGCGACCAAGCCGGCGGCGGCCCGCCGAATGTCCAGAAGATATCGTGGTCAACTTTGACGGGCTTCTTCTGCTCTAGGTCGACGAACCAAATGTTGAGGTGGTTGTCGCGATAGGCGACTTTCTTGCTGTCGGGCGACCAACGAGGAGAGAAAAAGAAGCCTGTTCCGAGGCTGATCTTTTTCACCTCGCCGCTTCCATTCTGCTCCCGGATATGGAGCGCATACTCCCCGCCTTCGTCGGAAAAGTAGGCGATTGTTTTGCCGTATGGGGACCAGGCAGGATCGCGCTCCATCACCGAAGAGCTGTTGGTGAGGTTGCGCGCGTCGCCCTTTTCAGCTGGGACCGTGAGGATATCGCCATGCGCCTGGAAAACCGCACGCGCACCGGTCGGAGAAATGTGAGCGTTTTGTAGGCGCTTTCCCACATTCACAAAGTGATCGCGAAGCTCTAGTAGGTCGCTGGCCACCCGGACAATCACCAGCTTTGATGTGCCGGACTTCAAGTCGTACAGATGCAATGAGCCAAACTGCTCGTACACAATGGCATCAGGACCAGCGGAAGCTGACTTGAGATCCAGTCCACGATTCTCCAACTCCTTTTTGACCTGCTTAGAACGTAGATCGTAGGAAAACAGGGTCACCGGCCCGTCCCGGTCGGAGAGGAAGTAGATTTTGTCGCCCACCCACATCGGGTTGAAATCGTTGGAATTGTCCCGGGGAATCTTCTCGATTCGTCCACTGGAAAGCGTGGCGATCCAGATTGGAGTGGTCTGCCCGCCGCGATACCTCTTCCACGCCCGTTGCCACTGCGCTATGGGGACGTAGGCGATCCGCGAACCATCCGGCGAAAACGAACCTTCTTGTGCCATGGGAAGCGGCAATTCGGCAGGAAATCCTCCTTGGACCGGCGCCGTAAACAGCCGGTCGAAATAGGAGAAGCTATTTCGTGCGGAACGGAAGAGCACCTGTTTGCCGTCAGGCGTCCAGCCCACGGCAATATCGTCGCCGGGGTGATACGTAAGCCGTTTAGGGAAACCGCCCTCCGCGGGCATCACAAAAACATCCACATTGCCGTCGTACTCGCCAGTGAATGCGATTTGTGTGCCGTCCGGCGAGAACATTGGATCGGTCTCCACGCCGGCTCCGGTCGTGAGCCGAGCGGCGTCGCCACCAGAGCGTGGAACGCTCCACAGATCACCTGCACGGACAAAAATGATCTGCGTGCGACTGAGCGCAGGCTTTTGTAGGAGCAGAGGCGAATTCTCTTGAGCGGCGCAAACAGTCGCCGCCACAAACAGGCATAACACCGAAACGAAGCGCGGCATGTTGGACCTCCCCGTCAGGACGCTTAATATAGCGCAATGCGGAGAAGACGTGCCGATTGGAATGTTCATCCACCCACTCCGCTATGGCGCCCATGAAAGGAGTTCTTTCTTTGGAAACGATGGTGCCAATGAACCTCGCCCAGGTGCGGGAAAAAGTCGCCGATCGCTTGGTCCCACTGATGATTGGGAGAGTTAACGACCCGGCTTACGAGTAAACCGGAAGAAATGCCTCGGGGGGTTGGCAGATTGCTCCTGTTAAACGCGCATCTCTTCAGTGCTTGATTTCCTGACGACAAGCCGACTTCCCGGTACTAATCTCCTCGATGAGTGGATTGGCGATTTACCACTCATCGCGGAGGTCGTAGCAAGCCAATTGGCAAAGATCACTTGCCCAAGGGGCCGGCAATACATCGAGAACAGGTTCCAACGGCAATCCGCATCCCCCGGCCCCTGATGCCAGGGCCTCCGCCGTGACGGCTCGCACTCCTGCGCAGGTTGCGGTGGCACTCTAATCGTCAGGTTAATGAGTAATTTGCAAAACCCGCGATGACTGATTTGATCCTAGGCAACCCGATTGGCGAGCTGTCCAAAAAGCGGGCGCGAGGACTGTCATTCTTTGGGTTTAAGACTGCGGTCATCGCCAATCGCAGCCTGCCAGAAAGTGAGTTTTTTTTGCCGCTTCACAGCGCTACGCTTTTCGCAAATCGCTTACGATTCCGCCTGACGTTGCGATGTTTCTTGTTGGCATGGGGAGCGTTAAGGGCGGGGGAATCGGTAGCTTTAATGCGGAAAAACCGCAAAGGCAAGCCGCACTACCGCGTCCCCAAAGATATTAACGCGAAACCTCATTTTAAGTCAGTGGGCGGGCGTTACCAACAAAGGAACGCCGATCCACCTTTCCCACACCACCCGGAGCGAGGATTGTTCAGAACCGCACAGAAGGCAATGCTGTGGTGGCGTCAAAATCTGTCGACAAGCTGATTTCGCGCCAGTCGGCTGCGCGCGTAGCCTCGGCCTCGCCGGCGAAGCGAACGGCGTCGCTGCCGATCAGAAGATGTGCAGGGAGACGATCGCTGGCAGTCAGATGAAGGACAACCTGAGCTACCTTGACCGGGTCGCTCATCTCGTGCCCCCAATAAGACTTCAGCGCCCTGGCAACTGCGCCCACGGACGGTTCATAGTCCGGAAGCAGGTCAGGCGTGTCTTGGTTCGCACGAACGCCCCAGTTCGTTCGCATCCCGCCCGGTTCGAGCGCGCACACTTTCACGCCAAACGGAGCCACTTCCTGGGCAAGGGACTCCGTAAATCCTCCCACGGCCCACTTCGCCGCGTGGTACGGCGAACTGCCGGGCCGCGCCAACCGGCCGCCGACCGAGGATATCTGAAGAATGCAGCCGCTCTTTTGCTTTCGCATGATCGGTATCGCCGCGCGGCTCACGTTGACGACTCCATAAAAATTAGTGTCAACCACCGCCTTGAACCGCTTCGAACTCAACTGCTCAAATGGTGCAATATCGCCATAGCCGGCGTTATTGACGACGACATCGAGACGCCTGAACGCGGCCACCGCCATCTGCACGGCCGCCTGGGCGGCGCTTTGATCGACCACGTCTAGAGCCGCGGTCCGAACCTGATCTCCGTATTTCTTTACCAGGTCTTCGAGCCGGCGGGGATCGCGGGCGGTTGCAATGAGTCGATCGCCTGATGCGAGCACGGCTTCAGCAATGTTCCGGCCTAAGCCGCTTGCGCTACCAGTTACCAACCATACTTTTGACATGGAAAATCTCCCTTGCGTGGTACGTAATTGCCCAAAGAAGCCTATTTGTTAAACCATGCATCCAGCTGCGATACGCGGCGCATGGGGAAGCATAAATTAGCACAGGTGTCAGGGTTCAGAGATCAGGAAACAGAAATCGGGAACTCCAAAATCCACGCTTGAGCTTGACATCGACGGATAATCCACTACCATATGGTTGTGGATAGGTTAGATACAACATTTGCGGCTCTGTCTGACCCAACCCGCCGGGCGATGATCGAACAACTCTCCCATGGGCCTGCCTCTGTGCATGGATTGACGGAACCATTTGCACTCTCGCAGCAGATGATTTCAAAACATATTGCCTACCTGGTGCGGGCGCGGATTGTGATCAAGACGAAGCGTGGAAGAGAGAGCGTGTGCACGCTTAGGCCAGAGGCGATAAAGACAGTCAGCGACTGGGCGATTAGCTATCGCCGATTCTGGGAAGAGAGTTTCGACAAGTTGGATGTGGTTGTAAATCAAATGAAAAAAGCGGAGGTCAGAGATGACAAAAAACACGGTTAACGAGACAGAGCGGATGGTTGTCACCAGAGTTTTTGACGCCCCACCCGCATTGGTTTGGGAGGCGTGGACAAACCCGAAATATGTGATGCAGTGGTGGGGGCCGAAGGGTTTTACTGCGCCTTTTTGCGAGATGGATTTTCGCGTAGGAGGAAAATTTCTCTGCTGTATGAGAGCGGCGGATGGGCAGGAGTTCTGGAATGGCGGGGAATACCACGAGATTGTTCTGCACGAGAAGATCGTTTACTCCCTGTACTTTTGCGACTCGAAGGGAAACAAGGTTGAGCCTGCGCACTATGGAATAGAACATGAGGCCACAGACGATGCGCACGACGTGGTTATTTTTGAGGATTTTGGAAACGGCCAGACGAAACTCACGTTGATTGGAAATTCAACCATGGAGAACGCAAAAAACAGCGGGGAACTAGAGGGCTGGAATCAGATACTCGATAAAGTTGCCGCAGTTGTTGCGGGGCTAGCGCAGGCGAAATAAGAAGTTGAAGTTTTGATGCTCGTCATGCGCGAGATACAGCCAAGGCTGGCGGCGGAGGCTTAGTTAGAACGGGCTTCTCGCCGCTTGGCCGAATAGTCGCATTTCGGGCTAAATGATCCTTGGCTCAACTGTTGCCTTCAGGCCAATGCGCTCAGCGACCAATGTTTACCGAACTCAACATTAGTCCTGTGAAACGCGCATGCGTCCGTTAATGGAGCAGTTCCCGGATTGTCGGCAACTCGGAATTTATCGTCTGACCACGCGGCTAAGTCCCGTTAAGTCGGGTGAATTCAATGGGTCGATGCAACACTAGGCCGAAATACGCCTGCAGGGCCTCAGTGGCTAAGAATCGTTCGCGAGCGTTGATTCAATCGGAACACCATCCTGGCTGGGGTTTGGTTGAGTTTAGCCCGGACAAAGCGATTCTCCGAGGGGAAGTAGCATAGGATCAACTGATTAGCCGGTGTTGCATCGACCGCTTGAACTGGCACGCCTAACCGGAGAGCTGCACCGCCCTGCGTGAGCGGCAGTTTGAGATAGGCTCGATTGTTACTAAACTACGCTTTTGCGGGGTGGAGAAATCCCGGATGCTCTTCCTTCATGCGGCCACTGTCAGTGATGTACCGTTACTGCTGCGATTCTTCCGCGAATTGGCGGAGTACGAGCGGCAACTCGACGCAGTGGTCATCACGCAAGAGACGCTGATCAGGGACGGCTTTGGGTTGCAACCAAAGTTCCGCAGCTTGATCGCGGAATGGGACGGAGAAGCGATTGGCTATGCGCTCTTCTATGATTTTTATTCGAGCTGGAAAGGTTCCGGGATCTTCCTGGAGGACCTCTTCGTACGGGAAGCGTTTCGCGGTCGAGGCGTAGGAAGAGCGCTGCTGTCTGAGGTTGCCCGAATTGCCCGGCAAGAAGGCTGCTACGGCATGCGTTGGGAAGTGCTGGGCTGGAATGGGCCGGCAATTCGATTTTATACGTCATTGGGTGGCGAGTTCTTCGATGAATGGAGACAAGTCCTCTTAGAAGGAGAAGCCCTGAAGCGACTTGCTGACGGATAAGTGTCCAGAACCGTTTGCACTTCAGCGATGGCGGCCAAACTTTTGGTGAGTCGAATTAGCGGACAGTGAATAGCTTGGACCGTGTCGGATGGGAAGGCAACGCCCGGGAAGCAAATCTGGTATGCTCGCGGTTCCTGTTTCTTCGGCCGAATCCAATCAAGAGGAGCGAACGAAAATGAGAAGCAAGTCCCTGGCAGGGGTGTTGGTGGCGGCGGTTTTGATGATGGGAGCGGTGGCTGCGTCGGCGCAAGAGGTGACGCAGGCCGAGAAGGAGCGCGCGCTGCAGTATCTGGAGACGACGAAGAAAGGCGTGCTGGAGGCGACGAAGGGATTGTCTGAGGCGCAGTGGAACTTCAAGGCGGGGCCGGACCGCTGGTCGGTAGCGCAGGTGATGGAACATATCGCGGCGGCGGAGGATTTCATCCGGGGAGCGTTACAGGAAAAAGTCATGATGGCGCCGGCGGGGGAGCCGGGGCGGGACGTGAAGAAGGCGGACGAAGCGGTGCTGGCGATGGTGCCCGATCGCACGAACAAGGTGCAGGCGCCGGAGCCGCTGGTGCCGACGAACCGGTTTGGGTCGCCGGAGGGTTCGGTGAAACATTTTGTGGAGAGCCGGGCGACGACGGAGGAGTTCCTAAAGACGACGACGGGTCTGCGCGATCACGTAACGGATAGCCCGATGGGAAAGTTGGATGGGTATGAGTTTATTCTGCTCATTGCGGCGCACAGCGAACGGCACACCAAGCAGATTAATGAGGTGAAGGCGGATCCGAATTTTCCGAAGAACTGACGGAAAAACTTAACACAGAGGACACAGAGTTCACGGAGAAGAGAATGCGCCGCGCTTGAGGAGATGCTCAAGCGCGGCGCAATTTTTATTTATGAGAGATTTTCAGCGAGTGGCGGCGTAGCCGGTGCTAATAGCGGTGGTGACTGGGACGGTGATGGTGTTGTCCATGCGGACGAGCATGCCGGTTTGCGCGGGGAGCTCAACGTCTTTTCCTTTGCGCGAAACGATGTAGACGGCGCTGCCGGCCAGACCGAAGCCGAAGCCGCGAACGACGTGGCTGAAAACGGCGCCGATGAGCGTGCCGCCGCCGGTGCCGATGGTGGCGCCGAGAACGTCACCCTTGATGTCGTGCTTTTCTTGGACGACCTGGCCTTCTTCGATTTTCACGTCTTTGCGGCGCTTGCCGTCGGCTTGGCCGTGGAGCTGCTCGATGGCGATGATGCTCATTTGCACGGGAATGATGCGGCTATCCACTTCGACGGAGCGGAAGGTGAGGTTCATGTAGGCCTGGCCGCGAAACAGGGAAAAGTGGCGGGCCTTTTCCACGGTGCCGATGACACCGTTGATGCGCGTGCCGGCGGGGAGGAGCAACTGGCTGCCCAAGTAGACGGGTTCGGCGACGACGGCGACGAAGGGGTCGCCGTCGCGCGAAACGGAGCTGCTGATTCCGCTCAAGAGCGTGAGATGGACTTGCGTGCCTTGGATGACTTGATGCGGGTCTGCGTAGGACGCGGGCGCGGCGAAGCAAAGAAGCGCTGCCGCCAAAAGAAGAGATGAAGCGATTTTCATGGGTTCCTCCTGCGCGCACGAATGGTGCGACGTGGCCTCGTGACGTGAGGCGACACCGAGGCGATGCCTCGGGGTGTTCCGCTGGCGCAGCGGACCTGGCGTTCCGGGCGGGCCGGAAGCAAGGAGGATGGGGAGGAACTCCATCCGAGGGTAGGTTACGCTGATTTCGGGATACGGCCGCGGAGGATTTTGGGAATGTTTCCTGAGAATTACGGCGAGTTGGGAAGTGCGAGGGCGCCTTCGAGAGAAGCGATGGCAAAGTCTTGCCGAAGAGCTTCTGAAAGAGTATGGTTTGCCCAATTCGTAGTCATTCCCTTCCTTCGGAGGAGCTTCTTATGAAAATGAATCGCGTTTGGAATGTTTGTGTGGTGATAGTCGCGGCAGTGGCAATCACGATGACAGTCCGCAGCCAGGAGAAGAAAGAAATGCCGGAGATGCCCAAGATCCTGCACTACGGGGATTTGAAATGGACGCCGATCATCAAAGGGTGCGACCTGGCGTCGGTCGCAGGCGATTTCAATGCCGATGGAACGCCGTTTGTGGTGCGGCTGCGGTGTGCAGACGGAAGCAAGATCCCGGCTCACTGGCATCCGACGGATGAGAACGTGACGGTGCTAAAGGGGACGTTTCTCGTGGGGATGGGAGAAACGTTTGATGAAAGCAAACTTCATGCGATGAACGTGGGGAACTTCGCGTCGATGCCGAAAGAGATGCGGCATTTTGCAATGAGCAAAGAAGAGAGCATCGTGCAGGTGCATGGGATGGGGCCGTTCAAGGTGAATTGGGTGAATCCGTCGGAAGTTCAGCCGCCGGATGCGCCGGCAGCGGGCGCGGCAGCAAAACCAAAATCTTGATTTTGAGCCGCCGTCGAGAATTTGAAGAGAGACTGCCAATTCATAATCGCGGCTAACAAAACTAAAAGCTAAGCGCGTAAAGCCGCGCGTTCTGGCTGCGCTCGTGACGCTGTGCTAGACTTTTCTCTGCGCTCGCGGAAAATTTGCGCGAGTGCCGGAGCGTGGAACTTCGGGCTCTGTGCAACGAGGTCCCGCGAACCCCGCCAGGCCCGGAAGGGAGCAACGGTATCGGGAACGCCTCGGGTGCCGCAGATCACCCGAAGTTCCTCTCACTGAAAAGTGTTTACAGTGTTCGGTTGTCAGTTTTCAGTGGGAAAAGAATGGCGGATATAGCTGATATTTTCTTTGCTCGATCCACCGAGAGATAAGAATTTAATAGCGTTTGTCGCATGCAGTCGCGAGTTTCCAGTGGGAGGGGGAGACAGAGAAATTGTGGACTTCTTCCTTACGCTGTTTACTGAAGACTGAGAACTGACAACTTTCGAATGAGCTACCAAGTCATCGCGCGCAAATGGCGGCCGCAGACGTTTGCGGATCTTGTGGGGCAGCAGCACGTCACGGAGACGCTGGCGAACGCGATCAAGAATAATCGTGTAGCGCACGCGTATATTTTCTCGGGGGCGCGCGGCGTGGGGAAGACGACGGTGGCGCGCATTCTCGCGAAAGCCATGAATTGCGTGAAGGGGCCGACGGCGGAGCCGTGCGGGGAATGCGATTCGTGCAAGGAGATTGCCGCGGGGACTTCGCTGGATGTGATTGAAATTGACGCGGCGTCGAACCGCGGTATTGATCAGATTCGCGAACTGCGAGAGATGGTGCGCTACGCGCCGGCGGCGTCGAGAAGCAAAGTTGTAATTCTTGACGAAGCGCACATGCTGACGGGCGAGGCTTCGAATGCGCTGCTGAAAACTCTGGAAGAACCGCCGGACCGCGTGATTTTCGTGATGGCTACGACGGAGCCGGAGAACCTGGCGGATACCATCCGGTCGAGGTCACAGCATTTTCATTTTCGCGCGCTGACGTTTGCGGAAATTAGCGGGCGGCTGGAAGAGATCGCACGAAAAGAAAATTTGCAAATCGAGCCGGGGGCGATGGCGGTGATTGCGCGGATGGCGGAAGGCAGTTTGCGCGATGCGCTGTCGCTGCTGGAGCAGGCGCGGGCGTATTGCGGCGACACGATTCCGGACAAAGAAGTGCGCGAGCTTTTGGGTGTGGTGCCCGAAGACGCGCTGAATGAATTGGTGGGCGCGATCGCGGAAGGCTCGGCGGATCGGGCGCTGGGGCTAGTGCACACGTTCCAAAAAGAGGGGCGTAACCTGCAGCACTTTTGCCGCGAGGCCATCCGGCACATGCGGAATCTGTTGATTGCGCGGGTGTGCGGGGCGGATTCGGATTTGATTGCGGCGACGGCGGATCAGCGTCCGGCGCTGGAAAAAGCGGCGGGGCAATTCAGCGAAGAAGATTTGACGCGATTTTTTCAAATATTGCTACAGACGGACGATGATTTGCGGAGGAAGCCCGATCCGCGCGTGCACCTGGAGATGGGATTGCTTCGGCTGATCAACGCGGCGCGGCTTGCGCCGCTGGAAGAATTGCTCACGGAATTGAAGAGTGGAGCGCCGGGTGGAGGAACGCATTCCGGGATGGCGCGCGGCGCGGGGCAATCGGCGTCGAGTGTTCCTGCGCCGGCGCGGTTCGGAAATTCGCCGAATGCGGCGACGGGGCTTGGCGCGTCTGGGTTTTCGTCGCCCGCAAAATCTACTTCGGCGAGTTTTGCAGCAGCAGCGCCGGCGCCGGCGTTTGCGACTCCGGTAGCGGCGCCAGCAGCGGCCAAGAATGAAGTTACGGAAGAAGCGCGCGGCGATGCAGCGAAGAGCAATGGCGCGGCGATGCAAGTCAGCGGGATTGCGTTGGAACAAGTTGCGGAAATCAAGTCGGCGATCCAGGCGCAGCAAAAATTTCTTGGCGAATTGGTGGAACAGAGCAGCCGCTGGGAACTCGAAGGCGCGGAGCTGCGAATTTATTTTCCGCCGGAGAAGCGGCCATTCGCGGAAATGATTGAAGGACGCGAGACGTTGGAAAAGATCCGTGGCATTTCGAGCAAGGTGCTGGGGCGAACGGTGCGCGTCTGTGCTAAACTGGAAGCAGTTGCAGCAGCTAGTGCATCCGCGTCGCGTTCAGGGTCCGGCACGCAGGAATTGCGGGCACAGTTCGAGCGCGATCCGATGGTGCGGTCAATGCTGCAGCGCTTTGGCGGTAAGATCTCCGAAGTGAAGCGGCGTCAAGAGGGACCATGATGGAAGTCAGCGCTCTCCAACAGATGCTTTCGCGCTTCCGGCAACTGCAGGAAGACTTGCAGCGGCAGGTGAATTCCGTGACGGTGGAAGCTTCGGCCGGAGGCGGAATGGTCACGGTGAAGATGAACGGCCAGAAACAGATTGTGGACGTGCGCATCGAGCCGGACGTTTTTGGGAGCAAGGACCAGGAGATGCTGCAGGATTTGGTTCGCGCGGCGGTGAATGAAGCGTCTCGGCGCGTGGATGAAGAACTCTCCAACCAGATGAAGAATCTCGCCGGTGGAATTCCAGGAATTGCGGGAATGAAAATTCCCGGGTTGTTTTAACTTTCAGAACTTCGGCAAGTTTACGCTGTGGTTTTTTCCCACCCGACGTATTCCAAGAAAATTCTTCCGTGCGCGAGATGAGGTCGACCAAAGACGCGTAGGGAACATCTGTGCGGTGTCGCCTGAGAAACGTCACTCCCCGGGAAAGAGATGAGATTTTTCCCGGGGAGTGACGCTTGCGAATTCAGCCATTTCGTTTGAGCTGATCGCGGAGATAGAGTGCCGCAAATGAGCGATGCACTTACTAGTCGCGTTGTTCGTGATCTGCGCCGAGTTTGTAGCCTTCACTGTGAATCAATGCGGGAACTGGCCCTGGCGCGCCAGGAGGTTGGAGTGAATAGACGATGGTATGGATAGTTCTGCCGTGATTGCTTAGCACGAACATGACTTTTATGATCGCGCCGGAGTAGCTCTTTCCAGTTGCGGGATCCGTGGTCGAGGGGAAAATGATTTCGAAATTGCCGGTGCAATCCTGGTTCACCGTATAAGTGCCCTTCTCCTCGGTATGAAACTTGGTCACGGGATCGGTCGGCGGCATGCCCGGCGGCGGAGCTGGAGCGTTAGCGCTGGAAAGCACGAAATCAACCTGCGTGAGATTGCCGGCGCCGTCAAAATGGGTCATGGCGATGCCATCACGGGTGACGATGGGTCCGTTGGGGATAAAAATCTGACCGTATACGGTAAAGGCGTAGTCGCCCTTGAGGGTGGAGTTTGAGCAGCCGTCACTGTCTGTGGACTGAGCGCGTGCGGTAGCGCTCCATAGGAACAAAACGATTAAGAAGGACAGGATTCCTCTGCAAAGCGAAGTCTTCATTTTTTTCTCCTAAGTGGGTTGTTGACTGGGATGGCCCCATGTCGCGGGCATAATCGGCAGTGCGCCGGAAAGACGCAATGGAGGGCGCCTGAAGATTCCCTGAAGGTTCCCTGTACCCGCAATCGATTGAGAGAACTGCACCTATGCCAATCGAGGGCTTACGGATACAATCGCGCCCGGACCGGGCAGGTGTGGAATGGCCTCGGAGATATACCGATTTGAGGATTTTGAGCTGGACGGGGGAGCATACCGGCCTCCGCCGCGCGGGCCAAGTCATAAGGCTGGAGCGCATCCCGCTTGATTTGCTCTTCGTGCTGGTTGAGCGGCACGGGCAACTGGTGACCCGCCAGGAAATTCTGGACCGCATCTGGGGCAAAGAGGTTTTCGTTGATGTAGATAACAGTATCAACACCGCGGTGCGTAAGATCCGCCAAGCATTGAAAGACAATCCGGAGAACCCGCGTCTTCTACACACGATTCCGTCGAAGGGCTACCGCTTTGCGGCGGACGTTGTTGAGACTGGGACCACAAAAGCGGCAGCTTCGGCGATGCCAGTTCCGCCGGTTGCCAAGGTGCTGCCGACAACGAGCAATCCGCGGCATTGGCTTTTATGGCTTGGTCTGGCGGCGGCAGTGGCGGCGGTCTTGATCGTGGCTCGATCTTTCCTGTTTCGAAGCCCGAAACCCGCCTCGAACAAAGTCATGCTGGTAGTACTGCCGTTCGAGAATCTTAGCGGTGATCCTGGGCAGGACTATTTTGCCGATGGCATGACCGAGGAGATGATAACGCGGCTCGGCAGCCTCGACCCGCGGCACCTGGGAGTGATCGCACGCACATCGGCCATGCAGTACAAAGGCGCACATAAAAGTATGGCGCAAATCGCGCAAGAGCTTGGCGTGCAGTACCTGCTGGAAGGCAGCGTGCGGCGATCGAGTGCTCAGGTACGCGTCACGGCGCAATTGATCCAGAGCAGCGACCAAACGCATGTGTGGGCGGAGAGCTATGACCGGGATCTGAGCGATGTGCTGAAGCTCCAAAGTGAAGTGGCGCGCACGATTGCGAGCAAGATCCAGCTGACACTTTCCGAGCAATTCGAAGCACATCTGGCCGGGGCGCAGACAGTAAACCCGGAGGCGCACGAAGCGTATCTTCTCGGGTTGCAAGCGTGGAATTTGCGGACGCGAGAAGGATTTCAGCGAAGTATCGCGGAGTTCAACCGCGCCATTGCGATTGATCCGAACTACGCCCCGGCTTATGCGGGGCTTGCGCGCGCCTACAGCCTGGTACCCATCTCGGGCGTTGCGGCTCCCATGGAAGCAATGCCCAAGGCCCGGGAAGCAGCACAACGCTCCATTGCGCTTGATGATTCGCTTGCTGAGGGCCATACGGTGCTTGCGTTCGTCAAAGCGCATTTCGAGTATGATTGGCCGGTCGCGGAGCGGGAGTATTTGCGCGCGCTGGAATTGAATCCCAGCGACGCATACGCGCACTTTTTCTATTCGAACAGCTACCTTTCGCCGCTCGGCCGGCACGATGAAGCGATCGCGGAGATGAAAGAAGCCATCGAGCTCGATCCCTTTTCGCCGCCATTCCAGTCGTTTCTCGGACGCACTTTTCTTTGGGCGCGGCGCTATGACGAGGCTTTGGGGCAGCTTCGCAAGTGCGATGGCCTATTTCCCAACTTTGTCATCAATCATGAACGTTTGGCGCACCTTTATACATACACGGGGAAATTCGAAGATGCAGTGGCGGAAGAGGGTAAGGCACGGCTCCTCGCGGGCGAAGATCCTGAGTCCGTGGCAAGGAAGGAGGAGGACTTACGACGGGCACTTGCTGACAGTGGTCCCCACGGCTACTGGGAGAAAATCCTTGAATTTTCACGGAACAAAGAAAACCCGCCGGAAGCCTATGCGACGCCCTATGGCGTTGCGCTCATCTACGCGCGGCTAGACGATAAGCAAAAGGCCCTCGACTCGCTCGAGCGAGCCTATGTGCTGCGGGAATTGGCGATGACGGAGATCGGGGTTGAGCCCGCTTTCGATGGGCTGCGCCCCGATCCGCGGTTCGCGGAGTTGCTCCGCAAAGTTGGCTTGACGCATTGAGTTGCGCAGGGAATCCAGGACGCAGTTGTGACGTTGGAATTAAACACACGAGAAGTCAATTTGTGCACGCAACGACAAAGTGTGATACACTTCGTTTGCGCTTAATACCTCGGTTGTGTTGTGCGGTCCCTCCGGTGCAGTGTTTGATCTGAGATTCCCGCCTCCAGTTTCCTCCGTACGTTTTACGCGTAATCCAAAACAAGACTGGCAAAGCAAGCCGCCGGCCGCCCGAGAATTCGTGTGCGCACCGCGACGGCTTCTGCCAGTAAGAAAGTAATATTGAATGTTGACAGTTTCAGAAGTGAATGCAGAGGGCTCCAAGGAGCCTCTGACGGAACGCTCTACGGAGCGATTCTCGGAAATGAAGATTTCTCCTTATGTGAAAGAGAGATTGGCGGCAGCGAAGTTTACGACGCCGACTCCGGTGCAAGCGGCAGCGATTCCGCAGGCGATGGAAGGCAAGGATGTGCTGGCGACGGCGCAGACAGGGACCGGCAAAACGCTGGCGTTCCTGATTCCCATCATCGAGCGGTTGCTGGCGGACAAGACGCCGGGAATTTCGGCGCTGGTGCTGGTTCCGACGCGCGAACTGGCGATGCAAGTCGTGGAGCAATTCAACGCGCTGCGTGGCAAGCAATTGCTGCCGGCGGCGTTGGTGGTCGGCGGATTGTCCGAAGGCGCGCAGCTCCAGGCCATTCGCAAGGGCGCGCGGCTCGTTGTGGCGACTCCGGGACGACTCGAAGATTATCTCGACCGCAGGCTTTTCCATTTCAACGCGCTGCGAACGCTCATCCTCGATGAAGCGGACCGCATGCTGGACATGGGATTTCTTCCGGCGATCCGGCGAATCGTTTCGATCCTGCCAAAGGAACGCCAGACGATGTGCTTTTCCGCGACGATGGAAGGCGACATGGTGCGCATTGTGAAGGATTACTTGCGCAACGCCGTGCGGCTTTCGTTTGGCTCGACCTCGAAGCCATCGGAAAATGTGCGCGTGCAAGCGTTTGAAGTGGCCATGGACCGCAAGCAGGAGATGCTGCAGCGCCTGCTGGCCAAGGAAACGGGCAAGTGCCTGGTGTTTGCGCGGACCAAGCGCGGAACCGAACGGATTGCCGAAAGCTTGAACCGCAAAGGGTTTTCCGCGGCCATGATTCATGGCGACCGCTCACAATCGCAGCGCACTTCGGCGCTGACGGGATTCCAGCAGGGGCGCTTCCGCGTGCTGGTGGCGACGGACCTGGCTTCGCGCGGGATCCACGTGCAGGATATCGCGCACGTCATCAATTACGATTTGCCGGAAGTGGCGGAGAATTTTATTCACCGCGTCGGGCGAACCGGACGAAATGGCGGACACGGCGTGGCTTCGACACTTTTCGTGAAAGAGCAGCGCTCGGAGTTGTTCCACCTGGAGCGTTCGCTGGGCATCAAGATCGAACGGATGCGCTCGGATGAGACAGGCTCCCTTCCCGAAACGCTCGAACGAAGGCCGGGCCATTCGCCTGCTCTTCCGGATCGCAGGCCCGTAAACCTGCCGCGCGTCGAGTCCGCTAGGGTGCCGGAACGATTTGTGCTTCCTGGCGAGGTCTTCCAATCGCAAATGGAGAGCTAATCCAACTGAGATCAATCTAGCAACAAAACCGGGGCGGCGAGGAAATCCTCGCCGTCCTGTTCGTTTTTGTATATGAAGAAAAACCGCTAGCGCGGCGCGGCTCGACTAGAAGGAGAGCCGCACAGCGAATTGGAACGCGCGCGCGCCTCCCGAACCGAAAAATCCTCCGGCAATACTGAGGGGCGCGAAGAACTGGGCATTACTCCCCCCGCCAACGGGATTGAGCGTGACATTGCGGCCCGAGAAGTTGTCGTTCGTTGTGCCGCGCACGTTGGTTGCATTGAAAATATTAAATGCCTCTCCAATCAGAGAGAGGCGTAACTTCTCGCGAATCGGAATCTCTTTCGTCAGACGAAAATCAAGCGAGCTAAACGGGCTGAAGAAATCGATGCCCGCGGGCACGTCCGCGAGTTGCGGTCCGGAATGGCAGGGAGCCGGCGCGGGACAAGCCGGTAGAGCGTTCCAAGCGTTGATGACCTGATTGAGCTGGTCGCTGTTTTTAATGCTGCGTCCCAGCGCGTTGCGCGCGAGGTTAGGCAAACGCGAGGGCGTCGTCTGGGCGGGATCAAAAGCCAGCGGAAGGCCGGCGATAAACGTGTCCGCCGGAACGCCCGATCCAAATGTGTAAATCGGAGCAAACGAAAAATGCCACGGCATGTTCACTTCGCCGTAGAGTGTCAGGCGGTGACGTTCGTCGGTGGCCGCGTAGCTCTTCTCTTTTGCGAGGCCGGTGGTGCCTTCGACGAGATTCACCTGCTCATCCACGTTGTTGTTGGTCAGCTGGTCGTCGTCTGAGTAATCGAGGGTTTTCGAAAGAGTGTAGCTGATGTTGTAGAGATAGGTGAGTCTGCCGAGCTTCGCGGGCTTGTGCTGAACACTGACGATTAAGCCGTCGTACCAGGACTTTGCAAAAGATCCAATTTCAGTGACGTTGTCAGAGATACCCGTAAGGGGATCCGTAACCGTGCAGGGAATATTGTTTCCGGGACAGGATATGTCCGGCGACGTGGAATTGGTGGTACGCAACGCTTGGCCAATCAATTGCTTGTTTCCGAAGACGTGAAGGCCGTCGGCGGAAACCAGCCAGTTGCTGCCGAATTGCTGCTGCACCCCGAGCGAGAACTGCTGAAACACGGGATGGTGCGAATCCGGGCTGAGAACAATGATGCCCACGCCGCCGGTTTGGTGCTGTCCGCTGAACGGATTCGCGAGAGTGGGGCTGCCGGGAGCAAAGTGAACGCCGGGGATGGGAGCGAAACAGGTATTGAGATCCGGCGGATTGGGATCTCCTGGAAAAGTGCAGAACGAGCCGCCGAACTGGGTCACCGTCAAGGCGCGGTCATCTTGAACGCGTTCTTCGCTCGGCGCTTCGAGAATGATCCGGTCATAGTAGATGCCATAGCCGCCGCGGATGGCCGTCTTGCCCTTCCCAAAGGGGTCGTATGCAAAACCGACGCGGGGGCCGAAGTTTTTCTTATCGGTGTTGCGATGCAGGTCGATCACGTTGGCCATCCACACGCAAGGCTGCGCGGGCTCGGCAGTCAGATTCGGGCATGGCCCGTGCGAACTGTCGTTGCCAAGCAAATCCGTGTCAAATTCCCAGCGCAGGCCCAGGTTGAAGGTCAGGTTTGGGCGAACGCGCCAATCGTCTTGAATGTAGGTTGCAAAATAACTGTTGGCGACGGTCGGAATCGGTACCGGCGTAACCGGGGCGCTGCTCTTGATGGCCACAGCAATTGGGATGTCCAGATCGGTGGGCGGCCCGGTATCGCCGCTGAGATTGTTAAACCCAAAGTTCGACGTCAGAATCACCGTGCCGCTGCCGAACACGTTGATTTCTCCGTGCGCGGAGTAGTGTTGAAACTCGCCACCGATGCGCAGGGAATGCTTTCCCAGGGACCAGGAATATCCGTCGCGCAACTGGTAGCGGGTTAAGTAGGTGGTTTGCGGCGAATTGAAATTGGCACCGTCTGCAAGACCCGGAAAGATCAGTTCGTTGGTGGAGGCGAGACCCGCGGGGTTGGTGGTCGGAGAATCATTCGGAAACGCTGGAATGTTGTTGTAGAAATTGTCGATGTGGAAAGTAAGGTTGTTTACTTGCGTGGGCGAAACCGTGGTCGTGAGCCCGGCCACCACGGTGTGAAATCGATTCAGAGCATCCTGCCGTTCGCTCGCAGCGATCAACGGCGTGGCCTGCGAAGGTGTCGCCGCGGCGATATCCGTGGAGCGGTTAAAGGAATAGCGCACCATCAGGCTGTTGTTGGCTGTCAATTGCTGATCGTATCTCGTTGAGAAAAGCACGTCGCGCAGAGGCGCGGGAGCTGACGAGAAATCAATGGCGTCCGTGGCGAAATCACGCGCACCTGTTTGCGTTGGCGCGTTCTGGTCGCGATATTCCAGCGAAGCAAACCACCAGCTCTTGTCCCTGCGAATGGGACCTCCCACGGAGCCGCCATACTGTTCGCGGTCGAACGGAGGCGCGGGCAGGCCACGATCGATCGCGGGAAGCGCTTGCAAGTTGCGGTTGCGTTCGAACATGAACAGGGATCCGTGGTAGTCATTGGCACCAGATTTGGTGACGATATTAATGATGCTGTTGCCGGAGCGGCCCACTTCAGAAGTAAACCGGCCGGTAGCAATCTGAAATTCCTGAATGGAGTCTTCCGGAAAATTCGCGAGGGTACCGCCAACGACCTCGTCGTTGTTGTCGCCCCCGTCCACGGTAATGTTTCCCCCGCGGCCGAAGCCGCCGGCAGAGCTGACTTCCAGAGTATTGGTCTTCGTGGGGTCGAACGTAGGCGCCGGGCGATTGCCGGGGATCAGATAAGCGAGTTCCAGAAAATTTCTTCCGTTGAGCGGAATGCTTTCGATGGTGGTCGAAGTGATTTGGCCCTGAATCATGGATTGCGTCAGTTCGATGGTGCCCGCTCCTTCGCTGACGTTAACGGTGGTGCCAACGCCGGCCAGTTGCAGTTTGGCGTCGAGGGTGGTTGTGCGGCCAGCTTGAACGACGGCTTGGGGAAACTCAACGGTGGCAAAACCGGAGGCTGCGATCTTCAAGTCATAAATGCCGGCGGGCAGATCGGGGAGAACGTAGAGGCCATCCACATTGCTGGATGTTTCGCGGGAGATTCCCTGCGTTTTGCTAACGGCGATGATGCGCGCATTCGCGACGACGGCGTCGTGGGGATCGGTGACAATGCCGTTGATTTCACCGGTCGGTACCTGCGCCGGTATTGTCGTGCAGAATGCCACCAGAAGCACCGTCATCATCGCAACTCTGTATACCAGCGTCTTCATGATGCTAGTTCTCCGATCTCATCCATGAAATCCCCTGCCAACGGCTCCGCTTATTTGCCCGCGAATACATCGCCCGGGACGCTGGAAATTTGCGGCAGTGAACTACTTTTGTGACGAGGTTTGCGCTTCGATCTTGTCGATCACGATGGCCGTGGAGCCGCCCCGCTTATACAGCGTACCGGTCGCATTGACCTTCTGCCCGGCGAAGGGAAGCAGCTTGGGGTTTTGCCCACTAGAGGGCGTCGTTGCGGCGATCGGCCAGTAAACGGTACCGTCTTCCGCTAGAATCACCAGTGGAGATCCGCCATTTGCACAAGAAACCGCGCACTCTCTGCTGATGGGCTTGTCGAGACCCTTGGTGAAGGCACACGCAGAATCCAGGACAAAGCCCTTGACGGTTACAGGCGCGGGGAAACTGCCGCCCGCCAATAGCGCTAGCCCTAAAACCGATAGAAGACAAACTCTTGCAGTCGCACCGATAGGTTTCAATGGACACCTCACCCTTTGACGCCCAGTGGATCGCTCTTGGCGTTTCAAATACACGCCGGCGAACCACTGAATTTCGCGAAACTTTAGTTGCTGCGCCATTAAGGGGCAATACTAGAAAAGTACTAGAGGGGTGAAATGGAGGAGTTTTTCCACCAGCTAAAGAAAGGCTGAAAGTGAACACGCGCAAACTCGTGTCAAAATGGCGGGATGCTGATTCGAATCGCAGCAGCGGCGGATGGCGATGCTATATGGAAAATCATGGAGCCGATCGTTCTCGCTGGTGAGACCTATACTTTGCCACGCGACATGGACATGCAGACCGCGCTCGCCTATTGGTTTTCAGTCGAGCATGAGGTTTTCGTGGCAGAAGACGGCGGCGAGATTGTCGGAACCTACTTCCTGCAAGCGAACCAGAAGGGCGGCGGGGCGCACGTCGCGAATTGCGGTTACATGACGGCGGCTTCAGCGACGCGCCGTGGCGTGGCGAGAGCGATGTGCGCGCACTCGCTGAAGCGCGCGCAGGAACGCGGGTTTCGCGCGATGCAATTTAATTTCGTGGTCAGCTCAAACGAGCTCGCCGTCCGATTGTGGCAACGCTTTGGGTTTGAGATTGTCGGCCAGCTTCCGAAAGCGTTCCTTCATCCAACGCTTGGCTACGTGGACGCGTACATCATGTATCGCGATCTCTAGGGGTCGTGAAATTTGAGCCGGTAACCAATTGAATGACTTCGTGATTCGTGGCACTGTAGTTGACGCTAAACATTACAGCCATGACTACTCGGTCTCTGAAGTCTTTAGCTTGGACGTGCAAGATCCTGGCCATTTTTATTTCCGTGGTTATACCCCTCTGGATTTTCCGCCCTCGTTGGGGAGTTAGTCGGATTGCTGATGTCCAACTCATAGGCTTTGCGGTTCTGTCGCTAATTCCTAATCGCTGGCTCGTGTTCTCGCGGGTATCGTTTGTGATATTTCTTCTACTCACTCTGCTTCCATTCAGAGTTTTCTTCCACATTTCCGCTTTCAGGGATCTCGACGTGGCATCGCTAATAGCGATGATCATAGGCATCTTTTTTCTGGCACCGTTGCCGCTGTCATTGCTGCTAAGTCGGATACGCTTCCTGCGAGGAGAGAAGTTCACGTTTGCCTAATACTGTTCTGTAGTGAAACCGATTCAATTCATACCACGCCTTAATCTCTAGCGCGTTTGCGCGGATACGCGCGGCTATGCTACACATGCTGCATGCCTGATTTTGCCGCTCCCGTGGAACGACTCATTGACGAACTGAAACATTTGCCGGGGATTGGCCAGAAGACCGCGCAGCGGCTGGCGTTTCACTTGTTGCGCGCGGCGCCGGAAGATGCGCTGGCGCTGGCGGAGGCGATTCGTGACGCCAAGGAAAAAATTCGCGCGTGTTCCATTTGCTCGAACATCACGGACACGGACCCGTGCTTGTACTGCATAGGGCCGACGCGCAGCAAGAAGACGATTTGCGTGGTCGAAGAAGCGCACAACATCATGGCCATCGAAAAGACGCGGACGTACAGCGGGATGTATCACGTTCTGGGTGGCTCGCTTTCGCCGCTCTCGGGGCGCGGGCCGGATCAACTGCATATTAAGACTTTGATTGAGCGATTGAAGGGCGGGGGCGTCGAGGAAATTATCATTGCAACGAATCCGACCGCGGAAGGCGAAGCCACGGCAGTCTATCTGTCAAAGTTGCTGAAGCCGCTGGGCGTGCGAGTCACGAGAATTGGCGTAGGTATTCCGGTGGGCGCGGACTTGGAGTACGCAGACGAAGTGACCATGCTGAAAGCGATGGAAGGCCGGCGGGATCTGTAGGTTTTGCGAGCGGCGTCTGGGGCTGAGATAAGCACGGCACGTCGATAAAGTCATGCATTTCAATGCCTTCCAGTTGAGTCGCTAGTGCTCCGCTGCTAGTACTTCTAGGACGCTCTAGCCAATTTCTACATTCCGGTATAGAGTCTACTTCCCAAGGTCGCAGTCCTCCCGCCGACCGAATGGCAGTCGCCGTGCCGCTGACAGGAGGTGCGCTAATGCCGAACCTGGCGCACTACATGGCGCAATACGATCACGAGCATGAATCCGGCTGGAACAAGTTCCTGCACGGCGTAGGAATCCCCATGATTTTTGTGGGGCTTATCCTTTTCGTGTTCATGAAGTGGTTGTGGGGAGCGGGATTTTTTGTCGGCGGATGGGTGTTCCTCTTTCTTGGGCACAAGATTGAAGGAAACCATCCGGCGTTTTTCCAAGGACCAATTTATTTGCTGGTAGGGCCGATCTGGGTCGCAAAAGAAGCGTGGATGTTCCTGACGGGAACACACCGCCGGCCGACCTCGGAAGGCACCCACTAAGCCAGCGCTGCGAAGCAGCCGGGCTGGCATCCGTTGTTCGCGAAAAATCTGAGGGAACTGAGGGGCGGCGGCGGTTTGTATGGATGACTTTAGCGGCAATTTTGCCGACGAGACAACTGAAATGGTGTCCGAAAGCGCGGCGAACACGAGTTCGGAATTGAGGAAGCGCCGGAGCACGCGGATCGTGCAGGCGGTTCCGCTGGTGGTTACGGGCGTGGACGCGCTGGGACGGCCGTTTGTCGAACGGACTTCTTCACTGATTGTGAATTGCCACGGGTGCCGCTACCAATCGAAGCACTACGTTTTGAAAAACATGTGGGTGACGATAGAGATTCCTCATCCGGAGACGGGCCAGCCGCCGCGAACGGTGCGCGGACGCGTGGCGTGGATTCAAAGGCCGCGAACTGTGCGGCAGTTATTCCAGGTGGCGCTGGAGCTGGAAGTTTCCGGAAATGCGTGGGGAATTGCGTTTCCGCCGGAAGATTGGTTTGCGATGACTGCGACGGCGCAAGTCTCCTCGCGAACGGACTCAGCGCCGGAAGCGCCGCAGCTTGCGCAGCAAACGGCTGAAACGGATATAACGCTGGCGTTGAATGAGGCCGAAATTTCGCCTACCGCAGGAGCGGACAAGGTGAGGGTATTCCCTTCTCCGGTGAGCACCACGGATGCTTCCCTGCAGCTTGCGCGGCAAGTGGCGCGGCTGGTGGCGGATGCGAAGCAGCAGATTCAGGCGGCGACTCGCGAAGCGGCTTCGCAGGCGGTATCGGCGGAGCAGCGGCTCTCGTTCGAACAGTGGGAGCAGAAATTCGCGGCGGGGCGAGCTGAGATCTCCAACGAGACGTCGCACGCCATCGAGAAACTCCAGCACGAAGCCAGCGAGCATTCGCGGACGGTGCACGCAGCGGCAGCCGAGACTCTGCGAAATGAATTGCCGCGGTGGCTGGCGCCTCAGTTGGAACAGCTAACGCATGATCTCACGGCGAGGCTCGCGCAGGAGGGCGCGGCTCAACGCAACGAGAACGCGCAGAAATTGGAAACTGGTGCGGAGACGTTGCGGAATGTCTGCCAACAGGCGGAAGAGACGACTGCGCGGCTGAAGACTCAGGCGGAGCAGACGGAAGCGCAGTTGGCGGCGCGCGCGGAAGCGGCCACGCGGACGCTGGAAGAAACGGCGACGCAGAAAGAAGTGACGGCGACGGGGCAACGCGAGGCACTACTCGCGGCGGCCAAAGAGATTCAAGAGCAGGTGTCGGTCGCATTGTCCACAGCTCGATCGACATGGCATGAGCAGCTCGCGAGCGAACTCGAGGCCGCGCAGGTGCGTTGGCGGACGGCGGTGAAGAGCACGCTCGCGGAAGCGCAGGACCGCGCCGCGGGTGGATTGAACGAGCACGCGAGCGGCTTGATGTCTCAATTGCG
This sequence comes from uncultured Acidobacteriota bacterium, assembly GCA_963729455.1. Classification (GTDB taxonomy): domain Bacteria; phylum Acidobacteriota; class Terriglobia; order Acidiferrales; family UBA7541; genus Acidiferrum. The sequence goes on from CAVSNX010000007.1 coordinate 405,757, forward strand.
CGAGGAGATGGAGCGGCATGCGTCGGCGGTGAAGGAAGCGGCAGCCAGCGCCACGGCAGAATCGGAACAGCGCGTGGCCGCGCTCCGGGATGGGCTGCAAGAGCTTTCGCAACGGCTGGAAGCCGCGCTGGCGCGAGCCGGCGAGGTCAGCGAAAAACTCGAACATCATTCGGAGCAGCTCGAAACGGCGCGGCAGCAGGCGCTGGGCGAATTTCAGTCCCAATTGGGCGACCTTGCGTCGCTGCAGCGGAATGAATTGCACCGCGAATCAGGAGCGTTTTTCGAAGAGATCAACGCACGGATTCGCGCGACTTTTGACGAAGCTAGCCGCGAGGCGGTAGCGCAGTTTGACCGGCAAATCGGGGAAATGGTGCAGCCGCACGTGTCGCAAACCGAAGAAGCGATTCACCGGCTGGCCGGCGGACGCGCCCTGCTGGATGCGGCACTGACGATGCAGCAGGATCGGATTCGAAACACCGCGGACGAGGCCTTCGCGGAATCGCTGGGGCGCTTCCGGGAGAATCTGGGAAGCGTGGAGCAACTGCTGCAAGAGTCTTCCCAAACGATTACTGGGCGCAACCTGACGGAACTGGAAGGAAAAGTCGTTGATCTGAAGCATCAAGTCGTCGAAGAAATTTTCAAGTCGGCGGAATGGTACGAAAAGAAGGCGCAGACACAGATACAAAATCAAGCGGACCGTGCCGTCGAGCAGGCCGCAAACCAGATGCGGGAGAAAGCGGGCGAGATTTCCAGCGTATTTGCGGGTGAGCTGGACCATTCGAGCCGCAATTTCGTGGGACACACGCAGACGCAAATGGAAGAAGTGGTGCGGGATGCGTTCGAACGCGCGCGGGCGCTTTTCGCGGACGCGGCAGACACGACGGCGGCGGCGTTCACGGATGAGATTCAGCGCACGGGCCGGCAGGAACTCGATGGCTTTGGCGAGGAATTGCGGCGGTCTGTAGAAGCGGCAAGCGCGCAAATGGATGCGGCGCGCGCCGAGTTTTCGCAACATGTGACGGCCGAGCAAGAAGATTTCTTGCGGCGCTTCCAGGGGGCAATGGGCGGGGCGCTGGAGGCGGGAATTGCGGAAGCGCAAACGCGAGTGCAGGAAGGATTTGGGCCGCTGCTGGATTCGTGGAAGTCCATGACGGACGCGCATCAGAAGGAAATAGAGCGCGTTTACGGGCAGATGGGCGAGCACGCGGCGGAACAGTACAAGGGCAAGCTGGAAAATGTTTCGAACCAATGGATGCTGGCGACGGTGGCGTCGCTGGACCACCAGTCGCGCGACATGATTTCAGGAATTGCGGCTACGGCGGAAGAAAAACTGCGCGAGGCTTGCGCCCAGGTGTTTGCCAACGTCGGAGAATCCTTGCGGGAGCGGCTGAAAGAAATTGCGCAAAGTTTCACGGCGCCGACTGAGCCGTCCGCGCGCGCGAAGAGCGCAAACAGCGGAAGCTGATTCGCCGGAACGATCTCATCCCACGGCTTTTCCGAGCCGATTCGCGTCTTCCCTGCCCGCCCGGTATACTTCCATAGGTATAAACCCTAATGGCCAATCATGCGTACCTGCGCGTGTGGACGCGCGATTTTTCACTGGAAACGATGCTTGCGGAGTTCGCGCGCTTCCTGACGACTGCGCCGCTTTCGGCAACGCAGAATTCCTTTACCGAACTGATCGTGCAGGCCGTAGACGCGACGGAGATCCCGGTCGCGGAGTGGGACTTGCGCCCGCTGAAAATGGGGCCCGCGGAAGTGACCGCGATGGCGGTCCAGCACTTGAACCCTGACACGGCTTATTTCGTGAACGCAAAATGGGACCTATGGGGGTTCGACATCGAGAACCTGAAGTGGCAGCACAAGCCGGAGCCATTGGTTCTGGCGTGCCATGGGATTGAATATGACGGCGGGCTCGCGGTCAGCTCGGGGCATTTCATGGCCGACCTCGGATTCGAGCATTTCTTCACGGGGCACGGCGGGTTACTGGCGCCGGGAGCGGCGTCGAATCCGTTTAACTCCTCGGATCATCCGATGGAGCATACGTTTCGTCAGTGGATGGCGGCGAGCGTCAACTTGAAGGAATATCACGCAAAGACGCGCGAGAACATCCAACAGTTGTTCCAATGGGTGGAAGCGGTGGAGCGGGCGCTGCCGGTAGAGCGCAGCGAATTGTGGTCCGAAGGCGAGGAAAATTTTGAAGCCAGGCTGGACGCGATTCTGGCGCAGCGCTGACCCGTTCAGGCCTTGAGCAAGCCCGGTTCGAGGAGTTCTTCCACGAATGGACGGCAACGGATAGAATTGAAGCAATGCGCGGTTGGTTGAGCGCGGATGAGCAGTTGAGATGGCACTTGCGGCCTTAGTTCGCTGATGGAAAAAACCTCACAAAGCGGCTGTTGGCGTGCTAACGGGGCGGACAACTCTCCGTCCTTCGTAAGAGGGGGCTGGCGCGTCGGCACGTCCCGGATCGGGAGACTCCCACTGAAATCATCACTGAGCGTCTTGTCCCTGGCCATACTTCTGGGCGGGTGCGGGGCGGATGCGCCCAAGCCTGCTGCGCAGGCGGAAACGAAGCCCGTGGAACCAGCCGTGCCGGACGAGATTCAGCAGGCGGCAGCCGCGCTGCTGGGGAGCGAGTCGCAAGTGCTGGTCTTTGGCGACCTGGCAAAGAACGGGAAGCAGGAATTTCTGGTGGCTAACGTGGTTCCAAAGACCCCGACCAACAATTTGCCGGGAACCATCGTGACGCGCGTGGTGGTGGCCGAAAATACCGACGGAAAATGGGCGGAAGTGCTGCGCTGCGACGAACATTTGAAAAACCAGAAGGGTTATCTGGGGCTGACGCCGCTGACGCCGGTGACCGGCTGGCGGCTGCAATACGAGCAGAACGATGAGAAGGGTCTGCAACTTTATTTCACGCCGCTGAAAGGCTCCCTGGATGCGCACGTGCTGCCGATCGGCGTGCGTTACAATCCGGCGACGAAGCGTTATCAATCGCTCGACCGGACGTATGAACACTTTGTACTCGAATCGGCAACTTTGCAGGATGTGAGGTCGACCCTGCGATGAGCGCGGCCGCTCCAGATACCGCAAAACGGGCTCCGAAGAGCACGATGGACTCCCCTCCCAAGAAGGACTTGAGCGGACTGGTGCCGTATCTGCGGCGCTATACCGGCGGTATTGTTTTCGGACTGCTTACCGTTTTGCTCATGGGCATTATCGGGAATGTGCTTCCGCTCGCCACTGGAGTGATGACGGACACGCTGGCGGGCAACCACGTTCCATTCGAGCACAACACGGAGACCGGAGTTCCAGCGGTCCCGGGACTAAACTCATCGGCGCTCAGCCGTTTCATTCCCTATTACGCGCCCAGCAGCCGGCGCACGCTGGGCATTTATTGCTTGATCGTCGTTCTTTGCGTGGCGGTCAAAGGCCTGCTCTCCTTCTCCGCGCGCTGGACGCTGATCGGCGTATCACGTGACATCGAATTCGACATTCGCAACGATCTTCTGAAGCGCTTGCTGATTCTCGAACCGGAATTCTATGTGCGCAACCGCACGGGCGAGCTGATGTCGCGCGCCACAAATGATTTGAACGCCGTGCGCATGGTCCTGGGGCCCGGCATCATGTACAGCGCGACGACCATCATCACCATGATCATGGCCATCCTGGTGATGGTCACACTTTCGCCTTCGCTCACGCTGTGGGTGCTGATCCCCGCCCCGGTGGTGGCCGTCGCGGTGTGGTTCTTTGGCAAGACGATTCACGACCTCTACGAAAAAATTCAGGCGGCGCTCGCGACGCTGACGGCCCGCGTGCAGGAAAATCTTGCCGGCGTGCGCGTGGTGCGGGCGTACGCGCAGGAACAAGCGGAAATCCACGGCTTCGACCAGCCCAATCGTGAATATGTCTCGCGAAACATTCGCCTGATTCGAATCTGGAGCATGTTCATGCCGTCGCTTCAGGCGCTCATTGGCACGAGCTTTTTGATCGTGTTATGGCAGGGCGGCCACCAAGTGTTCAGCGGGAAGATTTCGCTCGGCGCTTTCATTGCTTTCAATGGCTACCTCACCGTGCTCGTCTGGCCAATGATTGCGCTCGGATGGGTCACAAACATTTTTCAGCGCGGCGCGGCTTCCATGGGACGGCTGAACTACATCCTCACCGCCCAACCCAATATTGATGATCGCAGTGCGAGAATTCCAGCAGGGACCAAGCCTCGCGGCGAAATCGAGTTCCGCCATCTCACCTTCACCTATCCGACCACCCTTTTCTGCGCCGGCGCCAACGGCTCTGCAAAATCCAATGGCAGCGTCCCTCATTCGGTGCTTCGCGACATCAATCTGAAAATTCCTGCGGGCTCTACGCTTGCGATCGTCGGGCCGACCGGCAGCGGCAAAACCACGCTTGCCGCACTCATTGCGCGCCTCTGGGAGGCCCCGGACGATTCGGTTTTGATCGACGGGCGCCCGATTCGAGAGTGGCCGCTCGTCACCTTGCGGCAGTCCATCGGGTTCGTCCCGCAGGACACTTATTTGTTCGGCGAGACCGTCGGCGGCAACATCGCGTTTGGTTTGCCGGACTACGAGGAGCGCCGCGTGCGGGATGCAGCCGAACTCGCCAGCCTGGATGGCGACGTCGTGGGCTTCGCCAAAGGCTACGAGACTATGGTGGGCGAGCGCGGGATCACCCTTTCGGGCGGGCAGAAGCAGCGCGCCGCCATTGCGCGCGCGGTGGTGCGCGATCCTCGCATCCTCATCCTGGACGATTCGCTCTCCGCCGTGGACACGCAAACCGAAGAGCGCATCCTCACCGGCCTGCGCGGAATCATGGAAGGCCGCACAACGATTCTGATTTCGCACCGCACCTCAACCGTCCGCGACGCCGACCAGATTGTCGTGTTGGTCGCGGGAGCCATCGCCGAGCGCGGAACGCATGACGAACTGCTGGCACGCGGCGGATATTACGCGGATTTGTATCATAAACAGTTGTTGGAAGAAGAGCTCGAACGCGCATGAGCAATCTGCACGAAGAAGAGGCCCTCGGCAAAGCGTACGATTCGCGCTTGATGCGGCGGCTTCTGCAATACATGAAGCCGTACAAATGGCACGTGGTGCTGGCGCTCGTGCTGGTGGCCATCGTTACGCCGCTCGAGCTGGCCCCGCCGCTGATCTTTCGAAAAGCCATTGATAGTTATTTTGTTCCCGAGTTGAAGGGCGCAATCACGGAGCCATCGGCCTGGACGGGCATCCTCTGGCTTAGCCTGATTTATCTCGGAGTGCTGGCGTTCGACTTCCTCGCGCAATACCTCCAGCTGCGCATCATGCAGCGTGTTGGGCAGCAAACGATGTATGACATGCGAAGCGAGATTTTCGGTCACATGCAACGCTTGCCGATGAGCTATTTCGATCGCAATCCGGTTGGCCGGCTGGTGACGCGCGTGACCACGGACGTGGACGCGCTCAACGACTTGTTTGCTGCGGGCGTCGTCACCATGATTAACGACTTCTTTCTACTCGTGGTCATGGCCGGCCTGCTTTTCAAGATTGACAGGCGGCTGGCGCTGGATACGCTCGCTGTTTTGCCCGGCATTCTGATTGTCACTATGATTTTTCGCAAATATGTTCGCGATGCGAATCGCCGCATCCGCACGGCGATTGCGCGCATCAACGCGTTTCTGCAGGAATACATTTCCGGGATGAGCGTGGTGCAGCTTTTCAACCGCGAAAAGAAAGCTGTCGAAGAGTTTGAAAAGCGGAATCGCGACAATATGCTCGCCTGGCGCGATGCCATTCTTGCTTACGCCTTGTTTTATCCGGCGGTTGAATTTCTCAGCTTCGCTACCATCGCGTTGATCTATTGGTCGGGCGGAAATCGCATCCTTCACGGTGCGCTCAGCCTGGGCGTTCTAACCGCCTTCACGATGTTTGCGCAGCGCTTTTTCCGGCCGATTCAGGACCTCAGCGAAAAATTCAACATCTTGCAGTCGGCGATGGCCGCGTCCGAGCGCATTTTCAAGCTGCTCGATGAGCCGGTGCTGGTGGAATCGGATCCCAATGCGATTCCGCTGGACTGCCCGCGCGGGGAAATCGAATTCCGCAACGTGTGGTTCAGCTACCGCAACGTCGCTGAGCCGAACGACGAAGATTGGGTCTTGCGCGATGTGTCCTTCCGCGTGGAGCCGGGGCAAACCATCGCCATTGTGGGTCACACGGGCGCCGGGAAGACCACGCTGATCTCTCTTTTGCTGCGCTTTTATGACATTCAGCGCGGACAGATCCTGCTCGACGGCAAGGACATTCGATTGATTGATTTGCAGGATTTGCGGCGGCAATTTGGGATTGTGTTGCAGGATCCGTTTTTGTTCACCGGCACAATCGAATCGAACATTTGTCTCGGGACTCCGGGCATCAATCGCACAACCGTGGAAAGCGCGGTCCAAGAGATTGGACTTGGGGATTTTGTGGAGTCGTTACCGGAGGGAGTGGCTTCCGGCGTGAACGAGCGCGGCTCGACGCTTTCGGTCGGGCAAAGGCAGCTCATCAATTTTGCGCGCGCGCTGGCCCACAATCCGCGCTTCCTGATTCTGGACGAAGCCACCTCGAGCGTGGATACAAAAACGGAATTGTTGATTCGCGAAGCGCTGGGCCGCTTGCTCTCCGGGCGGACGGCGCTGGTGATCGCGCACCGGCTGAGCACCATTCAGCACGCGGACCGCATTCTCGTCTTCCACAAGGGCCGTTTGCGCGAGCAGGGCGCGCACCAGGAGCTTCTTGCCGAGCGCGGGATTTATTACCGGCTCTACCAGCTGCAATACAAGGAGCAGGAATTGCACCTGCCTGCGGAGGCGAACGGCACGATCGAACCGTCACCGCTGCCAGCCAGTGACTGAGCTTCGCCACTCGCCACATGCCACCCATACCGCTCCTTCTCTCCGCCGGCGAAGCTTCCGGAGATATGTACGCCGCACGGCTGGCGACAGCGCTGAAGCACCGCATGGACGTGGCCATCTTTGGCATGGGCGGACCGCAGATGCGAGCGGCGGACGTCGAGATCATTACGGACTATTCGGAAGTCTCCGTTGTTGGCATCACCGAAGTGCTGAAGCGGCTGCCGTCTTTGCGCCGCGCGATGCGGCGGCTGGTAGACGAAGCAGAACGCCGGCGGCCGCCACTCGCGATTCTGACGGACTTCCCCGGTTTTCATCTGCGGCTCGCTCGCAAACTACGTCCTAAAGGGATTCGCAACGTCTATTACATCTGTCCGCAGTTCTGGGCATGGCGGCCCTGGCGCGCGAATTTGGTGCGAAGGCGCTTTGCGCAGGCTCTGTGCATTTTTCATTTTGAAGAAAAGTTCTACGCCGATGCGGGCGTGCCGGTGAAGTTCATTGGCCATCCATTAGTCGGAAACGTCGCGGCTACGTTGACGCGGGAAGAATTCAGCAAAAAATACGGTCTAAGTGATGCGGACCGCCTGATTGCGGTTTTGCCGGGGAGCCGACGCGGAGAAATCTCCTACCATGTGCCTGTGCTGGCGGAGGCCCTCGAACGTATCGGGCGAGACCTTGCAGGCAAGACTGAGGTGCTTGTGGCGGTCGCGCCGGGGCTGGATTTAGACCGGCTTAAGGCGAAGTTCCCCAAACGGATGAGCATGCGCTTTATTGAAGGCGATAGCTACAACGCTGTGGCGGCCTCGGACCTTGCGATTGTCTCCAGCGGCACGGCAACGGTGGAAACGGCGCTGCTTGGGAAACCGATGATCGTAGTGTACCGATTGTCTCCGCTGACGGCTGCGCTGGCTAAGCCCCTGGTGAACACGAAATTCTTCAGCATGGTGAACTTGATCGCCGGACGCGCCGTGGTGCCGGAACTGATTCAGGACGATTTCACCCCGCAGCGCGTTGCGGAAGAAGCGGTGAAGCTGCTTTCCGGCTCGGAAGAGAGCAAAATAAGTCTGGAGCAAATGAGCCGGGGATTGGCCGAGGTTCGCGAGCTATTGGGCCCTCCGGGGGCGGTGGAACGGGCGGCGGACGCCATCGCCGCGCTTTTGCAGTCCAGCGAAAGCAACGCGAAGTGAGGGGTTTGGTATCCTATAGGTGTACGGGAGTCCCGGTTTGACTGGTTGAAAGGGGTCCGATGGCCCTCCGTCGAAAAGTCACTGGCGCGTTTTGCGCTATTTCGTTTTTGTTTCTTATCTGCTCCGCTGCTCCCCTGCGCGCGCAGGGGCCGCGCCCAGCGCCTTTTCTCGCCGAAAACTACGATGTTTCCGCGTCGCTGGACTCCATTGGGCAAGCGATAAACGCCACGGCAAAAGTTGATTTCAAGGCCGTGGAAGTAGCCAGCAGCGTGCGCGTGGAACTGCATCCGAATTTGATCGTGAAGGACGTGAAGTCCGCGGATGGCAAGTCGCTGAGCTTTACGCGCGACAATCAGAATTCGCTTTTTGTGGTCGTGCAATTGTTGACGCCCGTCGCGGCTGGCGGGCACGTGACGCTGACGTTCACCTACGGCGGACTGCTCGCCAATGAAGAAAACAGTCCAGTGCCCGGCGTGCGCGCCGCGGTCATCAACAGGGATGGAGCGTATCTACTGCTACCTGGGCGATGGTTTCCGCTGACGAACTTTCCGGCAAATCGCTATACGGCTACGTTCCGGCTGAATGTTCCGGATACTTTCGCCGTGGCGGGAACGGGCAAGTCCACGGCTCCCACGCCGATAGCGGGCAAAAACGCAGTGGAAGGTAACAGGCTCCTCTACACGTTTGAATGCAAGAACCTCGCGCCCAACGGGACGTTCGTGGCCGGGAGCAATCTCCAGCTGAATCCAAAGCAGGCTGAGGGGATCAACGTCGCCGTTTACGCGCCGCGCACTGCGTCCGAAAATGCACAGCAATTTGCTGACAGCGTGGCGCGGTCGGTGACGATTTTTTCGGACATGTTCGGGCCTATCCCCGATCCGACTTTTTCTGTGATTCAGATACCGGACGGCACCGTCCGCGATTTTGCCGCGCCTGGAGTTTTGCTGCTGAGCCAGCGTATCTGGGATCCGCGAGCGAGTGACCGAACGATTGCGCGGCTGGTGGCATCGCAATGGTGGGGAGTGCAAGTCCTGCCGGCGACTCCCGGAGACGTCTGGATAACCGACGGCCTGGCACGTTATTCCGAAGCTTTGTACGCCGAACAGAATGCCGGCAGAGAAGCCGGACTGAAAGTGGTGGACGAATTCGCTGTCGGCGCCTTGATGTATGAAGAGGCCGCTCCCATCGCGCAGGCTGCGCGGCTGGCGCCCTATTCGCCCGACTACCGTTCGGTGGTGATGAACAAAGGCGCGATGGTGTTTCACATGTTGCGTGCGCAGATGGGCGACGTAGCCTTCAAGATGTCGCTGCGCGACTTCTACTTTCAATTTGCGGAGAAGGCTGCGCGCATCGACGATTTTGAGAATATCGCGCAACGGCGCGCGGATGCTTCCGTGAAACCGCCGCAGGACCCGCCGAATCTGCGCGGCTTTTTCGCGCAATGGCTGAATTCTACGGGCGTGCCGGAGTTCTCTCTGGAATACACCGTGTACCGGACGCCCAAAGGCTTTCGCGTGGTCGGCAAACTCAAACAACCTCTCGACACCTTCCACATGCCGGTGGACTTGCGCATTGACACCGAAGGAAATCCTGAATTGAGAACCGTGGACGTAATCGGCACGGAATCGGGCTTTACCGTCGAGACATTTGGGCGGCCCAAACCAGGCGGAATCAAAATTGACCCCAACAACGTGATTTTGAAAGGCAGCGCAGCTTTGCGGGCCCGCGCGGCAGTGGCGCGCGGCGAAGAGCTCGCCGAGCAAGGGCGCTTTTACGATGCGGTCGCGCAATACCAGCGCGCGCTCTCTATTCAGCCGGGCCGGCCGCTCGCGAATTTCCGCATGGGAGAAGCCTTTTTCTACCAGAAGAATTACCAAGCGGCGGCCAACGCGTTCCGCGAGGCGCTGCAAACCGTTCCCGAGCCCTCGGAAAAATGGACCGAAGTCTGGAGCCACATTTATCTCGGCAAGATTTTTGATTTGCTGGGACAGCGCGAGCGAGCCGTAAATGAATACAGCAAAGCGAAGCAAACGAACGACGACACCGGCAGCGCTCAGCAGGTCGCCGAAGGATTTCTGAAGAAGGCGTACTCGGAAGGCGGAACTTCTGTCGCGACTCCTGCCGCCACCCCAAGCGTCAAACCGGCCGCCGACATTCCCGCCCCGGCTTCCGGCGAACGACCGACGCTCAAAAAGCCCGCTCAATTTACCGGAAAATAAAAATGAACCGGCAATAGCCGAGCCGTAGTCAATTCATCCATGCAATGCCGCAAGCCCCGTTAAATTCGAATTCGCGGCTCCTTTTTGCTGAATGAGAACCTGAAACCGTTCGCCCATGCCTTCCGGGTGGATCAGCGCTTTAAGTTGCAGCCGTGCCTGAACGCGTTCGGTTTCGGATTGCCCATCATCGTACAGATCCGTGAATTCATTCTGCTGTCCCAGCGCCAGAAGAAAGGCAGTCTGCGAAGTGAGTCCGACGGAATCCAGTCCTGTGCGCTTCCCCCACAGTTCAAGTGCGGTGAAATTCACGTGAGCAGTCAAGTCTTGTTGCCCTGGTGATGCGTAAAAATTCTCTGAGGCGCGATGGTCGTGATAGGCCAGAAGTGTGCCAAGCATGTGATGGTCGTCGAACAGATCCGCTGCGCGGTGACCGTAGTCAATCGTGAGCACATAGCCGCGCTCCAGGCGACGCCCGACCTCCGTAATCCAGTCGCAGGCCTCCAGACCCGCTTCGGCGTGCTGTCCCTCGGTGAGTACGATGCCTTGGGTAGTAAAATACTCGTTAATAGCACAGGTGGAGACCGGGGCCACAACGTCTACAAATTGTCCGGCGTCGAGACCGACAAGAATTTCTTCCAATGAGCCTTCCTGGAAAACGACACGATGAACTGGCAGAGCGTCGATCAGTTCGTTCGTAAAAAGGCAGCCCACAAAGATGTGCGGGGGAATTTCGACGGCGGTGATGAAATGCCCAGCCTTTCCGTGTTGCTGCAGGCGCACCGTCGCTTGCTCGCCGCGCGCGGCTGAGCGGTCCACGGCCACATAGCGCAGTATTCCGTAAAACGCTGGAAGCCTCGCCGCGCAGAAATCGAGAATGTGGCCCGCAAGGCGCCCAACGCCAGCGCCGGCCTCGACAAGCAGGAACTCCGCAGGGCAGCCGAGGCGTTCCCACATTTCCGCGAACTGCCGAGCGAGCAGCCGGCCGAAGATCGGATGCATATCAACGCTCGTGTAGTAGTCCGCGAACCGCGTCGATTCAGCTTTGCTGTAATAACCGTGAATCGGATGGTACAGACATTCGCGCATGAAGTCAGCGAAAGGGAGCGGGCCGTAGCGGCGAATGCGGTTAGCTAGGAGTTCGGCGAGCGGCGTCACGCGCCCTTTGCTCCGGCGGCATCAGCGGGGGCCTCCGCCTGAATCTGCTTCCACGCGCGCTTGAAGATTCCTTCCGCCACTTCATCGAATAGCACAAAGTAAATTGTTTCCAGTGAAGTTTCGCCGCGCAGGTGCTCCGCCGCTTCGCGAAGCATAATCTCCGCGCACTCCTTCAGCGGGAACTCCGCGATTCCCGTTCCGACGGCAGGAAACGCGATGGATTTGAGCCCGCGCTCGCGCGCAATCCGCAAAGAATGCGACGTGGACTTGCGCAGGGCATCCGCACTCGTTTTTCCCCCAAGCGCCATGCTGGCGGCATGAATGACGAACCGCGCCTTCAGCTTCCCGCCAGTGGTGATGGCGGCGTACCCAATGGGAATACTGCCGATCGCATCGCACTCGCGCTGTATCGCGTTGCCACCCTTGCGGCGAATCGCTCCCGCAACTCCCCCGCCAAGCAGCAGATCGTTGTTCGCCGCATTGACGATGGCGTCCGTCTCCATTTCCGTCAAGTCGCCCTGTTGAATGACGATTTTTTCCGCCAGCGCTTTCATCGTGGATTCTTTCTGCTGTCCATCAACCGCAGCGTCCCGCACAGATTACTTCAAAAGTCTTTTGTAAGCTTCCTCGTTAAATCCAAGCACTATTTGCGAGCCGCGAAGGACCACCGGTCTGCGAATAAGATTAGGCTCCCTGGCCATAAGCTTGATCGCTTCCGCGCGCGCAGGTGGATGCTCCTTCATCTTCCGCACGCGATAAAGCTCATTCCGCGTATTCAGAAACTCTTTGTAATCGCGCCCGCCAATGAGTTCGTCGAGTTCGGCTTCCGAAAGCCGCTCTCTGTCCAAATCGCGCGACTCCAGTTCCGCTCCCAACTCCAGCAAGAGACCTCTTGCTTTGCGGCACGTCGTTCACGTCGGCTTCTGCAGAAACCTGATTTTCGTCTTGGGCAAGACTTCTTTCCCCCGTCGCGTTTCTAGTTTCTTATAGGGGCGCAGCACCACCGCGCCCTCTGATGCAACCTTGCAACTAATACCGTGGAACTTTCGGATCGATCTCCACCGACCAACGCTCAATTCCCCCCGCGAGCGACTTCGCCTTCTCAATCCCCTGAAATCGCAGCCAAGCCGCAGCGTCCAGGCTGCGCATCCCGTGGTGGCAGTAGCAAACCAACTCATCCACGTCCGGAAGCGTCTGCAAGCTGGCCGCCAGTGAGCCCAAAGGAATAAGGGTCGCGCCCTCGATCCTGCAAAGCTGATGCTCCCACGGTTCGCGCACATCAATCAAAACCAGTTTCTCACCGCTATCCAACCGCGCTTTCACCGCGGCTGGTGTTATCTCCAATTCATCCATCTATCTTCCCTTCCATACTGGCGCACGTTTTCCCAGAAATGCTCGAATGCCCTCTTGCGCGTCTGGCGTCTTCATCAGCTCGGTCAAGTATACTCGTTCAACTTCACCGAGTTGCGCCGCAAATTCCGCGGTATGCAAGCGTCGGAGAGTCTTTCGCGTAAGCTGAAGCACCGCCGGGCTGAGCGCGCGAAGCTCCTCGAGAAGTTTATCCAAGGCAGCGGACAGCCCATGATCGGCGACAACATTGGTCACAAGCCCCAATTGTTGCGCCTCCCCGGCATCGATCTCCCGCCCGGTGAGAATCAAATCTGCCGCGGCCCGCATCCCGATCAGTTGCGGCAGCGTAATCAGCGCCACCGGAGGAAAACAGCCCAGCTTAATCTCCGGCTGTCCGAACTGCGCCGATTCCGTCGCAACCACAAAATCGCAAAAGGTCGCGAGTTCCGTGCCTCCGCCAAGACAGTATCCATGCACCCCCGCGATGGTCACGCAATCTGCCTCGGCGAGACGGCGAAAAATGGCATGAAACGCGGACAACATCCCCGCAACACGCTCTGGCGTATGATCGGCAATCTCTACACCAGCAGAAAATGCCTTGGCACCTGCACCCTGAAACACCACGAAATCGCAATCAGGCAGCGCGCGGTCGAGCGCCGCGTCCATCGACTCCATCATCGGAATATCCAGAACATTCAACGGCGGGCGGTCCAGCGTAATCCACGCCGTGCGCCGTTCCAGGCGGAACTGCACCGTGTCCTGCTGCGTGGTCATAGTGGTATGGCGATGGCCAGGGGAGGTTACTTGCCCTGAAACTTCGGATGCCGCTTCTCAAAAAACGCGCGAATCCCTTCGCTGCAGTCTTCCGAAAGATAGCAGCGAATCTGTTCCTGCACTTCGTACTCCAGCGCCTTGGCGAGTTCTTTTCCTTCGCTGCCGAAGAGGGCTCTCTTGACCGCGCGGATCGCTACGGCTGGGCCTCGCGCGATTTTCTGCGCAAGCGCTTTCACTTCCCCTTCAAGCGCGGCCGCAGGAACGACATGATTGACTATCCCTAGCGTGAGCGCAGTCTTGGCGTCAATCATATCGCCGGTGTAGAAAAGCTCCGCCGCTTTGGCAGGGCCCACCAGCTGCGGTAGAAAATAGGTGCCGCCATAATCGGGGAAAAGGCCAACCTTCGCAAAATTCTGGCCGAACGTCGCTTCCTCCACGGCAATCCGCATATCTGCCGCGAGAGCGATGTTCATCCCCGCGCCAGCCGCCGCGCCGTTGACCGCGGCAATGACCGGCTGCGGCATCGTCCGCATTTTTAATACGGCTTGCATGCCCGAGCGCAACAGCGGCTCCAAATCCTGCGTCGCGCCGGTCTCCCGGCCTTTGCCGATGGCGCCGAGATCCCCGCCCGCACAAAAGGCTCTTCCCGCGCCCGTGATCACCACCACGTGCACGCTGTCATCTTCGGAGATGCGCCGCAACGCATCATTGAGCGCCGAGGCCAGTTCGTTGTTCAAGGCGTTCAATCGGTCCGGGCGATTCATCACCAGCGTGGCAATGCACTCGTGCTTGGACTCCAGAAGGACTGATCCAGCCTGCGCGGTTTGTGGAGCGTTGCTCATACAGGCCTCCGCGTTACGACCCTTTGCTTTCCCGTTCTTTTTCCGTGCGCGCTACCAGTTGCGCCAGCTTTCGAAAATGCCGCAGCTTCTCGCTCTTCCCCTGCGAGTTTGCCCCGCTGGTGGACGGCAGCACGTACACACGCGCACCATATAATAATTCTTTTTGGATGCCGAATTTGCATTTGCGTTGTGAAAACTGTTCATACGTGAGCTTGCCGTTGAAGGCCACCACGTGCGGCGCATATTCCTCGAGCTTTTGCGAAAGCACGATGCGCCCTTCCGCAAAATCCTCGCGTTTCAGCTCTTCGATGCCTTTCGTCGGTCGCTTGACCAGGTCGGTGAGTCCCACGCCGAATTCGATGACCCGCTTGTCATCGTGGTAATCAAACGGCTCGGGCACCACGCCGCCTTCGTGGAGCATGGGCCAGAATTCATTGCCGCGGCCCGCGTAGTAGTGGCCCACGCGCACGGACGACTCGCTGGGATTGCAGCCTACGATGACGAGCTTCATGCCTTTGCGAAGGTGGTCGGGCAGCGTTCGCATGATAACAGCTTACTACGCCTTCGATATTCCGACGAAACCTTGGTGAAGGTTGCGTGCTTTTCGTCATGGGCCAAGTTGCTCCCTAGGGGCCTCGCAACGGGAATGGCGGCAATTCCTTTGTAACTTAAGTGCTTTTTCTGAATCCCACGAACAGAACCATCATCAAATGAGGAGGACGGCAGAGGTGTTTCGGTGCTCTGTGCTACATTTATGGATGCGAAAGCGAGCATGTGGCCGCTAATGTGGCCGCCCAAACCATTGAACGCACCAAACCCACACCGGTTGCCATCCACGGTCGCCCGCGAGGACGAGCATCTCCTCGTCGCCGCGGCCAAGCGCGGCGATACCAAAGCCTTCGAAGAGCTTGTGAATCGCTACGAAGCGAAAATCTTCCGCCTGACCATGAACATCACGCGGAACCGCGAAGACGCCGAAGACGCGATGCAGGATGCTTTCCTCAAGTCCTATTCCCACCTGAAGAGTTTCAACGAAGATTCCCGCTTCTACACCTGGCTGGTGCGCATTGCCGCCAATGAGGCGCTCATGCGCCTCCGCAAGCGCCGCCCGAACCAGTTCTCGCTGGATGAACCCATCGAAGGCGATGACAATCTGATTCCGCAGGAGCTGGAGGACTGGGGACCGAGCCCCGAGCAGCGCTTTGCCCAGACTGAGATGCGCGAGATTCTTTCGAACGTCATTGACACACTGGCGCCGGATTTCCGCGTCGTTTTCGTGCTCCGCGATGTGGAACAACTTTCCACTGAGGAGACCGCCAAGACTCTCGGCATCTCCGTGCCCGCGGTAAAATCCCGGCTGTTGCGGGCCCGGCTAAAACTCAGGGAGAAATTGAACCGTTATTTTCGACAGGCAGGTACCAATTGAACTGCGACGACGTCTTCCGCGAGATTTCGAATTACCTCGATGGCGAGCTTGCGCTCTCGGTGAAGCAAGATCTCGAGGGGCATCTCGATCACTGCCATGACTGCAAAATGGTGGTGGATCAGACCAAGCTGACAATAGAATTTTTCTGTGATTCCGAGCTTGTTGAACTTCCTGGGGACGTGAAATCGAGACTACATGATGCCTTGCGGCGCAAGCTCGGCGCCAAAAGCAACTAAATAGGGCTTCAATCCTTTGGCAGATCTCCCCAAAGCGGCAATTCCCTACCCAGCCCTCTTTCTCGCGCCAACGCGTACACCTTCATCGCCACGGCTAGATCCCACGACGCAATTCCATTCGATTTGAAAAGCGTCATTTCCGAATCGCTGGTTCTCCCGCTGGCTTTCCCTGCCACGACTTCAGAAAGTTTTTTGACGCCCGTCCAGCAAATCTCGTCGCCATGAAAAGCGATGATGAGGTCGCCAGCTTCCTGCCGCGACTGCTCGACCGAATCAACCACGATAACGTCCGCGCTCGCTACGGCTTCATCATCCAGTTCGCGCTTATGCGCGTGATTCGCGCCAATCGCATTGATGTGCGCGCCGGGCGCCAGGTCCGCGCCGTTGACGACGGGCTGGGAAGCAGTCGTGGCGGTCGAAACAATATCCGCCCCTCGCACCGCTTCTCCAGATGAAGCACACGGCTGCACGGAAAGCCCTAGCCGCCCCGACATCTCCTTGCAGAATTTCTCTCGCTTGGCCGCATCCCGGCCATAGGCGCGGGCGGATTCGAGCTTTCGAACACTGGCAACCGCTTCAAGCTGCGTCCGAGCCTGCCCACCGGTTCCGATGATCGCCGCAGTGCGCGCATCCTTGCGAGCCAGGTACTTCGTAGCGACGCCAGAGGCTGCCCCGGTACGCAATTGCCCCATGTAGTCCGCTTCAATCAACGCCAGCAGATCACCTGTAGCCATCTCGTAGAGCGGAACGAGGAAGCGGAGCTTCCCGCGAACGTACGTGTATTGCTTCATCGCCACAAACCCGGCGGAAAAATCCGCCGCCGCCATGTAATGAAAAAATCCCCCGCCCGGCAATTCGAATCGCCTGCGCGGATGCACCACCACTTCCCCGGTAGCCTGCTTGCGCGAAATCTCCTCGACGGCCTCGATGGCCAGCGGCATCGTCAGGACATCCCGTACTTCCATTTCGCTGATATGCAGCGTCATTGCTTTCACTCTCCGCCCTGGCCGCGCTCCTCGAAAGGAGCAAACAAGTTTTTAGTTTTTCTTGGGTTTGCTAATCTGCTGCCGGCGCCATGCGGCCTTAAAGCAAACTAATCACGGTGACGCAGGCTTCGCCGGTTTCGTTGAGGCATGTTTAACGGGAGCTTTGGGACCTTCGCGGATGCGGCGTACCACCGTCTGGTTCAACCGGTAAACTCGCTCTTCTTTGTTCCCATCCATATCATGAAATCGAAACTCAGGTTCCCCTTTGGGGCCTTTCTCAATTCGAATCGGCATCTGCCCGCACAAATCATTTTCGATAAACGCTGTCTCATAGCGCTCCTTCTTCACATACCAGGTATAAACGCGCAGCGCCGTGAAGTCGCACGCTTGCCCCTCCGGCCCTCGCGCCGCCGCAACCAGATATTGCGGCTTGTCTCCCGATGGATCGCTAACACGGTTGAGCTCAAACCATGCAAGCGGCCGGAGGTTTGCCGAGGAAGCACCTTCCCGGACAGCCTCCGGCAAATCCAACTCAATGAACCGCGCGATCACCCATCCCGAAATTGGCACCGTCTGGTCGCCCGGCTGCGTGGTGGTATTCGTATCAGCAGCACGCGCAGCGGTTTCGCCCGGAGGCCGCGTGGCTAAGCCGCGCACAAGAAACCAATCTTCTTTCTTAGTTTCCTCAACCTCGTTCGCAGAATCTTTCTCATCGCTGCTCTGAACCCAATCGGCCACCGTACGTCCGACAATTTCGACGGGCACACCTCGAGTAAACTGGTACACTCGCGGTTCGGTGCGGCCAGGCTCTACGCGCAGATTCGTGGAAACCTTTGTGCGGCCGCGCGCCTGCACCGGCATCGGCCGGACTTGAGCCAGCAGTTTTGCGCTGCGCTGCCACAAAGCAGGATCCATCAAGTTGCGTCCGTCCACCCATCCAACGGTTCCTGCAGCGGTTCGAACCTTCACGTTGTCATTTCGTCGCGAAACGACGTCCACGCGGTCGCCATAGTGCAGAATCGTGATCGGCGCGCGCACTTGCGCCACCCCGCTCCACAACGTCACGCTCCGCTCGCTCACAAACGCCTCGCCCAGCGTCTCGTGCTTGGGCCGGAACATCCACGCCGCCAGCGTCACAAGGCACAGCAGCGGCACCGCAATGAGCAGTCTTCTCCTCATTCACTGGCCTTCATCATGATGTCCAGGGCGCTCCGCGATTCGTTAACAATTGTACCTGAAACTCCGGCGGCGCCGCGGCCAGTGAACGGTTCGCGTTTCTGCTAAGATGCCATAACGCTTATGCTAAACCTTTTGATTTATTCGTGGAGGATTTTGCATGAAATCTCTCAATTCCCTTCAGCCGCTGGGCTTGCTGCTCCTCCGCGTGGCTCTAGGGCTGATTTTCTTCTCGCACGGCTATCCAAAGCTGGCCCATTCCGCCGCCGGCATGCAGGCCTTCTTCGTTCAGCACGGGCTGCCCGGATACTTCGTCTACATGTCCGGCGTATTGGAGGTCTTCGGGGGAATCCTGCTGGTCCTCGGATTGTTTACTCGCGCAGCCGCACTGTTGCTCGCGATTGAAATGGGAGTAGCAATCTGGAAAGTGCACAGCGGCGGAGGCTATCTCGCCATCCACAATTACGAGTTCCCTCTCGCAATACTTACGGCTTCCTTCGCGTTGGCCACGGTTGGAGCCGGAGCCGTATCTCTTGATCAGCCTCTCTTCGAAGGTGGAGGCAGGCCTCGGCCACCCAAAAGCGCAAAGTGACCGAGACGTTTAGTAGGTAAGCTTACGAGACCAATGTCGCTGACGTCGGAATCACTCCAGCAGGCGCCAAGGGCAAAACAATCCAGAGAATGATGTAGGCCAGTAAGCCCGTCCCCGCGCAGAAAAACGCCAACACCCACAACACGCGAATAATGGTGGGATCCAAATCAAAGTAATCCGCCAGGCCTGCGCACACACCCGCAATCTTCTTGTCCGTGCTCGAGCGCATCAGTCTCTTCGAGCCGCCCGTGGCAGGCGAAAGCCCCGGCGGTGCCGTCTCCGGCTGCTTGGCGCCGCAGTTGTAGCAAAACTTCGAACCGACAGCGATTTCTTTTTGACAGTTCGTGCAGTTCATTGGGTCACCCCCACAGAGCCGTCTTTCTTGGCTTCCCTACTTATAACTACGAGAAAGTGGCCGAAAAAGTTTCCCGCTGCCGCATTCTAAAACGAATGGGCTCAGTACTCCAGAAGTCGTTTTACAGCGGCCGCGATGTGCGCCGTCTGCGGCAGGATCACGTCTTCAAGCTTCGGCTGGTACGCGCAGAACGTGTCCATGGCCGCAACTCGCCGCACCGGAGCGTCCAGTTCATCAAACAATTCGTCGGCGATGCGCGCCGCGATTTCCGCGCCATAGCCCCAGCTCAACATGTCTTCGTATGCCACGAGCACGCGATGCGTCTTTCGAACCGTGGCAGCAATGGCTTCCCAGTCGTAGGGCGAAAGCGACCGCAAATCAATGATTTCTACCGAAATCCCTTCGCGCTCCAACTGAGCCGCGGCTACTTCGGCGCGGTGCACCAAGGCGCCATACGTAATGATGCTCAAATCCGTGCCTTCTCGCACCGTGCGCGCTTTTCCAAACGGAATCATAAAATCCGGCCCCGGATTTTCCGAGCGGTTATACGGCTGCCGGTAAAGATGCTTGTGCTCCAGGAACATCACCGGATCGTCGCACCGAATCGCCGTCCGCAAAAGCCCCGCCACGTCCAACGCCGTCGAAGGCATCACCACGCGTAGCCCGGGACAATGCGTGAAAATCGATTCCCCGCTCTGACTGTGATACACCCCGCCGCCGGTCAGGTATCCCCCGATCGGAACGCGCAGCACCACCGGCGCCTTGAACGCGCCATTCGAACGCCAACGCATCACGCAAAGCTCATCGCGAATCTGCATCATCGCCGGCCAGATGTAATCGAAAAACTGAATCTCCGCCACCGGCTTCAACCCGCGCGTCGCCATGCCAATCGCACGCCCTACAATGCTCGCTTCCGCCAGCGGCGAATTGAACACGCGATCGGCTCCATACTTCCGCTGCAAACCCGAAGTCGCTTTGAAGACGCCGCCCTTACCCTTCACATTCTTCAGGTTTTCCTCGCGGCTCGCGTCAGCCACGTCCTCGCCGAAAATCGTGATGCGCTCGTCGCGCGCCATCTCGTCCGAAAGTGTTGCGGCCACCATCTCAACCATCGTCTTCGGCGCGCCGTGTAACTGCGGCTGCGCTTCGAAAGCAGAAGACGTCGGATCAATCTCCGACGAATGGACATGCATAGGAATGGACTCGACGGAAGGCTCTTCTGCCGCAAGCGCCTGGTCCGCCGCATCGCGAACCTCATTATCAATTTCTGCCTCGAGCGATTCGATCTGCTTTTGGTCCAGCACGCCCTCGCGAACTAGCACCAGCGCCATTTTCGACAGCGGATCCCGCCGCGCCTCTTCCTCGCGCTCTTCCGCCGACTTGTAAAGCTTCTCGTCATCCGAAAGCGAATGCGAATAAGGTCGCGTCACATGCGCATGGACTAGCGCCGGCCCGCGTCGTTCACGGCAATACTCCACCGCATCCTTGCAAACCGGGTGGCATTCGAACGGGTCCGTGCCATCGCACTCCGCAACATGCAGCCCCGGAAAGTCCCGCACGAGTTTCGAAATGCTTCCGCCCGCCGTCTGCACTTCAACGGGAACCGAAATCGCGTACCCATTGTCTTCAATGAGGTACAACAACGGAAGTTTCTTCGAGCAAGCAATGTTGAGCGATTCCCAGAACTCGCCCTCGCTCGTCGAGCCATCGCCACCGGACACATAAACAATCTCATCGCGCTCGTGATTCACATGTTCGCCAAGCGGCCCCTTCTTCGCCTGCGCCAGTGCCTTAGGCCGCTCTTCGTAATACATCGTGGCTTCTGCGGCACCCACGGCTTGGACAAATTGCGTGCCCGTGCACGAAGACTTGCTCACAATATTCCACTTCGGATGCCCCCAGTGCGACGGCATCTGCCGCCCGCCCGAGCTAAGGTCATCTTTCGCCCCTACCGCGGCCAGCAGCGTCTCCAGAGGAGTCACTCCAAGCATCAAGCAAAGCGCCCGGTCCCGGTAATACGGATAAAACCAATCCACGCCCGGCCGAAGAAACAGCCCCATAACGGCCGTAACCGCCTCGTGCCCAGCACTGGAAATCTGAAAATAGATTTTGTTCTGCCGCTTGAGTTGTATCTCGCGGTCGTCGAGCCGCCGCGAGAGATACATCGCGCGGTAAAGCCGAATCAGGGTGTCGTGATCGAGGCCGTGGACCTTGGGGGCGTCAAGCTTTGCTACTTTGACGCGCGTTTGTGACGCCATTCGATCTGCCCTCGAGTTGGAAGTCGGGATTGCGTCTCTGCGGAATTCAATTATACCGAATTTCCCGATTCCGCTGGCCTATTCGAAAAACCTGCCACATTGCAAGCCCGCCAAAAACAGGCCATATTGGCCTCTAATCATTGTCGCAATGTTGTAGCGGGAAGAAGAAACCATTCACCGTTTCAGTTAATCGAGCGATTCGAACTGCTTATCTGCCGTTTCGAATTCAGGATCCGTCTGCAGAATGACTTTCGGAGACGCGCTCTTAAACGGTTCCTCAGAAGGAATGCGCGCCACCCACCGTTGCTCGGACAGTTTCTCGTGCGCGCTGAAATACAATCGCACCAGCAAGCTCACCTTACCGTTCGCGGCAGCCGCCGGCTTATCCGCCGCCGCTTCGCTCGATTTCGCTTTCGCCTTTCCCTTGGATTTGGCAGCGGCAGACGGCGCAGGCTTTTCTACCGTCTCGGCCTTCGCAGCCGCTTCGCCCGCGGGGCTCTCCGGCCGCTCCAATTTGTACTGCAGCTTCTTGTCCAGGCGAAAGGCTTGCTTCCAGCCGTCGAGTTTGTGGCGCGCTTGCTGCGCCTTCTCCTCATCCGTGCCAAAATCCAGCTTGATGTAAATGTGGGACATAAACTAAGTCTGCGACCCACCGCACTCTAAGTCAAGATTGCCCCTGCTGCAAACGTTCTCGGCGGCCACAGGCGGAGTCTCGGGTCGTAGCAAGGACCGCCCCTTTGAATTTTCTGGTAGTCTAAACGCTATGTTTCCGATGTTTCCCCATCCAATTTACGTGATTGCGGTAGTTCTCGCGGCAGTATTGGTGATTGTCTACGTCCGAAAGAAGCGAAATCTATGAAGCATTGCCACCGAGTCTCGGGCGGTAATGCAATGGAAGGAGGATTCGGCGTATAGTGGACAGTCCTGCAAGCAGCGATTACTTTTTTAGGCTTGCACACTATGTCGCGCCACGCTATAGTATCTGACGACAGAGATTGGCCCGGGCAAGACATGCGAACTGTGCTTCACAATCGCCAGCATTTCTTTTCCGCAAGCCTCTGCTTGCTCGCGGTCGTGTTGCTCTATGCGCCGTTTGCCGCCGCTGCTTGGTCGTCCTACTCCGCCGCATGCTGCACCACGGCTCAATGCCCGATCAAATCACATCATCATCAAAGCCAAAGTTCGCCGGCCTCCTCTGAAAATCGCATGGACTGCGGCCATGACATGGCGGGGATGAGTTCTTGCAGTATGTCTTGCTGCCAAACAACGGAGCGTCCTGCGATGGCCTCGATGACCTTCGTGCTGCCGGCCGCTCCCTCGCTCGCCGGGCCGGCAGTTCGCAAAGAGGCAATCACATCCACAAAGCCCCTCGATTTCTTGCGCTCGCTTCAACCCCTCTCTCCTCCTCCTCGCTTCGAAGCTGCAGCCGTTTAATCACCGGCTCGCAGTTCCCTCGAAATCCCATTAGCCAAAGCCGCGGCAATCTTGCCGCGCGAAGCTCATTCCTTTGAGGAGGAATACAATTTCATGCGTCGTTCTCTGTTGTTCTTTCTGTTCTTTCAGCTGGCCGGTGTCGTAGCCTTCGCTACTGTCTTCGGCACCGTCCGAGGCATCGTTCACGACCCGCAGCACCGGCCCGTGGCGGGAATCCAAGTCGTCTTGAAAGCAAAATCTTCCGAATTCGTCCAAACAACCCAAACCGACGTGAACGGCGAGTTCCACTTCGACACCGTCCCCCTTGCCGATTACACCGTCACGGTTTCGAAACAAGGATTCGCAACCGTCGAGCAATCTCTGTCCGTTCTTTCCGGAACTGCCCCGGTACTCCACTTCGAATTGCAGCTTGCTACACAAAATCAATCGGTAGTGGTTTCCGCGGCGCCCGCGCAGTCGGAATCCGTCACCCCGACAACATTGGTCAGCCGGCTGGAGATTCAAGAAACGCCCGGAGCCGCACGCACCAACAGCCTGGCCATGATCACCGACTACGTGCCTGGCTCCTACTTCACGCACGATCAACTTCACGTCCGCGGCGGCCATCAAGTCAGCTGGTTGATTGACGGCGTGCCCATTCCGAATACCAATATCGCCAGCAACCTCGGCCCCCAAGTCGACCCCAACGACATTGACACCCTCGAACTGCAGCGCGGCAGCTACTCGGCTGACTACGGCGACCGCACCTACGGCGTCTTTAACGTGGCCCCGCGAACAGGCTTCGAACGCAACAACGAAGCCGAACTGGTTCTCAGCGCGGGAAATTTCTTCCAAACCGACGACCAGCTCAATTTCGGCGGCCACACCAACAAATTTGCCTACTACGGCAGCGTCAACGGCAACCGCACCAACCTGGGTTTGCAAACGCCCACCTCTGCCGTAATTCACGACGCCGCCAACGGCGTTGGCGGATTCGGCTCCTTGATCTACAACCTGGACGCGCAAGATCAGTTGCGCTTCGTCGCGCAAATCCGCCGCGACTATTACCAGGTTCCATTTGATCCCAACGACCCCAACACCGCAGGCCAGTTCCTGAGCGATGTCAATCGCGAGATGGATTCGTTTGTCACCTTCTCCTGGGTGCGAACGGTTTCCCCAGGCTTGGTATTCACTGTCTCGCCGTTCTTCCATTACAACAGCGCCAACTATGGCAGTAGCCCTCTGGATCTGCCGAGCTCCGCGACGGAAAATCGCTCCTCAAAGTACGAAGGCGGGCAGGCAACTGTTTCCTGGGTCAAAGACCGAAACAATTTGCGCGCGGGCTTCTACAGTTTTGTCCAACAAGACAATGAACTCTTCGCCCTGACCTACAACTGCCCGACCCCTCCGACCGCAACCTGCCCGGAAACTCCGGCGGACGACCTAGCGCCGACGCCTTCCAATCCCGATGGCAGCCTGATCGCCATCTACGCCGAGGATCAGTTCAAGCCCGCCTCTTGGCTGACGCTGAATGCAGGCTTGCGCCAGACGCATTTTTCCGGGGTCCTCACGGAAAATGCCACCAGTCCCCGAGTCGGAGCTTCCGTGAAGATTCCCAAGCTGAACTGGGTCTTCCGCGGATTCTACGGCCGCTTCTACCAAGCTCCGCCCTTGAGCACTATTTCCGGACCGCTCATCCAACTCGCCACCCAGCAAAACCTGGGCTTCATTCCCCTGAAAGGTGAACGGGACGAGGAGCATCAATTCGGCGTGACCATTCCCTTCCGTGGCTGGACCATTGACGCCGACAACTTCGAAACGCGCGCCACAAATTTCTTCGACCATAACAATTTCAACGATTCCGACCTCTTTTTCCCCATCACCATCCAAGGCGCGCGCATCAATGCCTGGGAACTCACGCTGCGTTCCCCGCGCATCTACGGCAAGGGACAGGTCTACGTCACTTATTCCAACCAGCTCGCGCTCGGTTGTGGCGACATCAACGGCGGCTTAACGGACTTTTCGTTCGGAGCAGGCTGCGGCTTTCTCGATCACGACCAGCGCAACACCCTGCACTTTGGCGGACAATACAGCCTGCCTTGGCACTCCTACGCTTCGACAGACGTATACTACGCTTCGGGATTCACCAACGGGGATTTCCCCCCTGGGACCGATCACCTCCCAGGCCACACCACCTTTGACATGACACTCGGCAAAAGCTTTGGCGAGCGCTTTTCCATCGCTGTTCACGCCCTCAACGTCGCCAACCGCCGCGTCCTTCTCGACAACAGCTTCACCTTCGGCGGAACCCATTACCTGAACCCGCGCGAAGTTTACGCGCAAGTTCGCTACCATTTTCATTTCTAAGGGTTGCGTGGAAGCCGTGACCCGCGTTGGCGAGCCCCCTCCGCCAGCTTTCGCCGCCACGGCTTCCCGCAGTATCATCTCGTTGCTAAATCAGGTCGATAAATCTCGATAAATAAGGACCGTATGAACAGATCGCCGAAAACATTCCTTTCAGGGCTGTTGCTCGCCTGCTGCCTGGCAATCGCATGCGCGCCCAAGGACGTCAAGCACTACCCCATCCAAGCCAAAGTCATCAGCGTGGATCTCCCCGGCAAACGCATCATCGTCGAGCACGGCGATATCCCCGGCCTTATGCCCGCCATGACCATGGGCTACACCCTCGCCTCCCCGAAAGAAGCCCAAGGCTTGTCCTTCGGCGACAAAATCAGTGCCGACTTGGTCGTCACCGACGGCCTAGCCCGCCTCGAAAAAATCACCCTCCTCGAAAAAGCCAAACCGGTCCCAATTCCCGCGCCTGCGGCGAAGCCCTAATAACTCCGGTACTCGTGTGAAACTCACCCAATAGACCAGAACCTGACGCGCGAGTCATTCCAACAATTTTTCCTTTGACTCATGCCCGCCTCTCGATTACCATAATTTCGGGTAAAATTGTTTATCGTCAAAGACGGCAGCCCTGCTGCCGTTTTTTGTTGGGCTGCACAACGCGGCACGGCTTCGGAATCAGCAGGGATACAGACTCCCCCGGCTAACGCAGACTTGTACGGCTCTTGCGCGATCTAAGCTATTTAGAATCAACACATACAGTGTGCCCCGGAACTGTTGATTCTAATGGACTTACTATAAAATTAAGTCGTTTATAATCAACACTGGCTCTGTTGACATCCTCGACACGGATGGTGTTCGGAGAGGTCGACATGGGGAGTCCTGCAGTGTTTTCTGATGAGGCAGGAGGGACCATGGCCGAAGTTGGACTCCTGCCCTTTGCTCGCATGGCGCTAGAAATGGCCACGCAGGTTTTGCCACCCTACCGCACCCGCTTCAGTAAGCATCAGTTCACCCAGCCGCAGTTGCTGGCGGTGTTGTTGCTGATGCGCTACGAAGACTGGACCTTCCGCGAAGCCGAGACCCGCTTGCGGGAGCACCAGGAGTTGCGCGCCACGTTGCATCTGCAAGCGGTGCCCGACTACACCACGCTCTATCGTTTTTTGCGGCGGCTGCCAGACGACACCATCGATCGCGGGCTGCGTGAAACCGTGCGTCGTCTCCGACAACGGCGACGCCGAGCGGTGGTGGTGGCGGTCGACGGGACGGGCCTCTCTTACAATTCCGTCAGCAGTTTCTTCATCCGGCGCGTGGAACAGCAAGCCCAGCGCAGTTCGCGCCATCGTCATTGGTTGAAGTGGGTGATCGTCGTGGATGTGCAGCAGCAGATTTTGTTGGCGCAGCGGGCCCATCAGGGACCGGGGTCGGACGTGCGTTTTTTGCCACCCTTGTTGGATGTGGCCGCCTGCGGCGCGCCCATCCGCCTGGTGCTGGCAGACGCGGAGTTCGATTCCGAACCCAATCATCAACACATTCGGCAACGTCTGGGAGCGCAGAGCATCATCCCGGCCAAGCGTCGTGGTGTACCCAACGGCGAAATTCGCAATCTGATGTCCCGCCGCTTTCCCGCGAAGCCCTACCGCCAGCGCGTCAAGATCGAAACCACCTTCTCCACGATAAAACGCAAACTCTCCTCGCGGGCCCCCGGTCGCAGCCTGTCCATTCAAATTCGCCAAGCACTTTTGCTCGGTCTTGCGTTCAACCTCTACCGCTTGAGGCCTCTCCGCTCGCACGAGGATGTCAACAGAGCCATCAACACTTACGAAAAACTGGGGGAGGGCGTAGGGCTTCATCCCTGCTGCTTTTTGCGTCCGGGGCTGTGGTATCTCCGCTATCGGCCAGCGGCCCCTCCTAAATTTGTCGTTTCGGTCGTCCGCGAACTTGCTAGACTAAGACGAAATCTCGATGGCGATGGAGTTCGCCATAACCGGGCTGATGCTCTTAATCGGCCCTGATGACTCCTGGCAGCCTGGTGGCGCCAGGAGTTTTTTGTTGAGCGCGCGCCCAGGCAATTCTCTGCTGCGCCCGGCTGGGCCACGGATTGGAGCAACTTTGCGTCTCGCATTGATCGCCATCTTCGGCGCCGCCGGCACCCTGGCGCGCTACGGCCTGCAAGGCGTAGTTCAAATTCGCGCGGGAAGCACGTTCCCCTACGGCACCCTGCTCGTGAATTTGACCGGCTGCTTCCTCCTCGGCTTGATCGGCCAATTCACACTCAACCGCATGGTCATCTCGCCGGACTGGCGCGTGGCCATCGCCGTCGGTTTTTTCGGCGGATACACTACCTTCTCCAGCTTCGGCTGGGAAACCGCCAAGATGTTAGAAGAAGGCGAATGGACTTGGGCCACGGCCTACGTAGCATCCAGCGTTATCGTCGGCCTGCTCCTCACCGTCGCCGGCATCCGCCTTGCCAACAAGTTCTGACAATGTGCACGCACGCTTTCAAACGTGTCATCTTAAGCGCATCCGACAAGGATGCACGAGGGATCTCAACGTCAGCAGTCGCGAAGCATGATCGATGGATCGCAAGTCACCAGTCACGAGTCACCAGTCACCCATCAACCAGTCACGAGGTTCACCCATGACCCACGAAAAATTCGAAGGCGAACGCACCCTGATGCGCATCCACATCGGCGAATCCGACAAATGGCACGGCAAACCCCTCCACGAAGCCATCGTCGCCATGCTGCGCAAAGACGGCTTCTCCGGCGCCACCGTGCTCCGCGGCGTCGGCGGCTATGGCGGCTCCAGCGTTTATCACACAGACAAACTCTTACGCCTCTCGCAGGATTTGCCCATCATTCTCGAAGTCATCGAATCCCAGGAACGCATCGAAAAAATTCTCCCCCGCCTCGACGAAATGGTCGAAGGCGGTCTCATCACCCTCGAAAAAGTCCGCGTCATTCTCTACCGCGCCGCCAAAAAGTAGCGCAACCGATTTTTGTAGCAGAATTACCGGGGTCCGCGAGCGCGTTCACGCTGCCGATGTAGAATCCTCGCTGCTTTTCACGTACACTCCGCGGGCGAGGTGGGTGTGAATCAATCCAGCGACCGGGCGCGCTACACCTTGGCCATTCTGTTTGCCATCAACCTTCTCAACTTCTACGATCGCCAGATTCCAGGCGCTCTCGTCGAGCCGATTCGCAAACAATGGTTCTTGACAGACTTACAGATCGGATGGCTGGCCGCCGCCTTCACTCTGCTCTACGCTGTCGTTGGCGTGCCGTTCGGATGGTTGTCCGATCGCTGGAATCGTCCACGCTTGCTCAGCTTGGGCGTTGCCGCATGGAGCCTCCTCACCGCCGCCTCGGGGTTTGCGTGGGGGTTCGCTTCGCTATTTGTCGCGCGTCTCGGCGTCGGCGTGGGAGAAGCCACGTGCGCCCCGGCCGCGAACTCTCTCATCGCCGACCTCTATCCCGCGATACGCCGCGCACAAGCTATTTCGCTCTTCATGCTAGGGCTGCCTGTCGGAAATTTCCTTGGTTCTTATGTCAGCGGCCACGTCGCCGCTGCGTACGGATGGAGAATGGCATTTTACGTTGCCTGTATTCCCGGATTGCTGATCGCTGTGCTGGCGGCACGCCTGTTCGACCCACCGCGCGGCGCTGCAGAGAGTTCGCCGCTAGCGGGCCGTCCGCATCAGGACTTCCCCCATTGGTGGTCGGCCCTGAAAATTCCCACCATTCGGTGGATCATCCTCACCGGCGCATTGTCGAATTTCAATATGTACGCCATCCCAACTTTCTTGCCCGCGTATCTTATCCGCTATCACTCTCTCGATCTCAAGAGTGCGAATACGCTTGCTGCCATTGCCTTTGGCGCGGTAGGCATTCCAGGACTTTTGCTGGGCGGATGGGGCGCCGATCGCGCTGCCGCCGTCCGCTCCGGTGGCCGCCTTTTGCTTTCCTCTGCGGCGGTGTTTCTCGCCGCAATCTTCTTCTACTCGGCTCTCAACGTGCCCCGGGGTCAGTTCATTCTCTTCGGAGTGCTAATGGGAGCGGGATGCCTGCTCAGTTACTTTTATTATTCCTGTGTCTACGCCACCATCCATGACATCGTTCCTCCAAGCCTCCGCGGCACAGCCATGGCTCTCTACTTCTTTGCCATGTACCTGCTCGGCGGGAGCTTCGGTCCTGTGCTGACCGGAAGGCTCAGTGATCATTATGCGCACCGCGCCATGGCCGAAGCGGGCGCAAGTAGCCTGAACGAGCAATTCCGCGCTGTCGGCCTGCACAGCGCCATGTACATAATTCCCGTGTTCGGCGTCCTCCTGGCGGCCGTTCTTCTTGCCGCCTCGCGCACGGTCTCCACAGATATAGATAAGTTGCAGCTCTGGACGTCCACGCCGGATACCCAGCCGCCGTCGGCGCAACTCCGGGAATCGCAACGTCCTTAATTTCTTGACCAACGCAACTGCTGTTCAAGTTAAACTCGGCTGCCTTGCGGGAAACTTCTCAACGCGCTTCCTGGCTCAACCGCACCGTACTCGGCGTCGGCCTGACCAGCCTCTTCAGCGACTGGAGCCACGAGACCGCCACTGCGGTGCTGCCCGCATTCCTCGCCGCGATCGGCGCAGGCCCGGCCTGGCTCGGCGCCATCGAAGGCATCGCCGACGGTCTGTCCAGTTTTACAAAGCTAGCCGCAGGCTTCTACACCGATCGCTTGAAGCGCCGAAAACCGCTCGCCGTCTTTGGCTACGCGTTCACAGCCCTTTCCACCGCATCTTTCGCTTTCGCGACGCACGCCTACCATGTGCTGTTCGGCCGCGTCGCCGCGTGGCTGGGCCGCGGAGTGCGCTCCCCCGCCAAGAAGACGTTGCTCGCTGCCGACGTGCCACCCAACTCCTACGGCCGCGCCTTCGGCTTCGAGCGCCTGATGGACACGGTCGGCGCCATCGCCGGCCCGCTCACGGCGCTCTGGCTGCTCGAAGTCACCGGCCACTCCTATCACAAAGTTTTTCTGTGCACACTCTTGCCCGGCCTAGTCGCCGTGGCGTGCTTCTGGCTGCTGGTGCGCGAGCGCCCAATTGCCGCGCGACCTCAACGATCTTTTCTCATTGGTTTGAAGGCTCTGCCGGTGCCGTTCCGCCAACTCCTCGTGGGAGTAGGCGTCTTCGGCGCCGGTGATTTCTCTCACTCCTTGCTGATTCTGTATGCCGCGCGGACGCTCACGCCGGCTCATGGGATGGCGCGGGCCGCAAGCCTCGCCGTCGCCCTGTACACGCTCCACAACGTTTTCTACGCGGGCTCGGCCTATCTGAGCGGCTGGCTCAGCGACCACGTTCCCAGCCGTAAGACGGTCCTCGCCGCGGGCTACGCCCTCGCCGGAGTCACCGCGATTCTTCTTTGCACCGGAACACACTCATTGTGGCTGCTCGCCCTGATTTTCGTCCTGGCCGGCCTCTACGTCGGCACCGAAGAAGCCCTCGAGGATTCCCTCACCGCCGAGTTGGTCCCAAAAGACCATCACGGCATGGCCTTCGGCACGCTCGCCGCCGTAAACGCCGTCGGAGACTTCGTCTCCAGCCTCCTGGTCGGCTTCCTCTGGAGCGCCTTCAACGTCCAGACCGCCTTCACAGCGTCGGCGATTCTCTTCTTTGCGGGCGCCCTCCTCATCCTTCGATTGCGTCCCCAGCCCTGAGTTGCCAACGCACTGTAGGTCAGGCCTTAGGCCTCTTCTCGGAGGTCTCCGTGGGTCGCTGTGCTCTCTGTGTTAAGTCCCCGCAGTTCCGTCTTGCGGGGCGAAACGCACCGTGCTACTGTGAGCGAACAAAAGGCGAATTAACGAAAGGGCTTCTCATGCCGGAATCGCTCGCTGTTCGCAGAGCTGGCGTACCAACATCGATCACGCGCGTCCACGAAGTCCTGGATGCCTTCGCGGCTCGCGATCACAACGGCGAACTCCTTACAGCTGTGCGCCATTTTCCCGCGCGCGAAGCGCAGTGGGCGGACTTTCCTGCGTGGGTTCGTTCGAGTCTTTCTGAGGCATACGCAGACAAAGGCATTCGCCGACTTTACACGCATCAGGCCGCAGCGGCAGAAGCTGTTCACGCCGGCAAAAACGTCGTTATCGTCACGCCCACGGCTTCCGGAAAAACGCTTTGCTACAACCTGCCGGTGTTAAATGAAATCCTCGAAAATTCGGACACTCGCGCGCTGTATCTCTTTCCTACCAAAGCACTCGCGCAAGATCAGCTTGCGGAATTGCATGATCTGAATCAGCGGCTGGACAATCGCTTTGGCGTTTTCACCTATGACGGCGACACACCGGCCGATGCGCGCAAAGCCATTCGCGAAAAAAGCCACGTCATTCTTACCAATCCGGACATGCTGCACACCGGAATTTTGCCGCATCACACGCGGTGGACGCGGCTGTTCGAAAACCTGCGCTATATCGTGATTGATGAGTTGCATACCTATCGAGGCGTTTTCGGCAGCCATTTGTGCAATGTTTTGCGGCGACTCCGGCGCATCGCGCGTTTTTACGGGCGCGATCCGCAATTCATTTGTTGCTCGGCGACGATTGCGAATCCTGGCGAACTCGCAACGCGGCTTCTCGAATCTGATGTAGAGGTCCTCAATTCAAATGGCGCGCCCGCGGGCGAGAAGACATTTGTTTTTTACAACCCTCCGGTCGTGAATCGCGCCCTAGGGATTCGGCGGAGCTACATCAATGAAGCATCGCGCGTCGCGCAGGAATTCCTGAAGCACGATCTGCAAACCATAATCTTCGCCAATTCGCGCCTGCACACGGAGATTCTCCTCACCTATTTGCAGCAGGCCAATCCGTACATGCCGGGAACACCGCAAACCATTCATGGCTACCGCGGCGGCTACTTACCGAATGAGCGCCGCGAAATCGAACGCGGGCTGCGCGGCGGAAAAATTCGCGGCGTCGTTTCCACTAGCGCGCTCGAGCTCGGCATTGATGTGGGCTCGCTCGACACCGTGGTGATGGCCGGCTATCCCGGCAGCATCGCAGCCACCTGGCAGCGCGCTGGCCGCGCGGGGCGGCGAAGCGGAAGTTCTTGTGCCGTACTTGTCGCGTCGTCTTCGCCGCTCGACCAATTTATCGTGCGCCATCCCGACTATTTTTTCGGGAACACGCCGGAGCATGCTTTTATTCAGCCGGACAATCTGGAGATCCTGATCAATCATTTGAAATGTGCCGCGTTCGAACTGCCTATTGCGCCGGCAGAAAAATTCGGCGAAGTTGACCTGCTTGATTTGTGCGTGCGCCTCGCCGAGGCTGGCTTCCTGCATCTTGCCGGAGAGAATTATCACTGGACGCAGGAAGCGTATCCTGCCGATACCATCAGCTTGCGGTCGGTCACCAGCGACAATTTCGTCATCATTGATCTCACGGGCGAACCGAAGGTCATCGGCGAAATTGATTTTCCAAGCGCACTCGTTTTCGTGCATGAAAAAGCGATCTATATTCACGGCGGGCAGCAATATCACGTCGAGCATCTCGATTTCAAAGAACGCAAAGCCTATGTCAAGAAAGTGGACGTCGACTACTACACAGACGCTGTGCGGTACACGCAGGTTCGCGTGCTCGAAATCGCCAACACCTCGGCGAGCGTTGGAACATCGTCCTCGGAGGTGGCACAGCATGCTGCGCCTACTACAAAGACGGCCTCCTCTTTTTCTCATGGCGATGTTCTGGTGCGGTCTCAGGTTGTCGGGTTCAAGAAGATCAAGTTTTTTACGAATGAGAATATCGGGGATGGGAAGCTCGAACTGCCTGAGAACGAAATGCACACTACTTCCTACTGGATTACTCTGCATCGGCCGCTCCTGGAATCGCTGCCTTTTAGCGTTAGCGAACGGCAGAGTGGGATGTTTGGGCTACTGCATGCGATGGAATCAGTAGCTACGCTGCTGCTGATGTGCGACTCCCGCGATCTTGGGACTGCCATTGGGGAGCGGCCGCCGGATGCGGGGGCGGGGGAAGAACAGACAGGAATGTCTGTCCTACCGGGCAACGATTTCACGCCCACGCGCATGCGGGACGCCATTTCCACTAATGCCAGGGAATTTTTTGAGCCTAATTTATATCTCTATGACGCTTATCCGGGCGGCATTGGCTTCTCTGAGCCACTGTTTCGGACGCATGAACTGCTTATGCAGAAAACGCGGGAACTTATTTCGGCTTGCACGTGCGAGCAAGGGTGTCCATCGTGCGTCGGGCCTGCGGGCGATCTCGCGCCACGAGCAAAAGAGGCGGCGCTCGCCATTCTTGACAGGCTGTGTGCCTAGGCATGGCTTCGATTGCTGACAAATTTTCGCGGATTGCGGCGCTCCGGCCAGCGCGTTCTGCGCCGGCGCGAGTGGCAACGCTGCGAGCTCCGGATGAAGAAGATGCGCTGGGACAGCTTCTCGGGGCAGGTGTCGCCAAGAACCGTTTCGGGGAACACCTGGCTATTCGAAACTGGTATTCAACTCCGGAATTTGCTGAGCCTTCTCCCGTGTCCCTGGATTTGCTTTCGCGCACGCGCGATGAAGCGTTCAGTCGCAGGACTCGGGCGGCGCTCGAAGATCCTGAAAAGTGGCTCTTTCTCGACACGGAAACTACCGGCCTCGCCGGGGGCACCGGCACTTACGCGTTTCTAGTGGGGCTAGCGTGGTGGGACGCCGGTGGATTGCAAGTCGAGCAATTTTTCATGCGCGACTTCGCGGAAGAACATTCCCTTCTGCATGAATTGGCGGCGCGGATTGCGGAACGTCCGGTGCTGGTCACGTTCAATGGGAAATCGTTCGACTGGCCGTTGCTAGAGAGCCGCTTCACGATGACTCGATCCATTTCCGTGCCGAAGCTGGCCGCGCACCTGGATTTGCTGCATCCCGCACGCGCGTTGTGGAAGTTGCGACTCGGGTCTGTGCGGCTCGTGGAGCTTGAGCGGCATGTCCTCGATGCGCCGCGGCTTGGCTGGCATCGCGAAGACGACGTTGCCTCGGCGATGATTCCGCAGTTTTATTTTGACTATCTGCGAGGCGGGCCCACCTCGCCGCTTGCAGGAGTGGTGCGGCACAATCAGATGGATTTGCGCGGACTTGCCGCGCTCTTCGGCAAGATAAATGCGATGCTTTCGGAATCGGACGGTGCGGCCAATGAGGTTGAAGGCCTCGATCTGTTCGGCCTGTCGAGATTCCTACAGCGCCGCGGCGATGCCAACCGCGCGCATTCGGCATGCGCGCAGGCGCTGGAGATCGGGCTCCCGGCTGCGTTTCAACCCAGAGCGCGCTGCGAGCTTGCCTGGATGGCAAAGCGCAGGGGTGAGCATCTCCGCGCGGCGGAAATCTGGCTCGAGGTCGTCGGGGATCCGCAGGATGGCGTTCGCGCCTGCGAGCAACTGGCGATTCATTACGAGCGGCATGCCAAAGACTTGAACCGCGCAACGGAATTCGCGCAGCTGGGCCTTGCAAAACTCAAGCGTCAGCGCAATTCTTCAAGCGATCCTTGCTTTGCCGCGCGCAGTGCGCGACTGGAACAAAAACTCTTGCAACGACTGACGCGACTTCAGAAACGCGCAAAGTCCGGGGATGACGCAGCGAAACCTCTCTTGTTGTCACGCTCGCAAGGAGCTTGAACGAATCCGCGTCAATTCCTACCTCGCCGAAATTCCGACGTGAGGGTCTGCTGGCGGAAGAAAAATCATCGCAGTCTTTTCATGAACGGCACCGGGGCGTTCCTCGGGCCGAGGCGCAGGAAGCCATCCCAAGCCTTTATTCAGTCCATCGAAAACAGCACGCGTCGTTCCTTCCAGTGTTACGCATTCCTCTCCAGCGCAGTCCAGGAAGACGCCGCCATCGGGGGTGTCAAAGGAAAAAAAGTTTGGGCGGCGGAACAAATTCGTCCGCTCCGAATATTTCTTTTCCAGCGCTTCCGAATATTGCCCAAAGAAACGTTCCGCCGATTCCAACTTATCCAAGTGAACGCGCGTCACCAGCACCAGCCGCTTGCTTTTTTTCTGTTCGTAGACGACATACCAGTCGCCATCCCAGGCGGCCGCAAGACTCTTCGCGCGGTCGTTGTCCAGAAATTGCTTCAAAACTTCCTTCCAGCCGAATTCACCCATCACATTTTCTTCCAGCTTGGTCCAGTCGCTGCCGAGCGATTTCTCGAGCGGGGGCAAGCTGACATTGGTCGGAATCTTCCCAGATTTGTACAGCTCCGGATGAAGAATCTGCTGGCTGGACACGGGCGGTTTCTCGAACAAGGCGGGGATCGCCGCCCAGCCGCTCTGCTTCATGACCGCGGCCGAAAAGGTGAGTCCGCTCATGTAGGGAAAAATTAAAGCGTCCTTAATAAATGGCGGAGCCTTTTTCAGCGTCGGGGTACTGCTCAGATCACCCACGAGCATGCTGGGATCAAAATCCGGCAAGTCCTTAAGCGATCGCCCCGTTCCCAGCATGAGGTAGTCCACCATGGCGGCCATGGCGTTGCCTTCCAGCACAGCGTCGCGCGCCAGTTCGGCGTCATCGTTGGGGCGAGCGGCACGTTCCCAAGCCTCAATCTGAAAATGCTGGTCCTCCAGCGCGTGGGTCAATTCATGGGCCATCACCATGCGCTGGTCCGAAAGCGGGCTCCAGTCGGCGATGTAAAATTCGTGTGTCTTCGGATCGTAAAGCCCCTCGACCTGCTCCGTCAGCACATCGATCATGAACGCATCGAGGTCGAATCCTTTTGGAATAAGGCCGAATGCTTCGGCGCTTCGCGCGCCGGCGTAGCGCTCGGCAGGGTTCTTCTCCTCGTTCATCTGCTTGATGACGTAATCGCGAATTTCTTCGCGCGAGCGCAAGGACTTCTTGAGCGGGGTGAGCAGCTTCAGGCCCGTAATCTGGCTCATCTGGCTGAGGACTTCGTCCGCGGCGGCGATGAAATCGGCATCGGTGGCGGCCTTGGAATCCGCGGGAGGCTTGGCGACGGAAGCTTCCTGCGCGCTCGCGGCAGAACCCGCGAAGAGCCAGGTCAGGACGAGAAGGATGGCCAGCAACCTGCCCGGCATATATTTTGTAAGGAGTGCCATATCCTTCGCAGGATAGCAGAGATGCCAAAAAGTCGGAATCGCGGGGACAAGGGGCATTGCGCGAGAATCGGTTTGTCCCCACAAAGACTCGCTGAAAACGTGTTCCGATTGTTTAACAAAAAGGTAATTCTGTTGTACCCTGCCTAATGGGGACTCAGCTCACTCCCGGGGAACATATGCTTCCAGGACTTCGTCTGCGGCAGGCCCGCGAACGACTGGGAATGACGTATCGAGAGGTGGAAAGTGCAAGTTTTGAATTGGCGGCACGTCGTGGCCGCCCGGAATTCATCCTGCACATCAGCCGGCTAGCGGAGATTGAAAACAGAGGAGTTGTACCAAGCTTACATAAGCTGTACACCCTCGCCGCTATCTATCGCCTGAACCCGCTCGATATTCTTCGCTGGTACGACACCCCTGTCGAAGAATGCTTTCATGACGGTACGGCAATTCCGGTCCCACAAACGCACCTGATGGCGCCGCCTACTTCGCTGCGGATTCCCATGCGATTTGACCCGGCGTTTGATCCGCGGCGTACGGAGTTCCTTTCGCGGATGGTGGAGCAGTGGGGGCATTTTGAGGGTGTGCTTACGAATGGCCATAGCCGCCACGTCTATGGATATATCGGGATGTCGGACCGGCGCATGGTGCCGCTACTGCGTCCCGGCAGCATCGTGCTGGTGGATGCTTCGGTACGCAAGATAGATGACGGCGAATGGACGTGCGAGCACGATCGGCCTATGTATTTTGTCGAAGTGCGGGACGGCTACCGCTGCGGGTGGTTTTATCAGAACGGCGCTCATTTAATGATGCAGCCCCACCCTCTATCTCGTTGTTTGCCGGAGGCTTGGCGGATACCGGAAGAAGCGGAAATCGTGGGACGAGTGGCCGGGGTGGTTACGCGCTTGAATGAGCCCGGGTGTTTTCCTCCTGGAGTACCTCCAGCAGCGCGCGAAGATTCGAGTAGAAAAGTTCCTTGAGGTAGTTCGGGGACTCCTCTGGAACCAGGACGCGGTAGGATTCCAAGCGGCGCCAGTGAGTAGCTGCGGCGGACAGCCCGCCCTGCATCTCCGCCAAGCAAGCGCGTAAGTCCTCGTGCTGGCTCGAAAGCGGCGTTTCCAGAATTCGCTCGAAAATTTGCTCGTGACATAGCTGCAAGGCCTGCTGGAGAGCCTCGTCCGGATACAGGGCGGCCAGCCCCGCGTGTTCATACCTGCCGCTGGAAAGATCCCGCAAAGAACCCATGTAGATCAGCCGGGCGAATAGCCCCGGTATGCCCGCCAACGTCGTCAGCGTGAAGTCCTGGACGATTCTACGGTTTTGCTGGAGTTGTGTCAGGGCTGCCATGTGGTTGTGTGTTCCGCGGACAGAACGTTTTCAAACCTAGCCGCCGGTCCCGGCTGTGCCTCCGCATCCTGCCTGCCAGGAGGCATCACCCATGAAAAAAGTTGCGACTCTGATGGCGCTTTTACTGGCTGCCGTGCTCATCGTACTTCCAGTTACTAGTTTCGTCAACCACTCTGCGGATAACCCGAGTCTCAATAGCCCCACGTTCCGTGCGGATGGTAATCCCTATCCGCCTCTTCCACCACCGCCGCAGCAACTACCCACGACCTTGGTCGCCGATGGCAACCCCTATCCGCCTCTTCCACCGCCGCAGCAACTGCCGGCGTCGTTTGCGGCAGTTGGCAGTTAGCTCAGGGCTCGTTCCACGCGACGAGGAAACGCTTTCCGAAGCGGAAAAGGGTTTCCTAATCATCGGAACGGAAAGACAGCTCTCGACGGTCCAGTACTTTGTGACCAAAAAAACCGCCCATCGAGAGTACTTACAGGCCAAGTATAAATATGCTAAGATGCGCCGGTCATGCAGCAGATGGCGCATCTCCAGCAGATCCTGTGGCCGGTGAACATTGCCGTTGGCATCGTTCTCTTGACCTTGTTGATAGCCCGTGAAAATTACCGTGCATATCCGGCTTTCACGGGCTACCTTCTTGTGAATCTGGCTCAAGCTTGGGTCTTTTACATTGCCATTCATCGATGGGGCTTTTCTCCAAGGGCCATGTGGGCCCTAGGTTCGACTCTCAAGCCGTGGTCAGACTCGCGCGCGCATTGGCCGTTGCGGAAGTGTGCCGCCATACGTTGGCCCGCTATCGCGGAGTGTGGGGACTCGCTTGGCGCGTCCTCTGCGCGTCCGCAGTCATTGTTCTGCTCTATTCCGGCCTGGCAGCTCGGCACGGGTGGAAATACGCGGTGCCGGCGCTTGACCGCAGCCTCGAACTCTCCATTGCCACTGTGGTCGTCATACTCTTGCTTTTTGTGCGCTATTACGGGGTGCTGGCGGCTCCCGCAGATCGTTCTCTTGCGGTGGGTTTTTGTCTGTACTCGTGCGTCTCCGCGGTCAACCATACGCTTCTGATTCAATATCTTTACGATTATGCGGATTTGTGGAACTCTCTCGGGATGCTTGCGTTTCTTGCGAGCTTGCTCCTGTGGACCTGGGCGCTTCGCCATCGGCAGAGCGTAACTCGCCGGAAGGAATCTCTGCTCGGCGCGGGAATCTACGAATCGCTTGCACCGCAGATCAACCTCCGGTTGCGCTCTCTTAACGAACAGCTCCGCCAGATATGGAAAGCGGAGGCAACTCGCCAATGAGCCCCACAATGTTTATTTTCATTGGCCTTGTCGCAATCTTGCTCCTCTTGCTCGCCTGGGCCCTGCGCAGTCCGGCCAAGCTGCGGCAGCCAGAACTCATCCCAAACGGCCTCCAAGACATCGGAAAACGGCACGTGAGTTTTCTGCCACAGATCCAACACGCTTTACGGGAATCGGATTACCAGTTCCTGTCACAGAGAGGACCGAAGGCCCTCGTTCGGCGAGTGCGGCAAGAACGCCGGCGAATCGGGTTGGCTTATTTGTCAGCGCTGCGAGAGGATTTCCAATGCCTGCTGCGGATGGCAACTATCATTGCCAAGTTATCCCCGCACTGGCCGCGATGCAGGAATTCGAGAGGTTTCGCCTGACGATGGAATTTACTTGGCGCTATTCCGTGATTCGAATGTTGCTGGGGGCGGGTCTCGCACCCATCCCACAGTTAGAGGGCTTGAGTGAACTTCTTAGTGGTTTGAGCGTTCGAATGGAGACTGCGGTGAAGGAAATGGGGGAGCGCGCCGCTCTTGCCGCCAAGCTTGCGTCATCGCTCGACGGGAGCGACATTGACGCTGCTTTGTAATAGCTCGTCGACGGCGGCGAGCAGATCGCTGGCTTTGAAGGGCTTCTGCAGAATTTGATAGCCTCTCCTGGAAATTTTTTCTGCTTCGCTCCCAGGGCGCACGGCTGCGGACATCCAGATGACTCTGCGGGCCAGCGCGGGCTTCTGTTGTTCTAACCATTCGCTGAGGTTGTCGCCGTTCGCGGCATCGCAGACCTGCAGGTCCGCCACAACGATGTCGAATTCCTCTTTTTCGAGCAGGGCACGGGCCTCCGTGGCGTCTTTCGCGGTCTGCACGCGATGATCGCGGCCACGCAGGAACGTGCCGACAGCTTCCAATACGGAATCATCGTGATCTACAAGCAGAATGCGTCCGTCTTTTCCAGGGATTCTTGATTGCCCTGGCTCTGAAGATTGCGAGCCGGTCGCAGGCTGGAAGGGCAACTCAATCGTGAAGGACGCCCCGCGCGTTGGGATATTCCGGACGCGGATCGTTCCACCGTGTTCAGTGATAATGCCGTAGCAGATGCTCAAGCCCAAGCCCGTTCCTTTGCCGACGGGTTTCGTAGTGTAGAAGGGATCGAAGACGCGGGAAGCGTCTTGAACGCCTGGACCGCTGTCAGTGAACTCGATGAACAGCTTGTCGCCGTTCGTTCCAGTGCGCACCCACAGGTCGCCATCGGTGGAGCGTTCGAGGATGGCGTCCACGGCGTTATTCACCAAATTCAAGAAGACTTGCTGCAATTGGTAGGGGTCTGCGGCGGTTACCGGTAGGTCGGCAGCGAGCTCGAGATTGACGCGGATGTTGCTCATGCGCAGGTCGTAGTCACGCAGCGCCAAGGTGTCTTCGACAACCTGATTGATTCGCACGGGAACACGCTCGGGCTTGTGCTGGCGCGCAAAACTTAGGAGATTCTGCACGATGCGGTGCGTGCGCTGGGCTTGCTTGTAGAGTTTGTCGGAATATTCGATTCCCTGCGGGCCCATTTGTCCGCTGGAGGTGAGCAACTGGCTATAGCCGAGGATGGCGGTCAGCGGGTTATTCAGTTCGTGCGCGACACCGGAAATCAATTGCCCCACCGCTGCAAGCTTTTCGCTGTGGACGAGCTGTTCCTGCGTGCGGCGCAAATTGTCGTACGCCTGGCGGGTTTCCTCGTAGAGCGTGGTGCGCTCGATGGCGCTGGAAATTTGGCTGCCTACGGCAATGAGCAAGTTTACGTCCGCAGACGAAAACTCGCGCGGCGTACGGCTGCCAACGACGAGACCGCCGATGACGCGATCCTTGGACCACAGAACGACGATATATGCCGCGAGGATCTCTTCCTTCTGCTGTGCATCCCTGAAAATCGGCGGCAGTGGCAGACCCTGGGCGGAAAGAAAAGTCGCGTGGACGGCTCTGATGTGCTGCATCAGCTCTGGTTTAACGGCTACCGTTGGAAAGTGCCTGGAGTACTCCGAGCGGTGTCCTACTGCAGCGATGCGTCGCAACTGCGTGCCTTCCTGCTCGAAGAGATAAAGAGAGGTGGCATCCAGGCTGAAGAGCTCGGCCATCTGCCGCAACGTCCTGTGCAGCGAATCGCTCAAGTCCATTGACTCGGTTAGCGTCTGGGCGATCGAGTTCAACACCAGCAGTTCGCGGTTGCGGCGGCGAATTTCGTGTTCCGCTTGCTTTCGTTCGGTGATGTCCAGCAAGAACCCTTGGTACGCGGTGACGCTGCCAGTGGCATCGCGTACGGCGATGGAAGACTCGAGCATAGTGCGAATCTCACCGTCTTTGCGGCGCATGTCGAATTCAAAATCGGCAACCGAGCCGTGTTGTTCCAGCAGCCTCTTCAGTCTCTCGCGATCGGAATTGTTGACGTAAAACGCGGTGGGAATATCAATGCCCATCAATTCTTCGCGGGATTCGTATCCGGTCATGCGCATGAGCGCGTCGTTGAAATCGAGGAAGTGGCCCTGCGGCGTCGAAATGAAAACGCCTTCTTGCACGCTGGAGACAAGCGTCCGGTATTTTTCTTCGGCGCGCTTGCGATCGGTGATGTCTTTGAGGACGTGCACCGTCCCGAGCTGACGTTCCGATGGATCCGTAAACGTGGAATTCGAGGACAGGAAATAGCCAGACAGCCAAGGGTCGGGCTCGTCTCCCTCCCCAGCCACACCTTCGCAGTACGGGCAGATCTTGTAAGCGGCGTTTTTGGCGGAAAGAAGCTCCGTGACGCTACGGCCAACCAGCACATTGCCTTCGCGGCCCAGCAGGTCGGTCAGTCTCTGATTGCTTCGCAGGATGCGGCCCTGGCGGTCATGCACCAAAATCGGGTCGCCAATGGAATCAAACGTGTATTCCCATTGCTGCTGAACCGTGTTGACCTGCTCGAACAACCGCACATTCTGCAGCGTCAAGCCCAGCAGATTGGCAATATTCACAAGGTAGGACAGCTCATCGGTTTGGAACCTGACGTTTTGCGTGGAACCAACCGCAAGGACGCCTAGTGGACCGGTCTTACCTGGAAGCGGCAGTGTGACCAAGGCTTTCAAACCGGCCTCGGCAATTCTTTGGCGCGCTGCCTGATCTTCTTCCTCCTCGGATTGCAGGACTTGGCAGTGGCCCTTCAAGATTTGCTGTGCCCAAGGCTCCGTGGCGGAAAGCTTCCCGTAACGCGTTAGGAAAGTCTTGTCAAAGCCTACGGTGGCACGAGCCACTAGCTGAGCAGTCTTACCTTCGCCCTCCAGTAGACGGACGATTCCGTGCGTGGCGCCCAAGCTTTCGACCAGCTGGGAAAGAACCTGATCCATCACTTCCTGGACGGAGAGCGTTTGTGTGCTGGCGGCCGTCAGCAGCGTCAGTCGGCGCATCTTGTCGTTCAATTCCTCGGTGCGGCTCCGCGCGCCTTCCAAAACAACAACCACCATGGCGATGCCCAGCGCCACTCCCAGAAAATGGTCGAATGCCACGCGCAGCAGAAACAAGGGGTGTTCCGGCCAGTGCGGACGGTCCAATCCATGGAGGCCGCTCAGAAGGAAGATTCCGCCAAGAAGCTGGGCGCCATGTCCGCGCCTCGCCATGGCGGGCCGCAACATCATCCAACCCGCGAGGAAGCAAATGGCGCTTTCAAGAGTGGAGGTTTCCCAGTGGATGGAAGCAAACTCTTGCGGGCCATTTCGTTCGATATAGGAGATCCCCGTTAGAACCAACCCAATCAGAGGAAGGACCGACCAGATGCGGCGGTCTGAACCGGCGGAACACTGCATCACCGACAGAAGGAACAGCAAGAGCGCAGCGGCTTGCCCGACCAGCAGAGCCAGATGCATTCCCGGGAAAGGGCGGATCAGAAAAGCAACCTCGCACAACGAAAAGAGCGTGAAGCAGGACCAGCCGCCGATCCAGAACCGGAAATACGCTGCCGGTTGATCGCGGCGGAATACCAGGAACAGGACCAGCAGAATAATAAAGGCGGTCGCCTCAAAGAAAGCGATGCCGAGTAGGCCCTGATTTCCCAACACGTTGCGCCGCCTCCCGGCCGGATATGCCGCCACTGCGGCGCGTTTGCTGCCGCAAGACTTGCTTTGGACGGCGAGAAGTCCTGCTGGATTACCCTCCTTGTGACGCTAACACGCTATTTTCTAAGTGGGCAAGGCTACCTGCATTCCTCTGTGCCGTCACATATAATGCCTAGTGGGGGCGGACCGACGTGGAGATCGAAAACATACTGGTCGTGGATGACGAAGAAGCTATTCGTGAAGTGGTTTCCACGATGCTGGAATCGAAAGGGTACCGCTGCACGGCGGTGCAGAACGGCCGCTTCGCCCAAGAGCAAATTAAGAAGCTCACTCCCGATCTGGTCTTGAGTGACATGATCATGCCGGAGATGGACGGCATCAAGCTGCTCGAATGGATGAGGCAGTATGATCCGGAAGTGCCGGTGATCATGGTCACGGCCATTCACGATATCTCTACGGCGCTGGAGGCCATTCGGCGCGGGGCTTATGACTACATCCTGAAGCCCTTTGAAAAAGACCAGCTTTTCCTTGGCGTGGGCCGCGCGCTGCAGCATCGCCGGCTGGTGATCGAAAACCGCAATTACCAGCGGGACTTGGAACAGAAGGTGGAAGAGCGCACCGCGCAGCTGATCTCGAAGAATACGGAGCTCGAGCAGT
This sequence comes from uncultured Acidobacteriota bacterium, assembly GCA_963729455.1. GTDB lineage: Bacteria > Acidobacteriota > Terriglobia > Acidiferrales > UBA7541 > Acidiferrum. The sequence continues at coordinate 449,416 of CAVSNX010000007.1, forward strand.
CTTACGACGATACGCTGGAGGCTCTGGGAAGCGCGCTGGACCTAAAGGATGCGGAAACCGAAGGACATTGCCAGCGGGTTACGGCGTTCTGCATTTCGATTGCGCGGGCCATGCCGGTCCCGGCGCTGTATTTGCCGATTCTGGCGCGCGCGGCCTTTCTTCACGACATCGGCAAGATGGCTATTCCGGATAGCATTCTCCGCAAGCCAGGGCCGCTGGATGACGCGGAGAAGAATAAGATGCGTGAACACTGCGAGATCGGCTACAACATGCTGATCCGCATCCCGTTTCTCCGCGATGCGGCCGAGATCGTGCTGGCTCACCAGGAGTTCTTTGACGGCTCCGGTTACCCTCGCGGGCTGAAGGGTGACCAGATTCCTCTCGGCGCGCGCATATTCACCATTGCCGATTCGCTGGATGCCATGATCAGCGACCGGCCGTACCGCCGGGCGCTGCCGATGTCCCACGCCCGCGAAGAGATTCGGCGCTGTTCGGGCAGCCAGTTTGATCCGCGCGTGGTGGAAGTGTTTATGTCCATCCCGGAACAACACTGGATCGAGCTGCGCGAGAACCTGGGCTCGCCGTTCCGCTTGGCGCACTTGAAGAACCTCTGATCCGCATTTCTCAGACATTTTGCAGTCGCTTCTAAATCCCCGTAGGGCACGCCTTCCGAGGCGGGCGGCCCTCGCAGTGGCCGGTCTTCAGACGGTCCTTCTCTGCGACCTCTGTGTCTCTGCGTTCAGTCCTCGTTTTTTCTTGGTTAGAGGAACTCCCATGACGGAAGCATATCCGGTTCACCACTCGCGACTCTCCCTTGCAGACGCGCAGCAGAAAACGTACTATTCCCCTGCTATGGCACTCATCCCGATTAAAACCGCCTCTGAAACCGGCTATTGCGACTGCATCTGCGGCTGCTACGAGCTGGCCAGCCTGCGCGATGAAGACACCGGCAAAGGCTACTGCCCGGCTTGCGGGAAAGACCACGTGGAACTGAACGCCGGCGCTGGTCTGCCCAACCCAGCACCCGTAAATGTCACCGCCAACTCCCCAGGCAGCAGCAAGTCCGCCGGAATGCCTTCCCCCGCCGACCCTCCCGGCCGCCTGCGGTAAGACAAGAACCACCGGAACGCGAATCTCCGCCGCAGATTGATCGGCTTTGAAAACGAAAAGGGCGTCCCGGTTTTACCGGGACGCCCTTTTCCGAATACGGCTTGGTTAAAGGTTAGAAGTAGAACTTCACGCCTAGCTGCACTTGGCGGGGTCCAAGTGAGTCGCCGGTGGTGCGCCCGAACGTACTGGATGCCACGTTCGAGGTCGGCAGGTTGAAGTTAACATGGTTGAACGTATTGTACGACTCGAGCCGCAACTCGAAGCGCATTTGCTCTCTTACCTGGATGTCCTTCATGAGCGCCAGGTTGGTGAAGTTCAGACCCGGCCCGTGGAAGGAATCTCGGCCAGTGTTGCCAAACTGACCGTAGAACAACGGGCATTTATTGAGGGCAGGGGTAACACTTGTTGGCTGGCAGAAGGAAGCAGGCGCAAAGTAATAATCTCCTTTATGTGGTGTGCCAGCAAAATTGGTGAGTGTTTGGGTCGTGCGAGGATTCTCCTTCACGACAGGAGCCACCTGGTCAGGATTGTCCGGGCACCCGTAGAAAGTGAAGGCGAAGCACGTAAGCGATGTCAAACTGGATGTGGAGACGTTAATCGGGAAACCCGTCTGGAGGGTGGTATTACCCGCAACCCTCCACCCTTGGAAGACTCTGCTTAGGACTCCATTGGTAGTAAGGGAATGGGGAACCGGAACGGTGTAGTCGTAACTGGCCACAAGCCGCTGGCGCGCATCGAACTGCGAATCACCCCAGTTCAAGCCCGGGATAAAGGGGTTTGTTCCACGCGTGCCGAAGGAAGAGCTCTCGAAGCTGGACCCATTATCCTGTGCGTGGGAGTAGGTGTAGGAAATCAGAAAGTCCAACCCATGCGATATCCGCTTGTTCAAGCTGGCCTGCAGAGAGTTGTATTTGGAGTTCCCGTCAGTCGCCTGCTGACCCACGGAGGCAAATATCTGCGGGTTATACTTGAAATTCGCAGGGAAAAGCAATCCCTGAATCGAGCGATCGTTGATGCAGGTCGTACTTGCCGCACAGCCCGCCGGATTGATCCCAGGGTTCAATTCGAAGGCCCTTTCCAGATGACGACCGAACGATCCGACGTAACCCACCGACAGAATCATCTGGCCGGGAAGTTCGCGCTGAATTGTCAGGTTATCGTTAATGGAATAAGGGACCGCGAATTTCGGGTCAAGCACGTTCAATGACATCGGATAGAAGAAGGAGAAGTCAAAGGTTGTGCTACCCGCAGGAGGCGGTATGAATGGGTACTTGTTCAGAATTGAAGCGCCGGTGGCGATATCAGTATACGGTGATGCGAAGCTCGGAAACCCGCCAACGTCTCCGATGCCGAAATCGGTGAGCGAGAAAGGAGGCGCAGTCAAGTTCTGGAGCGTGAGCTCTTCTTCTACCTGGTTGAAGTAGACGCCAACCCCCGCGCGGATCGAGAATTTGCCCTGATCACCAGTAAGGCGGCCAAGGGGACCGCTAGCGTGGGGCGCCCACGCCATTCCAAGGCGAGGACCGAAATGAGTAAAGCCTGTGGAATAACCGGAGGGGTTGCATCCGCCATCCCCAGGGAAAGTCAAGCCTGTGGGAGCGGTGGGATAAATGAAAGACTGCTGGCCGGGCCGGAAACAGTTAATTGCCCGGTTGTTGTTAAAGTGGTCCGTAGTCGGGGTATTGATCTGCCACCCAACTCCATAGTTGACCGTGAGGTCGGACTTGACCTTCCAGGAATCCTGTGCGTACAAATAGTGTCCGTACGCCGAGGCATCAATGAAGCCGCCGCTGCTTTGAGCATAGCTGTCTGGAATTCCCAGTAGGAAATCCAGCGAGGGCAACCCCGAGGTGTAGGGGCCGCTGTTGGCATAGCTATAGCTACCGGAGTTCAGGAACGAAAACGGGTTAGATACCCCGAATTTACGTCCGTTGTAGCCGAATTTGAGGCTGTGCTTGCCCATCACATAGCTGAAGTTGTCATCCAGCTGGTAAACTTGGTCCTTGCGGGGCTGAGGACCGTTCTGACTGAATCCCAGTGTGAAAAAGCCGTTAACCACCTCCACCGGAAGCCCAGCGGCGGCCGGGTTCTGCGGGGTGATGTTAAACCCGTAGCTGGAGGGCAGGATTGGCGTCACAGGTTGAACGGCCACGAAGTTGAACCGCGTATAACCGAAGCGCAATTCGTTCAAGACGTTCGGGTTGAAAACGTGGTTCCACCCCGCTGTGAATTGCTTGTAATGCCGAGCGGCCAACTCCGGCTCACCTGGAAGCGTGGCACCGGTGAACGGTAGTGTATCCACGGAAGGACTGCTCTGGAGGAATCCGTAAAACCGGATGGAATCCTTCGAGCTGAACGTATGATCCACTTGCCAGAGGTACTGATCGTCACTGCCGGAGGTTATGGCGGTGAAGTTGTACCCGTTCTGCGGTGCATTGGGCATGGGAATAAAGGTGGTTAACAATTTTTGCGCGATCGGATCGAAGTTTGCAGACCCGATATTGCCGAAGGCAGCGTTGGAGCACGCGACGATTCTGGTGTTGTTCGGGGGTGGAGCAAAAGTCGGTGTTCCGCAGTTGAAGATAGCACCAGTGTTTGATCCATTGTCTGAAAACCATGGCGTTCCCACGGGATGACTAGCGCCATCATCCCCCGTGAGCGCAAATGGCGTGGTGCCAGCTCCGGCATTGGCAATGGTTAGCAAGTCTTCGTTGAAATTACCCCCACGCTCAGCGGCTGAGTATACCGTCTGGGTACTAGAAGCCTGAGGCTGGCGGAACCGCCGTCCTTGGTAAGAGAAGAAGAAGAACGAATGGTTTTTCCAGATGGGCCCGCCGATTGTCCCGCCGAATTGGTTCTGATGGAAGATCGCAGGGGCGCGGGTGAAGAAATCGGACGTATTCAGAAAAGTGTCGCGATAAAACTCAAACCCGCTGCCATGAAAGCTGTTCGTGCCGGATTTGATAGCGGCGTTCATGATGGCGCCGGAGTTGCGGCCGTATTCCGGGTTGATGGTGTCCGTGACCATGCTGAATTCGGCGATAGCGTCCGGGCTCGGGATAATCAGAGGCGTGTTCAGCGGCAAATCGTTCGAATCCTGGCCGTTAATCAGGAAGCTGTTCTGCTGGGTCTGGCTGCCGTTGGTTGAATACGTTCCGAAGCGGTCGGACGAAGCCATAACGCCGGGCTGCAGCAGTTGCAACTGAGTCCAGTTACGGCCGTTCAGCGGCATATCCACAATGGTGTCGCCGTTGATGACCGTGCCGAGTTGCGTGCTCGTCGTCTCCACCTGCACGTTGTTAGCTTCGACGAGAACCTGCTCGGAGACTTGGCCCAACTCCATCTTAATGTTCAGGGCGAAGATCTGGTCGAGAACCAGCGTAATGCCCGTGGCCGTGAACGTCCGGAATCCGGAGTTCGTGGCGGTAACGCGGTACGTTCCGATCGGCAGGTTCAGGAAGACGTAGTTACCGTCTCCGCTGGTCTGCGCCGTATAGGCAAGATTGGTCCCGACGTTGGTGGCGGTCAATTTCACGCCAGACAACACTGCTCCAGTCGGGTCCGTTACCGTTCCCTGAATCTTTGCGTACAAGTTATCCGCCATCGCCGGTTGAACACCGAGCGGGCTAAACAGAAAAACCACAATCGCGATCACTGACAAACAGAGAGGCAGTACAGCCCCTCCAGGCAGGACACGTTTCATATCTTTTGCCCCCGTCAACGTCAATTTTGAGGATAGAAAAGCGTTTGGACCACCACAGGTCCGGCCAGAAGTAATGCAAGGTGCTTTCCAATCTATGCTTTAGGTCATTTTTAGATGAAGTTCCGATAACTTCTTTGTTTGATGGGGTGGTACTGGAACCAAAACGGACGATTTAGAAACTCTTTATTCCATAATCTGTAGGCACGGAACGGTTCTTCTACCAGATTGTGAAGTCTAAGGGATTCCTCTAAGCCTCAGGTTGGGTGGCTGGACTCCACCGCCGCAGACCCTCAATTGAAAGAATCGAGTAGGCCTGCCATCCCTCGAGCGAACTCCGGCTCTGGGCAAATGAGGCTGACGACCAAGAAGCCGTCGGCCTGAAAGTCATAGAAGTGACCTGGGTGCACGAAAACCCCTCTCGTCGCCAGCAGGTCCAAGGCAAGCCCTTCGTCCGGGCGCGTGGCAGGGACGCGCAGCACAGCGTACCAGCCGCCTTCCACGTGGAGCCGCTCGTAGACGCGTTGCCTGGCCAACAAACGGTCGAGCTCGGCCAGATTCCGCCGCACGCGCGAGAGCAGACTGTTTCTGGAAACTATGTCGTTGCTCTAGGAACGCGGGCAGCGCCAACTGAACTGGCGCATTCACGGAAAGATAGGTGTCGGCAATGACTTCCAGGCGCGCGAGCGCTTCCCTCTTGCTTTCTTGCGTGCCGCTGGCTGCCAGCCATGCTGCCTTCATCTGCGGCAGACCCGAAATTTTCGAGAGTCCGCTCAAGGTGAACGTCAGTGCGGCCGGATTAGCCGCAAAGCTGGTGGGGTGCGTTTCTGCGGCATGGGCAAAATCAAGAAAGACTTCATCGGCGATAATCGCCAACTCCCGTGCCGAACAAACTGCATTCAGTCTGGCCATTTCCGCCGGCTTGACGAAATGCCCTGTCGGGTTATTGGGATGAACGACGATGACTCCGCGCGTCCGCGGCGTGATGGCTTGCTCCAATGCATGAAAATCAATCAGCCAGCCGTGATCGTAAAGAAGCGGATAGCGCACAAGCTTGACGTCTTGAATGTCGGCGAGAAAATCGAACAAGGGATAACTTGGGGAAGGAATCAGAATTTCGTCGCCAGGATCGCAAAGCGTTCGAAATACGTACGAATAGGCTTCGCTGGTGCTGGTCGTAAGAAGAATGTCTTCTACGCTGACTTTCGCGCCGCGCTCCGCGTAATATTCGGCTACCGCCTGCCGCGCCGACTCGAGCCCTTTCGCATTCGGCTCATACTTGAGTGACTCCGGGTTTCGCAGAGCTTCCAGAATCGCTTCGGTGTCATACATTAAACCGCACTCGGTGGGATTCGAGACGGTCAGATCGATGAGCGGCTTGCCCGCTGCGCGATGCGCTTCGAGCGCCTCGCTGAGCCGATTCGGCTCCAGATTCCAGTTTGTGCGTTTTGCGAACATGAAGTCTTTGAACTGCGACGTTTCATTCCATCGTTCGAATCGTGCCGCATCATTATATCCAGCGCGCCAGAAATCCCGTATCGCATCAGGCTCACGTATACTGAGGGCGGCAAACTTGGAGCTATGAGCACAACTCCCATGGCAGGGCCATCGTTCGAATCGGTGCCGCAACTCGATCTCGCCGCGCAATACGCTTCCATCGGGGCGGAGATTCGAACCGCGGTCGAGCGCGTGATGGCCTCACAACAATTTGTTCTGGGCCGCGAAGGCGCCGCGCTGGAGGAAGAGATTGCCAAGCTCTGCGGCGTTGCACACGGCGTCGGTCTGGCTTCCTGCACGGACGCCCTCATCCTGTCTTTACGCGCCTGCGGCGTGCAGGCCGGCGACGAAGTGCTTCTGCCGCCGTTCACGTTTGTGGCCACGGGGAGCGCGGTAAGCGCGCTCGGCGCAAAGCCGGTTTTCGCGGACATCCGGCCGGACACTTACAACATCGATCCCTCGGAACTCGATCGGCGTGTTACCCCGCGTACTCGCGCGATTGTGGTCGTACATCTCTACGGCCTCGCTGCGGACATGGATCCGATTATGGCCTTCGCGAAGGCCCGTAATCTCCCTTTGATCGAAGACAACGCCCAAGCCATTGGCGCGTCTTACAAAGGCCTGCCCACTGGCTCCATCGGCGACGTGGCCTGCATCAGCTTCTACCCAACAAAAAATCTCGGCGCGTACGGCGATGCCGGCATGGTCGTGACTGATTCGCCGCAAATCGCCGAGCGTGTTCGGTCGATTCGCAATCACGGCCAATCCGCAAAATATTTGAGCACCGAGCCCGGCTGGAACAGCCGCCTCGACGAAATGCAAGCGGCCATCCTTCGCGTGAAGCTTCGCCATCTTTCCGATTGGCAGCGCGCCCGCCAATCGAACGCCGCCGAATACACGCGCCTTCTGAACCAGATCCCCGGCCTCATGCCGCCCATCAGTCCGGACGGGTTCGAACATGTCTTCCACCAATACACGATCCGCGTGGAGCGACGCGACGCCTTGCAACAATTTTTGAGCGCGCGAAAAATCGGCAGCACGGTCTATTACCCCTATCCGCTGCATCTTCAGCCGCTGTACGCCTCGCTCGGACACAAGCCGGGAGATTTCCCACACGCTGAGCGTGCCGCACAGGAAGTCCTTTCGCTCCCGATGTATCCGGAATTGCGCAAGGAACAGATTGCGCGAGTAGTGGACGCTATTGCAGAATTTCTGAAATGCTAATTCGTTTCGAACGCCCGCCTATTTTCCCAAGTAAAGCAGCGCGAGCAGAAAAACCCACAGCCCATCCATGAAATGCCAGTAGAACGAAGTGATTTCCGCAGCCGTTGGAAGCGTAATGCTCTCCGGCTCAAACTTTCGAATGAAAACATACACCAATGCGCCGATTCCGCCGAGCAAATGCACGCCATGGGCCGCTGTGAGAATGTAGAAAAAACTGCTCGCGGGATTCGTGGCCATGAAAACGCCTTGTGCCACCAACTGCCGCCACGCCACTAGTTGGCCAATCAGAAAAAGAATCCCCAGCCCGGTGGTTATCCCCCACATATTTCGAAAGCCGCCGAGATCGGAGTGCGAAAGACTGCGCCGCGATAATTCCAGGGTCAGGCTGCTCGCAAACAGCACCAGCGTGTTAATCCATAGCACGGCCGGGAGATGCACGGGGATCCAGTCGCCGCTAGTGCCTCGGCGCACCAAAAACGCGCTAGCCAGCGCCATGAAAAACATCAGAATCGAGACGAGGCCCACCGCAATTCCCGTGTAATAGCGCCGCGCAGACGGCCTCCACGGACGGCGCTGCTTGCCGTTGTCTCCGCCGCCGTCACCCCCACCATCTCCACCCGCAGGCGGAGTTCCGCCGCCTCCACCGCCGCCGATGTCTTCAATGATGAGTTCGATTTCCGGAGTTGCGGTTGTGCCCGGCATGGTGATCTTTCTTATTCCTCGTTTAGCGAACCTTGGATACCTGCTCCGGCGTTAGATGCTGCGGCACGAAATCCTCGGCCACATCGGGCACGCTGAATTCGTACGCCCCACGATACACCACCGGGTCGCGGTCGCCAAAATCATCGGCGGGTGGCGGCGAAGCGACGCTCCATTCGAGCGTGGTAGCGCGCCAGGGGTTGCACGCATGCACTTTTTCGCCACGGAAGAGGCTCCAAAGAAAATTGACAAGGAACAGCACTTGTGCACCAACCGTGAGGAGGATCGCAAAGGTAATGAAGGTGCGAATGGACGAACCTGCGGCACCCACGGAAGCGAGCGCGTCACCGGCGGAGGCTCGCGAATGCGCGATCAGTCCGAGCCAGTGCATGGGCATGAAGACGCAGTAGACGCCGGCGAACGTCAGCCAGAAATGCAGTTTGCCGAGCGGTTCGTTCAGACGTCGCCCAAACAGTTTCGGGAACCAGAAAAACAGCGCGCCCAGAATCGCAAACGTCGCCGCCACGCCCATCACTAGATGAAAATGGCCAGTGACGAAATCGTCGCTGACGGCTGCGGCTGCAAGATCCTGGCGTGCCAGAAAAATCCCAGAGAGCCCCCCGGACAAAAACAGCGAAACGAACCCCAGCGCGAACAACATTGAGGTATTGAGCTGGATGCGCGCATTCCAAAGCGTCCCCAGCCAGCTGATCAGCAGAATGACCGCAGGGAGTCCCAGCGAGGACGCCAATAAAGAGAAAACCAGCGGCGAAAAGGGGTTCATGCCGCTGGAAAACATGTGCTCGCCCCAAACGCAAAACCCAAAAACGCCCACGCCGCACAGCGCCAGAACCACGAGGCGCTCCATCCACACCGGCTTGCGCGAAAACGTGGAAAGCAGATGCGTCGTCAGCCCGAAACACGGGAGCATCGCGACGTACACTTCGGCCTGCGCGAAAAACCAGAACAGCCGCTGCCACAGCACGGACTGCGCGTTTGCCGCAATATTTGCCGGCGCACTCCCCGCAGCATTCAGAGCCTGGCCAGTAAGAAAATAGACCGGCGCAAATACATGCGCGCCCAAAAGCCGATTGCAGAGCAAACAGACGCACGCCGCCAGGAGGATGCTGAAAATCAGCAGGCCAAGGATGGCATTGATGAACCAGGCCCACACGGTAAGAGGCAGCCGTGGCAACGTCATTCCCTTGGTGCGCAGATCAATCGTGGTGACACTGAAATTGAGCGCATTGAGCAGCGACGCGGCGCAGAAAATCGCCACGCTTGCGATCCAGAGCGTGATTCCAGATCTCGGCGCGATCAGAAACGCGACGGTCATCCCGAAAAGCGAAGCCACCGTGGCCCAAAAGGAAAGCACGTTCAGCGTGGGGAACGCCATTTCGCGCGCGCCGATTTGCAGCGGCAGGAAGTAGTTGCCGAAGCCCGCTTGCGGCGCGGCCGTCAACACCAAAAAAACCATCAGCGACCCATGCAGCGTCGCAAGCGCTGCGTAGCGATCCGGCGTCCCGCCAAGCCCGGAAAAGAACGGAAGATGCGCGCCAGGCCAGACCAGATGAATGCGCATGAGCAACGACATGCCCATGCCAAGAAACACGCTAAACAGGGCCAGCCACAGATATCGCAGTCCAATGGCTTTGTGATCGCTGTTGAACAGAATGCGGCCAAGAAAGCCCGCCCGGTGCAATTCCGGTTGATTTGCGCCGCTGTCGTGTGAAGACATGCTGGTTTTGCAAGCCCCTGGCGGCCCGGAGGTGAACCAATCCCCCGGACGCGAGACAAATAGAATACATCGAAGCGGAAAAGGCAAGTGCCCACGGTCGGGTAAGCGAGGCTGAAACCACCTGGATATCCCATATTCCGGGCCGCCCCCCACCGTAAGCCAGTATTCGCCATTCTTATGATAAAATTCCTTTTCATTAGGTGTACTTATGGTGGCTTCCTGGAGAAACCGGGCGTGAATCAGCTCTTCCCCGCCGCTCCGTTCCGCGCGCCGCGCAAGCTGCGATTCTGGGTGATTGACCGCGCTCTCCTTGTGATTCTCCGCCGCCTGTTTGTTCCGGTGCTGCTGTTCCTCAGTTTTGTGCTGCTGTGCGTGCTCACCTACATGCGCCTGGAGCATTTGCGCTTTACCGACGCGCTCTTCTGGGTGGCCCACGCCCACGCCATCGACTATCTGCACGTCCGCAAAGCGACGAAATACTTTTCGCTGTTTGTTTCCTTCGGGATCTTTGGGTTTGAGATCTGGTTTGCCGAACGCATCATCCTTACATTTGTGGGCCACCAGGGCCGGGAGGTCTGGAGATCCATGCTGAACGAAATGAACCTCGAGCGCATCCGCGATCACTTCATCATCTGCGGCTACGGACAAGTGGGCCGCACGGTGATCGAGCAGCTCAATCGCGCGCGAATTCCCTACGTGCTGATCGAAACGAATGAGGGTTTGTACCGGCAGCTGTTGGAAGAAGGTGTGCTGGTAATTTTAGGTGATGCCAAGCGCCACACCGTGCTGCAATCCGCGGGGATTGCGCGCGCCAAGGGCATTTGCATCGTGATTGATAATGACGCGGACAATTTGTATATCACGGTGACCGCGAAGTCGCTGAATCCCAAGCTGAGAACCATCACACGTGCGGGCCAGGAGCGTTATGCGCAAGCCATGCGCACTTCTGGCGCGGACGAAGTGATCGTTCCTGAGTACGAAGGCGGGAAGCTGGCGGGCCAACTGATCCAGAAATATGCGGCGGCCGCGAGTGGCTCTGCGTGAAAGGGTGAAGGATTGGCTGCGACGGCGCGACTGTTACGGATCAGGTGCATCGATAGGCGGAAGGGCCCTTCGGCTTCGCTCAGGACAAATTCTTCTGCGAAAAATTTGGTGCGGTCGAGAGGACTCGAACCTCCATGCCTTGCGGCGCTAGCACCTCAAGCTAGTGCGTCTGCCAGTTCCGCCACGACCGCATTGAGTTCCATCGTAAAGGCAACGGTACGGAGAGTCAAATGAGGGGTTGGAAAGAACGAGCGTGTCTGAAGACCCGCCGCCACAAGGAGAAATCGCCAAGGCTTAACTGGATTTGGGATTTTGTAGAGGCCGCGCTTAAGCCCGGCCTCTACAAGTAATGGTTATGGCTTTTTCGGCTGCGCTGGGGTTGGCTGCGAAGCCGCAGGAGCCTGCTGCGTCGGTTGCTGAGCCCCTGGCGCTGGAGAAGCCGGTGGCGCGCTGGATGGCGCGGCAGGAGTTGTTGCCGGCGCTGTCGCAGGCGCGGCAGGAGTTTTCGCTGGAGCCGGCTTCGGCGCAGGCTTCGAAACGTTTTGCAGGACCGAGCCGCCCTGTTCAACTCCCTGATCGGTGCGTAGCACCAGGGCCATGGCGCAGAGCATGAACATGATGGCGCACCACGTGGTGGCCTTTGAGAGCACGTTGGCCGCGCCACGCGGACCGAACGCCGTCTGGCTGCCTGCGCCGCCGAACGCGCCGGCAAGATCCGCAGCTTTGCCGCTCTGCAGCAGCACCACGACGATCAGCACCAGACAATTCAAAATAAAAAAGCTCGTCAACAGCCATCCGGCGAACCGGAAGCCCACAGTAATAATTCCGAAGCCTATCAACAATGCGACGGCCCACTTCATCCAACCTGGCATATCCAAACCTCACGCAAAAAGTTGGCGGCACGCAGCCGCCTGCAAATATCGAAGAAACAAAATCGCAGGACTCCCGGCCCGCCCTACAAAAAATTCCCTACGCCGCCTTCACGAGCGCGGCAAACGACTTGGGATCCAGGCTCGCTCCGCCCACAAGCGCGCCATCCAACTCTTCCTGCGCCATCAATCCCTGAATGTTGTCAGGCTTGACGCTGCCGCCGTAGAGGACGCGCAGCGCCGAGGCATGATGGACGGAGAACCTCTCCCCTGCGCAACGCCGCAGAATGCGATGGGCGTCGGCGGCAATTTCCGGGGTCGCAGTGCGCCCCGTGCCAATGGCCCAAACCGGCTCGTATGCAAGTAGGATACGGGAGAACTCGTCGGGGGTCAACGCGCCGGGGCCGCCGATAAACTGGCGGCGGAGAACTTCTTCGGTAAGGCCTGCGTCGCGCTCGTCTTGCGTTTCGCCGACGCAAACGATGGGAATGAGGCCGGTTTCCAGCGCGATCAGGGACTTTTTGGCGACATTGTCGTCGGTTTCGCGGAAGATTTGGCGGCGCTCGGAGTGGCCAATAATAACGTAGCGGCAGCCGGCTTCGAGAAGCATGGAAGCGGAAACTTCGCCAGTGAAGGCGCCTTCCTTGCTCCAGGATACGTTTTGGCCGGCGACGGCGACGGCCGAATTTTTGGCGGCTTCGACGGCGGTGGAGATGGCGGTGAAAGGCGGCGCGATGATGATGTCGCAGTTTTTTTCGCCAGCGACGAGCGGGAGCAGCGAAGCGAAGAATGCTCGAGTGTCGGCGAGCGTCTTGTACATCTTCCAGTTGCCGGCAATTACGCGACGTCGCATGTGAATTCCTCCAGAAGAAAAACCTTAACGCAGAGCGCACAGAGAACGCAGAGTTCGCAGAGAAGGTTAGCAATCATTTATTGGTGAGGGCTTCGACGCCGGGGAGTTTGCGTCCGCCGAGGAATTCCAGCGAGGCGCCGCCGCCGGTGGAGATGTGTGAAATTTTGTCGGCGAGGCCGGATTGATGAACGGCGGCGACGGAGTCGCCACCGCCAACGATGGAGATGGCGCCGCTGCTGGTTGCTGCGGCAACCGCCTTGGCGATTTCGAGAGTGCCCTTGGCGAACGCGGGCATTTCGAACACGCCCATGGGACCGTTCCAGACGATTGTTTTTGCGCTAGCGATTTTCTGGCGATACGCCTCGATGGTTTTGGGGCCGATGTCCAGGCCCATCCAGCCGTCAGGCGTCGCGGAAACGGAAACGGTCTGCGTGGCGGTATCCGCTTTGAACTCCGCCCCAACGACTTGATCCACGGGAAGGAGAAGCGCGAATTTTTTCTTTTGCGCTTCTTCGCGCAAGCGCCGCGCAAGGTCCACTTTATCGTCTTCGACGAGCGATTTGCCAATGGGCTGCCCGTCGGCCTTCAAAAAAGTATAGGCCATGCCGCCCCCGATGAGCATGGCATCAGCGATTTTCATCAAGTTTTCGACCACTTCGATTTTGTCGCTCACTTTTGCGCCGCCGAGAATCGCTACGAACGGTCGCGCGGGATTCGTGGTCGCTTTCCCCAGATACGCCAGCTCTTTTTCCATGAGCAGCCCGGCGGCCGATTGCTGGACGAAGCGCGTGATGCCCACGACGGAAGCATGCGCGCGATGCGCGGAACCGAACGCGTCGCATACAAAAACGCCGTCGCAGAGCGCGGCGAGCTGTTTCGAAAAAGTCTCGTCGTTCTTTTCTTCCTCGGGATGGAAACGCACATTTTCCAGCACCAGGATTTCTCCCTCGCGCAAAGCTTTGCTCTGGCTTTCGGCTCCGGGGCCAACGCAATCCAGCGCAAATGCCACGGGTTTGCCGAGGAGCTCTTCCAGTTTTTTCGCGGCGGGCCGCAGCGAATATTTCGGGTCGGGACCGCCCTTGGGCCGGCCGAGATGCGATGCGAGCACTAGGCGCCCGCCCTTTTGGATGGCAAGCCGCAGTGTGGGAAGCGTCTCGCGGATGCGTGTGTCGTCCGTGACGACACCGTCTTTCAGTGGAACGTTGAAGTCCACGCGGATGAAAACGCGCTTGCCGCGGAGGTCTAAGTCGTTGATGGTGAGCTTATTCATGTTACTGTTCTCAGTTTTCTGTTCTCAGTTTTCAGTCGGAGAAGAAAAGTATCTCTCAGTGTTAGGTCGTCAGTTTTCAGAAAATAAAGAAGGAGGCAAACAATTCTGTCCGTCCTTCCTGTCAACTGAACACTGATTACTGAAAACCCTTCTCAGAATTTGGAGGCCAAAAGCTTGATCAAATCGCGGCAGCGGCAGGAGTAGCCCCACTCGTTGTCGTACCAGGCCAGAACTTTTACGCAGCGGTCGCCGACGACCTTGGTGTACTCGGAGTCGACGATGGACGAATTCGGATTGCCTTTGAAGTCGGCGGAGACGAGCTCTTCCTCGGTGTAGCCGAGAATTCCCTTCATCGGACCGTTGGCTGCCGCCTTCAGCGCGGCGTTTACGCTTTCTTTCGTGGCGGGCTTGTCCACAAAAACGGTGAGGTCCACCACGCTGACATTGGGCGTGGGCACGCGCATGGCGTAGCCGTCGAGCTTGCCCTTCAATTCCGGAATGACCAGGTGCAACGCTTTCGCGGCGCCGGTCGAACTCGGAATCATGTTGATGGCAGCCGCACGGGCGCGGCGCAAATCCTTGTGCGGCAGGTCGAGCAGCTTTTGATCGTTGGTGTAGGAGTGAATCGTAGTCATCGTGCCGCTGTCGATGCCGAAAGTTTCATGCAGCACCTTGGCGACGGGAGCGAGGCAATTAGTGGTGCACGACGCATTCGAAATGACGTGGTGCTTCGAAGGATCGTACGTTTTGTCATTGACGCCGAGAACGAAGGTGGCATCGGGACCATCCGAAGGAGCCGAGATGATGACTTTCTTGACCGGTGCGCGCAGGTGCTTCCTCGCATCGGCGCCCTTGGTGAAGAGCCCGGTCGATTCGATGACAATATCCGCGCCGACGGAAGCCCAATCAATTTCGGCGGGATCCTTGATCTTGAAAACCTTGAAGCTTTTCCCTTCCACGGAGATGCTGTCATCCGTGTGCGTGATCTTGTGCGGCAAATTGCCAAGGATGGAGTCGTACTTCAAGAGATGCGCGAGGGTCTTCGCGTCGGTAATGTCGTTCACCGCGACAAATTGAATATCCTTATCATCGAGCGCGGTGCGCACAATGTTGCGTCCGATGCGGCCGAAGCCGTTGATGCCTACCTTAATGGGCATACTTCCTCCGATGGGTGTGGCAGATGTAGCGGCAGTAGAGAAGGGGTGACAGCCGCGGTCGAACAGAAAATGCTATGGGTTGCGCGCGCAAATGTCAACGCGCGGGGCAGCTTCTAATTATTGCATCGCCAGTTAATCTGCATTTCATCGGCCATTCATTTCGAGCCAAGGCCCAAGGCAGTGGGGTGCTTCGGTTGATAAAGGCCGATGGCGCCCCCACCGGGAAGCCGTATCTTTGTGATGGAGCCCCATCTTGCATCCTCAACCTCAGCGCACTGAACTCCCTTTTTCTTGAGCGCGGCCATTTCAGCTTTCAAGCTTTTGCACATGAAATAAAGTTCGTGCGGGCCATTCTCGTCGGCTGGATGAAATGCGGCTTCCGCCAACGGCAAGGCGAAAATGAGCCAGCCATGACCCGCATCCACGAATTTGAATTCGAGGATGTCGCGGAAAAATGCGCGGTCCGCCTCGGCGTTTTTGCTATAGACAATTACGTGAGCGCCAGAAATCATTTGCCCTCCCTTACATGCGCGGAAGTACCGGTGGCCTGCTTATGGCTTGACACCTCGACGAGCCCAAAAAGACGCAATCCTATTGCTGCCAAATCCTCATGCACGAATTTCCGCCGACCTCTGCTGCGAAACGAATTTGAAAATCGTGGCATTCGCCAGGATCGCGACTAGCGAGGCAGCCAGCGAGCTACGAGCCAGCAGACGAGTGCCGCCGTAAGAACCATGGCGATGTCGCGAAAGATCTGAGGGTGCCCGGCCATGAGGCTGACTCCTTGCGTTTCGTAGACATTTTCGCTTCCAAGTCTACTGCTCATTGCGAGTTGTGTAAGCAGACTGTTCGTTTAGAATACGGAGTCTATGGCAAAGCTCACCTTTCTGGGCGCGGCTGGCAGCGTTACCGGTTCGAAATACTTGGTGGAAGCGGCGGGCAAACGCCTGCTGGTGGACTGCGGGATTTTTCAAGGTTCGCAAGAGCTGCAGGACCGCAACTACAAGCCGCTTCCAATTGATCCAAAAACGATCGACTACGCGGTGCTCACCCACGCCCACCTGGACCACACCGGCTGGCTCCCGGTGCTCGTAAAAGCCGGCTATCACGGACCGATTTACGCAAATCCCGCAACGATCGATCTGACAACGATCCTGCTGAAAGACTCCGCGCATCTCCAGGAAGAGGACACCCTCCACGCGCGCGTCCACAAAGACAGCCGTCACGCCGACCCCCAGCCGCTCTACACCACGGAAGATGTTGACCCCACTTTAAAGCTCCTCAAGACCATGCCGCGCAGCGGCGCCTTCGACATCAGCCCCGAATTTCACGTGGCGTCGTACGACGCGGGACACATCCTGGGCTCTTCCAGCCTGGAACTGACCATCACCGAGGGCAGCAAGAAAACCATCGTTGTGTTCTCTGGCGACATCGGGCGCTACAACCAGGTCATTCTGAAAGATCCCACAACGCCGCCATCAAAAGCGGATGTGCTGATTTGCGAATCCACCTACGGTGACCGCGAGCATCCCGACGGCGATCCGGCGGAGCTGCTGACAGGAATCGTAAACCGCGTAGTCAAGCGCGGCGGCTCCATCGTGATTCCCTCCTTCGCAATCGGCCGCACGCAGACTTTCATGTACTACCTGCGCCAACTCGAGGACCAGCAGCGCATTCCGCGCCTGCCAGTTTACGTGGATAGCCCCATGGCGCTAAGCGCAACGGACCTATATTTGAAATACAAAGAGGATCACGACCTGGACTATGTGAAGGAAGAAGGCACTGATAGCAAGGGCGATCCTCTAAACGTCCATGAATTTCATCTGACGCTTTCCGTCGAGGAATCCAAAGCCATCAACAACGTCAAAACCCCCTGCATCATTATTTCCGCGAGCGGCATGGTCAGCGGCGGCCGAGTGCTGCATCACCTCGCCTTACGCTTGCCCGACAAGCGCAACGCGGTCATCCTGGCGGGATTCCAGGCCGAGGGGACGCGCGGCCGCGCTTTGCAGGAGGGCGCAAAGTCGCTCAAGCTCTATGGGCAGGATGTGCCGGTCGGCGCGGAGATCATAGAGATGGGGCAGTTTTCGGCCCATGCCGGAAAGAGCGAATTGCTCCGCTGGCTAACCGGTCTCCCCGCCCCGCCGAAGCAAACCTACCTGACCCATGGCGAACCAGTGGCCGCCCAGGCCCTGCAGGCTGCGATTCAGCAAAAGTTTCAGTGGAAAGCAGCCGTAGCGCGGTATCTGGACACGGTGCCCATCGGGGAATAGGGTCCCGCCAACTGCGAAAATATTTTCATCCCATCAGGAAACTTATTGAGGCCTGACCTCGTCTATACTGGCAAGACCACTCGCGGGGTAGGGGGCTAACCACCACAGGGCAACCGACCGTCAGTCTCCTACCCCTAAAAAGCCCTGAAGCGCCTGAAATCGCGTAATTTATATAAAATTTAGAAACGGGTCTGCAACATCAGAAATCAAGTGGGAAAGTCCACTTTCATCGCCTGCCAGCCGTGGAATTCGCTGAGGTTTAGCTAGTCGCCAGGGCCATACGCTTGGTCGGAGTTTCACGCGACATCGGCGGCACTTCCTTCAGTTCCATTCCGGCCACGAACATTGCCGTTGGCGCCACCCGGCCCCAGCGATTCAGCTCCCAGCGCGCGCGAATGAACTTGACCTCCGGCCGCAGCGAAAGGTCCAGAACCATCTTGGTGGTCCCACGATAGAACTGCTGCGGCAGCTTCAGAAGTGGCTTCTTTGGCCAGTTCTCTCCGTCGGCAGAACCCCAGATCGAGACATCCAGCGATTCCTGCTCAATTTGCTCCGTAACCGTGAGGCGGCAAAGGAACGTGCGGGTCGCACTCCCAGAAATGCCGAAGGCCACGCCGTCGCCGGTGGCTTCCAGTCGCGTATCGGGGGGAATGAGTTCCATTCTTTCCGGCATAGTCCGTATCAAGCGGGGATTCTAGCACAGAGACTGAGGGGCTGCGCACGGCAATCCGTCTGTTCAGAACTCAGTAGCAAGCGCGTGGAAAGAACTGAGATCAGGCGTGCAGCTTGGCCAGCCGCTCTTCAGCAGCGGCGAGGGTCTCTTCTTTTTTGCAAAATGTAAAGCGGACCTGCGAAGCGCCGTCCTGGGCATTATTGTAGAAGCTGGAGCCGGGGACCACGGCAACGCCGATTTCTTCGACAAGGTATTTAGCGAAGCGCACGTCCTTCGTATCGGCCGGAAAACGAGTCGGATCAGGATCGGCAAAGCGCGCGATGTCCGTCATGATGTAATACGCGCCGCGCGGCTTGAACACCCTGAAGCCCGCCGCCGTGAGAATTTTCAGCAGGCGCTCGCGCTTGGTGACGTACGAGCCTGCGAGTTTGTCATAGTAGTTCTGCGGAAAGCGCATCGCGCTAGCGCCCGCCTGCTGCAAAGGAGCGGCGGCGCCCACCGTCAGAAAATCATGCACTTTGCGGATCGGCTGTGTAGGCTCCGGCGGCGCAAGCACCCAGCCAACGCGCCATCCCGTCACGCTATACGTTTTCGAGAGCCCGTTGATGACGATGGTGCGGTCGCGCATCCCGTCAATGCGCGCCATGGAAATGTGTTCGGCGCCATCGTACAGAATGTGCTCGTAAATTTCGTCCGTAATACAGTACACGTTCCACCGTACGCAAAGATCGCGTATGAATTCGAGTTCCGCCCGCGTGAAAACCTTCCCCGTAGGATTGTTCGGCGTATTGAGAATGATCGCCTTGGTGTCCGGCCCGAAGGCTGCGGCGAGTTCCTTCTCATCGAAGGACCAGTCCGGAGTGCGCAGTTTCACGAAGCGCGGTGTGGCCCCGCTCAAAATCGCGTCGGGCCCATAGTTCTCGTAGAATGGCTCGAACACAACAATTTCATCGCCCGGATTGATGATCGCCATCATCGCGGACATCATCGCCTCGGTCGACCCGCAGCAAATCGTGATTTCTCGCTCAGGGTCATACCTGACGCCCTGCGTGCGCTCAAACTTTTCAACGATGGCGTCGCGCAGCGCCTTCGCCCCCCACGTAATCGCATACTGATTGATGTTGTCGCTGATGGCCTGCCGCGCCGCCTCTTTGATTTCTTCCGGCGCGGCAAAATCCGGAAAACCCTGCGAAAGATTGACCGCCCCGTGTTTCAGCGCGAGCCGCGTCATTTCGCGGATCACCGACTCAGTGAATTGTTCGGCCTTCGCCGAAAGCATGCGCCGCGAAATATGCGCCATCTTGGTGTCCGGAGAACTCATCTCACCAACTCAGGAAAACAAAACTTCCTTGTAGTCGCGCAGCTGGCTGCGCCCGCACAAAACTTATAACGCTCAAATGCAAATTTTCTTCAGCGCGCGTGCCCCGTCGCCGCCTGCATCGCCACGCTCGGCTGACCATAAATCATCCGGTAGACTTCCGTATTTCGCAAGACGATTTGCACGTAATCGCGGGTTTCCGTGAAGGGTATGGACTCAACAACTTCCGGGATCTCTTCGTAGTTGCGCTCGCTTTTCCAGGCAGCGATACGATCTTCACCCGCGTTGTAGGCTGCGGCCGCGAATTCGCGCGAGCCGGTCAGTCGCACCAGATTGGCGATGTACGCCATGCCAATTTCGATGTTGTAGTCGGGCTCGAACAGCTTGTCCTTGGTGTAGCGAACCTTCAGCTGCTTGGCGAGCAGTTTCCCCGTTTTTGGCAGCACCTGCATCAAGCCGATCGCGTTGGCGTGCGACACGGCGTCCGCCTGAAACGTGGACTCCTGGCGGATCAGCCCAGCGGCAAACATCGGGTCAAAATCATTCTTGGCAGCTTCGCGCCGCAGCGCGGCTTCGTATGGAAGCGGATAGAGCGCCTTCCACGCGTTCACCGGCAAATCGCTGATTTTCCGCGCATCAAAATTCGGCACGATGATGCGCGCATACGCCATGCCCGCGCCGTAATGCCCTTGATCGAAGGCGGCCTGCGCTGCCTCCAGCAGGAATCGCGGCGAAGACGTCGCGAAGTAAGCGTTCTTCAACTCCTGCTCCGCGGACGCATCGAAAGCAATGCTGCGCAGCGCCTGTGCGCGCGCCCAGCGGTCTTCGGCCGCAACAGGAATGGGTTCGTCAAACGGCCGCAGCGCCGGCGGCGGCGGAATCTTATCGAGCGCTTCAACCGCATCCTCGTCGCCGGAACCAAGCTTGGCGAGGCGCGCCGCCGCGGCATTGCCAAAATACGTCTGCGGAAAACGCTCCACCGCTTTGGTGTAGTAGCTGCGCGCGCGCGAAGGTTTTTCTCCCCGCTCCGCAATGCGCCCCAGCCAATAGAGCGCATCCACGGAATTGCCCGTCGCTGGATACTTCAGCAGAAAGTTAGAAAGCCGGTCTTCCGCATCCGGCTGGCGATTCAGGTACGCAACCCACGCGATGCGCCATTCGCAGTTGTACGCGTACTTCCCGCCGGGAAAACTATCCAGCATCCGCTGGTAGTACGCAGCGGCCTTGGGGCGGTCCAGTTCCACCCAATAATAATTCCCTGTCGCCATCAAGCCGTCTTCGTTCCACTTGCTCACCGGATATTTCTGCGCCAGCGTAGCCAGCGCGGAGAGCATCTCGGATTCCTTCTTCGCCGTGCGCTCGGCCTGCGACAGCGCGTACAGCCGCTCCGCATCAACCTCTAGATCAGGTGTACTCACCGACGCAATCAGCGACGGCGAACCTTTCAATTGAACGCGGCATTCGGCGACGCGCAGTTGCGCCCGCTGCCGCGTGGGATTCGCCGGATCCTTCAGCATGGTCAGCAGCTTCTCGTACTCGCTGCGCGACTCCTTCCATTTGTGCGCATCGTAAAAAGCCTGCGCGCGCTGCTCCTGCATTTCGACGCCGGGATACGTGTACTCTTTCCCCAAAGCGTGCATGATCTGCGTCAACGCAGATCCCGCGGGCTTGGCTTCATCGCTCAGCGGATACTTGTAGAAGAGTGTCTGATAGTCCTTCGCCGCGCGCGGAAGTTGATGCGCCGCCAGGTACGCGCGCGCGCGTTCCAGAAGCAAGGTGCTATTCGACGAGGTGCCGGCGTAGGCATTGAGCGCATCAAGGGCTTCCTGCGCGTGTCCCAATTGCACCGCTGTTGGCGCAAACGCCTCCAGCAATTGCTCGCGCATTGCCGTCGTGGGATAGTCATGCTCGATCGTCAGCAGATTTTTGTACGCCTCCGCTGTGCGTCCAAGCGCGCGTTGCGCCTGCGCCGTCCAGTACAGAGCGTACTCGCGCAGCAGCGTGTCATTCTGCGCCTTGAGCAGCCACCCAAGCCCCTGCGCCATGCGGTTCTTCGAATAATCCTGATAGCCAAGCGCCAGCGCCGCGCGCGCGCCCCATACGTTGGTCGTGTTCTTCACCGCGAACGCCGAAAGCTTCTCGTAAGCGCCGGGAGTAACGTTATGCATCGCCCGCGCAAGATCCGCCAGTTCCCTTTGCGCAGCCTGATCTTCCGGCGTGTCCGCGGCGACTTGCGGCGTGGACGTTTCCGCCTTGCAGCCCGTCTGGCACGTCGGCGTCTTCGGCTTCTTCGATTTCTTCTTGTGCTGCTGCGGCGGCGTTTGCGTGACAGCACCGAACGCGCTGCCAAGAGACAGGCTCGCCACCAGCGTCAACGCCATCAATGACTTCATCATAGAAGAACACAATGATACGGCATTTTTTGGAGCGCCACAAAAATGCGCGAGAGGGATGTGACTAGTGATGCCGCGCCGGCGTGGCGTACGGATATTCGCCGAGGGCGTGCGGATCCCCATCGGCCAGAATTTCCACCATCCAGCGGTAAAAGTAGTCCACCGGATGATCCATGATGGGTTTGAAGCGGCGGTCGTATTCGCGATGAGCTTTTTCAATGTCATCTTTCAATCGGATGCAGAGATCTTTCTTTTCGCGGCCTAGCCGCACTTGCTCCGGTCGGAGCATTTTTATGTCCTGCATTGAAACTTTGGCCACGCGATTCGCGCGCCGGTGCAATTCCTGCTCCTCGGCGGAAAGCCGGCTGAGGTTGAATTCTCCCTCCAGCTCCGGTTCGGAAGCGCGTGCCGCCGCTGTAGGCTCCATCGACGTGATGGGCACCGGCTCAGGAGGCGAGCTCGAGACTCTACTTCCTCTGACCCTTCCTCCACCTCAAGGGCCTCGGCCTTAGCGTGAGAAGCCATGGGCACCGGCTGCGTGGGCGCCGGACGCTGCGGCGCAGCCGCCGGCTCGTGGGCCACTCTGCCCACCAGGTTCGTAATCTGTTCTTCGAGCGGCGACCGCGGTCCAGTCTGCATGGACACGGTCACAAACCGCGAAAGCACCTCTAGCGACGCAGCCAGCGCAGCCGCCGAAGTCTGCGCCCGGAGTAGCGATGGCAACGCATTCGTCGGCTTGTTGCTGCCGCAAGCCGCCACTACATCCCCTACCGCATGATGCAGCTCTTCCGAAGTGCGCTGAATGCGCTCAAGGTTATCCCGTAGCGCGCGTGCGATCGCTTGTTCGATAGCGCTGGACTCTTGACCCATACCGGTTTTCGGGGTGTTTTTGGGCATATTTTCCCCGTCTCGCCATTCTGTAAGCTACCTCCCACGGAGTCAACGACCCAGCCGTACCACTGTGCCCAATTGTTGCTTAACAAGCAGGGACAGGACACAGCTGCCAGGCGCCGGCAATTGGTCTTTCTGGTCACACGCAGAAAACGCCTTGCCGATGATCGATCCGACGGAGCAAAACTGAATAAGCATCGAGAAATAAGAAAGAGAAGAGCAGCCCACCCTTTCATAAACCAAAACCGAAAGGGTAGGCCACCCCCTTGCGCTACCCCACGATGAAGTACAAAAGTGGTATCCTCTCCCCGTGCACGACCATCAAGAGAAATACCACCGAAATTCCAGTGCGCCACCCGCCAAAGAAATTTTATTATATTGTAGACGTCACCTACTCGTACGTCCTCGGCCTTTGTTGCAAAAAGTGAGATAGTTCCATTCTGGGCTAAGGACAAGAAGGAGTGACCATAGGAATTCGCTCCAATATTTTCCTAGTCTCGAGTGTATTGCTTACACTCGGATTTCTATGGTTGCTGCCCCCCGCTATCGGATACGTTCGGTCCCCGAACCTAGCACTGATCCGAATTGCTGGTCTTGCTTTTCTCACACTCATTATTGTCGCGCTCATTGTTATCTGGACAGGGCTGGCTGCTGGAAACCGGGTCGCGTGGGTCATAATGGCCGTCATCGTCTGGGTCTGGGCGCTCCCCGCCATGGCGTGGCCAGTTCTTCGTCACGGGTGCCGCTGGACACTAAGTGAATTACGCGAGTGGGTAGTAGGCGCGTGGCGCGAGGATACCTTCGCACGGACCAATTTAATTAGTACCGCTATGTTCTTATTGATGTTGGTCGGATTGCTTCTGCCGATCAGGGCGCTCTTTCTCTCTCGGATTCGGAAACCGGAATGAAGCACGCAAGGCGGGTGGGCGACCCTTAACACCGCGAAACGGGGGGACAAAACGGGGAAACCCGGGGACAGGAACGTGTGAAGAAATTGGGTTTTGAAACGAACCCAGTCTGACGGCAACTTTACGTGCGCGATCTTTGGCGATTCCTTCTCCTGCATTAATTTCCGTTCCACCGCTGTAGCCCCTATGCTCGCTCAACCCATGGCCGCAGGCTGCGCTTGCAGCGCGCGGCGCAGGCCGAACCAGCGCATTAAGTTGTAGGTCAGGCAAGCCCAGGTAGCTTCCATCGTGGCCTTCAGCCGGCCTCGGCAGCGGAATTGTCGCAGGCCGCAGCGTTCTTTAATCCAGGCATGCGCGAACTCGGCGATCTGCGAACGTCGCGCGTAGATTTGGCGTCCTTCTTCCGTCTGCATTTTGGCCTTGAAGGCGGTTGTCGCGGGCGGTTCTGCGAGGCGTGTGATCGAGCGCCTCCAGGCAGGTCGCGCTCCCGGCGGCGCGCATGGCTCGCGCAGCGCACAGGTGCGGCAAGCTTCTTTCGGTGCGCGATACACGTGCGTACGTACACCGTGCCCGCGATTCAGAATCGCGCCAGGGCGGAGTGCTTCTCCCGCCGGGCAGCGAAAAACATCTTGCTCGGCATCGTAAGGAAAAGCGCTTCTCAAAAACGCCGCACGGCGGCCCTGCGCGTCGCCTTCCGTCGCTTTCCAACTGTCTTGCCACGAGCCGTAAAAATCCACGCCGTGCGTTGCGGCCGCCTGCACCGATGCATGATTGGTGTAATCACCATCGGCAATGACCTGCTGAGGGGCGCGGCCTAATTTCTGTTTGCAGCGCTCCAGGGCGGGATCCAGTTGGCGATAGTCGATGGCATCGGTGGTGGCTTCCACGTTCACCACCAGACCGTGCTGCGTGTCAGTCACCAGTTGCACGTTGTAGCTGGGCACCGTGCCGCCTTCGCCGTTGCGCATCACGTGCGCTTCGGGATCGCTGCTGGAGGCGCGCGCCACAAAGGTTTTGCGATCGTGCACTTTTTCGCGCTGCAGCCGTTCTACTTCTCGCAAAGCCGTTTCCAGCCGACTGGCTCGCTGCCGTGCCGCGCGCCGCTTGGCGGCGGCCTGGCGCTTCACCAGTTGCTCTTCGTTCTCGGCTTGCTCGTTCAACACGCGCACCTGCTCCTGCGCCGCCGCCAGATGCGCCGCGATTTTCTCGCGGCCACGGAACGTGTTGCCGCCCGCGTTGGCTTTAATCTTGGTGCCATCCAGCGTGACCCGTTCGAGAGTGATCAGACCTTCGGCGCTCAGCATGCCCAGCACCTGCGTGAATAGATCGTCGAGTGCGGATTTGTTGTCGGAGCGGAACCCCGACAAAGTGCGATGGCTCACAGTCTGCAACCCGCATAGCCACTGGCAACCCGGTTCGTATTCGCACTGCCGCGCCAGCTCGCGCGCCGAACTGATCCCCCGACTATATGCGTACAGCCACAAGCTGATTAACAACTGCGGATCGGTGTGCTCTCTCCCGGCGCTGCCTTCCACCGCAGCGATTTGCGCATAATACAACCGCAAATCCAGCCGCCCGACCAACTCCCAAATCGAACGCACGCAGTGCTCTTGCTCTACCAACTTCTCTACATCCACCGTTCGCAGGAAAAGTTGCCGGCGATCAATCGCCACTAGTCGGGGAACGGCAGTCTCATCGTTGCTCATGCTCGCAGTCTACACAAAGCGACTCCATCCACCGCGCCAATTTCTTCACACGTTCCTGTCCCCCAGTTTTCACCAGGTTCGTTTTTTGAACCTGGGTCTTGGGGTTGTCTTTCTCTTCTCACTTCCCATCGATCGAACGACGCTCCCTCTCCCGACCACCACTCATTCCAACACGGAGGGTGCCCCAGGTTCGTTTTTTGAACCTGGGTCTTGGGGTTGTCTTTCCCCCTTACTCTCCCACGTCCATAGCCAAGAGCCCCTTGTCTGCTTCGTAGTAAAACCCCCAACTACTCCACCGCCAATCTCTCGGATGTTTCACTAACCCACGAATCACCGGATTCGCATGCATATAATTCAGTTTTTCCGTCTTCTTCCCCTTGCTATACACGTTAAAATCATAAAACCGCGCCTGCCAAAACGCCTGCAGCGGTCCTCCCGTCTCCGCAAACGGCAATCGCATTTGCCCCGCGCACACTGGCCTTCCGCGCTTCCGCAGTTTCCGCGCCACGCGCAGCTTCAACTTCTGCAGCACCGTCGAAGGCGTTCCCGCTCTCGGCTCGCTCATCAAGAGATGCACATGCTCCGGCATCACCACATATCCCAGCAGATGAAACCCCATCTCGTCGCGCACCCTCCCCAACTCTTTCACGAAGATGTCCCGTGCGCGCACCGTGTTCAACAGCGGTAGCCGCCGATAGCAACTGAACGTAATAAAATGCAAGTCGCCTTTGCCGTAGTAGCGCCGCAACCCCGCCGGCATCGCCAACCCCACTGAAAGAAACGTCAACCCCAAGACCCAGGTTCCAACACCGAACCTGGGGCACCCTCCGCCACTCTATACTTTCCCTAAAATTACCGCAGTGATATTCTCTCCACGATCTTCATGTCCACAAATATAAACCTTCCAGATTCGGGCCACCCGCCACGTAGCGAATCAGATCGGCGCGCCCCTCGACGTAAACTATGCAGCCGACTACCAAAAGCTCATTACAAACTGCACCCCAAACCCGATTGAAACACAAAGTGCTCCGATTACGGGGGAATTGACACCCCCGTAAGGCAAGATCTCAACGCGAGGTATAAAATGCGCTTAGTAACACTAGTCACGGCAATAGCACTATTGGGTGGCATTTTGGCTGCTCAGCAGTTCGACCCCAAAAGCCCCGTCGATTTTCGGATATCAACCGACAAGACCGCCTATGCTCCTAAATCGGTCATAAGCGTAAAGTTCACGCTTACAAACACCAGCCCACTGTCGTTCCACGTTTTCAGATTCCTTAAGGAATGCAGCAACCAGGACGGATTCGTGAGTTTTCAAATCCTAGACCAGAAGGACCACAACTTAAGAACTTGGAAATGTTCGGCGGACTCTTGGCCGCCCCTAGCACACGTTGACGTTCTCGAAGAGCTATCCAATCAGAACCTCTGGATTACGCTAAAGCATGGGGAGTCCTACCACGGCAAACTAGAAATTGAATTGCCTGCCAGCAAAGGAAACTACCGCTTAAAGGCAGAACTCATTCCACCAGCATTCACAGATGAACAGCGAAACATACTTCTACTCAACCACATTAGTTCTCTAGATAAAGCCTGCGCGGCTCCCATCATATCTATAACTGTTGATTAGGCGGCCGGGCGGGTGGGCGGCCCTTAACACTCCGCAATGATTTTGACTTTGACTTTTTCTGGGGTGGCCTATCCCAAACACCCCCACCCTTCCCTTGGCCCCAGCTGCCTATCGGGTTCTTCGGTGCCCTCGGAGGTGGTACAGACTTGAGCGATTGTAACCGCCAGTGGAAGGAATGCCACGCTAGGGCCAATGAGGCTGTCGCCCGCTGCGCCAAAGTTGCAACTTCTGTGGTCGCTGGATGCGCTACAATTTGTGGTGTGATCTGTGCCGTGCCTCCTGCTATGGTAGCCTGCGCGGATTGCGTGGTCGACTGTCTTGCCGTAACAGTCGGAGCCGCGGCTGGCTGTGTTGGCGGTTTAATTATTGACTACGGCATTTGCGAGGCGCAGTATATTTACTGTCGGTTAAGACCATGACGTTACTTTGGGGCTCTTCCAATTTCCTAGCGGTTGGGGCTGGTCTCCTCGGCCTCGCCCTCTGTTGGATCATGTTTTACCGTCGCTTGTCGGCTGACGGTGCATCGCCAGCGCGAATACGAAGATTCCACATCATTTCGGCTTTGGTTGGTATAACGGCAGTTGCTGCGGCCTTGTTGCCGTACGTGTTTTGGTCCTCAGAGTCAATAAGCATGATTGTTATAGCCGTCGTATTCTTATTTGGCGCGTTTGCGCTCCTGCCGGAAGGCAAGTATTGGCGAGCTGCCGGAGCATTTCTTCTTGGCGTGTCTCTTTTTCTGGTACGCGAAAGTATTTTTAGTTATGCTGCCAAAGGAGGCGTTTTTCTCGAACACGTCACTCCGCTAGTGTACCTTTCAGTTGTCTTTGCCTTGCTCGTGTTTGCAGGAATTTATCTACTCAAGAACGTAAGGCTTCCCAGGTCCTGAGCTGCCCCCTAGCTCCGCGCACAGGATCATACGACACCCAAATCTCTTGAGCGGCGGGTGGCCGCCCGTTAACACGCAGAAATGATTTTGACTTGTCTTTTTCTGATAACTTTTCGTTCCTCACTTCAAACGAACCGTTAACCCCTCCTCCGTAACCATTCAATCCTCAATTCTCCCCATTCCCTGCAAAACACTTAGCCCCTCGCCACTCCCATGCTATCCTCTCCCGTGTACGCCGAATTCCATCCCCGCCCAAACAGCCTGCCCCGTACTATCTCCCGTGTTAACGAAACTTCTCTATTTCTTGTAACCCCTTTACTTCCTTGCTGTTCCGCACTCTTTTCCGCGATGGCGCCAACTCATCTCCATTTCTTTCAATCACTTACACACTCTTTCCATCGTGATGGGGGGTGTACCCCCTCCCAACGTAAAGCCGCGATCAGCGCCCGTCCCCTCCCGCCGCTCTCTTCTCAGCGTAGGGCGTCTACCCGGACCGGGTCGGGGTGTCTCCGCGTTAGGCTCTCCCGCAGTTTCCCCGCCCCGAGCCACCAAATTCCACCCACCTCTTTGTTTTCTTTCACTTACAAATTGCCCATTTTCTATCCCCTTTGTTTTGACATTCATGCATGTAATGGGGGGGTGTACCCCCACCCCATTATTCAAACTCTTTCTTCCCTCTCTTTTGGCTTTTTGCCCTTCACGGGAGGTGTTCCACTAAAAACTAAAAACTTACAACTTAGAACTGACCACCGAAAACTGAAAACCCGCCTCATTTTGGCGCGGATGATAGAATAGAGGAGTCTATGGGGGCGACACGGTTTCGACGGAAGCTGTCGCGGCCCGAAGGCATGCCGGGACCCACCTGCCCGTAACTTGGTGGAAACTAGAAATGCCAACAACAACTTGGCACTTGCAGCTTAATTAATTAAGTTGCCGCTTCCCCGGGCTTCGCTCATGGGCCCGGTCAGAGGCGTCACACAGTGAGCTGGCCTGAGCCTTTCGGTCCGTAAGGCTCGGGCGAGAACCATCGGACTAGTTGGTTGCGCATCTTGCTCATTCCAAGCGCCGCTGGCGAACGCGCGATCGGCTCGCAAGAGCCGGGTCGCACACCGAATTGAGATAAGCATGTAGGCTTCGTGTCGTTGCGCTTTTCGGACGGGGGTTCGACTCCCCCCGCCTCCACCATTTACCTTTTAGGCGGCCAGGGTCTTCAGTGTCATTGCTGGTAAACGAGCCCCACGCTAGATTTCCATAGGGGACTGTGTACTCTCCCCTTGGGGCGATATGGCAACCGAGCTAGAGACAGATCCCCGGCCCGCAGGCGAAGCTCTTCAAACTGCTCCGAAATCGTTTTTGCCCGCCGTTGCCCTGGAAGAAAATCCGCAGGGCCGCGTTTTGTGGCCGCTTTTTCTGATCAGTTTCTCCTCGCTCTATTTGGAAATGTTGCTGATTCGCTGGATCGGCACGGAAATTCGTGTCTTCGCGTACTTCCAGAATTTGGCTTTGATTGCTTGCTTTCTTGGTTTCGGACTCGGTTGCTACCAATCGGCGCGAAAAAAAGGCTATCTCTTCGGCGTAGCCGCACTCGGGACACTGGTTGTCCTGGCCGAAATTCCATTTGCGCGCTGGAAGACTTTGCTGGAAATTCTCTCGTCAGCGCTTTCGCTGTCCACGGACGCGCAGTTGTGGTCGGCCCTCGCTGCGCCAAGTCAAACCTACGTCACGGTTGCATTCCTGGCATCCACCGTGCTTGTTTCCGTTCTACTGCTGCTGATCATAGCCACCATGGTGCCCGTCGGCCAGTGGGTGGGCTCGTACCTGAACGCCGCGAAGCATCCAGTTACTGCATACTCCGTCAATCTTTTGGGCAGCATCGCCGGCATCTGGCTCTTCGCGGGGATGGCCTTCCTTCATCTCGCTCCATTGTTCTGGTTTGCGCTGGCCTTTGCACTGTTTTTTTTGGTGCGTAGTCAGAGCGCGCGAATCCGACCGCTCCACGTTCTGCTAATTGGCGCAAGCCTGTTCTTGTTGTTCTACGCCGATTTTCGGAACGGAGAAACGCACTGGTCGCCTTATCAAAAACTTCAGGTGATTCCGCAAGGCGAACGGCAATTCGACGTCCTGGTGAACAACACGGGCTACATGACGATGGCGAATGTTTCTCCGGATATGCTTGCCGCCCATCCGGGCTATGCCGCGAAGTACAAGGACAGTTCGTACGACGCGCCATGGAAATTCATTGCCGCGCGCAATCGCGTCCTCATCGTCGGAGCTGGCGCGGGCAACGATGCCGCTGCGGCGCTTCGCAACGGCGCCGGCGAAATTGACGCCGTGGAAATCGACCCAGTCATCTATGCTCTCGGCAAGCGCCTCCATCCGGACCATCCCTACGATTCCGATCGCATCCACGTGATTCTGAATGACGCACGCGCCTATTTGCGTTCCTCCGCGCAGAAGTATGACGTCATCGTTTTCGGCTTGCTCGATTCCCACACACAGTTTTCCAGCTACAGCAACATGCGCATCGACAATTATGTCTACACGGAAGAATCGCTTGGAGAGGCGAAGCGCCATTTGAATCCTTCGGGAGTTTTGGTTTTGCGATTTGAAGTGCGTCCGCCGTGGACGTGGATGGGCCAGCGCTTCCTCGCGATGTTCGAACAGCTTTTCGGCCGGCCTCCGGTTATTTTTTACCGGCGCCAGCTCGGTGGTTTAGTCGAGGGCACGCTATTTCTCGCGTCCAATGACAGCGGAGTCTGGGACCGCGCCGCTGCGCCGGAACTTGCGAGTTTCGTCCAGCAAAGTCCGCCGCAATTCCCGATGGAGACAGACGATTCGCTACCACTGGTTACGGACAACTGGCCGTATATTTATCATCGCGGGTTCACGATTCCTCGCACCTACCTGACGGTTTCGCTGATTTTGCTGGTCATTGCGTTCCTCAAAACGCGCAAGAACCTGGAGCCGAAAAAAGCGTCCACCTGGTATTTTTTCTTCCTCGGCGCAGGTTTCCTCCTGCTGGAAACGCAGATGATCAGCAGACTTGCGCTTTATTTTGGCTCGACCTGGCAAGTGAACTGCGTGGTCATTTCCGCGATCCTTGCGGTTTTGCTTCTGGCCAATCTTGTTGTCGAGCGCGTCCCGGCGATTGGACTCGGCCCATTGTATGCGTTGCTGATCGCAGCATTGATCGCCATTTACGTCGCACCGTGGGAATCACTTCCATTTGGCGCCCGTGCATCGGGAGTCTTGCTTTCCGCGGCCTACTGCGTTCCGCTTTTCTTCGCGGGAGTCATCTTCGCGGAGACCTTCCGCAAATGTGAAAACAAGTCTAGCGCGTTTGGAAGCAACATAATCGGCGCAGTGGCCGGCGGGCTCGCGCAAAATCTTTCTTTCGTGATTGGACTGAAAGCCTTGCTTTTATTGGCCGCGCTCTTCTACGGGCTAGCGGCGTTCTTTACCTTCTACGGAGCAGTCCGGCTCGGACAAAAACGGGAAGCCGTCGTTGCCGCCTCAACGTAATAGGCTGGCGAGCAGCTGCTAAACAGCCGGTGTCGTCCAAACGGACTGTGTCGCCAAGGACCGCCGTCTGTGACCTGTCCGTTCCTTCCGAGGTCCTTGACACTTGGACGAAACCTCGATTGCCAGCGGCTACTTTGCGTTCGTGTTTCGACCAGGTTAGACGGACTGTGGCTGCGTCGGCGACGCGACTATTCCGTGTCGCAGCGCATAATGAATTAACTCAGCGAGGGAGTGGAGGCCAAGTTTGTGCATGATCCTGGCGCGGTGTGTTTCAACTGTGCTGACGCTGATTCCAAGTTCCGCCGCGATTTCCTTATTTACCTTTCCCTCGGCCAAGTAGCGGATAATTTCGATCTCACGGTCTGTTGGCCGGATTTCTTTTCCTTCTGCTTGCTGACGATGGTTTTTGGCCTTGAGGAAACCTTCAACAACAATTTCGGAGACCTTGGGTGTCAGAGATCGCTTGCCCCCAATGACATCCTTTACCGCTTTGATGAGGAGCTCCGTGAGGTCCGACTTCAAGATGTATCCATGAGCGCCAGCCTCCAGGGCGCTCTGAACCATGTGGTCTGACTCGTGCATTGTCAGAACGAGAACTTTAGTACCAGGGAGCGCCTCTCGAATTTGGCGGGTTACCTGCACTCCGTCTTGCTCAGGCATACCGATGTCGACAATCACCACGTCCGGCCTAAGTTTCTTCGCTTTTGCTACTGCCTCCGTCCCGTTGGCTGCTTCACCCACGACTTTCCATCCACGCCGACTTTGAAGGACTCCGCGCGCTCCGCGCCGCATGAGCGCGTGATCGTCAGCCAACAGAATCCGCAGCTTTTTCATGTTCCTCTCCAAGTGGTAGCGTTACGCGAACGACCGTTCCACCACTCGCGGCGTATATCTCCAGTCGACCGCCAATCAGCTTCACTCTCTCTCGCATGCTCAGGATCCCAACGCCATATTGGTACGGCGACTTCTCAGAACGTCCCGTCGCATTCCGGGAGACTCCGGTGCGGCTGTCGATGATTTCGAGTGTAAGGTGCGAGTTACAGTCAAGTCGAATTGCTGCCTCACGATTGCCCGAGTGTCGTTGGATGTTTGTCAGGCTCTCCTGCACCACGCGAAATAGCGCTAGCTCGACATCTCGTGGCATTCGTCCAATCCCTGGCGCCAGTTCCAATGTTACTTGGATCCCACTCCGCTGGGTGAAACCCTTTACATAGTCACGAATTGCGCCACTCAAACCAGCCTGGTCCAAAACGGGCGAATGCAGTACGTACGAAAGTGTACGGATGTCTCGAACGCACTTTTCTGCCAGAGCCTTGCATTCGGAAAGAAGTCGGCGTGATTTTCGCTCTGTAGAACGTAAGCCTTTTCCAAGTTGCCCAATTATCGTCGCCAAAGCGGCGAGGTCTTGACCCGTCGAATCATGCAAATCACGCGCGATACTTCGCCGCTCTTCGTCCTGCAACTGGAGAAGTTGCATCGAGAGATGGTGGAGTGCCTCTTCCCCCTGCTTACGTTCGCTTATGTCCATCACCGTACCGACAAGCTCGGAGATCTCTCCCGAGCCGTCTAAAACTGGGCTGCCCGCGCCCCGGATATGTCTTACCGACCCGTTGGGAAGAACAATTCGATATTCTACTTCCCAGTTCGTTCTCTGGCTGAGTGCCGCGCTGATTGTCTGCTGATACCTCGAGCGGTCATCCGGGTGCAGGCGCTGCAGAAATGCTTCGCGTCTTAGTTGCGTGCTTTCAGGATCAAGGCCGAAGATGCGGCAAAATTCCTCCGATCCGGCCATCTCCTGGGAAGACGGTTTCCAAGCCCAGGTTCCCATTCCAGCGATTCTTTGGCCCATGACCAGATAGGTCTGCTTCCGACGGAGTTCCAATTCCGCCTCTTTGCGCTCCGTGATGTCCTGGGCGCTGCCAACCAATCGAGCAATCTGACCACTGGCACTACGCACGGCAAACCCGCGGCATAAGACCCAGTAGGTCGAGCCGTCCGGCTGGATTACCCTGCATTCGAGACCGTCAATTGCGAATCCTTTGACTAAACTTGATAATGCTTCTTTGAGACGCCCATGGTCATCTGGGTGGATGCCATCCACAAAGGACATGGGATTTGCATACAAACTCTCGATCGTGCGCCCCCATATCTTCTCGTAAGCGCGATTGACGTAGAGAAACTCGCTGAGATCCGAGGTGGCCAGAGCAAGCACTAACGGCAAATTGTCTGCGATTTGGCGGAAGCGCTCACTTCTCTGGAGCTCCACAGCCTGAGAGGCCAGTTGCCGGTCCATGGCGGAGGTCAAGATCGCTACCCCCTGGACTATTAGCGTGGCCAGGACTATTGCCGCGGTGCTGAGCGACGAAATGCTCTCCGTGTGCGCCAGTTGCACGGGCAGCCCGACCGCGAAGAAACTTGCTGCTGCCATCCCCGAGTAATGCATCGCCGAGATGGCAGCACCCATCAAGGCTGCACTCAGGACCTTGGCAGCCGTGGTTCCTCTGAAATCCTCACGATAGTCAAAGCAGAACACCAGCGAGAGGAAGCTCGCAACCACTGCAATAGGGACAGAAGCGGCCACGAGCAGAGGGTTGTAATGGCATTCGGCTGGGAGGCGCATCGCTGCCATGCCGATGTAGTGCATCCCTGCAATAGCGGACCCCATAAGGATGCTTCCGGTCAAGGCTTGAGCGCGGCCCATCTCCTCACGGCTCACGACACGGAGGGCCAGGGCGGAGCCGAGGATAGCAGCCAGAAGTGACAGAAGGACCGTGGGCCAGTAGTAAGCAATGGGGACAGGCAGGTGGAACGCGAGCATGCCCGTAAAGTGCATGGACCAAATGCCCAGACCCATGCCAGTGGATCCGCCCACAAGCCATGCGGTCCGGCTCCAACCGTGGGCGGCGGTTACGCGCCCGCCAAGGTCGAGCGCAGCGTAAGACGCGGAAATGCAAATCAACACGGAGACGGCTACGAGGCGAAAGTCATAGAAACCTGCGAGGGGTATTCCGCTCTGGCCCATGGAAACCTCGTCGCAATCTTGCACGGGAGTGCACATCGGCCGGTCAACATCTGGTCCCGAGAGGCACAGTTCCGGTCGATCGCAGAACCAGCGAAAGCAACCGCTGTAATGATATCAGCAATTCAGAAAGCAATATTGGAAACCATTCAATGTTGGTTTCGAGGAAGTCTAGTAGTGGATTCCATTACCGATTCGGCAGTCTTGTATCAGCTACTCGCCTTAGCCAATAATCGCGTTTCATTTTTCGGTGCAGAAGATAAAAAGCCATGGAATACCACGCGAACCTCTCAAGCGCGGCGGCTTCGTGCAAAAAACATTTTGGCGAACTCATCGGCGAGTCCGCAACGATGCTTCGTCTATACGGGCTGATATCAAAGGCTGGGGAATGCACTTCTCCAGTTCTCTTGTTAGGCGAGACCGGCACGGGAAAGGAATTGGTAGCACGCGGCATTCATCTAGAGGGATTGCGCCGAGAGAAGGCATTTGTTCCGGTTGATTGTTCAGCGCTGACAGCCACGCTAATAGAGTCCGAATTATTCGGCCACGTCAAAGGTGCGTTCACGGGTGCAGACCACTCTCGAGAGGGCCTCCTCCAGTCGGCCGATGGAGGGACGATCTTTCTGGATGAGATCGGCGAACTCCCAATGGTATTGCAAGCTAAATTGCTTCGCACACTGCAAGAAAGGGAAGTGAGGCCTGTGGGGTCCACGGCGCGAATCCCGATAGACGTTCGTATCATCGCAGCTACGAATCGAGATCTTGAAGTAGCGGTCCGAAAAGGGACATTCCGCCAAGACTTGTTTTACCGTCTAAACGTCATACAAGTCCATCTGCCTCCCCTGCGTGACCGCAAGGTCGACATCCCGCTGCTAGTCATACACTTCCTAGACAAATTCTCCGGAACTGCCGATTGCGTCCATGCAATCTCGGATGGGGCGCTGCAAAGCTTGATGTCCCACGACTGGCCAGGCAACATTCGCGAGTTGCAAAATGCCATTGAGCGTGCGGTGGCCCTAAGCTCAGACAGCGTTCTGACAGCAGACGATATCGTATCGGTCCCCAATCGAGCATCTACCACGGATGGTCCCAATAACAACGAGATAGTGCCCCTGAGGGAAATCGAGCATCGCGCTATCCTGCATGCTCTGAGAGAAACCGGAGGAGACAAACTTGCCACCGCCCGCTTCTTGGGCATCGGCAAAACCACCCTATACCGCAAGCTCAAAGAGTACGGCACCGCTCCCATACCAACGCAGCATGAACCAGAAGAGGAAAACTGAGTAATGGGGAAAAGACTCAGGATGCCCGCACCAGCCAACGCGTGGATTGAGAGCACGGAACTGGAAAGACTTTTGCTGGATTCAGCCGGTGAAGCGATTTACGCAATAAACATGGCGGGCACCTGTACTTTCTGCAATCCTGCATGTCTGCAATTGCTAGGCTATAACGACCCGGTTCAGCTCCACGGAAAGAACATGCACGCGTTGATGCATCATAGTCGCCCGGATGGATCGTCCTACCCAAACCATGAGTGCCGCATCTACTTCGCCTTTCGCCAAGGCGAGGGCAGCCACTCGGACGACGAAGTCTTCTGGCGCGCCGATGGATCGAGTTTCCCAGTTGAGTATTGGTCCTATCCCATACGCCAGAGAAACGTCCTGATCGGAGCCGTCGTAACTTTTGTCGATATCACCGAGCGCAAGAGAGCGGAGTACGCCCTGCGGGAAACTGCGGAGATGTTTCGCCAGCTGGCGGATAACATCCGGGAAATCATTTTTGTCGTGACGCCAGATCCACCGAGGATGGCTTTCATCGGCTCGGCCTACGAGGAAGTCACCGGGAGGTCCCGTCAGGAACTTTACGAGCGCTTTGATGCTTGGGTTGACCTCGTCCATCCAGAAGATCGTGATTACGCTCAAACCGTTCTTGAGCAATCCATGCGCGGCGTCGCAACCGCAATGGAGTACCGATTGCGCCGACCAGATGGTTCGGTTCGCTGGATTCACACACGCAGCTTTCCGGTTGAGGATTCGCGAGGCGAGCTGTGCCGCATTGTGGGCATTGCTGAGGACATTACTGACCGCAAAAAAATGCTCGAAGAAGCGGAATTGGCGAGAGCAGCCGCAGAAGCTGCCAACCGGGCAAAAAGCGAATTCCTAGCAAATATGGGTCACGAGCTCCGGACGCCAATGAACGGGGTCATCGGAATGACCGATCTACTTCTCGGCACGGACCTGACCGAAGAGCAGGCCGAATACGTTCAAATGGCAAAAACGTCGGCTGATTCGCTGCTGTCGATAATCAGCGGCATTCTGGACTATTCACATATGGAAACCGGCAAATTGCAATTAGATCACCTCGCATTCGATTTGCCAACATTCTTGGAGGAGGCGACAAAGGAGTTTGCAATCAAGGCTCGCGGCAAAGGCCTTAAGCTGGTTTTAAAAGTACACCCAAGTGTGCCGAAGCATGTAGTAGGTGACCACATTCGGCTGCGGCAGATCCTCGGTAATGTGGTAGACAATGCTGTGAAGTTTACAGAGCAAGGAGAAATTCTTGTGGAAGTACAAAAGGGAAAGGAGAGTAATAACTCTGCCATCTTTCATTTCATTGTGCGAGATACCGGGATCGGAATTCCTCCAGAAAAACAGCGGCTGATCTTCGATGCATTCTTTCAGGCGGACTCATCGGCCACGCGCAGGTTTGGGGGCACAGGGCTCGGCCTGACTGTGTCAAAACGCCTGGTTGATATGATGGACGGACAAATTTGGGTTGAAAGCAAAGCTGGACGTGGCTCTACGTTTCACTTCACGGTTTCACTCGGAACGCGTTCATGAAACGTACACTTCCTCTGTCCTCCTCCTGCTTTGCGAAGGCTTCGAGGTTGAGCCGACTTACCAGCATTAGAGGAAGCAACAGCCGTGCCGTAAGTTCCTGGAGTTGCTTTGGCGTGACTTTGACGGTGACGGCGTTGATGAGCGAATGGACATACGGCTCGGCCGTTTTCAGACGGCGAGCCCTATGTTTGCGCCGCGCTTGCCGCAGTTTTATGCTGCGTTCGACTAATCGCGCTCGCGGAACAGCATCCCGCCGGCGGGAGGGCCGCCCGCGGAGTCGCCGCTGGCGGCATCCCAGGCTTTGCGCGTAATGGGTTGCACGGCTTCCAGCTTTTTCTGCGCCAGCGATTTATTCACCGCCGGAAGCGCCTTCGCCAGGAACGCGTCAAACTCGGTAGTCACGTCACCGAGTTCCTTCTTCAACGAATCGATACGCGCCGCCTGATAATCCGTTGGGCGGCCATCGTTCGTCAGCAAATCGCCGTAGATTTCCGTGGTCTTCTCGCGAATGCGCTCTTCCCCGGTGATCGCGCCTCCTTCTTTCGTGGCTACGATTTTGCGCCGCAGATCATCAGTCTTTTGCGAGAGCTCCAGCAAGCGCTTGCCGAAAGCCTCTTCCCCCTTCAGCATTCCCGCGCGCTCCGCCAACGCATCGCGCACACTGTTGATGCGCGCGACCTCGAAGCTCATGTCCCCGAGCAAGTTGTACACGCGCATGGCCGCGTCAAATTCCAGTTTGCGGTCCTCGGCGTTATATTTGGCGCGTGGATCCAGCCCCACCACCACCTGAGTGGTGTACGTTTCTGTCCCCCGCGTCATCTTCACCGTGTACGTCCCGGGCAAAACTCTGGGGCCCTGCGCAGCCTCGAACGCAGCCGTGGCCGCCGGCGGAACATGCGGCGCCTTCAGCCGCATGGACCACTCCACGCGGCTAATCCCGCGACGGCTGTTCGCAGGAAGCGTATCCACCAGCTTGCCTTGCGAATCGAAAACCTCCAGTTTCATCTTCCCAAAAATGTGGCGTTTTTTCTGATAGTAGGTAATCAACGCCGCGTCCGGCGGGTTTGCTCCGCTGAACGCCGCGCTTCCTTCCGACCAGCCTCCATTCGCATTCAGCCGCTGCTGCGCCGGTTTGCCATGCAAAAATGTGGCTTCCTGCGCCATCACGTCAGGAGTCAGTTTGCGCAGCGGCGTGATGTCATCCACGATCCAGATTCCGCGGCCATGCGTGGCCAGGACGAGATCCGATTCGCGCGGGTGTACGACGATGTCCCGTACCGCGACGTTCGGAAACTCATGCCCCTTGTATTGGGCCCAGTGCTTGCCGCCATCGAGTGAAACCCAAAGACCGAACTCCGTCCCCAGGAACAACAGATTCGGAGCAACAGTATCTTCCTTGATGACGTGCGCATAGCCGCGTACACCGCTATCGGCTGCGACAATCGGCATCCAACTCTTGCCATAGTCGGTTGTCTTGTAAACGTGCGGCTCCATATCCCCAAACGAATGGCGATCGAACGCGGCATACGCTGTGCCCGCGTCATACAAGCTCGCCTCGACCCAGGAAACCCACGAGGCCTTCCTTAGATTGGGAACATTGCCGACGACATTCGTCCACGACTTCCCCGCGTCGCGCGTGACCTGCAAATTGCCGTCATCTGTTCCCACCCAAATCGTTTGCCCATCGCGCGGCGATTCGCTGATGGAGTAAATCGTCGTGTGCATCTCCGCGTAGGAATTGTCCACGGTCACGCCGCCGGATTCCTCCTGCTTCTGCTTCTCCGGATCGTTGGTCGTCAGATCGGGCGAGATGCGGTCCCACGTTTGTCCATGGTCGCGCGAACGGAACAGGAATTGAGCCCCGATATAAATTGTCCCCTTTTCGTTGGGGCTCATGTGAATCGGCGTGTTCCAGTTGAAACGCAACTTCCCTTCTCCGTAATTGGGCATTGGCTTTACGGCCCGACCATCCAGCGTAACGCGGTTCACACGGCCTACATTCCCGCCCTGCGCCTCCGCGTAGACATAGTTCGGGTCGGAGGGGTCCGAGAAAACCCAGAAGCCATCTCCGCCAAAAAGATTTTCCCAGCGGCTATTGGTAATCCCGCCGGGATATTGCGAGTCTCCGACCCACGCGCTGTTGTCTTGCAAACCGCCAAAAACGTGGTACGGATCGAACTGGTCGACGCTCACGTGATAGAACTGCGAAATCGGCAGGTTATTGCCCTTCCACCATGTGTTTCCACCGTCGTAGGAATACCAGATGCCGCCGTCATCGCCGGCAATCAGATGATCGGTGTTATCAGGATTCACCCACACGTCGTGAAAATCTCCATGCGCAGGGCCGCCGATGCTGCTGAAACTTCTGCCGCCATCCTCACTCATAATCAAAATGAGGTCCGGCTTGTAAACTTTGTTTTCATTCTTGGGATCGACGATCAAATTGGCGAAATAAAACGGCCGCCAAACCATCCAATTGCTGCGGTCGCGTTCTTCCCAGGTTTTTCCACCATCTTGCGAATAGAAAAGCGCGCTGCGTGTGGATTCGATCAGCGCATAGACCACGTTGGGCTTCGACGGCGCAATGGTGACGGCCACGCGTCCCCAAGGTTTGGCCGGCAAGCCCTTTGCGTTTTTTTCATCCAGCTCGTTCCAGGTCGCTCCGCCATCCGTGGATTGAAATAGGCCGCTGCCACTTGGCGCGGTGGGACCATCCCCGCCCGAACGGAACGTCCAGCCCTTGCGCCGAAAATCCCACATTCCCGCAAAAAGGACTTTCGAATCCTGCGAGCTCATCGAAATCATCGAGCAGCCAGTGGAAAGATTCGCGCCCTTCAGAATCTTCGTCCACGTCTTTCCGCCGTCGGTGGTCTTGTAAACGCCACGGTCCTCGCTGTCGCTCCACAATTTTCCCGGGACGCAGGCGTACACCGTGTCGCCATTCTTCGGATCAATCAGGATTTTCGAGATTCGTTCCGAATTTTTCAGGCCCAAGTTTGTCCAGTTATCTCCGCCATCGGTGGATTTGTAAATGCCATCGCCAATCGAAACGCTGTTGCGCGTCCACGCTTCACCGGTGCCCACCCAAATCGTTTTCGGAGCCTGCGGATCAATGGTGATCGCGCCGATGGATTGCACGGGTTGTTTGTCGAACACCGGCTTGTACGTCGTGCCACCGTTCGACGATTTCCAAACGCCGCCGCTGGCCGCTCCCACATACACCGTCAGCCTGCCATCTTCCTTCACGGCAGCAATGGCCGAGACGCGGCCGCTCATCGTTGCGGAGCCGATGTTGCGCGCGCCCAGCCCCGAGATGGTATCGGAATCAAACGGCACTTGCTGCGCGCGCGTCGGCGCACCAGCCAGCATCGAAGCAAGAAACCCCGTTACCACAAAAGCGTAGCTGCGAGTGGATTTGCGCATGTCGGCAGAGTCCTTAGCGGCAAAGTAGAAACAACAGCAACCCGGTGCAAAAAAACTCATCAACTTCCCTGCTTATAAGCACTATTTTCCGGCTGCAGGCGCCTTGGCCGGCGCTTTGGTGGCAGGCATCGAGAAATGCGCGTCTTCCATGGGCACGTTTTGTTCGATCTTTTCTACCGTGACCTGCGAGCGTGCCGCGACGCCCTTCTGCGCTTGCTCGACGACGAACGGATAGAAAATACCGTTCACCTGCTTGTAATCGCCGTAGTACAGCTCGGATTCCTGCAGCGTGCCGCGAATAGTGGTTTGAATTTCCAGTTTCAGCTCGAGGTACGAATCGGTATCCAGATAGTAGTACCGAATATCTCCATTCTTCATGCTGAGCTTGATCTTGAAGCAATCCGTGCCTTCCATCGAATCATGCCCCATCAGTTCCGCTTTGTGGCCCTTCTCTTTGTAATCCACCAGCGGGCCATCCATATCGGCGTCCACGACCAGGCTCTTCAGATCGTCCTGCGAAAGCAGTTCCGGATCCTTGCGGCCTCCAAATGGCGAAATCTGCCATCCCGTTTTGCCGTCGTAAGCTTGCACCTGCGCCAGCCCCTGGATGATGAATTCTTCGCGAACCTTGTCCGCGCGCTTGTTTTCCTGGCGAAAGTCGGCTTGAAACGAACCCTGGGTGAATTTTGCGCTGGTGCGCAGGCTGTGCACGCCCTTCAACTTTTCCATTCCGCCGTGGGCCTGAATATTTTTCGCAATCACTTCATCCACGGTTTGCGCGCTGGCGCCAAATGAAAATCCGGCCACCGCCATGAGCATAAAAAAGAGAATCCTGGAGCTCTTAAGGATCTCCTTGACGCACAACCGCTGGAAATCTGCTTTCATGAACTCCTCCAGGAAAAACCTAGATTTACGCGAGCTCAACCGTTTGGACAGAGCGCCACACACCGCTTGTTCCTCGGACGAATCCGGCGGAACTTTGTTAGCAGAGTTTTGGACGGCTGCCAAGACAATTCGATCCGGAGTCTGAAAAGCCTTCCCGTTCCAATTTGAAGGGGTGAGCGAATCAAGAGTCTTCGGCGAAGTCGCCTTCCGGCGCCGGGAGTTTGTCGCCCTCTCTCGCGAACCACACATACAGGGTGGGCAGTAGGAAAATACTCAGGAGCAGTGCCCCGATCAATCCGCCGACAATCACAATGGCGAATGGGCGCTGCGAATCCGAACCGATGCCGCGAGACAATGCGGCGGGCAGCAGCCCGAGTGTGGCAACCAGCATGGTCATCATGATGGGGCGAAGCCGGAGCACCGCGCCGTCCACCGCTGCATCTTCCACCGAGTGGCCGCGCGTGCGGAGCTGATTGATGTATTCCAGCATAATGACGCCGGTTTGCACGGAGACTCCGAAAAGAGCCAGGAATCCTACTCCTGAAGAAACGCTGAAGTGCGTGCCGGTGAAAAGCAGGGCGAGCAATCCGCCGATGGGTGCCATCGCAACGTTCCCGAGAAGAAGAAGCGCCCACTTGAAGGAGCGGAACATGGTGTAGAGGATGCCGAAAATGACAAGCAGAGTTAGCGGCACGATGACGAGAAGGCGCGCCTCAGCGCGCTTCTCACTCTCGTACTCGCCTGCCCAGTCGATATGATATCCGCGCGGCAGTTTCACCTGAGACTCAACTCTTTTGATCGCTTCCTCGACGGCGCCGCCAAGGTCCCGTCCACGCACACTGTACTTGATGGCGATATATCGCTGATTGCCCTCGCGATAGATTTCCGAGCCGCCGTCCCGCTCTCGAATGGTGCAGAGCTGCGCCAGCGAGACTCGTTCGCCGGTTGGGGATAGCAAACGAATGCTCTGGATGGCTTCCTTGGTGTCACGGTACTGAGGAAGGTAGCGCATAACGAGGTCGTAGCGCTGTTCGCCTTGCAACACTTGCGTAAAAGCGGTGCCTCCTACGGCGGTCTGGACGGCGTCTTGCACATCCGCGACATTAATTTGGAAGCGCGCCGCTTGCTCGCGATTCACCTGGATATCGAGGTTGGGCTGGCCCAGGACGCGAAACACGCCGAGATCCTCAACTCCCTTCACTTGACGCATGGTGCCTACGATCTGATCGGCTATGGTCTCGAGAAGCTTGAGATCGTCACCGTAAATCTTCACGGCGAGCTCGCCTTTCACGCCGCTGACCGCTTCTTCCATGTTGTCTGCGATTGGCTGAGAAAAATTCCAGATGACGCCGGGAGTCTTGTCTAACTCGCG
The DNA here is from genome assembly GCA_963729455.1 of uncultured Acidobacteriota bacterium. GTDB lineage: Bacteria > Acidobacteriota > Terriglobia > Acidiferrales > UBA7541 > Acidiferrum. The sequence goes on from CAVSNX010000007.1 coordinate 492,313, forward strand.
CTGCATTGCGGCAATCACTCTTTCCTTGTCCTGGTGGAATACGGACCGCCACTGTTCCTTTGGTTTCAAGTCCACGAAGTATTCCGTATTGAAGAAGCCGGTGGTGTCGGTCCCGTCATCTGGACGCCCCACTTGGCTGGTGCATTGCGTTACCTCGGGAAAAGAGCAAAGAAGCACGCGTGCCTGGTTGGCAAGACGAGTGCCCTCGGTAGGTCCCGTGCTTGGAGCAAGCGTGCCGCGCACCCAGAGCGCACCCTCATCCAAATGGGGCAGAAATTCGGAGCCGATTACGCCGCCCACGGTGAGAAACACGGCTGAGCCCAGGCAAAGCGCCGCCGTTCCCACGGTAACGAGGCGGTGTTCACTGGCCCACCGAACCGCTTGGCGATAGCGGGTTTTCAAGAACTCCATCACGGGATTGCGCCATTCCTTCACACCTTTGCGGAATAGCACGCTGGACAAAACAGGCGCGATCAGCATGGAAAATAACAAAGCGCCGAGAAGCGCAAATGCAACGGTCCACGCCATGGGATGAAACAAGCGGCCCTCCACACGTTGCAGCGTGAAGATGGGCAAGTACGCCGTAATGATGATCCCGATGGCATAGAACACCGGCCGCTGGACTTCGTGGGCCGCTTCGCGAATGCGCTCCATGGGGGTCTTATACGAACTATCCTGATGGCCCAAGTGGCGGACGATGTTTTCCACCATGACCACCGCGCCATCCACAACCATCCCGAAGTCCAGCGCGCCAAGGGACAATAGGTTGGCGGGAATTCCCTTTAACTTGAGACACGTCGAAGCAAACAAGAGGGAAAACGGAATCGTCAGCGCCACGATGAGCGCTCCGCGCACATTCCCGAGGAACAAAAACAGAACAATGACCACCAGGATGATGCCTTCGGTCAAGTTGTGCAGCACCGTGTGCGTTGTGAAGTGAACCAGGTCGCTCCGGTCAATGAACGGAACTACCTTCACGCCCGGTGGCAAGATGCGTTCATTCAGTTCCTTGACCTTCGCGTGGATTCCTACGAGCACCTCGTCCGCGTTGGCGCCTTTGCGCAACAGCAGGATGCCGGAGACGACGTCGTCGTTATCGATGATCTTGCCGTCTTCGCGATGAATGGAGCGCGCGAACTGGCCGAGCCGGATCTTGGGCCCCTGCGCTACGACCGCAATATCTTTTACACGCAGCGGCGTCCCCGTCTTGGTCATGATGACGGTGTTTTCGATGTCGTGCACGTCCCGGACCAGCCCTACTTCCCGAATATTAATCTGCTGCAAACCGGCTTCGATGAAGCTCCCGCCCGCGTTGGCGTTGTTATTCGTGAGCTGCTGCTCGACCTGCGCGAGGCTCAGGCCGTAGGAAATCAGCTTGTTGGGATCGACCCGCACCTGATATTCGCGCGTGGGGCCACCGAAGCTGGCAACGTCGACGACATCCGGGACAGCCTTGAAGTTCTTCTCGATCACCCAATCTTCGATAGACTTCAATTCCATGACGTCGTAATTCGGATTTGTGCTTTTCAGCGTGAAGAAGTAAATTTGGCCGACGGGACTCCAGTCTGTGCCCATTTGCGGAACCACGCCGGGAGGCAAGGTCACCTGCGTAAGACGTTCGAGAACCCTTTCCCGATTCCAGGCATTGTCTTCTTCATCGTCGAAGATTAGTTTCAAGTCCGAGAGCCCGAACAGAGAGAACGAACGCAAATGCACGACATGCGGGATGCCGTTCATTGTGACTTCGAGCGGGACGGTGACTTGCTGCTCGATTTGTTCCGCGGAAATTCCAGGCCACTGTGTAATGATCTCGACGTAGTTGTTTGCAACGTCGGGATACGCCTCCACGGGAAGTTGATGGAAGGAAATCGCTCCCCAGACGAGCAACATGAGCGCCGCTGCCAGGATGAGAAAGCGGTTCTCTAGCGAAAAATCGACAAATTTCCGAATCATCTACTGCTCCGCCGTGTTCTGAAACACAAGCGCGTTTTGCACGACTTGCGCACCGGGTTGGATCCCCGAGAGCACTTCCTGCATGTTCCCCGGAAGCATGCTTCCGCTGGTGACTTCCACCCGCCGGAACTTCTTGTCAGCGGTCGGCACGTACACCCAGTCGCGATCGTGCAAATGCAAAATGGCCGTGGCGGGAACGGCAGCATGCGTTTCCGGTTGCTTGCCGTAGAAGGTCGCCGTGGCGAACATCCCCACGCGCATGGTCAGCCCCGGGTTTGGAACTTCAATCCGGACCTTTGCGGTGCGTAGGCTGGGATCGAGAACCGGCAGGATGTTATCAACGCGGCCTTTGAAGACATTTTTCGGATAGGCATTCAGGCGAATATCCGCGGTCGCACCTTCATGCACCGCATCGAGATCGTTCTCATAAACGTCGCAGATGATCCACACGTACGACAAATCGGAAATGGTGAACGGATTGAGGCCGCCCAGTCCAAATCCTTGGACACCCGCCGCGTTAGTCGCCTGCTGGTCCGTGATCACCCCGGAAATCGGCGCGACGATGTCCACCGTTCCCGTGGGATGGTCTTTGTCCACGCCGAGTAGCCGCAGCTGTTCCGCAGCCGTATCCAGATCGACTTTGGCATCCTGCTCGGTGTCTTCGGCGGTTTCGAGGACGCTCTTGGCGACCGCGCCCTTGCCGTACAAAATCTTCGTCCGCTCCAGCTGTAGTCGCGCCAGCCGCTCATCGTTCACAGCTTTCAAATAAATCTGATACGCCCCGGACACATCGCTGCTCTGAACCCTCAGCAGCACCTGGCCTTTTTTCACTGCATCGCCTAGCCTGGCTTTAATCTCCACAACTCTTCCGGACGCCAGCGAAATCACCGGAACGGCGCGCGCTATATCGGGTTGCACTACTCCGGTAACATTCAAGGAAGACGCCGCCTTATGCTCGATCGCCGTGACCAGCGTGAACTGCTCCGGGTGATCCACCTTGAAGCTATTGATATCCATCTCCTGCTCAACGACCGCCGGAGGCGGCGCCGCCGCCTTCGTGTCCGTCTTGCTTTCGCCGCAACCGGCAAGAGCCAGTCCCATGCACAGAGAAAAAGTCGCCGCCAACATCAACTCGGCAAATTTTGTTTTCATTGGATTGCCTCTCGTCCCACCGCGAGATTCAATTGCGCTGCGGCCGTCAGGTAAGCGCCGACCAAATTCGCGTAATTCAGCTGCACGCTGCGGTAATCATTCTCGGCGCTGAGAAAATCAATCAAGGCCGCCCCTCCATGCTCGTATGCAAACCTCACCGTCTCTCGGACCCGCACGGCTTGCTGCAAGTATTTCTCCTTGTAAGGCCGCAGCAGGATCACATTGCTGTTCACCATGGCGTAGGCCGAATCCACGTCGCTGAACACCTGCGCTTGTGTGGCATCCAGCAGCTTCTGGTTTCGGTCAATGTCCAGTTCCGTGCGCTTCTTCTCTCCCTGATTGCGGTCGAAAATGCGCAGCGGGAAGCTCACTCCGAACCCGATGTATTGATCGATGGGAGGATTGCGGCCCACGTCGAACGCGAACGTCGGGTCGGTCGACCCGTTGGCAATGGCCAGCCGGTGGTCCGTCTTGGCCTTATCCACGGCCTGAACAGCAGCCTTCAGGTCCGGCCGGGTATCCAGAGCGATTTTTCGGAAATCATCGAGCGGCTGGAGTTGCTCGTTGAACTCAAATAATCCCGTTACGTCAAATTGCTCGACCGGAGTCCGGTCGTTCAAAAGCATCAGCATCTGAATCTTTGCGGTTCGCAGATTGACCTCCGCCGTCTGCACGTCGGATTCGAATTGCACCCGCTGCAGCTCCATGCGATCCAGATCAATTTGCGCGATATCACCCGCTTGGAATCGCGTGCGGCTGATGTCCAGCACCTGGTCCCAGTAGCTCAAGTTGTCCTTCGCTACCTGCAATACCGCTTTGGCTTGCAGCGTCCCCACAAACGCGCTGCGCAAATTGAAAAGCAGCCCTCTCTCCAAATCCGTCTGACTTGAGATAGCGATTCCCGTCGCCTTCTGCGCGCTTTCCAGCCGCAGTTCCCGTTTGTGCTGCCGCTCGTGCAAGTAGCTCACCGTCGCCGAGTTCAGCAAAAAGCCAAACGAGCTATGGGGCGGCCCTCCGTTGAACGGATCGATCTGGTCGGCGAGTAATGCCAGAGACGGATTAGGCCGCAAATACGCGGTCACCTCCTCCGCCCGCGATTCATCAATGCCAATCTGCCCCGCGCGCAGCGTGGGATTCGCGGCCTCAAACTTGTCACGCACTTCCTGCCACGTTAGCGCCTTTTGCGCAAAACAGCTCTCCGCTAATCCTGCCGCCAGCAGGACCGCGAAGCCAATCGTCTTCATCTGAACCCGCATATCCGTTTCCTTTTGTTTCTGCTCTTTTGGGTAAAACTCGAAATACTCCGGGTCGGCCCTTGCCTAGGGACCATTCTTTCTAGCCCAAAGCGAATCGAAATCAGTATTGCCGGCGGCAAATGGGAGAGAACTATATCGGCCTGTCCCGGACCGCCAATTTACGCGTTCTTGAATGGGTTATTTAAACGTGATGAATAACGAACGGAGGAGCCCTGCCCGCACAAGCAAAATCTCGCTGCACAACGTGGAACGGAAGGACATATGAGGGTCCCAGCTCCGAACCGCCGCCCGCGAGGAATTCCTTCGCACACAATGCGCACGCCGTGGGGGAGGAACGGGAAGACGGAATCGCAGCACCATCATAAATTTGCGCCCCGGTGCCGGACCATTCGAGTTGTGATTTCCGCATCACATCCGCGAACGCCCCCGGATCGGCCAAAGTGAAATTCCCATGCCCATCATTCAAAAGCACCGCCACAGGCCGGTTGAGCCATTGCGTGGACACGATCAAGTCGGGGATCTTGTCTCCATTCACATCCTGCGGAACAATCTGCAATCCGCCGGAAGGTGCAATCAAAGAGATCGACCGCGCCGTCCCGCTGCTGAGCTCAAATCGAATGGAATAGTGGGTCGTCCGCGCGTTGCTCCCGCCCACCTGAACCGTGGCGAGGTCCGGTTTCAAATCTCCGTCAAAATCGGCAATCGCAAATCGCGCGCCGACCGCCGAAGCGCGAACGGGATTCTCCTGCCGAGGCGCGGAAAAAGTAGCAAATCCCGAAGCGAGCAAAATCGCCACGCACGCCGGCAGGCGAACCAGCAGTGTGGTTCCATGGAGAACACGCCGAATTGGTTTACTCCATCTCATGTCCAAAGCGCCTGCCACTGTTGCAGTCGTAGCCGCCATTCCTGTTGCTTCGCAAAGAATATCATCCCTATCTCTCGATTGAGAACAATTCAAGAGCCACAATCGCGAAATTGTCACGATTCCACTACATTTCTAGAACTCTGCATGCAGCCGGAAAGACGGCACGACAACCGGCCCGCGATCCCGGTTATACCCCGGATTGTTGATGTGCTGCACTCCCGGCGCCATATAGATTCCGCGCCATACGTGCGCAGTGTAAAACGTTTCCACTATATTCTCTCGCCCGTAATTCAACTTTCCATCGCCAAGAAGAAAACCCAGTCCACCGTCCGCCAGATACTGCTGGTGATCTCTCTTGATCCCATTCGAAACGAAGGCCACGCCGAAACGATCCTGCTTGCGATGCCATCTCGTCCCATTCACCAGGACTCCTTCGGCAAGCGTCGAATCAACCTCGGTGTAGGCAAACGACTCCGTTTTTCCGTCGTCCCATCCCCAGCGCGCAAACGCCGTGACGCCTCGCGCAAGTTCCTGTTCCAGGTTGACGCCGAATCCATATTTTGCGGTGATGTGCCAGGGATGGTTCGTGATATCCGGCACCGGCACCAGGCGGGCGTTAAACTGGGCGATCGCATCCCTGTAAATTCCCATATTCGCGTGATTAACGTACGCCAGCAGCCGGATCACCCCGCTCTTCCTCGGAGCGAGGCCATGGCGCAATTCGTATTCGAAATTTTCCGCATGCGCCTGCCATGGCTTCCACACCAGATCAATTCCGTTCGCAACCTTCGGCATCAGCCCTTCAGCGAATCGAAAGCCCCAGTTGGCATCCTCGTAATCCGCCACGAAGCCGACGGTATAGCCGCGTGTATCGGCGGCGTAATCCCAAGCGCCATTGTTATCCATGGTCCAGTTGGTGAACTGAAAACGCGTATCAGAGCCTGCCGAATTCGCGTCGAAGAAATCCGGCATGCTGAATTTGCCAAAGCGGATTTCCAGCCGTCGCCGCGGCAGCTCGTCAAACAGCGATAGAAAGTTTCGCGCGTTCTCAATCTTGTCCTTGCTTAATGCAAATACTTTGTGAATCATCCCGCGCCCGAGATAGGGCTCTTTGCTCAACAGTGGATTGCGCACGATATCCAAATCTGTGTTTCCAGCCAGGCCCAGACCAGTGCTGAGCGCCGCGCCGCCGGCTTCTTCAATGTCCACCAGAATCTCGGTGGAATCGTTCAGCCGCACGCCTGTGTACAGCGTCAACACGCGAGAAGTGGCTTTTTCGTAGTTCGGGCTCAGGCTGTTCTTCCCGCTGTAGAAGGCAGGAAAGTCCGGGTGCGTTTGGAAGATGAAGTTCGCCTGCCCGGTAAGCCAAAAACGCGTGTCCTTGAGATGCGGCAGCAGCGCTTCGGGATCGGTATCGCTCGCTGGAGCCGCCGGATCGTCCGCGGACTTCGAATCGGTGCTCGGCGGCACCGGGCTTTGCGCTTGCGGCGCATCCTGCGCGCGCAAGCGCGGCACCGCTACGAGAACAGCGCAGAGCATAGCGCAAAGGGCGAAAATAAATTGGAAAGTCAAACGGCGCATAATCAGATTCCGTAGTTTCTTCCTTCAAACCGCTTGGCGGATCACCCAAATCATTGCAGGCTAATTCGCCCTTGATGAATGCGTGATGAACGCCGCCGCGCACCCGCCTCTTGAACTGCTCTACCCCTTTGTTCTACTGTTCAGCTGGCTCTTGTCAAAAAGTCCGGAACCTTGATACCATACCCCTATAGGGTAGGCAAGCCAAAAATGTCACATACCTCCCGCGAAAAACTCGACCTCGTTAACCGCACCAAGAAAGTCATCGGCCAGCTCGAAAGCGTCCTCCGCGCTCTCAACGAAGATGAGCCCTGCGCCGACGCCCTCCAGCGCCTCGCCGCCGCTCGCGGCGCCATCAACAGCCTCATGGCCGAACTCATGGAGGACCACATTCGCAACCACATGCCGCGCAATTCCAAATCTTCCGAAGAAGCCGCCAATGACGTCATCCAGATCGTTCGCACTTATCTGAAATGAAATAGAAGGGATTCGCCTTCCGCTCAAAATTTCTATATCTTCTTCTGCACCCGAGAACGCGTTGCGGGAATCGAATAGCCCGAAGGAGACTCGCCGTTGAATAGAACGATCGCCGCCATCCTCTTCGCCGCCTTTTTCTGTGTGCCGGCCGCCCGCTCTCAGGCAGGTCCCGTTGAGGGCGGCCACGAACTCCAGATTTGGAGCGGCGGAGGCCACGGCACGAATGGAAGCCAATCCAGCGACGGAGTCTGGAACCTCGGCTTGCGCTACGGTTTGATTCTAACCGCGCCCCACGGTCCGGGATTTCTTCGCGGCCGTCTGGAATATGCGATTGACGTCGTTCCGGCTTTTGTCGTGCTGCAGAAAGGCGCTACGGCGTACGGCGCTGGCGTGAACCCCTTCGCGTTCAAATGGGTGCTCGACACGCACCGCAGCGTGGTTCCCTACTTCGAGCTTGGCGGCGGCACTCTCTTCACCAACGTAAAGACGCCGCCCGGCACCTCGCAAATTAATTTCACCACCAGCGGCGCTCTCGGCCTCCATTTCCTGGGCAGCAAGCACAACATCAGCACGGAAATCCGCTTCATGCACATTTCGAACGCGGGCCTCTCGTCGCCAAATCCGGGAATCGATACGGTGCAGTTCCGCGTGGGCTTCGGCCTTTTCAGTCAGAAGGAATAAAATTGTTTTCCGTGAGAGGCCGGTCCATGGAATTCAAACCTGACGCAGGAAGCGCGAAATGAAGATTGCCGGAATCCTCGTAGCTCTCGCCCTTCTGTTTGTAGTCATTATTGTCGTTCGCGCCATGCAGAGTGGAACGAAGGCCCCGTCCTCGGGAACGCTCGCTCCTGAATTCACCCTCAATTCGCAGGACGGCAAACCGGTCAGCCTCCGCGATTTCCGCGGCAAATGGATCGTCCTATATTTTTACCCCAAGGATTTCACCAGCGGCTGCACCATCGAGGCGCACAATTTTCAGCGCGATCTGGCGCTTTACGAACAGAGGAACGCCGTCATCCTCGGCGTCAGCGTTCAGGACGAGGCCACCCACCAGAAGTTTTGTGCCAAAGAGGGTCTGCACTTCAAGCTGCTCGCCGATCAAAAACGCGCCGTCTCAAAATCTTACGATTCTCTCGTGAATCTCGGCGTCGCCAGCCTCTCGTCCCGCCACACTTTTTTGATTGATCCGGACGGTGTCATTCGTAAGGTCTATCTAAAGGTAGATGCGCAACAGCATAGCGCCGAAATTCTCGCGGACTTGGCGTCGCTTGAGCAGACCCGCGCGGCAAACTAGCCTCACGATTCCTTCCACTCGGCCAAGCTGGAACAAAAAATCGTTCGAATCTTCTATTTAATTTCCGCAATCCGTTTCTGCGGGCAGGACGGGAACATCGGGCAACGCTGGCAAACTGTTTTTGCCTAACAAATCGTTCAGCGCGGCCACATCCTTATTCTTCAATTCCTGCCACGCGCCGAGAGCTTCGTTGAATCCTTTGCAGATTCTCCGTTGCGCCACAAACGATTCCTCCGACGGCGCCGCGTCCGCCCCGTCCACCAGCGCCATCAGATCGATCAGCGAATCGTTCACCGCCATGAAGCTGGCGCTCTTCGGGGCTTCCAGAATGGGCGTCGCTTCCCCCAGAAGCGCTGCAGCCTTGGCGTCCAAAGCCCTGGCGGCTGCGGCGATCGGATCTTCTTTCGGCCGCTTCGCTAATTCCGCCAGCCGCGTACGCAATGCTTTCACTTGTTGCACGCCGGCATAGTTTTTTCCCAACAGCACGGAAATCTTGAGTTGCAGCTCTAGCGCGCTCTGCAATTCGTTTCTCGCCACATTGACTCGCGGATCGAGCTTCACTTCCAGTGGCTCCCGCAACACCGTCTCCCCGGCTTTCAGCCTCACTTCATATTTTCCGGGAAGTACAAGCGGTCCTTCCGGCGGCAGCGGCGTTGAGCCGACAATCGCGGCGATCGGATAATTGTACGGAGACTGCGTGTGCACCGCAGGCGGATCGGCATAGCGCAGGTTCCACACAAACCGATGCATCCCCGCGCCTTTCGCAGGCGGCTGGGGATGCGCGATCCAGTATTCCGCGACGAAAGGAACCTCTTCCGGCCTTTTCACCACGTCTGCGCTGCTCAACCTGCGCACTAGAGTCCCGTTCGAATCGTAGATTTCCAGCTGAACGTCCCCGGCGAAATTTGCCGGCAAAAGATAATTCAGAATGGCGCCGTCCGGCGGATTTTTTCCTGCAGGAACTTCCGGCGGCAGCGGCGTATCTTGATTTTCATCCCGGCGCACGCGAATCGCCGTTCGCGGCGCAAAAAGATGCGCCCCCGAACTCGCGGTGCGCGCATCCAGTTGGCGCAGCGGAGTTACATCATCAAGAATCCAGAACGACCGACCATACGTCGCGGCGATCAGATCATCCTGCTCGATCGCCAAATCATGAATCGAAACCACCGGCATGTTCAGCCGTAATGATTGCCAGCGCTCTCCATCGTCGAACGAAACGTAGACCCCCCGGTCCGCGCCCGCGTACAGCAAACCCTTCCGCGCGGGATCTTCCCTCACCGTTCGAACGAAATCGCCATCGCGAATCCCGCCGACCGCTTCCTGCCACGTTTTCCCGTAATCTCGCGTGCGCAAAATGTGCGGACGCACATCGTCCAGGTTGTTTCGGTTGATCGCCGCGTACGCCGTCCCCGCGTCGAAGTGCGATGGCTCCAGCGTGTTCACCGTGCTCCACTCCGTCACGGCGGCCGGCGTCACGTTCTGCCACGTCTTGCCCGCATCTGTAGTGAGCTGGATGTTTCCATCATCCGTCCCCACCCAGATCACTCCTTCGCGGACCGCCGACGGCGCAATGCCTCGAGATTGTGCCAGGCTCCTGTTTCGAATTTTTCTCATCCACCGGGATGCGCGTCAATTCTGGACTCACCGCTTGCCAGGTTGTGCCCGCGTCGGTCGTTTTCAGAAGAAACTGCGTCCCTAGATAGAGCAGATGCGGGTCCTGCGGCGAAAAAGCCAGCGGTATCGTCCAATTGAACCGGTACTTAGTGCCGAAGGAAACCGGAGCAGGCGAAACATCTCGCACCTGTCCCGTTGTCTTCGACAAACGCACCACGCTCCCGCCCGGTCCCGCGTTGTAGACCACGTCGGCGTCGAGCGGATCCGGAATCGTATAGCCGCTTTCTCCCGGCCCTACGGGAAACCAATCGCGCTCCGTAATCTGCCCGTTGTTTCCCCGGCTGGCAATCGATGCTGTGCCGCTATCCTGTTGCGGCCCATACACCCAATACGGATACCGGTGATCCGTGGCCACTCGATAAAATTCTCCGGTTGGCTGGTTGTACCAGGTGCTCCACGACTCGCCGTCATTGAGGCTGATCGTCGCGCCCTGATCCACGCCCAACATGATGCGCTGCGAATTGCCCGGATCAATCCACACCGAATGATAATCATCGCCGCCCGGAGCACCTTTGATCGCGGTAAAGGAATGTCCTCCGTCCGTCGAGCGGTACAAATTCTGCGAAGGCACATATAACACGTCGGGATTTTTGGGATCGGCAAAAATCTCGCTCATGTACCAGTAGCCTTCGATTCGCCGGTCCTCCGTGGCTTTCGTCCAGGTTGCACCCGCATCATCCGAACGAAACAATCCGCCTTTTTTCTCCTTGGCCTCGACGATTACGTAAACGCGTTTCCCGCCGCTCCCCGCTGCCACCGCCACTCCGGAACGTCCCCACTCCACTTCCGGAAGACCGTGCCCGCTGATTTGCGTCCACGTGACGCCCTCATCGGTGGATTTATATAGCCCGCTGCCCGGACCAAACGCAGTTCCCTTCTGCCCCGGCTTTCGAATCCCATGCCACAGCGCGGCATACACCACGCGAGGATTCCCCGGTTCGAAACACAGATCGATCGCTCCCGTAGTGTTGTCGTGAAACAATACTTTCTGCCAAGTCCTTCCACCGTCCGTCGTTCGAAACACCCCTCGCTCGTCGCTCGGTCCGAAGCTGTGCCCCATCGCCGCCACCAGGACAATTTCCGGATTACGCGGATCAATCAAAATCCGGCCAATGTGCCGCGTCTCCACAAGTCCGACGTGCTGCCAGGTCTCTCCGCCGTCTACCGATTTGTAAACGCCATCCCCATGGCTGATGTCGGTGTAAACGCCATTCACGCCCGTGCCCACGTAGATGACGTTCGAATTCGAAGGCGCAATTGCCAGCGCTCCGATGGACGCAACCGATTCTTTGTCGAGAATTGGTTTCCACACCGTCCCGCCATCCGTGGTCCTCCAAACTCCTCCGCCATCCGCGCCAAAATAATAAACGCCCGGATTCCCCGGCACGCCCGCGACCGCGTTCACTTTTCCGCCGCGGAACGGCCCAATCATCCGCCACTTCATCTCCGAATAATCCGCCTCCGGAATCTGCTGCGCACATGTAATGCCCGCCGCCGAAATTCCTGCGAGCAGAACCGCCGCAATTCGAAACGCGCTCCATCTTGAACAAATACGTTTCATCAATGAGTCTCCCGACGCGCGAAGAGAATATCCTGCGCCGCGCCGCGCTGCAAAGGAATTGCGCGCCGCCCGTTCGAACGTTTTGGAAGTTTTATCTAGTGGAAGCGATTGGGTTCGTAGACGAAATCCACCAGGCCGTCGCGGTAGTCAATCTTCAACTGCATTTGATAGAGCATGGCAAAACCGAGCGTCCCAGAAACCTCCGCTCCCGCTGAGTTGGTCATCACTGAGGTATCGAACGCCACGATATCCTGCGCAGGCTGTTTGAAATGCGAGAACGTCAGAGTGAGTTTGTCCGCGGTGAAAACATCCTTTACCGCCCCGTTCACTCCCTTGACCTTGTAATCGCTGTCCGAACGCACTTTCGTGACTTCGCGCGCTGCTTCGGGAGAGATGGTGTCGGAAAAGGCGCCCGTATCAATCAGAAAAAGTTTTGAAGGCAATTCGTTGATGCGCGTCGGAATGAGCAGCATGTGCCCGAAGCGATAGACCTGCGAAAAATCCTTGAACTCTGGTGGAACAAATCCATCTCGGAACCGCGCGATCTTCGGATACTTTTCCATTAAAGCTTTGTCCACGGCGGACGGCGGCGGCAACGGCGGCAAGGGACTGAGTTCGAGTCGCTGATCGGGAAAGTTGATGTTGACCAGAAAATGGCTGAACACGTCGGACCCGATCAAGCCGTCTTCATCCGTCACCGAGTTCCGATCCATCACTTCCACGTGGCATCCCTGAAATTCCAGATCGCCTATTTTTATCGATTTCACTACGCCAATAAAACTCGACACCGCTCCTTTGTCGCCGATGCCGTGCACATCAATCTTTGCGAGCGGTTCAATCCCGATTTTTTCACCGACCTTCCGGCTCACCAGGATGCCGGAGGCGCCGCTGTCGAGAAGAAGCTTGGCCTTGGCATCGTTCAACTGAACCTTCAGGCCGTAGCCGCGGACACGCGTAGCACCGTAAAGCAATCTTTCCATGGAAATGCGCGTCTGAGTCACATTGCTGGCCAAGTGGCATCCACTGGCGGATTCCTCTTCCTCTTTCATCTCCGTGAGACTTGTTTCCGAGTGCTCGGGTTCATCCTCATCGTCGTCGTTGGCGACCGTAAGATTGCCCTTCAGCTCCTGGATCCGTTCTTTCCGCGTCATTGTAAACAGCCAGAGTTTTCGGATGTCAGGATCGCTGGAATCTTTATCATGGGCCTTTTCAATCATCAGTTTCCCGTGCATATAATGCGAAGTTACCCAGTAGATCGTTGCAAGCCCGAGGTAGGCACGAGCTTCACTGGTTCCCGCCTTCACAAGAGGAATGAAGCTCGACTCCGCATCTCCGATTTTCCCCTGGCGAAAGTAGAGCTCTCCCTGCGCTGTGCGCACTGCATCGGAAGTAGGAGCCACTTCTGCGGCTTTGTTTACGGCCGATGCCGCATCATCCAGGCGCTTCTCCCGGAGAAGCACGCGAAACAAGCCCACGTACGCCGGCGCGGATTTGGGATCGCTCTGCAGGATCGCGCGATACGCCGCTTCGGCTTCACCCATTTTGCCGCTGCGATACAGATCTGTGGCCGCATTCATTGGAGTTGCGGGCTCGGCGGGTTTCTTACCGACCTCGACGATAACAGGCGGCTGGCTGGTTACTGATTGCTGCGCAGCCGTTGGGCTGGAGGCCGGAGATTGCGCCCAAAGCGAAGCGCAACTCAAAGTCGTCAAGAAAAGCAAAGCTTGCAGGCAGCCTCTAGTGGGGTTCATGAGTTTCGGTCACCCGCTACCGATCGATTTCTCAGGCTGGAACGACGTTCAAGCCTGAGTCTTTCACGCTGTTCCTTCCTTGTCAACTGACCGCATCAACAATCACGGTTCGTCGTCTCCGTCGGAATCGTCGGAGGGAAGCGCGTCGTGGGATTTGTTTGGATCCACGGGCGCGAGTCCGGCTTTTTTCAAGTCGGCGTTCAGCGACGGAATATCTTGCTGGCGGATTTTCGCCCACCGCGCGATGAGTTTTTCGAGCGCGTCTTCGAGTTCTCTGTAGACGGCGGTGGCTTGCGTTGTGGGCGCGGCATCCGCGCTGTCCGCGACGCTGAGGATAGAGTTGAAATGCTGGTTTATGGTGGAAAGATTCTCCGGTAGTTTGGCGCCCGGAGGCAAACCAAAGAAGCTGCTCTGCGCCGCGCCTTCCAACATTGCGGCCTGCTTGTCGAGCGCGGCGATTTCATCCGCGAGTGCGCCCTTTCCCAACTTTTCCGCGCGTTCGTTCAATTGCGCGCGCACCGATTTGACTTGAAGGAGCGATTCGAAACTTTCATTCATACCCTCGACTGCGCCAGTCTGCATTTCAAACTGCTTGCCGAGATCCGCGAGAGAGGTTTTGATTCGCGGATCCATTTTCACCGCGAGCGGCTGTGTATAGCTTTTGCCGTCCACGGTGAGTTGCACGGTGTAACTGCCGGGCAAAGCCCACGCGCCGAGCGGATATTTGACGGTGTCATGCACGATCGCGGAAATCGGAAATTCGTGAGAAAGAGAATCGGGCGGCGCGTAATGCATGTCCCACACGAAACGGTGCATGCCGGGATTCGCCGAAAGAATTTGTGTGGGCCGCACCCAGTACATGGGAATGGGATGTTCCGCGGCAAGTTTCGCCATCGGCTCGGGCTTGTCCGTGCTGGCGTAGCGGCGCACGAGATGATGTTGTTCGTCGAGAATTTCCAGCACTACTGGTTTCGCAGGCGCGGATGCCAAGTAGTAGTCAATGATGGCACCATCGGGCGGATTTTTTCCGGCGGGAAATTCCGGAGGCAGCGGCGTGTCTGGATTGCGGTTCCAGCGGAAGCGAATCGCTTCCTGCGGCGCAAAAAGATGGACGGAGGATTTCGCGACGTCTGCTGAGAGGTGGCGCAGCGGCGTGATGTCATCGAGAATCCAGAACGAGCGGCCGTGCGTGGCCACGATTAAATCATCACCGTGAATATTCAGATCGCGCATCGAGGTGTGCGGCAAATTCAGTTGAAGCGGCTGCCAGTCTTCGCCATCGTTGAAGGAAACGTAGACGGAGCCTTCGGTGCCTGCGAAGAGCAATCCTTTTCGAACGGGATCTTCGCGCACGACGTTGCTGGCGCCGCCTTCCGGAATGCCTTTGACAATTTCCACCCAAGATTTTCCAAAATCACGGGTGCGATAAATATGCGAGCGCAAATCATCCAGCCGGAACGAATTGATCGCGGCGTACGCTGTGCCTGCATCGAAGTGACTCGCTTCAAGGATGGAAACTTTGCTCCACGGTTTCAATTGCGGCGGCGTGACGTTTTGCCAGGACTTTCCGCCGTCGCGCGTGATGTGAATCAATCCATCGTCCGTGCCCGCCCAGATCGTGTTCACCTCTTTGTAAGAAGGTGCGACAGCGTAAATCACGCCGCGATGTTTCCCTTTTTCCGGATCCACTGCGGCGAATGCGCCGAGATTCGCGGGAATTTCGTATGTGGGCCGCGTCAAATCCGGACTTATCACCTCCCAGCTATTTCCGGCGTCCGTGGTCTTGAACAAAACATTGGCCGCGAAATACAGCGTGTGCGGATCGAGCGGCGAAAAAACAACCGGCAGCGTGCGCGTGTAACGGTATTCGCCGCGGCGGATGGCCTCGGGCGTAACCTTGGCGTATTCGCCGATGCCCTGTTTCGTTCGCGTGAGCCAGTCGCCATAAAGAATGTTGGAATCAAGCGGATCGACGGCGATGTAGCCGTACTCGAAAATGCCGGGCCACTTCCAATCACGAAAGGTGATTTCGCCGTAATCGCTGCGGCTCAGCGTGGCGACCGAACCGCTTTCCTGTTGCGCGCCGTAGACCCAGTACGGAAAACGATTGTCGGTGGTCACGTGATACATCTGCGCAGTCGGCTGGTTGTACCAACTGCTCCAGGTTTCGCCACCGTTCACGCTGATGGCCGCGCCCTGATCCGCGGTTAGCCCGATGATTTGCGGATTTTCGGTGCTGATCCACAGACGCTGGTAATCGTCGCCGCCGGGCGCGCCCTTCCAGCCAACAAAAGTCTTGCCACCGTCGGTGGATTTCCACGTCGTGGTGTTTGCGACGTAGAGCACGTCCGGATTGTCCGGCGCGACGGCGATGCCCATTGCTCCGGGACCGCGGCCGCCGATGCGGCGGTCGCCGTTTACTTGCTGCCAGGATTCGCCGACATCGTCGGAGCGGTAGACTCCCGCGCCTTTGGTGGCTTCCGCGGTGACGTAGATTCGCTTCGGCTCACTTGGTGCGACTGCAACTCCAATTCGCCCGAGGCCTTCGTTCGCTCCTGGCAATCCTTTCGTTAGCGGTTTCCAGGTATCGCCTCCATCGGTGGATTTAAATAGGCCGCTTCCGGCCATGTAGATGGAGGCGCCGCTGCGCACTTCCCAGGGAGCGACGCGCGCGGCCCAGAGGACGGCGTAAATCGTCCGCGGATTCGCGGGATCGAAGGCGAGATCGGCGGCACCGGTGTTTTCGTCCTTGTAAAGAATTTTTTGGAAGGATTGGGCGCCGTCGGTGGAACGGAAAACGCCGCGTTCGGCGTTGGGGCCGTAGGGATGGCCTTCGGCAGCGACATAGAGGCGATTTGGATCTTTTGGATCGACGAGGATGGAAGTGATTTGCTGGGCGTCGCGCAGGTTTTGCATGTGCGTCCAGGTTTTCCCGGCGTCGGTGGATTTGTAGATGCCGTCGCCGGTGGCGAGGTCGGGGCGCTGCAAACCTTCGCCACTGCCGACGTAAATAATGTTGGGATCGGACGGGGCCACGGCCAGAGCGCCGACAGAGCCCGTGGACTGGTCGTCGAAAATGGGATTCCAGGTGTTGCCGGAGTCGGTGGTTTTCCAGACGCCGCCGTTGACAGCGGCCATGTAGAACACATTTGGCTGGTGCGGGACGCCGCTGATGGCGACGGTGCGGCCCCCGCGGAAGGGGCCGATGCAGCGCCAGCGCATTTCATTGAAGAGTTTTTGATCGAATTCTTGCGCATTCGCGCCGAGTGAACCGACGAAACAGACAAAGAATGCTGCTGCCAGACGCTGCACGATTTTCCCCAGACGCATTCACCACCTCCCCGGAATTGGAGAGGATACTCTGGCAGGGAGAATGGAGCAATGCGGGTGGTAGGGCAGTTGGGTCGGGCGAGGGGAGAGACTTCAAGTGTTACTTGAGATTTTAGGTGCCGATAGCTTTCGCAAAACAAAAAAGATTTTACACAGAGAACGCGGAGGGCACAGAGGACACAGAGAAGGAATAGGAAAAAGCACCGGTCCCTTTCGGCTGGGCTAAGGACAAGTTCAGACCGGGCACTACGAGAGGAGAAGAGGGCGCAGCGGTGCTGCGCCCCTACAAACGTAGGTTTTGAGGCCGCGTTACGTTAGGGGGCTTGGGCGGCGGGGACGCCGATGTCGGCTATGTTGTCGCCTTTTTTTAGGGAGGGGACGGCGTTGATGTGGAGGAGGACGCCGGAGACGGGGGCGCGGGGTTCGGCGATGACTTTGCCGAAGAAGTCGGTGATGGTGCCGAGCTTCATGCCGGCGGCGACGTAGGTGCCACGCTTGACGAGCGGGTACCAGATGCCGGGGCCGTCGGCGAGGACGTCTTCGAGTTTGTCCAGCCAGACGGGATTTTCGATGGGGTGAGGTTCGCCGGGGAGCATTTTGAGGGCGCGCATGGTGCTGAAGGTGCCGTTGACGAGGAGGGCGAGGTCGTCGGAGTCGACGGTGCCGGCGTGTCCGGCTTCGACGACGATGGAAGGCTTGCCGCGGACGGAGGCGGTGTTGTCGAGATAGCGGGTGGCGGTGATGTCGGTGGGGCGTTCGCGCCAGATAATGATGTGATCGAGGCCGAAGGCCAGGACCATTTCCTTGGAGATGCGGTCCTGGGCTTCGCGGCCGACGGGAGCCCAGTAGCTGTAGGGGCGGAGGCTCTCGTCGAGGTCGCCGCCGTGGTAGTCAATGAGGTAGTCGCAGCGGTCGACGATTTCCTTTGTAATGAGGAAGGAAGTGCGGTCGGTTTGCGTGCCGTCGGGTTTGCCGGGGTAGAAACGATTCATGCTTTTGTTGTCCACAGGATTGACGTGGGGGACTTTTAGCTCAAAGGACTGGATGTTGACGAGCGGGACGAGGATGACGGTGCCGGTGAGCTGGGCGGGGTCAAGAGCGGTGATGAGTTTTTCGATGGCGATGATGGAGACGTACTCGGTGCCGTGGGCTCCGGAGACGAGAGCGAGGACTTTGCCGGGCTTGGCGCCGTTGATGACGACGACGGGGATGCTGGTGGCGGCGTCGACGCCGGCGGGGACTTCGAGGGTGCCGGTGGATTTCTGGCCGGGGAGGGCGGAGGCGGTGCCGACGGTAAAGGGGGTTTGGGCGTGCGAGAAAGACGGAGTCAGGAACAGGACTGCGATCATAGAAAGGCGAATGCGCATTTGGTGCCTCCGCGAAAGGATGGAGCTTAGCGCGAGGGGAGTGGTTTGGGCAATGCGGGGCAAAGAAAAACGTAAGATTTCTACATAGAGAACACAGAGGACACAGAGAGCACCGAAAAGAGAGAACACGCTACAGAACGTCTGTGCCAGCCCAAAGTAAAGTTAGTTGGCAAGCTTGGCCGGTGGGTTTGGGGAGGGTCGCTCTGGGGGACGCGCGGGGGCGGGGGCGCCTTTGACGAAGTGGGCGTACCAGGCGAGATGGCGCTCGAGGCGGTCTTTGATGTGGGAGGGCGTCTTGAATTCGTGGTATTCGCCGGGGTAGACGACGAGCTCCGTGGTGCGGCCGAGGCGCTTCAAAGCCAGATACATCTGTTCGCCGCCGAGAACGGGGACGTTCCAGTCAGTGTCGCCGCCCATGAAGAGAGTGGGAGTGTTGATATCGTTGACGCGGAAGAAGGGCGAGATTTTTTCCCAGACGGCTTTGTTCTCCCACGGGTGGCCGAGCTCGGTTTCGTAATCGAGCTGGTATTCGTCGTGGCCGTAGAGGCTGATGAAGAGAGCGCCGCCGGCGCCGGAGATGGCGGCCTTGAAACGGTTGGTCTGGGCGATGATGAAGTCCGTGGAGATGCCGCCGTAGGACCAGCCGCCGACGCCTAGCTTTTCCGGGTCGGCAATTCCCTGCCCGAGGGCGTAATCCACCATGGCCATGTCGTCCTGGAAGTCCTTGTTGCCCCAATCTGCCCAGATGGCTTTGGCGAAATCCTGTCCGTAGCCGGTGGAGCCGCGCGGGTTCGGGAAGAGAACGACGTAACCGTTGGCGGCGAGGAGCTGAGGCAAGTGGGCGAACTCGGCGTAATAGGCCCAGACCGGGCCGCCGTGTGGACGAAGGATGGTGGGGTACTTTTTGCCGGGAATGTAATCCACGGGCTTATAGAGGTAGCCGGAGACGGCCGTACCGTCCTTGCTCTTGAAGTGGACGTACTCGGCGTGGGAGAGCTTCAGTTGGCTCAGGAGGGCGTCGTTGGTGTGGGTGAGTTGGGTGAGCTTGCCTGTGGGAACGGTGTAGATTTCGTCGGGGCGGTCGATGGTGGCGATCTGGGCGGCGATTTCGCCGGATTTGGAGAGGGAGTAGTCGTTGACCATCAGCCGGCCGGAGACGGGACGCGTGATTTCTCCTCCGGTGGCGGAGATGCGGCAGAGGTTTTGGGTGCCGTCATCGTCGGCGATGAAGAAGATGAATTTGCCGTCGGGGGAGAAGCGGGGGACGGAAGACATGCGATCGAAGGCGAGGGTGAGAACTTTTGCGTCGCCCCCGGTGGAGGGAGAAACGGCGATGTGCTTGGTCGCGTATTGAAAAAGTTTGGGATCGAGCTGGGTGACGTAGGTGATCCACTTGCCGTCGGGAGACCATGCGGGGGTGGCGTCGGAGCCGGGGTTGGTAGTGACTTGGGTGAGATGGGCGCCTTTGTCGGTGTTATCGGCGGCGACCACCCAGATATTGGAATCGTAGGTGGCGTCGGGGTCGGGTTTCGAGCGATTGCTGGTGAAGGCCAGGAGCTTGCCGTCGGGGGACCAGGCGGGTTCGGAGTCGTCGAAATCGCCGGAGGTAATTTGGGTGAGGGTTTTTGCGGGTAAGTCAAACATATAGAGATGAGTACGGCGGCGATCGAGATAGCCGACTTCATCTGTTTTGAATTGCAAACGATCGATCACCCAGGGCTTTTGCGTTTTTGGCTTTTTGGCCTTGGGGGCGGCTTCCTTGTCCTTATCCTTATCATCTTTAGCGGCGGTGGCGGCTTCGAGTTCCTCGGGGCTGGCGTCGCGAAGGATCAAAACGAGGCGGCGGCCGTCGGGAGACCAAGCGAAGTGCTCAACATCCTGCGGCAGGTCGGTCAGACGCTGGGCCTCTCCGCCGAGGCGGTTGAGGAGCCAGAGCTGCGTTTTGCCTTCGTCGCGCGCGGAGAGGAAGGCGATGAATTTGCCGTCGGGATTCCAGCGGGCCCCGGAGGAGGATCCGCTTTCGGCGGTAAGAGCGATGGGATCGCCGCCGGCGGAGGGAACCATCCAGATGCGCTCGGTGTTCTTGTCGTCCTTCAGGCTGGCGGTTTTGACGGTGTAGGCGATCCATTGCGCATCGGAGCTCCACTGCGGGTCATGCACCTCGCGGATTTGGAAATGATCGTCGATGGTGATGGAGCGAGGGCTGGGAGCAGGTTGCTGGGCGAAAGACTGCGATGCGAACGCCAAAACCGTGCAGAGAACCGAGAATCGGAGAGAACGCTTCATTCGCAAGGACCCCTTGGACGAAAATGAATGCAAAAGGCAAACGGCGAAGTGTAGCACAGGCCCTCACGTTGGACGGCCAGAGGCGAGAAAGCGGGAGCAGAGGCGCGCGACGGGCGGAGGCGCTTCACGGACGGTACCAAGGGACAGGTGGCGGCGATGAAAAAAATTTTGCTGGAGTGCATTTTGTTCTTGCATGCAGAGATGAGTCTTGTATTCTGCAACTGCGAACTCGCTTAACCGCAGCAGCGCGAGCGAGTTTCACTTAGGAGGACGAGAGTAAAAATTGAGTTCATTATCGCTTCCCGCCCAGTATCCCTCTAGTGCAATCCCTACAGCGAAAAAAAGAGTCGCCAAGCTCACGCTCTGGCCGCTTGTGGCTGCCACCTTCTTCATGGTGTCTGGCGGGACATATGGGACGGAGGAGATCGTTCACGGCGCGGGGTATGGACGCGGGATTTTGATTTTGCTTTTTTTGCCGGTGCTGTGGTGCTTGCCGACGGCGTTCATGATCGGCGAGCTTTCGAGCGCGCTGCCGGCGGAGGGCGGATACTACGCGTGGGTGCGGCGCGGGTTGGGGAATTTCTGGGGATTTCAGGAAGCGTGGCTTTCGCTGGCGGCCAGCATTTTTGATATGGCGATTTACCCGACGCTGTTTGTGTTTTATTTGAAGGCGATGGCGCCGTGGTTCGGCGTTGGGAATCACGGGATTTATGCGGGGCTGTTTGTGGTGGTGACGTGCGCGGTGCTGAATGTGGCGGGAATCCGCGTGGTGGGAATTACGTCGCTGTGGCTTTTCTTTTTGTTGTCTGCGCCGTTTGCGCTGATCGTGGTGCTGGCGCCGTTCAAATTGGGCACGGTGGCGGATGCGCACGCCGCACCGGCGGCGACGGGACTGGGATTGCTTGGCGGCGTGCTGGTGGCGATGTGGAATTACATGGGATGGGATAACGCGTCGACGATTGCGCAAGAAGTGGAGCGGCCGCAGCGGACGTATCCGAAGGCGATGATTGCGGCGGTGGTGCTGGTGGCGCTGACATACGTGCTGCCGTTCCTGGCGGTGTATTTCACGGGGATTCCGGCGTCGGCGTTTGGGGGCGATGCGGCGTGGGCGGATGTGGCGGGGATCATCGGCGGGAAATTCCTAGGATGCGAATGGTTGCGGTTCCTGATCGTACTGGGCGGGATGATGAGCGCGTTTGGGATGTTTAATGCGTTGGTGCTGAGCTACTCGCGGCTGCCGCTGGCGATGGCGCGGGACGGGATGCTGCCGAAGATATTTGCGATTAGGAGCAAGAAGACGCAGGCGCCGTGGGTGGCGATCGTGGTGTGCGCGACGTGCTGGGCGCTGTGCCTGGGGCTGGGATTCAGGCGGTTGATCACGCTGGATATTATGTTGTACGGCGCGAGCTTGATGCTGGAGTTCGTGACGCTGGTGGCGTTGCGGATCAAGGAGCCGGGGCTGAAGCGGGAGTTTCGCGTGCCGGGCGGGATGATGGGGGCGGTTACTTGCGGAATATTTCCGTTGCTACTGCTTTGTCTGGCGATGGTTGAGAGCGGGAATGAAACGGTGCTCGGGATGAATGGGCTAGTGTTCGGTGTGCTGATTATGCTGGCGGGGGTGGTGATTTACTACGTCACCGGGAAATTGAAGATTCGGCATACGAAGCCGGTGGTGATTGGAGAGATTGAGGATCTCGAGACGGCGTAAGACGGATCCGTCTTCGAAGACTTTTTTTCCGCCTGGTTCGAAAGAGCCAGGCGGTTTTGTTTTTGGAGTGGGATATACTCGACGGCTCTTGGTAAGAGTGGTTTTTGGAGAACTCAGACGTGAAATCAGGCCGCCTCGTTTCGACGATATTGTTTGTTTTGCTTGTGTTGAGTGGCGCGGTTCGGTTGCTGGCCGGAGCGGATGCGCCGAAGTCGTTCGACCAAAAATTGTTTCAGGAACTGCGGTGGAGATCGATCGGACCGCCGCGTGGCGGGCGGACGCTGGCGGTGACGGGCGTGCGGGGACAGCCGGAGGTGTATTACTTCGGGGCGGTGGGCGGCGGAGTTTGGAAAACGGATGATGCGGGGCGGACGTGGGAGGCGATTATTGATTCGCAGGGGATTGCTTCGATTGGGGCGATTGCGGTGGCGCCGTCGGATGCGAATGTGATTTATGTGGGCTCGGGCGAAGCGGACATGCGGTCGTCTATTTCGTATGGAAATGGAATGTATAGGTCCACGGACGGCGGGAATACGTGGATGCGGATCGGGCTGGAGGATTCGCGGCAGATCGGGCGGATTCTGGTGGACCCGCATGATTCGAACAAAGTGTTTGTGGCGGCGCTGGGGCATGCGTACGGGCCGAATGCGGAGCGCGGGGTGTTTCGTTCGAAAGATGGCGGGAAGAGTTGGCAGAAGATTCTTTTTCACGATGAAAATACCGGGGCAATTGACTTGGCGTTCGAGCCAGGGAATCCGAAGACGATTTATGCGGCGCTTTGGCAGACACGGCGGCCGCCGTGGAGTATTTATGCGCCGTCGAACGGGCCGGGGAGCGGGCTGTATCGTTCGAATGATAGCGGGGATCACTGGGAGCATGTGACCGGTCATGGATTGCCGGCGGAGGGGCTTGGACGAATGGGGATTGCGATTGCGCCGAGTAATCCGAAACGAATTTATTTGATTGTGGATGCGAAGGACGGCGGACTTTATCGCTCGGATGATAGTGGACAAAACTGGCAGAGGATTTCGAATGACCGGCGGACGTGGCAGCGCGGATGGTATTTCGGCGAAGTGAGTGTGGATCCGAAGGACGCGGATACGGTTTATTTGCCGAATACTTCGACGTACAAGTCGCGCGATGGCGGGAAAACATTTGCGGCGTTTCGCGGGGCGCCGGGCGGGGATGATTATCACGAGATTTGGATTGATCCGGATGAGCCGCTGCGGATGGTGCTGAGCAGCGATCAAGGAACGCTGGTCACGCGGAACGGCGGAGAGACTTGGAGTAGTTGGTACAACCAGCCGACGGGGCAGTTTTATCATGTGGCGACGGACAATCGTTTTCCGTACTGGGTGTATGGGGCGCAGCAGGACAGTGGTTCGGCGGCAACGCCGAGCCGGAGTAATTATCGTTCGCTGAATTTTCGGGATTGGCGGCCGATGGAGGCGGGTGACGAAAATGGTTACATCGCGCCGGACCCGCTGCGTCCAGGTGTGGCGTTTGGCGGGTTTGTGGCGCGGCAAGATTTTAGCGACGAGGAAGTGCAGCACATGCCGCCGACGCTGGCGCAGATGGGCGAGTTCCGGCGGACGTGGACGCTGCCGTTGGTGTTTTCGCCGATCGATGCGCACGTACTTTACTTCGGGTCGCAGGTTTTGTTTCGAACGGCGGATGGGGGGAATTCGTGGCAAGCGATCAGTCCGGATCTGACGCGGGAGGATCCCGGCGTGCCAGCGACTCTGGACGAGGCGACTGCAGCTGATGCTCCGAAAGAGAAACGGCGGGGTGTGATTTACACGATTGGGCCGTCGTATGTCCGGGCGGGGGAGATTTGGGCGGGGACAGATGATGGGTTGATTCAGCTGACGCAAGATGAGGGGAAGACTTGGGAGAATGTGACGCCGCTGGAACTGACACCGTGGAGCAAGGTGACGCATATCGAGGCTTCGCATTCGGATGCGGGGACGGCGTACGCGGCGGTGGACCGGCACCGGCTGGATGATTATCAGGCGCATCTTTATCGGACGAAAGATTTTGGCAGGAGGTGGCAGGCGGTTTCGAACGGGATTCCGGAGGGGAGCTTTTTGAATTGCGTGCGGGAGGATCCCGTGCGCAAGGGGTTGCTGTATGCGTGCACGGAGAGGGGCGTGTACATTTCGTTTAACGATGGGGACGACTGGCAGCCGCTGCAGCTGAATCTGCCGGTCACTTCGGTGCGCGATTTGGTGGTGCACGAGGACGATTTGGTGATTGCCACGTTTGGCCGGGCGTTCTGGGCGCTGGATGATGTAGCGCCGCTGCGGCAGGTGGATGCGCAGGTGGCTGCGGCGGATACGTGGCTCTTCCGGCCGGAAACGACTTACCGCGTGAGGCCGGGGACGGACCAGGAGTCGCCGATCCCGATGGATGAAACGATGTTTGCGAACCCGCCGGATGGGGCAGTGGTGGATTACTACTTGAAGGAAAAATCGACTGCGTCCGTGCAACTGGAGATTCTTGATTCGGAGGGGAAGCTGGTGCGGCGATTCGCGAGCAACGATGAATTGCGCAAGACCGATCCTACTAAGGTGCAATTTCCGGTGAAGTGGGTGAAGGAGCAGCAAGCGCTCTCGGCGGAAGCGGGGATGCATCGCTTTGTTTGGGATTTGCATTATCCGATGCCGAGTGGCGTGCGGACTTCGTTCTACGGGCCGGCAGGGCCGTGGGCGGTTCCTGGGAATTATATTGTGAAGCTGACGGCAAATGGGAAAAGTCGGACGCAGCCGCTGACGATCAAGTTGGATCCGCGCGTGAAGACGCCGCAGGAGGGGCTGGTGCTGCAGTTTGAGGTGGCTTCGAAGATTGCAGCGAAACTGGGCGAGGTTTCCATGGCTGTGCAACAGGCAGATGGGCTGCGGAAGCAGATTGAGGCGCGGAAGAAAGAGTCGAGCGGAAACGCGGAGGTACAACAGGCGCTGACGGAGCTGGAGAAGAAAGTCGAGGGGACGGTGGAACTCGACAGTGACGGTGAGTTCATGTTGTTTGGGCTGGCACTGCCGGCAAAGGAGTCGGAGCCTCTGCCGCGAGTTGCGGCGGCGCTTACGGGGTTGCTGGTGATTGTGGAGAGTGCGGACGTAGCGCCAACGAGGGATGCGACGACCGCCAGTGAAAAGTGGATGGAGAGTGGACGGGAACGGCTGGAGCGCTGGGGCGCTGTGCAGAAGGAAGATGTGGCGAGCGTGAATGCGCTGCTGCAGAAGACGAAGCTGAAGCCGCTGATGTAGCTGGCGACGCGGATTACGAAATGGTCGTGGTTCAGGGCAGTCTCTTTTTCGGCGCAAATCAAAGTTTCGAGCGGCGCGAATAGACCAGTGGATTTGATATGCTGCTGCAGGTGCGAAACCTCTTTCGAATCAGGATCCTCTCTCCGCTTGGGCTGCTGGCTTTAGTATTGCTTGGTGCCGTACTGGTTTCTTCGTCGCGGACGCCCGCTACCGCACAACAACCGTCCGCTGGTTCGACTGCTGCCGTTCCCGGTGGAAGTTCGCAGAGTGCTACGCCAGGATCGGCTGTTTCCACTCCTATCGCGCAACCTCAACAGACCCCTCTGAACATTGTGGTTTTGGACCCGGCGCATGGTGGAACAGATCCGGGAGCGCGAGGCCAGGGCGGAATTCGGGAAAGCGATATTGTGCTGGATTTGGCGAACCAGGTGCGGCGGGCGCTGGAGGCGCAGGGATTTCAGGTGGTGCAAACACGGCAAGGGAACGAAAATCCGTCGTTTGACGACCGGTCGGCGACGGCCAACGCGCAGCGCGGGGCGGTATTCGTTACGCTGCACATTTCGTCGACGGGATTGCCTGGTACGGTGCGCGTTTACGTGAACTCGGATTTGCCCGCGGTGACGGAAGCTAATGGGCTGATTCCGTGGGACCGCGCGCAGGCGCCGTTTCTGGGGCTGAGCCGGAAGTTTGGCGATCTCGTTCAAGGGATGCTGGCGCAACGATTCAAAGGCTCGCCGGACAATTCGAAGACCGCGGCGGTGCGGCAACTGCGAACGACGGCGGCGCCGGCGATCGCGGTGGAGATTTCGAGTGTGGTGGTGGGGGATCGCGCGGAGCTGGACCGCATGGGGCCGGGAGTAGCGGATGCGATCGCGCGGGGAGTGGCGGCGTTCAAGCCGTCATACGTGATTCCAGCGGTTCCTGGGGCAGTACCGGGAGCGTTGCCGTGACACCGCGCTGGAGAACACGGTTGATTGGCGCGCTCATCATCGCGGTGGTGGCTGCGGCGATCTATTTCCCGATTCTGCGAAGACGCGTGAAGCGCGCGGCGAGGTTGCAGCAGCAAAGTGAAGAGCAGGCGCGGCGTGAATTGACGCAGCCGGTTACGATCAATCCGGGCGATCCGCGGGTGAAGACCAAACTTTTTTGGGGTTCGGACACGGATGATTCGACGCTCGTGCCGGTGACGGTGGAATTGCCACTTTCGAATGACCCGGTGTTGCGTTCGAAGCAGGTGCTGAACACGCTTTTTGCGGGGCCGGTGGATGCGGATTTACGGACGCTGCCGCCGGATGCGGTTTTGCTGGAGTTTTATATATTGCCGGATGGGACGGCGGTGGCGGATTTTTCCGAAGCGCTGGCAACGTCGATACCTTCCGGAATTGTGAGCGAGCAGCTGGCAGTGGACTCTATTGCACGGACTCTTGAAGCCAATGTGCCGCAAGTGCAGCGGCTGAAAATTCTGATTCATGGGCAGGAGATGGAGACACTTGCCGGGCACTTGGATTTGACGGGAACGTTTGTAGTGAATACGAATCCGGCGCAGACGCCGCCGAAACCGGGTGCGCCTGCGCAGGCGACCGACAAGACGCCGGCTGCGGCGCCGGGAGCGTTGACACCGGAGAAAGCACCCGGCAAACTGGCGCAGCCTGAGCGCAAACCGTAGAGTCGTAGTGCGAAATGAGAAGTGATCTGGAGGAAGAGTGAGAGTTGACGGGCGGACCGCGGATCAGATACGGACGTTGAAGATGACGCCGGACTTTATCTCCACGGCAGAGGGCAGTGTGCTGATCGAGCTGGGGAATACGCGTGTGATTTGTACGGCAACGGTGGATGACGGCGTGCCGAGTTTCTTGAAAGGCAGCGGCAAAGGCTGGGTCACGAGCGAATACGGGATGCTTCCGCGCGCGACGGAAGAACGAACGCCGCGCGAGGCTGCGCGAGGAAAACAAACTGGGCGGACGCAGGAGATTCAACGATTGATTGGGCGGTCGCTTCGGGCGGTGACGGACCAGGTGGCGCTGGGCGAGCGAACGGTGTGGCTGGATTGCGACGTAATTCAGGCGGACGGCGGGACGCGGACGGCTTCGATCACGGGGGCTTTTGTTGCATTGGCGCTGGCGTTCGAGCGCCTGGCGGCAGCGGGAATTTTGAAAAGGTCTCCGCTCTTGGATACGGTGGCTGCGACGAGCGTGGGGATTGTAGACGACCGGGCGCTGCTGGACCTGGCGTATGAAGAAGATTCGCGCGCGGAAGTGGATATGAATGTGGTGATGACCGGCAGCGGGCAATTTGTGGAAATTCAAGCGACGGCGGAAGGACGGGCCTTTACCGGAAGTGAGATGCAGGACCTCTTGGCACTCGCGGCTGCGGGGATCCGCCGCTTGACGGAAGAACAGCGGGCCATGCTGCCGGCAAAATTCAGTGCGCGCGCCCGCTAAATTGTTCCTTGCTTCGTCGAATCCTGGAAAACTGGCGGAATATCGCGTGCTCGCAGCAGCGAGCGCCGGATCCCTTCCCGTTGGGTTGGAATTAGTGCCTGCATTTGATTCCCTGCCGGCGTTCGAGGAGAGCGCTCCTACCTTTGCGGAAAATGCGGCGGGCAAGGCGCTGCATTATTCAAGATTGCAGGATGGGCTGGTGTTCGCGGATGACTCGGGGCTGGTCGTGCCAGCGCTGGGGGGCGCGCCTGGCGTGCATTCGGCGAGGTATGCGGGAGCGCAGGCAACGAATTCGCAGAGGATTGAAAAATTGCTAGGGGGGATGAGCGGCTTGACTGGAAACGAGCGGGCCGCGTATTTCGTGTGTGCGATTGCGCTCGCGAAACAAGGGCGTGCGCTGGCTATCGTGACCGATCGCGTGGACGGGGAAATTCTGGAGGCGCCCCGCGGTTCGGGCGGATTTGGGTACGATCCGGTGTTCTACTTCCCTGCCCTGCGGAAAAGTTTGGCGGAGCTAACGGCAGAGGAAAAGAATCAGCTTAGCCACCGCGGGAAAGCGTTTCGCAAATTGCTCGGGGCACTTTCCGGCATGTTATAGTTCTTGTCCCATGGCGGCCAAATCCAAAAAGAAAGCAGCGGCAAAAAAGAAACCAGGTTCTGCAAAGCCTAAAGCGGCGAAGACTGCGAAGGCAGCCAAGCCGAGGCGTGCGGCAGGAACCGATCCGAAGCGCGTCGCAGCGATTCTTGCGAAGCTGGATGAAGCGTATCCGAATGCGACTTGCGAGCTGAAGCACGAGAACGCGTTTCAATTGCTGATTTCAACGATTCTTTCCGCGCAGTGCACGGACGTGCGGGTGAATCAGGTGGCCGAAACGCTTTATAAGAAATATCCGAATCCGCAGGCGTTTGCGTATGCCACGCCGAGCGAACTGGAGCAGGAGATCCGGCCGACGGGATTTTTCCGGAACAAGACGAAGTCGGTGATGGGCGCGAGCAAAGCGATTCTCGAAAAGTTTGGTGGGCAAGTACCACGAACGATGGAAGAGATCCTGACGCTGCCAGGAGTGGCGCGAAAAACGGGGAATGTGGTTCTCGGAACGGCGTACGGAATTGCGAGCGGGATCGTGGTGGATACGCACGTGCAGCGGCTTTCGAACCGGCTGGATCTAACGCGCAACCAGGATCCGAAGAAAATTGAACAGGACTTGATGCAAATCATTCCGCGCGAGAGGTGGATCCAATTCTCTCACCAGATCATCTGGCACGGGCGGCGGGTGTGCCAGGCGCGCAAACCGAAATGCGTGGAGTGCAATTTGGAAACGCTGTGCTATTCGAAAGATAAGACGGTCTGAGGCTTTGGCTAGGATTCGGCAGCTTCCATCTGCTCCGCAATCTCGAGTAATTTTGTGACGCTGTTCCAGTTCCTTCCGGTTCCAGGTGTCTTCAGCGCCTTATCAAGGGCAGCCCATGACAATTTCGGGCGACCCATGCCGTTGGGGAAATAGATGTAGAGCTCGCGACCATCGATGCGCAATTCCTCGGGATCGGTCTTGAGTTGGAGAACTCTTTCGCGAGCCTCCGAGCCTGGATCGGCGGCGAGAAAAGTGACAAGGAGTTTGCGCGGATCTATGCCGCGGCGCTTTGCGAAGGGGTTTCTCGCGATGACGTCTCGTAATTCGCCAATGGAGCGCAGAATGACGTCGGGGTTACATCCAAACTTCCTTGCGATTCCGCTCTGGATTCGCTTGGAGAGCAGCAGGAGGTCGCGCTCGGCTGTTCGGAAAACGACATTGCCGCTCTGGACGTAGGTTTGGGGATCTCGCAATTTCAGCGAGGCGTAGAGGGCGCGGAGCGCATCCATTTTGATTTTGTTGTGGCCGCCGACGTTGACGGCGCGGAGCATGGAGATAACTACGGCCATAATGCGGGATTATATCGCGGCGATGCTTTTGGGGTAGCTCACGGATGTGCCCTGAGATCGGGGAGCAAGAGGTGCCAGAGCACGTATCGTCCGGCTTATTTTGAATGCATCTCTAGAAAAATGTTTTGAAATCGCTCGAATTCCGGGCTTCACGCACTAGAAGCAATTCGAAAGGTAATAGGAGCAATCAAGCAGGAAAGTACCTTATAATAAGGAAGCTGTTCATGTCGGGGCGTAGCGCAGCCTGGTAGCGCGCCTGCCTTGGGCGCACGCAACTCGACTCCAACAACTCCTTCCATTACTTCTAACTACTAACGTTTCCAACAAATCGGGGAATCTGCTTTTCGCTCAAAAGTAACCCGAATGGAATGAAAACGTTGGATTCTTGCACAGTTCGTGCACAGTCTGTCTCACTCTAGGCGTTCACTCCAGGAACGCCTTCTTTGGAGGCAGCTGGTGACCGTTGCCGTGCCCGAATTCTGGGCCACTCATCGGGCACCTGAGGCGGGTCCGGTTGAGTAAGAGCGGCAAGCCGCGGAGTATCTATAACGCGGGCTGGAGCAGCCTGGTAGCTCGTCGGCTCATAACCCGAAGGTCGTCAGTTCAAATCTGACCCCCGCAACCATTTCGCAGATTCAAGGCCGGAATCCAGGATTCCGGCCTTTTTCTTGCAAAATCATCTTCAGAACACTCTTGCCAATCACTCTTGGTCAGCTTTTCGCTAAAGACATTCCAACTACCTTACGGAGTTGAATCCGTTTCGCAATGTCTCGGCCATGCCTTGATTCCATCGGGCCTGTTGATTCTGTTCTCGAGGCCAATATGCGCACCGTCCCTTCGAAGACGATCTGCAGGTTAATCTCATGGGATATTGAGGGAACCTCAAGCGCTTTCGCGACTAATCCCTCAGTCAGAAGCTCTCTCAACTGGCGATCGGTCCCCGAGCCGCCGCCCTCCGGATTGTCGCGGCGTCGAAATGCAGGCACGTAGCTACCGGGACGAAAGTAGATAAACACTGAGTCGTTTCTTCCTACCGACTCGTAATATTCCTTTAATTTGCTGCGGAGCCTCCGGGCCTCGCTGCGAACTATGGAGTCCAGACTGGGATGGTAGGGCGGTTTACGATCGTATACCTCCGTGCCGATCAGATACTCCTTCAATGTCTCCGCACCACCTGCCAAGGTCGTTTCAACCGTGTAGCGAAGAAATCGGCCTAACCGATCTGATTGAACAAAGATGGAGCTCTTCAGAATCCGCGAGAGTTCTTCACGAACCGCTTCTTGAGCAATCTCGCCTTCGCTTGTGGGTTTACTGATTAGAGCGTATTCCCTCATAACCACCTCATCCCATTCGTTAGTTTAATTCCCACTTCCCGTTCACCCGATCCTATCGATCCTGCTTGGGGCCCTAGACAATTCTCGAGCTTGACGCTATCGGCCTCGCAGCCGGCAAGAAATTTCACCGCGAATCCATCACTGCACTGCGGAAAGCCTGACCTCAGTCCTGCCAGTGGTCCGCGGGTCGCGCTATACCAAGACGCTTCATCTTGTAAAACAGCGTGGTGCGCTTCAAGCCGAGTCTGGCGGCTGCTCCACGCGGACCTCCCAGCTTCCAATTAGCACGCTGGCAGGCAACGAGGATCTCTTGACGCACCTTATCTTCAAGCGTCGGATTCGCAATCCCTGGCTCCAGCGGCTCGCATCTCTCGAGTGGCCCGGGTTCGAAGAGGCCGTCATTGGAAAGGATGACGCCTCGCGCGATGTAGTTTTGCAGCTCTCGAATGTTACCGGGCCAGTGATGGCGAACCAGGGCGCCCATGGTTTCCTCAGGAATTGTTTCGATTGTTTTTTCCATGGAGTTTGCGAACTGTTGAACGAAGTGTTCCACGAACTCGGGGATATCGGTTTTCCTTTCGCGTAGCGGCGGCAGATAAATCGGAAAAGGATTCAGGCGGTAATACAAATCTTCGCGGAATTCGCGGTGGCGAACCATTTGCTTCAGGTCCTGGTTGGTTGCGGCAACGATGCGAACATCGACTCGCGTTGTACGCGTGCTGCCTACGGCCTCGAACTCTCGCTCCTGGAGCACGCGAAGCAGCTTGGGTTGAAGCTCCAACGGCATGTCTCCAATTTCGTCGAGGAATAGAGTGCCACGATCCGCCAGCGCAAAGCGGCCGACATGAGAGTTGATGGCGCCCGTGAAGGCTCCGCGCTCGTGTCCGAAGAGCTCGCTTTCGAGGAGGCCGGCAGGCATAGCCGCGCAGTTCACCTTGACCAGATTTCGGTTTCGACGGAGGCTGAGCTCGTGAATCGCTCGCGCAATGACCTCCTTGCCGGTGCCGGTTTCTCCTGTAAGTAAGACGGTTGTGTTCGTGCCGGCCACAGCCTCTACCTGAGTGAGGATTGCGCGCAGGCTGCCGCAGCGCCCTACTATTGTGTCCAGGAAGGAGGATTCCCTGCGTTCTGGCTTGCGCGCCATCCGTTGATCAGCACGATAGAGAGCGTCATTTATCGACGAGCTTTCCGAATGTCGAGTAAGCTCCACGACCGAAACTGTGCTCATGTTCTGCTCCTGTTCTTGATCGCTTACGACTCCCGGTCATCTCCAACATGCGTATGGACGCCGTCTAGACTCGGGCTTCCGCAGTCATTAGCTGTCCCGAAGCCTCGATGGGAAAATTAATCTTTGAACCTGAAGGTCGCTTTTCTGTGTCTCTAAGGAAAACAAGCCCTTCTTCGCCACGATGACGATCGATAACCAGCAAATCGCCCTGATGCACCTGAGCAGTGGCCAGTAGTTTGGAAATTGGGTACACAACATACCGCTCAATTGCGCGCTTCAGATGGCGGGCTCCATACCTCTGGTCGGTCCCCTGTTCAAGCAGGAACTCCCGGCATTGGCTCGTGATTCGAAAGAAGAAGGGCCGTGTGGTGGAGTCCAACACGCGCTTCTGTACTTGCCTGAGTTCGATCTCAAGCACTTCATCAAGCTCCGCGCGTTTGAGTGGATGAAACACCACCACTCGGTCCAAGCGATTCATGAACTCCGGCGAGAACTTCCGTCTCGCCGCCTCTACAGCCGTCCTCTGCACCTTCTCCTGCAATCCCGTTGTGGCCTTGGCCTTTGGCTGGATGAACCCCATGCCTCCATGCATCAAATCCGTGATCTGGCTGCTTCCTAAATTCGAGGTGAGGAAGATTACTGTCTGTGACAAATCCACTCTCCGGTTATCGCCCAGCGTCAGCGTCGCTTTATCCAGCATCCCCAAGAGCAGCTGCCACAGCGCGTCGCTGGCCTTTTCGATTTCGTCAAACAGAAGAAAGCTCAGCTTCAGCCCGTCGCGATGGCTTGCGGCCAATGCTTCCTGGGTGATGAGTGGGTGTGTTTCGCGGTGTCCTAGATAACCTGGCGGCGAACCAATCAATTTCGCAATCTCGTGGGAGTGCTGGAATTCGGCGCAATCCACCTTGATCAAAGCCCGGCTGTCTCCGAACAAAATTTCGGCGGCGGCCTCGACGGTGCGCGTTTTTCCTGAACCGGTCGGTCCTAGAAATAGTAGGTTTCCCACCGGTCGGCCGGCAGAATGTAGGCCCGCGCAGAAAACCTGATAAAGATCGACGAGCGCTTGTACGGCCTCATTCTGCCCGACTACGCGCTGCCGCAATTCCTCCTCGAAATGACGCGACGTGGAACTCCGCTGTTTCGTGTCCAATTCCTTGCCGTGGGCCGATTGCGCCGCAGTTGCCATAGCATCTCCTTCACAGTCGTAAATTGAAAAATCCATACCGCGATCAAACTCTTCAGCCGAGCTTGCTGACGGAGCACAGGAAACTCCGCCAGCACTGCCGTTCCGGTATCCAGGAAATTTCATACGTGCAAGCGTGCGCTATTTCGGCCGATGCTTTTCGATCCCAAACCGAGAAAACCTTGGTTTCGTGACGCACATTCACGCCGCTCCCGGAACACTGTGGCATCGGTCTCGATTGCTCAATTGCCATTCTGGTTTCTATGCTCATTGCCGTTCTCTCTTGCTCGTTGTTTGTTACTCCGTTTCGTTCTTGGGAGGCAGTTTGGAACGAATGCCGCCCGCGGACAACCCTAGATAGTCAGAAGCTGGGTTCGCTAGATGGTGAGAGTAAGTGCTACGACTTTAGGGGGAGATAAAAATGCCTCTAGGATTCCGAAAGATCGATGTGCTTCCTACCAAAGAGCCGGGCGTCGATGGACCAGGCACCCGGTCCGACCATTGCCAGAGTGGCGCCAAGGGTGGCCAACATGATCCGAATCCATGGATCACCGGGACGCGAGAAAGCGATCCACAGCTCAGCGATGGCTACCAAAGCTCCGGTCACTGGTGTCCACAAGCCGACGAGAAGAAATATCCCCGCACCGGCCGCAATGATTTGCGGGGCTATGGATGCAAATTGATTTGGTTCACGTAGGTCCACGATCCCATAGTGAATTAAAGCAAAACCGGCGAGCATCCGGAGAAGCAGAAGGCCATGGCCGGGCCAGCCATTCGCGAAGCTCGAGAATAGACGTTGCAAAACATCCCCTTAAACTCCACATGTAGGATAAGAGGCTCGCAACACACTCAAAACACGTGATAGTCGGATCGGCCTATCACTCTTTCGGGGGATTTATAGTGCGATAATTCCACGCTTTAGCGCAATCGTGACAGCGTGGGTCCGGTCGTTAGCGCCAAGCTTGGAGAGTATATTCGTGACGTGGCTCTTGACCGTCTCTTCCGTGATTGCGAGTTGGTCAGCGATCACTTTGTTCGCATTACCAGTCGCGATCAGCCGCAGCACATCAATCTCACGTGGGCTCAGGGCGTCGTCTGCGGCATGGTCAGCTAGCTCGGCGGCGACTTCCGGCGGTATTCGCTTTTTGCCGGCATGCACTGCACGGATGGTCTCCAGAAGTTCCCGATGCACGTGCCCCTTCAATATGTAGCCCTGCGCACCCGCTCTGAGGGCCCGCAACACTTGAACGTCGCCCGTGTACGTGGTTAGAACAATGATCCGCGCGTTAGGAAATTCGTTATGGATGTCGATGATTGCTTCGATGCCATTGAATCCCGGCATCTGCAGATCCATTAGCGTTACATCTGGACGATGCGATCGGAACTGTTCGACGGCTTCACGACCATTGGACGCTTGCGCAACTAGCTTCATATCAGCTTCCGCGTTGACCAGCGCTGCGATCCCCTCGCGGAGGAGCGCATGGTCGTCGACGCTCAGGACCCGAATCGGCTTAGGATTGCTGCTCATGACTTTTGCTCTTGCGCGAATAGCCGGAATCTTGAACCATCACGCGGTCTTTCGGAGCCAACGGATACGGGAACAATTAGTTGAACTTCCGTGCCTGCTCCGGCCTCGCTCCAGAAATCCAATCGGGCGCCAATTTGCTTCGCACGTTCGCGGACACCCGGCAATCCCCAATGTCCGGGTTGTCCCCCTTCCTTCAGGACCTTTGGGTCAATACCTTTTCCATCGTCGCGGACAAGCACCCGAAGGAGGTGATTGTCGTATCGAATCTCAGCCTCAATGTGATGTGCACCCGCGTGCTGAAAGGCATTTCGCAGCAATTCACGAGCAATTCGGTACAGTTCGTCCTGAAGAGCAGGAGACAAAGTTCGCCGCTCGCCCTCGACGATAACGCGAAAGATTGGAGGGTTGCCGTTTGCACCCGCAGCGGTCTCTAGTTCTGTACCGGTTTGCGTCAGCAATTCTGCGAGATCGGTTGAAGTGACCCTTTCGGAGCGCAAGTCCTTAATAGTGTCCCGGCTCTCGGCGATCGCCTGTTCGGTCCTCATGATCGCGCCATCAAGGGCCTCCATCGCCTCCTCTCTGCGCCTCGGGAGCATATTCCGGGCGGCCTGAAAACGAAACAGAAGACCGTGCAGGTTTTGTAGAAGACTGTCATGCAGTTCCCGCGCGATGCGTGTGCGCTCGTGGACGCGTGCTTCCAGCCCCACGTTGAACTGCCGCGCCAGTTGATGGACGCGGGATTGATAGAGCGCCCAGAGCAGTGCCAGGAAAGTTGCCACGCACAACAAACGGAACCATGTGGTTTGGTAATACGTCGGCGCAATGGAGAAATCCAGAAAAGTGCCGACTTGGTTCCACACACCGCTGTTGTTGCACGCCGCCACACGGAAACGGTAGCTGCGAGGAGGAAGATCGCTATAGAAGGCTTGCCGGCGAGTGTCGGCGTCCTGCCAATCGGCGTCCCGTCCTTCCAGCTTGTAGCGAAAGCGCACCTTCTCGGGCGCGACTAGGCTGAGCGCGGTGTAATCGATTTGCAAATCGCGAATCAGCGCAGGCAGGCGCAAGGGCCCGCCCGCAGGGGAAGTCGGCTCGGTCGGCTCGTACGCCTTTCGGTCGGCGGTGACCTTCTCAATATGCACAGGTGGCGGGAGCTTATTGAAGGGAAGGTGGTGCGGATCGAAGACGCTGATGCCGTCGGGAACGCTGAACCAGAGTTTCCCATCTGCTGACTTGCCGACGCGCGGCGTATAATCGCCAACAACAGCGAGACTCCTTAGCCCGTCCGAACTATCGAAAACTGTGACGTGGATCGTGCGGGCGGCCTTGTCCGCAGCACTAGCCCACGCATCCAACTCGGAGCGCGCAACCCGCACCAAGCCGCAGGGCATCATTAGCCAGACGGATTGGGCGTCGTCCTCCATCGTCCATTGGACCGCATCGCAAGCCAATCCGCTCTTGCTCGTCAGCGTGGCAATGCGGCCGTTTTTTAATCGGCTGAGTCCGCCCTCCGTGGCGATCCAAAGCGCGCCTTCCCCGTCGAACCTAAGCTGATATACACGGCCCTCGCCCAGCCCATCGCCGACTGAGTAAGATAACTGGACCTGGCCGTCACGAAACCAGGCGATGCCACCCTGAGAAAATCCGAGCCATAGACCGCCGTGCAAAGGGTCCGGAGCCAGAACAAATGCAGGATCCTTACGTCCGAATGCGGCCCAGGGAATCTGTAGGAACTCATTACGCGGCGACAATCGGAAGAGGCCTAGGTCGCGGTTGGCGATCCACAGATTCCCCGAAGTGTCGTCGGTGAGAGAATCCACCAACCCACCGGGAGCCGCCGTAGGAATAAACCGGTTATTCTCCAGGTTGCCGATCCCGGTCAGCGTGGAAACCCAGATTCGCCCACGAGAGTCCTGAAAAAGGGACCCCACCCCCTCATCTGGCAGTCCGCTGCCGACAATCTCTCGCACGTCGCCCCTGGCCCTGTGCTGGCGATACACCGTAACCTGGCCTTGATTCAGGCGGTTTAACCCATCAAGGGTACCGAAATAAACGCTTCCATCCCTCGCCGCTAAGACGGCTCCCCAGGGGATAGCCGACAACCCCTGGTTCCGGGAATACGTGACCACGGGAAGCTCACGAAAGCGGTCGAGTCCGTTGACGGTGGCGACCCAAATATCGCCCTCACGATCCTCAAACAAATCGTAAATGTCGTCACCTGACAGGCCGTCCAATTCGGAAAACACATCGGTCCGTCC
Source organism: uncultured Acidobacteriota bacterium (assembly GCA_963729455.1). Lineage (GTDB taxonomy): Bacteria > Acidobacteriota > Terriglobia > Acidiferrales > UBA7541 > Acidiferrum. The sequence continues at coordinate 529,721 of CAVSNX010000007.1, forward strand.
CTGGTGTATATGCACTATGCCCCGGCTCGCAGGTGCCACCCACAGACCGCTGTCGCGATCTCGGAGCATTCCTAACCGACGGAACCCGCGCCTCGCAGCGGGGAGCGGATATACGACCTCCGCTTTCCCATCAGTCAGGCGCATGACCGCGCCCGTTGTAGCGATCAAGAGAGCGCCGCCCTCGCCGTCCGCCATGTCCTGCACTCTTCCTTTTAGCAGGCCTGGCACCGCATAGAATTCCGGCGGTCCGGGTTTCCATCTCCACACCCCCGTATCCAATGCGACCCAGAGGTTCCCCTTGCCGTCCTCATGCATCCCGAAAACCCCGTGGCTAACACCGACCATCTCCGGGTGGCATCGGACACCGCCATTGCGAATTTCGCATAGTTTTCCATCGGGGGACCCGTTCGCGCCAACCCATATCGAGCCCTCATCGTCTTCAACTAGAGCAAAGATAACCAATCCAGCCAACTCCGCGTACTGAGTGAGCTTACCGTTCTTCCAGCTTGCCAGCCCATTCCGTGTGCCGATCCAAAGAGTCCCGTCGCGCGCCGCGACAAGGCTCGAGACGGTGGTCGAGGGAAGACGCTGATCAGGCGGTGGCTGCCAAGGGACGATCCGGACGCCATCGAAGCGAGACAAGCCGAATGCTGTCCCCAGCCAGAGGTATCCATCGGAAGTCTGGGCGATTGAGAGAATGGAGCCTTTGGCAAACCCATCCCGGATCTTCCAGGCCTTATGCGCGTACTGACTGACGTCGAGCGCGGGATCGAGGGCCCTCGCATAAGGGCAGATCGTCAGCAGGATACAGCCTAAGCCAGCGGCCAGCACGACAGCGTAATATCGTCGTCCGTTGGTTTTTCCCATTGCAGCCAGATGTTACTCTCATTCATCTCAGTGGAGGTAGTGTCAGCATCACCGTTTGAGATGTACTATGACGACGCTTTTTTGGTTGCTACGTAACTCTCTGCAGTGGTCAAGGCGCGAGGCGGCGATGAAAGCAATGAAAGGTCAACCGCGAACAAACGCGGTGCTATCTACCAGATCAGCTTCAGTCCGAACTGTATCTGGCGCGATGTGGTCGTCGTGGAGGTGAGGACGCCCGCCGAAGAAATCCGGGCTCCGTTGGCTCCAAACAGACTGGTATTGTTGGTCGGGACCACCGGCGACGCAAAATTCGTGTGATTCAAGACGTTGAAGAACTCGGCTCGGAATTGCGCATGAAACTTCTCTAAGTTGCCTATGTTGCGAAATAGAGAGGTATCCAGATTGAGCATGCCTGGACCGATAAGAATATTGCGGCCCGCATCCCCAAATCGCGTGCTCGGGCTGGGAAAAGCAAAACACTGTGTTTTGATGTAGTCAAGCGGATTTCCTGGATTCACAAAGGAGCCGTTGCATCCCGGTCCTTTCAGTACATCCGGCCGGTCGAACTGATCGCCCTTCATTCCTAACGGGTCGCCGGTGATTATGGGTGTGAACGGTTCGCCGGAAGCAATGTGCAGAATCCCTCCCCATTGCCAACCGTTTAATGCCCATTGGAGCGCTCGAGGCCTGGTTTTGAGACTCGGGATTTCCCAGACGTAGTTGACCGAGAGATTTTGACGTATGTCGAAGTCAGCGAGTCCTCGCCCATTTCTCTCATCGAAGAAAAGCCGAGGGGAGCTGTTCGCGAAAGTATCGCTGTTCGCCGATTCCGAACCCGAGTCAATAATTTTGCCCAACGCGTATGACACCCCGGCTTGCAGTCCTTTGCTGAGTTGGCGAGTTATCTGTATTTGAAGGGCATGGAAAATGGAATCGGAGTTCCACATGGTGCCGGAAATCTGGCCTACGTTCGGGTTCAGACGAGTTCCATTCACCGGCCATACGTAGCCCTGCGGCGTCAATGTTGGAAGCACCATGTCGAAATTGTTCGTGAAGTAGGGAAGATGAACGCCGCGCGATCCCGTGTAGCCCACCTGCAGTACCGTATCTCGAGCAATGCTCTGCTGAATGTTGAAGTTCCACTCTATGTCATAGCTGCGTGGAGGATTTGGCTGAATATACGCGTAGCGGAGCGTGGGCGTCGTTAATAGCGAAAATGCTCCGTTCGGAAACGATCCCTGCGGCAGATTCGAGTCGTTGCCCAACTCAAAAAACGGAGCTGACAACAGGCTCGTCGCCGCAAAAAGATATGAAAGCGGTAAGTTATCGAATATTCCGAATCCGCTGCGGACGGATGTCTTACCGTTACCTAAAGGATCCCACGCAAAGCCCACCCTCGGTTCAAAATCGAGCTTCGTCGGATTCGAGAAGAGAGGATTTCCGAGATGTGGGGTTGTTGATGTCAACGATGGCAGATTCGAGAGTTTCCCCTGTGCTTCGCTCGGGACCGTCGCTGCTTCATAACGCAGCCCCAGATTGACAGTCAAATTGGGCCTCGCTCTCCAGTCATCCATGACGTATCCCGCAAAAATAGATTGCCGGAGGGCGCGTGGTGTGATTCCACCGCCGATTGGCGCGTTAAATGACGTTGGCTGGTCCTGCAGGAAATCAGAAAGTGATCCGAACACGAACTGGCCTAGCGGGCTAGTTTTGCCCAATTCGTTGTCCCGAATGTTCTCAAAAGCAAAACCAACCTTTAGGGAATGAGTTCCTAACGTCACGAACGCATCATCGTAGAGCTGAAACGAATTGTAATGAAAATCGAACTCCCCAGCGGCGCCAAAGCCCCCTGGAAACGACGAGAGTTCCGAGTTCGTTATAACTCCCACGTGTTGGCCTGGCAGAAAGCCGAGCGACGTGTCTGTCGCCACAGGGTTAATCGCCTTTAAACTCTTTACCGCTTCCGAGACTACACGGCTGAAACCCAGTCGTGCTGTGTTGGCCATTTGGGCACCGTATAAGTGCGTTTCCTCGAGAACTGCAGCTTGACGACCGGAGAGAGTCCCGATGATGTTGTTATTGAAGGAATCCGGTGCTTCCGTTTTTCCATCGCCGAACATGTAGGTTCCGAACAGGCTATCACTCTTCCCAATTGTGAAGTCCGCGCGAGAGGTAAGGAAGTCCTCGTTGGTGTCCTGCGGAGTGGAAAGCGTGAAAAGGCCGGTATCGCCCTTGACCGGACCGTTCGGAAGGGGATAGAGCGCCAGGTACGGCTCTACTCTCGGATCCACGCTAACAGCACCAGAGGTTAGATGTCCGGTGCGTGCCGCCGCAGAAGGCACAATGTCCACCGTTGTTGTTGAAAGCAGCTGCCGAATTCCTTCGTAATTGCCAAAAAGAAACAACTTGCTTTTGATAATCGGGCCTCCAGCATCGGCTCCGAACTGATTGCGCCGGAATGGGGGCGGAGATGGAGTTGTGTCGAAGAAGTTGCGGGCGTCAAAGGCGCTGTTGCGTAGAAACTCATAAGCAGAGCCGTGCAGCTCATTTGTGCCAGAGCGCGTAATAGAATTGATCACTCCTCCGGACGTCCTGCCATAACTGGCTGGCGCGCTGTTTGTTACGACAGAGAATTCCTGAACCGCTTCCACGCCGAGCAAGACACCGAGAACACTGCCGGGCCCTCCGTTGGAATAGTCGTTTATGCTGATCCCATCGAGTCGGTAGTTGTTCCCTTGTGGCCGCATTCCGCCGATGCTTAGCTGCATCCCGAGGCCGCGGTTTGCCCGTTGATTACTCAGACCAAGCGGGTATTGATTCACGCCGGCAACTCCCGCTTGCAGCTGTGCCAGAGTCGTCCAGTCGCGCCCGTTCAGCGGCAATTCGCGAACCGTTGTGGAGTTCTCGGTTGCTTCCAGGGTTGAACTGGCCAATTGGATAGTCGGCGGTGAGCCTGAAACTTCGATTTTCGTCTTAACCTCGCCTGGGCTTAGCTTGAAGTCGATTACCTGCTCGGAACCTACCGTCACAAGAACACCCGATCTCATAACCGTCTCGAATCCCTCCTTGGACGCACTGATCGCATACGTGCCAGGCACCAGGTTCGGAGCTGTGTAGATCCCCTCGTTGTCTGCGTCTACCGACCGGAGGATAGCCGTCTCGGAGTTCTGTACAGCGACCTGCGCTCCTGCAATCACGCGCCCGGAGCTGTCTCTCACACTCCCCGAAATAGTCCCTCCAGCGACCTGCGCGAGACAAGCACTGCCGGTCACCAGCACTATTGCTGTTATGCACGCGACCGTGAAAGAAATCGAAACAAAAGGAGCGCGGGTTGGCATCTCAACGTTCCTTCTTGTACGGATTCGCTTCACTCTACGCTTCCCATTATCCCGGCGGCAATATTTTGTGCGGTCACGAAATCGCTCCGGACCCAATTTATGTCCATTCACGGATTCCAAAAGCTGAGGGATCCTTACCGTTGGCTACCAATGTGGGTGTTTCTTAGGCCGATTACTGTGAGCTAGCGGTTGCTCACATTCCGCAATCTGCAGCAACGTGCGAATTTCCGTACTGCGATTGGGGATGCGATTGTGAGCAAAGTAGCGACAGAATTTCGGATACTCGCCGTTGTTCCAACTTACAGACGCGCAGAGATCGCGCGTCAACTCGCCCCTCTGAAAACCAACGTCCTATTTGTAAGGCATTCCGCCGAGGCGTCCGAAGCCATTCGTGAAGACGACGTCTTTCAGGTCGCCCTTCTTCCGGCAAGTCTCACAGACACAGATTGGTGGGAACTATGGGGCGTGCTGGCACTCCTGAACGCTCGTCCGGCGATCTTGGTCTACGCGCGAGAGGCAACTTTCCAATTGTGGTCAGGTGTTCTTGAGCTGGGAGGTTACGACGTAATTGTCGAACCCTTTTCAGACAGCGATTTGCAAGATGCCGTGCTGCGTGCCGCAAAGAGTTTTGAGCAAAGACCGGCCGACGGCATGGCGCAGAAATGATTCAGCAACTAAAAAACGGAGGAAGAACAATGGGTCAATCTTATGATGCAATCTCTCTGACGGGACTGCGGAAACGCTCGAACCAGGGCCGTCCCGCACGTCCCAACCGCCTTGCAGGTGAATCGGCAAGGCTCTGGCATTCCCTGGCGTTTTCCACAATCCACTGCGTCGTACTCGCCCTGGCGATGATGAGCGCGAATCTTCAGCTTGCGTGCGCGCAGGAATCTTCAGACATAGCCAAACAGGCGCAAAACCCAATCGCGAATCTCATTTCTGTTCCTCTCGAGAACGACTTCAATCCTCACACTGGCGTCAGCAAAGAGGATAGCTACGTCTTCGAGATGAAGCCCGTCGTCCCCTTCCGTTTGTCGAATGACTGGAATCTGATCACGCGGACGATCATTCCCGTAATTCAGGCTCCCGATCTGGCTCCCGGTGTGCACGGAACTGGTGGATTGGGCGATGTACAAGAATCTTTATTTCTATCGCCGACGAAAGTTGGCCCCGTGATTTGGGGCGCGGGGCCGGTGATTTCCTTTCCTACAGCGACAGAAAACATCCTCGGCACAAAGAAACTCAGTCTCGGGCCCACCGTTGTGGTGCTTAGGACCCAAGGACACTGGCTGTTCGGATCGTTGGTGCAAAACTTATTTTCTGTCGCCGGACCGTCGGCGCGGCCAGATGTGAATCAAATGTTGCTCCAGCCATTCGTGAACTACAACTTGCCTCACAAGTGGTATCTCACCTCCTCGCCGATTATTACTGCAAATTGGGAAGTAAGATCCAGCGAACGCTGGGTGGTGCCTGTTGGCGGAGGCGTCGGAAAGATCGTGCATTTCGGGAAGCTGCCTGTGAACGTCTATACCCAAGTCTTTCGCAACGTACAGCGCCCGGATGGCACCAGCAGTTGGTCCGCAAGATTTCAGATGCAATTTCTATTTCCCAAGAAACGATGAGAGAAGCACTTCAGGTTGAGTGGGACTCCGAAATGAACAGCCCTACGGCCATCACCTATCCAGGTCTTCCTGCGAGCGTCATATCAGATCCTGCCTGGACGAAAGAGAAAGTTCGGACTCGCACGTCTTCCAATTTGTCCAGAGTAACGAGACGACGGACATCAAAGCGATCTCCAAGTCTGAAGGGCAGAGTCGCGGCGCCCACTCGGTCGGACGGGCTACAACAGAACATCCTTCAAGAGCTCTGTCTGACGTCGCGAAAAAGGTTCGTCCGAATTGCATATCGCATCCTTGGGAACAACGAAGACTCCGAGGACGCTGTGCAAGACGCGTTTGTCTCCGCGTGCCGTCACTTTGGTAAATTCGAAGGCCGCAGCGCTCTTACAACCTGGCTGACTCGTATCGTCATGAACGCCGCCTTGATGGCTCGGCGCAAACGGAAGAATGCGCGCTGCTCTTTGCACGAAATGGACGAGGCGACGTTGTCGTTCGCTGAAACGGCTCCCGATACCCAGCCGAATCCCGAACTAGCCTACTCGCGAGCGGAATCTTATGAAATTCTCGAAGCTCACCTGAAGGAACTTAATCCACTGCTTCGGGAAGCAGTCGTGACGACGTACTACGACGAACTCTCGGTCAGTGAGGCAAGTTCGGCCGTCGGTGTTCCTCCAGGAACCTACAAGGCGCGGCTGTTTCGCGGGAGACGCCTGTTGCAAAAGCGTGCGATCTCTGGGGCGAGAGTTAACTTCTCAACAAGTGAAAACGATCGCGATTCAGCTCGAAGAATTTGATATGAGCGTTTGCGTTTACATTGACGGGCGGCCAGCTGAGTGTCGCGAAGATCACAGCGAAGTGATGGCTTGGACCGATTCCCGATGAGTCGCAAGCCTCCGTGTAATTGGCGCTTCGTGTCCACAGAAGAAAACGAGATAAAGATGAAGCTCAAAGTCAAATCTCTCACTCTCCTGTTCCTCACGCTTCTGATTGTTCTCGAAGCATCCCCCCAAGGAAGTGACGACACTCCGGAACCACATAGATTTTTTCGAGAGTACATTGGCTTGAATGAGGATCAAATCGCCACAATTCGAAGAGGGAAAGCCCTGGCGCATGTCCTCGAATCACGTACTCCCGATGAGGTATTTGTCTTCGGAACGGTGTACGTGGAATCAACTCCAGAGGAGTATCTCAAGCTTGCATCGAATATCGACTCACTCCGCAAACTTCCGAACTATCTCGCGATCCGGGAGTTCAGCGACCCGCCCCAACTCTCCGATCTCGACGGCTTTACTCTGAGTGAACAGGATGTTCAGGAACTCAAGAAGTGCAAACCGGCCCACTGTGACGTTCAGTTGCCGTCAGAAGCCATCGATGCTTTCCAAAAATCAGTGAATTGGTCGTCTCCGGACGCGGCGGACCAAGTGAACCACTTGGCAAAGAAAATGACGATCGAGGCCATCACTCGATACAAGCAAGGGGGTAACGCCGCCCTCGGGACCTACCGCGACAAGGCTCACCCATCCGTCGTAGCCGACACATTTCGGTCCCTGTTGAGCCGGTCCAAGGCGCTTCCTGTCTACCTGCCCGAGCTTAATCGCTATCTCCTCGACTACCCGAATGCTCCGTCGGAACATATCCAGTCGAAATTCTATTGGGAGAAAGTCAATTTCGGACTCAAGCCCACCGTCCGCGTATTGCAAGCGATCGTTTACCGAGACGCTGGCACTGCAGGCCCCGCATACGCAATAGCGGTCAAACAACTCTATGCAAGCCACTACTTCGAGACGGCTCTCGATCTTACGTTTTGTGTGCCGACAAACGAAAATCGGGCGCGACCGGGTTTCTATCTCATCACCGTGAAAGGTTCTCAGCAGGCGGGCCTGACTGGCTTGAAGGGCGGTTTCGTGCGGAAAGTGGCCGTCGACAAAACGCGTTCTTCGCTCGAACGAGCACTCGCGACAATCAAACAGAGACTCGAAGCCCAGACCGATTGACTCGCTAAAGGATAGACCACCACAGATGTTGGATCGCCGCACGATAAACGTCCTGTTGACCACGCTCGTCTTTGTCTTAGCGGTCGCACTCGTCTACGTCGTGCGGACTATTCTCGCATTGTTTGCTTTCTCCATCCTCTTCGCGTATCTGATCAATCCTGCGGTGAGAGTCCTGCAGCGGTACTCCCTGTTCTTCAAAGATTTGAAAGGCCCTCACATCTTTCAGGCTTACCTGGGATTTCTCATTCTGCTTGCCTTACTCGTGCATGCATTCGCTCCCGACTTCCGTAGCCGTCCAGGTGCGTTAGGCAATCTTCCGGCCTTTGCTGACAGCGTGGCCAGCGGGGAAATCGCGAACAACTTTGGGAAAAACCTGGGCTGGACGGACGCTCAGACGCTGAGAGTGAAGACTTTTCTTCAGGGACATAGATCCGACATCGAGAGTGCAAGACAAGCGATCCAGCGATCCGCAGTTACCATCGCCGGCGCTGTTCTAGTCATACCCATTCTCGCCATTTTCTTCCTGAGCGACGGCGAGAAGCTGGTAAATCAGGCCGTCATTCTGGTTCCCCCGACGTCCGATCAAGATGCCGTTCGCTCGCTCGTCGTCGACCTCAACCTCATGCTCCAACGTTATATCCGCGCAAAGGTCATTCTAGGTCTGCTCTCGTTTCTCTTTTCTTCCGTAGCGTTGCTGTCGCTCGGTTTTCCCCATTGGCTCGCGCTCGGGGTGCTCGCGGGAATGCTGGAATTTATTCCCATTGCCGGATGGATGATGGCCGCAACAACCATAACCGGTTTCGGAGTCATTACGCATTCGCATTGGATCTGGATGCTGGCTTTGCTCGGAATCTGGCGAGTCGTCATGGACTACGCGATTTCGCCGCGAGTCATGGGACATCAACTGGAGATTCATCCATTGCTGGCAATATTCACTGTCATGGTGGGTGGCGCGGTAGGGGGAATCGTCGGTATCTACCTTTCCATTCCCCTTGTCGCCGCGCTGCGAGTCGTGTCGCGCCGGCTCCCCGCACTCACTAACGCGACGTCCTGATCCGCGCCCCCCTTTCGCAGCTGATCTCCACATTTCTTCCGCGCGATTCTCGTCCTTCCTGTTTCCACCATCCCACTCGATCCGCACCATCACCGTGAGCTAACGGTTGCTCACGTTTTCAGGTTTGCCGGAGCTTGCGAATATTCCCTCGTGATTGGACATGGAGTGACGACCAACGCCGACCAGGACATTACATAAAGGAGATTTAGCGATGAGCACCGACGGTCTCGAAATAAAAGGAGTTATCCGATGAGAGAAACGAAAAAGGAAAACGCAGAGTCTTCGCCTAAGAAACCAACGAGTGTGATTGATTATATCGTCCAGCGACTTGCTGATGAGGGCATCACGGACTGTTTCGGCGTACCGGGAGACTATGCGTTCCCGGTCTGCGACGCAGTCGATCGCAACCCCAAAATCAGATGGGTCGGCTGCTCGAACGAGTTGAATGCTTCCTACGCTGCCGATGGCTATGCACGCGTTCGCGGCGCGGCAATGCTGTCGACGACCTATGCTGTGGGCGAATTATCGGCAATCAACGGAGTGATGGGTGCAAAAGCCGAGCGCTCACTCGTCTACCATGTCGTCGGCATGCCGTCCCACCAGAACGAGCTCCTGCGCAAGAAAATGCATCACACATTTGGCGACGGAGTCTTTGGGAACTTCGTCGACATTTCCGCTCAAGCAGCCTGTTGCCACGCGGTGATTAACCCCGACAACTGCGTGATTGAAATGGAGCGTGTGATCCTGGAAGCGCGTCGCAATAACCAACCCGCTTACATCGTCGTTCCCGGAGACTACGCGCTAGCACCGTTCACGCCGACTGAGGTGAGTCCTGTCGCGCTGAAGTCGGGCGAGGCCTCCCTCAAGAAAGCGGTCGCCGCCCTAGCGGAAAAGATAAGAAGCGCCAAATCCATTGTCGCCTTTCCGGCATTCATATTGTCGCGTGTCGGCTTGCAGAAGGAGGCCAAGCAGGCGATTGAGGCGCTGGGCTGCCCGTTTGCTACCACGACCATGGAAAAGTGCATCATCGACGAAAGCCACCCGCAATTTGCGGGCGTGTATGCGGGAGCGGCATCCACGGAGAAGACGCGGCAGATCGTCGAGGACGCAGAATTGGTGCTTGATCTTGGCGGGATCAGTCTCAACGATGAAACGACCGCGGGCTTTTCTGAGCGACTTGATCCCGCACGGTTCGTCTCGGTCGGGTTGAATGACGTTCGTATTGGACAACAGGTGATCGCGAATGTCCGAATCGTCGACGTGCTCGGTGCGATCGCAAAACTCAAATCGCCTCTGCCGTCGTTCAAGAGAACGTCGGAGCAAGCTCAACCCGTAACTGGAAAGCCATCGGACAAAATCACGATGGAGCAACTCTATCCTCGTTACGCCGCGTTTATCCGGCCGGGCGACAACGTCGTTCTGGAAAGCGGGAGTTCCACCTTGGGACTCGCGCCAGAAACGCTCGCCAACGATGTGCAGGTGCACATTCAAATGTTATGGGGATCGATTGGATGGGCTACGGGGGCCACCTTCGGGATAGCGCTCGCTAACGCGAACCGAAGAACGGTCCTCATCACCGGCGAAGGCTCTCATCAACTAACCGCCAACGAGATCGGGAATATGGGGCGCTACGACGCCAAGCCGATCATCTTTGTCCTCAACAACGACGGCTATATGGTGGAGCGCGCCCTGGAACCCTACCCAGACTGGTCCTACAACGATCTCGCAAAGTGGCGTTATGCCGATTTGCCGCGAGCGTTGGGATGCGCTGACTGGGTAACAGCGCGAGTCGAGACGCTCGGCGAGCTCGACGCCGCGATGAAAGCGGCCCGCGAAAGTAAGTCGGGCGCGTACATCGAGATCATTGGCGGGCGAATGGACATGCCTAAAACTCTCGCCTACGCGCATACCCGCATTAAGGAATTGTATGGAGATGCGGCCGTATAACGTTCTAGTTACTCCTTTGATAGCCGACTAGCAGCTTTTCCGCCACTGGGCCGGGCCGGAGTCGGCGGGCCGGCCCAGTGAATTCAGACAAGGATAAGAAAGTGACAATTAAGCGAAGCATTGCGAAATCTGTTTCATTCATCCTGCCAATCCTCGCGGCATTATTTCTCGTGCCGCGAGGGAATGCGCAATCGTTGACCATGGACGGCGAGTCCGGAATCTTCCTGCAGCCTTTGGCCGATGTCGTTCCGTCGCCCGAACACAAATTCGGCGGCCCAACGGTCAGCTTTCACGCTGTCGACGCTGGCCCCGTTGCCGGAAACTACATCAACATTGGAATCGAAGAGGGATTTGGTAACTGGCTGGAATTCGGGTACACCCGCAGCAACCACACGGACGGCGGAGATCCTACGATCAGTCCCCTTTTCAACTTCAGTGGGATGAATATCTTTAACTTCAAGGCGAAGGTCCTGCCGGCGAACTATCACGGCCACAAATATTTGCCGGCCGTTTCTGTGGGCGGAGTGCTCCGAACGAATGATCCGTTCGTCGTACAGGCCGTCAAGCACAAGAATGCAACGAATGGCGATGTCTACCTCGTTGGAACAAAACTCTTCATGATCGGGAAAAAGTTCGGCTTCGTAGGGAGCGCCGGCGTTCGCGGCACCAACGCACAAAAGTACGGCTATGGCGGAAATACCGTGGACTGGGAAGCTCGGGCATTCGGCGGCGTCGCTTTCCCAATTCCCATAAAGAACGTTCTCGTAATTACCCCTGCTTTCGAGATCGATCAAGAGCCCAGCAGAATCAAGTACGTTCCTACAGCAAGATTACCCACCGACCTGATCTACGCACTAAGGATTTCGCGTTTCCCTGATTCGAAATGGAGCATCGACATTGGGACCGGTCACCTCGGCGCGAACATCGGACCAGGGCTCAACATTAAGGCAAACAACGCTCTCGCCATTGCAGCCAACTATAGATTCTGAGCGATAGAGGAACGGCGCAGGCCCGCACGGGCGTGGCCTGCGCACTGCGGGAGACAGATTTTCGGACAGAAAAGAGGATCAGATGCTGAAGGAATCTACAACCTTTTCAACAATTCGTACGCCCTCGTCGTATCCCGCGTCGCAGAAACGCTACCTTTCTGGCGGCCGCGCGGACGTGCGGGTCCCCTATCGGGAGATCGCTTTGTCTGCTACACGCCGCGGCGAGCGCGTCGAAGGAAATCCTCCTTTACCGGTTTATGACACTTCCGGCCCATACACAGCCCCAGAAGTGCGGATCGCACTGGATCGGGGTCTCCCCGAACTGCGCATAAACTGGATCAAAGAACGCAACGACACGGGAATTCTTTCTGGCCCGAGTTCCGAATACGCCCGTATGTCGGACAACAACCTTCTCAACTACAACGTGCGTTTTCCGTCTCCGTTCATTTCTCGACGCGCCCATTCGAACAAAAACGTCAGCCAGATGCACTACGCCCGCAAAGGTATCGTCACAGCAGAAATGGAATTCATTGCGCTGCGGGAATCCATGCAGCTCGAGCGCCTATCGCAGGATCCTTATTACGCATCCCTTGCCCGCCAGCACCGCGGACAACCTTGGGGTGCGAGCCTTCCCGAACAGATAACCCCTGAATTCGTTCGGGCGGAAGTCGCGGCCGGCCGTGCGATAATTCCGGCTAACATCAACCATCCCGAGCTTGAACCGATGATCATCGGCCGCAATTTCAAAGTCAAAATCAACGCGAATATTGGCAACTCCGCGGTTACATCCTCACCGACGGAAGAAGTCGACAAGATGATCTGGGCCGCCTATTGGGGCGCGGACACCATCATGGATCTTTCCACCGGCACGAACATCCACGAAATCCGTGAATGGATTCTTCGCAACTCCCCCGTGCCGATTGGAACGGTGCCCATTTATCAAGCACTTGAGAAAGTGGGAGGCCGCGCGGAAGAACTCTCTTGGGACCTTATGCGCGACACTTTGATCGAACAGGCCGAGCAGGGAGTCGACTACTTCACACTCCATGCCGGTGTTCGTCTGCCGTGGATTCCGCTGACCGTGAATCGCCTGACGGGCATTGTCTCCCGGGGAGGTTCGATCATGGCGAAGTGGTGCCTGGCCCACCATGAGGAGAACTTCCTTTACACACATTTCGAAGAGATCTGCGAAATCATGAAGGCATACGACGTTTCATTCAGCCTGGGTGACGGCCTCCGTCCCGGCTCCATTTATGACGCCAATGACGAAGCGCAATTTGCGGAGTTGCGGACGCTTGGAGAGTTGACGGAGTTGGCTTGGAAGCACGATATCCAAGTGATGATCGAAGGTCCTGGGCACGTCCCCATGCAGTTGATCCACGAAAACATGGACCAAGAGTTGCGGCACTGTTTCGAGGCTCCCTTCTATACCTTGGGGCCGCTCACGACCGACATTGCTCCAGGCTACGATCACATCACAAGCGCAATCGGTGCGGCTCAGATCGGATGGTACGGGACGGCGATGCTCTGCTATGTAACGCCCAAGGAACACCTTGGTCTTCCCAACAAAGAGGATGTCCGTACGGGAATCGTCAGCTACAAGATCGCCGCACATGCGGCAGACCTCGCGAAAGGATGGCCCGGCGCACAGCTTCGCGATAATGCACTCTCCAAAGCGCGCTTCGAATTCCGCTGGGAAGATCAGTTCAATCTGAGCCTTGATCCCGACCGGGCTCGTGAGTTCCACGATGCCACCTTGCCTCACGAAGGCGCCAAGACGGCTCACTTCTGCTCGATGTGTGGGCCGAAATTTTGCTCGATGAAAATCACCGAAGAGATCCGCGAAACTTATCAGAGGAACCACAGGCGGGCATGGCCAGAGAAGGCTCGCGAGTTTGTTGAGCGCGGTGGCGAGGTCTATTCGTGACGCTCCCGGACATCGCCGTCGTGGGCGGTGGCCTGCTTGGCCGCTCCCTGGCATGGCGCTCAGCGCGGGCGGGCGCCCGTGTTGCCCTCTACGATGCGGCGGGCAGCAAAGGAGAAGACTCCGCAGCTTGGGCCGCAGCCGGAATGATTGCTCCAACCGCGGAAGCCATCGATGCCGACGTTCAAATTGCTTCGATGGGGAGGCATAGCCTCACCCTATGGCCGCAATGGCTCGCCGATCTGCCTGTCCCGGTCTTCTATCGTGACAGCGGAACCATCTTGCTCTGGCATCGTGAGGATTCCGCCGAAGCAGTTCAGGCGCAGCAAAGGCTCGCTTCGCGACTCCCACAGGCTGGCTGGAAGCGCCTTGAGAATCCGCAACTCCGCGAGTTCGAACCAGCCCTCAATTCACGACTGTCTCACGCCGCATACATTTCCGGAGAAGCGCAAGTCGACAATCGGGAATTCCTCGAAGCAATTGTCTTAGCTCTCGAAGAAACCCGTGTCGAATGCCACTGGAATAAGTTTGTCTCGGACCACGCACTTCCCGACGCCGGAATCGTCGTGGATTGCCGCGGCGTGGGTGCTAAGCATGATTGGCGCAACCTCCGCGGCGTTCGTGGCGAGATCGTGCGCCTCCATGCGCCCGACATCGAACTCCGGCACATGGTGCGGCTCTTGCATCCCCGCTACCCGGTATACATTGTCCCCCGCGCCGAAGGACGCTTGGTCGTCGGCGCTACCAGCATCGAGAGTGATGATCGCTCCCCCGTTTCCGTTCGGGGAGCCCTGGAACTCCTTACTTCCGCGCATTCAGTGCTGCCAGCCCTCGCCGAAGCGCGCATCCTCGAATTCAACACGCAAGTGCGGCCGGCCCTCCCGGACAATCTGCCCGCCATCCGCTTCGATCGTGAACGAAGAATCCTTCGGATCAACGGACTTTATCGGCACGGATTCTTGCTGACACCCGCCGTCGTTGAAGACGTCTTGGTTCAGTTATCGCTGCAGGCGCCGACGCGCGTCGAAAGCTGGGCCTCCCTGCAATACCACGATGAGGTGAGCGAATGTTTGTTCTCGTGAACGGCAAGGCGTATCCGTTCCCGCAATCTGGAACGCTCGCTGCGCTTTTGCGTTCCTTATCGCCCCCGGCCCCGTTTGCCGTCGCTCTCAACGAGGAATTTATTTCCCAAGGAACGTACGAGGACTGTCTCGTCCACCCGAATGACAGAATCGACATCGTTCATCCAACTGCGGGAGGTTGATATGGAAAGGCAAGCGATCCAAGACGAACTCATCTTGTACGGTAGAAGGTTCACCAGCCGCCTGCTGCTCGGGACAGCACGCTACGATTCTCCTTCCCTCCTGGCTGACGCGATCGGCGTTGCGAACCCCGCGCTGCTGACCGTCTCCCTGCGACGCCAGCTGTCGGGCTCGAAAGAGTCCGGCGAATCCTTTTGGAACCTACTGCGCGAAACCAAGCGGACGCTTCTCCCGAACACCGCCGGGTGTCTCAGCGCCCATGAGGCTGTAAAAACGGCATGTATGGGGCGCGAGCTCTTTCAAACAAACCTGGTAAAACTCGAGGTCATCGGAGATGAGTTTAACTTGCAGCCGGACCCCTTCGGTCTTGTTGAAGCTGCGATGGAACTCGTGAAACTTGGTTTCCACGTATTGCCTTATTGCACGGAAGACTGGATTCTTTGCAGGCGTCTCATGGACGCTGGTTGCGAAGCGCTTATGCCCTGGGCCGCTCCCATCGGAACCGGCCAAGGGCCACGCAACCCTCGCGCTTTGCGGGAACTGCGCCAACGCGCGCCACAGATTCCGCTAATCGTCGACGCGGGCATTGGACTTCCGTCTCATGCATGCCAGGTGATGGAGTGGGGTTTCGATGGCGTGCTGCTGAATACTGCCGTTTCGCGAGCGAATGATCCGGTCCAGATGGCTAGTGCATTCGCCAATGCCGTCAGAGCCGGACGCGGTTCTTTCCTCGCTGGGCCGATGGTCGCGCAGGAAACGGCTGTACCCAGCACTCCGGAAATAGGACGCCCATTCGCGGACGGCCAATTACAGTCACCACGTTCCATCGATTCTGCTTCGGACCCTCGGCTACCGGTACAGGCCTTGTGTGAAAAACCGTGCTGCCCGAAACCGACGATTTTTTGAAAGCCAACTTACGGCGAGATTCGACGGCGGCTCTCGCAAAAGCAGAAGGAGAAAAGAAGTGAGCACGCCATCGGAAAACCAGCGCCGCAGACCGGCGCCGAGCTCTTTCAGGTACCCATATCGAATGTTGGTCGAAGCTGTTTCTGGAAGGTCGAACTTTGAGCGCGAGTACCGAATGAAGGCACTATTTCGTTTTTTTGCAACTATGGCTATCGCTTTAGCCATGGGACCTGCTTTCTTTGGCCAGGAGAGATCGACCAGCGAAATCCATGCACGCATCAACTCTATTCCCACGGGTGCAGATATTAAGGTGGACGGAGCCTACGTCGGCACTACTCCCCTGGAAATTGAACTGACTTGTTGCTTTCACGATATAACCATCAGCAAGCGTGGATTCAAGCCGTGGACCGGCAGGGTGCGCAACAACGGACACGCAAACGTCACCGCACATTTGAAGTGACGAGAAATTTCGCAGACGATCCATGCGGGCTCGATGTAGGTCCATCGATGCCAGCGATCACTGTCTCGATCATCTGCTCACGAGGCAGGCGCGCTTCATCTTGAAACCCAGAGGAAAGGCTGACGGGAAAACGGTATCGCAGCCTTCCTCTAATGTCGATTCAGGAGATGATGTGCCGGCAGCGAATCTGTCACGCCGCAAAATGTTCGAATGCGAGCGAAGTCGTCAATGCTTTTCGAACCGTTCCTGGATACTTCTCGGCATATTTGGCCAGCTTCCGCTTGTCGATTGATGTCAGTTCAATTTCATCGAGGTGCGGCGTAAGACCACTCTGCAGAGTGAGGTAGATCCAGTCGAGTAGCGCCTTCTCCGGTTCCGCGATCCTATACTTCGAATAACGCGTCTGTTTTTCGGTGAATCCCCAGAACAGATGCTCAGAGATCGTGCGGAATGTAATCGTGAATTCCGGCGTCTTATATTCCTTTGCATTGTCAGTGGTCACGCAAGTTACGTTAACTGGCGTCTGCGTACTGATTCCCCAATGGTTTAGCGCTGATTCGAGAGATACGTAGGCGGTCGGTTTGAGAACACCCACAAAATCTAGCGCAGAGGCGTCTCGTACAAATTTGTTCAGATAGACTCCATTGGCGACGCGACTCAAGAGCCCTCGCTTCGTCAGCCGCGACACAGCTCGCCAAACTGTTGCGATTGGAACTTTATACGTCACGGCGATTCGGTCTACGAGTATGACGTCGGTCAGTCTGGCCTCATTTGTCAAAATCTTCACCCAGTCCAACTGTTTGGTTCTTGGTTTGTTCATAGCCACTTCCCATATAACGCTTTCACTGCTTCCCTGAGGGGTTCGAATCCGGCAGCTTCGAGTGGAGAATAAACATCCGCCGGCAATATGGGCTTTAATTCCAAGCTGCAAAGATCCCCATTAACGCGCGCCATTCGATCTAAGACCCCGCTTGAGTCGATCTCGTTCGCGAGGAGAGCGTCCTCTAAATGCGCCTGCAACTGGTGATTCAGCGTTGCACCGATTCCTCGTAGTAAGTAAATGTCGTACGCATCTCTCGCTTTCACATATCGCCGGAGCAAGAACGCTTCGGCTTTTTGGAGCAGAAGCAATTCCTTCGTAGCAGTCCTAATCACTGCGGAATCGCCAAGTTCTCCTTCAATTGCATGTGCTTCAACTTCACTTTCGATTGCGGAACCGAATCGAGTGAGGTCAATTCGAAACAGCCTCTGCCCGGAATCCGTTGCTACGAAAATTCTACCTTCCTGAGCATCGGGACCTTCTGCCTCAAAGCGGAGCCCTCCCAGCTGAAGGTTCTCGGCCACAGGGACCAGATCGCGCCTCAAAGAGTTAATTATTTCTTCGCGCGACGGCAGAGATGCTCCGCGGGCGAGTAAATCGAGATCAGCCGAATGTCTCAAACTCTCGTGAAACAGCACTAGCGTCGCGCCTCCAAATAGGAGAAAAGCGTCCGGGAAGTCTCTAAAGATGGTGAATACTGCACCCTCCATAAGAGCGTTAATTTCGGCTCGCTCTCGACTGAAGCCTCTTCCCTCGTATTTTGCAACCAGCTTTGCGATTTCCATTTCCGTTCCGATCCCAGGTTCATTATATCATCTCATAGAGACACATCTGTACAGGACTTCGTGACATAAAATTCAGCATGTAACCTCATAAGGTCATAAGTGTCTCTATATGCTGATATAGTGTAGCATTTCCCCGGACCTCACAGCACCTACCCCTTGGTATATATACTCAAGGGGTAGGTGCTCGACCCCAGCCAAAATGCCGAAGTCCAAAATCAACTCCGGCCTGCTTACCGAATACTTTGCATCCCAACCCGAAAAAGTCTTCACAGATTCTGATTTGGAATTTCTCTTTATCCAAAGGTCTTGCAACTGGAACCTGCCACGAAGCATGACATCATTCACCTTCATCCGAATGCTACTCAGCCGCACGAAACTCGAGAAGCTACTGATTCGCTCAACTCACTACTCTTCTCCTGTTCGATATGGCTGGGAAAGCAAACCTTCGCCCCTTGCCGTTGCCCTCTCTTTGAGAAAACACCAAGCCTTCTTCTCGCACGCTTCAGCGATGTGGCTGCACGCATTGAGCGATGAAAGTAAGTACATCTACCTGAATAGCGAACAGTCGAAGAAGCCCAAGAATTCCGGCTCCCTCGTTCAGGAAGCAATCGACCGGGCGTTTCAAAACCAACAAAGACGCTCGAAGCTGTTCTACAAATATCAGGGCTCCACAATCACGCTGCTCAACGGAAAACATACGGGCAGGATCGACGTGATGGCCATGAAGGCCCCGACCGGACAAGACATCGAACTCACCTCTCTCGAAAGAACCTTGATCGACATCACCGTTCGACCTGCCTACTCGGGCGGTGTACCCCACGTCCTGGAGGCATACAAGCGCGCACGGGACCACATATCCGTCCCGAAATTGCTCGCTCTCCTCGCCGAGTTCGACTACACCTACCCATACCACCAGTCGATTGGTTTTTATTTAAAACGAGCCAAGTATCCCAAGTCAGATCAACTCCTCGCAAGAGCCAACGGTGTGAACTTCAACTTTTATCTCTGCCACGGTCTAAGAAATCCTGCGTTCGACGTAGATTGGAAAATCTTCTTCCCCCAATCCCTGATGTAGGCATGGGTCTTTTCGGCAAATCCTGCTCGCGTGGCTTGCTTGGTGGTGAAGAACCCCTGTTGAGACTGCGCTATTTCGTAGAGCCGTCTTGCGACTTCTTTGTATGGTCCCGCCATAGCACAATCCCCTTACTTTCTTGGGAAATTGTGCATCATGCCCTGGCATTGGGTAAAAGCCAATCCTTCCGTGCTAACCTCATGAACACAAATGAGATATGTGCGTGAGCCGAGTCGAAGGGTGCGCTCATTGGCATGAATCCCGAAGCGGGAAGGGAGTGAGTCGAGGCCCAGAGCACACAGTGAATTGAAGGCAGGGGAAAGTTAGTGCCGACGCCCGAGCTTCTCGTGTTGTTTTGCCGCGTGCAGCTCTTTGCCAAACACCTTAGCAGCCCAGTCCGGTATTGTCTGTGCGGTTTTACTCAATTTGCCACCGATAAAATGCGCCACTACGCGGAAGCCGCGGCGATGAACTGTGTTGTCGTACACGAGCAATTCATCAGCATGTTTAGGAACTTCGGAGAGATGCTTCGTTGATTCCCGATAGGAGTCAATCACGCTGGACACGGGCACCGCTTGTCCGCCTCGACTCATCCGCACCAACACCCGACCCACATTCAAATTTGCATCTTCCGTGGAAATAAAAAGAACCTTTGTCGAATACCCTGCTGCCTTAGCCTGGTCGAGTAGTTGCGTGTCCACGCGAATGTCTTCGACGGCAAAAGAATACCGCTCCTCAAGAAACGGTTGCTGCTGGTGCCTCAATGCGGGAACAAGTGTTGGGAATGCCTCTTTCAAGTAGGCTTCATAGAAAGTTGTCTTACCGGCGCCCACTGGTCCGGCGATTATAAACAGTGCTGGCTTTTGCTGGCTCAGGTTGTGATTTCCTCGTGTGCAATACTGCGCGGACCCTTGCGGCGCGTGGGCTCAAAGCTTTTTTCTAATTTCTCGACGGGGGTTCGCTCTCCGTCAGGTGTTACTTTCACTGTGGCTTTCAGGTTGCGATCGTATTCGTAATATGTTCCGTTCGGCTCTTCCGCCTCCAAGGGAACGGATTGCGTTGCCGAAAGCTCCGCAAGCATCTGATGAAGCTCTCGACGCTCCAACTCAGAAATTGTGTCGTACGAATGCATGGACGGCCCGCGTCCCTTGGTCGGTCTTTTGAGTTTGCTTTCTCCAGCCTTTGAGTAGTAAGCCAGAAGAGCACTATTCACGAGCTGATTCATCGAACAATTCCGCTTTTTGGCGACTTGATGAATGCGCTTGCGAAGTCGTCGCAAGATGACGACCTGCGTTTCTCTCCCCGTTTGTTTCAGTCTGGACTGAAGGGTCACGAGCCCGACAGTATTCAGGTCGACCGCCAAAAGCGCATTGTTGATCGAAGTCGACAGTTCTCCAAGGTATCTCGGTTTGTCCCGCAGGAGTTTATCGAGGGCACTTAACAGCCGGACATTGTAGACTCCGAAATGAACGCTTCGCCGCTTGGGCACGATTCCCTACTGTCTTCAGGATGGGGTTGCCGCAACTGAAATTACTTCACGGTTCGTACATGCAAATATATACACCACCCTCACCTCTTGTTCAACGCCCCCCTACAATTCTGTTCCACGGCTTCCATCACTGTTGTTCTTGTCATTCGTGCCCCTCCGTTCCACGCACCAATGTTTTCAAGCTTCTTGCACCCCGCCAGTGAAAACCAGGCCTGTTTTCCTCCAATCGCCTTAGATTCGCAAATGGGTCCCGCCCTTCAACTGTTTCCACTTTTGCTTCCTGCAGCCCTTGCGGCTCAGAAGGTTTAGCCTGTTTTCCCCAGGAGCCGGTTGCGGTTGGTTTTCTAGTTTTTCTCGCGCGCCAGACAGTCATGTGAAAAACGTGATAGGTCATCTGCAAGCCTTCGTTCCCCAATGCTTCCCAAATATCTTTAAGACTCTGCCCTGAGTGCAGCGCCGCTTCTATCCCCGGCAGAAGTGATCGAATGAGCGCGGCTTTGCTCTTCGGGGGAGCGCCGGCCAGTTTTTCCAGACAGGGGCGGTAGTCTTTTTGCATTGACACACTTTCTCACACTGCTGTACATATAGCAGCATGACGTATTGATGTAACCCATGAAAAGGTTCTGAGTCAACAGAAATCAACAAAAGTCGTCAGAAGTCTCCAAATCTCAACGCGGGTCAACACTTCTCAGCAAAAGTCGGCAGAAGTCGACATTCTTTAACAGCGATAGGAGCACCGTGCATGGAATGCAGGCGGATTATGAGCGACCGACACACGTATTGGAACATAAAGGGATGTGGCCACTTCGTGTTGTTTTTCTGCGTTAACTGCTTATCCTTCAGACTCTTTGCAGAGGGCCGTTTTGAGCACATTGTGGCACCACTTTGGTACCACTCCAGAAAGGTGATTTTTCATGGCTAGAAAAGCGATTTCGCGCAACTTTCGATACACTTCCGCAGAACTCCGGGAAAAAGTTCGCATAGCTGTCAAAGAACGTGGCTTCCGTTCCGAGCAAGCGTTCCTGATCGCCGCTTGTGAGCACGAACTTCGGCAGGGCGATAACACCGAAGCCGTAACGCAGTTTGAGGCTCGCGTGGCGGCCACGCTTACGAACATGGCGCAGCAGGTGCAGGGGCTTCACACGCTTGCGCAGGCGCAGGTCGCCCTAACGGACGTGCTCCTGAAGTACGTGATTACGTGTGTCGTGGAACCCCCAGAGGATGCGCTGCCAGCGGCGCGCGTTCGCGCCAGGTTGCGCTATGACAAGCTGATACGCGCCGCTGCGAAAGAGATATCGAATAAAAACAGGGACACTCTCAAGGCGATGGTAGCCGATGATTGACGCACCTCCAGGTCGAGTAATACGGACGTGCCTAAAAAACACTTCTCATGGTGCTATACGTATAGTATGCTGAAGCGCGCAAGTCTTCTGCCTATTTCGCGCATCGGAAAAACGCTGAGGTAAGCCCAGGCCGAATTGGCGGGGAATAGACCAAGTCCTGAGAGAACTGAAAACCGTAGCGATCGAACAGAACTGAAACCAAAGGCGCGCGCTATGACTCGAGAGACAATTCTTCAGATCGATCGACACAATTCCACGCCATCCGATGATCGTCCTCTATCCGTAAAGGAGGCGTCCAGATATCTTGGCGTCAGCGCGCAAACTGTGTATCTTTGGGTCGAGCGGAAGCAGATTCCCCATCTCCGCGTAATGGGTCGCAATATCCGGTTTCTCAAATCGGATCTCGAAACATTCCGCGCGTCGTTCAGACAGGAGATGGAGAATGCCTAGAGCACTAAAATACGACGGGGTTGTCTACCGGCGGAATGGAACCGCTATTTGGTGGATTCGCTACCGGGACAGAAACGGGAATGCCCGAAGAGAATCGAGCCAGTCCGCTGATTGGCATGAGGCCCAGAAAAAGTTACGCGACAGGCTTCAAGCCAGAGACGACAACGTCCTAGAAGTCACACGTAAAGGCGAAACCTTGGCATACGGACAATGG
The DNA here is from genome assembly GCA_963729455.1 of uncultured Acidobacteriota bacterium. Lineage (GTDB taxonomy): Bacteria > Acidobacteriota > Terriglobia > Acidiferrales > UBA7541 > Acidiferrum. Next base: position 552,254 of record CAVSNX010000007.1, read on the forward strand.
GCGGATTTTTTCCTGGAGAACTATTCCAGACCACCCGTACGAGCGGAGAAGACTCACGCAACGAACGGCCGCTGTGTGAAGCACCTCAAGTCGGCATTCGCAAATTGCAGACTTGTGGACCTCACAGCGGACGCGATTGAACTCTATTTGCGTGACCGTCTCCGCCAACGTGTCCGCATCAAGAGCCAGCGCGGTTACCGGGAAACGAACCTCCTAAAGCCTACAACCGTCCATCAGGAGTTCCGAGTCCTGCGGCGTATGCTCAATATCGCCGTTCGGAAAAGACTCTTGGCGGCCAATCCGTGTTCGGGAGTGGAGTTCCCAGTTGCCGTGAAGGGCATGTTTCGTCCTCACTACGTTCCATGGTCCGAACAGCAGCGTATCGAATCCCATGCTCCGGAATATCTTGCCAATATTGTGCGGATCATTACGGAGACTGGCCTCCGAATCTACAAAGAACTCACACCCATGAGAAAAGACAATGTGGATTTGGCCAACGCTGTTGTTTGGATACCCGATTCTAAAACCCCAAACGGAATCGCTGAGGTTCCACTAACCCCTTTGGCCGTTCAGGCTTTTCAACGCCAGTTTGCCATTTCTGGCGATGGTCCGTTCCTCTTTCCCAGTGACCTCAATCCGTCGGGGCACCACAAGAACCTACGGAAGGCTTGGAAGAGAACGCTGTCTAGAGCCAAAGTAACGTACTTTCGCATCTACGATCTCCGTTCGACCTACGCGACCAGGTTGAGCGCGGGTGGAGTAGCCGACGAATGGGTCACACAGATGCTTCGTCAGGGAGATGCGCAAGTTTTTAAGAAGTATTCGCAAATGAAACTCCAGATGAAGCGCGAAGCTCTGGAGAAAATCAATCGTCAAGCCAACGAGATGCAGGTGTTGGGCGCACCGGCATTATGCACAGCCACTATTCAATAGCCCCATTCGTGCACAGTTCGTGCACAGTCAGGGGCAAAAATGATGGTTCGGATTAGGAGTAAGGTTGGAAAGTGCTTTAGAATGAGTAAAGCAATGCATGTCGGGGCGTAGCGCAGCCTGGTAGCGCGCCTGCCTTGGGCGCAGGAGGCCCCCGGTTCAAATCCGGGCGCCCCGACCACTTACTTACTGAACTAACTGACTTTCTTTTTCCGCGATATTTCCGCAACTCTCCTACTTGGGAACATTTGGGAACAAATGCTCTTCAAGCAAGTTCACAGCGTCTCTTTGAGCACTCCCGCCAGCGTGTGTAGCTTCCTTTGGGAAGAAAACCAAACAAATTGTTCCACTGATGGCCGATGTTCGAAACTCGTGACATCAGGGCTTGAGGGTGAGAAAGGTTACGCCGTAGCCGCCAAGCACAATGGACATTTGGGGAGAAAACGCAAGCGCGACCTGAGACGGGCCATTTGTGACGCTGGTTTTCCCATCGATCGTGAGTGTCGTGGCACTGGAAAAGTTTCCGAGAGCGGAGACGTCCACAATGACAGTGCGGGGATCGCCGGTGCCGTTGTTGTCGTTGGCGGCGTGAACAGCGCGGTCCACAATCATGACCACTGCCGAGCCATCGCTATTCTTTGTCGCGAGGATCTCGACGGTTGATGTGTCCGTTACGGTGAGAGCGAGAATATCGGGTGGCGCGGGAGTCGAAGGAAAGATTCGCCCGAGCGTAAAATCCACCCAATAGCTTAAGTAGATATTCCCGGTGTTGTAGTCCACCTCGCCAAATTGCTGGTCGGCGTCGTAATCCCATTGATACAAGGCCTGATTGCCGGCCTTGCCGAGTTGCGAAAAAACATACGGACGCCAAGCAGCGAAGAAAGCGCTGGTGCCGCGCCGGTCAGTGACGAATGTTTGGCCGGGATTGCAGGCGCTCATTCCATTTCCGGCGTTGAAGTCAGCGTTGACATTGTTTTCCGTTACCCATACGGGCACGTCGGCGAGGTCCGCTCGTGTCTTCAGTTGCTGGTAGAAATAGCCGACATCGTTCACGAAGCCAGGGACGGTGCTGAATAGCTGAGCGTCGGAGTCCTTCTGATTGCATGAGGAATAGAAGTGGGTGGAAAGAATGTTCACCTGCGCATTCGCTCCGCCTGCGTTCGGGGCGGCTACGAACGTTGGCAGGTTGTTTCGCGGATCGCCCTGCCCAGAATCAAAATCCGAGAGTTCCAGGGCGGAAAATTTAATCGTAGGGTCCACGGCCAGCATTGCAGGCACGACGGCGTTGTAGAGTTGCACGTACTGGGACGCCGACAGTCCGTTGATGTTGTACTCGTTGAAGATGCCCCACCAGGTGATCTTGTTTGCGCTGGCTGACTGGAAATGTTGGCCGCCCCAGGTGAAACCGCCGGTGTTGTAGTACCTCACGAGGTTCGCGCTGTACTGAACGAAGTCATTGAGGTGATTGGCGATGTCGAGCTGTCCGGCAGCGTTTTGCATGAAGACGGGGGCTACTGCGATTTGAAATTCAGGACTGTGGTCCGCGGCGCTCAGGATTGGCTGGACGACGGAATCGAGGATCGTGAAATCCCAGTCGGTCGGCTTCTGGGGACTCGAATTGGCCTTCATTGGCACCGCTTGGGAGACGCCCTGTATGCGGATGTGTTGAGGTCCCAGTGTGGTCAGCGGCGCGGTACCCGGATGGTTCATGAAGAACTGGTAGTCCCACTCGGCAGGCTGAAACGAAGTGGACATGAATTGCTGGAGCTTGCCGTTCACACCTTGATTTGTTTCGATGGAGTTGGCCACAGCGGCGGAAACGGCGACGACAAGGGCGAGAGTTTGACTCGTGGAGGAACTGCCAGAGGTGGCGGTCACATTCAATGTATACATGCCGGCGGATGTTGTGCGGCTGCTGGTTAATGTGATACTTCCGGATATGTTGCCGCTGGGCTGAGTGATTTGAACGTTCGTGCCATTCGGTAGACCGTTCACTTCCACGGTGGCCGGGCTCGAGTTTCCGGTGACGGTCACAGCAACCATGGCGGGAGTTCCGTTTTGTTGCGCCACGATCGTGCTGGTGGACAGCGTAATGTTCAGAGCTGTCGGCTGGCCGCCAGATGTGCCAGATCCGCTACTGCACGCCGCGGCTAGCAGACAACTCGCGATGAGGCAGGACAACGTTGCCCCTCGGCGAAGGAATCGATGGACCCTCATTCATGATCTCCGAGATTGGACGCGTGGACCCCAACATAAGTGTACGATTCTCGTTGAAATAGAGTATGTAACGCCGCAGCGTACAGTGAAAAGCTAATTCACGCCCGCCGATAACTACACTCCCTTAGCGCGACTAATGTAATGGATATCGCCTGAGCATTGAACGACTGGCTACGGGTTTTCGTCGGGAATAGCCGAAACTTTGAGCCACTCCTGACGGGCGGTATCGTCTCCCGGATCTAGTTTCAAAAGGCGGTCGAGGATTTCTAGAGCGCTCTTGCGATCTTTCAGCAACACATAAACGCGGGCGAGGGCCGGATAGGCCGGCATGTAGTAGGGGTCGCTCTGAATCGAATCTTTATAGAGGTCGATCGATGCCGTTACTTCTCCCTTTTGCAGCAGCAAGCGGGCGAGCTGCGTTCGCACTTCGGGGGATTTTGAGCCGAGGTCTATCGCTTTTTGAAGGGCCTGAACGGCGCGCTGTGGGTCCTTGGGGCGCGCCACGACGAGGATGAGGCCGTAGGCAGACTGGACCTCGATATCGTTGGGGAGAGCGGCGGCGGCTTGCTCGAGGCTGGCGAGACCCCGCTCGCCGAGTGCAGGATAGTGGGCGGCGACCTGGGAATAAGCAAGGGCGAGATTTCGCAAATCCAATTGTGGCTCGCGTGAACCGGAAGAACTTGTAGCGCGGATCAAATCCTTCGGCGGCGCCGCGTCAGAGCCGCCCTCCAAAACCGCGGGGATTTCGGAAGGAGTGCGCAGAATACGATGGTCCGTCAAGGAGGAGTGGCTGATGTTTTCCATCTTGCGCTGCGGCATGTGGCAAAGAATGCAGTTGTCAGGAGGCGAAGTGGCTTGCCTTCGCGCCTTCGGTGCGCGGCAGCTCTCGCCCGCATGACAGCTTAGGCATCTTTCGCGGAAATAATCCGCGGCTTGGTCGCCGTGGAGCTGAACGTGGGGATTGTGGCAGGTGATACAACCTAAACGTCCCTTGCTGGAGGCCCAGCAGCGGCTCATTTTCAATTGCTCAAACTGATCGAGCGCAATGAAGCGAGTGCCTTTGATCGCGGGAGCAACAGAAAATATATCCGCGACATCGCCGAGCGGGGTTCCAGGGCGGAAGTCGAGATAATTCTTGCCGGGTTGGAGAACGCGAGCGTCACCGGAAAAATGGCACTGCGCGCAGACGTCGTCCCGAACTTCGTGGCGTAGCCTCTCGGGATTGACGATGGAATAGTCCACGGGGCCTCTGAGAGGAGCGTTTTGCTTGCGTTCCTCGACGTGAAGCGCGCCTGGTCCGTGGCAGCGCTCGCACCCCACAGACAAAAAGCGGAAGGGAGGCTGCTGAAAGCGGTTGTGGGTGGATGGGGTTAGGAGCGGCAACCCGGTGTGGCAGTCGACGCACAAATCGACAACCCGGCGGCTGAATCCGCGGAATGTGCCTTCGTTATAGCCTGGTGATAAATCCCAGCCACGGATGCGCGAGTAGTAGGAGATCGGCGAGACGAAGAAGGCGTCTCCTTTGGCTACGAGATAACTCTTTCCCACATCGCCGGCGCCAATGGTATAAGCAATTTCGTGGATTTCAGAAAAGACGAGTTGGCCTCGAGCGTCGCGCTCGGATTCTTCGTGGAACATCTTGCCGTCGCGCGCATAAACTGAATAGTAGCGGTTCAACTTCTTCCTGCTGATGATGACTGGTGCGGCCAATTCATGCAGATCGTCTGGGGAGGGAATTGAGGCGGACCTGCCCATGCCCGTCTTTTTGAAGTTCTGATATTCGGAGAGATGACAATTTTGGCAAACGTCGTCGCCGACGTAGTCAACGGCGGGCTGCGCATTTAGGTATTGCGGCGAGGTCGTTTCTTGCGTGGGAGGAGCTTGTGCACTCTGGTGCCCGTCCGCCATGCGCGTGGCCGCCCAAATCAGAAAGACTGTGGCAAGACTTATCGCTGAAACTTCGCTAAGGGGAAGATCTGACAAACGAAGAGGAACAACCAAGCGACGCCGGGCGAGCCAGTTCATGGAGACGGAGGATTCTTCTTCGAGCGAATCCCCGTTCCCTCCTCAATCGTGTAGATCTGATCCACGGCAAGATTGTTGAGTCGCTCCGCAAGGCCGCTGGGCCATGCGATTTCGATGCTCTCGATCTTGGTGTTGGCACCTAAGCCGAAGTGCAGACGCAAGTCGTTTTGTGAGAGATAGCTGGCGCCGCCGCGAACTTCATTGAATTGGGTAAGTTTTCCGGTGTGAATGGTGAGGCGCGCGCCGATGGCGGCGCGGTTACTTTTCGTGCCCTCCAACTTAAATTCGACCCAGTGGTTGCCGTTGGTCAGATGATTGCGCAAGAGAGTCGGGGGTTCGCCGACATTCAGAATCAAGGCGTCCATGGCACCGTCATTCCAAATATCGCCAAACGCAACACCCCGGCGGGAAGCCTGGGGCAAATCCGCGAGACCTGCCGCGGCGGATGCGTCCTCAAATGTTCCGTCGTGTTTATTAAGATGAAGAAAAAGCGGCTCCTGGTAGCGCGCCCCCTCTTTGATGGTGTCCACCTGCGGATAAACGTGGCCGTTAGCGATGAGAATGTCGGGCCACCCGTCGTTGTCAAAGTCCACAAAGCCGGTTCCCCACGCCACGTAAGAAAGAGTCGCCTGGGCGATTTGTGCGGTCCGGCTGGTGTCCTCAAAACCTTGGCGGCCGAGGTTGTGGTAGAGAGTTTTGGGCTGATCCGCGAAGGTTGTGTCGATCAGATCGAGCCATCCGTCGTGATCATAATCGCCGAAATCCACTCCCATATTTCCCTGTTCGAGGCCTGCACCGCTCAGGGCCACGCCCGCTAGCATGGCTACATCGGTGAACGTCCCATTATGATTGTTGTGATAAAGGTAGTTCGCGCCAGCATCGTTGGCGACAAATAGATCCGGCCAGCCATCATTGTCGTAGTCGCCCCAGACAACTCCCAGCCCGAAGCGGCCTTGAGCGTCGTGAACACCCGCGCGGACGGAGACTTCTTCAAACGTGCCGTCGCCACGGTTGCGATACAGCAGATCACTCTCGCCCTGAAGCCCCCAGGGGCCACATTGAACAAGAACGCCTTTGTAGCGGCAAAATTTGTCTCGGCCGAATTCTGGCAAGTTGTTGATATCGACGTGCACGTAGCGCGAGACGAACAAATCCACGTGGCCGTCGCGGTCGTAATCGGCCCAAGCCGCACCGGTACTGAATCCGCCGCCGCGAACTCCAGCCTTCTCTGTGACATCTTCGAACTTGCAATTGCCGAGATTGCGGTACAGCACGTTTCCGCCATATCCCGTGACGTAAATGTCCAGCAAGCCGTCATTGTCGAAATCGGCGACGGCCACGCCCATGCCCCAGCCGCGCCGGGCCAGGCCCGCAGACTTGGTAATGTCTTTGAAAGTTCCATCCGGCTCTTGATGGTACAAGGTGATCATCGGGTCCCCACCGTCGCGGTAGCGATCGACGGTAGAGCCGTTGATGGTCACGATGATCCAGCTTGCCGTCGTTGTCACAATCAAACATGCCGACGCCGCCGCTCATGGATTCAATGACGTAGCGCTTGTCTGGCGAAGAAATATGCGGCACTGTCAGGCCGCTTTGCCGGCTGACGTCTTCAAATACGGGCCCGCTATACGCAGTCGGTTTGGTTTGCGCGCGCACAAGGAACGAACAGATACAAATAACAAGGACTGCCATGGCGACGCAGAAGGTTGCTGAGAGTTCCCGGCGCATTGGGCGTGAATCCTATCACGGCTGTCTCATGCCACTGCTTGCAGAAGAGGCGTCAATTCACGGTCACGGGAATGGACACGCTAGCGTCGGCTTTGGCATTCGACCCATCGCTTACGTTGCTTTCGGTAAACGCGTAGACCGTCACAGTGTAAGCTCCCGGAGTAGTGCCGGTGTTAGGGGGAGGCACTATATTGCTGTTGCCGCCGCCGCAGCCGGCTATCACGGCTCCAACGAAAATCAATCCGGCAATTAGCATCCAACTGAGGCGCCACGTGCGGCTTCGCATTCGCCGGGCCAGCGCGACAAGCGTCAAGGCGAGTAGCCCTGCGATTACTATTGGCACCCAGATGCGGACTTTGGGAATCAACAGTAAGGGAGGCAGAACTGAATTAGCCGTGGTTGCAAGGGAGGCGGTGACGCTCTCCGCAGCGCTGGAATTAGCAACAAAATGATTCAGAGGGTCAGTGGTGGTGATCGCACAACTTGCCTTGGGTGCGTCGGTGCTGCAAGTGAAATAGACGTAGCCAGTCCCGGCTGTGAGCCCGGGGGTAAACGTGCTGCTGTTACCAGTCGTTGCGCCTGCTTTCACGGTGATGGAAGCGGGACTCCCGAGGGTTGGTTTGGTCAAGGCCGAGGGCGCCGCGTACACACGGACATAGTCCGCCATCAGTGGCTGGGGGCTGACTAAGGTGGCAGTCGACCCACCCAAGGTTCCGCCGACGGCCACATTCATGAGCAGGAAGATTTGGGCATTGAATGGCCAAGTGTCTCCAGACGGAAGATTGCCCGGGGTTTCGATCAGAAAAGGTTTTGTTGGATCGTCAACATAGAACTGCATCAAGTTTGCGGACCAAATCGTTCCGTAGGTATGGAATGAGGTATTTGCTTGCTGGCCGAGGGGAAAATTATAAACTCCTCCGATTCCCGAGCCTCCGGTCACAGCCGTATGGATAGTGGTCTTGTTCCCTCCGGTACCTGGTCCGTTAAGAACCTGGGGGGACCAGTTCTCCATAAAATCCGTTTCGCCGCAGTTCGGCCACGGAGTTCCGTTTCGGATGCTGGTGCCAAGGGACCAAAACGCGGGCCAAAGGCCTGGATTTGTAGTGTCAGGCAATTGCAGGCTCGCTTCGATCCGGCCGTACTGAAAACTCATCATGCTTTCCATGCGGGTTGAGATCCACGTGCCGCCGTTATTTATCGGCTGAATCACAAGGCGCCCGCTGCCGTCGAGGTATACAGTGTTAGTGGTACTGCTGAAGGTATTTGGGCACTGCTGGGGGTTCCCTGCGTATCCGGGAGGTCCGCAGTAAACTTCTACCTCGTTGTTGCCCCAGCCGCCGTTATTTCCCAGGTCAAACTTCCACGCCGTGATATCCGGGGAAGCTGCAGCGCCGCTAAATTCCTGACACCATTGGGGATTCCAAGTCACTGCGCCCGTGGTACTCGTGGAAACGCCGCCGCAGCCCTGCGCGTTGGCTCGCCCCGCCCCGGCCAGGAACAAAATCATTACGGCAAGAATCCATCTCGATTTGCAGAAAAAACCTGAACTCATCTTAATGGTCATGGCTGTCTTCTTCTTTCACAGAGTTCTAAAGCTGCAAAATCTCGTGCTTTCGCGCCAGAATACCGGTTCGCGACATCCGTAACATACCGCCTAGGGCCAGTCAAGCAGGAGTTCCACTGAGGCCACGAACTGGTGGAGCCCCTGAGGCCGAAGGGTACTTGAAAGCCTGCTGAGACTTTCCGTTCCCCTGGCGCGGTCCAAGTCTATAAGAAGACCGGTATTCTAGGAACCATCTTTGTGATATAAACCCCGTTCGCGGGTGGACGAAAGCAGACTTGGAGCTTGTCCCATTCGCCCGCCGAGCATCCGAGAGAGTGAAATGCCTGGAAACCCTTCCGTATCTTCGTGGTGGAGAGTTCTTTGTTGGGGTTTGTCCCCGATCACGCTGGCGCTAGCGGCAATGGGTTGCGGCGGTGGCTCTTCCTCAGTCGCGCCTCCACCTCCACCATCTCCGGCGGCTACACCCGCCTTTTTCCCTGTGCCAGGCTCATACAGTCAGACGTCGGCGGGTCAGACAGTCACGTTAACGGATGGCACTTCTGGCGCCACCATCTACTACACAACGGACGGCACTACGCCGACAACTTCTTCCACTCAATACGCGAATCCGATTGCGATCACCGCGACGACCACGATTAAGGCCATTGCCACGGCATCGGGATTTTCGACGAGTGCCGTGGCCAGCGGCTCGTACACGCTTATCCCGGTGGGCACTGGACCGACGGTCGCCGTGGTCGTGACTACCGACGACCAGACCAGGAAATTGACCTCGCAGGAGAGCGTCAGTTTTTCGGCGACGACAGGCGGCAGCAATCCTATATATATGGATGAAACGGAGGTCTATCAGCCGATCGAGGGATTCGGTGCTTCCACCACGGACACGGCCATGTACAACCTGTACGAGATAGCCAAGGTCAAGCAACCGGCGCAATTCACCCAGGCGATGAGCGATCTGTTCACCCGCCAGGGGAATGGCATTGGGCTTAGCTTCCTGCGCAATCCGATGGGCGCCTCCGACCTAGCACAGAGTGTCTATTCGTTCGACGATAACAATGGCGTGGCGGATCCCACGCTGGCCAATTTTTCGATCAAGCACGATCAGACGGACATCATTCCATTCCTCAAGTTGGCCGTATCGGCCAACCCGAAAATCAAGATCATGGCCAATCCCTGGAGCCCGCCAGGCTGGATGAAAAGCTCCGGCTCCATGATCGGTGGATCGTTGCTAGCCACCCCCGCAACCGTGTACGATTCTTTCGCCCAGTACTTCGTGAAATACATCCAGGCGTACGCAGAGCGCTGGAATCAATATCGACTATATCTCACTGCAAAATGAACCACTCTTCGTTCCCCCGAGTTATCCGGGCATGTGCATGCCCGCAACTTCGGCCTCGACCGATTGCACATCCTCGACGAACGGATCAGCAGATAGCTTTGTTTCAACACGTACTGCCGGCGCTCACCAACGCCGGCCTCGCCACCAAGGTGCTGGTTTACGACCACAACTGGGACCGCGGCGACTATCCGCAGAATGTTCTTTCGAACCAAAATTTGAGCCAGATCGCCGGCGTCGCGTGGCACGGTTATGGGGGCACGCCCGGCGTGATGACGGTGATCCACAACATGTTTCCCACGATAGGCCAGTATGAGACGGAACACTCCGGCTTTGTAACCAATTCCGACCAGGCGAGCGTTGATTTCCCTGAAATCATTCAGAACATGAGGAATTGGGCCCGGGCTTTCGTGAAGTGGAGTCTTTCGGTGGACGAGAATCAAGGTCCGCACACAGGCGGCTGCAGCACCTGTTCGCCGATCGCGCAGGTGAACAGCTCCACGGGCGATATCACCTACAGCATCGAGTATTACACCTTGGGCCATTTCAGCAAGTATGTCCTGCCGGGTGCCAATCGGGTTTATTCCAGTAACGCACAGGGAATCGTAACGGCGGCGTTCGTCAATCCTGCCCCAGACAATTCTCGAGTATTGGTGGCCTATAATACTTCCAGCGCGACGCAGACATTTGAAGTGCAATGGGGAACACAGTCGTTCACCTATACGCTACCGGCGCTGGCCGCGGCAACGTTCACCTGGAGCGGGACGCAAGCCGCTGGCTACACGGTCAGCGCAAAATCGCAGATTCAAGCATCGAGCTTCAATAGCACCGCCGGACATCAACGACCCGGACAAGTTACCAAACGTGGGGACTTGAGACGGAGCTCACTTCGGACACCAATGGTGGCTACGACGTCGGATTCGCCAGCGCCGGAGATTACGCGGTTTACAAAAACGTGGATTTTGGCACCGGGGTCACGGGCGTCACCGCCCGGCTAGCTTGCCAGCAGAGCCCCGGGAATTGCGGTGGAACTCTCGAGTTCCATTTGGACAGCGTTGCTAGCGCACCCATTGCTTCCGTAACAATTCCATCCACGGGAGGATTTCAAACCTGGCAAACGACCCACGCCTGTTACCGTGTCAGGGGCGAGCGGCGTTCATGACTTGTACGTGGTGTTCAAAGCTCCCGCGAGCGGCACCACAAGCCTGGGCAATTTAAACTGGTTCCAGTTCAATTGAATTCCATTGAAAACTTCAAACAGGTTCTTGACCTTGTTGCCGCTGCACGACACTGCGCACCAAGAGGGTTACGCTCAAGGCCAGACGCGAACGCTCAATCCGGATAGGGCGCACCTGGGCGGACAACGCGGATGTAGTGATCCGTGAAGGTGTAGTGCATTCCTGAGTCCTCGATCTTCGGCATGTGGCACGACGCACAGTTTTTCGTGCCCACTTTACACGCCGGACCCGGATGGTCTGTGGCTGGCATTGCGGAAATAGAAGTGAGGTGGCAGCTCAAACAATTCCGATCGTACGATGCGGAATCGCGCACGAGGTCTTGATGTGGGTCGTGGCAAGCCACGCAAGTCAGGCGAGCGTCCCCCTTCTTCCCCCAGCACCGGCTCTTTTCCAGGCGATAAGGTTGTGCCCGTATGTTGGCCAGGCCTGTGAGACCGCCAAGCTTGACGTCCCACCATGTCCCGTGGCAAGCACCGCAGAAATCGACGGCATCCACTGGACTGAGGTTCCCCGGATCGAAAATTAAGTCCGGCTCCTGTCCTGTTTGCCACGTTTGCCCTTGTAGGTACGCCATCTCATGCGCGACGACGTGAGTCAGGCCCGGTCCATGACACGCTTCGCAGCTAATCCCTGGGATGATTCGACGCCGGTCGAACCTTTCGTTGATCGTCGAGGCGGTGGTGTGGCAAGCAAAACAACGAACGAGCTCAGCCCCGGTAACGGGCCGCGCCATGGCCTGCTCAAGATTCTGTGGCTCCGTAAGTTTGCGGCCGGGCGTAAAGTCGAGAGCCTTCAAAGTATCGAAATACGAAACCCGGCTTTCGTAGAACTCTCCGTCTCGCTCGAAGAGCCACGACTGGCCAATGTGGCCATCGCCAAAGGACCAAGTCAGCGGCGCGGAAATGCTTCGCGCACCGTCCGAAACCGTATAGATGTTGTGGCCTTCTGCGGTAGCAATCTCATAGCTGATTTTGCCCGACTGAAAAGTCAGGCGGCCGCGGCTGGCCAAAATACTCGAGTCGGCTACAAGGTCCGCCGTGCGAGCCATGGGCGTATTTTTCTGCGTCGCTGCTTTGCCTGGATGACATCTGGCGCATTGAGCAGGTCCCACATACTCGTCGGCGGCTGGAGAGCTGTGCCGCGGCCACCAGCCGCGAAAAAGAAGGCGATCCTCTGTCGCTGTCTGGGCCCGCAGCCCGCTGGGAGCAAATGCGCAGGTTGCGAAAAAAAAGTAAGCGGCAGCGAAACGCAAGAGAGACTGCTTGTCAGGCCGGCACCGAGGCATCAGGATAGCCATCTTGAATTGGGCCAAGCTTCGCGGATTGCTGTTCTCGCGCTCACAGACGCCATTCGTAGATCGGTTCGATTGGCTTAGCTTTCCGGCTGCATGGTGATGGGAACACTCACCGGCGCCCCCCGGTCATCAGATGCCATTGAGGCTTGAACGGGCGCCCTGCCCGTTGAATTTCGCGCAACAAATTCGGGCTCAATCGAGATTTCCGGGACCCAATCTTCATGCTCTTCGATGCGGTTTAGCAAAGTTCGCGCGGCGATTTCCCCCATCTTTTGGAGCGGTTGGCGCACCGTTGTGAGACTCGGGTTGTTGTGCACGGCAATTCTTATGTCGTCGAATCCGACCACAGAAATATCTTCTGGAACGCGCAATCCGGCCTCTTCGAACGCGCGAATCGAGCCAATAGCGGAGATATCGTTGTACGCAAACAGCGCCGTGAACGGCCGTTTACGGCCCAACAGCGTTTTCGCGAAGGGATAGCCAAGCTGGGGCGTGGCGTCGTCTCCCTCGAGTTGAACGATGAGCTCCGCCCGCATGCGGATGCCAAGTTCGTCGGCCACTTCGCGTATGCTGTTCCAGCGGTCCTCCGAATCTGGACTGACCTCAGCACCCTTCATGAAGGCGATTTCGGTATGACCGAGCTCGATCAGATGACTCAGCGCCAGCCAGGCTCCTTTTCGGTGATCCAAAACGATGTTCGTAACACCTTCCAAGCGGCGGTGCCCGGGGATGGCGATTGTCGGCAGCGGCAAAGGGTGATCGATAACAGTGTCAATGGTAATGAATCCTTCGACGCCGCGATCCAAAAGAATGTGCGCGTACGTTTCAAGGAGCTTAGGGTCGTGGCGGTGAGCTACGGTCAGGAAGAAAAAATTCTTCTGCCAGAGGTATCGTTCAATGCCACTGATGATCGGCGAGCCGTAAAAGTCACCAATCTCCTGGGTGACCACGCCGATCATATAGGTGCGCTTTACCCCCAAATTGCGGGCATAGAAACTGGGGCGGTAATTCAACTCCCGAGCGGCGGCAAGGATTCGCTCTTGTGTCTGCAGCGGAACAGATCGGGAGGCAGCAGTCTTGTTTAACACGGCTGAGCAGGTCCCCTTTGTGAGACCCACGCGCTCAGCCACCATTTTCAAGGTGACATGACGGTTCTTCTTGCCGTCTCCCTTCTTTTTCGAAGATTTCATACGGCCCTCGCTCTTCACACTCTAAGATAAAACAGCGTTTAGAACGGCACCATGCCGACTCGACCGAATTGCTGGCATTCTACCTCATCGAGGCCCCGCTGCGCAGCAAGATGGTGGGTTGCTGCAGGAACCTTTTAGAATACCGGTCTTTTATCCCGAGCAGTCTTAGAATACCGGTATTTTCCGCTTGACAACGCAGGGGCACTTGGCGCTAAATGGCGCCACACGGGGTAGTATGAAAATACTAGTTGCTCCGAACCAAAACTTTGATGCGTGTTTCCCGGGAGGTTTTATGAGCAGGACGGGGCTTGGGGTGTTCTTTAGCGTGCTGGTGCTGGTTCTCGCGCCGGCCATGGTCGCGCAACAAACGAACGGCACTATTCAAGGCACCGTGTTGGACGCCGCTGGGGCTGTCGTGGTGGGAGCCTCAGTAACCGTCGTAAACGATGACACAGCGTATACACGCACCGAGACAAGCGGCGGAAACGGAAACTACGCCTTTCCAGACCTTTCACCTGGCCGCTATCACATTAGGGTGACTAAGGACGGGTTCAAGACAGAAGAGCAGCAAGGTATTGAATTGCACGTTGGATCGGCCGTCGTTATCAACGTAAAGCTGACGGTTGGCACGGTAACCGAAGTCATGAAGGTGGAAGCCAATGCCGTCGCAGGTGGATACGACCAGCGGTGAGTTGGGCACCATTATGGAAGCGAAGCAGGTCCGCGAATTGCCTCTCAATGGTCTCAACTTCATCGGTCTCACGCTGCTGGTACCCGGCGCTTCGACCCAGGACGGTTTCAACACCAGCGCCAAGGGCGTTCTAGCGGCTGGTACCGATATCTCCTTTAACGGCGGTCAGAAAACGGGCAACCTGTTCACTGTCGATGGCGCGCCCAACAACGACATGGGTTCCCAGCGCACCATCCTGGTATACCCCTCCATCGACTCCATTCAGAATTTAAGATTGTGACCAATTCGTACGGGCCCGAATACGGCCAGTCCGGCGGCGCTCAAGTCAACATTGTCACCAAGGGCGGAACAAACGACTGGCACGGCTCTCTCTATTATTTCGGCCGAAATGACGCCTTGGACGCAAACAACTTTTTCAACAAGAACACCAGCCCCCAAATCCCAATAGGAGAATTGCGCCGGAACGATTTCGGCGGCACGATTGGCGGCCCGATCAAGAAAGACAAGCTTTTCTTCTTCTTCTCCCAGGAGTTTAACCGCGAAATCGATGGTGATCTTCATCAGGCACAAACCCCTAGCGCCGCGGAGCTCGCGGGAAATTTCACTGGCGTTTCCACTGGCGGCCATTTGACAAACTGTTACTTCAATTCTAATTTCCCGCAGAATGGGGTCACAGACTTCGCCGTTACGGATCCCGCTAACGGTACGAAGTTCGGAACAGGCGCAGGTCAAATTCAAAACATCAGCCAGACAGTGGAGGGAATCAGCCCCGCTGGCAAGCTTGTTGCTTCGCTATACCCTGCGGCCAACGTCACCCCAACGGCCGCGAATCCCTGCCCCAATCCCGACTGGAAACAGAGCTTGAATTCGCCGGTTTACTGGTGGCAGTCCAATGTGAGGGCAGATTATTCTCTCAACAAGTCCACGACTTTGATGGTCAAATATACCCAGTAACACTGGAGTCAGCCCTCGCCTAGTATTCCCGGCACGGAGAGTGGGGCGACGACGGCTTCCCGGCCGTGGATTCTAGTTGGGCGCAGCCTTCTCGAATTGCCGCTGGTGAAACTCACCCGGACTATCGGACGCTACGGCGGTCAACGATTTCGCATTCAGCTACTCCGGAAACAGGATTTATATAACGAACGCAGGAACCGACCCTGGGCTTTCCCAGCAGATTTACGGGCAGCTCACTCCGAACTTTCCGCTGTCCGCCAAGACCGCGGGAACAAATCTCTCCCCACCGGTCTTCTGGGGACCCGGGGGTTACAGCACGCTTGTGGAACGCTGCTCCGTGGTACAACCGGATGGACCGTTACACGTGGACCGACGACTATAGCAAGGTCATTGGGAAACACCAATTCAAGGCCGGGGTGCTTGCTTGCTCATAACGTCAAGGACCAGGCAAACAACGGCGATTTTAATGAATCGCCTGCTTTCTGGGGGCCAGGTGCTACCTGTACTCAAGGTACCCCCAACAACAACTGCGGCAATTCTCCATGGGGCAATCCTTCTACGGGTGCAAACACCGGAAACGCCATTGCGAGCATTCTTCTGAAAGGCACCCTGTATGGTTACGGGGAGGCGAGCAACCTTCATGAAGCCGCCGGCCGATATCAAGACTACGAGTGGTACGCGGGAGATTCCTGGAAGCTCACCCGCAAATTGACACTGAACTACGGCTTCCGCTGGTCACTTTTGATGCAACCCTACGCCGCTGACAACGAGCTTTCTTTCTTCCAACCCAACTTGTTCAACGCCTCCTTGCCGGGGGGAAATAATTGTAACGGCCTCTTACTGGCCCCCGGTTCCAAGGTTACCTGCGTAACTGCGGGTCAAACGAAAGGATTTGCGGTAAGTGCCAATCGCTCTTTGGTTTCCAACGTCTACCATAACGTTGCCCCGCGCCTGGGAGTCGCCTGGGATCCCTTCGGGGACGGGAAAACTTCCCTGCGCGCAGGAGTAGGGCAATTCTACGTTCGCTACCAACTCGACCCACCTATCGTTCAGGGGACTCAGAACCCGCCCTTCATTCAGAAAGCCAGCGGTTTCCGGTACCTCGATGGACCAGTACCGAATGGACATCCCGGGGGCGGAGTAGGCATTAGCAACCCAGCTTTCGGGCGGACCTCGAACCCTGACATCCCCAATAATTGGCAATGGAACGTGTCTGTGTCGCGGGAACTCTTCCGCAACAACACCATGGAGTTGAGCTATGTCGGATCTCGCGGGCTGCATTTACAGAATTACACGGACGCTGCCCAAATTGCCCCGAATTGTACCGGCCCAGGGGTCAATACTGCTGGGCTTAACATCCCAGCCGGCGACACTTGCCGCCAGTACTTTGCCTTATTCTCGATGAATAACAATGGGAACGGTAACGCCGGGTTCCGTCCCTACATGAGTTATTTCGGCCAAGCCACGAGTGGCCAGGCACAATTGTCCGTGATGGACTTCTCGGGCACGTCTAAGTATCAGGCACTCCAAGCCTTCTGGAAGGGCACCATTGACAAGCGAGGATCGATCTATCAATTCTCGTATACTTGGTCGAAGACCCTGGCACTCCAGGGCATCCAGGGCCTGATCGGCCAAGGCAACACCGACATTTTCAGCGACAACTCGAACCCCAGGCTGGACTACGGCCCCACGGCCTTCGACCGCCCGCAAATCTTCACTGGCTCTTTGGTCTATGCCCTTCCGACCTTGAACAAGGACAATGCCTTCGTGAAGAACGCGGTGAATGGCTGGTTCGTGGATCCAATCATCACCCTTGAGAGTGGCACACCCGTTATTCCTGGTACCGGGCCGGATCTTTGGGGTACCGGAACAGGTGCGGATCGGCCGAACCGTGTCGTCGGTCAGCCATGTCACATCAATATGCCCGGTCTGAAGCAGCAAATCCTTAACCCAAATGCTTTCTCCATCTACACTTTGCCGATCGGGGTCGACGGCAACGCCTCGCTCGGGAATTGCTACGGTCCGGGTGTCGACAACTGGGATATCGGCCTGCACAAGGAATTCAAGCTCAGGGAGCGCCTCAATATGGAATTCCGCCTTGAATTCTTTAACGCCTTCAATCGGGCTGAATTCCAGGGCGTCAATGGCGGCCTGGGTGGGCCTCAGCTTTGCTTTTCCGATTCTTCCGGCAAACCAGTCGACGTACCTGGTCTTGCCGGCGATCCTTGCTTCTTGCTCGGTAACCCAACAGGCGCCCAGCAAATACCCTACTCAGCGGCAAACGTGATTCCCACAGCGACTGTAACAAGGATGGTTGGCGGAGTGTCGACTCAGGTCACCGGAAACACGCTGCTTTCTTCCACTTTTGGCCAGGCGACTTACACTCGCCCTGCCAGACAAATTCAGTACGCTCTACGATTCACCTTCTGAGGCTTGACGGACAAGTTGCTCCAGCGTCTAATGGAGGCGGGGCTAAAAGAGCCTCGCCTCTCTTTATTTTGATGGGAAACTCTCCAGTGCGTTTCCAGACCGCTTTCCCGGGTTCTGTCATCCGACTTACGCCTCTCTTACTTGCAATTTCACTCGCCATACCAGGGGTTTCCGCTGCCCAGCAGACGCCGGACCCGCTTGATCAACACTACAGTGCCGCCCAGACGTTTCAATTAGCCGGAGATTTGGACCACGCGGAAACGGAATACCACCAGGTGCTTGGCTCTTGCTTTACGGCATTTGGGCAATCTTCTTGCTGCTGAAAAGAACGACTTCTGAGGAGGCCGTCCGCTTGCTTGATGACGCCGTGGCCGCACAGCCCGCCGACGAGAACGCCCGCACAGACCTTGCCATGGGTTACTTCCGAGCGGGGCACCTGGATCGGGCCAGCGAACAGGCCGCCCAGGTGGTCAAAGAGAATCCTCGGAATGTTCGAGCCTTGCAACTGATGGGAAACATCGAGTTCGCCCAAGGCAACTTTGCGGCGGCGGCGGATCACCTGCACACGGCTCTGGGACTTCAAGGCGACTTTGCCACCGCCTACTCGCTGGCGCTTGCCTATCTTAGTCAGCACAAGTTGGCTGAAACAAAGCTTTTGTTTGACGAACTGCTGAACGACATGGGCTCGACTCCGGAGCTCCATGTACTCCTCGGCCGTGCGTATCGCGAAACGGGATACCTCGATGACGCCCTCCGGGAATTCAAGAAAGCTATCGACCTGGATCCGCACTACCCCAGGGTTCACTACTATCTCGCCCTCGCCTATCTTGCTCAGGGAGAAAAGGAGCGCTTTCCGACCGCTCGTCCCCTTTTCGAGCAGGAACTGGCGATTAATCCGAAAGAATTCTTCAGTACCTTTTTCCTCGGTGTAATTTATCTGGAGAACCGCGACTTTCCCAAGGCCGAAGAATACCTGAAAAGAGCCGCGCAGTTGCAGCCAGAGAACCCTGACCCTCTCCTCTATCTTGGCCAAGCGTATTTCGAGAGCGACCAGCCGGAGCTGGCCATCGAGTCTTTGAAGAAGTCAATTGCTCTAACGGCCGACCCGTCACGCAATCACTATCAAGTATCGAAAGCCCACACTATGATTGGTCAAGTCCTACTCAAGATGGGTAAGCAGGAGGAAGCCGAGGCGGAACTGAAGCGCTCGCAGGAACTGCGAGCCCAGGCCTTCCAGAACGACAAGGACGCGCAAGATGCTCGCGAAATGGGACAGCATGAGTTGCTTCCCGACGTTCAGAGCGACCAGGAAAAGCCCGCATTTCTTGAGAATCGTCCTCCGCTCGATGCCGCGGCGGAAAAAAAGACGCAGGAACTCCGCGCTTCACTCTCCGACATTTTGGCGAACGCCTACAACAATCTCGGAGTGATTCAGGCGAGGCACGAACAGTACGCCCCGGCAGCCGATTACTTTCAAAAAGCGTCGCGCTGGAAGCCTGAATTGGCGGGCCTGGACCGCAACTGGGGTCTTGCGAGTTTCCGCGCCCAGCGTTTCGAGGAAGCCGTTGGCCCGCTGGGCCGTCAGCTCGCCCGTCAGCCTGACGATGCTAAAACGAGGGACGCGCTCGGCTTGAGCTACTTCATGACAGGCCAGTTCGCCAAAACTCTCGAGGTGTTTCAGCCCGCTCTGTCAAACCTTCCGGATGATCCGGGAATTCTCTATGCAATGGGGGTATCCCTTGTCCGCACAGGAGATTCGGCCACGGCCTCGTCCGTTTTCCGGCGGATGCTTGAAAAAAATCCGAATGTTGCCGAAATCCATGTTCTCCTCGGTCAGGCCGATGCCGACCAGAACCAGTACACTTCCTCCGTCGAGGAGTTCTCTCGCGCACTGGAGCTAGATCCAAAAATCGAAGGAGCGCATTTCGGCCGGGCGCTTATTCTGCTTCACGAAGGGAAGGTCGACGATTCGGCGCGGGAATTTCGCGCAGAGCTCGATGCGCATCCTGGAGACGCTAAGGCTAAGTATCATTTGGCCTACGTCCTGATCATGCAGCAACAGAAAGATCAGGCTTTCGCTCTGCTGTCCGAGGTGGTTCGCGACAAGCCTGATTACGCGGATGCCCAGTATCAGCTTGGCAAGATTCTGCTCGAGCGTGGTGATGTAAAGGCCGCTATAGAAAGATTGGAAACTGCCGTACGGCTCGATCCGACCAAGGACTATAGCTATTTCCAGTTGAGTGTGGCCTACCGCCGCGATGGAAGGGTCGAAGACGCTCAACGCGTCCTCCAGGATTATCAAAAATTGAAAGCGAAAGCTCGCGGGACCGATCGGCCGTGATCGCTTGGCGCAATCGGTTTTTGACCAGGCCAGAAACTCAATCCGCGCGAAGGCATGTAACCGTTCTCAGCCTGGCCCTTTTCACGCTGCTCGCGTTTCTGACTGTACCGCTGGTTGCGGATGAGGATTCGCAGAAGGTTGCTCGCGTCGCCACGCTGATCCAAACGGGAAAACTCGACCAGGCTGAAGGACTGCTCTGGGATCTTCTCGCACGGCATCCCGAGAATGCTGAAGCATTGAATCTACTTGCAGCCGTTCGCTTGCAGCAGAAACGCTTTGCAGAGTCGGAAACACTGCTACGTCGGGCCACCAGCTTGGCTCCGGACTTACTGCCCGCCTATATCAATTTAGCGCGCGTCTTCCACGCTCAAGCCGAGACGGACAAAGAGGTTGCCACGCTTTTGGACGCTCTACGGCTGGCTCCCAACGACGCGGAGGTGAACTCTGGTTTGGCGGCGGCGTATTTGAAACAGAATGACTATCCACGAGCCTTGGAGGCGCTTCAACGTATTCCTATTCAACATCGTCCGGACAGCGCTCTGCCTCTCCTGGCGGCGTGCTACTTGGGTTTAGGCCGAGTTGCGGAAGCTCGATCGCTCGCAGCGTCCGTCGCCTCACGCGCGGTGAAAAACCCGGCGCTCCGTGTTGAGTACGCCGAAGTGCTCGTGGATTTCGATCTCACAAATGATGCCCTCGCCATCCTCGAAGCTGCCCAGAAGCTGCAGGCTCCCACTACTGAATTGTTCTTTGCGCTGGGCAGGGCCCGGGAACGCAAGGGCGATATCACGCTGGCCCAAAAGGACTTTCGGCGAGCCGTGGACTTGGACCCAACCTCGATAGACGCATTGCAAGGGCTGGCACGCGTGCTGGCCGCCCAGGGACAGTGGGGAAAATCACTGGAGCTTCTCAGCCGCGCCCGTGTGGCCGCGCCTGACTCGCCGGACGTTTTGCGCAAATTCGCTGCGGCTAGTTTGCACGCAGGGCAGGCGGCGAACGCGGTCGATGCAGCGCAACAGCTTGTCAAGCTGCGGCCCGACGAACCGGAGGCTTTGTACCTGCTGGGCGTCGCGCAACTCCAGGCTGGCGATTCGAAAGAGGCGAGCGCAACGATCGAGCAGTATACAAAGCTGCGTCCCCAGGATCCGCTTGCCTTCCTCGCACTGGGGATGGCCGCAGCTGGCTTGCGCGACTTTCCGGCCGCGCGGGAAAACTTCGAACAATCGATCAAGCTCGACCCAAATCAGGTGGAGGCCTATTATCAGTTGGCTCTCATTTCGCGTGACCAGGGCGACAACCAGAGCGCCATCTCTCAATTGATGAAAGCTGTTGCCGTCGATCCCAAGCATGCCCAAGCTCATGCTCTGCTTGGAACACTTTATTTACAGCAGCGCCAGTATGATAAAGCCCAGGAACACTTGACGCGCGCGGCGGAGCTGGCCCCCAGCTTTCCTGATACGCACTACCAATTGGGACTCCTCTATGCGCGGTTGAACCAGCGCGAGCGTGCTCAGCGTGAAATGGAGCAGTTCCATAAGTTGAAAGAGAAAGAGAATCCAGGTCCTGTGCAGCCCGGGTCAAAGCCCGCCCACTCCTCACCGCCGTATCCTCCATCGTGACCCGCACGCCCACTCCGCCGATCCGCGCGTTTTCTCGCTTGGGTTTTCTGGGCGTACCAGCTGCGTTCTTAGCATTGCTTGTACTTTCGATGAGCCTCCTCGGCCAACTTGCTCCAGGCCAGGAACCGGCCGCTACACTTCCACAACTCGTGGACATCACTGATTCCACCGGCATTAGGTTCGAGCACCTGTCGTCGTCCGACAAGAAGTACATCGTCGAGTCCATGTCTGGCGGCGTGGCGTTGATCGATTATGACCGCGATGGCTTGCCCGACATTTACTTTACGAATGCACCGACTGTGGACATGGCGCTCGCGGGCAAAAAGGCTCGCGGTGCTCTTTATCATAACAATGGCGATGGGACATTCACCGACGTGACCGATAAAGCGGGGGTCGGATTTCCCTGCTTCGCCATGGGGGCGGTCGTCGGGGACTATAACAACGATGGCTGGCCCGATTTGCTGGTGACTTGCCTCGGCGGCGTCGTTTTGTACCGCAACAATGGTGATGGCACTTTCACGGATGTGACCAAACAAGCCGGCCTCAACGACACACAGTTTGCCACAGGGGCCGCCTTTGGAGACTACGATGGCGACGGTTGGGCGGACCTGTTCGTTTCCCACTACGTGGACTTTCACCTGGATGACCTTCCCAAATTTGGTTCCAGCAAGACTTGCCAGTATCACGGTCTGGCCGTGCAGTGCGGTCCAAGGGGGTTGAAGGGTGCTGGCGACCTCCTCTTCCACAACAACGGGGATGGTACCTTCACCGACGTGTCCAAAGCTGCCGGAGTGGACGATCCGCACGGCTATTACGGCTTAGGAGCCGTTTGGTCGGACTTCAATGATGATGGTCGCCTGGACCTGTTTGTCGCGAACGACTCCACGCCAAACTTCCTCTATCGCAATGAGGGGAAAGGCCATTTCACGGAAATGGGGTTTCTCGCCGGAACTGCTGTGAGCCAGGATGGCTCCGAACAGGCCGGCATGGGAGTTGCTCTCGGCGATTATTTGCACACGGGCCGCCTCTCTCTTTTTGTTACCCACTTCTCGGAGGAGTACGCAGCCCTGTTTCGCAATGATGGTGGAATGAGCTTCACTGACGTTTCTTTCCATGCGGGCGTCGCGGCGCCGACCATTCCCTACGTTGGCTGGGGCACCGCATTTTTCGACTTTGACAATGATGGTTGGCCGGATCTTTTTCTGGTGAACGGACATGTCTACCCCCAGGTGGATACTCTCGATGTTGGTGCAAGATATCGGGAGCCAAAACTCCTCTTCCTGAATCGAGCGCGATGGCACGTTTCGCAATATCAGCGAACTCGTGGGTCCTGCGATTCAGACCCACAGGTCAGCCGCGGCGCGGCCTTCGGCGATCTCTTCAACGACGGCCACATCGACATCGTCGTCGAGAATTTGGACGGCAAGCCGATGATCCTTCGCGAAGAGGGCGGGAAACATAACCACTGGATCGGATTCGAACTCGCGGGAACAAAAAGTAATCGTCTGGCTTTGAATGCGCGCATCAAGGCTGTCGCCGGAGACTTGATTCAAATGGATGAAGTACGCAGTGGTGGAAGTTATCTGTCGCAGAATGATCTCCGAATCCACTTCGGTCTCGGTTCCCACGATCGGCTGGACCGCGTAGACATTCTCTGGCCCTCTGGCAAGACCGAGACTTTGACGAATCTTGCGGCCGATCACTTCTACGCGGTGAAGGAAGGAGAAGGAGTTGTGCCGCGCGAACGGGTGCGGCCCGTTGCTGTGCCGCGCCACTGACTATCGAACATTTCTAAAATGCTCTCAGGCTGGCGCTCAAGTCACAAACGCGTCTTTAAGTACAACTTCGCCTTGAAAATCAAGAGGGCAGGGCCTGGACACCTTGGTTCCGCGGCTTTCCCCGTTTCGCGCCGTTCAATTCATTGCTAGAATACCGGTTTTCCAGTAGCATTTGAACACGTCGGGACGCCTTTCTGGAGGATCGAAGAACAGATTCTCGTGCGCTGTGGCGGTTACGCCATGGTGCGACAATGAGATTCCCATCGCCGCTTGCCGTGCCGCAGCGTCTGCCTGACCGAGGCAACCCGATGAGGAGACGGAGAAGGAACATGGCGTCCAAAAGGTGTTCGGTTCGTATTTTGCTTCTGACTGTTGTTTCCGCGTGGCTCTACGGTTTGCTCAGGGCGCAATCTCCGCCACGGTTGGACGATGCCGCAATCGAGCAGCGCGTCAGCCGATTGCTCGGTCAAATGACACTGGAAGAAAAGATCGGCCAGACTCGTTCACTTCGCCGATAGTTCCACGGGACCTGGTTCGCCCCATGCCGACTATCGCGAACAAGCCGCCCAGGGCCGTGTGGGCTCCTTCGAGAACATTACGGGAGCGGCCGAGACCAATGCCTTGCAAAAGCTGGTCATCGAAAACTCCCGGCTGCACATTCCACTCGTCTTCGCGTTGGACGTAATTCACGGGTACCGCACCATTTTCCCTGTACCGCTGGCCATGGCCTCGACCTGGGATCCCGCGCTGGTGGAAAGAGCTTCGCGCATCGCTGCCAAGGAGGCCACCAAAGAAGGCATCCGCTGGACATATTCGCCCATGGTTGACATCGCGCGGGATGCCCGCTGGGGACGCATTGTGGAAGGAGCCGGAGAGGATCGATACCTGGGCTCCGCCATGGCCATTGCCTACGTGCACGGATATCAAGGCGCTCGCCTGGACGATCCGGAATCCATGCTGGCCTGTATGAAGCATTTCGTTGGCTATGGAGCCGCCGAAGCGGGGCGCGATTACAACTCGGTGGAAATGTCCGAACGCATGTTGCGTCAAGTCTATCTGCCGCCCTTCCACGCCGCCGTGGAAGCTGGCGGCGGGTCGGTCATGAGCGCCTTTAATACCCTAAACGGCGTGCCCGCTACCTCCAACCGGTTTACGCTGACGCATATCCTTCGCGAGGAGTGGGGGTTTGCGGGCGTGGTGATCAGCGACTATGGATCAATCCGGGAAACGATCGCTCACGGTATTGCCGTGGACGGCAAAACCGCGGCGCGCAAAGCGATTCTTGCGGGCGTCGACGTGGATCTTGAAAGCAACGAGTATTCCCGTTATTTGGCGGAACTGGTGCGGTCAGGAGACGTGCCGGAAGCCGCCGTGGATCAAGCTGCGCGTCGCATCCTCCGTATAAAATTCGCGCTCGGACTATTCGATCATCCTTATACTCCCGAACCGGCAAGCGGCGGTAAGCCTGTACTCGATCCTGCCCACGTGGAGTTCGCCCGCTCCGTTGCGGAACGTTCCTTTGTGCTTCTGAAGAACGGTAACTCGCCAGGGAAGGTGCCTCTCCCACTTGGTCCGGACGTCCACACCATCGCCCTCATCGGCCCACTCGCCGACAGTGCCTCTGACATGCTGGGCCCGTGGCGCGCCAGGGGCAATGCGGCAGACGTAGTGACGTTGCGGACAGCCCTGACCTCTCGCATGCAGCAATCGGGCGGGCGCGTACTCTACGCCAAAGGCACGGAGATTCTAACTGCCGAAGATAACGGCTTTGCAGAAGCCGTTGCGGCGGCCAAGCAGGCGGACGTTGTTTTGATGGCTCTTGGAGAAGACTCCTTGTGGATGACCGCCGAGGCTGCTTCTCGAGCCCATCTCGGTTTGCCGGGAAACCAGCAACAGCTTTTGGAAGCAATGGCCGCGGTCGGGAAACCCGTGGTCTTGATTGTTTTCAGTGGCCGGCCACTCACCCTCAACTGGGCCGCGGATCACGTAACGGCGATTTTGCAAGCTTGGTTTCCGGGAGTGCAAGCGGGGCCGGCGCTCGTGCGAACCCTTTTTGGCGATGTCAGTCCGAGCGGGAAGCTTACCGTTTCGATGCCGCGCAGCGTGGGTCAAGAACCGCTCTACTATGATGCACTGAATACCGGACGTCCTGCGGATGGCGTTGATCTCAGTCGTCCACCGGCCAACAACCACGAAAAATATCATTCGCGCTATGTGGACGAACCGAATGCTGCGCTCTTTCCGTTTGGATACGGACTCAGCTATACCAAGTTCATTTACTCACCTTTAGAGCTGAGCACATCTCAGATGAGTGCTAGTGGGCTCAACGAAAACACGGCGCAAGCTCTGCATGTGTCGACCACGGTACGAAATGCTGGATCGCGCGCTGGCGATGAAATTGTAGAACTCTACGTCCGCCTTCGGGGAACCAGTGTCGCTCTTCCCGTAAGACAACTCGAGGGTTTTCGAAGGCTTACTCTCTCGCCAGGAGAATCAAAGCGGGTCGAATTCACCTTAGGACGCGATGAACTTGCCTTCTGGAACATCGATATGCAGGATTTAGTTGAGCCGGCAAATGCCACTGTATGGATCGGCCCCAGCTCCGCGGAGGGAGAGAAGGCAGATTTCGTCATTGCGAAGTAGCAAGAATCCTTTGAAGAAAGTTGGGTATCCTCGACCAGTGTCCGGCTTTGGGCCAGAGCTTAGGGGTGCTGGGGTGCCGGGGTCTTCTCTGTTTCGATGCGTACCGGCGCGAGTTCAACCGCGTCGTGGGAGCCTCCGTACGCCTGATTCCCCGAGCGGCTCCTCTGCTGCTCTGCCAAAGCATTCAGGCGGACAAAAATAACACGCTCCTGTTCTGCTTTCTTCGGGAGTTTCGCCTTGGCGTAGGCCTTCGCGAGATTAAAGTGCACTTCTGGACTACCCGGAGCAAGCTTGCTGGCCCATTCCAGTTCCTGCACGGCCTGCTCCTCCTGACCCAGTTCGAGGCATGCACGTCCAAGGACGTAGTGCGCTTCGACGGAGTCGGGAGCGAGTTGCACAGCACGCCGGGCCGAAGCCAATGCCTCTGCCGGACGGTGCCGTTTTAGGGCCACGGATGCCAGGCTGATGTAAGGCAGTTCGCTCCTTGGCGAAACTTGCAATTCTGCCCGCAGTTGTATTTCCGCCTTGTCAAATTCGGAAAGCGCGGCAAGCGCCGTTCCATAGGCATAGTGGAGAAACGGGACAGAGGTATACTCTTTCAACAGAACTTGGAATTTAGGATAAGCCTGGTCGTAATTGCTATTCAGGAGCAGCGCAGCTATCTTTCCCGCAGACTCCACCAGAGCGCTTCTTGACGGCTCCACTTGCTCAGGCAGCAAGGCCATGCGGAGCAGCGCCATCCCGAGAGCGATTTGAACCTCTTTTGCTGGCGTCCCAGACCGCGTTCCCGGCGCCAGTGTCTCCAGGGCGCTTTCAAACTGGCCACTTTGATTCTCCAGCAGGGCCAAGTGATATCTTGCGAGGCCCACCGCTTCCGGACTTCCACCGAAGCCTAATTCCTCGCCGCGCTGCAAATGGATAAGAGCGTTCTTGTAATCCTTCATCTCAAATTCACAAAGCCCCATCACCGCCCATGCCGTTCCGACATTTTGCTGGCGCTTCACCCAGCTCTTGAGTTCAGCAATGGCCTCGGGATAGTGGCCGGCAGAGTATTGGAGCATGGCCAAATTCCATCGGCCGTCATCCCAGTCCGGCCGCAATTGCAAGGCCCGCTGATAATTCTGAATCGCCTGGTCTGCATCACCCGCAGCCTGCGCCGCGGCTGCCTGGATCGAGAGCTCCTCGAAAGTCTTCGACCCAGGATTGCTCGCTTGGTCCGCAGCCGCTTGCAGATTTCTTTCTGACCTTGCCTCAGTATGTTTCGAATAAAGCAGGGCGATTCTTTCCTCCGGCCGGTACTTTTCCGGTGCCAGCTTTTCCGCAATCGCAAATTCTTCCGCCGCTTTTTGTCTTTCGCCAAGCACATCCCAAATGTGTCCCAGCCCCTTGTGCGAAGCTGCAGAATCCGGCGCACGCCCCACCGCTTCCTCCGCTGCATGCAAGGCTTCCTTCGGTTTTTGCAAACGAAGTTCCAGTTGGCTGATTTCGATCCACGGCAACGCACTTTTCGGTGAGATGCCAGCCTCTTCGCGTTGCTGCTGCAGCGCTTCTTCGTCCCGCCCGGCGAGCGCAAGCGCCTTTCCGTAGGTGTAGTGCAAGTACGGAGTGCTCGGATAGTCCTTCAATAAGTTAGGAAACGCAGTCAGCGTCTTTGCGGAATTGTTCTGCGCGATGGTTGCGGCAACTTCTCCTGTTGCATAAATCAGCGCGTCTTGGGAATGATCTAACTCTTCAGGCAAAAGCGGCACGCGAAGCATCGCCAAGCCCAACGCAATTTTTATCTGTGTCGACATTTCGCTCTGTCTGAATGTCGAAGCGAGCAGGGTGGCCGCCTGATCGGATTCGCCTCTGCGAAGGAGCAGCAGAGCGAGGTGATACTTCGAGACGCCCCCAATCTCCGGATCGTCGCCGTCTCCGAGCCTTAGCCCATTTTCCAAGTGCTCCAGGGAATTCCCGTAATCCCTTGTCTCGAATTCGCAGAGCCCGAGAAAATTCCACGCCGGCCCCGTGTTCGGTGAGACTTCCACCAGCTTTTGGAACGCGGGAATAGCCTCTGCATAGCGGTCCCCGTCGTAGAGCAGCGTCCCGAGGTACCACCAGCCCTCTTCCCACCTTGGATTAATCTCCACGGCGCGCCGATACTCTCGAATTGCCTCGTCAAGATGGCCGGCCTCCCGCGCAACCGCGGCCGATTTTGCTACTGCTTCGAAATCTGCCTTCACCACATTTTCTTGCGAAGCTGAGCTGCTTTGCCCGAAGAGCGCAGCTGTCGACCAGGACGCCAGTATGATTGCCAAGAGGAATCGCGCATTTGAAAGGCCTGTTTGTTGGACTTGCATGACGGATCTCCCGCCGGCGGGAAGCTTGGGTCCTTCGACAATAACACAAAGGCCCAGCGTGGGAGCATGTCTCAGCCAGCTAGTAGACAAAAAAGCGTCCTGAGAGTGCCAAAAATCGCACCAGACCAATCACGTTATTTCTGCGTCATGTTATTGTGCTGGGATGCATGCGGCGGGTGCTCCACAGACTTTCGAACCAACAGCCTCTTCTTCTTTCTCGTCGCCGCTTTCTTCGGGGATTGTCTCTTTTGTCCGGCACTCTTTCTCCACGGCTATTTCCTTTTCTAAGAGCGTCCTCTCCCGCGCCGCCTTATGCCTTTGAAGAGATCCCTCCCGCAAAGAGCGGCATCCGCTGGGTCCACACTGCCGGGAAGTCCCCTGAAAAATACTTGCCGGAGACAAGCGGCGCTGGCTGCGCTTTCCTTGATTACGATAACGACGGCTGGATGGACATCTATCTGGTTAACAGCGGCAAATGCGATTTTTACGATCCTCCTCGCCCGCTGCGCAATGCACTCTATCGCAACAACCGCGACGGTACCTTCACGGATGTAACCGAAAAAGCTGGCGTGGCCGGCGGCGGCTTCGGCATGGGAGTCGCGGTTGGCGATTACGATGGCGATGGCTTCCCCGATCTCTTCGTCACGCAATTCGGCCACTGCATCCTCTATCACAACAACGGTGACGGAACTTTCACCGATGTCACGCAGAAAGCGGGGGTCGCCGCTCCCGGTTGGAGCTCCAGCGCGGTCTGGTTCGACTACGACAACGACGGCCGGCTGGACCTCTTCGTTTGCCAATTCGCGGAGTTCGACAAATCACTAGCATGCGGCGTGGACCAGGACGGCACGCATCACTATTGCATCCCTCGCATTTTCAATCCGCGGCCCAGCTGGTTATTTCACAACAACGGCGACGGCACTTTCTCGGATGTCAGCAAAGAGTCCGGCATCTCCGCCCATCTTGGAAAAGCTTGGGGAGTCGTGGCCACGGATGTAAATAACGATGGCTGGATGGATCTTTTTGTCGCCAACGATACGGTGGCGAATTTTCTTTTCATGAATCGTGGCGGCCGCTTCGAGGAAGTGGGGCTCGCGGCCGATGTCGCGTACAGCGCGGATGGCCGGGCACGTTCCGGTATGGGCGTGGATTCGGCGGACTTCAACGAAGATGGTTGGATGGACCTCTTCGTCGCGAACATCGACCAGGAGATATTTTCACTCTATCAGAACAATCATGACGAAACTTTCGAGGATCTCTCGATGGCCCTGGGCATTGGCATGTCCACCCGCTGGATGAGCGGGTGGGGACTCAAGTTTTTCGATTACGACAATGACGGCAACCTGGATCTGATGATTGCCAACGGTTTCCCCGATGATCTCGTCGAAGAGCTGTCTCACCAGGTTACTTACAAGGAGCCCCTCTTGCTCTTCCGGAACGAGGGCAAGTCCTTCAAGGATGTAAGTAGCCAAAGCGGCCCTGTTTTTTCGAAATCATTTCCCGCGCGCGGTCTGGCCGTCGGCGATTTCAACAACGACGGCGCGGTGGATGTGCTCGTTTCCAACAACGATGGTGCTCCTGTTCTGTTGCACAACAATATCGGCAAGAACAATCATTGGCTCGGCGTTCGTCTAATTGGCCGGAAGTCAAACCCAGATGCCGTTGGAGCGAGCCTCACGTTTCAGGCCGGCGACCTTAAGCGCACCCGCATGAAAGTTGGTGGAGGCAGCTTTTTGTCCTCTCACGATCCGCGCATTGTCCTGGGCATTGGCAGTCGTACAAAATTGGATTCTCTGGCAGTGAAGTGGCCACAACCAAGTGGCGCTGTCCAGCGCTTCACAAATTTGCCCCTGGATCGCTACATCACCATCGTCGAGGGAGTTGGCAAGTGGGAGTAGCGCCTTCTAGGGCGTCAACCTCGGCGTGCAAAAAAGGCTCTTTCCAGAGCGTAATCTAATCAGAGGGGTGGCCTTCCTTCAAGTGTTGCGTGCTTCCGCCAATCGTCCTAAGCGAGCGCCACTGTGCGGCCCCATAGATTTCCGCACGACAAACTCCGGTTCGATTCGCAATTTCCGGCACGTGCTCGCCCCGCCGCTCGATCTGATCGACGACAGTCTGCGCCGCGATTTGCCTCCTGCTTATCAAAGATTGGCGTACCTTTGAACCGTGCCCAAAAGGTTTTGTGATATTTTAGGGGGTCACCTCAAAACTGGGGAACAACTTGGGAACAAACATTGGCGAATACCGTGCAAAACCGCAATGCATGACATAAGAAAATGTTAGACAAACCAACTACTTAGCGTTTCTGTTCTTACCTTGGGCGCAGGAGGCCGCCGGTTCAAATCCGGGCGCCCTGACCACTCACTGTTTCGAATTCTTGCGGTTGGGATTTGGCACAAATCGGTATCCGACGCCTCTGACGGTAAGCAGGTAACGTGGTTTGCCAGGCTGCCGTTCAATATATCGCCGCAAACGGACAATGAAGTTGTCAATGGCTCGCGTATCGGTGTCTTCGCGCAGATTCCAAACTTCTTGCAAGATCTGTTTGCGAGAGACGGGACGGCCACTATTCCGGATTAGATAGCGAAAAAGGTCCGATTCCATCATGGTTAGCGGAATGACTTGGTTGCTGACCCGCAGTTGCAGGTTCTGAAAATCCACGACCTTGTCGTCGAAGCGAAAGATTTCCTGGGTAGGTGTTTCGTTGCCCGGCCGGGTGTCCTGTGTGTGCACCGAATTGGCCGAAGCCTCCCAGTTCTTGCGGCGCAATAAACTCTCGATCCGAGCCATCAGAATGGCGAGATTGAAGGGTTTTGGTAGATAGTCATCGGCGCCGGATTCAAATCCCCTGAGAACATCTTCGGGGCGGCCACGCGCCGTTAGCATGAGCAGCGGAGTGTAGTTCTGCGATTTGCGCAGCTCGCGCGCGACCAAAAATCCGTCCTTCCCGGGCAGCATCACATCCAGCACCAGAGCATCGAATCTTTCATGATCCTTGAGCAAGCGCTTCAACGCATCCTCGCCGTTGTCGCTGATCTGGACAGCATGGCCTTCGGCTTCGAGATTGAAGCGAAGTCCTTCCGCCAGGTGCGTTTCATCTTCAACGATAAGGATGCGGCTCATGCTTGATAAACCCTGGGAAGACGGATGGTGAAAGTGCTGCCCCGCCCTTCCCCTTCGCTCTCGGCAAAAGCGTCGCCGCCATAACGGCGGGCGATCGAACGCACGATGAAAAGGCCCAGGCCAGTTCCCTTCACTTTATCCGTCTTGGAGTTCGATGCACGGTAGAAGCGTTTGAAGATTCGCTTCACTTCGTTGCGCGGAATGCCGATACCACGGTCGTGTACGCGCAGCAAGACCGTATCTATATTGGGAGTGAGCAGATCCACGACGATATCTTTCTTGTCGCCCGAGTATTTGATGGCATTATCGAGCAGATTGAATACTGCGGTGCGCAGCTCTTCCGGGTTTCCCAAGACAACGATTTCATCCGCCGGCGTTGAACCAAGACTTAGCACCTCCGGAGAAAGATTCTGCCGCAGGCGCGCGAGCGCGAGGACTTCGCGAACAATGGCCGAAAACTCCACTTCCTGCCAATTCTTTCGCTCGCTCCCATGCCGCACTTCCCCCGCTTTCAAAACTTGTTCGACGGTCCCAAGCAGCCGGTCAGTATCATCCAGCATGATGCGATAAAACTCGCGGCGCTTTGCTTCATCCAAGTTCCGGCTCGCCAATGTTTCGAGATAAAGGCGAATGGAAGCGATGGGTGTCTTTAGTTCGTGGGTTACGGCATTGAGGAAGCTGTCCTGCTGCTCATTTCGCCGAATCTCCCGAACCAGAAAAATTGTGTTGATGACCAGGCCTGCGATAAGAAGTCCAAAGAAGATGATCCCGAGTACGAGCGGAACAACTTGACGCCAGTGGAAAATGATCCAACTGACGTTGAGGACGATCGTTAGGGCAACGAGACAAGCCCCAAGCGCAATGAAGAACGCGATGGCTTTGGTACGGCGCGTAATGCGCATGACGTCTTAGTTTACGCCAGGGCCGAGCTAGTGGCACATGGGATGGTGGGTCTATAACGGCGTGTGGCTGCCCAGATCCGGCACACCGATTTCCTCGCGGCGTGCTTTAGTCGCCGCTGGGTAGCGCCACGGGAGCGGCTGCTCGCGTAGCGTCGGGCGGAATCACAGTGTGTCGCCCGTCAGGTTGCGCATGCGGGGCGAGCTTGTGGCGCTTGATGTCTCGCGCAAGGCCGAGCGCTCGCAGGACACAAATCCCGTACCAGTTCATGTCGAATTCGTACCAAGCAAGTCCGTGGCGGGCCGACTGCGGAACGGCGTGATGATTGTTGTGCCATCCTTCGCCGAAGGTAAGTAGCGCAACCCAAAGACTGTTCTTGGAAGTATCGTCCGTAAGAAACCGTCGCGAGCCCCACATGTGCGTCGCCGAGTTTACGAGCCAGGTGGAGTGTAGGCCTATAACCGTTCGAAGGAAAACTCCCCACAAGAGAAAGGGCCAGCCGCCGATGGCAAAGAGTGCGATGCCCAGCACCGCGAGCGGTACCCAGTGCCACTTGGTGATCAAGAGATGGAACTTGTCCTTCCGGAGATCGGGAACAAAGGGCAGAAGCTCCTTGGCATTGCTGTGCATGGCTTGCCCTGTCAGGATCCAGCCCATATGCGCCCACAGGCCGCCATCTTGAGGCGAGTGCGGATCACCTTCCTTGTCGGTGTTCTGGTGATGGACACGATGCGTGGCAACCCAAGCGATCGGCCCGCCCTCGAGAGCTAGCGTGCCGCAGATGGTCAGGAAATACTCCATCCACTTGGGCGTTTTGTAGCCGCGATGCGTCAGTAGGCGGTGGTAGCCCATGCCGATGCCGAGACTCCCGGCGATCCACCAGAGGAAAACCGCGAGGATAAGCGCTTTCCAGGTAAAAAAGAACAACGCGACGATTGCACCGATATGAAATGCAAGCATGAAAGAGGAAGTGGTCCAATTAATGGGTTCAGAAAATGTTTTGTCGTGGCCTAGGGTGCTCATGAATTGAAAGTAGCACGCGGGGCGCGGCGTTTCTGTAATAGTTGTGTAATCCCTCTGCGGGAATTTCCTTAGTATTGTGGCGAAAAAGTTAAGAGCAATATAATTTTTCGCGCGTTCCGAGACCGAATCCGCCTGTCGGTAGAACCACGCCGATCACCGTAAATCTATGCAGGCCCAGAGGTTAGCCGCATGATCGAAAGGATCGCGGATACCGTACGAACCGGGACATAATTAGCGTATACTGAGAAGGAACAAATTCCAGAATAAAGGTACCGTCACCCGAGCACGTCGGGATGAATGTCGTCTTCGCGACGGTGGCCGCGGCGAATCTACCGCCTCGATTGCAATTCGGATCCCCGCCTTCTCGTTGTCCACAAAAGTTCATGGCCTTTTGCCTTGGCCATGGTGTGGTGTGCAGGCAGGCGGACAATTTCGGAACAGAACTTAAAGGGAGAAAACGCTTGGCTCTGCTCATGCAAGAAAAGCAAGATCTGGTCGGCAATCTCATTAACACCGGTAAGAGCCGCGGTTACGTGCTCCACGAAGAAGTCAACGAAGTGCTCTCGGCCGAGGAGCACACCACGGAAGAGATCGACAATCTCTTTTCTACCCTCGAGCGCGACGGCACGGAAATTTACGAAGATATTTCCGCGGCGAGAGCCGCTCACACCACGATCGAAGTCACTCAACGGATCGATCTCGGCCCCAGGAACGACGCCATCCACGAGGAAGAAACCGAGATCGAACGGCCGGTGCACTCCGTGCAGAAAAGCACCGACCCCGTCAGCACTTACTTGCGGGAGATGGGTGTCGTTCCGCTTCTGACGCGTGAGACAGAGATCGCCCTCGCCAAGCGCATGGAACGCGGCAAGCTGCGCGTGCTGAAGACCGTCTCGCGCTCTCCGCTTGTCGCAAAGGAATTGATCGCCGTTGGTGCGGAGCTACGTAAGGGTTCTCTTTCGATCAAGAGAGTCCTGCACCTGCAAGAGGAAGAGTTGACGGACGACAAGGTCGAAGAGAACTTGCGGCAAACGATGCGCACAATCCACCAGATCGAGAAGGTCTACCAGCTAGGACGAAAACAAGCGCTTAAGCTGCAAAGCACCGCAAGGTCCGATAAGCAAGTACATCTGCGCGCGCGGCGCCGTCTGGCCCGGACGCGCATCGCGATTTCGCACCTGGTCCGTTCTATCGAATTCAGCGACGCTGAAAAGAGGCGCCTGATTGATGTCCTGCGCATCACAGCCGAGCGACTGCATACGCTCGAACGCGAGATTAGCCGGTTGGAACGCCGCGTAAGCTCCGCCCGCTCCGAAAGCGTGACCGGGACACGTGAAGAGCTGCGTTCGCGCCGGACGGAACGAAAGAACATCGAAGAATCGAGCGAAGTTGGTTTGAACTCGCTGAAGCGCGCGCTCGCGGCCATCCGGCGCGGCGAAGCGGAAACCGAGCAAGCAAAAACGGAACTGACGGAGGCCAACCTCCGCCTCGTCGTCTCCATCGCCAAAAAATACACCAACCGCGGCCTGCAGTTCCTCGACTTGATTCAAGAGGGCAACATCGGCCTCATGAAAGGCGCCGACAAATTCGAGTGGCGCCGCGGTTACAAATTCTCCACGTACGCGACCTGGTGGATTCGCCAGGGCATCACTCGCGCCATCGCCGATCAGGCGCGCACCATCCGCATTCCCGTCCACA
The DNA here is from genome assembly GCA_963729455.1 of uncultured Acidobacteriota bacterium. Classification (GTDB taxonomy): domain Bacteria; phylum Acidobacteriota; class Terriglobia; order Acidiferrales; family UBA7541; genus Acidiferrum. Next base: position 587,309 of record CAVSNX010000007.1, read on the forward strand.
TGATTGAGACGATCAATAAGCAGGCTCGCACGAGCCGCCAACTGGTGCAGGAACTCGGGCGCGAGCCTACTTCGGAAGAAATCGCCAGGCGTATGGATCTTTCCATTGATGCGGTCTGCAAAACAAAGAAGATTGCGCAACAGCCCGTGTCTTTCGAGACTCCCATTGGAGAAGACGAAGAGTCTCATCTAGGCGACTTTGTCGAAGACAAGGGCGTGGTGTCGCCATCGGATGCCGCCATCCATCTCAATTTGAAGGAACATCTGGCTTCCGTGCTGAAGACGCTCACGCCGCGCGAGGAAAGAATTATCAAGATGCGCTTTGGATTGGAAGACGGCAATGAACTGACCCTCGAGCAAGTAGGCCAGTCTTTCGCTGTGACTCGAGAGCGTATCCGCCAAATCGAAGCCAAGGCGCTGCGAAAGCTGCGGCATCACTCTCGCTCGAGGCGGTTCCGGGTGTTTCTCGAAAGCGCGTTTTGAGAATCGGCGGCGCGATGACATGCCTGCACTTCGCAATCTGAAACAACTCTGCGAAGGACAACCGCCAGACAATTGCGGAATCGACCTGCACTACCCGAATCAGAAACGGGTGCAAATCTCGACTCTCCGGCTAAGCAATTTGGCTCCGAATTGTAAATAGTGTGTTAAGAAGTTTCTAGCTATCGCGTCTTAGGTTGTAGATGAGCCGAGGAGGGATGCTTGGCGGCCGCGATAGAACCCATCATGGTTACACAAGCAGCGGCAGAGCTTGAGGAAGTTTTTCGTGCCCACCAGGCATGTGTTCTCAAGGCTGCCTACCGCGTAACCGGCAGCATGCCCGACGCCGAGGACGTGGCACAATCCGTTTTCCTACGATTGGCCCGTGGAAGCGTCGAGCACAGCCGTATCTCCAATCTTCAGAGTTACTTACACAGGTCCGCCGTCAACGCCGCCCTCGATTTGATTCGTTCGAGGGGCCATCGCGAAGTCGTGCCAGTCGAAGCGGCCGACGAACTGCAATCCAATCCCAGCCTCTCTCCGGAACGCGCGCATTCCTCTGTGGAAATAAAAAACTGGCTTCGCCAGGAACTCGCCAAGTTGAGTCCCCGCACCGCCGAGATGTTCACGCTGCGCTATATCGAAGGTCTGGACAATCCTGAGATCGCCAGAATGATGAACACATCTCAGGCGGTTGTTGCCGTCACCCTTCATCGGACTCGCGCGCGGTTAAAGAAGAGCCTTCGAGGCTTTAGAAAAGGTGCATCATGAAATTTTTTCGATCAAAGCAAGACGATCGTCTGGACCAAGCGATCTCTGAGCTCCGCGCGGAACAGCCCGACGCCAAAACACTCTCCGCGTCCGCCGAACACGTGTGGCAGAAGCTGCAAGAAGGGCTAGGCGAAGAAGCCGCCACCAGCACGCTGCAACCCATCCGCGGCTGCGCCGATATTCGCGCTTTGCTGCCGGCTTTTCATCAGCAAGAGCTGCCTCCGGCTCGTGCGCTCATCGTGGAAGATCATTTGCGTGAATGTGTCTCTTGCCGTTCCTATGCTCACGGCCGTTCCGTTGACGGCAAGGCAGGCATCAGTTGGCGCATGGAGCCCGCCTCGCGCGGCTTCCAGTGGAATTTCGCCAAGCTATCTTTCGCAGCCGCCGCAGTGGCCGTTCTGGTTGCCCTGGTTTGGACTGGCTACAGCTGGTACAACGCCGGCCCTCCTGGCAGCCGCGCGCGCATCGATTCCATCGCGGGCCAAGTCTATAGCGTTAGCTGGACAGGCGAGCGTGCATTAAAGCAGGGCGACGAAATCTCCCAGGGTGAATTCATCCGCACGGCCGCAAATTCTCATGCCGTCGTGAGGCTCTTCGACGGCTCCAAAGTCGAAATGAATCAGCGCGCTCAGTTGGGCGTCAGCGCCGACCGCCGCAACACCACCATCCATCTCGGCCAGGGCAGCATCATCGTGCAGGCCGCGCACCGCCAGACGGGACACTTGTATGTCAGCGCGCCGGATTGCAACGTGGCCGTTACGGGCACGGTTTTTTCCGTGAACTCGGGTACAAAAGGCTCGCGCGTCTCCGTAATCGAAGGCGAAGTTCATGTCAAGCACGCTGGCATGGAATCCATTCTGCACTCCGGCGATCAAGTAGCGACCACGCAGAGTGTTGGGACCGTTCCCGTCAGCCAGGAAATCAGCTGGAGCACTGACCTCAACCACGAACTGGCTCTGCTCGCGGAATTCGGAAAGCTTCGCCAAAAGCTGGAAGCCATCCCGACGCCCGGCCCGCGCTATGAAAGCAAAATCCTTCCGTTGCTGGCGCCGGATACTGTTTTATACGTGGGGATCCCCAATCTTGGAGACGCGCTGCAGCAAGCCAATCAAATTTTCCAGCAGCAGCTTTCGCAGAGCAAAGTTCTACAAGACTGGTGGAACAAGAGCGGCAACGCGAATCAGCATCCAACTCCCGAAGAGTTGATTGGACAAATCCAAACCATCAGCCAGTATTTGGGCGACGAAGTGGTGATTACCTTCAGAGCCAGCCCCGGTGCCGACGATCACGGCCCGATCCTCCTTGCCGAAGTGAAGCAGGCGGGACTGAAGGATTACTTGCAAAACCATCTGGCGACTTCCCTATCGAGCACGCAAGTGAAATCTGATTTGCACGTCGTGGATCAGCAGTCGCTCTCCTCGCTTGCCGCAGGCGAACGCGGAATGATCATGCTCGTTCGGAAGAACATGCTCGTCGTCGGTGGCGATGCCGCTTCTGTCCAGCAGATGAGCGCGCAACTCGACGCCGGAGCCACTCAGTTTGCGGCTACGGACTTCGGCCAAAGAATCTTGAATGTGTATAGCCAGGGCACCGAAATTGTGGTCGCCGCCAATCTCGGCCAGATTTTGAACGCTACACCCGCCCAACAACAAGAATCGAATGCGCTTCAGAACAGCGGCTTCAATGACATTAAATATTTGATCGCCACCCGCGGCGAATCCTCCAAACAGGGCGACAACCGGATCACGGTGGAATTCAGTGGTCCTCGGCGCGGTGTCGCTTCCTGGCTCGCTGCTCCCGCTCCGATGGGCTCGCTCGACTATGTTTCCGCCAACGCCGGCGCGGCCTTCTCTTTCGTTGCCAAGCAACCGGCGCTCATGTTCGACGATTTGTTCAGCATTTTCGGCGGCGGAAGATCCCGATTTCAGTAAGGGCCTCGCTGAGGCCAACGCGGAACTTGGCCTGGACATCCGCAACGACTTAGCGAGCGCACTGGGCGGAGAGATGACGATTGCTCTCGATGGCCCGGTCCTTCCCACGCCTTCGTGGAAAGCCATTATCGAGGTCAACCAGTCGGGCGCCCTCCAGCTTGCCATCGAAAAAATGGTGCAGGCTGCCAACCGGGAAGCTCAAAAATCTAATGAGCCCGGCGTTACACTCAATCAAACCCAGGTTGGTGGCCGTACGTTCTACACTATCCAACCGCAGAAGGCCGGGCTTACAACGGAGTATGACTACACTTTCGCGGACGGCTACCTGATCCTGGCGCCCTCTCGCGCGTTGCTGCTCGCCGCGATTGAAGCCCACGAGAAGGGCACATCGCTCGCGCGTTCTAGTTCGTTCCGCGCACTTCTGCCGACCGATAATCAGGCGAATTTCTCAGCGATGCTCTACCAGAATCTCGCCCCTATTCTGAAGCCGCTCGCTTCCCAGCTCAATTCCGGACAGCTTGCGGTTGTTCAGCAACTCGCCGCCGACTCCAAACCCAGCGTCATGTGCGCCTACGGCGAGAGCGATCGCATCGAAGTGGCGAGCAGCGGCAAGCTCCTCGACTTGAATCCGACTCTTCCGACCTTGCTCCATCTGTTGGGCATGTCGGAACATGGAACTTCGCGCTAGGTGAATCCGTATTAACATCTAGACGATGACTCCAACGATTGAGATTGATGGGCTCGAAGTACAAGCTCGGCGGCCGAACGATTCTTCATGGCTTACCGGGCGTTCTGAAGAGCCGAGCCATCGGACTTGCTCGGGCCCAACGGCGCTGGAAAATCCACACTCATTAATACGCTGCTTGGCTTCCACGTTCCCTCCAAGGGAAGCGCCCGCGTGCTGGGGCTCGACTCTCACTGCGGCGGTAAAGCTCTTCGCGCTCTTGTTGGTTATATGCCCGAGAATGACGCGTTCATTTCAAAAATGTCCGGTGTTCGTTTCGTTCGATACATGGCGGAGATTTCCGGTCTTCCTCCGAGCAAGCCATGGAGCGCGCGCACGAGGCTTTCGTCTATGTCGGCTTGGGCGAGGCGCGTTATCGGCCGGTGGGTACCTACTCGCTGGGTATGAAACAATTGCGAAACTGGCCCAGGCCATTGCGCATGGCCCCAAAGTTCTCATCCTAGACGAACCTACCAACGGCATGGATCCGCCGGCGCGCAAACGACTGATCGAACTCATTCGCGAAATCCGCGAAGCCAGCGATATCTGCCTGCTACTCTCTTCGCATCTCTTGCGCGACGTGGAAGAAACCTGCGACGAGGTCCTTATCCTCCGCAACGGGAAAATCGCCTCCATCTGCAACCTCGTCGAAGAGCGCCGCGCCAATCGCAAGTTTCTCGAACTCGAAACCATTGGCGCCGAGGCGACCTTCACCGCCGCGCTCGAGAGCATCGGCTGCGAATGCGCGGTGTTTACCAGCGGCCGCATCAAGGTGGTCATGCCGGACACCGTCGAAATCCGCGAAGTCTTCAAGGTCGCGGCGGACCGAGGCGTGCAAATTCGCCGCATGAATCACCGCCGCGACTCGCTCGAAGATATCTTCCTCAACGCGATGGAACAGACGGGAGTGGCCGATGGCCGTCTATAAGCGCCGATACAATTCCTACACCGGCTCGCTGACGCCTACCTGGTCGCGTTTCTTCGTTCTGACACGCTTCGCGTTCGCCGACCTGTTCAAATCGCGCTTCTTCGTTCTCCTCTTGATTCTTTGCGTCGTTCCATGCCTGTTCTCGGCAGGTTACATTTTTGTCGCCAACAACAAGACTTTGCAGTTGTTGATGCAAGTTCGCTCTGAAGCAGCGGATTTTTTCAAGGTGGGGAACCAATACTTCATCGTCATCATGATCGTGCAGGCAGAGGCAGCTTTTCTTCTGAACTGCTGGGTTGGCCCCGTCCTGATTGCGGGAGACCTAACCAATGGCGCCCTGCCGCTTTTCCTGAGCCGCCCGTTCAGCCGTGCCGATTATGTTTTTGGCAAACTCGCCGTGCTGGGAATACTGCTTTCCGCCGTCACGTGGGTTCCTTGCTTGCTCTTATTTGGCCTGCAGTCCGGGTTGGCGCACAACGGCTGGATCTGGTCAAACCTTTGGATGGTCGTTCCCATAGTGCTCTGCTCTGCGATTTGGATCCTCACTCTTTCCCTACTTTCCCTGGCCGTATCGGCGTGGGTTAAATTGAGAATTGTCGCTACAGGAGTAACCTTCATCATTTTCTTCGTTCCTGCGGGCCTCGGCGAGATGTTCAACGCCATCATGGGCACCTATTGGGGAGCGCTGCTGAATTTCTCGTATATGTTCCGGATTATTGTGGAGAGAGGGTTTCGTGACCCCTTCAGCTTGCTGGACCGGATGAGTCGAAACGAAATCCCCATTCCGGCGGCCTGGGCCTCCCTGATTTTTGTCTGCTTGCTTTCGCTTGTCATTCTTAACGCGCGCTTGCGCGCTCGCGAGACGGTGCGCGGATGACCACAGACGCCCGCCAAATCGTGTTCGACAATGTCTCCAAGTTTTACGGAGAAGTTCTCGGCGTTAACAAAGTGAACTTCTCTCTCCAACCGGGAATCACCAGCCTCGTCGGCCCCAACGGTTCGGGCAAAACCACGCTGATGAACTTGCTCACTGGCCTGATCAAACCATCTCACGGCGCGATTTACGTCCTCGGCCTAACGCCGCAGCAACCGGTCGAGTTCTTCCGCCAAGTCGGCTACTGCACGCAGTTCGACTCCTTCCCTCCCGGCACGAACGGCTACGATTTCATCTATTGGCCGCTGCGCCTTCATGGTTTTGGCCACGACCAAGCCACGAAACTCACCAACGAAGCTCTTGAGCGCGCCGGCATGGCGCAAGTCGCTCGCCGCAAAGTCGCCGGCTACAGCAAAGGCATGCGCCAGCGCATTCGCCTTGCTCAAGCTATCGCGCATCATCCGACGGTGCTGGTTCTCGACGAGCCGCTCAACGGCCTCGATCCCATGGCCCGCTCGGAATCGATCGCGCTCTTCCAAGCCATCGCCAAGCAGGGAATGCACGTCATCATTTCCAGCCACATTTTGGAAGAAGTCGATCGCATATCCGACCGTGTCGTGCTCATGAGCAGTGGTTACGTCGTCGCCGAAGGCCAAATCAAGGATGTTCGCCGCGAAGTCCGCGACCATCCCATGCAAATATTGGTCCGATGCTCGAATGCAGCGAAGCTGGCCTCCGCAGCGTTCGAACTCGATCACGTCGTTGAAGCCAAAATCCTGACTGACGGCCAGAGCGTTCTGGTGCGCACCCGCGACGCCGAGCAATTCTCCCTGCTGCTCAACAAAATCGTGTCAAGTGGCTTGGTTGAAGTCGATGCGGTCGCACCCGCCGACGACGACGTGAATTCCATCTACCAATATCTCATCGGATCGGATGGCGGCCCAGCATGAGCATTCAAGAAACCTTCGCCCGCGCGCAAACCACTTTGAAAGAACAACCGTGGCGGCTATTTGCCAGCCAAATCTCTGTCCTCGTCCGCAACGAAGTTCGTCGAAACCTTTTCACTCGCCGCAAGATTTGGGTTTATTTGCTCGCGCTGATCCCGGTCATCATCATCTTCCTCCACTATGTCCTGGACAAAAACAGGAGCCCTTCCCAACTCGAGGAAGATACGTTTGTCCTCGCCGGTATTGTCCAGTTCTACTATCTCCGGCTTGGCATCTTTTTCGCCTGCATGGGGATTTTTACGTGGTTATTCCGTGGCGAAATGGTCGAGCGCACGCTTCATTATCAATTTCTCGTTCCGGTCAGAAAAGAAGTTCTGGTGGTTGGAAAATTTATTGCTGGCGCGATTATTTCCGTCGTGCTTTTCGAGACAGCGGTTCTCGCTTGCTTCAGCATCACCTATCTCCGCCTCGGTTCAACGGGCAGCTCCTACGTGTTCGAAGGCCCCGGCCTCAGCCAACTCGGCTCCTATCTCCTGGTCACGGCGCTTGCCTGTCTCGGATACGGCGCCGTCTTTCTCGCTCTCAGCCTCCTCTTCAAGAATCCCATCATCCCCGGCGCTATGTTGTTGGGATGGGAAGCGGTCGCCCCCATTTTTCCGTCGTGGGCCCAGCACCTGAGCGTCACTTTCTATCTGAAGCATCTCTGCCCAGTGAAACTTCCCATCGAAGGCCCCATGGCCATTTTCGCCATCGTTGCCGAGCCGGTCTCTCCATTCATTGCCATCTTCGGCTTGCTCTGCCTCACCGTCGCAATCCTCGTCCTTTCGTGCTTCCTCATTCATCGGCTCGAAGTCACCTACACGGCAGAATAAGCCCGCAAGACTTTTGGCGATCACTCATGGATTCTCTCGCGCTCCCGGGCAGAGCGCTGCGAACCTTCTCCGCGGAACACCTTCCCAGACCCCTATATTTTTTCGCTTCCAGGATGCCCCTATCCATCAGTGAGCCGATTGCCGTAATTTCGTGGCTTTGCGGCATGCCCTTAACGAACGTCTGTTTAGGAGGCAACATGAGGAAATTCAGCGTACTCGCAGCTGTGATGTTCGTCGCGCTGCCTTTGCAAGCGAAAGACAAACCCGTCTATGAAAAAGGCGTGTTGTTGCAAATGGAGTCTTCTTCCTGTGGTTTGACGGAAAAGGATGGGAAGACTCTGGCAGGAGAGATCTTCGGCACCGACGGCCAGCACAAGAAAACACAGCAAGTTCTCTGCCAGGAATACACCCTCCAAACCGATCGCGTCACGTACCGCATTCGACCCAAAGACGATAAGCATCCCGCGCTTCTGCCCATCGGCGAGACTGCAGCGTTTCGCATCCACAAAGACAAACTCCTTCTTCGCGTGATTGAGTCGAATGACAAAGAGCGCGAATACGTCGTTGTTTCCATGACCCCGCGAACGGACGCAGCGCAGAATCAGGCCGTTTCGGCACACGCTGTCCGCTAGAAAACGCCGCACTACTCCACGCATAGATTCACACCGAGCAGGGCCTGCGGAATGGAGCGAATTCCGCCGCAGGCCTTGCTCCCCTGTACCAACGGCCAGTAAGTTCCTACTCGTCAATAACCTTCCTGCGCAAGGAAATACGTCCATCTTGTTCCCCTGACTTCCTTAACAGACCATGGATAGTGGCAGGGAATACCCGCCACTGGTCCAAAGCATGACGTCTCTTCTTGAGGTCAAGAATCTCCACGTCTCCTACTTCGCCAGGACGGGCGAGGTCTGCCCCGCCCTTGCGGGTGTGAATTTTGACTTGGGGCCCGGAGAAATCCTCGGCGTACTCGGCGAATCCGGTTCTGGCAAAAGCACGCTTGCCGCCTCACTCCTGCGTCTCCTGCCCACCAACGGCAAAATCCAAAAAGGCTCAGTTCTCTTCGAAGGAAAAAACCTTCTCGAGGCTTCTCCGCAAGACCTGCGGAAAATTCGTGGCGGGCGCATCGGCTTGACTCTTCAAGAGCCCTCGTCCTCCCTACACCCAACCCTGCGAGTAGCCCAACAGGTCAACGACGTCTTGACCGCTCACGAATCTTTGGATCGTCGCGCTCTAGATGAAAAGACCAGCCAGATTCTCACGTCGGTCTTTCCCACTGATGTCCAACGCATTTCCCGCTCCTATCCTCACGAATTGAGCGGAGGGCAGCGTCAGCGCGTGCTCATCGCGCAAGCGATCGCCTGCGGCCCTTCCCTCGTCGTCGCCGATGAACCAACCGCTTCCCTCGACCCCACGACACAACACGAAATTCTCCAGCTCTTCCGCACGCTCCGGCAAAAGCTCGGCCTCGCGATGATCCTGATTAGCCACAATCCCGCTATCCTCGCGCGTCTCGCGGATCGCGTCCTCGTCCTCTACGCCGGACGAGTCGTTGAGATAGGTCCAACCGAAAAAGTGCTCGCCTCGCCGCAACATCCCTACACCGCCGCCTTGTTGCAATGCTTGCCCGTGCATTTTGACGAGATCCAGAGCGCGCGCAAACCCAGGCTGCACGTTATACCGGGCGAACCACCTGACCTGTCGTTAAACGAAGGCGGATGCCAATTCGAACCCAGGTGCGCGGAAAGAATGCAAGCTTGCAAAGGCAGCGAACCCGCGTCAGCCGCAGTGAGCAAGCTACACGAAGTTTCCTGTTTCAAATTTGCCGGCTGACCTTCTCCTCAGGATCCAGGATATGCAGCCACTCTTGAGAATCGAAAATCTTGTAAAACACTACACGGCGAGGCGATCTGCCGTTACGAAAGACAAACTCGCCGCGCTCGATGGCGTGTCCTTCTCAATCGCTCCGCAGGCAACGCTCGCTCTCGTCGGCGAGTCAGGCTCGGGCAAAAGCACGCTCGCACGATGCATCGCTTGCCTGGAATCTCCAACATCAGGAAGCATCTTGTTTGAAGGAATCGATATCGCGACTCTCGATGAGCATCAGAAACGCCTGCTCCGGCCCCAGATTCAACTCGTGTTCCAGGATCCAGTGAGCTCGCTCAATCCCCGATGGTCAGCCATCGATCTCATCAGCGAACCATTTCTCGTGCAGCGACGCTTCACCAAACAGGAACGCGTTGATAAAGCTCTGGAGCTCCTTGATCGCGTTGCCATTTCCCACAAAATGGCTGCGCGCACAGCCGGCGAACTCAGCGGAGGACAAAAGCAGCGCGTTGCGATCGCCCGTGCCCTGGCGCTCGAACCTAAACTTGTGATTCTGGATGAAGCCCTTTCCGCCCTCGATTGCTCTGTGCAAGCCCAAATCTCCAATCTCCTTCTCGATCTACAATCCTCTCTCGGCCTGACCTATCTCTTCATCACCCACGATTTCGCGATGGCCGCCTACTTGGCCGATCAAATTGCTGTTATGGATCACGGCCGCATCGTGGAATCAGGTCTCGCAGAAAATATTCTGCGCTCACCAGCCCACGAAGCCACCCGCTCTCTCCTTGCGGCCACACCGCGCTTCAGTCCATCGCCAAGCGAACTGGTGCATTCCTGATGCGCTACTTCATTTGCAGAGCGCTCCATGCTGTTTTTCTCCTATTTGGCGTATCGCTCCTCACATTTCTCTTCTCCGCTCTGGCGCCAGGTAACTATGTCGACAAGATGCGCCTGAATCCACAAATCTCGCCGGAAACCGTCGCCGCACTCCGCGCGCAATATCAACTCGATCGGCCCCTCCCCCTCCGCTATGCCCATTGGCTCAACGCCGCCGTGCACGGCGAAATGGGATTCTCTTTCGCCTACAACAGCCCCGTCGGCCCGCTTCTCTGGGCTCGCGCGCGAAACACACTTCTTCTTACTGTAACCGCCGCGCTGCTCGCTTGGGCTTTGGCCCTTCCGCTCGGTGTCTGGAGTGCCTCCAAATTCGGCCGCGCTCCCGATCGCATCCTTTCCTGGACCACCGCGACACTCCTCGTGATCCCCGATCTAGTCCTTGCTCTTGGCTTGTTGATTTTGGCAGTCCGCACCGGCTGGTTTCCAACCGGCGGTCTGGTCTCCGTCGGCTTTGATGAATTATCGCCACTCTACAAATTTCGCGACCTCGCCCTTCATATGACGCTCCCGTTAACGGCTCTCGTTCTCGCAACTCTCCCTACCCTGGTGCGCCACGTCCGCGCTTCAGTCGCCGAAGTTCTCGATGCTCCCTTCCTTCGAGCGGCTCTCGGCCATGGCATCCCCCAGCGAAAACTTCTCTATCGCTACGCGCTTCGCGCCGCCGCAAATCCCCTCATTTCCTTGTTTGGGTTTACGGTCGGCATGCTCCTCAGTGGTTCTTTGCTCGTCGAGGTTGTCATGAGTTGGCCAGGCCTCGGTCCATTCCTCCTCGAAGCCATCCTGGCGCGCGATCTTTACGTGGTCATTGGCGGCGTCCTGCTCTCGATGATTTTCCTGGTTGCCGGAAATCTTTTCGCTGACGTACTGCTTTATTGGGCCGATCCCCGCATCCGCACCGCAGCGAGCGCAAAATGAAGCAGCGCCGCAAATTCGCAATGTGGCTCGTCGTTCTAGTCGTGCTCCACGGCATCGTCGCCGCCGCGGGATTCTTTGCCCCATACGATCCCGTCGAGCAAGACCGTGAGCGCCCCTACTCTCCTCCCATGCACATTCGCATGATGGATTCGCAAGGCCACCTCCACCTGCGCCCGTTTTTCTATCCCATTAGATTGAGAGAAGGCTCGTTCGACCGATACGAAGAAGACAGCACCACAACCATTCCGCTCAAATTCTTTGAACGCGGCGCCGCCTACCGCCTGCTCGGCGTTGTCCCGTCACGTTTGCATCTCTTTGGCGCTCGTGGCGCGCGAATCTATCTACTGGGAAGCGACGCTTTCGGCCGCGATCAACTCTCGCGCATTCTCTACGGCGGTCAAATCTCCCTTCTCGCTGGTCTTCTTGGTGCCAGCGTCACCCTTTTCCTCGGCGCGCTAATCGGCATGGCCGCCGGCTATTACGGTGGCTGGCGAGACGAACTCTTGATGCGCACCGCGGAACTCTTCCTCGCGCTCCCCTGGCTCTATCTTCTCTTTGCCTTGCGCGCGTTTTTGCCTCTCGGCGTCAGCCCCTTCGACTCCTTTCTCCTTGTCGTAGTCGTCATTGGCATCGTCGGATGGGCGCGGCCCGCCCGTTTGGTCCGCGCAGTTGTCCTCAGCGTCAGAGAACGTGATTTCGTCCTTGCCGCGCGCGGTTTCGGTGCTTCCGACTTCTACTTGCTGCGTCGCCACATTTTTCCGGAAACCACAAGCGTATTGCTCACCCAAGCCGCGATTCTCGTGCCCCAATTCGTCCTGGCCGAAATGACGCTCTCTTTTCTCGGTCTCGGTGTTCCCGAACCCATGTCCAGCTGGGGAAATCTTCTCGCCACTCTTCAGCAATACAACGTTCTGGTCTCCTACTGGTGGATGTACTTACCCGCTCTGGCAATAGTCCCGTTCTTTCTCGGATACCTCAGTCTCGCGAGTGCATTGCAGGACCGCACCGACGCGTACAAGATAGACGAGAAGAACACTTGGAACCCATCGTGAGAAACGAACACTCCACGTCCCCGAACTTCTGCAGCGGCCAAACACGCCCAGCTATGCAGTGCGTAAAAAGCTCTACGACCACAGCCAAGGAACTATCGCGGAGATTCAACTTTCCCAATGGCGCGGAGAACTCCACCCGATGACTCCGGTAATCACCAAATCAGCGAAGCGATCTCCCCGCGCTTGGACCGACGAGCGTCTCGTAAAAGAGTGCCTCTCCGGCAACGAAGAAGCTTGGTCTCTTCTCATAGAAAAATACAAATCGCTCATCTATTCGATTCCCGTCAAATACAGATTGCCCCCGCATGAAGCCGCTGACGTTTTTCAAGCCACTTGTGTCGAGCTTCTCAAACGTCTCCCCGAACTGCGCGAACCGCGCGCGCTCCCGAAATGGCTCATGCAAGTTGCTCACCATCAGTGCTACCGCTGGAAGCAGCAACAGCAGCGCCTCGTAAGCCGCGACGCGGATCCCGACCTGCCAGTACCCGAAACCCCAGCCATCGCCGAAACTCTGGTGCAACAAACACAAGAAGAACAGATGCTGCGCGAAGCGATGGCCGCCCTCTCGCCGCAATGCCGCCGCCTGGTGGAACTGCTTTTCTTCGAGACTCCCGCCCGCCCCTACACGGAAGTCGCTGCGGAGCTCGGCCTCGCCGTCGGTTCCGTCGGTTTTACTCGCCAGAAATGCATGGAGCGCCTGCGCAAGCATCTTGGCGAGTTGGGATTTGACTGATGCCCACGGCCATCAAAAAAATCCCCCGCGGAGAACTCCTCTTGCAATTGGCCGTTGTCGAGAGCGATCCGGAACGCCACAGATTTCTTTCGCGTCACAAAGCGCTGATTCGCAGCGAGGTCGTAAAGCAACTCGCCGACCTGGTCCTCGAAAAAATCCGTGTAGACACGAAAGAAGCTCTTCACCTTGCTGAAGCCGCCGTGCTGATCGGCCACAAACTGCGCCGCAAAGAAGACATCGCCCTCGGCATCCGCTCCAAAGCCAACGCTCTCTATGCCTGCGGAGACAATCGCGCCGCTGTCGAGCATCACGAACAAGCGATCGAAATGTACGAAGCCCTCGGCGATCGAAAAGAAGCCGCCCGCACGCTTAGCAGTTCCATCCAGCCTCTGATTCTGCTCGGCGAATACGACCGCGCCTTCAAATCCTCAGAGCGCGCCAGAGAAGTCTTCACGCAAATCGGCGAGACCCGCCGCATCGCCAGCCTCGACAACAACGTAGGCAACATCTTCCACCGCCAGGACCGCTTCGAAGAAGCCATGCTCCACTACGAGCGCGCCTACAAAACGCTCTCCGAATACCAGGATTGGGAGCGCGCTGCCGTCACGCTCCATAACATGGCCATGTGCCTCATCAGCCTGAACGATTTCGCCAAATCCCTCGATTGCTACCAGAAGTCTCGCGAACTCTGCGTCCGGTACGACATGCCCCTACTTCGCGATCAGGCCGACTACAACATCGCCTACCTCTACTATTTCCGCGGGGAATACAGCCGCGCCATCGAAATGCTCTTCACCACGCGTCGCGCCTGCGAAGTCACCGGCGACGCCTATCATCTTGCTCTCTGCCATCTCGATCTTTCGGAAATCTATCTCGAGCTCAACCTCAGCGAAGAAGCTCGCGAAATGGCCCACGCGGGTTTCCTTCGGTTTGAAAAACTCGGCATGGGCTATGAAGCTGCAAAAACTCTGGCCAACGAAGCCATCGCCTACGGCCAGCAAGGAAAAACCGTCCTTGCTCTCGAACGTTTCACAAAAGCTCGAGCCATGTTCGCTACCGAAAAAAATCTCGTCTGGCCGTGGCTCCTCGACCTCTATCAAGGCCTCCTTCTCTTCCACGAAGGCCGCTACTTTGAAGCCCGCCGTCTTTGCGCAGGCTCCGCCACTTTCTTCGATCAAACTGCCCTCCCCGGCAAAGCCGCTCTAGCGCATCTTCTCCTCGCGCGCATTGCACTCCAGGTCGGAGAACTCCCCGCCGCACAATCAGAAACAGATGCCGCCATAGCAAGAATCTCTGGCCTTCAGGCTCCCGTCCTCGCTTACCAAACGCACTTCCTGCGTGGCCAACTCGCGCAAACCCGCGGCGATCGCCCCTATGCTTTCGCGGCCTATCAAGAAGCGCGCAAATCTCTGGAAGCCCTGCGCAGCCGCTTGCATGCCGAAGAACTAAAGATTTCCTTCGTAAAAAACCGCCTCCAAGTCTACGAAGCCCTCGTCGATTTGCATCTCAGCGGCGATGGCGGCGAATCCTCGGCCGCCGAAGCCTTTTCCTTCATCGAAGCCGCCAAATCCCGCAGCATGACCGAAATGATTTTTCAAAGCGGCCAGAGCCTCCCGCTTGGCGACGCAGGCCAAAGCGAGCTCGTCCGAAGAATCCGCGACCTCCGCGAAGAACTAAACTGGTATTACCATCGCATCGAACTCGAACAGCTCCGCCCCGAAGAAACCTCCGCCAAACGCCTTCAACAACTCCAGGAAAAAGCTCTCTCCCACGAAAACGAACTCCTGCGCACCCTGCGCGAACTCCCCGCCCACGAACGCGAAGACGCCACTCTCGAATCCCCTGCGGATTTCTCCCTGGAAAAACTGCAAGCCGCGCTTCCCGCCGACTCCGCTCTCATCGAATACTATTCAACAGGAGACCGCCTCGTTGCCGCCGTGGTCACGCGCGACTCCATCGAAATCACTCCCATCACCGTTTTCTCCCGCGTTCTTCATTTCTTGCATCTTCTCCGCTTCCAACTCTCGAAATTCCGCATGGGAGCCACCTATACCCAACGATTTGAGAAGCCTCTCCTTCAAGCAACTCAAAGTCATTTAGAAGCCCTTTACGCAGAGCTAATCGCTCCACTTGGCTCCCATCTAGACGCGAAACACTTGATCTTCGTCCCCCACGGCCCGCTTCACTTCCTTCCCTTCCACGCCCTTAAAAATGGCGTCACCTACCTCTGCGACAGCCACACCATTTCCTACGCCCCCAGCGCCACGGTCTTCGCTCTCTGCCAAGAGAAAACCGCCAACAAGGCGTCCGCTTCCCTAGTCATGGGTATCCCAGACGAGCGCGCTCCTGAGAATCTTGGCTGAAGTCGAATCCGTCGCCGCAATCCTCCCCGAGACCGAACTCTTCCTCGGCGACCAAGCCACCACCGAAGTCCTCAAGCGCAAAGGCTCGCAAAGCGCGCTCCTCCACATCGCCACCCACGGCACCTACCGCCAGGACAACCCTATGTTCTCCGGCATTCGCCTCGGCGATGGCTACCTTAATCTCTACGATCTCTATCAAATGCGTCTCGCCGTCCGCCACGTGACCCTTAGCGGCTGCGCCACCGGCATGAACTTTGTCGCCGCCGGTGACGAGCTCCTCGGCCTCCAACGCGGCCTCTTCTGCGCCGGCGCCGCCTCTCTTCTTCTGTCCCTATGGGACGTCCATGACCAGAGCACCGCGGAACTGATGCAAGCTTTCTACAGGCGCTATATGGAGTCCGGTAACATGGCCGTCTCCCTCCAATCCGCCATGATGCAGCTTCGCGAGTCAAATCCCCATCCCTACTTCTGGGCTCCCTTCGTCCTAGTCGGTCAAATAGCTGAAAATAAACGCGTTAACTAATCTCATCGCGCCTATATTTTCCGGACTCCTGGCTCCCCTTACGCAATGGGAGAAGTTGAATCCTTGCCTCCGCTGGGGAGCGGATGGGCAGAGAGGGAATTCAGGGGGGAAGAGATATGAAGCACTTTTCAACAGAGGAGTGGGTCGACTTCGTGAATCAGATACTCACAGCCGGTCAAAAGGAAGCCATGCAAAAACACCTCGCAACCGGTTGCAAACGCTGCCAGGAGACAGTTTCAACATGGCAAAAGGTCAGCAAAACGGCAGCAGCAGAAGCCAGCTATCAGCCTCCGGCGGATTCCGTGCGCCTTGCCAAGGCAGCCTTTGCGACAGCGGGCATGGCCCAGGCGCGGGAGGAATCAACAGGGCTCATCGAGGTTCTGTTCGACAGCTTCCTGCAACCAGCTGCCGCTGGAGCCCGTTCGGTCGTAATCGGTACAAGACAAATGCTTTATAGGGCAGACCCATACCAAATCGACATTCAGATCGAGCCCAAGCAGGGCAGCAACCGCCTTGTCGTCACAGGCCAGTTGCTTGATCTTAGCCATCCGGGAATCATCGGCAGCAGCATACAAGTGACTCTCTCGAACCATCGCGGAAACACTGTCCTCGCCGCCACCAATCAATTTGGCGAGTTCTCCGGCGAAATCGAAAACTCCGGCGACCTCGAACTTTCCATCCCCAGCGAGGGCGAAAATCCCATTATCATTTCCTTGCGAAATGCACTGGGGAAGTTACCGGGAGGCAAGGCATGAACTCGGCCTCCGGCACTGATTTTACAAGGGCGTCCCATTCTGGTACGGAAGTACCAAAATCCCTTGTAGCTTTTGTTTGGCACCAAGAAACCACTCGTACTATTTGCGCAAAAGAAAGATTCCGCAAGACTTAGCGGGCATCCCTTTGCGCGGTTGCGCGGCTGGTTCAGAAGTAGGAGACCCCGAAAGGGACTAAACACTATGAAACGTTACCTCGGCATTTTCGTGATACTGATCGCTCTTTTCGCGCTGTCAGCCACCCCTGCGGCAGCTCAAAACCGCTACATTGTTCGCACATCCGGAGGCCTGGGCTCGGTCCTAAAGCTCTGCCTGGCTGCAAATTGTCAGGTCCAAGGCTCTTTGGACGGTAACCTTGGCCAGACCTACTTGGTAACTTCCTCTGGCAATCTAATCACGAATCTTCTCAACTTCGCATTGGGTCTCCTGGAACAAATACTCGGAATTCAAAGCGTTGAGGCCGACCGGGTCCTCCCGCTCCCCCAGAAGCCCATTGCCACGATTCCCTCCGGCCTTTACGACACAGCGCCGGTCAACTACTACGGCGCGGTGGTCACTCACGGCTACGCTGCTCAACCAGCCGCCCAAATCATCCGGCTTACCGATGCACAGAGGGGTTTTAACGTCGCCGGCTCCGGCATCGTGGCCGTCATTGACACGGGCGTTGACGTAAACCACCCTGTACTGTCCCCAGTCCTTCTGCAGGGCTACGACTTTACCCGCAACCAACCGGGCGCCTCCGAATGGCTTGATGTTCCTCAGTTGCAAAACGGAAACCTAAGCGAGGATTCTGAGGATCAGCAACCGGTTGTCGTTCAACAATCCAGCGCTGCGATTCTGGATCAATCTTCAGCCGCGATTCTTGATGGCGGGCCCTACACGGCCTTCGGCCACGGCACAATGACAAGTGGTCTCGTGCACCTGGTCGCGCCAAAAGCCCAGATCCTTCCGTTAAAGGCCTTTACTGCCAACGGCACAGGAAATCTGTCCAACATTATTGCGGCTCTCTACTACGCCGTGCAGCATCACGCCAACGTTGTGAACATGAGCTTCGACGTATCCTCACCGTCGGCTGCTCTGTCGCAGGCAATTTCGTATGCCAACCAGGCTGGCGTCGTCCTCGTCGCTGCAGCCGGCAACGAAAGCACCAGCGCTCCAGTCTACCCAGCCGCTCTGAACAGCAGCGTCATGGGTATTGCTTCCACAACAGACTACGATACTCGCTCGACCTTCTCCAACTATGGCAACACCGACGTCTGGATCGCCGCACCCGGTGAATACGTCATAAGCACTTTCCCAGGTGGCACTTACGCTGCATCTTCCGGTACCTCCTTCAGCTCGCCTCTGGTCGCTGGTTCGGCTGACCTGCTCCTGAGCGCGAAGCCGTCCCTTAACCAAGCGAGCGCAGCCAGCGCATTCTCTCACGCCATACGGCTCACTCCCGACCTGCACAATGGCCGCCTCGATGTCTATCAAGCCATCTCGGCTTGGGTAAATAGCTCAAGCGGGAGCTCAAACGGCGGCTGGTGGTAGAAAGCGTGTCCAAGGAGCTGATTCCGGTGCTCAACGCGGCCTTCAACCCGCGTGGAGTGCCGGAATCGCTTCGTATCAAGCAAGTCGAAGAACAAGTCTCCGCCCTTCGCACCTCGGTCATCTGCGCCTTTAACCAGCTTCTCGATCTCAAGGATCTCAATACGGGCGTTCACAGCACCCGCCTCGCGGAATGGGGCATGCGCGTCGGGCAAGAGCTCGGCCTCAGCGAATCAGAACTCCAAAACCTCGAAGTCGCCGCCCTTCTTCACGACATCGGCAAAGTCGGCATCCCCGACGCTATTCTCAAAAAGCCTGGAAAGCTGGACGACGAAGAATACGCTTTGATGAAAAAGCATCCGGAATACGGCTGGGCGGTCCTGCGCATGCTCCCGGGTTTCGAGCGCGCCGCTCTCGATATCCTGCATCACCACGAATCTTTTGACGGAAAGGGTTATCCCGCAGGGTTAAAGGAAACGGAGATTCCCATCGTTTCGCGCATCGTGACGGTGATCGATGCCTTCGACGCCATGGTCTCTTCCCGTCCGTACCGCAAAGGCCTTCCGCATGAAGAGGCCGTCCGCCGCCTCATTCAGAGCAGCGGCACGCAATTCGACCCCGTCGTCGTGCAGTCTTTCCTTTCCTTCGCGCAAGCGGAAATGGACACCGTCTTCGCCGCCGCAGGCACGTCCGTCTCTTCAGCCCTCTAAGTCATTCGTTCGCTCAACGAGCCTGCGCTTT
Organism: uncultured Acidobacteriota bacterium; assembly: GCA_963729455.1. GTDB lineage: Bacteria > Acidobacteriota > Terriglobia > Acidiferrales > UBA7541 > Acidiferrum. The sequence goes on from CAVSNX010000007.1 coordinate 606,186, forward strand.
TCCTCTTCCGGTCTCTCAGTTCGTGCTCCACGGCGGAACTCGTCCAATGCCTGAAGGATTGCCGGCCCGTACAACTCCGTCTTTCGTTCGCCAAATCCAGAAACGCCGCGAATCTCGCTAAGGGACCGAGGTTGCACTCGGCAAAGTTCATCGAGCGACGTATCATGCATCACGATAAACGCTGCAGTCCCGCGTTCTCTCGCTGTTGTCCGTCGCCATTTTCGAAGGTATTCACGCAGCTCGGGATTGATCCCCGCCGCCAATCTCCCGGCACTCGGATCTGCTGTTGAAATCCGTGTGGGCTCTCGCCTGGTTTCCCCTGCCTGAAAGGCTCCAGCGTTGCTCGCGCCCGCCGACGCGGCTGCTGCCACGCGTTTCTTCGTTTTTGTGGTTGCCGCCGCCAGCCACTCCGGCTCACCGACGCACACATCGCAAGCCCCGCAAGACTTCCATTTCTTAAACTCACCGAAATGCGAACAAATCTGATTGTGGCGGCATGCCTTCGCTTCTACGAATCTGCGAATCTCTCGGTACCGCTGCCAGGCCCTTGATTTCTCGGCCTCGTCGGTCAGTTGCTCCACGAAATACGTCAGCAATCCCACATCGCGCTTCTGCCAAAGCAAAATACAATCCGCCGGTTCGCCATCGCGGCCTGCGCGCCCCGCTTCCTGGTAATACTGCTCGATTGATTTCGGTAAAGAAAGATGAATCACCGCGCGCACCGCCGCCTTGTTGATCCCCAATCCAAACGCAATCGTCCCTACAAGGACGCGCACTTCATCCGACATCCAGCGCTCCTGATTGCGCCGCCGCATGTCGCTCTCCATCTTCCCGTGGTACGCAATCGCCGAAATCCCTTGCTCCCCCAAAAAATCCACCGTCTCTTCCACTCGCGCAATAGTCGGCGCATACACAATCACGTTGCTGTCCGCATACTTCCGCAACGCTCGCATCAGCAACTCATCCTGCGTCTTCCCCACGCACTCCTTCACGATGTACTGCAAATTCGGCCGGTGAAAGCTCGCTATGTATTTATCCGGCTCGCGCAGCTTCAATTGCTCGATGATGTCGTACCTCACCCTCCTGGTTGCGCTCGCCGTAAACGCCGCAATCGGCAGCTCTGCAAAATGCTCTCGCAAACGGCTCAGTTGCCGGTACTCCGGCCGGAACTCGTGTCCCCACTCCGAAATGCAATGCGCTTCATCTATCGCAAAAAAAGAAACCGGCACCTTCCGCAACCACCCTATCGTGTCCTCTCGCGCCAGCCGCTCTGGCGAAAGATACAAAAGCCGGTACGCCCCCTCGATCGCCTTGTGCAAAATCCAAGACTGCACATCGGGCGCCAGCGTGCTGTTCAGCAACGCCGACGGAATCCCCATCTGCGTCAGCTGCGCCACCTGGTCCTGCATCAACGCAATCAGCGGCGACACCACAATCACCGTCTTCTTCTGCAAAATCGCCGCCGGCAGCTGATAGCACAGCGATTTGCCGCCGCCCGTCGGCATCACCACGCAAGTGTCCCGCCCGCCCTGCAAACTCTTCACAATATTTTCCTGTAAAGGCCGAAACGCGTCGTAACCCCAGTACTGCCGCAGCGCACCGAGCAGCTCAGTGTCCGAACTCATGCACCGAGTATAGATGCCGTTACTCCCACGGTCCATGCTCACTTACCCCCACGCACTCCGCGCACTCTCTTCACCCATTCCTGTCGTCTGTTCTGAAAATACCCGTGCCCCGCAAACCGTCAAAACAAATCCGGGTCTCTTACTGTCAGCTGTCGGCTGTGAGCTGTCAGCCGCCACTTACTCTTCGGGCGTAGCCTCTGCTCAAGCGCGACTTTGAATAATCCTTCGCGTTCGCTACTCGCCCAGTTCGACTTATCTCTTGACAATGGTGCGCCAAGGGCGTAACTCAACATCCGCAATCTATGCTTTCTAATTTGGGCGGCGGCAATTCAGGCTCTACCACTCTGCCTCGCGCAGGGAATTTTTCGCAATTCATGCAGTTCAGTATGATCGAGATGGAATCCCACTTCCCTCTGGAGGACTATCTGTGACGACTTGGAATCAAGTTTACGATCCCCTCGGCCATTGGTGGCTCTCCACACTCGTTGCCGCTCTACCCGTCGTCGTTCTTCTCGGCCTGCTCGCTGGCCTCAAAGTTCGCGCGCACCTCTGCGCCGTCGCCGGTGCCGCCACCGCCATTCTCTGCGCCATCCTCGTCTTCCACATGCCCGCGCAGATGGCCGTCAGCAGCTTTCTCTACGGCTCCGCCTACGGCCTCCTCAAAATCGTCTGGATCGTCATCGCCGCCGTCTTTCTCTACGACATCTCCGTCGAAACCGGCCAGTTCGAAATCATGAAGCAGTCCGTCGCCGCCATCACTCCCGACCGCCGCCTCCAACTTCTCCTCGTCGCCTTCTGCTTCGGCGCCTTCATCGAAGGCTGCGCCGGATTCGGCGCGCCAGTCGCCATCGCTGGCGCTTTCATGATCGGCCTCGGATTCAAACCCTTTCACGCCGCCGCCCTCAACCTCATCGCCAACACCGCTCCCGTCGCCTGGGGCGCTATCGGCACTCCCGTCCACGCCCTCGCCTCCGTCACCGCCCTCAACGAAAGCGATCTCAGCGCCATGATCGGCCGCATTCTTCCCATCACCGCGATCATCGTCCCCTTCTGGCTCGTTCGCGCCATGGTCAGTTGGTCCGAAACGTGGGAAGTTTTTCCAGCCATCCTCGTTGTCGGCCTCTCTTTCGCCGGCACCCAATTCTTTTGGGCCAACTACATGGACAGCAATCTCGTAGACATCGCCGCCGGCGTCGTCTCTCTGATCGCCACCATGCTTTTCCTCCGTTTTTGGCAGCCCAAGCGCATCTGGCGCTTCGAAGCTGAACGCGAAGAAGACGCCGCCAAAGTAGCCCGCAACGAAGTCGCCAAGCACTACACCGCCGGTCAAATCGCTAAAGCCTGGCTACCCTTCGCCATCCTCTCCCTCTTCGTACTCGCCTGGGGACTCCCCAGCATCAAGCTCGCCATGAACAAAGCCACCACGCCCGCCTTCACAGTGGTGATGCCCGACGGCAAAAATCGCCCCGGCCCCGCAGGCTGGGACTGGCCCTACCTGCACGCCAAGGTTTTCCGCACCGCTCCCGTCGTGGCAAAACCCGCCGCCGAAGCCGCCCGCTTCGATTTCAACTGGCTCACCGCCACCGGCACCGCCTGCTTCCTCGCGGCTCTGGTCGGAGGCCTCATCCTTGGCCTCAAACCTGGCAAAATGATCCAAATCTTCGGCGGCACACTCTTCCGCCTCCGTTTCGCCATCATCGCCATGACCTGCATGCTCGGCCTCGGCTACGTCACACGCTACTCCGGCATGGACGCCGTCCTCGGCCTCGCCTTCACGCGCACCGGCTGGTTCTTCCCCTTCTTCGGCGCCTTCATCGGCTGGCTCGGCGTCGCCCTCACCGGCAGCGACACCTCCTCCAACGTCCTCTTCGGCGGCCTGCAAAAAATCACCGCCCAGCAGCTCAACCTTAGCCCCATCTTGATGTGCGCCACCAACAGCGCCGGCGGCGTCATGGGCAAAATGATCGACGCCCAATCCATCTGCATCGCCACCGCCGCCACCAACCAGGTCGGCCAGGAAGGCTCCATCTTCCGCTTCGTCTTCTGGCACTCGGTCGCCCTGGCCTCCATCGTCGGCGTCATCGTCATGCTCTACGCCTACGTCTTCCCCCAACTCATCCCCAACGGCCTCTCCTTCATCCACTAACCGCTCCCCCAACTTGTCATCCCGAGCGCAGTCGAGGGACCTCTCTTCGCCTCCCCTTGTCATCCCGAGCGCAGTCGAGGGACCTCTCCGCCTCCCCTTGTCATCCCGAGCGCAGTCGAGGGACCTCTCCGCCTCCCCTTGTCATCCCGAGCGCAGTCGAGGGACCTCTCCGCCTCCCCTTGTCATCCCGAGCGCAGTCGAGGGACCTCTCTTCGCCTTTCGTCTTGTAGGGGCACGGCATGCCGTGCCCTCTTGCATTTGCCTATGTAGAGGCGCCCTTCCCTGGCCTGAGCGACAAAGGCACCGCGTCCCCCTGCCGCTTCCATGACAGGCACCTCTCCAACGCGTCCCCTCCGCATGTAGGGTCATCCGTCCGCGGATGACCCTGGCTTTGCCCCTGCCAAAAAACCCAGCACCACAGGCAAACCCGCGTCCCCACTGCACACCCCTATTTCGTAGTCGGCGTTCTCTTCCGCGTAGGGAAGAGCCAGGCGTCCGACCGCGAGATCGACGCCTTCAGGACCGTCCCACGCTCGCCCCCAGAGTGACGAGTAGCTCGTCCAGTTGCGCGAACGTCTCCTGCATCCCATCCGGCATCCCGGCGATGGCACTTTCGAGAGCTTCCTTCGAGGGATAGAGTTCGTGCAGGACCACCAGCGTCTTGCCACCTTTTTCCTCGAACGTCAGCGTAGTAACGGCGCCCTCGTCATTTTCTTCATTCGTCCAGACGAGGCGCGCGTTCGGTATCACCTCGATGTACTTACCGAAGAACGCCATAGGCTTTGCGGCCTCGACGTGGCTGATCTCGAATCGATACCTGCCCCCGACACGAACATCCAACTCGCAGGAAAGCAGGGACATGCCTGCCGACTTCGGCACCCACCACCGCTTGAGCAGTTCGGGCTTGGTCCACGCCTCGAACACGATGCGCGCCGGGCCGTTGAAGGTTCGCGTCAAGACTAGCTCACGCTCCGACTTCCGTTCCACTGTCGTGCTGTTCTTCATGCGCGTAGCCTCACCCTCTCTTCTTGCTTCCATCGACTTTCTCCTTTCGTTTCTGTTCCTCGACAATGTTGTCCAGCTCGTCGAAGCGTTCAGCCCAGAGCTGGCGGTACCTCTCGATCCACTCCGCCTCTTCCTCCAGTCGGCGCAGGCCGAGCTTGCAGGTCCGCACGCGCCCGACCTTCTCCGTGGTGACGAGCCCCGCCTGCTCCAGCACGCCGACATGCTTCTTCATGCCCGTGAGGGTCATGTGGAACTTCTCGGCAAGCTCCGTGATCGAAGCGTCTGCACGCCCGAGCCGCTCCAGAACGCCGCGTCGGGTGGCGTCCGAGAGCGCGGCGAACGAGGCATCAAAGCGCGTCTGCGAATACTGAACCATGTGGTTCAGTATATATCACACGGATTGGCAGCATGCAAGGGGAGACCGAGCGCGCTGGGTTAGAGAAGCGGGCCGCTGACCACATTCGAGCCTTCGAAAAGATTGCCGGCCAGCAGAAACGCATGCGCGTCGAAGTGGATCCCGAGAAGCTCGAATACGAATATGCGTGAGCGAGTTTGAGCGGACAGGAGGGGACGGAACGTTTTCCTAACCTCCGATGACCGCTGCTCGAACCCAGCCGCAGTTTCACACAAAATGATCCGCAACGTCCCGTCTGTGCCCCCGGATTCCCATGCTTCCCATGTTTCCCTGGTCGTAACCGAGCGCCCGTCGCCTGTTGAGCAGGCAAAATGTCAAGGCTTGTACTTCCAAGGTAGTGACTCATTTTGGAAAATGACGACACTCGCTTTTAAGCCGTTTATATCCTCATTCATATACTCATGGTACTATTCCGCTCGGTCATCCCAACCGCCCAGCCGGAGGTCGCCATTGACAGTAGTCGTAGGAATTAAATGCAAGGATGGAATGGTAGTTGCTTCCGATAGCTTAACCACTTTTGGTCGCGGCGCTCCTGTTCTTCGATATTCAAATAAAGTGAGAGTGATTCAGCATGATGGATTGCTGCACCCCGTTGTGGTTGGAGCCGCAGGATATACAGTCTACTTCGACAAATTTGTTAATCGCGCGACTCGTCACGCAATCGCGCTCCAGTCTGAGAAATTGCAGAGGAAACTAGATATCATCGATTTCTGCGAGCGCGTATGCGAACCCGTTGTGGCCGCGCTATTAAAGGAATACCAGTTTGATCGTAATCAGTTCTTTGGCGTTCCGTATTCGGAGTTTGGTCTATCAATGATTGTCGCTGGGGCGACAAAAGAAGGTGAAATAATCCCGTACACGGCTTACTCGGACGGTCTTACAGAGCCTATAGACCATTACGGGACAATCGGCAGCGGAGCAGCGTATGCCGAGCTGTTTCTAAGATATCTCTTAACTGAAAAGCAGTTGGATGTGGCGAGAGCATTGCGGTTGGCGATATACGCGATTCGCGGTGTGGAATTAATCGATCCCAATGTCGGCGGACAGACCAACGTAAAGCTACTCAAGATGCATAACGGCCATTTACAGGTCAGCGACTGTCAGCCCAATAAACGCCCCCCAAATCCGAAAGGCAGAATGGAAAAAGTTTTGAAAAATATTGGAAACGAATTAGAGAAATTGATCATCAAAAAGACAGCGGACAAAAGGAGCAAAAAATGACCACAAGTAAGCAACACGCAAAAGAAAAAACGCTCCCGAAAAAGAAAGTCCAGATAGGCTCAGTGGCCAAGGAGTTTTATTCAGGATTCGCAGAGAATGTTCGGGAATGCTACATCCCGCGTTTTGTGACTACCGACAAAGACTCGAACGGCGCGAGACAAAAAACAAAAAATGAAAAAGTAGGTTCCTAGGCTGCCATCGTTTCCTTGCCCGAATCCAGTAACGAAACCTCTTCTTGAATGGCCCAAACGCGGAAACCGGGGACAGACGGAACGTTTTCCTAACGTCGGAATCATGGCCGCTCGAACTCAGCCACAGTTTCGAGCAAAATGATTCGGAAACGTCTCCTCTGTCACCGTGTTTCCATCATAAAATATCAGTGTTTGATGAATCAGTTGAGAAAACGCCTTGCTTAAAAAAGACGTCTGAGCTGAATTCAAATTTACGTCCATCTTCTGTCTGGTAGGGAAGCCGAACATGGATTCTTATTTTCTTAGTTTCAGCATGAACGGCTTGTACGTCGGGTTCGCCCCAATCAACCCTGAGAATCGCTTCGAATACGCTTGACGGCATAATTTGGATCGAACCGCGGCTTGTATGCTGTATGCGTTGCACATCATCAGTAAAAACGTTGGCTGTAAAACCGACGTTCACTGCGGGCAACGTTCCATAATTCTTGAGGCCGAAAGCAATATCCCAGTTTCTCGAACCTCTCCCGGTCTTTAGTGTGACGCCGGAAAGGGCTACCAGTGGGCGATGTAGGGCAGCCGATATATCCGCTGATTTCCTTGCAGCGAGCGCGGCTTCTGTGGCCGCATCGGTCTGTTGCTGAGAAATACGTAACTGTTCAAGAGTTTCTTTGTGCTGCCGCTCCTGCTCTACCCTCCGTTCCCGCCTATCGTTCAAATCCAACCAAAAAATTGCGACCAGCGCGATACCCTCCAGCCAGATTGCGACGTACTCGTGGGTTCGGAACCAATCGACAATTTCCTTAGCGAGTTCGATGCCCATGCTGGATACTACCACGCCTATTGAGGGCCTTCCGGCGTTCTTCTGCGCGTTTCACAGCTTGCCTGGCGGGTGGGCGACACTAACCCATCAAGCTGATTCTGATTTTGCTTTTTCCGGGGGTGGCCTACCCTTTGCGCTTTTTTGGCAAAGGGTGGCCCATTTCATCTCGGGACTACTTCCTTCGTTTTTCTACTCACCACTCACTATTCACTACTCACTGCCCCTCCCCACTTTTCCACACGTTTCCACAGGGGCGTGGCACAAAGCCAAATCGGGTGCCGCACCCTTTGTTTTTCAAGGGTGCGGGTTTTGACCTTGCTTCCTTTTCTAGTGAGTGCGCGGGACTCCGTCTTCTTCTTCCCTACTCACTACTCACCATTCACTACTCACTGTCCTTTCCCGTCTCACCAAACTACAAAATTCCCGCCAACCCCTTCCATCCACTCCACTTCCCCGTCTCACGTTCGAATGATAAATAATAGTACCATTACCTTGACAGTAATCCAAATCCGTGCTACCATTCCCCATGCTCGCCGCCAACCACGCCTCTATCTCTAAATCCGTCCCCGCTTCCGGCCTCTGTAACTCTGCCCTGAAATTAGCCCCCTGTCGCCCGGCCATTCAACGAAGGTGGCGCTCTGGCTGTAAGCTGTCAGCTGTGAGCTGTCAGCTGCTATTTTCAGTCTCTCCGGGTGCGGCATGTGTCCCTGCGTTTAGCTCTCCGGATCTTTCCCCGTTCAACTCCAATCCTTCAACGCGTAACCTTGCATCTTTTGTTGACGCCCTTGACGCCGCGTCAAGCATAAGTCCTTTGCTTGCCACTCTTACAAAAAACACCCGGGGTGGGGACGTCTCTGTGTTTAGTTCTCTTTCTTTGCCTTTCGACTTTGAAATGTCGACTGTCAACCTCCTCTCTCCTATCTCCTTTACAATCCGCACTTCCCCAAAACGAGCCCGTAACCCGTTTAGAATCCGCACTTATGCAAAACACCCCCACAACCCTTTTAGAATGAACACTTCCAAAACACAGCACTTAAAGTCCTTTAGAATGAACACTTCCAAAAAAACCCCGGGGGGAGGGGCCACTCTTTTCCCTTTACCTCCTCTACTTCCTTTACCTCCTCTACTTCCTTTACCTCCTCTACTTCCTTTACCTCCTCTACTTCCTTTACCTCGTCTCATGCCCATACTATCCTTCCCTGAGCGTCCACCCATGAACCCTTCTCTCCTCTCCGAACTCCGCGCCATCACCGGCACCCGCGCCATCATCACGTCCCCCGAAGAACTCCACACGTACGACTCCGACGCCCTAACCAATTTCCGCGCCATGCCCCAAGCCGTTCTTCTCCCCTCCTCCACCGCCGAAGTCCAAGCCATTCTTTGCCACTTCCATCAACTAACCAGTGATTTTCATCCCGCCTAGTCGAATGTTTATGACGTTCTTTGCGTAATCGCTCTTCCCGAAGCTCGCTTGTCCCATTTGGAACGTATGCCTTATAGAACAGACCTGCGGCTGCCAGGCTGGGATACTAAGTGCGGATTAAGACGAGGTTACCTTGACGAAAACTTCAGTTTCACCGGTGGGCGGCAACGAGTCTCATGCTGTGTCTACGGGAACAGAGTCCGTGGCCGACATTCTCGAACAGCAACTCGACCCTACGATTCATGAGTGGATCGGGCTTGTCGAGAAAGAGCCGGAGCTCGCCCGAATCCGGCTGAACTTTCAGGAACGCACTGGCCATCTTCCGAAGCTCCTCCATGACGTGATCGACAGGCTGCGCCTTGACAAAGGTACAAAAGCTCCGGTTTCGGTCGCTGCGAGTCATCACGGAGAGCTCCGAAGACAGCAAGGGTACACCGCCGCCATGGTCGTGGATGAATCCCGAATTCTGCAGGTCAGCATTTTTTCGACGCTGCACAAGAATGAGCATCGTGTGAAATTCAGCAAGTTGCTTCCAGACGTTGTGACCATCGCGGACGAAGTAGACGCGCAATTAAAGCAGCAGATCCTCTGCTTCCTGCCAGTCGAAACACCGAGAAAGGGCACTAACTGAATTTACTTCCAGTTGGGCCGCTTCCGGTGCCCTTATGAAAATGAAGAACTCCAAGACGGAATCGCACGAGCCGCAGACCTTCCTCGATACTTCCGGAATGGCAAGAAGGGTTGCTGAATTTCAGAAAGACGAGCAGATTTACAGTCAAGGTGACGCGGCCAAGAGCGTCATGTACATCCAAAAGGGCAACGTAAAATTCTCCGTGGTTAGCGCGACGGGTAAGGTGGCCGTGGTCGCGATGCTTGGTCCGAGCGATTTTTTTGGCGAGGGCTGCATGGCGGGTCAGTCTGTCCGCATGGGCACGGCTACTGCCATTACGCCGACTTCCGTTCTTGCCATCGACAAAAACGAATTGCAGGGTATGCTCCGTACACAAGACAAATTATCAGACTCTTTTGTCGAATTCATACTCAGTCATAAAAATCGAGTTGAGGAAGCTTTGATCGATCAACTCTTCAATTCGTCCGAGAAGCGGCTCGCCCGCGCGCTACTCGCGCTCGGCCGTTATGGAAACGTGCAGCACCAGCTTGTCGACGAACTGCCAACTGTTTCCCAGGAGACTTTGTCGGAAATAATCGGCACTACTCGCTCTCGCGTGAATTTCTTCATGAACAAATTTAGAAAACTAGGTTTCATCGAATACCACAACCGTAGAATCAAGATCAACAAATCATTGCTGACATTTGTTTTGGACGACTAAAACCGCTAAACCTTTATCAAGAGATTCGTGTCGAGAAAACTCCTTGTCTCCCGGTGATTGCCCTGATAGCGGCAGGCTAACTCCCCCTCCTTTCGCCACCGTAGTATCCTCTCGTAGACCCAACATGAACGCCTCCCTCCTCTCCGAACTCCGCGCCATCACCGGCCCCCGCGCCGTCATCACTTCCCCCGAAGAACTCCACACCTACGACTCCGACGCCCTAACCAATTTCCGCGCCATGCCCCAAGCCGTCCTTCTCCCCTCCTCCACCGCCGAAGTCCAAGCCATCCTCCGCCTCTGCCATCGCGAACGCATCCCGTTTGTAGCCCGCGGCTCCGGCACTGGCCTGAGCGGCGGCGCGCTTCCCGTAGAAAACGGAATCGTCATCAGCCTCGCGCGCATGAACCGCATCCTCGAAGTCGATCTCCTCAACGCCCGCGTCGTCGTCGAGCCCGGCGTCATCAATCTCGACGTCACCGCCCGCGTCGCGCCACAAAACTATTTCTACGCCCCCGATCCCTCGTCGCAATCCATCTGCAGCATCGGCGGCAACGTCGCCGAAAACTCCGGCGGCGCCCACTGTCTCAAATACGGCTTCACCACCACGCACGTCCTCGGCCTCGAAGTCGTCCTCCCCGACGCCACCCTCGTCCACCTCGGCGGAAAAACTCTCGACACGCCCGGCTACGATCTCCTCGGCGTTTTCGTCGGCTCCGAAGGCACTCTTGGCATCGCCACAAAAATGATTCTCCGCATCGTCAAACGCCCTGAATGCGTGCAAACCCTTCTCGCCGCCTTCCCGGACACAAACGAAGCCGGTGCCGCCGTCAGCAGCATCATCGCCGCAGGCATGCTCCCCGCCGCTATAGAGATGATGGACACGCTCGCTATCCAAGCCGCCGAAGCTGCCGTCCACGCCAACTATCCAATGTGCGGCGCGCTTCTCCTCGTCGAACTCGACGGCCCCATCGCCGAAGTCGAATCCCTCATGGCCCACGTCAACGAAATCTGCCGCGCCCATGCCGCCTCCGAAATTCGCGTAGCCCAATCCGACGCCGAGCGCGCCCTTGTCTGGAAAGGTCGCAAAGCCGCCTTCGCCGCCATGGGCCGCATCTCCCCCAACTACATCGTGCAAGATGGCGTCATCCCTCGCACCGCCCTCCCGCAAGTCATGAGCGAAATTTCCCGCCTAAGCGCCGAAGCGGGCATCCGCGTCGCCAACGTCTTCCACGCCGGCGACGGCAATCTGCACCCGCTCGTCCTCTACGACGCACGCATCCCCGGCCAACAAATCGCCGCCGAAGCCCTCTCCGCCAAAATCCTCGATCTCTGCATCGCCGCCGGCGGCTCCATCACCGGCGAACACGGCGTCGGCCAGGACAAAAAATACGCCATGTCCAAAATGTTCGCCGAACCCGACCTGGCCACCATGCAACGCGTCCGCTGCGCCTTCGACCCGCTGCAACTAAGCAATCCCACAAAGGTTTTTCCCACCCCGCGCCTCTGCGGCGAAAAACCCGGCGAGTACGTGCCTCACCCCGCCGAACTCTCCGGCGCCGCCGACCGCTTCTAACTCCGCCATGGATGAACGCGTAACAATCGAAACTGACTTGTTTGAACACCGCGAAGTGAAGCCGCACTTCATTAACCCCTGTTGTTTTGGAGAGGATTTTGCTACGTGGTTGAAAGAGTATCTCGCCCCGCTTGCAAATTCTGGCTTCAGCTTTTCAGAGAATATCCAGGAGGACTACGGCTGGGGTTTTTGGGCGCGGCATGGCAAAGACCCGTTTTGGATAGCCCTTTCCTACGTTGGCGATGGGCCGCAAGAAGGACCCGCTCAATGGGTCATCTCAATCAACTACGATCCTGGATTGAATCTATTAAAGCGTCTTTTTCACGCGCCTGATCGAGAAGCACTGAAACTGCTGCGGAATAGCGTGCGCCAAACGCTTACATCGAATAGCGCCATCAGGATGGTGCCAACCCCGCGGTACGGTTTATGATCCTTCCCGCCCTAGCTTTTGCGAAGGGCGTCCGCTTCCAGCATGCGCGCCATTAGCCGAAGGGGCGCCCGGAAGGACGTTGCCTGAAGCCGGCGAAACGCTTCGGGTAACTTGATCCATCCTCGGGACGCGGCCCGGTCGAGTAACGCGAGAGTCCCAACGACGTTAAGCCCGCGTTTAACCGCCTCGGACGTCCCGCTGCGGTCGTCCATCAGCAAGAGCGCGCCAGGACGATTAAGGCCCAGCGCTATTACTTCGCACTCACCTGCATCTAGCTTGGGAATTTGCGGGACGAAATAGGAACCCGACGGAACCACGGATAGCCACGAAGGAGAATGAGCAACCCAATCACGCACGGCCACGGGCGCTTTTGGATGCAGAAGTTCATTCTTCACCGCCGCGGGAATCAAGACGGGCGAAAAAAGACGAGGAAGCAGGTCCGCAGCTTCAATCAAAATCAAGTAGTTCAGCGGTCCTGTATCGCAGACGACCGCCGGCATCTACACGCCCAGGCGGTTCAACGTTTCGCGGTCGCGTTCGAAGTCTTCCGCAGTGTATTCGAGTTCTATGCCGCGGTCCTTGAGGAATGCGTCAACTTCCATCGACGTCTCAAGGCCTAGCAGACGGCCAAGCTGTGAGTGGGAGATTTTTTGCTGGCGATACACATCGGTCAGCAAGGATTCCAGGGCCGCGCGCGAAAAATCCTTCCCCTTTGCGGAGAGCGCTTCCAAAAGCTCATCGGGAACCGAGATGGTGAGGTGGTGCACTGTCAGGCCGCTCCTACTGCGTAAAGCTTCGTTCCAACGCAATTCCTCGTGTTCTATCTCGCTACGTCTAAGAATACTGGAGCACGAACGGAGAGTACAGCAAAAGCTATTCCGTCGCTTCAGCTTTGTGTCGCGACTCCGTGATGCAATTCACGCCTCAAAGTATTAGACTTGCCCATAGCGCACTCGCGCGATCCTCGCAGCTCTGCATCAACGCTGCAAGGAGGGTACCTATATGCCGCTCGTTGTCCTACGTTTTTCAACGCTTAGGAAAATCTCGACGATTGCTGCCTGCGTGCTGGCCTGTGCTTGGCTTCAAACTCCGATTGCGTCAGCCCAACACGTCGGCCACCCTGCCGGGGGCGGACACTTCCGAACTGGGGGCCATCCAGCCGCTCCGCACGCAGGCGTACCGCATATCGCTGTTCCTCCTGCGCCGGCTTCACGCGGAATCTTTTTGCACCCTCCGGTCGGCCTTCCGGAGCGCCCCTTTCTCATTTTTCGCCGCCCCTTCTTCGTGCATGCGCCGTTTTTCAGGTATTGGGAGCGCTTCGATACTTCCTGGTGGCTGTACTGCGGTCCGCTCTGGGGTTGGAATTACGGCTGCAACGATTTGTTCCTTTCTGGCTACGCTTTTGAACACTATCTCGCCCCGCCCCTGACGTACAACACGACTGTTTACGTTTACAGCCAGGACGGGCACCCGCTAGTTCAGCTCTTTCTGAAGGATGGCACGGCGTACAGCGTGAACGACTACTGGTTCGTCAACAACCAGATACATTTCACCATGCTCGATGAAAGTGGCACGAAATCTCTCGAGCAGGTAATCGGCTTCGAGGAATTGGATGTGCAGAAAACCATCGACGTGAACACGCGCCGGGGATTCCGGGTCGTGATGCGCAACGAGCCCATGGAGCAGTATTTGCGGGATTATCCGGATCTCACGCCGCCACTCCTACAGCCCTCTCAAAAAAACTAGCCGTCGTTCTTCGGAGACTTCTGTGATGCCGAAACAAAAGATCACCAAACTAGGACGGGATATGCTCAATTTCTATACGACCCAGCGTCTGGAACGTTCAAGCCTTTCAGGAGCGACAGCTCATTTGGAAAGAGTGTCTGTTACCCCTGCCATACGACTGTAAAGAAGAAAGACTACATTTTCACGGAATATCGCCTCAGATAAACAGGTACTTGCAGGAAGTGCTTTTCAACCAACAACGGAAACTTCAAGGGAGGACTTATGGCAACGACTAGAGTCGGAGTAGCACCAATGAAGGCGGCGCAGATTCCCAAGCCGGGAGCCGATTTCCAGATTGTCGAGCGCGAGATTCCTAAGCCGGGTGCGGGGGAGGTGCGCATCAAGGTACAGGCCTGTGGTGTCTGTCATAGCGACCTGTTCACCAAAGAAGGCGCGTGGCCGGGCATCCAATACCCGCGCGTTCCGGGACACGAGGTCGCGGGCATCATCGATGAACTGGGTGCCGGTGTGTCCGAGTGGAAGAAGGGACAGCGCGCGGGCGTTGGCTGGCACGGCGGCCACGACGGCACGTGTCTCCAGTGCCGGCGCGGCGATTTTGGCAATTGCCGGAATCTGAAAATTGCGGGCATCAGCTATGACGGCGGATACCAGCAATACATGCTGGCTCCCGTCGAGGCGCTGACGGCAATACCGGAAGGTCTAAGTGACGTCGAAGCAGCGCCGCTACTCTGCGCCGGCATCACCACCTATAACGCGCTTCGCCACAGCGGTGCACTCCCCGGCGACCTCGTTGCGGTGCTGGGTATCGGCGGCCTGGGTCACCTCGGAATTCAATTCGCGAACAAGTTTGGTTACAAGGTCGCGGCCATCGGTCGTGGGACGGAAAGCGCGGCGCTCGCAAAGAAACTCGGAGCGACCCTGTACATCGACAATAAAACGACGAACGCAGCCGAAGCATTGCAAAAACTAGGCGGCGCACAAGTGATTCTAGCGACAGCTCCAAGCTCGAAGGCGATGTCCGAGGTGATTGACGGTCTAGGCCCGAACGGCAAGCTCATGGTCGTCGGTGCGTCAATGGAGCCCATCAATGTCACACCAGTTCAGCTGATCACTGGAAGTCGAGCGTTACAGGGCTGGGCCTCCGGAACACCAGCCGACGCCGAAGACACGCTGCGCTTCGCCCAACTAACCGGAGTCCGTCCCATGATTGAAACCTATCCGCTCGAAAAAGCCGCCGAAGCTTACGCGCGCATGATCAGTGGCAACGCACAGTTCCGCGTCGTCCTGACGATGTGAACTTAGGCCCACAGCGCAATTCGCACGAAGTATCGTCCGGCACGTCTTAAAGGGACATCTGATTCTGTTGGTTGAGGCTCGTATTCAACAAATCTATCTCTCGATTTAAGTGAACGAACAGGAGGAAAGAACATGGCAAGTCCGAAGTATGGAATAAGCAGTAATGACCCGGCCAGCGACGCGGGCGTCGCGAGAGTTGACATGAAGATCGAGATCGTTGTCATCCCCGTCTCGGATGTCGACCGCGCGAAGGAGTTCTACGGTAAGCTCGGGTGGCGGCTCGACGCCGACTTCGACAGCGGTAAAGACTTCCGCGTCATCCAGTTCACGCCGCCGGGCTCGGGGTGCTCGATCATCTTCGGCAAGAACGTCACCCCCGCGGCGCCCGGCTCCGCCCAGGGCCTGTACCTGATCGTCTCCGACATCCAGGTCGCCCGCAAAGAGCTGCTCGATCGTGGCGTCGAGATCAGCGAAGTGTTCCACGACGCCAGCGGCGAGTACGCTGGCACGGACGAGCCTTACCTGTTTGGGCGGAAACGCGTCAGCGGTCCGAATCCCGAGCACAGCAGCTACCGCTCGTTCGCTTCGTTCTGCGATCCGGACGGCAACGGCTGGCTGTTCCAGGAAATCACGACGCGGCTGCCCGGTCGCATCGACCCCGCAACGACGACCTTCGCATCGGCGAACGATCTGTCGAGTGCGCTTCGGCGTGCGGCCGCTGCCCACGGCGAACATGAAAAGCGTATCGGCAAGGCAGATCCGAACTGGCCCGACTGGTACGCCAAATATATGGTGGCCGAGCAGGCTGGGACGGAGCTGCCGAATTGAGCGACTACGACGCGCCGGCGACTCCCTTCGGCGGTTGCGCTCGGCCCGTCTCTAAGGTGACATCGTGAGCGGCGCGCCGGAGCTCGCCGGGCAGACGGTCGTCGTGATTGGCGGCAGCTCGGGGATCGGGCTAGAGACAGCCAAGCGAGCACGGTCCGAGGGCGCCAATGTCATTCTTTCCGGCCGCAACCCGGAGCGCCTGGCTCACGCCGCACACGAGCTCGGCGCGCTCTGCAGTGCGGCCTTCGACGCCACCGACTTCGAGCGCCTCGATCGTTTCTTCAACGAGCTGCCGACGCCCATCGACCACCTCATGGTCGCCGCGGGCAGCCCGTACTACGCGCGCCTGGCCGACATTGACTTCGCGCAAGCGCGCCGCAACGTCGACAAGCACTTCTGGCTGCGGCTCCACATCGCTCGCCGCGTCGTCGGCAAGGTGCGCCCGGGCGGAACGCTCCTGTTCATCGGCGGAACGGGCGGTCGTCGGCCGGCCGCGGGCGCAATCATCGCGGCGTTCACCGCCGCAATGCCAGCGCTCACCAAGGCGCTCGCGCTTGAGCTCGCACCAGTCCGCGTCAACCTCATCGCGCCCGGCTTCGTCGACACGCCACTGTCGGCTTCGCTGCTCGGCGATCAGCTGGACGCTCGTCGCGAGCAGCTCCGCAGGACGCTGCCCATCGGGCGCGTGGTTGGCCCGGCCGACATCGCCGCGCTCGCCGTCCACCTCATGACCAACACAGCGGTCACCGGAGCAACGTACGACATCGACGGCGGCCAGCAGCTGGTGGAGGCGTAATCCGGTAGCGGACGCTAACCTTACTTCGTAGCCAGACATCAAACGAGTGAATCGTTTCGGCCTGGAAGCCTCGAATGACAAACATCTACATCGCTCCAACGATTGATGAATATCTGCGCAAGCGGCTGATGCCGGTGGAAGGCACGATTCCGCATGTGGAAGGAATCGAGATGTACGGCAATTCCATTCCCGCGGAAACGGTCGGCGGCGACCTATTTGAATACATAAATTTCCAGCAGCGTTACGACATCGACGCACGCGTTCAGCGGGCCCTCAAGCGATCGAAACAGTATTTAGAGCCGCTTCCGGCAGGCGCGATGCCCCGGAATTCGGTGGACGATCATGTCAAATGGTTGAAATCAAGGCCCGGCTACAAGCCCGAAATGGAATCCGCGTACAGAGAGGCACGAAGCTCGGAACAGGTGCGCGTCGCCGAAGACCTGCGCGAGTTGTATAGCACGGCGGGAGTTCTGTTGGTGGACGCTCAGGGACACGGAATCATTGCAGCGAAAATCGCATCGACGGTCCACGACACGTTTCATGCCCTCATGCTCTCCGAACTCGATCATCGAGGGAAAACGACACGGGAGTTATTCGAGAGAATCAACCTGAGGCTGGCCCAATCAGTCACCGCGCGGAATGCTCTCGGAAGAAGCGAGCGAGAGAGCGCCCACGAGATAGCGACCATGCTTTACGGCGAATTACACCCTTTTGGCAATTTTAGATTCGTGAACTTCGGACATCCACCTCCACTCATCTTCTCCGCGGAATATCGGAAGTTCATGGAGATTGATAAAAGCCGAATGGTGCAATTTCTGCCGCTCGGCTTGCACATCCCGGAAGATCATCCGGATCGGAACAGGTATTTCTCACTGGACTCCAGCGAGGTCAACGCGAACTCCTCCAATGTGGCGGAGCTCACGCTGCTGAGTCCAGGGGACATTTTCGTGCTCTATACCGATGGCGTCTACGACGGCAGCGACAAGGAAGAACGTCAGCAACTTGAAGGGGTGATGCGTGAGCGCTATCGCCAATCGGCAAAGGAAATCTGCAACGCTTTGCTGGAATATGCGCTGAAAAAAGACGATCGTCTCCGCCAGATTGGCGAACAAGACCGTATTGACGATAAGACTGTGTTCATCATCAAGCGAAGCTGAATTCCAACCTACTTATCGTTGAGACGCAACCGGGCGGCGCGCATCCAACTGTCGAGGAGTTCACATGCGATCTGACATCGTTCCAGGGGCTATCTTCCCCGACTATGAGTTTCCCGACCACACCGCGAAACGCCGGAAGCTCTCCGAACTGCAAGGACCACATCCCATGGTTCTCGTCCTCAGCCGCGGGGGTTTCTGCCCCAAGGACCGCCGTCAAGCTGAACTGCTTGTTCAACTACATCATGAACTCGAGGTTGCCTATTGCCGGCTTGTCACCATCAGCACCGACAATATTACCGAGACGAATGAATATCGCACCGGCGTAGGCGCCCACTGGCCTTTCCTCTCCGACGCCGGTCGAACGGTCCAAAAAGATCTCGACATCGCCGAATACACCGATCCTCTCCACAATCCCATGATCCCCCACGTGATTGTGCTCGAGCCCGGTCTTGTCATTTATAAGGTCTATAACGGCTATTGGTTCTGGGGCCGCCCCACTATGGAAGATCTCCGCCAGGACCTGCGTGCCGTTACCAAAAAATGCCGGCCCGACTGGGACATCACCACACCCGAACTCAAGGCAGCGTGGCAGCAAGGCCGCAAGGAGCTCTTCTATCCCTACGGCAAAACTTACGTCCAGACTCTCGGTGAACAGGATTAGCAGCGGTAGGCTGCGTCGCTTTATGTCGTGCTCGCAGGCACTGTCTGCGGAAGCGGAAACTGCTCAATTTTGGTCGCCAGCGCGGTGCGTCTCTCACTCGTAAATTCATTGCCGAAAATCGCGGCGAACAACCGCGCCACTATAGACATAACAATCGACCCTGCGATTCCCCACACCACCGCAATCACAGCGGTCAGAATCAACGCAAATCCAAGTCGCGTTGCCAGAGTCAAAACGACAAACAACAGAATTAACGGCACGATCGAGATGTATGCGAACCCCGTTTCCATAACCTCCAGCAGCCTTGAGTGCCACCCCACCTTTACTTTTGCCCGGTGCGGCTTCTCGGCCAGCGGCTTGATCCTCACTCGCGCTCCGCTGGACCAGCCTCGCTGCACGTCCACTCGCCACTCGCGCTTGCGCGGATCTTTCTCTCTTTTCTCCACCCGAATCCGGTAACCCGCGTGCGCCGGATATTCGTGTCCCAGCCGCATCGCGATTTCGTCCGCGTACCGGCTAAACAACAGCGGATTGTCCAACGATGGGCGTTCGAACCCCGTTTCGAACGATGCGAACTGGTCAGCCACGTGCTAAATCCACTTTCTGCCCGCTGGTTGCCGCCCCAATTTTCGGTTCACAGCCATGTACCGCCGCATCATTGGCAGCGAGCACCATTCAAGCGTCACGCGTTTTTGCTGGTCAATTTTCAATGCCACGGCGTCGCGGTGCTTTTCGCAATACGGAATCCCTTTTGCTTTTCCGCTCGTCACCCAAAGGCGCCCAAACGCCAGATTTCCGTAGCTCACGCTGTGCGTTTTTACTTCATCTAGCCGCGTAGGTGGCTCTCCGCAAGCCACGCAACCTTTCGGCCAAACCCCGCTGTCAAACACGGGCGACACAAACTTCGGCACTTCGCTCACCGCCTTCGGATCATGCGCTCGCACGCGCCCCCCGGAATACTCCGAGTACTCAAAGCAGCTCTTGCACTGCACCACTTTTCCTTCTTCTTCCGGGTTCAGTCCCGTGATGGGCTCGAACACGGCCGCGCAATAAGGACACGCCGCCACCCAATATCTTGACGAAAACGCTGCGTACAACATCAAAACCGTCAACAAGCCAAATACTCCGCCGAGAATCCAGTGGCTGTAATAGAAAAACGCCGCCGCAATCAGCCCAAACAGCGCCGCGATTGCACAATACGTCGCGATGTGTTTCGTCCGCACCGGCCCCACTGGCTTCGCCAGCGAGGTGGTTCGCTGCGGAACCGGCGGATCTTGGCTGTCAATCAAATTGCCTAGCAATTCTTGGTAGGTGGCCATCCGGAATCTCCTCACTATTGCGGCCCCATGGCCTGATTGCTTGCAGTATATCGGTCATTCGCGCAGCCCTCTCACACTCGTTCCTTGTCCATATCCAATCGGATAGTCTCAATCTGGTGACATTCTTTTGCGCCGATAGGAGTAAGCCACATGGCCTCACCCAGCACGCGAGACCTGTAGCAGGCGCTAGCCGAACCAGGTTAAATCCGACGTTCTTTTCCTCTTAACAACTCTGTACTCCTAAAATGTAGTACTAATAAGATAATAATTCATTTAGTCTCAGACCGCCGCGCCCTTGCTGGCGTTTTGCTTTCTGGAGCTTCCATTTGGTCTAAGTCCCGTGTATGCAGCACTTGCGGCCTCACCCGCAAGTATTGATTCTAAATGACTTAATGAGAATCTAAATTCTTTAGAATCAATACTTACAGAAAACCAGGGAGGGGGAAGGAGTTATGGTCAACTAGGAATCCTGGGATTCTGAGGCCTCCGATCGCCCCCGTCCCCAGGATTATTGGCAAGCACGACACACAGTAGTACCTCCGCTCTATATCAAGCTACTTAGCCGCTCGGGAAAATGACTGGGACAGAGAAACGCCAGTTCGTCGATAACCGCGACACTTGAGCGTTTCCCGGGCCCTGGCTAAGACTGATTCGGAGGACCCAATGAAGTCTTTTGGAATGTTAAAGATACCTATGATTCTGGCCGGCCTCGGAGCCGCCGTGCTCTTCTCGCCCGCCTGCAAAGCGCAGGAAGTCAGCCCAGACCATTTCACAGATACCGGCGTCCAAGATGTCTACGATGGCGCTCAGGGCAAATCAGCCGCGCCCAAAGCCAAACAAAAGCCGGCAGCCATGCAACCGCGCTCAACGCAAACCAATTCGTCCCCGAGCTTGCAGCCAGTCGCTAAGCGCACCCCGGTGTCCGCTACGCAACCTGGCCCCAATGCGGTCGCGGACAAGCGCAAGTCCGTTCCAACCACGCCAAAAAAGCAATAAGCAGGCGGTCGCCCCAGCGGCGATTTGAAAGCCGTAGCATCATAGCCAACCGAATGCTCTAGAGCATCCACGTCAGCGCCTCCCTGCGCCAAAATCTTCTCTGGAATGCGCGCGTTACGCGTTCACCTTTTCTCCACCTGCAGTCCAGACTCCGTGCATTGGCAGCCAAACCCGGTTGTGCGACAAATGGCTCACGACGGAGCCGTACTCGCGGCAGCCGCTCGAAATCGAAGAACGAAAGGACCACTGACATGAATACTTACAAGCACCTGCTGCCCAGAACGATCCTGTTCGGTTCCGTGGGCCTCGCCGCGATGCTGCTTGTCTCCACGCCGTCCTGCAAAGCGCAGGAAGTGAGTCCTGACCATTTCACGGACACGGGCGTGCAAGATGTTTACGAAGGAGCCCCAGCCAAAGTAGTCGCGCGGATGGTCAAGCAAAACCTGCTTGCCTCGCAAGCGCGCATGCACCGGATCAATTCGTCCGCGTCTATGCAATCCGGCGCCAAGCGCACTCCTTTGTTGGCTTCACAACTGGACACCCCGGCGGTCGTCGACAAGCGCAAGCCCGCTGCAGGCACGCCGCAAAAGCAATAATCCGGCCGCCGGGGCGGCGCGCACTCAAACTACGGAGCGCCAACTTGAACTTCGGGATACAGCTGTGAGGGCTTGTTAAGCAAGTCTGCCGGCGCGTCCTTCAGATAGACGTCGAAGAACGCGTGCACATTCTCGCTAGTAATGGCGAGCCCGCGGCGCCCCTCCAGGCGGCTGACACCCAGTAGGCGCATCAGACCGATCACGTATTGACTCTTCACCAGCATCTGGTCGCTGAAACTAAAGTGATTGGCTCCGCGGATCCTTACGTATCGCCGTCCGCCCGGAAGGCGGTCGTGAATGGATTGGAAGTTCGCAAGGATCTGCTCGCTTGCCGGATCGGCCGTATCACGGCTGTGATCGCTGAGAAGAAACAGGACAGGCTGTTTGAGGCCCTCCTGAACGACGCTCCCGTACGGCGCACCATCAATGTCGATCCCTGCCTTGCATCGCGGATCGTCATGACAGAATTGCAAGGTCTGTGCGCCGCCGAAGGAATGCCCAAACATCCCGAGCCTCTGCATTTCCAGTCGGCCCGTAAACTTCCCGGATGGATCAGCGGCGTTCAGGCGCTCTAACTGGCTCACCACAAACTTCGTGTCACTGGTCCACATTGGCAGAAGTCTGTTGATCAGGCGATTCGCCTCGTCGGAAGACAGATTCTCCGGATCGTTCGTTGGAGGTCTGCTGATGACGCGGCCATCCGGAAGGACCACCACGAACGTTCTGTAGGGCGCGTCGAAGCCCACTACGAAGTACCCGTGACTTGCCAAATCTTCAGCAAGCGTCGTGAAGTCCGTGGTCAGGGCGCCGCCACCCGCTCGCATAATCACGACGGGATAAGAGCGATGCTCCGGCGAGACGTCCGGATCAACTGTGCTATGGGTCCGCACCAGCGCCAAATCTCGCGTTAGGTATTCACTCATCAGAGCGCCTGAATCCTGCGCGAGGGCCGTCCGCCACGGCGCAGGAAGATACTCCGCTGGTGCCGCGGATGTGGCGGCCGCAGACGGATACCACATCCAAGCCACTACTTCCCGCTTCGCTCCGGGAGTGGGCGCCAATTCGTCCGCCTCAGCGTTGTTGAGCCATGTGTACGTCGTTCTCCCAACGGAAAAGTGCCCCGTTGGCGCCGGCAAAGTAGTTTCTGTTTTGTGCTCCCGCCAAAGCAATCCGAATAGCGCAACGAGTCCAACGACGATGAGCAGGACAAGCGCGGCCAAGATCTTAATGAGGCGCTTTAAGAAACGTCTGGCAAAGGAGGACGACTTTCTGTCCGCGCTTGGCAAGTCGGAGGTAGCGCTGGGCTGAGACATGGGCGCTATCCTACAGAAAGTACTTTGAATTGTAAAGTGAATTGCCCTGTCTCACCCTCGCTGGAAGCTGTAGCACTCGCATTTGCACTGTTTCGCCACGCTTGCTTCTGGAGCACGCCTTGACGCCGCGCTACCGTTGTAATGTACTGAGTCTCTCAAATGCCGGCGACTACGCTAGACATCGAAAACGAATTCCGCGCGCTTCTGGGTCCCGATTCCATCCGCGCGGCAACCGCGGCTGACGCAGTCTGTGGGGTTCAGCCGCGGCTTGTTCTCGAACCGGCCAACGAACAACAACTTGCCGCCGCTCTGCGCCTCGCAAACGACTCGAACCTTGCAGCTATTCCTCGTGGCGGCGGCACCAAACTCAACTGGGGCAATCCTCCAACTCGCGCCGACCTCGTTCTTTCCACCGCGCGTCTCGACAAAATTATCGAGCACCCATGGGCCGACCTCACCGTCAGCGTCGAGGCAGGCTGCACCATCCAGAAATTGCAATTCGCGCTCGCGCAGCACGGGCAGCGCCTCGCCCTCGATCCTTTGTGGCCCGAGCAAGCCACTATCGGCGGTGTGCTCTCGACGAATGACAGCGGCTCACTGCGCCTGCGCTTCGGCGCGCTCCGCGACCTCATCATCGGCGTCACGCTCGCTCTACCCGATGGCACTCTCGCCTCCAGCGGCGGCAAAGTCGTAAAAAATGTCGCGGGCTATGATCTCCCCAAACTCGTCACCGGCGCCCTCGGTACTCTTGCGGTCATCACCCGCGCTGTCTTCCGCCTCCATCCGCTTCCGCGATTCACCAAAACATTTTCTTGTCTCGCTCGCGGCTTCCTACCCGAAGCTCAGCGCCTCCTACTTGCCATTCAGGATTCCAAACTCGCTCACTCCGCGCTGCAGGTTCGATTCGTCGAAGATGTAGCAGAGCCTCAACTCGATATTCTTTTCGAGGGCACAGAAGCAGGCATCATGGCGCAAGCCGGCCAACTTAAATCCCTCGCTGCCCCGGCGCTTATCACAGAAGCCGATCCGTCGGTTTGGAACGCACGCCAAGAACTCTATTCCGCTGCCAAAGTCGACGAGTCCACTTGCGCCCTCGCTAAGTTTTCCACGCTCCCTACCGAGATCACCAGCGCGGCAGGAACGTTATGCGGCATCGGCGTGACGCGCGTCCGCTGCGACGTTGTGGCTCAGGCGACAGGAATTGGGCATATCCGGCTTCGAGGCGAACCGGCAGCCATCGCGTCCGTCCTTCACAACTTCCGTGCTGGCCTGGAACGCAATGACGGCGCGCTCGTGATCCACCACCGCCCAGCCGCCATGCCGCCGCTTGATGCTTGGGGCTCGTCGAGCGATGCGCTTCCTCTTATGCGCGCCGTGAAAAACCAGTTCGATCCGAAAAACACCCTCAATCCTGGCCGATTCGTCGGCGGCATCTGACCGAGGAGTACCCACTTCATGAACGTCATCAAAATCCGATCTCTATGCTGGATTACCTTCGTTCTCTTCGTGGTCGGCGCTGCTGTTCAGCCAGCTTCTGCGCAATCGCCAACCAATTTGGCCACTCCGCAAACGCCGCACGCAGGTTCTGCTGTTCTTCTCGAAACCCTCTCGTGGGACGAAGCCGAGAAAATCCTAACGCCCGACACCGTCATCGTGATCGCTCTCGGTGCCGAATCCAAAGAGCACGGCCGCCATCTTCAGCTCAACAACGATTTCCTCATGGCCGAATATCTCAAGAAGCGTGTTCTTGACGCCGCACCGCAAAACACCGTCGTCGCTCCCACTATCAACTACAACTTCTATCCCGCCTTTCTCGAATATCCCGGCTCCACTTCGCTCACTGTGGACACCGCCCGCGCCATGATCACCGATATCATCCATTCCCTCGTGCATTACGGCCCGCGCCGCTTCTACATCCTCAATACTGGCATCTCCACGCTCAGGCCTCTCACTCAAGCTGCCACCGAACTCGCAAACGAGGGCATCGTCATCCGCTTCACCGACCTCACCAAAGACGATCCCGTCGAGAAGAAGCTTCGCCAATCCGGCGGCACTCACGCCGACGAAATCGAAACATCGATGATGCTTTACATCGCACCTGAATCTGTACGCATGAAAAAAGCAGTCCGTGATCTCAATCCCAATCAACCCGGCGGCCTCACTCGCGATCCCAAAGGAAAAGGTACCTATTCGCCAACGGGCGCCTGGGGCGATCCCACCCTCGCCACCCGGGAAAAAGGCCAAGCCGTTACGGAGTCCCTCGTCTCCACTATCCTGAAAGATATCGACGATCTCCGGCAGACTCCTCTTCCATCGGCTAAATGATTTGGTGCAGGAGAAAAGCATTACTTCAAAGTTCTGAAGATTGGAGTTGGCTTACTAGCCCGCGTTTGCCAGCAGCCCGGAGATTCGGTTATGTTCACGAGGGGTAGCGAGCGCAATCTTTCATGACCACTCTTCCCGACACAAATCCATTGGCCAGCGCGTTCGATGCCCACCATCCGCCATCCAAACAAATCATCGAAACCTGCGTCCACTGCGGTTTCTGCTTGCCTGTTTGCCCGACATACGTCCTGTGGAATGAAGAAATGGATTCCCCGCGCGGCCGCATTTACTTGATGAAGCTCGCCAGCGAAGGCGCCGCGACAATCAATCCGCAATGGGTCAGCCACTTCGATTCCTGCCTCGGCTGCATGGCTTGCATGACCGCCTGCCCCTCTGGAGTCGACTACGGAAAGTTAATTGAAGCCACTCGCGCCCAAATCGAACGTCATCATCCGCGCACGCTCGGAGAAAGACTCCATCGCCGTTTTCTCTTCGCCGTTTTCACGCGGCCGGATCGACTCCGCTTCCTTCGCTGGCCGCTGCTCGCCTACCAAAAATCCGGACTGCAATCGCTAGTTCGCGGCACTGGGCTCCTGAAACTTTTTCCAAAGCGCTTGCAATCCATGGAAGCGCTGATGCCGGCGCTTGCCCAATATGAACGCGTGCTTGAAACCACGTCAGCACAAGGCATTCAGCGCAAGCGCGTCGGTCTGTTGCTAGGCTGTGTGCAGCGCGAGTTCTTTCCACAGGTGAACGCCGCCACCGCGCGCGTCCTGGCAGCAGAAGGGTGCGAAGTCGTCGCGCCCAAGGACCAGCCCTGTTGCGGCGCCCTGATGGTTCACGCCGGAGAAGAAGAAAGCGCCTTGGTGCTCGCCCGAAGAACCATCGACGCATTCGAGCGCGCAAACGTCGAAACCATCGTCACCAACGCCGCAGGCTGCGGCTCAAATGTAAAGGAATACGGCCATCTGCTTCGCGACGATCCGAACTACGCCGATCGCGCCAAAACCTTCGCCGCAAAATGCAAGGACATCACCGAAGTTCTCGCCGAGCTACCGCCACGCGCCACAAGAAATCCTCTGCGCATGCGCGTAGCCTTCCACGATTCCTGCCATCTGCAACACGCTCAAGGCGTCCGCTCGCAACCTCGCCAACTGCTCGCAAATATTCCCGGCCTCGAACTCGCCGAAATCCCGGAAGCCGCCATCTGCTGCGGCTCCGCAGGCATTTACAATCTAGTTCAGCCCGATGCCGCCAACGCCCTCGGCGACCGCAAAGCCCAACTCATCGCTCCGCTCAACGCCGAAGTGGTAGCCACCGGCAACCCCGGCTGCCTGCTCCAACTCCAATCCTCCCTGTCCCGCCAAGGCCATCCGATTCCAGTAGTCCACACGATCCAACTCCTCGACGCCTCCATCCGCGGCACACTTCCGCCCGAAATCCGCGGCACGTCTTGGCCGTTGTAGGGGCACGATACATCGTGCCCTCTTGGGGTTGCGACGTCCCATCGATTCACAATTTCGCCGCCGCCAAATCTACGCGGCCTTCTTCGTCCACGCGCCGAGAATCAATCCCATCAAGCAAAGTCCGGCAAGCGAATAAAACTCATTGATCGCAAACAACTGCATCGGCCGCATCTCGTACATGTAATTCGTAAAAGTCACCGGCCCTATGAACCCGATCCACAGCAAAATTCCAAGCGCCGCGCCTCTCGCGGCCGTACTCGCATTCCGCCAAATGCAAATCTGCGCCAGCACAAACGCAATCAGCAGGTTCAAGACAAACGTAATAATGTACGGCAAAACCGGATTCATGCTGGCCGCTTTTTCCGCGGTCATCTGTTCGAGAGCCATCCACGGCTTGGCAAACAAGAATCCATACCACAACGCACCGAGTATCCAGTACGCCAAAGCCGAAACAAATACCGCCGCATAATTCGTTTTCATCGATCGCTCCTCATTTATCCCTATCTTCGGCCCGAGTCCCGTCAACGATATCCGCGCACAAAAAAGTAAACTGTCATCGCCGCTCCCACCAGAATCACAAACGCGCGTATCCACGATTGCGGCAGCTTTTGCGCGTAATGCGCGCTGGCCACCCCGCCCAATACGGATCCCGCGGTCATGACTAGCGCCTGCGGCCAAAAGATCGCGCGCGAAATCACAAACGCCACGACCGCGACGCCATTGATCACGCCGCCCAGCAACACTTTCAGTTTATTCATGGCGTGAATGTCGGTCATGCCCATGGCTGCGAGCATCGCCAAATTCATGATGCCGATCCCGCCGCCGAAATAGCCGCCGTACACCGCGACAATCAATTCGAACGCGGACGCACCGACGACCGCCGCATTGTTTGAGTCGTGCGAAATTCCCGCCGATATCCGCCCCGTCAGGTGCTTGCCAAACGCGAATAGCAGCGTCGCAGCAAGCAGCAGCCACGGCAAAACTTTCAAGAAAGTCTGCGCCGGCGTCTTGATCAAAAGAATCGCGCCAGCCAGTCCGCCAATCACGCTGGTAACAATCAGCGGAATCATCACGCGCCGCGGAATGTCCAGCTTCATGCGGTATGCCCCGCCGCTCGCCGTCGTTCCCACCCAAAGCGCCAGCGTATTGGTAGCGTTCGCCGGCACCGGCGGAACACCCGTAAACAGCAGCGCCGGAAACGCCACAAAGCTGCCTCCGCCAGCGACGGCGTTTATGGCCCCACCCAATGCTCCAGCGAAAAAGAGGAATACAGCGTTGTGTAAGTTCAAGCAGACCTTTTATCACGATTCCCGCTCTCCACTCCAGCACCAGCCCCTTCCGTCTTTCTTCTCTTCGCGCAAGCCAGGCGGACAACTGCTGTGCGGTCCGCTACCCCATAAGTCATTTCTTGACAACGCTCGCCGGGCCGTATATGAACGGTGCGTTTTACCGGCCTTCCGCCACTGAATGCCTGACTCGCACCCTTTGCGGGTCACAGGGGGGATTCAAGAGGAAGGAATCACAACTCAGGTAAAAGTGTGTTCTGCGGCCGCTTGGGACGAGCGATCGTGTGCGCCCGGCTTACTTTGCAAGAGGCCGCCGTTTAACAGGAGGAAGCATGGCCAGTCAGGCAAACGTGGTCGGAGCGGGCGGAGAGACGAGGGACAGCATCCCCAAGGTCATTCTCGCCTCCGCAGTCGGAACCATGATCGAATGGTATGACTTTTACATTTTTGGAAGTTTGGCCGTCGTTCTTTCTCCGAAATTCTTCCCGCCCGGCAACGATACTTTCGCCTACATCTCTTATCTGGCGACCTTCGCGGTCGGTTTCATGGTTCGGCCCTTCGGGGCCTTGTTCTTCGGACGCATCGGGGACATCGTAGGGAGAAAATACGCCTTTCTCGTCACCCTCTCGATCATGGGCGGCGCGACGGCGCTGATCGGGTTCCTTCCCACTTACGCGACCATCGGGTTGTTTGCTCCAATTATCCTTCTGACCATACGCGTTCTGCAGGGCCTTGCACTCGGCGGCGAGTATGGCGGCGCAACCGTGTACGTCGCGGAGCATGTGCCCGACGGTAAGCGCGGCTATTACACCAGCTTCATCCAAATCACGGCGACGCTCGGCCTTTTCGTTTCCTTGCTCGTGATTCTCGGCACGCAACAAGCTATGACACCGGACAACTTCAAAGCATGGGGCTGGCGCATTCCCTTCCTCGCCTCGATCATTCTTGTAACGATTTCCCTCTATATCCGCTTGAAGATGAAGGAATCTCCGATCTTTACGCAGATCAAGGCCGCAGGCATGACTTCCGCCCAACCCCTGAAAGAAGCCTTCACAAAACCGGACAATTTGAAGCGCGTTTTGATCTCGCTGTTCGGAGCGACGGCCGGTCAGGGAGTTATCTGGTACACCGGCCAGTTTTATGTGCTCCTGGTTTTCCTGCAAACGATTCTTAAAATTAATCCAAAACTTTCTAACATAATCGTCGCTTACGCTCTTCTGTTTGGAATGCCATTTTTCACTGTGTTCGGCGCGCTTTCCGACAAGATTGGCCGCAAGTGGCTCATGATGGCTGCCTGCCTGCTCGCCGTCGTCACGTACCTTCCCATTTATCACGCCATGCAACGCGCCGCGGGGAACAACGTTCAGACCCTCAGCTCCGTCAGAGACAGAGTTACCGGAGCGCCGAAACTGACCGCGCTGACGATCGATGACGCCGGTAAAGCTGTTCCCGCGAAGGAAGCCTCTAGCCCGAATGTGCCCATGCTCGTCTTCCTTGTGTTTATTCAGGTCATTTATGTGTGCATGATTTATGGGCCGATCGCGGCATATCTGGTGGAAGCCTTCCCTGCGAAAATACGCTACACATCTTTATCTCTGCCTTATCACATCGGGAACGGTGTCTTCGGCGGCTTAGTCCCGCTTATTGGCGTTTACCTTTGCGAAAGCACGCACAACATTTACGCCGGCCTCTATTACCCCATGATCGTGGCCAGCATTACATTCGTCGTCGGTAGCTTGTTCCTGAAAGAAACGTACGGGCGCAAGATCTGGGATGAAGTCGGCGGCATGAAGTAGCGGGTCCGCGCATCCACGTTGCCGTGCGGCGCATTGACTCGCGCGCCCGCGTGGGAGCATCATTTTTGGCGGGCAACCTCATTCCATGGATTAAATGAGCTTGCCCGAACCAGGCTGTCCTTCGTTGTAGCGTCACAACCGAAATCGAATTTCCAAGGGGAGTTCTCGCCGTGGCCACAGCTCGCCAGAAACTAATCCTGAAAGCGTCAAAGAGCAAGCTCACTGAGGCGCAAATCGCCGTTCATTGGAAAGAAGAAGAGTACTTTTACCCCTCTAAGAGATTTAAAGCCCAAGCCAATCTCGCCGAGCCTGCCTTCGTAAAAAAATTTAGCGAAAAAAACTTCCCCAAGTGTTTTGACCACTACGCCAAACTCCTCGATTGGGACAAGCCCTGGAGCAAGACTCTCGACACTTCCAATCCTCCTTTTTGGAAATGGTTCGTCGGCGGAAAACTGAATGCCTGCTACAACTGCGTCGACCGCCACCTCGTGAAACATAAGAACAAAGCTGCATTGATTTTCGTTCCCGAACCCGAAGATGAACCCGCCACGGTTATCACCTATCAAGAACTCTACAAGCGCGTGAATGAAGTCGCCGCCATGCTCCGCGATTTTGCCGGGCTCAAAACGGGCGACCGCGTCACCATTCACATGCCGATGATTCCCGAGTTGCCCATCACCATGCTGGCTTGCGCGCGCCTAGGCGTCATTCATTCCGTCGTCTTTGGCGGTTTTAGCGGCGAAGCCTGCGGACTTCGCGCCGCAGATTCCGGCAGCCGCGTTCTCATCTACGCGGATGGATATTATCGCAATGGAAAGTGGGTGGATCACAAGCCCAGCGCCGACATCGCTGTCGAAACCGCAAAAAAAGAAGGCCAGCATATCGACAAAGTTCTCTTCTGGCGGCGTTATGCGGGCCATTACCGTTCCGAATCTCCGATGATCTCGGGCCGCGATTTTTTTGTCGACGAGGTCCTTAAAGACTACCGCGGACAAATCGTCGAGCCCGTCTCCCAAGACGCCGAAGCGCCGCTCTTCCTCATGTACACCAGCGGCACCACCGGCAAGCCCAAAGGTTGCCAGCACCGCACCGGTGGTTATCTTGCTTATGCCGCGGGCACTTCGAAGTATTACCAGGACATTCATCCTGAAGATGTCTACTGGTGTATGGCCGACATCGGCTGGATCACTGGCCACTCCTACATCGTCTACGGCCCGCTTGCGCTTGCGGCAACCAGCGTTCTCTATGAAGGCGTTCCGCAATTCCCTGATGCCGCGCGTCCGTGGCGGATCGCGGAGCGCCTCGACGTGAACATCTTCCACACTTCGCCCACCGCGATTCGAATGCTTCGCAAAGCCGGCGGCGACGAGCCGAGAAAATACAACTATCACTTCAAACACATGACCACCGTTGGTGAGCCCATCGAGCCCGAAGTCTGGCGCTGGTACTACGAAATGGTTGGCAAAGGCGAAGCGGTGATCGTCGACACCTGGTGGCAAACCGAAACTGGCGGCTTTCTCTGCAGCACGAAACCCGCCCTCGACCCTATGAAGCCGGGAAGCGCAGGCCCACCAGTCCTCGGGATTTATCCCGTAATCTGGGACGAGAACGGTGAAGAAGTAAAACCCGGCTCCGGCAAAGCTGGAAACATCTGCATTCGTAATCCCTGGCCGGGCATCATGCAAACGATCTGGGGCAGCTCGGAGCGCTTCGTCAATCAGTACTACAAAAAATATTGCAAGGACCCGAAGAGCAAAGACTGGCGCGACTGGCCGTACTACGCCGCCGACGGTGCTGTTCTTTCTGCCGACGGCTACTACCGCATCCTCGGTCGCGTGGATGACGTTATCAACGTTGCCGGCCACCGCCTCGGCACGAAGGAAGTCGAATCCGCGTGCCTCAGCATCACGGAAATCGCCGAAGCCGCCGTCGTTCCGGTCGTTGACGAAATCAAAGGCCGCGTGCCCGAGGTCTACATTTCTCTAAAACCGGGCGTACTGCAATCGAAAGCGATGCAGGACAAAGTGATCTCGACCATCGAAACTATCATCGGTAAAATCGCGCGGCCCAAGCGGGTCCACATCGTCCCGGACATGCCCAAAACACGCTCCGGCAAAATCATGCGCCGCGTCCTGGCCGCCATTTCGAATCACATGGACACGGGCGACATCACCACGCTCGCCAATCCCGATATCGTCGCTCAAATTCGCGAGCTAGTGCAGGGCCGCGTAACGTCGGCCCGTTCCAAGAGGGTCCCGAAGACATCAAACTCTTCGGCGAAGAAAAATAAGCCAGCACTTGATACGTGTAGGGGCGGGGCTTGCCCCGTCCGTTTGCGCATGAGCAACGCTAACGAACAAAATAAGGAGCCATGCCGATGCCCGCAATGCCAAGAAGAGAATTCTTGAGACAATGCCGCGACGGCCGCCGCCGCATCTGGTTTGCTTTCTGCAAGCGCGTTCGAACTCCGCGCCAATCCTCTGGGGCTGCCCATCGGCTGCCAAACCTGGCCGGTAAGAGAAGGCATCGCGAAAGATTTTCCCGGCACCATCAAACAACTAGCCGCGGCCGGTTTTCAAAACATCGAGCTTTGCTCGCCCGTCGGCTACGAAGACTCCGGCTTCGGCGGCCTCGCCAAATACAAAGGCTCCGAACTCCGCAAAATGCTGAACGATTGGGGCGTCAGTTGCATTAGTTCGCATTTCGGCATTGACGAACTTCGAAAAGATCAACCAGGCAGAATTGCCTGGGCGCAAGATCTCGGCCTCAAACAAATGATTGTCCCAAGCCTCGATGGGCCAAAAAATCCCACGCTCGAGCGACGTGAAACGCGCCGCCGACGAATATAACAAGATGGGCGAAAACGCCGCCAAAGGCGGCATTCAGCAAGGCCTGCACAACGAAGGTTTCGAACTCTCGAAGGTCAACGGCAAACGCACTTACGACCTGCTGCTCGAACTCCTCGATCCCAAACTCGTGAAATTCCAATTCCAAGTCTCAACCATCAGCGACGGCTACGATGCCGCCGAGTATTTCAACAAATATCCCGGCCGCTTTTTCTCCATGCACGTGCAAGGCTGGAACGCACCCACAAAAAAAATCGTCGCTGTGGGCCAGGACACTCTCGACTGGAAGAAAATCTTCACCGCGGCAAAAATCGGCGGCGTCCAAAACTATTTCGTCGAAATGAATTTCGACCTGATGAAAGCCAGCGTCCCCTACCTTCGCAATCTCCAGGTCTGACAAGAGAATTCGCTCTATCCCCCTCGGAGACTCTGCCCGCAAGGCTGTCTGAGAATCGGGCGTTTCGCAGGCGAGAGTAGTAGCCAGCACGGAACGTAAGAACTTAACCGAATTCCGGAGGAGTTCCGCGGTGTTACGATTCCACCATGCAGCAAGTCGCGCAGGCACCTGTCGCCATCGCTAAGCACAAGCCAGAAGGAAAGGGGATCTCCGTTGGGCCTCTAGTTCTGGCATTCTCAGCATGGTTCCTCAGTGCGCCATCGGCCACGTTCGGCCTGCTCAGCTGTTTCCAGTGGATGGTTGCCCACTCTTCCGGGCATCTGCCAATTCCAAAGTTTTTGGAGTACCCGTTCTACATCGTCCTTTGGATCGCTTCGGCGCTTGCTGCGATTGCCGCGGTTACCCGTCGCCTCGGTGTCGTTGCGGCTTTGTTGGGGATCATCTCCCTCGTCGCGCCACGAACACCGCTCCTCGTCAGGGTGATTACGCTGGTTGTGCTCGTTCTTTCAATTGTGGGGATTTGGGTGATGCAAGCACGCACACCTAGTCCAACATTTCCGTTTTGAAACAAGCGTTTCCTGGCCTATTTTTGCAGCCCCGAAAAGAATGCTTTCCCAGGCCAAATTTCTTACATACTATTTTCTTCCCAGATAATCCGCGATCACATTCGCACACGCTTCGACAAACTCCTGCTCCGGTTTCGTGAACGTATCCGCAAAATAGCTTTCGATATCAAGCTCGCCCGCAAGCTTCTTGTTCACGAAAATGGGAACAACGATTTCAGACTTCACCAAGTTTGAGCCTGCAAGATAACGCGGATCTTTCGTTACATCCTGCACAACCACCACCTTGCCGCTGGTGGCCGCCGCGCCGCAGAGCCCCGTATCCAGCGGAATGCGAACGTTGGGCGTAAAGCTGCCGGCATAAGGTCCGACGATCAGGTAGTTGGAGTCCGCGGCATCAACCAGGTAAAAACCTGTCCAGTTGTAGCGTGTCATCTTCTCGTGCAGGCGCTTGGCGATGCGTTCCATGAGGGCCTCAGCCGTGGGAGCCGTTGGGGCAAAGCTTTGAAGTTCCAGAAGAAGCTCTTTGTGCGCTGGCGTCATGTTTTGCCCTCGTACCGGGAGTCAAGAAACTTTTGTGCCGCTGAACTTTTGCATGTGTTCGTTCATCAGTTTACACGAACGACGACAGGCGCATGCCCGCCCGTCGTCTCGAGAACGAACCAAAAGGGGCGAGAATGCGTGAATAAGTCGCCGTGGAGCCATCGTTGTGGCCGCGGGGCAAACGCAGTCCTGTGGCTTCCGGACCTGTTATGTATTTCGTAGCGCGGGCTTCATCCAGCGAGCGACAATTCCAATCCCAATAGTCTAGGCTAGCAGTTATGAACCCAGACCGCCGCGGTTTCCGATTTGCGCTGGATGCTTCCGCCGAGGTCGCTCCAGAGAGCTCGCCGAGCGCCACTGTCGCCGTTCGCGCCACCGAAATCAGCCTGCACGGCTGTTACCTCGCGACTCTCGCTCCCTTCGCGGAACTCACTCCGGTATTCGTGAAAATCTTTCATGCCAATGAGTACTTCGAATCCAAAGCCACGGTGGTTTACGTCAAGCCAGCCGCAGGCATGGGCCTGGAGTTTCGCGATCTCAAACCACATTGCCGAATTGTCTTGCAGAAGTGGATCCTCGCCGCCCTCCAAAAGCGATCGAAAGGTGAGTAGCGTTCCGGCAGGTCATCTTTATGCTCGTTGCACATGCTCGATTGCCATCCCTCTCCAAAAGTGATGAACTCGGCGGGGAAATGACTTGCCAACATAACTGGCTAACCGCGGGTCAGTAACTTCGGTCCCGATCCTGCTGGCATCTTCCTGTTGACCTGAGGCACGACGGACCAATAGGAAGGCACCCGCAGATATTTCCCGGAACGCCGTTTCGCGATAGTTTCCGTATTGCCGACAGCTCGGAAGCTAGCGACGACAAGGACGTCTAGCAGGACCTAGCCAGGAGACAACGTATTGATGGGTGCACTGGCGGACGTTGAACGTCGGTGCTGAGTTCAGAAATCCAGGGCGAAGATCAGTCGCGCTGCTTATCAGTGTCATCGTCGTCCGCCCGCCCGAATTTCGGGGTATGTGCTGCGGGTGCTCCTCACCTCCGTGGGCCAGAGCCGCGACGGCGGCCAGTGAAATGCAAATGAAAAAACAGCAAACGTGCTTTCATGGTGTTTCTTCTTCTAGTGGTGGTGTGTTTCTCCCGCAGGATTCTGGGGTGGTTCCCCGCCCTTTAGAAATGCGCCGGATCCGCCTCACTCTTCGGGTCCCACCCCTTCATTTCATTGAGTTCCTCGGGCGTGATCTGAGGCAAGTGCCGGATGAACAAAACCAGGCGCCAGGTTTGCGGGTCAGTGTGCGTTCCGTGGAAGGCTGGCATGCCGCTCAAACGAACTCCATTTTCAATTGTGTAGTAGAGCTCTCCATCGCTCTTGTTCTGCGTCCCGGCTGCACGCAAGTCGGGCGGTTTCGGATAGAGGCCCTTGCCGTATACCGTTTGGCCCCCTCCGTCATCTGAATGGCACGTGGCGCAATGAAAGGAGAAATGCTCCATGCCTCCCCGAATGTTCTCCGTTGAAGGCATGACGGGATTGCGAAGTTGGCGATACGCGGATGGCACGGCCATTTTGCGTGCCGTTGTGGCCGCGAACTCCTCAATCGCTGATGGTGTCGCAAGTGCGCTGAAGCCTCGTCGCACGAGAATCAGCCCGTATCCCGCGGCTGCAACCGCAAGAGCAAACAGAATCAGCAAAACTGCTTTCCACGGTTTCATGTCTAGCTCTCCTGCCCCGTGGCATCGTCGTCCGCCCGCCCGAACGTGGGGAGATACCGGCCGAAGTTCAATTCGAAGTCGCTTGGAACGCCGTAACCGATATTGCGGATCTTGGCGCGGCGCGCCTGCGCACTGGGCAAGGACAGCAATGGGAAGAACAAGTCGCTGCTCGACTGAAGCTCTGCAGCTGTCGGCATTCCGAACCGATTGACCTGGGCCTTCGCTGTGGCCAGCGTTTCACGGTCGAACGAGGCCAGACGCAGGACGAGCGCATCGACAAACGAGTCGAGGTGGTCATCGTCAAGCGTGCGGTTCACCCAGCCATAGCGCTCGGCGATATCAGCGTCGAAGTCGTCACCGCTAAGCACGATTTCAAGTGCGCGTGAGCGGCCGACCAAACGCGGGAGCCATTCCAGCGCTCCGCCGCCCGGGACCAGTCCCACGCCGACTTCGGGGTTGCCGAATACGGCGCTTTTCCGGCTGGCGAAGCGCATGTCGCAGGCCAGCACGAACTCGTTTCCGATGCCGCGCGTGCGGCCGCGAATCTTGGCGATGCTCACAACTGGAGCGGACGAGAGGCGCAGCACAAAGTCGCGCCAAAGGCCCAGCATCTCTGGCCGTTCAGCCGCCTTGGCTACGTCGAGATGGGCGATGAAAAAATCGGGATTCGCCGACTGGAAGACTACGACCTTCACGGACGGGTCCGCCTCGAGGTCGGTCATTAGCGCTCCCAATTCGACGATCGTTGTGGGAAGAAACATGTTGATCGGCGGGTTGCTGAACGTGATCGTCCACCGGCCCGGGCAGGTGCGGTCGGTGTTGAACTGCGCACCTGCCTGCTCGCTGCCTCGCTGTGTAGCGCTGGATTGGCTCATCGTCTTCTCTTCTCTTGTGAAAAACCTTACCGCAGCGATCGGAAGCCCGCGCGAAGCTCTTCTGAAAAAAGCTTCGGCTGTTCCCAGGCCGCAAAGTGCCCGCCTTTGTCGAGCTTGTTGTAATGGATGAGTTTGGGATACGCCCGCTCCGCCCAGCTTCTAGGAGCAGGAAAGAGTTCGTCTGGAAAGACGCTCACGGCGGCCGGGACAACGACGCCTCTCACGCCGAAGAACGAATAACCCTTGTTTTCCCAATAGAGACGAGCCCCCGAGAGCGCCGTATTCGTCAACCAGGTCAGCGTGATGTTGTCGAGGACGTCGTCTCGAGTGAGGCCTTCGCTGCCCCCGGCAAAGACACGCGCGATCATCTCGTAGCTGCGCGCGTCGTGATCAAGGAAATACGCCGCGAGGCCTACGGGTGAATCCGCTATCGCGTACAGCGTCTGTGGCCTCAACCCCATCTGGAAGCCGTAAGCGATTCCTTTTTGATATACGAACTGCAAACGCTCGTAAGCGAGCTTCTCGTCGGCGGAGAGATTCGCGGGAGCCGGTGCGCCGGAAAATGCCAGCTTGTCGATGTCGAGGGGAATCACGTTAGCCATGTTGGTGTGAATGCCCAGCAACTCCGGTGGCGCCTGCACGCCCATCAGCTCGGTGATGACTGCACCCCAATCGCCGCCTTGCGCCACGAATTTGTTGTAACCGAGGCGCTTCATCAACACGGTCCAGGCACGTGCAATGTGCGCGGGGTCCCACCCGGTTGTGGCCGGCTTGCCGGAAAAACCGTAGCCGGGCATCGACGGAACCACGATATGGAACGCGTCGGATGCATTTCCGCCGTGTGCGGTGGGATTGGTCAGCGGATCGATGATCTTCAACTGTTCGGTGATCGAACCGGGCCATCCGTGCGTAACGATGAGTGGCAACGCATCTTCGTGTTTTGAACGTGCGTGAATGAAGTGAATGTCGAGCCCATCGATTTCGGTAATGAAGTTCGGCAGGGCGTTCAGTTTCGCCTCGCACTTGCGCCAATCGTAATCCGTCCTCCAATAGCGCGCGAGGTTCTGCATAGTTGCGAGCTGCACGCCTTGTGTGGCATCCGCGACCGTTTCTTGTTCAGGCCAATTGGTCGCGTTGATGCGCCTACGCAATTCGGCAAGTTCCGCCTCTGGAACATTCACCTTCGGAAACGGACGAATGGCATCTGCTTGCTCGCTGCTTCGTTGTGTAGCAATGGCTTGAGTCATGGTGTCCTCTTTCTGAGCAGTTTTTGAATTTTTGGAATTCCCGGTAAACATGCGGATTCGAGGCTGTTTTGGAGTTCTGGCAATGGCGACGTAATCTTGGGGCGGGCGGACCAATGCTTTTTCGCCATAACGGCTCCCTGCGCAGCGAAAACGCGGTCTGATTTTTGCAGGGCTTAGACTACGCTCTTGTGACAGTGTTTGTCGAGGTCTGGATCTCCATTGGCTCATGTCGCCGATTGCTCCTGGATGACGGGCAACCGGAAGTCATTGCGGGCCAAAAGTCCCGTTCTTAGAAATTGCGGCGGGCCCAGCCGTCTTTACTTGGCTGTGTGGTCAAAAATTTCGGAAAGTGATACCCAACGGGAAACTAATGCCGTGCTCCGCAAAGGTTGTGGGTTTGCGCCGCTACGTCTGCTTTCACAGGCGCGGTCTTCTAGCAACCTTCCTACAACCCCGTTTGTGCCAGTGACGGGGATTTGTACGATTACCCAACTTATGAGGAGCGAGGCCCAGTTGTTACCACCGATTGCTGTCGGTATCCTTCGCTGGTTATTTCCAATTCCCGATGAGGATAAACGGTGCCCAATAGAAGGGATTCGCGTACTGCGAAGTTGCGTGCTCTTTCGTTGCACTCGCCGATGAATCCCTTGCAGACCCCTGAGACGTTACAGCGGGAACGGCAGCGCCGTGCAGTAGCGCCAGTTGCGCCTGCTGCAGTGCTTCCGCTTTTGTTATTCCCGGAGTCGTGACCCAGAGTTTATAGAATGTTGCCATCAATAGCCCGGTGCTTGCATCATCCACCGGCCATAGCGTCGCCACCACCGCCTTCGCGCCTTTCCTTTGCGCCGTGATGCCGAGGCCGTCGATCTCGCGCCCGTCCGAGTCGTTTGAGCCCACCGCTGTCTGGCAGCCCGACAGAGTCAGCAGTTCGATGCCCTTGAAATCCAGCCTCTGTTCATCGCGTAGGTCCGCCAGAGTTAGGTGGAAGCCTTGGCCGCCCGTGTCCTTGCCACCCAACAGCAGATAGGATTTCGTGTCATTGCCCACGCGGAACACGTAGTGGCTCGCGATATGAACCAGCGGAGGGTGCTGCTCCAGCGCGGTCTCCATGCCCGTTTCCGTGAAGGAATCGTCGAGCAGTATCGTTCCCGGAACCGGCCCGTGCGAGCCGGGCGTCTTGTCGCTGCGTACCACGGAGTCCAATTCATCGGGTACGGCTTCCAGCTTGCCCAGACCGTCGTAGTCCTTGGAGACACCCATGGCCACACCGCGCCAGTGGCTCACTTGCGGCTTATCCTTGAGGTTCCCCACGCTGGCGGTGGTAATCACTACGTTTCGATAGCGTTCCACGAGATATTGTTTGCCATCGTAGAGCGCCGCCAGCGGCACGTAGCGCAGCACGTCGTCGAGCGACCACACCAGCGTTTTCGCCTGTGCTCCCTCAAGATCTTTTTCGATCGGAGCGATCAAAACGTTGTAAAGGTCCTGCGCCTTCGCCTGAATGTCCTCTTCCGAAGCGTCCCCCGACAGCGCCCGCGCAAACGCAAACACCTTGCTCCGTAGCGCGGCCTTGCTGATGGGTACTTCGCGTGCCACCCGGGTTGCGGGTGTAATCACCATCATCACGCACTTTTCGTCTAGCAACAGGGTGTAGATGGCCGCCGTCCCGGCGCCGAGTTCTCCGACGAGGGTTTGCAGGCCGGCAGTCTGTTCGTTGATGATTTCCACCTTGGCGTTTGCCTGCTCGCCCTTGCCAAAGTTTTCGTACAGGTTATTGAGGAATGTTTGCAATCGTTGGTTCGCCGCGGTCAGCTTGTCGGACAATTCGTTGTAGCGATGCTCTTCGTCCGCGGACCTCGAGGACTTCGCGTGGAGCTGCGTCCATTCTCCGCCGATGGCTGTAATCTCGCCAGTGATCTCCTCGTATTCCTTATTCGACTTCTCCTCCGTGGGCGTGAGCGCAACGGGGTTATTCTTGGAGCCCGCGTCTCCGCGGCGCTGCGTAAAATCTGAATACTCCTCCACCTTTAGCAGATCCAGCACCTGCTGCGCTTCCGGAAGACGTCCCGAGGAGATAAGCAGCTCAGCCAGTTCGCGATAATCGTCTTCCTTGGATCTCAGGAAGCTCTGTCGAACTTCTTTTTCCAGCCCTGCGATGTTGTGCTGTACCTGCTGGAATCGATCGATGGCCTGCTTGCCAAACAGCACGGCCAAGCCCGGATTTTGGAGATTCTTCCAATAGTCCATTAAGAGCACCAGGGCGGAGGCTTCACCCAGGGGATCCTGGACAGCGCGGAAAAGCGGCAATGACTGGGTATAGAAACCCAGCGCCTTCTTTTTCTCCCCGAGGTCGGAGTAAACCTTACCGATGTTGGTCAGCGCCCTCGCCTCGCGCGCGCGGTGCCCCACGGCGCGCTCGAGCAGCAGGGCTTGGTTGTAGTAATCCAACGCCCTCTGTTTCTCTCCCAGGTGGGCATAAACCACACCGATGTTGCTCAGCGTAGCCGCCTCGCTCGCGCGGTGCCCCACGGCGCGCTCGAGCAGCAGGGCCTGGTTGTAATAATCCAGCGCCAGCTGTTTCTCTCCCAGGTGGGCATAAAGCTGACCGATGTTGGTCAGCGTAGCCGCCTCGCCTGCGCGGTCTCCAGCGGCGCGCAGGAGCGGCAGGGCCTGGTTGTAGTAGTCAAGCGCCTTCTGCTCCTCCCCCAAGTCATTGTAAACGACACCGATGTTGTTCAGCGTCGTTGCCTCGCCTGCGCGGTCTCCAGCGGCGCGCTGGAGCGGCAGGGCCTGGTTGTAGTAATTGAGCGCCTTCTGCTCCTCCCCGAGGACCTCGTAGACCGCACCGACGTTGCTCATTGTTGCCGCCTCGTTCGCGCGGTTCCCCGCGGCGCGCATCAGCGGAAGGCTTTGGTTGTAGTAATCCACAGCCTTCTGATTCTCCCCGAGGTCGGCGTAGACTGTGGCGATGTTGCTGAGCGTACTTGCCTCGCCCGCGCGGTTGCCCACGGCGCGCATCAGCGCAAGCGCCTCGTTGTAATAATCCAGGGCCTTCTGCTTCTCCCCGAGCTCGGCGTAAACCAGGCCGATGTCACCCAGCGTCCCCGCCTCGCTCGCGCGGTCCCCCACCGCACGCTCGGTCGGCAGGGCCTGGTTGTAGTAATCCAGTGCCTTCTGCTTCTCCCCGAGGGCCGAGTAGACCAAACCGATGCCGGCCAGCGTCACCGCCTCGCCTATGCGGTCTCCGACGGCGCGCATCAGCGGAAGCGCCTCGTTGAAGTAATCCAGCGCTTTCTGCCTCTCCCCTAAAGCAGAATAAACAGATCCGATGCTATCGTCCGTCAAGGCTTCTTCATAGCGATCGCCCGCAGCGCGCCACAGCGGCCAACTTGCCAGATACTTTTGAATCGCATTTCTTAACGAATTCGCGCTCCCTTGGCCGTGGAGTTGGACAGCTTCGAAAAACGTTCGCTCCGCAGCGATGCGTGCGCGGTCCGGATCGCCCGGGGATCGTATAGGTTCCAGCGTCACACGGTACTGTCCGGCAGGTACATTCTTGTCACCGGAGTCTACTTCCAATCTGTAAATCCCCGGGGCTTCCGCAATCGTGGAGATTTGTTCCAGGCCATATCTACCATTCGGACTATCCATCGAGGCGATCGGCTTCTCGTCTGGGCCGTAAATCGTTAAGGTCACATCGATGCCAATCTGATCGACAATAAAGTGAATGAAATCTCCTGTTTCAGCGCGAATCGCATAGATGTGTTTCTCTCCGCCTTGAAGCGTTCGCTCGAGCGGTTTACCGAGTTCTAGAGATGTGGTTTCGTTCTGTGGATGGCCGGCAGGGCCTGAAGAGCTTTGGGCGCGAAGAAGCGCAGCCAGCGCCAGGCACGCAACCCCGAAAAAGACGAATCCCCGCATCATGGCTCGACCAACGCACGGCGAAGCAAGTAAGCCCGGGAGCGCTCCTGCGGCTAATAATTCCTTTAGGAAATTCCTGCGAGGGTTCGACATGATGCACCTCGTTTGGACAGAGGCGCGAACTACGCCTTGCTTATAACATCCAACATATAATCCAGACAAGCTATAAGATAAGCCCTCGCCGCTTGATGGGATTCCTACCAGACAGTTCGCGACATGAACGACATCCTGTGCCACGTCGCGACGATGCTGACGTTCGAATCGTGCCTGAAGGAGCGGCATCACATGCGTGATAAACGCGCTACGCGTAGAGGTGAATCCCGCGAAACGAGCCAGAAATCCCGTTCTCGGAAATTGCGGTGCCCCTAGCCATCTTTACTTGGCCGTGTGATCAAAAATTTCGGAAAGGTATACCCAACGGGAAACTAATGCCGTGCTTCACACAGGCTCTGCGTTTGCGCCAGCACGTCCGCATCAAACTGAGCGGCCTGCCAGCCGCGTGTCGAGCAAACTTGGTCCGCCGTAAGACCAAGTGCGCCTCGCAGGTCCGCGCCTGCTATGTTCGCTCCACTGATTTCCGTTCCGCGAAAAATGGCTCCATTGAAAAACGCGCCACGCAAATCCGCGTTTCGCAGGTCCGCATCCATCAAGATCGTCCCTTTGAACTGGGCGCCGGTCATGTTGGCCTCAACCAGTTTTGCGGAGGAGAAATCCGTTTGCTCCAGAATAGCAAATGAAAGGATGGCGTGCTCCATCTTCGTGTCGCGCATGTCGGCGCGGGAAAGATCGGCGCGCAACATTTGCGAGTTGCGGAGATTCACGGCGTAAAGCGAAGCGCCGGCGAGCCTGGCATTGGACATCAGCGCGTTCTCGAGCGTTGCGAAGGACATATCAGCGCCGCGCAAATCCGCGCCCGTGAAGTTCACACGGCTGGCGTCCGCAGAGACCATCACTGTCTTTGACGCCAGCACGCGGTCGAGGATTCCGTCTCGCAGCACGGCTTCGCGCAAATTTGCACCGCGCATGTCGGCTTCAGAAAGATAGGCACCCTCGAGGTTTGCCCGCCAAAGTTTGGCGTTCACGAGATACGCTTTGTAGGCTCGCGCAAAACGCAAATTCATTTCGTTTAGCTTGGCTCCCGGCACGGACGCCAGCGCTTCCTCACTCCAAT
The DNA here is from genome assembly GCA_963729455.1 of uncultured Acidobacteriota bacterium. Taxonomy (GTDB): domain Bacteria; phylum Acidobacteriota; class Terriglobia; order Acidiferrales; family UBA7541; genus Acidiferrum. The sequence continues at coordinate 649,223 of CAVSNX010000007.1, forward strand.
TGCCGCGCGGCGGCGGTCCGGATAGCGTGGCCTCCGTCAACTCCGCATACGGCCTGTACCCAATCGACTGCATCGCTTCCGAGGCCCATCTCAGCACACTCGACGCCGAATGCTGCGTCGCGACATTCTTGTCCGAAGGCAATCCGCGATTCACACCCAGCGAAAAAATCAGCAGCGCGCAGCCTGTGAGTAGCGCTACGCGCGCCGTGGCAAAGCTGAGGCGCAATAAATTTTTTGATTTCTGCCGCAACAAATCTCCCGGTTGCAGCACACGCGCCACAATCGTTGGAACACACGTGGCGGCCGCCACGGAAAGAGTCAAGAGAAATGCGTGGAGCAGCGTCCCGCGAAAATCCTGCCGCACCAGGTATCGCAGCCAAAACATAAACAACGTGGCCGGCACCACCCAATACGCCAGCGCCGTCGCCACAACAGTTTCCAGCACCCAAAAGGGCGATCGCCCTTCGCGCATCCAGCGAAAATGGCGCCGCACCAATCCCATCAAATACCATGGCCCGTCTTTTTCCAGCGTTTGCCCGTCTTTGAAAACGGCAGGCAGCCCCGCCATGCTTCCCCACAAACGCAGCAGCAAAAAATGGAAGCGCAAATACAAAATGAAGAGCACCAGCGGCGCGCCCATATAAAAACTCGTCATGGAAATGATTTTCGGCAGTTTTGTAAAGGGAATCGCCGAAGCATCGACGATCAGGCGCACGTCCGTCGTCAACCCGATCAGCGCAATGCAGGCCAGACTCGCTGCAAGAATCAGAAAATAAAACCACCGCGCCACCTTGGAGGCATCCGAGATTGCTTTTGTGCTGTCGAAAGACGCGATCGTCTCGGGCAGAATGGCGTCGAAGAGATTGGTTCCGCCAAGCCGGCCGACCCACACGCCCTCGGCGCCGTAGAGATTCGCACCCATCAAATTGGCGCCTCGGAGCTCAGTCCCCAAAAGATTGGCTTCGCGCAAATCCGCCTGCACGAGACTGGCACCGCGCAGATTGGCCATCGACAAATCCGCGCCAATCAAATTCGCGCGCTGAATAAATGCGCCTTCGAGGTTGACTCCCGTGAGGTCCGAGCGCGACAGATTTACTCCGCAGAGATCGGCTTTGACGCCGGTCTCTCCGCCCGATTCCACCCAAATTTTGTGCTGATCGAGAATTTCCGCCAGGTCGAGAAGCGAAATCTGCCCAGTCGCTTCTTCAGCAGAGACGGGATTCTGCGTATCTCGGATTTCCGCGAGCATCTGGAAACTTTCCCCCAGTCGAAAGGATAGCACCCATTTTTCTGTTCATGGCGCCCACACCTAGCCCTACCCCAGCTGAGTGTGACCGGTTCGCATCGCCGGCTTGCTTGTGCTGATTCGCTGCTGGGCGAAATCCATCATCTCCCACAATATGCACGAAAATCGCCTGCCCGATAGTACAGGACGCGCAGAGGTAACTGTGCCTTTGGAATCGCGAGTGGAGGTAAAGGAAGTAAAGGAAGTAAAGGAAGTAAAGGAGGCAAAGGAAACGAAACTCGAAATACGAAACTCGAAATAGAAAACTCGAAACTCGAAACCCGAAATACGAAACTCGAAATACGAAACTCGAAATACGAAACTCGAAACTCGAAATAGGAAACTCGAAATAGGAAACTCGAAACTCGAAATCTGAGAACGGCCAACCAGTCTGAAAAGAAAGACGTGTGAAAAACGAGCCAAGAAAAAAAGCAGCCGGGGCACTCCGCTGAGGGGCCGAGGGACCCCGGCTTATCCTGCCCGCCTCCACGCCCTAGCCGCCGACAAACTCCGGCCCTCGCTTCCTTCCATCGCTAACCTACATCCCTGCAAACGCCACCCGCCGCGGCATAGCGCAATCGTGAAAGCGGCAGCAGAGCTGCCGCACTCCACAAATGCCCGCGAAGGAATTTTCTGAAATATGAGAGAATTCGCGCCACGCAGACACTAGCGAGGTGACCTGTGGCGGACGCATCCGTTCAAACTAGTCCGGAATCCGTGATTCGACCGTTTGAAGAAGTTGCCAGTCCGTTCCACACGATCTTTCTTCTTCTCGTATTGGCCGCGGTTGCCGTTCTCGGATACTTCTCCATCCATCGCGCGGCCAGTGTGCGTCCGGCGAATCGATTGTTCTTTTATTTACTCACGATGGCCTGGGAGTGGCTTCTCGTGGCCTACATTTACTGGGGCCTGCGGCGCCGCGGAAAAACCATTCGAAACATCGCCGGCAAAAGCTGGAAAAGCGCCACCGATTTCTTTATCGATATCGCCGTTGCTTTTGGCTTTTGGGTCGGCGCAATCATCGTTCTCAGCATCGTTGCCCGGCTTGTTCATGCGACGGGAATGGCAGAAGCGGCGCGCAGACTTGCTCCGCAGAGCCTGTTCGAATCGATCCTGTGGATCGCTCTCTCCGTCACCGCCGGAATCTGCGAAGAGACTATTTTTCGCGGTTACTTGCAGCGGCAGTTTGTGGCGTGGACTCGCAGCGCGCCGGTGGGGGTAATTTTGTCGGCGGCGCTGTTTGGCGCCGGGCACGTCTATCAGGGCGGGAAGGCGACGGTTGTCATTGGCGTGTATGGCTTGATGTTCGGGATTCTGGCGGAAGTACGGAAAAATCTGCGTCCGGGAATCATGACGCACGCGTGGCATGACGCGCTCACGGGCCTGATCATTCGATTCGTGCCGGTGAAATAAAGTGATCTGACAGAACCGCGCAGGGCAGTGAGTAGTGAATAGTGGGTAGTGAGTAGAACGGACTGAACCGGAAAGGAATGAGCCACCATTTGCATGAAACGCGCATACGGTAGGCCACACGAGAGTAAAGGCGCTGCCAGCTGCCAAGGCAGTGAGTAGTGAATAGTGGGTAGTGAGTAGAACGGACTGAACCGGAGAGGAATGAGCCAGCATTTGCATGAAACGCGCATACGGTAGGCCACACGGGAGTAAAGGCGCTGCCACCTGCCAAGGCAGTGAGTAGTGAATAGTGGGTAGTGAGTAGAACGGACTGAACCGGAGAGGAATGAACCACCATTTGCATGAAACGCGCATACGATAGGCCACACGGGAGTAAAGGCGCTGCCACCTGCCAAGGCAGTGAGTAGTGAATAGTGGGTAGTGAGTACAACGGACAGAGATGGATAGGAGTGAAGGCGCTACCACCCGCCCGAAGCCGGAAAAGTCAAAACCCGCACCCTTCAAAAACCGTGAAGGATGCGGCACCCGATCCGTGCCAAGGGGTTAAGGGCTTGCCACCCGCCTTTTTCCGGTTCTGGGTCTACGTGAACGGAATAGGGAAACTATATCCGGGCCACATGTCCTGATTGATCCGCAATTTGTAAAGGAGTGCAAATGAACTATTTAAGTCTCGGGCTGGCCGCGCTTGGCGGCACGGTCGCGTCTTTTGCCTTTGGTTTCTTGCTGTTTTGGCTAGTGCCAGGTCTTATCAAAGAAGGCCACAAGTACCCGGCCGTATTCCGGCCTAAAGAAGAAATGATGAAAGTTATGCCAATCGGATTCGTCGCCACTTTCCTATCGATCCTGGTTGCCGCCATAATTTTCGCAAGGATACATCAGGGCGGATCGGGCACTATGGAAGGTGCGCGCTTCGGCGTTCTCATTGGCCTTTTCGTGGTCTGCGCATTTGTGCTGCACAACTACGTGAACCTGAACATCGGGCTGAAACTCGCTCTGATGCAGGCTGCGGCTTACTTCGTCCAGTGGACTATCGTCGGCATAGTCATCGGTCTTATTTACAAACCCCTCGCTTCACCCTAATCGTAAATAGATCTGTTGTTGTTTTGCGTCGGAAGCCTTGATTGTAGTTCTTAGCCGTATAGATCATAAGAAGGACAGACCCGGAGTGGCCCACCCTTTGCAAAAAAAAGCGCAAAGGGTAGGCCACCCCCGGGAAAAAGCTAAAAATCAAAATCAGCTTGATGGGTTAGGGACGCCCACCCGCCCGTCATCTAATCAGGCATCCTAACGCTGCGTTCACCTACAGACATGGTATATTCGCCGTGATGATCTCCGTCCACATAAAAACAAAGCTCCAAGAGGCGCCCGGGCCACCCGCCAATCTTTGTTACAAGGAATGCAGTCAACCAATGGGGTCAACGAAATCGAACGTAGCTATTTTTGCTTTCTTACTGGCGCACGCCGCGTCAGGAGGAGCGCAAACTGAATCGACCATGCTCACAGAGACTCATTTTAAGGGCACGCCACCACCTATTCCGTCAATTTACGAATGCAGTTCCCAAATTGATGGCAAGCCGTATGCCCGAGAGATCGCCGATGAATGCTTAAACAAAATCCTCCGGTCTGGTTATTTTACGTCCGGAAAAGTAATTGAGGAACACCTCCCAAACGGCCGAGTCTTGGTAGTTTTTGCCCTTGAGGGTCAGACTCTGAAAGTAACGGCCATGGATATGACAGTACAGCGGGGGGACGAAAGCAGGCTTAAAAACTGGCTCGCGAAGGACCCACGTACGCTTCGGATTGGCTCCGGATTTGACAACGTGTCCTTGGGACTCACCATCGAAAGCATCTCTCACTACTATAAATCCCAAGGCCGAAGCGTCGGTGTTTCTTCCACAACTCACCTAGATTACAAGAAAGGCTCTGCAAGAGTGGAGCTTTCTGTCACACAAGGTCCTTCGGAACCGAAAGAGGCATTGCTCCCTCCCTATGGGCCGGAGTGCGATGATCCCATCACGAAGCTCAACTGGATGGACATAGACGATTTCGCACTATCACCCCTCGCACACACCGTCACCGAGATCCTGCCTTTTTCATGCTTTGACGAGAGTCGGGTGAAGCAAGACGAAGATCGGCTGAAAAGAACGGGAGCCTTTCAATCTGTCGCATACACGATATCTGGCACCAAAGGAGATCGCGAGGTATCCCTGGCACTTCGCGGCAGACCAACAACCGTAAGCCGCATCGTTCTTGAATGCTATGGGAGCGCGTCGGGCTGTGATCAATTACCGCCGCACCTGCCACTGCGAGTTGGAGACGTCTACACGCGCTCAGCCGCCCGCCAGTCCTCAAACGACCTGCAGCAGGTCCATTCCAAGCCCGGACAAACTGTCGAAGTCATTGAGAGCGCAGACGTCAATCCGGACGCGACAACAACTATTCGATTCAGCATACTTTCTTACAATCAAAACCAGCTTTTCGTCGACGGTCGGGAAATCATCACCGCGTCGACGAACACGCCGGGCGGGTGGCACTGACGATAAACCCTACGACGAATCCTGTCGGGGCGGGCGGGTGGCTGCCCTTTAACGCGCCGAGACGATTTTGCCTTTGATTCTTTCCGGGCGGGTGGACCACTCTTGACGCGCCGGGTGCTGCAGACGCTTGATGGGTGCCGCATCCCTGCGGTTTTCAGGGTGCGGGTTTTGACTTTGATTTGACTTCCAGCCTCCAACTTCTAACCTCTGCCTTATTCCCACTTGCAATCCGCATGCTGCTCCCGCAGCCGTGCGGTCAGCTATTGACGAGAACGGAGACCTCGAACATGAAGCCTAATGAACCCAGCCGGACAGCCCTGATGATCGCCCGACAACGAGCTGCTCATCAGGTGCTCGATCATGGCGCAATCCTCGATGACCCATTTGCCATGAAGATTCTGCGTGAAGACGAAAAGGACGTGCTTGCATTTGCGAACGCGCACCCCTTGGCCAGCATCGGACGTCTGATCACCGCCGCGCGAAGCCGGATTGCGGAAGATGCTTTGTCAAGAGCTGTCGAAAGGGGGATTCGGCAGATCGTCATCCTTGGCGCTGGACTCGACACTTTCGCCCTCCGGAATCCCCATGCCGCACGTCAGATCCGTATCTTTGAGGTGGATCACCCCGCGACGCAGGCATGGAAACGCCAGCGCCTGGCGGAAGCTGAAATCGCACTTCCGCCAGGGCTTATTCTCGTGCCCGTCGATTTCGAGCGGGACGATGTGGGAGAGAAGCTCGCCGCCGCAGGCTTTCAGCAGAACTCGCCCGCGTTTTTCACTTGGCTCGGGGTTGTGCCCTATCTGACGCAGGACGCTATCGGCCGCACTTTGGACTACATGTCGTCCATCCAGAACTCGGAGGTGGTGTTCGACTACCTGGAACCTCCCGAGGCATTCTCCGAAGAGCTAAGGCAAATAGAAAAGGAGCGGACCGAACAGCTTAAGAAAATGGAGGAACGTTCGGTCAGCCGTTTCGAGCCAGCTGGCATTGCAGCGATGCTTCGCTCGCACGGATTTTGCGCCATCGAAGACATCCATTTCCAGGAGATCGCGTCCAGGTTCGGCCGCGCCGTTCAAGGACTCGCGCCCGGACACGCCGGCGTTCATGTTGTCCACGCTAAGCACTAATGGAACGGGCGGGTGGCACAGAGGTAAGACAGGCGCCGGAACGGTAGCTGACTAGGGGTGCCGCACACTTCAGTTCCAAGACGCGCTTTCAGCTCTTCTTCATCCGGGCCACCCGTCCTACGTGAATGCATTCGCCTCGCACGGAAAGCCCCGCGGTCTGAAGACCGCGGCTACAGATTCAACTCTAAGACCCAGGTTCAAAAAACGAACCTGGGGCACCCTCCGCTTTTTCCGGTTCTGGGGAATCGCGGATCGGGGCCTCTAATCGGTCCCCTACGTGAACAGAACAGGGAAACGACATCCGGGCCATCCGTCCTACGTCAATGTATTCGCCTCGCACGGAAAGCCCCGCGGTCTGAAGACCGCGGCTACAGATTCAACTTCAGGACCCAGGTTGAAAAAACGAACCTGGGGCACCCTGCCGGTACCATTAGCCTCTACACTGCGCGACGGGTCGGGCGGAATCGGGTGATGCGGATATTGAGATGACCAGGCGGAAAGCAGTTCCGGCCATTCTACGACTGCGGGACCGTAGCTACAGAAAACCGATGGAGTAAGTGCAGTGGAAGGCCCTTAGGGCTTTGCGGGCAGCGGCTGCCAGAGCTCAATCTTATTCCCATCCAGATCATAGATCCAGGCAAAGCGACCGTAGGATTCATCCATACGTTTGGGATCAATCTTTACTCCCTCTTGTTTTAAGCGGTCGAGCAAAGCATCCATATCGTCCACGATGTAGTTGATCATGAAGGGTGCGTGGCCGGGATCGAAATATTTGGTGGAGTCGGGAAAAACAGCCCAAACGGTGACGTGTTCCTTCTGCGGGTCGTCGTGTTCGCGCCACGGAAGCATCACTTCTCCGCCTTTCTCACCGAGTCCAAGATGCTTCGAATACCATTCGCGCATCTGATCACGATTAGCGGATTTGAAGAAGATACCGCCGATTCCAACGATGCGCCCACGCTGCTCGATTTTGACAGGCGGCTTCGACTTTTCAGGTTGCGGAGATTGCACTTCCTGTCCTCCTTTTAAGCAGGCCGAGATGAGCAACAGCGAGCCGAGCGCAATTGTGCTCCCGAGCATTCCTTGCATGCGTGGGTTATACAAGTTTCGATTCGTTGCGTCAAGGAGCGCTTGCGGGGGCGGCGATGCCGCGGGAACGCGAAATCAAAGAAGGGACGGTTCGGGCCATCTAAAAATAACTGGAAATTCCGAGGCCATAAGTTCGACGGCTGGTAGAAAAGCGCTACCTGGGGTACCAGGCGGGAACCATGAATAACCCCTGGAGTAAAGGCTGGTGTCGGTGATAGCTTTCTTCGCAGGCGAATCGAACTAGAGGACCCTATGGAAACACTTCGCAAAGTACTCGAACAGGCGGAAACGAAAGGGGTGGCGATTGGCCACTTCAATATTTCGGACCTGGTCACGTTGAAGGCGGTTTTCGAGGCGGCGCGGGACTTAAGCGCCCCGGTCGTGGTCGGAACATCCGAAGGCGAACGGCAGTTCATGGGCGTTCGCCAAGTCGCCGCCCTGGTTAAGAGCTTGCGGGAAGAATACGATTTCCCCATTTTCTTGAATGCGGATCACACACATTCTCTGCCCAGTGCTATAGAGGCTGCGAAGGCGGGATTCGATTGGATCGTGTTCGATGTTTCGACGCTGCCCTTTGAGGAAAATGTTCGTCAAACAAAAGCAGCTGTCGAAACGTTGAAGGCATTGCGTCCGGACATTCTTGTGGAAGGAGAGATTGGCGACATCGGCAGCGGATCGGAGATCCACGATGCCGCGCCCGATCTGCAGAAAGGACTCACGACGCCCGCCGAAGCCAAACAGTTCGTGGATGAAACCGGAGTCGATACACTGGCTCCTGCCGTTGGCAACATGCATGGAATGCTCAAGAGCATGGTTGCAGGCAACACCAAGAAGCGATTGGACATTGAGCGAATTCGCGCGGTAAAAGCGGCGGCCCGGATCTTCATGACGTTGCACGGCGCCTCGGGAACCGACGACGACGATCTACGGGAAGCGATCGCAGCAGGAATGACGGTAGTCCACATCAATACAGAAGTGCGGCTCGCTTGGCGACGCGGATTGGACAGCGCTCTGGCGAAACGGCCGGATGAAATTGTTCCCTATAAAGTCCTTCCGCATGCGGTTGATTCCGTGAAGCAAGTCGTGGCGGCGCGATTGGCGTTGTTTAGCAACGGACGGCGTGCGCGTCCTGCTGTGCAGTAGCGGTCGCGCTCCATCCGAGGCGAGCAAGGACAGACAACGGTTCTAAGACACGCTTTCAGCTCTTCTTCAACTCGATCCCGCCGTTCGTTGTGGCGACCTTCAATTCTCTTCCCCCGCCGCCGCCCACCGTCCCGGAGAGCGTCTTCGGGCCAAACGTTCCCTGTACGGTAATCGGAAAGTCCGAGCGAATCCCGCCATTGGTGGTGGCCGCATCCACTTTGAATTCCGCGGAAGCCGGCAGTGTCACGTCCACGCTGCCGTTGGTGGTCATGAGCTGCAGCTCGCCGCTCCACTTGGCGTTGCCCATGGCCACGCGCACGCCACCGTTGGTGGTCTTCGCGGAAGCCCACTCGCTCGTGGAGACTTCCACGTCGCCGTTGGTCGTGGCCGCCTGGACCACGCTGTCTAAGTTAAGGCAATGGACCCTGCCATTCGTCGTCATCGCATTCAACTTCACGCCGCGCGGCACTTGCACGTCAAAGTTGATCTTCGCGCGACGCGAGTGCCACCAGTTGCCGGAGGACTCGGACGACACTCCGCCGCGATGGCAGCGGCCCGGCGCCTTATCTTTCGCGTAGACGGCGCAAACCGTGACACCGTCCGCGTACTCGACAACCTCGATAAACAGTTCGTGGTCGTCGTCGCTGCCGCTGCGCACGCCTGCGACACGCGCCGCATCCTCGGAAGCGCGGCCGGCGTCAATCTCGCCATTGGTATTGACCACTTCCAGCGTCTGCCCGGCCTTCAGGTTCCCTTGCCAGTGAAAATCGCCCGGGTCGAAGACCGTGCGCTTTTCGCCCTGCGCTCGCGCGGGCGCACCCGCCACCAGGAAAAATATGGCCGCACAAACCGCACCCGGTAAGCAGCTTCGTAGCAAACTCTTGCTCATTTTCATGACGTACCCCTCCCTAACGGTTGTCTGACGCTTGAACCGTCCCGCCCGTCTTATGGTGTATCGAATATACGGAGTTCGACCCACTTTGGTTCCGAAGACCTTTGGAAACATGGGGACAGCCGTGACGATTCCGAATGATTTTGCCTGAAACTGTGGCTGAGTTGGAGTGCCGGTCATGAGACGTTCGGAGATGCTCCTGTCCCCGGTTTCCCGGTTTCTAGGCCCAAGTCTACCCAATGGTCCGGGTTTTTCGACTACCGGGGCTGGCCTCGTCGCAGGCTCCACAATCCGCGTACCGCGAGGATAAAGGTGAACAGGCCAATCACGCCCAGCGCGTGAAGCGTCCAAACGAACAAGAAAGCTGGGCTGGACCTGGCGATTGCGCCGTGAAAGAAGCCTGCTGGGCTCATCGCGTGGACGACCGGCATGCCGATGCCAATTAGCGACCCGACGAGCATGATGATGTGACCCGACCGTCGTTCCGCGAGCAGCAGCGTTCCGCACAACCAGAGGGCCAGGACAGGCACTGCAACGAGGGTTGAGCCCCCTGCCTCGGGCGTCCCGGCCCTGGCGTGGATCGTGTCGCTCGTCAGGTGAAGCGTCATCAGCAGGATCAAGAGCAGAGAGGCGATGGGTAACATGAGGTTCTGTTTCATTTGATATTCTCCTCGTAAATGCGTGTCTGCTGCTCGGTAAGGAGGGCAACCTCCTTAGCGACGGCAGGGCAAACCATCCACAGGGTTATCCAGGGGGGAATAAAGCGTGCTTCTTCCTGAAACCTATACGCGGACCTGGACACGAAAATTTCGGTTTTTTTGTAGAACGCTGGAGGATCCGGACCGTTTGTTGCAGGGCACCGGCAAGTTCAGGCGTCAGGAGAAGGCCGAAACCGGGAAAGAGCCCGCGGTCTGAAGACCGCGGCTACAGGTTGGAGACGTGTGTGACGAGGCGCGGTTTTAGGGTTGGTGTTGACGGATAGGGCACAGGGGGAAAGGTGGGTTTTGGAGGGTGTGGTAGTTTAGGGATGGAGAAACGTGCGCCCCGGCCTTTGGTCGGGGCGTTTTCTATTTAGGGATGTATTCTTCAACGTTAGGGGCGTTTCTCCTTCCCTCCTTGGTCTGAGAGCCGAAAAAAACAGAAGCTGATGAAAGTGAATTCGTTGGCCTGCCGAGGCGCGGCTGAAGCCGGGCCTCCATTTGGAGAGCAGATGGCCGAGTTAAAGCCGGCAGCGCCGATTGGCCGGGCTGAAGCCCGGCGCTACGTCGACGGGCACGATGTATCGTGCCCCTACATTTCAGGATTGGATATGACAAACAAGAGGCTGGACGGCATAAGTATATGGAAGCAGTTTGAGGATTTGCTGATTCCGGGGCTGCGGCTCTCGGTGATCGAGCGGGCGGTGTATTCGCATCTGCTGCGGCATAGCCGGCTGGAGGGAAAGCAGCGGCTGCAGTTTTCGATTCACTGGCTGGCGCGGGGCGCGGGGATCTCCGGGTGGGCGGCGCGCAAGGGAGTGCGGCGGCTGGCGGCTAAAGGCGCTCTGCGTCTAGCGGAGAGAAGCAAAAGGGGACACGTGATTGAGGTGCGCTTGCCCGAGGAGGTTCGCGGGGTGCGGACGAGAAAAATTGCAGAAGGAAAGGCGGAGCGCCTGCGCGGCGCGGCCAGTCTGGAGGAAACCGACTTTCTGGAGAAACGGGCGCTGCGGGAAGCGATCCACGCGCGCGAGGGCGGCTACTGCTTTTACTGCCTGCGGCGAGTGACGGCGGCGACGCGGTGCCTCGATCACATCATTCCGCGCGTGCGGATGGGACGGAATGGATACCGCAACCTGGTCTCGAGCTGCGCGGAATGCAATTCACAGAAAGGGGAGCGGCGGGCGGAGGATTTTCTGCGCTGGCTGTACCGCGAGGGGCGTTTGGAGAGCGGCGAACTCAAGGAGCGGCTGCGAGCGCTGGAGAAGGTGGCGTCGGGGAAGCTGCGGCCGATGGTTGCTGGGGAGAAGTGCGTTGTGAGAGGACGTTAAGGAGGTAAAGGAGGTAAAGGAGATAGAGGAAGTAACGAGCTGACAGCTCACAGCTGACAGCAAGAGAGCCTAGGGTGCAGGAGAGGGAGCTCGGCCGGAGCGAGAAGGCTGGGGATGACGCGCCGGGGAAAAATGCAGAAACGCGAAACTCGAAATACGAAAAACGGCAAACCAAGCCGTAAAAAAACGAGTTTGAAAAGTGGAGCCGAGGAAAAAAATAGAGCCGGGGCACTCCGCTGAGGGGCCGAGGGTCCCCGGCTTATCCTGCCCGCCTCCGCAGTGAGCGAGCAAGAAACTTGTCAGAAATTTTTGAGTTGCAGGCGCGCCGTAGGCCGCATTCGCGGTTTCCGCAGCGATGCCGTTGTTTCAAATAAATTTGTAAGAAGCGCTGCTACTCCCTGATTCGTTTGCTGCGATGCGCTTGCTGCAATTTCCAGTTGGATCGCGCTGAAACTTTTCCGCGATCTGGTTGCTGCGTGAGCCAACCGGAAGGCAAGCCAACGGCAGCGCGAAGTTACTGCTTCGAGTCGTCGTCGCCGCGGAGGAATTCGTAGCGCTCGATCGCGGCGACGACGCCGATGGCGCCTTCGTCGCGGGGCTCGGTGCGCTGGACGCGGCCGAGGCAACGCACGCGCACTGGACCAGCCAAAGTGATCTCGTTGGGCAGCGTCAGGAGAATTTCGACGGGCGAGCCTTCGCGTACATCCTTGGAAAGAAAGAAGTAGACCCCGCGAGAACTGACGTCGCGAGATTCGGTGCTGGTCTCGCCAACCGCGGCGCCCGTGGTCCATCGGACGGTGAGCGGAAGCCGCATTTGGAAGCGTTGAGTAGTGCGGCGTTCGGAACCGGTCAAGGCAGTCCTCCTGATTGAAGACAGAGTGTATCTGGGAGCGGTCCAGGGAACAATAGGACTGCGGGTACAAAATCGATTGAATATTGGAAAGTACCGATGTACTAGGACGGGGAGCGGAGAGGGACTTGGGAGGAGGAGATGGCGCGGGGCGGGGGAGTGGAGGGAGGGCCCCCTTGGTCTCTTTTCATAAGTGTTGATTGTAAGGAGAGTTAAAGTCGTTTGATAGATGCGGTTTTGCAAGTGTTGATTCCAGGGAAGATCGTGGAACGAGGCGCTGCCCCCTCCCCCTGTTTTTTGCAAGACTCTGATTCGATGGGAGTTAGAGGGGAAAGAAGGGCTTGAACGAGGGGAGATGGAAAGGACGGGGGTGGCACGCGGGCGGCCACAGCCCGGCTTACCCCACGATCGGGAGCGCACACACGATCAGATTCATTAGAGAAATTAGCAACGCTAATGCAGCGCGGCGCGACGTGGAATCCCTTTTTAACCCAACGACTGCCAACGCCAATGAGAAAAGTCCCAGTGTGTACACGAGTCTAAGTCCGCGCAGAAGCCAGTGGGGGGCTGCGGCGCCAATCGCATAAAGAAACATCGCGCAGCCCCAAATTATGAGTGGTTCCGCAACCGCCATGTACAGAGCGACTCGACCAAACCTGCTCGCTCGAAAGTCACCCATTCAAACCTCCTATGTAGGTCAAACCAGTCCGCACGGCGTTGTTTTAGTCACACGTCCGAGCAGCCCGTGGCGCAGAGAGTGCCGGGTACGAAGTCAAAAAGGCCGTGTAGGGGGACGGTGGCGCAGAGAATGTTTGTAGGGACTTGTTTGGGCACGACACACCGAGGAAGTATAGCATTCGAATATTTCTCCTGATGAGTAACAGGCGTGGGTGCGGGCAAACTCTGCCCCACCTTCCTGAGGGGTTCGCGAAGAGCGAGTCAGGCTTGATTGTATGCCTTCTGCAAGGCTTCTATTTCGATTTTGCCCATTTGAAGCATGGCTTGGCGGACTCGTTTTGATTTCTCGGGATCTTTGTCGTACAGCAGCTTACCCAAAACGGAGGGGATGATCTGCCAGGAGAGGCCGAATTTGTCTTTTAGCCAGCCGCATCGGCTTTTCTCACCGCCTTCCGAGAGTTTTTCCCAGAGTTCATCGACTTCTTGCTGGGTCTCGCAGTTGACGAACAATGAGATGGCCGGCGTGAAGGTGAAATGCGGGCCACCGTTGAAGGCGATGAATTCCTGTCCATCGATTTGAAAAGTCGTTGGGCTCAGAAGCTTAGCGTTCTTGAAGATAGAGACGTAAAACTTTGCTGCCTCTTCAGCTTTGTCGTTGAACCAAAGGAACGGAGTGACCTTTTTCATGGTGTTTTCCTTTCTGTTTTTGTTAACCAAACTCTTCGTTTAGCTGTCAACTCGTGCAGGCAGCTGCATCGCCTGGACGTTGGCGCCGGCTTCGGCACACGACGCCGATGACTTGACCGATATAGCGTGGTGTGTGTAATTCGCCCATGACTGCCTCCGTGGTTTCCTCTTTGCTCAAGCGCTCAACGTCGCCAGATAGGCTTCGAGGCGGTTGTAGCTCATGGCCATGCCCGCCTTCATACCGCTGGCGAGGGCCGCATCGCGGGCTTCTTTAGAAGCGTAAAGAAGGGTGATGGTGGCGGTGGTTTTGCCGGCGTGCTCGGAGAGTTCGAGTGTGTTGAGGGTATCGGGCCAGCCGGGGCCCCAGGACTCGGTGGAGACGAGGCGCTCGGGCGGTTTGACCTCGCGATACTCGCCGCGCATCTCCATTTCATTGCCGCTGGAGTGGCGCCAGACGAAGTGCCAGGAGCCGCCGGGACGGAGGTCGAGTTCGCAGACGGGCATGGTCCAACCCTCGGGGCCGAGCATCCAGTGAGGAAGGTACTTGGGGTTGGTCCAGGCGTCGAAGACGAGCTTGCGGGGAGCATTGAAGACGCGAGTCAAGACGATTTCGCGGTCCGAGGGCGTGGTGACCAGGAAGGACTCAGAGTTCATCATCGGTGATCTCCTCTAGTTTTTGTCCGTGGGTGTTTCTTTTCTTTGGTTTTCAGCTGATCGAGTTTCATTTGGTCGAGAAGGGCGTCGAGTCGCTGGAAGTTGGCGGCCCAGAGGCGGCGGTATTTCTCGAGCCATTCGGTGGCTTCGGCGAAGGGCTTGGCTTCGAGGCGGCGGGGGCGGCGCTGGGCGGCGCGCCCGCGGGAGATGAGGCCGGCGCGCTCGAGGACTTTAAGGTGCTTGGAGATGGCGGGCTGGCTCATAGCGAAGGGCTCGGCTAGTTCCAAGACAGAAGCTTCGCCGGAGGCGAGGCGGGCGAGGATGGCGCGGCGCGTAGGATCGGCGAGGGCGGCGAAGGTGGCGTCGAGGCGATCGGAGGAAGTCATTGCATAACCCAGCGGTTCTACAACCATCTGGTTATATACGGAACCGGAGTAGTTATCAAGGCCGAAGAATCTGGAAGGCGGGGCAAGCCCCGCCCCTACGCGAGATGCGCGGTGTTTAGGTCATCGCTACTCGAAGATTCGGACTAGTGGTGGATGGGGATCAGTTCCGTCCAATTGCCCATCATGCCTGCATTGCGGTTGAAGCCGCTGTTTGGCGACTGAACCACGGACGTGGCATTGCTGTTCATAGGGCCGTTGATCCAAGTGTGGGTAGAGCGGCCGCTGACGGTGGCCGTCTGGCCGGTCTGAGGATTGACGTAATACTGCTGGTCGAGAAGGTAGTCTTGAAAGTCGCGGGTGTGGGCGGTTCGCGCATCCATTTGCGCCATAAAATTCTGGTGGCGAATATCTCCCTGGCGCTGCATGTTGGCCATGAACTGTTGATGCTGCTGGTTCATCGTATTCATGAAGGCTTGCGAGTTCTGCTGGTTAATCATCATTTGGTTTTGACTGGCCTGAATGATGGAATGCGTGACCTGCCACATGGCGGCAACATTGCGACGAACCTGGTCCCATTGGTGAGCGTTGGTGGCTTCCAAAAACTGCTGGTTAAACGTGAGCGAGTTGGCGATGGCAACCAGAGCGGGGTCGTACTGGTCCAACTCGCCCTTGGGAGCGCGCCGGCAACCGAGCGAGGCATCGGTCTCCAGGTAGAACCTCCATTCCTGGTGTCCGGGGTGGGGCCCGCCAGGATAAACAAAAACGGATTTGGGCATCTCTTTATAAATCATCGTGACGCTGAGCCACTCTTCTTCGGAGAAGCCCTCCCAGTCGTAGTGGATACGTGTGCGAGTGAAGTCACCGCTGTCATGCTCCGGGGGCATGCGCAAGCGCTGCGCCTTTT
This sequence comes from uncultured Acidobacteriota bacterium, assembly GCA_963729455.1. Taxonomy (GTDB): domain Bacteria; phylum Acidobacteriota; class Terriglobia; order Acidiferrales; family UBA7541; genus Acidiferrum. The sequence continues at coordinate 664,894 of CAVSNX010000007.1, forward strand.
CCGCCATGTCCTCGTTTTGCTTCTCGATGTTGGCGTAGACCTGTTCCGCGCCTTTGCCGGGCTCGTTGAGATCGATTTTCGCGTTGGGCCGCATGCGGTCAGCGAACATGGAAGCGTAATCGGCAGAGGAAATCGGAGCAAAGAACTTGCAGTTCGGCCCATCGGCACGGGCGAGGGGCTCCTCCCAGTAGTAGACAGATTGCCGCGGGATAACTTGCACGCCGAACGCAGCGTCGGGGCTGTAGGCGCGGTAAGCCGAGCCCTGATACTCCAAGCCCATGCAACCTGGACCGTGGAGCACCGTACCTTCAAAGACCCAGTCCTTAGGGAGCGTAATGGTGTACGCGACGATGTTGTTGTAGAAGGGGTCGGTAACGTCGACTTTCTTGGTGGGACCGAAGGCGGCTTCGATGGTCTTGGTAAGAGTAGCGTCTCGATCGGCGGCCTGAGGGGGAGCTTGGGGAGTGTTGGAAGAGTTGCTCTGAGCGAGAGTGGAGTCAGGATCGCCGGCAGAAGGGTTTGCGGTGGCGAATAGCTTGAACGATGACACCACGGCAAGCAGCGCAATGGCAGCCAGTAAGGAAATTCCGTTTACCTTCATGTGTTCCTCTCCCTGCTCTTAATTTGAACTTGAAATGACCTACAAGGGGCCCGCCGAGCCAATGGAAGGCTCATCGAATACCGGGTCTATAGTGGGGCGATTCCGCGCCCGAGGAGAGGCCCGGAAAAACGAGGCGATGATATGAAATGAGGGATGACAGCGCAAGAGGGAGCGAAGGAGAACCCGGGATGTGCGGCGAGCCTGCGACGGCAACCGCGAGAGCAGGTTTTAATGAGGGGAATCTGTTTTTTCGGCAGTTAGGCTGCGTGCGCTCCAGAAGGACTGCACATTGTCGAAAAGGGACCGGCAATCCCCGAAATGCCGGAATTGGATTTGCGTTTGGGAGACCAGCGGAAGAAGCGGCAATCGCAATCATCGCAGCGACATGGCCGGACGGTTAGCTTAGCCAGAAACCCCTCGAAAAAACCTCGCGTTTTGGACTGGCGGGTTCGCTCGCCTTGACACCAGGGACAACGGAACGCCATTGGAGTGCCTCCCTGGAAGGATAGTGATGGAGAGAGCAGGCAGCCGTCCCAGCCCGGGCTCTTCGATTCCTCGAAGAGTCACGACTCTCTGCTCTTCTCACATTTGCACAATGGGGGATAGAGGCAATCTTGCCCATCCCATCGATCCTGTATAAGCGCTTCGAGCTTTACGGTAATTGGGCATCGAGTGAACACCCGATGAGAGTGTGGCAAACGATGTAGGAAGAAGAAATGAGCTGTGGCTAAGTCTGATCGATAAGGCGATGGTGTATGGCGTAGAGAGCGAGTTCGAGGCGGTCGGAGACGCCTAGCTTATCGAAGATATTGTGCAGGTGATTTTTTACGGTTTGCTCGCTGATGAAAAGTTTTTCACCGATTTCCTTGTTGCGGAAGCCTTGGGCGACGAGCTGGACGATTTCTTTTTCGCGGTCGCTGAGGAGCGGTTTTTCGCGGCGCGGTCCGGACTCGGAGGATTTCGAGAACGCTTTCATGACTTCGGCGGTCATGCGGTTGTCGAGCCAGATCTCGCCGGCGTGAACGCGATGGATACTTTTTACGAGAAGGTCGGTGGCGGATTGTTTTAGAACGACCCCGCGGGCGCCAAGGCGCATGGCGCGAACAACGTCGCGATCGTCCTCGGCGGCGGTAAGAACGATGACGCGAGTGGGGAGCGTATCGAAATTAACTTCTTCGAGGACGGCGAGGCCGTCTTTATCGGGCATGCGGAGATCAAGCAGGAGAATTTCGGGCTTGAGTTTGGCGAGAAGTTTAATGCACTCGGCGCCATTCTGGGCTTCGCCGACGATGGTGATATCTTCGTCGGAATCGAGGAGTTTGCGGAGGCCATCGCGAAAGATTGCGTGGTCGTCCGCGAGAAGGACGCGAATTTGCTGTTTAGTTTTGGCCATGTCAACCGAGCGGGACTTCGATAGTCAGTCGCGCTCCATGGCCAGGGTTCGACTCAACGGTCAAAATGCCCCCCACAGTACGCGTACGCTCCTTGATGGAAATCGGACCCAGCCGCAGGCGGTCGAGTTCATCCCCAGTAAACCTGCCGGCGAAACTAAAGCCCTCGCCGTTGTCATCAACGACGAGGACGATGCGACTGTCATCCTGCGACAGTTTTACCACGACATGGGAAGCCTTCGCATGCTTTTTTATGTTGTTGAGTGCTTCACGGTAAATCTGGAAAATCTCGCGGCAAACGCGGTCGGGAGCGTGGAGGTCGGCGGATTCGATCATGACGTCGAGGGCCAGAGTAGATTCGTTGCGGTAGCGCTCGGCAAAACCGTGCATTAAATCGACGAGATCGGCGCTCTGGACGCGGAGGGGGCGCAGGTCGGTGACCATGCGGCGGAGCTCGGCGGATTCGTTCTTGACGGTGTGCTGGAGGTTGCCGAGGCTGGCTTCGGCCTGATCGGGGGAGGCGGCGACGCGACGGCGAAGGACGTCGAGCTGGATTTCGATGCTGAGAAGGGTTTGGAGAATGCCATCGTGGAGGTCGCGGGAGATGCGGCTGCGCTCGCCTTCGATGGCGCGGGCGCGGAGATGGCGGAGGAGGAAGATGTTCTCGAGCGGGGGGCTAACGTGGCGGGAGATCCGTTCGAGCCAGGCCAGGTCGGGGCGCTCGAAGGGCTTACGGCCGTTGATAAGGAAGAGGCGGCCTGCGGGCTGGCCGAACTGATCGAAGGCTACAGAGAGCATGGAGCGCATGCTGAGCTCCTGCTGTGTGGGGCCCGGCAGGCGGGGGAGGGTGCTGAGGCTGCGGCCATCGCGGCGGTCCCATCCGAAGCCGCTACCGGCGCCTTGGAGGCTGTTCCAGCAGACGGTGGCATCCATGTCATCGAGAAGGAAGCCGTCGGCGCGGGCGAGGGGGTAGCTTTCGGGGACGAGGCGCTCGCTCTCGCCGGCTTTGAGGCGCCAGAGGTAGATGCGCTCGAGGTCGGTGTCGCGGTAGGCGAGGAGGGCGACCTCGACGTGGAACGCGCGGGCTAGCTCGTCGAGGAGGAGGCGAAGGGATTCGGCGAGGCCCTGGTCGACTTGAAGGGTGGCGGTGATGCGCGAGAAGAAGTCGTTTTGAGAGGCGAAGTGGCGGCTGCGGTCGGCGAGGAAGGCGAGGGCGGCACCGCCGGCAAAGGTGCCGCCGACAAGACCGACCCAAGCAATGACGCGCATCCAGCCGATTTCGCCTTTTCTGGCGGTAAGCAGAACGAGAATCAGGGCGAGCGCGCCCGCGAGCGGGATTGCCGCGCGGAGTCCCCAGCGCATGCCCGCGACCCAGCAGATGAACAAATAGGGAAACCAGACCGGGACGGACAAAGGGCTGATGTACATGAAAACGCCGAGAGCGAGGAGGTCGCAAGCAATCGGCAAGTGCCAAGAACGCTTGCGGAGGAAGCGTTCGAGCGGAATAACCGAAAGAGAGACGATCAGATAGGCGACGAGGAACGTGATGGAGCGCTTGGCGGCCTGAGGATCGGGCTGCTGGAGCAACGCCAAGATGGAAAGCAAAACGACGATGGGGCGCGCGTAGACGATTTGCCGCTCGAGATGGCGGCGATCCGTTTGGTGGGGGCTCATGCGCGGGGACGCGATTCCTCTCGAATAGTCTAGCAAGACGCGGAGAGGGCGCGAGGCGGCGTATCCAGGTTGCGGCGATTTAGGCAACGCGCGGAGAGCACGCGCTCTTGGCTGTCCAAGCGAACCTATACGCGGTTGGGTGGTGGGCAGTTTCCGGTAACGGCGGACCTAGGCGATTACTTCCGAGTGGCCGACTATCCGCCCATTAAGAGCATATAATTCCATGCGCCGCCAGAGTCGAACGAATTTCAACGTATCGACGTCCTCGAAGATGCCTCTACTGCTCCCAATGTCCTGAGAAGTCTGAATTTCTCCCAACTCGCGCCTGGGCTCGTCGTCTAGTTCGTCCCGAGGTGATCTGCTACCCACTGATGCGCGTAGCTTTCCCGTCGCGGTGGGCTAGGCGCCTTCTCCAGATATTTCCTTGTAGCTTGCCAGCCTCTTGTGGTATGTAGATATTCTACGTACAGGTAAGGAGAGCTTCTACATACCGAGCCTATGGCCTCAGCCACGGAAAAGTATCAAAGTCGCACCGAAATCCTCCAAGGTACCTTGGACATGCTCATCCTCCAGGTCCTCCACTGGGGGCCGCGCCATGGATATGCGCTCAGCAAGGTCATTCGCACGGACTCGGGTCAGATTCTCAAGGTGGATACCGGATCCCTCTATCCAGCCCTCCACCGCTTGGAACGCAAAGGTTGGATCGCCGCCGAATGGAAAGCTTCGGAGCTTGGCCCGCGGCTGAGGATCTATCGTCTGACGAAATCTGGGCGCAAACAGTTAGTCGTGGAACGCTCTCGCTGGTCCCAACTGACGGAAGCCATTGATGGCATTTTGAATCCGGCAAAGCAGGAGAGTGAATCATGAGATTCCTTTTCCGGTGGCGTAAGCGGCGCAATGAAGAACTCAACGAAGAAATTCGGGGTCACTTGGAACTCGCCGCGCGCGAGAACATGGAATCGGGCCTGGCGCCCAAAGATGCGCAAACTGCTGCGCGTCACGAATTCGGAAGTATCGCGCTTGCTGAGGAGGTGACGCGAGACATGTGGGGTGGCCGCTGGTTTGCAGACCTGCTGCAAGACGTTCGCTTCGCCCTCCGCACGCTGCGCAAATCGCCTGGGTTCACCGCCGTCGCCGTCCTCACCCTGGCCCTCGGCGTCGGCGCCAACACCGCCATCTTCAGCTTCATCGATGCCGTGCTCTTGCGCTCCATACCAGTGAAAGATCCGCAACAACTCGTTGTCTTCAACTGGAGCGCCCGTGCAAACCCGAAACTCCGGGGCCATAGCAGCTATGGCGACTGCGCGGATCAAACTGGCATCGGCGATTGCTCCTTCTCCATAACGTTTTACAAAACCGTTCGCGCGCAAGCTGGCGCTTTCTCCGGCATGGCCGCGTTCGCCGGTCCGCTTGACGTCGACCTTAGCGGCAATGGCGCCGCCAGCATCGTCCGCGGCCTGTACGTTTCCGGTGATTTCTTCTCCACTCTCGGCGTCAGCACTTTTATCGGCCGCCCGCTTACTCCCTCCGATGATTCTCCGTCCGCGCCGCCCGCCATCGTTCTGAATTACGCTTATTGGGTCCGCGCTTTCGGAGCCGCTCCGTCCGTCGTCGGCCGGACCGTCCGACTGGATAGCACCACCGTCACGATTGTCGGCGTCGCCGACCAGCACTTCACCAGTCTCACTCCCGGCAAGCCGCTGGATTTTTTCATGCCGTTCTCTGTCGCTGATAGCGTCCGTGGCGAGTGGTGGGATAACGAAGATCGTCTTTCCGACCCCACCGACTGGTGGGTCGTTATACTTGGGCGTCTCAAGCCCGGCGTCTCCATCGGCCAAGCGCAGGCCGCCGCCACTACAATTTTCGGCAGTGAAACGCTTCACGGCGCGGCGCCGCTATTCAAATCCGAAGATGCCCCCATTGTCTTTCTTCGTCCTGTGCGATCGGGCCTCGACGGAGAGGCCCGCCAGATTGCTCCGGCCCTTTACGTCACCATGGTCATCGTCGCTTTCATTTTGCTGATCGCCTGCGCCAACGTTGCCGGACTCACGCTGGCCCGCTCTGCCTCGCGCCAAAAAGAGATGGCCGTTCGTCTTGCGCTCGGAGCCGGCCGCGCGCGCATCGTCCGCCAGCTTCTCACGGAAAGCATTTTGCTGGCCTGCGCCGGAGGAGCGCTCGGCGTGCTCGTAGCTATCTGGGGCGTCGACGCGATCTCCACTTTGCTTTCTAACGGCTCCGGCCAGCCGTTTCCTTTCGCAGTCGCACCGGACTGGCGTGTGCTCCTCTTCACGCTCGCCATCACATTTCTTACCGGAATTCTTTTCGGCCTGGCGCCCTCGCTGCGCGGCTCGCGCGTCGATTTGACGCCGTCCTTAAAAGAAAGCTCCTCTTTGCTCCCCGGTGCTGCGGCGCACAGCGGCCGACGGTTTCGTCTCGGCGATGCGCTCGTCATCGCGCAAGTCGCGCTCTCGATGGTCGTCCTCGTCGGTGCGGGACTCCTTGTCCGTACCTTGCGCAATCTTCACAGCATCCATCCCGGCTTCGACGCGCAGAATATCTTGCTCTTCGGCATTGATCCCCTTCTCGCCGGCTACACCGACCAGCAAACGCAGCAGCTTTACCGCAATCTGCAGCAGCATTTCGCCGCGCTACCTGGCGTAGTTTCCGTTAGCTACTCCGAAGAGGCGTTTTTGAGCGGCGGATGGTCAGCTGGCGACGTTCACGTCGACGGCGCGCCGCCGAAGCAGAACGCGAACACGGGCGAGCTTCCTGTTGGGTTAGATTTCTTCACCACCATGCACATTCCGATTCTCGCAGGCCGCACCTTCACTTCCGCCGACTTTGCCATTGCCGCTGCGACCAACGCCGCAGAGAAAGCCCGCGACGCAGCCGCGGCAAAAACAAATCCTGGCTCGCCCTCGAGGCCCACATCTGCTTCGCCCACGGCACTCGATGCGGCCTATTATCATTCCGCGCCCGTGCCTCTCATCATCAACGAGTCCTTCGCGCGGAAATATCTCACGAATAAGAATCCCATCGGTTTGCACTTGGGCGACGTCGAGCGCGACGAGACTCAAAGTCCAGGCCCCGGCTTCACTATCGTCGGTGTCGTCGGCGATACCAAGTACGCCCAATTGCGTAGGAAAACCGCGCCCATCGTATTTTTGCCGCTTGTTAGCAACAGCGCGCATTTCGAATTGCGTATCGCGGGGAATCCCACTGCGCTGGTGAAAAACATCCGCGAAATTGTTTCGCAGGCCGGCAACAATTTGCCGCTCACCGACGTGCGTACGCAGACCGAACAGATCGACCAAAATCTCTTTCAGGAGCGCCTCATGTCCCGGCTCTCCAGTTTCTTCGCCGCCCTCGCGCTGGTGCTCGCCTGCATCGGCCTTTACGGTTTGCTGTCCTACGAAGTCGCTCGCCGCACCCGCGAGCTCGGCATTCGCGTGGCCCTCGGCGCGCAGCATCGCGCGCTCTCTCACCTCGTCATCAGGCAGGGGATTTTGCTCGCGCTCATCGGCGCAGCCATCGGCATCGCCGCCTCTGTAGGCTTCACGCGTTTCATGTCCGCGATGCTGTATGACGTCCGCGCGAACGACCCGCTCACGATGGTGGCCGTCGCCGCCCTTCTGATTCTCGTCGCTTTCGCTGCTTGCTACATTCCCGCCCGCCGCGCGATGAAAGTCGATCCGATGGTCGCCCTGAGATACGAATAGTCATTCACGCAAGTCAGGGACAACGCCCTCGTACGGCAACCTTATAGATAGAAGTGCGGCCCTTATCGACATTCCTGGCGATTGTTCCCGAGTGACGGGCAACTCGGAAGTAATCCCTTCAACGATCCCATTCCACATGCCTGGTTAGTCGCATAATCGGAAACTGGGCTGGGACGCGGCTTTGGCGGAATTCCAATCTTGGTGATAGACCGCGTAAACTTGAGGGATAATTCTACGCGGGGATGGTTCGCGCCTGCACGTAGCGATTCGGCGGGTCTGCGCATCAAAAATATTATGAAGTTCAAGAAAACCAAACCCGAAATGTTTGTGTGCACGACGTCGGCGGCGCGTCCGTTTGGGTGCATGGAATTGTGGGCAGGGAACGAGAGAGCGCATCGTTCGCTGGAGTTGGCTGGGCTGGAGGCGGATGTTATTGCCGTGCCATCGGGTGCGGAGAGCGGCGGGGATCTTTCTGCGGTGTTTTCGTGCACCGACAATATTGCTCGCGTGGTGCTGGCGGATTGTGTGGGGCATGGGTATGTAGCCAGCAAAGTGGCGAGGCACGTCCATCACTTGCTGCACAAATTTCAAGATGTCCGCGATACCGCCGGGCTGCTGGCTTCGCTGAATGATGAATTCACGCTGGATGCGGAGAAGTCGAGTGGAGCGTTGCGGCTGACGACCGTGGTGACCGGGACATTTGACGGCGGGACGGGCGAGTTTAATTTTGCGTATGCGGCGCATCCGCGGATGCTGCTTTGGCGCGCGCGCGAGGGCAAGTTTTTTGAATTGGGAGAAGGGATGGAAAACTTGCCGCTCGGCTTCATCACCGGAGAAATGTACAACGAGCAAAGCATCCAGCTTCGGCCGGGCGACATGATCCTGGCGTTTTCGGATGGAGCAACCGAAGTGCAGTCACCAGGCGGCGAACAACTGACGCCGCGTGGCTTCCTGCAATTGGCGGAAACCACGCTGGGGAAATTCCCAGGGCCGGTCCGGCTTCCTGATTTTTCCGCAGCGCTGCTGGAGGGTGTGCACTCTCATCGAGGAAGCCCGGAGCTTGATGACGACGTCACGCTGCTGACGTTGCGGCGCTTGGGCTGAGAACGCCAACGCGATAATCGATAGAAGGGCACGGCCCTTCGAAGCTCAAAGTAAACGTGCCGTGCCGCTACGAGAATTGCCTGCGGCTAGGGCTTTGGCGAGGATTGCGCGGGAGGATGGTCCACAAAGTGTTGATCGAGGCTGCCGCGGAATTCGGCTATACCTTGCTGGACGTTCTTGTTGAGCGCCGCCACAACCGAGCCAACGTCTTTGCCGCTGGCGGGCTCGTCATGCGTGTAAAAGTGGTTCCATACGACGGTTCCCGCCTTGATATCGCGAAGCTCCAGTTCCAAGGTGACACGGCCCACAATCGGGCTGCCGGCGACTTCCTTGAAGTCATACAGATGTCCGTGCAAGAGGAAGTCTCCGTGAATATCGCTTCGCAGAGTGTAGACGCCGTGGTAATGGCCGGATGCGCGGAATTGCCGTAGCATAATCTCAGCAATCATCTCCGTGGGCGGCTCGGACCATTTTTGATACTGGTACGTGCCCATGTTCTCGCCGCCGGAGCTGTAAACGATCTGGTCCTCGCGATAGAGAGCGGGAGCAGTGATGCGGCCGATCAGCAGTGTGACGGGCAGAGCATTGGGGTTCTCCGTGGGAGCTGAGTCTGCGGGAACCGTGAGTTGGTAATACTTGCTGGGCCGGGCGGCACCGCAGCCTGTGGCTAAGCTTGCGGCCATCGCCAGCAACACAAGAGTGAAATTCGCGGCCATCGTCATCGGGAAGGCCTGGGAGGTGCGGCCGGCGCGCAGCGGTTTAGCTAGTCTTGTCATAGGTTCGTGGTTTCCTCGCTTCATTACTGCTCACCTGTTTTATGTTCGCGCGGATTGGTGGCGCGAATGAGAGTGTAAGGACGCTTCTTGATGGTGTCCGTGAATTCCTTGAGATTCTGGGAGACGCGGCGGAAATTATCGAGAAGCTCGTCAATATTTTCGGTGTTGACGTCAAGGGTTTGATCAATCCGCGCGGTAATGTCGGTGAAGTTCGTGAGAGACTTGCGAGCTTCGGCGACGGCCTTGCGCACGTTGTCCTGGTTTTCTCCTACAACTTCGTCGATATGAGCGAGGGCTTTGTTGGCTTCGTCGGAAGTCTTGTGGAAATCCTCGAGCAACGGTTTCAGCTTCTGGCTCGAGGCGTCCAAGTTTTGAATCGTTGATGTGATTTGTTTACGGTTGTCTTCGATTAAGCCGCGCGTATCGGCGAGAGTAGCGGAAAGATTGTCCCGATTTTGGTCGCTAAGCAGGTCATTGACGCGGTCGATCGTCGTTTTCAGCTCCGTTGCACGAGCGTTTAGCGTATGGACGAGTTCCCTTGCTTCGGGCGCAAAATCATTGATTTGCGCGGTAAGGGCGTTGAAATCGACGTAAGCATCCGACGGCAACAAGGAGCCGGGACCGGCGAGCGCAGATTGCCCGCCACCCGGGAGAATTTCCAGGTGATTGTCGCCCAACGGGCTCATGCTCATGATTTTGACGTGACTGTCGGTCTTGACGGGCAGATCGGTTTGCACGCTGAAGACCACGTCGATTTGCGCGGGATTTTTTGGATCGATGGAGAGCTTTTCCACGCGTCCAACTTTAGGACCACCGGCATAACGAACGGTCGCGCCCTGCTCGATTCCGCCAGCGAATGGAAAATAAGCATGAAAGGTCTTTGCGCTGCGGCCAAAAGCGCCGGAGATGGCAAACACCATGCCTATCAGAACAGCCGCGGCAACGATCACGAAAAGCCCCACAAAAACCTGGTCGCGCTTTCCTGCCATCACGTCCTCTTTCCCCTGCCAGTGCCCGTCACAAGCGGCGGTCTTGCGTGAGCATTTGCAGGTAATCCATTTCGCGCGCCACTTCCGGCTCGGGCACACGGTCGAGAAATTGCCGCACGCGCAGCTGCGTGCTCGCGCGCATTTCCGCGGTCGTGCCAATGGCCACGACATAGCCTTTGTCGATAAGCACCATGCGGTCGGCGATTAGATAGGCGCTTGCCAATTCGTGAGTGACCACGATGATGGTCATGCGGAAGGCTTGCTTCAGTTCCAGGATCAACTGGTCGATGCCGGCGGCAATGATGGGGTCCAATCCTGCCGACGGCTCATCGAAGAAGAGAATCTCCGGGTCCATGGCCAGAGCGCGAGCGACGGCAGCACGCTTCTTCATGCCGCCGCTGAGTTGCGATGGCATATAGTACTCAAATCCGGCGAGGCCGACCTGCTCGAGCTTGAGCCGCAGCATGATTTCGATCGTGGAGTCTTCAAGCTTGGTGTGTTCGCGTAGCGGCAGCGCCACATTTTCGCCGACAGTCATCGAGCCGAAGAGCGCTCCGCCCTGAAAGGACATGCCAATCTTCTTACGGATCTCGTCCATATCCGCATCGGGGATCGCCGCGATGTTTTTGCCTTTGATCCAAATTTCTCCCGAGCTTGCTTTTTCAAGGCCGACCAGCGTGCGCAATAGGGTGCTCTTGCCGGAGCCGGAGCCGCCGAGAATCACCAGCGTTTCTCCACGCTTCACGTCAAACGTGACGCCGTGCAGAATCTCGACCTCGCCATAACTCACGCGCACATCGCGCAGAGAGAGCATCACCTGCGAATCGAGCGAATTCGTGTTTTCCATTTCCGTTGCCAACGTCACACGTTCCTAACTGCTGCTTATGAAAAAGAACAGGCCGGTAAAAACTAGATCCACCAACACGACAAGAAAAATCGACACGACAACAGCCCTTGTCGTTGAGCGGCCGACCTGTTCCGCGCCCGCTCCTGTTGCTAATCCTTCTTGGCACCCCACGGCGGTGATGGTGATGCCAAACATCACGCTCTTGACGAGGCCGGTCATGATGTCGCGCAGAAAGAGCGAATCCAGCGAGGCCTGGATATAACGGCGAAACGTAAAGTCGGCTTGAGCTACACCGAACAGCGAGCCGCCGAGAATGCCCATAGCGTTGGCCCAGATTGTAAGACAAGGCAGCATCACAATCATGGCAAGAAATTTTGGGGTGACCAGAAAACGGATCGGGCTGATGGCCATCGTTTCCAGGGCGTCGATTTCTTCGGTGACTTTCATGGTGCCGATTTCCGCGGCGAACGCGGAGCCCGAACGGCCGATCACCACGATGGCCGTGATTAGCGGCCCGAGTTCGCGCGACATCGAAACCGCGACGGCAGTGGCGACATAGCTCATCGCGCCAAAGCGGCGCAATTCGTAGGCCGCCTGGAGCGCGAGAATCAATCCAATAAAAAATGTAATCAGAGAAAGAATCGGCAAAGCCCGGACGCCCACGTCCATGGCCTGCGAGACGGCGCGCTGCAAGCGCAGCGGCTTGCCCTGGAACGGCCCGATAAACGTGTAATAGGCCGCGCGGCCTCCCAGCGTAGCGAGGGAACCAACATAGGCAAGCCCGTTGGTCACGCCATCGCCGATTTGTGACACGAATTGCATCGCTATTCCGCGGGACTCCGTATCCTATAACGCAATTCAATGAAACCCGGGAAAATCCGCCGCCCCAAAATAAATTTGTCAGGCTGCGAGCGCCTGCTCTTCGTTGTCGTAGACTTCAAAAATCTTCAGCAAGCGCGAGAGCTGCAAGACTTCGCGTGCGGAAGTGCTTAATCCAAACAGTATGAAGCGCGTGCCGACGTCGCGCGCCGCTTTCAGGCCCTCGACCAAAGAAGCTACTCCAGAACTATCGATGTAGCGCACCTTGCTGAGGTTCATCACGACGCGAGGCGTGCGGTTGTCGCGCACTTCGCGCAGGAGAGCCTTGCGAACGGCTGGTGAATTCGCCAGATCGATGTCTCCCGACACATCGAAAATAGTGGTCTTATCGAGTTGCCGGCTAGAAATCTGCACAGTATTTTCTCCTTCGAGTTCTCACGGGTTCACATTCTGCTTCGGCGCGCGAACGAATTTGACCAAGCGGAGACGGTTGGTCCCGTTCGCGCGTTTGTATTCGACGATGTCCATGCTTTGCTTAATAAAATGGAGACCAAGCCCGCCCGGCTTTACTTCTTCGAGCGCTCGCATGCAGAGATCCGCCTGCTCGATAGACGGCCCATGATCGCACAACAGTATCTCGATCCCGTCGGAAGCCTTGGCGTTGGCTTGTTCGTGGACGGAACGGAGGAGCATTTCAATCGGCTGGTCCTGCCGGCCTTTGTACGAGTGCCGGATGATATTGGTCAACGCTTCGTCGACAGCGCGAGTGATGGACCTACACTCTGGCTCGGAAAATCCGAACGATTCCGTCAAGCGTTCCACTGCCCCGCGCACCGCGCAGAGCAAACCGGGATCGCTCTGAAACTCCAGCTTCAAGAGCAGGCCGCGGCCCCCATTCACATCTGGCTCCTTAGCTTTGTCTCGCCACTCTGGATGATCGGTGCTCATTTGAATCTCAATCTGGCCACCGGCTTTGATTCGCCTGCGGAGTGAAGTCATCGCACGCCATGATCATTCTCTGCAAACTCTACAAAAACCTCGGCCGCGTCTTGCGGAGCAGGAAAACCAACGGCTCGCTCGCTATGCTGCTTGCAAAGCTCAAACTGCTCCGGCAACGGCAAATACTCGCGGGAGGCCGCTCCCAGCAGCCACGGAGAACAGGTGCGAAACGGCGGGTCCTCAGGCCTGGGCTGAGTTTTGCATAGCGTACTGTAAGCGTTTGGGCCTGCTTCTTGCAATCCCTGCGTCAGATATTCGATGCTCCGGGGAGGTGCATGGGTTCACGCAAGGCGCTGGCAAAGGGCGGGACCGCGTTATCGGCAAACTGGGTGCAGCAGCCACGCTCACCGGCTGCTTTTCAAGGTTGCTTTTCCACCGGAAGAAAGTAGCGTAAACTAGGTCAATCGAACGGTGGTGGGAGTAGCTCAGCTGGTAGAGCGTCGGTCTGTGGCACCGAATGTCGCGGGTTCAAATCCCGTCTCCCACCCCAACCTTCCTGAACAATTCTTGCCAGTTCTCCTACTTCCCACAAAACATTGTCTTGACTTCGTATTTGAGCAAGATACGGTCCGCGGTAAGCAGCGTCATATTTTCCAGGCGGGCTTGGGCGATGAGCATGCGATCGAATGTGTCGCGATGATGAGGCGGGAGTTCGCCCGCGATCAAAGAGTGGAAATGGGTGATGTCCATGGAGCGAAGAGCCAACGAACCGATGGCGTAGGGAACGAACTGCGAGGGCGGCTTCGGAAGAGAGAGAGTGCCGAGCGCGTACTTGATGGCAATTTCCCAAGTACTGGCAGCGGAGAGATAAAGCTCGGCTGTGCTGGAGGAGAGCAGGTCTCGCGCTTTCTGGTTCAGCTTGTGCTCGGCGCCAAGACTCCAGAGAAAAATGCTCGTATCCAGCAGATACTTCATGCTCTCTTCTTCTGGCGCTGCTTTTTGCCTTCGAAAGCGGCCAGGAGAGCTTCCGGGAGAGGAGCGTCAAAGTCGTCTGGAATCGTCATCTGCCCCGCGAACGCGCCAAGCTTTCGCTTCGGACCTGCGGCCGCTGCCGGAACTAGCCGGGCTACAGGAACACCGCGATTCGCAATGGTGATCTCTTCGCCTGTAGCGACCCGCTTCAGGAGCCTCGACAACTGCGTCTTGGCTTCGTGAGTATTCACCGCTTTCACGCCTCCATAGTAGACTAAGTTACTCGACTAAGTCAAGTTTAGCTGCCTGCGCGCTCACAAGCGAATCTTGAGCGCACCTCGCACGAAGAGTTCCAATTGTTCGAAGATGACGGCTCAACCTTTCTTGTTTTTCGGGACTCCAGTAGTCTAGAAGCCTTTCGTGCCGACATTCTTGAGCGAAGGAATACAACTCTGCCTATGACTTTGATTCAGTGCGATGCCGTACTCTTCGACATGGACGGCGTGCTCGTGGATTCCACACCTGCGGTCGCACGGGTGTGGACGAGCTGGGCCCTCGAACACGGCTTGGTTCCTGACGAAGTGGTTCACAAAGCCCACGGTCGCCCGAGCTTGGCCACGATCATCGAATTGCTGCCCCACGGCGATCACGACGCGGAAGATCGAGAAGTCGAGCGCCGCGAAATCGAGGACATTGCCGATGTTGTAGCTCTTCCCGGAGCGTTAACGCTCCTGCAATCGATTCCCCAACATCGCTGGGCGGTTGTCACTTCAGCGACTCGTGCGCTAGCAGAGGTGCGCTTGCGCGCGGCGGGATTGCCGGCGCCGAAACATCTGGTCACTGCGAGCGATCTTCAGCGCGGCAAGCCTTTCCCCGATCCTTATCTGAAGGGCGCGGAGATTCTTGGAATCGCCGCTGCGAATTGCGTTGTAGCCGAAGATGCCGCCTCAGGAGTTCGCTCGGGCAAGGCAGCTGGCGCGCGTGTGGTTGCGCTCCTCACAACGTCGACGGCCGCCGAGCTATTGGACGCAGGAGCGGATTGGATCGCCGACGATCTTAGCGCGCTTGCTCTAGAAACGCCGGGACATACCTCTCACCTTGTGTTTCGCCTGCAAGAGAAGAAGTAGGGCGGGCTCGCGCCAAAAGAGATACAATTCCCCGTTTCGCCGAGTCGCCAAATTCTAACTAGATGGGGGAAGTTGCGATGAGCATCTCGAAACACGACAAGTTACTTTTTGCGTTGGCTCTCTTTTTGGCTGCCTCGCCCTTCCGTGCGCTTGCTCAGGATAAAGACGCAAAACCCGCCGAGAAGCCGGCGGACGCGGCCACACCGCCCACGCCAAAGGAAGAATCTTCGGTCACGGAGCACTCGATCAAGATCGGCTCGCAGACGATTCCGTACAAAGCGACAGCGGCAACCATCCTCCTGAAGAACGAAAAGGACGAACCCATCGCGTTGCTCTATTCGACTGCTTACACGCGGAGCGACGTGAAAGACCCGAGCCAGCGCCCCATCGCGTTCGTGTATAACGGCGGCCCGGGCTCCGCGTCCGTGTGGCTGCACATGGGCTCCTTTTCGCCAAAGCGCGTCGTGACCGTGAACGCCGACGCCACGCCGCCCGCTCCTTATAAGCTGACGGACAACGCGAATTGCCTTCTAGACAAAACGGATCTGGTGTTCGTCGATCCCGTCGGTACGGGCTTCAGCCACGCCGTGGGCAAGTCGCAGGACAAGGAATTTTGGGGCGTCGACCAGGATGTGAAATCGCTCGCGCAATTCATCAATACCTATGTGAGCCGCAATAACCGCTGGAACTCGCCGAAGTTCTTGATTGGTGAAAGTTACGGCACGTTTCGTTCCGCCGCTCTCTCGAACTATCTGCAATCCCACGATGGCATGGATTTCAACGGGATCGTCCTGATTTCCTCGGTGCTCGACCTCGGCACGATTTCCTTCAATCCCGGCGAGGACATGCCCTATGTGTTTTACCTGCCGAGCTATGCGGCGACGGCGTGGTATCACAAGGTGCTCAAGGATCGCCCCGACAACTTGACCGGATTTCTTGAAGAAGCCCGGCATTTTGCGCAAACGGGATATCTTGACGCGCTGGTCAAAGGCTCGAAGATCGGCGCGGCGGAAAAAGCCGAAGTCGCGAAACAACTTTCGCGCTACACCGGCTTGAGCGAAGACTATCTCATTAAGGCCGACCTTCGCGTAAACCTCCCGCAGTTCATGAAAGAGCTGCAGCGCAGCCGAGGCTTAACGACCGGCCGCCTCGACGCGCGCTTCTCCGGCTACAGCTACGATTTGCTCGGAGAGTTCGCTGAATACGACCCACAAGACACTTCGATCACCGGTCCCTTCACTGCGGCTTTCAATACTTACGTTCGCGAAGAGCTCAAGTTCGGGCAGGACAAGGTTTATCACACCGGCTCCGATGAAGCAGGCAATAGCTGGGACTGGAAGCATCATACCGGCGAAAACTTTGGCTTTCCCGGCTCGCCGAACGTCGAAGGCGATTTGATCCAGGCGATGCTTACGAATCCGCATCTGCAAATCGAGGTCGAAAATGGCCTGTACGATCTGGCCACGCCGTTCTACGCCACGGAGTTCACGATGGAGCATTTGGGTCTGCCGGAGAAGTTGCAGAAAAACATTCACCTGCAATATTACGACGCGGGGCACATGATGTACTTACGCGACGAGGATCTTGCCAAGCTCAAAGCCAACATCGCCAACTTTATCGAAGGCGCTTCGAAATAGCAGCACTTGCACTCTAAGCCCGGTAAGCCGCCGGGGTATCGTTCGCGAACTGGCGTCGGCAGGGGCTCTGGACGCGACAACCTGCTCCGGCTTACTCTTTCACTGTAGAAGCGTTGGTCGTGCAGCCATCCCCCCTATAACTTGTAGGTACGTCTCCTAAAAGTTATGCCATTGGCGAAGCCTTCGCCGACTACAATCGTGTCTGTCATTATTTGCTCGGCCACTCCCTCTCCTCAGGTGATCTGGTTAAACAGCTATGGGCACGCCTACACAAGTCGTTCCGGCGCAAGTCGCACCAGCACAAGCATCACCCGTGCCACGCAAATTGGATGCGGCGCAGCTCATCACCGCGATGCTGAAATCTCACGAGCACGTCAGCGATCTTATTTTTTCTCCAGGCCGCGCGCCGCAAATTGAGGTCAGCGGGCAGCTCGTAGAACTGAATTTCAAAGGGCTCGAACGCCTGACTCCGCAGGATACCAAGCTGCTTGCGCAGCACCTCATGGACAACAACGAACACGCTGTCGGGAAGCTGGCGCTGGAAGGCTCAGCCGACCTTTCGTACGGCGTTGCCGGCGTGGGAAGGTTTCGCGTGAATATTTTTCGCCAGCGCGGAAGCTGCGCGATCGTCATGCGCGTAATCCCGGATGTGATTCCGGGATTTGAAGAGCTGCACCTGCCGCAGCAGTTGAAGGAGATCGTGCAACTGAAGAACGGCATCGTCTTGGTGACCGGTCCCACGGGCTCCGGAAAATCTTCTACTCTCGCGGCCATCATTGACATGATGAACACGGAGAAGGCCTACCACATCCTGACCATCGAAGATCCCATCGAGTTTCTGCACAAACACAAAAAAGCCACCATCCATCAACGGGAACTCCACAGCGATACCCCAACGTTTGCTCTTGCTCTGCGCGGCGCTCTCCGCCAAGCCCCCAAAGTCATCCTGGTTGGCGAGATGCGTGATCGCGAAACGATTGAAATCGCTCTGGAGGCCGCGGAGACCGGCCATCTCGTCATGTCGACGCTGCACACCATCGACGCCGCAAAGACCATCGAGCGTATTGTGGGCGCTTTTCCTCTTGCGGATCAGCTAGCCATACGCAACCGGTTTTCAAAGGCCTTCCGCTGCATCGTTTCTCAGCGTCTACTTCCTCGAAAAGACGGCAAAGGCAGGATCGCGGCGATTGAAATCCTCAAGTCCACAATGCGCACGCGGGATTACGTCGAGAAGGGAGAGACGGAAGGCAAGTCTTTGCTGGATGCCATGCGCGACGGTGACACGGAAGGAATGCAGTACTTTGACGGAGAAATTGACAAGCTCATCCGCAGCGGCGTCGTGGACTTTGAAACGGGCCTCGCTTTTGCCTCAAATGCGGGCAACCTGAGGCTCGAGCTTGCGGATTTCATGGAATCGCGCGCCAGCCGCTCATCCCTAACCGCACCCGCGGAAAAAATAGAGATGGAAATCGAACGCTGACAGCCCCTCAATACGCTAGAATCCCTGCACGATGATTATGGAGCGCTTTCGCCTGTTCGAATTCCAGCAGCGATCCACGTCGGAATCCCTTTTCGCTACATGAATCCACTCGGAAGCCAATCGGATACGCATTTCTGGCCCTCAGCGGAAATTGCGCTCCTGCTTACTCTCATCCTCGGCCTGCTGGCTCTTTGGAAACCAACGCTAGGTGACCGCGCCTTTCAAAAAATAGAGCAAGCCCTCTCCCGTTTTGCAGAGCGCAAAAAACTTGCTGTTGGTTTGATGTTCTTTGGTGTCGCGGCCATTCGCACCGCGGTGTTGCCGCTTTTACCGGTGCCCATCCCGGGCATTCACGACGAATTCAGCTATCTGCTGATGGCGGATACGTTTGAGCACGGACGCCTCGCCAATCCGACCCACCCGATGTGGATGAGTTTCGAAACCTTTCATGTCAACTGGTTTCCGACCTATTCCTCGATGTATCCCCCAGCCCAGGGCTTCGTGATGGCCATTGGACAGTTGCTCGGCAATCCGTGGATTGGCGTGCTGCTCAGCGAAGCGGCTATGTGTGCCGCGATCCTCTGGATGCTGCAGGCATGGATGCCTGCGCGATGGGCGTTATTGGGCGGCGTGTTTGCCGCTCTGAACTTGGGCATCGCCAGCTATTGGATGAACAGCTACTGGGGCGGAGCCGTTGCTGGCGCTGGCGGTGCACTCGTGCTCGGAGCACTGGGGCGCATCCGACGGCGCGCAAGTGTTGGCAGCGCACTTCTCCTCGGGTTAGGAATTGCTATCCTCGCGAACAGCCGGCCCTATGAAGGACTTCTGTTTTGTGTTCCGGCGGGAGTCTGGCTGCTCGCGTGGCTGGCAGGAAAAATAAAATCGCGCGACGCAGCCAACGCTCGCGTTCGAACAGTCTTGGTTCCGCTTTCCGCCGCACTTGTTTTGGCTCTCGCATTCATCGGGTATTACAACTGGCGCCTAACAGGCAATGCCCTGCTCTTCCCGCATGTTTTGAATACGCGCACGTATCACTCGACACCGCTCTTTCTGTGGGAGCACCTCAAACCGAAGCTTACATACAACAATCAGCAATTCGAGGATTTCTATAACGGCTGGGAGCGCGAAGACTACCAAACCACTTGGAAGGATGCGCGCGATGTGACCGCAGAAAAACTCGCGAGAATGGGCGTGGAATTCTTTTGGCCGGGCCTCCTGTTTCTCTTGCCAGCGCTGCCCTTTGCTTTTCGCGACCGCAGAATGCGCCTGCTGGCCGTCACACTTTTCGTATGCCTTGCAGGAGTCTTCGCCGTGATTTGGTCGGCGCCGCACTATGCCGCGCCTGTGATTTGCGTCATCTATGCGCTGTTGGCGCAAGCTGTGCGCCATCTACGCACGATGAAGTGGAAAGCGCGGCCAGTTGGCGTCGCGTTGTCCCGCGCACTTGTACTGCTACTCGTTGTAAGCACATGCGTTAGTATTGCGCGCCGGTCCTGCGATCCGCTGTGGTGGACTTGCACCGGCGATCCGAGCCGCGTCGCTGTTACAAAACAGCTTCTGGCTATGCCCGGAAGGCACCTCATCGTCGTGCGCTACTCCGACGATCACAACATACACGACGAATGGGTCTACAACGGCGCGGACATCGACGGCTCCAAAGTCATCTGGGCTCGCGAACTCGATGCGGTCCAGAACGCCAAACTTTTCGACTACTTCAAGGACCGCCAAATCTGGCTCGTCGAACCCGACGTCGACAACACAGAAATCAAACCGTACACTCCGCCGCCTGACTAGTGATTGGCGACGGCTCGCAGAAAGTGCAATACAATCTTAGCGAAAAGCTACCATCAGATTGTTTACTCCTAATTCGAAACGACGGTGAATGAATCGCACAAAGCCGATGTGCTTGAGCATTTGTTGCAACGTATCCACGGGAATGCGCTTTTGGTGTTCGTCGCTTTCCATTTCATCGCTGATGAGGTGCAGTCTGTGCAGCATATCCAAGATCGGATCAACCATCGCCGATGGCCACGTCAGAATCAGCGAACCCCCCGGTGTGATGACGCGGTACGCTTCGCGAAGCACCTTCTCCGGCTCGGTGAGATGCTCCAGAACGGCGAGCATTACTACGTGATCGAAGCGGCCATCCGGAAACGGCAGCGGAGAACGCAAATCCCCGCGCACGCGCTGCCAACGGCCTTGTACGCCGTCCGCAACCTGGTCGTCAAGGCCGACGCCCACCCCGATGCGATCGGAAGCGTAATCGAGGAAAGCTGCTTCCAGGCCGCAACCTAGATCGCAAACGCGCGAACCGGGACGAATATGTGGGTAGGCTGCGCGAAAACGCATCCTGGCGATGAAATGGTCGATTCCGGTGTAAGGCATTTATTCTAGGTCGTAGTCGCCGATGTAGGTGCCCCGGCTAATGCCGAGCATGCTTAGAAAAAAGGAAGCGAAAATAATTTGAACGCCGATGAACAGCCACATCGACCAGAAGAGAACCTGTCGAACCTGCGCCAGTGGACCAAAGCCACTCTCTGCCCACTGCCAGGTGACCCAGGCGCATCCGGCAAAACCGGCAAGAAAGAGCGCGCCGCCGAGCAATAAACCGGTTTCCAGCGTGACACGCTTGAGCACCCGCTTGAGCGACACGGTGTTCCGATCAAACCGCTCCGCATAACTGAAAACCTTCGCGAAAGAACCGATCGAAAGAATTTGCACGCCGAGTAGAGTGAAGATCACGCCGAAGATCATGGTGTGAATGTCCAGAACCACGCGCGGCGAGATTCTGCGTGGCCCCGGCAGCAGCCAGCAAACAATAAAAAGGCCGAGAGCCACGAGCGCCCCACCGGGCAAAAGAAAAAGCCAGTTCGGCGCGTACATCAGCATGAATCGCAAGTGGCGCCAGCCATCGCGAAAGCTGCGAAGGTGCGGCGGACGTCCGCGCTTATCGGGCCACAGTGTGATGGGAATTTCCGTGATGCGCGCCCCGAGCTGCGCGGCCTTGATGACAAACTCGGACGCGAATTCCATGCCCGTGCTGCGCAAATCCATGCGGTCGTACACGGCGCGAGTGAAGCCGCGCATGCCGCAGTGGCTGTCGCCGATACCCGCGTGAAAAAAGAGATTCAGGATGGAGGTGAGCACGGGATTGCCGACATACTTGTGGTGCCAGGGCATTGCCCCTGGCTTGATTTCTCCGCGGAAGCGGTTGCCCATGACCACGTCGTAACCCTGGCGCCACAATTCGACAAAGCGCGGCACTTCGCTGAAGTCGTAGCTGTCGTCCGCGTCGCCCATGATGATGAAGGCGCCGCGAGCAGCCGAAATTCCGGCTCGCAGAGCGGCTCCGTAGCCGCGCTGCTCCACGCGAACCACGCGCGCGCCGAGTTTCTCCGAGATCTCGGTCGAGCCGTCCGTCGAACCATTATCGGCGACGACGACTTCGCCGCGCAGTCCGGCCGCATGAAAAGATTTCAGCGCCTTTTCCACACAAAAGGAAATGGAATTCGCTTCATTCAAGCAAGGGATTACGACCGAGACGTCCAGGGGCGGCGCGTCACCGCTCGCGTCGATTCGCGTGGCTGACTCCGTTTTGATTGCCGGCGCGCGGTCTACGGACAAGTTCCCTGCCTCCTCGATCCACTTGCAGTTCGATCCGCACGAAAGCGTGTCACGGCAAAATCGCCGTGACGCGACTTCCAGCTTGCATTTTGTAGCGCCGCCATTATGATGGCGGAGTTTCCGGTGCTCTCCTGAGACTTCACATTGTCTAACACATCGACCGAGTCTTCCACCAGCACCCTCGCCGCGGCTGGCCCGCAAACTCGCGGCTCCGGTAAGTTGCTGCAAGTGCTTGGCGTGTGGTTCGGCGTCGCCGTCGCTGTTGGAAACGCCATCGGTGCGGGCATCGTGCGCACGCCCGGCGACATCGCGAAAATACTGCCGAACGCGTGGCTCTTCATCGGCGTATGGGTTGTCGGCGGGTTGTACGCGTTCTTTGGCGCTTCCTCTCTCGCGGAGCTTGGTGCCGCCATTCCCCGCAGCGGCGGGCAGTACAACTTTTCGCGCCGCGCCATCGGCGAGTATGCCGGCTTCATCGTCGGATGGAGCGACTGGCTCTCGACGTGCGGCACTGCCGCCGCGGTCTCCATCGTCATTGCGGAATACAGCCGCGATTTTTTCCCTGTGCTCGCCGGACACGAACCGATGATTGCGGTCAGCATTATCTGCTTATTTTTTTTCTTGCAATGGCGCGGAATCCGCTGGGGCAGCGGCATGCAGCTCGTTACTTCCGCCATCAAGACCGCCTCCTTTTTGTTGCTCGTCGCGGCTTGCTTCGCTCTGGGCGGCCATGCGCGCGCCGCTGCTTCTGCCGCTGCTTCCCCAATGCCAGCGATTCCCACCGGCTGGCCGTTTATCATCGCCATCATTCTGAGTTTGCAAGCGGTCGTTTACACGATCGACGGGTGGGACGGCATTGTTTACGTTGGCGGTGAAGTGCGCAATCCGGGACGCGACGTTCCGCGGGCGATCTTTGGCAGTGTCTTCTCCGTGATGGGAATTTATCTGCTTCTCAATCTCGCGGTGTTATATGTGCTCCCCATGAACGAAATCGCCGGAAACGACTTTGCGCTGGGCGCGGCAGCTGGACGGATATTTGGAAGGTATGGTGACCCGGTAATCCGCTCCATCATGATTGTCTCCATCTTGAGCTCGCTCAACGCCAATCAAATCTTTTGCACGCGCACGCTACACGCCATGAGCTGCGACGGATTATTCTTTAGCCGCGCTTCGCGCGTGAACAAAGGCGGCACTCCGGTCCTCTCGCTTTTTCTGAGCACTGTGGCAGGCGTGCTTTTCTTGCTGACGGGAACCTTCGAGCGCGTCATCGATATGCTTTCATTTTTCTTTGTTGCGAATTACACGCTGTCGTACTCGTCGCTCTTTCTGCTGCGCAAGCACGAGCCGCAGATGGCGCGCCCGTATCGCGCGTGGGGTTATCCCTGGACGACGGGAATAGCGCTGACCGCTTCAGTCGTGTTTTTGGTCGCTTCGATTGCCACGGACTTGCAAGGATCGGTGGCATCCGGAAAGTTTTGGCCACCAAGCCCGGCGGTCCTGGCGCTTGCCGTGCTGGTCCTCAGCTACCCCGTATTCCGCGCGCTGAAATGGGTGAGGAACGATAAAACTGCGACTGACTCATCGGCTTAACCGGTGCCGCTAGACTACTTTTCCTCTCCTTGGCAACATCCCCTAGTTCTGTATTTTTTCGGCGACGGTTTTTGCTTGCAAGAACAGCAGCAGATAGTCTCGCCCGCCCGCTTTGGAATCGGTGCCCGACATGTTGAAGCCGCCGAAGGGGTGCGCGCCAACCATAGCGCCGGTGCACTTGCGGTTTAGATAGAGATTGCCGACATGGAAAGATTCCTGAGCTTTTTCAAGTTTTGCTGGATTCTTTGAATAGACGCCGCCTGTCAGGCCGAACTCAGTGTTGTTAGCGATCTCGAGAGCTTGGTCAAAATCCTTCGCTTTGATTACGGCGAGGACCGGGCCAAAGATTTCTTCCTGCGAAATGCGCGCTTGGGGATCGACGTCGGCGATGATCGTCGGCTGGATGAAATAGCCATCGCCCGCAGCGCGGCCGCCACCGTGAAGCAACTTCCCTTCTTTCTTGCCCACCTCGATGTAATTCAGAATCGTGTTCATGGCGGACTTGCTTACGACCGGGCCCATGTAGTTGTTGGGATCTTCGCTTGGGCCAACGGCGATTTTCTTGGTACGTTCGACAAGTTTCTCGACAAACTTGTCGTAGATTTTTTCAGAAACGATGGCGCGCGAACACGCTGAGCATTTCTGCCCCTGGTAACCAAAAGCAGCTTGTGCAACGCCCTCGACGGCGGCATCGACGTCACCTTCTTCATCCACGATGATCGAATCCTTGCCACCCATTTCCAGCACAGTGCGCTTAATCCAGATCTGGCCTGGGACCGTCTTTCCGGCGAGTTCGCTGATGCGCAGCCCGACTTCCTTTGAGCCGGTGAAAGCGATGTAGCGAGTCTTGGGGTGCTTCACGAGGACATCACCGACTTCGGCTCCGGGACCTGTCAGAAAGTTGAGCGCATCTTTCGGAATTCCGGCTTCATAGGCGATCTCCACAAATTTTGCGGCGACAGTTGGCGTATCACCGGCGGGCTTCAGGACAACCGTGTTGCCGGTGACGAGCGACGCCATGGTCATGCCCGCAGCGATGGCCGCGGGAAAATTCCACGGCGGAATCACGACGCCGACGCCGAGCGGGATATAAACGAGATAGTTTTTCTCACCCTTCATGGGCACAACTTGTTGCGGGCCAGCCAATCGGAGCATTTCTCGTCCATAAAACTCGAGAAAGTCGATGGTCTCAGCAGTATCGGCGTCGGCCTCGGGCCAGGTTTTGCCAGCCTCGTAACAAATCAAAGCGTTCATTTCGTATTTGCGGTCGCGAAGTATTTTCGCGGCGCGAAAGAGGCATTCGACGCGTTTCTCGGCCGGCACACGCTTCCAGGATTCAAACGCCTTGTTGGCGGCTTCGACGGCTTGCGCAGCCATTTCCGGAGTCGCCGTCTGGAAAATGCCAATAACCTGAGAAGGATGCGAAGGATTGGTCGAAGTGCGCTTCTCCGTGGTGATGACTTTCTGGCCGCCAATGTACATGGGATATTCGCGGCCAAATTCGGAGGCGACTTTTTTCAACGCGTCTTCCATGGCTTTGCGATTTTCCGGTTTTGAGAAATTGATGAATGGTTCGTTCGTGAATTCAGAAACGTGGATTTTCGCTTCGGCCGTGGCCATGGCGATTCCTCCTCGATGAGCAAACAATGAATTGTACTGCGAGCGTTGAATTCGCGACAAGGCGCTGTGGCGGGGGTCGACTAGTGGCTCGGCATAGGCAACACCGAAGACGGGCACGGCGTGCCGTGCCCCTACGTGGTGAGTTCGCGGGTGGCTTGGGTGAAGATTTTGGTGTGGAGATCGATGTCGGACTCGGTGGTGGCGGGGGACATTAGGGCCATGTTGTGGAACGGAGTTAGGAGGACGCCGCGGTTTAGAGTGTAGAGGTGGAGGAAGCGCTCGAGTTCGAAGTCGGCGGCAGCGGCGGATTCGCCTCCATTGCGCGGAGGTTTTGCGGCGAAGGTATATTCGGCGCGGGCACCCAGCCGGGCGATGTTCCAAGGGAGGCCGCTTGCGCGAATTTGATCGACGACGGCGTCGGCGAAGCGGTTGGCCAACGGGATCATGTGGGTGAAGGCCGCGGGAGTGAGGATGTGCTCGAGCGTGGCGCGCATCGCGGCAAGTGAAAGCGCGTTGCCGGCTAACGTGCCGCCGATGCCGCCTACGTCCACATCTTCGAGGTGGAGACGGGCGGCGATGCGCTGGGCGACTTCTTCGGTGACGCCGTAGGTCGCGCCAGGTATGCCACTACCGGTGGGCTTGCCGAAAACGAGAATGTCGGGCTGGAGATTCCATTCGCGGGTGCAGCCGCCGGGGCCAGCACAGATCGTGTGGGTTTCGTCGGCGATGAGGAGCGTGCCATAGCGGCGAATGAGTTCGCGCACGGCGGACCAGTAGCCCGCGTCGGGGAGAATGATGCCGACGTTGGTCATGGCGGGCTCGGCGAGGACGCAGGCTACATCGTGATGCTTGAGCGCGTCTTCGAGAGCTGGCAGATCGTTGAATTCGACGACGCGTGTGGTTGCAGCGGGATTGACGGGCGGACCGATGTTGCCACGGCGGGGGCCGACTACGCCATCGTGAAGCGAGACAAAAGTTTCGTCTACCGTGCCGTGGTAGCAGTAGTGGAAGACAAGGATTTTGGGGCGCTGGGTGATTTCACGGGCGATGCGAATGGAAAAACGATTGGCGTCGGTGGCCGTCAGCGTGAATTGCCAGAATGGCAAGCCAAAGCGGCGCTGGAGATCTTCGCCGACCCACAGCGCGTCTTCGGTGGGGAGCATGAGGGTGATGCCCTCGCGAACGCGGCGAGCGACGGCGTCTGCAACCACTGGAGGCGAGTGGCCGGTCATGGCGCCCGTGTCGCCGAGGCAGAGGTCAACGTAGTCACGGCCATCAACGTCAGTGAAGTGCGCGCCGCTGGCGGATTTCACGAAGACGGGAAAGGCGCCGGCCCATTTGTTCATCCAGTTCATCGGGACGCCGCCGAGGAGAGAGGATTGGGCGCGGAGATAGAGTTCAGCGGAGCGCGGATGATCGGCAATGAAGCGTTTTTCTTCGCGTTGGTGGAGGCTTTGGAGTTTGGTGCGGTCGACGGTGCTCATATATCTACCCTTTTTGGAATCAGCAAAGGGCGCGCACGTTAGACTACAGCAAATTGTTGGAGACCCTCTGGATAAAGAGGTGTGTATTCATCTTCACCGACCTCACGATAACCTGCCTTGATATCAGACATGCGCTTTGCAACAGAAGGGATCATCTTAATTCGCTCAAAGGCCAGTTTCGGGTTCTCTGTGAATAGAAAAATATTCATTTCGCCTGAGCCCATGTCGTGGCCGTCTACTGTACCGTAATCTCCGATACTCGCAATGATGGCGTCCTCGAGAGAAATCAACAAATCGTAGTCACTCAGCGAAGAGGAAGTCGAAAACTGCAAGACGAGTTGATAGTCCATACAAAATCCTCAGCGGAGGTCGCGGATGATTTCGCGGGCGGCGTTGGCGCCAGACGCGCCGGTTAGGCCGTTGCCGGGATGCGTGCCGGAGCCGCAGAGATAGAGGCCACGGATGGGCGTTTTATAGCGGGCCCAATCGAGGACCGGGCGCATGGTGAAAAGCTGGTCGAGAGCGAGTTCGCCGTGGAAGATGTGGCCGCCGGTGAAGCCGTAAATGGTTTCGAGATCTTGGGGAGTGATTACCTGCATGTGTTCGATCAGGCTGGGGAGATTGGGGGCGTACTGCGCGAGAGTTTTGACGACCGTATCGCCGAGTTCGCGGCGCCGGGCGTCCCAGTTCGATTCTGATTTGACGACGGTTTTGCCGTCCGCGGTGGCAGCGGCAAGTTTGAAGGGGGCGAATTGGACGTAGGCGGAGAGGACGTGCTTGCCTTCGGGCGCGAGCGAGGGATCGAGAAGTGTGGGAATCGTGACGTCGAGATAGGGTGAAGACGAAAATTCGCCGTATTTGGAGGCGTCGAAGGCCCGCTCGAGATAGTCGATCCCAGGGCCAATGTGTATACGGCCGGAGAGGGAGTTGAGAAAGCCTTCGACGGGGTCGAGGGCGGAGAAAACGGGAAGACCACCGAGGGCCAGATTGACTTTGGCGACGGTACCCGCGGCGCGCACGTTGCGAATGCGCAGGGCGAAAGTGGGATCGAGCTGCGTGGGATCGAGGAGCTTAAAAAAAGTGCGCTTGGGATCGACGCCGGAGACGATGGCTCCGACCGCTATTTCTTCGCCATCGGCGAGGACGAGACCGGTGACGGCGCCGTCTTTCGCGCGAATGTGCTGCACCTCAGCATTCGTACGGATTTCCACGCCGGCTTCGCGCGCGGCATCGG
Source organism: uncultured Acidobacteriota bacterium (assembly GCA_963729455.1). GTDB lineage: Bacteria > Acidobacteriota > Terriglobia > Acidiferrales > UBA7541 > Acidiferrum. The sequence goes on from CAVSNX010000007.1 coordinate 692,521, forward strand.
CAAGGGCATGTGTGAGCGAGCCAAGTCCGCCGCGCGGAAATGCGGCAGAGCCAACGGGATGAGAATCGGCGGCGGCGCGCAAAAGGAGCACGGCCGTGGAGCCGGCAGACCAGGGACCGAGCGCGGTGCCAAAGATGCCGCGGGCTGCGATGACCGCGCGTAGCAGGTCCGTTTCGAAAAACTCAGAAACGAAATCGGCGACGGCCATCGGACTCCAGCGCAGCAGATCAAAAATGCCGTGCTTGCCAAGGCTGCGCACGCTGCGCCCGGCCTTGAAAAGATTCCAGAAATCCTCCGGAGAAGGGGAATCTATGGCCGGTGGAGTGATCGCAGCAATTTCACCGATTACAGTGAAAAGATGATCGAGCGTTTCGGCGAATTGCGGGTACTTGGCGGCATCTTTTTCAGAGTGGCGGGCAATTTCGGAGGCAGTCTTGGCGTGATCGTTATAGAAGAGGAGCGATTTGCCATCGGGAGTGGGAGCGAAGACCCGTGGATCGGGACGGAGAATCTCGCAATCGAGTTTATGAAACTCGAGATCGCGGGCGATGTCCGAACGAAGCGGGCCGACTGTGTGCGAGAGCGTCGAAGCGTGAAAACCAGGATGGAACTCCTCTGTTATGGCGCCGCCGCCAACCATTTCTCGGCGTTCGAGGATGAGCGGCTTGAATCCACCCTTTGCCAGGTAGAACGCGGTGATGAGAGCGTTGTGGCCGCCGCCGATGAGAGCTACGCGCTGTCCGATGGGCATGATTAGTTCTTGCTCCCGCGCAAACGGGAGGGTTTGGATTTTTTCCAATCCTTGAGGATGACCTGGCTGGCGATGCGTCCGGGAGCGCCCATGATGCCGCCGCCCGGATGCGTGGCGGACCCGCACATATAAAGGTTGTGGATGGGCGTGCGGTAGTATGCCCAGCCGGGCACGGGACGGAGGAAAAAAAGCTGCTCGAGGGAGAGCTCGCCCTGAAAAATGTTGCCTTGCGTGAGGCCGAACTCACGCTCGAGGTCGAGCGGTGTGAGAATCTGGCGGCCGGTGATGATTTTTTTGATGTTAGGAGCGTGCTCGGCGATGGCGTTGACGACGGCGTCGCCGAAGGCTTCGCGCTGATCGTCCCAAGTGCCGTTTGCCAGCTTGTAAGGCGCGTATTGTACGAAGCAAGACATAACGTGCTTGCCCGGAGGCGCGACGGAAGGATCGGTCAGGCTGGGGATGACGATATCGATGTACGGCTTGCGCGAGAAATTGCCGTATTTCGCGTCGTCGTAGGCGCGCTCCATATATTCGATGCTGGGAGAAATGGAAATCGCTCCGCGGAGATGCGCGCCGGCCCCAGGCAAGCACTTGAAATCGGGAAGCGCGTCGAGCGCGAGATTCACTTTGCCGGAGGAGCCGCGGAACTTGTAGCGGCGCACGCTTTCGAGAAAATCGCCCGGGAGTTCGCTTGGTTCGAGAAATTTCTCAAAGGTTAAATGTGGGTCAACGCTGGACGAGACAACGTTGGCGGAAATTTCCTCGCCGCTTTGCAGGGCGACGCCACACGTGCGGCCATTCTTGACCAGGATTTTCGCGACGCCCGCCTGAGTGCGAATTTCCACGCCAGCCTCGCGAGCGGCATCGGCGATAGCGTTGGAAATCGCTCCGGTACCGCCACGGCTGAAACCCCAGGAGCGGAACGCGCCATCGATTTCGCCCATGTAGTGATGCAAGAGAACGTACGCAGTACCTGGCGAGCGAATGCCGAGAAAAGTTCCGATGATTCCGGAAGCGGACATCGTGGCTTTGAGGACATCCGTCTCAAACCACTGGTCGAGAAAATCAGCGGCGCTCATAGTCATGAGCTGAATAAGCGTGTAGCGCTCATCGGAAGAAAGGCTTCGGAAACGCTGCATGAGAAAGTGGAGCTGCTTGAGATCGCCCGGCTTGAGCGTCGTTGGATCGGGCGGGATCATCGAGAGCAGCGGCTTCACGAAGCGGCACATCGGCGTCATCGTTTTGGAAAATTCGTCGTAGGCTTCGGCATCGACGCGCGAGTGGCGGCGAATTTCGCGTTGCGTGCGGGCGTGGTCGTTCATGCGCCAGAGGTGATTGCCGTTGGGCATGGGTGTGAAGGTGCCGTCTAGCGGAAGTATTTCTAGACCGTGGCGCGGAAGGTCCAGTTCGCGAATGATCTCCGGGCGAAGAAGCGAGACGACGTAAGAACATTCAGAGAAAAGAAAGCCGGGAATGATCTCTTCCGTGACGGCGGCACCACCGAGAACATGGCGTCGTTCCAGCGCGAGCACCTTCTTCCCTGCTTTCGCGAGGTAAGCGGCGTTCACAAGGCCGTTGTGGCCGCCGCCGATGACGATAACGTCGTAGTGCTGCGCCATGCAGAATGACTCCGTTAAAATTGCGCAATGAAAAAAGATGCGATGCGACAGGAAGACGGGACATTTTACTGGCAGCCGGGGTGTGGCACAAGGGCCTCGGGAATGTCGAAATCTTCGAAGAAAACTGAGTCTATCCCCAATTCGGCACTCAGCCGTCCCAATTTGAATCTTCCGGAAGGGGAATCAAGAGCTTTTCGAAGAGCCAAAAAACTGGCTCACCAGAATTATTCAACATAAGCGTTAGATTCTTCAAAGAATACGCGCGAAAACTCAACCTGCGACGATTTGACTAAATTACTGGCAACCTTCGTGCATTTCGACCGGACGAAGATGCGACGCAATTGTCCGAAGCGCGTTCCATCTTGAAGGGGTCGAAATGCAACGCAGAGTCCTGATTAGAAGCATGTTCGGTTGTCTGATTTGCTCAAATGCGGGAATTGCCGGACGGATACTTGGAACAAGCTCCGAGAACTTCGGGGTTTCCGCCGACCCGGCGGGGCGGTCAAATCCCCAAAGTTCTTCCGGTGGCGCGCAGATCACGCCCACCGTGCGGAATCCGGCTGAACTCACTGAGCGCGTATTCAAACGAGAGAAGGAACAGGTGGAGACCATCCAGCATACCGCTCCGATTGTGGAAACTTACATTCAGGAGGAAAAATCAGACGCTCTGATGGGCACCGTTCCCAAAAAAGATTTGTATTTTCTCGGACAGGGAGATTTTCGCGGGAAAACGATGAAAGTTCACTCGATGACGGAGAGAACTCACACGGGTTCAATCATGTGGTCTTTTGAACCCGCAGGATTTTTGCAAATGGCTTTCCTGGATGTCGGCGAATTCGACAAAGACCACTACACACTTACACCTCGGGGCCGCCAGTTCCTCGGGGATGTGCGCTGCTATCTGTTTAATGTTGAGCCCACATCAAAGGCAAAAGGGCCGCGATTTCGGGGGCGAGTCTGGGTTGAGGACCAGGACTTCACCATCGTTCGAATGAATGGCAGCTACGCGCCGGAAATGAGATTTTCACTGCGACATTTCGAGGACGAATTCTATTTGCATTTTGATTCCTGGCGCACCAATGTCAAATTGGGTTTGTGGCTGCCGAGCGACATCTACATTCAAGAATTGCGGGAGCGTCCTCCAACTGGCGGCCCGAGGTTCAAGGCGCGGACGCACCTCTGGGGCTACGGACTTACAACGTTAAACCGCCAGGAGGAACTTGGCCGCCTGCTTGTCGAAACGCAAGGCCAGGTAAAAGACGAAACAGAAAAGCATGACCGCTCTCCTCTTGAGCAACAGAGAGGATGGCGATCGCTATCGGAAAAGAATGTTCTGGAGGTTTTGGAGCGAGTCGGCCTTGTGGCGCCCGAGGGCAACGTAGAGAAGGTCTTGAATACCATCGTGAACAACTTGATGGTGACCAATACTTTTGACAGCCGAATCGAAATGCACTGCCGTGTATTGATGACAAGCGATTTCGAAATGTTTTCGATGCAGAACACCATAGTGCTAAGCCGCGGATTAATCGATGTCGTGCCGAACGAGGAGACGCTTGCGGCTCTGCTTGCGTTCGAAGTCGCCGACGCCATGCTTCCGAAGCCGGCGCAAGATCAGTACGGGTTCAGCGATATCCTGCGCTTATCGCCGACAGAGGCTTTGAAGAAGCTCTCGTTCGTCGACAAGCCGGAAGAAGCCCAGAAAAATAGCGAGAAGGCTCTCGAGATGTTAAAAAAATCTCCCTATGGAGACAAGCTGGCCAACGTGGGTCTGTTTTTATCGCAGCTGCAATCCCAAAAACCCGCGCTGAAGGAATTGATCAGTGCGCGGTTGGGGAATCGGGTGTACTTCACAACTCAACTTCTTCAGTTGGCTCCAGCTCTTGCTCCCGCAAATTTGCAACAGTTGGGCGCACTGCCGATGGGCTCGAGAATCAAAATAAACGCATGGAACGATAACGTCAGCCTGATCGAGACGCACCAGATGGGGCCGCTTTCGCCACGTGAAAAAATTCCATTCGAGGTGACGCCCATCGATATACACTTGACGCGCTACGTAGAATCGTCTGCCGATGTAGAGCACTCTATCGTGCCCAGGACTGCCATCCCGGTCGCAGGCGGCGCTGGCCAACACTGATGCCCCCCGCAAAGTGCCTCATTATTTTGCCGGTGGCGGATACGGCGGCGGAATCTCGGCGTACCCGGGAGCCGCAGTCTTCAAATTGGTAGGAACCGAAGCTTTGGCGTCGCCCATGGCCCACCGAATCCCGCCAGCGAGCAAGTTCAGATGAAATTGGTTCTGCCAGTTTTCCGGCCGATCGCCAATGGCGGTGTAGAAAACCTTTCCACTGCCGTGCATGCGCGCCCACACGACAGGGTACGGCGCGCGCTTGTACGCGAGACCATTCATCGTGGAAGTATCCAGCGTGCAAATCACGTGAAGGTCGGTGGCAAAATCCTTCATCGAGTACCACTCGTCCATCAAGCTCACCGGAGAAGCAACGCCTTCGAGCCCGGGAAATCTCGGATCATCGATAATCACGTTTGTCGTTTGCAGCCGCGGATCCTTGCTTTGGCCGTGGATGATGAACTCGCCGCCAATCATCCGAATATACGGGTCGGACTGCTCGCCGTGGGCGACGTAGCGGTTTGAAAGATCCTGCGGGTCGGGCGGAGTGTGGAACGTGTCGGTGGCCGCGTGGATGCCAACAAAACCGAGCCCCCCGTGCACGGCGTCCAGAAAAGCCTGTTTACCCTGCGCGGACATAGGAGGATTCTTGTCGTTGCCTTCCTCTGTGAGAACGCCGGTCGTGAAGAAGACCACCGCCGCATAATCGTGGAATTCCTTCGAATCAAAAATGCGGCCGTCTTTGGAAGCGGTCAGGCTGAAACCATACTTGGCAGACATGTCGCGCAAAGCGTTTTCGACAATGCTGGGTTTGCCGTCCGTGACTTTGATGACGGCGTGTTCGAAACCCGAGGATTTCGTGAATAATAAGACGGATTTATCCTTCGCGGCCATGGCCTGACGCGAAAGCAAAAGTCCCGCACCAGCAGCAGCCGTCGTACGAAGAAAATCGCGTCGAGTCGATAGTGGATTCATTTAGTTTGTCCGTTGAGATTGAGGATTCGAACCTTCTTTGCCAAACCAACAGGAATGCAAGACGGCGTAGTCTACTGCGAGCGGCGGAAGCGGGCAAGTAGACCAGTATCGTTCAGGACCATCGCACGTAGTCGCACAGCCGGACAAATGCCCAACCTTGCCCTGTGCCTGCCAATCGCGAAAGGAAGCCAGTGTTTTTCCTCTCTTGTGGGATACTCTGCGCGTCGAATATAGCGCGACTGCCATTCAAAGTTGATTGAGCAACTGCTCGAGAAAAACCTCCATGCCCCCTACGCTTGGCCAGACATCCTCTGAATCGGATCGCGCGCCCCGGCGGCGATGGGCGATCGCGTGTCTGCTCGGCTTCGGAGTCCTCGTCAATTATTTCGACCGCGTGAACCTCTCCGTCTCGAAGGACGCACTTAACGCCGCCTTTGGAATTTCCGCGGTGACCTTCGGTTATTTGTCCAGCGCCTACAACTGGACTTACGCAGCGCTTCAGCTGCCTTCCGGTTTGTTGCTGGACAAGTTCGGCGTTCGCCGTGTAGGCCGCGTCAGCACGATTCTCTGGGCCGTGGCGTCCTTTGCCGCCGCGGTCTCCACCGGTATCGGCGGATTCCTTGCCGCACGGCTGCTCTTGGGAATCGGCGAAGCGCCCACGTTTCCTGCGAATTCCAAAGCCGTCGGCTACTGGTTTCCGAAACAAGAGCGCAGCCTCGCAACGGCAATCTTCGACTCAATGGCAAAACTTTCTTCCGCCATTGGAGTGCCGGTCCTCGGCATCCTTCTTCTGGACTTTGGGTGGCGATGGAGTTTCGCCGCGACGGGATTCATCAGCATTCTCTATTTTATTTTGTTTTACGCGTTCTACCGAAACCCGAGCGAAGACGCGCGACTTTCGGATGCGGAGCGCCAATTCATCACGAAAGGCGGCGCGCAGCCGGAAGATCGCGCGAAGGCCGCCAAAGGAGCGCCGCTCTGGTATTTACTCGGGCAGCGAAGGGTGTATGGACTCGCGTTAGGGTTCTTCGGCTATAACTACACTTTCTATCTGCTCTTGACCTGGCTCCCGTCTTATTTTTTGGCGGCCCATCATGTGGACTTGCTTCACTCCGTTGCGTACACCAGCGTGCCGTGGCTGTTTGCGACGCTGACGGATCTCATCATCGGCGGATGGCTCGTCGATGCACTAATCCAGCGAGGCTGGGATGCCGTGCGCGTTCGTCAGGCAGTTCTCGTCGGGGGAACCGGTCTTGGGCTGGGCATCCTCGGCGCTGCCAGCGCTCAGACCGCCGCCGGCGCGCTCTTCTGGATTAGCATTTCCATCGGAGGATTGTCGGCTGCGTCTCCGGTGGGATGGTCAATTCCATCGCTGATTGCGCCGAAAGAAAGCGTCGGCACCGTGGGCGGCATTTTGAATTTTAGCAATCAGCTTGCAGCGATCGCCGCGCCAATCGTCACAGGTTACGTTGTGCAGACGACGAATTCTTATGCGTGGGCATTCGTGGCGGCCACCGCGATTCTGCTCATCAGCATCGCGGCTTATATTTTTCTGCTGGGGGAGATGGAGCCTGTAGGGGAACCCACATGATTCGTGGGCACTGAAGTGACTCAAGGGTTTCTGGGGCCTTGCCGCGCAGCGCTGAGCCGGGAATGAAAATGTGACGCAGCTGTGAACTCCTAGTCTGTTTCGTGCGCGTGCGAAGGCGCGGCCTTTGCAGGCTCAACCAATGCGCGCGTCGCGCCCGTTGAAACTCCGCCGTCCACGAGCAAAGTCTGTCCTGTAATGTAGCGGCTGGACTCGGCTGCCAGGAATACAACAGCCGCGTCCAGATCCTGAGGCTGACCGGGACGTTTCAGTGGAATGCGATCGCAGAGATAGTTGACCCACTCTTTGTTTTCGTACAAAACCTTATTTTGTTCGGTGCGAAACCATCCCGGTGCAAGACAGTTTACCGTCACGCCGTACTTGCCCCAGTCGTCGGCAAGGCTCATCGTCAATTGCTTTATGCCGCCGCGGCTGGCGCCATAAGGCGCGAGCCCCGCATAACCGGCAACAGTGGTGACGGAGCCGATGTTGATAATTCGACCATAGCCCCGGGCGATCATGCCGCGCGCCACCGCCTGAGCAACAAAGAAACTACCTCGAAGGTTTGTCTCGAGAATCAAATTCCACTCGTCCCAGGTTACATCGAGCGCCGGCTTGCGGACATTGCAGCCGGCATTGTTCACGAGAATATCCAAATGGCCAAAGGCAGCTTCGGCGGCAGCGACCATTTTCTCGATGCTGTCATGGCGGCGGACGTCGAGTTCGATGGAGATAGCTCTGCGGCCAAGCGATTTTATCTCCGCTTCGAACGGCGCCAACCGCTGGATGTCGCGGCTCGTGAGCACAAGATCCGCGCCAGACTTCGCGAGGGCGCGCGCCATGTATTGGCCGAGTCCGCGGCTCGTTCCTGTGACGAGCGCAACGCGCCCGATCAGGTCGAAGAGGCCATCGCTCACGAAGCCATCTCCGGAGCGAGAATGACTTTCATCAGGTTAGGTTCGCCCGCATAGAGTCTTTCAAACCAGCGCGGACCTTCTTCCAGCGGAGCAACCGCGGTGATGAAGGGCTTCACTTGAATCGTGCCGCTAGCCAGCAGCTCGATCGCGCGCGGATACTCCCCGGAGGATGCGCACGATCCCTGAAGCCGGATTTGACGAGTGACGACTTTCTGCAATGGCAACGTCACTTCCGGCGAAATGTTGCCCACCAGTACGACGGTCCCTCCCTTTCGAACGCTTTCAACGGAAGCTTTCACTGTCTCATTCCTGCCGACAGCTTCCATCACGATATCCACGCCGGCTCCGCCCGTGAGTTGCATCACTTGCTTGACTACGTCTCCGTCTGCAGACAGAACGGCAGTCGCTCCGAGATCTAGCGCCAGTTTGAGCCGCGTCTTATCCAAATCCGCGACAAGAATTCGCGTGCAACCTGCGGCACGCAACGCTTGTAGAGTGAGCAGCCCGATCATCCCAGCTCCGACAATTAAAGCAGTGCAGCCTTCAGAAATTTGCGCCAGGGAAACACCATGCAGCGCGACCGAAACCGCCTCGAGCATCGCTGCTTCCTCAAACGAAAGACTCTCTGGCAAGCGATAAAGAACACGCGAAGGCACGGCGACATATTCTGCAAAAGCTCCCGGGCGACGAAACTCGGCGCAGGAAACACCCAAAACCTGACGGTTGTCGCAGAGATTCACGTCGCCGCGGCGGCAGTTGCTGCACGCGCCGCAGAAGATGGTCGAATCGAAAGTGACTCGGTCGCCTTCCGCGAACCCGCTCACGCCGCTGCCCACGGCAGCTATGGTTCCGGCAGCTTCGTGCCCCATGACGATCGGCGGAATGCGACGCCCAGAAGAGCCGTCGTAACCGTGCACGTCGCTCCCGCAGATGCCGCAGGCCGCCACCCTCACCAACACTTCATCGTGGCCGGGCATGGGGTTGGGAAGATCGGCAATTTCCAGATGCTTGTACTGCGAAAGCAAAAGGGCTTTCACGACTTGCGCTGTTCCCTTTTCACAGCGAAACTCCCCGCTTCCAGGGAATAAAATCGTCCTGAGAGAGAATTTCGGCTTTTGTGCGCGCTTCCCCGCTTACGATCTGAATCACCCGCTCAAGAATCGTTTCGCCCATTTTCTCGATGTTGCTCTCGCCCGTGATGATTCCGCCCGTATCGATATCGATGATGTCGGACATGCGCTGCGCAAGATTCGAATTGGTCGCAATTTTTACGACCGGCGCGATCGGATTTCCCGTTGGCGTGCCCAGTCCCGTCGTGAAGAGAATCACATTTGCGCCGGCGCCCACTTGCGCCGAGACCGATTCCACGTCGCTCCCCGGCGTGCACTGCAGGTTCAATCCCGGTTCCGTGCAATATTCCGGATAGTCCACAGCGGCGGTTACGGGAGATGTACCGCCTTTCTTCGCCGCGCCTGCGGACTTCATCGCATCGGTCAGCAATCCATCGCGGATATTGCCGGGAGAAGGATTCATTTCGAATCCGGCACCCACGGCCTTTGCGCGTGCCGCGTAGTCCCGCATAAGCTTCGCAAAACGGTCTGCAACGTCCTTCCGCGCGCAACGATCAATAAGCTGCTGTTCGACGCCGCACAGCTCCGGAAATTCCGAAAGAATACCGATGCCTCCGAGCGCCGAGACTATATCGGAGACATGCCCGATGGCGGGATTCGCCGAGAGCCCAGAAAACCCATCAGACCCGCCGCATTGCAATCCAATCGTGAGCTTCGATAACGGCGCAGGTCGCCGCGTGATTTTGTCCGCCTCCACCATTCCCAAAAAAGTTTCGCGGATGGCTCTGCTCAACATCGCGGTTTCGGAGGGACTTTTCTGCTGCTCATAAATCAGGACCGTCTTTTGGAAATTTGGGTCGCGGCGCTTGATTTCCTCGAGCAGCATCGGAACTTGCGCGTGCTGGCAGCCCAGGCTGAGCACCGTGGCGCCGGCTACATTCGGATGGTGAATGTAGCCGGCCAGCAGCCCGCAGAGATTCCTGGCATCTTCGTGCGTGCAGCCGCAGCCAGCCTCATGCAATAAAAACTTGATGCCATCGATATTTTGAAACACTCTTGGAGAAGCGTTCGCGCGCTGTATTTCACCGAACGCGAATTTCTTCAGCTCGTCCGATTTTCCTTCGCGATAGAGACGCGCCAATTCCGCGACCTGGCGGCGGTAAATCTGAGGCGCCGCAAAACCCAATTCCTCTTCAAAAGCTTGTTTCAATACGGCCAAATTCCGGTTTTCACAGAAGACAAGCGGAAGGACCAGCCAGTAATTCCGCGAGCCCACCTGGCCATCGTCTCTGTGGTATCCGAGAAACTTTCTACTCGCCCACGTGGAGATATCCGGCGGAGTCCAGTGAGGAGCAACGCTTTCTGTCTCGCTAAAAGCAGCAGCCGCGTGGCGGATGTTGCGCGTGGAAAGCAAATCTCCGCGCCGAAGATTTTCCACAGCGGTTCCCACCAGAACGCCGTACATAATGATCTCGCAACCGGCCCCGACGTCTTCCGTGAGAAATTTGTGTTTGGCGGGCACATTGGACAACAAAGAGTAGTCCTTGCCCAGGTAGCTTACGACCTCGCCTTTCCGCAAATCGGCGAGTGCGACAAGCACATTGTCCTTCGCATCGAGCCCGAGAACTCTTGCCTGAGTCGATCCGTTCCCTGACATTTTGATTCCGCCCTAGTTTCCGTTCCTGTTCCTCATTCTATCCGGGTCATTTCCCTCGCGCTAGGGCTATGCGCCCAAAACATCGGACGCGCTGCGGAAAGCGGCCAAGAAACAGAGCGATGCGAATGAAACGTTGGTGTTGGGCGTTCACTGCCTGTACGCAACAGCTTGCTAGTGCTTGAAGTTCGCACCTATAATCCGATTTCGTCCTGCGGCCCACGCCGCGGAAGACACTCGGAGGGATCGTGCCCGTCGGAACTGCGTTTCACGAAAAAACGCTCGCGCTGTGCGAAAGCCTCAACTATCGCGAATGGTCGGGCTACTACACCGTCAGCGTCTACGAGATGCATCACGAACACGAGTACAACGCCATCCGCAATTCCGCCGGGTTGATCGATATTTCGCCACTCTTCAAATACCGCATCACGGGAAACGACGCGACGCGGTTTGTAAACCGCGTGATTTCGCGCGACATCAATAAAGTGGCGATCGATCAGGTCATTTACTGCTGCTGGTGCGATCCCGATGGAAAAGTGATTGACGATGGCACCATCACGCGCCTGGGCGAAAATGAATACCGTTGGACCGCCGCCGACCCAAGTTTGCGCTGGTTTCAGCAGAACGCGCTCGCGCTCGACGTGAAAATCGAGGACATTTCCGAACAAGTAGCGGCGCTGGCGTTGCAAGGACCGACTTCCGGAAAGCTCCTGCATGCCGTGACGGACGCCAACGTGGCCAACCTGAAATATTTTCGAGTGACGCGCGGTCAAATCGCAGGCGTACCCGTCGACATCTCGCGAACTGGTTACACCGGGGATCTGGGATTTGAAATCTGGATGCCCTGGAAAAACGCCGGCAAAGTGTGGGATGAACTAATCAAGAAAGGAAAAGCATTCGACATTCACCCAGCAGGGATGATTGCGCTGGATATCGCGAGAATTGAAGCGGGCCTGATTCTGATTGAAGTGGATTATACGTCCAGCAAGAAAGCGTTGATTGAATCGCAAAAGTATTCCCCCGCGGAGATTGGCCTCGGAAAACTTGTGGACTTGAAAAAAGAAAATTTTGTCGGACGCGAGGCGCTGGCACGCGAAAAAAAGAAGGGCGGCGCGGAACGCGCGCTGGTGGGGCTGGAAATCAACTGGAACGAGGTCGAGGCGCTGTACGACAAAATGGGAATGGCCCCGCAGGTGCCGAGCGTGGCGTCCCGCGTCGCGGTGCCTGTCTACCGTTCCGGAAAGCAAGTGGGAAAAGCAACGTCGACGACGTGGTCGCCGACGCTGAAGAAAATGATCGCGCTGGCTTGTGTGAATCGCGATCAATCCTCCGTGGGAGCGACGGTGAACATCGAGATGACCGTCGAGGCCGTGCGGCACACCGTTTCGGCGAAGGTAGTGACGCTGCCCTTTTTCAATCCGCCGAGGAAAACCGTGACGCCAGTAGCTTAGTGCGTTGCACTGGCATCAAGAATCTTTAGTTCAGTGTGTCTTCACGAAATTCTCTTCCTTAGCCAAGAGCTCATCCAGAAAGTTCCGGTCCAGGAGTTTGCCGCGAAGAACAACCGCGCGGATTTTCTGCGTGTTATGAATGTCGGAGAGCGGGTCGCCATCGAGCAGCACAAGATCGGCAAACTTGCCCATTTCGATCGTGCCCTGCGTTTGGAGCTTGCCCAAGAATTCGGCAGGCCGTTTTGTCGCCGCCTGCAGTGCCTGCATGGGTGTGAGCCCTGCCTGAACCAGAAGCTCCAATTCTTCATGCAGGCTGGAACCGGGGAAAACGAACGGAGCAGTAGTGTCCGTGCCGGCCATGATGGGAACGCCAGCGCCGTTCATTTTGCCAACAATGCGAAGAGACGCCTGCATAAGGCTGCTACGCAGAGAGATTTCCTGCGGCGTGGCACCTTTGTCGCGGTCCTTCGTACCCTTCTGCCAATTCGCCAGCACCTGTAGCGGGATGTACTTTCGCCGAGGATCGCGCGATGGATCCGTCTCGGGCGTGGGAAATGCATCGTTGCGGAGAAGGATCAGCGTAGGAACCTGCCAGGTTTGATTGCGGATAAATTTTGCGATGAGCGCCGCGGCCTGCTCGCCGGAATAGCTCTGCAGCAGTTCGCCCTGCCAGGCAAGCTCGCGATCTCTGGACTGCCCCTTCGTGCCCATCTTGGGGGCAGCGGCGAATTGTTTTCGGATAAGCCGCTGTTCGTCCTTCGAGCACGCGCGGAGAACTCCCGTGAGATGCTCGATGCTTTTCTGCCCGGCGTCGGATGCTTCCGCAGCAGTGACGCGATCCGGAACGTGCCCCACGAAAGTGATGTGCTCGCGCCGACAGATGTCCGCGATCGCGAAATAGGCATCGCGGCTGAGATTGGATTGCACTTTGATGAAATCAGCGCCCTGCGAATTCAGCGAGTGAATATCTTCAGTCGCCTCGGCGGAATTCGTGACGACGAGGGAGGGCTGGAAAAATGGCGGGTTTCCATCGAGATAAGGACCCGCAAAGAAAATCCGCGGCGCCGTCAACTGGCCGTGTTCGATTTCATGCCGCAGCTTGAGCAACGATTCAAGATTGCCGCCCATGTCGCGGGCCGTAGTAATGCCGTTGGCAAGCAGCAGCGGAAGAATGAATTCGCGGCTGCCAGTCGGCTCGGACGCGCCAGTGAGGTGAACATGCATATCGACGAGCCCAGGGATGAGAAATTTTCCGGTAGCGTCGAGAGACTTTGTGCTGCGAGGAACCGCGATGGATTTGGAGGGGCCGATGGCAGCAATTTGTTCATCCTCGAGGAATACCGTCATGTCCGGCTGGGGAGCCGCGCCAGTAGCATCGATGAGCGTGACATGAGTGATGGCGAGAGATGGCGGTGGATGCGAGGAGCACGAGCACGTCAGAATGACGAGAGTGAGGAGTCCGAGCGCAATAACTCTTCCGCTCAGATTCGCCGCAATCGACTGACCAAGCGCGCCGCGGCGCGAGAGTTGGAGGCAGTGATTCATTGCGCGAGACGGTTGTACTTTCTTAGAACTTCGCGCAGACGGTCGTGCGGAAGCGCAATGACCTTGTGATTCTCAATACCGGTCATGGTTTCGGCTGCGACCATCGCATTGATCACCGCTTCTTCAGTGGCCTGTACCGTGGAGGCGAAAACTGGCTCTATCAAATCGTTGGGAACCATTTTAAGGTCGACGACATGATCCGCGCCGGCCGCACCGGAGTTCGCAGTCGAGAATGCGATGAAAATATCGCCGGAGCCATTCCCGGAGATACTTCCATTGCGGCCGAGTCCGAGCGAAACACGCCGCGCAAGGCGCTTTAGTTGATGAGAGACCAGAGGAGCATCGGTAGCGACAACGACAATGATGGAGCCGCGATCAACATCGCCAAACGAAGCCGAGCTGTAAGCAGCATCTTCAGGAATTTCCTTGCCAATGGGAACACCCGCAATGCGCAGATTCGGCCGCACGCCGTAATTGCACTGCACGAGCACGCCGACAGTGTAACTCGCGCCCTTAATTTCGAATTTCCGCGAAGAAGTTCCGATGCCGCCTTTGAATTCATTGCAAATCATACCCGTACCGCCGCCCACGTTGCCTTCCTCGACGGGGCCGCTGTGCGCCGAGTCAATCGCGTGAAACGCGTCCTCGGGCTTGACGTGAAAACCGTTGATATCGTTCAGCCAGCCATCCCAGGTTTCCGCGACCACCGGCAGCGACCACCAGTAACCGGTGGGATCTGGCTGCCCATGATTGACGCGCCATTGAATGACGGCGTCGCGCACTACGCCCACGCTGTGGGTGTTAGTGATCATCACCGGTCCTTCGAGAAAGCCGGATTCTTCGACCCAGGTCGTGCCGGTCATTTCACCGTTGCCATTGAGCGACCACCATCCGGCGAAAACAGGATTCGACATCGTGTCTTTTCCGCGAGGAAGAATTGCAGTAACGCCAGTGCGCACAGGTCCTTTGCCAATCTGGAGTTTTCCTTCGCCAGAGAGCAGTGTGGTGTGGCCGACGGTAACACCGGTCACATCGGTGATCGCGTTCAGAGGCCCGGGCGAACCGTCGAAAGGAACGCCGAGATCGCGGGCGCGCGGCTTGGCGGCGGATTTATCCTGCGCCTGAAGCAAGGATGCGCTAAGTATGACGGCGCAAAGCAAAAGTGCTGACTTCGCAAAACGTTCACGCATTGTTGGACGGTCTCCTATACGGAATCAACGAACAGAGTATCCTTGAAACAAGAAAAACAGAGACACCTCAATCGGGAAATATGCTCGCGAGCGCCGTGGTGAGCGCCTTTGCGATGAGCACCGATTCTTCGGGCGTAATGATAAACGGCGGCGCGAGGAGAATGTGATCGCCGCGCGTTCCGTCAACACACCCTTGCGTCGGATAAGTCAAAATGCCGGCGTCCATCGCGGCCAAGCGAATTTTCTCGGCAACCGCCTGCGATGGATCGAACGGTGCGCGAGAGGACTTGTCGCGAACGAACTCAATGCCCACGAGTAGACCGAGCCCGCGAATATCGCCGACGTGGCGATGCGACTGAAGCGGGGCGAGGGCAGTGCGTAACACCTGAGCGGCCTGTGCGACGGCCGCGAAAAGCTCGTGCGCTTCGATGTAGTCAAGAACGGCGTTGCCCGCAGTGGTCGCGACGGGATGTGCCTGATAGGTGAATCCGTGTTTGAAATTTCCGCTACCCCTTTCAAAAGCTTCGACGACGTTTCGCGCGACGAGCACAGCCCCAAGCGGCGCATAACCGCTGGCAATTCCCTTCCCTATAAGAATGATGTCGGGCTCAACGTCCCAGTGCTGCACCGCAAACGGTTTGCCCGTGCGACCCATGCCAGTCATTATCTTCGTCGGCGATGAGCAGCATGCCTCGCTTTCGGCAAATCTCGACGATACGCGCGGCATAACCTTCCGGCGGAACGGCAGCGCCAAGAGTTGCCCCAACAACAGGTTCAAAAATAAATGCGCCCGCCGAATCGGCGTCGTTCGCGGTGAGAAAAGAATCCAAATCATCCGCGCAGACAAGATGGCATTGAGGAAATGTTTTTTCGAATGGGCAGTGATAACAAAAGCAGGGAGCGATGTGGCCCCACTCCGCGAGCATAGGCTGGTAGGCTGCGCGACGAGCGACATTCCCACTGACCGTCATCGCGCCAAGCGTGCTGCCGTGATAACTCTGGCGGCGCGAAAGAACGCGGAAGCGAGCGGTCTGTCCTTTTTCCAGATGGTATTGGCGAGCCAGCTTGATTGCGGTCTCTGTCGCCTCGGAACCACCGGAAGTAAAATAAACGCGACCGCCATTTCGAAAATTTGGCGGAGCCAGCGCGAGCAAGCGAGCAGCGAGTTTTTCCGCAGGCACAGAATGAAATTGCGAAGTATGCGCGAACGCGAGTTGCGATGATTGCTGGGCCATCGCGCGCCCGATTTCAGGAATCCCGTGGCCAATGTTGACGACCGCGGCCTGCCCCGCCGCGTCGAGAAATCTGCGTCCATCCGCAGAAAAAAGCCAGCAGCCCTCGCCACGAATAGCGATGGGCAATTCCTTATGAAAATTACGCGGAAAGAAGGCGGCGTCGTTTGACATGCGTGCTCGCCGTGCGATTGTAGCAGACTCGCGCGGCCCGCCCGAACAGCGCGCCACGCAACGGCGCGCGCAATCTACACTTGACGTCGCGTTCACTCGCAACAATCATGCTAGTCTGGCGCGGATTTTAGGGAGAACTCATCCATGCTGAAGCGCATTCCTTGCTTCACTCTCATCACGGTTATCACATTCTTCGGCTTCACCAAGCCCATGAATGCGCAGGATGCGCGAAAACCAGTGCGGCTCAGCGTGGATTTACGCGAAGCCACAAAACACATTTTTCACGCGAAGGTGGCGTTTCCGGTGACCGCAGGCCCGCTCACGCTCGTGTATCCAAAATGGATTCCCGGCGAGCATGCTCCCATCGGACCCATTGTCAACTTAACGGGCCTGATCTTTCGCGCGGGCGGCAAAGAGATCGAATGGCGGCGCGATGAAGTGGACATGTTTGCTCTTCACTGCCAGGTGCCCGCGGGCGTTAGCGAACTCGAGGTTTCGCTCGATTATGTCTCTCCATCAGCTCCCAGCACGGGCCGAGAGAATCCGTCGGCGACCGCGCGACTCGCAATCTTGAACTGGCACACAGTTCTCCTTTATCCGCAAGGAGCGAAGAGCGACGATTTAACTTACGCCGCCAGCTTGCAACTGCCGGCAGGATGGAAATACGGAACCGCGCTGCCGGTGGCAAACGAGAGCAGCGGCGCGATTGAGTTTCAGCCGGCAAGCCTGACAACACTTGTGGACTCACCAGTCCTGATGGGCGCGCACATGCGTGTAGTCGATTTGTCTCCCGGACAGAAACCCGAGCATCACATCCACATCGCCGCGGAAACCGAGGCCGGACTGGAAGTCGCGCCGGAAACGGTGCGGCAGTGGCGACAATTAATTGCCGAAACCGGAGCGCTGTTTGGGGCGCGTCACTACCGCCATTACGATTTCTTGCTTACGGAGAGCGACAATGTAGAAACAGACGGAGTCGAGCATCACGAGTCAAGTGACAATCGCGTGCCTGCGCGCACGTACCAGGACGCGAACATCGAGGACGCGATGACGGATCTCCTCCCGCACGAATTCACGCATTCGTGGAACGGAAAATATCGGAGGCCCGCGGGGCTGGCAACCCTCAATTATCAAGAGCCGATGAAAGGCGGCCTGCTTTGGGTCTATGAAGGCATGACGCAGTATTACGGCACAATGCTCTCCGCGCGCATCGGAAGCTGGACGCCGGAGAGATTGCGGGAAAACCTCGCGTGGGTGGCCGCGTACCTGGACCAGCGAAGAGGGAGAACGTGGCGCGATTTGGAAGACACCGCGGTTTCGGCGCAATTCTTGTATGGTTCGCCCGAAGAATACCGGACATGGCGGCGGGACACAGACTACTACGATGAGGGCACGCTGATTTGGCTTGAAGCGGACACGATTATCCGGCAGGAGACGAAAGGCAAGAGATCGCTGGATGATTTTTGCCGCAAGTTTGAAGGTGGAGAAAATACTGGACCGAAAACTGTTCCATACACCTTTGAAGATGTGACCGCAGCGATGGGGGAAATCGCGCCGTACGATTGGCGAGGTTTTTTCACGCGGCGAGTGAAGACGCATGGACCGGGCGCGCCGCTCAGCGGTCTGGAGAGCAGTGGATGGAAATTGGTGTATAGCGAAACACCGAACGACAGCCGCGCAGCCAGCGAAATCGCCATGCATTTGACCGATGTGCAGTTTTCGCTCGGATTCTTGTTGCACGACTCCGGAGGTGAAAATGGCGACGAAGTGGTCGACGTGATTCCCGGTTCACCTGCGGCCCAAGCGGGAATCGCTCCTGGAATGAAGATGGTGGCGGTAAACGGGCGGAGATGGAATCCCGACGACCTCCATGCCGCGATCCGGCAAGCGAAGACGACGAGCGAGCCGATCGAATTGCTTCTTGAGAATGAAGATTTCTTCCAGACTTACCACGTCGACTATCACGACGGCGAGCGTTATCCGCATCTGGAACGCATCAGCGGGAAGCCCGATCTTTTGAGCGAAATTGCAAAAATGAAAGCGCCGCCTGTTCCCGCCGTGAAAGAGTGATTCAGGGCGCCGGATCACGTGCTTGGAATCGCGCTTGAATCGTGACATTATCCAAAGTTCCGCACAGAGGAAATGCAACTCGCCGTACTCCATCGGGAGGAAATGCAATGCAACGAGCCATTCTACGGTGCAGTTTGTTCATTGTGGTGCTGCTAGCTGGCCAGCCCCGCATCATGGCGCAAGAAGCCGCAAAACATGCCATCGCCTTTGACGACATGATCCAAATGCATCGCGTGGGCGAAGCGCAAGTATCACCTGACGGGAAGTGGGTGGCGTATACGGTTTCGACTCCGGACGTGGACGCGAATCGCGGAGTCAGCAATATCTGGATTGTGCCGACGACGAGTGGAGCTTCGTTGCAACTGACGCAGAGCGGACACGACTCGTCGCCGGTTTGGGCGCCAGATGGAAAGACAATTGCATTCCTGTCGTCGCGAAGCG
Source organism: uncultured Acidobacteriota bacterium (assembly GCA_963729455.1). Classification (GTDB taxonomy): domain Bacteria; phylum Acidobacteriota; class Terriglobia; order Acidiferrales; family UBA7541; genus Acidiferrum. The sequence continues at coordinate 711,323 of CAVSNX010000007.1, forward strand.
GGGATTCGCAAGTTTATTTGCTGTCAATGGATGGAGGTGAAGCGAAACCTTTGACGCATTTTTCGACGGGCGCGGACATCGTGAAATGGTCGCCGGATGGGAAGACGATTGCGTTTACCTCTGGCGTCTATCCGGACTGCAAAGACGAGGCTTGCAACAGCACGCGCGACGCGGAAAAAGAAAAAAACAAAGTAAAGGCGCACGTCGCGGAGCATCTGCTTTACCGGCATTGGACGCACTGGAACGAAGGCAAGCGGAGCCATTTGTTCATTGTCCCGGCTGATGGCAGCGCGGCTCCGCGAGATTTGACGGCGGGAGCGAATTACGATGTGCCGCCCGCCGAGGAACGCGGAGGACCTGGTGATCTGAATTTTTCGCCGGACTCGAAGGAAATCTGCTTTACGGCGGTGACCGATCCCGTAGAAGCCATCAGCACGAACGGAGATTTGTTTCTAGTGCCCGTTGCCGGCGGCGAAGTGAAACGAATCACGACACAGCCTGGATTTGATGGCGGACCGGCCTACTCGCCGGACGGAAAGTACATTGCGTACCACGCACAATTGACGCCAGAGTACGAGTCTGACCGCTGGCGCGTGATGCTCTACGACCGGACGACGCAGAAGATTGAAAATTTGTCCGAAGGATTCGACCGCAGCGCGGACGAACTGACTTGGTCAGCGGACAGCAAAACGATTTATTTCACGGCAGAAGACGAAACGCTGCAACCGATTTATGCAATGGCCGCGCGCGTGGGAGCCGAACCAAAGAAAGTGATTGGCAACAGCTACAACCGTGGACTCTCGTTGAGCAGCGACGGAAAGACGCTGGTGTTCGAGCGCACGAGCCTGACGATGCCGACGGAGATTTTTGCCGCGTCGAGCGATGGAAGCGGCGCGCGGCAGGTTACGCATCAAAACGACGCCATCCTGGCTTCGCTGAAAATGAACGAGCCCGAAATATTCTGGTTTGAAGGGGCAGGCGGAACCAAAGTTCAAGCCATGATGATCCGGCCCCCGGATTTTGATGCGTCGAAGAAATATCCACTTCTGGTCGTGCTGCATGGCGGACCGCAGACGATGTGGTCGAACGCGTGGGGCTACCGCTGGAACGCGCAGGTATTTTCCGCGGCTGGCTACGTGTCGCTGATGATCAACCGGCGTGGCTCGACAGGCTATGGGCAGAAATTCACGGACGAGATCACCAACGACTGGGGCGACAAAGCGTACGTCGACGTGATGAACGGCGTCGATTTCGTGCTGAAAAAATATTCGTACATCGATGGGTCGCGAATGGCAGCCGCTGGAGGATCCTTCGGCGGCTACATGGCGGACTGGATCGCAACGCATACAGGGCGGTTCAAGGCGATCATCAGCCATGCCGGCATTTACGACAAAAACGCGATGTACGCGACGGAAGAACTTTGGTTTGAAGAGCATGAAATGCAGGGGACGCCGTGGACGAATCCCGAGAGTTACCGCAAATGGGCGCCCCTGACGTACGCAGCCGATCTGGCAAAATTCATGACTCCGACGCTGTTGATTGCGGGCGAACGGGATTATCGAGTGCCGTACACGCAGTCGCTGGAATTTTTCAACACGCTGCAGAGGCAGGGCGTGCCGTCAAAGCTGGTTGTGTTCCCCGATGAGGGCCACTGGATCCTGAAGCCACAAAACAGCCAGTTTTGGTACAAGACGTTTTTGGATTGGCTGGCGGCGTATCTGAAATAGCCGGAGATTTATGCGGCAAACAGCCGGCGCAGCGCGCGCCGCGCAAACCGGAAAAGATGAAAAAGTAGGAACGCGGAGAGGGCCAAGAGTGCGACGACAATGACAGTCGTTGCCAGGGGATGCGCCGTGGCCATCCAAGTCAGCCAGACCGCTAGAACGTCTTCTCCGAAACTCAACGCCCAATTGCTAATCGGCTCCGGCACGGTATTGACCGCGGCGCGAGCACTGGCTTTCGTTCCATGAGAAGTGAGGGCCACCCCACCGGCAAGGAGCGCGGCAGCCCAGCGCCACTCCGCAGGGGCGGCGCCTGCTGCGCTAAACGCGAGCAGCGCAGCGGCGGGCGGGCGAATGAAAGTGTGGACCATGTCCCAAACCGTATCGACGTAAGGGATTTTGTCCGCGAAAAACTCGAGCAAATAGAGAACGACGGCAATCGCGAGAACGGCAGGATGCGAAAGTCCGTGAAGCGACGGCGGAAGATGAATGACTCCGAACCGCTCCAAAAGTCCGAGGGTGGCAACAGTCGCGTAAAGATTCAGGCCCGATGAGAATCCGGCGCCAAGGGCGAGCCCTAGTGTCTCGATGGGACTCATTGTGCCCATCATAGCAAAGCAAGACAGCCCGAGTGGACAGTTACTTCTGCTCACATTGGCGAGACGATTCGTTTGACCATTTGGCGCAGGACAGAGATGCTGTTCAAAGGACGGTCGTCCATGTTTGGCCTAAGCCACCTCTTCTATCCCTGGGGATTGATTCTGCAAGGCATCGCGCTCATACACTTCCTGCGGCGCAGGCCGGAAGGCTATTGGTTTTACGTCATTTTCTTCGGCAGCTTTCTCGGGGCGGGCGTGTACATCATCGCAGAGGTGCTGCCCGATCTCGGCCTGCTGAGGGGCGTGTTTCAAGGCTTTGGACGCAAATCACGCATTCATATCGTGGAAACGCAGATTCTGGACAATCCCTCCGCGGCAAACTACGAAGAGCTTGGCGAACTCTATAAGGATCAGAAGCAATTTGCGAAAGCGCGCGAAGCGTTCACGAATGCGATCGCGGCGCGCAGCGATTCCGTGTACACGTTTTATTATCGCGCGCAGGCTTCTCTGGGACTGAACGATTTTGCGGCGGGGATTCCGGATCTGGAGCGTGTCGTCGCAAGCGATCGAAAGTTCGATTACTACAGAGCAGCCGGACTCCTGGCCGATGCCTACGCGCAAACCGGACAGTTGAAGCGCGCCGAGCAACTCTACGTCGATGTGGCACAATTTTCGACAACGACCGAAACGCTCTACAATTACGCGAATTTTCTGAAGCTTGCTGGTCGCCGTGAGGAAGCTCGCGAGTGGGCGCAGAAGTTGCTGGCGAAGAAACGGACGCTACCCCGATACATGCAAAGGTATGAACGGCCGTGGTTCCGCAAAGGCAAGGTGCTACTGAAGGAATTGGCTGCGGCTAAGGTGCCTGCCGCGGTCCAGCCTGGGGCGCAGACCTGACACCTTCCCTCGTGGCCCGGACATGGAATTCTCCACTTCTTTCGTGCCCCTCCCCCCTCCCCTCTTTTTCGTAAGTGTTGATTCTAAAAAACTTAGCTTTTCTGTAAGTTCTTTAAAATGAACGCTTGTGGACATCTTTGTAAGTGTTGATTCTAAAAGGCTTGTAGGTAAACATAACTCTTCTTCGAAGTTCGCTATTTCGAGGCATGTAAGCACCGCGATTGAGAGCAGTACGCGCTTGCTTCGGCGCAAAAGGGAAAAGTCAGGAGGAATCGGCCTTGCGCCTCGTTTGCCGGCTACCGACGATTAATGGTTTACGAAACGGATGCGAAGAGCACTGCCTCTGTACCCTAAAATAAAAATCGCGGCAGAACCGCTGCCGCTCGGAGGAGTCATAAGAATATCTGAGGTAAGAATAGCAGATGGAAGCATTTTGTCAAAGAGCAAAAACAGAAAGCGTAGGGTCAGGTCCCGGCTGGCGCTTTGGTTGGGCAGGTAGATGACTTGCAAGCGCGCTGCCATCCGCCGAAAACCACGTGGGGCGTGCCGGAAGAGAGGCGGCTGAACTTCAGCGAAAATCCCTCTTAGACGAAAGGCCAGGCAAGTCATACAATCGTTCCTTCAAAGCCGGGAGGGATGACGCACACCGTGTTCCAAGACCTTCGCTACGCTTTACGCACGCTTCGCAAAAACATGCTGCTGACCTTGGTGATCGTTGTGTCTTTGGCGATCGGAATCGGCGCCAATTCAGCGATTTTCAGCGTTGTGGATGCACTGCTCTTGCGTCCGCTGCCCTATCCCCAACCGGACCGGCTGGCTGCCGTGTGGCTGCATTCCCCGGCGCTTGCAATTCTGCGCGATTGGCCCTCGCCTGGCGAATACATCGATGTCCAGAACGAGAACCACTCATTCGAAGCGATGGCTCTGGCGGGGAGCCAGATTTTCGTATTGACGGGCCGCGAGCAGCCGGAGCGGCTTTTTGGAATGCGGACGCAATCGAGCCTGTTGGAGATGCTCGGCGCAAAGCCTCTGCTTGGCCGTCTGTTGATGCCTGAGGACGACAAGCCAGGCAAAGCGGATGTTGCGATTCTCAGCGAGCGAGTCTGGAAACGCTTGTTCAATGCAGACCCGGGAATTGTGGGAAAGACCATCGTACTCAACGGCAAACCGTTTATCGTGGCGGGCGTGTTGCAGGGAGGTTTCGTGCTTACCTCTGAGGTGATGCCGACGGAAACCCCGATGGACAAAATGGACATCTTCGCGCCGCTGCCCTTGGGAGCGGATGCCGAGAAAATCAGGCGCGACGAAAACTACAACATCATGGTGCGGCTAAAGCCGGGCGTTTCGGTGAAGCAGGCGCAGGCGGACATTGACGTGATCGGCAGCCGCATCCGCGAGAAGGACAAGCGCGACGCCAGTTTCGGGATGCACGTGGTCGGGCTGCAGGAGCAGGTCGTCGGGGACGTGCGCCGGGCGCTGCTTGTGCTGCTCGGGTCGGTGGGGCTGGTGCTGCTCATCGCGTGCGCAAACGTTGCAAACCTGCTGCTCACGCGAGCGGCAGGGCGAGAAAAAGAAGTGGCTATCCGCACGGCTTTGGGAGCCGGCTGGCAGCGGATTGCGCGGCAGTTATTCACGGAAAGTGTTCTTCTGGGACTTCTCGGCGGTGCGGCGGGGCTGCTGGTCGCGCAGCTGAGTATTTACGTGGTGCGGACGATGAATCCCGGAAATATTCCAAGATTAGAAGACATTGCAATCAATAGTGGCGTTCTGGTTTTCACTCTCGGCGTTTCGCTGGCAACTGGCATTCTGTTTGGCGTGGCACCCGTGTGGCGCGCTATCAAAGTGGATCTGAACACTTCGCTGAAGGCCGGTGGCCGCAGCGGGCAGAGCGACGGTGGTTTGCACTTAAGAAGGCACAGTTTGCGGGGGTTGCTGGTGGTTTCCGAACTAACGCTTTCGCTGATGCTCTTGATCGGAGCCGGGCTGCTGATTCGCAGCTTCGTGCGATTGCAGAGCGTGCCGGCGGGGTTCACCACCGATCGTGTGCTGACGATGGAGGTAGCTGCGGCGGGCCGGAAGTACCAAGACGATAAAAACGACAAACCAATCATCAATTTTTACAAGGAAGTCGAGAGTCGTGTGGCCCACCTTCCAGGCGTGGTGGCGGAAGGCGTGGTTTCGGCACTGCCGCTAACAGCAGAGGTGGGTTGGGGACAAATCAACGTGGAGGGCTATGCACCGCCACCAGGGCAGGAATTGCAAGCGGATATTCGCGTCGCAAGCACGGATTATTTTCGGACGATGGAGATTCCGCTGCGCAGAGGCCGATTTTTCACCGAGGATGACACGGCGGAGAAGCCACAGGTGGTGATCATCGACGAGAAATTCGCACAGCGCTTCTGGCCGGACAGCGATCCCATTGGAAAACACTTGTGGTTCCACGACCCCAAGAAGCCAATCACGATTGTGGGTGTGGCGGGCGTGGTCAAACAATACGGCCTGGAGACGGATGGCAAGATCGCGACCTATTTTCCGCAACAGCAGTATGCCGATCCTAGAATGTTTCTGGCGGTGCGCACCTCATCGGAAGCGGCAGGATTATCTTCCGTCGTCGTAAGCCAAATCCATGCGGTCGACCCTGACGTGGTTGTTTACGAAATCCGGACGATGCAGGAACGATTGTACGATTCGCTGGCACGCCAGCGCTTTGCGAGCACCATGCTGGGTGCCTTTGCGGTGTTCGCGTTGTTGCTGGCTGCCGTGGGCCTTTACGGTGTGTTGTCGCATCTGGTAGCGCAAAGCACTCACGATATCGGCGTGCTGGTGACATTGGGCGCGCGGCCGGGGAATATCCTCGGGCTAGTGGTGCGGCAGGGGATGCAGTTGGCGGGGATCGGAATCGCAGCGGGCCTTGTGGGCGCAGCCGCGTTGACTCGCGTTATGAACAGTTTGCTCTTTGGCGTGAGCGCCACAGACGCTCTCACCTTCGGGACAGTGCCGGCGCTGCTGGCGGCGGTAGCGTTTGCCGCGACCGTTATTCCGGCGTGGAGGGCAACGCGAGTGGATCCGATGGTCGCGTTGCGAGAAGAATGACGTTAGCGTGGCGGGCGCGTTTTCAGGCGGCCTTGTCCGCCTACCAGGAGTAGTGGACCTGGTAGGTTAGGATTTTTTCGCCGTCGGGAGGGATTTGTACGGTGAAGGCGACGGTTTGGGAGTCTACCTTTTTGAAGGGATCGGAAGATTTGGCGATATCCCAGTTCGACCAGCGGTAGAGGTGTTCGACGATGCGGACTTCGACGGGCGTGGTCTTGTGGTTGCGGACTTTGATTTCGAAGCTTTCGTCGACCCAACGGGCCTGGGCGTTTAGCTTGTAGTCGACGCGGCGGCGTTCGCCGGTGAGGTCGAAGGCGTTGCCAGTGTAAATGCGGATTAGTTCGTCTTTCGGCGTGTGATCGATTTCGTTTTCGCCGGTGAATTCGAGCTGGCCGTCGTCATCTCGGCGGTAGAAGCGGACGCGGCCTTTGGGGAGCGGCATGCCGAGGTGATTCTCGGTGCTGTTCTTGAATTCCTGCATGACCCAGACTTTGGGATTGGATTGCGTGCCGAAGGCGTCCTGCGTGCGGATGTTTTCCATCGTCCAGCCGCGATAATTTTGATCGTATTTTCCAGCCGTCGTAGACATAGACGGTTTTGGATTTGACGCCGGCGGCGCGGACGAATTCGACTTGCTTGGTTTCGCGGTCGTGGAGAGTGGTGGGGCGTTCGAGAGTGTAGAGGTGATATTCGTCGAAGGCCTTTTCGGTGACTTGGGGCTCGCCGCCGACACCGACGCCGGCTATCGCCGCAACTGATAGCGTCGCTCCCGGTATAAATACCGCGCTGTTGGATTTTGTTGACGTCGCCGGCCATCAATTTGATGTGCGCGTCGCGAAACGTTTTGCCGCTTTGGTTGTCGAGGGTGACCCAGCCGACGAGTTCGAGGTCATTTCCTTTGGGCGGAGCGACGACGTTGTAACTGGCCTCCCAAGTCATGCCGCCGGTGACGTAGCTGAGTTCCGCGCTGGCTTTGCCGGGCTTGTCGGTTGCGAGTTCCCAGGAGAGCGTGGGCTTTAGGACGGTGTCGTCGGCGAGCGCGGGAAAGATGGGCTGGCCGGGCAGCGAAAATTGGAGCTTGCCGTTGACTTCGATGACGGGTTGGCCCGCGCCTTGCTGGACGAAGTTCGCCTGAGCCTGATAGTAGCGCTGGCCGTAGGAAACGGCAGCGTGGGGGACGAATCCGCTGCGAATGATTTTGCCTTGGACGATGGACTTGTCGGGCGCGACGAAATCGATGGTCTTGCCTTCGTAAAGGGAGAGCAGCATTTGTTCAGAGACGGGATCATTGCGGTAGTTCTGCTCGAGGATGCTTAGGCGGCGGCCTTCGTCGAGCGAGCGGAGGAAGACGGAGTCGGGTTCGAGGTGGCCGGTGATGTCGGTAACTTCGACGTGATTTTGGCCGGCTTTGAGGTCGAGGGCCAGGCCGTGGCGGACAACGGCGAACTGCTGGTTGTAGATGGTCAGAGCGGGCGCCATCGACGCGTCGCTCTTAGTGGCGTCCTTCGATTGCCCGGCCGCGTGCCAACTGATCGCTAAAAGAAGTGCAAGCAGACACACTACCACTCCAAGAGCCCTCGCATGCATCTTCATGGATGCCTCCGTAGCGACTTGTCTCCTACCTAGAACGTTCCGATGTACCGATCTTGCGCCGCGTTGGCTCGAATTCTTTCAAAAACACTTGTTTTCGTTACCCATTGAGTACTGAATCTCCCGGCTGTGCTGCGTCTCCTCGGGTCTGGCCCTAGACTGTATTCAGAGACCACGATGACCCGACGACTCGCGTATCTGCTCGTGCTGCTCTGTTGCGGACGGGTATGCACGGCTTCACCCAACGACGCGTTTGAGGCGCAGCATCAGGAGGCGCTTGCCGCGAATCCCTCGGATGTTCACCTTAAAATTTCTCTCGACCCGGGCCAAACCACTTTTCATATCGGCGAAACCATTCGCCTCAAGTACGAATTCACAGCGGATGCGCCGGGCAAATACGTTGCCGGGGCGCGCTATTTCGATCGTAGCGAGCGTTCCGTGCTGGAAACTTTCTTCACGGATCGTCCGCGGGACGCGAGCGATCCGCTCCGCGAGTTCTGGGATTTTCACAGCGCGCTCTCCGGCTCGCAGCTCTCCGCTCCGCGCGATGCAACCATGAAGCTCGATGCCAAGCCACAATTCGATTCCATCGAGGTCACTCACTCCTTGCGTTTTTCGAAACCGGGCCGTTACCGTCTCTATGTCGTCACGCATTCCGTTCTTGCGCCAAGCGCCCCCGTGAAGCCTGAGGGCGGGCCTGCCATAGCATCCGAAAACACCGTCACATTTGAAATACTTCCGCAAGACCTGGCTGCCGCTGCACGAGAAGTCGAAGAAATCGTTGCCCGGGCGCACCAACAGCCATCGCCGCGTTTCACGCCCGTGGAAGCGTTCCGGCTATTCGAAATCGCCACGCCAGCGGCGCGCAAAGCGGCGGCTTCTCTCTACACGCACCGGAACAATTATGGATGGTCGGACGAGATCGCTCTTGCAACGGTTCTCGCGGCGCCAACGCATGCCGAAGCAATCGCGCTACTGCGAGTGCGCCTGTTGGACAGAACACTCGTTGCCGATGAAGATCTCATGCTGGAATTGGCGCTGCTGCAATTCACGCAGAAAAATCCGACGGTTACTGGGTCCGTCATACGAAGCTCGGGACGGCCTGCGCTGGTGGCCTGGCGGTCGCAACTGTCCGATCTGGTTGTCGTCAATTGGCAGCTGGTCGCCTCTACCCTTGAACGGCGTGCACCAGACATCCGCGCCTCCACGGTTCACTCGCTGGACCATCTCAGCACTTATTATTTCGGCTCCGAGTTGCTTCCAGTTCTGGCTGTCGACCGGGAACGCATTCGCGTTCAGCACCTGGCGACAATGCCCGATCTCCCGCCGCAGGAGCTGGCGAATGATCTTCTCAACTTCCGTTGGAGCCAGACACTTCCCTCCGATCAGACTCTCGCTATCCTGATGCAGATTTATTCTGCTCCGCCGGTTCAGAATGCTTCTTTCATCCGGGAAACGGCGCTGAAGGAAATCGCCAAGCTTGATCCGGAAAAAGCGCAGGTGCTGTTTCGCGAGCGCGTACTGAAGCTCGACGAGCCGCTGGACTGGAACCGCATTCACGCCTTGAATCTGCCGCCTAGCCCAGAATTCGACGCCGAGCTCATTCGAATTCTCGAGGATCGCTGGACAGAGCGCATGTCACGCGCCGCACCGATCATCGGCCTGTATGCGACCGAAGCAATCTTGCCGCGCGTGAAAACGGTATATGAGATTTACGGGGCGGATTGGCCTTGCTCGATGCAAGGGGGAATACTGACTTATTTCTTGCGCGTGGATCCTGCATATGGCGTGGAAAAAGTCGGACCTGCACTTTCCGCTTACTACAACCGAGGCGGCAGCGACTGCCATAAAGGGAGTTTGCTGGTCGATCTAGCTGTCCTGCGCAATGGACCGGAATTGCAGCCGTTTGTTGCAGCGGCATTGAACGATCCGCGACCGCAAGTGGCGGCGGCCGGCGCGCAGATCACTGCGTTTGGCGATCAGGCCAAGATTCCGCTGCAGCCTCTGCTCAAACGGCTTCGCGCGCTGCATGAGGAGTGGGCAGACTACGACACGCGCAGCACTAGCGATCCCGAATACTTGAGCCGATGGAATTCGGGCTACAACGAACTTGAGCGCATCCTCTGGATTGACTTCGTCAATGCCTCAGACTCACCCGAGAATGCCGTCATCCGGAAACAGGCGCTGGATTCATGTGTTACCGAGGTTTGCCGCAACAACCTGCGCCAGTGTCTTGCCAGGAGCAAACACTAATCCGGTCGCACGGTCACCGCCCAACTATGTCGCGGAGCATTTGATTCAAAAGAGCGTTCCGACAAGCCACGACTGTCTTAGAATCAGAACAAACATCGCACCTGTAGCTCAGATGGACAGAGCGTCTGCCTTCTAAGCGCGACCTCCGGCTCCGACAACTCCATCCAACATCCAACCAGACTATCCATTCGAGTACCCCTTTATGTATTCATTATTGTGGCTACTCTGTGAAAAGCATCTGGAGTTGTTGAAGGTCGGAGGTGGGTGCGTCGGAGACAGCGCAGAATTCTATCTTGCCTTTTCGCCAATCGATCCATTGATAGCTCTGGCGCGAGCCAGCACGCGAGGAGGCGTCTGGTTCACGTGTAGGCCAGATGAAGACATTGACTAGATGTTTTCTGCTGGCATAAACGAGCGCGGCGACAGTGCGACCTTGAACGACATCCACGCGTCCACCCTGTAGCGAGAAGTCGTGGTCCGCGAAATCACGGACCGGAAAAGGAAATTTGACCCTGGCCTCGAACCAAGCTTTTACGGCCTGCGGATCAGTGGAATTGACGTTCGTTAATTGACCTGGTAGCAGCGAGCGCAAGTGCGCATCGACAATCCCCATGGCGAATTCTGCTTGATAGTCTTCTTCCCTGTGGAGGCCGGGGATGACGCGCCATACTACAAATGCGACAAGGAGGAGAGCGGCGGCGGCTAGCCAACGCCAGAGTAAGAGTTGCGATGAGGCGGTTGCGGGCGCGACAGAACGGAGGTCCGCGCGAATTTTCTGTCGGAGCAAGGCGGGCGCATGCTCATAGACGTGTGAACGTCGCAAGGAGTTACGAACGGACTCGCAGGCATCGAGCTCTGTGACACAATCGGAGCAACATTCGAGGTGACGTTCAAATTCGACAGCACGGGCGGCGCTCAGCTCGCTGTCGAAATACCTGTGAAGGGTCGAGCGAGTAAGGTCACAGTTCACGCATAACCTCTTTGTGATCGGGATTTACGAGTGCGGAGTGCAACTGACGACGAGCGCGGGAGAGCGAGGACATTACAGTACCAATGGGAATCGAAGCGATCTCTGCGATTTCCTTGTAGGAACAGCCTTCGAGTTCTCGAAGCACAAGAACCTCGCGGTGACGGGGCGGCAGGCTCTCGAGGGCCCGGGCGAGGCGCTCTCGGCCTTCAACGGCGATCGCGATAGATTCGGGTGTAGCAACGGGCTGTGGGTGCAGTTCTTCGTCGAATTCAACCATCAGTTCGCTCGGACGGTTCCTTTCCAGATAGGAGTAACACGTATTGCGCACGATCTGGAGCAGCCATGCACGCGCGTCTCCACCGTGAAAACCGCGAAAAAAGCGGCAAGCACGAAGCAAGGCTTCCTGAGCCACCTCTTCGGCATCTTCGCGCCTACGCAACAACCAGCGCGCGAGGTTAAAAGCAGCGTCGATATGGGGCAGCACAAGCTGTTCGAAGCGAAGCCGGTCTTCGGCGTCCAAATCGTTCAAGGGGTTTCCCCTGATTGGTGATGCTTCCTACGTAAGAACCGGAGAAGGGACGATTTTATTCTCAACAAATGGTCTCTTGCGACGAATAAGCAAAGGGAAACATGAATGCGGATGAATTCGGAATATTAAAGCGGCTGCCACGGTCTGGATGAACGCAAACATGCTCACTGGCGGCGTGGCTAACCCCCCATACATTCCGCGCCGCCAGTCCCAGTGGCACGAGCAGATTGGATACAAGGGTAGAAGTCACGGGACAAGAAGCGTCTGAGAATTGCGTTTGCGTTGAAGGTCCAAACGATCCTACGCGTAATGCCGGCCCAGTCTCCCAAGTGGGAATCGGGCCCGCAGGAGCGGCAGCGAGCCCTGAGACAATGCATTGAATGGAGGATTTCTAGGAACGGCGGCTCCGGCTTACGCCGACGTGATTCTGCTCCTTGAGATTGCCATGGGAGTAGGGTTGCTGATTGGCGCGCTACTGGCGCGGCTACGACGATTTCGGGGGCATGCCTGGTGCCAGTCCCTAATCGTGCTCCTCAACCTTGGCGTGATCGTTTTCACCATGATCCCTTCTTTTCGTGTTCATGTGCGTCCCAAGATACCGCTCAAACTTGGCAAAGCCTTCTACGCACTGGCCACGGCGCACGCCGCGCTCGGAACGATAACCGAAATCGCGGGATTGTACATCCTGCTGGCCGCGGGCACGAGCGTTTTGCCGGAGAAATTCCGAATCACTAAATACAAGGCCTGGATGCGAACTGTACTTGTGCTTTGGTGGATCGTTCTCTCGTTGGGACTGGCAACCTACGGCCGCTGGTACGTCCCGCATTTGTTTCGGAAATGAAATCGACGAGGAGGGGAGCTTCCGTGGTGGGGTGATGGGTCTTCTTTGCTCTGGTTATCGAATTCCTTGGATCAATGGGGCAAGCCAATGCGACGCACAAGGTCTTCAAAGCGCGGGTCTGAGCGCATAGGATCGAAGCCCGGCCGCAGCAGGACGCCCGGATTGAATCGCTCGTCGTACCCTCTTTTGAGCCAAATCATCGCCTGATCCGTATCCCCGAGGGCTGCGTAGATCACGGAAATCTCCGCGGCATACGAGGAGCTTGGGCTTGAGCGCTTCTTCAAATTGCTCAGCAAGTCTTGTGCTTCGCTTCTCTTGCCGGCTGCGACGTAGGCGCGAGCAAGATTAGCTATGCTTGTCGGGCTGCCGTCGGATAGCTGGACCGCTTTCCGTAGCTCGGCGACCGCTTCCTCGTTCATGTGTTTTGCGAGGTATGCCTGCGCAAGCTGATTATGCGCGAGAGCAAAATTAGGATCCATTTCGATTGTCTTGCGGCTCTGTCGTATCGATTCGTCAAAGGAATGCGCGAGGACAAGAAGCTCCGCCAAGTCAGCCTTAATGATGAGAGACAACGGATCCAGGTTTTCCGCTTTTCTCATTTCCGCGATAGCTTCATCATACCGGCCCAATAGACTCAGATGCCACGCATACCAATGACGTGCAGTAGCGTAGCCTGGGTTCAGTTCAATGGCCCGGCGGAATTCGTTGCCGGCAGAGCCGAAATCCCAATCGAAACCATCCAAGCAGAATGCAAGGGAGTTGTGAGCTTCGCCAAGCGTGTTGTCCAATTCCAGAGCTTTGATCGCCGCAGCCTTCGCTTTTGGGAGTGCCTCCTTGGGCGTCATTGCCGCGTACTGCCAGTCTCCTAACAAAGCATACGTGTCGGCTAAGCCAGAATAAGCTTGGGCGTACTTCGGGTCCTCTTCGGTGGCCTGATTGAAATAAGCGAGGGCAACCTTCAAACTATCCGCCGTGCGCTTATTCCAGAAGTAGCGCCCTTTGAGATAGGACTCATAAGCTTGCGTATCGACAACCCTTACGTTTTTCAACGCAGCTTGTTCGTGCGGATTCAAATTGATCCGAATTTGGTCGGCAATGGCTCTAGCCACCTGGTTTTGGAGGGCCAAGGTATCCCGCAGTTCACCTTCATAACTCTGTGACCACAAGTGCTTGTCCGTAGAAGCTTCGATCAACTGCGCCGTGATGCGGACCTGGTCGCCAGAGCGGAGCACGGTACCCTCCACAACGGCGTCCACATTCAGCTCACGAGCAATCTGCGGGAGACGTTTGCGTGCATGTTTGTAAGTCATCACGGAGGTGCGCGAGATCACGCGCAACGCGCTGATCTGGCCGAGGTCGGAAATCAATTCGTCGGTCATGCCATCAGCGAAGTAATCCTGAGACGCATCGTTCGAGAGACTCTCAAGCGGAAGGACAGCCAAGGAGCGAATGACGGGGGACGGGCGGTTCCAGGAGTAAAGCTTCCAGGCGGCGAGTGACGCCGTCACAAGAAGCAATACCAATGCAGAGATTTTCCAACCGAGTGACGGCAGAAGCTGCCTGGGTTTTGCGGATTTACCCTCGAGATCCGCGCGATCAACAAATACTAGCTCGGGAGGAAGCTTAGTTGCGAGTTCAAGGCCCCCAACGGGCGTCGCGTCGGCAGGTTTTACTTCCGCCAGGAAGCGATAGCCACGACGCGCAACAGTTTCTATAAAGCGCGGACTTTCCGCGGAGTCACCGAGAGCCTCGCGGATTTTGCTGATCGCTTTGTTTAGCCCGTGGTCGAAATCCACGAAGGTGTCTGCGGGCCAGAGTTTTTTCTGAAGTTCCTCGCGAGTGACGACCTCGCCGGGGTGCTCAAGCAGCATCGCCAGGATCTGGAATGGCTGTTCCTGAAGGCGAACTCGCAGGTCGTGCTTGCGCAATTCGCCAGCGCGAAGATCGAGCTCGAAAACCCCAAAACGGAGCCGCGCGCGAAGGTGAAGGTCTTCTTGCATGAAGAGGTGAATGCCCGGCGAAAGGCAGTGTACCACCCCACAGAGTTCGCGGAAAACCAAAGAGGGGGACATCTTCCTGTAAGTCTTTTAGAGAGTTGTGGTTACCGGGGGACCCTCATTCTAGAGGGAAAGAACTGCCCGTCCATTGAATGGATCTCTATCGCGATCCAAAGTGAGGGCGTCAAGCGAACGAGTAGGACACGGCATCGTCGCCGGGAGGCCTCCATGTTCGAGCAAAATCAGCTTCCGAATTTTGAGCAGGCAGTCTTGCCGCACCTTGATGCCGCCTACAACCTCGCACGCTGGCTGATGCGCAATGAGCAGGACGCCCAGGACGTCGCCCAGGAAGCATGCTTACGCGCTTACCGGTTTTTTCCCGGGTTCCGCGGCGGCGATGCGCGTGCGTGGCTCCTGAAAATTGTCCGGAACACTTGCTATACCTGGTTGCACGCGAACCGGCCACTGCAAGAGGCAGCGGAATTTGACGAGAACCTTTCCCTTCCTAATACTTGTGATCCCAATCCCGAAGAATCCCTGCTCCAAAACGACAGCGACGCTCTGGTGCGAAAGGCACTGGAGAAGCTCCCGCCGAATTTTCGGGAAGTACTCATTCTTCGCGAACTGGAGGGAATGTCTTACAAGGAGATCGCAGATATCACCGGCATGCCCGCAGGCACGGTAATGTCGAGCTTGTCGCGCGCGCGGGGCCGGCTTCGCCAGATTCTGAGGGGTCTTATGAACGAAGATACGGTGCCGAGTTCACGGCGAATAGCAGTCGTGAATATATGAATGGGCAGATCCTAAATCGAACTGGCAGGAACTCTTGAAAAGAGAAAAACGAAAAGAGACTTTTCCATCAGTTCTTCCTCTGCGAGAGTCCGCTGAGAAAATCGGTCATAACTTGGCGACCGCAATAGTCACAATTTTATTCCCCTCTCACAAATAGCCCTGCATCGGGGAATTATCCGAGAGCGTCTTGGGTCTTACACGCTGAAGACAATGAAATGTCTCGCAATTCAAAACCGCAGCAAACAAGGAGATTAGAAATGATCTGGGCTCGACATTTGAAATTATTTACGAAGGTAGGCTTGGCTGTACTTGCATTGGGCACATTGGCGACTAGCGGTAAAGCGCAGAATGCATACCAAGGCAAGTTCACGCTGCCATTTGAAACTCACTGGGGAGGAGCCACACTGCCGGCTGGCGATTACACTTTTGCTCTTCGATCGACGAGCACTCCCTACACACTTTACATCCAGGGATCGCAGGGCAACGCCATCATCATGGCCACTGCCACCGACGACAGGGCCGTTGCAAAGCACGCGCAATTGAACCTGGTGGAGATCGCCGATGTGCAGACTGTCCAGACATTCGATGCGCCGGAACTCGGGGTGACCTTTGTCTACCTCACCCCTTCGCAAAAGCACGCGGGACACAAAGTAGCCCATCAAAAGACGGCGCCACAAACCGCACCTGCGACACAGTCCAGTGAAAACAGAACATCCATCCCAGTCCGGACTGCGGGTCGCTAAAGGAAAGAAGTCATGCACGCCACCGCAAACGCCGGGAGCAGAAAGCTAGTGGTTGGATCCCTGGCAAGGCCCAGCGTAGAGATGCGGCGTGGCCTAAACCGGGATGCGGATTCCAGTCCGGAATGCATCCCGGAGAAGGCCGCGCCGGCAGCCTCTCCAATCGCCAGCGGTGAACTGAGTGAAGCGGAGGCCATCCGTCGAGCACGCGAAGGTGATCGGACCGTGTTTGAATTCCTCTACCGGTTGCACAGCCGACGCGTGTATGCCGTATGCCTGCGCATGGTAGGAAACACGGCCGAAGCAGAAGATCTGACGCAAGAAGCCTTCTTGCTTTTACTGCGCAAAATTCACACGTTCCGCGGCGAGTCGGCCTTCTCCACTTGGCTGCACAGACTGGCGGTAAACATCGTGCTCATGCGTCTGCGGAAGAAGACGCCACCCATCGACTCGATCGAAGCGGCTCTCGATCCGGTCGACGAAACCGCTTCGCCTCACCCAGCGTCACTGATTAGTGCGCCTGACTTGTTGCTGGAGGGATCGATTGACCGGATAAATCTCGAGCGGTGCGTCCGGCGGTTGCCGGTGGGCTACCGCACGGTATTTGTCTTGCATGATATCCAAGGATATGAGCACCACGAAATTGCCGAGATATTGGGGCGCTCGGTAGGTGTTTCGAAATCGCAGTTGCACAAAGCCCGCATGCGGCTGCGCGAACTGCTTCACGAAGTTCAGCGCGAGAAGACCCGCAACGAGCGTATGGCAGCTGGTAAGGTACGTCCCCGGGTAAGCGAGGCCTTGCTCGCGTAGTGTTCATTCAAGGCGAAGAAGGCTGGTGGCATATCCTTGGCGGTTTTTCAAGGAATGCGGCTTAAGACTTGAGTCCTCCGCGCGCGCGGTGGGAATTATCTCCAACCCGCTCGGGGCAACCAGGTTCGCCCCCCGCCTCGCTCGATCCAGCCCGGAACATATCATTCCGAACCAGCAGGGTGAGTATTTTCCTTCCGATTCGCTCCTGCGAATCGGTCGTCCCGCGCAGCGAGGAATCTCTCTTCTGTCCGACTTTATTGTCCCTTACATGCCGCGCGATGGAAGCCAAGAAGAGCTTCGCTCGGTCGTCACACACTTTTGCGTACGAATTGGAATAGATCGCGAGCGGACGGGGTCTTACATTTCGCCAACGAGCGAAATACGGTGATACGCAGATATGTCTCGGTTCTTCATTTAGTGCTGAGCGTAATGCCTCTGGATTACCGTGAATTGCACTTCAGTTTCGTTCGTTTACTGGCGGAGCATGCCCAGAATTTTCATCGGGCGCTTGGAGTTTATTTTTCTGGAGGTCTTCTTGAGCCGGCTTAACAAAAATTTGATTTGTTTTCTATTCTTCGCTGCACTGGGCGCGATCTGCGGGTCGAGAGTGGCGGGGCAGGACGCCACTGGGCGCGTTACCGGGATAATTTACGATCCGAGTGGCGCAGTGATCGCGGATGCGCATATTACCGTAACGAATGTTGCGACCCACATCTCCCGCGAGACAACTTCGGACTCAGCCGGTTTCTATCAGGTTCTCGCGCTGCCCATCGGTTACTACACGGTGACCGTGGAACACCAAGGATTTACATCCGAGACCACCGCGCAGAGCAAACTCGAAATCAATCAGACTCTGAAAATCGATCTCAAAATGCAAGTCGGCTCGACGAGTGATACGGTGACGGTGGAATCCAACGCGGGCACTGTTGAGACCATCAATCCGACGCTGGGTTCCACGGTTTCGGACCGCACTGTACAGGACATGCCTCTGAATGGCAGGAACGCGCTGGATCTGGCATTGTTGCAACCTGGCGTGTTGCCGGCCGACAATCCCGCTAACGGAAGCGGAGGCACCCGCGGATTGCAGTTCAGCATCGGCGGTGGCCGGAGCGATTCAAATACGTTTGTGCTCGACGGTGGCCTAAACAACGACCTGCTCGACAACGGTGTTGTCTACAACCCCAATCCCGACTCCATCCAAGAATTTAAGATTCTCACAAGCAATTTCACCGCTGAATATGGCCGCAGCGCCGGAGGAATTGTCACTGTCGTTACAAAGTCCGGAGCCAATGCGTTCCACGGTAGCGCCTACGACTTCCTTCGTAACACTGCTTTCGACGCGAACAACTTCTTCAGCAATCTCAATGGGTTACCAAGGGAAGTTCTCCACCAAAATCAATATGGTGGAACGATCGGTGGCCCGGTTAAGAAGGATAAGCTATTTTTCTTCGTTGCTTATCAGGGGCAGCGGACCAGCCAGCTTACGACGGGCAATCAGGTTCAGCTACCCACACCTGCCGAGCTTAAAGGGGACTTCTCCGCTTCAGGGAATCAGGCGAACGTTGCGTGCTTTTTAAACGGCCTGCCTCAGCCTGCCGTGGCCGCGAATGTTAATCCGAGTAATCCTTGCCAAGGCGCCGCAAGCCCTCTTCCGGCAAACACGTTTTTCCAATCGAATCCGGCGCTTGCTGCCCAAGGCATCATCAATCCGACGGCCATTGACTCCGTCGCCCAGAACTACATTAAGGCGGGCTTGATCCCGACCGCTGCTTCCGGACAGGCTGCATTCCAGAACCCACAAAAATTCCAGCCCGGTGAGGTGACGGGAAAGTTCGATTTTGAGGCAACCTCCAAGGATCATTTTTCTGTCACTTTGGGGCGGTCCGCCGATACTCAATTGAACCCCGGACCTGGCGGTATTCCAGGATTCGACTCCACGACGCAGATTAGTAGCCGTTTCCTGAACTTGGCCTATATCCGCACCATCTCTCCAAACTTGTTAAATGAGTTTCGTGTAACCGCACAGACAAACTACCGCTTACAGGCCACGCCTGCCGTCCAGGATCCCACCGCGGCAGCGCTGGGCATCAAGATTAATTCGGAGAACCCGACGGGACCGGCTCGAATTGATTTCCCGGCGCAAGGCTTGCTTGTCGGCTTCAGCATCCAAGGTCCCTCGACCTTGGTGGACAACACTTTTGCTTATACCGACACACTCTCCTGGACTCATGGGAAGCATACTTTGAAGTTCGGTGGTTCTTTCTCTGCCTACCAGGACAACCAAGTCTTTAATTTTGAAATCAATGGCGGACTGGATTTCTTCGGCAATCTGACTGATGCCAACAAGAACCTGTTCGGGGCGGGCAACGCATTCGCAAATTTCCTCGTCGGTCTTCCCGGCGATTTCTTCCAGGGACCCGCGGCACCGTCCAACATTCGCACGAAGGCGACGTATGTTTTTGGACAGGATGAGTGGCATGTAAGGTCTAACTTGACCCTGACTTACGGTCTGCGTTACGAGTACAGCACTCCCAAGTCGGACACGAAAGGCCGCCTGTATTCACTTTTCCCAGGACAGCAATCCACGGTCTTCCCGGGAGCGCCCGTCGGCCTCCTCTTTCCTGGCGACAAGGGTGCACCAAATGGAGTGAACTTCCCTGATCGTACAAACTTCGCGCCACGCATTGGCTTTGCTTGGCAGCCGTTCCATGACGGCAAGACGAGTATCCGAGGAGGCTGGGGAATCTTCTACGACGTGCTCAAGGCCGAAGACAATTTCCAGTTTAATGGGCAGGTCCCCTTCGCGAGCGCGGCCGGGTTCAACTTTCCGGCGCCAGGCCGCCCGGCAACAACTGCTGGCTACACTTTCGAGAGCGATCCGTTTGGTTCGACCGGGAATCCCAACTCCTTTCTGTCTCCCGGAATCAACCATAACGTAAACTTTGCGAATACTTTTGGAACGTTTACGAGCTTCAACACGGGCGCAACCATCGTGGACCCGCATCTGAAGACGCCATACACCTATCAATACAATCTGAGCATCGAGCATCAGCTCTCTAACAAATTGATCGCTCGAGTCGCCTATGTTGGCAGCTCATCGCACGGACTGACGGCGCTGGTGGACGTAAATCCGTTTGATCCGGCAACGTTAAACAGCAGAAATCCCCAGCGTATTCTCAATGAAACCCCGGGCAATATCCTCGCAGGTGTCAATCCCAATCTGCCCGCAGGAAGTTTTGGCCAGGAACAGGAGTTCGAGAACGCTTCGAACGCAAATTACAACGCATTGCAAGCTAGCCTGACGCAGCAGTCGTCCAACGTCTGGGTTCTCGGCAACATGTATTACACGCTTGGTTATACCTGGGCGCACAGCATCGACGATGCTTCCGGCTTTAGACAGGGAAACAGTACGGTGCCATTCTTCACTCCCAACATCTTTAGGGCTTCCTCTGATTTTGATATTCGCAACTATATTACCTTCTCCGGAGGCTGGGATTTGCCGTTCCATCGCGGGCCGGAGCGGCTTGTTAAGGGATGGAGCTTGTATCCGATCGTGACTTGGCGTACAGGCTTTCCCTTTACCGTGAACGCGGGCTTGAATACTTCCAACCTCTCGCCTGGACCGTCAGGCGCCGGCGATGCAAGCCTCGTCAATGCAAATTTGGTTTCACCCGTCCAGTACCTCAATCCACGTTCAGCGCAAACGATCAATAGTGGGGGAGCGCCGGTGGTTGGTAATTTTTTCTTCAATCCAAACTCCTTCGACCCAAATGTTACGACCGGGTATGGCACTGCTCCGCGTAATCTAATCCGCGGACCTGGACGTACCAATTTCGATTTATCGCTCGCAAAGCTCACCCCTCTTACTCGAGAGCGTGTCACGCTCGAGCTTCGCGTCGACGCGTTTAACCTCCTCAACCACACGGAGTTCCAAAACATCGATAGCAGCGCCGCTGATCTTGGCGGCACATTCGGTGAGGTCACCAGTGCTTATCCCGGCCGCATTTTGCAAGTCGGGGCTCACATACGCTTTTAGCTAGCGGAACAGAACCGAGCAGGAGGCTCAATGACGAGAAGTTCATCCTTGTCCGTGTTTCGCACCTGGGTGTTTTTTGGGCTCGTTGTATTCTGTCTGCCGGACGGCCGGACCTCAGCGCAGAATCAAGACGTCCAGGTGATCGAAGTTACCGCCAAAAAATATGAGTATTCTCCCGCCCCTCTTCACGTGAAGAGGGGCACGAAAGTGCAACTCAAGATCACTGCCACCGACCATGATCATGGCTTCAAAATCGCCACCTTTCCCGATGGAGCTGCCCAAGACGTTGCGCCCGGACTAGTTTTTGCATCGGCGCAAGACTGCTGGCAGCTCAAAAAGGGAGAAACAACGACGATTGAATTTTTGGCGCAAACACCGGGCACGTATGCATTTAAGTGCTGTCATACTTGCGGGGTTGGCCACAGAGGAATGAAGGGCGAACTTGTTGTCGATCCATAAGCAAGAGATATCTTGATGCGCTGCCCAGGAAACTCCCTCACCTAACCTCAACCGTCGCTTGGTATTGAGACGTTGCCAGTTTCTGGATTCGGCAAGAAAGAAATCCGGAACGGTAGCTGGATGAAACGCTTTTTCTGCGGTTGTTAGCAGGAGGACGGAATTGATTCCTCAGCCTAAGCCGGGCGCGCGAAAATTGATTCCCCTCACCCTTTTACGAAGCCAAAGCCATGAGCTTCAGCAATTCGGAAAACCTGGGATGCGTGCGGATGGGGTCGTAAACAGGATCTACTTTCAAGAAAACCATCCAGTAGGATCGCTCTTCCAGACCTCTTTGCAGCCAATCGAGAGCTTTTTCAAATTCTCCCAGGCCGAGATGAATGCGAGCGATCATCGGCGAGGCCACGTATCGCCCGTTCTTATCGTTCTTGATCTCGTCCAGAATGATTCTTGCTTCTTGGGCTCTCCCGGCTAAAGCGTAGGCATGGGCCAGAGCAGGCAGTGCTTCCTGCTGGCGAGAAAATTGTAGCGCGCGTTCGAACGCAGCGATGGCCTCGGCATACTTCTGCATCTGGACATAGACTCGGCCGAGCTGGAAGAGGGCTGGGAAGAAGCGAGGTGCGTGCTCGAGCAACGAGGCAAGTTGCTGGACGGCGCGGTCGTACTGGCACGAGAAAAACAGTGGATCCGCGACATTCATGTTGAGGATCAGAGAAAAGGGATCGAGTTCTCTGGCACTTTTCTGCGCGGCTTGCGCTTCCTCGAAGCGGCCCTGCGTGTTCAGATACGCCGCGTACCACTGGTAGGCGGAGGTGTAGCTCGGGTTCAACTCGATGGCGCGGAGAAATTCCGCTTCCGCCGCTTCCCAATTCCAGTCGTACCAGAAGCGCACAAGAGCCAGGGAAGCGTGAGACTCACTCAGGGATGGATCGATTTCGAGCGAGCGCATTGCCGCGACCGCTGCTTTTTGACCGGCTATCTTTGGCGGGAGCGCGCCAAACCAGGAGAGCAGGCCATAGCAATCGGCGATTCCAGAGTAGGAACGGGCGCAGTTTGGTTCAATGGAGAGAGCCGTTTCGAAAGAGGCGATGGCTTCTTTTAGTCCGTCCTCCGTCCTCTGCCCAAAATAGAAACGGCCGCGAAGATAGGCCTCGTGCGCGGAGGGATCGAACGCCGGCGATTTCGCCGCAACTTCAGGCAACAATTCCAGCGACAATGCTCGCCCTACTTGGCGCGCGACATCGGCTTGGACGCTCAGAAGGTCTCGCAGATCGCGGTTGTAGCTGGCGGACCAGAGGTGCGTCTGATCCTGCGCTTCGATCAATTGTGCCGTGATGCGAGCGCCGGTTCCTTCACAGCGCACGCTTCCCTCTAAAACGTAGCTAACCTTCAGTTCCGCGGCGATTTCCGCGATCGATTTCCGCGTGTTCTTGAATTGGATCGCGGAGGTTCGCGCAATCACACCCAGCCGGCGCGGATCGAGCTGGCCGAGATGGGAAATCATCTCCTCCGTCAGGCCGTCGGCGAAATACTCCTTCTCTGGATCCCCTCCGAGGTTTTCAAAGGGAAGGACGGCGAGCATTATCCTCGCAACGGGCGAAGAAGGGCGTGCGGGGACCACAACAGGGGCGATGAAGCGATATCCAAGCCGTGGGAGAGTTTCGATGAAGCGGGAGCTTTGCGCGGAGTCACCGAGTAGTTCGCGCAGTTTGTTGACGGCGGTATTAAGGTTTTGATCGTAGCCGACGTGTGTGTCGGGCCAGAGTTTTTCACGCAAAGCTCGGCGAGTGACCACCCGGCCAGCCTGCTCGAGGAGCAACTCCAGGATTCGAAATGGCTTTTCCTCGAGGCGTATGTATAGCCCTTGCTTGCGCAGCTCGCGGGACTCCAAATCCACTTCGAACGTGCCAAATCGCACAATCGAGCCGGAGAACTTCATTTCGTTCGTAGAGAGGAAGGCGCCTCCATTGGAGGCAATCTCCGCAGGAAGAGTTGCCACCCCTGAGCTCTTTAGACGTGACATTTGCTCATAAGTCGTTTTCACTGATAGGCCTCCCGGTTGATAAAGACTTGTCCCGCCCCTGATTTATTCCTGACATCCGGCAGGCATCAAACCCCTGAGAAACCATGGGCATACGGATAACGGTTGCCTGATGAATGATCGAGGAATGAGAGGAGCAATTCAGAGTCATGCGAAGAGTGCAAGTGTTATTGCTGGGGCTAGTTTGTGCGCAGACCCTTTCGATGCCGGCTGCCCAAGCTCAAGGCAACAGTTATAAACAGACAAATCTGGTATCGGACACGCACGGGCTGGCGCCTGTGTTCGACCCTAATCTGGTTAATCCCTGGGGTATCTGCATCATCCCCGGCGACCCTTTTTGGATTGCAGACAATGCCAGTTCGACGGGAGTGACCTCTCTATACAACACGACTGGAGCTATACAGGGAGCATTCACGATTGCGCCCCCCACGGGCAGTTCCAATCCGGCCACACCGACGGGCTGCGTCGGCAATTCCTCGGGAGGTTTCAATCTGAACGGCGCCAGCAGCATGTTTATTTTTGATACCGAAGACGGAACCATCTCCGGATGGTACAGCGGGACTTCCTCCATACTTGCTGTGGACAATTCCACCAAGCCAACCGCCGCTACTGGCGCGGTGTACAAGGGCCTTGCGCTCGTCAAGAACAGCACAGGCAGTTTTCTCCTGGCCACCAATTTCCGCTCCGGCCAAGTCGAAATATACGACACCACGTTTAAGGCAACCCAGGTCCTCGGGCCCGGTGCATTCAACGATCCGGCTCCGCCAGCAGTACCAGCAGGATCAGGCTCGCCGGGATACGCGCCGTTCGGCGTTCATGTCGTCACCGTCAACAACACTTCGATGATTGTCGTGACCTACGCGTTGCAGGACACGCCTATGCACGATCCTCTAAAGATTGCTGGTTCAGGTTTTGTGGACCTGTTCAGCGCGGATGGCACGATGCTTCGCAGGATCACAGCAGACGCTCACTTGAATGCGCCGTGGGGCGTGGTCATCCCGCCTGCGGGATTCGGCGGTGCGTTGGCCGGTGATTTGCTCGTCGGAAATTTTGGCGATGGAGCGATCAACGCTTACAACTTCGCTACCGGTGCTTTCATCGACCAGATGAAGGATTCGACGGGCGCGCCAATCGTCAATGGCTCATTGTGGGACATGGCATTCGGCGCTGGCGGAGCAGAAACCGGCAGTCCTAACACCATGTACATCACCGCGGGCCTCACCAACGAGATGCACGGGCTGTTTGCGGCCATCACTGCGAATGCCACGCCGCCTCCAGCTAGCGCAGACTTCAGCATCGCGGCAGCGCCATCGACCCTGACGATCGCGGCAGGACAGCCGGCCGCATATAAAGTAACCGTTGGGGGCCTCAACGGATTCAGCTCCACCGTCACGCTTGCTTGCTCGGGTCAGCCCCTCGGCTCGACCTGCAGCTTTTCACAACCATCGGTTTCGCCGGCTAGCGGCGCCTCCGTAACTTCGACCTTGACCATCATGACTTCCTCCTCGCCCTACAGTCCGGCAGTTAGGATGGCGATGAACTCCACAGGAGGCATCTTTGCTGCAATGCTTCCGATACCGGCGCTAGGGTTCCTGGGCTTGCTGGTTGTAGGAAAAGGCAACCGACTGGGGCTTCGCCGGAGAAAACGGTTCTACTACCTCACTGGCAGCCTTGCGTTCCTCATCGTCGTAGGTGCCCTCCTTGCGGCGGGCGGGTGCGGCTACAACGCGAACAGTGCCGGGAACGGAACTCAGCGAGGGACGACCACCGTGATGATCACGGGGACGTCGGGCAGTCTCTCCCACTCAACCTCAGTAACGCTCACGGTTCAATAATAGAAGAGGGGCCAAAGTTGACAACAATTTTGGCCCATTTCCTCGTATTGAACCTTTGCCGCGCAGATTGGCAAGCGTAAGTACTTCAACTTCAACCATCCAGCTCCATGCAATTTGCTCGAACTTCGAAACTGAACGAAAGCTCGGTCTCGATGAACACAAATCGGAAAGAAGGAGAAAGCGATGAAGGAAAAGAGTGGGGTCTTCACAAGGGGTTCGAATCGACGTTCTTTCTTAAGAAATGGAGCGGTGGCGGCAGGCGCAGCTACGCTGGGAGCTGGGCTGGTCGCAGGCAAATCGTTTGCATTCGATCGCGATCGAGGAGACAACGGTCCGGGAATTACCAGCGGCGACATCGCGATCCTGAAGTTCTTGCAGGCCCTGGAGCAGGTTGAAGCCGATCTTTGGCAACAATACTCGGAACTCGGAGGAATTCAGGACAACGAGGTCAGCGGAGTCAACGGCGGAAATGTGCCGTACACACAGGCCCTGCTACTTCTTGACGGAGACATGGCGCAGTATATCCACGACAACACCGACGACGAACTCAGCCACGCCAGCTTCCTGGGCAAATACCTAGAATCGAAAGGAGCTGAGCCGGCTGACCTTAGCGAGTTCAAGCATCTGCCGAGCAGCAAAGCGGATGGAGCAAAGCAAGTCGGACGGCTCACCAACCTTACCCAACTCACCATCGACACCAGCTTTTGGTCGCGGTACCGCAGCATTACGAATCAGGACTTCGATCCGAAAGCGCCTTTTGTGCAAGCCGTCCCCAGCTTGAACGTCGGACCGCACACCGCTATCCCGAGAAGCAACGATGATACGGCTGGCAGCGTCATCGATCCCATCAATCCTGCTAACTCCACCTTCACCGACCATCTCAAAGCGATCGCCTTTACGGCGGGATTCCACTTTGCGTTTATCGAGCAGGGTGGGACGAGCCTCTATCCGGCGCTTGCTCAGAACGTCACCAATCTCGAAGTCTTGCGAATTCTGTTGAGCATTGGCCCCAGCGAAACCATGCACTTCCAGACCTGGCAGGACAAAGCCGGCAATGCGACTCCTCTGACGGATTTCGATAAGATCAACAACTCAAGCGTGACGTTTACGACCCTCAGCGCCGCGCAAGGTGAGACGGATCCGGAATCCTTGAATGGCGATACCTTGCAGGCGAACCTGATCATGCCCGAACCTACGCAGTTCCTGGACAAGAAGTTCGGGCCGGTGGCCATTATCCGCCCGTCGTCAATAAAGTTCGGCGGTGCGGTGGCTTCTGTGGTCAGCTTCGCTCAAGACGGACTCTTCCTGGACCCCAAGACGAAGAAGAACACTGGGCTCGTGCAAAAGCTCATGGAGCTGGCAGAAGAAGCCGATGAGGCTCGCCGTCAACTCTAGGCAGTTGGGCAGACAATTGATACCTCACCTTTCTTAACCGTGCGTTTAATGTAATGCGTCCGGGCCCAAGTCATTTCGGCTTGGGCCTTTCCCGTTTGTAAGCAAACTCGTGTTGCAACGATCCAAGGCTTCGGACAGGATGCCCGGCGATGCTTTTCACGCCTCGATCGATCTCTCTCGTCAGATTTTGTATTCTGCCTCTTTTCGGCACTGATAGAGAAGGCCGTGCTCGCCTCGAACAGCGCGCGCGCCACTTTCGTAGAACGCGGGCAACGTAGCCATTTGCCAACCCGACCTACCATTTGAAAATCAAGAGTCGAAAGCAAAACTGGCGGAGAAGAGTCTCCGCACGCGGCTACGTCGGATGCGGTTTACGAAGTGCGTGTGGTCCAGTTTTGAACCTTAAGACCAGAGACGCGCTAAAATTCCCGCTCGCTGTTCGCTACCAGCACGAGCCCGGCGGTTTTGGCGGAACTGCGGATTGGGACGAGAGTGTTTACGGCGGAGGAGTGGGAGAGAACGTTTTGCGGAAGAGGAACAGTGATGAGTGGCGAGTGGTTAGTGGTTCGAGGAGAGAAAGGCGACGAAGGACTTCAAAACCCGCGATGGACGGGAACTATGCGGATGCAGAGAGAAGATCTGGAGAAAATGAACCGCCAAGCAAATAAAATGACCGTGGAGATCACAACTGTTGTGCAGGAGTCCGTGAGTTTGCACACAGTTCCTGCATAGCTTTGACGGTTTTTGTTACAAGATGATTGTAAACAGACACTTCAAAATGGCCGTTGAAACCGGAAATCGTTTAGAATCAGCATAGCGCCCGTAGCTCAGTTGGATAGAGCACCTGCCTTCTAATGAGACGCAAAATCAATCTAAGTCGTTGCTCCGGTTGCGCTTACGAGTTCTGAGCCATCCTTGTCCTGCTCCAAGTTTGCTCCCAAAAATTCCGAGACGGCTAGATTAGCCACTCAAGGAGGAGCTGGTTCAGCCGGTCGGGCGCGTCCAATGGAATCCAGTGGCTGGCGTTGTCGATCTGCTCGTAGCGCCATCGTCCTCTCACGAACTGCCCCGACATCTTCATGCGTTCACCGTCGAGGTAGTGATCGTTTGAAGACCAGATGCCCAGCGTTGGAGCTTCCAAGGGCGGCAGCTTGGGAGGCAACTCCGGCAGGTGCGGAGCGAGGTTCGCGCGGTACCAGTTCAGCGATGCTTTTAGCGCATCCGGCCGTGACAGATCCGAGATGTAGCGGTCGACATCGCCATTGCCTCGGAGCATTTCCCGGAACAGTGCCCAGTTGTCGTGCTGCAGCCACGCCTCCGCAATTCCTTCGAACTGGAAAAACAGCTGGTACCAACCCATCTCCCGCTGGCGCAGCGAATGCGGCGCAAGGGGATGTGCCACCGAAAGAACGACAAGTTTGCGAACGCGATTCGGGTGAGCAGTAGCCGTGAGCCATGCTACCGCCGCTCCCCAGTCGTGAGCCACAACGTCGGCCGCGTCGATACCGAGCGCGTCGAGAATGCCGATCACATCCGCGACCGCATTCTGCAGGGAATACGCGACCACTCCCTCCGGGCGATCGGAGCGCCCGAAGCCACGCAGGTCCGGAGCGATGACGCGGAAGCCGTTCGCGACGAGGAAGGGAATCTGGTTGCGCCAAAGATACGAAGAGTCCGGCCACCCATGTAGCAATAGAGCCGGCTTACCGCTGCCGTGGTCCTCTGCATGAAGGGAAATTCCATTAACCTGTAACACGTTGGAGTTCCCTTCTTTTGCTATCCGGCATTTTGAAGCGTTTCTTCGCGGGGCGGTCCTAGAGGAATAACTCAGATCGTCGGCAAACGTTGTTTCAGTCAGGGCAGGGGCGGCAACCAATGCGCCAGTCACCCCCACAATGAATGAACGCCGGGAATTCACCGATTTTCGTTCACCATCGTCGCTCATATGCCTTCTCCATTGGAGCATTCGACCAACACTACACTGGGGGCCGCGCTGCGCTGCATTCCTTCGATCCAGGCACCGACTACGAGCAGTGCAACCGAGTGCCCAATTTCGATTTCGCCGAAAAATAGGGCTCGAAACCGAAATCGGAGTGACAGGATCTTGGGAATTGCCAGTATTCTAGGAGTTCAACGAGCAGACGTATCAATTAGCTGCAACATGTCCGTCATGATCTTGGAGTGGTCGAACTCGCCAACAAGCAATGCATCAAAGCGCGGCTCGCCTCCTGGATACTCGCGCGAATCTAGAATCCCAGATTGATCATCGAGCGAGATTGCGCGCACCAATGGCATGCGCGGTTTTTGAAGCGTATCCTTATGACGAACCGGTCGTAAGTCCGGACCCAGGATGGAGGGCGTCATGAGCTCCGCGGAATCGCGACCCACGCCGGGCGACAAAATACAACTCAGTCACACGGCGGGCGTGGTGCAGCCGGCCGGCTCTAAAACCAAACAAGGGCCGAATACCACAGTCGCATCGCAGGCGGAATCCCTATTAGCTGCGGAAAAACGAGCGCACGGAACAAACTCTGATTGCGAAGAGCGGGAACGCAACGAGGCGGCGCTCCAGGAGAGTGAGGAGCGCTTTCGTCTAATCGTCGACACGATTCCCGGGCTTGTTTCTACCATGAGTGCGGCAGGCGAGGTGGAGCTTCTCAACCGCCAAGTCTTGGAATACTTCGGCAAGACGAGTGAGGAATTGAAGAATTGGATCACCAGCGACGCCATCCATCCGGATGACCTTCCTCGCGTGATCGAAACGTGGAAACGCGAGGTCGAAACCGGACAGCCGCAGGATCTTGAGCTTCGGCAGCGGCGCGCCGACGGTGTGTACCGCTGGTTTCAATCTCGTGCCCGCCCTGCGCGAGATACGGAAGGTCGTATCACCGGCTGGTACATATTGATGACTGATATTGACGACCGGAAGCGCGCCGAGGATGGATTAGAGAAGGCTTTCGCAAAAATAGCCAAATCCGAAGCTGAGCTTCGGACAATCATCGATCTAATACCTCAGCTCATTACGGCTGTCGGGACCGACGGAAACTTTCTGTATGCGAATCAAGCAGTACAAGAGTACACCGGCCTGACGAAAGAAGAACTCCGGTTGGAGTGCTCTCATCCGGTCTTTCATCCGGAGGATTCCGAGAGATTGCACGACCAACGCGAAACGGCGATCTCGCGACGGCTGCCATTCGAGTACGAACGACGAATTCGCCGGAAGGACGGTCAGTTCCGCTGGTTCTTGGTCCAATACAAACCGCTGCTGGACGAACGAGGAGAAGTCATCCGCTGGTATGCGACCAGTACCGACATCGACGATCGCAAACACGCGGAGGAAAGAACAAGGCAAGAGAACTTCGTGTTGCGAGAGCAAATCGATCAGGTCTTCATGTTTGAGGAGATCGTGGGCTCCTCGCCCGCTTTGAAAAGTGTCCTTTCCAGCATTGTGAAGGTCGCTCCTACCGACTCTACGGTGCTGATTACGGGCGAAACGGGTACCGGCAAGGAACTGATTGCGCGTGCCATACATAAGAGTTCGCACCGCGCTGGCCAGGCTTTTATTAGCGTGAATTGCGCCGCGATTCCTTCTTCGCTTATCGCCTCAGAATTGTTTGGCCACGAGAAGGGAGCATTTACCGGTGCCCTGCAGCGCCGCCAAGGTCGTTTTGAGTTGGCGCACTTCGGAACGATCTTTCTCGATGAAATCGGCGAACTTCCCGCGGACACTCAAATTGCATTGCTTCGAGTGCTCCAGGAGCGCCAATTTGAACGAGTGGGAGGTACCCGCGTCATTCCCACTGATGTTCGAATTATCGCTGCTACCAACCGCGATTTGGCGGCAGCCATTGCCACCGGAACATTTCGCGCCGACCTCTACTACCGCCTGAATGTTTTCCCGATCCACGTGCCGCCTCTCCGGGAACGGAAAGAAGATATTCCGATGCTGGTCGAGTACTTCGTTAAGCGCTACGCGGAGAAGGCGCGAAAACAAATCAGCAAGATCGACAAAAACACCCTCAAGCTCTGCCAGTCCTATCCTTGGCCAGGCAATATTCGTGAGCTGCAAAACATCGTCGAGAGATCCGTAATCCTTTGCACCGGAGATACCTTTTGGGTCGATGAGGCCTGGCTTGCAAGCCAAAACGCGCCTCGCCCGGAGTCGTCACGCCCTCTGACAGAGAACCTGCGTAGCTACGAAAAGCAAATCATCGAAACGGCTCTTGCGGCAAGTAAGGGAAAAGTAGCCGGGTCAAATGGCGCGGCGGCCAAGCTCGGAATTCCGCCATCTACGTTACATTTGAAAATCAACCAGCTCAACATAAAGAAATACACCTTCCGGTAATCCCTTCGTTCAACTCGCAGAATTCTGACAGTTTCTAGGATTCTGTCACACCAAGTTCCTATCCAAGCCTTGGTTTTCAGTGAGATCCAATTGGGCACTCGCTTGCACCACGGTTTCACCTGGATGAATTTAAGCCGAAGAAACACAAGCAACTTCCCATTTTCAAAGACTGGAGCTCCATATGGTTCAAGGTCGGGAAACCGCAGCCGAAATCACGGAAAAGTCCAAACGCCCTTTCCCTGTGGTACCAACAACAAAGATTCTGGCATCAGGCCGATTCACGTGTCCGCCGACGCCTGAGCAGCTCAAGACGATATTTCCAAAGGAGGTGCCAGCTACACTTCGTCTTTACCTCGCTGGAAAGATCGACCAATGGTGGGCGCGCCAAGATCAAAAAGGTCCCGTCTTCCTGATGAATGTAACGTCAGTCGAAGAGGCACGCGCCATCCTTGAGAAGCTACCGTTGGGCCAAGCTAAGCTCATGGAATTCGAATACGTCGAGCTTAGTCCGCTGACCCCGCTTCATTTGCTCCTCACGGAAGGCCGGGCGAACGCCAACACATAATTTCTCGTTTCGATTTGCGGAGTTCTCGAAGCACGTCATCTTCCTGGCTGCACGGTGTGGCAAATGGCTTGATCGATGACCTTTAGGATTGAGACAGCGCCGCGAGGGAGAGTCACGGTATTCAGCCTATGTGGCCGAATCGAAAAACAGGCGATAGTCGAATTGAGGAAACTCTTCGAATTCCAAACGGCCTACCACGACATCGTCTTAGATCTGAAAGACGTTGGTGTGGTCGATCGCGAGGTAATGCGCTTTTTCATGAGTTGTGAAGCGGATGGCGTGAAGCTTGAAAATTGCACTCCATATATTCGCGAATGGATGGAAAGAGAAAAGGATTGAGTGGCAGCGACGTGGTAGTGACGCGCGGTGGAGAGTTGATCTGGTCGATCCGACTGATCGCCCAGCAGCCGGGATGCAATGCGAAAGCCAAATTGAAACTCAAAGGAGAGGTACATACAAATGAAACCAGACAAAGCAGAAGAAGGCTCCGCACAGACGACGAGGACCAAGTTTGATGGGGTCCTACTGACTATTCGCTCGCGTAAGTCCTTCTTCGAGGTTACTCAGGCGATTGAGATGGCCCTGCCGCGCTTCCACATCCCCAAGCTGATGGAGTACGTGACGCACGGCGATCGCGCGGGTGTCGAAGCGTACGTTGACTCCACTTCCAAGCCCTTCTCAATCTTCTGGGATTTTGAACAGGGTTCCACAATGCGCCTTGCGGGGATTCCCATCGAGTCGAAGTTCTACCTCGTCGGGAACGCTGTAATTGCACGTGGGCTATTCGAGTACAGCGGTGCCGCCGGGCTGGGCGCTCCCGTGCGCATCTGCGTTTCCCAGAGGGACGGGGAGCAGACACGGATCGACATGGACAATCAGTTGTCATTTTTTAGCAAATTCACAGAGATGAAGCCGTCGTCTGTGCCCGCTCTGCTCGACGAAAAACTGACAAAGTTCTTCGAGGAGATCGCTGCCTAGGAAGGCGATCGACGCTTGAATGGGGACACATTGGAGCACAGCCTTCGCTGCGACGTAGCCTAATCCAGTCACTAACAAGAGGGAGATGGGTATGTCATCGAAACCAAAGAGCAAAGGCGGTACGGAACTTCAAACAAATTCCGCCTTGGCGGAGGCAGGCGAGGCGTCAGTAGGGAGTGCCATGCGTACCGAGGATATCCGCCGCCGCGCATACGAAATCTATGTTGAACGCGGCGAACAACCAGGCCGCGATCTTGACGATTGGCTCCAGGCGGAACGCGAACTCGAAGGCGGGGCGCTTTCGCGCGCGCAAGCCGGCTAAGCTGATAACCAGTGAGCGTGTGATGCAATGTTAGAGTCTCTCGACAACCCGATCTGGTCCGCGCTTACAACGGAACACCGCCTCCTTGCCCTCTCGCACGGCCTTGCGCGACGATATCCACCGGATGTTTCCCCATTTGCGGCGTTTCTTCATCCCACAGAGAGTGCATTCGCCGATTTACAACGGCTGGTCAGTCCCGGCGAGCACGTCGCGTTTTTTACCGCCAGTCCCTTCGATGTGCCGGGCGGTTGGCAAGTCGAACGCTCTCGGTGGATCGACCAGATGATTTGTGACGCTTCACTGGACCTTCCGCCTGTCGCGCCCCTTCCACTCGGGACGACGGACGTTCCCGAAATGCTGGAGCTTACCGCTGCCACCGAGCCCGGCCCTTTCTTGCCGCAAACAATCCAGATGGGAAGCTATTTCGGGATACGCGCGAGCGATGGGCGCTTGATCGCAATGGCCGGCGAGCGATTACAATCCACTGGGTTTGCGGAAATCAGCGCGGTGTGCACGCTGCCCGAATTTCGCGGCCGCGGATATGCGCGGGCCCTCACGACATTCGTCGCAGCTCAGATTCTGGCAACGGGAAAGATTCCGTTTCTCCACGTCAAGTCCGAGAATGGTGCAAAAGTGGTTTATCAGAAAATTGGATTCCGTTTACGTGCCGAAATATGGTTAACCGTGCTTTCGCTCCGCTGAAGGCGTCGTCAGCTGCGAAACGTATCCTCGCCTTGACCTAGGGCGTCGAACGGCAAAACAGAAATTCATACGAAGTGCGCACGACAGCCACACACGGTCGAAGCGGAGAGAGTTCGACTTGAACTCAGCTATCAAACACGGATTGATGCTGTTCCTGGTCATTTTGGCCCTGCTGCCGTTGCCGGCGCAGCGGCGAATTGTGAGTGTGCCATTTCGTTCCGTGAATACTTATATGCTGGTGGAGGCGAGCGTCGACGGCAGGCCGGTAACGCTGTTGGTAGATACGGGGGCGAACAAGACGATCCTCAATGCGCGATCCATTGGCAGAGTACAACTTCCGGTGAGTCAGCCAGAGAATCAGGGAGCGGGCATTATTGGGAATGCCGTGCGCTTGCGAGTGGACGTGGAAATCGCGCACCGTTTTTTGTTTTCACAACTGGTTTCGGTGATGAACCTGGACGATCTCTCGAAGCGCTTTCAAATCCCCTTTGACGGTTTGCTGGGGCAAGACATCCTGAGCCAATTCCGGTCCGTGCGGATCGACTACAAAGCATACGTCATCGAGTTGGAACCTTAGTTTGCCAGTATACTGTCACTGTCCCTGCGATCTTGCCAACAGAGGTAACGGCATCTCCAGCGCGTCTTTGGGGGGACGCTCTTCAATTGCAAACTTCCATTACAAACTGAGATCTGTTTCTCATCATGTGTCAATTACCGGGGAACTAGCGATTCGTAATAGGAAGTCGGCTTTAGGAAGTGGTCTCCGCGCTTGGCCTGGAGTCTGGACCCGAGAGTCTGCACTTTACGCAGAGGGTCAATGCAGCCAAAACAGAGTGCCTGCGAGGCACAAATGTCTTAGAATCAATGCCTAACGCGCCCGTAGCTCAGTTGGATAGAGCGTCTGCCTTCTAAGCAGAGGGTCGCCAGTTCGAGTCTGGCCGGGCGCGCCACTTAATCTCGGAAACTCAACTAGTGGGCGAAGCGACCTCTGCTTTGCTGCTACCTCCCTCAGCGTTTTTGGGTATTTCTGGGAACAATTGGTCCTCGAGTAGGTTCACGGCTTGTCCTTGAGCGATCACACTGGCGTGCGTATCGACTTCGAGAACATCAGAGTGGCTTCCGGTCGATATTGCCTTCGCTTCATGGGGTCGAGATAAGTGTCTAGTACACGAACTTATTACTGCCAGATTTGAAAGCGAGTCCGTCTTTAGCTTAGATGTGTGCGAATCGTTGTGTCCCGTATAGTACAGACTTTGCAGGCACTTCCGCGCATGCTCACTACAAGCTACAACTCCAAAGCGGGAGTTCGCGATTTACGGAGGACGACATGCACCTAACAACTAGATATTTGACTTTTCTTTTTCTGACCGCAGCACTTACAGCTTCGGCAGCACCCAAGGCGGCCGCTGCCCAAGAAGTGGTAGTCAGCGTCGATCATCCTCGCTACTACGATCGCAATCATCGTGACTACCATGAGTGGAACGACCGTGAAGACCGTTCCTATCGCGTGTACCTGGGGGAGAGGCACAGAGACTATCGTGAGTTCCAGCGAAATAGCCGCCGCGAGCAGAGCCACTACTGGAATTGGCGCCATAGTCACCCAGATCGTGACTAGCTTCTTCACTCTTGTCTATGCCAATGTCCTTCCTCCGCGCGAAATAGCATGGGGGAGGGTATTGGTTTTTCTCCATCTTTTGCCGGTATGCATAGCGAGTGTTCAAGCGATTGCCCGGTAAGCGCAGAGGAAAGGAAACACCATGTCATTCGGACTCTACGCCATCGGATTCGCGGTTCTAATCATTGGCTTAATCTACGGCGCCTTCTTGTTGCATCTGCCCACACACTGGATTGTCGTAGGCGCGATCGTGCTCTTAGGAGTTGGCATTCTCTCGGGCGTCAAAGCCACGCGACAAAGGGATACGGCCGCCTAACTGCCCTCGTCACTGGTAGCTGACGGCAGGTTGTTCCTTCACCGAGCAAACAAAAACGAGTTTAGGACTGCTCATGCAAAAGAGAAAGCCGGCTCGCGAGGAGCCGGCTTTTCTTCTGTTCTAGGTTGAATTAGCGAGGCGTTGACGACGCGCTGACTGGCAGTTCCTGGATCGAAACGATCTTCGTTCCAATCACTTCGCCAGAAACAATCAGCTCGACACGCCTGTTTTGCTGGCGGCCGTCCGATGTGTCGTTGGAAGCAATCGGCCGGGTCTTGCCAAAGCCTGCGGCAGTCGTGGACGATTCCGGCACACCCTGTTTGGTGAGATAGCCTCGGACACTCTCGGCTCGCTTCTCCGAGAGCGTCTGGTTGAATTCTTCCGTACCAACGCTGTCCGTGTTACCTTCGACAGCCAACATGAGCGTCGGATAAGCCAGCACGATCCCCGATATTTTCGCCAGCTTCTCTCGCGCCAGCGGACGCAACGTATATTGTCCGCTGTCGAAGAGTACATCCGACATGTTGACGACAAGGCCGCGGGCCGTGTCGCGTGTTTCGAGAATCAGGTTGAACTGCTGTAGCAGCTTTGCGCGCAGCTCTTCACGGTCGCGCACGGCATCTTGCGTCCTCAAATCGGCTGAGGCGGCTGCAGCTCGGTTGCGGTCGGAATCAGCTTCGGCGGAAGCCTGCGCGTTCTTGGCATCTAGGGCTTGCTGGTCCGAAGCGGCTGCTGCCGCTCGATTGCGGTCGGAGTCAGCCTCGGCATTGGCCTGGGCACCCTGAGCTCGTCTCGCAGCTTCTTCGGCTTCGTGCTTCTTTCGGTCGGCGTCATCGCGGTCCCGAACGGCGCCCGCCGTGTTGGCTTCGGCTTCATGCTTCCTTCGGTCGGCTTCATCGCGGTCGCGAACGGCATCGGCTGTGGCGGCATTGGCACTGGCTTCACGTCCCGCTGAGGCGTTGCGCTCATGCTCTGCACGTTCCGATTCAATCCGCTTCATGGCTATTTCGCGCGCGTCTTCCGCGGTCTGCACGGTTTCACGTGAGATGGAGATTAGTGATTTCTTGCTTTCGTGTCTGCCGGTGGCGATCGCATCGGCTGCGTTCATCTGGCGAACTGCATTTTCGTAGCTCGGGCCAGCATACCTTTCGGCGCCTGCGGACTTGGCGATGCGCACTGCATTGCGAGCTTCAAAGAATTCCAGCGGCAACTTGGCATTCAAGACTACTGGATCGAAGTTATAGCCGGTCGGAATGTATCCGCCGCGATCGATCAGTTCGTATTTTGCGTCCACGGCTTCCGAGGTACCTCTGGTGTCCTGGCGAATCACGTTCTCCATGACCACCACATTGCTCGGGCGACGAACTGCGTAATAAGGCTCCGCGGTCACGATCATCGCAAAAGCCTGAAGATCGGTTGTCACGTCCAGCTTGCTGCGATGGTTATCGCCGACCAAAACTTCGCCGAGATTAATGGAACGTCCCTCGGGAGAAATCGCCCACAGGACATACGTCAGGTACTCGTTGCCGAACGCTGTGGGCCTGTTGAGGTCAGAAAATTCAACTTCGACCTCCAGCCTGCCACGCTTGCTGTTTACCGAGGCCTCGCCTCTTGCGCTGGGCATGAGGTCGGTGCCTTGAAAGTCGATCTTGGTCGCCCCGCTGCGATGTCTGTAGTTCACCGCTTTCGCGGTGCGGCTGACGACGCTGAATCTGTAGGTCGGTGTGGGATCGCCCGACTGGGCGGGCGACTGCGGTTGAGCCTGGCCGTACACGGAAGCACTTAGCGTAATTGCCAGTGCTAACGAGAATCTTGAAATATTCTGCATGAGTCTCCTTCGAAAACTGCGAGACCCAAAGTGTGGGGCTTCCAGTGTAAAAATACTGTGCGTTTGTGGACACTTTGCGAAGAATTCAAGGCAGTGAGGCTTCCTCACCCGCGTTCGAAGGCTGGAGTTTCCGTTTCATTTTGGATTTTGGTGTGAATGATTAAGGATTTGCAATGGGGTTATTGAACGACCTGCTCGAACTCACTCACTAAGCACATTTTTCTTGGAATCGCTCAGCGTCGAATCTTAGTCCAAAATGAAAGTCTTCCACTCTTTGCTGGTCTCGGTCGGCACTACGGGCGAAAAGTCTTCTGGTTCTTCTCTCGAGCTGACCTCGAGATCGTCCGTTTGTTTTTTCTCACGCTCGGCTGCTCTTTTAGGGCCGTTTTGCTTCTCGAGTATAAGCGATTCCACAATGGCAAGTTCCGCCTCGGCATTCGCCCGCTTGGAGTACATGATGAGCCCAAAACGGTCGGTAAAGGAGGAACGGACGAGATTGAAAGAGTATTGCGCATTTTCCCACGAAGCGACGAGTCTTCCCTTCCCGTCATAGTTTTCCTTCGACGCGGGATCGGCTGGCGGCGCAATACCCGTGGCAGGCCCATACTTCGCGGAAATGGACTTCACCATATCGCTCGCAGTGAGGCCCTCCGTGGAGGCTTGATCGTAGGTCACCGACATTTTGTAGAGCGTGCCGTCGTGGAACGAGAAGAGAATCTGCTCGACGCTATCCGTCCGGTACGTGGGCCCGGGAAGGTTCGGCGACCACCAAGTAACCTCCTGAAACAGCGATGGGCCACCGTGGGTGACATTAACATCCGCTAACTTCTCGTCCGTCTGTTTCAGCACGGTGGTGAGGCTTGACCCGAGGGAAAAACCGCGATAGTTGGAAAGATCTTGTGAGCGGAGGATCGGTGGCAGGAGGAGCAAGACAGTAACGAGAAGAATGGAACAGCGTATTGTTTTCATTTTCATACCTCGTGCGAACTGCTAGGAATTCAAAATCAGTTCTTCCTGTGGCACCGTGGCAGCCTTTTCCGGATGCGCTTTTTCATCATCGACCAAAACTATTGCCGACGCCGCAGCGGGTGGTGTGGCTGCAGCGTCCCTCATCCGAAAATCCTCCACAGGTACCAGATACATGCTTTCCTGGATATGGCGGGAGTGGGCGGAGACGCTTACATAAGGAATTCCGAGAAAGCTTTTTGGAACAACCCTCGCAATTTGTAGGGCGTTATAGCTGTGGCCTCGCTGCTTTGCCAACACACGTTTGACGGCTCGGCGCAGGGTTCCCAGTCCCTCGCGGCCTAGGACCGTCGTCCTGATCGCGCCAGCTAAAAAGAAGAAGTTCCATTTTGCACCCGCGATTTTTCGGGATACCCCGTGTCCATTGAGATTTCGGACAGCTCGCCAGCCCGGCAAGAACGCTTCCGTTTCGAGCACCAAGCCTGTCGGCAAGAGTGCGTTTTCTCTGATGAGAATCGTTGGAGACGTGGTGTTGGATGACATTTAAGGACTCTGAGACTTGTGCTGGCAATAATTCGATTAACTTGGGCTGTGAGGGGAACCGCGCCTTACAAAATCAAAACAATTGAGACGGCGAGGGGAGGGATACCGCCCGTCCCAGCCCTGGTAACCGGCCAATTTCGCTCCTTCTCGCAGTCTCACAGGCGATCTTAGAGAATGGCAGGGGCAGGCGCTGTCCTCTTTTGGACAGTATTGTGAGAGTTCTTTTTGGTACGGTGCACGTGGCCAAGGAACGCGCGCGCAGAGACGGTGTTTCGACCCGAATATGAAAGCACAACGACGCAAGACAGACGGCAGGAAAAACGGTGAAGTCAACACCTTTGATCCCCATGTGTTTCTGGACACCGCAGGGGTGTCGAGAAGAATTGCGGAATACCGTAGAAACGAATCGATCTACACCCAAGGAGATGGAGCGGATAGCGTCATGTACGTCCAGAAAGGTGGAGTGAAGTTATCCGTGGTCAACGGCTCAGGAAAAGAAGCGGTGGTCGCGATGTTTGGCCCGACGGATTTCTTCGGCGAAGGCTGCATGGCGGGCCAGACGGTTCGGATGGGTACGGCTACAGCCATTACACCAACCACACTCCTTATCATTGAAAAAAATGAATTGCTGCGCGTTCTTCATACCGAACAAGAGTTATCGGACCATTTCATTCGATATATGCTCTCGCATAACATCCGGGTCGAAGAGGATCTCGTGGATCAACTCTTCAACTCGAGCGAAAAGCGCCTGGCGCGCACGCTGCTGCTTCTCGCCAGGTATGGAAAACAGGATCACCCGGTTCGAATATTGCCGAAAGTTTCGCAGGAGACGCTGGCAAGTATGGTAGGAACCACGCGTTCGCGCGTGAATTTCTTCATGAACAAGTTCAGAAAACTGGGGTTCATCGAATATAACGGCAAAATCAAGGTCAATAAGTCATTGCTCACAGTTGTCTTGCACGAGTAAAGCGCCCCGGCCGTCTTCGATCCACGGGACGCGATTCTGAATTCGATAGAAAAGCCACGGGCTGCAGGCGAGTCAAAGTGAAACGCTTCTTTGGCTGGCAAGCGGCGATTCCTCTACGGATCATGAATTCACGGGAAATCGAATGTCTTTGCCGAAAATAATACCTCTCGGAGAAACGGAAACAGTGATCAAGTTGCCGTCTCTCGTGTTGGAAGAGAATCCGGTTGTACTCACACCTGTACCTACGCGCTCCGTCCTTCCCAACAGAATCGCAGTTGTGGGGAACTATCTTCCGAGGCGTTGCGGGATTGCCACGTTCACGTCCGATTTGTGCGACGCACTCCACGCGGAATATGGCACAACCGAACTGCTGGCCCTTCCGGTTAACGATACCGAAGAAGGATACGCATATCCCTCGAGAGTGCGATTCGAGCTGTCCGAAGATAACCTGGCTTCCTACCGGCAGGCCGCGGACTTTCTAAACTTCAGTAACGTCGATCTGGTCTGCCTGCAGCACGAATACGGAATCTTTGGAGGAAGGGCCGGCGCACACATTCTGGAGCTACTGCGGCGCCTGCGAATGCCGTTCGCAACGACATTGCACACAGTGCTTCGCGAACCAAATCCCGACCAGCGTGCGGTGTTGGCGGAGATTGCGGCTCTTTCGGACCGTTTGATCGTCATGAGCCAACAATCGGCGACGATCCTGCAAGAAGTGTTTCAGGTTGCTGCGGACAAGATCGATCTGATCCCGCATGGCATCCCGGATTTGCCGTTCACCGACCCGAGTTTTTACAAGGATGGGTTTGGAACGGAGGGGAAAGAGGTCTTGCTGACGTTTGGGCTTCTTTCGCCGAACAAAGGGATAGAAAACGTCATAAAAGCGCTTCCGAAAATCCTGGCGCACCACAGCAATGTTGTTTACATGGTTTCCGGTGTAACGCACCCGCATATTTTGCGGCATGAAGGCGACAAATACCGGCACTATCTACAGGACCTAGCCAAGGAACTCGGCGTTGAAGGCAGCGTAATTTTCCGCAATCGTTTCGTGAGCCCGCAGGAGATGGTTGAATTGATCGGCGCGGCGGACATTTACATCACGCCTTACAAACACAAAGCGCAAGTGGTTTCCGGCACGCTGGCGTACGCATTGAGCGCCGGAAAAGCAATCATCTCAACGCCCTACCTGCATGCCATCGAACTTCTGGACGACGAGCGCGGAGCGCTTGTTCCCTTCGATGATCCCGGTGCGATCGCCGCTAAAACGGTGGAACTTCTGGACAACGGTACCGCAAGGCACGCCATGCGGAAACGCGCTTATCTCTACGCGAGAGACATGGTATGGAGCCGCGTCGCGCAGAAGTATATGAAGAGCTTTGAGCGTATCTACAATGAGCGCTTGCGCAATCCGCGCGCCACATTTTCGGCGCAGAATACCGAAAAGAAACTCGACAGGCTTCCCGCCATCAAGTTGGATCACCTCTATCGTATGACGGACCATACGGGAATGGTGGAGCATGCGGTTTTCGTAGTTCCTAACTATCCGGAAGGCTACTCGACCGATGACAACGCGCGGGCATTGATCGTAACCACACTCCTGGAGGAGATTGGAGTTCACGCTCCGGCAAACTCGGCCGACCTGGCCTCCCGGTATCTGGCTTTCTTGTGGCATGCTTTTGATCCCGACACCAAGCGCTTCCGAAACTCCCTGACTTACGAATGCCAATGGCACGAGACGGAACACTCGGAAGACAGTCATGGCCGAGCGCTGTGGGGCTTAGGAACCGTTCTCGGCCGATCCAAGAACGCGGGCTTACGCGGAGCCGCGGGCCGCATGTTTGAACTCGCTGTCCCTGCAGCTGTCGAATTTAAGAGCCCTCGCGCCTGTGCGTTCGCATTGCTGGGGGTGCAGGAGTATCTCGACTCGTTCCCAGGGGATCGCGCGGCGCTGAGTGCTTCGGACACGCTCGCAAATCGACTGTTGAGTTCCTACCATGCGCACCGAACCGATGACTGGAAGTGGTTTGAGAATAGTCTCTCTTATTCAAATGCGCGATTGCCGCAGGCATTGCTGCGGGCGGGAGTGCGCGCCGGTAACGAAGAGATGGTATCGGCTGGACTTGAAGCGTTAGATTGGCTGGTGACGCTTCAGCGTTGCGAAGTGAAGGGCCATTTCGTGCCCATCGGTTCGCAGGGCTTTTATTCCAAGACAACCGAGAAGGCCCGCTTCGACCAGCAGCCGGTGGAAGCCTGCGCGGCCGTGTCGGCATGCCTGCAGGCTTATCGAGCAACCGGGAAGGGCCGCTGGCGCAAAGAGGCGTGGTCCGCATTCAATTGGTTCCTGGGAGACAACGACCTTCAAATTGCATTGTACGATCCGGCTACAGGCGGTTGCAGAGACGGCCTGCATCCGGACCGCGCCAATGAAAATCAGGGCGCAGAATCCACGCTATCGTTCCTGATGGCACTTCTGGAGATGCGCCACGTCGAAGAGCACGACGGTACCGGAAAAAAGATCTGAGGCACACTGCAGTTGTTTTGCAGCTTGTGCAGAATTATGGGAGCCCCCTTCCATGAACGTAATCACAATCTCCGCGAAGGCCACAATGATTCAATATGAAACTCTGTTTGAGCGGCACGCCGCGAATCCAATCTTGACGGGAAAGGATTGGCCGTATTCGATTAACAGCGTATTCAACGCAGGCGCAACGCTGCTGCCGGATGGTTCCACGCTTCTGCTTTGCCGCGTGGAGGATCGCCGCGGACTCTCGCACCTATGCGCCGCCCGTTCGGTCAATGGCGTTGACAACTGGCAGATCGATCGTGAACCAACTCTGGTGCCCGATGGGGAGCGTTACCCGGAGGAAATTTGGGGCATTGAGGATCCACGCATTACCTACGTCCCAGAATTGAAGAAGTATGCGGTCGCTTACACGTCCTATTCGCGCGGTGGCCCCGGGGTCTCTTTGGCATTGACGAGTGACTTTCGTAGCTTCGAAAGACTCGGAGTCGTCATGTCACCGGACGACAAGGACGCAGCGCTACTGCCACGAAGGATCGGGGGATTCTGGGCATTAATTCATCGGCCGATGACGCCGCTTGGGGCTCACGTCTGGGTGTCGTACTCTCCGGATTTGCGCCACTGGGGAAATCACAAGCTCATGCTGGAAGCCCGTCGGGGTGCCTGGTGGGATGCGAACAAGATTGGCATGTCGCCTCCCCCGATTGAGACTTCCCGAGGCTGGCTGATGATTTATCACGGCGTGCGAAGGACGCCCTCGAGCTCGATCTATCGGCTGGGGTTGGCTCTCTTCGAACTTGAACAGCCGGAGAAATGCATCATTCGAGGGGATTCCTGGATGTTTGCGCCGGAGGCGGACTACGAACGCCACGGAGATGTGCAAGATGTTGTTTTTCCTTGCGGCTACACGGTGGCGGCGGACGGGGATACGATTAATCTCTATTACGGGGCTGCGGATTCGAGTATTGCTTTGGCCCATGGCAGCATCCGCTCGCTTTTGACCTGGCTGGACGCCAACGGCCATGCGGAACACCTCAACGACCGGCGTCATAAGTAGTCGATTGTAAGTTGCAGGTAGTGAGTGGTAAGTCGTGAAAAGTGGCGCCCGCGAGAGCCGTTGAGCGCAACGTCTGAGGCCGCGAACGACTGGGGCGGATGATCTGAGAATAGTAGAGACCAAACTGCAAAAGATGGTTCCGGTGACGCGTCCCATCCAGAGGCCTCGGTCGAGAGTCCAGTGAACCACACGCCTGAAATAATACTCCGAAGAAAAAAATTCGCCGGGATGAGAAAAATCCCGGCGAATTGATTACTCCCAACTGTTAGTTAGAAGCGCGTTCTGATTCGTTGACTGGCGAATTCTTCTCCAGAACGTTGACGAGATGGCGGCCCGTTTCCGGCACGCCGACATGTTC
Organism: uncultured Acidobacteriota bacterium; assembly: GCA_963729455.1. Taxonomy (GTDB): domain Bacteria; phylum Acidobacteriota; class Terriglobia; order Acidiferrales; family UBA7541; genus Acidiferrum. The sequence goes on from CAVSNX010000007.1 coordinate 755,001, forward strand.
GCCACGCACGATTTCACTTGCCTTCATGGGGTGGCCATAAACGTCGCCACTGGCGTCGTCGTCAGGACGAAGCGTGGAGCCTTCGAGGGAAACTCCGGCAAAAACTCCCCGTGAGCGCGAATAGCTGAGGATCTCAGCGCGCATCCAGGCGTCGGTATCCGCGGATGCGGTGCGTCCCTTTGGGCCTGCGGCAACGGAAGCATCGCCGCCCAACTTCACCTTGCTGCTGAGGATCGAATCCATGCCTCGGCCATTCATAACTAGAAGAACCAAGTCCGTTCCTTCTCCGCCGATCTGGAAGCCGATACTGGCACCCTCAAGAGCGTACATCGCCGGGGCTCCCCAAGCTCCACGGAAGTGCTCGCCGGTGCGGCAAACCATGGCGCCGCGTCCGTACTCAGCGCCGATTCCGAAAGCCAGTTTTTTGACGCTCGGAATGACGATGACGCACTCGGCTTTGTTGAGAAGATCGCGAGGAATGTCGTCTGGTACGTGGAGAATTTCTGACATGACAACGCCGCATTCTTCGAGGCGCCGTTGTTCCTTGTTGAGTTTCCTGGCATAAACCACACCTGCTACGAGCGAAAGACATGCTGCTGTAACCAAAAATTTCTTCATCACTGACCTCCCGGTCAAAGCTACTTTTGTAAACTCTTTATTCGACAAACTCTGTTGTTGAAGGACCTTCAACTCTGTTTCCTGCGCGAGAGGGTTATACGTTACCCGACTCTCAGGCGGGCACTCATGCGATTCGAACTAAGAACTTTTCTTGCCCCCAACGATCATCAGAGCAATTCCACCGACAAGCGCGAGCCCTCCGAAGATTGGGGGAATGGGAATTCTGTCTTGAGTATCCGTCGTGATATGCATTGGCCCCACATCCACGACATGTTCGCGACGGGTATAGGAGAATCCCTGGTAAGCGAGTGCCAGCGCACCGAGAACCACCAGGACAATTCCCACTATAGAGATTGGTTTCATAGTTTCGACTAACCCGTCAGCAGGCTATCCTGCGGCCCTGAAAGACACGAAGAGACAAGACACAACAGCCAGGGCCAAAAAAAAGTCAACGAAGCCAGCGAGAGAGTAGGAAGCGGCTAACCCCAAGAGGCATGGGACATATAGGAACCCGAAGTTGTCCAGGACATGCCGACCCTGTTATGCCAATTCCGAAGTGATGGTTTGAAGCCAAGGCCGTAACACAGAAACGAATAGGCGCTTCCGCGAGACAGCCTCTTGCTTCCCTACACGAGGCGATATTAGAAGAATTCACGGAAGGTGTCTGTCCAGTAATGAACACATTCGCGTTTCGTTGCAGGTTAGAACATCGAGTAAATGTAGAGCGAAGGGATGGCGTGGCCGCGTAAGATTCATTTTTGTGTTGAAGGATTTCTGAATGCCGATTATTGAGCGGACGGGGGATCTGGGGGCAGGACCTGAAGCTCGCGAGCGCGGACGACAAAGCGGTTGGGGGCATGACCAATGTAGTCAAATGGGAAGCAAGTGATGAGTGTGAGAGTACGGCCGTTCGATGCATTCAGGACTTCAACGTTGCTGGCGGGAACGACTTGGGTAGATTCGACAAGATATCGAAAATCGCCGTCGACTGTCTTAAGGGAGATGGCATCGCCCGGCCGGATATTGCGGAGCGGGCGGAAAAAAGTGTCGCGGTGGCCGGCGAGGGCGACGTTGCCTGGTTTCCCGGGCAGTGCCGTTTCGGGAATATGGCCCACGGCGCGGCGCAAGATGGTGTGCGAATCGCCTTGAACGACGATGGCTTTCAGCTGCAAGCGAGGGACCTGGATCTCACCAATCACACCGCCTTCAATAAAAGGAGCCGGAGGCAGTTGGCGGTCGCCATTTTCTAACTTTGCTTCGAATTTTGATTGTTCGAAGGCTTGATATGCGTGCGCGTCCACGACGACATAAGCGGAATATCCCAGGCAGAGGAGGCCGAGTGCCAGAAAGAAGCAAGACGCGGCGCGGAAGACTTTGGAACTTCTTTGCCGGGATCGAGCCGAGACACGGCTGGCTGGTTTCATGAAGTGCCCTTATCAGTTTGTGGGGGAGCCTTGCTTGCCCCCACGGCAAAATAGCCGGGGCGGTAGCGGACATGAAGATTGCTGCGGCCGGGGGCGGAGACTTTCACTTGAATTTTGCGGAAGGAGGCGTCATTGCTTAGATTCTCCGGCGCGAAGCCGAGGGTGTATTGATCGCGGAGATCGCGGGCGATGAGCGCAGATATGCTGGCGATGGTTTCCGCGGAGCGCGGGAAATATGCGATGCCGCCGGTGCTTTTGCTGAGGCGGCGAAGCACGCCCGGGTTTTCTTCCTGGCCTTCGCCCTGGAGAACGATAGAGTAAATCGCCACTTGTGAGCGTTGCGCGAGAGCGAGGAGCTGCGAGAACTTTTGATGGCTGGCGTTGTCGCCGCCGTCACTGACGATGATGAGGGCCTTTTTCTCGCATTGGCCGAGGCGCAAATGAATGAGTCCTTGCGCGACAGCGTCGTAAAGAGCGGTTCGCCCACGAGCCGAAACGGCGGCGATCTCTTTCTCGAGATCGTTGGCATTGTGGGTGAACGGCTTTCCGCCGAGAATCTGGACCCAGACATCATCGTTGAAATTGACGATGAACATTTCGTCCTGAGGATTGCTGGAATGAGCGAAGGCGGAAATGGCCGCGGTTACTTCGGCGAGTTTGGGACCCATACTGCGGCTGTGGTCGACGACGAGGCCCACGGTCACAGGAGCGTCTTCTTGTTGGAAGAGAGTGAGTTTTTGCGGGCGGCCGTCTTCGAAGACGCTGAAATCCTGCAGATTTAATCCGGAAACGACATTGCCGTGTGTGTCTGTCACGCGGACAGGAAGCGCGACGAGTTCTGACTTTACTGCGATCGTGGAAGAAGCCACGGAATCGAGAGGAGGCGATTGCCGGGATTGCGAAAGTCCCGCCGCACTGGAAAAAACGAGAAAAACGGCGAGGGGATAGCACCAGGGGAGCAGTACGACGTTGTGCGGTCGAATGGTCGGAGTCACCGGCAAATCTCCTTGCGCCGCGGGATGAGAAGGTTGGCTCAAGCCGCGGCGCACTGGAGTTTCAATACACTTACGACCGCGCCTTAGTTCGAGAAGCGCTTGAGAAGAAGCGCGGCACCGAGTGACAACAAGCCAAGCAACACGATGAGGGGAAGTTGGCTCGCGGTCTGCGGCAGTTCCTTGGTTTCTGCGACGGGCTCTGGAGCGGTCTCAACGACCGGTGCAGCGGCCACGACTGGTGCGGGCGCAGGCGTGACCATAATTACTTCGGTTACGGGCACTTCTTTCTGCTCCGGAGTTTCCGCAACGATGGGGACCAGTTTGAGGTCCGTGTCGGCGGCAAGTGCGGGAACTGGCTCTTTCACAATCACAGCCAGCTCAATGGCTCTCTGCTTGGGGTAGACAAATTCCTGCCCGAAGTTGTCGCCGGGATAGAACCAGGCTTTCAGTGCTTCCGGGTTGTCGCCCGCGCGCTCCGCGAACTTCACGACAGTGTCGCCCGTCGGTTTGAGGCGGTAGTTGTTGATGGCGAGAACGGTGGCGATGATTTGTGAGCCATCGGCGTTGAAGATTTGGACGATGTGGCGGTCAGAAGGCGAATCGGCCAACACGAACGTGTATGTTCCCGCAGGCAGGATCTGCCCAGGGATTTCCACTGGCTGACTAAAAGTAAGTACTGTTTTTTTGTTCCACTCATCCGCACGAGCGCCAGGGGCTAACGTAGCGCCGAGCAGTGCGAGCGCAAACACTGCGAAAATTGTCTTTACGAACTTCATATCCATTTCCTCCCAAGATTTTACGAATTGATTTGGTTCTGGAGGCAACATCATAGTGCGGGGAGCAGCGCGAAGCTGTTCACTTGCGCACAGTTTCATTTTTTATTTGCAGATTCGAAGTATGACCATGTGTTTCTAGGGGGATTAGGAGGAAGGCCGCGGTTAAGACCTGCCCGGAGGAACATTCGCGCGCGTGGTAAGGCCAATTGTAGCCATGGAGCCAGCCGAGAGAATGCGTGGCGGCTCAAGGTCTTGCGTAGGCTGCGATGAGACGGCGTGAGAAAGCGATCACTTTTCGGGAAGCGGGCCCAGTCCTGTTTGCCAACTGTTCGCTTGCCCACCAGAGAAAGACCGCGGCCAGGGCGATGCTTACGAGAAGGAGGAAACCCGCGGTAAAGAGGGCAAGAGAAACCAAAAGTTCGCGCGCGTGGTAGGAATAAAGGTCAAGTCCTGCGATCGCCACGACCAGTCCGCAGGTCCATTTGATTGTGTTCGTTCTACTCAAAAAATCTCCTTGGCCTCGTGGCCTCACTTAGGCGTCTGCTGGGACATCGCAGGTGCAACACTGGCGTTTGGAGTTGCGGACTTCAATTGATCGAGCGAGGCCAAGACACTTTGCCATTGAGCCGTGTCCTTTTTGGTTTCAAGAGGAAGCGAGAGGTCGGAATAGAAGCTGAGGATGTTTTCGCGCAGATCGGATGAAGTCAGATCGAACTTGCGTTCTGCCAGTTGGCCTAACAGCTTTGCATACGTTTCATCGGTCAAAGAGTATTCGGCTGCCTTGGTTTCTTTGCCCGTGTCAAAATCACAGTTGGTCAGTTCCAGCGAGCCAGACGCGACTTGCTTCAGATAAATGCGGTACTGGTCGACAGTCGTATTGATGCTCTTGAAATACATGTCCTCGGTCTGCGCAGTGGGATTGTTGAACGCCAGCGCCTTGAAAGGGCCAATCTTCGGCATATAACGCAAGACCACGGACCAGAAGCGCGTGCCGAAATCGGGCTTTGTATAGTCTTTTCCCCACTCTTTTTCATAATCGGAGCGCGAAAGACGGTATAGGAACTTCTTCTTCGCAAAGTCGGGCGTTTCTTTCATCATCGCCTTCTGGTGGGTGCGAAGCGCGATCTGGGTCATTTGGGGAATCATGCGGCTGACGGCGAAGCGATAGGAACCGATTGCGAGATCTTCATGCGCAAGCACGTCTTTCAACTCGACTCCGTAAACGATCGGAAAGGTCCTCTCCAGCAATGGCTTGGACACTTGGAATCCGATGAAATCGTGATACTGCTGCGAGGCATAACGATTCTTCGCCACCTGCACCATGTCGAATCCAAACTCCGTCTTTAGATGGGCGGTGTGATCCTCCGCGTACCTTACGGAGTTCCCGTACTTCGCTCGCAGCTTGGGATATTGAATGGCAACGGCCGCGTTGACGGCAGGATGGCCGGCGATATCCGCGGCATAGTGCGCAAGCGCGCCCAGAGCAAAGGCGTACTCGTTCGCATCCTGGCTTTGCAGCAGCAGTTCTCGAACGAAATCACCGCTGCGGACGTAGTGAACCAGATTGCTGAATTCCACGCTACCAAAGGGATAGTAGCCAAGATCCTGGATGACGGCGCCGCCATACGCGTAAGCGTGCGCTTCTTTGAGCTGGGCCTCGGTTAGGTCGGGAAATCGCTTGAGAAGGAGCGGGCTGATCTCGGTGGTCCATACCAGGTCCACGATTTCCTCGTGAGTGAGCACGGAGTATGCCGGCGAGCCACAGGCACACAAAAGTAGAATGAAAAACGCTGCAGTGGCGCGGATCGACCACTGACGCCAGTCACTTGTCGTGGTCACAATTTTCGGGGCTAGTATCCTACTTCGTTCTTTTGAGTTCATAGACGAGTTTCTTCGCTTCCTTCATTCGATCTTTGTAAAAGGACGGGCTGATCAGCACTTTTTTCGCTCCCAGCAGCAGGTCAACCTTGATCCCCCGCTTCGACAAAAACAAGGAAAGCGCCAAATAGGTCTTGATCTCTTTCTCTAGAAAAGCAATTGCATGCCGCCTGGATTCATCCATCACTGACCTCCGCCCTGACCGGAGCTGCAAATTCTAGATGCGTCCGAGGAGCACAAGAATTACAACGATAACGAGGACGATTCCAAGACCGCCCGTCGGCCTGTAGCCCCAGTCTCTGCTGTGCGACCATCGCGGCAGCGCGCCAAAGAGTGCCAGGATCAAAAAGATGATTAAGATAGTTCCGAGCATTGTTTTCCCCTTCCCGAGTGAAACCTTTCATCGACCTTCAAGTTCGCCGCCCCAACAGATAGTTAATCCTTCCGAGATTTCGCGCCGGGTCGGAACGATATTTCAACAGCAGACAATTGCAAACTCTAAATTACGACGCTGATTGAGAAGCGAGTGCCCGGATAGTACGGGTTGTACATGTAATATCCGTCGTCCACGTAATCGATGTAAACGTCATCGGTGTAGTACCAGTCCGCTGGCCACGGTTCAACGAACCCAAACCAAAAGCCGCCGTATTGGAAGCGCGAATAGCCGCCAACCAAGACCGGGTTGCCTATGCGGAAGTTATGTCCGCGGCCAAAATTAGAACGGAAACGGTCGTCTGGAATTCGGCCGCTGCCCCTGGCGCTGAGGCGAAGCGCTGGTTGAGAGCGCTGCCTATCGATTGCTTGTTGTGTACGCTGGGGAGCTTGCGAAGACCTGGCTTGCTGCTGGCGCGGCTGTTGCTGTTGCCTCGCTGAGTTGTTTTGTTGCTGTTTCGAAGTGTTCGCTTGTTGTTGCTGCCTTGCAGAGTTGTTCTGTTGAGATTGCTGTCCTCTAGCGTGCTGTTGTTGTGCTGCGGGGTTGCTCTGTTGCTGTTTCGAAGCGTTCGTTTGTTGCTGCTGCCGCGCCGAGTTGTTCTGCTGCTTGGGGGCCTGCGCTTGCTGCTGCCTTTCAGGCCTGGCTTGCTGCTGTTTCGGAGCTTGAGATGGCTGCTGTCTTGCAGGTCTAGCCTGCTGCTCCTGCTTCGGCGGCTTGGACTCTTCTTTCGGTTTCTCCTGGCCTGCGATAGCCGGTGCCGCGATTCCGAAAAAGAGAAACAGCCCGGTTGTAGTTATTGCTCGAATAGATCTCACGTCTTACCTCCACTGACTTTACTGGTGCGCTCGTCACTGGTCCTATGCGGGGCGCCCATTGTTTCCGATGGTAGATCCCTATCCATTGCTTGAAAATCTTCCCTATATTGTTCTTCTTGCCGCGCTCGTTATCCGACTCGGATACGCGACAGCGAGTGGAACAAACCAAACACATTGAGGAGCCACAAAACCACTCCGATTACCACGACTGCGTTCAAGATCGACTTAATGCTTCCGGCCATGGGAATGAATCGATTCACCAGCCACAGCAGAACACCCACGACGATCAGGGTTAATAGAATTTGAAGGAGAGGCATGCTTTTTCACCTTTCTGCCTGCGTTTCGAGACACTTCTGCGCAGATCCCAAGAACTGCCAGATACTCTGCCCGGCGCGGAGAACGTGTTGAATTACTTTCCTTCAACGAAGTACTGGACTTCGACCCATACAGGCCGTGCCGTTCACGTATTGTTCGATGTCCTCAGCGCTTATGCGAGCCGTGGAGACTTAGCTGAAGAAGCTGGACTGGCCAACACCACAATCCGTTTGCCGCAACACAATTCTGGACCTCGGCCGGAGGTGAGTCTGTCCTCTTATATACAGTTTCAAAGATTCTCTACGGACGGAACTGCGCGGGCACAGGAGGAATGACGGGCGGGAAAAGCCGGATGGTCCGCGTTATTCGGTTACGTTCCAAACGTACAAGAAATTGGCGTCGCTGGCGGTCGCCACCTTGCGGCCAACTTTCCGAGTTGCACGATTCAGCGCGGAGCGAACTTTTTCTTTCGATCCCACCAATTCAGCCAATGGTACCTTAATTGCCGCGCCAGCCTTCAGACGGTCGAGGTCCTTAAGAATAGTGGTAACAATCAGTCTGTGTTTTCCATTTCGGCCTTGCGGCACATCCAGTTGCACCAACGTCTTGAAGTGTGTTGGTTCGGTTTTCAACTGAGCGCTCCCCATATAGCCCTTCCTTGCGATGAAACGCTAAATAAACGTGACGTTATCGTATCTCATCGTAGCGAGTCCTGCAAGTAAAAAGATGAAGCTGCTAAACGAAATAGCGGAAAACCTTTTTTCGGGGTTGGCGAACCCTCGCCTCGGCCAATCGAGCCGTTTAGTCCCGCTTAACAACTCCTATTGGCTTCCAAAAGATCCCAAAAAGATCTGACCCGTATGAATTCCTTCCTGCTAGCTTCTAGGCGAGGGCGCAGTTCCCATGTTCAATCCGAAAACTCATTTCGAGCAAGTTCCGTTGGAGGCTGTCAGAAAGATTGTTGAAGAACAACTCCGGACGGAAGCGGCGAGCGAACCGTATCAAGGGATCGATAAAGAAACGCTGAGCGAAGTTCTCCTGGAGGCGGAAGGACGATCCATCGCCCAACCGAACACATCTGCTCAGGTGGAGCCATTAAACTAATTATGAATCCTAGAAATAAGAAATCCAAGACTACCGCTTATGAAAAGGGCGGGTTCAATGCCCAAGCTTTTCTGGACTCGGCCGGAGTCGCAAGAAAAGTCAAAGAGTTCAAAAAAACCGAGGTCATCTACTCCCAGGGAGATGCCGCCACCGGTGTAATCTATTTGCGAGAAGGCAATGTGAGGCTCTCTGTCGTCAGCGAAGGCGGCAAAGAGGCCGTCGTCGCCATTCTGGGACCGGGCGATTTCTTTGGGGAAGGCTGCCTGGCGGGTCAGTCCGTTCGCATGGGGACGGCCCAGGCGGTTACCCCCATCACCGTGCTCGTCATTGAGAAGAAGGAAATGTTCAAGGTCCTTCACGAGCAGCACGACCTATCCGACAGATTCATTGCTTTCATGCTGGCCAGGAACATTCGAATCGAAGAGGACTTGGTCGATCAACTTTTCAATTCCAGTGAAAAGCGGCTCGCCCGAACGCTTCTGTTGCTCGCCCGTTACGGCAAAGACGATTCGCCTCACGCCGTACTGCCCACGATTTCTCAAGAAACGCTGGCGGAGATGATTGGCACAACCCGCTCTCGGGTCAACTTCTTCATGAACAAATTCAGGAAGCTTGGTTTCATCAAGTACAACGGCAGTCTTCAAATCAATACTTCTCTGTTGAGCGTCGTCCTGCACGAATGATGCGAACTGCTATTTTACAAATGGGGTGATGGAAAACCAGAGGTCTGGATTTACGGGTCAAACAAAGCTCTGCCTGCTGAAGATTAGTTCATCGAAACCGGCCAACCAAACGCGTTTCCACGTGCCGTTCCTTTTTCCGGCATTCGATGATTGGCCTGATGGCCTGCTTTCGTGTCGCATTCCATGGCAATCGCCGCCAAACACACAGCTCGCTCAATCAACTGAAGCTCATTAGAAGAAGGGTTGCGCTCAGTGCAACAGTACATCTCCAACGAGCCAAGCTCTTCGCCGCGTTCATTAAAGACGCCTGTAGAAGAGAAAATATGAAGACCAAAAAGAGCCGCGTTGCGCGCAATTTCTGCCGCACTTGCAATATCGTCTTCCGGCATAGATATGAGAGAAACCATATTCCCGATCTGGCAATCGAGAGCGGTACAGATTTCATTCAGAATCTCGGGCACAGGCGCTCGGACAGCAATCGACCGAAGTATTTGCTCTTCCGCTTCCAGCAAGTATTGAACTCTGCCTTCAGAACGCTGTAGCTGCACGGGAATCAACCGCCGTTCGCGCTGGCGGGAACGATGTTCATCCATTGGATTTCCTCTTCTCTAATTCGTTTACATTTTCAACCACGCCTGGTCCTGCCCGAGCGGCTGTCGGCCGCTTGTCTTTCATCGCATAGAGGGCTCGGTCCGCTGCGTACAGCAGGGTTCCGATTGTTTCGGCGTCTTTCGGATGGCTGGCAATTCCGACGCTCACCGAGAGTGCAGGCTCTTCGGCATCCTTCGCTACTAGTTCGCAAATCCGGTGTGCAACCAATGTGGCGGCGGCTATCCCTGTTTCCGGCAGCACCAACGCAAACTCATCCCCGCCGTGGCGTGCCGCGGTGTCAATGGAACGGCAGCAATCTCTCAGAATCTGCCCGAGCCGGCAGAGTGCCCGGTCACCCGTCAGATGACCGAACCGATCGTTAACCTCTTTCAATCGATCGAGGTCCAGCAAAACAAGGGAAAATTCGCGGCCTGTTCGATTGGACCGGCCGATTTCCGCGTGTAACACTTCGAAAAGGCGGCGATGATTGGACAAGCCTGTAAGCGAATCGCTCGATGCCTGATGGCGCAATTGCTCTTCAAGCGTTCGCTGTTCTGTGACGTCAACGGCGATGATTTCATGGCCGGCAAAGTTTCCGTGGTCGTCGTAGACGCCCCGGCCGCTTAACCTGGCTGTGAGACCAGTTCCATCCTTTCGCTTCCACTCTATTTCTACCGGCTCGATTCGTCTTGCCTCGGTCGAGCGCCCCACCAATGAAGATCCTTCGCCGAAACTCGAAACCAGCTCAGTCGAATGATGTGCCGCCAGAAGTTCTTCCTTGCTCGCATAACCAAGCATGGTTACAAGAGCTTGATTAACGTCGACGGTTTCTCCTTCCGCGTTGCATCGAAATATTCCATACGCGGGATTGTCCACCAGCGCGCGATACAGCGATTGCGAATGCCGCAAGGCTTTTCGCGCATCTTCCAACTCCTCTCGGAGTTTCTTCTCGTTCAGCGCTTGACGAACTGCCATTGGCAATTGCGCGACGTGGTCACGCTCAACGTAGTCAAAAGCACCGTCCGCCGCCAGTTGAGCGATGGACTCACTTCGCATTGCGCTGGCCACGAACAACAGAGGAGTCTCCTGCAGCTCTTTATGGAGGACTTGCAATGCCCGGGATCCTTTCAAACTCGGACAGGGGTACTCGGCAACCACCACATCGTAGGACTCGGAGTGCAGTCGTTCGGCGCACTGCCCCAAATTCAAAACGAAATCGGCGCTCACCGTGAACTGCGCTTTTTTCAGCTCTTCGAGGCAGTTGTCCACTACCTCTGCATCGCGATGGACGAAAAGAACTCGGAGCGGGCGCCGTCTGTGAGAAGCCTTGCTCTCCGACCGGCAATTCGCCAGGTCAGACTGAAAATCGTTCTGAGCCAGGTTTGACATGGAAGCACACATCGTCAACCGAAGCCGCTCACACAAATCCGAATGAGCTGCTAGGAGGTCGACCCCTTCCCGCCCAAGGTATGCTGCCCAGGACGGGGAGTCTGTACCATTTTGAACATCTGCTAAATGAGGCTGAGCCTGAAAAGACCCGCGGCAAGCCCAGAAAACCTGTTTTGCGCATTCCTCAGCGACTGCAGGTACCGGAGGTCACTGTTCAAAACGGTACAGAGCGCAGCTTTCTCCTCTGATACAAAATGGGTTCGTTATTTTGATGCCGAGGCGGAATCAGGAGAATGGCAATGATGAGTTGTCCGGAGTGCAATAGTGCCCGAATTCATCCCTCAAGACGCAGAGGACTCGCTGAGAGAATAATCCTCGCTGTAATCTTCATCAGGCCGTTTCGCTGCGAGAGATGTGACTTACGGTTTTACCGTTGGTCCCTCTCCGCCAATCCCCGCGCATCCCGGCAGGCAACGCCGCTTTCGTAGGTGGCGCCGATCAGGCAGACAAAATCCCCCGCGGCAGAGATAGGGTGCCGAAGCCCATGGCACAACTCTCCAGTGAACTCGGCGAAGGTTCTTGAAAGATAATTGGCGCGAGTCACTCTTCAGACAGTTTTATATGCGAAGGCCGATTGGTGCCTTTGGCTCGGTCTTGTTAGTGGTTATCTGGATGACTGTGGCGCCAATTCCAATATGCACTTTGCTGATTGCGGTTTAGTTTGGAATATTCACGATAATCTCTATGCTGATCCCCAAGATACTGGCGGTAGACACGGTCTTCGTTGTCGTCCCAATTGTGATAGTCCTTGTGTGAACGATCATAGACGCGGGCCTGCTTTTTTTCGTCGCGATGGTCATCTTGAGTCGCGGCACTCGTTCGAATCGTCAGTGGTAATGTAAGCGCGGCGCTCAGGAAAATAAAACTCAGGTATTTGTATCCAGCTCTCATCTTGAATTCCTCCTCCGGCCGAGAAATCCAACTCTGGTTTCTCAGCGGCAAACCAGTATGCTCACAATCTCTCAAAGAAGATGTGCGATAAAGGACATATCCCCCGATCACGCACTTCATTTCAGTTTCCTCATCTGCATTCCGCAAATTTGCGGCCGGAACAGGCGCATGCACAAAAAGAAGCAGACCGCTTTTTCGCACACCTCCCTAAAATTGCCGCCCAGGTAAATCGGTTAGGCGCCATGAGTCTGCTGCGAAATGATATGCTGCTCCTCGCAGCAAGACTTCTGGCGAAATAAACTCAGAAAATGGACTCACTGACCAGACGCACGTTCCTCGAACACCTATCTGTTTTGACTGCTGGTGGGGTCACGGCGGCGGCCTTTCCTGCCACCCTGGCAGGTGCTGATCCTGAGCCGCATATTCTTTTTCCCGTTCACCCGCGCGAGCGTATCTCCATCGCGTCGTACCCGTTTCGCGCGTATATCGTGAGCCCTGACAATCGCGATCGCGATACCACTCTGCCAGGTATGAACATCCTGGAGTTTCCGGCCCATGTCGTCGCGAAATTCAACATTCATAATATTGAGCCGCACAGCCGCCATTTCACCTCGTTGCAGCCGGAGTATCTGGAAAGCTTTCAGCAGATTTTGCAGAAGTCAAAAGTCCGCGTTGTAAACATTGCCGTCAGCGCGGTCAACAGTTTCTACGACGCAGATGCTTCCGTGCGAGAGAAGGCTGTCGACTACGCAAAGAAGTGGGTGGACGTCGCCGTGCGCATCGGATCTCCCAGCATACGCACGCACATTGCGACCGCAAAGAACTCGCCCCCGAATCTGGAGCGCGCTGCGGAGAGCCTGCGCAACCTAACGGAATACGCCGCGGGAAAAAACGTTGTTGTGACGCTCGAGAACGACGATTTGGTCAGCGAGGATGCGTTCTTCCTCGTCAAGGTCATCGAGGCCGTCAACCACTCTTACCTTCGCGCCCTGCCCGATTTCGCAAATTCTATGCTGAGCGGCGATGCCGATTTCAATTACAGCGCCCTGCAAGCGATGTTTCAGCATGCCTACAATATTTGCCACGTAAAAGACGGCGAAACCAATGACGATGACAAGCAATTCAACGTGGATCTGAAGAAATCCTTCGATATTCTGAAAGCGAGTGACTATCGCGGCTATTGTTCGATGGAGTTCGATGCTCCCGGCGATCCCTACGCGCCAACGTCGAAACTGATCGAGCAAACGATCAAATATCTTTCCTGATTGCGTGCAATCGAGGTGCTCGATCCAGCGCGACCGCGCGTCACTCAACTCCCCGGCGCACGTTCGCTAATCGTCTCGCTAGCCGCATCCCAGTATTGTTTCTTCCCCGACCAGTAGGCTTCCGTCGACATCATGTTCGCAACCGAGTGCGCGAATCCATCCTGCACAGTGCAATGCGGCCGCTGCCGCGACCTCATGCATTCGAACCAGTTCGCCAGATGCTCCAGCGTTCTGTCATCGATGCCTAGTGGCGGCAGTTTCGTTTCCCCGGGCAGCTGAACATATTTCGCCGGTCGTTTCTTATCGATGTCCGCATCGTCCTCGTGATTGCCTTTTTCTTCGACCACTTGATAGCGCGGGCTGCCCTCACCGCCAACATTAGTCAATGTCGCTTTCTTTCCCATGTAGCGCGTAGAAGACGGTGCGTCGTTGCCAAAACTCGTCGCGTAGCTCACAAGAAAGCCCTTGGGGTATTCGAACAACGCCTGGAACGTATCCGCGTTTTCCCGGCCATCGTGCCAGGCAAAAACCCCGCCGTGCGCGGCAACCGAGCGGGGAAAGCTGTCCTTCATGAACCAGTGCACGAGATCAATCGCATGGCTCATCCACTGGTCCGGAATCCCGCCGGAGAACTCCTTGTACAAACGAAATTCGCAATACACCTTCGGATCGAACGGCCGGTACGGCTTCGTTAGCAGCCACTTGCGCCAATCCGTGTCCTCTTCGCGGATTAATTTTGTTTCTTCCCGCCCGCGCCAGCGCGGCCCGTGGTAATTCCAAACGATCTCGATTTTGCTAACGTCGCCAAGCACGCCGGTCTGCACGAGGTCGTGCGCCGCTCTCTGATACGTTTCGCTGCGATGCTGTGTGCCGACCTGCACTATCCGATCGCTCTTCAATACGGCGTCCCGAGCCGCCTTCACTTCCGCCAGCACGTTGCCCATGGGCTTTTCAACGTAAGCGTCCTTGCCCGCCTCGGCCGCCATCTTGAGAATCGGCGAATGGGAATGCTCCGGCGTCGAAATGATCACGCCGTCCACGTCCTTCAGCGCGAGCACATCCTCCAAATACTGAAACGTCCGCGGTGCCCGGCCATAATATTTCGCATTCGTAGCCGCCGCCTTCTCCCGGTTCAACTTCCACAAATCGCAGATCACAGTCATCTCGGCGTTCTGGTTCGTCTTCAGTTGCGCCGCTATCCACGCCAAATCACTTCCGCGGCTCCCCGTACCGATATGCGCCAGCGAGATGCGGTCGTTAGCGCCCAGGATTCTCTCGTACGAAAGTGCCGTGCTCGGCAGCGTCGCACCACCCGCAATCAGCGCCGCCGACTTGCTCAAAAATTCTCTGCGATCGATAGTTTCTTCCGCCTCGCTCATTTTTCGGCCTCCCGCCACGCCTGTCACGTCTATCCTAAGAAAATTTCCGCGCAGGCATTGTGTGTTCGACTCTGAAGCTTGTCAATCGGGCAACGATGCTGCGCAACTTCTCCGCCGCGCGGCGTTGACAAGCCCTTCCCCCTGGTCTTAAATGTCCACCGTGAACGTTCACAGAACCTACTAGCGGATTCTTTTTTGTGCCGTTTCTCGAAGTAAGTCTCTTCCTCCCTAAGCCGGTTTCGAAAACTGCGTCTTGGGTAAGTCTCGCGCAAGTCTTGCTATAGAAGGAGGCAGTATTCCAATCCTCGGCATCGACGTCGGCACCAGCGGAACCCGCGCTGTCATCCTCCACGAACACGGTATCGTCCTCGCCTCAGGCACGGAAGAACACGCCAACTTTGCCAGCCCGCAACCGGGCTGGGCCGAGCAAGATCCGCGCGACTGGTGGCGCGCCGCCGCGTTAGCGGTTCGCAAAGCCCTCCAGGCCTCTGGCCTCGGTGCCGAATCCATCGCTGCTGTAGGCTTCTCCGGCCAGATGCACGGTGCCGTCCTCCTCGATGAAAATGACGAAGTCATCCGCCCCGCTCTGATCTGGTGCGACCAGCGCACCGAAGCTCAATCCAAAGAACTCGAGCGCGCCATCGGCCTCGACCGCCTCATCCAGCTGACCTGCAATCCACCCCTGACAAACTTCACGCTCACTAAACTTCTCTGGGTTCGCGAGCACGAGCCGAAAAATTGGCAGCGCGTCCGCAGAATCATGCTGCCGAAGGATTACGTCCGCTTGCGCCTCACAAGCGAATCCGCCATCGACGTGGCAGATGCCTCGGGAACACTTCTGCTCGACGTCGCGCACCGCACCTGGTCGAGCGAAGTCCTCGACAAAACGGGCATCGACGTGAAATTGCTCCCAAAACTCTTCGAGTCGCAGGAAATTTGCGGCAAACTCTCCGACTCCGGAGCAAACGCTACAGGTCTTCGTGCAGGAACTCCGGTCGTCGCCGGCGCCGGAGACCAAGCCGCCGGTGCTGTCGGCATGGGCATCACGCGCGCCGGAGTCGTCAGCGCCACTATCGGAACTTCCGGCGTGGTTTTTGCCGCCACGGATCGTCCTTCGCTCGATCCCAAAGGCCGCTTGCACACTTTCTGCCACGCCATCCCCGGTCGGTGGCACGTCATGGGCGTGACGCAATCCGCCGGCTTGTCGCTCCGCTGGTTTCGCGATCGCTTTGGCGCGGGGCCCGACGACGGCCGCGATCCCTACGAACGCATGTCCGCCGAAGCTGCCACAGTTCCAGCTGGTTCCGAAGGCGCGTTTTGGGCTCCCTATCTAATGGGCGAGCGCACTCCGCATCTCGATCCATTCGCGCGCGCCGCATTCGTTGGCCTCTCGGCATCGCACACTCGCGCTCATCTGATCCGAGCGGTCCTTGAAGGCGTCGCTTACAGCTTGAAAGACACGTTCACGATCTTCGACGAAATTCACGTTCCCGTTGAACGCATCCGCCTCGGCGGCGGAGGCGCACGCTCGCCCCTCTGGCAACAAATTCAGGCAGACGTCTACGCGCATGAAGTCGAGATCTTGAAAGCGGAGGAAGGCGCAGCCTATGGCGCGGCGATTCTTGCGGGTGTTGGCTTAGGGAACTGGAAGAGTGTGGATGAAGCGTGCGACACCGCAGTGCGTGTTGCGAAGCGCGTAGTCCCAAGCAAAGAAAGCAGTCGCATCATGCAGACGGGCTATCAAACCTACCGCCGGATTTATCCGGCCTTACATCCCATCTTCGCGGGAAATCAATCTTCTTCTGCGCACTGAGCGCAAATCAAGTCCAGGCAACTCCAAGCGAAGCAACTGCTCTAAGCTTTTTTCTGCCCCGGCTTGAAATAGTAGCAGTAGACCGCTCCGATTAACGTCATTAGCGCTCCCCACCATACGCTAGCATGCAGTTCGAACAACTGCACGCGTCCCTCAAGCGCAGGCGGATGCCAATACTCGTAGAGGCCAGCCCCAAAAATCAGCACTCCGTTGACGAGCAACGATATTCCGACAAAGAACCAAATGGAAACCATGCTTCCAACCTCCGGCTACCTGAACTACCAGAATGTGATGTTCAGAATAAAAAACACGACAGCAACCACACCAGCCCAGAAAATAGGCCTCTGATATACGGGAATACTTCCGACGGAGGGAACCGGCGTCAACCCGTAAACCAAGCCGGTCAATTCCGCGTCAGGTTTGGGTTTCGTCGCCAGACTCACCACAACCGTTACAATCACGCACACGAGAAAAGACCACAGCGCTTGGAACATATCCTGCGCCAACTGTTTGGCGTCTGGCGAAAGCGCCACATAACGCAGCGCCGATGGATCTGCTTTCACCCAAGCCCACATGCCGATGGAAGATAAAGTGCCGCAGAGCAAACCCAGGAAACCGCCGGTGCCTGTCGCTCGCTTCCAAAGCATGCCGAGAATGACGGTGCCGAAAAGCGGAGCAATGAAGAAACTGAAGAGCGCCTGCACATAATCCATGATGCTAGCGAACTGCATCACCAGATACGCAGTTCCGATACTAATCGCAACCCCGATCACCGTGGTCCAGCGGCCCATGTTCACGTAGTGGTGGTCGGTCGCCTTACTATTGATAAGAGGCCGGTAGATGTCATACGTCCAAACGGTGGTGAAAGCGGTCACATTTCCGGCCATACCCGACATGAAACCTGCAATCAACGCGATAATCCCAAGGCCAAGCAAACCGGGTCCACAGTAGCGTGCCAGCATCAGCGGCAGGACATCGTTGTAGGTGTGTGCCCCCGCAGCTGCAGCGGCCGGCGATTCGGCAACCAACTTCATCGGAAGCACCGCCAAACCGAGGAGGCCCGGCAAAATGACGATGAGCGGAACAAACATCTTGAATCCTGCTCCGATGATGGGCGCCAACTCCGCGCTGCGAATATCCTTTGCGGCGAGGATGCGCTGCACAACAAGAAAATCTGTCGTCCAGTAGCCCATGGAAATAACCGCAGCCAACCCGAACACAATGCCGATCCAATTGATTCCCATCGGGTTGTTCGTGAAGGATCCTAAACCGGACCACAGGTGCACGTACTGGTCCGACGCCCTCTGCGCAATCTGCAATTTCAGGTTGCTCCAGCCGCCGGCTTCGTAAAGCCCAAGAATTGGAATAAGGAGCGCGCCCGCCCAGATCAAAAAGAACTGCAGCACTTCATTAAAAATGGCCGACCTTAGCCCACCCAGCGCGACATATATGGCTACCGTGACTGCAGAAAGCCAAATGCTGACATTAATGTCCCAACCAAGCACAATTTGCATGACTTTGGCCATGGCGAACATGTTGACGCCGCTCATCAGCACGGTCATAAATGCAAACGAAACCGCAGACACAGCCCTGGCAGGCTCTCCAAACCGCAATTTCAAATAACCCGGAACCGAGTGAGTTTTAGAAATGTAGTAAAACGGCATCATGACCAGCGCTAGAAACAGCATCGCCGGAATAGCGCCAATCCAGTACCAATGCGTCGCCAGAATCCCGTATTGATACGCCGAACCCGCCCAGCCCATTAACTCCAAAGCGCCGAGATTCGCCGAAAGGAAACTAAGTCCCGCCACCCAAGCCGTCATCTCGCGCCCGGCCATGAAGAAATCTTCGCCAGTGTTCGCGCGGCCGCGGAGGTAGAAGCCGATGGCCAGGACCAACGCGAAGTAAAAGACGACGATGGCGACATCAACCGCAGAAAGGTGAACGAGGCGGGTAGGTACGACAAACGCGTAAAGAATAGTCATAAAGTTCCGAATCGCTTCCCCTCTACCAGCGTCTTACGACTCCTCACAAAAAAACAGTTTTCCAATTTGGAAAAAACTCGAAGCCAGCGTCACTTTTCCGAAAACTTGTAAATCGTTTCCGAATGAAATTTCGTCCCGGGCTTCAAAACGGTTGAGGGAAAATTAGGACGGTTCGGCGAGTCCGGAAAATGCTGCGTCTCAAGACACAGGGCTCCGTATTTCGGATACGCAACGCCGCCCTTCCCCGTAATGCTCCCGTTCAACCCAATCGCCGAATAAAACTGCACTCCCGGCTCCGTGGTCCAGACTTCCATTTGCCTGCCAGACGTAGGTTCCGTCACCCTCGCCGCAATCCGCAGCTTCCCCGCCTCGCCGTTCACAACAAAATTGTGGTCGTACCCGCCGATATCCTTGATCTCCCCAATATGCGCGCCAATCTCCGTCGGCTTCCGGAAATCCAGCGGCGTACCCTCAACGCTTGCGATTTCCCCCATCGGAATCAGCGTCGAATCCACCGGCGTGTACTTATCCGCATTCAAATAAAGCACATGCTTCAGCACATCCCCAGATCCCGCCAGATTGAAGTAGCTATGGTTCGTCAAATTCACGACCGTGTCTTTATCCGTCGTGGCCGTATATTCGAGCTTGAACTCATTCGTGTTCGTCAGCGTATACGTCACGGCCGCGGTCAGATTCCCGGGAAAGTTTTCTTCCCCGTCCTTGCTAAAATATGTGAACCGCACTGCTGCTCCATCCTTCACTTCGACCGGCTCGCCTTTCCACACGCGCTTGTCAAAGCCAGTGGGCCCGCCGTGCAAACTGTTCGGCGGATTGTTGATTGCCAGTTGATACTCTTTTCCGTCCAGCGTGAACCTTCCCTTGGCGATGCGATTGCCGTACCGCCCGATTGCCCCGCCAAAATGCGGATGCGGTCCCAGATATCCTTGAAGATTGTCGAACCCCAGCACCACGTCGCCCATCTTGCCGTTTTTGTCCGGCACATGCAGCTCCGCCACGGTGGCCCCAAAGGCAATCAGCTTTGCGGAAGCTCCTTGCGAGTTGTACAGCGTAAAAGCCTCGATCGCCGTCCCATCTGGCATCTGTCCAAACACCGCCGTGTCCACATGCGCCCCCTTTTTGGCTGCCGCTTGCGCCTCTCCACCCGGCGATGACGTCGCAAACTCCGGCCCCAAAGCCATCAAGAACGCCAACATGCAGACTCTCCCACGGAGTACCATTCCCAACCTCCTCCGCCTCCAAGACATTTCGGATGCATTCGTTCTGCCCCACGCCTTGTATCACAAAAATGCATCAATCGCGAATCTTCCCCTTATTTTTCTTAGACTTGGCGATTCCGGCCTGCCGCGCCCTCCGCTTCACGGCGTTTCTAGTAGCCATTGACAACTCCCGAGCCGCGATGCCAATGTGCCCTCGATCTTTCGTGCCAGAATAACGTTATCGTACACGGAGTCCCATAGATCTCATGCGACCCATTTCCTTATTGCATCCTTATAAGCACATCGCGCTCCTCTTCGTCCTGCTTTTTCTCGCTACCACCCCCTCGTCGCTGCTCGCCCAATGGGTGCCCCTCAACCCCGTCTCCCCTGCAGAACCGCAGCCTGACGGCGTCGTGCTTGTCCTTCAATCCGGTTTCCTGTGTTTCCAGGTCTGCTCGGATTCGATCGTCCATGTCGTTTATTCCATCGAACGAGACGCCCCCAATCGCACCGATTTTCTCGTCACCCAAAAATCCGCCGACCCCATTGAGCTTCGCGTCTACCGCGGCGCGAACGGTGCCTTTACTCTCTACGAAGACGAGAACGACACCTACGATTACGAAAAGAACGTCTACGCAACGATTCCCTTCTCCTGGGACGACGCCACCAGCACTCTAACCATCGGCGATCGCACCGGCTCCTTCCCCGGCATGCTCGAAAAACGCACGTTTCGAATCGTCTTCGTCACCGAAAATCTCGGAAGCGGCGGCAATCTCACCGAAAACGTCGACAAGAACGTGCAATACTCAGGCAAGAAAGTCGTTGTAACGCCGTAGGACGCTACTCACCTATCCACCTTCTGAAAAGACTCGCTCTGCTCGATCCGTAACTTGTGACCAGGCCTCATCGGGAGGCCGATGCTTGCTGCTTGCTACGTTTCCAACAGATAGATGAAATCAAAACGTTTTGCTTGACGCGTGCGGTTACCGAGTCTACGCTCGCGACAATTGGTCGGGGGCCTTCATGCGTTTCTTCTGCGAAGGGGCCCGAAGTTTGGTGCAGCTGTGCGCTCGAGCGCAACGCAATGAATGCTCGTGCCTGCGTATCCCACGATCCTCTGTTCGTTTGACGCGATTCTTCCTCCCCGTGCTGCCGTGCCTTGTGTTTGCCCTCGCTGCTTTCTCTCAAGACAGTGGAAGCGAAGTCAACGAGTTCCACGGGATGGGATCGGAAATCACGGTGACCGTGCACGATAGCTCGGGAGAGCCTATCCACACGGCCGCGATTGTGAAACTCTATCGCGACGGAACCATGATAAGCAGACAGGGAGAGACGTCGCGCGGGAGCGCCTTACTGGTGGTGAACAATCTGGGTGAATTTACCGTCGTTGTAGAAGCGGCGGGTTACGAGAGCGCGCAAAAGGAAGTCTCCGTCCAAGTAACCGGAAGAACGCAGGTGGATGTTTATTTGCGTCGAATGTCGGCTGGCGGAACTGCCGCGGGAGTTCCTGGGAAACCGCTGCTCGCACCGAAAGCGAAGGAAGCGCTCGAGAAGGGATTGCAAGCGCTTAGCGCGGACAGAGTAGGAGAAGCAGAGAAGTACGTGGGCGAGGCGATGCGGCTGGCGCCGGGGAATCCGGACGTGTTGTACGTGCGAGGGGTGTTATACCTGAAACAGCGCAACTGGCCGCAAGCACAGACCGCCCTGGAAAAGGCTACGGAGATCGATCCGGGTCATGCGCGAGCTTTTGCCGCGCTGGGAATGGCTCTGTGCGATCAGGGGAAATGTGACGCGGCGATCGAGCCTCTGGAGAAGTCTTTGCAATTGGATGCGACCGGCACGTGGGAGACGCGCTGGACGCTGGCGAAAGCGTACTACCAGCATGCGCAATATGACAACGCTCTAAAGATTTCGCTGGATGCGTTCGCGGAGTCGAACGGGAAAGCGCCGGAGATCGCGTTGCTGGTGGCACAATCGCTGACGGCGGTGGGGCGCTATGAGGATGCCGCGCAAGTGCTTCGCGAATTTCTCCACGGCCATGAAGATCGTCCGGAGGCGACCACAGCGCGCAAGTGGTTGGAACGGTTGACGGCCAGCGGGAAAATCCACGCGAACTAGAATCGAGCGGACGATGCTGATTGGCTGAGTCCTGGATGACGCACCCGGCGTGAGGTCAAGTTATCCCCCGTTATACATTTTTTCTTCAAACTCGTTTGTGAATTCCTTTTCGAAAATTCTCTAGCATGTTGTCGCAGTTACGCATGGTAAAGGCAACGATGGGCATCGTGGTGGTTTTGTCTGTCTGAGAGGGAAAGATGCTCGCGTCGCAAATATACAGATTCGGAACATCGTGAGTCTGACCCCATTTGTTTGTTACGGAAGTTTTTGGGTCGTTGCCGAAGCGGCACACCCCGGTCTCGTGTAAGCTCGTTCCGGGTCTGTTCGGGACAGTATCAGCGCCCCACATCTCCGCACCCGCGGCTTTGAAGAAATCGATCATCATCTGTTTCGAGTGTTCCCACATGAGTAGTTCGTTTTCGCCCCACTCGAAATGGAAACGAAGCTGCGGAATCCCGAAGATATCCTTTTTTTCCGGATCAATATCCACGTAGTTCGTGGGGCTCGGCAGCGAAGGCGCCTGGATGAGCGCCCCGATTGGCGTGGGATAGTAGCGCTTGATATCGCGTTTATATTTAGCTCCAAAACCTTCCAGCTGCCTGTAATGTCCCGGAAACTCTCCGCATCCACCCCCGACATAAACGGAATAACCGCGAATGAATTTCTCTTCCCGCGGATTCTTCAGGTTCTGCCAGCGAGGCATCCAAGCAACGGTGGAATCCGCGATGTTATCCGGCGTTGCCGGCTGCCCCAGTAAATGCGGCAGGTAGCCGTAGCCCGGACAGCCATACAGGTGATCACACAAATTGCGGCCGAGTTGTCCGCTCGAATTCGCAATGCCCGTCGGCCAATGCCGCGAGCGCGAGTTCAGCATAATGTGAGCCGTCTCCACGCAAGACGCAGCCAGCACAACCACCTTCGCGTAGACTTCAACTTCGGCTTTTGTGTTGCGGTCAACGTAGGCGACACCTTTGGCCATACCGTTTTCGTCGACGAGCACGCTGCGAACGAGGGCGTCGGTTAGTAAAGTGAGTTTCTTGGTGTTCTCGGCTTCCGGAATGGTGAACCAGGTGGGCGAAAAAAAGGCACCGACATCGCAGCCGCGCGTGCAGTTGCCGCAGTAATGGCAGGCGGGATGCCCGTTGTGAGCGACGGTAAGCTGCGCGCACCGGTCTGGCAAATACGGCACGCCAATCTTTTCGCCGGCCTTTTGAATGATGTAATCAATGCAGCGCCATGGGATCGGCGGAAGATATTCGCCGTCCGGGTTGCTCGGCCGATTTTGAATCGTGCTGGCCACTCCCATGTAGCGTTCGGCTTTCGCAAACCACGGCGAAATCTCCGCATAGTCCACCGGCCAGTTTTCGCCGAACCCGTCAAGATCGGCCGCCTTAAAATCGATATCGCCGTAGCGTGCGGAGGAACGCCCCCAGAAATTCGCCTTGCCCCCAGTTGCCTTGCAACGCTTCCAATACCAATCCGTCCCGGGCGCGTTGGAGTACGCAACGTCGTGCTCGAACAATTCGGGGCCTTCGTTGTACTCAGACTCCTCTACGGAATAGCGCTGCTGATGTGGCTTGCCTTCGAGGATTTTCGGATTGCCAAAGCCGCGGTATTTCAAGTCGTACGGTTGACGATGAAGCCGGTAATGTTTGGCGGGTTCCGTGCGCGGCCCCGAATTGAGCGCAACAACGCTGAGGCCGGCTTCGCAGAGAAGCTTCATCGCCATTCCGCCGCCTGCGCCTGTGCCAACTACGATCGCATCGTATACTTTCGTCGCCACCGAAAAACACTCCCCAATTCGGTTTTCGGAACGCTACCCGCTACTCTGATCCGGTTCTTGCAGGTGCGCATGTTCCGGATCGTTCGGATGAGCGCAGCCGGGCATCTTAGGCCAAACCATTCGCAAACCCGGATAGCCCAGACTCTCCAATCCAATTTTCGTGGTGTAATAACCGACCACCGTGTAATCCCGCAACAATTGAAAAAATTCGCGGCCCTCTTCGGTGGTCGGTCTGAATTTCGCTTTGTAGGCAAGTTCCTCGAGAAAACTGTTCTGCTGTTCCGAAGTGCAATCCAGGAATGCGTGGCCGAATTCCAATTTGCTGTGCGCATTGATCCAGGCCAGCCCGGTAATGAACTGCTCCTGGGCTTCGCTACCCTGGCGGAGCAGATCTTCAGTGGATTGCGCATCCCAGGGCGCCGAAACCGACACGCGATTGGCGAGCATGAAGTCAATAAACTCGGCGACTCCGGCTTGTTTCGCGCCGGGAGTTTCATCCGCAGGAATGATCATCTCCGCAAGTTGCTCGACGAGACGAAATTGTTCAGGAGAGAAAAACAGAAGCTTGTACGGCTCTTTCGATGATTGCGAATCATCTGAAGAAGGAGAAGCACCGGCCGCATCATGGGAGCACGCAAACGCCCACTGCCGGAAGCCGGGGAACGTCGCCGCAACTGAAGCGATGCCGATGTACCGGAGAATGTCCCGACGCTGAGTCTCTTGTCCACCCACGCTTGCGCACTCCCGCGGAACCGCTTCTTGCGACCGGTTCCATTCATCCGAACTCAGAAGATGAGAACACCGGGCGATGCATCCTTCAAGCCAAAATTTCGTCCGCATGGCACGCTGAACCTGCTCGCTAGAGGGAATGCATCCCCCCACCCCCGGTGTTTTTCGTAAGAGTGGCAAGGAAAGGACTTATGCTTGACGTGGCTCGTAAGAGTGACAGCTAAAGGACTTAAAGTAGCTGGATTTTCAATGAGTTGCGCGTCGCTCGTAAGAGCGGCAAACAAAGGACTTAAGCTGTCAAACAATGACGCGGAAACAAAAACGCCAGCAGGAATGCTGGCGTTACTGGGAAAAGGTACAGCTATATCCAGTACCTACAATATGCTAGAAGTAACCCTTTGTCAAGGGAAAAACGGCCTCGGCTGCCGCCCGCCTTACAAGGCGGAGCGATGCGACGCGACGGCTCGCCACTTGCCGTTCTGCTGGATGAAGGTGTCGGTGAAGATTATCGTGGCGGTCAGCGGGTGGCCTTTGAAATTTCCAACTTGCGCCGCCCTGCCAATCACGACCGCCGCATCACCGTAGACGTGCACCTTCATGTCTGAAAGCTTAATGGACTCAATCTTCAGATCACCAGATTTCAAGGCGGAAAGAACGCCTTGCTTGTCGCTGCGCTGACTGTGCTCATCCGTGTCCACGTAGGTGTCGGCGAAGATGGAATCCAATGCCGCCGTGTCGGATTTCACTAGAGCTTCTACCCACTTATTCTCAAGGCTTATAAGCGCCTGCGTGGCGGCGCCGGTTCCCTGCGCTTGGCTTTTTTTCGGCGTCTGTGCAGGCGTGAGGACGGCGATGGTCAGCAGTAGGACAGCGATTGCGTGCTTCATTAGCTTCCCTCCCGACGCGGATTGTGGACTCGACGTCAGCCGGGCGTCAAGGGTCGGCCAGCGGCGGGCCAGGCGCGACGAGCAAAAATAAAAACACCGACAAATTCCGCACGCTTTGCAAAACCAAAACCCAAAAGATGCGCCACTCAAGTCGAAAGCGTGGCCCAACCGCCTGTCATAATGTCGGGTTGTTTCCTAGTTGGACAATTTCCTCCGAGGCGCGGCTTATCTCAAATCGGTTATGTTACATTCGTCGTAGCCAACCCTGGCAGCTGGTTGGACTCCAGCCTAATTTGCCGGGCCACGCGCCAGGTCATCAATGGGCTATGTCTAAACCTAAGACCTCCAGAACTGCTCGACCGACCGATTGGCCAAAAGGGTTCACGCAGCCCACCCAACTCTTCCGCGCCGTCGCTGAGACGGCTACGGACGCCATCGTCAGCATCGACGAACAAAGTACCATCCTCTTCGTTAACAAGGCCGCCGAAAGGATTTTCGGATATTCCATTTCCGAAATGATGCATCAACCGGTGACTATGCTAATGCCCCACTATCTTCGCGAGGCGCACCGTACCGCTGTCGGGGGCTACCTGCAAACGAGTCAAAAGCATTTTTCGTGGACCGCGATCAAACAAACCGGGCTGCATCGCTCCGGAAGGGAATTCCCTATCGAGGTTTCCCTCGGCGAGTATGTCCACGGGAAAAAGCACATATTCACCGGGATAGTTCGGGATATTTCAGAGCGCGAACAATCCGAGGCTCAGCTCCGTCAGTCCCAGGAAAAGTACGCGAGCATGGTGCACTCGAGCCCCGACGCCATCACCTTGCGGAGTCTTCCGGACCGTCGCTACCTGGAAGTGAATGAAGGGTTTACACGTCTCACAGGCTATAGCGCCGAAGAGGTGCTTGGAAAGACGCCCGCCGAACTGGATTTGTGGGTGGAACGACAACCTCACCAAACCACGCTTCAGTTGGTCGAAACGGAGGGTCAGGTCCGGGGAGAAGAGTTTCGTTTCAGAACCAAGACTGGCGAGATCCGTTACGGTCAAGTTTCCGCGACCCGCGTCACGATCAACGGACGGCCTTGCATGCTCTCCGTCACCCACGACATCACAGACCGCAAACGCGCCGAAGCCGAAGTATCCCAATTAGCCTTAATTGTCGAATCTTCCGACGACGCAATTGTAGGAAAGTCGTTGGATGGGAAGATAGTGAGTTGGAACGCCGGAGCCGAGAGAATCTACGGTTACTCGGCGAGCGAAGTACTCGCGCGGCCGATCAGTGTTCTTATCCCTCCAGAACAGCGCGACGAACTGCCAGAAATCCTGGAAAGGCTCAAGAGAGACGAGAGAATCCAGCACTATGAAACCGTTCGCGTCAGAAAGGACGGTGAAAGAATCAATGTTTCCGTGTCCATTTCTCCCGTGAAGGATGCCGAAGGCAAGGTCATCGGGGCCTCCGCCATTGCCCGCGACGTAACGGAACGAAAACACGTCGAAGCGCAGCTCCGAAAGTCGGAGGCTCAGTTTCGTTCGCTTGTACATGACGCTCCGTACGGAATCTTCCGTGTCACCTTGGACGGACAGCTCCTCCACGTGAACCCGGCGCTTGTGATGATGCTCGGCTACGACTCGGAAGAAGAGCTGATGGGCCGCAACATGGAAAAAGATATCTATCGCGATCCACAATCACGTCAGCGTTTGATCAGAGAACACGCGCACAAAGATGATTTTCGAGGCGTTGAGGCCGAATGGCGAAGGAAAGACGGGAAGAACATTACAGTCAAAATGACAGGGCATCCCGTCTTGCAAAAAGACAATTCCGTCGCCTATTTTGAAGTCTTTGCCGAAGACATAACAGAACGTCGCACCCTCGAGCGGCAGCTTTTCCAATCGCAAAAAATGGAGGCCATCGGCCGGCTCGCCGGCGGCATTGCCCACGATTTCAACAACCTCCTTAGCGTCATCCTCGGTCACAGCGACATTCTCGAACAACAAGCTGGCACAAACAGCCGTCTGGGCAAAAGCGTGGAAGCCACTCGCAACGCAGCTGAGCGCGCCGCGGCTCTGACCATGCAGCTCCTTGCCTTTAGCCGCAAGCAGGTCATCGACCCAACCGTCATCGACCTCAATCAGTCCGTCTCTGAAATCCAAAAGATGCTACACCGTATCATCGGCGAAGATATCGAACTGACGATCAGGCTCCAACCGGGACTCGGCTATGTGAAAGCGGATTCTGGACAGCTGGGGCAAGTGCTAATGAACCTGGCCGTCAACTCACGCGACGCCATGCCTAACGGCGGCAAGTTAGCCATCGAAACTGCGAACGTTGAGCTCGACGATACCTATGTCCGCCAGCATTTGGGCGCGAAGCCTGGACCGTTCATCATGCTGGCGGTGAGTGACACGGGCATTGGAATGGATTCCGAGACTCTGTCCCATATATTTGAGCCGTTCTTCACGACCAAGGAGCCCGGCAAGGGCACCGGTCTAGGTCTATCGATGGTCTACGGAATCATCAAACAGAACAATGGCTACGTTATGGCATATAGCGAACCTGGGCGGGGCACTACCTTCAAGATTTATTTTCCGCGTACTGTTGAGAGTTTGCCCGTGTCCCGCAGCGTGGAAAAAGAGATCCCGGGGGGCTCAGAGACCATTCTGGTCGTCGAAGATGAGCTGGCCCTGCGGGAGCTGACCTGCGTTTTGCTGCAAGAGGCCGGATATACCGTTCTCGAATCCACCGGCGTGGAAGACGCTATCGCGACGGCAAAGGATTCTCAACGGAAGATCGACTTGCTACTCACGGACATCGTGATGCCCCGGCTGGACGGCCGAGAATTGGCGAATCAGCTTGTGGCTCTTCGCCCCAATCTAAAAGTTCTTTACATGTCGGGCTATACGGATGATGTCATTGTTCATCGTGGCCTCTTGAAGCAGGCGACTGTTCTGGTCCAAAAACCTTTTACGAAGGCCAAGCTCTTGCGAAAAGTGCGGGAAACACTGGACTCCCAATTTACGAATTCTCTCGCCGAAAACTAAGTCGGATCCAGAACTGCCGTTTTGGTGGTCGCACGTTACCTTTTTCAAGTAGATGCACATCTAGATGATGGCAACAAACCAGCCAATTTCCACCCACTCCTTCAGGCACGTCTTTTCCGTGGCACTCTTTCGAAAGCACTCGGGATTACTTCCTTCAGTTCAATGATTTGGATTTGCAGCGGATGGCTCTGCGAGTGCCGGCAATGGTTTGGCTTCTCGGATCCCGGCCCCCTCAATGATCGTGTAGATGGCGTCGGCGGCTACATTTTCCAGGGTTTCGAGTTTGCCGCTGGGCCATCGGATTTCGACCGAGTCGATTTTGGTGGATTTGCCGAGGCCGAAGTGGAGGCGGAGATCATTTTGGGAGAGGTAGCTTCCGCCGCCGCGAACTTCGGCCATTTGGCGGACGCCGGCGGACTGGATGGTGACGCGGGCGCCGATGGCGGCGCGATTGCTCCTTGTGCCGATGAGTTTGAAGAGGACGCGATGATTGGGAGCGGTGTTTTGGTTGAGGAGGAGAGTGGGAGGTTCGCCAACATTGACCAGAACTACGTCGACGTTGCCGGTGTTGAAAATGTCGCCGAAGGCGGCGCCGCGGCGGGATTTTAGCGGGAGGTCGGCGAGGCCAGCTTCTTTCCCGACTTCGTCGAAGGTGCCGTCGCGGTTGTTGCGCTCGAGAAAAATGGGTTGGCGGTAGCGGGGGCCGTTATCGAGGGAATCGATCTGGGGATAAACGTGGCCGCAGGCGATTAGGAGATCGAGCCAGCCGGTGTTGGCCATGTCGAAAAAGCTGGTGCCCCAGCAGACATCCTGATAGCTCGGCCGTCCAACTCCAGAGGGCCAGCTTACGTCCTCGAAGCCATTCGCGCCTATGTTGCGCCAGAGAGCTTTGGGCTGCTCCTGAAACGTGGTGATGAAGAGGCTGAAGCGGCCGGAGTGGTCGTAGTCGGCGAAGTCGACGCCCATGTTGCCGAGCTGCGTGCCGTCGCCGCTGAGGGAAATTCCGGAGAGCATGCCGACTTCGGAAAACGTGCCGTTGCGATTGTTGTGATAGAGATAGTTGGGTACGGAATCGTTGGCGACCACGAGATCGGGCCAGCCGTCGTTGTCGTAGTCGGACCACATGACGCCGAGGCCGTAGTAACCGATTTGATTGTGGACGCCGGCTTTTTGCGAGACTTCTTCGAACGTGCCGTCGCCGCGATTGTGGTAGAGAAGATCGCTTTCGCCTTCGAGGCCCCAAGGGCCGCACTGCACCTGGAGTCCTTTATATAGACAGAATTTGTTGCTGCCGGGGGCGGGCATGTGGGCGATGTCGACGTGGACGTAGCGCGAAACGAACAGGTCGACGTTTCCATCGCTATCGTAATCGCCCCAGGCTGCGCCAGTGCTGAAGCCGCCGCCGCGGACGCCGGCCTTTTCGGTAACGTCTTCGAACTTGCAGTTGCCGAGATTGCGGTAGAGGACGTTGCCGCCGTAGCCGGTAACGAACAGGTCGAGCTTGCCGTCGTTGTCGAAGTCGGCGACGGCTACGCCCATGCCCCAGCCTAGACGCGTGAGGCCGGCTTCTTTGGTGATGTCCTTGAAGGTGCCGTCGGCCTCTTGATGATAGAGCGTGACCATAGGGTCGCCGCCTTTTTGGTAGCGTTCGACTGTGGAGCCGTTGACGGTGACGATGTCGAGGTGGCCGTCGTCGTCGCAATCGAAGAGGCCGGCACCGCCGCTCATGGATTCGATGATGTAGCGTTTTTCGCCGGTGGAGAGGTGGGGGACCGTCAGGCCAACGGCCTTAGCGATGTCTTTGAATTTCGGGATTGGTGGGAAGCCAGGGCGGTCGACTTTTGGCTTAGGCAATTTTGCGGAGGGTGGGAGGGGCACGGCGGTGCTTTGCCCACTCGCGGGTGGCAAGGATGCGGAACCCAAAAGCAGGGAAATGGAAAGGATAGGTGGAACGCAGAGGCGAGGAAGATGACCGAGCATTCGATTCATTCTAACGCAAAGGATTTTTTGGCCCAAACTGTGCGTTTGAGGAGGCGGGGAGCAAACGGAGGACCGCCCCGAAGGAGGGCTCGCGCGAGGTTAGCAATGGGAGCGGATTGCAACATGTCCCTGCTATACTCGCGGGACGATATATTGCTGGGCTCGGGTGCAGGACGCGGTCCAGCAGCTGCGGAAATGAGATTCAAAAGGTGCGAAAAATTGTCGAGGGCGCCTAAATGACACCGACGCATAAGAGAGAATCTGGGCGGCTTCGAGAAAACAAGAAGGTTACGTTGAAAACGGTGGCGAAGCATCTGGGCCTCGCCGCCGGAACGGTTTCTGCGACGCTGAACAATTCCCCGGCGGCGCGGTCGATCCCCGAACGCACAAAAAAGAGAATTCTTGCCGCGGCGCAGGAATTGAATTACCGGCCGGATTTTTTCGCGCGGACATTGCGGATGAGGCGGACGTTTACGATCGGAGTGATTGCGGAAGAGATTGGCGACGTTTACGGTTCGCAGGTGATCAGCGGGATCGAGAAGTACTTGACGGGGCAGAACTATTTTTTCCTGACCGGGGTGCACCGCCACGATCCAAAGCTGTTGCAAACCTATTCGCAGATGCTGGTGGAAAGAGGTGTCGAGGGATTCATCACGGTGGACACTTCGATTCTGGCAGAGCCGTCGCTGCCAACGGTGGCCGTTGCTGGCCACCGGCAAACCGCGGGCGTGACGAACATCGTGCTGGATCACAAACGCGCGGCGCGGTTCGCTCTGAAACATCTGAAGGACTTAGGGCACGAAGAAATTGCTTTCATCAAAGGACAGGTTTTCAGCTCCGACTCCGAAGATCGATGGAATGCGATCTGCGAAGTGGCGGCGGAGCTGGGAATTCGAATTCGCCCTGAGCTAACGGCGCGGATCGAGGTCTCGGTTCCCACACCGGAGGTGGGGTTTCCGGTGACGAAGGAGTTGCTCGCGCGGAAGGAGCCGTTCACGGCCCTGTTTGCGTATAACGATATTTCCGCGATTGGCGCGATATGGGCGCTTCGCGAAGCGGGATTGCGCGTGCCGCAGGATGTTTCGGTCGTGGGATTCGATGACATCCCCGGGGCGGCGTTTGCGAATCCAGGGCTGACGACGGTGCGGCAACCTTTGGTGCGGATGGGAGAGATCGCGGCGCAAGCGCTGGTCAGTCAGATCGAGGAGCGCGAGGAGTATGTTCCGGAGATCGCGATAGAGCCGGAGTTCGTGGTTCGTGATTCGACGGCGAGACTGGCATCAGCGAGGGTTTTGAGCCTCTCAAGCTGAGGGAAGTGTGTAGTTGGTGGTGCGTAGTGGGCGGTGAAAAATCCAAGCAATACGATGATGCTTTAGCGAGCCGAGTAAGAGCTAGGCTGGAAAGCGTTCGCAGCGTCGAACAAAAAAGAATGTTCGGCGGAATTGCATTCATGGTTGCGGGAAAGCTGTGCGTCACGGTAGGCAAAAAGAGAATCATGTGCCGGATCGACCCAGCAATCCATGAGGAAGTGCTGCAACGCGATGGTTGCCGGACTGTGCTTATGAAGGGGCGGCAATACCGGGGCTACGTGTATGTCGACGCGGAAGCTGTAGAAACAAAGGGTGACCTTGAGTACTGGGTGGGTCTGGCGTTGGACTACAACAGCAAGGCAAAAACTTCAACAAAGAGACGGGGCAGGTCGAAAGTCAGTAGCTAGTGACCCTTCTCGTCACTACATTTGCGCTTTGCTTAAGTCTTCGAGAGAAATTCGCTGAGAAGCATGTGGAAGTGGTGGACTCCGTTTTCACGTTTGACGGAGTAGCGGCCGCGATCGTAGGTCGACGAATTTAGCCCTCGCTGCACGCTCCTACACAATTCAATGTCTTCCTGCTGAACTTCATCGCTGAACGCTACGGCGCGGTGGATGCGTTCACGGATTTTCTCCGAGCGCGCGTCGTGGAAAAACCATTCGAAGATGGTGAGCGTTTTATCGTGCGATAGCGGGACGATTAAATTTGTCGAGAGATTGTCAGGATAAATGTTGAGCATGAGATTGGGGAAAATCCAGAAATAGAGGGCTTCTTGAAGGCCGGCACCGGGCGGATAGAAGCGTTCCGCAGCGTCTTCGGGCTTCATGGCGCGGATCGGCGCGAATTGCTGGGAGTAGTAGCGATAGGTGTCCGTGCGGTAGTTTGCGTAGTCGATTTCGCGCATTAGGCCGGCGTGGGCGATGGGGATGTGGTAGCCCTCGAGATAGTTGTCGACGTACACCTTCCAATTGCAATCGATGATGTAATCGCGGCGCTCGACGGATTGCAGGCCTTCGAATTGGAAGCCGCGGGCCTGTTCGAGAATTTTGCCGAGATACGTGGAAAGCGGCTCCGCGTTTTGATCGAAGTTGACGAAGATGAGCTGCTCCCAAGTTTCGAGGCGCAACGGAACCATGCCCATGGTGCTGCGGTCGAAAAATTCCACCCCTTCAACGTCCGGTGTGCCGATTAGGCGGCCATCCAGCGTGTAAGTCCAGCCGTGATAGCCGCAGCGGAGCACATTTTTGCAGCCGCTGCCTTGCGCAATGGGGCCCGCGCGATGACGGCACACGTTGCTGAAGGCGCGAAGAGTGCCTTGTTTGTCTCGCACAACAACAACAGGTTCGCCGATGACGTCGACCGTGAAAAAAGCTTCGGGATCGGCGATGGTGCGTACTGCGCCTTTTACGTCACCACCCGCGCCACAAGGAGTGCTGAGTGTTCCAACGAGTTGCCAAGTGCGGCGGAAGATGCGCGCTTTTTCGGCTTCGAGGATCGAGGGATCCGTGTAGAAATTCGAGGCTAGCGTGTGCGCGCATTCGATTTGTTCGTGGACGTCGGGCTTGGGAAGAGTGGACATACGTACACAGCGCTTTGCTACTGAGGTTTGTTTTCCTTTGGCTTCAGTTCTACAAGTGGAATGGCTGGAGGGACGTTGTCCGGAAGTTTGACGCCATGCCACGGGCAGTATTTCCAGTTGGCCTCCACCCGTTCTTTTCCGGCAGGGCAGAATTTTGCCGGCGTCAAGCTGGTAAGTGGCAGCAGCCATTCGAAACTAAGCGGTTTCGGTCCCGGCAGATTTTCTATGGTAATGGCAAATCGGCCCTCGCGGATCGGATCAGCAATGAGCATTCCACTCCGGGTCTTGGAGGGGAAAAACAAGATTTGAAGGTTTTGTCCCGCCGGGCCGAGGATGTTGGCCATCACCGGCTTGATGATCGACATGACGCCTGCCGCGTCCGAAGAAATATCAGACAGTGGCTTGTAAATCTGCCCGTCCGCATCACGTAAAGTGGTGTTGGCGCGGATCTCGCTTTCCGAATACCAATTGATGTTGCCAATTCCGATCTTGCCGGCGAGGACGATGACCATCGTGTAATCCCGCAAAGAGCCGAACATCTCGCGCGCTTGTTGCGCAGAGGAGCCCTGTTGAATCGCGGACTCTTCCCAAAACTCAGCGGGCACCCACCAGACGAGTCCGGCCAAATTTTTGCCGCCGATTTGTTTCTGGGTTTCTTTCGTAATCCCATCGATTTTGGCGTCATTCGTTTCCGCCGAGACGGGGGCCGGGGCTTGTGCAAAAAGGGCGAGTGATAAGAAAAGAGCAAGCCCCAGGAGCAAGCTGAGGCGGAACAGGAAACGGGCTCGAGTCATGAGTGAATCCTTTCCACCACAAGAAGGCCAGAGGTCGAAGATGATGCGGGTTCGCGTTTAAGGTGAACTGGAGAGAATTGTATCAAAATTTGCGAGTTTCCTGGCGGGACCAGCGCTCGACCACGATTTTGGATTCGGTGTAGAACTCGACGGCGTCGCGCCCTTGGCCGTGGAGGATGCCGAAGAAACTCTCTTTCCAGCCGCTAAAGGGGAAATAAGCCATGGGCGCGGCGACACCGATGTTGATGCCGATGTTTCCTGCGGGCGCCTCGTAGCGGAAGCGGCGGGCAGCGGAGCCGCTGGTCGTAAAGAGAGAGGCTTGATTGCCATAGGGGCTGCGGCGGAGAAAGTCCATGGCTTCGTCCATGGAATTGGCATGGATGAGACTCAGAACGGGACCGAAAATTTCCGTGTTGGCGAGTTGGCTTGTCGGTGGGAGGCCATCGAGAACGGTGGGGGTGAGGAAACTCCCGGACTCATGATTGGGGATTCTAGTGTGGCGGCCGTCGAGGATGGCTTTTGCGCCTTCGCCCACACCGGCGGAGATGAGCGACTCGATCCGCTTCTTGCTATCGCCGGAAATGACCGGGCCCATCTGGACGCCTGGTTCGAGCCCGTTGCCCACTTTGAGAGTAGAGGCCGAGTGGGCGATCGAATCGCGAAATGTTTTCTGTGCATCGCCGATCGTGACGGCTACCGAAACGGCCAGGCAGCGTTGACCGGCGCAGCCGAAGGCGCTGTCGCTGATAATTTGCGTGGCTAGTTCCATATCCGCATCGGGAAGAACGATGACGTGATTTTTCGCGCCGCCCTGGCATTGCATTCGCTTGCCGCTTGCGGCTGAGCGCGCGTAGACGTGTTTGGCGACGGGAGTGGAACCGACGAAACTAATCGCGCGGACCTGCGGATGATCGCAGAGCGCGTTGACGACATCCTTGCCCCCGTTGACGAGATTGACGACCCCTTTGGGCAGCCCGGTTTTTTCGAGAAGTTCGAAAGCGCGGATCATGCTGAGCGGCACGCGCTCGGAAGGTTTCAGCACAAACGTATTGCCGCAGGCGATGGCATAGGGCAGGAACCAGTAAGAAATCATCGCCGGAAAATTAAACGGAACGATGGCGGCCACGACACCGAGCGGCTGCCGGATTTGCATTTCATCGACGCCGGGCGTCACGTCTTCGAGGTTATACCCCTGCATCATCATCGGAATGCCGCAGGCGACTTCGACATTTTCGATGCCGCGGCGCAGTTCAGCTTTGGCTTCGGCGAAAGTCTTGCCATTTTCCAGAGTGATCAGCCGGGAAAGTTCATCAAGATGCTCTTCGAGAAGATTCTTCAGCTTGAAAAGATATTGCACCCGCTCGCCAGGAGGAGTGCGCCGCCACGCAGGAAACGCATCCGCGGCAGCCTGAACCGCGGCATCCACATCGGCAGGCGAAGACATCGGCGTGCGCGCTAGGAGTTCCGCGGTGGCGGGATTGGTAACCTCAAAAAATTCCGCCGATGAAGGACGGCGCCACGCGCCATTGATGTAGTTTTGCAGCTCGGTGACCTGCGTTGTGACGGCACTGCTCATGACTTGCTCCTTGGCGCCTTCTTTAAATGGAAGTGACGCACGACGCCAATTGTCGCGAATCTTTGCGTCTTGGTAGTCTACCAAAGAACTATAAGGTTGCGAGGGGCCGAACGATCGCAGTTCAGGGCCAGCCTAATCTTATGAGGAAACCGACCGCCGTGAGGCGAGGCTTTCAGCGAGCGCGGAGAGCACCCACGCCCAGCCGTCCTTGTGTTGGCGCCCCATGTGGTCGTTTGCAATCACTGCTCGAACGGCACGCGTCGCTTTTCCTTCGCGTCCCTGTGGACGCGGTAAGCCAGCCATGCCACGGTCGCGATCATGCCAACCCAGCCCAGCGCCCGCATCGTATGGCCGATTTGTTGATCGTGGATGAGAATATCCCATTGCGTAAAGAGAAGCGTCCAATCGCTGTCCTCGCCGCCGACGAGCGGCAAGGCAGAAACGCGGGCATCGGACATGTAGGTGCCGATGTAGAGAAAATTCTCGAAGAACCAAAAACTGCAGAACGCGATGGCCGTGGTTTCGCGCTTCCACCAGAAATACGCGAAGCAGAGCAACGGTACGATTAGTTCTCCGAGCGTGCCTCCGAGTATATGGATGGTATCGCCGAACCAACTGAAGAAAAAGTGGCCGCCTTCATGAATCATCAAGTTCGCGTAGTCGATGATCAGAAAGCCGGTCGTGTTCGCGGCGGCGTAGAGAAAGAAAAGAAAGTAGAACACAAGCCAGCCGATGCCAAACGGGCGAAAGACAGGCTTCATCTCCGGGAAGTCGTCGCCAAGTAGCGGCATCGATGCAGATTAACAAGCATTTTTGAGGTGCAGAAGAAGGGAGCGATTTGGAGTTTCCTGGCGAGAGACAGGCGGAGTTCTCGCTGCTGGCGCCACGTTCGGCATCCGCTGCGGTGTGGCGAAGAATTCCCTTTAGGGAGGACTTGCCCCTCCCTTTACCCCTGATGGAAACCTAACGATGCGGGAGCGAGGCAAGGGCTTCGTATGCTGCCCCGAGAAGCGGTGCGGATTCGTTGAGCACGACAGAGACGGGGATGTTGCTTAACAGACCTTCGAATTTCCATTTGTCGCGGAAAGCTGCAAAGAAGTCGCCGTCCTTGATTTTTTCGATAATTTTGACGGCGATGCCGCCGGCAACGTAGACGCCGCCGAGCGCGAGAACCTTGAGAGCGAGATTGCCGGCCTCAGAACCATAAATTGCGGTCCACAGATCGAGAGTATTGGCGCAGACGGGGCACTCTTTGGATAAACCCAGCCTTGTGATTTCCGGAGCGGGATCCATGCCAGGGTCTTCAAAGGAGTGGTGAATCACGCTGGGATTGAGGAATTCGTGAATGGTTCGGAAACCGCGGCCGGAGAGGATCAGCTCCCAGCTGACTTGCGGATAGCGCCGGCGCATGAAGCGGAGAAGTTCGATCTGCTGTTCGGTGTGCGGCGCGAAATCGGAATGGCCGCCCTCGGAAGGGACCACGCGGTAGCGGGCGCCGTCCCAAACAAGGATGGACTGTCCAAGGCCGGTGCCGGCAGCGAGAAGCGCGCGCGTTCCGCCGGGTTCGGGCTTGCCGGGATTGAGGACGCAGTATTCCTCAGGTGCGAGATATTCGATGCTGTGACCAGTAGCGCCAAGATCGTTCATCAGCACGACGTCCGAAAGTTTTAGTTCGCTGGCCAAAGTTGCGGCGTCGACCGTCCATGGAAGATTCGTGGCTCGCACGCGATTATTCATGACTGGGCCGGCGACTCCAAAGCCCGCCGCGCGGACAGTATCTCTTCCGAGGTAGGGTGCTGCCTGCAAGGAGAACTCACGAACGATCAGTTCAAATTGCGCGAAGTCTTTGCTCGCAAAACGCTGCTTGTAGACGAATGTAAGCTTTCCGTCTTTTTCTGCGAAGAGCGCAAGATTGCATTTCGTGCCGCCAACATCGCCCGCAAGAATCACCTAATCCCCCTGTCATGCTTCCGTTCGCTATCGCTGCCAGGACCGAAAATCATGGATTGAACCACAGCCTGTCGTCACGCTCGAGCAAGAGATCCGATTCGCGCGGGCCCCAGCTTCCGGCGGCGTACTCCGGCACTTTGCCCGTTCTCGCCGCGCTCCAGACGTCCAGAATGGGATCGACAAGCGCCCAAGCGGCCTCGACGTTGTCGCCGCGATCGAAAAGCGTGGCATCACCTCGCAGGCAATCGTTGACGAGCGTGGCGTACGCGCTTCGCGACACGTCGCCAAATCCTTCTTTGTAGCTGAAGTTCATCGTGACGTTGCCGATGCGCATGTCCGTTCCGGGCCGTTTTGCGCCGAAGGAGACGGCGATTCCCTCTTCTGGCTGGATATTTAGAATGAGGCGGTTCGGCTCGATTTCGCGTTCGCGAAAAACGATGTGCGGGGCGCAGCGGAATTGAATCATGATTTCTGTGCTGCGCTTGGCGAGGCGCTTGCCGGTGCGCAAGTAAAAAGGGACGCCGGCCCAGCGCCAATTGTCGATCAGCAAGCGCGCGGCGACGAACGTCTCGGTGCGTGACGTTGGGCTGACTCCCGGCTCCTCGCGATAGCCCGCGACGCGCTTGCCATCGATCACGCCGGGCGCGTATTGCCCACGCACAACAGATTGCGCAACCATCTCGAGATTAAACGGACGGATGGACTGCAGCACCTTAAGCTTTTCGTTTCGGACGGAGTTGGCGTCGAAGGAAGCGGGCGGCTCGACAGCGACAAGCGAAGTGAGCTGCAGGACGTGGCTTTGGATCATGTCGCGGAGCGCGCCCGCGGTTTCGTAAAAGCCGCCGCGGCGCTCGACACCGAGCGTTTCCGCTGCGGTGATTTGCACATTGTCAACGTAGTTGCGATTCCAGAGCGGCTCGAAAATACCGTTGCCGAAGCGAAGCACCAGCAAATTCTGGACGGTGTCTTTCCCGAGATAGTGATCGATGCGGTAGACCTGCTGTTCTTCAAAAACATTTAGCACGATCTTGTTGAGTTCCTTCGCGGTGGCAAGATCGCGGCCAAAGGGCTTCTCAATAATGATGCGCACCCAGGAGTTTGGCGACGTGGGTCGCGAAAGGCCTGCGCGGCCAAGTTGTTCGACGATGTGAGGATAGACCTCTGGCGGAGTGGAAAGATAAAAAAGGCGGTTGCCGCCCAGCTTTTTCTCGGCTTCAAGTTCCGCGAGCCGCTTGACAAGATGCTCGTAAGCTTGCGGGTCGGAGTAATCGCCGGAGCAGTAGTACAGGCAGGAGGCGAACTCGTCCCACTGCTTCGGGTCGATGTGGTCCAGCTCGGACATCGTCTTTGCGGCTTCGCCCGTGGTCGCGCGAAAAGCTTCGTCGCTCAAGGGAGTGCGGGCGAAACCCACAATGACGTACCGGGAGCCGAGCGAATTGTGAGTGGCGAGGTCGAACATCGCCGGGATGACTTTGCGCTTGGCCAAATCGCCGGACGCACCAAACAAAACCACGGCACAGGGTTCTGCCGTGCCGCCGTAAAGACTTCCAGATCGGTTGGTATCCTCTGCCATCGGTTCCCTCAACTCGCTTGCGTGCCTTCCGCGCTCGAAAATGGGCGCACGAAACTATACCTCAACGCCTTGCTTTCGCAGCTCGGAACGCAATTGCTCCGCGTTTTGATGGTGGATCACGTTAAACCCCAGACGGCGGGGGCTCTCGAGATTGAGCGGCCGGTCGTCGATGAAAACACATTGCTCCGGAGGACGTTGCGTGACCTCGAGAGCGACGCGGAAGATGGTTTCTTCCGGCTTGCGCGAGCGCACATAGCAAGAACTGAAAAAGACAAGAAAATCACGGCGCAAGTGGAAGGCTTCGATGCGGTACTGGTTCAGCTCGAAGGGCTCGTTGTTGATGGACCCGATAAAATACTTCCCGGTGCGGGCGGCGTCGGCGAGAACCGCGCGGGTTTCCGGATATTCTTTGGACTGCGCGAACATGAAAGCGGTGAATTCTTCGCGCGTAAACGCGCGCGCACGGTAAAAGAGCGTGCGGTCCAGGTATTCATTCAGCGTGATGAGGCCGGAATCAAACGCGGGAAAAGAAAGATCATGGCGGTCTTGAAATTCTTCGTAGTCGAAGTGGAAAACAGTGGCCGCTTCGCGGCGCGAGCCACGGTCCCAGCCGTTGGTAAGAATGACTCCGCCGATGTCCCAGAAAAGAGTCGTGATTTCGGCCAAATGCGCGGCACCTCCGGCCGTGCCACAAGGGTATCCATGATAAACGTTTCAGGCCAAGAAAACACGCGAAGGGCGTATTTCAATCGGTTCAACACTGGCGGACGGCGCCCGGCAAAGGTCGGGTTTCCCTGCTGAAACTCCAGCAATGGTCTTCTCGCCAGCGAGGTATTCCGCCGGCGTGGAGTCCAATTACTCAGTAATGCCTATTGCTGATTTGGATTCGGATTGGGACTCGGAGTTGGCTTCGGTGCCTGGACTTCAGCCTTGGGCTGGATGGACATCAGCTCGACTTCGAATACGAGCGTCGCGTTGGGACCGATACCGCTCCCTGGCGGGCCGCCGCGAGCGCCGTAGCCAAGTTCCCCTGGTATGACAAGCTGCCACTTCGAACCCACGGGCATGAGCTGAAGCGCCTCTTTCCAACCGTTGATAACGTTGCTCACCGGAAAAGTCGCCGGCTGGCCCCGCTTGTAGGAGCTGTCGAATTCCGTGTTGTCAATTAGTGTGCCTTTGTAGTTGCAGACGACGGTGTCCGCGGCTGTCGGCTTGGGGCCTGTCCCTTCCTTTAGGATCTTGTATTGCAGGCCGCTCGGAAGGGTCACAACGCCATCCTTTGTTTTGTTGTCGGCCAGAAACGCCTGCATCTTGTCTTCCTGTTGCTTGCGCATGTCAGCCTGAAGCTGAACCATCGCGGCTCGTGCTTCGTCGTCCGTCATCAGCGGCTTGGCGCCGGACAATCCATCCTTCAATCCTCGCAGGAGAATGGACGGGTCAATGTCGAGAGAGTCCTTGTGCATGCTCTTGCCTATATTCAAACCGATGGCGTAGCTGGCTTTATCTTTTTGCGTATTGAGCGTCAGCACCACGGGTTTCTTTGCCACTGTGGAACCAGTCTTCGCCGGGGTGGATTTGGAAGCCGTTTTTGGCCCAGTTTGTGAACCGCCCGCCGGAGGAGTTTGCGGAGCCGCCGCCGGAGGAGTCTGCTGTGCCTGAGCAAAGCCAAGAATCATGATCCCGGCCGCAACCGCTGTTGCCGCTAAAGTGATTGGTTTTCGCATAATTATATTGTCACACTGCTTCGAACTCTCCGCAAACGACCTTTATGACCTCAAATGTGTGAACGGACAATAAAGCGCGCGCGAATGCTTCCCGAAGGCCGCCCGGACTAGGCAATTCCGCGAACTTGCAGTATGTTGAGAATTGGCAATCTGCACGAGGTGAATCGAATGGCGAATGAGTCTTGCGATCCCGTTCCGGCCCTCAGCGAACCGGCCAAGCCGGGAACACGCATGGTGATGTGCGTCAAATTCGGCAAGGAGTTGCCGGGATTGGACCGCGTGCCGTGGAGCGGCGAGCTGGGAAAGCGAGTTTTCGAAAACGTGTCGAAAGAGGCGTGGAAGCTATGGATTGAGCACTCCAAGATGATCATGAACGAGTACCGCCTCAATCCGATTGATCCGAATTCGCAGCGCATCATGGGCGAGCAGTTGGAACAATTCTTCTTCGGCGAAGGCGCAAAACTTCCCGAAGGCTACGTCGCGCCGAAGGCTAAAGGTTAGCCCTGTAGGGGCGGGGTTGCCTCGCCCGCAGCGCCACTCGCCCAAATCCCGGTTAATCAGCTACGGATGGCAGGCGCCCCGTCGCGGGGTGTTCCACCGGCAGGCGCGGCGTCAGTTCAAATTGCAACTTGGCATGAGCTGTGCGGATCGCTCCTTCCACTTCCTCCGCGCTATTTCCTGACGCAAATAAAAAGCCTAAATAGCTTGCTCCTTCTGGCCAGGCCGCGATGTAGTCGTGAAGGCGCGCGGTGATCTCGAGCGCGGTGATTCCAGAGACGCTGCGCGCGGCGTCCTCGCCTTGGATTTTTTCGAGAACTCCGCTTTTGGGAACAGGAATCATCATCACCCCGGACGCATCTTGCTCGCGAGGCCAATCGTTGCCGGGCAGACCGAGCGCGTGGCGCAAGAGCAATTCTTCCAGGCCGATGGTTTGGCTTGCGGCATCTGGCGCGAATCGAAGGGCCCGCGCGCAGAGGCCGCCAATGGGTCGCGGCGCAACTTCGAGTGGCCAGACGCCGTCGTCGTTTATGCGAAACTCCGCGTGAATGGGACCCTGCGATAGGCCGAGCGTGCGGACTGCGTCCGCGGCAGAGCGTTCGATTTCGCGCTGCTGCGATTCGGCGAGGCGTGAAGGCGTAACGTAGATGGTCTCTTCGAAATAAGGACCTTCCAAAGGATCCGGTTTGTCAAAAATAGCAAGAATGCGAAGCCGGCCGTCAGTTAACAAACCTTCGACAGCCACTTCCCTGCCCGGCATATATCCTTCGACGAGCATTTGATCGAGGTTTGGTTCGCGCGTGGCGCGGATTTCGGCCGATTCCAGCAAGCGGCGGATTCGTGTGGCGGCGGAAATAAATTCTTCTCGGGAATTTGCACGCACTACGCCTTGACTGGCCGAGAGTGAGAGTGGCTTTGCGACGCAAGGATACGTAATACCGAGCAGAGCTGGCTCAGGCGCGGGATTGAGCGAGAGAGGACGGAACCAGGGTACGCGGAGGCCCGCTTCTCGAAAAACTTCTCGCATGCGCAATTTGCTGCGGCAGGCTTCGACTGCGGCGGGATGGTTGTACAGAATACCGAGGCCGCGCGCAACGTAGGCCGCTGCAACCGCGGGACGGTCGCCGAGCGCGAGAATTCCATCGATGTTTTGACGTTGACCGCGCACCGCTTCTAGAACCGCGTAGGCAGCCGCATCCGGCGATTCAAAATGAACGGGAATCGCGCGATCTCCCCAGGGATCATCGAGTTGATGGCAGCGGTCCGTTACAAACACAAGATCGGCACCCAGCTTGCGAGCGGCTTCGTCGAAGCTGCGCGTTTGGTAGCCGAGTTTGGCGGTGAAGAGGAGGAGTCGCGGCATTTGTTTTTATAGAAAAAAAATTCGCCGGCATCGCGCCTAGACGTAACTGCCGGTCGCCGGTATCGGCTCTTCCATTTTCTTCGAGACCTGGCCGATCGAAACGAATTGTTCTCGCGTTGGCTCGGCGCAGCAGTACCACGGCTCGCTGAGAAAAGGGATGGCCTCCGAAGGTATTTGCGATGGTCGAATAATTGGAGCATCGAGTTCTGCAGCGGAGTGCGCTGCTTTCCAGATGCGTTCGAAAACCATTGAGCGAGATTCTTTTCTGCGGTCGCCTTCCGCGGCGATGGCTTGCACCGTTTCGCTCAGCGCATCGACTCGAGGATCGTCATGCTTCCAGGGATAAAAGAGAGATTGCGGGTCAAACGGTCCGACGTTGCGCTGGACTTCTTCTAATTCCAAAATACGCGAACCTTCGGGGATAAGAAGGCGAATGCCAAGCTGGATGGGCGCGACATTTTCGATCAGGGACTCCGCATGGATCACGTGCAGGAGATCGAGATAACTTTCCATCGTCGTCCATTGCGTGAAGGGCACGAAGGTCGGGTGGAGAATCATTCCGAGAGCGCGGAACACGCGGACGACATGCAGGAAATCCTCGCGCGTGTGGCACTTCTCGAGAGCACGGAGCACGACATCATCGAGATATTCGACGGCGCTGATGACGAAGAGACAACCTGTGTCCTTGAGCTTGGGCAAGTGCGCTTCGTATTTTCGCAGGTGCTCGATTTTTATGGTGACGTCGTAAGTTAGGTTGGGGAACTCGCGGTGAAATTCCTCGACAAGATCCATTGCGTGGCGAATGCCATTGAAAAAATCCGGATCACCGAAGGAAATGTGCTGCGCGCCCGCGGCAACTTGCTGGCGAATGTCTGCCATTACGACGTCGCGGCTAACGATT
Source organism: uncultured Acidobacteriota bacterium (assembly GCA_963729455.1). GTDB lineage: Bacteria > Acidobacteriota > Terriglobia > Acidiferrales > UBA7541 > Acidiferrum. The sequence goes on from CAVSNX010000007.1 coordinate 798,438, forward strand.
CGAAAAACGCCCTTATAAACCGGAACGATCGGACAATGGCGGCAAAGATGTTTGCAGCCGCGGCTGGCTTCCGTTGAGCCGACAAGGCGGAATCCGCCGCCGGGAAGGACAAGGTGAGCGTATTTGTCGATGGGCGGCATCCTGGAACGGTCGGGAACTTCAAAAGCAAGGCGATCGAGAGAGATGAGAGGCTCGAGCTGCGAAGCCTGTTTTGGTTCGCCGCGCTCATCGATTTGCAAGCGTTCAGCGAGTTGCGAGAGACCTAGCTCGAATTCACCGCCAAGGATAGTCGCCGCGCCGAGCGTTCGCAGATAGCCCGCGTTCATCGGCGCATACAGGCCATAGCAGCAGAGGTGAGCGCGCGGATTTAGCTCGCGCAAACTTGGAATTAATTTTGCGGCAAGACGAGTGGCCGTGTGCATGGGCAAGTAGATGGCGATCAATCCGGCGGCGCGAATGACGGATTCATCCAAGGACTGCCGGGAAAGATCGAGGCAGACGACTTCATGGCCGCGCTTGCGCAGCCAGGCCGCCGGGGACGCGAGGCCAAAGGGCTGACGGCCCAGTTCGTAGGTCGAAATCAGAACGATGTTCACGCGCTTAACAGTATAGCTGGCCGGCCGCCGCTCGGAATCGTTTTCGGTTATCATAGAAGGCTGCTGAGTTGACGGAAAGGACCGAGAGAATGGCCATCGCCGCAGGGAATTCCTTCGGAACGCGCGACAAGCTGAACGTAGGCGCGCAAACGTTCGATATCCACCGGCTTGAGTTTCTGGAAAAAAAGATCTCGTGCAATTTGGCGAAGCTGCCGTTTTCTCTGCGCATCCTTCTCGAAAATCTTTTGCGCTGCGAGGACGGGCGCTTTGTTCATCCCGAAGATATTCGCGCGTTGGCGAATTGGACTCCGGGGGCCGCGGAGAAAGAGATCGCGTTCATGCCGGCCCGAGTTTTGTTGCAGGATTTCACCGGCGTGCCCGCCGTGGTCGATCTCGCCACCATGCGCGAAGCCATCAAACGCATGGGCGGCAATCCGAGGCTCATCAATCCCCTTTTCCCCGCCGAGTTGGTCATCGACCATTCCGTGCAAGTCGACAGCTTTGGCAGCGCGAACGCGTTCGGCTTGAACGCCGAACTGGAATTTCAGCGCAACATCGAACGCTACGCGTTTTTACGATGGGGGGCGACCGCGTTTCAGAATTTCAAGGTGGTGCCGCCCGACACCGGAATCTGTCATCAAGTGAATCTTGAATATCTCGCGCGCGTGGTGTGCGCGATGCCATCGGGGCGCAGAGTGGAAGCGTATCCAGATTCCGTTGTCGGCACGGATTCGCACACGACCATGGTGAATGCGCTCGGTGTGTTTGGCTGGGGCGTGGGAGGCATCGAGGCAGAAGCGGCGATGCTTGGCCAGCCGTCTTCGATGCTGATTCCTGATGTAGTCGGGTTCCGCTTGCACGGGAAACTTCGCGAAGGAGCCACGGCGACGGACCTGGTTCTGACAGTAACGGAAATGCTGCGCAAGAAAGGGGTCGTGGGCAAATTCGTGGAGTTTTGCGGGACGGGGCTTTCCAGTTTGAGCGTGCCGGACCGCGCGACGATTGCGAACATGGCGCCTGAATATGGCGCGACGATGGGATTTTTCCCGGTCGACGAGGAAACACTCGCGTATTTGCAGTTTACGGCGCGCAGCGCCGAACAGATTGCGCTTGTCGAGGCCTATTGCAAGGAACAGATGTTATTCCGGACCGATGACATGGCGGATCCGGTCTTCAGCGACAAGCTGGAGCTGGATCTCGCGAGCGTGGAGCCTACGGTAGCGGGGCCGAAGCGGCCGCAGGATCGCGTGTCGTTGCGCAACGCAAAGAGTTCTTTCACGAAAGTTGTGGAAGGAACGCCGGAGAAGTGCATTGCCGTGCGGAATAACGGCGACTCGTTTGAACTTTCGAGCGGCGCAGTAGTGATTGCCGCGATCACCAGTTGCACGAACACTTCAAATCCGTCGCTCATGCTGGGAGCGGGGTTGCTCGCAAAGAAAGCAGTCGAACGCGGCTTGCATGTGAAGCCGTGGGTTAAGACAAGTCTTGCGCCGGGTTCGAAAGTTGTGACGGATTATCTCGATGCGTCAGGGCTGACGCCGTTTCTCGAAAAACTGAACTTTCATCTGGTGGGATATGGATGCACGACGTGCATCGGCAACAGCGGGCCTTTGCCCGAAGCGATTGGCGCGGCGATCAAGGACAACAACCTAATAGCCGTTGCGGTGCTCAGCGGGAATCGCAATTTTGAGGGGCGCATTCATCCTCTCGTGCGGGCGAACTATTTGGCTTCGCCGCCGTTGGTCGTGGCGTATGCTCTTGCCGGTCGTATGGATATGGATTTGACCACGGAATCTCTGGGCTCGGACTCCGCGGGGAAACCAGTTTATCTGCGGGACATTTGGCCCACGCCACAGGAAATTGAATCGGCCGTGCGCGATTCGGTGACGAGCGAAATGTACAGCAAAGAATACGCTAATGTTTTTGAAGGCGACGCCCATTGGAAGTCCATGCCAGTTCCCGAGGGCGACTTGTACAAGTGGGATCCAAAGTCCACATATATCAAGCAGCCCCCGTTTTTCGAGAATATGCCAAAGACGCCCCCGGCGCTCGCCGATATTCATGGCGCGCGCGTGCTCGCGATTCTTGGCGACAGCGTGACGACGGATCATATTTCGCCAGCAGGATCGATCCCCGTTGATTCTCCTGCGGGGAAATATTTGATCGCGAATGGCGTGAAGCCGCACGAGTTCAACTCGTATGGCGCTCGGCGCGGCAATCATGAAGTGATGATGCGCGGCACGTTTCGCGAATATACGATTGCGCAATCAACTCGCTCCTGGAACGGAAGGTTGCTGGACGCTCTTTCTGCCGGGCAACGAAAAGATGACGATTTACGATGCCGCGGTGAAATATCGCGAAGCGGCAGTGCCACTCGTCGTACTTGCGGGCAAAGAGTACGGCTCGGGGTCATCCCGCGACTGGGCAGCCAAAGGGACGCGATTGCTTGGCGTGCGTGCCGTGATCGCGGAGAGTTACGAGCGCATTCATCGCAGCAATTTGGTCGGCATGGGCGTGCTACCACTGGAATTCAAGGCTGGCGAAAATCGCGAGACTCTCGGATTGACGGGACAAGAAGTCTTCGAGATCGAAGGCGTCGCGTCGCTCACGCCGAAGAAAGCGATCAGCGTGCGCGCCCAGTCCGGCGATGGCTCGGCGAAGACATTCCGTGTTGTTGCTCGCGTCGATACGCCGGAGGAAGTCTCCTACTACCATCACGGCGGCATCTTGCAGTACGTTTTGCGGCAAATGCTCTGAGTTTCACTCCTTTCTTCCCAAGGCATTACCGATCGCTTCGGCACTATTGAGCCTCGACAAAGATAGAGTTGTGCGAGTCGGAGGGAAAAGCGGCAGCGGGGCTGCCGCACTCCACATTTAAGTTCGGCCTTCGCGTTTTTGCGCTACTACCAAACCTCTGGGCGTCGGCAAAAGAACCACAGAGATTAAGCCTTCCGCTTCCAGCTTGAGCGCGCCTTCGCGGACCGTTTTCATCAACGAGCTTGCATCATGCATAAGGATGAGACCGTGCGGATTCATCTGCGGAAGGAATTTGCGCACTTCCTGCTCGCGTAGCGGAGCATCGCTATCGCAGAAAAGCAGATCGATGCGGCCTTCGACTTTCATGTCCAAGCTGGATTCGTTGCGCGCGTCGATCCACTGGCCGAGGCCGGAAGAAGCGAAGCGCTGCTGCGCTGCTTTGAAAACTTTGGTGTCGTATTCGCACGTGATAACGCGGCCGAAGCCGTTGGCTTGCAGGCCTTCGGCGATGCGGAGCGTGCTGAGGCCAGAAAAAGTGCCGGTCTCCACGATGAGTTCCGGCTTTATCGTGGTGACGATCGCTTTCAGAAAATCGAGGACTTCGACTTCGGCGCTCATTGAATCGTACATGTGCCAGCGCTCGGGGTGCGGGCATTCCGGCGTGGGGCGGTGATATTCCGGCTGGAGGACGTCGCCACTCGAAGCAATGTGCTCTACGATGCGGTGCTCTTTTTTCTGGCCGTGGAATTGGCTCTTAATACGCCAAAGTAACACCGCGCCAAGGAGGATAGAAACAAGGCTGGCCGCCTGGGCATTCGACATGCCGAAAAACGAACGCGGATTGATGCGAATAAATTCAATGAGAAAGCGCGCGATTCCCGTGAGAATCAGATAGTTGCAGAAGATTTCGCCCTTGGCTTTGGGACCGCGCAAAGACTTCGTGCCCATGTGCCAGAGAAACGCGGCGATGGCCAGCCAGATGAAAAATTCGTAGAGCGGAGTAGGATGCACGCGCTGCGTGGTCGGAACGAGCCCGTTTGGAAAACTCATGCCCCAGGGAAGCGAAGTCGGAATGCCGTAGTCACCGTCGCCAGAAAGCAGGCAGCCTATGCGGCCGATAGCGTAGCCGACACATGCCGCAGGCGAGCAGATGTCCAGAAACTCGAGAAGGGGAATCTTCGACCAGCGGGCGAGAATCACCAACGCGATAAATCCACCAATGAATCCGCCAAACCAGGCAAATCCGTAGCGGCTGAAGAGCTGCGGCCATGGATCCGCGAAGAACTCATGAGGCGTCTCGAGAACGTGATAGAGCCTTGCGCCAATCAAACCGGTGAGTCCCGCGATTCCAATAATCAGAAATCCTTCGTCTTTTTCCTCTCGGGCGGAAATGCTCAGGAGTTGCGATCTGCGGCGATTGAAATCGGCTTGCAAGACATAGGCCGCGGCGAGCATGCCGGTGGCGACCATCAGGCCGAACGTTGGTATAGCCAGTGGTCCGAGATGGAGGAAAGGGATCATGGATGAGAGTGCCCCGAGCGCATCGCAGAGTATACATGACACTGTGGGCGCGAGTGCGATGCGGGCGGACTTGGGCGCGCTTGGGCTAAGTATCGCCGGATGTGACTGGAGACTTGTGACTGGTGCCCGGACTGGCGGGCGCGGCACCCTCCTTTTTTTGTAAGTGTTGCTGATAAAGGGCTTACGGATTTGCTAAGAGCCTTAGAATCCTTTGGTTGCGGGGGTGTCTGTATCTATTGATTTTGCTGGGGTTGCGATGGCGGTCATCCTCGAAAGGATGACCTTACATGGCCGAAAAACAGAAACGCCTCGCGGGTGGCGAGGCGGACTACTGAACGGAAATATTATACCGCATCGACAATCCGGAACAAATCAAAAAATCTGGGACAAAGAAACTCAAAACCCTTGGCCCTAAGGCCGAGGCAACCGGCACTCACGTCCACGCCACACGCCAGAGAGTGTAAACTCTAAACGTGGGCGAAGCCGCCAACAAATCGCTCCAATCGTTGAAGTCAGTGCTTTGGGCAGGTCTCTGGAGCACTGTTCTCACTACGTTCATCGCGTTTGCCATAGAGGCAAACAACCGGTGCTTTCTGATTGTCAATGGGGCCGGGTGGATGTGGACAATTTCTGGATTGATATTGTTCTGGCTTTGGCTATTCGTGCTCTTCGGCAATCGCGGCCGTTCGATTCTAGTTGGAGTCACAGTGTTCGCTTTCCTTGCCGCCCCAAACGTGGACAGGTTTCCAACGGCCGCTGGAGAAGCTCGAGCGGTGGGCCACCTCCGCAGGCTGGCGCAGGCAGTGGATGCTTATCGGAACGATCATGCCACGGAGGGCTTTCCGGCAGGTTTGCCGACGATTTCCAAGGGTGAAGACACGGAATCGACACACAACCTCTATAAGATCGATTACACAACATCACGAAGCAATTCGAGTGGACCCATTGATGGATTCTTGATTCAAGCCACTCCGATGTGGCGCGAGTGCGGTTTTGTGCGAAGCTTTGCAATCGGTGATGACCGAGAGACTCACTATACAATAGAACCGCGACCTGCAACCAAGTCCGACAATACAATCCAATAGACAGCTGGTGGGGCAGCTTCATCGTGCAAAGGGCGCGCGATGAGGAAGCGATTGCCCGGAGAACGCGCGGGGGACTGCAAAGACGCAATACGGGGAAGAACCTGTCAGAAAACGCGGCGGCGGTGGAGGAGGGCGCCGAGGAGGAGCCAGACGAAGAGGGCGATCCATTCGGTGTGAGTGAAGTGGCCGGGGAAGGCGGGGAGGAGTTTCATTAGGACGAAGAGCGCGGAGACGCAGATGCCGAGGGTGGTGATGGCGCGGGTGGCGATTCTAGGTACGCGGCGGCTTGCGGCGGCGGGTTCAGATTGATCATGTGTGGAGCGGCCGGCGGCGACCTCAACTTCAGGAGACGCAAATCCGGAGCGACGGTCGACTAGCCAGAAAGAGAGACAGGCGGCTAGCCAGCCCAGGGCGGAGGCCATGGAGCCGACTTCGGTGACGGGGACGAGAATGGCATCGCCGAGAAGTAGGCCGACCAAAGTTCCTGCCGTGATGCCGATGATGGAGACGGACGGCGTGGAGAATTTTGCGTGGATGGTGGCGAAGCGGGGAGCTACTGTGCCGCGGCGGGCGAAGGCGAAGAGGAGGCGCGTGGAGGCGGCGAAATTGCCGTTGAAACATTGGAAAAGGCCGAAGAGGGCCATGACGAGGATGAGTTGAACGGGCCAATGTTTGCCGAGGCCGTGTTCGAAGGCGATGGCAGTGGCGAAGCGTTTGCCGAGAAGGGATTGCCAGGGCGCAATGTAGGCGACCGCGGCGATCGAGAGAGCATAGAAAAGAGCGCCGACGCCGAGGGCTAGGCCGATGGCTTGCATGTAGCTGGTTTGGCGGAACTTGGGGTTGGCTTCTTCCGCGTATTTGGGGGCGGACTCGAACCCGGTCAGGAAGTATGGAACGATTTGGAGAGTGAGAAGGATGGAGAGGAATGGAGCGGCGTGAAAGGCAGGATGGAAATTTGCGGGAGCGCCGCGGACTGCACTGATGCCGACGAGGGCGACGAAAATGAGGAGAACCATGGAGGACATGGTCTTCTGGAAGTTGGCGCTAAGTCGGATGCCGCGGTAGTTGATGGTGGCGAGCAGCAAAGTGAGCGCAACTCCCAGAATCAGCCTCGGGAGGAACACCGACTGGCCTGCGATTTTGTACAGCTCGAAAGAATCGAGCGACGGGAAAATGTAGGCGGCGATTTTTCCGAGGGCGACGGCTTCCCAGGGGCAAACTATGAAGTAGGCGAGGAGCATCATCCAGCCGGTAAAATAGCTGACGATGGGCGGGAAGACTTGCGCGGTGTAGGCGGCTTCGCCGGCAGCGTCGGGGAGGCGCTTGACCCATTGGCCGTAGACATAGCCGACGGGTAGCAAGATGAATCCACCGATGGCGAAACCGAGGGCCGCGCCCGCAGGTCCTCCGCGGCCGAGCCAATCGTCCATCAGGACAAGCCAGCCGGTGCCGATCATGGTGCCGAAAGCGAGGGCGAAATAATCGTGCAGGCGAAGTTTGCGAGCGAGGGCAGGCATCTAGAGAACGCAGAGCAATTCGTAAAGGAGATTGGCGGCGAGGAGAGAAGTGATTTCGCCCGTGTCGTAGGGGGGAGAGACTTCGACGAGGTCGCAGCCGATGATTTCCAAACCGCGCAACGCGCGAACCAGTTCGAGGATTTGAATACTGGTGAGGCCGCCGACTTGGGGAGTGCCTGTGCCGGGAGCGTAGGCGGGATCGACGGCGTCAATGTCCAGAGTGACGTAGACGAGCTTGCGGCGGAAGGTGCGCAAATGGCGCTGGACGCTCGTCAAGCCCTTTTTGTGAAACTCCTCGGCGGTGACCATTTTTACTTTGTGGGCGCGCGCAAAATCGAAATCGTCCTCGCCATAGACTTGACCGCGAAGCCCAACCTGTAACACTCCGCCATCCAGGAGAAGGCCCTCTTCAAAAGCCCTGCGGAACGGTGTTCCGTGGGAGTATTTGCTGCCGAAATACTCGTCCCACAGATCATTGTGGGCGTCGAACTGGATCAGTGAAACGGGGCCGTGCTTTTTTGCAACGGCGCGGAGGATGGGGAGGCTGATGGAGTGATCGCCTCCCACACAGACACAACGCACACCGGCCTGAAGAAGGGGAGCGATTCCCTTTTCGATGCGAAGAAAAGTGTCCTCGATGGAAAGCGGATTCACGGGGAGATCGCCATAGTCGGCGACGCGATGCTTGGCGAAGGGATTTACGTTTAGGACGGGGTTCCAAGGGCGGATGATCGCGGACTGGACGCGGACATGACGCGGGCCGAAGCGCGGGCCGGGGCGATACGTGGTGCCGCCATCGAAGGGGACACCGATGAGGGCGACCTCAAGCTCCTCGGGTTGGGTGATGTGCGGGAGACGCATAAAGGTGGGTATGCCTGTGAAGCGGGCAAAGCTGAGAGCGTCAAGCGGCTGAGGATGAGGCAGACGAAAGTTCCGGCGGGATTGCCGCATGGCCGCGCATCTTAGTTTCCCGAGAGAGAGAAAGTCAAAGTAAAGAATGGCGGAGCACGCACAGAATTGACACGCCATTCATCCGTTTCTAACAGTGCCGGCTTAAAAGGTAACTCGCCGGGGAAGCGGCCCTGGATGCTTCAGGACCGGCTCGTCCGCCGATGCAGATGTCCCTGCTGCTGCGAGTACTTCTTAAGATTAATCATTTCAAGGAGATAGACCATATGCATGATCGCTTTAAAAAGGCGATGGCGGTAGTGGCCGCTGCGGCCATGACCCTATTGCCCGCAACTCCTGTTTTTGCTGATCACGATGATTTTCCGACGACTACCCCGATCAAGCATGTAGTGGTGATTTTCCAGGAAAACGTGTCGTTCGATCACTACTTCGCGACCTATCCGTTTGCAGCGAATCCAGCCGGAGAACCTGCATTCCACGCCGCGGAGAATACGCCAACGGTCAATGGATTGCTGCAGCCGGGGCTGGCAACCAACAATCCAAACCTTAACGCGGCAAACGGCGCGGGCGCCTCGAACCCGTTTCGACTGGATCGTTCCCAGGCGGCGACGGCGGATCAGGACCACAACTATGCCGACGAGCAGTCGGCGTTTCACAACGGTCTGATGGACCTGTTCCCTAAGTTTGTTGGAACAGCAGGGCCGCCGCCGAGCGCTCCGCCTGCCGCTGTAACAACGAAGGGATTGGTCATGGGGTGGTTCGACGGAAACACAGTTACCGCCATGTGGAACTACGCGCAGCACTTCGCGATGAGCGACAATTCGTGGGGTACGACGTTTGGTCCTTCCACTCCGGGCGCCCTTAACCTGATTTCCGGTCAGACGAATGGGGCCATCAACGTGAGCGCGGCGGCAGCCAGCTTCGCAGTAGTTGACGGCGGGAACGGATCGCTCTCGGTAATCAACGATGGGGACCCTACGGGCGATGTTTGCTCATCGAGCGCGACGCTTCAGATGAAAGGAAAGAACATAGGCGACCTTCTCAGCGCGGCCGGAGTGAGCTGGGGATTCTTCGAAGGCGGCTTCGACTTGACGATAACGAATGCAAACGGCACAACGGGGTGCAAGAGGAGCTCGAAGTCGCCTTTCGCCAAGACGAACAAGGTGGACTACATTCCGCACCATCAGCCGTTTCAATACTACGCGACCACCGCGAATCCCACGCATGCGAGACCAGCTTCCATCGCGGAAGTCGGGCACGACGGACCAGCCAACCATCAATATGACACGCACGACTTCTTTGACGCAGTGAAGCAAGGGAACTTTCCCGCAGTAAGCTACATCAAAGCGCCGGGCTTCCAGGACGGTCACGCGGGCTACTCGTCTCCCCTCGACGAGCAGACATTCGTGGTGAATACGATCAACTTCCTGGAGAGCAGACCGGAGTGGAATGAAACCGCGGTGCTGATAGTGTGGGACGACTCCGACGGCTGGTACGACCATCAAATGGGTCCGATCGTGAACACCTCGACAGGACCGGCCGACAATCTTACTGGACCCGGAACCTGCGGCGACGGCACGACTTCACTGCCGGGCGTCGATTCCGGAAATGCACACGCGCTCGGGCGCTGCGGGTTTGGCCCGAGGCTGCCGTTCCTCGTGGTCTCACCATTTGCAAAGAGGAATTTCGTGGATCACATGGTGACGGATCAAAGCTCCACCCTCCGCTTTATTGAGGATAACTGGCTCGGCGGGCAGCGGATTGGCCAGGGATCTTTTGACGGGATCACGAACTCGATCACCCAAATGTTCGACTTCGATCGGCACCACGATCGAGATGAGAATGGGGGAGTCTTGTTCCTCGACCCGAGCACCGGGCAGCCAATCTATTAGGCTGGGTTCAATCATCGGCCGGCGTCCCGAACAGAGGACGCTGGACTGCTGAGGCCGGTCTAGATGTAGTGTTACGACAATCTGATTGGGACAATAAGGAAGCCCGCTGTGCCAGCACTGCGGCGGGCTTTTCCTCTATTTAGGCTGGTGTTCCCTTCGATCGAGACAACCCTGTGAACTTGGCGGTCATCCGTTAAATCATCCTCCTGGTGCAAGGAGGGATGATCGTGCGTTGGCATATTGCGGCTGGGTTTGGCGGAGTGTTGCTTGTCGGGGGCGGAACGCGGGCGGCTCTTGGAAACGAGGCCGGTTCGCCGATTTCTACTACTTCGGCTGCACTTCTCGAAACCTCAGCTCCACTCATACATGAAGTTGTGTTCGCGGGGCTGCGGCACATCGCTCCAGAAGCGGTGCAAGCGCAGATTTCTACTCGCGCGGGCGCACGACTCGACTCAGCGCGGATCGAATCCGATGTAAAAGCGCTTGGACGATTGGGATGGTTTGGCAACATCTCGGCGGAAACGCAGCCCGCGACGGATTCGTCATCTCCTGACGGGCACACAACGCCGCGTGTGCGACTCGTTTTCCACGTTGAGGAGCTGCCCTTTCTCGCAAAAGTTGAATACGCCGGGTCACGGCAACTCTCGCGTACGCAGATCGAAAAAATTCTCAACGAGAAGGAGCTGGCCCCACGGCTCGGGGAGCCGGCTGATCCGGCGAAGCTGGCGCGAATCGCAATGACGATTCGATCGGTTCTTGGCGAGCTGGGGCATCCGCAGGCACAGGTGCGGATTTCTCGCGAAGAGTCTGGGAACGGGATGGTTTGCGTACGCTACGCAATCAATGATGGGCCTCACCTCCCAGTGGGGCGGGTTGAGTTCGAGGGACATCCCGAAGTCTCGGCAAAATTGCTGCGGCACGAGATGCGGCGGACCGCGCCCGGCGCGCTTTTTGCTTCGTGGCGTGGCAAAGATGCGTACACGCGCGAGGGATTCGCGGAGGATCGCTCGAGAATCTTGATCTACTACCAGGATCACGGTTTCCCCGAGGCGCGGATCGGCACGGCTCGTATTTCCGTCTACGAAAAAACGGCGAGCCGGTGGATTCCGCGGCCATTTCGGACAACTGGAAAGCGTCTCGCGGTCTCCGTGCCGATTGAAGCTGGCCCCTTCTACCGCGTTGAATTTGTTCACATCAGCGGTGAACTCGCCAACGCCAGTGGCAAGCGCGGAGGGAAACTCCTGGCATATTCGAAAGCGGAGGCCGGCTCTGCGTACTCGGCGAAGGCGCTCGAAGATCTGCGTCATGCATGGGTCGCGGCGATTCAACCAAAGCATGACCGCGAAGAGGCTGGTACGGACCGAAGTATCGAAACTTCGCGAACACTTGATCCGTGGACGCACCGGGTGCAAGAGAGAATTGAGTTTAGCGACGCACCGCCTTATGTTGTGCGACGGATTGAATTTAGCGGACTTCACCGCTTCAGCGATCGCTATTTGCGGCGGCGCATCGGTTTGCGCGAAGGGCGGCCATTCGATGAGCATGCGCTCGAGATCGGGCTCGCGCGGCTCACCAGAACCGGATACTTTCACCAAATCCGAAAAGAAGATATTCGAGTACAGACGGACGACATCACGCACACTGCGGACGTGACGATCCGCGTTTCGGAAGCAGGCCAGCAACGCGCGTCGTTCTCCGGAGGGCTCGGACAGTTTGGGAGCACTCTGGGAGTCGCTTACGCTCTGTTCGATCTCCTCCAGCGAGAAGAGCTGCTTACGGCACAAATCGATGGCGGACCGGATAGTTTGCGAATCGTGCTCGGGCTCGTGATGGAAGGATTTCTCGGCTCGCGCAGCTCGCTTGCCATCTCGGTGTTCGAAAATGTGTTGCGCCCACGCTTCGCGAGCAGCGCAAAAGGTCCGTTCTACAAATCGCAAAGCGAGGGGCTCAACGCGGGTTGGAGCTATCCCTTAACCAAAATCTATTCTTTGGCGGTGGATTATGGCCTTTCGCACACGAACACGGATTATTCTTTCGTTCTTCCTGCTTCTCTCGCGGGCTTGCCCTCAAGGGATCTGCGAGCACAAACCTGGAGCAGTGCTGTGGGGTTGAGCTGGACGCACGACGCGGGAAGTGAACGTTGGTCCATCGAGAACTCCATTTCGGGCGGCTATCTCGGTGGGACCGAGAATGTGATTCGTTCGAACGAGGAATATTCTCGAATTTTTCGCGATCCGTTCTTCAATCACCAGAATGCCTGGGCTTTTCGGACTATGCTCAGCGGAGCGGGGAGCTACCAAGGCGACATGCCACTTTATGCGCGCCTCTTTTCCGGCGATGCACAAGTTCGTGGCCTCAATTCGGGTGAACTGGGGCCTTATGCTGTAGTGCCCTCGATCTCGAATTCCGGAAACCAAACCTATTCTGCGCTCCTTGCTGGCGCAAGTGTGGTTAGCGCGGCGAACGCCGAGTATCGCGTTCCCCTTGGCGGAGGAATACAAGCGGCGGGCTTTTTTGATTTGGGGTCTGGCTGGCTTCTTCCCAACTGGCTGGGGAAAGCGCGCCCAACGCTGCTGGATTCCACGAATGGTATTCTGCACGGGTCTATCGGAATCGAGTTTCGCTGGACGGTGCCGGAGATTCAAGTGCCCGTGCGCGCCTACTATGCCGTGAACATATTGCGATTGAATCGCCTTCTACCGTTGCCGGACGGTTCGCTGTTCCACGCGCACAATCGTTTGTTCGCGTTCGGCTGGGCGCTCGGAACGCTGTTCTGAGCGGCCTACTCTGTACTAAACTCCCGGCACCATGAAATACCTAAAACAACTGAAGGAATCGGCAAAACTAGCCGAGCCCTATTGCGTCACAAAGGGCGAAAAATTCCGGTTGAAGGATTACGACACAAGCGACACGGGCAACGTAAAGAGCAAAGAGCAGAGCCAAAGAATTATCGACAACCGTATCGGACTCCTCAGCAACTTGCAGGAGAAGCTCTACGCGCAGGACCGCTGGGCGGTATTGATCATTCTTCAAGCGATGGATGCCGCCGGCAAAGACGGCGTGATCAAGCACGTGATGTCCGGCGTAAATCCGCAGGGTTGCAACGTCCACGCCTTCAAGGCTCCAAGTGCCGAGGAGCTGAATCACGATTACTTGTGGCGGGCGCACAGATGCGTTCCAGAGCGCGGCATGATTGGGATATTCAACCGCTCGTACTACGAAGAAGTTCTGGTCGTACGAGTGCACCCCACCCTCTTGCAGGCGCAGAGGCTTCCAGACTCCTTGATTACCAAACACATCTGGGAACAGCGCTACGACGACATGAATGCGTTTGAACATTACTTGACGCGAAACGGCGTGGTGATTCGCAAGTTTTTCCTGCATGTATCAAAGGAAGAACAAAAGAAGCGTTTTCTGGAGCGCCTGGAAGATTCCAAGAAGAATTGGAAGTTTTCGATGGCTGACGTCAAAGAGCGCGCCTATTGGAAGGACTATCAAGAGGCGTACGAAGAGATGATCCAGAATACGGCCACGAAGCACGCGCCATGGCATGTGATCCCCGCGGACCACAAGTGGTACACGCAGCTAATCGTAGCCTCCACGATCATCACCACGCTCAACGAACTCGATCTTTCCTTCCCCGATGTGGACAAAGAGAAAAAGAAGGAGCTGGAAAGCGTGCGCGAGTCACTGCTGCATGAAAAAGACTGAAACCGCCGGCAAGTTGACTTCTTTGAAAAACGCACTGTAAAGGGGACAGAAAGCGATGGGTATCGCTCGCCGGAAAAGTTCTTCCATACTCCGTCGAGATGCGGCGGTGGTAAGATGGGGCCGACGGTGACGCGACCTGGCCAATTTCAGAAGCCGAAGGAGTACGAATGGCGAAGCCGGTCGAGCTTGAAATCAACGGCAAGCGCTATCCGGTTCATTGCGATCCGGAAACGCCACTTCTCTCCGCGCTCCGAGACGAATTAGCCCTGACGGGCACGAAGTATGGTTGTGGCGAAGGGCAATGCGGCGCCTGCACCGTCTTGATGGATGGCGCGCCGCGGCGCTCGTGCCAAATTCCGGTTAGCGCAGCCGCAAAAAAATCCATCACGACCATTGAAGGCCTCGAGAAGAACGGGCATCTGCATCCGGTGCAACAGGCGTTTCTGGATGCAGGCGCGTTTCAGTGCGCCTACTGCACCTCTGGAATGATCTTGAGCAGCGTTGGCCTTCTCTCGACGAATCGCAACCCTACGTCCGCTGAGATAGTTCAATCGTTGCAAGGCAATATCTGCCGCTGCGGCACCTATCCGCGGATCATCGACGCGGTTCAACAAGCGGCCAAGTCGATGCGGGAGGGCGGACGATGAGCGGCTCTTCCGTCCGATTTGAACCCGAACCGGAGCGCTACGAATTCAGCGCGGGCCCAATGCATCATTTCGAATTGGCGCGGCGCGATTTCTTCAAGTTTCTTGGCGCGGGTATTGCCGTTTTCGCCGTCGCGAAAAATGGGCTGGGCAAGCAGGAGACTGCTCCCACTCAAGGCTTTCACTCGCAAGATCTGCCGAAGGACATCACCGCGTGGCTGCATATCGGCGAAGACGGAAAGGTCACCGCGTTCACGGGTAAGGTTGAGATTGGGCAGAACATCCGCACATCGCTGGCGCAAACCGTTGCCGATGAATTGCGCGTGAGCTTTGAAAGCGTAACCATGGTGACGGCCGACACGGCGCTGACGCCGTTCGATTTCGGCACGGTAGGCAGCCGTTCGATGCCGACCATGTCGCCGCAGCTTCGCCGCGTAGCTTCGTCGGCGCGCGACCTGCTCGTGGCCGCAGCTGCCAAAGAGTGGAACGTGGCGATGGAAGGACTTACGGCGGCCGACGGAAAAGTGACCGATCCAGCGACCGGCCGCACGCTTCGCTATGCGGATTTGGCTCGCGGAAAGACGCTGGCGCAAAACCTGCCCGCGGAAGATCCCGTCACTCCGCCGGATCAATGGACGATCGCGGGCAAATCCATTCCAAAAAAGGATGCGCGCTCGTTCGTTACCGGCGAACACCAGTACACTCCCGATCTCCGGCGGCCGGGGATGCTCTACGGCAATGTCCTCCGCCCGCCGTCGTTTGGAGCCACTCTCACTACTTACGATGCGAAGGCCGCGCAGGCGATGAACGGTGTGGTGATCGTGCGCGACGGCGACTTCATTGGCGCCGCAGCGAGCAATGAAATGGACGCTCGCAAGGCTCTTGAGTCTATCCACACCGAGTGGAAGGAAGAGCCACAAACTTCCAGCAAAGAACTCTTCGAGTACCTGAAAAAGAATGCGACCGCCAAGAGCGATGATCGCTCTCGAAGAATAAAAGGTTCGGTTGAAGATGGCCTGGCGGCCGCCGCACACCGCCTCGAAGCGACGTATACCGTCGCGTTTATTGCGCACGCCCCGCTCGAGCCGCGCGCGGCGGTAGCCGAATGGTCTGGCGACAAGCTCACAGTTTGGACCGGCTCGCAACGCCCGTTTGCCGTGCGCGATGAACTGGCCAGCGTCTTTCACGTTGCGGAAGACAACGTACGCGTCATCGTGCCCGACACAGGCTCCGCGTACGGAGGCAAGCACACCAGTGACGCGGCCTTGGAGGCTGCGCGGCTGGCGCGCGCCGCTGGGCGCCCCGTGCAGGTGGTTTGGACGCGAGACGAAGAGTTCACGTGGGCCTATTTTCGTCCGGCGGGCGTGATGGAAATTAAGAGCGGCATTGCCGCCGACGGCGCGCTGACGGCCTGGGAATTTCACAACTACAATTCCGGAATGTCCGCTATCGATACTCCCTACGCCGTCGCCAACCAGCACATTCAATTTCATTCCACGCAGTGCCCTCTGCGAAGCGGTTCGTATCGCGGGTTGGCGGCGACGGCGAACTTTTTCGCGCGAGAAAGCCATATGGATGACCTGGCCCATGCCGCGCAGTTGGATCCGCTTGTATTCCGCCTCAAGAATGTTTCCGATCCTCGCTTGCGAGCCGTGCTGGAGGCCGCGGCAAAGTCCTTTGGCTGGCCGCGCAAGAAAACGCAAGAGGGTCAAGGATTTGGCATTGCGGGCGGACTCGAAAAGGGCGGATACGTGGCGACGTGCGCCGAAGTGGCGATCGATCGCGCTTCCGGCGCCGTGCGCGTCGTGCAAATGACTACGGCGTTCGAATGCGGGGCCATCGTAAATCCTGATGGTCTACGGAACCAGGTGATTGGCGCAAATATTCAAGGACTGGGTGGGGCCCTTTTCGAAGCCGTTGAGTTTGAGAATGGGCGCATCACCAATGCGCGTTTTTCGCGTTATCGCGTGCCGCGCTTCCGCGACGTCCCGCAAATTGAAGCTATCCTTCTGGATCGCAAAGATCTTCCGTCGGCTGGAGCAGGCGAAACGCCGATCATGGCGGTGGCACCAGCCATCGGCAATGCCATTTTCCATGCAACGGGGACGCGCCTCAGAGGCCTTCCGATGGTCCCAAATGGGATGGTACCGGCAAAAAGCTAAGATAAAAGAATCGGGAAAAACCCAGGAAGAGATTCGGGCAATCTGTTCCACTCTGAAATGTGCGGTTGGCATTGTCCCGACCTGGGAATTTGATTTTTCACATGCAGCGGCCCCGTCCATATAACGGGTTACTTTTTCAATAGCTTAGCCCCCTCCTTTTCGCGAGCGTCTGGCCTTTGTCTTGCCCCAAAACTTGGGGGTCTCTGTGCTATTCGACCTTACACCAGGCATCGCCATGCTCGCGCCGCCGTGCTGCGTGGGATTGCATGGTGCGTGTCAGCGTTTAAGCACGACTCGCAGCTTTATCCATCGTGGCGGAAGGAAATACGTTTGGGCGGAACAGCCGCTTCGCGCTGCCGCAGGGTTAGTTTTGCTCGCGGCACTGGCCTTGCCTTTGCAGTCTTCCAGCGCTGAAGCGGAGCATGTTGATGAATATCGCGCAAAAGCCACTTTCCTGACCGCGTTTCCCAACTTTATGGAGTGGCCCGCGGACGCCTTCTCTTCCCAACGATCGCCGCTTCTTCTTTGCGTTTTCGGCGACTTTTCGTTTGGCACCTCTTTGGCGGAGTTGACGCGTGGAACTCTTGTCCGTGGGCGGCGAGTCGAAGTTCGATGGGCGCACAAAGAACAGGATCTGCACTTCTGCCAGATTCTTTTCGTGAGCCGGTCCGAGAGCAAGCGCTACGGAAGAATCTTCAAAGCTGTGGAGGGAGCAAGCGTGCTGACGGTCGGCGAAACCCCAGACTTTCTGGCAACCGGCGGCGCGATTGAGTTCCTCTACGAGCAAGACAGATTGCAGTTTGAGGTGAACGTGGGCGCTACCACTGACGCACACCTCCACATCAGTTCGAACATGCTGGCGCTGGCGCGGCATGTCATCACCAAGACGGAGGCTGCGAAGAGCTAGCTGGGCTTCCGCGCGCAGAATTTGGCCGGCTTTTCGCCGGCTTACGGATACAAGAAATCAACCATGAAAGTGACGCGATGAATAAAAGTGAAGAGAGTATTTCCGAACCGGTTTGGAATCTAGCTGAGCTATTGGAAAGAGTCGACAACGATCAGGAATTGCTGCGGGACCTACTGAATATTTTCAAGGAGGACTTCCCGCGCACGATGCGGTCCCTCGAGACGGCCGTAGCTGAAGCGGACTTGAAGAATGCCGCCAGGTTGAGTCATACGCTCAAGGGCATGCTTTCCAGTCTCGGCGGAGTCCGCGCCGCCGCGGCTGCGGCAAGACTTGAAGTTATCGCCTCCGCCGGTGAATCGGCCTCGCTAAAAACTGCCTTTGGCGCCTTGGAACGCGAAGCGAGCCAGTCTCGTGCCGGAACTGGATGCGTACAAGGCGGAGGTGCGCCGTTGAAGATTTTGATCGCTGACGATGAGACGCTCTCCCGTCGATTGCTTGAAAAAACGCTGGCGCGCGCCGGCTATGAAGTGATTGCAGTGGAAAACGGCAAGCTCGCCCTCGAAGCAGCTTTGTAAGCTGGAGGGACCTCGCCTGGCTCTACTGGACTGGGTGATGCCGGAGTTGGACGGTCCGAGGCGTATGCCGCGCGGTTCGTATGCGCTCCGAGCAGACCTACGTCTATATGGTGCTTCTGACATCCAAAGGGTCCAAAGAAGAGACTGTTCTCGGTCTCGAATCCGGCGCCGACGACTATTTGACTAAGCCATTCAATGCCGAAGAATTGCGAGCGCGCCTCCGCGTCGGAGAACGCATTCTGCTCTTGGAAGACCGCTTGGTGGAAGCGCGCGAGAACATGCGCTTTAGGGCCACGCACGATCCGCTGACTTCCCTTCTCAACCGCGGCGCGGTCATGGACCTGCTCGCTCGCGAACTGCACCGCTCGCACCGCGAGCAAAAATCCACTGCCATCCTGCTGGGCGACGTGGACCACTTCAAGCGCGTAAACGACACAATGGGTCACGTGGTGGGTGACGAGGTCCTCTTAGAAATTGCCAATCGCCTGCTGGCCGCCGTCCGCTCCTATGACTTTGTAGGCCGTTACGGAGGCGAAGAATTCCTTGTGGTTCTAAATAGTTGCGATCCTGCGTTCGCTGCCCACTCGAGCAGAAGCGATTCGCCGATCCATCTCGAATCGCCCGATAGTTACGGCTAAGGGCCCGCTCACTCTCACTATGAGTTTCGGCGTGCTATTAAGCGGCCAGTGGGGGGTGAGACCAGTTGAGGAACTGATGCATGAAGCGGATCTCTCGCTCTATGAAGCAAAAGCTGCCGGCCGCGACTGTCTTCGGATTACCAAGCCGGCGCCGAAAGCGGAACCGTCGCCTCCGCGAGTGCCCGCATCCGTGCCGATCAGGCACTGATAAACGCCCGCGGGGTGCAACACTCTACGCTCAGACGGGCCTACGCGCCACTGCTTTTTTGCCGCGCTTGACTCATCATCTGCCGCATTGCGGCGCTCGAACCGGGCGCTTTTTTCTCGCGCCAGGCCTCCAACCGTTTGCAAGTTTCTTCAATGTTGGAAAACAACTGTGGATTCTTGAAAGCGGACCGCCAGATGGGCACGATGGTGTGCATGCGGTCCCATACCACCCAAATCTCTCCGTTACTCTCAAAGAAGAGCTCGTCATTGATCAATCCGCGATTCACGATGCTCGCCACCATATCCCAGTAGCTGATAACCATTCGAATGAAGGTGTTCTCTTCACCGCCCTGGGGAAACTTCTCGATCATGTCCTCGGGCGATGTGGGATGAAAATGCTCGAGAAACCAGGCGCGAGCTTGCCGAAGCCTCGGCTCACGTCTCATCTCGTAGAGCTTCAGCATCAGATTTACTTCTTCATACGTGACTTGGCTCATTTCGGGTTCTCCTAGCTCTATTTCTTCTGTTCTGGCTTGGGTGTCTCTTGCGGAGAAGGAGAGGCGCTGGCCAGCTCGACGCGCTGCACTGTGGAAAGTGGAAGACCTTGTCGCTGAAATTCAATTTGGATGCGGCGGCGAAGTTCGCGAGAGACTTCGTCCTGGCGCGTCGGCGCCGTGCGCACTTGCAAACGCACCGTCGACACCGAGCGGTCGAACGCCTGCACGCCCAGAATTCGCGGTCCATCGACGAGCGCCTGCGACCAAGACGGGTCTTCCCGCAACTCCGCGGCGGCAGCTTCCAGCGCGTGCATGGTTTTCTCGAGGGAAATTTCTGGCGCGATGGATATGTCCACAAAAGCCTGCGACCAGTCCCGGCTGAGATTGCTCACGGTACGTATTTCGCCGTTGGCAATCGTCACCAGCGCCCCTCGGGCGTCGCGCAAAACGGTGCGCCGCAGCGTCAGATTTTCGACGCGCCCAGTCGTATCTCCAACCTGGATTGTATCACCTATGACGTAGTGGTCTTCGAGGACGATATAGAAGCCGGTGATGAGGTCGCGCACGAGGTTTTGCGCGCCAAAACCTATAGCGACGCTGGCAAGACCGGCGAGCGTGAGGGCGGGTGCGACGCTGATATGCAATTGGGCCAGCGCCGTCAGGAGTGCCACGACCCAAACGACCTTGCTTCCCGAGCTGTAAAGGACCGTCGCAAGTGTACGAGTCTGCTGTTCCCTGACCTGCGCCGAGCGGCTTTGGGTAGCGGCAGGCTTGATGATCAGCTTGGTCAGAACGCGGAGAAACCGATTCACGAGCAGCGCAATAAAAAAGATGGCTATGAGGTCAAGTAGAGTGCTGAGCGTAAATTCAGGCCATTCGGGCCAGTGAATGGAGAGACTGGTCATCGTTTTTTCGGGAGGGAGAGTATAACATTGGACGAGCAAGGATGCCCGTCTGATGAAAGCTCAGTTCCGAGCTGGCGGACCACACAGCGAGGTACGTATGTCTGACACAAGGCGCAGATTTTTGGCACTTTTGGCCGGCACGGCGACATTGGTACTCGTGCGCGCTGCCAGCCTCAGCGGCCAGGCCAAGCCGTCAAGCCGACCACCGGCTCCTCATCCTGACCCCACACCGGAATCGGACGCTCCAGTAGCCGGGCTAGGGAAGTCGCCGACCAAAGTACTCCTCGAAGCCAACGAGAAGGATATTAAGAAGAACATAGAAAAACTCTATCAGCTCGCGAGCGACTTGAAAGCGGAAGTGGAGAAAACGGACTCCTCGCAGATCCTTTCGCTGGCCTTGGTGAAGAAAGCTGAAGAGATTGAAAAACTTGCTCACGACATCAAGACGCGGGCAAAGGGCTGAATCCCGGAGATTTCGAATGAGCGTCCGAGCGACGCAGGGCGCGGCGGAAAGCGCTATGGCGCGGAATGAGCGCAAGCGTTAAAATGCTGTTGAAGACACAAGCGGCAGTTTTGTCGTAAGCGCGTCTCCGCCGCCGGCTTGTGAAGCTTAGAAGTGCGCCCGTAGCTCAGATGGATAGAGCGACAGCCTCCGGAGCTGTAGGTCGTGAGTTCGAACCTCACCGGGCGCGCCACTTTCTTACTGAATCCAGATGCCTTGCTCGTTTATTACGCCGACCGCCGTGGCTAGCGGGATGTCAGAGACAAGGTATGGCTATTTCTTTTCGGTGACGCTCAAATGGCATTTCTTGAGGGCTTCGCGCCCGCGTTCCTCATCGATGCGTTCCAGGGAAGTGCGCGCTTTGAGCAATCCCATCTCGACGTGCTGCTGGAAAAAGTAAACCTTGCCTGCCTCCAGTACCAAGCTGGCTGAGTCCGAGTTTTCCGCTTGAGAGCAGAAACGATGAGGCCCGGGCTCAAGGACCAGAAAAAAGTAATTGTTGCCGCGGTTCACCCCAATCCACTTGCCATCCACACCAAATTTCGTCTGGACCTTGTTGCCCAGCATGGTGGGGCGAACAACATAAATAAGAGCCTTATCCGGCGGCGCAGGAGGTTCCGGATGAGAACTCTTGTCTGTCTCGTTCTTAAGTTTTTCGCTTGATGGGCCGCAGGCGGATTCTTCCGCAGGCTGCTTTCCAGCGGGCTGTTGCGCAGGGGGTTCCTGAAGGATTGCGAACGCCAGAGTGAAGGTCAAAATCACCAACATGGGATGTCCTCCTTAACCGGTCTTTTTCTGGAATGACCGAGGGGCATGTACTCGAGAATTGCCGCTCTTACGTCCTACCGGACGCAGAGGACGGAACTCCAAACGTGAGTTCGGAACTCGACCACATCTCTGCACAACAACATATGTCCGCCTCCTCCCGGTGTCAATCGCAGATCGCGCTGCCCAATATCACGTGCGGGCACCCTCGAGAAGAGTCGAGATCGGCCCCCACAGACGAGCTTCCACTAGTTGATTTCGCTTGCAGTTGAGGCGGGATTCGGTGAGGCACTGCCGCACGAATCACGTATCACCAGTTCGCAGTCCAGGAGAATGTCGCGGGCGAGCATGTTGGGATGCTTGATTCGTTCGAACATGGATGCCATGGCCGCGTGACCGATTTCACGACAAGGTTGATGAATGGTGGTCAGTGGCACGGGAAGGAGTTTTGCGTACTCCACGTCGTCGATTCCTACAATCTTGAAATCCTGCGGTATCCGGCCGCCAAGCGAAAGCAGGCCTTGCATGAGACGGCTGGCGGTCCGATCGTTCACGCACACGAAACCTTCCAGACGAAACTCATCGAGCAGTTTCTTCAGCGCTCCGTTTTTGATCGTGGCCAGGCATTGAATCAAGCGCGGACGAATCGCCGGCACAATTTCCAAACCTGGGCGTGCCTGCTATGGCCGCATCGATTGGCGAGGAGATCAAGCCGGATAACCCTTAGCCGCGATGCTGGACATATCGATGGAGGCTGTCAAGGGGCGCCTCTATCACGCGCGCGCGGTGCTGCGCCGGGCGCCGCGGATCAGAACCGTTTGTGACTCGAGTATGGAAAGCGCGGCCGGGTAAGGATGCTACACAGCGGGCGGCGCAGATGATTTCCGCTGTTGTCTAAAAATGTCGCGCACCCTTTGAAATCGAATAGGGTTTGCGGAAACTGCTTCCGGGAAGATTCTACCAATCGGAGTATTTGGTGCCGTCGAGCGCCGTGCCTGTAGATTTGGAATAGACGTCAAACACGTTTTCGCCGTTCCAACTCGTGGAGTCGGGATCGTCCTGGACGCCCCGAAGCCCCCACTCGGCGCGGCCGGTCATGGGATCAATGGGAATGTGGCGCAAGAACCTTTTTTTCGTCGTGAGATCGCCGCTGAAGGGAACGCCTTTAACGAGGGTTTCGAGGTCCGGCGGGTACCCTTCGCTGCCAACCTTGACTCGGACCAGGTTCATGTCGGCGGCATCCTTGTAAAGATTGATGGCATTGCGCATTTCGCGCAGATCGCGGCGCAACTCGTATTCTTTCGCGCGGATGACAGTGAATTTGAAGACAGGGAGCGCGGCGGAGGCGAGAACGAGCAGAATCGCTGACGCAATAATCAGTTCGAGAAGGGTGAGGCCTGACTGTGGATGATTTGTCCTGTTTCGGACTTTTGAAAGATAGCGGCGCATCGTCCGGCCCTTGTCAGTTCCAGGAAATTATAGCATGCGCGCCGCAAGGCCACTCAAGGACCAGCTTCTAATGCTGCACGAACCTCAGCCGTTCGATCCCGAGTTCCTGACTTAAAGCAGTTTCACCCGATCGGGACGGCGGCCGCTCGCTCACTCGATGTCTTCGGAATCGTCTTCTTCGGCTGATTTGGATGCCAGCTGAATCTCGGGAAGATTGGCGTCGTGAAGCTGCTTGTTCAGCGGCTGAAGATCGACAGTCTTAAGTTGCTTCCATTGAGCCGCCAAAGCCGCGAATGTTTTCTCGGTTTCTGCGGCGGCGCTGGTTTGCGCGGGCGTCGGAGTGGCGTCGGCTCGTCCTATTTCGGAATAAAGCGTGCTCGCCTCGGCGTTGGCGCGGCTGAGCGTTGGCATGGGTGAAGCCGGAGCGAAGAACCCGCCTCCGCCACCCAGAAGCGCCGAAACCTTTTTGTCCAGCGCGGAAATCGCATCGGCCACTGGTCCGCTGGCTTGTCCGGAAAGTTTTTGCAACTGTTCATGTGCGGAGCGCGCTTGCGTCACGTCCTCTGTGCTGTGCGTCATGATTGACGCGAGGCGAACCTGCAACTGGAACATTTGCATCAACCCTTCGCGAGGCGTTTTCACACGCGAATCGATCTTTACGATGAACGGCGCAGCGAAGGATTGGCCGCCCACAGTGAGCCGAACGGTGTACTGCCCTGGGAGCGCGCTCGGACCCTGCGGCAAGCGCGGCGTGTCCCCAGGAACCGCGGCGATTGGATAGTCGTACCGCGTCGAGAGCGGCGTGGCGTAATGGAGATCCCACACCCATCTGTGCATGCCCGCGGTGGTCGGAAGAATTTTCGGCATGCGAACCCAGTAAGGCGGAATCAGTTGCTTGGCAAGATCTTCATCCGTCAGATCCGGCTTGTCTGCGCTGGAATAGCGCCGCACAACTTTGGATTGCGCGTCTAGAATCTCGATCTTGACCGGACCCTCGGCTGGTTGCGCAAGAAAATAATCGATGATGGCACCATCGGGCGGATTCAGCGCGGTGGGCTCATCGGGCGGAATCGGCGTATCGGTGTTGGTATCGCGCATGACCCGGTAAGCCGCTCCAGGCTTAAAAAGAAATGCTGGCGACTTTTGCAAGGATTCCGAAATCTGTCTAAGCGGAGTGATGTCATCCAACACCCAGAACGACCGCCCATGGGTCGCCACAATGAGGTCATCGTCATGAATCCAGAGATCCCTCATCGAAGAATGCGGCAAATTCAGCTCGAGGCCTTGCCAATGATCACCGTCGTCGAAGGAGACCCATACGCTCGTTTCCGTCCCCGCGAACAGAAGGCCTTTGCGAACGGAGTCCTCGCGTACTGTGTCGACCGGTGAATTATCGGGCAGACCGGCAATGATGAGCTTCCACGATTTTCCACCGTCGTGTGTGCGATAAATGTACGGGTGCTGATCATCGATGCGAAAACGGCTCACCGAAGCGTAGGCCGACTCGTCATCGAAATGCGAGGCGACGATCTGCGTCACTTTACTCCACGGCGTCAATTCTGGCGGCGTCACATTTTTCCACTTGATGCCGGCGTCGCGCGTGGTCCAAATCAACCCGTCGTCGGTCCCCGCCCACAAAGTGTTCAGAGACTTGAAGGATGGAGCAAGCGAATATACAACGCCGCGCTGCTTGTCGGCGTTGGGATCTTTGCTGGCCGCATTCCCGACACTCGCGGGAACTCCCGAATGCTCGCGCGCAAGATCCGGGCTGATCGTCTTCCACCTGTTCCCGCCATCTGTTGTTTTAAAGACAAAATTTAACGCATAGTAGAGGACGTGCGGATCGACCGGCGAAAAGAGGATCGGCTGCGTGCGATCGGCGCGGTATTTGGGATCCGCGACCGGAATTGGCGCAACATTCTGCACCTGACCAGTTTTCAGAGAATACTTCGAAACTTCGCGCCGGCCGGCTCCATAGACGATGTCGGAATTGAGCGGATCGGGGGCCGCGTATCCATATTCGATCACTCCCACAGGATGCCAGTCGCGAAACGTGATTTCGCCGTCGTTGCCGCGGCTCGAAACGCACACTGAGCCGCTTTCCTGCTGCCCGCCGCAAACGAGATACGGAAAGGAGTTGCTCGTCGCGACGTGATAAAGCTGCGCCGTCGGCTGGTTATACCAGGTGCTCCACGTTTTTCCGCCGTTGACGCTGACGAGTGCGCCTTGATCCCCGACGAGCAAAATAATGTTCGGATCATTCGGATTGATCCACATATTTTGATAGTCGTCGCCACCGGGAGCGCCCCGAAAACTCGACCACGTTTTTCCGCCATCCGTCGATTTCATCGTCACCGTGCTCGTGCAATAAACGACGTCCGGATTTTTCGGATCGACTTTTGGCATTGGCAAATCGCCGCCACCGATGCGTCCTGCGGGCCGCGAATCAGTGGTGATGCGTTGCCAATTCTCTCCCGCGTCATTGGAACGATAAATCCCTACGTCAGAACCGGCTGCATTTTCGCCGCGAGCACTCGCCACCGCAGCGAAGAGCCTGCTTGTCTGGCTCGGCGCGATCGTTAGATTGACTTGAATCACGCCTTTAGGAAGCCCATTCGTGAGCGGACGCCAGGTCTTGCCTCCGTCAGTCGATTTGAAAAGCCCTCCGCCAGTTCCGTTGTATTGGTTGCCATCTTCCCAGGGACCGAGCCGCAACTCCCAAAGCGCCGCATAGACGACATCCGGGTTAGAGGGATCGATTTCCACGTCCGATCCGCCGACGTTGCCTCCTTTAGAAAGCACTTTCTGCCAAGTTTGGCCGCCATCTGTGGACAGGTAGATTCCGCGCTCTTCATTTGCTCCATAGGGGTGGCCGAGGGCCGCGGCGAAAACGCGATTCGAATCGCGCGGATCGACCGCGAGTGCGGGTATGCCCTGACTGTTGCGAAGGCCGAGATGAATCCAAGTCTTACCTGCATCGGTGGATTTGTAGATTCCATCACCGACGGCGAGATCGGGTCGAGCGAGCCCTTCGCCGCTCGAAACGTAGACGATGTTCGGATCGGAAGGAGCCACAGCGATGGCGCCAACGGCTTGCGAAGGCTGATCATCAAATATCGGCGTCCACGTGCGGCCGGAATCGTCCGTTTTCCATACGCCGCCATTCACCGCACCGACATAAAAAACATTCGGCTGGCCAGGTACGCCAGTGGACGCACGAGTCCTTCCTCCGCGAGTTGGACCGATCATCCGCCAGCGTAATTCCTGATAGGTGTTTTCGGGATACTGCTGTGGGGTGCTAGACTTCGCGCACGGGAATAGGCAGAACCAAACAAGCGCGGTTATCGAGAGACGTTTCATTCGAATCACATAGCACCTCAGAGGAGATTTTGAATGGCGCAGAGTAGACCAAATCGCACGCGATTCACAACTGCTTGCTTCCGAATTCGATTCACAACAAGAACTGTATGACGAGACCAAGCGCCGGCCAGCACTATGAACCGAAACGCGAGAAAACTCAATCCGGCTTCCCCGGTAGGCGTATAACAACTATGGCCGAATGGCTTGGGTTGCCGTGCCAAGAACGAGTGCTCGTTACAACCGCGCTCTCTGGACGTTCATCCTTCTACTCCTTGTGAGGTTACCGGGCACGGGGTAAACTTTCGCCAGCATTTTTCAATAGGTTCGTGGGGAGGTAGTCATGGCCCGAGCTGTCCGCTGCGGTCTCATCCAGGCCAGCTGTGAATGGTCGCCGGAGAAGCATTCTCTCGCGCAGATCAAACAAAAAATGATGGCGAAGCACGAGGACTTGATCGCAAGCGCGGCGAAGAAAAAGGTGCAAATTCTCGGGCTGCAAGAACTTTTCTATGGCCCCTATTTTTGCGCAGAGCAGCAGACACGCTGGTACGAATTGACGGAGCCTGTGCCGAATGGCCCCACCATCGCGCGCATGCAAAAACTCGCGAAGCAGCACCAGATGGTGCTGGTCGTGCCTATTTACGAAGTCGAGATGACGGGAGTTTATTTCAATACCGCAGCGGTGATCGATGCCGACGGACGCTACCTCGGGAAATATCGCAAACATCATATTCCGCACTGTCACCCGGGTTTTTGGGAGAAGTTTTATTTCACACCGGGGAATGCAGGTTATCCAGTGTTCGAGACGCGCTACGCACGCGTCGGCGTTTATATCTGCTACGACCGGCATTTTCCGGAGGGCGCGCGCATTCTCGGACTGAATGGCGCAGAAATTGTTTACAATCCGTCCGCGACTGTTGCGGGACTTTCCGAGTATCTATGGGAGTTAGAGCAGCCGGCTCACGCTGTGGCGAATGCCTATTTCGTCGCGGCCATCAATCGAGTGGGCACGGAAGCTCCCTGGAAGATCGGTGAGTTTTACGGCAAGAGCTACTTCTGCGATCCACGAGGGAAAATTGTGGCGCAGGCGAGCCGCGACAAGGACGAACTGCTCGTCGCGGAACTAAACCTCGACGAAATCCAAAAAGTGCGCGACACCTGGCAGTTTTACCGCGATCGCCGCCCGGAATCTTACGGAGAAATCACGCGCACGCGCGCTGCGTCGAGCTCCGAGGCTGCGGACTGAGAGAGCGAAAACTTCCAGGAATGACTCTGGCCCAATCCAATCCATGCTGAAAAAAGCGGATAGTCAAGATGAATGACGCACAGGCCGGCGCGCTGGCTGCGGAGACGATTCGAAGCAGCTCGCTCTATAACGAGGATCTGGCTCCCGTCATGCCGGAGCGCCGCACCTGGAGCACTTACAACTACGCCGCTCTCTGGATCTCCATGAGCGTGAACATTCCCACGTATTTGCTGGCCAGTGGAATGATTGCCGGCGGCATGAGCTGGAAGCAAGCGCTCTTCACCGTTTTTCTGGGCAACGTGCTGGTGCTGATCCCGATGTTGCTGAACGCGCACGCGGGAGCGCGCTATGGCATTCCCTTCCCCGTTTTCGCGCGCGCCTCGTTTGGCGTTCTGGGCGCAAACGTGCCCGCTCTCCTGCGCGCGCTGGTGGCCTGCGGCTGGTTCGGCATTCAAACTTGGATTGGCGGCGAAGCGATCAATGCCATGCTCATCGCACTCTCGCCAGGCTGGCAGCATTTTCCATTCGGCCCCGCCGTTTGCTTCGGTTTCTTCTGGCTGCTAAATGTTCTTGTCATCCTGCGCGGCATCGAGACGATCCGCTTTTTGCAGGGCGTATCCGCGCCATTCTTGTTGCTCATCGGCCTCGCGCTTCTCCTGTGGGCCAGAGGAAAAGCCGGAGGCTTCGGCCCCATGTTGGCCACGCCCTCAAGATTTCACAGTTTCGCCGAGTTTTTCCGCTTCTTCGTTCCTTCGTTGACAGGGGTAGTCGGATTTTGGGCTACGGTTTCGCTGAATATTCCGGACTTTACACGTTACGCCCGCAGCCAGCGCGATCAAATGCTTGGCCAAGCGCTCGGTCTTCCAGCGACCATGACTTTTTACTCCTTCATAGGTATCGCAGTGACGTCCGCAACTCTAATCATTTTCGGCCAAGCCCTCTGGGATCCCGTTGCTGTACTTTCACGCCTCGGTAATCCATTGGCCGTGGTCATCGCCATGATCGCCTTGCTAATGGCCACGCTCAACGTGAACGTTGCCGCCAACGTCGTCTCGCCCGCCAACGATTTTTCCAATCTTTCTCCGCGCCACATCAGCTTCCGAACTGGCGGCCTGATCACCTGCGTGATGGGCATCGTGATGCAGCCGTGGAAGCTGATGGCTAACTATGGCAGCTACATTTTTGGCTGGCTCGTCGGCTATTCGGGATTCCTTGGTCCGATCGCGGGAGTCTTGATTTGCGATTATTTTTTGATTCGTCGCAAGAATCTTTCCACGCAGGATCTTTACCAGCGCGGCGGTCTCTATGAATACTCGCGCGGCATTCATTGGCAAGCCATCGTGGCGCTTGCCGCCGGCGCTGGCGTCGCCTTTGTGGGACTCTTCGTTCCCGCACTTCGCGTGCTGTACAACTACGCGTGGTTTGTCGGTTTCACTGTAAGTTTTCTTGTCTATTCCATTTTGATAGGCAAGGTGGAACCGGTCGCCGAGACCGCGCACTGAGGAGGGACCTACGTCATGGATTTTGGCATCACCATTAAACCTGATATCACCATCGACCGCATCGTTAGCCTGACACAGCAAGCCGAAGCGGGTGGTTTCTCCTACGGATGGATTTTCGACTCGCATGTGATTTGGAAGGAGCCATTTCCGCTGCTGACGCTAATGGCCGCGAGCACGCAGACGATGCGCCTCGGAACGTGCGTCACGAATCCGGCGGTGCGTGATGTGACGGTTTCGGCGAGCCTCTTTGCGACACTGAACATTGCTTCGCGCGGACGCATGCAACTTGGCATTGGCCGCGGCGATAGCTCGCGGCGCGTCCTCGGAAAAAAACCGACCACGCTGGAAAATCTGGAATCTTTTGTCCGCGTTTTCCGTGACCTGAATGCCGGAAAGACGGTGGAACTCGATGGAGTGGCCACAAATTTCCCGTGGGCCAGCGGCGAAGTGCCGCGTGTTTGGGTTGCCGGATACGGCCCGAAAGCCTTGCGCACCGCGGGCCGCATCGGCGACGGCGTAATTCTTCAGTTTGCCGATCCCGACCTGATTGACTGGTGCCTGGGCTTCGTCCGCGAAGGCGCGAAAGAAGCCGGCCGCGACTTCAGCAAGTTCGAAGTGATGTCCGCCGCCCCGGTTTGGCCCTCCGACGATTTGAAGACGGCTCGCGACCATGTCCGTTGGTTTCCAGCCCTAGTCTCGAACCACGTGATGGACCTGATCTCGAAATACAAGCCCGAGGAATTGCCTCCCGCGCTCACGTCCTTCGTCAAAAACCGCGGCGCCTACGACTATCATCACCACTGTGAGGTCGGCAGCGACAACGCCGATTTCGTCAGCGACGAAGTCATCGACCGTTTTTGCATCATTGGGCCGGTGGAAGCCCACCGCAAGAAGCTCGAAGCTCTCCGCAAGGCCGGAGTCACGCAGTTCAATATTTATCTGATGTGCGGCGAGGAAGAGAAAACTTTGGATGTGTACTCGCGTGAGATTCTGCCTGTTTACGCGGAGTGATTACAGCGCGCTAGTTTTTTAGGACGAGCTGGAGGGCCAGACATGCGTTTTGACACAGTCATCCGCGACGGAACGGTTGTGACGGCGTCGGACACGTTCGTGGCGGATATCGGTATCAATGGCGACAAGATCTCTGCAATTGCCGCACAACTGCCTATCGAGAATGCAGGGCGCGTCATTGACGCTGCGCGCCTGCTCGTAATTCCCGGCGGAATTGACGTGCACACCCACTTGGACATGCCGTTCGGCGGCACGACCAGCGCGGACGATTTCCAAACCGGAACAATTGCGGCAGCTTTCGGCGGCACTACCACACTGATCGATTTCGCAATCCAATATAAAGGACAGACCCTTCGCCAGGCCTTTGATACCTGGATGAAAAAAGCGCATGACAAGGCCGTAACCGACTATGCCTTCCACTGCATCATCACCGACCTCGGCGCGGCGCAACTCGAAGAGATGGGCCATCTGGTGCGTGAAGGCGTCACAAGCTTCAAGCTGTTCATGGCCTATCCCGGCGTGTTCATGCTCGATGACGCGACGATTTTTCGGGCAATGCGGCAGGCGGCGAAGCACGACGGTTTGATTTGCATGCACGCGGAAAATGGCGGCGCGATCGATGTGATCGTCCAGCAGGCGCTCGCGGACGGCAAACGTGCGCCGAAGTATCATGCGCTCACAAGGCCGACGACCGCCGAAGCGGAAGCTACGTCGCGGGCCATCGCCCTCGCGGAGATGGCCGGCGCTCCGGTCTACATCGTGCATTTGTCCTGCAACGAGGCGCTGGAAAAGGTGCGAGAGGCGCGCGACCGCGGCCTGCCCGCTTATGCGGAGACTTGTCCTCAATATTTGTATCTTTCTCTCGAAAACATGGACGCTCCCGGCTTCGAGGGCGCGAAGTACGTGTTCACGCCGCCGCTGCGGGAAAAATGGCACCAGGAAAAACTCTGGCAAGGGCTAGCGAAGGACACCTTGCAAGTGGTCTCGACCGACCACTGCCCGTTTTGCTTCAAGGAGCAAAAGGAATTGGGCAAGGACGACTTCACAAAAATTCCCAACGGCGGCCCCGGCATTGAGCATCGCCTCAGCCTCATCTATACGGGCGGCGTCCACGGAAAGCGATTCTCCGCCAACCGGTTTGTCGAGCTTGTGTCAACTGCGCCCGCAAGACTCTTTGGCCTCTATCCCCGCAAAGGAACCGTCGCGATAGGATCAGACGCCGACCTGGTGATTTTTGACCCGAACGAAGAGCAAGTCATCAGTGCAAAGACCCACCACATGCGCGTGGACTATTCGATGTTCGAGGGCATTCAAATCAAAGGAGCACCGAGAAGTGTTTTTTCGCGTGGGCGTGCGGTGATTGACGCAGGAAAATTTGTCGGCCGTCCGGGCGCCGGCCAGTTTCTTCGCCGCCAAACGCATACCACCGTCAAGTGAGCTGTCCGTGCGGAGCTCTGCGCGGAATTGCTTCTGATCAAAACGGCGGGAGGAAAACACCAGCTACTAAGGCTTTTGTGTTGAAGCATCGTCATCGTCAGGTCCGGTGACCGCGGGCGCGTCCTCCACCTTCGGCACCGTGATCTTTTGCTTATCGTCGACGGCGAAAAGCATGTAATTGCTGAAGCTGTGACGGCGATGAATGCGCCGCCCTTTCCAGTCGTAATACACTTCCGCGCTCTGCGGAAGCCACATATTCACATTGCCCTTGGTGAACCTCACCGGGCCATATTCGATCGCGGTGTGATCGGCCACCAATCGAATCTGCGGCAAGGGCGAGACCAAATCCGATTCGAGCCGTACGATCTGGTAGTTATCCGCTAAAATCCAAGCGCGCCCCTTCAGCGCCACAGGAAAGGACGGTCCGTCGGCACCGATCCTGTACCTCTTAATCGTGTTCGGTTTATCGGGTCTTTGCTTAAAGTGGACTTGCCAGGCGAGTCCGCCGTTCCATCGCGCGAGACCTTCGCAAGTCATCTCAAAGTTCTTGGCGTTGTATGGATGGAAAATCAGAACGAGCGCCGGCAGTCCGTTTGTCGCCACGCCATCGGGAAACTCAGCAGGAACACTGCCGCTGTTCCGGTACTCTTCCACATTCAGATAGCCATGCTGCACTTCCTGAATGGAAACCACGTAGTCGAACTTGCGCTTTTCAGGCGAGGAGGCAAATCCGAACTTGTTGATCGACTCATGGTTGAGTGATTCCGTAGCCGCAAATCGATCGACGTCTTTCACCAGTTCCAGGAGTTGCTTCCCGGCTTTATCAACCACGTCATCCACCGCGCAAGAGGCGCCCGCTTCCACAGGCGGCACTTTCTCGTCCACGTCAGGCGGCATCCATTTGGAGGCCATTGGCAAAGCAGTGGCCTCCCTGGTCAAGGCCGCCATCTCGCTGGCCGCCGCCGCAGCGTCGCTGGATGCGTCTCCTGCCTGAGGATTCTTTAGTGTCTCAAGGTCCTTGCTTGCCGCGGCGTCTGCCGGATGCGTCTGCACATAGGCTTGCAATAACTTTGTGGCTTCATCCCTATCTCCACGCGCGGCCAAAGCCCGGGCCAATAAGGGCTGAACGAGTGCGGCTTTCTCGTGCCCCAACTGGATCGCGCGCTCGGCGTGTTTGGCGGCTTCGTCGTTCTGATGTTGTAACACCAACGCTTCCGCGAGGAGCGCATGGGCGCGCCAGGAAGACGGTTCGGCTTCGGCTGCTCGGGTCAGGTAGGGCATCGCTTCGGTCGGTTTGTCCGCCTGCAACAAGTCTTGGCCTACCTCGAGGAGCGCGCTCAGGTGTTTGGGATTCAGCTGAAGAGTCTTCATCCAATGAGCCTTGGCCTGCAATTGGTCTTTCATCTGCGACGAATAAACGCCGAATAGGTATTCAATCTCCGCGTTCGTGGGAGCCGCTTTTTGCGCGGCTTCGAGAAGTTTGCGCGCGTCATTCGGCCTCTTCGCCCGCAGATCCTCCAGCGCTTTTGCCAGTTCCCTCTGCGTTTTGGGAGCAAGTGAGTAGAGGCCTACCGAAGCCGCAGCATCTTCCGCGGAAAGTGGAGTCAGCACGATGGTGATCTTGGCGAGCGAGCGTTCTTGAACCTCTACTTGCTTGGCCGCTGCTTCGTACTTGGGCGCCAGCACCTGAATTCTGTACTCAGTCGCATGCACGCCACTAAACCTGACATAGCCATTTTTCGCGGTTTTCTGGTCAACTAACGTCCCATCCAGTTTCGTCAACGTCAGCACCGCTGAACCATCCAGTGGCGTCCCATCTGCTCCTTTCAGATAGACGTCGATGTCCCCCTGCTTGGCAAAATCTTCGAGGTGGACCTGGCCCGCAGTGGTAGGGCTACTGGAGTTAGGGATTTGTCCGCCTGGCGACGGTACGGGGTTCCCTGCCCACACTTCAACCGGCAGAAACAGCCCACAGAACACAATCAGAATGACCCGGAAACAATGCACAACGCGGACAAACATATGACCCACCCGTCTATTACTCGCAGGCGACCAACAACTAGGCTGATAATACTCCAAATCTTCGTTCATCGGGTAGCACCAAAGGCGAGTCCTGGAGCGGCGAGGCTTTCGCGAGTCTCGGAGCGCGCATGCCTGAGGCAATAGCTAGACAGCAGTGGATCACTAACCTACATGGCGCAAAATGCGTCTGTCAGCCGGACAGGCTTCCGACGGTCCGATTTTGTGAACAGTCCCGGCGGTGTTAGAGTACGCGCCAATCGCGGAAAAGCCCGATAGGAATGCCCAACGCATGAACCGCCAGTCAGATACTCGACCATGCATGAAAACCTGAGCCAACGATCGTCGCAAGGCGGCGGGCTCGCACGGCAACTCGGCTTGTTTGGCACGACGATGGCCGTGATGGGCGGAATCATCGGCGCAGGCATTTTTATCAATCCCTACCTTGTTGCGGACCGCGTGCACACTTCCGCGCTGATCTTGAGCGCTTGGATCGCAGGTGGCCTCATTGCGCTGGTTGGCGGATTCATTTACGCGGAGTTGGCCACCCGTTTGCCGGTCGTTGGCGGCCAATACGCTTACCTCCGCGAGGCGCTTCATCCTGCCGTGGCGTTTCTTTACGGCTGGGTGCTTCTTTTGGTGATTCAGACGGGCGGTATGGCAGCTGTGGCCGTCACATTTGCCCGGTATTTTCTGGAGCTAACACATTGGCAAATCAACGCCTCGTTCGTCGCAGCTTCCGCGCTGGCAATACTCACTTTGATTAACTGTTTGGGTGTTCGCGCGGGCAGCCGAGTGCAGTCGGCGATGACCCTCGCCGCGATTGCCGCCATTGGGCTGCTTGAGCTTTTCAGCTTTTTTCGCGGCGGACCATCGCACATTTTATGGCGTCCTTTGCTGGACCAGCCAGTGTCCATGACCCTCATTTTCAATTTTGGAGCAGCCATGACGCCGGTGTTGTTCGCTTACGGAGGTTGGCAGACGTCCAGCTTTCTGGCGGGCGAAGTGCGCAACCCGCGCAAAACGCTTCCGCGCGGGATCGTTCTGGGAGTGCTTGGCGTAATCGCGGTGTACACCTCCGTGAATTTTGTGTACATACGTGTTCTCGGACCCGCTGGACTGGCCGCCACCATGACGCCCGCATCTACCGTGATGCGCATGCTGCTCGGTCCGCGTGGCGGCTCGTTGATTGCCGCCGGAATCGCGTTTTCTGCGTTCGGGTTCCTCGGACAATCGATGTTGACGGCTCCGCGCGTCTATTTCGCGATGGCCGAAGACCGCGTCTTTTTCCGCGGAGTCTCCTGGATTGATCCGCGGACCCACGTGCCCGTTGTCGCCATCTTGCTGCAGGGTGTATGGGCGATTGTTATCGCGCTCACAGGAACGTACGCGCAGGTCGTCAACTACGTCGTGGCGATGGACTCTTTGTTTTTTGGTTTGACGGCGGTGTGCTTACTTGTGCTGCGGCACCGAGCCGTGGCCCAGGGCTCGTCTCCGATCGCGTATCGGGTACCGGGGCACCCGTGGACGACTCTGTTGTTCATCGCGGCGGAATGGATTGTGGTTGTCAGCACGTTCGCTCATGATCCAAAACGCTCGCTGATTGGACTTGTTATCGCTGGCGCTGGCTTGCCTGCATACTATTTGTGGCGCGCGAAGAACAAAGGAGCAGCGGCAACATGAGCGGTTCGAGTCGCACAAAGCGTTCGGTGTACATGGAATGGGCCAAGACCCGTTCGCACGCACGGTTTAATCTGGCGACAAGCGGCCTGATAAGCGTCCCGTTGTCCGAGTTTCCGGTACGCCTAGAACAGCTCGAAATCACCGCCCCCGGTGCTTACGGCTACGTGCCGTTGCGGGAGCGGCTCGCTCGCCATAAGGGAGTTCCCGAGGAATGCGTGGTTGCGGCAACCGGGACTTCGATGGCGAATCACCTGGCGATGGCCGCCGTGCTTGAACCTGGCGACGAAGTGTTGATCGAGCACCCCGTCTATGGGCCGTTGCTGGAGGTGGCGGAATATCTGGGAGCGCGCGTAAAGCGAATCCCACGTCGCTTTGAAACTGGATTCGCTTTGGACCCCGCCGAGATCGAAAGTTCAATCACAAGAGAAACTCGCCTAATCATTTTGAGCAATCTTCATAACCCTAGCGGCGCGCTGATGCCGGTGGAAACACTGCGCGTGATCGGCGAAATGGCAGACCGCGCAGGTGCCCGCGTGTTGGTGGATGAGGTCTATCTCGAAATGATCTTCGACGGCAGCGCGCCATTTTGCTTTCCGATTGGCCAGGCCATCGCATCCGCCGCTGACAACCCCTTTATCGCTACCAGCAGCCTCACCAAAGGCTATGGATTGAGCGGGCTGCGCTGCGGTTGGGTGCTCGCCTCTCCGCCGCTAGCCAAACGTATGTGGCTCCTCAATGATTTGTATGGCGCCGGCGCCGCCCACACGGCTGAGCGCATGTCCGTAATCGCCTTCGATCAACTGGACCAATTTCGCGCGCGCGCGCGGGCGCTCCTAACCACGAATCGCGGGTTGATCGAATCCTTTCTCGATTCGCGACGTGATCTCGAATGCTTCCGCCCGCCTGCCGGCACGGTGTTCTTCCCCCGCCTTACCCAGGGGGATCCTGATGCATTTTTCAAATTGTTGCGGGAAAAGTACGAATCGACGGTTGTGCCGGGCGCATTCTTTGAAATGCCGCAACATTTCCGGATTGGTATCGGGGGCGAAACCGCGAGCTTGCGCGCCGGTCTCGAGCGTCTTGGCGCTGCCCTCGATGACTTTGCAAAGCATTAGCCGGCTGCCGGCTGAGTTGTCGCGTCTTTGAGCGTAATCAGAAGTCGAAGAGTGACAGGCTAGGCACCAGTCCCGCAGGCTGCATCGTTTCGCGAGCTTTTTTGTGTTGGAATAGGAACATCCAATTTTGAGACGAGAATGAAAAAGCTTAAATTTCTGGTTTCTCTTACTACCGACGATAACGACTACCAAATCGAACAGTCGGAGTCCGCGGAGCAGGCCGCGCGCAAAACGGGCGTGGACGTGCAAATCATCCACGCGCAAAACGACGCCATCAACCAGAGCACGCAAATTCTGAAGGCCGTTCAGTCGCCCAAAGAACTACGGCCGGATGCCATCATTTTTGAACCAGTCGGCGGCACCGCATTGCCTCAAGTGGCGAAGGCAGCGGTCAGCGCCGGAATCGGCTGGGTCATCCTGAATCGCGATGCGAGCTACATTGAGGAACTGCGCAAGTCGTCGACGGCGCCGCTCTTCGCCATCACTTCCGACCACGTCGAAATCGGCCGCATTCAGGGACGCCAAATGGCCGCGCTGCTCCGAGGCGGAGGTTCCGTCCTTTATATCCAGGGGCCTTCGGAGAATTCCGCCGCTAAAGAACGAACCGCAGGGATGCAGGAGACGAAGCCGCCAAGCATACAGGTTACGATGCTCAAGGCACAATGGACTCAGGAAAGCTCGCAAAAATCCGTGCGATCCTGGCTGAAGCTGACGACTTCTCAGCGCGCGGCCATCGACCTCATTGCCGCGCAAGACGACTCCATGGCCATGGGTGCACGAGACGCCTTCAAAGAATTGACTAACGAGGACGAGCGCGAGAGATGGCTTAAACTGCCATTCACAGGCTGCGATGGCCTACCGAAGACTGGCCAGGCTTGGGTGCGCAGCGGGCTACTGGCCGCCACTGTTTTTGTCCCTCCCAACGCCGGCCAGGCAATTGAAATGCTCTTCGACGCAATCCAAAATCGAAAGATGCCGCCGGACCGCGTAGTGACTTCCGCAGTTTCCATCCCGGCCTTGGACGCATTGACTCGCAAGAAGCCTTAATCCGCAAATTGCGAGACGCTTGCCACGCCGCGATCCACAGGTGCCTCCGTTCTGCTTTTTCACACTGGATATTCCCTCGCTCATCCCCACCAAAACGATTTTGTGAGTTCCTCCCTTGCTCAGGAAGCGTATAATGCCGCGGGTCGTATTTTGGCTGCGGTAGGAAGGGCGCTTCTGGGGGTCGGCATGGAGAGCTCGCGAGGTACTAAATCGGTTAACCGCAGGCGATTTCTCGCCGCGACCGGCGGAGGCCTGCTCGCTGCGGCGGTTCCTGGAGGAGTCAAAATGAGGGACTCCATGGCTGGTGCGTCTCCCTCGCCGAGAAAACAATCGACGACATCCCCCTCGACGCAACGCAAAAT
This sequence comes from uncultured Acidobacteriota bacterium, assembly GCA_963729455.1. Classification (GTDB taxonomy): domain Bacteria; phylum Acidobacteriota; class Terriglobia; order Acidiferrales; family UBA7541; genus Acidiferrum. The sequence goes on from CAVSNX010000007.1 coordinate 836,456, forward strand.
TCCCATCGGCGTTTTCGACCCTGTCTACGACAAGTTCTCCCTGGACGAGATGCTTGATAAGGTGAGCGCGCTCGGTCTCGAAGCGATGGAGATCGGCACGGGCGGCTATCCAGGCACGAGCCATTGCCCGGTGGCCGAACTTCTCGACGACCCCGCCAAAGCCAAGGCCTGGCTGAAAAAATTTACGGATCGTGGAATTCAGGTGGCCACGCTAAGCTGCCACGGCAATCCCGTGCACCCGGATGAAAAACATGCCGAGCGGGATCGTGAAAGTTTTCGCAGAACGGTGTTACTCGCCGAGCGGCTGGGCGTAAAAGTTATCGTCGGCTTTTCCGGCTGCCCTGGCGGTACGCCAACGGATGCGCAGCCAAACTGGATTACTTATCGCTGGCCGCCTGAATACGCGCAGATGCAGGACTGGCAGTGGAAGGAAAAGGTCATTCCCTATTGGAAGGAAGCCGCAAAATTCGCGCGAGAGCACGGTATACATCGCATCGCGCTGGAAATGCACCCCAACTTCGTCGTCTACAATCCGCGGACGCTTGTCAAACTGCGGGAAGCGGTCGGCGAAGAGATAGGCGCAAACTGCGATTTGAGCCACCTCTTTTGGCAGGGCTGCGACCCGGTCGAAGTGATTCACTTCCTGGGCAAAAAAGGCATGCTCTTTCATGCGCACATGAAGGACACCGTATTTTTTCCAGATAACGTCGCAAAATATGGCGTGCTGAATTTTGCTTTCGAGACAAGCGATCTTGGCAATGCCTCGGAAACCTTCCGCGCCGTTGGCTATGGGCACAGCGCGAGTTTGTGGAAGTCCGTCGTGCAAGCCTACATGGACATCGGCTATGAAGGCATACTGAGCATCGAGAATGAAGATCCGATCCTTTCCGGCGAAGTAGGCGTCGAGCGGGCCGCCTATGTTTTGAAAAACGTGCGCAAAGAGATTCTTGAAAGTTGACGAATCCTTAGAAAGCGAATCAAGGAGGTTCTATGCAACGCCGTGATGCCTTGAAATTTCTTGCAGCGGGAGCGATTGCTCCGTCTCTCGCCTCCGAACTCTTCGCTTTTTTTCAGGAAGCGCATCCCGCTTCCGGTTACACCCTGCGCACACTCAATCCGCACCAAAACGCTACGGTCGTTCTCATGAGCGAAATGATCATTCCAGAGACCGATACGCCGGGCGCTAAGGGTGCGCGGGTCAATGAATTCATAGATGTGATCCTCACCGAATGGGCTACCGAGGAGGACCGCAACCATTTTCTCGAAGGGCTCGCAGGGGTGGACAAACAAAGCAACGATCTGTATGGCAAGGACTTCGTCGATGCTTCTCCGGTGCAGCAGCTCACGCTGATGCGCGCCCTGGATGAGGCTGTCGGAATGGCCGGCAGCCGTCCTGCGCGCCATGGCAACACCGTCCCAGAGCGGGACACGCAACTGAGAGGCAATTTCTTTACTGTTTTCAAAGGCATAACCCTACACGGCTACTACACCTCCGAAGTTGGTTTTAGCCGAGAACTCGGCTTGCAAATCATTCCGGGCGAACAGCACGGCTGCGTGCCGGTAACTGCCGAGAAAAAGACGTAAGGGAGACTCGCATGGCGGCCAATACCTACGACGCAATCGTGATCGGCTCGGGAATTACCGGAGGCTGGGCGGCGAAAGAGCTCACCGAAAAAGGTCTTAATACGCTCGTACTGGAAGCAGGTCGCAGCATCGACCCCGGGCGTGACTACGTCGAGCACGTTCCGGTCTGGGAGCTGAGATATCGCGGCTGGGATGATCATGTCAAACGCACGAGCACTCAGCCCATCCAGCGCGAATGTTATTACGCGTGCGATGAGTATTCGAACAAATTCTTCGTCAGCGACGTCGACAATCCTTATTCTTGCGAAGAAGGCAAACACTTTTCCTGGATTCGCGGTCGGCAAGTCGGCGGAAAATCTCTCACCTGGGGCCGCCAGAGCTACCGTTGGAGCGATCTTGATTTTGAAGCCAACTTGAAAGAAGGCATCGCCGTCGACTGGCCCTTCCGTTACAAGGACATTGCGCCCTGGTACGATTACGTCGAAGAATTCGCCGGGATCAGCGGCCAGGCCGAAGGCTTGCCGCAGTTGCCTGACGGAAAATTTCTCCCCCCGATGGAAATGACGTGCGTCGAACACGACGTTCGCGAAGCGCTTGCCAAACATTTCGACGACCGCATCATGACTATCGGCCGCGCCGCCGTGCTCACACGCGTTCACAAAGGACGTGCTGCCTGCCACTACTGCGGCGTTTGTCACCGAGGCTGCATTACCGGATCTTATTTCAGCAGCTTGAGTTCGACTCTCCCCGCCGCAATAAAGACGGGGCGTTTTACCATCCGGCCGTACAGCGTGGTTCACAGCTTGAATTTTGATTCGGCGACGCGCCGCGTCACTGGCGTTAAAGTCATCGATGCGCAAACGAAAAATGCCCTTGAATTCAAAGCTCGCGTCTTTTTTGTTTGCGCCTCAACGCTCGAATCCACGCGCATACTCCTCAATTCCGCGACTCCTGAATTCCCGAATGGCCTCGCGAACAGTAGCGGCGAGCTCGGCCACAACTTGATGGACCATCACATGGGAGCCGGTGCGAACGGCAGGATGCCAGGGCATGAAGACAAGATGCCTTTCGGCAACCGCCCCAATGGCATCTACGTTCCGCGGTTCCGGAACGTGAAAACAAAGCAGCCCGATTTCGTGCGCGGATACGGCTACCAGGGCGGCGGAAGCCGCGAGGGATGGTCGCGCGGTGCGACGATGGTCGGTCTCGGGCCGGAATTCAAGAACGCGCTGAAGATGCCCGGTCCATGGCACATGAGTCTCAACGGCTTCGGCGAGTGCCTGCCGAATCACAATAACTACGTCGAAATCGAAAAAGGTAAAGTGGACGCCTGGGGCATCCCCACGCTGATGATTCACTGCGCTTGGGGCGACAACGAATTGACCATGTCGAAGGACATTGCCGTCCAGGCGGCGGAAATTCTGGCCGCGTCGGGCGCTACGGAAGTCTCCGTGTTTCAGAAGCCTTCGCCGCCGGGACTCGGTATCCACGAAATGGGTACGGCGCGTATGGGTCGAGACCCGAAGACCTCCGTACTGAACGAGCACAACCAGGCGCACGACGTCAAGAACCTCTTCCTGCCCGACGGGGCTTGCATGGTTTCGAGCGCTTGCGTCAATCCGTCGCTTACGTACATGGCTTTGACGGCGCGCGCTTGCGACTACGCGGTTTCCAAGATGAAAGTGAACGAGCTGTAACTAGAGGCCCACGAAATGTCTCAAGTGATTCGCTCGCCGAAGATGTATGACGTGTGTGTCATTGGCTCGGGCGCCGGTGGCGGCACTGCGGCAAAAGTCCTGACCGAGGGCGGGCTCAACGTCGTATTGCTCGAAGCGGGCCCGCCGGTCAATCCCGAAAAAGATTTCAAGATGCTCATGTGGCCCTATGAATTGCCACACCGCGGAATCGGTGTGGGCGGCCGCGCGGCGGAGAATTTTGGCGAATTCCTGGCTCCGAATGGCGCCTGGAATATCGAAGGCGAGCCGTATACTTCCGCGCCGGGCTCCAATTTTCAGTGGTTCCGTTCGCGGATCGTGGGCGGCCGCACGAATCACTGGGGCCGCATTGCATTGCGTTTCGCGCCGATTGATTTTAAGTCGGCCACACGCGATGGCCTTGGGGACGATTGGCCGATCGCTTACGATGATCTCGCTCCCTACTACGACAAAGTTGAGTCCTACATCGGCGTCTTTGGCACTCGTGAAAATGTTTCGAGCGCGCCGGACGGCGTTTTTCTTCCACCGCCGAAACCGCGGTGCACGGATCTCATTGTCAAGAAAGCCTGTGACAAAATCGGGATCATTTGTATCCCGTCGCGCCTCGCGATTCTGACGCGCTCCGTGAATGGCCGGCTCCCTTGCCACTACTGCGGCCAATGCGGGCGCGGCTGCGTCACTGCTTCAAACTTCAGCTCCAGCCAAGTGATGATCCCCCCGGCGATGAAAACCGGCAAGCTCACGATGATCACCGGGGCGATGGCACGTGAAGTCCTTCTCGGGAAGGATGGCAAGGCCGAAGGCGTCTCGTACATTGATAAGGCGACGCGCACAGAGAAGCGCGTTAACGCTCGTGCCGTGGTTCTCGCGGCCAGCGCCTGCGAATCCGCGCGTTTGCTTCTGAACTCCAAATCGTCACAGTTCCCAGACGGGCTTGCCAACTCTTCCGGCGCCGTTGGCAGATACCTCACCGATTCGGTCGGTAGCGACGGCTGGGGCATCATTCCGCAGCTCGAAAAGATGCCTCCGCACAATCACGACGGTGTCGGCGGCATGCACATGTACATCCCCTGGTGGAAATTCGACCGCAAGAATGATTTTCCTCGTGGCTATCACATCGAATTTGGCGGCGGCCGCGAGATGCCCGGCATCGGCGAGTTTGATGACCTCTTGCACGAAGAGGAAGGCTACGGCGCCAGCTTGAAGAAGCGCGCGCGGCAGGTCTACGGGACAGGCATTGGTATGGCCGGCCGCGGCGAAATGATTCCCAATCCAGACACGTATTGCGAGATCGACCGCAACGTTGTCGACAAATGGGGCATTCCCGTCCTGCGGTTCCACTTCAAGTGGAGCGAGTACGAAATCCGCCAGGCCAAGGACATGCAGGAGACCTTTCGCGCCATTATCGAAGCCGCAGGCGGCGAATACAAAACCAAGACTCCCCTCGGCGGTGACCGCCCATTTGGCATCGCGGAAGGCGGAAAAATCATCCACGAGGTTGGCACCGCGCGCATGGGTGCCGACCCCAAGTCTTCCGTCCTAAATGGCTTCTGCCAAGCACACGACGTGAAAAATGTTTTCGTGATGGATGGCGCACCGCTGGTAACCAACCCCGACAAGAATCCGACACTGACAATCATGGCTTTGGCGTGGCGTGCGTCCGACTATCTGCTCGACGAAGCCAAGAAGGGTAACTTGTAACCACGACAGAAATAGCGAAAGAAACCCAGAAACCCAGAGAGAAAGAACATGAGCGAAACCTCCATAACGCGGCGCGACATCTTGAGAACGCTGGCCGTCAGCGCTGTCGGCGGCTCCGTGCTGCAAGTGATTCCCGCGAAGGCGGCGGAATACGCACACCAGGCCGTTCACAATGAAAAAGCCGCTTCGCCCGGGGGAAAATACGTCCCAAAGTATTTTTCTGCCCATCAGTACGAGACGCTGACCACTCTCTGCGACACGATTATCCCGAAGGATGATAGGTCCGGTGGCGCCCTGGAAGCTGGGGCTCCCGAATTCATCGACCTGCTCACCAGCGAGAATGAGGAGTATCAGCTCGCCCTCGGTGGAGGTCTGATGTGGCTCGACGGATTCTGCACCGACCACTATTCGAATGTATTTCTGGACTGCACTCCGGAACAGCGCAAAGACGTGCTCGACCTCATCGCATTCCGCAAAAACGCAAAACAGGATTTATCTCTTAGCCAGGGCGTCGCCTTTTTCGCTTTCTTGCGCAGGCTCACCTGCGACGGCTTCTACACCAGCAAAATCGGCATCGCGGATTTGCAATACATCGGCAACACCGCTCTGCGCGAATTTCCCGGCTGTCCTCCGCTGCCCGAATCCAAATGAAGAATGCTCCAGGCGTGAGGTCACCCACTCGCCCGGAGCAATTTTCTTCTCTTTTAAGAGCTAGTCTTAGTGTGGCTTGCCTTCAGAATGCGGCTTACTTTCCGTATGAGCTTGCGGCTTGCTCTCTGTGTGGGTTTGCGGTTTATTCGCTGTATGCGCCTGATTCTTCGGTGCGTTGTTGCCCCCGTTATTCACGTGAGAAGCGTTCGTGGTGTTCGTATTCGTGTGCGAACCGTTGGATCCGCTGCTTCCCCCGCTCGAAGGTGGACGATCCGTCTTATGGAAATCGGCCGCGTTGCTCGCAGGCTTGTTCCCGCCGTTCGTTGAACCGTTGTGGTATGCCGCGGCTTTGGCGGCCACGACTCCATGCCCCGTAAACTCGCCCGGTTTCGTGGTTGCGGCGATAGCCGGCTTGCCGTGATTCTCGGTCGCCAGCAGCGCGCGGTTGGTGCTTGCGGTGTGCTCGTGCTGCGTCTGCATGGCCGTTGGAGCGATGTGATGCTCGCTCTCGGCCGCTCGTTCTGTAGCGGTTGGCCGGGCTGTGACTCCGCCGGTGCCTCCGTTGTAACTCACGTGATTGTTCACGGTGACGTTGTTGATGACCGTCTTATCCACGTAAGTGTTGTGAATCACCGTCGTATTGACGTGCATCACGGCCGTGTTGTACGCGAACACTCCGCCGTTCCAGCGTCCGCCGACGAAGCCCACTCCGCCGTACCCAAATCCATAGTTAATGCCGCCGTAGAAACCAACGTGCGGTCCCCAATACCCGGCGTGCCAAAAATATCCGCCGCCGCCCCAGCCCCAATAGCCCGGTGTCCAGAGAAAACCGACAGTAGGCGCCATCACCCACGTTCCAGGCACCCAATAATAACCGTCATCCCCATAAGCCCAATATCCCGGAGTCCACAGGTAGCCCGCACCCGGACAAATCGGCTGTTCGTAGACAGGCAGTGCCGGAGGACCAATGTGTATGGCAACTCCCACGCTAATCTGCGCCGACGACCGTGCCGGCACAAACACCATTATTAACGCGAGTAAAACGAATCCAAGAATGTGAATTTTGCGCATGTGCGACTCTCCTCGCTAGAACACCTTGATTATAAAACCCGGTGTCTCGACGGAAGTTGCGCTGTGGCTCAGTCGTAACTGGCCGGATGAACGGCCTGTTTTTTGGCGCTTCTAAGCGGACTTGATCGTGCCGGAAGCCGCATCCCAAGTCACCGCGCTCTTCTGGAAGTACGATTCGTTGGACATGTGGCACGCCAGCGCGGCGTTGTGCCCAAAGACGGTGTCTTCCGTAACCTGCTGGTGATTTTTGACGCCCTGGAAATATCTCCAAAGATGCGGCCTCTCGTCGTCCCAGGAATCGCCTCGAAACGTGAATCCCTCAAGTACCAGCTCTTTGCCAGGCGCCGAATCATGCTGGGCGTGCCATTCCGCTACGTACGCATCCCGCATCTTCTGCGGATAGCCGGAGGTATAGTAGCTCGGCGCCTGGTCCTCGCCCGTCTGCGGATAGTAGTTAATTGCAAATTCAGTGACTTCCAGAATTCCCTTCGAACCCTGGAAGCGATAAATCTCCGGAGTCTCGCATCCCAGATTCAACCGCAGATACACCGGCGCGCTTCCATAATCAAACAGCGTGGCGTGCACGTCCGGCATGTTGCGCCCATCGGGGAAACGCAGAATGGCGCCGAGAGACATAGCCTTCTTCGGCGGAGAATTCCACCCCAGCATGAAGTTCATGCCGCTCACCAAATGCACGAGCAAATCTCCCGCAAGCCCCGTCCCGTACTCTTTCCAGCAGCGCCAGCGCGCGAAGATATTTGGATTAAACGGCACTTTGGGCACCGTGCCCTGCCAGGTATCCCAATCCAGATTCGAGGGAGAAAGGTCCGGCGGAGGAGGATACTCCCATGCGCCCGTCGGATCGTTGCGACCCAGCGAGCCTTCCACCAGCGTCAGCGTCCCAATCGTACCCTGCGCGATCAACTCCTTGGCTTTCGCGCAAATCACGGAACTCACGCGCTGCGAGCCGATTTGCACGATGCGCCCTGTTTTCTGCGCCGCAGCCACCATCGCCAATCCATCCGCCGCCGAGTGCGACATCGGCTTTTCGCAATAAATGTCCTTGCCCGCGCTGACCGCATCCACCACCACTTGCTTGTGCCAGTGATCCGGGACCGCCGCGATGAGGCAATCGATCTCCTTGTTGTCGAGCAAATCCTTATAACGCCGCGTCGTCGGAATTTTCTTTCCGACAATTTCTTGCGCCAGCGTGTGCCGCCCATCGTACAAATCACACGCCGCCACGCATTGCACGCCCGGCAATTGAACCGCCGTTGTGAGCAAGCCAGAACCCTGCATCCCGATGCCGATGATGCCGAAGCGCAGCGTGTCGCTCGGCGCCACGCGTTCCAGCGCCGAAGGAATATACTCCGGCTTCAGGAAGATGCTCGGAGCCGCTGCGAGCGCGCCCGTAGCCCCAGCCGTGCTCTGCAGAAACTGACGTCGCGAAAAACGATTCTCGCCCATTTCACCCTCCTGATTTAACTCTGTCCAAGTTATTCGTAAAAGCCGCTACTTCAAAGACTGCACGCTGACTTCTTTGAAGAACACGATGTCGTTGTCGCTATGGTTTTGCAGCCCGATGTAGCCTTCATCGGGCCGCCGGCCGCGTTGCGGCTCAAAATCAAATTTTCGTTCTGGAACCGGCTGCCCCTCGGTGTAATCCGTCACCTTCACGTCGTTTAGCATCACGATGGTGTGCGGACCATCGAGCGTGATGTCCATCGTGTTCCACTCGGGGCCGGGCTTGCCAGGTTTGGCGAGCGGCTTCGTCAAGGAGTAAAGCGCCGCCGTGATGTGATACTCGTCTTCGTTCGAAGTCTCCGGATGATTGTCGATCTGCACTTCGTATCCGTAGTGCACTGGCATCCACGGTTCGCGCGGCTCGATGGGAATGCGAATGAACACGCCGGAATTGTCGTTGAAGTCGCGCATTTTGTAGACCACGTGAATCCGGCAGTTCCCGAGCTTTCCGCCGGTCCAGTAAAGCAGTCCCATTCCGCCGTGCGTTCGAATCAACCCATCCTCGACGGTCATTTCACCGGGTCCGACGTGCTTCCAACCAGTCAGGTCCTTGCCATTGAAAAGCTGCTTCCACGCAGGCGTTTGCGCCTGCGCCCCAAGCAACAGAAAAGCGCCAGCCACAACGCAGGCCAGTGCCAATGCCGTTTTACGCACGATGATTTCCCCCAGTACAAAACGGCCGCGATTAGAAGCGCAGGCCGCTCAAATAGTCGTAGCTGATCTTGATGTCCTCGAATGGCGTTTTCGCGTCGTCATTCTCCACAAAATAATGCTTGATGCCGCCCTTGTCCGACGCCGCAAAAATCCGCTTGAAGTCGATCGTTCCCTGGCCTACGTCGGCGAGCCGCCCCTTGAATTCCACAGAGCCGGTCGCTCCGGCATAGCTGCTCGTTGCGTTAGGATCGTTCACATAATCCTTCACGTGCACCAACGGGAAGCGCCCCGGATGCTTCTCGAAGTAGCTCACCGGATCTTTTCCCGCCACGCTGATCCAGCACAAATCCATTTCCATCTTCACATACTTGGGATCCGTCTTCTGCAGCAAAACGTCGTACGGAAACCTTCCGCCCATCGTCGGGTCCGGTGCGAATTCGAACGAGTGGTTGTGATAGCAGAACTGGATTCCCGCCTTCTCGCTGGCTTCGCCCGCCTTGTTGAAAAGCTCCGCAGCGCGCATCCAGCCGTCCGCATTGCGCTGCTTTTCATCGATCCACGGGCAAACAATGTACTTGTGCCCCACGACGTGCGCCGCTTCCAGCGTTTCAGGCCATTTCTTCTCCACAACGTCGTAGGCGATGTGCGCTGAAGGAGCTGTGAGACCATTCTTGTCAATCACCGCCCGCACATCTTTCGGCGAATGATCGAAGTACCCCGCGAACTCCACCTCTTTATACCCCGTCGCGGCCACTTTCGCGATGGTTCCCTCAAAATCCTTCGGCATTTCCGAACGCACGGTGTAAAGCTGCAGTCCGACCTTCTTGATTTCGTGTTCGCTCGCAGCGGCCCACGACGGGCGCGCGGCGAATACCGCGGCTGCAGCAACCGATGTCTCTATAAATGTTCGGCGTTTCATGGCGTTTTTCTCTCCTCCTGGACGGGCGGAGCGAGTATACAAAAAAGTGATGGCCATTATCCAAAAAAAGGGCGGCGCTAAAAAAACGCGCCGCCCTCCTCGTCCCTTGTTTGCCTAGAACTGGAGGCGCAGGCCGAACTGCATCCGGCGCGCCGCATGCGTGCCGTTCAGATGCAGGAAACCAGAGCTATCCAGATTGGTTACAGGCGTGCTCGTGTCCATCGACGAACCGATGGAATTATATTGCGTGTGGTTAAAGATGTTGAAGTTCTCCCAGCGGAAATCCAACTCTCTGGATTCGCCAAACTGGAAGCGCTTGAATAGTCCAAAGTCAAAATTCAAACGGCCCGGCAAATACAGGGTGTCGCGTCCGACGTTTCCAAATGTCAGCCCCGTTGGTGGCGCAAAGGCTGCTGCATTGTAGTAGACCGGCCCGCGCTGATCTGGAAATTCCGTCTGTGTAAGAGCAGCATGCGGGTTGCCCACCAAGTCGGGGCGTGAGCCGGTTCCAGTGCCATTGGCAACGCCTGCACTGTCGCCAAACACTGCGTTTGTGACGCTAAACGGTGTGCCGGTCTGGGCAATCGTGATTCCGGATGCTTGCCAGCCTCCCAACAAAGTGTGAGTCAAGCCGGGGTTCTTAAAGAGCGGAAATGCGTAAATGTAACTGAGCGAAAAGGAATGCCGCTGGTCAAAGCTGGAGTTCCCTCGATTTGCTGCGATGTTATAAGAGTTCACGAACGCACTGTCAAAGCGGTCCGACGAGTCGTCGATGGAGTGGCTGTAGGTATAGGCTGCGCTCAATGTGAGATCGCCCACACTGCGGGTGACGGTAGTCTGCAGCGCATGGTAGATCGAGTTTGCCGAATCCACTAGGTGGGTGACATTTCCAAACCCCGAAAACGGCCGGAACGCTAAAGCGCTGCCGCCGCAAGCGATGAAAAGATTGGTCGCCGCCGCGCCGGTGACGGGAGTTCCCGTCGAAGTCGTACTCGGTGCGGGAGCGCTGCCACCCTCTGGTCCGCAATCTGCAGACGAGATCGGCTGTCCCGCTGCATACGGGTTACCAGAGGCAAGCGGCAGGACTTGGTTAAGGTTGCTTAGCAGAGTGAGGTGCGTCCCCTTGCTCCCGACGTAGGCAGCTGAGACGATGAAGTGCGAAGGCAGTTCTTTTTGGACTCCCAGGTTCCACTGCTGGACGTATGGCCACTGTACCTGGTTGGGAATGGAAGTTACGGCCAACGGGAACAGCAGTCCGCCGCCGCCAACGCAGGCATAGCCTCCATTCGCACCACCGGGGGGACACGTCCCAATTCCGGCCGCTATGTTGAATTGCGAAGCCGTGAAGGCAAACGGGGCGGAGCCCTCGAGCGATTCGGTATTGCCCTCGTTGCCGTTGGTATGCTCGAAGAAGATTCCGTAGCCGCCGCGAATGGCCAACCTGCCATCGCCTTTTGGATCCCAAGCAAACCCAATCCGCGGCGCAGGGTTGAAGAGGTGACCGCTTATACAGCCGGGGTTACTCGAGGCGCCGACCGTTGCCGCGGGGAATGCTGCAAGGACGCTTGCGGGTATCGACCCAGTTCCGCCCTTACCTCCGCATTGAATGATGCCGTTGAACGGGTTGCCTGTTCCCGGATTGGTAGGCGTCCCAATGAACGCACCCGATTGTCCCGTCACACTGCCATTAGTATCAATGACCGGAGAAGCGCCTTTCACGAATAGGTTTGGATTGAAGTCGAAGGCATGCTGGTAGCGCTCGCGATAGGTTCCGAACAAGCTAAGGCGCAGACCAAGATTTAGGGTCAGTTTCTTGGTTACGCGCCAATCGTCCTGGAAGTATGGCTCGACGATCTTGTAGCGGTTGTAGTATTTGATGGTAAAGTTCGTCTGAGAATAGTTAGCGATATTTCCAACTAGCAGGTCGGCAAACGCGTTGCCAGTGCTGACCGTGCTGTTGGTCGAGCTGAACTGCAGGATGCCTTGATCGTAAGGCGAGTTCTCTTCATTCTTTTGCGCTGCCGCAAAATACGCGCCGAACTGCAGCGTGTGGGTGCCAATGATTTTCGTGACGTTGTCGCGGTAAGTGTACGTCGGATTGGCGTTGTTCCAGGGGAAGTATCCGGTGTCTCCGTTGAGAGTACCGCCATAAGCTGCGTTGTTGGTCAGTTCGATCGTTGGCAGCTTTCCATCGAAGCCGTTGTTGAAGAGCGACCCCATGGCGAAGCCCGAGGGCAAAGGTGGATTGCCGATCGTGGTCAAAAAGATATGGTCCGCGGTGTAGCTGGCCACAAATTCGTTGAGCAGCGTCGGTGTAATATTCGCGTTTAGCCGAGCCACGAAGCTCGAGCCGGGTCCCACAAACTTGGTGTTGATGTTTTCGAAGCTCGAGCCCACGCCCCACAGCGGGTTAGGTGTTTGCGTCTGCCATGAATCGTGAATGTAGCGAAACGTCAGGCGGTAGTTGTTCGTGATGTTGTGGTCGATGCGAACCAGTTCTTCCCGCCAGGTCGTTGGCAGAGAGACTGTGGTGAGAACGGCGGGCAACGGACTATTCGTACCTGCAGCGACGCCATTTGTCGTGTTGGCCGCCGGTATCAGCACTTCGAGTGCTTTGCCCACCGCGGTCGGAGTCACCGAATTGTTTGGCAAGGTATTAAATTCCTGGTTTGTCCCCAGCATGCTACCCGTTGCGGTCGTACCTGGACAATCTGTATAAGTGGCAGTTGACTTCGGTGCGGAGCCGTCGTTGCTGCGGATGAAGAGCGTGCCAGCCGCAGGGCAGAGTTCCGAGAAATTCCCTCCGAGCTCCGCGGACGATGGAACGTTCTGCTCAATGGTCGAGGGATTCTTTTCGCGCCGCCATTCCTCGGAGAAGAAGAAGAAGGTCTTCTTTTTGTCGCTGTTATAGTGATTGGGGATATACACCGGACCACCGATGGTGTACCCGAAATCGTGCTTCTTGTACGGAGCGATTTTCTTCGTTGGATCAGCGCCCTCGGCCCATGACTTGGCGTTGAAGAAGTCGTTGCGCAGGTACTCGAACGCGCTGCCGTGGAAAGAACTTCCGCCCGACTTGGTCTCTACTTCGACGGTGCCCGAACCATTGCGTCCGTACTGCGCGCCGTAGTTCGACGTCAGCACCTTGAACTCCGCGATGGCTTCGGGGTTTGGATAGACGTTTAGCGTCGCGTTGCTGCCGTTATCCATGTTGTCGCCGCCGTCGAGCTCCCAGTTGTTATATTCCGTGCGGCCGCCGTTTATGGCATATGCCACGTTTCCGTAAACACCCACGGTGCCCTCGTCCTGTCCAGTCTGGTTCACCACGCCGGGCGACAGGTTGACGAGTTGCGTGAAATTCCGTCCGTTCAACACCAAATTGTCAATCTGTTTTCCGGTTATCGTAGCGGACAGCTCCGAAGATTGTGTCTCGACCTGCGCCACGCTCTCGCCCGTCACCACCACTTCCTCGGTAATCGCGCCGACGCTGAGCTGGATATCCACGCGAACTTTCTGCGCCACGTCCACCACAACATCTTTCGCAGTGTATTTTTGGAACCCCTTTGCCGTCACCACGACGTTGTATGATCCGCCTGGCAGACCTGCGGCAACGTAGGCGCCGTCCGCGTTCGTCGTCGTCGTCGAGCGTGTCGCGCCGCCGGCCGCGCTGGAAATCAGCACTTCCGCTCCAACAACAGCCGCACCCGACTTGTCGGTTACCGTACCGCTGATATAACCCGTGTCTTGTGCCTTCGCGATGTAGGCGGTGCATAGCATCGCGATCATCGCGCAAACCAACAATCGCGCTGCTCCAGGCAGGCTCTTCAAAATACTGGTCGAATTGAACAGATTGCTTTGTCCCTTCACTTTGGTTACCTCCCGGAAATTTTTGAAATGGATAACCGGCCTGGTGTGGGCACAATTACGCCTGCTACCGCGGGCACCCCTGGTATCTGCCGCTCGCAGAAGGCTACTCATTCGAGACAGCCCCCACCACTCGACGTTTGGAAACGCACCCAATGTCACTTATTAAATCGGATTAATAAAACATCCCCCCGTCCGTGTCAAGCTGAAAATCGGGCTTCCGGTCCTAATCATTTCCCGCCCTTCCCCTTTTCACCCGTTTACGTTAACGCTCTCCCCGCTTGAATTCCGCCTGCCTCTGCCGGACACTACGAATCGATGTCTTTTCTCTTCCCCGCCCGTCTCGCGCACTTCCTCTCAATCGGTTTAATAGCTGCTTTCTGCATCTGGCTCGCTCCGCCGCCTTCAAACGGGTTTTCGCTTTCCCCTTCCCAACAATCATCGCCAGGCAACACGAGTCACACCTCTCCCATCGATCCCAAGTCCTCCTTCGCCGAAGGCCAAGCTGCCCTACAATCCGGCGACCTGCCCTCGGCCGAAGCCGCCTTTCGGCGCGTTCTCTCCGTTGATCCGCGATCCGGCGCCGCGTACGCCAATCTCGGCGTCATCGCCATGCGCCGCAAAGAGTGGGACCACGCCTTGACGCTCCTTCAAAAAGCCGAAAAGCTCGAACCCAAAATGTCCGGCATTCGCCTCAACATCGGCCTTGTGAAATACCGTCGCGGCGATTACTCTGGCGCCATCGCACCTCTCGCCTCCGTCGTTCGCGACCAGCCTGACTCCCAACAACCCCGCTACCTCCTCGGCCTCTGCCACGTCTTCACCGAGCATTACACGGACGCCGTCGCCGACCTCGAACCGCTCTGGCCGCAAATGTCCAACGATTTCACGTATCTCTACGTCCTCGATATCGCCGCTCACAACTCCGGTAAAGACGATCTCGACGAAAAGGCTCTCAGCCGCCTCGTCGAAGTCGGCGGCCAAACTCCCGAGTTCCACCTCATCCTCGGCAAGGCCTACCTCAACCGCGAAGAATTGGACAAAGCCATCTCCGAACTGGAACTCGCCGCCTCCGCGAATTCCAGCCTGCCTTACGTGCACTTTAGTCTCGGACTCGCCTACATGAGGAAGGAAGACAACGATCGCTCCGAATCCGAATTCCGCAAAGACATCGCCATCGAGCCCGATCTCCCCGACAACTACGAACAACTCGGCCTGCTCTATCTACAAATGCAAAAGGATGACGAAGCCGAACACTCTTTCCGCGAAGCTCTCCGCTATAATCCACAACAACCCGCTTCGCTCTTGGCGCTAGGCCGCCTCTATCAACGCCAAGGAAAAAATCGAGAAGCCCTAACCGCCCTCACAACCGCAGAAAAACTAGTCCCCGAAAACCAAAACGTCCATTTCATGCGCGGCCAAGTCCTTCTCCGCCTGGGCCGCCGCGAAGAAGCCCAAGCCGAACTCGCCACTTCTAGAAAGCTGGTCGACGCCAGCCTGAGTAAACAACGCGAAAAAAACGGCGACGGCCCGATCCCCAGTCCCGAACTGAAACAAACTCCTCAACCCTAGTCGCCGCTGCCGGGGCGGGGCTTGCCCCGCCCGTTTCGTCCCGTCCACGTTGTCACGTCCGTCTCGCCTCTCCTCGCTTGTCCGCCAATCCTAAATGTTCGGCGCATGCCACGGACCTCTTCCTCTCTCAATCGCCTCCGCCACGGCCAAAATCATTTCTTCCTCATACGGCCGTCCAATCACTTGCACGCCAATCGGCAATCCCTCGCTCGACATTCCCACCGGCAACGCAACTCCCGGAAATCCCGCCAAATTCAACCACTGCGAATACCGCATCGTGTCGCGATAATTTTCCTTCTCGCCGCTCCGCCAATTCCCTTCTCCGTGTCGGAACGCCGGCCCAGCTGAGACCGGCGACAAAAGTATCGTGACGTCTTCCATCTGACGCAAAATCTCCGCGCGCAAACGATCGCGCTCCCCGCAAGCGTGCAGAAAACCATCGTAAGTCAATGTCACTTCCGCCGTAGCCAAAGCAACATACTCGCGCAGCATCGGACTCATCAATTCCTCCTGTTTAGCGGCGCCCTTCCGAATCAGGTCCGCGATTACCGGCCCAAAAAAATACCACCACAACTCAATCGCTCGATCGAGACGACTTAAACGCTTTTTCTCCACAGCAATTCCTTGCTCGCTCAAAATCTTCGCCGCTCGTTCAACCGCGGCCGCAGTTTCCGGTGTCGCGGTGCCCAGTGAATCACTCTCCAATATCCCCACGCGCAATCCCCGAAACTCTTTCTCTTTCACCGCACGAACTGGGACAGGCGCGTACAACCCATCCTCCGCATCCGGCCCCGCCATCACTTCAAACAAAGCCCGCAAGTCCGCAACCGTTCGCGCCATCGGCCCAACGACTCCAATCCATCCGAACGCTCCTCCACCGCCCGGAAAATGCCCCGTAGCAGGAATCCGCCCCGGTGTCGGCTTCAACCCACAAATCCCGCAAAAATGAGCCGGCACGCGAATCGATCCGCCTCCATCGCTCCCCACTCCTCCCACCGAGCAACCCGATGAGATTGCTGCAGCTTCTCCTCCGCTCGATCCCCCCGACGACCGTTCCAAGTTCCATGGATTGCTCGTCTTGCCGTTCAACGAATTGTCCGTCTCATACGCCATCAAATACTCCGGCGTATTCGTATTTCCCAAAATAATCGCACCCGCCGCGCGTAGCCTCGCCACAAGCGGTGCATCCACCTGAGCCACGAGGTCCTTCCGCAGCAAAGACCCCGCCGGCGTCGGCCATCCAGCCGCATCAATACAACTCTTGATCGTCAGCGGTACTCCATGAAGCGGCCCCACGCCGTCGCCGCGCATCAACGCCGCTTCCGCCACCCGCGCTTGCTTGCGTGCTCCCTCCCCATCAAGGTGTACGAACGCATTCAGCTTCGGCTGGAGCGCCGCGATTCGTTCGAGGTGCGCATCCACAACCTCGACCGGCGAAAATTTCTTCGCGCGGATCCTCTCAGCAATTTCCGCAATCGTCCCAAAAATTATTTTGGTCATAGTCAGGCGTTCGAGAATATGTGCCCCTCCGCCACTGGTCAAGCGGGCGCAGGGGACGTTGACAAACGGTCGCTGCCCGTGACAAGTGTGGGTGCAAAGGGGGGCACATGAAGCGCACTTTGGTCAGTATTCTTGTGTTTTTCGCGGGCCTCGGCATCGGCTATTACGCGCGAATCGCCGGCATTGGCACGCCGCACAGAACGGACACCCGCGCGGCGGACTTGGCGGCGATCGAAAAACTCCACAGGGCAGACGTTGAGGCCACACTGAAGCAAGACCCGGGCGCGCTGAATACTCTCTGGTCGGACGATGCTGTAAAACTCGACGTACCGGGAGCACCGGTGGTGGGAATAAAAGCGATGAAAGAAATGTACGCGAAATTCCAGGTCGACTACCCGGAATTCCGCGTGTTGAAATACGCGCCCAACATAAAAGAAGTGCAAATCGCGGATGGGTGGGCGATCGAAGTGGGCGATTTCGTGGCCACTTACAAGCTCTCTACAAAGGACGATCCAGTCAGTGTCAACGACAAAGGCGTGCGCGTGCTGAAGCGGCAGAGCGATGGTTCGTGGAAGTTCGCCGTAGTTGGGTTGAAGTAACGGGAAGGATATAACCCCCCGCCCCCTCCCCCTTTTTTCGTAAGTGCGGATTCTAAAGGGTTTCAAGTCCTTTGTTTTGGAAGTGTTCATTCTAAAGAGCTTATGGGCGAATTTTGTGTAAGTGTGGATTGTAAAGGAGTTAGGAGTTACCAGTGGAGAGCTGACAGCCGACAGCTTAAAGCTGACGGCGGTGGAGCAAAGAAAAAGATAACGCTGAGACGCAGAGTACACGGAGCTGACGCAGAGAATGCTGGCGGACCTACCCCACCCCCGGGTGTTTTTCGTAAGAGTGGCAAACAAAGGGGTTAACCTTGACACGGCGTCAAGAATGGCAACTGCTGGACTTAAAATGGTTGTGTTTTCAGCGAGTTGCAAATGGCTCGTAAGAGTGGCAGGGAACGGAGTTATCGAGAGACGGTTGACAGTCGAAAGTTCAAAGTTGAACAAGGAAAGAAAGAGATCGGAAGGAAATAAGGCAGAGGCGCGGAGGACGCAGAGATGGAGTTGAGACGGTGTGGTCGTCGGAAATGGACAGTGCCTTACGTTCACAAGACACTGTAGCGCGATAGTTACTATTTGTCAATACATTTGTTGAGTATACTGCATGGACATGCGAACGGAGATGGCTGGTTCGAAGCGGAGTTGTGGAAGTTGCAGGATTGGAAGGAGTTGGGCGGGGAGTAATTGGTTTGATACGGCTGTGGAAATGTGTGGAAAAGTCAAAAACTCGCACGCTTGAAAAACCAAATACCAAGGATGCTGCACCCCAGTGCGGCACCCAGCCTCCCACCGTAAATCGCTTTGACAGTTCCCAAGCGCGTCTCTAAACTGACTCCTATGGTCGTGCATCTCAAGCCCGAAACCGAATCGCGCCTCCAGGAACTCGCAGCGACGACCGGTCGTGCTCCAGACGATCTCGTCGAGGACGCCATGTCGGGTTACCTTGCAGAACTAACCGAGGTGCGCAACATGCTGGATGGCCGTTACGATGGCATGAAGAGCGGCCGCGTTCCACCCATTGACGGCGAAGACGCCTTTGCCGGCCTGCGCCAAAAGAGTAAGGACCGCACCCTTTGAAGAACCAAACCCCAAAGGGTGCGCCACCCAATTCAAAAGCCTGACCCACCCGCCAGCGGGCCGACGCTCTCTCGTCCTTTTTAGGTTTCAACGACACTCGGCCTGGCCCACGCCTCGGCTTGACAATGGTATCGTATGTGTTACCATTAACCATGGTCGAAGTGCGCGAATACCTTGACCTGGCCGGACGCAGTCCTTTCGCGGCCTAGTCGGACAGTCTGCACAGAGAAGCAGCGGCCAAAGTGGCGGCTGCTCTGGCGCGCATCCAGCAAGGCAATTTTTCCAACGCGAAGGGCGTTGGCGCCGGCGTTTACGAATACCGTATCGATTTTGGTCCGGGCTACCGCATTTACTTCGGCAAAGACGGCGACACGCTTGTCGTCCTGGTCGGCGGCGGCACGAAAAAGCGCCAGCAGAACGACATCAGCCTGGCGCTCGATCGATGGAAAGACTACACGCTGAGAAAGAAGCAGCAGAAAAAAGAGGAATGAACATGGCTCTGACACGCGATTTCAAGGAAACCATCCGCGCCCGCGTCAAACGCGATCCCGGCTTCCGCAAAGCGCTTCTCCGCGAAGGCATTGAAAACTTTCTCTCCGGTGACGTGGAAACCGGCAAGATCATTCTTCGCGATTTCATCAACGCCACCGTCGGCTTTACCAAACTGAGCGACGCCACCCATCGCTCCGCGAAAAGTCTGATGCGCATGCTCGGCCCCCGTGGCAACCCGCAAGCGCGCAACCTCTTTGAAATCGTCGCCTATTTGCAGCACGCCGAAGGCGTCCGCTTCGAGCTCCGCCCAAGGCGCTCCTCCTCACGCAGAAAGCACGCTCCACCCACTCGAGCCAGCAGACAGACCGTTGTCACCGGCCGATGAATATTTTTGGCGCTGGGATAGCCTCAAAAGAAGTCTTGAGCAAGTCGACGCTAAGTAAGAACACGCACCTTTGAAAACCAAATACCGAAGGTGGCCCACCCAATTCAAAAGCCTGACCCACCCGCCTAGCGTCGATTTATTTGTGGCCAAAAATAACTGCTTTACTCAACTGGATTTGGAAATAAATTCGGAAAACTATGGCAACTCTGACGGGAATCCGGGGAAAGACGGAACGTTTCCTAACGTCGGATGATCGGTGCGTGAGTTCAGCCACAGTTTCAGGCAAAATGATTCGGAAACGTCCCGTCTGTCCCCATGTTCGTCTGCTGTACCGCAGGAAGCTTTACCCGTTTCCCTTGGCCCATAAACACCACATTTGAAGAGCAGAATTATATCAGATGGTGTTGCATCGACCTGTTGAATGCACCCGCGTATCCGGACATTGAGGATCGGCCGGCTTTGACAAAACCTTCTCTTTGCGTTTTCTGATGGATTCCTGGCTGGGGCGGCTACCGGGATTCACGGGCCTTGAACAACTCCGCCAAGCGCTGATAAAGGCCTTCGATGGCGCGATAAAGATCCCCAGCCCCGGTGGTTCCGTCAGTCACTTCATGGGAGTCCAAATCCGAGGCCAGCACCTTGCTGAGCTGGGTGGTGCGGCGGACTCGCTCCTCGGTGAGCAAGGAGCGCACCGTAGCGGTATCCCGTTGTTGGGCCTGGCGCTCCTGTAATTCTTGAAGAGCCCAGGCGGTCTTGCGTACATAATCGACGGCGTCGCGAAACTCACGAAGCACGACAGTATCCATTCCACCCGATCTGATGGCTTCCTCAAGTTTCAGCAGGTTGTCGATCGCCATCTTCAGCCGGAACGTCACGCCCCAAAAACTTTCGCTGGGAGTAAGAAGCTCGACGGCCACTCTCAACACCTCGCTCTTTTTGGAGGGATGCAGGGATACCGCTCGCGCAGAGGCTGTTTTAGCTGAGGCAAGGTTAGTCAGCTCGATAACGCTGCCGATGGCCGGGCGGCCTCTCATGTCGAGCAGCCCGCCGTGCTGGTTGACTTCTTTGGCTTCCGCAAACTCGATGACGCTTGCGCCGTTGGGCTCTAACCATTTCACTTTCACGGGAACAACTACCGAGTAGCGGTCACTCCTCCTGTTTTTTCCCTTTGAGGCTGGTAGCTCCGCGGCCGACTTGTCCTCTGTCACGAGCCACCTCCGGTCCGCCTGCCGTCATCCCTCGCAAGAGATGCTTTTCCGCCTGTTGGCGCTGGAGAATCTAACCGCGAAGGAGGATTACTGTCTGTGGGGTATGCGACCGTTCGAACATGTTGTGGGGACAGCCGAGACGCAGGGAATGTTGCTCTGTGTCTGAGACCTGCCACGGCGGGCGGGTGGCCGGCGCTCGCCATAAGATCTGAATTTCTCCTAAGTACGTATACGTATTGGAAAAATTCATAAGCTGTGGCACAACTTCCCGCGGACGGGTGAAGCAGCCGATGCCGCAGGATGACGACGACATTCGAGAAGTCCGGACCCAGGAAGAGCGTCGAGGAAAGCGGCCAGTCGATATCGGCGCGCAAAGGCGCAAGCAGATTCTTCTGCGGAAATTCCGGGGAGCTTTGCAAAGCCAGAATGAGGAAACGTTTCGAGAAGCGATTATTAACGAAATCGGGCAATTGCCGGATGCCGCAGCCTTCGGATTTTAAGGCTACGGGTTTAGTCGACACTTCAAGCACAATGTAACGTCCCGTCCGTTCCTCGGATTTCAAGAATCACAGCCTATAACCAACATCGCTCGGCTCCTTTCTTCCGAGCCTCGGTCGCTAGCCCCACCAAGTTTACTCGGAGCTAGGAGCCGACGCCTTCATCTAATCAGCCTCTCACAAACTTTTAACATTTCGTCGCGGAATAACGGACTGCCCCACGTAGTCCTGACATTTTGTAAGAGCCTTTCCGCCTCTGTCTCCGGGACGTGGATTGAGGAGAAAGCTTAAGCCTGTCTTGGAGGTGGTGTATATGAGGTCGCATAGATGGCTTGCTGTTGCCGTGTTACTCGCGGGTGTAATGGCTGTCAGTCTTGCCGGTGTTGCGCAACAGGGTCCAACCGAAGCACCAGCTGGATTTGAGACGCCGACGCTGGCGCAAAATCCCGGCTCACAAAGCTTCAGCAACGGCATTGTAGAGCCACCGGGCGATACCTACGCGCTGGACCAAGCCCGTTTCGAGCAAGACCACGACGCCAGCACCGGGCTGGGCCCGGTATTCAATGCCAGAGCCTGCGCGGATTGCCATCAGAATCCCGTTAGCGGGGGATCGAGCCAGTTCACGGAGATTCGCGCGGGCCACCACGATGCGAACGGCAATTTCGTGGCCGCAACGGTGCCCATAAACAACGGCGCAAACACAATCGCTAACCGCTCGATCATCAATGACCGCGCTCTGATCCCGCAAGCGCAGGAGCACATACCCGATGGAGAAAACATTCGAGCCTTGCGGGCCGCTCTCAACACTCTGGGGGATGGATTTGTCGAGGCCATCGACGACAGCACGCTGCAGGCTATCGCTCAACACCAGATCGAAGTGAGCGAAGGCCGGATTCATGGCGAAGCCGTGGAAGTTCCTGTTCTGGAATCGCCTGGACAAACGAGAATCGGCCGCTTTGGCTGGAAGGATCAGCACAGCAGCCTGCTGTCGTTCATCGGCGACGCGTATTTGAATGAGATGGGAGTCACGAACCGTTTGCGCCCGAAAGATGTGACGACCGTCGGGAAAATCACCACGGATCCGGAGGATACTCCAGACAATCTCGGACTGGCGGACATCGACCACTTTGCTCAGTTCATTCGCGGAACGAAGGTTCCGCCACGCGACCCGGTTCTTTCTGGGACCGCGGACGCGCAAGAAGGACAAGAGTTGTTCGAGAGGATTGGCTGCGCCACTTGCCATATCAGCACCATCGTTACCGCACCAGCGGGGACTGTCATTGACGGCGGAACGTTTACTGTTCCAGAGGCTTTAGGGAATAAGATCATTCATCCCTACGGCGACTTCTTGTTGCACGACATCGAAACCGGCGACGGCATCGTCCAGAATCCGCCGCAAGATACGGCGAATAAGTTGCGCACTGTGCCGCTGTGGGGACTCCGCATGCACCCCCGGCACATGCATGATCTCGCTTCCTTGACATTAGAAAGCGCCATCGAACGCCACGGCGGCGAGGCCGAACACGAGAGGAAGCGCTTCCGCGAATTGAGTCCAAAAGAGAAGCAGGCACTCTTTGCGTTCTTGAATTCGTTGTAAAGGCATCCATCAGGCAAGTTTTGTGTCATCCCAGAAAAGCGGCGGGCTGGGCCAACTGCCATGTCTGGGCGGCGAAGGGATAGTTTTCTTTTCGTAGGCCGCGCATTCGATTTGCGTACCACTTCCGCAATTAGCCGCGGACGGAAGGTGGGGTGCCGCACCCTTCGGGGTTTAAGTTTTAAGTGTGCGGGTTTTTCTTACGGGTTTTTCGTTTTAACGCATCGATCGCGATCGATGAACACTGCGACGAAATACGAATCGACCCCCGCCCAGCTCTTCTTCAGCTCAATCGCCCCGTTGGACGTGGCGACTTTCCATTCTTGATCATCTAAAATGCCTTTCTCGCCGTATTGCCATAGCAAGGAGGATTCCATGCTCAAGCGCGCTCTGCTAATCCTTTTCGTTGCTTGCCTCGTCATGGCGGCGTTATCCGCGTCGAACGACCCCTTCGTGGGCGAATGGAAGCTCAACCCATCCAAAAGCAAACTCATCGATGAGATGAAAGTCGAGAGCGCCGGCGGCAAAAAGTACGCCTTTGACTTTGGCGGCGGCAACCCCGAGACCATAGCGGCGGATGGAACGGATCAGCCGGGACTTGGCGGCACAACGCTGGCCGTCACCGTCGAAGGGCCCAATGCATGGAAAGTCGTCCGCAAGAAGGACGGGCGTATGCTTCTGACAGCAAATTGGGCGCTTTCAAAAGATGGCAATACGCTGACAGACGACTACACAGAGATCGGGCCCGACGGAAAGGGTTCCACCGTGAACTATGTGTATAAGCGGACGGCAGGAACCTCGGGCTTTGCGGGAACTTGGGAAAGCACGAGCCTGACGATCAACTTTGAGTTCGTGCTTAAGGTCCAGCCCTACGAGGGCGACGGCCTTTCAATCATCGATTCCACGGAAGGAGTGACGACAAACGTCAAGTTCGATGGCAAGGATTATCCGAAGGCCGGTCCGAACGCGGAGAAAGGTTCTACATCATCGGCGCGGCGAGTGAATCCACACACGGTGGAAATAAGCGATAAGGTCAACGGCAATACCGCGTCTACCCGCCAGATCGAGCTTTCTACGGATCTGAAGACCTTGACGATGACACTGCAGCCAGCAGGCCGACGCGAGCCGAATATCCTCGTATTTGAACGGCAGTAAGAACCGACAACGTCAGAAAAAAAGACATGGTAGGGCGCTCGGGTGTATCATCCTGGCAAACGACACGGCGCTCGGAACTGGAGCCGCCATGCCACCTGTATCCCACCGAGCCCGAGTCCAAAGGAGGCGTTTATGAGAAGAGCTACGCTATTGCTCTCCGTTTGCGTGATGTCCCTCGCTGTATCCATCCAAGCGCAGGCCCCTCAGGGCCCGCCGAAACCGGGGCCAGAGGTCAAGAAACTCGCCTATAACGTGGGCACCTGGAACGTCGAGGGCGACGCCAAGCCGTTCGGTCCCATGCCCGGAGGCAAGATCACGTCCACGGAAAAGTGTTCCTGGTTATCGGGCGGCTTCTTCGTCACTTGTCACTCGGAAGGCACAGGCCCGATGGGGCCGGGGAAAAGCGTCTCCTTCATGGGCTATGATGCGGACCAAAAAGTTTATACCTTTCATGAATTCGGCAGCGCGGGCGAGGTGATCGATTCGAAAGGCACGGTGAACGGCGACACCTGGAACTGGACTGCCGATTCCAAAATGGGCGATGACAAGTACAGTGTGCGCGTTACAATCAAGCACGTCTCCCCCACGGAATATACGTTCAAGCTTGAGATGGCGAAGAATGGCGGAGAATTCGCGGTCGTCGAGGAATTGACAGGTCATAAGGTTACGGCCGCGGCTCCTGCCGGGAAGTCGTAGCTTCCTCATTCCGTCGCGTGGTGACTTCGTTCGGATCAGGGGAGACTTCAAGTTTTCAACCGTAACTTCATGGGGTGATTTCTCTCCGTAGTTTGATGAGTACTTCCGCGCCGGGCACGGCAACCGCTGGGCAGGTTGTTACTGACCAGCGCCCCGGCGCGGCAAATTCCTGGAGGAGGATCATCAGCGCTACGGGCTTGTCGTGCTTCACGCGCACGAAAAATTCTCCCTGGCTGTTCGAATAGACTACAGCACCACCTTGCAACTGGATGGCGGCGCCTTCCACGGGCTGGCCATGCTCGTCGATGACGGCGCCGGCGATAACGAACTTGCCGCTAGTGCTGTGGCTGAGACTATTCATGGCCGCTCCAGCGAGAGGTCCTTGCACGAAGCTGGACGCGTAAGTGGTGTACTGGACGTGCATCATGGGATCGACGTTGGTTTGAAAGTTGAGCGCGGTGTCATGGATGCGCAGGGAGACCTGAACGGTGGTGGTCTGCTGAAAGCCTTTACCGTTAATCGGAAAGAAAAGCACGGAGTGATCGATGCTGGCGCTGATTTTGTTGCCCTGATATCCACCGCCGAAGGCATAGGAAGTTTGACCCTGCAGCTGGTTTACGATTCCGGAGACAGTCCAGCGGTGAAAGTGTTGCTGGACCACGTGGACGAGCAGGACCCGGTGATTGGATTCGTAAAAATTGGACCGTACGGTGATGGACCCGATCCGCAGACTTGCGCCCGCCGACGCGCCGGTAGTCTTCAACAGTCTGTATTGACCGTCGAGGAGGGATGCCTGCAGGGTGAGGTGGCCTAGCGCAGCGAAGCCGCTGAGGCTGTTTGTGGTGAGGTGGTCGGCGAGAAAATAATCGTTGTGGGTTACCGAGAAACTGAGGCTGCGGAGTGGCTGGTAGTCCGCTTGGCCGGTGAAGTATTTTTGATTTTGCAGCAGACCACCGCTGCCTGCCAGATGCAGCGAGCCGCTGCGATAAGAAAGACCTTGGATCGCAGTGTGTTTGCCGCCGTCAATCACGGCAAGGGACGAAAGTAGCAGACCGTTATCAAAATGGCGCTGGAGGAAGAAGCCTGCGCCGATGTGCTGGACCTTCGCGGTGACCATGAACGGGGTCGCATATCCGATGCCGGTGGAACCCACGAAAACGGCGAAGCTGGTGTGCCGCGTGTTGCGTTGCACGAACAGCCCGCGAGTGCTGACGCCCAGACCGGCGCCGTCAAACGAATAGCCGAAATTTTTATCGCCGGCGGTGACGTCCAGGCCATGAAGCTTGAAAGTGTCGGACGCTCCAAAAACAAAATGGCCGTTAGCGAATCCGGCGGAGGCGCTGAGGGTGCTCTCCGGAAAGAAGGCGGTGATTTCGCCTCCTGTTCCGCCCAGCAAGGTACTGCTCCCTCCGGAAAGCTGAAGAACCTGAGCGGTGGCGGGAACGCCAAGCAGCAAAACGCACATGCAAACACGGAGCATCAATCGACCGTGACGCCAGCCGCTGCGCGCACTTTCTTGCGGCAGTCTTTTTGTTTTTCACAAATGTAGACGGTATGCGCCAGCTGCACGCGGACTAATATGCCCTCGGCGGTGTGACCAACTGCCATAGACGAGAGCAGCGCGACTGAGCAGGGAGGAACGGAACACTTCAGTTGGTAGCCAAAGGTGTGCGTGCCTTTGGGCGAGATGCGCGCGCTCCCTTCTTCCAGCTTGAGTTCGACGCCAGGATCCAGGGGCCGATTCGTTCCGTGCCCGAGAGTATCCAGGCTAAAGCTGCGGGCCTCGACAGTCACGGCGAGAGGCGTCAATCCATTGTTGGTGATGGAAAACTCACCGCGGCACTTTTTCGCGCATTCCACGATGATGGGCGAGACGGTCTGGGCTGAAACGGCCAGCCCGAAGAACGAGAACTGCAGGAGCAGCAGGGCCAAGATTTTCTTCATGTTGCGCATTTCCTCACAAATACAAACGCGAGTTCGTTTCGACTAGGGCGTACTCGGCGGCGTGCCGCGAACTTACGTGGCCTGAGCGCTAATGGTGATGGTTCCCGCGTAGCTCGTGACCGGAAAGTCCGTCGGGCTGGTGAGCGAAAGCAGGATGCTATCTGAGTGGGTACCCTGGGCCGTAACGCCGATCCCTCCGAAAATCTGCGGGCAAATAGCACCGGGGTTCGCTGCTGCCACGTTGACGTTAGCTAGCGTGCAGGCAGCGGCCGTGCCACCATTGATCGAAGCGAACACATCGCTGCTGGGAATATTCACGGTACCGTCTGTCATCGCAGCTGCGATGGTTGCGAAGTAGGCGACCGTGAATACGTTTCCGCCGCCTACGGCAAGGTTCCAGCTGGTCACGACGGCGATCGCAGCCGAGGCCGTAGCGTTTCTAGAGTTCGTTCGGGTGAAAACGATGCTGCCCGGCGTTGCCGTTACCGTCAGGGAACTCGCAACCGCGAACGTCATCGATACCGCGGCCGCGTTGCTGGTTGTCTGCGCCCGCGACTGAGCCGCGGACACCAGGCTCAGAGCGACAACTGCCGCAATGACTAAGGTTACGTTTCTTAAGGATTTCAAGTTACACCCCGCTATTTTGGTCCTAATCTCAGTGCGCGACTCGCCGCCGCGGCACTTTTTTTGCATTGCAGGCATGAAGTGGAGGTTTCTGCCACCGTGTGGCCCCGCTCAGATGCTGGACTAACTATGGGCCCAGGCAGTTTAAGTTACTATAGTACTAACGGTTAGTTATTATAAAACACTAACGCTGAGCGGTGCTGGACAATCGAGCGGCTAATCAGATGACGGGGTCTGGCTGACCTTATTTTCATAGGTCCCTTTGCGCGGGCATAGGTACTGGATCGCGGCTACCAATTGAATTTCAGAAGTTCCGTCGCTGCTGCGCGCCCTAATGGACGCGAATTATCTTCCAAAAAGGAACATCAAACCGCGAAACTGCCCCAATTTGGACAGACACGACCTGAAATGTCTCCTACCCTTGCTGAAACGGGATTTCAAACTGCTCTTGGGCAAAACTCATCGACTCCCGAGTTCAAAATGGGAATTCTGGCGAATAGCTGCGAATCGAGGAGATAATAATGAAAATAAAATTCACCACTGGTCTTCTGGCACTGGCGTTTGTACTCGGCTCCACTGCTCTGGCTGCGAGGGGAACTTCTCACCAAGAAAAGGAAAGGTCTAGCGCCACGGTCACGGTTGCTGGTTGCCTCCACAATGGCACGACCACAGACGTGTTCCTTCTCACGGCAAAAGGCGGTAAGAACTGGGATGTGAGCAGTAAGACTATAGACATTTCAAAGCATGTGGGCCACACGGTATCCCTAACCGGTACTCCTGTTACCACAGCGACCACAGACGGCTCTGCTGGATCGGCGACGACTCGGCTGGACGTTTCGGATCTGAAAATGGTGAGCGAGAGCTGCCCGCAATAAAAAAACAATCCGTAGAGTGGACGGCTTTGTCAGCGTCCACTTTCACCTTCTGAACAACCCCTCAAAAAACCTCAGCGACCGCTAGACCCAACCGTGGTGCCTGCACGTTCGCGTATTCGTAGCGCGTGGAGTGATGGTTCGTGGACCCGTCAGACGAAATATCGATTTCGTTTTTCAAAGGCAGGCCTTTGCTCTTGGAAATCCAAATCTGCCCGTCCGACTTGATGTGCGTGTCCGCTCTCTCGGATTGCGTGCTGTACACCGCCGCCGCTTCGCCATTGACGACTTCATCCCTGAGATACTTGCAGGTCGTCTTGCTGGCCTTGCGGTTTTCTTCTTCCTTCTGCATCAACTGCTGCGGCGTCATCGGGCTGCGGCTCCACTTGCCGCTGACGTGCACGTAAGTGGCGCCGCCGACGTAAATTATCTCGGTGGTGTGTTTGTCGGCTCCGTTCGGCACAGCGCTCATCGTGGAGTAGATGTGGGTCGCGGTGCTCATGACCTTGCTCATGGCGTCGTACGTCGCCTGGCAAGGGTCTTGCGCAGCCATCCGCGCCGGGCCGATCAAGAGAAGCCCAAATGTGAACCCGGCGGCACTCAGCAGTCTCATCCGTTTCGGTTGCATAATGGGGACCTCCTCAGTCGGTCTAAAATACAGGATGCGCGCCCGGTCGTCGTTTGTCGAGCCGCGCTTTCCGGTTGGCTCGGCCGCAGCGGCGGCTCGACCGCTGGCATGGTCGCCTTCGCGTCTGTATAATCCCGTCGCTCCAAAAAAACTGGCAATCTCTTGCGCACTCACAAAAAAGCAAACGCACCTTTCTGCCAAACGGGAGTATTGTTCATGACATTTTACAATCGTTATGCTCGCAAACCTTCTTTGCTCGTTGCATCCGTCTACGCTCTATCCTTCTCTCCATCCGCGTTCGCTCAATCCGCCACGACTCTCCCCAGCGAATCCCCCGCGCAAGTAAAGCCCGCCACCGACACTTTCGATTACACCCGCCGCGAAGTGATGATCCCCATGCGCGACGGCGTGAAACTCCACACTGTCATCCTCATCCCGAAAGGCGCGAAGAACGCGCCCATCCTTCTCACGCGCACACCCTACAACGCCAGCGATCTCACCACGCGTTCCAACAGCGCTCATCTCGGCCCGAGTCTCTACGGCTACGACAACGCCACCGACGTCATCGTTGAAGGTGGTTACATTCGCGTCATCCAGGACGTGCGCGGCAAGTACGGCTCCGAAGGCGACTACGTGATGAACCGCCCGCTGCACGGGCCGCTCAATCCGACGAACGTCGATCACTCGACTGACACCTACGACACGATTGATTGGCTCGTCAAAAATCTCGCCGAATCCAACGGCAGAGTTGGCATCCTCGGCATTTCCTACGACGGCTTTACGCCGCTGATGGCGCTCGTCAATCCGCATCCCGCGCTCAAAGTTTCCGTGCCGATGAATCCGATGGTCGATGGCTGGATGGGCGACGACTGGTTCCACAACGGCGCCTTCCGCGAACAAAACATGCCCTACATCTATGAGCAGGACGGCACGCGCGACAACAGCGCCAAATGGTGGACCGATCATTTCGACGATTACGACGTTTACATGCAGGCGGGCTCAGCCGGGGAACTCGGCCGACGCCACGGCCTCGAACAAATGGGCTTCTGGCGCAAAATTCTCGAGCATCCCAGCTACGATTTCTTCTGGCAGCAACAAGCGATGGACAAAATTCTCGCCGCGCAACCCCTTAAAGTTCCCGTCATGCTCGTTCACAGCCTCTGGGATCAGGAAGACATCTATGGCGCCATGGCTGTCTACAAAGCCATCAAGCCAAAAGACACCAACAACGACAAAGTTTATCTAGTGATGGGACCGTGGCACCACGGCCAGGAAATTGAAGATGCATATTCGATCGGCGCGATCAAATTCGGCAGCGACACCGGCACGTATTTCCGCCACCACATCCTCGCTCCGTTCCTCGCGAAATATCTGAAGGACGAGAGACCCGAGCATGAAATCTCGCCCGTCTACGCCTACGAAACCGGCTCCAACCACTGGCGAGAACTCCCCATGTGGCCTGCCGGGTGCAAATCCGGCTGCCCCATTCATCCCACGCCGCTCTATCTAAACGCTGGCCTGAAACTCAACATGAATGCGCCCGCTTCCTCCGACGCGCCGTTCGACGAATACATTTCCGATCCGAGTAAGCCCGTCCCGTTTCGCGCGCGCCCAAGCCAGCCCGTCGGCTACACTACCGAACTAACATGGGCGCAGTGGCTCGTCGACGACCAACGCGAAGCCTCTGGCCGCCCTGATGTGCTCGTCTACACCTCCGACGTTTTGACCAAGCCGACGAAAATCAGCGGCCAGCCCATTGCCAACCTCATGGCCTCGACCAGCGGCACCGACTCTGACTGGGTCGTTAAACTCATCGACGTCTACCCCGACGAAGTCGCCAGCCAACCAAACCTCGGCGGGTATCAACTCATGATCTCCGCCGACATTTTTCGCGGCCGCTACCGCGAAAGCCTCGAAGCACCTAAGCCCATCGCCTCCGACAGGCCGCTGCTCTATCGCTTCAATCTCCCCAACGCCAACCACGCCTTCCTCCCCGGCCACCGCATTATGGTCCAAATCCAATCGAGCTGGTTTCCGCTCTACGACCGCAACCCGCAAACCTTCGTCCCCGACATCTTCTGGGCCAAGCCCGCCGACTACCGCAAAGCCACCCAGCGCATCTACCACGCACCTGACCACTCCAGCTTCATCGAACTCCCCCTGGTCTCGACACCCTGAACAATCACGCGCAAGATCCGACTTCTCCTTGACACTCTAGGAGAACAAAGTTACATTCCTAGTCTGTCTAGGAGACGTAATGCAGCTCGTTACCGATCCGCTGTTCGAAATCCTTCGCTCCTCTTCCGAGACGATATGACCCTCGCGAGCCGCGTTCGCACCTGGCTGAAAGCAATGCTCCATCGCTCCCGCATGGAGAGCGAAATGGATAGCGAATTCCGCTTCCATCTCCAGTCCTACGCCGACGACTTAATCCGCAGCGACGTTCCTCGCGAGGAAGCCTTCCGGCGCGCCCGCCTCGAGTTCGGTGGGGTTGAGAAAAGGAAAGATGAGTGCCGAGACGCGCGGGGAGTGAACTTCATTGAGAGTCTCGTCCAGGATTTGCGCTACGGTCTGCGCACGGTACGCCGAAGCCCGGGCTTCACAGCGGTGGCGACATTGACGCTTGCACTTGGTATCGGGGCTGCCACTTCTATGTTCACCGTAGTCAAAGCGGTGATGCTTAGCCCGCTTCCCTTTTCGCAGCCGGAAAATCTCGTTCACGTTTGGGAGGGGAGTCGCGGCGAGCGCTATCACCGCGGAGACGAAGCCTACTTCAGTTCGGTACGCCCCGGACCCTTTTACGATTGGCGAACGCAAAGCCAGAGTTTTCTAAGAATCAGCGCGTATCGTTCGCGATCCATGCTCCTCACCGGTGCCAGCCGAGCGGACCTCGTATTGGCGCACGATGTTGCCGACCAGTTTTTCGAGACGCTCGGGACTCCGGCGCAATTGGGACGCACTCTGATTGCGGATGACTATGCTGCGGGTGCCGCGCGCGCGGTGGTCATCAGCAACCACATGTGGGCGGAACGCTTCGGGAAGGGCGCCGAAGTGATCGGCCGGAGAATTTCGCTGGACCGCGAATCCTATGAAATTGTGGGAGTGATGCCCGCCGGTTTTTATCCCAGGCAGCGCGACTACCCGGACCTGTGGACCCCGCACTGGGCCAACCAGGGAGAGAAGAACGACCGCGTCTCGTGGGGCTTGACGACCGTGGCGCGGCTCAAGCCGGGAGTGACTTGGGAGCAGGCGCAGACGGAACTCGACGTGGTCTCGGCGCGATTGTCCAAGGACCATCCGGGTGATGACGAAACATACGCGGTCGTCGTTCCCGTGGAATCGCAGCTCATCGGCAGCAGTTGGAAGCTGCTCTTGCTGCTCTCGGGAGGCGTCGCGCTGCTGCTGTTGATCGCATGCACGAACGTGGCAAATCTGCTGTTGGCGCGCGCGGTGGACCGCGAGAAGGAGTTTGCGATTCGCACGGCGCTAGGCGCGGGGCGCGGCCGGTTGGTCCTTCAGTTGTTCACAGAAAGCGTGCTCCTGGCGGTTGCCGCGGGGACTCTTGGCGTGCTGCTGGCCTCCGTGGGGACGCGCGGCCTGCTGGCGCTCTTGCCCGCCTCGGCTTTGCCGCGGCTCGATTCCGTTAAGGTGGACTTGCCGGTGCTTGGCTTTGTAAGCGGCGTCACGCTGCTGGCAAGCTTGCTCTTTGGCTTGATACCACTTCTCCGGGCGCCGCGAAGTGTGCCCTACGATGTGCTGAAACTCGAAGGGCGTGGCTCTTCGGCGGGCAAGGGCAAGCGGCGGCTCGGACAGATATTTGTGCTCAGCGAGTTTCTCTTTTCGCTGGTTCTTCTCATCCTCGGTGCGTTGCTGGTGGAGAGCTTCATCAAACTGCAGCGCGTTGACCCAGGGTTCAACGCAAGCAGCTTGATGGTCTTCCGCCTCGCGGTTCCCGAGGTGAACTACGGAAAGTTCGCGTACGGCGAGAAAAACACACCAAGAGAAAAACTGTATGAGCAGTTGGAGCAGGTCCTAAACGCCGTGCCTGGCGTCGAGTTCGTCGCCCTTACCGCGCGCATGCCACTGCGTCAGGAATTCAATCCATCGGGCGTCCGCATCGAGGGCCGCGAACTGCCGCCTGCTAGCCGCAGTGGAAGCGGCCCGGGCACACCCCCCGAGTCTGGCAGTCTTGGAAACAGCGGAACCGAGGTAGTGAATCCGCAGTTCTTTCGAGCGTTGAAGGTAAAGTTGGTGAGTGGACGTTTTCTCGAAGAGCGCGACAACGCGAATGCTCCCATGGCCGCCGTCGTCAACGAAACCTTCGCGCGCACCTTCTTTCCAAACGAAGATCCCGTGGGCAAACGGGTGACCGTCTGGTTTGCGACAACGACCATCGTGGGAGTTGTCGGCGATTTCAAACTGAACTCGCTCGACCGTAAACCTTATCCTGAAATATTCTGGTCGTTGCGGCAAATCCAATGGGCGAACGTTTGGGTCATGGCCCGGACTAAAGCGGATCCTCTTCCGCTATCGGCCTCGCTGCGCCAGAGCCTTCAGAATCTCGACCCCGATCTACCCGTGCTGGATATGCAAACCATGACGCAAGTCGTGGCCGATTCGCTTTGGCTCAAACGCATCTCCGCGGTGCTGATTGGAGTCGTGGCGGTGCTGGCCATTGTGCTGGCGGCGACGGGCATCTACAGCGTCATGTCGTATTCCGTGAGCCAGCGCACTCGGGAAGTGGGAATCCGCGTTGCCTTAGGCGCGAGTCGGCGCAATGTCCTTGGCTTGGTCTTGGGAGAAACGTGCCGGCTGGCGCTCCTCGGCTCGGCGGCCGGTTGCGCGGCGGCCTATGGGCTTGGGCGGCTGGCTATGAACCAAGTGTATTTGGCGCCATCCGTGGCTTCGAGCCAGATTCAAACCGGCTCGCTGAGTCCAGCGGCTTTTGTGCTTAGTTCGCTCTTTCTATTTGGCGTGGCGGTGTGCGCGAGCTACGCGCCAGCGCGCCGTGCTCTGCGGGTCGATCCCATGGTTGCCCTTCGCCACGAATAATTCGCCTCGTTTTTCCAACCAGTGTTCTCTCCCGGAGTTCTTCGCCAGGAGACGCGGCACAAAAACGGTTGACGCTTTCCCGCTCTGCACACAGAATCTTTATGCTCCGCGTCGCGGCTTGGCGCCATTCGCCGTGCTTCGCGCGCAAGGACAAAGACCCTGATGCAAGCTCCCTTTCGTCGTTCCGCTGTAGTCATCGTTTATTTATTCGTATTCTCCGTAGCTGCCGTGGTTCTTCATTCGCGCGCCGCGCAAGCGCCCGCCGCGCCGGCGCAAAGGGCCACGCCTCACTACAACACAGCCGAAGCCTATCGCCTAAACACTCTGGGCGTCGCTTACATGAATCAGCAGCGTCCTGCGGATGCGCAAAAATATTTCGAACAATCGCTGGGCGTAGACCCGACATTCGAAGTCGCCCGCGTCAATCTAGGGATCTCACTCCTCGCCCAGCAAAAACTCGAACCGGCTCGCACGGCACTGGCCGCCGCGGCGGAGAAACTTCCGCAGGATCCCTACGCCTCGTACAACCTCGGCCTCGTCTACAAAGATCTCGGAGACGCGGAAAAAGGTATTGCCGCGTTCACTCACGTAACGCAAATTGCGAACGAAGCCGACCCCTGGTATTTCGTTGGATACCTGAATTCGCAGCTCCAGCGCTACGATCAAGCCATCGCGGCGTTCCAAAAAGCTCTCGAACTTTTTCCGTTTCATGCTTCCGCCGAGTTTGGTCTGGCTCGCGCTTACCAGCGCAGCGGCAATGCCGAGGCGGCCAAGGAGCATCTCGCTAAATTCCAAAAAATGACGGCCGAGCACCTCGCTACGCCTTTCGGCGCGGGCTATGGCGATCAAGGGCGCTTCTCGCTCGCCGAACTCCCTCGTAGCTCTACGCAAAACGCGCCGCCCGCTATTCCCGTCCGCTTCTCGCCGCAACCAATCTCATCAATCGCTCAAGCAATAACCGACCCTTTGGCAGCGGCGCCGGCCCAGCTCGCAGGGCCAAGCACTGGCGTCTGCATCTTTGATTAC
Source organism: uncultured Acidobacteriota bacterium (assembly GCA_963729455.1). GTDB lineage: Bacteria > Acidobacteriota > Terriglobia > Acidiferrales > UBA7541 > Acidiferrum. Next base: position 871,060 of record CAVSNX010000007.1, read on the forward strand.
GACGGCGACGGCAAACCTGATCTCTTCTTGGTAAGCGCTCTTCCGAACGTTACGAGCCATCTCTACCACAATCTTGGCGGCGGCTCATTCAAGGACGATACGCAAGGTGCAGGCCTCGCCATCTCTGGCAGTGGCTTCGGCTGTGCCGCGGGCGATTTCGATAACGACGGCCACACCGATCTAGCCGTGTGTTTCGCCGACGGCATTCGCCTCTTTCACAATAACGGCGTAGGAAAATTCGAAGACGTCACCGAAAAAGTTGGCATTCGCCGCGAAAGAGGCTGCGTCGGCGCCACCTTCGTCGACTACGACCACGACGGCGATCTCGATCTCTACATCACCATGCAACCCACAGCGGGTGCCACGCGCGAGACAACCGCGCACAATGTTCTTTGGCGCAACAATGGCAACAGCACGTTCACCGACGTCTCCGCGGAGAGTGGTCTGGGCTTCGACGCCACCGGCGCCGGCTTGGTCACCACCGATTTCAACAACGATCGCGCCATCGATTTCGTTTTTGCTGGAGGTATAGACGGCGCTTCGATTTATCTGAATCCTCGCGAAGGAAAATTCACTCCGCTCCCCGCGATCGATTTCAAGAAAGAGAATCTTCCTCCCGCTATAGGCGTTGTTGCTTTCGATTTCAACAAAGACGGCTGGATGGATCTCGCTTTCACTCACGCCGGGGCCCCCGGCATCAGCCTTTGGCGCAACGTCGACGGCAAACATCTTGAGCGTGTCCCTCTCCCCGATTTTGGCTGGCAACGCGGCTGGGGAATCTCGGCGATTGATTACGACAATGATGGCTGGCTTGATCTTGTCGCCGCAGGCGAAACCAGCGCGGGTGGCGAACTTCGCCTTCTCCGCAATCTTGGCGTGAAAGGCTGGGCCGATGTCACCAGGGAAGTCCATCTGGATTCCGTCAAACTATCGCAGCCACGCGCCGTAGCTGTGGCTGATTTCGCAGGCAACGGCGGCGCCGATCTCGTCGTCACTCAACTCGGCGGTCCGCCCATCGTTTTGCGCAATGAAGGCGGCAATCGGCACAACTGGATGACCATCGACTTCAAACCCCTTTCCGATAACAAAAGCGCCATCGGCACAAAAGTGGAAATCTACGCAGGCACGCTCTATCAAAAATGGGAAGTGCAAGGCGCCTCCGGCTATCTCGGGCAAAACGCGCCCGGCATTCTCGCCGGCCTCGGCGACGAGAAAAACGCCGAAGTCGTCCGTCTCCTCTGGCCCACCGGAGTTCCGCAAGACGAAATAAACCTCGCCGCGAAGAAAGTGCAATCCATCGCTGAACTCGACCGCCGCGGCAGCTCGTGTCCCGTTTTGTTTTCCTGGAACGGCAAGGAATATGAATTCATCGCGGACATGATCGGCCCCGGAGTCGTCGGGCACTGGGTTGGGCCGGGTGAGCACGGCGTTGCCGAACGCGACGTTCCCGATCCCGACGAGTATCTCAAAGTCAGCGCTGCCAGCGTTCGTCCGCTGCACGGCATGCTGAGCTTCCGCTTCATGGAGCCGATGGAGGAAACCGTTTATCTCGATCAGCTACGTCTTCTGGCCATTGATCATCCCACGGCATACGAAGTTTTTCCGAACGAACGCTTCGTTTCCAATCCGCCTTTTCCCGAATTTCGCATCATAGCGAGCGCGGATGCTCATCCACCGCTCGGCGCGTGGGACGATCATGGAAACGATGTGCTTTCGCTGATTTCACGGCGCGATCGCAAATACGTCACTGATTTCGAAGGTTTGCCGTTCGCCGGTTTCGCAGAGCTCCATTGGATCGAGCTCGACCTCGGCAATTGGGACACGGCAAAACCGCTGCGTCTCATCATCGACGGCTACACCGACTATTTCACTGCGACCTCGATGTACGCCGCGGATCAAGCGGGCGTCAAAGTCATAGCTCCGTATGTGGAGGCGCTTGACGCAAATAACAAATGGATTCGGGTCGTCGAAGACATGGGCTTTCCCGCAGGACTTGAACGCACGATGGTCACGGACCTCACGGGAAAGCTTCCGCCGGGTACGCGCCGCCTTCGCATCGCCACCAATCTAAAAATCTATTGGGACACGATTCGCATCGACCAGACTCCCGACGCAAAAGATATTCACACTACCGAAGTTCCGCTCGCGAAAGCTTCACTCGAATTTCTGGGATACCCGCGTGAAATTCGCCTGACGCCCGCGAGCGATACAACGTACTCCTTCGCGAATCGCAGCATGACTGGGCCGTACGCCAGGGCTGCCGGCAACTACACGCGTTTTGGTGACGTGCTGGATTTGCTCAGCGCCGCTGACGATCGGTTCGTCGTTTTCGGTTCCGGCGAAGGTGTCAAGCTCGATTTCGATCCGCGCAATCTCCCCGCATTACCTGCCGGATGGGTGCGCGATTATTTCTTCTACGCGAACGGCTTCGAGAAGGATCTCGACTTCTACGCGGCGCACGCTTTCAGCGTCGAGCCGCTGCCGCGCCACACGCTGCTGCCCTATCCATATCCGCCGGGCAAAGAATATCCGGACGATGCGCAGCATCTCGGCTACCAGCTCGAATACAACACGCGGCAGCGTTCGGACCGTCTGCCGCCGAGCTTGAGCTATCGCTATCCGCCTCAGCAGAAGTAAAGGCGCGTCGCGCCGGAGTTCCCGCCGGCGCGGCCGCTCAATCCCACTCGACGGGTTGCCAAGCTTTGGATTGCGAACTTTTCAGAATAGCGTCGCAAAGCAGCATTTCGTCGTGGCCGGTTTCAAAGGTCGGAAATGTTCGTGGCGCTTTCCAATCGCCCGCCTCAATGTATTCATAGAAGTCGCGGAAGAGCTGCATGAACGTGTCGGGATAGCCTTCGGTGTGCCCGCCGGGATATATGGCATACCGCCGCGCTTCCGCGGACATCAGCGCGGGATCTTTGAGCAGAGAGCCATTCGCAGAATCGCGCCGTCCAATCCACATTTCATTCGGATTCTCCGCATTCCACCACAAGGACGCTATGGAGCCGTCAATCCCGAATCCCAGTTTCGCTTTGTGCCCGGCGCTGACTTGGGACACAGTGACGACACCACGCAAGCCATCCTGAAAATGCAGAAGCATGGTGGCGTAGTCGTCGGTGGTCATGGGCATTTCGTCGTAGGCGGTGGCGTCGGCTTTCTTGAACGTCTCGACGCGGCCGCGTGGCTTGCGGCGAACAGGAATAACCGTGGCGAGGTCCGCGCACACCTCCGTGATTTTCTTGCCTGTCAAGAACATCAGCAAATCCATGGCGTGCGTGCCGATGTCGGAGACAGCGCGCAATTCGCCGCCGAGCTTTTGTTCGAGGCGCCAATTCCAATCCGTGGGATGCAGCAGCCAGTCTTGCAGAAAACTCCCGTGCGCGGTGTGCGGCGTGCCGATTTCGCCTTTCTGGATCATGGAGCGCGCTTGCTGGCAAAGCGGGTAGTAACGCAAATTGTAGGCGACGCCGCCAACGCGATTCGATTCGCGCGCGATTTGCACGAGCATGGCGGACTCGCGCGAATCCATGGCCAGCGGTTTTTCGCACAATACGTGCTTGCCGGCGCGGAGTAATTTGCTGGCTTGCTCGAAGTGCACGTAGTTCGGCGTGCAAATGTGAACCGCCGTGACCCTCGAATCTGCCGCGAGCTCATCAAGCGACGCGTATGCGCGCTCGAGTCCGAGGGCCTGGCTGGATTCCGCGCCGCGCTCTTTCGAGCTGCCAAGAATTCCGCGTATCGGAATTCCAAGCCGCCGCAGAGCGTCTACGTGCGCCCTGCCGACAAATCCCACGCCGATTACTGCCGCCGTATGCTTCATCGCTCTCGCTCCTGTGTTGGGCTCACGCTTGCGAATCCGCCGGCCTATTCGCCAGCGCTTCGCATGAGGCAGTTTGCGTTCCTCAATGTGCAGGAGGCAAGGTACCAGTTTTCCGGCCGCGTACAAATAGCGAATGCGGCCGCGTTCGGGCCCCAGGAAACGCGAAGCCGCTCGGCGCAAATCGCCATCGATACAGCCAATGCTCACCACCGGAAAAAAAGGCTTGACAGTCGCGGCTCTGGTTCTTACGCTCGCAGCAGCAGAAATGCAACAAATGTTTCACGGGGTGCCTCGCAGACGTTCAAAGCGCACAGACGTCGCACTTGCTGCTGAATCAAGGGGGGTGTTTCATGGTTGGGGAATCCATTCGCCGAATTGTATTTTGGAAATCGACGATAAATCGCATGGCGTGCCGCGTAGTACTGTTGACTGCGGCCGCCATGCTCCTGTTACCTGAGTCGCACGCGCAGACCACTTCCACGATCCAAGGCACGGTCACCGATAAACAAGGTCTCGCTATCAGTGGCGCGCAACTGCAACTCTCGGGCGACACGCTCGGCACAAGCCGCACGACAGTCTCGGACGCCAACGGCTCCTATCAATTTCAGAATCTTCCTGCGGGCGTCTACACGCTTACGCTGACTCACGCGGGGTTCGCCACAAACGCGCTCAAAGATCTGGATGTCACGATCAATCGCACTCTTACGTTGAACCTGCAGCTCGAAGTGGGCCGAGTCGATGAAGTCGTGAATGTCTCTGCCGAGCTGCCGTTGCTTGAGACGAATTCGTCGTCCACGGGCTCGACGATTCTCCCGCAAGACATCGGCAACATGCCCATCAATGGCCGGAATTATCTGGACCTACTGCAGCTCGTTCCTGGCGTCGCCATCAATCGTCAAGCGGACCTCAACAGTGATAACGCGACGCCCATTCTCGGCGAACGCGCGAACAACACTGGGTTTCTCATCGATGGCCTTCCTAATGAAAACGAGCTGGCCGGCGGGCCGGCGGCTCAGTTCAATCAGGACACGATCGCCGAGTTTCAAGTCATCACCACCGGGTATAAGGCCGAGTTCGGCCATTCTTCCGGCGGCGTCGTCAACGTTATTACCAAATCTGGCGGCAACGACCTTCATGGCCTCGCCTCCGCCTACTTTCGCAACAGTGCGCTCGACAGTTCCGACATCCCCGGGCAAAGCTCCGCTTTGAGCATTCCGGGGCAAAGCGACCCGCCCTATCTCTTGCGCTGGGATTACGACGCTGCTGCTGGCGGCGCGATGGTCAGGGACAAAGCTTTTTGGTTCGCCTCTGCCGAAGGCATCCACGAAAACCGCCAGCTGAATTTCGTTCCTCCGCCAAAAACTCCTCAATTCCTTCTCAATAGCGAGGAAACCTTCAACGAACCGACCACCGATCGCGAAGCACGCGCATTCGCCAAATTCGACCAGGTCTTGAGCAACCACCATCTGACCGAGCAGATGAACTACACCAACGTTCACGTCAACAGCACCAACCCACTTTCCGCCTCGACAAGTCTTCCGTCCACCCGCACGAATCTCGGCGACCGCAACCTTCTCCTAGGCTTCAGCGACACAGTTACGTTCGGCAACTCCGGCAGTCCGTTCATCCTTAGTCTCCGGGGGCAGTATCGCGACGAACCGACACTCTCTAGCCCCGCGCACCCGCAGGCCGGCCCCAACACGCTCTTCAATCTCTTCAGCTCGTTTAGCCAGTTCAATAACGGCATGCCCACTGGGCCGTTCAGCATCTTCGGCGATCAAGGCCAGTTCAGCTACGGCGCTACATTCACACCCTCTACGCTGGAACAAAAATACGGTACCTTCGGCGCTAGTCTGGCCAAGACGATCAGCCGCCATACCATCAAATTCGGATGGGACTATGAACATACCCACGTGGATGGCGTGGAGGCCAACGGCCAAAACGATCAGCTCTTTACCACACAAGCCGACTTCCAGCAGTTCGGCCCGGTCGACGCCGGTTTTTTCCTCCTCCTCAACATCGGCGGCCTTACTCCGCAAGCCAACGACATCCATCTGCGCAACAACTACGATGGTTTTTGGATTCAAGACGACTTGAAGATCGCACACAATCTGACGATTAACGGCGGCCTTCGTTGGGACTACGATTCCGCGTTCGATAAGAAAGATAACTTCTCCCCAAGAATCGGTTTCGCCTGGTCCGTTAATCCCAAGACCGTGGTTCGCGGCAGCTTTGGTCTCTTCTACGATCATTTCCGTCTGGGCCTCGTTCGTGACATTCCGGGCTTCGGGGGCGCGGATATACGTGAGAGTCAGCCGTTGTCATTTCCCCGCCTGTTCTCCGGAATACCCACCATCGCTCCGGCTCTCTTTGGTTTGTGTCTCTCGCAGACCGAAACCGACGCGCAGCTACTCGCGCAACCCGACTTTTGTGTACCACCCAACCCTGGTCCTCCGCCGTTTCCAGGCTTGCCCTCACAGTTTGGTGTCGACCACCTCAACAAGGTCGTTGCTGCCGGCCATGCTCCCATTCCAATAAATTCCGTAGTGAACATAGGCAACATCCAGCAACTCTCCGGTCTCAGTCCAACCGACTACTTGACCGCTGCCGATGCAGCCATCGGCGCCCCTCCGGGCTTTTGGATTTGGGGTCCGTTCGGTGCGCTCTCGTTCAACGTCTCCACGCCCGGCAATTTCCCGGTAACGATTGATCCTAGTTTCGCCACGCCCTACACGACTAGCTACACGCTCGGCGTCCAGAGGCAGCTCTCCAACGATTGGGTGATTTCCGCGGACTACTATCACAAGGACATTAATAATATCCTCGGCGTTCGAGAGACAAATCTTCCCTTTGCCGCACGCATCGCGAACAGCGGCGGCGGTCTCATACAAGTCAATGGCTTCGGCCCCTGGTATGCCGGCACGTACAATGGCGGAATCTTTTCCTTCGAGAAGCGCATCAGCAAACGCTACTCGCTCGGCGGAAGCTATGCCTACGTTTCGGAGAACGATGACGCGCTCAATTCCAACCTCGGCACTGGGGCGATCGGCGGCGGCAACGGCTTCCCCACGGACAGCTTCCGCGGAATCGTTCCCACCGTGACCGACCCCGGCACTAAGGACGCGAAAGGCAACGTGGTCTGCCCGAGCAAGACCAACGCCAGCGCAGCTTTCTTCGCTTGCAACGGGAACTTCGTCCCCAAGGCTGGGATTTTCTACAATGGCGCAACGCTCGATAACGGACCCTCCGATTTCGCTTTGCGGCATACCTTCGAGGTCCATGGTCTCGTGGAATTGCCTTGGAAGATTCAGTTCAGCAGCCTTTTCCGGGCGCAGAGCGGGTTCCGGTACACGGAGGCGGCAACAGTGCCGCTCGATCAGGATGGCAATCAGAACTTCAACGGGCGCGACCTCAAAACTGGCCGTAACGCCTTTACGGCCCCGCCCTTCGTTAACATGGACTTGCGCGTCGCCAGGACCTGGGTGGTGCGCGAGCACGTAAGGATTCAGGGGCTCTTCGAGTTCTTCAACCTGTTCAATAACGGTAACCCGGCGGCCATACAGATTCAGCAGAGCCAAGGGAACCTGTTCGGCACAATCTCTCAGAGACTGCCCGGCCGAGAAGGGCAAGTAGGTCTGAAGTTCGAATTCTGAGCTGGCAGATGGCGTTGTGCGCGCACACGACGTCCCGGTGATTCCTAGCTGCCGCGACCTGCGGCGGAGTGTAACCAGCGACTGACTCGAATTCTTCGAGGCAGAAACTAAACCTACGGATCGGATACGGGATCGCACTCCGCCAACGGCGCATTTGCAACGTTTGTTGCAGAGTGCGAAGAGCGGGCGGGGCAAGCCTCGCCTCCGCAACTTTGGTGCGAATCGCTAGTTTCAGGGGATGGACTCACTCGAGGATGGGACGAAGAGCGTCGAGGGTTAAGAGCTCGCATCTAAAGCCCCGCCGCTACTGTGGTAGGGCCGCTTGCGCGGCCCTGGGTTGGCGTTCGGGGCAAGGAACTTATTACATTCCGCCAGAGACGGAGAGGGTTTCGCCGGTCATGTATTTGGAATCGGAAGAGGCTAGATAGACGGCCGTGGGGGAGATATCGTCGGTCTGGCCGATGCGGCCCAGCGGGGCTTGCGTCTCGACCCATTTGCGGAAGTCGCCTTCGGCGAAGCCTGCGGCGTGGACACCTTCGGTTTCGATCATGCCTGGGTTGATGGCGTTGACGCGGATTTTGCGTGGGCCAAGTTCTTTGGCGAGGGAGCGGGTGATGACGTCGACAGCGCCCTTGGTGCCGGTGTAGACGGATGTGTTGGGAGGAGTCAGAGTGCTGATGGCCGAGCTGACATTGATGATGCTACCGCCGTTATCGCCGAAGAGCTTGAGGGCTTCTTTGGTGGTGAGAAGCAGGCCTAGGACGTTGAGGTTGAATTGGGAGTGAAAAACTTCCTCGGTAACGCTTTCGAGCGGACCGAACACGTAGATGCCCGCGTTGTTGACGAGAATGTCGAGGCGGCCGTAAGTTTTTTTGGTTTCGGCGAAGAGGCGAGTGATGTCGGCTTGTTTGGAGACGTCGCCCTGGACGGCGATGGCCTTGCCACCGTTCTTGGTGATTTCTGCAACGACTTTGTCTGCGCCTGCTTTGCTGGAGGAATAGTTGACGACGACCGAGGCGCCTTCGGCGGCTAGCGCTTTGGCGATGCCTGCGCCGATGCCTTTGGAGGCGCCGGTTACCACGGCTACTTGATCTTTTAACTTGCCCATTTGCGTATTCTCCTGTTTCGTGCTATTTTTGTACTTTGCGGTATGAAACTACCATGCGGCTTTGCCGCGGTCAACGAGTTTCTTACCGAACGATATGAAACGTTTGATAGGATGCGCGGGCATGAAAAAGGGTGCAAAGAAAAAGAGGGGGGCCTCCAAGGGGAGGCGCCCCGCAGTCGGCAACGGTCGAGGGGGCCAGGGGCACTTTGGGAGGCCGAGGGCGTTTGACCCGGATGAGGCGCTGGAGGCGGCGCTGCGGGTGTTTTGGACGAAGGGGTATGAGGGGACGGCGCTATCGGACCTGACGGCGGCGATGGGGATTAACCGGCCAAGTATTTATGCGACGTTTGGGAACAAGGAAGCGTTGTTTCGGAAGGCGCTGGACCGGTACTCGGAGCAAATGATGAACTACACGGCTGAGGCACTAAAGGAGCCGACGGCGCGGGCAGTGGCGGAGCGGTTGATGGTGGGGACGGCGGATTTGCTTTCGTGTCCGGAGAATCCGAAGGGATGCTTAGTGGTGCAGGGAGCGCTGGCTTGTGGAGAAGAGGCAGATCCCATACGGAAAGAGTTGATTGCGCGGCGGGCGACGGGAGAAGCTGCGCTTCGAGAGAGATTCGAGCGCGCGAAAGTTGAGGGGGATTTGCCTGACGGTGCTGATGCTGGAGATTTGGCGCGGTACGTTATGGCGGTGATGCATGGGATGTCGGTGCAGTCGGCGGGAGGGGCTAGCCGGGCGGAGTTGCAAGGGGTGATCGATTTGTCGCTGCGAGCTTGGCCGCAGTGAGAGGCTGACTAGACGAGAGTTTCGAGATACGGGAACGGCTCCTGTGGGTCAGTTGCCTTTCTTGCTCGTCCGAGGTCTAACTTGAATTGTCACGAGGTTCGAATCAATCGTTCCCTGCCAAGCCTTGAACGGTAACTTGTCAATATCTTCTTCTTTCAAATAGCCGCCGTTCCAGCCTGGCGTCGAGGTTATGCCACGCGAGTGGTATTCTGCCCCGAGTGTGTAGTAGCCAGATTTGCGTAGTTGCGGGAACTCAACTGGGTCCATTTCAACAAGCGTCCCGTAGTAGTGGGCGTTGTTGAGAGTGAGCCAGTTAGTCACAAACGTCTTCTCGAAGTCCGGATCAGGTTCCGGGATGCTATCAGCAATTGGTCCAGCCGGGCCTTCACGTTTGGAGCCGACCTTCACAAATAGCCGCAGAATCGAATTGCCGAAGGTAGCGTTGATATTTTGAGCGATGAGTATGTCGGTAGCACCAACGTTCCAGATTTCTACTTTAAGCTTTAGCGTTTCACCGGGACTTATGGCCTTCTTATCGGGTATAAGTTTCACTTCAATCTTCGGAGAGGAGTTCGCGGGAGCCGTAGGATACCCCACTCCCAGAGTCGCAACGACAGGTAAAAGCACCGTAAGCAAAACTGTCAATCGATGGCGCATGCACGCACCTCCCCGGTCATCCTAGAGCTGCTACTCTTAGACACCAACGTCGGCTCTTTGGGTCAAACATTCTTTTGGCCCGATAAACGCTCGAATCGAAAACTAACCCAGTACTGCGCTCAACGCCAGCGGGGGTCTCCTTCGGTGATGGTGATGTAGCGGTTGATGGGGAGATCGGTGAAGCGCTGCACGAGGCCGCTGGGTTGGGACCATTTGATTTCTAGCCAGTCGAGTTTTTCATGTTTGGCCAGGCCTAGAACGATGCGCGGGTCGTGGGAGGAGAGATAGCTACCGCCGCCTACCTTGAAACGTGTTTGCTTTAGATCGCCGGCTTGATAAGTGACGTGGGCGCCGATGGCGTCAGGATTGGATTTTTTCCCGATGAGATTCAGGCCTAACCAGTGATTTTTTGCTGCGGCATTGTTGTGGAGGAGAACGGGTGGGCCGTCGTTTACCGCGATCAGGACATCAACCGCGCCGTCGTTATCGAAATCGCCGATGGCTAGGCCGCGGGCGTTGAGTTGGCGAGTGAAGACGGGGCCGCTTTCTGCGCTGATATTTTTCAGGCCGGAGGGCGTGTTCTGGAAAAGCAGGAGAGGCTCGCTGTAGGTTACGCCGGGATTGATTTTGTCGATTACGTCGTCGGGATGGCCATTGGCGACGAAGAGGTCGAGGAGGCCGTCGTTATCGAAGTCGAAAAATTTGGCGCCCCAGCCGCTCATCATTTGCGTGGCGCGGGCGACGCCGGTGGGGCCGGCTTTGTCTTCGAAGGATTCATCGCGCTTGTTTTGGTAGAGGCCGTAGAACTCGTGGTCCAGATTTGTCACGAAGAGATCGAGCCAGCCGTCCTGATTGAAATCCGCGGAATCGACACCCATTCCTGAGCGGGCTTTTCCGCCAGGTCCATACGCGACACCGGCGGTGAAGCCAATTTCTTCGAACTTTTTTCCTTGGCGATTGGCGAAGAGGAAGTTGGCGGTGGTGTCGTTGGCAACGAAGAGATCGAGGAAGCCGTCGTTGTTGATGTCGGTGGCGACAACGCCCCAGGATTTGCCGGGATTATCGGCGATGCCCATTTTCTGGCTGACGTCGGTGAAGGTACCGTCGCCGTTGTTGTGGAAGAGCCAACTGGGCATGGGATTGAAGATGCGCGGATAGCAGTATTCGTTGATGCCGGCGAGCGCGGGGACGTTTGGCGCGTTGCAGACGTGGTGGGTGAGCTTGGTGAAATCGACGAAGCGGCAGACGAAGAGATCGAGGCGGCCGTCGTTGTCGTAATCGAACCAGACGGCGCTGGAGGCCCAGCCGGGAGCGGCGACCCCGGCGCGTTCGGTGACGTCGGTGAAGGTGCCGTCGCCGTTGTTGCGATAGAGGATGCTGCGGCCGTATTGGGTGACGTAGAGATCGGGGAAACCGTCGGCGTTGTAGTCGCCTACGGCGACGCCCATGCCGTAACCTCCGCCGGGGACGCCGGCCTTTTCGGTGACGTCGGTAAAGGTGCCGTCGCGATTGTTGCGGTAGAGCGCGTTGCGCAGCGGCGTGGGCGGAGTCCAAAAATCGCAGGGGCCGCTGTTGACGAGGTAGATGTCCATCCAGCCGTCGTTGTCGTAATCGAGGAAGGCGCAGCCGGGGCCGGTGGATTCGGGGAGAAATTTTTGGGGGGAGTGGCCGCTGGAGTGGACGAAGTTGATGCCGGAGGCGGAGGCGGGAATCTCGGAGAAGGGAAAATTGGGGCTGGGCCTTTCTTGCGCGGCAGCGGGAATAGTTGCGCGAAGGATCGGTGGAACGCTGGCGGCTGCGGCTGAGCCGGCTAGATAGCGGAGAAAATCGCGGCGGAAATGGAGGTCGTGGCGCATTTGTTATTCGGGATAGGCGGAGTTTGGATGCGCGATGCGGATCCAATGATCGGTGAAAGCGGAATGGAGATTGGGCGGCTCGACTTTGGGCATGTGGCAGCTTACGCAATTTCTTGAGGCGACGGGACAGGCAAGGCCGGGATGATTCTCTGATTTTTTTTCCGCGGAGCTTGACGCGTGACAGGCGAGGCAATTTGCGTCGTAAGAGGCGACGTCGTGGGAGAGAGGTTTGTGAGGATCATGGCACGCGACGCAAGTGATGCGAGCGTCGCCTTGCATCCAGCATTTGCTGTTTTCGAGACGGTAGGGAGCGAAGCGGACATTGAAGACGCCAGCACCGACCATTTGACCGGAGACGACATCCTGCCAAGTGCGATGACAGGCGCCGCAGAAATCGACGTAATCAACGCGCGCGAGTTGGGCGGGATTGAAGATTGACCCATCGCCGCGCTTATCGGTTTTGGCGCGGGCAGCGGCGATGTGCTGGGCGCCGGGGCCGTGGCAGGCTTCGCAGGTGACGCCGGGGTAGGAGGCGGTCGGATCAAATTGGTTTTTTGTGGTGGATGCGGTGGTGTGACAGCCGAAGCAGAGTCGCGCTTCGTTAGGCGGGACGGCGCGGCCAGCGGCTACTTCTAGCGTGGCGGGGACAGTGCGAGGTTGGCCCGGAGTGATGTCGAGAGCTTGCGGGGCGATGTAAAAACTTACGTGGCTTTCGTAGAACTTCGCGTCTTGCTGATAGATGAAAGTTTGGCCCATGTGGCCGGAGCCGAGGGCCCAGAGCAGATCGACAGAAAGTGAAGAGGTTGCATTGGTGACGGTGAGAGTGCTTTTTTCGGGGGTGGTGAGGAGTTGATAGGTGTAGGGGCCGGTTTGAAATGGCAAGTGGTCGTGCTCGCGGAGGCTCTTTGAGTCAGACGTGCGCGATGCGGCGTGGAGCATGGCGGTGGATTGCGCGGTTTCGGCTTTGAGTTCGTGACACTCGGTGCAAGCGTCGGGGCCGGTGTATTCGGAGCTGGCAGGCTGGCCTTTTGTGGGCCACCAGCCTGCGCCGCGGACGCGGAGTTCAGTGGGAAGTGAGATGCTGCTCGATTGTGGAGATTGAGATTGAAGAGATTGGGCGCGAGCCGTGAAACCTGAAACAACGAACAAGAGTGCGGAGAATACGACAACGAGTGTGGCTTCTACGTTAAAGATGAGGAGCGCGGATTTCACTGCGGGGGCTTTTGGTGCTCAAGGCCTTCGGCAACGCGGCGTTTGAGCTGTTCGAGGGCCTTGGCGGTGTCGCGTTGGAGAGCGGCTTCGCGATTGGCGTCATCTTTGCGGCCTGCGCCGTTGTAGGCGAGAGCTAATTGATAGTGTCCGGTGGGGCTGTCCGGGGCCATTTTTTCGTAGGTTTCGAGTGGAGGGATGGCTTCGGTGAATTGCTTGCGCTCGACCAGCGCGGAGCCCAGACCGAGATAGGCTTCGGAGAAACCAGCGTCGATTTTTGTGGCGCGCGTGTAGTGGGTGATGGCGGTGGAAAGATCGCCATCGCCTTTTGCGAGTTCGCCTAAAACGTACTCCGCGGTAGCGTTGTTTGGATCGATTTCGAGTTCGTCTTCAAAATCTTTTTTGGCTTGGGCGACGGCTTCGGGAGTTGGTTGCGGGGTGGAGAGCAGGACGCGGCCGAGGCGGCCGTGGATGCCGCGGAGCGTGGGATCGATGTCGATGATTTTTTGGTATTCGGCAGCGGCTTCCTGCCAGCGGCCCTGCGTTTCGAGGGCTTCGGCGTTGAGCTCGTGGACTTGGTAGGAGAACGGGGCTTCGCGGACAAGGTCCTGCGAGGCGCGGAGAGAGAGATCGGAAAAGGCGTGGGCGGCGGCGTAGAGAACATCGGGATCGCGTGGGAATTCGCGATTAAGGACGGCAAGGAAATCAAGCGAATCGTAAGGGGCGTTGTGGGTCATGGCGCAGTTCAGGCCGAGAAGACCGATGCGTTTTTTGAGATCACGATCGGTGACTTGGTGGATGGATTTTTTCAGGAGGGGGAGAGCTTCGGCGCAGTGGCCGGACTCAGCTAGAGACATGGCGCGTTGCGGAGTGGGCTGCGGTTGAGCGGCGGGAGCGGGCGGTTTTGCAGGGGCTTGAGCATCAGAAGCGGAGGCAAACAAAAGCGATGCCGCGAGGCCAATGCACAAATAAATGATGCGATTCATAATGTGATTGTACATCGAAGTGTTGCTCGACAGAGTGGCCCAGAAAAGGAACGGCAGGCGCCGAAGCGCCTGCCATCCCATGGGGTGTTGAGGTGGAAACTTAGAATATGAACTTCACAGCGAGTTGAAGCTGACGCGCTCCTTGGGAACCAGTGATTTGTCCGAGCGCTGCGCTGCCCGAATCAAAGGAGCCGCCGGCGGGACCGCCGCTGAAGGTCCAGATGGGGTGGTTGAATGCGTTGAGAGCATCCAGACGAAGCTGGATAGTTCTCTTTTCGCCGATGCTAACTTCCTTCTGCAAACTGGCGTCGAGAATTTTCGTCCAGGGACCGCGAATGTTTCCCACGGAGCAAGTTCCGAAGGAACCACCGCCGGTGGCAGGAGCACCGATCACGGAACCCGCAACCGGAGCGCCTACTGTGCCAGTGTTCGTATAGGTAGTAAGGACATTTGCGTTGGGCACGGCAGATATGTTGCTGGTGTCAAACCACTGGATGTGGGCCGGTACGCCGGCGCTGAAGGGCATGAATTTATTGTCAATGGCGATGGGGCCGTTGCAGTTCGGCAGGTTAGCTAGAGTATACGGGCCGATCGAGTTGGTGCCCGAATGGTCGCCGTAGGCGCTCCAGCCGCCAAAGTCGTTAAGAGTGAGAGCGTTTCCGCTGTGGAGAGTGAGAATGCCGCTGATTTGCCAGTTGCCGATGATGGCGTTGACGACGTTGTTGACGTCGTGGCCGAACTGCTTGCCGCGACCGACGGGTAGCTGGTAGGTGAAATAGCCCGAAAAGATGTGAGTCTGGTCGTAGTAGCACGGGCCCCAGTCTGCATTCGGGTTGTAGATGTTTTCCCATCCAGGCTGACCGCCGGAACTCTGCGCCCCAGTGCTGCCCCATCCGGTGCCAAAGTAACCAGGCGAGTTGCTGAGGCACTTGGAGTAGGTATAAGCGAGCTGGCCATCGAGACCGTGGTAGCCGCGTTCCTTCAGGACGGCTTGGAGGCCGTCGTAGCGCTGGTTGGAGTTGGACATGTTTGCTCCGGCCAAAGCGCCGAAAGCATTGAAGCCGTTGCCACCGGAATCGGCGTTATAGAGAGAGCCGGCGGTTCCGCAGTTCCAAGTTCCGGCATAAGTAACACTGCCGGCGGTCGGGGTTCCGAAAACGCCGCCGCCTTTGGGATTAAAGGTGCAAGGACCGCCGAGACCCCCGAGGAAAGGTCCGGCAGCTTCGGCGACGATCTGTTGACCCGGAAGAGCAATCGAGCCGGCAGCGTTCAGACCTTCGCGCTGCGCGACGTCTTCGAAGTTGAGGAGATGGGAACCCTTCTGGCCGACATAGCCGATTTGGAAGGTGAGTGTATTGCTGAATTGCTGCTCGATGGTGAGATTCCATTGCTGGATGAGAGCAGGGCGGAAATTCTGATCGAAGATGCGGATTCTGCTACCCGCGTAACAGCTAAATTGCGGCGCGGGGCAGGGGGGAGCGCTTTGCCAAGCTTGTCCGAGCGCGCCGACGCCAGTCGGATAGGTTGACTCGAAGTTGCCGAAAGGAAGATTCAGCGAAAGCTCTTCGTTGCTGCCGCCGCCTTCCATATAGGAAGAGCTGCCGTAGGCGGCCCTTACGACCGTTTTTCCGTGAAGGAATCGAGGCGACCAGGCGACGCCGATGCGAGGGTTCCAGTCGCCGAGGCCGGTGTAATTGTTGTAGAGAGCGCGATCGCTGTAACCGCCGGCACCGGGGACGACGGTTTCAATGGCGCCGGATTGCAGGCCGAAGTTCACGACGCGGTTGCGATCTTCGTATTGGGGCGTGTGGTCCTCGAAACGGATGCCGAGGTTTAGCGTTATGGTCGGCTTGATTTTCCAGTCATCCTGGAAGTAGCCGCCAAAGATGCTGCCGCGGAGCCCTTCGATAGTGGCCGAACCGCTGTCGCGAAACCCGCCACTGGTGGTGATCCCAGCCCAGAAGTCAGCGAGTCCGGTTTGGCAGCCGCCGCCGCATGGTTTGGGTTGCCCAGCCAGAATGATATTGGCTCCATTGACGCCCGTAGAGGAGTTGATAGCGATGTTGCCCAAAACTCCCTCATTGCCGGGATAGACGTAGTTGTTGCGCTCGCGGATAAATTGAAATCCGGTCTTAAACGTGTGTCGGCCCCTGGAGATGATCAGATTGTCTTCCGCTTGAATTTCGGTGTCGCGGAAAATCTGCCAGAGGTTGATGAGGCCAAGGCTGGCGTTGCCGCCGGGGCCGGTAGGAATGCTGATCTGAAGCAAGCCGGGAGCTTGCGCGTTCGCACCGGCTATTCCGAGCTGTTCGCTGATGTTGCCCAGGCCCGTGGTGGGGGTTTGGTTCTGGTTGAATCGGAAAACGTTGACGCCTACACGCACCTCATTGAGGATCGAGGGAGTGAGAGTGTGGGTCCAGTTGGCGGAGGCGCTCCAGCCGGGCTCGTCAGTGCCTTCCGCGGCGCCAGCATTGGCGAAGGGGAGGCCGGTGAAAACAGCCTGGCTGGTATCAAACTTGGAATAACGCCCGAAAACGCTGTCCTTATCGGAAGGCTTGTAGTCGATCTTGAGATCGCCCTGATCGCTGTTGAAGTGATTGCCCGCAGAAAAGGAATAATTGCTGCCGTAGGCGAGATCGGAGGTGGGAAGGGGGTAGTGTTTGGTATCCGCGAATAAGGCGGTTGCGAATGCACTCTCTGTGAGAGTGGAGTTGGACATTTTGTTGAAAGGAATCGGGGCGTTGCCGTTTTTAGGATCAACCAACTGCCCGGCGGGGTTGCTGCAAATACCGGCGCCGTTAAACGTACCCGGGCCGCCAGCTGCGGGCAACTGGGTGCAGAGTTGTCCGAAGTCTCCGCTACGCTCGCTCTGAGTGAAAAGCTGAGCGTGCTGGGTGGAACTTGCGGGGATGCGCATGCCCTGGTAGTCACCGAAGAAGAATAGTTTGTCCTTGATGATCGGGCCGCCGGCAGTGCCGCCGAACATGTTGTAACGGAGTGTAGGGGTCGGCGTGGGAGTACCGGTGGCCCAGGCAGCAGTCTTGGAGTTGGAATTCATGAAATCGTTGCGCAGGAATTCGAATGCATCGCCGTGGAAAGCGTTGGTGCCGGACTTAATGCCAACGCTGATGACGCCGCCCGCGTAGTTGCCGAAGTCGGAGCCGGGATTCTGGGTAACGATGTTGAACTCTTGAATGGCGTCGACGTTCGGCATGTAAGCGACTTCGTCGTTTTTCTTCTCCTGGTTAACAATGCCGTCAAGGAGGAAGCCAACGGCCTGCTCGCGGTTGCCGTTGATGTCGGGCCGGCCAGCGCCGGTCATCAACTGGGGCTGGGAGAGACTGCTCGGATTGACGGTGGTGGCGCCGGGGGAAAGCAAAGAAAGCTGAACATAGTTGCGGGCGGCGAGCGGCAGAGTCGTGATGGTGTGGGCATCGACGATGCTACTGACTTCGGTGCTCTCTGTCTGAAGCAAAGGTGTTTCGCCGGAAACTTCCACGGTGGAGGTGATCGCGCCGACTTTCATGACCACGTCAATGCGCGCAGTCTGGTTGAGGACCAGAGTGAAAGGCGCATGGACCGCCGTCTCGAAACCCTTCGCTTCGACTTTGAGATCGAAGGTGCCGACGGGGATACGAATGATGTTGTAGATGCCATCCTGATTCGTGACGGACGACCAGTTGGTGCCACGATCGGTGTCGTGGGCGGTAACGGTGGCGCCGACAAGAGGCGCGCCGCTTGGATCGGTAATGGTGCCGGTGATGGTAGCGGTGACATCCTGGGCCCACGCTGCATTTGCGCCGCACAGAAGCGCGAAGAGCGTCACGCACAAAAGAGTTAGCCCCACAAACTGCAGTTTTTTCATGTTCATTCCTCCGAGGCGAGGCCCCCGACCAGCAATCCGCCTGACCTCCGCTGTCAAAATGTTCTGCCTAGCAACGAGCACCCGCGCACCGCTATATGGCCGAATGGTGGATAGCTATATAGCACGAATAAAAGCTTGTCAAGCGAAAAGTAATGATTTATAAGGATTGTGGATGTGGGGATGTATAGCACTGGCGAGCGGTGATGTATAGCAGTGTGGATTTGCGCTCTATATCACTTGGAGCCTGCCAGACGCTGCGTACCGAGCGCCTGGTGGGTCATCTTGAGATGGCCTCGGGATTTGGCACGGGAATACGGAAAACCAACGGAGGACTGGGTTTGCCGCTTTTTTTCATACTGCAGAGGCCGCGTAGGCGCGGCGATTCGTTGTAGGCTGTCTGTAAATTCCGGGAGCGAGAATGCCTCCTAAAAGTCAAAGTCGAAGCAATGGGTTGCCTGCGTACCAGAGAATTCAGGGGAGTCTCCGGAAGCGGATTGAGGCCGGGGACCTGCGCACGGGAGACGCTGTGCCTTCGGAGCGCGACTTAGCGAAGATTCATTCGGTGAGTCTGATGACCGCGCGGCATGCGCTGGCGTCGCTGGAGCGCGAAGGAGTGGTGGAGCGGCGGCGAGGGATCGGCACGTTTGTCTCGGCGCCGAAAATTCATTTCAACAAATTGATGAGTTATACGGAGCAGATGGCCAGCCGCAGCATGACCGCAGGGTCGAAAGTGCTTTTCGCAAAGATTATTGACGACGAGCAAGAGGCGAACGCGCGGCTTTCTCTTTCGCCGAAGAGCGGCGTGATTAAGCTGGAGCGTTTGCGGCATGCGGCGGGAGAACCCTTTGCGCTGGAGACTTGCTACCTTTCGGCGGCGCAATTTCCTGGATTGCTTTCGGCACCGCTGCAGAGGGAATCGTTGTTTGGGATTCTGGAACGCGATTACAAGGTGGAAATCGGGTATTCAGACGAAGAAGTGGACGCGACCGCGGCCGATCCGCGTACGGCGGATCTGCTGGACGTGCCGAGGCGAGAGCCGTTGCTGCGCATCCGGCAAGTCATTTTTTCGACGAACGGAAAGGCCGTGTTGTACGTCTTGGGATTCTACCGGTCGGACCGGCACAATCTAGTGATACGACGGTTCCGCTGAAACGAAATTTCGAGTGATACAGGGACACGGGGCGGTGTGTTAGTCTGCTTTCCAGTCAGTTAAATAAAAACTGAATTTTACCTCACGGCCACCTAGCAGGCATTTTGAGGAATTGGTGGCCGCCCAAGGGGCGAAATGATTCTCGCCGGAGACATTGGTGGCACCAAGTGCAATTTGGCCGTGTTTATTGAGCACGGATCTTCACTGGAGCTTGTTTTTAAGCGCCGGTATGCAACGGGCGACTTCGACAGCCTCGAGAATTTGATCGAGAGATTCTTCGGCGAATGCGCGGCGGAGAGCGGTGTGCCCCCCGACGGTCGCATTGCCGCGGCGGGCTTTGGAGTCGCCGGAGCGATGGTGGATGGCCGGCTGGTGGCCAATAATATTCCGTGGGAGCTGACAGCTTCCGCGCTGGCCCAGAGTCTGAACCTGGAACTCGAACAACTCACTTTGATTAACGATCTTGTGGCCACTGCGTATGGGCTGGTGCACCTGACAGCGGAGGATTTTCTTGTTTTGAATCCGGGCACTCCGCAGATCAACGGGAACCAGGCTTTGATTGCGGCGGGAACTGGGCTGGGCGAGGCCATGATTATTTGGGACGGCAGCCAGCATCGTGCGTCTCCTTCGGAAGGCGGTTCAGCGGATTTTGCACCGCGTACGGAGCGCGAGATTCAGCTTTTGCAATTCTTGAAAAAGAGATTGGCGCGGGTTTCGTGCGAAGAAATTTTTTCGGGGCGCGGCTTCCGGAAGCTGCACGAGTTTCTAGATCCCGGTGTGGTTCATCCGACATTCGATGAGCCGGAGGCTGCTTCCGCCAGTGAAATCACGCAGAACGCGCTGGCGGGCGCGTGCCCGGTGTGCGTCGAAGTGCTTGATTGGTGGATGGATGCGTTTGGCGCGGAGGCGGGTAATTTGGCGCTGCGAGTTCTGGCGTACGGCGGCGTCTATTTTGCGGGCGGAATCGTCCTCAAGATACTTTCGAAACTGCGGGCGAGCAGCTTCTGCTCGTCGTTCGCGGAGAAGGGTCGGCTGAGTTCTGTGCTCGCAAACATCCCGATCTCGGTGGTTTTGAATGAGGATGCGCCTCTTTTGGGGGCGGCGCATCAGGCGCTAGGCACCGTGCCCGCGATACGGCGCGAGCAGCATGAAATTGTGTTTGAGTTGCGGCCGGAGTGTGAAAGACAGCCGCGGTAGGACACGCTTCCTCGAAATCATTCTAAACTTGGCACGAAACTTCGGTCAGTGGGTGGTTTTGGCAGCGGCGTGAGATGACTTAAGCTGCGCTCGCGTGTGCTGCACGATGGCGAGAAATTTCCTGGCGTTTTCAACGATGATTTCGGGCTTGTTTGCTTTCAGTGCGTCGGCTTGCACCAATTCTCCGCCGATTCCCAGCGCCACGGAGCCTGCTTCGAGGAATTCAGCGGCGGTATTTAGGTTGACGCCGCCGGTGGGTATAAACGGGATTTGCGGGAAGGGACCTTTCAGGGCTTTGATGTATTTCGCGCCCCCCACTTGCCCGCACGGGAAAATTTTGATGAAGTCCGCGCCGGCGTCCCAAGCGGCCATGACTTCCGTGGGTGTCAATGCGCCGGCCATGATCAGCTTCCCTTCCCCTGCGGCAAATGTGACGGTTTGAAGGTTTAGTCCCGGACTGACTAGGAACTCGGCTCCCGCTTCGATGCACCGGCGGGCAGCATCTGCGTTAAGAACGGTGCCGGCTCCGATGAGGATTTCGGAACCGCAGTTTTTAACCAGTTCGCGGATCAGCTCAACGGCGCCGGGGACCGTCATGGTGATTTCAACGATGGGAATGCCTCCCTGGCATACGGCCTCGGCGGCGATGCATGCTTCGCCTGCAGACGCCGCGCGAACGACCGGCACGATTCCAATTTCCAGGATGCGTTCCCGGACTTTTTGTTTATCCATTGGTGGTCACCTTTTCGGATTCTGGCTTATCGCGCAATGCGGGCTCCGACTCCCTTCATGACCTGGGTGACTTCCTGCAATGTAACCATGGAAGTATCTCCCGGAGTGGTCATGGCGAGCGCGCCGTGCGCGGCGCCGCATTCCACCGCCCACTGCGGATCGTGTCCCGCTAAGAATCCATAAATCAGTCCGGAGGCAAAAGAATCGCCGCCTCCGACGCGATCGAGGATTTCGAGATTTTCGCGGTTTTTAGCCTGGTAAAACTTGCCGTCGTAATAACAGATCGCGCCCCAATCGTTTTGCGTGGCGGTTTTAGCTTTGCGGAGGGTGGTGGCAACGACTTCGAACGGGTATTCCTGCAAAACTTTGGCGATCATTAGCTTGAAGCCTTCCACTTCGAACGTCGAATGGTGCTCGTCCATGCCCGGGACTTCGAATCCAAGAGCGGCCGAGAAATCTTCTTCATTGCCGAGCATGACATCCACGTGGGGCGCGATGCGGCGGTTTACGTCTTGCGCGGATTTCTTTCCGCCGTGAGATTTCCATAGAGAGGCGCGGTAGTTTAGATCATACGAAACGGTCGTTCCGTGGCGCTTCGCGGCCTGCATCGCTTCCAGTGCAACTTCCGGAGTTGTCGCGGAGAGTGCGCAGAAGATGCCGCCGGTGTGGAACCAGCGCGCCCCGTGCTTGCCAAAAATCTCTTCCCAATCGATGTCTCCCTGCTTCAAATGGGAAACTGCCGTGTGTCCTCGGTCGTAGCTCCCGAGTGCCGCGCGCACACCGAAGCCTCGCTCGGTAAAATTCAAACCGTTTCGCGCAGCGTGGCCTACGCCATCGTGTTCGACCCAGCGGATCAAGGATTGGTCGACGCCGCCTTGATAGATAAAATCCTGCAGCAGCCGACCGACCGGATCATCTGCAAACGCAGTGACCACTGCGGCGGCCAAGCCGAAGCAGCGTTTCAAACCACGGGCGACATTGTATTCGCCGCCACCTTCGCACACGTCGAAGGATCGTGCGGTGGCAATGCGCCGGTCACCGGGATCGAAGCGGAGCATGACTTCGCCCAGACTGACAATGTCCCAGCGGCAATCCTTCTTCGGCTTTATCGTCAACCCCATCTGCTCACCTCAGCGGCACGTTTTCTTGGGAATCGAGTGCCAGAACATTTTCGCGGTTCTCGCGAACAATTTCCAGAATCACGCATGTCCTTGTCCATCGGCGTTATCAACGGATCTCGGCTGGCTCCATCCTGGGAACAAGGGCATGAATAATCGCGAGGGCCAACAAATACGCCGAACCTGCAATGAGAAATGGTACCCTGTAGCTGCCAGTCCACTGCAGCACGTGTCCTACGACGGACGCGATGCACAAACCTCCAAGCGCGCCAGCCATTCCCCCGATGCCCACCACCGAGCCAACAGCGCGAGCCGGAAACATGTCGGAGGTCAGAGTAAACAGATTGGCGGAAAAGCCCTGGTGAAACGCAGCTGCCAATCCGATCAGCAGTACGGCAGACCAAGTGCTCTCCACGCGGTATGCAAACACGACCGGAATCACACCCACGGCGCAGATGAGCATCGCGATTTTGCGGGAAAAGTTCACGCTGCGCCCGCGGTTGATCAAAGAAGAAGATATCCACCCGCCGGCAACGCTTCCGACGTCTGAGATCAAATAGATGGCGACGATCGGAGGGCCGAGGCTCGTCAAGTCCAGGCCATGCTTGCTTTGAAGGAAACCCGGTATCCAGAAAAGATAAAACCACCAGACGGGATCGGTCAAGAATTTCGCAACGACGAATGCCCAGGTTTGCCGCAGGGGAAGCAGAGCAGCCCATTTTGTTTTTTCTGGCGAATCTTGAGGATCGCTGCGAATGTAGTCAAGTTCCCCTTTCGAAACGCGCGGATGCTCGCCCGGCTTGCGATAAATGGCGAGCCAAAGCGCCAGCCAGACGAAACCAAGCGCCCCAATTCCTACGAACGCGCCACGCCAGCCCCATCGCGCCTTTAACCACGGCACAATAACCGGCGCGAGCATGGCACCGAAGCTTGTGCCCGCGTTAAATATTCCGGTGGCCATGGCGCGCTCTTTTTTTGGGAACCACTCCGCCACCGCCTTAATACTGGCGGGAAAAACGGCGGCTTCGCCAAATCCCAGAGCGGCCCGCGAGATGGCAAAGCTCGTAAGGGAGTTGCCAAGAGCGGTCCCCATCGAAGCGAGGCTCCAGAAAATCATCGCGAGCGCATAACCTAAGCGGGTGCCAAGCTTGTCGATGAGGCGGCCGGTCAATAACATTCCAACGGCATAGGCGGCTTGGAAAGCAATCACAAGATTGCTGAAGTCAATTTCGCTCCAACCGAGATCGTGTTGAAGCGTTTTGTTGAGCACTCCAAGAACGTTGCGGTCCATATAATTCTTGGTAGTGCCGAAAAGAAGGAGAGCGCAAATTACCCAACGGAAATATCCAGCCCGAGACGAAACAGCAGGCGTCGACTGATCAGAGATCACGCCGTCACCGGTCTTCACCGGCGATGCCAAGCTGCGAGATGGAGGGGCGGGACGCGCTGGGTCCATGGTGTGTAGGGAAAGCTACTCGTTTTTGCGGCCGGGCACCAGTCGAGAAGATTCCCTTTTCAGCCCGGCTGCCCCACCACGGCGGCGAGGCGACGGGCGACGGCAGGATCGAAGAGCGAGATTAGCCGAGTCAATTCGAAAGTGGCAAACGATTTCTTCAGTGACTCTCAACAACTGAAATTCGTGTTTTGGCTTGCTATTTGGCTTACTATTAGCCAGTTCGCGGGATTCGGACAACGGCGCACAGGCGTGCGCCAGTCGCCGATGCCAGACAGGTTTTCGAAACCTGGCGTAATTCTATAGGGTTTGAGGGAGGCGGTATGTGTGCATTAAATTCTTCGCGTCGTGACTTTCTGAAAATTACGGGCGCCGGTGTGGCCACTACGGCTCTCACCGCCAGTGCATCCAGTTACGCGGCCATCCTGGGCTCAAACGATCGAGTCCGAGTGGGCATTTGCGGAGTGCGAGGCCGCGGCAACGATCACATTCGCGGGTTTTCACGCGTCCCGGGAACGGAATTGGCCGCTCTGTGCGACATCGACGAAATCGTTTCACAGCAGCGCGTTGGAGAGATCGAGAAGATGGGATTGCCAAAGCCAAAATCCTGCGTCGATGTCCGCAAGCTGCTGGAGGACAAAGAGATCGACGCCATCTCCATTGCCACGCCCAATCATTGGCATTCGCTGATGGCCATCTGGGGCTGCCAGGCCGGCAAAGATGTGTACGTGGAAAAACCGTGCTCGCATAACTCGTTTGAAGGACGCCAGTTGGTACGGGCGGTAAAAAAGTACAACCGCATTTGCCAGCATGGGAGCCAGTCACGCTCAAACCCCGGCATGATCGAAGCCATTGAGCATTTGCATGATGGCACGATCGGCGATGTTTATATGGCCCGCGCGCTTTGCTATAAGTGGCGCCCATCTATCGGCCGTGCCAAGCCTGAGCCCGTTCCCGCTGGGGTCAATTACGACCTATGGACCGGCCCGGCGCCGCTCAAACCGTTTACGCGAAATCGCTTTCATTACAACTGGCATTGGATCTGGGACACGGGCAACGGTGAAGTCGGCAATCAGGCTATCCACGAAATCGATATCGCGCGTTGGGGCCTTGGTGTTGGCTTCCCCGTATCCGTCTCCGCCATGGGCGGACATTTTATGTTCGACGACGACCAAGAAACGCCCAATACACTGAGTGCTACGTTCTGTTTCGATGGTGCAGATGGCAAGCGCAAGATGATGGAACTCGAGGTCCGGCACTGGATCACCAACCACGAAGCAGAAATCGGCACGGGCGCTTACGGCGCCAGCGCCGTTCCTCCCGCGGGACTCACGGCCGATGCCAAGAAAAAGCCTGCCGACAACCAAAAGTCCCTGGGTCCAAAAGACGCAAAGACCAACACCGTCGGCAATTTGTTTTACGGCTCAAATGGTTATCTAGCCATCGACGGCTACGACTCCTACAAAACATGGATCACAGACCAGGTCGAGCCCGGGCCCCACGGCAAAGCGTCTGGTGACCACTACGCGAACTTCATTGATTGCGTTCGCAGCCGCCGCGCCCAAGATATTCATTCGCCGATTGAAGAAGCTCACATTTCGACGACGCTGGTGCATTTAGCCAATGCTTCGTATCGTCTCGGGCGCACGCTGAAATTCGATCCAGCGCAGGAGCAGGTTATTGGTGATGACGAGGCCAATCGCCTTCTCCGAGGTACGTATCGCGCACCGTACGTAGTGCCGGAAGGCATTTGAAAAAGGGGCGGTAATCCATGCGCGCTAGCCCTTCTGCTTCTCTGTTCCTTTTCGGAGCAGCGACCTTCATGGTTTGTTGCCTTGTTGCCAAACCGAATCCCTCTGAGCGCATCACCGTTGTTGCGGATGAACTAGCACGCCGCGTCGATATCACGATCGACGGGCAACTCTTCACGTCCTACATCTGGCCCACCACGCTGAAAAAACCTGTCCTCTATCCGCTTCGCAGCGCCAAGGGCACCATCGTCACGCGCGGCTATCCGCTGGAGCCGCGGCCCGGCGAACGGGTCGACCACCCACATCATGCCGGCCTTTGGTTCAATTACGAAAACGTGAACGGTCTTGATTTCTGGAACAATTCCGACGCCATCAAGCCGGACAATGCTCCAAAAATGGGCACGATTCTCCAGCAGAAAATCGTCTCTGCAAAAAGTGGCGCACAGCAGGGCGAGCTGGATGTCGAAACGGAGTGGGTCACCTTCGATAAGAAAGTTCTGCTTAACGAACATACGCACTTCGTCTTCCGCGGAGGACCGGATTTTCGCAGCGTTGACCGCATTACCACCCTCAGCGCTCTCGATGAAAAAGTCACTTTCCCCGACGAAAAAGACGGCATGCTCGGGCTTCGCGTTATTCGCGCACTCGAAATTCCTTCCGACAAGCCTGAGGTGTACACCGACGCGAGCGGTCGCGCCACCACCGTCGCCAAGCTGGACAACACCGGCGTCAACGGCACGTACCTCACCAGCGAAGGGAAAAAAGGCGATGCGGCGTGGGGGACGCGCGGCCGCTGGTGCAATCTCAGCGGTCTCATCGGCGACGAGCCCGTCACCATCACCATTCTCGATCATCCGCAGAACCCCGGCTTCCCCACTTACTGGCACGCCCGCGGCTACGGTCTCTTCGCCGCGAACCCGCTTGGGCAAAAAGTTTTCAGCAATGGCAAAGAAGAGCTCAATTTCTCTCTAGCCCCCGGCGCCAGCGCCACGTTCCGCTACCGCATCTTGATTTCTTCAGCGATCCTC
Source organism: uncultured Acidobacteriota bacterium (assembly GCA_963729455.1). Lineage (GTDB taxonomy): Bacteria > Acidobacteriota > Terriglobia > Acidiferrales > UBA7541 > Acidiferrum. The sequence goes on from CAVSNX010000007.1 coordinate 897,430, forward strand.
AGTCCCGAAGCCACTGAAGCCGCCTACAAACAATTCATTGCCACCTATCACTGATACACTCGCTCACATGCCCATCCACATCGGCCTAATCGGCGGCGGCAATATTACGGAAACTCACGCGCGCGCCGCACGCGCCATCCCAGGCGTGGAAATCTCGGCCATCCACGGCACCAACGCCGAAAAAACAGCTCGGCTCTCCCGCGAACACGGCGGCACTCCCTATGAAAACTTCGCTGCCTTTCTGAAACATCGCCCCATGGATCTTGTAATCATCGGCAGCCCTTCCGGCCTCCATGCCGAGCAAGGCATGGCGGCCGCCCGTCAAGGCCTGCATGTCCTAACGGAAAAACCAATCGAGATCACCACGGCGCGCGCTGACGCCCTAATCGCTGCGGCAAAACAATCGGGCGTGCAGCTCGGCGTAATTTTTCAAGACCGCACCAAGCCGCACATTCGCCAACTCAAGGGCTGGCTCGATCAGGGCCTGCTCGGCAAAGTTTTGCTTGTCGATGCGCGCGTGAAGTGGTATCGCCCACCCGAGTACTACGCCAATTCGCGCTGGCGAGGCAGCCTCGCGCTTGACGGCGGCGGCGCCCTGATCAATCAAGGCGTTCACACCATCGATCTCTTACTCTGGCTCCTCGGTGATGTCGTTCGCGTGCAAGCGCGAACCGCCACTCTGCTGCACAAAATCGAAGCCGAAGACACTGCCGTCGCCACGCTCGAATTCGCCAGTGGCGCTCTCGGTATTTTTCACGCCACTACCGCTGCTTATCCGGGCTATCCACGCCGCGTCGAAATCTCGGCCACTGCAGGCACGGTGATCCTTGAGCACGACCGCATCATCGCCGCCAATCTCCAAAGCACTCCAACCGCCGCCACTATATCGGCGGACCTCGCGGCTCTCGCCGAGTCCGCGAAGGACGAAAACCAAAGCGCCTCGTCCGCCGCCGTCAGCGATTTCCGCGGCCACCAAGCCGTCCTCGAAGATTTTCTTGCAGCCATCCAACAAAATCGCGCGCCCGCCTGCGACGGCCTCGAAGGGCGCCGCAGCATCGCGCTTATCGAGAATATCTACCGCGCTGCAAAGATTCCCGATCGCGGGGCCGCCGTCTGACCGATATGAAATGCCTCCCAAAATTCTTTTCACTTCGTTCGTCACCGCTCCGCTCTGCGATAGCCGTTGCAGCGGGATGATGGGTCCCCTCCCCCTGGGGGGTTTTCTCGTAAGTGCGGATTCTAAAGGGCTTTAAGTCCTTTGTTTTGGAAGTGCGGATTCTAAAGGAGTTACGGGTGTGTTTCGCGGAAGTGCGGATTCTAAAGAGGATAGTGGGTAATGAGAGGTGGGTAGTTGGTAGAGATCGCGGCTGACGGTCGGCAAAAGATAACGCAGAGCCACTGAGGACATAGAGATTCCCCAGAGGGGGAGGAGCGGAAGAGCAGAACGCGGATTCAGGGAATGTGCGGGTTCCAAAATGGGAAGCGTGAGCGGGCTGGAAGCCAAATTTCATAGAGAATGGTACCACGTTTTTGATAACTTGTCAAGGTCTTCCTCATGTAGTAAGAATTCGAATCAAATGGGAATGGGGCGTAAGTTGTTAAGAAGAGTGGGGATGCGCGGGAATTTGGTGCGCGAGAATGATGTTTGTGGGAGGCCCGGCTAAGCCCAGTTGGTTCCGATTCTGCTCAATGCGGCTGCACTTCGATGGGATCGGGCAAGGATACGGTTCCGCGCATCAATTCACCGATAGTTAGGTTCTGTCCGTGCTGGACGTAGCGGGCGAGGACGCTTGGCTGTAGCCATTCCAGGCCCCAGGCGTCCTCGACGGCGACGATGGTGTAGGAACCGGGGATCACGCCGCGTAAGACGAACGTGCCGTCAAAGTCGCTTTGGTCGCGGCGGAACAAATCGATGTGGGCGACTGGGTCGTTCGGGAGTAGCGCGACCATAATGCCGGCCAACGGCTTGCCCTTCTTTTGCACAACGCCTTCGATGCTGACGATCCCAGCGGCAAGAGAAGCTGTCACTTCAACGGCAGCTCCAGGTGTAACGTTTACGTCGTGACTTAAGGCATCGCCCAATGGCGAAGAAGTTCGCACCACGGAATAGGCTTTAGTTTGCGAGCCAATTAGAATCGCATATCTACCTGGAGCCAAATCTTCAAAAGTGAACTGCCCCGTTGGGTCACCTTGTTTGAAGGCCACCATTTGTCGCCGCGCATCCTGCAATCCCACGCCATATTGCTTTGGCAGAGGTTCGTCGCCCGGCATTTTGATAGTCACTTTGAGGCCGCCTAGCGCTTCGCCGCGGGCCGCGTTCAGGTCCTGTCCGTTCTGAACGAGATCGACGTCCGCGGATTGCTGCAACTGACCCGAGTCTGAGTTCCTGACTCGCAGCGTGTACCGGCCGGGCGGCACGCCGGTCAATTCGAAGACGCCGGGAGCCACCGGGTGCATGCCTTCCGTTTGCACATAGTTCACCGAATCGAACACACGCTTTTCGAGCACTGGCATCTGAAAGCCCGCCTGCTGGCCTTGCCCCTCTGTTGGAATTCGAAACAGCAGGTGCAAAGCCGCCACAGGGTTCACGTGCACGTCGATCTCGAGCCGGTCGCCCCCCTTCACTTCGATCGCAGTGGCGCCGTCAGCTTCCGTGGCCCCGCTGTAGTAGGTCGTGGGGTAGGCCACATCAAGAGCCGAAGAAACTTGCGATGCCGGAACGTTCGCCGCCTCAGACGCGCTCGCGGGATAGATCGCGTACCACGGTTTTGCGTTCACGGAAACATAGTATTTGCCGGGTCGCAGCAGCGAGAAGTCGTAAAAACCCCGGTCATCACTTATCGAATTCTGATAGCGCGTGATACGCGTCATCCCCCCGCTGTGGTTCTCGTAATATAAACCTACGTTTGCGCTTCGGATTGGATCGCCGAACTCATCCGACACATGCCCCGTAATCAGGGCCATCGGCGTGAGGCGGAGAACCAGGTTTTCCGTCGCGAACTCCTGCCCCGTCACGATTGCGGTCGAATACTGCTCGTGTTGTTCGTACGCCGCCGAAAGGTATCCGCGCCTCGCTCCAGACAGGGAATATTTTCCCGCTTTCAATTGCGAGAACTCAAAATGGCCGTCCTCCGCCGTGATCATCGAAATCGCCTTGCCGCGCTCTCGCGTTTCGGCAATCGATATGCGCGCTTGGGAGAGTGGCGCGCCCGTCATCGCATTTACGACCGTTCCGGCGATCTTGAACGTCTGGCCCGCCCGGGAGCCTTCTACTCCCGCGGCAGCTTGCCCCTCCGTTCCATTCGCGGCGCCAAGCTGCACCAGTGCTAATCCCCAAATGGCCAAAGCCGCCAGCGCCACCCGGCTTACGCGCAATTTGAAATTCATTGCGGATCGCCTCCCGCGATAAGTTTCAGGCTCAAGTGCGCCTTCTGCCCGGCTTCCAGATGAATCACTTGTCCCTTCGACTCGAGTTTCCGCATGATCTCCGCATCGTTGTAAGCCAGTCCGTTTTGCTGGTGATCGAACGCCAGCACACGATAGGTTCCTGGAGGCAGTTGCGACTGTCCAAACGATCCATCGGGCCCAGTTTCCCCTTCCCGGAATTCTCCGGAACTCTCGTCGAGAGGCACGAAATAGATGTGGCTCCCGGTGGCCTCCTCGACTTTGCCATCCACCTCGGCTCCATCGTCGCGAAGCGTGACCTCTATGGGCTGGCTCGACCCGCCCGCCCCAACCACCAGCGGCCGCCGCAAAAGATTCGTCCCTCCGGAAACGATCGAGGCCGCATATCCCGCACCGCTTTGGACGTGGACGCGATATCGGCCCGGTCGAACACTGGGGATCATCAGGGCATGTTCCTGCGTGCCTTGCGCTGGCTCAGACAGAGCCGTTTCTCCCGGGCCAAATTCCTCGACCGACGTCAGCATGACTTGGACGTTGGCCTGCCGCTGCCGCGCCATATTCGATGTTCCGTCGTCGGTTGCGCCGGGAGCCTCTCCGAATACACTCTGCCCGGCTTTGAATTCTTCCTTCACCTCAACAGACAACGAGGCGTTGGGTATGAGAGTGATCGCAGGCCCTTCGCGCGGTCCGCCCTGCACCGAAAAATTCAGCAGCCCTGTCGATCCCGCCGGGCCTTGTGTCTTGACTTCGATGGTGTAGTTGCCGTCCGGCAGCGTCCCTTGAATTACCTGTTCGGCAGCATTGTATCCGAGAGAATAGCCGGGGCCAGGATGTCCTAACGGATAGACGGTTACGTTCATCGACCGGCCGTCGCCTGCATTCAGCACCGGAATCTTGACGGGGTAATATTCACGTCGAGTAGGCGAGAGGTTTACCTGGACTGCCGCTCCCGCCGCGACGGGAATCGCCGTCGCCGATCCAAAGTCGGACACCCCCGGATAAAAGATCGGCGCAAAGCCAAACAGCTGCCCGCCAGGAGCGTAGAGCGTTGGATTCCTGTCGAGTAGCTCGTTGGTCCCGACTTTGTAGGTTCCCGCCGGCAATTCGCTGAAACGAAATTCTCCATCTGCCCACGTTGTAAAGGTTTTTACCTGCTCCCAGTGCGCCTCACCGTCTCTTATCTGGCGGCTGAACAGCTCCACACGGATTCGCATGTCGCCTTCCGAACCCGGAAGGTTCACGCTTCCCACAATCAAAGATTCTGGATCAAGATAAATCACCAGCTCGGACTGGTTTGTGCCGGCGAGCCCATCGGAAGGGTTACTATTATTCTGCAAAAATCCAGGCTTGCGGGCGTAGAAGAAGTTGGGTCTGGCGTTTTGGATCATTCGCATCCGCCGGGCACGATACACAGTGACGTCCGGGGTGCCCGTCTGTTCCTCTTTTGGCTCGGGTACGGGCGGTGGAAACTTAAACTCGAAGCGCCCACGATCATCCGTTAGCGCGGCGTATCGCTGGTCCGGTGAAAACACAAGGGCGCGGCTGATGGGTGCGTTCGTTACCCGGTTCAGTACCTTGCCGTGTACGGAAGTGGGGCTATCCGCTTGACCACCAACTGCCTGCGTGTTCTGCGCCCGCGAGAAACCTGCAAACAGCGCCGCTATTAGAAAGCTCGCCGTCGCGCGCGAGCGCAGCCTTAAACCCGGGCGTTGACGCACCCATCCGAGTGCGCGATTGGCAGGGGCGGCCATGAGCTGTATCCTCGCCAATTATTGCACGAACAAACTGGATTTCCCCGTAGGATTAGTTGCCGGCTTTCGCCAAGGGGCTGCCTCAATGCGAGTCTTAAACACAGGACAACCTTCTGCTCAGATGCTCGAGCTGTGTATGGCGTCGCAGACGGCGGAAGTCACTTCTCGAGTCGTGGCTTTGCCGCCGAGGTCGGGAGTGTGAAGGCCGGAAGCGGTGACGCGTTCGACCGCTTGCATCATTCGCAGAGCCGAGTCTTTTTCGCCCAGATGTTCCAGCATAAGCGCGGCCGTCCACAGCGCGCCGATGGGATTGGCGATGCCTTTGCCAGTGATGTCGAAGGCGGCTCCGTGAATGGGCTCGAACATGGAGGGGAAGCGGCGTTCGGGATCGAGGTTGGCGGTCGGGGCGATTCCGAGACTGCCGGCGAGGGCGGCGGCGAGGTCGGAGAGGATGTCGGCGTGAAGATTTGTGGCGGCGATGGTGTCGAGGCTGGCGGGCTTACCGACCATTCGCGTGGTCATCGCGTCTACGAGCATTTTGTCCCAAGCCACATCCGGAAACTCCTTTGCCACTTCGGCGGCGATTTCGTCCCACAGGACCAAGCCGTGACGCTGGGCGTTGGATTTGGTGACGACCGTTAACAATTTTCGTGGCCGCTGTTGGGCAAGCCGGAACGCGAATCGCATGATGCGTGTTACGCCGCGGCGCGTGAAGATGGAAGTTTCCGTGGCGACTTCTTCGGGAAAACCGCGGTGGGCGCGTCCGCCATGGCCGGCGTATTCTCCTTCGGTATTTTCGCGAACGATGGCCCAGTCAAGATCAGCCGGCTTGCAATCGCGTAGTGGAGAGGAAAGACCCTGCAAAATGCGCGTGGGGCGAAGATTCACGTACTGATCGAAACCCTGGCAAATCGCGAGGCGCAATCCCCAAAGCGTGACGTGGTCGGGGACATCGGGGGCACCGACAGCGCCAAAATAAATCGCGTTGAACGGGCGCAAGAGTTCGAGGCCGTTTTGCGGCATCATCGTCCCGTGCTTTTTGTAGTAGTCGGAGCCCCACGGAAATTTTTCTACTTTCAGCTGAAAAGTGCGGACTTTTTTGGTGAGCACCTGCAAAACTTCGAGGCCTGCGGCAATCACTTCGGGGCCGATGCCATCCGCGGGGATGGCGGCAATCGCGTACTCTCGCATTTCAGCTCCTGGAGCAGATTTGTTGACGTGATGTCAATGAAAGCCCACGTTCCACCAGCGCCGCCTGCCACGAGCGCGGTAATTCCGAGTGAAGAAGACTGCGTTCCTTTTTTCTGAATAACGCGCGGTGGAAATATTGTGCCGCGAACAGCCAAAATGATGCAGGATACCTCCGCCGATCTCTGAGTTCTTGTGAATCGAGGGAAGATGGACGTCACAGCGACGGACCCGGCAGTCGCCGAGCGCGCGCGAAAACGAATTGCGTGGCGGCTCCTCCCCTTTCTGTTCCTGCTTTATATCATCGCCTTCCTGGACCGAATGAACGTCGGCGCTGCAGCCCTGCAGATGCCCGGCGACCTGGGCTTCAACGACAAAGTGGTCGGTCTGGGAGCCGGGATGTTTTTCATCGGATACGTGGTGCTGGAAATTCCCGGCGCGTTGATTGCCGAACGATGGAGTGCGCGCCGTTGGATCGCCCGCATCATGATTTCCTGGGGAATCATAACCGCGCTGATGGCGTTTATCCACACGGCGCGGGAATTTTATTTGGTGCGCTTTCTTGTGGGAGCGGCGGAGGCGGGATTTTTTCCGGCGGTGATTGTTTACCTGTCGCACTGGTTCCGGTATCGGGACCGCGCCAAGGCAACAGCCGTTTTTTACGCAGCGAGTCCTCTTTCATTCGTGATTGGCTCGCCGCTTGCGGGATTGCTGCTGGGAATTTCCTGGCTTGGCCTGCGGGGGTGGCGATGGTTGTTCGTATTGGAAGGCGTCCCCGCGGTCGTGTTTGGCGTGATTACGATTTTTTATCTGACGGATTGGCCGCGAAAGGCGAGCTGGCTACGCGAGGAGGAGCGCGACTGGATCACCAGCGAGTTGGAAAAGGAGAAGCAGGCGAAAAAGAAAATTCGCTCCTATACGATTTGGCAGGCATTTGGGCAGCGCGACGTCGTTTTGCTGACGCTGAGTTATTTTTGCGCGACGACGGGAGGATACGGAATTTCGTTTTGGCTGCCCTCTATTTTGAAGCGGCTTTCCGGACAGAGCGACCTTCGAGTAACACTGTTCGCGGCGCTGCCTTATCTTGCCGGGTTTTTGGTGCAACAACTGAACGGGTGGCACTCTGACAAGACGACTGAGCGGCGCTGGCATGCGGCGGTTCCGATTTTTCTTTGTGGAGTCAGTTTATTGCTCGCGGTAATTTTTGGCTCGAAGATCACGCTCGCCATCGGGCTGTTTACCATGGTAGGAGCTTGTTATTTTTCGTTTCACCCCTGTTTTTGGGCAGTGCCGACGGCTTTTTTGAGTGAATCGGCTGCAGCGGCTTCCATCGGATTGATTAATTCGCTGGGAAATCTTGGAGGGTTTGTCGGGCCGCTCGTGATGGGTTACTTGGTGCATCGAACGCATTCTTTCACTGCGGGACTTTTGTATTTGGTGGGGAGCCTGTGTCTCTCCGGCATTTTGATGCTGGCTGTTGGAGCGGGGCGGCGGGCTCTGCCCCCGCGCAGCGAGGTTGCTGTGAGTTAGAGTATCAATGGATTTCGGGCTCAGGGATTGGCGCGGTGCCTTCCAGGAAATCGAAGTCGCAGCCTTCGTGAGCTTGTTTGATGTGTTGCATGAAGAGTTTGCCGTAGCCGCGGGGATAAATACTTTCTTTCGGACGCCAGGCGGCTCGGCGGCGAGCTAGTTCCTCTTCGGGCACGCGCATGTTCAGCTGGCGGGCGGGGACGTCGAGTTCGATAATGTCGCCTTCTTGCAGTAGCGCGAGTGGCCCACCCACGAAGGATTCTGGGGAGACGTGTAGGACGCAAGCGCCATAACTTGTGCCGCTCATGCGCGCGTCGGAGATACGGACCATGTCGCGGACGCCAGCCTTTAGAAGCTTTTGCGGAAGCTGGAGATTTCCCCACTCGGGCATTCCTGGGGCACCTTTTGGGCCAGCGTTGCGGAGAACGAGGACACTATTCGCGTCGACGTCGAGGGCGGGATCGTCGAGGCGGGCGTTCATTTCGTCGAAGCTGTCGAAGACAACGGCGCGACCGGTGTGCTTGAGAAGGCGGGGTTCGGCGGCGGAGGCTTTGATGACGGCGCCGTTCGGAGCGAGATTGCCGTAGAGAATGGCCAAACCGCCGGAAGCGAGGATGGGATTGTCCAGACTGCGGATGACATCCGTATTGTAAATCTCGGCATTGGCAATATTTTCGCCGAGCGTTTTTCCGGTGATGGTCCGACAAGTTAAATCCAAGTGGGGCGACATCGCTTTAAGCAGAGCGGGCAAACCACCGGCGTAATAGAAATCCTCCATGAGGTATTTGCCGCTGGGACGAATGTTGGCGAGCATGGGCGTTTTTTTTGAATACTGATCGAAGCGTTCGAGAGTGAGCTTAATTCCCGCTCTTCCGGCCATCGCTAGTAGATGAATGACCGCGTTCGTTGAGCCGCCGAGAGCGAACACCGCCGCGATCGTGTTGTTGAAAGATGTTTCGCGCAGAATGTCGCGCGGCTTCAGGTCTTCCCAAACCATTTCTACAATGCGGCGGCCGGAACGATTGGCCATCCTGGGGTGATTGGCATCGACAGCGGGAATCGAGGTGGCGCCAGGGAGCGTAAAACCCAGCACCTCGGTCAGGCTGGTCATGGTGGAGGCGGTGCCCATGGTCATGCAAGTTCCTGCCGAACGCGCGATGCCGTTTTCGATTTCGGTCCAGGCTTGCAGATCGATGTTGCCTGCGCGGCGCTCTGCCCAGTATTTCGACACGTCGGAGCCGCTACCCAGGATTTGGCCGCGCCAGTTGCCCCGCAGCATCGGCCCTGCTGGAACGTAGATCGCAGGGAGATTCATGCTGATGGCTCCCATCAAGAGTGCCGGCGTTGTTTTGTCGCAGCCGCCCATCAGCACACAGCCATCGGCTGGGTAGGAGCGAAGAAGTTCTTCCGTCTCCATCGCCAGCAGGTTGCGATACAGCATGGTGGTGGGCTTCTGAAACGTTTCGCCGAGGGTGAACGCGGGCATTTCAACCGGGAAACCGCCGGCTTGCCACACGCCCTTTTTGACATCTTCGGCGCGCTCGCGAAGATGGCTGTGGCACGGGTTGATATCGCCCCAAGTATTGATGATCGCGATGACAGGTTTGCCGGCGTAGTCGGCTTGGGTGCAACCCATGGAAGCGGCCCGCGAGCGATGCCCGAAGGAGCGCAAATCGTCGGGGCCGTACCAGCGATAGCTTCTCAATGACCTGGAATCTTTTGGGGGCACAGAATTCCTTTCGAAACTTTGGGCGTCGACGCAGACAACCGTAGAACTTTGAGTTCGTTCGGTCAACTGCCAGTCATTTTTGCGAAGCGCTGTAGTTTAGGAGCACTCATTTTGTGGTGTCAAACTCAAAGGCTTGAAGGCCGAATTGGACACTCCTGAACTGCATTCGCCGGGTGCGACTTGTGCCGGTTGTGGTGTAATCTTTTGCGCTGTTTGTGCGAAGGCGATGAAAAACGACACGATTCTGGTCCTGGCCAAACCGGCTGAGTTGCAGCTTGCGATGCTAAAGCATCTCGCCGAGGTGGAAATTGTCGTCGGCAATTCCGCTGAAGTATTTGAACAAGCTGCCGATCACGCCAACGTTTTGTTTAATTGGTCGGGTTCACTGGAGTTGTTTAAGCAGGTGTTTGCGATGTGCCCGAATTTACTTTGGGTGCATTCGCGCTCCGTGGGTTTGGAGAGAACTCTGTTTCCGGAACTAATCGAGAGTGCCGTGCCGCTCACCAATGGGGCTGGAGTGTTTAGCGCATCTCTGGGCGAGTTTACGCTCGGCGCGATTTTGTATTTCGCGAAAGATTTCCGGCGGATGATTCGCAATCAGATGGCAGGGGTGTGGGAGGCGTTCGACGTTTCATGGGCATCGGGGCACGCCGTCGGAATTATTGGATATGGAGACATCGGGCGGGCGATTGCTAAGAGAGCGCGCGCGCTTGGGATGACAGTGCTTGCCGTGAGGCGGCATGCTCCCGCCTCGCAAGCTGCGGACCCGCTGGTTGCGCAAACCTATACTGCGGAGCGGCGGCTTGAGATGATTGCGCGATGCGACTATGTGGTTGCGGCGGCGCCGCTGACTCCGGAAACGCGCGGAATGATCGATGAGCCGGAGTTTGCAGCGATGAAGTCCACGGCTGTGGTGATTAATGTCGGGCGAGGTCCGGTGATAAACGAGGAAGCGATGATTGGCGCGCTCTCTAGTGGCCGGATCAGAGGCGCGGCGCTGGACGTGTTCGATCACGAGCCTTTGCCGGCGGGTCATCCGTTTTACAAGTTGGAGAACGTTCTGCTTTCACCGCACTGCGCGGACCATACGCCCGATTGGCTGGACAATGCGATGAAGTTTTTCATCGAGCAGTATGACCGATTCCGGAAGGGCGAGCCGTTGCTCAATGTAGTGGATAAGAAATTGGGATACTGATCACCAAGAGCCGCACATCGATGTGATTCACCGAAATTGATTTAGTTCAGAGGGCGCGGCAAGCTCCGCCCCTTCAAAGGATTCGCCAGGATTGCTCGCTTGGAGATCACTTCCCCGTGTAACTGACGCGCCAGATGGATTTCGAGCCGTCGTCGGTGACGAGGAGCGAGCCATCGGGGGCGACGGTGACGCCCACGGGGCGGCCCCAGACGTGGCCGTTGTCAACGACGAAGCCGGTCATGAAATCTTCGTATTCGCCGGTGGCGTGGCCGGTTTGGTGCAAGGGCACACGAATCACTTCATAGCCTACGCGGACCGAGCGATTCCACGAGCCATGTTCCGCGGCGAAGATGTCACCCTTGTATTCCGCCGGGAATTGTTTGCCGTCGTAGAAAGTGAGCTCGAGCGAGGCATTGTGTGGATGAAGGATTACATCGGGCGTGATGACTTTGTCTTTCAGCTCAGGATGCTTGCCTTCGTGGCGCGGATCTTGATGGCCGCCCATGTACCACCAGGGCCAGCCGTAAAAGCCGCCTTCCTGCACGTGAGTGATGTAATCCGGAACGAGATTGTCGCCTAACGCGTCGCGTTCGTTCACCGAACACCACAATTCGCTGGTCTTCGGATTGACAGCAAGCCCCACGCAATTGCGGATACCGTAGGCGTAGATACGCATTGCAGAGCCATCCGGATTGAACTCGAGAACATCGGCGCGATTCTTTTCGCCAGGCGTGGTATCGGGGTCGTCGATATTCGAGGCTGAGCCGACCGAGACGAACATTTTCTTGCCATCTGGAGAGAACTGAATGTCGCGAGTCCAGTGGCCGGGACCGGGGGGAACGTCGGCAATGTGCTCGGCTGGGCCGCGAGCTTTCAAATCGCCGTTGCGATAGGGGAAACGAACGACCGAGTCCGTGTTTCCGACGTAGACCCATTGGGGATCGGGTCCCGGAGGATAGAAATTGATGCCGAACGGGCGGTTCAGTCCGGTGGCAAAGGTTTCGGTCCGTTCGGGCTTGCCGTCGGAAGTGATTCCGCGGAAGAGCAGGATGTTGCCGGTGTGGCTTTCAGCGACGAAAAAATCGCCGTTTGGCGCAGTGCGAATCAGACGCGGTTCATCAAGGCCGGAGGCATAGAGCTCGACTTTGAAGCCAGGAAGAACTTGCGGCCAGGCGTCCTTGGGGCGCGGCACGAGTTGCGGACCATTGCCGGAGGATGCCGTGGCGAGTGGAGCGGGCAGATCGTTGAGCGTGATCTTACGAATCGTGCCGGGCTTCTCGAAACGATAGTCTGTAAATGGGGCCTTGGGCGAAGGCGCATTCGAGGCCGTCGCGACGGCTTCCTCGGCGGAAAGTGGCACGCGGGGAGAACCGGGTTTGAGGCTGCCGAGGACACGGACGTAGTTTATGATTTGCCATCTCTGCTCTTCGGGCAGACTTTCCCAAGCGGGCATGCCGTTACTCACATCCCCTTTGGTGATGTACCAGAAGAGTTCGCCATCGCTGGCGTTCTGAGCCTTGCCAGTGGCTAGCGGAGGGATGTTTCCGGTGCCCTCGCCGTTTTGTCCGTGACAGGCCCCGCAGCGTTGAACATAGTCGGCTCTGGCGGAGGCGGGATGCTGGCCCTCGAAGGGATTCTTTTGTTGCTTGGCGGATGTCGGGGCGTTGTGGAAAGTTGGGGTTTGAGCCGGGGATGGAGCAATGAGAATTAGTGACATCACCGCGCTAGTGGCCAGTGAAGTTATGATGGTGCGAGCGCTCGACTTCAAGATGTTCTTGACCTCCTAAACCGTTATTGGCTGAATTGGCCTTCTGGTGAAAAGATTGAAATTGGTGGACACCGAAGTTTGGCGCGATGAATTATAGAGGCAGTTCTCACGCATTGAGCCCGCTCACGGTGTTTTACGGCCTGGCTATCTTGCCATGCCACTCCCACATTTCACAAACGCTTGCCCGCGTTGCGCCTTGTTCGTTTCCGCGAAGATGCTGCCGCCGAAAGCTGTGGGGGAGGCAGATTCTGAGTCAGCGACGTAAGCACAACGCGAATTCAGGGGTGCCGTTCTAGTTGGCAGTGGGATAGACTTGGTGGCTGCGAGATTGTGGCCGGCTCGGATATCTGCTGAAACAACCAATTCGGCGAATTCGAGTTCCAAGAATCTAGCTTGACGGGAAACATTCGCACGTTTTTTGAGTCATAAGAGGTTATGGGCCCTAAAACCCCACTCCGCGGAAAGCCCAAGACCTTACTTCTCCGTACCGCTTCGGTGTTGCTAGTCGTGGCTATCCCCTTTCTTTTTTTGCATTTCCGGCAAGGGCGACCCTCAGCAGACCGTACGGAATCCATCGTTAAAGTCGAGCGAAAGAACCTTTCGCAGACGCTACGGCTTAACGGAACGACGCAGGCTTCCCGGTCTTTTGTGGTGCTGGCACCGAAGCTGGAGGGGGCCCAGGTCGGCTCGATGGTGGTCACCAAATTGGTGCCGTCGGGCACACACGTAAGTAGCGGCAACCTGCTGGTGGAATTCGATCCCCAAGCGCAGACGAAGGACTACCTCGACAAAAAGAGCACGTACGACAATCTAATAAGCCAGGTCGATCAGAAGCAGTCCGACGAAACCATCGCTTGCGCCAAGGACGATACGGCGATGAAGCAAGCGGAAGATGAATTGAAGCGCGCGCAACTGGAGATTCAGAGGAACGAAGTGGTTTCGCGGATCGATGCCGAAAAGAATCAAGAAGCCGTGGATGAAGCGCAAGCCACTCTAAAGCAACTGAAGGAAACGTATCAACTGAAACGGGCGGCGGCGGTGGCGGCGATTAAGATTCTGGAGATCCAGAGAGATCGCGCGAAAGAAGCCATGCGCTACGCGCAGGCGAACGCGGCGAAGATGACCGTGCATTCGCCGATGGCGGGAGTAGTGGTCTACAACACGATCTGGCTTGGCGGGCGGATGGGCACGGTGCAGCAGGGAGATCAGGTGCGCCCGGGGGTGCCGTTCCTTCAGGTGGTCGATCCATCGAAAATGGAAGTGCGCGTGGAACTGAATCAAGTGGATCTTTTGAAAGTGCATCCGGGGCAGAAAGCGGAAATGCATTTGGATGCGTATCCGGGGATGAGTTTGCCGGCGGTCCTCGATGAAATGTCGCCGCTGGGGCATACGGGGCAGTTTACGGAAATGGTGCGGTCGTTCACGGCGCGTTTTTCTGTGCAGGGAAACGATCCGAGGCTTTTGCCGGACCTTTCGGCAGCGATGGACCTCGATCTGGGATTGGAGAGTAATGTGTTGGTGGTTCCATACGAAAGCATTGGAACGGAGTCGGGACATTCGTTCGTGTGGCTGAAGAGTTCAAGTGGATTCGAAAAGCGTACGGTGAAAATCGGGCGGCGGAATGACTTGAGTGCGGTGGTAGAGGCCGGACTGGCGGAGGGTGACGTTATCCGGCGGAACGCTAACGAAGATCCTGCCACGGCGGAGCGGCGATGAGCGGTGAAAGTCCCAAATCGAAATCCCGAAAAAAAGCGCTCGCCGGCGCTGCCGCGCTGATTGTCGGGGGGCTCGTCTTCGGGGCCTTCCGGCTGGCGAATTCGGCGGTGAACCTGCCGACCGCGGAAGTGAAGCGGAAGGAGTTCGTGGATTATCTCCAGATTAAGGGTGAGCTGAAAGCGGTTCGTTCGGCGGTGATCTCGGCGCCGTACGGCGCTGGCGACCTGCAGGTCTTGCGGCTTGTGGACAACGCAACGAAAGTGAAGAAGGGCGATTTCTTGGTGGAGTTTGACGCGACCACCGTGAAGCAAAAGCTGGCAGAAGATCAATCGACGGTGAAGTCCGCGGAAGCGGAGATTCAGCAGTCGCGAGCCGCGTCACGATTGAAGGAAGAGCAGGACCTCACCGACGCAATGACCGCGAAGTACGACACCGAAAAAGCGCGGATGGACGCCAGCAAACAAGAAATCCTCTCCGCCATTGAGGGCGAACAGGCCAAGCTGAAACTTGCGGACGCGGAACAGAAACAAAAAGAGACTGAAGCGAAATTGAAGGCGGATCGCGCCGCGGCGGTGTCCGATCTCGCCAGCAAACAACAGAAGCACGACCAGGCTGCCTTCCAAGTGGAGCTTGACGAACGTGCCCTGGATTCGCTCACTTTGCGGGCTCCGCTCGATGGCGTTGTAGCGTTGCAGAATCACTGGCAGCCGCAGGGCGGGCCGACTCCCTTCAAGCCGGGCGACCGGGCGTGGCCTGGCGCGGCCATCGCGGAGCTTCCGGATTCCACCTCGATGAAGCTGACGGCGCGCGTGGAAGAAGCGGAAAGGGGCCAATTGAAATTGGGGCAATCCGCGACCGTGCAGCTCGATGCGCTTCCGGACCGGAGCTTCGACGGGCATGTCGAGACGATTAGTCCCACGGCCAGTATGGATTTCGGCGCGGGATGGCCAATTCCGCGAAATTTCGCCCTGGAATTGAGCCTGACGGGAAGTGATCCCCGCCTCACGCCCGGAATGGGAGCCACCATTCGAGTCGCGGTGGACCGTGTGCCCGACGGAATTGTCGTCCCCACAAACTCTCTTTTCCGGAAGGCGGGGCGGACGGTAGCGTACGTGCGGCGAGGTTCAAGATTTGAAGAGACTCTGGTGGAAGTGACGCGGCAGAGCGGCGATGAAGCATTGATTGCAAAGGGATTGCAGCCGGGCGATCGGTTAGCACTAAAGGATCCAACACTTGCAAAGTAGGGATTCGCTCTCGAAGAAGGGACGAAGACGCGCGGCGACATTTCTAGTTGCGCTTGCGGTCGGAGGGTACGGTGTGGCCTGCCGACAGACGACAGTCCTGGCAGGTGACGCGGATATTCCGACGGCCACTGTGAAGGAAGTGGATCTGCAACTCAAGGTGTTCACAAAGGGCGCGTTGCACACAGAGCAATCCCGAGTTATTTCGGCTCCGCCGATCGCGGGAGGGACACTGCAGATCATCCAACTGGCGGCGGCCGGAGCGAAGGTACACACGGGAGACGTCGTGCTGGAGTTCGACCCCAGCCAGCAAGAATACAATCTGGCGCAAAACCGAAGCGACCTGGAACAAGCCGACCAGGAGATCGTCAAAGCCAAGGCAGACGCAGCCGTGCAGACGGCGGAAGACCAGACGGCACTGTTGAAAGCAAAATACGCGGTGCGCAAAGCGGAACTCGAGGTGAGCAAGAACGAACTGTTGAGCGAGATCGATGCAAAGAAGAACGTTCTAGCGCTGGACGAGGCCAAGCGGGCCCTGGCACAGCTCGAACAAGATATTCGCTCGCACAGCGCGTCCAATGATGCGGCTCTGGCAATCAGCAAGGAAAAACATCACAAGGCGCAGCTAGCGATGGATCGAGCGGAACAAAACATAAAAAGCATGCGGATCACTTCTCCGATTGACGGCCTGATGGTTATCCGCGGGAACCGCGATACCTCCGGAGGCGTGTTCTTCGGCGGGATGGCCCTCCCGGACTACCACGTCGGCGATCAAGCAAATCCCGGAAGTCCGATCGCCGAAGTAATCGACAGCTCTCACCTCGAGATTTCCGCGCAGGTCGGCGAAACAGACCGCACGAACCTCAAGACTGGACAGATCGTGGACATAGATATTGACGCGCTGCCGGGCGAGACCTTTACCGGAAAAGTGCGAATGGTCGGCGGGGCCACGGTTCGCGAATTCTGGGACGACAACTCGAAGCACAAGTTTGACGTGGCCGTTCAACTGGACCGAGTTGATCCTCGGCTCCGTCCGGGTTTCGAAGCAAGACTGAGCATTTTAGGCGATCACCTTACGCGGGCTGTGTCGCTGCCCGCGGAGGCGATCTTTGAACACGACGGGAAGAAGATCGTGTACTGCGAGCGCGGCCGCGGATTTGAGATGCAGGAAGTCAAAGTGCGGGCGCTGAGCGAAGGACGAGCGATTCTCGAAGGCATCCCGGTCGGAACGGTTGTCGCGCTAGTGAATCCCGAAAAGAAACGCTCCGGGAAGCCGAAAGAGGGCGGTAGCGCCGCTCCCAGCCTGGGCGCGGGTTCCAATTGAAACGAATCGGACGTCTATGAAACGCACCTCCATGGCGCCGTCGAGATCCCTGGAACAGTGGCTGCCAGACCTGGCTTTTGGCCTTGAAAACTTGGCCAGCCACAAGCTTCGGTCGTTGCTGACCATGTTGGGGATGATTTTCGGCGTGGCCGCGGTGGTGGCGATGCTCTCGATCGGGGCGGGAGCACAACAGAAAGTGATGGCGTTCATCGAGCAATTGGGCGTGCGCAACCTGATCGTGGAAGCCAAAGAGGCGCGCAATGAGCAGGAGCTTCAGAAAGTCCGGAAAAATTCGCCGGGGCTCACGCTCAGCGACTACCAGATTATTCGCCAGAATATGCCGAGCATCGCGGATGCGACGCCGCGCAAGCGCTTCACGCCGACGAAGATTCTTCCGAAGCCGCAGCAGGACACTCCCGTCGTTTACGGCGTTCAACCGAACTACCTGGAAATCGGCCATCTGCGCGTGACGGAAGGGCGCTTCTTTGACGTTGCCGACAACGCGGCTTCCGCGCCAGTGTGCGTTCTGGGCGCGGCGGCGAAAGACAGCTTGTTTGGCGCGTCTCAGGCGGTCGGAGAATACGTCAAGCTCAATGAAGTGTGGTGCCATGTGATCGGAATCGTTGCGCCCCAGCTCGCTCCCGAATCGGACGTGTCAGGCGTCCGCACAGAGGATATGAATAACCTGGTGTACGCGCCGCTGAATTCGGTGCTCTACCGTTTCGAGGATTCACAGAGCTGGATGAAGGACGAAATCGATGGCCTGTACTTGCATCTGGCATCGGCGGATACGAGCGTCATCGATGCGGAAGTGGTGCGCGGGATTCTCAATTCAACGCATCATGAGGCGGGCGACTTCAGCGTCATCGTGCCGGCGGAATTGCTGGCGCAACAAAAACGGACGGAGCAACTCTTCAACACAGTGATGGTGGCGATCGCGTCCATTTCGCTGTTGGTGGGCGGAATCGGAATCATGAACATCATGCTGGCTGCCATCTTGGAACGCACGCGCGAAATTGGAGTTCGCCGGGCCATCGGCGCGAGGCGCTGGGACATCATCCGACAATTCGTGATTGAAGCGACGCTCATTTCCTTCGCTGGCGGCCTGCTGGGTGTGGTGCTCGGGTTCGCCATGTCGCAGTTGATTGCGTGGCTCGCCGGATGGTCCACCGTCGTTACGATCGAATCGATCCTTCTGGCATTCCTGGTTTCCATTTCCGTGGGCTTGATATTCGGGATTTATCCGGCGGTGAAGGCGGCGCGGCTCGATCCCGTTGAGGCCATTCGGTACGAATAGCCGCGGTTGACGATCAGACGATCCAATGGGGGTGATCGATGAGAGTGGTGCGCTTTTTGTGTGTTGTGCTCTTATTACTTGCAGGGCACCAGATATCAACGCGGGCGCAGCGCGCCTCACCTCTGGAAACAGTGCTGGGCATTAGCGGCAGGCAAAAACCCGCCGCGCCATTGCTTCCGCCGCAGGGTTTGCAGGATCACATCGTCAACGGGAAGCTGGTGCTTTCTTTGGACGACAGCATTCGTCTGGCGCTTTCCAACAACACGGACATTCACCTGGACCATTACCAGATCGAAGCCGCTGAGGACAATCTTCAACGTGTTTTGGCGCCCTTTGATCCGTTGCTCACCTCGAGTTTTAACGATCAACGGACCAAGTCGCCCACGTCCACGCAACTGCAAGGCGCCTCCATTCTGAATTCATTGACACAGTCGACGCAGATTGGCTATTCCCAAACTTTTCAAACCGGAACGAATTTCCAAGGTTCCTTCATTGCAGACAAGAATTCGACCAACAGCTCGTTCAATTTTCTGAATCCGTCCATTGCAACGACGCTCCAGTTCACGGTGACGCAGCCGCTTTTGCGAAACCGCGGACTCTTTCCGAACCGCGCACCGATCCTGATCGCGCAGCGTAACCTGAAACAAGCTCACGCGTCGTTTCTGGCGGAGGTGAACGACGTCATGCTGCGGATTGTGGGCAATTACTGGAATGTCGTGCTGGCGCGAGAGAATCTCTCGGTGCAGCAGAAATCTCTGGACGAAGCTCAGAAGAGTTATGAGCACGACAAGAAGGCGCTGAGTCTCGGGGCTCTTCCGCCCTTGGATATTTATCGATCAGAATCGCAGGTGGCGTCGCGGCGTGTTGGGGTGATTCAGGCAGAATACGCCGTCAAGCAAGCTGAAGATCAGTTTCGCCAAGGAATCGGCGCGGACCTCGACCCTGCGACTCGCGTGCTCGACCTCGAAATGACCGACCGCCCCGAACCCACGGGTGAATTGCCGAACGTGGATATCCCGACTGCCTTGGCGCGCGCCATCGCGAACCGGCCCGAACTAGAAGCGGCGCACCAGCAGCTTGCTGTCGACGAACTAAGCGTTCGCCTTGCCCATAACGGCCTCAAGCCAGGCCTCGAACTCTCTGGCTTCTATTCCGGCAACGGGCTGGCTGGCAATGACTCTGCCGTTGGAAATACCGGACTCAGCAACAGTTTGAGCCAGTCCTTCCGATTTACCTACCCGGCGTACGGCGCGAGCCTTTCGTTGTCGCTGCCCGTCAGAAACCACAGCGCAGAAGCAAGTCTGGCAGACTCGCTGGTGGGCCGCCGACATGACCAATACCAGGAAAGAGAGACGAATCAAAACATCTCATTGGAGGTTACGACGGCAGTGCATTCACTCGAGGCGGCGAAGCTTGGGATGGAAGCCGCCAAAGTCGCCGTGGATCTTGCGAAAGAGACGCTTCATGCCGACGAACGAAAGTACGAATTGGGAACGGAACAAATTTTCTTCGTTCTGGATGCGCAAACCCAACTCGCGCAAGCGGAGCTAAACCTGATTCAATCTCAGGTGAACTTTCAACTGGCCGTTACGCAGTTGGATCACGCCACAGGAGATCTGCTGGAGCATCATCATGTGCAGGTGGTGGAACCGTCAAAATAAGCATTGGAGGCGCGGGTGGGATTCGAACCCCTAAGGCCCATTGATAACGCGCAACTTACTGATTTTTAAGGACGCCAAAAACGCCAGAATCGGCAGATTTCGGGGATCGAGGTACACAGCAGGTACACGAGGCCATTCGTAAGCCTACAGCCGCATCTAAACTCACATGGGCGAAAACGAATTCAAGGGTTGCGGCGCGGATAGCCCCAAGACTTATGGCCGTGATCCAATCTCAGATAAGTGGGTTGAAGCCGATGTCCCGGCCCGTTGTGGCGAGTTCCTAGTAAAAGTTCCGTTCGAATTCGATAAACGCATCTGCCCTGAATGTGCCGTTCGCATAGGATTGTTGTGGTAGCACCCGACAGTCCAAGTGGCTCCCTCTGTTGTTCTTCGCTTATGTTTCTATCTATCCGGCTCGTGCTATATTCAAGTAACTGGGGCGTATCTAACCTCAGGTCGGAAAAGAGGACTGGAGATGGTTGCTGCAATTCAGCAGGCGTTTGAGAGGACCGTCAAGGGTAACGTCCAAGATAGATTGATCGCCCCATGTGCCACAGTCCACACCGAGCCCGGTTCCGTCTCCGTCTCCGCTGATATACCTGCTCTGTTGAATCGCCTGCTGCTTTTTGAAGATTACTATTTACAGAGTATTCGTCTCAAAGAGTTTGAGAGTCTGGTCCGAAATCTTGGCTTGGAAAATGTACTCTTACTCTTGGATTCCGGTGCGCTGAAAATTGACTTGAACCCGACACAGTTTGGGCAAACAGGGCAAACGGCTCGCAGTTTGGGCATTCGGGACAAAGAGCCGCTTCCGCTGCTTTCATATTCGTTCTCGCTGATTCGGAGTTCCTATGAAAACGACTACTTAGTTCGTTCTGTGCAAGAGGTTCATCATGCGTTGTTCGATGTGCATACGCGAAAAGACCTGATGAAACTGCAAGGTGCCATTCTCCGAGCCGTGATGCCAATACCGGAGGACGCGGGAGGGGCGGCAATACTTGCTTTCGACAGCGACCTCAAAGCGAATTCACCGATATTCAGGACAGCATTACTGTCCCGCCTTCGGCTGATACCAAACTTCGCCGCCCAAGAATCAGATGTGTCTCTGACCATACGCTCCATCGATGACACAGACTATGTGGTGGAAACAAATCTGGAGAGCTTCGGACTCACAAAGGAAGAGACTCACAAGACCGTAGAATCCTCTCTGCTTGCTGCGGGGTATGTGAATCGTCGCATCGAGGACATGCAAAACTATCACGCTCTGTCCGGTGCAATCGATGATGAGCTTCCACTGTTCGGGGACAAATTCAGGGTTCTCAGTGACAGCCTGTCTCCGAAAGGCAGAGAAGAAACGTTCGATAGAGTTCTTCGTATCGGACGCCTTCCTTCTTTTGATTTTGCACAGCCAACAAAGCAGTTCGACATGCAAAAGTTTTTGAAAGTGAGAGAGAGTAAAGAATGCCGCGCTTTCCGCGAGTGGTTGAAACATGCCCAGTTTTCGGATGAGACGGAGATCCATTCGCAAATCGGGTCGTTGCGCACAAGGCTTGGCACTCTCGTGCACGGGAGAACTGGAAAGGTCATTAGATTCGCTGTATGTAATGGGGCCGGAGTTGTGAATCCGGTTTTGGGAATAGTGCTTAGTGCTATCGATGGATTTGTCTTAGAAAACATTCTTCCAATATTCGGGCCAGCGATGTTCTTGGACTCAGCGTATAAGTCCCTTTTCCCAAGCGGCTTGGAACGCTGAATATGCCCTCCGTCACAATTGGCACGACCTTTCTTGGCCCAAACAGCGAGACTTACAAAATCAAAGATTTCTTGGGCAAGGGCGGCTTTGGGGAAGTTTATCGCGCTGTCGGAGAATCATCGGGGAAAGTAGTAGCGATTAAACTGCTACCGCTCGGCTCACTATCTTCTCCCGATTCCAAAACCGCGTTGTTGCAAGAGATGAGAGCGGCGCAACAGATAAAGCATCCCAACGTAGTTGAAGTCCTGTTCTTCAATGACGGGACCTTATCCCAAATCGGCCCATACGTTGTTATGGAATATGTTTCCGGTGGGAGCTTGGCGAATGTGCTGCGTGCGGGAACCCAAGTCCCGCTCGAACGAGCCATCGACATGATGATCGACATTGCTCAAGGGGCCAAAGCAATAAACGAGAAACTGATCCACCGCGACATTAAGCCGGACAACGTTTTGATCGAGGGCAGTAAGCTCAAGATCGGGGACTTCGGTATTTCCAAGTTTGTAGATGAGAGCACCCGTCTGCACACCTTTAAGGGTAGACAGCACATTTGGTATATGGCCCCGGAAGGTTGGTCGAATCAAGCAAACACAATCAAGATTGACGTTTATTCGGTCGGCTTGGTGTTCTATGAAATCTTGGCGCTACAACATCCATTGTTGCCGCATGTGACGGACCCAACCGATTTTCTCGATTGGGAAAAAGCGCACCTCTATCAGCCGTGTCCTGATGTTCGTACCTCACGAAATGATGTGCCTTTGTCCATCGCTCAACTCTTGTCTCGCATGGTCAGCAAAAGGCCAAACGACCGACCGTATTGGGATGAAGTATTGAACGTACTAAGTCAGCCGAGCGTCGTTAGTAGCACCACGAAAAATCCAACCGTCACTGCGGCGGTGGAAGCTGCCGTTGCCCGTAAAGAACAGGAGAAAAGGAAAGAGTTAGAATTGCTGGCACAGCAGAACAAACGGGAGACGCAACTTGACTTGTATCGCTACTCGTATGCCGCCTTACTCGAACAATTGGACCCGGTTGTTGAGCAATTCAATCAGGAATTTCAGTACGGTCAAATAACAAGACGAGAGGAGGCGGGCATAATTTTCTACCATATTCCTCAATGTCACAGTATTCAGATCAGTGTTTTCCGCCCGCCAGACTCGGCAATCAAGATTCGGAACGGTGAATTAATTGGAGGAGGTTGGATCGGGCTGTCACAAGGCATAAGCGCCAACCTTGTGCTCCTCAAACATGGGGCGGATGACTTGTACGGGCAGTGGAGCATCTGCGAAATCAAAATTTCGGGTATCGTACACCCCGCTTCATTAATCGGACAATTCGGCATAACTAAGCACACGGTTGAACCCTTTGGATTCAAGGCTGAATACTTCTACGAGCAGATGCAATACGTGGGAATGGCCCACGTTTTTAATTACTTTTTTAGTGACGACGTTACGGGATTCTTTGCCAAATTGATTCACGAATCGTGCAAAATCGGGAATCCTGTACGCTGAACTCAATGATCTCGCTACGTTTACAGAATATGAACAAGAACGAGGTCAGACTGTAGCAAACGCCTATACGATTGTTAGCCAACTGTAAGAAATGCGATAATTCTCCTCCCGTCTCCCGCCAACGTCACATCCGAGGTCCGCAAATGTCACCGATTTCTGACGCCCAACGCGAGAACAGCAGGCTTGTCCTGAAGGAATTGTTCGGCACGTGGGACAAGCGGTCAGGTTTATACGGCGACGTTCTTTTCGCGTCGGCTATAGGAAAGGGATACGACAAGAAGAAATGGCGCAACGTCTGCTCGTTCCTGCTCCCTCTGCACAAAGCCGAAGTTCGCTCGATTGGCGTGCAAGCGGATTACGGAGATTTCAAGCTTGTTGAAGGTGCCATCTCCATTGATGAGGCCAAGGAAGTTCTCTCAACTGTCGTGGAGCGAGACCACTTGTGCTTGCCCGGTACTCCAGAAATCGAAATAGAAGCTTCCCTACATCCTAACTCTCCGCATCACTTTTGGGAAAGCGGCTGGCACCGCTTTCCGCTCTTTTTCCCATATTACGAATACAACCTCAGCATCGATCAGGACTTCAAAGGGGAGTCACCGCAACAACCCTTGTATGGTGTTGACTTACCTGTATTCCCGTCAGGTGGAGCGGCCATCGAGAGTTTCTTCAGTACCCGGCTTGGCGACAATAGCTCGTACGGCGGTTTTCTTGCCGCTCTCGTTCCAGATTATAGAGGCAAGATCGAGGAAATCCGCATCGGCACTAACAGCATCCAAGTCGAAATAGAGTGCCTTGCCGGAAGCTCGGAAAAAGACCTAATCGGAAAACTTTTTGTTCGGTATCATGGCGGCATCTCCATCACTGCGGACTTAAACTTCACAGATCACAAAGCGTCTGCCGAAATTCGAGACTTTCCTCGTGATCTACTCGTTGTGCTTTTGTGCCGTCAGGATGGAGAACTTGTTGACCGTAGAAGTTTTCTGGCAGGAAGCCAATATGTAACAGAAGGTGTGACAATCGAAGCTCCCGAACAGGACATAGAACAAGTGATTCAGATGGGTGAATCGGACGCCGTAGAGTTCAAGCGAGAGATTCCGTCGCAACGAGAACAGATTGCAGTTGGCGCAACCGCTTTTGCAAATCGTAGAGGCGGAAGAATCTTTATCGGAGTCGCGGACGATTGCTCGATCTTTGGGTGCCGACTGGATAAGCCGAAGGATACGATAAATCAAATCCTGCGGAGCTATTGCGATCCCCCGCTCGATGTTTCCATTGATGAGGTTCAGATTCGCAATCTACCGATTATTGTCGTGACGATTCCAGAAGGCAAGGACAAGCCTTACGCCGTAAAAGACAAGGGAATTTATATTCGCAGCGGAGCGAGCAAGCGGATTGCGACACGATATGAACTGGATGAAATGTACAGTGGAAAGCACAGCGCCACAAATCTATTCCCGTAAATGAGTTGCTTGACACAATTCCCTTTTGCGCTACCCTGTTCATTCGAGGTGAGTCATGCACGTTCGCTCTCTTGAAGCCTCCACGCACAACTACATACGCGGCTGCATCCGGGCCTATTTCGAGGGTAGCCGTAATCTACGCTGGATCGTAAGTGTGATTGGCGATGCGAAAGCTCAAGCACGCGTCGTCGTGGAAACTGGGTTCAGCCCATACGCGGGATCGCAATTGTATCGAGAGTTGATGGCCGAGTTGTAAGATACTCAATCGTGCCGCGCTGATGTTTTTGCTGAGGTTCGCGCCTGAATCTTTTCGTCATAGTATTTCACTTGCGCGATGGCTTTTTGAATTGCCTCTTTGAGTTGTTCCTCGCTTAAATCTGCGCCCTGAGCACTCCTGTATTCCTCGGCAACCTTTCGCCCTCCCCATTCCATTTGCGAGTCACCGTGAATAACGGAATCCCTCAACGTCACTATTTTTTCAAAGAAATCCGCGGATACAGGTCCGTCGCCAGGTCTCTATTCAGAGCGTTAAGCTGAGTCACCAGTTTTGGTTCGCGGGGTTTGGATTGCTTCACACTTGTCAGGTTCCGTCGTTGCGCGAACCTTGAAATCCAATGCTGGAGCCGCGTAACCAGCCCAACTAACGCAAGCAGCCGAGCAGCCCTCCTAAAATCGTCGTAAGTATTTTGCAACTGACCTTTTATTGAATAGATGACTTCGTGGCTTTCCAAGTGGAATTCGCCATCGATTTTTGACAACTCCTCATCTTCTTCGCGGTCTATCGCAGCAATCGTGAATTCATGGTTCGCCGTAACGAGCATGTGGAGGTCGATTTCGAAGTCATGCGCGATCTCTTGCGGTTCGTCCAAAGCATCCCAGTCAATGCTCTCCGGCGTACCCATAAAAACCCTCCTCTCTCTACATCATACGCGCTCGGGGTCCTTTGCTATAGGCGACGCTAGCGCCGGAAATCTTGAGGAGCAGCGTAGGGACGTTTCCAAAAATACCGGATTCGCCCAAGTGAGGTACACGGCAGCGGGTACGTGAGTGAGCTTGGTTTCTAAGGCCCCTTCTGCTTCCACCAAGGTGGACTCGCGGGCCCTGGCTGAGTCGGATTTTGGGGACTCGCCGTTTGCGATGGCGAGGAGATCGGAGGCGCTGGCGTTGCCGCTCCACTTGCGACGCCAGGAGAAGCGATTACTCGTCCGTAGAATTTCACCCAGGAGATGCCTGTCCCTGGAATGCGGATAGAAACGTAGCGCCGTCCATCCGGCGATACGCCGAACCTAAGAATGCCCCCAAGTCCCCAGCTTCCTCCTATTCCTCGCTTGGAGACGGTCCAGCGGAATCCGCCCATGCTAAGAGTGCGACGAAACCTCCAACCCATGAGACACCATCCCTAAGTCTTGACGAGTGTTCGTCTCAAATAATTCGTGAACGTTATTCTTGAAAACACCCGCAGACGACGCCTAACTTTCTCCTGCTCCCAACTCAACGCGAAAAGGTTCTTCCGTTCTGCATTGGTCTTCTCATCGATCTCAGCGACGGCACGTTTTAAGTCCTCGTCTAGCTTCCGCCTGACGTTCTCTAAAGGCGGATATCGCTCTCGGAACTTGTTTTGAACAGATTCTAGCTTGGATCGGGAACGCGCCGTCGCTGCTGATTCCTCGCTGTCAACGGGCGCTCGTAAGGCCCTATATTTAGCTCGTACTGATTCCCCAGCCTCTCTGATCTGTTTTTCGAGCCGAATCTTCTCAACTTCCAGGGGATTGCGTTGAGAAGTATACTTCGCCCTGATAGCGTCACTCTCGGCCTGAGATAGGGCATTGGGCATTTTCATCTGCGCCCATCGCTTCAGATGCTGCTGCCACGCAAGGAGTGCATTCCAGCGCGCCGGGCCGAAGCCCTTGACGTGGTAGATTCTGTTATTTATATCAGCCGCGGTTACCAAGCCAACCGCTCGCAGTCGGCTCTTGAAACTTGGTCCGATTCCGGGTATCGACGCGTCATCAATTCGGTAACCAGCTAGATAGGACATCACATATTGATTCTGCTGGGCAGCAAGGGTTGCATTGAGCTCCGCAGCCTCTGCTTGGACCGAGTTGGAAATTTTGTTGTCCAGGCTGGCGAGTTGCGAGCCCAAACTGTTGGAAAGATTTTGGAGTTCACCAGCTTCTTGCTGGTTGAGTGCCCTTCGACGAGCCTCAATGGAGGCCTTTTCCAACTGAAATGCGGCGTGGACACCATCGAGTTCCTTCTTTTCGTCAGATCGCAAGCCCTCGAGCTCCTTAGATAACTTGTTTCGGTCGAATGAATACCGTTCGTGGACGGATTGCTTGTCGGTCTGCCTAGACTTGATGATTGCGCGGGCCCGAACTATTTTCTCCGCGATGGACTCCAGTTCGAAATTCACTGCCTTGCGCGCAGAGACCGCCGGCTCCAGTCGAAAGCGATAAGACAAAAAAGCATAGCTGCAAGCAAGAATCAGCAACGGCCCCCAAGCAATTGTAATCAGCGCGATAAGGTTCAAGTACGCGCCGACTAGGATGAATGAGATCGCGCACAAAGAGAGTGCCAGCGTGACGCGCTCTGGACCGATAGGGTTCTCAAACTTTTTTTGCTCACTCTCCGTAATGACGGGCGCCACGAAGTCTTGTATCCAGGACGGAGTGGGTTCGGGATCGAGGGTTGCGGGCTTGCTCTCCGCATTCGTTTTTGACGATTGCTTTACGTAGTCGCTGATCCAACTTCCTCCCGACGAAATCTTGGGAAGTATGGTGAGTGACGGTACTACTTGCCCGTCCAACGAAGGCACATCTTGTGGCCCCAAGTCTAACAGTGAGCGAAAGAGCGCGACGGCAGAACGAAGCTTTTCGTCGTGGAGGTTATCTAGGGCGCGGAACATCGGAGACTGCTCGGGATTATCGAAGTCTTCTTTTCGGAACAACAGGCATTCATCACCACCACGGAATTGCTGCCACAGTTGGGGCTGGACGCTTAAAGTAATAAGCGAGATGTAAATCACCCAAGAGGAGAAATTATCCAGATTAGTCCCATAGTCAAATTCCGTTCTCATCGGATGCTGATAGTTACGCTGCCCCAGTTCATGGCTGCTTCTACCTTCTAAGCTTGGAACAAACATTCCGTCGTAATCGACCAACTTAAATTCACCGTTCAGAACCAGCACGTTCCCGTGTTGTAGGTCACCGTGAGCAATCGACGACTGTCGTAGAGCTTTCATCATTTCCACCCAGCGACCCGCAAGGCTAAGAAGAACGCGCGTATTTCCGAGATTCCTCTGAATATGGGAGACAAGAGGCTCGCCCTCGACCCATTCCATCTTTAGGATCGGGTACGTCTGTCTCGCAACTCGGATTCCTTCCGTTAGAAAACTGAACTGCACTAGATATGGCAGACGTGTCTTTTCCAGGTGCGTGCTAATTGCGGCGTACCGTTCCTGTTGATCCGAGACCGGATGCAGAAAGCATCTAACTGCCCAATTGCGTGTTCCACACAGGATTTTATAAACGGTAGCAAATGATCCGCTCCTGGGGCGGGGCAAACCAAGATGATCTAGCTCCGGCGATCCTTGTTGAAGCTCGCGGTCTTGAAAAGCGGTCCTTGGGCTTTGGACTGCCTCGCTGTAATCCTGTGGGCTCGGCCATGTCATCGGGAGTCTTTGCTTAGTCCTGTTCTATCTCTATCCTCAAGACTGTCACATCATCGTTTCTGACCGCTTTGTGCTCGCGGAGGGTAGCCAGCCATGATAGAAAGTTCCCACTCTTGCCGGGAGTAAGATCTTGGAGCTCTCGGGAGGGGACACGGCCGTTCTCAACCTGTGTCAAAAACCAGCAGGAAATGGCATCACTCATTAGGTAGAACGTGTCTCCTTTCCGCCAGGTGCCACACATCGTCAAGATGCCCTGCGCGTCGTCCTGGCCTTGTACGCTCCTGCTCCCAAGTAGTACAGGCGAGCTGTTGAACTGATCGGAGCTCTGAATGGGGAAGGAGGCAACAAGTTTCCTTTTTCTGAGCTGGAAGACGCAACTATCACCAATTGCGAGGGCTCGCCAGTTTCCATCTTCCTCCGGTTCGCACGAATCATTCAGAACAAGTCCAACCATGGCGGCAAAAGCGCCACTGCGGACTTTTTCTTCCGTATACCAGGGCATCGGCTTGCGCGAGGCGAATTTGAGCCAACGCTCACGCAGGAGGCGCAGACTCAGCGAAAATTCATCACCTTCAAGCTTGCCCTTACAGAAAGCACGCACCAACTGGGTTGCCCACACACCTGCAAACGAGGTTTCAGTAGCACCGTCGCCAAGCGCGAACCGGAAAGTCGAGTCCTTCCCGCTGATCAGCGGACGCTCCGGGCAGCAAGCGTCCTCATATTCTGATTCTTGATTGCCTGCCTTCGGCGCGCGAAAGGCCTGAGCAGAGACTCGCATTCGGCGGTCGTCTAGCGGAGATTGCTTGGGCGCGTACCGATGTCCAGCGCTTGGACAACGAGGACCATATCACCGTTCAGAACAAACCCTCTCGCGCCGTCTGAAAGACTCAATCCGTGTTGAGAGTTGGCGGCGGACCGCATGAACGGAGTCAGGACACTAGAGCCCTCGAACAATACTTTGGCGGGAGGATTAGGCAGTTGATTAGAAGAATCGGGGAACGCGATGGGAGTTGCACTTGGATCGCTCGAAATGTGAACGTTGAACACCAAGACATTCCCATCTTGAGACGTTAGGTCCTTGATGCCCCGCATGGCATTTGTTGGATCCCCATCTGTGGATTCGCCGTCGGTAATCTGGATCACAACGGGAGGAAAGCAAGCGGGATGTTGAGCCAACCACTTTTGGAGGATACTCTGCGCCAAGCCCAACGCTTGGCACATAGGGGTCCCCCCACCCGCGACTGGGTCGAACCAGACGGGCATGCGGATAGACTGTTCTGTTATTCCTCCCGCGCCGTCATCTATCTTCTTTGTGCGATCGTCAACTCGCGCGGGCATATTGCCAACTTCACTAATCGAAACCATTTCTTTGCCTGCAAGGGGACCGCTGAAAGCCGGCCCGACTGTATTCCCATATCCGATCACGCCCACGTAGAAGTAGTCACGGACGCCCTCCTCTTTGGCGCACCTAATGACCAAGTTTTGAAGCAGGCGATTGATGGCATCGGCGACAGCGTCGGCCTTTTTCTTAGACTGGTTGGGCACAGCGTCGGCCATTGAACCTGATTGATCAATCAGAAAAAGGAAGCACGTTGGATTCGCACGACTAATTTCGGCAGTGTACGGCATGGCTGGGACACCCCTTAAGGTGCGGTAAGTAATGGTCTTTCAGGAACTTAGGCAAACACGAATCTACATGGTAAACCACGCGGCTATCAAGGAGAATTTTCAGATAAGGAATTCGGTCACGGCAGAGTTGACGAGGATCGAACGGACGCGTGGATTTCTGGACGCGGCCAAGCTTTCCGAAGACTGGATTGCCGGTATGCAAAAGCGCGCCCTCGTGCTTGAGGCGCAGTATAAGAGGCATAAGCTGCTGGTTGAAAAGTGTCTAGTCCGCGAGGTCAGCACCGGTCCCACGGACCCCACCAAATACTACCAGCCGCTACTGTGACAAGCTATGACAGGTTACTGTGACAAGCTATGACAGCTGGCTTGTCAAAGCCTCTTGGAGTGGGCAGATGTGAGAAGGCCCGTTACCCTAGTTCAGGTCCCGCAGAACACTAACAACACCGTAGGGCGCGTCGGTATCTGATTCCCCGACAACTTTCCCGTCCTTAAGGATCTCCAACTTCAAGTCATGCCGAAAATCGGACTTGCTGATGAAGCTGCAGTTCACGGTGTCAACATTCTCTCCCGTTATCTGAAAAGGGAGAACATCGTCATAGCTCTTAGAATTTGTCCCGGCACGATTTGAAAAACTGCAATTCCCTGTGAACGGCAACCCCGCAGTTCCGGTCAATCGAACTACCAGTGTGCCGCTGGGAGCCGGTCTGTTCATGGCTTCGGTCCTAGTCTCGGCCTCAGTTTCGCCTTGCGCCCGCAGAGCAGCAGCCAGGTCCTCGTTGGCCTTGACACAAGCCGTCATGTGGCCACCAATGTCCGACACTGGTGCGGTCGCTAAGTCTCCTAAAGATTGCCGCTTGCAAGCCTCATTCACGCGGGCCTGCAACTGAGAAATTGAAATCCTCGGAGCATCCTCAAAAGTTTTTTGTATTTTAGCTCGTCTCGCGAGTTCGGCATCATCAATTCCCCGCACTTTGGGTGGCTGAGGCTCTGGCCCCTCTAGCCCCTCCGCCTCCCTAACCTGTTCCAAGCTCGCGTCGCTCCAGCTACAAGGTGAAGGCAGGTTAAGCTGAATTCTTTTCTCCTTCGAATACGGAGGATTAGGAGAGCTTTCGATATTGCCCGACAGTTCTTTGCTCCATTCCCCACATTTTGCTGTCAAAACATACCGATACCCCAAGGTGCTGGAATTTAGGACTTGGATTTCCATCCCACTAATCAATTGCTTCTGAACATCGGAGAAGTTTGGAATCGCTTTGAAGTTGAGAGAGCCTCGATACACGTCCACGGTCTTGTGCTGCCGAGCCTTCTGTTCCTTCTCAGCCCTGACTCGCTTCGCTGCATCTGCCAGCGACTCCTGCGGTACCCGTCCGGCGAAGGCGCTACAACAAGCAAGGGCGATCACCGCAGCGAATGGCGCACGGATTGGGTTGATCCTCATTGCTTCGTTTCTTTTCGTGACTCTATGACAATTCACATATTTTTTCCATTAGTGCCACGGACGGTCCAGGGTCTAGGGCTACCCTGTGGGGCACAAGCGGATACGGGACGTGTGTGCGGCTCGCAAATCTAACGGCGCTAGTGTCGTCGCCGATTACTCTCGAATTGCCCGCCCTGGACAAATAAGTAGCGTGCATACCCTCGCCGCTTACTGTCGTCGGGAACACGATTCAGTTGCTCCACTAGAGGGCATGGTCTCTTGCATTCTACGCACGGCGTGACACGTCGCGACTTATGACAGAATACACAGTACCTTGCTCTGAAATCATGCGCCCGTCCTGGACCTTGACGGAGCTCAGATTTCCTTTCATTCCTTCGGTAGGGCTGTGCTGGACGTAGGCACTGTGGTTTCGAGTAGTGTAGTGAGGAGTGCTTTTCTTGGTTCACGTGAGCTAGCGGAACCCATCGCTCTCCCTTTCTGACTTGGACGTCCTGCTCCGAAACTTCTTGCAAAACCCATGTATGACGCTTTTTTACTTCGACTAGCATGGCCTCCCTTTCTGCCGGGGACTGGGTGCGTCGTCTGAATGAGCATCAGATCATGGCAGGAATGGGGCTTTCAGTCAAGGGCGAGTAAAGACTTTTATTGACTTTTGTTGCTTAGCTCTTGTATATAACCGGTATGACTGAATCGAGGGATATTGTTTCCGCGCTGGCCGATCAGCGGAAGAGCGATGTGAAGAAACTGAGCAAGATCAGGAAAAGAATGAATCAGCTCCGGGCTCACTTTGTCGAATTCCGGGACCTGGCTGAGCAGGCACATGTGTTACACGAGCGCATTCGCACTAACGTGGGCGTATTGGGGGCCGGGTTCCTCAAGGAGCAAGAGATTTCCACCTTGGCAGCCGAGGGAATAATGATTGCTAACCTAAACGAGCAAAGAAGGAATACTAAGCTCTGGAGGGCTGTCCGAGAAATTGTTAGGCAGGCTACACGGGTCCGCATCGTCGAACTGGAAGCGGTTCTCGATTCCCTGTCATTTAAGGTATCTCGGCAAGCGATTGAGTCGGCCATTTCGACCCACCCGCATGTTTTTCGGATTACCAAGAAGGGGCGCGAAAAATTTGTATCAATCAGGGAACACTGAAGGCCTAGGCGCTGATGGAAAGTTCGCAAGCGGGATCAAAGGGGCCCGAGCATTAGCGCGACAATCGTGCTATTGGGATGGTCTTTGCTTTGAAAGATACTGGCGGACGTTCTCGGCTTTCCATACCAATGCAGGATGAAGTCGGATTCGGTCTACAATGCCAGGGTCTTTGGGGAATAAAAGCTCAGGCTGATATTTTCCCGCTGCCATTGCTTCGAGAAAATCAGCCTCGCGACGATGATCAAGAACGCCTTCCAAGATTGGCTGGGCAACCGCGAACATCTCGGCCTCTGTCGGGCGGTCTCCGGCCTTCAATAGTGGATAGAGAAGTCGCTTGATCGCCCCCTCGTCAATGTCGGCGAACCGGGACATGTTGTAGCTGCGAAGGTCTCGGTTCAAGGTGCTGCCGAACAGCACTGCGAGCTTGCGCATCACTTCAGAGTCATAGCTTAGACCAGCTTTGCGAAAGCGAAACAGATCGTAAAGGTCGCGCGGGTGCTTACGGTCAATCATTGCCCTAATTTTTCCTGCAAACACCTCCTCGATAGCCAGGACGGAGAACTCGCACGCTGGCTCATCGCCGATTGGTATCGCTTGACGTAATTGGGGTGCGAGCGCATACCTTCGCATCAAGAAATTAATCTCGATTTGAATTTGGTCGAAACCGCCGGCGTGGTTTTGGTACGAGAGAAACCATTCGTTAAGAGCATAGTCGTCGGCACTTCTCTGCACTTTGTATTCCAGCGCCTTAGTTACTTGCTCTGTTGCTTTAACGATTTCCGGGCGCTCTCGCTGCATTTCTTCACGGTCCAGTTGACCGATGTAATTCAGATCGATGTCCACTGAGAGTCGGGCAAGCTCAAGATAGAAAAGGTTTACGGCTGTTCCGCCCTTCAGAACCAATCGTTCGCGCAGGAAAGGATGTTTGCGGAATTCGATGAGTAGTTGCCTCAGACGGATCACCTTTTCCAGTTGCACAGGGTCGAAACCCGTAGCGTCGGCGATTCGCTTCACGTAGGCTGCGTCCAATTTCACGTGCGCACCACCTGGTCGCCCGACGTGGCGAGCGTTTCAGGTACCATGAGATTCCAGGTGGGAACCCAGCGATTACCTGGGCGCTTCCGGTCTAAATACGCGACTCCTCGCGGAAGCCTTCTCAGAAAAGCATCCCGCGATTTGCCCTTGAAAAAGAGTTTCTCGGCGTGGCGGTCCAAGAGGAAGCCTAGTCGTGCGTAGAGCCAAGGCATGCGAAGAAGTCTGAGGTATTCGAGAGCAACGTCGAAATCGAAGGAAGGAAGTATTGCGACCGAACGATCTAGCTCCTCTACTCCGCCGCTGTATGGAAGGAACGCAAGGCAATCAACTATAGATCGCTCTCTGCCCGTGACGCGGACTGTGTCGCGGCTCGACTCGACTTGAAAATCCAATCGATGCGCACGCACTAGTTGGCGGGGCGGTGCAACACAATGGTAAGTCACGCCGTCAAAGGCCACGTCCCTCCGTGGACAAACCGAG
Source organism: uncultured Acidobacteriota bacterium (assembly GCA_963729455.1). Classification (GTDB taxonomy): domain Bacteria; phylum Acidobacteriota; class Terriglobia; order Acidiferrales; family UBA7541; genus Acidiferrum. Next base: position 931,354 of record CAVSNX010000007.1, read on the forward strand.
AGGTAGTAGACAGTTTGGAACACTTGGTTCGCTACGCCGTGGAATTCAAGGGCAGAATGAAATGCAACGACAGCGTCCTTTCGCAGTTTGCTCGGCACGCCGTACCTGTTCACCGATGCAGTGGCAAGCGCCCCGGAATAAACTCCCTTCGTCAACTGCCGGACTCGGCCTTGGCGTTTGAGCCTATAAAGCATATTGCGGACTGAGCGGGTCGGTTTCCTCTTGCCGTAGCGATGGCCCAGCTCCTCAAGAGTAAAGAGAGGTGAGGACTGGGCAAATTGCGTTAACGAGACTCTGGGTTTCATTGCTCTCATATAGACTGCTTAAGACTCACTATTTGTGTGTCTTCCTAGGTGTACGTGCAAACGAGTTGGTTCGCTATTCTCATATACCATCACTAAATACAACTAATTGTGTGTCTTTGTCAACGTATATGAGAACAGTCCGGTCCAAAAGCTGCGAATGCTTGTCAACGCCCTGCGGCTAATTGAGCGCAGAGAGGCCCATGCCTCTCATGGCTGGGACACTTCCGAAGCGTGGACGCGGTCAAGGGCGACCATAGGGAGCCGCGCAGCGGGCTTGACCCTTGACGGCGGCGAGAGCGGAGGGAATCGGGGACCTATCTGCTGATGCTGTGATCCTCAGCCTGCGTGTGTTCATGCACTTGGCTTGGCGCGGATGACGGCTCGATCTTCTGCGCTGAGGGTGTGGACTCACGGCTCGGTTCGATTGCGGATCGGTGTGACGCGTCGCGCGACAGGTGCTCGGTCAAATGCGTTTTGTCGTTGGTGTAGATCTGGGCATCGTAGCGTCCGCGCGATACCGCCACATACGCCAACCGGCTATTCACGAGCTTTTCTCCTGCCTGCTCGGTGTCCACGTAAACAAGCACGCGGTCGGCGGTTTGCCCTTGGCTGCTGTGGCTCGTTACTGCATAGCCGTAGTCGAGATGCGGACTCTCTTTGATGTTGAATGCGACGGTTCGGCCTGAGTCGAGGCGTAGTTGCAGGTTGCCGCTATCGTCGATCTTTTCAATGGTGCCTAGCTCGCGGTTCGCGATGTGTCGCTCCCGATTTGGTGCGGTGAACTGCACGCGGTCGCCTACGCTGAATGCGCGTTCTGTCTCGCGGTAGAGCGTCACGCCATGCAACCGGCGCGGATCGTAAGTCACTTGCTCGCCGCTCTCGCGTTTGACCGTCACCAGATTCTCTTTCTCGTTCGCGCGCTCGACGCGGGCATACTCTCCGGCCTCGATGCCATGCGTCTTGCTGCCTCGCGTGTAGCGCACCAAGCTGCCCGGCTCGTATTGTGCGGCCCATTGTCGGTCCGCTCCCGTGATCTCTTGCCGCGCCACCAGCACCCGCTGCTTGTGTTCGCGCGCCTGCACCTTGCCCCCGCTTTGCATCGTCCGGTGGATCACATCGTTGATCTCCCTGCGTGATTGATTGTCGGGCGAGACTACCAGCGTCCCTTCGGGCTTCTTCGCATACTCATGTGCGATTTCCTTTAGTCGCTCGTCGCGCTCGGGGATTTCATGCACGCGGCCCTGCGCGTCGAGTCGCTCGATTGCTTCTCTCACATTGCCACGCGAGAGTTGCTCCACCACTTCTCTCAGAGCCGGGTCTTTCTGACGCACGATCTCATCAAGCCGCGCCGTCTCGATCCCCGCTTCTTGGAGCTGCTGATATGGTCGGCCAGCTTCGACCGCTTCATGCTGGCGCGTGTCACCTACCAGCAGCACGCGGTCGTTCCCCTTGAGCCGATGCAGGAACTCGTTCATTTGCTTCGTGCTCGCGAGGCTCGATTCGTCGAGAATGAACAGTCGTTTCTGCCCGTCGTGCGGCTCTTCACTCCGCGTGAGATGCCGCTGCAACGTGCTCGATTCGATTCCGGCTTCGGCGAGTTTCTGCGTTGCGCGTGACGTTGGCGCGAAGCCTTCGACTTTATAGCCCTCGCGCTCGGCGGCTTCCCGGACTACAGCTAAGGAAGTAGTCTTCCCCGCGCCAGCGACGCCTTCGAGTGCCGTCACCTGATCGCGGCTCGACAAGATTTGCTCGACCGCCGCACGCTGGCTCTCGTTCAGATGCGAGTGGTCTTGTTCGATCGCTCGGCGGGTCTCGAAACGCGCGATTGGTGCGTGTTGTTTCTGTCCCGCGTGCATCACTTGGATGGTGTCGCGCTCGTAGTCAATCATTTCCTCTGTGGTGAACGCGCGGTCCGGCGCGCGATTGTCGTCTCGATGAACTCGCCCGCCTGCACGCGTTTCTCGAACTCCGCTTTCACCTCCGCAACCGTAGCGTCACCCATTAAACGCTTCAGCGCATCCCGTAACAGGTCGCGCTCCTCGGCCACCGCTTCACGCTCGAGATTTTTCTCTCGCGAGTAGGCAACGGCCTGGCCGATGGCTTTCTCTCCGGGTTCTTCCTGTAATTGCTCTCTTTGCTTCCCTGCCGCTTCAACAACCCGCTCTGGTTGATCGCCAAACTGGGCGGCCATTTCTTTGTGTCGCTGCTGCATCAC
>CAVSNX010000008.1:0-429657 GCA_963729455.1 uncultured Acidobacteriota bacterium
GTCATGAAGCAGGGGCAATAGTGAGTGGGGACCAGAGCGCACAGTGGATTAAGGGAGAAAAAAAGTTAGCGTCCACGCCCGGGCTTCTCGTGTTGTTTTGCCGCGTGCAGCTCTTTGCCAAACACCTTAGCAGCCCAGTCCGGTATTGTCTGCGCGCTTTTACTCAATCTCCCACCGATAAACTGCGCCACTACGCGAAAGCCGTGACGATGCACTGTGTTGTCGTACACGAGCAATTCATCGGCATGTTTGGGGACTTCGGAGAGATTCTTCGTTGACTCCCGATAGGAGTCAATCACGCTGGACACGGGAACAGCTTGTCCACCTCGACTCATGCGCACCAATACCCGGCCCACATTCAAATTTGCGTCTTCCGTAGAGATAAAAAGAACTTTCGTCGAATACCCTGCTGCCTTCGCCTGGTCGAGTAGCTGCGTGTCCACACGAATGTCTTCGACCGCAAAAGAACGACGCTCCTCAAGAAATGGTTGTTGCTGGTGTCTCAGCGCGGGAACAAGTGCGGGGAATGGCTCTTTCAGGTAGGCTTCATAGAAAGTTGTCTTACCGGTGCCCACCGGTCCCGCGATGATAAACAGTGCTGGCTTTTGCTGGCTCAGGACGCGATTTCCTCGTGTGCAATTTTACGCGCACCCTTCCGGCGCGTGGGCTCAAAGCTTGTTTCTAATTTGTCAACAGGCGTTCGCTCCCCGTCAGGCGTTACTTTCACTGTCGCTTTCAGGTTCCGATCGTATTCGTAATATGTTCCATCAGGTTCTTCCGCATCGATGGGAACTGATTGCAATGCCGAAAGCCCTGAGAGCATCTGATGAAGCTCCCGACGCTCCAATTCCGACATTGAGTCGTACGAATGCACGAACGAACCGCGACCCTTGGTTGATCTTTTGAGTTTGCCCTCTCCACCCTTCGAGTAGTAAGCCAGAAGAGCACTATTCACGAGCTGATTCATCGAACAATTCCGCTTTTTGGCGACTTGATGAATGCGCCTGCGAAGTCGTCGCAAGATGACGACCTGCGTTTCTCTCCCCGTTTGTTTCTGTCTGGACTGAAGGGTCACGAGCCCGACAGTATTCAGGTCGACCGCCAGAAGCGCATCGTTGATCGAAGTCGACAGTTCTCCCATATATCTCGGTTTGTCCCGCAGGAGTTTATCGAGGGCACTTAACAGCCGGACATTGTAGACTCCGAAATGAACGCTTCGCCGCTTGGGCACGATTCCCTCCTGTCTTCAGGATGGGGGTTGCCGCGACTGAAGATACGTCACGGCCCGTACAGGCAGATATATACACCACCCTCACCTCTTGTTCAACGCCCCCTACAATTCTGTTCCACTGCTTCCATCACCGTTTGTCATTCGGGCCCCTCCGTTCCACCCACCAATGTTTTCAAGCTTCGTGTACCCCGCCAGTGAAAACCAGGCCTGTCTTCCTCCAATCGCCTTAGATTCGCAAATGGGTCCCGCCCTTCGACTGTTTCCACTTTTGCTTCCTGCTGCCCTTGCGACTCAGAAGGTTTATCCTGTTTTCCCCAGGAGCTGGTTGCAGTTGGGTTTCTAGTTTTTCTCGCGCGCCAGACAGTCATGTGAAAAACGTGATAGGTCATCTGCAAGCCTTCGTTTCCCAATGCTTCCCAAATATCTTTAAGACTCTGCCCTGAGTGCAGTGCCGCTTCTATCCCCGGTAGAAGAGATCGAATGAGCGCGGCCTTTCTCTTCGGGGGAGCGCCGGCCAGTTTTTCCAGACAGGGGCGGTAGTCTTTTTGCATTGACGCGCCTTCTCACACTGCTGTACATATAGCAGCATGACGTACTGATGTAACCCTTGAAAAGGTTCTGAGTCAACAGAAATCAACAAAAGTCGGCAGAAGTCGACAAATCTCAACCCGAGTCAACACTTCTCGTCAAAAGTCGACACAAGTCGACAGAAGTCAACACTCTTCAACAGTGGTAAGGGCAGCGTGCATGAAATGCAGGCGAATTATCAGGGACCGACACACGTATTGGAACATAAAGGGATGTGGCCACTTCGTGTTGTTTTTCTTCGTTAACCGCTTATTTTTCAGACTCTTTGCAGAGGGCCGTTTTGGGCACATTGTGGCACCACTTTGGTACCACTCCAGAAAGGTGATTTTTCATGGCTAGAAAAGCGATTTCGCGCAACTTTCGATACACTTCCGCAGAACTACGGGAAAAAGTTCGCATAGCTGTCAAAGAACGTGGCTTCCGTTCCGAGCAAGCGTTCCTGATCGCCGCTTGTGAGCACGAACTTCGGCAGGGCGATAACACCGAAGCCGTAACGCAGTTTGAGGCTCGCGTGGCGGCCACGCTTACGAACATGGCGCAGCAGGTGCAGGGTCTTCACACGCTTGCGCAGGCGCAGGTCGCCCTAACGGACGTGCTCCTGAAGTACGTGATTACGTGTGTCGTGGAACCCCCAGAAGATGCGCTGCCAGCGGCGCGCGTTCGCGCCAGGTTGCGCTATGACAAGCTGATACGCGCCGCTGCGAAAGAGATATCGAATAAAAACAGGGACACTCTCAAGGCGATGGTAGCCGATGAATGACGCACCTCCAGGTCGAGTAATACGGACGTGCCTAAAAAACACTTTCCACGGTGCTATACGTATAGTATGCTGAAGCGCGCAAGTCTTCTGTCTATTTTCGCGCATCGGAAAAACGCTGAGGTAAGCCCAGGCCGAATTGGCGGGGAATAGACCAAGTCCTGAGAGAACTGAAAACCGTAGCGATCGAACAGAACTGAAACCAAAGGCGCGCGCTATGACTCGAGAGACAATTCTTCAGATCGATCGACACAATTCCACGCCATCCGATGATCGTCCTCTATCCGTAAAGGAGGCGTCCAGATATCTTGGCGTCAGCGCGCAAACTGTGTATCTTTGGGTCGAGCGGAAGCAGATTCCCCATCTCCGCGTAATGGGTCGCAATATCCGGTTTCTCAAATCGGATCTCGAAACATTCCGCGCGTCGTTCAGACAGGAGATGGAGAATGCCTAGAGCACTAAAATACGACGGGGTTGTCTACCGGCGGAATGGAACCGCTATTTGGTGGATTCGCTACCGGGACAGAAACGGGAATGCCCGAAGAGAATCGAGCCAGTCCGCTGATTGGCATGAGGCCCAGAAAAAGTTACGCGACAGGCTTCAAGCCAGAGACGACAACGTCCTAGAAGTCACACGTAAAGGCGAAACCTTGGCATACGGACAATGGGCGGATTTTTTCCTGGAGAACTATTCCAGACCACCCGTACGAGCGGAGAAGACTCACGCGACGAACGGTCGCTGTGTGAAGCACCTCAAGTCGGCATTCGCAAATTGCAGACTTGTGGACCTCACAGCGGACGCGATTGAACTCTATTTGCGTGACCGTCTCCGCCAACGTGTCCGCATCAAGAGCCAGCGCGGTTACCGGGAAACGAACCTCCTAAAGCCTACAACCGTCCATCAGGAGTTCCGAGTCCTGCGGCGTATGCTTAATATCGCCGTTCGGAAAAGACTCTTGGCGGCCAATCCGTGTTCGGGAGTGGAGTTCCCAGTTGCCGTGAAGGGCATGTTTCGTCCTCACTACGTTCCATGGTCCGAACAGCAGCGTATCGAATCCCATGCTCCGGAATATCTTGCCAATATTGTGCGGATCATTACGGAGACTGGCCTCCGAATCTACAAAGAACTCACGCCCATGAGAAAAGACAATGTGGATTTGGCCAACGCTGTTGTTTGGATACCCGATTCTAAAACCCCAAACGGAATCGCTGAGGTTCCACTAACCCCTTTGGCCGTTCAGGCTTTTCAACGCCAGTTTGCCATTTCTGGCGATGGTCCGTTCCTCTTTCCCAGTGACCTCAATCCGTCGGGGCACCACAAGAACCTACGGAAGGCTTGGAAGAGAACGCTGTCTAGAGCCAAAGTAACGTACTTTCGCATCTACGATCTCCGTTCGACCTACGCGACCAGGTTGAGCGCGGGTGGAGTAGCCGACGAATGGGTCACACAGATGCTTCGTCAGGGAGATGCGCAAGTTTTTAAGAAGTATTCGCAAATGAAACTCCAGATGAAGCGCGAAGCTCTGGAGAAAATCAATCGTCAAGCCAACGAGATGCAGGTGTTGGGCGCACCGGCATTATGCACAGCCACTATTCAATAGCCCCATTCGTGCACAGTTCGTGCACAGTCAGGGGCAAAAATGATGGTTCGGATTAGGAGTAAGGTTGGAAAGTGCTTTAGAATGAGTAAAGCAGTCATTGTCGGGGCGTAGCGCAGCCTGGTAGCGCGCCTGCCTTGGGCGCAGGAGGTCTCCGGTTCAAATCCGGACGCCCCGACCATTAACTCCTGAGTTTTCAATTCACTCTTGTTGATACTGTCTGCGTCGAAGCCTGAACTTGGGTCCATTTGGGTCCAAATACAAGCCTCTCGACGCTTTCTACTGCGCGACGCTGCTCTTCCGGAATCGCGTGCAAATAAATCTCGCGCGTGATTTCCGGCGTGGAATGCCCTAGAAGCGATTGCATCGTTCCTAGTGGCGTACCCACAGAGTCGAGCATCGTCGCGTGGCTATGCCTCAGAAGATGCCACGTGACACCAGGAAGTCCTAATTTCTTCGCGGCAGGCTTCAGGTGCTTGCGCAAGAGATTCCAACGCTCTAATGGCAATCCTTCGCGCGTGGCGAATACCAGGGCCTTTGGATCAACATCGACGGGACGGATCGTGGCCAAAATTTCTGCCGTCTCCGTTCCAATCGGGATGGTTCGTGCACTGCGCTTGGTCTTTGGCAGATCGAAATGCCCGTCATACACCGTTTCACAAACGCGGAGCAGGCGAGCATTCAAATCGATACTTCCCCAGCGAAGCGCGAGCAACTCTCCAACCCGCAAGCCAGTCAGCACGAGCAGCAATGTGATCGAGCGTGCCGGCTCATTCAGAGTCGCAGCGAGTTTCCGCACCTGGACCGGAGTCAGTACAGTTCGCTCCGCTCCATGCTGTCGTCGTGGAAGCCTGGTTTTCTGAGATACGTTCTCGGTGATACAGCCCCACTCTTCGGCTGCACTGAGAATTTTGCTCAGACCACATTTGAAGTGGTGGACCGTTTCCCATGACAACCCGCTGTTGAGCTTTCGGCTAAGGAAGCTTTGAAGCTCCTCACGGGTAAGCTCGCGAAGCTGCCTCTTGCCGAATGCGGGAATCAGATGCACGTCGAGCATGTACCGATAGTGCTTCTGTGTTGCGTACTTGAGCGTTGGCAAAACCACAGGCATCCAATCGTCTTTGACAAAATCGCCAAACGTACGGACGGACTGTGGTCGTGCCTTGCCGCTGTTGATGGACCCTAGCCTCTGAGACAGCACCTGCATTGCACGGCGGCGCGTCGGAAATTCAGCGACCGTACCGATGACTTCGGATCGCCTCAATCTGCCGAGCGTGCCGTCTGCTTGAATTACATCCTCCCACCAGCGCGCCACCCAGACTTTCCGACGAGTGCCACGCTGGAAAAGTGAGCCTTGCTGGAAACCTCTTCGAGCCATCGTTTCTCCCTTCTTTGGGTTCTCGATGGCCCGCCCAGCTTGTTCTGCGTCGTTACTCAGTGTAGTAGGCATGTCAAGCCGCCTTTCGGTTTCCACGCTGCTGCGCTAGCCACGCCAAGACTTCTTGCCTGTCAAAGCGCCAGTATTTCCCGAGGCGGTATCCGGGTAGTTGTTCAAGCGAGCGTTTGCGTAGGCGTCCGTAAACCCAAGAGACAGGCACTTGGAGTAGCTGGGCGACTTGCTGGACGGTGAGAAGCTCACACTTCGATTGCGTGCTCATGCCGGCGGCTCCTTTTGAATGCGTTTTGTCTTGAGGAAATGTGCAGTGATTTACGAGAGGTTTTACGACGGGTTGTGACTACGAACTTGGTGCCCTATTTTGTAGGGGGATTCTTCGCGTTATAGAGAGTCTTTTCTTCTCCACTGTGGTCCCCTGATTCTGGCCGCTTGTACGACGCAAGAAATTCCTGGAATTCCGCGTCCTTGCAGAAGAGGCGTTCAAGGGCCGCAGTTACAACGTAAGAAGCGTTCGCATGGATGAAATCGGCGTACCGCATGAGCCGGAACTTCAAATCCTGCGATACGCGCAATTGCAGCGTGTCATTTTTGGGCTGAGCGGGCGGTGCTTTGAGAATAGGCATGAAGGCCTCCCTATTACTACTAATGGGCAAGAAGCCTCAAAAACATTTCAAAGAAAAATGTTTCGCCGTCAGAGCAAAAAACTTAGCGGCTGCACGTTTTTCGAGGTGTAATACACGCCGTAAGTGCCAAGCCCTGCGCTGGTTGGTCGAGGGACTAACTACGCGACGCATGACGAGATCGGTTTGGGCGGTAGCGACCCCCGCATTACATTTGGGCGGCTCGCCGGCCCAAATGGGTGGGTCGCTACCGCCCAAACCGGGGTTTTCGTTCGCGGTCTTTTTTCAGCGGCGAATTCCGCAAATCGTTCCTCAGAAAGACGTGGCCGCGAGCCGTAGGTGGACGGAACGACAAACTTTACGGGTGAACGCTGCTTGTAGTCCTGTGTTCGCCCCTGGCTGCGCGCCGCAGAACGCGAACGGTATCTTTCGACCAGAACACTGCGTGTGTTCTTGTGTTCTCCTCTCTCGTCGCCGAAAGCAAGCCACAACGAGGCTTGACTAAGAAGGTGCAGCCGAGATATGGGAGGGTTTCACAAGCGAAAGGGGGATGTTAGCCTGAGGCACGCGTACAGGACAGTGCAAGTACAGGCCAGGCAACACTCGAAGCGCATTGATGCTTGCGACCGGGCATTCTGGCTGGTGATCATAATTCCGTTCCTCGCGCTCGTGCCATTAACGTGTTTCGCCCAGACTAAGAAATCAGAAGCCAAGGCCCAGGTTCAACCTGCTCCGACGTCGGCCCCTTTTGAGGGTTGCTACGAGTTGAAGTTGAGCCGATGGTGGCCATGGGGTTTCGGCGAGGAGAACAAGTACGTGACGCCGCCAACCCATATTCAGTCTGCTGAGAGAGCACGGCACACGCGGATTTGAGCAGGATAAACCTCTGATCCGCACGATCCCACGTCAAGACAGACCGTCAGGAAGTAGAGAGTCTTCGTTTTGGAGCACCAAATCTCAGAGTCAGTTGCTGCTGACATGGACGGACGGCTTTGTCGGAGTCACCCTCGACCTCACGAAGAACAGAGACGAGTTGAACGGATGGGCCCATCCACATTTTGACGCCGTCAAGCTCATTCCGCGAATTGCGCACGTTGGGGCTCGACGAATTACTTGTCCGTCCCAATAGGAGAGCCTGTCTTCAAAGGGACTCGCGTCATCTTGCGTACCGGGCTCGCGAGCCTGGCCGACGGCGATTCCACCAAAGAGATTCTCGTCGGCTTCCCGAGCCTGAAAGCGGAAGATATTCAGGCAGCCATCGCGTTTGCTGCCGCCTCCGCTGAAGCAGACTTTCCAGTCCCTCTGATGGTCAGAGGTTGACAACCAGCTGCTAGAAGTCTCTACGGCGTTTTCTTGCAGCACGCCTCGACTTTATCTCGGATTCTTTTGAGTCGAGGCTGGAGGCCTTCTTTGATTGGCTGCGTCGGGTAGCTTCTGACGTGACCTTCCACAGTGACACTGGTTCCCTGCAGAAGGACCAGGGCAGCCTCTCCGAATCGGACCGCTTTCTGGTAGTGGGGACATCCCTTATCCGAGTAGTCCCCCACCGTGTTCAGTTCATCCATCGCACTCTCTAGGATGAAGGGGTCATTCGGAGCCAAAGCCGCAGCCTTGTCGATGTAAAATTCGACCTGCTCGGCCCACTTTTCGCGGTTCGCCCAATCTTTCTTCGCCCTGTTCAAATAGATCAGGGCCACTTCGGAGTCAGCGTCTGCTTCACGTAGCCCTTCTTTTCTTCGGTCCAACACCGTTTGGATGGCCTCGTCGTAGCGGTCTTGATCCTCCAGTTTGACTTCCGGGGCAGGCTCGTTACTTGTGATCAGGTCCTCGTATTTGGCTTCAGCGCCCCGTCCCCCGAAATATGCGCCGACACCAGTCGCTGCAAAGGACGTGACCCACAGAATTCCGAAGAGTGTCTTCGATCGGACCGATCTAGGCACGCTCTCCTCCGTCCTTCGGTAACAGCCAGATGCAGGTTGGCGCTGTCAAGGCTCTTGGCCGCATTTTGCCTCGGTTTTAGCTTGCAACCTACCTAGGAGCTTGCTGAACTCGTTTCGGATCGGTTGGGTAGGCACCCGCTCGTCCGACACGAAGATGCAATCGCCTTTAATCTGGCTCATTCCAGTTTGTGCGTATTCGCGTGCCTTCTCGTAGTATTGGCAACTCTGGCCGGATATGTCACCGATCCGCTCAGTGCCCATCGCCGCATCCAACAAGTTGATGGAGTCATCGGGAGCCAGACTTGCACTCTTGTCGACATAAAGCGACGCTTGGCCAGCCCATTTTTCTCGATTTGTCGGATCTTTGACCGCACGCGCAGCGTACACCGCGGCTACGCTCTGATATTTGAAATACTCTTTCTTTTCATCCTTGATCGATTCGAGGGCCGCCTTAGCAGCTTCGTCGTAGCGACCTTTCCTCAACAGTCTTATCTCGGGCGGCTCTTCTGCTTTTCTCGTGATGACAAAAGGAGGGTTTTCCGAGCGCTGTCTCCAGCCGTAAGGGAACCCGCATAGAGCCGCAAAGGCAAGAGAAGCGACCCAAAGCTTTCTCCAAGGCGCAATAACCAACGGAGGGCCTCCACAAAGCTACACGGTTTAGGTACGGTTTGATCATAACCTCTGAGAGAAAACTCGTAATTTGAATATTCGGAGCCGTGAGACTGAGCGTTAACCCACGCCATTCCAACTCGTTGAAGATCAAGCTGGACGAGAATCTCCAGCGGCTTGCAACCGGTGTTGACTCCATATCGCAATAATGCGATAATCTAAAGCGCGTGAACGGTGAATTCACGATTGAGTATGTGGAGTTGCCGAACGGGCGGCTGCCCGCACGCGAGTTCGTGGATTCGCTGGATGACAAAGCCGCCGCCCGGATAGACGCCTTTATCGAGCGCCTGCGCGTCTATGGCATCCGGATGCAAGGAAAGTTCGTCAAGAAGCTCACGGACGACATATTCGAGCTGCGGGTCAAACAATTCGACCGGATTTTTCGAGTTTTGTTTTTCTACCAGCCGGGAATGTTGATCGTGATTACGTCAGGGTTCCAGAAGAAGACGCAAGAGACGCCACCGGCTGAGATTGCCAGGGCAGAGCAGCTAAGGAAGCTCTGGATGAAGTACCGAAACCGTTACACGGGATCGCAAAAGGAAAGAGAAGCTATCCTGAAGGAGTTGGGCCTATGAGACAAACGGCTAAGCGCGACAGACACAGCGAGATTGTCGAACAGCGCGCGCGCAAAAGCGCAACCTACCGAAAGGCCTTCGCACGCACCCTGCATCAGATTGACCTGGCCCTCCTCGTCCGCGAGATGCGAGAGGATGCGGAGCTGACACAAGCTGAGCTTGCCAAGAAGGTCGGCACCACACAGTCCGTGATTGCCCGCTTGGAGGACGCCGAATATACCGGCCACTCGCTCACGATGCTGGAGCGCATCGCTACAGCTTGCGGCGTGGCCCTAAAGCTACACGCCGAAAAGAAGCCAAATTTCGACCGCGAAGTGGCGCTGGTATAGTGGCAAGTATAAGGGCAGGATTCCTGGGACCCGTAGAATGCCGATGGAAACAAGAGAGAGCGGACCACAGTGGGTCGAGCTTCGATGGCTTCCTTGAACAAGAAGGGATTCGAGAAGAGGTCGAGGCCGTTGCGATCAAGCGGTTCATAGGCTAGCAAGTGGAAAGTGGTGAATCCCAGGCTATTTCCGACGAATGTAGCGAACGCGCTTCCGAAAAATGATAAAGATGGCGGCCAGCACCGCTAATAGGAAAAACTGGATTGCGATTGAATGGCTCGCGTACCAATGAGAGATCTTCGGACCGTGCTGGCCAAGAATGTACTTGCCGCTGGATTCCGGCAACAGCATTAGAGCCGTATTTGCAAAAAGCAGCGAAGCAACAATCCACAAGGCCAGCGGTTCCTTGCCCACAAATTCGAATCTGTGTTGCCCTCCTGGCATGGCTCCTCAAGGACCGATTGTTTCCGGGGCGGCCCGTCTAAGTTTTGACGTGGCCCATACAAAGTAGAGCACACCAAAACAGATAGTCCAGAATAGAACTGAAGAAGCGAGAATCAAAAGGACTCCGGCCGCCGCTCCACCTTCCGGACCAACCAGTACGTCAACCTTGAAGGAACGATTGGCCCTAGAACTGGAACCATCAATCTTGCCGGCATGATGTATACACCTACCGCGTCGAAGAGAGGTGAGAGTGCAAACGCAATTGCGCCGAGCGCCACAGCGGCGACGATCCCGACACCAACCGATGAAAAGAACAACTTCGGGGAAGTTGGAAGTTTCACAAGCAAGTCCTCTGCCGCGATCGGATAGACTCACGACAAGTCATAGTTCAATTTTACTGCGTTGGGCCACGTGGTTCAGGCCGCTCTGCGGCAACGTTCTAGTTGGTAGACTCGCTCACCGGAAACTTATCTCCACTAGTCCGCGCCTGCCTGCCGTCTGCCTAGTTGCGAGAAAAAAGTTGGGTCCATTTGGGTCCAAATGCTGACAAATTGGGTCCAAAACCGAGTACTATGACGCAGAACAAAGCTAGACGAACCAACGAGATAGATTTTTTGCAACTGCCTTGGGCGCAGGAGGTCCCCGGTTCAAATCTGGGCGCCCCGACCACCTACTTCTTTATTTTCAATGAACTATCCCAGATACTTCAGCGTCAGAAACCGAACTTGGGTCCAACTTGGCTCCAAATACGAGCCTCTCCACGTTTTCAACTGCGCGACGTTGTTCTTCCGGTATCGCATGCAAATAAATCTCGCGCGTGATCGATAGGGCCGGCCCTAGGTTGGTACTTAGTCGTGCAGGACAACACTCAGCAGGGATTTGTTGACGTGGATCTCGCCGTCATATTGGATGAAGCCCAACTTCCGGAATTTGTTCATGAAGAAATTGACGCGGGAACGCGTTGTGCCAATCATTTCCGCCAGCATCTCTTGCGATACATTGGGAATCACTTTCTGAGGCTGGTCCTGCGCTCCATACCGCGCTAACAGCAGCAAGGTGCGCGCCAGGCGTTTTTCGCTGGAGTTGAAGAGCTGGTCTATCAGATCCTCTTCGACTCGGGCGTTTCGAGCCAGAGTGTACGCTATGAAGCGATCAGAGAACTCGTGTTCCTGGTGGATTACCCGAACCACCTCGTCCTTCTCAATGAGGAGAGCGGTGGTGGGGGCAATCGTGGTCGCAGTGCCCATGCGAATGGACTGGCCGGCAAGGCATCCTTCCCCAAAAAAATCACCGGGTCCGAGAATCGCAACCACGGCTTCTTTGCCGGTCTCATTGACCACGGTAAGCTTCACACCGCCTTCTTGAATGTACATGACAGTCTTCGCGGAATCGCCCTGCGCGAAAATGGTTTCCTTCCCTCGAAACTTGGCTAGCTTCCTCCCCAGACCGGTGGAAGTTAGAAATAGTTGCACATCGAAAGCAGGGCTTCGCAAATTTAGTCTTGGAGGTGGGCGGCGGAGCCTGATGGGTATATGGCGAGTTGGGGAAGGCTTGGTGGAATTCGAATTCCGTTCAGTGGGTGAGGCCCTCGACGGCGTTTTCATTGGTCTATTCTCCGATCGCAGTTGACTGGACTAAGACCCGGAGCCAACGGGAAGTTACACATGCTTCCTGCGGAAGTATGCAGCGAATGGAATAAGCGCGGTATCAGGGAAGCTGCTAATAATGAAGGGCTTTGTCCGGATAAACCCTGACAAGAAGGGCCAGTACAATGCCTACCGGGTCAGGATGGCGGCTGGAAGCAATTCCCTACCGAGCGGAGTGGTCCGGCTCATTCTCCAGGGCTTCTGGGGTCAACAGACCCATTTGAACCGCAAAACGAATGACATCACTGCGCGTGCGAAGCCCGAGCTTCTCCGCAAAACGGGAACGATAGGTCTCGACGGTTTTCACGCTTACGGAGATCTGTTTGGCGATTTGCGCACTGGTATAGCCTCGCGCCACAAGTCCCAGCACCTGCAGCTCACGGTCACTAAGGATGTTGATCGGCTGCGCGGGAGCAGCTCTTGTGCCTTTTTTCGCGAGCACGTCCTGGACAAGAATGCTGGCCAGGCGCGGGTCCACAAAGATCCCTCCGCGATGCACTGCTCGTATAGCGGCGATCAGCTCCGAATCCACCGCCCTTTTTAACAGGTAGCCGGAGGCGCCGGCGGCTAGAGCCGATCGCAGGTAGGCAGGGTCATCGTGCATGGTGAGGACGAGCACCCGGGTTTCGAGACAGTTTCGGGCAATCTCCTGCAAGGCTTTCATACCGCTGACCCGAGGCATGGTGAGGTCCAGCAAGGTCACATCGGGCTTCGATTCCCGGACTTCTTGAAGCGCTTTCTCTCCGTCGGCAGCTTCCGACACAACTTCCATATCGGCCTGGGCATTCACGAGCATTCTCAGTCCGGCGCGGAGAATGGCGTGATCATCCACGATCATGACTCTGATCTTGCGCGTTCGCGCCGCCATTTCAGGTGCTCCTCCGCTCCGCCGAAGGCTCGAGGTTCTTTTCGGCAAGAGGGACTCGCACCAACATCTTGGTCCCTCTGCGTTGGGATGCAAAACTGACTGCTCCACCCAACATTGTCGCTCTCTCTCGCATGCTCTGAATGCCCAGGCGGTGCGAGGAGACAGCCACGGCCTTAGCGTCAAAGCCGCATCCGTCATCGGCGATCGCTACCTCCAAAGCGGTGGACGAGCGCGAGAATTTAATGCTGACAGTCTTGGCTCCTGAATGTCTGGCCACGTTGGTCAGGGCTTCCTGAACAATGCGATACAACCCGATCTGGACGGCAGACGGCAGGTTAGTGGAGCCTGGTTCATTGAGTTTGAGAACCACAGAGATCTTGTGGGTCTTCGTGTACTCGGCGACGTAACGGCTCAGCGCAACACCCAGGCCATGGTCGTCCAGTACCGTTGGGTGAAGCCCGCGGGCAAGCCGACCGACCTCATCGAGAGCTTGGGCTGTGATTTTCCGGAGCCGAAGTCCCTGGGTCTTAACTTCTGTTAGTTTTCGAGAATCTTCCAGGGTGCGCAGGCCGACCAAAAGAGAGGTCAGCAATTGGCCGGCTTCGTCATGGAGTTCGCGCGCAATGCGGCGGCGTTCCTCCTCTTGAGCGGAGAGCATGTGTTCCAGCAGGAGACGACGCGTCACTTCGGCTTGCTTGATTTCGTCGGCCTGCTTGCGCTTTTGCTCGCTTAGATCGGTTATCACCATGCCGAGGGCGTGGCCCTTGTATCCAGGAAAGCGGTTGAGGGACAAATGGACTGGAAGCAGACTGCCATCTCTGTAACGCAGGTTGAATTCGCCCTTCATGACCGCCTTTTGACCTTCGGCAAGGAAGACTTCAAATCTGTCTCGCTCCGTTCTCGTAATCAGCGACTGAACCGCAATGCCGATCATTTTCTCGCGTGGCCTGCGCACCAGTTCTGCAAACCTGCGATTGCAGTAAAGCAGAGCGCCATCGCGGGACAGAGTCGCCGCGCCTTCGCTCATGGCCTCCACCAACATGCGATACGCGGGTTCGCCGCCTTTTAGAGCAACCACCTGCTCTCCGCGACGACCGGAAACCATGAAGGCATCCACTTCGCCGGACTGTATGGCGCGCAGAGTTTCTTCGGCAGTCTTTAACCGGGCGAGGAGCTTTGATTGCTGATCCGCAGGTGAGGATGAAGGGAGTTTGTGCGGAGAAGGTCTAAGATTTCTGCGAGCACTTGGGGGCGCAGCGACTTTGGGCAGCCCGCCTCGAAGGACCCTGCCATCGGAACGCGGTCGCTTGTTAGCCATCTGCTGATTGAGCCTTTACTTCAGCGCGCAGGTTGAAGATCCAACCCCACGATGACACTCTCGGTCTTGGAGAGGTTCCCAATAATTTTTTTGACCGGCGGAGGGAGCCTTCTTACCAGGGTCGGAATGGCAATGATCTGATCCCCTTTGGCAAGTTGCGGTTTCACGAGCAAATCCACCACTTCGATGCGGTACTTGCCGCGCAACTTGTCCTCACAAATCTTCTTGAGGTTGGCGATCGCAGCAACCGAATTGGGAGTCTGGCCCGCGATGTAAAGCCGCAGAATATAAAAGTCGCTGCGGCGGCTCCTGGCAGGACGGCGCTTGTTTGCTGAACTCTTCTTCATATCGGTGTTCAGTCTCCGGTACAGATGGGCCAAACTTGTTATTCAGGCGCCTTGACTCCACCCGGGCCCGCCACGGGCGTGCCTAGCGTGTGATCCCTCAGAACCTTGCCCAATTCGATGCCTCTCGCGCTCACGATGAGCTCACGAGGTTCGCGCGAATGAGCCATGCCGCGGGATTTCAGAACGTAAAGTTCGCGTCGCGGTCTCCCATTGGGTTTGCTGTCTCGCAACACGATCCAGGTGTCCATGAGAGAAGAGACAGCCGCCGCAGTTCTCTCCTGAGGATCTCCAGAAAAGGTCAGATTGGTGAAGAGCGAGGTGATCTGTTGGACCTTTAAGAAATCGACCAGGCGCATCAGCATGGATTTAATGCTGGAGCCGCCCGTGGCGGAAACCAGGTTGGTGATGGGGTCGATGACCACGACCTTAGGTCGAAACCTTTCGATCAATTTGTGAACAATGGCCAAGTGCGCTTCCAGACCGATGCTGGTTGGCCGCATCGCATGGAAGTGTAATACACCCTTTTTGACCCACGGATCGAGATCAATGCCGACCGAGCGCATGTTACGGAGAATCTGGCTGGGAGATTCTTCAAACGCGAAATAGAGGCAAGACTCGCCGCGGGCGCAGGCGGCCCTGGTAAAACTCGCGGCCAAGCTGGACTTTCCGGTTCCCGACGAGCCCGAGACCAGCACGCTGCTTCCACGGAAAAATCCCTTACCTTCCATCATTTCGTCCAAGGTGGGAATTCCCGTTGAAATGCGATCCGTGGATGCTTTGTGGGCAAGTTCGAGTGAAGTGATCGGCACCACCGAGATGCCTTCACGATCGATCAGGAACGGATACTCATCGGTGCCGTGGGAAGTGCCCCGGTATTTGACGATTCGCAGCCGCCGGGTGGAAATCTGTTCGGTGACCCGATGGTCCAACGCGATCACGCAATCGGCGACATATTCCTCGAGTCCGTGACGGGTCAGCGTGTGTTCTCCGGCTTCTCCGGTAACGACGGCGGTAAGCTTGTGGTCCTCCAACCAATGAAACAGGCGGCGAAGTTCCGCTCGAAGAATCGTGGAGTCCTTTAATCCAGAAAAAAGCGCCTCGATGCTGTCCAAGACCACGCGCTTCGCTTTGATCGTCTTGACGGCGTGGGCCAAACGGATGAAGAGGCCATCGAGGTTGTATTCTCCAGACTCAGCGATCTGGTTTCGCTCAACGGCAACAAAGTCCACGAACAGCTTTCTGCGCTTGGTTAGCGTTTGCAAATCAAAACCCAGGGAAGCGACGTTGGCCCGGAGCTTCGCCTCGGTTTCTTCGAAGTCCATGCAAACGCCCGGCTCGCCGTAGCGAACCGCGCCGTGTACCAGGAATTCCATGGCGAACAAGCTCTTGCCGCATCCTGCGCTGCCACAGACGAGGGTGACACGGCCCCTCGGCAGGCCTCCGACTGTAACTTCATCAAGGCCCTGGATTCCTGTGGGAGCTTTGGCGAGCGACACACGACTGGCATTCCGCCGGGCGCGGGGCATTGCGAGATTCCTTCCTGAACAGGAATTTGCAAACTCGACCTGGACTTGTGAATCGTATCCTTCTCTTGCCCTCGATACAATGAATTTGGCACCAGAGCTGGCGCAGGACAACCGAAGCAGAGGCGACAAGAAGGACTCTCGAATCACAAATGGCGTTGTGGGAAATAGATGCGGATGGATGCTGGTTTTCCAGGATCCAGATCATGAGAACGGCGAGAAGAGCGATATCGTCCGGCCCAGCCTTGCATCGCGGTTCATGTCGATCTTGCTCGCCGTCTGACACGCATCCTAAAAGGCCGGAAGACAATTTGATGTTCGCTATTGAACAGTCGAAAGAGGGATTTTCCTGGCGCGCAAACTTCAGAGGTCAGTTGGATCTTGAAGGATTCGGGGGCACATCGAGGCCCCCGAATCCTTTGTTTGCACCGTCACCGCTTGGGCTTTTGTGTGACCGGGGGCTTTCTTTCTCCGCCCTTGGGATTGATCAGCGCCAGATAATCCTTGGCGTTAAACGGGTAACGGTGAGTGGAGGTTTGTCCTGTGCTTGGCAAGGAGACGTCTACGCGCCGATTATTTGCCAGTACGAGAACCTGCAGATGACTTAGCATCTGTTTTCGGTCGTCGGGGGTCAAATCCGGGTTCTGGACGATCTGTTCCTTTACCTGTTCGACGGTCAGATTGTCATCTTTGCCGAAAGAGCGGGTATCGAGGTGGTCCGCGGGTACGCCGTGTTCCACAAGGAATTTCTTGGTTCGTTCGACGCGCCGTTCCGTGAGCGCCTTGTTGTATTCCTCGGAGCCGCGCGGGTCCGCATGGCCACCAAGAATCAAGTGGGCATCGGGTTTGTACTTCAGATACTTTCTGTAGTCCTCCGCCAAAACCTTCAGGATATCCGCCTGGCTGTCAACCAGACCACCATCGGGATTCTCGGCGGTGGGCCGGGCGGTGGGAAAATAAATACTGTGTAGCGCCAGCCTGGCTTCCAGTTCCTTGATCTCGGGGGCCGGAGCAGGAGGTGGCGGTGGAGCTTGCACGTCCACAGTGGTGGTGGACGAGGCGGCGAGCGCCGGACTGCGGTCATCGTTTACATTGCAAGTAATTGTGATGCGACCTGGTTGCGCATCGCGTGCATTCAGCCTGGCGGTGGCACCGGTGCCGGAGATGTCGCCGGCCGTTGCGGAGTAACTGTAGATGAGCCTGCGGCCATCCGGACTACTGGCGTTTGAAGTGATGGTGGAGGTGCCGCCCATTGGGATGCTGGAGGGATCTGAGGAGCACGAAATCACGGGTGGGTGGGGCACTTTGACGGCGAACCGCGCACTGCACGATGCCGTTCCATTCTTCCGGCCATCGCTCAAGTTGGCGGTAACTTCATAAGCGCGTGGCTCTAGTCCCGTTGTATCAATCTGGGTTGTAGCCTCGCTCCCGGTAACTTTGACTCCCGTGCCGTTCCAGCTGTAGGTGACCGTACGTCTGGGATTGAAATTGGATCCGCTGGCGGTGGCCGTCACTGGCTCACCGGCAAAGACTTCGGTCGGCTGTACGGAGCAAGACGCAGTGGGTGGTGCCGGGGGCGCTCCGCCACCGAACATAAAAACGAGGCCGGTCTGTGCTCTCAAGCCCCGGATATCCGTGGACGGCACAGACGGAGGAGCATAGCGGTAACTCGACATTACATAGTCGGCCCTGAACAGCCGCAAGGCAACGTGCCTGGAGAGGTTGATATCAAGACCGCCGCCAATCATCAGCCCAACTTTGTCGATATCGTGGAAGGCATCGGGCATCAGGCGATGGTCTCCCACCAACACCTCAAAAAACGGGGAAACATGATTGCGCCGCATTGTAAACTTTGGGCCGAAGGAGAGAGTGGAGAAAGCCGCGTCGTCAATTTTTTTCGCAAAGGTAGCTTCCCCGCTGCCCCAGTGGGTGCTGGTATCAAGAGTCAATCCAAACCAACGATTGAAATCGTAGGTAAGGCTGGCGCCAGCGCCTCGCGGATTCGATTCCAGGTTGGTCCCCGGGAACGGGAGGGCTGCTCCTGGAAGCTGGCCGTGTATATCCGCGTGGGGATAAAAGTAGGAGTATCCGCCGTAAAGCTCCCACTTGGGAGCAGGCTGGTCCTGGGCTGCGGCGGGGGCGGCAAACATGCACAGCACGGCAATCATCGCCGTCAGCATTGCTGAGACCCGGCCAGGATGGCTCTTTGATTGAGATGACATGCGAATATTCCTCCGAACTTCCATAACGTGAACTCCTGCGTTTGCGACTTTCGCGGCAGCGGACCAGCCCTAAGCTGGTCTCACTGCCGAAGGCCTCATGGACAAGCAGGGACGGTGACCATATTTGTGTCCAGCGTCACCGCGCCGGCGGTTCGTGCCAGAGCTCTGCCATTCATCGTTGCACCGGTAGCAAGCGTGATAGAAGCAAGCGACAGGATGCTTCCGTTGAAGGTAGAGGTGGTTCCCAGAGTCGCAGAACTGCCCACCTGCCAGAATATGTTGTGAGCGGAGGCCGAGTTGATAAGCCTGACGTTGCTGCCGCTCAAGGTGGTGAGTGCAGAAGCTATCTGGAAGATCCAGACACCATTGGCGTTGCCCTGTGCGTCAAGGGTTACGGTCCCGGTTAACATCAAAGTGGACGTGGACTTATAGATTCCCGGGGCGAGGGTCAGACCGGTCAAATCTCCTGACACACTCGTGGGAGCAGGCATGGTTCGTCCCGCCAAGTCGTTATACGCGGTGGTCAAGGCGGTTTGGGCGGTCTGGGCGTCGTTGGGCGACGGAGGCGTATCCGTTATGTGTATCGTCCCACTAACGAGACCCAGCCCCGCTGTGTGGGTCCCTGTCCCCACGTAGGTGTTCGCCGGCGGATCCTGAAAGCCAACCACCGAGCTTCCTGGACTGAGTCCCAGATCTCCGTTGACGATATGTGTAGGGCCCGTATTCGTGACCGTCGCGCCGGCCAAAACTCCATAGCCGCAGGCCCCGCCCAATGCAACGCCGCCGGGCGCAGTACACGGAGGCGAGACTGTAAACGTCCACACCTTATTGGTTGCCAGCGCATTGCCAAATTTGTCTTTCGCCCCGGTGGAAACCGTGGCCGTAAAGGAAGCGTTGGGCGGTCCGAGAGGCAGAGTCGTGGGCGTAAAGGTGGCAACCTTGGTCGCAACAACATAGTTAACTGTCCCGGGAACGCTGCCACTTGGCCCGGTCAAAGTAAAGGTAGTTGCCGGAGAATTGATGGTCGTAGGATCCATGTCCTTGCTAAATGTTGCGGTGATAACGGCGGTGTTTGGGCAAACAAGAGTAGAGCCGTCCGGCGGAGTAACGATGGTCACGGTGGGCGGAGTCAGCGGGTCGCCGGGGTTCCCCGTCCCCGCATTTTTGTCCGCATCACCGCATCCGGGCATTACGGCCGCCAGCAGGAGCGCCGGAATCCAAAGCATTCTGAAATTCGAATTGCGCATTAGCTTCTCCTCTTCACCCAGTTACAAGGCGTTCGATGCCCCAAGCAGCCGACGCAGAGAAATCCGAAACGCCGGCTTTCACTGGCTTCAATAAAGCACACCTAATCTGCCAGCGCATCCATATACCAACACTTGAATTTTGGAGTCTGTGCAAAATTGCACATGTGCTGCGTAAGGGCGCCAAACCAGTGAACTGTTCCCTTTTGCACAGTTTTAGAGGAAGTCACCTTGTAACATAGAAGCGGGCGCGGAGTGACCATGCAGAGGTTGCCCTTCCAACTGAATATGAAAGCAAAAAGGACAAAGAAGAATGGGAGTGGCGGGACATTCGACCCGAAAATCTTCCTCGATACTGCGGGCGTGGCGAGAAAAGTTGAGGAATTTCGAAGGGGCGAAACGATTTACTCGCAAGGCGAAGCTGCGAATACAGTTATGTATGTCCAGAAGGGTGGAGTGAAATTCTCCGTGGTAAACGGGTCGGGGAAAGAGGCAGTGGTCGCGATGTTTGGGCCGACTGATTTTTTTGGCGAGGGCTGCCTGGCCGGTCAAACGCTTCGGATGGGAACGGCACGGGCGATTACGCCGACCACACTTCTGGTGATGGGGAAAAGCGAGTTGTTGCGAGTGCTGCATGCCGAGCATGAGTTATCCGATCATTTCATCCGGTATATGCTCGCGCATAATATCAGGGTGGAAGAGGATTTGATGGATCAACTCTTCAACTCCAGCGAAAAGCGCCTGGCGCGCACAATTCTGCTTCTCGCGCGCTATGGAAAACAGGATCAGCCGGTGCGCATACTACCGAAGGTTTCCCAAGAGACGCTGGCGAGCATGATTGGAACCACGCGATCGCGAGTGAATTTCTTCATGAACAAATTCCGAAAACTGGGCTTCATCGAGTACAACGGAAAAATTAAAGTAAACAAGTCATTGCTGACGGTCGTCTTGCACGATTGAGAGTGCGGGATCGCTACGGCTCACGGATTGCACCATGGGCTCGGCGGGAAGGCCAGCGGTTAAAGCGCGTGCAGCGCGAGTAATGCGGGAGCAAATATGCGGTGAATCTTCTGCACTTCATGGATTCATGGGGAATTGAATGTCGTCTACGAAAACAGGACCGCTGATAGAATCCGTGAAGTTCATTGAAGTTCAATCGCTGGTATTAGAAGAAAAAAACGTCATACTGCCACCCGCCCCTGGGCATGCGGCTCTCCCAAACCGAATCGCTGTGGTGGGCAATTATCTTCCGAGACGCTGCGGAATCGCAACGTTTACGACGGACTTGTGCGATGCCCTGCACGCAGAGTACGGAACGACGGAGCTGCTGGCGCTGCCGGTTAACGATTCCGAAGAAGGATACGATTATCCCGCCAGGGTGCGATTCGAACTCTGCGAGGACAACCTTGCTTCGTACCGGGAGGCGGCGGACTTTCTCAATTTCAGCAATGTAGATTTGGTCTGTCTGCAACATGAATATGGAATCTTTGGCGGGCCGGCCGGCAGTCATGTCCTGGAGCTGCTGCGACGCTTGCACATGCCGTTTGTAACGACGCTGCACACCGTGCTACGACAGCCGACTCCTGACCAACGCGCGGTCATGGAGGAAATCGCGACACTCTCCGACCGGCTGATCGTGATGAGCCAGCAGTCCGTCGAAATCCTGCAGGAAGTGTTTCACGTTTCTGGCGAAAAGATTGACTTGATTCCGCACGGGATCCCTGATTTGCCTTTTACCGATCCGAGTTTCTACAAGGATGCGTTCGGCACGGAAGGAAAAGAGGTCTTGCTAACGTTTGGCCTGCTTTCGCCGAACAAGGGAATTGAAAACGTCATCAAGGCGCTTCCCAAAATTCTCTTGCGGCACAGCAACGTTGTCTACATGGTTTCGGGGGTCACGCACCCGCACATTTTGCGTCGCGAGGGTGACGTATACCGCGAGTACCTGCAGAACCTGGCCAAGGAGCTTAGTGTAGAAGCCAACGTCATCTTCCGCAACCGTTTCGTGAGCCCGCAAGAAATGATCGAATTGATTGGCGCGGCCGACATTTACATCACGCCTTACAAACACAAAGCTCAAGTCGTTTCCGGCACGCTGGCATACGCACTGAGCGCTGGCAAGGCCATCATTTCGACGCCCTACTTGCACGCGATTGAACTCCTGGACCAGGAACGCGGAGCACTTGTTCCTTTTGACGATCCAGAAGCGATCGCCACAAAAACCGTTGACCTGCTGGACAACGACACGGAGCGGCATGCCATGCGCAAGCGCGCCTACCTGTACGCCAGGGACATGGTGTGGAGCCGCGCGGCACAGAAGTATATGAACAGTTTCGAACGCATCTACAACGAGCGGTTGCGAAACCCACGCGCGACTTTCTCTGCGCAGAACACGGAAAAGTCACTCGACCGCCTTCCTTCCGTGAAGCTCGATCATTTGCGGCGCCTGACGGACCATACAGGAATCATCGAGCACGCGGTTTTTGCGGTTCCCAATTTTCCAGAAGGCTATTCAACCGACGACAACGCCCGGGCCCTGATCGTCACGATTCTGCTGGACGCCTTCGACACCGGCGTGCCGAGTGACTGCGCTGATTTGGCCTCCCGGTATATGGCCTTCCTGTGGCTTGCCTTTGACCCCATCACAAAACGGTTCCGAAACTGTCTGAGTTATGAACGCCAGTGGCAGGAGGCGGGGGGATCGGAAGACTCTCACGGGCGAGCGCTGTGGGGATTGGGGACGGTGCTCGGAAGATCCAAGGATGCGGGATTGCGGGGAGCGGCAGGGCGCATGTTTGAGCTTGCTGTGCCCGCGGCTCTGGAATTCAAGAGTCCGCGGGCCTGCGCGTTTGCCTTGCTCGGCGTCCTCGAGTACCCTCGAGTCCTTCCCAGGAGACCGGGCCGCTCTGAGTGCCTCCGATGCTTTGGCAAATCGATTGCTGAATTCCTACCGTGCGAACCGCACGGAAGATTGGAAGTGGTTTGAGAGTGGACTTGCGTATTCGAATGCGCGATTGCCGCAGGCCCTGGTGCGAGCTGGTGTTCGCTTCAGCAATGACGAAATGATGGCCGCCGGCCTCGAATCATTGAATTGGGTCCTCGGGTTGCAGCACTGCGAGGTAAAAGGGCATTTCGTGCCCATCGGATCGCAGGGCTTCTATTCGAAGACCACCGAGAGGGCGCGCTTTGACCAGCAGCCGGTGGAGGCCTGCGCAGTCGTCTCCGCTTGCTTGGAAGCGTATCGCGCAACTGGAAAGAGCCGTTGGCGCAAGGAAGCGTGGTCGGCGTTCAATTGGTTCTTAGGTGACAACGATCTTCAGATTGCACTGTACGACCCCTCAACCGGCGGATGTCGCGACGGTTTACACCCCGACCGCGCCAATGAAAATCAGGGCGCGGAATCCACCCTATCCTTTCTTATGGCGCTTCTGGAGATGCGCAAGTTGGAAGAAGCGGACGGCACGGAGAACGAGCTGTAAGAAGCAGGACGGAAATCTCTAGCCTACGCAGAATTTCGAGGGATCGAAACTATGAGTGTCGTGAAATCTGTCGTTGAAGCAACTATGAAGCAGTACGAGACGCTGTTTCACCGGCACCCCGGCAATCCCATCTTGACGGGCAAGAATTGGCCCTATTCCATCAACAGCGTTTTCAACGCCGGCGCAACGCTACTAGCTGATGGGACAACTCTTCTGCTATGCCGTGTGGAAGATCGCCGGGGACTCTCGCATCTCTGCGCCGCCCGTTCCGCAAATGGAGTCGATGATTGGCAAATTGATCGTGAACCTACGCTTCTGCCAAATCCAGACCAATTCCCCGAGGAAGTGTGGGGTATTGAAGATCCGCGCATCACCTACGTGCCCGAACTTAAGAAATTTGCCGTGGCTTACACATCCTATTCTCGGGGCGGCCCCGGAGTGTCCTTGGCGCTGACTGAGGATTTTCGCAGCTTCGAAAGAATCGGCGTCGTCATGCCTCCGGACGACAAAGATGCAGCGCTTCTGCCTCGCAGGATCAACGGATTTTGGGCGTTAATCCATCGGCCCATGACGCCGCTGGGAGCTCACGTATGGATCTCTTACTCTCCCGATCTGCGGCACTGGGGAAATCATAAGCTCATGTTGGAAGCCCGCCGGGGCGCGTGGTGGGATGCCAACAAAATTGGCATGTCTCCTCCCCCGATTGAAACGCCCAGAGGCTGGCTGATGATTTATCACGGCGTGCGGACGACTCCTTCCAGTTCCATCTACCGGCTGGGGCTGGCGCTATTCGATCTTCAAGAGCCGGATAAATGCCTGGTCCGTGGGGACTCCTGGATGTTTGCTCCCGAGGCGGAGTACGAGCGCCTCGGCGATGTCCAGGATGTGGTCTTCCCGTGTGGCTACACGGTGGCCAAGGACGGCGACACAATCAATCTCTATTATGGAGCTGCCGATTCCAGTATTGCTCTGGCGCACGGCAGCATACGCTCGCTCTTGATCTGGCTCGATGCCAACGGGCACTCAGAACACAGCAGCGACCGGCGGCACAGATAGTCTGTTCGTAAGAGAATGCCAACCCAAACGAATCGGTATTATCTTCTTTGCTTTTGAGGCTAAACGATTCGTCTTCGGCCCTGCACCAAGTTGATGACAAAAATGACGAGAGCTAAGACCAGAAGGATGTGGATGAATCCTCCAAGCGTGTAAGACGTGACCACACCGAGGAGCCACAGTACAAACAAAACGACGAAAATTGTCCAAAGCATTTTGTTCCGTTCTCACAAGAAACCAACATGCAACGCGCTTGTGCCGCACCAGGAGAGGGCTCTGGCTAATTCCCAGACGGCGCAATGCTAGACCGCGCCAGTCTGCCTATCTGTTCGTAACTGCACACTCGCTCGGTTGTCTTGCAATTCTGCGATTCAGCAGTGGGAAGACAATGCTGCATGGCATCGCCACTTGGAGTGGAATACGCCCCAAGGTTGCGTCGACACGGTCGTGGTTGACCAGCGATGACTTCAGTTGTTCGCGGAAGGATCCTGCATCATGCGGTTGACCTCATGGGCACGAACGACGAAGCGTTTTGGCGCCGGGCCAACATAGTGAAACGGGAAGCATGTGATAAATGTCAGATCGTGCCCGGCGGACGGTTCCAGGACTCGGAGATCATCGGGGGCGACGACTTCAATGGATTCCACGCGGTATTCGAAACTGTACTCGGGAGTCTGGAATCGGATTTCGTCACCCAAGCGGATATCGCTTAGCGGACGAAAAAAGTATCTCGGTGACCGGCCAAAGCAACATTGCCCCATTCGCCGGGCAGCGCCGATTTTGAAATGTGACCTACGGCCCGCCGCAAGTTGGCAAGGGATTCCCCCTCGACAACCATGGCGTCGAGCCCCAGCCGCGGCACTTGTATTTCCCCGATGACATCGCCTTCCACCAGGACATGCGGTTCCGAGAGGCGGCCCGCTTGCTTGAATTTCTTCATCTCCAGCGCTTGATAGGCATGCGAATCCGCGAAGACGAAGCCGGCGTAGCCTAGCGCGAGGATGCCGATCGCAAGGAAAAAAGAGCAAGCACCACGAAGGAGGTGGGCTCGGGCTGAAGAGATTGCCATTCTTGGCTGAGAAAGCGGATTCATTTCGTCTCCGGTCCCAACTGCGCTGTGGGTTGCGTCTCAGCAGTCGGCGAGTAGCCCTGGCGGGTTCGCACGCGCAACTTGCCATGGCTTGTTGCGGTGACCTTTACTTCGACTTTTCGAAAAGTGCCAGCGCTCTTCAAGTTCTGCGGAATATACCCAAGCGTGTATTGCTCGCGAAGATCGCGAGCGATTTCCGCTGATACAGTTGCGACAGATTCGCCTTGGCGCGGAAAATAGGCGATGCCGCCAGTGTTTTTGCAAAGCCGCTGAAGAAGCCCCGGGTTTTCTTCGTCGCCATCGGAGCTAAGCAGGCCGATGGAGTAGATCAAAGCCTGCGATTTACGAGCCTGAGCCAGCACTTGCGAGTATTTGAGATGGCTGGCATTGTCCCCGCCGTCGCTGATGATGATGAGCGCCTTTTTTCCCAAATGTCCATACTGCAAATGATGTAGACCCTCGCTGACGGCATCGTAGAGCGCGGTTCTTCCCCGCGCGGATACGGCCGTGAGCGCTTCCCCGAGTTCCTTGGGATCGTTCGAAAACGCCTTCCCTTTCATCAGTTCAATCGAAACATCATCGTTGAAGTCCACGACAAACATTTCATCCTGTGAATTGCTGGAATGCGTAAAGGAAGCCACTGCAGCGACGACGTCCGGGATCTTGGTGCCCATGCTTCTGCTGTGGTCCACGACGAGGCCGACGGTAACAGGAGTGTCCCTTTCTTCGAATACGGTGAGTCTTTGCTGTTGGCCATCTTCCGAGACGCGGAAATCTTCCTGCTTGAGACCTGAGACGAACGCTCCGCGCGAATCAGTCACGTTTACCGGCAGCAGGACAAGATTTGCGGACACTGCAATTTTTGACTGGGCGTCCACATTCGCGGGCAAACTGTTCGTGGCGAGGGATGAAGAAAAACAGAAAATGCCGAGAAAAAACAAAAAAAAGGCAAATAACAACTGCTCTTTGCCTGCCAAATGCTTACGGCGATTAGGAATGAGGTTCACGAGAAAGCCCTCTCGCGGCGCAGGACGTGACCTTGCGATCACGTCCGCGACGCGCCGAGTTACATTCGTTTACGATGCTAATTTGAGGAAAAGCTTCAGGCCCAGGGCAAGGCTGATAGACAATCCACCAAGCAATGCGATCAACGGCAGAGAGCTTGCTGTTTGCGGCAGTTCTTCCGTTTGCTTGACAGCAGCGGCCTCGACCGGAGTGGGAGTTGTGACTGCAGCGGCGGGCGGAGAGGTCTGGATGACCGTGGTTACTTCCACTTCTTTCTGATCGGGAGTCTCGGCAACGATCGGAGCGGTCTTGATCGTGTTGTCGTCAAAGGTCTCAACGGCGACCGCGGGAACGACTATATGTGTCGCCTGAGCCAACTGGATCGCGCGAACCTTTGGATAGACGAATTCCTGTCCGAAGTTGTCGCCTGGATAGAACCAAGCGCGGAGCGCTTCCGGAGAATCGCCCGGGCGTTCGGTAAACTTCATAACGTTTTCGCCCGTCGGTTGCAGGCGATAGTCATTGATGGCGAGGATGGTGGCGATAATCTGGCTTCCGTCCGCGTTGAAAATCTGAACGATGTGACGGTCGGAAAAAGAATCCGCCAGTTGAAACGTGTAGGTGCCGGCGGGAAGAATTTTCCCCGGGACTTCCACGTCTTGACTGAAGGTGACAATGGTTTTCTTGTTCCATGTGTCCGCGTGAGCGCTGGGCAGCACTGTGGCTCCTAACGTCGCAACAGCTAGCAAAGACAATACTACCTTTATATTTTTCATCCGAATTCCTCCTTAAACTTGTGTGGCATTTCTGGTGCCCAATTGCGTAGGACGAAGCTGAGACGATCTCAGGTAAGCTGAGGGGCCTGCGCGAAAGTCTTCTTATGGGTTCCTACAACACTATATTGGATTCTTTTAATGAACGCGGCTGTTCACTTGCGCACACTTTTGCATTTAGTTTGGAATTTGCCAGGAGTTAATCGGCGGGAACTTCCGCAGGCCCAGCTATACGCTCTGGTTCCACACGTATAAGTAATTGGCGTCGCTGGCGGTGGCAACCTTGCGGTTGGCTTTTCTGGTTGCCCGATTCAACGCGGAACGAACCTTTTCTTTGGAATCCGCCAAGTCCGCCAAGGGAACCTTGATGGCAGAGCCGGCCTTTAAGTTGTCGAGGTCCTTGAGGATGGTGGTGACAATCTGTTTGTGCTTTCCTTTGCGACCCTGCGGCACTTCCGTTTGCACTATGGTCTTGAAGTGCATTGCAAGAGACTCCGTTTGACCACGCGCCATACACCCCCCTGAAGGCAAAACACTAAACTATCGTTATCGTATCTCTGCGTAACGAACTCTGCAAGTGAGAAGTGCAAGGTGCAAAAACACATGGCAGACGCAAACCGTCAAGCCCCCAATGCTATGCAAGCGATTCGAACCGGGAAGCCCCCTGCGCAATGCTAAACGAGCGATTTGACGCGGCAAACAGCAGTGCCCGGATTTAAAAAGATATGACCCGTAGGAATTCGCGTCTGTTAGCGTCGAGACCGCAGAAAGGAAGTTCGATGATTAGATCCAAAACACATTACGAGCAAGTCCCGATGGAGATCGTCCAAAAGATATTGGATAGACAAGTCCGGGATGGGCCAACAAACGAGCAGGATCCGGAAAACACAGAGAAAACGGTGGAAGAGGATGTGATTGAGGAGACAGAACGGACAGAAGCTGGTTCCGGCGCATTTTTTGAAAGGGAGACCTAATTACTCGTGAATCGCAAAAGCAAAAAATCAAAACGTGTGCCGAAGAATCGAGTTGCATTCAATGCCCAAGCATTTCTCGATTCGGCCGGGGTCGAGAGAACAATAAAAAAGTTTAAGAGGGGCGACCTCATCTACTCTCAAGGGGATCCCGCCAAGAACGTAATGTACCTGCAGGAAGGCAGCGTGAAACTCTCGGTCGTCAGCGAAGGCGGCAAAGAAGCAGTCGTCGCCATTTTGGGGCCGGGCGATTTCTTCGGTGAAGGCTGCATGGCGGGACAGCCAGTTCGCATGGGAATGGCTACCGCGATTTCACAAAGCACGGTGCTGTTCGTTGAGAAGACAGCAATGTTCAAAATGCTTCACGAGCAGCATGATCTATCCGATTTATTCATTAGTTTCATTCTGTCGCGAAACATTCGAATTGAAGAAGACCTGGTTGATCAGCTATTCAACTCGAGCGAAAAGCGGCTTGCCCGCACCCTGCTTTTGCTCGCACGTTACGGGAAAGACGACCAACCCCACGCCGTGCTTCACGACATGTCGCAGGAAACGCTCGCCGAGATGATCGGCACAACACGCTCTCGGGTGAATTTTTTCATGAACAAGTTCAAGAAGCTCGGGTTCATCAAGTACAACGGTGGGATTCAGATCAACACTTCGCTCTTGAGTGTTGTGCTACACGAATGAATCAAACCGCCAGGTCCATTGGGGCTTGGCTGCACCTCACCTCTTCTGACTAGGCGCTCGCTCAGCGCATTCCGCGCGGGAATACTAGAAGCCATCTCATAAGTGCTCACACGCCGCGGAAACGACAGGACTTACGAGGTGAAAGTGTCGAAATTCAGCCAAATCAACACTTTCCACAAGTTCCTGTTTCTCTGGTTTTGCGGCATTCCTGCCACAAAGCCATTTATGAGATAAGTTCTAGTTCAACGAGTGCGGCCACTCCGGCAGCGGATCCTGGACCGACCCTGCATCCCGTAGGTCGCAATGACCTTGAATGCCAGCCTCATTATGGCGTTTGATGGCGATTGCCGCGAGGCATAGCGCTCGTGCGATGAGGTGAACTTCGCTGGTATTCGGAGCTCGTGCAACGCTGCAGTACATCTCCAGGAATCCGAGCAGTTCGTTACTCTCGCCAAACACACCTTCCGAGCAAAACGTATACAAGCCAAAAAGTGCTGCATTCCTCGCAACTGCCCCAAGATCTCCTAGATCGTCCCCCGGCAAGGAAATGAGCGAAACCACATTTCCAATCTGACAATCGAGTACGCTGCAGATTTCATTCAGCACTTTCGGAAGGGGCGCGCGGGATGAAATCGAGTGAAGCACCCGCTCTTCCAAACTTGATGCATACTTAACTTTTTCGTCAGCGTCGTGATCTGACTTCCGTCTCTTTAACTTGCCGTCAGAGCTGAAATCGTATTCATTCATTGGAGCTCCCCCTTTCCAGTCTGTATTCCGGTCCCATCTCACCTAGCCCGGCGGCATGAGTTGTGGGAGCGCCTATGGCTGCCGCGCTCCCTCGCCCAATGGCTCTTCATTCGCTTGCCAGTTCGCAAAACGCAGTCGTTAGCGCCCGTCGTGATCGCGATCCGGATGAGCGTGGCGCCAATTCCAATACGCCCTTTGCTCTTTCACTTTCAGTTCCACAAAGGGATGGTACTCGCGGTGCCTTTCGCCAACGTATACGCGGTAAGAACGGTCCTCGTTGTCATCCCAGTTGTGATAGTCGTTGTGGTCCCGGTCATAGAACCTGTTGTGGTCTTTGTCGTCTCGATGGTTTTCTTCCTGGCGTCCGCTGTCCTGCGGCCGGCCGGCTGCGTTCATTCCCGACGGGGCCGCCAGAGCCGCGCTTAGAACAAAAAAGCTGAATATATATTGATAGCTGCGTAGCATATCGTGTTCCTCCTGGCTTTCGAATTCCTGCTCGGAATCCGCGGCCGGGCCGTAGTATGCGGTGCTTGCGCCATATGCGATGTTCGATACCGCACACTTGCCTCGACGATTCGATTCGGCCTACAAGGAAGAAATCTTGCAGCTGGATTCTAGAATTGCTCTTGCGTGTTCTATCCGGCTCGCGCGGATCTTGGGCGTTGCTCCTTCATTGCATACAGTGCGGTGTCCGCCGCGTACAGGAGTGTTCCCACGTTTTCGGCATCCTTCGGATAGCTGGCCACACCGACGCTCACGGAGAGCAGCGGTTCTTCGGCATCCATGGCGAGGAGCTCGCAAATTCGCCTTGCCACTAACGTGGCAGCGGCCGCGCCCGTCTCCGGCAGGACCAGTGCAAATTCGTCGCCGCCTTGCCTCGCCGCGGTGTCTACCGACCGGCTGCAGTCCGCCAGGACTTGCGCCAGTCGGCAAAGCGCGCGGTTCCCTGCCAGATGCCCGAAGCGATCGTTGATTGCTTTCAATCCATCGAGATCCAAGAGAAGCACAGCGAACTCCCTCTCGGTGCGCTTTGACCGGCAGATTTCCGCGTGCAACACCTCGAAAAGCCGGCGATGGTTGGCCAACCCTGTCAGCGAATCGCTCAAGGCCTGGCGGCGCAGATGATCCTCCAGAGCCCGCTGCTCCGTGACATCAACCGCGATGATTTCATATCCAACAAAGACTGCATGCTCGTTAAAAACGCCTCGGCCGCTCAGTCTTACCTTCAAACTTGTTCCGTTTTTCCGTTTCCATTCGATTTCGACGGGCTCGATTCTTACCGAGTCTGAGGAGCATGCAGCCAAGGGAGCTCTGCGCCCGAGGTCAAGGGAGATTTCAGACGCACGATTCGCCGCCAGCAGCTCTTCCTTGGATTCATACCCCAGCATCGTCAGCAGCGCCTGGTTCACATCCAGGAATCTTCCCTCCGCATTGCATCTGCATATGCCGTACGCGGGATTTTCCACCAACGCGCGGTAGAGCGATTGCGAATGCCGGAGCGCCTTTCCGGCCTCTTCCAGTTCCGCACGCAATTTGCTTTCGTTTAAGACTCGCCGGACAGCCATCGGCAGTTGTGCAAGATGCTCCTGCTCGACGAAATCGAATGCTCCTTCGGCGCTGAGCAGGGCGATGGATTCGCTTCCCCCCGAGGTGGTCACGAACAGGAGGGGAACTTCCTGCACCGTTTGATGAAGAAGTTGCAATGCCTGTGACCCTTTCCAACTCGGGCTGGGATATTCCGCGATGACTACATCATATGTTTGGAGTTTCAGCAGTTGCGCGCACTGGGCAAGTGTCAAGACCAAATCAGAGCTGATCGCGAATTGAGCCTTCTTGAGCTCTTCCAAGCAGTTCTCTACCAC
The DNA here is from genome assembly GCA_963729455.1 of uncultured Acidobacteriota bacterium. Taxonomy (GTDB): domain Bacteria; phylum Acidobacteriota; class Terriglobia; order Acidiferrales; family UBA7541; genus Acidiferrum. The sequence goes on from CAVSNX010000008.1 coordinate 30,983, forward strand.
GTCTGCATCGCGGTGAATAAAGAGCACGTTGAGGGGGCGGCGGCGGTGCGCGACCGAACTTTCCAAGCGGAAATTCCTGCGGGCCGAGTGCAACTCGTTCTGAGCAAGATTGGTCATGGAACCGGGCACGCACGACTCGGTTGGCCATCCTTGGACATACGGAACGAACGGCCCCGAATTCGCGCCTGTCTTTGCCCAGCATAATCAGGTTGGGAAACGGCGTCTGTTCCATTTTGAACATCTGCTGTTCCGGATCGGCCGACCCACCTACTGGCGGTCAGGCCGGAACGTAACGTTTTGGCTTCTCTAAAACGGAAATTTGGATAGCAGTTCGGCGTTCAATTCGGTACATACATCTCCTTTGTCGCTCGTGGATCATTGCGGGCCAAGCGAGATGCTCCAAAAGGAGAACCGTCGTGATCAGTTGCCCGCTGTGCCAGAGCAAGAGAATTCATCAATCGAAACGAAAAGGGATCGTTGAACATGTCTTCCTGACCCTGGTTCTCCGGAGGCCATATCGCTGCGAGAAATGCGACAATCGATTTTTCCACCGATCCCCTTCCACGAACCGCAACGCGCCTCGGTCGGCCATTACGTCGTAGCCGAAACTTGGCCGTTTGGGAGATCCATCGCCTTATCAATCCGAAGGGAAACACCAACTTAAACAGTCTCAGGGTGACGACTTTGGGGGTGGCTTTGGCAAATTCTTGGCGAGGCTAGAGCGGCGCTGACATTCTTGAAATGTTCCGAAACGGACAGACAGCTAGATTCAAATTGGTTTTAAATCGAACCCGGGAACGACAGAAGCCCAGGGGCGGTTAGGAGTCGAAGATGCCCTCAGATGGATCTGAAGCGGTCAATTTAAGCAGTCAACGGGGAATATTGGGTATTTGCTGGATCGTGTATGGCATTCTCCGCGTCATCGCAGGAATTTGGCTCGTGCTTTTTAGCGGCACGTCCACGGTGATGTTTGGCGCGCTGCTGAATCGGGTGCCTAATCCGTTTGCGTTGATGGCTGATTTTCACATCATTTATATCGGATTAGTGGTTTTGTCATTGGTTTGCGGCCTAATCGGAATCCTGGCCGGACTGGCGTTGCTGGCAAATCAACGCTCAGCACGCATGCTGGCCCTCCTTGCGTCTTTCCTATCGGTCTCTGAAATTCCGTTTGGGACCACTCTAGGAATTTATACTCTTATCGTTTTGCTGCCATCGCGCATCGTTTCTTCGCCAACCCGGTCGTAAAAACGCACCTTGCGAATACATTCTTTCTTCCGAAACGTCCTCTTTCGCACAGTATTGAAACTCACAAAACGTGATACTGAGCTCTCGCAGTTTTTCGAAGGAGACTCATGTTCAAGACAGCAAGCATCACTCTGGCAGTTGCACTAACGCTCGCCGCATCGGGGCCAGCGCAGGCCCAGTCGCAAGCGCCGGCAGACTCCGGCAATCCACCACCGACATTTCGAATGAACGTCGTGAGCCGCACGACTCGCGCGGTGAGCTATAGACATCGCAGTGGGTCTACCAAGATCGATTTTCAAGGCACTGATTTGATGCCTGGCGCAGCGGGCGAAGCCAAGGTCGAAAGCAAGCGTGGCACACTGGCCGTCGAAGCTGAATTTTCCGGCTTGGATCGGCCCACGAGTTTTGGGAATGAGTATCTGACATATGTATTGTGGGCGATTTCGCCCGAAGGCCGGCCCGTCAACATCGGCGAAGTACTCGTTGGCGATAACCACCGCAGCAAATTACAGGCAACCACCGACCTTCAGGCTTTTGCGCTGATCGTTACCGCGGAGCCGTATTACGCTGTGCGTCGTCCCAGCAACGTGGTGGTCCTCGAGAATGCCATTCGCCCGGACACCGTCGGCGCCACCGAAGTCGTGGATGCTAAGTTTGAATTAATCGATCGTGGCGGCTACATCCCCACAGGCTACAAGTTCGACCCGGTCATACTGAACTCCAAGTTGCCGCTCGAATTTTTTGAAGCGCGCAATGCCGTGCGCATCGCGCGATCCTCCGGCGCAGAACGATATGCCGCGCCCAGCTACGAAAAGGCCGTCAACCAGATGAACGAAGCCGACGCCCTCGCCACCGGCAGGCACGAAAACAAGAAATCGTTGGTTGCATTGTCCCGCGAGGTTGTGCAAACCGCCGAAGATGCACGCGAAATCTCCGTCAAGCATATTGACGAAGAACGTGCCGCGGCGGAGCGCAACGCGGGAGCTGGACGTGAAGCCTCCGCAAAGGCCCGCGCCAATGAGGAAACACAGCTCCGCATCACCGCGGAAATCGGCACCGCCGACGCCGTTCGTCAGCGCAAGGAAGCCGACCGCCGCAATCTCGACGCCCAGGCTGCTGCTCAACAATCCGCTGGCGCTCAGGCCGACGCAGAGAAAGATCGTGACGACGCTCGTCAGAAGCAGCACGCCGCCGAAGCCGATTCCGACCGCGACCGCGCCGCCGCCGTTTCCTCCGACGCCCAGCTTAAGGACGCCGTGCGAGACCGCGAAGAACTTCGCGCTCGTCTCCTTCAGCAATTTAATCTGATCCTGGAGACGCGCGACACCGCCCGCGGCCTCGTGGTCAATATGTCGGACGTGCTCTTTGACTCTGGCAAATACACGCTCCGCCCACTCGCCCGCGAAAAACTGGCCAAAATATCCGGCATCGTGCTCGCTTACCCCTCGCTGAAATTGGCCGTCGAAGGGAATACCGACAGCGTTGGGACGGAACTCTTCAATCAGGAGCTCTCGGAGCAACGCGCCGAAGGCGTCCGCGGCTATCTGACGCAGCAAGGCGTCCCGGAGGCTTCGACCACCGCGACGGGCTTCGGCAAGACCCGGCCCATCGCCACGAACGATACTCCCGAAGGCCGCCAGCAAAACCGTCGCGTTGAACTGATTGTCTCCGGTGAAGTGATCGGCACCAAAATCGTTTCGCTAACCGTGCAGCCAGTCGCTGCCGCCACGTCTCCGCAATAGGCCAACCCCCCGAGAGAGCCGGTTCCCCCGAGCCGGCTCTCTTTTCTTTTGTGCATGTGTGGTTCCCAGCGGTCCCAAAGCGGGTCGCGAGCCGTTTCATCGTTGGCGGGCGGGAACTTACGCCCTGACAGAAAGACCGCGAGCAAGCGATGGCACGGATGTGACTCATTTGGCACAGAATCCAAACGCTGGATATGTGAAGCTTGTACGTTCAAACAAGAAGTTTTCCGGAAGGTGCGGGAAACACGACATCAAGAATCAGAAAATCCAGCTCTTCCGCTTAGAGCTTTTCACATGTACAAGAACCAGCCACATTTTCCGTGGTTCCCGTGGACTTTCCGCAGAGCATTTAACTACGTCCAGAAGGTCTACAAGGCGAGTCTCTTGTTTCGTACATCCGCTGCGCTGGTGGCTGCTCCATTGTTGGCGATCCTGTTTGGGATTATTTACCTCACCTATAACCGCACAGACTTGCCCGATTTAGACGCCTTCCTTCGCTTTGAGCCTCCCACCACGGGGCACATTTACGATTCAAATGGGCGCGTTCTCATTGAACTAGGAACGGAACGCCGGGAAATCATTCAATATAAGGAAATTCCAGACGTTCTTCGGGAAGCCATCCTTTCCGCAGAAGATGAGAACTTTTTCTCACATGCCGGAGTGGATTATTCGGCCTTCCCTCGATTGATCGGCAAGACCAACGTTCGTGCCCTGCTCTCCCGCGGCGGAGGGCCAAACGGGGAGAATGCGGGGGGACGCGCCACCGCATTTCCTCAAGGCGGTTCGACAATCACCCAACAGCTGGTTCGCGGCTACTTTTTGCAGAAACTTGTGAGCACAAAAACCAGCACTACGCTTCAACACCAAGGTCTTTTCGCGCACGCTCTCGCGTTCTTCATCGGTGTGCCGGGCGCAAATAAAGTTTTGCTGAAAGTGGAGGAAATGCGTCTCTCGTTGTGGATTGAGGGAGAAATGCAGAAGCGGTACGGATCCAAGCGCCGTGCCAAGGAAGAAATACTTGCACGTTACGCCAGTTTCATCTACCTCGGGAATGGCCGCTATGGCTTTGCGGCCGCCTCGCAATATTATTTTGGCATACCGCTATCAGCGCTCACTCCAGGGGATGCCGATAAGGCCGCACTTCTTGCGGGCATCACCAAGTCTCCGGGCGAGTATGCCCCCACCTTGGCAGGCAATCCAAAACCGCTGCGCAGGCGAAACCAGATCTTGGCCCTGATGGTCAAGAATCATTTTATTTCCGCGGAGACGGCCGGGCGCTGCGAACAGGCTCCCATCCAACTAGTCGCTCATGTCACGCGCCGTACCGAGGCGCCCGCAGCGGTCGAAAATGTTTTCGAAGAACTGAAGGGCCTGGACACCGCTTTTGCTCCGCAAATCGGAATCAGTCAACTGCTCGAAGGCCACATTCAGATTCATACCACGGTCGACGATCGCATCCAGGAGTTCGCGAATACGGCACTCGAAAACGGCTTGAACCTTTATGAGAAGCGTCATCCTCATAATGGTGGGCTGATTCAGGGTTCTGTCGTTGTTTTGCGGAACAGCGACTCCGCCATCCTGGCCGAGGCCGGCGGGCGTCGCACTTATAAAGGACACGATACTTCGTACAGCGACTATAACCGTGTGACCCAGTCCCTGCGCCAACCCGGTTCGGCGATGAAGCCGATTGTTTATCTGGCGGCATTTCGTCAAGGGGCTCTGGATCTCGATACTCCCGTGCCCGACGAACCCATCTCTGTTGTCACGACGGGAGATCAGCCCCTCAAGTGGATTTCCAATTTCGATGGGGAGTTCAAAGGCATCATCCCCGTGCGGCAAGCTCTGGCGGAGTCGAGAAACGCCGTCGCTATCTGGATTGTTCAACAGATTGGAATTGACTCCGTCTTGAAGACGGCACGAGACGTTGGCATCCGAACGTCATTGCACCGCTATGACACTACCGCCCTTGGGGCATCCGAAGTCACCCTGCTTGAGCTTGCCAATGCTTACCGCAGGATGGCTAGCAGCATAGCTGCGGAGCCTTACGTAATTGTAAACATCGAACGTAACGGTGGAGAGACTGTCTACACGCATCCCCCGCCCTGCTGCGTCAATAACGAATACGGACTGGAGCTTTCCCTGATCCAGGAAGGATTACGAGGTGTTGTGCGCCTCCCGTCGGGCACTGCGCACGCGCTGGACGCCCACAGTTTTCCCATCCCCGTTATGGGTAAGACTGGCACGACCAACAACTACCGGGATGCGCTTTTTGTGGGCTCAACCTACGGCCCCGATGGAATTACGGTGGCGGTACGCATTGGATTTGATGACAACCGCTCTCTGGGCGCAATGGAAACCGGCGGCAGAGCCGCTCTTCCGGTCTTCAGGGAAGTTATGCTGAAGACCTACCAGGCAAGGCTCGTCGGCCCCGTGCCAACCTTTCCAGTAGATATGGAAAAAAACATTCAAAGCTATCTGAGTGGCGAACTCACGCGCGAGGAAGCAAGGCGTTTTTTCCGTCCTCCTGACGCAATGGAAGCAGAAGAGAATCCAGTGAGATCTTGCCACGCTGCAGGCTCGGCCCTGCCAACCAGCGTCTGTGAGCTCCGGCTCATCCCGCTGGCCAGCGTTTACCAGCACGTAGACGCGCATGGGCGGACCGTTTTTACGAACGAGTGAACTATTTCTCGGATTTTCCGGAGATCAACTGAGTTTTGTCTCCATCACAGTTCTTCTCATAGCGCACTATTTCTCTTCCAGGAGCCCTGAACCCAACGGAGTGTCCTTAATGGCACAGACAGTAGCCCTCGCGATGACCGATTATGTTCTCGACCGAATTCGTAGATTCGCAGAATTCCAATCTCGACCCACGAGTTTGGCAGGAAAGTTGAGACGATTCGCATGAACACAACGACCTTAATCATCATCGCAGGCGTGATTCTGATTGCCATCGTGGCTTTCGTCGCCATGGGTTTTCTACGCAAGCGCCGCACTGAAAAACTCCGCACCAAGTTTGGCGATGCGGAATATGACCGGGCTCTTCAAGAAGGCGACAGCCGGCGGAAGGCTGAAGCAGGACTTGATAAGCGCACAGATCGCGTGGTGGGGCTCAACATCCGGCCGCTTGGTGCGGCGGATCGGGCTCGCTTCGTGGAGGCGTGGAGCAGAGTGCAGTCACGCTTTGTTGATGGCCCCGGAGGCGCGGTGGCGGAGGCCGATCAGCTCCTTGGCGATGTGATGTCAACGCGCGGCTATCCGGTGACTGACTTTGAACAGCGCGCCGCGGATATTTCCGTGGATTATCCTTTGGTTCTCGAAAATTACCGGCTAGCCCACGGGATTGCCAATCGTCAAGCGGGCGGGAAGGCCAGCACAGAGGAACTACGCCAGGCCATGATTCATTACCGCACGCTTTTTGATGAGCTTGTGGGCGTGCCAGAAGTTGCACGGGCGCAGAGCGCATAAGTCGAAGTCGAAAAAGGACACTTGTCTCCGATCGCCTTATCGCCGTTGATGCCTTATTTCGAATTCATCTGAGGAGAAACAATGAATAAAGTCAGATTGATAGTTGCCACATCGGCATTGCTCGCCTTCGGCTCACTTGCGGGATGCTCCGGGACGTCCGCGAAATCCCCGGATGTCTCCGACAATATTCGCGGGTCGCTTGATCAAGCGGGTTTCAAAGATGTGTCCGTCACTCAGGATCGCGACAAAGGCGTCGTGACGCTCGGCGGACAGGTTACAAACGAGAACGATAAATCACAAGCCGAGGCTATCGCAAAGTCCTTCGCTGGCGCGCAGGTTGTCGCGGACCAAATCGCCGTGATTCCCGTGGGCATCGAAAAAGAAGCCAAGGCCATGAACTCGGATCTGGATGAAGGCATCGAGAAGAATCTGGATGCGGCACTGATCCAGAACAGGTTGCACAAGGACGTGAAGTTCGAAGTCAAAAGCGGCGTGGTCACGCTGAGCGGCGAAGTGAACTCGCCGAATAAGCGCGACCGTGCAGAGTCCGTCGCGAACAGAGTGCCGAACGTCAAACAGGTGGTCAATGATCTGCAAGTAAAAGACCAGAAAGCCAGTTCTTCGCAATAGGAACTGCGAAGCTGATTCTCAGCGAAGACAGAAGAGCGGTAGCGTTCCGAATTGCTCTTTCGCAAGCGAGCGACGTTAGTTCTCGGGCACGACCGCGACTGCTGACCTAAAATGGAGATGTTATGTCATTCGGTCTTTACTCGATTGGGTTCGCAATTTTGATCTGCGGTTTGATTTATGGCGCGCACTTGGCCCACATGCCTACCCACTGGATCGTAGTGGGTGCGGTCGTGCTCTGTGGCGTTGGGATCCTGACGGGCGTCAAGAACACCCGCCAGAAAGATCCCGTGGCGTAAGACCGTTTTCGGAATGCCGCTCGCCTTTGGATTTGATTCCGGGTGTCACTCGCGCCGGCAAAACCTCGCCCAAAAACACGATCATCGGCCTAATCTGCGCCTTTTTGCGTCTTCGTGTTCTTTTGCTAGTGGAAAACATACTCTGACGGCCGAGACCAGAACAGAGTCATGTGCAATACCGGACAGCATTGCAGATTAGTTGCTTCTATACTTTTGCAAGTGTGCCGATCAGACTTCGGCCCCCTGAATTTTGAATTTTCCACTTGGGTTTACAAAGCAGGTTATCCGATCGCAGATCGAAAAGATCAAGTTTAGTTGCTCTGATGGCCCGCGCGAAAACGACGGACCATCAGGCAGAAGGAAACACAATGCGTTCTATCGTATCCATCCGTTCGCTACTGTTCGCACTCGTATTGCTGGCCATCTCGGCGGCATCGTCCGCTCAAGTTGGCATCGCGCTTTCGATTCGGATCGCGCCGCCGGAATTGCCCGTCTACGAGCAGCCCATCTGCCCGGAGGACGGTTACATCTGGACCCCAGGCTACTGGGCCTATGGTGACGACGACTACTACTGGGTTCCCGGAACCTGGGTCATGGCTCCCGAAGTCGGCTATCTCTGGACTCCTGGCTACTGGGGAGACGACAACGGTGGCTACTTCTTCCACGAAGGCTATTGGGGAACACAGGTCGGTTTCTACGGCGGCATTAATTATGGCTTCGGCTATTTTGGCCACGGCTACGAAGGCGGCCGCTGGGACAACGGCCACTTTTTCTACAATCAGTCGGTCAGCCACGTGGAAATCTCGATCAACCGCAACGTTTACAACACGCGAGTTGACGACCGCTCCGAAGGTAACCGCGTCAGCTTCAACGGCGGCAACCGCGGCGTAAACGCCCGCGCCACTTCCCAGGAAGAAGCTGCCGGACGCGAGCGCCACATCGCCCCCGTCGCCGCGCAGAACGAGCATACGCAGTCTGCACGCACCAATCCGGAGCTACGCGCTTCCTCCAATCACGGCAAGCCTCCCATCGCTGCTACTTCCAAACCTGGCGCCTTTAAAGAGAGCGGAGCCGTAGCCGCCAAAGAAGGTGGCGCAGTTCATACCGCCCCCGCCGCCGAGAACAACGCCGCGCGCTCGAACACCGAAACGGCCCGCCCGAGCAACGAGGCTGCGCGTCCCAGCACCGAGACTCCTCGCACCACCAACGAGACCGCTCGACCGAGTCCCGCGGTGCATGCCAAGGATCTTCCGCCCGCGGAACACTTTGCTGCCCCAAATACTGGCAATGCCAAGCAGGACCAGAAATACCAGCAGCAGCAGCAAAAGCTTCAAACGCAACAGGTCAATGAACGCCAGAAACTCCAGAACAAGCAGGAACAGGATCATCAGCGCCTGCCGCAAACCCCGGCCAACCAGCCGAAGCAGCAGCCCCTGGAGCAGAAGCACCAGCAGCAGACCCAACAACTGGCGCAAAAACACACCCAGCAACAACAAGCGTTGCAGCAGCGCCAGCAACCGGCCCAACACCAGGCAGCTCCTAAACAAGCAGAGAAGGGAAAGGGTGCCTAGGCAAGTGGTGGAACAGCACCGGGCCTAGCCTGCCGGCAGGCAAGCGCGTATGGGGCCAGCTTGGTATATATGGGCGTCTTCATCGCCCGGCATTCTCCAAGACGGGTGCGGGAACCACTTCAGGCCGCTGAGCACAAATTGTGAGCCACACCGCCAGGATTACTCGCCAATGGACCAGCCCGAATGTGGGACAGGCAGGGTCCCGCATGCCGGAGTCGATTCGTCATCTTTTGAACTTGATTCAGCTGTTCCTTGAGTGGTTCGGAGAACTAGGACTTTTTGCATGGCAGGTTGTGCGAGCCGCGGTGAGACGGCCGTTTGAAGGCCGCGAGCTTCTGCGGCAGCTCGACGAAATAGGCTCGAAATCGTTGCCGCTGGTAGCGCTGGCCGGTGCGGCGATCGGCGCGGTGCTGTCTTTGGAAAGCAGGAGCAGCCTGGTTCGATTCGGTGCCAAGTCCATGCTTCCCGCCGCGCTGGTGTACTCGATCATTCACGAAACGGGTCCGATCGTGACCGGGTTGGTGGTCAGCGGGAGAGTAGGAGCCGGGATCGGCGCTGAATTGGGATCCATGGCCGTAACGGAGCAGATCGACGCCATCGAGGCGTCCGGCGTAAATCCCTACAAGTATCTGGCTTTCACACGCATAGTGGCCTGCATCCTGGTGCTTCCGCTGCTGACTCTCGCCGCCGATTTCTTCGGTGTGCTATTCGGATGGATTGCGGATACTTTGGCCGAGCCCATTTCCCTGCACAAGTTTATCCACCAAGGTTTCGATGGCACCAGCTTCAGTGATTTTCTGGCGCCAACCTTCAGGACGGCAGTGTTTGGCCTCATCATCGGGATGATCGGCTGCTTCCAGGGAATGCGAACTCGAGGTGGCACCGCGGGCGTGGGGCTTTCGGCGACGAGTTCGGTCGTGCTGTCATCGCTCTTTGTCATTCTGGCCGACGTCCTTTTGGTCAAATTGATCCTGGTATTTTTCCCATGACGCGCACCGATCAAGCACTTTTGCTCGGCGAGCCTGAGAGCAGCACGACCCCCTCGATAAGAGGTTGCGACGGAACGCCGGGGGAGCCAGTTGTGGTCCTGCGAGGGCTACATAAGACTTACGGTAGCCAGGTTGTCTTGGACGGGATTGATCTGACGGTGAATGACGGCGAAACGTTGGCCGTGCTCGGACGCAGCGGTACCGGCAAGAGCGTGCTGCTCAAACTGATCATCGGCCTGCAAAAGCCGGACTTGGGATCGGTGCTCGTGCATGGAAAAGAGATTGACCGCCTGAACCTCGATGAGATGAATGAAATCAGGAAAAAGATGGGATTTCTGTTTCAGCAGGCGGCGCTTTATGACTCCATGACTGTAGAGGAGAACATTGCGTTCCCGTTGAAGCGCCATACAAAAATGACGGGATCGGAACGGGGAGATCGCGTGAAGGAACTGCTGGCCAGCGTGGGCATGGAAGGCGACCTCAAGAAAATGCCCAGCGATATTTCGGGTGGGATGCAGAAGCGTGTCGGGCTAGCGCGCGCGCTGGCACTCAAGCCCGGGATTCTCTTGCTCGATGAACCGACCGCGGGACTCGATCCTATAACCTCAGGCGAGATCGACGAGTTGATCCTCAAGTTGCAGGAAGAACATGACATGGCGTCGATTGTGGTCACTCATGATTTGTTCAGCGCAAAGACGATTGCGGACCGCATCGCGCTGCTGCACGAAGGAAATGTGCTGATCGAAGGCAGCTTCGCGGATCTTGAGAAAAGCGATAACAAATTTGTGTCGGAATTTATGAAGCGAGATTCATAGGGAGCGCATATGTCAAGGGCGGCTAGGCTCGGAGCATTTATTATTGCAACGCTGGCGATTCTGGCGGTGGGAATCTTTCTCATCGGGAGCAACCAGTATCTGTTCAGCACTACGTATCGCTTGAAGGCACAATTCGCCACAGTGGTCGGCCTCGATGCAGGTGCGGAAGTGCGTATCGGCGGAGTGCATAGCGGCACGGTGCGGGAAATCAATCTGCCTAAAAAGCCGACCGACAAAATCACTGTGCTGATGGACCTTCAGCGATCAACGCACGACATCGTCAAGCAGGACTCCGTGGCGACAATCGAAACCGAGGGCCTTCTGGGAAACGAGTATGTCTCCATTTCCTTCGGGTCCGCTCAGGCGCCGAATGTAAAGCAGGACGATACACTTGTGAGCGAGCCTCCACTGGTCCTCTCGGATCTGATGAAGAAGGCTGACGGCATTCTGGACACCAGTCAGGAAGCGCTGGACAATGTCACGCTTGTCGCCGCCAATCTGAGCTCCATCAGCGGCAAGATCAACCAGGGCAAGGGAACCATCGGCGCCTTGGTCAACGACAAGCAGCTGTATACCCAGCTCGATCAAACGACTGCCGGGTTGCGCGACACCGTCAACCATGCCCAAGCCGGAGTCACTGCCTTCCAGGAAAACATGGAGGCGATGAAGCAAAATTTCCTGGTGCGCGGGTATTTCAAGAAGCGCGGCTATGAGAGCCTCTGCTGACCTGCCGAAGAACGAAATCCCAGAGCTTCCCCAGACGGCACCCCTGAAAACGTTTACCTTCGATTCCAAGCAACTCTTCGACAAAGAAGATACGGCCAAGCCCAAGAACCAGAAATCATTGCGTGCTGCCGGGCAGTTCCTGGCCGACACGGAGTTTGGAATCGCAGTGGTGGTTGTTTCAACAGGCGGCGAGGGAGATACGCAGAAGGACCTGGTGCTTACACAGGCGCGCGCCATGGTGGTGAGAGACTACCTCGTCGGCAATTTCTCGTTTGACGATACGCAGCTCAAGACTCTGGGACTCGGCAAACGGAAGAGCGCGACTCCGGATTCCGGTTGGGGCAGCGTCGAGATTCTTGTGTATCCGGCTGACACCGAGACTCCAACGCAAACCAGCTCAATCAATCCAAGATGAATTTCACAGTTCTCAACCGCTCACACATCTCGGACGTTAGCATCAATTCCACATGAGTTGGTATTCTTCTCGTGGGATACTCAATGTCTGACCGGCTAGAGCAAAAACGACACAATGTAAAAAGTGATTTTTTCTGCGAGACAAACGACTGGCTGACGGTCTGATTCCTGCTCCGTTCAATGACAGGACCCATCGTCCACAAACCGCCCGCTAGACGCCATTGCCGCGAGAGATCGCGCGCAATTCAGGATTTGCTGATCCAATGGATCGCTCTTCAAAGCATCCGTTGGTGTGTAGTTCTGAGATGTGTGCGCGGCCACAAACCGGTCGCTCAACTTTTTCATGTTGTCGAGCTCATTGGAAAGCAATTGATATGCATTTCGATCAGAATCCGTGGAGGCAGCCACGGACGCTAATCTCAGATTTGTAAGTGCCGGACTCCGGTAGACACCAATCCAGTCATCTCCCACTGGAAATCCATTTTGCACCGCGTTCGTGAGGGCGATTCGCCATTCCCGGATCACAGCCAGCTCTTCTATTCCCGACCGCAAGAATTCTCTCGAAAATTCAGACTTTCCCCCGGCAGCCGTCGTTGCCGTATTTGCGCCAGAACCCGGTAGAGTCAGCGTCACCCGGCTCCCATTGAAGCTGAGCGAGCCGCGCGTTAGCTTCGCCAACGCTTCAAGTTCCACGTAGGACTTGCCTTGCATTCGTAGGACAGGGATTTGCCCGGGTTGGTCAGAAATGGCGAGGGTCCGAATTTCCTCGCCAGCTTGCGACAAAGCCAACCCCGGTATGGTCAGAAGCGCTGCCAGAATGAGGAACTCAATCGATGATCTCTTTCGCATGACTCCCCTTCCTGCCTCGCCACGGCGCCGGCTGAGCTTGCGATGCTGTTCTGTTCTGGGCAGCGAAATAGTAACGCCGATCAACTGCGGAAAGTCGGAAGTAAAGGTCAAATACTATTGCGAGTTCAAACGAGACGTCTTGGCCGGGGCCAACTCTCCGACCGCACGATTAGTTCCGCCAATCATCTCGCAGTTTGCTTGCAAGCTCCAACCATGCAAGTTCCTCGGTTAGGAGTTCAACGGCTGCGCCGAAATCAAGCGTCACCTCACACTCGGAGTCGCGCGGTCGGTCAACTAAATGACTAAGCGGTGAAAATGCCAACGCCTCACATACTTCATTCCACGTCGCCACGTGGTCTAATCGGATAGGGCTTTGCATAACCCTTCCTCCCTGCCCCCTCTTGCCGGCAATTTACAAAATCGTCCGTGGATCGATTTATATTCGTAATCCACCGAACAGGTATACGATCAGCGCAATGATGATGACCGTCCCAACGATCCCGAGTCCTCCACGGTTTCCCCATCTCGAATATCCGTAATAGCCACCGCCACCGCCGAACAGCAGCAACAGAACAATAATTAGCAGTAACATGCGAATCTCCTCTCAAGTTGTAAAGCGCATCCTTCTCCGCACTTCGAGCGCGGCTCGCATCACCGCGAAGCGCAACATGAACGAAGTAGATAATCGACGGGCGCAATGCCTGGGCTATTTGCCAAGAACTTTCTTTACCTGCCCGACTTTCTCCTGGACTTTCCCTGCTATCTCTTCTTTTTGACCTTCCTCCTCGAGATCCGGATCGTTGGTCAGTTGTCCAGTTTTTTCCTTCACTTTTCCCTTCAAATTGTGCAGCTTGCCCTCAATCTCATCCTGCAATCCCGGCTTCATTGGCTTACTCCCTCACGAATGTTTTCAACCCTACCGCTGCGTTCTACAAACTCCGCTCGGCAACCGCGTTCCTAGTCGATTTTTCCCTCGCAGACCACGTGCCCGCATTTGCATTCGATGTCCGGCGTTTTTTCCATCGTTTCACACTGCACGCTGCAATATTTCCCTGCATGAGTCGTGCACGAGCAGTTCGGATGCGCGCACTTCTTGACATTCTCAGTCGCTATTTGTCTCTCCTTGGACCTGATTTTCCATTCAGAACTCTCACGTACCGGGGTATTTCCCAAAACGCTTGCCGCATGAAAATCTGATCGACGTAAAGATAAGAGAATTCGCAGTTCGCGTCTGTTCAAAAGAGTGCACTCTGGGTCACGCATCGTCGATTGGACGCAGCACTCCGGATCGGACTGTAACGAGACAAGACAGTCCCGCGATTCAGGATGAAGGCGACTAGCGATATATGGTGCGGCCGCGTTTCACCCGCGCGTATGCGCCGCCATGCACACTTGCATCGAGCCTCTCGGCAACCGAACCAACCGGCCGAGAGTAATGCTGCTCCTTCTCATCGGCAAAACCCAAACTGTATCAAAGCGAACAGACTTCCCTCTCGACAGTGCCTAATATCCAATCGCGTGATGATTTTCCTATGCGGCCATCCGTACTATGCGAGGCATAAGCATCCCTGATTTCCTCGCCTAGAGTTGAGGAGACAAAAACATGCTTGGATTTCTTGCGTTGGTTTTAATCGTTCTGTGGTTGCTTGGGTTTCTGGCGTTTCATGTGAGTTCGGGACTCATCCACATCTTGCTCGTCGTGGGTGTGATCATGCTTGTTTTTCATTTTTTAAGGGGCAGTCCGAGAACCGTTTGAGTTGTGGCGCCGCGCGGGTCTGTTTTTTCATTTCTAGTTCGTAGCAACGCGGCGATTATCATTGCTCTTTGCAAATTACTTGACTGCTGAGGGAGGGCGGCGCGGCTCCGGCAGGACAGCAATTAGAACACTGCAACTGGCTGCATTCGCAAAATCTCGAGATTCCCTGAAACGGCCACGCTTGAAACAGATGTCGCGGTCGTCGTCCTTCGTGCACCACTGTTGAAGAACTCGATTTCTACCAAACGGAAATCTTGAATCGGCGAGGGGTTGAAAAGAACTCGGCCCAGCCTTGCCTTCCGGTCCCTGTCATTTTCCCCTCGCCGCTAACCGAAGCCAGACTACAATCGCTGAAAACAGCTGTCTGTCCCTTTTTGTACAATCCAGAACGACTTGTTAGGCGAGTGCTGGGCTGTCTCATAAAAGAGAAGCACAGTCGGAAACTCGTGAGAATGTCGGCAAAATGAAAGAGAGAGGGGCAGTGCGTCAACTCGCAGACTTCGCGGTCACCTTTTCCATGTAACCGCGCATGGCCTGCTTCAATTGCGAATCCACTTCGTCAGCGATCGTCATCACGTCAAGCAGCACCGTACTGAAATCCACGCTTGCTAGATTGTTCTGCAGAGTATTAAAGATGCTGACCTGCAGGATTCGCGACTCTTCCACCAACATGGGGACGGTATAGCCTTGCTTGCGCCGCAAAACGCCGTGCTCGCGTGCGGCACTCGAAATGGGAGCTTTGTCATCTGGAGCGAGCCGCAGGCGGCGTACGAGGTCGCCTAGGAGTAGGGGGAGATGGCCTGTCCGTTCCTGGTACGTGAGCGGGACGGCCGTCAACTCCTCGGTGTGCTCCACGCGGGACATCCAATTCTGGATGGTGGCGTCCAGATCGCGCTTCAGAATTGCGGAGACGCGTTCCTTCTTCACCGTAAGTGGGGCCGAAGGGTGCAAGAGCTTCTTCTGGATGATTTCGGTAATCTCGGCGGCGTCGCTCGGTTTCAAGAGGACTTGATCCGCCTGGAGGAGCATGGCAGTCATGGCCGCTTGAAGCACGGGGTAGCTGCTGAGCACCAGCGTTACAGTGTCAGGCTGTGAATGGCGCATGGCGCTGACAACGGTAATTCCATCGCAAGCCTCCGGCAGGTGCAGATCGGCAAGTAGGACGTCGAACTTTTCCAGAGAAATAAGTCGCAGGGCTTCGGGGACGGTAGCAGCTGGTATCACTTCAAATCCGCGTCTTATCAGGCCTTCCTGAAGCACGGCGCGGACGCCGTCGCTGTCGTCCACGAGCAGAATTTTATGTTTCCTCATCACGGGGTACACCTTCCCAACACAGCATGGCAGGTAGGAGCGCAATAAACTGCTTCATAGCGGACACATATCGGCAGGCGCGTAGAATGGCCGGGAGCACGAAAATGAAGGGCTTGACCCGGCGCGTACGTGCGGATAATGCCCAATGCGCTTGCTATACTCTTCGTATGCAAATGCGCGGTAAGCGGGAATTGTTAGCGCGTATGTGTTCCCGGGCAGGGCTGACCAGAGTACTGGAAAGCATGCCGCAGCGCCGCGCTTTGATAGTTCTGAATTACCATCGCCTCGGAAACGCGAACGAGACCCCGTTCGACTCGGGAGTATTCTCGGCCACGGCCGAACAATTTGAATCGCAGATCACTTACTTCAAACGCCGTTTCCATATGACCACTTTAGAGGAAGTGTTCGGCATGATCGGTGGTGATGTCCCGCAGGGGACGAGTGTGTTGATCACTTTCGACGACGGGTACCTGGATAACTACACGTTGGCATTCCCGATCCTCCGCGCACAGGGTGTACAGGGCGTGTTCTTCCTGCCAACCGCGTTCATAGGTACTGGGAAACTGCCGTGGTGGGACGTAATTGCCTACATTGTCAAACAGAGCGCCAAGGAACGCATCCGCCTCGAGTATCCCGAACCTGCAAACTTTGACCTTAAGACCGATGGAGGAAAGCGTGTGAGCATGCAGATCCTGCGGCTGTTTACGCAGCCTGCCGTGAAGGATCCCGAACGCTTCATAGCGGAGCTAGAAAAGGTTTGCGAAGCGACACGGCCTGAAGGAGGCGCCCAACGCTGTTTCCTGGATTGGCACGAAGCCCGAGACATGCAAGAGCATGGCATGGCGTTCGGTTCGCACACGCACAGCCATGAGATCCTGACTAAGCTTTCGCCCGAGTCGCAGCGGGAAGAAGCCCGCCTCTCAAAGGAGATCTTGGAACTGGAGCTTAACCGAAAGATTAACATTCTCGCTTATCCTGTCGGACTGAAGCATTGCTTCTCTGCCGAGACCGTAAGCGTATTAGAACAAACGGGTTATAGGACGGCCTTCTCGTTTTACGGGGGTTCGAACCTCCCGGGAAAGATTCGGCCATTCGACATCCGGCGTTATGGTGTGGCGGATCAAAGCCATGCCCGTCTCCGTTTGCAGACCGCTTTGAGAGCCACCACCGGCGCTCCTTGGTTCTGAAGACACCCTGCAACTCGCGACAAAGTGTAGGGACGCACATTTCAAAGGTCACTTCTATTCCGGCTAAGGGAACTCAGCGATTTGCTCACAAACTATGGGGCTGACCTAACGAAACCCGCTGAGGTACTTAAGCAAGATCGCATCGATATTCAGCATTTCCGCTACTTGGTCTCTGGTTTAACGGAGCTCTCTGCACGATTTCTGCTGATTGTCCCCACTCCTGTTCCCCCCCACGCTTTTGGCACTGTGGACACCTAGGGACGGGACCCTGCCAGCTCACTTTTTGGCATTATGGGCAGCTGGGGACGAGACCCTGTCGGTTCCATTTTGGCGCTATGGACACCTAGGGACGGGACTCGGCCAGTTCCCTTTTTCTGGTCCCGGGGTCAGATGTATTGGGCGTCATGCTCCTGTATTCATTGTGGATAGGAGCGCGTGTTGCATTTTGGCACGGAGCTTATGTAGAAGCCGGAGCCAAATGTTGACTGTCAATCGTTCCCCACAAAGTCAAAAGATCGGATTATTTCTACTCGGTGTGCTCTGGGGGGTACTCTCCCTATCGGGATGCGTAGGCTTGACGAACGCCAGCAAGAGCTCTAGCAATCCCACGAATCCCCCTGGCCCGGTCGTGGTAGTGGTAAAGGTGAGTCCAAACAACGCGACAGTGGCGCAAGGAACGACGCAGCAGTTTGCTGCCACGGTAACCGGGACTTCTAACGCGTCGGTGACCTGGAGCGTGGCTGGCGCGGGTTGCAGCGGCGCAGCGTGTGGTACCATTTCGAGCGGCGGCCTTTACGCGGCGCCGGCGAGCATCCCTTCGCCCTCGACCCTCACCGTGACAGTAACCAGCGTGGCGGACCACACCAAGACAGCTTCGGCGACGGTCACACTTGTAGCGGCAGCTGCGGTTTTGCTGAGCATTAACCCAAAGAATGCCATTGTTCCTACCGCTGGCACGGATTCTTTCACGGCGACGGTCACGGGAACTCAGGATACCGCGCTTGCGTGGAGTCTGAGCGGCGCGGGCTGCAGCGGTTCCTCTTGCGGGACGCTCTCGACAAGTTCGTTAACGGCCGTCTATAAAGCGCCAGTCGTGGCACCCTCACCTCCGAGCGTCAATGTAGTTGCGACCAGCATGGCGGTGCCAACCAAATCTGCGGCAGCAAGCGTGACCATTATGTCGGTGGTTGGTGTAACTGTGACGCCAGGTACCGCCTCGGTTGCGACAGGTGCGACGCAACAGTTGACCGCGTCGGTGGTTGGAACGTCGAATACGGCTGTGGCATGGGCAGTACAAGGAGCCGGCTGTAGCGCGGCGGCTTGTGGAACAATCGGTAGCAGCGGACTTTATACGGCACCTTCAGCGGTTCCCTCGCCCGCTGCTGTTACCGTCACGGCGACCAGTTCGGCAGACCCGACCAAGACGGCATCCGCGTCTGTGACCATCTTTTCAGCGTCTTCGACCAACACGGTTTATGGGCTCGCTATTCCCGCGGGACACCCAAGACTGTTCTGGACGGCCTCGCGGATTACAGCCGCGCAAGCATGGGTGAAGAACGCGAGCTATGCGGGATTGAACACGTCATCCGCCCGTCCGCTCGACGACTACGACATGGCTTTTACCTGCTATGTCATGAATGTCGCAGGGGCGTGTTCTCAGGTCATCACGGATGCCATGGCCTTCAGCCCGTCCGGCGCCAGTGGTGTGGGAGCGGGCGACGACAACATGCGACGGAATGGCGAGTGGATCATGCTCGTCCGCGATTGGCTGTCTCCTGGTTGCGGCAAGGCGCAATGCCTCACTTCGGCGCAAGTGGCCACGATTGACACAAATTGGAATACCTGGCAGTCCAACCAAGACAGCGCGACTCAGACTTGGGGCAACGTGGGGATGCCCGCGAATAACTACTTCGCGGGACAGTTCCGCAACGACTTCGATTTCGGGATCGCCAGCTACAACGAAAACAACAATGCCAATGCGAACTTGCAATACGGCACGCAGAGCCGGTGGCCTGATTTGCTCAACTTCGTCTCTCCGACTGGAACGGGAAAGAATGGCAGGCGCGGCTATGCTCTTCACAGCCAAGAAGGAGGCGGCGAGTACGGACGATATTCCCTCAATTATTACGCGCTGGCCCTCGCGTCGTCCGCGCTCCTGGGCCGCGATATGTGGACGGAGACGACGGCCTTCAAATCCGGCGTGTTTCAGACGATTTACAACACAATGCCAACAGTGACCACGAGCCGCGGGATGTGGGATATGTTCACTTGGGGCGACGATGAAAACTGGGCAAGCGGCGCAAATTGCGGCTACCAGAGTCACAACGGACCTGATGGACATGGCGGGTGCGGAGCGTCGAGCCAGTATTACGGTGACTTTATGCAGGCGGCTGCGAATGAGTTTTCCGGCACCGCCGTTGGCAAGCTAGCCCGGCAGTGGATTTCTACAGTGAATCCCGCAATTGGTCCTATTCACAAGTCCGTTGACCCAGGTGGATCTGCGCAAGCGTACTCGGCGATGCCACTCGACTACTATTCCTCCGGCGCCCAGTATATGTACTCGCGCAGCGATTGGACGGCAACGGGAACTTCGATGCTTTGGCAGATGGGCATTTACAACGGAGACAATGTTGGCTCCGTTTCCTGGGGTGGTGGCCACTCTCATCAAGACGCAGGAACCTTCCAAGTGTCCCGCAAGGGCGTAAACATCATCCGCGAGACGCCGGCTTACTCCGAAACGGTGGCCGGATACAATGGTGCCGGGACTGCCGACGCGTCTACGGGCTTCGCGCACAACATTCCTTTCGTGGGGGGGCAGGCTTCCATCAACGTGTTCAGCGCCTGTTCGGATGGACCTGGAATCGTCAAGCGGTTGGAGACGCAACCGGGCTATTCTTTCGCGGTCACCGATCTGACGCTGGCGTATCAGAACAACGCATGCGATTCGGGGCACCCAACTCGAGAGAATCCCTATGTAGTTGCCGTCATTCGAGAGTTTTATTACTTCCGCGGAATCAACGTCCTCCTGATCGTGGACCGGCTGCAAGCCGATGTCTCGACGCGCAGCACGACGTTTGTGAGCCACTGCGAGACGAAGCCCACAGTGGCGGCGGCAACCATCGCATGCATTGATGGCACGCAGGAAGCGTTGTACACCGCATTGGTTCCAGCCACTCCTACGATCGCTATCGTCGCTGAGAATGTCAACGGGGCTAACGCCGTCAACTGGCAATACCGGATCGAGGCCAACAACGCCAATCCAGGGAACACGGTCAGCTACAACATCTACACGATTCAACTTGGGGATGCGTCAGGTTTCAACACGCTGACTCCGGGAGTCTTCGATTCGAGTCCTGGAAATCCTTTGAGCGGTACGTTTACGATCACCCTGGATTCGAACGATAGTCTTGTACTTAACAAGGGGATCGCGTCGTCGGGCGGGACCATCAAGGCGGCTGGCGCGACAAAAGCACTGGCCACGGCCGTTCAGGGCATGACGATCCCCGACAGCGGCGGGCCGCCGACCTGGCAGTAAATATTCTGTCGCAGAAGTCGTCACTCGAAACGATTTCCGTCAGCTAAACCGGGTGACGGGCTGAGCTGCAATCATGATGCAAATTGTGCTCGGCGCCGAGCTGTCGGTTGGACCGCAGCACACGAGATCATTTCTCCAGATAGATGACCACGCCGCTGGCGAAGTGCCGCATCACAGGCAGGGCGCTAAGTATTGCGTGATCCACACGCTTAACCACTGGCAGATTCAGTAGTTGAACGCGTCTGCGCAAACGAGAAGCGAGGTGGAATGGTTTCACCACCATCCGCGAGAATTCCGGCTGTAGCTTCTGGATCTCGTCCCATTTCACGGGCCGTTCGCCTTTCGTGTAGTTCTTCTCCTTCGGACGCAACCATTCGATCATCCTGGAGTTTCCCATGTGTTCGAAGAAGAGTCCGCGGCCGCCGGGTTTGAGGAGCCGTTTTGCTTCCATCATGCCTGTTCGCAATCCAACATGGTGAAGAATTCCAAATCCGTGGATGACGTCGAAGGATTCATCCGCAAATTCGGTCGGGTCGCAACGCATTTGTGCCGCACTGACGCGACCGCCCACGCCGTTCAGTCTGGCGCGTTCTTTCGTAAGCTGAATGCCAACCGGGGAAATGTCGATAGCGGTGACGTGAGCACCCATCATGGCAAGATAGACAGTCTCTTCACCTTGTCCGCATCCGTAGTCGAGGACGCAGCAACCTTTCACGGACCCGAGAAGCTTGGCACCGTACTGCCGCCAATCCCAGTCGGCCTGGGGCTCGGCATATTTCTTAAAAACGATCGGGTTCAGTTGCAACTCATGCGCGTATTGAGCGTATGCCTGATCGGCGAATCGTGCTTCGTCGGCTAATCTGGCTTGCTCTTGTTGTTCTGAGATGGAGCGGTTGCCGAATTTCAAATGCACCTTCAGCAAAGGTTTCATGGAGTCGTCCTTGTAAAAATACATGGGAGCGAACTACCCAGTTGAAGCCCGGTCGAATTTGTTGGGGTCAGTGGAAAAATCACTTGGCTGACCAGCTTGTTTGTGCGGCTGCAAAAACATTGCGACTGGAGTTGGCGCGCTCGGCCGCCATGGTTTCCCGCAAACCGGAAGCCACGCCAACCCGCGGTTGCCAGGCGAGGCTCTTTCTCTGCGCGGGCGCAATCAAACTGCATGCGAGAGAGCGCGGATTTGACGCGGTAAATGGAAAGCGGGGCCGGGCGGTTTAGAACCTTGGATAAGAGTTCGAAACCGAGCGCCAGACTGTATACAATCGCCAGCGGCACGTGGATGACTTTGGCCCTTTTTGCATTCTTCGAGATGTAGTCACGAACAACTTCGTTCTGCGTGATCCGGGTACGATCCACAATGTGGTAGACGCGGCCATCGAAATTGCTGGTTTCGGCGACCAGAACGATAGCATCGATCAAATCTTCGACGTAGACCAAAGGCAGCTCGCGCGTGCCATCGCCGAGGATGACGAGAAGGTTTCCCATCTTGCGGGCAACTTCAGGTGTTAGCAGCGTCATACCTGGACCGAAAACCCTCCCCGGGCGAAGCAGAACAGCCCGGAGTTGTCGTTCTCGGACTGCGTCGAGCACTATTTTCTCGGCGGCGGTCTTTGCCTGGGTATAGGCTCCCCGCTTTGCTGGAGATGGTTCCACTGGCCAGTCTTCTTGAATTAGCGCGCCGCGCTCCGAAATCGCAGCGTGCAGACAACTAAGGGAGCTGA
Source organism: uncultured Acidobacteriota bacterium (assembly GCA_963729455.1). Lineage (GTDB taxonomy): Bacteria > Acidobacteriota > Terriglobia > Acidiferrales > UBA7541 > Acidiferrum. Next base: position 53,235 of record CAVSNX010000008.1, read on the forward strand.
TATACACAAGGCGCTGCACATCGTTCCGAAGCACGCTGTCAACGACATTTTGCGTGCCGCAAACGGTGCCGCGTTCATGGTCATGCGCACTGCCCTTCATGGCCGCGCCCACGTGGTACACAATTCCCGCGCCCTGCACGGCTCGATCCACCGCGATGGGATCTCCCAAATCCCCGAGGACAATCTCGACGTTGCCATCGTCCGTGAATTCGGCCTCCGGTGCTCTTCGAACGAAGATCCGAACGCGGTTCCCTTCTTGCAGCAGCCGCCGCACCAGATGCCGGCCGATCAAGCCAGTGGCCCCCGTCACTAAAATCTTGGCGCGTTTCTCGGTTTGGAATTGCGACTGAAACTTGGTTTTCGCGGCATCGGCTTGCTTAGACACGCGGTTTGTCCAGTAGACGGTTGAGCGTGCCTGGTCAGCCGGCACGGGCATCGGTTCGCCCGTTTGCAACGCGCGATAAAATGCCGCCACCAAAGAATGCAAGCCGTCGTACTGGACGATTTTCTTGAGTGCAAAGCGAGCGATGTTTGCGGGAACCTGCGCACAGATGCTGAGCCCCTCGGTCATCGCCTGCAACGCGCGTGCCGCCGCTTTGGGGATCGGAAGTTGCGCTGTATGCGTCACCCACATCGCAAAGAGGTTTGCCCGGAGCACGCCTTTCGTTCCTTGGACGACGAACCAGTTCTGGAGCGGCCGAACGTTCCACGAAATCTGGATGTTTGCAGTGCCGCGCTGGCATTGCGCCGCCACTCGCCACTCGTCAAACAGGAGGTTGGAGTCACCTCCGTGAGTGCCAAAGAAAGGCTTCACATCTTCGATTGCGCCCAAGAAAGATTCGGCGAGATATAACGCATGTACGCCCTGGTCCAAGAAAGGGTAACCACCATCCTGGTAGTGGACCGGCAGCGGTCCACCGCGGTAAGGCGGATATTCGCTGCTGCGGAAGTAATCGAAAGTAAGTGGAACTCCAATCGCGCCAGAACGGACGATTTCCAACGCTTTGGAAACGAAACGGTCGTACAGCATGGAATGGTTGACGCAAACGGATTTTTGCGCGGCTGCGGCTGCGGCAGAAATACGGTCGACCTCTTCCGCATTGATTGCCAATGGTTTTTCGACCAACACGTGACAGCTGTTCCTCAGCGCGGCAATCGCCAATGGGGCGTGGGTTTCCGGAGGAGTGAGAATATGAATCACGTCCACTCCGTCGTTTATCATGGCTTCCATCGTTCGAAAGATTCTGGGAACGTTGAATCGCGCGGCCAGAGCTGCAGCACGAGATTCTGCAACATCGGCGATTCCAACTAGCCGAGCGTTCGGGACGCGCTGGAGGGCGCGGGCGTGAAATTCGCTTATGTAACCCGCGCCAACGAATCCGACGCGGAGAACTGCACTAGGAGGCATTCAGTTTCCCCTTCTAATCGAGTGGGTGTTGCAATCGAATTGTTCTATTTGAGCGAAAGCTCCAGCGGAACATTCACCGGCGGCCAATAGAACGACAAAGCGAGCATTTGCGGCCCACGTGTGTCGCTCGAAAACAACATGTTTTGCCCGCGCACCAAGCTGAGTCCGCAGGATTGAATCTTCAACGAGGCGCAGAAGAGACTTTTCCAGAGCTTGATAGTCCGCGTGCGGGAACATGATCCCCGTGACATTGTCTTCCAGCACGTCGCGCATCGGCTCGAGGTCTGGGACGACGCAAGGCTTGCCCATGGCCATGAACTCAAAGAGGGCAATCGGAGATCCGAAGGCGTTGGAATCGGGCAGCACGCAGATATCCATCGCATCGATGTAGGCAGGCACGTCGTCGCGGTGCACTGCTCCGGCGAGAATCACTGCCTTTCCCATTCCCAAACGAAATGTAGTCTGTTTCAAGTGCTCCATCTCGGGGCCGTCCCCCACCAGCAATATTTTTATTTCGGGGTGGCGGTCGCGGATGTTGTTCACGGCCTCGATCAATACGTCGAGACGGTCCCAGAGATAAAACAAGCCCACATGACCAATCACGATTGAGCCGTCAAGATGCAGGCGTGCGCGAATCGATTGGCCTTGCCTTGAGCCTTGGAAGCGAGCTGGATCAATTGCATTGGGCAACACATGCACGTGTTCGACGCTGGCGCCGCGTTTCTGCACTTCGTCCGCGAGAACGCGGGATACGCAAAGAATGTGGTTGGCCCGCGAAAATACCCAAGCGTCGATTCTTCGCGCGAGACGCTCCATGAGCAAGCCCCGGGCTCGCGTGAATCCTGCGAGCTCATTCACTTCGAGCACGACGGGCCGTCTCAAGCACTTCCCCAAAAGCACGCCCATGAACATGAAGTACGCGTGTCTTTCGTAAAGAACGGCGTCCGGTTGGCGCCACAAAATGGGTAACAGCCGAAACGGGAGGAACAGGTTGTAGAGAAGTTCGGATACTTCAAATACGAGCTGCGGACACTCGCGGCTGATGTATTTCCAAAGGCGTTGCAAGCCTACCGCACGATCCCCCTTACGCAAAAACGGCATCCGTCCTGCGTCCTCGAGCGGATCAACGCCTGGAGGGGATACGATCTTTACTTGGTGTCCGGCGGCAATCAGTGCTTCCACCATGCTACGGATGTGCATGGCTTGAGAGCTGCGGCCCATGGTGCGATGGTGGTAGATGAATCGCATAGTCTGAATTCCTGAAACGCGGACGAAATCGCGGAGGGCTTAATGTGCCAACAAAAATACGCTCAGCCCTGAGCTGCATATCAGCGGACGCGCGGCTCTTTTTATGAATCGCCGAGAGTGTGCAGCTTGCTACGCGGGGTGCAGAGCTTGCTCGTGAGAAAAACAACGAGAGTACAGGCTCATGTACTCGTCAAGCATTCGTTCCGGCCTGAAATATTGCTCGTAACAGTAACTAGCCAGCTGGCCAAGTTTAGGGAGTTCGTGCTGCCGAGCAATCGCGTCGCACAAGGCTCTCGCCATGCCCTCAGGATCGGACGAATGCACGAGCGTGGCTGCTCCCGATAAACGTGCTATTTCGCCCATACCTCCCACATCGGTGACCACCGCCGGCAGCCCGACCGACATAGCTTCCAGGAGCGATACAGGCAATCCTTCGGTTAGCGAGGACATCACGAAAAGATCGGCCGCGAGCATAAATGGCGAGACATCAGCCTGTTCCCCAAAAAAAGTGACGGATTCCTTCAGGCCGAGTTCATCGCTGAGCTTTCGAAGACTAGGCTCGAGCGGCCCATCGCCAACCATCCATAACTGCACGTTTGGATACTGGGAGCGCGTGAGCGCAACCGCTCGCAATAAGGTGGCGTGATCCTTGGGTGGCGCCAGCCGGCCAACATAAAGCAGGGTAAAACCGTGCTTAGGTCGCGGGACGGCTTTGCTATCGGCGGGCAAAGCGCCGTTATAAATCTGAATGATCCTGTCGCGAGCGGCAAATGGAGCCGCTAACAAATTGGTACGAGTACCCTCGCAGACGCCAACAATCCAATCGCACCAGCGTGAAGCAATCGCGAATTTCAACTCACGGCGCAATTGGTAAGGAGGTTTAACTAGGCCATGGCGAGTCGCGATGACCGTCTTTACCCCGGCAAGACGCGCGGGAATAGCGGCGATGATGGCCGCCGTAGCGTTGTGACAATGCACTACGTCGGGACGGGACCGTCGGAACGCTCCATATGTGCTGTGCATCAGACGGAAAAACGAGCGAGGGTGGTGGAGAACGACCTCAAATCCTTCCGCACGCAGCTCTTCTCCGAGCACGCCAACCAAATAAAGACAGTGGACTGAAGGAGTATGGCCGCGTTCGCGTTGCAGCCGGCACAGCGTGGCGGTTAGCTTTTCCGCTCCGCCCATTTCCATGCTGTCAACCACGTGCGCGATTCTCAGCGCAGAACCTTGCGCAGTTCGCGCGCTTGGCACTGGAGACCTGGAATTGGCTTTTTTCGTGATACTACTCATTGGAGTGAGGCCCGTTGGAGTTCATCTTGAGATTTCTGCAACCGCCGTTTGAGGAACCAGGAAATCGACTAAGCGCGTAAACGAGGAACCTACCGGCCTTGGCAGCAAAGCAGAAAGCACCAGCAGGCGTCGGCGATCTTCCTTCTGCAGCACCATGAACAGCCGACTGGCAATCAGGAAAACCACAGCACCTGCGGGCACGGCAATGCTCAACTTCATGAGCGCGCTGAGCGGCGTCGCCACAATCCCGAGTACAACGATGGCCATCGTAAGCGTCGCGGCAGCCAGCCTGAGGACAGCGGGGGTATCGATTCGCACGGGATAACGAACAAGCACGCGTCCCCAGATGGAGACTGCAGCGATCGTTTGGGCTATACCATTTGCCCAAGCCGCACCGATCGCGCCGTGACTTGGAATCAGCGCGACGTCAAGAAGCACGTTGATCGCCGCGGCTGCACAGCCCCATTTCAGGATAAAACCCAGATCCTCCGCGGAATACAACAGACTCTGGGCGGGCGTCAGCACTGCCCTTGGAATGCTGAGAAGCGCGACGACAATAAAAACCGGTATCGCCTGCAGATATTGCGGCCCATACATTACCCGTACAAAAGGACCGCCGATACAGGCAAGTCCGATCAAAATCGGAAGTGCTCCCATAAGGACATACGTCGAGGCCTGCGAGGTCATTTTAAAGAGGCGGTTTTTATCGCGACCGTATTCGGCCATCTGCGTGGCCGAGAGCGCGTTGGCAAATGTCTGGGGTACGCGCATGAGGCGGTCCGCCACGCTAAAGCAAACGGAGAAGAAAGCCAACTGGCGAATGTCGGGCTGCAGCAGTTTCAAGAAAATGATATCGGACCGGTCCCAAATCACGATCTGCAAAATCATCAGACCGGTGCTTAGACCGGAAAATGTAAACATACGCTTGCGAAGGTCCGCCGGCAGGGGGATGCGAGGGACAGTTTTCATGGAGTTGAGCACGGGAACAATTTTCACCGCCAACTCCGCTGTACGATAGAACAAGACGCCTGCGGCAATGCCGACCAGATTCCATCCGAGATAGAGACTTACAGCCACGGCGATCACATAGACGACAGCTCCAACCAAAGCGCCACGCGTATTGAGTGCGGCATCCTCGGCCGCGGAGTTCGCTTGCGAGGGCACGAAGGTAATCATGTTCGGCACCATGCTCAACACCAGCAAGGCCGAGCAGAGACGATATTCCGGGTTAACAAAGGTCAAGACGGCGACCATGCTGATGGCCGTCAAAATCCCTGCAATCCCCGTCTGAGCCCAAAGGTTGTAAAAGAATACGGCCCGTGCAAGCTCCTTTCGGCCGCCGCCGAGGAATTCACCCATGTACTTGAAGGTCGTGAGCGGTATGCCCAGCGAACCGACCGAGCACGTGATAGAGGTCAGCCAAAATATTAGGTTGAAATAGCCAAGCCGCGTCGGCCCAATGACCCGCGCGATGACGACGGTCGTTAGCAACGTGCAAACGAGCGTGATCACCACTTCCAAACCCATGAAGATGAAATTGCGCCCGATTACCCTGGCATTACTGAGGACAGGAGTCGGCGAGGGAATGGTCGAGTGCGTCAAATCGAATTCGGGGTTGGTCAGGGCGGTCAAATTTCCTACAGGCTTTCGGGGCACAGGAGTGAGCGGTCTTGCGCCTTTGTGCGGGTGTTTCACGTCTTAACTAGCTGGTTCACTGCGTCCATCCGATTACATTGTGGGTGGCCTTTTGGCCATCCTTGATGAGCGGAGACGAGGTCAAGGGAGATTCTGCCGTCTCGGCAACGACAAAATTAAATTGTCTCAAGGACTGAAGGAATCTTAAACATTCTACGGGGTCGCGCTCAGTGCGCGAGGCGACTCGAGGATTGGCCTCTAACGTTACCACGCACTTTCGAGCTGCTGAGATGGTTTCCGCAGCTCCCTGGAGAACTTCCAGTTCGCCGCCTTCCACGTCAATCTTAATTGCCACGTCTCCGCCTCGCACGCCGAAGCTGTCTATGGTGACTACTTCGAGCGGGCCGTCGCCGGGAACAAGAAAACGAGCGTGATCTGAGTTGTCGTAGCCAGGAACTTCCAGCCGGCCAGTTCCCTTGAAACTTCCGACTGCTTTAGTGATCGCGTTCGAGGGAATCTGCAGCTGGGACAAATTGCGCCTCATAAACCTCGCTACGTCGGGGTTGGGCTCGAAGGCAATGACCCGAGCGACGCGAGATGTTTGCGAGCAGACTAGCGCGGAAAATGTTCCGATATCCGCACCGCAGTCGAAAAGGACGACAGCAAACAAGGGCTTCAGCAAGCGGCAGAACGAATGGATCAATCGTCGTTCATAGTCTTTAATGTCTCGTAGGTCCCAGCAGGTGTCGGCGCGAAAGAGAGGCACATTGAAACGCACCCCACGACCCAATTGATATTGGGCAACCACATTGAGCATTCCCAATTGTTCAACGATTCGCACCAGGCGGTTACCACCGCGGATCCTCCAGCGGGTCATGGTTTTGGCCAAACGGAAGAGCAGCGGCGCCCGAGTAACGGTTTTCAACATGGGAGACCTATTCATGAGTCTTAACGGCATCGCTTCACATTCCGCCATCAGCGAATGCGGCTGGTCAGAAACCAGGGGGGGCAAGAAAATGCTTTTGCCTGAGGCACAATCGGGACATTTTAGGAATTGCTGCGCACGAAAGGCCTACTGTCGATTGAGCTCGGATATGGTGACGGCTGCCCGGCCCTTATCGAGTGCCGATTTGATCAATCGCGGGAGGGCTTTGAGCGCAGCGTCATTGATGCCGTGGTAGAGAACGACGTCTCCCGAGGAGAAAGAGGCTCGATCCAATTGCGCTTCCACTTCTCCCGCTGAAGCACGATAGTCCTTCAGGTCGACGTTCCACATCACTACTTGCTGGCCTGCCGCCCAAGCCGGGAGGAGGCTGCGCAATGACAGATTGCCGTGCGGCGGACGGAATAGCGTGCACTCTTCACCCAAGATACGATTCAGGACCCATCGAGTCATCTGGATTTCCCGCATTGCACCTTTCCAAGAAAGCCGATGGAAGTACGGGTGGCTATAGGAATGGCTGCCAACGTCGTGCCCTTCTTTTTTCATTCGCACCACGATCTCCGGGTATTGCTCTGCGGCTCCCCCAACGACAAAAAACGTGGCCTTCACCCCGTAGTCCCGAAAAATGTCCAGCATCCGCGGCGTGTAGACTAGATCTGGTCCGTCATCGATGGTCAAGGCGATCTGGGCTCGGTCCCGATTTCCATGCTCCAGTAGTTGTCGGCTGGGAACGGCGCTAAATAACACTTTCTTAATCAGTGCATGCCCTTTCGGCTCGCGTCCGCTGGCACTGAGGGGTCCATTTTCACGCCACAAATAGGTATCGCTGTAGTATTTTGCGTTGCCCTCCTCGGGGAGAGAGCTGAGAGTGGACTTTTGCTTTGGCCGCACAGCCAACTTCAGCAACGCGTCTCGTAGACTGTTTTGATCACCCTGGCGAATGAATCTTGCCGTTCGCTGATTCCGAAGGGCCTCTGGAACGCGGACAGCCGTCGTAATGATTGGAATGCCCGAAGCCATGGCCCGCAGCACTAAAAGCGGTACTCCATCCTGGAGCGAAACAAGCACGTCGCATTCTTGAAGCAAGTCACGCGCACTCAACTCGTCAGGCGCCCACTGAACGTCAGGACGTAGATCTTCGATTGCAGTCTTGCCAGCCAGTCTGTCGAACACCTGGTATGGCAAATATAACCAGTTTAGCAGGCCGTCCAGTCTTGCGAAGATTCGAGAAGGCGGTGAGCAGGTGATCGAAGTTTGTGTTGTAGTCCGGACCCAGGGCAGCACCTACGACAAAATCCTTGATAGTCCCCCCCAACTCTGTGTTTGCAGTCTCTGATGCATCCGATGCTATAAGTGGCATCATTGATTTTCTCACTGTGACCACATGCGATCGACTTCGGAGCACCGCAATCTACCGTTGCAGAAGTTCGGCCGCCGGCACCAACTACCTCCACCCGATAGACCATGTCTTGGAGTTGCCGAACCCACTTCCTCAGTCCAGATTCGCGGCTTCATCGGGTGTGAGAACCAACGGCAACTGTTGCCTCGATTTGACCGCTGTGCGTTGCGGCCACGGGATCGCGACGTTGCCGGACAGCGTCAATGGCGAGATACATCTGCCAGGCAGAGGCGTAATGAATGGAGCACTTACGCCGGCTCGCTTCTGCCACCAACAAGTTAAATGCTGATTCTAGTTCCCCGCGTAATAAGACAGAGGAATTCCGTTCTTGAGCGCCGTGCGTATACAACTTTATGAAAGTATCGGCTCCGATGCGCGGGGCTAAGTCCACCCACCGGCTTACGCGATACGGCGTCGCTACATTGCCACGGCAAAGTTCCCCTGTTTCGAGCCGGGGGAGCCAGCGGTCTTTCCAGCGCATTCCGAGGGGCCCGGGGATGATAAGCAGATCGCCTTTGACTTCACTGCCGGGAGTAACAGGCACGCCCTCGTCATACGATTTTGGGCGATTGGGATCATCATTGCAGTAGTAGATCGTGTTGACTAAACAAGATTGCGTTGGCGAATCGCCGGACGGCATCGTGAAATCGGCATAACAACCAAGGTCTCGCAGGAGAAGGATTTCATCGTTAAGACCGCACCACCGGCCATCCGGCCGCGAATTATCAAGGGCCCAGTTCCCGTGGATGAAGCCGAACGCCAGCTTCCCATCGCGCTCGCGCAGCAGACCATGCTCGCCATTCAATACCTGGCAAAAGCTGGTTATGCGATCGACAAAATTCTGGCGCCCTTCGCCATCGTGATGAAGATGAACCTCTACGTCTGCTATCCCTTCACGAACCATTTCTGCCAAAGGCTCAATCAATGTCGGATGATATTCTTCTTCCGGGAAGAAGAACGTATATCGAGGCGCGTTGCCAATGGAGTCGGGCTTACATCGCCTCGCAATCGTGGGCCATGAAGACCGCCAGAAAGCCACGCGCGATTGCGCAGTGCTCAAATCAGTGCAACGCCACCTAGGTTCGTAATGGTCTGCGATCGTCACCCATATCCGCTCAAGCGGTGGCAGGGTGCGCTGCGTAATCTGACGCAGGCGATGCCTGAGATAGGAAGGGCCCCAAATTTGCGAATTGTAAATTAATTTCACGGTAGCGGGATTAGTTTGAAGTGCAAGAACTCACTGGCTCATCAAAGCCGGAGCCTTGGCCAGCACCTGACATTTCTCTCTTTGTTGCTGTACTGCTAGCTCGCAGATACGGAGCAGTTCGTCGGCAGCTTCATCCCAACCCCTGTGAAATTCGTCCGAAATGGAGCGTTCATCCCAATTCCGCCCCATCGCGGTTTCAATCGCTTCGGCAAGGGCGTGCGAATCTCGCGGAGCAATTAAAATGCCGGACTTTTCATGCACCAGTTCAGGGATTCCACCGACGTTGGTCGCAATCACTGGGCGTCCGCAACTAAGTGCCTCGATGACGACGTTCGGGTATCCCTCGGTATAGCTGGGCAGAGCGAGCACGTTGGCAGCCGCTAGCCACTGGGCGACTTTCTGCGAAGGACAGGCGCCGAGTAGAAGGACTCGATCTTGGAGCGAGAGGTGCTTGGCTTTGCTCCGCAGGTGCTCGCCGCCCGACCCATCGCCGACATACGCCAGACGCAGATTCGGGCGGCGGCTCGCGAGCGAAGCAAAGGCCTCGAGCAATTCTCCGATGCCCTTCTTGCTATCCAAACGCCCGACGAACAACACCAATTCCGCCTTGTCGTTTACTCCTAGCTGCGCGCGCGCTGCGCTGCGATCAGCCAAGTGAAACACGCTTGGATTGCAGCCATTCCGGACCGTCCGAACTTTTCGGGCGTCGATCCCCATCTGAATGGCTCGGTGGCGGAGGTGCTCACTTTTGGTTACAACGAATGTTGCCCGCTTCATGGCAAGCTGCGTCAACCATCTGGAAGCCGGGTCAGGAATACGATTCAAGTCTGAGCCAATGGAACCGACGATTGAAGGAATGCCAAGCTTGCGCGCTACTGTAACGGTGGCATAGCCCTCAGGATATAACCAGAAGTTGCACGCTACATCTGGCGGGGAGTCACGGAAGTATGCTTCAAGGTACTTTGCACAAACCAAGCCATTTATGCATCTTGTCAAGCCAGGTAAAGCCGGATATTCGAAGTACCGTGTAGCCAAACCGGGGGGAGAATAGGACAAATCGGGCCGACGATAGTCGTAACTCGGTTGAAACCATTTAGGGTAGCGCGGGAAAGGACAAAGGACGTTTACATCGGCGATTTTTGAGAGCGCCAAAACAATCTGATACTCCGAGTGACCGCGGTACGGTTCGACCGGGATGGGAAAATCAGAGGTAACTACCGTCACTTTCAATCTCATCGCGTCATCCCCGGTCTCGCATTTGATCGTGCAATTGCATGTTAACTATCGCTGGGTTCGAATTCGTGCGCTGTTGGTCATCGGCTGCTGCCAAGACAGGCGCCGCCGAGGTCCAGATTTTCCAGAGTGGGCCGCGTGTGAACAGAAATTTGTAGAATCCCACGACCACGGCGGCATTCATCATGCAGAAGGCGCTGGCCGGTGCGGCTACCCGCGTCAGGAGCGGAATGCCACGCGCGGAGCCTAGAGCGGCAAGGACATAGAGACCAAGCTGCGCACTCAGCACCCCTGCGTATAGGAATGAACGCTTTGCCAACAGTGTGCTGCTGATCAGCAGGATCAGTAGCAGAACCGGCGCGAGCAGGCGCAATAGCTTGTGGGAGATCAACTCGAATCTCAGTCGGTTCTGACGCAACAACAACCAGGGCGCTAGTTGCAGGAGTTGGAAGTTACCCGCAAGCGTTCGGACCTTGCGATGAAATTCTCCGCTCAAACTCCTGGGCCAGATGTCATGGACCCGCGCACGCACGTCCAAAACGGATCGGTAGCCCTGGCGGATGACACTAAGTGGTTGTAGCATGTCGTCCAGAATAGTTCCTTCAGGAAGTTGCGTGGCCAGTTCGCGGCGTACTGCGTAAAACCCGCCGTATACACCCAGTGGCGAATCTACCCTTGCCTCGCAATTCCGAATCCATTGCTCGTATCGCCAATAGAGGCCTCCAATGGCTTTGGCACCAGCGTCATGGCCGTCATCGCGCAGCACCAATTCACCGGCAACACATCCGACTTGGGGGTCGGCAAAGTTGCTTACCAATAGGCGCAGAGCATTGGTTTCCAGGAAGGGGCGAATGTCGTTGAATAGCAGGATCTCGCCACTGGCATTGTGCATTCCTATGTTCAGAGCGACGGCCTTACCAAGATGTTGCGAGCATGGGATGCACTTTACACGCGGGTCTTGGAATCTCTTCAGAATATCGTCCGTCCCATCCGTGGACCCGTCGGATACAATCACGATTTCCATTCGATCGCGAGGATAGTCCAATGACAGAAGGTTGCCGAGTTTCTGTCGCACCAGAGCCGCGCCGTTATGGACGGCCAGGATGATGCTTACCTTGGGAAGTGCGGGCCCTTGCCGCAGCGGCCGCGGATGCAAGCGGCTACGCAAATAGATCCACCACGGATAACCGAAGTAGGTGTACAGCAAAAGGAATGCCGCACACCAGAAGGCGTACGCTAGAACTTGTATCCCGCTCATTTCATTCTCTGTGTGATGGCAGCGTGCTACCGCACCAGAACTGCGCTACGTCCGGGAGGAGGGTGTCTTAGCTTGGTTGTAAGCGGATCGATGGGTTGACCGGCAGTAAAATCTGCGTCACGGCGGCCTCGGAGAGCTCTCAATATAGATTTGCAACTTTCAGTGTCGAAGGCGGACCAGGCCGTAGATCAAAATAATGATCAGCGCTTCAAGAATAAGTGTCGAGATAACCCAGCGGCCGCGATCATAGGATTTGTCGGAACCGCGTTGAAGTGCGATCGTAGCGGTTGCGAGTCCCAAAACTAAGTACATGGTGGCGGTGTAGCTGCGGGATAGGAACCATGCAGTGGTCATGAACGACACCAATGCCAGGCGCATAACGATAGGCCAGTGACGGGGCAGATTCTGGGGGTGGGGGAGTTCAAGCGTTGTCCCGGTCCCTTTTGCATCGGCGATGGCCAACGTGGGCAACACTCCGCTGGTGAGGGAGTCGTGCAACACGATAGTTCCTCTAGAAGTTGTGAAGTCTCCGTCAGGCGCGCCGGCGAAGCTGATATAGCTCGCTTCGAAGAGGCGCTGAAGGCCTAAGAATCGTTTCGGATGCGTTTTCTCATGTGGCCTGATGATGCGATTCAGGTTCATTGTCGTCGTGACGAGCAATGCCATCCACAGCGTGCTTCCCAATATCCCAAGCTCAGCAAGGCAAAGGACGAAAGAATTGTGCGCGGTGATCTCATACAGGTCCGTGAAGCCATTGAATCCGATTCCGAATATCGGGGAACTCTTGAACATTTCCAGTCCGTTGGCCCAAGCTTCGAGCCGGTCGGCGCCGTCGGCCGCTGAAATTCCCCGGCCCCCCGTGAAATCAAGCGCTAAGAGGCCAAAGATGAATACGCTGGCAAGAACCATGCTGGCGGTTGTTCCCAGCTTTCTTCGGGCTGCCATGAGAGCGACAGCCGCCAGCGCGATCAACCCACCGCGGGAATGCGTCAGATAAGTGGCCCACAGGAGCAATGTGACGGGAACAAGCACCACAAAGAAGTTGGCCATCGTGCGTCCGCGCCTCCAGGCGAGGAAGGCGAGCGGAAGCGCGAGTAGAAGAATTTGGGCAAGATCGTTCGGATCGCTCAAGAATCCAGCCCCGCGAACGCGGATCAACTCTCCAATCACCTCGTCCTGCGGAGAGTAAATGTTATTGTGAAAGATAAACATTTCCCCGCGATAGCCCGCGTAATATCCGCATAACGCCTCGACGGCAACAACCGAGCAGGAGGACACCGCGGCTAATGTCACTATTTTCAACCTTCGAATTGTCGTCACATTTACGACAATGAAGAAAAATACTGCGGCGCTCGGCAGGAATATGCGCCAACCTTCGATGACCCCACCGAGCCATCCGTGAGCCAACTGCGAAAGTGCAATGGCCGCAATGAAGGCGACCAGCAGATATGTCTGAACTGACGTTTTCCAATAGCTGTACGTCGACATGCTGGGCAAAGACGCTAACGCAGTAACCCCGGCCAGGTACGCCATAGCGTGATAGCTAGCCCACTCTTTTCCAAGTTGCTCCGGTGAGAGGATCGTAACAACGATGTAGACAATTGTGAGTGCGAATCCCATGGTCAAGCAACTGCTGCGGTCAGCCTGTTCAGGCTTGCCGATTCCATCGCAAGGCTCATGATTTCTGTTTGAAGCAAACCAAGAACGAGAATTGCGGCAAAGGGAGCTCGGGCGTCATTTGGCACCTCGCCCCAAAAGCACGATCTTGATGGTATTTAGGATAATCACCAGGTCCAGCCCCGCCGACGAGTTCTTGATGTAATAGAGGTCGTAGCGGAGTTTTTCTTTGGCGTCCTCGACGGAGCTTCCGTACTTATAGAGAATCTGAGCCCACCCGGTTATCCCCGGACGAACGGAGTGCCTCAAGTGGTAGTAAGGAATCTTCTCGTTGAGCGCCGCGACAAACTCAGGCCGCTCGGGACGCGGGCCGATAAGACTCATGTCGCCTCTGAGCACATTCAATAACTGCGGAATCTCATCGATTCGCGTCTTGCGCAGGAATCTGCCGACCTGTGTGACTCGAGGATCGTGGTCCTCCGCCCAGGTCGGCCCGGTTTCCGCCTCGGCATCAGAGCGCATCGTGCGAAACTTGTAGCAAGGAAAGACTCGATTATCGCGGCCCACGCGATTCTGCGAATATAAAACCGGCCCCGGCGAGCCAAGCTTGATCGCTAAAATGATTAACGGAAGAAACGGCAGGCTGAGTAGCAACCCGACGATTGAAATCACCACAGACGCGAACCGCTTGTAAATCAGAAAAAGACGCGAGGCATGAGAGCCTGGTGAGAATAGCAGCCAGCTCAATCGGATGGACTCGATTGGAACTTTTCCGGTGATGGACTCGTAGACATCATTTCCATCTTGCACTTGCACGCCACGATTCTTCAGCGACAGCAATAGGTCAACCGGCAGCTGCCCGCGGCGTTCTTCCAAGGCTACGACGATGCGGTCGATGCCGCGGACCGGACGACCGGCTGCCAATTCCCTGCTGAAGCTGGCCTGCGCGAGGGTAATGGGCATTTCACCGATCTCTCGATCCCCAAAATGGTGCCCGTTTGCACGCATTTCCGCGCGGCCCGCGACGCGAATGCCCAGCTCTGGTCGCATTTCGATTTCACGCACGAGGGATTCCGCCAGCGAACCCTGGCCCAAAATGAGCACACGCTCGGCAAGCCCGGGCCTGCTATTGATGAGCGAGAACAGCCTCCGCCACAACAACAGCAAAAGCCCGACGAGCAGGAAACCGATGTGGAAAATGCCGCGCCCCAATTTCATCGGCGGGTATAGATAGTAGAGAAGACCCAGAGCGATATAGGCGACGCCCAACACCTGGATTAGGCGAACAAGCGCCTCGCGCCGATTACTTACAATCGCGGAATCATAAAGGTCGAAATAATACATGCACATCAGAAAAGCCACAGCCACGAACAGAATTTTTATCGTGCCGTACTGATAGGTAAGCATGAACCTAGCTTCGCCGGCGCCCAGCCGCGCCAGTGCGGATGCCAAAAGCGCGAGAGTGATCAAGCAGGCTTCTGAAATTCCGAGCAGTAGCGTTCGTGTCGGAATGTAAGCATTCAACAGACGGATCAAGGGCCGCTCCAGGTGATGTGGGATGATCGTGAGACCATGCTTCTGTACCAAACCAACGAGACCAATTTATTTGCGTCCGTTATTGCGGCGCCGCCGGACAATCGCTCCACCGATCAACAGGGCTGTCCCGAATAGCAGCGCTGTGACCGGCTCCGGAACAGGGGCTGGCCCTGGATCAATCGGAGTCGCCGGCGGATTAAAGGCTTGGAGTGGATCCTGTTTCGGGCAGCCCCAACCTAAAAGAGCTGCGGCAAGAGAAAGGCCAAGAATCCATTTCTGGGGACGCAACATTGATTTCCGCCTTGATGCAGTCCAATTGAGAACTTGAGTAAGCAGCAGGGTTATGTTTCTCATGGGCGTACCATCCTTGTATCTATCTGCAATGACTTGGAACTGGAACTAAACTTTACTTTCCGCCCAGTCTCGGGACGTGGCTGAGCGGTGCTTCCTCTGGAGAAAAATCTTTCCTAACGGTTACTTGGGAAGAAATGTCGATTCACAGATTTGTTTGGCCCGGCAAACTGTCAATCTGGAAGGAATTCCTCGACCTGTGGATAGACGCGGCGTGCGAAATCCGTTGCCCGCGCTTGAGCGTTTGCCTCTCCATCAGCGGCAGTTGTCCAGATGCGAACCATTGCCCCGTCGGTTGGTCGGTTCTTCAATCCGTCGGCAATGAGTAAGAACCTAGCCAGGTATTCGCTGGCAACGATGCGTCCATGCGACTGATACCAATAGAGGACCATATTTCGCCTCGTTCCCTGTGCCACTAGATATCCGTTCACAAGAACAGGAACTCCACTGTCTAAACCGATCTGGACACGACTTGAATGAATCGGCTCCCACCCGGAACCTGGAAGGCAATTTTTGGGAGAGTGAATTCTGTCGCCGGAACGTTGGTCTTTGTAATAGCCGACATAAAGCTCAATTGGCAGCGTGCCGCCAAGATACACCCGGTTGATATAGTCATCCGCACCGACGGCGCGCACGACCTGCGTCTCGAATGGGCGATCCTCGCTGTGTGACACGCCAATATCAGACGGAAATTCGCTCAACGGCCAATGCGGCGCAGCTGCGACCTTCGGGCTGAAGCTGTGCGTCGCGATAATTCCTCCCACAAGAACCAGCGCGGCCAAGGAGGCTCGGAGGTACGTCATGGACGGACCGTTGCGAGATTCTGCTGCCGCGAAGGCAACCCAAGAACTTTATGGATGAGAATGATCGAAAGAAAAGCCAGCGTGAAGGAACACAGGCCAAGCGCCACATGGACGACTCCGGAATCCACGCTCGGTCCGAAGAAGTAACTCAACACACCCGTCGCGACCAGACGGAGCCCGTTGGCCGCGATCGCAATTGGAATGCTAGCCGCCGCCAGCACCACGCGTTTCGTGGTGCTCGCCTCAGCCAAGTACCCGTAAGCGACAGACTGCGGCCAGCAGGGACAGCAAAGAGCGAATTCCGCTACATGCTTCCACTACATTGAGCGTGCAGTTCGGTAAAAAAAGTAGATTCCCTTGTCGGACGGTATGAATCCCGAGCGCGACCAGACCGGTCGCAGCCAAGCGAGATGCCCACAACTGAAGAGGAAGCGTCAATTGGTAATAAACGATTGCCGGCAAGGGGATCATAAACAGCAGGTATCCGATCGGAAACGAAATCGAACGCAGCGCCTCGCTCCCGGCCAAGAACATCACCATTCCGGAGATCAGGATCAGCAAGGACAGCCGGGCCATGAACAGCTCAGCGCCGAGCATCCCGAGAACCCGTAGCCCGATCGCGAATACCATGATTGCCAACCCGAAATTATTCGGGCGGCTTGGCAGCGCGCGCCACCGAGCGCGCTCACTCCACAGAATATAGCCCGCAAAAACTGGAACGAAGAATCCGTGCCCATAATTTGGATCATTCCACCATTGGCGCGCAAGCGAACTGAGTACGGACGCATACATGATCACTACCAATGTTCCCAGCGATAAAGCCGCTAGCCATGTAACCGTCCCCAACATTTCCGCGGATGGATTTTTCTCCCAAGCCTGGTTGCTAACGAGAGACCTGCCGTTGCCCTGACTTTTTATTGCTAGGGAGATCTTCGGGTCCAGAGGGAGCACACCACACCACACTGCAAACCACACGAGATACTTAAACAATGGGAATATCGAGTACGCCATCGAGTTTGGTCCAATCAAATAGGCCAAAACGAATTCCAAACAGATTTATTTTGAGAAATTGCGGACGTAACGTTTGAGAACCTCATTGGAATGTTTACGATGCACGAGCATATCGACTTGCCACGAAGTAGATCGACGGGTTGAAGGAATGATCCTTCTTACCATCATGTTTTGCTTATGTTCGTTTTCCGGAGCCGTTGTCTCCGTACTTTCGAGCACCATAATATTGCCCCTCGTAGTCGATTTGATCGAAGTCAGACGCCTCATTGACTACCACACCGATCAACTTCGGGTGGTCCAGGGACTGCAACCCTTTCTTCAAAGCCTTGAGCGGCGCGACGCCCTCCCGTACGACCAGCAGGGTCCCGTCCACCAGTCTCGACCACAGGTTGGCATCGATCACCGGTAACATCGGAGTGGAATCTATGACGATCCAATCGAACTGGCTTGTCAATTGTGAAAACGCTTCCGCAAGCTGCGCCGAACGCAGGATTTCCGAAGGCCGGTCGCAGGGCTTTCCTGCTGGAAGAAACCACAGCCCTGTGCCAGTGAATCGAAGCATGTAGCGCGCAAGGTCCTTGTTTCGGCCGCTCCACCAGTCGCTCAGTCCCTGCAAATCTTTTAGCCCGAACATCGATGCCAGCGTTGGTCTGTGCAAATCTCCTTCAATCAGCAGGGTCTTAAATCCGGAGTACTTGGCCAACGTCACGGCCAGATTCGCAGCCACAAACGATTTGCCCTCGTTGATTACGCTGCTGGTCACTTGCACGGATTTTAGTTCCTCATGTCTGCGAATGGCGTCCAGCCGGACGGAAAGAGCTCGAAATTTTTCAGCGCCAAGACTATTGGGGTCTGTCCACGCGACTAGACGCGATGTCGTCGGAGGTTGCACCATCACCGACCGAGACTTTTCACTATCGAGCACCTTCTTAACGTCAACTGCTCCTCCGAGCCCGCCCCCTCCCGGCAACGCATCGCTCGGCACTTCCGCGGTTTCGGCAGGCTCAGGTGGAACCATTTGAGCCGGAGCCATGTCTAGCGGGACAGTAACCGGCTGGCTCGGTTGAATTCGTGCTCTGCTAAATCCTTCAAATAACTGGCTCATTGTTTTCCATTCCTGATTCTGAATTGCCTTTCCGGCAAGGCATAGCGCAGCTCATGCTGGCGAGCGGGCTGCGCGTGTATCCACCTGGAAAGGATTTCGTATCATGTCCTAACTCTTACTCACCACTGTCACTCATCCGTTGTAGTACGTATAAAGGTTGCCGGTGAAAATCAATAAAACCATCACCGACACTGCGCCATATTCCAGGTAGCGTGCGATAGCACGAGAACGGTCTTCTTGGGGGGTGCTCAAGCGCGGTATACCGACCAGCATGCGCGCGGGAAGAATTCCTTCCAGATCTTTCTCCTGCCGGAACCGGACGTCGGTTAATTCAAGGAAAGTAGCAAGACCCAAGCCGACAAGCGTTCCGAGACCCAAGCCGAAAAGACTGATCAGGAAACGATTTGGAGCTGACGGTTTGTCCGGCAACTTTGGCGGATCGATGATATGAAACTGCTGACCCTGTTGCTGCTGTCCCAGGCTCGTGGCGAGTTGCGACTGTGTTTGCTTCTGAAGAAGCGAGTTGTAATTGAATTTGGCTTCGTCATACCCGCGCGAGACGACGGTCAGCTCTTGCTCTGTTTCTGGCGTCAGATTCAGCCGGCCCTGGTACACGGTAGTTTGCGTCTCAAGATCCTTCGCGTGCTGTTGCTCGTTCTGAATTTCCAGCTGATTGGCCTTGAGCTGGCTCTGTAGCTGCATGACTGCCGTGGGCGCGCCGCGCTGCACTCCTTCTGCCGCGGAGAAGTCAACTGCGTTTGCTGACTTGCCGGTCTGCTGATTGGAAGCGATTTCCACTTCGTTTTGTTTCCTCAGAGCCTCCGTCTTGGCGATCTCATCCTCAAGCGCGACGATGTCTGGATGGCCATCATGATAACGAGTGCGCAGATTCTGGAGTTGAAGGCGCAAATCTTGCAACTCCTTATCTAAGGCTTGCGTTGATATGGCGTTTGAGTCTCCGCCCATACTCGCCTGGGCCGATTGATATTGCTGCAGCAGTGATTCCAGATAGATTTTCTGTTGCTTCGAACTATCCAGGGCGTGTTGGGTGCTCGCCAAGGCTGCCTGCAGGCCGGCTAGAATTTGTACGTTGCTCTGCAACTGGCCGGGAAGGTTTCCAACATGTTTAGCCTTGAAAGCTGAGACTTCGGCTTCCTGTTCTTCCATCTTGGTCCGCGCGTCTGCAAGTTCGCCGTCCAAAAAGGCCGTGGTATTCTCAGAAAGCTGCCGCTGAGCCCTCACATTTTCGTTGATGAACAAAGACGTCAGCTCGGTGTTTACCTGCTGTGCGAGCTGTGGTGTATCGGCGGAATAGTGAATCTTGAAGGAGAAGAACTCTCCTCGGTATCCTGGCGCCCCCACCAGCTCAATCTTGATGTCGCTCCGCATTTGATCGACTGGATCCTTGGGCTTGAAAAAACCGCTCATTCGAGGAGTCGTTGCATAAAGCTTAAAGCGGTCAATGATTCCCTGCAGGCTGGCATAGCTCAAAACCTTTTGCGTAGTGCTTTGCAAACGGTTTTGCAGGTTCACATTCACGTTCTCCATCACGTAGAGGTCCGACACCTTCTGCTGTTCCGCGGAGATCAGCGCATCAGAAGTGTAAGTGGTCGGCAAAGTCCAGCTCACGCCCCATACCGCTATCCAGCACAGAAACAGTGGAAGCAATATCCACCAACGTCGGCGCACTACAATGGCCAGATACTCTTCCCAGCCGCGCGGAACTCCCTCCTCTACTTTATTAGACATCGGCAGCCTCTCTATGAACATCTTGTTATTTGCCTATGAAACAGGGCTTTTGTTTCTGCAGAATCAATCATTTCGATAAACAGTTCAGAACCGCCGCAAGCCAAGACGTCGCTCATCAGTTCCGCTCGTTCGTCTGCGAGCGCTTACACTTCTTCTCATTCTTCTCGCTCCCGTTATCGCATCATGATCGGTCGCATGCCAAAATTGAATCCTACGGAAATCTGGTGACTGATGAAGTTGGTTGCACAAGTCGGCGTAGTGCAACCCGCGGCATTCGTGGCCTGCAGCCCTGCACCATAACTCAGAAAAAAGTTGGTCGCGGGCCGCATCTGATGATTGAATCGCACTGCCGCATACCAGGAGTTGTATCGCTGGATTTCCGAACTGGTGGTATTTGGGATCAGGCTTCCATTCATTGCGTAACCCAGCGAGGCCGAAAGTTGCCACCTCGAACTGAGTTTTCGCTCTAACGTCGCCTGTACTTGTCCCGTCTGCGCACCGACCAGCACGCCGCTCCCGCCCGTCACGAGGTGATCGTAGCTAAGTAAAAGCGTCGTGCGATCCCACTTATAGTTCAATGCGCTAGTCAGGGCCCAGGAAAGGTTGTTCGCGTAGCCCGTGAAAACGCCTCGCAACATGACCACGCTCGGGCCTGCGGCGAGTTGGAAACTTAGTCTCCCGGTCACATACCGCGAATACCCAAGCTTCATCACGTGGTACTCGATCGTCTGGGGGAACTCGGGATACCGGAAGTCGTCGAAGGTGTAAATCGCCGCAATGGTGCTCTGCGGACTCAAGGAATAGTTGTAACCTGTCTGAAATAAAGCGTCCGTGCTGTTGATAAAATTCACACCAAAAAAATTCAGCGTTCCGTACGATCCAGCAGCGGTCCAAGATGCACGCGGGCTGACTTTGTATTCTGTCTGCGAGACGAGCGTATTGCTCAATCGGGGAACCATAATCGTTGGAATTGTCTGGTTAGGACCCAGAATCCCGTTCAGGAAGCCGCCAGGACCGAACGCAGAATTGCCGCTCGAGGAATTCCAGACCTCCAACGCCTCCAAATCCGAAAGGTGATTCCGAAAGAAAGCTGACGTCCTCGCCCAGAAGTAGAGACCAGCGCTGCCATTTGTAAGTGTAAGAGAATTCCAGGTCTTGAATGGCCGAGTTTAAATACGACGAGAACATTCCGCCGCCGGTATAGTGAACCAGCAGCTCAGAGCGGTTTGACGCATGGCTCAAATCCAGGCTGCCCAGCAGATAGTTGAAATCTGTCGGCTGCGCAAAACCTGCCCCGGAAGAACTCATGGCCAGCTGAGACGTCGCGCTGAAGCTTGGCACAAGGAAATTGCGAGCGCTCACAACCGGACCCAGGGTTGGCGCCTGCACACTGCTTAACAGGCCGATCGTTGCCCACGGACTGGATTTCCTCACCAGCCCATAGCGGAGAGTTCAAAGCCAGCACGCTTGTTTTTCCCGCCGGCAAAGGCGCTGGAAGAGGTGCGAGCGGTTGTTCACGCGGATCGTTCTTGGCCGGATCGGTCTCCTGCGCCATGACGACGGGCGCACTTAGAAACACCGCAAGAATTACCGAACTGTGAATGCGAATCAGCTTGGCCATATTCTTACCTACGGCACGACAATCGTATCGCCAGGCTTAAGATGAATATTTTGTTCTGTCTTGCGCCCGCTACTCACTTCTTTGTAGTTGAGAGGAAACATTTTGTCCGTGCCATTTTCGGTGCGAATGACGTGGATCTTTTTCACATTGGCGTAGGGTGTAAAGCCGCCCGCAACCGAAAGGGCCTGCATCACAGTCATGTCTGGCACTAGCGGATAAGCCCCTCCGCGAGTTACTTGACCCAGGATATAAATCCGCAGGCTGCTCATCTGTGCCACGATCACAGTTACTTGTGGATGCACGATTGTCGCGCGTAGCCTCTCTACGATTTCGGCGCCTAGCTGTGTGGGTGTTAAACCTGCGGCCTGCAAGTCGTTTAGCAATGGGAGAGAAATCTTTCCATCTCTTCGCACCGGCACAGTCCGGGAAATCTCTGGCTCTTTCCACACGTCGATGGTGAGGACGTCCTCGGTAGCGATGGAGTAGTTCGGATCGTCCGTTGCTGCTTTCACCGGCTGGGATTTGATGTCTATCGCGCTCAGAACTTGTGCGCTTTCGCTCTTGATGTCCTTTCGCGTCTGTCCTTGAGCCCGTACGGAAATCGAAAACGACACTAGAGAAATTGCTGCCGTCACATACCACCACTTTTTCATGACATATTCTCCTGCAAGTCTCGCATTGAATTCGCACCAGTAGGGACATCAAATGCACTCACGATCTTCGCTCCTAGCGGCGCCCTGTAATCTGTCCCGGGGCGCTCAACTTTTACGCGAGCGCAATGGCTTCAGGGTTCTGGGCGTGCCGCAAATCGGTCCCACGTCCGATGTTCGAATCTCTTCCTTGCGGTGCGTTTATAGCCTCAACCTGAAACGCTGCCACTTCGATGGCCGCTGCCGTCCCCAATAGCTCCACGGATAACACCAGTCGCGAGAGATTCTTCTTCCGTACCAATATCCCTTCGATTCCGGCCAGCGGCCCGCACTTGACCCTCACCCAGTTTCCGCATTTAAGGTAAGGATGCGCTTCCACGCGTGCGCCGCTATCGACGACTCGGCGAATCGCTTCGATCTCGATATCCGGAATCGCCGCCGGCTGGCCCGCACTGGACACCAGGCCATAAACGCCAGGCGTTGTGAGGATCGGAAGCCGCCTCTCAATCCCGCCTTTCAAAAACACGTAACAAGGAAACAGGGGCAGCGTGAGTGCTTTGGTCCGGTCCTTCCAATTGTGAGTGGTTGCGTAGAGCGGAAGAAAACTGTCAAATCCCTTGCTGGTGAGAACCCGATGCACCATCTTTTCATGCTGATGTCGGGTGTAGACCGCATACCAGGAAGAGTCACAAACTTCACTCGCCAGCCTGTTCATGTCCTCAGAAAGCATAAAGCTCCGCTCTGTGACTTACAGGCTAAAATCCTGCAAGCCATTAATTACATTTAACTTACGGTCAGCTCCAGCTCTGAAAATCCTACTTCGCTGGTCGCCGTCCGCAATATCCGTGGCACATTCCGCCTGCCAAAATCCCTGGGAGCTCGGTCGCTATTTCTTTAGCGATGACCTCCTCAATATTGAACTGCGAAGCCACCTGTCAGCATTCCCCTCTCAGCAGGGCATTGCTCTACCCGAAGGACTTCACCCTCCACCTCAACCGGAAGGCGTCCGATTTCATCGGGGATTCCCTCTAGATCAATTTTGAGAACGACACTTGCACCCACCGGCGGACTGCTGGGCGCAAAAACAAACGCGCCGTGCTCACTCACGTCACGGCTGCGGCCTTCTTCCTTCCGCAGCTCCCCATTCCCATTCGTCCACCAGAATGTGACTCCTGTTTGCAGCAGGAACCGGAGAGTCCTTCTCGTTGGACATCCAAGATTCAACAAGCACCTCCACCACTCTCTCAAGTTGCACACTAGCAGGTCCGTGGGAACGGACAAGAGAAGGAAAGTTACTAAGGCATTGTTTGAAACGTCTTGAGACGCAGTCGCACATTGCTAGGTACAAACGTACATCGTGCAATTTTGCACATCGTGGCAGGCCGCGCTGCACATGATCCGGGAGCAGGCTAAAGTCAGTTCTTCGGACGATTGGAATGATCGTACGGTGCTCGATAACGATGAACGCGTTGATAGGGATTCGCTTTCAACTTAAAGGAATGTGAGGTCCAATCAGTTCATGACCAGCGCAATTTTTTAAGAGCGCCGATACAACATTGACCATTTATCGAGATTCAGTGCAAGCGATGGATGAGAATCGGTGGGGACAAGTTAAGGAAACTGGTCCAGCGGGGCGTACTGATCAGGCTCGCCTTGAGGAAACGGCCTGATTTGTGCTCGCAGCCGCTACCTCCAGAGCAGCTACTGTATTCTGCTGCTCAAGGCCTTCTCTCCGGTCGATCGCGTAAAGAGCCAGCTCCAGTCGATTCGATGTCCCCACTTTGTTGAAGATTCTGAACAAATAATTCCGGACAGTATGCTCACTCAGCTTTAGTTCTTGTGAGATATCACGATTGGTCATGCCTTCGGCCACCAAATGAACAACGCCTTCTTCCCTTTTTGTGAGCAATCCAGGTGCTCGCACAGGAATTGACCTGGCCGGCTGAGCCGGGCCCAGGGCATCGATCACGAAATGCAATTCCTTGCTGCTCGCCCACACTTGCCCCCTGTGCACTGCGTGGATGCACTTGCACAGCAGCTCAGACGATTGGTCCCGCGAGAATATGCCGCTGGCACCCGCCCGGAATGCCTCCACAACCATCGCAGGCTTGTTCGAATCGAGTATTATGATGACATTGGGCTTGGAGCGCGAAGCAATGATTCCCCGCGTCACCTCAAAACCAGCGCGGTCTTCGTTATCTAGACGAGCACCAATCACCGCGACGTCCGGATCGCTCTCTTCGAGTCCCTCGCGAATTCCAGCCGGGTCAGTTGCGTAGCCAACAACTCGGGTCCGATAGCGACCCCGTCGTACAGCCGCCGCTATCAATTGGCAGCTCAGTTGACTGCCGTCAGCGATAAAGACTTTTACCGTGCCCGCGTGTCCTGGGGATTTTGACAACTTTTTGCTCCTGTGTGCTATTCCCGCGGCCCCAAGATTCCCATCACTTCCACCTTGTTGGAAAACCTGAACCCGCTACCACGCAAGGGCTGCCTCACTGTGGCGACTCTTGACAATCCAGCGGTTCGAATGATTCAGTGACCAGACCGCCTGCCCTTCGAACAACTATCGTTCGTGCTCAGCGTGCAGTATCAGATTATTGGTACTTTCGGGGAGTCGCGCTGTCCCCTTTTGTACAACCTCGAGGGCTGTTCTGTTTTGTACAGTTTTGCGGGACGTTTTTCGCGGGGGCGGCGAACACGGTTGGAGAACGTCTTGGCTTAGTTAGACGTTCCACCTGGATTGCAAGTCAGAACAGCTGAACAACTACTGAACCATCGGTGACGTGACTCGGGATTTCTGAGGTAGCTTGCTCTCCTGGCTGTCAATCTCGCCAAGGATGACGATGAAAATTCAGAATCAAAAACTGCACGGAAATCTTCGCCAAAATATCGCAATACGCCCTACGGAACCCTGCTAAAGGGCCAAGGCGGCCGCTCCCTCTGGAGTCTGCAACAGTTACTCTTCTATTTAAGTTCTTCAATTCTGGGAACCCCTTAGCAGCTACTCGTTTGAGTGAGTTTTAGAGTCCTGCGCTTCCAAAACACTCTGTGCTCATCTAAGCCAGGGTCGGACTCGCCCTCACTTGCTCCAGCCCTCGATTTTCTCGTTCAATCTGCTCAGTACATTCGGCGATTTGGTCATCAATAATCTTAATGTCCCGGGCGAGACGTAGATCATTCGGGCTTTTCTCATATCTCCTGAATAGCGGAGTTCTCCTTTTCTTGAGATCTTCACGCTTTCGCTTCCAAACGCCTGCGCCGGCAGTCATTAGAGTCTCCTCACCAAGGAGTCTCCACTGGCCTAAAATCAGCCGTCTGTACACTTTTGCACACGGCACCTCTGCGCACCCTCACTGGCATACGTGTAGGCCTCAAACGTAGCGCCGCAAATGGTCGATGGTCTGGCATGCAAAACCGGAGCGGTCGCGCGAACCGTTTGGCGGGCACGGATTGTCGGCATACAATCTGCCATAGTCATGTCATGAAAACACTGAACGAGGTATTTTCCGCTCTTTCTGCCGGGCGCCGCTATGAGGTTTGGTTTGTTCGCGTGGGATTGGCGGACGGCAGTGGGGCGTGGTGGTTTCGGTATTTGCTGACTAATCCTGGGCGAGGAGGTTGCCCGGAAAACCCGCGCGGCATGCCCGTGCAAGTGTGGGCCACATGGTTTCCGCGAGAGGGGAAGCCGGAAAGCTTCATTCAAGGCTTTTCGATGGGGGGGCTGGAACTCAGCGCCCGAGGGGCAAATCCTTTTCACTTTCGAGCCGGGAAGAATGCGATTGACGAGACTTCCTGCTGTGGCGAGTTGAAGGTGGGCGGACATACTGTTTCCTGGGATTTGACCTATTGCTCCAGCTTTCATGTAACGCTCAGCAGCATGGGGTGGATTGGTTTCTCGCGAACGCCGCATTCGGGTGCCCTCTTTTCCGGACAGATTCGGCTAGATGGACGGACCTTTGTTGGAGAACCGCTGGGCTTTGGAGTGCAGGGACACAACTGTGGGTACCGGCATCGGAATTTCTGGACTTGGGGGCATGCCTGTTTCCCCCAGCCAGGGGGGCCCCCAAGCACCCTGGAGGCCTTGGTCTATGAGATGCCGTTGGGGCTGTTCTTTCGCAAAGCGGTGCTTTGGCATAATGGAGAACAACAGGTTTTTCGCAATTTGCAAGAGGTCAAGAGAGATCGAGAAAACTTGCAATGGGATCTTCGCTGTTCAACCCGAGATGGATTCGAATTCGAAGTGACGCTCGATGGCCGCGGGGCTGGAGTGCATCGCTTGCCCTACCTCAAGACGGATTGTACCGGCAGCTTTGAAGTGGCGAACAACAGCCTGGCGAGAGCTTCCTTATGCTTGCGGCGTCGAGAGAGACAAATCGAAAACTTGGAGACGAGTAACGGTGCCGTGATTGAGATGGTGGGCGGCTGACTTATTCCGTGGAATGGGCCATCGCCAAGCGTTCCGCAACGATGGTGTAAGCCAAGGGATTGAAAGCCATTCCGATGTGAGTGCCAGGAATCTCGAAGTCGACTTCGGGGTCTTTTGTCATGCAGTAGCGCCAGTCCACGATACCGTCATGCCGCGTGTAAATGGCGGTCTGGACCATGGAATCGGGAACCTCGCGCCGCAACGAGTTGATGAAGTTGCAAGTGCAGCGTCCGGTGTAGCAATCGGGCAAGACTCCTGGACCGTGCTCCTGCAGGATCTGCATGCGAATGGCCTCGGCGGCATGAAAAACCGTGCGACTCATAACCGTACCGCGAAATGGCGCAGCAAGGGTAATGACCGAAGCGACATCTTTGGGGCGCTGTCCCGCTATGGACCGGGCAATCACGCCTCCGAGACTATGACCGATCAAGTGGACTTTACGCCCTGTCTCAGCCAAGGCTTGTTCAATGGTTTCGGTTAAATGGCGCTTGATCAAGAGGTTGGGGCAGTCGGCGTTGATGCCGATGCCGGAAAAATAGGGCCGGTATCCAATGCGTCCTAGCCAACCGTGGAGTTCGGTTAAGTAAAGATCCGTGCCGAGGAAACCGGGGATGATAAGCACCGCGGAGCCATCGCCATGGGGCACACCAAAACCATAGTAAACAGGGGTCGCGTGCAACAAGAGAACCTCGGCTCCGAATAATGCTTCGGTCCACAGCGGAGTATCCGCTTGGAAGTGAGGGTACGGTACTTCTAGCTTGCGAGACTTCCGCTTTGCTGGACGTTTCGGTTTACGCAGCTTCATCCCGAGTGTGGCCCCGTTCCACGCCTTTTGCGCCGTTCTGCGCATAGTGGGCAATCCTCTTGATGCAAAATTATAATCCATTCCATTCGAAATTGTACTGCCAGATTTGCGGAAGCTCCATAGTGCATTCAGGCGCTGTTGCTTATCGCTTCACTGGCTTCCCGGGCTTTCGCCGTTTTCCGCCCGCGCCCTCCAGCCGGGCCTCCAGTTCTGCTACACGATTGCGCAAGGCGTCGAGCTCCGGTTCAGCGCCGGGTTGTGGCTGCGGCGATGATTTTGTGCCGAGGAAACTCTTCATCATGTCGACGGGCGAGAGAATAGCGGACTGGACTTCGCCTAAGCGGCTTTGCACCGCGTCCTGAACTTTCTGATAGGTGTCGAAAGCGGATTTCAAATACCACATGATGAACTCCTGGCGCACCTCGTCCGAGGCCATGATGAGTTGGCGGAGCAGCTCGAGGGGCAGGCCGGTGGGCTTGTCTTTGGCATCTTCAGTGATGATCTGCGTCAGAGTGACGCGGGTAAGGTCCTGGCCGGTTTTCGCGTCCACAATTTTGACGTCTTTGCCCTGGCGAACGAAGGCCGCAATATCGTCGAGATTGACGTAGCGGCTGCCGGTAGTGTTGTACAGGCGGCGGTTGCCGTATTTCTTGATAAGGATGGCGGAAGGTTTCACGGGAGGCCACTGATGTTGCAATGCACAAGACAAAAATAAGGCTTGACAAGGCCAATGTCAAGGCCTAGAGTGAGGCTGGATGCTGCAATGCAGCATGAGGAGGTAGGGAAATGAAAGGAACACCAAAGACCGAGGCATCACGGACTCATCCGAGAGAGTCGTCTTTTGCCTTAATTCTGTCGGGCTGGGCGCAGCAGGGGGTGCAGAGTTTCTTTGCCACGCAGCGGATTCTTCTGGATCTCGCTATGCGGCAGAATGCGAACGTAATGCATGCTTTGCGGAAGCAGCTTGCGGATCCACATAATTCGCCGACGGCCATCCTCAGCGAAGTAGCCGGGGAGGGCATGACCAATTTCATCGAAGGGCAGAAAGTCCTTCTGGATTTGGGTAAACAACAGAACGAAATCCTGATGAACGGCGCGAAAGAGCGCATTGGGGATTCGCCTGCGGCGCAGGCTACGATGGACCTGCTGCGGCGCAGCGTGGAGACCTTCATCCACATGCAGCAGGAGTTCCTGAAGGTGGCAGGCAAACAGACGCATACGTGGGTGGAGGCCGCCAAGGCCGGCAAGCCGTATGAATCCGAACACCTGGTGACTCTGGCCCGTGAGGGTATGGAGAATTTCGTGAAGGCACAGAAACAGTTCCTGGACATTGTTGCTGAGGAGACCACCAAAGCCATGGGCGGAAAGCACAATGGCGCGATGAAGAAAATGAAGAAGACCGAGCTGTCGGAGTTGGCACGGCAGGCGACGGAGTCGTTCATCGACGCACAAAAGAAGCTCGCCGACGTAGCCGGCAAGCAGATGAACGCGAGCGTGAAGACCGTCGGAAGGACCGTGGAGCTGCTGCGGCCATTTCCCTTCATTCCGGTGGGGGAGCTTACACGGGAAGGCGTGAAGAGCTACGTTGATGCGCAAAAGGCGCTGATCGACTCGATGGTGAGGCCTGTTGGTGAGCATAGACATGCAGAGAAGCCAGCACGGCGTGCTAGAAAAGCGGCAACACATACTAAGGCGCATGTGGCTGCTGCCTGACGGGAAACGGGAAGGGCACGACTTTCGGTCGTGCCCTTCCTTTGTTTAAGGGCATCCGAGCGGACAGATACACTCAGATCGTGGTTCAAGAGTGGCGGCGCCATGGCACAAACTGTGAGCCAAGTCGGGCTAAGAGAGGAGACGCTCAAGAAATTTGAAGCGTACATTCGCAATGCCGAGGCAGAAATGGAGCGGACCGTACGCGGTGACCAGCCGTTCATGTGGTGTGACGCCGACCCGGAGAGAGCAAAGCAGGTACGCGCCGGTAAAATTGTTGCGCAGTTCTGGACGGGCCGCGGGCCGCTGAAAATGCCAAGTGGTTTGATTCATGACTGGATCGGGGCCGCTTGGATGGCTGGAACGACGATAGACCATACGTTGGCTTTGATACAGAATTACGATAATCACGTAAATATCTACCAACCTGAAGTGATTGGCTCAAAGCTGCTAAGCCGCTCGGGGAACGATTTTCAAATTTACTTGCGGCTTCTCAAGAAAAAAATCATCACGGTCGTGCTCGATACATACCACGAGGTGCACCATCTTCCGGTCGGACGAACTCGCTGGATGTGCCGCTCTTACACCACACGCATCGCTGAAGTGGAGAATGCAGGAAAAGCGAACGAGACAGTTCTAGCGCCGGACACCGGTTACGGGTTCCTGTGGCGCCTTTATTCCTACTGGCGATTTCAGGAGCGGGATCGCGGTGTGGATGCCGAATGCCGAGCCATCTCGTTGACGCGCGACGTACCACTGGGCTTGGGATGGTTAATTGAACCAATCGTTCAAGAACTGCCGAAGGAGTCGTTGGTCCATACCCTGGAATGCACGCGCCAAGCGTTGCGTGCCGAGGTCAAGTAACTTCCCGCTCAAACCAGGAACTCCCTAGGTGTCAAGCTTCACTCTTCCCCGCCGGTAAAAGGTCGCCCCGACGCCAAACACCCGCCGTTGTGACCATGCACACAGGAACATGTGACTGGACTCACGGACACTAGCAGGCCGCCTGAGTTCTAGTGAGTGTGACCGATGCGGCAGTGGTCGGACGAACAGTGAGGCGAGCCCATGGATTTGCGGAAATGGTCCAAGTCCGAAGTTGATTACGGCCGAAGGATCCTGGCTTCTGGGCTGGAGGGAGCGCGCTCGGGAGAAGAAATGTTCCTTCATGGAGAACGGCTAACTCCTTTTCTGAATGACTCAGTTCGAAAGGCTTTGAAACCTGCGGTGATTGGCGCGTGCGTTGGTGCGCTGTGCAGCGTTCCCGGAAACCGGCAGAAATCACTCGGCAGAATGTTGCTCTTCGGTTTGCTGGGCGGTGCAATCGGCTTGAGTACAGGCTTGACCTGGGAAAGCCGGGGGCTGGCCGAGAGTGCAACTAACGGAGCTTTGCGGAACATTCACAAAGTGCGGGATGAGCACTGGGTGGAGAAGCATCCCGTGGCCTACGCGTAAGAAAGAACGACGTTCATCTTCAGCGATCAGATGGCTCCTGCCTCATGGGGATTGAGGTCCACAGGCGGCAAGCGTCCTTTTCTCGGGTTTCGGATGTTTCTTTGGAACGGCGGTTAGGGAGATAGGGATGAGCGCGAACGAAGCAATCAATGAAAAGGACCAGATGGCGGTTGTTGCCGCTGAAAACCTCAGTGAGGAACGAATCCGCTATCTCGACGAATTAGTCAGCCAGGCCAGGGTTGCCTCGGCCGTTTTTACGCAGTTCACGCAAGAGGATGTTGACCGCATTGTGAAAGCGATGGTCCTTGCCGGGTTGGACCAAGCTCAACATCTGGCCCGCCTGGCAGTTGAGGAAACCAAGCTTGGGGTCATGGAAGATAAAGTCATCAAGAACATGGTTGCCACGGAGTTCGCGTACGACTACGTGAAGGACAAGCGTACCGTGGGCATCATTCGCGAGTTTCCTGAGCGCAATCTGGTAGAGATGGCTGAGCCCATTGGTGTCATTTTCTCACTGATCCCGATCACGAACCCTACTTCCACGGTTCTTTTCAAATGTATCATGGCCGCGAAGACGCGGAATGCGGTGATTTTCAGTCCACACCCTCGGGCATGGCGGTGCTGCTCAGAAGCCGTAAGAATCATGTATGAGGCCGCGGTGAAACAGGGTGCGCCGGAGGGAGTTTTTTCCTGTTTGGAATCACACGTCCTGCACGACAACGCTTACCTGATGCACCACAAAGACGTCGGGCTGATTGATGCCACGGGTGGGCCGAATGTCGTCAAAGCAGCCTACAGTTCCGGCAAGCCGGCGCTCGGCGTAGGGCCCGGGAATACTCCGGTTTATTTAGAAAAGACGGCGGACTTGGATATCTCCGTTGTGGACATTCTTATCTCGAAGACCTTCGACAACGGAACTAGCTGTGCATCCGAGCAAACCGTAGTAATTGATGATGAGATTTATGACCGGGCACTGAACAAATTCTCCGAGCTGGGCGCACACATCTGCGATGAAAGAGAGACCAAGCTGCTAGAACGCGCAGTGATTGATCCCCAGACCGGACTGATGCAGCCCGTGGCCGTGGGCCAGAAAGCCACGGACATCGCGCGGTTTGTCGGCATCTCGGTGGAGCCGAGGACGAAGCTTCTGATTGCGCCGATTCAAGGTGTCGGCCGGGAACATCCTCTATCGGTTGAGAAGCTGTTCCCGGTGCTCGCGGTTTATCGAGCGAAATCCATCGATGAGGCGCTCAAGGTCTGCGTGGACGTGAACCATGCCGGAGGGCTTGGACACACGGCGGTCATTTTCTCGCGCAACGATGAAATCGTCCGAAAATTCGGCGAAGTGATCAACGCAGGGCGGATCATAGTGAATTCACCCGGGTCGATCGGCGCGCTGGGCGCCGTATATAACGATTTGGTGCCGACGCTGTCTTTCGGATGCGGGACCGGAGGCGGCAACAGCACGACCGACAACGTAAACATCTTTCACTACCTCAATATCAAGCGTCTAGCGAGAAGAACCCAGGCGCACATGTGGTTCCGAGTGCCCAATCAAATCTACTTCAACATGAATGCGGTCGAGAATGTGCGGCAGTTTGCGTCACGCTCGACGATTTTGGTTACAAATCCTGCTTTAGAGCAGATTGGCCACGTCAACATCGTGCGGCGGCACATTCCTCCGGAGACTCACCTTCACGTGCTAGTCATCCCCGATGAAGAGCCGGAAATCAAGACCGTGCTGCAGGGAGTAGAGGCGCTCAATTTCTACAAAGCCGACCAGATCATAGCACTGGGCGGCGGTTCAGTGATCGATGCAGCCAAGATCATGAAACTGAAGTATGAATCGCCGGAGGCTGATTTGGAGGAGTTGGCGGCGCCTTTTCTGGATTTGCGCAAACGGGTAATCCAGTACCCGACGGACAAAGTCCACCGTTCGCGGTTAATTGCGATTTCCACCACGAGCGGAACGGGCAGCGAGGTCACACCGTTCGCAGTGCTGACCGACAAGAAGCGCGGCCGAAAAGTGACGCTGGCCGACTACTCGTTAAACCCGGATGTGGCGATCGTTGACCCACAGTTTGTGATGTCCATGCCGAAGGGCCTTACCGCGGATACAGGCATCGATTGTTTGACGCATGCGTTGGAGGCGGGAGTTTCGAGTTATGCGTCGCCCTACAGCGATGCCAACGCCATGCAGGCGATCCGCCTGACGTTCGAGTATTTGCCTATAGCCTACGAACACCCTCGTGACGAAGAAGCGCGCTGCATGATGCACAACGCCGCTTGCATCGCAGCGATGGCGTTTTCCAACGCGTCGGTGGGCGTGAATCACGCTCTTGCGCATGCGTTTGGCGCGCGCTTCGGCGTGGCGCATGGCCGAGCCAATGCGCTCATGCTGCCGCACGTTATCGCGTACAACGCGGAAGTACCTGCCAAATTCATGCCGTCGCCTTACCAGCAGGGCTATGTGGCACACAAAAAATACGCAACGATGGCGGATTTGCTGGGGCTGGGCGGTCATACAGTCAAAGAAAAAGTGGCGAACCTCCTTGCGGCAACGGAGAAGTTACTCGATCAATTGGAATTTCCCCGTTCGATCGCCGAGCTGGGAATTTCGAGAGAGAAATTTGAACAGGCGATGCCGGAGCTGGCGAAAATCGCTTTTGACGACCCTTCCTGGCGCTCGAACCCTCGAATGCCATTGATGAGCGAACTGGTTGAGTTGTTCTGGAAAGCTTACGAAGGACGCGGCGCGGCTAAGACAGGCGCCGTGCTGCAGCAACGAACCGCGTAGGGAATGGTGGTGTATGGCGATGATTTCCGTATGGCTGGACATTAGTGAAAAGTCGGTGGTTCCGATATTGCAAGAGGCCGCTGAGAAGCTGGACGGGACCGCGGGCGAAATGGTTCTGGATTTCGTCTCCGTGTGCCGGGTCAATGCGGCTGCGCTCCGAGCCATAGATGCATTTGCCAGCAAAGCCGCGGACAAGGCCGTGAAGATCATATTACGCGACGTCAATGTGGACGTTTACAAAGTGCTGAAGCTCACGAAACTTGCGGCAAAATTCTCGTTCGTGAGTCGTGACGGGAACCGAGGGAGAACGCAACTGGAGAGCTCGCATGCAAAACCATCAAAAAAGTGATCGCCTCTCTTGGGGCGACACAGTTTTTCTGCATCTGGAACGCGATGGCATGCCGCTTAATGTGGCGAGCGTCTGCACGTTTGAGGGCAAGGTGTCCTTCAAAGATTTCACTCGCTTCGTCGAGTCGAAGCTGGCGCTTATTCCCCGCTTCCTGAAGCGCGTCGTGCCAGAGCCCTTCGGGCTTGGGCTTCCCCGCTGGCAATACGATCCGGAGTTCGATCTGAACCGCCATGTGCACGAAGTAGTCCTTAAACACGGCACGGAAACGGAGTTGAAGAACTTAGCGGCAAAGCTGTTTAGCCAGGTTCTGGACCGGCAGCATCCGTTGTGGGACTTGACGCTAGTACAGGGATTAAAAGGCGATCGCACTGGGTTCATCATTCGCCTGCATCACTGCCTGGCCGACGGCATTGCCGCGGTCGGCATTATGAATGTGCTTTTCGACGTGAGCTCAGAAGCGCCGTCCCTGCCAACGAAAAAACTGCGCTCCCGGGTTCCGGCGTCGGCGGGCGACCCACTGAACTCATTAGCCCGGGGGTTCATCGATTCGTATTCCGATTTCGTCAAACGGCTTCTCTCTGCCTATGCGGATTTCTTGACGATGGCGGAGCGGGTCTCTGCGAATGGCGGCAACGTGGTCACGGATGAGTTTTCGCAGCTTTTTCCGGAGATTGCGGCGGGCCCAGAGCGGCTGCGATTTAACGTGGTGTATCGCGGGCCGCAGAAATTCGCATGGGCGCAGATTCCACTGGCTGAGGTGAAGGCGATCCGAAAGGCCTGCGGTACCAGCGTAAATGATGTGCTGTTGGCGCTCGTGACGGCCACTATCCGGCGATACTCGGAACTGCATGGCGAGCTGGCCAAGGGCCGGCTGCTTCACATGATGGTGCCAGTCAACCTGCGGGGCAACAATGACTCCGGCGAGTTGGGAAACCGAATCTCGTTAGTGCCGGTCACCATCCCCTTAGATATTCGCAACCCTCGGAAGCTGCTGGCTGGCGTGCATCGGAGAACAGAGTTTCTCAAGAACGCGCACGCCGCGGAGTTGGTGAGCTTAGCGGGCGGCTTGATCGGTGCATTTCCGAGCGCCTTGCAGGCCTTCGCCGGGCCCATGATGAGCCGTTTGCCGATCACGCCGTTCAACATGGTGTGCACCAATGTCCCCGGACCGCAATCTCCGCTCTACTTACTCGGCCACAAGATGCTGAAGTGGTATCCGTATGTGCCGGTGGGCGGCGAGATGGCCGTCAATTGCGCAATCTTGAGCTACGACGGCACGGTGTATTTCG
Organism: uncultured Acidobacteriota bacterium; assembly: GCA_963729455.1. Taxonomy (GTDB): domain Bacteria; phylum Acidobacteriota; class Terriglobia; order Acidiferrales; family UBA7541; genus Acidiferrum. The sequence continues at coordinate 88,133 of CAVSNX010000008.1, forward strand.
GATTTAGCGGCGACGTGCATGCGGCACCCGACCTGCGGCGTCTCGAAGAGTTTCTGAAAGCAAGTTTCACGGAATTGCGAGATGCGGTGAGCCCGCGGCAAAAGAAATCGACCCGATCGAAATCAAAGAACGTTCGTGCCAAGACGCAGGTGACATCGAGGCTCGCGGAAGCGAAAGTTCCTGTATCCAACCCGCTCATGGTTCCTCGCGCTTCGATCAAGCCGGTGCAAACAGAACAACCAACCGCCGAAGAGGAAAAAGTTCTCACCCAGTTGATTGCGTAGTGGCAGCGAAGCGCGTGGTTTTTTCAAACAGATGGTTTTTTTTAGGAAAGGGGCCAGCGGTATGGAAGCAGTCCAGTTCGTTGCGCCCATTGCGTCTTGGCTAGTTCCGGGACAGACGCTCTTCCTGACCATTCATATTCTGGGAGTCGCGAGCTTTGCGTACATTGTGGCCAGGCGTTTGGTGCCCCTTTTTCGCGCGGAACGTGATCTGCGCTTCGACCGGCCGTTAGTGCGATTGCGAAACGTCCTGAAGTTTTGGCTCGGGCAGTGGAAGCATCCGCGCTACAAGGTTGCCGGAATCCTCCACATACTTATTTTTGCGGGGTTCATTCTTCTGGCGTTGCGCGCCTTCACTGTCCTGATTGTTGGCGTGCGCGAAAACTTTGTGATGCCGGGCTTGGCGGGAAGCGCCGGGCAGGTGTACGAGTTGGTGACGGACTACGCGGCTACGGTTGTCCTCCTCTGCATGATTTTTGCGATCGTGCGACGCCTCGTGTTCAGGCCTGCGCGCTACGCGGTGCCGGCGCGCTACGGCAAAGCTCACACTGCGGATGCTGTCTTCCTATTGGCACTGATCGCGATCCTGATGGTCGCTGACAGCCTCTTCGAGGCATCGAAGGCGGCTGCACAAGCGCAGCAGGGCCAGCCGGTAGAACTGGCAAGTTTTCTGTCGCTGCCGTGGATGTTAAAGACCGCTCTGGCTTCAACTTCGGTTCCGATCCTCGGACGTCTTTATTTCAGCGCCTATCTTGGCCATGAGGTGGTCTTCTACTTCCTGCTCTGCTATCGGCCTTTTGGAATTCAGTTCCACGTCGAGACCTCGCTTTTCAATATTTATTTCGCGAAGTTGGATAACGGCACGCTGAAGCCCGTGAGATGGGGCGTCAGCGACGAGCACTTGAACGAGGTGAAATCCTTCGGAGTGAAAAAGTTCGAGGATTTCACCTGGAAGCACATGCTGGATTTCTATTCCTGCGCGGATTGCGGGCGGTGCTCGGATAACTGCCCGGCCAACGCGGTGGGCCGGCCGCTCTCGCCGCGATTTATCACCGTCAAAGCCCGAGACTACGCATTCCAACACTATCCGATGTTTGGCCATGCGGGTAATGGCAAGGCGCTGATCGGCAGCATTTACTCCGAGGACGAAATCTGGTCCTGCACGACCTGTGGCGCGTGCGAAGCAGAATGCCCATTGCTGGTCGAATACATCGACAAGATTGTGGATCTGCGACGAGGAATGGTTGATGACGGAAACGTCCCGCAATCCCTGCAAAAGCCGCTGAAGGCGCTGGAGAGTCGCGGCAATCCTTACGGCAAGATGGAGAAGAAAAGATCTGAATGGGCGAGCGCCACAGATTTCAAACAGCGCTGCAGTGTGAAGACACTCGACGAAAAGAATGGCGCCGACACGCTGTTGTTCGTGGACAGCATCACGTCCTACGACGACCGGATGCACTCGATTGGGCGAGCCACCGCGAAGATTCTTGATCACGTTGGAAGAAATTTTGGAATCCTCGGGGCTGCGGAAAAAGACAGCGGCCATGAAGTCCGCAGATTCGGGGAAGAAACCCTATTCATGGCGCTCCGCGATCACAATGTGGACGCCATCAAGGCCTGCGGTGCGAAGCGGATCGTTACGGCCGACCCTCATGCGTACAACGCGCTGAAACACGACTACAAGGACATACCGCCGGTCGAGCATATCAGTCAGGTCATCGCCACGGCTGTGAAGTCCGGGAAGATCACGTTTAAGCCGATAGAAAACTCCCATAACGTCTACACGTATCACGATCCCTGTTATTTGGGCCGGCACAACCAGGTATACGACGATCCGCGAGCTGTACTCGACGCTATTCCAGGCTTAAAGCGAGTCGAAATGAGCCGTTGCCGCGATCGGTCGTTCTGCTGCGGTGGCGGCGGACTGATGCTGTTCTACGAACCAAAGGAAGAGCAACGAATGGGAGTGAAACGAGTGCAGATGGCAACGGAAGCCGGCGCCAACGTGATCGTGACAGCGTGTCCGTTTTGCATGGTCAATATAGAAGACGCAATTAAGGTTGCCGGTTTGGAAGGAAAGATGACCGCTATCGACCTAGCGGAACTAACAGACCAGCAGCTTGTGCGAGAGGACCGCATGGTGAAAGCGGTTCAACCGGCTGCGGTCCAACAAGAACTAGTCATGGGGAGGTAATCGTGGAAATTCTGGTTTGCGCGAGAAGAGTACCCGACACGTCGGAAAACGAAATTGCCCTCAACAGCGCCGGAAATGACATCGAACGGGACGAACTGGTCTATTCGATCAATGAACCGGACAACTATGCGGTCGAGGAGGCGCTACAGATCGTCGCCAGAGTTGGAGGAAAGGTCACGGTGGCTACGGTCGGCGGAGAAGATGACGAGGAAATCCTGCGCCGCGAGATGGCCATGGGCGCGAACCAAGGGGTGCTAATTACCGACGACGCGTTTGCGGGATCAGACGGGCGGGGCATTGCCACGATCCTGAAAGTGTTTGTGCAAAAGGGCAAGTACGATGTGATTTTGACCGGTGTCCAGGCCGACGACGGAGCTGCGCAAGTCGGCGGGATGCTGGCGGCAATGCTCGACTATCCCTTCGCATCGCTGGTCAATTCCATTGAAGTTCTGGAAGGCGGCAAATTGAAGATCAGCCGGGAGATTGAGGGCGGCAACAAAGAGATTAGCGAGATCGACCTCCCCTGCGTGCTTTCGATTCAGACGGGGATCAATGAGCCGCGGTACGTCGGAATGCGAGGCATTCGGGCAGTGGCGTCTGTGCCCATTCCAACGTACGGGGCCGCAGAGGCTCGGGCTGAAGAACGGAGCTGTGGGAGCTGCAGCGGCGAAAGTAAAACGTGTGGATTATTTTGTCCCAGCATTCGGCAAGGGCGCCGAGATGCTCGAAGGCAGCCGGGAAGAGAACATCGAAAAACTGCTGGAGATGATGGCAGCCAAAGGAGGGCTGAAATAATGGCTCGAATTTTTGCTTACATCGTACATAGAGGTGGCATAGCCGATGACTCTGCCGCCGAACTAGCGGCTGCGGCTAAGAAAATTGATGCGGCTGCGGCGCCGACCGCCATCATCACCGGTTGGGGGCCGGATCTTGATACGATTTGCTCAGCTCTCCGTGCTTCCTACGCCGAAGTTTGGAAGATCGCAAATGAGGCTTTGGCTCACCCAAATGCTGAATTGATCCGAAAGGCGCTGGTCAGCGTGCTTCCCTCGGGCGCGCTTGTGCTGGTTCCCCACGACCATTTTGGAATCGATCTGGCACCTGGGCTTTCCGTCAAATTGGATGCGAGTTACATCTCCGACTTGTTCGGGATCGAAGGTATTGACGGCACCGATCTCAGAGCAGTTCGTCAGGAATTCGGCGGGCAAGTCAGCTCTCACGTGCGATGCGACATTTCCGCGGGCGCGGTTCTCACGATACGTCCGGGCGCGTTTAAGGCAGACGGTGGTGCTTCCTGTAGCGGAACTGTAATCGATAAGTCCGCTGATGTCGGCACTCCGACCGTTGGTCGACGCTATTTGCAGACGATCGTCGCAGAAGCAGGCGATGTCGATATCACCAAGCACAACGTGTTGGTCTCGATCGGGCGTGGCATTCAGGCGAAAGAAAACGTGGCCATCGCGCAGGAATTGGCCGACGCGCTGGGCGCGGCCGTGAGTTGCTCGCGGCCAGTGGTTGACGCGAAGTGGTTGGAGAAGTCCCGCCAAGTTGGATCGTCCGGCAAGACGGTCAAGCCCAAGGTATATCTGGCCTGCGGCATCAGCGGCTCGTTCCAGCACCTGGCCGGCATCAAGGGCAATCCGTTTATTGTCGCGATCAACAAGAATCCCAAAGCTCCGATTTTCCACGCCGCGGATGTCGGAATAGTCGACGACATCCTGGAATTCCTGCCGGAAATGACCAGCAAAGTCCGCGAAGTCCAGGGCGTATCGCGAAAGTGAGGTGGCGGTCCGATGATCACCAGCAAGACCCTAAAGCTCAGTTTGAAATCGCTTCGCGAATTCGCGAAGAAGCGCCTACCCGACGAGCAACTAATAGAACTGGATGCCCGCGACGAATGCCCGCTGGAAATCGTGCGGCACATGTGCAGCCCGGACAAGCTGGGGCTTCAGCTCCTGTTCATCCCAGAAGAATTCGGCGGCATGGGCGGCGGCGCGTTCGATGTGTATTGCGTCTGCGAAGAGATGGCACGCATTGATCTTGGCGTCGCTACCTCTGTGCTAGCCACGTTCCTCGGCAGTGATCCCATCACCGTCGGCGCTACTCCAGAGCAGAAGAAAATTTGGCTTACGCGCATTGCGGAAGAGGGATTGTTGTTCGCTTATGGCGCTACCGAGCCGGAAGCTGGCAGCGACCTTGGGGCGCTGCGCACTACGGCAGAGAGAGTCACGGAGAACGGCAAGGTCGTGGGCTACAAAATCAGCGGCAACAAACAATGGATCAGCAATGGGGGAGTCGCGGATGCTTACACAATCCTGGCCAATACGCCCAGCGGACCGAGTTGGTTCATCGTTGAAAAAGGCGCCAAGGGTTTTACTCACGATGAGCCCGAAGACAAGCACGGCATTCGGCTCAGCAACACCGCCGCGCTGGCACTCGACAATGTGTTTGTCAATGCGGAGCGGCTTGTTGGTGGTGTGGAAGGCCAGGGATTAAACCAAGCTCAGGCGGTGTTCGGCTACACGCGCCTGATGGTGGCGGCATTTGGCCTCGGCGCCGGCTGGTCCGCACTCGACCGCGCTATTCCCTATTCGACGAAGCGCATTCAGGCCGGAGCGCCGCTTTCGGAAAAGCAGGGATACACACACAAGCTGATTGTGCCGAACGTGGCACGATTGGAAGCTGCGCGCGCTTACATCGAAGAAACAGCGGAACGCATCGACGCCGGGGAAGGCAGCTTGAACACCGAAGGCGCGATTGCCAAGTACATGGCGACGGAGGCGGGCAATTTAGCGGCGGACGCCGCCATCCAGGCGCTCGGCGGTTATGGCTATACGCATGAATACATGGTGGAAAAGATTAAGCGCGATGTGCGCATTACGACGATTTACGAAGGCACCTCGGAAATCATGGAGATGACCATTGGCCGGGACCGCTGGCAGCTCCACTTGAAGACGCGCGGGCAGCACTATCACGAACGGGCGCGAGAGTTCGAGGCGCTGCACGCACGCCAACCGGAGGTAGGCGCTGATGCTGCGGCTTTGACATTACATGCACTGGCCGAGGTGATGGAAAAGGCTCGCGTTGCGCACCTGACTCGCCATCAGCACATTCTGCTGCGTGTCGGTGAATTGATCGCCTACGCCGAATGTGCGGGCAGTTTAGCGCGGCGCGCGGCGCTTATGGCTGAGAACAAGCTGAATGAAAAAGCCAACAAGCGGTTCGATGCAGCGGTCCTTGCGGCACTCAGCCGAGTCTTCGCACGTGAGGCTGCAATCAAAGTTGCCGAAGACGGCTTGCGTTGGGTTATTGGCGCGGGAGGCGTGAGCGACGCCGAGATACCAGCGTTTGAGGAGAGCTTTGGACTGCCTGCGATACACCGTGCGCAGGCTGGTCTGATTTCAGACATGGATTACGTAGCAGACGCATTGTACGGTCGCGCAGCCAAGCGAGCAGAGCTGGCTGCCTAGCAAAAGAGGAGATGCAGGTAGGGCGGGCCTTGCGACGGCCTGATGCCTCGCTGTAGGAGGGGATTATGGAAAGCACAGCACATCGAGCCATTGCGATTGTGGGAGCAGGAGCCATTCTGCCTGACGCGCCAAACGTCCCGGCGTTCTGGGAGAACATCAAGAGCGGACGATACAGCGTCACAGACGTTGATCCCACGCGTTGGGACCCGGCACTTTATTACGATCCCGATCCGGCGGCTCCCGACAAGACTTACTCGAAGATCGGCGGGTGGGTTCGCGATTCCGTATGGGACCCTGTGAAGTGGCATTTGCCGATTCCGCCGCGAGTTGCGGATGCGATGGATGGCGCGCAGAAATGGGCCATCGCCTGCACGCGCGAAGCGTTGGAAGACTACGGCTATCCCAAGCGGCCTCTGGACCCGAATCGCACGGCGGTGATCCTGGGTAATGCAATGGGTGGAGAAAGACATTACCTGACTGCCTTGCGCATTTACTTTCCGGAGTATGCGCATGAGCTGTCGGAAGTTTCCAGTTTCGCCGCGCTACCGGAAGCCCTCCGCATCGAAATCACCCGCGAACTGCACGAGCGCATCGGCAAGCATCTTCCAGAAATTACGGAAGACAGCATGCCCGGTGAATTGTCTAACTGCATTGCCGGGCGAATTGCGAATGTCTTCAACTTTCATGGTCCGAACTACGTTTGTGACGCGGCGTGCGCCTCGGCGATGGCGGCGATCAACTCTGCCATCGAAGGACTAATCGAGAAAGATTTCGACGCGGTCGTCACCGGCGGCATTGACCGCAACATGGGCGCTTCGACATTCGTGAAGTTCTGCAAGATTGGTGCGCTCTCGGCGACAGGCACGCGGCCGTACGCGGAAGGTGCGGACGGTTTCGTTATGGGCGAAGGGGTAGCCATCTTCCTGCTCAAGCGCCTGGCGGACGCTGAGCGCGACGGAGACAAGATTTATGCCGTGCTGCGGGGAATGGGCGGCTCAAGCGATGGAAAAGGAAAAGGCATTACTGCGCCCAACCCCATCGGCCAAAAGCTCGCTATAGAACGCGCCTGGCAGAATGCCGGACTGTCGCCAGCGACCGCAACATACATCGAAGGCCACGGCACCTCCACGCGCGTCGGTGACGTGGTGGAAGTGCAGTGCTTGGCGGATGTGCTGAGCAATTTTCATCTCTCGCCGCATTCGGTGGCGCTTGGCTCGGTGAAGTCCAACTTTGGACATTTAAAAGGAGCTGCGGGCGCCGCGGGACTGCTGAAGCTCACCCTGGCCCTTCGGGACAAAGTACTTCCGCCGAGCGTGCATTGCGAACATCCCAATCCGGAAATCGACTTCGCCCATGGACCGCTTTACGTCAACACTGAACTGAGACCGTGGACCATTCCGTCGGATGGCATTCGGCGCGCGGGACTTAGCGCCTTTGGTTTCGGCGGCACCAACTTCCACGCCGTCCTCGAGGAATATGTTCCTCACCGACTCAACGGTAACGGCAAGCGATTGGCGGCGGTCGATCAGACGCCACTCAGACTGACAGAGACAACCATGAATGCAAAAAGTTTTCCATCGGCTTCTCCATCCTCTTATAAAGCGCCGTTACGCGGCGCACTGGTGATTGGCACCATCTCAGAATCCGCTCTAGCCGAGCGTTTGCGCACAGTAGAGAAGGAGGCGAAGTCCGGGCATGCACCTGCTCCCGCGGCACCGAAGGAAGCAGACCTACGCGCGCCTGAACGCCTGGCCATTGACTATGCCAGCCCCGCCGAACTGGCGGAGAAGGCAGCGAGTGCGTTCAAAGCGCTAGCGGCCAATCAACCAGCAATTTGGAAAGCTCTGCGCGCGCAAGGCATCTTTCGAGGTCACGGAGCCGCGCCCAAGGTAGCGTTCCTGTATCCCGGTCAGGGTTCGCAGTACGTGAATATGCTCAAGCCGCTGCTCGCGACCGAACCCATCGTGGCCGAGACATTTTCCGAAGCGGATCGGATCATGACGCCGCTTCTCGGCAAACCACTGAGCGAGTTCATCTTCGTTGACCACGGCGACGCCGACGCGGTCGCCAAAGCCGAGGATGATCTCCGCCAGACTGCTATTACTCAGCCTGCCGTGCTGGCCGTCGATCTCGCGCTGACCCGGCTACTGGCCGCGTATGGCATTGAACCAGACTTCACGATGGGGCACAGCCTAGGAGAATACGGCGCGCTTGTTGCGGCCGGTGCCCTTCCCTTCGCAGACGCACTCGAAGCCGTCAGCGCGCGTGGCCGCGAGATGACCCGCTTTTCGCCAGAAGACAAAGGCCGCATGGCTGCGGTGTTTGCTCCGCTGGAAGAAATCGAGCGGATCCTAAAGACCGTAAACGGCTATGTAGTGATCGCGAATATCAACAGCGCGCATCAGTCAGTCATCGGAGGAGCCAGCAAGCCCGTGGAACAAGCCATGGAAGCTCTTCAGAAAGCTGGCTACGAAGTGGCAGCCTTGTCGGTCAGCCACGCCTTCCATACCTCGATTGTGGCGTCTGCGAGCGAACCGCTCCGGCGCGTGCTGGAACGGCTGCATCTCCAGTCGCCGCGCCTGCCAATTGTTGCGAACATTAACGGTGAGTTTTATCCCACCGGGGCGAATGTCGTACCACAGATGTTGGATATTCTCGCGCAGCAAGTGGCTTCCCCGGTGCAATTCATCAAGGGTCTGCGCACCCTTTATAGTGCGGGCGCTCGCCTCTTTATCGAAGTAGGACCGAAGAAAGCGCTGCAAGGATTTGCAGAGGATGTGCTCGCCGAGCGTGGCGATGTCATCTCGGTTTTCACCAATCATCCCAAAGTCGGGGATATCGCGGCGTTCAACCAGGCGTTGTGCTGCCTCTATGCGGCGGGACTGGGCCATGGGGTTGTTGAAGACGCGGAAACTACGCGGGAAGCCGTATCCGTTCCGGCGGTTCGGGAGTCGGCGGACACTCCTAAACCAGTCGCGGAGGTTGCACAGACGTCGGCCGCGCCAGTAAATGCGGCGCGATCGAACGGCGATCACTACGTCGAGCTCGGGCGATTGTTCGCAGACGTTCTTGAGCGTGGCTGGCAGATTACCCACGGCGAAGCCCCAAGTAACTCTCCAGTCGTGATCACCGGTGCGGCTTTGGGCCTGCCGGGAACAGAGCATATCTTTGATGATTCCAATATCGGCCGTCTATTGCGCGGTGATCAGTTCATCGACTCCATTCCGACGCGTTTGCGCCGCGCCATGCTTGACAAGCACATCACGCGGCTGGTGAAAAACGACGACGGCGGCGCATTCGAGACGATCAACAGTGTTGCGGACGTGATCAAGCTCGCGGGACGCGGAGGTGCTTTTGATCTCGAAAAAGAATTTGGCGTCTCCGCCGAACGCCTGGCGGCTCTCGATCGTGACACGCAACTGGCAATTGCGGTAGGTCTCGACACCTTGCGCGATGCCGGTATCCCGCTAGTCCTGCGCTACAAGAGCACGAGCAAGGGCACGCAGTTGCCAGACCGCTGGGCATTGCCCGACGCTCTGCGCGATGACACCGGCGTAATTTTTGCCTCGGCCTTTCCTGGCTTCGATTCCTTCGCCAGCGAACTGACCCGCTACCATGAAGACCACGCGCGGCGCGAACAGATTGCCATGTTGCAAAGCTTGCGCGTCCGGGCGGCCGAGACAAACGGCAATTCGATCCTCGGTCAGGAGATTGACCGGCGCATCGAAGAGTTGTGCGACGTCATCGAGAAAAAACCGTATGTCTTTGACCGGCGCTACCTTTTTAGAGTGCTGCCCATGGGGCATTCCCAATTTGCTGAATTCATTGGCGCTCGAGGGCCGAACACGCAAATCAATGCAGCTTGCGCGAGCACCACGCAAGCTGTTGCGCTCGCCGAAGATTGGATCCGTTCCGGACGTTGCCGCCGGGTGGTCGTGGTCGCCGCAGATGACGTAACCACCGACAATCTGATGGAGTGGATGGGCGCGGGATTCTTGGCCAGCGGAGCGGCGGCTACAGATGACGTCGTCGAAGAAGCGGCTATTCCGTTTGACCGCCGCCGGCACGGCATGATCGTTGGAATGGGGGCGGCGGGCCTGGTGGTTGAGAGCTCAGAAGCTGCGCGCGAACGAGGACTTCAACCGATTTGCGAAGTATTGAGCACGGTCACCGCCAACAGCGCTTTCCACGGTACACGCCTCGACGTTCAACACATCAGCCAGATCATGGAACAACTGGTGGCCAGAGCGGAGGCGCGCAGCGGCATCCAGCGTCACCAAATTGCACCTCGCACCGTGTTTGTTTCCCACGAAACCTATACTCCTGCACGCGGTGGAAGCGCTGCTGCGGAAATTCACGCGCTACGTCAGGTCTTCGGCAACGCCGCCGATCAGATTGTCATTGCCAACACCAAAGGGTTCACTGGCCATGCCATGGGTGCGGGCGTTGAGGATGTCCTTGCGGTAAAGGCACTGGAGACAGGGTCGGTACCGCCAGTAGCCAATTTCAAGGAAGTTGATCCGGAGCTTGGCACGTTGAACCTGTCGAAAGGTGGCGCCTATCCAGTCGACTATGCCTTGCGATTGGGAGCCGGATTCGGCTCGCAAATCAGCATGACGTTGTTGCATTGGGTAGCCACGAAAGGTGGCGTGCGCCGAAGCCCCAATGCTCTCGGCTACGACTACCGCATCGTTGACGCCGACGCGTGGAATCGTTGGCTGACCTGTGTGGCAGGCTGGCCATCGGCGGATTTGGAAGTTGTTCGACGCACGTTGCGTGTGCGTGACAAAGGGCCAGCGGGGCGCATCGCCGAGGCCACTGCGGAGTTGCAAGCGCCGTCGGCGCCGTCCAGCGCACCTCAACCCACGCCTCCTATGCCAGTCATAACGGCAAAACCAGCGACGCCCTCGAAAGTCGCGGCCGCAACGCCGGCTGCCGCACTGCCGATTCCCGGGTTGGCCGAGACAAAACGCACGGCGCAAGCCACCCCAACCACGCCACCTGTACCCCAAAAACATGCAGTCGAGGCCGATTCGGTGAGGGAGCGGATTCTCGCGCTTGTGGTCGAGAAGACTGGTTACCCCAAAGACATGCTGGATATGGATCTCGATCTCGAAGCCGACCTCGGCGTTGACACGGTTAAGCAAGCAGAGATGTTTGCAGCCATTCGGGAGATTTACAACATACCGCGTGACGAGAGCCGGAAGCTACGCGACTACCCGACGTTAGCGCATGTTATCCGATTCGTGTATGACAAGCGTCCCGACCTGGCCAGTGTGACTCCGCGCCCCGCAACGCCTTCGGAGAAGGACGACGTCAAGCCTAAGGATTCGACCCTTGCGGAATCCGCGGCTGAGACTGTTTCCGCCAAAGATAGTACCGGCGATTCTGTGAAGGAGCGCATTCTCGCACTCGCGGTCGAGAAGACGGGCTACCCCAAAGATATGCTGGATTTGGACCTCGATCTCGAGGCCGATCTCGGCGTTGACACAGTCAAGCAAGCGGAGATGTTTGCGGCCATTCGGGAGATTTACAACATACCGCGTGACGAGAGCCGCAAGCTTCGCGACTACCCGAGCTTAGCGCACGTCATCCGATTCGTGTATGAGAAGCGCCCAGACTTGGTGAGCGCACCCTCGCCTGCACCGGCTGCGATAGCCGTGGAAGAGATCAAACCCGGCGCATCGGCACCTGTGGAAGGTCCAGCGAAAGCTGACGCCGATCCAGTGAAGGAACTCATTCTGGATTTAGTCGTCGAAAAGACCGGATATCCGAAAGACATGCTCGACTTGGACCTCGATCTTGAAGCTGACCTCGGCATTGACACGGTCAAGCAAGCGGAGATGTTCGCCGCGATCCGGGCAGCTTACAACATCCCACGGGATGAAAACCTGAAGCTGCGCGACTTCCCAACGCTGGCGCACATCATTCAGTTCGCGCGAGACAGGGCGGTTTTGAAGGCAACCGCGCTACAGCAAGAACTCGGGCCGGCAAATAGTTTTACAGTATCCTCGCCATCGTCTCCCGCTCCGACACCCGTGAAGTCACCCCGCCCGGTTCTCGCCAGTCTGGATGCCGCAAACAGCATTCCGCGCCGCGTGCCGCTGCCAATCCTTCGCCCTCCCTTGAGCATGTGCAAGGCGACAGGCATCGTGCTGGGCCGGAGCCGCCGGGTGTTGGTTGTGGCCGACAAGGGTGGCGTGGGAGATGCGCTTGATCAACTGCTACAAGCGAAAGGCGTCGAAGTTCTTCGTATTCATGGCACACCCGATTCCGATGCGTTGACCAATCGGTTGAAGGACTGGATGGCGGCCGGCCCGGTACACGGAGTCTATTGGCTCCCTGCACTGGATATCGAAGCTCCCGTTGCCGAAATGGATCTCGCTGCGTGGCGTGAAGCTGTGCGCGTGCGCGTCAAATCGCTCTATGCCACCATGCGCCTCCTGTACGAACAGATCGCGCTGCCAGGCACGTTCCTCATATCGGCAACACGGCTTGGCGGACAACACGGCTACGATGAGGCTGGCGCGAGCGCACCGTTGGGCGGAGCAGTCGCTGGCTTCACTAAGACCTATAAACGCGAACGCCCGGGTGCTCTCGTCAAGGTCGCCGATTTCGAAACGGGATGCAATGCCCCAAGACTTGCTGAACTGCTCATCGAGGAGACGCTATGCGATCCCGGAGCGGTCGAACTCGGCTACAAGGGAGACCTGCGCTGGGCGATTGGCTTGCACGAGCAGCCCGCAGAGGACGGGCAGCCTGGTATGACGCTGGATAAGAACGCGGTTTTCGTGGTCACCGGCGCGGCAGGTAGCATCGTCTCGGCCATTACCGCTGATCTGGCAGCCGCATCGGGTGGCGTGTTTTACCTGCTTGATCTTGTGCCTGAGCCTGATCCGGACAATCCTGACCTCAAGCGATTCCTGAACGACAAAGAAGGCCTCAAGCGCGATTTGTTCGCGCGCATCCAGGCGCGCGGAGAACGAGCCACTCCCGCTCAGGTGGAAAAGGAGCTGGCAAGCTTAGAGCGAGCCCAAGCTGCCCGAATGGCGATCGACGCAGTGCGCGCGGCCGGGGGGACAGCGCACTATTTCAGTGTCGACCTTACAAACGCGGACGCCATCAACAAGGCAATCGGCGAAGTTCGACAACGCAGCGGGCACGTTGACGTATTGCTCCATGCGGCCGGCATCGAGCGCAGCCGCTTCCTGCCGGACAAAGATCCGCGCGAATTCGATCTGGTCTTTGACGTCAAGAGCGACGGCTTCTTCAATCTTCTGCATGCCATCGGCGACATGCCCTTGGGCACTACGGTGGCGTTCAGCTCGATTGCCGCGCGATTCGGCAATCCCGGGCAAACGGACTACAGCTCCGCGAACGATCTGCTTTGCAAGATCATTTCTGGCTTCCGCAACACGCGGCCAGGGACACGCGGCATCGCCATCGATTGGACAGCGTGGGCCGGAATTGGTATGGCCTCGCGTGGCTCCATCCCGAAAATGATGGAAATGGCCGGTATCGATATGCTCTCTCCCGATGCGGGCGTCCCTCTGATTCGTCGCGAGCTCACGGCGGGTGGAATGTCAGGGGAGGTTGTAATTGGCGACCGCCTTGGCGCTTTGCTGAAAGAATGGGACGACACCGGCGGGATTGCTCCATCTACTTTGGAATTCTCTGATCAGAAGCGCTCCCCAGTACAAGGCCCCATGTTCGGCAAGATTGTGAGCGCCGGCGTTATCAGCCCTTTGACCATTGAAACTGTTCTCGACCCGAAGATTCAGCCATTCTTGTATGACCATCAAATCGACGGCACCCCCGTTTTGCCCGGCGTTATGGGCTTGGAGGCATTGGCCGAAGCTGCTATGTGCTTGCTTCCTGACTGGCGTGTCGAAGCCATCGAGGACGTCGATTTCCTCGCGCCATTTAAGTTTTACCGCAATGAGCCTCGCACGCTGACAACTGAAGCAGTAATTCGTCCGTACGGCGACGGAATCATAGCGGATTGCAAATTGATTGGACGCCGTGCACTCGCGAATCAAGCAGATCCGCAAACGACAACACACTTCACCGGACGCGTGCGGCTAACGAAGAAGCTTCCTCAAATGGTGAAGGCGCCAGCGCTCTCGCTGGCCGGATCCATTGTTGAGGCTGCCGACATTTATCATCTCTATTTCCATGGCCCCGCGTACCAGGTTATCGAACGAGCGTGGTGGAACGGGAGCCAAATCGTTGCGCTCACGGCAGAAACACTTCCTGCCAATCATCATCCCGCCGAACTCCGGACGCTGATTTCACCTCGGCTGATCGAGCTTTGCTTCCAAGCCGCCGGGATTTGGGAGATGGGCTTTCAAGACCGCATGGGGCTGCCTCAGCACATTGATCGGGTCCGACTGTTGAGTACTCCAGGGCTTGCGGAAGCCCGGCTGTATGCCGTCATTACCCCTGATGCGAAACGAGGGAGCTTTGATGCGGAAGTCTTGGACGCGGATGGGAACCGTTTCCTGCAACTCGGCGGTTACCGCACGGTTGCGCTTCCGAGCCTCCGTCAATGCCGAGCCATTGAAGATTCTACAAGCGCTCTTGGCGGCCCATGCGGTCGCAGTTGCGTGACGGATGTACTTGCGGGCGCGCGGCAGTGCAGTGATCGAGGCACTTTATGAAACGCGAATTCGAACGAGTGGCGATTGTCAATCGTGGCGAATGCGCCATGCGGTTCATTCATGCGGCGCGCGAATTCAATCAAGAACACGGCACGGCGTTGCGTACCATCGCGCTCTTCACCGAGCCTGATCGTCATGCCTTGTTTGTTCGAGAAGCAGACGAGGCAGTGTGCATCGGCCCCGCGCTAATCCACGATCCCGAAACCCAGCAACTGAAAAGCAGCTACGTGGACTATGGGACGCTCGAGCGGGCGCTGGTGGCTGCCCGCGCTGAAGCAGCGTGGGTGGGTTGGGGTTTTGTCGCCGAGCATCCCGCTTTCGCAGATCTCTGCCATGAACTCGGAATCACGTTCTTGGGCCCGGACGGTGCCGTGATGCGTTTAGTGGGCGACAAGATCGCCTCGAAGCAATTGGCCGAGCGTGCGAAGGTGCCGGTAGTGCCTTGGAGCGGCGGGCCTGTGGAAACGGCACTCGAAGCTCAGCACGATGCGGAGCGCTTGGGTTACCCGCTGCTTGTTAAGGCTACTGCAGGAGGCGGTGGTCATGGCATTCGCAGGGTATCTTCCGCGAACCAGCTCGCGAAAGCTTTTGAGAGTGCGCGGTCTGAGGCCTTCAAAGCTTTTGGGGACCCCACCGTTTTCCTGGAGCAACTGTTACCGGAGGCACGCCACGTCGAAGTCCAGGTTATCGCTGACCACTACGGAACCATCTGGACCGTCGGCGTGCGCGACTGCACGATTCAGCGCCGCCACCAGAAAATACTTGAAGAAGCCCCCTCACCAGCGCTCTCTCCCGAGCAAGATCAGTGGCTGCGCGCAGCAGCCATGCGCTTGTGCCGCGAAGCCGGCTATCACAATGCGGGCACCGTGGAATTCCTGTACGAACCGGGAACGCAGAGCCTTTCTTTCATGGAGATGAACACGCGGCTGCAGGTCGAGCATCCGGTGACGGAATGCACGACGGGACTGGATCTAGTCAAGCTTCAAATTCACATCGCACGAGGCGGGAAGTTGGAAGGAGAACCGCCGCGCACCACTGGCCACGCCATTGAGGTACGTCTGAATGCTGAAGATCCGGACAACAATTTCGCTCCCGCACCAGGCACGATTGAGCGTTTCAGGATGCCGACCGGACCAGGGGTGCGAGTAGACACGGGCGTGGCGGAAGGCGATGCCATCCCGGCAGATTTCGACTCGATGATCGCTAAGATCATCGCCTACGGTCGAACCCGCAAGGAAGCGCTTTCGCGGTTGCAGCGGGCATTGCTCGAAAGCGTGGTGGTCATCAAGGGAGGGGCGAGTAATAAGGCGTTCTTATTGGAGTTGTTGAACCGTGACGAGGTACAGCGCGGGGAAGTGCATGTAGGTTGGCTGGACAACCTGGCCACAAGCGGTGCGCACCTTTCGCGGCGTTACGCCGACGTCGCTCTGGTGCAGGCTGCAATCGAGGCTTATGACGCACAGCTTGCCGTGGAGCAGGCGCAGTTCTATACGTCCGCCTTACGCGGAAGGCCGCAGCTGCGAAGTGAAGTCGGCCGAACTGCGGAGTTGCGTCATCGAGGGCATTCCTACTCATTCAAGACTTTTCGAAGCGGCCCTCAGCACTACCGCTTAGAGGTAAATGGATTGCACATCGACGCGCAGATCGAGCGCCGGGGCCAATTTGAATATTGGCTTGACGTTTTCAGGCAGCGCTTCCACGTTCTCTCCACCACGCAGGGCCACAGCTACCGCATCGAGGTGGACGGCGTGTCGCACAAGATCGATCGCGACGACGGAGGAATAGTGCACGCCCCTGCACCGGCGGTTGTCATTTCCATTGCCGTTAAACTGGGCGACCAGATCTCGGCCGGGGACCGCTTGGCTGTGTTGGAAGCGATGAAAATGGAAATGCCGGTGGTCGCACCGTTCTCCGGAAAAGTTCGACAAATAATGACGATCCCCAACGTGCAAGTCGCTATGGGAACTCCGTTGCTGCAAGTTGAACCCGCCACGGAAGACGATGCCGCAGCCGCGGGACAGCGCGTGGTTTTCGGTGAATCCGCGCCCCCAAGCGAAAATAGCGAACCGTCTCATGGCGACTGCAGCGAGAACCTGGAACGACTTCGTCAACTCATGTTGGGCTTTGATGTTGACCCGAAACAGATGCCTCATTTGCTGGCCGAATGGAGCCGTGGAGAAGAAGTCCCAAGCGTTGATGAGATCACACGTTGTGAAGACCAGCTTCTCAACATTTTCGTGGATATTTGCTCTTTGTTCCAGCACGAACCGAGCATAGGCCCGGAGTTGAGCAGTGAAGAACCCAGCGCGGAAGCCTATCTATTTTCCTATCTGCGCATGCTGGACACTTGCGGCGAGGGTCTGCCACCGACGTTCGTCCAAGCGCTTCGCCGTGCACTTTCTCACTATGGCGTCCAGACTTTGGATCGGTCGCCCCGACTGGAAGAAAGCTTGCTGTGGATTTGCAAATCCCATCAACGCGTGGAAGAACAAATAGCCGTGGTTGTGCGCACGCTGGAACGCCGGCTGCGCGGAGCGGAGGCCGTGGATCGTCCGGGCGATCAATCTCTTCGCACGCTCCTCGACCGGATGATCGCGATGACCAATGGACTTTTTCCAACCGTCGGCGATTTGGCCCGCGAAGTACGTCATCGCTATTTCGACCAACCTCTGTTCGAACAAGCGCGTAACAAAGTTTATGGGCAGTTGGAAGAGCGCCTCACCTACATGGCCGCTAATCCGCATGCCGCAGACCGCCATGAAAGCGTGCGCGCGCTGGTCGAATGCCCGCAACCCCTCGTTAGGTTGCTGTCCGGAAGGTTCACGGCTGCTGATCCCGGCATGCGCAGACTTCTGTTGGAAGCGATGACACTGCGATACTACCGGATTCGAACGCTCGAGAACCTTCGCTCGCTGGACGTGGACGGACACTGTTATGTATCGGCGGAATACGACTATGAGGGCAGGCGCATCCAGGTATTCACTGCTCACACGGAATATTCGCGCCTCTCGGAAGCCATTCAAAGGATGTTCCCGTTGGTCGCGGGAGTGCCACAAGGTCACGACATTGTCGTTGATTTCTACGCGTGGGATCCGCGCCAGCTGGACGGCCCAGACGCTACGGAACGGGAAGTTAGTTCCGTACTCAATCAAGCCGCTTTCCCTCGCTCCATCCGCCGCATCGTCGTGGAAGTTGCCGGCCCCAGCCGCGCCCAGGGCGCCGGCGGTATGCAGCATTTCACCTATCGACCCAGCGCCAACGCATACGTAGAGGACACGCTTTATCGCGGAATCCATCCGATGATGGCCGAGCGCCTTCACCTGTGGCGGCTTAACAACTTCAACATCGAAAGACTGCCGTCGGTTGAAGATGTGTATCTGCTTCACGCCGTCGCCCGTAACAACCCAAAGGACGAGCGTCTGATCGCGTGCGCGGAAGTGCGCGATGTAACGCCGCTTAGGGACGAGACCGGGCGCGTCATGCAATTGCCACATCTCGAGCGGATGTTGACCGAGGCACTTGCCAGCATCCGGCTCTTCCAGTCGCGCCGGCCCGCCAATCAGCGCATTCATTGGAATCGCATTCTGCTTTACGTTTGGCCGCCACTCAGTCTGGAGCGCGACGAACTGCGGGACTTAGTACACAGACTGGCGCCTGCTACCGAGGGCCTGGGGTTAGAACAGGTAGTCGTGCGCGTACGCATTCCGAGCCCCGCGACCGGCGAATTGCGCGACATGGTTGTGAGCATTTCAAGTCCAACTGGTACTGGCATGCTGATAACCTTTCGACCTGCCGAGAAGCTGCAGCCCATCGAACCACTTACGGAATATGATCAGAAGGTGGTCCGCATGCGTCAGCGCGGATTCGTCTATCCTTACGAAATCATCAAGATGCTCACTCCTGCCAGGCAACACACCCGCGCGGAATTTCCTGCGGGTGAGTTTGTCGAACACGATCTTGACGGTGAAGGCCGCTTGGTCCCTGTGGATCGTTCCTATGGCCAAAACAAGGCCAACATCATTGCAGGAGTCATTCGCAACTTCACTGCCCGGTATCCCGAAGGCATGAGCCGTGTCGTGTTGTTGGGCGATCCGAGCAAGGATCTAGGCGCGCTCGCCGAACCGGAGTGTCGCCGCATCATGGCCGCCTTGGACCTTGCTGAGCAAATGGGGGCGCCGCTGGAATGGTTCACGCTTTCCGCTGGCGCCAAAATCTCAATGGATAGCGGCGTCGAGAACATGGATTGGATTGCGCGCGTTCTTCGCCGCCTGGTGGAGTTCACGCAAGCCGGCGGTGAAGTGAACATCCTCATCAATGGAATCAACGTGGGCGCGCAGCCCTACTGGAATGCTGAGGCCACGATGCTGATGCACACGCGGGGCATTCTGGTAATGACCCCGAAGGCGTCGATGGTACTCACCGGCAAGCGCGCTTTGGACTATTCCGGCGGTGTTTCAGCCGAGGACAATCAGGGAATCGGCGGTTACGACCGCATCATGGGCATCAACGGCCAGGCACAATATTGGGCGCGCGACATTGATGAAGCCTGTCGCATTTTGTTCCGCCACTACGAGCACACTTATGTATCGCCCGGCGAACGCTTTCCCCGCCAAGGGGCAACGAGCGATCCCGCCAACCGAGATGTGCGAGTGTATCCTCACGGAAAGAACGGCGATGAAGGCTTCGCGCTGGTTGGCGAGATCCTATCCGGCGAGACTAACCCCGGGCGGAAGAAATCCTTCGATATCCGCAGAGTGATGATGGCAACCGTTGACCAGGACCATGCGCCTTTGGAGCGCTGGGCTGGCATGCGCGCGGCGGAAACCGCGGTCGTTTGGGACGCTTACCTCGGCGGGCATCCCGTTTGTCTGATCGGCATCGAGTCACGACCTGTTCCGCGTTTCGGATTTGTTCCGGCCGACGGGCCGGACCAATGGTGCGCAGGAACTCTGTTCCCCCAATCCTCCAAGAAAGTAGCCCGCGCGATCAACGCCGCAAGCAACAATCGGCCGGTCGTGCTCCTGGCCAATCTATCAGGGTTCGATGGTTCGCCCGAGTCAATGCGCAGGTTGCAGCTCGAATACGGTGCCGAGATTGGCAGAGCAGTGGTGAACTTTAAAGGACCCATGGTCTTTTGTGTGATCTCCCGTTATCACGGTGGCGCTTACGTAGTTTTCTCGCGGGCGTTGAACGAAAATCTGGAAGTGGCCGCATTGGAAGGAACATATGCTTCCGTGATTGGCGGCGCGCCCGCAGCCGCGGTGGTTTTCGCAAGCGAAGTCGAAGCGCGAACCCGCAAAGACCCGCGGCTGCAGCCCTTAACTCAGGCCATGGCCCAGGCGGAGGGTGCAGAAAAAGGCCGGCTGCGCTCACAGTGGGATGAGTTATTCAAAATCGTGCACTCGGAGAAGCTTGGCGAGATGGCCTCCGAGTTTGATCGTGTGCACAGTGTGCAACGGGCGCTGGATGTGGGCGCACTGCATCGTATTATTCCGGCTGCGAACTTGCGGCCGTATCTCATCGACGCGGTAAAACGGGGCATTGCAAGGGCGGAGGAATCAGAATCGGCAAAACCAGAGGGTTTGGTAAGCGGACCAGCAGCAAAAACGACTGAGTCTGTGGCGTCGCTAGATACTGCGAAGGAACTCGCTGCACACTCTACCAAGGCGGCGGCCGCGGGCGCGCGGGACGGCTGAAGGGCGCACCCTGGCAGGAACTGCAGCTTCCTAACGCATTAGGTGCGATCTGCCGGATCGGGTTGATGGAATGCACGTTTACTGGCTGGAACAGACGGAACAGGATCTGCCGGAGGAATATGATTGGCTGAGCCCGAAGGAAATCAGTTTTCTGAACGGGCTGCGCTTTGCTAAGCGCCGTGCCGACTGGCGGTTGGGCCGCTGGACGGCGAAACGTGCCTCGGCTTTTTATCTGAACTTGCCGCGTTCCCTTCCTGCACTTGCGAGTATCGAGGTACGACCGGCGCTCTCCGGCGCACCGGAACTCTTTTTCGAGAACAAACCTGCGCCGGTTTCGATTTCACTCAGCCACAGGAACCACCGCGCCGTCTGTTTCATAGCACCGGCTGCCGTCGATGTAGGCTGTGATTTGGAATTGATCGAGCAGCACACCGACGCATTCATCGGCGACTATTTCAGCACCGACGAGCAAGCGCTGGTTATACGGCGGCCTCTGGGCGACCGGTCCTTGTTGCTCGCGCTGCTTTGGAGCGCAAAAGAGAGCGCGCTCAAAGCGCTGCGCATGGGACTGCGACTGGACACGCGCTGCGTGATCGTCGAACCCTTGGACCTGTCGGTCGACCCCCATCGCTGGAATCCGTTACGGGTGCGCTACGCCAACAGCAAGATCTTCAGCGGCTGGTGGCAAAATACAAATGACATTGTCCGAACCGTTGTTGCGGCTCCGCCACCGAACCCACCCATTCCGCTGAGGATCGGGAATCATTTTCGCAACAGCAGTCCTAAGGGTCTTGCTAGGGATAGACCCTTAGAAAGTTTTTGACAACCGAGGCGTAGTGCTATGGCGCCTAACAGCAGTAAATTCGATTTCGACTTCATTGTCATCGGGTCCGGCTTCGGTGGCAGCGTTTCCGCGCTGCGGCTGGCGGAGAAGGGCTATCGTGTTGGCGTCATGGAAATGGGGCGGCGCTGGAAGCCGGCGGACCTGCCGCGCACGAGCTGGTCTATTCACCGTTGGTTTTGGCACCCCAAAGTGGGCCTGCGCGGCTTCTTCAACATGCGCCTTTTCGGCCATGTAACCATCTTCCATGGGTGTGCGGTGGGCGGCGGCTCGATCACCTACGCTGGCACCTTGCTTCAGCCCCCTGACAAAGTGTGGGAGTCCGGTTCCTGGGTTGGCTTAGCCAACTGGAAAACGGAAATGCCTCGTCACTACGAAACCGCGGCGAGGATGCTGGGCGTGACGGAAAACAAAATCCTCGGACCTGCCGACCACCTGCTTCAGAAAACTTCTGAAGCGATCGGTTGCGGCCACACCTTCTATCGCACCCGCGTCGGGATCTTTCAGGCCGCCGAAGGAGCTCCGGGCCTTAGGAACTTCCCTGATCCATACTTCGGTGGAGAGGGCCCCGACCGAACGACCTGCAATGCCTGTGGTGGCTGCATCATGGGTTGCCGCCATGGAGCGAAAAACACGCTCGACCTCACCTACTTATATCTGGCGGAAAAGCGTGGTGTGCAGGTCTTCGCCGAAACAAAAGTCGTGGACGTCCGGCCGCTCAAAGGCGCGGGTGACGGCGGCGAAGGCTACGAGGTGCGGACCGTCAAATCCACGGCTTGGATTCGCCGGCAGCCGCAGCGCTTCACCTGCCGCGCAGTCGTTTTTTCCGCTTCCTCTTTGGGCACCATGGAACTTCTCTTTCGCCTCCGGGAAAAAGGCTCCCTCCCGGCCATCAGCGAACAATTGGGCAAGTACGTACGCACCAACTCCGAATCAATCATCGGTGCTCGCGTGCCAGGTTGCCGCGAGGATTTGTCGCAAGGCATCGCCATCGGCTCTGGCGTCTACATCGACGAACACACGCACATTGAAGCCGTGCGCTATCCACGCGGCTCTGACACCATGGGCCTTCTCACCACGCTTCTCACGGACGGCCGCCCGGGCTCACAGCGGATCGCGCTCTGGCTGAAGAATGTCTTCGACTCTATGCTGCGCCACCCAATTAAGACGTTACGCCTGTTTCGGCCCTCGGGATGGGCACGAGAGGCAGTAATTCTCCTTTGCATGCAGGCGCTCGAAGGGCACATTGAGATGTGCTGGCGACGACCATGGTTCTGGCCGTTCAAGAAGTTCCTTGTCAGTCGCGGAGAGAAGGTACCTACCTACATTCCACAGGCCAACGAATTCGCGAAGAAGTTCGCCGAAGTCGCCGGCGGCACAGCCATGAGCACACTCCCGGAGATCCTCTTCGATGTTCCGGGCACGGCCCATTGCATCGGGGGCTGCGTAATCGCCGATTCTTCCGCACGCGGCGTGGTTGACGATCGTCACCGCGTCTTTGGCTATCAGAACATGTACATCTGCGACGGATCGGTGATCGCCGCCAACCTCGGGGTAAATCCCAGCCTGACCATTACCGCATTAGCCGAGCGGGCCATGAGTTTCATCCCGCCTATAGCTGACAGCGCGCGTGAATCGATCGGCGAGAGAGAATGGGACAAAGTATTCTTATGGGGCGTTAAAGGGCGCGGAACGGCCCCAGATGCCACGGCAAGCGGCTGTACGAAAAGCCGTGGACAGCAGGTGCAGTCCGCGGCCTTTCGTCATTCCTCAGTCTTCAGATGCGAGCTAAGCGGCTTTTGCTTCTGGATGCAGCCGCTTGCCGCAACATGTGAGGTGGAGAAGTCCACCGATCAGCTTAACAGCCAAAGGTTGACCGCAGAGTGGGCAGGTAGATGACCAGTCTCCGCGACAATCCGGGCATTTTTTGAGAAGGAGCTGCGGGTTTCCCAGCGATGTTCCGTTGATCCGACGGTCGAGAACGAAGCGACAGCTTGGGTTTTCACAGATCAAGAGATGGTCCATGATGGCCAGCCTCCTTGAGGGCGGGGCTAGAGATAGACCTATCCACAAAGGGCGTCAATACCGTAGATATACCTACATAGGTCAGAAAGGGGCAATAGGGTCATGACGTTCGGCGGGCGGCGAGCAGGGGGTCTCAGGCGTCGGCGATGTTATTTCGGATAGCGTAGCGCACCAGAGCTGCCGTTGAATGCAGGTCCAGTTTGACCATGATCCGGGCCCGATAGGATTCCACGGTCCTGGCGCTGATTTCGAGAACCAGGCCAATTTCTTTGTTGGATTTGCCATCCGCCAAAAGATGGAGGATCTGCCGCTCTCTGGGACTAGGGTTGCCCACGTGTTGTTGGCCCTCGACGGGCAACTCTGGGGCCGCTGACATTTCGAGACCGGATCCCACAGTTGGCAAGTCAGGATGTGGGATCAATTCGAGGGCCTTGGTTCCCTCCAGGAACAAATCCGAGCTTTCCAAACCTGTCTCCATCCGTGTTTCCGATAGATGGCATCGCAAAGAGGCAGAAATCTTGAGCAGATCCACGGAGCGGCGGACCAAGTCGAGGGTCCGCGCCGAAAGTTCAGCGAATTCCTCGCCAAACAGGGAGGGTTCTTCGAGGACATCCGCGCGGAATCGATCGGTGAGGCGATCGAGTTGTTGTTCCACGCTGCTTCGCTTGGTTACTTCGGAAAAGGTAGCGGCGACGAGACGGATTTCGCCAGAGACATCTTTAATGGGATAAAAATTTACATGCCAGCGACTTGCTTCTGAATGGGAGGGAAACTGCGCGGTCCATTCAAAGTTTGACAAAGACTCTCCGGTGTCCCAAACGGCACGAAAGGCAGGTTCCAAAGTGGCAGCGTCTTTTCCCAGGAGTTGCAGGATGTTTTTTCCAATTTGGGTTTGGACTGGCAAGCCATTGATGCTGGCAAACGAGCCGTTCAAGGTCTCGCAGCGTAGGTGCTTGTCGAACAGGGCGACTGCAACGGTGGAATTGCCAAGGCGGTTTGTCAACGATCGCAGGGTGTAGTTGAGAGAATCCTCAGCCGCCCCACGGCTATCCCGTCGTGACAGTTCTTCCCCGCCGCTCTGTATTTTGTCGAGCTCTGACAAGGGATGCCTTCTAGATGTCTGAACTCTTATATAAATGCTCGTAGCACAATAGTCAAGAACTATTAATAAACAAGGGTGAGGGGCATCGATTCTCTAGATGGCCGCAGAGGGAGCAACAAGAGTATGAGCTGGCCGCTCCATGCTGCTACGTGGACTTCTTAGCCCGGGCTTCCAGTTTGTCGGGAGCAATGTCCACGATGGTGATCACCACGCCGTCAATCTTGTTCTCCAGCGTGCGATAGGGAAGAATTTTCAGTCTGATAGTGGACGCCCATCTTGTCGGTGAGCTCTTTTTCCATCGTGTGGAAATCGGACACGACTTGGAGAGCCATGGCCTGCAGATCCGCGATTTCGATGATGGGATTGATGTTCGACAGCGGGCGGCCAATGTCGCCAGCGATCAGGCCAAGAAACTTCTGGGCCTTGGGAGTGAAGCGCCGGATCGTGAGATCGCTTCCTATCATAATCACCGCGATATCGATACTGGAGAGCAAGTTCAGCAAGTCATTGTTAACGTGCGTAATTTCCTGATTGCGATTGCGGAGCTCATCGTTGACGGTGGTCAGTTCCTCGTTGGCGGACTGCAGCTCTTCTTTAGCGGTCTCCATCTCTTCGTTGGTGCTTTGCAATTCCTCGTTGCTGGAAAGAATCTCCTCGTTGGCGGACTGCAGCTCTTCGTTCGTGGCTTCCTGGGTTTCGATGACCGATTGGAGATACTCCTTCGTGGCAGCTAGTTCTTGCTCGAGCTTGACGGTCTGGCCCGCAAAGGCTTTCCTCTCACTGGCGAGCGGGCCCAGGCGAGGCAAAGCCTTTGGCGAAGGTTCGATCAGCGTCTCCTGAAATGTGATCATGAAGTACAGCTCTTTCAGATTGGCCAGGGTGACGGGAGTCACTTCGAAGCTCACCAAGCGCACTGCCTCCGTCGAAGGATCCCCAGGACCATTTCCATTCTTGACATGAAGATTGCGCTTTGCAATGGGAGCGTTTTCCTTCTTGGCCCGGCTAATCGCGTTTCGCAGTTCGATCTGCAGGCCTTCGCGAGCCATTTTCAAAAGGCTCAGGCTGGCCCGGCCGGGCGCAAGTTTCAGGAAACGGTCCAGATTTCCCCGGCTGTGGACGATCTCCAGTTCTTCGTTCACGAACACGGTCGCGGGGGCAAATTGCGTCAGAAGAAGGCGATCGAATTCTTTCTGAGCTTCGGTGTAATTCCAAATCGCATCCGGCTGTTTCACGGGGATGCGGAACGGGCCGTAGTCTTTGAGCTCTCTCTGAGAATTGAGCGAAAAGCTAACCAACTGACGGACGGTGGTGGCTTTCTTGGAAAAAATCTTGTGAGTGCGGTCTTCCGGGGCGAACAAACTTGTCGCTGTGCCCAGGCCTTCGGAGCTGCCCAGCACGAGAAAGCCGCCGGGCCGCAGGGCATAGTGGAAGAGAGAAATGATTTTTTGCTGTTGGGCGCTCTCGATATAGATGAGCAAATTGCGGCAGCAGATCAGGTTCATCTGGGAAAAGGGAGGATCGTTCAGGATGTTGTGCTGCGCGAAAATGCACATATCCCGGATACTCTTGCTGACGCGGTAGCCGCTTTCCACCTTGGTGAAGAATCTGCGCAGCCGTTCGGTGGACACATCTCCTTGAATGTTTTCCGGGTAGACACCATTACGGGCCTTGATGATGCTGGACTCATTCACATCCGTTCCGAAAAACTGAACGGGAACCTGGGAGGCT
This sequence comes from uncultured Acidobacteriota bacterium, assembly GCA_963729455.1. GTDB lineage: Bacteria > Acidobacteriota > Terriglobia > Acidiferrales > UBA7541 > Acidiferrum. Next base: position 114,130 of record CAVSNX010000008.1, read on the forward strand.
TTGTCGCCGAGAAATTCGAGAAGTGCGATCACCACCGAATACGTTTCCTCACCCGAAGCGCACCCGGGAGTCCAGATGCGGATGCCGCGGTCCCGCGAGAGACTTTTCAGGATGGCCGGGAAAACGGTAGCTTTGAGAGCATCGAAAACGCGGGGATTGCGGAAGAAGCTGGTCACGCTGATCAGCATGTCTTGATACAGCGCTTTGATCTCCGCGGGACTGGTCTGTACGTGCTTGATGTAGTCTTCGAGTTTGTCAATTTTGTTCACCACCATGCGCCGTTGGATGCGACGCAGGATGGTGCTTTGTCGGTAGTGCGTGAAGTCCACCCCGGAGTGGCGCCGCAAGATCTGGAAAATTGTGCTCAGGCCTGTACCCGTGGGTTGGGCTACTTCGACTTCAGCGGGAGGGACGTCTCGGGCAACATAGGGGTGGCGGGCGATGCGAGCTAGTTCGCGGGCGATGCCCTTGGCTGGGAGGACATAGTCTACATAGCCCGCCGCAGCCGCGCTGCGAGGCATGCCGTCGTACTTGGCCGAGGCTCCGTCCTGCGCAAACGTCACGCCACCATGAGCCTGGATTTCCGCCATGCCCAGTGTGCCGTCCGAGCCAGAGCCGGACAAAATAACACCGACGGCGCGATTCCCCTTCTGCTCCGCGAGTGCACGCATGAAGTGGTCCACCGGCATGTGCAGTCCGTGTGATTCCTCGCGCGGACCGAGATGCAGGGTCTGATGGGAAATGGACATGGTTGCGTTAGGGGGAATGACGTAGACACGATTAGGCCTGGCCTGCGTGCCGTCGGACACTTCCTCTACTTTCATTGTGGTCTTTCGGCTAAGCAGCTCCGTCAGCATGCTGTTGTGTTTGGGGTCCAGATGTTGCACAAGGACAAACGCCATGCCGGTGTCAATCGGGAGGTAGCCCATCAGCTCGCTCAGAGCTTCGATGCCGCCGGCGGAAGCGCCAATCGCCACAATGGTGAGATCGTTTTCTTTAACGGGGTGCGCGCCCTGTTCCTTCGGCGCGTCTTTACGAATGATATTCGCTTCCGCTTTCGGCTTCATGAGACTCCCTCAGCAGTCCTGGCCGCCTGCGCCTGCTTAAGGCAAGCTAGCCGCGTGACCACAAACTTAGCGGAGTTCCTGAAAAGTACGATTGTGACGTAATTCCCCTTTGACTAATAGACACCCAGCTTATATCCGATTTGAACGCATTCTTGCAAGCGGTGCAAGCCACTGCTCGGCCGCACTCTTTCCAGCAACCATCCAAACCTTATTGGGGTCTCCCCCGTAAATGCCTTTTCCGTCGATTTTCATCGGCAGTGGCTCTTGGCGTATCAGAGTAGAATGTCAGAGTGGACCGAGTCGCCCTCGGCTGCCATCATGTTCCCCAAATCCTTTTACAGACATCTCTTGCCCGCGTTCGTAGTGGGCCTGAGCTTGCGTCTCTATTTCATTTGGCACTTTCCTTTTTACTCCGGGGACACGGCGTATTACGAAGAGCTCGCCCGCAACTGGCTCTATCACGGCGTGTATGGGCTTTATTCGCATGGGCAACTGCTTGCGTCCGACCTGCGGGCGCCCGGGTATCCGGCATTTCTGGCGATGATTTGTTCCGTGGCGGGCGCGGGCAGAACCGCGGTGATGCTGGCGCAGGCGATACTCGACCTCGCCACCTGCTTGCTGGCGGCGGGAATCGCCGTGCGTCTAGCCGTTGACGCCTCTGAGGAGGATCGAGGACGCGTCGCGGCGCTAGCGCTTTGGCTGACGGCGGTCTGCCCCTTCACGGCGAATTACGCCGCCGTGCCGCTCACGGAAGTCCTCGCAACATTTTTTACCGCGCTGGCGATCCTTCTTCTGCTCTCACCGGCTTGCGATCGAATCGGCGTTCTTCTTTCGAACAGCGAACTTCTGCGGGGTGTGCGAATTTGGTTCTTCGCTGGACTCGCGGTCGGACTTGGCACTCTGGTGCGTCCCGAAACGCCACTTCTCCTGTTTGCGGCGCTCGCGGCTCTCTGGCTGCGTTTCCGGCGCTCCGCGAATTGGGAAGACTCACCGTCGCCACGTTGTGGATGGTGGTCGGACTGTTATTGCCGTTGGCTCCGTGGGCAGCTCGCAACGCATTGTCACTCGGGCGTGTGCAATTTCTCGCTCCACGTTACGCGGAAACCTACGGTGATGTCATACCAACCGGCTTTTATGCCTGGACGAAGACCTGGATGTTTCGTTTTCGCGATGCATACCTTTTCACCTGGAAGCTGCCAACGCAGCCGATCGAACTGAAGGATCTCCCTCCTTATGCGACGGATTCTCCGGAGGAGCGTTCACGCGTGGCTTCCCTGTTGGATCGTTACAATCGCACGCCCGGCATGACGCGCTCGCTTGATCTGGAATTCGCGGAATTGGCGCGAGAACGCTCACGCCGCTATCCGATTCGAACCTATATCTGGGTTCCCATCGAACGTGCGGCCGCGATGTGGTTTACGCCGCGCATTACGTTGCTGCCTTTTTCAGGCCGTCTTTGGCCACTCATGGAAAGTTATCGCAGCAATCCCGAGGATTTTGAAGTCACCATGGGATTTGCGTTGCTCAATGTCGTCTACCTTGGCATGGCACTCCTTGCCGGATGGACCTGGCGCGCAACTCTGGGAATCCAGTTGATCTTCGCTTTCATTCTCACTCGGACGGTGTTCCTCACCCAACTGCAAACTTGTGAACCGCGCTACGTTCTCGAATGCTTTCCCATTCTCCTGGCAGTCGGCGCGCAACTCGGACGCTGGCCAAGGTTCAGCATCGCGCATTCGCAGAGCGGGCAAACGCGGGGGGAAATACTTAGCGCTTGACTTTGAGGCAGTAAGGAAGTATCTCAGCGACCGAAACGCACGCATTCAGGGTGGGCTGTGCGGTTCGGGTGTGCCCCTTCCTTCGGATAGATTGCTGGGCCGCTTGGATCGTGGGGATTAAGCAAGATTTAAGTGCTGGAGGCTCCGCTGTGACTTGGACACAAGTTTATGACCCCTTGGGGCACTGGTGGCTGTCCACCCTTGTGGCGGCTCTGCCGATCATTGTATTACTTGGACTCCTGGCTGGATTCCGGGTTCGCCCGCATCTATGCGCCATCGCCGGGGCCACGACCGCCGTTCTTGTGGCCATCTTCGTTTTCGGCATGCCCGGGCGCCTCGCGGTTACCAGTTTTGTCTACGGCTCGGCGTTCGGCCTGCTGAAAATCGTCTGGATTGTCATCGCGGCGGTCTACCTCTACGACATTTCCGTCGAGACCGGCCAGTTTGAAATCATGAAGCAGTCGGTCGCGCGCATTACTCCGGATCGCCGCTTACAACTGCTTCTTGTGGCCTTCTGCTTCGGGGCGTTCATCGAAGGCTCTGCTGGTTTTGGCGCGCCAGTAGCGATTGCCGGGGCCTTCATGATTGGTCTCGGGTTCAAGCCCTTCCAAGCGGCCGCTCTCAACCTCATTGCAAATACGGCGCCTGTCGCCTGGGGTGCCATCGGTACCCCTGTTCATACTCTCGCCGCCGTTACTGCTCTCAATGAGAGTGACCTCAATGCCATGATTGGCCGCATCCTTCCCATCACCGCCATCATCGTGCCCTTTTGGCTGGTTCGCGCGATGGTCAGTTGGGAGGAAACCTTTGAAGTTCTTCCGGCCATCTTGGTTGTAGGAGTCTCCTTCGCTGCCACGCAGTGGTTCTGGGCCAATCACATGGACAGCAACCTCGTGGACATTACCGCTGGCGTAGTTTCCATGGTTGCCACTCTTATTTTCCTTCGATTCTGGCAACCCAAGCGCATCTGGCTTTTCGAAGATGAGCGAAAGCCTGCTTCTGCCGCTGAAGCAGGTATCGGGCCCGCCGTACCGGTCAAGCCTGTCGTCACAGATCAAATGGACGAGGAGTGGGATGTCAGGAAGTTACAGCAGACCGTCCCTGTGACATCTCATACTGCGGGGCAGATCGCCAAAGCTTGGCTGCCCTTTGCCATCCTCTCGATTTTCGTGCTTTGCTGGGGGTTGCCTTCCATCAAGACGGCGATGAACAAAGCGACTACGCCAGCGTTCAAGACCGGCGGGTGGGAGGTTCCCTACCTGCACAAAGCTGTCTTCCGCACCATGCCCGTTGTCGTCAAGCCTACCGCGGAAAACGCCAAGTTTGATTTCAACTGGCTCACCGCCACCGGTACGGGCTGCTTCTTCGCGGCGCTCTTTGCGGGGATTATTCTGGGGCTCAAGCCTGGAAAGATGTTCCAAATTTTTGGCCACACCCTATTCCGGTTGCGCTTTGCCATTGTCGCGATGACCTGCATGCTCGGCCTGGGGTACGTCACGCGCTATTCAGGAATGGATGCGGTCTTGGGTCTCGCGTTCACGCGCACCGGATGGTTTTTCCCCTTCTTCGGAACATTCATCGGCTGGCTCGGCGTGGCGCTAACCGGTAGTGACACGTCTTCCAACGCCCTCTTCGGCGGATTGCAGAAAATCACCGCGCAGCAGCTCAATATCAGTCCCATCCTTATGTGCGCTACCAATAGCGCCGGCGGCGTGATGGGCAAAATGATTGATGCGCAATCCATCTGTATCGCGACTGCGGCCACCAATCAGGTCGGCAACGAAGGCTCGATCTTCCGCTTCGTTTTCTGGCATTCCGTGGCGCTGGCGGCCATCGTCGGTATCATCGTCATGATGTATGCCTACGTATTCCCGCAATTCATTCCCAGCGGGTTGAACTTCATCCACTAATGGAGCAAGCTTCTTCTTTCATTCCACGGAATGAAGCCAATGGATACCCGCATTCTGGACGAGCTTCGCGCGATCGTTGACGGCCGCGGCCTGATTTCCTCGCCCGAAGAACTTCACACCTACGAGTGTGACGGCCTGACTAATTTCCGGGTCATGCCTCGCGCGGTCTTGTTGCCTGCTTCCACCGAGCAGGTTCAGAAGATCGTGCGACTGTGTCACCGTGAACGAATCCCGTTTGTTGCGCGCGGATCCGGCACGGGGTTGAGCGGGGGCGCGCTGCCGGTCGAAAACGGCATCGTCATCAGCCTCGCGCGCATGAATCGCATCCTCGAGGTCGATTTCCCGAACGCGCGCGCGGTCGTCGAACCCGGGGTCATCAATCTCGACGTGACCGGCCGCGTCCAGCCTCAGGAATATTTCTACGCGCCGGACCCTTCCTCACAATCGATCTGCAGCATCGGCGGAAACGTAGCCGAAAACTCCGGCGGCGCGCATTGTTTGAAATATGGCTTTACTACGACGCATGTCCTCGGCCTCGAAGTTGTTCTCCCCGATGGCTCGCTGGTGCACTTCGGCGGAAAAACGCTCGACGCTCCCGGCTATGACCTCGCCGGTGTTTTTGTCGGGTCCGAAGGCACTCTCGGCATCGCGACGAAGATCATTCTACGAATCGTGAAGCGGCCCGAGTGCGTGCGCACGCTGCTCGCCGCGTTCGCTTCCACAAACGAAGCAGGTGCGGCGGTCAGCGGAATTATTGCGGCTGGAATGCTCCCCGCCGCTATCGAGATGATGGATAATCTTGCGATTCAGGCGGCGGAAGCCGCGGTCCATGCCAACTATCCGGATTGCGGAGGCCTGCTCCTGGTCGAACTGGACGGCCCCGTCGCCGAGGTCGAAACCCTGATGGTTCACGTCAACGAGATCTGCCGTTCGAATGGCGCTTCGGAAATTCGCGTGGCGAAATCCGATGCGGAACGCGCGCTTGTGTGGAAGGGCCGCAAAGCCGCTTTCGCCGCCATGGGACGCATCTCGCCCAACTACATCGTTCAAGACGGCGTAATTCCGCGCACGGCTCTTCCCAAAGTGATGAGCGAAATCGAGCGTCTCAGTCAGGCGGCTGGATTGCGAGTGGCTAACGTCTTCCATGCGGGCGACGGCAATCTGCACCCTCTCGTGCTGTACGATCGCCGGATTCCCGGGCAGGAAGAAAACGCCGAGGCACTCTCCTCGAGAATTTTGGAATTGTGCATCGCCGCGGGCGGTTCAATTACGGGCGAGCACGGCGTCGGTGAAGACAAGAAGTTCGCCATGTCCAAAATGTTCGCCGAACCCGATCTGGCCACTATGCAGCGCGTCCGCTGTGCGTTCGATCCTTTGCAGCTTTCGAACCCGACGAAGGTTTTTCCGACACCTCGCCTCTGCGGTGAAAAGCCCGGCGAATATCAGCCGCATTCTCTGGAAACAGCTGAAATTGCCGAACGGTTTTGATCATGGACGCGGGCTCCCCTTCGAAAACTGCGACGGCAATTCCGGTGGATGAGCAATTTCGCTCCATTGTCGGCGCGGACCATGTGCGGCCTGCAATTTCAACTGATGGTGTCGCGGACGTTCAACCCAAGCTCATCGTTGTGCCCGGAAACGAAACAGAGCTTGCGGAAATTTTGCGGGTTTCGAACGACGCGGGCTTGGCGGTGGTCCTACGCGGAGGTGGGACGAAACTCCGATGGGGAAACCCGCCGTCGCGCGCGGATTTAATTTTGTCGACGGCGCGGCTGAACCGAATTGTCGAGCATGCTTGGGCCGATCTCACCGTCACGGTCGAAGCAGGATGCACCATCGAAAGGTTGCAGGATGTTTTGGCGCAACACGGCCAACGTCTCGCGCTTGATCCGCTTTGGCCGGAAAAAGCCACCGTCGGCGGCGTCCTTTCCACCAATGACAGCGGCGCACTGCGCTTGCGTTTTGGCGCACTGCGCGACCTGATCATCGGCGTCACGCTCGCACTGCCTGATGGCACGCTTGCCCGCAGTGGCGGCAAAGTCGTCAAGAACGTCGCTGGCTACGATTTGCCCAAGCTGGCCACCGGCGCCCTCGGCACTCTCGGCGTGATCACCCGCGCCGTTTTTCGCCTGCACCCGCTTCCTCGCAAAACGCGCTCGTTTGCTATCTCCGTTTCCGATGGGGAACAGACGCAACATTTCATACACGTGGTGCAGGATTCCAAGCTGGCCCACACCTCTCTGCAATCTGTGTTTTCCGATCAAGCTCTGCCGGTCTCTCACATTCTTTTCGAAGGAACGGAAGCCGGCCTCGACGCGCAGGAGAAACAGTTGCGAATTTTGTCCGGAGCTGTAAGCATTTCGGAAGCTCCATCCTCCGCGTGGGATGCCCGGCAGGAATTGTGGACCATCTCGGATCCAGAGAACACGGTCATCGCAAAGATCAGTATCCTACCGGCAAATTTGGGCCAAACGATGGAACTGTTGCAGCGCACCGCTCATGCAAATCATCTTCGCTGGCGGGCACTCGTGTATGCGACCGGAATCGGATGGCTGCGCTTGGAAGGCCTACCCGAAGCATTGCGGGACACGCTTCAGTCGCTGCGCTGCGATTTAGAACGCCAACGCGGTTCGCTCGTCGCGCTCCAGCGCCCAGAAAAAATGCCCGCGTTCGATGTGTGGGGAAATGCTGGTGACACGTTGCCATTAATGAGAGCGATAAAACACCAGCTCGACCCAAGAAACACCTTGAACCCCGGCCGCTTCGTGGGAGGCATTTGAATCTTTGGAGTAGGCAGCCCAGCTGCCGCTTTTACGATGAAAGACGCGCCGCCCAACTCAACCAAAGTCTCCGCCTTCGACGCGCACCATCCGCCTTCGAACGACATCATTGAAAAGTGCGTGCACTGCGGCTTTTGCCTGCCGGTTTGCCCCACCTACGTTTTGTGGGGCCAGGAAATGGATTCCCCACGCGGCCGCATCTACCTCATGAAACTCGCGAGCGACGGCGCGACGGAAATGAATCCCAAATGGGTCAGCCATTTCGATAGCTGCCTCGGCTGCATGGCCTGCATGACCGCCTGCCCTTCCGGGGTGGACTACGGAAAGCTAATCGAAGCCACACGCGCACAGATCGAGCGAAAGACGGAACGTCCCGCCGGCGAGAAACTCCACCGTCGCTTCATGTTCGCGACGTTCACGCGTCCGGATCGCATGCGGCAAATGCGCTTGCCGCTCCTTGCGTATCAAAAGTCGGGCTTGCAAGGGCTTTTGCGTGGCTCAGGTTTACTAAATCTGTTGCCAAAAAAACTGCGAGCGATGGAGGCGCTTCTCCCCAGGCTCGGAGAGAATGAAGCGACAGCCGAAATCACGCCGGCAGTCGGCGCCAAGCGCCGCCGCGTTGGCTTGCTCCTCGGCTGCGTGCAGCGCGAATTTTTTCCGCAAGTCAACGCGGCAACTGCCCGCGTTCTCGCCGCCGAAGGTTGCGAGGTCGTCGCGCCGCAAGCCCAGCCCTGCTGCGGAGCGCTGCTGGTCCACGCCGGAGAAGAGGCAGCAGCGGTGGAACTCGCAAAGAAAACGATCGACGTGTTCGAACGCGCGAACATCGAGGTCATCATTACGAACGCTGCCGGGTGCGGTTCGAACGTAAAGGAGTATGGCCACCTCTTGAGGGACGACCCCGAATTTGCGGAACGGGCGAAACAGTTCGCGGCAAAGTGCAAAGACGTCAGCGAATTTCTCGCCGAGTTGGAACCGCGTGCCAAACGTCAACTGCTAAAGCTGCGAGTGGCTTATCACGATTCTTGCCACCTGCAGCACGCTCAAGGAGTGCGCTCGCAGCCGCGCGCTTTGCTTTCAAACATCCCGGGACTGGAACTCGCGGAAATTCCGGAATCCGCCGTGTGTTGCGGTTCCGCCGGAATTTTTAACCTGGTCCAGCCGGACACTGCCAACGCGCTCGGCGACCGTAAAGCGCAACTCATCGCGCCACTGAACGTCGCAATGGTGGCCACCGGAAATCCCGGGTGCTTGCTGCAACTCCAGTCAGCCTTCACCCGCAGTGGCCAGAAGACTCCGGTCGTGCACATCGTGCAACTCCTCGACGCCTCAATCCGCGGCGTAAAACCAGAATCACTTATGTCTCGTATATGACTTTCGCTTGTTTGTTCCCTGCTTCTGGTTGGAGGAAGAGTTTCTTTTCTGTCATTTCGACGTGACAAGGATGGCGGCGAGAAGCTCAATAGGATGCATCACGTCGCGATGAAGCCCCGCGTGGAGTTGCTCCGTGCAAGACGTTCCACTTGCGATGAGCGCCCGCGGGCATCCATCTTTCTCAGCTTCAGCGGCCTGCTGAAACAAATCCGCGCCCACGGCCATGCTCAAATCGTAAAAGTCCTTCTTGTAACCAAAACTGCCGGCCATCCCGCAGCATTCGACCGAAGAGGTTACGACGTCAAAGCCAATCGCTCGCAACAACGAAATGGTCGGCTCCGCGCACCCGATAGTTCTCTGCTGGCAATGCGCATGGAAAAACAGCCGCTTGCCGGTTGGCGAACGCGAAACATCAAAAAAATCCTTGGGACTGCGCCCCGATCGCTGGATGAGCCGGGCAATATATTCCACAGGCTCAAACGACTGCACGCGGAATCGTTCGAATTGCCCGGGATCATCGAGCAAGTGGTGGAAATCGCGGCGGAACATCGCCAGCGAGTTCGGCTCGATCACCACAATATCCCGGCCCTCGTTTAAGAAGCTCTGCAAATATATGGCAGCGCCACGGGCGTACTTCGCCGCGGTCGCGAGCATGCCCTGCGAAAGCGCTGCCCGCCCGTCTGGAATGGAATCGCTCACAACCACGTCCACCTGCAACGCACGCAGAACTTTCAGCGCCGCAACTCCACGCTCCATCAGTCCATAATTCGTGAAAACATCTGCAAACAGAACCGCTTTTGCAGCGGAAGTTTTCGCTTCTCCTTGCGAGATTCCCCGCGCTGCAGCAACCAGCGTGTGCCGCGGAAAGGGTGGTAACGCACGACGCCGGTCCAGTCCAACGAATCGCTCCATCGCCGCTCGCACGAGCCTTGACGCGGTAACAGCGTTCGAAAGCCTCGCGAATCGCGCGCCCCACTTCGCAAAAAAATGGTAATTGCCAAAGAAAATCTTCGACGCTGGCGCCGGCCGGTCTTTCTCTTCCGCCGCGCTCACCATGGAAAGAAAACCGCTGAACGCGGAGCGTTCCTCGGCCTGGTTCAACTGCGCGCGCAAATTCTCGTTCAGCCACGGAATATCAATCCGCACGGGACACTGATTCACGCATCGCGAACATCCCGTGCACAGTTCGGAAAATCGCGCATTCTCCAGTTTTCCTGTCCCGGCCTCCCACGATCCGCCAATCCCACCGGAATAGGTTTCTCCACCGAAAGCGTGACCTCCCACGGTTTGGAAATTCGCGCAGGAATTCAGGCATGCGCTGCACCGGATGCAATAGAGCGTCTCGCGAAAAATCGGATCCTCGCGCATCTTCATCCGGCCGTTGTCCACCAGGACCAGGTGGAATTCCCGCTGTTTCCGCGGCTTGCCCGGCAGCGCGAAGGACGGGTCATCCAGCGGCGGACTGAGAAAACTGGTGTACGAAGTCAAATTCTGCCCCGTGGCGCTAGCCGCAAGCAATTCGAGAAACGGCGCCATCTCTCGCCGCGTGGGGATTATTTTTTCCACTCCGCTGATGGCGATATGCACCGGCGGCAGCAGGCTCGTCATTCGAATGTTGCCTTCGCTTTCGACCAGCATCAGCGTGCCCGTATCCGCCGCAACCAAATTTGCGCCGGTAATGCCGACATCCGCGCGCAAAAACTTTTCACGCAGCCTATCCCGCGCAAAAATGGTCAGTTCTTCCCCGGTGTCCAGCGGCAATTCCGTCTCAAATTTGCTCTTGAGGAGTGCCGTGATACGTTCGCGGCTATAGTGCAGCGCCGGAGCGATGATGTGCGACGGCTGCTCATCGGCGATCTGCAGAATAAATTCCGCCAAATCACTCTCGGCCACTTCGATGCCCGCTCCTTCGAGCGTGTGGTTGAGCCGTAGCTCCTCCGACGTGATGGACTTCCCTTTCACCACTAGCTTGGCATCGTGATGTTGGCAGACTTCAAGGATGTATTTGCAAGCTGCTTCCGCATTTGCAGCGAGAAAAACCTGCCCGCCCCGCACGCGCACGGCTGCCTCCAGCGTCCGCATGCTTTCCGGCAAATGCGCGATGGCCTTCTTTTTGATTTTCCGCGCCTGGTCCTTCAGCGCATCGTAATCGGGTATTTCGGATACCGCGCGATAGCGGCCCCGATTAAAGGCCTGCGTGTTTCTTCGAATGGCCGGTCCCTCGATCTCCAAGGCCATGCGAATCGCGCGAACGACATTTCGCTTGTCGCCCTTATTCGCGACTGACCTGGGTGAGTCGGTTTTTCCACCCGCTAGTTTCGAATCCGCCATGCCGCTCACTCCAACAGCAGGATGTGCACTCGCTGGGGCCCATGCACACCGCGTACCAGCGGCCCCATATCCGCCGTGGCGCTGGGCCCAGTGATGAATACAAGGTTGCGCCGCAGCCCTTCTCCTCCGAGGCAAGCTTCGTCGAAAAGGTCCCGCGGACGCGCCACAATGCGCTCCGCGGACAGCAGCACGATGTGCAGCGGCATCAACAAGCTCGCGGCCGCCGTCAGTGGAGGACCCAGCGCCACGCACACGGAGCCGCTGCTCGCAACACCGGCAAACGCCCCGGTGATCCCAGCATCCGCCTTCGCCAGTTGTTCATCCGCAGGCTTCAGAATTACTCCGGGAAGTTCCTGGAGTATCTCGGCAAGCTGCGGATCGACAAACTCCGCCGCTCCAACCACAATTCTTCCCAGATTTTTTGTGATCTGTTCGACCGCCTGCCGGACAGGCCCAGGCGCGTTCTTGCATCGTTCGACGGTCGCTACCGCTTCCCGTGCGTTGGCTTCAAAAATGTCGGTGAGTTCTGACATCGCGGACCGCGCACCAGATTCTAACGCCGTTGCGTTTCCGATTTTATGCCGGCAAGCATTGCCCGCGCGTTTCGGCCCCAAAGGGAATGAAAAGCAATCCAATCGCGAACGCGAGGGACGTCATTGCAACGGGAATTCCCAGCGAGCCATAGTGCTGCACTCCCGCGCCAACCAGGAACGTGATTCCCGCGCCGCCGAATCGCGCAAAGGACGTCGAGAACGCAAACGCGCTCGCGCGGCACTCCGTTGGATATTGCTCCGGCAGCCAAAGCGTGTAGACCGCAAAATTGGCCCCGCCGAAACCAAGAAAGAAGAGGCAAACAAAAAACCACGGCAAGCCCGCCGCGCCCAGGTAGAAAACCTTGCCAAACGTGAGCGCGATGAACGCCAGCATCAGCGTGAAAAAGAATCCGAGCGCTCCGCGCCTTCCGAATTTTTCCGCGAGCCACGGCATCGCCAGGCAGCCAAGAATTGTCGCCAGCGAGACAAGCATTACCGCGCGCGACGCAAGTTGCGCTGCCGGCGGCCCCACGCGCCCCGCCGCTTCCGCCAGCGACGTCACCGCCGCGGGAACGTAGACCGTGCCCGCCCACAAACCGCAGATCGAAGCGAGCATGTACAGTGAATTCAGAATCGTTCTGCGCCGCAGAGCGGCCGAAAAAAGCGTCGCAAAGGGCCGCCAGATTTGCCAACTCCGTACCACTCCTTCTTTTTGCTTCCAGCGTTCCGGTTCGGTCACTCCGTGGCGCACCCAGGCCAGCAGCAGCGCCGGTATTCCGCCGACCGCAAACATCGCGCGCCAGCCGTAATGGCTGCCGATGGAATAGTTCGCCAACGCTGCAAGAAATATCCCCACGTAATATCCAGTGTGCATGTATCCAGCACCCGCGCGCCGCCGGTCCTCCGGCCATTCTTCCGCGACGAATGTTCCCCCCATCGCCCATTCGCCCCCAATGCCAATCCCCGCCAGCAGCCTCAACACCGCAAGCTGCCAGACGTTCGTCACCAGCGCACTAAGAAACGTGAATACGGAATACCACACGATCGTCAGCATCAGCGTCCGCACGCGCCCAAACTTGTCGCCAACCGGCCCCCACAAAAACGCCAGGCCCCATCCAAACAAAAAAAGCGCAAAGAGCAATCCTCCGTATACACCGATGTTGCCTTTATTCGCCGTGATTCCGGAACGCGGCAGAAGTTCGCGCAAGGATGGAACAAGTACTAATGCATAGATAAAGGAATCCATTCCGTCCAGGGCCCAACCACCCCAGGAAGCCCAGAAACCTCGAACTTGATTTCGCGTCAGAGGTGTCGCTCGCCCCGGTTGTGCGGCGGGCAGCACGGCAGAAGTGGACATGGTAGCGCGGACTATATCAAAAGCCGCATCCAGCGGAACAAGATAAATGCTGCACGCTCGCGGGCTTCGTAGCCTCAGCGATAACCGCGAATGAAAAAGTAAATCGTCATCGCCGTGCCCACCATGATGACAAAAGCGCGCACCCAACTTTGTGGCAACTTCTGCGCAAAGTGCGCAGTGGACACGCCACCCAGAATGGCGCCCACGGTCATCACGATTCCCTGTGGCCAGACGATCGCTCCCATTGCGATGAACATCACCGTTGCGACGCCATTGATGACTCCGCCCAAGATCACCTTGAACTTGTTCATCGCATGAATGTCCGTCATGCCCAGCGCCGCAAGCATCGCCAAGTTCATGATCCCGATGCCGCCGCCGAAATACCCCCCATAGACCGCGACGAGCAATTCAAAGATCGAAGCCCCCGTCACGGAAGCATTGCTCGCGTCGTGCGAAATCCCCGCCGAAATCCGCCCCGTCAGATGCCTGCCGAAAGCAAACAACAGCGTCGCACCTAGCAGCAACCACGGCAGCACATGAAGAAAAGTCTGCGCCGGCGTCTTGATGAGCAGAAACGCGCCTGCCAATCCGCCGATCACGCTGGTAACCACCAGCGGAATCATAATGCGCCGTGGAATGTTCAACTTCTGAGGGTAAGCCCCACCGCTCGCCGTAGTTCCCACCCATAGCGCGAGCGTGTTGGTCGCGTTGGCCGGAATCGGGGGCACGCCCGTGAACAAGAGCGCCGGGAACGAGACAAAACTTCCCCCTCCCGCCACCGCATTGATCCCTCCCCCGAGGGCCCCGGCAAAGAACAAGAATATGGCGTTGTGAAGGTCCAAGGCTGATTTCTACCATGTTTCCAGCCTTACGCTCCAGCAAGTCACATAGGATCAATCGAGGGAATTCTCTTCCTTCCCGTTCCCTGGGCCCCTTAAGTCATTTCTTGACAACGCGGGCGGAGGCGTATATGAACGGGGCGTTCCAGGGCCCTTTCACCACTGAAGACCTGACTCGCGACCCTTTTCGTGAGTCATCAGGGGGTATTCAAGAGGAAGGACAAGCCAGAGCAGGACAGGTGTATCCGCGACTCCACCCCTTGAGGGCGATCCCGCGGCTGCGCCTCCCAACAGCCAGGTCGAATTTCATCAGGAGGAAGCATGGCCAGCCGTGCAGACGCAATGCCGATGGGCGGTACCGCCACACCCAACATCTGGGGAGTGATTCTTGCCTCGTCCGTGGGAACGATGATCGAGTGGTATGACTTCTATATTTTCGGAAGCCTCGCCGCTGTCCTCTCCTTGAAATTCTATCCGCCGGGAAACGCAACCTTTGCGTACATTGCCTATCTCGCTACTTTCGCCGTTGGATTCATGGTGCGCCCGTTTGGGGCGCTCTTCTTTGGGAGAATAGGCGACCTGGTTGGCCGCAAGTATGCCTTCCTGGTCACGCTCACGGTGATGGGCTTTGGAACCTTTCTCATCGGCCTGATGCCCACTTTCGCCACGGCCGGTTGGCTTGCTCCTATTGCTCTGATCCTTATTCGTGTCTTCCAAGGACTTGCGTTGGGCGGGGAATACGGAGGCGCCGCGATTTATGTTGCGGAGCACGTTCCCGATAACAAGAGGGGCTACTGGACCAGCTATATTCAGATCACTGCTACGCTGGGTTTGTTTCTTTCCGTTATCACGGTGATCCTCCTTCAGTTTTACATGACGCCAGCAAATTTCCAGAGCTACGGTTGGCGCATTCCCTTCCTTGTTTCTGTCATCCTGGTCATGATCTCGCTTTACATCCGTCTTAAGATGAAGGAATCGCCCATCTTCACCCAGATCAAGTCGACGGGCATGAGCTCGGCGAAGCCACTGAAGGAAGCCTTCACGCAGTGGCCAAACTTCAGGCTCTTCCTGGTTTCACTGCTGGGGGCGACGGCGGGACAGGGCGTGGTCTGGTACACAGGCCAATACTACGCACTGTTCTATCTTCAGTCGATTTTGAAGGTAAGTCTGCGCACTGGCTTTATCATCGTGGCACTCGCCATGCTCTTCGGCATGCCTTTCTTTACGGTTTTTGGCGCGCTTTCCGACAAAATAGGGCGCAAGAAGATCATCATGGCCGGTTGTTTGCTCGCGGTGGTCACTTATTACCCCATCTACCACACTATGCAGAACGCTGCGGGCAATAACGTAATAACGTTCAAGTCGCAAAGGAACGCAATCACTGGCGCCCCAACCTTGACGCCTTTGACTATAGATGCAAGCGGGAAACAGGTTCCGGCTCCGGTTGCGCCGAATCCAAACGTGCCATTGCTGACGCTTCTGGTTTGGGTGCAGGTCCTCTACGTCACGATGGTTTACGGCCCTATCGCCGCCTATCTCGTGGAAGCATTTCCGGCAAAGATCAGGTATTCGGCATTCTCGTTGCCTTACCACATAGGTAACGGAGTCTTTGGCGGGCTGGTGCCATTGGTAGGCATCTATCTGTGTGAGGCTACCGGCAATATCTATGCGGGCCTTTGGTATCCGATGACTGTGGCCGCCGTGACATTCGTGGTCGGGTCTATCTTCTTGAAGGAAACGCACGGTACCAAGATCTGGGACGAGGTTGGTGGCATGAAATAACTAGGCTGCGCCGTTTGACTCGCGCGCTGCACGGTAGCATTATCGGGGCGGGCAAGCTCCTGGTTTCCCAAGAAACGGGCTTGCCCAAACCAAGTCGTTCCCCATAGTAGTGTCACAACTGATCTTTAACTTCCAAGGGAGCCGCCGCCGTGGCCAAAGTCCGCCAGAAAATCAAAGCACCGATGGGAAAGCAGGAGCTTACCGAATCGCAGATTGCCGTCCACTGGAAGGAGGAAGAGGTCTACCGGCCCTCGAAGGAATTCATCGCCCAGGCGAATCTCGCCAAGCCTGCATTCGTCAAAAAGTTCAGTGAAAAACATTTTCCGGAGTGTTTCGACCATTACGCTTCCCTCCTTCATTGGGACAGGCCCTGGCGCAAAACGCTGGACACCGGCAATCCTCCCTTCTGGAAGTGGTTCGTCGGCGGCAAACTCAATGCCTGTTACAACTGCGTAGACCGCCACCTCGCGCAACATAAGAACAAGGCGGCCATGATCTTCGTCCCGGAGCCCGAAAGTGAATCCCCCGCCGTCATCACCTATCAGGAGCTCTACCGGCGCGTAAACGAAGTTGCCGCGATGCTCAGCGATTTTGCAGGACTAAAGGTCGGCGACCGCGTCACCATCCACATGCCCATGATTCCGGAGCTGCCCATCACCATGCTGGCTTGCGCCCGGCTGGGCCTCGTCCATTCCGTCGTCTTCGGTGGATTCAGCGGCGAAGCGTGCGGGCTTCGCGCTGCCGACTCCGGCAGCCGCGTCCTTATTTACGCCGACGGCTACAACCGCAATGGCCGCTGGGTGGATCACAAAGCCAGTGCCGACATCGCCGTGGAGACTGCGCAAAAAGAAGGCCAGGGAATCGATAAAGTGCTCGTGTGGAGGCGCTACCCCGGAAAGTACACCTCCGACACGCCCATGATTATGGGCCGCGATTTTTTCGTCGACGAAGTCCTGAAAGAATATCGCGGCCAGATCGTCGACCCCCTCTCCATGGACGCCGAAGCTCCTCTCTTCCTCATGTACACCAGCGGCACGACCGGCAAACCCAAGGGTTGCCAGCACCGCACCGGCGGCTATCTCGCCTATGTCACCGGCACTGCCAAGTATTACCAGGACATTCATCACGAAGACGTTTACTGGTGCATGGCAGACATCGGCTGGATCACCGGCCATTCCTACATCGTCTACGGCCCGATGGCTTTGGCCGCCACTAGCGTGCTCTATGAAGGCGTCCCGCAATTCCCCGACGCGGGCCGGCCCTGGCGCATCGCCGAACGCCTCGACGTCAACATTTTCCACACTTCGCCAACCGCCATTCGCATGCTCCGCAAAGCCGGCTTCCACGAGCCTAAAATCTATAACTACCATTTCAAGCACATGACCACCGTCGGCGAGCCAATCGAGCCGGAAGTCTGGAAGTGGTATTACAACAATGTTGGCAAAGGCGAAGCCGTCATCGTGGACACCTGGTGGCAAACCGAAACAGGCGGCTTCCTCTGCAGCACCAAACCTGCTCTGGATCCCATGAAGCCCGGCAGCGCTGGTCCCGCAGTCCTCGGTATCTATCCGGTCATTTGGGACGAGGATGGAAAAGTAGTGACCGCCGGCTCTGGCAACGCCGGCAACATCTGCATTCGCAATCCATGGCCCGGCATCATGCAGACCATCTGGGGTGACCCACAGCGCTTCGTCACTCAGTACTACGCCAAGTACAACAAGAATCCGAATAGCAAGGACTGGCGCGATTGGCCTTACTACGCCGCCGACGGCGCCGTGCTCTCACCAGACGGCTACTACCGCATCCTCGGCCGCGTGGATGACGTTATCAACGTTGCCGGCCACCGCCTCGGCACCAAGGAAGTCGAATCCGCCTGCCTCACCATTGGCGAAATCGCCGAAGCCGCCGTCGTTCCCGAAGTGGACGAAGTAAAAGGACGCGTTCCTGTCGTCTACATTTCATTGAAGCCCGGCGTTCCCACCACCAAAGCGATCCAGGACAAAGTCAAATCCGTGATCGAAACCATGATCGGCAAAATCGCCCGGCCGAAGCACATTCACGTCGTGCCGGATATGCCCAAGACTCGCTCCGGAAAAATTATGCGCCGCGTCCTCGCCGCCATTTCCAATCGCATGGACACCGGTGACATCACCACTCTTGCCAATCCGGACATCGTCGAACAGATTCGCGAACTCGTCCAAGGCCGCGCCGTGCTGCCCGTTCAGGAAGGCCCCGAAGATATCAAGCGCTTCGGCGACGAACGATAGGAATGTCACAGCAAGATGCGCGTTGCGCAAGATGGCCGCCTGCCTGATCGCCAGCGTGCCCAAGGCCTTTCTTTACAATCTACTCCTCAGCCGCTTTATCGCCGGCTCCACCGTCGGTGCCGTCAAGTTATTCCGTCACGTTCCCCCACAATTGAACTCCTATCACCGCTTCACTCTCGCGAAATTTCGATTGGGGCGAGTCAAACTTTGCGTTTGTGGCTGGCAAATAAAGAGTGCCACTATGCCAGCATGTGCAGCATATGCGGCTTAACGGGCCTTGCTTTCAGCTTGTTTGGTTCCTTCCTTTCTACTCAGTTCGGCCCTGTTCGTCCACTATGCTTCGCCGCAAAGCCCACTCATGCATTCGACCTGCCTGAATCCTTGCGGCAATCCAGGAGGCGCAGGTGAACCGCGATTCCGAATGGATTTCACCCCCCGCGGAACGCGCCATTCTCGCGCCAATCCCCGTGGGCACAAACGCCGTCGAAGGTTACAAAGCCTCCATGAATGGCGACGGCCTGCGCATCCTCGATCATCTGCCTGAAATTATCGCGCGCGGAGCCGCCGCTCTCACCCCCGCCGAAAAAGAACTGCTCAAGTGGCTCGGAATCTTCTTCCGCAAGCCGACCCCCGGCAAATTCATGATGCGCGTGCGCATGCCCAACGGCTTTGTGCGCAGCGATCAACTCCGCACCATCGCCGAGCTTTCGCGAAGGCTCGGCAATAGCGTCGTGGACATCACCACGCGTCAACAGATTGAACTGCGCGGCTTCACCCTCGAAAGCATTCCCGAAATGTGGGAAAAACTCCGCGGCGTGGATCTTCGCTCGCTGCAAACAGGCATCGACAACGTGCGCAACATCAACGGCTGTGCTCTGGCCGGCTTGACCGCGCACGAGTTATTCGACGCCTCGCCCGTCGTCCAGGAACTCGATCGCAGTATCGTCGGCAGCAACGGCAATCCGGAGTTCACCAATCTGCCCCGCAAGTTCAACATCTCCGTGACCGGCTGCCTCGATAACTGTACCCATAACGAGTCCCAGGATATCGCTCTCGTGCCCGCGAAAAAGGCAGGCAGGCTCGGCTTCAACATTCTTGTCGGCGGCAAGATGGGCTCTGGCGGCTTCACAATTGCTTCCCCGTTGAATGTGTTCGTCGAAGTTTTCCAGGCCGTGCCCGTCGTGTTGGAGCTGATCAAGATTTACCGCGATCATGGCCCTCGCGACGCCCGATCCAAGTGCCGCTTCGCCTTTCTCATCGCTGAGTGGGGCGTTCGCCGCTTGCGCGCCGAACTCGTCGCTCGCCTCGGCCACGAACTCGCGTTTCAAGGCATGGACATGCGCAGCTTCGCGCACGCCGACCATCTCGGCGTGACCTCGCAAAAGCAGCCGAATCTTGCAGCCGTTGGACTCTGCATTCCCACCGGCAGAGTCAACCCGGATCAACTGGACGAATTAGCGCGCCTCGCGGAGGACTACGGCAACGGAGAGATTCGCCTCACCACCGGCCAAAACGTAATCATTCCCAATGTCCCCGCCGATTGCGTCGCCGAACTTCAGTCCGAACCTCTGCTCAAGCAGCTCTCGCCTCGCCCTTCCCCTTTCTTGCGAGGCCTCGTCGCCTGCGTTGGAACAGACTATTGCAATCTCGCGCTGATCGAAACCAAGAGCCGCGCCCTCGCGCTCTCTCAAGCTCTTCACGAAAAAATGGGCGCAAGTGTTAGCCCACTTACAATCCACTGGTCCGGCTGCCCCGCCGGTTGCGGCAATCATCAAGCCGCGGACATCGGCCTCCGCGGCTTCAAAACAAAAATCGACGGAAAACTCGTAGACGCCGTCGCGGTGTACGCCGGTGGCCGCACCGGCCGCTTCGCAGTCGCAGGCCAAGAAATTCTCGATACCGTGCCGTGCGATGACGCCCTGCCGCATGTAATTGCAGACGTCATCCGGTCCTATCAAGCCGGCCACGAAGTTGTGGATCAAGTTTCCTTTGATCCTCTCTTCGTTGCCGCGGCCACCGCTGGACTCGCCTCTTGGCGCTCCATGAGGTCTCTGCCTCAAGCGGCCAGCGCACCTTGAAGAGCCGCTTTTCGCGATGACCCGGCGCATGGCGGAGAAATTTGGCCGGCCACATTACGATTTCAATCCAAGAACGATTACGTTCAGGAGGAAGTGCAATGGCGGACTACATAAACCCAAAGGACCTAATGCAAGAAGCCGTGCAATTAGCCAAGAAAAAATCTGACCTTTCCGTCCGCGACATGCTCATTCGCGGCGCTCTTGCCGGCGCGTTTCTTGGTTACGCCACGTCGTTCGCGGTTCTCGTGACGTCGCAGGGCCTCCCGCCCATCGTCGGCGCCATTCTCTTCCCCGTTGGATTCGTCATTCTGGCGCTCCTCGGTCTCGAATTGGTCACCGGAAATTTTGCTTTGCTTCCCGCGGGACTCCTGGCTGGCACGGTGAAGACTTCGAAACTTCTGCGCAATTGGGCCTGGGTATACGCCGGCAACCTGCTCGGCAGCGTGCTATACGCTGCGCTATTTTATTTGGCCATCACCAATTGGCGCACCGGCAACGGCGGCGCCGTAGCAGATCTTCTGAAGCAAGCGGCGCAAAAGAAAACGCTGGCCTACGTCGCCTTGGGTTCTAGCGGTTGGGCCACCGCCGTCGTGAAGGGCATCCTCTGCAACTGGATGGTAACCATCGGCGCCGTCCTCGCCCTGGTCTCGCGTTCCACGATCGGAAAAATTGCCGCCATGTGGCTTCCGATCATGACCTTCTTCGCTCTCGGCTTCGAGCATTCCGTCGTCAACATGTTTCTCATTCCATCCGCCATGATGCTCGGCGCGCCCATCTCCCTCAGCCAGTGGCTTTTCTGGAATCTGCTCCCGGTCACACTCGGCAACATCCTCGCCGGAGCGCTCTTAACGGGCGCAGCACTCTACGTGACCTATCCGTCCGCATCCGGCTCAACCCCAACGCTCTTACAACTCGCCAAGACAGAGCAAGAGGAACCGCAGGCCGCATTCGCCACTGCCCCTGGCCTGCGCTGAAAGCGATCTCGCCGGAGCGCGGTACAGCCGCGCTCAAGATACCGGCCGTCGTGAAATAAAAATAGCTGGCCTCTAGAAGCCAGTCTTCTGCATGTTGGCCTTGAGCGCATCGTCAATCCATGAGACGGACTCGCTCAAGTGCGTCCGCGGGTCTCCACCGACATCCTTCCTGCCGGCCGCCTGGAGTCTCTCATGGAGGCGGTTCTCCTTGAAGCGCGCGCATTTTGCGCCTTCATTCATAATCCGTCCAGGATCGATGCCAAGTATGGAGATCACTTCCTACAAGCCGACTTGTCGGTACCGATCCGCACACTATATTGCTTACCTACCTAGAGCTTGTAGACCGTTGTAGCCGTCTTGTCAATATTACCTCGCTAGGTAATATTTTGAGGATTAATATACTGTAGAGTTGCTATCTCTAGTCAGTCGGCTAGTCCGTTCCAATCAGCTGTTAATGCGACCCCACTCATGCGGGCCTTTAGCTATAATCGGAACTCCAACCGAACGGTGAAATGAAACGTAGAGCCGCGCCCAACCTCGCTTTGTACCCACATTCGGCCATCCATCAGTTGAACCAATCTACGTGAAATAGCAAGTCCAAGTCCCGTACCTCCAAACTTGCGCGTGGTTGATGGATCGGCTTGCGAAAATGCATCGAAAATCAGCTCCTGTTTTTCGAGAGGAATTCCGATCCCGGTATCTCGCACACTAAAATGAAGCACGGCGCAGTCATCGCTCTCCGTCTCTTTTCGCACTTCGACCACAATTTCTCCCTGCTCGGTGAACTTCAGCGCGTTTCCCACCAAATTAACAAGAATCTGTCGTAATCGATCAGGATCACCTACGACCGACGTCGGCACACTCGCATGTACTTTCGAGACGAACTTAAGACCTTTGCTTCTTGCATTGATCGCCAACACTCTCATCGTCTCTTCAAGGTTCTTTCGTAAATCGAAAGTGATGGCATCCACACCCAATTTGCCGGCCTCGATTTTTGAAAAATCCAGAATGTCGTTGATAATCGTCAGCAGGGAGTCAGCCGAGGTTTTTAGCATTTGAAGGTATTCGGTTTGCTCCAGGGACAACTGCGTGTCGAGCAGGAGGTCGGTCATCCCGATAATGCCGTTCATAGGCGTTCGGATTTCATGACCCATGTTCGCAAGGAATTCGCTTTTTGCCCGGTTTGCTGATTCTGCAGCGCCCTTGGCGACTTCCATCTCTTCCATCGCTCTCTTGCCGTCGGTAATATCTTCCGCAATACCTACAATTCGGCTGAACTTGCCCCGCGAGTCCCAAACGGGAAAGCTACGTGCGTGAACCCAACGGACCGATCCATCGAGCCGAACTAACCGGTACTCCATGGCCGTTGCGACGCCTTGCACGGATTGTTCAAAAACGCTTAGCACGCGATCGCGATCTTCCGGATGAACCGAATCTATCCAGGCATCGGCGCGTTCGTAAAGTTCGTGACCTGGCCTTCCATAAACTTCCTCGTAAGCCGGGCTAATATAAGCCATTCTAAGCGGATCCGGCGTTACGATGAAAAAGACTTCCCGGATGTTCTCCGCCAACTGGCGAAACATTTCCTCACTTTGCTGCAGGGCGTGCTGTGCCCTTCTGCGCTCCGTGATGTCGACGAAAGTTACTACGGCACCAATCAAGATGTTCTTCTCACGTATTGGATAGGACCAATACTCGACAGGGAGGCTCGTTCCGTCGGCACGCCAGACAACTTCGTCGTCCACGTGGCTACCCTCGCCTCGGCGAAAAGCCAGGTAAATACGGCATTCGTCGCTAGGGTAAGGCGCCCCGTCCGGGCGAGTATGATGCATCATGCTGTGCATGTTCTTGCCGATGAGCTCGACTGGGGCCATGTACCCGAGCAATCTAAGACACGCGGCATTACAAAACGTACAGTCGCCCATCATGTTTATCGCATAGATGGCCTCGGCCGTGGAGTCCAGCAAGATTCTTGCCAGTTCTCCGTTCTCAATCCAAGCGTCGGCAGGGGCGCGCTTTCTAAGTCCATTTGCCATTGCCTAGTGCCCCCTCTCCCGGTTCCTGGTCTGTCGGCAGGGGAGCTGTGGCGTACTCCTTGAGCTTGCGGTAAAGGGTGGTCTTGCCAATGCCTAAAAGGCGTGCGGCGGCGAGCTTATCCCCTCCAGTTTCCCGCAGTGCGTGCAAGAGGGCGCGGCGCATGAGTTCCTCCAACGGGACGAGTTCGTTGCCCTCGGGAGCACGGGGGGTCGATGCACCATAAGGGACCGACGCGAGGTCATCTGCAGTCAGAATGCTCTCAGAACTTAGAGCCACAGCACATTCAACAGCGTTTTCAAGTTCGCGGACGTTGCCTGGCCAATCGTAGGCCATTAGTCGCCGGAGCGCGTCATCTGAGATCGTACGAACCGGCCGCAGCGGGTCTGAGAATTTCTCCAGGAAGTGGGCTACTAGCAACGGGATATCCACCTTATGCTCGCGCAGCGCGGGCAGCTTGATTTGTACAACGTTCAATCGGAAATACAGGTCCTGACGGAACGTGCCCGCCCGGACTCCCGCTTCGAGGTCCCGGTTTGTTGCGGCAATGACCCGCCCGTTAATTGGAATCATCTCCGTGGACCCCACCGGCCTTATCTCTTTTTCTTGCAGCGCGCGTAACAGCTTGGCCTGCACGAACAGCGGGAATTCGCCGATCTCATCGAGAAAGATCGTCCCCTTGTTAGCGGCCTGGAGCAGGCCTAGCTTCGAGTGGTCTGCACCTGTGAAGGAGCCTTTGACGTGTCCGAACAACTCGGACTCCACCAGCGTGGGAGTCAGCGCCGAACAATCAACAGGGACTAGCGACTGCTCACGGCGCAATCCCGTGAAGTGAATGGCTCGTGCAACCAGTTCCTTTCCCGTACCGGTTTCGCCCAAGAGGAGAACCGGAGAATCGCTCTGGCTAATCTTTACGATCAGCTCATAGAGGCGGCGCATCGGAGCTGATTCACCGATCAAGCTGTTGAGGCTGCACTTGCTGGACAACGCCGCGCGCGAGAGGTCCGCGAGGTCTAGCATTTTTTCCGACTTTCTTTTCGAGAGAGGAAGGCCCAGTCCGATAGTCACTGGGCAGCGATATCATTTCAATACCGCAGAATGCCTAGTTGGAATCATTAGGTAACTTTCCCGGGATATGGTTTATTACCGATACCTATAGCTATGTACGTAAATCTGCGTATAATAACGATTGCAGATTTGAGTTATTCTCGTAGTTGCTGGGATCGTATCCATGTCCCCGTTGCGGTAACCGGCCGATTTGCACACCCGTGCAACATCGGCAGGAGGGCCCAATGAGCCAGATCGGGACTCCCCTCGTAGGTTCCTACGATTACGGCGAGGTCGCTCGCTCGATACTCATCGCCATTACTGCCTCTTATGCCGCACTTGATTTTGGCGGACGTGTAACCGCTGCACACGGCCGGGCTCGCGCAGCCTGGTTGACCGGCGGCGCCATTGCGATGGGCATCGGCATCTGGGCGATGCACTTCAAAGGGATGTTGGCGTTTCGCTTGCCCGTCAGAGTGGACTACTACTGGCCCACGGTTCTGGTGTCGCTCCTGATCGGTGTCCTCGCGTCGGCGGTAGCACTCTATATAGCGACTCGACAAAAAATGGGGCCGACTGAGGCGTGGACTGGCAGCCTTATCATGGGCGGCGGCATCGCGGCCATGCATTACGTTGGCATGGCTGCCATGCGAATGGCGGCGGTAACCCGCTTTGACCCCCTACTCGTGGCCCTGTCCGTTGTGCTTGCGATCTTGGGTTCCCGTATCGCGCTGATGTTCACTTTCGACTACCGCGAAGATTTCAGGGGAACGACTTTGGCCAAGGTCATAAGCGCAGCAGGGATGGGCGCCGCCATTTCCCTGATGCACTACAGCGCCATGGCCGCAGTCAGCTTCATGCCCTCCGCTGCGTTCCCGAACCTGTCGGGCACTGTGAGCATCTCCCCGCTCGGCAACAATGGAATTGCTATTGTTACGTTTCTCGTCCTCGGCACAGCCATCTTGACGTCATCGATGGACAGGCAGGCACAAATGGAATGCCGGCGACTCAACGAAAGACTCGAACAACGTGTCGTCGAGCGCAACAGAGAACTTATAGCGGCTAACGAGGAGCTGCACCGGGAAATTGCGGAACGTCAGCGTGCCGAAGATGCCCTGCAGCGGAGCGAAGATAACCTTCGTCTGGTATTGGACACGACTCCCGCGCTGATACACACGGGTCGTCCCGACGGTTATCTCGATTACTTTAATCAAGGCTGGCTGAAGTACGTTGGACTCCCGTTAGAGAAACTGCAGGGCTGGGGCTGGACGTCCGTAATTCATCCCGATGACGTCGAAGGAATCGTGGGCAAGTGGCGCGCGGCCCTGGCCAGTGGGGAACCATTCGAGGCCGAAGCACGAGTGCGGCGGGCGGATGGAGAGTACCGCTGGCAGCTGCACCGCAAAGTACCGCTGCGTGACGAGCACGGGAACATCGTCAAGTGGCACGGATCGAGTATCGATATAGACGACCGCAAGCGGGCGGAAGAGGAGCGCAGACGCGGAGAGACCTATCTGGCCATGGCTCAGAGGATGGCTCGAATGGGGGTCTGGTCGTGGAACCCTTTGTCTGGTGACATGTTTGGATCGGAGGAGTTTTACCGCATCTTCGGGATCGATGCGGACAAGGCCAACCTGACTCGCGAGGTCTTTCTACAAAGAATTCACCCGGAGGACCTACCCAGGTACGAATCGGAAGTCAATGCAGCTGTCGCCGAAAGAAGGAATTGGGAGTTGGATTATCGAATTGTCTTACCGGACGGTTCCCTTAAATACCTCCATGCTATAGGCAAGCCGGTTTTTGACAAATCCGGGGACATCCTCGAGTTTGTTGGTACCACGTTGGATATCACGGAGCGCAAACGCGCCGAGCAGGAACTGAGGAAAGCTGAGGAGCACATTCGCGCGATCTTGGAGTACAGCCCCAATTGGATTTTCTTAAAGGATACGGAAGGCCGCTACCTCCTGGTGAACAGAGAAATCGAGAGAGTGTTTGGTATAAGCCAGGAGCAGATCAAAGGCAAAACAGATAGCGAAATCTTTCCCCCTGAACAGGCCGTTGAATATCGAGCGAATGATCTTAAGGTGCTTCGCGCCGGCCTTGCCATGGAATTTGAGGAGATCACCGCCATGGAGGACGGCCCGCATACAAGTATCGTCCACAAATTCCCCCTGTTCGATGCTCACGGAAATATTTACGCAACCGGCGGTGTTGCCACAGACATTACCGAACGCAAGAGAGCCGAAGAAGCACGGCGGTATAGCGAGGAACAATACCGAACAGTTGTCGAAACTGCGACCGACGCAGTAATCAGCATCGATGAGGCTAGCCAAATCCAATTTGTGAATCCGGCGGCGACCAAGATTTTCGGATACGACACTTCCGAATTAATCGGAAGCCCGCTAATGATGCTTATGCCCGAATTCCTGCGTGACCCGCACAAAACGGGCGTGCGACGTTATCTCACCACTAATCAACGACACTTGAACTGGCAGGGGGTAGAGCTGATCGGCCAGAGAAAAAACGGAGACGAATTCCCCGTGGAGGTTTCCTTTGGGGAAATCACAAAGCAAGGTCGGAGCATTTTCACAGGTTTTATTCGAGACATTACGGAACGCAAACAGGCGGAGGAAGCCCTCCGAGCGAGCGAGGGGGAACTGCGCAAGATTGTCGCGCAATTGGAACTAGAGCGCGCTCACTTGGTCGAGGCTCAGGAAGTGGCGAAAATGGGCAGTTGGGATTTGAACTTGAAGACCATGGACGTGGCTTGGTCAGAACAAACGCACCACATCTTTGAGACTGACCCCGCTACTTTCCACCCCACCCGTGCAAAGTTCCGCGAATTCATTCATCCGGAGGACCGCGCGAAAGTGGATGGAGCTCTTCTGGCGTCCGAGCACAAGCGCTCGCCAAGCACGGTGGAATATCGAATCGTTATGCCGGATGGCCGCATCAAATTCCTCGAGGAGCAGTGGCAAGCTTTTCATAATGAAGAAGGAGAGCCGATTCGTGTTGCCGGCACTTGCCGTGACGTCACCGAACGTGCGCAAGCCGAGGAGGAACTCAAGCGCCTTAGCGTCAAGCTTCTCCGCCTCCAGGACGAAGAACGACGAAGAATCGCACGGGATTTGCACGATTCCACGGGCCAAGACCTCATAGCCCTGGCGACGATGCTTGGTCAACTCCGGGGTTCAGTTTCTTCGAGCGAGCGAAAATCACGTAGGTTGCTTTCTGAGTGTAAGACCTTGGCGGACCAGTGCATACGTCATATACGCACGCTTTCTTACGTGTTGCACCCGCCTGCGTTGGATCATGCTGGACTCCGGGACGCGATTCGAGATTATGTGAAAGGCTTCACTAAGCGAAGCGGAGTCCAGGTAGAACTGGAGCTAGCGCCGCGTCTCGGACGGATGGAACAGGATATCGAGCTGGCTTTGTTCCGTGTGGTGCAAGAGAGCCTGGCAAATATTCAGCGACATTCCGGAAGCCCACGAGCCAAAATACGAATTCATCGCAACTCGGAACTCACGCTGGAGATTAGCGACATCGGCCGGGGAGTCTCTGCCAATAATGCACAGAGGGGGAAAGAGGCGCCCGGGTTTGAAGTTGGTGTCGGCATCCCAAGTATGCGGGAGCGAGTAAAGCTAATCGGTGGTCAGCTTGACATTGATTCCACCAGTCACGGCACAACCGTGCGCGTGACGATACCTCTGGAGAGGAACGAACGTGAAAAGTCTGCGCATTCTGGTGGCTGACGACCACGGGCTGGTGCGGCGTGGTGTACGGGCGGTCCTCCACTCCCGGCGCGGTTGGAGAGTCGTCGGTGAGGCAGCGAACGGCCGTGAAGCGGTACAAAAGGCCAAAGAGCTGAAACCGGATGTGGCCGTCGTTGATATCGGCATGCCAGAACTGGATGGCGTCGAGGTAGCACGTCAAATCCGAGAAACTGTACCGGACACGAAAGTTCTTGTGCTTTCGATGCACGAGTCAGATGGGATGGTACGCCGCGCCCTGGAAGCGGGGGCTCTCGGGTACCTCTTGAAATCCGATCTCACGGAGTGCCTTGCGAAGGCCGTGGAAGCCGTTGCAAAGGGCAAGCGTTTCCTAACCCCCAAAGTATCCGAAATCGTTCTCGATGGTTTTCTCGGTACGAGAAGCCGGCACCGGCAAGGGGAGCGGGCAGGCGCCCGAGTGACTCCTCGCGAGGTAGAGATCATCCGTCTCCTGGCTCAGGGAAAGTCCAATAAGGAGATCGCTACAGAACTCGGGATCGCCGTCAGAACTGTTGAGACACACCGATCAAAGATAATGCTCAAGCTTGGCCTCCATTCCCTCGCCGAGATCATTCACTATGCCATGCGCCACGGAATAGCCACAATACAAGAAGGCTAGATATGAAAGCTTGATGCCCTCCCACGCCGCAGACTCTGAGCCGTCGGCTTCGGATCAGGGTTGAAGGCATACTCTGGCCCAACTTTCCGGGCGGACCAGCCAGCCCTCGCTCGCTCGCGTTCTGGATAGCCTCATTGTTGGCCCTTGCCGCATGCCGGCAGGACTGTTTCCCAATGACCGACAACCTGGAACTTATCGGTTCGTCCTTCTGATTGGTACCGAAAAACGCGCTTGTATTGAGTAGTCTGGCCAACTTCCGCGTGGTCGTCTAACCGGAAACTGACCCCTTCCGAAATTCTAAGTTACTGCGAAGATCCGCACCGCAGTTGCACTTCCGCGGCCAGATCGGGATCCATCAATGCCGCGCGCCCGTGCGAAGCGGAACAGACCTGCTGCGCCGTGATTCCGGAGGCGCCTCGCAAGTCGGCGCCCGCGAGGTTCGCGCCGTCCATCGCGACGCCGCGCAAAATGGCGCCCATAAAATACGCTCCGCGCAGGTCTGTTTTCGTTAAATCCGCATCCAGCAGGATTGTTCCTTTCAGTTGCGCCCCCGTCAAATTCGCTTCAGACAGCTTTGCGGAAGACAAATCCGCCTGCTCCAGATTCGCAAACGAGAGCACCGCGTGCTCCAGCTTCGTGTCGCGCATGTCCGTCCGTGATAGATCCGTGCGCAGCAGCTGTGCGTTGCGCAAGTCTACAGCGTAGAGCGATGCTCGCGTAGCCTTCGCGTTCGAAAGTACCGCACTCTCAAACGTTCCGTAGGAAAGGTCCGCGTCGCGCAAGTCCGCTGCCGCAAAGTTCGCACCCGTGGCGTTCGCCGACACCAGCACGGCATGCCCAATTTGCGCGCGGTCTAGAATGGCCGAGCGCAGCAACACTTCGCGAAGATTCGCTCCCCGCAGGTCCGCCTCCGATAGATACGCACCTTCCAGGTTTGCCCGCCACAACTTGGCGTTGATCAAAAATGCCTTGTACGCGCGCGCAAATCGCATGTTCGTCTGATTCAGCCGCGCCCCAACGATCTTATCGACGGTTTCGTCCGTCCAGGCGGCCCCGCGCGGCGGCGGCGCAGACAGCGTCGCCTCCGTCAAATCCGCATACGGCCGGTAACCGACGGACTGGAACACCAGGGACGCCCACCGCCGAACGTCAGCGGGAGAGTTGTCCGCACCGCCGCTTCGGTCATATGGCAGCCCGCGATTCACTCCAATCGAAAATAGAAAAAGGATGCAACCTGCCGCCAAGGACGCGCGCATGGTTCGCAAAATCAATCGAAGAATGTTTTTCGATTTGGGTATTCGGATATCGCCCGGCCGCAGCACGCGCGACACCACGAATGGCAAGCACGTCGCCGAAGCCACCGACGCCGTGATCACAAACACGTGCAAGAGCGTCCCGCGAAAATCCTGCTTCGCCAGATAGCGCACCCAAAACAAAAATAATGTCGCGGGGACGATCCAGTACGCCAGCACGGTCGAAAGCGCCGATTCGAACGCCACCATCGGTGACCGCGATTCTCCCTGCCACCGGAAATGCCTCCGCACCAGCCCCATCAAATACCACGGCCCGTCTCGCTCCAGCGTTTGCCCATCCGGAAAAACCGCCGGAAGCGCGGCCATGCTTCCCCACAAACGCAGCAGCAGAAAATGAAAGCGCAAGGATAGCGCCAGCAGGACCAGGGGCCCGCCCAGATATAGCCCGGTCATGGGGAGGATGGTGGGCAATCGCGAAGACGGAAGCGCCGACGAATTCAGCATCAGCCGCACATCCGTCGTAAAGGCAATCAGCAGGCAGCAGATCAGGCTCGCTCCCACCGTCAAAAAGTAAAACCCTCGTGCGACTTTCGTCGCATCGCCGATTGCTTTCGAACTGTCTACCGCGGAAATCGATTCCGGCAGCACCGCATCGAATAGATTCGTCCCGCCCAGCCGGCCAAACCACAGACCGTCCGCGCCGTACGCATTTGCCCCCATCAAATTTGTGCCGCGAAGTTCCGTGCCCAGAAGATTTGCATTGCGCATGTCCGCGCGCACCAGGCTCGCCCCGCGCAAATTCGCCATCGAAAGATCAGCGCCGACAAGATTCGTTCGATGCAGTTGTGCGCCCTGCAGATTGACGCCAGTGAGATCCGCTTTCGAAAGATTGATACCGCTGAGGTCCGCCTTGGTCCCCGATTCCCCTCCCGATTCCACCCAAATCTTGTGCTGATCCAGAATTTCCGCCAAATCGATCAGCGAAATTCCAATGGAACTCTCTGCAACAGGAATCTCTTCCGTCGCGCCACTATTGCTAGTTATTTCGCTCTTGAATTCTTTTAGGTCCAGACCCATTTCGAACGTTTCCCCCAACTCCCGGACTTCTCCGTCATTTCTTCGCCGCGTCATTCCAACACAATAACGCGAAATGCTTTTGCAGCGGTCTTAAAATTACCCGCATGAATCTGGCTGGGTGATCGCATGCAGGTCCCATCCTCTCTTAGACGGCCTGTGGAAGTCGCCTGCCCAATAGGACAGGACGCGCAGAGGTAACGGTCCCACCAACCTGCGAGAATCCCGTTACAGGTTTGAGCTAGGTGAGTTTTGGTTTGTCGGGATTTAGTGCGCGAAAAGTCAGAGAAGATGAGAATGTTTCGGCAGACTGAATTCGAACACGGGCGCGAGCAAATCGAAAAACAGCGAGGAAAAAACTGAGCCGGGGCAGCTTCGCTGAGGGGCCAAGGCACCCCGGCTTATCCTGCCCGCCTCCGCAGTGAGCGAGCAAGAAACTCGTCAGCTAAAACTTCTCGAAATTATTTTTCCTCGTCGCCGCGGAGGAATTCGTAGCGCTCGATGGCGGCAACTACGCCGACGGCGCCTTCATCGCGCGACTCGGTGCGCTGCACGCGGCCGAGGCAGCGTACGCGCACGGGGCCGGCCAGGGTGATCTCATTGGGCAGGGTCAAAAGAATTTCAACGGGCGAGCCTTCCTTCACATCCTTCTGAAGGAAGAAGTACACACCGCGGGAGCTGACGTCCCGGGACTCGGTGCTGGTTTCCCCAACGGCTGCTCCCGTGGTCCAACGAACGGTGAGCGGCAGCCGCATGGAAAAGCGCTGGGTAGTGCGGCGTTCTGAGCCAGTCAAGGAAATCCTCCTAGTCGAAGAGAGAGTGTATCCGGGTGAGGGCCAGGGAACAATAGAACTCAAGGTACAAAAACGATTCAATTCCGCGAGGTACGGATGTACTAGGACGGGTCTGGAAAACGTGGCCCCGGGAGAATCCGAAGGCCATCGGCCAGACTGAAAAGTGAAAGTAATACTTTAGGAATTTCATCGGGGACCCCCCACCCCCCCATTACATGCATGAATGTGAAAAGAAAGGGGATAGAAATTGGGCAATTTGTAAGCGACTGAAAACAAAGGGGTGGCGGGAATTTGGTGGCTGGGGAGGAAATGAAACGTACCCCCACCCCCCTATGGTTTTTGTAAGATATAGTGGGGTAAGGAGTTAGCGGGTGGGGGGTTGCTAAGAATGTGAGGGGTAAGGGTTTACGGGCGACTCTGCGAGGAGAGTGTGCGTACGGCGGGCACCGGTGGGGGTAGTGGCTGACGATCACAACTCATGTTACCAGAAGAGTACTATTCCTGTCAAGGAAAAGTTTGAGCGCGGAAAGGGTTGAGGGGAAAGGGGATAGCGAGACAGAGGGGCCTACCCCTTTGCCTGCCTGCGGCAGGCAGGCCAAAGCAAAACCGCAAAGGGGTAGACCACCCCAGAAAATGTCAAAGTCAAGATCATCGCAGTGTTAAGGGTCGCCCACCCGCCTCTATTTGACATCGAGCTTCAGATCTCCTTGCTCGGCTGCTCCTATTTGGACAAAAGCGCCGTCTCGGAGGTGATACCGAACTCTGATATATCCTGTTGAACAGCAATCGCCGATCCTGCGGTCCGCATCAGCGAAATCTAGTACGAGCAGACCATCATGAAATTCTGCCTTAAGAAGACCCCCATCAGCACGAGAACCACTTTCAAGTAGAGCGAGTATCTCTGCTTTGTCACCCCGCAATCTAAATACGTATAGATAATTCCAGTTTGCCGTGCCCCCGGTGCTGTAATTCAGGATGACTGCCACTATTCTGTCAGGACTTTCATCGAGCTTTCCGAATGTGGCGGAGACGTACTTTAGGTACGGAGAAGGTTCCCAACTTGCGCCTTTTTTTGACTCGATAAATCGATGCAGCCCATTGTGCAGTCGTATTTTGTTGTCAGGGGGAATTTCCAGCCAGCGCCACTTAGTCGGTACATCGTTATCATCCGTTACGGGCCAGGGGTAAGAGAAATCTCTAAAGTCCAAGCTCTTCGTTGAAGCGCCTTGTGAAAGGACTCCATACGAAATGACAGTCAAGAAAGCAAATCCTAGGTTCCGCGTAGTTCGGTTCACGTTGATTCCTCGTCCCTTTGGCTGTGCTCAGTTAAAACAATTTCGCATGATCGACAGCACATTACTCACGTAATTGTTCAGAGCAGTGCCTTTATCAGCGAATGCGGATAGCCCTGACTGGTCGACGGACGGGTGGCCCGGTCATGGACTTCCTTCTTTTTTCTTGACGGCAACCTACGAACAGAGGATATCACTTCTGCAAGTCACGGCGGAGTAGTGTGAGGAGGGTGCCCCGTCCTCGGCCGAATTAGTAAGGATCGATCCGGTCGACATCCAGTGACGCGGCGCTTCTGAAGAGAGCAAAGTCAAAAGCCCCACCCTCAAAAACCGAGAGTGGGGCACCCAAAATCGTCTAGGAGCCTGCGTTCTGGGCCGCCCGTCCCGTGTTGACGAATCTTCAATTCACGCCGCTCATTATGAATGAGTAGATGAAATCAGGGCGGGCGTCACCGCGAGCGTCGGAGACGCGGATGAAAAATGTCACGGGGGCTGTTCCGGTACCCGGGACTTGGAAACTCTGGCCTGCTCCCGTATTGAAAAGTGGGCCACCGGACGATGACCCTGGAAGTCCATTGATGCAGGGCTGGTTGAAAGGTATCACAACGGGCGCGACTTGACCGCCGCAAGTTTGATAGCGAACGCCATTGCCATCCACAATCTCGACTACTGGCAGGAGCGAATCGTAAGGGGGATTTTGCGGTTTGGCGAATTCGCTGTGAGAGGTAACTCCCAGGTTGACGACTGAGCCAGGCGCGGCGCTCGCCGAATACACGTCGATGTCTGGTCCTGCCGTGCTCGGATCGCTGTACGGGCTGATTGAGGCCAGAATCATAATGTTCGACAAGGGCGTTGCAGTTGAGAGCGCGTCGTTTCTGGTCATTTGCCCAGGATCTTTGACCGTCAAGGTCAATGGTAGAGACGCGGTTTGGTGCAGACTACCGGCGTTACCATCGGACAGCGCCAGGGTGAACGCATAAGAACCTGCCTGAGTGGGTGCGCCTGAAATGGTTGCGATTCCCCAGTAATCGTTCGTTCCAAAAGTCATGCCAGGGGGGACGGTGCCAGAGGATATGCTCCACTGAAGCGGTGCAGCACCGCCCGTGGAGAAGATTCCGATCGATGCGTCGCGGCCAGTGGAGATAGGTGGCAGAGAAGACGCCGTAATGATCAATTGGCCGTAGATGTCCAAGACGAATTGGAAATAAGTGGCTCGCTGCGGCGGATTACTGCTGTCCTGTACGGAAACGTTCGGGTTGAAAAAACCTGGGCCCGTTGGAGTCCCACTTAAGATGCCAGTCGTAGTGTCAAAAGTGAATCCAGGGGGAGGAACAGCACTCATCTGCCAGGTGTAGGGGGGGATTCCTCCGGTAACCGGGAACATGGTGGAGTAGCTCTGGTTATAAAGAATGCCAGCGCTACCAGGTCCAGTGATGGAGATCGGGTCACTGACGCGAATCTGGAAATTTTGAGTGGCAGTGTTCGGTGTTTCGAAAGAGTCTGACACCTTCAGTGTGAATTGGAACGTGCCATCCGTAGTGGGGATTCCAGCAACGTTGATAGCGTTTCCGAAGGAATTAGCGCTAGCTGTAAGCCCGTTAGGTAGTGCTCCCGAACTCACCTGGACGCTATAGGGCTGCCTGCCGCCGATGAGAGATATGTTTCCGCCGAAGTAGCCAATTCCTCGCGGCCCATCAGGAAGAGTCGTGGTTTGGAAAGAGAGAGGTGGACCTACGGCGAGCGCGACGAAGGGACTAATACTGGCCGGCTGAGGAGCGGAGTCGGAAATGGTAATCACCATCGTATTCTGAGTTACGGCGGTTGGAATCCCAGAGACCTGCCCAGTGGCGGTATTCAGGGAAAGACCTGGCGGCAATGCAGAGTTCTGGCCAAGTGCAAAATGATACGGTGGTGTACCTCCGGCGGGTTGAATTTGCTCCAAGTAGGCAACGTTCTGAACGGCACCCGGAAGCGAAGTGTTCGGCAGCACTAGATTGTTGTCAATAGTTAGTGTGAAAGCCTGGGTGGCTGTAAGTGTAGGTGTTTTGCTGTCGCTGGCCTGAATCGTGAATGTGTATTTTCCCGGGGCCGAAGGAGTGCCCTGCAGAGTCTGCGTTTTGTCTATCGTCACCCCTGGCGGCAAAGAGCCGGAGGCAAGTGCAAACTGGATGGGCGGATATCCGCCTTGAGCATAGAACAAGGCAGAATAGGGAAGGGCAATATTTCCGTCCGCTAGCAGATTGGAAGAGAAAGTCAGCGGGGCGACACAGTCCAGTTCAAGCCCGACTCCCGCGGTCTGTCCAGCAGAGTCTTGCACCGCGAATTGTGGGAACCATGTGATGTAGCATCCCGGAGCTGCCGTGCCGCTGAGAGTTCCGTCGGTCGCGAAAGCAAGGCCTGCGGGCAGGACCGAGGCAGCAGTTTGTCCAGGAAACAGTGCCAGTTTCCAAGTGTACGGCGGGTTTCCACCGGTCGCTTGGAGTTTCGTGTTATAGGTCGTACCAGTGACAGCTTTGGGCAGGGTTGCCGTCGTGATGGTTAGAGCAGAAGGGGGAGGCGGCGGCGGGTTGGAAGTACCTGCTCCACCTCCGCAGCCAAGAAAAGTGAGCGCGGGCAACAAAGAAGCCGCGAGCAAACCCCATCTTGTGGTTGGGCCACTCACGTTGTCTGTC
Organism: uncultured Acidobacteriota bacterium; assembly: GCA_963729455.1. Lineage (GTDB taxonomy): Bacteria > Acidobacteriota > Terriglobia > Acidiferrales > UBA7541 > Acidiferrum. The sequence continues at coordinate 149,755 of CAVSNX010000008.1, forward strand.
GCTCCCGCATAGTGTGCTGACGTTTGAGCCAGATCGCCCTCAGGTAGGGCGCCAAGAGAGACGCGCTCTCAAACGGATCGAACCGCGGCTGGGTGCCTTGCAGGGTTATGTTGAAGGAGGTTGTGGCGCCGGCAGTAATGCTGACGGTGGCCGACGATGAATATGTCCCTGGCGCAGGGATTGGCGGATCGAGTGACCCAACGCTTGACCCTCCGGCAAACCCCTCAAAAACCGATTCCACGGACAGCGTGTATGTGCCAGGGGGCAGTGGAATTTCAAAATGTCCAATCAAAGCCGGATCGTGCGACCCGAAAGGATCGCCAAGGTTGGAACAGGTTTGCGGAGTGGGTGCGGCCGGATTCACACACGTCACGGTTTGTCCAGGGTTTCCCGTGAACAGATATCCAGAGACGGCGGATGCGGTATTGCGGCGGGGCAAATTAGTACTGCGAGCAATGACATTTACGCCTTGAGCGGGGGTGAGGCCGTCGGAAAAAAACACCGTTCCGCTTAGGGTTCCGTATGCTGAGCTAAAACTTGTCTTGCCGGATGCGGGCGGCGAAGGGATGGGATAGAGCTTTGACATCCAAGCCGCATCGTCCACGCCGATCATCGGTACGCCTGCAGTTAATTTCGCGGGACAGACTCCCAGCACAGGAAACATGAGAGGCATGCCGGCAGTGTCATCCGTGGTGCAGGTGTACGGCGTGCTGTTGATGGCATCCAGGAAAAGATCTACGTTAATCTGCGAATGGCCAAGTCCGAGAAAATGTCCGAATTCGTGAGCGAAAGCTTGATCGAATTCATCTTTTGTCAGCTCAAAATTATTTGCGCTTGGATTGTTGATTCCATCCTGAAATCTTCCGTTCAGGATTGCACCGGCCGAGATGATCTTTCCGTTCGTGGGGTTGAACGCACACTGAAAAGCAAATCCGATGACTTCCGGAGGCAAACCCAAGCCGTCAAAAATGGTCCCATCGGCGTCAAACATAATCGGGCTCTGTCCGCCCCCGTTGCAGGAATTCGGATCCGGAGCCTGACCACTCACGTCCCCAGCCACCGTCAAGAAGTCGTTCACGGTCTTGACGTCACCGTTTGCGGGAAAGCTGCCCACCGCAAGCAGACCGCCAGCGTTGGTCGGCGTCAGGTTGGCCGTAGGTACCGCCGCCCAATATTGAAATAGCGTGTTCACGCGCGCAACGCCGGTGGCATTATCGATCACTACCGGTCCGCCATTGGGTTGTTGGCTGAGAGGTCCTCCGTCGACCCGGTAAGCAATTGGGTTCGTGTTGTCCCACAATAACGGAACTCCCGCGATACCCTCGGTTGGCCCTCCCACAGTCAGCGGCCCTCCCGCGTAGGTTATTTTCGCTGGCAATAGAAGAAGGCTCAGCAGGATTGCTGCGGCTTTCTTCGACAAAAAGGCGTTATTTGCTCGCTGTCTCATTTCGTTGAATTTGTCGCGGAAAGAGTTCGAATCAAGCTTTTCAAATGTTCCAAGGGGATGGGACCCGCAATCGGGCTCGAGATCATCGCCTGGATCTCTGGGTCGAGCCGTAAGCCTTTCGTCTTTAGTTGAGAATCTAATCCTCGAAAAAGGCCGGCATTGGCAAACCCATTGGTCGCTACCAGCTTTCCGTTGCTCGCTGACTCAACGCGGAACCGTCCTTGCTCCATTCCTGCCGGGCTTGCCAGGCCGAACTGGCTGGTCTTGTACAGAATCATCAGCACATGTTGTCCCGGCCGGTAGCCCAATTCTTCTCTCAAGTCCTTGCGATCAATAACAGCTTGCCGAAAGGTGTAAATCTTCGCGGTGTTGCCTTTCAGGGTATCTTCAACGCGTAGGGTGACCACGACAGTCATCAGGTTCTTCAACTGCGTATGCGGCTCCAGCGTTACACTGGTGACCCATCCTTGGACGACCGTCTCCGACTCAAGCACGAGTTCTCCCAGGTTCCGTGGCAGGGTAATGGCATTGCTCTGAGCAGATGAAGGAAGGCCCGACATTAGGGCGCAAGCACAAAGGGTTAGAATTGCGAGGGCTCGCGATCGAATGGTGCGGGCTGGAATGACCCTCCTTGCGCCGTAGCGCGCCAGAAAGGGCAAGCCGAAAGGGAAAAAGGAAGCAAGACACGATGATGCAAAGCCCGTCTCGGGAGTCTCATAAGCCACCCACGCAATGGTTCAAAAAGAACTCCTGGAGCCCCGGGGACGCGATAGAGACTAGTTATTATTAAAAAGTAGCGATAGCAAGCGAATACCGTAATAAGTACTACGGTAAAGACCTTAGTCCCCGAGAAGGTTGATAAGAGAGGGGCAGGACGCTTCGTCCCTAGCACATCCACAATGGGGAAGACGCAATTACAACTAATTGATCAAGCGATGATGGATGCCGCCCTGAGAGAAGCTGGGGTGGGTACACTGAACACGGCCAAGAGTGGCTGTGCTACCAGGAACTAGGACTGATCGATTAGGCGATGGTGAATCGCGTACAGCGCGAGTTCGAGGCGGTCGGAGACGCCGAGTTTGTCGAAGATGTTGTGCAAGTGGTTTTTGACGGTTTGTTCGGAGATGAAAAGTTTTTCGCCGATTTCTTTGTTGCGGAAGCCCTGGGCGACGAGCTGGACGATTTCCTTTTCGCGGTCGCTGAGCAAAGGCTTTTCGCGGCGCGGGCCGGATTCGCTCGACTTCGAGAAGGCCTTCATGACTTCGGCGGTCATGCGATTGTCGAGCCAGATTTCGCCGGCGTGCACGCGATGAATACTTTTGACGAGGAGATCGGTGGCGGACTGCTTCAAGACCACGCCACGTGCGCCGAGGCGCATGGCGCGAACCACGTCGCGATCGTCTTCGGCGGCGGTGAGAACAACGACACGCGTGGGCAACGTATCGAAATTGACTTCTTCGAGGACGGCGAGGCCGTCTTTATCGGGCATGCGCAGATCGAGGAGAAGAATATCGGGCTTGAGCTTGGCAAGAAGCTTGATGCACTCGGCGCCGTTCTGCGCTTCGCCGACGATGGTGATGTCTTCGTCGGAATCGAGAAGCTTGCGGAGGCCGTCGCGAAAGATCGCGTGGTCGTCGGCTAGTAGTACCCGTATCTGCTGTTTCGCTGTCTTAGCCATAATTATGTCAGCGCTTGTACGACAAACCCTGAAACCTTGCCAACTCAGGGTTTGTAAGTACAAACCCCGAAACCCGAACCCGTTATCCGATCATCATAAGGGTTTGTAAGTACAAACCCTTAAACTTTGCTAACTAAGGGTTTGTAAGTACAAACCCTTAACCCAGCGGAACTTCTATCGTTAAACGCGCTCCATGACCCGGGTTCGACTCGACGGTCAGAACCCCGCCAACAGTTCGCGCGCGCTCCTTGATGGAAATGGGACCCAGCCGCAGACGATCCAGTTCGTCGCCGGTGAATTTTCCAGCGAAGCTAAACCCTTCACCATTGTCGTCTACTACGAGTACTAGACGGCTGTCGTCCTGCGACAGTTTTACCACGACATGGGAAGCCTTGGCATGCTTTTTTATGTTGTTGAGTGCTTCACGGTAAATCTGGAAAATCTCGCGGCAGACGCGGTCGGGAGCGCGAAGTTGCGTGGAATCAATGAGGAGATCGAGGGCCACGGTGGACTCGTTGCGGTAGCGCTCGGCGAAGCCGCGCATGAGGTCCACGAGGTCGGCGCTCTGGACGCGGAGGGGGCGGAGGTCGGTGACCGTTTGGCGGAGCTCGGCACCTTCGTTTTTGACGGTTTGCTGGAGGGTGGAGAGGCTGGTGACGGCCTGCTCGGGGGCCGAGAGCACGCGGCGGCGTAGGACGTCGAGCTGGATTTCGATGCTGAGCAGGGTCTGGAGAATGCCGTCGTGGAGGTCCCGGGCGATGCGGCTGCGCTCCGCTTCGATGGCGCGAGCGCGTAAGTGCCTCAAAAGAAAGATGTTCTCAAGGGCAGGGGCGATGTGGGAGGCGATGTCTTCGAGCCAGGCTAAGTCCTTTTTATGGAAGAAGTTACGGCCGTTGAGGACGAACAGGCGGCCAGTGGCCTGGCCTCCTTGCTCGAAGGCTACGGTCATCAAGGAGCGGATCTTGAATTCCTGTTGGGCTGGGCCGGGGAGCCGCGGGAGATTTTTGATTTTGCGGCCGTCGCGGCGGTCCCAGCCAAAGCCGGAACCGGGGCCGGCGAGCGAGTTCCAGCAGAGGGTCGCGTCCATGTCATCGAGGAGGAAGCCGTCGGTGCGGGACAGCGGCATGCTTTCGGGGACGAGGCGTTCGCTTTCGCCGGCTTTGAGGCGCCAAAGAAAGATGCGCTCGAGATCGGTGTCGCGGTACAGAAGGAGCGCTCCTTCGGCGTTGAACGTGGTGGCGAGTTCCTCGAGAAACAGGCGGAGAGATTCGGCGAGGCCTTGATCCACTTGCATCGTGGCGCTGATGCGCGACAAGAAATCGATCTCGACAGCGAAGTGGCGATTGAGATCGCCGAGAAACGCTAGACCGGCACCGCCCGCGAACGTGCCGGTGGTCAAACCGAGCCAGGAGACGACACGCATCCAGTCCAACTCACCTTTGCCGGCGGTGAGCAGCACAAGGACGAGAGAAAGCGCGCCGGCAAGCGGGAGCGTGGCGTTCAGGCCCCAGCGAATTCCCGCAGCGTAGCAGAGAAACATGTAGGGAAACCAAACGGGAACGGTCGAAGGGCTGACGTACATGAAGAAGCCGAGCGCGAGGAGATCGCACGCGAGAGGCAGATGCCAGCCGCGGCTGCGGAGAAGGCGCTCGACTTGCGTGACGAGCAGCGCGACAAGCAAGTAGGCGACGAGAAATGAGACGGAGCGGCGCGCTGCGAGCGACGGAGGTTGCTCCAAAAGAGCGAGCAGTGCCAGCAAAATAAAAATCGGGCGCGCGTAAACGATCTGGCGCTCGAAATGGTGCCGATCCGTTTGATGGGGGCTCATGCGCGGGGACGCATATCCTGAGAAGTAGTCTAACAAGGGCGGAGGAGTGTCTGGACGCGCGGTCGAGAGGAAGTTTCCAGCTTGCAACGGGCGGGACTGGCGGCCATGATCGATGGAATTACATGCCGGTTCCACGAAGCTTATAACCGATAGGAAATGTCCGCTTCTAGCGCGGGCAACAAAACCACACATGGCTCATAATTTACATGAGAGTGCATTCCTTCTGAGATTGTCTCTGAGCATCAGCTCTGCGGGAGAATGAATGGTTCGCGGAATCCGGTTACTAACGCTGGCATGCTTGTGGTTGGCGCCGGCCTTGATCTTTTCGATGGCGTTCGCCTGGGACTGGACTTCAACTTGGGAAACGTTGCAAGTGCCTACGTACGGCGCGAGTTTCATGGACCTTCGCGTGATTACCAGCGGTGTAAGAACGCAACAGCAAGGGGGCGACCCGCTCAAAAACAATTCAGCGGACCATTGGCACCGGCCGATGAACTACCCGCGGCTCTGGCTGCATCTCTTCAGACTGGCTGAGAATCAACGACTCGAATGTTCCGATTGTTGGGGTTGCGCTTTGTATCTTCTACTTGATCTGTATTTCGTGGCTCATTATCCGGTGCGAGAGCGCTTTTGGGGCGGTAGTGCTTCTGATCGGGGCGTTATCGCTGGCTCCGCTCCTGGCTCTGGAGCGGGGCAATACGGATCTGTTCATCTTCTCGTTCGTTTTTCTTGGTTGCCTAACCACCAACAGATACCTAAGGCCCTTAACCTTTTTTGCGGCGACAGCGCTCAAGATATACCCCTTTGCGGCGCTCCTGGTTGAAGCTGTCCGCCGCCCCGCCAAAGAACGTCGGGTGTCGTTAGCATTCGCGGCGTTGGTGATCGCAACTTTGGCCTGGCAGTGGCGCGATCTCAATGCCATTCGCCTTGGAACGCCAATCTCCGCGACGTTGTCGTACGGCCTGCTTTCGCTTAGGGCGCAAGCGTCCTACATGAGTTGGAAGCTCTTGGCATGCAGTTCTCTAGCGGCGGCTATTGTGGCGGGATTTGCATGGCTCGTCCGGCCGACAATCGACGAATCGCTTTTGAATTCCAAGTCCGGGGAGCTATTTTCGATCTTCGGCGGAATCTATGCCTTTACGTTTGTCATCGGATCGAACTGGGACTACCGTCTCATATTCCTGCTGCCCACCCTCCCCCTCGCGTTCAAACTGGCTGGAACTACCCAGCACAGGCCGTGGGGACTCGCCTATATCGCTTCGGTCCTAATAGTAGAGAATTCGTTTGCGAGGGGAGTGTATCAAGCTATTCCGCTGGCTGATCTCACTACGATTGCCATCTTTGCGATGATTCTGAGCATCCTCCTGCAACAGGCAAAGAACGTCTTTCTTGGAAGAGTTGGCATCCTTCAGGGCACGGCAGGCGAAAGTGAACTGCAAACTCCTTGAGAGGCGCACGGCCGCTCATTTAGCGCCAAGAGGACGGTGAACTTGGTTCGCTTTCTCAACGCGGGCTATTTTTCCCCGAGCTCTGGTCGCGCCTGTAATCGCCAGCGCTGAAATACTTCTCGAGCCAGACGTAGAGGCAGACGAACAAGTACCGGCTGCCCATTTCCTTGATTTTAAGCTTGGGATTGCCCACGCGGCGGTTGCGCCAGGTAATAGGAACGACTTTCCAGCTATAGCCCCGCACGATGGCCTTGAGCGGAATCTCGACCGTTAGATTGAAATGCGGAGAGAGATACGGCCGGCAGCCATCGATGACCGTTCGCCGGTAGGCTTTAAAAGCGTTCGTCGTATCATTCAATTTGATTCCGAACAAACCACGCACAAACAAGTTTGCGAGACGGTTGAGCACGAGCTTGAAGCGCGGATAATCAATGACGCCGCCGCCGTTCATGAACCGGCTGCCGAAAGCGCAGTCGTAGCCTTCGTTGAGCAATTTCCAGTACACGACAACGTCGCGACAGTCGTCAGACTCATCGGCCATCATTATAACCACTGCATCTCCGCGAGAATTGTCCAAGCCACAGACAACAGCGCGGCCAAAGCCGGAGGCTCCCTGATTCTTAACTGGGCAAAGTGAGGGAATCCTAGCTTGAGCATCCAAAAGAGCCCGCCAGGTGCCGTCGGTGCTACCGTCATCCACAACGACGATTTCGTGGGGGATCTGATTGAGGCGAAGTTCCACGAAAAGATGTTCCACCGTCGAAACGATGCAGCCTGCTTCATCCTTTGCAGGAATGATTACGGACAAGAGCGTCAACGGCGCATCCTTCGCAGATTGCGGCGAGTTCCCCTTGAGCGAATTCACCGTATCGTTTCTTGCTGTTTCCCCACTCATGGACGTGGTGCCGCTACTCTCCCCAGCTTTATCCATGATTACAGCCCACCCGTCAATTCCAGCCACTGCGGGTTTTGTTCCGCGTGTAATTTCAGATCTTCCAGAATCGTTTTCAGAGATCGCTGCGGTCGCCACCCAAACACCTCGGTTGCGCGTGAGTAGTCCATTACTAGCCAAGGAATGTCGAACGAACGGGGCGTCAGGTCGCTTGTTATGGCATGCTTTCCGAATTGCGCGGCGCACCACTCCGTCAGTTGGGCAAGCGACATGGCATTTTCGGGACCGCCTCCGATATTCAAGATACGCTCGGCTTGGGAATGCGTCCTAGTCATCTGGGTGAAAATCAGCGCCGACAGATCATCCGGGTGAAATGCATCACGCACTTGATACCCGGCTCCCTGAAACCCGATGTATTTGAGCGGGAGCTTGCGTGCATAGGAATGAACCCAGAAGGAAAAAATTCCCTGCTCCGCGGTTCCGAATTGTCCAGCGCCGGCCAATACGCCGCAACGATTGATCCAGACTGGCATCGCAAACGCCTCGCCATATTCCAACGCCAGGATCTCCGACGCAAGCTTTGTGCTGCCGTAGAGAGAAATAGGAGCGCTTGTAGAAAAACTAGGAGCAATCCCCCGAGCAGAGGCACCAGTCGGCAGCGGCTCCGTTTCATTGAGATGGAAGGCGCCGTTGCGAGTCGTCAGGGGTAACGAAGCCAGGTCGCGAATACTGTACACCCGGCTCGTGCTGAGCAAAACCAATCCGGCGGACGCGCGCTTGCAGTATTCCAGTATGTTCACCGTGCCTTGCAGATTGTGCTCGAGTAACTGCCGCGTGCTGGTCGTGCCGTCCACGCCTGCAAGGACACTGGGAGCTGCCGCGGCATCAATCACCCAATCCACCGAAGGCAGAGTTTCAAAGTCGCTGGCGTTGCGTACGTCGCCATGCCGTACCTGCACGCCCAGCGCCCGTAACTTGGTCCGGTTAGATTCGCTGCCGGTCCGAAGAAAGTTGTCCAGGCCTAAGATCTGAATGGAAGCGTCGCGTTCCCTCAACCATCTCGCGAGGGAGCTGCCTACGAATCCACAGATGCCGGTAATGAATACTTTCATTGTCGCTCGCCGGGAGCTTCGCGATTCATCCAACGCATCTTGATACGTATGAGTCCTACCCAGGTCATCTTCAGCAGCAGCAATCCGTGCCGAAAACGCTGGATATTGGTTTCGCCGTACGTGCGCGCCAGGTAACGGATCGGAATGTCCACGATCCCCAATCCCAAAACCGCCGCGGGAAATAGCAATTCAAAATCACCGAACGGATCGAAATCGCCGAAGTCACGCCGCCATGCCACCATGCGCTGATAATCGTAGCGCGTGACCAGTTTCGTGCCGCAGAGCGAATCGCCGACGCGCACATCGAGGATCGCGCTGAGCATTTTGGCGAAGAAAATATTTCCCAACCGGTTCAGAAAGCGCATGGCTTCGCCTTCCATGGGATAGACGAGCCGCGATCCATTGATGAAATCGCCGTAGCCCTGGCAGTAGGCTTCGTAGAAGCGCCCGAGCATTTCGGGAGGCATGGTCAGGTCGGCGTCGAGAATGATCAGCAAAGGCTGCGTGGCGTGAGAGAAGCCAAGCCTCACGGCGTCGGCCTTGCCTTTGCCAGTTTGCTGCAGCGCCTGAATTCGATAACGATTTCCGTAAAGCGCGGCGACACGCTGAATTTCCTCCCACGTTCCGTCGTTCGAATGGCCTTCCACAAAGATAATTTCGGTGTCACAGCCCAGGTCCGGAAAACGCTTCACGGCGTTTTCAATATTGCCGCGTTCGTTGCGCGCGGGAATGACGCAGGAGATTCCTGGCCGGGAGGCGGGGGCCAGAGGGCGCAGCACTACGATGGAAGTCAAACTAAACCAGCGCACCAGCGGTATCAGCGGCAGAATTCGATTGATGGCATCGCCGAGCCCCAGCCATTTCCACGGGAGGTAGATAGCCAGGCGATAGCGAACAATTTCGTAGCCCGACACTTTGACAATATTTTGAAGATCGACGCGCGTCAGGAAGGTGCTCGGCAGTTCTCCCTTGCGGATGCCCAAGCGGTTCGCAAGATTGTAGAGCCAGCGCAGATAGGGATTGTAAAGGACAGCGATCACGCGAGACGTACGGGACAGTTTCGATTTCAGCTGCACCAACAGGCCCTGAATATCGAAGTCGTGATTGAATGTGCCGTTTACCAGGATCGCGGTGCGCTGTTCGATTTCGTGGCTGAGGTCAGGGAACGGTTCATCCCTTCCAACCGTCTGCTTGACGGGCGCATCCATTGCGGCGAGCAACATGCCGCTGTCATCCTCGCGCGGTAGCCATTGAATCAAACGGTCGTAATAGCGCGTGAGAGTGGACATCTCTGCCGCGAGAAACGCATTGACATACTTCTTCCAACCGGAGGCGTCACTCGTAGCCATATCCTCGCTTTTCTTTTCCTCTTCTTGGGATGAGGGCGCTGGACGCGTCTCAAGAGTCGTAGTGATGGCCAACCTCAATTCCGTCATAGAACGGCGAATTTGATAGTCCAACAGGCACAAGGAGTCTCACGCTCGCATCGCCAGTTTTGCGTTGCTTTCAAACCATTGAATCGTCTCTCGCATTCCATCGCGCAAGGACGTTTTCGCTCGCCAGCCAAATTCCGCGATCGCGCGTGACGTATCGAGGCAGCGGCGAGGCTGGCCGTCAGGTTTGGTGGCATCCCAGCGAATCGTGCCCTCGTAACCAACCAGAGTGCGGATTTGTTCGAGCAAGTCGCGAATGCTGATCTCTTCGCCGGAACCGAGGTTGACGAGGTCGGGTTTGTTGTATTTTTCCGCGGCCAGAATGATGGCCTCCGCGGCGTCTTCGACGTAAAGAAATTCACGCGTGGCGCTTCCCGTTCCCCAGGCCAGCACTTCCGTAGCGCGCGTCTGCTTGGCTTCCCAGCACTTGCGAATCAGCGCGGGAATCACGTGAGAAGTTTCCAGGTCGAAATTATCGCGGGGGCCGTAAAGATTCACAGGCGTCAAGTAAATGCCGTTCATCCCGTACTGCTGCCGGTAGGCCTGCAGCCTGTACGAGCAGCATTTTTTTCGCCAGGCCGTACGGCGCGTTGGTTTCCTCGGGATAACCGTCCCAGAAATTTTCTTCGCGGAACGGCACGGGGGTGAATTTTGGATAGGAACAGATCGTTCCCGCACAGACAAACTTTTCGATTCCCGCGATGCGCGCTGCCTCGATCGCGTTTAGCCCCATCGCAGCGTTGTTATAAAAGAAGCGCCCAGGATTGGTACGGTTCGCCCCGATTCCGCCGACGACCGCCGCCAAATGAATGAAGACGTCCGGCTTCGCGTCTTTGTAGAGCCGCAGCGCTTCTGATTTTTCGCGCAGGTCGTACTGCGCGCTGCGGGGAATGGTGATCTCGCGGCAACCCGCCGCGCGCAGCTTCTCCACAACGAACGATCCGAGGAAGCCGCTGCCTCCGCTCACGACCACACGCCTGCTATTCCAAAAACTCATCCTGATCCTCTAGTGCTGTGAAGCCCGGCCGCTGACGGCTTGCACCATATTCGTAACGGAATTCTGCCACCGGTTCCAGTGCCCGATTTTCTTTTCGAGCACGGCTTTGCCCTCACCGCGAGGCTTCAGGCCGGCTGCTTCCACATCCGCGTCCACCATGATGGCTACCAGATCGCGGAAACCGATCTGCGATTGCCAGCCGAGCTTCGCGCGTGCCTTGCTGGCATCGGCGATGAGCACATCCACTTCCAGCGGCCGCAGGTAGCGATCGGAAATCTTGACGTGCTTCTGCCAATCCAGCCCCGCATAGGTGAACGCCGCTTCGACAAATTCGCGCACCGAATGCGTCTCGCCCGTGCCGATGACGTAATCATCCGCCGAATCTTGCTGCAGGATTTGCCAGATCGCTTCTACGTACTCGGGCGCATAGCCCCAGTCGCGCCGCGAATCAAGATTGCCCAAATAAAGTGAATCCTCTCGGCCAGCCAAAATTGCAGCAACGCCGCGAGTGATCTTGCGCGTGACGAAGGTTTCGCCGCGGCGCGGGCTCTCGTGATTGAACAAAATGCCGTTGGCGGCGTAGAGGTGATAGCCCTCGCGGTAAATGCGCGTCATCCAGTGCGCGTAAACCTTGGCTGCAGCGTATGGGCTGCGCGGGTGAAACTCCGTCGTTTCGCTTTGCGGCGGCGGCGCGGAGCCAAACATTTCCGAACTTGACGCCTGATAGAAACGCGTCTTGGCACCGCTCCGCCGAACCGCTTCCAGCAGCCGCATGGTGCCAAGGCCGGTAACGTCACCCGTGTATTCGGGAATGTCAAAACTGACCTTCACGTGGCTCTGCGCCGCGAGATGATACAGCTCGTCCGGCGCCAGCGAGTAGATCAAATTCAAAATCCATTCGGTGCTGGAGAGATCCCCGTGGTGCAAAAAGAGTTTCGTGCCGGGATGATTGGGATCCTGATAGATGTGATCGATCCGCGAAGTATTGAAGGTGCTGGCGCGGCGAATGATGCCGTGCACTTCGTACCCTTTCGAAAGCAGCAACTCCGCCAGGTAGGAGCCGTCCTGCCCCGTGATTCCGGTAATGACTGCTCGTTTCATCGTGCCTCTCGATCCGGTATGCGCTCCCAAATGTAGGCGTTCCACTCCCAATAGTGTGGACTTGACGGGGTTACCGGCGCAACGCGGCGATAATGAGAAACCAGGTAGTTGCCAAATGTCTGATCAAAATCCACGCCGAAGCGAAGCACATTGTACTCTGGAAAGATGCGGTTGGACCAAATCAGGTAGCGAACCCGTCTTTGCTCGATTTGCTGGATCAAATCGTCGGTCATTTTGCCGGGAGCGAGCATGCCAGGTGTAAACGCATAGACCCGCGTCGGACAGTCAACTCCTGACAAAAAGTACAAGCTGGTATCTTCGGGAATGGAAAGAACCGCTTCCCCAAGCGCATTCTTCTCCTTCATGAACTGCATGGCCGCCCAATAGTTTTCCGCGGTTTGTTTGGGCACGCGCATGCTCCCGCGTTCGGTCGTTAGCCACGCCGGACGCGGCTTTGCTTCCAGCACCGCCCGTGAATACAGCGCTGGCGCCGCCAAACACGCAAGGCAGAGGGCCACTTCCGACACTTGAACGAACCATTTCGAATGCCCGAACGCCGGAATGAGCGAACGCATCAGCAACAGGAAACAAAGAATTGCCGGGCCGTCGTAAAACACGGGGAAGTCTACCGGCAAAAGCTTGAACGTGATTCGGAATGCGAGCAGCGTGGAAAAACTGAGCAAGAGCGCAACCGCCAGCGCGTTCTGGGATTCCGGGCGCCGCAAGAAATGCCACCACGCCGCCAATGCGGCCACCCCTACGTAGAAGACCATGTCCTGCGGGAAGAACACTGCGCACAACTGCTTGAACCACGTCAGATATACAAAGATGTAGCTCAACGCGAGAACGAACAGAGCTCCGCGCAAAAGCATCGTGCGCCGTTCCGGCCGCCTGCTGCTGAGAAACATGTGCAGCCCCTGCAGGAGCGCCAAAAAGACCAGCAAGCGTTTCGCTGCATCGGCCAGTATCGGACCGCTGATCGTGAATCCCGTCTCCGCCAGCCAGAACTTTCCGTACGTCCGCATGAAAAATGTACCGGGCCAGCTCATCAGGTTTTCCTGCGTCAGGAACTCCGCCCCGCGCAAGGAAATCATCCAGGTTATGACCATGCCGCATGCCACCACCCCGGGCAAGCAAGCGCCAACATCTTGCGCTACTGATTTCCACGACCTTTGCTGAAAGCCGCGGGCGGCGATCAAGAGCCCCAATGTGAGATAGCAGGCCATACCGAACTCGAGCTTCAGTAACAGCGCGGCGCCCGCGGCAATGCCAGCGCCGAAAATCCACGCCACGTTTCTGGACGTTGCTGCCTGAACCACCAGCCAAAGGAGCAGACACGAGACCAGCAGGCCGTACACACAGGCGTAGCTATACGGCAGGGGAAATGAGAAGAGCGAGGGATGAAATGCCTGAAACAAAACAGCAGCTCCCGCAGTCCAACCCACCATTGCCGCGGAGAGTCGCATTCCGGTGCGATACAGGAAAATGGCGCAGCCCAACGCGGACAGCGAACCGGCCCAATAAAGAACCGTCAAATGCACACCAAACATTCGATACAACAGGCTGTTCCAGTAAGGGCTCAATGGTCCGTACGGATACCAGATGTCCTTGTAGAGCGTTTTTCCATGCAAGAGAACACTGGGCACGTACATTTCGCGGCCGCAGTCCGCCGTCAATTCTCCCCAACTCGCCCAGGTTCCGTGGAACCACGCGGCCCACAAAAGGATCAGCGCCAGAAGGCCCCCCAGTGTCGTGAAGTTCCACGGGATCGCCGCACCGCCCGTCAGCCGCCTGAAATAAGATTCCAACGGGTTCGGCGAGCCGGCAAACGCTGTTTCTGGCACCTTCGGCGCAGTAAGTGTGGAAGTGGTCATTTGAGCGAATTCCAGAATAACAATAGTGTGGAGGCGGATTGCTGCCAGAAGCAGCGGGCCGTGCCTTAGATGAAACATTTCGAGCCACTTTTCGCTGCGCAGAAAGTAGCGTAAACTGGAGGCGTTCCTCGGCGGTGGGAGTAGCTCAGCCTGGTAGAGCGTCGGTCTGTGGCACCGAATGTCGCGGGTTCGATCCCCGTCTCCCACCCCAATTTTCACTTTCCGCAAAAAATCAAATTCACTTTGTATTTTTGAAACATGCGAGCGCCACGAGAATGAGCAAGCCGAGATACGCCTCTGCTACATGAGGTCCTTTCAGGTTCTTGAAAAACAGAGAATTACGCTGAAGAAATCGGACAACTGGATTGATCAAATACGCGAACAGAATGGCGAAACAAAAAATGATGATGACCGCTCGCGCAATATAAACGATGCTTAGTACGAGTGCGAAGAGGAGAACTGTCAGCAGTGCATTCGCGCAACGGCGATCGAGAAATGCCATATGTTTCCGCTCGTGCCTAATAGAGGCAGTGAAATTACTGTTTTGGGGTATCCAGTTTTTGTTTGACCGATACGAGTGCTCGTTCGAGTGAAGAACGAGTTTTGTCCACAGCAACCTTTCGTACGATGCTTCCCTTGAGCCCGGTCAAGCCCGCTTGTTCCGAACCCTTCATGGTAATCAGGTAAAACCCGCGATCGACTGAGCGCTGCGAGTCTCTGACGCAAACGGTCAGATCCAAGGCAGTTTGGAAGTAGTGGCTTGCGTAGAGTTGTTTCACGGCTACCACAAACGCGGGTTCTGTAGAACGGTTACCGCGATACACAATCCCTTGCACAATCCGGAGTGTGGGCTTCAGTCCGAAATTAACTTTCTCCCAATAAAACTCAGACTCGACGTTGTCCAGGGTCGCTGTCGGATAATCGAGCAGATAATGGTTGAAGTCAGGCAGATAGGCAGGAAGCGCCTTGGACCGGCTCAATAACGACTGAAAGGTTTCTCCCACTGCGGCAGGGTGATTCTTGTCGCGATAGGTTCCGAGAGCAGTGTTACCTCCCTGCCTGTATCTCTGGAGGGCCTGGAGCGCCATTTGCCGTGCCAGGTGGTTCGCCTGATCCGCGGCATCCGGCGCCGACCAATTTACCGATCGCTGGAAGGATTCCATTGCCTCGGTGGGCAACTGAATCTCGCAGTGGCCTGGTTTGCAATCTTTCAGTTGCTTGATGTCTTCCGGTTCCAGACTGAAGCCATCGAGGTCCGAAAGCTGCGGTGGGTCACTGAACTTTTGAATGGCGAGATAATTAGGAAGTTTGCGCAGGGAGTCAATGTCGGATGCAAGCTTGAGGTAGCTTTCCGGAGTCGCTTCGACATATACCGCACCGAAGACAAATACCTCGTCTGCGGTGGGTGAATCCAGAATCTTGGCGACGGCCTTGCCCGCCCGAATGGCCTTACTTTGATCATCGCTCAGCCCAACATACTCGCGAAAAAACTTCTGCGGTTCGCCGTCCTGAGCGCTTGCGCCAGAGCCTGCTATGGTCAAGACCAGGAGCAAAGACACCAGCATAAGTCTCAATCGAAGCCTCGTTTCCATCGCCTTGCACTCCTTCACTTCATGGGAATGACAGATTCGTGAGATCCGGTTGCTATTGTAGTGCGCGCAATTGGCAGGTTCGATCCCAGGGAAATCGACGAGTTCTCATCCATTTCGTCCATGCTACACCTTGTCGCACCCAGCATATGCACTCAACTCAATGGATGCATCACAAGATGGAATGGTTCTTGACTACCTCTCTAGTGGTAAAGCGGAGTCCCGCTTTCCAGTACGAAGAGACATTCAACTCAGCCCATCTGCGCTTTCGCGCTTCGCAATTCGACGCGTTCTGCCTATCATGAATCATGATTTCCATTCCCTGTCGTGGCCTGCTCTTCGATATGGACGGCGTGCTGGTGGACTCCACCGCCGCGGTGGCGCGCGTCTGGAGCGGCTGGGCGCGCGAACATGGATTCGAACCGGAGGCGGTGGTCAAACAAGCTCACGGGCGGCCCAGCATCGCCACTATTCGTGAACTTCTTCCTCATGGGGATCGCCAGGCGGAAGATCGCGAGGTGGAACGGCGTGAGTTGGAAGACGTGGAGGACGTCGTCGCCCTGCCCGGCGCCACGGAGATCTTGCGCGCGCTGCCCGCGAATCGCTACGCTATCGTGACTTCCGCGACGCGTCGTTTGGCGGAGGTACGCCTGCGCGCCGCAGGCCTTCCGATTCCCGAACACTTCGTGACTGCCAGCGATGTAAAGCGCGGCAAGCCGAACCCCGATCCGTATTTGATGGGCGCGGAATCCGTGCATGTGCCGCCAACGGACTGCATCGTCATCGAGGACGCTCCTTCCGGGGTCCGCGCGGGCAAAGCCGCAGGAGCCCGAGTCATCGCCGTGCGCACAACGTCCAATGATGTAGAGGTGGGCCAGGCAGGGGCCGATTGGATCGTGAACAACTGCGCTGACCTATCGGTGGATTCCCCAGCTCAGGGCGACCAGTTTTTCCTCCTCATCCGTCAAACAAACTAGTTCCGGTTTCCCAATCCCCGGTTCACCCAACGTCGAAGCCGATCTGATCTTGGCGATGCTCTCCAATCCGCACCTGCAAATCGAAGTGGAGAAAGGTCTTTACGACCTGGCTGCGCCGTTCGTCGCCACCGAATACACCATCGAGCACCTCGGCCTTCCCGCGAAACTCCAGAAGAACATCCATCTGCAGTATTACGACGCCGGGCACATGATGTACCTGCACGATGAAGATCTCGCGAAGATGAAAGCCAACGTCGCCGCATTTATTGACAGCGCTTCCAAACCCTAGCCGCTAAATATTGACGGGCAGGAACGGCGGCCGGTCAGCCGCGCAGCGGCCACTGCCGGACTTGGCGGTGGCCGTTTTGTTGTGCTCACCTGTCCTTCCGGCCAGTTTGTCTTCACGAAATGCCGCCGAAGTCCCCTATCCTGCGGAGTGGTTCGCTCGCTTACACTATGGATGTCGATAAGACGAGTGTAGCGACACGACGATTCTGCAGATAACCCGCCCTCCCTTCCTTGGGCCCCGAAAGGATGCGACATATTTCATGAGTACTCCGACGCAAACGCTGCCACCGCAATTGAGTTCGGCACCGGCGCCAGCACCAGTTTCAACGCCTCCTGTGCAGCGAACGATCCACACCGCGCAGCTTGTCACCGCCATGCTGAAGTCCAGCCCGCACGTGAGCGATTTGATTTTTTCACCCGGCCGTGCGCCGCAAGTCGAAGTCAGTGGCCAGCTCGTGGAGCTGAAATACAAAGGCCTGGAGTGTCTGAGCTCCGACGACACCAGCTCCATTGCCAAAGACATCATGGGGAAAAATGAGACGCCCGTTCGGAACCTCGAGAAGGACGGCTCCGCGGATCTCTCCTACGGCATCACCGGCGTCGCGCGTTTCCGCGTAAATATTTTCAAGCAGCGTGGAAGCTGCGCGGTCGTCATGCGTGTAATCCCGGATAAGATTCCCGGATTCCAGGATCTGCACTTGCCCGCGGCGTTGAACGAAATCGTGGAACTCCGGAATGGCATCGTCCTCGTGACCGGCCCGACAGGCTCTGGCAAATCCTCGACGCTCGCGGCGGTCCTCGACAAGATGAATGAGGAAAAGGCCTATCACATCCTTACCATTGAGGACCCCATCGAGTTCCTGCACCGCCACAAGAAATCGACCATTCATCAACGCGAGCTCCATACCGACACGCCAAGTTTTGCCCTCGCCTTGCGTGCGGCCCTCCGCCAAGCGCCAAAAGTCATTCTGGTCGGCGAAATGCGCGACCGCGAGACCATTGAAATCGCTCTCGAAGCCTCCGAAACGGGGCATTTGGTTCTCTCCACCCTCCATACCATTGATGCCGCGAAGACCATCGAACGCATCGTGGGCGTTTTTCCATTGTCAGATCAGCAGGGGATCCGCACGCGTCTCTCGAAAGCGTTTCGCATGATCGTTTCGCAGCGCCTCCTTCCCAAAAAGGACAAGAAAGGCCGCATAGCCGCCGTGGAAATCCTGAAATCCACCATGCGCACCCGCGAATACGTCGAAAAGGGCGAGAGCGAAGGCAAGTCCCTGCTCGACGCCATGCGCGACGGCACTACGGAAGGCATGCAATATTTCGACGGCGAAATTGAGAAGTTAATCCGCGCCGGAATCGTCGACTTCGAAACCGGCTTGACCTATTCCACCAACGCCGGAAATCTCCGCCTGGAAATGGCCGATTACGCCGACGAGCCCCGGAACCGCCGGCCCGCCGCGGATCCAAACCAGATCGTGGACATCGAAATCGAACGATAAGCGCTCACGAAAAATAAAGCTGCGGCGCAGAAATCAGTTATCCTCTATCGGACATGACGATACATCCAGACCCGGGACCCACGATTCTTCTCTGAGATGAATCCTTGCCTCGGCAGCATGGCGCTGCACTTCTCCTCCACCTTCTCTGAAACTCTGCTTGTCGCTGCCGCATTTCTCCTGCTCGCCGTGTTCGCGCCTCGAGCCAGCGAGAATCTGTTTCGAGTAATGAAAGCTCGATTCGCTAAGCTAGCGAACCGCAAAAAACTTACGCTCTGGCTGCTGTTTTTCTCCGTGATTGCCGCGCGCCTGGTTGCTCTTCCGCTTCTTCCAGTTCCGATTCCCGGGATCCACGACGAATTCAGCTACCTTCTGATGGCCGACACCTTCGCGCACGGCCGTCTCGCCAATCCCTCGCACCCCATGTGGATGAGTTTCGAAACGTTTCATGTGAACTGGCTTCCCACCTATTCCTCGAAGTACCCGCCCGCGCAAGGATTCGTTCTGGCCTTGGGCCAGTGGCTTGGCCATCCATGGATCGGCGTGCTGCTCAGCGTGGCCGCGATGTGTGCCGCGATTCTTTGGATGCTGCAAGCGTGGCTGCCTGCGCGCTGGGCGCTTCTCGGTGGAGTGCTCGTCGCGTTGAAGTTCGGCGTCGTCAGTTATTGGATCAACAGCTACTGGGGCGGAGCAGTCGCAGCGCTTGGCGGTGCGCTGGCGCTGGGAGCGTTGCCTCGAATTGCGCAGCGGGCACGCACAAGTGATGTCATATTGCTCGGACTCGGCGTCGCGATCCTCGCGAACAGCCGGCCTTACGAAGGTTTGCTCTTTTGCATCCCGGTCACAATTTGGTTCCTCTGGTGGCTGCGCCGAAAAACACCTTCACGCGCCGGACTGCGCGTGCCCCCTGCAAGAATTCTCTTGCCGCTCGGGGCTGTCCTCGCGGTGACCGCTCTCTTCATGGGTTATTACAATTGGCGGCTGACGGGAAGCGCCACTCGTTTCCCATACTCCTTGAATTCTCAAACTTACGAATCCGCCGGACTCTTTCTTTGGGATCATCCCCGCGAGCCGCTGCACTACAACAACCTTCAGTTTGAAGATTTCTACAATGGCTGGGAACTCGACAACTACCGCAACACCTGGCCAGACGTTTGGAGAGTGACCGCTGAGAAATTGACGCGCAACGGTAGCACGTATTTTTGGTGGGGAGCGCTTCTGCTCTTACCCGGTTTGCCCTTCGCGTTCTTCGATCGCAAATTGCGGCTGCCTTTGGCAGCTTTTCTTTTCGTTACGGCCGGATTTTTTGTCATAAGCTGGTCCATGCCCCACTACGAAGCACCCGCGACCTGCGCAATCTTCCTGCTGCAGGTGCAAGCCATCCGGCATCTCAGAACCATGAACCTGCGCGGACGTCCGATCGGCGCAGCACTTTCTTGCGCGGCCGTCGTTCTCCTAGCCCTAAATACTGCCGTCGCCGTGGCTCACCGCGCTTGCGACCCGCTGAGTTGGGCTTGCCAGGGCGACCCGAGCCGCGTTGCAGTCATAGAAAAACTTTCGCATACTCCCGGAAAACACTTGGTCATGGTGCGTTACCCGCCGGACTACAACGTCCATGACGATTGGGTTTTCAACGGCGCGGAAATTGACGGAGCCAAGATTCTCTGGGCGCGCGAAACCAATCCGCAGCAGAATGAAAAACTCTTTGCTTATTTCAAAGACCGCCAGATCTGGCTCATCGCACCCGAGGAGGACAATACGGAGTTGATTCCCTACCCTGTCGGGGCCAGTCCACCGAATCACTAGTCGCCACCACTATTTTGTTTTCTTCAGCAGCGACACAAAATGCAATCCGCGTCCTACCAATAGACTGAATGGCGCCGGGTACAGCGGCACCTCCCTTGTCCAACTGACCTGCGCCAGTCCGCAGTTTGCGAAGTGCTCCGCCCACTCTTTGCGGCTCTGGTAGTTGTACGTGAGCACCACGCCGTGCGGCCGATTCCCTACCCAATCCATAAATCGCAGTATCGCATTATCAAAGAAACTCTCATCCAGGTGATCTTTGAGCAGCACGAAGGAACGGCTGACGCGCGCGGCCTCGCGAAGCAAGACTTCTGGATTTTCCGTGTGATGGAGAACATCCACGAACAGACAGACATCGAACGCAGCATCCGCAAACGGAAGCGAGGTACCGTCAAACGGTTGACACTCGATTTTGCAGCCCGGCCGCACCAGGAATTCCACGCCCTGAACCGCAACGTCCGGGCGCAACTGCTTGATCAAGCTTGCAATCGTTCCGTCACCGCAGCCGATATCCAGCACCGAAGCGCGCTGCGGGATTTGCGCCGCGAGCAGTTCCGCAAGCACGCGCGTGCGCCGTTCGAATACAAACGCATGATGCCAGCGCCCGATCCAGGAAAGTGGCCACGAGGTCGCCCGGGATGTCTGCGGCGGCGCGGCCATCTATTTCAGGTCGTAGTCGCCGATGAACGTGCCGCGGCTGATGCCCAGCATGCTCAGAAAAAACGAAGCAAAAATGATCTGCACGCCTAGGAACAGCCACATGGACCAGAAGAGAACTTGCCGCACCTCATGAAGCGGGCCGAAGCCACTCGCCGCCCACTGCCAGGTGATCCACGCGCAGCCCCCGAATCCTGCAAGAAACAGCGCCCCTCCAAGGAGCAGACCCGATTCGAGCGTCACGCGCCGTAACACGCGCTTCAACGACACGGTCCCGCGGTCAAACCGCTCCGCATAACTGAATACTTTTGCGAACGCGCCAATCGAAAGAATCTGCGCGCCCAATAGCGTGAAAATGACGCCGAAGATCATAGTGTGAAGATCCAGCGTCACGCGCGGCGTAATCGCCCGCGGTCCGGGGAGCAGCCAGAACACCAGAACCAGCCCCACGAAAACCAGCGAAGCACCCGGCAGCAGAAACAGCCAGTTCGGCGCGTACAGCAGCATGAACCGCAAGCTCCTCCACCCGTCGCGGAAGCTCCGCAGGTGCGGCGCCCGCCCGCGCTTGTCCGGCCACAAAACAATGGAAATCTCCGTGATCCGCGCCCCAATCTGCGCCGACTTGATAATCATCTCCAGCGCAAATTCCATCCCGGAGCTGCGCACATCCAGGCGGTCATACAGCTCCCGCGTGAACCCGCGCATCCCGCAATAACTGTCGCCAATGCCCGCCTTAAAAAGCAGGTTCAACAAAGCGGTGAGCCCGGGATTCCCGAAATATTTGTGTAGTGGTGGCATCGCTCCCGGCTGGATTCCTCCGCGGAAGCGATTTCCCATCACTACGTCAAAACCTTCGCGCAGTTTCTCGACGAATCGCGGCACTTCGGTGAAGTCATAGCTGTCGTCCGCATCGCCCATAATAATGTACGGTCCGCGCGAGGCCGCAATCCCCGCGCGTAGCGCAGCGCCATAGCCTCGTTCCGCCACGTGAACGACTCGCGCGCCGTGCTGCTCCGCAATCACCACTGAACCATCATTCGAACCGTTGTCCGCCACCACCACTTCCCCGGACAGACCCGCATTGCGGAACGCGTTCACCGCTTTATCAATGCAGAAGGCCAGCGAATTCGCCTCATTCAGGCAAGGAATAACCACGGAAACATCAACCGGCTGCGTCGCGCCCACCGCTTCGCGCAACGCGCCCTCCGAAGTCAGCGCACTGTTCATACGGGAAACCATCATAACCCGCGCGCTCCATCTTTTCACCACGTCACAGATGGATTCGCGCGGAATACCTCACAGCGGCCAGTCACGCGCCTGCAATCCGCTGCAATAAACTGCGTGTTCGGAAACAATGGAACCGAGGATTATTGGCGCTGTTTTCCCAGGCTGCGAACGGGACGCACGACGCTAAGGGCGTATTCTACCGCCAGCACATGGAAGGATTGAAGCTCTCAAACCGTTGCACAGCTCAGCTTGCCAGCCGCTTCCAGGAACGCGTCCATTTCTCTTTGGCGCCAAGAGGGCAAGTATCCCTGCATGCTCGTGCGGCGGTACACCCAATCCAGCCACCCCATGAAAACCAGGTGCCACAGCGAGCGGTCCGAAATCCCCAGCGCGCCGCAGTATTCCTGCACCAGTGCTTTCTCGTCCTCTTCGAACCTCCGCGCCACAAGCCTCTCCGTCAGCGATTGCGTGAACCCTACCCCCGACTGCATTCCCTTCGTGCACAGCAAAAGTTGCAGCAAATCCAGAAGCGGCATTCCCTCCGGGTCGGCAAATTTCCAGTCCACGACTCCAGTCAACCGGTCTCCCGTTTCGGTGCCCAGCAGGTTTCCCGGCCAGAAGTCTCCATGGGTGAACACCACCGCGGGAGCCTCGGCGCGCAAAGCGGCATTTGCTTCTTCGACCAAATTCTGCAAACTTCCTTCTGGGAAAGCCCGCGCCGTTTTGTAGATGTGCGCTTCCCTCTTCCCGAGCCACTTGTCTATCTCCGCTGCCGAATGTGTCCGCCGCTCATCGACTTCGCGATGCAGACGCAGCAAGAACTCCACTCCGTGCCGAAAAACAGCCGGTTGGTCTTCTTTGCTGTGGCAAAAGCGAAGATCGAATCCGGCGCACAGACCCTCCACAAAGACCGGCTGCCCTTGGCAGTCCAGCGTCGCGGCAGGCTTCGGCAGTATCTCCTTGAGCGCAGACTGCGGCTCGAGCCTGGCAACCAGCCCGCTCAGACAGTGCGCATTGTGCGCCTGCTCATCAGTTGCTTGCGGAGTGAGGGGGATTCTCAACATAAATCCGCGCGTTCCCTCTTTCTCCGCCACAGAAACAAGCGCGACCGTACTTTCACCAATGCGAATCATCACGGGCTGGAATTGCGGCGCTCTGGAAGCTCCATTCATGCAACAGACTTGTAGTTTGGCTACCGCCTCCTGAATTAGATTCGGCGCCAATTGATTTTTGCCCGCAACAATGGAATACGAGTGCGCCAGGTAGGGATAGGTCAGTGCCTTCAGCGGCCGCCGTGTCATCGTCCCCAGTTCCGGCTTCTCGCGAAAGGCTTCTGCTGAAACCGACCGGTTCTCGCCCTCCACGATCTGGCTGATCTTCCGGTAGTTGGTCCGCGGCATATAAAAGTGCGCGGCCGCAAATCCACCTTCGCGCAAGAGCTCCCGATATCCGCGCCGAGAATAGGTATAGACACGATACGGCTTGCCGCTCTTGATCATCGACAAAAGGTTTGCCACCTTGCGCGGCAGGACGGTCACAAACCGCAAGTGCGTGTGCTCATCGTGACCACCCGACAAGTAGGTGAACCCGAACCGGTTTTCGATTCCGATATAGACTTCACCTTCGGGCTTGAGAACGCGGTGTACCTCCGCGAGAAATTCCCTCTGATGTTGGCGTGGATCGCCCGTTTGCATGCTGGCGACCCACTCCAGAACTCCATTCAGCAGAACGGTATCAAAACTTTCTGCCGCGAAGGGTAGATGTGCACGGTCGCCCGCGCAGACCACGCGTAAATTTCCAATGTCGGCTTCGAGGGCCCGCAGTTTCAAGAGTTGCAGCTGCTTGAGCCCATGATCCACTCCCACCACTTCACTGGCATGTCGCGCGAAGTTGATGCTCAGGGGGCCAATCCCGCAACCCAGGTCCAACACTTTGGCGTTTGGATTGGCAGGAAGCAGCAACCTCCCGGCCGCGCGCGTCTCCGGCGTAAAATAAGCGGCCCACTCATCCGCGTTTCTCAGGGATTTTTTCGCCAGGAATGCCGCAACGCCTTTGTCCCAGCCGCGCTCCTGACAGAGGGTCAGCAGGTTCTCCAGTTCAGAAGGGGTCATGATGCCGTAGGCCGAATCCATGGTTTCCGCAAACACAGGAATCCCGTCCACCAGCGGAAACGTTAGCCGGCACGCCTTGCATTCAAATGCTACTTTCGATGGGGATACCGCTGTCAGACACACCGGACACAGATGGCCGCTTGTTGGAAACCCCATTCGCCAGACCCCTCATTCTTACACATCTGCCACACTAAGTTCCCCCCTCCCTGCGCACAAGCCTCACTCGTTCATCGTGTATTCATCTGTGTAATAGACCAAGCCCCTATCGAGCTGTATCGGCAGGACTTGCGACTCCGTGACGCAGATAGTTGGATGCCGGGACTCCTCAAGAGGTGGTCGGGAACGAGGCAGCGAGACGCAGTTGCCGCAGCATGGAGCGCTTTTTCTCTTGGTGTGCTTGCATGCGCTTCAAAATATCGGCCAGAACGCTCACGGTTGTAACCGCGTAAGGCCCTTTATTCAACATCACGCATTCCGCGCGTTCGCCCATTGCCGCGTCTGTAATCTCCGAGCGCGAAGGCATGCCCTTCTTCGCCAAACTCTCCAGCACTTGCGTCGCCCAAATCACCGGAACATGTGCGGCTTCGCAAATCCAAAGAATCTCCTCTTGAACTTCCGCGAGGCGCTGGTACCCACACTCCACCGCAAGATCTCCCCGCGCGATCATCACTCCAAACGACCGCGCCCGCATCGCCGCCAGTATCAGTTTCGGCAGATTGTCGAAGCCCTTGCGCGTCTCAATCTTCAGAATCAAACCGAGTCGCTGGCCACCCAGCTTTTCCAATTGCTCCAGGAGCTGCCTTACATCCGCCTCCGTGCGCACGAAGGAATATCCCACCACGTCCGCATGTTGAACGATGAACTTCAGCGCTTCCAGGTCATCGTCAGTCAGCGCCGGAATGTCAATTCGCGTCTCAGGCAGATTGATGCCTTTTTCGGCCCCGAGTTTTTCCCCTTCCGGTCGGGCCTGCGTGATCTCCACCGACACGGAATCCGAATTCACCGCGCGAATGATGCCGCCAGTTTTTCCATCGTCAAACCAAACCGGATCACCGGTCTTTGTATGTTCCAGCATTTGAGGCAGCGAAACGCCGATATGCGCCGGAGCGATGATCTGTCCGGTCTTGTCGCGAACAGCTGGCCTTCCCGGTTTGCTCAGCCGATTCAAAATGAGCGTGTCGCCCTCCTTCAACAACAGCGTCTGCCGGAGCGACGGAAGTTTCCCGATGCGAGTTTTCGGGCCTTCCTGAACGCTGGCCTTGCCGGACTTCTGCTGCCTGACAATACAAAGCTCAGTTCCAGGCATGAAATAGATTGTCTGCCTCGCCTCCGCCCAACAACTTTTCCCTAGCACGTGCGAAATCCGCAGCGTCCGTTGCGCTTTGCGAGCGTCGCGCAACCGCACTTTGTCACCGGAGCGGAGCTTTTTAAGAAAACCGCCGGAGAGCGGCAGGACCGCGCTGGCAGGTCCTTGCGGCGGCTCCCGATTGTCATCTGGCGTAAGCCAAATGCGCGCCGGAGCCATCACGCGGCCATAAACGTCGCGCTTGGGCCTGCATTTGATGACCGCGGGGCCCGGCTCGATTGGCCCGGTTCGCAGTTTTGGTCCGGCAACGTCCATCAAAATTCGGCAATTCCGGCCGGTCTCTTCCCGCGCTTTCTCCAGATTGCGGATCATCCCCAGCCACGCCTCCGGACCGCCATGCGCGCAATTGATGCGCATGCAATCCATCCCGTTTCGAACGAGGTTGCGCACCAATTCATAATCCGTGGCTGCTTCCGAGGACATCGTCACCATGATGCGCACTTTTCTGCCCGGCGGCGGTGGCCCGAGCAAGGCCTCGGTATTCGCCTCCAGCAACTCCGTTCCCTCGCCGATCTCCACAGCGGGCTCCGCGGGACACGGCAATGAACCGTTCGCGCCCAGCAAAGCATTCAGCACGCGATGCACAGTCTGAACCGCGTTGAAAACGTGGCTCTCCGTCCTTCCCAGAGACGACAGCCCAAGCAGCGCCAACTCGGATTGCAATTTACGAACATCGTGCCGGCGCAGCGCAAGATAGTGCGCAAGATTTTGCGCGCTGCGCCGATGCGCTTCATGAAGAGCCAACGGACGTTTCAGCAGAGAGGATTCCAACTCGAGCATGTCCGAGCAAAGTAGCGCTAGTTCATCAGAAAGCTGTTCGAGCAGGTGTTTATCCAAAATTCGCATGGAAGGCCAGTACATGCCTAAGATACGGAAATGGATGTGGGAACAGCGGTGATGCTACGCACAATTTGTTACTGACAGATGAAAGCGCAAGCAGGTAAGGTGGAACAAACCGTTTGAGCAGCGCAAATTGGTGACGGCCATCACGGAACCATATTGCCCGTTCGCTTGAACCCCACCATCTCTTCCGCCAAATCCAAACCAGGTCAGATCATCACCGGCAGGATTATGCAAAACGTTCCCTTGCCCCCGGCGTACTCATCCGCGCAGGGAGCAAGGTCATCGGTCATATCGTCGAAGTGACTCCGGCCACCAGCAGCGCGCCAGCCCGCATTTCCCTCCAGTTCGACAAACTCGTCTCCTCCGATCAGACCATTCCCGTCACCACAAATCTCCGCGCTGTCGCCGGTTTCATGCAAATTCTCAACGCGCAAACACCTGAGACCGGCCCGGGCGAAAGCGACGTGTTCGACTGGCTGACCACCATTCAAATCGGTGGCGACATTGTCTACGGAGTGGGCGGTCCTGTCGCAGCCGCCGAGAACGCCAATCAAATTATCGGAAAATCGGTCCCCGGCGGCGTCCTGGTGCAAGTCAGGGCCAAGGAGGGCACGAACTGCCGCGGGCCTGTCGACGGCAATGATAGTCCTCAGGCGCTCTGGGTATTCTCTTCCGACGCCTGCGGCGCTTACGGCCTCGCACACGTGAGCATTGCCCACGCCGGCCGCACCGACCCCGCTGGCGTGATTGTCTTCGCTTCCGACAACGGCAACGTTAAACTTCCCAGCGGAACAGGAATGCTCTTGCGGGTCACCACCAATAACCGCGCCTAGACTTTATCCGGGACCGGTGAGGTGGCGCGGACATCCGCTAGATCCAGGCAATGTTGGGCCACGTGCGGCTCGACACCACGCAAATCTACACGCATGTCTCAATCCGCAAGCTGAAGCAGGTCCACGAGGCCACTCACCCTGGTGCTCGGCTGGACTCAGACAGCAAACAGACCCTAGAGCCCCAAGTCAAATTAGACCCACAAGTGAAAACCGCCATTTCGCAAGATGAGAAGTAACGTTCCATCAGAAGGGCCATACTGGGCACACTGTTCCCGAATTTTTCGGGGCTCAGCTACCTAAAACGTAGAATAGAGGTGATGCTTACGATGAGCCAGCGAACATCGTTGCGTGATGCCTGCACAACCTCAGAACCAGTGAGCTGGCCAGTGGAAACGGTGCCGAAATATCCACAGGCATCGTACTATCGCGCCAGATACTACGATCCCTCCACTGCCCGATTCATCGCTGAGGATCCTGCGCGGTTCAATGCTGGAGTTCATTTTTATAAATACGTAAAGAATCAGCCCCTAGATTACGTTGACCCTTACGGATTTAAATGTACGCAGGTAACCCCGTGGCAAGAAATTCCTCAGATGAGCGGGGTTCCGCTCCAACCCTATTTAACTTTGGAGGATGGTGTTTTTTGGGAATTTCAAAGCTGGGACTTTTCGGGCGGCCCCGAGGGGCCGGTGATTAGCTGTATCTGCGATTGGATTGCCACGCACACACGAATAAGGAAGTTTTACGAAAAAAACGTCACAGAAGAGGCGTGGTTCGAATGCACTGACTGCAAGGGATCGCATAGGGAACGCCAGACTCGCAACAAATCGAAGCGGTGGGCGGTCGACACTCCAGGCCGCCCAATCATACCTACTCTGACCGGGCAATCAACAGGAGCCGCTGTTCAGTTAGGTGGCCGAAATGTCGGAATGAACCCCGACGCGAGTAATACTGATTGCACTTGCCGGTGGCCGCCACAACCTTGAGGTGAATAATGAACCCGATTAGAAGCGCCCTGCTCTCTTTCGTTTGTTTACTGTGCGGGGCTGCACATGCGCCGCTCTCGTCGGCACAGCAACGAAGCGTTACGTTAGACTGGCAGGCTGAATTGGCGAAAGCCAAAGCCGGTATCGAGAAGGATCCAAAGTCGGCCTTCTGGCACAACCAAGCTGGCGTAGCGTACCACGCCCTGGGCGACTTCGAAAGCGCTGTGAAAGAAATCAAATTGGCAACTGCGCTGGACCCTTCAGATCCAAACAACTATTACACCCTGTATGCTTTCTACAAGAAAAAAGGGATGCATTCAGAGGAGCGTCAAGTGCTGCTCGATGCCCTCGAAAAAGATGCTAGCAATCCTTTTGGCCGCTTTGAGTTTGCCTATGTTCTCGAAGAGGAGAAGCATTGGGCGGACTCTCTTCGAGAATATCAGGTGGCCAAGCGCATGGCCGCGAGCGTGAAAGGACCCAACTACATAGATTCTAGGGGCAATGTGTACGGAGTAGATGGAGTCCGGGCAGAAGTGGACAACGCAATCGACAGGGTAACCAAACTGAGTAAATCTGCGACCCAAAAGTGATGGCATTCGACAACAAAGGCAACGCGCTGACCAAAGTGGTTGAGTCGAACCCCACAAGCTATACCTGGGACTTCGAAAACCGGCTCACGAGTGTTTCGTTGGCGGTGACCTAATGGAATGGACCCATCCCAGTTCTTGCGGCAGGCGTTAAGCTTCGTCGCAGTCCTGGGAGGGACATCTATGAGGCGGGTGGCACAGACGATAAATTCTGGGGCGCTTGTGGGTGCCGCATACGCCGGTTTTGCGTGTGCGGGTTTAGAGTAGAGTTCATGCACAGCGTGGCCGAAACCTCGAAACGTCTCGCGCTCTGGAATCGGACACCGAAACTGGCCTGCATTACTACCGCGCAAGATACTAAGTTTAGTCCAGATTGAACAATCGGACCCTGATCCTAGTTTCGTTTCAACCGTGCCGAAGACTCAAAGTTCTGCGTACCGGCGAATCGCGTCGAGCTTGTCTTGATTCAAGCCTTGTAGCTCTTGTTCGCTGAGCATTCCTCGCTGTATGAGATTGCCGAAAACGAGAAACAGAACCGAGTACTTGTACTCATACTCGCGGTCGATCTGAAGGCGGCGCTCCGTCAAGTAGCGTTCTAGCTCCCAGAGGTCGGAGGGTTGTCAGATCTTTGCAGCTCGCTTCTTGGCCTCGACCATGACCGCCTCCAGCTCGCGCTGGAGTGCTCGGTCGAAGGCTTTCCGAGCGATGGCCTTTTCTGTTGGTGACCAATTTAGGTTTCGCATGGCTTCATAGCCGAGAGCTTCAGTACGATGTGAGCTGGCCATGTGCAATTCCTCCTAGCGGGATTTTATCCTTGGAAAGAGGAGAGGGATAGGAGTATTCGATTCGACTACCTTTGGAACCTGGGGTCTTCTCTGGGTGACGCGTCTATCCCACACCCGGTGCCAAAGGCACCGCTCTTCGGGCGCTCTGCGGCGCGAGGCGTTAACTGCGCGGCGCCCCCCAACGGATTCATTTCCCAATGGCACCAGAGATAAAGAAGGCCACGAATCCCGCGACCTGGATAAAGAAAGGCGATTTGGCCTCCTTCCAGTTGAGAGCCACGTAAAAAAGCTGGAGAACAGGGAAGACCAGACAGCCTAGTCCCCATACAATGCCCTTCTGCCAAGCTAGGACGATGATCCATAGCCCCCCGAAGAAACATAGTATGTAACCCGCCCAGAGAAAGATTGAAGCCACAACCACGCTCCCGTTCGGTTTAACAATCGAAAACCACCGGAGGACTAGACGGCCACCTCAAAGCGAATCGGTTCATGTTCTAGGTAAGACCGCTTGGTGCGTTACGCGCGCGCATTCGAAACGTGCCAGTGGCCACCGCCATGCCAATGATCAGGTAGAGGAGACTTAGCAATGCGAGAATGAGGGAATGTGAGGCATCTTGCCGCTGGGCGAAAAGAAAGCCCAGCGCCCACGGTATTAAGCTTAAAGCGGCTAGAACTCCTGCCCAGGATTTGGCCAACCTACCCACGCACACGCCCACAAGGAGCGCGATGACCGGATTGAGGATATATCGAGCCAACAGGGGAGCCTGGTGACCTAAAGAGTTCGAAAGCCGATACAGAAAATAACCGCCCCCGGCGGCCGCTAGGAAGCTCACGACGACCCCAAGGGCAACAGCCAATATTTGTCGTCCCACGAGTTTTGCTCCTTTCTCATCGCGCTCAGTTACGGTCCGTCAGTGCGGGAGGATGCCGCCCGACAACACGCCCGCCAAGCAGTCCTCCAAAGCTTTCTTGCAGTTCTCGTTGCCAGCAATGCATTGTTTGATCTGATGAGCTCCGTGAGATGCACCCTCATTTTGGCTAGGATTCGCCAACTCGTCTGGCGTGTATCGTGGTATGCCCTGAGACGCTTGGGAAATGCCGTCGAGGTTGTCGAATGTGGTTGAAATGCAGTAGTAGTACGTCGCCCAGCATCCGATCTTACCGGCATATGCCTTCCCCCTGTCCCAAGCGCCTTTTCCCCCAGTCCATATATCTCCCAAACTTGGCCAGAGCCCAAAGGGGTCCACTTTATTCACAGGGCGATTCCTGACATACGCGTAGAAATTGATGCCGCCTGTGAACCTTAGCGGGTCTTCACGAAGGAACCTGCCCGCGTTTGGATCGTAGTATCTGGCGCGGTAATACGAGAAATTGGGCGCGGATTGGAACTCGCGAACTGTGCCGATCTCGCGAATGTCTGCCATGCATTCGACTCTAGACCCGGACCCTTCCACATCAAAGGGTCTCGAAAACGGGGGACAGGAACGTGTGAAGAAATTGGGTTTTGAAACGAACCCAGTCTGACGGCAACTTTACGTGCGCGATCTTTGGCGATTCCTTCTCCTGCATTAATTTCCGTTCCACCGCTGTAGCCCCTATGCTCGCTCAACCCATGGCCGCAGGCTGCGCTTGCAGCGCGCGGCGCAGGCCGAACCAGCGCATTAAGTTGTAGGTCAGGCAAGCCCAGGTAGCTTCCATCGTGGCCTTCAGCCGGCCTCGGCAGCGGAATTGTCGCAGGCCGCAGCGTTCTTTAATCCAGGCATGCGCGAACTCGGCGATCTGCGAACGTCGCGCGTAGATTTGGCGTCCTTCTTCCGTCTGCATTTTGGCCTTGAAGGCGGTTGTCGCGGGCGGTTCTGCGAGGCGTGTGATCGAGCGCCTCCAGGCAGGTCGCGCTCCCGGCGGCGCGCATGGCTCGCGCAGCGCACAGGTGCGGCAAGCTTCTTTCGGTGCGCGATACACGTGCGTACGTACACCGTGCCCGCGATTCAGAATCGCGCCAGGGCGGAGTGCTTCTCCCGCCGGGCAGCGAAAAACATCTTGCTCGGCATCGTAAGGAAAAGCGCTTCTCAAAAACGCCGCACGGCGGCCCTGCGCGTCGCCTTCCGTCGCTTTCCAACTGTCTTGCCACGAGCCGTAAAAATCCACGCCGTGCGTTGCGGCCGCCTGCACCGATGCATGATTGGTGTAATCACCATCGGCAATGACCTGCTGAGGGGCGCGGCCTAATTTCTGTTTGCAGCGCTCCAGGGCGGGATCCAGTTGGCGATAGTCGATGGCATCGGTGGTGGCTTCCACGTTCACCACCAGACCGTGCTGCGTGTCAGTCACCAGTTGCACGTTGTAGCTGGGCACCGTGCCGCCTTCGCCGTTGCGCATCACGTGCGCTTCGGGATCGCTGCTGGAGGCGCGCGCCACAAAGGTTTTGCGATCGTGCACTTTTTCGCGCTGCAGCCGTTCTACTTCTCGCAAAGCCGTTTCCAGCCGACTGGCTCGCTGCCGTGCCGCGCGCCGCTTGGCGGCGGCCTGGCGCTTCACCAGTTGCTCTTCGTTCTCGGCTTGCTCGTTCAACACGCGCACCTGCTCCTGCGCCGCCGCCAGATGCGCCGCGATTTTCTCGCGGCCACGGAACGTGTTGCCGCCCGCGTTGGCTTTAATCTTGGTGCCATCCAGCGTGACCCGTTCGAGAGTGATCAGACCTTCGGCGCTCAGCATGCCCAGCACCTGCGTGAATAGATCGTCGAGTGCGGATTTGTTGTCGGAGCGGAACCCCGACAAAGTGCGATGGCTCACAGTCTGCAACCCGCATAGCCACTGGCAACCCGGTTCGTATTCGCACTGCCGCGCCAGCTCGCGCGCCGAACTGATCCCCCGACTATATGCGTACAGCCACAAGCTGATTAACAACTGCGGATCGGTGTGCTCTCTCCCGGCGCTGCCTTCCACCGCAGCGATTTGCGCATAATACAACCGCAAATCCAGCCGCCCGACCAACTCCCAAATCGAACGCACGCAGTGCTCTTGCTCTACCAACTTCTCTACATCCACCGTTCGCAGGAAAAGTTGCCGGCGATCAATCGCCACTAGTCGGGGAACGGCAGTCTCATCGTTGCTCATGCTCGCAGTCTACACAAAGCGACTCCATCCACCGCGCCAATTTCTTCACACGTTCCAGACGGGACGTTTTCTGATTTCTGTCTTTCCCCAATTCAAGCGAACCGTTAACCCCTCCTCCGCAACCATCCAATCCTCAATCCTCCCCATTCCCTGCAAAACACTTGGCCCCTCTGACCCCCGCCTCGAAAAGAGCCGCGAACTGTGCGAAACTCGTCATACATGATCACATGGCCGAATAAACTTTCTCTCCTCGCAAATGAAAAATAGCTTCAACAATCCAAACTTGGCTGCTTCGAACGCGCTCGCAACCGACCCCTGGGAAGCCGCCTACCTGCGCTTCGAAACTCCTCAACAGGAGATCCAGAAATTCATCGCCCGCCTCCAGAAATTAGGCGCGAACGAATGGCCGCGCGATGCCGAAATCGTCGAACTCTTCTGCGGCCGCGGCAACGGACTTAACGCCCTCCAGCAACTCGGATTTACTCACCTGGAAGGCGTGGATCTATCTCCTCGCCTGATCGCGCAATATCAAGGTCCCGCAAAATGCACCGTCGCCGATTGCCGCCAACTCCCCTTCCCCGATCGCAGCAAAGACGTTCTCATCGTGCAAGGCGGTCTGCACCATCTGCCCAAATTGCCCGAAGATTTGGCCCGCACCTTCGCCGAAATGCAACGCGTCCTGCGAAAAGACGGCCGCGTGCTCTTCGTGGAACCCTGGCTCACTCCTTTCCTGAAATTTGTTCATGCCGTTTCAGAAAATTCCCTGGCCCGCCGCCTTTCCAATAAAATGGACGCCCTCGCCACCATGATCGAACACGAAAAGCGCACCTACGAGCAATGGCTCACCCAGCCCGACGCAATCGCAAAACTCGCTCGCGCGCATTTCGTCCCCATCCACGAATCCTTCGCCTGGGGCAAATGGAACTTCGTCGGCAAGCCGCGCCGAGATCGGAATCGTTCATTTTTCTGAACACGCAAACTTCCGGCCGCCATTCGAACCTGCGGCCCGCCGCCCGCGACTTCGCCCTTGCAATTCCAGTTTCCGCGGTTATGATGGCCGCCTTGCTGCGCTCGCACATTCTTCCTGCTAGTAGGAACCATTGACCTCTCAATCGCTCGCCCATTCGAATCCTCCCCTCGCCACTGGAAAACTGCTGAAAGTTCTCGGCATGTGGTTCGGCATGGCCGCCGCTATCGGAAATACCATCTCCGCCGGAATCGTTCGAACGCCCGGTGAAGTCGCCGGCCTGTTGCCAAATCCCTGGCTCTTTCTCGCAGTATGGATTGTTGGCGGCCTCTACGCTCTCTCCGGCGCATCCGCCATGGCCGAACTCGGCGCCGCCATTCCGCGCAGCGGCGGCCAATATAATTTTTCGCGTCGCGCGTTCGGCGATTACGCTGGATTTATCGTCGGTTGGAGCGATTGGCTTTCCACCTGCGGCACCGCTGCTGCAGTCGCATTTGTTATCGCCGAATATAGTGGCGCTCTTTTTCCAAAACTAGGTGGCGACTTCTCAATCGCTGGCCACACCATTCGAATGCAAGTCGTAGTCGCCGCGCTCGTCATCATCGGTTTTTTTATTTTGCAGTGGCGCGGAATCCGCTGGGGCAGCGGCACGCAACTAATCACAGCGGCAATCAAGACAAGTGCATTCATCATTCTGGTGATTGCATGTTTCGTTCTCGGCGGGGCCGCGCACCACGCTGCCATGCAATCTACTGCGAGCGCGCTGGCGCTGCCGGCGGGGTGGCCTTTTATCGTTGCGTTCATGCTTGGGCTGCAGGGCGTCATCTACACAGTGGATGGATGGGATGGCGTCATTTATTTCGGCGAAGAAGTGCGCGAGCCGGGGCGTGATATTCCGCGCGCGATTTTTGGCAGCGTGTTTTCCATCATGGGAATTTATCTGCTGCTGAATCTTGTGGCGCTCTACATTTTGCCGATGAAGGAAATTGCCGGAAATAATTTTGTTCTCGGCACCGTCGCCAATCGCATCTTTGGAACTTTGGGCGATCCCATTATCCGTTCCATCATGATTGTTTCCATGCTGAGCTGCCTCAACGCCAACCAGCTTTTTTGTTCGCGCACGCTTTACACCATGAGCTGTGATGGATTATTTTTTCGCCGCGCTTCCCGTGTGAATGCAGGCGGGACGCCGGTGCCAGCACTGTTTCTCAGCACCGTGGTCGGACTGCTTTTTCTGCTGACCGGAACGTTTGAGCGTGTCATCGCGATGCTTTCATTTTTCTTTGTGGCGAATTATACGCTCTCGTATGCCTCGCTTTTTCTGTTGCGCAAACGCGAACCGGAAATGAACCG
Organism: uncultured Acidobacteriota bacterium; assembly: GCA_963729455.1. GTDB lineage: Bacteria > Acidobacteriota > Terriglobia > Acidiferrales > UBA7541 > Acidiferrum. Next base: position 184,553 of record CAVSNX010000008.1, read on the forward strand.
GCCGTACCGCGCGTGGGGCTATCCGTGGCTGCCTAGGATTGCGCTGGCAGCGTCGGTCGTATTTTTGGCCGGCTCGATTTTGACCGACAGGGAAAATGCGCCGTGGGCGCTGTTGATGCTGGCCCTCAGTTACCCGATGTATCGCGCATTGAAGTGGGCCGCCAACCGTGAGCGCGTAGCAACCTAACCGAGTTTTGCATCAGCAATTTTTATCTCGAACCTCGCTTCGCTCTCCTTCTTCCCGCACGTTAGTTTGAAACTTTTTCGGCGACGGATTTGCCTTGCAGGAAGAGCAGCAGATAATCTTTGCCGCCGGTCTTGGAATCCGTGCCGGACATATTGAATCCGCCGAAGGGGTGCGCGCCGACCATCGCGCCGGTGCACTTGCGGTTCAGGTAGAGATTGCCGACGTGGAAGGATTCTTCGGCCTTCCTGATTTTTTCCGGATTCTTGGAATACACCGATCCGGTCAATCCAAATTCGGTATTGTTGGCAATTTCCAGCGCGTGATCGTAATTTTTCGCCTTGATCACCGCGAGCACGGGACCAAACACTTCTTCTTGCGCCAGCCGCGCGTGCGGATCCACGTCCGCGATAATCGTCGGCTCGACAAAGTAGCCGTCTCCCGCGGCGCGTTTGCCGCCCACGAGCAACTTCCCTTCCCTCTTTCCGATTTCAATGTAATCCAGAATCGTTTTCATCGCCGACGCGCTGACGACGGGTCCCATATAATTATTCGGATCATCGCTCGGTCCCATGGAGATTTTTTTCGTGCGATCCACCAGTTTCTGTACAAACGTGTCGTAGATTTTCTCCGAGACGATCACGCGCGAGCACGCAGAGCACTTCTGCCCCTGGTAGCCGAACGCGGCCTGCACCGTGCCTTCCACCGCCGAATCAATGTCGGCTTCTTCGTCCACGACGATGCCGTCCTTGCCGCCCATTTCGAGCACGGTGCGTTTGATCCAGATTTGCCCGGGCATGGCTTTGCCGGCGAGTTCGCTGATGTGCAAACCAACTTCCTTTGACCCCGTGAAACTGATGAAGCGCGTCTTCGGATGCGCGACGAGTGCATCGCCGACGGCACCGCCCGCACCGCTGATGAAGTTCACGGCTTCCTTGGGGATGCCGGCTTCAAAAAGAATGTCCACGAATTTCGCGGCAATCGTAGGCGAATCACTGGCGGGCTTCAGCACCACGGTATTGCCGGTGACGAGCGCAGCAGCCACAAGCCCGGCCATGATGGCGCAGGGAAAATTCCACGGCGGAATAATCACGCCGACGCCGAGCGGAATATAGACAAGATAGTTGCGCTCACCGCGCTGGGGCGTGAGCTTTTGCGGCTCGGCGAGGCGGAGCATTTCGCGGCCGTAGAATTCCAGGAAATCAATCGTTTCGGCGATGTCGGCATCGGCTTCGGGCCAGGTTTTTCCGACTTCGTAGCAGACTAGCGCGGCAAGTTCGAACTTGCGTTCGCGAATGATGTGCGCGGCGCGGAAAATATAGCTGGCGCGTTCCTGCGCGGGGACTTTTTTCCAGGTGTCGAAATATTTGTGGGCGGCTTCGACGGCCTGCTTGGCCATGTCCGAGTTGGCGTGCTGGAAAATGCCAATGATTTCGATGGGCCGCGAGGGGTTTGTGGACATGCGCTTTTCCGCGGTGGTGACTTTTTGCCCGTTCAGCCAGATGGGATATTCCTTGCCGAATTCGGAGGCGACTTTTTTCAGCGCAGCTTCCATGGCCTTGCGGTTTTCCGGTTTGGAAAAATCGATGAACGGCTCGTTGGTGAACTCGGTGACGTGGATTTTCTGTTCGGCAGTAGCCATGGCAGGTTCCCTCCTCGCGGTGTGAACAGCACATTGTACTGCGTTGCGAAACGGTGCGACAAGCATGCTCGCCGGCAGACGAGGACAGACGCTTCGAAGCTCGGCGCAAGCCCTTCGAGACTCAGGGTAAACAGGAATGCCTGTCCTACTGGCTTGTGCGTTCGCACGGCGGACGCGTGAGCTAGTCATGACGTTTTTTCTCCTGACACGGGTGCCTGAGCGGTGTTGAGGGTGAGGTTGCTTCTGTAGTGCTGCTCGTCGAGGGGGCGGGAGAAATCGCCGAAGTCGACGCGGGTGAACTCCTCTTCGGGGTGGAGTTCTTTTTCGATGGCGGGGAGGGTGCGGAGGAGGAGATTGGCGGTGTAGGCCATGACGGAGGCGCGGCGCGGGGTGATTTTGTTGCGGGCCTGGAGTTTGTAGAGTTCACCGAGGGAATGGTTGATGACGACGGCAGAGCGGAATTCCTGGTTGTCGCCGATGAGAGAGGCGGCGAGGTCGGCCTGGTCGAGATCTTTTTGGCGGGCGGCGGCGTGTTTGGTGCAGAGGCCGGAGGCGGCATCAAAGATCGGCAGACGACAACGGCGGCCGGTAAGAAAGCGGTGCTGACAGTGGAGATGGGCTGAGCCGGAATTGGCGATGGTGGATTCGATTTGCGGATTCATGTGCGTTCCTTTCGAGCGACAGGCGGAATATCCCAATTTGGGAAGAGTTGGTATACACCCGTGTGTTTTCGTAAGAGTGGCAAACAAAGGAGTTGCAGGATACGGAAAATGAAAGAGTGCGGAAGCTATTGAAAAGAAAGGATAGAAATCGAGAGAGATTTTCGGAGTTACAAGGGCGGGAGTGGGAGCGTGGGTACTTTTGATACGAAGGAAGTTGTTGCTTCTGACTCACGCGGAATGGTAGCATAGATGTTGGCGTTTGTCAATACTAACGTGTTAGTCATTCGAATCGATGTGGCAGGGGAGACACAGCGGGGCGTAAGGTAAGGGATGGAAAGGGGTTGCGCGAGGGGTAGAATTCGAACGAATTGTGGAAAAGTTTTCAGGAGCGTTGAGTTATGAGCGAGGAACAAGTGAAAGGGCGGTCAGCGGATGGTGCGGGAAGGGATGGGAAAGAAATGTGCGAGTGCGGGCATGCTGCGAGCAGGCATGTGGTGGGGAAATACACGTGCCAGGCGCCGGGCACTCGCAAGGGCTATTGTCCGTGCATGCGATTTATTCCGAAGGGTGCGAAAAAGGCGGCAGTGGCTGGGGGAGAAGCGGGCGGCGAGAAGTAGGGGGGAGCTGGCCGGATATCCGATGAGCGCAGGTCGCTGCGCCTGTTGCTCAACGCGATGTCGCTCTACCCGGTAGGCTTAAAGTCGCGATTGCACTCGATTCGCACACCTCCGCGGATTCCACTTGTCCGGTTACCGCGTTATCTCTAACGACGCCGGCCGTTGCAAGAGTTTTTTCTGACGCTCAGGACTCGGATCGAACACAACTCACCGTCGGCGCAAGAAATGCGTCTGGTTTTGGAGCTTCTGTTCATCTGCGTCACCCTAAGTGCTCAGCCCTTCACGTTCATCAACTAGGTGTTGCCCACCAGTCATCTCTTCGATCATCAACGACCATGATGAGTTTTTCGATCTCCCCTCTCAGGGAGGCGGGTAGCCTAATCAATCAGCCGGTGACTTTCGCACCATAACGCGGTCCTGGCATCCCCGCACAGGCATCACCACTTTTCTGCTGCATCTGTCCACGACGACAGAACTCGTTGTACTCAATGCCATCCCGCAACATGATCCACATGCGGATTCCCAGCTTGCGAGCCACCGCTGCTCTCGCCTTTCCGAGACCTTTCTGGATTAGTTTGCGGCGGTAAAAATGTTTCAACTCTGGATCCCGGCGTACCGCATGGATCGCTGCTTCACTCCACAGAAATCGCAACAGCGGATTGCCTTGTTTGGTCAGCCCACCCAACCGCTGTCGCTTCCCACTGGAATATTCGCCTGGGATCATCCCTACATAACTGGCCAGGGCCTTGCTGTTTGCGAATCGGGCCGGATCGCCCAGGAACACTTCGGTCGCTAACGCCGTAATCGGTCCTACTCCGGGATGAGTCATCAACAAGCGTGCTCCAGAACGTTCACGAGCTTGCTGCTCGACTCGCTGATTTAGTGTTTCGATCTCCGCCTTGAATTTCTCATACATCGCCTGCAACTCATTCCGCCGATAAGCGGCATGCGGCGACAACGGTAAAGACGCGATCGCGTGTTGGCCTGCTTGAGTCCACAGTGAGGAACCCCGTCGCAGGCCATTCGCCAAGGCAATGGCCTGCAGCGCATTTTGTATTTTGACCCGCAGGCCCACCCACTGATGGCGGTGCCGCAATAAGGCTCGCAGGTCTAACAGTTCTTTTGTAGGTAACCAGATCGCCGGAAAGCGCTCTTCTAACAGCAGGGACAGAAGTAAGTCCGCATCTCGCCGATCATGTTTCTGCTTTCGTGGTTCGGCTGCTCGAATCTCTGCCGGATGACCCACCAGGCATTCGATTCCGAGTTCTTCCATGAGGTTCACAAACCACTGCATGGAGCCGGTGGCTTCGATTCCCACTCGCACCGGTCGTGGAAGGCTGGAATAAAACTCTCGCACGTGGTTGCCTTCGTGCTTCAGAGTCGTCTTCACTACCTCTCCGGTGGTGGTGTCCAGCATCGCCAACGTCTGCTGGCGAGCGTGCAAATCACATCCTATAATTCGCATCTCGGCCTCCTTCGGTCCGAGCTCTGTTAGGGTGAACGCCGAAACAGTCTACTCGGGCCGTCGCGAGGCCGGCCTCGTTAAGACATCAATCAGGACTTACCTCGATTTCGTTGTGAGTGCTATCGCCTGTATTCGTCAGCCATCGACTGCAACAGAAATTGAAGGTACATTCTGAGAGGATTGAAGGAACCTCAACGATGCGACTTTCTATCGCCGCCGCAGCGGTTGTGGCCACATTCGTCTTTGTTCTGCTGCTAATCTCGCGATTGTTTCCTTATGGGGCTGGTTGGGCGGGCGTCTGCGTCGCGATGACCTTCTTGTACGCAAGCGCATTCGGCGCGTGGGCGCTGCTTGGAAACAAACCGCACAAAGATGCTCGCGCAGAGCAAGGCGACATCGTGCAACAGCATCCCCTGAGGGACAACCTTCTCTATTTCGCAGTCGCAATGGCGGCGGTCACAATGGTTATCGCTGTGACGATACATGATACCGATAGAGGGATACATCGCAATTTTGAGAACGACTGGTTTGTTGGATTAGGTAGTGCGTGCTTTGCATTAGGCTACGCCGCTAAAGCGTTCTGGACTTACCGCAGGAACTGGTCTCTCTGGGCGGTCATTGCAGCACTATTCGCCCTGTTCACAGCGATAACTATTCCGTTCCTCTCCCAAATGGAGAAGGTGCCTTTGTTGTTTATGGGACCGCTGGCTAACGTCGAGCTGCTTATCGCGGTTGTTGCCCTTGACTGGTTCATTGGTGGGCAGTCGCGTCGGCGGCCAACTCCCGATTAGTCGGATTACCGGACATGTTGCCTCACGGCTGCTTGCGTTTCGCGCCTGGGATCAGAACCGACACCGAAAATATCACAACCACAACGAGCGCAAATGTCGCCAGTCGCGGCAGCCCGAGGTGATGTGCACCAATGCCCAGCAAAGCTCCGGCAGCCACGGCAATGATGAAGTGACCAAGACATCCGGTCGAAAACTCTCGGACAAATTCCTTAAATGTCATGTCCTACAGAATCTATCGCAGAGAAGGGCGCGGAACCTAGCTAAGAGCAAGCAGCGATGGCGGAATTGGCAACGGGTGGGCGGCAAGTGCCTGAGAAGTCGGATTACCGGACATGTTGCCTCACGGCTGCTTGCGTTTCGCGCCTGGGATCAGAACCGACACCGAAAATATCACAACCACAACGAGCGCAAATGTCGCCAGTCGCGGCAGCCCGAGGTGATGTGCACCAATGCCCAGCAAAGCTCCGGCAGCCACGGCAATGATGAAGTGACCAAGACATCCGGTCGAAAACTCTCGGACAAATTCCTTAAATGTCATGTCCTACAGAATCTATCGCAGAGAAGGGCGCGGAACCTAGCTAAGAGCAAGCAGCGATGGCGGAATTGGCAACGGGTGGGCGGCAAGTGCCTGAGAAGTCGGATTACCGGACAGGTCAAGTTCTAGGATGGGCCCGGTGCGGTGGTGCTGGACGGCAGGGCCGCGAGGTAGACGGCGAAGTTTTCGTTGAACAAGGCGCCGGGCCGTTTTTCCCGCAGAAGCGCCACGGCATCCACACCTTTCATCCCGAGATAGGTCAGCACCAATCCCGCGACCAGAGCCGAGCGGTTGAAACCCATGCCACAGTGCGCCAGGACTTTTTCGCCGTTGGCCACCAATCGCGCCCCAAGCCTTGCCAGCGCGTGCAGCTTGTTCAAATCCGGCAGGCCCTCATCGAAGATGGGAAAATAAACATAGAGCATGTGATTGGGAATTTTTGGAATGCCCAAGTCGAGATCACCGTCCAGGTCTATCACCGCAGTAATGCCATGATCCTCGATGGACTTCCAGTCATCGATCGACGGGGAGATAAACAGCTGGCATTGCTCATCGAGCGGAACGAGATCCATCGAAGATTTTCCCGACTTATGCGTTCCACTGTATCGATTTGGTGAGAATGTTTCAATGGCGCGTGGCAGGAGGGCGAGATGGGAAGAAAAAGTCGGCCAGCTCCGTTTGAAATGGCGGTGGCGGCTGGGCCCGGGGAGTGGGCACGATGTATCGTGCCCCTACGCGGCTGAAGGCGAGTAGGACAGACAAGAATGTCTGTCCTACTGAAAAAAGAAGGCCCGGCGGGGGCGCCGAGCCTTCGTGTTGATTGGGGAACTGCGGGACAGCTACCTGGAGGCGGTGGCGGCGACGGCTTTGGTTTGCACGGGCTGGGCAACGACGCCAAGCTGCTGCATGAGGCCGAGGGCGTCCCAGTTGACGAAGGCTTCGGTGATTTTGCCGTTGGAGACGCGAACCACGGAGATGCCGGTGATGGTGAATTGCTTATTGGTTGCGGCAATTCCGTTCAGATCGCCCTTGTGGGTACCGCGGCAAGACCAGCGAACCATGACGGATTCGCCTTCGGCGATGAGGTCCTGGATGGTCAAGTGAAGGTCGGGGAATGCAGTGCGATAGAGAGATACTCTCTTCTTTTCACTGTCCGGGCCGCGGCCAAAATCGGGCGTGGAAGGGTCATGGTCTTCGTAGTTGGGGGCAAAGAGCTCGCCAGCCACGGAAAGATTGCCATTGTTCCAGAGTTCGGCGAACAGACGACGGACGATAGCTTTATTGTTTTCAGACATGAGTGATTCTCCTTTTTGAAAAACGGAAAAACGGTCCTCGCACGAAGCGAGTCGAGCTCGAGTGTTGTGGCGTTGAACCGCTGAGGTCTTTGGCGTGCAGTCGTGTACGTCGGGCAGAGGGTTGCGCCCCGCGGGAGCGGAGAGAAAGGAGCGGAGGACGAACTGGCCTCTTGGCGCTCGATGCGGAGCTTAACAGCTAAAGAAACTGCCCTTGGACTACGGAGCGGGAGTCTCGCCGCAAAGGCAAGAGCACGAGGTGATAGTGTGCCTTACTGGTGCAGGTGTCAAGAGGAATCGGGGGTCGGAAAAAGAAAATCGAAAATGGAAATCAGAAACTAGAAATTCGAAAATCGACATTTGAGCTTGGAAAGGCGCAGAGGACAGACAAGAGTGTCTGCCCTACTGGGCGCGCGTTAGCGCTTGGGGGAGAGTTTGTCGAGAGCAGGATAGGAAGAGGCTTCGACTACGGTGCGTTCGGGGGGCTGGGCTTGTTTTTCGAGGGCTTGGACGAGGGTGCGGAGGGCGAGGTCCATAGTAACGGAGGTGATCACGGCGGCGGTGAGGACGCGCGAGTCCACCAGGGGCTTGACCTGGGTGGCGATGCCGATGCCGAGGAAGGGGACTTCGAGCCATTTTTTCTGCTGGTCGGGATCGGCGGAGTTTTGGAAGGCTTTGCGGGCGCCGAGGGCGAGCTCGTGGGTTTGTCCGGCGACGGCGTTAAATTTTTCGGCGCGCGAGGTGGCGAGGCGGAGCCAGGCAGCGGCGCTTTGATTGGCGCTGTCTTCGCTCCATTTACTGCGGAGCGTGGTGGTCTGCACATTGCGCGGCTTGGTGGTTTCCATGCCTTCGTGGCGCTGGACGGCGACGGAGCCCATGCTGGGTCCTTCTATACAAAGGACGGAGCCGCCTTGCGGCAAAAGCGCGGCGAGCTGCTTGCCTTGCAGGCGGCCGATTTCCTGCTGGCCCTGGGTGACGGTGAAGACGGGAACCTGGGGAGTTTTGCGGAGTTGGTAGATGTAGTCCACGTCGCTGTTGCTGATGACCCAGGCGATGCCGGCGGCGACGGAAGCTTCTGCGACGCGGCGCAGGCCTGTGGCGGTGACGGGCTCGACTAAAAGCGCGTTGGGGCGTTCTTCCGCGGGGGATTGGATGAGCTTCAGCAATTGCTGGCTTTGCGTGATGGAGTCGTCGTCGGCGCGAATGATTTGCAGAGTGAGGCCCAATTGTTTTGCGGCCAGCAGGGCCGCGACGCCTTGTTCGTGCTGGTAGGCGTTGTCATTGGGAAGCGAAACGACGATCCGCGGCTTCTTCATCAAGCGTGGCTCCGGGAGATGCGCGTGGACAGTATACGTCGTCCGGCGGAATGCGCTTGCAGGCGCAAGGATGTTCGCTGCGAAACAAGTAACGAGGTTCGAGGCGAAGTAAGAGGCGAGAAAAAATCAACGAGAGAAAGCGGAAATTGGAAATTCAAAATTTGAAATTCGGAAGGCCAGCAAAGAATGCGGAATTGATTGCCTAGGAGATCGCGGGTTGCTTGCAGGAATATGCGAGGGAAGGCCCGATATGTATGGGCCTTCCGGTAAAAAGGCGACGCGGGCAAATTACCGCGAGGCGGCTTTGGCTTTGGCGAGCTGCGGGACGACGCCGAGCTGTTGCATGAGGCCCAGAGCATCCCAATTGACCCAGCCCTCGACAAGCTTGCCGTTGGCGAGGCGGCAGTTGGTCACGCCCGTGATGTTGAACTGCTTGCCGGTTGGCGGAGTGCCGTTGAGTTCGCCCTTGTGAGTGCCGCGACAGGACCAGCGGGTCATGACAAGGTCGCCTTCGGCAATGATGTCTTCGATATTGAGGTGAAGGTCCGGGAAAGCGGTGCGATAGAGAGTTACGCGCTTCTTCTCGCTCTCGGGACCCTTGCCGAGGTCGGGAGTCGAAGAGTCATGGTGAATGTAGGTGGGGGCAATGAGTTCGTCAGCGACGGAGAGATTGCCGTTGTTCCATAGCTCTGCGATCAGGCGACGGACGATGGATTTGTTGTTTTCTAACATGGGGTGTTCTCCTTTTTGAAAATGCGAAGCCTGCGCACATGAAGCAAGCCTGGCTCGCGGGCGTGAAGGCTGTGAACTTGGGAGAGCAGTCCTGTAACGTAGACAGGAAATTAGGCCGAGCACGAGTGGAGAAAACAGGAACCGAGGAGGAACTCCCCTCCTAGCGCTCGATGCGGAGTCAGGCCTAGAAGAAACTGCCCTCGGACTACGGAGCGGGGTCTGGCTTCAAACGGCGAAACTTCGAAATAATTTTCGTCCGCGTGGATGAGAGTGTCAAGGAGAATCGAAAAAAATATTTTTGCGGTAAGAGCGGTGGCGATCAGAGAAAAAACGTAATTGGAAACTCAAAAATCGAAATTTTACAAGCGAAGAGAGCCAATGCTGATTTGGCGACTGGATGAGACGGAAAATTAGGGCTCGTACCAAAATTGGATGGTGACGCTGACGTGGGCGGAGACAGGCTTGCCGTTTTGCGTGGCGGGATCGTAGCGGTATTCCTTGACGGCGTTGACGGCGGCGTTGCGGAGCGAAGCGGGGCCGGAGAGAGCTTTCGCGGCGCTGACGCGGCCGGAGGGATCGACGGTGGCGTCCACGGTGACGTTGCCGGAAACGTAGCCGAGAATGGCGTCGGGCGGAGCGTTGGGGCGGACGGACTTGACGAGTTTTGGCGGGACGATAGGGCCGCCTTCGAGTAATTGCGTGGTGGAAGCGGGGACGGAGTTGGAAGAGGAACGGAGAGGAGTGCGTTTGGAGGCGGGGACGAGCGTGGCGGGTTTTTCTTTGACGTTCGAATTGTGCGCGGGGGCCGCGGTGGAAGCGGGCGGCGGCACGGGGACATCGGCAGGCGTGGCGTCTGCGGCGCGCACGGCAGAGGAAGAGGTGTTGGCAGCAGGTGCAGTGGGCTGAGCCAAAGGCGTGGGGGCGGATGGCTGCGCGGAGTTTGAAACGACGGGTGATTGCAGGGGTTTTTGCGGCCCGGACACGGATGGACGCGCGGGATTCGCGGGCAAGATGAGATTTGCACTGGGGCGACCGGCAGGAGTTCGAAGCGGCGGAAGGCCGGGGATCCAGTTCAAGTACCAGGCGGCACCGGCCGCGACGAAGATTAGAGCGGCGGAGAGAAACAGGGCGCGAGGCGGGCTGGACTTCGGTGGTGCGGGGATTTTCTTTTGCGCTTTCGAGGAAGGCCTGGGCGCAACAGGAGCTTTTTGAAAATCGAACGCGGGCTTGGGAAGAAGATCGTCTTCGGAAAATTGTGGTTCGGATGTTGTGTGTGACTGTGGCGGCGCGGGCAACGGGGTGTCGATGGGAAGAGCTTTCGCGGGAGGCGTTGCGGCGCGCGGGGTTTCCGCTAGTTGCACATGCGAGGGCCGGATTTCTGAAGAGTGCGCGCTCGGCACGGCCGGTGGTGCCGCGGGGACCGGCGCGGGAGTTGGAACGGCGGCCACATTGGGGACGGGCGTTGGCGCGGGAGTTGGAACGGCGACCGCGGCGGGGGCGGGCAGCACGGGCGGAATTTCTGCTGCAGCCTTTATTTCCTGGAGCGATTTCAATTGGGCGCGCAGGGCTTCGACTTCTTTGACCAAGGCGTCGACTTCATTCGCGCTGGGAGCGGCCGTGGACGTGCCGGGATCGTCGGCGGTGGCTTCGGCGGACTGCACGAGCTTGGCGACTTCGGCGTGGGGAGAATCGGGCGGGGCGGGCTGCGGAGCTTTGGGAAGCTCGATGCCCCAGAAGCCGGCAGAAGGCTGCGTGAATTCGAGTTCGACGTAGCAACTGGTCGGGCGATGATCGCGTTTGCGCTTGACCTGGGCGATGACTTCGCGCTTGGTGTCCTGGTTGGTGAGAAAGAGAAGCTGGCCGGGGACGACGGCGGCGGCGAGGCGGATGACTCCGCCGTTTTCAAAGACGAGAACCGAAGTGGTGTCCTCGGCAAAAAGTTCGCGGCTGCGGGTGTTGGTTGAAGGGCGCGCACCGGTGGCGACGACCTTCGCTTCGTGCGCGACGGCACTGGGATGGGGAGATTGCGGAGCACTCGCCGAGGGCGAGCCGTTCGAACGGCCGATGTCCACTGCGGAAGCCACTCAGATTGTCCCTCGCGCGCTGGAGGCTGGAGCAGCGCAGCTGTGAGATTGAGAAGGTGGAAGCCGAGAAGAACCGTCCACGCGACGATTCGAACGACAGTTGATGTTTGCAGGCGGGGCTGTTGGTGGCCATAGTACAAACGTACTGCCTGCTCGCAAGTGGGCGCGGGCCAAGTTTCGCGCCCAGGCTAACGCGCTCGCAGAACGGCGAATTCTGAAATCGTGAAGCCGAGGGCGGCTCCGAGGAAAACGTCCGAGGGGAAGTGGGCTTGATTGGTGACCCGGGAAAAACTAATGAGAGAGGCCGCGCCGTAGGCGACATAGGGAACCCAGCGATGGTGGCGATAGCGATGCGCGAAGACGGTGGCAACGGCAAAGGCGGCGGAAGCATGACTGGACGGAAAACTGGTATTAATGCCGGCGCCGGACACACGACTGTTGAAGAAAGTGTCGTTGAAGGGGCCAGAGGGCGGGATGTCCGAAGGACGGAGACGACGCGTCGCTACTTTCAAGACAACGTCAAGGACAGCGCTGTCGGCGTAGGCTTCACCGGCGAGGAGGGCGGTCTTTTCCGCATAGGAATTGTGAGTGAAGTGCCCGACAACGAGGAAGGCTGCGGGAACAATGGCGATTTCACCCGCGGTGATGCTTCCGGAGAAGGCGTTGTTGAACGTGTGAAATGTCGAGGTGCGGCGGAAGTAGCCCGCGTCGTGGGGGTCCGCGACGATAAGAGCCGCGGTCACTCCGGTGACGGCCAGGGTGGGGAGCCATTGATGGCCTTTGGCGAGCTGCACGGGAAACAGCCAGATGTCTTTCTGGTCCCGGAGAAAATTCCGCGGGAGGGTGCGGTAGGTGACGTCGCGCTCTGCTCGCGTTGGTGGTGAGTTTTGCGGAGTTGCGTCATCCGCGGCGACGGATTGCAGCGCTTCTTGGGCACGAAGCGGGAGACACAAGAAGGCGATTCCCAGGCACGCGAACGAGAAGGACAGGCAGGAACTGCGGAATCCCCAATGAGGCCGGGATGCAATGTTTTGGATTGTCTTTTTCCAGATCACTCCTTCGAGGATACTAGTGATTTGGAGCAAGAACCAATTTTTGAATGCGCCAGTTGAGGATTTCGGCAACGTACAGTTCGTTTTCGGAGGGGCAGGCCATTTCGTGGATCCAGCCGAATTGGCCAAGTTGTTTGCCGGACTTGCCGAAGACGCCGAGAACTTTTCCGTCGAGAGTGAGCTTGTAGATGCGGCCGGGGAAGCCGTCGGAACTATAGAGGACTTGATTTGGTCCGGGCGTGATGCAAATCGCCCAGGGCGCGCCGGGGGCCATCGTGCCGGTGGTGGCGGTGGGCTTGTTGCCGATGGCGGGGCGGGCGTTGCGATCGACAGGGGCGTCAATTGTCATTTGACGGAGGAATTTTCCATCGCCATCGAAAACCTGGATGCGGCGGTTGCCGCGGTCGGCGACGTAGACGTTGCCCTGCGCATCTACGGCGATGCTGTGCGGCGTGTTCAATTGGCCTGGCTGATCGCCGGGCTCGCCCCAGGACTTGAGCCAGTTGCCGTCCTTGTCCACTTTCGCGATGCGCGAATTGATGTAGCCGTCGCTGATGTAGGAGTTGCCGGCGGAGTCCCAGGCGACGTCGGTGACCTGGCGAAACATTCCGTCAATCGGGGGAAGTGGCGGCTTGGGATGCTTGAGCGGGCCGGTATTTTCGTCGGAGGCTTCCTGCTTGCGGCCGATGACCATGAGGACGCGGCCTTCGTGATTGAACTTGATGACCATGTCCGAGCCTTTGTCGGTGACCCAGATGTTGTCGTCCTTGTCGATTTGACGGCGTGCGCGAAGGACCAGGCGTAGAGATGCTGGCCGATCTCGCGGATGTATTTTCCGTCGGGGGCGAATTCGAGGAGTTGCGCGGCGGCGGCGGCGAAGGCGGGGCCGGTGGAATTGCCGCGCGTAAAAACGAAGACGTGGCCTTTCGAATTGACGGCGACGCCGACGACCTCGCCGAGATAGAGGTCGGGAGGAAGTTTCAGGAAATCGGGGACGGAGCGGAAATGGAGTTCGGGCGGTTGCTGGGCGAAAAGAGGAGCGGCCAGAAAGAAAAACAAAACAAAGATGGAGCGTTTCATGGGATTTTGCCTCGACACTTCGCAGAGCATCATACGCGCGTTTGCGGAATCAGTCGCCTGTCAGAAATTTGTATTGGGGTGCGGTCAGGGGGACGACGGAGAGGCGCCCCTGGCGAACAAGGGGAGAATCGGCGAAGACCTTGTTGGATTTGATTTGGGCGAGGGTGACGGGCTTGGCGAGCAAATATTCGGCTTTCATTTTGACGCTGGGATTTTTGGGGTCGGAGGCGTCCACGGAAACCACGGAGGCAGTGCCGACAGCGCTCTTGCGATCGCCGGTTTCGTAGATGATCAGTTTGTCGCCCGGTTTCATCGCGCCAAGGTTCCTCAAAGCCACGGGATTGTGCACGCCGTCCCAGACGGTGACTTTGTCGCGCTGGAGATCGGCGAAGGAGTATGCGGAGGCTTCGGTTTTGAGCAGATAGTGTGAAGGCACGGGGATCTCCCCTCTAGTTGGGTGCTCGCTATTCTACATGATGAAGCTACTTCTTTTTCGTGGTGATGAGCTGCGGGATTTTGCGGTGATGCTGGGAATGGGTGATTAGTTCGGAGAGGCGCTTTTGTCTTGTTTCTTCTTTTTTCGCGGTGATGACACGGTAGGTGGTCAGTTGTTTGTACCCGGCAGGTTGGGATTGGAAAAAGTCCCAGGCGGGTTTGTTCGCGCGAAATAGTTTTTCTTGTTCGCGGGTGAAGCGGGCGCTTTTGCGTTGTTCGTAGGAGTAGATGCCGGATTTCATTTCGTTGCGGGCGGCGAAGGCTTTGAGGCCGGCGGGATGCATCAGGCCTTGCTTGGTGAGTTTTTGGACAAGGTTGATGTTGATGGCGCTCCAGGTGCTGGTGGGCTTGCGCGGAGTGAAGCGAATGGTGTAGCTGGTTTCGTCGAGGCTCTTGCGAACACCGTCGATCCAGCCGAAGCAGAGGGCTACCTCTACGGATTCGGGCCAGGTGATGCTGGGTTTGCCGGAACCTTTTTTGTGGAAGCCGACGAAGTGTTCGGAGAGTTTGTCGTGATGGGCTTCGAGCCAGGCGCGGAAGTCGGAGGGCGTTGGGAAGAAGGTTGGTTTTGGGGGCATGGCGACTGGAGTAATTTAAATCAAAAAATCGGCTTGGGGAAGATTACGGCTGGGAGGCGAGTTCGGCGGTGGCGGAGGCGAAGATTTTTGTGTGGGCGTCGATGTCGGAGGCGGTGGTGGCGGGGGACATTAGGGCCATGTTGTGGAAAGGCGTTAGGAGGACGCCGTGGTTTAGCGCGTAGAGGTGGAGGAAGCGCTCGAGTTCGAAATCGGCGGCAGCGGCGGATTCGCCGCCATTGCGAGGAGGCTTGGCGGCGAAGGTGTATTCGGCGCGGGCGCCGAGTTGGATGACGTTCCAGGGAAGATGGTGCGCGCGGATTTCGGCGACGACGCCGTCGTTGAAGCGCTGGGCGAGCGGGATCATGTGTTCGAATGCGGCGGGGGTGAGGATGTGTTCGAGAGTGGCGCGCATGGCGGCCAGTGAAAGCGCATTGCCGGCCAGTGTTCCGCCGATGCCGCCGACGTCGCAGTCTTCGAGATGGATGCGCGCGGAAATGCGCTTGGCGATTTCTTCGCTGCAGCCGTAGGTGGCGCCGGGGATGCCGCTGCCGATGGCTTTGCCGAAGACCAGCATGTCTGGATCGAGTCTCCATGCAGCGGTGCAGCCACCGGGTCCGGCGCAAATGGTGTGGGTTTCGTCGGCGATGAGGAGCGAGCCGTAACGGCGGGCGAGTTCGCGCGCCGATTTCCAGTAGCCAGCGCCGGGGAGAATGATGCCGACGTTGGTCATGGCGGGCTCGGCGAGGATGCAGGCGACGTCGTGATGCTTGAGGGCGTCTTCGAGGGCGTTGAGATCGTTGAATTCGACGACGCGGGTGGTTTCGGCGGGATTTACGGGCGGGCCGATATTGCCGCGGCGCGGAGCGACGGCCCCGTTTTCGAGCGTCGCGAAGGATTCGTCCACGGTGCCGTGGTAGCAAAAGTGGAAGACGAGAATTTTTTGACGCTGGGTGATTTCGCGGGCGATGCGAATGGAGAAGCGGTTGGCGTCCGTGGCGGTGAGCGTGAATTGCCAGTAGGGGAGGCCGAAGCGGCGCTGGAGATCTTCGCCAACCCACAGGGCGTCTTCGGTGGGCAGCATGAAGGTGATGCCTTCCTTGGCGCAGCGGGCGACGGCTTCGGCGACGACGTCGGGAGAGTGGCCGGTCATGGCGCCGGTGTCGCCGAGGCAGAGGTCGATGTAGTCGCGGCCGTCGACGTCGGTGAAGTGCGCGCCTTTGGCGGATTTCACAAAAATCGGAAATGCGCCGGCCCATTTTTTCATCCAGTTCATGGGGACGCCGCCGAGGAGGGAGGATTGGGCGCGCGTGTAGAGGGCGGCGGATTTGGGATGGTCGGCGAGGAAGCGTTGCGATTCGCGTTCGAGGAGTTGCCGAAGTTTCGCGCGATCGATCGTGCTCATCGGAGTTCGCGGATGATTTCGCGGGCGGCGTTGGCGCCGGTGGCGCCGGTGAGGCCGTTGCCGGGGTGCGTGCCGGATCCGCAGAGGAAGAGGCCGCGGATGGGAGTTTTGTAGCGCGCCCAATCGAGGACGGGGCGCATCGTGAAAAGCTGATCGAGCGCGAGTTCGCCGTGAAAAATGTGGCCGCCGGTGAAACCGTATGACGTTTCGAGATCTTTCGGGGTGATCACCTGCATGTATTCGATGAGATCGGGCACGTTTGGCGCGTAGGCGGCGAGAGTTTTGACGACGGTGTCGCCTAACTCTTTGCGGCGCGCATCCCAATTCCCTTCCCGCAATTTGTATGGCGCGAATTGGACATAGGCGGAGAGGACGTGCTTGCCGTCGGGAGCGAGCGAGGGATCGAGAATTGTGGGGATGGTGACGTCGAGCCAGGGGGCTTTGGAGAAATCGCCGTACTTGGAAGCGTCAAAGGCGCGTTCGAGATAGTCAATTTCCGGGCCGATGTGAATGCGGCCGGAGAGAGCTTTGAGAGAACTCTCGGTGGCATCGAGCGCGGAGAAAATTGGCAGGCCACCGAGGGCGAGATTGACTTTGGCGACTGTGCCATTGGCGCGGAAATTTTTCAGGCGATTGGCGAACGTCGGATCGAGCTGCGAGGGATCGAGGAGATTAAAAAAAGTGCGCTTGGGATCGGCGCCGGAGACGACGGCTTCGACGGCGATTTCTTCGCCGTCGGTGAGAACGACGCCGGTGACGGCGCCGTCCTTGATTCGAATGTTCTCGACTTCGGCATCGGTGCGGATTTCGGCGCCGGCCTGTTTTGTGGATTCGGCGAGCGCGCGCGTAAAGGAGCCGAGGCCGCCGCGCGGAAACGCGGCTGTGCCGACGGGATGCGCATCGGCGGCGGCGCGGAGAAGAAGCACGGCGGTTGATCCGGCAGACCAGGGGCCGAGGGCGGTGCCGAAAATGCCGCGCGCGGCGATGGTGGCGCGGAGCAATTCGGTTTCGAAAAATTCGGCGACGAAATCCGCGACAGCCATGGGGCCCCAGCGCAGAAGATCGAAGATGCCGGTCTTGCCAAGGCTGCGGGCGCCGCGGCCGGTTTTCAAGAGATTCCAGAGATCTTCGGGAGTGGGATGATCGATCGCGGGCGGCGTGATGGAAGAGAGTTGCGCGAAAAAGCCGGCGGTGTTTTCGAGAGACTGCGCGAACTGCGTGTATTTCGCGGCGTCTTTTTCGGAGAAGTCGGCGATGCCGGCAGCGGTTTTGGCGGTGTCATCATAGAAGAAGAGCGCTTTGCCATCGGGCGAAGGAGCGAAGACGCGCGGGTCGGGATGCAGGACTTCATATTCGAATTTTTCGAGTTGCAGATCGCGAGCGACGTCGGCGCGCAGCGGGCCGAGAGTGTGCGACAAAGTGGACGCGCGGAAGCCGGGATGGAATTCCTCGGTGATGGCGCCGCCGCCGACCATTTCGCGGCGTTCGAGGACGAGCGGCTTGAAGCCGCCTTTGGCGAGATAAAACGCGGTGATGAGAGCGTTGTGCCCGCCGCCGAGGAGGACCACGCGCTGGCCGATGGGCATGATTAGTTGGCCGCCTTGGATGCAGTCGCCGTCGAGCGGGACGATCTGCCCTTCCATTCTTTTAAGATGACCTGGCTGGCGAGGCGGCCGTTGGCGCCCATGATGCCGCCCCCGGGATGCGTGGCCGAGCCGCACATATAAAGGTTATGGATGGGGGTGCGGTAATAGGCCCAGCCGGCGACGGGACGCAGGAAGAATAGCTGTTCGAGCGAAAGTTCGCCTTGAAAAATATTTCCTTGCGTGAGGCCGAATTCGCGCTCGAGATCGAGCGGGGTGAGAACCTGGCGGCCGATGATGATCTCTTTGATGTTGGGAGCGTACTCGGCGATGGTGTTGATGACGTTGTCGCCGAAGGATTCTTTCTGCTTGTCCCAGGTGCCTTCGGCGAGTTTGTAGGGCGCGTATTGCACGAAACAAGAGAGCACGTGTTTGCCGGGCGGTGCGACGCTGGGATCGGTGAGGCTGGGAATAACCATATCAATGTACGGGCGGCGGGAATAGTGGCCATACTTGGCATCGTCGTAGGCGCGTTCCATGTAGTCCATGCAGGGTGAAATGGAAATCGCTCCGCGAAGATGCGCGCCGGGGCCGGGGAAACATTTGAAATTGGGAAGTGCGCTGAGCGCGAGATTCACTTTGCCGGAAGAGCCGCGGAATTTGTAGCGGCGGACGCCTTCGAGGAAATCGGCGGGGAGTTCGCTGGGCTCGAGAAATTTTTCGAAGGTGAGATGCGGGTCCACGCTGGAGGAGACGACGTTGGCGAAGAGTTCTTCGCCGCTTTGGAGAACCACGCCGGTCGTGCGGCCATTCTTGACGAGAATTTTTCCGACGGGCGCTTTCGTTCGAATCTCGACGCCGGCTTCGCGCGCGGCGTCGGCAATAGAGTTCGAAATAGCGCCGGTGCCGCCGCGGCTGAATCCCCAGGAGCGGAAGGCGCCATCAATTTCACCCATGTAATGGTGCAAGAGAACGTAAGCGGTACCGGGCGAGCGAATGCCGAGGAACGTGCCGATAATTCCGGAGGCGGACATGGTGGCTTTGAGGACGTCGGTTTCGAACCACTGGTCGAGAAAATCGGCGGAGCTCATGGTCATGAGCTGAACGAGGGTGTAGCGCTCGTCGGAGGAAAGTTCGCGGAAACGCTGCAAAAGAAAATTAAGCTGCTTGAGGTCTTTGGGATTGAGCGTGGTGGGGTCGGGAGGAACCATGGAGAGCATGGGCTTCACGAAGCGGCACATGGGCGTCATCATCTTCGAGAATTCGTCGTAGGCTTCGGCGTCGAGACGGGAGTGGCGGCGAATGTCGCGGACGGATTTGGCGTGGTCGTTGACGCGCCAGAGGTAGTCGCCGCTGGGCATCGGCGAAAAAGTGCCGTCGAGCGGAAGAATTTCGAGGCCGTGGCGCGGGAGATCGAGTTCACGAATGATTTCGGGGCGCAAGAGCGAGACAACGTACGAGCATTCCGAAAAAAGAAAGCCCGGGATGATTTCTTCGGTGACCGCCGCGCCGCCGAGAACATGGCGCCGTTCGAGAACGACGACCTTCTTCCCCGCTTTGGCAAGGTAAGCGGCGTTGACCAGGCCGTTGTGACCTCCGCCGATGACGATCACGTCGTAGTGCTGACCCATTCAGTGTGACTCCGATGTTGCCTGACCGGCGGCGGACGATTTTCAAAGCGGCCGCGCGTCACCGCACAACTTGATAAGGATGGAGCTGTACGATTCGAAGGACTTGACATTTTACTGAGCGACGGACGGGGACACAAGTGGGTTGACGCTCTTGTAAGAATCGAAATAAAGTTCCCGCGAGCAGTGAAGAAAGCATTATACTGATAATGGCGTCTTACAATTGTCTTACTTATTGCGAGGCAGGAAACGATGAAAACAACAAGAATATCGTCGAAAGGGCAAGTGGTATTGCCAAAGTCGCTGCGAGACTCCAAAAAATGGGAGAGCGGGACAGAGTTGGCCGTGGAAGACACGGACGGAGGCGTTTTGTTGAAAGAGCTGCAGCCCTTCCCCGAAACCACCATTGAGCGCATGTTAGGGAGCCTGAAATATAAAGGAAAACCCAAGAGCGTGGGGGAGATGGACAAAGCGATTGCGAAGGAGACGAGGAGACGACGTGGTCGCGGCAGATACTAACGTCATCGTGCGTTTCTTGACGCGCGATGATCCCGCGCAAGCAGCGCGCGCGGCTTCGCTATTGTCGAGCAGGCTGGTTTGGATATCCAAGACCGTGCTTCTCGAAACGGCGTGGGTGCTGCAAAGTTTATATGGATTTACTGCGATCGAAGTGAATGAAGCGCTTAAAGGGTTCGCAGGGCTGCGCAACGTGAGGGTGGAAGATGCGATGGCGGTGGCAAGCGCTTTCGAGTGGACCGCGATGGGAATTGAGTTTGCGGATGCCCTACACCTTGCGAGCAGCGCCGGCACAAATCGTTTTCTGACGTTCGACCGCAGATTCGCCCGTCGCGCCAAAAAGCTGACGGGCGTGCGCGTGGCCGTCCTCTAGCTGCAACTCCCCCGAAAAGATGTCCTCCGACGCGCCTCCGGGGGGACCTTGGTTGACGCTGCATGCGGGACCTTCGGCTGCGGCGGCCGATGCCAAGGCATGAATATCGCTCGATCAGTGAATCCAGGTAGTGCTCCAGCATTCCCTCCGCATTTGTAGGGAACACTTTCGATAGATATAATTCCGTCGCACTTTGGCAATCGAGGAGGAATCGTGCCGGTTGGGACTGCGTTTCACGAGCGAACGCTGGCGCTGTGCGAGAGCCTGAATTACCGTGAGTGGTCGGGCTACTACACGGTCAGCGTGTACGAGATGCATCACGAGCACGAGTACAACGCCATCCGGAATTCGGCGGCGCTGATTGATATTTCGCCGCTGTTCAAGTACCGCGTGACGGGCCGCGATGCCTCGAAATTCGTCAACCGGGTGATTTCGCGCGACGTTAATAAGGTCACGGTGGATCAGGTGATTTACTGCTGCTGGTGTGATCCGGAAGGAAAGGTGATTGACGACGGGACGATCACGCGGCTTGGCGAAAATGATTACCGGTGGACGTCAGCGGACCCCAGCTTGCGGTGGTTTCGCCAGAATGCGCTGGCGTTGGACGTCAGCATCGAAGACATTTCGGAGCAGACGGCGGCGCTGGCACTGCAGGGGCCCATGTCGGGAAGGCTGTTGCACGAGGTGACGGATGCGAAAATCGAGAAACTAAAATATTTCCGCGTGACGCGCGGGAAGATCGCCGGCGTGCCGGTGGACATTTCACGCACGGGATATACCGGCGATCTGGGATTTGAAGTTTGGATGCCGTGGAAAGACGCGGTCAAAGTGTGGGACGCGCTGATCGCGAAGGGGAAAGCGTTCGATATTCATCCGGCGGGGATGATTGCGCTGGACATCGCGAGAATTGAAGCGGGTCTGATTTTGATTGAAGTGGATTACACCTCGAGCAAGAAGGCGCTGATCGATTCGCAGAAGTATTCGCCGTCGGAGATTGGTCTGGGAAAGCTGGTGGATTTGAAGAAAGATAATTTTGTGGGGCGTGACGCACTCGTGCTGGAAGCGAAAAAAGGCGCGGAGCGCGCGCTGGTCGGATTGGAAATCAATTGGAACGAAGTGGAAGCGCTCTACGATAAATTGAAAATGGCGCCGCAAGTGCCGAGCATGGCCTCGCGCGTGCCCGTGCCGGTGTACCGCGGCAGCCGGCAAGTGGGCAAGGCGACCTCCACAACGTGGTCGCCAACGCTCAAGAAAATGATCGCGCTGGCGTGCGTAAGCCGCGAGAATTCAAAAGTTGGAACATCGCTCAACGTGGAAATGACCGTCGAAGCCGTGCGCCACACCGTTTCGGCAAAGGTCGTGCCGATGCCATTCTTCAATCCACCGAGGAAGACCGCTGTTCCGGTAACCTGAAGCGCGATAAAACGCGTTTTCTTCTCAATTCAATCCATTCTCACTTCAAGCGGCCACCGAGACTCATTGCGTGAGGCGATTGTATTTTTTCAGGACGGCGCGGAGTTTGTCGTGGGGGAGCGCGATGACTTTGTGATCGTTGATGCCGGTCATGGTTTGGGCGGCGACCATGGCGTTGATGACGGCTTCTTCGGTGGCTTGGACGGTGGCGGCGAAGACGGGTTCGATCTTGTCGTTGGGCAACATTTTTAGGTCGACCACATGGTCGGCGGCGGCGGCGCCTGGATTGGCGGTCGAAAACGCAATAAAGATATCGCCGGAGCCGTTGCCGGAGATGCTGCCGTTGCGTCCGAGGCCGAGCGAGACGCGGCGCGCGAGGCGCTTGAGCTGATGCGAGACGAGCGGAGCGTCGGTGGCGACGACCACGATGATCGAGCCGCGGTCCAGTTCGTTAAAGGATGCGGAGGCGTACGCGGGATCTTCGGGTATTTCCCTGCCGACGGGAACTCCGGCAATGCGCAAATTGGGGCGCACGCCGTAATTGCATTGCACGAGAACTCCCACGGTGTAGCCGCCGGATTTTTCATCGAGCTTGCGCGATGAAGTGCCGATGCCGCCTTTGAATTCGTTGCAAATCATTCCCGTGCCGCCGCCAACGTTGCCTTCCTGAACGGGGCCGGGCGCCGCCGAATCGATCGCATGAAAAGCGTGTTCCGGCTTGACATGAAAACCATTGATGTCGTTGAGCCAGCCATCCCACGTTTCCGCCACGACAGGGAGCGACCACCAATAGCCAGTGGGATCCGGCTGGCCGTGCGTGACGCGCCACTGAATAACGGCATCGCGCACAACTCCGACGCTGTGCGTGTTGGTGATCATCACCGGGCCTTCGAGAAATCCGGATTCTTCGACCCAAGTCGTTCCGGTCATTTCTCCGTTGCCGTTGAGCGACCACCAGCCGGCGAAGACGGGATTGTTCATGGAATCTTTTCCGCGCGGCAGCACGGCGGTCACTCCCGTTCGAACAGGGCCTTTGCCAACTTCGAGTTTTCCTTCGCCGGAAATGAGCGTGGTGTGGCCGACGAGGACTCCGGCAACGTCGGTAATGGCGTTGAGCGGGCCGGGCGTGCCGTCAAAGGGAACGCCGAGATCGCGGGCGCGCGGCTTGGCAGGAGGTCTTTCTTGAGCCAAGGCAAGAGACGCAGCCGAGATTGAACAAAGAAGCAGCGCGAGAAAGCGAAAACTGGAAAGACGGACCATGGATTATTTTTTCTCCCAGGAAGATTGCGCTGAACGCAACAGCTCCGTATTTTTTTCTATGGCCTTTTCGAGCAATGCGGCTTGCTGGTTCGCCAATTTCCAATCGCTTTTTTCGACAGCTTCAGTCAGACCGGGGAATTCCAGGTGCGCGTAGGTATAGCGCGAGGCGTAAAGCAGATGTTGAAACCAGGGACGGCCGGGAATGCCGTCGGGATCGAGCCAGTTGGACTCGACTTGAAGTAACTGAGCGTTGAGGCGTTGCATCTTTTCTGGCGAGACATTGCCTGCAAGGAGAGAGCGCGCGGTCGTCTCGTGCAACAGGTGGCCCGCTTTCTCGAAGTCGGCGATGCGAGAGTGCAAGCGCTTCAGATTGACGTGTGACTTCAGATTATTTTTATCTTCCAGCTCGCCGAGAAACTGTTCGAGCGATGAGCCGTTGAAGCCAAAATCAAACGGAAGAACGTCCGCGTTGGCGAGGCGCAACGCGACCAGGCCCCAGATGCGTGTAAGCGCGATGTGGTATTCGAATTTGGGATCGCCGATGTGCGACATCCAATAATGATCGTCGTACATCGAGTGATAAACGCCGTAGTCGCCGGTGAAGCCCAGATTGATCACCGGGCGACCAAGATGATTCAGGAAAACAGTGTGATCGGAACCGCTGCCGATGCGCGTTTCGACGAGCGCGCTGTCGAACGGCACGGTGCTTGCTTTCGAATCGCGCATGGTGGTGGTGCGCCAGGCTTCGTAGAGCGAGCGCCCAGACGGCGCGCGAACATCCTTGGAAGCTTCGACAAGCATTGGTGCGAGCGAGGCGACGGCCGAGGGCGAGAAGCTAAGGCCTTCCGGTCCCGCAGTGGTGGCGGCTCCCGCGACAGATTCGTCCACGTTCAGATACGCAACAAGTTTTTTCTTCAGGTCGTCCGCAAATTGTTCGCCCCATTCGGTTGAGCCGGTGAGCGCGTACTCTTCGCCGTCCCAACTGCACACAATGATGCTGCGGCGCGGCCGAATGCCGCGCCGTTTGAGTTCGCCGATGGAGCGCGTGAGCTCCATCATGGAAGCCGTGCCGCTCGAGGGATCCACGCCGCCGAAGGCCCAGGCGTCGCGATGATTGCCGAGCAGCACCCATTCGTCGGGAACTTCGCTGCCGCGAATGCGTGCTTCGACGACGGTGTAAGGCTTCATGCTGTTGTCCATATCCGTTTTCACGTGTGCTTTTACCGCGCCGGTGAGGCGATACGTGATTGGCAGTGCGCCCTGCCACTCTTTCGGCGCTTCGGGGCCATTCATGTTTTCGAGAAGCGGCTTGGCATCGCGCCAGGAAAGAGGGAGCGCGGGAATTTTCGGAAGTGAGATCGCCTCGGATGGAGCGATGTGTTTTGCCCCGGGCACGGAGGCCCAGCCGGGCGTGGTGGGATCGCCGGGAACAATAAAATCGTAGGTGATGGCGCCGCGCTGAATGTAACTTTCCGGACCCCACGGGCCATCGGGGAAAACTTTGCCATGCGCGTAGCCTTCTTCCGCGGGATCGGAATAAATGAGCAGCGCGGCGGCGCCTTCGCGCTCGGCAGTCAGCGCTTTGAAGCCGCGATAACTGTAGGGATTCGAATAGCGGACAAGAACGATTTTGCCCTTAACGCTGATGCCGTTTTTTCGAAGGAGATCGTAGTCTTCGGGATTGCCGCTGTGCGCGTAAACAACTTCGGCGGTGACGTCGCCAGAGGCGGAGTAGCCGAAGTAAGCGCCGGACACCGCGGGATTTTTTGTGTCGGGATCAACGTCGTACGGATCTTCGCGAAGCGACGCGGTGAAGTGTACGGGCTCGGTCATTTCAAGCGAGACGCTGCGCGGCTGCGAATGTAGGACGTCGTAGCGGCGGAGGGTGACGTCTTCCCAACCCTGCTTGCGCCATTCGTCGGCGATGAAGTCGGCGAGTTTATTGTTGCGCTCGGACGCGGCGGGATGCGGCTCGGCGGTGAGTGTGTGGTGCCATTCGCGGGTCTTGTCGGGAGAAGGAATGGATTGAAATGTGGTTTCGAGTTCGTGTTCGCTGGCGGCGTGCGCGGGAGAAAACCCAAGGATGGGCGCGGCGGGCGGCGCGTCTTGCTTGCGCTGAGCGGAGAGCGTGACGGCCACGATCAGGACGGAAGCGAACAAGAAAAGGAAACGGCGTAAACGAAGCGGCATTTTATGATTCGCTCTCCCTGTATTTGAGCAAGTAGACTGCAAAGAATGACAGTCAGACCCTAGCGCTTCAAGCAGAAAAAACTTTCGTTAGTGCTGAAGTGAGAGCGCGAGCGAGCAGGGCGGACTCCTCTGGCGAAATCGTGAACGGCGGAGCGAGGAGGATGTGATCGCCGCGCAGACCATCCACGCAGCCTTGCGTGGGATAGGTCAGAACGTTTTCATCAAAGCAGGCTTGGCGAATTTTTTCGGCGACGTTCTCGGATTTCGGAAAAGGCTCGCGCGTGGCTTTGTCCTTGACGAATTCGACGCCGAGAAGAAGTCCGAGGCCGCGGATGTCGCCGACATTGGGATGCGCTTGCAGCGGAGAAAGCGCTTCGCGCAGAATTTTTCCGGCGGGAAGAACGCGCTCGAATAACTTGTGCGTCTCAAGATAGTCGAGGACCGCGCTGCCTGCGGCAGTGGAAACCGGATGCGCCTGATACGTAAACCCGTGCATGAAGGCGCCAGAGCCGTGCTCGAACGCTTCGACGACGCGGGCGGAAACGAGAACGGCGCCTAGCGGCGCGTATCCGCTGGCAATTCCCTTCCCGACCAAAATAATGTCTGGCTCGATATTCCAATGCTGAACCGCGAAGGGTTTTCCCGTGCGGCCCATGCCGCTCATAACTTCGTCGGCGATCAACAGAATGCCATTTTTGCGGCAGATTTCAGCGATGCGCGAAGCGTAGCCATCGGGAGGTACGGCGGCGCCAAGCGTAGCACCAACGATGGGCTCGAAAATAAAAGCAGCGGCTTGCTCGCGCGCGCGTTCGAGCAAATGGATTTGCAGATCGTCCGCGCAAGCGAGTTCGCACTGCGGAAACGTTTTTTCAAACGGGCAGTGATAGCAGAAGCACGGCGCGATGTGGCCCCATTCGGCGAGCAGCGGCTCGTAGGGCGCGCGGCGCGCGACATTACCGCTGACTGACATGGCCCCAAGCGTGCTCCCGTGATAGCTCTGGCGCCGCGAGAGAACGCGGTAGCGGTCCTTCTGGCCGGTTTCGAGATGGTATTGCCGCGCAAGCTTTATCGCAGTCTCTGTAGCTTCAGAGCCGCCGGAAGTGAAATGAACGCGGCCCCCGTCGTGAAAATTCGGCGGAGCGATGGCGAGGAGCCGCGCCGCAAGTTTTTCCGCCGGAGCCGAATGAAATTGTGAAGTGTGCGCAAACGCAATCTGAGCGGATTGCTCGGCCATCGCGCGGCCAATTTCCGCCACTCCGTGACCGATGCTG
Organism: uncultured Acidobacteriota bacterium; assembly: GCA_963729455.1. Lineage (GTDB taxonomy): Bacteria > Acidobacteriota > Terriglobia > Acidiferrales > UBA7541 > Acidiferrum. The sequence goes on from CAVSNX010000008.1 coordinate 210,714, forward strand.
ACGACCGCGGCTTGGCCGGAAGCGTCCAGAAAGCGCCGGCCATCCGAAGAAATAATCCAGCAGCCCTCGCCACGAACGGCGACCGGAAATGTCCTCTTAAAATTGCGAGGGAAGAGCCCGCTACTCGTCGGCATGAGATGTCCGCGAAGCGATTGTAGCAGACTCGCAGATGGCCCCAAGAGATGCCTATGGGGTTAGTCTATAAATGTAGACAGGCGTTGTTCCCACCCTCTCCCAACCTACAACTTGAGCCCAGCCAGGTGTGTCGGGTGCGATCAAGACCTTTGCTCCGCTCTTCATCAATACACGATAGATCTGGTTCCGCCTATCGGCATCCGCGGCCCAAAAGGCGTTGCGTTCTTCAACCGGAATTTCAGCGATAACAACGAGACGCGCCAGCTTCTGCCAACCTTTGCCAAGACCGGCATCGATCAACGCCACTTTCTCGCCGGCATGCACTCCTTGAGCGGATAGTCCCTCAGCGATATTCATCTGCAAGACTGCGCCCTCGCGGCCTGTTAGGCATTCCTCCGTCAAATTGATACCAATCCGAATCGTCAACAGGAACACCGCCACGAGGGTGATGACGCGGATGACGCGACGGCTCTCATATAGGCCAGGCAATCGAACCAACGTAAGGGCAGCTGTCCAGAACAGGACAAAGAATTGGGAAACGTATCGATGCTCGACCCAGATCAGGCCGTAAAGCCCAAATGCAGCCGCTGCGGGTAACCATACATACCAAATACTCAGAAAGTCGCGGAGTGTCGACCGCGTATTTCCCCGCAATGCAACAAGCACCACAACGCATGCGATCAACGCATTCTGCGCCCACAAAGCTCTCAAGTACTGATTCAAATTTCTGGACAGAGCACGCAGCCTGGCCTCCCAGGTCGAACCGGACTCGAAGGCCAGCCTCCCAGTAGGAAGGGTCATACCAAGGCGGATAGGTTCCACGGATAGGTGTCGCAAACTCATAAACCAGCGGCGAGGAAAAAATCTGTCGCGGTGGGTGCTCAGGTTTTCCAAGCTCCGCCAACTCGCCTTGCCAGTAGGTGAACGGGGCATCATCCACATGCCAGGCGTAGTTCAACCTCGCCGCCTCGCCCGTTGTGAAATGACCTTTTTGCCGTGAAAGTTCATAGATGTATGGACTCACAACGCCGGCGAAGACCACCGACGCCGCCAAGGCGTAGGACAGCAGAAATCGGCGGCGGAAATTGGACAGCACTGCGGCAGCAAGGAATGTTCCCGCTAGCGGCAACATCACGGCTTTAGCCAGGAATCCAACACCAAGTAAGAGTCCCAAGAGGCAAAACCTGACTAACGTGGGACCATGCAATCTGATTTTCAGTACCAGTCCGACGGTAAGGTAGACGATTGTGGATAGAAGCATGTCAGGACTCATGAAAGTCATGAGATCCAGCTGCATGAATAGAAAAATCGCGTAGCCAAGAACCCAGAATTCGCTTTCAGAAAAGGTGGCATGAGGAGAATGCGATTCTCTTTGCGAGAGGAACCTGTACAGACACGAGACCTGGCTCCAGAAAAACTGGAAGGCCAGGACCGTAGACACGTAGACGGCGAAATTTGTTAGTTGAAAGAGCAGAGGTTCCCACCTCATCGTGGGCTGAATGATCCATCTTGTCAGGCCGTGGATGAACGGAAACAGGGGGCTCCACAACCCGTTAAGAATGGCTCTCCCATCTCCGGCGAAAAAATAGTCTCCCATGTCCAGGTAGGAAACGGTGTCGCCCTGAAAGGCAGCTCCGCAATCTGCAAGTATCAGCCCAAGGCAGATTGACACCGAAGGCAATAAAATCTTGAGGCGATGCGAACCGTTTGCCATTGCAATTTGATCTGGCATCGACTTGTACTATCTCTCCAGAAATCGTGCTGCCTGGTCAGCGGATGCTACCACAGGGGCCACAGCCTCACTGTTGCGGAAAATGCCCGCCTCAGCTATTCGACCCAATGCGCATAGGGCGCGCCGGCCGAATACTGAAGCATTGCCCAGCCCACGTGTCCGTTGCAGAGAGTCGTGTTACGCTGGCGCCGATTTCTTGGGTGATCATGCGAGAACCTTTCGCCAAATCCATGAAAGTTCGGACGGGCCCTTGACGGAAGCGTCGGGCAGGCTGGTGCGGACGATTGGGCGCTGGAGTCTTGCGGCGCTGATTGTGAATACGATGATTGGCGCCAGCATTTTTGGATTGCCGGCGCTGATTGCGGCGCGACTGGGACGATGGAGCCCGCTGGGATTTTTCGCGGCGTTTGCGGGGATCAGCGTGATTGCGGCGTGCATGGCGGAGGTGGCGTCGCAATTCCGGGAGGCGGGCGGGCCTTATCTTTATGCGCGAGCGGCGTTCGGGCGATTTGTTGCCATTCAGAATGGCTGGCTGATTTGGCTGACGCGGGTTGCAGCGGCTTCGGCAGTGGCCAACCTCTTTATCACCTACCTGAGTGAATTTTTCCCGGGAGTGAAGGCGCCGCTGGCGAGGGCGGCTGTTCTCACGATGCTCATCGGGATTCTTGCCGCGGTGAACTACCTTGGAGTGACCGAGGGCAATCTCGTCAGCAATCTTTTTACGGAAGTGGCGCTGCTGGTGTTTTTTATCCTGGCGGGGCTTGCGGCGCTGGCCTGGCATCCGGAGTTGCGAGTGACGCCGGCGGCGGTGCCGGTCACGGCGGAGAATTGGTTTGAAGCGATGCTGCTGATGATTTATTCGTACGGCGGATTTGAAGCGGCGCTGATCGTGACGGGCGAGACGCGCGACGCGCGCAAAGACATTCCGTTTGCGTTATTTGCGGCGATCGCGGCGACGACTCTGATTTATGTCGCGGTGCAGTATCTGGTGATCCACACGATTCCGAATGCGGGAGCGTCGGGCGCGCCGGTGGTGGATTCGGCGCGGCGTTTTTTGGCGCCGCTGGGGGTGCAGATCGTCGCGGCGGGCACGCTGGTTTCCGCATACGGTTATCTCAGCGCGAATATTCTGCACACACCGCGGATCACGTTTGCGATGGGCGAACGCGGGGACTTCCCTGCATTCTTCGCGAAAATTCATCCGCGGTTCCGCACACCGCACGTCTCGATCGTCATATTCGCCCTGGCGCTTCTGCTGTTTTCCATCGCAGGCAATTTCCGGTGGAATGCCATGCTGTCGAGCGTTTCGCGGCTTTTTGTCTATGGCACGGTTGCCGCAGCGCTACCTGTGCTCCGAAAAAAGCAGCCGGATGCGGATGCCTTCCGCCTGCCGCATGGAAATGCGCTCGCGGCGCTCGCGCTTCTCTTCACGTTGGTCATGGTCACGCGAATGCATATGGGAGAGCTCATCGTAATTTCCATCACGGCGGTTCTGGCGTTTGCTAACTGGCTGTGGGCGCGAAACCGCGTGACGATTTCTTGAACATCAAACAATGCGTTGGACTATTGGATTCAGGGGCGAAACGTGCCAATATCCGTGATTCTGCACAGACGGTTGCGGCTCACCATGTTTCAAAGGAGAAGCGAGTGATGAAAGCGATTTTTCTGCGATGTGGTTTTGCGATTGCGCTGCTGCTGGGATGCGGGCTTGCCGTTTCCGCGCAAGAAGCAGCAAAGCATGCGATCACGTTTGACGACATGATCAAGCTGCACCGCGTCGCGGAGCCGCAAGTGTCGCCGGACGGAAAATGGGTGGCGTACACGGTGTCCACGCCGGACATGGAGGCGAACCGCAACGCGGGCAACATCTGGATCGTGGCGACAGCAGGCGGCGCGGCGATTCAATTGACGCAGAGCGGGCACGATTCGTCGCCGGTGTGGTCGCCGGATGGAAAGACGATCGCGTTTCTCTCCTCGCGCAGCGGCGATTCGCAAGTGTATTTGCTTTCGCTGGAAGGCGGCGAATCCCATCCTCTGACGAAGCTTTCAACAGGCACAGATATTGTGAAGTGGTCGCCGGACGGAAAGACGATTGCGTTTACGTCTTCGGTGTATCCGGATTGCAAGGACGATGCGTGCAACAAGACACGCGATGAAGAGAAAGAAAAAAACAAGGTGAAGGCGCATGTGGCGGAGCATCTTCTTTATCGCCACTGGACGCACTGGAACGAAGGAAAACGAAGCCATTTGTTCGTGGTTGCAGCGGACGGAAGCGGGGCGCCGCGCGACCTTACCGCCGGGGCGGACTATGACATTCCGCCGGATGAGCGCAGCGGACCAGGAGACATCAATTTTTCGCCGGATGGAAAAGAGATCTGTTTCACCGCAGTCACAGACAAGATGGAAGCGATCAGCACGAATGCGGATTTGTTTATCGTTCCGGTGGCGGGAGGTGAAGCGAAGCGCATCACCACGCAGCCAGGATTCGACGGGAATCCGGTGTACTCGCCGGACGGAAAATTCATTGCGTATCACGCGCAACTTACGGCCGGGTACGAGGCGGACCGCTGGCGCGTGCTGCTCTATGATCGCGCCGCGGGACGAATCGAAAATCTCACGGAAACTTTTGACCGCAGCGCGGAAGAGCTGGCGTGGTCGCCGGATAGCAAGACGATTTATTTCACGGCGGAGGACGAGACGGAGAAGCCGATTTACGCGATGGCGGCGCACTTTGGCGCCCCGCCGAAGAAAATTATCGCGGACACGTACAACATGGGGATTTCATTCAGCACGGACGGAAAAACGCTGGCGTTCGAGCGGACAAGTTTGACGATGCCTGCTGAACTTTTCGCGGCAGCGAGCGATGGCACAAATGTGAAGCAACTGACGCATCAAAATGATGCGATCCTCGCTGCAGTAGAGATGAATGCGGCGGAGAAGTTCTGGTTCGAAGGCGCGGGCGGAACGAAGGTCGAGGCGATGATGATCCGGCCGCCGAAATTTGACGCGATGAAAAAATATCCGCTGTTGGTGTTGCTGCATGGCGGGCCACAGACGATGTGGTCGGACGCGTGGGGCTACCGGTGGAATGCACAAGTGTTTTCCGCGGCGGGATACGTCACGTTGATGATCAACCGGCGCGGCTCGACGGGCTACGGGCAGAGATTCACGGATGAAATCACGAATGATTGGGGCGGCAAAGCCTATGTGGACGTGATGAATGGCGTGGATTACACGCTGAAAAAATATCCTTTTGTCGATGAGACGCGGATGGCCGCGGCGGGCGGTTCGTATGGCGGGTACCTGGCGGATTGGATCGCGACGCACACGGGGCGGTTCAAGGCCATCATTAGTCACGCGGGGGTCTACGACAAGGTCTCGATGTATGCGACGGAAGAGTTGTGGTTTGAAGAGCATGATTTGCAGGGGACGCCGTGGTCGAATCCGGAGAGCTATAAGAAATGGGCTCCGGTGACGTATGCGGGCGAACTTGGAAAATTCAAGACGCCGACGCTGGTGATTTGCGGCGAGCGGGATTACCGCGTGCCGTATACGCAGTCGCTGGAATTTTTCAGCGCGCTGCAGCGACAAGGCGTGCCGTCGAAGCTGGTGGTTTTTCCGGATGAGGGACATTGGATTTTGAAGCCGCAGAATGCGCAGTTTTGGTACAAGACGTTTTTGGATTGGCTGGCGACGTATGTGAAATGACGGATTCGAGCTTGCCAGTTGCGCGAAGGGCGCAGGCCGCCGCGGCGGCCCCCTACAAATACTTCAAGCCTCCAAGAGGCGCTGGAGGGCGCGGCGCGCGAAGCGGAAGAGATGGTAGAGCAAGAAAATGGAGAGCGCGACTAGCACGGCCACGATAATACTCGTTGCGAGAGGATGAGCTGTCGCCATCCAGGTTAGCCAGACGGCGAGAATGTCTTCGCCAAAACTTAAAATCCAATTGCTGAAGGGTTCGGGGCTGGTGTTCACGGCGGCGCGGGCGCTGGCTTTTGTGCCGTGCGAAGTGAGCGCGACTCCCCCCGCCAGGAGCGCGGCGCCCCAGCGCCATTCTGCGGGGGCAGCTCCTGCGGCGGCGTAGGTCAAGAGGGCGGCGGCTGGAGGACGGATAAAGGTGTGGATGGCGTCCCAGATGGTGTCGAAGTAGGGAAATTTGTCGGCGAGAAATTCGATCAGATACAGCGCAATGGCAATCCCCAGCACCCAGGGATGCGCGAGAACCTGTAAACCCGGCGGCAGGGTGAGCACGCCGAAGCGCTGGAGAAGGCCGAGGGTGGCGACGGTGGCGTAGAGATTCAGGCCGGAAGAAAATCCGGCGCCGAGCGCCAAGCCGAGCGTTTCGATGGGGTTCATGCGCGACCATGATATCAGCCGCGAGACTTCGGCGGCAGTAACTCCTGCTACGGAAGAGCCGAGGATTCGTTTGACCTGCCCGTGAGAGAAGGCGATGCTGTGGAGCGGACGGTCATCCATGTTTGGGCTGAGCCATCTTTTCTATCCTTGGGGATTCCTGGTACAGATTTTCGCCATCGTACATTTTGTGCGGCGACGGCCGGAGAACTATTGGTTCTTCATCATTTTCTTCGGCGGCTTTCTGGGCGCGGGCGTGTACATCGTTGCGGAAGTGTTGCCGGACCTGGGGCTGCTTCGCGGCGTGTTCCAGGGATTCGGGCGGCGGTCGCGCATTCAGATCGTGGAGACGCAGATTCTGGACAACCCTTCGGCGGCGAATTACGAAGAGCTGGGCGAACTGTACAAGGACCAAGGGGAATTTGCGAAGGCGCGCGAGGCGTTCAATAACGCGATCGCGGCGCGAAGCGATTCGATTTATACGTTTTATTCGCGGGGGCAAGCTTCGCTCGGGCTGAATGATTTTGCGGCGGCGATTCCGGATCTGGAACGCGTGGTGGCGGCGGATCAAAAATTCGACTATTACCGGGCGGCCGGGTTGCTGGCGGACGCGTATGCGAAAACGGGGCAACTGGAACGCGCGGAGCCGCTCTTTGTGGAGGTCGCCCAAATCTCGACGACGCCGGAGACGCTATACAACTACGCGAGCTTCCTGGCGACCGCCAACCGGAAGGAAGAGGCCAGCGAGTGGTTGCAGAAGCTTGAAGCCAAGAAGCGCACGCTCCCGCGGTACATGCAACGGCGCGAACGGCCGTGGTTCCGCAAAGGCAAGGCGCTAGAGAAGGCGATGGCCGTCGCCTGAGGACCACACAAAACTCCTCCTTTGAGGGTGTGGATCAGGATGGACCCCACCCCCCAGTTTTTCGTAAGCATTGATTCTAAATAGTTTAGCCGTCCAGTAAGTCTTTTAGAATGAACATACTTGTAAGTGTTGATTCTAAAAGAGTTGCAAAGAGACTCCGCTGACTGGGTAACGGCCTTGAATTCTCTTCTGGTCACGCGTGGCCCTGCCACAGAAACAGAGTCATGAAAGTTGGAAATGGGCTGACTAAGAGAGTTGGCGCGGGATTACCTAAGCCAAATTGTACCATATCGCCAGCAGAAGTCCAGGAGAAGTTGAGGTTCCAATATGGAACCTCAAAGGACGGTACTGGTTCTGGATGCGCGAGGCCCCGGCAAGATTGTTTAGGTTGTTTAGGCGAGGGGTGGGACGTAGAGGCTGGCGAAGAATTTGCCTTGGCCGTATTCGCGGGCTAGGTCTTTGAGGGGGAAGGACTTGGAGTGAGTTTGGTAAGCGGGGAGGCCGTCGGTCCAGAGTAAGGTGACGGGGTGGTCGGGAGGGTAGGCCTTCAAAAGGAAGTTCATGGTGAGGTCGGCGCGGGGGCTTTCGCGGGGGAGGCTGGCGGCTTCGATTTGGCAGACGAGGAGAGCGAGCTTGGTGGTGAAGAGGCCGGGCTGAAGGTGGGTCAGGGGCAGGACGATTTGAAGGCCCAGGGAAAAATCGAAGTTGAGTTCGGCGAGGATTTGGTCGAGGAAACTGACGCCGGGGAGCACGCGGACTTCGATTCCCTCTTTCGGGCCGCGGGAGCGAAGCAAGGTCGTGGTTTCTTCCAGGAGGCCGGGATTTCCGGGGACGGCGTAGACGGCTTCACCGCGGAGGGCGGCCTCTTTTAGCAAGGCGGAGACCATAAATTCGTAGATGTCGCCGGGATCGGGCCAAGGCGTGGTGTAGAGCAAGTCGAAGCAGACGACATGCTCGTCGAGACTGCGCAGCCATTCGTAGACGGGGTGCGCGCTCATTCGGAAGAAGATCTTTTCGGCGCGGAGGAGTTCTAATTCTACTTCCTTGGTCAGGCACGACACCGGGCCGGGGCCGATCCCGACTACTGTGACCTTTGGCATTATTCTCCTGACGCGCTGTTTTGTCCGCGAAGCGCGGTTGACCCATTAAATCTTGTTGGTCGCGTTCGATGGGAGAATATCACTACTAGAATTCACGGCAGGCAAAGTCAACTTCAAAACCCCCACCCTCACAAAACCGAGGGTGGGGCACCCCTCCGAAAAGATGCGTTGTTAGAAATGGACAACGAAGCTGGCGGAGATGCGGGTGCAATTAGTTTGTCCGCCGGCGGTATTGAGGCCGATGTAGTCCACCTGGGGGCGGAGCGCCAGGTGCGGAAGCAGGCCGATATCCACGCCGCCACCAATGCTATAGGCAAACTGGTTGGAAGAGCCGCCGCCCGCACCGACAGTGATGCGCGAGCCGCCGAAGAGCGCCTGAGCGAAGGGATGGATCCTGGTGGGGTTGCGCAGAGTCAGGCGCGGGCCGAAGAGATAGGTGTAGGTGTTCAGTGAAACGCCGCCCGGCGAGGCGTGGTAGCCGCCAAAATCGCCGACGACGCCGAGAAAGTGGTTGAAATTGTAATCGAGAGAGCCGCTGATGCCGTTTTGGTTGATGCCGCCGGAGTTTCCCAAGCGAAAGTAGGAGTAGCCGACGGAGGCGTCATAGGATTGAGCGCGCGATGGGATAGCGAACACAGAAAGTGCCACGAACAGGATGATGAACTTTTTCATACGATTGGTTCCTTTCGGTTTTTACGAGCGTTCCGATTGGAGCCTAGAGCGAAGAGGACGGGTGGGAGGCCGTTCGCGGGGCTCACTTCCATTTTGGAACGGATTTGGGCCCGAGAGCAACAGGGGAGAGTAAAGAATAAAGAGGATGGAGGCGCGAGGCGGAATCGAACCGCCGATAATGGTTTTGCAGACCATTGCCTTACCACTTGGCGACCGCGCCTTCGAGGAAATGAAAACTGGACGGGTGAAGCTCGGAGAGAGTGTAGCTTCTCCCGTCCAGTTTCCTGCTCTGCACTGCTACCGCAAACTTAGGACAATCGGAACAGCTGAGGGGTCTGAAGACCCGCCACTACAATTGCTGGCTCAACGGGCGGCTACGGCCAGCTCGGGGCGGGCGGCGCGGGTTTCGTTGACTATGGGGGCGCCGATTAGATTGCCCCACTCGGTCCAGGAGCCGTCGTAGTTGCGGACCTGGTTGAAGCCGAGCAAATACTTGAGCACGAACCAGGTGTGCGAGCTGCGCTCGCCGATGCGGCAGTAGGCGATGACTTCGTCCTTGCCGTTGATGCCCTTGGATTCGTAGAGTTTTTTCAAGTCGTCGTAGGACTTGAAGGTGCCGTCTTCGTTGGCGGCTTGGGCCCAAGGAATATTGGCGGCTTGTGGAATGTGTCCGGCGCGCTGGGCAGTTTCGCTCATGCCTGGAGGAGCGATGATTTTGCCGGTGAATTCGTCCACGGAGCGAACGTCAACGAGTTGACCGGGTTTGCGACCGTCGACGATGGCAAAGACTTCTTCCTTGCGAGCGCGGAGGGAGTCGTCGGTGCCGGAGACGTGGTAAGCGGTTGGAGTGACCTTCGCGGGATCCTTAGTTAGCGCGCGCTTTTCTTCGAGCCACTTTTTGCGGCCGCCGTTGATGAGGCGGACGTCCTTGTGGCCGTAGAGCTTCAATTGCCAGAGGGCGTAGGCGGCGAACCAGTTGTTGTTGTCGCCGTAAAGAAGGATGTTGGTATCGTTGGAAATGCCGGAGGCGCTGAGAAGCTTTTCGAGGGTGGACTTGTCAATGAGATCGCGGCGGATGTTGTCCTGGAGCTGGGTTTGCCAGTTCCAGGCGACAGCGCCGGGGATGTGGCCCTGATCGTAGGCGGTGGTGTCCACGTCGACTTCGACAAAGCGGAGATTGGGAGAATTGAGATTGTGAGCGGCCCAGTCGGTTGAAACCAGAACTTCGGGGTGTTTATACTCGGACATTAGCTTTCTCCTTTTTTCTTTCAGTTTGCTTCTTGGCTTCGAAACTCGTTTGTTCCAGAAATAAAAAACCCACCTGCCAAGTTATTTCTGGCGGTGGGCTGAAAAACTCTTGAGGCTAAGATTGAAACTCTAGATGCTCAGCCTCCCCGCGCCAGAAGACACACACATACAGCAGAGACAACAGATGCAGAACTGAGCGTTCTTCTGGTGGTCAGCGAACATGCAAAAAGGATACATGGGAAGCGGTGGGTTGGCAAGAGTACTTCAAGGGGAAATTTTTTCTCAGCTAATTTGCCAAGCCGAACGGCCCTATTAACCGTAGTAATAGGATACAGGTGCGGTTCCGGGGGACTGGCGGGGCACACAACAGGGCCTGGCATGCTTGATTTTCCCGGTAAAGGCTACATAATGAACGCGTTCACGCGCCCAGGGCGTGACATCGATGGTTTGTCCACAGTGCAACTACGAAAATGCGGAGACATCGGTCCAGTGCGTGAAGTGCGCGACGCCCCTTCCGCTGAATGACCAGACACTGGCGACCGGCGTAGCGGGCTGGTCGGTGCCCGCCGGAGACGTGGTTGTTTCTCCAACCAAGATCGAGCAGTTGAGTGCCGGGACGGTGCTCGGCGGCCGGTACGAAATTGTCCGTTTGCTTGGGCAAGGCGGCATGGGAGCGGTGTACCAAGCGTATGACCGCGAGCTGGAGCGGCAGGTTGCGCTGAAAATTATTCGCGCGGACATGGCGGCGAATCCTGAAATCCTGAAGCGATTCAAGCAGGAGCTGATTCTCGCGCGACAGATTACGCACAAGAATGTGATCCGCATTTTTGATTTGGGCCAGGCGGACGGGATCAAGTTCATCACGATGGAGTACATCGAAGGCGAGGATTTGCAGAGTATTCTTCGCCGCAAGAAGAAGCTGGAGCCGAAGGAAGCGGCCAACATTATTTCGCAAGTGTGCCGGGCGCTGGAAGCGGCGCACGCGGAAGGAGTGATTCATCGGGACCTGAAGCCGCAGAACATCATGTTGGACAGGACCGGCCGTGCGTACGTGATGGACTTTGGAATTGCCCGATCGGTGATGACGCCCGGGATGACGCAAACGGGAGCGTTGATCGGGACGCCGGACTACATGTCGCCGGAGCAGGCCAAGGGAATTCCGCTGGATGCGCGGTCGGATCTCTTCACGGTGGGGATCATTTTTTACGAACTGCTGAGTGGCAAGGCGCCGTTCGAAGCCGACACCACGATGGGAAAGCTGTGGAAGAGGACGAGCGAGCCGGCACGGCCACTGGGGGAATTGGACAAGACGATTCCGCAACCGCTTTGCGAGATTGTGCGCAGATGCCTGGAGATCGATCCGGAGAAGAGATTTGCCAGCGCCGCAGAGATGCTGCATCAGATTGAAGCGTGGCAAGGGCCGGCGGCCGGAACGCGGGTTGACATCCGGCAGCATGGGGGATTGCCTGCGTATGCAAAATGGGTAGGCGCGGGGATTGTCGCGGTGGTGCTGGTGGCGGGATTTTTGCTGCGCACAAAGATTGGCCCACAGCCTGTGGCGGCGCATCCACCGGTCAGTTTGCTGATCGCGGACTTTGACAACAAGACCGGTGACGCAGTGTTTGACGGAACACTGGAGCCAATGCTGGGCATCGCGCTGGAAGGCGCGCCGTTTATCTCGTCGTTTAATCGCGGGCAAGCGAAAAAGGTGGCGGCGAAGATGCAGCCTGGGGCGACGCACATGGACGCGGCGCTGGCGCAACTGGTAGCGGTGCGCGAAGGGGTCAACGAGGTTGTGACGGGATCGATTACGCAGGAAGGAAGCGGGTACAAGGTTTATGTGACCACGCTGGATCCGGCGACGGGCAAGTCCATTTTGAAGGAACAGAGGGACGCCGCCAGTAAACAGGATGTTCTGGCGGCCGCTGGGAAACTCGCGGAGAGTCTCCGCAAGGGGCTGGGGGATACCACGCCGGAGTCGGCGCAACAAGCGGCGGCGGAGACGTTCACGGCGGGGTCGCTTGAGGCGGCGCACGCGTATGCGGTAGGGCAGGATTTTCAGCAAGCCGGCAAGTGGGAGGAGGCCATAAACGCGTACCAGCAAGCCGTGCAGCTAGATCCCAATCTCGGCCGCGCCTATGCGGGCATTGCCGCGATGATGGCGAATCATAGGAAGCGGCAGGAAGCCGAAAAGTATTATGGACTGGCGCTGGCGCACATCGATCGCATGACCGACCGGGAGAAGTATCGCACCCGGAGCGGCTACTACCTAATCATGCGGAAGCAGCAAAAGGCAATCGAGGAGTTGACTGCCCTGGTGAGCCAGTATCCCGCCGATACTGCGGGGCACGCGAATCTGGCGCTTGCGTATTTTTACAACCGGAACATGAGCAAAGCGCTCGAGGAGCAGAAGCGGGCGTTGAAGATCACGCCTCGCAGTGTTCTGCAGCGGAACAACTTTGCCATGTACGCGCTGTATGCCGGAGACTTTGATACCGCGGCGAAGGAAGCGCAGGCAATCCTCAGCGAGAATCCCAAATTTGAGCACGTGCTGCGGACGGCGGCGCTGGCAGAGCTGGGGCTGGGGCATAACGAAGAGGCGCGCCAGGAATACGTGAAGCTCCAAGGGGTGAGCGCGTATGGCGCTTCCATTGCGGGCACCGGACTGGCGGACCTAGCGTTGTATGAGGGAAGGCTGGCGGACGGGGAAAGTATTTTGAAGAAAGTGATCGAGGGGGACGTTGCGGGGAAGGACGCGGAATCGCTGGCGGACCGAACGGCGACACTCGCGCAGACGCAAGTTGAGCTGGGGAAGATGAAAGAGGCCGTAGCTTCGGCAGGCAAAGCATCTTCGAGCAGCACCGAGGCAGGAGTTTTATATCGCGCGGCGCAGGTCTATGTTGCGGCAGGCCAGGAAGCGAAGGCCCTGGCGCTGGTGGCGCCGCTTTCGCAGAGGCTGGAAACCGAGCCACAGATTTACGCGAAATTAATCGCGGGCGAAGCGCAGCTCAAGAAGGGCAACGCACGAGACGCACTAAACAGCTTTCAAGAAGCACAAAGGCTTGCCGATAGCTGGCTGGGCCATTTTGATATGGGCCGCGCCTATCTCGATGCCGGCGCGTACATCGAAGCTTCCTCGGAATTCGACGTGTGTCTGAAGCGGCGCGGCGAGGTCACTTCGGTGTTTCTCGACGACATTCCCAGCTATCACCTGCTGCCCGCGGTTTATTACTATCAAGGGCGTGCGCGCGAGGGATTGAACAGCCCAGGAGCGGCCGAGTCTTACCAGTCGTTTTTGACTATCAAAGAAAAAGGCGCGGGGGATGCGCTGGTAGCGGATGCGCAGCGGCGGCTGGCGCGGCATTAGTTCGGCCAAGTCCAAACGTTTCAGAATATTATAGTTATATAATCTTTTAAGTAACTTGTGTTGCAGCGAGAAACGCGGGTCAGCCGTGTGGCCGTGGTTGTACGGGGGCCCAAGCAAACTGCAGCTTGACTTTCGGGCGCGTTCGCAAGAGACTTCGGCATCGGTTGCTCGAGACGTGGCAAGTCCCCTCCATTTTGTTTGGCTTCCGCTCGAAATCGATTCGCCGTCTGCACACTTGCTCGCTCTTGTGAAGATGGTTAGCCGCCCGAAGTGCTGAGCGACTCTACTCCTCTAGGAGCTCGGCCATGAGAATGTCTGCGGGAAGTCTGTGTTCCATCCTTGTCCCGGTGTTGTCTGGCGCGCTTTTGCTGTCACCGGCGGCGACGGCGCAGGTCGCTGGAAATAACGTCAATATGGTTTCGGGCACGACGTGGCCGACGGGTGATCCCTTCCTGCAGCGGCAGAACGAGCCATCCATGGCGGTCTCGACGCGCAACCCCATGCACATTCTGGCGGGGGCCAACGACTATCGGACCGTCGATCTGGAGCTGGTACTCAGTGGCGGGGCGGAAACCGGCGACTCCTGGCTTGGATTGTTCAAGTCCTTCAACGGTGGACTGACCTGGCAAAGCACGCTGCTGCCGGGCTGCGTGCAGCAAAGCATCCCGCAATGCAAGGACAATGGGGCGCTGGGAGGGATGTACCAGGCCGCGTCTGACCCGGTGGTGCGAGCGGGCACGAACGGCATGTTCTATTACGCGGGCCTGGCGTTTGACCGCGCGACGAGTCCGACCACGGCAAGTTCCCTCAGTTCCATCTTTGTGGCGCGCTACAACGACCTGAACAACAACGAGAACATCGATCCCATCACGTACATTGATACGCACATTGTAGCGACGGGGAACAGCGCGCAGTTCCTGGACAAGCCGGCGATGGCCGTGGACATTCCGCGAGCGGGCGCATCCACCTGTTCGTTCACCGCGAACGAGCCGGGGACTGGAGCGAGTGGCGGTACGCTTTCGGTCCATCAATCCTTCCCAACCGGGAATGTGTACATCGCGTACACCGATTTTCTGGCCGCGACAAAAGACAATGCGACGCCAACGCACCTGATGTTCACCCGCTCGACGGACTGCGGCGTGACCTGGAGCGCGCCGGTGCAGATCAATGCGGGAACCACGACAAGCCAGGGGAGCGCCATCGCCGTCAACCCGAACAATGGAAACGTGTATGTCGCGTGGCGGCAGTTCGCCTCCACGGGGATACCCGACGCGATTATGGTGGCGGAGTCGACGAACGCGGGAAGGAGCTTCAGCGCTCCGGTGCGGATTTCCACGTTTCAGCCTTTCGACCAAGGGACAACGGGCACTTCGTTCCGCACCAACGCTTATCCATCCATCACGACGGATTTTTTCGGATTCGTGTATGTGGCGTTTTCGGCGCGCGGTCTGACCTCCAGTGGGGACGCCCGAATCGTGGCCGCGGGCTCGATCGATGGCAAGCACTGGACGCCGGCCTTTATGGTCGACAACCCGCCGCAGAACACGCAGAGCGATCCCACGGGACGCGGGCACCAAATCATGCCGGCGATTACTTTTGCCAACGGGAGACTCACGCTTCTCTACTACGATCTTCGATTGGATCACTACGCAGGATTCTACACACCGAGTTCGACAAGCCCCACGGGTTACGCAGAGATCCTGCAGCCGGAAGGCGAACTGGCGCTAACGCCGGCTGAGACCGGCCTGGTGTTCACTAAATACATTGATGATGCTGGGTTGACGCTGCGGCGCCACACGATTGATCTGCGAGTACTGGAGCTCGGAATCTTTCCAACGCTTGCGCTGGGGCCGTCGGTGTCCGTGTCGCAGTACGCCTACGGGTGCTGCGTCAATCCGGGCGTTCCGGATATCGAGCAGTTCAAGTTTAACGTTCCGAACCTGCCGCTGTTCGCACAGGGCCAAGAGCCCTTCCTTGGCGATTACATTGACGTCGTTCCCTCGCCACAGTTTGTTCCTCGCGGAAACTCTTGGGCATATAACTTTATGCCAAGCGTGAATCCGTTATTCCACGCAACATGGACGGATAACCGCGACGTCGTGCCGCCACGGACGGCAATTGGGCGAATTACACACCTGCGGTGTCCCCGAATACACCTAGCATTTTCCAGCCAGGCAAGACCGTTAGTTGCAAAACGGGGCAGGAAGGGATGCGCAATCAGAACATTTATACGGCGCAAATAACGGGCGGGCTTGTTGTGGGTGCTCCTGGAAATGCGAAACCACTGGGTACAACCACGTTCAATGGGCAGACGGTGCCGTTCCAGCGCGCCTTCGCCGTCGAAGCTCAGAATGTAACAAACCAGCCGATCAATGTCCGATTCACCATCGCGAATCAACCAACCGGAGGATCAGCCTCATTTCTACAGTTCTCGCAGTTGACAACGCTGGACGTAACGATCCCGGCGTTTTCGTCGGTGTCGCGCAGCGTCTTCGTGACCTCGACCAACGCGCATGCCACGGTAACCGTCAATGTTGTGCAGATCAGCGCGATCGGTGGATCTGTGGTCACGAACGGGCTCAATTCATCCGCAATCCTTAACCCAGACGTCACCAATCCCGACATCACGAATCCGGACGTCACCAATTCGGGGGCCGGCAATCCGGACGTCACCAATTTCGAAGTAACCAATCCCGACATCACGAACCCCGACGTCACCAACCCGGACGTCACCAACACCACCATCACGAATCCGGACATCACCAATCCGGATGTCACCAATCCCGACGTCACCAACGTCAGCGCGACGAACCCCGATGTCACGAACACGACCATTACAAATCCCGACGTCACCAACCCGGATATCACCAATCCGGACGTTACCAATCCGGACGTCACCAACGGCTCGATTCAGGATGTCATCTACCCGATGACCAACGACGGCAACACCACCGCGACGTACACGGTAAAAGTCGCGACGACGTTCACTCCGCCCGGCGGCGTCCTCCTGCAGCTCATCCTTAACAAGCTCTACCAGACGCCTACCGCCAGTAATTGCAAGATCGTAAAGCAAACCCATTGGATAACGGTAGCCAACATCACGAATCCAAAATTGTTTACGGCAAGCGACCCGCAGCTGGGGAATCCGGACGTGACCAACGCAACACCGAATGAGGCGTCGGTCACCCTGGCGCCAGGCGAAAAAGCTTACATCACGGTTCGAGTGGTGAATCCCACGCCTGCGTTGACGCCGTTTAACCCACTCGCCGCGATCATTCCCGTAACCGTCCCGCAAGCAGTGAACACGCAAACTGTTTTGTCGAATCCAGGCACGGTAGTTTTTCCACCGGTCACCGTGCCGCCGCTCACAGTCACGACGGCGACGCTACCCGATGGCATAGTTGGCAATTCCTTTAACGCGAAGGTCGTCGCGCAGGGAGGAAACCCCGGCGCCGACACGTGGAGCGTTTCGTCGGGAACGTTGCCAAACAGCCTCCTCTTGAATACAGCGACAGGCGCAATCAGCGGCACACTGACCGCGGTGGGAACTTTTACGTTCAGCATCCAAGTCAAAGATACGGCCATCGGAACGCAATTCCCGCAACACAGCACCACGCAAAGTTTCACGGTTCACGTTGCTTCGCCTTTGACGCTGACGCCCTTGTCGCTGCCCGGCGGAACGCAAGGGACATTTTACAGCCAGACAATCCTCCCTACCGGCGGACTTAGTCCCGTGACAGTTTCGCTTACCTCGGGCGCAGTGCCCGCTGGGCTGGTGTTCAAGGGTGGAACGATTACGGGCACGCCCACGGCAACGGGGACTTCGAATTTCACGGTACAGGCTACGGACAGTTCGAACCCGCAACAAGTGTTTACACAGAGCTATAGCATCAACATAGTTTCGGCAATTCCGACCGTAGGAAATGTAACGTTCACAACACAGCCGGCAAACTCGGTTGGCGGGCAAGCGCTATCGGGCAGCCCCGTCCAAGTCACGGTAACAGACAACTCTGAAGCGGTGATTCCAAGCGTTTCCGTGGCGATGAGCTTCAACGGTACACCGCCTTGCGCGGCCGCGATATTGGGAGGAACCCTTACAGCCACTACCAACGAAGCTGGTGTAGCTACTTTCTCAAATCTCACCGTGGATCGCGGACAGAACGGGTACGCGCTGAAGGCGACGGTCCTGGGTGTTTCCGGGGTTTCCAGTCCGTTCAACGTCACGGGCTACTGCGACACCGGGAGCATGAACACGGCCCGGCGCAATCACATCGTCATAGCTCTTCCCAACGGAAAGATTTTGCTAACCGGAGGAGCGGCGAATGGGAATGCTACAGGGGCTCTGGCAAGTGCGGAACTCTACGATCCAGTCGCGCATACCTTTACCACGATCAGCCCGATGAATGTGGCGCGAGCGGACCACACGTTGACACTGCTCCCCAATGGGACAGTCCTCGTCGCGGGCGGGTTCAACGACGCAAATATCGCGCTGCAAACCGCCGAGATTTTCAACCCGACATCCAATACGTTTACCCTGCTGACCGCACCGATGATCAGCTCGCGTGCCGAGCACACCTCGACATTGCTTGCCAATGGAAAAGTGTTGCTTGCCGGCGGAAATGACGCCACGGGCGCGTCACTAGCGAGCGCGGAAATCTTTGATCCGGTCGCCGGCACGTTCACTGCTTCTACTCACGCAATGAACTCCGTGCGGCAGATCCATCATGCGGACCTGCTAACTAATGGGCGAGTGCTGATTAGCGGAGGATTCGATACCAATGGAAATCCACTCGCGTCCGCCGAAGTGTATGATCCGGTGGCGGATACCTTTACTCTGACCGGCAGCATGGGCACGGCGCGTGGGAATCACGCCTCTGCTCTGCTCTACAACGGCAAAGTTCTCGTAGCAGGCGGGCTGGTTCCTGGCGAAGGGTCCACGGCACTCACTGCAAGCGCGGAACTATACGATCCCGTTGCGGGGGTGTTCTCAGCGACCGGAAGCATGTCTGTGCCTCGTGGGCAATACTTTGCGATGCTGCTTGACGATGGCACCATTTTCATCAGCGGTACGGCCGCGTTGCCCGCGGGCGCAAGCGCTGATATCTACAACCCTGCGAGCGGGACGTTTAGTGCCACTTCGCCGTTCACCATGGTGCAGACTGGCTTGCGCCAGGCCGTCGCGCCAGATGGCACCGTGCTGCTTGCCAGCGGGGTCAACTCCTCCGGCGTTACCGTCCCCAATTCGGAGATCTTTTATCCGCCTACATTAGCTCCGGGCATCGTGATTACGACTCCCACAGTTTTGCCGGTGGGAATACAGAATCAGCTGTACACGCAGGTCCTGCTCGAGCATGGAGCCGTCGGTGTCATTACGTGGTCGACCACGACTCCGCCGCCTGGCCTCAGCCTTTCGGCGAACGGAATTTTGACGGGCACTCCGACGCAAGCCGGAACGTTCAATATCCCGGTCCAGATCACGGATAGCAGCACGCCAGCCCAAACCACGAGCGGCACGTTGACACTAGTCATAACAGGCGTGCCTGTGCAGTTCACTTCCAACACCATGCCCACGGCAGGTGCCGGCCGATTCTATAGCCAGCCTTTGCCGATTATCGGTGGAACGCAGCCGTACACGGTCACGCAAACTGGCGGAACGCTGCCTGGGGGGCTTTCTCTGAGCAGCAATGGCGTCCTGAAAGGGACGCCGTCCGCCGCTGGTTCGTTCACCTTCACGGTTCTTGCGACCGATTCCTCCACGCCGCAGCAGACGGCAACGCAGACGTTCACCATGGCGGTCAACACGCTGTTCATCACCACGACCGTGCTTCCGGACGGCATCGTGGGTGTACCCTACAATGCGACCATCAGCACCAGCGGCGGCACGCTGCCGTTGTCGTTCTCGGTGACTACGGCGGCGTTTCCTCCAGGTCTGCTGATTCAGCAGCCAGCGCCAACTTCGCAGAATGGCGCGCTGGCCGGCACGCCCACGCAAGCGGGGACTTTTGACTTCTCGGAGTCCGTCGTAGACAGCTCCAACCCAAGGCAAACCGCTACACAGAACTATGTCGTGACGATTGCGCTCTCGGGAACTGCGGCGCCCGCAAGCGTTACTTTTGTGACCCAGCCCCAACCTTCGATCGGCGGGCAAATCTTGAGTGGAAGCCCCATTACTGTGCGCGTTGCGGATGCAAGTAATGCGCCCATCGCCGGAGCGTTGGTGGCGCTGAGTTTCAATGGCGCGCCGCCATGTTCCAGCGCAATCCTCAGCGGGACCTTATCTGCCGTCACGGGCTCCAACGGCCAAGCCAGCTTCTCTGACCTGTCCGTTGATCGCGGCGGATTCGGGTACAACCTGCTCGCCAGCGCGGGCAGCGCTTCCGCCGTGTCAGCCGGGTTCAGGGTTCAAGGATTCTGCGGTTCCGGGAATCTTTCCATCGAGCGCGAGTTCCCCGCTCAGGCTCTGTTGGGGAACGGCAAAGTGCTGATTGCGGGAGGCACGGATAACAACGGCAATGCTCTGAACACCGCCGAACTCTACGACCCTGCAACCGGAACGACATCGCCAACGGGCAATCTGACCGATCCGAATGGCAGGGTGCTGCAGGTCAGTGTGGCGTTGCCGAACGGCAAGGTGCTCCTGGCTGGAGGCGAGAGCAATGTCGCCATTCTCGCCTCTGCTGAACTGTATGACCCAGCCACGGGAACATTCACACCGACGGGGAGCATGAGCGAGCCGAGATTTCATGCTGAGGCAGTCTTGTTGGCGGATGGCCGAGTGCTTGTTACCGGCGGGTTCAACACCAACGTGGCGCTGAATACGGCGGAAATCTACGATCCCGCCACGGGCTTGTTTACACGCACGGGCAATATGAATCAGGGACGCGGCCGCCACACGATGACGCTGCTGCCGAACGGCAAAGTCTTGGTTACCGGTGGACGCGACGCCGCGGTGAATTTCTTCGGTCTTGCGAGCGCGGAGATTTTTGACCCGAGCGCAAATCAGGGCGCCGGTGCATTCACCCTAATTGGAAACATGAATAGCGTCCGCTTCGTGCACACGGCCACGCTCTTGTCAAACGGCACGGTCCTGATTGCCGGAGGATTCAACGCAGGCAACGAAAGCCTGTCGGTGGCGAGCGCGGAGATTTTCGACCCGAGCACAAATACGTTCACGTTGACCGGCAGCATGAATATCGCGCGTGCCCGGTTTACCGCCACGCTCCTTCCGGACGGGACGGTCCTGATGGCGGGCGGCATTAACAGCGTCACAGGCGTGACCGCGCCCGCGCCGTCGGAAATCTATTCGCCGGCGACGGGAGCGTTTACGTTGACTGGGGCGATGATCACGGGCCGCGAATTGCTGCGGGCGACGGGATTGTTCAACGGCAATGTCCTGGTTACCGGGGGCGATGACGGCGTCAACGTATTGGCCAGCACGGAGCTCTACTACAATACGGTTCCGATCGCGCCGATCGTGATTACCGCAACCACGATTCCCAATGCGTTTGTCGGTCAGCCTTACGTTGCCATGGCGCTCGAACAGAACGGGACGGGTCCAATCACCTGGTCCATCGTTTCCGGTGCGCTGCCTCCGGGCCTCGCGAGCAACACCATCGGGACATACGGAGTCGCGTACGGAACTCCCACCACGGCAGGATCCTTTACCTTCACGGCGCAAGTGACAGACGGCCACAGCGTAGCGACCAGGTCTTTCACCATCAACGTGTCCGTTGCCACGCTGGCGTTCACCTCCAATACCATGCCTTCTGGGAGCGTCGGAAGAGCATACAGCCAAGTATTGCCGGTCACGGGAGGCACGCCGCCTTACACCGCGACGGTGACGGGCGGAAGTCTACCTCCCGGGCTAGCGTTGAGCAGCGTGGGTGTGCTCAGCGGCACGCCAAGTTCGGCGGGATCGTTCACCTTCACGGTGAAGGTCACGGATTCTTCCGCGCCGGCGCAGTCTGTCACGCAGACTTTAACGATGGCGGTGAACTCGCTGTTCATCACCACTACTGCGCTTCCCAGTGGCATCACGGGAGTGCCATATAACGCGGCGATCAGTACGACTGGCGGAACGCTGCCGTTAACCTTCTCGGCAGCGACCGGGGCTTTCCCGCCGGGATTGACGATTCAACAGCCCGCGGCCAATTCGTCCAGCGGTGCGCTGAGCGGCTCGCCTACTTTGGCCGGTCACTACACGTTTACGGAATCCGTGACCGATTCTTCGTCTCCGGCCCAAACTGCAACGCAGTACTACACGATGGACGTTTTTCCTGCTGCTGGAAATGCGGTACCCGCAAATCTCACTTTCCTGAGCCAGCCGCAGAACTCCGTCGGCGGGCAGATTCTCGGGGGAAGCCCGGTTCGCGTGCACGTTGCCGACGCGAATAACGCGCCGATTAGCGGCGCGTCGGTGGCCATCAGCTTCAACGGCGCGCCACGGTGCGCAAGCGCGGTGCTCAGCGGAACTTTGACGGGCATAACAAATGGAAACGGCAACGCGGTCTTCCCCGATCTCTCGATCGATCGCGGCCAACTCGGCTATACGCTGCTTGCCAGCGCTGGTAGCGCGTCAGCGGTCTCGCAACCGTTCACGGTCAATGGATTCTGCGAGGCTGGGAATATGTCCGTGGCGCGTAGATTCGGCACGGCCACACTCTTGCGGAACGGGAAGGTTCTTATTACTGGCGGGGGTCTTAACCCCGTTCTCGCTAGCGCAGAGCTCTACGATCCCAGTTCGGGACAATTCACACTCACTGGGAGCATGAGCGTGGCACGAGAATTTCATACAGCGACGCTGCTTCCAAATGGAAAGGTCTTGATGGCTGGTGGCGATAACCGAACAAGCCCGGCCTTAAGCTCCGCAGAGCTTTACGATCCGGCAACTGGAGCTTTTACGCTGACCGGCAGTATGAATGCAGCTCACGACGGGCACACCGCCACCCTTCTAGCTGACGGAAGGGTTCTAATTGCCGGTGGGTATGACCAGACTGGTTTAGCTGTAAACTCAGCGGAACTCTACGATCCGGCCGGCGGAACATTTGCGGTTACTGGGAACATGGTTTCGGGCAGAGGGCAACATACGGCTTCTTTACTTGCCAACGGAACCGTTCTCCTTGCTGGTGGTATTGACATCAACAACAATATTCTCGCCACAGCGGAAATCTATGACCCTTCTCGCGGCGTTTTTGCGCCAACCGGGTCCATGAGCACCCCTCGAATCTTTCAAACGGAGTCCTTACTTCCTAACGGCAAAGTATTGGTCGCCGGAGGAACGGTCGCCTTCGTACCCATACCGGGGAGTCCTTTCTCTAATGACACTGCAACGGCCACAGCGGAACTCTACGATCCAACTGCCGGTACGTTTAGTCTCACGGGCAGCATGGTCGCTCCTGTAGGCGCAGCTCCCGCGGCCGCGGTGTTGACCGACGGCAACGTGCTCGTGACTAATGGGAGTACCGGCGGTAATGTCACGAGGAATACTGCGGAAGTCTATAACACGACGAACGGCACATTTGCCCTGACGGGCAGTCTGCCAGTCGACGAGATTGAAAACGTTAACTCCATAGTCTTACTAAACGACGGGACAGTTCTGGACACGGGAGGAACCAATAACCCGGCAGGCCTAATCTACTACAGCACGGCGCCGCTGGCGGCGATGCAAGTGACCACTCCCACGACTTTGGCTGCGGGTCAGCCCAGCACCACGGTTTTTTCAAATCCGACGGCGTTTGGTGGGGCAGCTACCAACATCACCTCGATCGGGTTCAACGGAATCCTGCCTACTGGAACGTCGTTCGAGGATTTCAATCCGCTGGTCGTTTCCCGTGTCAGTTTCTCGAATCCCATCCCTAGCGAGTTTGTTGACTTAACGACCGCATCGTACTACTCAGCGACTCCCTATCCTGCTGATTTCATCGTGGACGCCAGCAATACCAATCCGGTCAATCAGGTCGTGATTACCCTGCCAAATGCGACGCGCGCGGTGGGATTAGATTTCGGAGCGCTGGGCTTCCGAGGAGCGAGCAGTGGAAACATAACGCTCTCGAATGGCTTTGTCCTGCCACTGAGCAGCCTGACAACGGTTGGACACACACAGTTCGCGGGGTTTGTCTCCGCGACTCCGATCACTACTCTCGCGTACAACGTGGCGAATGACGACTGGGTGGTGCTGGATGTGCTGCTTGGGACCGCGAACGTCGCGCTTCCGAACGCCACCCAGGGCCAGCCGTACACGCAAATCCTGCTGGAGCAGGGCGGGGTCGGTCCGCTGACCTGGACGTTGGCCAGCGGTGCATTGCCTCCGGGCATCAACCTGAGTGCCTCTGGAATTTTGCTGGGCACACCGACGGCCAGCGGCACCTACTCCTTCTCGGTTCATCTGGTTGACAGCAGCAGTCCGCAGAAGAGCGTGACTAGCGCCACTCTGACGCTGAACGTGGTGACGCCGCCGCAGCCACCCACCGCATTGACAGCAGCTCTGGTACCGGGTGTCGCTGGGGTGAGCCTCAACTGGAATGCCAGCGCTTCTACCGTCGCCGGCTACAACGTCTACCGGGCAACGAGGTCAGGCGGCCCCTACACGAAGATAAATGCGGTAATGGATACTTCACTTAGTTACACGGATGTAGCCGTCGTAAGCGGTACCACGTACTATTACGTTGTAACTGCGGTTGACGCCGTCAACACTGAAAGCGTCTATTCAAACGAGGCGCACGTCTCTGTCCCCTGATAGCTGTCTGGATGGACCAAGCTAACTGCGTGTCAGCTGGCGCTGGGCATCCGGCCCAGCTTTTCCAGAGCTTCTATCGCAACGGGCAAAATCTCTACCCTATTTGCGGAGCGTTTGCTGCAGGTTCGCTCTCCGGAAATGCCTGTCTCGGATGAACCGATGGGGAGTAGCGTCGCACTATTTGGTGAGGTCCGTGATTCGGTTCAAAAACACAAAGCTTCATGAATAAACAACAGGACACCACTTCTCGAGCGGATTACGCTAGGATTTCGCGCATGCGGGATTCCTCGAACGAAGTTGTACCGAATGCACCGAGAGGATGGATGAATGACCAGACGAACTTCTGGTGCAAGTGCTTGTAGACGTTCGGGATTCATGCGCGCATGCTCATAGCTGATTACGATGGAGCGTCTGCCCTTTCGGTAGAAGGTCAAGGCCTCCGAAACCGTATCGCTGTCCGCGATAAATGATTTAGAATCAACTTAGGCAGCGCGCCCGTAGCTCAGTTGGATAGAGCGTCTGCCTTCTAAGCAGAGGGTCGGGAGTTCGAATCTCCCCGGGCGCGCCATTTAACTTCTGGCACGTCACTGTATTAGCGTACTACCGAGCGTCTGCTCTTCTTTAGACTTGGGTCCATTTGAGTCCAACTTGGTCGTCCAAACAGCCCTTTCCAACTTTTCCACTGCTGCTCGCTGAACTAGGCTTCGTAGGCGGCTAGCTAATTTCTTGAATTGCCGCTTGTCTAGCTTCCTTGCTGGCTTCGAGGGTGAGGTCGTGCTTTCCGAAGCCAACACCAATCTTTTTCAGGAAGGCGGTAGGCGGTTCGCCGCCGGCAAAGATCCATACGTAGTCGTTGGGGAGCTGCTGCAAGTTGCCCTGGACATCAAGAACGACGGCGTCTTGCTTGAACTCCATGGGAGTGGAGTTGAATACCACCTTGAGCCTTCCTTTACGCAAACATTCTTGGATACGCTGTGCATTTCTTTCTTTGATGCGGCTAAAGGCTTCTTTGCGGTAGGAAAGCGTGACCTGATTTCCCACCTGGTGCGCAAGTCCCATCGCGGCTTCAATAGCGCTGTCCCCCCCACCTACAACCAGGATTCTCTTGTTCACGTAATGATCCGCCTCGATTAAGCGGTACATGACCTTCGGAAGTTCCTCGCCTTTGACGCCGAGTTTTCGTGGACTGCCGCTCTTGCCGAGGGCAAGGACAACGGCGTGTGCGCGGTATTGGGCTTTGGTGGTTACGACCACAAAGATACCGTCTTCGCCTTTCCTGATGTCCTCGACCTTTTCGCCCTTGCGAAATTTAAAGTCCGCGCGCTGCAATACTTTGTTCCAAAATTCGATCAGCTCTTCCTTGGAGAGTTCGGTTTTCTTGAACTTACCGTACATCGGAAATTCGACTGGGCTGGTCATGACCAGCTTTTGGCGCGGGTACTTCGCGACGGTGCCGCCCATTTCGCCCTCGTCGACCGTCATGTAATTGAGCTTTTTCTCCGCAGCACGCAGCGAAGCGCTGATTCCCGCGGGGCCTGCGCCGACGATCAGAACATCCAAAACTTCAGGCATGGCTCGCCGAGCTCCGAGCGCTGTGATGCGATTGGAAATGTTATCGATGCAGTCGCGACCCTGGTTCACGGCATTCTTGATCAGCGCCAACCCGCCGAGTTCCCCAACGATGAACATGTTCTTGATGGTGGTCTCGTTTTGAGGCGTGAGGTGAGCCATGTCAGCGCCCATGCTGGGGCTGGCCATCACCATGGTGATCGCGCCGACTGGACAAACATCGGCGCAAAGGCTGTGACCGATGCATTTGTATCCGTTCACGATGACCGCCTTGCCACCCAACATAGCGAGAACATCGCCTTCCGGACAGACCATGGTGCAAGCGGCGCAACCGATGCAATAGGTTGCATCAATATGGGGATGCTGGGATTGCGGACCATCGGAACGGAGCTTTCCTTTTTCGGCCGCGACGCGCGCTTCCTGTTCTCTCTTCTTCTGCCCCTTCAAATAACTACGCACGAAGAAGCCGATGACGAGGACAGCGACGAGAAGGGAGACTAAGTTATCCATAGGTCAGCGGGGCTTACTAGCCGAAGAAACATCCTGTCCGCCCGGTTGGGAGTCGGACTGCTGCGAGGCCACTGGCTGGTGACCCGCCGGCAGCGCGCCCGGTGCCGATGTGCCAGCAGGATTCAAAACATCACTGAAGTTCGGCAAGCTGCCGGAATGGACGTTCTGATTCTGATGCGGATTTTGGTTTGGATCCGGGTGCTGGATCATGCCTCCCGCTGATTGCGTTTTCAGGACGACCCAAGAGTCATCGCGCTTCTCTAAATTGTAAGCGACCTGCATGCCCATACCGGGCGCGGCTCCGGTTTTCGGCCGAAACTCAACTTCGGCGTGGGCTTGATTCCCGTTGATCGAGACGCTCCGGATATCCATTTCCATGGCGCTGATGTTCAGGTTGCCGACGGCAGTCAGGTGCTCCACGATGCCGGCGCGGATCGCGTCACTGTCGCTTAGCTGCTTCTTGCAGCCGCCAGCATTGCAGCAGGCGGCGAGCAACCCCATCAATACGACGAATCGTTTCATGAGTAAGTCCATTTCCTAGACTTAAAGTCTATAGCCCATGAAAAGGGCGATGCCAATGTGCAAAATGGCAAGGATTGCGAAGGCATAACTAAAGGGACGATGAACTACGTGCCACAGCTGGAAAATTCGCTGGGTCCGGCTGAGAAAGGCGATGCTCTGGGAAAGGGCGGCCTGTTTTTGCGCCAAGCGGATGGCGCGCTCAAGCTTCTGGTCGCGGGTGGAGAACAAGCCGAAGCAGGAAAAGACCCAGGGGCCAAAACCGGCTTGGCGCAGGCGCCACATGGAAGCCTTGAACGGACGCTTGAGGTCAATCACAAACATAGACAGGAGCGAAGCGATTAACGGAGTCTTCGCCATTTCGGCCGGAGAGGGCAATTCGGCGAGAGCGTCCACGGAAAAACCGAAGGTAGCCTTTTGCTCCGCCAATTCTTTTCGTAGGGTCTCTTCTTTCTCCCGAATTTCTTTCATGGAAAGTTCCGCCGCGCTCAGGCCGCGTGGGATATGCGAATAAAGATAGCGGCCGACAAAACCGCTGAGCGTGACCATCAACATGCTGTAAAAGGCCATGCCGGCGATGTTGCCGAATTTGAAGGAGGAATGAAAGGCGATGATGAGTGGCGCAGCGGTGCCGAGAACCACGTGGAAATCGAGCCAGTGGCGGGAATTTCCCATGCGCCCGAGCCATCCCCACTTCTTGCGCAACGGATATAGATAAATGAGGAAAAACATCAAGACGCCCACCATGCCCAGCTTGATGCCAATGGTGCCGCTAGGCCGAAGCAGTTGGTGCTTGGGAGAGAAAGGGCGCTGAGCGGCGCTAAGCGTGTAGTAGTCCATGCCGTAGCCGGCAATAACCAGAACGACGGCCAAGGCCAGCATCCAGGCGAGAAACAAACGGAGGCGATGACCCTTTTCGGAGTCCTCGTGAGTCATTATAGCTGTGCCGACGGTTGCGGATGCGCTCATGGTTTTCCCCCAATTTCTTCGACATGAATGGTGGCAGTAAAGCGTTTGTATGCCGTAAAGCGATGGATGTTTCGCCAATGCTGGCGCGGCGTTTCGACGTCAATGGTGGCTGAAACGGGCATCCAGTAAAATTCTTCGGGATCGTGGAATTGCACGGTGCCGTAGTGGATTTCACTGCGCATTACCTGAAGACCCAAGTCACTCAGGCTGGAGTCCACAGCGGCAATTAATTTGGTGATGGCGCCATTTTGCGGATCGATCCAGAGAGTGCCGGAAAGAGGAAGCGGGTAGTTCTGTCCGCGAAGCTGGAGCGCCGCGGGAGAGGAACCACCAGGAACAGGTTTAAAGCTGATTTTTACGAATGTTTTTCCGTCAACGCTCTCTTCCCCCGCGGGCTCAAAAATGTAGCTGGCTTCAAAGCTGGGATGGACGATAAGGAGCATGCTGGCGAAACCGTTGGTGATGAGCAGGGTGCGCGCGGCATCGCGGAAGGCGGCTTTGCGCGTTTCGCGGGACTCGTTGAGCCTGGGGGAACCGGAGCTGGTGCTGGCTTGCAGCTGATAGACAAATCTGGATTCTTCGCGGTAATCAGGCTTGCCGTTCTTGCCGATAGTGAGCTGGTTGACGGTCTCGGTGCAAACGACGTTGGAGGACTGCTCGAAAAAGTTCTCGACGGACTTGCGCGCGAGCAACAAAGCGTCCATTGCTGGAGCGGCCGCCGCCGTCGAATCCGTACTCCCCGGCAACACGGCGGTCTGTCCTTGTGCGCGGGCTCCTGAAGCGAAAAGCGCGAACTCCATGAAAAGAATGGCAACGAATTGCAAACAGCGCGCGGACGTCCGACTTACCGGCGAGAACATCTGAAGTCTGCGATTGCTCATTTCCGGTAACCTCCGAAGCGGTAGCCGAAAATGGTGGTCCATTGCTGATAGTTCAGGCTGGTGCCGCGATAAAAGCCATAATTGCCCTCGAAGAAATATCGCGGGCCGACATTCCAATCGATCACGCCATTGACGAAATTAGATTGATTGTTGCTGGAGAGGCTGGAGTTAAAGGACTGATGGCCGCCAAAGAGTTGAAGGTGCAAGGAGTCGGTGAGAGTCTTCGAGAGCGAGAACGAAGTGTATTTTCCGCTGCCAAAAGCGCTGTCGAATTTGGAGTAGTGCAGATCGGCGAGCAGGCCGGTCTTCAGGAAATTGTTAAACGTGATGCCAAAAGCCTGATTGAGAGAGTTCTTGGTATCGGTGGTGGCTTTGCTGCGGCCGAGGCTGGCGTAGAGGGTGATTTGCTTGATCACCTCAACGCGGACGTCGCCGCTAAGGCCCTGAAAGAGATATTTGTCCAACGTACCGGTGCCCAGCAGCCGGATATCGTAGGTTGGAAGGTTGCGGAAGTAATTGTGGTTCACACCCAAGGTCAAACGGCTGAACGGCTGAAAGTGGAGCGAAGAATAACTTTGCGAAATGCCTGTGGGGTTGCTCCCGCCGTTGGGCAAAGGAGAAGTCCGGGCGGCGTCAGCCTGCAATGAACTGTAGAAAGAGATATAACGCTTCCAGGAAAAATTGTTTTCAAAGAAGGCAAATTGCCGAGCCACTTTCCATTGAATGCTCGTGACGGCAATTCCCGCGGTGCTGGAGATACGGGTGCGCTGGAAGTCGCCGGTGGTGATATTCATGAATGTTCCGGCGATGCGCTGATCGGGATTGTAGCTCCAGGAGGACGGATCGGGAGTGGAACCGCCAAAGAAACCAATGGTGGCAATGCGCGTCACTTTTCGACCTAAATAGCCGCCGTCAATGGTGCTCAGGCCAGGGGCCCAGGGCAGATAGAGCCTTCCGATACCCATGGTGACCGGTGAGTACGGGCTGTCGTAGATGAATCCAATTTGATAAGTGCGATTGATGAGATCGGTAAGCGTGTTGTTCGTCGTGCTGGTGGCTCCGGAACTGCTGATGTTCAAATCGCCGCGCCAATTGCCCCTGAAGTTCCAGTAGGTTCCGCCGATGTGGGAAATATCGGCCTGGATGACCATCCCCACTTGCTTGGAATTCAGTCCGCCGGCTTCCTGAGTGCCGCCGTAATCCAGACCAAACCGGCCGCGGACGCTTCCAACGGCAGATTCCTGAATCACTTTACTTTCTTCGTTTGCGCGAATCTCTTCGTCCAAGGGGTCCCCATTGGTGAAGGTCAGGACGATGGGATAGTTGGCAGCTTCGGCTGCAAATTCCGCCTGATGACGTTCCTGCACGCTATCTGGAGTCAGAAACGCCAACTGCCCGACCTTGATCTCGCCCTTGGTGCTCAAGATCTCACATATGGATGAAGAGTCCGCCACGGAACTGACGACAAGTTCGGCAACGTGTTCGTATCCACGGAAGCGCACTCCGTCGGAAACGGCGCCATCGGGCGGCGGATTGATGAGGGAAAGCTTCATGCCTTCCTGCAGGTCGTCGTTTCGCCCCGCATCGAGATACAGAGAGCTGTCGGAGGCGTACTTCACGCGAAAAACTGAGCGTTTTCTCTCGGCGTCACGCGCTTGCGGTGCTTGCGCGCACAGTGTTACGGACCAGGATACGGAGATTGCGCAGAGCAAGGCGGACGCGACAAAACAGCGCCAGAGAAAGCGCCGGACTTTCGGCCTTCTTTGCTTGCTTATTCGAAACACTTGCGCTGCTTCCCCCAGATTTCTGTTCTGCTACTGCTGTTATTTCCGTTCGCGCTCTTTCGCCCGCCCCACCGCGAAAGCGCAATAAAACTACGGCATCAATTCTTGTGGCAAGGGACACACGTCATCGGGCCATAGGAGTAACCGCTGACGCCGTTGTGATTCGAATTCGTTTGTGCCTGGTTGCTGTGCGGTCCCGAGTGGCAAACGATGCAGGAAAATACCGCATAGTTCGTCGAAGTGATGTGGCAGTCGGCGCAAACGGAACCGTGGTGAGGCTCCTGGAACCAGGTGTGATTAAACGTCGCGCCGAGCCAATTGGTGGTGGTCCAGGTGGTGTGGCAGGTTATGCAGGTGGTCGGGTACATCGCGGCGATGTGATTCGGCACGCTGCCGCCCAACGTTTGGGTGCTCTGCCAGGCGGCCAGATGGCAGCCATAACAATCGGTGTTGGCTGAGGTCAGCGAGTAGTTATTGCCGATGTGGCACGACGCGCAGGGCGTTGTGACGTGGGCGCCGGCCAAAGCCCAGCCCGTGCTGGCGTGATTAAACTTGCCATCCGACCAAAGTAGAGTGTCGTGGCATGTCGAACATTGTGAAGTCGGGAAGCCCGCGGTGATGTGGTTGGGCACGCTGCCGCCAAGCGTTTGCGTGCTCTGCCATGCGGTGATGTGGCAACCGTAGCAATCCGTATTCGCGGAGGTGAACGTGTAATTGTTGTTGACATGGCAGTCGGTGCAGGCCACAACTTTTCCGGCTGGCGCAAGTTGATGTGATCCCGTCAGCGGCCAGCCCGTCGTGCTGTGATCAAAGATCGCGGTGTTCCATGTAATGGTGTTGTGGCACGTGGAGCAGTTGGCGGCGGCGAACGGCGCTCCCGCCGAGGAGTGCGTTGGGTTATTCGTGGTCTGCCAGGTTGTCAGATGGCACTGCGAATTTCCGCAGTCCGTGGGAGCGATCGTCAGGCTGTAGTTATTGTTGACGTGGCACGACGCGCAGGTCGGTACCAGCCCAGCGGGCGCCAATTGGTGGGAGTTGGTGAGCGGGAAGCCCGTGGAAGCGTGATTGAAGGTCGAGTCCGTCCAGGTAATGGTGTCGTGGCACGACGAGCACATGGAAGTCGGGAAACCCGCGGTGATGTGATTCGGCACGTTTCCGCCAAACGAAGGCGTGCTCTGCCACGCAGTGATATGGCAGCCGTAGCAATCGGTGTTCGCTGAAGTGAAAGTGTAATTGTTATTGACGTGGCAGTCGGTGCAGGCCACAACTTTTCCCGCCGGGGCCAGCTGGTGCGACCCCGTCAGCGGCCAGCCCGTCACACTGTGGTCAAAGATGGCGGTCGTCCACGTGATGGTGTTGTGGCACGTGGAGCAATTTGCGGCGGCAAAGGGCGCTCCCGCAGACGGATGCACGGGATTATTGGTTTGCTGCCAGGTTGTCAGATGGCATCCGGAATTGCCGCAATCGGTGGCGGCGATCGTCAAGTTGTAGTTGTTGTTTATGTGGCAGGAAATGCAGCCCGGAACCTTGCCGCCGTTGGCGACCAGGGCGTGGGAGTTCGTCAGGGGAAAGCCGAATGCGTTGTGATCGAACGTGCCGTCGGACCATTTCGTGATGGGATGGCAAGTCGCGCAAGCAGAAGCCGTGGTGGGAAAACCAGCGGTGATGTGATTCGGAACGCTCCCGCCAAAGGTGGGCGTGCTGTTCCATGCCGCCTGATGGCAGCCCATGCAGTCCGTCGAGTTCAGCGTGTAGTTGTTGTTGACATGGCAGGACAGGCAGGGCGTGGGATTGGGAGACGCATGCGTCCCAGTGAGCGTGAAGCCCGTTATGCTGTGGTCAAAGGAAGCAGCATCCCAGCCTTGGGTGGTATGGCAAGTGGAGCAATTCGCGGCGGCAAAGGCCGGTCCTGAGGTGGAGTGGGTTGGATTATTGGTTTGCTGCCAGGTGGTCAGATGGCACTGCGAGTTTCCGCAATCCGTGGGGCCAATCGTCAAGTTGTAGTTGTTGTTGATATGGCAGGATGCGCAAGGGACATTGGCGTGGCCGTTGGTGAGCAAAAATCCTGTGGAAGCATGATTAAAGTTCGCGGCGTCCCAACCAACCGTGGTGTGGCAATTGGAACAGTTCGCAATGGCAAACGCCGGGCCGGCCGAGGAGTGCGTGGGATTATTCGTTTGCTGCCAGGTGGTCAGGTGGCATTGCGAATTTCCGCAATCCGTCGGCGCAATCTGAAGGTTGTAGTTGTTGTTGATGTGGCAGGACGCGCAAGCCACGTTGGCGTGACCGTTGGTGAGCGGGAACCCCGTGGCGTTATGGTCGAACTTTGCGCCTAGCCAGCTATCGAACGAGTGGCAGGAATCGCAAGTCGTGGCGAACTGTGCGCTGACGTGGTTAGGGTTCGTCGTTTTCTGATAATCCGTCAAGTGGCAGGAGGCACAGGCGGTGGAAAGACCTTGGAACTGGCCAACCGCCGCACTCTTGTGGCAATCCTCGCATTGCACAGCGGAATGAGCGCCAAAAAGCGGGAAGCGATTCTGGTGATCGTTGATCTGCTTTACGGAAACTTGCCAACCCTGGACGGTGTGGCATTGCGCGCAATTCGAACCCATCTTTCGCTGGTGAATATCAGCGTGGCAATCCTGGCAGGTCTTACCTACATCGGTGAATACCGGCTTGGCATGGCACTGCGAGCAAGGCACCTTCTCATGCAAACCGCGGAGCGGATACTTGGTTTTGTTGTGGTCGAATTCGGGTACGGCGCGGATGGGCTTCCAGTTCGCAGCGGTGTGGCAATTCTCGCAGGGTATGGCAAGGGGACCGTGCGGACTCCTTGTGGTTTCTCGCTGAGCAGCCGAAGTGGTACCCCCGGTTAACTGCCAGAAAATCAGCAGCATCCAACACAGGATCCTGGCCACTCTGAACGTAAGCGCTCCAGCTCATCTCCGTCAGATGAGGTTGCAACGGCTGGACTTAGATAGATTTTGCTCAGCTAGGAGTATTGAAACAACTGTCCGCAAGACCAGTATTGGGGCATGTCGGAGGCCAAGTTAACTAGTTTGCGCCGCATTGCCGGAGCTCGCCGAAGATAGAAATACCGTTGCGAAATGGCCCTGCTTCCCTAGAGTGAGATTTGCTCTTTGACAGCCTAATCAGAAGACGCGGGATGGGCCGGCTTTATCTCCGTGCCATGGCAATCGGCGCATTTAATCGGCGTCGGCTTATAAAACAGAACGGCTTTGCCATCGAGAATTTTCGTTTCCCGATGACATTTGTCACAAGCAACATTTGCATGTCCGCCGGTAAGAGCAAAGTGGGTCCGGGTGTTGTGATCGAAGGTGGAAGGAACCCAGCGCTGAACGTTGTGGCAGCCGGCGCAGCGAGTTTTGCCGTCTTTCACAAACTGAGCTCCATGAACGTCCGTGTGGCAGTCCTCGCAGATTTGCGACGTTCCTTTGAACTGGATCTGACTGGAGCCAGACAGGGCTTTGTGGCATGCGCCGCAGGCTACGGCGCGATGAGCGCCCAAGAGCGGGAACTTTGTTTTCGAATGATCGAAACTGTTTACATTCGTCCATGACTTCACGTCGTGGCACGCTTCGCAGCCAAGCGGGGTGCCATTCGCGCGGCGGCGGGCCATGCGGTCGTTGAATTCGCCATGGTGCGGATCCAGGTGACACGCGGTACAAGTTTGGCCCTTAAACTGGAAGGGTATGATTTTGTCCGTGCGGCCGCCGGTTCCTATTTTGTGGCACTCGTTGCAAGGCACGGCCACGTGCGCGCCCGCGAGTGCGAAATGGGTTTTGCGGTGATCCGCGATCGTAAAAGAGGAGCGGTGAAAATCCAGGACGGTATGGCAACTCTCGCAGCGGTTTTGATAGGGAGCGGAGGCAAATTGCCCATCGTGCGCATCTTTGTGGCAATCCAAACAGGCGGCGAATTTCACTTTGTACACCGTATCCTTGCCTGCCGGAATGTGGCACTTGGCGCACTCGACGGTAATGTGCTTGCCTTGCAGAGGATATTGAGACGTGGCGTGTTCGTTGACGCCAAAGAGGGATGGCTTCCAGCCGTCTAAGGTGTGGCATTCCGCGCATTCACCTTTTTTCGGACGCGCCGCAAACTGGCCCTTGTGCGGATCGGGCTTGTGGCAGTCCACGCACTCGGCGAACGCCAGGGGCTTTTTGAAGTCGCCATTCAGGTGGCATGCGGAGCAGCTGACCTGGATATGCATTCCGAGAAGAGGGTACTTCGTCTTGGAATGGTCGAATTCAAAGGCCGGCAAGAGTTTCTTCCAACTGGCGGTTGTGTGGCATGTTTCGCAGCGCTGCTTGAACGAGCCCTTGTGCGGATCGAGATGGCAGGCGGTGCACGAGTCAAACTTCATGTCCTTGTAGCGAGCGGGCCCGCCCGGCTGGTCCGGCTTGTGGCATTTCTCGCAAGCGACCTTGATATGCAAGCCAGTCAACGGGTAGCGCGTTTTCGAATGATCGAATTGCGAGGCTTGCTTCCAATCGAATACGTTGTGGCAACGCTGACAATCGTTGCCGAGTTGCCCTTTGTGGGGATCGGTGTGGCACGTTAAACAGTTCGGAGACAAACCAAAAAAGGATTTGGAGAGATCCTTGAACTTGATGAGCTCGCGCTCGCTGGGAACCATCTTCGACGGGATGTGGCATTTTTCGCAGGCCAGACCCGCGTGTTTGCCCTCCAGGTTATATCCGGTTAGACGGTGGTCGAATTGCTTCTGCGAGGGCTCCCAGTGAATCAAGCTGAAGTCTTCCCCATTGTGATCCAGGTGGCAACGCACGCAGTCCTTACTCTGGGGATTCGCCATGCCGAGGCGTGCATGGTAACCGTGATTTTGGCTGAGCCGTTGCGCTACTTCCTTATGACAATCGAGACACTTAAAGGTTGGAGTGCTGGCGCCAAATTGGTGGCAGCTTGTGCACTGCGTGGTTCCGCTTAGCGACTGGTGAGCTCTCGAAAGCGGGCCCGGAGATATCTGCGCGTGGGCGAGGCCGGGCGCCGACAGCACGGCGAACAGAAGAATGAAAAACCAGGGAATTCGGCTCGGGCCACAAATCTGTGAGACACCCCTCCCTACCCGTCCGAAGTCAACCAAGGCTTCCTCCGTCAGAAGGCTGTGTGGCTTTTGCCTGTTGGCTGGATGAAAACAAAATACCACGGAAAGCAGAACCGATTTCTCCGTTCCATGATTTAGTGTCTATTCAGGAAAGAGAGCACTTCAAGCGATCGAGGGGAGACACGAATTTGCCCGAAGAGCCGGCGCCATATCTCGATTCGACTAACGAGGTGAGAGAACCACGCGAGGCGGTTTGCCTTGAAACGAGCGAAGCAATTCTTCAGGACCCGTTTTTGAAATGTTTACCCAGGATGGAAATCAGTTGACCTTCAAGTGTGAAATTTGATCCGAGAGGCCAGGAGTCTTTGGGCGGAGCAAATCGATCCACGCTTTGACCATATCCTTCGAACCAGGCTGAAATTTGCACGCGAACAAATCCACCATCGAGATTCAGTGTGCTGACCTGAACGAAAGCCGCTCCAGATTTCCAGTTCACCGGCTGGGCATTTGCATCTTGTTTTGTAAAGTGCAAGAGTTCGTCCCGCTCCAGCTTCCGCGAAAACGTCCAGGCATCCTCGGCCACATGTTCATTTCCCAAGTTCCACTTCTCTTCTCGCCCTTGTGCCTGCAGATACTCTTGAACATCAAGCGCGGTGGAATGCACTTCCAGACAGGTACTTGCGTAATTTTCGCTTTCATCGCCTGACTTTTGGTTTCTGTTCCTGGTTGTTCCCTTCTTCCGCTTCGAGCCCGCAGGATTGCTGTTGCAGGGCCTCGCAGCCGTGCCAACGGCGGTTCGTGTCAGGGCAGCACTTTGCTTCCGTTCCGCGGTGATAGTGGATACGGAGCCGACAATCGCAACAACCGCGGCGATGGCAATCCTCATTATGTACTCCGCCTGGAAACGACCAAAAAAACCACGCAGTCTCTCTGGCAGTCTTTTCCCGGCAAACGTTGCGTGTTCACTGCTCCAGCTTGCAATCATCATCCCAGCTCCAATGCAACCACCATACCAGCATCACAATTCCGCGAGGAACGAATGTGCTGTTTGCGTCCTCGGGCGGAACTGCGGCAAGTGCCCTCACAAAGGAACGATTTCAATCCAGTTAGTGGGTAGGAATTCGTGAATTCAGCTTTGGCGCGTTGCCGCCTGGCCGCCGCTTGTCATTTCTGCTTTTGCCAGGTCATTTCCACGCGGACGGGTATTTCGTTCTTTACGGGCAAGGTTAAGAGGGACGGCGGGTCGATCTTGAAATCGGAGAGCGTGGCTGGAATGGTCCCTGTTATTTTGGGACGCTCACAACATCCCACGGCGACGCTCATTCCGTCCCAGCATAACCTTATTTGCCGGTCAACTTGCCGCAGCATTCGGGGCGCTGAGGTAGTTCGGAGCTGCTCCAGCCACCACCGAGGGCCTGGACTAGCGTGACAGCATCTACCATGCGGCGGCCGAGAATATTGACCGCGGTGACTTCGTCGGAGAGAGCCGCGCTCTGGGCGGTTGTGACTTCAAGGTAGCTGGTTACGCCACCTGTATAGCGAGTGTTGGCTAGTGCGAGATATTTTTCGGCTGCGGCGACGGCTGTGTTCTGCACCTGAGCTTCGTGCTCCAGAATGCGAAGCGCCGCGACGTTGTCTTCAACCTGTTGAAAGCCGGTCAGCGCGGTTTGACGATAGTTGGCGACGGCTTGATCGTAGGCAGCGATGGCCTGGTCTGAGGCAGCACGGCGCCGCCCCACGTCGAAGACCGTGAACAGAGCAGATGGACCGGCCGACCACAAAACACTGGGGCCGGATAGCAATGTGGTGATGGCGCTACTCTCAAATCCTCCAGTCGCCCCCAAGCTGATATTGGGATAGTAGGCGGCTTTGGCCACTCCGATCTGCGCGTTTGCGGCGGCCATTTGGCGTTCCGCAGACTGCGATGTCAGGCCGCCGTTCGAGCAACTCCGAGGGCAAGCCCACAGGGATCGGCGGAGGAGGCATGGTGAGAGGAAGAGGAGGGAGACTGAACGATGCGGGAGGCTTGCCGACGAGGACCGCTACGGCGTGCTCGTACTGGGAGCGAGCGACTCCGACGTCGACGGCCTGAGCGCGCGTAGTCTCAAGTTGCGTCCTGGCTTGCTCGACCTCCAGATCCGAAGCAAGCCCTCCTGCAAATCGGTTCTGGATCAATTGCAATGCCTGTTCATACTGCGTAACGGTCGAATTCAAAAGCTGCTCCTCGGCGTCAAGCGTGCGGGCCTGGAAGTAGTCGAGCGCCAATTGAGCATGCATAGACAGGTTCACGGCGGCCAGGTCGGCTGCACTGGCTTGCGCCTGGTCGCGATAAGACTCAACGGTGCGGCGCACGCGTCCCCAAACATCGATTTCGTAGGACAACTCGAAAGGAATTTGAAAATCGTTGCTCGTGATGCCATTTAAGGCTGATCGAGGAGGACGGTTGAGGGATGTCTTCTCGCGGGTTGCGGAGGGATTCGTGGTTACCGTTGGAAAATAATCAGCGCGATAGTAGCGGAGCACAGCGCGAGCCTGAGTGTATTGCGCCTCGGCCGCTTTCAAGTTTTGGTTGGAGACGGTGACCTGCGCTTCCAGGGCATTAAGTTGGGGATCCCGAAAAATTTCCCACCAGTTACCACCGAGATTCTGGTCATTCGGCTGAGCCGGTTTCCAATCACCGACCTCTTTATAGGCTGGCGGAATTTCTGCCTTCGGCCGCTGATAGTTCGGTCCAACCGTGCAACCGCATAACTGGAGCATTGCTATCCCCAGCAGAACTCTCGGGCAAGCTGGTCGCCGCTGGCTCTCGACCAAAGTTAACTTTCCATGGCGATTCACTTGATATCTCCCGGCAATGATGCCTGAACAATTTGGACTTGCTGGCCGGTAACAAGAGAATCGGGGGGATTAATGATGACCTGATCGTCCGGCTTAAGGCCGGAAACGATCTCGATCTGAGTGCCTAAATCGTGCCCGGGAGTCACGGCCGAGAGCACTACTTTCGCGTCTCTTACAATGCCGACTTGCAAGCCCTCCGAGCGGAATAGCAGCGTATTGACTGGAAGCAGGAAGGTAGACGACTGCGCCGGAACCGCCAAGTGAACCTCTGCATAAGAACCGGTGAGCAGCGTGCCTGCCGGATTGTCTACATCGATTTCAACCAGCAACGTGCGAGTCGTCACATTGATGGCATCGGCGGTGCGCACCAGTTTCGCCTGAAACTTGCGATCCGGAAACTCGGCCAAATGGAGATCTGCTGTCATGCCAACTTTGGTCCCTCGCGAATATTCCTCCGGGACGTTTACGTAAACGCGCAGTTTCCCGGGTTGAACGATGTGGAAGAGATCGGTTTTCACTCCGCCGCCGCTGCCGGAGTTAATCAGGTCACCGATATCCGTATTCCGGGCAGTGATCACGCCATCGAACGGAGCGTAGACCTTTTCGAAAGAGACCAATGCGGTGTACTGGTCCACGGCTGCCTGGTCTGCCTCGACAATCGCTTTGTTGGCGTTGTAAGTACCCACGGCATTGTCGACGTCCTGCTGGGCCACAGCGTTGCTTTTCAAAAGTCCCTGATAGCGGGATTTGGTGATCGCAGCGAGCTCGAGGTTTGCCTGCGCGGTGAGCAGGTTGCTGCGAGCCTGCTGGAGTTGCTGGTCGACTTCTGGAGTTTCGATAACGGCAAGCAGTTGGCCTTGCTTGACGCGTCCTCCAATGTCGACGTACCACTTCCTCAAATAGCCGTTGGTCCGAGCATAGATCGGTGAAGTGATGAACGGTTGCACGTTTCCTGGAAGGATGATCTCCTGGGCGGGCGCGGCTTGTTTTGGCGAAACGACCGACACAGCGGTGAGTGCGACTTGGGCCGTTTCTGCCTTCAGCGTTGTGCGGGCTCTGACACGGGACAAGATGCCCGAGACCAACAGGGCGGCGACAACGATCAATGCAACCGCCAGACTCAACCATCGTCTGAGCGGACTTTGCGATCTTCCCACATCGTTCGGTGGAAGCGTTTGCGCGTTGACATCTTTTTTCTCTTCTGCTTGTTGCGACATAGTGACTCCCCCTAAATAATTGCCTAGTGCTGGTATCCCGTTTGGACTGCCGTCCGGCGTGAGCCCTGCAAAACGCTGAAAAATGCTGGGACGAAGAACAGCGTGGAAACCGTAGCGAAAAGCAATCCCCCGATGACCGCGCGGCCAAGAGGCGCATTTTGTTCTCCGCCGTCTCCAAGTCCGAGGGCCATGGGCACCATGCCGATGATCATGGCCATAGCGGTCATGAGCACGGGGCGAAAGCGCGTGAAGCCGGCCTCCAAAGCGGCGCCGATGGAATCAGTTCCTTCCTGCATTTTTTCCGTGGCAAAACTCACGACCAGAATGCTGTTGGAGGTGGCCACGCCCATGCACATGATGGCCCCCATGAGTGCAGGCACGCTGAGAGTCGTGTGGGTTATAAACAAGAACCATGCAATGCCGGCGAGCGCTGCGGGCAGCGCGGAAATCATGATGAAAGGATCCAGCCAGGACTGAAAGTTGACTACGATGAGCAGGTATACAAGCACGATCGAGAACACCAGTCCGCTCAGAAGCCCGATGTAGGAGGCACGCATCGTCTGAACCTGCCCGCGGACGACGACGCGAGAACCGCGCGGTAATTGCTGGCGTGTGTCTTCGATGATCTTGTTGATGTCGCCGGCTACGCCACCGAGGTCTCGTCCCGACGCGGCGCCGAAGATGTCAATTACCGGCGCCACGTTGTAATGAGAAACCACAGCCATTCCTGCGCCTCGCTGTGTTGCTACCAGACTGGCCATCAGCGACGGAGGCGCGGTTGGATCCGTGCCGGTGATTGGAATGTTCTCAACATCCTGCAATGTGTCGGTGCGATATTGCGGGGTCTGAGTGGCAATTTGATAGCTGACACGATTCTTGGGGTCAACCCAGAAAGTTGGTGAGGTCTGGAAGCTGCCACTCAACGACACGAGAAGATTTTGCGCAATATCGTGGGCTGTGAAACCAAGTTGTTCTGCTTTCGTACGCTCGACCCTCAGGCGCAGATAAGGCTGATCGAATGGCTGCTGGATGCGCAGATCCGCAGTTCCCGTGACGTATTTCAATCTGGTGAACAGCGCGTCTGCATAGCGATGGTTTCCCTCCATGTCGTTTCCCACGATTTGGACATCGATCGGGGCCGGCAAGCCAAAGTTCAGGATTTGGCTGACCATGTCAGCAGGCAAGAACGCGAAGGTTGCTCCCGGAAACTGTTTCGGCAAAGTCAGACGAAGCTGGTGAATGTAGTCATCCGTGGGATGGTGCTTGGCGGAAAGGGTCACAAGAATGTCGGCATCGGATGACCCGACTGGAGCCGAGTTGCTATAGGAGAGGTTAATACCGCTGTATGGCAGACCTATGTTGTCGATGACGTTTTGGACTTCGCTTGCCGGAATCTGTTGTCGAATCGACTGCTCGACCTGATCGCAAAGATTAGCGGTTTCCTCGATGCGCATTCCTGTGGGCGCGCGCAGATGAAGTTTGAAAGAACCGCTGTCAACGCTGGGAAAGAAGTCCCGTCCAAGCCAAGGAATCAGAAAGGCGAGAGAGCCGAGGCAGGACGCGAAGAACGCAATCAAGAAAACACTCCGGTGATGGAGGCAAACCTCCAGCAGGCTGCGATAGCTGTGACGAAAGCTCTCGAAGGCGCTTTCGAAACGCCTCTGAAGTCGCACGAACGGATTGCGGCTTGTGGCACCCGCTTCGTGTTTATCTCCCCGCAACAAGTACTTGGCCATGGTCGGAACGATGGTCCGCGACAGGAAATAGGAGGCCAACATAGCGAAAACCACCGCCTCGGCGAGCGGCACAAAGAGATAGCGTGCGACGCCGGAGAGCAAGAACATCGGAGCAAACACAATGCAGATCGAAAGTGTGGAAACGAAGGCAGGCGTGGCGATTTGCGACGCGCTGTCGAGGACCACTTCATCCATGTCCTTGTCTGGCTCCGCCTCGCGGTTGCGATTGATGTTCTCGACTTCAACGGTCGCGTCGTCTACCAGGATGCCGACCGCGAGAGCGAGTCCACCGAGCGTCATAATATTGATCGTTTCTCCGATGGCGCTAAGCACGATGACAGAGGTCAAGATCGCCAGAGGAATTGAGGTCGCAATGATGATGGTGCTTCGCCAGCTACCCAGAAAGGTGAGAATCATAAAAGCGGTCAGACACGCAGCAATCAGCGTTTCCCGGACGACACCACTAATCGCGCCGCGAACGAAAATGGATTGATCCGCGAGCGGTGCTATATCGAGCTGTGGTGGAACCGTGGTCTTGATTTGCGGCAGCAGGGCCTTGATGCCGGCGATTACGTCCAGGGTTGAGGCATTGCCCGCCTTCTGGATGGTCAGCAATACGGAGCGCTGTCCGTTGACGCGTACGATATTGGTCTGCGGAGGAAAGCCGTCGCGCACCCAGGCAACATCTTTGATGTAGATCGTGGTGCCGCCAATCGTCTTGATCGGGATTCGGTTTAGGTCGGTAATGGTCTGGGGCGCTGCGTTAGGAATGGAAACATCGTATTCCTTAGACCCAATCTTAGATGTTCCCGTGGGCAGAATCAGGTTTTGCACGCTGATCGCGTTGACTACATCCAGCGCGGACAAGCCTTTCGACTGCAACGCGGTGGTATTCAAGTCCACCTGCACCTGACGTTGTTTACCGCCATAGGGATAAGGTACAGACGCACCAGGCACGGTGATGAGCTGCGTGCGAATGAAATTCAGGCCATAGTCGTTGAGTTCTTGCTCCGACAGGTTTTGCCCCGAGAGGGCTAACTGAAGAACCGGCACACTCGATGCGCTGTAGGCGAGAACGAGAGGGGGCGTAGTTCCCGCAGGCAACTGCCTGAGCTGGGTCTGAGAGACCGCTGTAATTTGTGCAATACCTTGTTGAATGTTCGCGGTCGGCTGGAGAAATACTTTGACAACAGCAATGCCATAAAGCGATTGCGATTCGATGTGCTCGATGTTGTCGACGGTGGTGGTGAGCGCCCGCTCCGTGACGCTGACGATGCGATCGCTCATGTCTTCGGGTACGAGGCCGTTGTAGTTCCAGATGATGCTAACCACAGGAATGTTGATGTTCGGAAAAATGTCGGTTGGCGTCCGGACAATCGCAAGCCCACCCATAATCAGGATGAGAATCGAGACCACAACGAACGTGTAAGGCCGCCGTAATGCTAGTCGCACTATCCACATGATTTGGCTCTACTCTTTCCGCCCGGCATGGCCGGACTGCATCGGGCAAATTGGCGCTACGGCCTGTGC
The DNA here is from genome assembly GCA_963729455.1 of uncultured Acidobacteriota bacterium. GTDB lineage: Bacteria > Acidobacteriota > Terriglobia > Acidiferrales > UBA7541 > Acidiferrum. Next base: position 253,557 of record CAVSNX010000008.1, read on the forward strand.
TTTGGGGTCTTGTCATCCAGGGTCGAAACCAGTTGCTTGGCTGCTGGAGGCACGGCGACTCTTCGTGACAGAACAATATTGCTCGCAGGGATCTTCCTGCCGTACACACGGCGGTTGTCGCCATTGTCCGGACGGATAGTGGAGCCTTCGAGAGAGACGCCGGCAAACAGGCCACGCGCCCGTGAGTAGCTTAAGATCTCGGCTCGCAAGGTCGCGTCCGTTTCGGCCGATGAATCACGGCCAACGGGGCCAGCGGCCGCGGAAGCGTCAGCCCCCAGCTTGACTTTGCTGGCGAGAATGCCCCTCGCGCCGCGTTCGTTCATCACCAGCAACACAAAATCCGTGGCTTCTCCACCGATCTGAAAGCCAAAGCTGCCGCCTTCCAGAGCCATCATCGTGGGAGCGCCCCAGGGTCCACGGAAGTCTTCACCGGTGCGGCAGGACATGGAGCCTCGACCGTAGCTTGCGCCGACAATAAAGGCGGCCTTTAGGACAGACGGGAAGACAACAACGCAATCCGCTTTGTCGAGCAAGTCCTGCGGAATGTCATCGGGAACGTCGAGAATTTCCTTCAAGACCGTTCCACAATTCCTTAGCCGGTCGTCATCTTTGGTTTTGTCCGCTGCGCTCGCCACTTCAGCAAAGAGTGGGGCAACGACAAGTAAAACGCTGCTCAGACTGGTCAATAACTTTCGCATGTGATCTCCTTAAGTAGTCTTTCTTTTCTTGCCTCGGATAGTGGTAATGCAGCCCGGATGCCAAGGTTAGGAGCGAACAGAAATTTCTGTAAGTCGTTGAAAACAAATGCCTTTGGAAGATTTTTCGGAGAACAAGCGCAGGCAACGAGAAGCCAAGAGTCCAACGCATTGGATGATTGTCAAAACTCCGACAACGTGTTTCTAAAGGGTGAAAGGCGAGTTCCGAGGGGGGACGAACAAACGTGAGCGGAAGCAGGACGCGCCCAACCCGGGCCACGCCGGGATTTGGGGTGCCACACCCAAGAAAGGCTTTACGAACTGGGAGTCGAGGAGCGGTCGAATTTGCATTTGACGACGAGAATAGTTACATCGTCGCCGAAGTTATCGCCGCAAAAATCTGCCGCAGCGTTGTAGATATTGGTCATGAGGTCCTCGGCGGACAGCGAAAAACTGCTGCGTACTATGGCGGAAAGCCTCTCCATACCGAATTCTTCGCCAAGCTGGTTCTCGGCTTCGATGACTCCGTCCGTATAAAAAACCAAGACATCGCCAGCGACAAGATCTTCCGAGGCTAATTCACAAATCTCTTCTGGCGCTAGTCCGATGGGTGGACAAGAAGAGTCCAGGCGCGTAAGCGTTCCCGTTTTTGCTTGAAACAAAAGCGCAGGATTGTGCCCGCAGTTCACGTAGTGGATTTTCCTATTGTTTGTGTCGATTTCCCCAACCAACAACGTAACGTACTTTTCCGGATCTGACACGGCGCCAATTTCGGCATTCAACCTTTCCACTTGTTGCAGCATGTTTCGATTGCGATTCGCCTCAAGCCGCATGGCCGCCGCCGTCGCGGACATCAAGAGGGCGGCGGGAACGCCTTTCCCAGCTACGTCGGCAATGACGATCTGAGTCGTTTCCGCGTCAATGGGGAAATAATCGAAATAGTCGCCGCCTACGCCCCGTGCGGGGTGCATCATCCCGGCTATTTCGAGTCCAGCAATCGCTGGTTTTGCAGAAGGAAGAAACAAGCGCTGAACTTCAGCGGCCAGCTCAACGTCCCTGAGAAGGCTGTCACGTTGCTGCTCAACGGTTTTGAGAAGCGATTCCTGTTGCTGGGCATAGCGCTGGATCACGTAAACAACGAAAGAGAAACACAGCAGCGCGGAGAGATCGTGGAAAATGCGAATTCCTAAAGGGATCTGGCGAGGGGAATCAAAATAGTGGAATAGGATGCACACCACGATGAGGCCGTAGCTGATTTCCTTGCGCAAGAGAACCGCGCCTACGGCAAGAGGAAGAATGTAGAGATAAATCAGCGAAGGCACAACAACGCGATGGTCTGCATACGCGACGGCGGCAATCGCCGCCAGGACAAATAGAAGTGGAAGCCACGTCGATTCGATGGAAGCCGTATCGCGGCGCAGAAGGGACAGCAACGGAATCCTTTCGCGAAGATCGCGTAACTCCTCAGGCCTCGAGCCTCTGACGGCGGGATGTGCCAGGTCACTCATTCGAATAGAATCTTCGCCATCATCCCTTTGTCTTCGTGATTGAGGAGGTGGCAGTGAAAGACAGACATGCCCCTGATTACGGGGTCAGTGAAGTCCATGATGACGTCGACAGTCCCACCATACGGGACGTTGACAGTATCCAGCCACACTGGATTGGCAATCGGCTTGTCGTTTTCGGCGTAGGCCAGGAAATGGACTTGATGGATATGCATGGGGTGCAGTTCGCCGGTACCATTTACGACGCGCCAATGCTGAAACGACCCAACTCTTGCCCGCACCATCGGAGAGTCGTCAGGCGTGAACTTTTTTCCGTTGATGTAGAAGCCCTGCTTGTCTTCCGTGAACGTCACAATGAACCGAGGAGGCGCTGTTTCTTCGGCCGCAAGGTCGAGTGTTTTGAATTCAGGTTTGAGCGAACTCCTGGGAGCCTTGGCCGGTGAGTTTGTCGAAGTCCGCGGAACAATATCAGCCAACACCATCGCAGGATTCGGATCGCCCTCTGGCCCGGTATCTACGCAGCGCGAAATCAGGCGCCGTGGCGATCCGGCTGCCGGGCTGTGACAATGGCTTCCAGCCTGCCTGCCGGTGGCAACAAAACGTGATAGGCGATGTGCGTTGGGTGATTCGGGTCATGCAGGGCAATGGGCATCCCGTCCATGGCAACAATTTCAAACGATTTACCCTCGAGTTGCAGGTCCAGGTAGCGATCCGCCGAGGCATTCACGAGACGCCAGAATTGGCGCTCGCCCGGAGCGATTTCGATTGGAGGCCGTACAGATCCGTTCACCGTAAAGATTTCTTCTGCCGCCTCTGGCACTGCCCCACAAACATCCGTGCTGAGGCTAACACGCTGTTTCAGTTGCGTAGATTGAGCGTCGTGCCCAACGGAACGGCCGCGAACCACCAGCACACGCTCGGGGAGCCCGGCAAGAGCAGGAACGTAGCTCTCTATTCCCTCGATTACGAGCGCGCCAGACATGCCGTCAAGCGCTTGTTGGTAGCTCTCGCCGTGAGGGTGCGTGTGGTACCAATACAGTCCAGGCGGATGGTCTTTAGGAATCTGGACGTCGTAATGGAGTGTTTGTCCAGGTGTGGCCATCATACCCAAAACGTCGTCCTGGGGCGCGTCTGGAGAAACCGTCAGGCCGTGAAAATGCAGATTTGTCATATCCATGCACGGACCGATCAAACACTTTTCGTGCAACTCGTTGGGAAGATCATTGACGTAGGCAATCTTCAGCTGATCTCCCGGTGAAACGCGCAAGGTCGGAGCGTTTGGTTGCCCGTTGAAGTAAAAGGAGCTCTTTCCATCACTTGTTGTGGCAGCGTGGAGAGTGAGGGAAAGGGAATGGTTCTTCGAGCGCAATTCCGGTGGATTCGGGAGCGGATCTTTAGGCTTCCCCCCGAGTTCGGACAAACAGAAAGCCAAGGACACCACGCCTGCCATGGCGGGAAAGGCGATTCGTTGGGCAGATGCAACGCGCGACATAAGAAACCCCCAGTTGTTGCTCATTTCAAGAGATTGGATTTAAAACTCGGGTCAAGAGTTCCATAAGATCTACGTCAAGGGCGCTTGTGAGCTTCACTGACCGCGCAGCGCCCCCGGCTCGATGTCATTCCGGCGAGCCAAATCCTCCAGGGCGTCGAATTCCGATTGTGTTTCACTCACGCGCTGCTGCAGGATTTCAATACCGGCTTTGGGAGTAATGGCAGAATTCTCATCCACTAGATCCAAGCCGCCGGTGGATTCGCTGAGACTTCGCGCGTCGTCAAGCGCTTGCTGGTATTCGCGAAGTTGCGCCTGGCGGTTTTCAAGTTCGCCGCGCAGTTTTGCTGCCTGCTCCGCATACCACTCTGGGTCTTTGATCCTCAGGTACTGCGCAGGAGCGGGTGCCGGATTGCGGTTTTGGTCATCCTCCCGGCCAACGATGGAAATCATGCCGAGATCGTGGAGTTTATCGAGGTCGTCATTGGTCCAGAGCACCTTGCTCTGGGGGTCTGTTATTGCGTGCGGCCTGTTGGCCGCACGCAATGGAATGGCTACTGAAAAGAGCCCGAGGATCACGGCCGCGTACATATAGCGAGTCATGTCAGTCACCCTTACTTCTTCGGGGAGCCTGGAGGAAAATTCTTGAACATTTTCTCCACGCCCTTGTCGAGATTCTTGATGTTCTTATCGGAATTGTTGGAGAGCGTGTCGCTCGAGGCGCCTCGCCAGATCAATTGCTTGGTCTTGGTATCGAAGAGATCGACGACCACAGTTCCTACCTTATAAGTTTCTGTTGTCGTGGTGGCCTCTCCAAAACCTCCGCCTCCAAAGCGTCGCCAACCCCAGCCGCCACCAAACCCGTCATAGAACGTATTCAAGGTCTGCTGACTGCGGGTCATCTCGATGGCCACGATGGAGACATCGCCGCCAGAATCCACCTGGGTCCAGCCTTTAGAAGCCAAGGCGGCATTGACGGCACTCTTGATGCGATCGACATCCAGGGGATCTTTCGTTTTAACGTGCTCCCACGAGTAGGTCTTGTACTGCGCGAAGTTTGCGCCGCGATCGTAATCGGTCTTCACCTGCTGTGCCGGCGACTTGGCCACGAACAAAAACATCATCCCAATCAAAGCGAACACTGTTCTTTGTAATTTCACAATTCCTCCTTCTCGACTCGCAGCAAAAAAAACCGGTGCGTCGAGATACATGACTGACAGAGGCAACAGGACTGCCAAACTATTGATTGCGTAAGTGGCTGAAAATAGGGGCCGACACAGAGGATAGAGCAGTGTCCGATGCCAGCCTGCTGGACGCGATTCCGCATGCTGACAGGCCAGTGTGTTTTTTATTGTGTGTCAGACAGCTTCGGATTCAGGCCTATCGCAGATGTGAGCGCCGGTGAGTCTGATGACTACTTTATGGAATGTGTCAATCGATTGGAGGATGGATCCCGCATGATAGCGCCTATGCTATGAAAGAAGTGGATTCTTGTTGGTGCGCGAGATGCCAAGCTTTTGCATACGGAAGTAAAGAGTGGATCTCTTGATCCCCAAACGTGCGGCCGCCCCATTGGGGCCAGCGACAACCCATCGGGTCTGCTCAAGAGTCTTGCGAATGTGGTCTCGCTCCGCGTCCTCCATGGTAATTGGTCCAAGGGATTCCACCTCGGCGGCATTCCTCAAGCTCGCGAGAGGAGAGTCCAGGACATTTCCCGAGCTGAGGATTACACTTCGTTCGACGAAATTCTGCAGCTCGCGAATGTTGCCGGGCCACGGGTAGGAGGTAAGTTCTGACATCGTTTCTGGGGAAATGTGGTCGATTTGTTTGCCCATCCTACGGGCATAAATCTCAACAAAATGCTCGACAAGAGCGGGAATGTCTCCACGGCGCGCCCGCAGCGGCGGCAGGGGGACTGGAAACACATTCAAGCGATAGTAGAGATCGCTGCGGAATTCGTTTCGCTTCACCATTTCAACCAGATTTCGATGCGTCGCAGCTACGAGGCGAACGTCTACCTGGTGAGTCCGACCGCTGCCCAAGCGCTCAAACTCCTGCTCCTGCAGGACACGCAGGAGTTTTGGCTGCAGCGGCAGCGGAATGTCTCCGACCTCGTCCAGGAACAGCGTCCCTTTGTCAGCCAATTCGAAACGGCCAATCTTTTGAGCGATAGCGCCGGTAAAAGCGCCTTTCTCATGGCCAAACAGCTCGCTTTCCAATAGATCGAACGGAATGGCAGCGCAATTCAGCTTTATGAACGGGCGGCCGCACCGCGAACTAAGATTGTGAATCGCGCGCGCGATTAACTCCTTGCCGGTGCCTGTCTCGCCTTGGACAAGAACGGTGGAATCCGTAGGGGCGACACGCTCGACCTGTTCGAGCACCAATTCCAGAGCAGCACTGCTGCCTATAATCTGCTCGAATCTGCGCGGATTGGCATCCTGGCCGGCGGATCCGAATCTTGCAACAGCTGCCACGGAAGACCTCCTTGCGCAGTTTGATGCGCCACTTCCCGCTGTCGATCTAGCTTTCCAGAGCCGCCCGCACGCTCTCGAGCAACGCTTCGTCATCGAACGGTTTTGCCATGAACTCCACAGCGCCTGCTCGCAACGCTTGCATGCGCATTTTTTCGTCGCCATGCGCTGTGATGAAGATGATCGGAATCTTGCAACGTTCGGCGTTCAGCTGCGCCTGCAACTCGAGACCGGACATTCCTGGCATGCGGATATCGGCGATTAAACAGCCAGCCTGGCGTTGTTGGCCGGATTTCAGGAACTCCTCCGCCGACGCAAATGCTTGCGCCGGCAAGCCAACCGCTTTCAGCAGGCCCTGTAGCGCGCTGCGCATTAGATCATCATCATCAACAATCGCAACCATTTTGGTGTTCTCCAGAGTGACCATAACTGGAATCTAGCAGCGTCGCCAAAGCGGCGCAATTATACTTTCGTATGAGGGTCAGAAAGGCGCGCTGAGCTGAGGGGTTGAAAGATCCAGGTCAAGTTGGAAAGCTACAGCTGAACCGGGAGGACTGCGAACTAACAAAGTGTGTTGCACGACACTTGCGCGTTGGCATTACGCTACTTTTTGCCGAGTGAGAGCTCCAGTCTCGATGCCATTCGAACTAACTCTGCCAGCGATTCGGCCTGCATTTTCCGCATCACGTTGCCACGATGAATCTTCACGGTGATCTCGCTTATCCCGAGATCGAAAGCTATCTGTTTATTGAGCATACCCGATACCACCAGGCCCATGACCTCGCGCTCGCGCTCGCTCAGGGTCTCGTAGCATTTTTGCAGCCTGGCAAAGTTACTCTGCTGACGGCGCATTGCACGGTCGCGATCCAAAGCCTGCTGGATCGCATTCAGCAAGTCCTGGTCGCCGAAAGGCTTGGTCAGAAACTCCACAGCGCCCGATTTCATGGCCTTCACCGTCATTGGAATATCTCCGTGACCGGTAACGAAGATAACAGGGATTTGGATACCTGCATCAGTCAGTTGGCGCTGAAAGTCCAGACCGTTGACACCTGGAAGGCTCACATCCAGAACTAGGCAGCTTGGGCCGTCCGACCGCTTGCTGCGCAGGAACTCTTCCGCGGTTCCGAAGGACTCTGAGCGCAGGTTCGCCGACTTCAGCAGTCCTTGGATGGACGCACGCACGGAGGGGTCGTCATCAACGACGAATACCGTGGGAGCGTCTGAGGAATTCATTCCTTTGCCTTCGCGTTGGTGGGAAGTGCAAAACAAAAACTTGCCCCGCGGGGAGAGTTGTTGGCAGCCCAGAGGCGGCCGCCATGCGACTCAACGATGGTTCGGCTGATAGATAGCCCCATACCTGTGCCATGGGGCTTGGTAGTAAAGAAGGCTGTGAAAATCCGGTCGGCATGCTCCGGAGGCAGCCCCATGCCGGTGTCATTGACCGACACAAGAACTTGGTCGTTTTCGCCACGCCGCAATTTGATAATAAGCTCGCGAGTCCCATTCGTCTCCTTCATTGCATCCATGCCATTGAGCATAAGGTTCATGAGCACCTGCTGCAATTGCACCCGGTCCGCCATGACACGGGGAGCATCCTGCCTCGAGTTCGGTCTTCAGCAAAATCGAATATCGCATTGCCTCGCCGCGCAGAAGGACGACCATTTCTTCCACAACTTCCTTTAAATCCAGCAACTCCCGTTCTGAAGTTTCCTTCTTGAAGAGCAAGCGAATTCGCTTGATGATTTCTGCCGCACGCGTCCCATCGTTCACGATTCTCAAGGCGGCCGCGCGGGCCTCTTCCACATCTGGGTGTTCGCGCGTCAGCCAGCGCAAGCAGGTTCTGGCGTTGGTGACAGCGGCGGCAATCGGTTGATTCACTTCGTGGGCTATAGAGGCCGTTAACTCTCCCATGGTATTTACGCGATTAATGCGTGTGAGATCCGCTTGCGCTTGCCGCAATCTGTCGCGCTCTTGCTCCGCCCGCTTTCGTTCGGTCACGTCCATGACGGTACCTACGAATTCAACGAGATCGCTGGATGGGTTTAAAACGGGATGGCCTACCGCGTGGATGTCTCTGATCTCACCACTGGGACGAACGAATCGGTAATCCAGCTCGAATTCCGTTTTGTCACGCCCTGCCTTCTCGACCGCTTCGCTGACTTTGGCTTGATCATCCAGATGGACGTGCTGAAAGAACGCTTCGTATCGCGGTTGACCATCCTGCGTATCAAAACCCAATACGCGGTAGCATTCTTCCGAGAAGTACTTGATCTCACCCGTGGCAGGCATCGAAGCCCAACTGCCCGTGTGGCTAAGCCTCTGCGCTTCCGCCAGATAGCCCTCGCTTCTCCGCAAGGATTCCTCCGCAGACTTGCGTTCGCGGCTCTCGGCTTGCAAGGCCTCATTGGTCTGCTGGATTTCTTGAATCCTCATTTTCAGGTCGTCGCGTGCGCGCCTGAGGGATTCGGTGGCGCTCCTTTGTGCAGCGCTCAGCGAACCAGCAATCAGGGCTGACACGGTGAAGATGGCAAAGCGTGGTATCTCTTCGGACTTTACGACGAACGAATACAGGGGTTCCACGAAGTAATAGTTGAATGCGAGACAGGAGAGGGCGGTCGCGAGCAAGCCCGGCCCGACTCCACCCAACCACGCACTGAACATGACGGCGCAAAGTAACAGCGACGCGGGAGCTTCATGCAAATGAAGCGCCGGCCACCGCGAAATGATCACGGCTGCAGCAACGGATAGAACAGCGATTCCGTAGCTCCAAATCGCAGGTGCCTTGGGCCACAGAAGAGGATTTGACGTGCGCATGGTTCTACTCCGCCGGAGCAGATTGTTGCTCCCTGCAACCCGAATCTTAGCATCAGAAAGCACCCTGCTCGGGTCAGGTCGGCCATGTGAGGCGCGTCAGCCTTGTCTTAGGGAGGGGTGGCCGCCTTGGTTCGTGCAACCTGATAGACGGAATGCCAAGACACCGCCAGTTTGGGCGTCGACTGAGCTCGCCATGGCGAGTTCATGCAACGTTAAGAGTTTCTCCGTAAGAGCGAGACTAGGTGTTGAACGCTTTTGGCAAGTTCTGCGACTTCACCACCTCCGTGGAGTTCGAATTCCACTTCATAGTTCCCTGTCGCGGCGTGATCCACGGCTTCTTTGAGGCTGACCAGGGGCTTGGTGACCTGGCGAGGCAGAACGAAGCTGACCCATACGCTGAACAAGAGAGTGATCGCTGAGACGATACTTAGAGCCCATTCGGCCCGTCGGATCAAATGGCGCCCTTCTTCGTGGTCCGATTGGACACGCCCCCAATTTTGCTGCTCTAATTCGGACGTAAGCTGCAAGATCTCCTGACTGGATGACTGGAGGTCCGGAGCGACTTGGCGCAAGGCGGGGTTGGTTTCTTGTATCGCTTGGGTGATCTGCGTATCAAAGGAGCCAACTCGAGCGTTAAGGTCCTGCATTAGCTGGGCCCGTTTCTTATGTCTGGCGCCTCTGACAAGATCGTCCAGGTCTTTTTCGTAGGCCCGAACTGCCTCTCGAATCTGGTCGGCCGGCTCTTGCCTTCGATCTCTCATTGTCGAAACTGCGGATGCGAATCGCTGCTCGTATTGGCCGACAGCATCCAAGCCCTTCTGAACGGTGGCTTCTTGATCAGGCTCAAGATCCTTAATACGACTCAGGAGTTGCCTCACGTTCGTGAGCGATTCCTGGTTTGCTCGCAAATATTCCGGGTCCTGGAATAGAACGTAGTTTCGGGCTGCGCGGCGGGCCTCTAATATCTCGACCGAAGCTTGTTCAGCCAGCTTTGCTGCGGGCGCATCGACGTTCACGATGCGATCTACGATTCGGCCCATCACGAACAAATAATAGACAGCCAAGAAAATAACAGGTACGAGAATCAACCTCGCGATGGCCAAGCTATACGCAACCCTTTTTCGCAAAGAGCTTCCGGGCGCGAAGATCTGGAACGATTTTCGGATCCGCCATCGCATAAGCTGCAACCTTCACATAAGTGGTTGGGGGAAGAGCGCGTCCCGTAGTTGGCCGATCTGAGCGAGCAACACAAGCCTACCAAAACTCCCGTCGCGGTTGTGCTGCTTCTTTTGGATTAGCCAGCGCTGACCGTCGCAGGTTCAGCAGTTTCGCGGGCCGACGGAGCCATGAATTCCGGCCCGACTGGATGGCGAATACTGTCGCGAAGAATGGCGTCAATCGCGGCGAAATCAGCTTTTGTCAACGACCAGCCGCTTACCTCGCTGATAGGCGCGAGCTGTTCCGGATGGCGCGCGCCCCAGAGCGCGACGCCAACACCGGATTGGTCAAGAAGCCAGCGAACCGCCAGATGGATCACGCGCTTGCCAAAGTGTTCTCGAGCGTATGCATCCAGTTTGTTCGCCGCATCCAGGTACTCGGCGAAATGTGGCTGCTGAAACTTTGGGTCACTGGTCTTGCGCAAATCATCTTTGCCAAACTGGCGGTCCGCGCTCATCGCTCCGCTTAGCAATCCGCGGCAGAGTGCACCGTAAGTGAGCGCGGTGATGCCCTGGCTGAGAGCGTAAGGCAAGACGTCGCGTTCTATTTCGCGCTCGAAGAGATTATAAGGTGGCTGAATGGTGTGAAGCGGCGCGACGGCTTCGAAGCGCGCCATCTGCTCGGGTGAATAATTGCTAACACCAATGGCGCGAATCTTGCCTTGCTCGTAGAGTTCTCGAAGCGTGGCGGCTGTCTCTTCGATCGGAGCGACAGGATCAGGCCAGTGCACCTGATAGATATCCACGTGGTCCGTTTGGAGACGGCGGAGCGAATCCTCGACCTCTCGAAGAATGCGTTGGCGCGTGGAGTTGCGCTCGACTTTGCCGTGCGTCCAATCGAGTCCTACTTTGGTGGCAATGATGACGCTCTCCCTGCGGCCATATTGGCGCAGGGCCTCGCCCACAATTTCTTCAGATCGCCCAAAGCCGTAAATGGGCGCCGCGTCGATCAGGTTGATGCCCTGGTCGAGCGCGGCATGAATGGTGCGAATGGATTCCTTATCGTCAGTTCCGCCCCACATCCATCCGCCGATCGCCCAGGTGCCGAGCGCGATTCGGGAACTAATGAGATTTGTATCGCCGATTTTGATGTATTCCAGCATGGTCGTCCTTCTCCTTTTCTCCTTAGAAACCGTGTGCGCACCGTTCAAGCCAGCATCCAGATTTCGGGCTATTTTTTAGGATGCAACGTGCGGATGTATGCCGCCATGGCATAAATCTGTTCCTCGTTGAGCGAACTCTTGAACGAAGGCATTCCCCCCTTACCGTCAGAAATGATTTGAGCGAGTTGCGCATCGGGCAGCTTCTGGACTGCCGGTGACCGCAGGTCTGGAACATTCATGCTCTTCCCGACTTCTGAGCCAGCCCCGTCTGGGCCGTGGCACATGGCGCATTTCGCGCGGTATGTCGCACTGGCGGCTGCGTTGTCCGGCGCAGGGTTAGCTCGCGCAATCGAGGAAACAAACAGCGTGAGGCCAACGAAAAGTATTAGGAGAAATGCGGAGGCAAGTATTACATGTCGTTCAATCCTGTCTTGTGTCATGGCCCTTCCTTTTCTTGTAATTTTCCCTTTCAACTGTGGACTCTTCTTCGGCCAAGCACTCAGGGGCGCGTTAACTTAGGCCCAGCTTTGTGATTGGCAGATCTCTTACTCTCTTCCCTGTAGCAGCGAAAACGGCGTTACAGAATGCCGCAATAAACGGCGGCACCCCTGGCTCACCGACGCCCGCCGGCGGAGCGTCGCTGTCCACGATGTATGCGTTCGTCTGCGCAGGCACCTCATTAATTCGAGCTACCGGATAGTCCTGAAAATTCGACTGATCGATCGCACCCTTTGTGGCGGTAATCTCGCCAGTTCGCGCCACGCTGGTCCCAAAAACCGCGGCACCCTCGAACTGGGCGCGGGTCGCTTCTGGATTTACAACCAATCCTGCGTCCAGAGCCATATCCACGCGTGGAATTCGCACTTCACCCTGGTCGTTGACTTCGACTTCCACGACCGTGGCGACATAGGTAAGGAAGCTCTTATGCGCCGCAATTCCGATGCCTGTTCCCTTGGCGTGTTTGCGCTTTCCCCACCCGGATTTCTCCGCGACCAGCTCCGTGACATGGCGAAGACGTCCGGTTTCCCACGGATAGGTTTCCATCGAAGCGCCATAGTTCGGATACTCCACACCTTTGAAATCAATGGTGCGCGGTTGCCCGATCAAATCGAGCAGATAGTCGAGCGGATCGCGTCCGGCCGCATGGGCAAGTTCATCCGTGAAGCATTGAACGCCGAACCCGTGATAGATGTTCGCCACCGAGCGTAACCAGCCGATGCGCACGTGAGCTTTCGCGGGCCCATTCTCAACGCGGAGATTTGGAAGATCGTAAGGAATATCCGTCCAGCCCTGTTGCAGATGGCCTGGATCGCCGTAGACGGCATTCACGTCGAAAATCGAAGGAATCGGAGGGAAAACGGATCGTTGCAGCCATGCCGTCGGTTTGCCGTTCGTTCCGAGCGCGGCCTTCAGGTACATCGAAGCGACGGCATTGTAGTAGTCGAACTTGATGTCGCCTTCCCGGGTCCAGACCACTTTCACAGGCCGGCCCACTTTTTTGGAGAGAACCGCCGCTTCAGCCACGTAGTCGGGTTTCGACTTGCGCCCGAATCCGCCGCCGAGCAGGGTCACGTGGCAGATGACGTCTTGCTTGGAAATCCCAAGCTCTTTGGAAACGATGTCTTGCACGGCTTGAGGATTCTGCGTCGGAGCCCAGAGCGTTGCTTTGCCGTTCTTAAATTCAGCCAGCGCCACCAACGGCTCCATCGCAGCGTGCGCGAGAAGCGGTACGTAGTAATCCGCCTCATGGACTTTCCCGCCTTTGGCAAATACCGCATCGGCATCGCCAACATTGCGCACCACTTTGCAAGGGTTGTGCGAGGTCGCTCGCAATTCGTTCTTGTAGGCATCCGAGTTGTAGGTCTCGTTTGGTCCGTTGTCCCACGAAATATTCAGCTTCTTGCGGCCTTGAAATGCTGCCCAGGTGTTATCCGCAATGACCGCGATGCCGCCGAGCGGCTGAAACGCGGGTGGAGGCTGGAATGGATCAATCGGAATAACCTGGCGCACTCCCGCGACCTTCAACGGTTCCTTGTCGTCGTACGATTTCACTTTGCCGCCGAGAACGGGCGGGCGCTCCACGGACGCGTAAACCATCCCGTCCAACCGAGCATCCATCCCGTAAATAGCTCTCCCGGTCACAAGAGCTTCAAGGTCGTAGCTGACTTCCCCCTTGCCGATATACCGCCAGGCGCTCTTTGGTTTGAGCTTCAGCTCTGCGCTGGAGGGCACCGGCAATTTCGCCGCAGCGGTCGCGAGTTCACCATAACCCGCTCGGCGGTTCGTAGCACGATGAACAACAACGTGTAGTTCTGTCTCACACTCCGCCGCAGGAGCTCCCCACTGCTGAGCCGCGGCTTGAATCAGCATGAATCGCGCCGTTGCTCCCGCCTCTCGCATCGCGTTGTAGAACCCGCGAATCGAGTGCGAGCCGTCCGTATTTTGTTCGCCGTAGCGAGCGTCGCCGATAGCTTGCTCGATCTTTACGCGCTTCCAATCCGCGTCCAGTTCATCGGCGACCAGAAGCGGAAGAGTTGTACGGCTTGTCGTGCCCATCTCGGAGCGATGAGCCACAATCCAAACCGTGCCGTCCGGGTCGACTCCCATGTACACGCTTGGATGTAAGGTGGCGTGGTCCGCGTTGGTGTTGTGTGGAAGTTCGTCGCTGGCCGCTATCTTGGGGAAGTAGCGCACACCGAGCACCAGCGCTCCCGAAGCTACGATCCCTCCTGTCAAAAATCTGCGCCGGCTGACATTTTCAATCGTGCTCATGACATTTCCTCCGCCGCTGATTTAATCGCCACGCGAATCCGTTGATAGGTCCCGCAACGGCAAATGTTGCCGGACATCGCGTCATCGATCTCCTGATCACTGGGCTTCTTTTTGCTCTTCAGCAGAGCAGCCGCCTGCATGATCTGCCCCACCTGGCAATAGCCGCATTGCGGCACGTTGATTTGCATCCAGGCCTTCTGAACTGGATGCAATCCGTCCTTCTCGAGCCCTTCGATCGTCGTGACTTCTCTTCCGGCCGCACTGCCCATGGTTGTTACACAGGATCGCGTGGCTCGTCCGTTCATGTGGACAGTGCAGGCGCCGCAAAGTCCAACGCCGCATCCAAACTTCGATCCGGTCAGCCCCAAGACGTCGCGCAGATACCAGAGCAGCGGCATTTCCGGCTCACCGTTGAAAGACTACTCAACTCCGTTCACCTTAAGTTGAATCATTTTCTTGCCTCGCCTAAAACGGATGCACTGCGAATGAACTTCATCCAACCACATCAACCTCCGGCTAAATCGACGCCGGATTACGTCCGCCCATTGCCGTTGGAACCCAGATGTGCGCGTTTTTCCATTTGCAGAATCACCGCCGAAAAGTCTTGCTCGGCTCCTTCTTCCGATTGCCTCGCATTGATCTCAAAAGCAGCTCCTGCCGCGGGCATTCGCGCGCCAACGGCAGACGCGAGTTCGAGAATCAACCCGAAATCCTTGTTCATTAGTCGAATGGGGAATTGCGGGCTGTAATCACTCTTCATCGCTCTTTCCAGTTTGCCCACGTGCGCAGGTGCGACGACCGCAGTCTGGGACAATACTTCCAGCAAGCGACCGCGATCAAGACCAGCTTTCTCGCCGAGCGCAACAGCTTCGGCAATCGCCTGCATCCCGATCCCCAGCAAGGTGTTCACCACAAGCTTCATCGTCGCTCCGGAGCCGCTTGGCCCGAGATAAAAATACTTCTTGGCGATAACGCGAAAGATTGACTGGGCAGAGTCGAAGCGCTCTTTGTCTCCGCCCCCAAACAGGGTCAGCAACCCATTTTCTGCAGTTGGAGTACTGCCAGACATAGTCACATCGAGGACCTCGACGCCACGCTCTGAACCAAGTTTCGAGAGTTGCTGCGAGGTTTCTGGGTACACCGTGCTCAGGTCGATGATCAGCGAACCACGTTGCGCGTGGGCGAACACACCATCAGGTCCTGCACAAATGTCCAGAACGGCTTCGTCGCTTGGCAGGCATGACAACACGACATTGCAGCTGGAGGAAAGTTCCGAAACGCTCTGAACGACGCTACCGCCGTACGGAATTAACTCCTCCGCTTTGCTGTGGTCCCGATCGTAAGCTATCAGCTTGAATCCGGATTCAAGCAACCTCCGCGCGATCGGTCGGCCCATGTAACCGATCCCGATAAATCCGAGCCTATCGTTTTCCTGTGTGATTGGTTTCATGATGAATCGTCCTTGTCCAGACTTGCGATTTCAATTTCAGCTTCCACGATGGGATAAAGCAGGCGTTTTGCCGTTTCGCGGCGTGTACCGAGTATTCATACAAGATGTTGGCAGCAAGGAGGATACGGAGATAAGCAGGGAGGACTTAACCCTCAGATGGAAAGAGTTGCCCGTCGAAACCTTGGACACTGTCAGCCTGTTGGAAGAGCAATTGCGAGTGATTGCATCGGTCCTAGTGCTACCTTGGTGTCGAATTGCCCGTCTATCAGATAAGCGTCTCGGCTGAGGTTACGTTGAAGATCCTCAGTGAGGTTGTTCGTGCGAAGCCGACGTTTCACATTTGCATGCGGGATCATGATCATTGAAAAGAGTAAGAAAATCGCTGCTCAGCACTGACTCCGTGCCCACGCAGCACAGGAGCATGGGGAAAACGAGTGCGGGTGCAGATTACGCTGAGCGCAGGCCTGACTTTTGTGGCTTTGGAAACGGCGAAGTTGTTTTCGAGCATTTGTAAGTGGGTGATCTCGGCGCCGGAAACAGTCAGAATGATGGCAAAGGGGGACTCAATCACTCTGCCGGTCGACTTGACGCGCGTGGCAAGCTCGTCGAGGATCGCTGCGCGGGTGTCGCTCGCCAGGATGTCCTGGAGGACGTCAAATTTGACGGGTTCGGTCAAGCTGCGAAGGCCGCGGATGAAGCTGGC
Organism: uncultured Acidobacteriota bacterium; assembly: GCA_963729455.1. GTDB lineage: Bacteria > Acidobacteriota > Terriglobia > Acidiferrales > UBA7541 > Acidiferrum. The sequence goes on from CAVSNX010000008.1 coordinate 269,779, forward strand.
AATTGCTTCGCGGCCTGAGCTTCGACCAAGCCAAGGGAGCGCATCGGGATCGCCCGGAATTTCGAAGACGACTTTCGGCGATCGGGGCGGCGATGACGCCGGGATCCTTTCCTTCGGCGGGGCTGGCGAGAAGCTGTCGCGCGATTCCGATACTTTGCTCCTGGCTCATGCTGGTTCACCTTTGACAACTTCAACTCCCGGATGTGCCCAGGTGGCGGAGAGACTAGAGCGGATTCAACGCTGAAGTTTGTCAGCGGGGCTTTCCGGCTGAGGAGGCATCCTGTCCTGCCGGCTGAGGAGTGGACTGCTGCGAAGACACCGTGGGATGACCTGGCGGGAGCGCGCCTGGCGCCGATGAGCCAGCAGGATTCAAAACATCTTTGAAGTTCGGCAAGCTTCCCGAGTGGACGTTCTGATTCTGATCAGGGTTTTGGTTGGGATCGGGATGCTGGATCATGCCGCCCGCGGATTGCGTTTTCAGGACGACCCAGGAGCCATCGCGCTTTTCCAAATTGTAAGCGACTTGCATGCCGGCGCCGGGTGCAGCGCCAGTCTTGGGCCGGAACTCGACTTCGGCATGCGCTTGATTTCCATTGATGGAAACGCTGCGGACATCCATGTCGATGGCGCTGATGTTCAGGTTGCCGACGGTGGTGAGGTGCTGAAGGATGCCGGCGCGAATGGCATCCTTGTCGCTCTGTTGTTTTTTGCAGCCGATTGCGATCGAGAGAGAGGCGAGCGTCAGAACTGCAATGGCGAATGTTCGCATAAGCGTGTCGGTATCCTCAGCTTAGAGTCTATAGCCCATGAAAAGGGCGAGCAACTCATGGAACTCACCGGTCGAAGGCAAGCGCGAACTCCCTACATGGGTCTGGAGCTGGGGCGAAGCCTGCGCAGCCTATGATTGTGACGCGCGTCACGCGTTTCGGTGTGCGGTGTTACAGCACGGTCTTCCGGTTGCGTTCATATTCTTAAATGAGCAGGAGGTGCCGTATGCAAAAGGATGAGCGCGACCTTTTGGAAGTTCTAAGATTTGAGCTGCGGTTTCTCGAAGATGGTGGCTATGGGCGCTCACCGAAGACGCCTTGGAAGCCTCAATATATTTTTGAGGATTCTCTCACCTGCATGAATTACGATTCCAAGGAGAATCCCGCTCCGTGCGGCGCTTGTGTTCTGATGTACCTGGTTCCTCCCGAGTCCCGCCACGAACAGATTCCCTGCCGGCACATTCCGTTCAACGCATCTGGTGAAACGCTGGAATCTCTCTATCAGCGCGGCAATCAACAACAGACTGAAGAAACGGTCGCTGACTGGCTGCGGGCCACGATTGCGCGGCTGGAAGAAGATCGCATGGCTGTTCAACGAGGTTCGATCAGGCATCCGCTTGTAAGCGGCGCAATTGGAAAAGGAGACTTTCTCCATCAAAAACAGCACCCGAAGTGCGCGAATCCGGCATGTCCGGTGGGTTTCCGATGGACGGAGGGTGGCAAGTTTTTCCGTTTTCGGCCCGACCCGGTTCTGGGAAATAGCAATGATGCAGCGGCGGATTCGCTGGGGGCCATTCACGGCGTGCGGCATTACTGGCTGTGTGAACGCTGCTCGCAGGTGTTTACGCTGGTCTACGCGGAAGAGTGCGGAATCGTTCTTAAGGTGCTCTGGCCTGAACTCCCCACGGTGGAAGCTCAGAAGCACCGGACGGCAGCTTAGTTGGCCCGATACAGGACGGCCGGCAGGCCCTTCTGCCACCGGGACCCCACGCACACGATCCAAATTCCCCAATGAGCAGCCAATTGTGCTGCCTCGCGGTCTGTCTGCGGTGTTTCGTGCATCCAAGTGTTACGCAAGCGCTCGCGGGCTGGGCACGCGGAGAGTTGTAATGGTGTGTTCAAGTCTGTGGGGATAAGATTGGACCGTGGCGCCGGTGTTGAGGAGCTTTCTCCCTCCAGCAAATGAGCGACTGCGCTTCACCACGGGGAGGTCCCTAGCATGGCTTCAGCGGTACCAACTGGCTCAGCAAAACCCTACGAATTCGAATCGCCACTATCCCAAGAAGAATTGCGCAAAATGCATGCGTATTGGCGTGCGGCAAATTATCTTGCGGTGGGACAAATTTATCTCTATGCCAATCCCCTGCTGCATGAGCCGCTGAAGCTTGAGCACATCAAGCCACGCCTGCTCGGACACTGGGGAACGACTCCCGGACTGAATTTCATCTACGTGCATTTCAACCGCTTGATCAAGAAGCACGATTTGAATGTCATTTACGTGACCGGCCCCGGCCATGGCGGGCCAGGGATGGTGGCCCAAACTTATTTGGAAGGAACCTATAGCGAACTCTATCCGAATATTTCGCAGACGGAAGACGGCCTCCGAAAACTGTTCAAGCAGTTTTCCTTTCCGGGAGGGATTCCGAGCCACGTCGCGCCGGAAACACCGGGCTCCATTCACGAGGGCGGTGAACTGGGGTATTCGATCGCTCACGCGTATGGCGCCGCGTTCGATAATCCTGATTTGCTGGTTTGCTGCGTGGTCGGAGACGGCGAAGCGGAGACTGGTCCGCTGGCGGCCAGTTGGCACTCGAACAAATTCCTGAATCCCGCGCGCGACGGCGCGGTACTGCCGATTCTGCATTTGAACGGCTACAAGATTGCCAATCCAACCATCCTGAGCCGTCTGACGGATGCCGACCTGACGCAGCTGTTCACTGGCTATGGTTACAAGCCGTATTTTGTGGAAGGTCACGAACTGGAGGCTATGCACCAGTTGATGGCCCACACTTTGGACAAAATTCTCGCGGAGATTGGCGCGATTCAAAAAGAAGCACGCACGGGACGAGCGACGGGACTTCCGGTGTGGCCGATGATTGTTATGCGAACGCCGAAAGGTTGGACCGGTCCAAAAATAGTGGATGGAAAGCCAGTTGAAAACACCTGGCGCGCCCATCAGGTGCCTGTGACGGATTTTGCGTCGCATCCCGACCACCTGAAGATCCTGGAAGATTGGCTCAAGAGCTACAAAGCAGGAGAACTTTTCGATAAGAACGGCAAGCTGATTCCGGAGCTGGCGGAACTCGCGCCGAAAGGCACGCGCAGGATGGGCGCGAATCCGCACGCGAATGGCGGGATCCTGCTCGAAGATCTGGTGATGCCGGACTTTCGCGAATACGGGGTGAAAGTGCCGAAACCAGGCACGGAGACCGCGGAAGCCACTCGCGTGTTGGGATACTTCCTGCGCGATGTCATGAAGCGGAACACGGATTCGAGAAATTTCCGAGTATTTGGTCCAGACGAGACGGCGTCCAACCGCCTCGAAGCTTTGTACCAAGTCACTGACAAAGTTTTCATGGAACCGACGCTGGATACGGACGAGTTTCTCTCCAAGACCGGCCGCGTGATGGAGGTTTTGAGCGAGCATATGTGCCAGGGTTGGCTGGAAGGCTATCTGCTCACCGGACGGCACGGCTTCTTCTCCTGCTACGAAGCCTTCATCCACATTGTGGACTCCATGTTCAATCAACATGCCAAATGGCTAAAAGTGACGCGAAACATTCCCTGGCGCCGGCCGATCGCCTCTCTGAATTACTTGCTCACCTCCCACGTCTGGCGCCAGGACCACAACGGCTTCACGCACCAAGATCCCGGCTTCATCGATCATGTGGTGAATAAGAAAGCGGATATTGTACGCGTCTATTTGCCGCCGGACGCGAACACGTTGCTCTCGGTTGCCGATCATTGCCTGCGCAGCCGAAACTACGTCAACGTCATCGTCGCGGGGAAACAGCCGGCGCTGCAGTGGCTCGACATGGAATCCGCGATTGAGCATTGCACGATCGGCATCGGAATCTGGCAGTGGGCTTCGAACGATGATGGGAGCGATCCGGATGTGGTGATGGCGTGCGCTGGAGACGTTCCGACACTGGAAACGCTGGCAGCGGTTGATCTGCTCCGCAAACATTTTGCGGATATTAAAATCCGCGTCGTCAACGTGGTTGACTTGATGACCATTCAACCCGCGAGCGAACATCCCCACGGGCTTTCCGACCACGAGTTTGATTCGATTTTCACGACCGACAAGCCGGTCATCTTTGCGTACCACGGCTATCCCTGGCTGATTCACCGGTTGACGTACCGGCGAACGAATCACGATAACTTCCACGTCCGGGGATACAAAGAAGAAGGGACAACGACTACTCCGTTCGATATGACTGTCCTGAACGACCTGGATCGTTTTCATCTTGCAGGCGACGTGGTGGACCGTGTACCGCGATTGCAGCCCGTCGGCGGTCACTTCAAGCAGCTCCTGCGCAACAAGCTCGTCGAGCATAAGCAATACATTTGCGACCGTGGAGACGATCTGCCGGAAATTCGGGATTGGAAATGGCCTTATTAGGCCATGAAAATCCTAGTGCTCAATTCGGGCTCCAGCAGCCAGAAGTCCTGCGTGTATGAACTGGGTGCTGCGCTGCCGGACTCTCCACCCGCGCCTTTGTGGGAAGGAAAAGTCGAATGGCAGGGGACTCGAGCCGTCCTGGAGGTTCGGAATTCAACAGGAACAACGATCAAAGAGGAACTCACCATCGGCGCGCGCTCCGAAGCCACTGCGCGCTTGCTTGACGCTTTGACGTCCGGCAAGACTCGCGTTCTGAATGAAAAATCGGAAATCGGTGCCGTTGGACACCGCATCGTGAACGGCGGCTCGGAGTTTGCGCAGCCAACGATTGTCACGCCGGAGGTCAAAGCGGCGATCGCGCGGATGGCCGTGTTTGCTCCGTTGCATAATCGCGTGGAATTGGAAGGAATCGTTCTCATCGAAGAGCAATTCGGGGGTATCCCACAAATCGCCGTGTTCGACACGGGATTCCACAGTCGATTGCCGGAAGCAGCGGCAGTTTATCCCGGACCTTATGAATGGTTCGCGCAAGGAATTCGGCGCTACGGATTCCATGGAATTAATCATCAATACTGCGCGGAACGAACGGCACAGTTGCTTCAGAAGAATTTATCCGAGATGAAACTTGTAACCTGCCACCTCGGAAATGGATGTTCACTGGCGGCGATCCAGAGCGGCCGGAGCATTGACACAACAATGGGATTCACGCCGCTGGAAGGCTTGATGATGGGAACTCGCTCCGGCTCCATCGATCCCGGCATCCTGACGTATTTGCTGCGTGAGCACCATTACACCGGACAAAAGCTTGATGAACTTTTGAATACCAAGTCAGGCTTACTCGGGATCTCTGGGATTTCCGGCGATATGAGAAAGATTGTTTCGGCAAAGAAAGAAGGAAATGCGCGGGCGAAGCTCGCGTTCGACATCTTCGTTCATCGCTTGCAAGCGGGCATCGGCGCGATGATCGCAACGCTGGGCGGAATTGACGCCCTGGTCTTTACGGCTGGAATTGGAGAAAATTCGCCGGAAATGCGTGAAGCAGCGTGTGCCAACTTTCGATTTCTCGGCTTGACCCTCAACCAATTGAAGAACGCTTCGCCGAATCTCGATCAGGACATTTCGGGTTCAGGCTCAACTGTGAGAGTCCTGGTGGTGCGGGCGCAGGAGGATTGGGCGATTGCGAAGGAATGCTGGAGACTTCTCTCTGTCTCCCGCGCTTCGCAGTCCGCAGGCACTTAAGACCGGCTGCGGCTTACGCGACTCACACACCTGGGACGTGTCCGTTAAGCGTTAGAAAAGCGGAAAAGTTTGTCGGATCCTCTCCTCGAGTAATGGCGAACTGAAAATGCCTCAATACCTTGAGCATCGCCTGGTTCTCAGGAAGAGTATGTGCGATGATGCGATGGACTTTTTCTGTGCGCGCGATATCCAGTAAGCGTCGGACCAGTTCGGTTCCGAGGCCTGCACGCTGCCATCGATCCGTGACCAGGACCGCGAGTTCCGCATCTTCCGACGAGCGCTGGCGGGTCAGCCGGCCAACGCCGAGAAGTTCGTGCTGACCGGTTTGCGAATCGGTGCGGTCGACCACCAGCGCCATTTCACGGTCGTAATCAATGAAGCATTTCCGAATCAACTGGTCGTGCGCGACACGGGAATCAAGCTTTTCCGCGTGGAAGAACCGCAAGTACACGGAACTATCCGAAAGCGTCCCGTGAAAATGAACCATCAACGGCTCGTCCTCGGAGCGGATCGGCCGGATCACAACGTCGGCCCCGTCCTTCATCGTCCAGGAGGAAACATACTGAACGGGATACTGCCGGATCGCTGGGCGAGGAAGGGCTTCCTGCTGCACTTCGGGACCATAGAGGACCATGCGGGCGTCCAACGCAAATAGTTGATCGGAAGATGCCAGAAGCGGATTGATGTCGATTTCGCGAATCCGCGGCTGCTCGATTACCAATTCGCTGAAACGAACAAGCAAGGTTTCCAGCGCGGCCAGATCCACACTGCGCCGCCCACGCACTCCCTTCAGCGCCTTGTAAACTTTGGTTTGCTCCAAAAGACGGCGCGCCAAGGTGGTATTAAGCGGAGGAAGAGCGAGCGCGCGGTCGCGATAGACTTCCACCAGTTGCCCGCCTGAACCAAACAGAATCACGGGACCAAATTGCGAGTCCACGGTACTTCCGAGAATGAGCTCGTAGCCCTGCGCACGAATCATGGGCTGAACCGTCACGCCCAGAAACGCATCCCGGCCGGCTTTCCCCGTTGCACTGGATTCGATTGCCCGGAAGGCAGCGCGGACGTCTTCAGCGCCCGCCAAATTCAGTTTCACACCGTCCACTTCGGTCTTGTGCGTGATTATTTCGGAGTGGATTTTGAGGACCACGGGATAGCCAATTTCCTTGGCCTTCTGGACGGCTTCTTCCTCGCTCTTCGCAACCAGCGTCGGAACGGTTGGAATCTCATACAGCGCCAGGATCTCTTTGGATTCGGCTTCGGTGAGAAGAGTTCTATTCCCCGCGGTCGCACGCGCGATCAGGGCGCCGGCTTTTTCGCGCCTTGCGTTAAGAACCGTGGGATCATCTGCGGCGAACGGCGTCTCATACAAACCGCGAAGGTTGTAGCTATACTCCCACATCGTTTCGAACGCTCGGGCGGCCGTATCCGGATACATAAACGTCGGAATCCCCGACGCATTTAGAATTTCAACTGCCCTGGCAACAGCTTTTCCGCCCATCCAGCTCGCTAGAAGCGGCTTTCCGTGGCTTTTGGCCTGGCTTTTCAATCCTTCCGCCACGATCGCGGGATCCGTCATACCCTGCGGCGTTAGAATCGCCAGAAGTCCGTCGCTGTTCGGGTCCTGGATTGCGATGTCAATCGCCTGCGCATAACGCTCGGGGTCTGCGTCACCCAGAATGTCGATGGGATTGGCATGGCTCCAGTGAGGTGGAAGAAATGCGTTAAGCGCCTGCAGGGACTCCTCGGAAAGCGTTGCCAGCTCTCCACCGCTCGCCATCAATGCGTCGGTAGCGAGAACCCCTGGACCTCCCGCATTGGTGAGAATCATCAGCCGGGGCCCGCGCGGGCGCGGTTGTTTGCTCAACACCTCCGCCATGTGAAAGATGTCTGCAATGCTCTGCACGCGAACCACTCCACAGCGCCGAAACGCGGCGTCGTAGACTTCATCGCTTCCCGTCATGGCACCTGTGTGGGACGCTGCCGCGCGCGATGCGGCTTCCGTGCGGCCGGCCTTGATAACGATGATCGGCTTGCTGAAAGCTACTTCGCGAGCCGCGGAGAGGAAGGCCCGCGCGTTGCCGATCGATTCCATATAGATAAGAATGCTTTCCGTTTTCGGATCGTTCCCGAAGAAGGACAACAGGTCGCCCCAACTTACGTCGAGCATCGATCCTGTGGACACGATGGCGCTGAATCCCACGTGTTCGATGAGGCTCCAATCCAGTATGGCGGTGAGCAGCGCCCCGCTCTGACTGAGAAAAGCAACGTTGCCGGGCCGCACCATGTCATGGGCGAAAGTTGCGTTCAGGCCGGCCCAAGGACCCATCACGCCGAGACAATTCGGGCCGATCAGCCGCGTCGAACTGCATTTCAACTCCGCCTGAATTTGCCGTTCGAGCGCGACGCCTTCCGGACCTCTTTCTTTGAAACCCGCGGTGATCACCACGATCGCCTTCGCGTTGGCCTTCACGCATTCGGCGACAACCCCCGGCACGGTTGGAGCTGGGGTTACAACGACGACGAGGTCAACAGGCTCCGGCACCGCGCCAATTGCGGCGTAACATGGCCGGCCGAATAGCTCCGTGCGGCGCGGATTGACGGGGTATACCCGGCCTTTGTAGGCCGGCACGAGCAGGTTTTTTACGACCGTGCAACCCACGCTGCCTTCGCGGTCCGTCGCTCCAATAACTGCCACGGAGGCTGGGGAAAAGAACCTTGCCAAGGGTGACTGATCGCTGATTCGAACGGCAGAGGTCATTTGAATTCTCCTGTGACTCGGCGAATGTCTAATAATCCCGCAAAACGCCAAATGGAAGAGCCACGCGAACGGCGTTGAGCACTGCGACGAGGTCGATCACTTCTTGAGCGATGGCCCCTCCAATGGGAGGCAAGAGACCGTATGCTGCGAGTAGCATGCCCGCGGCGCTTAAGAACATGCCACCGAGGGCGCTTTCGAGCGCGATCGTGCGCATGCGTCTCCCAATGTGCATCAGTTCATCCACTTTTGCGAGAGAGCGTTCAAGAACTACGGCGTCCGCCGCTTCTGAGGTGATATCGCTCTCCGTGCCGAATGCGACGCCGACCGTCGCCGCCTGCATTGCGGGCGCGTCATTGATCCCATCACCGATGAAGAGTGTTTTCTGTTTGCCGGTTTCCGCGCGGACCAAGTCTACTTTGCCTTCCGGACTCGTGGCTCCGTAAGCCGCTGGTATTCCAATCTTCTCCGCCAGGGAACGGACCTCTTCTTCGCGGTCGCCAGAAACGAGTATTACCTTGGTGATCCGGTGGCGCGGCGAAAGGTGATTCACAAACACGTGGCTATCACTCCGCGGCGAATCCTCAAAGCGCAACAGGCCGGCGAAAGTTCCGTTCAAAAAGACGAGGCACTCCAGACCGGCTTCGACCGGCGGCAAGGGCAAACCCTTTGCCACAACCGTATCGCGGCCTGTGATCCAGACTTCCCTACCGTCGGTAGTTCCGCGCAAACCCTCACCCGGCCGCTCGCTGATCTGCGAGACCTCACTCGGCACGAGTCCTTTTTGGCGCGCCGAATCCAAAATTGCACTTGCCAGGGGATGTTTCGAGTATTGCTCCAGACTTGCCGCCGCTGCCAGCACATCTTCCTCTTTGAATCCTGGCGCGCAAACAATTCTGGTCAGCGTGGGTTTTCCGTAGGTCAATGTACCCGTCTTGTCAAAAATAAAAGTCCGGCAGGAGTCGATCTGCTCGAGAACTCCGGGGTTTTTGATAATGATTCCACGCCGGGCAGAAAGGGAAATCGCTCCAATTACAGCTACAGGTATGGCAATCAGCAAGGGACAAGGTGTTGCGACCACCAAAACCGCCAGGAACCTTTGTACCTCCCCGCTTACCATCCACGCGAGAAGAGCAATGCCAAGGGCCAGAGGTGTATACCACGCGCCAAGTTTGTCTCCCAAGCGGCGCAATTGCGGCCGTTGTTGTTGCGTCTCCTCCATCACGCGCATGATGCGCGCATACCTGGAATCGGTGGGCAATTTCTCCGCGCGGATGGTCAGCAGAGACTCTCCACTCAAAGCTCCAGAGAGGACCGACGCGCCCGGCGTCTTTGCGACCTCGTACGGCTCCCCGGTCAAATACGCTTCGTTCATGGATCCGTGTCCTTCGACGACGACGCCGTCCACCGGACAAATCTCATGAGGAAGAACGACCAGCGTGTCACCGACGCGAATCTCCGAAAGGATTACATCCGTCAGTCCATTTTCTGACTTCCGGTGAGCGATGTTGGGCATCCTCTTGGCCAGGGCATCGAGGACGTGCGAGGCGCGCCGCGTGGCGAATTCCTCAAGCGCGGTCCCGCCCGACAGCATCAGCACCACGATTGTGCCCACCAGGTATTGGTGGAGAAGCACCGAAGTAACAATGGAAACGCCAGCGAGGAAGTCTGAACCGAAATCTCCTGCCCAGAGTTTTCTCGAAAGGACCACGACGAGAGGCGCGCCGCCGAGTACCAACGCCAGATAAAGCGGTACTTGCGACACTGTCGGCGGCAAGTTCCAGACGAATCGCAAGAGCAGATGAACGGCGATTCCAAAAGTCGCAACGAACGCAACTATTTTTGCCCAACGTGGCGCAATCTCAGGGGGGACAGCTTTTGTCCTCGTTTTCTGTCGGACGTCCTCTGGTGCCCCTAGAGCTAGGACTTGGTCCTGGTTATTTGCGGTAGTCATGTCATCGTCACAGTATAGCGACCGCCGTTACGATCTCGCCCTCATACAGAGACAGCAATTCCACCGCGTTCGCAGGAAGCCAAATGCAATGGACCTTCCATTTAAAACTGTAACCCCCAGCAGCCCTGGTGAATGCGAGGCATGTCACTGCACTTGGTGACATACGTCACAGCACGCCGTATCGTTTCGGGCCAACAATCCATTCCAGGAGGAGCAAAGCCATGAAAACCGCAACCGCCCCAGCCGCAGTACAGCTCCGAAACATCCTATTTGCCACTGATTTCTCACCAGCCGCCGCTCAGGCTATTCCTTACATCAAGAAGATTGCCAAACAGTATGACGCCAGCGTCACCGCCCTGCACGTCAGGCCCCCCGTCGTAAATCCTATGACCCCGCCTGGAACTTGGCCCGCCGACATCGAAGCGGCCAAAGCCGAAGATGAGAGGCGCCGTAAACAAATCCTCGGTGACTTTCCGGGAATCCGCACGGAATTGCTCGTCGGAGAGGGCAGCATCCAGTCTTGCTTGAACGAGGCCATCCAGAAAAGTAGTACGGATTTAGTGGTGATCGGGACGCACGGACGCACTGGACTTGGCAAGCTTCTCCTGGGCTCCGTTGCGGAAGAGATTTTCCGCACAGTTCCCTGCCCGGTCCTGACCGTCGGACCGCATTCGGATCCGTCCCACGGAGCGGCTGGCAAGTTCCGTGAAATTTTGTGCGCCACGGATCTGAGCCCTGAATCGCAGAGCGCGACCGCGTTCGCCGTCTCTCTAGCGGAGGAATTTCAAACCCGGCTGGTTCTGCTGCACGTAATTCCGAACCTGGAAGCCTACGATCTGGTGTCCGCCGCCGACGTCACAACGTCTTCGGAGAACCTCCTGCACAAGATCATATCGCCGGAAGCGGAAGCGCGGTGCAAACCGGAGTACTTCGTGGAAGGCGGAGATCCCGCGGAGAAGATTCTGGAATTCGCCAGGATGAGAGAAACGGATCTCATCGTTCTCGGCGTGCGGCCGGAAAAAGGCGTGCCTGGCGCGGCGACGCATCTGCCAACCGCTACGGCGCACAAGATCGTATCTCAAGCAACGTGCCCAGTGCTCACGGTTCGTCACTAGATGAGTGGGGCCGGGTAACGGCCCTCGCTCAAAAACTCTAAACGCTAGCGAGGGTCGAAATGAACTCCGAACCCGAAATTCGCATCTCTTATTTCTCCATGGAAATCGCTGCGGACCCCCGCTTTCCGACGTACAGCGGGGGACTCGGCGTTCTGGCGGGAGACACGCTTCGTTCCGCGGCCGATATGGGAATTCCGATGGCGGGCGTGACTCTCCTGCAGCGCAAGGGATACTTTCGCCAGCATCTAGACGATCGAGGCCAACAGACCGAGGAGCCGCAAGAGTGGAATCCCGAGGGACTCTTGCAGCCCCTCGAGCCAGCGGTATTCGTGCGTCTCGGTGGGCTGGAGGTCAAGGTTCGCGGCTGGAAACACTTGATAACAGGTCTCACCGGTCATACCGTGCCGGTCTATTTCCTGGACGTAGACCTCCCCGAGAACTCCGTTTGGGAGCGGACACTCACGGATTATCTTTACGGCGGAGATGATACCTACCGCCTCTGCCAGGAAGCCATCCTCGGGTTCGGAGGAGTCCGATTTTTGCGCGCGCTCGGCCATAAGAACATTTCCCGCTTCCACATGAACGAGGGCCACTCGGCGCTTCTCACTCTAGCGCTTCTGGAAGAAGAGATCGGCCGGGACAATCTGCCCAAAACCGCTGACGCGGACATCGAGAAAGTCCGGCGGAAGTGCGTCTTCACAACCCATACGCCGGTGCCGGCGGCCATGGACCAATTCCCGCTGGAGTTAGCCACTCGGATTCTCGGTGAGGACCGCATTCGTACCTTCCTCGAAACGCGTTGCTGCACTTCCGGAACGCTGAACATGACCTACCTCGCGCTGCGCTGCTCGCGCTACGTCAATGGCGTGGCGATGCGTCATGGCGAAGTTTCGCAAACCATGTTCCCTAACTATCCGATCCACTCCATCACCAACGGTGTTCATGCCGCTACCTGGACTTCAGCCCCCTTTCAAGAACTTTATGACCGTCACATTCCCGAGTGGCGTCATGACAACTTGTACCTTCGCTACGCCGTAGGCATCAGCACCGAGGAGATTCAGCAAGCGCATCTGCAGGCCAAGCGCCAGTTGGTCCGTGAAATTCATCAGGCGACCGGTGTCCAACTTTCCGAGAGCATCGCGACTCTGGGTTTCGCGCGCAGGGCCGCCGAGTACAAGCGGGCGGATCTGCTCTTTTCCGATCTGAACCGCATTCGCGCCATCCACAAGAACGTCGGTCCCTTTCAAGTCGTATTTGGCGGCAAAGCGCATCCTCGGGACGACGCGGGAAAGGCCATGATTCGCAGGATTTTTGAAGCGGCTGCCGCGCTTCGCGACGTTGTCCGGGTTGTCTACGTCAGCGACTACGACCTGCGCTGGGCGCAGTTGTTCACTGCGGGTGTGGATCTCTGGCTCAACACTCCACACCGGCCTTTCGAAGCCTCCGGCACAAGTGGCATGAAAGCGGCCATGAATGCCGTGCCCAGTCTCAGCGTGCGGGATGGCTGGTGGGTGGAAGGGCACTTCGAAAGCGTCACGGGGTGGTCGATCGGCTACGATGGCGATCCCGAGCACCGCGACGTCGAACTCGCCTCTTTGTACGGCAAGCTCGAGCACATCATTCTGCCATTATTCTATTCCCAGCCCCGTGCCTATGCACGGATCATGCGTTCCACCATTGCCGTGAACGGGTCTTTTTTTAATACGCAGCGCATGCTTGCCCAGTACATGCTTGATGCCTATTTCCTCCAGGGCGAAGACGTCATACCTGAGGCCGCAGAGAGGGACGCGCCAACAAAGGTCGAAGTCGCAAAAACAGCGTAGGCAAATCAGAGAATCTTTGGAACGCGAGGAGGAAGGATGCGTTCAAGCTGCAGCGATGAACCGTCTCGTGTCTGGCAAGCCCGGAGTTTCAGGGCCACCCCTGATCAGAACACCGCATCCATCCCGATACTCCAGCGTGTAGGACTGACAGCACTTGCCGCAGAGCCAGAAATGTTGAACGGAATGAGTATTGGGTGGCCTTTGGCCGGCGGGATGGTTCTTGTGGAAACGGAACAAGTGGCCCTGACGATAGTCAAACAGAGCTTGGCATTCCGGGTTTGCACAAATCGAAAACATTGGAGCCTCAAAGCTGCCACCGGCGGAACTCAATGCTTGGTCACAAATCTCGCCCGCACGTGGACCTCAGGATGTTCAGCATTCCTCAAGCTGCTTTGCGACTTCTCGCGCGTCAGGCGCGCGATCGTGGTACTCAGCCACTGCGCTACGGCGGCCTCCAATTCCTCCTGCGTGCCCAAGCGATAGAAAGAGTCGATCGTTTCTCCACGATCGTTCAAGGGAATGTAGCGGCACGCAATCTTCGTGTCCCGGAGATGCTCAGGTACAAGCCGCATCAGGATGCAATCGCTGCAAGGCATTGGCGGCTGCGCAGGGTCAAAATTTGGACAGGTCGGCGAATCCTGGAACATAAATTGCGGGCGCCAATCCGCTCGCGCAGTATGGCGATAGCCGCCCCTTTCCAGGAACTCCAATTCGACCCTCAGAACCTCCAGCAGATCTCGCTTGTCCTTGGTCATGAGAGGGACTCCCTTACAAACCCAGTGTTGCGCTCGCCGGGCAGTGTGGCAGTGATGAAGATCACGTCCCTGCGTGCGGACGGTCACATTGAACCCCTTGTCGAGTACCCTTCGAGAACCGACAGAATGCGATATACTTTCTCCGTTTCCGTTCTGCACGTGCGGATGAGTCCCTGGGCGAGTACCCGCAGCCAAGCCACAAGGGGCGCTCTCCGCGAACATGGGGAGCCGCTTCGTGAGTGGAGAAAAGCCTGGCAAGGTCCTCGGTCTTGACGCCAGCGGCCTCTTTGAGAAACTCTTCGAATCCTCGCCGGATGCCGTTTTCGTCACGGATCCATCCGGGTCCATTGTCCGGGCGAATGCTCAGGCGGAACGCATGTTTGGGTACGACCGCCAGGAGCTTGTTGGCCAAGCCGTAGAAATCTTGATCCCCGAGCGCTTCCACTCCATCCACCCCAAACATCGCAGCGACTACGCCAGAAAACCTCACACTCGCCCCATGGGTGCCGGACTTGACCTCTACGGCCGACGCAAGGATGGAAGCGAGCTTCCTGTCGACATCATGCTCAGCCCCTTGACTCTGGAAGGTGAGGCTTTTGTGCTGACTGTCGTCCGAGATGTCACACGGCGCAAGCAAGCGGAAGACGCTCTGCGGAGAAGCGAGGCGCGGTTGCGCGCCCTCTTTGAGTTCTCGCCCGATGCCATTGTGGTAACCAACCCAGAGGGAAAGATCAGTGAACTCAATGCCCAGGTCCAAAAATTCTTTGGATATGAACGTTCCGAATTGCTGGGCCAGCCTGTTGAGATGCTCATTCCGGAGCGATTCCGCACCACGCACCCCGGGCATCGCGCGGACTATGCCGCCCAGCCCCGCGTTCGCATGATGGGCGCCGGGCTTGAACTCTATGGCCGCCGCAAGGACGGCACTGAGTTTCCCGTGGATATCATGCTGGGCCCTGTGGAAGCGTCGGAAGGCCGCGTGGTGCTGAGTGTCATTCGCGATCTGACACAAAAGAAAAAAGACGAAGAAGCCCTGCGGCGGAGTGAACAGGAAAAGCGCTATCTCGAAGAGGAACTCGTCACCACCCACCAGTTCGACGAGATCGTCGGCGAAAGTTCCGCGCTCAAGCGCGTTTTGAAGCAGGTGGAGGACGTAGCCACAACAGACGCTACCGTACTGATTCTCGGGGAAACCGGAACAGGCAAAGAGCTCATCGCCCGCGCCATTCACGAATTAAGTCAGCGTCGCGATCACGCCTTTGTCCGGCTGAATTGTTCGGCCATTCCCTCAGGGCTTCTGGAAAGCGAACTGTTCGGCCACGAAAAAGGTGCTTTCACCGGAGCCATCGCGCAGAAGGTCGGACGGTTGGAGCTGGCCCATCAGGGGACATTCTTTTTGGATGAAGTCGGTGACCTGCCTTTGGAACTCCAACCCAAGATTCTGCGTGCGCTTCAGGAGAAGGAGTTCGAACGGGTCGGCGGCACGCGCACGATCCCGGTAAACGTGCGGCTCGTGGCAGCCACAAATCGCGACCTTACGAAGCTGGTCAAGGAAGGACTGTTCCGCAGCGACCTCTATTACCGCCTAAGGGTTTTCCCCATCACTGTTCCCCCTCTGCGCGAGCGCCGCGAAGACATTCCTCTCCTCGTCCGCTACTTCCTCAGCACCCACGCGAAACGCATGGGCCGGCACATCGAGACCATTCCCGCGGAGACCATGCAAACGCTGGTCAAATGGCATTGGCCCGGCAACGTGCGGGAGCTCGAAAATTTCATCGAGCGGTCGGTCATCCTCTCGCCAGGACCCGTCTTGCGGGCGCCTCTCGCCGAACTCAAAGCTCTCGAGGATTCGTCCGGGCAAGCGGATCCAAACTTCGAGACGGCAGAACGGGAACACATTCTTCGGGTCCTCCGCGAATGCAAGGGCATGATCGGAGGCGCCCACGGTGCCGCCGAGCGCCTTGGTTTAAAGAGAACGACCCTAAATTCCAAAATGAAAAAGCTGGGAATCAAAAGGCGGGACTACATTTAGTCCCGAGACGAAATCCCGTCTCGTCACTTCCTGATTCGGCACCGCAAAACCGTCCGCAATCTTCCTCCTCAAGCCATTTAAGTCCTCTCTTTTCATCCGAATGCAATCTCCCCTGTGCGGCAGGTCACAGATGGCTAGTGACCTGCTTCACATAAGTCGTCACGCAGGCAGGTCGATCAGCCGAGGATGCTAAAGATCACGATTCACGAAAGCGCAAACGTGCAAACGATCCAACTAGAAGGAAAGATCGCTGGGCCCTGGGTCGCAGAGTTGAACCGCAGTTGGCATTCCCTGGCAGCGTCGCTTGGTCCAAAAGAATTGCGGCTCGACTTGCGCGGGGTGGCTTTCGTGGATTCCAAAGGCAGACAGCTCTTGCAGGAGATTCATCAAAGAACGAACGCTTCCTTCCTGGCCGATACGCCTTTGACCCGGCATTTCGCGGATGATGCAATGCAAAAGTTTTCGAAAGATGGAGAAAAAGGAGCCTAACATGCGCGGTCCATACGGATTCGAACCAACTGAAAATTGCCAGTCGTGCAAACAGCGCACGAATGCTTTCTTTTGTCAGCTCAGCCCCGCCGCTATGAAAGACTTCAACGCCGTGAAATCCTCGGCAACGTATCCGGCCGGCGCGATCCTGTTCCTCGAGAAGCAGGATCCTCGCGGAGTTTTTGTGCTCTGCGCCGGTCAGGTGAAACTTTCCATCAGCTCCGGCGCGGGAAAGACCTTGATCCTGAGAATCGCCAAACCCGGCGAAACTCTTGGACTCATGGCCAGCATGTCTAACACTCCCTACGAGGTCACTGCCGAGACTCTGCATCCCTGCCAGGTTGCCTTTATTCGGCGTGAAGACTTCGTGCGCTTCGCCGCCAAACATCCCGAGGCCTACCAAGCAGTGGTTCAACAGCTCAGCACGCTCTACAGTGGAGCCTGCGAACAATTGCGCACTGTTGGCCTGTCGGCGTCCGCACCGGAGAAATTGGCGCGTCTGTTCCTCGAATGGGCCGCTGAAGTCAAAGACGGCAAGAAGGAAATGCCAATCAAGATGCCGCTGACTCACGAAGAGATTGCCGAGTTTATCGGCACAACCCGCGAAACGGTCACGCGCACGCTTAGCGATTTTAAGAGCAAGCAGCTTGTGACACTGCAAGGCTCAAGTCTCCAAATCTCCAATCGCCCGGCGCTCGAAGCGATTGGATGTCAATAGACGCCAAACCAAGCCCAGGAAAACTGGAAACTGTAAGAGGAGGGCAGCCGTCATGAAAGTCAAAGAAATTATGACGCAGTCCGCGATATGTTGCGGCTCTGACGCCAGCATCGGAAGGGCCGTTGAGCTCATGTGGGTCCACAACTGCGGGATGCTACCCGTCATCGGAACCGATCAGAAGCTCGTGGGGGTAATCACCGATCGGGATATCTGTATCGCCATGGGTACGAGAAACCGGCTAGCCGGAGAGCTCTCTGCGGGAGAGGTTGCCACCAAAATTGTTTTCACCTGCAAGCCCGACGATGAAATCCATGAAGCTCTGCTGACGATGGCAACCAAGCAAGTGCGCCGCCTCCCCGTCGTAAACGACGAGGGCGTGCCACAGGGGATTTTGTCCATGGACGACATCATCACTCACGGGGATCTCAACAAGTGGGAAGGGTGCTGCGAGCTCTCTTCGGAAGAAATTATTCGAAGCCTAAAGAGGCTCTACGGACAGAAGCTCCCCTTGGTTCGCGCCAAGGCCGCTGCATAGCCGCACACATCAATCTGTTTCATCGCTAAGAAATCGCGCGTGGAGCCGCATTTACTGCGTCACGACGCGATGTGCAGCACAGCTGCCCCTTGGATCGCATCATTCTTCAGTGCGTTGAGCGCTCGATTTGCTTCCTGCAATGGGAACAACTGGACTCGCATCTTAACGGGGATCTCCGCGGCGATCCGCAGAAAATCCTCTCCATCCTTACGGGTATTGTTAGCTACACTGCGCACCACTCGCTCCTGGTAGAGCAGGTCGTAATCGAACGATGGAATTGGGCTCATGTGTATGCCGCCCAAAACCAGCGAGCCGCCTTTGCGCAGGGCCTTGAGAGCCGCCGGTACAATCTCACCGGCTGGCGCAAAAACGATAGCAGCATCGAGCTTTTCAGGCGGTTCGTCCAAGGTTCCGCCGGCCCACTTTGCGCCAAGTTCCATGGCCAACCGCTGATGCCGAGCATCACGCGTCGAGGCGTACACATCAACTCCCCAGTGGCGCGCCACCTGAATCGTCACGTGGGCCGCTGCTCCAAATCCGTAGAACCCGAGCTTTCCTCCCGCTTGAATTCCACACAGTCGCAGCGAACGAAATCCTATAATCCCGGCGCATAGAAGCGGCGCAGCTTGTTCGTCGCCAAACGCTTCCGGAATGGTGTAGACAAACTGCTCGGCAGCAACAACGTATTCGGCGTAGCCACCATCCACGCTGTACCCAGTAAACTCAGGATGATCGCAAAGGTTCTCGGCTCCGGACCGGCAATAACTGCAAGTTCCATCGGTGCGATGCAGCCACGCGATCCCGACGCGCGACCCCACCGGAAAACGCGATGCGTGGCTTCCCGTTTTTTCAACGATCCCCACAATTTGGTGCCCTGGAATAACAGGCGATTTTCGGGGAGTAAGCTCGCCCTCCACAACATGCAAATCGGTGCGGCATACGCCGCAATAATGCACGCGTACGCGAATCTCCCCCGCGCCCGGTTCTGGCGTTTGCACTTCTGTGTATTGGAGGGGTTGTGTTTCGATCAAGGCAGGACGGGGAAGCACGCACGCTTTCATCAGGAGATCTCCATCCGTCAGGCTCACGCTCCAGTCAATACGCTCAAGAGCGCCGAACAATCTGACTCAGAGATAATTCTCCTCCATCAGCCAGTTGTGCCAAATATTTTCTTTCATCGCCTTCGATGCCCGGGCTCCGGCAGATGCTCTAGTTTGCTTTCGCCGCGATTTACGCTCGCTGGCTTTTCGGGAACTCTTCCGCATTGCTCCGGCCGGGGTTGCCGTTTTGGAGTCCCTCATCTCTCACCTCCATTGGGCTCGTTTCAGCAACTAATTGCCTCCAAACTACACCTTGCGGTGCTTGAAAAACTCCACTTCGCGCAAACGCTTCTTCGCCAATTCGAGTGTTTTGTACGGGCCTCCCAGATTCCTGCCCTTGCTGGAAACGACTTGATAGCCGCCTCTCACTCTCTTAATCATGTCAACCTCCTGTCCTTCGCGGAAATGCCCCCAATCAAAAAACAGTTCTCAGCCGCGAACCGTCAGAACGGGGCAGGGCGCGTGCGCAACCACGTCGTACGAGATAGCGCGATCCACGCGACTCGTTAGCCCCGCTAGCATTTCTCTTCCGCGCACACCGAGAACAATCAAGTCTGCGCCGCACCGCTCTGCCGTCGCCAAAATCTGTTTGGCCGGCTCGCCATGCTCCACTGTGGGTTCCGGCCGGCACCAGAGTTCTGCGTCCTCCGGCACCAATTCCTCGAGATGATGCATCGTCTCCGCCACCGAGAGCTCTCCCTGCCTTGCTGCTTTCCCGGGCTTCGGCGCTGGCAGTACGTGAAGCAGAACCAGCCTTGCTTGATTCTCCTGCGCCAAGGAAACCGCGTAAGGAGCCGCGACTCTCGAAACGTCGTTAAAATCCGTCGCGAAAAACACGCAGCGAAAACGGCCTCCACTATGAACGCCGGTTTTCACCGACGGACCGATGGTCATCACCGGCACGGAGGCCCGGCGGAACACCTCTTCCGCGGACGACCCCAGCAATACCTTCTGCATTCCGGTTCTTCCATGGGTTCCAAGAACGATCAAATCAATTTCGTTCTCCTTCAGCACTCGGGATAACACCGGCCATACGCCGGTGCCATGCTCAATCGAAGTTTCTCGAGGCACCACCATCAGCTCAGCCTCTACGCGTTGCATCTCGGTTCTCGCTCGATCTTCCTCGTCATCCAGGAACGTGGCAGCCATCTCCGGCGTCATATACGCGTAAGCCGAGGGCAAGAGAACATGAAGCGCATGCACAGCCGACCCGTACGTACGAGCCATTGCCAAAGCGAAGGGCAGGGCAGCTTCCGAGGGCTCGGAAAAATCGGTGAGAAACAGTATGTTCTTCAGAGTAATGCGCTTGTTTGCTAGGACGGTCGTCATGGCACTCCTCCCGGTTACAGGATGGGCCACTGCCATGCGCACTTCCGTGACCCGTGGCACCTTCGGAAGTGATCTCTGTCACTGTTGGCCCGGGTGAGATTTGTCACACTCAATTCTCGAGAAAACCCCTAGAGCCAGGCCATACCGCTGCTGCGGGAAGGGAGGCCCCCATGAAAGTACTTGTTGCGATCGACTCCTCGCCGGGCTCGGAACATGTTCTCGACGAAACTGCCGCACGACCCTGGCCTGCGGAAACGGTCTTTTCCGTCGTGAATGTCGTCGACATCCATCGCTTCGCCAGACTTCCCGCGCTCATCGAAGACGCCAAGCGCGAAGCGGAAAAGTTTGTAAAAGCCGGCGCTGAAAAACTTGCGCGCGCGGGACACAAATCATTGTCCGAGGTCATCATAGGTTTCCCGCGCAGAGCCATTTCCGACTATGCAAAGGAGTGGCACGCGGACCTGATCATGGTCGGATCCCACGGCCATAGCGCCATCGGCCGCTTCCTTTTGGGCAGTGTTGCGCAAGCGATTCTGAGGATCGCGCCCTGCCCTGTCGAAATCGTGCGCTTCCACACGGGCCGACCTGCACCTTCCTCTCATCCCATGAAGGTTTTGGTGGCCTCCGACGGGAGTGAGTGTTCCATCGCCGCGCTGAACTCCGTCGCCGCGCGGCCTTGGCCCGCTGGAACCGCCTTCAAAGTCATAGGCGTGGAGGAATTGGTCGTCCTCGAAACCCCGGCAAGTGCTTCCTCACTCTCTTCCATCTACCCGGCCAGCCTCTTGGAGGAACTGCTCGCGGACTCCCGCGCCCGCGCCGTTAGTGCTGTCGAAGGCGGCAAGAAAATCCTGGAACACGCGGGATTGAAAGCGCTCGGCCAGCAGCCTATCCCCATGGGAGATCCGCGAACCATCATTCTCGATTCCGCTCAATCTTGGCCAGCCGACTTGGTCGTTCTCGGTTCACACGGACGCCGCGGCCTGGATCGTTTCCTCATGGGAAGCGTCGCCGAAAGCGTCGCAGTTCACGCTCATTGCTCCGTCGAAGTCATCCGGCCGCGCGATGCTTTGTTAGATTAAGGGAAAGAATTCTCTTTGTAGCAGCGTTCGAAATAGTTCGCGTTCCGAGTTCAGCCCCGAAAAATCCTTTCCGGTGTTGAATCCGAACACAATTTGCGCGGCCAGCCGGGTCCCGCCTTCTCCTGGAAGGATTCGAATCTTTGTACCCACCCCGCGACCTTGGTGTTAGTCTCGTGAGTTCGAATGTACGGATCAGAGGAGACGACTGCCATGTTCGGTAGGAAATTGACTGCGGCAATTCTTCTTGCCTTGCTCGGCTTGGCATCGCCGCGCGCCAGCGCCCAACAGAAATCCGTGGACACGCTCGGCCACCCATGGTGGCAACACGCGGTCATCTACGAAATTTATCCCCGCAGTTTTGCCGACAGCAATAACGACGGCATCGGCGACCTCAACGGCATCGCCTCGAAGATGGACTATCTCAAGGAACTCGGCATAGACGCCGTCTGGATCACTCCCTGCTTCCCTTCTCCGCAAGTGGATTTCGGCTATGACGTTTCCGACTACGAAGCGATTGATCCCATGTACGGCACGATGAAGGACTTCGATCACCTGGTAAGCGAAGGCAAGAAGCGTGGCATCAGCGTGATTCTCGACGTCGTCGTGAATCACACCTCCGACCAGCACAAATGGTTCCTCGATTCGAAATCATCGCGAACCTCCGCCCATCGCGACTGGTACATCTGGCGCGATGGCAAAGGCCCCGGCCAGCCGCCCAACAATTGGCTCTCCACGTTCGGCCTCTCCGCGTGGAAACTCGACCCCAAGACCAATCAGTATTACTACCACTATTTTTATCCCGAGCAGCCGGACCTGAACTGGCGCAACCCCTCAGTCGAAAAAGCCATGCTCGATGTGACCCGCTTCTGGTACAAACGTGGCGTAGCCGGATTCCGTCTCGACGCCGTGGACACGCTCTTCGAAGACCCCAATCTCACCGACAATCCCGTCCTTCCCGGCACCGACAGATTCGGCCGCCCCAACATGGACGAGAAGTACAACAAGAAACTGCCCGAAGTGCACGACGTCATGCGCAAGCTGCGAAGCACCGCCAACGAATACGGCTCCGTCCTGATCGGCGAAACATGGACCGCTAATGTCGCCCAGCTCAAGGACTATTACGGCCAAAACAACGACGAACTGCAGTTGCCCATGGACCTGATGATGACGGAGTTCAAAGGCCTCTCCGCCGACGAATACCGCAAGCACATCGCCGCCGTGGACGCCGCCGGCCACTGGCCCGTCTACGTCATCACCAATCACGACATCGTGCGTTCCTACACGCGCTACGCCGACGGCTCGCACAACGACGACATCGCCAAAATGATGGCGGGCTTCTACCTCACGCTGCGCGGTACCGCCATCATGTATTACGGCGAAGAAATTGGCATGGAGAACAACGACCCCAAGAGCAAGGACGACGTCCAGGATCCCATCGGCAAGCTCGGCTGGCCGCTGGAAAAAGGCCGCGACGGCGAACGCACGCCCATGCAATGGAATGACGGCACCAATGCGGGATTCAGCCAGGCAAAACCGTGGCTGCCTGTTCCTCCCAGCTACAAAACCCACAATGTCGCCAGTGAAATGAAGGACCCTAATTCCGTTTTGAGCTTCTACCGGCAGCTTATCTTTCTGCGACACAACGAAGCCGCGTTGCTCGAAGGCAACCTGACCATGCTCAACGAAAAAGACCCGAACGTGGTGACCTACGTACGCCGCTACAAGGATGAAGCCATCCTTGTGATGTTGAATATGTCCGCGTCAGATCAAAAGGTACAGCTGGACCTGGCATCTTTGGGATTTCCCGCGCCGAAAGTCAGCGTCCTGCTGACCAGTTTTCACAAGCCCCTCCCGCCCGCGAGCGGTTCCATCCCCATGGAACCCTACTCCGTCTTCATCGCCAAAATCACCAACTGACCGCCGCGCATCTCCACGCGCCAACTCTTTGCCTTAACAATTATTCCCAGTAGCCGCAGTCAAGGCTTCGGCGCCGCTAGGGCCGACTCGGAAACCACCAGATACTCATACTTCTTCCCATTCGCCTTGAACTTCATCTTGTCTTTATCCAGCGTGAACTCGATGCTGGTATTCACCGGTATCAATTCCTGCCCCGCATGCTTTTCCTGCCGAATGTGATATTCCGTCGTCCCCGCCCGCACCACATATTCCTGGCAAAGCACATCCGTCGTCTCTTTTTTGTTCTTCACCTGTTGCGACCCGCACGCCACCGAGCTCTCGGACACAATCGTTCCCTCTTTAGGCTCCTTGGCCGCGGCCGGAATTGCCATCAAGACCGCCGCTGCTATCAGCAGGAACGTCCTTCTCATGGTGCCTCCTTGGGCTCTCTGGGTAATTCCGCGCCCTCGCAAACTCTTCATTGGCGCGGTTGACCCTGAATTCACTTGCAGCCAATTCGCCCGTTTCCTTCCAGCCTCTTTTCTCTCCCTGTTTCTCAATAGTAGTCAAGTCTCCAGCCGGGTTGGCCAGATCAGAACACGGAAACAATCCACTTTTCTGTATCTCGCGCTCCTTCGCCCATCGTTTTCAACAGATTGGCAGAACCCTAGGTAACCTTTAAAGACTTCAACCCAATCAGCAATCCCAAACCCCTCCGCAATGCATCATAATGTGGGGATGGGGATGACTATGCCCAGATACGCGCCTTGGATAGTCGGTTTGAGTCTGAGTGTACTTTCTTGCGGCCTTCCGCCTCGGGCCTTAGCTCAACAGCCCCCTGCTGTCCCGGCTGCATCCGCCGGCAGACAGTCGGCCGATCCACAATCTCCAGGAAATATCAGCGGAACAATTGTTGACCAAACGGGAGCCGCCGTCCCGGGAGCTCGCGTAAAACTCTCACGCCAAGATCAATCCCCAGACCAAGAGGTATTCTCCGGCGACGATGGCCAGTTCTCCTTTGCCAACGTTGCCCCTGGGTCTTTCCAAATCACCATTTCGTCCACCGGCTTCACACCGCAATCCTCCTCAGGAATCCTGCACTCGGGGGAGATATACAATGTCCCTCAGATCGCGCTAGCTCTTGCCACCAATGTCACGGAGGTGCGCGTCGCCCCCGCCCGAGTTGACATAGCCGAGGATGAGATCAAAGTGGAAGAGAAGCAGCGCGTACTCGGCGTAGTTCCGAATTTCTATGTGAGTTACGACCACAATCCAGTTCCTCTATCTTCGAAGCAGAAGTTCGAGCTGGCATGGAAGACAATGGTGGACCCGGTGAGCTTCGGAGTGACCGGAGTCATCGCCGGAATTCAGCAAGCCCAAAACGATTTCAGTGGCTACGGCCAGGGCGCGCAAGGCTACGCAAAGCGCTTCGGTGCCTCCTACGCCGACTTCGTTTCGAGTACGCTCGTCGGCAGCGCCATATTCCCTTCACTCCTGAAGCAGGATCCGCGTTATTTCTACAAAGGAACCGGCAGCAAACGCTCGCGAATTCTCTATGCCATTGCCAATGCCGTGATTTGCAAAGGCGACAATGGCCACTGGCAAGCCAACTACTCAAGCATCCTCGGGAGCCTCGCCGCAGGGGGCATCTCCAATCTCTACTATCCAGCCAAAAATCGCGATGGAGCGGAATTAACATTCGAAAACGCGCTCATCGGGATTGGCGAATCCGCCGCCGTCAATCTCCTCCAGGAATTTGTCATCCGCAGGCTAACGCCAAGTGTTTCCAAACACGAACCCGGCAAGAACCCGAACGCCACCAGCAAGGTCTGGAACACATTCGTTCACGAAGGCGACTAGGAAATTCTGTCCAGCATGAAACGCGGCAAGTCCCTTAGCCCTGGTTCGCATACCCCATACCTGCCAGGACGCCGCGCATGTAAGCAAAACTGCTGGTCACCCCCGGCATCGGATCGTCCGCATGGATCTCATACTCCAGATCAACAAAGCCTTTATATTTCATCGCGATCAGCGCTTCAAACATCTTCCGCACCGGCATCATGCCCTCTCCCACCGCGACTTGGCTTTCCTTGCTTTGAAAGTTTGCGAGGTCTTTCATGTGCACATTAAATAGCCTCGGGCCTGCTTCACGAATCGCCGCTACCGCATCCGTCCCGGCACGAACCGTATGCCCAACATCTATGCAGCACCCCATGCGCGGATCCATTCCCTTCACCGCCTTCAACACGTCCAGCGGTGAATGCCATATCTTGTCTTCCGGCCCATGATTGTGGATCGCAAAGCGGATGTCGTATTCCTTCACGAACTTCTCAATGCGCGGCAGCGTTTCCGGTGCCGGATCGCCCGCGACGATTACGCCAATCCCCGCGCGCTTGCAATATTCGAACTTGCTCCGGATGTCGGCGTCTTCATCCTTCGGAAAATAAATCGTTCCGGCCGCGTGCAGCTTGATGCCCGCCGCCGCATAGTCCGCGAGGGCCGCCGCTTCCGCCTGCGGGTCCATCGGCAGATGATCTTTCACATCCTTCGCATTCAGTTCCAATACATTCAGCTGTTTTATGAAGCCGATCAACTGCGCGCGGCTGAAGTTTCGAAAGGTGTAGCTGGCCACTCCCAGGCGAATCGCCGCTGCTTCATCAGCGGGTGGCCCTTCGTGAACCATTGCCAGCCCGTCGCTCGAAATTGCCAACGCTGCCCCAACGAGCGCGCCAGAACGAACCAAATCTCGCCGCGAAAACGTATTTTTCATATTCCTCCTGAGGTGCTGCGATCCCCCCAATCACCCAAACAAAATCAATCCTCTCCTCGCTCCACGCACGACTGAACGCCAATCCATGAATCTCGCGCGCGCAGCCGCAGTATACATCCGCGTTGCTCCTTCTAAGGTGACTCAACGCATGCGAGCAGCTAGGCTCCCGATGAGCGCGCTGTCCGAAGATGGACCTGCCCCAAGTGCCTGCCGAATTAGACACCTCTTCCGGGCCGGTGTAAGATTTGGTCGTCGCGCATTAGGCGGATCGCTTTGGGCACCGATCGGCAAACTCTCCGGACTATTTCCTTTCCTCGACTGATATTCACTGCAGTCCTGCTGTTTTCGATCTTATTTCTGCCGCTTGCTGATGGTCACCAAGCTTCCGATCTTTCCGGCATTTCGGTCGACCCTTTGAAACAATCGCCCCGCCGGATCGTCGTCCTCGTTTTTGTGCGCACGGACTGCCCGCTTTCGAATCGTTATGCGCCTCTCATTCAGGAGCTAAGCATCAAGTACGCGCGCGAGTCCTCCTTCTGGCTGGTCTTTCCAGACAAGAGTAAATCGTCCGAAGAGATTCGCAGCTACCTCCAGGAATATGGCTACAAGCTCGCTGCGCTGCGCGACCCCGAACACACTTTGGTAAAAAGGAGCGGTGTGAAAGTGACGCCAGAGGTCGCCGTATTCAACGCCAAACGCGAACTGATCTACCACGGCCGCATTGACAACCTTTATGAAGACTTTGGCCGAAGCCGCCGCGCCGCAACCACTCATGAACTGGCCGACGCCATCGAAGCCGCGAGCAAGGGCGTGGCTCCGCCGGCCGCTTCCGCAGATGGCGTGGGATGTTTCATCTCAGACCTCCAATGAAACGCCTGGGGCGAACGCTTGCGATAGTTGGTTTATTCCTTCTCTTCGCGGCTGTACTGTCCACGCAAATCCGTTCTCGTCCTAAGCCCCAAGAACAAACCTCCGCAACAAATTCGCAGGTTACTTTCAATCACGACATCGCTCCCATCCTCTTTCACAACTGCGCCGCCTGTCATCGTCCTGGTGAAGCCGGCCCTTTTCCACTTCTCACTTACGGAGACGCAAAGTCGCATGCTGGCCAAATCGCGTTCGTCACACAGTCTAAATTCATGCCTCCGTGGCTGCCGGAACCCGGCGAATTCAAGCTAGCGGATGAGCTTCGCCTCTCCGAGGAACAGATCAAGCTGATTGCGAAATGGGTTCAGCAAGGCGCGGTCGAAGGCGCACCATCCGATCTGCCGCCCAAGCCCGATTTTGTGGAAGGCTGGCAAATCGGCAAACCCGATCTGATCGTGAAAGCGGAACAACCCTATCGGTTGCCTGCCAGCGGGACCGACCAGTACTGGAATTTCATCTTTCGAACGCCCGTGAACCGCACGCGCTGGCTCAAAGCCATCGAAATTCGTCCCGGCGACAAGCGCGTGGTCCATCATGCAAACGTCCTGGTGGATCGCACGCAATCCGCGCGCTCCCAGGAATCTTCTCCAGGAGCAGGCTTTGCCGGCATGGAAATCAAAATCGAGGCCGAAGCCTTCGACCCGGACAGCCACTTTCTTTTCTGGAAGCCCGGCACAATTCCCTACACCGAGCCGGACGGCTTGGCACTCCGGCTCGATGCCCAAACCGATCTAGTTCTGAATATTCACCTGCAGCCTTCCGGAAAACCGGAATGGATTCAGCCCAGCCTCGGACTGTATTTCACGGATCATCCCGCCACACTCTTCCCCATGCTTCTCCAGTTGGAAAACGATCGCAAACTGGACATTCCACCGGGAGAAAAGGATTTCATCGTTACCGACGAATTTACTCTGCCCGTGGACGTCCAAGTCCTTGCGATTTATCCCCACGCGCATTACCTCGGAAAAGATATGCAGGCGTTTGTGACATTTCCGGACGGAACGAAGAAATCGCTAATCCATATCCCGAAGTGGGATTTGAACTGGCAGGCCGTGTACCGCTACGATTCTCTTGTCGAGTTGCCCGCAGGAACGGTCATTTCCATGCGCTATTCCTACGACAACTCGGCTGAAAATGTCCGCAATCCCAACGACCCGCCGAAACGCGTCGTCGGAGGCAATCGCTCCAGCGATGAGATGGCTCACCTCTGGCTTCAAGTCTTGCCCCGTACCGTGCCCGGCGAGGCGCATGATCCACGACGGCTCTTGCAGGAAGCTATGGCGCGCCACAATGTGGACAAAAATCCGGCAGACTTCGAGGCCCACTATAATCTCGCCGCTATGCTCCAAGCCCGTGGTGAATCCGCGGGCGCCATGCAACAGTACGAGATGGCTCTGCGCATCCGGCCGGAAGACCCCGCAGCGAATAATGCCTTTGGTGGGAACATCATTGCCTCGGGTCACCCTGAAGCAGCCGTCCCGTATCTCAGAACCGCGCTGCGGTCGCGGCCGGACTATTTCGATGCGCATTACAATCTGGGCATCGCGCTTGCCATGCAGGAAAACTTCAAGGAAGCCGTCGAACAGTTTCGCGCAGCCGTTCGAATCAATCCGCGCGACGCCAATGCCGAAGCAAATCTCGGTACCGCCTTAGCGGAAATCGGAAATTTGAGAGAAGCGCAAGCGCACTTGGAAAAAGCCCTGGCGATCGACCCCAACCTGGCTCTGGCGCGCGACAACCTCCAAGAACTCAAGCGTCAGTCCCCAGGTGAAAGGCCATAAACATCGCCCAGGCTCCGCGGGGTAGATCTACGCGATCTTGAGTTTTTTCTGCATATCCTCGAGCGAAATGCCCTTAGTTTCTGGATAGATGAACAGCACAACGAAGAATTGCAGCACCATCATCGCAGAGAAAAACACAAACGGATAGCCGCCGGAAGACGCCGCCATCAGCGGAAACGTCCAGGAAATCAATGCGTTCATGATCCAGTGCGAAAAACTCCCCAGGCTCTGGCCTTTGGCCCTCACGCGATTCGGAAACACTTCGCTGATGAACACCCAGATGACCGCGCCCTGTGAAAACGCGAAAAAGGCGATATAACCCACCAGCATCCAAACGAGCAATTCCTCGTGCCGCCCCGTGAGAAAAATGGCTGCTACCCCGCCAAGGCAAACCGCCGTGCCCACCGAACCGATCAGCAGCAACGTCTTTCGGCCCACCCTGTCAATCACGGACATCGCAATCATCGTGAACAGCAGATTCGTTCCGCCGATGGCCACGGATTGCAAATCGCCGGAAACTTTGCTGAATCCTGCATGTTCGAAAATCGCATTTAGGTAGTAGAGAATCGCGTTGATCCCGGAAAGCTGGTTAAACATGCCGATGGAGACGGCGAGAAACACAGGCAGCCGGTATTTCTTCGTGAAAAGCGCATCGCTTGTGACGTGCTCCGCGTCAATCGACTCCACAATGTCTTTCAGTTCTTGTTCGTAGTTCTCTTCTCCGGTCAGGCGCAACACCTCTCGCGCCTCATCGATTCTTCCCTTCTTCACCAGCCATCGCGGGCTTCTCGGAATTCCGAAGAGCATCAAAAGAAAAAACGCCGCGGGCGCGGCGGAAACTCCCAGCTTCCATCTCCATTCCGCGCTGCCGAACGACATCGTTCCGATGATGTAATTCGAAAAATAAGCCAGCAGAATTCCGAAGACCACGTTGAACTGGAAAAAGCCCACCAGCCGCCCGCGCCACTTCGCCGGTGAAATTTCCGCGATGTACATCGGCCCAAGAACCGAAGACCCGCCGATCCCGAGTCCTCCAATGAATCTGAAAATGACCAGCGCCGTCCAATTCCACGCGAACGCGCAGCCCAGCGCCGAAATCACGTACAACACGGCCATGCCGCGCAGACTGTCGCGCCTTCCGAACCGGTCTCCGGGAATTCCCGCCAGCATCGAGCCAATCACTGTTCCGATCAGCGCGCTGGCCACCGTAAAGCCTTCCCAGAATGGCGGGAGGTGATACTGAATCTTCAGCGCCTGCGTGGCGCCCGCGATCACCGCGGTGTCGAATCCAAACAACAATCCGCCTAACGCGGCAACCACGGTGCTCTTCAACAAAATGGAATTCAGTTTCATGGCACCTGCCTGGAATAGCTAAGGCACCGGGATTGTACAGAAAGCACGCCGTGATTGCGAAAAATCGTTTCGAACGCGCTGCGCATTCTACGCCAGACCCAGCTTCGTTCGAATCTCCGCAACGATTTCTTCCGGCGTGTGCGCCGCGTCCACAGTTACCGCATCCGCCGGTTCCTCGAGATCCGCGAATTGTCCAGCGAGAATTCCTTCGCCGGCGAAATGGCCGTGGCGGCCGAGGATTCGCTGGCGGAAGAGTTCGTAACTCCCTTTCAGATAGACAATTTTGACTTCGGGGCCGGCGCAAAGCTGCTCGCGGTACGCGTGCTTCAGTGCGGAGCAAGCGAGGACGACGTTGGCACGGTCAGCGATCCATTGCACGATGGCACTGCGCATGGCAGCCAGCCAGGGAGCGCGATCGGCATCGGTGAGCGCAACGCCGCGCGACATTTTTTCGATGTTGGCGAGGGAATGAAAATTGTCGGCATCGGCAAACTCCCAATGCATTTGTGCGGCGAGCAGTTTGCCGATGGTGGTCTTGCCGGATCCGGTGGGGCCCATCAGGAGAACGATCACGGCAGCATCATCGGCGACTACGGCCGCGCCAGGAATTCGCCGAGCAGCATGTGGAAATGGTGAACGCCGTTTTCGCGCTTCACGGAGTAGCGCCCGCGATCGTAGGTTGCGGAACGCAGTCCGCGCTGTACATTTTCGCAGAGCCCGATATCTTCCTGCTGTACTTCGTCACTGAAGGCCACGGCTTTTTTGATGCGTTCGCGGTTTTTCCCGGAAGCCACGCCGTGAAAAAACCATTCAAAGATGGTGAGCGTTTTTTTGTGTGAGAGAGGAACGATTACGTTGGTCGAAACATTGTCCGGATAAATGTTCAGCATCAAATTCGGAAACACCCAGAAGTAGAGCGCCTCCTGCAAACCTGTTCCCGGCGCATAAAAACGCTCGCCCGCATCCTCTGGCTTCATTGCGCGGATGGGCGCGAATTGTTGGGAGTAATAGCGAAAAGTATCGGTGCGATACTGCGCGTAATCGATTTCTTTCATCAAGCCGGGATGCGCGATGGGGATGTGGTAGCCCTCGAGATAGTTGTCCACATAAACTTTCCAATTGCAGTTGATGATGTAATCGCGGCGCTCCGCGAATTGCAAACCATCGAATTGAAAACCTCGCACCTGATCGGGAATTTGACCGAGATATGTTGAGAGCGGCTCGGCCTTCGGATCGAAATTCACGAAAATGAATCGTTCCCAGGTTTCGCAGCGCAGCGGCACCATGCCCATGGCGCTGCGATCGAAAAACTCGACGCCGTCGACATCGGGCGTGCCGATCAAGCGGCCATCGAGTGTGTAGGTCCAGCCGTGATACTGGCAGCGCAGAACATTTTTGCAGCCGCTGCCCAGAGCGATGGGTCCCGCGCGATGGCGGCAGACGTTGCTGAAGGCGCGGAGAATTCCCTGCTTGTCGCGAACAACGATGATCGGTTCGCCAGCGACGTCCGCCGTGAAAAAACTTTCCGGATCGGAGATCGTGCGTTTCACGCCGCCCACTTCGCCGCACGCTTGGCTGAGTGTTCCGACTAGTTGCCAGGTGCGATGAAAAATGCGCGTCTTCTCAAGTTCAAGAATTGCGGGATCGGTGTAAAAGCGCGAGGCAAGTGTCTGCGCGCACTCGATCTGCTCGTGAACGTCGAGGTGAAGAGGCTTCGCCAGCATGATTAAAACTTGCGCGTTTCCTGGCGCGACCAGCGCTCGACTACGATTTTGGATTCGGTGAAGAATTCGACGGCGTCGCGGCCTTGGCCGTGGAGGATGCCAAAGAAGCTTTCTTTCCATCCGCTGAAGGGGAAATAGGCCATTGGCGCGGCTACGCCGATGTTGATGCCGATGTTTCCGGCGGGAGCTTCGTAGCGGAATTTGCGGGCAGCGGAACCGCTGGTGGTGAAGAGCGATGCCTGGTTACCATAGGGGCTGCGGCGGAGGAATTCCATGGCTTCGTCAATAGAATTCGCGTGAATCAAGCTGAGCACGGGTCCAAAGATTTCCGTGTTGGCGAGCTGGCTGCTGGAAGGCAGACCGTCGAGAATCGTCGGAGTAAGAAAATTTCCGGACTCGTACTTGGGAATCTTCGTATTTCGCCCATCGAGAATGGGTTTGGCGCCTTCGCCTACGCCCGCGGAGATTAGCGATTCGATGCGCTGCTTGCTCTCTTTGGTGATCACTGGGCCCATCTGAATGCCCGATTCGAGGCCGTTGCCTACGCGAATGGAAAATGCAGCGTGAGCGATGGAATCGCGGAATGTTTTTTGGGCTTCGCCAATGGTGACAGCGACGGAAACGGCGAGGCAGCGCTGGCCGGCGCAACCGAAGGCGCTGTCGCTAATGATTTGTGTCGCCAATTCCATGTCCGCATCCGGCAGAACGATCACGTGATTTTTGGCGCCGCCCTGGCACTGCATGCGCTTGCCGCTGGCCGCAGAGCGCGTGTAGACATGCTTGGCGACGGGCGTGGAGCCGACAAAACTGATGGCGCGAACTTGTGGATGGTCGCAGAGCGCATTGACCACGTCTTTCCCGCCGTTGACGAGGTTCACGACTCCTTTGGGGAGGCCGGTTTTTCCCAAAAGCTCGAAGGCACGGTGCATGGAGAGAGGAACGCGCTCGGAGGGCTTCAGGATGAAGGTATTTCCGCACGCGATCGCGTATGGGAGGAACCAGTAGGAGACCATTGCGGGGAAATTGAAGGGGACGATGGCGGCGACGACTCCTAGCGGCTGGCGGATTTGCGTTTCATCCACGCCGGGCGTGACGTCCTCGAGGTTGTAGCCCTGCATCATCATGGGGATGCCGCAAGCGACTTCGACGTTTTCGATCGCGCGGCGGAGCTCAGCTTTGGCTTCGGGGAAGGTCTTTCCGTTTTCCACGGTGATAACTCGCGAGAGCTCGTCGATGTTTTCTTCGAGCAAGTTCTTCAGCTTGAAAAGATATTGGACGCGCTCGCCCGGAGGGGTGCGGCGCCAGGCGGGGAAGGCGTCGGCGGCGGCCTGAACGGCAGCGTCAACGTCAGCGGAGGTCGAGAGGGGTGTGCGCGCCAGGACTTCGGTAGTCGCGGGGTTCGTGACGTCCACATATTCGGATGCGGAGGATCGGCACCAGGAGCCATTGACGTAGTTCTGAAGGTCGGTGACTTGGGTGGTTACGGCACTGCTCATACTGCGCTCCCTGGCCGCTCGGTGGAATGCACGGAGTATTCCGCGGGGCCAACTCTGTGAAAAAACGTATCGCAGTAGTCTACCAAACAATTGTGAGGCGGGGAGTTGAAACGCAGTGAAGGCGATGGTACCCCCATACCCCCCATCTGATGCATGAATATCAAAAGACAGGGGATAGAAAATGGGCAATTCATAAGTGGCTGAAAAGAAAGAGGGAGAGAATTTTTGGTGCGTGGATGACGCGGAGTTCCATATTGGGAAGAGTTGGTATACACCCGGCAGTTTTCGTAAGAGCGGATTCTAAAGGAGTTACCGGCGTCACAGTTTGTAAGAGCGGATTCTAAAGGGTTTACGGTGACGGGTTTTTCGTCACCGTGACGAGACAGAAGCGCTAGGCGAGGATAAGGGCTGAAGGTCACAACCAATGATAACAGATGAGTACAATACATGTCAAGGAAAAGTTGGGCCTTGGAAGAGATTTCCTGGACCAGGGAGTCGTGCAAGAGACTTCTTATGCTCAAGATAGGGGATGCGGCTTCGTTACGGTATCTTGGCGGAGGCGGTAGGCGAGCCAGGCCATGGTGGCGAACATGCCGAGAAGGCCGAGGCTGCGCATGATGCCGCCGATTTTCTGGTCCTGGAGGAGGAGGCCCCACTGGCCGAAGAGAATCTCCCAGTCGCTGGTGTCGGAGCCTACGAGCGGGCGAGAGGCGGTGCGGGCGTCCGCCATATAGGCGCCGATATAGGGAAAGTTTTCGAAGAACCAGTAGACGGAGAAGGCAAAGCCGGTGGTTTCCCGCTTCCAGAAGAAGAAGAGGGCGCACAAGAGCGGGACGAGGAGCTCGCCGAGGGTTCCGCCGAGAATCATGATGGTGTAGCCGCACCAACTGAAGAACATGTGCCCGGCTTCGTGAATCATTAGATTGGCGTAATCGGGGAAAAGAAAACCGCTGGTGTTGGTCAAGGCGTAGATCAGGAAGAGGGCGTAGCAGCTGAGCCAGAAAATGCCTGCGATGAGGGAGACAGGCTTCCATTCGCTGAATTTGTCTTCGAGGAAGGACATTGGAGCAAGCGTAGCAAGTGCGATGAGGCGCGGGAAGCAATTCAGGACGCTTTGTTGTGGTGAATGTTACGAGAATGGCGGAGGCGGCCCGCCTTAAAAGGCGGGCGCCACAAAGGCCAGGGCTGAGCTTTACCTGCTGGTGGCGGCTAGGGCTTCGTAGGCGGCGCCGAGGAGGGGGGCGGATTCGTTGAGGACGATGGAGACGGGGATGTTGCTGAGGAGGCCCTCGAATTTCCATTTGTCCTTGAAGGCGTGGAAGAAGATGCCGTCTTTCATTTTTTCGAGGATTTTGACGGCGATGCCTCCGGCGACGTAGACGCCGCCGAGGGCGAGGACTTTCAAGGCGAGATTCCCTGCTTCAGCGCCGTAGATAGCCGTCCAAAGATCCAAGGTGTCCACGCAGACGCGGCAGGATTTGTCCAAGCCGCGGCGGGTGATTTCCGGAGCGGGATCGGCGTCGGGGTCTTCAAAGGAGGGATGCATGACTTTCGGCGCGAGGAATTCATGAAGGGTGCGGAAGCCGCGGCCGGAAAGAATGAGCTCCCAGCTCACTTGCGGATAGCGGCGGCGCATGAAGCGCAGGAGTTCAATCTGCTGCTCGGTGTGAGGCGCGAAATCGGAGTGGCCGCCTTCGGAGGGGACCACGCGGTAGCGCTCACCATCCCAGACGAGAAAGGATTGGCCGAGGCCAGTTCCGGCGGCGAGCAGCGCGCGCGTGCCACCCGGTTCGGGAGTGCCAGGATTTAGAATGCAGAAATCTTCGGGAGGAAGGTGCTCGATGCTGTGCCCGGTGGCGCCGAGGTCGTTGAGGAGAACGACGTGGGGGACATTGAGCTCCTTGATGAGGGTTTCGGTATCCACAATCCAAGGAAGGTTGGTGGCGCGGACGCGGCCGTCAATCACCGGGCCGGCGATGCCGAAACCGGCAGCGACGATGCGCTCGTTGCCCAAAAAGTCCGCGGCCTGGCGGGAGAATTCGCGGACGATGCGGTCGAACTGTGCAAATTCCTTACTGGCAAAGCGCTGCTTGAAGACGGGCGTGAGAATGCCGCCTTTTTCCGAGAAGAGGGCCAGATTGCACTTCGTGCCGCCGACATCTCCCGCGAGAATCACCTGTTCCCCCTAAACTCACTGAATCGATTTAATAAAACAGATTATAGCACTATGGGTTGTACCACTGCCTGCCGTCGCGCTCGAGCAGAAGATCGGATTCGCGGGGTCCCCAACTGCCGGAAGCATATTGTGGCACAGTCGCGGTCCTTGCGGCGGTCCAGACGTCGAGGATGGGGTCCACCAGGGACCAGGCGGCCTCGACACTGTCGCCGCGATCGAAAAGCGTGGCGTCGCCGCGCACGCAGTCGTTGAGAAGCGTGGCGTAGGCGCTGCGCGACCCGCCGCCGAATCCCTCCAGGTAACTAAAGTTCATGGTCACGTTGCCAATGTTCATTTCGGTTCCGGGGCGTTTTGCGCCGAAGGAAACGGAAATGCCTTCATCGGGCTGAATGTTCAAGACGAGGCGATTGGGCTCAATGTGACGGTCGCGGAAAACGAGGTGAGGAGCGCAGCGAAATTGGATCATGATTTCGGTGGTGCGCTTGGCGAGGCGCTTGCCGGTGCGAAGATAAAAGGGGACGCCGGCCCAGCGCCAGTTGTCAATCAAGAGTTTGCCGGCGACGAAGGTTTCGGTTTTGGAGGCAGGATTCACGTTGAGCTCTTGGCGGTAGCCGGGCACAGATTTTTCGCCGAGCTTTCCCGGCGAATATTGCCCGCGGACGACGGATTGAGCGACCATTTCCAAATTGAAAGGGCGAATGGACTGAAGGATTTTTAGTTTTTCGTTGCGCACGGCGGTGGCGTCGAAGGAGGCGGGAGGTTCGACGGCGACGAGAGAGGTGAGCTGCAAAACGTGGCTCTGAATCATGTCGCGAAGTGCACCGGCAGTTTCGTAAAAGCCGCCGCGGCGTTCAACGCCGAGGGTTTCCGCGGCGGTGATTTGGACGTGATCCACGTAGTTGCGATTCCAAAGCGGCTCGAAAATGCCGTTGCCGAAACGCAGGACGAGCAGGTTCTGGACGGTGTCTTTGCCGAGGTAGTGGTCAATGCGATAGACCTGCTTCTCTTCGAAGACGTTGAGAACGATCTGATTCAATTCTTTGGCGGTAGCAAGGTCGCGGCCGAACGGCTTTTCAATGATGATGCGAACCCAGGAATTCGCATTCGCGGGATGCGCCAGGCCGGCGCGGCCGATTTGTTCGACGATGTCGGGATAAACCTCGGGCGGGGTGGAGAGATAAAAGAGGCGATTTCCGCCAAGGTCCTTTGAAGCCTCGAGTTCGGCAAGGCGCTTGGCGAGATGGGCGTAGGCTTCCTGATTGTTATAGTCGCCGGGGTTATAGTAAAGGTTGGAAGCGAAACCGTCCCACTGTTTGGGATCGATGGGGCCCACTTCGGAAATGCTTTTTGCGGCCTCGCCAGCAGTGGTGCGGAAACTTTCGTCGGTCATGGAAGTGCGCGCGAAGCCAACAAGAGCGTAGCGCGGCCCCAAGGCATCGTGAATGGCGAGATCATAGAGCGCGGGAATAACTTTGCGCTTGGCGAGGTCGCCCGAGGCACCGAAGAGAACTACGGTGCAAGGATCAGCGACGCCTCCATACAGTGAACCGGAACCAACCGTGTCCGCAGCCATCTTTTCTTCCTCCGGCAAGTAACGTCTCGTTCAGGCAAAAAACGCGACGCCCAAAACTATACCTCAACCCCGTACTTTCCAAGCTCGGAACGCAGTTGCCCGGCGTTCTGGTGATGAATGGTGTTCATTCCCAGGCGGCGCGGACATTCCAGATTGAGCGGGCGGTCATCAATGAAGAGACATTGCTCGGGCGGGCGCTGGGTGACTTCGAGGGCGATACGAAAAATGGTTTCCTCGGGTTTTCGAGAACGGACGTAACAGGAGCTGAAGAAGACTAGAAAATCGCGGCGAAGATGAAAGGCTTCGATGCGGTACTGGTTCAATTCGAGCGGTTCGTTGTTGATGGCGCCGATGAAGTAACGGCCGGAAGCCGCAACCGTGTCCAGGATGGCGCGGGTTTCCGGATATTCCTTCGATTGAGCGAACATGAAGGCGGTGAATTCCTCGCGAGTGAAGGATCGCGGGCGGTGGAACAGGGTGCGATCGAGGTATTCGTTGAGGGTGATGAGGCCACAGTCGAATGCAGGAAAGGAGAGCTCGTGGCGGTCTTGAAATTCCTCCCAATCCAGGTGAAAAGCGGCCGCGGCCTCTTTTCGCGAAGAGCGATCCCAGCCGTTGGTGAGAATGACGCCGCCGATGTCCCAGAAGAGCGTTGTGATTGGAGCCAAGGGAAGAGCACCTCCGGTTTTCGGCCTATGTGAGTCTTGTGCGCACTGTCTGCTTTAGATGAGCCCAAACGCGCAGAGGACACAGGTTTAGCGGAATAGAGTACGCCCTTTTGGGTGGGCTATTGAAGATAATTACCAGCGAAAAGATAGGAGCGGGGGATAGGACGTGCGGCAGTGACAAGGGACGGCACCGCTAGGAATTTTCCGGCACTTGCAGTAAGGTAAAAATGCGAAGAAGGCGAGGAGAAAAACATGGCTGACGAATCCTGCGGTCCAACAGCAACACCGAGCGAGCCGGTTAAGCCGGGGACGCGCATGGTGCATTGCGTCAAGTTCGGCAAGGATTTGCCAGGGCTGGACCGTGTGCCGTGGAGAGGGGACCTAGGCAAGCGCGTGTACGAAAGTGTTTCGAAAGATGCGTGGAAGCTGTGGCTGGAACACTCGAAGATGGTGATGAACGAATACCGGCTGAACCCGCTGGATCCTAACTCGCAGAAAATTATGGAAGAGCAAATGGAGCAGTTTTTCTTTGGTGAGGGCTCAAAATTGCCGGAAGGATACGTTCCGCCTAAGGCAAAAGGCTAGCGTCTCTCTGGGAGACTGTCATCCTTCATTGGCTATTCGGCGCGTGGCGGGATGTTCGACGGGCAGGCGGGGCGTGATGGTGAATGCCAGCTTCCTATGTGCGATCCGAATGGCTTGTTCCACTTCTTCGGTCGTCTCTCCTCTTGCAAACAGAAAACCTAGATAGCTGGAGCCTTCGGGCCAGGCGGCGATGTAATCGTGTAGGCGCGCGGTGATTATCAGCTCGGTGATTCCGGGAGTTGAGCGGGCCGCTTCTTCTCCGGCCAGGCTTTCGAGAATGCCGCTCTTGGGCACGGGAATCATCAGGACGCCGGAAGCTTGCGTTTCGCGGGGCGAATCGGTGCCGGAGAGTTCGAGGGCGTGGCGCAGAAGAAGTTCTTCCAGGCCGATCGGCTCGGATTCTGCGGGAAACGAAAATCGAAGGGCGCGGGCGCAGAGGCCGCCAATCGGGCGGGGTGCGACTTCGAGGGGCCAAACGCCACTTTCGTTCACGCGGAATTCGGCGTGAACTGGGCCGTGGGAGAGGCCGAGCGCTCGGACGGAATTTCGCGTGCAGTCTTCGATGGCGCGCTGCGTTGTTTCGGGTAGGCGAGATGGTGTGACGTAGATCGTTTCTTCGAAGTAGGGGCCTTCGAGGGGATCGGGCTTGTCGAATGTGGCTAGAATTCGCAGGGACCCGCCAGTGAGAAGTCCTTCGACAGCTACTTCCCTGCCCGGAATGTAGGCTTCGACTAAAACCTTGTCGAGATTGAGCTCGCGCGTCGCGCGGATTTCGGGGGACTCCAGCAAGCGGCGGATGCGAGCTGCGGCGGCGAGAAATTCCTCGCGATTGTTCGCGCGGACGACACCCTGACTTGCGGAAAGCGAGAGCGGCTTCAGGACGCAGGGATACGAGATGCCAAGCAGCGCGGGTTCGGGCGGCGGTTCGAGGGGAAGCGTTCGAAACCAGGGGGTGGGCAACCCCGCGTCGCGGAAGACTTCGCGCATGCGTTGTTTGCTTCTGCAGGCTTCTACGGCGGCGGGATGGTTGTGGAGAATCCCGAGGCCACGCGCGGCGTAGGCGGCAGCGACGGCGGGGCGATCTCCCAATGCGAGCAATCCGTTGACGTGTTGAGCGCGGAGAGATTCCATCACGGTGTATGCGGCCCCTTCGGGAGTTTCGAAATGCACGGCGATGGCTTGATCTCCCCAAGGATCTTCCAACTGGTGACAGCGATCCGTGACGTAGACGAGTTGCACGCCTAATTTACGTGCGGCATCTTCAAAGCTGCGGGTCTGGTAGCCCAGCTTGGCCGTGAAGAGGAGCAATCGCTTGGATTGGTTGGTCATCGGAGGTGCGATTCGAGGCACGGATCAGACGAAGCCATCGGGGGAGACGGTTGCGGTCATTGCTTTCGGCGCAGCTCCGCCGATGGAAATCAATTGGGCTTGCGTCGGTTCTGCGCAGCAGTACCAGGGCTCGCTAAGCTTTGGAACGCCGAGTTGAGGCCACGTTGCGACGTCGAGCGGCGGAGCCGATGCACCGGCGGCTGTGTGGGCGGCGTTCCAGATGCGTTCGAATGTCGCGGAGCGCGACAGCTTTTCGCGCTCGGCTGCGGCAGCGATTTCCTGAACGGTTTCGCTGAGCGCGTCGGGACGGGGATCGGGATTTTTCCATGGATAGGTGAGGGACTGGGGATCGAACGGGGCGATCAGATTGCGGACGTCCTGCAATTCGAGCATGCGCGAACCTTCGGGGATGAGCAGGCGAATGCCCAGTTGAATGGGCGCGACGTTTTCGATTAGCGCTTCTGCGTGCAAAACGCGAAGTAAATCCAGGTAGCCGTCCAGCGTGGTCCAGGGAGTGAATGGCACAAACGTGGGATGGAGGATCATGCCAAGTTCGCGGAACTTCTGGACCACATGCAGGAAATCTTCGCGGGTGTGGCCTTTATCGAGGTAATCCAGCACGGCATCGTCCACGGATTCGACGGCGCTGATGACAAAGAGGCAGCCTGTATCGCGAAGCGCAGGCAAGTGCTCTGCGTACTTGCGCAGGTGCTCGATTTTGATGGTTACGTCGTACGTGACTGTGGGGAATTGTTGATGAAATTTCTGAGCGAGCTTCACGGCGTGGCGGATGCCGTTGAAGAAGTCCGGATCGCCGAAGGAAATGTGCTGCGCTCCAGCGACCACTTGGCGGCGGATGTCTTCTATGACGACGTCGTGACTGACGATTCGAAAGACGCCTTTGTATACCGGCACGATGGGGCAATGGCGGCAGAGATGTTTGCAGCCGCGGCTGGCTTCCGTCGAGCCCACGATGCGGTAGCCATCCCCGGGAACGATGAGGTGTGCGTACTTTTCCATGGCTGGCATACCGGTGCGGTCGGGCACTTCGAATTGCAAGCGGGTCAGGGAAATCAGAGGCTCGTTCTGCGGTCCGCTTTCACTGTGGCCGTTGGAGGAAAGGCGTTCTGCTAGTTGCACGAGACCTTCTTCGAATTCGCCGCCGAGAATGGCGGAAACGCCAAGCGAACGCAGATACTCGACATTCATTGGCGCGTAGAGGCCGTAGCAGCAGAGATGGGCTTGGGGATTCCGCTGGCGCAGTGAAGGAATTAATTGCGCCGCGAGCCGGGTGGCCGTGTGCATTGGCAAATAGAGGGCGATTAGTTGCGCGCTACGAATCGCAGCTTCATCCAGCGATTGCCGGGAAAGGTCGAGCAAAACTACTGCATGGCCGCGCTTTCGCAGCCACGCTGCAGGAGAGGCCAGGCCAAAGGGCTGCCTTCCAAGCTCGTAGGTCGAAATGAGAACGATGTTCAAGGCACCACCAGTATAGCTGGACGCCGCCCGGATTCGATTTCGGTTATCATAGAAGGCTGCGCACCATAGCGAAAGGACCGTCAGAATGGCCATCAACGCGGGCAATTCTTACCGCACACGCGACAAGCTGCATGTCGGCGCCCAGACCTTCGATATTCACCGGCTCGAACTTCTGGAAAAGCAAGGAATCAGCGGGCTGGAAAAGCTGCCATTCGCACTGCGCATTCTTCTGGAAAATCTGCTTCGCTGCGAGGATGGCCGCTTCGTGCATGCCGATGACATCCGCGCTCTCGCGGGCTGGCGGCCGGGCGCGCCGGAAAAAGAAATTGCGTTTATGCCGGCGCGGGTGCTGTTACAGGACTTTACGGGTGTGCCGGCCATCGTTGACCTCGCCACCATGCGCGAAGCCGTGCAGCGCATGGGCGGAAACCCCAAGCGTATCAATCCGCTTTTTCCCGCCGAGCTGGTGATTGACCATTCCGTGCAGGTGGACAGTTTCGGAACCGGAAATTCGTTCGGGCTGAATGCGGAACTGGAATTTCAGCGCAATGTGGAGCGCTACGCGTTCCTGCGCTGGGGGCAGACGGCGTTTCAGAATTTCAAAGTTGTTCCGCCGGACACCGGCATCTGCCATCAGGTGAATCTCGAATACCTCGCGCGCGTGGTCTGCGCCATGCCGTACGGCTGCCGGGTGGAAGCGTATCCGGATTCGGTGGTGGGAACGGATTCGCACACCACGATGGTCAACGCGCTTGGCGTGTTTGGCTGGGGCGTGGGAGGCATCGAAGCGGAAGCGGCGATGCTGGGCCAGCCATCCTCGATGCTAATTCCGGAAGTCGTGGGGTTCCGTCTTCATGGACGTCTGCGCGAAGGCGCCACGGCCACGGACTTGGTGCTGACGGTTACGGAAATGTTGCGCAAGAAAGGCGTGGTCGGAAAATTCGTTGAGTTTTATGGTTCGGGCTTGTCCAGCTTAAGCGTGCCTGATCGCGCCACGATCGCCAACATGGCGCCGGAGTATGGCGCGACCATGGGATTTTTTCCGGTGGACAACGAAACGCTTGCGTATCTGCATTTCACGGCGCGCACGCAGGAGCATGTCGCGCTGGTGGAAGCGTACTGCAAAGAACAGATGCTCTTCCGCTCGGACGCAACGCCGGCACCGCTGTTCAACGACACGCTGGAATTGGACCTCGGAAGCGTGGAGCCCACCGTCGCGGGACCGAAACGTCCGCAGGACCGCGTGCTGCTGCGGCAGGCGAAGGCTTCGTTTACCAA
Organism: uncultured Acidobacteriota bacterium; assembly: GCA_963729455.1. Lineage (GTDB taxonomy): Bacteria > Acidobacteriota > Terriglobia > Acidiferrales > UBA7541 > Acidiferrum. The sequence continues at coordinate 312,126 of CAVSNX010000008.1, forward strand.
AGTAGTGGAAGGAACGCCGGACAAACACGTCAGCGTTCGAAACAACGGCGATTCATTCGATCTTTCGAGCGGCGCAGTAGTGATCGCGGCGATCACGAGTTGCACCAACACGTCGAATCCTTCGTTGATGCTTGGCGCAGGACTTTTGGCAAAGAAAGCGGTCGAGCGCGGGCTAAACGTAAAGCCCTGGGTGAAGACCAGCCTGGCTCCTGGTTCAAAAGTGGTGACCAGCTATTTGCAGGCTGCGGGGCTGACGCAATATCTCGAGAAACTAAAATTTCATCTTGTGGGATATGGCTGCACGACTTGCATCGGCAACAGCGGGCCGCTTTCGGACGCCATCGGCGCGGCCATCAAGGACAACAATCTCATCGCGGTAGCCGTGTTGAGCGGCAATCGCAATTTTGAAGGGCGCATTCATCCGTTGGTTCGCGCAAATTATCTTGCGTCACCGCCGCTCGTGGTTGCATACGCACTTGCAGGGCGCATGGACATGGACCTGACGACCGAGCCGCTGGGAAATGATACGGCGGGCAAGCCGGTCTTTTTGAAAGATATCTGGCCGTCGCCGCAGGAGATTGAGACGACGGTGCGCGCGGCGGTCACCACCGCGCAATACAGCAAGGAATACGCGGAAGTGTTTGAGGGCGATGCGCACTGGAAGTCCATGCCGATTCCGAAAGGCGACATTTACCAGTGGGATCCGAAATCCACGTACATCAAGATGCCGCCCTTCTTCGACAACATGCCGAAGACGCCTCCGGCGCTCGCGGACATTCACGGCGCGCGCGTGCTGGCGATTCTTGGGGACAGCGTGACGACCGATCATATTTCGCCGGCGGGATCGATTCCGGTGGATTCACCGGCGGGCAAATATTTGATCGCAAATGGCGTCAAGCCGCATGAGTTCAATTCGTATGGAGCGCGGCGCGGGAATCATGAAGTGATGATGCGCGGCACGTTTGCGAACATTCGACTGCGCAATCAACTTGCGCCCGGAACCGAGGGAGGTTGGACGCTTTTCCTTCCTGGCAACGAGAAGATGACGATTTACGATGCGGCGGTGAAGTATCGCGAAGCGGGAGTGCCGCTGGTGGTGCTTGCAGGCAAGGAATATGGTTCCGGCTCTTCGCGCGACTGGGCGGCAAAGGGCACGCGACTGCTAGGCGCGCGCGCGGTGATCGCGGAAAGTTACGAGCGCATTCATCGCAGTAATCTGATCGGAATGGGTGTGCTGCCGCTGGAGTTCAAGGCGGGAGAGAACCGCGAAACGCTTGGACTCACCGGACATGAAGTGTTCGAAATCGAGGGCGTGGCTTCACTCGCGCCGAAGAAAACCATCAAGGTGCAGGCGAAGGCGGAAGACGGAAGAGTAAAGACATTTTCAGTGATTGCGCGGGCGGATACACCGGAAGAAGTTTCGTATTTCCATCACGGCGGGATCCTGCAGTACGTTTTGCGGCAGATGCTCTAGTTGGAGTTTCAAAGGTTTCTCGCTGGGGAAATTTTTCAGCCGTAGGAATCTGCGCTAGCTTCGCCCCTCGCGTTTTTGCGCCACCACCAACCCGCGCGGCGTCGGCAATAGCAGAACAGAAATCAGTCCTTCAGCTTCCAATTTAAGCGCACCCTCACGCACGGTTTTCATCGCGGAGCTGGCATCGTGCATCAGGATCAGTCCGTGCGGATTCATTTGGGGCAAAAACTTGCGCACCTCTTGCTCGCGGATTGGCGCGTCGCTATCGCAGAACAGCAAATCGATCCGGCCATCCACTTTCATCTCAAGGCTCGATTCATTCCGGGTGTCAATCCAATCCGCGAGGCCCGAGTCCGCGAAGCGCTTGGCCGCCACCGCGAAAACTTTGGGATCGTGCTCACAGGTAATGACGCGCCCAAGCCCATTGGCTCTCAGCCCCTCGGCAATTCGCAGGGTGCTGAGTCCGGAAAAAGTTCCTGTCTCGACTACCAGTTCCGGCTTGATCGTCTGCACCAGCGCTTTCAGGAAATCCAGCACCTCGGCTTCGGCGGTCATCGAATCGTACATGTGCCAGCGCTCCGGGTGCGGGCATTCGGGCGTGGGGCGGTGATATTCGGGCTGGAGAACATCGCCGTGCGAAGCGATATGTTCTACGATGCGGTGCTCTTTTTTGAGCCCGTGAAATTGGCTTTTAAGACGCCAAAGTAACACCGCGCCGGCAAGGATGGAAGCAAGGCTGGCGGCCTGCGCGTTTGACATGCCGAAGAAGGAACGCGGATTGACGCGGATGAATTCGACGAGAAAACGGGCGACGCCGGTCAGAATGAGGTAGTTGCAGAAGATTTCGCCGGGAGCTTTTGGTCTGCGAAGGGATTTGGTTCCCATGTGCCAGAGAAACGCGGCAATCGCGAGCCAGATGATGAATTCGTAGATCGGCGTGGGATGTACGCGCGCGGTTGTGGGGACGACGCCGTTGGGAAAGCTCATGCCCCAGGGCAGCGTGGTCGGAATGCCGTAGTCGCCGTCGCCGGATAGCAGGCAGCCGATGCGGCCGATGGCATAGCCAACGGCGGCGGCGGGTGAGCAGACGTCGAGGAAGGCGAGTACAGGAATTCGAAAGCGCCTCGCAAGAATCACCAGCGCGACGAATCCGCCGAGAAAACCGCCGAACCAGGCAAAACCAAAACGGCTGATCAGCAAGGAGGGATCCGCAAATAATTCGCGGGGACTTTCCAATACGTGATAGAGACGCGCGCCGATCAGGCCGGCCAGGCCGGCAACGCCAATGATGAGAAATCCTTCGTCGTGATGGGTTGAACCACTCTCACCCTTGAGATAGCCGCTTTTCAGAAATTGGGGACGGTGGCGGTTGAAATCGGCTTGTAAAATATAGGCGGAGACGAGCATGGCGGTCGCGACCATGAGGCCAAAGGTTGGAATCGCGAGCGGACCAAGGTGTAGGAAAGGGATCATGGAGGGCGAAATACTCGCCTTCGAAAGTATACACGAGGGTTTGCCAGGGCTCGAATTGCGCGACTCGCAAGGCGACCCAGGCCCTGCTCGCGATTCGAGATTTAAGCAGAAACGGCAGAGGAATGACGGGTGCGGAGAAGAATACCGAGAGCAAGCCATATTGCGAAGGTAAGCCATTCGACGGGCGAGAAATGCCTCGGGAAGATGGGGAGCACTTTCATCAGGAAGAGGAATAAGGAAACGAGGATTCCAAGAGCCGTCACGAAACGCATCTTGGAGCGCTTCTCGACCATCCAGAAAGAGAGGCACGTGGCGAACCAGCCGAGGGCTGAGGCCATGGAGCCGACTTCGGTGACGGGCACGAGGAGCGCGTCGCCGAGGAGTACACCCGCCAGCGTTGCAATGGTAATGGCGATAACGGCCACGGAGGGCGTCAGGAATTTTTCGTGAATTTGGCCGAAGCGCGGAGGGATGGTCCTGCGGCGACCGAAGGCGAAGAGCAGGCGGCTGGAAGCCACAAAGTTTCCGTTGAAACATTGGAACAGGCCGAAGAGGGCCATGGCGAGAATTAGCCGAACCGGCCAGCGGGCGCCGAGGGCTTGTTCGAATGCAATCGCGGTGGCGAATCGCTGGCCTATCAAACCTTGCCAGGGCGCAATGTAAGCCACTGCGGCGACAGCGAGGACGTAAAAGCCTGCACCGACAAGAACGGCCATGGTGATGGCGCGCAAAAATCCGGATGGAGGAAACTCCAAGTGGGCTTCTTCCGCTTCTTTCGGTGCGGATTCGAATCCGGTCATGAAATACGGCACGATCTGGAGAGTTAGAAGGATGGACACGAATGGGGTACTGCTGAACGCTGGGTGAAAATTGGCGGGAGAGCCATGCACGCCACTGATGCCCAGCACGACGACAAACAACAGCAGCACCATCGCCGTTGACCAGTTCTGGAAGCCGGCGCTCAAGCGGATGCCGCGATAGTTCAAGACGGCGAGAAAAAGTGTCAGCAAGATGCCGAGCAGCAAACGCGGAAGGAAAACAGGCTGGCCAGCTACTTGATACAGCTCGAAAGAATTCAGTGACGGGAAAATGTAGGCGGCGAGTTTGCCGACGGCAACGGCTTCCCAAGGGCAAACGATGAAGTAGGCCAGGAGCATCATCCAGCCAGTGAAGTAACTGACGATTGGAGGAAAGACCTGGGCGGTATAAGCAGCCTCGCCCGCAGCGTCGGGAAGGCGTTGGACCCATTGTCCGTAAACGAAGCCGACTGGGAGCAAGAGAATTCCGCCGAGCGCGAACGCCAGCATGGCACCGAGCGGCCCGCCGCGGCCGAGCCAGTCATCCATGAGTACTAGCCAGCCGACGCCGACCATCGTCCCGAAAGCCAGCGCGAAGTAATCGGCGAGGCGGAGTTTACGAGCGAGAGTGGCCATAGGCACAAAACTGGGGGTTGATTCTATACGGGTTCCGCGGCTGTTCCACCAGTTTTGACGAACCGTTCATCCGCCACTAACACAACCAGCATAAGAATCTCAGCATGGGAAAAAGGACGGTGTCCCCTACCAGTGTGCGTCCTTCTTGAGAGAGTATCCAACCACTGCGGTTAGGCTTGCTGTTCAAACTAAGAATATCTAAGGAGAGGTTTACTATGCATCATCGCCTTACAAAGGGAATGGCGGTTATGGCAGCTGCGGCGCTGACGTTTTTGCCAGCCAGTCCAGCTTTTGCGCACGACAGGGACGATTTTCCAACTACAACTCCCATCAAGCATCTGGTTGTAATTTTTCAGGAAAACGTTTCGTTTGACCATTATTTCGCGACGTATCCGCATGCCGCAAATCTCCCAGGGGAGACGTCGTTTCACGCCAAGGAAAACACGCCTCAGGTGAACGGGCTTGAAAGCGCAGGGCTGCTCACCAACAATCCCAATGGAGTAAATCCATTCCGCATCCCTCCGACTGTTCCAGTGACCTGCGACGAAGACCATAATTATAACGATGAACAGACTGCGTTTGACGGCGGGCTGATGGACAAGTTTGCGAAGGTCAGCTGCAACGACAAGAATTTGGGACCGCACTCGACGATGGGTTATTACGACGGCAACACGATCACGGCGGTCTGGAATTACGCGCAGCATTTCGCCATGAGCGACAACTCTTACGGCACGACCTTTGGGCCGTCCGCTCCGGGAGCGCTAAACCTGGTTTCTGGTAACACGTTCGGGGCAACTTTGGTCCCTCTGAAGGCGAACGGCTCCGCCGCCACGGGAGCTGGGACCATCGGAAATGGTGGCACGACGGGCTCAGTAGTCGGAGATGGGAGGCCGGGTTTCGATGAATGTGTGCAAACAACGCCCGGTCTCGCCGGGGCGACGCAGATCACCATGAGCGGCAAGAACGTTGGCGATTTGTTGAACGCTCAGGGGATTACGTGGGGCTGGTTCCAGGGCGGGTTTGCGCCTACCGGCGTAGACATGAAAGGCCGAGCCATTTGCGGTGCTCACCATGTGGGCCTCGCTGGTGACGATGCTGTGACCCAGTCGAGCGATGGGGACTACATTCCCCACCACGAGCCATTCCAGTATTACGCGCAAACCGTGAATGCTCATCACGTCCGCCCGAGTAGCCCAAGCTTGATTGGAACTTCGGCGGATGGCGCAAGCCATCAGTACGATCTAAGCGATTTCACAACTTTGCTCAACCAGGGACGTCTTCCTGCGGTCACGTTCTTGAAGGCCGGCGCATACCAGGACGGTCATGCGGGATATTCCGACCCCATCGACGAGCAGACCTTTCTGGTGAATACCATCAACGCTCTGATGCAGAGCCCGGAGTGGCATGAAACTGCCGTCATCATCTCTTACGATGACTCCGATGGCTGGTACGATCACCAGATGGGCCCCATCGTCAATCAGTCAAACGTTTCCGACGATCAACTCCTCGGCCCCGGCAATTGCGGCGTGGCCAAGCCGATTGATGCGAGCGGAACGATTCAGAACGGCCGCTGCGGCTATGGTCCACGTTTGCCCCTGCTTGTGATTTCGCCTTACGCGAAGCGGAACTATGTAGATCACAGCGTTACAGACCAGTCATCGATCCTGCGCTTCATCGAGGACAACTGGAACCTCGGCCGCATTGGCAATGGTTCGACCGACGCCATCGCCGGCATGCTGAACGGGATGTTTGACTTCGACGGCGGCGAGCACAATCGTAAACTGTTGCTCGATCCGACGACCGGACAAATCGTCGGCTTTTCCGGGGAATAGGAAGGGCCGTCGCCGGAGGGCCCCACCACACTCCAGCCATGGCACTTGGAAAAGTTACTCAGTCTGCCGAGAAGAGGCTCGCTCCGCGAATGCCGCGGCGAGCCTCTACTTTTTGAAAAAGCCTCTACGGTCATTCGAACGGGACAACCTCTGGCGCTGACCACACATCACTTTCTTCATCTCCTGGTGCAAGGAGAGCGATGGTGCGTTGGTCCAGCGTCGCGGCTTATGCCGTGCTTGTGGCTTTGTGTTCGTCGAGGACACTGGCCCAAGGGAATTTCGTTGCCGTCGAGGAGCGTGTTTCCCCGGCGATGTCTGCCATGTACCCGCCCATAGTCGATTCACTTACGTTTACAGGTCTTCGACACATTTCGCCGCGAGCGTTGCAGGCGAAGATCAGCTCACACGCTGGTGAAGCGCTCGACTCCGCAAGAGTGGAAAGCGACGTTCGAACGCTTGCAAGACTTGGCTGGTTCGAATCAGTCGAGGTTCGCATGCAGATTGTGAATGGGACAGACGTCTCGACAAACGGACTACCCGAACGTCTCCATCTTGTTTTTGAACTTCAGGAATTGCCGTTTCTCTCGAAAGTGGAGTACTCCGGCTCCCGGCTGCTCCCGCCAAAGCAAGTCGAAAAGCTGCTCGAAGATAAGAAGCTTGCGCCGCGCCTCGGTGAGCCGGCGGATCCACTCGCGCTTGAGCGAGTCGCCTTCACGATCCGCCACGGCTTGAACGACTTGGGGCATCCGGACGCAAACGTTGCGATCCGCCGCGACGTAGCGCCGAATGCAACCGTCTCCGTGCGTTTCGAAATCGACGATGGTCCTTTCCTTCCGGTACGCCGCTTGAAGTTCGAAGGCGATCCCGAGTTGCCTCAGAAACTATTGCGCAGACAGATGCAAAACGTTGCGCCATGGAAGCCGCTCGCCGCGTGGCGGGGCAAGAATGCGTACACGCGAGACGCCATGGAGGACGACAGCCGCCGCATCCTTTTGTATTACCAGGACCACGGCTACCCGCAAGCGCGCGTCGGAACTGCACGAGTAACACGCATCAAGGAGCCATCGCGACGATGGCTCCCCTGGCCACACGAAACTTCGCTCACCGGCCTGTCCGTCTCAATCCCCGTTCAAGCGGGACCTTTTTATCGCCTCGCATCCATCCAGATAAGCAACGCGCTCCTGCAACAAGTAGAGACGCGCCCCGGACAAACGTCCTTTGTTCCGGGCATAGGGGATAGCCGGCCATATTCCGCAGACAAAATGGAAAAGCTGCGGCGCGTGTGGCTGTTGCGCATTCAGCCCAAGGATTCGAACGCCATTTCAGTTCCCTATCGTTCCGTCGAGACCAGACAATCGTTCGACGCGGAGAAGCACACGGTCCATGTCACGCTGGACCTTGGCGATGGGCCGCCCTACGTCGTGCAGCGCATCGAGTTCGAGGGATTGCACCGCTTCAGCGATCGCTACCTTCGCCGCAAAATTCTTCTGCGCGAGGGGCGTCCCGTAGATGAGCGCGCGCTCGAAGCCGGCCTGGCGCGCATCGCACGCACCGGCTACTTCAAAGCGATCCATCGAGAAGATGTTCACGTGCGGCTGGACGAAGCCACGCACAGCGCAGACGTGACCATTCACGTGGAAGAGATCGGCCAGCAGCGCGCTTCACTGGTTGGAGGACAAGGCCAATTCGGCAGCACCCTGGGAATTGCGTACACCGTCTTCGACCTCCTGAACCGGGAGGAACTCATTTCCGGAAAACTGGAAGGCGGACCGGAAACTGTGCAAATCATGCTAGGAATTGCCAAGGAAGGAATCTTCGGCACGCGCGGATCGCTGGCACTCTCCATTTTTAACAATGTGATTCGGCCGCAGTTCGCCAGCGGCGCGCAGGGACCGTTCTTCACCACGCGCAGCGAAGGATTCAGCGTCCCCTGGACGTACCCGCTGACAAACAATGATTCGGTCGGCGTGCACTACACGCTTTCGGATTCTTCCTCTGACTATCCACTAGGCACGCCGCCCGGCACGACGGGCTTGCCGCCTCTGGACATCCGCACGCGCATTTTCAGCAGCGCGCTTGGCACGGCATGGATGCATGACGCCGGCAACGAGCGCATCGTGTTTTCCAACTCTGTCTCCGGGGGCATTCTTGGCGGAGGTGAAAACATGCTCCGTTCTTCCGGCGAATACTCCCGCATCTACCGCGACCCGATTTTCTCTTCGAACAATGCTTGGGCGTTTCGAACGACATTTAGCGGCGCAGGAAGTTATAGCGGCGACATGCCTCTGTACGCGCGCTTGTTCTCAGGCGATCAATTCGTGCGCGGACTTCAGACGGGAGAACTCGGCCCGTATGAGATGATGACCAGGACCACCTCGGCCGGTTTGCCGCTGCCCTCCGCCGCCCCCGCAGGCGCAAACCTCATTGCCGCCACGAACGCCGAATATCGCGTGCATCTCGGCGGCAGCGCAGAAGCGGTTGGCTTCTTTGACATGGGTTCTGGCTGGATGCTCCCGAATTGGTTGGGCCCCACGCGGCCGGTGCTATTGAGCGGCACGAACGGCGTGCTCCACGGCTCGACGGGCATCGAGTTGCGCTGGACGGTACCTGAAGTTCAGATTCCCGTTCGCGCATATTGCGCAATCAATGTTTTGCGTCTCAATCGTTCCATCGCTCTTTCGCAGAAATCTCTGTTCTTGCTGCACAACCGCTTCCTCGCCTTCGGCTGGGGCCTCGGCTCGCTTTTCTGAACCACGCGGCTGTACTACACTGCCGAAACCATGAAACACGACAAACTCATCAAAGAAGCCGCGCACCTGGCCGAACCGTTTTGCATCACAAAAGGCGAAAAGTTTCGCTTGAAGGATTGGGATCCCGCCGCCACGACTGGGGTCAAGAACAAGCAAGAGGGCCAGAAGATACTCGATGCACGCGAAGGGGTGCTCAGCCGCTTGCAGGAGAAACTCTACGCGCAAGACCGCTGGGCGGTCCTAATCATCCTCCAAGCGCTGGATGCCGCCGGCAAAGATGGCGTGATCAAGCACGTTATGTCGGGCGTGAACCCGCAGGGATGCGACGTTCATGCCTTCAAATCGCCGAGCAATGAAGAGTTGGAGCACGATTATCTCTGGCGAACACATGCGTGTGTTCCCGAACGCGGCAAAATTGGCATTTTCAATCGTTCGTACTACGAAGAAGTTTTGGTCGTGCGCGTGCACCCCACCTTGCTTAGTGCGGAGAAGTTACCGGAAGCTCTAATCACAAAACATATCTGGGACCAGCGCTACGAGGACATCAACGCATTCGAGGAATACCTGACGCGGAATGGGGTGGTGATTCGAAAATTCTTTCTGCACGTTTCGAAAGAGGAGCAAAAAAGGCGATTTCTCGAGCGGCTGGAGGATCCGAAGAAAAACTGGAAGTTTTCCATGGCCGACGTCAACGAGCGCGGCTTCTGGAAGGATTACCAAGAAGCTTACGAGGAAATGATCCAGAATACGGCGACGAAGCACGCCCCTTGGTTCGTGGTTCCCGCGGACAACAAATGGTTCACGCGCCTGATCGTGGCCTCCGCGATTATCCAGGCGCTCGACGGACTCCACCTGTCCTTCCCGGAAGTAGACAAGGTCAAGAAGAAGGAATTGGAAACTGTCCGGGATTCCCTGCTCGCCCAAAAGGACTAATCATTTGTGCCCAGCAAGGCACTTCTTGCGAGGAGTCGGGAGCGGGGTGCCCCACGCTCTCTCGAGGGGAGTATCCCGCTCCACCACAGAACGACAAATGTGCGGGCAACGCGATGGCCAGAATCTTGCCATATTCGTATATCCATAAGTTGTTTCTTCCTAACGAATTAGAACAATCGCCTGTTCCCCCGAGTTCTTTATTGAACCTCTACTATCAATACCTATGGAACCTTCATACGGAAAAACACAGAGTCAGGGCCATCGCAGTAACCACGGCAGCCGAGCACGTTAGCATTCACGTTGCGTGGGAATCCCGAGGTTTCCTTTGCGGCCGTGCAGCCGGCGTTCACGGGCAGTTGCCGGGCGCAGGAAGGCCGGCAAATCGAGCGCGGATCCAACTGATCTGCTCGCTCACGGAGTTTCCCAGGGCCGTGCTGGCATTGAGGCCCGGATAGGTGGCAAAAAGCACGCGGTCTTTCTGTCTGCATAGTTGCGCCACAGCCTTGGAAGTGACGGCGGATGGCACGCCAAGATCCGCTTCGCCACTGATCAAGAAAAGCGGGCCGCGCGCCGGCTTCAGGCCTGGCCGGTTCCTGGTGAAGAACTCCTGGACGTAGCGGCTATTTTCCCAGCCAGGTCGTACAAGCTCGGCCGGTGCGGGCTGGGGTCCCATCCGGACCTCGCAGGAGTGTCCAAGGAATTGGTAGAGTGGCATGGCACTCACCGTGAGCATTTCCTCGACTCGAAACTCGGGAAAGACCGTTTTGATTCCACGTGCCAGAAACACCAGCATGGAGGTGTCAGGTCCACCGCTGAGGCGTTCAAAAAGCTCCTGCGGCTCCCCAACCCCCGAAATCGAGATGGCCCCGAGGAACTTCGAATCACCGACTTCGGACACTTGTTCGGCCACACCGACAGCAACGAGGCCTCCCTGTGAATATCCCACGGCCACCCACTGAGTTCCGAGCTCCGGGACCGCTGCGCGCGCCGCGGGAATGGAATTGATGACATCCGTGGCATTGGACTGCATATCGAGAGCCGCGTGCGGGAAGGCAGTTCCCAATCCGGCGTAGTCAGAGGCCACCACGGCGTATCCGAGCCTCCGCATACATGGAGAGCAGCGGCCCCTCACTCAGGTTCCTCAATAAGGATGGCGCACACTCCCGGGCGGAACCGGTGAAATCATGAGCCCAAGCGATTACCGGCCAGCCGCTCGCTGGGGGCTTTCCCTCCGGGAGCAGCACTACGCCCGATACGGCTACATCTTTTCCATTGGAGTCGCGCGAATGATAGAGAATTCGTACCGCGGATACTTCGTACGCCAGGCGATACCGATAAAACGGTTCCGAGCGGATGAGTTCGCCCGGCTTACCGGCAGGCAGAGGCTCAGGCGTGGCATAAAACTTCGTCAGCGGAAGCGAGCGCGAGGTGTGAGCAATCTTTGGCGCAGGTGGAACGACTGGACTCTGCGCCAAGACTGCGGGGGCTGCCAATAAGGCCGCCACCCCCAAGATCCTCAGATGTACCGGGAAGCTAGAATCAGACTTGATCAAGATCCAAGTATCTCAAAAACAGGGGAGGCCAAGCACATCCATCGCAGTCCGCCGACGTAACAGCCTGGCGGCGGTCATTCCGGCGTGTTACCAATCGCGATCAGAATCAGGCACGTCATCAACCTGCCTGAACTGATTGCGTTTGCGATACACAATAAAAATCATGCCAATCGACATGAACGTAGGAGGCGCGATAAGAATCAGAATCCCACTACGCAAAGCCTGAATCATTCGAGCACCGGCAGAAGCAGCTTGCGTATAGCAGAGCGCGCAACTCTGGGAGAAGGCCGGGAGAGGGCCGGCGAGCAGGGCCAGTACAACCAGAGCAATACCAATAGGCAGAAACGGTTTCTCGACCCTCATCTTTCGTCTTAACATGTGGTTTCCTCATTTACTGGTACTTGAATATGGCGCGCCGACGACCATGCGGGTGCTGTCGGTCCACCCATATTGCATCCCCAGCAGGACAGCAATCGTAAAGATTGCCACAAACAACAGAAAGCCCCGCTTTTCCTTCCAAAGATGCATGAAGAACAATGCTGCCAGCCCCGCCTCGACGCAGGCGACCACCAGCATGCGCCTGAACATTTGCGATGCGTCGATGTTCTGATAGGCAATTACGAATTGCAAGCCCGCCAAAACCAAGAGGCAGACATATATGGCTAGATCCTTCTTGATTCCATCACTCTTGTGTTCTTCCGCCATCGTCATAGCATTCTGCTCCTAAGCTTTACTTGCTCTAGTGGGCTAGATTCAAAAGGTAGACCAACGGTACGACGAACATCCAAACCAGATCCACGAAGTGCCAGTAAAGGCCCAAAACCTCGATGTCATCGGCATTGTAGCGACCACCCTTATAGCGCACACCCACAACGACTAGGGCGATTATTCCACCCGTAACGTGCGTGAGATGCAAGCCCGTGATGCTGAAAAATGACGCCCCGAACAGTCCGGTTCCCCACGGATTCTTGAAAAGGGTCATACCTTCGCCAATGAGCCCCAGCCACTCGCGAACATGCAGAAAAGCAAAGAGAATACCCGCTGCGGCGGTAATCATGGTCCAACGGAAAGCCGCAGCTTTGTCGCCCGCCCGCGCTGCTCGCAGTCCAATCAACATGGTCAAACTGCTGGTCAGCAGAATGAACGTCATCAGCGCGACGTTGGTGATGCTGTGGAATGGCCTGGGCCAGTCAGATGACCCGTTCCGCAAGAATCCATAGGCCACCAGGCATGCGGCAAACGTCATGATGTCGGCGATGATGAAAAGCCACATCGCAAGCTTCTTTGTAGGAATCGAAAACGCCGGTCCTACCGTCAGGCCTGTCGCGTGTCCTTCCAGGGTCGAGTCCGTTTGGCTCACGGTGCCTCCTGATTGTTGAGTCATCTAAAGTTTCATCCAAAGGAGCAAAAGCAGGTACACCCAAAGCCCACCCATGAAATGCCAGTAGCGGGCGGTCGCATCCAGCGTGCTCCGTCGCAGGGACCGCTTATTCAGCTTGCGAATAACATAGCCCAGCCCAGCCAGCCCGCCCAGCACATGCAATGCATGGGTGGCTGTCAGCACATAGAAAAAAGAACTGCTCGGGTTTGTGGCCAGATAGAGCCCCTGGGCACTTAACTGCGACCAAGCGACGTACTGACCGGCCACAAAGAGCAGGCCGAGTACTAAGGTGACATATAGCCAGCGCGCCGGACTCTCCACGCGACTTTTCAGACCACCCATGAAAGCAGCGATGCGGCGACGGGAGACTTGCAGCGTCGCGCCGCTGGCGAGCAGCAGACCGGTATTGAACAAGAGGATCGACGGCAGCTTGAAGGTACGCCAGTCCAGCGATGAACCTTTGCGTACGATCAAAGCACTGGTAAACGCGGCAAACATCATCGTAATGGCGAAAAGCACTACCCAGATAGCAGTCGCGGACGCTGGCGGTGAGTATTCCAGCGCCACACCCCGGGCGCCATCCGCCGGGACCAAATTGTGCCCACCGCCGTCCCCCGAATGCCCATGATCGGCCAAACGGCTTGGATCGACGTGCGGCGGTTCATGAATCGTAGTTGCCATAGGCTGCTAAATTCTCCTCTGCAAATGCCCTCGTTGGTCAGCTTGCGAGCTATTTCTCTTCGTGCTCCGTCTTGACTTGCTCCGGCGAGGCCTGCATGACGTAGTCGCCAACCGAACTCTGCACGCCGTATTGATAAGGATCGTGGTAAACCACTGGATGCTTACCGCCAAAATTATCGAAAGGCGGCGGCGTAGCTGTGCTCCACTCCAGCGAGGTAGCTTCCCACGGGTTATCGGGCGCCGGCTGGCCCCGGAAGCGGCTGTAGATCAAGTTGTAGAGAAAAATAAGCTGGGCCGCACCAGTAATTAGAGCAGCAACGGTGATGAAGCGATGTACAGGGAGTAGAGGCTGTAGGAAATCTTCCGGGAACGACGAGTAGCGGCGCACATTCCCAGCCATTCCCAGGTAATGGAACGGCATGAAGATACAATACGCCCCCACGAAGCTGAGCCAGAAATGAACTTTTCCCAAAGTCTCGTTCATCATGCGTCCGGTCATCTTGGGAAACCAGAAATAAGTTCCGGCGAAGATGCCAAACATGGCAGCGACACCCATCACCATGTGGAAGTGCCCGACAACGAAGTAAGTCGCATGTAGCATGATATCGATGGAAGGCTGAGCCAGGAAGAAGCCGCTGACACCGCCGCTCACGAACATCGAAATAAAGCCCAACGCAAACAGGGAAGCCGAGTTGATACGCAATCGGGAGCCATAAAGACTGAACACCCAGATCAGCACCGTAATGGTGGCTGGGATGGTGATGACCAGAGTTGGGAAGGAGAACGCCAGGGCGGAGACGGGATTCATCCCGCTGACAAACATGTGGTGGCCGTAGACCATGTAACTGAGGACGGCAAGGGCTCCCATGCAATATATAATTACTCGCTGGCTAAGCATCGGCTTGCGCATGTTGGCAATGAGGATATGGGAGACGATGCCGATCCCGGGCACGATGGCGATGTAGACCTCGGGATGTCCAAAGAACCAGAAGAGATGCTGCCAAAGCAAAGTCGATCCGCCGGAGTGTGGCACCAGTTGATCGTTTAGGACCAGGCCTGACGGGACAAAGAAGCTGGTCCCGGCAACGTGATCCAGAATGACGAGGATACAAGCCGGCAGTAAGACCGCGAATGCGGTCAGACCCATGCAGGAGGTAATGAACCATGCCCAGGCGCTGAGCGGCAGCCGCATAAGGCTCATCCCCTTTACCCGGAGATCAAGCGTGGTGCTGATGAAGTTCAATGAGCCCAGCAACTGGCCGATACAAAAGAGCGCGATTGAAGTCGCCCAAAGGACTACACCCAGGCCTTGGCCAGGACCCCCAGCCGAACCCACAGCATTGAGCGGCGCATATTGGGTCCAGCCCCCCAGGGTCGGTCCATCGCTGAGGAAGAATGACGACACCAGGACCACGAAGGCCAGGAACGTGACCCAAAAGGACATCATGTTGAACCGCGGGAAGGGCATGTCCTCCGCGCCGACTTGAATCGGCAGGAAGAAATTACCAAATGCGGCGAAAGGCGCGGTCGTGAGCACAAAAAAGACCATGATGGTGCCATGCATGGTCATCAATTGCAGGTAGTACTCCGGCGTTATCACCCCGCCAGGAGCACCAGTCTTCGAAAGCAATTGTAGGCCAGGGATTGCGGCGTTCGTCCAACCCAGGTGGATCCGCATCAGCCAGGAAAGAACCATCCCGGAAAGAGCGGCGAGCAAAGCCAGCGCGTAATACTGCTTGCCGATCACCTTATGGTCCAGACTGAAGACGTGTTTGCGAATAAAACTTGTCGGAGCCTGATGCTGCGCCGCGTGCGTTGATGTGTCCTGCATTTAAGCTCACCTCAAATAGAGATGTCTCCAACCACCGCGCGTGCATGCGGAGGGAAGAGCTATTGCATCGCCGCTTCCTTCTTCAGCCAATCGTTGAAATCCTGCTCGGACAGCACATCGAGGTATGCCTTCATGTTGTAATGTCCGAGGCCACAAAGCTGGGTGCAGACAATTTCGTATCTGCCGACCTTGGTCGCCGTGAAGTGCAGAGAAACATCCAGCCCGGGAACAAAGTCCTGTTGTACTCGCAACTCCCGCACAAAAAAGGAATGGCCAACATCCTTCGCGTGCATGAGCAAGTGGATTTGCTTGTTTACGGGGATGGCCAGCTCAGCCGTGACGATGTCATCGCGGGATTCCACATCGTGTTCCGGATCCAAGCCGAACAAGTTCTGGCTAGCCTCATTGATCATCTCCGGATGGATCGGACCAAACTTTCCATCCGGACCGGGGTAGCGGAAATAGAAGGCGAACTGTCCGGCTTGGACCTGGACCGGCATGGCGTCAGCCGACGGCGCGGTGAGATATACGTCAGCCCAGGCCTTCACCCCGAAGGCTCCGAGGGCCAGGACTTCCGCGCCTACGAGAACCAGGGCTGCAATCACCAAACCCTTGGCGCCGCCGGGAAAAGTCTTTAGCTTTCCCTCAGACCGAGGTTTCGAGAACTGCCAGATGAATATCGCCAGCAGAATCTGCGAGGCAAGGAAGGACACGCCTGCCTCAATCATGGTATCCCCCATCTGTTCATCAATAAGCTGCCCATGAGTCGAGATGTTCGGCGGTGGCTCCCAGGTGTGCATCACTACGGGAATCGCCGAAGCGATTGCGATCACTATGATGGTTACAGCCAGTAATTTCCCCATCGCTCCTCGCCTCTGCCCGTGGACTGCACGGGCGCCGGTTGACCGGTCTGACCTTGCCTTGGTTTTGGTCCTGTGATCGGTCGCCCTCTCTCTAACGTCCTCAGTAAGGTTTCGCTTTGAAAACGAAGTTCACGGTCTTCGTTTCGCTACCGGTGATGGTGACGTCCTGCGTTTGTTCCCCGTACGATTCGTGCCACGCAGTAATCGTATACTTCCCCGGCGGCAAATTGGGAAGCTTGAACTCACCGTCACCCGATGAAATCGAATAGTGCGAGTTCTTCAGAACCGCAAACTCGCCATGCATCCACGGATGCACATTGCACTTTACGGGAATGAACTCGGGCTTGTCGTATTTCTCCATGATCGGGGGTGTCCCCGGCGGCTGCGACTTGTTCCACTCACGATTGATTTTGGCTAGCGGGTGGATGTTGTGCGAGGTCTGGTCGTCGTTCACCACCTCCAATGGTTGATTCACCTGAAATGCCAGAACGTGAGGAGCATAGTGGCAGCCCTTCTGCGTGAAGACTGCCGGTTGCGAGGGCGCCGCGTCGTCCGGCGCTCCTGCCGATATATAAACCACCACATTTTCCAGGGCGTTGTTCGGCCCCGTCACCACCGTCTCCGTGGTAAGAGGCGTTGTGTATTGCTTGGCGCAACTTGGCTCCTTGGACATGTCGATTACTTTTTGTTTGGCGGGAGTGCCTTCATAGGTGATCCTTCCGGTGATGGTGCCTCCGCCAGGCACGGCAGAAGTCATCGTGGCCGCGGCCAGGATGGCAACTCCCGCCAGATAAATATGCTTGATTCTCATTCGCGTACTCCTCCTAGAATTCTTATGGTCCAGTTACTCTATGGTGCGATTCCGGAGCCCGTGGGGGTGTTGGCGGTTTTCTTGGCGGCGACGATTTCTGCGCCTTCCTTCGTGCTCATCCATAGCGCGAGTTCGGGGCTCTTGTGCGTTACTTGCAGTGTCCGCAAGTAATGCACCAAATCCCACGCTTCTTCCGGCTTGATCACGTCCGCAAACGAAGGCATCGGCGTGCCGTCCAGGCCGGTGATGAAGATTTTGTACAGATCCTGGTTGGTGCTGCCGCACTTGAAACGCGACCCGGAAGCGAAATTGTAAGGCCGAATCGGTTGGTCATTGCTATCCGTCAAAGTGGAAGCCGAGGGACCATCACCGCGGCCTTCCTGTCCATGGCACTTCCAACACTCCAGCTTTTGAAAGAGTTCCGAGCCGTGCTTGATGCTCTCGAGCGTCAGCGCGGGTTCCGCCGGCACATGGATCGGTTCACCGGCCTTCTCCGTCTTCCAGCGCGGCGAAAAGGTCTTGATGAACGCCACCAAATCGGCGCGGTTTTGATGCGTCAAAGTAATCCAGGACGGCATATTGGAGTTATTGAAGCCGCGCGTCATGGCATTGAACAGATCTTCGTCGGTCGGCAGCGTTCCCGTCACCGTGGACCGGCACTTGAACGTGGCGGCCACAAAATTCCGCGGCAGGATGTTCAAGTAGGGAGCGTTTTCTCCGGTGCCATCGCCGCGCGCGCCGTGGCAGCCCCAGCAGTAGCGATAGAAGAGCTGTTTCCCGGCCCCCGCGTGTCCGGTCAAGTTGCCGATGTGGGATTCCCCCTGTTGCGCCGAGACCACCAGCGGCATGGCCAGGAGGATCGCGATTCCGGCAAACCACTTTGAAGTGTTCATTTGTCGCATCGTCTTCCTCCTTAAAACGCGAAGTCAAAACCAAACAGCAAACTGCTGAAATCGAGGTTCGATCCGGTCACCGGCGATGTGCCGATCTGATGGCTGAAGGCATATTCGCCGTGGAACGCGAACCCGGCGCGGCTGGAGATGAACGGGTAGTAGCGTCCGCCGATGGTGTAAACGTCCTCGTTGCCGAAGTCTGCAGACGGAACGCTTACGCCGGGAGTATAGGGAGTTCCCGCCACCACCGGGAGCGCTTGCTGCGACATGCGGACCAGCTCGACGCGTTGAATGATGATGAATTGC
This sequence comes from uncultured Acidobacteriota bacterium, assembly GCA_963729455.1. GTDB lineage: Bacteria > Acidobacteriota > Terriglobia > Acidiferrales > UBA7541 > Acidiferrum. The sequence goes on from CAVSNX010000008.1 coordinate 330,340, forward strand.
GGATTGTACATAAAGTGGCTTTCGAATAGCGCGCCGTTCCATATCGCATTCTGTGCGCCCGCGGGAAGCGTGCCGTAGGCGGCAAGCGAAGGCGTGCCGGTGGCGAGATATTTATCGTCGGAATTGTGGAAGTACATAGCGGTGAGATCGTACTTCTTGATGTAAATCTGGCCGATCACGCCTGCACGGTAGAAGGATCGATTGCCGATGCCTGTGCCCGGTATACCATTCGCGGCGTTGCCAGGGCTGCCACTGGTATTGCCTTCGGTGAACTGAAAGTAGGTGGGAGCCTGCCCGAGATAGGCAAAGCCGCCAATGCGCTGGAGCCCAAGGCCTCCCACTTCGAAAGCCCGGCTGAACGTGAAATAGCCGTCGTAAGAGCGATTTGTCGGCAAGCCGGGGCTGCCGTCGTTGGAGGTGAGTATCGCGGCAGAGTACCGGGTGCGATCGTCCTTGGAATGACCCATCAACTCCATCCCGACTTGGTTGTCGCCAATGCCAAATGTGAATCCCGGGAAGGCCGGATTGAGGCCATTGTTCTCGGTGGCAGGTTGAAAGTGATAGTTGGTATAGACGCCGGAGATGCTGGTCAGGGTAAGGATGCGCTTCTCGGAAAGGAGGTTATCGAGTTCGAATTTGCCAAGCTTGATGTTGAACCAACTGCTGCCGGCAAGATTATCGAGACGGGCAAAAACGGTTTCAAAGTGGAAAGCGGCCGTATTGTCCGAGGATGGCAACACGTAGAATGAAACGTTTTTTGCGAGCGTGCCGCCGGTATGAAAATCGAGGCCGCTCCAGTCGAATCCGTGGGTAGTGACTTTGCCCTCAATTTGTCCCCCGGTGGTGCTAGTGGGATCATCCACCTGCGCGCGATTTTCGCTTTCGCGATGCCAGTTTGGCGTGATGCGAAACGTGACCGGCCAGTAGGCTGGTTGTTGAAAGATGGGAGCATCGCGATCATTGCCCATCTGGTAGCCGTTGTCTTTGAATGCTTGCCCGAACGGACTAAGCATCGGCCATGCCTCATGGCAGGAAGAACAAGGCATGCCGTACTTGCGCGCAAACGCGGGCAGTGCATTAACGTTTACTGCTCCGCCCGGAAGCGCTAGTGCCGGGCGACTATCCGCCAGCAGAATTGCAAGAACGAGAAAACCGCTCAAAAGGAAGGAAGAGAACCAGGAGTTTCTTCCCTTTATAGAGCTAATACCCCTTAGGAACATACCGCCTCCTCTGCATGACAGTTACGGCCGCTTGCACTGAAGCAAGCAAATACTCGAACTGCATGGAAGGGATAAGGCGCTGACACACCCTGCTCGGCTGGTGCGGAAAACACCCAGCAAGCTTTCGAAGGTGGAATAGAGGTATTAACCCCACGCCTATAGAGAACCTTTCCCTCTTCTCCGTCAAGAAAAAGGTGCAAAGTTCTCGAGTCCCTGAACCGGGGCGGATGCTACTCCCACCAAAAAACGAATGCAAGAGTTTTCTTTTGCTTATTCTCAGAATCTTGGAAATTTATGGTTCTGGTGCCCAATCGTCTACTTCGGACCCTCAATCTCTCAGAGCGTTTTTAGTCCTGATTTGGAGCTCTCGCCCAGGAAAATATCATCCTCGAGGTTTCCTTTTCGTCCGTTCGTGAATCTTACTCTCGCGACAGAGCAACAATGCGAACGCGGCAATTGCGGCCAGGTCGAGGAAGGGAGCACAAAAAAGTGCTACTCTCCCTCTTGCGTGGCAATGAGAACAATAGAATCTCCTTTCCAACCTGATGAGGCATCTAGGATATGCACGTAGTGCGAATTGAAATGCGGAAGGCTTCTTTCGCGAACGGGACTTGCGCTTCTCAAACGAAGCGCATCGTTGTGCCCTTCGCCTTCCTGCTGCTTGCCGGCCTAACGCTGGGGTCAACGCTCGCGGCCAGGAGCGCGAAAGACCAGTTCGTGAGTCCGGGTTTTGTGAAGGAATTCGAAGCCACGCCGGAAGATGCTTTGCAGGCGTTGCATGAGGTGCTGGAAGATCAAGTCGTTCATGGAACCTACATTTTCGACAAGCAAACGACCTTGACCGGGGCCCTGGTAGTGGAGTCCACTCCGCTGTTCGAACCGTGGAAAGGGCCGGGCCAGGTTTTCTACAAGATTCGTAAAGACGCGATTGCCCCGCGGCACTTCCTCGAGAGCGCGGACCAGGGCACCATCGCCGTGCGCTTTATTCTCACGGTTTTGAACCCCCGGCGCGTGCGGCTGCGCATAGACGCAGTTTACGTGGAAGCTGCTCACAAAACTGTGCACCCGTCGGATCTCACGGTAGAAGCGAGCGAATACAAAGTTTTTCAGGATAATCTTCAAGCCCTTCAGTCTGCCGAAGAGGAAGCTGCCGAAACCAAGCGCCGCCGCGATAGCGCGGAACTCGTGCAACAAACGCAGACCCGCCAGCGCGAGGATGAAACCACTCGCTTGGCGGAAGCGCAATCTTCCTCGAAAGACCTTCAACAGAAGGTTAGTGAACTGCGGCACGAGGTGGAGCGCAGGGTCAAGTCTCCGGGAGCGGATCTGAAGAGTGCCCCGTTTCGCGCGGCGGCCAACGTCAAGACACTCGCAGCCTATACGGAAGTTGTCATCGTTATCATCTCTCCGCATTGGTTCGGCGTGGAGACTCCCGATGGCCAGCGGGGATGGCTTCCTGCCGAACAATTGGAAAATCTTCCGTGACAAGTCCTCGGCGGAAATTCCTCAACATTACGAATCGCGTCAGCACCCTCGGCATCCTCTCGATGCTTCTTGCCGGAGCTGCTTTTGGGCAGGCGGTGCCGTACGCGCGCAGCTATCCGAAATCAAGAGAAGAAGTCGATGCCGCTCTAAGAGATCTGCAAGCCTACTCGGGCCAGAAGCTGCCGATCGTGGACGGCTTCGTCGCCACCGGTAATACGCCGCTCGAGCAGTACGAACGCGCCTTTTATCAATTCTCGATTGAACTCCTGCCGGGGACCTCCGGAGGCACCATCGTGCGCGTTACCGCAAAAATTACGGCCTGGTATGCCGATCGGGATCCCGCCAGATCCGGCTATCAGGTGCTGCCATCCAACGGGCGTCTGGAACTGGATTTATTGGACCGCCTCGAGGAAAAACTTGGCGGGAAGCCGCTCTCTTCCGCTGCGCGCCCGCTCTCGAATGCCACGATCTCTGCTCCGAAACCAAAACTCGATCTGACAGGCGTGCCGGGCGTCGGCAGTTCCAGCGCGACAAGTCCGACGGCGAACTCGCAGCCGCGCAACGATGAGCTGGCTGCTCTGCGGGTGCGGCGCGAAGCCGAGGAAAAGCGCATGCAGGAATTGAATGCGGAGTCGAGGGCTTGCAGGAAATTAAGAAAAACCAGGCCCATCCGCTAAATTTGGTTGTGGTGAAAAAAGCGGGAACGCCCGTGTTCGCGAAGCCTGTGGAAGGCTCGCGGGTTTTCTTTAACGCCTCCGTGGATGACGAATTCGAATTTCTCGACGCCGAAGGCGAGTGGATTCACGTTGAAATTTCCGGCGCTTCTCGCGGATACATTCGCCGCGGCAGCCTGGAATTGCCGGAGTTCATCGCGGCCCGGCTAAAATCACCGAACGGATCGGCCGCGGAAGAGAAGCCTGAGCCTTTCCGCATTGTGCGCGAAGAGAACAGCCTGTTCCCCGGCGATTGGGAACCGCTCAAGGGAAAAGTGGTCAAGATTTACACCGTGCAGCCTGCCTCGCAGGACCCCAAAGAAACCGGCGCGCGCGCCAAACTCGCGTTTTCAAGTTCCTTGTTTCGCAAATATGCGGCGGACGCCGCCACTTCCACGCCGCCAGCAGAAGGTGTTGTGGTGATCTTCGATTCCGCCGACGGCGGAATTGCGGGCGCAACGCTTGCCAGCGTAAAGAGATTTGCCGGCAACGAACTGACTGCCGAAGCATTTTGGAAACAGTGCTACCTCGATCCGTCCGACGCGTTTCAAGAATCGCGGAAGCCTTAGCGCGGAAGGTTTTCCCGCGCGGCCATCGCGAGTGAGCCGTTCACTTCCACTCGAAGCTTTGCTGCAGCCCGCCGATCTTCATGTCAAAGACGCCCGGTTCCACGGTGCGCTTGTTGTCAGCGCCAATAAAAGACAAATCGTCGCTCGTCAATTCGAACGAGATTCGCCGGCTCTCGCCAGGCTGCAAGGAAACTTTCGCGAAGCGCTTGAGGCGCTTCAAAGGCGGCGTCACGCTGGCGAATCTCTCGTTCAAATACAGACTGCACAACTTCCTTCCCTTCCCTCGCCCCTGTATTTTTCACCGTCACGCCCACTTGAATCGTCTGGCTTCCCGAAGGTGTGGCCGGCGACACTTGCAAATCGCTGTACGCAAAATCCGTATAGCTCAGCCCCGACCCAAATTCGAATTGCGGCGTCGCCAGCAATTTTCCTTCGCCAGACTCTGATCCTTCAAATACTTTGTGATCGTACGTGAAGAGGCGGTCCGGAAAGCGTGGATAGGTAATTGGCAATCTCCCGCTAGGATTTACATCTCCGAAAAGAATATCGGCGATGGCGTGCCCGCCTTCATTGCTCGGATTGTACGCCATGACAATCGCTCTGGCAGGTTCCGCAATGCGATTGATGATTCGCGGCCGCCCCTCAGTCAGCACCACGATGACCGGCTTCTTCGTTTCCATGAGCTTCAGAGCGAGGTACAGCTGCATATCCGGCAACGTGAGATCCGGGATGTTGCCGGGCGTCTCCGCATACGCCCATTCTCCCAGGCAAACCACCACCGCATCCGCCTTCGACGCCGCTTCGACCGCCTTCGCAATGTCAACGTCCTTGTCGAATGTTGTTCCCGGCACGTACGTCACATTCCCGGCGCCGATTTTTTCCTGAATCGCTTTGAGAATGGTCGCGTGCTCCTTCGGATAAGCGCTCGCACGGTCCCCTTGCCATATGTAACTCCACCCGTTGTTTAGCGGGATCAACGAATCCGCGTCCGGCCCCGTCACAAGTACGTGGGCAGTCTTTGCCAGCGGCAGCGCGTGATTCTCGTTTTTCAAAAGCGTGATGGATTCGCGCGCGGCCTCCAGGCTGGCCTTCCGTGATTCCGCCGAGCCAATCACCGTTTTCGCTTCGATACCCCGCAGCGGATCATCGAACAGCCCCAATTGATACTTCACGGTGAGAATCCGCCGCACGGCTTCATCAATGCGGCTCGCGGGCACGTTCCCTTCCTGCGCGAGTTGCAGCAGCAGGTCGCTGAAGCGGTAATCGCTCGGCACCATGCTCATGTCAATTCCGGCAAGCACGGCAATCCGCGTGGCTTCCTTTTCGTTGGCCGCGACGTGGTGCACGAAAACCAGCTTCTCGATGTCCATCCAATCGGAGACGACAAATCCCTGCAAGCCCAGTTCGCCGCGCAATACATCTTTCAGCAAGTAGCCATTGGCATGTCCCGGAATTCCATTCACTTCACTGGAATTCACCATCACCGTGTGCGCGCCGCCTTTCAACGCCGCCGCGAACGTCGGTAGAAAATACTCCCGCAGTGTGCCTTCGGGAATGAGCGCGGGACTGCGATCGCCTCCGTTGCTTGGAAAGCTGTAACCCACATAATGCTTCAGCGAAGCTGCCACGCTCGTGGGGCTTGTAAGGTCGCTGCCTTCGTAACCGCGTACCGTGGCCACCCCCATGACCGTCGCCAGATACGTGTCCTCGCCGAACGTCTCCCACAACCGCGACCACAATTGTTGCCGCCCGGCATCCAGCACGGGAGAAAAAGACCACGGGATTCCGGCCTTGCGCGTTTCCGCGGCCGAGATCTGGCTGCCGCGCAGCATCAGTTCCGGATTCCATGTCGCGGCCATCGCCAACGGTTGTGGAAAGAGCGTTCCCTCGGCAATGTAATTCGCCCCGTGAATCGAATCCAGCCCGTAGAGGATTGGTATTTGCAAGCGGCTTTTCTTTGCCTCGCTCTGAATGGCGCGGATGATCTCATGCCACTTCCGCTCCGGCAGCGCCTCGTCGTTGACGTTAAGAATGGATCCGACTCCGTACTCACCAATGGCTTTGTGCAATTTTTCGGGATTGATTCGGATTTCTTGGTCCTTCCCATCCGTGACCATGCCGATTTCCAGCTGCGACATCTGCCCGATTTTTTCCTTCAGCGTCATCTGCCCGAGAAGTTTCTCCACGGCCGCGGCGTAAGCGCTTGCACCAGGACCCGCAGGCGGCAGATTGCGTTGCAGAAATGTTTGGCTATCAACGACGCCGGTGCTGGAATTATCGGCGCCCAGAGGCAGCGACAGCGAAATACAAGCGAGTGTTACAATAACGATTTTGTAGAGCCTTCGCAGTGGGGTGGTCAAGGGTGTCTCCTTGCTGAGCATCCTACCCCTGGAAGCCGGAAATATCAAAATTTCAGTTTCCTTCAATTTCCGAATGTAATCCCTCTGAGGAATTGGTACCGTGCCCCGCGTTGAAAACGAAAGTTCCCCACCAACAAAACTAGGCTGGGTTCGTCACGGCGAAATCGTGTTCAGCAATCGCGATCTCACTCGCCGGAAAGCGATCGCTAAGGCCGATCACACTCGCGTGCAGATAACTGTGCCTTGGGATTGAGCGCTCCGCGTCAATGCGGCGAAGCGTACTGATAGCGCAAACTCGGCGGCATTCGATCGGAACGCGGCCGCGTGTTGTATTCCAATTGATAGTCGAGATGCTCCACGTCCGCGGGATAGCCCTTCCCCTCCGGATACGGATATGACAGCAGCGAATGCCGCGGGAGCGGCTCAACCGTGAAAGCGTGTGCGGCGTAGAAATCCAGATCCTTCTCGAATCCATCCGCGTAAAAGAAATAATCGCGCACCCACCCGGCCGGCAGCGCGGGAAGCCGCCGAGGATCAAAGTCCAGCTTCACTCCTTCTCCCGATCCAAAAACCACAAACTGATCGTCGGAAGCATTCAGCAAATTATAAACGTCGCCATACCGCGTATAATTTCCCGCCGCATGCGCATAGGGGCCTGTCATGCTGCGATGCGAATAGGAATACGTGGTGTCGCTGGCGGGCTGCAACCGGATCTCGCGCGGGTAACCCAGGAAATCCAGCGACGCGTTCACCAGCGGCGCTTGCTCTACGCGCACGTCCTTCGTCTCCGGCGTCTGATCGATTCGAATCGCGTCCCAATAAATCTTCAAATTGTTGACGATGCGAATCCGCCGCGTCCCCATGGGAATCTTCCCCGTCAAGTCGGCAACCATTGTGCGCTCAGTCCCGCCGGAAAACCCATGTCCTCCACAACGCGCACCCATTTGCCCTGCGCATCCAACGCTTCCACATAAGGCGGAATCACTTTGATTCCCGCCTGATCCGCCGCGTACATGGACGTTGCCGTGAAATAATCCGTGTAGCCGTCCATGATCAATCGCAGCGGTCTCTGCGCGTCCCATTCCCCGAGATCCAACTCCAGCCAGTGCATCTTCGCGAATCCCGCAAAAGGCAATTCTTCGAAACTGGTCACATACCGGCGGTCAGGTTTCGAAATCAACGCCAACACATCGTTCCCGCGATCGTCCCACGCGCCAAGCGGTGGATGCGCATCGCGGCTCGCGATCACCCGAAACTCCGGAAAAGGCGGCGCGCTGACGAAGCGCTCATTCGGAAAAACCTCGTACACCGCCGGATGATCGATCGCCAGCAACTTAACTTGGTCGAGATAAACCGTTTCCTCCATCGGTTCCATGAAGCGGAAGCTAAGCATGCCGTTGCGCGCCTTCACGCTCTTCGCCGGCACCTTGAGATATTCATCCGGATCGGGCACGTCCCGCTCACCTGGCGCGACCCAGTGCCCCACCACGCCCGGCCCAATCATGTCCGCAATGAATTCAAACTCGCGCCCGTTCCACGAAAATAAAACTGGACACGAACTGCCGCGCCGGTCGAGTTCCGCGATCGTCTGCGCTTTTTTGGCCGCAAGATTAATTTCGTCCTGTGGCACGCCCGTCGGCCACAACAGCCGCACGACTTCCGCGTTGTGTTCCGCGCCAAGCCCGGCAAGTATTGGCGCCGCATTTTGCCCCAGGTAGCCGGATGCGCCGGCTACTTCCCATTTCTGATAAAGCGTGCCCGCATACAATTCAACCTTCGTCCCGATTCCGCTCTTGTTGTCGTTGAGCGCCTTGAGGTCAATGCGCATCCAGTTGTTTTTGTTGCCGCCTTCATTGAGCAGAACAACCGGCCCGCCGCCAAGTTGCGTCACCACCAAATCCGACGCACCCTTCCCCGTAATATCCGCCACCGCAATCGCTTGTGGTCGATTCAATTTCACCGCGTCAAGATGAACGTCCTTTGTTACGTCCGCCCATCCCTTCTTCCCCAAATTTCGCAGCAACCGCAGTTCCCCGCCGCCGCTCGATTCCCCCGCCGCCACCAGATCCAGCCATCCATCATTGTCGTAATCCACCGCCGCAATTCCCCAGCCCTTCTGCCAGCCAAAATCCGGCAGTGCCACCCGCTCCAGCTTTTTCCCGGCCACGTTCCGCCACAAACTAATTCCCGGCGCGCCCGCATGCGTGAACGCTAAATCCATCCACCCGTCTTTGTCAAAATCAATCGCCACCACGCCCACCGCTGGCGGCAGGTTCTCCTTGCTGAAATCAATCCCGGTTAAGGGCGTGAATTTCCCTTCGCGGGGATTGAGATAAATCGAAGCTCCCGCTGAGCTTCCCGCAACTACAAAATCAATCGCGCGGTCATTGTTGAAATCCGTCGTGACCACGCCCGCGCCCGTCGCCACAATATCCAGCGCCGTCGCCGCCGAAACATCCGTAAACGTGCTATTCCCGTTGTTGCGCCACAAAACGTTGCGTGCCGCCCCGCCCGCTGAACTGCCATCGGGAGCCATCGTGATGTAGAGATCGAGGTCGCCGTCGTGGTCGTAGTCCACAAACGTGACGCCCACGCACCCTTTCTCACGCCGGATTCCCACTTTCTCCGTCACTTCCTCAAACGTGCCATCCCCCTTGTTGTGCAGCAGCCGCACGCCGTCGCTCAAACAAACCGCCAGATCCGCGTGCCCATCGTTGTCAAAATCTCCGGCCGCGCATCCCAGCCCGCCGCCGCTCAAATGAATCCCCGCTTCCTGGGTCACATCCTCAAATCGTCCATCGCCGACATTATGCAGCAGTCGGCTGTTGCCTTCCGCTGCGCCGCTCACCAGAAAAAGATCCGGCTTGCCATCCCCATCGTAATCGAAGAAGCACGCACCGGTGCTCGCACCGGGCGCCGCGTAGTCGCCGCCCGTGGTTTTTCCAAAAAACGCATTCACTTGTGCAGAAAAGCGCACCGGGATCGCCGCCGGAACATCCATCACCGAGCTAATCGGCAACTCCGCCAGCGAATAACGCCCTTGGTCGCCGTAACCGGCCCCAAACGGCGCTCCCAAATGTTCCGTCGTAATTTTCTGAAACCGCGCCAGATGTTCCCGTGCCGATGCGGCATCGCCCTTGCGCTGAAATGCCCGCGCCAATCCAAACTCCGACGAAGCATGATACGGATACAACCCCAGCCCCTTCTGAAATGCCGCAATCGCCTCGTCGTATTTCTGAATCTGCGTGTACAGATACCCGATGAAATAATAGGGATCCGCTTCCTGCGTGATCTCCGCCACGTGCTGGAAAGCCGCGATGCCCTTTTCCATCTCCCCGAGATCTTTGTAAACAAGCCCCAGGTTGTACCACGCGTAAGGGTCCTTGGGCAGTTGCCCCGTCGCCTCAACCAGCGCCGCGCGCGCCGGCTCCAGCTTCTGCTGCCCGAGCAGCGCAACACCCAGGTTCAATCGCGCCACCGCAAATTTCGGATCCGCCTCCAGCGCCTGCTCAAAATATTTCTGCGCATCCGCCGGCCGCTGCTGATTCATATAAGCAACGCCCAGCGTGTTCAGCCGATACGCATCCGCCGCTCTGCTCTGCGCTCCGGCCTTTTCCGTGCGCGCGCTTTTTTCTTGTGCCGACGGCGCGCCCGAGCCCAACACAATCGCAGCGAAGCAAATCAAAATCGCGCAAGCGGAAAGCACCGCTGCCGCGCCCCGAAACCGAGTCTGCATGTGAGTTTTTCTTCCTGTCCGTGCGGAAGGTCCGAATCGCGTCTTTTGCATGTCCAGCCGCGCTTGGAATTCTGTCGGCTGCCTGACCTATCGTCAATCGATATTATGAATCCCCAGGTGCCCCGTTTGCCGTCCGCTTGACGCACGTCGGCTGGCCGCATACTCTCCCCCCATCAGGCCATGGACGCTTCTTCGTTCTCAAACATCCATCAACTCAGTGAAGCGATTCGTTCGAAAAGCATTTCCCCCGTCGAAGTCGTCAACTCTCAACTAAAAGCCATCGAAGCCTGGCAGCCCACATTGAATGCCTTCGTCCATCTGGACGCCGAGGCCGCGCGCCGCCACGCCCAAGCCGCCGAAGCTGCCGTTTCGAACGCCGCGCCCCTCGGCCCTCTCCACGGCATTCCCCTAAGCATCAAGAGTTGCGTTGACGTCGCGGGCTGGCCCTGCCCCGCTGGCTCTCTCCTTCGCAAAGACTACGTTCCGAAGCATGACGCGCCTCTCGTCGCGCGTTTGAAATCCGCCGGCGCCATCCTTGTGGGAAACACAAACACTCCCGAATTTCTGATGGCCTACGAATCAAACAATCTGCTCACCGGAAAAACCGCCAATCCGTGGAACGTGTCCTACTCCTCTGGCGGTTCCAGCGGCGGCGAAGCAGCCGCCATCGCTGCCGGTTGTTCCATGGGCGGCGTCGGCAGTGACGGTGGCGGCTCCATCCGCGTCCCCGCGCATTTCTGCGGCATCTGCGGACTGAAGCCCACCCCCGGCCGCATTCCCTCCACCGGACATTTTCCTCCCGGCGCCGGCGCCTTTTCCTGGATCGGCGTCGTCGGCCCCATGGCGCGAACCATCGCCGACGCGCGCTTGCTTTTCGAAGTGATGGCCGGCCCCGACGCCGGCGATGCACTCTCCTCCCCAGTTCCCGTGCGCATTCACAGCAAAAATGATTTGCGCGGCCTGCGCATCGGAATCCTGGAAAGTAACGCGCTCGGCACCGCAACCCCAGAAACCACTGCGGCCGTGCGACAAGCCGCCAGATGGCTAACCGATCAAGGCTTTACCGTCGAACCCATCCGAATCGACGGACTCGATCGCGGTCTCGAGTTGTGGTGGTTTTTCTTCGGACAGGTAATCGGCCACCTGCTCCAAAAAGCCGTCGCCAGCAACGAAGAAAAAATCAGCCCCGTCCTCCGCGAATATCTTTCCATCGCCAACTCCGGCAACCCCATCACCCTTGACCAATTTATCGAAGCCTGCGCCGAACGCGATCTCCTGCGTGCAAAAATCCTGCGCCAAATGCAAAACGTGCCAGTGCTCCTTTCCCCCGTCTCCTCCGCCCCCGCCTTTCACCACGGCGAAGGAAACTACCGCCTCGGCAACGGCTATCTCGACACCATGCGCTTTTCCCAATGGCTGAATCTGGCCGGTTTTCCCGGTGTCTCCGTCCCCGTCAAACTTTCGAACGAAGGATTGCCCCTCGGCGTGCAGTTGATCGGCCGGCCCTTCGAAGACGAACTGCTCCTCTCGGTCGCAGAAGCCCTCGAAGCTTCACGCGGAAAATGGCAGCCCCCGCCGCCACTACTTTTTTGAAGAAATCGAGAAACTCATTGCGGGGGTTGTTGGGTCAGCTCCGGATTCGGCATGCGGCCTTCATCGAAGGACTCGACTTGCCTGGCGCTGCTCGACGCGGCCATCTTATCCACAGCCGCAAACTCCGCTCGCGATTCTTCCTTACGCCCCAGCTTCGCAAGGATTTGTCCGCGCAAGTAATGCACACTCTGACTGCCAGGAGCAAAACGCGTCGCCGCATCAACGGCCGTCAGCGCTTGCTCGTATTTCCCTTGCCGAAGATAAATCTTGGCGACGCCGTAGTGCGCGCCTGCCATCCTCGGGTTGCGGCGCAGCGCTTCGCGAAACGAACCTTCCGCTTCGCCGTCCTTCCCTTCCCGCATATAAAATTCCCCGAGCACTTCATAGGTGTCCGGCAAATCCGGTTCGATGCCAATGTCCCGGCGAAACTCCTCTTCCGCCCGCCGGCTGTCCCCGCTTCGCATGTACGCGATCCCCAGGTTGAAATGCACGAACGGAAGATTCGGACTGAGACTCGCCGCGTGCTCGAGCTCGGCAACAGCCTTCTCCGTTTCCTGGCGGTAAAGATATGCCTTGCCCATAAGCAAATGAAATTCGGCTCGATCTCCTCCCACCTCGATAAGCCGCGCCAAAACTTTTTCATCCAGCTCTTTTTGTCCCGCTCCGTTCGCCGCCATGCTGAGCACGTAGAGATACATGAAGTCCTCTGATTTTTGCGCCCACAGCGGCTCAAGCACGGACACAGCATCGGAAAATTTTTCTGTGAACACGTCGCAGAGACCGAGCAAATACCGCGCCTGCTCGGAATCCGGCTGATCTCGCAGCACAGACGAAAGCGGCACGATCGCCGCCTCATAGTCCCCTTCGCGGTAGTACACCAGTCCAATATTCAGCCGCACGCCGCTGACCGTCGGCGCAAGCTTTGCGGCCTTCTCCAGAAGTTTTAACGCCTGGTCCCAATCCTTGCGCCGCATGGCGATCACTCCGAGATTGGAGTACGCCCCCGCGGAGCGCGGGTCAATCGCCAGCACTTGACGAAAGGCCTTTTCCGCCGCGTCAAGGTCGCCACCCTGCAACGCCGCCTGCCCCTTCAAATACAAATCGCGCGCATCGCCGCTCGTTTTGCTTCCCGATGGCGTCCCGCTGGGCCGTTGCTCCTGTGCGCCTTGGCCACCCGCCCCCGGAGCCCCTCGGGCCGCCGCGGAACTCAGCGCACACGCTAGAAAGACTGGCGCGGCCACCGCAACTAGCGCTTGGATTTTCATGACTTCGTAGTCTCCGGCAGACCTGCGTGAAGTTCAAGTGCTCGACCGACTCCGCGGGAAAGAGCCCACTGGGTAGGCTCGGAAACTCCTCAAAAATGGCCTTCCACAAATATACGCAACTTCCCGCTTGACACCGCCGCCAAAATGCAATATTAACTCGTTTTAATAGACCGTTTGGGTGCGCTTTTGCGACTGTCGAGTAGTGGGGGCTCGTGTTCAACGAGGGACTATCGGCAAACAGCAAGCGTCGTGGCAGCTACTCTCGCCTGATTTGCCTCTCTTCGCGTTCAACCGCCGGTCCCTTTTCGAATTCTTCTCGGAGTGTAACCAAATGAAAACCAATAATTGTTTTGTCTTTATTTCAAATTCCAACCCCGTCGCAGCTCGTCTCCTTCTCTGCGCGCTCCTACTGCTCCTCGCCCTCCCCTTCGCTGTGCTCGCACAAGACGCCGGCGCCATCACCGGCACGGTCCGCGACTCCTCCGGCGCAGTCGTTCCCGGCGCCGAAGTGAAACTCGTCAGCGCCGCCATCGGCATTACTCGCATCTCCACCACCAACGGCGATGGCGAATATCTCGCCGCCGCTCTTCCCCCTGGCGTCTATGACATGTCCGTCACCGCGCAGGGCTTCAAGGTCTTTCAAGCCAAGAAGATCATCGTGCAGGTCGCGCAGAAAGCACGCGTGGACGTCACACTCCAAGTCGGCCAGGTCAGTGAAAACGTCGTAGTCGAGGGCTCCAACGTCGCCCAAGTGGAAACGCAATCCTCGGAGATCTCCGGCGTCGTGACCGGAAAAGAAATCAGCCAGCTCGAATTGGACGGCCGCAACTGGACGCAACTCATCACCTTGGTCCCCGGCGTAAGCAATCAGACGGGCCAGGATGCGGGCGGAGTTGGTCTCCTTGGAAGCATTGCATTTAGCGTTAACGGCGGCCGCAGCGAGTACAACAACTGGCAGATCGACGGTGCCAACGATATGGATACCGGTTCCAACGCCACGCTGAACACATATCCAAGCGTGGACGCCATCGCTGAGTTCCGCGTTCAAACCTCAAACTACAGCGCCGTCTACGGCAGGAATGGCTCCGGCAACATCGAAGTCATCACCAAGTCCGGCACCAAGTCTTTCCACGGCGACGTCTACGAATTCATAAAAAATGACGCTTTCGATGCCAACAGATTCTTCAACAACGCCGCCGGCCTCCCCAGGCCTTCCGACAAAAAGCACGACTTCGGCTACACCATCGGCGGACCTGTCTTTATTCCTGGCCACTACAACACGAACAAAGAGAAGACCTTCTTTTTCTGGTCCGAAGAGTGGCGCCGCGAGCGCGACCCCTTCTCCTTCAACCAGCAAGTCCCCTCCAGCCCCGAACGCGGCGGCAATTTCAGCGACGTTTGCCCCGGCGCGGAATGCCCCACCAATCCGGCCACCGGCCTGCCCTTTCCCGGAAACAAAGTCACCATCGACCCCAACGCCCTGGCCATCATGAACGCCCTGATCCCCGCGCCCACCATTGACAATGGAGCTAATTCCTTCTTTATCGGTTCCGTTACGGAACCTCTCACCTGGCGACAGGAGTTAGTTCGCGTGGATCACAATTTCTCTCCGAATCTTCGCCTCATGGGCCGCTACATCCACGACTCCTACTCGGCTGTCGACCCAACCGTGAGCTTCGTGGGCAATCCTTTCCCTTCCATTCAAACGAAGATCGGCACCCCCGGAACGAGCTTCGTCACTCACCTGACGGCTACCATCACCCCTACACTCCTCAACGAGTTCGTCTTTAGCTATTCCGCCGACCACCTCCTTCTCACCAACACCGGGCCCTTCAACGTTCCCACCGGCTTCACCATGACCGGTCTTTTCAATACCGGCACTGGCGGCCAAACCTTCGAGCAAATCCCCGGCGTTTCTCTCGCCAACGGTGCGGCCTACGGCGGCGGCTTCACAGTGAATCCTGGTTTCATGCCGTGGATCAATTCCAACCCAACCTACGGCTACCGCGACACTGTCACGAAAATCATCGGCACCCATAACCTGCAGTTTGGCGGCGAACTCATCGCCATCCAAAAGAACGAACCGAGCGCCCCCACCAGCGTCGGCCTCGGCGGCATTCTGACCTTCGACGAAACGAATACGAATGTCTCCACAGGGAACTCCTTCGCCGATTTCCTCACCGGAAGGATCGCTTCCTATCAGCAGACCAGTGCCATCGTGAAGTACTACTATCGTTACAAAATCTTCGAGCCCTACTTCCAGGACGACTGGCATGCCACCAAACGTTTCACCCTCAACCTGGGCCTGCGCGTCAGTATGTTCGGAACCAATCGCGACAGAACCAGGACGTCGTTCAACTTTGAACCCTCCGTATACACCCGCGGGATCTGCCCCAACCATTGATTGGATGGCAGCGTTACCGGTGTGCCAGGCGCTCTGATCCCCGCGAACGCGCTGGGTGGCAATCCCAATGCAAATCCCTTTGATGGCATCGTCCAATGCGGCGGCAAAGGCGGCACTTCATCCATCCCTGCAGCCGTCCTCAATGCATTTCCGGCCGCTACTGTCGCGGGCACAAATTACCCCGGCTGCGTCAAGGGTCATCTCTTCAATCCCGGACCCCGCATCGGATTTGCCTTTGATCCCCTCGGCAACGGCAAGACTGTCATTCGCGGGGGATACGGTGTTTTCTTTGAATATGGGAATGGCAATGAAGCCAACGCCGAATCTCTGGAAGGCACGCCGCCCCGCGTTCTCACCGCCAGCCAGCCAAACATCGCACCCAACGGCACCACCTGCACGGCCAGTTCCGGGTACACCTGCATCGGCGGCGGTGGAGGCGTGTTCCTCCCTTTCGCCGTGAATAACGAGCCGCCGGCAAACATCCAGACTGTGGCCCAATGGCCCTACGTCCAACAGTGGAACCTCGACTACCAATTCGAATTGCCAAAGAGTTTTGTCGCCAGCGTCGCCTACGTCGGCAGCAAGGGCACCCATCTCACCGACGCTCGCGACCTCAACCAGTTGAAGTCTCTGGCGGATTCGGGCATCGCAAACCCCTATAAGCCAAGAGAGGCCATCGGCCCCAACGATTGTTCCTCCTTCACCACTCCCAGCGGTGTTCCCATCACCGGGCAGGCGGCCATCAATCTCAGTATTGCCTGTGGCAGCGACGCCGATCCGTCTCGTCCATTTGTCGGTTTCGGAACACTCGAATTTCTCGAGACGCAAGCCAACTCTTCCTATAACGCCTTGCAAGCTAGCGTCCGCCGCACTCTCGGCTCTCTCATCGTCAATGCCGCCTACACCTATAGCCATTCCATCGATGATTCTTCCGACCGCGGTGACGCCACCTTTGTTGATTCCTACAACTTGAAAGCCAACCGCGCAAGCTCCAATTTCGATCAGCGCCATACCTTGAACTTCAGCTATGTCTACGACTTGCCCTTCTTCAGCAAGTCATCCGGCCTGACCAAGACCCTGCTCGGCGGATGGGAGTGGTCGGGCATCACCACTTTCCAGAGCGGAACTCCCACCTTATGTCCAGGCTGTTCTCCCGCCAACATCAGCAACACGATATTTGGCGACAACGCTGGCGTCGGCAACGGCGTTGGCACAGGTTCCCGTCCCGACCTTGTCGGCAATCCCCATGGCGCTCCCTGCCAGGCTTCCACGGCCCCGGGCCCCTATCTTTTCAATCCCTGTGCGTTTGGCCTTCCGCAGGGATTAACCTTCGGCAACGTCGGCAGGAATTTCCTGAACTTGCCCCATCGCACGCAATTCGACATGGGCCTCTTCAAACGATTCCCGATTAAAGAAGCCCTGTCCGTCGAGTTCCGCGTTGAATCATTCAACACTTTCAACCACACCCAATTCTCCGGCGTGGATACCAGCTTCGACCCGGCCAGCACCACGTTCTTGACGGCCACCCAAGCGCACCTTCCGCGAATCCTGCAGCTCGGCCTGAAAGTCGTCTTCTAAACCAAAATCCGGCTTGGGCGGTCCGACCGGGTCGGACCGCCCTTTTTTTAGCCAGGCTTCCTCTCCGAATCTCAAGAGAAATTGACCGGAGCGCTTCACGACTTATGGATCGCGGTTACAAGAGAGGTGGCACTCTCGGCAAGGTCCGATGCACGCGACATTGAAATTCATGTTTGCACCGCTGACAATCGTACGTGATTCCAAAAAATGAGTTTTCGTCAGTCTACTCGATTTCTCGAGGGAGGAAATTCCATGCGGTCTAACTTGCGTTCTATTCCTGCAGTTGCAGTGATTCTGCTCTTTGGTGCAGCCCTCGCCTGGGCCGCCATCACCGGCAGTATCTCCGGGGTCGTCTCCGATCCCAGCGGCGCGGTCGTCGGTGGCGCCACCGTCACCGCCACGGAAACCCAAACCGGCGTCCGCACCGAAATCTCCACCGATTCCAAAGGCTTCTACAATTTCCCCGCATTGCCCATCGGTACCTATACCGTCGAGGTCCGCGCCGCCGGATTCAAAGTCTACGAGCAAAAAAACTCGTCATTGACGCCAACTCGGCCCTCCGCGCCGACGTAACCCTTCAACTCGGCCAGGCCACCGAAAAAGTTGTCGTCTCCAGCGAAGCCGTCCACGTCGAAACGGAAAGCACCCAAAACGGCGAAGTCATCACCGGCACCAAGATGACCACCGTCCCTCTGAATGGCCGCTCCTACACCGATCTCTTGGCCTTACAGCCCGGCGTCGTTCCCTCCGCCTACGGCGCCCAGGCCCCCGGCATGAACGACCGTTCGCCCTCTGGTGGTCTGAACTCAGGAAACCAATCGGTGAATGGCCAGCGCGAAGCGGCCAACGGCTTCATGGTCAATGGCGCAAACGTCGTCGAAGGCAAGAACAACGGCGCGGCCGTAATTCCCAATCTCGACTCCATCTCCGAATTCCGCATCATCACCAGCAACTTCGACGCCGAATACGGCAACTACAGCGGCGGCCAGATCAACGTTGCCACCAAATCAGCCACCAATACGATCCACGGCAGCGCATTCGAGTTCCTCCGCAACACCGACCTCGACGCTCGCAATTTCTTCAACCCCGCAGCGACCGGCCCGAAGGGCGACTTTAAGCAGAACCAGTTTGGTGGAACGGTTGGCGGACCCATCAAGAAGGACAAGGTCTTCTTCTTCCTGGATTATCAAGGCACCCGCCAGATTCAAGGCCAGACCCAAACCACCACTGTTCCCACCGCTGCGGACCGCACTGGCGACATCACCGACCTGCTTCCAGCTCTCGACGCCGCTTACGTCAACTCCCTCGCCACCGGCTCCCCCACCGGCACCGTCCAGGGCCAGGCGTTCGCGAATCGCCTCACCGCGGCCCTCGGCTACACCGTTAACGTCGGCGAGCCTTACTACTATGCTCTGGGCAGCAACCCGAACAATCCCACTTCCGCCTGCAACACCACGACAGCCCCCAACGCCTGCGTCTTCGCCGATCCGACAATTCTCACCACCAAGCTGGCGGCTTTGTCTCCCGTATCCGCAAATCTATTGAGCGGAGGCTTCATTCCTCAAGGAGATCCACTCAGCGGAGCTTTCTCAACTTCGAAATTTCCAAACAGGCTCAACGATAAACAAGGGTGGCAGCCGCCTCGACGTCAACACCACCCGCTACGGCGCCCTCTCCTTCTACTACTTTATCGACGATTACATCCGCAATGACGCGTACCCGAACGGCGGAGCTACCGTGCCTGGCTATAACGGAATCTCTCTAGGCCGCGCACCAGCTGCTCAATATTGGTGACACCAAAACCGTCTCATCCACTTCTCTCAACGAATTTCACATCAGCTTTACTCGCAACGCCGCCCAGCTCTTCCAGCCACAGGGCGGCCTCGGTCACACTCTGAGTCCCCTTGGTTTCGTTACCCCCAACTGTCCCGCTAACACCAACACTACCGGCTGCTCCTTTAACGGCGGCATAGGTCCGGTAGCCCCGAACCTCGAAGGCATTCCAAATATCGCCTTCAACAATTTCATCATTGGCGTTCCATCGGATTCCGTAAGCCAGTACAACAACACCTATCAAGTGCAGGACAGTTTCTCCAAAATCATCGGCACGCACAGCCTCCGGTTTGGCGCTCAGTTTCACTACGACCAAATCAACGAGCGCAATTATTTCGGTCAGAACGGAGCCTTCACTTTCAACGGCGGCGAAACTGGAAGTGATTTTGTGGATTTCCTCATCGGCGCTCCCAACAGCTTCATTCAGGCCAGCCACCAAATCCTCGATTCCCGTACAAAGTATGCCGGGCTCTTTGTCCAGGACAGTTGGCGCGTGAAATCTAGTCTCACGTTCAACTATGGTTTGCGCTGGGAAGTGAGCCAGCCCTGGTATGACACCCAGAACAAGACCGAAACCATTATTCCCGGGGTCCAATCCGTGGTTTTTCCGACCGCTCCAGAGGGATGGCTCGTCCCCGGCGATCCAGGTGTTCCCAGCACTTTGTCGCCTACCAAGTACAACGCCTTCTCTCCTCGTCTTGGTCTGGCCTATTCTCCGGATGCCCGCGAAGGCTTTATCTCGAAACTGACCGGTGGACCAGGAAAGACCAGCATCCGCATGGGTTTTGGTATCTACTACACCTCTGTCGAAGACTTGAGCCAGTTCCTGGAAGTTGGTGATCCCCCCTATGGTGTATTTTGGGTTTCCACCGCTCCGCCATTCTTCGATACTCCCTACGATGCCCGTGGGAATGGCCTGCCGGAGCCGGCCGGCGGGAATCCCTTCCCGTTCGTTTTTCCGCCCCCGAATGTTTCCGCGAAAAACCCGGATTCCTCTTTTCCCTGGGGGGATGTCGAGCCCATTTCGAGCGGCTTCGTCTTCTGGCACAAGAACCGCTTGCCTTACTCCGAACATTATGACTTGTCCCTCCAAAGACAAATCGGTTCAAACACCGTCTTCGGCGTAGCCTATGTCGGCAACCAAGGGCATCGCCTCGTTACCTCCGTGGAGGCCAACCCCGGTAGCTCCGCCATTTGCCAGCAGGTGAACACCTTGGACGGCGGGGGCACTTGCAGCCAGTTTGGCGAAAATACCCAATACACCTTCCGACCGGTACGCCAACCATCCCGGGTGCCTTTTACGCGCCTGGCTCAACCACAGTTATCAATGGCACGCGCACGATCCTCGATCCTGCATTCTTCGGCAGCAATCCCTACATCATGGAAGTGGCGAATTCTGCATACAATTCCTTGCAGACTACGCTCAAGCACACCAGCAGCCGCGCGGAGTTTCTCGTCGGCTACACCTTCAGCAAATGTCTCGACAACTCGTCCGGTCTGCAGGACACCAGCAATCCCTTCAATCCCAGACTCAGCCGTTCTCTCTGTGCCTTCGATGTAACACACAACTTCGTAGCCAGTTACAGCGTGCAGCTCGGTATCGAGAAGCTCGTGCATGCCGATAGAGGTTTCTTGAACAAAATCGCTGGCGGCTGGTCCCTGTCCGGCATCACTACGTTCGCTACCGGCCTTCCTATCACCCTCTCCGAAAATGACGACAACTCCTTGACCGGCGCCGTCGGCGTGGATGTTCCGCAGCTGAGTGGCACCGGAACGCTGTTTTCCGGTGGTTCCATCAGCAGCAAGAATCCGCGTAATTCCACTCTGCCCTATTTCAATCCCGCGTTTTTCACGACTGAACCGTTCGGGCAAATTGGTAACGCCAACCGCCGCTTTTTCCACGGTCCGGGTCTGAACAACTGGGACATGGCTCTGCTCAAGGAAACCAAGTTCAACGAGACCATGACCCTCGAATTGAGATTTGAGGCCTTCAACATTTTCAACCACGCTCAGTTCGAGAACCCCAGCGGCTTGATTAACTCCGGCGCTCCCGATTTCGTGGGCGGCGTCAATCAAGGCGGACTTTTCGGCTTGGTCACCAGCGCCCGTGATCCGCGCATCATGCAGATCGCCGCGAAGTTCCGCTTCTAAACCGAAATTTGGGCCGTGAGAAGGGCGGTCCGGTTTCACCGGACCGCCCTTCCCTTTTCCGGCGAATCCCTGTTCCCTTCCTCCCCGGAAAGAGTAAAATGCGCCCATGAAACGCCGCACATTTATCGGCACTTCCGTCGCTGCAACTCTCGCCACCGCCGCAAGGCCCACTTGGGCCGCGGACACCATGCACTCCATCAGCCGCGTCGGCCTCCAGCTCTATACCGTGCGCGCGAACATGAAAACCGACTTTGAAGGCACTATCGCCAAAGTCGCCGCCACTGGTTACAAGGAAGTCGAATTCGCCGGCCTTTTTGCTCCTGATGGCGGCTACTTCGGCCGTTCTCCGAAAGACGTCCGCGCGCTCCTCGATAAAAACGGCCTGACCTCCCCTTCCACCCACGCCGGATACGATGTCGTCGAGAAGCGCTGGCCCGAGGCTCTCGAAGCCGCCAAAATCGTCGGCCACGAATACATCATCTGCCCCTGGATTGACGAAAAGCAGCGCGCGCAAGCCAGCGGATGGCAGCGCGCCGCCGATCTTTTCAACAAAGCCGGCGAAGAAAGCGCCAAAGCCGGCATCCAGTTCGGTTATCACAATCATTCCTTCGAATTCGACTCTTCCGCTGCCCTCGGAGGAAAACTTCCTTACGATTTTTTCCTCCAGGAAACGGATCCCAAATTCGTCGCCATGGAACTGGATCTCTGCTGGGTCAGCGTCGCAAGCAAGGATCCTGTGGCCTATTTCGAAAAATATCCCGGCCGCTTCCCCCTCGTTCACGTAAAAGATTGGATCAAGGACCCCAACGCCACGGACTCCTACAAAGGCGCCACCGGCTCTGCGGTGAAAATTGGCGGCCGCCTCGCCGACGTCGGCCAGGGCAGCATCGATTGGAAGCGCATCTTCGCCCATTCCGAAAAAGCCGGCATCAAACATTATTTCGTCGAAAACGACGAACCGAAATCCGCCTTCGACGACATAAAAATCAGTTACACCTATCTGCACAACCTGCAGTTTTGAACTTTACTTGTAGTGGCGAAGCTTGCTGCGCCAGTACATGATTTGCTCTTCCCAAGGAGAATCACGCGATGAAGACCCTCAAACGCGTAACGATCCTCACGCTCGCCACCCTCTCCACTCTCTTCGCCCTCGCGGCCGCAAGCCCGCAGTCCCCCGCGTGGAAATCCCTATACAACGGCAAAGACCTCACCGGCTGGAAACACGTCGGCCCCGGCAACATGACCGTCGAAGACGGCCTCATTCGAACCCACGGCGGCATGGGCCTGCTCTACTGGACCGGCGGAAAACTCGGCAACTGCCGCATCCGCGTCGTCTACAAAATGCGCGACCACAACGACAATTCCGGCGTCTTCATTCGCATCCCCCTCGAGCCCCGCGAAGAATGGATGCCCGTCCACTACGGATACGAAGTGCAAATTGACAACGACTCGCCCGGCGAGGACGAATACCACATCACCGGCACTCTCTATTCCCTCACCAAACCTCTCGCCCGCCCCGGCAAGTATGGCCCCGAATGGAACACCATGCTAATCACTCTCGACGGTCCGCACACTCTCGTCGTGCTCAACGACGTCACCGTCACCGACTACACCGAAGGTCAGCCCGTTCCCGAGCGCAAATTCTCATTCGAACCCCAGCGCGGCCCACGCCCCATCGAAGGCTACATCGGCCTCCAAAATCACAGCGACAACGACGTCGTCCTTTTCAAAGAGGTCAGCGTCCAGTCGTTGCACTAAATTTCCTCATTTGTAGCTCAACCCTTTAGGGCTGAGGGTTTAGATTTCTTTCGCTAGTCGAGGAGCAAACCATGAAAAAAGATCTTTCCCGCCGCGAATTCCTAACCCGCACCGCCGGCGCCACCGGTGCCTTCCTCTCCGCCCGCACCATCCTTCTCGATCCCGAACGCATTCCTCTTCCCACGCAAATGGTCGCCCCCAGCGACCGCGTGCGCTTCGGCATGATCGGCATCGGCATGCAAGGCTCCGGCCTTCTCAAAAACGCCATCCAATTGCCCGGCGTCGAATGCGTCGCCGCCGCCGATCTCTACGACGGCCGCCATACGCTCGCCAAGGAAATTGCCGGCGCAAATCTACCCACAACGCGCCGCTACCAAGAATTGCTCGACAACAAAGAGATCGACTGCATCGTCGCCGCCGTCCCCGATCATTGGCACAAACGCGTCGTCGTGGACGTCGTCAGCGCAGGCAAAGACATCTATTGCGAAAAACCCATGTCGCACTCCGCCGCCGACGGCGTGGCCATGGTCGCCGCCGCGCAAAAAACCGGCCGCATCGTCCAGATCGGCTCCCAGCGCGTCAGTTCCGTGATCTGCACAAAAGCAAAAGAACTTCTCGCGCAAGGCGTAATCGGAAATCTGAATCTTGTCGAAGGCTCCCTCGGCCGCAACGATCCCACCGGCGCATGGGAATATCCCCCGCCGCCCGATCTCTCTCCCGCCACCCTCGATTGGGACACCTGGCAAAACGACGTGCCCAAGCGCGCACTCGACGGCAAAATCTTCGCGCGCTGGCGCTGCTGGAAGGAATACGGCACCGGCGTCGCCGGCGATCTCCTCGTTCATCTTGTCAGCGGCATGAATTACATGCTCGGCTGGAACGAGCCCCCGCGCCGCGTCCTGTCCACCGGCGGCATTCTCCGCTGGCCCGATGGCCGCAACATGCCCGACGTCCACGCCACGCTATTCGAATACACCGGCAAAAACATTCCTGTTTATCTTCGACTGAATCTCGGCTGCGAGTCGCCGGAGATTTATCGCTTTCAAGGCTCAAAGGGAGTTCTGGAGGTCACGGAAAACGGCATTCTCCTCTCGCCGCAATCCGGTGAAGACAATTATCCTAGCTACTACACCTACAGTTATCCGCACGCCCTTCTCGAAGCGTACTTAAAGCAGTGGCACGCCGAGCACGATCCCGTTCCCGGCAAAGAGCCCACTTCCGAATCCTTCAGCTATCACGGCGCGTCCTGGGACGAATTAAAGCCTCACCTTTGGACCTTTTTCCGCGCCGTCAAATCCCGCCAGCCCGTCACAGAAGACGCCGTTTTCGGCCACAACGCCGCCTTGGCCTGCCACATGGCCAACGAATCCTATTTCCGCCGCGCCCCCGTCACCTGGGACGCCACCACCAACCAAATCAAATCCTGAACTTTCAATTCCTAATTGCAATTCTCTTGTAGGGGCGCAGCACCGCTGCGCCCTCATTGCCGTCAATCTATCGTACTCAAACGCGTCCTATTGTTTTTGCGCCGTGACCTTGCCGGTCGTTCCATGCAGCTTGTCATCAAACACAATAGTCATGCTCTTGCCGTCCGCCGAAACCGTCACGCGGTTGACGCTAATCACTTTCCCATCCCGTTTGTCGGTTTCTTCCATCGTGTTCTTATCCACCTGTTTCACGGACACGCTTGTGGTTCCTGGATCGCCTTTGTACGGCGCTTCCGTCCCATTCAGCTTCGCCGTATAGCTTTGCCCCGTCGGATTGGTCATCATCAGGCTACCGCCCGTAACCTTGTAGGTGAACGCCAGCCCGTTGTCCGACACGCTGTCCATCTTCGACATGCGCCATGAGCCCGAAACGGCATGCGATCCCGCCGGGCCCTTCTCCACTCTCGTCTCTTCCCCTTTGCCGACCACTGGAGCTCCGCTCGACGCGCTGCTATCGCTAAATTCGAACATAAGTGTGTTTCCGTCGGGCGAAACCCACGTTTTGCCGGTGATAACTGCCTTGCCGTTTTTCTTGTCTACTTCCTCATAGCTGCGGTCGTCCAAAATCTTGATATTGATGGTGTCGAAATACGGATATCCCGTAACTTTCTGGTCTTGGCCATCCGCTTTGATATCAACCGGGGGAGCGCACGTCTTGCAGTGGTACATGCCATCTTGGATCAGGTAAACATCGGGCTTCGTCGGGAATTGCGCCGATTTCACATCCACTTTCCACGTTCCATCGAAAACGCTCTGTGCCATTGCCAGACCGGGCGTCAGCAAGCACAACAGCAAAACAAACCATATGGACTTTTTCATTGTTTTCTCTCCGTTGAGGATTTGCCGGGGGTTGTTGCGAGGCCCTGGGAATTGCCCCTCACTATACAACCCTGCATTGCGGCCCGCAATATGTTCGGCGGCTTTGCGGCGCGCCCGGCCTTGTTCGGAGATTCTGTATTGCTCAAGCTCTTTCGAGCATACGTTCGTCCAGCTGCGCCAGCACTTTTGGCCACGCATCGTCGTGGCGTTTTCTGGACTCTTCATCCGGAAAACCTGCGTGCGTCAACTCCAGCATCGTGCCGCCATAATTCGGCGCGAGCTTCACCGTCACTACCGTTTCCGACCCATGCGTTGCCGTCGTCAGCCACGTCATTTCCACCAGCCGGTTGCGTTCCAGGCGGAGAAATCTTCCGTAATGCGGATGCCGCTGCCCCTCAAATCGCGTCTCGAAATAGAAAACCTCGTTCACCCGATCTTTCATCAGCACCGACCCCGCCACCGCGAACCACCGATCAATTTGTTTCGTCCATGCGCGGAACAGCACCGGAGGCGTCGCCCTCATGGCGCATTCCGCGGTAACTACGAATGGCCTTCGGGAAAGATCCGGCGGGGCGAGCACCTTCGTCATCAAGTCCTCCACTTTGGGCTGGGGCCCGCAGTAGCTGCGAGGGTTCCGGGTTCTCTGACTTCATAACATATTTCCAGTCGCTCTCCGCCCCCATTTGCGTATCGTGCATCCCCGATAGCATTGCGAAACTGCTCAGAGGCCTCTGCTTTCAACTTCCTCCCACGAATCCCGCATCGCGCTACACTGAACCAGTCCCATGAAGACCGGCGTCCTCTCTACCTTCAACGACATTCTTCACCAGCGCTGTCCCCGCTGCCGCGTTGGAAAAATCTTTCCTCGTTCCATCTTCCTCGGCTTCCCCAAAATGCACGAAGAATGCTCCGTCTGCCATCTCCGCTACGAACGCGAACCCGGCTACTTCCTAGGCGCCATGTACATCAGCTACGGTTTGGGCGTGTTGCTCATCGTGTTCTTCGCGTTTCTCCTTTGGCTAGCCACCGGCTGGTGGATCACCAAGGACGTCCTCTGGGCCATCGTCTTGTTTTTGCCTTTCTCGCCGGCAGTCACCCTGCTTTCCCGCGTCCTCTGGATCTACCTCGACCAGAAAGTTGATCCCGCGCGCTGATTGTTCGGGAATAAAACCTTAAGCCAACCCGTAAGAAACACGGCGAAGTCTCTCTGTTCGCGTAACCACATTGCTCTCCCGCCCGGTATCCCAGATGTCGGTCGAGCCGACCGCATCCACCCCCGTCGCGCCGCCGTCATGGCCTACACCTGTAACCTCCTCCTCCGTACCCTCCCCGCCATTGAGGACGAACTCCACCCCGAAGACGAAGTCTTCAAAGTAGACTTCGGCGATCTCCCCGCCCCCCTCGCTGATCGAGGGCAACTCCCCGTTGAGGCGTCATCTCCATTAATAGGTCGTAGTTGAAAAAGAAAGGAAGGTTCCAGATAGGACCACAGTTGCGAAAGCCGATTCGCGGAGCGCGAAACATGCCTCCGATCTGGAGAATAAGGAGGACCAGCCAACTCAATCTCGTTCCTCATGCTCGGCCGGGCGACCCGGTATAGAATCCGCAGCAAAATGGGGTTAATGAGCAAAGCTCATTTGACTAGGGGACATGCCTTCTCTTTCCCCTGCTGTGCGTGTTTTCTGGACCTACATTCAGCGCACAGACCAACACCAG
The DNA here is from genome assembly GCA_963729455.1 of uncultured Acidobacteriota bacterium. Classification (GTDB taxonomy): domain Bacteria; phylum Acidobacteriota; class Terriglobia; order Acidiferrales; family UBA7541; genus Acidiferrum. The sequence goes on from CAVSNX010000008.1 coordinate 357,027, forward strand.
GTCTGACTTCGAATCCGCAGACGGAATCCATTTCCATTCTGAAAGGTGATCGCCATGCATGACGAAACTGAGAAAGACATCTTAACGAGAAGGGGATTCCTGGGCGTCAGTTCGGTAGCCCTTGCAGCCGCGGGCGTCCTCTCCGCGGATAAATTAGCCGCGCAGCAGCAGTCCGACTACCAGTCCAAGGCTGATCGGAGTGCCAGCGATCCAGGCCCCACGAATCCGGCCATCGACGCGGCTAATCCCGATTCGAACACTCCCTTGCCGACCGATGCCGGCGGCGTGCAAACGTTCAAGTATCCCTTTTCGTTTGCGCACAAGCGCCTTCACGAAGGCGGCTGGTCCCGCGAAGTCACGCAGCGCGAACTCGCGGTCTCGAAAACGCTGGCCGGTGTGGACATGCGGCTCACGGCAGGAGGCGTCCGCGAACTCCATTGGCATACCGCAGCCGAATGGGCTTTTATGCTGTATGGCACCGCCCGGATCACCTGCATTGATGCAGATGGCAAGAGCTTTGTCACCGACGTGAAAGAAAACGAACTGTGGTTTTTTCCTCCGGGAATTCCGCATTCGATCCAGGGACTCGCTCCCGACGGCTGCGAATTTCTGCTGGTCTTTGATGACGGCAACTTCTCCGAATATGAAACTGTGCTGCTCACCGACTGGATGGCGCACACGCCTCCTGATGTCGTCGCCAAGAATTTTGGTGTCAACCAAAAAGCGCTCACGAACATGCCAAAGAAAGAGCGCTTCATTTTTCAGGCCGATGTTCCCGGCCCGCTGGCGGAAGACAAGCGCATCGCGGCAGGAAAGCTCGGACCTTCTCCCATCGATTTTGCGTTTCGCACCATGCAGATTCCTCCCACCAAGAGCAACAAAAGCGGAGAAGTTCGCATTATTGACGCGACCAACTTCAAAATAACCACTACTAGCGCCGCAATCGTTACGGTCAAGCCCGGCGGAGTTCGCGAACTGCATTGGCATCCAAACGCCGACGAGTGGCAATACTTCTACGGCGGCAAAGGACGCATGACCGTCTTTACCACGGGAGGCCGCGCGCGCACCATGGACTTCGAAACGGGAGACGTCGGCTACATCCAAAAAACGCTCCCGCACTACGTCGAAAACACCGGCAACACCGACCTGAAATTCCTGGAGATGTTCAAGAGCAGCTACTATCAGGATCTCGCGCTATCGGAATGGCTGTCCCACACTCCGCCCGAACTTGTCGCGGCACACCTGAATCTGGACAAAGCAACACTGGACGCTCTGGCGAGAGAAAAAACGGTGATCATGCCCGAATAAAACGCAAAGTCGCAGGATGGTCAGGAGGCGATAAGGTATTCCGACTGGACCAGGCCGCTCTGGTAGTGGCGAGTGGCTACATGCTGCAGCCGAATGTCGCGCGGTAGGGCGCCGAAAAGAGGAATGCCGTCGCCAATGAGCACGGGGACGCGCGTGATGATGAGCCGCTGGATAATTCCGGCGGACAAAAATCGTTGAACGGTGATGCCTCCGTCGATATAAAGGTGCTGCGCGCCAGTGGCGGCCAGTTGCGCAACGATGTCGGCCGGAGGCCCGGACATCTGCTCCACCACGCCACCGACGACGGCGGACAGGTCGAGGGGGCGGCTGCTGAGGACCACGACACGCTTGTCACCGTAGGGCCAGGAGTCGAAGGTCAGAACCTTTTCGAAGGTGTTCCGGCCGATCACGATGGCATCCACGCTGGCGATAAATTCCGTGTAGCCATGCGGCTCGCCGCCGCCCTCGGGGAGAAAGTCGAGATCGCCGTTGCTGCGCGCGATGAAGCCGTCAACGCTAGTGCCGACGAACACGGTTGCGGTCATGATGGTCCTCAAGGGCACGTCAGGATTCGGGGATTGGGGGGCAGCCCGGGAATTCGTGCAAAGAGGTGTTGCCGATGTAACCGAGGTCGGCGATGCCGATTTTGCTGGTGTAGAAGCCGTCGCAGGTAAGCCTGCGCAGAAAAGCGAAGAAGGCCACGCCTTGGCTGAGCGTGGGATCCTGCTTGGCGTTTTCCCGGTACGCGATCAGGTCGAGCACGATGTTTTTTTGTTCGGGCGTGCAATCGAGAAAAACGTTGGCGTAGCGATCAGTGCAGAGGCCATCGAGCCAGAAAAGTCCGCCGCCGAGCTTCAATTGATACTCGGGATTTTCGCTGGTGAGGAGATCGATGAATTCGGGCGCGCCGGCTTCCACGGCTCCGCCGGATTTTTCGTCCTTGGGAATAATGGCGTCGCAGAGCGCGGTGAGCGTGGCGTACTGCGACGCGGAAAAGTATTTTGGGGTGTACTTCCCTGTCGGCGCTGCTGATTTTTCTTTGTGCACCATCTGGTGAATATATTCGGCGGCATGGGCGGGAATGACTTGGAGGACGGAGCCACCCGCAGCGGTAACGGCGAGAGTGCGAAGGATGTCGCGGCGTGAGATGGATTCATTCATCGGTGCGCCTCAGCGTTTACAAGTTGCCTTTCTTGGCTTCGTCCAAAAGATACTCGGACGCGCGCCAGGCCAGAGCCATGATCGTCAGCGTCGGATTTTTGTCGGGATTCGTTACCAGCGGGGCGCCGTCGGTGACGAAAAGATTCTTCACGTCGTGCGATTGGCAGAAACCGTTGAGCACGGAGGTTTTTGGATCGGCGCCCATGCGCGCGGTGCCCACTTCGTGGATGATTTTTCCGCCTTCGGTGATGCCGAAGGGATACTGGCCGTGAATGGAAGTTTTGGTTTTGTATTCGCCGCCCATGATTTCGACGATGGCGCGAAACGTTTGCTGCATGTCCTTGGCCTGGAGCAATTCGTAATCGCTCCACTTGAAATGAAAACGCAGGGCGGGAATGCCCCACTGGTCCACGACGTCAGGATCAATTTCGCAGTACGTGTCTGGATTGGGAAGCATTTCGCCGCGGCCGGAAAAACCGACGTAAGTGCCGTAGGTCTGCCGCGCGCGCTGCTTCAGCTTTGCGCCGTAGCCTTCTTCGTCGCGGCAAAGCCCGTCGAACATGCCGACCCCGGGCATGTGCGGGCCGCCCCCGATTTCGATGTGGTAGCCGCGAGGAAATTCGTTCTTGCGGTCGAACTTCCACCAGGGAATGTACAAATGCATGCCGCCGGTACCGTCGTGATTGTGCGGCGGAATTTTCTCGAGCGCGGGAATGTGGCCGTAGCCGTCACTGCCGACTGAATCGGTGAGATAACGGCCCACGGTGCCGGAAGAGTTGGCGATGCCGTTTGGAAAGGTGGAGGATTTCGAATTCAAGAGCAAGCGCGCGGATTCGCAGGCGCTGGCGGCAACGATGACGACGCGCGCGTTGATTCGTTTTTCCGAACGCGTAGTTTTATCAATGTAGGAGACGCCCTCGGCTTTGCCGTCTTTGCCGAGAAGAATTTCACGCGCCATGGCACTGGTGATGAGCGTGAGTTTTCCGGTTTGCAGCGCGGGTGGAAGCAAAACCTGGCTGGAGCTGAAATTCGAAGCGGTGGTGCAGCCGCGTCCGCACTGGCCGCAGTAGTGGCACGGGAGCCGCCCATTTACGGATTTTGTCAAAATGGCGAGGCGCGCGGGAATGCAGATGATGTTGAGTTTGTCGCAAGCTCTTTTGATGAGCAGCTCGGCGCATCGCGGTTTCGGAGGTGGAAGAAAAACGCCGTCGGGAGCGCTGGAAACATTTTCTTTGGTTCCGAAAACGCCGATGTAGCCTTCGACTTTATCGTAATACGGAGAGAGATCTTCGTAAGTGATGGGCCAATCGTCGCCGAGACCGTCGCGCGTGCCGGATTTGAAATCAATGGGAGCGAAACGCAGCGCGATGCGGCCCCAATGATTCGTGCGGCCGCCAACGATGCGCGAACGAAACCACTGGAAATTCGAACCGGGCGCGGAGGTGTACGGTTCGCCCTCGATGTTCCACGCGCCATTGGGCGCAAGAAACTCACTGAAATTTTCGCGCGCATGCCCGCCGACGCCCGCGCCGCGATGCGGCAAATCGTACGGCCACAGGAACATCTTGAAATCTTTTTCGGGAGTGACGTTGGGACCAGCTTCGAGCAGCGCGCAGTTCAGGCCGCCCTTGGTCAGAATGTAGGCGGCCATGCCCCCGCCCGCGCCGGAACCGATGATGCAAACGTCGTACTGTTTTGGAGAGCGGGCTACTTGCGCCATGCAGGGAGTTCTCCCTAGAGATTGTTCTTTTTCAGTTCGGAGACGGCGAAATCGCAGGCTCGCGCCGTCAAGGCCATGTAGGTAAGCGAAGGATTTACGCAGGAGGAAGAAACCATACAGGCGCCGTCGGGGAGAAAAAGATTTTTCGCGTCGTGCGCTTGATTGTGTTCATTCAAAACGGAGGTTTTCGGATCGCGGCCCATCCGCGCGGTGCCCATTTCGTGAATGGCCAAGCCGGGGCGGCTGATTTCCTGAAAGACGGAAATATTTTTTGCGCCGGCAGCGGCAAGCATCTCGGCAGCTTGCACGGCGATATCCCTGGACATGGCGTGTTCGTTCTCGCTCCAGTCGCAGTGGATCTTGAGCGTGGGAATGCCCCAGGCGTCGGGCTTGTCTTTGTCCACTTCGACGTAGTTATCGTGATTGGGCAAACACTCGCCGAAGCCACCCATACCCATGCGCCAGGGGCCGGGCACTTTGAGAGAGTTTTTGAAATCGGCTCCGATGCCGCCAGTGCGCAGCGCACGGCCCCAGCCATCGCGGCCGCCGCCGCCCTGATAGCCGTAGCCGCGGAGAAACTCTTTTTGTTTGGATTTGACGTTTCGAAAGCGCGGGATGTAAATGCCATTGGGGCGGTTGCCGGTAACGAACTTGTCTTCGTGGCCGGACATTTCTCCGGTCGCGCCGCTGCCCATGTGGTGATCCATGAGGTTGTGGCCGAGTTCGCCGCTGGAGTTGGCGAGACCGTTGGGAAATTCGGGAGTAGCGGAATTCAGGAGGATGCGCGTGGATTCGAGAGTGGAAGCGCAGATGAAAAAAACGCGCGCTTTGAATTCGAGCGCATTTTTGGATTGCGCGTCAATCACACGAACGCCGCTGACGCGACGCGCCTTCGAATCGTAGCTGAGGCTGTGAACGACGCTGTAGGGGCGGATGGTGAGGCGCCCGGTTTTTTGCGCGGCGGGCAAAGTGGAATTCAAGCTGCTGAAATAGGATTGCGTGATGCAGCCGCGGTGACAGTAACCGCAATAATGGCAGGCTGCGCGCCCCTTGTGGACCTGAGTGAGGACGGCGGAGCGGCCGATGGTCATAATGCGATCGTCAAAATGTTTGGCGAGGGCATCCTTGAAATCCACTTCGATGCAGGTGTATTCCATCGGCGGCAGGAATTTGCCGTCGGGAAGCTGAGGCAAGCCTTCGGCCTGGCCGCTGATGCCGGCAAATTCTTCTACATAGTCATACCAGGGAGCGATGTCGGCGTAGCGGATCGGCCAGTCCACCGCGATGCCGTCTTTCAAGTTGGCTTCGAAGTCGAGATCGCTCCAGCGGTAGCTCTGACGGCCCCAGGTGAGGGACTTGCCGCCGACCTGGCGGCCGCGAATCCAGGAAAAATGTTTTCCGGGATCGGAGGAATAGGGATTGTCAACGTCGCTGACGAAAAATTGATGGGAGTATTCGTCGCACGCGTAGTAACACTCGCGCTGGACGGGCTGGGTGCGCTGGCGTTCGGCGCGATTATCCCAGCCGCGATATTTGAGCTCCCATACGGGGACGTGCTCGACGTAGTCGCGCTCCGGCACGATGGTGCGGCCCGCTTCCAGGACCAGCGTATTCAGGCCCTTTTCGGTGAGTTCCTTGGCGGCCCAGCCGCCGGTGATTCCCGAGCCAACGATAATTGCGTCGTATGTTGTGGTGGCCATGCGAGTCTCCCTTATGCCTTTTTCTCGGCAGGCAGCGGCACACAACCATGGAGCGCGCCGGGAATGATTTGCATATGCAGTTCTTGCTTGAAGCCGATCTCGGAAGTGTAGTAACCGTGGATGGTGATGCCCCGAAAAACGGTGAAAAAATCGCCCACGAGCTGTTTGTCGCGGTCCTCGGGAATGGTGTTGCCGTGATGCTGCTCGCGAGCGCGCGCTGGAGTGCCGGATTCGTCCAGGGCACGGAGCAGAGCGAATTGCTGCGCGGGTGAAGCGTCAACAAGGTCTTTTCCGAAAAGATCGTTGCTTTGTTTGTCGATGTCGGCGAGACCGGCGAGAAAATGCTGGCGCTCGTGGTCGGTGGCCCATTCGGTGAGGATGACGTCAATGAATTCGTTGACGCGCGCGCCTTTGGCGCCGGGCGTATCCGTTTCCGGGATGATCAGGTCGGTCATAGTGACGACGGTGGCGTTCTGATGGGGATTGAGAGTGCGCAGCGCGTAACCGGTGGCGGGATGTGCTTCCTGGAAAAAAGCAAATGCATCCGTCGACAGCGCGGGAAGAACGCTGCCGGCCAGGACCAATCTCAACGCTTCACGCCGCTGCATAGAGCCTCCTCGAGTTCGTTGCGATAAAGATTTATTGGTGATTCGAAAGCCAGTGTCACGTTCCCAAGATCTCGTTGCGGACGTTTTTCAACACGTAGGCGGCGCGCTCGACGCCGACTTCGCCGGCGAGAATGGGATCCTCATTTTCGATGCTGAGAATGCCTTCGTAACCGATGTCCATGTAGGCCTGGATGATGGATTTCCAGAGGCTGGCGCTGTGGCCGTAGCCGACGGCGCGGAAGGTTTCGGAAGCGGAGTCGAGCTCGCTGGTTGAGAACGCGAAGTTGAGGACGCCGTACTTGTTGACGTTTTCCGGAAAGAAGACAGTGTCTTTCATGTGCGCGTGGAAAATGGCTCCTTGCTTGCCGAGGAAGTGAATGACTTCGACGGGATCGCAGCCTTGCCAGAAAAGATGGCTGAGGTCGTTGTTGGCGCCAATTTCTTCGCCGACGGCTTCACGGAGTTTCATCAGAGTTCGCGGATTGTAGACGGAGAAGTTGGGGTGCATTTCGAGGGCCAGGCGTTTGACGCTGTGATCGCGTGCGAATTTTGCGGCGTCTTTCCAGTAGGGAATGATTTTTTCTTTCCATTGCCAGTCTTGCATCTGGGCGTATTCGGGAGGCCAGCGGTAGGTGATCCAGTTGGGCTGGGTGTCCTGGGGAGTGCCGCCGGGACAGCCGGAGAAACCGACGATGACTTTGACGTCGAGCATTTCGGCGAGGAGGACGGTTTTGCGAAAGGTATCAATGTCTTTTTGGGCGTGGGCGGAGTTTGGATGAATGGGGTTGCCGTGACAACTGAGGGTGGCGACGCGGATGCCGCGGTCTTCGAATTTTTTCTGCCATGCTTTGGCCTTGGCACGATCGGCAATGAGATCGTCGAGGGGGCAATGGTGATTATTGGGATAGCCGCCGGTGCCAATTTCCATGACCTCGAGGCCAAGGGCGGTGACTTTGTCGAGCATGGCGTCGATGGATAGCTTTTCGTAAACGGGATCGAAGACGCCGATGGGGATTTTGCGCAGGGAGCCAACGGGCTTTGCGGCGGGCAGTTTTGCGGCCGGGCTAGCGGATTCGGCGGCGGCGGCGAGCTTGGCAGCGCCGGGCAGGGCGGCGGCCAAGAAACCGCCGGAGGCGGCTAGGAATTGCCTGCGGTCCACGGCCAAACCCGTGCGAATCCTCTTCATGCGCGTCTCCTCGGCAAACGCAGAGATAGGGTAAGCACCATTTACCCGGCGAAATTATACGCCTGTGCGGGGGCCAGACAAGCAAGTAAATCGTTCTTCTAAAGGATTGCTGCGGGCTGTGAGAAGAAACGAAAGACAGCGTATCCTCTGGCATCTCGTATCATGACTGGCGATGCGGATCTCCACGCTCATGACGGTCATCCCGTCTTTCATTCCATCGGACCTTCACAGCTCAGTGGGAACGCGCCTCCGATAAAGCTCTGATGTTTATCGGGCGAAATCCCGCTGAGCAAGACCCTCGGATAACAAAATAGGCGCAATTGTGATACGTTCACGTCTCCCGCCGGTCGGAAAGTGAAGCGCAAATCGGGCCCATGCGGCGGTACTGCATGAGATCAAACTCGACTGGCCAGTGTTGGCGGGCTACTGGATCGCAGGCGAAGAGCTGAATTCCATCCTCATTGGAAAATCGAACCCAACGAAAGATCCGGAGAATCCATGTTTAGGTCTAAAAGAACATTTTTCCTGCTTGGGGTACTGCTAGCGGGGGCTGAGGGCGCGGGTACCCAACAGGCTGGCTTTCACCTTGAGGAAGCGACGATCGACGACATGCATCGGGCCATTCGAGATGGCCAGATCACCTGCAGAGGATTAATCCAGCTTTATATTAATCGAGCGAAAGCTTATAACGGGGTCAGCAATGTGTTGGTCACAAAAAACGGAGAGGCGATCCCGCCGGCGCCGGGAGCAATTCGCGCAGGCTTACCACTCAAATTTCCTACCCAGACCGTAGCCATATCCACTCTGCTGCCCAATTTCGATCAGTATGCCGGACGGCCGATTGAGTTTGGGAGGATGGAATCAACCGCGTCCGATCCGACGGTGCAGCAACAGTTCGGCATGACCATCGGCATTCCCAACGCAGGGCAGCTCAACGCGCTGGGTACGATCAATATACGCGGCGAGCGCTCTGTGACGTGCAAAGGCGATCGCGATCGGCGTCCGTCCGACGGGCCGCTGCCGCCCGGCTCGCCGGCGGTCTGCGAAGAATTTCGCCAGCAACCGGATGCTTTGGAGCGCGCGGCCGAACTGGATGCGCAATATGGGAGGACTCCCGACCTGGCGAAGATGCCCATGTACTGTGTCGCATTCACATTCAAAGACGCGTATGACACCAGGGACATGCGCAGCACGGGCGGCGGTGACGCTCACTACGATATTGATTTCCCGGCGCGGGACCAGACGCTGGTGGCACAGCTTCGGGAAAAAGGCGCCATCATCTATGCCAAAACCGCGAACACGGAATACAACGGGCGTCCGGTCCCATCCACTCGCGGCGGGGCAGGTCCAGAGCGAGGCACGAACAGGCCGGTAAAAGTATTTGTCTCGACCCAAGGTTATCAGCGCAGCACCTGGGCGGGAAATCCGAGCGATGTCTATGACACCACGCGCGCTGCCTCCCTGGGTTCCAGCTCCGGCTCGGGTGTCTCTGTAAGCGCAAACCTAACGGCTTGCAGCATTTGCGAAGAGACGAGCCTGTCCTGTCGCGGTCCGTCCAATCACAACGCGGTGGCACTGATCTTGCCTCACAAGTCGCTCATTTCATTTCTTGGCGGTGCTATCGGCGCGGACATCTACCTGGATCGCGCAGGCATTATGTGCCGCACGGTGAAAGACGCAGCAAAAGTATTGGATGCGCTGAAGGATCGGGAGAACGGATACTACGATCCACGCGACATCTTCACCACGGTCCCCAGATCGAGTGTTTTGGATAAGCCCTACGCCGACAGCGCGGCCTCGCCGGGCACACGAGGCTCGCTGCATGGAATGCGCATCGGAATTGTGCGTGAATCGATGCTTACTTTCCCGGGCACAAAGGCGGACGAACCGATTTCGCAAGCGGCGGCCAAAGAAATTAAGGCCATTCTGGGCGAGTTTCTGGGAGCTACTTTGGTCGAATCTGTCGATCCTCTCTGGCCGAATGATCCCAGCATCGAAAACATGTCGCCTTCCTACACCCAGGCTCTGGCGCAACTTGTGCCCGTATTTTTCCCCGATATTCTTTATCGCCTCAAGCGGGACAGCCAGCCTCAATTCCCCGAATTCGCCGCGAAAATAAAGCCGACAGAGTTTGCGCCGGGTAAGACACTCGGAACCGGAACAATGAAACCGATTGATTACTTCCTTAATCTGGCGGAAGGACGGGTGCCCGTCCCCAAGAATCTGAATATTCGGGCGATCGAGGAGGTGGTGGAATCCAACGCCTTCACGCTTCAATTCAATCAATATGCCCTGCGACGAGCAGCCGATTGGAAAGAACGCGGATTCCTGGAAACCTTGATCGATTTCCCTGCTCTCAATGCGCGCTCGAAGTTCTGGGGCGATGATCAGCGCGCGGCATTCAAGAATTGGGAAGAGATGGAAGATATGCGGAACGCGCTCGGGGACCGGCAGGGGATCGACGAGCACATCATGATGCGAGAATTACTGCGGCGCGTGGAAATGAAGGTTATCGCGGAGAATCATCTCGAGGCCGTCGTGCGTCTCCACTATTCCCTACCACCTGGGAAGATAGGCTTGGCGCCTCAACCGGAGCCTCCCGACGACATCCGCGGTGAACTCCGCATGGGACCGTTCGCCGGAGTCACGGAAGTCCTTATACCTGCTGGGTACGTGCAAACAGTCTACGATCCCGTGTTTGTATTGAGCGCCGATAAAAAGCGCTACATCCCGACCAACAACAACACGCCTACAACTCTACCGCCGCCGGGTCTGCCCTTCTCCCTCGTTTTTCGAGCGGAGCCAGGCAAGGAAGATATCATTTTGAAGCTAGCCTCGGCCTACGAAGCGGCTTCCAAACGCCGTATTCCTCCGCCTGAGTTTGGACCCCTGCCGGGCGAACCGTAAGAATTCGGTAGCTCGGCGGTGCGTCGCCTGCCTGCCAAGGAACACGGGACGCTAACGCATCCCGAATGGGCCAGCCATCGGCAGCGCATCGGTCGGTGGCCACACTAGCCAATCCGCTGGAGGCGTTAGCGAGGTGGGTGGTAGTCAGCGGGGCTTTAGTTCGGCGAGAGCGGGGATGGAAACGGCGGAGGTGAGGGCGCGCTCGGGGAGCGGCTTTTTGTTGCGGATGGATTCGACGAGCATTTCGATGGCTTGGCCGGTGTTCGGAGGAACATAAATGGTAGCGGCGAGAAGGCCGCTGCGGACCCAAGCCTGGCCGGTTTTGGGCAAACCGTCGCAACCGGTGAAGGGCAGCTTGAGCCAGCGTTCGCGTTCCGATTCGTTGGGGAGTTCTTCGAAGGCGTTGCGAGCGCCGATGGCCATGGAGTCGTCCTGGGCGCCGATGAGGTCGACGGAAGCCTTTTGGGAGGTGCTTAGCTTGAGCCAAGAGCGGACGGAACGTTGCGAGCTTTCCTCGGTCCACTGCGCGCGGAGAACGGTGAGGTGGATGTTTTTGGGCTTGGTCTCCTGCATTCCTTGCGTGCGCTCTTTAGCGGCGGAATTTTCGGCAGGTCCCTGGATGTAAAGAATGGCGCCGCCGTGAGGAAGGAGGGCGGCAAACTGGCGGCCTTGAATGCGGCCGATTTCGATGTGGTCAGAACTGACGGTGGTGATAGGCGCGGAGGAAATCTTGCGAAGTTCGGGGATGTAGCTGGCTTCGCGATTGAGAACTCCCCAGCCGATGCCGGCGGTTGCGGCGGCGCGCGCCACTTGGGGCAGAGCGGTACCACCGACAGGCTCGAAGATCACGGCGTGGGGGCGTTCGCTCTCGGGGGATTGAATGGCCTTCAAAATTTGTGTGCTTTGCGTGATTGCGTCGTTGTCGGCATAGACGATCTGGGCATCCACACCCAGTTTACGCGCGGCTTGCTCTGCGGACTGCGCCTGCTCGATTTGGTAATCGTTATCGTTTGTGGTGAGAGAGACCAGGATGCGCAACTTGGTCATGAGTGTATGAGATTCCCCTTTTTAACCCATATTAACGATACCTTGTGCGTGGCGGCGCCGCGGGGAAAATACAACGAACGTTTCTCCAAGCGAAATGGATTGCCGGTGAGCACACTACTTGTTTTAAGCGAGAGAAAGGCCGAGTGATTCATCGGATTGGAGGCTGCGAGCCGTTCGCGCCGCCAGGAACTGTGTTGGACGAGCTTGCCGCGGGTTTGGACTTGGCAGGAGGAGTCGGGCGGATGCGTTGGGCGGGGACGACTCCAGTGCCTTCGAGGACGGAGTAGAACTGGTCGGCGGGCAAATCGGTGAGGGTGTCCATTTGGCCAGAGGGCCAGCGGATTTCGACGCGATTGATCTTGGTGGCGTTGGCGAGGCCGAAGTGGAGGCGAAGATCGTTCTGGGAAAGATAGCTGCCGCCACTATGAATTTCGTCGGTCTGGGTCATGCCGCCGGCGATGAGTTTGACGCGCGCGCCGATGGCGAGGCGGTTGCTTTTGGTGCCGGCCAGCTCGAGGCTGACCCAGTGGCGGCCGGGGACACCTTGGTTTCTGAGAACCATCGGCGAGCCGACCAGGTCCTCGACGACTACATCCACGTTGCCATCGTTGAAGAGGTCGCCGACAGCTAATCCGCGGGAGACGCGCCGCTCCAAGAGAGCGGGGCCAGCCTGACCAGTGGCGTCGCAGAAGGTGCCGTCTTTTTGGTTTAAGTGGAGGAGTTTGGGCTCGCGATAGCCGCCACCCGACGGCATGTTATCCACCTGCGGATAAACGTGACCGGAGACGGCGATGAGATCGAGCCAGCCGTCGTTGTCCAAATCAACAAACGCGGTGCCCCATTTCACCCACGGCAGCGACGGAAGGGCAACACCCGACGGATAGGAAACGTCGGTAAAGCTCCAGTTGCCGTCATTGCGGAATAGCGAATCGTATTCGTCAGAAAAATTCGTGACGTAAAGGGAGGGAAGACCTTTGTGATTGTAATCGCCAATGGCGATGCCCATGGAAGCTTGTTCGGAGCCATCTTCGCTGACGGCGGTGCCGGACTCGAGGCCAATTTCAGAGAATTTCCCGTTGCCGAGATTTTTGTAAAGAAATTTCGGAGTGGAATCGTTGGCGACATAGATATCCGGTCGCCCGGTGTTGTTGAAATCCACCCAGACCGTGCCCATGCCGTAGTAGCCGCTGGGATCGTCCACGCCCGCGGTTTTTGAAACATCGGTGAAGGTGCCATCGCCATTGTTGTGAAACAGGGCGTCTCCCGCGCCGCGCAGGCCGCGAGGGCCGCACTGCACGTCAATGCCACGATACTTGCAGTTGGGAGCGGTTCCGAAGCCGGGCAGATCGTCGAGATGGAAATCAACGTAATTGGTGACCATAAGATCGAGGAAGCCGTCGCCGTCGTAATCGCCGAAGGAGGCTCCGGTGGACCAGCGGCCGTCGACGACGCCGGCTTGTTTGGTGACATCGGTGAAGGTGCCATCTCCATTGTTGCGGTAAAGAATATTTCCGCCGAGGCAGGTGATATATAAGTCCGGCCAACCGTCGTTGTTGTAATCGCCGACGGCACCGCCCATGGCGAAACAAGGAGTGGTCAGGCCGGCTTTGGCGGTGACGTCGGTGAAGGTGCCGTCGTGATTGTTGTGATAAAGGGCGCCAAGGCTTTTTTGGCCCTTGATGGCCATGTCCACGGTCGGGGCATTGGTGAAATAGATGTCCGGCCACCCATCGCGGTCGTAGTCCACGAGGAGGACACCGCCGCTCATGGACTCGACGATGTACTTGCTTTCCGGCGAGGCAGTGTGGAGGAAGTGGATGCCGGTTTTTTCTGTGATATCCACCAACTGAGGAACGGGGCGGCCGACACATTTGACGGCTTTGGCGCCCGGGGGAGGCGGAGGAGGTTTTGGATGGGCCTCCTGACCGAAGGAGAGTTGAGCCGAGAGCAGCAGCACTGCAAGAGTTTGAAGGGCCTTGCGCGTATGAGAAATCGTCAATGAGGCTCCGTAAGCAATTGGATCACTTCAAATCCGGCATGGGCCGGGGAATGCTGGCCTGGCGGTTGCGTGCCTTGAGTTCTTTGTAGAGCTGAAGTTCGCGGTCTGCATCTTCGATGCGGGAATCCTTGCGGTAGGCTGCCTGCAGTTGATAGTGGACGTAGTCGGATTGAGGCATGGAGCGAGCGGCAACCTCCAAGTGAGCGATGGCTTCCTTGACGCTGCCGGCGTCGAGGAGAAGTTTGCCCAATTGGTAGTTGGCATTGCCATTTTCCGGATGAGAGGCGACGACGGAACGGAAAAGCTCCGTGGCTTCGGCTTGCTTGCCTTGCTCAAGATAAACGAAGGCGAGGCCGTTCTTGGCATCGGGATCGTCGGGAGAGAGATTTAATGCCGCCCTGAATTCTTCGACGGCCTCGTCGGGATGCTCCCAGCGGACGAGGGACAAGCCGGCATAGTAGTGGGCCTTCATCGAAGAGGGATCGCGGTCGAGGGCGCGGCGAAAGGTGGCGACGGCGCGGGCGTAGTCGGTCATATCGGCCCACAGCTGGCCAACGAGGAGCATGGCATCAAGGGAGAGATCACTTTTCTCGTATTCCTGGAGTACTTGGGTGGCCTGCTTCAGGTCTCCCAGACGGGCGAGGGAGGCGGCCCAGGCGTAGCCGACTGCGGGGTCACGCATGGCGCGCTCGCGGAGCGGCGAGATTGTTTTTACAACGTTGACGTAGTCGTCAGAAGCAAAATAGGCGGAGCCGAGCATCGCGCGAACCGGAGCATCTGAGGGATTTTCAGCAAGTGAAGAGGAAAGTGCGCGGATGGCCTCAGGATAGTTCTGAACCCGGAAGGCGGCGACACCGAGATTGCGAAGCAGACCCGGAATGGCAGGGCTCCAGCGTTCGGCATCCTGATAATGAGTGAGCGCTGAAGAATAGTTGCGGCGAATGGCTTCGGAGGTGGCGAGGTCGTTAAAGCTTGCACCAAGGATGGTGCGGAGTTGATTCTCTTCCTTTTCCGCGGCTTTCCTTTTTTCCTCGGGGAGGCCCGAGTGGAGCAAGACCGAACTGTCCAACGGAGCGGATGGATCGACGGGCTGATCGGAGGTGACGACCTTTTGTTCGTCCTCACGATCCAGGAGAGCGACTACAGCGGCGGCAGAGGTAGCGCCTTCGTCAGAGGCTTTTCCGGCGACATACTGCTGGGCTTCTTCGAGGGATTTCTTCTGGAGCTCGCGAGCGCGATCGAGATAGGGAGCGGCTTCGCTGGAGCGGCCAGAGGCCGTGAGGATACGACCGAGGGTGATGAAAGCCCTGCGGATCTGGTAGCTGCCGCGGGCTTCGTCCTTGCCGGTGAGTTCAACACACTTTCGAAGATAGGCTTCGGACTGCTGCATATCCCCTTGGGCGTAGGCGTTCAGGCCCAGAAAGAGGTAGGGCTCCGGCCAGGTGGGATCGACATCGATGGCAGCTTTCAGATGAAGATTGGATTCATCGTAGCGCCGGTCGTTCGAATCGAGATAGCCGAGAAAGTAGTTGGCCAGGAAATCGCGGGGATAGTTGTGGAGTTCGGTGACGAATTCCTGGCGAATTTCCGGCGTATCGGTCCATTCGTTTTTCCAGAGCAAGGAGAGACCCAGGAAATAATGTGCATGCGGGGTGAGGGTATCCAATGCGACGGCGCGCCGGAGTTCGCGGATGGCGTCGTCCACCATTTCCGCATTGCGGTAGGCGCGGCCGAACAGAACGTGCAGGGAGCCGGAATCACCGACGGACTCGATGATGCGGTTGAAAACATCAGCGGCTTGCTGTTTGCTATCGGGATCTTTGAGAGAAAGAAAGCAGGTGCCGAGAGCATAGGCGGCTTCAAAGTCAGGATGAAGTTCGACGGAGCGGGCGAGGGAACTGATGGCCTTGGCGAAGTCCCGCTTCTTCATCCAAGCCTTGCCCTGGATGTTGAAGGCGCGTGCGTCATTGGGGTCCACGAGAAGGGCCTTGCCGGCTTCCGCGAGGGAGTCGTCGGGGCGGTCCGCGTAGAGGTAGGTGATGGCTAGCGCCACGTGAGTCTCCGCGGAGTCTTCCCAGTCGAGTGAGCGGTGGTAGAGCTCGAGGGCCTGGGGAAAGGCACCCTCAATGGAGCGAAGGTTTCCGAATTGGCGGAGTGCCAGAGCGATCACTGGCAGGTTGGCGCGAGCGATGGCGTCTGGATTGCCGGATTCGCGAGCGGAGGCAGCGGCCTGGAGGCGTTTCTGAAGCTCGTCTGGCTGCGCTGGGGCGGGCTGCTGAGGGTTATCGGAGCGCTTTTGAGGGTTCTGCCGAGATTGCGAAGACTGGGGAGCGGCAAAGCCCGGAAGGGCAAAAGCGAATAGGAGAGAGCCGAAAAGACAAATTAGAAAGGTTCGTCGAAGAAAACCAGGTGCGAGGAAGTGGACAAAAGCAAACGTCACGAGCAGAGGTCTCCATTGAAATTCTAACAATAAAACACACCGAGAGTGGAGCGAGTTTGCCGGAGCGGTGAAAAAAGTCAGCTCAGGGAAATATGCCGGACGACCGAATTGAGTTCGCAAAAGCAGATAATCCGGCGGCGGCCGGCAAAAAAACCGGCGGGGCCCAGGAAAGGAGGCCCCGCCGAAGAGTTGCTGGAACGCCCGGGAAGCTGCGGTCGTTAGAACGTGAACTTCAAGCCGTACTGGAGTTCGCGAGCCGGCTTGGTTGCCTGAGCCTGGCCGAAAAGCGGGGCGGCGCCGCCTATAGCGGGGTTGCCGTAAGCGCTAACGACGTTATTGGTCGGGCTGCAGGGCTCATACTGTTGTTTCGTGCTGGTCCCAACAGTCACAGTAGTGGCCGCACCACAATAAACGCCGGCGCCGTTGTTCCAGTAGCCAACTCCTTGGATGGAACTGGCCAGGAAGTTGGGATGATTGAAGGCATTGAAGAAGTCCATACTGAAACGCAAGCGGTACTTCTCCTTAAACTGCCAGTTCTTGGATAGTTCCAGGTCTCCATTGACGTAGTGAGGACCTTCGCACGCACCGCGCGGAGCGTTGCCGACTGTCCCGATCTGGAAACCAGTGAGCGTGAACGCTGCTGGATTGTAGATCTGTAGTCCGGATACTCCGGAGTTGCAGGAAACGCCCGAAGCACGGTTCGGACGCTGGGTGTTGGTGTATCCCGTTCCCGTAAGGGAGTTCAGCGCGCAGGGGAATTCAGCGCCCTGGTAGGTACACTGTAACGGGCTGGCGTTTGGATCGATCTGCGTAGTGGCCGTATTGCCTGCAGGATTGATACCCTGTTGGTAAATGGTTATCGAGTTTCCATTTTCCGCTGTGAAGATCGTGTTGAATTCCCACCCGCCGACAGTTTGGCGAACGTAGTCGGCTTTGTGTTCGAGCTTGGGAAGGAAGAACACCTCGTTGAAAACGAAAATGTTCGGCCTGTTGATGGTGGCGTTTCCGCGGTCCAACCGGAGATTTCCAGTATCCGTAAAGCTGCCCTGGCTGGCACCACCGTTGGCGGCATCTTCTTCGATGTCCGCAATGGTGTGCGACCAGGTGTAAGCAGCGTTGATCGTGGAGAAGTTACTCAGTTTCGAACGGAACATCACCTGGAGTGAATGATAGGCGGAGTGGCCGTCGCGGGTAAAGTAGTTGATCGTGCCGAAATTGCCAGCAGGACGCAACACATTGATGCTCGGTGTCGTGTAAGAGCATGCACCGGCTGAGAATGTGCCGCCGGGCTGGCAAGTGTTGGTGGCAGAAGGACCTGCCGGACCAGTAGCAAAAGACGACGTAGAACCGCCGGCTGCCAAGAACGAACTAAGCCCAAAGGCACTATTGGGCACCTGGTTGATGTCGTAGGTGCTGGTCTGATGGATACCCACATTGCCGACGTAACCCACGGAAATCGCCGTATTTCGGGCCACCTGCTGTTCCACGGAGAGATTCCACTGCCAGGTATTAGGAGCAATTGCCCGTGGCGATCTTCCGCCGCTTGGCGACGTGGATGCGCCTGACAAGGGGACAGCCGTGTCCAAAGGCCGACTGATGCCGCCTGCAGTGATAGAGAATGGCGCTGTGTTGGAGAGTCCCACCTGCGGGCTTACTCGTTCGCGCTGGAAGAACTGACCGCCGCCGATTCGCAGGGCGGTTTTGCCAGTCCCAAAAATGTCCCAAGCTACGCCGAGACGCGGCCCGATGTTGTGATTATTGTTTGCAACCAATGCGCGATCAACGCCGGGGGTCCCAGCGCTCAATGGCAGACCGACGGCCGCAGCCGCTGCGCTGCAGAAATTGGTGCCAGGTACGAGAACAACGCCGTTGCAAGCATCGGCAGGATTGCCGGCCTTGTTGTAGGCGGCGAGACTGAAAGAGGCCATTTGGTTGCTAGCATCGTATGGCTCGCGCAGCATGGACCAACGGAGGCCGTAGGTTAGCGTGACGCGGCGAGTCAATTTCCAAGTGTCGTTCATGTAAAACTCGATGTCATGCCAACGGCCTTGGTCGACCGGGTTGACGTTAGTCTCGCCTATTCCCCGAATAACCTGAGGGCAGCCAGCGGTATAGGCTGCCCCTGAATTGGTAGTGGCGAGGCAGGAAGCAGCATTATAAGCCAACGGGGTTCCGCTGCCTGGTAGCAAAACATTGGCCAAGGCATTGTTCGTGGCGATGGTTTGACCCCACCCCGTGTTCCCAACGCTGAAAGCTGGGCGATCGGCACCGCCGAACTGGTTTTCTTGCTTGATGTTGTGACTCACAAGGCCGCCAAACTTCCAAATATGGTTACCCTGGACTTTGGAGACGTTGTCTTGCCAGGTGAACAGGTCCATGTGGTTGCCGTAGCCGACAATCGCCCAGATGGAGGCGAAGTTGCCGTAGTTTTGCAGGCCGCCCCAAACAGTTGGCAGGCCCCCAGCGGTTTTCCCGGAAGCGGGCCAAACGGGAGGCATGGCTTTATCAAACTGGCTGCCGAGAGTCGGGTCCGTGCCCCCGGGTGCAACGATGATGGCATTGTGGGCATAGCCAAATTCAAAGTCGTTAATCAGCGAGCTGCTGAGCTGAGAACTGATTTTGCCCATGATGCTCTTGGAGGGCTGGTTCCAGCTTCCTTGATAGGTGGCGAAGTTATCGTCGCCCCAGCCAAAGGCGTTGTTGGGGGCCGGGAACTTCCACGAATCCTGCGTATAGCGGAAGCTGATGCGGTTTCTCTTTGTCAGGTCGTAGTCAATGCGTGCGTTTTCTTCGCGCCAAGGAACCCTGCTGCTCTGGTTTTGGGCAAAATTGATATCCGAAGCACCGGCCGTTGTGTAATTGAGGGCATTCCGATTCGGCAATGGATAATAGGCAGCCATTAGCTGGCCAGCGGCATCGGGGTTTGCGATTGCGTATTGATTGCCGGCTGCCTGAAACCCTGCAGGAATGGTGGAAACGGCACTCCAGTTTGGATTTTGCGTGGTGCCGTTATTTGTAAAAGTCGCAGGCGGTGGTGCGGTGCATGGGGTGTTGTCAGTGGCGTTTCCACCACTGTTAAGAGACTTGAGGGCGGCTGTAACATCAGCACTGAAATCGCCAGCGCGCTCCGCGGCAGTCGGCGCACAAGTGGTGACCAGGTTTCCACGAATGTCGCGATTCCATTCTTCGTTCCACCAGAAGAAGAGCTTGTCCTTTTTGATTGGGCCGGCAATGTAATAGCCCCAGTCATTGCGGCGAAGCGGCGGTTTTGCCACACCATTTAGGTTATTAAAAAAATTATTCGCATCGAGTTTGTCGTTCCGGCCTTCGTAGAAAAAACCGCCGTGCAGCTGGTTTTCGCCAGACCGCGTGGTGATGCTGATGATGGCGCCGGATGCCTGTCCGTATTCCGCGCTATAGGAGTTGGTGAGCATCTTGAATTCGGCAATGGCATCCACCGAGGGGAAAATAAGGATGGTGCGGTTGGAGCCGACGTCGTTGTTGTTGACGCCGTCGATCAAGAACAAGTTGTTGGTGCTCGGATTGCCGTTCACCGAAAAGTCCGAGCCGCCCTCCAAGCCCTTACCCCTCGAGTCGAATTGGTTGTTAGCGGAGACGCCGGGTTGAAGCTGGGTCAATTCGAGGAAGTTGCGCCCGTTCAGCGGGAGTTCGCGAACCTGGGTGCCTTCGATCACCGCGCCGACGTCAGCGGTGGTGGTTTGCACCTGGATGTCGCTGGCTTCGACGGTCACGGCCTCGCTGGCCGCGCCCAAGGAGAGCTGCGCGTTTATTTCAGCAGGCGTGGAGACGTGAACTTCAACATTCTTGGCAATGAACTCTTTGAAGCTAGAGGCCTTAACGGTGACCTCATAGGTACCAACGTTGACAACCGCGAACGAAAATGCGCCCAACTCGGTCGTCGTAGTGGTTACCGTTTGGTTGGTGCCGACGTTGCGAAGCGTAACAGTCGCGCCTGCCACTGCCGCGCCAGAAGGATCCGTTACCGTGCCGCGAACCGAACCGGCATAGTTCTGCGCGTGCGCAGCGAACGGAATGGCGAGCAGCAGCACTAATGCGCAGAGAACGCAGCGAAGGAAACGAGAGACGTTTCTTGAATCCTTGCTATTCAGAATATTCATTCGTGTACCCCTCGAGGAAAAGTTTTCAGCAAAAAAGCGGCATGCACTCTACGCATGGAAGTTGGGCGTGGATTCATTTTCCGCTTTGACCCCACCACAAAACTGTCGACCGGACCTAACCCCTAAAGCATTACAGGAAGTAATGCGTTTGTACTAGGGGGTATTTATATCCATTGGGCGGGACTTGTCAAGCAGAAATAATGATATTCTAAAGAAAAATAATGATATTCTAGCGGCAACAGAGCGGGAGGGCAGGGAAGCCCTCCAAGTTTGGGGCAGTCGAGGGGGACGTGCTTTATCCTCTTATAATGTGGACCGCGCCGGTCCAAGTGCGCAACTGTGGATGGATATGGCGCGTCAAAAGCTTGCGGTGTAGTCGCCAAGTTAAGCTAGAATCGCGGCTTACGGGACGCGGGGTGAACCTGTTTGGGAACACTGACTCACAAGTATGGCTGGGGCCCAATATCCCAATTTTGGAAGAAATTGGGGGGATCCAGTAAATGACTCCGCCGCCGAAAAGGAAAGCAGGGGTACGCGACGGGGAGAGGGTAACCCTTAAGACCATAGCCGAACGCCTCGGTCTGACTGCAGGAACGGTGTCCGCAGCACTGAACAATTCCCCCGCGGCGAAGTCCATCCCAGAACATACCAAGAACCGCATCATTGAAACGGCGCAGGAATTGAATTACCGGCCGAATTTTTTTGCGCGCACGCTACGGTTGAGAAGAACGTATACGATCGGGGTTATCGCCGAAGAGATCGGTGATGCGTATGGCGCGATGATTATTAGCGGCATCGAAGAATACCTGCGAAACAACAACTATTTTTTCCTCACAGTGATTCACCGGCACGACCCAAAACTCCTGCAAACGTACGCGCAGATGCTTTTGACGCGGGGAGTGGAGGGCTTCATCACCACGGATACTTCGATCCTGCATAAGCTGGCGCTGCCGACGGTGGCGGTGGCAGGCCATCAACCCGTGGAAGGGGTAACTAATATTGTGTTGGATCACAAACGCGCCGTGCGGCTGGCGCTCGAACACCTGCAAGGATTGGGGCACGAGGACATCGCGTTCATTCGAGGCCAGACGATCAGTTCGGATTCTGCGGTGCGATGGAACGCCATCTGCGAGGTGGCAAAAGAACTCGGGATCCAGATTCGTCCGGAGCTGACCATTCAACTGGAAGGTGTGGATTCGACGCCGGCGATCGGGTATCCCTTTGCAAAGCAATTATTGGCACGAAAGCATCGATTTACAGCGCTCTTTGCGTATAACGATATTTCCGCGATCGGCTCGATTTGGGCAATCCACGAAGCCGGCTTGCGAGTGCCGGAGGATATTTCCGTGGTGGGATTCGACGACATACCCGGAGCGGCGTACGCAAATCCTGGACTGACAACAGTGCGGCAGCCTTTGGTGAGGATGGGACAAATTGCGGCGCAGACACTAGTGGATCAGATTGAGGGACGGGGCGAATACGTGCCGGAGATCGCCATCGAGCCAGAGTTTGTGGTGCGGGAATCCACGGGCCCGGCGCCAGGGCGGCAGGCGCGCGTGAATCGAGAGCGAGCTGCGGGGCTATCCGCGGCGGAGAGCTTGTGAGATGCGGGGTGGATTTGCGCAAGATCTGATGTCTGAAACTCTTCCAACTTATAATCAGGGCTTTGACTGGTTGGCGACCGGCGGGGCAGCAGACTGTTGCCGGGGTGTACTGCTCCTGGGCTTTGAGTTTTTCGTAGATGACAAATTGCTCGCGAGCTTTTTGCGCCAGGCCCGAGCGCGTGTAGGCAAGTGAGAGCTGATAACGGGTTTGCGATTCCTTGGGCGAAAGCTGGACGGCTTGCTCCAACGCCTCGCGCGCGCAAGGGAGATTGCCGGATTGCAGACATAATCCACCCAAAGCGCCTTGCGCGTTGCTGTTTTTCGGATTGGCGGCCACGCTTTTGGTCAGAGCTTTGATCGCGCCTTCAAGATCGCCTTCTGTCTTGTTCACCAAGCCCAAATAATAGAGCGCGCCGGGGTCGTCCGGATTTTGCTTCAGGCAGACGTCGAGGAGTTTTCGTGCCTCGCCGAGTTCGTGCAAGTTGTAGTCGATGCCCGCCATGGTCAGGTTCATTTCGCGGTCGTCCGGACGGGAGGCGAGAACCTCGGCGGCGTAAGGCCTGGCTTCTTCCCATCTGGAGTCACCAAAAAGAGCGAGCGCCGAGAAATAGGGGGCGCTCAGATCATCGGGATTGAGAACTTGAAGTTTCTTGGCGGTTTCGAAGGCCTCTGCCGGACGATTAGCGTAGAGCTGCGCGGAGGCGAGGCTTTGCAGAGTGTCCACGCGAGTGGGGTCGAGTTTCTGGGAGCGCGTAAGAAAAGTGATGGCTTGATCCCAATCTGAATTTTCACCAGCGATATGCGCAGCAGCGGCGAGCGCGTCGAGAGATTGCGGGGAGCGTTGCAGGATTTGGGTGAGCGTTCGAATGGCTTCGTCGCGCTGGCCGGTTCCGTCTTGCGCACGCGCCCAATCAAGCAGGAAGCGATCGGTTTGCTCTTGCAGAGGGGCCGCCTTAGCAAGGAGCTCTGCAGCGGTGCGGAACGCGCCATGGTCCAACAAGAGTTCGGCGAGTTGAGGCACGAGCGTGGGATTTTTGCCCGCGACCTTGAGCAGCGCCTGAATTTCGGCGGAAGCTTTTTCTTGCTGCTGCAGGCCGATGTAGTCGGCGGCGAGGATAGGAAGAAGTTGCGGCGTGCGCTTTGCGGGAGGGATCTTGGCAGCTGCTTGGAGGGAGGCGTCAAGCTGTCCGAGATGGAGATAGAGACTCGCCAGGGCGAGATGAGATGCGGCGTCTTGCGGACTGATCTTGAGGGCATTGAGATAGGAAGTTTTGGCGGCGTCGTTTTTGCCGTCCGCAAAATAGGCATCTCCCAAGTAGCGGAGCGCTTCAAAATCGCGAGGATCAAGCTGCAGCGCCTTGTGCAGAGCGGTTTCGGCATCGGCGTAGCGCGTTTCGCGGAGGTAAACAAGACCGAGCAGCGTGCGGGCCTTTGCGGAATCAGGATTCTTGGCGAGAAGAGTTTGCAGGCGACGGTCCGCGGTTTCCAGTTTGCCCTGGCGGATGAGCGCCGTGATTTCGGCCAAATCGGATGTTTGTGCCCGCACCAGGGGAAGCGCGTTGGAAATCAGTGCACCTAGTAGAAGAAAGGCAGCCGCGCCGCGGGCACGCCGGAGGTGAGTCATTCGCGCTTTGCAATAGGGCAGCATCTTATCCAAATAGAAGTTTAGACCGCGAGGATGGCGAAGCAAAACAGAAAGTAATCGCTCTTTCGCCGCATCGCGCTTTCCCCTAGACTAAGGAAGAAGAGCCACAATTTTCCAACACATGCGCGCGTTGACAACTCTCCTGGCGATTTTTTTTGCGGCATCCACGACCCTGGCGCAGAATCCCCCCATCCATTTCCATGAAATTGGCGCGCACGCGGGACTCGACAAAGTGCCGTTCAGCTCGATGAAGCAGCAGTACGTGGTCGAGACGATTTCCGGGGGCGTGGCGCTATTTGATTGCGACAACGATGGGAAGCTCGACATTCTGGTAGTGAACGACGCCACACTGGCACAAGCGCGTGCTGGCGGCGTGCCGATGGTCACCCTATATCACCAGGGCGAGAATCTGAAATTCACGGACATTACGAAGGAAGCGGGCCTCACGCGAAAAGGCTGGGGGATGGGGATTGCGGTGGCGGACTACGACAACGATGGGCTGCTGGATATCTACGTGACGGGGTACAACGGCAATGCGCTCTATCACAACCTGGGAAACTGCAAATTCGAAGACGTGACGGAGAAGGCCGGTGTTGTGGGAGGGGGATTCAGTGCCGGGGCGGCCTGGGCCGATTACGATCGCGACGGGCATCTGGATTTATTTGTTTCGCGATACGTGCACACCGACTTGAATCATCTGCCTACGGTGGAGAGTAACGCGCCGAACTTTTTTCACAAGGGGATACACGTGGAAAATCCCTGGACGATGGAGGGCGAAACCGATTTTCTTTTTCATAATCGGGAAGATGGGACGTTTGAAGAGGTATCCAAGAAAGCGGGCGTTGATGATCCGGCGAAACATTTTGGCTTAGGAGTCGTGTGGGGCGACTACGACAACGACGGTTGGCCTGACCTGTACGTGGCGAACGATTCGGGGCCGAACTATCTCTACCGGAATAAACACGACGGGACCTTTGAAGTGGTTGCCATGATGCTCGGCGTAGCGCTCAGCCCGGAAGGGCAGGAGCTCGGTTCGATGGGTGTGGACTTCGGCGATTTCGATCGCGACGGACTACTGGACATTGTGGTCACGAATTACGCGGACCAGCCAAAGGATTTGTATTGGAACCAAGGGGCGCAGGGTTTTACAGACCTTGCTTACACGTCGAAAATCAGCAAGAGCGCGCTGCCATATGTCGGATGGGGAACGGGGATCGTTGATTTTGACAATGATGGCCTGCCGGACATCTTTATAGCCAACGGCCACACGTATCCGGGAGTGGACACGATTCCAAACAGCGTCAAGTACCGGCAGCCGATTCAGCTATTCCGGAATAATGGGAACCGGACGTTTGACGAAATGGCGACGGCGGCAGGATTAAATGATGGGCCACTGCAAGCGCGGCGGGGAGTGGCGTTCGGCGACATTAATAATGATGGGAACATCGACATGGTGGTCTTTAACGTGGGGGCGCCGCCATCGCTATTCTTGAACGATACTCACAATTCGAACCATCGGGTCCTCTTCAAGCTGGTGGGGACGAAGTGCAATCGAGAGGCGGTCGGCGCGCGTGTGACGGTGACCAGTGCGACCCGGTCGCAGATCGAGGAAGTGCGCGCCGGAGCCAGCTATATTTCCACGAACGATCCGCGCGTCCACTTCGGGCTCGGCCCGGATGCGGTGATGGATAAGGTCGAAGTGCGATGGCCCAACGGAAACGTTGAAGTACTGCGGGGCGTCGCCGCGGATGCGATTTATACGATCGTCGAAGGCGAAGGAATCAAGAACACCGTGAAATTGCCGGCGCCGGACGCGCGCTGAGGCGTGGGAGTATGGTTAATGCGGCACGGTCGATTCACGAGCGGACCAGTGGTCGATGATGTCGCGGACGACTTTGTCGCCGACGATTTGTGCGGCTTCGAGGGCGGGAAAGTAGGCGGAGTAGTTGCCGGAGACCATGGATTTGAGGCTGTCAGCGGGACTCGAACCGGGCGGCTCACGATCGTAGTTGCTTACGGTCCGCAGGACGAGTACGCGGTGAAGATCCACGCGGCCGGCCTGGCTCAAGAAGGTGAGCGCTTGCATGGTGCCGGAGTCTTCCATGGCGGCAATCATGTAGTTCCCTTTTCCACCAGTGTAGTAGCGCGTCCAGGCGTTCGCCCACTCATCGAATTTTGAGCCGTGCCAGAAAGTGCTGGATGAAAGTGTGTCTCCGCGCGTGACGAAGGGCGGCTTTAGGGCGTTGGGGAAGCCGGTGAAGCGCGATCGGGAAGCCTGGAGAGAATCGGAGTCGGGGAGAGCGATCTGCTTTGTCAGTTGAAACGCCCAGCCAACAAGTTCTGGATTTAGCGTGTACGCAACACCAAAGGTATTGTCAGCCGGTTCTTCGTAGGGAGTCGCTTTGCGCAGGGGCACGTAGCCGGTCGGCCAGTCAGCTGGAATTTGGCGCGCGTCTATTTCGTACGCGAGATCGCCGTCTAGAACGTGATCGGCCCACACGGCAGAGCCCAGCGATACGTCGGCGGGATCACCGCCGCCGATTCCGGCGACGAGCCAGTAGGTTTTCGAAAGGTCAAAGCGCGGATCCAAGCCGAGGGCCATGACCGAGGCAGCGGCCTTGGCGGTTCCGACGCCAGTCAAGAGGCCCAGCACACCATCCTTATTCAGCCGCACATGGTGATATCCCGCGGGTAGTGGAATGATTTGATCCAGATGTTCGCGCTCGACCCAGAGCTGGTACTCGCCGGGCACGTCGCCGGTGTCCTCGCCGCGTTCGAACATGGTGACGACCACGACTTTGATTTGGATCGGTTTGTCGGGCGTCTTGCTTTGCGCGAAGAGCAGGGCAGGAAGCAGAACGCTGAATGCGATGGTTAAGATGCAACGCCTGAAAGATGTGCGCATGATTTCTTCCGACTCCTTGCTCTGCCTGCTATGCTCTCGGGCACGCGGATGAGAGTCTAACGCACGGCTGGAAGCTGCATGACATCATTCGTTCCAAACTGATTCAATATTGATGAAGCGGCCGGAGTTGTCGTCATGAAAAAATTCCATACGAGAGATTTGTCGCACTTTTTGCCGATTTATTTGGGTTGCGCGTTAGCGTTCACGCTCTTGTCAGACTGCGGGCACTCTTGGGCAAAGCAAAGCGCCAAAGAGTAGCGGCAATTCTTCAAGCGCGGAAGCACTCGCCGAGCTTAATCTGAAGGCTGCGCGAAAAAACCCGCTGCAGCTTCGCCATTTTCTTCTTGGGATGCCGAAAGGAGCGGATCTTCACAATCATCTGAGCGGCGCGGTGTACGCGGAGTCCTGGATTCGCGCGGCAACGGAAGACCGTTTGTGCATTGACACAGCCAAGCTTGCATTCGCGAAGCCGGCCACGGCACCGGGAAACGCGGAGGAGCCACCTACCTGCGGAGAGGGAGCGGTACCGGCAGGGAATGCCTACAAGGATCAGCATCTTTTTGACGCCCTCGTGGATGCATTTTCGATGCGCGGGTTTGTGCCTTCACAGGGAGTGACGGGTCACGATCATTTTTTTGATGCGTTTGCGAAATTCGGAGGGACGGATCACGGGCATCTGGGAGAGTGGATTAACGAAGTGGCGACGCGAGCCGCGGCGCAGAACGAGCAGTACCTGGAGTTGATGCACACGCCGGAGTTCACGCACACGGCGGCGCTGGCGATGCAAATCGGGTGGCACGATGACTTTGACCAGTTTCGCAAAGAGCTGCTGGAACGCGGACTGCGCGAGGATGTGGCGCCGGCGAGCGCGGCGCTCGACGAGGCGGAATCGTTGCGGCGAAAGCGAGAGCACTGCGACGGGCCGGGTGCGGCGTCCGCTTGCGGCGTACAAGTGAGATATCTGTGCCAGGTTTTGCGCGGATTGCCGAAGCAGATTGTCTTTGCGCAAACGCTATTGTGCTTCGAAACGGCGGCCGCGGATCCGAGATTTGTGGGCATCAATCTGGTGATGCCGGAAGACGCATACATCCCGATGACGGACTACGGGGTGCAGATGCGACTTGTGGGATTCCTGCATGCTCTGTATCCGAAGGTGCACTTGAGTTTGCACGCGGGGGAGCTCGCGCCGGGCCTCGTTCCGTACGAGGGTCTGTGCTGCCACATCCGGCTGGCGGTGGAGCAGGCGCAGGCGGAACGCATCGGACACGGTGTGGACATCATGTACGAACACAAACCGCATGAACTGATGAAAGAGATGGCGCGGAATCACGTGCTGGTGGAAATCAGCTTGACGAGCAACGACGTGATTCTGGGAGTGAGCGGAAACGATCACCCGTTTCCGCTGTACCGGATGTTTCATGTTCCGGTGGCGCTTTGCTCGGATGATGAAGGCGTGTCGCGGATTGATTTAACTCATGAGTACGTGCGCGCGGTGCAGACGTACGACTTGAAGTATGCGGATTTGAAGCAGATGGCGCGCGCGGGGATCGAACATAGCTTTTTGCCGGGGGCGAGTTTGTGGAATGCTCCAGATGTGTTTTCGCACGCGGTTTCCGCGTGTTCGAAAGATTCGCTCGGAGTGGAAAAACCTTCGGCGGGTTGCGCGGTGTTTCTCAAGTCCAGCGAGCGTGCGCAACAACAGTGGGAATTGGAGCGGCGATTCCGGACGTGGGAATCCGAACTCTGAGGTCATAGATTCATTCACGAAAATAACTTCTGGCGTTTTCCGGGCCGCGCACGAATCGCGCGGCTGAATTCTGGGGGCAAACAACTCTTGCGCGAATGGCGCGACGCCTGTATCGTTGCCGCCTTTATCCTCATTTGAATTGCGCGGAAAAAAGGTACGGTCCTTGACGGATACGGCGGCACAGGCAAATCCGCAAGCAGCTGGATACGGGTTGCGACGAGACGTTCTTTCGCCGATGGAGACGCTGGCGCAGTCCGTCTCGACCATCGCGCCGACGACAACACCGGCGGCTACGATCCCTCTCGTTTGCGCTCTGGCGGGCAACGGCACGTGGCTCGCGTACATGCTGGCGACTGTGGCGATTCTGCTGGTGGCCCTGTGTATCAGCCGCTTCGCGCGTTACTCCGCTTCGCCCGGGTCGCTCTACACGTATGCTTCGATGATCCTGCCTCCGTCGTTGGGGGCCACAGCCGCGTGGAGCCTGTTACTTGCGTATGTGGCTACGGGATCGAGCGTCATCGGCGGCTTCTATCACTACGCCAACTTGCTGCTTCACGACGCCACTGGCCACGGTACCTCCGCCGTAGTTCTCGCGTTGATGGTCACTGTGATTTCGATGTGGATTGCGTGGCGGGACATAAAAATCTCCGCGCGGCTGATGTTGTGGATCGAAGCCGTTTCTGTTTCGCTGATTCTCATCGTCGTGGTGCTGGTGCTCGCACGCCACGCCATCCCATTGGACAATGCTCAAGTTCATTTGCAGGGGATGAGCGGCAGCGGACTGCGGTTAGGCTTGGTGTTGGCGCTTTTCAGTTTTGTGGGTTTTGAGAGCGCGACGACGCTCGGCTCCGAAGCTCGAAATCCGTTGAAGACGATTCCCCGCGCGGTAATTCAGAGCGCGCTTCTCGCGGGAGCGATTTTCATCGTCTGCGCTTACACAGAAGTGCTGGGGCTGCGCGCTGTCGGGCAAGACTTGGGAGCCAGCCAAGCGCCGATGCGGGTGCTCGCCAAGGTGGGGGGCGTGCCCTTGTTTGGATTGCTGATTGATATCGGCGTGCTAGTGAGCATGTTTGCTGGGACGCTGGCGTGCATAACCGCGGCGGCGCGCGTCCTGCTGCTGATGTCGCACAACGGGCTGACGCACGGGTCGCTGCGCGCCACGCACGTTCGAAATGAAACGCCGAGCCGAGCGATTGTGGTGACGGGAGTCGCGGCGGTCTTGCCGGTGGCCGTTTTGGCCGCTCGTGGCGCGAGCGGGTTGGACGTTTACGGATGGATGGGCTCGCTGGCGACTTACGGATTCATCGTGGCGTATGCCCTGGTGTGCGTGGCGCTGCCGCGTTATTTGCGGAGTCACAATGCCTATCGTCCGGGGGCGCAGATTATTCCCTGGCTGGCGTTCACGGCGATGCTGCTGGCGCTGGCCGGCAATCTCTATCCGGTCCCAGAAGGGCCGTACGGAAAGCTGCCGTATATCTATCTGGCGTACCTGTGCGCGGGGTTGCTCTGGTTTTACCTGCGCAGGCGTGGCAACCCGTCGATGGCTGCTTAAAGCTAGACTGTCCCGGTGCTTCGTGGATGCGACGGACAGTTCGATTCCCTCCTACCTGGACTTTAGTTTTTCCGCTCACTTCCCAACTGGGCCGTCCGTTTTCGACTCGCATAGTTTTCCACAGGAAGAAGAAAAACAAATCAGCGAAAGTCAAAAAATTCATCGCGATAACAACGAAATTGGAATAGTTTCTTTCCAACATTTTACAATCTGTCCCGTGAGGCTCGGCGAGGCCAAGAACGTCGCCTTCATAATGACAGTTCTTGGGAAGGCCCGGATGGCTGACTCGGCCAAGTGTATCTCGATAATTTCAGGAGGCCGTTGCGAATGACTAAGAGCAAGAAGAACACCTTGAGCGTCTTCGTCGTTACATCCTTACTCTGCTGCTGCTTCGCGTTCCTCCTCGCGCCCGGCGCGCCCGCGCAGCAAACCCTTGGCGGCATCACCGGCACGGTCTCTGATAGCTCCGGCGGCATCCTGCCGAACACGAAAGTCAGCATCGTCAACGACCAGACCAAGCTGAGCCGAACGCAGATGACCAATGCCAACGGCAGCTATGATTTTGTGAACCTTCCGATCGGCGCGTACACGCTCACGTTCAGCCACGACGGATTTGAAACGCAAAAGATCCCTTCGATCGTAGTGCAGGCAGACCGCACGGCGACGGTGAACGCAACACTTAAAGTGGGCCAAGTGGGAACGACGGTCACGGTAGAAGCTAGCCCGCTGATGAATGCTGTGGACACCACGAACGGATACATTCTCGAGAAAGATCAGATTGAGTCCGTTCCATTGCCCACGGGCAGTTTTACTGGCATGGCCATTCTGTCTCCGGGCGTGAGTGCGGAACTCGCGGGCGGCACGGGCGTCAACAATGGTCTAGGCAACCAACCGATCTGGGCCAACGGGCAGCGCGACACCAGCAATACATTCCAACTGAACGGCGTGGACGCCAGCAATCTTTTTAATGGCAAGAGCACAAGCTCCGTGGCTTCGGCCCGCATTGTGAACAACACGGGCATTGGGGGCGCGGCCGGTCTTTCGAGCACTACGGCGGAACCGCTGCAGACGACCGCGTCGCCCTATCTGGCCATCGGGCAGGCGCTGCCCACGCCGGCACCGGAAACGATCGATGAATTTCGCGTTAACACCTCGATGTATGATGCCCAGCAGGGTTCAACCAGCGGCGCGCATATTGACATGAGCACCGCTTCGGGCACCAACAAAATTCACGGCGCAGCGTATGCGCATCGGGGAACCGACGCGCTCAATGCCGCGCCATTTTTCTACAACGCGGACCCAAACATTCCGGCCAGCGATAAAGTGCCGGAATTGCACCGCTACACGGCGGGAGGCACGCTAGCCGGAGCGCTGATTAAGGACAAGCTTTTTGGATTTATCAGTTACCAGCACATCCATGATTCCGATCAGGAGATAGGCAGTTCGCGCGTCGCCGTCCCTCCTGGACTCACGAACGACCGCAGCCCTGCGGCATTGGCCGCACTGGTGAACGGCGCGGCCGGGAGTTGTGCGGTCCCGCCTTGCAACTTCCCCTTTTCATCGCCGATTAATGCAACCATCGGCACAGGTCCCGGTGACATCAATCCCATCGCGTACGGGTTGCTGAATTACACGCTGCCGAACGGACAGTTCCTGATTCCCTCCGCCGGGAGCTACACGCCGTCGATCAACTATCCGGAAAATACTTTCACGGTGGGCACCGCCTATTTCCTCGCTCATCAAGCGAACTCGAATCTGGATTGGAACGTCAACTCAAAGGACACGGTGTCCCTGAAATACTACTACCAGCATGATCCGAGCACGGCGCCGTATGCCTATTCGGGGGCTCCCGGCTTTCCTCAACATCTGGATGCCGGAAGCCAGGTGGCATCTATCACGAATACGCAGGCGATCCGGCCGAATCTGAGCGTGGTGGAGGTGTTCGGGTTCATTCGAGAAAAAGTCTACAGCACGATTTCGCAACCATTCACGCCATCCTCCTTCGCGTCCTACGTTATGAGCAAGACGGGCGCAACGCTTGCGGACTCGACGATCAATACGTTCGGCTCGACATTTTTCGCGGGCATTACGATTGTGGACGATTACGGAAACTCCGCGCCGTATAACCCGACGTTCGTCACCAATGCCGGAACAAATATCGGGGAAGGCGCCAATTCACAAGGAGCGTTTACCGGGGTATTTCAAAACCGATTTATGCCTTCAGCCAACGTGATCTGGACCAAGGGTAAGCACACGATGACGTTCGGCGGTAGCTTCGCGTACACGCAGCTCAATGCCCGCGATGAGAGAACGAACAAAGGCATGATTTCCTTCGCGGACTTTTCGCAATTCCTGCAAGGATTGCCGACGTCGTACAGCTCAAACGGGTTCGTAAGCACGGCATTCCTGCAGGGCGACGCTAACCGCTACTATCGCGCGAAAGATACCGGTATGTACTTGCAGGATAAATTCCAGATCCGGTCGAACCTCAGTCTGACGGCTGGGCTGCGTTTCGACGACCACGGGGGCCTCACCGAAAAATACGGCCGCTTTTATAACTTCGATCCCAACGCTGGTACAGCGAATGGGATCATCATTGCCGGGAACAACAAATTGTTTCCCACCAAAGGCGTCAGTGATTCGACGCTGACGGGAAGGCAATGGGGCCTTGCGCCACGACTGGGTGTAGCGTGGAGTCCCAAGATGTTCAATAACAAGATCGTTGTGCGCGCCGGGTGGGGCATGTACTACGACCGCGGCGAGCTGTTTACCTACCTTTCTCCAGGTGTCGCGGCAGGGGAAATTCCAGGAGGGCCATTTGGAGTGAACCAATCGCAACCCTTTGTCAATTCGCAAGTTTGCACCGCGCTGCTCTCAGCCCCTTACGAGGGATTCATCTCTACCTGCGATCCCACGCAACCGAATGGCGGGAGCTTCCAGAACCCGTGGGGCACGACCCAGATTGCGCCGCCAACCGGCAACCCGACTGGTATTGTTCTCCCCACCGCGGCGCAGATCGCAAATGGAGCGACTCCCTACGTTTTTGCTGACTACAACCGCGCCAATAAGCTG
This sequence comes from uncultured Acidobacteriota bacterium, assembly GCA_963729455.1. GTDB lineage: Bacteria > Acidobacteriota > Terriglobia > Acidiferrales > UBA7541 > Acidiferrum. Next base: position 389,767 of record CAVSNX010000008.1, read on the forward strand.
CCCTACACTATGAACCAAATCCTGGATATCCAATGGCAGCCGCGGAAGGACCTCTCGATCGAAGTCGGTTACGTAGGTAACCTGGGACGCCATGAAATCATACCGATTCCGTTCAACCAAGCTCAGATTGCCACGCCGTCGCACCCAATTCACGGGCAAAACTATACGTATGGCTACACGGTAGAGGGACCTGTGGGATGCAATCCAACGCCAGCCTATGGTGGTGCCGCTTCTTGCGCATATACAACAACGTGTAACCCCAACACCAACACCATAAGTGGGTGCGCGCCGATAGGCCTTCCCGATGGGAGTCAAATGGTGGCGACCTACGAAGGCGGCAATGTGGACTTGCGCGTGCCATACGTTGGCATTTCGTCGGAGTCCGAGTCCTACACAGCAGCCGGAATCTCGGCCTACAACGCGCTTCAGACCCATGTGGAGAAGCGCTTGAGCCACGGGCTGCAGGTGGGCTTTTCCTACACGTTCTCTCATGCCACGGATGAGCAGAGTGCGATGGGGCTTTTCTACAACGGAAACAACCCTCTGAATCTTCGCAGCGGGTATGGATTGTCTGACTTTGACCGCAAGCACGTGATTAACTTCACGTACCTCTATCAATTGCCCAAGTTTTACGAGCAGACGTCGATGAGGGGTAGATTGGCCGATGGCTGGGCCATCGAAGGACTAGCCATCATTCAAAGTGGACAACCGTATAGCGTGGTTGATTACTCGGGAGCGGTGGGCAGCATCTTCTATGGGACTTCCGACGGCATCACGAATCCCGTGGTGCCCCTAGGCACTGCTCACCCTCGGTTGCACTCACCGGGGCGAGCGGGGCCACGCCCGGATCGCCGGCGCTGAATGCTGCGTGTTTCACTCTGCCATTGCTGAACCCAGGGGAATTGGGGGGAGCGATTCCTGCGGGTGATACTTTTGAGACGAATTTCACAACCGGACAGCGAAACATCTTCCGTCAGCCCTGGCAACGCCGGGCGGACGTCTCGGCGGTCAAGATGACGCAGCTAACAGAGCGGGTCTCCATGAGATTCAGCTTCGACGTGTTCAATGTGACCAATACGCCCAGTTTTGACATTCCGGTGGACAACGTATCGCAAAATTTGTTTTTCAACGATTTCCCGGTGTACGGTTCCACGCTGTACTCGTCTCCCACGTTGAGCGGACTGGGGATCGTGAATAAGACCATTGGCAGCCCGCGGCAGATTCAGATGTCGCTCAAATTCAGCTTCTAACCCGCTTTCAAAATCAAATCGCGGGGCTCCGGACGAACGCTAGAGCCCAACGCTCGATTAATTTCTCGGGCACAATCTCCAATTTCCTTTTTACGCAATAGAGCCTTATGCGAAACTGTAAACACAACCCGCTGGACAAAAGTGAGTACATCCAAGTAGCATCTGTTCCACTCAGGAACTCTTGCCGACGCATTGTTGCTGCGCACACGGCAGAGTAAAAGGAACGATTCGATCAGCACACATGAACGTCGTGGGAAGCTCCGCCGCCCCCCCGCAGGAACGCGTCCTGATGGGGGATTGGTGTGCGCGTGCAACACTGCGACGCTCCGCTTGATGGCAGAAACGAGTACTCGTGGCTGACGGCCTGGTAAGTATTATCATTCCGACATTCAATAGGGCGGTGGCCGTGTGCCGGACGCTTGATAGCGTCGCGGCGCAGACGTATTCCAACTGGGAGGCCGTGGTGATTGATGATGGCTCCACGGATGGCACGGCACACGTGATCGCCGAGCGCTATGGCCATGACCCGCGAGTCCATTATATTTACCAGCCGAATGAGGGAGTTTCAGGAGCGCGCAACCGAGTCTCGCAGCGGCCCGGGGTGATTACATTGCGTTCCTAGATTCTGACGACACGTGGGAGCCTTGGAAACTGGAATTGCAAATGGCATGTTTCTCGCGTGAACCGGAACTCGGAATGGTCTGCACAGATATGATGGCCATTAATGAGTTAGGCGAGGTGGTACATCCGGAGTATCTGAAGGTAATGTACCGTTCGTGGCGCCAATACACGGAAGCAGATTTATTTGACCGCGATTATGTTGTCGGTACCTTCGCGGCGCAGCTCCCCGAAAGTGTTTTGCAAAGCCATTTGTTCACTGGGAATATTTTCTCCCAAATGGTCACTGGAAATCTTGTGCACACCTCGACGATCATATTGCGGCGGGAATTGCAGCAGCGGGTGGGAAAGTTCGACGTGACATTGACCCCAACAGGGGAAGACTTCGATTTTCATCTCCGGGCGTGCCGCCTTGGCAGAATCGGTTTCGTGAATGTTTCGGCGGTGCGATATCAAACGGGCATGGCCGACCAGCTTACGGATCGCAAACACGGCGTGCAGACCTCCGGGAATTTTTTGAGAACGATTCAGAAAGCCATCGGAAAGGATCGGGCCCGGATCCACTTGACCGAAGAGGCCATCGCGCGAACGCTATCCTATGCGCATGGCTGGTATGGGCAGGAGTTGGCCCTGGATGGACGAGGAGCGGAGGCCCGCAATCACCTGCGCCTCTCGCTCGGATATCGCAGAAGTATTCACGCCTTCTGCTTTTACGGATTATCCCTGCTTCCGATGGTGGGAGTGCGCGCGCTTCGCGCGGTCGGGCGCAAGCTGAGGTCGCGCCGACGCAAACCTGTTGATTTAGTGAAGGAATCCGCTGGCAGCAGGGCGGAAGCCGGATAACATGGAGGCCTTGGACCAACAGCCACAGAGCGAGATTGTCTCTGAGAGAAACGGCGTTCCTTCCAAGGCGAAAGTACTCTTTCTGATTGACGAGCTTCTGGGCTCGGGTGGCGCTGAAGGAGCGCTGTCAAAGATCGTTCGACACTTACCGCGTTACGGCTTCTCCTGCGCGATTGGCACCTTCGAGTTGGCGAAAAACCCCGAGTTCCTGAGCCGCTTTCCCTGTCCTCTGTATGAGTTCCCCATCCGGCGCGTTTACGATTGGCGGGCTCTCCGCGCGGCGCTGAAATTGCGAAGGCTCGTAGCTCGGGAGCAATTCGACATCATTCACACCATGTTTCCCACCTCGGATCTGTGGGCCGGGCCGATTGCGAAATTTGGTTCTCGGACTTTGCTTGTTTCCGGCCGCCGTGACTTGGGAATCGTTCGCGGTTCCAAACATGATTTAGCTTACCATTGGCTGCGAAATCAGTACGACCAGGTGCAAGCGGTTTCCGAGGCTGCACGGCAAGCCTGCATCCTGCGGGATGGCTTGAGCCCCGAGAAGGTTTTCACAGTCCACAACGGCATTGAAGTCGAAGAGATTCTCAGGGTGGAAGCATTTCCGAATCTAGCGGAAAGTTTTGGCCTGCAGTCCAAGGGGCCGACCGTAGTCAGTTCGTCGGGCCAGCTTTGGCATGTGAAGGGTGTGGACATAGTGATCCGGGCCGCGGCTCTGGTCTGCCGGCAAATGCCGGAGACGAATTTTCTGATTGCTGGGTGGGCGGGAACGGATTACGCCAGAGAAATGCAAGGGATGATCGGCTCGCTTGGGCTCGAGTCCAATGTGAAGCTCATCGGACAGGTTCCCGCGATCGTATCCATTCTAAAATCCTGTGACGTTTTTTGTTTGCTTTCACGGAGCGAAGGACTTTCCAACGCGCTGCTGGAGGCCATGGCCTGTGGATTGCCTTGCATAGCTTCGTCGGTAGGTGGAAACCAGGAGGTAGTGGACGACCATCGAACGGGATTTCTCGTGGCTGCAGAAGACGCACAAGGTTCGGCTAATCGAATTATGGAGTTGCTGCGAAGTCCAAGCATGCGGGCAGAAATGGGTAAGCAAGGCCAAGTTCGCGCCGCCAAGAATTTCTCTGTGGATGCGATGGTGTCGCGAATGGCCGCGCTGTATGAGCAAGTGCTCTCTGCGCGCACGCTGCGAGAACGGAATTAACGAGCTCTGCGACTTCCAATCTGAAACGCTAGAATTTAATCGCCCCGCAAACTGACCAACCTGGTGCAACGGCCGAGAAGTGTCCCAAACTGCAACGTTCGACCCAAATCGGAACCAGAAGTGTGGCCCCGTGGCCAGCGAAACGAATAGTTGGAATTTATCTGCTGGAATTGCAATGACCTGGAGGAATCGCTGAGCCCGATGGCAAAGCTGCGTGGGCGGCCACGTGCAAGGAAGTCTTGATGGAAGGGGGCCCCTCGAACGCAACCAGCGAGAATAAGAGGACGCGCTGGGTCGTGCCGAGACGCTCCGAACTAACACTCAATGAGACAAGAAAACGGGAAAACAGCGAGCAGCTTCCACGATGCGGGAGCGGGCGCCCTGCGGGCTAACTTTCGAAAGATCGAGCGTCGCGAATGGTGGTTGTGGGTAGCAGCAGCCATCATCACACTGTTGCTCACAGTGGCCCTGGCGTCCTTTCTGCTTCCGAATCTATCCACATCGCAGGATTTTCATTCGCAATACGTTCTGCCGCAAGCGGTCCGCGGCCTCGTCGGCCTGGTGTTCTTGTTCGATATCTACACGATCTATCAGCATTTGCAAATTCACAGGATTCGCCGTGAGCTGATCGAAAGAGAAGAAATGTTTCATTTGATCAGCGAGAACGTGGCGGACATGATTGCCGTCGTGGATTTGGAAGGCCGCAGGATTTTCAACAGTCTCTCATATCAGAAAATACTTGGATATTCGACGGAAGAATTGCAGTCCTCCTCGGGATTCGAGCAGATTCATCCGGAAGACCGTGAACTGGTCATGCGAGCCGCGAAAGAAGCGAGGGAGACGGGAGTTGGGAAAATTTTGGAATACCGCTTCCGCCACAAGAATGGCCAATGGCTGGTGCTGGAATCCGTGGCCAGCGTGATTCGCAACGAAAAGGGCGAAGCGGAAAAACTTGTGATTGTGAACCGCGATGTTACGGAGCGCAAAAAAACCCAGGAAGCGTTGTCGCGCTCGGAAGCGAGCTTCCGGTCTTTGGTAGAGGGGGCGCCCTATGGGATTTATCGGGCAACGACGACCGGCCAATTCCTGGAGGTGAATCCCGCTCTCCAGAGAATGCTCGGCTATGAATCCATGCAAGAACTCTCGCAAGCGGACCTGGCGACGCAAGTCTTTCGCCATCCCGCGGACTATCACCGGATGAATGAGTTCCTTACACAATCCAAAGAGATGAGGGATATAGAACTGGAATGGAAGCAGCGAAGTGAGGAACCGATTGTGGTGCGATGCTCGGGGCACCTCGTGGACGCCAAGCAGGGCGGCCCCGGATATTTTGAAGTTTTTGCGGAAGATGTAACGGAGAGGCGCACTCTGGAGCGCCAGTTGCGAATGGCGCAAAAGATGGAAGCCATCGGGAGACTGTCGGGGGGAATCGCCCATGACTTTAATAACTTGCTTGGAGTCATTATTGGCTACAGCGGAGTTCTGAAGAAGTCACTGGATAAGAGCCAGCCCACCTACGAGTTCGCCACGGAAATCGAAAAAGCAGGGCAGCGCGCGGCCTCCTTGACTCGCCAGTTGCTGGCTTTCAGCCGGCAACAAGTGTTGACACCTTCCGTGCTGAGCTTGAACTCGCTGGTCTCTGACATGGAAAAAATGCTTCCGCGTCTGTTGGGCGAGGATATCAACGTCTCTCTGTCGCTGGAAGTAGAACTCGGAAACGTGAAAGCCGACCAGAGCCAGATCGAACAGGTGATCATGAACCTGGCGGTGAATGCACGGGACGCCATGCCCTCGGGTGGGAAGCTCCACATCCAGACCGCAAACGTGGAAATGGACCAGGCGTTCACTCGCGATCACCCTGGTTCTAACCCGGGAAGCTACGTGATGCTGGCGATCTCGGACTCCGGGATGGGTATGAGTGCCGAGACCATCGCGCATATCTTCGAGCCGTTCTTTACGACGAAGGGAGTAGGAGAGGGCACGGGCCTCGGTCTTGCGACCGTGTATGGCGTGGTGAAGCAAAGCAACGGATATATCTGGGTAGACAGCGCTGTGGGGAAAGGTTCGACGTTTCAGATCTATCTTCCGAAGCATTTGGACATCGAGAAAGTATCGGCCGGGAGGCCGGAGATCTTTTCCAGGGAAAAGCCACAAGGATCTGAACTGATCCTACTGGTGGAAGACGCGGATCCCCTGCGGAAACTAGCACAGTCCTTTCTCGAATCAAACGGCTTCCGCGTGATGTCGGCTGCGAGTGGAGAAGCAGCTCTGGAGATCGCATCGCGGCATTCAGGTATGTTCGACCTTCTGCTGACAGACGTGGTGATGCCCGGCATGAACGGCCGGGTTTTGGCAGAGAAATTGTCGCTGCGGCAGCCCGGGTTGAAGGTCCTGTTCGTGTCCGGATACACGGACACCTTTATCGCCGGACACGGAGTTCTGCAGAAAGGAACCAACCTTCTGCACAAACCGTTCACCGAAGAAACATTCATAAGTAAGGTCCGGGAAGTTCTGGATGGCAGCATACCGGAATTAGGCCACGTGGGGAGCAATGCTCGTTCAAACCGATAAACAAGGCCGGCCGATGGGAAAGGTGCTGGTCGTGGACGATGACGATGCGCTGCGCCGGCTGATGCATCTCGAACTCGACGGCTGCTATGAGGTTATTGACACCGGACAACCTGAACAGGGTTTGGCCATGGCGTTGGAGCACCGACCCGACGCCATCCTGCTCGATTTGCGCATGCCGAAATATTCCGGCTACGAACTTTGCCAGACATTTACTTCGTTCAGCCGCACGCAGGCCATTCCCGTGATTATCGTGAGCGGCGAAGGAGGCGCGCAAACCAAAGAGCACTGTAAACAGCTGGGCGCGACGGCGTACTTCGAAAAACCCTTGGATTTCGAAGCCCTCAAGGCGTGCCTGCGGGGACTTATCAAGACGCACCGCCACGTTCCTCGCGCCGAGGTGCGCGTGCGCTTGCGTGTGGCTTTGAAGCTACGGGGCAAGGACGCTCAGGGAAATGGCTTCGAGGTGGCGGCGACGACGGACAACGTGAGTCTGAGCGGTTTTCTTTGCACCTGCACTAGGGAGCTCCGCATCCATTCGCTGATTGACGTTTATATGGAATCTGGGCGCGACGAGCTGGTAGGTGAAGCCACAATCATTCACTCGGACTCACAGGCCTGGCCGCTCCACCGTTACGGTTGCCGCTTCACGGAGAAGAAGGGTCCCTGGGTTTTGCAATAAGCACTCGTTGTTGGCAGGAATGCAATTCTTCACTCATTCGTGGGCCAACTTATTACTTTCAGGCGCGACTTCCAACTTCACATTCCTGCTCACTGTCGAAATATCGCCGGCGATTGCCGACGCGAGCCCCAGCAGCGCGGATGTTTCGTTGCGAATTAGTTCCAACGTCTTGCTTGGAATGCTCAAGAAGGCTTTCGTCACTAGCGGATCGTATTGTTTTCCCATGCCTCGTTCGAGCACCTCGTGCGATGCCTGGAAGGAAAGTGCATGGCGGTACGGCCGGTCGGAAGTCATGGCGTCGAAGGTGTCTGCCACGGCGAAAATCCTGGCTCCCACTGGAATCTCTGCTGCCTTGAGGCCTCGAGGATATCCGCTTCCGTCGCAGCGCTCGTGATGCGCGTAAATAATCTCTGCAGCATCGGCAAGAAAGGGGATGCTTTTCACCAGGTCGTATCCGATTTGCGCGTGCTGCTGCATGACGTGCCGCTCTTGGTCGGTCAGAGGACCAGGTTTAAGGAGAATGGCGTCCGGGATGGCGAGCTTGCCGATGTCATGGAGCCACGCCCCCATGCCGATGTTTTTCATTTGTTTATCGAGGCCGCCCATGAGCTTGGCAATCTCGGTGGAATAAAGAAAGACGCGTCTGGAATGTCCCGCGGTCGGACCGTCCCGCAGATCGATGGCAGCGCCGAGCGCTTCGAGCGTGTGATCATAACTGCGCTCGATTTGACGCAAAGCGTCTCGAAGTTGCTGGGTTTGCTCCGCAACAATCTCCTCCAGACGGCAACGATAATTTTCGATTTCCAGTTCCAGGCGCTTTTTTTGCATGGCGCGCATCAGGCTGCTGGAAACTACGTTTGGATTCACTTGGAGAGGTTTGACAATATAGTCGTCGGCTCCTGATTGCATCGCTTCTATTCCGACGCGGATGTCATCCACGCCGGTGACAACCAGGAAGGCCAGTTGCGGATAGAGTTGCCGGACTTTCGACAACAGCTCCATGCCGGACATTCCGGGCATTTGCAGGTCGGAAATGACTGCGTCGAACTGCTGAGTTTCAAGGATCTGGAGTGCTTCTTCGCCGCCAGCGGCTGTTTGGCAATGGTGGCCAAGCTGGCTGAGCACCACGGCGATGACTTTGCGTACCGGCTCCTCGTCGTCAACGATTAACACGCGAATCGCCGCGAACGGGGAGGAGGTGAGCGGGGCAATTCCCACATGCGAACCGGTGTCCGCGGCTTCTTGGAGGTGTGTCATAGATGGTGTTGTGCTTCGTCGCTGATTTTTTTCTCGGTGGTGGCGTCGGCCAGGATGTCTGTCGTCACCGTGAAGTCGCGGTGCAGAAAAGGGGGTTGATGCAAGGGAGAGACCATCCTGCTCGCGATCCGGCGGGGTAAGCCCGTGCAATTTCAATCGTTTAGGGGAGTATCTGGAAACGCGGAAGATTCCGGCAAGAGGCGCTGTTTCGATGACGGATTCTGTTCCATGATGGAACGCGACACGTTAATGCTAGCTCCAAGTGAAAGTTGACGGGTTCTGGTGCCGGTGTTAGATTTTTTGCTTCTACGCGAGGAACTACGGGGGCATCGCCCTGAGCAGGCCGGGAAAGAGACGCCGTTTGGTTGATCTAAGCCGCCGCAAGTTCCTCCTCCAGTATGGCCAGGGAGCTTCGCTGGCATTTCTTCCTGCAGGCCTCGGATTGCCCTCCTTCGGTCGTTTCTTTTCTCAAGATGCTCCACCACAATCGGGCGAGTTTCATGTGCACCCACACTATCGGGCGCAAAGAGAGCTCGATACGGTTTTGAAAAAGGTTCAGCCTGGATTCGACGAGTTCATCACGGAAAAATACGCGGCTCAGGTTGAGGCCACTCTAAGAGAATGGAGCTCCCAACTGCTGGATTCTCCGCAAAAAACGGCGGCGATTGAAAAAGTGATGAGTTCGAGTTTTTCCGGCGCCTCGCCAAAGGCGACGGAGTCGCGATTGGTCCGAGCAGTTTCTGCGCTCAAGCTTTCGCAAATGAAATACTCAGGCGAGGCGGTTCTTGGGCGCGAGGATTTTCTCGAACAATGGCGGTCGTCCATGAAAGCCTTTTCCAGGTTGATGACCGCTGAATTCCAAGTGACGAGTATTCACGCCGGCTCTCCTTCGCTAGCGTCGGCCGCGCTCCCCGCCTCGCTGGAAACCAACGTGCGCTTTGAGCTAGTCGGCACTGGCGAAGGCTTCTACCGCGAGCAACGCGTGGGCAATTGGCAACTCGACTGGGAAACACTTTCGTCTGGTGAATTCCGCCTTCGCAAGTGGCGGATACTAGACGAAATGCGCAGCCAATCGTCTGCGCCCGTCTTCGTTGATGTTGCGCCGCAGGCCTTCGATGGAAATCCCACTTACGCTTCGCAATTGCTCCACGGGACGGACTACTGGCGGACGGTGCTCGATGGGGCTTGCGGCATTGACATCTATGGACACAACGGCGTCTCTGTCGGTGACATGGATGGCGATGGTTTGGACGATCTCTATGTTTGCCAGCCCGCGGGACTTCCCAACCGCCTATTTCGAAACCGCGGCGACGGAGCGTTTGAAGACGTCACCACGAACTCTGGAGTTGGAGTTCTTGAGAATACGGGTTGCGCGCTTTTCGCGGACATCAACAACAACGGCCGCCAAGATTTGATCGTGGTGCGCGTGGATGGCCCGCTCCTCTTTCTGAACGAGGGCGGCGGAAAATTTCGTCCCAAGCCTGGCGCGTTTCAATTTGCCAATCCTCCGCAGGGCGCGTTCACCGGAGCAGCCGTCGCCGATTACGACCGCGACGGCTGGCTGGACATTTATTTTTGCTTGTACTCGTATTACCGGGGAACCGACCAGTACCGCTACCCCACTCCCTATTACGACGCCCAGAATGGTCCTCCCAATTTCATGATGCGCAATCAAAGGGACGGAAGCTTTCGCGATGTCACGCGCGAGTCCGGTCTCGATCAGAACAATACCCGATTTAGTTTTTGCTGTGGCTGGGGCGATTTCAACGGGGATCAATGGCCGGACTTGTACGTCGTGAATGATTTCGGCCGCAAAAATCTCTATCGGAACAACGGCGACGGAACGTTCACCGACATTGCTCGCCAAGCCGGCGTAGAGGATGTCGGAGCAGGCATGGGAGTTAGCTGGCTGGATTATGACAATAACGGCAGTGAAGATCTCTACGTCGCCGACATGTGGACCGCTGCCGGAACGCGAATTTCGATGCAAGATGCGTTTCAGAAAAATGCTGGCGAAGAGACGCGGGCACTCTATCGCAAGCACGCCATGGGGAATTCTTTGTTTCGGAATCTTGGCACTGGTACATTTGAGGATTGCAGCGCGCGAGCCGGGACGGCGATGGGTCGTTGGTCCTGGTCCAGCGACGCCTGGGACTTCGATCACGACGGCTTTCCGGATCTCTACATCGCCAACGGCATGATTTCTGGGACCACGCGAGAGGACTTGAACAGTTTCTTCTGGCGGCAAGTGGTGGCGAATTCACCAGAGAGTGCCAAACCCAACGATGGCTACGAGCAAGGATGGAACGCCATCAACGAGCTTATTCGCTCAGACGGCACCTGGAGCGGGTTCGAACGCAATGTCTTCTACCTGAACAACCGGGATGGAACATTCTCCGATGTTTCGGGAATTGTGGGCCTGGATTTCATTGAGGACTGCAGGTCGTTCGCGCTCGCCGATTTCGATCAGGATGGCCGGATTGAAGTTTTCCTCAAAAACCGCACCGGGCCGCAGTTACGTCTTCTGAAAAACGTGATGCCAGAACTGGATCCTGCTATCGCATTTCGTCTTACTGGCAAAATGAGCAATCGCGATGCGATTGGATCAACGGTCACCATCGAAACTGAAGCGGGCCGCCAGACACGGCTGCTGCAAGCCGGGTCAGGATTTCTGGCCCAGCACAGCAAAGAGATATTTTTCGGTTTGGGTGCGACGAAAACTCTTGTGAAGGCTTCGATCCGCTGGCCCAGTGGATTGGTGCAAGATCTTCACGACCTTCCCATCAATCACCGGATTTGGGTCGAAGAAGGCTCGCCGCCTTCGCGCATGGAACCCTTCAAAACACCTTCGCGATGGCGGGCCGGCGCACCGAGCGCTCTCATGCAGCAAAGAGAGGCGCTTCCTGCTTCAGCGGAAACCTGGCTGCTCGCACCGGTCGCGGCGCCAGATTTTTCTCTTCCTGATCTTGCCGGGCAAGCACAAACACTCTCGGCTCGGCGTGGTAAGCCGGCACTGCTCCACTTTTGGTCCGCAGCGTCACCGAATTATCAAAGCGACCTCGCGGAGTTCGATCGTTCTTATGCGCGGTGGGCAGGCGAGGGTTTCCAGCTTCTCGCGGTAAAAGCTGACGAGGTCAGCAGCGCTGACGGAGATACGGCTCTGGTGACCCAACGACATCTTCCCTTCTCGATCCTACGGGCCTCTCAGGACCTCGTCGCCATCTACAACATTCTTTATCGCTCTCTCTTTGACCGTCATCGCGATCTGGGCCTGCCCACGTCTTTCTTGATCGATGCACAAGGAGCCATCGTTAAGATTTACCAGGGTTCCTGTTCCGCAGACCATTTCGAAAAAGATTTTCGCAGTATCCCGCAAACTGCGGCGGACCGGCTGGCCAAAGCGCTTCCCTTCCCCGGAGTGATTGAAAGCGCGGAATTCGGGCGCAACTATCTTTCCTACGGTTCCGTTTTCTTCGAGCACGGCTACCTGGAGCAAGCGGAAGCTTTTTTTCAACTGGCGTTTCGTGACGACCCGGCGGGCGCGGAGGCCCTCTATGGGCTCGGGAGCGTTTATCTGCAACAACAGAAAAATCGGGAAGCCCGCGATAGTTTTGAACGCGCGATTCAACTTCACGCCAACTATCCTGGCACCATGACGAGGGCGTGGAACAATCTTGGAATTCTGGCAGCGCGCGAGGGACGCACGGAGGAAGCCGTGCAACATTTTCGACGAGCGCTCCAAATCGATCCCGACTTCCTGATTGCTCTTCAAAATCTGGGAAATGCCTATCGCCAACAAAAGCGGTGGAAGGAAGCACAAGACGTGCTGCGACGAGCCCTACAAGTGAGCCCTGAGAGTCCCGAGGCAAACTACAGCATGGGCATGATTTTTGCTCAGCGCAACGACACCGAGCGCGCCTATGAATATTTGCAGAAGGCTCTGGCGGCGCGACCCGCCTATCCGGAAGCTTTGAACAATATTGGGGTCCTTTACTTGCGCACCCAGCGCCCGGAGGACGCGGAAAAAAGTTTCAAGGAATCGATCCGCGTAGCGCCCGCTTTCGATCAGTCCTACCTGAATCTCGCCAAGCTATACGCCATTGAGGGCGAGGCCCAAAAGGCGCGCGAGGTTCTTTTGGATCTTCTCAAGCAGCATCCCGGCCATGCGCAAGCCCAAAAAGAATTGGAACAGCTTCCGCAATAAAGGAAGAGGTCGCCTGAGTGAATTGCGCTGTATAAGTTCCACAGCTAAGATGATTCTTGGACTGAGGCAAGCGCGCGAGCGGCAAATTTTGCATCAGCGCTTGCCAAATGGCGTGTTCCCGCATGATTGCAGCTTCATTCAGAATATTTCGAATGGCGAGCTCTCTCCTGATGCTCGCGCCGCTGCTGGTGGGCTCGGCCTTCGCACAAACGAAAAGTAAAGAAGGCTCCGCGTCCATCAAAGGAACTGTCTGTGGCGCGCAAAATCATCCCCTTGCCCACGCCACTGTTTCATTGGAAAACACCGGCACCCGGCAAACTCTCGTCACCCAGACCAACACCAATGGACGCTATCGCTTCTCGGCGCTCCACGACGGGGCGTATTTCCTGCACGCAAAGCTGCAGGGATATCACGAAGCGAGTAAGGGCCCCCTGGTCCTCGCGCAAAATGATGCGATATCAGTCGTCTTGCTGTTGGAGCCGGATCCCGCCACGCAATCTCCGAAACCCACTACCCATCCGGTTGAATTTTCCGATGAACCCGAATTTACCGTGGCGGGAGTTACGGATCCCTCGAATCTTGGCGGACACGGGTCGGACGTAATTGTGCAGACCAAAGAATCACTGGCGAAAGAAACCGTCTCCTTGAATCGCAGCGCACCGGATCACCTGGCGTCCGCTCCGACTTCAAAGGTAGGGGTGGACAGCGCTGAGTTTCACTCCTCGCTCGGAGACATTGCCGAACGCGAGGGCCGTCCGCTCGAGGCTGTTCGCGAATACCAGCGCGCCGCCGAAATGCAGCCCAGCGAAGCGAATCTCTTCTCCTGGGGCTCCGAACTACTTCTGCATCGCGCACCGGAACCCGCCGCGGAAGTGTTCACGAAAGGCCACCGGCTGTTTCCGAATTCGGTGCGCATGCTCATTGGTCTCGCTGTGGCCTCGTATGCACGCGGCTCCTACGAACAAGCGTCCGAACAGCTCCTGCAAGCTTGCGATTTGAATCCGGCTGATCCGAGCCCTTACTTGTTCCTCGGCAGAATACAGGAAGCCCAGAAAGTGGAGCCTCCAGGATGGACGGAAAGATTGAAGAGATTCGTCAACCTGCAGCCGGGAAATCCGCTCGCTTATTATTACTACGCCGTGGGCCTGTCAAAAGAGAGCGACAAAAAGGAAAACTTCGAAATGGTGGAGTCATTGCTCCAAAAGGCCATCCGGCTCGACGACCATTTCGGCGTCGCCTATCTGCAATTGGGAATTCTCTATTCCGAGCGAAAAGATTTTCCGAAGGCCATCGCCGTGTACCAAAAAGCGATCGAAACCACGCCGCTCCCGGAGGAAGCTCACTTTCGCCTGGCGGAAGCTTATCGACAGACTGGAGAAACGCAGAAAGCACGCCAAGAGATCGAGATCTACAATCAAATCTCCAAGGAAAAAGCGCAAGAAGCGGACCGCGAGCGCCACGAAATACAGCAGTTTGTCTATACGCTGCGCGGCCGCACAACTCCTGCTCCGGGGCCGGCACCTGCTCCGTAATTCTCCCTAATGAGCCGCGGGCGTCGGACCGCGCAGCAAGTCCACAAACATCCGATCAAATTTCTCTTTATCCAGATCCACTTGAATCTCCACTGGCCGCTTCTCGAGTTTTGTCTTGTCATTCTCCAGCCAGGTCAGCGTATTCCCGTAACCGGCCCCGTGATCGATGTCCACGTCCATATAGCGCAGCTCTTTCTTGGTGATCACCGTCGGATCGATCCAAGCGGCTGCAGCCAGTTCATCCCACATGTAGTCCAAACTCCCGCCCGGCTTGAAATAGCGCGCCACATAGTGCGCCAAAGGTGTTCCGCCGGCTTCAATCTCGTGGATCATGGCCGGCGTCAAGCGCGTCTTGATCGAAATATCCACCGTCGTGCAGGTGATTTTCTTCCACGCCGCGCGCAGCACGATATGCGCCGCCTCCGGATCAAACCAAAAATTAAACTCGTGGCGCGGATTGTTCACGAATTCTGGATTGTCCGTCGCCGGATTCAAGCTGCCGCCCATGAACACCAGCTCCTGCGCCAAATCCGGGAACTGGGGATCCAGCGAAATCGCCAGCGCAAGATTGGTCATCGGCCCGCCCTCGTAAACGGTGACCTCGTGCGGATATTTGTGCACCATGCGAATCAGAAAATGAGCAGCGTCTTCCGAAGTAGGCTTCGTCGTTGGCTGGCCTTCCGGGAGCTGCGGCAGTATGAACGGCTCGTGCCACCATCGCGGATCCCAAGCTCCGGTGTACGACACTTTTCCGTAACGCTCTTGCCACAGCTGCGCCTCTTCACGATCGCGCACCAGCGGAAACGCCGCTCCCGGCACCACAGGAATGTCCGTGCGCCCGATAATCTCCAGCAGGCGCAACGTGTGCGCGACCTCTTCATCGCGCCACTGATTTCCGCTCACCACCGTGATTCCCAGCACTTCCACCTGCGGAGATTGAATCATCAGCAATATCGTCTGCAAATCGCTGCCGCCGGGCCCCGCACAGTCCTCGTTGATGATCACTTTGCGGCGCGCCTGGCCCCATCCGGGAGAGCCTGCCGCCAACAAAAGGAACAAAGCAAAAATCGGCCTTCTTATTTTCATCTATGTCTCGCAAAGCAGCAGTCAGCGGGGGAAGCAACCAAGAAAAAAAGACCGGCCCACCAAGACTTCGGTGGGCCGCCTTATTTCAGGCAGAATGTGTCTGTCTGCGCTCACGGTCTAGAAGGTGAGCTTCAGGCCGAATTGGATGAGGCGCGGGTTGTTGACGGTGGACTGGGCGTCGCCGAAGAATGGGTTGCTGCTGTCACTAACCGGCTGTCCGAACTGAGCGTGGTTGAAGAGGTTGAAGAATTCGGTTCGGAAGTTCAGGCCCATGTTTTCCCATGGCAGCTTGAACTGTTTGATGACGGAGAAGTCGGTGTTGACAAAGTCCGGACCGTATACAGGCACGCGGTTGGCGTTTCCGAGTTCGCCAGCCAAGGGCTGAGGAAAACAAGCCACGTTAAAGTAATGGGTCTCGGTGTGGTTGGCATAGGGGTTGCATCCGGGAACCTGGTCAGGACGCTCGAAAGCGTTGCCGTTGCCACCGGTATTGAAGGAGACGCCGGAGGTATTGTTGTTGTCGATCAACGGAACGGCGAAACCGGAGGTAATTCTTTCAATGAGGGTGACCTGCCAGCCGCCGAGAAGCGACTCTGTCAAGTTGCTCCAATCGCTTCCGAACTTCTTGCCTCGACCGAAGGGCAAGTCATAGATGACGCTAGCGGTGAAATTATTGTGGAGGTCGATCTGGGAAGGCGCCCAATCGAGCTTTTGCCAATTGGGCAGCGGGAAGTAGGGGGCGCTCAATTCGGAGCCCAAGCCATCCGATAGACCGTTATCGTAGGTATGGGAATAGGTGTAGGCGACGAGCGCGTAGAGGCCGTGCCTGGAGGACTTGGTCTCAGCCTTGATTTGCAGGGAGTTGTAAGTGGTCTTGCCGAGATCGCCAAATTCCAGAATGGCGTTGCCATTTGGAGTGTTGAAGGGCGAAACGTAGGGTGCGCCGCCGGCGGCACAACCGAGGGTATAGCTTCCTCCAACGCAGCCCGCGGGGCCGCTGGTGTTCAGGGCATTGCCAGATAGCAAGATGTGGTTGCCGTGGGAGCCGGCATAACCAACAGTGAGAACGACATTGCCAGGCAATTGACGCTCGATGTTGGCGTTGTACTGCAGTACCTGTCCGTGGCTGAAGTCCCGGGGTTCGTAATAGAGTGTTCCAGTGAAAGTGGAGAGGGTCGGTGGAGTGTTGCCAAAATTTATGAATCCGTTGGAGATACTGGTAACGCCGCCCGAGCCTGTGGAGCAGGCGGGGGTGCCACCGGATGGGGTAGCAGCCGGGCACCCTCCGAACTGGAAGATATCACCCTCGGCGAAAAAGGGAGGATTCTGCCAAAGGCCCTGAGCGCCCTGGCTCCAGACGGAATCGTGGTAGATAGAGAACCCGCCACGGACTACGGTCTTGTCGCTGCCAAGAACTTTGTAGGCGGCGCCGATGCGGGGTTCGAGAGCTGTCCACTGCATGTGGATGCCGGCGGCGTTGCCGATACCATTCTGATTCGAGACCAGCAGCTCGCCAGTGCTGGCAAAAGAGCCAGTGGCGATGGCGGGAGGAATGAAGTCTGCCTGACGACCGGCGGATTCGGTAATGGGGGTAGCAAGATCCCACGCTAAACCGATATTGAGCGTCAGATCTTTTGTGATGCGCCAATCGTCCTGGACGTAGGGGCGATAGATTTTCCAGCGGCGGCCGGTGACCGGGCCGTTAAAAGTCTGATCGTGTTCCGAAATGTTGGTATAGCCGAGAGTAATATCGGCGAGGGGTTTACCGGAGAAGAGGCCGAGGGGAATCCAGAAGCCATCCTGGAAGGCTTCCGTGCCGACGTTCATCTGGTTGGCGCGGACGTCAATTCCGACATGCAGGTCGTGCTTGCCGCGAATCAAGTCGAGTGAATCGGTATAAGAAAAGATATCGGTGCCGCCTTGAAACGGGGTGAACCCGCGGTCGCCCAGGGAGAAATTGCCGTCGACAAGCAAAACCGAGACCAAGCCGCAGCTATAGGCGCCCTTCGTGCATGTCTCGCTGCCAGGGGTGCCCGTGCAGCCCAAATTGGCGAAGGGAATGCCGATGCCAGCGAGGTTGGCGGAAGCGCAGCTGCCAGTACCCTGCGAATTGATGTAGTTGAAGATGCGGTTGTAGCCGAAACTGAATTGATTGACTGTGGTGGGGGTAAAAACGTGGGTCTCCCCGATGGCGATGCTCCGTGCATGGTTGACGATTCCTTGATTGCTGCCGAAAGCGCTAGCTTCGGCGAAGGAGCCGGGCCCGCCGCCGCCCGGGACATAGGAAACGGCTTGGTCATAGCTGAAGCGAGTGAAAACATTGTCGGCGCTGGAGAAGGTGTGATCCAGTCGGACGTCCATCTTCGTTTCATACAGGCTGCGTATAGGCTCGTTGATGAAGTTGATGCCTTTGGTGGTATTGGCGGCATTAATGGCATTCGGCAGGGGATACAAATTAATCAACGCCGCACCGAGCGGGTTAACTAAAGCGGCCGGTATTTTGGCGCAGGGTACTCCGGCAACCTGGCTACCGTTCGGATTGACGGCGGTGGGCGGACCGGGGTTGGCCACGGTACCTGAGCACTGGAAAGGGGTACCGCCCGTATAGGGATTGGTGATTGAAGTAGGGGAAACCGGATTGCCGAAGGCATCGGCACTGAAATCGGCGTAAGGCTGCGCGGCGCTGGTATGCATCGCCGCGCTCGGGACCAAGCCAGGGAAAGTGATGGCGTGGAGCTGATCCTTTTGCTCGCCATCAACGAAGAAGAAAGTCTTGTTCTTTCTAATAGGTCCACCGATGGAACCGCCAAATTGGTTGAGATTGAATTTTTCCGGCGAAGTGGCAAAGAAGCTCTTGGCATCCAGAGAGGTGTTGCGGAGAAACTCGAAGAGCGAGCCGTGGAAGTCGTTGGAGCCGGACTTGGTAGTGACCAGCACGGTAGGACCGGCGCGGGTGCCATATTGCGCGGAGTAGTTGTACGTCAAAACTTTAAATTCCTGAATGTCATCAATGGACGAAAACGTTCCGATACCTCCGGCCGTCAATTCGTTGTTGTCCACGCCGTCGAGAAGCCAATCGGTGCTATTGGGACGGGAGCCGCCAACCGAGAGAGAGAAGGAGCCGCGCGCAGCCACTTCGCTGTCCGCGCCACCGGTGAAAAAACTGTTGGGATTGGTTTCCGCGGTAGCGCCGGAAGTGAGCGTGGCGAGCTGCACGAAATCGCGCCCGTTCAATGGAAGTTGCGCAACCTCCTGCGAGGTTATGACTTGTCCGAGCGAAGGACTGGCTGTTTCAACTGCAACTTCCGTGGCCAGCACTTCAACCGATGTCGCGACGGCGGCCGGTGTAAGTGTGAAATCCAGTTCGCGCCGTTCGTCTACCTGCAGCCGGATCTCTTTTTGCTCGATGGCCTGAAAACCTTGGAATTCTACGTGGATGGTGAAGACTGCCGCCGGGAGCAAGGGGATCAAATAGTGGCCGGAATCGTCCGTCTTCGCCTCGCGCGATAAGCCCGTGCCCTCCGAGGTCACCCGGACTGTGGCGCCGGTGATGACGGATCCCGATTTGTCGGAAACGGTGCCAGAGAAGCTGCCGGTCGCCTGCCCATACAGAACCGGAGACACGCAAAGCGCCGCCGCACACGCCATTGCCAGAAAAAAGAGTCTCTTACCCATCACCACACCCCCCAAACTTTTTCTAAGATATCAGCCGCGATGCGCAGCTCGCAGCTCCCCTGACCCAGTGAACTCAGCGCTCGCCGGAACGACGCTGGCCGAAGCAAAGAAGCGTGCCGTACAAATTCTCCCAGGAACGGATAACAACGGCACACCCAAACCCCAGCCAAAAAAAACATTGAGGCAAGTTACTTCTCAACCGCCGTTGTGTCAAGGCAGTAGTTCTCCCCGCCTGTGCAAGCCTCGCGCACGAATGGATTAAATGAATTAAATCGATGGAAGTGGCGCGCCTGGGGCGATTCGAACGCCCGACCTCTGGTTCCGGAGAACACTCCCCTTTTCTGAATGGATTGGAAAACTTCGGACTCTACATGATTCGTTTACCGCTTACAAGAATTGTTGGTTGAACCGTTTTGCCGGGTTTTGATCCGTTCTGAACAAGGAGCTACTGCAAAAGTACTGCAATTCGGCAACTGGTTGAATTTTCGAACCCAAGTTCAGCAGTGGTCCTCAGATCTCCCCAAGAATCCATATTTACAAGGTTTCAAAGAAGAGGTTTGCGATAGATTTTGGCGAGGTATTGCAATTCCACGAAGTCCAGCCTTCGTTCGCCCGACTCGCATTTTGAAATAAACGACTGTGGGCGGCCTAAACGGAACGAGACTTCCACCTGCGTTAAACCAGCGTCTCGACGAGCCTCCTTGAGGTGCTGGAGAAACAATTTGTACTGTCGGACGTATTCCCTGTTCTTCAGGACTTCCCCCAATCAGAAGTCCTGTGGTTTTAGTTCACCGCCCTTGAATATCCCAAAATCGGATACTACACCTCCCACCGTTTTGGATTCGATTGAGGTGAGCCACGCTGTCCACTGGGACCGAAGGCTGGTCAGCGAAGATCGGGTACGGGCTAGGCCGATTCGTCAGATCACATCCGGTTTGGTCATTAGCAATACTCATTTCTGTAGCGGTCTTGTGGCACATCCCAATGTTGACGCAAAGCAGCAGACGACAAGCCACTCCCGTGGCCGCAACAGGGAAAAACTCCAGCAGTTCGACCGTGGAATCTAGCCCCGGACCAAGTTTCGACGAACATCAACAGGCGCCTCAGAAATCTGCTGAAGTTGCCCCAAAGCGAGCCCAGACATTTACAGCGGAAGAGCGCCAAGCGATGGCGCATCAATTGGGAGAGGGTTTTCGAAAAGAGGATCTCGAAATCAGTGTCATTGCTGCCGGTCTGAACAACGATACGCTCCTTCTGTCTTCGGATCTTTTCAAGGAGAGTGGCAGCCGTACGACCGTGATGAGAGAATTGCGCGCACAATGGCAAGACCTGCTTTGTAAAGAGGGATTCAAGACAGTCTCGCTCACTGAGTCTGGTGTTTTCGGCAGCCTCCACGACTTCGCCCTGCGTTGCCCTAATACGGCGCAAGATCGAGCCGATCTGGCTGCGAGTTTACAATCCGATTTCCGAAGCTTCGATAAGGGTGCTTTGGTCTTCGCGTCGGGCGGCAACAACGAGGCCCTGTCTTTGGTAATGACCTCGGATGCCTACAAGACCGCGGGGAATCGCTCAATGTTTTTCCAAGGCTTGAAGCAGAAAGGGCTAGTTCGAAATTTCTGTTCTGACGGTTTCAAAGAACTCCGTGTGTATTACCTCACCAAGGAAAGCAAGCCATCTCGGTTCCCGTTGATCTGCAGTTTCAGCGATTAAATCCTCACAGCCGCTGGCACCATGCAAAACACGCACCGAGAGCGATTGGCCCCCAGTTCCTGCTTCCTCGTAACTTGGCCAAAGTGGGTTTCTACCCCCTCATCTAATCTGGCCATAAATTACCCTCTGACAGCCGCCCGAGAGCGCCATATAGCTCGCCAATAAGGCCAGGACCATTCCTGGCCATTGGCTTTGACACGGTTTGGGGTGAGGTAGCCGCTGTTGAACCTAGCCATAGACACGGCGAAGAGAATTCGAGGGGTTAAGCCGGTCCAATTGCTAATCGGATTCAAGAAACCTTCACAACGTGGGTGTACAGGGGAAGGCCACCCCGGGCATCTTGCTTGAGCACCAGATACCTGGAGCACAGGAGATTGGTGCGGTACCGACTTCCATCGGGGCCTTGGACTTTGCTTGCTGTGATCTGGATGGTAGAGGACTTGACACGAGCTGTGGGTGTCGTCCGTCCAATAGTGGGCTGTAAATCTTACGTTATAGGATGAAAGCGCAAGATCTTGTCAGGAGAGCATTTAGAGTCCAGTTGATGCGCGAACGAGCGCCTAAGGAGTGATATGCGAATATCGAAAGTGCTGGCGTCGGTGTTAGCGTTGTGCTTCACCAATTGTGCCGCATTCTGCCAAACGAACACTCAGGGTGTCAAAGCTATCCGATTCGGAAAATTGATCGACGGGACTGGCAAAGTTCTGACCAACGCAATTGTCATCGTACAGGGCGAACGCATCCAGAAAGTTGTGAGCGGAGATTCTCAAATTCCGAGTGGCGCACAATTAATCAATCTTTCCTCGTACACGGGAATGCCGGGAATGATCGACGCTCACACGCATATGACTTATTGGTGGGACAAGAACCCTCGAACGAATCCGAACGCGGAAGTCGCAAGTATGCTACCGCAAGAGTTGGTATTTCTCGCGCAAGAGAACGCCCGCAAGTGCATTGAGATTGGTGTGACGACCGTCCGTGACCTGGCGGCGGGCAATTACAGCGACCTGGCGATGAGGAACTTGATCAACCGTGGTGCGATGGTCGGGCCCCGGATGTTCGTTGCCGGACCGGCAATGTCTGCTGGTGGTCCGGTCCCGCGTTATGGAGAAGTGTTCCCATGGGTTGTCCCGAATCAAGGGGAAGCCTCGGGCGTGCCGGAGGTGATTCGTTTGGTGCGGCAAGAACTTGGGGCCGGAGCCGATTTAATCAAGATGTTTGGGTCGACCGGCGGATTTAACGACGTCGAAACGTACCAGACTTTCACGCTCGAAGAGATGCAGG
Source organism: uncultured Acidobacteriota bacterium (assembly GCA_963729455.1). Classification (GTDB taxonomy): domain Bacteria; phylum Acidobacteriota; class Terriglobia; order Acidiferrales; family UBA7541; genus Acidiferrum. Next base: position 411,686 of record CAVSNX010000008.1, read on the forward strand.
CGGCAGTCGAGACAACTCACACGATGGGGAAGCGCATTGCAATTCACAGTTATGGGCCCGAGGGAGCCCGCGATGCGGTCAAAGCGGGCGGAGATACGCTTGAGCACGCAATCGATATTGATGACGCGACATTCGCCGAGATGGTTCGCAAGAAGATCGTTTACGTTCCGACCGTCTATCACAACATGTGGTACATCGAAAATTACAAGGAGTTCGGCTGGCCCGAGAGCGATAACCAGAAAATTCTGGCGTATGAACATGCCTCCGAAGTGACCACGCGGCGGGCGATCAAGGCCGGGGTGCGTATCGCAATGGGATCCGATGCAGTTTACGAACTATTCGGTCACAACACGGAAGAGCTCACCTATCTGGTTAAATCGGGAATGACGCCGGAGCAGGCGATTGCCGCCGCCACGGTGAACGGCGCCGCCGCGCTAGGAATGGAGAAAGACCTAGGGGAGGTGACGCCGGGACACTATGCAGACCTGGTGGCAGTGCAAGGTGACCCTCTGGCGGACATCGGCGTGGCCGTGCACAACGTCCGGTGGGTGATGAAGGGCGGCGAAGTTTTGGTGAACAAGACGGACTCGGCGGCACATTAACGCCGAAAGAGGATTGGGCACGGCTAAAGCGATGAAAAGCGGCAAGAGTGAGCTTCTGGAGCAACTTCGTGGATTCAGCGTATGCCAGATTTCTGATGCACTAGGTTTGTCCCACCCCGTGGAATCGAGAATTCGGCCGATTGACCCATTGTTTAGGATCTGCGGAAACGCGCGGACTGCCCTCTGCGAACCGGATGACAACCTCGCTGTCTTACATATTCTAGAGGAAGCCCAGGAACTCGATGTTCTGGTAATTTCCTGTTCTCCCGGTGACAACACCGCCGTTTGGGGCGAGCTGCTGTCACATGAAGCGCTATCGAAGGGGGTCGCGGGAACTATTGTCGACGGAGCAGTACGTGACGTTGCTGAGTTTGCCGCACTCGGTTATCCAGTCTTCTCACGCTGCACTAATGCACGGCGGGCACGCAAGGAGAGGCCCGGAGAACGTAATGTTCCTGTTCGCTGCGGCTCAATCGTCGTTCGTCCGGGTGACGTGGTGATCGCTGACATTAATGGAATCTTGGCTATCTCTGCTTCGGAGGTTGAAGAGACCCTCGCAAAGGTCGTGGCGGTCTCCCGCAAAGAATCAGACATAAAGGAACAGATCTCGCGTGGCATAGGTATGGTCAATATTCTCGGTATTGAAAAGGGGATAAAGAACCAAGAATGAAATTATGCTTAAATTAAGTTGTCCGGGTGAAGGCTCGAATTGAATGGATTAGTTCTTTAAATCGCTGAAGTCGTTGACTGTGAGTTGGGATTGGTGCTAAATAAAATCGCATCTCAAGGCTGAGTGTGCGGTCATGACTATCAATTCGGTTGCGTTCTCGGGGCGTGAGTTGCAGCGTCGTCAGTTCGAGGGGTTTGCCGTTTTTGAAAGTCTTTATCGGTCCAATCAACACATTCCAAAGCACTCTCACGAACAGACCTACATCTCAATTGTGTTGCGAGGCTCCTACACCGAACAGTGTGGTCCAACGGTTTGGGATTGTGAGACTGGGCAGACGATACTTCATACCGCCGGGGAATGCCATTCCAACCGTTTTCATCGGAGCGGCGGGCACGTCTTGAACCTTCAGCTTTTCCCTTCTTTGGTCACGCGATTGTGTGAGTGTGATGGCGTCAGCATGGACAACCGGACGCTCTTCCGGAGTTCCTATGCAATGCAACTTGGGCTGAGGCTTCATAAAGAAGTCTCCAGCTTTGATCCGTCGTCAGCTCTTGCGATTGAGGGGTTGACGATGGAACTGTTGGCTGAAGTGTTTCGGCAGCGTGAAACGGAGTTAAAGTCACGGGGGTGTGATTGGCTTGAAAGTATAACGGAGATCCTCCATGCGAGGTTTCAGGAGCCGCTCACGTTGGGCGAACTGGCCGGTTGCGTACGAGTTCATCCGGTGCATTTGGCACGAGCGTTCCGCAAGCGATATCTCTGTAGCGTCGGGGGTTACTTGCGGAAGCTACGGATAGAGGCGGCCTGTCGCGAACTTTTGAATTCGGATACACCCATTGTCGAAATTGCTTTGCGTTCGGGATTCTCGGACCAGAGCCACCTGTGCAGGACCCTGAAGCAATACACCGGCATGTCTCCCCGCCATTTCCGTCAAGTTCGCTTCAGAAGCTAACGCCATTCAAGTGCTTCGTAGATTCTAGACATTCCCTCCATGCTGACCAGAACATGTGCAACTTGTTGAACAGTTGCGGCTGGAATTGGCTCTGATTCCCCAAGAGCACGGTTTCTTCCGGAGACAAATTAGGACGAAGCCAGCCCTTCTCAGGATACGGGTAGCGGCTCGGCGGCAGTCTTCTAGCATAACGGAGGCTCTCTATGGTCCCGATTAGGAGCAAACGAATCCTGATTGTTGCTTTTATCCTTGCGTGGTCGTTTGTACCAAACATTGCTTTCGCACAGGCAGTCGATAAAGCTCTGTTTCAAGGGATGAAGTGGCGGCAGGTTGGACCCTTTCGTGGCGGCCGGGTCGAAGCCGTGGCCGGTCTGACAGAGGATCCGAATCTATATTACTTCGGCGCTGTCGCCGGCGGACTGTGGAAGACGAGCGATGGCGGGACAACGTGGAGGCCGATCTTTGACCATGAGTCGAGTCTCTCCATCGGCGCGATTGGAATTGCGCCATCAGATCACAACGTGATTTACGTCGGAACCGGTGAACCGTGCCTGCGCAACAACATCACCTTTGGCAATGGGATGTATAAGTCCACGGATGGTGGAGAAAGCTGGAAGCGCATCGGTCTGGAAGACACGCAGCACATTTCAAAAGTGCTGGTGGACCCCCATAATTCCAACATCGTTTTTGTAGCTGCAGTCGGGCATGCCTCGGGTCCAAATACCGAGCGGGGTGTGTTTCGTTCTGATAACGGTGGGAAAACATGGAATAAGGTCCTTTACAAGGACGACAAGACCGGGGCTGTGGACTTAGTTTTCGATCCCACAAATTCGCAGGTGCTCTATGCGGCCCTGTATCAGGAATATCGCGCTCCATGGATACTGAATGCCGGAGGCCCCGGAAGTGGAGTTTACAAGTCCACAGACGGTGGAAACGCATGGACTCACTTGGAGGGACACGGGCTGCCCGAAGGTGTGTTAGGCCGGATTGGCATAGCCGTTTCGGCCGATCCAAATCGCATCTATGCGCTCATTGAGGCGAGTGAGAAGGGCGGAATGTACCGGTCTGACGACGGCGGCGCGAATTGGACGTTGGTGAATGGCGACCACAATCTGAGCCAGCGCCCGTGGTACTTCTCGCACATCTTCGCGGATCCAAAGAATCCTGATCTGGTGTATTCGCTTGCCTATCGGATGCTCCGTTCGATTGACGGGGGGCATACCTTCACCGCGATGAAGGCGCCGCACGGTGATCACCACGCTCTGTGGATAGACCCCAATAATCCGAAGCGGATGATCAATGGGAACGACGGAGGAGCCACTGTGAGCGTAGACGGAGGGATGAGCTGGAGCTCTGAGGACAACCAACCGACAGCCCAGTTTTATCACGTCATAGCGGACAATCGCTCCCCATATTACATTTACGGCGCGCAACAGGACAACAGTACCGTGGCGATCGCCTCTCGAACCGACCATGGCGCAATTGATCGGTCCGATTGGTACGCCGTGGGAGGCGGTGAAAGCGGTTACATTGCGCCGGACCCGCACGACCCCGATATTGTCATCGCCGGAGCTTATGCGGGGACATTGACGCGATTCAATCATCACACTGGCCAAGCGCAGATGATCTCGCCTTGGCCGCAATTCATGGACGGCCTGCACGCTTCGCAAGTACAGCATCGTTTCAATTGGACATCCCCCACGGTGTTTTCTCTCCATGATGCGAACACGATTTATAACGGTGCCGAGGTGCTATTTAAGAGCACCAACGGCGGATTGAGTTGGAAAGCAATCAGCCCGGACTTGACGCGCAACGACAAGGGCAAGCAAGGGTCTTCAGGTGGGCCAGTGACCAAGGACGATGCGGGCACCGAATATTACGACACGATCTTCACGATTGCGGAATCACCCAAACAGAAGGATCTCATCTGGGTGGGCAGCGATGACGGGTTAATTCATATCACCAGGGACGGAGGTCAGAATTGGGCCGACGTGACGCCGAAAGACGCGTTGGAGTGGGGACGTGTAGATTTGATCGAGGCTTCTCCTCATGCACCGGAAGTTGCCTACGCAACCATCGATCGGCATTTATTGGACGATTTTCGTCCGTACGTATACCGGACGAACGATTTCGGAAGGAATTGGACTCCCATTACCGATGGCCTTCCGGACCACGCTTACGTTCACGCCGTGCGAGAAGATCCGGAGCGCAAAGGCCTGCTGTTTGCGGGAACGGAATTGGGTGTCTTCGTGTCATTCAATAACGGCATGAATTGGCAGCCGCTGCAATTGAACCTACCCGCCGCTCCCATTAATGACCTAATCGTTAAGAACAATGACTTGGTCGTCGCGACGCACGGACGGTCCTTTTGGATTCTTGATGATATTTCACCGCTTCGCCAGATCAATGCTCGGATGGCAAGCGAAGATGTGGTTCTCCTGCGGCCGAGTGTTGCCTTTCGTGTGCATGACGAAAGAGAGGATGCTGAAAATGTTGCAAACCGGGCCGGGACCAATCCTCCAAATGGTGCCGTCATCGATTACATCCTGAAGACTGCTCCAAATGACAAAATCACACTGGAGATTCTCGATGCGAAAGGCGGTCTCATCCGAAAGTTTGCCAGTGCACCGCGATCTTCATCGGGTCCCAGTGACCACCCTGTATCACCTGAAGAAGCAGTGCACCTGTCTGCGGACTCAGGAATGAACCGTTTTGTTTGGGACCTGCGCCTCGACCCACCAGCGGGGGTCGCCGGAGCTATGTACATGGAGGGCTCGCACCTGCATGGCACCACAGTGCTTCCCGGCGCTTACACAGTGAAGCTCTCCACGCAATGGAAAACACTGAGTGTGCCGCTGCAAGTGAAAATCGATCCAACAGTCACGACCTCACAGGCCGACCTGCAACGGCAGTTTGATCTTGCCATGAAGATCAGCGACCGCATCTCGCAGGCCCATGAAACTGTGAATTATGTCCGGTACATCCACAAGGAACTCCTTTCTTTGATCGAACGCATTTCTGGTGCGCCTGGGTCAGATGCGATTGTCGCTGCCGCCAAGAATCTGGATCAGAAGATGGGCGTCGTTGAGGACGCGCTTTTCCAAGTACACAAGACCGCCGAGAAAGATTCGTTCAATTATGGCGGGAGATTGAATGACATGTTCATTGCGCTGCATGAGTATGTGGAGCAAGCCGATGCAGCTCCCACGGAGCAAACGTACAAGGTTTTTGACTATTTGGATCAACAGCTGACGCAGCAGTTGAGAGAGTGGGACGCCGTCCTAAAGACGGACATTCCTGCTTTTAACCAGGTCGTTCACGATAAAGATATCCCGCTGGTAGGCTTGCCTGCATCCTTAGCAAGCGAGCGCTAGAAACGCTTGACTAAACGAAATGGAGAGTTGGTGACTTAGTTCGATTCATTGATGCTGAATGTTTGGTTTGTCCAAGTGTTAACTGAATTCAAGACACCGGTTCCCATTCTTTGTTATTGAACAGCCCGTCTTTTCGGTGGTTCCAGCATAACAGAGAGGATGATTGTGAGGGCTGCTTTTGAGTGGTCTCTGAACTATGCCTTGCACACATCTTCTTCATGGGAAAGGACCAATGCGAATCGGACATTCTTCAAATTTTGGAGAAAGAGTGCAGTGCTGTTTGGTCGGGCACTTTAAGAGTGTCCACGAAGCAATTCCAAGGAGGAAGTTGTCTATGCGTTGGTCTAAGGCGCTGCTGATTTTGATGATCAACTGTTGGGCAGTCTCTCCGTTAAGCGCTCAGTCGAGCGCTCAAGCTGTCAAGGCGATTCGATTCGGCAAACTGGTTGACGGTACGGGCAGAGTCATGACGAATGCGGTGGTCGTTGTGAAGGGCGATCGCATCGCCAGCGTTGGCAATGCCGCATCTGAGCTGCCGAATGGTGTGCAAGTGATCGATTTATCCGCATATACGGGAATGCCCGGAATGATCGATGTGCACACGCACATGACGTACTGGCGCGACAAAGACTCTCTAAAGAATCCGAACGCGGAAGTCGCGAGGATGTTGCCACAGGAATTGGTATTTCTCGCGCAAGAGAACGCCCGCAAGTGCATGGAGATTGGTGTGACAACGGTCCGCGACTTGGCGGCCAGAAATTACAGCGATATCGCCATGCGCAACCTGATCAATCGAGGCGCAATGGTGGGGCCCCGAATGTTTGTTGCCGGGCCAGCTATGTTCGCTGGCGGTCCGGTACCACGTTATGGGGAAGTCTTCCCATGGGTAATCCCATTGCAAAACCAAGCCTCCGGCGTGCCTGAAGTTATTCGACTAGTGAGACAGGAAATTGATGCCGGGGTGGACTTAATCAAGATGTTTGGATCCACTGGCGGGTTTAACAACGTGGAGACACACCAGACCTTCACGCTGGAAGAGATGCAGGCGGCAGTCGAGACAACTCACACGATGGGGAAGCGCATTGCAATTCACAGCTACGGACCCGAGGGAGCCCGCGATGCGGTCAAAGCGGGCGGAGATACGCTTGAGCATGCAATAGATATTGATGACGCCACATTCGCCGAGATGGTTCGGAAGAAGATCGTTTACGTTCCGACCGTCTATCACAACGTCTGGTACATGGAGAATTACAAGGAGTTCGGCTGGCCCGAGACTGACAACCAGAAGATCCTTGCGTATCAAGAGGCGGTCGAACAGACGGTTCGGCGGGCGATCAAGGCCGGGGTGCGTATTGCGATGGGATCCGATGCAGTTTACGAACTATTCGGTCACAACACGGAAGAGCTCACCTATCTGGTTAAATCGGGAATGACGCCGGAGCAGGCGATTGCCGCCGCCACGGTGAACGGCGCCGCCGCGCTAGGAATGGAGAAAGACCTAGGGGAGGTGACGCCGGGACACTATGCAGACCTGGTGGCAGTGCAAGGTGACCCTCTGGCGGACATCGGCGTGGCCGTGCACAACGTCCGGTGGGTGATGAAGGGCGGCGAAGTTCTCGTTGATAAAAGGAATCTCGCGGCACATTAGGAGAGAAGAGGCCTCAGTCCTTTAGCCAGCCGGCAGTAGCAGCAGAACTAGAAATCTTCGGCAGAGGATTGAGTCTAATTCGGTCTGATGCTGACAAACAAAAGGTTAGCATTTCTTTCGATAAATGAGGTGGCCCGACTCCTTGAACGGAAGAAGGTGTCTCCCCCGGAGGTTATCAACGATGTGCTCGATCGCATCCAGGACTTGAACGGCCGACTTAATGCCTATGTGTATGTCAATCCAGAGGAGGTTCGCAAGAGTGCTCAGAAGGCGGAGTACGAAATCGTGCATGGTCGATATCGCGGCCCGCTACACGGAATCCCGATCGCACTCAAAGACAACATCCTAACGACTGGCATTCCTACAACGGCTGGATCAAAGATCCTGAAGGACTTCATTCCTACAGAGGACGCCTCTGTGGTGCACCGGCTGCGTTCCGCGGGAGCAATCCTGATCGGCAAAACAAACCTGAGCGAATTTGCATATGGTGCGACGACGAACAACGTCCATTTCGGTCGAACGCTGAATCCCTGGGACACGCAGAGAACCCCCGGGGGTTCCAGTGGCGGATCGGCGGCAGCCGTCGCAGCTTGCATGGCCTTTGCCTCGTTAGGGACAGATACAGGGGGCTCCATTCGGATCCCCTCGGCACTCTGCGGCGTCGTAGGGCTGAAACCCACTTTCGGCAGGGTGAGTCGTTACGGTGTTGTGCCGTTGGCGGCAAGTTTCGACCACGTCGGCCCGATTGCGCGGAGGGTCGCGGACATCGCCATCATTCTCCGGATTATTGCCGGCTATGACTCACTCGATGAAGCTTCTATTCGGAAACCTGTTCCCAATTACCCTCAGAGCTTTAAGAAGCGATTGGGCCACCCTTGTTTGGGCTTGCCGAAGCAATACTATTTTGAAGATCTGGACGAAGAGGTCCGAAGTGCAGTCGAGGCTGCAGCGCAATGCTTCCAGAGACTAGGCGCGATTTTGCACGAGGTCTCGATTCCACATTTGGCCGAGTCGTCGGAACCGAGCGCGCAGGCTGCGTTTGCCGAAGCGGCCAGTTATCACCAGCTGTCGGGCTATTACCCTGCTCTAGCTGAAGAGTACGGCCAAGATGTGCGCGAGAGGTTGGAGAAGGGTGCAAAGGTCCTGGCCACTGAATACCTAAAGGCATTTGAAATGCGAAGACTATTAAGGAACGATTTCAGCAAAGCTTTTGTCAGCGTAGATGCCATTCTCGTTCCAACGGTCCCAATTCCCGCGCCTCGAACAGATGAAAAGTTTGTAGAGATAAACTCTCACCGCGAACCGGTTCGCTCGGCGCTAATCCGACTAAATCGACCGCAGAACGTTACCGGGCTGCCAGCAATTACGGTGCCCTGCGGTTTCACGCGAACAGGACTGCCGATCGGCATTCAAATCATCGGCCGCGCATTTGACGAAATCACTGTCCTGCAACTCGCTCACGCTTATGAGGAGGCCACCCAGTGGCATTACCTGCGGCCCGGCGAGACTTAGCTTTATCCCCGGCGTACTCTCCGCAATATGGTCGTCGACTGTCCTCCTGGAAGTTGCTTGAAGGCAGAGCTGCAATTGCGAACTTTGCGCTTTGTTCCAGATGCTCCATACCTTTCGACGGAGCAGCGCTCAAGAATGGAGAAACCCTATGGCAGGTGGACTTTTTGCAACGAAACCTGTGGATGATTTCCTGAAAAATGCGGTGGATGATAAGCACCGCCTGAAGCGCTCCTTGACAGCGGTCGATCTGGTGATGCTCGGCGTGGGTGCCATCGTTGGTGTAGGCATATTCGTACTGACGGGACAGGCCGCAGCGAGTTACGCTGGCCCGGGCATCCTCCTTTCCTTCGTCTTTGCCGCCGTTGCGTGTGGATGTGCAGCTCTTTGCTATTCTGAGATGGCGGCCATGATCCCGATCGCTGGAAGCGCCTATACGTTCACATACGCAACTTTGGGGGAGTTCTTGGCCTGGATCATCGGCTGGGACTTGGTCCTCGAGTATTCCCTTGCCTCCGCGACTGTTTCGGTAGGGTGGTCCGGATATGTGATGAGTTTCTTAAGGGATTTTGGAATTCATCTACCTGCTCGCCTATCTTCAGCTCCGTACGTCTTCGACGCAGTAAGCCAAGGGTGGGTCGCCACGGGCGCCGCGATGAATCTGCCTGCGGCGCTGATCGTCGCGCTAGTCACAGTTTTACTGATTGTCGGAATCCGTGAATCTGCAAACGTGAACACCGCAGTCGTATTCATCAAAATCGGAGTCATCGTTACATTCATTCTGGCGGGAGCTGCATTTATCCATCGCGCCAATTGGCACCCTTTCATTCCGCCGAACTCTGGCCATTTTGGCCAGTATGGATGGAGCGGGGTATTGCGCGGAGCCGCGGTGGTCTTTGTCGCCTACATTGGCTTTGACGCCGTCTCCACGGCTGCACAAGAAGCGCACAACCCGCAGCGGGATATGCCGGTTGGTATCATCGGGAGCCTAATTATCTGTACTTTGCTCTATCTACTTGTGGCGGGAGTTCTGACAGGGATTGTGCCCTACGCGAATCTCAATGTTCCTGACCCAATTGCGGTGGGAATTGATGCCACAAAGATCTTTTGGCTCAGACCTGTGATTAAGATTGGAGCGATCGCGGGCTTGACTTCCGTCATCCTCGTTATGATGTTAGGTCAGTCACGCGTCTTTTGGGCGATGGCAGGAGATGGGCTGTTGCCAGAGTGGCTCTCCAAAGTCCATCCGCGATTCCGAACACCCTACGTCACGACTGCCGTCACCGGAACTGTAGTGGGAATTAGCGGCGGCCTGCTTCCGATCGATGTGCTGGCTGAAATGGTGAGCATCGGCACGCTCTTGGCCTTCGTATTGGTCTGCGGGGGCGTTTGGGTGATGCGCTACACACGTCCCAATCTCGTCCGTCCATTCAAAACGCCGTGGATTCCGATCGTTCCCATTCTGGGTATGACTTCTTGCTTATACCTAATGTTGGGGCTACCGTTAGCAACCTGGCTGCGATTGATCGTTTGGATGCTGATTGGTCTCATCCTCTACTTCGCTTACGGGCGCCAGCACAGCAAGGTCGGCCTTCAGAAATAGAAATCAGCTCGGATATTCCGCACAGGGCAAAAATCCCCATTCGTGATCGTGGTTAGGATTCGATTATCGATTATCCGCAGGACCCCAGTCTGGCCGAACACGGGTCGCTGCGGCATTGTGCGGTGGATGAGAGCGGTCGCCGCCTTGTAAGCAATAATGTGCTCGCAGAAGGCGCCCTTGACATTCATGCGCACGTTCCGAAATGGAAGCTTGCTTCCAACAGGCGACCTCGAATTAGAATATAAATTTGAGGGCCAGCTGAATTTGCCGAGGAGGTCGGCCGCCGAATGCATTAGCCGACTGCAAAGCGCTAAACGTGCCTGTATCAAAATTGCTATTTGGCAGGTCGAAGTTGGGATGATTGAAAAGGTTAAAGAACTCAGCACGGAACTCCAACAGACGGCTTTCACGCCCCAACGGGATGTCTCTGATAACTGAAAAATCCACATCTTTGAAGCTTGGGCCGATCAGAATGTTTCGGCCCGCGTCGCCGAATCTTCCCGGAGCCGCGGCAAACGCACACGGATTGAACCAGTTCGCGACAGTGTGCACTTGCGCGGGAGCCACGCACCCCGGATTCGCAGCGACTTGCCCCCCTACATTCGGATTTCCCACCAGGTCTGGGCGATCTATGCTGCCCAAGGCGATAGTTCCGGTCCCACTTTGATCGATGCTACGGCTGACTGTGAACGGCTGGCCCGACTCTAGCGTCAAAATTCCGCTAAACTTCCAGTTGCCAAGAATACGGTTGGCAATGCCGGGAGCAGCGAACCAGCGTTGACGAGTGCCGAACGGCAACTCATAAATGGAGCTGAAGACGAAACGATGCTTTACGTTAAAATTTGATAAGCCACGGTCCGCGCTAAGATCAAACGAATTCTGCGGGTAGCCAGGCTCAGCTCTGGTACCAAACAAACCCGACGCATCATCCAAGGACTTGGAAAAGGTATACGAGGCAAGAAATGCCAAGCCGTGGGACGCTCGTTTCTCCGAACGGACTTGCAACGCATTGTAGCTACTGTCGCCCTCACTACTGTTCATTGTGATGGGGGCAAACGCAGGGTACGGTGGAGTACCGCCAGGTTGTGGCTGGTTGATATCTCGCGCGATGATGAGACGTGTGCCCTTCGATCCGACGTATGCGACATCAAATACCAAGTCATGTCTCAGCTCATACTGGGTATCCAGGTTCCATTGCTGCATGTAGGCATCTTTGAAATTTGGGGCCATAAAACTGGGTTGCGCCGGACTTACGCCGGCGGGCTGATTCAATATGTTTTGAATCGTTAAACTGTTAGTGCTGTTGTTCGAGTAGTTTACGACCGAAAAAAACGGTGGGTTCAATTCGGATTCGAGATTGGCATTAAGAATTACGAGGTCATAGAAGATCCCGTAGCCCGAACGAAGAACGAAACGGTCATTCCCCAAAGGCCTCCAGGCAAAGCCCACGCGCGGCGCGAAATCCGTTCGATCGGGGGGATAGGTTCCGCGAGAGAGTCCTTGTGTACCGGCAACTATGAATTGACAATTCGGCTTGGGCGTACATGTGAGAGCGTTCGGGGTCAGATCAGGGTCGCTGAATTTGTTGTTGATCTCCACCGGCGGCGAGTTGTATTCGTAGCGGAGGCCGAGATTAAGCGTAAAATGGGATGAAACTCGATAATCGTCTTGTATGTAACCTCCGTATGATTGGGTGGTGATTACCATGTTGGAGTTGCCACTCACGCCCAGAGCAAAATCTGGCGTTCCCTGTAGCAATTGGATAAGAGGATTCTGAGTAGGATTTAACGCATTTCCTGTGGGACCTCCGTTGAATGCCCAGTAACCTCGCGCAAAGATATCGAATAGGAGGTTGTACCAGTAAGGACGCACCTCGAAACCAAACTTAAATTGATGTCTGCCTCCCATGAAGGCCGGATTCCAGGCAAGGTTGTCGGCGAGGTGCAATGTGGTAGTCGGGTGGTTTTGGGGAGTATTCGTTGGCTGCCCGATTCCGTCGAACCCGGCAATGCTGACATTAGGAAATCCTAAGTCTATTGGTTTCGTCAAGACATCCGGAAACCCCAGAGCCAAGTTTTCGTCAGTTTTATCTGTCTGCGAAAAGTAACCGAGTTCCTTGTTGTACCCGAAACGAAGTTCATTCACCAGGCGGGTATTGAAGACGTGTGTCCAAGTTCCCCCGCCGTTTTGTCCGTGAGTGATGACCGTTGTCCCGTAACCGGGTAAGTTTGTGAACGGGGCCAACAGATCATAAGGACTGAGTCGATCCCCGTAGGAAAGAGCAAAATGTCCTGACAGCGTGTTTTTTTCATTAAAGTGATGATCCACCTTGACGACAAACTCCTGCTCCCGGTTCTGGATAATTGGCGATGCCACAAACAGATTCGAAGTTGATAGGTCAGCCCCTACGTTTGCGGCAGGATATAGATTTAAGATATTGACACCTGCAGAATTCCTTTGGGCTACTGGAACGGCTGCGAGGGCTGCGGCAATCTGCACTTGAGACGGCACAGTGGCCTGTCGCGTGGTGGCCTCCCGCAAGTGAAGCAACTCGTAAGCGACAAAAAAGAAAGTCTTGTCGCGCTTGATTCGTCCGCCAAACGTTCCACCAAGTTGGCTACGGTCAAGCCGTGGGATCCCGCCACAGCTTCCAGGTAAAGAAGCCGACGTACAGTTGGGCAAGTCAAAAAAGTTCTTGGCATCCATGTGTCGATTGCGGACGAATTCGAAACCCTCCCCGTGAAAGTCGTTCGTTCCGCTCTTCAGCACAACGTTGATCTGCGCCCCGCCGCTCCGCCCAAACTCGGCGGAATAAGTGCTGGACTGGACCTTAAACTCTTCGATTGCGTCGGTCATCGGGAGCACGCTGTATTGGTTGATTACCAAATCTTGGTTGTCAACGCCATCGAGCAAAAAATTGTTTGCCGTCTCGCGAGCACCATTTACGCTTAGGGCCAGACCTTGCGTCGAATCTAGGGAACCTTCCGAGGGTAGCTGGGCACCCGGGACCAGCAGCGCGAAGGCCACAAAGTTCCGCTCGTTCAACGGCAACGACTTTACCTGCTCCTCTCCCACTACTTGACCAATTGTCGAAGTATCTGTCTGGACGAGCGGGGCAACTGCAGTGACGGCCACTTCCTGGTTCATCTCACCAACCTGCAATGCCGCATCCACTCGGACGGTTTGATCGACAGCCAAGGTAATATCCTTGAACACCGCGCGACGAAAGCCCGTGCTTTCGACGACGACCTCGTACTTGCCTGGAGGAAGCAATGGCACAGTGTAATCGCCGGTTTCATTGGTTTGCACATGGCGCTCAGCATTCGTTTCTTGGTTTCGAACAGTCACAGTAGCTTTTGCTACCACGCCGCCGCTGTTATCCTTAACCGTGCCGACGATCGTTCCTGTGGTGCCAACGCCGAACAAGGGAATGGCCCCAACGCAAGCAACAAGGAAAAAAACGAAAATATTTCTGAGCCGCATTATGCCACCTCCGCACATAACAGAACCCCTGCGAGTGAAGTTCGTGCAGTTACGCTTCTTGGATTAGAACGAGATGGTCGGCGAACTCCGAGGACCTTGTAGCTGCCGAAACCACCCCCTAGGGTGGCAGTGAGCCATATGAGGAACTACCTGTCTTGAATCGGTGGAACGTTTGTACCAGGTTAGCATGGGGCACAGCGCGGATTTGAAAGCTACTGAATATCGGATGCGGGGAGCTGCCTTCAGCGTGTGCGGGCTGGTTTTTAAGGTTTTTACTGTTTTCAAGCGACCTGATTCACTGCGACGCACCTCATTTCCCCACGATGAACTAGGGGCCCGACGAAATTGGAGCTCCTGAAATCAATCGAGCTCGCTCCATAAAACCTCAAAACCCAAAAACCACTCCAACCCTCGCCCCCCTAACTATAAGTACAACGAAATAACCGTCTGGAATTGAACTGAAGTAAACGAGGGTAAAGGTAAAGAAAAGGAGTTTAGAGGCGAAAGCAAGCGCAATGAATCTACCGGTTCAGGCCCACCGGCAATGCTCTTCGCTCTTATGGTTCTGCGAACCGGGCGCAGCGGAGCGCAGCCGCACGTGGAATGTGCGAATGATTCTGGGTCGTTGGTAGCGAATCGTTTTTTGGGACTCCAGCAAGATTCTCCGGTTCCGTGAGATTCCCAACCGACGCGCATTGACCACGCGCTCCGCGATGGTCAAGAGCGTAAAATCCATTCTGGAATCAAGAAGCGGACAAAGTTTGGAGGAGATTGCATCTGAAGTGTTTTGTTGAACCTAGGTTTCCTACAATTTGGTCTCCTGCAAAAAAGGGTTCGATAAACTCCTGTCGGGGTTTTTCGCGTGAGATTTCGGGGTTTGGAATAGTTTTGGGTAGGCGAGAATACTCTCTGGGCAGAAATTCGAGGGAAACGGGTATTACGTGGAGGTATTCTATTGCCGAAATCCAGAGATAGACCAGCTCCAGTTGATGTTTTTGGTGTGCGAGATCGGCTCGATACCATAACTCTTCGTCAACGAAAGATAATGACTGCTTTTCTGATTTGAGCGCAGTGGAATTCGTTTGCGGCAGGAATTGCGGGACGGAATCCAGGTTGTTGGATGGGTGGACTTCTGCCGCGGGGACGTGAAGATCACGATTTAGGGTTGCGTTCGAGCCTCGGTTTTTGAAGTTTTTCAGATTTTCACGCATCATCGTTCTCTGCGACGTTTCACCCAAGACCAAGAGTAGGATGAATTCGGCTCAGTCACTAATATCAGGGCCACTGGACTCAGTCGAGATCGCGGGGAAAAACCTGAAAACGAAAAAACCACGTAAAAACGCAGGCACCCTAACTACAAGTCAGACGAAATCACCGACGTTGGACAGAAAGGGCAGGAACTGAGGGCAGTAAGAAGGCAATGAGTAGAGGCAATCCAAAAAAGAAAGGTCACGAGAATTCTATAGAGTAATCAGTTTTTCGGGTCTTCGGCCGGAAACCGCTTCTTTTGTAGCCCTGCTGAGCGCAGCGTATCTTGGACGTTTCTGGGGGTTAGCACCCTGCTGGTACTTCGCAAACGAAGAACGCTACTTTTCGTATCCTCAACGTGCGCTCGATGAACGATGTGACGGATGCTTCGATAGCGCCGCGCCGATTCTCGGCGGAATTGGTTGGAGTGTTCGCGGCCGTCGCGATGCTTTTATCCTCCATTGGCATCTATGGATTGCTGGCTTACATGGTTGGGCAGAGGTCTCGTGAGATTGGAATCCGAGTCGCCTTGGGAGCCCAGCGGCCTGATATTCTCAAACTCATTCTCGGCAAAGGGCTATTGCTCGCCGGTACTGGAATTGCGATTGGATTGATCCTTTCTGCAATCTCAGCACCGCTGATTGCAGGTCTTCTGTATGGCGTGCATCCGATTGATGTGATCGTCTTCGTCACAGTCCCGCTGATTTTGTTGGTTGTCGCCTTTTCTGGCGACTTACATTCCCGCTCGACGCGCGACGACCGTGGATCCAATCATTGCCTTACATGAAAGCTAGAATTGCGAGGCTAGAAACGTAACCGACTGCCAAGGAGAAGAAAGTGTCCGTTTACGAAAGGCTAGAGGCTCTCAACATCGCACTTCCAAAACTCACGCCGCCGCTTCGCCCTGCTCCAATGTTTCCGGCTATCCACGTGGACAGTCCGAGCAGCGGTTCACTCGTTGAACGTTCGCCCGATTTGGACCTCCATAGAAAGCCCTTGGCAAAATGGAGTTGCCGAGTGGTGGGGGCGGTGGGGATCGAAAACAATACCAGGTGGAGTTTCAAGGACTTAGAAGAAATGCTGAGGAGCGCTAAGGCATTGAAAAGGAACAATGAGGAATCCAGCGGAATCCTTATTGGCCCCTCAATGGCCCCTCGTTTTTTTCGAGCGAATGAATTCCTTCGCGGTGGGTTTTTCACCCACTTCCCAAGGTAGGCACTCGGCTTCGGGCCCAAATCTTGCGGCACGGATGGCAAGCCGACGTTGAACCTTGGCAAATCTCCAGAGGACCAATTGTCAAGGACTTTTGACGTATTTTCAGCAGCCGTGAGTAGCGATTGGAGTCAATACGTTTTCGCCACGCCAAGCGTTCGAGTCCGGGTCCTCCTGCACGGAGCGCAGACCTCATTCCGCGCGCCCTGCCATGCGGGCGCTGGGAACGCGCCTCAAGAAACGAATCTTATGCGCTCCAGCGGTTACGTTTCGCCATTTACCATCGTCTCTCAGTTCAGAGCGCATCCTTCACTTCCCACTTTCACATGGAACAAGTTGCGCTCTGAACAATCCTTGTAATGGTCAATCGCGTCCGCATTTCGCGCAGCTCCCGGCGGAGCCGGGCTTCTTGCTGAGCGGTCCCCTTTTTCTGCATCATTCCGAGAGTGAGTCTCCGGCAGTTTTGGTGCTTGTGAATTCGTGTGGCGTCCTCTCCCCGTTAGCCCGGTGAGGACGACTCTCATTGTATTCTCGTCGCCAAGCCTCGATGATCTGCTTTGCGTCCGCCAGCGACGTGAACCAGTGGGCGTCCAGGCACTCCGACCGCAACGTGCCATTGAAGGATTCCACGTACGCGTTATCGGTCGGCTTCCCGGGCCGTGAAAAATCGATACGCACTCCCGCATGATACGCCCACAAGTCCATCGCTTGAGAGGTGAACTCCGTGCCGTTGTCACAGAAAAGCGTTTTCGGAACCGCCCGTTGCAAGCTAATTCGGCCGAACACGCGCACGACGTCTTCTCCTTTCAGATCTGCCCACCTCGATCGCCAGACTTTCTCGCGTGAACACATCCACCACCGTCAAAGCTCGGAACCTTCGTCCATCCGCCAGTTGATCGGCCACGAAGTCCAAACTCCAAACCTCATTTGGCGCTCCGGCTTACAGCGTTCCCGGCGATTCGTTGCTGCACATCTCCGCCGCCGTGGCTTGTAGCGCAGTGTTAGGCCCTCTTCCCGGTACAGCCGATACACCAACTTCTTGCCCACCTGCCAGCCCTCGCGCTTCAGCAGAACCCGGATCTTGCGATACCCGTAACCGATTCGGACCTGGGCGATCTCTCGAATCCGCAGCCGAAGAGCGGTTCTCGGCTCGCGTCTGCTTCGGTATCGAAGAGTCGACTCTGCGACCTGCGCGGTGCGACACGCATGTCGCTGACTCACTCGATACGCGCCGCACAGGTAGTGCACCACTGGGCGGCGGCACGAGGGCTTTAGAATTTTTTTGCGAGCACATCCTGCAGCATGGCCTTGTCCAAACTCAGCTCGGCCACCAGCTTCTTCAACTTCCCGTTTTCTTCCTGGAGCTGTTTCAGCTGCCGGACCTGGTCGATCTCCAAGCCCACGTATTTCTTCTTCCACCGATAGAAGGTTTGCTCGGTAATTCCCACCCTCCGACACACCTCCACCACCGGCACACCTACCTCCGCTTGCTTCAGAACCGCGACCATCTGCTCTACAGAGAAGCGTTTCCTCTTCACGGCAAATCTCCCTTCCTCCGGGTCAGATTTTGCCGGAAACTAACTCTCAATATGCATCAGAAAACGGGGTGCCGATCATTGCGGCCGCACAATCGTGAATTTCACCACTGGCAGGGCTGCTGAGGAAAGAATA
>CAVSNX010000009.1:0-118082 GCA_963729455.1 uncultured Acidobacteriota bacterium
TAAAGAGCAGCGCGACAAGATTGACAAGGCGCAAAAAGAACTTGACGTGCTGCAGCGCGAGGAAGACAAGTCGCAAGTGCAATATTATTCGGACCCGACGAAGGCGTTGATGGAACAGAACACGCGCAAGGACATCAATGATAAGCAGGCGAAGATTGAGGCGAAGAAGCAGGAAATTGCGCAGCTGCAGCAGGGGCTGGATGATTTAGAAGATCAGTTGCGGAAATCGGGCGGTGATCCGGGGTGGGCGCGGTAGAGAAAGTTGTTGTTCGTTCGTTCTAAGTCTTTGGATAAATTCACCACTTACAAGCCTCCGCCTCACCGTTGTGGTGTGCCTACACGTTACAAATCACAGTTGGCGCCTTTTTGAAGGGGTGGGCTACTTCCCTTCTCTGCACATGTGTCTCGCGTTGTTCCCTGACGGCAACAGGATTCGTGGTAGAAACGAAAGAGATGGAACCCTCCTCCTTGTAGAAGACAAGAACGAGCTGCGGGCGATGCTGCGCAAGGCGCTGGAGCGCGCGGGCTATCAGGTGGACGAGGCGCCGGATGGCGCGGCTGCGATTCAGAAGGTGCGCGCGCGGCGGTATTTGCTGGTGATTACGGATTTGAAGATGCCGGGGGCTTCGGGGCTGGAAGTTTTGCGCGCGAGCAAGCAGGCGGATGCGACGATTCCGGTGATTCTGCTGACGGCGTTTGGGTCAGTGGAAGAGGCCGTGGCGGCGATGAAGGAAGGGGCGTTTGATTTTCTGCAGAAGCCGGTGGATTTGGATCACTTGAAGCTGCTGGTGCAGCGGGCGGCGGGGCAGCAGGAATTGCTGCGGGAGAATTTACTGCTGCGGGAAGACTATACGGCGCGGTACGGATTTCCGCGCATTATCGGAGAACACGCTGCGATTCGAGAAGTGAGCCAACAGATCCAGAAGGTGGCGGCGACGGATTCCACGTGCTTGCTGCTGGGAGAAAGCGGGACGGGGAAAGAATTGTTTGCGCTGGCGGTTCATCATTTGTCGCCGCGGCGCGAGCGGCCGTTTGTGGCGCTGAATTGCGCGGCGATTCCGGAGGGATTGGTTGAGAACGAGTTATTTGGGCACGAGCGGGGGGCGTTTACCGGGGCGGGGGCGCGGAAAGTCGGGAAGATGGATTTGGCGCACCATGGGACGCTGTTTCTGGATGAGATTGGCGAGCTGCCACTGGCGATTCAGGCAAAGCTGCTGCGCGTGTTGGAGGAAAAACGATTCGAACGCGTGGGTGGGACGCAATCGGTGGAAGTGGATGCAAGGATCGTGGTGGCGACGAACCGGAATTTGCAGAAGATGGTGGAAGAGAAATTGTTTCGCGAGGATTTGTATTTCCGGATTTCGGCTGTGCCGATGACGATTCCGCCGTTGCGTGAGCGGGGGAACGACGTGCTGCTGCTGGCAGAGCATTTTCTGGGGAAGTTCAGCAAGGAGTTTTCGAAGGCTGGGTTGGAGCTTGCGGCGGATGCTAAGGAGCGGCTGTTGGGCTACAGATGGCCGGGGAATGTGCGGGAGTTGCAGAACACCTTGGAAAGGGCGGTGATTCTGGCGGATGGGCTTAGCATTCGCGCAGATGGGCTGCAATTGCCAGCGACCAAGCCGGATGCGGAGCATTTGCCGGCGGGGATATTGCCGGAGGCTTTCAGTTGGGAGGGCACACTCGAGGAGGTGACTGGGCGCGCGGCGGCGCATGTTGAAAAGGCTTTGCTGGAGAATACGATGCGCGAGTTCAAGTGGAACAAGACGCGGGCGGCGGAGAAGCTGGGGGTTTCGCCGAAGACGTTGTTGGCGAAGTTGCGGAGCGCGGGGCTGGAGGAATAAAGACGCGGCAAAAGAAATTGACGTGTGGCAAGGAGGCCGGGCTGAAGCCGGCCTCTAGATTTTGGCCGGGCGGCGGGCGGTGTGGAAGGCTACCGTGCCGAGGGTCCAGACGGTGTAGGAGACGGAATCGTAGCCGACGCTGCTTAGGAGAGAGGCTAGTTCGGGGGGACGGAAGAAGCGGGCTACGGAGTTTGGCAAGTATTTGTAGGCGGCGGACTGGCCGGAGATCAGGCCGCCGATTTTTGGCAGGACCCTGCAGAAGTACCAGCGATAGAGATTCCCCAAGAAACCGTCGGGCGGTTCGGTGAAGTCCAGGATGGCAATGGTGCCGCCGGGCTTCAGGACGCGCTGAATTTCGCGGAGGCCGGCTTCGTAGTTGGAGAGATTGCGGAAGCCGAAGGCGGTGGTGACTAGATCGAACGAGGCGTCAGCAAAGGGCAGGCACAGGGCGTCGGCTTCGAGGAATTGGACAGGGACAGCAGCGTCTTCGTTCGCGACGGAGGATGAGACAGCACTTTTTTGTTTGGCGCGGATTAGCATTGGGTGGGCGAAATCGGCGCCGATGATGCGGGCATTTCCGGCACGCGCGAGGGCGAAGGCCAGATCTCCTGTGCCGCAGCAGAGATCGAGAACCAGGGCGTCGGGGCGAGCGAGGATGTGGCACAAACGGCTGGCGACACGGGCACGCCAGAGGCGATCGAATTGCAGCGAGAGAAGATGGTTCAGAAGATCGTAGCGCGGCGCAATCTGGGTGAACATTTCGCGGACTTTCTTCGAGGCTTCCGCTTCGGTAACGGCGCCTTCGGGAAGGGTGCCCTTGGCGGGCGAGAACGAATCAGGCACGTTGCGTTCCCGAAAGATGTTCACTTGCGGCGATCAGACGCGGGGTGAAGTGCAGAACGCGCTCGACGACGTGAAGAGGGATGGTGTCGTATGAGCGGGCTTCGCCGATGCGGGGCGAGAGCACGAAGCGGAGAATTCCGCTGCGCGTTTTCTTATCGGAGCGCATGGCACCGATTAAGTTCGCGGACGGGACGCTTGGCCAGGCTGGAAGAGGGCCCATGCGGCGGACGAGCGCGACAATGCGGGAAACGTCGTCGGCGCGCGTGAGGCCAAGTTCGTGGCCAAGGAACGCGGCAGCCATCATGCCCCAGGCAACGGCTTCGCCGTGCTGATAGCGGCGGTATTTGGTGACGCTTTCGAGGGCGTGGGCGAAGGTGTGGCCGAAGTTGAGGATTTCGCGGAGGCCGGACTCGCGTTCGTCGCGGCTTACTACACGCGCCTTGATTTGCACGTTGCGCGGGATCAAGTCATCGAGAGACTTGCGGTCGCGGCGCAGAACATTGTCCATGTTTTTTTCTAGCATGGCGAACATAGGGGCGTCGGCGATGATGGCGTGCTTGATGACTTCGGCTAGGCCGCCGCGAAATTCGCGCTCCCGGAGCGTACGCAGTAGGTCTGGATCGGTGAGCACCAACCGCGGCGGATAGAACGCTCCGACGAGGTTCTTCCCTTCCGCAAGATTTACGCCGGTTTTTCCGCCGATGGAGCTATCCACCTGGGCGACCAGCGTGGTGGGCACGTGGACCAAGGCAATGCCGCGGAGATAGCTGGCAGCCACAAAACCAGCGAGGTCGCCGACGACGCCACCACCTACAGCGACCAAAAGCGATTTACGATCGGCGCCGGCGCGGCTCAAGGAGCGCGCTAGCAGTTCCACGCTGCGAAGATTTTTGGCGGATTCAGCGTCGTCGAAGAGATGAATTGCGTTGTCGTTGGAAATGCGCAATCCACGCCGGACGGTTTTTCCGAGCGCTCTCCAGACTTTTCGAGAGGAAACGACGTGGACGCTTGAGAATTTCCCGAGCGCGGAAATTTCATGCGAGGCGCGTCGGATGGCGCCGGCGCCGGCTACGACGACGTAGTTGCCGGCCGAGGATTTTACTGGAATGCGTTTGATTCTCATTTATGAGGCATTTTCAATGTAACACACGGCCCGCTCGGGCCGCATTGCGGTGCGCCATATTCATTCGCGCAATTTCTTCGTGCTACCATACGAGATGGCAAGTCCCGCATTCCCATGACGCACTCCCACAAAACTTATCACGCCGACTATGCCGTTGTAGGCAGCGGCGTGGCGGGTTTGCGCGCGGCTATCGAATTGAGCGGCGCGGGGAGCGTGCTGGTTCTCGCAAAATCCAACTTGAATGATTCCGCGACGGCCTGGGCACAGGCCGGCGTTGCGGTGGCGCTTTCCGATGAGGATCAGATCGGACTGCACGAGCAAGACACGATTAACGCCGGTGATGGGCTGTGCCGCACGGAAGCAGTCGGGCTGATGGTGGAAGAAGGGCCAAAATACATCACGGAATTGATGGAGTGGGGCACAGAGTTCAGCCGGGAAGGGACAAAAGCTGGCGTTCACGCGCGAGGCGGCGCACAGCCGCTCGCGGATCTTGCATGCGAATGGGAATTCGACGGGGCGGGAGATTTCGCGGGCGCTGCTGGCTCGGGCGCACACTATCCCACATTTGCATTTGCGCGCGCATGCGTTCACTACGGATTTGATTGTGGAGCGAGGGCGCGTTGCCGGGGTTCATTTTATTGACGAGACCGACGGCACGCAGCATGAACTGCAGGCGGGCGCGGTGCTGCTGGCGACGGGCGGCTTGGGGCAAATTTATCGTGAGAATACGAATCCGGAATTGGCCACGGGCGATGGAATGGCCATCGCGTATGAGGCGGGGGCAGCGTTATCGGATATGGAATTCGTACAGTTTTATCCGACGGCGCTAGCGATCAAGGGGGCGCCGCGTTTTCTACTTTCGGAAGCGCTGCGCAATGAGGGTGGGATCCTTCGAAACATCAGCCTGGAACGATTCATGAAACGGTACAGCGAGGCGCAGGAGCTGGCGCCGCGAGACATCGTGACGCGCGCGATTGCAATGGAGATGCACCGCACGCAGAGTCCCCATGTTTATTTGGATTTAACGAAAAAGAGCGAGGAGTTTTTGAAGAAGCGGTTTCCGCGGATTTACGAAACGTGCGAGAGCTGCGGGCTGGACCTGGCGAGTGACCTGGCGCCGGTTAGTCCGGCGGCGCATTACGCGATCGGCGGAGTGAAGAGCGACGTATGGGGAAGGACCTCGCTGCCGGGGCTTTACGTTGCGGGAGAGACGGCGGCGACGGGAGTGCACGGAGCCAATCGGCTGGCGAGCAATTCTCTGCTTGAGGGGCTGGTGTTTGGGGCGCGCGCGGGCCAAGCCATGAGCAAGGATGCACCGGCTGGGAAGAGACACCCGGGTGCGATGCCAGGAAGTCCGGTGCCGCTGCCGGGCAATTCGTCTGGAGCGCACAAGGAAGCGGCGAAGGGTTCGGCGAATTCTTCAGCGGGATGCACGGCCCTGACAAAGATACGAGATTTGATGTGGCGTGAGGCGGGGGTTTTGCGGAATGGGAAGGAACTGGCCGATGCCATCAAACAGCTCGAAGCGATTGAGCTGCCAAAGTGCGAGAAGCCGGGGCGCGCTGGGCACGAACTACGGAACCTGCATACGTTGGCTTTGTTGATTGCGCGGTCGGGGCTGGCGCGGGCAGAGAGCCGGGGGAGCCATTACCGGGCGGATTTTCCTTATAGGAATGATGAGGATTTTGGGAAGCATTCGGTGGTGCAGAAGGGCAAAGAAGTCAGGTTTGAGAATTGAGGATTGGGGGGCGGCCCACCTGAAGGTGGGCCGCTACTTGGATTGGAGCTGTTTTATGGATTCCAGGAAGACGTGGCCGACGATTGCTAGCGTCCGGGGACTGATTTTGTCGAGAGTGTCCTGGGGGGTGTGCCAGTAGCCGTTGTGGACGAAGTCGCCGATGACGTCGACGGCGGGAACGCCGCGCTTCATGAAGGAATCGTGGTCGTCTTCTGCTGCTGCGGATTCCGTTAGAAAAAGGGACGAGTAGCCGAGCCGAGCGGCGGTGTTCCAGACGAGATCGATCAACGATGGTGTGGAACTAGATTCGCGAGGGAACTGTGCGGTGCGGCCGCCGACGATGTCCGCCAGCAAGAATGCGCGGATTTTCTTGAGGTCGCCGGTAGCGGCGAGGCGCGCAGCCATTTGGCGGCTGCCGTAGCGGCCGTCGGTATCGGTCCAATTCTGGACGGCTTCTTCGCCGTCGAGGAAGGCGATCCAGACGGCGTAGCGTCCGTGGTGCGCGCAAAGAAGGCGAGCGAGCTCCAGCATTACGGCGGTGGAAGAGCCACCGTCGTCGGCGCCGACAAAGTTTTCCAACTTTTTTGTGTCGTAGTGCGTGCCGAGCAGAATGATTTCCGGTTTTTCGCCGGGAATTTTCACCAGAATGTTTTTCATTTGCAGACGGCCGGCGGGGGTGTCTGCGCTGAAGGCGTCGGTCTCGACGGGGCAGCCGTAGCTTTTCAATTCCGAGAGAAGATATTCCTGGACTTGTGCGATGGCGGGCGAGCCCGAGGGATGCGGGCCGAAGCTGACTTGTTTGGCGACGTGGGCGAAGGCGCGGTTGCCATCGAAGCCGCCGGTTTTATCCGGCGAAGGAGCTTCGTCTGATGCTTGTGGGGGAGCGGAGGCCACGCTGCTCATGAACGGGGCGGCGCTGACTTCGGCGCCTTTCGACTTGCAGCCTATCAGACACGAGAAAGCCAGAACGGCGCTGAGCGCGATTGAGAAGGATTTTCCGTGCCTGGAATTCATTAACGCACCTCTGCGGGAGTGGCCAACCGGCGTTCGCGGCGGCGAGTGACGACAGCGGAAACAGCAATCCCAACAAAATAGAGGCCGATCATCGGGGCCATGAAGATGAGCATAGTCATGGCGTCGGGAGTGGGAGTGACGATCGCAGCCACGATGGAGATGATGGCAATGGCATAACGGAAATTCTTCCAGAGAAACTTCGGCGTGACGATGCCGAAGACGGATAGAAAGAATATCAGGATTGGCAATTCGAACACCAAGCCGAGCCCGAGGAGCACCAGCAAAACCAGGTCAAAATATTCGTTGACGGTGATCATGGGCTTGATGGAACTGACGGGCCCCTGAAAGCTCACGAGGAATCGCAGGATGTAGGGCAAGGTGATGAAGTAACCGAAGGCGATGCCCGCGACGAAAAGGAAAACGGTGGAGAAAACGAAACCGGTGACGGCGCTGCGCTCGTGCTTATAGAGAGCGGGGGCGACGAAAAGCCAAACCTGATAGAGAACGATCGGGGAGGCGAGAACGATTCCGATGTACACACCGAGGGTGATGTACATGTTCAGATAGCCCGCGGGGTGGGTATAGACAAGCTCGGGATTCAGGTGGGCGTATCTCAGCGCCTTAATAATGGGTTCAATAACGAAATTGATGACGTACTTCGAGATGTATACGCCGATGAAGGCGCCGATGCCGATGGCGTAGAGCGAATTGATGATGCGTTTGCGGAGTTCGCTGAGATGCTCGAAAAACGTCATTGCGCCCGCGGGTTCTTCCTCGGGCGGGACGATCTGCGTGTTGGGAGTGAGTTCGGACACGGGGTCAGGCTAGGTGCTGGGTATCGTGAGAAGCGTCCAGTGAATTGGTGACTGGGGCGGATTCGGCTTTGACTTCGGCCGAGCCATCGGATGAGTGCGGGATTGCTTCCGCAACGGGGGCAATCACGGGGGCTTCGGTTGCGCCGGGTTCGGGTTGGGCGCCGGCTGGGGCGGTTTCTGCGCCGGCAGGAGTGGCTAGCGTTGCGGGCTGGCTGGGAGCGGCGGCGGCCGAGGCGGCGGCTTCTGCGGCCTTTTTGCGTTCGGCCAGAAGGGCCTGGCGCTCGAGGTCGCGCATTTCCTGTTCAAAGGCGCTCTTGAAGTCCGTGGAGGCTTTGCGGAACTCGGCCATCATCTTGCCGAGGCTGCGGGCAAGCTCGGGCAGCTTCTGTGGCCCAAAAACGACCAGGACCACGATAAACACAACGATCATGTGAGGGATGCTCAACATTGCGATTAGTAGCCGTCTAAAGGTCCGTTGGCATCATAGAAAGGGTGCTAGTCGCTGTCAAACCAGAGTTTACGGTGTGCTATAATTTCAAGGTCGGTTCTCACGCGAGGTACGAATGAGATCAGAGCGTCGCGGACTTGTGATCGTTGTGGCGGTACTGCTGTTATCCGCTGTTCTGGGGGGCATTTACGGCCCCAATGTTAAGGCCACGACGGCGTCGGCGGATGATTATCAGACGGCTGTGCGGCAGTTTACGCGGGTTCTGGACGTGGTCCAGAACAACTACGCCGATCCGGTGGACGTGGACAAAGCCGTGTACCAGGGCGCCATTCCGGGCATGCTGCGCATGCTCGATCCCCACTCAAATTTCTTTGATGCCAAACAGTTTGCACTTTTGCGCGAGGACCAGCGGGGAAAGTATTACGGCGTGGGCATGATCGTTGCGCCGCGGGAAAATCATACGGTGGTGATGGCGCCTTATGTGGGAGCGCCGGCGTACAACGCGGGCCTGCGGCCGGGGGACGTGATTTTGAAGGTGGATGACAAATCCACGGAAGGACTTGGCACTCCGGAAGTGGCGGACATGCTGAAGGGGCCCAAGGGCACGGTGGTCAAGATTGTGGTGTCGCGCGAAGGGTACGCGGAGAACTTGACATTTACAGTGACGCGCGATGAGATTCCGCGGCATTCGGTGGACATTGCCTTCTTGCTGAAGCCGGGGATTGGGTACATCCGACTTTCCGGATTTAACGAGACTACGGACCATGAGATTGCGGAGGCTTTGAGGCAATTAAATGCGCCTGCGTTGGATGGATTGATTTTGGATATGCGCGGGAATCCGGGCGGGTTGCTGAATGAAGCGGTCGCCGTAGGCGATATGTTCCTGGACAAGAATCAATTGATCGTGTCGCATCATGGGCGCACATCGCCGGAACGGCGGTATTACGCGGTGCGCGGAAACCAGGGCGTGACGGTGCCGCTGGTGATTCTCGTGAATAACAATTCGGCGTCGGCTACGGAGATTGTTTCCGGAGCGGTGCAGGATCACGACCGCGGGCTGATCGTGGGCGAGACGACGTTTGGCAAGGGCCTGGTGCAGACCGTGACTCCATTGAGTGAAAACACCGGGCTGGCGCTGACGACGGCGCGGTATTACACGCCGAGCGGGCGGCTGATTCAGCGGGATTACAAATCGGTTTCGCTTTACGAGTATCACTACGAGCGGAAAGTGCCGGAGCATCCGACGGAAGTGAAGCTGACGGATAGCGGGCGGCAGGTTACGGGCGGCGGGGGAATAACGCCGGACATCGCGGTGCCGGCACCCAAGCTGACAAAATTCGAACAACTGCTCTATCGCAACGACGCGTTCTTCCCAGCAGAGACGGGAGTGGGCGGGTTTACGCGCTTTTTCCTCGGATCGAAGCCGACGATCACCAAGGATTTTGAGGTGGACGACGGGGTGATGCGGAGCTTCCGCGATTATCTGAGCAAGCACAATATGCGGTACACGGAACCGGACATGGCCGAGAACAACGACTGGATCAAGAGAAAGATCAAGCAGGAAGTGTTCATGTCCACGTTCGGGCAGCAGGAGGGCTTTAAAGTGCTGCTCGAAGCGGACCCACAAGTGCAAAAAGCGGTGGATGCGATTCCGCAGGCGCGGGCGCTTTATCAGAATGCGCGGAAGATCGTGGCGCAGCGCACGGGCGGGTCGTTCGAACAGCCGTAACGCCAGCCAGCTTTAGAACGTCGTTTTGGGATGAGGGGTGCGGCGCGTGCTGCGCCCCTTTTTTTGTAAACAGACAAGATCGCTGATTGGCATCTCGATGGCTGTTTGCTAAAATTGGAGCGCTGCTCGTGGGCGAGTAGCTCAGTCTGGGAGAGCGCCTCGTTCGCAACGAGGAGGCCGGGGGTTCGAATCCCCTCTCGTCCACCAAACTACTTTCCTGCTTTCAATAGCTTACAGAACATTTACGCTATCCTTGGAACAACGCGGAGTAGCCCAGGTAGCCCAACTGAGCCCGGAATTTGGAATCCCGTGCCCAGCCGTTCAGCCCAATCCAAACGGTACTGCCGATCGTTCATGAGTTTTATGTATCGCTCCGAGACGTGTCGCGGAGCGTGCCCGGACCAGAAGTGTCTAAGCGCCTCCGGGCAATCCGACTTGTCGATGTACGAGAGACGGTAGCGCCGGAAGATGTTGAACCCACCCTGCACATGCTTCATGGATTTGAGAATCGGATGGAGACTGTCTTGGAGCGTGTTTGCTTGGAGGAGTTGGGCACCGGTCGAGGTTTGGAACAGTAGTCCCGATGTGCGCGTGCCCATGAAGTCTCGCAGCATCGCCGCGAGTGTCGTGCACAGGTCAACGTAGCGTTTGCCGTGCTTGGTCTTAAGATATTGCTGGATATCACCACGCTTGGCTTTTTGGATGATGTGCAGTGTTCGGCAGTCAGGAAAGATATGCTTGTCGATTTCGAGGCCTAGGGCTTCCCCGACCCGAAGAGGCCCACAGCCGGCGAGCAGCGCGTAGAGCATCTGATACTGCCCTTTCGCCTTGGCGACAATGGTTGTGACGCCTTCACTGGTTGTAGTTGGTTGCCGCTGATCGTCGATTACAGGCGCGTCGATGTAGTCCTCGTTCCACTTCCGTGGAAACAACTCTTCCCCGTTTTCGTTGATTGCCGAGGCCATCACGCTCTTGACGATGCCCAGATAGTCTCGGATGGATGCGGCAGCGAGGTGTGGCGCCATATTCTCAACCAACTCTTTCAAGGTGCGATTGTTGATGTCGGCCAAGTGGCGACCCGCAAAGAACGGGTAGATCCACTTGTCCATGGCGTACCGCCGATTGTCGATGGTGGTTTCTTCGAGGGGATTGCGCTTCCGTTTGGAGAGACATTTTAGCCATATCTCTCCTTGCTCGCGAAAGCTAATGGAAGTTGTTGCCTCGATGAATTGCTGGGTTGAGTTGATGCCGAGTTGTTCGAGCCTTTCTGCGGCTCGTCGTTCGGCAGTCGTACGCGTTCGGCAGATACCCAAGGCGATGCGCTTGCGCCTTGGGTCAGCTTCTCCTGGAACGTCGCGCCAGAATCGTACATAGGCCGGTCGCTCGGGAAGCCACGGATCGGATTTCTGTCTGCCCTTTTGATAGACATGCCCTTGCTGGTACTTTCGCCGCATCAGAGACTTACCTCTTCTCTGACGTGGTATTGCAATCGCGGAGAGTGTAGCAGAATCAGCCAAAGGCAAAAACCTCTACCTCGCCATGCATCCGGAGAGACGCTTATTCCGGAGGCAAACGCAATTCTTTTTCTGGTTCACAATTCCCCGTCTGCCGCCTGCCGGAAATAAGACTTGTTTGGGTCATTGAAATAGGGCTTGAGGTAACAAAACATTGGCGGCATCGGATTGAGCCCGTCGTAGGCAATCGTCACGGACTGCGCGTTGCGCAGCTCCGTGAATGTCTTCATATCGAAGCGATAGTCGCTTTGCTGGTAGTAAGTCTTCGATGTGGTGAGATTGGCCCTGTTGGATTGGGCCTTGCCCGTCAGGAGACTGACGTGGGTATCGTGGCCGGTTTCGGACAGGTTATAGCCAATCTTGAGCTGGTCTTCCCTGCCGCAAAGCTCGCTCGCAATCTTCGCGGAATAGTCGTCTGACAGGGCCAGGAAAATCTTCGTGCGGAAGGTCTGCAAAAGCGTGCGCCAGGTCTCACCGGGCAAGGAAGATTTCAGAGAGCTGATGCTCTGCGTAGCGATGATCGGAATGCACTTCGCCTGACGCGATAGACTGAAGAACTTTTCATCCCCGGTCGGCTCGTTCTCTCCCACCGTTGCGAAATGCTGGTACTCGTCACAGATGAAGAACACTTGGCGGAAATATTGCCCCTGATGAGCCTCGATTTGGGGCACGCGGTTCAACACCGCTCGCTCGAAGTCGAGCTTCATCATTACTCCAATAGCCTTCGCCAAGCCGGGGTTCATACCGATGGGGAAATTGAGCGCGCAGACCTTGCCGGTTTCAATCAGCCAGGAGAACGAAGGCAGCGGCTTGCCGTACTTGCCATCCGCGTTGGCCTCCTTGTCGTAGCACTCCTTCGGCGGGCAGAAAACCCGCTTCACTTTTGGGTTGTCGTCGAAGAGCGAGAGGAACACGGAAATCCCCTCGACAATCGAAGTCCTGAGCTTCGGCTCGATCCGTTGCCAGTCGTCATGAAACCAACGCTTAACCGCCTCTAGTTGGGCACGCTTGTCCGGGTCAGATTTCTCAGGCGCCGGGACAGTCTTTTTCTGGAACTCAATCGCGTGCTTCTTCAGATGCTGTTCCAGCACGGGCTTAGCTGGGGCCCGGTACTGGTCCGTATCTTTGGCTTCATCTGGAAGGAAATCGAAATCGATGAGCGTCTGGATATGCTCTTCGTAAGTGGCCTTGGGAATGAAGACAAAATGCTGATCAAAAAGCAGCTCTTCCGCCTGCTCGATTCGCTGCTGCAAAAGCTCGGGGGAAATCGCACAGTGATAAACATCGAAGAGGGTCACGTAGTCGAAGGCGACCTTGTGGAGCAGGATGATGAACTTCACAAGGTTCGTGTAGGCCTGTTGCCAGAAGGGTTCCTTGCCTTTGCCGAACAGGTTGTTTAATAACACCGCGATGTTGTAAGCCAGGGCATACGCGTCGAGTTCATTGTGCAGGGGGTTATAACGGTACTCAGAATCGAGGCTGACTTCGACGTAATCGCCTTCCCTTCTGTAGCGCTGCAATATGTCCCGCACTTTGTGGCAGAAGTCTCCCTTCACTTCCAGAACCAGGCCGCCGATCCGCTTCCCGCGGTCATGGGCTTGATAGGCAATCAGCTGTTCTGCGAAGGGATACATGCAGCAACTGGTCTTGCCGCTGCCAATCGCACCGAAGATCGCAATGCCAGTAAATAGTCCACGCGCGGGAATCGTCAACCACTGCGGATCTCGAGAGGGTGTTGGCCTACGTGGATTGTGGACCTCTCCGAGCACTATATAGAGGTCGCTGCGCTTACGCGGGTTAGGGTAACGCGGTAGTCGCCCGTCCTTGGCCCGAAAATCCGGCTGCTTCGAAATCAGATACGTCTCGAAGTACACCTTTCGGTTCGGCGCCTTCGACGGAAACTCGGCGCGGAGTTCGGCCTCAGTAATGCGTCCGGCCTTCCAGGTTTTGAAGAGAGTTTCAAATCGATCGCCGGCAAATCTGCGTTTCGCTTCGTTGAAGAAAAGCAACTCGGCCTTGCTGACTGTTCTGAACTCGGAACTGTTCCAAATGCTGCGCGCTCGGAAATACCGGATGAGATCCGCAGCGATGTCCGATTCGAGCGGAATCTTGACCGCAGAATTGAAAAGGTCCGTAGCCTTTTCAAAGTGTGCTCCTGTGCTCGAAACGTAGATGAACCGGAAGTCGGCAAGCTCACGAAAGAGCGGCTGGTATTGCCCGAGATGAGTAACAAATCCAGTGAGCGTTTCGAGCCCGGGATCTACATAGGAAAACGAGACCACAGGGGAGAAGCCGGGACGGGGAGAACTCATGAACAACGGGAACTTGTCCACGAAATAGCGCAGGGTGGGTTGGCTCATGGGTCCACCCATGTACAGCTTCACCGGAAGACAGGCCTTCTCGATGTGCAAGTGGTTCCAGAAATAGGCAAGCTTTTCCGCTTCCGTTTCGAGGTACTGATACCCCTGGTTGGCGAGGATGAAATCAAGAGCTAGAAGCCGTGTCCGGATCGCTTCCAGCCGGTGCCGGCGGCGGTTCCGGAGGTCTTCGTGGCCAAGCTGGGCATAGAGCTTGCGCGAATACAAATGATAGATGCACCCGTTACGCCTGTATTCGCGCATTGTGCCGTGCCCCTGGGTGATGAGCTTCTGCGCCAGCGAATGAGTTCGATAGCCACGCTTGGCATCGACATAGCCCAGGAACTGGCGGGCCGTGAAGTACCCGGAATGCATGGCCACGATATAGAGGAAACGTGCCTCCGAAACGGTGTAGCCAAACGCCGTGAGGGCTTCGATGTGGCGCTGAGGAATGTTCATAGGGAAAGGATCTCCGCCGTCAGCTCGCGGTCACTCAAAACCCGGCGCACGTGCGATGCATCATCGCCGTGACTATAGAGCGTGAATCCAGCCCGGGCTTTGTCGGCGAGTTGCCGTGGCCGGTAGTCGTCCGTCGTCAGCTCCAAATTGACTCGCGCCATGCTTTGGTCTGGCATCTCGTATTCGATCTGCAAGTCGGGCACGGGAATGCGCCCATGAACTACGCGCAAACCGTGCCGCTCGGCAATGTCGCGCTTCTTGTCTGGGTCATCCTTTCCGGGGCCGAGCCGCACAAGATCGCGGTTCACTTTCCTTTTCAGCTCGAAGTCGAGGAGCACGCGGCGCACTCTGCCGCCTCGCCGCTCGATCCGGTCTTCTTCCTTCTGATAAACCCGGTACAATTCAGCGTCGTGTTTGGCCTCTCGCGGCTTCACAAAACCAGCATAGATTTCCTGGTCATTCGGAACTCTTCCCGACCTCTCGATGAGCCTCCTGCCAGCCTTCGTTAGCGTGTACATCCGGGTGCTCTTGCTGAGCGAGATTTCGAACCGTTTCTGTTCCACCAAACCTTGCCGTATGAGGCTCTCGCTTTCACGCTCCATCCGGCCCCTGTCGCCTCCATAGCCGTGACGTGTCAAATCCTCTGCGTTGATGACCCGGAACTTGCCCAGGTCCGTGAGGGTCTGGATTTCTGACTCGCGCAAGTCATAGCCCCGGTAGCGGTCGTACAACACTGCCCGCGCGTCCCTCGACGAAACGTCTTTGGGGCGGGGCTCCCGAACATACGCGGACCGTGCCTCTGGACGTGGGGTTTCTCCTCTGGTCCTATCGGTGCTGCGTTTGGCACCGGGCGACGGACGCGACGATTCGCGGGGGCCTGGCGATGGCTCGCGGAACTCATCGAAATCAGGTGTGAAATCGCGTGACATTTCAGCGTGCGTTCCAATCGCCGTTCGGCAACGGCATCGACGTGTGGCCGCCGCTTGCCTGGTTGTCGATATGCCTCAACTTGCGGCCTGTATCCTTCAAGAAGAATTTGCGCTGAATCCAATAGACCGCGGCGAAGAGGTTTACGAAGAGGATTCCGAGCCACGCGAGAAGCATGGTCCCGTATTGATGAAAAATAAGCCGTTTGTACGGCACCAGAAACTTCAGCTCGCCCATGAGCCCAAACAAACAGGCGAGTAAAACCGCGAGTGCGATAAGCAGTGCATTTGCGATCATGATTTGGCCCTCTCTCTCATGTAGAAATTCGTGCCGCTTTTTCGGCCTGTTTGAAGCGCAGTTTTCCCTGATGTCCTCACAGCCATTGCCTCGTCCTGTCGTCGAATGAATTAAGGAAGAACCGCGGTCGTGGTCCAGGAGCCAAGCCTTCGTCCCCAGGCGGCTCTTCGACGGGTTCTCGCCTTCGCGTTCAGCTCGGGATCTTCGAACCGAACGCTACTTCGCCGGGTGGCTGACCGAAGTGGGCAACGGCTCCACCAAGCGAAAAGGGAGAATCGAAAGACAATTCTCCCTTATCCCTATAGAGGGCTTTTTGAAGACGAATGTCTCCAAACCATTTTCGAGATGCGATTTGTTTCTTTGTAGTAGGAATTCGTAGTAATTCTTGGAATTGTAGGGAACCGCTCAGAGCGATCCGGTAGTCCTCGCTGCCCCCAGGAGCTGATGGAATTCCCGGTAAAAGGCTGGTGTAAACATTCGGTCTAGCCTTCTCTCGAATGCTGCTACTCTTTGCGCCTTTCCGTCGCGTGGCCGGGGGCATTTCCTCGTTCTTGGCAGTGTTGATTCGAAGCTGCCGTTGCTCGACGTTTCGACTGAGGTTCGTAGCCAATGGAGGGCCTTGCTGAACCGCACCCTCGCCGCATGGTTTGACAGTTCAAATTCCGAAGCGATTTCGCCCCAGGAATGGCCCTCGATTCGGCGTAGGATCATCTCTCGCGTAACGCTGTCGAAATGGCCCAAAATCTGATCCAAAAGTATATGGCTATTCAGCCCGTCAACATAGCCGTCATCGCGGGGATCGGAATGTCGCTGGTCGGCCTCTTCGTACCTAGTCTCATTTCGCCTTGCCTCGGCCACCTTCCGCAAGAAGACCCGAAAGAGGTAGCGGCGTACGTCCCGAATAGGAGCGATCTGGGCGGCTTCCTTGGCACGAATCGCTTCCGAAACGGATGCAGCAGCCTCTTCTAAAAGGTTGACGGCAACACACGAGTCACCGAGGAACCTTTCCGCATTGGAAACTGCCTGGTCGGCGATGGCCTGAGCAACCACAAACACGCATGGCTCGATGCTGCGGCCGGAGGGGGCTACCGCATTCAAAAAGTGCTGTTGGTCTGAAGGAACGTCTTGGGTTGATTTCATGATTACCGCCATTTGGATTGTTGTGTGTCAAAACTTCCCAATGGACATGCGCGAAGAAATTCTGACGAACGAAGTTCTAGAAGAATCAAGTACGTTCACCGGAAGTAACACCTCTTTCGATATAGAACGCACTTCCACGGAAAAGGTTTCACCATGACGGATAGAGAAATTTCAGGAAGCACGCGTACTGGTATCGACTATGGTAGGGGCTGTGTATTGTTGCTCATCCTCATTACTCCGTATTTCATAATATTCGCCAATTTCCTTTTCCCGTTGCTTCCCAGCCTTGCGCTCGGCGGGTCGTCCCCGACCGTACATGACACCTCGCGGCCACGCTGCTAATCCGGGTCAACCCGCTTCCGTTTAAAATTAGCGAAAATGCCTCTCATATATATATTGAGTTCACGCACAGGAAATGTATCATCCAACTTAAGGAGGAAAAACCCCGAGTTGACAGATTTGGAAATCTTCGCATTTATCGCCTCTGTCTTCTTGTCCCTCAAAGGTTGGTTGACTTGGTACGGCGATATAGCCTCCGTCAATCGTCTCCGTGCTCCAATTTCAAAAAGGCTCGTTCTGCTAACGGCTCCGCTAGTTTGTCTTGGGTTGATCTCAATCGCCTTGACAAAACTAGCCGCAACGACCGTTCGCAGTGACGCTCTCTACATCAGTTTCTATCTTCTAGTCGGCGCAGGCTGGCTAGGGGGAGTGACACTCATCTTTCCGTTTTTGGGCATTAGTGCCAGAGATGATGTTCTCGAGAGGGGGAATCGAGCTGCATCTTGGGCCGTCACTGGCGCACTGACCGGTGCGTCCTGTTCCTTCGCGGGAGCGAACATCGGAAACGGGCCAGGAGTAGAGGCCGTTCTGTTCTCGGCCGTTCTCTCATCAGCATTGTTCATTGGGCTTTGGCTTGGGATGGATCTTCTGACCTCCATTTCAGATGCCATTACCGTCGACCGCGATGAGCATGCTGGGATCCGGTTGGGAGGTCTCCTTCTTGGCATCGGTCTTCTAAGCGGCTGGTCCGTGGCTGGTAACTGGGTTTCCGCTTCTGCGACTCTCAAAGACTTTGCTACGTCTGCATGGCCGGCGATACTGCTTACGGGGGTCGCGGTCATCGCGGAAGTGGTTTTCCGTAGGGCATCGATGCACCTTTCCGCAAAGACAATTCCGTCCGTGGTGATCTCAGCAGTTTATGTCGGCCTTGCAGTCGTTTGGGTCGTGACTCGAGGCGTTCACTCGTGAAATTACCGTGGTCTGTGGAAAGGCGGCTGCGGCCAGACGATTGGGAATCCGTTCGAATGCGGCTGATGTTCGACTGCTGTAAGTGGGACATCCAATCAGAAGATCACTCTGTAGTCGCGGATTTTCCGCTCATCCTTGACCAGGAAGAATGGAACTCCCTTGCAGGTTATGCCGAGAAATTGACCCGTGAAGTCCTTGCGGCAGAAGGGGAACTTCTGTGCAGGCCCGATCTGCATAAGATACTTGGGTTGCCGGAAAGCATTTGCGGGGTGCTTCGAAAGTGCGCGCCCGAGAAAATTGCAACCGGCGCAGCGCGGGTCATGCGCTTTGATTTTCACTTCACTCCCGAAGGTTGGCGCATTTCGGAAGTAAATGCCGATGTTCCTGGAGGGTTCATCGAAGCATCTGGTCTTGTGGAACTGATGGCTGAATATTACTCAGACCATTCGATTCCACCGAACCCCGCGGAGGCGTATGAAGATGCGATTGCGGCGGCTGCGGGCGAGGGTGGAGCGATAGGCCTCGTGCACGCGACGGCACACTGCGATGACAGACAAGTGATGCAATACCTGGCGAAGGGACTTCAGCGAAGGGGCATGCAACCAATTGTCCTGAGTCCTAAGCACTTGAAATGGGATTCAGGTTTTGCACGGATCGCCAGCGCGTTCGCCGCGGTGAAACCAACTCTTTTAGTGCGTTTCTTTCCCGCTGAATGGCTTCCGAACCTGCGTCCAGCATCGTCGTGGGAGCCGTGGTTCTGTGGTGGCAAGACCCTCATGAGCAATCCAGGTCGTGCGATCCTAATTCAGAGCAAGCGTTTCCCGCTCGTCTGGAACAAATTGAAAACACCCCTTCCTACTTGGCAATCGCTGCTGCCGGAGACAAAATCCCCCAGCGACATGTCGTCTGGCTCCGAGCACTGGGTCTTCAAACCAGTATTCGGTCGAGTGGGCGAAGACGTCGCAATTGCCGGAATCACAGAACAACGTACGTATAAGGAAATTGTCAAAGACGTGAAGCGTCATCCAAACGATTGGATCGCGCAACGGCGGTTTAACACGCTTCCACTCGAAACCCACAGCGGCGCCCGCTACCCTTGCCTGGGGATCTTCACCTTGGATGGCCATGCAGTTGGAGTTTACGGTCGGATCGCGGCGAAGCCGTTGATCGACCACGATGCACAAGATATCGCAGTATTAATACGCCGAAAGGAGCGTGAAGCAAATGACCGGACAAGAACTGTTTAAGACTTGGGCCCCAAGTGATTCGGCCTGGTCGCAGTGGGTCTCTCCTGCGTTATTTGCTCAAATCGCGTGCACAGATGGAGCCGCTGCAGATGGTGTCGATGTTCCCGTGCCGACTTGGCAAGAGGAGAAGGCGAGCCCAGAGAGTGCTGTCATTGTCGATCTTCCAGGCGCTGACTCAATTCGGCTGGCGATGGCATTGGCGAAGCGCGGGTATCGCCCGGTGCCGATCATAAATGCCTCTCCTGGACCTGTGGGCTTGCAGCTCAACTTCTTGCCTCAGCCTGCCAATGTACCCCCACAATCGATTGTTGTGCTCGACATGAGTTCTCTCGTAAGAGAGATTTGCATTGGGACTGCGTTCTTGCAAAAACTCACGTTCGCCTCCGATGCTCCGCCGGTATTCATTCTGGATGTTCTACGTTTGCGGGGCACCAATCCAATCCGAGACGACATGTTCGATAATCGGTGGATGGTGTTTCCTCAGGATTTTCCTTCGGCGCGGTTCCTTACCGAGAAGAAGATAAAGCGGGTGACACTCGTGCAGACAGAAAAAGCACTCCCTCTTGAGGATCTCTCCCACGTACTCTTGCGATGGCAAGAGGCGGGCATTGAGATTCTTGCAAGGGCGAGTGGAGACACGAATGCGCCATCAAGAATAACTGTATCCAAACCTTCGAGATTTAAGGCCTCATGGTACCGTGCTTTGGCAACAGTTGGCCTGAGGCGTAGCAGCGTTGGTGGATTCGGGTCTTTCATCCCGGAGACCTCTGCGGCAGGGTAAGATACGGCAGAGTTCGGTCAGCGACTCGTGAGAATCTGTGTGGGGTATTCTCGTAATTTGATATGAAACTGAAGGTCAGTAACAGGCGCAATGATTAGTTTAGGCGCATTCATCCTTGTTCTTAGTAGCGATTTTCGTTTCTTGTTGCGGCATGCTGCAAGAGGGACTTTTCCGACACGAGATCCTGTTCGCTTCCGGAGCGACTGTGTGCATTGAATTCCGTGAGTTTGCCTTCCGTCGAAAGCAGGCCGAGACTGAAAAAGCGATAGAAGCCGTGGGAATTAGTCACTAAAACCCGATTTGCCATTCTGTGATGTATAAGTTACAATTGAAAACGTGATTGAGATTCGTCACTACGTCAACCGCGTCGGAAAAGATGTCTTCGACGATTGGTTAACGCAACTGGCGGATGCCCGCGCACAGGCGAAGATTGCGACCCGAATCAACCGACTGGCCGCCGGGAATTTTGGCGACTGCAAGCCTTTGCGTCAAGGATTGAGCGAACTGCGGATCGATTGGGGACCGGGATACCGTGTCTATTACGCGATGATCGGCAGGGAATGTGTATTGCTTCTCTGCGGCGGCGACAAACGAAAACAGTCCGCGGACATTGAGCGGGCGTTGGAATACCTCAAGGATTACAAAGAAAGGACCGGAACCTCATGAAACGCAAAGCCAGCATCTCGCACGACGAGGCCATCATTCGACGGCTCCGGAAGGACCCGGATTTTGCCGCCGAGTACCTCAAAGCTGCATTGGAAGATGAGGATGAGCCCCGCGTTTTGCTAATTGCCCTGCGCCACCTCGCTCAAGCTCAGGGCATCGCCAAAGTCGCCAAGGCTGCCGGCATCGAACGCGAGAGTCTGTACCGGGCATTATCGATTCACGGCAACCCCCGCCTGTCCACGCTAGTAGCCGTTACCAAGGCAATCGGGCTGAGACTCACAGTCGAAGCAGCACAATGATGGAGTGGGAATACGGGCTGGGCAGTGGGGATCGAAATTGCATCCCTACAAAACAAGTCCTGCACGGTCAATGGCATGGTGCCACCGCCCATTTTTAATTGTTGCTAAATGTTGTTAAGCCGCTTGCCCGTTTCAGTGTCCAAGTATTGCGCCTAGAAACAGGAGTAACAGCACAACCGAACCGATTGCCAAGCATATCCGGTAGGTCACGCGTTCCCACAGACGTTTGGGTTTCCCATAATCATCACCTACCGTCTGTTCACCCAAAGCATCAAAGGTTAAGTTTGATAGCCTTGCGTGCCACAGCATGAAAGCGAAGTAAGTGACGATGGCCGTCATTACCGTGGGACTGAACAGTTGGAGCAGCCCGGCAGAGGCAGACGGCTTCGTAATCCGAAACCAAAACCATGTCGCAGCGTAGGGGAAAACCAGACCTGCGATCGCGGCACCAATGCCCTGAATCGATCTCCGGTGGAAAAAACCAAGAAAAAGCCCCATGGACGCAAAGAAGACGCCTGCGGCACCGCAGATGCCCGGCATAAATTGAAAGCTTTGGTGCAACTGAGGAATCACACCGAAGTTCGCCAACAGGTTCGGCACGAAGAACCCGCCTATGCTGACAACCATAGAGCGGCGCATTGCTTCGTTCCAAGCTGAAGCTGGCGGCAGTTGGCGTAACGGTGTGCTCATCGCAAGAAATAGTAAACTCTTTAAGACCTGCACGGCAATGACTTAGTGCCACCGGCCATTTTCAATTGTTTCTTAAATGTTGTCAGTCGGGTCACAAATATATCAAGGTAGAGACACAACCAGCTAAATGCGGAATCTGGAACAAGGATGACGAAGACTCACCTTTTCAGTGAAAGGCCATCGGCTTAATCATCTGAAGTGGGAAGTGTACCGGGGTCGGAAACTTTTCGGGACAGTTCGGCCAAAGTGAGAAGCGTTTCATCCTTTACTTCGATGTTGGAGTCTCCCACGCTCTTTCCTAACTCTTCGATGACTGTCAAAACCTCCAAAGCCAAAACAGCTCTCGGCTGTGGGAACACATTTAGTTGAGCCACGGCCCGCCCCCAAAGATCACCAAATTCCGCTATCACATCAGGCAGCCGGTTGGTCATCATCAACATTACATGTTTGATCGTCGCATCCTGAGAATCGTTATTTTCCTTAATATATCGCCTGTGCTGCACCATTTGCGATGCCACCCTGTGAAGCGATATTAGATTAGACTGCAACTCCTGCCAGTGTTTGCGCAGGATTTCTTGCCGCTCCCTGCGAATTTGCCTTTGTTCTAGGGCTTCTTCTCGTTCAATCGCACGTCTCTCTGCTTGCTCATCTCGCTTAAGTTCCCTAATTGCGTTCCATCGATGCCAAAGGATGTCGTACACGATTACCAACAAAACGGCAGTCTCTATGGCGCTAGCGTAGGACCACTGCGATACTCGGCAAGCGATCGACATGAGGCACCAAAAAATCGAAACGAGATACCAAGTCATCGGAAATCCAAAGTGTCCCAACGGACTTCACTCACCGTGTTCCTCAGAATTGTGCTCAGATGCCACAGCCGGGTAGACGCGAAAAACCGTAACGTCTGCCAAATAGCGGTACCGCGTCATACGACGCCACGAGAGCATAGCAATCACAGCAAGTAGTGCGACTTCCGCTGCAAACTTCAAAGACCGCACCGGGAGTGCTCCCGCTTGCCAAAAAGCGATTTTCACTGATGGAATGAGCGCGACGAAACACATTGCAACGAATGATCTGCTCAGATCCGAAGTGGCTATAAATATGTCTCTCTTCTGAAAATGCTCGCTGACTCTGGTCAAGCAAAAGTCGTAAGCGTCATCCACTGAACCGATTTCGTGTCCAAGCTCGTTTGCGATTAGTTCCTTTGCGGTCTTCGATTCTGGGCTGCGCCAGAAGCTATCTCTTGCTCTATATTTGTACCTTGGACCTTTTATCCATTGAATGGCGACATCCGAAAGCTCTTGCACGAGATGACCAAATCCAAACGCGAAGACAACCAACAGCGTCAAGCTCGTGCCGCCGATGTGACTCATCGAGACGATGAAAGCGTCCCATCCGCGCAAGAAAATCCAGCCTTCTGCTATGGCGACAAGTCCGGGTAGGATGATTCCAAGGAAGTCGTAAACGTCAAGCTTTAGCTTGGATAAATCCACGATCAGAACTCAACGCGGCGCAAAAGGTCGTGCAAGCGCATAGTCGCTGCCGATTTTGACTGTTGCAAATTATCCGGCAAGAAGCGTGTATAGACGTTCGGCAGACCCTCCGGGTCAACATCAATGAAGATACTGCCATCGCAGGTTGTTGATAGCATTTTTCGCGTCTCACCACCTAAAGGCCAGCCACTGGAGAAATCATCCGCGCTGTAGCGGCTGTCCCTCGATTCATCGTTGCGCCGCACAGATATCAGGTTTAGAACCGGTTTGCCCATCGCATCGTAGAGTTTGGTTGAAAACCCAGAAGCATGGCCGTGATGTGACGGAAAATAAAACCATGTTCCACCAACCGCCTCTCGGAAAGCGGGGTTCGTAGCGAGTAACTCATTCCATCCCGCCTCCTCCATGTCACCACCGAAGAGAAATTTCGGCGCGTACTTGGTTCCGGCGAACGATGCAACGGTCACAAAGCTGCAATTGTTCATGGCTGAATTTATCGAACCGCTTATTTTTTGGGCACGCTTCGGTTCAAGCGCGAACGATTCCACATACATCCCGTAGTTTGGGTCAGGCACCCAACCACCATTGAATTTCGCGTCCTTGCCAGCAATATATGCGTCAAGACTCTCAAAAGTTGATGCGCCGCTCTGGGCTTTAACGAAGTCCCAGTTGAGATTGTGCGCCAAAAGTATAGAAGGATTTAGGCGAGCCGAAACTCGTGGAAAGTCTTCGATGTGATCTTCGTGTGCGTGAGAGACGATCAGCTTAGACAGCGGGACACAGCGTTCATTCCGCAGAAGGTACTCAGTGGGAGAGAAGTTCGGCCCTCTACCGCAATCAATCAGAATCGTGTGGCCGTTAGGAGTTCGGATAAAGGCGCAAAACCCATGCTCAACGTCAAACAGAATAATTCGCACAGCATTTTCCTTCTGGCACCGAGGGGGAAACGTTCACAGCCAAGGTGCCGATTTATATTAGTGCATCCGACCGCCCGTAGATTTTGGCCGTAAACCTCTCTGCGTTTGACTCGGAGCCAGTTTTGTGGCACCGCGTTGCCGGATAATCAACAGGCCGCACGAAAATAAAAAGAAACTTCTTGTCAGCGCCGCGCGTCTTTTTGTACCATGCACTCCGGTTGTAGGACGCCAGGGGAGAAGATGTCTGACGTCCTTGGCCGGGTTAGAGTTAAACTGCGTTATCCCTTCTTAGGCGAAGGGCGGTACACCGTCTCACGTTCCCAAGTGGCTGGGTTGCGTCGTTGCGCGGCCTCCCGCGAAATGATCTGCCCAGTTTTTGAATCGCGATAGATTTTGACTGGTGTGTGCTTAATCGGCCTCACCTCTCTTTCGACCCCGGACCTGATTGGCTGGCAAGAGCCGCTCAGGTCCGGCTTTGTTTTCCGGGCCAGTATCGGACCCGGCACCGAAGCTCGTCAAGAGAAAAACGCAAAATATGGTTGACGTTTTTGTACTATGTCTATATGTAGCGGTGTTCTTCCAGACCCGCATAAACATTGCACATTTTGCGTAGCGGCAAGACTCGTCTCCCGCGTTTTCCGCGCCTTCCACAGTTTTCCACAACACATATAGAGATGGATTAGATGGATTTTGAACTTCGGCACCTTTGGAAAACATCCCGTACTCACACATTCGGCAACTCCGTACCGATTTCGCTGGCCCGTTTAGAGAATGCACCCCACCACGGATCACCAATTTTGTCCTGCGCCTTCAACTCAAGAACTATGCGATGGGGATGATGAAGTAGGATGTAGCCGTACTTCCGACTTCCGTTCGGCTGGACGCTAATGAAACCAAGTTCCCGCAGCATCTCAATTCGCTCCCGCCACGAACGCACATTGCGCCCAGTTGTGGTGAAGCCCGACGAATAGGCGAAGCTCTCCTCATCAGTTACCTCAACAAACGAATCATCCATCTGGCGGCACCAAAGGTCGAAATACACCCGCGAAATATCTCTCCCCTTGTCTTTCAGTTCGTCAATGAGAGTCATCACCAACGGGAGAGTCCGAGGGATGGTCGAATATCCATCCTCGGTCGTGCGGTGCCAAAGATTCGCGGCTTCACCGGGCCAGAGATTGTCGCGCAATTCCTGACGCCGCATCGCGACCTTGGTTAAGGGCTTGGGCACACCTTTATGGAATTTTGGGTCAAGTTTCGCTCCTGGTGCTGGTAAAACCATATGATTTTTCCTTCGCTTTATCCGGCCGTGAGAGGTTACGATCCCCGCAGGGCCAGAAATGAGCATCGGGCCACCCTTACAATTGGGTGTATCCCC
Organism: uncultured Acidobacteriota bacterium; assembly: GCA_963729455.1. Lineage (GTDB taxonomy): Bacteria > Acidobacteriota > Terriglobia > Acidiferrales > UBA7541 > Acidiferrum. The sequence goes on from CAVSNX010000009.1 coordinate 24,962, forward strand.
AAAGCAAATTTGATGCTACAGTCCAAGGCTATGGTTGTAAAGGACTTTTGTCAGACGATGGGGAGCAGGGGGGAAACGGCGGTGTGATGTATTAAGAGGCCACACCCGCTGATTTGGTTGTTCGGTAGCTATCTTGTGGCGTTTTTGCGCCGCGTATTCACTGTTAGGATTGAAGTTACTCTATATCCCGGTGCTCACAGTGCTCTTGTTCTCTATGTGCTCACTCGTCCTGACCTGTTCTCCAGTTTCAGTGCCTCCTGCCCACTTTCGCCCTGCCCTGCCAACGCGGCTCTCGCTTCTGGGCTTCGTCGACCACCAAGGCTGCTGCAGGGCGAAACACGTTCCCAATTAAAGCGCGCCGGGCCTAATTCTCAATATTTGAATGGGACGGGACACTAGTAAGAGATTTCCGAGGAATCCTCGATTTCCGGCAGGTCTTCGACAATATGCCAAGCGGTCTTCGCAGCACTTGTTTTTTGGCCCTCCGTCATATAAAAAAGCAACTATGAGGGCCAGTTACTGCGTTGGAACGCTGATCGTATTGGTAGCCGTCTTTCTGCAGGCAAATGCGCTTTATCTTCAGGCCCAGGCGAACTCCCCGTACACAGACACGACGGCGGACTTCCAACGCTTTCTCCAAGATATTCTTGACGCAACTAAGAAGGGCGACAAACAGCAAGTTGAATCTCTTTTGAAGAGCACCGAAGTTCCCAACTGCGATGCTTGGCTACACCAGATGTACAAATCAGATTCAGCGGACAGTTGGATGAGCTTGTGTGATTCCAAAACCCTCCGTTCACAAAAAAAATCCATGAAAGAACTCTTTGCCGGATTCGCAAAAGAAGGCGGCGAGTTTTCCACTCGCAAAGTGAACGACAATCCGCAGGGTGGTGAAGGTGGACTTGAATCGGGAATGGTTCACGGCGGAAAAGAGCCTCTAGAAGTGTATTTCGCCTCGTGGAAGTCTCCAAACCAATCGAAAGAGGCCAACGGTGAACCGATCGGCTATTTCTATTTTCTTGACGGAGGATTTCGCTGGGACAGCCTCATCTCGTTTCCAAAAATCAAAATCAGCAATGCAAAAATCGTTCCCGCAAAACTCATCAAGAAAGTGGAACCTGTTTACCCTGCAGATGCAGCTGCTCAACACATCTCCGGGACTGTGCGCGTATACTACGTGATCGGCGGCGATGGGGCGGTCTACAACGCCCATGCACTTTCCGGCGAGGGGCTATCCGAGGACCCCTCCCTTCGAAAAGCTGCAGAGGATGCGGTCCTTCAATGGCGATATCAACCAGCGACAATGGACGGCAAGCCAATTCAAACAAATGCCGTCACGGTTGACCTTAAGTTCTCTCCGAAGAGCTGAGGCTCGGATCGCGAATCGGCTCAATTCGGCAGCACTTAACAGCGTTTTCGTCTGCCCAGAGCCTACCTGCCTCCGTCTTGCGTGCTGATGTTCGCAGGCTAAAGAAGGATTGAAACTACCATTTACCTGGTAGCCCGAGTAGCCCAATTAAGGCCTCTGTGCGAAACCTAAGTGATTGCAATACCACGTCTTAGGTTTTAATTTACATCGTTCGCAACGAGGAGGCCGGGGGTTCGAATCCCCTCTCGTCCACCAAGTTCTTTCTGCGATCTGACGCTCCCTTTGAGCGCGTGAGTGCGTCCCGGTTTCGCCGGAAAGGCCGGGGGGCAAATCCCCTCTCATCGCCCAAGTTCCTTTTATAATTCCCTGCATACGAAACCGGGGCTTCAATTCCCTCCTCGTCGACCAGATTCCTTAATCGAGGCTCATGGCCAAACGTGGCTTAGCGCGGTTTTATATCGCTGATCGCGTCATGACCTGGTTGGCTACCCCTCAGAAATCGGTAGGCGGGCGTCGTTGGTGCCCGTGAGCGAGGGATTCCAAGCGGTGCTTGCAAGTTTGCATTAGTCACTATAATGTTGGGGTGACTATCGAAATGCGAGTTCCGGCATCCCGGGTGATGCACACTCCAGGAGGAGCGGCATAATGCGCCGTGCGAAAAGTGCTCTTAGGCGAACGCCCCCCAGAACACTCAGGAGCATGAAGGACCGTGAAGGTCGCAAAACGAAGGGCAGCCATGGCCACCCGGAGAAAGGCCAAGTGGCGGGGCTTCGCGAGCGCAAAAAGGCCCGCCTACGGCAGCAGATCGTCGAGACGGCTTTGCATCTTTTTCGGCAGCGTGGATACGAGAACACGCGCATTGACGACATCGTGCAGAACCTGGAGATCAGCCAGCCGACGTTTTTTCGCTATTTCCCAAGCAAAGACGCGGTTTTGCGCGAGGTAGGACGGCGTGCGTTTGAGCGGCAAGCCGAGAGCCTCAAGTCCGAGTTATCGGTCAAGGCCACGACAGAGCAGCGCTTGCGGCGATTTTACGAAACGCTGGGAAATGTGACGGAGGTGGGGCGGCCGCTTTGGCAGGCGGTGATTCTGGCCGGGGCGATGGACCCGGTGCGTTCACCGGAGTTGCGAGGGGCGGAGGCCGCAACGGTTAGCCTGCTGCGTGAAATCATTGCGGAAGGGCAAAAGAACGGAGAGATTTCGCGTGATTTTCCGGTCGTGCACCTAGCGGAGTTTATGGAAGGACTTTTCAATACGGTCGTCCGTCAGTGGGCCGTGGATTTGACGGGGCCGCACAAGCTCACCGAGCGGGTACGGAATGCGGTGGAATTTTTCTTACGCGGCGCAAAGCCTTGAGCGGCATGGTAATTCCCTTTCCATGAAAATGTCAGCGCAGTTCGCAATCCTTCCGAGACGAAGTGATTTTCGCATCGCAGACTTGTCGGGGCAGACTCGATGAAGGCCGCCATTCTGCGGGAATTCAAAACGCCGCTGAGCATCGAAGAAGTTGATCGGCCAAAGCCTGGAGCGCACGATGTGCTGATCCAGGTGGAAGCGTGCGGAGTCTGCCATTCGGACTTGCACGTGGCGGATGGGGATTGGCCTCAGCTTGTACCAATCACGAAGCGACCCTTAATCCTTGGACACGAGATTGCCGGCCGGGTCACCGAAAAAGGCGCCTCGGTCAGTCACTTGCAGGTCGGCGACCGGGTGGGCGTCCCCTGGGTGCATTGGACCTGCGGGGAGTGCGAGTTCTGCCGCGAAGGCAATGAGAATCTCTGCGTCAAACAACAAATCACGGGCGTGACGGTGGACGGGGGTTACGCGGAGTTCGTAAAGGCACCTGCCAGTCATGCTTTGAAGATTCCGCAAAGACTCTCCAGCGTCGAGGCGGCGCCTCTGTTCTGCGCTGGTGTGACCGTTTATAGAGCCATGCGACAGGCTAGAGTGCAGCCAGGCCAGCGCTTAGCGGTGTTTGGAGTGGGTGGGCTGGGTCATCTCGCCGTACAAATCGGTCTGGGACTGGGTGCGAAAGTAACAGCCATTGATGTCTCTGACGAAAAACTCGCGCAGGCCCGAAGCTTAGGCGCGTCCGCAACACTGAATGCTGCAAGCGTAAATGTGGTTAAGGAAATGCGGCGCGCGGGCGGTGTCCACACCGCACTTGTAACTTCGGCGGCAAAGGCGGCGTACGATACGGCCTTCCCTTGTGTCCGGCCGACTGGGATGCTCCTGGTCGTCGGCTTGCCTGCCGAGTCCCTGTGCTTTCCCGCGATCCAAATGGCGGCGCTGGAGGTACGCATTCAGGCGTCCTCGGTAGGCACGCGAGAGGATTTGAGGGAGGTACTAGCTCTAGCGGCAGCTGGAAAAGTCCACTGCCAGACCGCCACGCGTTCCCTAGCGCAAGCGAATGAGGCGCTCCAGCAGGTGCGAGCCGGACAGGTTTCGGGCCGGTTGGTACTCGTACCGCACTGAGGGGGCCGTCCCTCAACAACCAACGCACCATGGGCCACGCACGGAGCTTATGTAGAACATCTATCTTCCCACCAAGGCAGCCGACCGAAGGCAGGTATCCCTGTCGCGTTCGCGAGTATCTCCAAATCATCTTGACGTTAGTGAATATAATGTGATACGGACTATCACAATATTCGATAGTTAAGCCGGGGCAGCGGGGTTCAAGAATACGGCGAGGCTCCTAAATCCCCTACCTGGCAGGTGCTGCATTCTCTTGGTCGAGTTGAAGTGGTGACGCCAACGAAAAGCTTGTCCGTCGCAGAACTCATCTAAAGGGGAGCACACGAACTTGGGTCCGATCAAAATCGCAAACAAGACGTCTTCGAGGAACCAGGAGGAGTTATGAGAGCGACCTTACTGGGAGGTCTGTTCGTATTTGTCTTAGGGGTGTTGTCAGCAGGTCCGGTAGCCTTCGCGCAAGGCGTGGGCGCCTCTGCCGATCTGACGGGGACAGTCATGGATCCGTCCGGGGGTGGCATTCCGAACGCAAAAGTGACAGCGACAGATAGCGCCAGAGGAATAGAGCGCAGCGTGACGACGGACGAGCACGGCTTTTACCGTCTATCCGGGCTGGCTCCCGCGATGTACAAGGTAAGCGTTGAGCATAGCGGGTTCCAAACGGAAGTGGTCACCTCCCTTACTTTGAACGTCGGGCAGACCTCCATCCTGGACTTCCACTTGAAGTTGGCGGGCATATCAGGACAGGTCGAAGTGACCTCCGAGCTTCCCGTGGTGGAAACGGAAAGAGGGAGCCAGTCGGACACGCTGACACAGGAGGAGATCGCCAACCTGCCGATCGACCGCCGCGACTATCTGACGTTCACGCTACTGGTTCCGGGCGTGTCGAATTCCACGAGGCTGGCCTCCGACCAGGATTATCGCGTGAAGCAGACGCCGCAGAGCGGGCTTTCGTTCTACGGGAGCAATGGGCGAGGGAATAGCGTCACCGTTGACGGAGGAGAGGCCAACGACGATGCGGGCGGAGTGCGTCTCACGATGAGCCAGGACGCCGTTCAGGAGTTTCAAGTCAATCGGAGCAATTATTCGGCGGAGCTCGGCGGAGCGAGCGGAGCAGCTATTAATATTGTCTCCAAATCCGGAACGAACGAGGTGCACGGGGGCGTATTTGGGTATTTCCGCAATGATGCGATGGATGCCGCCGACCCCTTCGCGATCACGCAGGCGCTACAGCCGGGCCAGGTGTTCGATCCAACGCAGCCCGATAGTGTGGGCCATCCAACAAAGAATTCACTGACCCGCTACCAATATGGAGGCACCGTCGGATTCCCGATCAAGAAAGACAAGTCTTTCCTGTTCCTCGCCTTTGAAGGATTGCAGCAGGACGCCCAGAATACCGTTCCAATCCTCACCAACACGGATGTTTTCCGACCGACGGCGGCGCAAGATGCGATTATCGCCGCGTTGGCGGCCAACCCATCTCCGACTCCAGTACCCTGTTTGCCGGGGACGCCATTACCTCCGATGGCCTGTGCTGGTGCACTTGCCGATGGCTTGACGGTCAGCCAAAACACTGGACTTACGGCCGGTCAGAACGCGCTGAACACGTTTCTGGTGAACGCGCTAGAGAAAAACGGGGGGCTATTCAACTACAAGACGCGAGAGTATCTGACGTCCGGCCGGTTCGATCATCGCTTCAGCGAGTCCGACCAGATTAGTCTCACCTACCGATTCGGCCATGACCTGGAAGAAAATCCAGACGTGCAATCCCTTACGGGCTTTTCCGCTGGAAGCTCGATCCATGATTATGACAATAACGCCTTGGCCGCCTGGTACCACCAGTTCAGCGCGACGGCGCAGAACGAAGCGCGCTTGCAATTTGACTTTGCCACATTGGACGTCATTCCCAACGAACCTGGGGAAGTCGGACTGCAGATCCCTGGTGTTGTGAACAATTTGGGGACGAGCATTTTTATCCCGAACTATACGATCTCTCGCAGGTATGAAATTGCGGACAACTTCACACTGATTCGCGGCCGCCACACGATGAAGTTCGGGGGCTCGGAGCTACTGCGCGGCAACCATACGGAATCGCATACATTTTTCCCCGGGCGTTTCATTTTTGGTTCGCTGCCTGGATCACTGATTAGCCCGCAGCTCGCCACTACCAGCATCGATCCGCTGCAGTCGGCCTCTTTTGGCCTGCCGCAGGTCTTCCAGCAAGGATTTGGCAATCCCGTTTATCCGTATTACACGCGGCCTTTCACGGCGGCATTCTGGCAAGATGCTTGGCAGATCAGGCCGAATTTCACGCTGACCTACGGACTGCGGTACGAGCTTGACACGCAATACGCTCCCTTGAGCACCTACAAAAAGGACTTCGGCCCCCGAGTGTCCTTCGCCTGGGATCCATTCAAAGACCACAAGACCGTAGTTCGCGGTGGATACGGAATCTTCTATTCTCCGATCTACGAAGAAATTCCCGCTGTAGACCTGTCGCTTGGAGTCCTGAACGCAAATAAGAGTTCCGTTGGTAACTCGACGAAGGCCGGCCAGGTGAATAACCTGGACGCGATATGCGGGATGTCTGGCGCGTTTGGGCTGTTCCCACCTCCTTCGAGCCCCACCAGCCCCTGCAACCGCGAAATCTCGATTTATATCATTCCGATCACTGGAGTGCCCGGCGGTAACCCGGCGCTGAATGCCGCGACTGTTTTCCAGACATTATTTGCCCAGGGAGCGATCAGCTGCACAACTCCGGCGGCGGGCAGCTATGCTTGCATTACGCCCAACGGTGGGGCGGGTGGAGTGGGCGGCCTATCACAGTTCGGGCTCAATGTGACAAACAGCGGTCCGCTGGCTCCGCTTCAAGTGGTTTTCGTCGACCAACCGAACTATAGACCCCCGTATTCTCAGCAGGCCGAGTTCGGTATTGAGCGTGAGATTGCTCCCGGCTTCTCGATCTCCGGGAGTTACATTTACTCTCACACGATCGGCCTGCCCGTGGCCATTGACACCAACCTGCTGCCGGCTCCCATGACCTCGGTGACGTTAGCCAATGGCAAGACCATCTCCTACCGTAACTGGAATACAAGCGCCGGGACCGATCCGCTCTTTGGCGCTGAAGGGCTGCCTTGCGCGGCGACTATGGCCAATCCCGCTGCACCCTTTGCATGCTTTGTGAATCCTTTCATCGTCCAAAACAATCAGTACAGTTCGGCCGGTTCTGCGGTGTACCAGGCTGGAATTCTAGAGATCAAGAAGCGCTTCAGTGGTCACTTCACGGTGTTTGGGAACTACACGTACAGCAAGGGGTTCGACACAGGTACCGATTTTAACAGCGATTATGGCCCGCAGGATCCGACGAACCTGGGCCTCGATCGCGCCCTTTCTGAATTCGACCAGCGCCATAAGGTCGTGGTGGCTGGGGTGCTCGACAGTCCCTGGAAGAATCCCATCCTCGCCGGGTTTCAGCTGGCTCCGATCTTTACTTACAACAGTGGACATCCCTTTAACTTGTTAGCGGGCGGCGAAGTGAACGGCAACAATCATACCACCAACGAACGCCCTATCGGAGCCGGCCGTGATACTGGAATCGGCCCGGACTATACGAACCTCGACATGCGGCTGTCCTGGCAGCACAAGGTAAGCGAGAAGGCAAAACTGCAGCTTACGGCGGAGAGCTTCAACATCGCCAACCACACCAACTATGCAAGTGTGAACAATGAGGTGAATCCACTCTTCGGCATTCAAACAGGGCCAACTGTCTGCCCGGTCGCCGGCACCTGCGCTACTGGTAACACCAGTTTTGACGTTCACGGCAGCGCGGCGCTCTCTCCGAGCCAGCCGCTTGGGTTTACTTCGGCGTTTCCGAAGCGTCAAATACAGCTCGGGCTGCGGTTCACGTTCTAAGTGCAGCGGAGAACACACGGCGGCGCCAAGCCTGCGACTAATTAGCGTAGGTAAATAACATATGATATACACACACATGTTATTCCGTGAGACGAAAATATTTCCGTGTTATGCCAGGCGCTCTGAAGAGTAAGCAGATTTTTGACCTCACCGGCCGCGTGGCAATCGTTACCGGCGGATCCGTGGGCCTCGGCCGGCAGATGGCCGAGGGGCTGGCGGAAATGGGGGCGAATCTTGTTCTCTGTGCGCGCAAGAAAGAGCGCTGCCTGCAGGCTGCCGAAGAGTTGCAGAAGCTTGGCGTGGAGGTTCTGGCGCTTGGCTGCGACGTCAAACAGCCCGCGAGCATTCAGGAGGTTGCCGACGCCACGGTCAAAAAGTTCGGGCGCATCGACATCTTGATCAACAATGCGGGCACATCGTGGGGAGCGCCGGTCGAGGCCATGACGCTGGAGCAGTGGAACAAAGTGATCGAAACCAATTTGACGGGCACGTTTCTTTTTTCGCAGGCGGTCGGCAAGGTCATGATCGCGCAACGCCGCGGGAAGATCATCAATATTGCTTCCGTCGCGGGGCTGCGCGGGTCGCCCCCGAAGTTTTCTGCCATCGGTTACAGCGCCAGCAAGGGCGGTGTAATTATTTTCACCAAAGACCTAGCATGCAAATGGGGGATGCACAACATTCAGGTGAATGCGATTGCCCCTGGATGGTTTCCGACGGATATGTCGGAAAAAGTGATTGAGCGGAACAAGGATTCGTTGCTGGCGGGCATACCTTTGGGCCGTTTTGGAGGAGCACAGGATCTGAAGGGTGCCGCGATTTTTCTTGCGTCGGATGCGTCGGATTTTGTGACAGGGCACGTGCTGGTAGTTGACGGAGGGCAATCCGCCTGACTCTGGCGAGGCTCGCAATGAATATTCCTCTTACACCCTTGCGGTTTCTTCGCTACGCCGAGCAGCAGTATCCACATAGAACGGCGGTGGTCTGCAATCAAAACCGCTTTACGTATGCGCAATTTGCGGATCGCACCCGCCGGCTTGCGGGGGCTCTGCGTCACGCAGGCGTGCAGCCTGGCGATCGCGTCGCGTTTCTCAGCACCAATTGCCACCGCTTGCTCGAAGCCTATTACGGAGTGTTGGAAGCTAGGGCTGTTCTGCTGCCGCTGAATATCCGGCTGGCGCCGAGCGAGCTGAGCTACGTTTTGAATGACGCAGAGGCGACGATTCTCTTTGTCGAAAAGCAGTTTCTGGGGTTGGTCGAGACTTTCCGCAAGGATATTCCTTGCGTGAAAACTTTTGTCCAGCTCGATGGGACACCGGAAGGTTCTTGGCTCTCTCCAGGCAACTACGACGATCTTCTTGCAGCAGCTGCGCCCTATCGCGCTGACATTACTTCCATCGATGAAAACGCGCTGGGCGAACTGTTCTATACCAGCGGCACAAGCGCTAACCCCAAGGGCGTGATGCTGACGCACAGGAATATTTATTTGCATGCGCAAAACGTTTGTTTGGGGTTCAACACGGAAAACGGGGCTGTCGAGCTGCACACCATTCCACTTTTTCACGCAAATGGGTGGGGTGTCGCGCATTTCCTCACGTTGCTGGGGGGGAAGCACGTGATGATGCAGCGGTTCGACACCAAGGAAGTGTTTCGACTGATCGAAAAGGAAGGCGTGCGTTCGTTCAGTGTCGTACCGATCATGGCAACGGCGCTGGTGAATTGCCCGGAACGCCACAAATACAATTTGAGCAGCTTGCGGCGCATTGTGATCGGGGGCGCGGCGTCCTCGCCGACATTGATTCGCGAGGTCGAACGCGAGCTGGGCTGCGAATGCTTTTCAGGTTATGGGCTGACGGAAACTTGCCCTTCGCTTTCGATTTCACCCATGAAGTTGGGGATGGGCTGGGAAGGCGAACGGCGGTATGAGGGCCAGGCGATGACCGGGTATGCGTTTCCCGGAGCAGAACTGCGCGTGGTGGATGCCAACGATAACGACGTGCCGCGGGATGGGCAGACGATTGGAGAAATCATTGCGCGAAGTGATGGGGTGATGGAGGGCTACTGGAGGCAGCCGGCGGCTTCCGCCGAAGCCCTGCGCGGGGGATGGTTCCACACCGGAGACATGGCCACGCTCAACGAAGAGGGCTACCTGCTCATCGTTGATCGTAAGAAGGACATCATCGTGAGCGGCGGGGAGAATATTTCCTCTCTCGAAGTTGAGAAGGCGATTCTTGCGCACCCGAAGGTCTTAGAGGCCGCGGTGTTTCCTGTGCCTGACGAAAGGTGGGGCGAAGTGCCCAAGGCGCTGGTGGTGTTGAAACCAGAAGCCGCCGTCACAGAGGGTGAGCTCCTGGAGTTCTGCCGCTCGCGCCTTTCTCATTACAAATGTCCTCGATCCTTTGAATTCGTCACGAGTCTGCCCAAAACAGGCACGGGGAAAATATTAAAGAGAGATCTACGTAAGAAATATTGGGAAGGCAAGGATACGATTCGCCCGGATTTCAAAATGCAGAAAGGCAGCGCCTGAACGGGATTGATGCCTGGCGAAGTGTTTCGGGGTTCATAAAAAACTATGCGATGAGGTTCGCGTCCGACAACGGGAAGGAGTCCTTTCCATGGATTTGAATTTAACCGCAGAGGAGTTGGCATTTCGCGATGAACTCCGCGTGTGGCTTGCTTCCAACGTTCCGAAAGACTGGAACGAGTGGCGGGAAAAGCCCATCGAAGAATCTTTTCCGTACCTACGCGCGTGGCAACGGAAGCTGCAGGAAGGACGCTGGGCCGCCGTTTCGTGGCCCAAGGAGTACGGAGGCCGCAGCGCCACGCTGATGCAGCAGGCCCTGTTTTGGGAAGAAATGGCGCGCGTGGAAGCGCCACCGATGGCTAACTCGCTCGGTCTCGGGCTCATTGGACCGACAATCATTGCGTGTGGGACGGAAGCGCAGAAGAAACGCTACATCCCAAAAATTCTTAGCGCGGAAGAAATCTGGTGCCAGGGTTTTTCCGAGCCAAATGCCGGCTCCGACCTCGCCGGTTTGCAAATGGAGGCACGGCTGGACGGTGATCACTACATCGTGAAAGGCCAAAAAGTCTGGACCAGTTACGGTTGGGTAGGCGACTGGTGCGAACTCGTCGTGCGCACGGATGCGAACGCTCCGAAGCACAAAGGGCTCACCGTTCTCCTTGTGGATATGAAATCGCCGGGCGTCGAAGTTCGTCCGCTGCGGCAGATGACCGGGGAATCTGAGTTCAACGAGCTTTTCTTTCGTGATGTGCGCGTCCCTGTTGAAAATATTCTGGGAAAACTGAATGACGGATGGAACGTGGCGATGAGCACGCTAATGTATGAGCGCGGCTCGTATGGCGCCCGTCTGCACCTTATCTTTAAGCGATTTATCACACGCCTGATCGAACTGGCGCGTACGACACAACGCAATGGCCGGCCCGCGGCCGAAGACCCGCTCATCCGCCAGAAGCTTGCGCAGTGCAGCGCGGAGATCGAGATCATGCGCTTCAACCAGATGCGGGCATTCAGCCGCATCACCGCTACCGGAGTGCCCGGGCCCGAAGGCTCGATCCAGAAAATTTTCTGGAGCGAACTTAATCAGCGCCTTCAGCAGGTTGCGCAAGAAATACTCGGTTCCTACGGCCAACTGCTCGGCGGCGACCCGCGCGCTGTAGACAAAGGAATTTGGTCTTACGGCTATTTGCGCACTCGCGGGAACACCATCGAGGCGGGTACATCTGAAGTGCAGCGCAACATCATTGGGCATTTCGTTCTCGGTCTGCCCAGAAGCTATTAAGGGGATTTGCCATGCAATTTGGTTTGAGCGAGAGCCAGGAGTTTCTGAAGGACAGCGTGCGCAAGTTTTTTGCGGGAGAGTGTCCGAGCGCGGAAATGCGACGCCTGATGGAAACGGATACGGCGTACGACGCCACGCTTTGGTCGAAACTCACGGAGCAGGGCTACACGGGTATCATTTTTTCGGAGCAATACGGCGGGGTTGGTCTTGGCAAGTTCGAACTTATGCTGCTGATGGAAGAGGCGGGGCGCGCGCTCTTGCCGGGTCCGTTTTTCTCCACCGTCGTTCTGACTGGGTCCATCCTGGATGCCGTGGGCGCGCCGGCCCACAAAAAGAAATATCTTGAGCCTATCTGCCGAGGAGAAATTCGCGCCACCACCGCAATTCTGGAAGGCAGTGCGAGCTGGAACGCGCGGAATGTTCAACTGAGCGCCAGCAATGGCAAGCTTACTGGCGAAAAGCTTTTTGTCTCAGATGCTGCCATCGCAGACTTTATCGTGGTCGTGGCGCGCAACGGTGTCTTCGTGGTGGAGTCCAAAGCGCCCGGCTTGAAGATTTCCGCGATGTCCGGGATGGACCTGACGCGCAAACTGTATGCTGTGGAATTTCGAAATACTCCGGCCGAGGAAATCGGCTTGCCGAAGGATCTACCGCGAGCATTCGACATCGCTACCGCCGCGCTGGCTGCCGAATTGGTTGGCGGTATGCAGCGAGTACTCGACCTTACCGTCGAATATGCCAAGACTCGCAAACAGTTCGGCAAACCGATTGGGATTTTCCAAGCGGTGCAACACCAGTGCGCTGATATGTATCTGGAAACAGAGAGCGCCCGGTCCGCGGTGTACTACGCGGGGTGGGCGCTGGAAGAAAATTCCCCGGACGCAGCGACCGCCGTTTCCATCGCAAAAATGTATGCGAGCGACGCCGGCCGCACGGTCGGCAATCGTGGCATCCAGATTCACGGTGGCATGGGTTTCACGTGGGAGAACGATCTTCACTTATACTACCGGCGCGCAAAGGCGTCGGAAACCGCTTTCGGCGACGCCACATTTCACCGCGAGCGAATCGCCTCCTTGGTGATCGATGCCGGTAGCGTCTCCGCGAAAAGCGCTTAAATCAAGAACGAGAGAGCCCTTCCATGACCGATCTAGTACAGTTCAGCAAAGACAACGGCATCGCCATCATTACTATTAACAATCCGCCCATCAACGCTCTGAGTCCCGGCGTTCCGGAAGGAATTTCAGAAGCGCTGGACGTGATTGCCAAGGACGAAAGCGTCAAAGCTGCGGTCTTGATTGGTGGTGGACGTACGTTTGTCGCCGGAGCGGACATTAAAGAATTCGGCAAAATGACTTCGGGCAAATCGCGCGGCCCCGGCTTGCTTCCGCTGCTTTTGAAAATCGAAGACAGCAGCAAGCCGGTGGTAATGGCGATTCATGGAACGGCGTTTGGCGGCGGATTGGAACTGGCGATGGCGGGGCACTATCGCGCGGCGCTTTTCAGCGCACAAGTGGGCCAGCCGGAAGTGAAGCTTGGATTGATACCCGGTGCCGCGGGAACGCAACGCCTCCCGAGGCTCGCCGGAGTCGCGAAGGCGGTCGAGATGTGTATGAGCGGCAATCCGGTCAAGGCCGAAGAAGCGCTGAAATTTGGCATTGTTGATTGCATCATCGAAGGCGACCTTCTTGCGGGAGCAGTTGCCTTTGCACGCGAAGTAGCAAATAGACCTGCTCGCAAAACGCGCGAACGCAATGAAAAACTCGGAAACGCAGCGGAAAACGCACAAGTCTTTTCCTCCGCGCGCGAAACGGCCACCAAAAAGCAGCGTGGGCTGCGCGCGCCCGTTGCCGCCATCGATGCTGTGGAAGCCGCCACTAAGTTGTCCTTCGATGAAGGCTGCAAAGTAGAGCAAAAGCTCTTTATCGAGTGCCTATTCTCCGAACAATCTAAGGCGCTCATCCATGTTTTCTTCAGCGAGCGCGAGGTCAGCAAAATTCCGGATGTCCCGAAAGAGACTCCTATCCTCCCTGTTAAATCAGCCGCGGTTGTCGGCGCTGGCACGATGGGAGGGGGGATCGCCATGGTGCTGGCCAACGCTGGAATTCCTGTAGTTCTCAAAGAGGCGGACCAGCCTGCGCTCGATCGCGGACTGACCACCATCCGGAAAAATTACGCAAATTCCGTCCAGCGCGGACGATTCTCTCAGGAAGTTGCCGAGGAGCGCTTGCAGCGCATCAAGCCCACATTAACGTACGACGATTTCGCCAACGTGGACCTAGTGATCGAAGCGGTCTTCGAAGGCATGGCGCTGAAGAAGGAAGTCTTCAAGGAACTCGACCGTGTGTGCAAATCCAGTGCGATCCTTGCCAGCAACACTTCAACTTTAAGCATCGATGAGATTGCCTCATCCACATCTAGGCCCGCGTCCGTGATCGGAACGCACTTCTTCAGCCCCGCAAATGTCATGCGGCTTTTGGAGATTGTCCGCGGCAAAGCTACTTCAAAAGAAGTGATTGCCACTTGCATGCAGCTTTCTAAGACGCTCGGCAAAGTGGGAGTGCTTGTTGGCAACTGCCGTGGTTTTGTCGGGAATCGCATGTTTGGCCCGTACCGCCGCGAGGCTCAGTTCCTCGTAGAAGAAGGCGCGAGCATCGAGGCGGTGGATCGCGCCCTTACGGACTTCGGCATGGCCCTGGGACCACTCGCCACTGGTGATCTCGCAGGGCTCGATGTTGGTTGGCGCATCCGCAAGGAGTATCGCCATCTGGAAGTGCCCGGCATTCGTCAACCGTTTGCGGAAGATCGTCTTTGCGAGCTTGGCCGGTACGGCCAGAAAACCGGTGCGGGCTGGTATAAATATGATGACCAGCGCCGAGCGACGCCCGACCCGCTCTTGGTTGAGCTTATTGCAAAATGGGTCGCCGAGGCGGGTATTCCGCAGCGCCAAATCTCCGCCGCGGAGATCGTGGACCGTTGCCTTTACGCGCTGGTAAACGAAGGCGCGCGCATTCTGGAGGAAGGCTTCGCGCTGCGCGCTTCGGACATCGATATTATTTATATCAACGGCTACGGTTTTTCCGCGCATCGGGGCGGCCCGATGTGGTACGCCGACACTGTCGGTCTCAAACAAGTTTATGACCGGGTCTCCGAATTCAACCGTGTGCACGGCGAAATCTGGCAGCCCGCTCCGCTCCTCAAGCGACTTGCGGAACAAGGCAAAAACTTCGCCGAATTCAGCAGAGATCAGGTTGCAACCGCCTAGTGTGGTCAATTCCTAGGGGTGATGTGGAATCAGAGCCGGGGTGCGCCCGAATTTCGACCTTTACGACACTTGCGCTATAACCTTTGACGGAATGGACTAACGACCAATGGGGACTCTCTTTCTCATCCGCCATGCGCAAGCATCGTTCCTTGAGCAGAACTATGACAAGCTGTCCCCACTGGGCGAAGCGCAGGCACGCCTGCTCGGTGACTATTGGGCGCAACACAACGTCGTTTTCGATCGCGCATGCGTCGGTCCACGCATCCGGCAGAAGGACACCGCGAGTCTCGTGAGCGAGGCGTTCGAGAATAAAGGGCTAACGTTTCCGCCGCCGCAGGTGCTCTCGGAATTCGATGAATATCAAGGAGAAGCCGTGCTGGAACGCAGCCTACCCGGATTGGTTAAGAACGACCGCGGCATCCGCGACCTTTATGCCGCGTTTCATTCGGCACCGGACTCGGTTCGTAGGCGCGCGACCTTTCAAAAATTATTCGAGGCAGTTATTGGAAAGTGGGTGCAAGGGGAGATCGCTCTGGACGGGGTCGAGACTTGGAAAGAGTTTCGCTCGCGGGTAAATTCTGGGCTTTCAAAGTTTCTCTCTGGCGGCCGTCGCGGCGAACGCGTCGCGATTTTCACTTCTGGGGGTCCTACTGCGGTGGCCGTGGAGCGTGCTTTGCAACTCACTCCAGAACGCACCTTGCAAGTGAGTTGGATGTCGCGAAACTCTTCTTGGAGCGAATTTCTATATGATGCGGAGCGCTTTACTCTGAGCAGCTTTAATTCTCATGGGCATATCGTGGATTCTGCGATTCTGACCTACCGTTAGGGAGAGTTTAGAGTGAGCGATCTCCTGGACCATCCTGCGGCCATTCGATCTGGCGAAGAGCTGGATTTAGCCAAACTCGAACCCTACCTGCGCCTTCATTTTCCCAAGGAAGCAGGTGCGCTCGAGGCTCGCCAATATCCCAGCGGCCATTCCAATTTAACTTACGCGGTGCAGCTGGGGGACAGGGATATGGTTCTTCGCCGACCACCTTTCGGCAGCAAGGTTAAGTCGGCGCACGATATGGGGCGCGAGTTTCGCGTGCTGTCGAAGCTGCACTCTGTATACGCGCCGGCGCCTGAAGTGCTTCTTTACTGTGATGATGATTCGATTCTCGGCGCGCCGTTCTATGTGATGGAGCCGATCCACGGGATCATTCTTCGCAGAGACTTGCCGCGCGGTTTGGATTTCCCCGCGGAGAAAGCACGACGGCTCAGCGAATCTTTTGTCGAAAATCTCGTTCGCCTGCATCACGTTGACTACGTCACCGTGGGTCTTTCCGATCTCGGCAGGCCGGAAGGCTATCTGGAGCGCCAGATTCGCGGCTGGATTGAGCGCTACCATGGTTCCAAGACGCACGACTATCCGGAAGTGGAGAAGCTCTCCGCATGGATGCGCGACCACATGCCGTCGACGAGCGCCACGTCCCTGATTCACAATGACTACAAGTACGACAACGTTGTTCTGGATTCGAACGACATCACAATGATTGTTGGCGTTCTCGACTGGGAGATGTGCACCATTGGCGACTCGCTCTCCGATCTCGGCACGACGCTAGCCTATTGGATCGATCCAACGGATCCTGAGGAACTGCAGCGGAATCGCTGGGGCCCCACAACCGCTCCTGGCAGCTTCACACGAGAGGAATTCGTCCAATACTACGCACGGCGAACGGGCAGCGATGTTACACAAATTGCGTTCTATCTCACGTTTGCGCGCTTCAAGCTCGCCGTCATCGTCCAACAAATTTACTTTCGCTACCATCAGGGCCTGACAAAAGACGAGCGCTTCGCGTCCATGCCTGAGAAAATTCAGTTCCTCCTGCGCGCCGCTTTACATGGTGCGCAAACCGGCCGTATCTAGCGCAAGTTCGCTAATTCAGACTTGCGTTCTCCCAGCCCGGTATGAAATCCGGCAATCACGCGTAGTAGCGAACGATCCACTCCGCAACGCAACCCGGTTTTTCCGACTGTTCGCACTCAATCGTTACGGCGAAGATCGCTTCGACGCCTCCTGGTACCTCTTTCAACGCCTGCAGGACGACGCGGGCACGGATTCTGGAATCGGCGCGCACCGCATTGGGAAAACGGACGCGATTCAATCCGTAGTTCACCGCCAGCCGCACACCGTTTTGAATTTGCAGCAACTCCTTCAGAAGGTGGCTAATCAAGGACAGGGTAAGAAACCCGTGAGCGATTGTCGCGGCGTACGGTGATTCCCTAGTCGCTCGCGCGCGATCTAAGTGTATCCATTGGCTGTCTTCCGTGGCTTCCGCGAACTGGTCTATCCGCTGTTGCGAGACGAAAAACCATTCCGTCGCTCCAATTTCCTTGCCCAGCCATTCGTTCAAGGCTTGCAGATTTTCAACTAACAAGGGCGGCATCACATCTCCCAACGTACGTTTGCTGACTCTGCCGCGTGTTTGTACCTATCATCGGTAGGCATCCTGTGGCTGCGCTGGTTTCTTGCTTTTGGCCAGTTCCCATTTTGCGATCGATTCGATGTGCACTTCGTCGGGGCCATCGGCTAGCCGCAACGTCCGCGACGCAGCCCACGCACTTGCCAAAAACGTGTCTTGTGAGACTCCGGCGCCTCCGTGCGCCTGAACCGCCCGATCCAGAACGCGCAACGCCACGTGGGGCGCCACCACTTTGATCATCGCGATTTCAGTGCGAGCCGCTTTGTTACCCACCGTGTCCATCATGTGCGCGGCTTTCAGAGTCAGCAGCCGCGCCTGTTCGATTTCCATGCGCGATGCAGCGATGTCTGCGCGAATCGTTCCTTGTTCGGCCAACGGTTTTCCGAACGCTACGCGGGCTTGCACACGCTTGCACATGGTTTCGAGCGCCCGCTCCGCAACGCCAATGCATCGCATGCAATGATGAATCCGACCAGGGCCTAAGCGACCCTGCGCAATCTCAAATCCTCGCCCTTCACCGAGGAGGATGTTCGAGACCGGCACGCGCACATTATCAAATGTGACTTCGCCATGGCCGTGCGGCGCGTGGTCATAGCCATACACCGTCAACATTCGGTCGATCTTAACTCCGGGCGCGTCCATGGGCACAAGAATCATCGACTGCTGCTTGTAAGTTGGCGCCGAAGGATCCGTTTTGCCCATGAAAATCGCAATCTTGCAGCGTGGGTCGCCGGCTCCCGAGGTCCACCATTTCCGGCCGTTCACGACGTAGTGGTCACCTTCGCGAACAATTCTCGCTTCAATGTTTGTCGCATCGGAGGAAGCCACAGCCGGTTCCGTCATCGCGAAACACGAGCGGATCTCGCCGGCTAACAGCGGCACCAACCACTGCTTTTTTTGTTCCGGCGTGCCATAGCGCGCGAGCACTTCCATATTGCCGGTGTCCGGCGCAGAACAATTGAACACTTCCGGCGCCATGTGACTCCGACCCATGATTTCACAAAGCGGCGCGTATTCGAGATTGGTCAGCCCCGCACCGTGTTCGCTTTCGGGTAAGAACAAGTTCCAAAGTCCGGCGATGCGCGCTTTCGGTTTCAACTCTTCGACGATCTTCGTCGGCCGCCACGATTCCGCTCGATCTCTTCCTCGAAGCGCTGTTCGTTTGGAAAGATGCACTCGTCGAGGAACCCATGCAACCGGCGCTGCAAATCCTTCACTTTGTCGCTAAATTCGAAATTCATCGCAGGCTCCTCATTTGCCGGTGAAAACCGGTGCGCGCTTCTGGACAAAGTGCGCCACACCCTCTTTGAAATCTTCGGACCGCAGGCTCGCCAGCATTTCCTGCTCGGATTGTTCAAATGATTCCGCCAGCGTCTGGAACATGGCGTCATACACTTGGCGCTTGATCACTCTCACCGACCGGGGACTAACACTTGATGCGAGTTCCGTCGCATAGTTCTGTACGCGTTCTAGAAATGTTTCTCGCGGGAAAACCTGATTCACCAGGCCCATCCGCAGCGCCTCCAGCGCCTCGATCATTCTCGCGCTGAACAACAGGTCCAGTGCGTTGGCATGCCCCACGAGGCGCGGTAACATCCACGCCATTCCGTATTCCGCGATCAGCCCTCGCTGCGCAAATGCTGTGCCAAAACGCGCGGCGTCGGAAGCAAACCGCAAGTCGCAGTAAAGCGCAATCACCAAACCCAATCCCACCACCGGCCCGTTGATAGCAGCAATCACGGGTTTTCCGACCGCAGGGAAATAGGAATACTTCTTCTGGAAATCCTTCCGGACGCCACCTGTGCTTTCACTCGTAGCTTGCACACCTTGTGCTCGCCGGGCTTCGTCGAGACCCTTCTCCGCCACCGTACTTAACAGCGACATATCCGCGCCGGCACAGAATCCACGCCCGGCGCCGGTGAGCACAATCACGCGAACATTCTCGTCGCGTTCCGCCTTGTTCATCGCCGCGCGGACCTCGCGCTCCATTACCGCTGTCCAGGCATTTAATTTATCCGGGCGATTGAGCGTAAGAGTGGCCACCCTGTCGGCGACGTGATACAGCGTTTCTTGATTTGGCATGGCAGGCCGGATTATATACAATGGCGGCCGCGTTAGTAACATGCATCTGTGAGTGACTATCGTTTTCTATCAGAATGCGCGTAAGTTCTCATACGATCGACATTTGCCAGGTACGGAGACTCCATGCCCTTCGTTGAAAATCAAGGTGCCAAACTTTATTGGGATGAACAAGGCTCCGGCGAACCGGTCTTGCTCATCATGGGCCTTAGCTATCCCTCGTACATGTGGCATCGCAGCCGTCCGGTGCTTGCCAATCGCTATCGCACCATTGCTTTTGACAATCGCGGCGTCGGCCAGAGCGACGTCCCTCCCGGTGCCTATTCCATACCGTTGATGGCTTCGGATGCGGCTGCTGTCCTGGATGCTGCCGGCGTGGAAAGCGCTCATGTGCTTGGCTTCTCCATGGGAGGAATGATTGCGCAGGAGTTTGCGCTTCAATATCCGAGCCGCGTGCGGTCGCTGATTTTGGGATGCACCGCAGATTGGCGGTCCCAACGCCGTGCAGGCCGAGCCAGCAGCATTACAAACACTCATGCGCCGCGACCTGTCACCGGAAGAAGCCAAGGAAGCCATCATCCCATTTATCTACGATGGTGGCACGCTTCGGGAGCGCATCGACGAAGACATGGCAATTCGAATGAAGTGGTATCCCACCCCGCAGGGTTATATGAGCCAGCTTCAGGCAATTTTTGGGTGGGAGGCGTACGGCCGCCTTCCCGAAATTAATGCGCCAACCCTGGTCGTTCACGGCGAAACCGACCGCCTCATCCCATCTGCTAACGCCAGGTTAATCGCCGATCGAATCGCGGGCGCCAAACTGGTATTGATCCCGCACGCCAGCCACATTTTCGATACCGATCAGCCAACCGCAGCCCATGAAGTACTACTACAATTTCTTTCCGTGCAACACAGTCGTGCGCGACGCTCCCCGGCCTAGATTTTCTCCGGGCTTACCGAAACAAGAATCAGGATCAAATCAGACTGCGTCGGTTGCCTTCAGATAGGTTCCATTCAGCATGCATTCCAAAATCGGCTCATGCACTTCCCTCTTCGCTCAAACAGCCCTCAAGGAATGAATATTTGATGCTCTAACGGTTCACGCGAGTTCAAAAAGCTTCGTGGGGCGCATCCGGAAGCTATGCGCTCTGTTGGCGCGGTAACTGTTTACGTTCGTAGGGGACGTAGACTGGTTCCCAGATGTTCGCTCGGAGCTCACGGTTCAGGGCAGCCTCATCCGCGACTTGCGCATGTCCATCACGAATGGCCTGTCTCCCTACGGCCAGCCCGATGAGCCGACCGAGTTCGCGCGCTTCCGAAATTGGCGGAAGAAGGCTTGCGTTCTTATCGTTCTGGGTAGGTAAATGACGTACCAGTTCCTGTGCTGCAGCCTTGATCATCGTATCGGTAACGCGTTTTGCTTTCGAAGCGACGATTCCGAGTGCAAGCCCTGGAAAAATGTAGGAGTTATTGGTCTGGGCAATGTGAACCTTTCTGCCACCGAAATTTACTGGTTCGAACGGACTGCCGGTGCCAATCAGCGCTCGACCTTCCGTCCAATCCATCAGATCCTGGGGAGTCGCTTCGCTACGCGAGGTGGGATTCGAAAGCGGAAAGATGACAGGGCGTGCCGTGTACTTCGCCATTTCACGTACCACTTGCTCGATGAAGGCTCCGGCTTGACCAGAAACGCCAATAAGGACCGAAGGCTTGGCGTTGCGTACGACGTCCAGCAGCGTGATCTCTCCAGTCGGTTGTCTCCAACTGCGTACTTCCTGTTCTTTACGCGCGTAGACTTGCTGTTCAGGGCGCAGGTCCTTGCTGTTTTCTGTAATAAGGCCGTAGCGGTCGATTCCGTAAAAGCGACTACGAGCTTCCTCGGCCGAAAGGCCGGTGTCCAGCATGAACTGCGCCAGTAGATTCGTAATACCAATACCCGCGCTGCCGAAACCAACGACGGCGATCTTTTGTTTCTGCAGCGGAACTCCGGTGACGTTGATCGCAGAAATTAGAGTTGCGGTTGCAACCGCTGCGGTGCCTTGAATGTCATCGTTGAAAGTACAAAGTTGATCTCTGTAGCGCGCCAGAAAGCGAGCGGCATTCGAACCGGCGAAATCCTCCCATTGCAAAAGAACATGGGGCCAACGCTTTTTGACGCTTTGCACAAAGGCATCCACGAAATTGTCGTAGTCCTCGCCGCGAACTCGATGATGTCTCCACCCGATGTAGATAGGGTTATTTAGCCTCTCTTCGTTGTTCGTTCCCACATCGAGCAAAATGGGCAGGCAATGCTCCGGATGAATGCCGCCAAGCGCGGTGTAGAGCGCCATCTTTCCAATGGGGATGCCCATGCCGCCTGCGCCTTGATCGCCGAGTCCAAGAATTCTTTCACCGTCGCTGAAGACGATGCATTTCACGCCATCGTAGCGGGGATGGCTAAGGATTTGTTCGATGCGGTCCTTGTTGGGGTAGCTGAGAAATAAGCCTCGGGGCCTTCGCCAGATTTCGCTGAAGCGCTGGCAACCTTCGCCCACAGTTGGCGTGTAGACCAGTGGCAGCATTTTTTCCACGTTGCGAACCAGGAGGGCGTAGAAAAGAGTCTCGTTGATGTCCTGGAGATCCCGAAGGAAGGCGTATTTAGAGAAGGGGGTTGACTCCCCGGCCAGTGCCTGCAGCCGGCGATCAATTTGTTCGTCGAGGCTTCCGACATGCGGTGGAAGAAGACCGTGGAGGTCGAATTCGTCGCGTTCGTGATCTGTGAAAGCTGTTCCCTTGTTGAGACGGGGAGAGTTGATCAGGTCGTATCCGGAAAGGGAAACCTGCAGGGTGTCATCGCCGACCGCGGGTCGCAATTGCTCGCTCATTTCTCTGCCTCCGAATTTCGGTGCAGCATTGCGCTGCTCCGAAAAGCGTCACGGACTAATCGCGCAGATCATGTCCCTGAGCACTCAGCGCAATTATGTGATGCCGAACCGAAACAGGATGAAGCAATTATTTTCATTGTTGCCTAGCCTCGACGGCCTTTGCCGTCCGAAGCTATCGTCCTTTCGATCTCTTGCGAGGTGTTGGACGCATGCGCCCTATGAGAGAAACGTAAGACGTCGAATGTGTTCGCGCTGCGCAGCGCCCGCTCCTCAGGAAGAGTCAATCCAGGGAAGGGTCCAAAGGCGGCGTGATGCCGAGGCGCTTCATTCTGTAAAAGAGCGTAGTGCGCATCAAACCGAGGCTCGCGGCGGCTCCGCGCGGACCGGCAAGTTTCCAGTTGGTGCGCTGACAGGCGGCGAGAATCTCCTGACGGACTCTATCCCGGACCTTGTCGTCCAGCGACGATTTTGCGTCCTCCTCAACAGGGACTTGTTCACACACGTCGGGTGGAGCCGCTTCGAAAATGCCGTCTTTCGAAAGGATGACACCGCGTGCGACATAGTTTTGAAGCTCACGAACATTCCCGCATCCTTGATTCGGCATAGGGGACCCATCTGGTCGGTCGCCTGCGTGCGAGCCAGCCAGATTGATCCTTCATTGTCTTCTACGAGTGCTTCAATCCGTCCGCTGAGTTGCGGGTAGTTGATCAGCTCGCCTGCTTTCCAATGCGAGACGCTATATCCGGTGCCAATCCAGAGGCTGCCGTCGCGTGCCCCCAGCAGAGAGAATACTCTGGAGTCCAGCAGTCGTTGGCCTGCCGGGGGATTCCACGTGGTGAAGCGGACACCGTCGAACCGCATCAGGCCGATATTCGTCCCAAACCACAGGTATCCATCCGCGGTCTGAGTCATCACCTGAGGAGTTTCACTAAAGTGTGCATCCCGGATCAGCCAGGCGCTGTGTGCATATTGGGTGATGCGCTTGTCCGATCCGAGAGCCCCGACCGAGCTCAATGCGAAGAAAAAGATTAGTAACCACAGGGGCAGGAGTCGCGAGATCCCCAGGCGCATCAGGGTGGCTGTCTTCAACTTGGAGCGGTGGGGCCGACGAACGCAAACTCGCTTGCGGCATGGAGCGAAGCCCGTCAACTCTATCTTCATCGGTACAGTATCTTTTGTCCGCTGACAATCGCGGAGCGCGTCCGTTTCGGGAAATCTCTTCCATCCTACAATTGCGACGTTACATTTGCCAACATTCGAGGACCATGGCGGGACCTTGAAGTCTGTTTCAGTCGCATAGGTTGTCTTCACTACCATGATAGAGGTACGCGGCAGAAAGCCTTCCGTGGCAATTAAAAACCATCCCATCTCGTGATGTGCTGCCTCCCGCCGATAGTCCAGACTGCCCCCGACATGAGCACCGGGCAGAACGAAGCGGTGCTTTCGAATGTCGCAGAAGGAGCTTCACTATGAAATCGCCTTCCCTCTTCGAGTGGTATCAGATCCTGCGAGCCCACCATCAGTGGACTGTGTTCCAAGCGAATCGATATGCGCTGTGGCTTGCTCGTTAAGAAGACGCCCGTTACACGTTCTAAGTTACGTCTGGTGCAACGCCTCGCTGTTGGTCTGGGGCCACGGCAGGTTCTAAGACGAATACAACCACGTTGCTGTTGTCTGCGGCAGCGTTTCAAATTAAGCTTTCAAATTGATGTCGGGCCTCGAAGGGCCCGATACCTGCATCGTGCACCTTGAGTTCCCGGGCTGCCTAGGACGCGGACCTATTCCAGCCTACCGCCGCCAAGAATTCCGTCGGGAGGTGTGTATGAAAGCGAAACATCAGATTATTTTGGGTGGGGCAATTCTGGTTCTCGGATTCGGACTGGCTCTCGCTTCGCGTGGAGCGGCTCCCGGCGCGGAAGTTAGCGAATTGAAAGTCACCATTCACGAGTGGGCCGTGCCCACGAAAGGTGCGCATCCGCATGATCCTGCGGTTGGGGCAGATGGGGCGCTCTGGTTCACGGAGCAAATGGCTAACAAGCTGGGAAGACTTGATCCGGCAACAGGAGCGTTCAAGGAATATCCGCTGGTTGAAGGAAAGAACTCCGGCCCGCACGGGCTAGTGGCGGACAAGGAGGGAAACATCTGGTATACCGCGAATTTCGGCGGGTACATCGGGAAGCTGGACCCACGCACGGGAAAAGTGACGGAATACAAAATGCCTGATGAAAGCGTGGATGATCCGCACACGGCGGTCTTCGATGCCAATGGAATACTTTGGTTTACGGCGCAGGGCGGGAACGCGGTGGGCCGTCTGGACCCGCGCACAGGAAAAATTGATTTGAAGAAGGTGCAGACCGAGAGTGCGTTGCCCTACGGAATTCAGATCAATAGCAAGGGCGCGCCTTTCTTCTGTGAGCTCGGCACGAACAAGATGGGCAAGATCGAACCAAAGACGTTGGAGATCACAGAATACAAATTGCCTGAGGGAACGCGGCCGAGGCGATTGGCGATCGCGGCAGACGACAAGATTTACTTCTCGGATTTCAAGGGGGGAAATCTGGGCAGGCTCGATCCCGTGACTGGTGCAGTAAAGATGTGGCCCTCTCCCGGCGGTCGCGACTCTGGCCCCTACGGCATCGCGATAACACCGGATGGTATGGTCTGGTACAGCGAATCGGAAGTGAAGCCGAACACGATTATTCGATTCGACCCGAAGATGGAAACGTTTGCGAGAGCACCCATCCCTTCTGGAGGTGGGGTCGTGCGTAATATGGCGGCAACCTCCGACGGACGGGTGTATATTGCCTGCAGCGGCGTAGACAAGGTGGGAGTGGTGGACCCCGCCCACTGAGAGCCTCTTCCCGAAACACCACCTCCTGAGACGCGGAGGATGCCATGGAAGCAACAGCAGCAAAACCCAAGGAACAGCTGTGCCAGGCAATTTCGCGCGTGGATGAGCCCTGCAACCAAAAAGGCATGCAATATTGCAAACATTGCGGCCAGTGGTTTTGCAAGGCACATTTCCCCGACCCCGATTGGCATGCATGCGCTCCTGAACAAGGTGAGGGCTGACCCGAAGCGATCTGCGCCGATGAGGGACAGTTGGCGCTTGCACAGCACTCGCCGTGCGAATTCTTGACGGCGGAGTGCGCCTTCGCTAGCGTCAAAGGAGGCGGCGTGCCTCCCTACTCCGCCGGCGCATCCTGCGCAAATCATCCTGGGTGAGAGAGTCCATTGGCCAACGCGATCATTACACTTACGACTGACTACGGAACCAACGACCACTTGGTGGGCACACTCAAGGGCGTCATCCTCAAGATTAATCCCGAGGTGACGATCGTGGACATCACCCACAACATCGCCCCGTTTGATATGCTGGATGGAGCACTTGCGATTGGGTCTGCCTATTCTTATTTTCCGCCAAAGACAATTCACGTGGTGGTTGTGGATCCGGGCGTTGGAACGGAGCGCCGGCCGCTTCTAGTTAGCGCACAGAATCAGTATTTCATAGCGCCGGACAACGGGGTGCTTTCCATCATTTACGAGCGCGAGAAGGAAAGTCTGGTTGTGCGCCATGCGAACGTCGAGCATTACTATCTGCAACCAGTGAGCAAGACGTTTCATGGACGAGACGTATTTGCACCTGTTGCCTCGTGGCTTTCCAAGGGATGGCAGACTCCGAGCATGGGGGACGAGATTAGTGATTACAAGCAGTTCGCAATTCCCCGCCCTAAGAAGGCCGACGGAACTGTGAAAGGCGCGGTCCTGCGGACCGATGCGTTCGGCAATTTGATCACCAATTTCCGTACCGAGGATTTGCCCGAAGGAGCACTGAACGGAGGCGCGCTCAAGCTTCAAGTGGGCACTCATCAAATCACTCGGCTGGTGGACACCTTTGCGAGCGGCAACAACGGCGAGGTGATTGCTTACCTGGGATCGAGCGGGTTCCTCGAAATCGGTGTGAACAAGGCCAATGCGGCGCGCACGCTGGGGTTGGGGCGCGGCACGGCGGTCGTGCTTACGAAATAACTCTCTAAGACCGAAATCAGAGAATTTGATAGTGGCAAAGCGGTGCGGTACCCCCGCGACTGGTTTAATTGCGTTGTGCTATTCGTCTTCATCCGCACCCTCAATAAGTCGAGTAACTCTTTCGTGCGCGCGGGTTAGAGTGACTTTTCATTTCGAGTAAAGACTTCCTAGGCAGCAGCTGGGGCTGGTTGCTTGCGCCTTTGCCAGTAACCCAGTGCCGCGAAGAGAAGGACGGCAGGCACGCCGGTCAGTCCGCAAGCGATAAAGAAAATGCCGTAGGCATGAATGAGGCCGTGCGTGGCGCTGAGGCCTTCGACGGTAGCGCCGGAAAACCCCTTCAAGATCTTCCCCAGCCAGGCATACGTTGAGCTCAACAACGCATACTGCGTGGCGGTGTATCCCAGATTGGTGAGACTCGACATGTACGCGACGAGCGCGACGCCGGCGAAGCTGAGGCTAAAATTGTCACCTACCATGACGAGAGCAAAGAGACGAATGCTCAAACCCGCGAACGCGAGAGTCGCAAATGCGGCCGTCGCAGCCGCCTGCAAAATCCCCCCGATGATGAGCGCACGCATGTAGCCAAGCTTCAGCGAGCAGAATCCGCCCGCGGCGATGCCTGCAAACGTAGCGATGAGTCCGATGGAGCCGCGCACAGCTCCGACGGTTTGCTTCGTAAGACCGATGTCGTGGTAGTAGGGATTCGCCATCGGGCCCATGATGAAGTCCGGCAACCGGTAGAGGCTGATTGCCGCCAACATCACAAGCGCGAGCCAGCCATGTGCGCGGAAGAAAGCGATGAACGGTCCCACAACCGCGTCAAAGAAGCCGCGAGGTGACCAAAATTGCGCTTCGCGTTTTTTCTCATCCATCACCGCGTCCGCGCGCTCCGGTTCCTTCGCAATCCAGGTCGCGATAATTCCAATGGCCATACCTGCGCCATAGATAAAGTAGGACATGCGCCAGCCCACGGTCGCCGCCACAATGAGAATAAGGGAATCCGTAGCCAGGAGCGCCAGCCGGTAGCTGAGCTGATAGGCGGACGCGAGGAGGCCCTGTTCTTCTCCGTCGTCTGCCGATTCAATTCGCCACGCATCGACCACGATGTCTTGTGTCGCCGCGGCAAACGCGACTACGAGCGCGAATGCGCCAAGACGGCCGAGCCCGGCTTTCGTGCCAGTTCCGCCCATAGCAACCAGCGCCAGCCCGGCAACGATTTGCGAGAACATCATCCACCCGCGCCGATGTCCAAGCCGCCCAAACAACGGCAAGTCGACGCGATCCATCAAGGGCGCCCATAGAAATTTGAGCGAATACGCGATGCCAACCCAGGAAAGGAACCCGATCGCCGTCAGGGAGGTGTGTTCCTCGCGCAGCCAGAAGCCGAACGTATTGCCGACCAGATAAAAGGGAAGGCCTGAAGAAAATCCGAGCAACAACATCGCCAGGGTTTTGGGCCGCAGGTAGTCGGCGATCCGGTGCTTGCGAGAACTCACGCCTTCATTCTCTACGGGAGCCTCACGAAACTCAATCCTCCGACATCTGAACAACCTCCGAAGTGTTACCTGGCTTCCTCGACCGCCTGTCTTCGGCAGGCAAAATACACAGTCTCGGGATGACAATTGTACTTAGGCTATCTCAAGCTAGTGCGAATCTCCGGACGAAGTTTCGGTGTCTTTGGCCAATTGGAGCATGACATCGGTGTTCGAGGGGGTTCCCTTCGTCTCGGGAGAACGCACGCGCTGGATTTTTACGCGCGCCACGCGTTTGCCGTCCATTTCCATGACGGAAAAACGAAAGTTGTCGTATTCGAAGCTTTCTCCCCCTTTGGGAATGAAGCCGAGCCGGTCGAGGACAAAACCTCCCACGGTGGCATAAGCGGGATCTTCAGGGAGGGTGATGTTGTACTGGGCGTCGAGGTCACGTACGTTCAGGGCGGCGTCGAAGATGACAGCGCCATCCGCCAGCGTGAGGGGCCGTTCTACAACGTCATACTCGTCGTGAATCTCTCCGACCATTTGTTCAAGGATGTCTTCCATGGTGACTAGGCCGAGGATGCTGCCAAATTCGTCTACCACAACGGCCAGACCGAGATGACGGGTCCGAAATTCGTCCAGAAGTTCGCTGGCCGGTTTGGTTTCGGGAACGATGAGGATTTCGCGCAAAACCCGGCGCAGGTCGAATGGCGGGGGCGAAAGACTCTCTTCCAGCCGCCGCTCGCGATCGAGAAGAATCCAGATCATGTCTTTGATGTGAACATAACCCAGCATATGGTCCAGCGTGCCGCGATATGCGGGGATGCGCGAGCGCTGCGTCGTGGCAAATGCGCGCATCACTTCGTCGAGGCTGGATTCCACGGGAAGCGTGTGCATGTCGGGCCGAGGGACCATGATTTCGCGTACCTGTATCTGGGCTAATTCGATCGCGCTGAGAATAAATTTTTCTTCTCCAGGAGCGATCAAACCGCGTTCGCGCGCTTGTTGGATCTGGATTTGGAGTTCTTCGGTGGAGTGCGCCACACCGTGCGCTTGCGGGGATAATATTCCCAATGTTTTCACGATTGCGCCAGAGACACCGTCGAGCAGATCGATGGCCCAATGGAAAGAATTCAGGAACCACTGAAATGGACGAGCCACCAGCAGGGCAACGCGTTCGGCCCGGGCGAGGCTTATCGTCTTGGGAACCAGCTCGCCGATTACGACGTGAAGGACGCTCAAAAGCACAAACGCACAGGCGAGCGCGGCGGCGTGGGCTATGAGCGCTGAGTGCGTGCCCGGAGTTCCTGGCCAGATGGCCTGGAATGCATTCGCAAACGTTGCTTCCCCGAGAGCACCGATGGCCAGGCTCGTCAAAGTGATTCCAAGTTGGACGCCCGAGACTACACGATGCAAGTCTCCGAGCAATACCTCCACGACGCGAGCACGTGCGTTACCTTTGGCAACAAGCTGTCGCACGCGTGACAGCCGTACGGCCACCAGCGAAAATTCCGTCGCCGCAAAAAAGCCGTTCAAGGCGACCAACGCCAGGACACCCAGCAGGCGGACCCCAAACATGAATGGATCTTTCTCCTGGTCGCATTGTAGCAGCACTGCATAGCACCGCAGGCCGCCAACGAAGGGCAATGAACCCATCTTTGCATTGATGCCTAGGTCTCGAACGCAGTGCCCTCCCTAGCGTATGGGGAGAATTCGTATGCAGAGGTTGACAGGAGGCTTGCCGGGTTCTTAGGATATGCTTTTACAATCGAATGACCTGAAAAGAGTTCAGGCAAACTGAGGCAACTTCAGGGCGGGAATCTCAATCATAAAAGCAAAAAAACTATGATCAGCGTAAAGGATCTTTCCAAGAGGTATGCCCGGAACACGGCGGTGGACCACATCTCGTTCGAGGTCCAAAAAGGCCAGATTGTGGGGTTTCTTGGGCCCAACGGCGCCGGCAAAACGACCACGATGCGTATGCTTACGTGTTTCCTACCACCGAGTGCGGGCACGGCAACCGTTGCGGGATTTGACGTTCTGGAAGCGCCGATGGAGGTCAAAAAGCGCATTGGATATCTGCCGGAGGCCCCGCCGCTCTATCTGGAGATGCGGACGGGAGAGTACCTGACCTTTGTGGGCAAGCTAAAGGGGCTCGCGGGGACCGATCTTCGGCGACGGGTGGATACGGTTTGCGAGCGATGCGCGGTCGCGGATGTGAAGAACAAACTGCTTGGGAAGCTATCGAAGGGCTACCGGCAACGCGTGGGCCTGGCCCAGGCTATCCTTCACAATCCGGATGTCCTGATATTAGACGAGCCGACGGCTGGGCTCGACCCGAAGCAAATCAACGAGACACGCGACCTGATCAAGAGTCTCGCCGGGGACCATACCATTATTTTGAGTACACACATCCTGCCCGAAGTCGAGCAGACCTGCCAGAAGGTCATCATCATCAACAAAGGCAAACTTGTGGCAACGGACACCGTCGCCAATCTGCGGAATCGCGCAAGCGGCGTGGAAACCGTGCTGGTGGAGGTAGCGGCCCGAACTGGGGTACTCGATCAAGCCGCCGTGCAACGGAAATTGCAGCAAGTTGCCGGGGTAAGCCGGGTCGCGTTCAAGGAGCAGCGGCAAAGCGGCAGCGCATTTGAGGTGGAAAGCGTGAAGGGGAACTTCGTGCGCGGCGATTTGGCACGCACTGTCGTACAGTCTGGCTGGGACCTGAGTGAGCTGCGCCCGACAACGTTAAGCCTGGAGAAAGTCTTTCTGCAACTAACCGGCGATCCGGCTCCGCCAGCAGTGGAAGCCGCTCCGGCCGAGGAAAATGCGCAATGAGAAACGTCTGGGTAATATGCCGCAAGGAGCTGCGCAGCTATTTTGCATCGCCCATCGCGTATGCTGTGATGGCCTTCTTCGCAATCCTGTTTGGGCTTGCCTTTTATTCGGCCACGCGAGACTTCGTCAATGCCTCCTTTCGATCCCAGATGATGGGCGGAGGCCAACCCATGAGTGTCAATGAGTACGTTATCAGCCCATTGCTGGGATTTGCTGGAACCGTTTCCCTGTTTCTTATCCCTTTAATCAGTATGAGACTCATCGCCGAGGAAAAGCGCAACGGCACGATCGAGTTGCTGCTGACCTCGCCGGTCCAGGATCTCAGCATCATTTTGGGCAAGTGGCTCGGCGCCATGATGCTTTACCTGTTCGTCCTGGGAATGTCTGTGCCCAGCATCGCGTTGCTCTTCATTTGGGGCAAACCAGATTGGAGGCCGGTGCTGGCAGCCTATCTAGGCCTCCTTTTGCAGGCCGGATGCCTGCTGGCTATTGGCACGCTGATTTCTGCCGTAACTAGCAATCAGATTGTGGCCGGTGGCGTCGCGTTTTTTGTCAGTCTCGTGCTCTACATGTTGAGCTGGTTCACCGAGTTCGACAGCACCACCACTTCGAAGGTGCTGAATTACATTTCCATCGTTCCGCACATGGAAAACTTCAGCAAAGGGATCCTGGATTTGAAGGACGCGGTGTTTTACCTGTCGTTCATTTTTCTAGCCCTGTTTCTGACGGTGCGCCAGATGGAATCGCTTCGGTGGAGGTCCTAGCATGGGCTTCCGCTGGCTCAAGGCAAGGCAAACTCAGTACACCGTATTCGCAAGCGCTTACATCCTGGTCGTGCTGGCTGTTCTTGTGGCTATAAATTTTCTCGCCAATCGGTATGACAAGTCTTACGACTCGACCGCGAACAAAAAATTCAGCCTCTCGGATCAAACCATCAAAGTGGTTAAGGGCCTGACGAACGACGTCCAAATGACTTATTTTGGCCCACAAGCCGCGTTTCCTGTCGCGCGCAATACGCTGGACCGTTATTCCAGCTTGTCTCCCAAATTGCATGTCACGTACGTCGATCCGGAACGCAAACCTCAAGTCGCAAGGGCGGCCGGCTACCGAGCAGATTCCGCGGTCATCGTCGAAAGCGGCGCGCGGCGCGAAAGCGCGAAGAGCTTGAGTGAAGAAGAGATCACCGGAGCGCTGATCCGTTCGCTTAAATCCGATGAACGGACGGTCTGCGTACTCTCCGCTGCTGGCGAGCCTTCCATCGACGAGACGGACGCGGCGGGTTATTCCATCTTCAAGCAGTCTGCTCGAACGCGACAATTACAAGGTGCGCACTGAAACACTTCGGCCGGCTGCAGCCGACACGAGCAAGCCGCTTGCGATCGGCCAGGCGCCGACAGCGGTGTCTGTCGCAGTTCCCAAGGACTGCACCGTATTAATCGGCGCAGGTCCGAAAAGTGATTACCCTTCTCCGGTTGTTAACGCGTTCAAGGCCTATGTGGAAGGTGGCGGGCGGGCGCTATTCCTCCTCGATACCCCGCTCCGCCTTGGAGGTTCCGAGCCTCCAACGGAAAATGAGGATCTGGTTAAACTCCTCGCCGATTGGGGTGTTGCGGCAAACAAAGATTTGGTACTCGATCTAAGCGGTCTGGGGCGAATCGTTGGCCTCGGACCCGAAATCCCATTCGTCGTGAGGTACGAATCGCATCCCATCACCCAACCGCTCACAAATGTTCCGACGGCTTATCCACTCACGCGATCACTAGAGACGCTGCCCTCGGGAAAAACGACGTTGTCGAAGCTCGTGGCCACAACTGAAGATAGTGTCTCTACCAACTCCATTGGACCTCGCGGGGCCGTCGATCCGTCAAAAGGAAAGAAGGGACCGCTCATACTGGCCATCGCCGGGACCTTGAACAGCACGCCCCAGGGCCGCTTTGTGGTCGTCGGCACCTCAGGAGTTGCGGAGAACCGGCTCATGGGAGCGCGAGCGGTGGACAACCGCGACTTGATGGTCAACATTGTGAACTGGCTTTCTTCCGACGAGGAGCTCATCTCCATACGCCCAAAGCCCCCCGAAGATCGACCACTCAACATGACCAGCCGAAAGTTGACCGCTACTTTCTGGCTTAGCGTTGTTGTTTTCCCGCTCGCGGTCGTCGGATTCGGCTTGGTTACTTGGTGGCGCCGGAGATAACTCATGAAGTCCAAGGGTCTCCTGATCGCCTGTTTCCTTTTGCTCGCGCTGAGCGGGATTATCTGGTGGTCCAACAGGAAAGCGGCTTCCGCTGACAAGACACCCATCGAGAAAACCGCTACGAGCCTGATCAGCGTTCCAGAAGCTCAATTCCAGGAAATCGAAATACAAAAGCGCAATGGCGAAGTAATCCGTTTGCAGCGAGTCGATTCAAAGTGGCAAATCGCTGCAGCCAAACCACTCCGCGCAGATCTCGACGCTATCTCCAGACTACTTTCGAGCCTTTCATCGCTAAGGTCGGACCGCACGGTCGAGGAAAAGGCCGCCAGTTTCGATCAGTACGGCCTGACTCAGCCGGAGATCGAGCTGAACGTCACTGATAATAGCAAAAAGACGGCGAAGATCCTCATTGGGGACCAGACTCCCACAGGGACAGCGGTTTATGCGGCCATCGCAGGCGATCCCCGCGTGTTTGCCATCTCGAGCTACAAGACAAGCAATTTCGACAAATCTGTGAACGACTTGCGTGACAAGCGCATACTGCTATTCGACACGGACAAACTCAGCCGGGTCGAGTTGCAATCCAAGAAGCAGAGCATCGAGTTCGACAGAGACAAGGATCGTTGGCAAATCGTCAAACCGATGCCGTTCCGCGCCGATCCTTCGGCGGTGGCAGAATTGCTGCGCACACTGCACGACGCAAAAATGGATCTGAGCGGCAGCGATGATGATCAGAAGATCGCCGCGGCCTTTCGTTCCGCCGTTCCCCTTGCTATCGCACGGGTTTCGGATCCCTCCGGCACTCAGGAACTCGAGGTGCGAAAGAGCAAAGACGATTACTACGCGAAATCGAGCGCGGTCGAGGGCACGTACAAAATTGCCGGCAATGTCGGCACCGGACTCGACAAGAGCCTGGACGATTTCCGGAACAAGAAGCTATTCGACTTCGGATATGCCGATCCGGAGAAAGTCGAAATTCACGATGGCGCGAAGAGCTACCTTTTGAGCCGCAACAGTTCGGATTGGTTGCTAAATGGAACAAAGCTGGATACAGCGAGTGCAACGACTTTGATCGAGCAGATTCGTGAACTCGCCGCGTCCAAGGTTCCTGATAGTGGTTTTACAACGCCTATGATGGACCTCACTGTGACTTCCGACAACAGCAAGCGCACCGAGAAAGTCGTCATCTCCAAGAACGGAGAGCGGTATATTGCGAAACGCGAAGGCGAATCGGCACTATACGAGTTAGGCGCGTCCGTCGTCCAAGAGCTTCAGAAGTCAGAGGCGGACTTGAAGCCTGCCGCCCCGACCAAGAAATAGCACGCCTTACTTCATTGCCCGCAGCTTCATGCCACTGAATACAAATCGAGCAGACGTTCGTCATTTGTTGTCTCGGTTGCGTGGATACCCAGCGTCCACTACACTCACATTTTGAGCAAATCGTGCAGGGGTGAACTTGCGAGCGCTTCTTCGGGTCTTCTTCTGGCTCTTTACAATCATTGTCATCGTGACTGGCGTTGTAGCGTGGTGGTTCATCTACCGACCGCTGCCGCAGATTGACGGAACGGCGTCGCTTCCGGGCCTACAACGCGAGGTTACAGTCGAAAGGGACCGCTGGGGCGTGCCTCACATTCGAGCGTCGTCGCTGGAAGATCTTGCCGAAGCTCAGGGATATGTCATCGCGCAAGACCGCCTCTGGCAGATGGATATCATCAGACGCGCGGCGAGCGGCCAGCTTTCTGAAATCCTTGGCCCGAAGACACTGCAGGTCGACAGGGATTTTCGCACTTTGGGGTTCCGCCGGGCCGCCGAACGTGACGTCGCACAGCTGGATCCCGAAGCACGCAAAGTTACCGAAGCCTACGCGCGGGGCGTGAACAAATTCATCGAGCAGCATCGAAACAACCTTCCACTCGAATTCTCGCTCTTGCGCTACAAGCCGCAAGACTGGCAGCCCGCCGACAGCTTACTGATCTCTGCCTATATGTATCGCACCCTGACGAACACCTGGGAACGCGAACTAAATCGTGCTTTGGTCACTGAACGGGCTGGTGCGGGCCGCGCAAAGGATCTGTTTTCCGAAGAAGCGGCCATGGATCATTTCGTGGTCGGTGATCCGAACGTGATCAATGATGGTTCACAACGTTCGGCAGTTGACGACGATGAGGATGACGACGACATGGAACCGGACACGGTGCTGAAGGCAAGCGTCGGAGGCTCGCAGGGAGGGTCAACTTCGGAGAGTGCACCGGATCTAATGTCGGCACTGTTGCCCGCGGTTCAGGGATTCCTGGAAGAATC
This sequence comes from uncultured Acidobacteriota bacterium, assembly GCA_963729455.1. Lineage (GTDB taxonomy): Bacteria > Acidobacteriota > Terriglobia > Acidiferrales > UBA7541 > Acidiferrum. The sequence goes on from CAVSNX010000009.1 coordinate 60,019, forward strand.
GCGCGGCGAGATTCGCCGAGGTCTCGGCAGCAACAACTGGGTCGTGAGCGGTGCGCATACCGCGACTGGAAAACCTCTACTGGCAAACGACACACATCTTGAGCTGAACATACCTTCGATCTGGTATGAAGTTCACCTGACAGCGCCGGGCTGGAACGTCGAAGGCTTGACGTTTCCCGGGGCGCCGCTGGTCATCATCGGTCACAACGAACGTATCGCCTGGGGCTTCACGAATAATGGCGCGGACGTCCAGGATCTCTATGCAGAAACGTTCAACCCGGCTTCGCAGGATGAATACCGCGTCAAGGGTAGCTGGACGAAGGCGCAAGTCATTGACGAAATCATTCGCGTCAAGGGACAGCCTGACGAGCACTTTGAGGTCTCAGTTACCCGCCATGGGCCGGTCGTGCATCGTGAGGGCGATAGGGGGTATGCCCTGCGTTGGACGGCCACCGAGCCCGGCGGACTCGCCGGCGCCGCAACATACAGCTGGCTTGGCAAGGCCCGAAACTGGAAAGAATTTCGCGACACGATGAAGCATCTTTGGGGCCCCGCGCAGAATGGAGTTTACGCGGATGTTGAGGGCAACATCGGCTATGTCATGGCAGCTCGCGTACCGATCCGAAAGAAGGGACACGGCGAAGTTCCGGTTCCCGGCGATAGCGACGACTATGAGTGGAATGGCTACATTCCCTTTGACCAACTTCCTCAAGCGCTCAATCCAGATAGCGGATTAATCGTTACGGCCAACGCGCGCGTGGTCGGGCCAAAGTACAAACCATACCTTACTGACAGGTGGGAAGAACCGTATCGCACCGCGCGCATTTACGATTTGCTGCACGACCGGCACGATTTGCGTCCTGAGGACATGCTGAAAGTTCAGACGGACACATATAGCTATCCACATGTCTTCCTCGCGGATCAATTGGTTGCCGCCGCAAAAACGGCGAAACCCAAAGATGCGCGCGAACAAGAGCTCATCGACGGCCTGAAGGACTGGAATGGAATCGCAGATGCCGAGTCCCCAGAGGTTTCCTTTCTGGAGGCGACACGGCGGGCCTCACTTGATCTTCTTCTGGAGCCCATTCTTGGAAACGATACAAATCTCTACCAATGGAGGAGCACCGCCTTCCTTCAAAGGATACTTACAGAACGGCCTGCAAAGTGGCTGCCGCCTGCTTACAAAAATTATGACGAATTACTTGTTTCCGCTGGCTCTCGCGCTGTCACAAACTTGGCGATTCGCAGTGGCAGCGAACAAATCAGAGATTGGCAGTGGAAGCGCTTCAATTCCCTGGACATGCTTCACTTTATTGGGCGTGAGGGCTTATTGAAAAGGTTTCTCAGCATTGCGGATAAACCACAGTCGGGAACCCTTTACAGTGTGCGAGCGGCGACCAAGACGCACGGCCCGGCGATGCGCTTCGTAGCGAATCCAGCCAATTGGGACGAATCCATTCTGTTGATTCCCTCGGGACAATCCGGCCAGCCCGGAAGCAGCCACTATACCGACCAGTTTTCTTATTGGTACGAAGGCAAGCCCATCTTCGCACCGTTCAGCGACGCAGCCGAAGCAAATGCGCGTAAACATACGCTAACCCTTAAGCCAGCGTCGTGAGCTCCGGCCCGTCTGATGCCTGAACTTCCTGAAGTAGAGGCTGTCGTTCAAACGCTTCGCCCACTCATTCAGGGGCGGTGCATCCGGTGTGCTCACGTCTTGCATCCCATCTCCACAAAACCGCAAGCTGCGGCGCACATCTCCCGTATAGCCACAGGGCAGCGAATTCGAAGGGTCGAGCGTAAGGCCAAATACGTGCTGCTGCATCTGGACCGAGGTCTGCTGACCATCCATTTCCGCCTGGATGGCCAACAGCGTTGGTTTGCAAACGGTGAAGAATTGCTGGAACGCGCCAATCGGGGCGATGGAGGCGTTCACGTGGATGTCGCGTTCGAGTTGGACCGGGGCGTACTCGGTTTCGCCGACGGGCGACATTTCGGCCGCGTCCACGCGTGGAAGGCTGTCGAAGAATATCGCGGACTTAGCGAACTAGGAATCGATGCGCTCTCGAAAGAATTCACCCCTCGCCGCTTTAAGCAATTGCTTACCGTATCGAAGCGCCCGCTCAAAGAGTTCTTGCTCGATCAGAAGAGCGTGGCAGGGCTTGGCAACATCTACTCCTGCGAGTCGCTGTGGCACGGGCGGCTTGATCCACGGCGGCGCGCCAACTCTTTGAACTCGCAGGAAGGGTTGCGCCTGCATAAAGCAATTGTGTCCGTTCTCAAGCGTGCCTTAGAATGCTGTCTGCATCCAGCACCCGACTTTCGCGATCCGCAGTGGTGGTTTCAAGGGCTGGAAAGGATCCTTCGCGTATACGACCGCGAGGGAAAGCCCTGTTGCCGATGCGGCCAGAATATCCGGCGCATCGCGCAAGGCGGCCGCTCAACTTACTATTGCGGGCACTGCCAGAAGTGAGCGCCCCGAAGGATATAGGTCCATCGCGTGAATTCACCTGCTCCCAAGAAACCTGAACCGCCGAAGAAACCTGATTTCGAGCGTTCACTCGCGCGCCTTGAAGAGGTGGTCCGGCGACTGGAGAGCCCGCAACTTTCATTGGACGACGCGATGAAGCTGTTCGAGGAAGGCGTTGCTCTCTCACGCGAGTGCCAAAAACAATTGGAAGAGGCGGAGGGTCGCGTCGAAATTCTGCTGAAGAAGGCCGACGGGAAGCTTGCCGCAGCACCGTTCGATCCAGAGCGGGAGAACGAGACATGAGCTTTTCCCGTTCTTTATTGTTGTCTGGTTTCCTGCCGCAATGAAACTTTCCGCCTTTTTCGAAGAAGACAGGCTGGCAGTGGATGCTGCGCTGGAGCGGCTGCTTCCCGCTGAATGCACTCCGCCTTCTTCCATCCATACCGCCATGCGCTACAGCGTTTTCGCGGGCGGCAAGCGCATGCGGCCGATCCTTTGCCTTGAAGCGGCGCGGATTTTCGAAGCCGACGTTGGGCCAGCGTTCCATCCAGCTTGCGCCATCGAATTTATCCACACGTATTCCTTGATTCACGACGATTTGCCAGCACTTGACAATGACGATCTGCGCCGGGGTAAACCCACCTGCCACAAGAGATTTGGCGAAGCGATCGCGATTCTAGCGGGCGATGCGCTCCTAACACTCGCGTTCGAATCCATAGGCACCACGCCTGTCCCTGCGGAGCGCCGCGTCGCGATTCTCAAGGAGGTTTCGACGGCGGCGGGAACTGTGAACGGCATGGTCGGCGGTCAGGTTGCGGACATCGAGGCCGAGGGAAAGCGCGTTGCGCCGGAGATGCTCGAGTACATTCACCGTTCCAAGACCGCCGCGCTGATTCGCGGCGCAGTCACCGCCGGTGGATTGTGCGCGGGAGCGAGTCCTGACGATGTCGCGCGGCTCCGCCGCTTTGGCGAAACCATCGGCTGGGCGTTTCAGGTTACTGACGACATTTTGGACGTCGAGGAGTCCTCGGCTGCTCTCGGAAAAACAGCTGGAAAAGACGTTGCGCAAAAAAAAGCAACCTACCCTTCTGTATATGGATTGGAGCGCTCGCACGAAATCGCTAAGGAGCTTGCGACGAAGGCCATTGCTGAGCTCGAACCCTACGCAGAGCGTGCCTCGCGAATCCGGGAGATCGCGGAGTACCTGGTGTTGCGCCGCACGTGACAATTCGAATTCCTCATGAAACGCAAGATTAGAAGCAAGCGCCTCGATCTGATTCTCGTCGAGCGAGGCCTCGCGGAGTCTCCGCAGAAGGCGCTGGCCATGATCCTGGCCGGTGAGGTGCAGGTAAACGGGGAACGCAGTGGCAAAGCAGGCGCGGCCATTGGCGAAGATGCCCGGATTGAAGTCACAAGCCGCGCTCAGAAGTTCGTCAGCCGCGGAGGAGTAAAGCTCGAAGGAGCCCTGGATGATTTTGGGATTGATCCAGCGGGGCGAGTGTGCCTGGATCTCGGTTCTTCCCATGGAGGCTTTACGGACTGCCTCTTGCAACACGGAGCCACACGAGTATATGCCGTGGATGTAAACGTGGATCAACTCGATTGGAAACTACGGCAGGATCCCCGTGTGGTTCGAATTGAGAGGAATGCACGCGAACTGCGCAGGGAAGACATCCCCGAACTCGTACGCATCGTAGTGGCTGACGTTTCCTTCATTTCGGTAGGCAAGATAATCGCACCGGCTATGACAACAGTAGAACCCGGAGCTCTCTTTCTGATCTTGATCAAGCCACAGTTCGAGTTAGGGCGGGAGGAAATCGCTTCGGGTGGTGTGGTAACGGACAAAAATTTGCACGAGAAAGCGATTCAAAGAGTCCGAGATATGCTTGACGTGGTCGGTCTCGACTGCATTGGCGTTCGGCCCAGCCGCCTTTTAGGGGCTGAGGGTAATCAGGAGTATTTTCTCCACGCGCGCAAAAAGACCATGGGGTAGAATCACAGACATACATGCATCCCGGAAAATCTTTCCAAACTATCGGCGTTATTTCGCGGCCGCGGCGTTCCAATCTTGCTGTCGTGGTGCCTCCTTTGCTGAAATGGCTCAAGGAGCGCGGCATACAAACCTTCTATGACGAAGAAACGGCTACTTGCATGCCGGCTGTTTCGAAGGGATTGACTCGCCCACTTGTGGCGGATTCTTCACAGCTTCTTTTGGTTCTTGGGGGTGATGGCACAATGCTGGCCGCGGCGCGCCTGGCCGCGCCGCGCGGGATTCCGATCCTTCCTATTAATATGGGCAGCCTTGGATTCCTCACCAGTTTCACAATCGAGGAGCTCTATCCGGCACTTGAAGAAACTCTTGGGGGGCGGTTTTCCGTCAGTGAACGCGTGATGCTCAACGTTGAGCTGGAGCGGGCCGGAAAAACCATCGATCGGCAACGCGTGTTGAATGAAGGGGTGATCAACAAAGGCGCGCTGGCGCGGATGATTGAGCTTGAACTTGCAATTGACTCGGAATTCGTATGTCGTTATCGCGCCGACGGCTTGATCGTAGCAACTCCTACTGGCTCGACGGCCTATTCGCTTTCTGCGGGTGGGCCCATCGTGCATCCTGCAGTCGAGTCTTTCATCATTACTCCAATCTGCCCGCATACGCTCAGCGATCGTCCGGTCGTCGTTCGAGACTCTTCTTGCATCGAGCTCCGTCTTTCTGGCAGCACAGAATCGGTCTTTTTGACACTCGACGGACAAAAAGGCATTCCGCTGCAGGCCGCGGACCGTGTGCGCATCTGCAGGGCAAAAGAACTCCTCAAGCTCATCCAGCCACCAAAGAAGTCCTATTTCGAAATCTTGCGGAACAAACTAAAATGGGGCGAAGCCTAACCTTGGAATTGGGGAGGACTACTCTTCGGCGAGTACATCCGTTCTTAGTAGATGTCGCAACGTTTCACGCCGGCGGATTAGACGGCAACGATTCCCTTCCACCAGAACTTCTGCGGCCCGACATCGCGCGTTATAATTTGAGGCCTGAGCCATGCCGTAAGCACCAGTGGTCCAGACAGCCAGCAAGTCGCCTGCTTTCACGTTGCCCAGCGGCCAATCATGCAAAAAGCAATCACCTGTCTCGCAGACAGGGCCGACAATGTCAACGCGTTGGCGAGGATCCTTTCGTTCTGTTCGATCACGCGTGACCTTGGTGATCGGATGAATCGCTCCGTAGAGCGCGGGGCGCATCAGGTCATTCATCCCTGAGTCCAAGATCACAAACGTCTTGCCACGATTTGTTTTGGTATACACCACGCGTGTAAGCAAGACACCAGCGGAGGCGATAATGGAGCGCCCGGGCTCCAGCAAGAGGTGCACGCCCAGCCCGCGCACCATTCGGGCGACCATGCGTGCATACTTTGTGCGTGACGGCGGACTCTGATCCGAATAGCGCACCCCGAGACCACCGCCAACATCAAGGTATCGAATCTCAATCCCCATAGCGCGGAGTTCGCGCACAAATCCAGCAAGCCGACCAAACGCGCGGCGAAACGGATCGAGCGAGGTAATCTGCGAACCGATATGTGCGCTGATTCCCTGCCAGCGAATCCATTTCGACGCACGATGAAGCAAGTAAAGCTTCTTGGCTTCCAACCAGTCCAGTCCAAATTTGTGATCGTGGCGCCCGGTAGCAATGTGCGGGTGGCCGCCAGTTTGCACGTCGGGATTTACCCGGATCGCTGCTGCCGGCGCTTGGCCGCCCTTTTCGACTCGGCGCGCCGATTCTTCCACAAGCACTTCGAGTTCCTCTTCTGACTCAACATTGAAAAGGAGTATGCCTGTGCGCCGGCCGCGCTTCGCGCCTCGATGTCGCAACGCGTCGCGAATCTCTTCCCGGGCTTTTCCTACGCCGGAGAAAACGATGCGATTACCGGGAACGCCAAGGTGTGCCAGGTACTCAAGTTCTCCACCCGAAACAATGTCGAAACCGCTGCCCATTTTGGCCAAGAGCTTCAAGATGGACAGATTTCCGTTGGACTTAATTGCGAAACAAAGCGTGTGCGGCACGCTTCCAAGCCCGCGGTCGAGTTCGAAATAGGCATCTTTGATCGCTGCGCTACTGTAAACGTAGCAGGGAGTACCGAACTCCTCGGCTACGGACGCCAGGAAGACCTTCTCGCAAGCAACCTCTTCGTCTTGCAAACCTGACTCCCGCCCTTCTTCCAGAGAAAGTGCGGCGTGAAATCGGCTGGATCCACGTAGCGAAGGGGTCGGGGAGAAACAGCGGACGAAGAACTCATCGTACTTTTGCGACCACTAATGTTCGGTCATCGGCGAGCGGGGCGCTTTGATTGAACCAATCCACCTCTCGGAGGATGACGTCAGCCATTTCGTTCGCCGAAGCGTCATGATGCTTTTCGATCAACGCCTGAATCCGCGCGGTACCGAAGAACTGTCCTTCACTATTCATAGTTTCGGCGATTCCATCGGAATGAAAAACCAGGATGTTCCCAGGTTCGAGCGTGACACCCCATTCGTCGTAACTCACTTCTTCAAAAATCCCAAGCGGAAATCCAGTGAGTCCGATTTTGCCGCAGCGCCCATCTTTGTACAGCAGTGGCTGCGATTGGCCGGCATTGGCAACGCGCAATTTTTGCCGCCCCTTCTGCCACGTCGCAAAACATGCCGTCATGAAGCGCCCTTCGATCCGCCGCTCACCCACAAGTTGATTCACCTGCCGTAGCAACTCGGCGGGCTGCAATTTCTGCGGCGCGAGGCTACGCATGATTCCGATGGCCACGGCACCGTACAACGCCGCCGCAGTGCCTTTGCCGCTTACGTCACCCAGTGCAATCCCCAATTGCTGAGGCCCGTAGCGCAGAAATTCGTAGAGATCACCGCATACTTCGCGCGCGGAGAGATAGCGTGCGGCCATGTCCAAACCAAAATCCTCCGTCGGAACCGGCCGGAGGAGCGCGCCTTGAATTCTCTTTGCGGCCTGCAGATCGCGTTCCAGCCGTGCCTCATCCTTGGCCAACTGCTCATATAGGCGTGCATTTTCCAGGGAGACAGCCAGATTTGACGCAAGGATAGAAAGCGTTTGGACGTGGTCCTCGGTAAAGTAGTTCAGTTGCGGGCTTTCCAAGTCTAGCACTCCAATGACTTTGCCCTTGTGCATCATCGGAATAGCAAGTTCCGACCGCGTCTCTGGGTTCACCATCACGTAGCGCGGATCAACAGTCACGTCCGGCACGACGACGGGCTCCTTCAGGGTCGCGGCCGCACCGACAATTCCTTCGCTGACTGCTGCGCGCAACTTGCCTTGGACGCTATGGCCATGTTTCACGTCCACGCGATGGCGAAACACTTTTTGTTCCTCGTCATACAGCATGATGCTAAGGATTTGGTAATCGATCACTCGCTTCGTTTGTTCGGCAGCTCGCCTCAGCAGTTCCTCGACTTCCAAGATCGATCCCGTTTCGCGCCCAACTTCGTTCAAAAGCAAAAGCGTGTCCGCTTGTGTGCGAACCTTTTGGAATAGCCGGGCATTTTCGACCGCTACCGCAAGGCGGCTGGCCAACAACGTCAAGATACTTTGCTGGTCTCGAGTGAAGTAATCCAGGTGGCGGCTCTGGATGTCGAGCACGCCAACGCATTTGCCCTGGAGCACCAACGGCACGGCCAGCTCCGAGCGCACGCTATCTATGGCGTTGATGTAGCGCGGATCCTTAGATGTGTCGCTCACACGCACGGAATGGCCGGTGGCGGCCGCCGTTCCCGTAATTCCCTGCCCCAGTGGGATGCGCAGATTTTCCGCCAGCTCGCGGGGATAGCCAATGGCGAACCGGTGTCGCAGATAGCTCCCATCCCCCTCGATCATCAACACGCCAAAAATCTCGTAGTCGATGTGCCTCTTGATCAGAGCAGCCGCCCGCGCCAAGACTTCGTCGAGGTCCAGCGAGGAATTCACCTCTTCGCCGATTTCCGCAAGAGTGGTCAGAACCTCCGCGGGAACTTCCGCGGCGGTTTTTATTGCTGTTGCTTCCGTAGGTGCGTCAGTAGGGTTCATGCAATCCAATTATTATAGCAGGCAGAGAAGGAGGGTCCTTGCGAACCTGACAGAGCCCGATGAATTCTCAGCGTTGCCACACTCTAGGGTCCCCTGGCATCTAACCGGATTTCAATGCGCTCTTTCAGGAGAGATATTCAACACACTGTCAGTCTTCCGCTGGTTTTTTTCTTCAACTTGGGATCGAGCAACAAGACACCAACATAAGTCAGGTTCCTGTAGCGCTCCGCATAGTCGAGCCCATATCCCACGACAAATTCGTTGGGAATTGTAAATCCAACATAGTCTGCGTGAACTGCGGCGATGCGCCGCTCCGGCTTGTCCAGCAGGACCGCAACCCGTAGGTGCTTGGGTCTGCGCTGCTGGAAGAGGCGCAGCAAGTATTGCAGCGTCATTCCTGTATCGAGGATGTCCTCCACAACGATAACGGTCTTGCCTTCAATGCTGGAATCGAGATCGCGCGTCAATCGAACCTGCCCTGACGAGTGCGTTCCCTGCCCATAACTCGATACTGCGATGAAGTCGAACGAGACTTCCCCGGGAATGCTCCGAGCCAAGTCGGTTAGAAAGAAGACCCCTCCCTTCAAAACGCTGACCAGATGCAGCGGTTCATAGGGAAAGTCCTTTCGAATTTGCTTGGCCAACTCCTGAATGCGCCTTTGAATCCGCCCGCCGGTGATCAGGATCTTAACGCGCTCTTGTTGCGCGTTCGCGGTTTCCGACTTGCTTTTCTTGGATTTAGGCATCACCACCCTCGGAGGTTGAAGCGAGACTCTAACGCACGCACCCACCGAAGGGCAAGGCGCCCTCTTGTCGCGCCGTCATGGACATTCCCACCTCGGCTATACTCACATCTTCGGAGGAATACCCCTTTGGAAGTAGCCAAGAGCATCATTCTGATCCTCACCGCGCTGTTCCCCATCGTCAATCCTCTTGGTGGCAGCCCCGTTTTCTTGGCGTTGACGCGCGAGTACCCGGCCTCGGCCCGGAGAATCCTGGCACGCAAGGTAGCCATCAACAGTTTCGTCCTACTTATCGCTTCTTTTCTGATAGGGACTCACGTTCTCACCTTTTTTGGGATTTCGTTGCCAGTTGTGCAGGTGGGCGGCGGCATGATGGTCATCGCCAATGGATGGGCCTTGCTGCAGCAGAAAGAAGAAGTCGACCGCAGTAGTAAAGTGCAGCAAAAGGTCAATCTGCAGGATATCTTTCGGAATGCGTTTTATCCCTTGACGCTGCCGCTAACAGTTGGACCAGGATCCATATCGGTCGCCATTACCCTCGGCGCCAACGAGCCTCGGCATCTAGGACCCAATCTCCTCGCCATTCTCGCGGCGGTAATCGGCTCGGCCCTCGTCGCAGTCAGCATCTATCTGTGTTACGGGTTCGCCGACCGCCTCGCGGCGCTGATTGGCGAGAATGGAATGAGTATCATGCTGCGGCTTTCCGCTTTCCTTCTGGTTTGCATTGGAGTGCAGATTCTCTGGAATGGCCTCAATGCCCTGATTCGCTCTGTGTCTGGCGCTAGTGCATAACGCGCCGTCCGGCGCGCTTGGTGTATTATGGTTTTTTAACATCGAAATGAGACGCGAAGCCCTGAAATTTTTGGTGTGCCCCAATTGTGCGGGCGAACTTTCTCTAAGTAGCGACACGCCACGGGCAATGGAGGATGGTCATTTCATGTCTGGGGCCCTCAATTGCGCACGTTGTGCTTCCAAATTCACGATCCGCAATGGCGTGCCGATTCTCTTGCCCGCCGACCTTGCGAGCGTCAAACTTGAAACAGCATCGAGATTCGCGGAAGAATGGACGCGCTGGAGCGATCTTCGAGACTATTAGGAGCAAGAGTTTTTCGATTGGGTGGCTCCGCTCACCTCCAAGGATTTTGAAAATAAATTGGTCTTCGAGGGGGATGCGGGAAGGGGCGCCACACCGCCATTGTGGCCGAGCATGGCGCGAAAGCCATCGTCTCGCTGGACCTAGGCGAGAGCGCATTCGTAGCGTTTGCACACACGCGTCAATTTCCAAATGCGCACGTGGTGATTGGTGATTTGCTGAACCCGCCGGTCAGGCCGGTGTTTGACTTGGCATTTTCCGTCGGCGTTCTACACCATCTTCCCGATCCCGCCGCGGGCTTTGCGAGTCTGGCTTCGCGCGGGAAGGACAGCGGCAGCGTCGCGTTCTGGGTTTATGGCCAAGAAGGAAACGAATGGATCACGCGATACGTGGACCCCTTGCGTAAAGCTTTGACTTCCAGGTTACCCGCCCCGCTTCTTCGGATTGCTTGTATTCCGCCTGCGGTGGCGCTATGGGCTGTTATCAAACTGTTTTATCGCCCGGGCGCGGACGGAAAAGGCCCAACGAAACTCCCTTACGGCGATTATTTCATCGCCCAGTATCACTACATGGCCCTAACCAACCCTCCCCTTTCAGGAACGCTCTTGCCGCAGGCCGGGAACTAAGCATGGCTGGACGGGCGATGAAAGCACTGTACATTCACTATCACCAACTACCAAAAACTCGCTTGCAATGCGCTCGACATACAGGTAAAAAAGAAGTCCGCGGTCACGAAGGGTTTATCCAGCGCTTTTTCTGCCCAGCGCAAAACAAACGGATCAGTCACTCGCAGTACGAATTGACGCAGACACTAGAAATTTGAAGCGCCTTGAGGAGGGTTCATGAAGTTTGCCGTGCTCGGTGGGGACGGTTATTGCGGTTGGGCGACGGCCCTGTATCTTTCCCAGAAGGGCCATTCGGTTGCCATCGTGGATAACTTCTTGCGCCGCCTGTGGGATCACGAACTTGGCGCCCAAACGCTGACTCCCATTCGTCCGCTCACGGACCGCCTGCGGGTTTGGCAGAATCTTAGTGGCAAGACCATCGAACTATTCGTCGGAGACGTAGCCGATTACGACTTCCTCGCGTCTGCCTTCAAATCCTTCGAGCCGGAGGCGGTGGTTCACTTTGCGGAGCAGCGCTCTGCTCCTTATTCCATGATCGACCGGAAGCACGCGGTCTTCACCCAGGTGAATAATGTCGTCGGGACTCTCAATGTGCTCTTCGCCATTCGCGAGTTGCTCCCGGATTGTCACCTGATCAAGCTCGGCACCATGGGTGAGTACGGTACTCCCAATATTGACATCGAAGAAGGCTACATCACCGTCGAACACAATGGCCGCAAAGACGTGCTTCCCTTCCCGAAGCAGCCCGGCTCCTTCTATCACCTCTCGAAAGTGCACGACAGCCACAACATGATGTTTGCCTGCAGGATCTGGGGCATTCGCGCCACGGACCTGAACCAGGGAGTCGTTTACGGGACAACGACAGACGAGACCGCGCTTGATGAAGCATTAATCAATCGCTTCGACTATGATGATGTCTTCGGAACCGTTCTGAATCGTTTCTGCGTTCAGGCGGCCATCGGCCAGCCGCTTACCGTGTACGGCAAAGGTGGGCAGACGCGAGGGTTCCTCGACATACGCGACACCGTGCGCTGCATCGAGATTGCGTGCCACAACCCAGCTGCTCGAGGCGAGTGCCGGGTGTACAATCAATTTACGGAACAATTTTCCGTCCTTGATCTCGCTCATCTTGTGGAGTCCGCTGCAAAGAAGCTTGGCATCGCCGTCGAAATTGATCACATACCTGATCCGCGTGTGGAAGCAGAGCAGCACTACTACAACGCCAAGCATTCCAAGCTAGTCGATCTAGGCTTACAACCACACAATTTGTCGGATTCCCTGCTGGATTCGCTGATGAACATCGCCATGAAATACCGCGATCGAGTGGACGTTTCGCTGATGCTGCCGCAGGTGAATTGGCGCGAGCCGAAAAATGATCGTCGTATCCAAATGAGCATGCCCACGAAACCTTCCGCCTTAGAGACCTCCGTGGACCTGGCGGCTTCCGCGGGGGCAAAAGCCAAGAAGGCATAGAGCGCAGCTACCCATCGCTCTCATCGCGGGGAATGCTCCGCGGGACTTGATGCTGTGGGCACGAGCATGCCATCTTCAATCCTGTAATCCACGTTGCGCCAGCGAATGCTGCTGCGTCCGAACGTAAGCAGCCAGATTAGAAAAGCCGTCACGTCCCAAACAACGATGAGTGGCAGCTTCTTCCATAGTCCCGTTTGTCGCAATCCCCAAACGCCGATGAGCCAGGTCATCGCCACGCGGAACGCGGCATAGGCTCCGAGATAGGCCAGCGCGATTTCTGTCGTGGGATGCGTTAGAGCGACAACCAAACTCCACGGCAAGCCTTGCGTAAAAGCAAGACCCACGTGCCCCCAAGGACGCATGTGCCGCATCACCGTCATCCAGCGCAGCCGCTTGCTGAAGAGAGCGCGCGGTGAATCGTAGTCCGGTACAGTTCGCACTGCGTACGGAAGCAATCTAACCTCATAACCTTGTTGCGCGATCAAACGACCCACCAAGAGATCGTCGGCGGGCTTATTTTCAATGGCTTGGTATCCTCCAAATCCGGCGAGGTGTGAACGGGTGGTAGCAATGGTCGGTCCGAGTGTGAATCTGATTCCGTCCAACTGCCGAGCCACCAAGATTCCCGCGTAAAAATCGGAGTACATGCCGATGGATTGCAGATGCTGTACAAACGTTTCATCGTGGATCGAGACATAAAAGCAAGTCGTGCAACCCACTTTAGAATCAGCCAGTGGCGCAACCACGGTGCGTAGGTAATTGGGATCCACGCGGACGTCGCTATCGCTGATGACTAGAAACTCGTTCTCTGCCTCATTCACCAACCTAACCAACTTAGCTACCTTGTCGTTGATGGCGTTGCGCCCTGAGCCAAAGAGCAGACGAATTCGACGTTCGGGGAAATCACGCATCAACTTTTCCAGGACTGGCACTGCGGGGTCGTTACGGTCGCCGATGCAAAAGAGCAGCTCGTAATTCGGATAGTCTTGCCGGCAGAAACTTGCGTAGTTTTCGTATGCCTCAGGATCCAACCCCCGCACGGGTTTCAAGTTGCTTACGGGCGGCAGAAAGTCCGTGTTCTCACGCGTTCGGTCCCTCGCTTCTGAAAAGAAACGCCAGGAGCTGTAAAGAGCTAATAGGTAATAGAAGAAAGGTGCAGCGGCGAGAATGAGGAGTAGATAGTCGGCAGCTTTCGAAATCACTGCACCTCATACAATAGAGTCTAGTCTTACTGCTAGGTTTCCAATCAGAGGAACAGTTTTCGGCGCTCCCTGATTTGATTTGCCACGGGCTTGGACTCGCACAAAGCTCCCAATTACCGACCGTGCAGACGATGCCGTGCTCGCCAGCCGAGTTTCAGAACCATGTTCCTCCAAAAAAGGATAGCAAAAACTGAACCACTTTGCTGCCCGGGTCTTTGGCTCCAGCAGGACATCGAGTAAGATGATTTTTGGGCACTCTTTGGATCGTGAACCTCGTCGTCTGCTTGATCCCTCTCGAATGCCACGCCAAATCCATTCGGGAATCCGGCGACAGTTAATTTAGTAGTGTTGCAGGCAGGTTGGCTCGCAACGCAAGAGGCAAAGTATAGATCGCATGAAAGACACTCCCGGACTACACCTGAAAACATACCTTTTCATATTCTTCATGGTCCTATTCGCCCCGCTTGGCAATGTTCTGCTGAGCAAGGGGATGAAAGGAGTGGGCTCGGCGAAAAACTGGGCACCGGCTGACATCGCTCACATTCTTGCTCACGTGCTCAGTTCGGGCTACATCTGGATCGGAATCGCGTGCCTGATCACCTTTTTTGCAGCCTACATGCTCGTTCTCACCTGGGCGGACTACAGCTACGTTCAGCCGGCTTCGGCTTTTTCCTACGCCATAGTTGCCCTGCTTGGGTATTTCCTGCTCGGGGAAACCGTTCCTCCCCTCCGGTGGGTAGGAATCGCGGTCATCTGTACTGGTGTCCTGGTGGTTGGCCGCACGCCGCCACGCACGACGGAGCGAGCTTAATCGTGCGGGAACTCTTCTTTCTTTTCATAGTGGTGGTGGTCGGCACAGGCGGCGAGCTCTGTGTAACGCGCGCAATGAAAGTAGTCGGCGAGGTTCATGATTTTCGCCCCGCGGCTCTAATCGGTGTTGTGCTCCGCGCGATGCGCGTGGGATGGATGTGGGTTGGCATCGCGATGATGACCCTGGCATTTTTCTCGCTATTGGCCATGCTGTCCATCGAGAATGTGAGCTTCGTGGTTCCCGTGACTGCTCTGAGTTATGCTGCCGGCGCCATAGGCGCCATGCTGTTCCTGCACGAGCGCATCAGCAGGCAGCGGTGGCTGGGGGTGCTAATCGTTTGTATCGGTGTCACTCTAGTCTGGCTAAGCAAACGTTAGGCCGCACCACGAGTCTCGAACCCTACGGTTTCTCTGGATCGACTTTCGTCGGTGTCCCAATCTTGATGGTCACGCCGAACCGCTTGTAATTCGTATATCGCACAGTCATGCGGATGTGCACCTCGCTTGTGCTGAAGTGCAACGTATCGTTCGAACGCGTGTAGGTGGGAAACCAAAAATGTCCCTCGATATTTTCACGAAACGTTTCAAACCTGGGAAACACATTTTCTTGCCCGTGCTTCTTGATATCCGGTACAGCCTTCCCATCGGTTTTTACTATATTCAGATCTTTGTCATCTACCCAAACGCGACCTTGAAAATACCTTTGATTCTTTTCGATCACTTTTGGCCCGACTTCGAATACGTATGTAGCCAGTTCATCGAGCTGTTCGCGCCCGACATAAGTGACGTTGTATTTCGGCAGCTCAGCCGTCGTCAGTACGAACGGCTGCACATCCTCGAGATCGTCCAGGTCCTGTTGAGAAAGGGAAATCCGCTGAAGAGTCGGAGGCGGAGCGTCTGTGACTTTTTCATAGCGTTTGCCCGCAGGTGTAAAGAGGATGTCACTCATCATCCGGTATTCCCCATCAGGTTGGCCGTCGTCATCAATGGTCTGGATGACAAACATTTGCGTGTACGTGTAGTTGTCCCGCTCCTTGCGGAACTCTTCTTCGCGCTCAGCAAACTTCTGAATGATTTGATCTACGGGCATAGCGGGCGCCTGAGTAGATACATGCGAGGATGCTTCTTGGGAAGCAGTGCTCGCGGGCACCGTGGCGGGCGCGGGCTGAGCCACTCCGCTAGGTGAAGAATCCGTGCTTCGAGGTGGAGGTAACGGACCCTGCTGTTGTGCAGTGAGAGACACTGCGCCAAGAGCGGCTACGACAAAGATCGGCAACATATGCCTCGTTTGTTTCCTAATTGTGGCTTGCATCATAGAGACAAATCCCCGCATCCTGAACTCTCCTTATCTTCATCAATCCTTTACTTTACTTGAGGATTCGATGCGTCGGACAGACTTTTTGTAACCCGCACACAGCTGCCCACAAAACCCATTCAAGAGATTCCGAGCGCCTTAGTAGAGACTACGGATTCTGCGGGAGAATCCTCGCCCTTCAGGTTTCAATCCGCAGCCTTAGTCGGAACGGGCGGCGCGGACTCGCGGATCAAAAGGGGAAAACGCGGGAAAGAGAAGCTACCTGACACGTCATCGATTACGTTTACTTGACAGAGGTACAGGCCGGGCTTGAGGGTCTGCAGCGGCAAATCAATCTGAAAAATGACGGCTTTGCGATCTGGCGCCGTTACCTCATCCTGTACAACCTGTTTTGATTCGTAGACCTTCGTCGCGCCCTGCAGAAGCTCAATGCTGGACAGAACCCGGACGCGGTCGCGTGTCGGTTTCGCAGGACTTGCGGGCTTAGCAGCATCCAACTGATTCTTTTCCGGCGCGGCCGCGGGAGCGGAATTTTTTCCCTTCGCCGCATCGTATACTTCGTACTGTAAGTAGAGATGCTGCTCGGGTGTGAAAACGTGGGTAATGTTTGGAACAAGTTCCATTTGGTCCCGGACTAAGGGATTCAAGTCGCTCTTCTTACCCGTCACAGGAGTACGCAGGTTGCTCACTACTACGGAACTCATTTTCAGCGGATTCTTCCTCAGATCGGGGATTTGCACGTCCGTCTCGAATGATCCCATGCGGCCGGTCTGATTCTCGCGAACGATAAATTTCAGGTGATAGCTACCCGGTGCGAGAACGAACCCCGTGTTGTACTGGACGTTCTTGCGGCGCACCTGTTGAGCGCTCTGTACGGTAAGTTTCACGATGTCGCGCAATCGTCCGACAGGAAACTTTCCGCCCTCCAGAACCGTGCCAAGGATGTCAATCGTTGCGTTGTCTTTGTCTTTTTCCGTCACGAAGGGAATCTGAGAGCCGGGAATCACCAGCGAGACTGCTAGATAGTAGTGCGACTCATCTTTCCGGAAGAACGCAGAGCCAGCAAACAAAGGCACATCCACCCGGGGCAACTGAGCCGCCATTTCGTCTTCAAGTTGCTGCTCGCGATCCGCGCGATTCAGGTGCTCAAAGTCGCGGCCGGCGTAATATCCGGAGCGAAAATCGAGTTTCAGGTCGGGCCGGTTGACGACTACCTTCAACCGGCGGAATCTCCCATCCTTCAGCGGGTTGTTACTGGTGAAACCTAGAACGTAGTACACAGAGCTATCTTTCTGTACTTGCGAAAACACGCCACTGAAATCGTTCGAATCAAAGAACGCTTTGCCGCCGGTGTCTGAGGAGAGCGTCGCGAGTGTGTCCTGAGAAGCGGCGTTGCCATTCAAATCGTTGAGTACGGATGCCCCCGAATAGGCAGACTGTCCATGCAAACTGGCTGACTGTGCTTCTCCACCGGGCGGGAATGCTTGAAGGCCGCGGATGTCGAGCGAATAAATGGACACGTTGGCTTTTACGGCGGCCGCTGTCGTCGCGCGCAGAGCTGATTGGTTGTCCACGCCTGACTGGGTCATCCCGTTGCTAAAGTAAATCAGGCTTTTCTTCTGAGGCAGTTTGCCGAGCGCCTGCATCAAGGACTGCAGTGCTAGAAGCTTGCGATCGGCGCTAAACGTGTTGAAATCGGTATCGTCGGGAGTAAACGAGCCGCTTGTTTCTGCCGTGCCCTCCGTGCTTCCGGTCGTGCCGTTGTCGAACCCCTGGCCTTCTCCGGAAGAATATGCGGAGAGCGCGCTCATCAGTTTGGTCTGGTCGTCGGTGAAATCCAGGTCCACGTGCAGATTGGTGGCCAGCGACACCAGCGCGATTAAGTCCGCCGGCTGCATTTTTGTAGAGACGAATTTCTTCGCGGCGTCCACCGATCGGTCAATTTGTTCCGGATCCATCGCGGAAAAATCAAAAAAGAAAAGCATCAATCTGCGGTCACGCGCATCCAGCGACGGCGGTGCCTTCTTAGCAGCGCGCAGCAGCGCGCCCTGTCCCGGGCTCGCTGCGCCAGAGACGGTTGCTTCTGCCGTACCGGCGGTGGCCATCTCATCTACACTCTCGAAATCGAACGTGGAAATCTGCTGTTTCTTGCCATCCTCAAAAAGCGTGAAGTCTTCTTTTTTCAGATCCTTGACCAGACTGCCTTTCTTGTCCCGCGCGACGACATTGACAAGGACGAGTTCCGTGGTGACCTCAATGCGAGCCTGGCTCGTTTCAGTTTGCGCCGATTGTTGAGCAACCACGGCCACAGCCCCCTGCAACAGCAACCCCGCTGAGATCACTGCTGAGATGGCCTTGCTGGTTCGTCGCATAAACATAATCCTTCAGAACCGGAAGCGCGCTTGCATGGTCACTCGGCGCATGCTGACAGTTCCCGTCACTTCCCCAAAAGTCAAAGAGTTGACCGCCGTGTTGAGTGCAGTGAAATTTACGTTATTAAAAACGTTGTTGACAGAAACGCGCAGGTCGAGCGCCCGCGACTCCTTGATCTGAATCGTTTTATTGAGCGTCATGTCCAACGTTACCTGTCCCGGACCTTCAATGATGTTTCGTCCGGCATCGCCGAAGGTTGCAGGGCTCCCGGCTGGACAGTTGACGCCCGGATCACAGAACGCTGCCGTATTGAACCATTCTAGCGCCGAGGGATTGCCCAAGGTAACTGCTTGCCCAGGCACGACATTTGCGCGCAGCGATCCGCTTACACCGCGACTGATGTCCAGACCTCCACCAAGTACGCGCGGCGTGAAGTACATCCCAGAAGCGACCGTAAAATCACCGCTCCACTGCCATCCTCCCAAAATATGGCTCAACGCGCCTTTCTGCACGAACCGGCGATTTTCGCCAAGCGGCAGATCATAGATCCAGTTTCCCGTGAACTTGTGCTTCTGCTCGAAGCTGGAAAGCCCACGATCGGCGGAAATATCAAACGGATTCTGGGCAACCACAGATCCGCCCCCTCCGATGGAAGATGCATCGTCAATGGACCTCGAGAAAACATACTGTGCGCCGATGCCCAGTCCCTTCGCCAGGCGTCTGCGCGCGCGCACCGAGGCCGCGTGCAAAATCGAGTTCCCTTCTGAAGATTCGTATATAAACGGCTGATTGTCGGAACCGACCAGCGCGCGCTCAGTATCCAGCCTTGTCCCCTTAGCGCCGTTGTACCCCACGTTCAGCACCACGCCATGCGGCAGTTCCTTCTGCAGATCCACATTCCAGATTTGCACGTAGCCCAAACGATAGTTGGGGCTCACGGCAAAATTGTTTGTCACCGTATTTGCGGAGGCCGTCGGGAAACCGTCTGTCAACGTGAGACGACTCGTCCCGAGCAGGCCGCTGACAGTCGTGGCATTCGTTGCACTTTCCGCAAACGGTGGCTGAAACGCGAAATTTTGGATCATGATGCCATACTGCGCGAGGTTGTAATTGATCCCGTATCCCATGCGAACAACGGTCTGCTTCATTGGTTTCAAGGCAATCCCGATGCGCGGCGCGAAATTGTTGCGGTCCGGCCGCACCAGTGAAGCCGGAAAAATGCCTTGACCAGGGAGCACAACCGCACCCGAGGTGAAGTCAGGAGCTACTTCAAGATTCGCGATCCGTCCATCCGCCTCGGTGTAAGGTCCGTTGTATTCGTAACGCAATCCTAAATTGAGCGACAAATTCGAACGGATCCTCCAATCGTCCTGCGCGAAGAAGTCATACGCGTTAGCGCGAAAATTGTAAGAAGTGGCTCCGAACTGCAAGGACGTCTGCTGCGGAAAGCCTAGGAGAAAGTCGGCGAAGTCGTAGCCCGTGTCCCTTATTGCGGCCCCAGTTGCATCGTAAGAGGAAGTGGCGAAACCTGTGAACACAAAACTTCCTTCCGCGTTTCTCGCGGAGTGAAAGCTCTGAAGGATGCGCCGGTAGTCTCCGCCAAATCTCCAATTGTGTTTGCCATGATTCCACGAAACGGTGTCCGACAGCGTGTATGTCTGATCGAGTTCCCGGCGCGGTATCGGATCGTTTAGCCCGCCGAACGAAGTGAAGCTGATTCCCGGCAGCCCCCAGTCAAACGGATCGTTCGAAATCCCGCCAATTCCCGCTCCGCCTGGCCCGGCGACATCCAACACGTTCGAATAGAGATTGGTTGTGGAAACATGATTGTGGTTGTAGGTCAGGCGGAAGATATTGGTCGCCCGCCCTTTGCCATAGGTCCAACCCGCGTTGGCGTTCAACCCCTGCGTTCCCGTGCCCCCGGCAAGCGACGGGAACGGATTCACGATTGTGCTCGAGCCGCGTGCCCAGTTCATCCCAAAATTGATATTGTTCTGCGATCGCCGCCTGCCTCCGCCTCCTCCTCCGCCCCTTCCACCTGGCGGACCAGCTCCAGGCGCCTGAGCTGCACCGAAACTGTGTATCAACCGCAGGTTCACCGTATCCGTATTGCTTTCCGCGGATGTAACGTAATGGAAATTTTGGCCCGAGGCAGTTGTGGCGATATTGGGTAATGGGATGTATTGCAGGAGAAACTTGGCTGCAGGACTGATTAGCCCTGGATTAATCATGTTCGCCACACCGTTGAATTCGTACGGCTGGCCTGTCGCAGGGTTGAATATCTGAACCGGTGTGCCGTCGTTGTACGTCGCCTGCGTAAAATCGCCGCCCCGTTCTAGCTGGGTTGGCACGGTGGAAAAGGCGTCGTACGGCGAACTGCCGCGCGATCCGTTCCATCCTGCAAAAAAGAACCACTTGTTACCGCCGTTGTAGATCTTCGGGATGTTCAGTGGGCCGCCGACATTCGCGCCGAAGCGTGCTTGGTTGTAATTTGCTTTTGCCGATTGAATGCCAGTCAAAGAGAAAGGCCTCGCATCCAAGCTCGAAGTATCATCGGAAAAATAAAGCATCCCGTGCGGCTGATTGATGTTGAATCCGCGCCCCATTCTTCCAATCGCGATCGTTCCGCCACCAGGGCCTCCAAATCCTCCTCCGCCTCCGAAACCACCTATGCCGTCTCTTTGCGCGCGCTCGCGGAACTCCTGAATTCGCTGCTGCAGATCCTCCTCGCTGCCTCCGCCAAAGTCCTGCGTACGACCCTGCGCACCACTGATACTCACAGACTCCGTCGGCCCTTCCGCCACAGCCCCATTCATGGGCAGGCTGGAGAGATCGCTGCTCCCCTGCCCGCCGCCGGGCGCACCCGCTCCGCCGAGCGCGGGGCTCTCGCCCGCCAGGGAAGAGAGAGTATTATCCAAAACGAGGCTTTGAAATCCGCGTCCGGCTGCGGCAATCGCCGCATTGTTGTTATTCGACTGCTCTTGCTGGCGCGAAACCAGAATCAGTTCCGCGTCCACCTTCACCGATGCGTTCTCGGGATTCAGCACTACTTCTTGCGTAAAATTCGCGAATCCCATGAACTCCACGCGCACCACGTACCTCCCGCGCGGAATGCCGGAGAAACTGAACTTGCCTTCGTAGTTCGTTGCTGCCACAAATTTTTTGCCGGTTAACGTGTTGGACGCAGTTACTGTCACACCTGGCAGGAGAGTCTTGCCGCTGCGGGCGGAACCGCTGATTTCGTAGGTTGGTGCAGCGGCGGGAGTTGGCGCCGTCTGTGCTGCCTGCACTGGTGGCGTGGCATCCTGCGCGCGCAAGTTCAACGCAATTAGAATGACAAAGAAAATGGATAGAAAAATGCCGCGAGCAATCAACTTCAAGTCTTGGGCCCCCTGAGCAGACTATAGCCGCGGCGGATTACTCTTCGGATCCGCGGGAGGCGCACTCCCCGCCGGCACACTGACGGCTGGCGCATTCCCACCAGGTCCTCTGCCATTTGCTCCCATTTCCTGCATGCGCTTCCATTGCTCAGGAGCAAGCACTATGACGGTTTTCGGGACAAAGGTATTGTTCTGAACTCCCCCTCGCACCACCACATGATCCCCAGGTTGTATGTCGGCCATCGTGATGCTCTCTCGCCCTTTGCGCAGCGACGTTTCCTCGTTTAATTCCAAGGTCTGTGAAACATTATCCGGCCTCAGTATCGTAAGTTTCGGCGCCTCTACCGCCTTCACTTCTCCCACGACGAGATCTTTGCCCATCTCACCAAACCCAGCTCCGCCGCCCGGCCCTCTGCCACTGCCTTGCGGCCCGCCTCCCGTGCGCGCTCCAATCATCGCGGCCGTCACACTATGATCCGCATTCTCTTCTCCGCGCACGAACACCGTATCGCCAACCTTGAATTCTTCTTGTCTCACACTTTGCCGATCCTTGCGGAATTCCGTCTTGTCCGTGAGCTTCACAAGTACAGTCGATCCGTCCGGCTTGGCAATCTGCATCGTTCCGTTGTCAATTGCCGTAATCTTTCCAAACAACGGCTGTCCCCGGCTGTCCTCTGGACCGCGCCTCTGCCCTCTGTCCGTGGGTGCCCCTTGGTCTTGGTTAAGTGGCGGAGCATCTGGGGCCTGAGCGCGACCGACCGCGCCAATGGCCAACAACAAAAGACCCAGTGGTAAGAAGCGCCTTCCAAACATCATCATGACGTTCCCCTTGATTATTCTTTTCCTTCTTTCGGCGTACGCCCAAAAGCAAAAGTAACGCCGCCCGGGCTTACTGACCAGCAAAAACCAGTTCACTTTACATTTCCGTATTAATGACTCTAAAGTTCCCCATTGAGTTGCCTAAGGTCCTCCCTGTGGCTGTGAAGGAGAGGCATTGAAACTGCAGAGACGCAAGGTAGTCGGACTGAGCACACACCCAATTTGCGTTTGGAATGCACAGTATGACGCGGCCCGCTAATCGAATGCTTAGCGGAAAGGTCAGTCAATTCGGACAGGCGACTGGAGGCTGCTTGCACTACGAAGCGTCGATGATAGAGGAGTAGCGCGCGCAGCCCTCCTAGCTCTTCGCCGCCGCCAGCCCGACCCGGGCCGCCGTGAAGACAGCTGGGCATTACGTTGCCATAACCGGTTTGGTGCTTGTCCACGGAAGAATCCACAACGAGTACGCGGCCATGCGTATCTCCGATTCCGAGTGCGACATTACGCGTGAACTCCGCATTGTTCGAAAACACGGAGGAGACAAGGGAACCCAGTCCTCGGCGCACAATGGCAATCAGATTTTTTTCTCCCTCGTAGGGCACGAGCGTTGCGGCCGGGCCGAATACCCTTCTCGCAGAGACCCCACGCTGGAAAGTTGAAGGCGTTGATAAAGACAGCCGTGCCCATTGTGGGCGCCAGGAAGTGCTGCCCCGCGAATTCGCCTGTCTTCGATAGTGGAATGACAGCGCCTTCCTTGAGCATTTTCCAATCCGCCAGAGTCTTGCCTACCCTCGCGTAATACTTCATTGTGAAAATGGCGCTATCCACATCGAATGAAGCATCCGCCTGCGTCGTTCCCGAATTAAGGAGTGAAATTCGGAAGCATTCGTCTCGATTCGCGGTCATAACCTCGGCGATTTTGGCCAACAGTTCCGAGCGTTCTCGATACGAAAGTTGCCGGAGTGCAGGTCCACGTTGAGAGCGCGCAAAGTCCAGAGCCGTCGCGACGTCCACGCCCTGAGATGAAATTCGTACGAGCTCAACTCCAGTGACGGGATCAATAAGGGCCTCGCCATCGCCGGCGCCTTCCCTGCACTGACCTGCAACGTAATTGGGCAACTTCATGTAGAAACCTCCACTAAATAAATCCAGGTTACCCCGTGAGGAGCGTCCGGAACCTCAATCACCTCTTGAAGAGCAAAGAATAATACTGCATGTTCTCCTTCAACCAGTCCGGCAGTTTCTGACCAACACATCCGACCTCATAAACCTTCCTAACTACATGTATTTGAACAAGATGCTCGGATAATTAGTCTGCAGAATCTAGGTCTCACTGATGGCTTCGAGAGGCAACTGATCATCCTCTTGACCCTCGATCGCCTATGTGTAATATACTGCATGTGAGGTTCAGCGGTTTGGCTACACCCACACCCATCCATTCCAAGCGCCCTTCTCCGCAGCAGAGCTTGCCTACACGCGAAGAAGGATTTCTGGCCTTGGTCGGCGCACGCGTTCGTGAATTCCGCAACCGGCGCGGCATGACGCGCAAAATGGTGGCGCTGGAAGCAGATGTGTCCGAGCGGCACCTGGCACAGCTCGAGTCCGGCGATGGAAACATTTCCATTGTGCTGCTGCGAAGAATCGTGGCAGCCCTGAATGTTTCCCTTGCAGAGGCTCTTCGCTCCGCCAATGGAAGAATCAGCGGAAAAACAGACTATCCGCCGCTTTCTGGAACGCCTTCCCTCTCGCAACCTGGAGGAAGTTGCATCGCGTCTTCTGAGCGAATTCGCCAAGGATGAAGTGTTGCGTCAATCGCGCGTGGCGCTAGTCGGCCTGCGCGGGGCCGGAAA
Source organism: uncultured Acidobacteriota bacterium (assembly GCA_963729455.1). Lineage (GTDB taxonomy): Bacteria > Acidobacteriota > Terriglobia > Acidiferrales > UBA7541 > Acidiferrum. The sequence continues at coordinate 84,228 of CAVSNX010000009.1, forward strand.
ATCCACGCTGGGCTCCAGGCTCGCTCAGGAGAGTAATGTTCCCTTCATCGAACTGGACCGCGAAATCGAGAAAGATACGGGAATGCCACTGGCTGAGATTTTCTCATTCTACGGGCAGTCCGGTTATCGAGCGATCGAGAAGCGCACACTCGAACGAGTGTTACGAGAATCGGAACGCGCAGTGATTTCTGTCGGCGGCGGCGTTGTCTCTGAAAAGGAGACGTACGACTATCTGTTGGCGAAGTGTTACACCGTATGGATCAAAGCACAGCCTGATGAACACATGTCTCGCGTGATCGCGCAGGCTGACTTTCGGCCTATAGCGGGAAGCAACCAGGCGATGGAAGATCTCCAAAGGATTCTCGAAGCGCGTGAGCCTCTCTATCGAAAAGCGGATCTAACTCTCGACACTTCCGGCAGTTCGGTGGAACAAAGCTTTTCACAATTGAAAATGGCAGTGCAGGATCATTTGCGGTAGGAGGATTTTGTGGACGTGGCCGTAACTCAAGAATCTCGGGAAAAAATGGAAGCGTTGGACTTCCAGACGGACCCTTCGCGCTACAAACATTGGCGTCTGACTTTCGATGGCCCGGTAGCCACCCTCACCATGGATGTCGCCGAAGACGGCGGAATCCGCCCCGGCTACAAATTGAAGCTGAATTCCTACGACCTCGGAGTGGACATCGAACTCCACGATGCCCTCCAGCGAATTCGCTTTGAACACCCCGAGATTCGCTCCGTAGTCATCGCCAGCGCAAAAAATCGCATCTTTTGTTCCGGCGCCAACATTTACATGCTCGGACTTTCCTCCCACGCCTGGAAAGTAAATTTCTGCAAATTCACCAATGAAACCCGCAATGGCATCGAGGACTCCAGCGCGCACTCCGGACTGAAGTTTATCGCGGCCTGTAATGGAACCACCGCCGGCGGTGGCTACGAGCTTGCACTGGCCTGTGACGAAATCATCCTGATCGACGATCGCTCCTCCGCTGTCAGCCTGCCGGAGCTCCCCTTGCTAGGCGTTCTTCCGGGGACAGGTGGACTCACGCGCATCACTGACAAGCGAAAAGTACGCCGCGACCACGCCGACATGTTCTGTACCAATCCGGACGGCGTCCGCGGCCAAAGAGCCAAGGACTGGCGCCTCGTCGACGAGGTTGTGAAGCCGCAACAGTTCGCTGAGTTTGTAAAACAACGCGCCCTGAGGTTAGCCGAGCAAAGCGATCGCCCCCTGAACGCAAAAGGGAACGCTCTCACGCCGTTGAACCGAACAGCTGATGCAAACGGATTGCACTACAAATTTGTCGACGTGCAATGCAATCGCGAAGCTCGCACCGCAACGCTCACGGTCCACGCGCCAGAATCCATTACCGAAGGCACTCTCGAAAAAGTCCTCGCCGCCGGCGCCGCATGGTGGCCACTCCAAATGGTTCGCGAGCTGGACGATGCCATCCTCACGCTTCGCGCCAGCGAACTAAATTTGGGCCTCTGGATTGTCAAAACAGAGGGAAACGCGGATACCGTCCTCGCCATCGACGAATTCATTTTGAATCACCAGCACAACTGGTTCGTCCGTGAGGTTCTCGGCATGATGCGTCGCACCTTTGCTCGCATCGACGTCACCTCCCGTTCGATCTATGCCGTCATCGAACCGGGGTCATGCTTCACCGGCACGCTACTGGAACTGGCGCTGGCCGCGGATCGTATCTACATGCGCGACGCTCGGGAGGCCGATACGAGTTCGTTCCTCGCGCTCTCTAAAATGAATTTCGGCCCTTTGCCAATGGTGAATCATCTCTCGCGCCTGGCCGCGCGTTTCTACGGTGACCAAGCGCAGGTCGATTCCCGGCGCGGCCAGATTGGGAACAGACTTTCGCCGAGCGAGGCCCTCGAAGCCGGCCTCGTCACTGCCGCTCCTGATGATCTCGACTGGGAAGATGAAATCCGCCAAGCCATCGAGTCGCGCGCCGCTCAATCGCCCGATGCCCTCACTGGGCTCGAAGCCAATCTTCGTTTTGGTCCCGCCGAAACGGCAGAAACGAGAATCTTCGGCCGCCTCTCCGCCTGGCAGAACTGGATTTTTATTCGCCCAAACGCTGTCGGCCCAACCGGTGCGCTCAAAGTCTATGGCACCGGTGCACCAGTCAAATTCAATTGGGAAAGAGTTTAGAAGCATTCCGTAGCAAGGGCGTGACTTCAGGGGAGAACGTGCAATGATCAATTACACCGAAAAAATTCCGAACAACGTCGATCTTGGCCGAGACCGCGTCCTGCAGCGCGCTCTCGAACATTGGCAACCCGCCTACATGGGCTGGTGGTATGACATGGGCCCGAATGAGAGTCACAACTATGAAGTCTATTTGCGCACGGCCACCAGCGTGGAACCAGACGGCTGGGCCCAGTTCGGCTACGTGAAAATGCCGGACTATCGCTGGGGCATTTTCCTCCAGCCCCGCGACGAGAAGCGCGAAGTGAATTTCGGCGCTCACAAAGGCCAGCCTGCCTGGCAAGAAGTGCCCGGCGAATACCGTTCCACCCTGCGCCGCATCATTGTCACGCAGGGCGACACTGAGCCGGCTTCCGTGGAACAGCAGCGCATGCTCGGCGCTTCTTGCCCTTCGATGTACGACTTACGAAATATTTTTCAGGTAAACGTCGAGGAAGGCCGCCACTTGTGGGCCATGGTGTATTTGCTGCATCGCTATTTTGGACGCGATGGCCGCGAAGAGGCCGAGTCTTTGCTCGCGCGGCGTTCGGGGGATACCGACAATCCGCGCATTCTAGGCGCATTCAATGAGCCCACACCGGATTGGCTCGCTTTCTATATGTTCACATTTTTTACCGACCGCGATGGCAAGTTTCAGCTCTGCGCACTGGCGGAGTCAGGTTTCGATCCCCTTTCTCGCACTTGCCGCTTCATGCTTACCGAAGAGGCCCATCACATGTTTGTCGGCGAGACCGGTGTTGGCCGCATCATTCAACGAACCTGCGAAGTAATGAAGGAACACAAAGTCGATAACCCATCGGATGTGCGCGCTCTGGGCGTGATCGATCTTCAGACAATCCAGAAGTATTTGAATTTTCACTACAGCGTCACTCTGGATCTTTACGGTTCGGATGTCTCGTCAAACGCTGCAAACTATTTCACCAATGGCCTAAAAGGCCGCTTCCGTGAAACCAAGCTGGAGGACGATCACGTTCTGAGCGAAGCGGAATATCCAGTCTATGAAGTTGTCGGTGAAAACATCGTCGCCAAGAAAGTACCGGCGCTCACCGCCCTGAATGAGCGCTTGCGCGACGACTACATTGAGGAGATCGCCGATGGCGTAGCGCGCTGGCAGCGAGTAATTGATACCGCGGGCATTCCATTTCGGTTTACCTTGCCGCACAAAGGCTTCCACCGCGAAATCGGCAATTTCGCTGGACATTTTATCACTCCTGCCGGAGAAGTTCTCAGCGAGGAAGCCTGGAAGAAGCGGGAGTCCGAATGGCTGCCGACCCAGCAAGACCATGCCTTCGTGCAGTCGCTCATGACTGGCCGTGTCGTGGAGCCCGGCAAGTTTGCGAATTGGATTGCTCCACCAGCGCGTGGGATTAATAATCAACCGTTGAACTTTGAATACGTTCGCTTCAATTGATTCGCATAAGTGAAGGCACCTACTACTTCTAAGGATGCAAACATCTGCAGCCGATCATAGACATTCACGTCCATATCATGCCGTACCGCATGATGAAGCCGTCGGCGCTCGACTTGATGAAGCGCGGGCGCAAAAATTACGCCGATGTCGAGCGGTATTGCGCAGACCCTAAGGAATTTCTCAGCCTACTCGACCGCCTCGGCGTCGAGCGCGCCGGCCTCATCAATTACGTCGCCCCGAAGATCATCGGCTTCACGCCCGAAGTAAACGATTGGAGCGCGAACTATTGCAAAGCGGCACCCGACCGGCTAATCGCGTTCGGCGGAGTGTTACCAGGCACGGTGCCCGACGCCGGTGCCGAAGTGGACCGCATGGCCAAACTTGGCATCCGCGCAATCAAGCTCCATCCTTCGCACCAAGTCCTCTCACCAAACGATTATATGGACGGCAATCGTGAGTTGGCTGCGGTCTACGAGCGAGCCCAGGCGAATGCCATGCCGGTCATGATTCATACGGGGACTTCCATTTTTCCGGGCGCCCGAAATCTTCATGCGCAACCCCTGCTCTGTGATGATGTCTCCATCGATTACCCCGATCTCGTCGTGATCCTGGCCCATGGCGGGAGACCGCTCTGGATGGAAGAGGCCTTCTTCCTGGTTCGCCGCCACAAGAACATGCACATGGACATCTCCGGCATCCCTCCACAAAAACTTCTCGAATACTTCCCGCGCATCGAAGAGATTGCCGATAAGGTGCTATGGGGGACCGACTGGCCCGGCCCAGGCGTCCCGGAGATCAAAGGCAATATCGAAAAGTTCACCGCGCTCCCGATCGGTGACGAAGCCAAGCGAAAGATCCTGTACGACAACGCCGCGCGCCTCTTTCCGCGCTGAGCACCTCGCACCCTCCCGGCAAACCTCAGATATCTCCGGAAATAGCAGTTTTGCGCCGTGCTTGATGTCCCTATGCCAACAGCAACGAACAGCTGTTCATATACTGAACATCTGTTCAGGTTTTCTTGACACTGGCGTCCTGCAGCGATAGCTTTAAACACGGAGCAGCTTTGCCAAATCATCGAACCTCAAACGGGAAGCAGAGCCGCGTCGCAAGGCGCTATCTAACCCGCCGTCTGGAAATCCTGCGCGCCGCCGGGAAGCAGTTCCGCGCAAGCGGCTTTGCCGAAACCGGCATGCGTGACATCGCCGCCGCCGCCGACCTCTCTCCCGCCAATCTCTACAACTATTTCCAGGGGAAGCGCGAACTCCTTTTTTTCTGCCAGGACCTCACTCTCGATCGTCTGCTCGCCGCTCTGGAAAAAGCTCGGCGCTTGCGGGCAACCGCCGCCGAGAGGCTGCGTCTGGTCATCGTCTCTCACATGCGCTGCGTCCTCGACGAAGTCGAAGGCTCCGCCGCCCATCTCTTGACCAGTGCCCTGCCTCGCCGCCTGAACCACGCGCTGGTTGTGAAACGCGATCGTTATGAAGAGGGTTTTCGTCAACTGATTGCCACCGGGACTCGCACAGGGGAATTCGTATCTTGCGACCCCGCGCTTGCCGCGCGCGCCATGCTGGGAGCACTTAATTGGACTGTGCAGTGGTTCAATCCCGGCGGCACGTTAACCGCCACCGACATCGCCGAAGGCTTCTCCGATTATCTGATTCGGGGATTGCTGGCCAAACCGGATTCTCTCAAGCGCTCTTCCACGGTCAGAAAGCACCAGCAATCGAGCTGCAAGTTTCGTCCGCTAGACGCGAGGCGCCGTGCCGGAGCTGCACGACTTTCCGAGAGGTGACTGATGCTATTCACACTGCCAGCAGAATCCCAAAAAACTTCGCACCTCCGAATGACCCTCAATGGCGAGCAAGTAGACGTCTCTTTCGCTCCCTACAAAACGTTACTCGAGATTCTGCGGGAGGATCTTGGCCACACCGGCACGAAACACGGCTGCGAACTCGGCGAGTGCGGCGCGTGCGCGGTCCTTCTGGACGGCAAGCCGGTTCTCTCCTGCCTAATTCTGGGCGTCGAGTGCGAAGCCAGAACTGTTTTGACGGTCGAAGGCCTCGGCCTTGATGGTCACCTTCATCCACTGCAGGATGCCTTCGCCGATCTCGGCGCCGCGCAATGCGGCTATTGCACTCCCGCGATTCTAGTCACCGCGAAAGCCTTGCTGGAAGAGCACCCTCACGCAACTCGCGATCAAATTCGCGCTGCACTTTCCGGCGTCCTGTGCCGGTGCACCGGATACCTCCAGATTTTTGAGGCCGTCGAGGCCGCCATGGTCAAGATCGCGGAACAAAACACCGCCGCGAAATAGAATCCAGGTTTGCAGCCGCTCATCGCCGCGCACTTAGGAGGACATTTGCCGGATCAAAAAGACTTGCCGGAATCGCCTGCGAAGGGTTCTCAACCTAGCGGCGAAGCGTTCCGTGTAATCGGCGTCCCTCGCCGCAGGGTAGACGCCCGCGCGAAAGTCACCGGCCAAACGCGCTTTGCCGACGACATCTTTCTCCCGCGCATGGCTCACTGCAAACTTCTGCGCTCCCCCCATCCACACGCGCGCATTCGAAAGATCGACGTTTCTCGCGCCCTAGCTCACCCTGGAATCTATTTGGTTCTCACCGGGAAAGACCTCCCCATCGAATACGGAATTCTTCCCGTCAGCCAGGACGAGCAAGCCCTCTGCGTCGATCACGTCCGCCACGTCGGCGATCCCGTCGCCGCCGTCATTGCCCGCGAAGAGCTCACCGCGTTCGAAGCGCTCGACCTAATCGATATCGACTACGAAATCCTCGCCACCATCTCCGATCCCGAGGAAGCTCTCGCCACTCCTGAACCGCGCATTCACGGCTACGGAGAAGAAGGCAATATCCACAAACGCGTCGCCCTCGAATTCGGCAACGTTGAGAAATCCTTCGCCGAAGCCGATGAAATCTTCGAAGACACTTTTTTCTACCAGGGCAGCACCCACCTCCCCATCGAGCAGCACGCCGCCGTGGCCATCAAAGATCCCGAAGGAAAGCTCACTATCTGGTCTAGCACGCAAACGCCGCACTATCTCCATCGCGCCCTCGCCAAAGTTCTAAACATGCCGTCCGCGCACATCCGCGTCAGCGCCACTCCCAACGGCGGAGGTTTCGGCGGCAAAAGCGATCCTTTCAATCACGAAATCGTCGTGGCCAAAGCTGCGCTCCTGCTGGATCGCCCTGTCAAGATCTGCCTCACGCGCGAAGAAGTTTTTTATTGTCATCGCGGCCGCCATCCAGTGCTGATGAAATTCAAAACCGGCGTCAAGAAAGACGGCACCATCACCGGCATGCATCTCCAAACGCTGATCGACGGTGGCGCCTACGGCTCCTACGGAGTCGCCAGCACCTTTTACACCGGCGCGCTGCAAACCACGACCTACCATATCCCGCGCTACCGCTTTGAAGGCTGCCGCACTTTCACCAACAAACCGCCCTGCGGACCAAAACGTGGCCACGGCACCGTACAGCCGCGCTTCGGCCAGGAAGTCCAACTCGACAAAATTGCAGAAAAGCTCAAGCTCGATCCCGCCAACCTGCGCCTGCGCATCGTCGAAGCTCCCAACACCGTGACTGCGAATTATCTCCGGCTCGGAACCGTCAATCTTTCCGAATGTATTCACCGCGTGGTGAAAATCTCCGGCTGGAAAGAAAAATTTCGCAAGCTCCCCGAGGGCCGCGGTGTTGGTATCGCCTGCTCCGCCTATCTCACGGGCGCTGGCCTCGCCATTTACTGGAACAAGATGCCTCACTCCGGCGTTCAGCTAAAACTCGACCGCGGCGGCGGTGTCGCCATTTTCTGCGGAGCTACCGAAATCGGCCAAGGCTCCGACGATGTCCTCGCCGGAATCGTCGCCGAAGTTCTCGGCATTGACACCTTCGACATCCGCCTCTTCACCGGCGACACGGATTTAGGTCCTGTCGACCTCGGCTCCTATTCCAGCCGCGTCACCATCATGGCGGGAAACGCCGCATTGCAAGCCGCCGAACGCGCCAGAGAATTGCTCGCCGAAGCCGTCGCCATTCGTCTCGAAGTCCCGAAAGAACGTCTGCGCTTCGCCGACAAACATGTTTTCGATTCCGCCGCGCCGGAAAAACGCGTGCCATTCCATGAAGCCGTCTGCCTAGCGGAGACTCGATTTGGCACGATCGGCACTGTCGGCTCTTACACTCCCCCGAAATCCCCAGCGCTCTACAAAGGCGGCGGTGTCGGTCCATCCCCGACGTATTCCTATACCGCCGCAGTCGTCGAAGTCGCCGTGAATCCCGTAACAGGATGGATCACTGTTCCCAAAGTCTGGATCGCCCACGACATCGGCCGTGCGCTGAATCCTCCTCTCGTACGCGGCCAGGTCGAGGGCAGCGTCTACATGGGCCTCGGCGAAGCATTAATGGAAGAACAAGAGTTCCGCCGCCTTCCAAAGAAACTCTCGCACGCTCTCGTTCATAAATTTCCTTCGATGCTCGAGTACAAGAGTCCCACCTCGCTCGACATGCCCGAAGTCGTCACCGAACTGGTCGAGGAACCCGACCCCCGCGGCCCCTTTGGCGCAAAAGAAGTCGGCCAAGGTCCGCTTCTGCCCATAATGCCCGCCGTGGCCAACGCCGTTTACGACGCCGTAGGCGTTCGCATCGATGAAGTCCCCATCACGCCGGAAAAAATCATGAAAGCCCTCGCGGAAAAAAGGGCCGGTCGCGATCCGCGCTATGGACCGAGCCGCTTTCCGCACGTCGATTGGCCTGAAGCTCTCCGCGTTCCCCCGCCCTGGGAAGGCGGCGACGGCAACTCCGTAAACGTCCCGCGTCATTCGAAACCCCGCCCGGAGAAAGAAAAGGTACTCAGCTCATGATGCGCCTGCCCCTTTTCGAATTCCGTTCTCCGCGCACATTGGACGAAGCCGCCCGCATTCTCAACGGCCAGGGCCCCAGCACCATGCCGCTCGCCGGCGGCACCGATCTGCTCCCCAACATGAAGCGCCGCCAACTGGTCCCCCGAACGATCATGAGCCTCCGCCTCGTCGAAGGCTTGAGACATATCGAATTGGGTGATTCTGCGTCGCGTCTCGGAGCATGCCTCACACTAACTCAAATAGCCGACGATCCTCGCCTTCGAAACGGCATGACCGCTCTGGCGCAAGCCTCCACTCTGGTCGCCACGCCGCACATTCGAAACATGGCCACCCTCGGTGGAAATCTCTGCCTGGACACGCGTTGCAATTACTACAACCAGAACTACGAGTGGCGAAAAGCGATCAATTTCTGCCTGAAAAGAGACGGAACCACCTGCTGGGTCGCCCCGGGAAGTCCGAAATGCGTCGCCGTCTCTTCCACCGACACCGCGCCAGCGTTGATCGCCCTCGGAGCCCGTGTCCGCCTGGTTTCGCGTTTCGGTGAGCGCGAAGTTGCCCTCGCAGATTTCTACAACAACGATGGAATAAATTACAGCAAGCGCCGGCCCGACGAAATTCTCGCCGAAGTCTTGCTCGATTCTCTCGACGGCTGGAGGAGCACATATTGGAAGTTGCGCCGCCGCGGTTCCTTCGACTTCCCGGTATTATCCGTAGCCGCCGGCGCCCGCTTTTCCGTCCAGGGCGTGGTCGAAGAGGCCAGAATTGTCGTGGGCTCGGCAGCATCCCGCCCGCTGGTCGCGGCCGAGGCGTCGGAATCCTTGCGAGGCCGTTTCTTACATTCGGAATCGATCGCCGAGGCCGCCGCTCTCGCGGCTCGCATCGCCAAGCCGCTGGACAACACCGATTTCGATATGACTTGGCGCAAGCGCGTTACTGGTGAATTTGTTACCAACGCTCTGCGGGAGCTCCGCGGCGATGACGTGCGAGCCGAACGCGAAAGCGTTACACGACATCCCTTCGCATAAAAAACTGCGACGTTGGCCGCCCGAGAACTTCACCGAGGCACCCAATTTGGATTATGCGTGAAAAGCCCGTTCACAAAGCCCATTTGATACACAATAAAAAGCCCAAAGGCCAGGCTGACCAATCCTGAGACCAGCCCCATCCCGCGGTTGAGCCGCGCAAAGCGGTTCTCCGAAAACGTAAATGGAATCGCTATCGCTGCGGTAATCAGCATCATCCCGGCGACCGTTCCAATCCCAAATACCAGAAGATACAAGACCGCCCAGGACGGCACGCGGATTGTTGTAAGCACCAGCAAAGCGACGGCTGCCGATCCGGCAAGACCGTGGACAATTCCTACGGCCAACGGCCGCACGATTTGATAAATCCCCAGCCGGCCAAACGTGCGATCCATCCAACCAACGGGCGTCGCATTTTCTGCGTGCCCGTGTTCTTCCGGACCGTGCCCGTGCACATGGCTATGCACGTAATCTTCGTGCGCATGCGGATGCGCGTGCTGTCCGGGCTGTAGCGGCGTGACTGTTTCCGTAATCCAGCGCATGATTCCAGACAGATTCAGAATTCCCAGGAGAATCAACATCAGCCCAACCGACATTTCCATCGTGAGCCCAACTCGCGGCGGTATCACAAGACCAAACAAAACGATTGCGGATCCAACAAAGAGAATCGTGATCGTATGGCCCAGGCCCCACAAAGCCCCGATCAAAGCCGCGTGCCCGATGCTTCGCTGGCGGCTCACAATCGTCGTCACCGCGATGACGTGATCGGGATCAGTCGCATGCCGCATTCCGAGAAAAAAACCAAGTGCAATAATGGAAAGTAGATTGATCATTTATTTTACGCTCGCCGCAGCGGTCCGGGAACAAGTGCCGCGGCTTTCCAGATAGTCAAGATAATCTGCTATTCCTTCCCCCGTTTTGGCGGAAACTTTGAATACTTCCATTCCCGGGCGTACCGCTTGAATGTTGCGTCGGGCAGCCGCCTCGTCAAATTCTACTGCCGCCGCGAGATCCGCTTTTGTGATGACCGCGACATCCGCGCTATTGAAGATCGTCGGATACTTTAGCGGCTTGTCCTCGCCCTCCGTCACCGAAAGCAACACGAATCGCAAGTCCTCGCCGAGGTCATACGATGAAGGACACACCAAGTTCCCGACATTTTCGATAAACAAATAATCAAGCTCGTTCAGATCCCAACCATCCAGAGCGTTCTGGACCATAGCTGCCTCAAGATGACAGACTGTGCCGGTGATGATTTGTTTCACGGGAGCTTTACTGCGCGCTAGACGAACCGCATCATTTTCCGTGGCAAGGTCCCCCACCAGCGCCGCAACCCGGTAACAAGGCTGAAGAAGTGTCAGGGTTTTCTCCAAAAAGGCAGTCTTGCCCGAGCCTGGACTAGAGACGAGACTGACAGCGAGTACTCCGGCTTCGCGGAAACGCTCGCGCAGCCCGCGAGCGATCACGTCGTTTTGCTTCAGCACGTTTTTTCGCACTTCGACAAGCCGAGGTTCTGGATTCATTGTCGCAGCTCCAGCGCAGTTACCATGAGTTCGCGTCCTTCCAGAATCTCGGGTGTTGGCGTACCGCACTCCACACAACAGAGGGACTGAATCGATTGCACGGCCCGCCTACCTTGACAATTGGGACAATTCGAGATGATCGGGACTTCCTCAATGAGCAATTTCGATCCTTCGAGTGGCGTTTCCTGACACGCCACTTCGTAAGAAAAGAGCAACGCCTCTTTAACGACACCAGAAAGAGGTCCGAGTTTGAGATGAACGACATCAACGCCCGGCGCTCCACGGAGCTCGGCTTCCTCGCGAGCCAAGTCGACGATGCTCATGGCAATCGACAGTTCATGCATTTTTGCGCATCACCTCGACTTAGACAGCCTCCGAATACCGGCTGTCGCAAGCCATTCTTACGTCACGTGCGTCGTCCATTCCGAATCAGTTTCTTCGATGGAAACCGCTGATTCAGTGTTCGCGAAGGCGGCCAGCGCCGCTTGTCCCAGGCTGATCCCGCCATCGTTCGGCGGAACGGTGTGATTTGTCCAAATCTGCAGCCGTTCCGCTTCCAAAAGACTCTTAAGATCCTTCAATAGCAACTCATTCTGAAAAACGCCGCCAGAGAGCACGACTATTTCCGTCCCTTGCTGACGGCACAGCGTTACACTCGCCTCGCAGAGACCTTGCGCTATCCCTCGCTGAAAAGCACGCGCGATTTCGCCTTGATCCCGGCCACGGAGCCGGTCGCGGATTATGCCTTCAAGCAGCGGACGAAAATCCAATTCCTCGTTTAAATAAGGAAATGGATACCCATCCGTTGCGAGCCCGCGGCTGGCTAGCCGCTCCAGCCACATGGCCGCCTGCCCTTCGAATGTTACCTCGCGCGTAAAACCAAGCAGCGCCGCCGCTGCGTCGAAGAGACGTCCCATGGAAGTCGTGCGGAAACAGCGAATTCTTGAGTGTACGAGTTCCATGGCATAGAGATAACGGGAGGAAAATGAAAACGGAGGGACCGTCAGGTCGGGCACATCCTGCAGACTGCGCAAGAAATCCTGCGGCCGCCTGGATCGGATGTAACGCAGCCGCATCGCCTCCAGGTAGAGCCGCATCGCGCAAATGCGCGACGCGCCCAAAACCTTCTCTTAAGCTGCCAGCGAAAATCTCGCCACCCCAGATCGAGCCGTCGTCTCCATAGCCAATTCCATCACAACTGATTCCGACCACGCGCTTATCCCACGCGCCACGCTCGGCGAGCACAGAAGCAATGTGGGCGCGATGATGCTGCACCGCGCATCTTTGTGCCGCGGCAATATCCATGGCGTGAAGCGTCGAAACGTATTGAGGGTGTGTATCGTGAACAATCATCAATTCGCTCGAATCGATTTCATACATGGAATGCAGATCCTCAATGGTTTCGCGGAATGCGCAAAACGATTCGTAATGATCCAAGTCTCCGATGTGCTGGCTTACGAAAGCTTGGCCGTCTACGACGAGCGTTATCGCGTTCTTCAGGTCTGCGCCAAGAGCAAGGATGGGGCGGTCAGTTGGAATCACAGCTGCGGCGCTCGGAGCGTAGCCGCGCGCCCGGCGAAGAATGGTCGGTCCGAAGACGCCCACGCGGGCAACCGAATCGTCCACACGCCGGGCGATAGGCCTTTCGCCGATGAGAAACCCGTCCGCAATGCCTGCAAGCTGCTGCAGCGCGTCTTCATCCTCGTAAGCAATTGGCTCACTCGAACGATTCGCGCTGGTCATAACCAGCCTCTCGGGAGCGCCTACGCCAAACAACAAATGATGCAGCGGCGTATAGGGCAACATCACGCCAAGCTCATCGTTTTCAGGCGCAATTCCAGGCAACACGATCTTTGCTTTCGCGAGTACAATCGGTCGCGCGACGGAGCTCATCATAGCTTCCGCCTCCGGCCCAAGTTCCACCAGACCTCGAGCAGCCTCAATACTCCTCACCATCAAGGCGAACGGCTTTTCCTTGCGGAATTTTCTGGTCCGCAGCGCGGAAACCGCTTCTACATTTTTCGCGTCGCAAACCAAATGGTAACCTCCAAGGCCCTTCACGGCCACGATCCTGCCGGATTGGAGATACTGCACCGCTTTCAGAGCCGCATCTTTGTCGCCGCATACAATTTCATCGCCAGCCTGAAAAACATAGTGCGGTCCGCAGGCCGGGCACGCAACAGGCTGCGCGTGAAAGCGCCGATTCGCGGGGTCGCCATACTCCGTGGCGCAGTGATGATCAAGCGGCCAATCTGCCATCGTTGTGTTGGGGCGGTCGTACGGTAAGCTACATACGACGCTGTAGCGAGGGCCGCAGTCCGTGCAATTGATATACGGATAGTGAAAGCGCCGATCGTGTGGATCGAAAAGTTCTTGCAGGCATTTCTCGCAAACCGGCAAATCCGGCGAAATCCGAACCGTGGGCCTTCCCTCACCAGTGCTTTCGCGAATCATGAACTCCGTTAAACCTGCCACGTCTGCGTTTACCTTGTAAACCTCTGAAATCGCGGCGGCTTGCGGCGGAGAAGTTTTCATCTCTTCGAGGAAGGATTGCAGCGGCCGCTCTTCTCCTTCGAGATGAATCACCACTCCTTCTTCCGCGTTGAGTACCCAACCCTTCAAATCATGCGCACGCGCAAGTCTGTATACGAACGGCCGAAAGCCGACGCCCTGTACTGCACCGCGCACCTGAATGGAGTAAGCCTTGAGCATGACTCCTACGAAGCGTTCACCGGGCAGCCTCTCCCCTGCCATCCGACTTGGAGAACTTTGCCATCCCTCACCAGCAGCGGAACGGTATAGGGCGGCTGCGCCAACGCGCGCAAGCGCTCGCGCGCCTGGCTATCGGTCTCGACGTCATACTCGGTGAACTCGGTTCCTCCCAGTTCCAGCCACTCGCGCATCTCGCTGGTGAAAGGACATCCCTTCGTTCCATAGAGCTCCAGACTAGGCACGGTCGAAGCCCTCCAGCAATTCACGAATGAGGTGATAAATCGACGCCTGAACTTCCTGTATCCGCGGAATGGAGTCGGATCGGACAATCAACGGAAAATCCGCCAACCCGCGGCGCACCACCTCACCTCCGTCATAACCGAGCAGCGCCACTGTCAGCAGATTTCGTTTTCGCGCTTCTTCCAGCGCCATGACGATATTCCTCGATCCGCCGCTGGTGGAAATCGCAACGGCAATATCGTTGGGCCGCGCCTGCGCGATCAGCTGCCGCTGAAAAATCAGTTCGGTGCCAACGTCATTCGCAATTGCCGAGAGATTCGCTGGCTCCATCGAAAGGGATATAGCTGGAACCGATTTGTATCCCGACGGTGGCATGACGCAATCAATGGCCCAGTCATTAGCGTCCGTTGCAGATCCACCATTGCCAAAGAGAATGAGCTTGCCGCCGCGTTCGAGGCGTTCGCGAATTGCAACGGCAGCATTGCCGATTTGTTCCGCTTCTTCCTTTGCGACCTGTGCACGTAGAAGCGCATCAGCGTGCACTTTCATCTGGATGGAAGCTGCGACTTCCGCGACAACATCAACTGTTTCTTGCTTGTCTTTCCCCAGAAACGGATAAAGAAATCCGGCTTCTCCCACGTCATGGCCCAATTCGCGGCGCTCGAAGAAGACGTGCACCGTCTCCCAGAGCGTGTGATAGAGAATTTCAATTAATTCCTGGTGGATAAAAGGGTCCTGCGTGGCCGCGGACGTGAAATAACATCCCTCAACTCCGGGCAATGCAAATGTCATCGCGTGCCGTTCACGCGCGTTCTCTAGAGCTGCCCAGATTTCGGGCTCTCCCTCGGGTGGACCAAATCCCATGACGATGTCATCAGACTGAACGAGCGTTTTGAGCCACGGCTCGAATGCCAGAGAAAGATCAAGTGCGGGGAGCGCACGTTTTCCGACGATGACGGGATGAACAAATTCCACGGCGACATGCTGCGCGTCTGTAGCGTAAGGGCCGCGCCCAAAAGCCAGCAGCCGTCCGCCGCGAAGAAAACGTTCGGACATCTCACGGCAAGCTTCCGCTAGTCGAAGGACTTCCTTGGCGAAAAACGATTTGAGCACTTGATTGCGCGCCAGCAAGCGCTGTTCGATTTGTGCCGTCAATGCAAAGCTCGTCGCCATTCTGCTCCCTAGCAAATCCGGGGCAACGGGTCGCCGACAAGCATGTCCACGAGCCGGCTTCCACCATACAGGGTCGCGACCAAAACCGCGCCTTCCGGTTGTTCGCGAACTTCGCCGATCATCTCCGCTTCCTCTCCCCCAGGCATCGCGCGCAAAGCTTGCAGCGCGGACTCTGCCTGGTCGGACGAAACGACAGCGAGGAACTGCCCTTCATTTGCAATGTGCAATGGATCGAGCCCCAGAAGTTCGCACGCCCCGCGTACGGAGTCGCGGACAGGAATCTTTTCTTCGAACAGCACAATTCCCAGGCCGCAATCGCGGGCTAACTCATTGAGAGAAGTAGCGACACCACCGCGAGTGGGATCGCGCATCCAGCGAATGCCCGCGCCAACTGTGCCCACCAGCCCCTGAACGAAGGGAAGCACAGAGCGCGTGTCAGACCGCAGCTCGGCTTCCAAATCAAGATCTCCCCTAGCCAGCAAGATCGTAATTCCGTGGTCGCCGATCGGGCCGGAGAGCAGAACCTTGTCACCAGCCCGGACGGATTGCGGCGAAATCTCGACGCCCGAAAGCAGTCGTCCAATTCCCGTCGTCGTGATATACATGCCATCGGCTTGGCCGTGTTCTACAACTTTTGTATCGCCGCCGGCAATGATGACCCCTGCCTTCTCCGCGGCCTGTGCCATGGCGCGAACTTCTGATTCCAAAGCGACCGTCGGCAATCCGGCTTCCAGGATATAAGTAACGACAATCGCTTCCGCCTTTGCACCTGAAACCGCCAGATCATTCACCGTGCCATTAATCGCCAGTTCGCCGATGGAGCCGCCGGGAAAGCGCAACGGTTTGACCACAAAACTATCCGTAGTCATGGCGATTCGCGTCCCGTTGATTTGGATGTGGGCAGCGTCGCCCAAGGGCCCCTGGGCAGCGCCAAAAAGAAGAGGGGCAAACAATCCTTCGACTAGCCGCCGGCTCGCCTTCCCGCCAGCGCCATGCGCCATCTCGATCTGCGGTTCGCGGAACCTGATCTTGGAAACGGGCGTGGCCATGGAAACCTCAGTCGTTCAATTCGCCGCAGCGCTCGCGATGGTAACGGGCTTGCGATGCTCGTAATTGTAGTATGCCGCGCAAGATCCCTCCGACGAAACCATCAACGCGCCGACCGGCCGCTCCGGTGTGCACTCGCGGCCGAATAGTTTGCATTGTGCCGGCTTGAGCACGCCTTTCAACACTTCGCCGCACTGCGCAGCTTTGGGGTCGGTAACCCGCACCCCAGGGACAGAGAAACGCTGCTCGGAATCCCACTCCGCGTAGCTCGCGCGAATCTTCAGAGCGGATTGCGAGATGAATCCCAGACCGCGCCATTCGAAATACGGCCGAAGTTCAAACACTTCCCCCATAGCGCGAAGTGCCGCACGATTCCCTTCCCAAGGCACGACACGCTTGTATTGATTCTCGACTTTTGCCTCGCCATTCCGAAGCTGGCGCAGAAGCATCACGATGGACTGCAAAATGTCCAGCGGCTCGAAACCGGACACGACCACGGGCTTGCCTTCATCCTTCGCAATCCAGTCGTACGGCCGGCAACCGATCACTGTCGAAACGTGCCCGGGACCGACGAATCCGTCCAAGCGCATATCGGGCGAATCCAAAATCGCGCGAATCGCCGGAATGATGGTGACGTGGTTGCAAAATACAGAAAAATTGCGCAGGCCTTCTGCTTTCGCACGCATGAGAGTCAACGCCGTGGACGGCGCGGTCGTCTCAAACCCGATGGCGAAAAACATCACATGCTTCTCAGGATTGCTGCGAGCCAGCTTGAGTGCATCCGCCGGCGAATAAACGATTCGAACATCCATGCCGCGCGCTTTATATTCCACCGGGCTCCCGTGAGTTCCCGGAACGCGCATCATGTCCCCAAACGCGGCAAAGATAAAATCTGGCTGCGCCGCCAGTGACAGACCATCGTCAATCCGTCCCATCGGGAGCACACACACTGGGCAGCCCGGTCCATGGATCAATTCGACGTTGGCGGGGAGCAAGTCCTTTAATCCGAAACGGTAGATGGCGTGCGTATGCCCGCCACAAACTTCCATGATCCGGTAGTGCCGTTGCGGATCGGCAAGCTTGCGGATTTCCTCGCCTGCTTTGGCGATCAGTTCCGGTGTTCGGAATTCATCCACAAATTTCATTGTTTCAGCCTTTGCCCCGGCCGGGTTGGGTCCTCGCTTTCCAAACCGTACCCGCGTACTTCTTGCATAGCTGCGTCGGTCTCGCCAAGCATGCTCAGCGTTCGCATCTGATCGGTCGCGTCCGCTTCGCTGATCTTGCTCATCGCAAAACCTACGTGAATGAGTACCCAATCACCCGGAACCGGCAGATCATCCTGCAAAAGGCCCAGGTCCACTCTGCGGCGCACGCCGACCACGTCAACAACCGCAAGATGCGCGTTTTGCGAATCTAGCTCGACGATTCTCCCCGGTATCGCTAAGCACACGATGCAGCTCTCCTCCCCAAGTCCCCACTGCAGCTATCCACTCACCCGAAGCTCATTCCTGCTTTCGCGCCACGAGGTCAAATGTGAATTTGACACTCGTCCTTCAATCGCAGTGCCCCTCCTGCAAACGAAACCGCTTTGATTCCATAGTCCGATTGCCGCAACGGGAATTCGCCTGAAATCCGCAACATGGTTCGCAATGCCGTAACGCTGGCGTCAAAAGAATGACTGTACGTCTCGCCATGAAATGTGAGCTCCCCGCTTACTCTGGCACGGAGCATATCACTGCTCATCTTCTGAACCTCGATTTCTTTGCTCTCAAACACTGTGTCCGGGAAGCGCGTGACTCTTCGAGAACGTCCTCATACATAACCTGCTGGAGCTTCTTGCGGTCATCATTCTTCATCTCATCCAGGACTTCCATCGCTGCGATCCGGACCGTCATTCGAACGAACGCCTTCGCGAAAGTCTCTGGGACAAACTGAACCTCGCAATCGTAGTCGCGGTTGTAATATCCGCAGCGATCGCATCCTTCGTGCGCCGTGGCTCCAAAAAGCCAAGTTGACCGCAAGGCGTCGTCCAGCGGTATCATCGCCGCTCGCCCCGGCGCCATGTTCAATAACTAGAGCAGACGACGCGCTCTGCATCAGATGCGTCCCGCCGCATAATCGAGGAGCCTCCACGCATTGAAAATGGCAGGGCAGACGTAAGGGAACTGTTGATCGCTTTCCCTTGACCTTTGATCCAGCGGGTGACGCAGGCTTTGGGAGCCAACGCTGAAATCACTTCTACGTCCGTTCCCGTCAGCCGTTCGTAGACATGGTCTCCCTCGAGGTGATCTCATATTTGAAGTTATCGGGATCGAGGCTGTCGAGGCGCCCCTCAGTCGTTTCCGCCTGCGGATACATAAGGAAACCGACCGGCGCGGCGTTGGACCCGGGCAGCGCGACATCGTGCGCGAAGTTGTACGCTATCCAGTTCATCTCCCAGGATCCGAATAGCCGCGCCCGGGCCTTCTTGACCATGTCGTCCTCCAGCGGCCGATTTCCGGGCGGTTCCTCAAGCACGACCTTCCGAACGTCCGCGGGGTCAACAGGTACCCAGCCGTACTCGCCAAGGTAAACCTCGGCGCGACAGTGCTGTGCTTTCGTCACATTCTCTGACGAAGCACCAAGACTTTTGTATCCCATTTCGGACTTGGCGACGCGGATGCCATAGACGTCGCGCGCCGGAAGGCCGGCCGCGCGGGCTAGGCCAACGTAAAGGGCGTTAAGATCAGCGCACTTGCCACCCAGATCCCTGGACTCCAGCATGAAGCGAATATCACCGACGCCACAGCCACGGGTTTTCGGATTCCGAAAGGTGTTGTCAACGATCCACTCGTAGATCGCATGCGCCTTCTCCACATCCGTATTCGCACTCTTGGTGATATCGTTCGCTGTCGCTTTCACAATACCGTCGGTCGGCAGGAGCTTGGTTGGCCGTAAGAAATGCTCCAAATCCGCGCGGTCCTCTTTCGGTGCCTTGCTGGGCGTTGAGAGATCGACCGCATAATTCTTAGTCGCAATCCGGCTTGTGAGGGTGAGGATCGGCCTTACCCCAGCCGGAAATTCCGCGGCAATGATTCCCAGCGCGTCGGTCTTGCCCTCGACCATCTTCGCGGTACCGCCCTCGCAGTCGAAAGTATTCGCGAGCGTCTTCTGGAAGGGCGTTTCCGTAATGAGTGCTGACGGCACCCATATGCGCGTCGTCCCGGAAGGTTTCAGGACTTCGACCCTAGTCGTTACTTGGAATGTCCGCCATCGGTCACCCGTTGTGACCTGTGAAAACAAGCTGCCAGCCTTCGCGAACGCGAGGCTAACTGACACGATGCTCCCTGATTGCAGAAAAACGCGACGGTTCATGGCTAATACCTCTGCAACAGAATTTTCTTACTTCTCTGCTGACAGATAACGTACACCCGACCCTGTCCGTGTACAATACTCGAGTCCGGGATCGGCTTCGCCTGAGTTTTGCATGCAGATGACCGCAAATGCTGACAGCGGGCGCTTCCAGAGCGGCGCGGACAAGTACGCCGCCTACCTCGAAACACCCGAGGGCCGCTTGCGTGGCGACCTCTCTTTCGCCAACCTGCTGGATTTTCTGCCAATGCCCCAGACCAGACAGTCGTTGCGCGCTCTGGATCTAGGGTGCGGCACAGGAGCGCTCGCTATCCGCTTGGCGCGTCTTGGAATACACGTCACGCTGCTGGATTCCGCTCCAACGATGGTGGATATCGCCAAGCGCGCGGCACGGGATGCTGGCGTTGACGAGAAAATCGCACTAAAACACGGCGACGCGGCCCAAGTGGCAAATCTGTTTCCCGCGGGATCGTTCGACATCGTTCTTTGCCACAACGTACTGGAATACGTCGACGATCCAAATTCTGTCCTCTCCGCCGCTGCTCAGGTGCTGCGAAGTGATTCGACGGGAGTCGGGATTCTGTCTATGCTGGTGCGCAACCGGGCCGGAGAGGTACTCAAGGCTGCCATCGAGGCTGGGGATCTGGAGGTGGCGGAACGCAACCTTACGGCTGAGTGGGGATATGAATCTCTCTTTGGCGGGCGGGTGCGCCTGTTTGCCCTGGGAGACCTGCTACTCATGATAAAAAGGGCGTCGCTCGCCGTTGCTGCCGAGCGTGGAGTGCGCGCCATTTCCGATTACTTGCCTCCGCAGGTTTCCCGCCGCGACGACTACGATCGGATTTTTGAACTGGAGCTAAAGCTCTGTACTCGGCCGGAGTTCACCGCGATCGCGCGCTACATACAGATAATCGCCCGCCATTCCAGTGCGTCACCGGGCAAGGAAATGGGATCATGACACCGGCCGACATCAAGTCCGTTTCACACTCCGCGTTGGTCCGGCCTGCTGCGGCCGTAGGATTTGCGCTCGGACTCGGACTGACGAACGAGTGCAACCTGGCTTGTTCTTTCTGCTACCGCGATCCGGCACGGACCGATCGACTTAACCTCGAGCAAGTGCGATCTGCTATGGAAAGCCTGCCGATCCGCTCCGTCAATCTGGGTACCGGTGAGAACGGAATGCACCCGCAGTTCCGCGAGATTTTGGCCTACCTCCGCACTCTGCCGGTTAAGCTCACCATCACCTCGAATGGGCATAGTGCCGCCGTCCTCACGGATGACGAGCTCCGTGCCTTCCACGATATCGAGTTCTCCCTAGACTATCCCACCGAACATGAGCAGGACGCCCAGCGCGGCCGTGGCAACTGGGCCTTGATCCATGACCAGGCAGCACGCTGCGTCCAGTTGGGAATCCCTGTCACATTCATTGCCGTGATGATGAAGTCGAACTATCTTTGCCTTGCCGAAGTGGCACGCGTGGTCAAGCGCTACCAGGCGCCGCTGCGCGTCAACGTTTACCAATCCGTGCGTTCTGACCTATATGCCTTGAGCTACGAGGAGTATTGGCAAGGCTTTCGGGCGCTGTTTGCGGAAACGGATGTAATCGGGATTGCGGAGCCGTTGGTTCGCGCCATGGCCGGTCTGCCTCCGAGGACCGGAGGATGTGGAGTGAGTACGGTACGGGTTACGCCGCGCGCCACCACTCAGCCTTGCGTCTACTGGCCGGGGGCGGGGGAACCGCTTTCACTCCTACTGGCGCTCCGCTCTGGAGTTGTCGAATCTCCGCCATTTCTAGAGGCGCGCTCCACGCCAGAGGCGTGCCGTTCCTGCGTTTATCTGGAGTCTTGCAATGGCGGTTGTGCGGGACGGCGCCGCATCCAAAACGCTCTCGATCAGCCGGACTTCTACTGTCCAATTGTCCGCGGAGAAGCGCAAAAGCTGGAGATCCGCTTAGCTCCCGCTCGCGAGCTCCCCAAAGGCGAAAGCGCATGTACTACCATCGTGATTGCGCGTGATTGAGAAGGCGGTGTTGCTCATGCGCATGAGTATCTGCTGATTAGACTGTATCTCTTAAAGACGATTTGGAATCGAACACTGGGAGGATCATGATGACAACAACTGCGACCCAACCGCGAGACAACCCATCCCAGATAGCCGGCCATCCCGCTTCGGCAAATGGCTTGGCATTGGTTCGGATTATAGTCGGTGCGATGTTCGTGTCGGTCTTCTTCGAGAATCTGGGGAAGGGCGCCTACACACCAGCCGGTTACGCAGGCGTGATCAACTTCTACATTAAGAACAGCCACGCGCCCGCGGCATGGAAGTTGGTTCTGGGTTTCATGTCGAACCATGCGGCCATGGTGGCTCCCGGGCAAGCGGTGATGGAGATCTCTGTAGGGATCCTGCTGGTCCTTGGCATGATCACCCGCCCCGTCGCCTTGGTCGCATTCCTCTTCCTCAGCAGCCTTTGGGTCACGGAATTGGGTACTTCATGGATTTGGGAACTACTGGTACCGGTGGTCGCTTCGCTCGGACTCGCGGTGGGACGCGCGGGTCGCGCATGGGGCATCGACGCGTTCCTGGCCCGGCGCAACCCCGCGTCCCCGTGGTGGTGATCAGGAAATCTGCGTGCGTGTATCGGTCATCATTCCTACCCATAACGAAGCGCAGGCCATTGGCCGTGTGCTTGCTGATCTGCCTTCCTATCTGGTCACGGAGGTCATCGTTGTTGACAGCAATTCGACGGATGGAACGCCCGATATCGCCCGGAACATGGGGGCACAAGTCATTCAGGAGCCTCGCCGAGGATACGGGCGCGCTTGTTTGACAGGGCTTGCGAATACGCAGAATCCTGATGTGGTCGTTTTCCTCGACGGTGATTACAGCGACCGCCCTTCGGAGTTGCCGATTATCTTGGCTCCGATCATCGAGGGGCGCGCTGACATTACGCTAGGTTCGCGCTTTGGGGGCAAGAGCAGCCCAGGCGCGCTACCGTGGCACCAATCCTTCGGCAATCGCCTCGCCGCGAGCTTGATCAGGCTCTTGTACGCCGTGCAGATCAGTGACCTCGGTCCGTTTCGCGCCGGTCGTGCGGATGTGCTGCGCGCCCTGGCCCTTCAAGAGACTACCTACGGCTGGGCGGTGGAAATGATCGTGAAGGGGGCCATCGCGGGATTTCGCATCGTGGAAGTCCCCGTGAGCTACTACCCGCGTATCGGAAAGTCTAAGATTAGCGGTACGGTGAAGGGCACGGTAGGAGCCGCGTGGTTCATTCTCAGCCGGATCGTGCTCTATTCTCTTCGACGTCGAAGGGCGGGGGCGGAAACGCCGCGACCGGCGTAAGTCCAGATGGACCAATCTCAAATGGAATCCTCTAGCCAGACCACTGTGCGTTTTTCTCACCCGAACCGAACGTTAGTCATTATGGCGAAAGCCCCAAAGCCCGGCATGGTCAAGACCCGACTCACGGAGAGCCTTCCTGCTCCCGCAGTGACTGCACTGTATCGCTGCCTATTAGAGGACACCCTCGCGTTGGCAACGTCATTGACGAACGTCGAGGTCGCGGTGATGTGCCCTGAGCCGGATCAGAGCGAATTGGCGCATCTACTAGGCAATACAGTGCGGGTCGTGGCGCAAAAAGGCGAAGGTCTCGCGGCAGGACTCACCTCTGTTTTTCGGCATTTCGCCGCCGGCAGGCAGCACGTCGTCGCATTCAATAGCGACAGTCCACACCTCGCGCCCTCGGTTCTGGAAAGTGCGTTCGAAATACTCACCACGCATGACGTAGTTGTCGGGCCAACCCATGATGGAGGCTACTACCTTGTTGGCGCCAAGGCAGCTTACTCGTCGCTCTTCGAAGGCGACGGCATGGGAACAAGGAGCGCGCTGGACAGATTGTTAACGCGCACGAAGGTCTTGGAACTCTCAACGGGCTTCACGGAGCAATTTTACGACATCGACGTCGCAAACGACTTGATTCTGCTGGCTCGGGAATTGCAGCTCGCTCCCGCGAAGGCGCCAAGGACTGCAAGCTGGTTCGGCGAGTGGCAGCAAGCAGTCGCGCAACTTCGCCATTGAATGAGAGGCCTGTGAAACTCACACCCTCGCACAGGCTGTACGGACTTGGCGCCATCTTGCTTGTGGCGCTAACGATCTGCTCACACAACTTCAGTCGCAGGGGTGAATCGTCATTTTTCATTCCTCTGGCTGTTGCTGGCGTCGCGTACCTCCTTGCCATTCGTGAGCTCTTCTACGCGCCGGGATTCCCGCGCCGCGTCATTGTCATCGCCCTCGTGTTGGCCGCTCTGTGGCATCTTCCATTTCTACTGACGGCGCCGGGTTCAGATGATGACGTTCATCGATATGTCTGGGATGGCCGCGTGCAGCGGCTCGGCTATAGCCCCTATGTCGTCGTTCCGAACGACCCTGCATTTGCCGGCTTGCACACACCTGAGACGCGCACGCTCAATAATCCAGAGGTGCCCAGCCCATATCCAGCAGGCGCTCAGCTATTCTTCCGCGCCGTAACAGCGATTCACGAGTCTATATTCGCGCTGAAAGTAGCATTTGTACTTTGCGATTTGGCGATCGTTCTCGTTTTGCTCGATGCATTGCGCTGGAGTGGGCAAGGAGCGCACTGGGTTCTGGCTTATGCTTGGAACCCGCTGCTGGCGACGGCGGCAGGCAGTGGTCACATCGACATTCTCGGCGCGCTACTGCTGTTGGTATCCGTCGCCGCGCTGGTGCGCCGCTGGCGTGCGCTTGCAGCCCTGGCTTTTGGGCTGGCGGTTTCAGTGAAATTCCTCCCGATTGTACTGCTGCCACTCTATTGGAAGCGCGTTCGAATCCGCGACGCCGCGCTGGCGGCAATCGTTGTCGGACTCCTATACGTACCATTTCTCAGCCACGGGCGGATTCCGATCGGCTCGCTCGGTACCTACGTGCAGAGGTTTCGCTTTAATGATCCCGTTTTTGCAACGCTCGAGCGCGTGGCGGCTCCGCAGGTTGTGGCTGGTCTGGCAGTGCTTGTCGGCTTTCTTATCGCAATCTGGATGAGAAGAAAATCCGCGGAAGGGTCCGCGGGGGCGTTCGCCTGGCCAATGGCGGCATCGCTTTTCTGCGCGCCGGTTGTCTATCCGTGGTACCTGCTATGGATGCTGCCGTTTCTAAGGTCGACCTCAACACTTCCCATCCTGGTCTGGACTTTGAGCATCCTTCCTACTTATTATGTGTGGCACCTGCGGACCGTTGGGCGCCCATGGTTAGTTCCTGATTGGATTGTGATTCTGGAATACGGATCCGTGGCAGTCACTGCTGCCGTGATCGCTTTGCGTAGGACCACCCGATCGGCCGCACTCCAATGTTCAGCGGATTCGGTAGAGTGAAGGCAACTGCACCGCATGAGATTTACGTATCCAGGGACCTTGTACGTCATCCAAGACTCGTTCGTTTCATTCACTGAGGAGGACCTTCATGACAAAGTTGCGCCGTTCCATGACGATCGGTTACATATTTTTGGGAGTGCTGCTCCTTACGGACACTTCCCGGGCGCAGACACGCCCACCCGAAGTCGAACAGCTTGCCAAGACCTATGGCCTGGATTCCTACGGGCAAATTGAAGCGCTGCGCTATACGTTCAACCTCGATCTACCGGCTTTGAAAGTGAACCTCTCCCGTACCTGGACTTGGGAGCCCAAAACCGGCCAGGTCACGTATGAAACAAAAGACAAGGACGGCAAGCCGGTCAAGGTTACCTACAATCGGTCACAGCTCAACAGCGCGCCGGCCAACGTGAAAGACGAAATTGAGCCCGCTTTCATGAACGACAATTATTGGGCGATCTTCCCTTTCCATGTTTACTGGGACACCGGCGCCAATGTGACGGTCAAGGACAAGCAAAAATTGCCGATTGGACAGGGTACGGCGAAGCTGCTGTCGGTGAAATATCCGGCGGAGGTTGGTGGCTACACGCCGGGAGACACTTGGGATCTTTACGTCGGGTCGAATGGGCGAGTTGTGCAATTCATCTATCATCGCGGCGGACCCAAAAAGCCGAGCAACGTCACAACCACCTGGGCGGGCTACAAGAAGGCTGGCCCTCTGCTCTTCTCAACAGACCATCGCGGAACGGCGGACGGTAAGCCGGCGCGAATTTTCTTTACGAATGTGGCCGTCAAGCTGACGGGGTCAGATGCCTGGATGGACGCGAAATAAATAATGAGATCACAATTGGTAGGGGCGGTGGGGATCGAAAACAATACCAGCTGGAGTTTCAAGGACTTAGAAGAAATGCTGAGGAGCGCTAAGGCATTGAAAAGGAACAATGAGGAATCCAGCGGAATCCTTATTGGCCCCTCAATGGCCCCTCGTTTTTTTCGAGCGAATGAACTCCTTCGCGGTGGGTTTTTCACCCACTTCCCAAGGTAGGCACTCGGCTTCGGGCCCAAATCTTGCGGCACGGATGGCAAGCCGACGTTGAACCTTGGCAAATCTCCAGAGGACCAATTGTCAAGGACTTTTGACGTATTTTCAGCAGCCGTGAGTAGCGATTGGAGTCGAATACGTTTTCGCCACGCCAAGCGTTCGAGTCCGGGTCCTCCTGCACGGAGCGCAGACCTCATTCCGCGCGCCCTGCCATGCGGGCGCTGGGAACGCGCCTCAAGAAACGAATCTTATGCGCTCCAGCGGTTACGTTTCGCCATTTACCATCGTCTCTCAGTTCAGAGCGCATCCTTCACTTCCCACTTTCACATGGAACAAGTTGCGCTCTGAAC
Organism: uncultured Acidobacteriota bacterium; assembly: GCA_963729455.1. Taxonomy (GTDB): domain Bacteria; phylum Acidobacteriota; class Terriglobia; order Acidiferrales; family UBA7541; genus Acidiferrum. The sequence goes on from CAVSNX010000009.1 coordinate 110,580, forward strand.
AATCCTTGTAATGGTCAATCGCGTCCGCATTTCGCGCAGCTCCCGGCGGAGCCGGGCTTCTTGCTGAGCGGTCCCCTTTTTCTGCATCATTCCGAGAGTGAGTCTCCGGCAGTTTTGGTGCTTGTGAATTCGTGTGGCGTCCTCTCCCCGTTAGCCCGGTGAGGACGACTCTCATTGTATTCTCGTCGCCAAGCCTCGATGATCTGCTTTGCGTCCGCCAGCGACGTGAACCAGTGGGCGTCCAGGCACTCCGACCGCAACGTGCCATTGAAGGATTCCACGTACGCGTTATCGGTCGGCTTCCCGGGCCGTGAAAAATCGATACGCACTCCCGCATGATACGCCCACAAGTCCATCGCTTGAGAGGTGAACTCCGTGCCGTTGTCACAGAAAAGCGTTTTCGGAACCGCCCGTTGCAAGCTAATTCGGCCGAGCACGCGCACGACGTCTTCTCCCTTCAGATTTTGCCCCACCTCGATCGCCAGACTTTCTCTCGTGAACACATCCACCACCGTCAAAGCTCGGAACCTTCGTCCATCCGCCAGTTGATCGGCCACGAAGTCCAAACTCCAAACCTCATTTGGCGCTACCGGCTTACAGCGTTCCCGGCGATTCGTTGCTGCACATCTCCGCCGCCGTGGCTTGTAGCGCAGTGTTAGGCCCTCTTCCCGGTACAGCCGATACACCAACTTCTTGCCCACCTGCCAGCCCTCGCGCTTCAGCAGAACCCGGATCTTGCGATACCCGTAACCGATTCGGACCTGGGCGATCTCTCGAATCCGCAGCCGAAGAGCGGTTCTCGGCTCGCGTCTGCTTCGGTATCGAAGAGTCGACTCTGCGACCTGCGCGGTGCGACACGCATGTCGCTGACTCACTCGATACGCGCCGCACAGGTAGTGCACCACTGGGCGGCGGCACGAGGGCTTTAGAATTTTTTTGCGAGCACATCCTGTAGCATGGCCTTGTCCAAACTCAGCTCGGCCACCAGCTTCTTCAGCTTCCCGTTTTCTTCTTGAAGCTGCTTCAGTCTGCCGGACCTGGTCGATCTCCAAGCCCACGTATTTCTTCTTCCACCGATAGAAGGTTTGCTCGGTAATTCCCACCCTCCGACACACCTCCACCACCGGCACACCTACCTCCGCTTGCTTCAGAACCGCGACCATCTGCTCTACAGAGAAGCGTTTCCTCTTCACGGCAAATCTCCCTTCCTCCGGGTCAGATTTTGCCGGAAACTAACTCTCAATATGCATCAGAAAACGGGGTGCCGATCATTGCGGCCGCACAATCGTGAATTTCACCACTGGCAGGGCTGCTGAGGAAAGAATAATCAATATGGGAGTCGCAATGATAAGTTCAAGGAACGTCATTCCCCACTGTGAAGACTTGTGGGCGCGACACTGCTTCTTGACAACCGGCCAGCTCATGACATGAGTATTGTCAAAGGCTAAGTTGTTTCGTAAAGCTGTCAATTGAACTCGTATCTGTGCTGGATCCTAGCGTTGCAAATCTCTTTTTAGACAGTTCAACGTTAAGGTCACGGGCTAATTAACCACCACACTGACATTGCCCGTCGCCTGGATGCCGCCGCTGGAAAGCGTAACTGTGATGTTGTACGAACCCATAGGCGTGCCCGGGTTCGTGAGCTGCCCACCGCCGCCTCCTCCACCTCCACCGCACCCATCACTCGTCAGGAGAACCGCAAGAAGAAGCGCAGCAAATGCCGCACTCCAACGCCACCGTGTTGTGCGAACGCCCACTAGGTAAAGCAGTGTGAGCGCAATTGCGACGCCGAGCGCCTCCCAACCAATGCCACCTCGGGGCCCAGGAGTTCGGGGGAGAGTTGCTGATGGTGCCGTTGTCTGGACCGCCAAAGTGCTTGTTGCCGTTGTTGTGATTGCACTGAGAGTGATAGAACTTGGACTGAAGTTGCAACTGCTCTCAGACGGCAAGCCCGAACACATGGACGGCGTGAGATTGATCGTCCCGGTGAATCCGTTGTGTGCCGTGAACGAAAGCACCGTCGATCCTGAGCTGCCGGGTTGAGAGATCGTAATCGTTGGCGGATTGGCCGAAATTGTCAAAGTGGGCGGAAGACCTACAGTCTCAGTGAGCGAACTCGAAGAAGAAAGGTAGTTGACATCGCCGCCGTACGAAGCCGCAATCTGGTCGGAGCCCCCTGCAAGGGTGTTGGTGGTCGTCTGCGCCTGTCCATGCGACAACGCGACAGGAACGCCGATATTGGAGCCATTGGACGAGAATTGCACCGTCCCGGTAGGCATCGGCCCGCCGCTCTGTCCCGGCGTAATCTGCGCCGTGAAGGTTACGCTCTGGCCTTGTTGAATGCTCGAAGACGAAGCGGTCAGCCCTAGACTCGTTCCGAGTACCAAGCCAATGGACGTGGCAGAGGAGGTGGACGCTGCGTAATTCGCATCGCCGTTGTATTGCGCGGTGAGGTTGTTCTGCCCCAGGGGCAATTGGGTAGTCCCGAAGCTCGCGATGGCGGGTACGATGTTTGGGTCGAGAGCGACTGGGGGGCCAAGCTGCACACCGTTGGAATAAAAGATGACGGTCCCGGTGGGTGCGTTGGCAAAAGGCGAACTGTTATCCGAAACAGAGGCGAAAACGGTAACCAACGATCCTAAAAGGAAAGAGCATGGCCCCGTCCCTGAACCGCACTGTTGGACACTCGTCGCCGTGCTGGTATGCGCCGGTGTCAGCGTGAAACTGGCCGTGGCGAAGTACTCGGGCTGAAACTCGCGTCTCCGCTGTAGGCTGCAACAATGGAGTGGGTCCCGGGGGCCGGAAAGATGTAATACCCTCCCGGCAGTGGTGTCATCGTATAGCCTTCGCTATTGAGGGGATAAGGATTGCCAGATAGATTCGTGATTGTCCCATTAAAAGTTTCCGTGAGGGTCACCGTCCCTGTTGCCACGCCTTGTCCGGAATGGCCTGCCACACTGGAGCGCAGGTAGATCACGCTGCTGCCGAAGGGGCCTGTTGCAAAAGGAACGGAATTGCCATACTGGTCGAGAGTAAACGCTTGAGTCGTCGTGATGCTCGGTTCAGGCTGTACCGTGACTGGAACTCCGGGCGAGGAATCGCTCGCCGCAAACGTGCCGTCCCCGTCGTAGTGCGCTGTAACCGTGTAGCTGCCGCCAGCCAGCATGCCCGTCGAGGAAGCAATCGTTCCACCGCTCAGAGTCAGATCTATTACGCCTTGCTGATTGCTCGTTAAAATGGAAACGAGTCCCGTGGGAGTGCCAATACCGTTTTTAGGAGTTACAGTCACGGCAACGCTGACAGGCGATCCGTGCGTGATATTTACCGCGCTGCCGCCATTAAGAGTCAGGCTGGTGGTGGACGGCGTGAAGCTGATCGCACCCCAGTTGTTCACCAAACCCTGTACATTGACGCTGCCCAGCCCAGTGGCCAGGTCATAGCCTGTTGTCGTGCCGTAACCCGAGAGCACGCCGTTTTGATCGCCACTCGTGTTGGTCACACAACTCGGGCTGCTGGTCACGCACGGCATGGCAATCGTCCCCGCGGTCACGTCATACAAAATGCACGAACTACTCAGAGTGCCGCTCGAATTGCAACTCGCTCCCGGCTTCGCTGCCAGCGCGTAGAAAACGTAGTTCGCGTCTCCTTGGCGCGATTGCATCTTCTGATTGACCATCGCCATGATGCCAGCGAAAGACGGGGCCGACGCCGATGTCCCCCCGATTCCAACAAAGTTTCCTCCACTGCTACATCCTCCATTTCCGTCAGTTTCGCAGATAACATAAAAGTTCGCGTTGAGAAAGCCATCGGCCGCAAAAAGCGAAACGTCGGGAACATCACGTTTGCCGTCATTGGGCACTCCAACACCCGTCTGCCAGGATGGTTTGGCATAGCCGCCGGAGCAACTCGACTCGCTCTGTCCATCAGATATCGTGCAATCGCTCATCCCGCCGCTCCCGCCAACGACATTCAAGAACCCGTCGTTTTGAGCGTTGCTGTTGTTACACGTAGCCTCCGCGGAAGCTGCCCCCAGTCCGAGGAAAGTTGTGACTTCCTGGTTTGTGCAAGAGTCGTTCCAGGTCATCTCGGGTATGTAGCCCTTTGCGGAGGCTTGCGTAGTCGAATTGTTGGTCGAATTCCAGTAGGTCGTCGCATTTTGCAAATCGTTGAAGTCGGTACCGCCAACGGCAACGTCGTAGGGAGTCGAGGATATTCCGCTTACGGAAAGTCCATATATCGCGGACTCGGAGTTCCTGTCGCACACCGCTGCGCCACTATCTCCGGAAGAAACGAAAACTGTGATGCCCTGTGCTGCGGCCTGCTGCCAGAGCTGGTAATAAAACTCGTTTCCCGTCGTTCCCATGTCGAGTTCGCAGGCCCCATAGCTTTCGCTCATCACCGGCGCAACGTCGTTGTCCACTATGTATTCGGCGGAAAGGTCTACGCCGGGACTGGAGTTGGTGGACCCTGAAACTACAAAGTCGATTGTCGCTCCCTTGGCCACCGCGCCCGCCCACTCTACATCCAAGTCGGATTCCGCTTCGTCGCCTTCGGTGAACAGTTTTCCCGGGTCGGGACCATCATGGATAATATTCAGGTTGGGGGCCGGCAGGCCGAAAGCGTTCCGGAAATCGCTCACGTCCTGCGGATAGATGTCGCTCTGGCCAACGATCGCGATGCTCTGCCCAGTGCCGTCCGTTCCCGCGGTCCAGAGCGGGAGTACGTTATAAATGGTCGCGAAGTCATAGGGACTCACCGCATAGCAGGTGCCTCCTTCGAGACCGCAGCCCCCACCAAATGTGAGGAGCGGGTTTTCCTGCGGCACCGAAGGGACACGTTGATAGCGTCCCGCACCCTTCCCGCGCGAGAATACTCCTACGAGATGGTGCATCGGCCTTCGCGGGAAATTATGCAAGGTGTCGATGCCGGCGACAACCGGCGCGAGCGTTGTTGGAATCTGCGGATCGCTCGAGTTTGCCCAGTGGTCCTTTCCCTTGACCGAATACCGGTGGATTGACGTGTGTAGGGTCTCTTGGACCTCTGCGGCTGTGCCGGAAAACTCAATTACGTTGCGGCCCTTCGAGACGCGAGCTACTCGGAAACCATGAGACTGGAGCCACGAAACAACCGTTTGGAGATCCTGATCGGATGGGCCAAATTGCTGGCCGAATTGCTCTGGGGCGAGCCACTTATGGTAGTTTGGCGAGGACTTGTCCTGCTGGTGGTCGAGCAGAGCCACAAGGGAAGCTTTCTGTTCGGGGCTGCGCGCGAGCACGAGCAGCATGCGCTCCATGGGAAGGCTCGGTGGCGCCGGGCCGAGGTCAAATTCCGTCCGGGCGAGCGGATACGTGTTGCCCTTAAGTAAAGTCAGATTTGCTTCGTCCACCGCTTGCGTGATGCGTGAGGGGGACTGAGATTTTGCAGTCGCGACGCTGCTGACGACGGCAACAAACAAAAACATGAAACGAAGAGTCCAAGAACACCGAAAGAGTGCGGCATAGTTGACCTTCTCTCCAAAGGTCCCCTAATTAGCTGCCTGCGCTGATACCGGCTGGGACAGCGCTGCTGGCCAAGGGAGAGAGAAGCCGCGTAGCGCTATGCCGGGAAGGGTCACAGGAAGCTTGGCGTGGTTTTGGATCTCTCCGAAGAGTGCCTTTGCAGCGCTGATTTCAGAGGTCGTGGACATGGCGTAGGCGCATATGTAGTTCTGAATTTGGGGGAAGTTCGAGATAAGGTACGGACTGCCTAAAGCCACTACTACCGTCTTTTCAGGTGCCGCTCGTAAGACTATTGTGTATAAGCACCCCGCTCGGACCGCGAAGTCCATAGGATATAACCGTTTTCCCATCGACGACAGTCTGCCTTGTTCCGCCATGAACAACATAAGCTGCAACAACGACTTCGTCAGCCTGCTTCATGGAATCTAATACCTGAATTCCCCCGGCGTTGGCCCTACGACTGTCAACATAGTAGACGTGTGCATCAGGGCGGCGAGACATTATCTCTTTTTCGAATACTCGCCCACTTGTGTCTTCCAGAGTTTCAGCAAGTAGCACAACTATCAGTGAATGCCTTTGTGGAGCATCGCTAGGCAACGCGTTCAGCCTGGAAGTGCGCGCGCCAATGCCCTGAAGCGGAAGTACTTTACCATTTTGTCTTACGAGAGTCATTGCTTCATCCGCCACATGCTGGGCAAACGCCCAGTCCTCCGGCTTGCTAACGAGTTCAGAGACGCGATCAAGGTTCACGAAACGGTTCTTGTTGAGGCCAACGGCCACCTTCATTTCCAGCATCCTGCGCACGGATTCATCAATCCGGGATTGTGGAATCTCGCCATTTCGAACGGAGTCAATGATGGCGTGGAAGGCGCCATCAAGGTCGGTAGGGATCGAAATCACGTCGCACCCAGCCTTGACTGCATCAACCGCAGCGCGCGCCGTTGGGCTGCCTTCTTTCGGATCGTAGAGCATGGTTATGCCCTTCATCTCCAGGGCGTCGGTGACCACAATGCCTTTGAATCCGAGCTGGTCTCTGAGTAGGCCAGTTACGATTTTGCGGGAAGTCGTAGCGATTTTTTTCGGGTCGGCATCAAGTGCTGGAACATGTGCGTGCGCCAGCATGATTGAGTCAACTCCCGACGCGATGGCACTCTGGAAAGGGGGATACTCTATATTCATAAGATGGTCTTCGTCGCCGTTGATCGATGGTATCCCTTTGTGCGAGTCGACTGAACTGTCTCCATGCCCTGGGGAATGTTTGGCGGTTACCAGCATTCCGTTTTGCTTGGCACCTTCGATGTATGCAACCACGAGCGAGCCTACCAGTGCTGGATCTTCTCCAAAGGAACGATCATTGATTACTGGATTGGCCGAATTGTTATTCACGTCAGCAACGGGCGCGAGGGCCCACTGTATACCGGTGGCTCGCGCTTCGCGGGCGGAAACAGCGGCAAATTTTCTTACAACTCCAGTATCGCCGATTGCTCCAAATGCCATGAGGTTGGGAAACGATGGGACGTCACTCAATCGCGTGGCAACTCCTCTCTGAATTCTCGGCGGCTATTAACAACGGCAGCTTTGATTCGCCCTGCAATTGATTTGCCACTTTCGCGGCGTCGAGTGCAGGAATCTTCAGTGGCCCTGAAGAGAAGACGTGCATGCCAAAGACGAGTGATCCGATGCCATATTTCTTTAGCTCTTCGCGTAAATGTCCGTTGGAGACATCATCAAGACCCTGGTGGTCCGCGTAGTAACGGACTTGCACCATTTGCCCTACTTTTTCTTCAAGCGAAAGCTGTTTTAGCGTCTGTTCAATCCACTTGCGATCTTCTCTGGCCACTTTCACGGGGTCGGGTTTGGAACGACGAGATTGCGACTGAGCGAAAACAGAAGCACGACAGCAAGCCAAAGGCCAACACAAATTGAGAGAAACTCGTCGCCTGTCGATGGTTTTTGATTTTTGAGAATCTCATAGTGAAAGGGCGCTTTTATAAGGCGCGTCTCG
>CAVSNX010000010.1:0-27498 GCA_963729455.1 uncultured Acidobacteriota bacterium
GGGGATCGAACCCACGACCTTCGGCTTAAAAGGCCGCTGCTCTACCACTGAGCTACGCCCCTAGATTGGTCTAAACATCTTACATTGAAAAGATTTACCGCGCACTCCGCCGACCAAAGCGCGAAGTCTTGCTCTAGGCGTCCGCACGTACCTGGTATTACAACAATGCACTTTTCATCTCAAAGTAGAATCACGAGCTGATCTCGTCCCCCCCACAAAACCGGGTGTGAAGCAATCGCAGTGCCACGCTGTGGTTTAATATGGCTGGGTCCTGTGGAATCCCGCAAATCGAGTCAACGCTGTGGACGCTGAGGGTAAAGGAACCATGAACACCAATACCGCAAGTCCCTGGAGAAAATGGTATTTCGCGGATCTGGTTTGGAAGTCGGCCGAAAATAACTGAATTCTGGAGACCTTCCAGATGAATTCATCGAATTCGCCGCAAACTCCGGTATCGGCGCTTCCGACAATCGAGAATGCGGCGTCTGTTGGCACCCAGGCCAGCAACTTCCGCTGGACCATCTGCGCGCTGCTCTTCCTAGCCACGGTGATTGCCTATGTGGATCGCGGCGTCATCGGCTATCTCGAAAAATATCTGGAAACTGTCATCGGCTGGAACACCATCCAGTATGGATACATAACGGGTGCGTTTCAGGTGGCCTATGCGATCGGTTTGGTGTGCGCGGGCCGGCTGACCGACCGGCTGGGAACGCGGAAAGGTTTCGCGATCGCGATTTCCATTTGGAGCGTCGCCGCCATGCTGCCAGGCGCAGCGTACTCAGTTGTCACGTTTGGCGTGGCCATGTTCATCCTGGGCTTGGGCGAGGCCGCCAATTTTCCGGCTTGCATCAAAACGGTGGCCGAATGGTTTCCGAGAAAAGAACGCGCTCTTGCGACGGGCATCTTTAATTCCGGAGCGAATATCGGGAACATCGTGGTGCCGCTGGTGGTGCCATTTCTGGTGTATTCGCTTGGATGGCGCGGAGCGTTCATCGGAACTGGCACGCTGGGTTTTGTTTGGCTGGGCCTTTGGCTCTGGCTATATGCAAAACCGGACGCGCACCCGCGCGTATCACCAAACGAGTTGGCCGTTATCCACAGCGATCCGCGGGAAACAGTTCAAAGCGTGCCTTGGGTCAAGTTGTTCCCCAGGAAAGAAACTTGGGCCTTCTCCATCGCCAAATTTCTCACTGACCCGATCTGGTGGTTTTATCTATTTTGGTTGCCGCGCTATTTACAGGGGACATTTCACCTGAATCTGTCACAGAGCCGCAAGCCGGTCGTCGCGGTATATGTAGTGTCCATTGTCGGGAGCATTGGCGGAGGATGGATTTCCGCGACCTTTCTGAGGCGAGGGAAAAGTCCAAACTTTGCTCGCAAGATAGCCTTGCTGATCTGCGCGCTGGCGGTAGTGCCTGTGGTTTGGGCGCCATTCTCAAACAATTTGTGGGTCGTCGTTGGCCTGGTAGGGATAGCTGCCGCGGCACATCAAGGGTGGTCCGCAAATCTGTTCACACTGCCTTCTGACACTTTTCCGAAAGCTGCGGTCGCCTCCGTCGTGGGTATCGGAGGGATGATGGGAGCAATCGGCGGAGCGCTGCTGCAAACGACTACAGGCTATGTCGTTGCCAAGGCGAACAGTTACGTTCCCCTCTTCATGCTCGCTTGCTCGGTTTACCTGCTGGCGCTGCTCATCATCCAGGTGCTGTCACCGAAACTGGCGCCCGCCAAAATCGAATAGGAATGGAGAGCTTTCTCTGATGAGCCTTGAGGCCTTGCCAGAAACACACCGCCCGGTATGACTCGCCGCGACAACCGCTCCGCGGATTACAACTCAACTCTCGCAATTCTCAGGACACCGCTTCCACCCGCACACGCGGCCGTTTCCTCTTCCACTCGTAATCCTTGCGCAACATCGCCTGGTGCTTCTTCACCTGCGCTTCCAATTCGCTGAACGCCTTCTTGCAGCTCGTCCGCACGCCCGCTCCCGCGCCTGTGGCATGCAGCGTTCCCGCCGGCAGCGACAAGTTCAGCGTGCACGAATTCTCCTCCGTGCGCAGGTTCTTCGAAAATGTCCCATGCAGCTGCACCAGGTCTGGCGAGTAACTTTGCAGCAATTTCCCCAGCTTACCTAAATGCCGTTCAACTTCCGTTTCCACCGCTTCGTGTTCATCGACGTGTTTGTAGCTGATCGAGACTTTCATGTTTGCACCTGTAGGCCAGCTTGCAGAAAAGGGGCGGGACGCGCAACCGCGTTTTGCAGTACATCTCAAAAATCATATCAGCCGCAGTCCTTCCCAGCAACCGCCATTCGCACCGAGATAGCACTGTCACTCGAAAGACGCAGCCGCTTCCAGAATGGCACGCCGCGCGTCCCTGAAATCAAGGCTGAACCCCCGCATAAATCGGAATCGCACCGCGTGAGACGTTTTTGTACACAATCCCGCCCTTCATCACAAACACGACGCGCCGCACTGCCGTAATATCTTTCAACGGATCTCCATCAAGCGCGATAATGTCCGCCTGCAATCCAGGCCCAATCGAGCCTATCTGATCAGCCAGTCCCATCGCCTCCGCCCCCAGCGAGTTTGCCGACACCATCGCCGCCATCGGATCCACTCCGCAATCGCGCACTCGATCTATAAACTCCTCCGCGTTGCGCCCATGCGCCCCCGCCACCGCATCTGTTCCAAAAACAACTTTCAGTCCCGGAGTTTTCATCGCATGCTGCACCAACTCATGATTCATCGGCAAAATCTTCTCCATCGCCGCAAAACCCTCCGCAGTATAACCAGGCGTGCCCACGTATTGTTCCTTGTTCCGCAAATAGTTCTCGATGATCAGCCCCGCCTGCGGATCCAGGTACGTCCCCTTCTCCGCCATCAGTTTCAAATCCTCGTCCGTCGCCAGCGTTCCGTGTTCGATCTCCGTGCATCCCGCAAGCGTCGCCGCACGCACCGCATCCTTGTAAGCATGCACCAACGTGCGCATCCCCTGCTTCCTGGCCTCATCGCACGCCGCATTCAATTGCTCTTGCGAAAGCGTCATCCCTCCGCCCTGACGGATGCTTTGCGACGCGAATATTTTGATCAGGTCCGCCCCGGCTTCCTTCTGCTTCCGCACATACGCGCGGATTTCTTCCGGCGTCCCGCTCTGCTCTCCTTTCCCAATCAACGGCTCCGCGGCCGTCAGGATGCGCGGCCCGGGCAGTATTCCCTTCGCAATCGCATCACGCAGCGGAATATCGTTCGGCGATCCCGGGCTCTGAATCGTCGTGAATCCCGCCATCAACGTCACCCACGCATTCGACGCCGCCTTGTATGTATCCTCCTGCGAGGTTGTGCCCATCCCCGCGTTTTTTCCGTCCTTCCCGAAAATCCACGTAATGTGCGCGTGCGCATCAATCCACCCCGGCATCACCGTCAGCCCACCCAGGTCGTAATCGACCGGCCCCGCCTTTGGATCGATCGCAACAATCTTCGAGCCCTCAATCACAATCCGCGTGTCGTGCAGCACCCCGCCCTTGCCATCGAACACCGTCTTTGCCGCAATCACAGTGCGTTTGCCCGGCACATCCGGCTGTGCAGAACCTCGCTGCGCCATCGCGCCAGCCCCCAAAATGCCGAGGATACAAAAAATGATTTTCGCCGCTCGCATAAACTTTCCTCCCGCCTCTCGAACAAGATTGCGAACGAAATCCGTCGCATTCCTAAACAAGACTGTCCGGACCGGCTCGTCCAGCTTTTCTTCCCCGCAATTCCTGCTCTGCGTTTTTCAATGCACGTAATACCCGTTCTTAGCCAAAATGACGTAGTCGTGCCCCTTCTTTCCAAACGATGACGCCAGACGAACTTCCAGTTTATGCGGCTTACCTTCCGCCGCCGTCGCCTTCGTGTAATACCCCAGCGTATAGCGCGTCTTGATCCGCTCAATCAGCGCGCGAAATGCGGCGTCCAGATGCGCCACGTCCTTGACGTCAAAGATTTCTCCCCCCGTCTCCTCCGTAACTCTGCGAATGTTCACCAGCCCCGGAATCATGCTCGCGGCGAACAGCGTTGCCGGTGGGTTGTATCCGGGAATCTTCAAATTATATAAGACCGCATCCGCGGCAATCGTTTCCGTGACGATGTCCCGCGTCCCCTGTCCACCAGCATCCGTGCCCACGTCATCGCTGATTAGAATAATTACCCGCCGGCCTCTCGGCGGTCCGTTTAGCAAATACTTGGCGGCCACAAAAATCCCGTCATTGATATTCGTGGCCCCGCCCACATGGAACGCGCTGATCTCCTGCGCAATCTTGCTCTTGTCGTTCGTAAACGGCACTCGCAGCTCCGCCTCCGTCGAAAACGTAAACAGCGCCACCTCATCATCCGGTTTAAGCGCCGCAAGCGCAGTATTGGCCGCCTCGCGCAACGGTCCCAGAAATGGCCCAATCGAATCGCTCAAATCCAATACCAGCGCAACATTCAGCGGCAGCTCGTCGCGGCTGAAAATCTCCAGCTTTTGCCTGACCCCATCCTCGCGAATCTCAAAATCGTCCTTCCTCAAATCGCCCATGATTTGCCCGGCTTTCGTCTTCACCGTTGTGTCCACCAGCACAAGGCTCACGTCCAGCCGAATCACGCCCTCATCCGGGCTCTGCGCAAGAACAGGAATTCCGGAGAGAAAGCCAACGAGCACGATCAGAATCGAAAACCGCAATGTGCCTCGCCAAAATGTGGACATCGTCGCCCAAACCAAATTAGTTGCTCCTCACTCTAACTTCGCACAATACCATAGCAACTCGTCCTGCTCCCGGTGGGCCCACCACCCCCAATTGCCGCCATCGCGCGTTGACACTCCCATTCCCTTCCCTCTACCCTGCTCCCAGCGCACTTCGCGCCCTTCACTTCATGCCCCCACGCAAATCGCAATCTTCAGCACAAACAAGCCAGCAAAACTCTTCTTCCGATTCCGCCGCTGCCGCCACTCTCCGCATCGGCCCCGCAGGCTGGTCCTACCCCGACTGGTCCGGCTACGTCTATCCCGCGCGCCGCCCCAAAAATTTCCACGAAGCCGAATACCTCTCCACCTTTTTCGATACCATCGAAATCAACACCTCCTTCTACCATCCTCTGCGTCCCGATCACGCCGCCAACTGGCTCGACCGCATCTCCGCCAATCCTCGCTTTCTCTTCACCGCCAAACTCTGGCAGAAATTCACCCACGACCCCAGCGCCACCGCCGATGACGAGCGCCTCGTCCGCGCCGGCTTCGACGTCCTTCGCGCCGCCAACAAACTCGGCGCCGTCCTTATCCAATTCCCCTTCTCCTTCCATCGCACAAAAGAAACCGCCGCCTACCTCTCCGCCGTCCTCAAGCGCTTTGCCGACTATCCTCTCGTCGTCGAAGTCCGCCACGCCTCCTGGGATTCCCCCGAAACTCTCGCGCTTCTCCGCGAACACAACGCCGGCTTCTGCAATATCGATCAACCCGTCATCGGCCGCTCTCTCGCCCCCTCCGCGCAAACCACTTCGCCCGTCGGCTACATCCGCCTCCACGGCCGCCGCTACGACACCTGGTTCTCCGACGACGCCGCCGTCCCCGCCCACGAGCGCTACAACTATCTTTACTCCCCCGAAGAACTCGCTCCCTGGGCCGCCCGCATCCGCAAAGTCACCGAACATTCCCGCGACACCTTCGTCGTCACCAACAATCACTTCCAGGGCAAAGCCGTTGTCAACGCCCTCCAACTCATCAGCATCCTCAAAGGCTCAAAAGTCAAAGTCCCCGAACCTCTCCGCCGGCATTACCCCGAACTCGATTCCATCGCCGACACCCCGCCCGCCACCCCCACGCTCTTCCCTCTCTCAGGCCCTGAATAAGCACGATCCTTATTCTAAGTGCGTCCGAAAGGGCAGCAAGGTATTTACCTGTCTCCGATTTCAGGTCCTCGCTGGATTGCACTCCCGTTTCCGCATCCCGTACATTTACCAACCAGATCATTGGCACGCTGCCTTTGCATTTGCGTACCCTGCGTGCGGCTCATCAAGCCTGTAAACGTTGGTCGACAGAGAGGAACACATGACGCAAGCGGCTGAACTTGAGCTGCCGGAAAGCGAAGCAAGAAAACACTCTCTTGGAGGGTGCACACCTTTACCGTCAATCGGCGGACTGTCATGCGGCGCACTCCGAAGGACAGGAAGGTCGGAAGCCCGTCCCCCTCTATGCGTACCGGTATGGCTGACGAGCTTACGGAAGCCGGGAGTCTTCGAAGTTGTTCATACCGAGAATGTCAGCACACTAGGAATTCGGCTAGTCACGCAGCAGTTTTGGGAACCTGCCGAGACCGTGCTCGTTTCATCCCCGCCCGGATTATGCGTCCAAGGCTCGGTCGTATATTGCAAGAAGCTCCCTAGCGACGATCATATCCTGGGCATTCGGCTTGATGCGCCCATTGAACGTTGGATGGAGGCACTCGAATTTGGGGAGTCGTAACTACCTTAGCCTGAAGCAGCGGAGTGAAAGAATGCTCAGCCTTGCAGTCCCCCAAGGCCGCCGCTCGACGCGTTTGGTGTCGAGGAGGCGCGCCAGCCTTGTGACCACTCTTGATGGAGTCCCGAAAATGCATCCCTGTCTCATTGTCGATAGGTCGCAAGAGGGGTTTAGATTGCGAAGCAGCTTCAAACTGCGGCGCGGACAACTCGTCGAGCTGATCTTGGATGACCCCGTTGATTCAGTGAGGTGCGAAGTGATTTGGGTCGGCAAAGCAGGGTCCAGACAGGAGGGGGAGGCGGGGCTGCTAACAATAGGCCGCTGAGTTTTGCGAGCTATCCGTTAAGTGCAATGAACACATGATCTCGTCGAGAACGAACGCGCGCGCCCATAACAACCTCCTCGCGGCTATCCCTTGCAGGAGGCGCTACCTGCGAGCCGAGAAGCCCCAGGGAGTCTGGGTCTATTGGCATTGCAACGGACCTGCGGACACTTCACGAGTGCGAGACCTGAGTACCGGAGGGTTGTCTGTCGAAAAGCTCTTGAAGACACAGCAAAAAATCAGGCTCAAAGTGATTAAGTATTTGAGAATCAGGAATGGAAGACTCCCAACGGTTCTTGCGGCGAGTTTAGCTTAGTTTTAGTGGCCCCTCTTCCATCTGAGTTGAGTGCTTAATTGCCCGTCACCGCCCATTTCGCTCTCATCTGCTTTCTTTCGCGCTCTTGCGTCCACGCAACATCGCCTCATACTTCGCTCGATACCGCTTCTCTTTCGCGATGGAGGCTCGGATTGACCAGCCACTGCGCCTTCCCCGGCCGTCCCGCCGTCTTCTGCTTTGTACCCGTGAGCCGCCCGATACTCAGCAGCCGGCACACTTCCGCACTCGTCAAATCCAGGATTCCCGCGGCCAGCTGCGCGGATATCCAGCGCTTTTGCCCTGCGTCCATAACGACGTTCCCCCGGCGCGATCGTCCCCCGCGCCTGATTCACTGTCTTGTTATATTATAGTTTAAGGCACTTGCGCTACTGGAGTTTTTGTTTTGTGCCAGCCTCAACGGCAGAGCTGCAAATCCGTTCGGCTGGTATTCCTACCCGCACGCCGGCGCAGACGTGGCATGTGCGAGCGTCGAAGCGTCCAGTTCCCTGCACGACCTGTACCCGCTCAGCGCCATCGTTAAATCCAAATCCGCAAGAAGATTGAGCACCCCATCGCGCACGCCCTGTTCTCCGGCCACAGCCAGCCCCCACATATACAACCGCCCGAGCAGCACTGCCCTCGCCCCCAGCGCCAGCGCCTTCACCACGTCGGCGCCCCTTCGAATGCCGCTATCAAAGAGAACGGGTACACGGCCTTTCACTTCTTCCACCACAGCGGGCAGCGCATCCAGCGAGGCAATCGCCCCGTCCACCTGCCTCCCGCCGTGGTTCGAAACGATGATCCCGTCAACGCCGCTCTCGATCGCTCGCGCCGCGTCATTCGAATGCAAAATCCCTTTCAACACGATCGGCAATCGCGTGTGCTTCCGCAAAAAGCTCAAATCATTCCACGTCAGCGTCGGATTCGAAAACAGCGTCAGCCACAGTTGAATTGCCCCCGCCGGATTCTGTTCCGGCGGCTGCGCCAGCCTCCCCCGGAAAACCGGATCGCTCAAATAATTCGCCAGTCCCTCCCCGAGAATGAATGGCAAATATGCATGATGCAGATCCCGCTCGCGCCACGCCAGCATGGACGTATCCAGCGTCACCACAATCGCTTCATACCCCGCGCGCTCCGCCCTTTGCAACATGCTCGCCGTCACTTCCGCGTCCCTGCCCCAGTACAGTTGGAACCACTTCGGGCCCGCCCCCATCGCCTCCGCTACTTTTTCGATGGACCGGCTCGACACCGTGCTCAGCGCAAACGGTATCCCCAGCGAAGCCGCCGCTCTCCCCGTCGCAATCTCCGCCTCCTTGTGAATAATCCCCTGTACGCCCACCGGACCCAGCATCACCGGCACCGGCCATTGCTTTCCCAGCACTTCCACGCTCAAATCGCGTTTCGAAACATCCCGCAGCATCCGCGGCACAATCCGCCACCGATAAAACGCCTCCAGATTCGCCCGCATCGTCTGCTCGCCGCCCGCTCCTCCTGCCACATAGTCATACGCTCGCGGCTCCAGCACCTCCTTGGCCTTCTGCTCCAGCAGCGCCGGCGGCACCGGTGTCGGCAGCGATTTGCCCGTCAACCCCAGCTGATAAATCAGCTGCTCCCGTTCCGGCCCAAATTGTTTTTCACTAAAAGGGTTTGTCTCGCTCATGGTGTGGCGCAGATTATACACCTCATCAAATTTTGAGGTTTTTACCTGATTGCATGGCAAAAAGGGTTCGAGAAAATTACCGCCATGCAAAACGATTGCCTCGGCGAATTGGCGTTTCAGAACTACTGGCGGGTTCTGGAGGAATACTGCCCCGGCGTGGTAAAGGGCCCGAAATTCTCACATGTAAGTCTAGCGGAGCGCGAGGCTTGGGTTGAGGCCGCCAGGGCCGTTGCCGAACAGCTGCGCGACAGCTCTCTTATTAGTTCTTCGAAATGACCGGAAAAACCATGCTCAGCTCCTCTTCCGATCCCCCCCACCGGAATGAATACCTGGACCGCAACTTATTCTCGTCATTCAGCTTACTGATCTCCACGGCAAGTACTGCCATTTACGCCAGCATTTGCAAACAACTCCGTTTGCTTTTTCCTCCCTCTGTGTTTACAGTGTCAAGAGCGTACCGCGTGGGGGCCGCGGAGTGTTCCGTTTCGGTTTGTCCCGAAGGGCTACAGGAGAGAGAAAGGACCCCCTGCATGCCGGTACGCTTGGACGTTTGGACTGATTACAGTTGTCCCTACTGTTTTCTCGCCACTCTTGCCGTTGAGAAACTGAAGCAGGAATACTCCGTGGATGTTCACTGGCGCGCTTTCCAATTGCGCCCCCCGGGTTCGCGCCCCATGCCAAAAGCGGCGCGAAATACCGTTGCTGGCGAGCACGTGCAGGTTGCAGAACGAGCCCTTTCCGAATTCGGTGTAGTCCTGAAGCCCGGCCCTATCGGAATTAACACGCGGCTCACGCATGTCGCCACCAATTATGCGGAAACGATTGGCAAGGGCGACGCCTTCCATCTGGCCGCCGAAAAGGCCTACTGGCTGGAAGCCCAACCCATCGAAACCCCCGAGACCATTCGAACGGTCGCCGCCACTGCCGGCCTCGATCCCGATTCCGTTTCCGCGGCTCTCCAGGATCTTCGTTATTCCCGTCTCGTGGATGTGGACCGGACAGAAGCAGAGCATTATGGCTTGCGTGGCGTTCCTGACATGTTGTTCAATTCTAAGTATCTTTTGTCGGGCCTGCAATCCTATGACACGCTTCGCCAGACCATCGAACGCTTGCTTCACAAATCAACTGCCACCGCGGCGGGTCGCTGCGAAGACTAGGTTTTAAAGGAAGTTAGTTGGCGCGTGCGGCGAACTGGCGGTCCAGGTTCATCGCGATGCTTTGATCCAGCGCCACCGCCACGTAGCGCGAGCAGATTTGCATTTCGCCATTCGCCCAGTTGGAAAGCGAAGGAAGCTGTACTCCAAACGCGCGCTCGAGTGCCGCCACCGCGCGGTAATACAGCGATACTTCTTTCAGCCACGGGCTGGTCTTTCGCAATTCCGGCGACAACTCGTTGCACAACTCCAGGAGTGTCCCGAAATCGCGCGCGCCGATGCTCGCGCCGTCAATCCCCGCCGTCAGTTGCAGCGACTCCGACAGCGGCTGATTGGCCGTGGAGATCCAGATCGCGCGCCATTGCGAGATTCCGAATCTCACCAGCGCGCTGACCGCGAACACGAGAATGAATGCGGAGACCATATTTGTTACTCCGGAGTTTGCCAGTTCAACTCGCCCTGTCCAATGGGTCAGGAGTACCATTCGGACAGGACTCTCTGCGCTGCCCTAATCTGGTACTTTATTTCAACGCACTCATTCCAGGACACTTACGCAACAGTCCTGGACCTGTTCTTTCACTTCTCGCTGCTCGCAAGAGGCGATAACTAACTTGCAATTTCACTCCTATTCGCCCTTGACCCCAACTCGCCGACCCACTAACTTGGCTTGGATGGACTTTTGGTCCCTTTCCGTATGAGTGTGCCCGACACCCAGCCCCAATCGCCTGCTCCGAGCGCCAGCGAGCAGGACCTCGCCCGCGAGTTTCGCCAAATCGAAAAACACGATTGGCGCGTCTGGGGCTATTCTGTTTTCGTCATTCTTCTTCTCACCTTTGCCGTCGTCGTCCTCGCTCTCCCCGCCGTGCGCCAGGGCGCCGAAACCATTTTCAATATCAAACTCTCCGAAGCCATCTTCGGCCTGATCGGTCTCATCCTTATTTTCAATATCTACGCCATTTCGCAAGAAATCCTCATCAAGCGTTTGCGCCGCCAGCTCGCTGAAAAACAGGGTCACTCTGAAGTCCTCCGCACGCTGGCGATGGTCGATCCGCTGACCGGCCTCTACAATCGTCGCTTCGCCGAGCATCGCCTCGCCGCCGAAGTCGCGCGGTCTGAGCGCAAGGGCCATCCGCTTACCGTGCTCACGCTGGACTTGAATTACTTCAAAGAGATCAACGACACGTACGGCCATCCCGCAGGCGATTACGTTCTCCAGGAATTCGCCGCGCATTTGAACAAAGTCGTTCGCGGCTCTGACCTTGCCGTCCGTTTGGGCGGCGATGAATTCCTGGTCGTTCTCCCGGAATGCACTCTGGAGCAGCTGCGTCTCGTCCTGCTGCGTCTCGGCGCTTTGGAAGTCAACTGGCAAGGCCAAAAAATTCCCGTCACCTTCTCTGCCGGTTGGAAGGAATACGAAGTCGGCGAGAAGCCGGAACAATTGCTCGCGCGCGCCGACGAAGATCTCTATTCCCGCAAGCGCGCCCGCGGCAGGGTGCCTTCCACGGCGAAGGCCAAGCACGACGCCACCAAGAAAATCCCTCGAATCGAGGCAACCACCATGAGCGCCCACGTTATGGTGGAGGTCACTTGCCCGAACTGCACAAAGAAAAACTCCGTCGCGATCACGCCCGACGCGCTGGCCGGCCAAGCTATCCCCCGCCCGGTCCGCTGTGCCCACTGCAATAAATCCTGGGACCCGCTCCTTTCCGGCGCCATCCTGGCCGGCCCCTTCCCCAAATAATCTTCTTTTGCTAGGCGTCCGCCCAGTCGCTATTTCGCCTGGAGCGAGGCGACGTAGGCGACCACGTCGTTCACGTGTTGCTGGCCGGTTGGGTCGGCCACGGGGTCGAGCTGTTTGAAGCGCGAGCCCCACACGGGCATTTCCTCTGATCCATGGGCGGGGAAATTCCGGCCAAACATCAGCAGCGCCCCCACGTAGCCTTCCGGATATTTTCCCTCGCGCCGTCGCGCCAGCGTGGTCAGGTCGGGAGGCCGCGGCGTCAAGGCAGTGGCCGCGGGGCCGTCTCCTTTGCCGCTTTCGCCGTGGCACGACGCCCAGTATCTGCGAAACATCTCCTTGCCGGCCACCATGTTCGGCTGGCTGGCAGAGGGTTTCTGCTCCTTTTTCTCCTGTGCACGGCTTGCGCCCAAAATCGAAATCGAGGCCGCCGCCAAAAGAATTGTCTTACGCCAGAACATTCGGCTACTTTTCTGTATCGAGACGGAGTTGCTTGGGATCTTCCGCGACAATCTCCGGCAAACCGGCATAGGCGGTGATTTTCCCGGTGACGCAGATGTGTTTGCCGTTGTATTCGTCTTCCGGCTTTCCAAATTTGCTGCGATTGTCTCCCCAGATGACGATGGTGAAGACTTGGTTGGGATAGGGGCGGTCGAGATTCAAAAAAGTGGGCTGCCTGTTCGCGGTATCCGCAAAGCGTGTGCTGACCACTGCGCCGCAGACGGTGGCGGTCTCGCCGTAATGTTCTTTGGCTTCGCTGGCGGTTATTTTCTTTTGCGCGGACGCGGGAACGGCGGCCGTCAGGCATAGCAAGCTGAACAGCCATCCAAATCGCAGTAGCGTTCGCATACAGCCTCCGATACGTGTCGGGAGAGTTCTTGCGCTGTGCCGGGCGCCCCTCATGCAAAAACTGAATCAAGAACAGCTTATAAGAGCAGTGCACCTCCGTGTTGCGTTCGTGCCCGGTCAGTTACCTTGCGGGTTACAGACCTGTGTCGCGCCTCCGGCGCTAGGGTAGCGTGAAACCCAGCGGCTGCATCGCTTCCAGGGACTGCTGAAGATGCGCCTCGCGCTTCCGGGCGGCGCCGGGGCCTTGATGTGTGAGTGTGCGCATGATGTTTCCTTCATGGGTCAGTCGCGCGGGGGGCGAGGGAGGTCGCCGAAGTCGACTTTGAAGGGTTGGTTTTCGAGGTCGATGGCCTGCTTGCGTTCGATGGCGTGGTGGGAGTGGAGGAGCTGGTTGGTGATGTAAGCGAGGACGGAGGCGCGACGAGGGGAGACGCGTCCTTTGGTGACGAGGACGAGGAGGCGGGCGAGGAATTGGCTGACGTCGTCGGGGGAATCGAATTGGGAGGGTTGGGGGAGGAGGTCGGAAGAGAGGTCTTCGGAGTCTTCGAAAGAGTTTGGAGGGAGGGGGATGGTGTGCTTGGAGTGGCCGAGGCAGAAGCCGAGATGGGCTGACAAGCCGGGGAGGCGGCAGCGCTTGCCGTTGGAATAGATGAAAGGGCAGCGAGACGGATCGATTTTCACTGGTGCGGACAGGGGAACGACGGTGGAGACAGGGCTATCGAGGGTGTTCATGGATTTTTCCTTTTTTGAGTTGGGAGGGGTACCCCCCCCATTACACGTATGAATGTCAAAACAAAGGGGATAGAAAATGGGCAATTTGTAAGTGAAAGAAAACAAAGGGGTGAGTGGAATTTGGTGACTGTGGGAGGGGAAACTGCGGGAGAGCTTAACGTCCCTCGGCGTCGCTCGGGACAACAGACACAGAGTTCGCAGAGAAGAGGGTGATGGGAAGGAATGGAGGCTGACTATCACGACTTATATTACCATATAGGTACGGTGGCTGTCAAGGAAAAGTTGTAAATGGTTTAGAACGAGTCGTTTGGAGATTATCGGGTCGACGGGTCAAAAAGTAACAGAGGAGCAAAAGGCGAAACTAGAAATCAGAAACTAGAACTTATCTCATAAATGGCTTTGTGGCAGGAATGCCACAAAACCAGAAAGCAGGAACTTGTGGAAAGCATTGATTTGGCTGAGTTTCGACACTTTCACCTCGTAAGTCCTGTCGTTTCCGCGGCGTGTGAGCATTTATGAGATGGCTTCTAGAAACTAGAAATAGGAAGAGAAAGAATCGCGGCGAACTGCCGATGGCGGGCACACCGCAAAATGGGGAGGAAACTAGAAGGTAGAAACCAGAAGTTAGGGTTCGGACGAGCGAAGAAAGATTCCTCACATCCGCAGGCCGACCCGCATCGCAGAAGCGAAGCGGGAAGAAAAAATCGGCCTGCCCCGTTCGGAATGACAGGTTGGTGGGTAGCGGAAGGGGGGCTAGGAGACGGGGAGGTGTTTGGCGAGGGCTTGGATGCGGCGGAAGCGTTTGTTTTCCATGGCTTCGGCGGCGGAGAGCTTGCGGTCAACGTGGGGTTCGGAGCGGGGGCCTCCGGAATGGAGCACGCAGCGCTGGCCGACGCTGGCGCCACAGGTGGGACAAGGTACAGAAGAAAGCTGGTCTGAGGTTAAGTCTTTCATTCGCATCCGATCACGATGTACCAAGAATAGTAGGGATGCTGTCCAATTTGGAACAGTTCGGGAAGAAAGTTTGGGAGCGCGTCCCGCAGGCTGGATGGATGAGAAGAACCGAATCAGGGTGCGGGCACACGTCCGATTACACATGGGGCGTGCGCGAGGGCGCACCGTCCAAGGGAGCAATATGGTGCAGAGTCGTCTGCTCTAACCGGCTAGGTGTGGGCGGGGACGGCCTTGCCGTGATCTTCAATATGGGCCTTGGCGGCCTCCGCCGCGTGGTGCATGGCGTGTTCGTGGTGACCGCGTGCCAGGTGCGCGTGGTGTGCCGCGGTTTCGTGTTTGCCCGCTTCGTGGTGCTTAGCGGCCTCCTTGTGGTGGCGCGCCGCATGTTCGTGATGCTCTGCTGCCCTGTGATGATGTTCTGCTGCCTTTTTTGACATAAACTTCCTCCTGCCGGTTGCCGTGGTCGCGGTCAAGCGAAGACAGCAACCTAGCTACAACCGTCACCCTCGGTTGTTAGCGCAGGGTAAAGGCAAGATGAATAAAGGATCCGGTTTTTCAGCGCCAGCTTTGCCCCGATCGGATCGGGGTAAGAGCAAAGTCAAGAACCGCACCCTGAAAACCGCAGGGATGCGCCACCCAAAGGCCCAGCAGTAAGCGCAGATTCAGGTTTTCTTCGAAGCTGCGGCTGATCGCATCGCTGGTTCGCCGAAGGCAACCAGTTGCGCGAGCAGGGCAAGCACCCAGATGTACCATGGAATCGGGTCGTGATAGTGAAACTGCAGAATGACACACACTACGAAGAGCAAACCTCCCAACATGATTCCCTCCCGACCAGGCTGTTTAGCGTGAAACTGTTGCGACTGTCAAAAGAATAACGCTTTTCGAGCTGCACGCCACAAGGAAGTGGGATTCCTTACGCGATGCAACATCCAAAGGCATTCTTCGGAATTAAGGCGCGGCCACGCGCCCGCTGGTAGTCTGCGGTTTCGGTACTATATTGGTCGGAAAGAAGTGAATCCATGATAGCCATTCGGCGTGAATTTGTCGTTGAGGTTCCCCAGGAAGCGGCGTGGCAGGATCTTAGCCAAGTAGAACGTTGGCCGAGCTGGGCAAAACATATCAAACGAGTTGAGGTGATACCCGCGGGCGAACTCGGGCCAAAATCGAAGGGTGTTATCCATTTGACGAATGGAGTCAAGTCGGAATTTACGATGACCGAATTCAACCCATATCGGAATTGGAAGTGGGTTGGCCCTTTTTTGTGTCTGACGATCTATTACGACCACGTCTTTGAACCACTTGCTCCGCGCCGGACCAAGCTCATCTGGATTGTTGAGGCGAAAGGATTCGGCGTGTCTGTCTTGGGGAGGTTGTTCGGAAAGATCTACAACCGGAATCTGGACAAAGCCATTCCGTTGCTGATTAGCGAGATCAACTCAGAGAAATTGCTGTAGATCGAATTGAATGCGGCACCTGCGAAAAGTCAAGACCCCAGGTAGAAAAGCGCTACCTGCGGCACCCGGCGTTGATGCTGTACTTGGCGCGGAATTTCTCGGCGACGGACGACACCTGTCTGGCGGAAGTGACGCGAGGTGATGCGCGAACGGCCCGCACGCGAAAGCGGCGTGCGGGCCATCCGGGACATCTTTTGGAGGTAAGGCGAAGTGGGGCGGTGATGGTTAGTTGCTGCCGGAATTTCCAGAAGCAGGAGAGGCAGGGCCTTGGGACGGCTGCGCGGAGGCGCGCATGATTTGGGCGCGAGACACGGGGAGGTTATAAACGGTGTCCGTTGTCTGGATGCGATTGAGGAAGAGTTCTCCCCCGACGCGCCGGAAGCCTACGCTGGGTTTATTGGAAGAGGCTTCTTCGGTTTCGATGGGATGCACGATCACGCCGGCGCGATGTTCGTAATTGGTGAGGAACAGTCCATCGGCAGGGTCATCGGAAACGGGACGGAGCGTGTACTTTCCCGCGGGAAGGGTTGTATCGCTGGCCACAAAGTCGAACGGCAAGGTGACAACGACTTCGCTGCGAGTTTGCGCTTGAGCGGCGGCGGCGAACCCGAGAACACCTGTGAGTGCCAGCAAACTGCTTGCGCAGATCTTCTTCATTGTTTCTCCTCGGAACGTTTGGGTCACGTTGCTGATGTGTGCGGAGTCCGAGCTTCTCCCTGTCAAGAGCGGGCACAAGCACTCGTTTCAACAATCATCCTCAAAACGTATACGCTAGGTTGGACGCGTATTGGGAGGAAAGGTTACAGGCGGATGCGGATTATTAATCGGCAGTTTTGTTAGGCAAGCGCCTGGGGCACGGCCTGCTCCCAACGTCCCTGGGCCTTGAGGATTAGTTCGACCACCTCGCGGGCGGTACCCCGCCCCGCACGGGATGCTGGGGACATGTCTAACGAAGTCGGCCGTGTCAAGAGCGATTCCGATGGTTTTTAAGTCGTTTCTCGACACCTCTGCACAAGCGCAGCAGCACTCCGTGTGGCGAGGACCTCGCCTAGATCGCCGTTCTGTTTGTCGCGCTCCAACCGCATTGCTCGACCCGTGTCACTTCATCGCTGTAGTGCAGTCCACCAAACATGTCTTCGGTCACTTTGGACCATGATGACTTGTTCGAACTCCCTCCAAACCAAAGGGAGGCGGGTAGCCTAATCAGACGGACGGTCAGTTAGGACCACTGTCCCCGTGAGGCATTCCCGCACAGGCCGCACCGCTACACTGTCGCCGGAGGTGACCGCGGCGGCAGAATTCCGCGTAATCAATTTCGTCGCGCAGCATGATCCACAGTCGGATGCCCAGCTTGCGAGCTGCGGCCACGCGCGCTTTGCTCATTCCTTTTTGCACCAGCTTGCGGCGGTAAAAACGTTGGAGTTCCGCATCCCGGCGAACCGCCTGCATCGCCGCTTCTCCCCAAAGAAAACGCAGTAGCGAGTTACCCTGCTTGCTGAGCTTTCCGAAGCGCTGGCGCCGGCCGCTCGTGTGTTCGCTGGGAATCATCCCGATGTAGCTGGCTACCGCTTTGCCGTCGGCGAAGCGTCGCGGATCGCCGAGGAACACCTCGGTGGCCAGAGCCGTGATCGGCCCCACGCCGGGATGCGTCATCAGCCGTCGTGCTGCTGGCCGTTGTTGCGCTTGCCTCTCGACCTGGCGGTCCAGATCGTCGATAGGTCCCTGCAGCTGTGGATACAACGCCATCAGGGCGTCGCGCTGCTCGCTGGCGTGAGGAGCCAGGGGTAAATCCCGCAGAGTGTGTTGGCCTCCTAAGGTCCACAAGGAGTGGCCACGGCGCAGCCCGTGACTGAGTGCCAGCGCTTGCAAGCTGAGCTGCACCCGCGTGCGGATGCGGACAAACTGATGGCGATGCCGCAAAAGAATCTGCAGATCGCGTTGCTCACGAGAAGGCATCCAAATCGCAGGAAAGCGATTTTCCGCCAACAGCGTGAGCAGCAAGCGAGCGTCACGGCGGTCGTTTTTTTGCTTGCGGGGTTCGGCAGCCCGGATCTTCGCGGGATGACCGACGCGGAACTCGATGACCAACTCTTCGAGCAGTCGCAGGAACCAGTGCATGGAGCCCGTGGCTTCCAGGCCCACCAGCACCGGCTTAGGCAGACCGGAATAAAACTCGCGCACTTGGTCGCCCTCGTGCTGCAATTCCTTTTCGACTAGCTCTCCCGTTTGATCATCCAGCATGGCAATGCTTTGTTGTCGCGTATGCAAATCCACGCCTATAATTTTCATCTCGGCCTCCTTCGTTCCGAGCAATGTCTGGTTAGAGCACCGACATTCTACTCGGCTCGTCGCGAGGCCGACTTCGTTATGCCATCAGACGGGATGTTTTCTTCCTTCACGACTCAAGCTACCAGCAGGGCTTTGGGGTTCTTCTTGGCGATCATCAAAAGCTTGAGGGCGGCCTGGTGCGGCCGGCGTGTCCCTTGCTCCTAACTCCGCACGGCATTGGGGCTTACGTTGAGGTAGCCGGCGAAGAGCGACTGGCTGGCGTTCAGCGCGCGCCGGATGAGGCGGACCTCTTTCGCGGAGATGGGCTTTGGACGCGGGGGGAAAAGGAAAACTAGAAAGCAGAAACTAGAAATTGGAAATTGGGAAAAGGGCAAGAGAAGAGAGATTTCATCCCGCAAAATACGCGGGATGGCGAAGAGGTCTCTCTTCGCAGGCCGACGCATTCATCCCGCAAAGAACGCGGGATGGAGAAGAGTGCGCAGGAGCGAATGCGGAAGAAAAAGTCGGCCTGCTCCGTTCGAAATGACGGGGTGGGAGGGGCGGAAGAGACGGAAACTAGAAAATGGAAATTGGAAAAGGGACGAGAGAAAGACCTCGAGCTTCGAGCCCGAAAAGTCAAAACCCCCAGGTAGAAAAGCGCAACCTGGGACACCCGCGCCGGAGAAGGCTCAGCGCTGCAGGAGCGGCCCGCCTCGGAAGGCGGGCCCTACAAATTCAAATCCAAGAGGTGCGTGGCTTCTCAGCAGGTTAGGGCGGGTTCGTCGCGATGGAGGAACCACTTCTCAAGGACGATGCGGCGGGAGAACCATTGGCTGGCGAGGAGGAATTGGGATAGGGAGCGGACCAGCCAGGTGGGGAGATGGGCGCCGAGGTCGAAGGCCCATTCTTTCTGGGAGGTTCCGAAACGCGCAGCGAGGAGGCTTTTGTAGGTATTGCAGAGCGCGGGGCTTTCCAGCGCGTCGGCGGAAAGAACGGCCTTTGCTGCCAGCAAACCGGACTCAATCGCGGGGCGAATGCCTTCGCCGCTTTGGGAGTAGGCCAAGCCCGCGGCGTCGCCGACGAGCAGGATGCCGTCGCGGGCGACTTCGCGCTGGGAATGGCCGTAGAGCAGATAGGCATGACCGAGGAAATGCGCGGGGAGATCGAAGGCGATTTTCCCGGATTGCTGCAAGAAACGGACAAAGGCGGCGACATGCTCCGGGAGTGCGTGGGGATCCACGCGGCCCAAGCCCACATTCAAAAAATTATTTTTGCGGACGCACCAGCCATAGCCTTTCATGTCCGGGCAAAAGTAGAGTTCGGGAAGTTCGGGCTGGATGGAGCATTGCCGGCTCTGGCTCGCGGACATCGGAAACTCGATTTCCTGCGCAGCGACGCCGGGTTCGCTGCGAGCGTTGGCACCGCGATAGCGAGCGACGGGGCAGAAATGACCGCCGGCGCCGACGACGAGGCGGGCCTGCCATTGGCCGTTGACGAGCCAATGCTCGCCGGAGCGTTCCAGAGTTGTGAGCGGCGTTCCCTGGAGAATGCGGGCGCCGCAGCGCTGGAGGAGAAAATCGTCGAACTCACAGCGGCGGATGCCGTAGCTGATGGGTTTGCCGTAGTCGGTGACGCGTTCGCGGCCGCCCATGACGCTGATGCGAAAACCGTGGATGGGCTGGAGGACGCGGGGTTGCGAGTATTCGGCAGGATCGAGCTGGAGTTCCTGGAGAACGGGAGGCGTGACCCAGCCGCCACAGACTTTGTCGCGGGGGAAAAGCTGCTTATCGAGGATGACGGTGGTGAGGCCGGAATCGCGCAGCTTCCAGGCACAGGAACTGCCGGCGGGTCCGGCGCCGGCGATCAGGATATCGCACGAGTCCATTGCGCTTCCTCGATTTGGTGGTGCGCGTCGCGGTAGAGGTGAGCGCGAGTCCAAGGGAGTTGCTGACAGGCGGTACGCGCAAAGACAATTTGAAAAAGCTGCAAGGTGCCAGCGCGGAAAGCCGCGATGGCTCCGGCGAGATAGAGGCGCCAGGTACGGACGAATTCCGGACTGAACATTTCTTCGATTTGTTTGGCGGATGTTTCGAAGCTGCTCAGCCAGCATTCCAGAGTGCGTGCGTAATGGAGACGGAGATTTTCAATATCGAGGACGGACAGATCATGGGGCTCGAAAATATCCATGGCTTGACGAATGGTGGGCGCATAGGCGCCGGGGAAAATACGTTTCCTGGTCCAAGTGCTAAAGGGGGAGGGTTTGTTGCGGCCGATGAAGTGGAGCAGGCCGCGGCCGGCTTTGTCGAGGGAACGATGGATGATGTTGCCGAGTTCGTGGTAGTGCTCGAGGCCGACGTGCTCGAGCATGCCGACGGAGACGAAAGCGTCGCAGGAGCCGGAGATGTTGCGGTAATCGTCTTCGACGAATTCGACGCGCTGGTTGAGTCCGAGTTTTCGTGCATGCCAGCGCGCCCACTGGATTTGCTCATGAGAGATGTTGAAAGCTCGAACGCTCACACCATAATGCTCCGCCATGTACAGCGCCAGGGCACCCCAGCCGCATCCAGCGTCGATAACGGATTCGCCAGAGTGAAGCTGGAGCTTGCGGCAAACGTAGTTCATTTTGGCGAGCTGCGCTTCTTCCAAGGTGGCAGAGGCGGCTGGAAAATACGCGCAAGTATAAACGAGTTGGGGATCGAGCCAGAGCCGGTAAAACTCGGTTTTTAAGTCGTAATGCTGATGAACATTGTTTCGCGAGCCGTGCAAGGAGTTGCGCTGTATGTAGCCGATGAACTTCGAAGCGATTCTGCTGTACCAGTTGCGGCTTTCGATTGCGGGCATGGAGTGATAGAGCGCTTCAAGAGCGGCGACGAGATTCCCGTCGATAGTGATGCTGCCGGCGCTATAGGCATCGCCAAAGCCGACCTCTGAATCGAGGATTAATCGAAGGAGAGTTTCGCGATCCTGAATGCGGATGGTGGCCACAGGCGGGACATTCGGCGGCGAAACTTCCGCGCTATCTGCGAGGGTCAGCCGGATTTGCGGGTGGCCTGAGGCGCGATAGATCTTTTGGAGCAACCAGTGATCGATTCTCGAAGAAGCGTTCCGGTCAGGCATGAGAGGAATCTCCATTCCGGGAACTTGGCAGAGGGCACGATTCTGCAATTTCTGGACTCACGTGCCAGTACGACGGATGAACAGGGAGCAGATTGCACTATACGCCAAAACGGGCTATGCGTTCGTGCGAGTACGCACAATCAGAACGGAACAGGGGGCATGGCGCACGACGAGCTCGGCAACACTCCCCAAGAGAAATTTCTTGAGACCCCTTTTCCCATGGGACCCCATAACGATTAGATCAGCGTGCCATTCTTCGGCTACGTCGAGGATTCCGGTTCGAATTTCCTGTTCAAGCACACGCGTTTTGGCTTTAAAACCTGCGGCCTGCAGCGTTTGTGCAACTCGCGCAGTGGAGTCCTCGGCCTGCTTGATGCGTTCCTGACGTCGAGCGGCCATCTCGGGGGCATAGCCAGAGGCCATTTGCGGAGGACTCGAGAAGATCAAAGGCTCCACGACTTGGAGAACAAGCACTTCGGTTTTTTGCGCAGAAAATTGCGATGCGACCATGCCTGAAGCGGCATCGGAGAATTCAGAGCCGTCGGTGGCCAGTAGGATTTTCATGGACTGCCCCTCTCCACGAATTGGTTTAGCAGTCGCACGCTGGGGCGGCTGTGAGCCAGATCACAATTCTTTGTACGAAGTGTCACAACGCGGTGCGCGACTTTAGAGGGAAAGGCCCGTTCGCGAAGGCGAGCGGGGACGGGGGCGGCGGGGGTGAGTTACTTTTTGAAGAGGTCCTCGAAGGCTTGGCGGGCGTCGGTGTGACGCGGGGGCGCGGAGGGGGTGGAACCGGCGGCGGAGGGCTGGGCGTAGGAAGTGGGGGCGGTGTCCTTCTCGATGGTGGTGCGGAATTCGTAGAAGGTGCAAGTGTTCTTGGCGTCTTTGGGAGAGATGCGTTCAGGGATGGGCTGGGTGCATTCGAACTGGGCGCCGGAATCGAAGTAGCGGCACTGCTTGCAGCAGTGCAATTCGAATTGGCACTTGGGGCAGGTGCCGTTGACGTCGTAGCCGGGGGTTAGCACGGCGCCGCAATTGGCGCAGCGCGCGCGCGTGACGGTGCCGACCATGCGCGGGGTGCGCGGGCCGAATTGATCGGCGCCACGAGGGCCGCCGGCGGGCGGCTTGCGGTCGTGTGATTTATTCTTCTTGTCTTCTTTTTCCGCGTCGCGATACCCGCGGTGACTGTACTTTCGATCCACAAACGCCTCCGTCCGCCCGTTTCGACGGACTGCCACAACTACAGCCTGGACTTTTGCGCAGACGCGCTCACCAACTTGGTTAGAATCCAATCGGATTGCTACACTCGGCCGGACCGCGCAATGATTCCCCAGAGTATGCTGGCTTGCAGGATGCCTACGTCCGAGAGCAGGAGATGGGACCTATATGTTTTTAGTACTATGGGAGTTCGAAGTCAAGCCGGGATGTGAAGAACGCTTCGAGAAGGTCTATGGCCCGGGCGGGGAGTGGGCCAGGCTGTTCCGGAGCGGATCCGACTACCGAGAGACTCGACTGCTGCGCGACTCCTTTCGTTCTGGCATTTACGTCACGATGGATTTCTGGAACTCCCGCCATTCCTACGAAGAATTCCTGCGAACGCATCAAACGGAATATCAGGCGATCGAGGCGCTCGGTGAAAAACTTACGGTGAGCGAGCGCCGCATCGGCGCGTACGAGCTTGTGGACCCATGATTCGCCGTCGCGAATCACGAATCAGCGATCCGCGACCGCCTCTTTCCGCTTTCCCAGCCAAATCGCCACGAATCCGTCCGGCGCAAGATCCGGTTGGAGAAACGTTTTTGGAGTGCCGTGCACTCGCAGGACGGCTTCGGCCGCGAGGTAGCCGCTGCGCACCGCGCCTTCCATCGTGGCGGGCCAGCCGGTGGCGGTCCAGTCTCCGGCGAGGAATAATTTGCGGACGGAGGATTCCTGGCTGGGACGGAAGCGGTCGACGCCGGGCTCGGGGGAGAAGGTGGCGGCGGCTTCTTTAATCACGGTGGCTTTCAGCAATTGGGCTTCGCGGGCGGTGGGAAGGGCGTGGCGGACTTCTTGTAGGCAGAGATCAATGATTTCCTGGCGGGATTTTTGCAGCAGGTCGTAGGAGGCGCTGATTACCAGTTGCAGGTATTGTTCGCGCGCGGCGGCCTTCCCTGCTCCGCTCGAAACGGCGTAGAGGGCGGATTTATTGAAAATCCATTGCGTGGTGGTGTCGAGGAGGGTGACAAACGGCTCTTTCATGACTTGGCGATCGAACCAGAAATGGACTCCGGTGATTGGAGAGACATTTATTTTGTCGAGATTCGCGAGCGAAGGGTCGCTTTGCTTCACGCTCTCCGGCAAGAGTTCCGCTAGCCCAGTGTGCGGGACGGCGAAAACGTAGGCGTCGGCGGTTTCTTCCTTTGCGTCATCGAGGCGGACGCCGGCGATTTCGCCGTTTTCGATTTTGAGGCCGCGGACCGGTGCGCGCAGGGTGACTTCGCCACCGCGCTTTTCGATTTCGAATTTGCAGCCGTCGTATAAGTTCGCGAGCGGGACCGCGGGAACGCCCATGCGGTAGCCGGTGCGATTCGAAAGAAAGGCTTTCCAGAAAACATCCACGCCGAAGCGGGCGTCGGTACGATCGAGTTCCTCATCGAGAGCGCTGACGAGGACGACGCGCCAGAAGCGATCAATGGCGCCTTGTGTCTGGCCGCGGCGGCTGAGCCATTCGAGCATGGAGATGCCGCCGGGAACTTCCAGGTCGCGGGGCTTCCCTTTCGAACGCAAGATATCGAGCATGGCGCGAGCGATGCTGAGTTTGTCGCGCAAGGTGAGCGGGGCGAATTTTGCGAAGGAGCCGGTCATGTGGAATGGAGCAGGAAGAATTCCGGCTTGCATTTCGCCGCGGCGGCCTTGGGGATCCAGGAAAAAGAGGCGGTCGAAAAATTTGATTTTGTCCGCGGAGCCGACGCGCTGATAAAAATCGGAGAGATTGGTGCAGCAGCCGAGGGTGACGTGCTGGCAATTGTCCACGTGCTCGCCGTCGGGCAACACGTAGGAGGTTGCGCGGCCGCCGAGGAAGGGGCGCTGTTCGAACAGACGCACGCGCCAGCCGGATTCAGCCAGCGCGGCGCCGGCTGCCAGTCCCGCCAGCCCGCCGCCGATCACGATCACGCTTTTCAAGAATATTCTCTTCCGTATGGCGGCCGAAGCGCGCCTTGGCGATGAACATCATTTTTTCAGGTTTGGAAAGGCGCACGCGTTCGCCGAAGACGGCGAAGTCGAGCGACTCGATGCGGCCGAGCAATGCGCTGTAGGTATGCACGAGGAGCCACAGGGCGCCGCGGCTGTCGGGGTCGATCAAGTTTAGCAGGGCAGCGCCTTCTTCGTAATTTTGCCAGGCGCGGTCGCATTCGAACCGCAGCAGCTCACGGACGCCGAGCGTGGCTTCGGTGCGACCGAAATCTTCGGGAGAAACGCCGTAACGCTGCAAATCTTCTTCGGGGAGATAGACGCGGCCGAGTTGGAAGTCCTCGCGGACGTCGCGAATGATGTTGGTGAGTTGGAAGGCGAGGCCGAGTTTTTCGGCGAGGTCGAGGGCGCGAGCGTCGGTGAAACCGAAGACGTGGGTGCAGGTGAGGCCGACGGTGCCGGCGACGCGGTAACAATATTCGCGGAGGCGGTCGAAGGTGGGATAGGTCTGGACGGTTAGGTCCATTTCGGCGCCGCTGATTAGATCGTGGAGGTAGCGAGCGGGCATTTTGTAGCGCTGCATGGTGTCGACTAGCGCGGGGAGGATTTCGGCGGCAGTGCCTAGCGTTGCGGCGGGCGAAGACATGGCAGCGTTGCCGTCGAAATGCTGCTCGTGACCGGTGATGGCATCATCGAGAGCGGCGCGCCAATTGGCTAGGCCGCGTTGTTTTGCGGCGACGTCGGCGGCTTCATCGGCGACGTCATCTATTAGGCGCATGAAGGCGTAGAGGGCGGCTAGGGCGTCGCGCTTCGAGGAAGGAAGGAGGAAGAAAGCGGCGTAGAAGTTGCTGCGGGAGGCGCGGGCGATGCGGTGGCAGGCGTCATAAGATTGCGCGAGGATCGCGCTAGCCGGATTGTGGCCGCGGAAAAGTTCGGGAGGAAGCGGCGTCACGACGGACGCGCGCGGCTGGGCAGGCTGCTCCAATTTCGCATTTGAGCCGACGAGGTGAGCCACTAGGGCGCGTCCTAAGAGACCGGCTTGTTTTAGTTTGGTGATGGCGGGGCGATGGTGGAGGGTGTCGTGGCCCATGGATTCGATGGCGTCGAGGACGGCGAGACCGCCGCGGCTGAACATTTCGAGATCGACGCTTAGACGGCCGTCTACCATTTTTGCGAGGGGCATGCCTTCGGCGAAGAGGGTGCGGGTGCGGGCGATTAAATCTTTCATCAAGCGGACGTAGCGGTTGTCGAAGCGGCGGTTAACGATGTCGGATTCGGCGAGGCCCTGGGCAGCGGCGGCATCTAGGGGGATGTAGATGCGGCCTTTTTCGAGATCGCGGGAGACGTCTTGCCAAAAATTTGCTAGCTGCAACGCGGTGCAGGTGGCGTCGGATAATTTCTGACGCTGTTCGTCACGATAGCCGCATAGGTAGAGGACCAGGCGACCGACGGGATTTGCGGAGTAGACGCAGTAATTCAGTACGCCGGCCCAATCGGAGTAGCGCTTTACGGTTTGATCCTGGCGGAAAGCTTTCAGGAGATCGGCGAAGGGCTGCTTGGGAATGTCTTTGGAGACCACAGTTTCGCGAAGCGCTACGAAAACGGGATGCGAGGGTTTGCCTTCGTAGCAGGCGTCCAGTTCGTGTTCCCACCAGTTCAGCAATTCGAGGGCGCGCGCGGGGTCGGGGACTTCGTCGCCTAGGTCGTCGGCCCAGCGGCAGTAGGCGTAGACGTTGTAGAAATGCTGGTGAAGAGCCTTTGGGAGGAGCCAGGAGACTACGTTGAAATTTTCGTAGTGGTGGGTGGCGAGCCAGCGGGTGTAGGCCTGGGCTTCGGCGGGGGAGCAGCCGGGGGGTGGTGCGTGTTTGGTCAGCTCGAGTTCGCCGGGGCGCAACATTAGCAGCTAGTTTCTCCTTGCATCGGCACGAGTGAGAGATGTGGCGCGAGCGGTCCGCCTCGGAACGCGGACCCTACAAGATCAAGCCAGAGGGCAAAGAGAGATTCCTCGCTGCGCTCGGCCCCGCAAAACCATCCGGGATGCAAAACCAGCAAATGATGGTAGGGGTTGGCGCGCACGTGCAAATTACGGCCGGACGGCTAATTTGATTTCGCCGCTGCGTGACTTCATGCGTTCGAAGGCCTGGGGGAGATCGGCCAGGCGGATTTCTTCGGTGACAAAATCGTGGGCGGAGATGTCGCCACGGCGGATGGCTTCGAGGGCTTCGCGGAAAAAGCGCGGGGTGTGATGGAACGGGGAGATGAGCTTGATCTCTGAGTAGTGAATCATGGCGGGCTCGATTTCGACGCGCGAGCCGGAGGGCAGGCCGCTGAAGAAATTGACAACGCCGCCGCGGCGAACCATGGCGAGAGCTTGTTTCCAGGTCGCGGGATTTCCGGCGGCTTCGACGACGGAATCGGGGCCGAGCTGGTCTTCGGTCAGGGCTTTCACGGCCGCGACAACGTCGGGAGTTTCAGTCACATTAATGGTGGCAATGGCGCCGAGGCGCTTTGCAACTTCCAGAGGGCCGGCGCGCCGCGCCAGGGCGATGACGCGAACGCCGCGCCGGGAGAGCATGCGAACGAATTTCAAGCCGATGGGGCCGCAGCCGATGACGGCGGCGGTGTCTCCGGTGCGCACTTCCATTTCGTGAATGCCGCGCAGGACGCAGGCGAGAGGTTCGGCGAGTGCGGCGCTCTGGTCATCCACAGAATGCGGAACTTCGAGCATATTTTCGACGACGATGCGGCCGGGGATACGCATGTAATCGGCGTAGGCGCCATTGTTGAAGAGCAAATCGTCGCAAAGATTCTCCTGGCCGCGGCGGCAGTGATAGCAACGCAGGCAGGGCGCGGAGTTGGCAGCGATGACGCGCATGCCGATGCGCCAGCGCGGGTCGACGCGCTTGCCGACGGCGGCAATGTCGCCGACGAGTTCGTGGCCGAAGACAGCGGGTGGTTGAATCATTTTGGCGTGATAGCCGCGCTTCCAGACTTTCAGATCGGTGCCGTCGGTGAGCGCGAGACGGACGCGCAGGAGGACTTCGTCCGCGGAGAGCGCGGGGACGTCAATTTTTTCGATGCGCAGATCTTCGCTGCCGTACAAGACGGCGGCGGTCATCTTGGACGGCACCGTCAAGCGAGGTTCGGCTAATCTCACTGCTGGACCTTCTTCCGTCTTCTTGGTCGTCGAAACTTTCATGAGTGCGTGATCAATATTTTCAGCGATTCCACCGTTGGCTTCGCGGCCAGCTCCAGGCCCTCCTGAATTCTAGCCAGCGGAAAACGATGC